>CAWECC010000005.1:0-13306 GCA_963807505.1 uncultured Gammaproteobacteria bacterium | reverse complement strand
CCATGAACATGGTGTTCGCATAGACGTCCGCGTGCTCGTTGAACTCGTAGTGCAGGAACGCGCCCGAGGTCCAGCGCTCATCAGGACGCTGGAAGTAGTTCAGCGGACCATAATTGAACCGATTGGCATCCGTGAACGGAGTCAGGGCACCGGCTTTGTTGATCGTGTTGTCGTTCAACAAGCCAGTGCTGCCGACTTGGAAGAAACGCGCCGGATTCGTGGTACCGGAACCGCTGCAATTCAAGTGGCCACCGGTGCTCAGGTAGCCGGACGCCAACGTACAGGCGCTGACGGAGTACTTGTTTTCGAGCACCGCGTTCACGTTGCGATACGTGGCGTAGAACGTGGCATTGCCGTTGCCATCAGCCGAGTTCAGGCCCGCGATGAAGGCGAGGGACTTGGTCGCGCCTCCCGTGGTGGTGCTGGGCGCGGGCGCGAAATCATTGCCCGTGCTCGCGTTGAAGCTGGTGATCGCGTCCTCAACCTCGTTCTGATTGTTGTTGTGATGCTGGTAGAGGCCGGCATCGGCGACCAGCTTCACGCCTTCGAAGTGATCGTTCAGTTTGAAGTTCACGACGCCCGCAACGGCGTCAGCGCCGTACACTGACGAGGCGCCGCCCGTCAGCACTTCGACGCTGTCGATGAGTTCGACCGGGATCATGTTGATGTCCGAGGCTCCCGCACTGCTGGGATCGCCGGGACCGAGTCGCAGACCGTCGACCAGCACCAAGGTGCGCTTGGCATTCAGGCCGCGAAGGTTGATGGTGGCCGTGCCGTCGGCGCCGTTGGCTTGCATCGCGCCCTGGGAGGCGAAAACCTGCGGCAGCGAGTTCAGCATGTCCTCGACGCGGGTGGCGCCCGTCTCTTGGATGTCGACCGCGGATACGAAGGTGACAGGGCTGATGGATACCTGATTGGGTACCGAGATTCGGGAACCCGTGACTACGACCTCTTCAAGTGTGCCGCTCTGGGTCTCAGCCGCCGCCGGGGCAGTTTGTGCTTGAGCGACGCCACAACCCGCCACGAGCGTTCCGCCCGTGAGCGCCAGCTGTATTGCGCGGCGAAGCGCGGCGTTTCCGAAATTGTCTTGAAGCATTGAATGGTTCTCCCTAAATGCGATGCATATGGAAAATCAAGGGGGTGAACCACTTTAAGAAGAACCGCGTCCCAAGGGACAGCGCATAGGCGAAACGAGAGGTCCAAGGATCTCGGATCCAAGTCCATCGCAATGCCCACCGCAATTAACATCCCCGGACGTTGAACGTCTCTAGGTAAAATCCACCGATGCCGAAATATAACACAGTGTTCCTGCGTAACAACACCTTATGGACACCGCCATCTCGCCCGGATCACCCATACGTTGTACGCACGCAACGAGAGTGCCGCGGCGCGCTCTCTGGACGTTGGGCAACGTCGCCAGCATGATGCGCGAATGAGCACCCCGACCCTCGCGCAGCTTCAATACGATATTGGTACCCGAATAGGCCGCGCCGACTGGGAAGGGGCTGCTGCCTCCGCTGAAGTCTGTCGGGCGGCATGGCCCAATGATCCGTCAGGCTGGTTGCTCGGCAGCATGGCCGCGCTGTTCGCGGATCAGAAGGCAAAGGCGCTGTCACTCATAGAAGAAAGGCTCGCGGTCGATCCCGGCGACGCGCAGTGCCTGCTGCAGCAGGGCGAATGCCTCCTCGCCCTGGGAGAACGCGACAGAGCAACCGCGGCGGCCGAAGCGGCCGCCGCCGCCGCGCCAAACGATCCCGACGCGCTCGATGCCGCCGCCACATTCCTGGCCTATGCCGGGGAATACCATCGCGCCCTGCAGGTGTTCGACCGAGCAGTGGAGGCCGCGCCCCGCGATCCCACCGTATTGTCGCGACGGGCGGCGGCGCACCAGTACCTTGGCCATTTCGATTTGGCCGCCGGCGACTACCAAGCCGCTCTAGCCTTGGCGCCTACGGACGCCATCGCCTTGAAGGGCCTCGCGCAACTGCGTCGCCAATCGGAGGATGGAAACGCCATCGCCGCGATGCAGACCGCTCTCGCGGCCGCGAGCAACCCTGTGGATGCTGCGCACTTGAATTTCGGCCTGGCCAAATCCTACGAAGACCTGGGCGACTATCCCAGCAGCTGGAAGCATCTCCAGGCGGGTAACAAGCTCGAGCGCGCGCGGCTTCAGTACAAACCGGCACAGGATCGGCTCACCATCGAGCGCATCATTTCCGCATTTCCGGAATTGGAAGTGAGCTATCCGGATTCCACCGGCGAGAAGCCGATTTTCATTCTGGGTCTGCCGCGTACCGGGACCACCCTGGTCGAACGCATCATCGGCAGCCACTCCGCCGTACATTCGGCAGGCGAATCGGCGGCGCTGGCGCATGCCGTCTCCACTGTCGCCGACCGGACCGCGGCGGAATTATCCAAGAGTTTGCTGGGATACATCGATGCCTGGGGCGGGATCGACGCCGCCTTGGTCGCAAAGGAATATCTTGCTCGTATACAGTCGCGGCGGGGAGACCGGCAGCGTTTTTCGGACAAGACCACGCTCAACTTCTTCTATTGCGCCCTGATTTTTCGGGCGTTCCCCAATGCCAGGATAGTCCACCTGACACGCCACCCGCTCGCCACCTGTTACGCGATCTTCAAGATGCGGTTCAACGGCGGCTTCCCATTCTCGTATGACCTAGGTGAACTCGGCGATTTCTACCTGGGCTATCGCCGGCTGATGGCGCACTGGCATCGCATAGTGCCGAATCGCATACTCGATGTGGCTTACGAAGAGGTGGTTACCCGGCAGGAGGCAACGACGCGACGTCTTCTCGAGTATCTCGACTTACCTTTCGAGGAGGCCTGCCTCGACTTCCACTTGAACCCCAACTCCACGTCCACCTTGAGTTCGGTTCAGGTGCGCCAACCGCTCTATAACTCTTCACTGGAGCAGTGGCGGCACTACGCAGCAGAACTCGCGCCTCTGCGCGAGCGTTTGGCGGCCGGCGGTATTACAGTACCCGAGTGACCTTGCAGCCGCGCTTGGAGGCGGTTTGCAACCAGTAGGAGCCCAATACGCCGCGCGATATGGTCACGGCATCGCCCGGCTTCATTAGAAGATCGCCTTCGACGACCAACTGGCGCCAGACCTGGTCGTTATCCAGCGTCACGATGGCTCGCCCATCCGAGGTCTGCGACAACTTGGCTGATGTGAGCCTCTATTTTCGTGGCGTCCGCTGCCCGGGTGCCCGCTGCCACTTCTTGTTTGGCGACCGTGACTTCCGGCAGCCCGAACTGCTTTTTCGGGTCTATGGGTGGCGGTGTCACGGCCGCGGGAGCCGGTGTCAGCGCGGGCGCCGACGCTACTGCCGCTGCCGCTGCCGGCGCCTTATTGGATGGTGCTGCGACCTCGCGGTCGAAACAGGCTAGACGCTCTGTGGCATCGGTCAACGAGCGGCAGGCCAGCAGCGCCGGCGGCAAGTCTGCCGCGAGGCTCCCGAGCGGCCACATCAGGTACATGGCAATCCCACCGCAGACGCCCCACTGGATTCGGTTCAATTCGTCTCTCCCGGCGGCGCAACCTCAGCGTCGCTGTATTCCGCAAGTACGACAGTCGCCTCGCGGACAAGTTCACGCTCCAACGGCGTGAGCTGCGGATTCCAGACATCGAATATGAGTATGGCTCGCGGCATGTTCGAGTCGTTCCAAGCTTCGTGCTCGATGGTATCGTCGAACACCCAGCCGCTGCCGACCCGCCATTCGCGCATCTCACCGCCCACCCGGAACCGGCACCCCTCGGGCACCACCAGCGGCAAATGAACCGTGAGCCGGGTATTCGTGACGCCGGTATGAGGCGGAATGGTGGTGCGTGCATCCAGAACGGAGAAAAATGCCGTCGGCCCCCGTCCCGGCACATCGACCTGCGGTAGCTCGCGGAGTGCAGCGGCGGTGCGCGGGCACCGTTCGAGGTGCGCTTCCTCGCGCCGTCCTTCGTTCCACAGGAAATAGGCGCCCCAGCGACGCGAATGGTTCAGTTCCTTCCATTGATTGAGCGGCAGCCCGTCTTCGTAGGAAATATAGGGGACCATGCCATCCTGATCGGTGGCGAGCACATCGAGCAACTCCTGGCGGATGACGGCCGTCGACGCCTCGAGGGCATCGAGCCAGGGAAAATAATCCCGGGAGTAAAACTCGAAGTTCATGAGAAAGGGGAACAGCATGAACGTCGGGTCCGAAGTAAAAATACGGGTTTTGCCCAGTAGCCGATCGAGGCAGCGATCGAATCGAATGCGTTCGGCCGTCGAGCGGCTCGCCGTGGAAAGCGCTGTCAGGCGCAGCTCGAGCAAAGACTCGAGCGTGGCGGCATTCTCAGCCACCCGTTTGCGCGCGTGCGCCACATGGGCTTCCATTGCCGGCGGCAGCCGAGTGCCGGGAGGCAGTACCTGTAAAGCGTGCGTATAGATGGCGGCCGCCGATCGCGGCCTTTTCATCAAATCGAGCACGGCCCCCTTTTGCAGCAAGACGACGAGATGGGTGGGTTCGAGCGCGAGGGCACGGTCCAACGCGGTCAACTCCTCCGTATGCAGCCGCAGGGTTCTGAGCACCGCTGCCAGACTCAGCCACAGGGGCACTTGGGCCGGCGCGAGTTTCAAGGCCTGCTCCAGAGCAGCCCGCGCGGCCCCCGGCTGCCCCTCCGAGAGCAGCCGCCGAGCTCGCTCGTGCAGCTGCTCAGGGCCACCCGCGTCCATCGACTCGAGACTCATCTGTGTCGAGCGCTCTTGTTCATCCACGAAGTATAGCGCGGACGGGCGTTTGGACTCCCTAGGCGCCCGCAATCGCCGCTACAATCTCACGGCGCGTCGGACGATACACAGGAGCCCCACATGCAGCCGCCGGAACTCATCAACATGTTTGCGGTGCCCTTCAGCTTCAGCCGCTACCCGGCCCATGCGACGCTCAATGAGGCGCTCAAGCGCTACATATTCACGCAGGAAAAAAGCGGTACGGCGGCCAATCCGGTGCCGCTGACCCAGCGCAACTCGGCGCTCTTTGAAAGCCATTTCAACTTGTTCCGGGCAACCGACCCCGCGGTACAAGAACTGAAAGTGTTTTGCTGGGACCAACTGCTCGCTCTGATCGGGCGGCTCAACGGCTACGACCTGGCGACCTTGCACCGGCTGCAGATCTACAACGATTCCTGGTTTCACGTGACGCGCCGAGGCGGCTTTTTCGGCCTGCACAACCACCCCAATGCCTCCTGGAGCGGCGTCTACTGCGTCGATCCCGGCACGAACGACCCGGACAAGAAAGAAAGCGGCCGCTTGACCTTCGTGAATCCGATGATCATGAGCGCCATGCATATCGACGCGGGAGTCGACAATATGAAGCTACCCTATGCGCCCCAGGTTGCCGGGCTGTCGCTCGAAGCCGGCCAGCTGATCATGTTCCCCTCCTGGGTACTTCACGACGTCAAACCGTTCGAGGGTGAGGGCGCGCGCATTACCGTCGCGTTCAACTGCTGGTTCAATTTGCCGGCTGCGGCGTGAACAGCGCATCCTAAGGTCGCCCGGCCTTGCGCCACTACGTTTCCTCGTAATAGAACCTTTTGATCCAGGGTTCCAGCAGAGGCAGGATCGGAACCATGTGCGAGCGATAACGCCGCCACTGGCCGAGCCCTTCCGTGTTCAACCCCTTGGCGAGCTGTGCCGCACTGGGCGTCAGTACCTCGCGCTTTTTGCTGCGCAGGGCGAAGTCGCCCATCGCCGGATCCCACCGCAATCCCAAGAAAGCGCAAAGCCGCTTCATTTCGCGGGCGAACTCCGTCACCACATCTTCGTGGCGCACCAGGCAGATATCGAGGGATAGCGTGTTCGTCAACCGCACGACCAGCTGCATCACCGCATCGTAGTAGCGGGCCGCCCCCTCCAGCGTCAAAAGCTCATAGATGGGCGCGCTCATGCCGAAGCGATGCCGAAAACAGCTCATCACCACATCACGCGGATCGCGGCAGGCGAACACGATTTTGGCGTCGGGAAACAATCGCGCGATGAGGGGCAGCTTCAGGCTGTTGAGCGGATTTTTGTCGACGAACACCTTGCCCAGCACATCCACGCCGGCGACGGCGACGTGGCGCCAGTATCCTTCCCGCAGCCGCTGCAACGTCGAGGGGGATGCCGCGGCCAGCCGATCGAGGTCGGCGGAAGTCCCGAGGAATTCATCGACCGCCTCGATCATGGATTCGCTCTCCTCGAGGCTCACGACATTGGGATGTCCTTCGAGCACCACTTCCAGCAGGGTGGTGCCGGAGCGCGGAAAACCCAACACGAACACGTGGCCGGCGGCGCCGGTGAGCCGGCCGTCGGGCGGCGCTCGCGAGGCCCAGAGCTGCGCTCGCGCCTGCGCGAAATAGTCATTCATGGACCGCGCGAACAGCAGCGCATTGTTGGTGCCGGTGTAACGCCCGGCGTAGATTCCGCGCAGCAATTCGTTGCATGCCGTGTAGGTCGCGAACGCTTCGTCGGTGTAATCCTTCGCGTCCAGCACGTCGCCCAGTACGCCGGTGGCGTAGACGCGTTCGATCGGCGTGAGCCTATCCTCATTCAATAAGGCGCGTAATCGAGCCTCCGCGCTGACCAGCTGACGCTCTCCCAGCTCGACGCGCGCAACGCTCATGACGGCGGCCGGCACACCGGGCATCAAGGTAAGAGCCTTCTCCGCCCATTGACGCGCATCGGCATACGCACCGCGGCCGTTGGCCAGCTGGGCGAGGCCGAGGAGTGCCACGCCCTGATTCGGGTCCAGTGTCAGTGCGCGGCGATAGCTCGCTTCCGCTTCGGCGACGAGACCCAACGCATAAAAACAATCGCCCAGACTGGCGTGCCCAAATGGCAGTGAGGAATTCAACGTGAGCAGGACGTCGAATTGAGCCAGCGCCTCGGCGGGCCTTTCGAGCCGCATCAAGCACAGGCCAAGCGCATTGCGAACCGCGATATCACGAGGCGCGATCTTGATCGCCCGCTGTAGGTACTGCTCCGCCTCCGCCGGCCGCCCCTCCTGTTCGAGTTTCAGCGCAACCAGGTTCAGTAGCAGCGGATGTTCGAGCCCATCGGCCAGCGCGGCCTGGGCGAGTTCGGAGGCCTCGGCGTGCAGGCCGTTCTGCGCCTTATCGTTGATGAGGTGCAGGGTCGCAAGATCGGCAGCCGCGTCACGTGTCAAAGCTTATCGCGACCATCGGCGGTGAAGATTCGAGCTGACATATTCCAGGCGCATGCGATTGCGCCAATCCATTTTCAGCCCTTCGAGCGCCCGCACCTCATTGAGCGAATGGAGGAGATCACGCTGCATGGGATCCGCAATCTGGCTTTCGATAAAGGTAATGATCACCAGACGTTCGCCGGAGGTCACCGGCGCGACTTCATGCACGGCGGTCGATGCGTAAAAGACTGCCTGCCCCGCCTTGCCCTTGATGCGAACCACTTCCGCACCCAGATAAACGATGAGTTCACCGCCCTCATAAGTAGTCGGATCGGACACGAACATGGTGCACGAGACGTCGGACCGCAGCGGCTGATCACCGCCCGGCAAAAATGCGGCATCCACATGGGCCCCGTAGGTCATGCCCGTGTCATAACGCGTCAGGACGGGTAAGGCGACTCGCTTCGGGAAACTGAAGTTTCGAGCCATTTCGCTGCGCTGCAGAGCGTTCAATGCAATTTGAGTCGCCTGCTGCCCGCCCGGGTCGGCTGGATCCGCGATGACATTGTGCTTGGTAACGTTGTGCGGATTGGACCGCCTGCCGTCTATGAATTTCACCTGACGGGCGAGTTCCGAGACCGAGCGCACCTCAGCCGCAGTCAAAAAATCTTCGATCTGAAGAAACATCGCCCATCCCAGGTCGTTTAGGTGAGGCACCAAGTATAGACCGACTGCGCGCCGGCTGAGCTACACTCCCCGCAAACTTGGCCTAAGCGGACCTCGATGGACTTCGCAGAATCGCTGGGACGCTCTCCGGAGCTTTTCCCCCATTCGCTGGATGCACGAGCCGACGCGGTATCGTTCATTCAGCTCACGCGCGCGGAGTACGTGGCCGCCAGCTTTCTGGATGCCCGGATACTGACGCCTCGCACCCTCGTCAGCCGCGTTCCCTGGGTCACTGTCGGCGCCGCGATCGAGGCTGCCCAATTGCCGGAACGTTGCCACTTCATTTTCCACATAGGTCACGTCGGATCGACACTGTTGTCGCGGCTCATCGGCGCCCACCCGCGAGCCTTCTCCTTGCGCGAACCGCTGGTGCTGCGCAGTTTTGCTCAAATCCACGACGAACAGCACGCGGGGTCGGCGGCGTGGAGCCAACGAGACTATGCGGAGCGCATGGACGGCTGCCTGAAATTGCTGTCGCGAACCCACGATGAGCGGCAAGTGGCCGTCGTCAAAGCGACCAGCTTCGTGTCCGAAATCGCGGCCGATTTGTTACAGCGGGAGGCGGCGCCCCGAGCCTTGATGGCCTTCGTGTCGCCCCAGAACTATCTTGCCACGATGTTTGGCGGCGCCAATTCCCGCCACGAAGCCAAACTCATGCTGCCCGCGCGATTACGCCGGCTGCATCGGCGGGTGGGCCGCGAAGTTTGGGAGCTGGACTCACTCAGCGAGGGGCAGGCATTGGCCCTGTCATGGGCCTGCGAAATGTCAGCTCTGGTGCGCACCGCGGGGGAGCGCATGCTGGCCATGAATTTCGATCGATTTCTGATGGATCCGCACGCCGGCTTGCGCCGCGCTCTGGGTCATTTCGGCATCGACGCGGCCCCACCCGAGATCGCCGCCATTTTGCGGGGGCCCGACATGCATCGTTACTCAAAAGCGCCCGAGCACGCCTATGACAGCGCACTACGCCAGGAGGTGCTGGCCGAGGCCCGCCATCGACATGGCGCCGAAATTCGCCGTGGCCTGGCGTGGCTTGACCGCGCAGCGGCCGATTTCACCCCCATCCGCGACAGCCTAGCGTTTGCCGCCGCCGCTGCGCCATAATGCCGCATCAAGAACTCAAATCACGGGACTCCTCGATGAAAATCGGTAAATTCGGCCACTGTGTATTTCAAGCGTGGTTACTCACCGGCGCGATGATTGCCGTGAATACCGCGGCACTGGCGCAGCAATCCGCGGACGCCAAGCCCGCGAGCACTGCGCCCGCCGACAGCCAGACGGCCACGGCTCCCGCCGCCGCGACCGCGACATCGCCGGCGCCCGCTGTGGTGACGACACCCGCGGCGACTCCGGCCGCACCGTCCGAGGAAACCATCAAGAAGGCCAAACAAGCGGGCATGCACGCCGAGGTCAACAAGAACGGCATGACCCTGTTTTGCTGGGAGGATGCCACGGTGGGCACCCGTTTCAAGACCAAGAAATGCATCGATCAAACGCAGGTCGACGCGGTCGCTCTGCAACGTCAGGCTGCAAAAGATCAGGTCTCCAGATCCATAGGCTGTAGCGGCTGCGGTGGCGGCAAGTAGACGGCGACCGAGCGGAGTCTGGTCGCGCGTGGCCCGGTAGGTCACGCCAGGCATGCGCTTGGATTGGGTTTGGATTCTCGGCACACGGAGGCGACTGTCGATGAAAATGGCCGTGCTGGGTTTTGTTATGCTGCTCGCGTGGTTGCCTGACGGGAGCCTGGTGATGAGTGCGTCTGCACAGGCTCAATCGCCGGCCGCCTCGCCGGCCGCCTCGCCGGCCGCCTCGGCGGCAGCCCCCGCCACGAACCCACCGACGGGCCCTTCGGCAGAAACGTTGAAGAAGGCCAAGCAGGTAGGCATGCGTCCCGAGGTCGAAAAAAACGGCACGACGCTGTACTGCTGGGAAGACGCCACCACCGGCACTCGTTTCAAGACGAAGAAATGCATCGACGAAGGCCAGCTCGATGCCGTCATCGAGCAGCGCCAACTGGCAAGAGATCAAACCAAGAAAGCACTCGGCTGCGGACTGGTTTGCGGCAGCACCAAGTAAGCGTGGGCTACCGCTTCTCGCAATCCTGTCAAAAAATCACGTAAATCCCGCAGTTGCGCTGCGTAATGCCGCGCGCGGCCGGATGAGTGCTGATAGATCGGTTCGCGCACCTGCCATACGCTTGCTGTTTTGATCGCTTCTCCCGGCGCAGCGGGTAGGAGGTACCGATCGTCCCACTCCAACCCTAAGGCAGCGAACAATTCTTGCCCCGTCGATTTGGGTTCCTGGACGAAGACATCGTAGTCGACGTCAACGATATCTTCTCCATAGAGCTGCTTCCAATGGGACATGAGTCGCGAATACTGCAGGTAGTGATGCCCCGTATCCTTGAGGTCGAGCGCGTAGCTCATTCGATGATCGAGGTGTAGGTAGAAAATCGACAGGCAGTTATCCAGCGCGTCACGCGTCGTGTGCACGATTTTCGCATCGGGAAATAATGTTTTGATGAGCCCGATGAACACGAAATTGTCCGGCCTCTTGTCCGTGACGAACTGCGCCGCCGGAAACAATTCCGCCAGCCGGTCGAGGTAGCGCGCAGCCAGCATCGTCAGGCGCCCCGTCGGCACTCCCGCCATGGACTCCGGAAACGGCGCCAGCATCTCGGCCACCGCGCGCGGTATGAAATCGAGTTCACCGCCCGAGGCCACGTGTTCATGCCGCGCCAGGATTTGCTCCATCAACGTGGATCCCGAACGGAACATGCCGCAAATGAAAATGGGTGACGGCGTTGTGACTTGCGCGGCCGGCCGGGCCGGCGCCGCGGAAACCGGTCGCGACGCGGCTGGAAACGCCGCGATGATTCTGTCGATGAAGCGCTCTTCGAATGCCCGATCATATTTCGTGGTGCCGGGAATCGCGCTGTCACGGCTGTCCCGATTGGCGGCCGAGTAGGCCTCGAAAGCCGCTTCGTACGACCCACTGCCATCCAGCAAGCGGCCCAGCGCGAATCCCAATGCGGCTCGCTCCGCAGGGCTGGCACCCGGGTTCGCCAGTGCCCGGCGCAGCCGATCGATCAACGGGGTATTGAGTTCGGAGGCGGGCGTGAGATTCGCGTAGCGCGCCAGCGCCGACGCAGACTCGGGCGCCGCCGCCAGAGCTCTTTCGTAGGCCGACGCTGCGGCCGCGCGCTGGCCAAGGTCTTCGTGCAAGTTGCCGAGGTTGAGGAGGGCTGGAAGATAGCTGGGGTTCAGCACCAACGCCTGCGTCAGTTCGCGCTCCGCTGCCGGGTACTCGCGCAGGTGATCGGAAAATATGACGCCGCGATTGAGGTGCACTTCCTCAGGATGCTTGACGCCACGATCGAGCGCCTGCTGATAGGATGCCAACGCCTCGCGAAACGCACCCACGCGGGATTGTTGTACGGCGAGGTTGTACCAGCTGTTCGGTAGGTCGGGGAACTGCCGCAGAAGGCTCACATAGGCCTGGACGGCCTCCTGCACCCGACCCTGTCGGGCAAGCGCCGAAGCCTCTCGAATCATTGCTTCGACCGGTAGGTTCACGCGCCTCATCCTATTGAGGCGGCCGACGCGGGTCAAACGCCGCTGCGAGCACCGGCGGCACCGGCTGCGCCGACCCACGCAGGCGTAGCCACGAACGTGGCTACGCCTGCTGCGAACGGCACCGCTTAGAGCAGGTTGCCCTCCTCGCCCATCATTTCCTTGCGAACCATGGGAATCGGCGGCCCGCCATAGGACAGGAAGGCATCATGGAACTCATGCCAGCGAGACATATCGTCCGCAGCCGGCGCGGTGCCGCCCGCCTGCGTCTTCGCCAGCCAGTCCGCGCGTAGTTTGCGAATCATGAGCTTGCCCAGGGTGTAGTTCAGGTAGGCCGGATCGTAGGTTCCCCGGGCAGCCTGCTGCCGCGCATTGCCCGGATCTTGGAATGCCTGCTCCTTGAACATCTTCTCCGACTGCGCCACCGTCATGCCTTCGGTGTGCAAACCGATGGCGGACAACAGCCGCACATCGCGCAGGAGCGCATCCATGAGTTGACCGATGTGTTTCTCGGGATCGCCCTTGCCCAGGCCCTCCTCGTACATCATTTCCTCGCAGTAGTGCGCCCAGCCTTCCGCGAAGGCGTATCCCACCCAGATGCCTTCGAGTTTGTCGGGATTGGCGTTCGAATGCAGGAACTGCAGGAAATGCCCCGGCCACACTTCATGGACGGAGGTGAACAACAGTGTCGCCTCGCTCGGAATGTAGGCATCCTGCTCGGCCTTGGACCACTTCGGATCGGGCGGCGCGATGTTGTATATCGATGCCACGCCCTTGTCGTAGGGACCCGGCACCTGGATGAAGGCCGCGTTCGAACGATTGTAGGCCGGTGCCTCGGCCACCAAGGCATCGTCATTGCTCGGGATGCTCACCACGTTGTGGTCCTGAACGAACTTCTTGAGTTCCACCAGCTGCGCACGAGCCTCCTCCACCGGACCCGCTTTGGGCTTGTTGGCGGCGACCTTGGCCGTGCAGGCCGCAAGCGTGCCCTTGGGCAGGTAGGTGGCGCACTCCGCCTTCAACGCGTCCGTGTTGCGCTGTAAATCCGCGCGCCCCGCCGCCTCGATTTGCTCCAGCGGGATATCCACCCGCTCGGTATCCTTGACCATCTGGGCGAACACATCCTTGCCCAGCGGAAACTTGTCGGTCGCGGTTTTGCGCAGTCCGATCAAATAATTCTTGAGGTTGGACATGGCCGTCGCGGCATTCTGGTTGGCGTCGGCCAACTGCTTCTGCAAGGCCGGATCGGTTACAGAGGCAAATACCGGCGCCACATCCTTGGCATAGAAGTCGGCAAAGCCGCCAAAGTCCGAGATGCCCAATTCCACGTACGTTTTGGGGAGCGGCCCCTGCAGATTCGCCTGGATGTCCGTCACCATCCGGGGAATGCCCTGCGCGCCAACGGCCAGGGCCGTCCCCGGAAGAATGTGGTTCCGAACGAGCTCGGCGTCGAAGCCTAGGACGTAGCGACAAAGCGAATCGACGAGGAGAAGCTGAACGAGGTTGTCGACGGCGAGACCGAAAAATCCGTCGAGATCCGAGCGGACAAACCAGCGCATCTCACCCGGTTGCACGCTGTTCGCCGTGAGCGACGCGCTCCGCCAACGTGGCCTGCTCGTGCGCGAACTGCATCCGGTAGAGCCGCGCGTAGACCTCGCCGCGCACGATGAGCTCTTCGTGCGACCCGGCCTCGACCACGTGCCCCTTGTGGAAGACGACGATGCGATCGGCCGCCCGTATGGTCGAAAGGCGATGGGCGATGACGAGCGAGGTTCGACCTCGGATGACTTCTTCGAGCGCCAGCTGGAGCCGAGCTTCGGTGTCGGAGTGAG
>CAWECC010000004.1:0-2275604 GCA_963807505.1 uncultured Gammaproteobacteria bacterium | reverse complement strand
GCCGCTGCCGAAGTGCCCAGAAATTAATAAAAACTTAGCTTTGACTGCGGTGCTGAGACAAGTTGAGCGGCCGCTCGGCATACCGTGCCGTCAGACCCTCTGCGGCCTAGTGTTGCTGGGAACCGCACTTGCGCCTCCAGACGACATTAAACCCTCGTGTATGACCCGTTCTTCAGGGCTGAGAATCCTAGTAAATCGGATTGATGATGATAGCATATATGCTATCATCAAGTCGTGGAGACTTCGCGGGTTATTGTGGATAGCAACGTACTGGTGTCCGCTTTCACGAGCGCGGAGGGCGCTTCGCGGCAGGTGCTACGCCGTGTGCTCAACGGCGAGGCTGAAGCGTTGATCTCGCTGCCGCTGTTTGCCGAGTACGAGGCGGTGCTCGGTCGGCCCGAGACACAGCGGCGCTGTCCGTTAACTGCGATGGAGCAAACCCAACTGCTCGATGCTTTTTTGTCCCGGACACGGCTCGTCGAGGTGTATTACCGTTGGCGGCCGAACTTGCCAGACGAAGGTGATAATCACGTGTTGGAGTTGGCCGTTGCGGCGAGCGATGCGCCGATCGTGACGTTTAATCGGCGGGATTTCCGCAGTGGTGAATTGCGTTTTCCGGGGATCATCGTCCAGACGCCGGGAGCGTGGCTGAAGTCGCTTGCGCCTTTAAAGGAGTAGAACCATGTCGACACTGACCATTCGTTTGCCTGCCACCAAGCACCAGCGGCTCAAGGACTTCGCGCGGGCACGCGGTGTGAGCCTGAACAAGCTGGTAGAGGAGTGGGCCACCATAGCACTCGCACAGCTTGATGCCGAGAACCACTATCGGCTGCGCGCCACACGCGGTCGACCAGAGGTGGGCCTGGCACTGCTCGATAAGCTCGACCGCTCGCTGGGACGCCGGCCAGCGAGAAAGAAAGCCACGGGCTAGAGTGCCGACCAGAGCGCAGGAAAGCTCAGGCGGCGATGATCCTTGCGATGCCGATCGAGGCTTTGAGCGAAGCCGATCTGGACAGGCTCGAGCAAGCGAAGATTCCTGAGGAAACGCAAGAAGCTCAATCACCTCGTCTCTGAAAAGTGGCAGACGGCGCTCGGTTTCACGAAGCCGGCGTCCGCAAATGTTCGAAGAAATCCACTTGTGCGTAGGGCCCTTTTTGGGCCCTCGTAGTGTGCAAGAAAATATTTTCCTCGCATAAACAAACGCTTAGAGTGCGAATGCGGTGGCCAACCGTCCCACCATTTCCCTTTATAAATTAATCTCTTAGGAAGTATACCGAGAACCGGCATAGCGTTTCCCCGGAAACGTTTTCTCAGGCGAAGAGCCTTGGCAATCGCGTTTGGGCTCACGTTCATGGGATTCAAGAACTCCTCACGAAGTACTTCACGGGTGAACCGCCCGCATTCCGCCGCGGGCGAGTTGCTTAATCGCTTCTCGGTCGGGCTTGCCCTGTTCAGTAACCGGGATGGTCTGGATAGGAATGATTACGATGCGTGCCGCGGCTTCATGCCCCTGCGCCTCTGCAATGCCTGCGAGACAAGTTTGCGCATCAAGCAACGCGCCCTCCCAGGGCACGACGGCAGCGATCCAGCGATCAGCCTCGTCGTCGGCAACAACAACGGCCACGCGCACTTCACGCATTTGGCAGAGGGTTTCCTCGACCGACGTCGGAGTCAATGCTACGCCGCCGATCCAGCGAACATCGGTTTCACGGCCAATGATATATAGGTAACCTTCTGCGTCGATCCGGCCGAGGTCGTGCGGTCGATACCAGCCATCCCGGAAATTCTCCGCTTCAAGTTCCGGCCGATTGCGATATCCCTGCGCCATCGCGGGTGACCGAACTTCGATGCTGCCCACTTCGCCGATATCCGCCAGAGACCCATCCGGCCGCCGCAACCGGACTTCAACGAACGGAAGGATCCGGCCGGCGCAGGAAAAGCGCTCCGGCCGTGCTGGATCGTGCTCGAGGGGCGAGAGCAAACTCACCAAGCCTTCCTCGCTGGCGCCGTAGGTGTGGGCAATGACGGAGCCCAATTTCTGTCGCGCCCGCCTGCGTAGTGTCGGAGGCGCGGAGGCTCCCACGTGACTTAGCGTGCGTAGCGACGAAAGGTCGCGTCGGGACACGTCCGGATGATCCATGACGTCGAAGAGTTGGGGCTCGACTAGAAATAGATCCGTGATTCGCTCCGACTCGATCGTCTCCAGCGTGTCCGCTGCATCGAAAGCGTCTCGCAGGACCACACAGCCGCCTCCCAGTAACGTCACGTCCACCAACACCTGTGACAGATAGGCTAGGTGCCCGTTGATGAGCTGACGCCGGCCAGGCGGACTTGGAACATTGACCATGGCTGAATAGGCCCTGAATGTTCGGTGGCTTCCTTTGGGCGTGCCGGTCGTACCACCGGACGAAGCAACGACGGCGAGATCATCGGGCGTGGCGGGGCAGGGCAAAGCGTCACTCCCTTGTTCGCTGGCGAGATAATCCAAGCGAACTGCGGCCGCGGCGACAGTGACACCGACCGATGCGATTCTGACCGCGGAACTCGTCGGGGCAAACGCCATCGTGGGCGCGAAGAGCACAAGAAGATCCGGCGCCATCTGCGCTACGAGTTCCGCACGTCGCTCGATGGTCGCGGGATTCGATAAGTATGCCGTCCCTGAACCAATCAGATTGGCGGCGTACCGGATGGCGATCGCGTCCGGGCAATTCGGAGCGAACAAAGCCACAAAACTACCGCGGCCGATGCCGAGCGTCATCAAGGCTCGCGCGTACCGGTAGATCGAGGCCAGAAACTCACTCGCGGTGATGTCCGCATTTCCGTGTCGCAACATGATTCGGGGTCCTGCGTCGGCCAGGCAGGCGACGAGGCGGCTGATATAGAGGGACCCTCGGTTGGGCGCATCGCCGGTCGCCGCGCCCGCTAAATTTCCGGCTACAGGCGCCATTTCACGCGAGCCATCCAACGACACCCGTACTCACTACACTTACTAGCGCTGCGAGTCGAACAACGATGTTATGCATTGGGGCAGCCGCCGGATCGGTCTCGGCGACCAGGATGAGTTCAGGCATCTTGTCCGCCATGGAGGCCATTCGAGTGCTCGGAGGGGGCGAAGTGTCCGTGTTCTACCCTATTCCAGACATTTTTGTCCGTAAAATACCGAATAATAACCCGCCCGCGGGCCTGCACCTTCCTGCCGGGCATCGGCCGCGTGCCGCTCGGGGACATGGGGCTGCCTCTAAATAGCCCCAACTGGCGCCAATCCGCTATGCCCACCAGGCAACTTGACATCAGGTGCTATTTGGTCTGTAATTTCTGTCATGACAGAAATAACCGACACGAGCGATATCTTGCCGGAGGCCGTCCGGCGATTCGTTTTGGAATGGGGAAATCTAGGCGAGCGCTGGGGCGTGAACCGCTCCGTGAGCCAGATTCATGCGTTGTTGTACGCATCGAAGAAGCCGATGGCGGCCGAGGAGATTGCGGATTTACTGGGGATCGCGCGGTCGAATGTATCCAATTCTCTTCGTGAGTTGCAGTCATGGAACATCATTCGATCAGTCCCAATTCTGGGTGATCGACGAACTTTCTACACTGCCGAAACAGATCTTTGGAACCTGGTGTCGCGGATCGCCGCAGGGCGGAAAGCCCGGGAACTAGACCCCGCCGCGGCGGCGCTCCGGGAGTGCGTCGAAATGACACGTGACGACGAAAGCGTGGATCCAGTCGTGCAGCTTCGCCTGAGAGAGATGCTGGATTTCGTCGAACGCCTCAGCCGCTGGTACGACCAGATGATCGCCTTACCTCGGTCGAAGATCACGACACTCATGAAATTGGGGGGCGGGATCGCACGCTTGTTGGACCGCAGCGGCAAAAAAAGTCGAGACCTGTCCTGAAGGTTTGAGATTAGCGTGAGTCCAATGCTCGATAGTAACCCCACCCTCGCGACAGCGGAGGCGGACCGCGGTCAGGCAGCGTTCACCCGCACCGGTTTGGCGCTATACGATCTGCTGGTCCTTCGCGGCCTGTGTCCCTGGGTCTGGCGCTGCCCGAACAAGCGCATCCTCGCTGCGTACCGCGAACACCTGAGCAACAATCATCTCGAAGTGGGGGTGGGGACGGGCTACTTTCTGGACCACGCGCGATTTTCGGATGCAGCGCCGCGCGTCGCGCTTCTCGACCTGAACACCCACTGTCTCGCACGCACCGCACGGCGCATCGCACGCTATCACCCGGAGATTTATCGGGCCGATGTGCTGCAACCGATCGTGCTCGATGTGCGCCACTTCGACTCCATCGCCTTGAACTACGTGGTCCATTGCCTGCCGGCATCGTGGCCAGACAAGGGCGTGGTCTTCGAGCATTTGAGGACCTTGCTCAATCCAGGCGGCACGTTGTTTGGTGCGACGCTGGTGCAGGGCGATGTGCCGCAGAGCGCGGCCGCCGCGGGAATGATGCGCTGGTTCAACGCGTTGGGGTCGCTGCACAACCAAGCCGACACGCGCACCGCCCTGGTGGCAGGCCTCGAGCAACATCTCGATGACGTCCGGGTCGAGCAGGTGGGTTGTGTCGCTCTGTTCTCGGGACGGGCCTAGCCGTGGCGGCCCTCGCCGGCCTGCACGCGCCCCCAGCACCCTACAGCTACCGGAGCGATCCCCGGGTGCCCCCCTTTCCTGACGATCGTCCGATCTTTATCTTCGACGCGTATTGCGCGCTCTGTTCGCGTTGGGTCGAATTGGTCTTGCGCTACGATCGCGCGGGACGGTACCGGCTGCTCTCCGCCCAGTCTGCGCTCGGTCACGCGCTCTATGTTCATTACGGCCTAGATCCCGAGAACTACGAAACCAATATTCTGTTGATCGACGGCGTGGCCCTCAGCAAGGCCGAGGGATCGATCCGCCTCGCCGTGGGCCTGGGCCTCCCCTGGTCGCTGGCCGGAATCCTGCGCGTGTTGCCGCGACGCCTCGCCGACGCGCTGTATGACTGGGTGGCCCGCAACCGCTTCCGGATATTCGGTCGCCGCGACACCTGCTATCTGCCGCGCGTGGTCGACCAGGATCGGTTTATCGCGTGAGCCCGATCCCCATGAAGGTTCTCATTCTCGGCGGCTACGGAACATTCGGTGGGCGCCTCGCCCAGTTGCTAGCCGGCGACGCGCGCGTGGCCCTGTTGATTGCCGGCCGCTCTCTCTCGAAAGCACAGACCTTCTGCGAGCGCCTCGCGCTCGGGGCCTCCCGAAGTGCGCTGCGCTTCGATCGCGATGGCGATGTGCTCGCGCAGATCCGTGCCGTCAACCCAGACCTGGTGGTCGATGCAACCGGCCCGTTCCAGTGCTACGGCGAGGACCCGTACCGCATCATCAAGGCCTGTCTCGTCCACGGCATCGACTACCTCGACCTCGCCGACGGCTCCGATTTCGTCAAGGGCGTCGCTCAGTTCGATCGCGAGGCTCGCGAGCGCGGAGTATTCATCCTCTCGGGCGTGAGCAGCTTTCCGGTACTCACCGCTGCTGTGCTCCGGCGCCTGACGCACGGTCTCGCCACGCTCGGCACCATCACAGGCGGCATTGCACCCTCGCCGTATGCAGGGGTCGGCGTGAACGTCATTCGCGCCATCGCGAGTTACTCCGGCAAGCGTCTGGCGTTGGTTCGAGGAGGGCAGCCGTCGTTTGGTGTGGCTATGACGGAGTCGCTGCGCTATACCATCAGCCCTCCTGGACACCTGCCGCTCCGCAATATCCGCTTCTCCTTGGTAGACGTACCGGATCTGCAGGTGCTGCCGGAGCACTGGCCTGGACTCGAGTCATTGTGGATGGGGGCGGGGCCGGTGCCAGAAATCCTGCACCGCGTGCTCAACGGTTTGGCGTGGCTGGTGCGCCTTCGCTTGCTGCCCTCGTTACTGCCGTTCGCTTTCCTGATCCACGAGGTCAGCAATCGTGTGCGCTGGGGTGAGCATCGCGGCGGCATGTTTGTCGCCGTTACTGGCACCGACGCCCGCGGCGCTCCGGTAACGCGCTCTTGGCACCTGCTCGCCGAAGGGGATGATGGTCCCCTGATTCATCAATGGCCTGCCAGGCTATCATCGAGCGATGCTTCGCTGCACGGCGTCCCGTGGCTGGGGCACGGGCTGCGACCGCCGACCTGGAACTCGAGGACTACGATGCGCTGTTCGCTCGACGCACCATCTATACAGGGACGCGCATGTCCGATCCGGCGGCGGCCACGCAGCCGCTCTATCAGCGCATCCTCGGCGATGCGTGGGAGGCGCTGCCGGCGCCGTTGCGCGCGATGCATCACTGCACAGGCTCGCAAGTCGCTGCGGGGCAAGCCGAGGTGCTGCGTGGGCGCCATCCACTGGCGCGCCTGGTCGCGTTCGCGATGGGGTTTCCCGCACCGGGCCACCAGGTGCCAGTGCAAGTGGTGTTCACACCCGATGCCGGCGGCGAACGCTGGACGCGCACTTTCGCCGGCCGATCGTTCACCAGCTTCCAATCAGCGGGCTGCGGAACATCGGCGCATCTGCTGCGCGAGCGCTTTGGGCCGTTGACCTTCGATTTGGCGCTGGTCGTCGAGCGTGCGAAGCTGCGCCTCGTAGTTCGGCGCTGGTCGCTGTGGGGCCTGCCGTTACCGCCGATCCTGGCGCCGGGAGGTGACTCGTATGAAATGGTAATCGACGATCGCTTTCATTTTCACGTCGAGATCCGTCATCGCCTTATCGGCCTGATCGTGAGCTATCGCGGCTGGCTCGATCCGCCCGGCAAATTTTCCGAGAAATCAACGCCCACGTGCGGCAGTCCATAGGGGTACCGATTGAAGATGTCGCTCAAGTAATACGCAGGCGCGAGCGATGCGTGGTGTCGATCCGAGTAAATCAAAGACCAATTCTTCAGGTGCATGTCGGCGTTTCCGATCAACGCATTGAATACCAACCGCCGGATGAACTCGACAATCCCTGCCTCACGCGTCTCGGCCCACAGAACCTCGGCGATATTGCGATAGCTTGCTCGTTCGTACTTGCGTTCCGGGTAGACCGCGAATACTTGGGCAAAGTCCTCGATGTGAATGCGCTCGCCGTTAGCGGCTCGGTCGAAGCGCTTGATCACGTAGGCATTCTCGCCGGCGGCATCGATGCCAGAGGGGAGGCCGGAGATGCGACTCAAGGGAATGAGGCTGGTTTCTGGCACGGCGATGCCGACTTGGCGTGCGAGCTCCATCATCGCAAATTCGTTCTCAGGTACATTGGGGAACTTGGCCGAGGGGAGTTTCACAATCCAGGAGCTGCCGACCCCATCCGTAGGGATCGTGAGCCCGCCGGCTGCACCCTTGACTGCCGAGAATTTGAGCTGAACGCCGGCGAGCGAAAAATGCAACGCCGTGTCGGATGCAGGTAGGCCTCAATCGCTAGAGTCAACATCGATTGATCCAGAACGAAGTCCGCCAAAGATCGCGCGCCGGGAAGCCCATGTGAAGCTCTATCGAACCGAGGCGGCAGAGGAGCCGTTCTAATCGTCAAGATGACGTGCGGTGTGCCAACGCGAAATCGATCGCCGCACGCACCGCTGCCACCTGGGCGTTTTTGCATTGCTCTGGGGTTGCCACAGGGCTGTCGGGATAGACCTCAGTGGTCGTCTTGTATGGGGCGTCGGTGATGCCCGCACAGAGGCCGAGTTTCTTGAGCGGGTAGTTAATGACTCCCGGCGCGACCATTGGCGATCCGATGATCGCGCCGTGGCGATCAGGCGGCGCGATGCGCGTGATTTTCGTCACCGCCGCGATTACCGCCTGCTGGAACTCGGGCTGTGGATTCTCGCTATCGTCGACCAAATAGAAGCCGTCAGGGATCTCACCGGGCTCATACGCCACGCCGTCACGAGCGGCCAGCGCCGGACGAAACTCGGATTCATCGGTATCGGTAGTCTCATGCAAGTCGATATGCACCAGAACGCTATCACGGTAGGGCGCAAGCAGGCGCATGAGCGCCGCCGATTCCTGAGCCGGGCTGTCGGCGCGAAATGAGCGGTTCGGGTCGACCGCGTGCATGTTCCAGCGATGAATCACTTCGTAGGCCCAGGGGCTGACGCAAGGTGCCACTATGAGGTTGGCTCGACCTTCATAGGTGGTCGCCTGCTGGTCGATAAATTGCAACGCGCCGTGCACGCCGCTGGTTTCATAGCCGTGGACGCCCCCCGTCACCAATGCACAGGGAAGCGTGCTGCGCCAACCGCGGCTTTTGATCGCGAACAGGGGATACTTGTCGGGGTGATAGTCAAGGCGGCCGTACTGCTCCACCTCGTAACGCGAACTCAGGGTCTCGATCACGCGCAGCACATCGGTGTCATAACTGCGCTTGATGGTCTGCCGTGCGCGCCAGACAGCCACTTCCGCTTCACCCCAGGGGAGTCCGGGCGTGCCGATTGGATAGGGGGTAAAGGTGGGCATCAGATCGTTCATCCTGCACTAGCCTAGGGGACATCGAGACTATCGGCAACGGCGCCGTAGGTAAATGCGGTATCGCAGCGTAGCCTCCGATATCTTGGATATATTCAAATCTGGTAACGGATTCCCTTTGCTACACCCTCCTTGATCGCTTACAATTGACGATAATGTAAGGAGCGAGTTAACGGAGGGTGTATGTCTGAGGCCACTTTGACGAGCAAGGGTCAGATTACTATTCCAGCGGATATCCGTAAGTCGATGGGCTTGAGCGCCGGCGAGCGGGTGGTCTTTACTCGATTGGACGATGGAACTACCGTCATTCGTGCCAAGACCCGTTCGATTCTTGAACTCAAGGGAATGTTTAAAGACGCACGTCGAAATAAACGGAAGGTAACGATACAAGACATGAATATCGGACGCGGGTGATGCCCAGTCTCGATACCAACATACTCGTCCGATGGCTGGTCGAAGATGATCATAAGCAGACGGCAAGCGTGCAGAAGCTATTTGAGTCGGCACGCGCGGGCGAACTCATGTTGTTCGTCCCTAGCACCGTAGCGCTGGAACTAGAATGGGTAATGCGTTCACGTTACGAGTTTGAGAAGGCGACGGTGTTGGCGGCTTTCAACGCGTTGCTAGAGACCCAAGAAATAGAATTTCAGGACGAAGCTGCACTTGAGCACGCTCTAGATCAATATCGAGCGGGAGCGGCTGAGTTCGCCGATTGCTTGCACGCCGGTATATCCCGCGCCGCGGATCGGGCGCCGCTCCTGACTTTCGACAACAAGGCGGCCCGGTTGGAAAACGTCGAAATGCTGGAAGCCTGAGCGAATCACGGGAAATACTGCTCTCCTTCTACTGCCTCCTGGTATCCCAGCTCACAGTCAGCTTGCGCGACTGTCGAAACTCGTACCCCGTCGGAGCTATCGTCAACGATCGTTCCAACCGCATGTTGTGCAGCCTCGCAAGAAGGGCCTCGAGCCCGATACGCACCTCGGCTTTGGCGAGGTGCGATCCGAGGCAGGCGTGTGCGCCCGTCGCAAATCCCAGATGTCGCCGGCTATTCGTGCGGGCCGAGACCTGTGGAACACCTCGAGTTTGACGCGACTATGAGCGCTACTATACACTCGTTCAGCAGTACGGCCGGCGATCCATTGTGAGTCGCGGCTCCTCGGGGGATTCAAGGAGAAGGAGTAGAGCATGCTGGAACCCATTGCCTCGAACGGGACTTCGGAAATACTGTTGAGTGCGGCGCGGCTCGTGGACGACGAACTGGAAGTGTCCTGGCGCGGCGATGCGGCGCCGGGACGCTTCTCGCCTTTCTGGCTGCGCGATCATTGTCATTCGAAGGAAAGCCTGCATCCCGATACCCTGCAACGCCAGGTCGATACCTTCACCATCCCCGTCGACATCGCCCCCGCGAAGCTCGAGATCGCCGACAGTGGCAGAACCCTGCGCATCGAGTGGCAACACGGCGGCGCCAGCGTCCTACCCGCTGCCTTCCTATGGAACATCGCCCAGAACGACGGGCGCGAGGTCGCGCCGCGGCGGCGTCTGTGGGACCGCGCAGCCATCGGCGACGCCTTCCCGACCATGAGCCATGCGCAGATCATGTCGGGCAATGAGGGCTTGCTACGCTGGCTGTCGTTGGTGGAGGAATACGGTTTTGCCCTGGCCACGGGAGTGCCGCCCACCCTCGAAGCCACCAAGGAACTGGTCACGAAGATCGGTTACGTGCGGGAGACCATTTTCGGCGGCATGTGGGAGTTCACGGCCAACCTGGCGTTCAAGGACACCGCCTACACCTCGTCAGCGATCGGGCCGCATACCGACGGAACGTACGCCTTCGATTCACCGGGCTACCAATTGTTCCATTGCCTGCAATTCGACGGCAGCGGCGGCGACAGCACCTTGGTCAACGGCTTCAATGTCGCCGATCAGATTCGAAGAACCGATCCGCTAGCCTTTCAAACACTGTCGAGCGTAAAAGTACCGGCACAGTACCTAGGCGACGGCGTTCACCTGCGGGCCGAACATTCCGTGATCGCGCTCGATCACAACGGCGACTTTTCGCAGATAGCCTATAACAACTATGACCGTGCGCCCTTTCGCCTGCCGACACCGCGCATGAATGGCTTCTATCGTGCACTGAGCCTGTTCAACCGCGCGATCAACGATCCGTCGAATGAAATCACCCTGCGTCTGCTGCCGGGCACCGCACTGCTGTTCGACAACTGGCGTACTCTGCATGGCCGGCGCGCCTATCAGGGATTCCGGCGCCTGTGCGGCGCTTATTTGAACAAGGAAGATTTCGACAGCAAGCTGCGGGTGCTGCGCGCGGCGGCAACTCCTTAAGTCAAGCGTTTCAGCCGGGGGTATGCTTACGCCATGAAAAGTCGGAAGATATACGGACTGATATGCGAACAGTCCTTCCTGCGTTCGGTCTAGCGCTGGTATTCGTGCTCGGGAGTGCACACGGGCAGGATCTGCAAGCTGCGCAAGCCTGTATGCGACTGGACAAGGATGCGGCGCGGCTGTCGTGCTACGACACCGCCATGGGTAGGGTCACGGCCGCCCCGGCCGCCCCGGGCGCAGCCAAGCCGCAGTCGGCGCAGACACCCGACGCGGTTAGCACAGTGCCGCAAGCGAAATTTGGCGATGACGGCCGGTTTCACACCGAGGCCCAGCCCCGTCCTCCAAAAAATCTGTCGGCGCAGGTGCGCGAAGTGATGCTTCTTCCCGCAGGGTTATACCGGCTTACCCTGGACAACGGGCAGGTCTGGGATACCACTGAAGCGGACTCGGCACTCGCGTTCAAAGCAAACGACGCGGTCACTATTTCGCGGCGGGTTTTGGGTGGCTACGAAATCTTCTTGGCGGGGCACAATACCAGCGTAAGCGCAGCGCGCAAGAAATAGCAGCCCCTGTTCGCTCGGGCCATTCAGTGCGAGATGTCGTGGACCACCCGCTCCACGATTTCGAAGCGTTGAGTCCGCGAAGTCTGATTCGATTGGTAGAGCGCCTTGAGGAAGGCGGTGTCCCAATCGCTGAGACCCGAGGGCTGGTATTCCGTGGAAAGAGTGAACATCCGCAAGATTGAAGGCGCACCGGCAATGTCGGCGTCAAGATTGGTGTTCGTCAATCCCACCATGGCCAGGTAGTCTGCCAAGTGATCGAGCGTGGTGTGCTCGGTGCGATTGGTGTCGATGATCGCGAAGATCGAAAAGAAATCGAAGGCCGCATTACCGACGAATGCAGAAGATTCGGCTCGATTGTTGCTTGGGATGAAGTGGCCGTTGCGTACCCCGGACTTGCGGCCCAGATTGATGTTGTACCAAACGCGTACGGGACGCGACCGAGAATTCTCGAGGAATTGGTGAATATGTGCCGGCGTCGCATTGCCGAAGAGCTGGTTGTTCCGCGCGTACCACGCCTGGAGAACCCGATCCGGCTCGGAGGTTGCGACGATGACGAAGTTGGGTTGACACGGCGCTCGGGCGAGCGGTGCACCTGCAGCGGAGCTGATCTGCGATACCCGGGCCAGCACGAATTTGACTTCTTCCGCGGTCATCCCTGCTACAAACGAGCAGATCGGCGTATTCCAACGGACCAGCGATTCGTCATCGGAGAATCCCGGGTTCCGGGTGATTCCCCGCACGAAGGCATCCACACGGTGCTCCAGAGCGGTCCGCGCCGCTGCCACCGTGACCTCCGGCAGAGGCGGGGGCGACTCGGCCACGGGGGGCGCGTACATCGCCGGCGGATCAGTCTTCGCGACGGTGGAGCAACACACCGCAGCAACTGCCACGACGCTCAGGCTGCGAAACAGCATTCAATCGGGCACCTGGGTACGCCGGTGCGTAGCCGGTAGAACTCAGATCAATGAAAAAGCGGCGATACTGCGCGCAAGGCGTCGGACAGCTCCGTCCGCCCGGTCCGCTGTAACTCATCGCTGGTGATCGTTACGGTTCCGGGAGTCGGCGGGGACTGGCTTATGCCGGCGGGTGCATGCTGCAGCGGTGGCGTGACCGTTGCACAGGCAGACAGCGCAAGAACAATTGTGGAGAACAATAATTTCATAGTGGCACCTCCTTCATAGTACACCCGGCGTTTAGCTGGTGCACTCAGGCCCCATACAGCGGTTGTAGTGGTCATTCATCAAGTCCTTGGCTTTGGCCACATCCTGCTTCTCAACCTGAATTTGCGCCGCAGTCAGGCAAATCCGCGTTGCAATGCGGCCTATCCGTCCTCAGAATTTCGCAGTAAATGCAACGAATAGCTGCCGGCCGAACATGTCGTAGGCATCCGAGGTGTTCGCGTTGCCGCCCGCTATTATTCCCGTCGCGGACACCAGCAGCGGCGGACTCTTGTCGAGAATGTTGTTGGCGCCGGCACGGACGGTGAGGATTTTGTTCGGATGCCAGGTGGCCTCCATATCCAAGTAGCTGAAGGACGGGATGCTGGGGTTGTAAGCGTCATAGCTGTAATTGGGATTCGCCAGCAACGGGTTGCCCGTGTCTGCATCTTGTTTGACGGAGCTCAGGTAACGCCAGGTGAGCGATCCTGACACATCCCAGGGCGTATTCCAGGTGACGCGGAAGTTATGGTGCCAACGCGGATCCACCGTCTGGCAGGTCAGGCCGAACAAGCCGGCGCAGTCATAGCTGGCACCGCCGGGCACCGGGGTGGTGGTGGCGTGCTGCAGCCAGGAGCCATTCATATCGAAGTGCACGTTGCCGAAGCCGGGCGGCAGGTCCTGCGTGTACGCGAGCTGCAAATCGACGCCGCTGGTCATCACCGTACCTATGTTTACATTGGTCTGGACGATGTAACCGCCGGTCGCGAGATTGGACCCATTGAGCGTGCCGGTCTGCGGGCTGCGAACAACCGCACTGCAATACAGCGGATTACCGGTGTTGGCACAGTTGCTGATGATGTCCGACGCGGGCAAGACGCCCACCTCGTCCGTGATCAAGATGTGGAAGTAGTCGAGGCTGGCGGTAAATTTCGGCAGGAAGGCGGGCTGAAAGTTGACGCCGATGGTGTATGTTTCAGCCTGCTCCGGTTTCAGTCCCGTATTGCCTCCCGTCAATTGTGAGCACTGGCCCGCCGAGCACTGCGGGATGGGATTCACTCCGTTGACCGCGTGGCCCGCCACGCTGGCGGCGTACTGAGCGGCCGAGACTCCGAGGTTGGCGCACTGCGCCTGCGAGTAGGTGACTGGCGGCGCGCACGGATCGTTGCCCGTTTGGATCAGACCGACGATCTGTGGGTTGTACAGCTCGATGACGCTCGGCGCACGAATGGCCTTGTCGTAGGAAGCGCGCAAACGCACATCCTGGATCGGGGCATATTGCACTTCGAACTTATAAGTATGAGCCTCAAAGCCAATATTATTCGACGCACTGGCGCTGCTGTAGTCCGAGTACCGATAGCCGGTGTCGAACAGCAGTTCCTTCGCTCCAGGCATATCCTGGATCAAGGGCGCACGAATTTCCGTGAAGCCTTCCGTCACGGATAGGCTCTCGTTGATTGCCGCTGACGCGCTGCCAAAGCCGGACAGCAGCTGATTCAGCTCGGCGTAGTCGGGCTGGAAGTATTCCTGATCGTTGCGGTGTTCGAATCCCGCGTTGACCGCAACTCCGTCGCGGGCTAGCGGCGAGGTCACCCCCCAAGTGCCCAGCTGTGCCGTGAGTTCCCCGTGCTCGGTGCGCAAGGTGGAGCTGCCGATGCTGGAACCATTGATATACAGATAGTTCAGGGCGGCCTGGGTGACTCCGCCATCCTTGAAAATATTATAGGGAACGCAAGGGGGGCCGGTCACGCAAGTGGGAGTTCCGGCGTTGTTGTACACCTGCAAGGCATTGTTAGACGTTGATGAAATTGAAGTAGCTCAGGTTGTTATTAGTAAAGGTCGTGTAGTAATACTGGGCGTACACGTCGTAAGTCAGGGCGCCGTTCTGCAGCAGGTCTCCTTTGGAACCAACCACCGCACGGTAATTCTCGTGCTCGAAATCCGAAGACCGATTGGCGCCCTCCACATTGCGGCGTCCGATGTTGACATCCACGCAATTGGGCGATAGCGTCCCCGCCGACGCCAAGGTGCAGCCCGCACTCGGATTCGCGTTGGCAGCGGTAATTTGCGCGGGCGTACACAAAGTTGACCGCTGCTGGCCGCTGAGGAATGGGTTGTTGCAATTGACCGGATAGTAACCGGTCAGGGTTGGGTCGAATGGATTGCTCTGCTGGAAAAGCGCGGCAGGTGCGACCTGCTGATCGGTGCGATCGTCCATGAAATAGAATTCGGCATACGGTTGGAAATAGTCGGTGACCTTTAGATGCCCGAGTATCGCCGCGTTGGCACGACCGTCCTCGCGCGTCATGAAAATAAAGGGCTGCGAATTGTACAAGGCCGGCGGATTGGTTCCCGCCGTGGGGTAGGGCACGAAATTATTGCCCAGGACGGAAAAGGACTTGCCGGCCTGCGGACCGCTATTCGGAGTGAATTTATTGGAGTTATCTGAACCGCCGCAGGTCGAGCCCACCACGGTATTGGCCAACGCGCCGGTACCAAAGGTCGGATAGAGTTCGCAAGCGCCGAAGTCGTAGTCGCTGCTCGGTACCGGATCGGCGTGACGATAGGCCAAATACCCGGTGATGTTGCCATTACCGTCCGCAAAGTTCGTCCCCATCAGCAGATCGAATGAGCGTTGCCGCCCATTGATGATGTTTCCGGTCTGCGGCGAGGCACCAAACTGCCTCGCCAGGTTCTGCATGTAGGTATTGTCGTTGTCGTGCATGTTCTCGTTGTACTGGCCATCGAACTGCACGCCCTCGAAGTCCTTCTTCATGATGAAGTTGATGACGCCGGCGATGGCGTCGGAGCCGTAAGCGGCCGACGACCCTCCGGTGACGACCTCGATTCGATCGACCAAACCGGCGGGGATCTGATCTAGATCGGGTGCCGGCGATTGAATCGCGGTGTTGGGTGATCCTTGGCCCAGGCGACGCCCGTCGACCAGCACCAGCGTGCGGTTCGGCCCAAGCCCGCGCAGATCCGCGGTGGCGATGCCGCCGGCCGTGGTCAAGCCGCTCGTGGTGTTGCCGAGGTCCTGTCCCAATGAGTTGTTGAGGTTCTGCGGCAATTGCATGATGAGATCGCTGATATCGGTCTTACCAGTCGTTTCTATGTACTCGGACGATATGACCTGTATCGGGCTGGTACTGACCGCGTTCGGCGCTGCGATACGCGAACCGGTCACGACGATCTCTTGAAGTGGTTCCGCCGCGGCAGCCACTGGGGGCTGTTGCTGTGCGACGGCAGACAGGCTGCCGACGGCGGCCAATACGCCTGCAAAAAGCTGCATTTTCCAAGCAGAAAAACCATGGATGCGAGTCATTGCAATTTCTCCCTGCCGGCGGCCAGTGGTTCGATTTCGACCGCGGTGCGTTTGAGCAGAGGCGCGCCTTCGTTGCAGCCGCGCAACCATCGAAGTTCAGCGTCTCACGGCCTAATCATTTGTGGCCCCAAAAATACTCGTTGAGGCAACCAGCGGAGAAAAATGTGATGAACCGTACCGACGTGGTGATAAAGCGACCGGTTATGTGACGAACACCTGCGACCCGCGTGCGTCGTTCGCGGGGGCGTGATATGAGTCGCCAAGCGGCCGGTCCATCGTCCATGTCACCGTTCGCGTACGAACGACACCGGCGCGAGCGCTTCCTCGAAGATGCGGGACCCTCCAAAAGAGCTGGCTGCCGTGCCGCACGAGATGTCCACGCACGTGATGAAGCCTCGGAGGCCGGCGCCCGGTGCCCGATTCTGTCCTGCAGGAAGGGGGGTATTCGGGTATCAATGGCGCAAATACTTCCATGTGGTCCAGGAGCGGGGCTTTGCCGGATCTTGACCGGGCTCGATTGAGCCGCTCGAGCATGAGTGGCCGCCGTGACAGGCCTGGACGGGTCGCGAGGAGTAGAAAGAAGGCCAGCATCACGGGAATTTCGATCGCAATCGTGCCAAGAGCGTGGCGTGCGACCGCATCGCTCTCCTTGGCGGAGAGTGCCGCGTTGGCATAGTACGCGGCCCACGTGCGCTCATATCGGAAGCGAAAGCAGCGACGCAAGATATCCGCATCGCCGAGGCCTCGATCGAAGACGCTGATCGTCGGTCGATCCGCAGCGTCCGGCGCAGGCGGCGCTTCGCCGTCAGGGGTGTCGAAATCGAAATACGCTTCCATGCAGCTGGCGAGGACGTCCAAATCCGTTTCCCCCGTGGCCCAAAACGCCCTGATCAATCCGCGACGTCCCGTCGGGGAGCAGTGGATAAAGGCGCCGCGACGGCCCGTGATCATCGATTGTTCGTTGGGTTCGAACCCATAACGGGCGAGTTCGGCGAGCCACGGCGCTTCGCACCATTCGACCCAGACGCGCTCAGCCGGCACGTGCAGCAAATCGGCGCAGGCCAGCGTGCTCGACCCTTTTGAGTAGGCAAGTGCCGTGCATAGTCGTGTGAGATCGTCACTGAGCACGTATCGCGTCGGACACGCAAGAATTTCTTTGGCGAAAGTGGCGGCGCCACTCAAGTGCGTAACAGTGCCGTCTTTCGTGTTTCTCACGACGAAAGGAGTTCGACATTGCGCAATGCGGTCGGCCAATCTCATGGATGGCACACAATTACATAGCCGCTCGCGTCACGATAAATTGTGGGATGAACTATCCCCTGACGGGGAGCAACCCTTGATTTAGGGGTATGAACATCCGGCTCGACCATGATGCCAAGGCAGTACGCGCGAGATCGTCTCGCGGTACGTCTTGCTGGAATGCAAGCAAGCCCCGGAATTGAGCGTGAAGGCCAAAGTGCCGTGACCGACCGGCTCAGCGAAATGGACCGCGCGAATATTCAAGAGAATCGATCGATCGATTCGCACGAAACCGAAGTCGGCAAGGTCAGTCGATAGGCGCTTGATGGAATCTCGGCTGATGTATTCCGTATTGCCCGCACGGATGGTCACATAATTGCCATCGGCTTCGATGTAATCGATTTTGTCGATGTCGAGCGGATAGAGTCTACGTTGTCGCTCACCGACCAGAATTTTGGGTCGTCTTCCCAAAAGGCGCAGAATGTCCCGCGTCAATTGACGCTCCGCGGCCTCTTCTAAAAAATGGTGCTGCCGATCGCGCTCGATGGCATGCTCGAAACGATCCGCGCCGAGCGGTTTTACCAGGTAATCGACGGCCTGGTCCGCTATTTCCCGTTCGGCGAAGTCGGTCTGATGAGAGGTCATGGTGCGCTTTTGGTGTGCCACTGTATATTGCCCATACCGGACCATTGTCTGGTGCCCTTGATAGTTCACCATATAGGAAGGTATATAGTCAGAAAGATCAGATGTCAAGAAAGGTCAACGGAGGTTCCCATGACAGATTGGACTGGTTTCTTTGTTTGGTACGAACTGATGACTTCCGATGTCGCCGCGGCCAAGGCCTTCTATGGGCGGGTGCTGGGCTGGACTGCGGAGGATGTACCCATGCCCGGCATGACTTACACCTTGGTAAAGGCGAACGATACGCAGGTGGCCGGACTCATGGCCGTGCCCAAAGAGGCACGGGATGCCGGCATGAAGCCATGCTGGGTGGGTTACATTGCCGTGTCCGACGTGGATCAGGGTGCCAAAAAGGTCGCCTCGCTGGGCGGGAAGGTGCTGCGCGAGCCTGCGGATATTCCCGGTGTCGGGCGCTTTGCGGTCGTCGCGGATCCTCAGGGCGTCGCGTTTCAATTGTTCAAGGGCACGGGCACGGCGCAACCCGAAGCCGTATCCATGAAACCGGGTCACGTCGGGTGGCATGAACTTCACAGCAGCGATGCCGCGAAGGCCTTCGAGTTCTACGGCGCCTTATTCGGTTGGACCAAAGATCAGGCCATGGACATGGGCGAAATGGGGACTTACCAGTTGTTTGCCATTCGCGGTACGCGGGCGGGCGGCATGTTCAACAGCCCCGCACCGGTCAAGTCGTGGTTATATTACTTTGCAGTCGAGGACGTCGATGCGGCGCTCAAGCGCATCACCGACCACGGCGGTCACGTCTTGCAGGGTCCGATGGAAGTGCCGGGCGACATGTTCGTCGTGCAGGCGACCGACCCGCAAGGCGCGATGTTCGCCATCGTAGGCGCGCGCAAGCAGTCATAAACCGGCGTGACGATGAAAGATAGTGATTCCGCCGATTCGCCGTTGCGGCGCCAGGTCTTCAAGGCCCTGACCTTTGTTCCGCTCTCCGCAATCGGCCTCGCGGCATGCTCCAACGAGGAAACGGCCGGGCCCACGTGGCCCGGCGTTCCGCCGAAGGAATATCAACCCGCATTTTTCAATGCCACCGAATGGAAATTTCTGCACGCGGCCTGCGATCGGTTGATTCCTCAGGACGACATCGGGCCCGGCGCCCTGCAAGCCGGCGTCCCTGAATTCATCGATCGTCATATGCAAACGCCCTATGCCTCAGGCGATATCTGGTACATGCAGGGACCCTTCATCGAGGCAGCGCCGCAATTCGGTTATCAAGGGCGGCTTGCGGTGAAGGATATCCTGCGCGCCGGAATCGGAGCGATGGATGCGCATTGCCGGAGGAATTACGGCGGCAAGGCGTTCGCCGAACTGGAAGCGGTTCAGCAGGATCCTTTGTTGAAGGCGGCCGAAGCAGGGCAGCTTGCGCTCGAGGAGATCTCCGCCAAGGAGTTCTTCAGTCAACTGCTCGCGGAAACGCGCATGGGATATTTTTGCGATCCGAAGTATGGCGGCAACAAGGACATGCTGGCGTGGAAGATGATCGGATTCCCTGGTGCCCGAGCCGACTATGCCGACTGGGTGGAAGTACGCGCTCAGCCGTATCCTTTGCCGCCCGTCGATCTGGCCGGGAAGCGAGGCTGACTCTGTGGCGATAGTGAAACCGCGCGTTGATGCCGTCATCGTAGGAATGGGATGGACGGGTGCCATTATGGCGAAGGAACTCACCGACGCCGGCCTTCGCGTCGTGGCGCTGGAGCGCGGTCCTGATCGCGATACCCCCACCGATTTCTCCTACCCCAAGGTTGCGGACGAGATTCAAGGATCGGTTCATCGAGAATTTCTACAGAGCTTGTCGAAGGAAACCGTCACGGCGCGACACTCCCTGAGCGCCACCGCGGTGCCCTATCGGCAAATAGGGTCTTTCAAGCCTGGGACGGGAGTGGGCGGCGCCGGCACGCATTGGTCGGGATGCCACTTCCGGGTGCTTCCGGAGGACCTCGCGCTTCACAGCAATATGCGGCAACGATACGGGATGAAATTCATTCCGGATGGAATGACCATCGCGGATTTTCCGGTGAGCTACGACGAGTTGGAGCCGCACTTCGATCACTTTGAGCAAGTCTGCGGCACGTCGGGGAAGGCGGGCGTCATCAACGGCGCCAGAATCCCGGGCGGCAATCCGTTCGAGGGTTCGCGCACGCGGGAATTTCCGTTGGGCCCCACCCGCAATTACCTGGGCGCGGAGATGTTCCATCGAGCGGCCCGCGAAATGGGGTATCACAGCTATCCGATTCCCGCCTCGAACGCCTCGGCGGCGTATACCAATCCGTACGGTTGTCAGATGGGTCCCTGCAATTTCTGCGGATTCTGCAGCGACTACGGCTGCTTCAACTACTCCAAAGCCAGCCCCAATGTGAGCATCTTGCCGGTACTGAGGCTGCGCAAGGAGTTCGAACTGCGCGCGAACGCCCAGGTGCTTCGGGTCAATCTCGACCGGGCGCGCACGCGTGCCACCGGGGTGACCTACCTGGACGCCCAGGGCCGCGAGGTGGAGCAACCTGCGGATCTGGTTTTGCTATGCGCCTTCTCGCTCTACAACGTGCACCTCATGCTGCTATCGGGCATCGGCAAACCCTACGACCCGATAGCGAACACGGGCACGGTCGGGCGCAATTATTCCTATCAAAACTTGAATCGGGTCACGCTGTTCTTTGATGAAAGCGTGCAAGCGAACGGATTCATCGGCATCGGCGGCGGCGGGGCGACTTTCGATGACCTCAACGGCAAACAGCTCGACAATGCCAAGGCGGGCTTCGTTGGCGGCGGCGTCATTTGGGCGCGTCAACCGGGCGCAGGGCCCGTGCGCGGCATCACCACCGCGCCCGGGGTTCCTAGTTGGGGATCGGCCTGGAAACAAGGGGTGAAGGAAGCATTCCGGCATTCGTTTTACTTTGAAGTGCAGGGTTCTTGCATGTCGTATCGAACCAACTACCTCGATCTTGATCCCACGTATCGCGATGCCTTCGGCCGGCCGCTGTTGCGCATGACATTCGATTGGAACGCCAACGAAATCCGCGGCTCGCAATTCTTGGTGGGAAAGGCGCTGGAGCTATCCAAGACGCTGAACCCTAAAGCGCTGTCCGGCGATGCCAAGAAGGACGGTGAACACTACAACCTGACCCGATACCAAAGCACACATACCTGCGGCGGGGCCGTGATGGGGGCGGACCCCAAGACGTCCGCGCTCAATCGCTATCTGCAATCCTGGGATATCCCCAATGTGTTTGTGCCGGGCGCCAACGCGTTCCCCCAAAATAACGGCTACAACCCCACCGGCATGGTCGGGGCGTTGAGCTACTGGGCGGCGAAGGCCATTCGCGAGCAATATCTGAAGAGTCCGGGCGCGTTGGTGCACGCGTAAGATGGCGGTGGGGGCGAAAACGCTTGCCGGACCCATCTTGATCGCACTGTTGATTCTCGTGTGCGCCCTGATCCTGATGGTGGCGTACGCGCTGTGGCCGACTCCGACGCGATCCATCATGGCCACGCAACGGGTTTCGACGCAGCCTGCAGCGATCGAGCGCGGCCGCTATCTTGCCGCCGCCGCGGACTGCGCCGCCTGCCATACGAGGGCTCATGGTGACGCTTTCGCCGGCGGGTTGGCCATCGCGTCGCCGATCGGGACGATTTACAGCACCAACATCACGCCGGATCGTCAAACGGGCATCGGAAATTATACGCTGGAGGATTTCAGCCGGGCCGTGCGCCATGGGATTGGAGCGCGCGGCGACACCTTGTATCCCGCCATGCCATATCCCTCGTACGCACGCATCAGCGACGAAGATATCGCGCTGCTGTATGAGTACTTCATGCACGGTGTCGAGCCGGCACATCAGTTGAATGCCGATAATGGCATCCCGTGGCCGCTCTCCATCCGCTGGCCACTGGCAATCTGGCGAAAGACCTTTGCCCCCATCGTCGAGCCGCCGGCGTATGCCGGCAGATATCCGGATCCACTGATCGCACGCGGCGCCTACCTGGTGCAAGGACCCGGGCACTGCGGCGCCTGCCACACTCCACGAGCTTTCACGCTTCAAGAAGAAGCGATGGATGATTCATCGAATCTCTATCTTTCAGGCGGACAGAAGATCGATGGCTGGTTCGCGGTCAATCTGCGCGGCAACAGTGCCGATGGATTGGGTGGATGGTCGGAGGATGACATCGTTGCCACTCTTCGCACGGCACGCACTCCGACGGCCGCCGTCATCGGCGCGGCGATGGGCGATGTCGTCGTGCACAGCACTCAGCACCTGACGGCGCAGGATCAGCACGCGATCGCGGCTTATCTAAAGACTATGTCACCCGCACCGGGCCATCGGTCCGGCTTTGCCGCGAATCCCGCAACCGCGCGTGAGCTCGAAGCCGGCCGCGACAGCGCCCGCGGTAGCGATATTTATCTCGATAACTGCGCCGCGTGCCATCGATCGAACGGCGAGGGTGCCCGGGGTGCATTCCCGAAGATCGCCGGAAACTCATCCGTGTTATCGGCCGACCCGTCCTCCATGATTCGGTTGGTGCTCAGCGGAAGCGCATTACCCGCCACGACGGCGGCGCCCTCGACGCTCGACATGCCGGGGTTTGGATGGCGGTTGTCGGATTTGCAGGTGGCACAGCTCCTGACCTTCATTCGTGGCGGCTGGGGCAATCAGGCGTCGAGCGTCAGCGCCGCGCAGGTTGCCTCAGTTCGCGCGCAGATAGGAGTCCGTGGCCGCGACTAGAGCCTCGGCACGGTGATGTTGACCGGCAGGATGTATATCGGGAGGGAGCAGATCGAGTGCCCTCGGGCGAATACCGTCAACCGGTCAACATAAATATATTCCTGCATTCGGCGCTCAGCGTGGAATACCGGTGGCTCTGCCTGAGTCAGTACCCGGACGCATCAACCAACCCAGAACTGTCGAAGCCATGCGAACGTGAGTGTGCAGCCAAAACTAATACTAAGGGTGCTTGTGCTCACGCTGCTGGGACTTTCAGCAGAGCCCACCCAGGCGATGGCTGCGGAGGATGGCGATTGCAACGACGGCGAGACAGCCATCGACACGGACCGGCCGGATGTCACGAACTCGAGCGTGGTCGTTCCTCGCAGCAGTGTTCAGGTGGAAAACGGCATCAACTGGACGACTCGTCAGAGCGGAACTTCGATCGACGGGTCGAACACCAGACTGCGGTTTGGCGTCGCATCGTGCACCGAAATACTGCTCGATTTGCCAGACTATTTCCATGCATTGCGCGGCCCGGCGTGGGCCGGCTTTTCGGATCTCTCGCCGGCGATCAAGCGGCAATTGGGGCACTCGCCCGGCGACATCCAATGGTCCGCCACGGTGGGGCTCACATTGCCCACGGGCACCACTCGAATCGCAGGCTCCGGCTACGGCGCCTACGCTCAGTTTCCCTGGTCAAAGGAAGTGGGCGATGGTTGGGGACTCAGCGGCATGTTTACCGCGTTCTGGATGCCGGGTGCGGGGGCGAACAATCCAACCTTGGAGCCGACCTTTGCAATCGAGCGGCAAATGGGTTCACGTGCCGACCTGTTCGTCGAATATGTCGCCGATCATCCGCGTCGCGGCATTGCCAGTCAGCTCGTCGATTCGGGAGGTACGTTTCGAATCACTTCCACCCAGCAGATCGACGTTCGCGTGGGCGTCGGGCTGAATCGAGCGGCGCCCGATCATCTTTTTGGACTGGGCTATTCCTTGCGCTTTGATCACCTGCTTTGAGCTGACGGTGCGCGCGGTTGGCATCGGCCCGTCCACCCCGTGGTCGCTGTCCAATTGGTCGCCGTTGCGCGAAACATAAGAATACGTGCAGGAATAAAGGCCGCGGAATGTAGGTCTATCCAGAGGTGAGGCGCAACCTGAGATACGTCATTGGGCCGGGCATACAAGTCACGCAGCGATGATGGTCTCCAACAACGATACACAAGAAAGCATCTGAGGTGACGTAATGATGAATTCGGCGGTAAAAGCCAAGTTGCGACTTGGCGCGATAGCACTCGGTGTGGCCCTCCTGAGCACGGCGCCCATCGCGCACGCCCACGGTGGCGGTGGCGGTGGCGGTGGCGGTGGCGGCGGTGGTCATGGCGGAGGTTTCGGCGGCGGTGGTCATGGCGGCGGTTTCGGCGGCGGCCACGGTGGGGGAGGCGGCCGTGGCGGCTACGGGCACCGAGGATTTCGCGGGCGCGGTTTTGGCTACGGCGGCTTCGGCTTTTACGACGACTTTGGCCTTCTCGGTTACGGCCTGTTTTTCGACGCTTTGCCGTTCTATTACTCGACCTATTGGTGGGGCGGCGCTCCGTACTACTATGCGAATGACAATTTCTATCAGTGGAACGGTTCGGCGGGCCAATATCAAACTGTCCCTGCTCCGCAGGGCCTCGCGGACCAAGTGACGGCCCAAGGAGCAGACCTCAACCTGTTTGCGTATCCCACGAATGGGCAGGCGGCAGCACAACAGGCGGCGGATCGCGCCGAATGTCAGCAGTGGGCCGCGGGCCAAGCGGGGATCGATTCTCCTCCCGCTGGCAGCACGACCACGATTTCAGTCCCTGCCTCAAAGCGTCAGGATTATTTGAGAGCGCAGGCGGCGTGCTTACAGGCGCACGGCTATAGCGTGAAGTAGTCGTTTTCGAGCGCGCTCTGAAGCGCGTGTCGGTTCACCCGTTCCGGCCGGCTGCCGCAGTGGAATGCATCCACTCTTCTGCGTCAGACCGGCCGTGTCACTATAGCGGCCCGCGCCGCCCCGTCACTGTTCAGTACGGATAGAGCGCGCCCTGCGCGACGACCGCGGCCGGCCCTAGGATACGGGCCGGATCACCTGCTCGGCAAAGCGCTCCATTTCTTCGGCTTGCGGGCTCATTTGCAGCAGCAGCAAGTCCAGGCCCGCCGCCTCGAAAGCAGCAACGCGCTCGCGGATCCGCTCGGGCGAACCGATCAGTCGGGGCCGCAGACCTCGGTTGGAAACCGAGTATTCCTGCAGTTTCAATTGCCTCTCCAACTGGGTCCCCGATAACCACTGCTCGAAGTTATTGAAGCCCGGGGCGTTCGGATCGAGCGTGGTGATCCGTTCGACCTCGCGATTCGCCTCGGCCTCGCTGTCTCGGACGATGGCATAGGAGGCCATGCCATAAATCATCGGCGGCTTGCCGGTCCGTTCGCGCCGCTGACGCATGTCGGCAATTTTGTCCGCGATGATCTGCGGCTCGTCGCCGTGCATCACATAGGCGTCGCAGCACTCCGCGATCATCGTCTTGGCCGCCTCGGATTCGCCGCCCGCGTACACGGTGGGACGGGGCTTGGAAACGGGTTTGGGGGAGCAAATCGCGTCGGTGAGGGTGTAGCGGGCACCCTTGTGATTGAACACGGGCTCGGACCATAGGCCGTCCACCACCTGCAGCCATTCGCGCGTACGGCCGTAGCGATCGTCGTGCTCATCGAAAGCGAGACCGTACTGTACCGCTTCGTCCCGCCACCACGATGAGACCACGTTCAGTGCCAATCGCCCCTTGGCGATCCGATCGATATTCGCCGCTTGCTTGGCGAACAGGGCCGGTTGGTGGAAGTTCGGCCGGACGGCGACCATCAGTTCGATTCGCTCGGTGACGGCCGCCAGCGCGGCGGCGGTCGACCAGGCATCCAGAGCCGGCTCGCGGACGCCCTTGATGTCGTTGAGATTCAGCTCGGCGATCAGGGTCAGATCGTATCCGATCTGTTCGGACCGCTTCACGAGCCGGCTCATGTACTCCCAGCTTGCCTCCATTCCCTCGTCGGCGATATTGCGCAGCCAGCCGCCGAACACGGGGGCCCAGTAGCCGTACCTCATGCTGCCTGCCTTCGGGCGCCGATCGTTTCCATCAGATAGTCCGCCAATTTCTCGTGGGGATCCCAGCCTAGCACGCTCACCGGTTTGGCGACGAAATTGGACAGGGCGTTGATGTCGTAGAATTTCGCCATCCCGTCACGGTCGTCGATCATGTACTCGATGCCGCCGATGTCCAGTCCTGCCGTTCGAGCCACGGCCTCCACTGCCTGAATCAACTCGGGCGGCGGGTTGAAGGCTTCGATGGTGATGGTGGGTTTGTCCACCATGCAGACGTCCGCCGGACATAAGTCGAAGGTCGATCCGGCCCCATTCAAAGCGATGGCGTAGAGGAATCGGCCGTTCAGGGTCTCGCAGCGGATTACCCGGGCGTCGCGCGCGCGGATGTATTCCTGAACCAGAGTCACGCCGTCCACGCCGGGCGGCAGGCCGCCGGAGACTTGCGCAGCCAATTGCTCGGCGCTGTCATACCGGGTCACGCCCGAGCCGGAGCCGCCGACATTGGGCTTGACGATGACGGGATAGCCGATCGCCTCCGCCGCGCTCAGCAGATCTTCGTGGCGGTGGACCACGCGGGTGGCCGGCACTGCCAGTCCGAGAGAGCGGAACAGGCTGAGTTGCCGAGCCTTGCTGGTATCGATGGCCATGGCAGCCGAGCCGTTGATCACCCGCGCCCCCGCGAGTTCCCAGTGCGCCAGCGCTGCCTGGCTGTAAAAGATCGCGTGCTCGTCCTGCCGCGTGAAGGACGACATCGCCAGCCGGTTGAATACCACCGGCGCGGGGGCCGACAGCACGGCGGGGTCGAACACATGATCCTGGATGGATATCGCCGACCAGGCGATGCCCCGGCGATCGAGCACTCGGAACAGCGGCTCAAACCAGGCGGGGTGCTCGTAATAGACGGCCAGATCGACCACGTAGGTCTCCTGATGATGGGTTGGAGCGCAATAGTGCACCGTGAGGAGCCGGTTTATCAATCGCGCGTGGGGCAGCCGGCCACTCGTGGGATGCCTGGCGATCGCCTCTCATGCCCATCCGCGCCTTATGCCCATCCGTTAGAATCATATATCCATCCGCTATTTAGGATGGGGCGCAGGTTGTGTCAAGCTGCCGACACTATTGCCGTCCACGGCCGTGCGTCGGGCGTTTCCCAGTTGCGGCACGAGGTACGGAAGTTCAGTGATCCGGATTCAGAATGTTGGCAAGACCTATCGCGCGCAAGACGGCGAATTCCATGCCCTTCACGACATCGATTTAACGGTAGCGAAGGGCGAAGTCTTCGGCATCATCGGGCACTCCGGCGCGGGAAAAAGCACGCTCCTGCGCCTGATCAACCTGCTCGAGCGCCCCACCGTGGGACAGATTCTCGTCGAGGGAGAGGACATCGGCCGTTTCGACGAGGAGCAGCTGCGCCGGCTGCGGCACCGGGTGGGCATCATATTTCAGCACTTCAACTTGCTGAACTCCAGAACCGTGGAGGAGAACGTACGCTTTCCTCTGCGAGTGGCCGGCACGATGGGCAGGACGGAGCAGAAGCGCCGAGTGGCCGAAGTGCTCGAGCTCGTGGGCATCGCGGATCAGGCGAACAAGTACCCCCGCCATCTGTCAGGCGGTCAGCGCCAGCGCGTCGGTATCGCGCGCGCTCTGGCCAACCGGCCGCACGTGCTGCTATGCGACGAGGCTACATCGGCACTCGATCCGCAGACGACGCAGTCCATCCTGCGGCTGTTGCTCGAAATCAACCAACGGCTTGGACTGACCATTGTGTTGATCACTCATAGCATGGATGTCATTCGCGCCGTCGCCGATCGTGTGGCCGTGCTCGATCAGGGCCGCATCGTGGAGTCGGGCACGGTGCTCGAAGTCTTTCTCAACCCTCGCCATGCCGTTACCCGCGCCCTGCTGGCGGAAAGCGGCTTCGAATCCGACAGCGCGTTGGGCGTGGCCGGCGGGCGTGGCGGTCATGTCCTGCGGCTCACGTATCAGGGTGCGGCGGCCGGCCTGCCGTTGCTCACGCGGCTCAGCCGAGATTCGGGCCTCGATTTCTCCATTCTTCGGGGGTCGGTAGGCCGGCTGAAAGACATGCCGTACGGACAGCTGACGGTCGAACTGGAACGCCTGGAGGAAGAGCGGTTCGGCCGATTGCTCTCGATGTTCGCCGCTCACGAAGTTCGTTGCGAAGTGCTGCGCTGATGCTTGGTTCCATCCAGGGCGCGTGGACCGCGTTCCTCAATTTCGAGTACTGGCCCGAGATCGGTTCAGGCACGCTCGATACCCTGATCATGACCGGTTTTTCGCTGCTGTTCACGGTGCTGATCGGATTGCCCATCGGTACGGTTCTATTTCTCACCAGCTGGCGGCAGCGCTCGGAGCGGCCGCTCGCCGCGAAGGCGCAGGCATGGACATACAATGTGCTGTCGTTCATCGTGAACGTGCTGCGGTCGGTGCCGTTCCTCATCCTGCTCATTCTCCTCATCCCGGCGACGCGGTGGCTCGTGGGAACGTCGCTTGGTGTGCAGGGTTCCATTCCCCCGCTCGTGATCGCCGCAACTCCGTTCTTTGCGAGACTGGTCGAGAACCTGCTCCGCGAAGTCGAGCACGGCGTGTTCGAAACCTGCCGCGCAATCGGCGCCACCACTTACCAGACCGTCTTCTGGGCGCTGCTGCCGGAAGCCTTCACGGGACTGTGCGCGGCGGTCACCGTGACGGCGATCTCACTGGTCGGCTACTCGGCCATGTCCGGAGTCATCGGCGGCGGGGGGCTCGGCGACCTCGCGGTGCGCTACGGTTATCAGCGTTTCAACACAACGGTGATGATGATCACCGTCGCCATTCTCGTCCTGCTCGTGCAGCTGATTCAATTCGCCGGCGACCGCTTGGTGGCGCGCCTGAGTCACCGTTGAAACATCGATTCTCCCGAACCCAAGGAACGCCGTGCTCAAACGTCTAATCGCTCTCGCATTCATCATCGCTTCGGCGGCAAACGCGGCGGCCGCCGACGAGGTATTGAGAGTCGCGGCCTCCGCCGTACCCCATGCCGAGATTCTCGAGTTCATCAAGCCGCTGCTGAAGGCGCAGGGCGTGGATCTGCAGATCCGCGTATTCACGGACTACATTCAGCCGAATCTGCAGGTGGAGGAGCGGCAGCTCGACGCCAACTTCTTCCAGCACCAGCCTTATCTCGACGCCTTCAACCGCGAACATGGTACCCACCTCGTGCCGGCGCCGAACAGCAAGGTGCACATCGAGCCTTTCGGGGGGTATTCGAAGAAGATCCAGAAGATCTCGCAGCTGCGCGACGGCGCGCTGATCGCGATTCCGAACGACCCCTCGAACTGCGGCCGCGCACTGCTGCTGCTGCAGAAACAGGGGCTCATCAGCCTGAAGGATCCGGCCAACATCCTCTCCACCGCGCACGACATCGTCTCGAATCCCAAAAATCTCAAGATCCGCGAGCTCGAGGCCGCGACGCTGCCCCGTATCCTGGACGATGTGGATGTGGCGCTGATCAATACCAACTACGCTCTTGCGGCCGGCCTGCGACCCACGCGCGATGCACTGTTCATCGAAGCGTCGGATTCCCCCTATGCGAACCTCGTGGCCGCGCGGCCCGATAACGTCAACTCACCGGCCATCCAAAAGCTCGTCGCCGCATTGCGCAGCCCCGCGGCCAAGAAGTTCGTGCAGGACAAGTATCAGGGCGCCGTACTGACGACCTTCTGATCCGCCGCGGCGCTGGCTGGTTTCGCCCGGACCCGCCTCGATAAAAGCTCAGGGGCATTGAAAAAACCGTTGAAGTGCGCCAGGGTGTCGGCGTGTTTCAGCTTCGCCAAGGGATTTTTGCGGGTCTTCGGCCCGTCAGCCGCAGCGGGATGGTGCGTGACCTCCTCGCCGGCGTTAACCTGGCGTCGATCAATATCCCTCAGGTGCTCGGCTACGCGCGCATCGCGGGCATGCCCGTGGTCACCGGGCTGTACACCTTGCTGCTGCCGCTGGTTGCCTTTGCAGTATTCGGATCGTCCCGGCACCTGGTCGTGGCGGCGGACTCGGCCACGGCGGCCATTTTCTCGAGTTCCTTGTCGGGTTCCGCGATACCTGGCAGCGAGAAGTACATCGCGCTGGTCGGCATGGTGGCCCTGCTGACCGGCGGATTTTTGTTGTTGGCGCGGATCTTCAGGCTGGGGTTCCTGGCCGATTTTCTATCACGCACGGTGCTGACCGGATTTTTGACCGGCGTCGGGTTCCAGGTCGGCATCGCGATGCTGGGCGACATGTGCGGCGTGGCGGTGACCTCCCATTATTCTCTCGTTCGGCTATGGGAAGTCCTGAGCAGCCTGCCCCATCCCAATATTCCGACGCTGGCGCTGTCCGCAACCGTGTCGGGCGGCATCTTGCTGGGTAATCGTTTTGCTCCGCGATGGCCTCTTTCCTTGTTCGCTGTCGCGGCGTCGATCGCGGCGAGCACGGCATTCCATTTCGGCGCACACGGCATTGCCGTCATTGGCCCGGTTTCCGGAGGCCTGCCGTCGATCAAAATCCCCCATGTCACCTGGAGTGAGCTGCTCTCGCTGCTGCCCGTGTCCGCTTCCTGTTTCGTGATGATCATCGCCCAAAGCGCCGCAACTTCGCGGGCATTTGCCGCGCGCTATCGCGAGAGCGTCGATGCCGACGCCGACATCCTCGGGCTCTCGGCGGCGAATTTGGTTGCTTCGGTGAGCGGGGCGTTCGTAGTCAATGGGAGCCCGACGCAGACCGCCATGGCGGATCGCGTCGGAGCCCGCAGTCAGATCGCGCAACTGGTGCTGGCCGGCGTCGTGTTGGCGGTGCTGCTGGTCCTGACCGGTCCGCTGCAGTATCTGCCGCGTTGTGTGCTGGCGTCCATCGTGTTCACCATCGCGATCGGAATGATCGACGTGGCACGCTTGCGCGACATTCGCCGCGAAAGTCCCGGCGAGTTCTATCTCGCCGTCGTCACCGCGGCGGCCGTTGTCGCGCTCGGAGTCGAGCAGGGGATTTTGCTGGCGATCACACTGTCGCTGTTCCGGCACGTGCATCACAGCTATCGCCCGCACACGATGGTGCTGGCGCCGGATGCGACGGGGCAGTGGACGCCTGCGCCCGCGACGCCGGGCACGGTGACCGAGCCGGGACTCATCGTCTATCGTTTTGGTTCGGATCTTTTCTACGCCAACCAAAACCGCTTTACCGATGAGGTGCGCGCCCTCGTGAAGTGTGCGCCGGCGCCGGTCCGTTGGCTGGTCGTCGATGCAGGCGCAATCACGGACATCGACTATTCCGCCGCGAAGTCTCTCTGCGATCTGCTCGGTGACATGGCGGCCCAAAAGGTGGGAGTGGTCTTCGGGCGCGTCAACTCCTATCTGCGATCCGACATGGATCGGCACGGCCTCACGGCGACAGTGGGAGTGGCGCACGTCTTCCCCACTCTGCACCAGGCCATTGCGTTTGCGCGCCGCGCCGCCCCCTCGACCCAGGAGCCTCCTGCCTAATAGGACCTGTTTCTTTTTGTCAGGTCCCGTTTCTTGCGGTTTGGCAATGCGCGACGAATCCACGCAAGGAATCCGACAGGAGTTTCCTTTGATGATGGATGATGGTGAGGCGGCGAGTGAGGCGCGGCAGGCGCGTTGCGAGCACGCTGAGGCGATCGGCAGCGGTCTGATCCTGCACGACATACCGCGATAAGCAGCTGACTCCCAGCCCTTCCGCGACGGAATTCTTGATCGCTTCCGAACTGCCCAGCGTCATCGTCGATTGAATATTGACCAGGTGCGGCAGCAGGGCCTGTTCCACGGCCTCACGCGTGCCGGAACCCGGTTCGCGCAGCAGCCAACACGCCTGACTCAGTTGCTTGGCGGTCAGCTTGCCGCGTTTCGCGGCTTTTGCCAGCGGGTGCATGGGCGACGCGACGATGACCAGTTCATCCTCGAGCCATGGCACGACGACGATATCGGAGGCATGGCAGGGACCCTCGATCAATCCGAGGTCCGCGGCGAATTCCCGCACGGCGGTGACGACATCTCGTGTATTGCCGATTTGTAATTGCAGTTGCGCGGCCGGTACCAGATCCCGAAAACGCGCCAGCAGGCGCGGCAAAATGTAGTTGCCGATGGTCGTGCTGGCGAACAAGTGCAGGTTGACGTGCGTGGCATGATCGGCGCCGAGAAAGGCTGTCTCGAGGTTTCGCGCGCCGTCCAATACGGCGAGCGCCGTGGGCAGGAGGGCTCTGCCCTTATCGTTCAGCAGAAGCCGCTTGCCTACCCGATCGAACAGGCGGGCGTTCAATGTGCGCTCGAGTTCATTGAGGGCCGCACTCGCGGCGGACTGCGACAAGGGGACGCTTTGCGCCGCAGCAGTCGTGCTTCCGCTCAGCGCGATGGCCCGAAATATCTGCAGTTGCCGCAGGGTGACGTGCATTTTCCCCGCAATATTAACCTATTAAATCGATTGATTATAGATAAATAATCAATTTCTCAAATATATGGGCAGTCGTCATGCTGGCAACCAATGAACCTGTCGATGGAGTATCCATGACCAACCGCTGGCAGGACGCCCTGAATCGCGCACCGGGTCTCGCCCTTACGGGCGCCTTGGCGGCATTCGCCATCGAATTCAGCAAGCTCGGCTGGCTGCAAGCCAACGGCATCAGCGCGCTGACCTTGGCCATCGTGCTCGGTATGTTGGTCGGCAACACCGTGTATCCGCGCCTGGCATCAGCGAGCGCCGCCGGCGTGATGTTCTCCAAACAGACGCTGTTGCGCGCGGGCATTATTCTCTACGGCCTGCGATTGACGTTTCAGGACATCGCCAACGTCGGTATCTCCGGAGTGACGATCGACATCGTCGTTCTCAGCAGTACTTTTGTGTTGTCATGGTGGGTGGGCACGCGGATCTTCGGGCTGGATCGAAGGACGGCGATGCTCATCGGTGCGGGCAGTTCGATCTGTGGCGCCGCGGCCGTCATGGCCACGGAACCCGTGGTATGCGGCCGCGCCGAGCAAGTCACCGTGGCCGTGTCGACCGTGGTCGTCTTCGGTACCTTGGATATATTTCTGTATCCGGCCATGTACCATTGGAACGCGCACTACCATCTGCTTGCGATGTCGCCGACCGCCTATGGCATTTATGCCGGCTCCACGATTCACGAAGTGGCGCAGGTGGTTGCGGCGGGGCGGGCGATTGCCGATGCCGCCGCCAATACCGCGGTCATCACCAAAATGGTGCGCGTCATGATGCTGGCGCCCTTTCTGATCATCCTGTCCACCTATTTGTCGCGCGCGCCCGATGGTGGCGACAGCGGCGATGACGGCGACGCGTCACCGACGGACGACGCATCGCCGTCTCGAGCCTCGCAGCAGCCGCGACGCATCGTGATTCCGTGGTTTGCGCTAGGCTTCGTCGCGGTGGCGGGACTCAATTCGCTCGCCATTCTGCCGCATGCCTTCGTCAGCACCGCGGTGGACTTGGATACAGGGTTGCTTGCGATGGCCATGGCAGCGCTTGGTGTCACCACCCACATCTCGGCCATACGCACGGCGGGAATCAAGCCGCTGGCGCTGGCGGCGCTGTTGTTCATATGGTTGATATTCGGCGGCGTGGTCATCAACGCGGGCCTCTCCTCGCTGTTTCGCTGAAGGCGGCCCGCCTCTTTGCGCGGCGAGGCAAACTTTGACGGTTCACTCCGGCTTCCGATATCTTCCACCGGCGGATGAGGGCATACGGCGGGGCAGGGCAGGCGCGAGGATCATGACGAGAACACACGTGTACATGGGAATCCTGCTGGCGTTGGCGGTCACGGGCGCGCGCGCGGCGAACCCACCTCAGCTGCGGGAGGGTCTCTGGGAGATTCAGATACGGGGCACCGAGAATCCAGGCGCCAAAAAGACGGAATATTCTTTCAGGCTTTGCCGAGATCACGCCTACGACAAGGAAACGGATAACCTCGTCAAAAATAACAAGAATTGCAAGACGAAGCTCGATAGCTTGGGAGGCGACAGATTCTCCGCCTCATCCCGCTGTTCGGTGTCGGGCGTCATCATCGTTTCACAGGGAGTGTCGGCTTATCAGGGCGGCGATACCGTCCATTCGGAGTTGACCGCCACGTATACGCCGCCTCTGTACGGGAAAAGCGACGAAACAATGATCCAGGACCAACGCTATCTGGGAAGCTGTCCCGCTGGGATGAAGCCTGGTGATCGGATGATGGCCGACGGGTCGATAGTCCATCCTACGAGTCGATAGTTCGACAGGCCGTTACCCGCCCCCGCCGCCGGCCGCGCAGGACGAGTCCAACAGCAACCCGCCGGTGGGACCGGTGCCCGTCAGCAGGATGAATCCGGGGCCGCTCTTGAATTGCATGCCGGCGACTACCAGCGTGTAGTTGCCCATGTGATGCTTCGCGTCCGGGCTCATCTTGGCAACCAGCTCGAACGGATACGACGCATCGAGGCTCGAATCCGAGATTTTCAAGGCTTGATAGGTCGATCCGACCACATTCACCGGCGACCAGATGTCGCTGACCTGTTCGGCCGCTGCGTGCAGCGAGTCGAGAACATCCGGCCGCAGGCATTCGATGTGAATGTGAAATTGATTCTGCGTGCGTGCATGGGCGGTGTTGACCACCAGGGCGACGGCCGTCCTCGGCACGGCGTGGCCGACGAACTTCGCGATCAAATCGCGTGCGCTCCAGGCCTCAGCGAAGTAATTCGGCGCATCGGGGTCAAGCAATTCACCGCTTTCGATGCCCGCCATCGTCTGCGTCGGAATCAACAAGTAGTGTGCACCGCCTCCGAGGTCGGCGAGCACCGCATATCCGGAATCGGACGATTTGGCATCGGCAAGGGAAACGCGCTCACAGGGCGCCGGGTTGATATGTTGGGTCCAGTTGAGGACGCATTGGTTCTGCACGATCTGGCGTAGCGCATCGGCGCCGGCGTTAGGCGCCAAATCCGGACCCGTCGTGCCGGGGGTGTGGAGGCCCGTCCTTCCGGAGGCCGAAAACGCGGCCGCCGCAGCGGCCAACAGCAGGAGAGTTTTACGTAGTTTCAAGTTCACCGAAGGTTACCGTCCGCGTCTTCTAAACCCCCATCATAGATGAAGCGGCCCGTCTCACGCCCGGGGGCTGCGACGGACCGATTCGTAGCCGGAAGGGCTCAATCTAGCCCGCTGGGCTGCCTTCCACCTGGATCTGCAGCTTCACTTCCTGCTTGAAGCCGTACTTGTCGCCGAAGCTGACGCCGAAGTCGCTGCGGTTGAAGGTCGCCGACGCGTCCGCGCCGCACACTTCCTTCTTGGTCAATGGGCTCTGCATGCACAGAAACGAGTTGATGGTCAAAGTCACCGGCTTGGTGACGCCGTGCATGGTCAGAGTGCCCTGAGCTTCCGTGGGTGCGGCGCCGTCGAATTTGGTGAATTTGCCGGTGTAGGTCGCCGTGGGATATTTCGCCACATCGAACATTTCCGCTGATTTGGCATGCTCGTTGAGCTTCGGCATGCCGAAATTGACCGAGCTCATGTTCACCGTCACGCTGATGGAGCCGGCCTTCGCGGCTTTGTCGTAGACGACTTTGCCGGAACTGGAGTCGAATTTACCTCGCCAGACCGACAAGCCGCCCATGTGGTCCGCTTCAAAGCTGGGGTAAGTGTGGTCGGGGTCGATTACATAGGTCACCGGCGCTGCGAATGAGCTCACGCTCAACAGCACTGCCATTGACGCCAAAACAATACGGTTCATTAAAGGCTCCTTGAAGACTCTGGGTATAATTCTTGAGGTGCCGCTACGCGGCGGTCTCGCCCCAAATCATAGCCCATATGCTATGGGGTTCTTTGAGGAATCATTATGGAACTATTCGCTGCCGTCGAAACCCGCACTTCCGCCGCCCGCCTGACGGAGCCGGGCCCAAGGCCGGAGGAATTGGACCGGCTGCTGCAGGCGGCCGGGCGAGCTCCGGATCACGGCCGCCTCAAGCCTTGGCGGCTCATCGTTCTGAAGGACACCCTGCGCGAAGCCTTCACGGCGGCCGCAGCCGAGGCTAAACGAGGCCGGCTGCCTGCCATGACCGCCGAGCAGCTCGCCGCGGAGCGCGAAAAAATGAACCGCTCGCCGACGATCGTGGTCATCGGCTGCGCGGTCAATCGCGCTCAGACCAAGATACCGGAGATCGAACAGGTGGTGGCGGCGGGCGCCGCGGCGCAAAACCTGTTTCTTGCCGCCCACGACATGGGCTACGGGGTCATGTGGAAAACCGGCGCCGCGGCTTACGATCCTGCCGTCAAGGCAACGGTCGGGCTTGGTCCGGACGACCACATCGTGGCCATCATGCACCTGGGCGCGCCGTTGAAATAGCCGCCGGCGCAACGAAGGAGTGGCTGCGCAAAGAAACTGTCTTCACCAAGGCCCAGACGGTCCGGCCGGGTACTAGGGCGAGTTCTCGCGTGGCCGCCTTGGTGATTCGCGCCATGATCAGAGTCCCGCCGATGTCGATGGCGATCAAATCGGAATCGGCATCGTCGCTGCTCACCGTCGTGACTGTGCCGCTCAGGACATTGCGCACGCTCATGTGTCGCGGTGCCTGGGTGGCCACGATCAGATCCCGCGCCAGCAAGTGCACACGCAATTTCGCGCCCACCGCGGCGGGTGCGGCTTGCAGGTTGAGTTCGCCGTGCCCCACCTGCACGCGGATCATGCCGCTCGAGGCGTCCGTCCCGAGTACCGTGCCAGCCACGGTGGCGCCCAAGGCATCGGCACCGATGATGGATCGCAAGCCCGTGTTCAGGCTCATCTCGCCGACTCCGCCTTGCGCGATGGTCTTGCCGGATTCCATCAGAACGACATGAGTCGCCAATCTCAGGACCTCGTCGAAGTCATGGCTGACGTAGACCATGGGAATCGCCAATTGGTCGCGTAGAGTTTCCAAATAGGGAAACACTTCTTCGCGCCGCGCCGCATCGAGCGAAGCCAAGGGTTCGTCCAAGAGCAGCAGCGCCGGCTGGGACAACAATGCCCGGCCCATGGCGACGCGCTGCCGTTCTCCGCCCGATAACTGATGAGTGCGTCTGTCCATCAGCGGGCCCAGATCCAGCAGGCCCGCAACGGTATCGAGGCTCACGAAGCGGTGCGCGGGCGCGCGCTTCTGGCCGTACTTGAGGTTGGCGGCCACGCTCATGTGCGGAAACAATCGCGCATCCTGGAACACGTAGCCGATGCGGCGGTTCTCGGGTGGAACGTAGATGCGCCGGTCCGTATTCAGCAAGACAGCGTCATCGAGAGCCACGCGGCCGGCGTCGGCGCTCAGTAATCCGGCGATGATGTTGACCAGGGTGCTCTTGCCGCAGCCGGATCGGCCGAACAGAGCCATCACTCCCGGAGTCGGCAGCTCGAACCGCGCATCGAGCAAAAATGAGCCAAGGCGCTTTCTGACGGCGACGCTTAACATCAACGGCCCAGCAGGCGCCGCACGCGCCGCGCGAACCACTCCGACAGCAACAAGCCGCCGAGCCCCAGGACCAAGGACATGCATGCCAGCCGTGCCGCGGCGACATCGCCGCCCGGCATCTGCAGGGCGGTGTACAGCGCGAGCGGCAGGGTGCGGGTCTCTCCTGGAATATTGGAGACGAAGGTGATTACCGCACCGAATTCTCCGAGCGCGGCGGAAAATGCAGTGATGGCGCCGGCCAGCACGCCCGGCAGCATCAGGGGAAGAGTGATGGTGGCGAACCGGTCGATGGCGCCGGCCCCCAAAGTGCGCGCCGCCTGCTCGAGCCCCCGGTCGACGTTTTCGAGAGAAATCCGCATGGCACGGACCATGAGCGGAAAGGACATCACGGCCGTAGCCAGGGCCGCACCGTTGCGCGTGAATATGAGTTCGATGCCGAATACCCGCTCGAGCCAGGAGCCGATTGGGCCGCGTGTGCCGAACAGCAGCAGTAAAAGGTAACCCACCACCACCGGCGGCAATACCAAGGGAAGATGCACGAATGCATCGAGAAGGGTATGCCCCAGAAATCGGCGTCGAGTCAGCACCCAGGCCATGAGCACCGCCAGCGGCAGGCTGACAATGACACTGCGTGCAGCCACGCTCAAACTCAGGTGCAAGGCCTCGGCTTCGCTGGGGCTCAGCCACATCATGGCGGGCGATGTACGGCGCGGGGCTTCATGGGGGAAGCAGTATACTGTGCGGGCGAACCAGCTTAAGGAAACGATCGATGGCCTATTACCGCGCCGTGGCTCACGCGGACTCTGCCGCGGCGGCGCCCGAACGCATCGGCGTGCTGCTCGTCAACCTGGGTACGCCGGATTCTCCCGGCTATTTTGCCGTTCAGCGCTACCTGCGTGAGTTCTTGGGCGACCGCCGCGTCATCACCACCTCGCGCCTGATTTGGCTGCCCCTGCTGTATGGTGTGATTCTGCCGTTGCGTCCGCTGCGCACCGCGCGAAAGTACCGCAAGATTTGGCTGCCCGAGGGCTCGCCCCTGGCGGTGTATTCGAAGCGGCTGGCGGCGAAAGTCGGCGCCGCGCTGCGAGCGGATTTCGGCGACCGGACATGCGTCGAAATCGGCATGACCTACGGCAATCCGAGCCTCGCGCAGGCCGTCGAATCCCTGAACCGGCAGAACATCAGAAAGTTGCTGGTGCTGCCCCTGTATCCGCAGTACTGCTCCTCGACGACGGGTTCGGTGTTCGATCGAACCACCCAGGTCCTGCGTCGCTGGCGCTGGCTGCCGGAGACCCGTTTCGTCAACGACTATTATCACGAGGCGGCATACATCGACGCGGTGTCGGCTCGAATACTCGACCATTGGACCGAGCTCGGCGAGCGCTCGCATCTGCTATTTTCGTATCACGGAATTCCCGCCGCATACGTCGCCGACGGCGATCCCTATCAGGCCCAATCCGAGGCGACCACGCGGCTGGTGGCAGCCCGCCTGGGGTTGGCGCCGGACCAATGGTCGCATTGCTATCAATCGCGCTTCGGGTCGGTGGAATGGCTGCAGCCCTACACGGAGGACACTCTGAAGATTCTGGCCGGGCGCGGCGTGCGCAAGCTCACCGTCGTGTCGCCGTCGTTCGCGGTGGATTGCCTGGAGACATTGGAAGAAGTCGCCATGGAATACCGGGACAAGTTCCTGGAAATGGGGGGCGAGCGATTGACACTGGTCCCCGCGCTGAACGATGACGACCGCCACGTACAGGTCCTGGCGGCGATCGTCAAGAATCAGCTGCGGGGTTGGATGCCGGACGGCGATCGTTGAATGACGCTTCGCTATTCATCCCACGCGCGGCGGAGAATGGCGGCGGTGTCGGTCGTTGTGCCGCTCGCTCCGAACACGGCGCCCCAGCCGGCTTCGGCGCACAAACGGGTTGCGCAAAATGCGTCCGCCACCGCACCCGCGCCGGGGTTGGCCGCCGCATTGAGCAGCAGGCTCCCCTGCACCAGCGTGACGAACATTTGCGTGAAGCGGCGCGCGTGCGCTTCGGCCGGAGCCGGCCCATCGACAATGGCCCTGAAGCGTTCGAGCGCGGCGTCGAAATTGCGATGGCGTCCGCGAGCCTGGTCGAGTTCGTGCAGTACCACGTCGCGCGTGGCCGCGGATTTTGCGAACGCGCGCAGCACGTCCAGGCACATGATATTGCCCGATCCCTCCCAGATTGAATTGACCGGCATTTCGCGCGCCATGCGCGCCAACGGCATCTCTTCGGTGTAACCGTTGCCGCCCAGCACTTCCATCGCTTCGGCCGCCAATTCGCAGCCGCGTTTGCACACCCAGAACTTCGCGGCGGAGGTGAGCGCACGGCGCAGCACGGCCTCGCTCTCGGCATCGCTGTCGAAGGCGCGCGCGAGGCGCATGGCCAGGGCGGTGGCGGCTTCCGACTCGACGGCCAAATCGGCCAGAACGGTTTGCATCAGGGGCTGATCGATGAGCAAGGCGCCGAATGTCTTGCGGTGCCGCGCGTGGTGCACTGACTGTACGAGGGACTGGCGCATCATTCCGGCCGAGCCCGTGACGCAGTCGAGGCGGGTGTAGGTGCCCATTTCGAGGATGGTCGGGATGCCGCGGCCTTCTTCGCCCATGAGATGCGCCCACGCGTCGATGAATTCGACTTCGGAGGAAGCATTGGATCGATTGCCGAGCTTGTCCTTCAGGCGTTGGATGTAAATGCCGTTGCGCGTGCCGTCGGGCAGCCGCCGCGGCATGAAGAAGCACGACAGGCCGCGGTCGGTCTGTGCGAGCACCAAGTGCGCGTCGCATTGCGGCGCCGAGAAAAACCATTTGTGCCCGGTGATGCGGTAGGAACCATCGGCCGAGCGCACTGCTCGGGTGGTGTTTGCGCGCACGTCCGAACCCCCCTGTTTCTCCGTCATCCCCATGCCGACGAGGCCGCCGCGCTTGTGTTCGATGGGGATGTCACGCGAGTCGTATTCACGGGTGAGAAGTCGAGGCACCCAGTCACGTTCCAACCACGCGTCCCGGCGCATGGCCGCAATCGCGCCATACGTCATGGTGGTCGGGCAGAGCGTGCCGCACTCCACCTGCGCCTGCAGCAGATAGCCCGCGGCTCGCGCCACATGTGCGCCGGGAACTGCGCGGCCGTCCACCCGGACCCAGGGCCCGGAGTGGTAACCCCGCGCCGCGATGCCCTGCATCAAGGCATGCCATGAGGGATGGAATTCGACGGCGTCGATGCGTTCGCCCTGCACATCGAAGGTATGCAAAATCGGAGGATTCCGATTCGCCAGGCGGGCGTCCTCAAACGCAGCCGCCGTGCCCAGAGCAGCTCCCGCGCTGAGCAGGTCGGGTGCGGCCGCGCCGGCCCCCTCACGATGCACCGCTTCCTGCAATGCCTGATCGGTGGCGAAGAGGTTGTACTCCGCCAGAGTGGGCGTCTGGTTAAAGATAGGGTGGGTGACCGAGGTGAGGTGCATGGTGGGCTCGCTCAACCGCAAGGAAGCAGGCCACGAGAGTAAGCCAAGCGGGGCTATTGCGTCGAACAGTGCACCAGTGCTAGATTCGGCACCAATGCGTGCTCCTGCCTGCAAGCTGTTTAGAACCTCCCGCGGCTCTCCGCTGCTGGGTTCGCTTGCTCTGCTGCTGCTGCGCCGCTAGGCGCCACATATCTCGCGCCATCGGTCGGCGCTTACAAGACCGGAAAAATCTTAAAGTCGCGCCAGGAATTCAATGGCGCTCGAGATCAACCGCAGCGCATAGCGAGTGAGAGAAGACCATGTTGCCTAATCCGTCCACCAAGTATCGTGCCTTTGCCCCCATTGATATCGATCGCACCTGGCCCAGCCGAGTCATCGCCGCGCCCCCGACGTGGTGCAGCGTCGATTTGCGTGACGGCAACCAGGCCCTGATCGAACCCATGGATGGCGGCCGCAAGCGCCGCATGTTCGACATGCTGGTCAAAATTGGCTTCAAGGAAATCGAAGTCGGATTTCCTGCCGCCTCACAAACCGATTTCGACTTCGTGCGCGAAATCATCGAACAGGGTCTGGTTCCGGACGATGTCACCATCCAGGTGCTCACCCAGGCACGCCCCGAACTCATCGCCCGCACCTATGAGTCCCTCAAGGGTGCGCGCCGCGCCATAGTGCATGTCTACAACTCGACCTCGGTGGCTCAACGTCGCGTGGTATTTCGCCTGGATCGCGCCGGTATCGTCGATATCGCCGTACGCGGTGCCGAGGCCGTGCGCGAGCACGCGCTGCGTGATCGCGGCACCGAGTGGATATTTCAGTACAGCCCCGAGAGTTTCACGGGCACGGAACTCGACTTTGCCGTCGAGATTTGCGACGCGGTCAATGCCGTATGGGAGCCCACTCCGCAGCGCAGGTCCATTCTGAATCTGCCGGCGACGGTGGAAATGGCCACGCCCAATGTCTATGCCGACCAAATCGAATGGTTTCTGCGGCACATCGGCCGGCGCGATTCACTCATCTTGAGCGTGCACCCGCACAATGATCGGGGTACGGCGGTAGCCGCCGCGGAGTTGGCGGTCATGGCCGGCGCGGAACGCATCGAGGGCACGCTATTCGGCAACGGCGAGCGCACCGGCAATGTCGATATTGTCACGTTGGCCCTTAACTTGTATTCGCAAGGTATTGATCCAAAGTTAGATTTCTCGAACATTAACGAGGCTGCGCGCTGCGCCGAAACCTGCAATCAATTGCCGATCCATCCGCGCCACCCCTATGTGGGTGACCTGGTATTCACGGCGTTCTCAGGCTCCCATCAAGATGCGATCAAGAAGGGTCTTGCCGCGAGAAGCGATGCGGATATCTGGGATGTTCCTTACTTACCCATCGATCCGTCCGATCTCGGCCGCTCCTACGATTCCATCATTCGGGTCAACAGTCAGTCCGGCAAGGGTGGGGTGGCGTATCTGCTTGAGCGCGACTATCAATTGGTCATGCCGCGCCGCTTGCAAATCGAATTCAGCCAGGTCGTACAAACGGCTGCAGATATAACGGGTAAGGAATTGACTTCTCAAGAGTTATGGTCGCTTTTCGAGAGTGAATATCTGAAGCCGCGTACGCCCTATGTGTATCGATCCCACCAGTTGGCGGCGTCGACGGATGGCGCGGACAGCGAGCGCATCACCGTCCAAGTCGAGAATGAAGGGCGGCTCGAAACCTGGCATGGCCAGGGATCCGGACCCATCGACGCCCTGGTCAAGGCCATTGCATTGCCCTTCGATGTACTGTCGTACGAGGAGCACTCTCGCGGCCGGGGTAGTGCGGCCAAAGCCGTGTCCTATATCGAGATTACCACCCGATCGCGCCGTACCTTGTTTGGGGCCGGTATGCACCCCAATATCATCACAGCCTCGCTGCTGGCGATATTCTCGGCGGTGAATCGGGCGGTGGCCCAACAGGCCTTGCCGGCACGGGCCGACGAGGCGCGAACCGGCACCTGAGCCACTTTAAGAGGTCCCTCGGCACTGGGCGGGTACCTGGGCGGCCCATAGGCCAAAGGCTGCGCCGGACGGTGTGATTTTGCCGCGCTAGTTGAATGGCGGTCAGAATCGGCTATAGTGCGCAACTTCGGCCGTTGGGCTGATTGATCCTATTGATTTCAAGGGCTTTTCTCGAACAATGAGCGAACGCGAAGACGAACATTTTGATATCGACGACGAGTTTCTCGGGGAAGCCGAAGAATCGCACGACTTCGATCCCCTCTTGGAGCGTGCCGAACGGCGCCCCAAAGTTGCTGCCGTGGGCAAACGCGGCAAGGCGGCTTGGAGCCGGGTGGAAGACGTACTCGCCGAACGCCAGTTAGAAAAAGAACTGCGCGACATTTTCGAAGACGATTAGCCATATACGGCGCCGATCCGCAGACCGCCTTAGCGGGAGTTGCGGTTGGGCGCCGCGGAATCGAAATCACATGTGCGACACTTGCTGTGCCGGAAGATAATCGAACCTGGGTCGTGCTCAAATTCGGGGGAACCAGCGTGTCCTCCGTCGCCAATTGGCACAATATCGCGGACATAGTCCGGACCCGCATCGCTGCCTCCTTCAGACCGGTAGTCGTTCACTCTGCACTCTCCGGCATCACGGATCGCCTCGAGTCGCTGCTCGCGGCGGCCGCGAGCAGTACGCACGCGCTGGTTCTCGAGCAAATCGATGCCAAGCATCGCGATCTTGCGCGCGCATTGGGCATAGTGCCGAGCCCGCTCTTCGAAGGCTTCATGGAGGAGCTGCGCCACATGGCGGATGCGGCGGCCCGCAGCCGTGAGGTGAGCGATGGACTTCGCGCGCGCGTAATGGCCATGGGCGAACTGCTCGCGACTACCCTGGGTGCCTCGTTCCTGAACGCACAGGGAATCGGTACGGCGTGGGCGGATGCGCGTCAGGTGCTGCGGGCCGACACGCGTCCCGGTGCCACCCTCAAGTCGAGCGTGCTGTCGGCGACCTGTGATTTCACGCCGGATGCGCCCTTGCAGCAGCAGTGGCGTGCGCTCGACCAAGTGGTGATCACCCAAGGGTTCATTGCGGCGAACGAGGCCGGCGAGACGGTGCTGCTGGGTCGGGGCGGATCGGACACGTCCGGGGCGTATTTTGCGGCCAAATTGAGCGCGGCGCGTCTCGAGATCTGGACCGACGTGCCGGGTATGTTCAGCGCCAACCCACGTTCCGTGCCGACGGCGCGGCTGCTGCGTGAATTGCATTACGACGAGGCTCAGGAAATCGCCAGCAACGGCGCCAAAGTGCTGCACCCGCGCTGTGTGCTGCCGGTTCGGCAATATGGGATTCCGCTGCATGTGTATGCCACCCAGGCACCGGGACTCGAAGGCACCGTCGTCTCCGCGAACGTCGCCGGCAGTGCCGCCCAGGTCAAGGCGATTGCAATCAAAAAGGGTATTACGCTGGTCTCGATGGAAAGTCCCGGCATGTGGCATCAGGTCGGCTTTCTGGCGGACGCATTCCAGATTTTCAAGCAGGAAGGTTTGTCGGTCGATCTGGTATCCACCTCCGAGACGAATGTCACCGTCTCTTTGGACCCCACCGCCAATACCTTGGACGCTGCGGCGCTCGATCGCCTGACCTCGGCCCTCGGCGAATTGTGCCGCGTCGAGATTCTGGGACCCTGCGCTTCCTTGAGCCTGCTCGGCCACAACATTCGCGGGATCCTGCACGAGCTGGGGTCGGCTTTCGAGCTGTTCCAGGATCAGAAGATTTACCTGGTGAGTCAAGCCGCGAACGATCTGAACTTCACCTTCGTCATCGACGAATCCCAGGGCGACCGCCTGGTGCAGCAGCTGCACGAGCGCCTGATTCAGGGCATCGGTTCGGATGAGGTTCTGGGGCCCACCTGGCAGCAGCTGTTCGCTGAAGAAAAACGCGCCGCGCCCGCGAAGAACTGGTGGGAACATCCGCACAAGCGCCGACGCTTGATGGACATCGCCGCGCGCGAGTCTGCGGCTTTCGTGTACGACCCGGAGACCTTGGATACCGCCATCGCGGCGGTGCAAGGCGTGAAGTCCGTGAGGCGCTGGGCCTATGCGATGAAGGCCAATTGGCACCCGGAGATACTGCGGCGCGTCTATGCCGCCGGCCTGACTTTGGAGTGCGTATCGCAGGGCGAGCTCGAGCATGCCTTCGCCTCGGTACCCGGCTCTGGATCCCGAACGCGTATTGTTCACTCCGAATTTCGCGCCGCGCGCCGAATACGAGTATGGTTTTGCCAAGGGCGTGCGCGTGACCTTGGACAATCTGCACCCGCTCAAAGCGTGGCCGGAGATGTTTCGCGGCAAGGATATTTTTCTGCGCATCGATCCGGGATTCGGCCGCGGCCACCACAGCCACGTGCGTACGGGCGGCGTGCACTCGAAGTTCGGCGTGCCGCTGAGCGAAGCCGATGAACTGGTCGCATTGACGAACCAGGCCGGCGCGCGAGTGACCGGGCTGCATGCGCATACCGGCAGCGGCGTCTTCAACGTGGACAATTGGACCGAGACCGGCGCGCTGTTGGCGGAGCTCGCGGCGCGATTTCCGCATGTCGGGGTCGTGGATCTGGGCGGCGGAATCGGCGTTCCTGAGCAATTGGGGCATAGCGAAATCGATTTGAGCGCCCTCGACCGCGGGGTCGCCGAGCTGGCGAAGCGCTTTCCGCACATCGAGTTCTGGATGGAGCCGGGGAGGTTCCTGGTGGCCAAGGCGGGCGTGCTGGTGGCGGTGGTGACCCAGTTGAAGGGCAAGGCCGATGTTCACTATGTGGGCATCGCGACCGGCATGAATTCATTGATCCGTCCGGCGCTCTACGGAGCGCATCACGATATCCGCAATCTGACCCGCCTCGAGGAGGCGATGAGCCATCGAGTCAAGGTGGTTGGCCCGATTTGCGAGAGCGCGGATCAGCTCGGCGTCGATCGGTGGCTGCCGCGGACCGAAGAGGGAGACGTGCTTCTCATCGCGACATGCGGAGCCTACGGTTATGCGATGGCTTCGAACTATAATCTGCGGCCTCCTGCGGCAGAGTTTATGATCGATCAATGAAACAAGATCGGCATCATCGGTTGGCGCGGCATGGTGGGTTCGGTGCTTCTCGATAGAATGAGCGAGGAGAAGGACTTCGATCTCGTCGCGCCGACTTTTTTCAGCACCTCGCAGGCCGGTGCGCCGGCTCCCCGATTCGATGCGGCCGGCGCCGCCCACGGGACTCCAAGGCGCAGCAAGCCGTGGTGCAGGACGCCAACGACATCGCGGCGCTCGCCAAGCTGCCCATACTCATCAGCACCCAAGGCGGCGACTACACTCAGGCCATCCATCCGCGCCTGCGCGCGGCGGGCTGGCAGGGCTATTGGATCGACGCCGCTTCCGCTCTGCGCATGCAGAAGGATGCCGTCATCGTCTTGGATCCCGTCAATCTGCCGGTGATGCAGGCGGCGCGCGAGCAGGGGCATCAAGGATTTCATCGGCGGCAATTGCACCGTCTCGCTGATGCTGATGGCGGTGGGCGGATTGCTGCGCGCGGGCCTGGTCGACTGGATCACGGCCATGACCTATCAATCGGCATCGGGCGCCGGTGCGAAACACATGCGCGAATTGCTGGAACAGATGGGCGCCTTGCATCGTTCGGCATCCCCGCTGCTGCAGATCCCTGCGTCGGGCATCCTCGATATCGATCGCGCCGTCAGCGCGGCGACTCGGCGAGCCCGGGATTTCCCGCGCGAGCAATTCGGCGTGCCGCTCGCGGCAAGCCTGATACCCTGGATCGACAAGGATCTGGGCAACGGCCAGAGCCGCGAGGAATGGAAGGCGGGCGCCGAAGCGAACAAGATCATGGGCATCGGAGGCGCATCCGGTGCCGGTGGAGGGATTTGCGTGCGGGTGAGCGCCATGCGCTGCCACTCGCAGGCGCTGACCATCAAGCTGAAGCGCGATGTGCCGCTCGCGGAGATCGAGCGGTTGATCGCCGGCGCCAACCCCTGGGTGCGCGTGGTGCCCGAACGACCGCGACTCTTCGATCCGCGAGCTCTCGCCGGCCGCGGTCAGCGGTGGATTGAACATACCCATCGGCCGTCTGCGCAAGCTCGCCATGGGCGGGGAATACCTCTCCGCGTTCACGGTGGGCGACCAGCTGCTATGGGGGGCGGCGGAGCCCCTGCGCAGGACTATGCGGTTCCTGCTTCCGCATGCGTGAGCAGGTGAATTGGCACCGGTTTGACGCGCCAAATGTCGGCACAGTATTCGCGTATGGTACGGTCGGATGAGAATCTGCCGCTGCGCGCGGTATTGAGGATGGACATGCGCGTCCAGTGTTCGGCGTCGCCGTACGCTTCAGCCACCTTGGCCTGGCACTCGATATAGGACTGATAGTCCGCCAGCACCAGGTAGGGATCCTGATACAGCAGCCCATCGATTAACGGGCGAAACAGTTCAGTGTCGCCGCGGGAAAAAAAGCCGCTGCGGATGAGGTCGATCACTTCGCGCAGCCCCGGATTGGCGTCGTAATAGTCCATCGGCCGGTAACCCTGAGTCTTCAGCGCATAGACTTCCGGCGCATTCAGCCCGAACAGAAAGAAATTGTCGGCACCGACCTCCTCGCGGATTTCGATGTTGGCTCCGTCCAGCGTGCCGACGGTGATCGCCCCGTTCATCGAGAACTTCATATTGCCGGTGCCGGACGCTTCCTTGCCGGCGGTGGAGATTTGTTCGGATAGATCCGCGGCCGGATACACCCGCTGGCCGTTGGTCACGTTGAAGTTGGGCAGGAACACCACTTTGAGCCGGTCCTGGACGTCCGGGTCCCGATTGACGACATCGCCCACGGCGGTGATCAATTTGATCATCAGCTTGGCGAGCTGGTATCCCGGCGCCGCCTTGCCGCCGAATATGAATGTGCGCGGCTCGACCTCCACCGCGGGATTCGACTTGATGCGGTGATACAGCGACACGATGTGCAGCACTTTCAGGTGCTGTCTCTTGTATTCGTGAATGCGCTTCACCAAGACGTCGAAAATGGAACGAGGATCCGCGACTATGCCGGTGCGCTGCAAGGCGAGGGCGGCGAATTCCCGCTTGTTGTGCTGCTTGATCTCGCGCCACCGGGCGCGGAATTCGGGATCCTCGGCCAGCGGCTCCAATGCCCGCAGCTGCTCCAGGTCTTTGATCCAACCCGAGCCGATGTGCTTCGAAATGAGTTCCGAGAGCTTCGGATTCGACAGCACCATCCAGCGCCTCGGCGTCACGCCGTTGGTCTTGTTGCTGAATTTCTGCGGCCAGAGTTCGTAGAAATCCTTGAGAACGTCGCGCTTGAGCAATTCCGAATGCAGCTCGGCGACGCCATTGATCGCGTGGCTGCCCACACAGGCGAGGTGGGCCATGCGCACGTAGCGTTCGCCGGTTTCGTCGATGAGCGACAGGCGGGCGATGCGCGCTTCGTCGCCGAGAAAGCGCATGCGTACTTCCTCGAGAAATCGCGCATTGATTTCGTGAATGATCTGCAGATGCCGCGGCAATACGCGGCCGAACACCTCAAGAGGCCAGCGCTCCAAGGCCTCCGGCAGCAGAGTGTGATTGGTATAGGCAAAGGTGCGGCAGGTGACCTTCCAAGCCTCGTCCCACGGCAGCAGGGCGTCGTCGACCAGAAGGCGCATCAATTCAGCGATGGCGATCGCTGGATGGGTATCGTTGAGCTGCACCGCGAATTTCACATGGAATTGGTCCACGGGCAGCTTCTGCGTGCGCAGGATGCGCAGCATGTCCTGCAGAGAACAGGACACGAAGAAGTATTGCTGCTCGAGCCGCAGTTCCTTGCCACGCAGCTGTTCGTCGTTCGGGTAGAGCACCTTGCTCAGATTCTCGGACGCCACTTTCTGATTGACCGCACCGTAGTAGTCGCCGCGGTTGAAGACCGCGAAGTCGAACGATTCGGGAGCCTCCGACCGCCACAGCCGCAGCGTGTTCGCGGTGTTGGTTTGGTAGCCGAGGATGGGAGTGTCGTAGGGCACGCCCATGACGGTCTTGTGCGGCGCCCAGCGCACCCGCGACCGATTGCGTTCGTCGATGTACTGCTCCACCGTGCCGCCGAACTTGACCTCGACGGCCCACTCGGGCCGCACCAGTTCCCAAGGGTTGCCGAAACGCAGCCACTTGTCAGTCTTCTCGGCCTGCCAGCCGTCGACTATCTCCTGGTGGAAAATGCCGAATTCATAGCGTATGCCGTAGCCCACGGTGGGCACTTCGAGAGTGGCCAGGGAATCGATGAAGCATGCCGCCAGGCGTCCGAGTCCGCCGTTGCCGAGCCCGGGCTCCTCCTCTTGCTGCAGCAGTTCCTCGAAATTGAGCCCCAGTTCGGCCATGCATTCCTTGACCCGGTCGAAGATGCCGAGATTGATGAGATTGTTTCCAAGATGCGGTCCCATCAGGAACTCGGCCGACAAATACGCCACGGTCCGCGAGGCCTGCTTGGTGTATGCCGCCGCCGTGCTGATCCAGCGCTGCAGCATTCGGTCGCGAACCGCGAAGGCGAGCGCCATGTAATAGTCGTTCTTGGTCGCGAGCGCCGGGAACTTTCCCTGCACGTAGAACAAATTGTCGAGAAAGGAGTTTCTAATCGCCTCCTTGCTCAACGCGGTGCGGTCGTCTTCGATCTGCGGTGAACCCATGGCTTCCTCTTAGGGCGACCACATCACGTCGACCGGCGTGCGCGATTGGCGCAGCACCGCGCGCACCGGCATGTCCTCGACCGGGCCTGGAGCGCAGGCGGCCGCGTAGGTGCGCCGCTTCGCCTCGCCGACGATGAACAGCACGATGCGCCGCGAATCGAGCAACGCCGTCAAGTTCAAGCTCAATCGGGGTTGTGGAGCCGTGGGAGCCCACATGCCGATGCATCCGGCGGCGGCGGCCGGATTCAGGGCGCTCGGCAGATTCGGCGAGCGGGGGAAGAGGGAGGCGGTGTGACCGTCATCTCCCATGCCCAGTATCACCGCATCGAATGGGCGCGGTATCCGCGCGAATGTCTCCCAGGCCGATACCGCGCCGAGATCCGGCGTGGGTGCGCCATTCTTCAGGCCGAGAAACCGGGCGGAGGCGGCTTGCTCCTTCAGCAGCACGTTGCGAATCAGGCGTTCGTTGCTCTCGGCATCCTCCGGGCTTACCCAGCGCTCGTCGGCGAGGGCGATGCAGACGCGGCTCCAATCAAGGGACTGTGTCCGCAGGATTTCGAACATCCGCGTCGGCGAGTGACCGCCCGAAACGACCAGGCTCGCGATTCCGCGCGCGCCGACTGCTGCGGCGAGAGTTCCCGCGATTTGGGTCGCGAGCTCGCGCGACACCGTCTCGGCATCCGGGAAATTCTTCACTGCAGGGCCGGAGCTCACGGGTGTTTCAGAGCTCATGGGTCGCTCGATGTTCATTGGGCTACTCCGAGTTCACGGGTGGTTCGGGGGGGGGGGCGCCTGCCGCTTCGGGTACGGCGTAGTGCTCAAAGTTCATCATGCCATGCAAATCCGTCGCGCCCGATCATGGCGCTCGAGGCTGCGGGCCCCCAGCTGCCGGCAATGTAGATCTTCGGCCGTTCATCGTATTGTTCCCAGCCGGCGCGAATGGGATCTATCCACGCCCAGGCCGCATCGAGTTCGTCTCTGCGCATGAACAGTGTCAGGTTTCCCTTCACCGTGTCCATAAGCAGCCGTTCATAGGCGTCGAGGCTGCGGGTCTTGAATGTTTCGCCCAGATCGAGCGCAAGACTCACCGGCTTCAGGCGCATTCCCTCGCCGGGGTTCTTGGCCAGTATGGTCATGGTGATGCTCTCGTCCGGCTGCAGCCGAATCACCAGTTCGTTGGCGCTGCGCGTGGTGGGCGGCTTTTCAAAGATCGGATGCGGCACTTCATCGAAAGTCACCACGAGTTCCGTCAATCTATCCTGCAGACGCTTGCCGGTGCGCAAATAAAATGGCACTCCCGCCCAGCGCCAGGTGTCGATCTCGACTTTGAGCGCCGCAAATGTTTCGGTGCTGCTGTCCGCCGCGATGTCCGCCTCCTCGAGATATCCCGGCACCGGCACGCCGCGCACGGCCCCCGCCTTGTACTGGCCGCGCACCGTTTTGGTGAGCACATCGCGATCACGCAAGGGGCGCAGCGCCCGCAGCACCTTGAGCTTTTCGTCGCGCACGGCGTCCGGGTCGCTGCTGGCCGGCGGCTCCATGGCCATGATGCAAAGCAGCTGCAGCAAGTGATTCTGGACCATGTCGCGCAAGGCGCCGGTCTTGTCGTAGAACTGGCCGCGCCGTTCCACCCCCAGCTCCTCGGCCACCGTGATTTGCACGTGCTTGATCAGTCCGCGGCGCCACAGGGGCTCGAACAGTGCGTTGCCGAAACGCAGTGCCATGAGATTTTGCACGGCCTCCTTGCCGAGATAATGATCGATGCGATAAATCTGCTTTTCGGCGAACACCGCGCCCGACCTGGGTGTTGATGAGGTCCGCGGATTGCGATGTCGTGTCCCAGCGGCTTCTCCAATACCACCCGGGAGAGCGGCGTCACGACGGCGGCTTTGGCCAAATTCCGGCAAATCACGGAAAACAGATTCGAGGCGGTGGAAAAGAAGAATACGCGGACAAAGCCGCTCCGCCCCTCGAGCAATGCTGCGAGCGCCGCGTAATCCGCATCCGCTGCTGCATCCAGCTTGACGTAGCCGAGCAAGCCGCTGAACGCCGTCCAAAGCGTGGCGTCGAATTCCTTGCCGAGAAATTCGCGGCAGGCGGATTCTGCCTGAGTCAGGTATTCAGTGCGTGTCAGCGCCGAGCGTGCGATGCCGAAAATGCGCGATTCCGCGGATACCTGCCCGGCCGCATAGCGCCGAAACAGTGCGGGCAATAATTTACGCGTCACCAGGTCTCCGGTGCCGCCGAAAAGCAACATGTCGAAAGTCGGAAGTAGCGCCACCGTTAAAAAATTCCTGCTTTGCCGGCATATGCTTTGCCGGCGTAGGAGCGTAGCACTTGCGTGCGCGTTCTAGTAAGTATTGGCGATGTGGCACAATGAAGCATGCCCAAAGAAACGCCGAAAATTCATGTTCGCGTCCACGAGGTCACAGAACGGATCCGCGAACGCAGCCGTGCGGGCCGCGCCGACTATCTGGCGCGCATGGATGCGTGCGTGTCAGCGCGGTTCGGCGCGTGCGGGCCTCTCTTGCACCAATCTTGCTCACGGGTTTGCCGCTTCGGGCGCGCCGGACAAGGAAGCGCTCAAGCTCATGCGCTGGCCCAATGTGGCCATCGTGTCGGCATATAACGACATGCTGTCCGCGCATCAGCCCTTGGAGCGCTATCCGGCGCTGATCAAGCGGGCGGCGCGCGAGGCCGGCGCCGTCGCGCAATTCGCCGGCGGCGTGCCCGCCATGTGCGACGGCGTGACGCAGGGGCAGCCAGGAATGGAATTGTCGCTGTTCAGCCGCGATGTGATCGCGATGGCGACGGGGGTGGCGCTGGCTCACAACATGTTCGACTCGGCGCTGTGTCTCGGTATTTGCGACAAGATCGTTCCTGGCATGCTGATGGGCGCGCTGGCCTTCGGACATTTGCCCGTGATTTTCGTGCCGGGCGGCCCGATGCCTTCGGGCGTGCCGAACAAAGAAAAGGCACGGATACGCCAGTTGTACGCCGAGGGACGGGTCGGCCGTGACGAGCTGCTCGAATCGGAGGCGGCCAGCTACCACACGGCCGGGACTTGTACTTTCTACGGTACCGCCAACAGCAATCAGATGTTGATGGAAGTCATGGGCCTGCACATGCCCGGATCCGCTTTCGTGCCGCCCAATACCCCCTTGAGGGACGCATTGACGGCCGCCGCCGCAGGCCGTGCGGCGCGCACCACTGCGTTGGGGAATGAATATCTGCCCTTGTCGCGCATCGTCGATGAAGCGGCCATCGTGAACGCCATCGTCGGCCTGCTGGCGACGGGGGGCTCGACCAACCACACATTGCACCTGGTGGCGATAGCGCGCTGTGCCGGCATCGCGGTCAATTGGGACGATTTCAGCGATCTATCGGCGGTCGTGCCGTTGCTCGCTCGGATCTATCCGAACGGCAGCGCCGACGTCAACCGCTTCCACGTGGCGGGCGGCATGGCGTTCTTGATTCGCGAGCTGCTCGAAGGCGGATTTCTGCATGGCGATACTTTGACCGTCATGGGCCGGGGATTGAGCGCGTATGCCGAGGAGCCCTGGCTCGACGGCGGCCGGCTGACCTGGCGCGCGGCACCGGTGTCGAGCGGCGATCTCGACGTGCTGCGGCCGGTGGCCGACCCGTTCAGTGTGCACGGCGGATTGCGTTTGCTGAGCGGCAATTTGGGGCGCGCCGTCATCAAGACGTCTGCAATGAAGCACGAGCACCACATCGTCGAGGCGCCGGCTCTGGTGTTCAACGATCAAGAAGAAGTCATCGCGGCGTTCAAAGCCGGGAAGCTGGCCCGCGACTTCGTCGCGGTCGTGCGCTTTCAAGGACCTCGCGCCAACGGAATGCCGGAGCTGCATGGATTGACGCCGTCTCTTGCCTCCCTGCAGAGCAAGGGCTTTCATGTGGCGCTGGTGACCGACGGACGAATGTCGGGCGCTTCGGGCAGCGTGCCCGCCGCCATTCACGTGACACCGGAATGCTTGAACGGCGGCCCACTGGGCAAAGTGCGGGACGGCGATCTGATCCGCATGGATTGCCACACCGGCGTGCTGCAGGCGAAAGTCGACGAGCACATCTGGCGGCAACGGGAGTTGCCCGCGCTCGATCACACGCACAACGAATTCGGTTGTGGGCGCGAGCTGTTCGCAAATATGCGCCGCTCCGCCGGCGATGCCGAGGCGGGCGCTCTATCGTTGATGTGAATTTGCGTCCGTTGATGCGAATTTGCGCCACAGCCGCGACGGGCTAAATTGCGATGGATGTTAAGTTAGGAGCCATTTGGCGAAGGAAAGCATGCTGAATATTCGTGAAATTTTGGGAATGGCGCCGGTAATTCCGGTGCTCACGGTGACCGAGCTCGAGCATGCCGTGCCGCTGGCGCGCGCGCTGGCAGCCGGCGGCCTGCGGGTATTGGAAATCACCCTGCGCACGCCGGTGGCGCTAGCCGCCATCGAGGCCATGCGCAAGGGGGTACCTGATGCCATCGTGGGTGTCGGCACGCTCACACGAGCGGTGGACTTTGCCGCAGCAGGCAGGGTGGGGGCGCAGTTCGGCGTAACTCCGGGCTTGACCCCGGAACTTGCCGCCGCCTCGCGCGGTGCACGGTTTCCTCTGTTGCCGGGTGTCATGACGCCGACTGAACTGATCACGGCCCGCGCCGCGGGTTTCAACGTGCTGAAGCTGTTTCCAGCCCAGCAGGCCGGCGGTGTGGCGATGCTGCAGGCACTGGGGGCGCCGTTTCCCGACGTATTGTTTTGCCCGACCGGGGGCATCACGCGTGCGAGCGCCGCGGATTACCTGGCTCTCTCTAACGTGCTTTGCGTCGGCGGTTCGTGGGTGGCACCCAAGGCGATGCTCGAGGCCGGCGACTGGAACGGTATCGAAGCGCTGGCGCGGGACGCGGCATCATTGAGGAAGTCCTAAGCGCAATGTCGCTGAAGACCTTCATTGACCTGTGCGGGTGGATGGCAGTTCTGCTGATTCTCTGCAGCTATGGGTTGCTGTCGTTCGGCAAGATTTCGGGGCGCTCGCAGATCTATCAATGGATGAACGTGCTCGGCGCACTGGGTTTCGTCATCAACGGCAGCTGGAAAGGCGCGTGGCCGTCGGTGGCGCTCAACGTCGCGTGGATGGGAATCGCCGCCTACGCGCTGCGGCGAAACAGCCGGTTGAAAGCGGGTTAGTACCTCGGCACGGTCAACATCAGAATGCCGAGGTACCAGCCGCTCACCGGTCTATGGAACGATGGCGACGGATGTTCCGATCGCCACTCGATCGTATAGATCCTGCATGTCGACGTTGTTCAGGGCGATGCAGCCGCGCGTGCCTTGCGGCTCACCGCTATTGCTATCGCTATGGCCAAGGCCAAGGCCATGAATATAGATTTCACCGCCCAAGCGCGTGTTTTGCGGCGGCATTCGCCTCGCCTTCATGGCATCCAGAATCTGCGCATGTTCAGCGGTACTGATCAAGCCCGCCGCCAAACCGCGTGCCGCATCCTCGGCATTGGGGTAGCTGATGCATAACGAGAGAAAATACCGGCTGCGTGGGTTCTTCGCGCAGATATAGAACTCCCCGAGCGGGGTCGCTTCATCGCCCTCGACCGACTTGTCCGCCCCGGAATTGCGCCCAAGCGCGATGGGGTAGGTGCATATCAATTCGCGTCCCGACAGCAGGTTGAGCTGCCGAGAGCGCTTGACGACGGTGATGCGGTGTTCAATGGCCATCGGCGCCGCGATCGCCAGCCGCGCCGGCGCGGCGATCCGCGTGGCGCGTTTCGAGTTCGCACACGACCTGGGACAACGATAGACCCTTGACCTTGAGCAGCAACAGCATGTGATACAAGAGATCCGCGGCCTCGCCGATGATCTCCCGATCGGATTGTGCGACGGCCGCCAGTGCCAGCTCCAATCCTTCCTCGCCGACCTTTTGCGCGATTCGCCGTGTGCCCTGCGCCAGCAGCTTGGCTGTGTAGCTGCCCGGCGGACGCGCTTCGATTCGCTGTGCGATGACTTGTTCCAGCCGGCCGAGGAAAGCGACCTGCTGCGCGGCCGATTGGGGCGGACTCTGTCCCCAGCAGGTGGCCGTGCCCTTGTGGCAGGCCGGGCCCGTGGGCTCGGCCAGGATCAGCAGGGTATCGCCATCGCAATCGGCGGCGATCTGCCTGAGTTCGAGGAAGTGGCCGGAGGATTCGCCCTTGGTCCATAGCCGGCCCTTGCTGCGGCTCCAGAAAGTGACCCGGCCGGTCGCCTGCGTCGCGGCGAGCGCATCGCGATTCATATATCCCAACATGAGCATGGCGCCGCTGCCGGCGTCTTGAATCACGGCGGGTATCAGGCCGCCGCCCTTATCCCAGTCGAGATTGAGTTCCTGCGTCGTCATGAAGTGCGCACCTCGATGCCTGCGCCTCGTAGCCGGCGCTTCAAATCCGGAATCGCAATCTCGCCCGAGTGAAACACGCTGGCGGCGAGCGCGGCGTCAACCTTTGCCGTCTGAAAGACTTCCGCAAAATGCTCCGCCGTGCCGGCTCCCCCGGACGCCACCAGCGGCACCTCGCACACCTCGCGCACGGCGCGCAGTTGAGCGATATCGTAGCCCCTGCGCACTCCGTCGCTCGACATGCAATTGAGCACGATCTCGCCCGCCCCGCGCCGCTGCGCCTCGATGACCCAGTCCAGGGTGCTGCGTGCGGTGTCGCGCGTGCGCTCGACGTCACCCGTGAATTGCTGCACCCGATAGCTCTGCTCGAAGCTCTGGCTGTCCACTCCCACCACCACGCATTGCGCGCCGAAGCGCTGGCTCAATTCGTCGATCAATTCCGGACGCTCGAGCGCCGGTGAGTTGACGGAAATCTTTTCGGCGCCCGACGCCAGTACTTCTTCCGCCTGTGCCACGGAGCGGATCCCTCCGGCCACGCAGAACGGAATATCCAGTGTGCGCGCCACGCGTGTCACCCAGGAGCGGTCCACTCCGCGCCCCTCGGGGCTCGCGGAGATGTCGTAGAACACCAGCTCATCCGCACCCTCGTCGCGATAGCGCGCGGCGAGTTCGAGAATGTCGCCGACGACCCGATGATCGCGAAAGCGCACGCCCTTGACGACGAGTCCGTCCCGGACATCGAGACAGGGGATTATGCGTTTGGCAAGAATGGTTGCAAGTCCTCGACGGGAATGAGTTCCTCCAGCAGCGCCTTGCCGCTGATGGCCGCGGCCGCTCCCGCTTCGCTCAGTGCATGCAGGTCGCGCGCATCGCGGATGCCGCCCGACGCCTGCCAGTGGATTCGCGGATGGCGCTGCGCGGCCTCGCGGTACAAAGCGACATTCGGCCCCGTCAACGCGCCATCGCGGCTCACATCCGTGCACAGCACGTGCTCGAGCCCGGACTCCACGAAATTCGACACTGCATCCCACAGTGACAGCTCGGACTGCCGCTGCCAGCCATGGATCGCGACCCGGGGGACGCCGCCGGCATCCAGACGCACGTCGAACGCCAGGCAAATGTGTTCCGGCCCGAAGTGGTCGAGCCAGCTTCGGACCTGCTCTACGTGGGTGATGGCCGCGCTGCCGATCACCACCCGCGCGGCTCCGAGATCGAACATTTGCGATAGGGCGGCGGTATTGCGCAAGCCGCCGCCCACCTGCAAATTGACGTCTCGCCGGCCGGCCAGCTGCGCGATGATGGCCTGGTTGCCGAGACTGCCGTCCTTGGCGCCGTCGAGATCGACGACGTGCAGCCAATCGGCGCCGTAGCCGCGGTACTTTTCGAGCAAGGCCCCAGGATCCGCCTCGTAGCGCGTCTCGGCGGCGAAGTCGCCGTGCAGCAGCCGCACGCAGTGTCCGCCCTTCAAATCGATGGCGGGGATGAGGCGCATGGGAGGGGTGGCCGGCGGCGTGTTCAATGGATCGCCAGAAAATTCCCGAGCAGCCGCGCGCCGACGGCGGCAGAGCGCTCGGGGTGGAATTGTGCGCCGTAGAAATTGCGCCACTGCACGCAGGCGCTGAAGGGTGTGCCGTAGACGGTGCTGGCCACGGTCGCCGCGCCCACATTCAGCGAATAGCTGTGCACGAAGTACGCGTAATCGCCGTCGCCGAGGCCGGTCACCAGAGCACTGGGGCGGCGTATTTCGAGAGTGTTCCAGCCCATGTGCGGCACCGGACGCTCTGAAGCCGGCGGAAAACGCGATGCGCGGCCGGGAATGATTCCGAGGCAGCGTGCATCGCCTTCGTCCGATGCCTCGAACAATAGCTGCATCCCCAGGCAAATACCGAGCACCGGCTGCTGCAGAGTGGGGAGCAGGGCGTCCAGCCGGCTCTGCCGCAGCCGCGACATGGCATCCGCGGCGGCGCCTACTCCAGGCAGGACGACGTGGCTGGCGGCACGAATCTCGTCCGGGTCCGCGGATACGGACGAGGCGGCGCCGAGCCGCTGCAGGGCGAACTGCAGCGAGGCGATGTTCGCACCGCCGTTGGCAACGATGACCACCTGCTGCCGGTTCATGACATGCCCTCGTTCACAGCTGCGCCTGCCTGACAGCGCCGCTGATCATAATGTCCCCTTCGTGCTCGGCAGTTCGCAGCCTTCGAGCCGGATGGCCTGGCGAAGGCTGCGGCCCACGCCCTTGAAGCAGGATTCGATCATGTGATGAGAATTCTCGCCGCGCACGCTGATGTGCAGGGCCGCTCCAAGGGCTTCTGCGAGCGAGCGGAAGAAATGCGGGACCAGCTCGGTCGGCAATTCGCCGACCCGTTCGCGGTTGAAATGTCCTTCCCATACGAAGAAGGGCCGGCCCGAGATGTCGAGCGCGACCTGCGCCTCGGCTTCGTCCATGGCCAGCAGGAACCCGTAGCGCGCGATGCCGCGCTTGTCGCCCAGGGCTTCGCGCAGCGCAGTTCCCAAAGCCAGCGCGCAGTCCTCGATGGTGTGATGCTCGTCGATGTGCAGATCGCCGCTGCATCGCAATTCGAGTGCGAAGCCGCCATGCTTCGCGATCTGTTCCAGCATGTGATCGAAGAAACCCAAGCCGGTGGTGATTGCGCTCGGGCCCTCGCGCGACAAATCGACATCCACGTGGACATCCGTTTCCTTGGTCTTGCGGTGTACCTGCGCGCGGCGCGCCTGCCCGAGAATGCGCCGGGCGATCGCCGGCCAGGTTTCGAGCGCATCGCCGTCCAGGCGTATCCGCAGTCCTTGCAGACCCAAATTGGCCGCGAATTCCATGTCCGTATCTCGATCGCCGATCATGTAGCTGCGCGTCTTGTCGATCGTCTGGGCCGCGAGATATTCCTGCACCATGCCGATCCGGGGCTTGCGGCAGGCACAGTCCTCGCGCTTGTAATGCGGGCAGATGCACACCGCCTCGAACTCGATTCCCTGCGACTCGAACAGGTGCAGGATGAACCGATGCGCGCGCTCGAAATTCTCCCGCGGAAACGCGGCGGTCCCGAGGCCGTCCTGATTGGTGACCATGACGAAGGCAAAACCCGCGGCCTTGAGCTCGAGCAATGCGGGCACCACTCCCGGCATGAGACGCACCTTTTCCAGGCTGTCTATTTGCTCGTCCGCCGTCTCTTCGTTCAAAGTGCCGTCGCGATCCAGGAACAGTATTCGTCGTCCGCTCATTTAGGTCTCATGTAATGAAGAGCTAAGCCCCACGCAGCGGAGCAGCGCATCGTTGTGCGCGCGAGTGCCCACCGATACGCGCAGCGAGCGCGGTAACAGGGCATGGGCACGCAGGTCACGAACGATCATACCGCCGCTCAGCGCGGCGTTCATGAATCGATCGGCGTCGCGGCAATCGATGAGCAGGAAGTTGGCGTCGCTCGGCCAGACCCGCTCCACCCAAGGTGAGGCTGCGAGGCCGCGAGCCAAGTATTCGCGCTCCGACAGCAATTCTTCGATGCGCCGCTGGCCGGCGGCCAGTTCGAGGGGATCGAGGGCTCGCAAAGCCGCTTCCACCGTGGGTTGCGCCAGGGAATAGGGCGGGATGACCCGTTTCGCCAGCTCGATGAGCGCCGGGTGCGCCAACAGCGTACCAATCCGCGCACCCGCGAGGGCATGCGCCTTGGACAGGGTGCGCAAGATCGCCAGTGTCGGAAAACGATCCAGCCAGCGTGTGAGGCTCGCGCAACGCGACCACTCGACATAGGCCTCATCGATCACCACGATGGCCTTGCCGTCGAGCGCCGTGCAGATCGCTTCGAGGGCCGCCGAGTCGAGCAGATTCGCCGTCGGATTATTCGGCGTGCATAGATACACGATCTTGATATTCGGCTGCCAGGCTGCCAGCAGCCGTTCGGGATCGACAGCCCAGCCCCTCGACCGATCGAGCGGGACCTCCACGACCTGGGCGCCCTGAATGCGCGCGGCTACCTGGTACATGCCGAAGGTTGGCGTGCATTGCAAAATGGCATCGACGCCGGCCCGCAGATAGATCCGCGACAGTAGGTCGATGGCCTCATCGCTGCCGCGCGTCGCGAGCACGCGCGAGTCGGCAACGCCGTACAGCTGCGCCAATCGTTCGATCAGCGCGCGGGGCTGGGGTTCCGGGTAACGATTGAGACCCGCCGCGGTCGTGTCGTCCGCGGGCCGCCAAGGCGCTTCATTGGCATGCAGCCGCGTCAGCGAAGGCAGCCACGCGGCGTGCGAATAGGGTTTGAGCGTGACGATCTCGGGACGTGCCAGGGTCGTTACGGCGTTCATCGCACCGCTCCTCCGGAGCTGGGGCGCGAGGCGTCGCCGATCGGCGGGGCCTCGCCGAGCGCGTCGAGCCGTATCGTCACCGATGCGGCATGCGCATCCAGTCCCTCGAGATTGGCGAGAATTTGCGCCGTCGGCCCGAGTCCTGCGAGCCCCGCCGGCGTCAACTCCTGCACCGTGATGCGCTTCTGAAAATCCTCGAGCGACAGGCCGCTGTACGATTTGGCATAGCCGTACGTGGGCAAGGTATGGTTGGGCCCGCTGCAATAATCGCCGGCGGATTCCGGCGACCACGGTCCGAGGAACACCGCGCCCGCTGCGCTCACCCGGGGCAGCCAACGGCGCGGTTCGTGAATCTGGAGCAGCAGGTGCTCAGGAGCATAGTCGTTGGCAATATCGAATGCCGTTTCGAGGCCATCGACGATCAGCAGCCGCATATGCAGGATGGACTTTGCCAGTATTTTTCCCCTCGACAGGCGTGCAGCCTGGCAGGCAACTTGCTGCGCGACTTCCTCGGCGAAGGCCGCGGCGGTCGTGACGAGCAAGGACTGGGCATCGGCACTGTGTTCCGCCTGCGCAAGCAGATCCGCCGCGACGAAGTCGGCGCGAGCCGTGTGGTCCGCAATCACCATGACCTCGGTCACGCCGGCCGGCAGATCTGCGGCCGCGCCCGCGGCGTCCTGCGCGACCAGCATTTTGGCGGCGGTGACGTAGGCGTTTCCCGGCCCGAACACCTTGTCGCACTTCGGGATGGTCGCGGTACCGTAGGCCATGGCGGCGATAGCCTGAGCGCCGCCTGCCTTGAACACTTGCTCGACGCCCGACTTGCGAGCGGCGACCAGGACCGCGGGGTCCGCGGTACCATTGGCGGTGGGAGGCGTGCATAGAACGCGCACCGGACAGCCCGCGATCGCGGCGGGAACGGCGAGCATGACGGCGGTGGAGGGCAGGGGGGCTGAACCCGCCGGCACATACAGGCCGACCGCGCGGATCGGTACGCTGATGCGCTCGCATACCACCCCCGGGGCGGTTTCCACCCGCAGCGGCGCGGCGCCCTGAGCGGCGTGAAATCGCCGAACGTTGTCGATCGCCCGCTCTATTGCGGCCGTCTGCGCAGTGTTCAGCGCGCGCTCGGCATCGGCGAATTCCTGCGGAGTCACCTGCAGTGAGGCGGGCCGAACCGCATCGAATTTTTCGGTGAGAGCCAGAACGGCGCTGTCGCCTTTGCGGCGTACCGCCTCGATGATGTTGCGCGCCGCGTCGCGTATCGATGCGGCATCGCGCTGTGCAGGACGCTGCAGCGCCTGATCGCGTTGCGCCGCGGACAGCGATTTCCAGTCGAGAATGCGCATGATCGCCCAGGCCCCTAGGCCAGCATCTTCTCGACCGGAAGCACCAGCACCGAGCTCGCGCCGACGCCTTTCAGCTCTTCCAGTGTTTCCCAAAAGACGTTCTCGCGGCATACCGCGTGTACCGCCACCCGGTCACCCCGGCCCTCGAGAGGAATGACCGTCGGCGCTTCGCTGCCCGGCAGCAGCCTGGCAATGGCCGGAAGCGCAGAGCGGGGCGCATGCAGCATGATGTACTTGCTGCCCTTGACCTGCTCGACCCCGTCGATGCGCATCAGCAGCCGCCGGGTCCACTCCTGCTTTTCCGCGGCGATGGGCACGGGCGTGCGGATCAACACCGCCTGGCTGTCGAGCACGGTCTCGGCCTGGCGCAGATGATTCGCCGCCAGCGTGGATCCGGTCGACACCAGATCGCAAATGAGGTCCGCCCGGCCCAGCCGCGGTGCGATTTCCACGGAGCCCGACAGGACCACGACCTCCGCAGCGATGCCGCGGTCGGCGAGAAAGCGCCCCAGAATATGCGGATACGTCGTCGCAATGCGCCTGCCTTGAAGCGAGGCCGCGCCGCGATATTCGAATCCGTCCGGCACCGCGATGCACAGCTTGCAGCGTCCGAAATCGAGCAGCTGCACCGTCTCGAACAGCGGCGCGACGCCGCGGGCGGCGAATGCCAGCCGCTTCTCCTGGACGACGTTCAAGCCCACCAGCCCCAGGTCGCAGACATCTTCCTGCACCAGATCCGGAATGTCGTCGTCGCGGACGAACAGCACATCGAGCGGCATGTTCTCGCCGTAGCACATGAGCTGATCCTTGCCGCGGCTGTACTTGAGCCCGCAGCGCGACAGCAGATCCAGTGAGCTGTCGGTGAGCCGGCCGCTCTTTTGCACGGCGATCTTCAGGCGCACGGGGTCGGAGGAGTTCGATGCGCTACCCATTGAGCTTCAGCCTTTCGGTCACCGCACGGTAGCCGCCGCTCCCAGAGGTCAGATAGCGCGCGACGCGGCCGATGGTGGTGACGCTGACCCCCGTTTGCCTGTGGATCTCGCGGTAGGGCAGGCCGCGCTCCAGCAGTTCGACCACGGCCCATCGGTCCGCCATCGCCTGCAGTTCGGCCGGCGTGCACAGGTCGCGGAAGAAGCTGCGGCATTCCTCCACGCTACGCAGCGCCAATATGGCCGCGCACAGCGCACGCTCGTGCTGCTGCTCCTGCCGCAGGGTGACGGGACGATTGGTTTTCATGGCGCGGGGCTGCTCGCTGAGTCAATGTATTAACGCGCTAGTACATTAATGCATTGGCAGTTGGAGCGCAAGCCGCGGGCACTCAAAATTCCTTGACGCAAACCTGTGGGCTGCCTAAACTTCCCCCAGCTTATCTAGACCGGCTGAGGGAAAGGCCCTTAGAAGCCGGGGCAACCATCCGAATCGCGCCCAAAATTGTGCCAAAAATGGTGCGATAATCGTGGGATTCGGAACGGTGCCAACTCCTGCGGACTCAGGCTCGATGCCCGAATCCGGTAGATAGGCGGCCGATTGCGCGGTTCACCGCGGGCAATGGCTACGAGCGCTGACGCTACAGGGGTTATGTAAACCTTATGGAGCGAGCGTAACGTGGCCGGCAAATCATCAGTTCAAATCGACCAGACCTTGCGGCTGCAGCAGCCCTTCAAACTGCATTACGGCGATGTCCTGCCGGATGCAAAAATCGCATTCCAACTCGTGGGTCCCGAAGACGGGCCGGTCATTGCCGTGCTTGGCGGCATCTCCGCCCACCGCCTCGTGGCGGGCGAGGGATGGTGGCCGGAACTCGTCGGTCCAGGACTGGGAGTGGATACGCGCCAATACCGGGTCCTGGGCATCGACTATCTCGGCGGCCGCGGCGATAGTTCCACGCCGCAGGCCGGCGGCAAGTTCCCGCCACTCAGTTCTTACGACCAAGCCGACGCCTTGTGCGCCGTCGTCAAGCATCTGGGCCTGAAGCCGCTGCACGCCATCGTCGGCGCCTCGTACGGGGGAATGGTGGCGCTGTGTTTCGCGGAGCGCTATCCCGCACTGGTGAAGCATATCGTCGTATTGAGCGCCGCCGACAAAGCCCAGGTATTGTCGACCGCGTGGCGCAGCGTGCAGCGGCAAATCGTGCGCGAGGCGATCGCAAGGGGCGACGGCCCCTCGGGCCTGAAGCTCGCACGCGCGCTCGCCATGGCCACCTATCGCAGCGCCGTGGAGTTCCAGTTGCGCTTCGGCGCGGCACCTACGCGCAACGAGGACCGCTTCCGCTTCCCGATCGAGGATTATCTGTTCGCGCGCGGCGACGACTACGTTCAGAAGTACCGCGCGGAGTCGTTCCTCGTGTTGAGCGAATCGATCGACCTGCACCGGATGGATGCAACCCTGGTACGCACCCCGGCGACGCTCATCGCGGTGGCCGAGGATCAATTGGTGCCGTTCCACGACATGCAGGCCTTGTCGGCGCGCCTCAATGGGCCGCGGCAGCTCATCGAAATCAATTCCATTTTCGGGCATGACGCCTTCTTGAAGGAGGGCGCCGCCCTGACACCCATCATCAAATCAGCCTTAGCGGAGCAGCGGACATGAGCAGCAAAGCCCCCCCCAAGAGAAGCATCGCAACGCGGTCGGTCCGTGCGGGGCTCGAGTCGGATGCGCAGCACGGCTCGGTGGTACCGCCGATTTATCTGTCGTCGAATTTCGCCTTCGAGAAATACCGCACGCCGCGCAAGTACGATTACACCCGGTCCGGGAATCCGACCCGCGACCAGCTTGGCAATGCCCTGGCGGATCTCGAGGGCGGCGCCGGCGCGGTGGTCACCTGCACCGGGCTGTCGGCCATTACATTGATTCTGGCGACCTTGCCGAGCGGCGCGCGGGTCATTGCGCCCTACGACTGTTACGGCGGCAGCTACCGGCTGCTTGCCGCCTTGCATGCGCAGGGCAATCTGGTGGCGGACTTCGTCGACCAGGGCGACGCTGCCGCCCTGCAGGCGGCTCTCGGTCGCGGCGCCCACCTCGTCTGGATCGAGACGCCGAGCAACCCCTTGTTGCGTGTCGTGGACATTCGCTCCATCGCCGATGCGGCGCATGCGGCCGGTGCATTGGTGGCCGTGGACAATACCTTCCTCTCGCCGATCTGGCAGCAACCGCTCAAGCTCGGCGCCGACCTGGTCATGCATTCGACCACCAAGTACCTGAACGGTCATAGCGACGTGGTGGGCGGCGCCGTCGTCGCGGCCACCGCGAAGCTGCACGAGAATCTCGCCTGGTGGGCAAACGCCATCGGCGTCACCGGCGCGCCCTTCGACAGCTTCATGACTCTGCGCGGGGTGCGCAGCCTGCACGCGCGCATGCGGGTTCATGCCGAGAATACGACCGCGGTGGTGGATTTCCTGAGCAAGCATCCGGGCGTCGAGCGCGTGTACTACCCTGGGCTGCCCGGGCACCCCGGCCATGAGATTGCGCGGCGCCAGCAAAGCGGCTTCGGCGCGATGCTGAGTTTCGAACTGGCCGGAGGCGAAGCGGCAGTCGAAGCCTTCCTCTCGGGACTCGAGTGCTTCACTCTGGCGGAATCGCTCGGCGGAGTGGAAAGCCTGATCTCGCATCCTGCCAGCATGACTCACGCCGGCATGGAGGAATCGGCGCGATTGCACGCGGGGATCGGACCGGGGCTGCTGCGGGTTTCCGTCGGAATCGAAGATTCCGCGGATCTGGTGGCCGATCTTGCCGCGGCGCTGGAACGCGCCGCTAGAGTCCAGCCAGCACCGCATCTCCGGCGGCACGCGTCGTAATGCCGGAGCCTGCGGCGGCGAGATCGGCCGGCAGAGCGCCGGATTCCACGGCGCGCGAGACGGCCGCCTCGACGGCGCTCGCCTCGGTCTCGAGTTGCAGCGAGTACCGTAGCAGCAGCGCAGCGCTCAAGATCGCGGCGTAGGGATTGGCGATGCCTCGGCCGGCGATGTCCGGCGCGGATCCGTGGATGGGTTCGAATACCCCGCCGCGCGCGGCGGCGCCGAGCGATGCCGAGGGCAGCACGCCCATGGAGCCGGCCAGCATGGAGGCCTCGTCGGTGAGAATGTCGCCGAACATATTTTCGGTCACGATCACATCGAAGTCGCGCGGCCGCTTCAGCAGATGCATGGCGGCGGCATCCACCAGCATGTGCTCGAAGCTTACGCCGGGAAATTCGCGGGGCATGATGCTCTCGACGACCGAGCGCCACAGGCGCGAGGTTTCGAGCACATTGGCCTTGTCGATGGACGTCAGCTTGCGACGGCGGCCAAGGGCCAGGCGCGCCGCCAGACGCACGACGCGCTCGATCTCCTCCACGGTGTAGCGGCAGACGTCGACGGCCTCGGTCGCCGTGCGTGTCTTGTCGCCGAAATAGATGCCGCCCGTCAGTTCGCGCACCACCATGATGTCCACGCCGTGCAGCAATTCGGCCTTGATGGGCGAGGCATGGAGCACCGCCGAATGCGGTACGACCGGCCGCAGATTGGCGAACAGCCCGAGCGCCTTGCGCAGCCCCAGCAGTCCCTGTTCGGGGCGAACCTGGGCATCGGCCGCCCATTTCGGGCCGCCGACGGCCCCGAGCAGAATCGCGTCCGCGCGCCGTGCCAATGTCAGTGTCGCGGGCGGCAGCGCGTCTCCGGTGGCGTCGATGGCAGCGCCGCCCAGCAACCCCGCCTCGAATTCGAAGGCATGCCCGAAACGCGCTGCGACGGCGCCGAGCACACGCACCGCCTCGGCCGTGACCTCGGCGCCGATGCCGTCGCCGGCAAGAACTGCGATGAGCGCCTTCACCAGGAACGCGCCGTTTCGTAGCGTTCGATGTCCGCTGTCCGGCTGCGAAGATAGCCGAGCTCATCGATGCCGTTCAAAAGACAGTGCCGTGCAAACGCTTCCAGGGGAAACGACACCGACACCCCGGTGGGCAGCGTCACACTCGCCGTTTCGAGATCGATGTCGATTTCGGCGCCCGGATTGTTCAGCAGCCATTCCGCGGTGGCGCCGTCCACCACAATGGGCAGCAGCCCGTTCTTCAAAGAGTTGCCGCGAAAAATGTCCGCGATTTCCGTGCTGATGACGGCGCGAAACCCGTAGTCCAGCAGCGCCCAGGGAGCGTGCTCGCGCGACGAGCCGCAACCGAAATTGCGGCCGGCGACCAGCACCTGCGCGCCTCGCGCCTCGGGCCGGTTCAGCACGAAATCCGGATTCGGCGAGCCGTCGGCCCGGTAGCGCCAGTCGGCGAACAATTGCTGCCCCAAGCCGTCCTTGGTGGTCGTCGTCAGGAATCTAGCGGGAATGATCTGGTCCGTGTCGATATTGCTCGAGGGAATGACCAGCGTTCGGGAATGAACTCGCTTCAGCGGCTCCATCGCGGCTTCTCCCTCATGTCATCTCCCTCATATCATTTCTCTGGGGTCGGTAATCCTGCCCTGTACGGCGCAGGCGGCCGCGGTGAATGGGCTGACCAGCAAGGTCCGCGCGCCCACGCCCTGGCGGCCCTCGAAATTGCGGTTGCTGGTGCTGACCGAATACTGGCCCGAGCCGACCGTGTCGCCGTTCATCCCCAGGCACATAGAGCAGCCGGACTCGCGCCAATCCGCGCCTGCCGCCTTGAAAATGTCGGCGTAACCCGCCGCCTCGGCCTCCCGCTTGATCGCCTGCGAGCCCGGTACGATGAGCAGCCGCACCCCGGGGGCTATCTTGCGGCCCTTGAGTATGTGCGCGGCCGCCTGCAGATCGGCGAGCCTGCCATTGGTGCAGCTGCCGATGAACACGACGTCGACCGGCTTGCCCAGCATGGCATCGCCGCCATGAAATCCCATGTACTGCAGCGCCTTGTCGAAAACCTCGTCTCCGGCCTTGTCGGGGATGGAGGCGCGGATGGGCAGCACCATGCCGGGATTCGTGCCATAGGTGATCATGGGCTCGACGGCCGAGGCATCGATATCGATCGAGGCATCGAAGCGTGCGCCGGGATCGGTGACGAAGCTGCGCCATCGGGCGACCGCCGCGTCCCAGTCAGCTCCCTTGTCCGTGTTCTGGGGGCGCGCGGCTTGTCCTTCAGATAAGCGAATGTGGTGTCGTCCGGAGCCATCATCCCGGCGCGGGCGCCGGCCTCGATGGACATGTTGCACACCGTCATGCGCTCATCCATGGACAGTGCGCGAATGGCCGACCCACGATATTCGAACACATGGCCCGTGCCGCCGGAGACGCCGATCTTGCCGATGATGGCCAGGATCAAATCCTTGGCGGTCACGCCGGGCCGCAGCCGGCCTTCGACATTCACGGCGAAGGTCTTCGGCTTGCGCTGCAGCAGGGCCTGGGTGGCGAACACATGGCCGACTTCCGTTGTGCCGATGCCGAAAGCCAGCGCGCCGAACGCTCCGTGCGTGCTGGTATGGCTGTCGCCGCAGACGATGGTCATGCCGGGTTGAGTCGTCCCCAACTCCGGGCTGATGACGTGCACGATGCCGCGCCGGGCGTCGCGCATGCCGAACAGTTCGACGCCGAATTCGGCAGCGTTCTGCTCGAGCTGCCGCACCTGTTTCGCCGCGGCATCCACTTTGATCGGCACCTTGCCGAACACCTGATCGGTGCTGGTCGGAATCGAATGATCCATGGTGGCGAGGGTCCGGTCGGGGCGGCGCACCGGCAGCCCCAGGCTCTTGAGCAGGCTGAAGGCCTGCGGCGAAGTGACCTCGTGGATGAGGTGCAAATCGATGTACAGGACCGCCGGAATGTCCGCGGTCTCGGCCACGACCTCATGTGCCGCCCAAACCTTGTCGAACAATGTGCGCGCGGCCACGGACTTCAGGCCTTTCCGGATTCCAGCCAGGGCATGTGGACACGCAGCTTGGCGCCGACCTTCTCGATGGAGTGCGTCAAATCCGCCTTCAGCAGCTTGGAGTACTTGCGGCGTCCGCTCTTGTTCTCTGCGATCCATTGGCGGGCGAACTTGCCCTGCTGAATCTCGGCCAGAATCTTGCGCATCTCCTTCTTGGTGGCCTTGTTGACGATGCGGGGGCCGCGGGTCAAATCGCCGTACTTGGCCGTCTCGCTGATGAAGCGATGCATCTTCGTGATGCCTCCCTCATGCAGCAGGTCGACGATGAGCTTCAGCTCATGCAGGCACTCATAGTAGGCAACCTCGGGCTGATAGCCCGCCTCGACCAGGGTCTCGTATCCCTTGACTACGAGTTCGGTCGCGCCGCCGCATAGCACCGCCTGCTCACCGAACAAATCCGTCTCGGTCTCCTCGGCGAAGGTGGTCTCGAGGACGCCGCCGCGCGTGCCGCCTATGCCGTCGGCGTACGCCAGGGCCTTGGCCTTGGCGCGCTTGGAGGGGTTCTGTGATACCGCGATCAGGGCGGGCACGCCGCGTCCCTGCTGGTACTGGCGCCGCACCAGATCTCCGGGGCCCTTCGGCGCGATCAAAACCACATCCAGGTCCTTGCGCGGTTTGATTTGCCCGAAGTGAATGTTGAAGCCATGCGCAAACAGCAGCGTGGCGCCCTTCTCGAAATCGTTCTTCAATTCGGTATACAGGGATTTCTGGGTCAGATCGGGCACCAGCATGGCCACCAGCTGCGCGCCCTTGACGGCCGCAGCCGGCTCCATCACTTTGAGGCCGTCTTTCTTGGCTTTGTTCCAGCTGTCGCCTTTGCGTACGCCGACTACCACGTCATAGCCACTGTCGTGCAAATTGAGCGCGTGCGCCCGGCCCTGACTGCCGTAGCCCAAGACCGCGATGCGCGCGCCGCGCAATGCTTTCTTGTCGACGTCTTTCTGCGAATACAAACGCATGCAATTCTCCTGTAGACCTAAACCGTATCTGCAAAGGGCAAGACCCCGCCTGGAAGACCTTTGCCACAGCGGGGTCCGTTAATATCGAGCTGGGGAGCCGTGCTAACTAGCGCCAAATAGCACCACAGAATCTCTTATGATGCAAGACTTCCCCCGGCCTGTCGGGATGCTCGAGGACGCGATGTAATGAATCTCGATCGCAGTGATTCGGTTCCCTTGTGGTTGTTGTACGAGAATGAAGTCGAAGCGTGGCGCGCGACGCTCGCGCCCCCGCTTGCACGTTGGCTGGCCCTGCAAAATTTCAAGGGAGAAAAACATCGCGTGGTGCTGCTGCCGGATTCCGATGGCGGCCTGAGCGGGGCGGTGGGCGGCTTGGGCAAACGCCAGGGAGAATTGTCCCTGTGGCATGCGGCGGGTTTCGTCGAGCGGCTGCCGCCGCGGCGCTTCCGTCTTGCACAGGAGTTTACGCGCGAAGAGGCCACGCAATTGTGCTTAGGGTTCGCGTATGGCGGCTATCGCTTCGACCGCTATCGGCCGTCGAAGAGCGAGGCGGCCAGCATCGAAGCGCCGCCGAACGCCGATGTGCAATTCGTCGCCCTCGCGGCGGAGTCGTTGCACATGGCCCGCGATTTGATCAATACGCCGGCGCAGGACCTCGGTCCGGTGCAACTTGCAGCTGCAGCGCGCAGGCTCGCTGAGCGTCACCAAGCCGCCTATCGAGAGTGGGTGGGCGAGGATCTGCTCGCCGCAAATTTCCCCGCCATTCACGCCGTGGGCCGCGCCAGCGCCGAGGCACCCCGATTGGTCGAGCTGCGCTACGCGCCGCACGCCGGTGAGAACTATCCGCGCCTGACCTTGGTGGGCAAAGGCGTTTGTTTCGACAGCGGCGGCCTGGACATCAAGCCGGGATCCGGCATGGCGCTGATGAAGAAGGACATGGGAGGCGCGGCCGTGACGCTCGCGCTCGCGCACATGCTCATGAGCGTCAAGATACGTGCCGAGCTTCGGGTGTTGGTGCCGGCGGTGGAGAACGCCATCAGCGGAAACGCCTACCGGCCCGGCGACGTGCTCGCCACGCACAAGGGCTTGACCGTCGAGGTCGGCAATACGGACGCGGAAGGCCGTCTGGTGCTATGCGATGCGCTCGCGCTCGCCGATGCCGAACAGCCGGATCTGATCGTCGACTTTGCGACCTTGACCGGCGCGGCGCGAGTTGCCCTGGGTCCGGAACTGCCGGCCTTGTTCGGCAACGATGAGAGCGTCGTGCAGGATCTCGCGCGTGCCGCGGCCGCAGAACACGATGCCCTCTGGCCCATGCCGCTCTGGGCAGGCTATGAGGATGAGCTCACCGGCAAGGTGGCGGATTTGAACAATGTCTCCGCATCGCCCCTGGCGGGGGCGATATTCGGCGCGCTATTTCTCAAACGCTTCGTGAGCGAGTCGACGCGCTGGGTGCACATCGACCTGTACGCCTGGAATTCGAAGGATCGTCCCGGCCGCAGCGTAGGGGCCGAAGCGCAAGGCTTGCGAGGCGTCTACCGCTACCTGGTGAAGCGTTACGGAACCGTTTGAGCGTTGCGTGTCGGCAACGCGGGTGATTATGCTGAGCTCCTCAGTTTCCACACTTGTTAACTCTCTAAGCCCAAGGCCATGCGAAAAAAATCACAACCCGCCGATCCCCGCCGTTACTCGCGTCTCGTCGTCGATGGCGTAAAACAGACACCCAGCCGCGCGATGTTGCGAGCCGTCGGATTCGTCGATGCCGACTTCGAAAAGCCGCAGGTGGGCATTGCTTCGACATGGAGCAATCTGACGCCTTGCAATATGCACATCGATGAACTCGCGCGTCTGGCCGCCGCCGGGGTGGAGGCGGCCGGCGCCAAGGCGGTCAGCTTCAATACCATCACCGTCTCGGACGGCATATCGATGGGCACTCCCGGCATGCGTTACTCCTTGGTGTCGCGCGAGGTGATCGCCGATTCCATCGAAACCGTGGTTGGTGCTCAGGGCTTTGACGGAGTGGTGGCGATCGGCGGCTGCGATAAGAATATGCCGGGGTGCCTGATGGCGCTGGCGCGACTCGATCGCCCCGCGGTATTCGTGTATGGAGGCACCATCCGGCCCGGAACCGACCAGCGGGATATCGTGTCGGTGTTCGAGGCAGTGGGCGGCTACGCGCGGGGCACGGTGTCCGAGCAACAGCTGAAATTCGTCGAGCGCACTTCCATCCCGGGACCCGGGTCCTGTTCCGGGATGTACACGGCCAACACCATGGCCTCTGCCATCGAGGCGCTCGGCATGAGCCTGCCGAACAGCTCGGCCCAGGATGCAATCTCCGGACAGAAGCGCGATGACTGCACGCGCGCCGGAGAGGCTGTGGTCAATTTGATCAAAAAGGGTATTGCCCCGCGGCAAATCCTGACTCGCCGCTCATTCGAGAACGCGATTACCGTGGTGATTGCGCTCGGTGGATCGACGAATGCTGTGCTGCACTTGATGGCCATCGCTTCGTCCGCCAATGTCAAACTCGAGCTCGACGATTTCACGCGCATCGGCAAACGCGTTCCGGTGCTGGCGGACCTGCGCCCCAGCGGCCGCTATTCCATGTCCGAGCTGAGCGCCATCGGCGGCATTCAACCGCTGATGAAAATATTGTTGGGTGCAGGTTTGCTGCATGGCGATTGCCTCACCGTCACCGGTGCAACGCTGGCGGAGAACTTGCGCGGGGCTGCACCGTATGCAGCGGGCCAGCAGATCGTGCGCCCGCTCAGCGACCCCATCAAAAAGGACAGCCACCTGGTGATCATGTCGGGAAATCTTGCCCCTGAAGGGGCGGTTGCAAAAATTACAGGGAAGGAGGGCTTGCGCTTCGAAGGCAGGGCGCGCGTATTCAATTCCGAGGAAGAGTCTCTGCAAGGAATTCTCAGCGGAAAAGTACGCTCCGGGGACGTGGTGGTCATCCGTTACGAAGGGCCGAAGGGCGGCCCGGGTATGCGTGAAATGTTAAGTCCCACATGCGCGATCATGGGCAAGGGACTGGGGCAGGACGTCGCGTTGATCACCGACGGGCGCTTCTCCGGCGGCAGCCATGGCTTCGTGGTGGGGCATGTATCGCCGGAAGCGGCGCTCGGCGGCCCGCTGGCCTTGATCAAGACCGGCGACGGGATCACCATTGATGCGGAGCGTCGTGAAATTACCTTGAATGTCAGCGCTGCAGAGCTCAAGCGCCGACGTAAATCCTGGGTGCCGCCGAAACCCTATGCGCTTCGGGGCGCGCTGGCAAAGTACGCGAGGCAGGTCAGTAGTGCATCCTTGGGCGCGGTCACCGATCTCGAGCAAAAAGTACCGCGGCGAGCGCGCAGATCATGACGCCGTCGATGCGCAACTGTTTTTCGCTGTTCCAACTCGTGCTTGCAGTTCAGGCGCGATGTGTGTCAGTCTCTTTACTCGCCGAGGGGAAAGAAGGGACGCTGCGTAATGTTGCGTTCCTTCGAGACGTGGTGGGGACGCGCATTTGAGGCGCGCGCGGCGCCGCTAGCTGAATCGATTTAGGGGTAGGGTCGCTTAGACTTATGTATAAATACGAAGAGCCATCGTTATTCTCAGGCAGGCGAGGCGCTGCCCTCGTTGCCGTCATCATTCTTCACATCGGTATCGTCTGGGCATTTTATACGGGACTCGCCGGCAAGCTGGTTCAAAAGATCATTCCGCCGGTAGAGATCGCGCAGATCGACAAGCCCAAAGATATCGACAAGCCGCCACCGCCGCCGCCCAAGCTCGAAGAAATCAAGCCCTTCGTGCCGCCGCCGGAGTTCGTCGACATCCAGGCGCCGCAGCAAGAGACGACGGCCATCACCCAGACGACGCAGGTCAACCGTCCGCCGCCGCCGGCGGTGGTGGCAGCGCCGGCGCCCAAGCCGGGCACGCCGATCAGGATGGATCCGAAGCATCCGCTGAAGATCGGCGAAGACTATTATCCCGACGCATCGAAGCGTGCCAATGAAGAAGGCCGATGCATCGTGTTGATGACGGTTGCAGCGGACGGCACGCATCACCAATGAGTCCATTCAGACGAGTTCGGGTTTTCCGCGCCTGGACGAAGCGTGTTTGAAAGGGGTGCATGGCCAACGCATGCTGCCGGCAACCGAAGAAGGCAAGCCGGTCGAGAAAACAGTATCGATTCCGATCGTCTGGAAGCTCACGGGCAAGTAGCGGTCGCTTATTCAGATGTCAGTTTTTCTAACTATTACACTATTACGTTCTAAGTAGAGGGAATCGGTCAATGCAAGAGACAGCTGTTGATAACCCATATGGTCTTGGGGCCCTGATCGCGAATGGCGATATCATTGCCAGATCAATCCTTGCCATCTTGTTGATCATGTCGTTGCTGACGTGGTTCATCATGATCACGAAGTTCTTCGACCAACGCCGCCAGCGCAAGCAAGCCATCGAGGCCGAGAAGGAGTTCTGGGCTTCTTCCAGCCTCGACCGACGCGCTCAACAAGCTGAAGGGCACATCGAATCCGTTTCGTGCGCTGGCCGAGACCGGCAAGCAGGCTTATGAGTATCACGAGACCAACAAGACCCGCTTGTCGGGCGCCATCGGCACCAGCGAGTGGATCACCGAGTCGCTGCAGCGCACTGCCGACACGGTCGTCAGCCGCATGCAGTCGGGCCTGCCGGTACTCGCGTCCGTCGGTGCCACCGCGCCCTTCGTCGGACTGCTCGGCACCGTCATCGGCATCTACCACGCGCTCATCGCCATCGGCGTGGCCGGACAGGCTTCCATCGACAAGGTGGCAGGCCCCGTCGGCGAAGCGTTGATCATGACCGCCATCGGTCTGGCCGTCGCGGTGCCCGCGGTGTTGGGCTACAACATCCTGTTGCGTCGCAATAAGGGTGTGCAGGAAATGGTCAGCCACTTCACCCATGAGTTGCATGCCTACTTGATCTCGGGCGCGAAGATGGGTCTGGGCATGGAACAAGGCGGCCAGCAGCCGTCGCCAAGCCGGCGCCTGCGGCCGCCCGCTAGGTACAAGGCCCATGGCGATCAATTTCGGTGGTGAGAGCAAGCCGAAGCGATGTCGGACATCAACGTCACGCCCCTCGTGGACGTGATGTTGGTGCTCCTGATCATTTTCATCATTACGATTCGGGTCATCATTCAGCAGGTGCAGTTGGATCTGCCGAAGGCAACCAACTTGCCGACGCAGACCAAGCCGGAAAACATCACGATCGCCATCGACAAGCAGGGCGACATTTATCTGGAACACGCAGAGATTGTCGGGCCAGGATGAACTGAAGACGCAGGCTGCGCGGTATCGCGCGCGTCGACCCGCAACCGGAGGTCCATATTCGCGGCGATGCGAATGTGCGCTACCAGTTCGTGGGCCAGGTGCTCGTGGCCACTCAGCAGATCGGCATCCGCAAGGTGGCGTTCATCACCACCCCCGATCATTTCGGTCCCGGAACCTAGGAGAGAACTCGCATGGCCATGAGTGTAGGCGGAGGTGGCGAGGGCCAGTCGTACTCCGACATCAACATGACGCCGTTGATCGACGTCATGTTGGTGCTGCTGATCATTTTCATCATTACGATTCCGAGCATGACGCATGCCGTGAAAATCGATAACCCGCTGCCGCCGCCGCCGAACTTCGCGCCGCCGCCGCCGCCCGAAGTGATCGATCTGACCATCGATTTCGACGGCACGCTGCTGTGGAACAAGACGTCCGGTGGATCGGGCGACCCTGCAGGGCTATATCAGCCAGGAAGCGGCCGAAGTCCCCGCAACCCGAGGTGCACATCTACGGTCGACAAGTTCGCCAAGTACGAAATCGTCGCGCAGACCTTGGCCGATTTGCAGCACCGCGGCTTGAAGAAGATAGGATTCGTCAACAACGACTATTTCTGATTAGGCAGTTCCCTATGTGGTATTACGGCGCGTCAGTCCTCAAGTTGGGGTTGACGCGCCGTTTGTTTGACCGCAGGCAAGATGCCGGTGACTGGTTCACTGAATCGACCGACAATAAATTCAAGACTTGTACGTAGCGAGGTTTGGTAATGACTCATTCGATACACGATGTTGGGCGCCGGCCGGCGAAATTCCGGGTCGGCTTTTTGAGCGTGGCCATGATGCTGGCGCTGGTTTGCGCTGCGGTCAGCCCGCAGGCGGCATTTGTCGGCCGAGAAGGAAAAGCAGCAGATCAGTCGCGGTCATCGCCAAGGAAATGACCGCCGCACAGAAGGCGCTGCAGGCCAATCAATGGGCAGAAGCGCTCAAGAATCTGGACGCCGCGGAGGCCAAGGCGAACGACAAGCCGCCGCTGACGCCCTTCGACATGAAGACAATCCACTATTTCAAAGGCTTCGCCAACGTCAAGCTGAATAACCTGAAGGCTGCGCAGACTGAATTCGAAAAGGCGCTGGCCACCGGCGCGGCAATCGCCGAAGAGAAGGCGCAGTATACCAAGACGCTGTTCGGCATCGCCGCCAGCACCCAGCAGTTCCAGAAGGCCATCGATTACGGCAAGGAAATGTCGGATGCGGGCACGGCCACCCCCAACGACCTCGCCATCATTGCGCAGAGCTACTTCCAGCTGAAGGACTGCAAGAACTCGGGCGTTTGGGTGGACAAGGCCGTAGCCGCCAGCCGCAAGGCCGGTGAAGCGCCGAAGGAAAATCTGTACCTGTTCAAACTGCAGTGCGCCTCTGACGCCAGCGACAACGCCGCGATGATTCCGGTGCTGACCGATCTGATCCGACTCAACAACAAGTCGACCTATTGGAATACCCTGCTGCGCATCGAGCGCCAGGATGAGCGCGACGATCACAACACATTGATGTTGTACCGGGTCATGTATGACACCAATGCCATGACCGTGGGCAGCGACTACATCGAAATGGCGCAGTTGCTGGGCGACGCGGCGCTTCCCGCCGAGGCGCAGACCGTTCTCGAGAAGGCCATGGCTGCCGGCCTCATCACGGATGCCCAAAAGGAACGCACGAACCGCTTGCTGAATTCGTTCAAGACTCGCGCCGACTGCCGACAAGAAGGGCCAGACGCAATTTGATGCCGAGGCCACGAAGAATCCCGGCGGGCGAGCTCGACGTCAAGCTGGGCGAAGTTTATTACGGCTCGGCGACTACCAGAACGCGGTGACCGCCATCAATCGGGGCCTGCAAAAGGGCCAGATCAAGCATCAGGACGAGGCCTATGTGTACCTCGGCCGCGCGCAGGTTGCGCTCAAGAACTACCGCCGATGCCAAGAAGGCATTTGCGGGCCTCAAGTCCGTCCCAGACGTCAGTCCCCGAGTCCTGAAGCTGTGGGAGCTGTACGCGGAAACGGTCGGTCGGTAATCGAAGCGCAGGAGAATTGCCATGACGATCAAAGCCGGCGACAAAATGCCAGAGGGCGCGTTCACCCGCATGACGGGGGACGGGCCGCAGAAAATCACCACGGACCAGCTGTTTGCCGGCAAGACCGTGGTGCTGTTTTCGGTGCCCGGGGCATTCACTCCGACCTGTGATGCCAAGCACTTACCGGGTTTTGTTGATCTGGCGGATCAAATCAAAGCCAAGGGTGTAGACACCATCGCCTGCACTGCCGTGAACGATGTGTTCGTGATGAACGCATGGGGCAAGCACGGCGGCGTCGGCGACAAGATCCTGATGCTGGCCGACGGCAACGGCACCTACGCCAAGGCCTTGGGGCTCGAACTCGACGGAACGAAATTCGGCATGGGTACGCGCGGCCAGCGCTTCGCCATCATCGTGAAGAACGGAGTCGCCACGCAGGTGAATATCGAAGGACCGGGCGAGTTCAAGGTGTCGGCCGCCGAATTCGTTCTCAAGCAACTCTAGCCCGCGCGCTCGATTGCTAGCTCTGCGGACGTCGCCGCCGTCGTTTGGCGTTGCCGAAGGCGAGCGCATCGCGCGCGATCTTTACGGGCTGGCGGTCTCGATCAGCGCGCTGCCCGGAGAGCGGGACAGCAATTTTCGTCTGCGCACCGCCGAGCCGGGCGCGGGTTCGTGCTGAAGATTCAGGACGTCGCGGCGGATGCTGGAAGCACCGGATGCCTGGTGAGCGTACTCGACCACTTGGCGGAGCAAGATCCCGCTCTGCCGGTGCCTCGGCTTCTCCCGACGCAGGAAGGAGAAGCGATCGGCCGCTTCAGCCGTGACGGAGCCGACTATGCGACCTGCCTGGTGAGCTTTCTACCCGGTCAACTGCTGGCCGACTCGAAGCCGAACGACGGTCTGCTGCACCATGCGGGGGCCACTCTGGCCCGCCTGGACCGGGGTCTGCAGGGTTTTTTTCATCCTTCACTGAATCGGCGTCTGGCGTGGGACGTGCGGCGCCTGCCCGAACTGGCGGAATTCAGCGGGTATATCGACGCTCCGGCGCTGCGGGAGACAGTGGACAGCGTTACAGACGCCTTTCGCAGCTGTCTGCCCCGATTGCGGGGCCTGCGCAGCCAAGCCATCCACGGCGACTGTCACGCCGCCAACTTGCTGGTGGATGCGTCCGGTCAATCGATCTGCGGCATTCTCGATTTTGGGGACATGATTCACGCGCCGGTGATTTTCGAGCCGGCGGTCGCCATGTCGGAACTGTTGACCGAAGCAGCGACTCCTCTGGCCTCGGTCACCGCCGTGCTGCGCGGCTATGCCGCAAGCCAGGTGCTTCGAGCCGACGAGGTGGAGGTGCTCTACGACATTATCGCCGCGCGGCATGCCGTCACGCTGCTGGTGCATGCCTGGCGCAGCCGCCACGACAGCCATGGCGCCCGAGCTCTGGAGGAGGCGGCGGTGCACAGCGAGCGCTCGCTGAATTATTTGCTAAGCGTGGATCGCCAGGCGCTAACCCGCACATGGCATGAGGCAGCCGGTACTTCGAGCGGCACGGCAAGCGGCGCAACGATCCGAGCTGCGCCTTGCGGCGAGGCGCCAGCCGTCGATCTGGTGCGGCGGCATAGGCTGATGGGGGCGGGCGCCGAGCTCTTCTATGAAAAGCCTTTGCACCTGGTGCGCGGCGCGGGGGTGTGGCTGTACGACGCCCAAGGGCGGGCGTACCTTGATGTGTACAACAATGTGCCGCATGTGGGCCATACGCATCCAACCGTCGTGGCGGCGATTCAGAAGCAGACCGCAATTCTGGCCACGCATACCCGCTACTTGCACGATAGTATCCTGGATTATGCGGAGCAATTGACGGCCCGGTTTCCTGCGCATCTGAATGCCTGCATTTTCGTGAACTCCGGCAGCGAGGCGAATGATGTCGCCTGGCGCATGGCCCGGATGGCCACGGGGCACAGTGGCGGCCTGGTCATGGAAAACGCGTACCACGGAATTACCGACGCTGTCGCAGCGCTCACGCCCAGTGTGGGAACGCCCCACGATCCGCGGGTCGTGACCCTCGCGCCGCCGCCGCAGGGCTTGCAAGCCGGCGATGCGATGAGCGCGGCGGAACTGGCTGCCGCCGTGCGGGACGTCGATGGCGCGATCGAGACGCTGCGCGAAAGAGGCACCGCGCCGGCGGCTTTCTACATCGATACGGCGATCACCAGCAGCGGGATATTCGATCCGCCGCCCGCTTGGGCGGCTGCTGTGACCGCCCGCATGCGCGCCGCCGGCAGCCTCATCGTCGCCGACGAGGTGCAATACGGATTGGGGCGTCCCGGTTCGCACTTCTGGGGATTCGAGCGGCGCGGTCTCGAGCCCGACATCGTGACCCTGGGCAAGCCTGTGGCCAACGGTTATCCCATGGGGGTGGTCGTCGCGAATCGCGCCCTGATCGAGGCCTTTCAGGCGAAGTTCGGCTTCTTCTCCACCTTCGGCGGCAATGCCGTCGCCGCCGCCGCGGGCCTTGCCGTTCTCGAGGTGCTCGATACTGAGAAACTGACGGTGAACGCTGCGAGCGTGGGGAGCTACTTGCGCGAGCAGCTCGAGTCCGTCGCCGCCCGGCACGAGTGCCTGGGCGGCGTGCGCGGCACCGGCCTGCTGCTCGGCCTCGAAGTCCTGGATCGCGACGGCTCGCCCTCGAAGCTGCGCAACAAGCGCATCGTGAATGCGCTGGCCTCGCAGTCTCGCATCCTCATCGGCTACGAAGGTCCCCACGCCAGTATTCTCAAGCTGCGCCCACCGATGCCTTTCCGCCGCGAGCACGCCGACTTGCTGGTGCAGGCAATCGATGCGGCAGCCACGGCGGTAGACCGCATTCCGTCCGCACGGTGATGTATATCGGCCTAGTGCGCACGGTCAGGGGGGATAAGAGGCTGGACGCCAACTGCTGCCTTTACGTTGGCGTCCAGCCTCTTATCCCCCCTGACCTTGTGAACCGGTCAACATCACCGTTGCCGAGGTCTAGCTCAGCCGCTCACCAAGCGCTCGAGCTCCGGCACGATCTGGAACAGATCGCCGACCAACCCGACGTCGGCCACCTCGAAGATCGGCGCCTCGCCGTCCTTGTTGATGGCGACGATGGTGCGCGCATCCTTGATGCCGGTCAGATGTTGGATGGCGCCGGAGATTCCGATGGCGATGTAGATGTCGGGGGAAATGATCTTGCCCGTCTGGCCGACCTGCATTTCATTCGGCGCATAGCCGGCATCGACGGCGGCGCGCGACGCGCCGACGGCGGCGCCGATCTTGTCCGCGAAGCTGAACAGCAGCTTGAAGTTCTCCGCGCTGCCGAGCGCGCGGCCGCCGGACACCACGCGCTTGGCGGTCTGCAGATCGGGACGATCGGTTGAACCGGTCTTTGCGCCGACATAGCGCGTATGCGAGGGCAGGGCGGCGTTGGTGCTCTTCGATTCGACCGCGGCGCTGCCGCCGGCTTTCGCCGCCTCGAAGGATGCCACCCGCACGGTGGCGATGAGCTTTCGAGCGGGATCGGCTTCCACCGTCACGATGGCGTTTCCGGCGTAGGTCGGCCGCTTGAAGCGATAGGCTCCTTCGACCGCCATCAGGTCGCTGACCTGCGGCACGCCGAGCAATGCGGCAACGCGCGGCATGAGATCCTTGCCGAAGCTCGTGGAAGGACCGAATACATGGGTGTAGTCGGCGGCGAGCGCCACCAGTTGCGGCGCGAAAATGGCGGCGAGCGGATGTTCGTTCTCGGGCCGGTCGACGCGCAGCACCGATTTCACTCCCGCGAGGGCCGCGGCCTGCGCGGCGACCGCGGCGGTGTCCGCGCCCAGCAGAACGATGGTGATTTCTCGGTCCGGAATGCCGGCCGCGCAGGTGACGCACTTCGCCGTCGCGGGATTCAGAGTCTTTCCGTCGTGTTCGCCGACAATGAGTATCTTGTGCATTAGATCAAACCCTTCTTCTTGAGTACGTCCACCAATTCCGCCACATCCTTGACCATCACGCCCTTCTGGCGCTGCGCCGGCGGCTCGGTCTTCACGGTCTTGAGCAGCACTGCGGCGCTCACTCCCAGCGCGTCGAGCGACGTCACGTCCAAGGGCTTCTTCTTGGCCTTCATGATGTCGGGCAATTTCACATAGCGTGGCTCGTTCAAGCGCAGATCCACGGTGATCACCGCCGGCAAGTCGACTTCGATGGTTTCGAGTCCGGCGTCGACTTCGCGCGTGACCGCCGCCTTGGCACCCGCGATCTCGACCTTCGAGGCGTAAGTCGCCTGCGGCCGCTCCCAGAGCGCCGCCAGCATCTGGCCGGTTTGGTTGGCATCATCGTCGATGGCCTGCTTGCCCAGAAAGATCAGATCGGGATTTTCCTTCTTCGCCACCGCGAGAAAAGTCTGCGCGGCGGTCAGCGGTTCCACGGCCGCATCGGTCTGCACCAGGATCGCTCGATCGGCGCCCATCGCCAGCGCCGTGCGCAGCTGCTGCTGTGTGTCGGCCACGCCGATGCTGACCGCGACGACTTCGATGTTCGCACCGCGCTCCTTGATGCGCAGCGCTTCCTCGAGCGCAATTTCGTCGAAGGGATTCACGCTCATCTTCACGCCGTCGAGCATGACGCCGCTGCCGTCGGGTTTGACGCGGATGCGCACGTTGTAGTCGACGACGCGCTTGATACAAACCATGATTTTCTGCATGACTCTCCAGGCGCTGCGCGCCGATTTCTAGGCGCTTCGCGCCACTGTTGACGGGGTCGAGGCGACCCCGGCCGATAAAAATATGTGCCGGAACCGAATCAAGAGGCGATCTCGCGCGGGCTCTTGGTACGGGTATCGGCTTGTTGTTCTGAAAACGCGGCGCTGATTCTGGCGGCGCACTGGCGCAGCTTGGGCAAAAAGCGCTCGACGCCATTCCTCAGCGGTACGGCGGAGGCGGCGAAGCGCACGGTCAGGCTGGCGAGCGCCCGGTCGTGCAGCAGGACGGGCACGCTCAGGCTGATTTCATCCACCAGGCGGCGGGTGCGCGTTGGAGGTTGCGTATCCCGCCGCCTTGATTTCCGCGAGCGCGCGCTGCAACTCGGCCCGCGCTCGCGCGGGTTTGTCATCTTCCTTGTTGGAGCGGGCCAGAATGTCGATGAGGGTGTCGCGCTGCGGGGGCCGCGAGTTGGCCAGATACACGCGGCCGGTGGCCGTGGTCAGCAGGGGCGCGCGAAATCCGGCCGGATACCGTTCGAATGCCAGCGGGCTGCCGTGATCGGTGGATTCGCGCACCAGCATCGTCGTCCCGGACAAGGTGGCGATCGAAATCGGCCAGACGATGTCGCGGCATAGATCGTTGATGAAGGGTTTGGCGATCTGAGTGACCCAGGCCTCATCGTCGAAGCCGTCGCTCAAGCCGCGCACCAGAATGGTCAAACGGTAGCGCTCATCCGCCGCGTCGCGAAATACGAACCCGGCGTTGCACAGAGTCTCCAGTATTCGATAGACCGTGGTGCGCGGCAGTCGGATTTCCTGAGCGACTTCGGACACCGTCGCGCCATCGCGCAAATTCAGAACGGTCAGCGCATCGAGGCCGCGCATCAGCGCACGGATAGGTCGTGTGGATTCCATGAAACCTCGAAAAAATGGGGCGACCGATGCGCCGGCCCTCCGCGGAGCCGATGCAAAACAGGTGCGTCATTTTAGGGATCGCCGCTTCGCTTGTCCACCTCGCGGTCAACCGATAGACTGAGCCGCGATGCTGCGCTACTTCCTGACCCGCTTGGCCGGCGCGGTTCCCACCCTGTTCATCATCGTCACCGTTGCGTTCTTTCTGATCCGCGCGGCTCCCGGCGGTCCCTTCGACCAGGAGCAGGCGCTGCCCCCGGAAATCATGGCCAACATGCAGAGTGCCTACGGTCTCGATCGGCCGATTTGGATCCAGTACGGACGCTACCTCGGGGGCTTGGCGCACGGAGATTTCGGGCCCTCCTTCAAGTACAAGGATTTCTCGGTGACGGAGCTGATCGGGCAGGGGCTTCCCGTCACTCTCGAGCTCGGCGCGATCGCGATGGTGCTGGCCCTGGTCCTGGGCGTTCCCATCGGCACCTTTGCCGCGCTTCATCACAACCGTGCCGCCGATTACGCCACCATGGCGCTGGCCGTGGCGGGCATCGCCATTCCCTCCTTCGTGGTGCTGCCGTTTCTCGGCCTGCTGTTCGGCATCCATCTGCACTGGCTGCCCGTGGCCGGCTGGGAGCCCGGTTCGGTACGCCATCTGGTGCTGCCGGTCGCTGCTTTGACGCTGCCGCCGCTCAGCGTGATCGCGCGGCTTACCCGAGCCGAACATGCTGGAGGTGCTGCGCAGCCACTTCATCCGCACGGCCGTTGCCAAGGGACTGCCGCTGCGCACGATAATCATGCGTCACGCACTGCGGCCCGCGTTGCTGCCGGTGGCGAGCTATCTGCCGCCCGCAGTCGCTTCCATCATGACCGGATCACTGGTCGTCGAATCGATTGCCGGATTGCCCGGCATTGGGCGATACATGGTACAGGGCGCGCTCAACAGGGATTACACGCTCGTCATGGGCATGGTGATCGTTTATTCCGCTTTGCTCATCGCCATGGGCCTGCTCGTCGATCTTCTATATGCCTGGCTCGATCCGCGCGTAAGGCTGGTGCGATGAGCAGCCTCGTCGATGACGCCGCGCGCCGTTTATGGTCGAATTCCGGCACGATGTGCGCGATGTTCGTCGTCTTCGGCATCGTCGCGCTGGCGCTGTTCGGCCCGTGGTTGAATCCGAACGGCGCAGAGACCTTGGATTGGCTGCACGTGGCCTCCAAGCCCGCGCTGCAGAATGCGCATTGGTTCGGCACGGATCGGCTGGGGCGAGACCTGTTCGTGCGCACGCTCGAGGGAACACGAGTATCGCTGGCCGTCGGCCTCGTGGCGAGCGCGGTCAGCCTGCTGGTCGGAATAGCTTACGGCGCCGTCGCCGGCTACCTCGGCGGACGCACCGACCATCTGATGATGCGCCTCATCGAGATCCTGAGCGGCCTGCCGCTGATTTTCTTCGTCATATTCCTGACCGTCATCTTCGGCCGCAACGAATACTTGCTGTTCCTGTCCATCGGCGCAGTGGGGTGGCTCACCATGGCACGTATCGTGCGTGGCCAGACATTGAGCGTTCGGCAAAAAGAGTTCATCGAGGCCGCGGTGGCATCTGGTGCGGGCACGGCGCGCATCATCGTCAGACACGTGATTCCGAACGTCGTCGGGCCCATCGTCGTCTATGCCACACTCACTATTCCGCAGATCATCATGCTCGAAAGCTTCCTGAGCTTTCTGGGATTGGGCATCCAGGAACCGGGCGCCAGCCTGGGGACCTTGATCGCCGAAGGCGCGGGAGAAATGGAGGCGGCGCCCTGGATGCTACTGGTGCCGGGTGGCTTCCTTGCGGCGCTCCTGCTCGCCCTCAATGTCTTGGGCGACGGATTGCGCGACGCCCTGGACGTCAAGGAAGGCTGATGCAGCCCCTGTTGAACATCGAGGATTTGAGCGTGAGCTTCGCCCGCCCGAATCGGAACATCTCCGCGGTGCGGCAGGTGTCCCTGGCCGTGACGGCCCGTGAGTGCCTCGGCATCGTCGGGGAGTCCGGGTCGGGCAAGACACAAGTATTCATGGCCGCCATGGGCTTGCTCGCGGCCAATGCCGTGGCGGACGGCAGCGTGCGCTTCGAGAGCGAGGAGCTGTTGCGGGCGGCTTCCAAGGAACTCAATCGCATCCGCGGCTCGAAGCTCACGATGGTTTTCCAGGATCCGATGACTTCGCTGACGCCGCATTTGAAAATCGGTACGCAGCTGGCGGAGGTTCTGGTGTGCCACAGGGGCACGTCCTGGAGCGAGGCTCGAATCGCAGCCCGGCGCATGCTGGAGCGTGTGCGCGTGCCCGAGGCGCAGCGGCGGCTGAGTCAATACCCGCACGAGCTGTCGGGCGGATTGCGTCAGCGCGTCATGATCGGCATGAGCTTGATGTGCGAGCCCCTGCTGGTGATCGCCGACGAGCCGACGACGGCGCTCGATGTGACCGTGCAGGCGCAAATCATCGCACTGCTGCGCGCCATGCGCGAGGAAACCAACATGGCGCTGGTGCTCATCAGCCACGATCTCGCAGTGGTGGCGGGTCTCGCGGACCGGATTCTCGTCATGTACGCGGGGCGGATCGTCGAGAGCGCCGCTGCGGTCGAGTTGTTACGGCATGCACGGCATCCCTACACCGCGGAACTGCTGAAGTGCATTCCGAGTCTGTCCGGACCGCTTTTGGAACGGCTGCCCACGCTGTCCGGACAGCCGCCGCGGCCCGGCGAATCTCTCGCCGGATGCGCGTTCGCGCCGCGCTGCCCACGGGCCGCGGAGCGCTGCCGCGTGGAGCGCCCGCTGCTCGAAGCCGTCAACACCGCTCCTGGAGGCGCCGCTCCCGGAGGCGAAGCAGGCAGCGGCAATGCGAACGGCGCGCGCCGCGTGGCATGCCACTTCCCGTTGACGCCATGAATGCTGCCCTTTCCATGACCAACCCTTTGCTGCGAGTCACCGGCTTGCAGGTGGAGTTCGGCGCGCACACGGCAGTCAGCGATGCGAGCTTCGATCTCTTCCCGGGCGAGACCTTGGGGTTGGTCGGCGAATCGGGATCCGGCAAGTCGACATTGGCGCGCGCCATCCTGCGACTGGTGCGTGCAACTCGCGGATCCGTGCTGTGGTGCGGGCGGGATCTACTGTCCTGCGACGGCGCCGCGCTGCGCCGTGCGCGCCGCGACCTGCAGATCGTCTTTCAGGATCCGCTCGCGAGCTTGAATCCGCGCATGACGGTGGGCGAGACCATCGCCGAGCCGCTGCGCATTTTCGAACCCGGCCTGGACTCGAGGGCGCGGCGCGGGCGGGTGGGCGGGATGCTCGAGCGGGTGGGTTTGAACGCGGACATGCTCGACAGCTATCCGCACGAATTCAGCGGCGGGCAGTGCCAGCGCATCGGCGTTGCGCGAGCCATGATAATGAACCCCAAGCTGCTGATATGCGACGAGCCGGTCAGCTCTCTGGACGTGTCCATCCAGGGCCAGATCGTCAATCTGCTGCTCGATCTACAGCGCGACGCCGGCACGGCCATGCTGTTCATCAGCCACAATCTGGCTGTCGTGAGGCATCTCAGTCATCGAATTCTCGTGATGTATTCGGGCAGGTTGGTGGAGATTGCGCCGCGCGATGCGTTGTTCGCCGCGCCCATCCATCCCTACACTCGAACCCTGCTGTCGGCGGTGCCTGCGCCCGTGCCGGCGCCACCGGCGTCGTTACCGCCGGCGTCGGCACCGCCGCTGGTGCCCACGCCAATTTCCGCTCGAGCGCCGCGTTCATCCGCCGAGCCGGTTGCATCGGTACCGACGATCGGGGGCTGCGCGTTTCGCGATCACTGCGCCCACGCGGTGACGGTTTGCTCTACGACGGTGCCGCCGCTCGAGGAAACGGTAGCGGGGCATTGGACCGCCTGCCACCGTGCGCAGGAACTGCGATGAGCGCGGCGGTTCGGGACCGGGGAGTTGGTCGCGGCGTATCGATCTCCGCACTTTCAAGGCATATTCCGCTATTCTTCCATCCATGACACAGCGAAAACCCCTTCGGGCCAGCGATGGCCTGGCCAATGTGCGCTATGAAATTCGCGGCAAGCTTGCGCGGCGGGCATCGGCGTTGGAGCGGTTGGGATACGACATCATTTCGCTCAATATCGGCAATCCCTATGCCTTCGGGTTCAGGACTCCGGAGACCATGCGTCTGGCGATGATCGAGAATCTGCGCCACAGCGAGGGATACGTGCACCAGAAGGGCATATTCCCGGCGCGCGAAGCCGTCGTGATGCAGCAGCAGGAGCGCGGCGTGCGCGGAGTCACGGCCGAGGAGGTGTTCATCGGCAACGGCGTGAGCGAGCTGATCGATCTTACGTTGCGCGCGCTGCTGAATCCCGGCGATGAGGTGCTGGTGCCCAGCCCCGACTATCCGCTTTGGACGGCCGCGGTGAATCTCAATGCCGGACGCGCGGTGCACTATCCCTGTCATGCGGCGAGCTCCTTCATTCCAGACCCGCAGGACATCGAAGCGCTGGTGACGAAGCGCACCCGTGCGATCGTCATCGTCAATCCCAACAACCCCACCGGTGCCGTGTATCCGCGCGACACCCTGGCCGCGATCGCGCGCATCGCAGAGAAACATCGTCTGATGGTTCTATCGGACGAAATCTACGACCACATCGTGTACGACGATGCGCAGTTCGTCCCCATGGCGACCCTGGTGCACAACACCCTGTGCTGCACGATGAGCGGCCTGTCCAAGGTGTACAGGGCATGCGGCTATCGTGTGGGCTGGGCCGTGTTCTCCGGCGACACCGAAAGCGCCGGCGAATATCTCAGCGGGCTCGAGCTGCTGTCGTCGCTGCGCCTCTGCAGCAACGTCGCCGGTCAGTGGGCGGTGCAGACGGCGCTGGGTGGCTATCAAAGCATACGCGAGCTGACGCAGCCCGGCGGCCGCCTGTATGAATCGCGGCAGGTCATTCTGGAGAGTGTCGCGCGCAGCAAGTATCTGCGGCTGGCGCGGCCCATGGGCGCGCTGTATTCCTTCGTCGAGGTGCGCGGCGACATGCTGCCGGACTTCGACGATCAGACCTTCGCTCTCGACCTGCTGGAGAACAAGCACGTATTGGTCGCTCCCGGCGTGAGCTTCAACGTGCCTTACCGGAACTGCTTCCGGATCACCAATTTGCCGGAGCCGCAGGTTCTCTCCACGGTGTTCTCGCGCATCGAGGAGGTACTCGAGGCGCAGGCGGCGGCACGGCCCGAGCTGCAGCTGGTCGAATCCACTTCAAAGGCCGGGCAACACTGAGCGCTGAATCCGCCGTTTCCGGCCTGACGGCCGCCGTCACGGAAGGCCACACCATTCTTGCGCCGAACACCGAACTGGCGGCGGCGCTGTTCGATGCGGTCGAGCGCTCGCATCAAGATGCCGGTCACGATCTTTGGCCGACTCCGCGCGTGCGCGATTTCGGCAGCTGGCTCCGCGAAACGCATGTCAGCCGCCAGTTGACGGACGCCACATTGCCGCGACTCCTCGGCGACGTCGATGAACGCGAACTGTGGCGGACGGTGATCGAATCGGGTGAGGTGGGCCAGGAGATTCTCGAACCCACCAGTGCGGCGCGGGCCGCGCGGCGGGCGCGGCGCGCCATTCACGAGCACGGCATTCCGCTCGGCGCCATCGCCGGCCATGCTTCGGCTTCCGATGAGTCGAGGGCATTTCTCGATTGGAACCGGCGCTTCGAGGAACGCTGCCGGCAATTGGATTGCATCGGCGCCGACGAATTGCTCGCGCAAACTCCGCCGCCCGAGCAACCCATCAGCTGGATCGAGAGTCCGGTGTGGCGGCCGATGGCGCGCCGATGGCTGCGGAGCCATGGCCGGATGCTGGCGCCGCCCGGCATGGTCTCGCGGACGGCATGCCGGCTCCATACCGCGTCGCCCGCCGCTGAATTGGCGGCGATCGCCGACTGGGCGGCGGAGAATCTGCGTTCCATGGCAGGGTTTCGCGCGTGGATCTGTATTCCGGATTTGAATTTGCGGCGCGCGGAGGTGGTCGACGCGTTCGACGCAGTGCTGGCGCGGCAGCGCTTTACTCTCTCCGAAGGCGCGTCCGCGGTGTCCTATGCCGTGGCCGGCGGCACGCCACTCCACGAGTTCGCACCGGTGCGCGCGGCGCTGGACTTGTTGGCCGCGAGCTTGGGGCCGGTCCCGTTCGAGCGGTTCAGCGCCCTGTGGCGAGCGCCGGAGCTGCATGCATCCGACGCCGAAGCCGGCGCCGCAGCTTTGCTGGACATGCACCTGAGAAACGAGGGTCCCAGCGAAGCGGATCTTGCAGGCTGGTTGGCGCTGACGGAGCGAATCGCCGCCGCACACCACATCGGCGTCGCCGCGGCTGCACAGCGGCTGCAGGGCGCGCTTCGGGCGGTCGAGAACTCGCGCGGCAGTCATCCTATCAGCCGCTGGGTTCCGGTGTGGATCGCCGCATTCGAGGCGGGCCCCTGGGCGCTGCGACATCGTTGGTCGAGCGTCGAGTATCAGGCGGCAGAGCGTTTTCGCGAACTACTGGGCACGCTCGCTGCGGCGGATTCGATCTTCGGTATGCATTCTCGCAGCTCGGCACAGCGCATCCTGCAGCGCGCGGCGCGCGATACGGCATTTCAAGTACAAACCGGCATTCCGCCCATCTGGGTCAGCGGACAGCTCATCGACCCGTGGTTGAACTACGGCGGCCTGTGGGTCAGCGGTTGCAGCGACGCGCGCTGGCCGCCGCCGGCCGATCCCATTCCCTTGTTGCCGGTGAGATTGCAGCGCGAATTCGGCGTGACGGCCGCCTCCCCGGAATCGCAATTGCAATTCGCGCTGGACTTGCAGAATCGCTGGGCGGGGCGCGCCGGCGAATGCGTGTTCAGCTACGCGGATCCGGGCGACGGACGGCTAGCCGCACCCAGTCCCTTGCTGCCGGACGCCGCCGCAACCGTGCCGCCGGCGCTGCCGCGGCCACATTGGCGGACGCTTTTGCTGGATGCGCCCCAACTGGAACAAATCACGGATGAAATTGCGCCGCCGTTCGCGCAGGGAGAGCGCACGCGCGGCGTGGCGACATTGAAGGCGCAATCCCGCTGCGCGTTTCGCGGCTTCGCTGAGACTCGGCTCGGCACCGAGGACCTCGTTCGGCCGGTGCCGGGATTCAACGACCGCGAACGCGGCGAACTCGTGCATCACGCGCTCGAGCACATATGGTCGAACCTGCGCGATTCGAGCGCCCTACAGTCGATCTCGCCGGATGCGCAGGCGCGGCTGCTGGACGAGGCGGTGACCCGCGCGTTAACCAAGATCTGCCGCGTTCGCGATCCGGGTTCGCGTTGGCGGCAACGGGAGCGCGAGCGCATGGGCAACTTGCTGCCGAAGTGGCTGGACGTGGAGCGGCAACGCGAGCCCTTCGAGGTGGAGCAGTTGGAGCAGGGCAAGCAGCTCGTGCGGCATGCGACCCTCGATTTTTCGCTGCGCATCGATCGGGTTGACCGGCTCTCCGACGGATCCCGCGTGCTGATCGACTACAAGACGGGCATGGCGGCTGTCGATTGGCGCGGGGAGCGGCCCGATAATCCTCAGCTGCCCATCTATGCGCTGTGGCAGCCCGAGGGCTTGGTGGCGGTCGCCTACGGCCGCGTGAACGCCGGCGATTGCAGCTTCGTGGCCGAGACCGACCGCCCGGCAAGTTTCAAGCCGAACGGCCGCAAGTCGTCTCTCGAGGGCATGCCCAGCCTCGCGGCGTTGATCCAAGTCTGGTCGCGGCGCATCGAGAGTCTGGCCGCGGATTTTGCGGCAGGCCGGGCGGCCGTGGCGCCCACCCTGCAGGCCTGCAGGACCTGCAGGCTCCACGGCCTGTGCCGCGTGCCGGCGCCGCTGGAGGAGGGTCTCGACGGCTCCGCGTCACCCGAGGAATCCGCGGCGCATCGTGACGGCGGACGTTCATGACCCCGGATCCACACGTGACCCCGGATCCACACGTGACCCCGGATCCACACGTGACCCCGGATTCACACGTGACCCCGGATCGACGCGTCGCGTCCGACGCTGCCGCTCGCGAACGCGCCATCGAGTCGGACGGTTCGGTGCTGGTCCAGGCGCCGGCGGGTTCCGGTAAGACGACTTTGCTGGCGCAGCGCTACCTGCGCCTACTGGCGCTCGTCGATGCGCCGGAGCGAATCTTGGCGCTCACCTTCACGCGCCGCGCCGCGGAGGAGATGCGTGAGCGCGTACTGCTGGCGCTAGGCGCCGCGCGCCTGCCGATCTGCCCGCCGGGCATGAATCGCGAGACTTGGCGGTTGGCGGTAGCCGCAAGCCGCCATCTGCACGCCTTGCATCTCGATATCCAGCGCCAGCCGTCGCGGCTGCGTATCGAGACCATCGATGCCTTCAACGCCTGGCTGGCCGCCCAGCTACCTATATCCGCCGGAGCGGGAGCCGGTCTTCAAGTACTGGCCGACGCAAGACCCTGCTACGAGGAGGCGGCGCGCCGGGCCCTGGCGCGGGAGGAGGCAGATCAGTTCGGCGCTGCCGTCGATCGGGTGCTGGCGCTCGATGATCAACGCTGGCGCCGGCTTCTCAAGCTCATCTCCGAGATGCTGCCGAGCCGCGACCGCTGGCTGCCGTTGCTGGCGGGACGGCTGCAGGCGGCCAGCGCACTCGATGAGGCGCAGCTGCTGCGGGTGCGCCAGCACCTCGATGAGGACCTGGAGCTATTGGTGGCGCGAGTGCTGAACCGCGGGCACCAGGTCATCGGCGAGGAAAGACTGGCTGTATTGTCGCGGTTGACCCAGGGAGCAGCGCGCCGCGCGGGTGCGGATCGGCCGGATCTGTCTGCTTGGCTGGATGATGCAATGCCCCTGAGGGCCGACACGGCGGATCTCGCGCGCTGGCGCGGCGTAGCCTGCCTGTTGCTGACCGCGGAAGGCGAGTTTCGCAAGCGGCTCACCAAGAAAGAGGGCTTTCCGCCGCAGTGTGCCGATAAGCCGCCGATGCAGGATTTGTTGCAGGAACTCGACCGCGATCCGCAATCTCGGCAAATCCTCGTGGAAATTCGCGACCTGCCGGCGCCGTTCTACGGCGATGAGCAGTGGGGGCGAGTTCGCGAAGTGGCGCAGGTGCTGGTGCTGGCCGCGGCGGAGTTGGATCAAGTGTTTCGCGAGCAAGGCGCCGCGGATTTTCCGGCGGTGTCCTTGGCGGCGCTGCGCGCCCTCGGTTCGGCGGATGCACCGACGGACCTCAGCCTGCGGCTCGACTATCGTCTGCAGCACATCCTGCTGGATGAATTCCAGGACACTTCGAGCGCCCAGCTTGCGCTGGTCGCGCTGCTGACCGCCGGCTGGCAGCAGGGCGATGGACGTAGCATTTTCTGCGTCGGCGATCCCATGCAATCCATTTACGGTTTTCGCCAGGCGGAGGTGCGCGCCTTTCTGGAACTCGCCGAAGAGGGAATCGGCGAGGTGCGCTTCGAGGTACAACGCCTGCGCGACAATTTCCGCTCTGCCGCGCCCCTGGTCGATTGGATCAACAGCAGCTTTGCGCGTGTCCTGCCGCGAGCCGATGATCGCGGCCGCGGCGCCATCGCGTTCCGCAGCAGCGTGGCGGCCATCGCCGAATCGCCCGAATCGGCGGCTCCTGCCGTGGCCCTGCGCGGTTTTGCGACCCGAGCCGAGGAATCCGCGCATATCGCGGAAACGATCGCGGCGCAGCTCGAGCAGCATCCGGCATGGCGCGTCGCCATCCTGGTACGCGCGAGAACGCATGCGCGTGAAATTGCGGCGGCGCTGCGCGCGCAGGGCATTGTCTTCCGCGCCGTGGACATAGAACCGCTTCAGGATCGCGCCATCGTGCGCGACATCGTCATGCTGATCGGTGCGTTGCTGCATCTCGGCGATCGCACGGCGTGGCTTGCTCTGCTGCGCGCTCCGTGGGCAGGCGTATCCCTGGCCGATCTATTGCTGATTGCGCGCGGCGCTCCGCTGGTCTGGGATGCATTGGCAGATGACGCCATTCTGCAGCAACTCAGCGAGGACGGCAGGGTGCGCTGCCGGCGGCTGCGTTCGACACTGGAGGCGGCATTTCGCGTGCGCAATGACACTTCGATCGCGCGCTGGGTCGAACGCACCTGGCTCGGGATGGGTGGAGCGAGCTGTGCCGCTTCGCCCGAGGATCTCGATCTCGCCGGCTTTGCATTCGCGCGTCTGCGGGAGCTGGAACAGCGCGGGCTGCCGGATCCCGCGGATCTGCCTGCCGCCTTCGCGGATCTGTACGCCGCTCATGGCGCGGCAGCCGCGGTAGAGATCATGACCATTCACAAGTCAAAGGGGCTCGAGTTCGACATGGTCGTTCTGCCGGCGCTCGATCGGCACATTCCACGCAGCCGCGATCAATTGCTGGTGTGGCACGAATTCGCGCGCACCGGACGCGATGGCATGGTGATGGCGGCGCGGCCGGCCATCGGCGCCGAGGGCGATCGGTTGTTCGAATTTCTGCGCCATCAGCTTCGCGACGCGGCGCAGCTCGAGGCAGAGCGTCTTCTGTACGTGGCGTGCACCCGCGCAAAGTGGCAGTTGCGGCTGACGGCGAGGATAGGCAGGGCGGAGGACCCGAAGGGTGCGGACGAGGGTTCAGCCAAAGGTTCGAATTCAGGCGAGCATTCGGCCGCGGAGGGCGCCGCGCACCGCCCATGGTCGCCGCGGGCGGGTAGTCTGCTCGCGGTGCTTTGGCCCGTGATCGGCCCGGATTTCGCCGAGACCGCGGCCGAGGGTCGCGCCGGCATTCAAGGAGAAGGCATGGGCGCGCCGCGGGGCGGCCCGCTACGGCGAGTCCCCAGGGACTGGACGCCCGGCCTGGGTGCGGCGCCTTTGGCGGCCGAGTCGATGTCGGCTCCGCCCACCCTGCGCGAGGACTCGCCTGTATTCGACTGGGCGGGCGAAACGGCGCGGCGCGTCGGCACCCTGGTGCACGCCGAGCTTCAGGCCATGAACCTGGCGAGCAGCGACGAGGAGGCTATCCGCGCGCGTCATCCGCATTTCCGCCGCTGGCTCGCGCTGCACGGCGTACCGACCGATCGCCTGCAAGAAGCGGCTGCGCGAGTCGTCGAGGCGCTCACCGCGGTGCAGCGAGATCCTCGCGGCCGCTGGATTCTGCAAAGGTCGCGCGAGGATCTGCGGGAGCATGCCCTGTCCGGTCCCTCGCAGGGTGAGAGCCGTTCCCGAGGCGAGGTGGTGCGGGCGGTATTCGACCGCAGCTTCATCGACGAGCAGGGAATCCGCTGGGTCATCGACTACAAAACCAGTCAGCACAGCGGCGGCAATCTCGAGGAATTCCTGGACCGGGAGGTCGAGCGATACCGTCCTCAGCTGCAGCGCTACGGCATGTTGGCCAAGAGAATGGGCCCCGAGCCGGTGCGTCTGGGTCTGTATTTTCCGCTCATGCGGGCGTGGCGCGAGTGGGCGGCATAGATCCGGAAGGGTGCGTTGTAGCACAGACTCGCGCCGCTTTTTGCATTAGCGTGCTTCCCAATCGAATGGGATGGACTGCACGTATGAGAATCACTACCGAGACTCTCCGCTACTGGATCGGGTCGATGGCCGTGGCGTCAGTCATCTTCGCTGCAGGATGCGGGTCCGGCGGGAAACATGCCCTGGAGGACTCGCTTTATGACGAGACTCGCGTCAGGACGGCCTCGCAGGCGCCGACCGTGACTGCAGCGGCACCCGGCAACGATGCCGTCGGTGTGCCGCTCAACGACTCCATCGCCGCAGGGTTCAGCGAGCCGATGAACCCAATCACTGGTGCAGCGAGCATCACGGTGACCTGTGAAGCACCTTGTACGAGCCCCGCGGGAACCGTCGCTCTTGATACCAGCGGCGCCGACGCGACCTTTACGCCGACCGCGAATCTGATGCCCCTCACGCTCTATACCGTCACGATCACCGAGGCGACCAGTGTGGCGACGGGACTTCCCCTGGCAAGTCCCTACGTATGGCAATTTACAACCGGCACGGCGCCGGACACCTCGCGGGCTGCCGTACAGCTCACCGCTCTGGAGATCACGACCCCGGATCCGAAGACGGGAGCACCCAGCAATTCGGCGATCATCGCGGCCTTCACCAAGGATATGTCTCCCTCGACCTTTACGGGCGCGAGCTTCACCCTAACCTGCGCGGCACCCTGTGTCTCCCCTACCGGCATCGTGAGCTATGAAGTCGGCTCCAAGACCGCGGTCTTTGCACCGGCAGCTGCACTGGAAGTCTCGACAACCTATACCGCGACGATTACCGCGGCGGCGACCGATCTGGCAGGCAATGCATTAGGGGGCAATCAAGCGCGCTTGCCGGCCGCCAGTGATTATGTGTGGACCTTCACCACAGCAGCCGTTCCGGCGCCAGGCCTATAGCGCGAGTTCGAGGTCCACAGGGACCCTTCCCTGAGGGTCTCGCCCGCGCAATTGAGCGATGTCGTTGATCTGGCCGAGCAGCGCGGCAGGCGTGTCTGGGCGTTCCTTCAACGTTCCGCTCAGCACGCCGGAGCGATCCTTGGCGGAGTAATGGATGAGCGCCTGCAAGTCCAGCGGGCCGCCCGTATCCACGAGCTTGGCGGTCACATTGCCTTCGGCGTCGACCGCACCTTCGGGCAAGCTCAGCTCGTAGCCGCCCAAATCCGCGCCGCCCGCAACCCGGGCCGACATGAGATTCGAAACGCGAAGCTCGCCGACGGCCGCTAGAGGCCTCGCGAAATCGCCTTTCAACTCGCTGAAATTCAAATCGGCGATGCCCCGCCATCCGGGCGCGATTCCGAAATCGCGCAGATCTTCGATCGGTCCGCCGCCCTTGATGGCGTGCGCCGTATAGCCGTGCCTGTCGATTTTGACCGTGGCATCGGCGATGAAGCCCACCTTGACCCAGTGCAAATCCGCGACGACCGACATCTCCAACAGGGATAGCGGATGCAGCCACCATTCCAGCGCTCCGGCATCGCGCGAATCGACGCGGATCTTTCCCGCGGAGCCGTGCCAGAGGCTGCCGGAATAATCTTCGGCATGGACGAAAGGGGGCAGGAAATGGGAGACGAGCGATGCAGGCAAGGAGGCGATGACAACCGCGAGCACCGCCGCAAGTCCTATGAGAACGAGCGGCCCGTAGGAGCGCGAACGCGGAGCGGGCTCAGCGCCTCGACTGGGCGAACGTGATGTTGGCATTCACCGCTCCCGGCCGGACCGCGCGATCTACGGTAATGGATTCGATCGCGAGCCCATAGCGCTCATCGAGCGTGGTGAGCCAAGTGATCATGGTATCGAAGGGCGCGGCCTCGAGCTGCACCCGGACACCCGTTCCACTGGGCTGCGTGCCGCGCAACGCGCTGGCGAGCCCGGCCTCGCGGCCGACTCTGTCGACCAGGACGACCGGCGCCTCGCCCGTGTTCGCCGGCAGCTGATCGCCGGCCGCGCGGACCTCGGAAGCATTCAGCTGCATCCACTCCAGATCGTCGCGCTTCGTAGCGTTGCGCGCGGTGGCGCTCGACACCGCGGAATGCAGCGGCATCAGAATTCCCATCACCAGGACGAGAAAGGCTACGACGATGCCGCCGATGGCCACCATGCGCTGCTCACGCTCCTGTAAACCTGAATACCAGGCCTGAAGCTTGCTCATCGGTGCGCCTTTGCCGATGGCGTGCGCAGCTGAATGTGCGCTTCGATGCCGCTCGCAACCGGAGTCGACGATTGAATGTCGGCCATCATTCCCTGCTTGGCGATGAGCTGCGAGAGCTGCGACACCGTTGCCAGGCTCGGCGCCATCACTTTCATATCGAGGGAGTCTTCGTGATAACTCAAGGCGTCGATCTCGGTCTTGGGGACGGAGGCCAGGGCGCCGCTCAAAATCTTCAGCGCGCGCAGGAAGTGTTCCGGACCTCCGCCGGATTTGCGAATGCGATCGAGCCGCGATTCCATCTGGCGGCGCGGATCCTGCAGCGTCTCTGCCGGCATGGCGGCGGAGAACACAGTGGCGATCTGCGCGTCGAGCGCCGCGCCCACGTGCTTGGCGTGCTGGATTTGCAGCGCCTCGGCGGCGACATGCACGGTGAGCAGGGCCACCGCCAGCAGCGCCGCATTGCGCCACCGCTGCCAGCGCGCACCGAAATCGGTGGCACGCGCGAACTCGCCCTGCAGCAAGTTGACGGCGTCGGTGGCCGGGAGGCTGCGCGCCAGCCACGGCAGAGGCCCATCGGGTAGAAGCTGTATCTTCAGCGATTCGAATTTCTCGGTCAGTTCTTCGAAGTCGTTCTTCGAGCGCTCCCAATCCTCGCGAGTGATATACAACAGGGCGCTCTCCGGCGGCTTGGGTTCCGCGGTGGTGTCGAGAGGGTCGGGAATGACGCCGGCGACCACCAAGGCCTCGCGCACCGGCGACAGCTCCACCGCGAAGGGCAGGGCACCCGGGCGCCGCACCGCGAGCCGCTCCTGTTCCAGCCACAGCACCGTCTGGCCGGGATTTTCCGGCATCAGCGAGATGTCCGGGTACATGGCCACCGGTTCGAGGCCGGCGGCGCTCAAAGCCGATATCCAATCAGCCAAGACGGTGCGCGACACTGCGGCTACGGCCGTGCCGCCTCTCGCGCTGCGCCGGCCGACGGCAAAGCTCATTTGGTCTACGTCTTCGGTGAGCTGCTCTTCCAGGGCGAAGGGTACCGCCCGCGCAAGCTTGACGCCGCTGCCTGGGGGCAATTCGGGCTCCGCCAATAGAATCTGCGTTGCCGGTGCGAGGGCCACGACCTTGCCGGTGCGCGACACCGCCGCGGCCAGGGTCAAGGATCCTCGCTGGCGAATCGTTTCCGATAGCCCCGAGTCATCGATGGTCAGCCACTCGGTCTCTTCTTGGCCGGGCGAGGGGAGGCGCAACAGTAGTGTTTGTGGCATGTGACTAAGGGGTTCCAAAGGAGCGCAGCAGCGGCGTTATCTTGCCGCCGTTACCTCGCAGCAAAAGACTGTACAAGGTGAACTCCGTAGTGCCAAGCGTGATGCGCGTGGTCAAGCGGAAATATTGGCTGGTTTGACCGAAGCGGCCATTGATGGCCGCAAGGTTCTGCGGACCCACGATGGCCCTGAAAGCGTTCAAATCGGGGAAACAGCCGGCCTTGCGGCCATTGGCCAGCACTTCCGGGGTGTATTCGCCGTTCAAGTTCTCGGCCAGACTCTCGAGCACCGGCGCGGGCGCCGTGCAGATATTGATGGGCACCGTCGAACTCGGCAGCGCGGTCACGTAGGGCGCGATCTTGCGGTAGCGGTCCGCGCCGAATCCCGGCAGATTCATCAGCTCGCTGGGCGACAGCATGGGCCAGTTGCCGGTTCGATAGGGTGGCATCTGCGAGGTATACACCTGGTCCTCGGCGCCGTCCGGAGTGCCGGGGATGTCATCGGGATCGATCCAATCGCGGGCGATGGCCGCCCATTTGGGCTCGAGACCGACCAGCACCAGCAGCCGCTGGAACTGCTCGAGGGGCTGCGGATCCTGCGTCGGCAGAGCGTTCGTGTTCGGGGCACCGGCGACGACCCTTGCCAAATTGTTAAGATTGAAGAGGCCTTGCATGTCGTCGAGTTGACCCTGCATGGTGCCGATGGGCTCTCCTTCGGGATCGTCCTGGGGGGTGATCGGGAATGGCTGGCTGGGCTGTGCCCAGGGCGCGGCCAAGGTGGTTTGCTGGCCGCTGGTCTGCGCATCTTGCGCCAGCGCGTCCGCGGCCAACGCTTCGGCGCCCAGGCCGAATTGCAGGGCTTGCTCCGCGGCCATCACGCCGATGGCGCGCCTGCGCTCGAGAAATCCATCGAAAGTCAGCTTCGTGGCGAGAATGGTGGCGAGCGCCACCAGCACGAGGGCGATGATGAGAGCCACGCCGCGTTGCCGATGGCGGCTCGGCCAGCCATGATTCGGCCGCCGCCTCATCCTGCGATCTCCACGAGCCGGCGAACCTTGCCCCAGTCCTTGAACTCGATGATGAGTTCCACGGCCACCGGCCGCATCGCCAGGTTATCCGACTGAGTCGTCTGAATCCCAGCCGCCGTCGTAGTAGGTGTCGGCGTAGTCGCAGTCGGCGACTGAATCCCACCCGCCGACTGAATCCCACCGGGCGGCGGCCACTGGCTTTGCCAGGTCTGATTGCCGTCGAGATAGCGCACTTGGACTGCCTTGACGCCCGTGAACAGATCCTGCACCACCGGCTGATTGCCCTGCACGGTGTCCAGGTTTATTTGGTAGCTGCGCTTGAGCACGTCGTCCACCAGTCCGTAGGACACGCGCTGCAAGCCGCCGCGCTGCTCGCCTGCCGTATTCGACCAACCCGCGCGCGTCAAAACGAGGATGGGTGCGACGTTGGAAGCCGAACCGCCCCCCAGTTCCCAACCGGTGCCCGAGGTGGAACCCTGGCCCTTGAAACTCTGACTGGTGAAGCTCTGACTCTCGAAGCTCAAGGTCGAATTGGCACCGAGGCCAGAATCGGTCGTGGCGCTGAGTGTGCCGATGCCCCCCGTGCCTTGCATGGCCGCCAAGCGGGACTGTCCCAAGATGTCTCGCACGGGGCGCGGCACCGCTTCGGCCAGGTCCTGCACGATGATGCGCATTCCGAACTCGATCTCGCGCGAGCGCTTCATCGACACTTCGGTGCGTTCGGCGGAGAGGCGGGCGGCGCGGTAGGACCCGTAGCCCAATGCGGCCATGATGCCCAGGATCAACAGCGCCACCAGCATTTCGACCAGGGTGAAGCCTGCGGCGGCGGCGGCGTGGCCGGTGGCGCGGGAGGTGGTGCGCGTCGGTCGGCTCATTGGGAGGTATTCGGGGCGGTCGGGAGCGGGACGACACCGCCCGGCGCGGAGTTTCCTGGCTGCGCGCCGCCGATCGCGCCGCTGGGCGCGATGCCGGATGGCGTGACGCCGCTGCCCGCCGTGGCCGCGACCGAGCCCAGCGTCCAGTCCACGGCATTGGAGCCGCCGGGTGTCGCAACCGAAGTCCCCAGAAATCCGGTGGACTCGGCCAAAGAATTACCCTTGGTTTTGGAGTCCCCGGCGTAGACGCGCACCACGACGCGCTTCATGCTGGGAACGTTGGTGTCGAAGTAGCGGGTATCGTAGTGCCAGGTTCGATTGGCAAAATTGAGCTCCCCCGTGTCGGCGGCCGCTCCCAGCGATCCTGCCGCTCCTGTATTCAAGTTCAGTCTCACTTCGGTCAGCCGATTGAGCGCGATCCACTGCGCGACGGTTTTATCCCGTAAGTAGCCGCTAGTCCGTGCGGTACTGCTCACCGTGATCATCAGGGCGGCAAGGCCGATCGTGACGATCAGCAGCGCGACCACGACCTCGATCAGCGTGAAGCCGCGGCTGTGTCCGGCATGCTGCCCCGGCTGCCGCTTCAAGAGCGCTTCTCCGCCGACTTGTCGGCCGGCTTATCCGAACTGGTTTGCGTGATCTTGCCGAGAGCATCACCGGCGACCGAGGCCTTCGCCGCCGTGTCTTGGCGTATCAGAGTCAGTCGAAACGGAGTGCCTTCGCCGCTGGCCGCGATGCCCACCTGGGGACCTGGAGGCGGCTGATTGTCCGACAGGCTGCGGTCTATTTCTTTGATCACGACGACCTGGGAATCGAGCTCGAGCTGGAAACTCAATCCCTTGGGCAGGCTGCGGTGCCGAAATTCCTGCTCTTGGTTGAGCGACAACCAGCGGTCGTGCAGCGGATCGTAGACGACGAATTCATAGGCAGTGGGTTCGAGTCTCAGGCCGAAGTCCCGGCCTTCCAGGAGAGCACGATCATGCAGCAGGTCGAGCAGTCCCGCGATGCGCCGGCTCTCCTCGTCGAGCTGGCTGTCGCGCCCCGTGACTCCGACGGACAACACCGCGAGAGATATGACGACGGCGATGATCACGAGCACCACCAAGATCTCGACCAGCGTGAAGCCCTTGTTGCGCATGACCCTGCACCGTCGTGTGCTGGCGCCTATTTAGAATCAAGGGTCGTGGTACTGATGTCCGCGTCGAAGCCCTCACCGCCGGGCTTGCCGTCGCGGCCGTAGGTGGTGATGTCATACTCGCGGCCGTCGGCCCCCGGACTGGCGTATATATACACATTGCCCCACGGATCCTTGGGAAGCGACTTCAGATATCCATTGGGATTGTAATTCGTGAGACTGGGATCCGCAGGCTGCTTGACCAGGGCCTGCAAGCCCTGTTCGGTCGTCGGGTACTTGAAGTTATCGAGCCGGTACAGGTCGAGGGCGGTCTGAACGGCCCGAATGTCGCTCTGCGCCCGCTTGACCTTGGCCACGTCGACTTTATCGATGATTTGCGGCACCACGAGCGCGCCCAGCACTGAGAGAATGACCACGACGACCATGATTTCGATGAGAGTAAAGCCGCGTTCGCGTTTGCGCATATTGACCTCGAAAATTGCCGGAATGATACCAAAATAAGGGACACTGATGCCTCGCGTCACAGCAAATCGCTTCGCGCAGATCGCCGCCGCACTACAGTGGGATCGCGGCCGCTGGATTTGGTTGCTACTCATCGTGCTGTGGCTGGATGCGGTGTTGGGCCTTGGCGACAGCGTCAGCCTGATCTTACGCTATGATCGCGGCGCCATTGCGGCCGGCGGCTGGTGGCGGTTGCTCACAGCCCACATCGTGCATCTCGATGTTCACCACCTGATTCTGAACGAATTGGGTCTGGTGCTGATGTGGTCGTTGTTTGCAGAGGACTATGACGCGGTGGAGTGGTGCGTCATCGTGCTGAGCGGCGCGCTGGCCATCAGTTCCGGTCTTTGGTGGCTCAGTCCGCGGGTTAGCTGGTATGTTGGCGCCTCCGGGGTGCTGCACACGGTCATGGCAGCGGGCGCCGCAAAGCATCTCGTCGAGCACGCATGGGATCGGTGGATACTGACCGTCGGTTTGTGTGCAAAGCTGGCTTGGGAACAGTGGGGCGGGGCGCCGGCGCAAGTGGATCGTGGTCGATGCGCATCTGTACGGTGCGTGTTGCGGATTTCTGGTTGGGGCTGCACTGTCGATGAGGATCGCTATAATTCGCCGCCGCTCCCGCGCTTAGAGGCTAATGTCATGTCACTTGCGTTTGTTTTTCCCGGTCAAGGCTCGCAGTCCATCGGCATGATGAGCGCGCTGGCGAAGGTCTCGCCCTTGGTCGAAGCGACCTTCGCGGAAGCCTCGGCGGTGCTGGGCTACGATCTTTGGCAGCGCTGCCAGGAGGGGCCGGCCGAGGCGCTGAATTCCACCGAATGCACTCAGCCGGCGATGCTGACGGCCGGAGTCGCCACTTATCGCCTGTGGCGCGCGCGTGGCGGCGCAGCGCCGGTTTTGATGGCCGGGCACAGCCTGGGCGAATTCACGGCGTTGGTGGCCGCCGGTACCTTGGATTTCAAGACCGCAGTCGATCTGGTGAGGTACCGCGGCGAATTGATGCAAGCCGCCGTGCCGCCGGGTCAGGGCGCCATGGCCGCCATCCTGGGGCTGGAGGACACTCGATATCGAGGAGGCCTGCAGCGAAGCGTCGCAGGGCGAGGTGGTGGAGGCGGTCAATTTCAATGCACCCGGCCAGGTGGTGATCGCGGGTCATGCCGCGGCCGTTGCGCGGGCCATCGAGATCGCGACCGCCAAGGGCGCGCGGCGCGCGCTTGCGCTGCCCATCAGCGTGCCGGCGCATAGTTCGCTCATGCAGCCGGCGGCGGAGACAGCTGCGTGTACACGGCTGGAAAACACTGCGTTCACGCCGGCATCCGGGCTCGCCGTGTACGGAGTCGATATCAAGACGCATACCAGCGCGCAGGGCATTCGTGCCGGGCTCGTCAAACAGCTGTATACGCCGGTGTACTGGGCGGCGACGGTGCGCACCATGATCGCCGCCGGCGCGACGCAGATCGTCGAGTGCGGTCCGGGCAAAGTGTTGACCGGCCTGAACCGGCGGGTCGACAAGAACCGGGATCTGAAAATGATGGCGCTGGAAGATCCGCTGAGCCTGGACGATGCTCTCGCGGCGGCGGGACATCAAGCGGCCGCGGCACATTAATAAGAGGACCGGTACATGTTGAATGGAGAAATTGCCTTGGTCACGGGTGCCTCGCGCGGCATCGGCGCGGCCATTGCCGAGCGGCTCGCCCGCGATGGCGCGCGAGTGATCGGCACCGCCACCACGGCGGAAGGCGCGGCGCGGATCAGCGAGAATCTGGCGGCGCACGGCGGCCGCGGCGCGGTTCTCGATGTGGTGAAGCCGGAGTCGATCGAGGCGTGCATCGAGGACATCGAAGCCAAGGAAGGGGCCGTCGGGATTCTGTGCAACAACGCCGGCATCACGCGCGACACCTTGCTGCTGCGCATGAAGGAGGAGGATTGGGATGCCGTGCTCGATACCAATCTGGCCTCGGTGTTCCGGCTCTCCAAGGCGGTTTTGCGCGGCATGATGAAGGCGCGCAAGGGCCGCATCGTCAGCATCACCTCGGTGGTCGGGTCTGACCGGCAATCCGGGCCAGGCCAACTACGCGGCCGCCAAGGCGGGAATCATCGGTTTCACCAAATCGCTGGCCCGGGAGGTCGGTTCGCGCGGCATCACGGTCGAATGCGATCGCGCCGGGCTTCATCGACACCGACATGACTCGGGCCCTGGCCGAGGCGCAGCGCGCCGCCTTGAACGCCCAGATACCCCTGGGAAGACTGGGCCAGCCGGCCGATATCGCCGCGGCGGTGGCGTTTCTCTGCTCCCCGGACGGGGCCTACATCACCGGCGAGACCCTGCATGTGAACGGCGGCATGTACATGCCTTGAGGTGTTTGGACCCTAACTCGTCGCGCAGTTTGTCAAGACGAGGCGGGGAGGCCGGAAGTCAAATGTGCGTTCAAGGTAGCCGCCGCCGCCGGGTTCACATAAAATACGCGCCCTGTCGATTCCTTAAGGCTGGTCGCGGGCTTAAGTTCAGTTCTGTGCATAAATAGCAATTCCGAGAGGACACCATAACGATGAGTACTGTTGAGCAGCAAGTTAAGAAGATCGTGGCCGAACAGCTGGGCGTAAAAGAAGAAGAAGTCACCAATGACGCCTCGTTCGTCGACGATCTAGGCGCAGACTCGCTGGATACGGTTGAACTGGTGATGGCGCTCGAGGAAGAATTCGAGACGGAAATTCCCGACGAGGACGCCGAGAAAATCACCACGGTTCAGCAGGCCATCGACTACATCAATTCGCACAAGGGCAAGGCCTAAACCCCATTGGGTGCAGCGTGGCAATGCCTTGACCCGCCGCCGGGCATGGGTGCAATGCAAATCCACGTGAGGAGAGCCGCGGTTGAGTAAACGACGCGTCGTAGTTACGGGTCTTGGAATCGTCTCGCCGGTGGGCAACGATGTGGCGACCGCGTGGGCCTCGATCCTCGCCGGCCGCAGCGGCATCGCTGCCGTCACGCGCTTCGACACCATCAACTTTTCCACGCATTTCGGCGGCGAGATCCGCAGCTGGATCTCGAGCCCTACATGAGCGCGAAGGATGCGCGCCGCATGGACGCCTTCATGCAGTACGGCGTGGTGGCCGGCATGCAGGCCATGCGCGACTCGGGATTGACGGTCACCGAGGCCAATTCCGATCGCATCGGTGTGCTGATGGGATCCGGAATGGGCGGCCTCGAGTCGATCGAGGAAACCTACGACAAGTATCTCGAGACCCACTCGCCGAAGAAGGTGTCGCCGTTCTTCATTCCCGGCCAGCATCATCAATCTGGTGAGCGGGCACCTGTCGATCGCCTTCAATCTCACGGGTCCGAATCTCGCCGTCGCCACGGCCTGCACGACCTCGACCCATGCGCTGGGGCTGGCGATGCGGCTCATCCAATACGGCGATGCCGACGCGATGCTCGCCGGCGGCTCGGAAATGGCGACCTGCGTCACGGGCATGAGCGGTTTCGCCCAGGCCAAGGCGCTGTCGCAGCGCAATGACGATCCGCAAGGCGCCAGCCGTCCCTGGGACAAGGATCGCGACGGCTTCGTGATGGGCGATGGCGCGGGCGCCGATGATGCTCGAGGAGTACGAGCACGCCAAGGCACGCGGCGCGAAAATCTATGCGGAGCTCGTCGGGTTCGGCATGAGCGGCGACGCCTTCCACGTCACGGCCCCGCCGGAGGACGGCGAGGGCGCGCGCAAGGCCATGGCCAAGGCGCTCATCGATGCGCAATTGAATCCCGACCAAGTGCAGTACGTCAATGCGCACGCCACCTCCACGGATCTGGGCGATCGAGCCGAAACCCTGGCGATCCGCCGCGCTTTTGGCGCCGGCGGCCGATAAGTTGGCCGTCAGCTCCACCAAATCGATGACCGGCCATCTGCTGGGCGCCGCCGGCGCGGTCGAAGCGATTTTCTCGGTGCTGGCGTTGCGCGATCAAGTCGCGCCGCCGACCATCAATCTGCATACGCCGGGCGAGGGCTGCGACCTCGACTACGTTCCCAACACCGCGCGCAAAATGTCGCTGGAATACGCCCTTTCCAATTCGTTTGGGTTCGGTGGCACCAACGGTTCGCTCATTTTCCGCCGACCTTGAGCCGCTGACCCTCGTCGGAAGTTTCCGGCGGCCTATCCCGGGCTTCTCGAAAGCGGCGCCGGCACGGCGGGGGCCGGCAGCGGCAGCCGGTTCGACATCCTGCCCATGGCCGACGGCGAGTGTCTGCGCTTGGGCTCGGATGGCCGCCTATCCGGGCCCTACTGGACGTGTCCGGTCCCGCTGCACCCCAGGGCGGCTTTCTGCGCGCGCTCGAGAACTGGTGGAATGCGCTGCGCGTGCCCGAGACGGCATCCCCGCTGCCGTTCACCGGCGGCTGGCTGCTGTACCTGGGCTATGAGCTCGCCGCGGAAATCGAGCCTCGCCTGCGCTTGCCGCGCAGCACCGACCCGGTGGCCGCACTGGCCATCCGCGCGCCGGCGGCCTGGGTTCGCGACCGCGCGACCGGGCAGGCCTGGCTGATCGCCGAGCCAGGGTTCGAGACCTGCTCGATGAATTCGAAGCTCGCGCACGGGAGCTGGGCGACGGCGCCGCACGCTGCGCGGTACGGCATTTCGAATCGAGGAGGATGATCCGGAGTCCTTTCTCCAGTCCGTGCGCCGCGGCCTCGAGTACATTGCGGCCGGCGATGTCTATCAGACCAATTTATCGCGAGGCTGGCAGGCGACGGCGATGCCGCCGGTCGACCCCGTCGATGATCTACCGGCGCCTGCGCGCCACCAATCCCAGTCCGTTTGCGGCGCTGCTGCGCCATGAGGATTTTGCGGTGCTGAGTTCCTCGCCCGAGCGGCTGGTGTCCATCCGCGGCAACACTGTCTCCACGCGGCCGATCGCCGGCACCCGGCCGCGCGGCGCCACGGCGGAGGCGGACGCGGCGCTGATCCGCTCGCTGCTGGACAACGAGAAGGAGCGCGCCGAACACGTGATGCTGATCGACCTGGAGCGCAATGATCTCGGCCAGGTAGTGCGCGGCGGGTCGGTGCGGGTCGATGAATACATGAGCGTCGAGACCTACGCCCACGTGCATCACATCGTTTCGAATGTCAGCGGCCGGCTGCGCAACGACGTGTCGCCCGTCGACGTGATTCGTGCGCTGTTTCCGGGCGGCACCATCACCGGGTGCCCCAAGGTGCGCTGCATGGAAATCATCGCGGAACTCGAAGGGGTCGGGCGCGGGGCCTACACCGGATCGATCGGCTATTTGAACCGCGACGGCAGCTGCGATCTCAACATCCTGATCCGCACCATCACCGCACAGGGCGGGCTGTTCAAGTTTCGCGCCGGCGCGGGAATCGTGGCGGATTCGAATCCTGCGCAAGAATTGGCCGAAACGCGCGCCAAGGCCGAAGGCCTGCTGCGTGCGCTGGCGGCTCCGGATGTGAGCATGTGGGTCAACGGCCGCAGGAGCACGAGCGTCGACGCTCGCGATCGCGGCTTGCAATACGGCGACGGTGTCTTCGAAACCATGCGGGTGCGCCGCGGCCGGATCCGCTTGCTGGAATATCACTTGGAACGGCTTGCCGCGGGATGCCGCCGGCTCGACATTGCGGGCCCCTCGCTCGTCGCGCTGCGCCGGGAACTGGTGCGCATCGCGGCACGGCGCAGCGAGGGCGTATTGAAGCTGATCCTCACGCGCGGCAATGGGCGGCGCGGCTATCGGCCGACGGGCCGCGAGCGCTGCACGCGCATCGTCGCTCTGCACGGCCTGCCGAAAGCGGCTGCACAAAGCGCGGCCGCGCCCGCGCGCGTGCGCCTGTGCGCGACACCGCTGGGCTTGAATCCCCGCCTTGCCGGCCTCAAGACCCTCAACCGCCTGGAATCCGTGCTGGCACGGGCGGAATGGAGCGATGAGCGGATCTGGGAGGGATTGATGCGGGACGTGGACGACAACATCGTCTGCGGTACGATGTCGAACTTGTTCCTCAGGCGTGGATCGACTCTGATGACGCCGATGCTCGATCGTTGCGGTGTGGCGGGTGTGATGCGCCGCTGGATCCTGGAAGCCGCTGCCGATCTGGGCCTGCGCGCGGCCGAGGGCCGCATACGCTGGAGGGACCTGAGCGAAGCGGACGAGGTTTTCATGAGCAATGCCGTCGTCGGAGTGAGGTCGGTGGGAGCGATCGAGCACGGCCGTGAGCGGCTGCGTCCCGCGAGCTTCGACACGGCGGACGGGCTTCGTCGGCGGCTGGATCTGCTGTGAGCCGTGGATGGCGCCTCGGTCTCGCGGTCGGCGTGCTGCTGCTGGGCGCGGTCGCCGCAACCGTGTGGCTGGGTGTACGCAGCCTCGATGAGCCGCTGCGGCTCGCCGCTCCCATGAGATTCAAGGTCGCTCCGGGCGCGAGCTTCGGCCGCGTCGCGGCCGAATTGTCGGCGCAAGGAGTGATCGCCAATCCCCGCGCCTGGGTGGCGTACGCACGGATCTATCACCTCGCATCGGCAGTCAAAGCGGGAGAGTATGAAATTCCACCCGGCATCACACCGCGTGCGTTGCTGGCGAAAATGGTGAACGGCCAGGTGTTGTTGCATTCGTTCACCATCGTCGACGGCTGGCGCGTGGAGGACATGCTCGGCGCCCTGCGGCGCAATCCCGATGTCACCGTGACTCTGGCCGACAAGGCGCCGGATCTGATGGGGAAACTGGGCTCACCCGGCATGGATCCCGAAGGACAGTTCCTGCCGGAAACCTATCGTTTCGTCTCCGGCACCACCGACGTCGAACTGCTGCGCCAGGCGCATGCCGCGCTCGTCAAGGAGTTGGACGCGGATTGGGCGAATCGCGATCCCGGCGGCCCGCTCAAGGATTCCTACGAATTGTTGATCATGGCCTCCATCGTGCAGAAGGAGAGCGGCTTGCCGCAGGAGCTCGGCAAGATCGCCGGGCTGTACTTGCACCGCCTGTCCATCGGCATGCGGCTGCAAGCCGATCCCACCGTCATCTATGGGCTTGGGGATCGATACGATGGCGACATTCACACGGTGGATCTGCGCACCGATGGGCCGTACAACACTTATACCCGCGTGGGGCTGCCGCCGACGCCCATCGCGCTGGCCGGTGCGGCGGTGATACGCGCGACCGCGCATCCGGAAAAGACCGATGCGATTTACTTCGTCGCGTCGCCCAAGGACGACGGCAGCCATGTGTTTTCCTCCACCCTGGAGCAGCACAATGCGGCCGTCGCGTCGTATGTAGCGCATCAGCGCCAAAAAGCGGCGGGAGACCGGGTCCAATGAGCACAGCATCGCCGCGATTCTTGACCGTCGAGGGGATCGAAGGAGTGGGCAAGTCCACGCAGGTGGCGCGGCTGTCCCGGGCCCTGAGCGAACGCGGCATCGCTCACGTGGTGACCCGCGAGCCCGGAGGCACACCCTTGGCCGAGAAAATCCGCGACATCGTGCTCCATTCCCGCGACGAGGCTGTCCCCCCCATGGCGGAGCTGCTGCTCATGTTCGCGGCGCGGGCGGTGCATCTGTCCAATCATGTGGAGCCGAATCTGCGCGCCGGCCGATGGGTGGTATGCGACCGCTTCATCGACGCGACCTACGCCTATCAGGGAGGCGGCCGGCACCTCAGCCTCGACAATATTCGCCAGCTCGAGGCCATGGTGCTGGGCGCACGCCGTCCGGATCTGACCCTGCTGCTCGATACACCGGTGCCGCAGGCCTTGCAGCGAGCACAGCAGCGCAACGCCGGCGCGGCCGCCGATCGCTTTGAAAGCGAGCGCACGGAATTCTTCGAGCGCGTGCGCGCCGCCTACCTCGCGCGTGCGGCGGCCGAACCCCGGCGAATAGAGACGGTGGATGCCGCCCAATCCGTGGACGAGGTCGCCGCGCGGATTCTCAAGCTGCTCGAGGCGCGATCGTGGATTTCCTGAGCGCCGAATCGCTGCCCTGGCTGCAGAGCGCGCGGACGCGCATGCGCGCCTCGTTCGAGGCACAACGGCTGCCGCATTCGCTGCTGTTGCTGTCGCGCCCCGGACTGGGCGCAGAGCAGCTCGCGAATTGGATTACCGCGCTCGCTTTGTGCGAGTCGCAGGGTTCGCGGCCCTGCGGGGAGTGCGCATCCTGCCGATTGCTGCGCTCGGACAGCCATCCGGATTCGCACATCGTGCGGCTCGAGGAGGACGCGCAGCAGATCAAGGTCGACCAGGTGCGCGCCCTGATCGAGTCGCTGTCGCTCAAAAGCTATCGCGGCGGCTACAAGGTGGGAGTCATCGAAGGCGCCGAGGCTCTCAATGCCAACGGCGCCAATGCCTTCCTGAAGACGCTGGAGGAGCCCACGCGAACACGGTGCTGATCATGATCGCGAGGCCCAGCCATCGTTTGCCCGCGACCATCGCCAGCCGTTGCCTGCGGCTGACGCTGGTGCCGCCGCCGCCGCAGGACGCGATCGCCTGGCTCGAAAAGCACTCCCAGGCGGATGCCGGGCCGGCGGCCCGCGGTGCTGAGAGCGATGCGAAGGGTGCCCCCAGGGCCGCCCCCGGGCGGTCCGGCGCGCCCGCGTGGAATGCCGCGCTGGCGCTCGCCGGCGGCGCGCCGCTGCTGGCCCTGGAGCTGGATGCCCTGGGCCTCGCGGCGCTCGATGCGGACATGCAGGAGTCTTTGAGGCAGCTGACGGCGGGTTCCGTGGATGTGACCTTGCTGGCCGACCGCTGGCTGAAATCCAACCCCGGGCTGCGCATCACCTGGCTTGAGAACTGGATCACACGGCGAGTACATACAGCCCTCGGCGCGGCGATTTCAGCTCAAAGTGCGGAACCGGTCCGCTTGCCTGCCGCTTTACTTAAGCCCAAGATAAGAGCTCTATTCGAGCTATTGGACGCCGCCCGCGAGTTGCGGCGCCTTGCCTCGACCGGAATGAATCAACAACTGGCGCTGGAGGCGTTGCTGCTCGGCGGCAGAGCCGCGCTGGCGAACTAAGACATATCGTGGGAATGGCAGGAATTGCGAAGTCCAAGTAACAAACCGGGTTTGCTGACGCTGACCATCAAGGATAAGAGCGCGCTCTATCTCGCCTATATGCCTTTCGTCAAGAACGGCGGCCTGTTCATTCCGACGAACAGCAATTATCGCCTGGGCGACGAAGTGTTCATGCTGCTGAATCTCATGGGCGAGGAAGAGAAGCTTCCCGTCGCCGGCCGCGTCATTTGGATGACCCCCAAGGGCGCGCAGGGCAAGCGCACCGCCGGCATCGGCGTGCAGTTCAGCGATCAAGACCGCGGCAACACCCAGAAGAAAATCGAGAATTACCTGGCCGGTGCATTGGGCGGCGACAAGCCCACGCACACGATGTAGCTAGGTCCTCAGCCCCTCAGGCCTTGTAACCCGGTCGCTATTACTTCCCTGGCGCAGCCGGTTGCGCCAGCGGTTCGATGTACACCGACTGCACCGGCGGCGGCGGCTTCTTCGGCGCGAGTACCACCCACTTGATGAAGTACACGGTCAAGAGCAGGGCAATGATTCCGAACACGATGGCGAGAGTTCTGTATTCCTCGACCATGGTGCGGGGTCTGTATTTGTGAACGTCGGCGGGCAGGGGAATCTCGGGCCGCTCCCCGCGAAACGCTCTCGGCATGACCGGCCTCTGCATGGGCATGGCGTCAGGCTCGGTGTGAGCGGGCGGCCTCAGTGGCTGCAAGGCCGCCCTTCAATACATAGGCTTCGAAGCCGCGCTCGCTCAGGATGTAGGCGGCCGCGGAGCTGCGCCGGCCGGTGTCGCAGCACACCACGTACTGGGTGTTCTTGTCCAGCGCGTTGAGCTTCAGGCGGATGAAGTACAGCGGGATATTGACTGCGCCGTCGATGCGGAAATTCTGGAATTCGCTGGGCAGCCGCACATCCAGCCACTTGCCGCCGGCGGCGACGATTTCCCGGGCCTTGTCCTGATCCACCCACTGCAACAGCGGCTCGTTGAGCAGGGTCTGAAAATCGTTGCTTGCCGAGCCGCATGAGCGTGCCGTCGGCGGACATGGTCACCGTCGCGTTGCGCTTCGCCTCGGCGATCAGCGCTTCCTCGCCGAAGCTGTCGCCAGGACCCAGCTCGGCGAGCTTGATGCCTTCCTTGTTGAGCGGCGTCTCGCGCGTCACCACGCATTTGCCGGCCACGACGACGTAGAAATAATCGCCCTCGGTTCCCTGCTTGATGACGACGTCGCCGGCGCGGTAGTTGATGCGCTGCATGCGCATGAAGATCGCCTGGATATTCGCCGGCGGAATGCGATGAAACGCCTTGGTCTGCAGCAGCGTGGTCATCCAGTCGCCGGTGACATCGAGGCCGTCGCCGCGCAGTTCCGCCACCTCGTACTGGCCGGTCTGGTCCCAGGTCAGCAGCACATCGAGCAGATCGCTGTCGATCATGATGTATTCGATGTCGACCGCGGCGCGGGCGGTGAATTTTCGCGGCAGGCCCGGTGCGAGCGCCGGCGCGCGCCTCGGGAGTGCCGGAGCGGATGGTGCCGATGAGCTTGTCGTCCGCCCGCAGCTCGACGCTGCCCGGCCACCAGATAGAAGGTGCGCTTGTCGGTGTCGCCTTCCTTGAACAGCACGCGCCCCGCCGCCAAGTCGCGGATCTGTGTCTTGCGGGCAAGCGCGTGCAGGTTCTCGGCCTTCAACCCGTCGAGCGGCGAGAAAGTCCTGAGTATCGCAAGGTCGAGAGGTCGTTCATCCATCGAGCTATTTGCCGACGCCTATGGGTTCAACCCTATGATTTTGCCTGCGAATCCTACCATACGCGGCGGCAGACCCGGCCAGGTTGTGGATCACATCAAGAGCGCTGCATCAGGCAGAAAATTGCTGCCAACCCGGATCCGGCCGGAAGCGCTCGCCATAGCGCCGGGCGAGTTCCTCCAGCCGTGCGATGACGTTGGCTATGCCTCGCTCCCTGGCATAGTGCAGCGGTCCGCCGCGAAAAGGCGCGAAGCCGGTCGCAAATATGGCTCCCGCATCCAATAAATCAGCATCCTCTATCACCCCCTCGCGCAGACAGGCCACGGCTTCGTTCAGCATGGGCAGTATCAGCCGGTCCTCGAGGTCGGCCGGCATGGCGAATTGCGGCGGATTCGGGCTTCACGCGGCTTGCCGTCCCGCCAAACGTAGAAGCCCTCGCCGCTCTTGCGGCCGAGCTTCTTCTGCTCCACTCAGCTTGATCAATATCTCGGGTACGCGTCGCTGCAATGCGCCTCGCGAGCACCCGGCCCACGTGCAGCGAGACGTCCAAACCGACCACGTCGGTCAATTCGATCGGCCCCATGGGCATGCCGAAATGCCTTGCCGGCGCGGTCGATGACGGCGGCAGGGATGCCGCTTTCCAGGGCAAACAGCGCTTCGTTGACATAGGGCGTCAAAATGCGGTTCACCACGAAGCCGGGCGCGCTCTTGCACGGCAGCGGCAGCTTGTCGAGCTTGCGCGTGAACTTGCAGCGCGTTCTGCACGACTTGCGGCTGCGTGCCGGCGCCGTGCACGATTTCCACCAGCTGCATCTGCGCCACGGGATTGAAGAAATGGATGCCGACCAGGCGGCTGGGATCCTTGAGCCCCGCGCTCAAGGTCTCGATCTCGATGCTCGAGGTATTGGTGGCGAGAACGGCGTTCGGCTTGAGCTTGGGTTCGAGTTGGGCGTACAGCGCGCGCTTGGCGTCGACATTCTCGAAGATGGCCTCGATCACCACATCGGAATCGCCGACTCCGTCGCCATTCACGTCCATCCGCAGGCGGGCAAACGCGGCGGCGGCGGCCGACAGGGTCCTTCAGGCGCTTGTCGAAGAAAGCCTTGGCGCGGTCCATCGCCGGCTGAATCAATTCCGCGGAGCGATCCTGCAAGGTGACCGTCATGCCGCGAAACGCCGACCAGGCGGCGATGTCGCCGCCCATGACGCCGGCGCCGATGACGTGCACGTGGCGGAATTCGGCGGGCGATTTTCCGCCCAAGCCCTTCAGCCGGTCCTGCAGCAGGAATACGCGCACGAGATTGCGCGATGTGGGAGTGCACATGAGATCGCTGATGGATCGTGCCTCAGCCTCATAGCTCTCGGCGCCGGTCGCGCCGTAGCGCTGCCACAAATCGAGAATGGCGTAGGGCGCCGGATATTGATCGCGTCGCACGCTGTGCCGCAGCGACGAGGCGGCCTGCCGGGCGATGAACGGGCGTGCCGGCCCCAAGTTCAGCAGCTTATCCACGAAGGGTGCCGTCGCCTTCGGCGGCGAACGGAGCAGCCGTGCCTTGGCGCGATCGAGCAGCTCGGACGGAGGCACGAGTTCATCGATCAAGCCCGCGGCCAATGCCCGCGAGCCCTTGTAGGGTTTGCCCTTGAGCATCAGATCGAGCGCCGGACGCACGCCGATGAGCCGCACCGCGCGCACCGTGCCGCCGAATCCCGGATGGATGCCGAGCAGCACCTCGGGTAACCCCAGGGACAGCTTGGCATCGTCCGCACCCACTCGATAGGTGCAGGCCAGCGCGAGCTCCAGGCCGCCCCCCAGCGCGAAGCCATGCAGGGCGGCGACACTGGGGCAGGGCAGATACTCGAGCGCCTGCAGCACGGCCTGCCCGGCGCGCACCAGTTCGTAGCCCTCCTCGGGGGTGCGTATCTTCAGGAATTCCTTGATGTCGGCGCCGGCGATGAAGCCGCTCGTTTTGGCGGAGCGGATCACGACTCCGGCCGGCGGCTTCGCGGCGATCTCCTCGAGCTGCGCGGCCAGATCGCGCAGCACAGGCGCCGATAGGACATTGGTCGAGGCCCCCGGCGTATCGCACACCAACCAGGCGATGCGGTCGGCGTCGATTTGCAGCGACCAGGTGCTCGGTCTCAGCCATCACGCCGCCCGCTGAGCGTGTTGATGGATGGTGAAATCGCAGATCAGCGGCAGATGATCGGAGAATTGCACGTCCGGTATCTCAAAGCGGTTCACCTCGATCTGGCCGCTGTGCAGGATGAAATCGAGTTCCTTGCGCGGGCTGCGGCTGGGATAGGAGGGCAGGCCGTGCAGATTGGCGCTGCTCAATCCGGCCGCCTGGGTGAACAGATACAGTTCGTGATCGCCCCAGTAGGTGTTGAAGTCGCCGGCCACGATCACCGGCTTTTGCGGTCTTGCGCACCAGATCGTAGAGATAGCGCAGCTGGTATTGCCGGTGCCTGAATTTCAGGGACAGGTGCACCAGAAAAATCGCGACATCGTCCAGTTCCAATTCGATGATCAGGCGCTTGATGCCGGTGTCGAAATAATGGAAGCGCTCGCCGCGGACCCGCGGCGCCGCCAGAAAGGCATTGGCCTGCTTGCGCACGATGGGGACCAGGTGGTTCACCGAGGACACTCCGTACTTGCACTCGAAGGTGGAGTAGTGGCCGAGCGAGCGCGCGATGAAATCCGCCTGATTGACCATCCCGGTGCGGATGGAGCCGGTATCGACCTCGATCAGGCCGACCACGTCGGGATCCTGTTCCTTGATGAAGTCGGTGATCCGCGACAGCACCTGCCGGCTGGAGCGGAGGTAGCCGGCGCCCGGTACGGGGAGGTGGAACGCCGGTCCGGTTCCGGTGGCATATCGTATATTGTAAATCAGCAATCGCACCCGGATCATTGTATCGGCGCCGGGCGCTTCGCGCATGACCATCGTCAAGCTACACTAAGCCCATGTCCTCCCATGCCAATCCCATTCGCCTGTTCGTCACCCACGCATGGCTGGAGAATGACGATTACAGCCGTGTTTTCGAGTATCTCGAAGCGCCGGGGACTTTTTATTACCTCAACACCAGCCAGCCGCAGGCGAAGCGGCCGATCGACAAGGAATCGCAGCGCGAGGACCTGCGGCGCCAGATCGCACCCTGCGAGGTCATTATCGTGCTGCCGGCGGTATACCAGCTGTCGCCCGAGTTGGTTCTGTTTCAGATGAATTTCGCCAAAGCCGCCGACAAGCCCATCGTCGCCATGGAGAATTTCGGCTCGACGGATCCCTTACCCAAGGCCATCAAGGATCTCGCCGACGAGGTGAGCGCGTGGAACGAGCGCAATCTGATCGATGCCCTGCGCCGCCAAGCCCGCCATCAAGAAACCACCCGCTGGGACACCATAGAATTCAAACTAGATTGATTGGGGTGGCGTGAAGCGCCTAGTCCCCCGGCACGGTGATGTATAGACCGGTTCACAAGGTCAGGGGGGGTAAGGAGTGGGAAGCCAACGTAAAGCCAGCAGTTGGCTTCCCACTCCTTATCCCCCCTGACCGTGCGCACTGGCCGAGGTACATCACCGCGCAGGAGGTTCATCACCGTCTGGAGGGACCAAATCGAGTGCCCTTGGCGGGGTAGTGTGGAGCGGTGAGAGTATCCGCCCGAGGGGCTAGTTAGCAATGGCGAGCGGAGGAGTTTCGTATTCGGCGGGAGCGCAATCCACACTGTGCAATTGCACCACCGTGCTCGGACGGTCCGGTGCAAATTTAACGCGGCACATGGAGCCGAACATCTCTACGATCGAGGCAGCGCATTCGTCGGCTTCTTGGTTCGACATTTTGCGCACCGAGGCTGCAACGGCATCCTCTCCCGGCAAGGGTTGTACGCCCCGCAGGCAACGCATCACATGATCGAAAGTTTCGCGGACGTCGCCCGGCAGCTCGTCCTGCGCCAACTCGGCTAGATAGCGGCGGTAGGCGGCGACCAGACGCTGTTTGATGGGAGTCGAACGCACCAATTCGAGGGTGGCGGAATGGAAACATTCCCAGGCACTGATCATGGACGCCCCATTAAATGTAGACCGAAACCTTAAAGTGGTTTCGAGGCTGTAACCTTTGCAGGAATCTTGTTAAATCAAGAAACTGCAGTCGGAATATACAAGACAATCACAGAAACGCAACGGCGATTTCGTGGACTCCTTCACGAACTCGACATGTGTTCTTGAAAGAGTCTCCAAAGTGCTGGCGGAGGCAGTGTCTGCAGGTCGCGGAGCTGTTTTCTAGAAATTCAGTTATGTGCTGAGCGTAAGCCACTGAAACGGATCATATCGCGGTATCCGCGAGTGGTTCACGCAGGGAGCTGTTTCGTCAGTCACGGCCGTTGCCCCTGCGCCTGATATTACCGCGACAGGGGTTACGGCGAGGCACCGGCGGTCGAGTTGGGCAGGTCCTGGGTCTCCGCGGCGGTACGTGAGGAGTGATCGGCACCGATGAGCAGGTAGACGGATGGAACCACAAACAATGTAAACAGCGTGCCGATCGACAATCCCGCGAAGATCACGAGCCCCATGTCATGGCGGCCGGCGGCACCCGCACCCGAAGCGACTACGAGTGGCACGACGCCCAAGACCATGGCGGCAGTCGTCATGAGAATCGGCCTCAAGCGCACCGAGGCTGCTTCTTCGATCGCCTCGCGCTTCGAGTGTCCAGTGTGCTGCAGCTGGTTCGCGAACTGCACGATCAGAATGCCGTGCTTGCTGATCAGCCCAAGGAGGGTCACCAGGCCCACCTGAGTGTAGATGTTGAGCGAGGCAAACCCCATGGTGAGGAACATCACCGCCCCCAAGAGGGCCAGCGGCACCGACATGAGAATCACGATCGGATCGCGGAAGCTTTCAAACTGCGCGGCCAGCGCCAGAAACACGATGATGATGGCGAAGCCGAGGGTTACGAAGAAGCCGCCGGATTCTTGGACAAACTGGCGCGACTGACCCGCGTAATCCACGGTATATCCGCTTCCGGCGACCTGAGCGGTTGTGTCCTTGAGAAGCTTGAGAATATCTCCTTGGGCCATGCCGCTGACACCGCCGATCGTCACCGAATTCAACTGCTGAAACCGATTGATGGACTCGGGTTCGACCGAATACTTGATGTGCGCCACGGTGCTCGCGGGCAAGACATCGCCCGAGGGGGTGCGGATGTAGTAGTCCAATACCTGTTCGGGATTCAGCCGGTCCACCTGCCGGACTTGCGGAATCACCTTGTAGGAGCGGCCGGCGATCGAGAAGTAGTTGACGTAGCCTCCGCCCAAGGCGGCACCCAACGCACTACCTACGTCGGACTGGCTCAGGCCCATCGCGGCAACTTTGTCGCGATCCACCTCGAGAGTCGCCTGAGGCTTGTCGAGTTTCAGGTCGATATCCGCAAAATACAAGGCATGCTGGGCCATCGCCTTGGCCACCACGGCCTGGGCGACATCGTTGAGATTTTGGAACGGCTCGGTCGTGGTGATCACAAACTGCACCGGGTAGCCGCTCGAGCCCGGAAGCGGAGGGAACTGGAACGCGAACACCTGGGCGCCGGCGATCTGTGCCCATTTCTGCTGCAGGTCGAGCTGCAGTTGATGGGCGCTGCGAGTGCGCTGACCCCACGGTTTGAACAGCGCGCCACCGATGCCCTGGTTGACGGTCGGAACGCCCGTGATCTGGAACATCTGCGCGTACTCGGGTTCCTGCTTGGACAACTGAAAGACTTGATCCGCGTAGGTCTGCATCTGCTGCGCAGTCGCATTGGGCGGCCCTTGGATATGGGCAAGTACGATGCCCTGGTCCTCCTCCGGCGCCAGTTCCGACTTGGTGAATTTGAAGCACGCCACCAACACCAGTAGTAGCAGGCACGCCATCACGATCACGACCGGCCAGGTGTCGAGCAGGGCATGCAGTGCACGGTGATAGCGCTCGCGGAACCACTCGAAATTTCGATCGATGAGTTCAACGAATCGGCCGGTATCCTGACTCTGGCGGAAAAATACCGCGCACATCATGGGCGAGAGCGTCAGCGCGATGACTCCGGACACGGCCACCGCGCCCGCCAGCGAAAATGCGAACTCGGTAAAGAGGGCGCCGGTGAGACCGCCCTGAAAGCCGATCGGCACATACACCGCAACCAGCACCACGGTCATCGCGAGGATCGGGCCACCGAGCTCGCGCGCCGCGATGAGGGCGGCATCGCGTGGCGACTTGCCCTCCTGTTTCATATGCCGATCGACGTTCTCGACTACGATGATGGCGTCATCGACCACGAGTCCAATGGCCAGCACCAAGGCCAATAGCGTCAATAGATTGATCGAGTATCCCAATACCAGCATCACGAAGAAGGTGCCGACCAGGGAGAGCGGCATGGCGATCACGGGTATGACGACCGCGCGCAAACTGCCGAGGAAGAGGAAGATGACGATGGTCACGATGACGAGGGATTCCATCAAGGTCTTCACGACCTCTGTGATGGACGTGTTGATGAACTCGGTGGAGTCGTAGACGATTTGGCCGGTTACTCCCGTCGGCAGCTGCGACTGCAGGTCAGGAAAAGCCTGGCGGACATTTTTAGCGACGGTGAGGATATTCGCCCTCGGCGCCACCTTGATGCCGATGAACACCGACCGCTTACCGCTGAACGCCACGTTCAGATCGTAGTTCTCGGCGCCAAGTGTGACCTCGGCGACATCCTCGAGACGCACGATCGAGTCGCCCACCTGCTTGACCACCAATTGCCGGAATTCTTCGACCGAGTGCAGATCGGTGCCGCCGGTCAGGTCGACGGTGACCATCTGGCCCTTGCTGCTGCCCACCGCCGCCAAGTAATTATTGTTGCCCAACGCCGTGAACACGTCCTGCGCCGTGACGTTGTGAGCCGCCAGTTTCGCGGCGTCCAGCCAGGCGCGCAGCGCGAATTGACGGGCGCCCAGAATCTCGGCGGTCTGCACACCTTCCAGTGAATCGAGCTTCGGCTTGACCACGCGAAGCAGATAATCGGTGACGTTATTCGTCGGGATGGTGTCGCTGTAGAACCCCATGTACATCGCGTCGATCGTCTGGCCGACTTGCACCGTCAGCACCGGCTGCTGGGCCTGGGGCGGCAACTGGTTCTTGACCGAATTGACTTGCGTGTTGATTTCGGTCAGCGCGCGATTCGAGTCATAGTTCAGCCGCAAAGTCGCCGTAATCGTCGAGGTACCGGTGGTGCTCGAGGAGGATAGGTAATCGATGCCTTGCGCCTGCGCGATGGCCGATTCGAGCGGCTGAGTGATGAAGCCCGCCACGGTCGCCGCGTCCGCGCCGTAGTAGGCGGTGGTGATGGTAACGACCGCATTTTCGGTGTGGGGATATTGGTTGACCGGCAAGCTGCCGACCGAGCGCAGACCCAGCACCAGGATCAGCAGGCTGATGACGACCGCGAGTACCGGACGCTTGATGAAGAGATCGGTAAAGTTCATGGCGGGGGCCTCATTGCTCTTGAGGCGTCGGGTTTTGGTCGTTCAGCGGCTGCACGCTATTGTCGATGCGCACCGGCGTGCCGTTCTTCAATTTGAGCTGCCCGCTGGTGACCACCATCGCCCCCTCGGACACGCCCTTCAGGATCGCGACTTGATCTCCTCGCGTCGGCCCCGGGGTGATGAACACCTGCTGGGCCTGCAGTTGAGGATTGCCTTTCGCATCTTTCTTGTCGGCCGCGATGAACACGGTTGCGCCGTAGGGGTTGTAGGTGATCGCCGTCTGCGGAAGAGTCAGATAGCTCTCCTTCTCACCTGAATCGACGGCGGCGCGTCCGAACATGCCAGGCAATAACAGTTTCTTCGAGTTCGCGATCGTGGCCTCGACCTGCACATTGCGGGTGGTGGTATCGACCTTCGCATCGACGGCCGTCACCTTGCCGTTGAACGCTTGGCCACGATAGGCGTCGCTCAATACGGTCACCGATTGACCCAGCGATATCTGGCTGACTTGTTGTTGGGGCAAATTGAAGTCCATGTAGATCGGATCGATGGTCTGCAGCGTGACCACCTTGTCGCCCGGGTTCAGGTACTGGCCGGGATTGACGAGCGTGATGCCGAGGCGTCCCGAAAACGGCGCGCGAATCGTCTTCTTGTCGATGGTCGCCTGCTGGCTGGCAGCCTGCGCGCGCTTGCTCTTCAAATCGGCTTCGTCGCCGTCGACCTGCGCCTGCGAGATCGCTTCGGCAGCCAATTGCACTCGGTCGCGCGTCAGTGTGACCTGCGCCAAGTCGGCAGCCGCCTTGAGTGAGGCCAGCGTTGCGAGGTCGGAATCGGCGTTCAGCTGGATCAGGACCGCGCCCGCCTTGACTTCGTCGCCCGATTTGAAGCGAATCTCGCGTACCAGGCCCGCGATTTCGGTGGTTACATCCACGCCTCGCAGGGCGCGCAAGCTGCCCACCGCGTTCAGTTGGGGCTGCCACTCCTGCCTGTTGGCCTTCATGGCCGTCACGACCAGCGGAGGTTGCGGGGCCGATCCTTGGGCAATCTGCGCCATGATGTTCCGGAAGACCACGAAGCCGATTCCGGCCACCAGGAGGATGACCCCCAAAATCATGATGATCATGCGTTTCGTCACGGAGTTTCTCTCGATTTTCTGAAAGTTGGGTCGTTGATTCGCCCAGCAAGCATCATTGCGCTTGCCCGGAACCTGCCGTAGTTGAAATATCTGCGAGCGCCTTGTTTCGATTCCACCATCCGCCGCCCAGTGCCTGAAAAAGCGCCGCCGTGTCGGCGTAGCGCTGCGCGCGCGCCTTGACGAGAGCGATGGCCGCATTTTGGTAGGTTTGTTCCGCGGTCAACACCTGCACGTAGCTGGCGCCGCCGCTTTTGTACTGCGCCTGCACCAGAGTCAGGCTATCGGCCGCCGTGCGCTCGGCGGTGCTTTGCGCCGCGAGCGTGTCCGCGTCGCCTTGCAAGGCGTACAAGGTATCCGCGACGTTTTGAAAGGCGGTGATGACCGTGGCCTTGTAATTCGCAGCCGCTTCCTGAGCGGCGTCGATCGCGCCGCGGCGCTGATGCAGCAGTTGTCCGCCCTTGAAAATCGGCTGGGTCAAAGAGCCGAGGAGGCTATACACATTGGAACCAGCAGAGAAAATATTCGAGAACGTGGCGGCTTCCTGGCCGAAGTTGCCGCTCAGCGTGATCTGCGGCAGCATGTTCGCCGTGGCGACTCCAACCTGCGCGGTGGCCTCGTGCAGCAGCGCCGAGTACTCGCGGACGTCCGGCCGCTGCTCGACGAATTTGGACGGCAAGCTCACGGGCAGGTCCTTCGGAATGGTCAAGGAATCCAGGCTGAATTCGCCGCCCGCGTAATCGGCCGGCAGATCGCCGACATAGGCGGCCAGTTGATCGCGCTGCTGCGCCAGCTGACTGCGCAGGCCGGGTAGCGTGGCCAGAGTGGCTTGCAGCGTCGCCTGCTGCTGCAGCACGTCGGTGCGGGATGCGCCGCCGGCCGTTACGCGGAGCAGCGTGATGTCGAACTGCTTCTGCTGAAGGCGCGCGATGTTGACCGTGGCCGCGATCTGCGCGCGCAGGGAGGCTTCATTGATGGCCGCGGTCACGATGTTCGCGGTGAGGGTGAGGTAGCTCGCCTCGAGCTGGAACTGCTGGTATTCGGCCTGCGCCCGCAGTGCCTCTACCTGGCGCCGGATGCCACCGAATGCATCGAGCGTGTACGACACATTCACCTGCGCGGTCTGCAGATTGTAGAAATAGGATTGCGGGAAGCCGGGGATCGAGCCAAAAGCGGCCCCGGACGCCTTGTTGCGTTGGCTTTGCACCTGACCTGAAACACTCGGATAGTAGCTGCCCACTTCCGCGGCGACGTTCTCATTGGCCTGGCGCAATGCCGCCTGTGCGGATTCGAGAGTCGGGCTGTTCTTCAACGCGCGCTCGATGAGCGCATTGAGTTGCGTGGACTGAAACAGGGTCCACCACTGGCCGGGAATATCGAGGCCGTCCACGAAGTGCTGGGCTTCGCCGCCCGGCAGCGGCGCCGCCGCGGTCGCGGGGGCTATCTGGCCGGCCGGCGTGAAGCTCGTGCTATGCGGCGCCTCGGGCGCCTTGAAGTTCGGACCCACCGCGCAGCCGGCCAGCAGCGCGGCCATGGCCGCCGCGGAGGAGGCGCAGGCCGCTGTTTTCGATAGAAGAGGATTCATAGCTTAGGCGCCATCCTGGGTGGGTCGGGCGGTGCGCGGGGCCGCACCATACAGGAATATATCGATCGCGTGTTTCAAATGCGGTGTGAAGTCAATGTGGGCTATGGCGTCCGCGCTGTCGAACAGAGCGCACTCATGCAGCTCCGCGCAGATCATGTGCATGAACAGCGCGGCCGCCCGGTCGGGGCATGCCAGGTTCAAGGTGCCGCGCTCGACCTGGCCGCGAAAATAATCTGCGATCGCGCTCTCCCATCGCAGCTTGCCGTTTTCGCGCATTTTGGCCGCAAGTTCGGGAAAGCGGAATGCCTCCGTGGCGACTATGCGAAACAGCGCTGCCGCCTCGGGATCGCGCGCCCGGTTCATCATGGTCTGTGCAATCGCCGTGAGGGCGTCCTTGGGATCCAGGCGATCGAGTTCCGCCGTGGCCACGGTCGTCATGTCGCGATTCACCAAGCGGGTAATGACCGCGACCAACAGATCGGCCTTGTTCTTATAACGCTCGTAAATAGTTCGTGTGGAGACTCCGGCCTCGCTGGCGACCTTGTCGATGCTGGCGAGCCCATAGCCGTCGCGCAGGAATACCCGCGTCGCGGCACTGATCAGTGCCTCGGTGCGGGCTGATTCGGTTCCGCGCTTGGGTCTCCCGACCTTGCATATCGGCTGTACGTCAGTTTTGGGAAGGTCATCCATGCGTGAAAAATGACATGTGTCGTTTTCTACTGCAACAATTATTTACAAATGAGATATTCATTCGGTAAACTATAAATCACCAAACGATTAGCATGCAAATGAATACTGCAGATTTCCCATTCGACAAATTGGAGGCGAATCTGCTTGCCCTGAGCACACGGCTGCCGGACGTGCCGCTCACCGAAGTGTTGCTGTGCCGGCTGATGCTGCATGTAGGCCGTGAGATGTCGGCCATGTTCGAGCAGCAGATCAGGCCCTTCGGCTTGGCCGAAGCCGAGTTTCGCGTGCTGACCGTCTTGTTTTCGCAGCCCGAAGGTGCCGCACATCCGAGCGATCTGTGCGCGCGTGCGGGGCAAAGTGCCGCCAACATGTCGCGCATCAGTGATGTTCTGGTGAGCCGCGACCTCATCACCCGGGTGCTCAGCGTGCAGGATCGGCGGCGCATGGTTCTGCGCATCACCCCACAGGGAGAGCAGCTGGTGCGTCAATTGCTTCCCATGATGTTCGTGCCGCTGCGCAAATTGTTCGCCGAACTTCCGCAAGGCGAGCAGCACCAGCTGATCGAGCAGCTCAAGCATCTGTCGGCGAACTTGGCGGAAGCCCATAAGAATCTGACGGAGCGCTTCAAGTAGGATCGGACAAGCCCGCGGCACAACGAACCCAGCGCGATGGAGGTCGAAGCGGCGACCCCATAAACGCGAACGTAGCACCCTGCTGCTGATACCCTTTCTTCGGTTTGCCAAGCCGCCGTTAACTGCACGCGGGGCCGCCGCGGCGCCCTGATCAAGGCAGCCTATACCGTGTAGGATCGCGTTTATGCCGGCTTTTTTTATTCGATAAACTGAGGGTAGACCCTTGATCTCACCATACATCGTCGCCGTCGGCGGGACATTGCGCGCCAATTCCTCGACTGAAAGGGCCATGCGATACGTGCTCGAGGCCGCGCAACGGGCGGGCGCGAGAACCAAGCTCATCAGCGGCTCCTCGCTGCAGCTGCCACTGTATCAGCCCGATAATCCGGAGCGCAGCGATGCGGCCCGCGACTTGGTGGCGGAACTCGCTTTGGCCGACGGCATCATCTTGGGCTCGCCGGGTTATCACGGCAGCATCTCCGGCCTGGTCAAGAACGTTTTGGATTATGCGGAAGATCTGCGCACAGATGTGCGGCCGTACTTCAGCGGCCGCGCGGTCGGGTGCATCGCAACGGCGGCTGGGTGGCCCGGCGCGGTGAACACGCTCGGCGCCTTGCGCGACATCGTGCATGCATTGCGCGGCTGGCCGACGCCGTTAGGTGCCGCCATCAATTCGGCGGAAGCGGTATTCGACGAGGAGGGCGCCTGCCAGGCGCCGCGTGTAGCGCAGATGCTCGACTTGATCGCCGGCGAAGTACTCGGCTTTGCCCGGCCGCGAGGTTGACGCGGCGAACCCGGGCAGGAGCCAGTTATGGACGTTCTGAAGACTGACGAACACGACGTACTGTCATTCGTGCAGCCCGGCACCTTGTGGGGCGCACTGGCTTATCTGGTTATTTTCGTGGTTCTGGCCATGCTCCTGTCCAAGGCGCTGCGCGCGGCCGTTCACGCCGCGATGACCCGTAACGGCCACCTCGACCGCACCAGCATCAGCTTCCTGCAGCAGATCTGCACGGCGCTGATCTGGGTGGTCATGGTGATCCTGTATGCGCATCTCATTCCGGCTTTGCGATCGATGGGTACGGCGCTGCTGGCGGGCGCAAGCGTCGCGTCGGTGGTCATAGGACTCGCGGCTCAGAGCACGCTGGGAAACCTGGTGGCAGGCATAGCGATCACCATCTATAGGCCGTTTCGCCTGGGCGACACGCTGCAGGTCGCTACGCCGACAGGAAACGACATAGGGACGGTGGAATTGATATCGCTGGGATACACGACCTTGCGTGCGCCCGCCGGCCATTTGATCGTGCTTCCGAACAGCAGCGCAGCCAGCCAGGTGATCATCAACCTGAACTCCACGTTTGCGCCGTGGCCCATCACCATCACGATTCGTTTGAGCAGAAATGCCGATCAAGACGCGGCCCGGAAGCTGGCGGCCGGCATCGCCGCGGAGCAGGCCGGAGAAAAAGCCGTGATAGGCTGCTTTCTGACCAAGATGGACGCTGCATCGATTACTTTGGAATTGCGCCTGCTTGCTCCGGATTCCGCCGGCCGGGATGCGCTGCGCTCGAAATTGATCGTGGAACTCGCGCGCCGCTTCGGCGAGTTGGGGCGCGATTCGGCCAGTGCCGACATGCCGACATTCGCATAGTCCCTCTGCACGGTGATGTTGACCCGTCACACGGTCTGGGGGGACTCAGAGGCTGGACGCCAACGTCAAGGCAGCAGTTGGCGTCCAGCCTCTGAGTCCCCCCAGGCTGTGCGCATTGGGCCGAGGTACATCACCGCGCAGGATGTAGATCACCACCGAATGAGCAGCAGATTGGGTGCCCTCGGCCGAATACCGTCAACCGGTCAACATCATGGTGCCGAGATATAGATGTGATCTGAGTTATTTTTCGCGACGGACGTTCGGCGGTCCTTTTTCGGATCGGGATACGGGCCGCCGGCTTTCAGACTGCCGTCAGGCAGCGGCACCTCGAGCGGAGCAACTTCGACCTTGGTCACTCCTTCTTTCGGTTGGAGCCCTATTTTTTGCGCGGTTGACGGTGACAGATCGACGATCCTGCCCTTCACATAGGGCCCTCGATCGCGAATCGTAACGATGGCCGTACGCCCGGTCTCGAGATTCGTCACCATCGCAGTGGTACCCAGCGGCAGTGTCTTGCTCGCTGCATTATTTCCTTTGAGCTGCATGGGCGTACCGTCGGCCATTTTCTTGCCGCCAAAACTCTTCGCATAAAAAGAAGCCTTGCCGACACGGGCGCGGCCCGACATATCAAGGTTCGCTTTAGGCACGCCTGCAGCCGGCGGCGCCGCTTGAGACTCCTGTGAGTTCTGGGATGCCTGCGAGTCGAGGTCCGCGGCACCACTCGGCGCGGGAAATGCGCCGCCGATGGCGCATAGTACTGCGGCCGGCAGGATCGCCGGACGGAGTCGGAACCAAAGATTCACACCTATTTTCATGTCAACAGTCTCACTCGAGCGCCGGTGAGCGTCTGTAGGCGTAGGACCTTTGTGCCGGTGAGAGGACATAACGTCCCAGTTGTTCGGCCACGCTCCGCTTGACATAAAACGTCTTTGTCGCCGCAGGGAGACGCCCGTCACGGTTTCGCGAGGCGCGCTTCGCCAGTATCGTCACGCAACCCCACCCGCCCCGGAAAGAAATATGGCTGAGACTACAAATACGCCTTCGAGCGAGGATATTTGGAATTTGAACATTGATGATTTACTAGCGCCATTACCGGAAAAGGCCCGACTCGGTGGACCGGGACCCTTTGTGATCAATCTGAGTGCTTCGTACGCTCCCATCGATCTGCCGGCCAAGGGAATCGCCGGCCTTGGGAACACCCACGTGTATCAGATGCAGCGCATCGAGGACGGGCGCCCGCGTTATCGCTTGCGGCTTGGATCCTTCGCCACTGAGGATGAGGCGGACGCCGCACTCCCGAAGGTACGGGACATTTTTCCCAGTGCTCTCACGGCAACGGCGGACGCCGATGACTTGCGGACGATTGCAGCGCTGCGGGCAAAGACGGCTGCTTCGCAACCGATCGCTGAAAGGCCGGCCGAAAAGCCAGCCGAAAAACCGATGGTAAAAGCAGTGGTCGAGGCCGCCGTCAAGCCTGCCGCACTACTTATACCTGCTGCGGCGACGAAGGCGCCGAGCGCCGCCGCGGTGGTCCCGGTTGCTCCGCTCCGGATTACGCCGCAACAGAAAGCGGCCGCTCTGGCGTCAGCGCCTGCTCTCGCGCGAGCCCCCGTTTCTGCGCCGGCTTCGCGTCAGGTAGATCTGCCGAGCAAAGGAGCGCCCAGTATCGAGTCAACTCAGACGATTCGTTCGTTGACGCAGCTCGAAGTGGAAGACGATCAGGCGTCGCGCTGGTTCGCGATTCAATTGTCGCTGGCGGAGGAGCCCTTCGATCCGGAGACCTTGCCCAATCTCGATATTTTCAGCGTATACCGCTTGTACTCGGTCGCGGGCATCGATAACGGCCGTATCGTTCACGCATTGCGCCTGGGCTTTTTCACGGAGCAGATCGCCGCGGGCGCGGTTGCGAGCTACCTGACCGCCTTCTACGACAAGCCGGCGATCAAGCGCGTCAGCGCCGCCGAACGCGAGCGATTCGCTGACCAATCGCTCCAGGCTCGTAAGGATGTGGGCGCGACGGGCAAGCAGGCCGTAATCGAGATTACCGACGAACGGTATATACGCGAAAAGCGCGTCGGCCAGGGCGCCGGTAAGTCAGCGGTCTAGACCTCTGCACGGTGATGTTGACCGGTTCACAGGGTCAGGGAGGATAAGAGGCTGGACGCCAACGTAAAGGCAGCAGTTGGCGTCCAGCCTCTTATCCCCCCTGACCGCGCGCACTGGGCCGAGGTACATCACCGCGCAGCCGGAGCAGTTCGAGTTGCCTTTGGCGCCGTGATGTTGATCGGTACGAGAATTCGCCCGGCAGGCTAAGACGCTAGCCGGCAACTGCTCTCCTGTTGCCGGCTAGCGTCTTAGCCTGTCGGGCGAATGCTAAACTAACCGGTTAACATCAGGGTGCCGAGGTAGTAGTTTCAACCCTACTGAGTCTGCGCCGTGCGCGGGCGGCTCGGCGGTGCGGTGAAGGATTGGAACTTTAGATTGATGACGGTTCCGGAGAGCTGGTGCGGCACACAGGTGGTGCGATTGTCGATGTTTTGCGTGGTAAACATCGGGAGTACCGCGGTGCGGAACTGGTCCACCAGTTCGCAATCCCCCCGGCTCAGTTCCCGCGGCGAGCGATCTGCCAGCGATACCGGCTGCCAAACACCGTTAATCGGCGGTGCGCCGGGAGCCGCAGCGGTCAGCCAGGGCGCTAGGGTATAGAAGGTCAGATCGGCGCGCGCAAACTTATCCGGGCGGCCGAATCCGGACGCACATGCGCCCGCCCGCGCCTTTGCATCAGGCCGGGCTCCGGAGGCGATCAGCAGCACCCGGAGCTTGTCGGCCAGACCATCACAGGAATACGTCGAGGTAAAGCCCAGGAATGTGAACGAGTATTCGTGCTTCTGCCACATGCCAGGCTCCCCCGGGGGCGGCGACGGCGCGTCGGCGAGACTGGCGCGCGAGCCGAGCAAGGTGGACAACAGGGCGCAGCCTAGGACGGCTGCCAACTTCCAGCGGGTGTTCATGTCGGATGCTCCTTGAGCATTGAGGAGGATATTCTATCCTCTGTCAACACAACGCAGGACATCCCATTGTGGTTGACCGGCGATAGCAAGCTTCGGTTGCGTCTTGGCGCACCCTCAATATAATCCGCGCTTCCTTTTGCGCGGGTGCCGCCGATGCTGTTCAAGAACCTCGTTTTCCATCGCCTGCCCGCAGAATGGTCGCCGTCCGCTGCGGAACTCGAGGGCCAGCTGGCCGCCCGCACTCTGCAGCCCTGCGGGCCATTCGAAATGTCCTGCCGCGGCTGGGTGCCCGTCACCAGCGGCGGCCGCTTGCTGCATACCGTCAATCAGCAGCACATGATCGCGCTCGGCGAAAATCAGAAGCTGCTTCCCGGATCGATCGTCCGGCAGGTTGCCCAAGAGCGCGCGGAAATATTGGCCGAAGAGCAGGGCTTTCCCGTCGGGCGCAAACAAATGCGCGATCTGCGCGCGCGCGTGGCCGATGAATTGCGCGCGCGGGCGTTGACCCGGCGCCGCGTCACGCGCGCGTGGATCGATCCCCAGGCGGGCTGGTTCGCCGTGGATGCCCCGGGAATTCCCCGAGCCGAGTCCGTCGTCGAGGCCTTGGGCGATGCTCTCGGCAGCTTCGCGCCGCTCATGGTCGAGACCGAGCGCTCACCGCAGGCCGCGATGGCATCGTGGCTGCTGCGCGGCGAGGCGCCCGCGCGATTTTCGATCGATGATGATTTGGAACTGCAAACGGCGGATAAGTCCAAGACCGTCATCCGCTACACCCGCCATCCTCTCGACGGTAAGGATATTCAGGCGCATCTTGCGTCGGGGAAATACCCGACACGCCTTGGATTGACATGGAACGACCGAGTATCGTTCGTGCTGACCGACAAGCTGCAAGTCAAGCGGTTGGAGTTCCTGGAGATGGCCAAGGATGTGCCGGAGGGAGACGAACTCGATCCGGCGGAACAATTCGACATCGACTTCGCGCTGATGGCCGGCGAGCTTGCTGGCTTGCTCGGCGACCTTGCAAAGGTCCTGGGCAATGAATCGACGGCAGCCGCCGGCTGGCCCGCGCGCAGCAAAGTGGCATAGGTCGGCACACCGAAAACTGCACGCATCGAAAACCGCACGCACCGAAGGCTGCGCCGTACCCGAACTCTGATTCGAATTGAACAGAATGCGGGCAGAATCCAGGCCCGCGGACCGGCCGTCCTGGGGCGTTGTGCTGCTGCGGCAGATTCTCTCTAACGCGTCACAGAATTGCGTCACAAAATCGCGAGGTTCCAGATCAGCCCGCTTGAATGATCGGATATCGTGTATTCCTACAGGTTTGTCAGAGAACGTCTCTAGCGCAAGGACTTGAGATTCGCTAAGAATTCCGACGCCATGAATCTGAAATACCCATCCACGGCTGGCAATCTCACCGGCGTCGCTGCCGAAGCGGCGCAGATGGCGGTGGAGGCCGGCCTCATCTATGTGTCGGACGCCGAGCCGGGTATCCGGCGGTTGCGCGCGGGTAAGGGTTTTCGCTACCTGACTCCGGAGAATCGCAGACTCGCCGCCGCCAAGGAACTCAAGCGCATCGCGAGCCTCGCGATACCGCCCGCTTACCGCAATGTTTGGATCTCGGCAAAGGCGCGTGGCCATCTGCAGGCGACGGGGCGCGATGCGCGCGGCCGCAAGCAGTACCGCTACCATCCTGAATGGCGGCAAGTGCGCGACAGCGCCAAGTTCGACCGCATGGTAGCGTTCGGCGAGGCGCTGATGAAGCTGCGCCGCAAGCTCAAGCGAGACTTGGCGCTGCCCGGCCTGCCACGCGAAAAGGTGCTGGCGGTGGTGGTCAGCATTCTCGATGCGACGCGGGTGCGTATCGGCAACACCGAATATGCCCGCGACAACAAGAGCTTCGGACTGACGACGCTGCGCAATCGCCACGTCAGCTTCATCCGCGACGGGCGCGCGGTCTTGAATTTTCGCGGTAAAGGCGGCGTACAGCACGAAGTTCATATCGACGACAGGCGGATTGCGCAGATCGTGCGGCGCTGCCAGGAAATTCCCGGACAGCACCTGTTTCAATACGTGGACGACGACGGCAAGCGGTGCCCCATCGACTCGGGGCAGGTCAACGACTATCTGCGTGAAGCGATGGGAGATGATTTTACCGCCAAGGATTTTCGTACCTGGGGCGCGACCCTGCATGCCATCACTCTGCTCGCACGCACGCCGCTGCCGGAACCTGCGAGCGAGCGCGCTTTGAAAAGCCTGATAGCCGACGTGGTCAAAGAGGTTGCCGCAAAGTTGCGCAATACTCCCGCCGTTTGCCGCAAGTCCTATATCAATCCGGCGGTGTTCGACTCCTGGCGCTCTGGCCTCATTCACAAGGTGTTCAATGGCAGCTTGAGCCTGGCCGCTCCGCGCAAGGCGGAAACGTTGGTGTTGGCTTTCCTGCGCCACGAGGCGGAGTCGTCCGGGGCGAACTAGACCTCGGCACGGTGATGTGACCCGTCACACGGCCTGGGGGGGACTCAGAGGCTGGACGCCAACGTAAAGGCAGCAGTTGGCGTCCAGCCTCTGAGTCCCCCCAGGCTGTGCGCATTTCCTCGTTGCCGGCCAACGGCTCAGCCCCTCGGGCGAATACCGTCAACCGCTCAACATCATGGTGCCGAGGGACTAGCGAGCCATTCCAGGCAAGCATTGCCGTCATTTCCTCAGGTAATTGGTTTTTTTAAGATCCGCGATCTAGTCTCGCAACTCGCCAAGCCAGCGGATACATTCATTGTTGAAATTCTACTTCAATGCCTCGCCCGATCCCGCCAAAGTGGCGTTGACTATCAGTGCGCGGCCGGCGGCCATCCGAGCCAACGTGCTGAAGGATCGTTTCACATTCAAAGCCGAAATGGACGCAGAAGGCCGCCGAATTATGTTTCGGCACATCGTGAAGGGATGAATCCGTCAGTTCGATCTTAGTAAATACAATGCTGCGCCGCCACATTTCACCCGGTTGGTGCACACCATATGTCGCTAGTGGATGAAATGTATGTCGAGTTTTCATTCGACGATGGTGTTTGCGGACCGTAATGTCGTGAACCTAGCGGAAATTGAGGGCCCGGGCGCCAAGGAGCGAGGACGATGATTTCTCTAAAAGATATTCGCTACGTGCGCTTGGGCACTTCGAACCTCGACGATGCGGTGCGCTACGCCACCAAGGTCCTCGGCCTGGAATTGGTACGCCGCGACGGCGGCAGCGCCTATATGCGCTCCGACAACCGCGACCATACTCTGGTATATACCAAAGGCGACGCGCGCGATCATGTGGTGGCGTTCGAACTCGGATCGCTGGCGGAACTCGATGCTGCCGGGGCGGAACTGGACAATTCCGGGTACATCGTCAAAGCGGCGACACGCGGCGAATGCGAGCAACGCTGGGTGGCTGCGGCCATCGTGTTTGCGGATCCCAGCGGCAATACCATCGAACTCATCGTTCGGCCGGCTCACAGCGGCCGCCGCTACTTCCCGTCACGCGACGCCGGCATCACCGGCTTTTCCCATATCGGATTGCATTCCATTTCGCCGCGCAAGGATGAGGAATTCTGGACCACACTTTGCAATGCACGCGTCAGCGATTGGATCGGCGAGGCTCCACTTTTGCGTATCGATCCCGTGCATCACAGAATGGCATTGTTTCCCTCGGCGCGGACCGGAGTTCAACACATCAATCATCAGGTCGAAAGCATCGACGATATCATGCGTTCGTACTACTTCCTGCGTGAGCAGAACGTCAAGGTGCGCTTCGGACCCGGCCGTCATCCCACCTCAGGCGCGATGTTTCTGTATTTCGATGGGCCCGATGAGATGATCTACGAATACTCCTGCGGCGTCAGCCACATCACGGATGAGGCGGCCCATCGGCCGCGGCAGTTCCCCGCGGCAAGCACTTCCTTCTGCGCATGGGGTTCCAAGCCGGATATCCCGGAATTCGAGGGCGCCAAAAGTTTTGCGGAAACAGTCGATGCCTGATGCGGCGGGCAGCGACTCGACCGCCGTTGCGGCCCGTGTCCGGGTGGCGGCCCGCGCGCTTGCCAAAGCCGGGCTGGTGCACGCATACGGCCATTGCAGCGCGCGTCTAGGGGTGCACCAGTTTCTGGTCAGCCCGCCCAAGCCTCTCGGGTTGGTCGCGCCCGAAGATGCGCCGGTTATTGTGGCGACCACCGGCAAGCTGCCGGCGGGCGCATTGCCCGAAGTCATTGCGCATCAGCACATCTACAGGCTGCGGGCGGAAGTGGGGGGGGTTGTAAGATTTCAGTCCCCCCATGTCATGGCGCTCTCTGCACTTGGACGAACGCCTCGAGCATTGCATGGATTCGGCGCCTACTTTGCTCCGTGCCCGCCGCTGCACTCGGACCCGCGTCTCGTACGCGACGACGCAAGTGCCGCCGCCCTGGCTGGACGCATGGGCGGGGCGCGGGCAATAGTAATGCGCGGCAATGGCGCCGTCACCGCGGGCGAGTCGCTCGAGGAGGCCGTGGCGCTGGCCTGGTATCTGGAAGATGCGGCGAGGATCGAATTGGCGGTGCTGAACACCGGAGTGGAGCCGCTGGTATTCACCGCGGAGGAAGTGCGCGATCGGGCCATCGACCTTCGATCGATGCTGCAGCGAATGTGGAATTGGATGTCCGCGGGCGATCCGGAATTGTGAACAACTCACGGGGGTCTTTATGAGCGAAACTATGACCGAAACCGGAAAGGCCGAACAGCCGAGGCCGGCGAAAAAAGAATCGACACTCAATCTCAAGTTCCTGTCGCATGGAACACTGGAGAGCAAGGATCTGGATTTCACGCGAAGGTTTTATGAGGAATTCATGGGGTTCGAGGTCATACGGCCGGCGAAAATATCGCTGTGGATCCGGCTGGGCGGAAACAATATTTACGCCGTCGTGCAGGTGATGGAAGGAAAGAAAAGCGAAATGACTTTCCTCAACCATAACGGAGTGGATGTCGAGACCGAGGATGACGTGGACGAGGCCCATCGGCTCGTGGTGCGGGATGCGGAAAAATGGAAACTTCATAAAATCAGCAAGCCGGCGGTGCAGCACGGCACGTACAGTTTCTACTTCTGGGACTGCGACGATAACGCTTGGGAGATTCTGGCCAATCCCCCAGGCGGCTATAGTTGGATGTTCGAGCGGGGCGATCAGGAAGGGCTGGGACATATGAGCCGCAAATTCGAGCGACCGGAGTCGACCAAGCGGCGAACAAAAAGCGAGGGATAATCTCGAGGTAGAGCCAAAAATCCAATGTCGAGAATAGTTTTATGATGACTGAAGATCAGCGCAAACAGGCCATTGATAGTCTGGTTCAGGCACACCGCACAAAAAAACCCTGCCTGCAGCTGTCCACCACTTTCCCGTCCATCGAGATCTCGGATTCTTACGCGATCTCCTCCGCCATGGCCGACCTAAAAGTGGCGGGCGGCTCGAGGCTCATCGGCCACAAGATCGGACTGACCTCCAAGGCGATGCAGGCCTCCTCGCAAATCGACGAACCGGATTATGGCCATTTGTTCGACGACATGCTGATACACGATGGGGCCAAGGTGCGACATGCGGATTTCTGCGTACCGCGGGTGGAACCCGAATTGACCTTCATATTGAAGGAGCCTTTGAAGGGGCCTAATGTCGGCTTGATCGATGTGCTGCGTGCCACAGACTACATTGTGCCGTCCATCGAAATCATCGATGCGCGCGTACAGAATCCTCGAAAAATTTTCGATACCGTCGCCGATAACGGCGCGGCCGCGGGTTTGGTGCTCGGTGGCCGACCGGTGCGGCCGCAGGATGTCGATCTTCGGTGGGTGGGTGCCTTGTTTTATCGAAATGGGGAAATCGAGGAGACCGGTCTCGCAGCAGGCGTGCTCGGCCACCCGGCGATGGCGATCGCTTGGCTGGCCAATAAGCTGGCGCCTTTCCACGTCACGCTGGAACCGGGGCACATGATGCTATCGGGCTCGTTTACCCGGCCTTTGTGGGCGCAAAAAGGCGACACAGTGCATGCCGATTTTGGGCCGCTCGGCAGTGTCGCCGTGCAGTTCGTGTGACGCCATGGCGTTACCACACAACGCTTTTAAGAGCGCACTGCGCGAAGGCCGCCGGCAACTCGGTATTTGGAGCACCTTTTGCAGCCCGATTGCCGCGGAAATATTGGGAAAATCCGGATTCGATTGGATTTTGTTCGATTCGGAACACTCCCCGGTGGAAATTGCCGGGCTGTTGCCTCTGCTGCAAGCGGCGAATAGCGGGCCGGCCTCTTGCGTCGTGCGGCCGGCGTGGAACGATCCTGTACTGATAAAGCGCATATTGGATATTGGAGCGCAAACGGTGTTGTTGCCCTTCGTGCAAACCTCCGAAGAGGCGCATCGAGCCGTACAAAGTTGCCGCTATCCCCCCGATGGCCGGCGGGGCGTTTCGGGAACGACTCGCGCCAACGATTTCGGGCGCACGAGCAATTATCTGAAAACCGCCGCGGAGCAGATCTGTGTGTTGGTGCAGGTAGAGACCGGAGAAGCGCTGGGACAGATTGAGCAGATCGCCGATGTGTCCGGCGTCGATGGCGTCTTCATCGGACCCGCGGACTTGTCGGCCTCCATGGGGTATCTCGGCAATCCCGGTCATGCCGACGTGCAGGCGGCCATCAAGTCGGCGGTTGGACCCATACGAGCCGCCGGAAAGGCCGCCGGCATTCTGGCCACGTCAGTTCCCGATGCCAAGCGCTATCTTGACTGGGGCTATCAGTTCGTCGCTTGCAATGTGGACGTGCGCATCTTCGTGCAGGGTCTCGATGCATTGCGAACCGAGATGGGCTAATAAAACTCGAATTCAAAGGGTTTTCGCAAGGTCCGACAACGAACCCATTTCGCCCATGTGCAGCACCAAGGGCAGAGCCGATGTTTTTGAATGGCTCTCGACGCGGCCCAAAAGAATGGTGTGATCTCCCTCTTGGTAGCGCGAATACGTCCTACATTCAAAGGTCGCGGCGCTCTCCCGCAGCCTAGGACAACCGCCGATGCCTTCCTCGAAGTCGTTCGACCAGTCGGCGAATTTGTCCAGTGCCGGCCGGGCGAAGTGAATGGCCAATGCACGCTGCGAGCACGCCAAAACGCTCAAAATGAAATGCGGGCCGCCGATGAAGGCGTCCGCACTGCGCGCATCGTCGCGAATGCTCCAGAGTATGAGTGGCGGCGTCAGGGAGACCGAAGCAAACGAATTGATGGTCATACCCTCACGTTTGCCGTCTGGCGATACGGTGGTCACCAGGCAAACCCCCGTAGGGAACGACGCCAGGGATTGCCGAAAGGATCGCGCATCGGAGGTTTGCGGTACGTCGCCGGTGATTAGCGTCCAGGAATACATGCATCCTCCTCGCCTACATTCAGTATTGACCCTTCGGCGTGAGGCCCAGCAAATGCTGCCCCACCATGGAAGACACCGCGTCCCAGTTCAAAGTAATGTGACGTACGATGGCATTGGAGTCGCGCCACATCCGTTGAATGGGTTGATCGAGTCCCAAGCCGGCGCCGCCGACGGCAGAGAATAAGGTGTCGACGGCGTCTCTGGCCAGACGAGCGGCAAACGCGTGATCGCGGCGATTACGGATGCGCTGATCGACGCTAAGGGGCTGCCCTTGCATGGTTATTCGCTCCACTTCAGCCGTGTCGCGAGTAATCAGCAGCCGAGCGGCATCGGCCAGGCCCGAAGCCTCGGCAAGCTTGGATTGGACCGGAAAGAATTCGCTCAGGCGATTGCCGCCGCCGCCCACTGCGCCCCGCGTCACGCGAACGCTGCACAAATTGATGAATTCCTCCACGGCGCCGAGTGCCGTGCCCAGTAAAGGCGATACCAGACATACCGGCAGCGCGGATAGGAATGGAATTCGATAGATTCGGTTCGCGTTGACTGAACTGCCTGGTGGTGCGCCGGAGGCTGCCTGCGCTATGGTCAATTTTCTGTGGCCGGGGACGAAGGTCGGCGTTTCTATGGAAATGGTCTTCGAGCCGGTGCCTGCTTGCCCCGCGACATGCCAGTTGTCCTCGATGAGCCATTCGGACCGTGGCACAAGGAGAAATCCGGGCTCGGCGGGCGCGTTTTTATCCGCGGACGGGAACTGCGCGCCGACGATGATCCATTCTGAATTGTCCGCATTGGACACATACTGCCAGCGGCCATTGATGAGATAGCCGCCGTCTACGATCTGCGTAGCTCCCGTGGGGGCATAAGACACGCACGCAAAAGCATCGGGGTTCGATTTCCAGACATCGTCCTGCGCTTGCTCGGGGAAGCCGGCGATCAACCACTGATGGATCGATCCGATGGCGCAACACCACGCTGAGGAGGTGCAGCCCCGGCCCAATTCGCTGATGACATCAATGAACGCCGTAAAGCCGTACTCGTAACCTCCGTAGCGGGCGGGTTGCATGAGCCTAAAAATGCCGGCCTGGCGAAAATCCTGCATGGTCTCGCTGGACACTCTTCGAGCCGCCTCCGTCGCTTGCGCTCGCTCGCGCAATACGGGTACGAGATCGCTTGCCGCCGACACAATGCTCCTCAATAGGGGTGCGCCCGGAACAGGTGAGGAACGTCCTGGCGCAGACTCATCGACCGGACTTACGTTGATGAATTGAGTAGCTAACGACATTGGAGGCCTCTATTTGTAGTAGTTCTATGATTCGCGTATTCCGGCGCTGAAGGTGACCGCAAGCGCCGGCAGATAGGAGTAGTCGCCTCCTCCAAATTGATAAACCGGTGCATCGGTGTGGACTTTCAAATCAGGCGTGCGGCGCAACAGCTCTTCGAGCAAGACGCGCAGCTCCATCCGCGCAAGCGCTGATCCCGGACATGAATGAATACCGTATCCGAAGGTCAAATGACGGTTCTGCGGCCGCTGCATATTGAATTCCGTGGGCGCTTCAAATGCCGTCGGGTCGCGATTGGCGGCGGCCCAGCCCATGTAGACGTCGCATCCCTGCGGTATTTCTGTGCCCGAGATCGATACCGGTTTGGTGGCTCTTCTAAAGAATCCAAAAAACGGCGGCCGTAACCTAAGCGTCTCCTCGACCGCAAGCGGAATCTTGCCGGGCTCGTTCCGCAGCAAGTCGCGCACGGCCGGTCTCGAGAACACTTCGTTGATCAGGCTGGCCATGGCTGAGGTCGTGCTGTGGTGCCCGGCGCCAAGGAACGCGGCCAACAGCACCACAAAATCATTGTCGTCGAGGCGGCGTCCCTCGACTTCCGTGTTGGCCAGGCGGGTAAGGTAATCCTCGCGTGGCCGCGCGCGCCGCTCGTGGATTTCAGTGACGCTGACCGCTGCAAATGCCGCCTGCTTTCGCCCAAACTCCTCGGGATCGCCCTGAGCTGCGAACATTTCGATGGCGGCCTTGCGTACCGCCGGAACGAGTGCGTCATCGATACCGACGAGCCGGCAAATTGTTTCGGCGGGCACGGGTTCTGCGAGCTCGGCGACGATGTCACAGGCACCCTTTTCGATAAAGGCATCGATGTGGGCGTTGATGTCCGAGCGCACGAAGGGTTCCATCTCCCGGGGTGTCTTCGCGGTAATCGCGGCGCTAAAGAGCGCACGCCATGTGCCGTGGCGGGGCGGATCCATCTCGAGCGCCGGAATCGGTTTGCGCGGCAACATGGGACGCAACACCTGGGGTTCCGAGGAGAACGTTTGGTTGTCCGCCATGGCGTTCTTGACGTCGGCGTATTTCAAAAGCATGTAGAAGCCATCGTGCTCGCCGCTGTGCGCCACCGGGCAGCGCGGCCGCGCGTCTTCAAATATCTCGAGTGAACGGGCCGGCGGCGTCGTATAGCAGCTCCAGTGACGGGTATCTTCGGTCATGGGATGTGTCCCTCAGGCCTCAATCGCCGAAATCGTTGATCAGCGTTCCCAGATGGTCCACGCTGATTTTCACCCGGTCACCGGCCTTCAGGAATACTCCGCGCGGCGTGCCGCAGCCCGCGGGAGTTCCTGTCGCAATCACGTCTCCGGGCCGCAGCGTAAGCCGCGTGCTCAAGTGCGCAATCTGTTCCGCGACCGAGAAAATCATGTTCGAACTCGAGGAGTCCTGCATCAGTTCCTCGTTCACCCAAAGACGAATCCCGAGATTCTCGATGTCATCGATGTCGTCGATGGGACATATCCAGGGGCCGAATGGAAGCGCGCCATCGAAACATTTCTGGCTTACCCAATCGAAGTGAAACGGCGAATCGACCGCTACGCCGGGGCGCTTGAGGTGATCGCGCGCGGATAAATCGTTCACGATGCTGAGTCCCGCAACGAATCCCATGGCCTGTTCCGTGCTGACACTCCGGCATTCGCGTCCGATGATGACTGCAATCTCGGCTTCCCAGTCCACTTTCTTGGAATAGGGCGGCAGCCGTATCAGTTCGCCGGTTCCGCGCACGCATCCGGCCGATGCCTTGATGAAATGCCATGGCTTGAGACCGACTTCATGAGGATCAGGCTCAGCCGGGAGGTTCATGGCCTTGGACATCTCGGCGACATGATCGCGGTAATTGGCGCCGGCGCAGAAGATCGTGCCTGGGTACAAAATGGGCGCCAAGAATCGTACGTCGCGCGCGGGAGTCGTGTGAGGGCCGCCGGACTTGCCGCTGCGCGCGTCGCGCGCCGCCTGCTGAAGAAGGGGATGGATCTGCTGCCACTTTTCGAGCACTTGCAGCACCTGGGTGGGCGGTGGGCCCGAGGATTTCGCTGCACTTTTCGCCAACAGGCTTTCCACATCCAGCAGCGCATCGTCCACGACGATGCCGGCACGTGGTTGGTCATTGCCGCGAACATAGGTGGCCAATCGGTAGGACTGTTCTCGCATCGGTAGCGCCATCAGGGTTCAGTCAGGTTGCAACGCACACATTACGCAGCTCGGTGTAGAACTCGAGCGAGTGCACGCCGCCTTCGCGTCCAATGCCCGATTGCTTCGAGCCGCCGAAGGGAGTTCTCAAATCGCGCAAAAACCAGGAATTGATCCAGATGATGCCTGCCGTGATCGAAGTGCCGAGCCGAAACGAACGGCCCACATCGCGGGTCCAAATGGTCGCTGCCAGTCCATACGGCGTGTCGTTCGCGAGGCGAACCACCTCATCCTCGTCATCGAACGGTCGAATGTGACAGCAGGGGCCAAAAATCTCCTCGCGCACGACCACTGAGTCCTCGGCCAATCCGGTCCAGATGGTCGGTTGAATCCAAGCGCCGCCGATCAAGGAGTCCGGCATCCGCGGTATGCCACCGCCGCAAATCAAGGTCGCACCGTCTTCCATGGCGCGGTTGTAATAGCGCAAGACCTTGTCACGGTGCGCCAAGCTGATCAGCGGGCCGATGCCCGTGGCCTTGTCGGATGGATGGCCGGGCCGCATGGTTTCTGCCTTGACCTTGAGCGCAGCGACAAACTCATCAAAAATCGACCGCTCTACATAGACACGCTCGGTCCCCAAACAGATCTGGCCGGTATTCAAAAATGAAGCGCGCGCGATGCCGGCAACGGCGGCTTCGAAATCGCAGTCTGCGAATACGATCCCCGGATTCTTGCCGCCGAGTTCCAGGGACACCGGTCGAATACCGTCCGCCGCCACTTTCATGATGGCCGAGCCGGTGGCGCTTTCGCCGGTAAAGGTGATTGCATCGACGCCGGCGTGTCGGGTCAGGTGTTCACCCGCCGAATCGGCGCCCAGGCCGTGCACCACGTTATAGGCTCCCGGCGGCATGCCCACGGTTTGCATGACTTCGCCGAGCAGAGTCGCGGTTCCGGGGGTTTCCTCCGAGGGCTTGACGACCACCGTGTTGCCGCACGCAAGCGCCGGTGCGACTTTCCAGGTCATGAGCAACAAGGGCAGGTTCCACGGGCATATCACCGCTATGACGCCCTTGGGCGCACGCACCGAGTAGTTGAAGGCTTTGCGTCCCTCCGGCGTTGTCATTTCGAAGAATTCGGTGGGCGCATTTTTGACGGCATCCGCAAAGACGCGGAAATTGGCCGCGCCCCGCGGGATGTCTACATGCGAGGCAATGGACCGAGGCTTTCCGGTATCGGCGACTTCGGCATCGAGGAAATCATCGAAGCGGCGATCGATCTCACGAGCGACGGCATGCAGCATCTCAGTTCTCTGCGCGAGGCTCATGCGCCCCCACGGACCCTGCAGCGCCGCACGTGCCGCCCGTACCGCGGCATCGACCTCCGGCGCGCCGCCTTCCGCGATGCTGCCGAGCAAGCTGCCATCGACGGGAGAGTGTTTATCGAAATACCGCTCCGGTGTCGAGGCCACGAAGGAATTATTGATAAAATGCAGAAATGTGGTGCCGCTCATTTGGCTCGTGACATTACGTCGGCCTATGGTGCGGGTCTAATGAAAACTCGATATACCCGCCATAGAGGATCGACATAATGTGCAGGGAGTCGAAAACCAAATTGCCGATTTGAAAGGTGCGAGGCGCACGCGACGGCGGTAGTATGCGGGCAAGGGGTGAGTTATGAGCTTTAATCGGCTGGATCTCAATTTATTGCACGTATTCGATGCAATCTTCCATACGCGCAGCGTAACAGTGGCGGCGTCCAATTTACATCTGACGCAGCCCGCGGTGAGCAAACAGCTCAATCGACTGCGAGAGTTGCTGGATGACCCGTTGTTTGTACGTACCAACGAGGGGATGGCGCCGACGCCCCGCGCCGAGGCGCTGGCCGGTCCCATTCGCCACGCATTAAGTGAAGTCCACCACGCCATCGAGCGGCAGCTGGGTTTCGATCCGATGACCGCGGACCGCACGTTTCGCATCTTTCTCAGCGATCTGGGGCAGACGGTGTTCTTGCCCAAACTGCTCGAATTGATAGCCCGTGAAGCGCCGTCGGTGAATATCCATACCGTTCAAGTGCCTCCCTCGCGGATGCGCGGCGTGGCACTCGAATCCGGCGACGTGGATCTGGCGGTGGGATATTTCGAGGAGTTCGAAGGAACCATCCATCAACAGGTATTGTTCGAGGAACACTATGTGGGCATGGTGAGGGCAAATCATCCTGTCATCCGCGAAAGGCTCTCATTCGAGCAATTTCTGGCGACGCCCCACTTGGTATATCAACCTTCCGGCGGCGGACATAGCTCGCAAGACAGTGCTGTGGAAAAGGCCTTCTGGTCGGCCGGGGTGGAGCGCCGCGTTGCCGTTCTCGTCGCGCACACCATGGGCTTGACCTCGATCGTATCGAATACCGATCTGTTGGTGGTGGTGCCGCACCGGCTGGCGCTCGCCTGCGTGGCTTTGGTCGATGTCAACGTGCTCGAGCTACCTATTGATATTCCTCCATTTTCCATTGCCCAGTATTGGCACGACCGATTTCACGCCGACCCCGGAAATCGCTGGCTGCGCAGCGTCTTCTTGCGTCTCTACGGCAGGAATAGCGCGCCGAACACCCCTCCCTACGTGGCCCCCCGCGCGCTGAACGTCAGCACCTGAGACGACATGCCTGGCGGATATTCCGGTCATTTCGACAGGTGATTTGACCCCGATTCCGCAGGCACCTATCGTCGCAGGGCGATGGGCATCACCCGCAATTGGCGTACTCGCGGGAACTACAATCGAGAACTAACGTATGGCTGGAATTCTTCAGGGCAAGTCCCTCATCGTGACGGGGGCGGGGGGCGGGATAGGCCGAGCGGCTTGTCTGGTCTTGTCCGCGGCCGGGGCTCAGGTGCTCGTTACCGATATCAATGAGGAGGCTGGAAAGGGTACCGTCGAGGCGGTATCGGCCAACGGCGGTACAGCCGTATTCTTCAAGGCCGATCTGGCTCGTGAGAGCGACGTACAGGCATTGGTTGCGAAGGCCGTGTCCACTTATGGCCGGTTGGACGGCGCATTTAACAATGCCGGCCTCGAACAGTGCGCGGTTCCCCTGCATGAACTGACGACCGAGCAATGGGAGCGGGCGATCCGGGTCGATTTAACCAGCGTGTTCTGGTGTATCAAGTATCAAGTGATCGCGATGCTCACGAGCGGCGGGGGAGCCATCGTCAATACGGCTTCCTCGCTCGGGCAAGTCGCCATCAAGAACGCCGGCGAATACATCTCAGCCAAGCACGGGGTCATCGGGCTGACGCGTGCGGCGGCGGCCGACTACGGTGCACGGGGAATTCGGGTGAACGCTGTGCTGCCGGGCATCACGCTGACGCCGATGATTTCTCGCTTGGTGGCCGATGAGAATTTCAAGCCCATATTTGACAGAGTTTTGGAGCGCCATCCGATCGGCCGTTTTGGTCAACCCTCCGAGATCGCGGAATCGGTCAAGTGGCTGCTGTCCGGCGATGCCTCATTCATGAACGGGGCCGCAGTGGCCGTGGACGGGGGATACCTTGCAACCTGATCGGTTATCAGGAGGAGACGCCGTCATGGCCCAAGCCCGCAACTTTACAATTTCGCTACATTCGGGGTAATTCGTGTACAAACTCAGCCGTACGATTCTCGTCAACGAGCCGTCGAAGACCACTCTGAGCCGCCATGACGTATGGGCCGGCCTGTTGATGAAGGCCAACAATGCGCTGCCCTATGTGCCGATCATGAGCAAATGCGAAGTCATCGAACGAGGCGAGGGCTGGCTGACCCGCGATATCCTTTTAAAGGACGTTCCGCTTCGGGAAAAAGTGACTTTCGAACCCGAGTCGCGCGTCATATTCGACCGAATCGGCGGCGATGAGCTCGGCCGGATCGAAAATATCATCGGCGAGGACGAGAAGGGCAATCTTACCTTGACGTTTTCGTTCGGGCTCACGAAAAAAGGCATTCCCGAAGGAAGCGATGCGGAGCAGAAGCATTTCGCCCAGATGGAAGGGGCTTATTTCGGCGCCGTCGCCTCGACTCTCGCTGCTGTTCGACGCACGGTCGACGAGGACGGGCGCGACAAACTGCACGCTAATATTGCCGCGGGAACTGCGGACGACGATTGGACGAGTGCTTTTTTTCGCGACGCCGACACGCTCGTTGTCGAGAAGCTGATGTCGTGGTTTGCGGAGACGATCGAAGTGCGATTCGGCAATGCACCCGCGATTCAAGGCAGAACGGCGGCGGAGCAAGCCTTCCGGCAATTCTATAGCTCGCTCAGCGGCATGCGGCACCGGCGCGAGGCGCTGGTGTCATCGGGCGATCTGGCCGCGCAGATGGCCGTCGTCACGTATACGCGACGGGATGGCGGCGAGGTGAGCATGCCGGTGGCGAGCCATCTGAGGCGCGTCGGCGGTCAAAAGATCGACCGCCTTTGGATCTTCATCGACCTGGCTCCGTTGTTCGGCACGGCGCAGACATGACAGATATGAATCAGCGGTTGGCCGGCAAGACGTGCATCGTGACCGGTTCAGGCGGCAGTATAGGGCGAGCCACGGCGTTGCGCTTCGCTGCCGAGGGCGCCAATGTGGTTGGCTGCGATATCGCCGTGCCGGGTGCGCAGGAGACGGTGCGCTTGGTCGAAGAGGCGGGCGGCCGCATGATCTCCGTCCATCCGCTGGATCTCACGAAGAAGGCCGAATGCGAGCGCCTCGTGGCGGAGACCGTGAATCGCTTCGGCGGTGTCGATGTGCTCTTCAATAATGGCGCGATGGCATATTTCGCCTGGATCGGCGAGATGAACGATGACACCTGGTACAAGACCATCAACGAGGAATTGAACCTGGTGTTCCTGCTGACGCGGGCCGCTTGGCCGCAGTTGGTGAAATCCAAGGGCGCCATCGTGAACACCGCGTCGATTTCCGCATGGATGGGGCTGGAACTGTTGCCGGGGCTGGCTCATTCGGCCGCCAAGGGCGGTGTGTTGTCTCTGACCCGGCATCTCGCGATGGAAGGACGGCTGCATGGAATTCGGGCCAACTCCGTATCGCCGGGCACGATCGAAACCAACCAGACGCGTTTCATACTCGATGATCCCGCGTGGTCCGCGAAGCAACTGGGCCGTGCCATGATGAATCGAATGGGTCAGCCTGCGGAAGTAGCGAGTGTCGTGGCATTCCTGGCCAGCAGCGATGCCTCTTATGTCACCGGCGCCGACATTCGAGTGGATGGCGGCGTGCTGGGCTGGTGAGGCGGGGGCTGCGCTGCAATATAGACTTTCTGTGGGGGCATATGGCGAGAAGACCGTCCGTCGACGAGGCCGGTAGCATATCGACTCAATCGAGTCGCTATGCCTTCGATCCCATCATCAACCGCAAACCCGTCATTTTCCCGGGCGGCAAGCGGCTTGCCATCCTGATTTATATCAACATTGAACACGTGCCATTCGGATCGACTGCCGCCGCTCACGCGGTCTACCCCGGAACGATGCAGTTCAGCCCCGACATTCTGAATCATGGCTGGCGCGATTACGGCAATCGTGTGGGTCTGTGGCGGATCATGAAGGCCATGGACAGGCACGGGTTTCGCGGTACAGTGAATCTCAACAGCGACGTGTGCCGCGAATATCCGCAGATCATCCGGGAAGGCAACAAGCGCCGGTGGGAATGGGGCGTTCAGGGGGACAACAACACCAGCGTTCCCTGCACCATGTCGGTGGAACAGGAGCGCGAGTTCATCGCGCGCAACATCCGCATTGTCGAAACGGCTACCGGCATTCGTCCTAAGGGCTGGCTGAGCATGTTCTTGTCGGAGAGCCACGACTCGCCTGATCTGCTCGCCGAGGCGGGAATCGAATACGTCTCTAACTATGCGCACGATGAGTTGCCGGTCGAAATGCGGGTGAAGACCGGAACGCTGCTTACCATGCCCTACACGCTCGAACTCAACGATGTACCCACGATTGCCGGCAAGGGAGCGTCCGGCGAGGTGTTCGGCCAGATGATCAAGGATCAGTTCGACGTGCTTTATGAGGAGGCAATCGAATTGCCGCGCGTCATGTCGATCTCGATGCATCCGTTCATCTCCGGTCATCCGTTTCGCATGAAGCACATCGAATCGGCTCTCGCCTATGTCGCATCACACAGCGCCATTTGGCAGACGACAGGCGGCGAAGTCAGCGACTGGTATCGCGCGAACTGCATGGGCCGCGGCGACCACACTGCCGATCGCTGAGAGTTCCGAGGCCGGCCACCGCCTCACCAACCGATGACCGGATCACGGTATTTTCCGGGTTCCTGATGCCGCGCGCATCCACATGGATGCACGACAGGTTCCATGGCAATCACGACACGTTCTATAGCAATGGGAAATACAGTCTATTGCCGCTTGTCATTCGTCGTCGGATGGACTGAAAGATAGGATGGCGCCGTCAAATCTATAAATAGACGATGTGTGGGGCGAGGGAAGATGGCAAAAATACACCTCAATTTCTCCTTCCGTGAACCTGAGATTTCAACTCGCGTCAACTCATTTGTCGTGCGGGCCTGGATGCCGGTGCAGAAGAATACGGCGACGAATTCCACTCGTTACGGGAATCATAAAATGCTAAAGAACGTCTTGACTGTTTGCGCGAGCACGACGCTGCTCGCGATATTGAGCACGAAAATCACGATGGCCGATGCGGCTTCTTCAGGAGATGACGCGCTGGCCGAGATTACGGTGACGGCAACCAAGCAGACGCAGAACCTGCAAAAGGTGGAAGCTGCGGTGACGGTCGTCACGGCCAGCACGCTGATCGATCAAGGCGTCTCGGAACTGACCGAGGCACAAAAGCTCGTACCCTCGGTACGTTTCCAGCCGGAGCAGAATAATACCCAGGTCATCGTGCGCGGTATCGGCTCGACCCTGGATGAAGCCAATGTCGAGCCGCTGGTGGCCTTCAACTTGGCAGGCATCTATGTGCCGCGCGAGGCCACGAGCGCCGCCTTCTTTGACCTTGACCAGGTTGAAGTGCTGCCCGGCCCCCAGGGCACCCTGTATGGACGCAGCGCCGCCGGGGGCGCCATCAACATCACGCCGGCGCGGCCAGGGTTCAACGATGACGGCAGCACGGTGCTCGAAGTCGGCAACTATTCGATGGTGCACGGGACGATCACGCAGAACATCGAGGCCTCCAGTACCTTGGCGTTCCGCGCCGCGCTCGATTATGACAAGCACGAAGGCTACATGACCACCGGCTCCGACTCGGCGAACGACGTGAGTTTGCGGCTCTCTTCGCTCTTCAATCCCAACGATGCGCTATCGGCGTATTTTTGGGTGCAGGGCGCGGGTAAATACGGTGACGCCGCAAATCTGGTCAACAAAGGGACCAATCCGAACACGGGCGCGTTTTGCGAGTCGTGCTTTCTGTCCTCCGACCCGTGGAATGACACTCGAACCGGAAAATTTGCGGGCCCCTTCGGCACGCCGGCGGCGGAGGCCAATCACTACACGAGCGTGATTATCGGCGGCCAAGTGGACTACCGATTTGCAGATGCGACCTTGAGCTATCTGCCGTCGTACTTGTATTTGGATTCGCGGCCCTCCTACTGGCTCGGCGCCATCGAATCGAGCAACATCGCCCATTACAACCAAATCTCTCAGGAACTGCGGCTGACGAGCACCGATAGTGGGCCGTTGAATTGGCTGGCCGGCCTGTATTACTACAACACGCGAAGCTACAGCGCGCTGGGCTTGTTCATCAATTTGCCGGAGATGGCTTTTAATCAAGACAGCGTCGGGGCGAACCGGGAGGTGGGGTATGCAGGCTACGGTCAGTTGAAGTACAGCTTCACCGATACGTTGCGCGGCATCGTCGGCGGCCGGTTGAGTTCGACCGACCACTCCGCGAGCGGGGATGAGCCGTTGGCTCTGGGCGGAGACCCGTACACCTATGGCAAGACCTACGATCATTTTGACTGGAAGGTCGGACTCGAGGACGACATTCTGCCGAAAGCAATGGTGTACGGCACCGTGCAAACGGGGTATCAACCCGGAACCTTCAATGAATTGCCGAATACTGCGACCTTCAGCAATGAGATAAAACCGTCGAAACTGCTCTCCTACACGGCGGGCATCAAATCACGGTGGCTGGACGACCGCCTGCAAATCAACGATGAAGCCTACTATTACGATTACACCGATCTTCTGGAACAGAGTTACGATGTGGCAGCGGTTTACAATCCGCTCTTCAATGCGCAGAAGGTGGCCATCAAGGGCGATCAGCTGGATGTGTTGACGCGAGTGTTCACAGATGACCAGATGAATATCAATGTCGGCTATTCTCACGCACGCAACGTCGATTTCGTCACGCCGCAGGGTCAGAGTTACGACGGCTATCAAGTCGCCTACGCGCCCGATCTGACCGCGACGGCAGGCTACACTCACAATACGCCGGTGGGCGACGCGACCCTGCGGGCGCATATCGACTGGCGCTTCGAAAGCTCCTGGTGGGGCACCTTCAACCATGTCCCGGGAACGGAGCAGGTCAAGTCGAACAAAGGCGACGCCTCGCTCACCTACGATGCAACGAAGTGGAGCGTGGGCGCGTGGATCAAGAATATCCAGAACCGAGCGGTCATCGGGGCGATTGCCGCTGCCGGCGTGCCCGGCCCTGGGACCACCTATCTCGAACCGCCGCGCACATTCGGGCTGCGCTTCTCCATCAATTATTAATGGACCGCGGTGAACGGCTGGGAGGCCGGTAATATGAAAGACGGCAATGCGGGTCCGTCCCGCGAGCAGATGATCGAGATGCTCTGGACCCGGGCCGAAATCGAGCGAGTCATGCTGAATTTCGGTCGAGCGCTCGATGTTGGGGACTGGAAGCTGTACCGCAGCTGTTTCGCGGACCGCTTCCAGGTCAACTTCGAGAGATTGACGGGACAGCCGGAGGTGTACGTTGACGCGGACTTATGGACGCGCTTCGCCGAGCTCATATTGAGCCCGGTGCGGCGCCATCATCAATACTCGAATTTCTGCGCGACCATCGACGGCGAACGCGCATCGGCCGTCATCTACATGGTGGCGAGACATTGGAAGCCGACCGATGCCGGCGCGGCCGAATACACGCAGAACGGCTGGTACGAGAACAGTTTCGACCGCATCGACGGACAATGGAAGATCACCCGGCTGCTGCACACCTATCAATGGGTGTCGGGCAACGGCGGCCTGTTCGATTTCTCGGATCCCGAGCTCGTCAAAGTCATGGGGCAGGTGTTCGCGGCCGAAAACCGTGTCTGAATCCGCCGCGACGGCGGCGCCGGCCAAACCGGCCGATCTAAGGGGTGATCCATAGCCGCGGTCGCGCCCGGCCACGCCGATCGGCACGTACCCTCGAGATGGGTGAGAATGCCCCCGATGAAGCCGGCACCCACCCCATATTCCGCGGCGTACAAACGCGTCGTTGTGTTGCTGCTGATGACGGCATACACGTTCAACGCGATGGACCGCAGCATCATTTCCATCGTCAGCCAGTCGATGAAGCTCGATCTCAAGCTGACCGACACTCAGCTGGGGCTGCTCGGCGGCACGGCCTTCGCGATGCTCTATGCCTTCGGTGGGATTCCTATTGCACGGCTTGCCGAGCGTTTCAGCCGGGTCAACATCATCACTGCGGCGCTCATCGTATGGTCCACCTTGAGCGCACTGTGCGGCGCTGCACGGAGTTTCTCGCTGCTGCTGCTGATCAGAATGGGCGTGGGGGTCGCGGAGGCCGGCTGCTCGCCGCCGGCGCACTCGCTGATTTCGGACTATTTCGAGCCGTCGCGACGCAGTTCGGCGCTGTCGGTTTATTCCTGCGGAATTTCCATCGGGTATCTATTGGCGGCGGTGGGCGGCGGCTATGTGGCGCAGCACTGGGGATGGCGGGCGGCCTGCGCCATGGTGGGAGTGCCGGGGCTCGTGATCGGCGTGCTGATCAAGGGCTTCATTCGGGAGCCTCCGCGTGGATACTCGGAGCCAGGCAGTGCAGTCGATAACGGCAAGGCCGATTTTCCGCCCTTCTCGCTGAAATCGGAAGTGCGTGAGCTGCGTGCGGTGGCCAAGGCCCTGATGGCCGACCGGCCGGTGCTTCACATGCTTCTCGGGGTGAACATCGGCGCGTTTGCCGCGTACGGATTTTATGCCTTCGTACCTGCCTTCTTTAGCCGCGTCTTCGACCTCGACTACGCGACCATCGGAATTCTCGCCGGGCTCGCAGGGGGCGTTGCAGTCGGCATAGGCATCATTGCCGGAGGATTCATCGCCGATGCTCTGGCCTCACGGGATATGCGATGGTATGCGCGGGTTCCGGCACTCGGCGGTCTCATCGCCGCGCCTTTCTATCTGCTGGCCGTGCTGCAGCCGGACTGGCGATGGGCAACCGTCTCGCTCGCGGTGGCGGGGTTCTTCCAGTACGCCTCCCTCGGGCCCACCTTCGGGGTGGTACAGAACATCGTCGATCGGCGCCGCCGAGCCACCGCAACGGCCCTGCTGTACATTTGCCTGAATGTCTTCGCGCTCGGCGGCGGACCCTTGTTCACCGGTTGGATCATCGATCGTTTCGCCGCAGCCGACTTTCACTCGCAAGACATGCGGCCTGTTTCCGCGATCGAAGCCGGTTCCACATTCATCGCAAGTTGCCCGGGCGGCGCAGCTCCCGCAGCGGCCAGCACCCAGACCCAGTCGATGTGCCATTCGATACTGGCACGCGCGACCCGGCAGGGGGTTCTAGTGATGCTGCTCTTCTTCGCCTGGGCGTCCATCCATTACTTGCTCGCTTCGGTCGGCATCGCCAAATCATTGAAAGCAGCTGCTCTGCGGAACGCCGCGGCAGTTTCGCTCTAGTGCCGCGGCACTAGATGGCGGCGGCCTTGCCTTCCTCAGTCCAGTCGGACTCGATGTAGAACGGCCCCGGCCGCTCGCGCAACTGCTCGTACTTGCAGATCTCCGGTTCCGCGCCGAGCGGAGTTGACACGCCGTCTCGAAACGCCCATTCGCCGCGCTCGCTGTCGTTCGCCCGCACGTAGCTATTGATCATGAAACGCCGATCGTAGCTGCTGACGTTGGCTGCCGAGCCATGCACGGTGAACAGGGTCCAGAGCAGAAGATCGCCCGGTTCCATTTCGCAGGCGACGATGCTCGAGGGATCGAGGCCGGCGCGGCGTAGTTCCTCGTCCTGAGTCTGACCGACCATGATGGGGCCGTCATCGGAAAGCCCGAGATATCCCAATCGATGGCTCCTGGGAATGATCCGCAGAGCGCCGTTCTCGACGGTTTGCCGGTCGATGGCGAGACCGGTGGTCACCGTACTGCGCAGGTAGCCGAAATCCTTGACATTACCCTCTCGGAAGCGCGCGTCCTGGTGAAATCTGTAGGACGTGTACTTCGCGCCAGGCGGCTTCCAATGCACTTGATGCGTGATTTGCTTGATGTCGCTGCCCAGAAAGGGTTCGAGAACGGCGAAGTACTTCTCGCTGCGCCTCATTCGCTCCATCAAGGGGCTGAGCCAGGCCGTCCAGTGCGCCTGCAGGACCACTCGGCGGTTGGCCTTGGGATCGTCGAGCACTTCGAACAGCAGGTTCTTGTCCCGGTAGGTGGCGTGATGCTTCAATCCTTCCTGGTACATCCGATGCGTTTCGGCGCTGATTTCAGCCGTTTCTGCCGGCGAGAGAAATCCGCGGACTATGGCATAGCCCTCGGCATGCAATTCTGCGACGAGATCCCTCATGAGCTATGAACGGATCATGCCCTTGTAGGCATGCCAGGTTGCATGTCCCAACAACGGCGCAATGACGAGCAGTCCGCAGAGCAGCGGCACGTAGCCGATGATGGTCAGCAGCAGGATCAACGCGCTCCATACGATCATGGCGGGTATGTTGTGGAATACCGCGTTGAGGCTGGTGCTTATCGCTTGTCCGGCGGTGGCGTGACGATCGATGATCAGCGGGATGGCGACCACCGACACGGCGAATACTCCCGTGGCCAGCGCTCCGCCGACGACGATATAGGCCATGACCTGCGAGCGATTAGTCGAATCAAGGAATCCGCGGTACAGGGTTTCGCTGATGTCCGGCGCGGCAATGTGAAAGACGGTGCCCAGAAGCACCGCCGAGATCCCGAACCACACGGCCGCACAGATGGCGAGGATGACACCGAACTCAAACAGCGCCGGAGCATTTCGCTTGAATCCTTCCAAGGAATCGTCGAAGTTCGCCGGTTGGCCCAGGGAATGGCGCCGCGACATCTCGCAAAGACCCGCCGACATCAAGGGACCGACCAACAAGAACCCGGAAATTGCCGCGGCAATGAAGTAAGGGTGGGTGCCGCAAAACACCAGAAGCGTCCAGCCCAGTGCCACGATCAAGGCGCCGTAGCCCAGACTGGCTCCCCAGTGCCTGCGCATGTCGCGCCATCCCTCGCGCAACCATACGAAGGGCCGGTAAACCGGGATTCGCATGACCTCGACGTGCAGAATCTGATCTTGATCGCTGACGAGTGTAGTGCCCACGGTCGTGTCCTCCAATCGAGAGGTTAACCCACCAAATCACCCCAGGGTGGAGTCTAGTCCCATTTGCGGGGCGGCGCTCTTACAATGTGGGGGCTGAGCGGTCTGCGCGGCATGATTTCACTCTCGCCGTACGTTAACATTCCCAGTTTGGCCGTCGGCGGGTGTGGTCTTGGCCGCGTTACCGCCCGCATTCACGAGGATCTGAATTGATGGTTCACTTTTGCATTGACCGGCGTTTGCAGCAGGGCAGCGGCGCATGAAGAGCGACGACATCAAAGAAGCCCGCAAGAAGGCGGCTCTGGATTATCACGAGTTTCCGACCCCGGGAAAACTGTCGATTACCGCCACCAAGCAATTGCTCAATCAGAGCGATCTGGCGCTGGCGTATTCGCCGGGCGTGGCCGCGGCCTGCGAGGCCATTGTCGAGGATCCGCTCAATGTGTTTCGCTTCACCGCGCGCGGCAACCTGGTCGGTGTCGTCACGAACGGCACCGCAGTGCTGGGACTCGGGGCCATCGGCCCGCTGGCCGCCAAGCCGGTCATGGAAGGCAAGGCGGTGCTGTTCAAGAAATTCGCGGGCATCGACGTGTTCGACATCGAGGTGGAGCAACGCGATCCGCTCAAGCTGGTGGAACTCATCGCCGCCCTCGAGCCCACCTTCGGCGCCATCAATCTCGAGGACATCAAGGCGCCGGAATGCTTCGTCGTCGAGCGCGAATTGCGCCGGCGCATGAAGATACCGGTGTTCCATGATGACCAGCACGGTACCGCGATCATCGTCGGCGCGGCCTGCCTCAATGGGCTGCAGGTGGTGGGCAAGGACATCGGCGAGTCAAGATGGTGGTGAGCGGCGCCGGCGCCGCGGCGCTGGCCTGCGTGGACTTGCTGCTGGATTTGGGGCTGGCGCGCGAGAACGTCTGGCTGACCGATCTTGCCGGCGTCGTCTATGAAGGGCGGCAGGAACTGATGGATCCTGAAAAATCCCGCTTCGCGCAGCCCACCGACGCCCGCACTCTGGCGAGGTCATCGGCGGTGCGGACGTGTTCCTCGGCCTGTCCGCCGGCGGCGTGCTCACCCAGGACATGGTGAGGAAGATGGCGGCGCGGCCCCTGATATCTCGCGCTCGCCAACCCCACGCCGGAAATCCTGCCGGAGGAGGTGCGCGCGGTGCGCGGCGATGCCGTCATCGCCACCGGCCGCAGCGACTATCCCAATCAGGTCAACAATGTCCTGTGTTTTCCCTTCATTTTCCGCGGCGCGCTGGATGTGGGCGCGACCACCATCACCCGGCAGATGGAAATCGCCGCCGTCCACGCGATTGCGGAGCTGGCGCGCCAGGAGCAGAGCGATATCGTGGCCGCGGCCTACGGCGGCATCGAGGACTTGTCTTTCGGCCCGGAATACCTCATCCCCAAGCCCTTCGATCCGCGGCTGATCGTGAAGATCGCGCCGGCGGTTGCCAAGGCCGCCATGGATTCGGGAGTGGCGACGCGGCCCATCGCCGACCTGGACGCCTATGGCCAGCGCCTGCTGCAGTTCGTGTACCACAGCGGCACCTTGATGCAGCCCATATTTGCCGCGGCACGCACGGTGCCGGCGGAACGCAGCCGCATCGTCTATGCGGAAGGCGAGGATGAGCGGGTGCTGCGCGCGGTGCAAATCGTCGTGGACGAGAAGCTCGCCACGCCCATCCTGGTGGGCCGCCCGGCGGTGATCGAACGCGGCATCAAGCGCCATGGCTTGCGCATCCGGATCGGAGAGCACTTCACGCGTCGTCAATCCCGAACAGGACGTGCGATACCGGGAATATTGGCAGGACTATCACAAGCTCACCGAGCGCAGCGGGGTGACGGCGCAATACGCCAAGTTGGAAATGCGCCGCCGCACCACATTGATTGCCGCCATGCTGCTGAAGAAGGGCGAGGCGGACGGCTTGATCTGCGGGACCATCAGTACCACTGCGAGGCATCTGCACTACATCGATCAGGTCATCGGGCGGCCCGCGGGAGTCAATGTGTACGGCGCCATGAGCGGGCTGATACTTCCGGGGCGGCAGGTGTTCATCGTCGATACGCACGTCAATCTCGATCCGAGCGCCGAGCAGCTGGCGGAGATCACACAGCTCGCCGCGGATCAGCTGTGCGCATTCGGCCTCAACCCGAAGGCGGCGTTGCTGTCGCATTCGAATTTCGGCAGCAGCCAGGCGCCTTCGGCTCTGAAGATGCGAGCGACCCTGGCCTTGTTGCACGAGCGCATGCCCCAGCTCGAAGTCGATGGCGAGATGCACGGCGATTGCGCCCTGGATGAGGCGGCCCGCCGGTCGATACTTCCGAGCAGCACGCTGCAGGGCAGCGCCAATCTATTGGTCTGTCCCAATCTCGACAGCGCCAGCATTGCCTATAATTTGCTCAAATCGGCCGCTGGGCACAATGTCGCCATCGGCCCGATTTTGCTGGGCTGCGCTGCTCCGGCGCACATTCTGACCCCGGCGGCCACGGTGAGGCGCATCGTCAACATGACCGCCGTCACCGTAGTCGAAGCCAGCAGGGCGTCCGGGGCGAGACGGCGATGTTGATTGTCCTGCGTCGGGCGTTGAACCGCAGGGGTTGAACTTGGTCGAGGTGTTGGAGTCTATTTCGGCAGGGCGCCATGGGAATGGGCCTGGCGATGGTGACCGTCATGCAACACAGCAGTGGACTCCGGATGTCTCTTTCATGGGCTGCGGGCCTGATGGTCGGCGTGGCGCTGGCGTCGCCGGCGACTCGCGCCGCACCGCAAACCGCCGATACTCCGCCGGCCGATATCGTCACCGGCGCTTGGCAGCACCACAAAGCTTCCTTCATCTACTTCGGTGTCACCACGCTCTACAGTTGCGATGGCTTGGAGGGTCAGGTGGCCCTAATCCTGCGGCATCTCGGGGCTCGAAAGGATGTTCATGTGACCGCCCACGGTTGCCCGGGAGCGTCCTACACCCCCAGCCACAGCGCCTCCGTGAATGCGGATTTTTATACACTGGCCCCGGTTGCCGGTGCGGCAGGGCCCGGCACCGTCGATGCGCGCTGGACTCCCGTGGAAGTGACCACGCGGCGCCCCTACTTCATGAGAAATGGCGACTGCGAGCTCATCCAAGAGATGAAAGATTTGATCACCGAGAATTTCAGCCTGCGCGACGTCGATTATCGCGCCGAATGCGTTCCTCGCCAGCACATCCAGAACTCATTTTCAATCAAGGGCGAAGCACTGACGGTGCTGCAGCCGCAATCCCATGCGGCCCTCACCCGACCCATGATGGGCCGGCCGGCGGCGGCCCGGCCCGAGCCTGGCTAACCGGCGCCATAATCCCGGCTCTTCCATCGAGCGCCTCGTCCGCGCCAGTAATCCAGGGCCGAGCCGCACGTCGCCGCCATGTAGAAAAGCGCAATCAGCGGCAGCGTTAGTGCCCACAAGGGGTTGCGTCCGTATCGCGACAGGGTGGGCAGGTAGCTCACGGCCGAGAGCCCGAAGGCCAGCAAGCCTGAAGCGAATTGCCAGCCGTGGCCTAACAGCGCCGCGGCCGCGGGCACCAGCCACACCAAGGTCAGACCGAGCAGGGTAAGGGCCAGCAATGCCGCCGAATGGCGCAGCTGTGTGAAGGCCGTCCGCGAAATCATATGCCAGATGTCGGCGAATCTCGGGTAGGGGCGAATGGAGGCGGCGAGCCCGGAATGTCCCAGAAAGATGCGGCCGGATTTTTTTACGGCCGACGCCAGTGCCACATCGTCAATCAGGGAGCCCTTGATGGCATCGATGCCGCCGATACGCTGCAGTACCTCGCGGCGAATCAGCACCGTGCCGCCGGCGGCCGCGGCGGTCGGTGATGCGGGATCATTGACTCGGCTGAACGGATACAGCATCTGGAAAAAATAGACGAAGGCCGGCACCAACGCGTGCTCCGCAAGGCTGGCGCAGTTCAGACGCACCATCTCGCTCACCATGTCCAGGCGCGATTGCTCGAGCTTTGCCACCAGCGCTGACAGATGCCGCGGATCGTGCACGATGTCGGCATCGGTGAACAGCAGCAGGGGAGCGCGGCTCGCGGCGACGCCTTGGCCGAGCGCCCACAGCTTGCCGGACCACTCCGCGGGTTTGGATTGCAGAGTGATCACCTCGAGGTTGGCAGCGTTGCCGGCCAGTGCGGCGGTGCCGTCGGTGGAATTATCGTCGACCAGGATGACTCGGAATTTACCGGCATAATCCTGCGCCAGCAGCGAGCCGATCACCGCAGCGATGGTGGGGGCTTCATCGCGTGCGGGAACGACGATGTCCACCTCCGGAAACCCCGGCGGCGCGGCAGCAGGCAGTTGCGGCGCCGACAGCCAAAACCGTCCATGGGCAAGGAACAAATACAGCCAGATGAGCAAGGAGAGTGGCGCGAGCATCGCCGCGCCCGCCACAACATGCATCAAACAGGCTCGTCCAGGGATTTTGCAAGCGCCGTGAACAGTTTCGGGCCGGACGCGGTCATCGTCCAGCAGTCCTCCAAGCGAATGCCGAATTCTCCCGGGATATAGATTCCCGGTTCATCGGAGAAGCACATTCCGGCCTGCAGCGCAGTGGCATCGCCGTGAACGAGATAGGCCGGCTCATGACCGTCGAGGCCGATCCCATGACCGGTGCGATGAGAGAGACCGGGTAATTTGTAGCCCGGGCCCCAACCTTGGCTTTCATAATAGGCGCGGACCGCGTCGTCGATTTTGCCGGTCGGGACGCCGATCTTCGCAGTCTCGAGAGCGATCTCCTGGCCGCGTTTGACCGTGTTCCACACCTTACGCTGGCGGGCGTTCGCCTGGCCGTGCACCCAGGTGCGCGAAATATCGGACTGATATCCATGCACCGTGCAGCCGCAGTCCATGAGGACCACCGAACCTTCGCGAACGGTTTGGGCTTGCAGCGATCCGTGCGGATAGGCAGAGGCTTCGTTCAAAAGCACCAATGAAAATTCGGGCGCGCCGCCGAGCGCGGCGGTGGCGCGGTCCATGAGGTTGCCGATATCCTCCGAGCCCATGCCGGGCTCCACCTGCCCGTGGACGAAGCGAAGCGCCGCGAGGGTCACATCATTGGCCGTTTGCATGAGGGCCAATTCGGCGGGCGATTTCACCAGTCGGCATGCCCGCACCAGAGGGTCTGCCGTGACGATCTGCAAGGCGCCCGCGGCCTGGCGTATGCCGTCGACGATGAAGAAGCGGGTGGTGGATTCCACGGCCACCACGCCCGAGGTTACGCCACGGTCGCGCAAACCTTGGACGATTCTGTCCACCGGGCTCTCATGCTCGTTCCACGGCCGGACATCCCCGCCCACCTGCAAAGTCTCGCGCACCGAAGGCTCTTCGAAGGCCGGGGTCACGACCAATACCTCGCCGCGGGCAGGAATGACGGCGAGCGTGATGCGCTCCGAGCGGCGCCATCTGATTCCGGTGAAATAATCGAGACTCGAGCCAGGTTCGATCAGAAGCGCCGCGATCTTGCGCTGTTGCATGAGTGCCTGCACCTTGGCGATGCGAGCCTGTCTCTCCTCGGCGGAGATGGGTTTTGCGCCGGCGGTCAAGGATTTCAGCGCCGCCGTGGACGGTGTGGATGGTTCGGACGCCGCGAGCGCCATGGACTGTCTGCCGGCGGCCATGGCGATCAGGGGAGCGCCTGCGGCGCCAAGAAACACGCGTCTGGATAGCATCGTCATCCCTTCTTCGGTCGGTGGTCCAAATACATCCGGCGCAAGCATACTGTAATTTGGGACAAGCGAGACTGCAGTCGCTAAGATGCGCAAAAAGGGGAAAGGCGAATGACGGCAGTATACAAGCTCTATGGCAGGCCCGGCTCGGGCTCGTTCGCGGTGCAGGTGGCGCTCGAGGAGATCGGCGCCCGGTACGAACGGATATGGGTAGGCCGCGAAGCCGCCGATGTGGCGCAATTCCGAGCCACCAATCCCACCGGCCGGGTGCCGGCATTGGTACTGCCGGACGGGACCACGATGTTCGAATCGGCCGCCATGCTGATCCATCTGGCGCTCGGGCATCCGCAATCCGCTTTGGCGCCGCCACCGGGGACCGTCCGCCACGCGCTCTTTCTGCAATGGATGGTGTTTCTCTCCGCCAACGCCTACGAGGCCGCGTTGCGCATCTATTATTCGGCGCGCTACTCGACCCGCGGCGAGGCGGATGCCGAAGCGATACGCAAGCAGGGCGCGGAAGATTTGTGCAGCCACCTTGCGCTCATCAGCCAGGAGCTAGGTCACTTCGTGCTGGGAAGCGAGTACTCGATCGCCGACGCCTATCTATACATGCTTGCCTCTTGGTATCCCGGGGAAAAGTCCGAGCTATACGCCCGCGCACCGAAATTGGAGGCGCATGTGAAGCTCATGGCGGCGCGCCCCGCGGTTGCGAAGGTAGAGGCCGACCACGCGCAGTAGGGCGCCGGCGCCCGCGCAATCCCACGGTGTGCGCAACCTCACGGCGGCGCGCAACCGCAGAAGTCAGGCGTTCCGGCCCGCGATGCGCCGTATGCCATTTCTGATCGCCCGTTCCGTCAGAGATGCAAACCCGAACAGATAGTGATGGACATCGCCGCCCTCGAGGAAGCAGGGCTGCGCGCTTCGCAATTGAACCTTGTTGCGCTCCGCTCGTTCACGCAAAGCCTTGTCTTCTATCCGCACGAAGGCGTGCATCCCGGCCGCCTCGCCATGTACCGTGGCGCACTCGCCGAAGTGGCGCTTCTGCGCATAGTCGAAGACATCGTGCCTGGTTTGACGCAAGTGGCGCGACAGAGTCCGCCGCCATAGCATCCACGGGAATTGCACTAGGTCGGGCCCCCATTGGGAGAAGCATACGAAACCGGCCCGGCAGGGCTCATGAGGGTAGTCGTCCGACAGCCCGGACCCATAGCGCGACAGGGGCGGGGGCGCGGCGCGATGGGGCGTGAGCTTCACGGCGACCTGGGCGTGCGGCGATCGATCCGGCAGATCCCGGCAGACGAAGGTTCCGGAGCCGCGGGCCGCTTGCAAATAGCCTTCGGAAATCAACTGCTCGTAGGCTTGGCTGACCGTACTGCGCGAGACCGCCAGGGTAACGGCCAATTCACGCGTCGAGGGCAGCCGGTCGCCCGCGGCGAAACGCCCGCTCAATATTCCGCGCCGCCATGCTTCGTATATCTGCCGATGGATGGCAATGGGAGAGGCGGGTTCGATATTGATTGCGAGGGCCATAAGTGGACTGCACAAAAGAGTGGAAAGTGGCTATTTTATCCTGCCACCGCCGACGGCACAGTACCTTCCATGAATTACGCTCCGACCGCCCGCACCCGGGTACGCCGGCTGAAGAAACGTGCGGCCTACGATGAATCCACCGTTCACGCCATTCTCGATGAGGGCTTCATCTGCCATGTCGGGTTTGTCGTTGAATCTCAGCCCTATGTCATCCCCACCGTGTACGCCCGCGACCGGCAATGCCTGTACCTGCACGGCGCCGTGGCGAGCCGAATGCTGCGGACCCTGGCTTCGGGAATCGACGTCTGTGTCACCGTGACACTGGTAGACGGCCTGGTGCTCGCTCGATCGGCATTTCATCATTCGATCAATTATCGTTCGGTCGTGGCTCTCGGCAAGGCGCGGCTCGTGGACGACGCGCAGGAGCGAATGCGAGCGCTGCACCTGATCACCGATCACGTCGTGCCGCAGCGATGGAAGGAAGTGCGCGGCCCGAATCAACTCGAGCTGAAGCAAACCAGCGTTCTTGCGCTGCCTTTGCAGGAGGTATCCGCCAAGATTCGCAGCGGGCCTCCGGTGGATGATGAAGAAGACTATGCGCTGCCCATTTGGGCGGGGGTGCTACCCATAGAAACGCGTCTGCGCCGGCCCGTCGGGGATGCCAGGGTATTGCCCGCTGCTCGCAAGCCTGGCCTGGCGGGATTCAAGCGCTTCGCCTCGGCGAAGAAGCGGCCCGCAGTGCCGAAGAGCTAGGTCGCGCTGCGACACGATCGGGCCCCGCTGACGCGACGCGTCAATGCCGGGTCCGCTAGTCCAAGGCTAATGGCTGATTTTCCGACAGCGGGTCGATAATCCATCCTACAGGCCGCAAGTTTGGGCCGCGTACCATGAACCTCGATGTGACGTGTCGGCCGTTTGCCGGCGTACTTCGAGGAGTCAGTACATGAGCATTAACAAAGATCAAGTGGAAGGCCGAGTCAAAGAAGCCGCGGGCAAGGTGCAAGAGACCGCAGGCAAGGCGGTGGGCAGCACCGGCCAGCAGGTGAAAGGCACCATCAACAAGAATGTCGGCGCGGCCCAGGCAAAGTTCGGCGATATGAAGAGCCACATCAAGGATGCGAATGACGCCAAGGACGCGAAGTAGTCCCGACATCAAAGTTGACCTGTAGCGGGTACAACGTCGCCCCTTAGGTAACCAGGCCCTCGTCATCGGCGGCGAGGGCCTGGACGCGTCAAAGGGCCTCGCTTTAAAGAGCCATGAGTACCGCGCCGGCCGTGATCAGGGCGCCGCCCAGTCCTACCTTCCAAGTCAGCCGCTCGCCGAGGAAGGACACGGCGAATAGCAGCACGAAGATGACACTGAGCTTGTCGATCGGCGCGACGCGGGAGGCCGGCCCAGTTTGCAGCGCCCGGTAGTAGCAAAGCCATGACAGGCCGGTGGCAATCCCGGAAAGCACCAGAAATAGCACGCCTTTCGTGGACAGGCTGTCCGGCCGCTGCCATTCGTGGCGCACGCAAATCAGCAGCGCGGCGACGAAGAGAATGACCACCGTTCTGAGGAAGGTAGCGAGGTCCGAATTGATTTCGGAAACGCCCACTTTGCCGAAAATTGCGGTCAGTGCGGCGAAGAAGGCGGAGCCGACCGCGAATAGCCGCCAGTCTGCGTTCATGGCCGATCATTCAATCGGGACCGATCGCCACGTTCGTGGTCTTGATCACGGCGTACGCTGCGCGAAATCCTGACGGGTACGGATTTGTACGACGGCGTGCCGCTCAGCGGGTCGAAATAATCGAGAGGCACCAGGCAATTTGCCTCGGGGTAATAGGCGGCAACCGAACCACGCGCGATCTCATAGATAACGGCCGTGAAGCCATCGAGCCTCGGGGCCGGCTCGACTCCCAAGTCCGTTTGGATGTCCACGACGTCGCCATGTTCGAGCCCGCGGTCCGCGAGATCTTGTTCATTCATGAATATGATATCGCGGCGGCCGAAAACCCCGCGGTAGCGGTCTCCCAGATCGTAAATGGTGGTGTTGTACTGATCATGGCTGCGAATAGTGGTCAGCGTCAATGTATCGCGATTGCCGGCGCCGTGACCTGCAATAGGGGGGATAAGACGCTGGACGCCAACTGCTGCCTTTACGTTGGCGTCCAGCGTCTTATCCCCCCTGACCGTGTGACGGGTCAACATCACCGTGCAGCGAGGTATTCCTTCAAGAATTCGATTTCGACGCTCTGAGACTGTACTGTAAGTTAAGACCGATCGACGCGCGTTGCAAGGTTGTAGGAAAAGGCCGACGGGTGCTCACTGCCGTCTGCGATAGCGGTAACGGCGCGTGGACCTTATATATGGAGCAATTCATGTCCCTGCCGATTGAGAACTATGCCTTGATTGGCGATTGCCACACCGCGGCGCTGGTGGGCAACGATGGCTCCATCGATTGGCTGTGCCTGCCGAGATTCGACTCGGGCGCGTGCTTTGCTGCGCTGCTCGGTGGCCCGGAGCATGGACGATGGTTGCTGGCGCCGGCCGCCGAAGCGACTCAGGTGCGACGCAGTTACCGCGGCGATACGCTGATTCTGGAAACCGAATTCGAGACCGAGGAAGGAAGCGTTCGGGTCATCGACTTCATGCCGCTGTCCGACGAGCGCTGGGATATCGTTCGCATCGTCGAGGGCTTGAGCGGCCGGGTCAGTATGCGAATGGAGCTCAGGGTGCGGTTCGATTATGGCTCGATCGTGCCTTGGGTGCATCGGTCGCAGGGAATATTGCTGCTCACCGCTGGTCCCGACACTCTCGAGTTGGCCGCTTCGGTTGCCATCGAGGGCGAGAATATGCACAGCATCGCCGAGTTCTCCGTGAGCGCCGGCGAGCGCGAGTCCTTCGTGCTCAATTACCGTCCGTCTCATCTGGATACCTGCAAGACGATCGACGCTGAACGGGAACTGACCAAAACCGAAGGCCTGTGGAAGGAGTGGTACGACCGGTGTACTTACCGAGGCCCATGGCGCGCCGCCGTGGCTCGTTCCCTGATCACATTGAAGGCGCTGACTTACAAGCCCACAGGCGGCCTGATCGCGGCGCCCACAACCTCCTTGCCCGAGTGGCCCGGAGGTGCGCGCAACTGGGATTACCGCTACTGTTGGCTGCGCGACGCGACGTTTACCTTGAATGCATTGTTGCTTTCGGGCTATGAAGAGGAGGCCGCCGCCTGGCGTGAATGGTTGCTGCGTGCAGTGGCGGGTTCTCCGGACGATTTGCAGATTCTCTACGGCGTCACCGGCGTGCGGCGCCTCGACGAGTATGAATTGGCTTGGTTGCCGGGCTACGAGAAGTCCGCCCCCGTGCGCATCGGAAACGCGGCAGCGAGGCAATTTCAGCTGGACGTCTATGGCGAAGTCATGGATACCCTGCATCTTGCGCGAATCGCCGGCTTGCCGCCGGAGCCGGAGGCGTGGCAGGTTCAAGTCGCGCTGCTCAAGTTTCTCGAAGCACATTGGCAGGAGGCCGACGAGGGTCTGTGGGAAGTCCGCGGGCCGCGGCGCCATTTCACGCACTCCAAGGTCATGGCCTGGGTTGCCTTCGACCGCGCCATCAAGGACGCGGAACAGGATGGCCTGGAAGGGCCGATCGAGCGGTGGTGCCAAGTTCGCGACGCGATTCACGCCCAGGTCTGCGAGAAGGGTTTCGATGCGCGCCGCAATTCGTTCGTGCAGTCGTACGAGTCGGCATACTTGGACGCCAGCTTACTGCTGATTCCCCAGGTGGGATTTCTGCCCGTCGATGATTCGCGCGTTCTCGGCACCATTGCGGCGATCGAGCGAGACTTGGTGGCGGACGGATTGGTGTTGCGCTATTCCACCGCCACGAAAGTCGACGGGCTGCCGGCCGGGGAGGGGGCGTTTCTCCCCTGTTCGTTCTGGCTCGCCGATTGCTACCTATTGACCGGCCGCCGCGAAGAGGGGCGGGCGCTATTCGAGCGCTTGCTCTCCTTGAGCAACGATCTCGGCCTGTTCGCCGAAGAGTACGATCCGCGCGCCAAGCGCATGCTGGGAAATTTTCCGCAGGCATTGACGCACATGGCGCTGGTCAATACCGCCCGGCTTCTGTCGATGCCAGAACACGAGGCCCGAGGCGCCGGCGCCAGGGGCGAACGGCCGAGCGCCGCCACGATGCTCGAACCGCGCTCCTGAAGGTGTGGGACATGACCGTCGCGCGGTTGCTTCCCGCGCCTACATCTATTGCGCGCGCACTGGATCAACCTGTCCTTCGAGAATTACATGGCCGTAGGGCCATCAAACCGATTGTAGGAGGAAGCAATGAAACGTCTCATATTAGCTAGCATGCTGGCGGCCAGTGTTGTTTGTGTGCCGATGGTGCTCGCGGATGACGCGTCGGCACCGGATTCCAACCATCACTTCGTCAAGGACTCCGTGATCACCACCAAAGTGAAGTCCAAGCTGGCGGCGAAGCATCTGACCACGTTGACCAGAATCAAAGTCGATACCGATGAGAATGGTGTGGTATGGCTGAGTGGACACGCGCCCACCCAAGATGCAGTCGACTTGGCAGCAATGATTGCCAAAAATACCGACGGCGTTAATTCGGTCCATAACGACGTAGTGGTCCAGCCGTAAGCGAGCGACCGAGCGTCGGCGAGATACGGGGTCGTCGGGGTCAGGTCGTCAGGGTAGGTAGGCGCTATTCAACTTACGCCGCTTGGCTTAGGTGAGCGCTGCTACCAGGCGATCGGCGAGTTGGGCGAGACACTGGCTCAGCGCTTGGGCTACGGCTGCGTAGTCGTTCTGGCCTAAGGGGGCGGTGAATACGTCGCTGCCTACTGATTCCTTGCCGGTGCGCTGGTCGAGAATTCGCCAGTGGGCTTCGATGCTTGCTTGGCGGCCCTTGTGTACGGTCAACTGCACCACGTTGACGTTGATTTTGAGGACTGAGCCGCTCGAGTGAGTGACGCTCGGGTCGGCGACCAGCAGGTCGCTGCGGCGGCGTTCGAGGTCACGGGCCAGGGTCTGGGTCACCAGATCGGACAGGGACGCGGCCCACCGTTCATGTTCTTGGACGATGACGTCGTTGGCGGAGGTGTTGAGCACCATTTCGGGGCGATCCACCACGGAAGGTAGGGTGACCTTGAGGGCTGCCAGTGCAACGGGCGACGTGCGCGTTTCGCCGGCACCCGCGGGTTGCGGACTCAGAACGTAGAAATGATCCGGGTGGCTCGCGCAGGCGCTCAGCAAGATCAGGGTGCCGGTGGCCGCTAGGAGTGGTTTCACTGAGAGTCCCCTGGTTTGCCGCGGATCAGAGATTCCGGATGGCGCTCGAGATAGTCAACCAGAGCGGTGACCGCCTTTGCCGCCCGCGACAGCTGCAGCAAGGTCGCGCCGAGGTCGCTCTGCAAGGGTGCATCCTGCCCCAATAAATCTTTGGCATTCTTCATGGCGGCCTGCGCTTCGGCCAGCGTTGCCTTGACCTGCGGCGCGATATCGCTGTCGACATGCTTCATCAGTTGATCGGTGCTCTTCAAGGTCTGATCGAGGCTGGTCAGGGTGGACAGCAGCCGGTAGGAGATCTGATCGAAGGGAACCTTGCTGAGCTTGCGAGCGATGCTTCCCACGGAGTCCTGGATTTCGTCGAGTCCGCTGGACACCGTCGGGAACACCGAAGGTTCCTGATTCCACCAGACCATCTCCTTGGGTGCGTCCGCATGCATATCCAAGTCGATGTACTTCTGGCCCGTCAGCAAATTGCCGCTCTTCAGTTCAGCGCGCAGGCCGTGAGCCACCAGGCTGTCCACCAGCTTTCGGCTGGATGCCGCGGGGTCGGCATCATTGGCGGCGGCCGGCGCTCCGTTCGGTTTGTGACCGCGAATGCGCTGCGGATAGAGTTCGACGACGACGGGAAAGTGCAGGGTACCGGCGTCTCGGTCGTACTCCACGTCCACGCTCTTGACTTCACCGACTCCAATGCCATGCAGTTCGACCGGCGCGCCTGCCGACAGCCCGCGCAGCGAGCCGTTGAAGTACATGACGAAGGTCCGAATCTCCGTTTCGATCGGCCGCATGGCGCGGTCTTCGTCCACGAAGAGAATAAACGGCGTGTTGGCGGGCACCGGATTCGTCGAGCCGCCCGGGAGCGCCCTGAACGTGACGCCCCCTTGGAGAATGGATGTCAGAGATTCGGTGCGCAGCTTGACTCCGTCGGAACTCAGCGACATATCAATGCCGCTCGCCTGCCAGAACCGTGTGCTTGCGGTGACGTAGGTATCAAAGGGGGCATTGACGAATACATTGATCGTCACTCCGGCACCGCCGGGGTCTAGCGTATAGCCCACCACCTGGCCTACCTCGATGTGCCTGTAAAAGACCAGGGAACCGATGCTCAGCGAGCCCAGATCGTCGGCGTGCAGCACGAATTCGCGCCCCGGTTGGTCCGACGTGACGAAGGGCGGCACTTCCAGGCCGACGAATTGCGTCGTGCGGGTCGCCGACTTGCCCACATCGACGCTAATATAGGCGCCGGATACCAGGGTTCCGAGGCCCGTGACTCCGGCGGCCGAGACGCGCGGGCGCACCACCCAGAAGCGCGTGTCCTTCACCAGATATTCGCTCGCGTCGCGGTGGACGGTGGCGCTCACGATGACGTCCTTGCGGTCCTTGGACACATGAATGTCGGCGACGTCACCAATTTCGACATCCTTGTAGCGAATCTTGGTCTTATTCGGTTCCAGGTCTTCGGCGTTGCGAAAACGGATTTCGATGCGGGTCCCCTGCGCGAGAATCTCGTGAATCACGACATAGGCGCCCGCCAGTACGACCACCACGGGCAGGATCCAAATCAGCGGCAGCCGCGACCATCGGGAAGGCGCGGGCACGGCGGAGGGAAGATCGTCGAGGTTGGGATTCGTGGGTTCAGTCATGTTGCGGCGTATCCCATAGCAGGCGTTCGTCGAAAGTCCGCGCCGCCAACAGGGTCAAAACCACTACGGCGCCGAAAGCCCAGGCACCCCAGCCGACGATGATGGAGGCGAAGGACTGTATCTGCACCAGGGTAGCAAGCAGTGAAATGGCATAAACGTCCAGCATCGACCATCGTCCTATGAATTCTACCATCCGAAACAGCTGGCTGCGCTGCTGCCGGCGGCCCGGCGAGGGGCGCCACGCGGAATACAGCAACACCGCCATCGCGAGGATCTTCAGCAAGGGCACGACGATGCTGGCGACGAACACCAGGATTGCGATGGGCCAGGATCCGGACTGCAGCAACACCAGCACTCCGCTCAGGATGGTGTCGGGTTCATCTTCGAAGAATTCCCGCGTCGTCATCACCGGCAGGATATTCGCGGGTATATAGAGCACGGCGGCCGCAATGACCAGCGCGGTGGTGAGGGCGAGGCTGTGAGGCTTGCGTTCGTGCAAGCGCGCGTGGCAACGTGGACAGCGCAAATGAGCGGCTTGGGTGCCGTGCACCGTCGCCTGACAGGCCAGGCAGACCAGAAGGCCCAGGCTGCGCCCGGTCACGGGATTGCTCACTCGCGGCCCCGCTCGACCCATTGCCACAACTGCCCTGGCGAGGTGATGCTGATCAGTTCGGAAAGGCAGAGCATGAGCAGGACGCAGGCCCAAAGCGAGATTCCGGGCGTGATGTGCGCGAATTTCGCCAGACGCACCAGGGCGGCGAGCGCGCCGAGCAAGAACACCTCCATGAAGCTCCAGGACCGTATGTGTGTGAATACGCGCAGCACGGTCCCCTGGCCGGGCGCGCGCCGTCCGCGCCACAGAGGAATCAGCACATACAGCAATGCAACGATCTGCAGCAAGGGCCCGATCACGGTGGTCAGGAATACCAGCGCCGCCAGCGAATCGAAGCCTTGCGCGTGCAGGCCGAGTGCCGCGCCGATCAGCGTGGTGTCACGGGAGCTGCCGTTGATCCGCATCGTCACCAGTGGATAAACATTGGTCAGCAACAGCAATACCAGGGCACAGAGCGCCAACGCGATCGCGGTATCGACGGCGGCGTTTTCGGGACGCAGCAGAGGCGCCCGGCAGCGTGCGCAGCGTAAACGCCCGATTACGGGGGCCGGGGAGCGGCGATGCGCCAGATCGCAGGCGGGGCAGACGATCACCGACGGCATGCAATGGTCTCGAGCAGCACCGGGCTAGTTTACTTGGAAAGCCGCGAACATTGCCAAACGGTAGCACAGCAGGGACTATTATGGCGACGATACGGCGGTGCCCGACCGCGCCGAGGCGGACCACGCGGTCAACACCATCGCCGGACTGTACGAGGCGGCATAAAGCAAGGATATATCGTGACTCTGCAAATTACGGGATTGTCCAAGACCTACCCCAACGGCGTGCGCGCGCTGAAGGACTTGTCGTTGACCGTCGGCAACAACATGTTCGGCCTGCTCGGCCCGAACGGCGCCGGCAAGAGTTCCCTGATGCGTACCATCGCTACTCTGCAGGACCCGGACGCGGGCAGCATCGACCTCGACGGGCTGAACGTGCTGACGCAGAAAAATGAAGTAAGGAAAATCCTCGGCTACCTGCCCCAGGAGTTCGGCGTGTATCCGAAGATGTCCGCCGCCGACATGCTGAAGCATCTGGCCATCCTCAAGGGCGTGACAGCCAAGGGCGAGCGGCAGGAAATGGTCGATGCCCTGCTGCACCAGACCAATCTGTGGGAGGCCCGCAAAAAGGCCCTATCCACTTATTCGGGCGGCATGAAACAGCGCTTCGGGATCGCTCAAGCGCTGCTGGCCAATCCCCGTCTGATCATCGTCGATGAGCCGACCGCCGGCCTCGATCCCGCCGAACGCAACCGCTTCCTGAATCTGCTGTCCTCGATCGGGCGGGACGTCACGGTCATCCTGTCCACCCATATCGTCGATGACGTTCGGGAGCTCTGTTCCCGTATGGCCATCATTGCCTCCGGTGAAGTGCTGCTCGAGGGATCGCCCAACGAGGCGCTGCTGGCGCTCGAGGGGCAGATGTGGTCGCGCGTCGTGGCCACCGATGAGGAACTGCGGACCCTCGAAGGCCAGTTGCAAATCGTGAGTACGCACTTGGTGGGAGGATTGCACGAGATCCGGGTGTTCGCGCCATCCTCTCCGGGCGCCGATTTCCGCCCGGTGGCATCGGGACTCGAAGATGTCTATTTCTTGAACTTGTCCCGACGCTCCAAACACTAGGGCCGCGGGAGACACCGGCATGGCAATGTTCTGGGAATTCTTTACCTTCGAGCTTCGTTTCCGCGCCAAGAGCATTTCGACCTACGTCTATTTTCTGCTCTGGTTCGCCTTCTCATTCTTCTGCATCGCCTCGGAGAGCTTCGGGCCGGTCGCCAGTTCCAATGGCAAGGTTTTGCTGAACGGGCCTTTCGGCAACACCCTGGACGACACGTTTTCCTGCTTCTTCGGTCTCATCGTCATCGCCGCGATATTCGGCACCTCGATATTGCGCGATTTCCAGCGCGACACGTACCAGATGCTGTTCACCAAGCCGATCTCCAAGTTCGCCTATCTCGGCGGCCGCTGGGCCGGCTCGTTCGTCACGACCGTTTTCGTGTTTTTCGGCTTGGTGGCCGGCGCCTTCGTCGGCACCTTCGCCCCCTGGGCCGATCATGCCCGTATCGGGCCGAATCATGCGGCCTGGTATCTGCAGCCCTTTTTCTCGATCGTCGTCGTGCAGATTTTCTTCATGGGTTCGCTGTTCTTCGCCGTTGCCGCGCTGACGCGCAAATTGTTCGTGGTGTACCTGCAGGGCGTGGCCCTATTCATGCTGTACGTCATTGGCTTGACGGTGTTCTCCGCGACGCGCTCGCTCGAGCATTTCTGGTCCGGCATCTTGGATCCGGTCGGCCTGCGATTGATCGACACCGTTACCCGCTACTGGAGCGTGGCCGAAAAGAACAGCCGGCTCCTGCCCTGGGACTTCTCCGGATATTCTCCTGGAGTTTTTCTCTACAATCGTTTGCTGTGGACGGGCGTGGGGGTGATTGCGCTCAGCGCAGCCTGGGTGCTGTTCCCAATGTCGGTGGAGGCATTGACCGCGCGCTCCCAGGGCAAGCGTGCCGACAAGGCGCGCCGGCAGGAGGCGCAGGCTGCCCGCCCGAATCCGTCACGCCTGGCCGTGAGCCTGCCGCGGGTACATCAGGTTTTCGGCGCCGGCACGACGCTGCTGCAGTTTCTGTCGTTGACCCGGCTGCGCATCCGCACCGTTGCGCGCGAGATTCCCTTCTGGGCCATCGTCGGGCTGCTCATCGCCTTTGCGGTCAACAACGGCCATTTCGCGGGCAGGGTGGGAGGAGCGAACGTCTGGCCGGTCACCTACCTCATGCTGCAGGCGGTGGAGGGTTCGGCCACGCTGTTCTTCATCATCGTCGCCGCCCTGTACGCGGCGGAGCTGATCTGGCGCGAGCGCGATACGCGGTTCGACGGAATCCATGACGCGTTACCGATTCCGGAGTTCATCGATTGGCTGTCGAAATTCGCGGCCATCGCCGCCGTAGAGTTGTTTCTGCTCACCATCACCATGCTGGTGGGCATGCTGATGCAGACCATCGATGGCTACTACCACTACGAGGTGCTGCAGTACTTCAAGGAACTCTACGTCCTGACGCTGCCGCAGATGCTGGGGTTCGCTTTGCTGGCCATGTTCGTGCAGACCATGGTGTCGAACAAGTTCATCGGCCACGGCATCGTCATCGGCATCGTGGTCCTGCAGCCCATCCTGTTCGCTTTCGGATGGGAGAACACGCTCTACCTCCCCGGTGCCACTCCGGCCTATGTCTACTCGGACATGAACGGCTACGGCCATTTCGTTCCCGCCCTGTTCTGGTCCACCACATACTGGTTTGCGGTCTTTGCATTCCTCGGCATCATCTCCATCGCCTATGCGCGGCGCGGCGCCGATGTGTCGCTGGCGGCGCGCAGCCGCCAGGCGCTGCGGCGCGCGCCGTATCTCGCGCCGGCCGCGGCGCTGTTTCTCGCGCTGGCCGTGGGGTCCGGCGCCTGGTACTACTACAACACGCATGTGCTCAACGAATTCATGACGGCCGACGACCGCCGCCATGTCCTCGCCGACTACGAGCGGCGGTTCAAGAAGTACGAGAACCTCGCACAGCCCAAAGTGACGGCCGTAGACGCGACCATCAATATCTATCCGGATCGGCGCTCATTCGACGGCACCGGGCGGTTCACGCTGCAGAACAAGAGCGCCCAGGCGATCTCCGAGATTCATGTGACCGATCAGCACGAGGCGGTGACCGAGGTGCGGTTCGACCGGCCCTTCCACCTCGTCAGCCGCGCGCCGCGCGATCTGTATTCGATTTACGCCCTGGACCGGCCGCTGGCTCCCGGCGAGGTCCTGACGCTCACGTTTTCCGTCGGCCATGAATCGCGCGGTTTCCGCGACGGCAATGAGCTGGCCCAGTTCGCCTACAATGGCACTTTTTTCGATGCCGAGTTCTTCCCCACCATCGGCTACGATGCGACTTTGGAGATCGACGATCCACGCCGGCGCCGCGAGGAGCACCTGGGCCCGCTCGAGGAGATGGCGCCGCGCGGCGATCCGGTCCATTCCCGCCTCAATCTATTCAACCCTTCCGCGGACTGGATCACCTATCACACTGTTCTCAGTACCTTGAGCGATCAGTTGGGAATTGCGCCGGGCTATCTGGTACGTCGCTGGGAGAAGGGCGGACGCCACTACTATGAATACAGCATGGGATCGACGCATATTGCCGACTTCTATGCCTATCTGTCGGGCCGCTATGCGGTGCGCAAGCAGGTCTACACCGGTGTCAACGGTCCGGTGAACCTCGAGGTCTACTACGATCCTGCGCATCAATACAATGTGGACCAAATGCTGGAGGCTTCGCGCGCCGGGCTCGATTACTACCAGGCACAGTTCGCCCCATATCAGTTCAGCCAGTACCGCATCATGGAGTTTCCGCGTTATCGCGAGTTCGCACAGTCCTTCCCCAACACCGTGCCTTTCTCGGAAGGAATCGGCTTCATCACCCGGGTGCTGAAGCCGACGGATGTGGATCTGACGTATTTCGTGACTGCACACGAACTCGGTCACCAGTGGTGGGGGCATCAGCTCGTCGGCGGCCTGGTGGAGGGCTCCAACATGATGTCCGAGACGCTTGCGCAATATTCCGCCTACATGGTCATGCAGAAGAAGTACGGCAAGGATTATATGCGCCGGGTGCTGCGCCATTTTCTCGATCGATATCTGCGCGGCCGCGCCGGCGAGGTCCGCCGCGAGCGGCCGCTGGCACTCGTACAGCGTGAGAGCTATGTTTGGTACGAGAAAGGCGGCCAGATCATGTACACGCTCGCGGATTACATCGGCGAGGACAAGGTCAATCTCGCCCTGCATAATTTTCTGATGCAGCAACGCTACGCGAACGCCGCCAACCAGGTGGACGCCGTACAAAGCACCGCCGGCACGGCCGCCGAAGACCGGCCGTACCCGGATACCCGTCTGCTGGTCGACGCGCTTCGCGCGCAGACGCCTGCGGATCTGCAGTACCTGATCGACGATGGCTTCAACCGCATCGTCCTCTACGACAATAAGGCGGTCTCAGCCACGTCGCAGCGACGGCCGGACGGCAAGTACTCGGTGACCTTGACGGTTCAGGCGCGCAAGGTGCAGGCGGACGGCAATGGCGTGGAGGCCGACATGCCGTTGGCCGACTACATCGATATCGGAGTGTTCAAGGGAACGAAGGACGAAGAAACGCCTCTCTATATGCACAGAGAGAAAATCACTCAGAACCGCCAAACCTTCAATCTGGTGGTCGACGAGCAGCCGACGCGTGCCGGCATCGATCCCTATAACAAACTGATCGACCGTATCGCCGACGACAACGTGATGGACGTAACCGAGCGATGACGCTGCGGGAGGCCGCGCGGTGACGCTGCGGCCGGCAGCGGAGAAAATGTAGGGTTTCCCGTACACTGCCACGGGGGTAATTTAACATAACATTTCTGCAGCTAGGCAGTACAGCACTCCACGGCGCAAAGCATGGCGAGATAATGAGCACTGATGCCCGGCAGCATAGAAGCGATCGTCAGGGTATCCAATTCGACGAAAGCCGCGCGCATGGATGCGCGCGCACCATACCGGCCCATCGCCCGATGCTGCGCAAATTCTCCCAAGGGGTGTTTAAACCATTCATCTCCCGGTGTCCTCCAATGGCTTAGAGCATGAGGCAATTGGCAAACACTGTGGGGACGGTTCAGATGCTGCAGGTGGCGGACGCAGTGGATCCGGCCGATCCGGCCGAACTCATCGCCGCTGCGGTCGACGGCGATGTGAGCGCCTTCGAGCATTTGTATCGGCAATTCTCGCCGCGCGTCTACGGTCTGTGCCTGCGGCTGACGGGACAGCGCGAAGCGGCAGAGGACTGCACCCAGGAGTCCTTCGTGGCGGCATGGCGAGCCCTGGCGAATTTCGAGAAGCGCAGCCGATTCTCGACCTGGTTGCATCGCATTGCCGTGCACACCGTGCTCTCCCGCCGCCGCGGCTTACGCGTGCAGTACGAAGTGGCCGAGCCCGCTTCGGGGCTGCCCGAGGTGGCCGATCCCGGCAGCGATAGTCCGCCGCTCGATATCGAGCGCGCCATCGCGGCTCTTCCGGAAGGGGCGCGCCACGTACTCGTGCTGGTGGGCATCTATGGCTTTAGTCATGCGGAGGTGGCCCAGGCGCTGGGCATCGCCGAAGGCACCTGCAAGGCACAGCTGCATCGCGCGCGCGGCCTGCTGGCCGCCGCGCTCGGAGTGGAAACATCATGAACGATCCAATGCAAAAATCTCTCGATGACTTGCTCGCGGATCTGCCGCGCGACATGCCGCCACCGCCGTATCTTTGGCCGGGTATTGCCCGACGCCTGCCTCGGCGCCGGCGGCGCACGAATCCCGTGCTGCTTGCCGCAGCAGCTGGACTAGCCTGCGCCTGCCTGGCGAGTGCCCTCACCTGGGCGGTGTTGCATGGACGCCCGACGGTGCCCGCAGCTCAGCCGACGCTGCTCGCAACTCAGCCGGCAACTCAGCCGGCAACCCAGCCGGCAACTCAGCCGCCAGCGGCGCGGGCTCCGACCCTCGATGAACCGCAAAATGCGAGTTACGTGGCCGCACGCGATTCTCTCGAACTGAATTTTCGCCGGCAGCTGGCTCTTCTGGATCCCGCCACGCGCGCAAAAATCGAAGCCAATCTCGCAATCATTCGTCAGGCGCACGAGGACATCCGCAAGGCATTGGCGAGCGATCCTGCAAGCCCTGTGCTCGAACAGCTCTGGCAGAGCACCTGGCACGATGAAATTGACCTATACGAGCATGTCGTGCAGGCCACCCAACCCCCGATGACGAGGACATGACCATGTCGAAAGCACACTCCAAGGCCCGCTACAGTGGCTGGATATTCATTATCGCGCTGGCGGTGCTGGTCGTTCCCTGGTCACTGGTCCACGCGAGCAGGGCTATCCATGAGAGCCGGGCGGCCGATCCGCAGGGCGAGGTTGAGATCTTCAATCTGGCGGGCAAAGTGGAGGTCCAAGGCTGGGACCGCAATGAAGTCGAGGTGGGCGGCTCGGCCGACGATGGCGTGGAAAGAGTCGATGTGAGCGGCTCGGGCCGCCGCACGTCCGTCCACGTCGTGGCGCGATCTTCGCATCTCTGGGGTTCGGACGGCGAAGCGCATCTCATCGTGCACGTGCCGGCCAGAAGTTCCCTGATGGTCACGCTCGTGAGCTCGGACTTCGAAGTGAAGGGCGTGCTCGGCGATCTGAAGGTGCAGTCGGTGAGCGGCAAGGTGAGCGGCGAAGCGGGGGGCGACATCCGCGCCGCCACGGTGAGCGGCAACGTGCGCCTGAAGGCGCCAGGCGCCAAGTCCATCGAGATCCGGACCATCAGCGGCGATATCCAGCTGACCGGCGGAGGCGGTGAGGCGGACATCAATACTGTCAGCGGCACCGTGAAGCTAGAACTCGCTGAGCTGAGCAACGGCCGATTCCAGAGCATTTCGGGCAACATGACGGTTGCGCTGACGCTGGCGCCCGATGGCCGCATAGAAAGCGAATCGGTCAGCGGTGACGTTGCGCTGAATTTTGTCGCCATGCCGGCTGCGGAATTCGATGTGCAAACCTTCAGCGGCGACATCAAGAACTGCTTCGGGCCCAAGCCGACGGAATCCCAGTACGGTCCCGGATCGCGGCTGCAGTTCATGAACGGCGACCGACATGGCCATGTGCGGATCAATACCAAGAGCGGCGATGCCCGGCTGTGTGTCAAGGGTATGACCAATGCAAACACCCATGTGTCGGCGCTCGAACTGGCGCAGGTACGCAACGTGCGGCCGCAGGTTCAGAACGTGGACTTGCAGTTACGCGGAGTCCGGATGGTGCTGCCTTACGTATTCTGACCGTCGGAGTATGCCTACGGCCAAGGGTAATGAGCGCCGATTGCAGCGCGGAGGAATCCCCCGTAACCTGTCGAACCCTAGGTTGTGACAGCTTTCAGGAGTCTCAATGAATTCGGCCAGTGTTTCATCTGCACCCATCTTGTTGCCGCCGCTCCCGTACGAGCAGAGCGCGCTGCAACCCGTTATTTCCGCCAATACTCTGAGCTTTCACTACGGCAAACACCACAAGACCTATGTGGACAATTTGAACAAGCTCGTGACGGGCACCGAATTTTCTGATATGCCGCTCGAGCAAATCGTCAAGGCCAGTGCAGACGAAGCGAAGCACACCGCCATTTTCAATAATGCGGCGCAGGCGTGGAATCACACCTTCTACTGGCGCAGCCTCAAGCCCAAGGGCGGCGGCGAACCGCCTGCGGTGCTCAAGAGCCTGATGGACTCCTCATTCGGCAGCGTCGATGCCTGCAAGAAGGAATTGTCAGCTGCCGCCGTGGGACAATTCGGCAGCGGCTGGGCGTGGTTGGTTCTGGACGGCGGGAAGCTCAAGGTGGAGAAGACGGGGAATGCCCATACACCGCTGACACACGCCGCGAAGCCTCTGCTCACCATCGACGTCTGGGAGCACGCTTACTATCTCGATTATCAGAACCGGCGCGCCGACCACGTGAATGCCCTGCTCGATTCGCTGATCAATTGGGAGTTTGCGGCGGAGAATCTCGGCAAGAAATAGCCCGTTGGACCGCGACGGCCGGCGCGGCACAGCAAACGCTACCGTGCCGCGGCCGCGAGAGTCCGTGCCGGCACCGCGGGTGTGCCGGCACGCTTAGAATCGCCCTGCTGCCAGCCCCCACCCAGAGCCTTCACCAGCAGTACGCTCACGATTCGTGAAATGTTGCTTCAGGCGGCCGCTTGGAGCGATTTCACCGGCGACGGGCCATACCGCGTCACGATGTCCTGCGATACCTCCCACAAGCGCCTGGCGAGGCCGATGTCCTCGAGCAGAGGATTGCCCTTCGCGATCCGGCACTTCGCCCAGAATTCCCCGCTGATCCCGCGGACGCCGGGGTTCGCGGCGAGCAAGGCCGCTGTGGCCGCTCCCCGCGCCGCGGATTTCATGAACCACCGCGCGGCCGATTGCACGATCTTCAGCGGCAGGGTCAAATGTCGATTGAGTCCAGTGCCCCGAACGGCGCCGGGGTGCAGTGAATTGACGGCGATGCCTCGGGAGTTCAGGCGGCGTGACAATTCCTTGGCGAACAGCGCGTTTGCCAGTTTGGACTGTCCGTAGAAAGTCAGCGGCTTATAGAATCGGCTGCCGTCGAGGTTGTCGAACATGATGCCTTCGGGCGGCGCCTGAGTGATGCCGGCGCTGCTGCTCACGATCACGATGCGCCCGGTGCCATCGCGCACCAGGCTCTCGATCTCATTCACCAATGCGAAGTGACCGACATGATTGACGAGAAACTGCAGTTCCACGCCGTATTTCGTCTGCAGGTTAGGCAGATTGGCAATCCCGGCATTGGCCACGATGGCGTCCAGAGGGGTTTGAAGCGCGCGGATGGCCGCGGCAGCGGCAGCGACAGAGTCGAGATCCGCCAGATCACAGGCTACGGGTATGCAGGTGGGGCCCACCTCAACGCAAGCGGCCCGGGCGTCCTGCGCCAGTCGGGCGAGACCGATCACCCGGGCGCCGTTAGCCGCCAACGCGCTCATCGTTGCCAATCCAATCCCCGAGTTGCAGCCCGTCACCACGATGCTCTTGCCGGTGAGGTCTATGCCTGCGAGCACTTGGTCCGCCGTCGCGCGGGCGCCAAACTGAATCGATTGAGTCATAAATTGCCTCTGTCTATTTGCGGCGATTGAGCGTGGCGCAGAACATGCGAGCCGCGACCGTCACGCCCTTCACGAATTCTTCCCGAGATGCCGAGCGCTGCTTGAGCCCACGGGCGGTGGCATGCAGGGTGCGCGCCAAATCCGCCGGCGACATGCCGGCTGTGGCGCAAAAGGCGGCCAGCGGCGAATCGGCGATTGCGCCCGTGAGCGCCGACTCGAAGCGAGTCTCAAAATGCGTCAGCGTCGCTCCAGCCAGCGACGTGCTGGCGCACATCAGATCGGCGGCATCCGCGCCGAGCGATCCCACGAAACGGCCCGACCATGCGTCGCAGGCGGCGATGATTCTGGCTTCCAGGCTCTCTTCGCGGACGGCGAGGGCGGCGATGGCCGCGTTCAATTGACTGTTGAGGGAGTGTTCGAGCGCCTTGCGGAACAGCTCCTCTTTATTGGCGAATTGCAGGTACAGTCCCTGCCGCGACACTCCGGCGGCATGCGCCACTTCTTCCATGGAGGTCTTGCGAAAGCCGTAGCGCGCGAACACACCGACGGCCGCCTCGAGCAACGCCGATTGGCGTGCGTCAGCCTGGTCCGCCTCGACAGTCGGCATTATGTTCACGGCTACAAGGTAGACAATATAGGGCTATGTTGTCAACAATGTCGGCTTGATTGGATTGTGCGATCGAACACAAGCATGATTTGAAACAGTAAGATACGATCTAAATGAGAAGTGATTTCTTATGTGTAATGTTCCCAATCTACCTCTGCCCGACCTGAAGACCCCGTCTCTCGTCATTGCCGATTCGACCGAGCGGTTTCCCGTCCGGCGGATATTTTGTGTGGGCCAAAACTACGCCGACCATGCGCGAGAAATGGGTTCCGATCCGGAACGTCAGCCGCCATTCTTCTTCACCAAACCTGCCGACGCCGTAGTGGACAGTGGGCTTCATCTCCCGTTCCCAACGAAGACCCAGAATTTGCATCACGAGGTTGAACTCGTGATCGCGCTCGGCAGAGGCGGTGTGAACGTGAGACCGGCAGAGGCTGCCTCCATGATCTTCGGTTTTGCGGTGGGGATCGATCTGACCCGGCGTGACTTGCAGGCCGAAGCGAAGAAGGCCGGCCGTCCCTGGGACATGGCAAAGGGCTTCGACCACTCCGCCCCCGTGGGACCCTTGAGACGTGGAGTTCCGCCCCGCGAAGGCGCGATCGGTCTGAGCATCGACGGTAAGGCTCGGCAAGCCGGCGATCTGTCCGATATGATTTGGAGCGTCGCCGACATCATTGCGTTTCTCTCGACCTATGTCGCCGTCGCCGCGGGCGATTTGATTTTCACGGGCACCCCCGCCGGAGTGGGTCCGATTCAGCGCGGCGAACGAGTGCGTGGGGACATTGCGGGCGTCGGCCCGGTGGAAGTGATGTTCAAATAGAGGTCATCTGGCGGGCCAGCGGCGGATTGTCGAGGGTTTCTCCGGCAATGACGCCGGCGCGGTCGGCCGCGGTCTTGTTCTGGCTCAGCTTGCGCACGCCGATGGTCTGAGTGATGTGCAGCACCACTCCGACGATGGCTTTGAGCTGCATCGCCACGTAATCGTCCGGCGCGTCGCTGACCTTCCAGGGCGCCTTGCGTGGCCCCTCGAAACGGTTCGTCAGGTTCGTCACGATCTCCAGGATGCGCGCCGGATCCTCGATGATTTCCAGCCGGCCGTAGACGTGCACGGCCTCGTAGTTCCAGGTCGGGACGACGCGGCCGGTCTCTTGTTTGGTCGCGTAATAGGATGGGCTGACGTACCCGTCCACTCCGCTGAAAATCGCGAACGATTCCACCGCCGTATCGAGCAGTTTCCACTGCTTGTTGGCCCGAGCGATATGCCCGACCAGCCGGTCATCCACCAGGGTCAACGGCAAATGGGTTGCCGTCATCCGGGCTGCGCCGTCCTCCTTGAGCAGTGAGACCAAGACGGGCAGAGAGCAGGTGCGCATGATGGCCTGTATTTCCTCGGGCCGGTCTTCGGCAAACAGGGGTGGCACATACATAGCTTCAATCCTCGATTTCATGGGCAGGAAAATGCGCCGGCGCGCCGGCACGCTGCGAGTATAGGCCGGCCGCCGCCGTTCCTGTATCGGTGATGAACAGGCATGATTGGATCGACTGTTACGATTGATGGAAAGAATCGCCATGGAACAACGCCCACCGGCCGCTCCGTCGGATCACTTCAATTCTCAGCGCGATGAGATGGCGGCCCTGCGTGAGAGGCTCATGTCATTCCGCAAGGCGCTGCCTATCGCCCATCGCCTGGCGGGAGGTGCTCACCATGGAGCAATCTCCGCCTTTGCCGCACTGGCCGCTTACCTGCCTACGCGAGCCTTGGGATTACAAGAGGGTTTCTGGAGCGCCATCACGGCTATCGCGGTGGTGCAGACGGACGTGTGGCTGGCCGCCCGGATTCCCACTCAGTATTTGCCGCGGCGCGACACGCCGGCCAAGTGACCGACTGAAACCGGTGCCCGGGACCTGCAGCGAGTGTTGCGCACAGTACCGGGGCAGGCCAGGGCGCGCCGCTGCCGTCACGAAACGGACATCTCTTCGCGCTAAGGTCGGGCAATGCATGAAGGCAGTCCCTTAGCAACGATCGTCATCGTAAATTACAATTACGAGCGGTATGTTGGGACCGCAATCGAAAGCGCCCTCGAACAATCCCACCAGCCGCTGGAAGTGATCGTCGTCGACGATGGCTCGACCGACGGTTCGCGGCAAGTCATTTCGTCGTACGGCGAACGCGTTCGCGCCATCTTTCAGAACAATGCCGGACAGGGAGCGGCCTACAACGCGGGATGGAGAGAGGCCCGGGGCGACTTCATACTATTTCTGGACTCAGACGATGTACTGGCGAAGGACGCCATCGCCAAGGTCGTGGCGGCTTTCCGGGACAGCGATGCGGTGAAGGTACAGTTCTACCTGCGGCAAGTGGACCGCCATCTGAAGCCTCTCGGCTATCTATTGCCGAGCTATGGATTTTCCCGCATGGAACCGCGCCGACAGATCAGCAATTACGGCTATTACATCAGCCCTCCGGCCAGCGGCAATGCGTTTCGAAAAAGCTTCCTCGATGCCATCATGCCGATTGAGGACATGGAGACGTATCGCCGCGCTGCGGATGGCTATACCACCGGTTTGGCCGGCGTGGCCGGGAGCGTGGTGTCCATCCCGGAGGTGCTGGGGCTCTACCGGGTGCACGGCGACAACGGCGGCGGCGAGGGCGGCGTACGATCCGTGGAACAGCTGCACCACATGTTCATGCGCGACATCAAACGGGAGGACTCCCAGCACGCCTTCGGGGATCAATTCGGTTTTCATTTCTCGGCGGATAGATCCCGCTTTTGCCCCGGCCATACCAAGCATCGCCTACTGTCGCGGCGCCTGTTTCCGAACTTGCATCCGATCAAGTCGGACAGAGTCGGCGATTTGGTGGTCAGCGGTGTGGTATCGGCGGCCACGTTTCCGCATCTCAAGCTTACCCGGCGCCTTGCGATAGGCATGGGATTCGTCGTGCTGGGGATAGTCCCAAGGTCCCTGCTGCGCACACATTTCAGCAGCATCGTATCGGCGCAAAAGCGCAATAGAACGGCGCCGGACAATGTGCCGTCGAACACGGGCAACTTGCCCAGGACCGTTCCCGACAACCTGCCGTGATATGGCCGCCGCCTCAGCGGCGATGGATCACGCCGTCTCTGCCCGTCGTTCGTCCGCCCTGCAATGCGACTGCATTCTCGCCAAGCTTCGGGCTTCGAGGATTTCAAGGATCTCGAGATGCTCGCGCGCTTTCTCGAACAGGTTCGCGGCGCTTCTCAGGCGCTCGGCGACGCCGTGGTAATGAGTTCGCGCAGCCGTGGCGGCCTCGTGGGCCTGGCGCCATTGTGATTCCAGATCGCTCATCGGTGTATCCCGGTCGAGATCGACGCTGCTCATGTCTATTTCCCAAATTGGGGGTCGAGGCCTGAATATTGCTCCTCGAACGTGACAGTTCGTGGACAGTTCGTGGACAGTTCCAATGGGCACCCGGGGGCGCGCATCGGCTGTGATCGACGGGTGCGCAATACGCCCTTACGCGCTGCGCAAGGCCCTTTACGTTCGCCTGCACATGGATGACGCGGCCATCGACAAGATACAATAAGCGATGAAATCGAAATTCCTGAACACGGTAGTCCCCGCACTGTTCATTCTTGCGGCCGGTGCCGCCCAGGCGAAGGATTCCGATCTGCTGTCGCTCAGCGTGGAGCATTTCAAGGACACTGCGACCGTCACGGATACTGGGCCGGATGCCGTCACGATCTCCACCGAGAATGGGTATAAGGAAACCCGGGGCCCACTGCGAACGGTGTGGAACGATGAGTTCCTCGAAGGGATCATCGACAAAAAAACCGGCCGGAAGTCCTTTCTGGTGTCCGTATGGGTCACGTACACGGGAAACTCGCGTTCCTACGCGACCGCGAGCTATCTGGCGCCGCAGGGGCCACGGTCGGTGCCGGCGACTCTAACCCGCCTGAACAAGAGTTACTGCGCAGTAGGGGACTGTACCTACACCGAATACCTCACCTTCCCAGTGGATGAGACAATGCTGCGCCAGCTGGCCGCGGAGCCTGCCGCGGGCAAGCATGTCCTGTGGTCTTTCAAGCTCGTCGCGAAATCAGGCCCCAACTACAGCGGCGGCTTCTCGAGTGCGGAGATCGCCGGTCTTCTCGCCAAGGTTGACGACTACCGGCCCGGCCTTGCGGCCGCGGCGGACACTCCGGCTGTCGCCGCCGCGAGGGCCGCCACCACGGCTGTCGCCGCCTCGACGGCCGCCGCCACGACCTCACTGACGCGGGATTTCGGGGTTGGCGGCATGGCGGTCGCCGCCACGCCCGATCAGCCCGATCGGGCGGGCGTATTGATCATTGCGGTCACCGGCGGCTCGGTTGCCCACAAGGCCGGCATCATCGTCGGCGACATCCTGTATGAATTCAATGGTCATCCCGTTAGAACCCCCGCAGAACTTCAAGCGGCTGTCGCCGCCTGCGCCGCGAATACAGTTGCCGCGATCAAGCTATTCCGGGGTACCAACGCCACGGCGGTCAGCGCGCGATTTTAAGTTGCGGCATCGGTCCGCGGCTTCCGGCTGCTCGCTGAACTGCACGGCGTTACACTGCGCAGCGCCGAGCTGCCCGGCGCTCTTGATTGTAGGTTGTATAAAATAATAATATTCAAATAGTTATACGAAAAATCACGGAGTTCACTAGAAGGATTTGCATATGCGAAAGCTCATACTCTCTCTACTGCTGGCCGTATCAGCCGGTACTGCCGCGCTCGCAGCGGCGCCGTCAGCCGCACCCACGCTCGATCCCGCCTGGAAAGTGCCGGAGGTCATCGCATTCATCGGGGTGAGAAAGGGAGATAACGTGGCTGATATCGTGGGGGGGCGCCTGACTGCATCGCTGGCGCGGGCCGTCGGTCCCACCGGAAAGGTTTACGCGGTTGAGACGGCCGAAGTCGTCAAGGTCCATCCCCAAGCATTGGACATGATGCAGTCGTTGGCAGCACAGTCACCCAATGTCATCGTCAGCGGCGACCCGGTGGCCTCGGCATTGCCGGCTGGACTCGATGCCGTGATCATTCGACAGAACTACCATGATCTCTACGACAAGTTCATGGGACCGGCGGATGTACCCGCATTCAACAAGGCAGTGTTCGCCGCTCTGAAGCCGGGCGGTGTCTACGTAGTGCTGGATCATGCGGCCACGGCGGGCTCCGGGATCAGCGCCACCGATACGCTTCATCGCATCGATCCGGCGAGAGTCAAGGCGGACGTGCTGGCAGCCGGTTTCAAACTGGATGCCGAGAGTTCCATTCTCGCGAACGCGAGTGACGATCACACCAAGAATGTGTTCGACCCCTCGGTCCGCAATCACACCGATCAGTTTCTGTATCGATTCAAGAAGCCGAAGTGATACCGCGCCGGTCGGGCACCGTGATGTTGAGCGGTTGACGGTATTCGCCCGGGGGGCTGAGCCATTGGCCGGCAACGGGGAAACAGTTGCCGGCCAATGGCTCAGCCCCCTCGGGCGAATTCTCTCACCGCCCCACACCACCGTGCCGACGGCACCCGATCTGCTCCTCATGCACTGATGCAGTACGTCCTGCGCGGTGATGTACCTCGGCCCACTGCGCACAGCCTGGGGGACTCAGAGGCTGGACGCCAACTGCTGCCTTTACGTTGGCGTCCAGCCTCTGAGTCCCCCAGGCTGTGTGACGTGTCAACATCACCGTGCCGAGGTACCAGCTTGCCATGCGACGCGGCTACTCGTCTGACGTCGCGTCCTGGCGCGCGCGCGCGAACGTTCGGCGTCCCGCGACCAGAAACTCCAGGAAAGCAAGGGCTTCCGCGCTCGCGTAGCGGCCGCTCGAGATTTCCTCAGCCGCGCGCGCGCGCAGATTGCCGCCGCGCGCGAATGTCTCGCGAAACGCCTGCTTGATTTCGGACAGCACCTCGCGCTTGAATCCGCGGCGCTTGAGGCCGACCACGTTCAATCCATACACGGTGTTGCGTTCGGCGGCCATGCAGAAGGGCGCGACGTCGCTCGAGATGCGCGCGCCGCCGCCAATCATCGCGCTTTCTCCGACGCGCGCGAACTGGTGGATGACCGCGCCGCCGCCGAGAAAGACTCGGTCGCCGACATGTACGTGCCCACCCAGCAGCACGGCGTTCGCGATCACCACGCGATCTCCGACCCGGCAGTCGTGCGCGACGTGGCATCCGGTCATGAGGAAGCAGTCCGCGCCCACCTGCGTCATCTCTCCGGACCTGGTTGCGCGGTTGACGGTGACGTGCTCGCGGATCACGGTGCGGGCCCCGATGTGCACCCCCGACGGGGTCTCCGGCTTGAAGCCCAGGTCCTGAGGATCGCCGCCGAGGACCGCAAACGGGTGCACGACGACGCCGTCCTCGAGATGGCAGTGGCGGCCGATGAGTGCGTGCGCGTGAATCACGCAACCCTGTCCGAGACGCGCTCCGTCCTCGATGAGTGCCGCCGGATGAATGCTCGAGGCGGTCATGCTGATACCAGTCCGGCGGCCGACAGCAATTCAGCGAACCGTTCCAAATCGACGTTCCCTCCCGAGATGAGAACGCCGACCTTCTTGCCGGCCACCTCGATCTTTCCGGCGAGCACCGCGGCCGCCGCGAGACAGCCGGTCGGCTCCACCACCATTTTCATTCGACCGGCGAAGAAACGCATGGCCTCGATCAGCTCGGCATCGGTGACGGTGACGATGTCGTCCACATACCGTTGAATCACGGGAAAGGTATGACGGCCGAGGTGCTGGGTCTGCGCTCCGTCGGCGATCGTAAGAGGTGTATCGATGTGGACGATCTCGCCGCTGCGAAAACTACGCTGCCCGTCGTTGCCCGCCGCCGGTTCCACGCCGATGACCTTGCAATCGGGGCTGAGCGCACGCGCGGCGATCGCGCTTCCCGACAGCAGACCGCCGCCGCCCAACGGCACGGCGAGCACGTCGATCTGCCCGCTCTCCTCGAACAGCTCTTTGGCCGCCGTACCCTGTCCCGCCATCACATGCGGATGATCGTAGGGCGGTATCAGTGTGAGCCGCCGTTCCGTTGACAAGCGTAGCCCGAGAGCTTCCCGATCCTCGGTGTAGCGGTCGTACAAGATCACCTCTGCTCCGTAGGCACGTGTCGCCTCCACTTTGGAGATGGGCGCATCGCGCGGCATCAGAATGACGGCATTGATACCCAGCAATCGCGCCGACAGGGCAATCGCCTGGGCGTGGTTGCCGGACGAGAACGCGACGACGCCCGTGGCCTTCTGGGCCGGCGTGAACTGCGCCAAGGCGTTGTAGGCCCCGCGAAATTTGAACGCCCCCATACGCTGAAAATTCTCGCATTTGAAGAACAGCTCCGCGCCCGTTCGCTCGTCGGCAAGACGCGAGGTCAGCACGGGCGTGCGATGCGCGACGGATGCGATTCTTTCGTGTGCGGCGACGACATCGGCATAGTGGATGGCAAATGCGTTCATTCGTCATTTTTAACATCGATTGCATGCTCAGGCCAACCAATATGTGCGGCAGATGCCTTTGCGCCTATGGCGCCAGCATGATAAAAGGCTACGCTGCCTGGGAGGTGTCGAACCACCCATCACCTGTGAGGTTTCCGCCTATGTTTTTCCGCCGATGCGTCTGTCTGTTGGCGCATCTTCTCGCCGTCGTACCCGTGGTACATGCCGCGGTGGTGCGTGTCGAAACCTCCTCCCGCACGGAGGTACTCGACGGAAAGGCATTCGGCGAGCGTGGCGCCTACGAGCGCATCGTCGGACGCGTTTATTTCAGCGTCGCCGCCGCCAATCCTCACAACAGCGCCATCGTCGATCTAGGCAATGCGGCCAATCTAAAGAATGGTGAGGTCGAGTTTTCGGCGGACTTCATCGCGATTCGCCCAAAGGATGCCAGCAAGAGCAATGGCTCAATGATTCTGGAAAATCCCAACCGCGGCAGGGGAGGCATCCTCTCCTTAGTTGACGGAGGTGACCAGAATGTGGCGCAAAGCGCGGGGGACGCCTGGCTGCTGCGCAACGGCTACAGCATCGTGTCGCTGGGGTGGCAGTGGGACGCGGCCGGCGACGGTGCTTTGCGGCTGTATGCCCCGATAGCCAGGGAGAAGAATGGGAAGAGGATTACCGGGCTGTTGCGCGGCGACCTCATGTTATCGAAGGCGACCGATGAGATTCCGCTGGGGCATCTCATCATCGGCAACATCGGTGGCAGCGAATATCCGGTTGCCGCAGCCGATGATCCGCGCAATGCGCTGACGGTGCGCGATTCGCGCGACGCCAAACGCACCTTGATTCCGCGATCGCAATGGCGGTTCGCACACAGTGTGGACGGAAAGCTCACTCCGAGCGATCGATATATCCATCTCGATGGGGGTTTTCAGCCTGGAAAAATCTACGAGTATGTATATGTGGTGGCCGACCCGGTCGTCGCGGGACTGGGTTTTGCCGTCGTTCGCGATTTTGCCTCGTACGCCAAGTACTCGGCGGATGCCATCGTTCCTGCGCGCCGCGTTTACGGCGAGGGGATTTCGCAGAACGGGCGCTTCCTGCGCGATTTCCTCTATCAGGGCTTCAATGCCGATGAAAACGGAAAAATTGCGCTGGACGGGGTGCTGGCACACGTTGCCGGGGCGGGGCGCGGCGATTTCAACTATCGCTTCGCGCAGCCTTCGCGCGATGCGCAGCCGACCTCGGCCATTTCCTACCCCACGGATATTTTTCCGTTTACCGATCTTCCGGAACGCGAACCGCTGACCGGCGCGAGCGCGGGATTGCTCGACCGCGCCGTTGCCGATCGAGTGGTGCCGAAGATCTTCCTTTCGAATACGTCCTATGAATACTGGGGCCGTGTCGCATCGCTGATCAGCACGACAGCCGACGGCACGCAGGATGTATCGATGTCTCCCGACGTGCGGGTCTACCACTTCACTGGCTTGCAGCATTTCTCCGGGCCGTTCCCGCCGGAGCGCGGCAATAACGATCTGCTCGGGCAGGAACCGGAGTCGCCGCTGCCGGTGCGTTTTTTCTGGCGCGCAATGATTGCCAACATGGATGCATGGGTTCGCGACGGTGCCGCCCCACCGGACAGCAGCTATCCGCGATTGGCGGATCGGAACCTCGTACCCGTGGACAAGTATGCTTTCCCCGTCATTCCGGGCGTCAATACGCCGCATGAAGCGAGCGTCGCGTATCGCCTCGACTTTGGACCGGAATGGGCTCATGGAATCCTCAGCAACCAGCCGCCCAAGATCGGCCAGCCATTTGCTGTCCTGGTGCCGCAGGTCGATGCCGATGGCAACGAGCGCGATGGCGTGCGGCTGCCGGAAATTGCGGTTCCGCTCGCAACATACACTGGCTGGAATCTACGCGATGCTTCGATCGGCGCACCTGGCGAGCGGGTTTCGTTCGAAGGTTCCTACATCGCGTTTCCGAAGACGGCTGCGCAGCGCCTTGCAACCCACGATCCGCGCAAGTCGATCGCGGAACGCTACGCGAACCGCGAGGATTATTTGAATCGCTACGGAGCGGCGGTAGATGCCCTGGTGAAGCAGCGTTGGGTGCTCGAAGAGGATCGCGCTGCGCTGATCCAGCGCGGCCAACAGGAGTGGGACGAAGCGACGAAGTAGGGGATGATGAAAAAGCATCTGCGCTCAGTGGTCTGTATCGTCAGTTTGATCAGCGCAATGCCGTTCATCGCCGCGGCGCAGCCGATACCGGCAGGGCAGCTATCGCCCTCGAATCAGGCAAGTACGGCGTTCACCAACCCGCAGCTTGACCAACTGACCGCACCGATTGCCCTGTACGCCGATCCCCTCGTCGGCATGATCTTGATGGCGGCTACGTATCCGCTCGAAATAGTCGAAGCACAGCGCTGGCTGGAAGACCCGGTCAATGCCAGGATCAAGGGCAATGATCTGGCGGCGGCCCTGCAGCAGGAGTCCTGGGATCCCAGCATCAAATCGCTGGTCGCCTTTCCGCGGATCCTGGAGGCGATGAACGATGACATGGAGTGGACCGAGCACATCGGAGATGCGTTTCTCGCGCAACAGGATGCCGTCATGGATTCCATTCAGCGCCTGCGGCGGCGCGCGGCGACCGAGGGGGTGCTGAGGCCGACGCCGCAGCAGACGGTCTCCACCGAGAACCAGGAGATTGCCATCGAGCCTGCGGATCCCATGACGGTCTATGTGCCGTACTACGATCCGACGGTGGTCTTTGGCTCTTGGCCTTGGGACGAGTATCCGCCGGTGTATTTCCTACCGCCGGTGGATGTCGTCATCGGTGCCGGCGTGGTCATCGGCTTTGGCATCGGTGTCCCCGTCGCGGGTGGGCTTTGGGGCTGGAACCGCTGCGATTGGGGGCATCATCGGCTGGACATCGTTCCCGGTCCCTTCGGTGCCGGCTCGATTCCATTGCGCTCCGGCCCCTGGGAACACGATCCGGCGCATCGCCACGGCGTGCCCTACCGTAATGCGGTGCTGGCCGCACGATATGAGAAGGAATCGGAGGCCTCGCGGCGCGAATTTCGGGGATTCTCAGGACTCTCGGCAACGACGCAGGTACCCGTGGTATCCCACCAGGCAACGGAAGTTTCGCCGCGGGGGATGCCTATGCGGACCGTGCCGCCCGGCGTGCACAGAGCCGCTACGGCTATTGAATTGTCCGACAAGGGTGCGCGGGCGCGCGGCGAAGCGAAACGAAACGCTGCCGGCCGCCCCGCGCCGACGTCGGGTCCTTCGTCCGGGTCTCATGGCAGCGAACCGCCGCATCATTGACAACCGGCATCCGAGAATCGGTGCCCTTGCCCCGACTTAGGTCTTGTCGTTCCGAGCCTTCGCCGGCGGGTTGGCATCAACGACCTGGAGCGTCTTGCCGCTTGTTTTGGTGGAGAGAGCCTCATCGGTCACGAACACCGTCGCTCCGGTCGTCAACACAGAATTCACCCGGCTCACGAAGTCGGACGGGATTTTGATCCTTGCGATGGCAGCGGCGTCCACATTGGTTCCGGCCTCTCCGAGATGTCCCGGCACGCCGATCCTCGACCAGCGGAATTTGGTGGAGTCGGGTACGTACGGGTCGGGGATGCCGCTGGGGCCTTGGGCCAGAACCAGTACATGCGCAGCCAGCGGCTCGTCGCCGACGACCGTGAGTCGTGCCCGTCCGATTTCAATTCCATTCCGATAGACGACGATGCGCTGACTCGCTTGACTGAGCACGATGCTGATCGGACCGCTCGGAGACAACTCGGGCTGCCAACGCTCATCATCCGTGCCACCCAGCGGCATGCGCTCGACAGGTAGACCGCCGGCGAAATTGACGGGGGCGAGATACCCGGGATGTGCAACGGATTCCGGCGCAGTCGCATCGCTCGCGATGACCACTGTCATGCCGGAGGGCGAGATGCCGAATAGCAGCTTCGCGAATTCGCTCGGCAGATGCACGCATCCGTGCGACTCGGGATAACCCGGCAGCCCGCCCGCATGCAGCGCAATGCCGCCCCAGGTCAGTCGTTCCATGTAGGGCATCGGCGCGCCGTCATAGATCGTGGAACGGTGTTCCTTCTGCTTTTGCAGAACCGTGAATACGCCGGTGGGTGTTAGATGGCCGGGCCGTCCGGTACTCACCGTGGTCGCACCGATCAGGACGCCGTTGCGATACACGTACGCCTTCTGCTCCGTCAGGCTGACCACCATCACCACGGGTCCCGCAGTGAACGCGTCGCCCATCCACAGAAACTGACCCTTTTTCAGCTGGTCGATCGGCGTGTCGATCGCCACCGAGGCTGTTGCACCCCAAAAAGGTACGGACTCCGCATGCGCCGGCTCCCATTGCATGGCGCAGGCGAAACCCAAGACCAGGTATAGACACCGGCAGAACCGGCGCGCGCCAGCTCGACTCTGAGGACGATGCCGTTGCAGGGTGTCCGTTAAATAATTGAAATATCCGCGCATCGGGGGCACCTAAGGCTCTGGAACGTGCCGGATTGTAGCCAAAGTTTCGCCCCGGGCTATAGTACGATACTGCTATGCAGCACTACGGCGCCCGGGCCGGATGAGGGCGCCCCAGGCCAATGACCGATTTGTACAGCGCCAGCTGAACTCCCGGCGTGTTTTCGCGGTCCAATGTTGGTCGGACCCCGTCCCAAAGAACTCAATTCGTGCTGGCGCCACGCCGGCCGCTTGGCCAGGAGTGATGTGTTGGCAATTTCACGACGTACATTTCTTGGCAAAGCCGTTGTCGGAGTGGCTGTTGCCGCCCTGCCGCCCGCCTTCTCTTGGGGCCGGGAGGCTGATTCCCCGATATCTGCGGGTGTGCTTCGGCGTGCTCTCGATGCCTTGGCACGCCATGGCGGGAGCATCGCTCACCGCGACGCGATTGGCATCGCAGACTTCTCTTTGCCCTCGAGTGCGCCAAGGTTCCACCTCTTGAGCCTCGCGGACGGCGGCGTGAGATCGCACCTGGTGGCGCACGGACGGGGGTCGGATCCTGGGCATACGGGATGGCTCGAGCGATTCTCCAATGAACCGCGCTCGCAGGCGACGTCGGCGGGAGCTTTCAAAACGGATAGCGTCTATGTCGGCGAACATGGCCAATCAATCCGCCTCGAGGGTCTGGACGAAAGCAACAGCAACGCCGCCTCGAGGGCGATCGTCGTGCACGGGGCCTGGTATGTGAGCGAAGAAATCGCCAGGGAACGACGCGTGCTCGGGCGCAGCGAGGGCTGCTTTGCGGTGGCCCAATCGAGCATCCGCGAAGTATTGGCGGCACTCGGGCCCGGCCGGTTGATCTACGCAGACAAGGCCTGATCCCGCCGGTCAAGGACCTCCCGGAATGAGATCGGACTCGGCGTCCGGCAGCAGGTCCACCTCATGGAACTTTGTATAGTCGATGCGCAAAGTACCGTCCGGCGCTTCTGAAAATATGTCGCGAAAGGTGGCGTTCCAGCGGATGTCGCGGTCGGAATATTCGGCCCGCGCCGTCAACGTTTGGCCCGTGGATTGATCGCTGCCGCTCATGCTGAGCACGAACGCCGGATTCGATTCTCTCAGCGATTCAGCGGTCTCCCCATGCAGCGGACTCGACTCATCGATTGCGTGGGTCAGTGTCCAGCCAAGCACGAACATCGGATGTTGTGCGCGAATCAGCGGCAAATCGATCACCCTGCGAATCCGAAAGCCTTCCTGAGTTATTTCGTCGCGTAGCATGTACAGACGCGCCGATGCGTCCTGTACGACGTTCTGACGCAAATTGGCGGCTCGAATCATGAGTGTGGTGCGGCCATCGAGCGGCCGAACCACCATGTTCTTGGTGAAAGTAAAGCGTGCGCGGGGGCGGGAAAAGCGTGCAAACATGAGGCCGGTGATGAGCGCGAGAGACATCAGGCCCACGAAGATCTCGGCCATGGCGACGCCGTGGCCGTATAGCGTCTGCGGATGCATATCGCCGTAGCCCACTGTCGCAAGTGTTTCGACGCTGAAGAAAAACACCCCGGCAAAGCCTGGCGGATTTACATTCGCGATGCATCCAGGTACCAGGTAGTACAAGAAACCGAAGATCGTATCAAAGGCCAGAAAGAACGCTGCGAACGTGGCAAATAGCCGCGGCCAGCCGATGGTCATGAAATGGTGGAATAAATCGTGAAAAACTTCCTTGTGTATTCCTTCCGTGACGAATTGGCGTTCTCCGAGCCGGATGGTCCGCACTCGGACAGAGCGGCGCTTTTTGCCGCCTAGGTCGGCGCTCACGGCACTCTCTGGTTGGGTGCACGCGGTGGTGCCCCGGCTTGTTGCAGTTGTTGTTCGAGATCGCGCAGCGTGCGGTAGCAGGGCAGCACCTGCGCCACGCTGGCATTCGGTTCGCGGCCTTCACGAATGGCGGCGAAGAACTCCCGGTCCTGCAATTCGATGCCGTTGGTCGAGACGGCGACTCCCGATAGATCGACTGCTTCTTCTTTTCCGTTCACCAGATCGTCATATCGGGCGATATACGTGTCGCTGTCCCCGATGTATCGAAAGAAGGTGCCGAGCGGCCCGTCATTATTGAATGACAGCGACAATGTGCAGATGGCGCCCCCCGCGCTTCGCAGCTGGATCGACATGTCCATGGCGATGCCGAGCGTCGGGTGTGGCGGCCCCTCGATGGCGTTCGCGATCACGATCTCCTCCCCGGTCTGGTAGCGAAACAGGTCGACCGTGTGGGCGGCGTGGTGCCAGAGCAAGTGATCGGTCCAAGACCGAGGCTGCCCCAGGGCATTGGTATTGGTGCGGCGAAAAAAATACGTTTGCACGTCCATTTGGTAAATCTTGAATTCGCCTTGCCGGATCTTGCGGTGCACCCATTGATGCGAAGGATTGAAACGGCGCGTATGCCCGACCATGCACGTCAGTCCCGTCTGCTTCTGCAACGCGGCGACCGCCTCGGCGCCGGCCCAGCGGTCCGCGAGCGGAATCTCCACCTGGACATGCACGCCGGCCCGCAGACATTGCAGAGCCTGGCTCGCATGAATCTGCGTGGGCGTGCACAGGATCGCGGCGCCCACGCCCGGCTGAGAGAGGGCCTCGCCCAAATCGGTGGTGACATGTCCTATGCCGTACTTGGCTGCGATGCCGCGGGTGGACTCGAGCTCACGGCCGACCAGCGAAACGACTTCCACGCCGTCGATTTTCTCGATGGCGTCGAGATGCTTTTGGCCAAAGGCGCCGGCTCCGGCGAGTACGATCTTCAAGAATAACCTCCGCCGCGCATCAGCGCGTATTTTCCAGAATCAAATGGCCCACCGCCGTATTGGAGGCCGGCACATGCTGAAAGCGATGCAGCTCGCGGACCTGGGCGTCGAGCGCGCCGCGCATGACCAGCCACATCACGAGCTCGATGCCTTCGGCGCCCGCCTCACGGATGTAATCGATGTGCGGGATACCTGCTGCCGTCTCAGGGTGTTGGGTCAGCGCATCGAGGAAACGAGTATCGAAATCTTTATTGATCACCCCGGCGCGCGGACCTTGTAGTTGATGGCTCATGCCGCCGGTCCCCCAGACCTGCACCGTGAGGTCCTGATCGAAGGTAGCCACCGCGCGGCGGATGGCCTTGCCGAGCTCGTAGCAGCGACGCCCGGAGGGCGGGGGATAGGTCACGACATTGACGGCGAGGGGAATCACCTTGAAGGGCCAGGCCTCGGGCTGACCGCACATCAGCGACAACGGCACGGTGAGCCCATGATCCACATCCATCCGGTTGACGATGGTCAGGTCGAAATCCTGCTGGATGACCGATTGCGCAATGTGCGATGCAAGTTCCGGATGCCCTTCGACGAGGGGCACCGGGCGGGGCCCCCAGCCTTCATCCGCGGGGGCGAAGCTCGCCGCACAGCCGATCGCAAACGTCGGAATGATGTCCAGGCTGAAGGCGGTCGCGTGGTCGTTGAAAACCAGGATGACCACATCCGGCCGATTCTCCACCATCCAGCGCTTGGAGAATTCATAGCCGCGAAACAGGGGCGCCCAGTACGCTTCCTGAGTCTTGCCCAGATCGATCGCCGCGCCAATGGCCGGCACGTGCGAAGTCGCAACCCCTGCGGTAATCCGAGCCATGCTCAGCTCCTCCGGTTGGGCGGCCCGGCGGGCGAGCGGCCCCCGTCCAGCATCATTTGCGCATACTCTTGCTGGCTCATGCCGGTCATCAGCGCCGCGGCGTACTGGAAGCTCTTGCCGTCGGTGGCGAATATCTTCGCCAGGAAGTAGATGTTGCCGCCCAGGGTAATCATGCCGTTGTAGTCGCGGGCGAGGACCGCTCGCTTCTGCTCCTCGGTCATCGGCCACTCATCGAGGTACGCCCGCTCATCGGCCTTGAAGCGCTCGCGGTTCGCCAGCTTCATGAGCGACATGCAGAACATGTTCAGGTGGTAGCCCTTGCGGACCTGGTCGGCATCGAAGATGGTCGTGCCGGGTATGCCTGCGTAAGGCTTGTCGAGGGCCATGGGTTTCCTAGCGGCTCCAATAAAGGCGCGTGGGGTTTTCGACCAGCAGCCGGTGCTGTAATTCCGGCGTCGGAGCGATGCGGGGGATGAAGTCCACGAGCTTGCCGTCGTCGGGCATGTGCGATTTGAGATTCGGATGCGGCCAGTCCGTGCCCCACAGCACGCGGTCGGGGAAAGCCTCCACCAGACGACGGGCGAAAGGCACAACGTCTTCGTACAGAGGGGGCTCCGATTTGGATAGGCGCTCCGGGCAGGTGACTTTCGACCACACGTTGCCGTGTTCGCGCATCAAACGCTCGAACAGCCCGAACTCAGGCCCGCTCACAGGCTTGGACACGTCGGGGCGTCCCATATGGTCGACCACCAACGTCGCCGGGAGCGAGGCAAAAAAATCATAGAGCTCGGGAAGCTCGGCGGCCTCGAAATAGATCACGACATGCCAGCTGAGCGGGGCCACGCGGGCGGCGATGGACGCGAGCGTTTCCCGTGGGACCTTATCGACCAGGCGCTTGACGAAGTTGAAGCGCACTCCGCGAACACCGGCCGCATCGAGTGCGTGCAGTTGCGCGTCCGTGACATCGGGCCGCACCGTCGCGATGCCCCGGGCGCGTCCCTCGGCGCGGCGCAGCGCATCGACGAGCGCCCGGTTATCCGACCCATGGCAGGTGGCCTGCACGATCACATTGCGGTCGAAGCCCAGATAGTCCCGCAGGGCAAATAGTTGTGCCGCGGAGGCATCGCACGGCGTGTACTTGCGTTCCGGGGCGAAAGGGAACACGTCTCCGGGGCCGAACACGTGGCAATGGGCATCGACCGAGCCCGGAGGCAGCTTGAAGAGCGGCTTCGAGGGATGCGGGTCGAACACCAGCCAGTCTTTGTCCATTGAAAAGGCGCTCACAGTCCCCTCGCTCGGAGTCGGGTGTCGAGCCGCGGAAATACGCGTCGCGCATTGGCTTCGAAAATCTGCCGCTTGCCGTCGGGCGAAATGTCCAAGGCGTCGATATAGCGTTTCGTGTCGTCGAAATAGTGGCCCGTCTCGGGATCGATACCTCGCACTGCACCGACCATTTCGGAGCCGAACAGGATGTTGCGGATGTCGATCACCTTGACCAGCAAGTCGATACCCGCCTGATGATAGACGCAGGTGTCGAAATATACATTCTTCATCACGTGCTCGGGCAGAGGCGGGCGCTTCAACATATCGGCGAGTCCGCGGTACCGTCCCCAATGATACGGAACCGCGCCCCCACCGTGTGGGATGATGAAACGCAGGGTGGGGAAGTCGCGAAACAGGTCGCCTTCGATGAATTGCATGAAGGCGGTGGTGTCCGCATTGATGTAGTGCGCGCCTGTGGCGTGAAAATTTGGATTGCAAGAAGCCGAGACGTGGACCATGGCCGGCACATCGAGCTCCACCATCTTCTCGTAGAACGGGTACCAGTAACGGTCGGTGAGGGGCGGCGCGGTCCAATGGCCGCCCGAAGGATCGGGATTCAAATTGCAGCCGATGAAGCCAAGCTCGACGACGCAGCGCTCGAGCTCGGCAGCCGATCGCGCCACCGAGGCGCCGGGCGACTGGGGCAGCTGGCAGACCCCGACGAAGTTCTCAGGGTATAGATCCACGACTCGTTTGATCAAGTCATTGCAGGCCCGAGTCCAAGCGGAGGATAGCGATTCGTCTCCGACGTGATGTGCCATTGCCGATGCGCGCGGCGAGAAAATGGTGATATCGGCGCCCCTTTCGCGTTGCAGCTTGAGCTGGTTTTTTTCGATGCTTTCGCGGATCTCATCATCCCCCATGCGAGGCATCGCGGGCGCCGCGCTGCCCGGTGCCTTTAAATGAGCAATCTGGGCGTCGCGATACTTCTGCAGCGCTGCCGGGGCGGTGGTGTAGTGACCATGACAATCGATAATCAGCATGCACTGCTCCAGGCTCGTGATGGGACGTAGATTTCACCGTGCATCAGTTTTCTCGCAGTTCGCAGCAGCGCCGCACGGCGCACCACCAACCCCTCGTTTCCCGCCACCACGTCAATCTCCACGGTAAAGAAGCCGCTCGGATGCTCGATATCCATTCGATCGACGCTGCCGTGAGCGGCCGGCGCGCGCTGCGCAATCCGTGCGGCGACCGATCCCGAGGCGGCCACGGCCGTTGCGACGCTGACCGCTCCCAGCACGCCGATGGCTTCGTGCACCCGATGTGGAATGAAGGTGCGCGTGCATAATGCGCCGCCGGCCCTCGGCGGCGACGCCAGAGTCATTTTGGGAACCGTTTTCTTCGCCACATCGCCCAAATTCATGCGCGGTCCGAGCTCCAGACGAATGGCCTCGACGCGCCTGCGCAGTTCCCCATCGGCCTCGAGCTCGGCCGGCGTCTCGGCGCCAGTCTTGCCGAAATCGGCCGCATCCAGAATCACGACGGGCATCCCATGGTCGATGCAAGTCACCACGACGCCGCCTGCCCGATCCTCGACCCGCCCGGTCGGAAACAACGCGCCGCAGCTCGACCCCGCGACATCCAAAAAATCCAGAGGCACGGCCGCCGCCGTGCCTGGAACTCCATCGATGCGGGCATCACCCTCGTATTCCACCCGGCCGCCCGGCGTTTGCACGTGCGCTACCGCGATGCTCGCGGTGTTGACCATGTGAATTCGGACCGACGTGACGGGACCGGTCGGCTGTACGAGGCCATTCTCGATTGCCCAGGGACCCACGCCCGCGAGGATATTGCCGCAGTTCTGGCTGTCGCTGACCTCGGGTTGGTCGACGACCACTTGCAAGAAAAGATAGTCCACGTCTGCATCGGGCCGGGTCGCCGGGCCGATCACGGCCACCTTGCTGGTCAGCGGGTGGGCACCCCCGACACCGTCGATCTGACGCGGATCCGGAGAGCCCATCGCCGCCCGCAACACTCGATCCCGGCAGGCCAGGTCGGCCGGCAGATCTCGGGCATGAAAATACAGGCCCTTCGAGGTGCCGCCGCGCATCAATGTGCAAGGGATGGCTCTGAGCATGCTCACTCCTCGGCAGGGGCGTCCTTGTAGATGAGCCCGCGTTCCGCGAGGCGCTCGCGCATGGTGTAAATGTCGAGCCCCAGTTCGCCCGCCTTGAGCCGCGCCCGCACCTTCGCTTCCTTCTCCTCGCGGGCGACGCATTTGTCGATGAGCGCGGCGGCCCCTTTGCGAGGAACCACGCAAACGCCGTCATCGTCCGCGACGATGATGTCGCCCGGGTTCACGAGGGCGCCCGCACAAACAACGGGAACGTTGACACTCCCGAGCGTCTCTTTGACCGTTCCTTGTGAAAAGACGCATTTCGACCAAACCGGAAACTTCAATTCCGCGAGATCCCGTGTATCGCGGCAGCCCGCCTCGATGATCAGGCCCACCACGCCACGTGCCAGCAACGATTGAGCGAGCAATTCCCCGAAGTAACCCGAATCCGACGGGGAGGTCGGTGCCACCACCAGCATGTCGCCGGGTTGGCATTGCTCCACCGCCACGTGAATCATCCAATTGTCGCAGGGCGGCAGGCTGACGGTGACGGCGGAGCCCGAAATTCGGCTGCCGGCATAGATCGGCCGCATGTAGGAAGCCAGCAGACCAGTACGGCCCTGAGCCTCGTGCACCGTTGCGACACCGAATCGGGCCAGGCCTTCGACGGCCGCGGCCGGCGCGCGTGGGATATTACGAAAGACGACACTCATCGGATTTCTCGCCTCTGTGGCCAGCCCCAAAGGACAGATCCGTAGTCTCCGGCAATTGCGCCGCCGAAACCAATTGCAATTGCTGCCGAGGTATAAGACATTGCTAACGGATGTCGACAAAAACCGCCTCAGCCGACGCCGCGGCACTGCCCAATGTGAGAATTTTACTCGCGTTTCGTGAGGTCGCCCTGCTGGGCAGCACCACCGCCGCGGCAAAGGCCATCCACAGCTCGCAACCTGCCGTGACGCAGGCGTTGGCAAGGCTGGAGCGCCGTTTCGGTGTGCCTCTATTCATTCGGACCAGTGCCGGCATGACGTTGAATGAAGCCGGCCACCGGTGCATGGCTCGTGTCGGCCGGGCGCTTGGCGAGCTCATGGGAGGGATCGCCGAACTGGCGCGCGGCCGGCCCAAGGATTCGAGCGGGCTGAGCGCTAAATTGCGCCGCCTGAGCGGCACCCAGCTCGCGGCGCTCTCGGCGGTGGTGGACACCGGCGGGTTCAGTGCGGCCGCTCGCTCGACCGGCTTGAGCCGCCCCAGCCTGCATCGCAGCTGCCGAGCTCTCGAACGCATGCTGGGCGTGGCGTTTTTCGAGCAAACCAGTTTCGGTATTGAGCCGACCCGGGATGCCGAGCGCCTGGTGCGCCGTATCCGGTTGGCGGGCAGCGAGATTGCCCAGGCACAGACAGAAATAGAGGCGCTCAGCGGCAAATTCCGCGGACGCACCGTCATCGGGGCAATGCCGCTCGCGCGCAGCTCGCTGTTGCCGGAGGCGATTCTGGAGTTCTCGGCCCGTCATCCCGAGCATACGATTTCTATTCTCGATGGGCCTTACGACAATATGCTGATGGCGCTACGGCATGGAACTGCAGACCTATTGATCGGAGCATTGCGAGATCCGCCACCGGCCGATGATGTCGTCCAAGAGCATCTCTTCGACGACGTGCTTGCGATTCTGATGCGGCCCGACCATCCGCTGCTGTTGCAACCGAATGCCGCCCAGGATGAGATCCTGCGCTTTCCTTGGATCGCTCCCCAGCCGGGGTCACCCCTGCGCTCGCACTACGAGGCGCTTTTCCAGTCGGCAGGGATGGAGCCGCCGCGCGGGGCAGTGGAGTGCAACTCCCTGAGCGCCGCCCGTGCGTTGCTGCGCGCAAGCGACCGGCTCATGCTGCTGTCCGCTCACCAAATCAGCGCCGATCTGGCGGAGGGAACTCTGAAAACACTACCGCATCCGCGCGGACGGGTAATCCGGCGCATCGGTCTCACGGTTCGAAAGGGATGGCGTCCCACCGATATTCAGGTGGAGCTCATTCGCCTCGTGCGGCTCGCAGCGGCCCGAGTGGCGCGCTAATGACGAGCGAGGCTGCCGGCGATCGCTCGACTCAACGCCGCGGGTTCTCGAGCGCAGCAATGCGCGGATTGGTTTCGGCATCGGCCGGCAGCGCCGCTCCGAAAAACGGATGCTGAAGCGCATCTTCGACCGCGGCCAGTGCCTGGCGCTGCTGGATGATGACATCGAACCTCGACTCCTGCGCGGCGATGCGCTCCAGCTGCACGCTCAACAGCGCAGGGCGATCGATCTCGCCGGCCTTGAATAGCAGCAAGGTTTGCCGTTCGCGGTCCTGCTCCCCGTTCAGCAGTGTATCGGCTGTCGCGAGCGTTTGATTCGTCGCCCGGTAAATCGCGCTCGCGCCATCCAGCGAGTCGATGATCTGGGTCTGCAGGGCGGTAAAGCGAGCCGCCGCTTGCTCGCGGCGCGCCCATGCCTGTGCGATCGGTCCCTGGTTTTGATTGAAGATCGGCAAATCGACGGCAGGGAGCAGCATATAGCGGTGACGGCCGGCATCCCATTCATAGCCTGGGCCCAGTGTGAGGTTCGGATATTGATTCGCAACTTCGAGCGCGAGCGCAGCCTCTGCCGCTGCGTAGTCGGCCAGGAGCGTTTGCACATCGCTGCGGTGGGTCAGAGCTTCCTGTCTGAGGTCGTTGGCGGCGATATCCGTTGCCGGTTGTGCGGGCCTTTCGAACACATCGAAACTCAGATGAACGCCGTCGAGCGCCTGCAGCGGAATGCCGATGGATGTCGCCAGCTGCGAACGTGCCGCGATCGCCGCCCGCTCGGCATCGCGAGCCGCGAGATCGATCCGGTTGCGGTCGGCGTGCTCACGCGCGAGTTCCAGTCCCGAGGCCTCGCCTACGGCCAGACCGCGCTCGAGCAGAGCCACCAGCTGACCCTGCGCTTCGAGTCTTGCTTGCAATAGATCGAGTCGCTGCTGCGCCGCCCAGAGATCGATCAGTGCATCGCGTACGCCGGCCCGCACCTGCCACGATGCGCTCCTGAGTTCGCCGCGCGCGGCCTCGAGCATTGCAGTCGCCTCGGCCGTGCGCTTCTCGCGCTTACCGAAGGTTTCGATCATGAAGTTGACGACCGGGGCGATGGTCCAAGCCGTGCCCGGCGGTGCACCGGGGGCGTAGCTCAGATCTTCGAAACTCAACGAAGGATTCGGTCGTTGGCGGGCCGTATCCACGCCGGCGCGCGCCTCGGCGAGGTCGGCGCGGGCGATATCCAGATTCGGATGGAAATAGAGGGCTGCGAGGATGAGCGTGCCCAAATTCCAATTTTCGCGAACCTGCCCGTCCGCCGCTGCGCCGTCGGCGCGTGCCGCCGCAATGAAGGTCTGCAGGCGCGGATCATCGAGCGAGCGCGCTTGAATCGCCTGGGCGTTCTGAACGGCGGACAGGGGTGCCGGCTTGTAGCTGGCGCAGCCCGCGCAGAGCATCGCAAGAGCGGCTGCGATGATCGTATGGCTTGTCATATGGTGTGCCGGCATTCGCATCCCGTAGGCGCCGCGGAGTTGCAACTATAACGCCGCGCCAGGGCAAGGAGCCAGTGCCTCGGCACCATGATGTTGACCGGTTGACGGTATTCGCCCGGCAGGCTAAGACGTTAGCGGGCAACGGGAGAGCAGTTGCCCGCTAACGTCTTAGCCTGCCGGGCGAACTCTCGTACCGGTCAACATCACGGTGCCGACGGCGCAGTTGACTTTGTGTCTCGCTTAATTGATCGTACGTTTAACAAGCAAGCGCTCCGGGATGATCAATCATGCGCAATCTTCTCGCCGGCCTACTGGTCGTGTTTTCGACGGTGACGTTGGCGGACTCGGTGGCCGATCCAGGCGTGCGGGATCCTGCCTCACTCGATCCGCGCCGGCCCCCGGCGGCCGAGCTCGCGCTGCATGTCCCCGACGGATTTACGGTCACTGCGGTGGGTGATCTCATCATCTCACGACCGCTGAGTCAGGCAGCGGACGGGCTCTCCGGCTTCAAGGCCGTGCTGGTCCGGCTGAAGCAGGGCGACGTGCTCTACGGGAACATGGAGTCAACGATCTTCGATGTGCGTCACTTCGCCGGGGCGCCCTATTCCTATGAGGGCGATTGGACCAATTCCAGCTTGCCCGCGGTTGCGAAAGACCTGAGCAAAATGGGCTTTCATCTCGTCTCGCGTGCCAACAATCACGTCATGGATTGGGGCCCAGAGGGCATGCGCGAGACCGGACAATGGCTGGATGAGGCCGGCATAGTCTACGCCGGCGTCGGTGAGACGAGGGGACTCGCCCGGGCTCCTCAGTACTATGAGAGCCCCAGAGGGCGCATAGCCCTTGTCTCATTCGCGTCCACCTTCCGGCCAACCACGGATGCTCTACCATCGCAGGGAGCCGCTCCAGGACGACCGGGCCTCAGTGCTCTACATGTTGATGCGACAATCGAACTACCGGCGGAGGCCATGAGCCGCCTCGCGGCGCTGGACTGCTCGCTGAACTCCCGACATTGCGACGCCACACCCGAAAAACTCGATCTGTTCGACAAGCATTTTCGGCTCGGCACGCATTTTGCCTACCGGTACACGGTCGATCCAGAGGATCGAGCCGAGATCCTGAAGGCGATCCGCGAGGCGAAGCAACATTCGGACCTGGTGATCGTCTCGATCCATACACATGATTGCTCCATCGACTGCGACGAGGGGAACGCTCCGCGGGCGCCGGGGGATTTTCTCCGTCCCCTCGCTCATGATGCGGTGGACGCGGGCGCCGACGTATTCGTCGCTACGGGCAACCACAATCTCGGCCCGATCGAACTCTACGACTCGCCGGCTCGCGGGAAGCGCCCCATCCTTTACGGAATCGGTAATTTCTTCTGGAGTGATGTGCAGCCCTTACTGCCGCACGAGCTATTCCAGGGCAATCGCGAGTTACTCGAGAAGACATGGCTGGCACCGCAAAAAGCGACACCCTACGATCTTACGGCCCCACTCAACGCGGTGACTTTTGCGCATGATTTCACCTTTCACGGCGTAATTGCCCACTGCCGCTTTGAGCACGGACAGCTCGCGCGGATTGATCTCGATCCGCTGGAGCTCGGTTACGGCGCGCCGCTCACTGAAAGTGGAATCCCGCGTTTGGCCACTGATCGAACGACGATCGATGCGATCACAAAGGAGCTTGTAGACATGACGGAGGCTTACGGCCTACCGCCGCTGCGCGTAACTCGAGAGCGCGGTGTTATCGTCTTGCGGCCCTGATGTAGAACCTTTACACACCGATCACCCACTGTCCGCAAACAAGCAAGGCAGGCTCATGCTGAATCGAAGATTTCTGTTGCTGTGTTTCACCCTCGGGGCAGCTTTCGAGGCGGCGGCGCAGTCGGTAATCGCTCCCGACACCGCGGAACCGGGGTCGGTGGAGGAGATCGCCAAGGCGACGACGGAGACGCGCTTTCTCTCGCCTTGGGTTTCCTACCTGCCGGCGTCGGCCGGCGTGCCGTCGCCGCGCGCTTTTTGGGGACGCATTCCCGGCGCGCCGGGAGAGCTGGTCGACTCCGCCAAAGCCTACGCATACAGCCGCGCTCTGGCGGCAGCTTCCCCGCGCGTGCGCGTGTTCACCATCGGCCGTTCGGAGGAGGGTCGCGACATTATCTTGTTGGCGATCGCCGATGAGCAAGGCATCAAGAATCTGGATGCGTTGAAAGCCGCGAATGCTGCGCTTGCGGATCCGCGCGGCCTCGATGGCGCCGCCGCGGAGCATCTGATCGCCGATTCGCGGCCCTTCTATTACTTCAATGCCGCATTGCATTCGGACGAAACCGGCTCCACGGAGTCGGTTCTCGAACTGGCGTACCGTCTCGCCGTTTCCGAGCAGCCGATGATTCGACGCATTCGCGAAAACATGGTGGTGCTCATCAACCCCGTTTGCAATCCCGATGGGAGGGACAAGCAGGTCGAATGGTTCTACCGATTTCTGAAGGGCAAGACCGATCGCGACACCCTGCCTCGGCAATCGCCGCCTTACTGGTCGAAGTATGCCTTCGTAGACATCAACCGCGACGCGCACCAGCTGGCGCATGAGACCAGCAAGGCGTTGAGCCGCATGTTCTTCGAATTCCACCCGCTGATCGTGCATGATCTTCACGAGAGCGTGCCGCTTGCTCATGACCTGGAACGGCACGGGTCCGTACAACCCCAACATCGATCCGATCACTTTCTCCGAATTCCTGGCGCTGAGTTTCCACGAAGTGGAGACCATGACCGGACTCGGTATGCCCGGGGTCTCGACCTGGAATTTCGGCGAGGGCTTCGGGCACATGTTCACGGATTCGGTGGCCATGAATCACAACGCCATCGGGCGCGGCTACGAAACCTTTGGCAATGGGACGGCCGAAACCCTAACTCAATCGCTGAGCGCCGGATGACACCTCACCGCAGTGGTACCGCGTGCTGCCGCCGCCGACCGGAAATTTCCTGTGGTCGGCCCGCGACAATGTGAACTACAACGAAACCGGGCGCATTGGCCGCGCTGGATTATGCCGCCGGAAATTCCCACATGCTGCTGAGAAACTTCTATACCAAGAGCTTGCACAGCCTCGATAAAGGCCTTCAAGAGCCGCCTTATGGATTCATCATTCCCGCGGACCAAGGCGACCCGATGCGCGTTGCCCAGTTGGTTGCCAGGCTGCAGGCACAGCACATCGAGGTCAGTCGCACCGAAGCTCCGTTGGCGCTCAAGGAGGGCAATTTCCCCGCCGGTACCTACGTGGTCAAATTGGGCCAGCCTTACCGAAATTACGCGGTGGATTTGCTGACACCGCAGAACTATCCGAAGGACGGCGGCGAGCCTTACGACGATGTGTCCTGGGAATTGCCGGCGTACTTTCACCTCGACGTCATTCCGACGGCCGATGCGTCGATCCGCGACTCCAAGCTGCCCTTGTTGACGGCACCGCCGCGTCCGCACGGACAGGTGGCGGGCTCGGGGCCCGTGTACTTGCTGAAGGATTCGGGGCAGGAAGGCGTTTTCGAACTCCGATATCGACTGGCGCGCTTCCAGGTAGAAATTGTCGAACACTCGTTCGTATTGGACGGCGTGACCTATCCCGCGGGGTCATGGATATTTCCGGCGCAAAGCGGCATCGTCGCGGCGCTGCGAGACGCCGCCGATCAACTGGGCTTGAATTTTGCCAGCGCGGTTGCCGTGCCGCAGGTGGCGCATCATTCCGCCAAGGTCCCGCGGCTTGGGCTATGGGTACCTTGGGCAGACACCGATTCGATCGGCTGGGTGCGGTACTCCTTGGACCAGAGAAAAATTCCCTATGTCTATCTGCGCGATGAGGATATTCGGGCGGGGAACCTGCAAAAGAAAGTCGACGTGCTGCTCTACGGCCATGTAGATCTCGAGCTGGCCGAGCAAATACAGGGAATCCCCAAATCTTGGGGCCCCATGCCCTTCAAGAAAACCCCACAGACGCCGAGCCTCGGCACGCCGGCCGCGTCCGATGACATCACGGGCGGTATCGGCTGGGAAGGGCTCGCGCAGATTCAGCAATTCATCGAACGGGGTGGTTTGATGATCACGCTGGGCAATGGCACCATGCTGCCCATCGAGGCCGGGATAGTGCGCGGCGTACGCCGCGATTCCGGCGGAGTGCCGCGCAGCACGGCCGGCGGGGGAGCCTCATCTTCCGAAGCTTCGCGTGAAGCCGTCACGCGCACCCCCGGCGCCCATGTCCGCGTCAGCTTTACCCGGCCGGATCATCCCATCGCCTATGGCTATTCGTCGTCCACCTATGTGTTTCGCTCGAATTTCGCGCTGTACTCGGTGCCGCGGCGCTGGCTGCGCATGGCTTATTGCGAGACCTGCCTCGATGGTCCGATCGATGCGCGCGGTGTGGTGCTGCAATGGGGAGACCCGGGCAGCTCTGCGCCCTTCCTGGTCAGCGGCCAAGTCTGGGGCGAGGACAATCTGATCGGACGGCCGGCGATACTGGACATGCCGGTAGGGCAGGGACACGTGGTGGCATTCAATTTCAATCCGCTGTATCGGGATTCGAATCGCGGTGATCAGCGCATGCTATGGAATGCCATCATCAATTGGCAGGCGATTCTTGGGAGATCGACGAGAAGCGGGAATGATTGAGGCGGGACTTCCGAGGCTCGGGCGATCGATCGCATTGCGCGATCGATCGCCCATGGGAGTTTAGGTCAGGGTTGCTGCGGCTCAACGGCGAGCAACGGCTGCCAGGTATGGCAGAAATGCTCGGTCGTGAAGCTATTGAATGGTTGCGGCCCTTGCGGTGTGAGCAACTGCATCTGATTGCCGAGGAAGGGGTTGAAGGGCAGCCAGAACGGCGGGAAGTTACGATCGCTCCCGATGCCCGGAATGCCTGTCTTCACGAAATTGGCCCAGTAGGTCTTCATATCGGTTGCCAGCCTCGCTTGCGCGGGGGTGAAGTCGGCACCCAGGTTGAAGATGTACTGCAGTTCGGATGCATGCTCAGAAGCCGTCGTGAAGCCTGAGCTATTCGAACCCGGACCCGGGACGCCGGCCGTGCTCGGGGCATTCGGATCATTGAACTCGTAGGCAAAAACCGGGACTCGCTTGGACAGGTCGCTGTTTGAATCAAAACCGTTACAGGCGAACACGAAATCCGTGAAAACCTGCCCGAGCGCCTCATCGACGTTACCGCCGTCGAAGTTGTTGTTGAGGCCGGGTATCGACGAGGTTGTCTGCGGAACAAAATTGTGGAAATCGCGGATCGGGTATTCGCTTGCCGCCGTCGCCGAAGTGGCAACGACTGCCTCGGCGAAGGGCGCGGTCGGGGCGACCGTGGACGGTGTGGCCGTTACGAGGGTCTCGAGGAAGAACTCGATCTCCTGCAGGTAGGAGCAGGCCGCCGGCGTCCCGGTGAACTGCGGCGACGCACAAAGAATGTTCGGGACCTGAAGGTCGAAGCTCGCCGGGCCGCCGGCGGCGACGATTGTCGGACCGGTGCCAAAGGGTTCGGTGACCACGCTGGGAAAGAAGTCCGTCTCGAAGAGCCGCCCCTCATTGGCGTTGGTCCCTTGGAGTACCGGGACTTGGTTGAACTGGCCGGTCGAGAAGGCCGTATGAAGGTCAAGCGGCAGGATTTTCGTATTGAAATTGGGTGCGATGCCGAAGCCGCCGAAGAGGGCTTCATTCGCGAAGAGTTGCGTTGTGGTCAGACCCTGGAGGCAGGTCAGGGTCAAGGTGCCGTTGGGGCAGAACTCGGCGGCGTCTTTCTGGGCAAAATTGTTGCTCAGGGTCTGGTACGTAGCGAGCGATGGCACGTCGTGATACATGTACCCGCCGCTCTCGATGATCGCGCGGTGGAATAGATGGTGGCCGGTAAGGTGGCGGACGGTGTCCGTGGAGGCGAGATGCGCCGAAACGCTCAGGCCGCCGGCTGATTCGCCACCGATCGTCACCGCCCTCGGATCGCCGCCGAAAGCTTCGATGTTGTTCTGGACCCAGGCCATCGCGAACTGCTGATCCATGAGACCGTAGTTGCCGGCGTCGCCGACATTCTGGAAGGCGTTGGCCTCGGTCGCCGCCAGCACGCTGGCCGCGAGGAAGCCCAGGCTCCCGAGGCGGTAGTTGATCGTGACGACGATGATGTTGTTCTCGGCCACCATCACCGAAGGGTCGTAGTCAGACCCGGCGCCGCTGGTGAGGGCGCCGCCGTGAATCCAGATCCAGACTGGGAGCTTGGACCTCGCCCTGGCGGTGGACGGAGCATAGACGTTGAGGAACAGGCAATCCTCGGAATCGGTTTCCAGTCCCTGCGTACAGGTGTGGCCGAAGCTATCCGCGACGATCGATCCCTGGCCAGGATGGGGCGCCTGGGGCGGTTTCCAACGCAAGACGCCTTCTGGCGCCTGGCCGTAGCGGATGCCGAAGAAGACATCGACCCCGCTCGTTGGATCGCCGGGTTGTTCCTGGAAGTTCATCAGGCCCTGATAGGTGCCGGTGGACGTGGCAACAGGGGCCGTCAGCTCGACCGCCTTCGCCACCGGTGCTGTTGCCAGGACGCAAGCGACGCTCAACGCGCCGATGACGCCAAGCCGGAAATGCTGCAACTGCGTGCTCATACAATCCCCCGTTTTTTTCCCTACGACAGTGGAATAGCCTAGGCGTCACTTTACCGCGGCCGGATGAACTTCAGGCGCCACCTCCTTACCCCCGGACGCCAAGGTTGGCCCACCGAGACCGCAGCGAGAACGAAACAACGGTAGAAACGCGATCTGCTCACGGATATGCGGGTGATATAGAATTCGCTCTGCGTAAAACGATAAGAGGAAGCGCGCACTATGACTGTCCTACGGTTCGTTGCATCGGGTCTGCTGCTGGTGATTTTTGCGTCGCCAGCCTGGACGCAGCAGTCATCAACCGCTGCCCAGCCCATGCCGCCTCCGCTGGTGGGAACCATCGAGCGACATGCGGGCTGGCCGGCCGCGAAGAACGCCGGCGATGTCGACACGGTGGATCACCTCATGGCTGCGCTTTATGACGTCATCTCCGGACCGATGGCCAAACAGCGCGATTGGGACCGCTTTCGTTCGTTGTTCCTGCCCGATGGTCGGCTCGGCAGGATCATTGCCGATGCTCCGGCCGCAGCCGACCAACCTGCTCGCAAGGGCGACGTTGCCTTCCTCACCCCTGACATGTATGTCGAGCGCGACGATCCATACTTCAAAACGCATGGCTTCTTCGAGCGCAGCATTGCGAACCGTGTCGAAGCATTCGGCAATCTAGTGCATGTCTGGAGTACCTATGAGAGTCGCCATGCGGCGGATGATGCGAAGCCGTTCGCTCGCGGCGTCAACTCAATTCAGATTGTGCATGCCCAGGGGCGCTACTGGCTGGCGAGTGTCCTGTGGGATGATGAACGGCCAGGATTGACGTTGCCTCAGAAGTACCTCAAATGACAGTTGCTGACGTTCCAACTGTGTGGCTGAGTTCGGCTTCAGGTGCGGGTTTCCTTTCTGGCCGCGGCGAATCCGGGAAACAGCGCGGCTGATGCCCGTTCGATGAGAAGGGCCATCGCAACACCGAGTGTCGCGCCGAGCACCGTCTCCCATACGCGCGCCAAAAGCACGTCGGCGGAATGTTGACCGCTCATCTCGAGTGTCACCATGAGCGTGAAGGCGAATGCACCGCAGGCAACGTCGTATCGCCTGGGTAACGAGACCGTGTACACAACCATGGCAAGCGCGGCCAGGATCCAGGTCAATAGCGGTGCGTGAACGGCAATTGGCATGCAGGCCAGACCGACCGGCACGCCGACGAGTGTGCCGATGATTCGATGCCGCGCCCTCCTGATCGTTTCTGCGCGCGTCGCGGTCATGATGTAAACGCAGGCGGTAATAGCCCACGCGGACTCGGGTAACACGAAGAGGTCGTTGAGAACGACGACCACGAGGGCGGCGCCGGACGTTTGTATCCCGTTCAGGAGTGCGACGCGTTGCGCGGGCGGTGGGGGTAGGGAGGCATTCATCGAGGGTTCGGTCGAATTCGCGTGTTGGCCACGGCTGAGTAGCCATCTGGCCAGGATTGCCGACAGCATCGCGATAATTCCTGCGGCGCAGACCGACCCGACATCGGCGAGCTGCGGGCCGACGCCGAACGCAAGCAACTCGCCGATGTAAACCTGTGAGCCCACTCCTGCGCCGAGGGTTCCAAAGCTTTTGAGATATGCGGCCAGGAACGCGCCCGTAATCAGGATGGATTCGCTACCTGCCCACTTATGTTGGCCTACCAGTGGCGCAAGCAGCGAATATAAAATGGCACCGGCTGTGGCTGCCGCGCACAAGAGAAACAGATCGCGGCTTGCCGCAACTCGCTCCGTGCGAGCTTCCGACACGCTTCCCCACAGTGCAAAGCCGCCCGCAAGGTTGGCCACATGCGTGCCGCCGGAAGTCCCGCTCGCGAGATCCCACAGGCTACCGATCGCGACCGCGAGGGCGTATGCGGCGACGAGGCGCAGTCCCTTGAATCGGCGCTCAGCGCCCGGATCGATCGCGGCGAGCCATATTCCAGCCGCCTGGACGGTCCGTTGCATTCTGATGTTCATTGCACCCGGAACACCTGCCCACTCCCGGCGTCCCGATAAAGATCGACCCGCTCACCATCCCAATGGTAGTCCAGATGCCGCGCTTGCACGACGCGCCCGGCACGGTCGGGAAAGAATAGCCCGACGCATTCTCCCGCCGTATCGCGCCGGCTCGGGTACACAAGACCCTCCGAGGCCGCGGCGCGTAATGCTTTGCCGAAACGTTGCGATTCCGTATAGCGATCCCGGTCGAGCGCCGGCGCCCAGCGAGGGTCTTCACCGCGCAAGTCGTGGAGCGAGGCCTTCACATTCAATACGAGCTCGCGAAATTGTGAGGTCCACCCCGCGCGCTCCCGTGTCCGCGCCATGAATTGGCCATGGTGGTACATGGTCTCGAGGAGTGCGGTCTCGAAGCGGTTCGCCACGTAGAGAACGCCGTAGCTCCCGTCGGAGAATCGACTCGGCCGGTCGGTACTGACATGTGTGAAGGGGGCCATTAGATAACTGGCGCCGGGTCCCGATACGCGTCTCGCCGGAGGCACGAGTTCGAGAGCTCCCAGGGACGTCATCAAGCGCGGATTGGTTTTCTGCTCTGCGGCGATCAGGATCGGCCAGTCCTCGGGAGGCGCAACGTCTTCGAACAGATCCGTGGGCGGGAAGGAGCTTCGAATGATGCGCCGGGCGCGCGGCCAATGCACTCGACTCACCGGCACCGCGGCCGGGTCGATCACCAGCTCCCGCGCTCTGCGTCGAGATAGCGGCGCACGCGCATCAAGTCGGTAAGCTCGCCATCGAGCATCACCTCGAGCGCAGAGCGATCCTCAAAGACCTCGTTGGCCGTTTTGATCCAAGCGTACCCGCGTGCCGGCTCGCGGAAAATGGTTCGCAGCGCCTTGTGGATTCCCATCAAGTTGGAAAGACGAGCCTGGCCATCTCGACCGATCCGGCCGACATCGCCGGCCTTCCAGCGGGCATAGGTGCGTCGGGGCAGATCGAGAATGATCGAGGCTTGTTCGTCGTTGACGTCCCACAGCCGAAATAAATTGACAGCGGCCCGGAATAGGGCGGCAGCCTCTCCCTCGGCCAAAGGTTCGGGCGAGAACGGTCTTGCCTGGTGATCGATTCGAGTTACCGTGGTCATGGTGTCATTCCTGCCATATGGCATAATAACTCAGTATGAGGCCAAATGGCAAGAAGTGCGGGAAATGTAAAGTGGCGCCACATTAACGACCGATCCATCGGATAGAATCAAAGTTCGGTCGCAAGCTCTCCTCGATGGCGCGTTTTCAGTATCAGTCCGTACGCGCCGCCGATCAGGAGCCAGCTGATTCCAACTTCCATCGCGAGCCGACTCATTCCGGTGAATACGGCGAGCACGACCGCGATGCCGGCGAGCGGTATAAGCCAGTGCGTGATCCGGTCTCGCGAGCGTTGCCCGAACGCGAACTTTGCGAGCACCGAGATGTGAAGCAGCAGGAAACCCGAGAGCGCGCCAAAATTGACGATGGATGCAAGCTCATCGACTAAATTGCGCATGGCCAGGGCGACAGCAAGCGAGATAGCCGCAGCCGCCAGCATCCCGACGTAGGGCGTGCGGTACTTCGGATGCACGCGTGCGAGTATGTGCGGCAGCTGACGATCGCGCCCCATTGCGTACAGGACACGAGCGACCCCGACCTGCATCGGCAGGGCGTTGGAGAACCCGATCACAATCACAACTGCCCAGGCGAGAACCCAGGCCGCCCACGGTCCGATGGCTGCTCGGGCGAGATCCAAGTAAGCCGCTGCTGGATCTTGGATCGTAATTCCGGGGAGGACATTGCCGAACACCCAAGCAAGCAGTGTGAAGAATGCGGCCGAGATCGATAGAACTGCAATGATCGCGCGCCCAACCAGGCGCCGGTCGTGACCCTTGACCTCCTCGGATAGTGTCGATATTGCGTCGAAGCCGAGGAACGACATGATGCACAGGGAGGTCGCGGAGAAGATTGCGCCCGTCTCGAAATGGCCCGCCGCGTAGAATGGTCGCGCCGTCAACGCACCGTTGCCGAACCCGTGCCCGAGGGCGACAGTGGCGAGGCCGGCGAAGCCGACGATCACGACAACCTGCAGAATGACCCCTATGAAGTTCGCGCGTGTCGTCACCGTGACCCCGAACCAATTGACCGTAGTCGTGAAAGCAACCAGGAGGAGCACCCAGAACGCACGGTCCACGCCCGGTACGAGAGCGCCTAAGGCGACCGCGACCGTGACGTAAACAAAGGCTGGAATTAGCAGGTAGTCGAGCAGGATCATCCAGCCGGCGACGAATCCAGGCAATACGCCAAGGGCATGGCGAGCGAAACCATATACCGATCCGGCTGTCGGCACCGATTCGGTCATCACCGCGTAGCTCTTGGCCGTGAAATACATACAGACACTGCCAAGCACGTAGGCAAGCGCTATTAGTCCGCGGGACTCGGTCCAGACGAAGCCTAGCGTGCTGAAAATTGCCATCGGCGCGATATACGCTAGGCCATAGGCGATGAGGTCCCAGTATCCCAGGGCCCGGTTGAGGGTGTTCGCAGACGCTCTCAAGCTTCGTCCATCAGGTTTCGACCTCAAACAGCGCTGAACAGGCGGAGCCACTATTGTAGTTCCACGAGAAGCCTGCAAACGCTCGGTGGCGGTGAGTCGCGGTCACTCCGGTCCAGGCTATCTGTTGCAAAGTTGCGCCCAAGGATGTCTCTGACGAGGATATTGGCGGGCAATCCCGGATCGAGCCGAGCGACGGTAGGAAAGGTCGGACACGATGACAATCCGGGTTGCAATCCGTATTTGACGGCTGATGGTCTATTCTATCCCGGCTGTGCCATACCGAGGGATGCAGTCCCATAGTCCATATAAGTTCAAAAAACGGCCTGACACGCCTGATCGTTGCCTGCTTGGTCGCGACAGCCCTGCAGGCTTGTGAATCGACCAGTCTGGGCCTCACGCAAATCGGAGGTCTCCCCAGACCGGGGCTGTTCACGTCCTTCTCTCTCCCGGATACCGCAAATTTAACACCGAGTCGCGAGCCCGCCGCGGATCGTCGGCCGTTTCCCAAACGCGGCATCGTCTATACCAGGCGCGCAGGATTCATCGATCTCGCACACGTCTTCAATACGGCGGTGCTCGAGAATGAGGCCACGAAAACCATTGAAGCTGCGCTACGCGAAAACCGAAAGGTGATTCAGTTACGCGAATTCGACCGCAGCCGCGTCACCTTGACTCTGGAGGGGGTTATCCCTGACTCCGAGCAGGGCATTCGCGCCGAGGCCCGTGCTGCGGGCGCATGCGTGCTGTACGACCTGATGACATGGCACGAAATCATCACCTGGTTCGGCTATAAGTCCACTTATGTGTGGACCGAGAAGCCGTCGGCCTTTACGTATGAGGACACTGTGTCGAACCTGGTGGGCGTGGATGTTTTCGAGCGCATACCGGGTGAAGCCACCCCGTCAAAGCTGGGGGCGGCGCTCAGGGACGAATTGAACGACCTAGGACTCGTCGATAAGCAGCTGGCGGCGCGAGCAGTCCACAGTGTGAAAGGGACCTGGTGGGGACCGAGGCTCTATACCCGACGGATGGTCGATATCGGTCAGAACGGCGCGCCGGTCAATCCCTGGTTGGTGCCTGGCACCAGCGAGGACGTCCTGCATGACGAACGAGGCCCAGTGGCTTTCACCGATCCTTGTACTGAGATGCCAGGTGCCTATTCGCTGCGCATCGTGCCCTCGTACTGGAGGGTTTATCGCATTCGATGGTCCGCGCCTGCGACCCCCAGGGTCATCGATGCAAGCAAGGACTTCGATGCACTGATGGACGTGATTGCCACTCAGATTAAGCAAGAACTCGGTGCGGATGCGACTTCGCCCGATTAGGGATGTAAGGGGGTTCAGTCGCTGATCAGGAATAGCGCGAGGCCCGCCGCCAACGCCGCCGAGGCCGCGCCGATCAGCGCCGCCGCCCGAAATCCAATCATAAAGGCCTCGGCCGATGCCTGCCGTGCGAATACGAATCCCAACAACGCGGTCGCGATCAGTCCCGCGACGCGGGCCACGGCACTGTTGAATCCCGATGCCAGCCCCACGCGGTCCGCAGCCACCGACGCCATCACAGAGGTCGTGAGAGGAGCGACGCAAGCGCCCATTCCCAGGGCAACCAGAAGAGTCGGAGGGAAGATGTCCAGCCAATAGTTCAATCCTTGCGCGCCGACTCTGCCGTATAGGGCAAGTCCTACCCCGACGAGTCCGGAACCGATGGCCAGTGGCAGGCGCGCACCATGACGCGATGCCACTCGGCCCATCAACCGCGACCCTACGCCGATCAAGACGGGCACCGGCAGCAGGGCCGCACCCGCGGCGACGGCCGGCCAGCTCTCGATTCGGATCAGGAAGAAAGGCAATAAAACGACGAGACCACCGAGGCTGCTGTAGAGAAAGAACGTCAACAGCGTGAGGCCGAGGAATGTCGGCGCCGTAAACATCGAGAACGGCATGAGCGCTGCATCTCCGAGTTTGCTCTCATAGCGTAAAAACGCACCGAGCAGAAGCAGGCCCGCCACGGCCGCCGACCACGATGCATGCCCGGCACCGGATTCCGACGCCTTGGTCAACGCCCAGGTGAGTAAGCCGAGGGCGAGCGTCGCGAGACCCGCTCCCGCGGTGTCGAGCGGCGCGGGACGCGATTCTTTGCTTTCCTCCACATACTTTCTGCATAAATACCCCGCGGCCGCCGCGATGGGTAGATTGAGAAGAAAAATCGTCCGCCATCCGAATGTATCGATGATCCATCCGCCGACAATAGGTCCCAAAGCGCCGGCCAGGGCCCCCGCGGCGGCCCAGGTCCCGATTGCACGCCCTCGAGCCTCGCCGGTGAATGAACCGCCGAGAATGGCAAGACTGTTGGGCATCAGCAGAGCCGCGCCGGCTCCTTGCAATCCACGAGCCGCGAGGAGCCAGGAGAGCGAGGGCGCCGCCGCACAAACGACCGAGGCGATGGAAAAGGCAAGTAGCCCGATTTGAAATAGCTGGCGTCGGCCAAAATGATCTCCGAGAGCACCGCCGAGCAAAGTCAATACGCCGAGCGGCAACAGGTAGGCGTTGATCGTCCAGGATAAATCCGCGGCGTTAACCTTGAGATCGAGCGCCAAGGCAGGTAGCGCCACGTTGACGACCGATCCATCGATGAAGGCTAGGCTCGATCCTAGGATGGTGGCCGCCAGCGTTGCACGAGGGTTCATGCGTCCAACGCTGCAGCGTGAGCCTCAACGGACACGAACGCCCTCGATTGCACTAATCGCGGCATACATCGCGGGTGTGATCGAAGTCCCCGTATCGCGGGTCTGCAGATTGACGACGGAGTGTCCAACCACTACACAATAGATGACGCCGATCGCCGCGTGACCCGAGGAGGCGGTTGCAGTCCAGCGCACTCGTGCGGCCGGCAGTCCGGCGAGCGACACATTCTCGAACTCGCCAAATTGGAAATTCGAGAGCGACTGCCCAACGCTGCGGACGAATTCTAGAAGATAATGGGTTGCGGCCTCCAAACGCTGTGCCTGGGTGATTCCGTCGAGCGACGACCCTACGTCGATCGCAGAGACTTGCAGCAGTGTGCCTCCACCAAACACGGGCTGGTGCTCGATCCAAGCGACGTTCACTCCTCCATTCGCTTCCTCCTGGGCCGGCCCCTCGAATCCCGGTGGCACCGAGATCACGATCGGTCCTGCATCCGCGCAGAAGGAAGGCTCGCAGGAGAACAGCAACGCGACGACAAGCGATAAAGATCCAACTAGCCTACGCACGATAATCACCATATCCCGGATTTTTCAGAAGGATTGCGGAGACAAACACACACTTAATAGTGCGGCTTTTTAAATTGGTTCTGCAAGTATCCCGGCAAGCCGATCTGATCGCGGGCGGATCGACATCGATCGTACCCGTCCGGTATGCTGCAAGCCGGGGTGTTCACATTTTCCTAGCGCAGGGATTGCAGTGTACCTTTTCAATGGCTTAGTCCATTTCGGGTCAGTTGTGGTGTTGGCACTGGCCGGCCTGTTGCCGATCGTTGACCCATTGGGCGGGGCACCCATCTTTCTGGCCATGACTGCGGGGCTCACTTCCGAGCAGCGATCTCGGATGGCGAAGCTGATTGCGGTCAACAGCTTTTTCTTGCTTCTCGCCTCGGCGCTGATCGGCGCCTATGTGCTTGACTTCTTCGGCGTGTCAATTCCGTCAGTGCAAGTCGCCGGCGGCATCGTGGTTTGTCTGATCGGATGGTCATTGCTGAATGGCCCGAGTTCGCCGCCAGCGTTGGAGCGCGATGAGCAGTCGATAACTCCCGACGAACTGAGTCAAAGAGCGTTCTATCCGATGACCATGCCGCTCACCGTTGGCCCCGGGTCTATCTCCGTCGCGCTTACGCTCGGCGCCAATCCACCCCCTGGATTTCGATCATTGTTGCTAACAGCGATGGCGCACGCGATCGGTATATTGCTCGTTTCCGTTGGTGTGTTCTTCTGCTATCGCTACGCCGATCGAATCCTCCGCAAATTGGGCCCGACAGGGACGAGCGTGGTGGTGCGTCTCACCGCATTCATTCTGCTGTGTATCGGTGTCCAGATCTGTTGGAACGGCGTCCACGGGCTCATCACAACAGGTTTCCCATCCGCCGTCTCATCAAGCAGCGATCGTTGATATTTTCGCCACCTAGGCAGAGGTCCCTTTTATAAAACAGAATTTTGCCGCCATTATTCTCGGTGGTACCGGGCAAGTCGGGGGTGCGGCGGTCGCGGAGCTGCTATCGATTCCGCAATGCCGGGAAGTGGTGATGGTCACCCGAAAGCCCATTGCGGCGCGATCGCGGGTGCGCAACGTGGTGCTTGATACCGGTGCCGCTGACTTCGCCGAGCGCACTGCCGTCCTTGCCCGCGAATTTTTGAGCCAAGGCCCCGTCAGCGCCGTGAGCTGTGTGGGTGTCGGTTCCGGATCGATGCGCTGGAGCGAAGAGGAATTGCGGCGACTTGAACTCGGCGTCGTCGGTGCCTTTGCGCGTGGCTGCCATGACGCCGGAATCGCCCAGTTTTGCCTGCTTTCCGCGGTAGGAAGCACAGCCCGCAGCCGGTTCCGCTATGCCCGCATCATGGGCATGAAGGAAGACACCGTGCGCGACATCGGTTTTGCCCGCCTCGCCATCTTTCGCCCCGGCGTCATTGTCGGCAACGCTCATACCCCGGCCTGGTCCGCTTGGTTGGGGAGCCTCGTGCCTGGGCCGTTTGGCAATATCGATCAGCGAATTCTCGGTCGCTCAATCGCCGCAGAGATCGCTTTGCACAGTCGAGAGGCCGGTGAAGTGACCCGCGAAAATGCAGCAATGAAAAAACTCGTTGCGCAGTTCAATAGCGCGACTTTGTAATTTTCGCGGGGGCCCACAGCCGATTGCGTGGCCCGCATCATCCCTCGCTTAGTAGCGCCAGCTCTTCAAATCCGCGCCCTTGGGTGCAGTGGCTTTGATGCGCTCCCAGATCACGGGCAAGTACTGGATGTCGTAATGCAAGCGCGAGTAAGCATTGGCGAGCTTGGGGTCTCCGTTCCAGCAGTGCTCGGCACGATCGCCATAGGTCACGCTGCCGCCATAGGCTGGCGATAGGGCTTCAAGCTTCTCTTGCGCGAAGTACACGGAATCCGTCAAGTAGTAGTTGTCTCCGCTGCCCACGGACGAGGCTTCGCCCGTCAGCGCGTATGCATTGTCGTCCTTATACAGATTGATCACCGTGTAGGCACGAAAGTCGATCGGATCCGGACAGGCGACAAAAGCGCCGTTGTACATATCCGGATCGATGGCGATGTGATTGTTGCCGAGGGGCGTCGTGCTCGCCCGGGGAACCGTCAGGCGAACGTGTCGAGCAGGCTCCCCAGCGTCTGGTTCGACGTTCGGATCACCGCCGCTCCGGCCTGAGTCAACAAATTCGCCTGGCTCAAATCGACCAGCGGAGTGATCAGATCCCCATTGTCGGGATTCGCGATCTGCGCCGCGTCCTGACTCAACTGCTGGCTGCCGGCCGCGATCGCGGCCAGTCCGCTGCCGACGGCGCTCGGAAGGAGCGGGGAGGGGGAAATTGCGATAATGGTGCTCATCGTTCGGGTATCGGCAGCGCACGAGCGAACTTGAGCTTGATTTGACAGATTAGTGACTCGAGGCAGTTGCGATCGATAGAATCCGTCGATCATCGAATCCCTTATAAAGGAGATGCAAAAGTTGCGTAAGAAAGTCAATTCCAAGTCGCCACAGGCATTTCAGCGGCCTGTACGGACAATTACACCGCCGATATACAAGGCATCTACAGTCCTCTTCGACAGCTACGAGGATCTTAAAAAGGCGGACGCCGGAGAGTATGAGGGGGTTACCTACGGGACGGACCGCCTTCCGACTCAGCGCGAGTTCGAGAACTCCATGGCGGCGCTCGAGGGCGGCTACTGTACGAGAGCGTTTCAATCTGGAATTGCGGCGATCAGCGGAGCCTTGCTGGCATTTACGAAACAGGGCGACCATATCCTGCTATGTGACAATATTTATGGCCCAACACGCAGATTCTGCACTCAGATTTTGCGCAAGTTCGGGGTGCAGACCGACTTCGTGCCGCCTACGGTGGGACAAGATGTCGAGAGGTACATAAAGGCGGAAACCCGTTTGATATTCCTCGAGTCCCCGGGGACGGGCACGTTGGAGATTCAAGACATCCGCGCAGTTGCCGAGGTAGCTCGTCGTCGAGGCCTAATCACCATCGTCGACAACACTTGGGCGACGCCTCTGTACATGAATCCCTTCGCTCTTGGCGCTGATGTGTCGATTCATGCGATCTCGAAGTACATTGCGGGATACTCAGACGTGCTGTTGGGGACAGCCACGGCGACGGAAGAGCACGCAGACACTCTGCAAACCTACTACAAGACAACCGAAACATTTGCGCCGTCGGAGGACTGTTATCTTGCATTGCGTGGTCTTCAGACTCTGCGCGTGCGGCTTCGCCACCACGAGATATCCGCTCTCGCAATTGCGAAATGGCTTTCTGAGCAGGATCTCGTTGCCGAGGTTCTGCATCCTGCACTGCCGAGTCATCCGCAACACGCGTTATGGCTGCGTGACTTCACCGGATCCTCCGGTCTCTTCTCGTTCACACTCAAGGCGGAGCCGACGAAGGCACAGATGTCAAGATTCGTCAACGGCCTGCGGCATTTTGGAATTGGCTACAGCTGGGGCGGTTTCAAGAGTTTGATTACAGCGGGATTCCCTACGCGGACCCTGCCGTCGGGATATGCCGGCCGCACGATCATTCGACTAAGTATCGGAATGGAAGATACGGCGGAACTGATCGACGACTTGGGAGACGGCCTGTCACGCCTCCGAAGCCACACGGGGTGATTTTCGTGAGGTTCGACATTCGCGGGGTAGGGCGTTTGACCACCGATGCTGAAAAATCATGCCGTTGATGCCAATATGATGGCGTGAGTGGGCCGGCCGCCAAATGGAAAGCTGGAGCAAAGGTGGAGTGAAGCGTGAATAGAACTACATTCGTGAACGCCAGGATCTTCGACGGTGTCCGGAGCGAATACCTCGACGATTCGGTGGTTGTCGTCGAGGCGGACCGCATCGTTTCGGTCGAGCGGAAACGCGGCCCCTCCACGGACGGCGATGTCGTCGATGTCGGCGGAAAGACGCTGATGCCCGGACTGATCGATGCACACTGTCATGTTCTGGGGGCAAGTCTCAAGATCACGGATGTTGAAACCCAGCCCTTGACCTATGTCGCGAGCTACGCGGCAAAAATGCTGGGCCATGCGCTGGACTGCGGATTCACGACGGTACGCGATGTCGGCGGCGGCGATGCCGGCATCGCGAAGGCAGTCGAGGACCGGCTGATCAGAGGGCCTCGAGTGTACTTTGCCGGCCGAGCCCTCTCCATGACCGGCGGTCACGGTGATTTTCGAGATCCGTTCCATGAGGTCGGTGGATGCGGGTGCTCGGGTAGCGGGCGCGTCGCCTTGGTCGTGGACGGTGAGGATGCGGTCCGTGCGGCGGCTCGCGAGGAGCTGCGGCGCGGCGCTCATTGCATCAAGATCATGCTGTCGGGAGGAGTGCTATCCCCTACAGACCCCATCTGGATGGATCAATTTACGGACGTAGAGGTCGTGGCGGCGGTGGAGGAGGCCGCCCGGAGGCGCAAGTACGTTGCCGCTCATTGTCATCCGCCGAGTTCCATCGAGCGAGCGGCGAGACTGGGCGTACGCACCATCGAGCACGCGACGTTGATCGACGAAAGCAGTGCGGAGGCCGTCAAAGCCGCCGGGGCCTACGTGGTTCCGACCTCGGTCATCGTTCGGGCGTTGCTCGACGATGCCAAGGCGGGACGACTGCCCGCCTGGATGAGCGCCAAGCTTGCCGAGGTGAGCGACCAGTCGTTGCGCGGGCTGGAATTGATGACCCGTCAGGGGCTCAAGATCGGCTTTGGAACGGATCTTCTCGGCCATTTGCACACTCATCAGACTCGCGAGTTTTGCATCAGGAGAGAAGTGCAGCCGGCGGTCGATATCTTGCGATCTGCGACCTCGGTGAACGCGGAGATCTTGATGGAGCCGCTGCTCGGCAGAATTCAACCGGGATGTCGCGCCGATATACTGATCGTTCAACGGAGATCCGCTTGCGAATATAGAAATTCTCGCTCAGGATGGCCGCGGCTTGATCGCCATCATGAAAGGCGGTGAATTCGTCAAGCGCCGGTCATGAGGCGCTTTGCGCAAGAGATCTGGGGATGATACGAGTGATGCGCAGTTATTCGATCCTTGCCGTGGTGTTCGCCTGTCTCGCCACGGGTGCGGCTGCGAGCCCTGCCGGCGAGCCCGCCCGGCCACGAGCCACGGTGCAGGAACTGATGGATACTCGCATCGATCCCGCCGCCGATGCGTTGTGGGACTCAGTCGCGTTCATTGCTTCCGAGAAAGGCGAAGAGGACCGGCGGCCCCGGACTCCCGCGGAGTGGGCGGCGGTGCGGCAAAACGCGCTCGCGCTGATCACGGGAGCGTCCGAGTTGGGCCTTCCGGGCCGACGGGTATCGGCGCTGGAGACAACACCCGGACCCGGTGAGCTTCGGGCCTCGGAGATCGAACACCTGATCGAAGTGGATTCGGCTGCGTTTGCGAAGCACGCCCGAGCCTTGGGGGCCGCCGCCCGAACGGCGCTTGCGGCCATCGACGCCAAAGATGCGGATGCACTGATGAACGCCGGTGGCGTCATCGATGCGGCATGCGAAGCATGTCATGTCGTCTATTGGTATCCGGGGCAACTGCAGGGCCGCAAATAGTGTTGCGCTCGCTCGATGCATTTTGCGATCGGCTTTCGCAAAGCGCCGTAAGTCAGGCCATCCAGACCACCGAGTGGGTGATCCCCGCCGTGCAGACCGTGCACATTCTGGCGGTTGCGGCAGTTGTCAGCTCGATCTTGCTGGTCAATCTTCGCTTTATCGGCGTACGAGCGAGGAACCAGCCCATTGCAACGGTCATGGCGCGGTACTTGCCCATCGTATGGTACGGCCTACCCATTTTGCTCGCGACGGGTACGACTTTAATCATTGCCGAGCCGTCACGCTCGCTACAAAATCCGGTGTTCATCCTCAAGATGGCACTCGTGCTGCTCGCCGCAGGCGTGACGCTCGCGTATCAGATTCCTTTGAAGCGCGACGATCGGTTTTGGGACTGCTCATCATCGCGGCGGCGGCTTGCCCGGCTGATAGCATGTCTGTCGATGCCGTTGTGGGCCGCCATTGTGTTCGCAGGCCGCTGGATCGCCTACGTGCAGAGCCACTGATGATCGATTCGCTCTTACAGTCATTGCAGGACACCTCAGTCGCTTCGGCGATCCGCGAAGGCGATTCCTTGTTTCCGTGGATCGAATGTGTGCATGTCCTCGCGCTCACATTGGTCATCGGTTCCATCGCCATGGTGGACCTGCGTTTGCTTGGCCTGCGGTCCCGTGATCGAGGTCTGGTCGAGACGACGGCCGAAGTGCTGCCGATCACGTGGACCGCCTTCGTGTTTGCGTTGATCAGCGGCGGCTTGATGTTCTCGTCCAATGCCGTGGCCTACGCGCACAATACTTTTTTTCAGGCAAAGATGGCCCTGTTGGTTTTCGCGGGCCTGAACATGCTGGGCTATCATCTCGTGGTGGGGCGCAATGCCTCGTCGTGGCACACGGGAGCTTCGACTCCACTCAAAGCGCGGCTGGTCGGTGGAACCTCGCTCGTGCTGTGGATCGCCATCGCGGCCTGTGGTCGATGGATCGGGTTTACCATCAATGCGCCGACTTGATCGGAGGTTTGTATGAGATTGCAGCAACGGACGGTGCGGCGAAATCTAGTCGCATGCATGCTGGTCGCGGCCGCTCTGATGGGTATTGCCGTCCAGCCGCCTAGCGCAGCTTCCGCGCCCACCGTCACCAATCCTCCTCCGCAGCCGAAGGATTGGTCGGCGCTCGCGAGCCTTCCTGACTGGAGCGGCGTCTGGACGCCGAACATGACCGACCAAGCACGGCGTATCAAGACCGATCCCGTTCCGTGGAACAAGGCTGCCGCGGCGCAAATCGCAAAGCTCGAAGCGGCCGAGCAGGCGGGCGACCCTAAGGGGCTGTTCATCAATTGCTTGCCGGAGTCGATGCCGAGCTGGATGTTGATCACCCATAATGCGCTGGAGTTTCTCTTCACGCCGGGGCGCGTCACCATTCTCGGCGAATCCGACGGCAATAGATTGCGGCGAATCTACACGGATGGCCGAGGACACCCGGCCGATCCGGACCCGACTTTTCACGGTCACTCGATCGGCCACTGGGAGGGCGATACGCTGGTGGTCAACACGGTCGGAATATTGCCGGAGACGTACATTGCCGTGAGTGAAGCGGTCGGCATACCGAACAATGGTGACCTGCACGTGATCGAGCATATTCGCCTGGAGAAGCCGGACATCTTGCGGGACGACCTCGAGATCATCGCGCCCCACGTGCTTACCAGGCCGTGGAAGACCTCTCGCTTTCTGTTCCGGCAGAGAGCCCAAAAATACGATATCGTCGAGGGCGTGTGTTTACAGGGCAATTATTCGGAACGCAAGGATGCCGCCGGCAACGCCGTGTTCGAGCCGGTGCCTCAAACCGAAGGCGGCAACACTCTACCTCCAAGCCATTAATCAGGAAAAGCACGATGAAAGGCAGCTGGTTTCGCATCCCCATGGTACTCGCCGCGTTGACTGTAGCGTTGCCAGTCGCAGCTCACCATTCGTTCGCCATGTTCGACTTCTCGAAGACCATGACGGTGAAAGGCACCGTGACCGAATTTCGTTGGACCAATCCGCACGTTGCCTTGTTGGTTCAACTCGATCCGCAACCCGGCGCGTCGCCGGAGGTCTGGTCCATGGAACTTACAAGTCCGGGTAATCTCACCCGCGGCGGCTGGACGAGACACTCCTTCAAACCGGGGGATCGCATCGAACTGGTGTTCAATCCCTTGCGCGATGGGAGGCATGGCGGAGCCTTCGACAAGGCCACGATTCTCGGCACCGGTCAGGTGATTAGCTCGGATCTGCGTGCGGCTGAGAAGCCGGGTTTGCAATAGGGATCTCCGGGGCGGCAGCGACTTTCGAAGCGACAACGCGCATTTGTGCTCCGCCGCAAAGAAGCCCCGCGGGAGTTGACACCAAAGTACCTGTCTCTTCACCGCCCGCACTGCCGCGCGAAGCCCGCATACCCTTGAAACGGACATAAATGCGGTGTTCACCGCATTGACTCCGTCCGAATCTCGCGACTAACATTTAACAGCGGAAGGCGCGGTCGTTGGCGCTCTTGGCCATTCGACTCGAGGCCTCAGGAGATAGCCATGACAGATATGAAGGTCATCGCCTCGCTCGCTATGTTGGCTGCGGCAGCCGGTAGTTCCTCGTGCAGCACGGAGTCTACCTACCCAAGTTCCTATACATCGATGGCGAATACTGAGTCCGCAGCACCGCGCGGGCGGCCGATGCTGGCCCGTCACCTCCCTCAGTCGGTGGCTGATGGCACCGCGACGATGATGGGCGCCGCGCAATCTCAGCAGCGTCTGCGACTGGCAATTCACCTGCCGTTGCGTGACCAGGCCGCGTTGACTCAATTGCTGCACGATCTGTATGACCCGCAGAGTGCCCAATTTCACAAATACTTGAGCGTGGCGGAGTTCATCAATCGCTTTGCCCCGACAGCGGACGACTATGACGCCGTGATTGCTTGGGTCACCGCCAAAGGCCTGACCGTCACCGCGCGTACGCCGAACCGGCGCTTGGTCGTCGTCGAGGGCGAGGTGGGCACGATCAACCAAGCCTTCAATGTCAACGTTCGCTACTACCAACATCCCGCCGAATCCCGAACCTTTTATTCGCCGGATCGGGAGCCCAGCACGGTCGGATTGAACGTGCCGCTGCTGCAAGTCACCGGAATGAACAACTACGTCCTGCCGAGTCCGCTGTTGCGTCATCTGGCGACGACGAACCCGGCGGCGGGCTCCGGACCCTCCGGCCAGTTTTTGCCGAGCGATCTGCGGGTGGCCTACTACGGTAATGGTCCTCTTACCGGTGCGGGGCAAACGATCGGCATCCTTTCGTTCGACGGTTATCTGGCAAGCGACGTGCAGCTGTACTATTCGACGACCGGCATGTCCTCCGCCGTGCCAATATCGAATGTATTGGTAGGCGGATTCAGCGGTGCCTGCACTTCGGTCAGTTCGCCCACGAGTTCCACGTGCGACGACGGCGAACAAGTGCTCGACATCGTCAATGCGATCGGCATGGCCCCCGGTGTCACCCAAATTTTATTCTATGAGGGGTCGAGCAATACCGAGATCTTGAATCAAATGGCGGTCGATGACACCGCCAAAGTGCTCACGTCCTCTTGGTCCTGGAACCCCGCGGATGCCGCCAGCGACGATCCGATATTTCAAGAGTTTGCGGCGCAGGGGCAATCCTTCGTCAGTGCCAGCGGCGATGACGGCGCCTTCAATGACGCGACCTATTCGTTCCCCGGTGTCGATCCGTACATCACCGTGGTGGGTGGCACGGTGCTAACGACGACCGGCCGTGGCGGGGCGTGGTCAGCCGAAACCGCTTGGCCGGAGAGCGGCGGTGGCTATGTCAGCGGTACACCGATTCCCAGCTGGCAACGGCTCGCGGGCGTCATCACGACCTCGAATCAAGGTTCGCCGGACTGGCGCAACTCTCCCGATGTGGCTGCCGAAGCCGATTTTGACAATCCCACCGTGATCAATGGCAGCTTCGTAACAGGTTACGGCGGAACGAGCTTTGCCGCACCTCGCTGGGCGGGATTTCTCGCCCTGGTCAATCAACAGTCCATGACGAATGGACGCGGTACCGTGGGGTTTATCAATCCGGCGCTCTACAACCTTGGGCTCAGCTCCAACTACTCGAGTGTGCTGCACGACATCACCAGCGGCGGCAACCCGCCTACGGCGGGCGGGGGGAGTGGTTTCAACGCGGTGCCGGGCTATGACCTGGTGACAGGGTGGGGCAGCCCCGCCGGCGCCGCTCTGATCGATCAGCTCGCAGGGGCGAGTGCGAATTCGGCACCGGCTCCCGCTGCCGCCGCAGCGGGGGCGACTGCCGCATCATACGGGCGTGTGTTCATGTACCCGAAGCGCGGGCAAAGTGAGGCGCAACAAGCGACCGACCAGCGCGAGTGTGCGCAGTGGGCGGCGACGCAAACGGCTCTCGGGGTAAGCAAGGAGTCTGCTTATCTTCGAGCCATGGCTGCCTGCGGCGAAGCGCGCGGCTATATCGTGCGCTAGCGGTCCTTACTTGGGCGCTGCCGCCGTTGCGGCTGTCGAGGCCGGCGGTGTGACGGTCCCGTAGGAGTGGAAGGTTTGGGGATCGGCCGGCCCGGCGCGCTCTCCGCCTAATGTGAGTTCGGCAGTGCTCAAGTGCAGTGTGACAGCGTTTTGGTCGTGCGTGACAAATGTGACCGGTCCCTGCGGCCAGGCGCGTACCGCAAAGCTCCCGTCTTTTTGTTTTTGGAGGCGCTGGGGTATTTCTCCCAGGGCTTCGATCATCAGGCGTCCATTTTCATCGTACACGCGGTAGGTTCGGCGGTACTGAGCGAATGAGTCGTGATAAGCACCTGCCACCACTTTCAGGACATAAGTTCCTGAGTATTTCTTTCGCTCGCCGGCGGAGATGGGCTCGTCGGTCAGAATCGGTTGCTGCGCTTCCGCCGGCGGGGCGGGATTCGGAGCAAGGGCGAGTACTTTTCGTGCCAGTGCGCTGCCGATGAATTTGGCGTTCTGGTCGGAGGTGTTGGTGAGAACGACGACGGTCAGGTCATCCGCGGGGAAGTGGTACATGCTGCCGCTGTAGCCGAGGAGGGAACCGTTCTGGCCGACGTCGCGATGGTCGTCTTCGTGGCCGAGGATGAACGCCATGCCGTAGTGCTGATTCGGGTCATTCGCCGTCATCTTGATTCCCGGGCCCTGGACGGTGGTCATGAGCTTGAGAGTTTCAGGCTTGAGAAGCTTGCCTTGTTGAACGCCGCGCCAGATGTGGAAGATATCGGAGACGTTGCTGCAGAAGCGCAGATCATAGCTGACAGCACTGCTGTCTTCGGTGGCTGCCTCGTAGTGATTACCCACCCTATAGTAGCTATGCGAGAGACCGTGGATGACGGAGGAGTTATCGCACGATGTCGTCGCGGTGGCACCGGCCGGGGTGAAGAGGTTCTGCTGCATGTACTCGGCGAAGGACTGGCCGCTGACGCGCTCGACAATTTCAGTCAGGAGCTGAAAATTGGAGACAGACCAATCCCACTGGGTTCCAGGTTCGTGGACCCACTGGCCATTGGCGAATAGCGCCGTGACTTCATCCATGGCTTTGGGCTGGCGGTAGGTGGATTCGAGCGGGTCGCCGCGGTAGTGGTAGTCGACGATGCCGGAGGTATGGCTGATGAGCTCGCGGATGGTGACGTGATGTCCCTGAGTGGGAAACTCGGGAAGATACTTCGCAATGTCGTCGTCTAGAGAAAGCTTGCCGCGTTCGACCAGCTGCATGGCGGCGATGCCGGTGAATGGGAGCATGGGGCCGACGACGTGATAGACGGAGTCCGCACGCGAGGGCGCATCGAGTCCTATGTCGGATACCCCATAACCCTTGAGGAGGAGGATGTGATCGCCTCTTGCAACCAGCACGGAGGCTCCTGCCACGTGCGCTTGTGCGACAGCCTGTTTGGCGGTGGAGTCGAGATCCGATTGCGAGGTTTCGGCAAGCGATACGCCGTGAAAGCCTAACAAGAGAATCGGGGTTGCAAACAACGAGGTAGGTATGCGCATCGGCTGAGTATAGTCCAGACAATTTGCCTGCTGCGCGACTTTTTCATATTCATACAATTTGATCGGTCCGATTGCAAAGTCGTCACGCCTGGCTGGGCCGCTGCAATTTGGTGCCGGCGGCGCTGCAATTTGGTGCTGATGGCCAAGGCGCGTAGGCCTGAAAAATAAATACTGCGGCGCGTGAAAAATAAATATCCAAAATGGCAAATGATGATATACACTCGGAAAATCGCTGAAATTTTAATGCATGCATGACCGCCCACGATGGCGGCAGAGCTTGCGCTGCACGGGATGACACTAGGCCGATATGACAACAGCCAAATGGGAGGCAGGTATGAAATTGAAGCGAGGAATTGGAAGCAACTGCAGCAACTACAAGGTAGTTGCGTTGAGTGCTTTGCTGTCGCCGTTGGGAATTTCGGCGGTTCATGGCCAGGACACGCAGGATGCGACCAAACTCGATGAAATCATCGTGACCGCCCAAAGGCGCGCGGAATCGCTCGATAAAGTGCCGGTGAGCGTCACCGCGTTCTCCCAAAAAACCATGGATGAACTCCATATCACATCCTTCGATGATCTCGCCACCGTGGTGCCGGGCTTGTCCTTTACCACCGTGGGAAACAGCCAGCAGCAATCCAATACGGACGTTGCGATTCGCGGCATATACAGCAACGGCAACTCTCCGACGACCGGCATTTATATTGACGAGACACCCATTGCAGTTCGACAGAATGTCGCCGCCGGCTTTTCCGGCAGCCCCCACCCCGATATCTTCGATTTGGATCGCATCGAAGTGTTGCGCGGCCCGCAGGGCACTTTGTTCGGTGCCAGCGCGATGGGCGGCGTCATTCGCTTCATCACACCTACGCCCAGCCTGGAGGATTCCAGCGGCTACTCCAAGGCGGAATTCAGCTACACCGACCGCGGGGCGCCGAGCTACGCAGTGGGACTGGCCTATGGAGCTCCGATCGTTCAGGGAGTGGCCGGTTTTAGGGTGAGCGGATGGTTTCACTCCGACGGTGGATTCATCGACATAGAAAATCCATACACCGGGCAGATTCTCAATCGCAATGCGAACTCCGAAACGTCCTACACAATCCGACCCTCCTTTACCTATCAGCCGACGGATAATTTGACGATAACGCCGGCCGTCTTCATCCAGCACGAGCATAGCGATGCACCGCCCGAGTACTGGCGCAGCGATCTTCCCAATCCGGAGCAAGGGGCACTCGTGTCGGGTTACGGCTGGAGAAGTCCCGAGCAGCCCGTGACGGACGATCTCACCGTTCCCAGCCTGGCCATCAAGTACAATTTTGCTGGGCTATCGCTGCAGTCCGACACATCGTATGTGGACCGTAGCTACAACGACTATGACGATTATTCGGAACTTTTGCCGGCGTTCTTCGGTGGGCCGCCGCTCGCCCCCCAGTTGGCTGGGTTCAATTCCTGGGACCAGAACATCGTATGGACCAGGGCGTGGCAGCAGGAGTTTCGTCTCTCTTCGCAAGACGCCGATTCGCGTTTCAGCTGGGTTGCCGGTCTCTACTATCGAAAAGCCTTGGACGGGGTGCAGCAGGCCATCGCACCCGACCTGACTCCGCTGACCGAATTACTCTTCGGTCAAACCAGCCTGCAAACCTACGGCATCCCAGATTATGTGGCCGGCGGACAGGCGTTCGATTCGTATTCGCGCTTCACGACTATTACCGAGTCGAAAGCCGTATTCGGCGAGATTACCTACGAGATAGCCCCGCGCCTGAAGACCAACATCGGCCTGCGAATCGAGCGTTCCACGGTACAGGATCAGCAGGAACAGTATGGCGGGCCGCTACAAGGAGTCACGTATGCGACTACCGTGCTGCCGGATCAGAAGCAGACGCCGATTACGCCGCGTTTCGGCCTCACATACCAATACACCGACCAGGACATGGTGTACGCGACTGCAGCGAAAGGATACCGGCCGGGCGGAAGCAATTCACCCAATGCCACTGAAAATCCTCTGTGCGACGCCTCATTCCAGGCGCTGGGTCTGAAGGGCGTGCCCAGCACGTACGACTCCGACTCGCTCTGGAGCTACGAACTGGGCGCCAAGGATTCATTGTTCCACGATCGACTGTCCTTCCAGGCTAGCGTCTATTACATCGATTGGAGTGGCATCCAAACCCAGGTCAATCTCCCTTCCTGCGGTGCGTTCTACACGACCAATCGCGGCAAGGCGATCAGCCAGGGTTTTGACTTTCAGGCGGCGGCCGTGGTTGTCGATGGTTTCAAGGCCAGCGCCAATGTCGGTTACACGGATGTGTACTATCCGAACGCGGAGTATGGGGCCGCCGTGGGTGGCGCCCCTCCGCTGCTGATTGGGGCGGGCGACAAGCTGCCGAACGTCTCGCCCTGGAACGCGTCTTTGCATATGGATTACTCGGTGGACATCGGCCGAATCTGGAACGAAGCCCGATCGTACGTTCGGGTTGACTACCGCTGGATCGATGCGACGCCCAAGGGTGATCCGCGCACCGTGGGCTATGACCCCGCCGTCGAGGGGGCAATAGGCTTTGCACCCAATTCGGCGTATGGAACCCTGAACGTGCGTCTCGGAGTGGTGCATGGAGGACTGGATGTGTCCGCCTTCGTGAACAATGCGACCAACGCCAATCCGGTTTTGGGTGTCACTCACGCCAGTCTGAACGACACGCTTTTCTCTGCGACAGCCATTCGCCCACTGACGATGGGATTGACGGGTTTGTACAGATTCTGACGAGATTAGAGGCGTGAGAATCAGGAGTATCCAACGAATGTTGCGCCTGTCGAGTCTTGCGCTGGTGGCGTGGGTGTTGGGGGCGGCGAGCAGTGTCTGGGCGCAGAGCAAGCCGCCCGGAGACATGGACGCCTACGCCGCCCGGGTTCTCCAGACATTCGACGTGCCGGGATTGGCGGTGGCCATCGTCAAGGACGGTAAGCTGGTGTTTGCCAAGGGCTATGGCGTACGCAAGCTCGGCGAGCCTGCCCCGGTGGATGAGAACACGCTCTTTCCCATAGGCTCGAATACCAAGGCGTTCACCTCGGCGCTGCTCGCTTCCTTGGTGGATGCCGGCAAGCTGTCGTGGGACGATCCGGTGTACCAGCGTCTTCCTGGATTTCAGATGTACGACCCGTATGTGTCGCACGAAATGACCATCCGGGACCTGTTGACTCATCGCAGCGGCATGGGGCTGGGCGAGGGCGATCTGCTGTTTTGGCCCACCACCACCTTCACCCGCGATGAGATCATCTATCGGCTACGGTTCATGAAGCCGGCATCGAGCTTTCGGAGCCGCTTCGCTTACGACAATCTGATGTACATCGCGGCCGGACAGATCATCCCCGCGGTCACGGGCGTGACGTGGGAGAGCTACTTGCGTACCCATGTGCTCGATCCGCTCGGGATGAAGACCACGACGCTCAACGTGGCTGCACTGAAAGCGAGCGCCAACCACGCCTATCCGCACGAGCGCGTGGATGGTGTACTGCGGACCATCGACTTCATATCGTTGGACAATGCCGCGCCGGCAGGAGCCATCAATTCCTCGGTGTCCGAGATGGCGAAGTGGGTTCAATTGCAACTGAACCGGGGACAATTTCCCGGCGGTGCCACGCGCCTGTTCTCCGAAGCGCAATCGAACGAAATGTGGACTGCGCAGACGATTCTGCCGAACCGTGAATTTCCCGGATCGCTCACTCATTTGAAGACCAATTTCGCCGCCTACGGATTGGGATGGGGTCTGCGCGACTATCAGGGGCGGCAATTGGTGGAGCACACCGGCGGCGTGGCAGGGTTCGTATCACGAGTCATGCTGGTGCCGGAACAGAATCTTGGTGTGGTCATACTGACCAATGCCGAGAGCGGCGGAGCGTTCGATTCCATTCTGTATCATGTTCTCGATCACTATTTGGGCGCGCCGCAGACCGATTGGGTGGCGGCTTTCAAGTCGGCCGAGGACCATCAGTTCGCTCAGGCCGCCTCCTTCATGCAGGATCAAGACGCTCATCGCTCAGCCGATTTGAAACCGGCCTTGGCGCCGGAGAAATATGCCGGCGTCTACCAGGACGCGTGGTATGGAGCGGCCACGATCCGTCAGCAAAACGGCGGGCTGGTGTTCACTTTGGACCATACGCCGGCCGCCGTCGGCGACTTGCAGTACTGGCAGTACGATACGTTCAAGGCACACTGGCGCGATCGAACCATGGAAGATGCCTTCCTGACGTTCACGCTGAAACCGGATGGGTCCATCGATCATTTTACGATGAAGGCCGTATCGCCCCTGGCGGACTTCAGCTTCGACTATCAGGATCTATTGTTCACACCGGTAGTGGAGCCGAAGAAATAGCGTAGCCCCATGGCCGGCTCGCGCATCTGCGTGCTCAAGGCGGCCTTCGATTGGGCTCATCACCGGCCTTTGGCGCGCACCACTCGGTGCGGCCGCGAGCTGCGCGGCTTGGGCTGTGCTTCCTCATCCCCGACGAGCTCGTTTTCGGGCGCGGAGCAGACCGAGACGACCTCGGCCCCGCCCTTGCTCTTGCTGATGTAGGCGTGTCCCATCCGGCTGTCGAGATAGATGCTGTCGCCCTCCTGCAGCCGCTCAGGCTGATAGAACTCGCTGTGGACCTCGATCTCCCCCTTGGTGACGTAAATCCATTCCTCACCGCCGTGGCGCACGAGGGGGCCGAACTCCTCGATGCTGGTTGCGTGGATCTTCACGACGATGGGAACCATTTGTTTACGGCTGAGTTCTGTCGAGACATACAGATAGTCGTAGTTTCCCGTGGAGATGCTCTTGCCGCTGCCTCTGCGGGCGATGCTGCGCCGGCCGACCGGCTCGGGGCCGGCAACGGGCGCCGCATCGGCGAACAGAGTGCTGATGTTGACCTCGAGCGCAACCGCGAGGCGGGCCAGCTTGTCGTAGGTCAAGCCGAGCCGCTCGTTTTCAATTTTGGAAAGCGCGGAGACGGAGTAGCCGCTGCGCTTGCTGAGTGCCTCCAGCGTTAGCCTGCGATGTTTACGCAGCGACTTGAGTTTTTCGCCGATTCCGCGGCGTTCGCTATGATTCACCATGCTTGCGACCCTCTTCCTTTAGGTGGTTCAATTCTGAAAGGTTCCCGTCGAGTAGTCAAAGAACAGGCGCGCCGTCCGGCACTCATGTGCGTGGCTGTAGGCGGCTGCCTCCACCTCAGCGGGGCTGCGCGGGGTTGTAGCCGGGGCCGCGCAGCACCGAACCTGGCTTGGCGCCGGTGTGAACACCCTGGTTGACCACCAGCTGTCCGTTGACCAGCACATAATCGATACCGGTGGAGTAGCTCATCGGATTGTCGTAGGTGGCAGTGTCCTGAATCTTGTCGTAGTCGAAGATGGTGACATCGGCTTTGAGGCCCTCGCGGATGGAGCCGCGATCATAGAGGCGCATTCGAGTCGCAGGCCAGGACGTCATTTTGCGAACCGCATCTTCGAGCGTGAGTACATGACGCTTTTTCACGTACTCGGCGATGACGCGCGGGAAGTTACCGTACGCCCGAGGATGAGGCAGGCCGATGTTGTCCATCTTCCCCGGCTCCATATTGGCCCCGGCATCGCTGCCGATGCCCATCCAGGGCCAGCGCAAGGCGGCCTCGATGTCGTCCTCACTCATCATGACATACAGGGCCATGGCGCGATTTGGCTGCGAGCCCAGCACGATGTCCCAGGCCACATCGGCCGGGTCCCTATGCAGTTGCTGACCGATGAACGCAAGACTCTTGTAGCGGTACCGGTCGTACTCGGGATTGAATGCGTTCGCCAGGATGACATGATCCCAACCACCGCTCGCTTCGACCAGGTTGGACCAACCGGACTCCGACCCGGCAGCGCTCTCCTTCTTGAGCCGCATCCGAACCTTGGGGTCCTTGAGCAGATGCAGCCCCTTCTGGAGTCCGTGCTCCCATACCCAGTTCGGAACGGTGATATCGAGCCCGGTGCCGCCCGCCGTGTATACATACATGTCGGAGGCGATGCTGACGCCGCGCGCTCGGGCGTCCTCGATCAATTTTCTGGCCTCGGGAACGAGCGTCCCCCAGCCCGGGGCGTAGGCGGCCTTGAAATGGAATATCTCGACCTGAATACCTGATTTCTCGCCGATCTCGATGGATTCCCGGATCGCGTCCAGAAGCTTCGCGCTCTCATCGCGCATATGGCTCGCATATATTCCCCCGTAACCGGCGGCCACCTTTGCGAGCTCGATGAGATCCTGCGTGCTCTGGAACGCATCGGGTGGGTAGATCAGAGCCGTGGCGATGCCCATGGCGCCGGCGCGCATGGCCTGCGCCACGTGTTGCTTCATCTGATCGAGTTGCTCGGGCTTTGGCGTACCCGCCACGTCCCCCATCACTTCTACGCGTGCCTGGGCAGAGCTGTAGTAGGTACCGAAGTTCATCGAAATGCCCTGTTTCTCCAAGCCGGCGAAATAGTCCCCGATCTGCGCCGAGGGCACGGGCGTCCCGCCTTCGCCGGCGATCGCCGTCGTCACGCCTTCGCGCAGCTTGTTCTCGGCCAGTCCGTTTTTCTGCAATACCTCGCCGGATTGATCCATCATGTCGATCCAGCCTGGACTTACGTACTCGCCTTTGGCGTCGATCTCGCGCTTTCCGCGTCCTTCGACCCGGCCGATCTTCGCGAATTTGCCGTCTTGGATCGCAATGTCCGCGCGCACCCAGGGATTTCCGTTGCCGTCCAGGACGCGGCCGTTGCGAATGACGATGTCGTACGTCGCATCCGCAGGCAGCTGCTCGGCTGCGTGCAGGGGGTTGAAAGCGAGGAAAGCCGCCAGCGCAGCACCGGTTCGCCATGTTGTCATTCGGGTCTCCCTGTCGAAGGCAGAGAACAACGATACCAAAAAAATGTTTCCATTTTTGAAAAAAAAATGTAGATTGAGAAAATAAATTGAACTAGAGACGTGATCTTTCGAGGAGGATGGGCGGCGCACCGTCGCTGACATCGGCTGCTCCATGCACGACAACATATTGATAGAAAGCGCAAGTTTGACCGCAAGCAGCGGGAGGGATCCGGATGAAGCAGCAGCGATTGCACTCGAAGGAAGGCGGGAGCCATGGGCCGCGCCGCGCGGTTGCCATGGGGAGGGGGCTGCTGCTCGCGGGCTGCTATCTCGCCGCGCTCGTGCGGCCATCGTCTGCTGAGACGGCCGCGTCGTTCGAGGAGGTGCAGGTTCCCTCGTGGCTGGCGAAGTCCAGCGCCGAGATGATGAGCAAGCGCGATGGCCGGGTTCCCGGCCCGGATTTCACCAAGGTCTTCGCCAAGACCACCGCGCGGATCGTGATGCGCGACGGGGCGGAGATGTACACCGAGATCTATTCACCGCTCGATCGCAAGGACCGGTTGCCCATCATTTTGGTGCGCTCACCTTACGGGCTCCATCCCGACAAGGATGGCTACGCTGCGTGGTTGCGCGAATATCCGCATCTCATCAAGGACGGCTATATCTTCGTCTTCCAGGACACGCGGGGCCGCGGCGGCTCGACCGGGCATTACGTATCGCTGAGTCCGATGCGCGACAAGAGCGTTCCCAAATCCACGGACGAGTCCACCGATACCTATGACACCATCGATTGGATCGTCGCTCACGTGCCCGGGAACAATGGCCGGGTAGGGACTCTCGGGATCTCCTACGGCGGATTTCTTACGACCCGCGCACTGGTTGACCCGCATCCGGCGCTGAAGGCGGCCTCGCCCCAGGCGACCTGCGCCGATATGTTCATCGGCGACGATTATCACCACAACGGCGCCTTCCGGCTCGACTATGCATTCAGCTGGATCGGCACGATGGAGCGGGGTTTCGGACGGTCCGATGTATTCGGCCGCTACGATCATTACGATCAGTTCCTGGACCTCGGTCCGCTGTCGAATATCAACAAGAACATCTTTCACGGCCAGGCGCCGAGCTGGAACGCCTTCGACGAGCATCCGAACGACGATAGCTTCTGGCGCAAGACGATGTGCAGCGTGCTGCCTTACATCCAGTCTCCGGTGCGGGTGCCCACCCTGAATGTCGCCGGCTGGTTCGACGCCGAGGATCACTACGGTGCGATCGAGACCTACAAGCAATACGAGAAGGGCGATGTACGGGGTATCAATAATCTGGTCGTCGGACCCTGGTATCACGGAGGCTGGGAATTCAGCGATGGCCGCACGCTCGGCGCGGTGGATTTCGGCAGCGATACGAGCCGCTGGTACCGCGATCACATCGAGGCGCCCTGGTTCGCTCATTACCTGAAGGATGCGCCGAAGGTGAATCTGCCGGAAGTGCTGTCGTTCCGCACCGGTTCGAATCGCTGGGAGCAGTACGAGTCCTGGCCCCCCAAGAACGGCATCCAGGAGGCGAAGCTTTATTTTCGAGCCGGCGGCGGCCTCGCGTTCGATTCGCCTGCGGGAGCGGCGGAGGAGCACGATGATTACGTTTCGGATCCGAGCAAGCCCGTGCCGTATGTGCCGCGCCCCATCACGCGCAACGGCTGGCCCGAATGGCAGCTCTACGATCAGCGCTTCGTGGACGGCCGTCCGGATGTGCTGACCTACGAGACGGACGCCCTCAAGCAGGATGTGACCATCACCGGGGAGCCTGTCATTCACCTGTTCGCTGCTACCACCGGATCGGACAGTGACTGGGTGGTGAAACTCATCGATGTCTACCCGGACACGCAGCCTGATAACATGGGTGGGTTCGAGTTCATGCTCGCCGAAGAGGTATTCCGGGCGCGCTATCGGAATAGCTTCGAGAAGCCCGAGCCCGTGGTTCCCGGGCAAATCACCCCGTACTCGTTCAGCTTGCGATCCCGCGATCACACTTTCAAGGCGGGTCATCGGATCATGGTTCAAGTGCAGAGCAGCTGGTTCCCGCTGATCGACCGCAATCCACAGACCTACGTGCCCAATATCTACGAGGCGACACAGCCCGATTTTCGCGCCGCCACTCAGAGCATCTACCGCTCGGACCCGCATGCTTCGTACCTGACCCTCCCGGTAAATAGCCGGAGCGGCGAGCAGGACGCGAACACGGGCATGTGACACCAGAGGACTTCATGATCGATTTGGAAATACCGCAGCCTTATCTCGTTTTCCTCGGTGACCTCACCGTGGCTCCATTTGCCAAGACCGCATTCGGATTGCGCGACTGGGCGCGCGAGCGCTGCGTGGGCGAGTACGCCTTGGCCGCCGCAACGGTGAGCACCGGACTGCCGCGTCTGACACCCGCCGAAGCGCGCGCCCAGGGCGCGCGGAGCATGGTGATCGGCGCCGCGACGGTCGGCGGTGAAATCACGGCGGCCTGGATTCCGGCCCTCGAGCAGGCGCTGGAAGCGGGTCTCGATCTGGTGAGCGGGATGCATACGCGGCTCGAATCAGTGCCGCGGCTGGCCGAGACGGCGACGCGGCTCGGGCGGCGCTTGATCAATGTGCGCCAACCGCCCACCGGTCTGCCTACGGGCACGGGACGCAAGCGCAGCGGCCGGCGATTGCTGACCGTGGGCACCGATTGCGCGCTCGGGAAAAAATACACGGCCCTGTCGCTGACGCGGGAATTCAAGAAGCGCAACGTCGATGCCGACTTTCGCGCGACCGGGCAGACGGGGATTCTCATCGCCGGGCGTGGCATCGCGATCGATTCGGTGGTCGCCGATTTCGTTGCAGGTGCGGCGGAGATTCTGAGTCCGGACGCCTCGGCGCAGCACTGGGACGTGGTGGAAGGTCAAGGGTCATTGTTCCATCCGGCCTATGCCGGCGTCTCGCTCGGACTTCTGCATGGCACGCAACCCGACGTGATCGTCATGTGCCACGAGGAAGGTCGAGATCGGGTTCTCGGCCTGCCAAACTATGCGACGCCGACCATCTCCGAGGCCATCGAGCTCACGCTCGCTCTCGCGCGCCGGACGAACCCCGATGTGCGCTGCGCGGGAGTATCGCTCAATACCGCTGGCTTGGACGAAGCGCAGGCTCGTGGCATCCTTCAGAAGCATCAGCGGGAATTGTGCTTGCCTGTCGCCGATCCGCTTCGGGTCGGCGCCGAGCTCGATCGACTGGTGGACGCGTGCTTGGAAGGAGGATTGCGATGAAGAGTGGTAACACAGAGCCGTTGGCGTTGGGCGTCGCCTTGGAAAAATTCCCGCTCAAGGAGCCGTTCCACATCACGGGCCACACCATGACGGACGCGGACGTCGTCACCGTGGAACTCGAGCAGGACGGCCATGTTGGGCGCGGGGAAGCCTCCGGAGTTTACTACCGAAAATCCGACGACGCGGCCAGCATTGTCAGGCAGATCGAAGCCGTGCGCGCCAGAATCGAGGCCGGCATCGATCGTGAATCCCTGCAGCATTTGTTGCCCACGGGCGGTGCCCGCAACGCGCTGGACTGTGCACTGTGGGACCTGGATGCCAAGCGAAGCGGCCGCAGCGCCTGGCAGATGGCGGGTTTGGACAGGCCGCGGCCACTGCTCACCACCATGACCGTGGGTGCAAATACGCCCGATAAAATGGCCGCGGACGCACTCGCCTACGTGGGTGCGAAGGCCATCAAATTGAAACTCACCGGCCAGCCTGTCGACGCCGATCGCGTGCGCGCCGTGCGCGCGGCACGTCGCGAAGTATGGCTGGGGGTGGACGCCAATCAGGGATTCACCAGGTCATTCCTGGAGACATTGCTGCCCGTACTGATCGAGGCCAAGGTAGAGCTCATCGAACAGCCATTCAAGGTGGGAGAGGAGGCGCAGTTGGATGGTCTCGAGTCGCCGATTCCTCTCGCTGCCGACGAGACTGTGCAGGGGCTCGCCGATGTATCGCCATTGGTCGGCAGGTTCAACATCGTCAATATCAAGCTCGACAAGTGCGGTGGCCTCACTGAGGGGCTGGCCATGGCGAGGGAGGCGCGCAGGCTTGGCCTCGGCGTCATGGTGGGCAATATGGTCGGCACCTCGCTGGCCATGGCACCGTCCTTCTTAGTGGGTCAATTGTGCAATGTGGTGGACCTCGATGGGCCGGTATTTTTGAGCCGTGATCGCTCTCCGTGCGTGCACTACGAGCGGGGCCTGATTTCTTGTTCTGAGCTGATCTGGGGAGGACCGGGGTCGGCCCGATGACCAGCACCCGGTCTTCCTGGTTCCAGCGCTTCCTGTTGCCGGGCTTCGCCTTCAAGGCGGTGGTGATCGGCGGCGGCTATGCCACCGGCCGCGAACTGGCCGAGTTCTTTCTCCCCAGCGGACCCTGGGGAGGTCTTGCCGGCATGCTGCTGGCCATGCTCATCTGGAGCGTGGTGTGCGTGACGACTTTCCTGTTCGCGCGCGCCATCGGCTCCCTGGACTATCAGACCTTTTTCAAACAACTTCTGGGTCCGTTGGCCGTCTTGTTCGAGCTCTCTTATTTCCCCTACATCGTTCTCATCCTCGCGGTGTTCGGAGCGGCGGCGGGCGCTGTCGGTGAGGCTGTGTTCGATTGGCCCAGGCTGTACGGAACCCTGTGCCTAATGGTCGGCATCGCCTTCTTTACGACTTTCGGCAATACCTCGGTGGAGCGGCTTTTCAAGTGGGTGTCGATATTTCTTTACGCCACCTATGCGGTATTTTTGGTTCTGTCGCTGAGCAAGTTCGGTGGCAAAATCGCGCCGAGCTTCGCCGCCCCCGTATCGAGCGCGGGCTGGGCTCTCGGCGGCCTGACTTATTCGGCCTACAACGTCGTCGGCGCGGTGGTGATCCTGCCGGTCGTGCGCCACATGACCAGCAATGCGGATGCGGTGAAGGCGGGCCTGCTGGCGGGGCCGCTGGCGATGCTGCCGGCCATCGTGTTTTTCGTCTGCATGTGTGCCTTTTTCCCCCAAATCCGCAATGAAACGCTGCCCTCGGATTTCATGCTCAAGCAGATGAATCTGCCGGTATTTCGTATGGCCTTCCAATTGATGATTTTCGCGGCATTGCTCGAATGCGGTACGGGTTCGGTTCATGCCATCAACGAACGAATCGCATCGGCCTACCGCCGTCGGCGAGCCGGCGAACTGCCAAACTTCGCCAGGCTGGTGACGGCGGGTTTCTTGCTCATCGGCTCGATTTTCCTGGCCGATCGCTTCGGTCTTGTGACCCTCATCGCAAAGGGGTATCGAATTCTGGCCTACGCCATGCTGGTGTTGTATGTGGTGCCGTTGATGACCTTCGGCCTTTGGCGGCTGTATCGGATGCAGAGGGGGGATGTCGCCTTCCCGGAGTGAGCAGACCCCTGGCGGGTGTAAGATCGGCGCAGGTTGGACTGACGGCGCGCCAATGCAACGATCGGAAGTGCTCTGCGGACTCCTGGTTTTCCTGTGTCTCGCCGGTCCTGGGCGGGCGGCCGCCGGCTTGAACCCCACCGATGACGCCAAGGCACCGACCTCGATCCTCGTCATGGGAAGGCCGGACCTTCCCGACGATGATTTCGCAGACTCCGTCATTCTCGTGATGAACAATTTGGGTCCCGGAACGGCCGGCGTCATTCTCAACCGGCCGACCAAAATGGAAATCTCCCAGCTCTTTCCAGAGATCAAGCGCCTGGCACAACTGCACGATCGAGTGTATTTCGGCGGACCCGTCGATATCCGTGCCGTGTGGTTCCTCGTCCGTGCGGCAACGCCTCCCGAGCATGCCGTCAAGGCCTGCGAGGGCGTTTATCTCAGCGCGGATCGGAAGCTTTTGCTGAAACTGCTGGGACGTGACAGACCGATGGAGGGATTGCGCATCTTCATCGGACATTCCGCATGGGCGCCAGGCCAGCTCGAGGCGGAGATCGACGATGACGATTGGACGCTCGATCGCGCCCGGCCGGATGCAATCTTCGACGGTAAATCCGAACATCCCTGGCCGGGACCCGGAGGGCCGGAAAGCAGTACTTGAGAACTGCGACGGAGGAGTGCCGCAAATGAGAATGCTTTACATCCTGGACTTGGTGGGCGTGGCAGTGTTCGCAATAAGCGGCGCGCTTGCGGGAATACGACTTGGACTTGATCTGTTCGGAATCACCGTTCTCGCTGCGGTAACGGCGGTGGGCGGAGGTACTGTGCGGGATCTTCTCATCAATCGCCACCCGGTTACCTGGATAGCGAATCCGACCTATCTCTATGTGATTTTGGCGGCGACACTCATAGCGATACTTGGCGCGCACGCGCTACCCAACCTTCATTATGCGTTGCTCGTCGCCGATGCGATGGGCCTCGGGTTATTCGCAATCGCCGGGGCGCAGGCGGTCGAGTCCCAGGGTCACGCCTGGATAGTGATTATTTTGGGAGGGACATTGGGCGGAGTGGCAGGAGGAGTGATCCGCGACGTCTTGAGCGGAATAGTCCCATTGCTTTTAAGGCGCGATATTTACGCGACCGCCGCCATCGGCGGGATATTTCTGTACTTGCTGATGAAACGAGTCGGTGTGCCCCGATCCTGGGCATCAGTGATAGCCATGTTGGCCATCGTGACGGTTCGATTGTGCGCCATAACCTACAACTGGCAATTGCCGGTATTGGCAACAACAACGAGCTAGCACGTCGGCACGGTGATGTTGACCCGTCACACGGCCTGGGGGGATAAGAGGCTGGACGCCAACGTAAAGGCAGCAGTTGGCGTCCAGCCTCTTATCCCCCCAGGCTGTGCGCATTGGGCCGAGGCACATCACGGTGCCGAGGTACTCATCGATCGACCATCGACATCATGGTCTCGCCGTACCGAGGGCCGGAAATCTTGTCGGCCGCGAGCGCATCGTTCAGGGCTTTCATGTCGTCGGCGCTCAAGGCGATCGTGGCGGCGGCGATATTCTCTTCAAGGTAGGTGCGGCGCTTGGTGCCCGGTATTGGGGCGATGGACGGTCCTTTATGCAGCAACCAGGCGAGGGCAATCTGCCCGGGCCTCGCGTGCTTGGCGGTCGCGACGTCGCGCACGATCTGGGCGGCCGCGACGTTGGCATCATAGTTGGCGCCTTGGTAGCGGGGGTCAGTGCGGCGGTAATCATCCTCGGGGTAGTCCTCGGCGCGTTTGACCGCACCGGTCAAGAAACCGCGACCGAGCGGTGAGAACGGAACGAGACCAATTCCGAGTTCTTTGAGCGCAGGGATCACGTCGTGCTCGAGATTGCGTTCCCACAGGGAATACTCGCTTTGCACGGCGCTGACGGGATGCACGGCATGGGCCTTGCGAATGTTTGTGACACCGACTTCAGACAAGCCAAAGTATCGAACCTTGCCCTCGCGGACCAAGTCGCCCACCGTTCGCGCCACGTCCTCGATCGGCACGCGGGGATCGACGCGGTGCTGATAGAGCAGATCGATATGATCGGTACGCAGGCGCTTGAGCGACTCGTGCACGGCGTCGCGGATGCGCGCGGGGCTGCTGTCCGTTCCGGTTATTTTGTCGTTCTTGATCTGAAATCCGAATTTGGTGGCAAGGGTCACTTCGGATCGCTTGGGCCCGAGCGACCGCCCAATGAGATCCTCGTTGGTGTAGGGCCCATAGGCTTCGGCAGTATCCCAGAAGGTGCAGCCGAGCTCGATCGCGCGATGCAGGGTCGCGATGGATTCCTTCTCATCCGCCGGACCATAGGACTGGCTCATGCCCATGCAGCCAAGGCCGATCGTCGATACTTCCAACCCCTGGGTGCCAAGTTTGCGGGTCGTCATTGTCATGAAATTGTCCTCTGAGGCTGGGCAGTCATAAAAAACCGTGGAGTAGGGCATTTGGACCGGAGCGAACACGGTCGGTTCCGTCGGAGCGGTGTCAGCAGCCTCAGCCGCCACGCCTCGGTTGTGCGGCTGTCGATTGGAGCATGTGCTCCATTGTCACACAGCTGTGCGGCGAAGGGCGATTGCCAGCATCCACGCCGCCATGGCCAGCATCATCAGGTTCTCGCTCAGCGAAACGAAGCCGAGAGGCACATTCTGGAGAAGGTTTCGATGTTCTGCAGCTTCAGGATCGCCAGCACGCACATGCTGAAGGAGATGAACCACCTCGCTGCGTGGATCGTGAAGGGGCTGCCGAGAGCCGCCTCGCTCGCCGCGAGCGCCATGAGCGCCGCGATCGCGAACACGGCCAAGACGGGTTTGTACGTGACGGCTTTCGGATCCGCGACCGCCGTGCCCAGGTGACGGCGCAAATCATCATAACCGCCGATCCGCTCGCCCTCGATGAAGATCTGGGGGGTGGTCTTGACTTGGTGCTGCGCCTTGAAGGCATCCGTTTCATCGCGCGTACGGAGCCAATGGTCCTCGACCGAGAAGCCCTTGCGGCGCAGCAGATCCTTCGCTTTGAGACCGAAGGGGCAGGTATGAGTGTTCGTGACCATGCGGTAGAGAGCCGCGCGGCGGGGTGAGACCGTGGTATTCACTGACAGATCTCCTCTGGGTGCATTCACAATAAAGCAGTCCATCTTGTAACATCCGTACCATGGTACGGAGTCAAGCTGCTATGACGATCGCCGGGCTCGCGCGCAAAGGAGGGGTGGGCGTGGAGACCATCCGCTATTACCAGAGGCGCGGACTGCTCAAGACCCCTGCGCGAACCGGCGTCGCCGGTCACGGCGGCGGCATTCGCCGCTATGGCGAGCAGGACCTCCGGCGTCTGTGCTTCATTCGCAAGGCGCAGTCGGCCGGTTTCACCTTGGAGCAGATTGCCGAGCTTCTCGTGCTCGATGCGACCGAGGACAGAGCTCGTGCCCGCGCGCTCGCCGGGGAGCGCATCGCTGCGCTGAACACCAAGATCGCCGAACTCGAACAGGCCCGCGACGCGCTCGCGCGTCTGTCGGCGGAATGCGCTGCGTCCCGTGGCCCTTGCCCCATCATTGCCGCGTTCGATTGAAAGGCCGGAGTAAGCGTATGGATGAAACATCATCAATCACTCAACACTATGAGCGGCCGAGCTTGGTCGAGTACCTCCGCAACGCGTTGGCAACGAGTGCGCTCTCTCTGCCATTCCCCTCAGAGACATTCGATGTCGCGTGGACCCAGCACGTGGCAATGAACGGGAGCGGACGCAGTCCGTGGCGGCGCCGGCACTCAGCCTGCAGGCTGTGATGGGTCCCGAGTTCTCTTTGGCAACTGCCAACCTTCGCCTCAATCTAAGCGAGGGGCGAGCGCGGCTCTGGACGAATGAACGGCCCCGCGGAGTGTTTATTTGCGCGCGACGCCTCGCGGCGACAGCTGCCTCACGGCGCCTAGGCAACCCTCGCAGCGTCTGCGGAACTCCTCGCTCAATCGAGACTCTTCGCAAAGTCGTCGCCAGTAGCTCTCCGCCAGGTCGCGTGCCCGCGGCCACACCGATAAGGTAGCGGCCGTAGCGCCGGCGGGCTGGAATGGCCGCTCGACCAGCTGGCCGTCTTGAGGTGCGAAGAGCATCGGCAGCATGTCATAAATCGGTGCCAGCTCGAAGGGACCCTCGTAGTCGTCGAAGAGTGTAATATTGCCGAAGTGCCGGTCTGTGTTCGCAATGAGACCGCCAAAGGCATCAACGAGGCTGACTCGTTCAAGGTCCTGCGCGGATAGGAGCTGCTCTGCATGCAAGCGTTGCGCGCTCGAGCTCCAGCGATCGAGCTTCCCGTATCGGGCTGCATCGAGACTATGGAGCGATACTACTCCGCGCCGTCCTTCTGCCCCCAAGCGATCGAAACGCTCGGACTCGAGAAATACTTGGTGCGCAAATTCAAACACCCGGTTTCGTGCCGCAGAGATGCCGTTTTCCATCAGCACTCGTGAGGCGATGAATTCGGCGATGAGCAGATCTGCCCAGCGGGTCCCTAGCGCCGTGTCGCGCGGTGGGGAGAACTTCACTAGGACATGGGTGATCTCGGCGCCTCGAGCGAGGCCGGTACTGAACTTCGGGTGCTCTCCGTGTGCAGAAGATGCGGGCGGTGCGCCCAACATCGCGGCTTGCGCGAGTGCGGGATATTCTGTTGCACGATCCTCGCTCGGTACGATCCGCGACCCATGAGCCCCCGACAGGTACCGATCCACGGATTCGGCGCCAAGGATCAAATTGCCGACCGCGTCCGATCCGCGCTGAGTGAGGAAGATCAGAGCATGGTCATCGCTCCAGTCTTGCACGCGTGTAGGCAGGGCAAGCTCGGGATACGCCTCCGGAATGGCACGGCCCAAAAAGCCGGCGGGCCGCGCGTCCTGTAAGAAATAGGGGATGCCTTGAGTCAATCCTTCGATACGTGGCGGGCCACCGCGAACTACGAAGTGCTCGGGCGCGATCGCATGGAGGGTACCGAATTCACTAGCCGCGCCTTGTGCATCGACCTTGTACAGAGGCCATGATGACCCCACGGAGCCCACATTTCGGGCGAGCCCGTAGCGGGCTCCCCGCGTCCGGCCGAGCAGTCGCACGACCTGTCCCGATTGCTCCAGAGGCTTCAAGGTGCGCGAAACGTTGGTTTGGTGAATATTGAGAGCGTGAGCGAGTTCGCGGGCCGCCGCTGGCCCGCGACTGAGGATGTTGAGAACAGAGGACGTTTGACGAGCAATCATGCATTGATTATCGCATAGATATTGGATACAAAAAAATGTAACAAAATCAATATATTATGTGATAAATACAGTGTTAAGCGCATAAATACATACGCCGCTGGCCACCGCTAGAACATTAACGGCCGCCAAAGCACCGCCACGGAGACACCAATCATTTCTGGGGTGCATCGGCGCGGTGCGGAGGCTCGCAGAGCGACGATATTTTGCCTCGGGTGTGACCGGCTTTGGGCGCCGCGTCGCTATCGCGTCTGTCGTCACTGCGAATACAGTGCTCATCGAACGCATCACCGTTAGACTTCTGCGACAAACACTCAAAAGACATTTGGCGAATGGCCTGTCCGCTCAGGATGTGGCGCGTGCGCTGGCCAAGCAGAACATCGTTCTGCCGGAGGGTTTCAAGACAACGGGTTCAATCTACTGAGTTTGCCGAACAGTTTATGGTCCGTGGGAGCGGGTGCGACGCTGCCGCTGTTCGAAGGCGGTTTGCGACGTGCCGAACTTCAAGCATCCTGGGCGCAATACGCGCAAATGCGCGACAATTACCGCGCTACGGTTTTGGCCGCGTTCCAGGAAGTGGAAGACGGCCTGAGTTCGACCCAGCGACTCACCACCGAGGCCGCCCAGCAGCAGCAGGCAAGCGATCAAGCGGCACAGGCCCTGTCGATAGCCACGAGCACGGCAGGTGCAGGCGACGGTCGCGCTGATCCGTGCATTGGGAGGTGGCTGGAATGAGCGGGCGCTACCCACCGAGAAGCAGACCTTGCCGTTCGGACCGCTCGATTACCGCGTGGTCCCTCCGGACGTGGAATAGTACAATTTCTGCAGCGTGATCCGCGGTTCGGCGTGGCCGGCGTGAGTCGGCAGGTACTCAAGTTGCGAAGAGTTGCGCGGCTATATCCTTGAAGGATTTGAATTCCAGAGCATTGCCCGACGGATCGAGGAGAAATAAAGTGGCCTGTTCGCCTGGCATATCCTTGAAACGAACATAGGGTTCGATCACGAACTGCACCTGATGCTGTTTGAGCCGTGCGGCGAGTACGTTCCATTGGTCCATTTCCAACACGACGCCGTAATGGGGTACCGGCACGCCGTGACCGTCCACTGGGTTGAAGTGGGAATCGATCTTCCCCTCCTTGCCAAGAGTGGGGTTCAGATGGCAAACGAACTGATGGCCGTAGAGATTGAAATCGACCCACGCTGTATCGCTGCGACCTTCCGTACAACCTATTATCTCGCGGTAGAAGCGTCGGGCCTCGGCGATATCCCTGACCTGAACGGCAATATGAAAAGGTGTCAGCGGCATCATGCATGGGATTTTACCACGCATGATACGGGCCGACATCACCGCGGGGCCATCAGCCTTTGTTGCCCACCAGCATGAATTGCGCCATGGTTTGCGGATCCCGAGGACGATCCCCTGATGCGAGCGTCCGCGATACCGCGATGTTGCTCGGCCGTTCCGCAGGCATGTTTTTCGTAGCAGGCGCGCGGCTCGCGGCGCTCAGTAACTGTCGCGCTTGCTCCTGGGCGTCGCCGATGCGCTCGCTGACGTGTGCAGGCGAGCGAGAGTCCGTCGCGGAACGTATCTCCGGGCTAAGCAACTGCCTGCCGAGCGTGTGGGGATCGTCCGCGGACGCGAGTGCAGTGCCGGCCTGCGACATGAAGGCCGCCGCGGACAATAACAAGGCGTATCTCGATATTTTGGGGAAAAGTAAAGTTCTCATGACTAAGTTCCATGGTGATTTTTTGACAGGCACTTAGCTTGTGGCGATCCGAAGGCGAAAGCCAATCGATTGATAGAATGGAGTCGATAGGCAGTGTCTATCTCGCTGCCTTCGGCGGCGCTGCGATATGCCCGCTCAGCCACTCGCAGTCGATCCGGCGGGCGTGAGACTGGCTAGATACGCGCAAAGCATATCGCTCATGGCATCAGCCAATCGATTGACCTGGGACTGCGGTCGTCCCTGTTCCGATATCCGTTTTCCCACCGTCTCCATCGACATCATGATGAGGTCCGCGGCCAGGGTTCGCTCCCGCTTGGGAACGGAAGGTATGGCTTCGCGCATGAATTGCACGACCCGGCGCATACCGGCCTTGCGGTATTCCAGCGTTTCCGGAACATCGCGATACAACGGCGCCGCATCGCCCAGGGCGACGCGCAGCTCCGCCTCGGCGCACTCGGATTGGACGAACGCGCGCACGACGGAGCGCAACCGGGCGAACGGTGCCAGCGTGGTATCCGCCAGGATCCGATTGATCATGTTGCTGGTCATCCGCCATTCGTCCGTTTGCAGGCGGAACAGGATCGCTTCCTTGTTGGGGAAGTATTGATACAGCGAACCGACGCTGACGCCGGCGCGCTCAGCCACCCGGGCGGTGGTGAAACGGCGCGCGCCGCCGCTCGCCAGAACGCGAACCGCCGCCTCGAGGATGTCGGCGACCAAACGCTCCGATCGCGCCTGGCGAGGCTGTTTTCTCGAGGAAATACGCGGAATAGGGCGGCTCTTCATAGGGACTCCCGAATGCGAATGGTGAATGCGACGAATTATTCGTATTCTGTCACCACGCGCCGCGATGCGCACTCAAACAGGAGATTTCGATGACGACACTCACCGCCGATCCGCTGGCCTCCGTGCTCAAGGGGCTGTTCGCCGAGGCTGAGGCCTCGATGCCGGCGATGCGGCAGCGCATGGCAGCCACGCCGCCGGAGGAGTTGCGGGCGCGCATGGCAGCCAAGACCGAGTATGTCGAGCTGTATACCCGCTTGAAGGATTTTCCATTGGCGGTCTCGCGCGAGACCGGCGCTCTGCTGTACCTCCTGGCGCGCTCCATCCAGGCTCGGTCGATCGTCGAATTCGGTACCTCGTTCGGCGTGTCGACGCTGCATCTGGCAGCCGCACTCAAAGACAATGGCGGCGGCCGGTTGATCACCACGGAGTTCGAGTCCTCCAAGGTGGCGCGCGCCCGCGTCAGCCTGGCGGCTGCCGGCGTCTCGGAACTGGTGGAGATTCGCGAAGGCGATGCACTGCAGACGCTGGCACGGGATCTGCCGGAATCGATCGATCTGGTGCTGCTCGATGGTGCGAAGGGGCTGTATCCCTCGATATTGGCGTTGCTCGAGAGCCGCCTTCGCGAGGGAGCGTTGATCGTGGCCGACAATGCCGATTGGAGCCCGGAATATCTCGCCAAGGTGCGAGCGCCGACACAGGGCTATATGTCGGTGCCGTTCGCGGAGGACGTGGAGCTGTCAATTAAAGTGCATTGATCGCCGCGGAACATCTCTGCACGGTGCCCGCCGGACGTTGCGCCGGCAATAATACATGTGTTGTATATTGACTAGGTAGAAAACATACGTTTCACTGTACCCATCACGCATCGTGCGCGGTGAGGGAAGCAATGAACGAATTCCGATTGACCTATTCGACGATGTTTGCGCCGCCGCCCGAAGTGCATGAGCGCTTTGATCGGGCGCTCGAGCGCGTCAATGGTGCGTTGGGCCGAGAGCATCCTCTTCTCATCGGCGAGCACGATGCTTTAACCGATCATAAGTTTCTCAAACGCAGTCCCATAGATCAGAGACGGGTATTGGGACAGTTTCAGGTCGCAGGAACCGCGGAGGTCAACCGGGCAATGCTGGCAGCCTCGACCGCGTTCAAATCCTGGCGCCTCCGACCCTGGAGCGAACGCGTTGCCGCACTACGCAAGGCGGCTCTTATAATCGAACAGCGTGTCTACGACATTGCCGCCGCCATCTGCCTGGAGGTGGGTAAGAATCGGATGGAGGCTCTCGGCGAAGCACAGGAGGCGGCCGAGTTTTTCCGGATCTACGCGGATCAGGTGGAGCAGGCCGACGGCTTCGCCCGCGCACTACCCAACGACCCGATCGACAATTGCATCAGCCGCAATCTCAGCGTTCTGAAGCCCTACGGCGTGTGGGTCGTCATCGCTCCGTTCAATTTCCCTTTTGCCCTGGCGGCGGGTCCCGTCGCAGCCGCCCTGGCGGCGGGAAATACGGTTGTGCTGAAAGGGGCCGCGGAAACGCCGTGGGCGGGACGGATGCTCGCTGAATGCCTGCGGGACGCCGGCTTTGCTCCCGGTGTTTTCAATTATCTGAACGGCACGGGCAGCGGGGCGGGGGAGCTGCTGGTACGGCACAAACTGACCAGCGGTATCACTTTTACCGGATCACACGAGGTTGGTCTGGGCATCGTGGCGGCGCAGACCGCGATGCGGCGCACCCTGCCTGTCATCGCCGAGATGGGGGGTAAGAATGCCGCCATCGTGACGCGCAATGCGGATCTCGACTCTGCGGTGACCGGGATCGTTCGCTCTGCTTTTGGCATGCAAGGTCAAAAGTGTTCTGCGCTTTCGCGCCTGTATGTCGATGACAGCGTGGCAGACGAACTGATCCGCAACCTTACTTCCCGAATCAGCGCTTTGACCATCGGTGATCCCACTGCAGCGAATACATGGTTTGGGCCGGTTGCAACGGGGACGGCCTATGATCGATACGCTGCCTATTCGCGTGCACTGGGGAGCGAGGGTAGCCGAATTTTGGCGGGAGGCGAGCAGTTACGCATCGGTGAGCTCGCGCATGGCTACTATTGCGCGCCGACGCTGGCGGAGTCGCCCGGCAGTCATCCACTTTGGCGCGAGGAAATGTTCTGTCCCATTGTAATGCTGCGCCGGGTAGGCGATAGAGACGAGGCGATGGCACTTGCCAACGATTCTGCATTTGGATTGACCGCAGGCTTCTACGGAGCAGAGGAGGAGGTGGCCTGGTTCTTCGAGCACATAGAGGCCGGGGTGACGTACGCCAATCGCGCCCAAGGCGCGACCACGGGAGCGTGGCCGGGGTATCAAGCCTTTGTCGGGTGGAAGGGATCGAGCACGACGGGTAAAGCGATCGCATCCTTCTATTATTTGTCGCAGTACATGCGTGAACAGTCGCAGACCCATGTGGCGCCCCGCATATGAGCCGCGACCCGCGCTATGACATTTTGTTCGAGCCGGTGCAGATCGGGCCGGTCAAAGCGAAGAACCGATTTTTCCAGGTGCCTCACTGCAATGGCATGGGTTGGACACAGCCGCAGGCGTTGGCAATGCTCCGCGGTGTCAAGGCTGAGGGCGGCTGGGCCGTGGTCTCGACCGAAGAGGTGGAAATTCACCCGACGAGCGACTGTGAGCCGTTCCATGAGGGCCGCCTTTGGTCCGATGCAGACATTCCCGCGCTCGCCGCCATGGCCGATGCGGTCCATGAGCACGATGCCCTTGCGGCGATCGAGCTCGTGCATCACGGCGCATCCTGCGCCAACTGGGGCACGCGCGAAGTGCCGATCGCTCCGTCGCATCGCCCCATCATTTATTACGGTCCCGTTCAGGCCCGGGCCATGGACAAACAGGATATTCTCAATCTGCGTCGCTGGCATCGCGATGCGGCCATTCGGTCCAAACGCGCCGGGTTCGACATCGTCTATGTCTATGCATCCCACGATCTCAGCATCGCGATGCATTTCCTGCAAACCCGCAAAAACGATCGCACGGACGAGTACGGCGGAATCCTCGAGAATCGCGTGCGTCTGTTGCGCGAACTGATAGAAGACACCCGGGACGCGGTCGGCGACCGATGTGCAGTGGCCGTGCGTTTCGCGGCGGATGAACTGATGGGACCGGCCGGTATCGCGCATGACGGCGAGGCGCGCGACGTGATCGGCATGCTGGCGGAGCTGCCTGACCTCTGGGACATCAATCTATCCACCTGGAGTAATGACAGCCAGACTTCGCGCTTCGCTAAAGAAGGCTACCAAGAAGAATATGCCCGCTTCGTGAAGTCGCTCACCACCAAGCCGGTGGTGGGCGTTGGCCGTTTCACCTCTCCGGACACGATGGTCAGTCAAATAAGGCGCGGTGTGATGGACTTTGTGGGTGCCGCGCGCCCTTCGATCGCGGATCCATTTCTGCCCAAGAAAATCGAGGAAGGCCGCATCGAGGATATTCGCGAATGCATCGGCTGCAATATCTGCGTCTCGAGCGACTACACGTCGAGTAACCTGCGCTGTACTCAAAATCCAACCGTGGGAGAGGAATGGCGACGCGGGTGGCACCCGGAGCGCATCACGCCCAAAAAATCCGATGGAACGGTTCTCGTAGTCGGTGCAGGGCCGGCCGGGCTCGAGGCCGCTCTCGGAGCTGCCCGGCGAGGCTACGAAGTACATCTGGTCGAGGCGACCGCATTTCTTGGGGGACGGGTCTCGGCCGAAGCGTCACTGCCCGGGCTCTCCGAGTGGGCGCGAGTGCGTGACTGGAGGGTGGGTCAGATCGAGCGGCTCGCGAACGTAACGATCTATCGGGACAGTTTGATAGGCGCCAAGGATGCGATGGAATTTGCACCTCGCCATATCGTCGTTGCAACGGGGGCAGCTTGGCGCCGCGATGGCGTCGGCCGTGCCAGCGGTTTCCCGATAGAGGGATTCGACGGCCCAGGGGTCTTTACTCCCGATGACATCATGGCGCAACGCCTTCCAAAAGGTCCTGTAGTGATTTTTGACGACGATCACTACTACATGGGAGGTGTTCTGGCCGTGAGCTGCCGCGAAGCGGGTCTTCCCGTGACGCTGGTAACGCCGGCCGCAATAGTCTCGGCGTGGACGGCCAACACGATGGAAGCGGTGCCGATCATGCGGCAGCTGCTGCGGCTGGGCGTGGAAATATTGCCCTACACCACGGTACGGAGTTTTGGGAGCGGTACGGTCACGCTCGAAAATAGCGCCAGCGGCCGAGTGTTCGAGCAGGAAGCAGGGGGTCTGGTGACCGTGACGGCTCGCCTTCCGCTGGATGATGTCTATCGGAACCTTGCCGGGATGAAGTCGAGTTGGAGCGATGCCGGTGTTGCCAGTGTGACTCGAGTCGGCGACTGTTATGCACCCAGTACCATCCAAGCAGCGGTGTACGCCGGCCACAAAGTGGCACGCGGGCTGGATGAGCAACTGCAGAGCGAGATTCCACGGGAGCTTCCCAGCATTGGCTAGCGCTCGCGGCTGGCCCGTTGAGGTCTCGCTGCGGGATATTCAAGCGTTGTGGCGTGGGAATCTTTATGATCAATTTGTGACCGGTTTATGTAAGTTGTTGAATCACAACTCTAGATTGACGACTTGGCTGGGTTGTCCACAGCCTTATGCACCGGAGTGGGGGATAAACGCGTGAATGTGACAGAAGCAATCAGTTCCCGAAAATGTTGCCGTGCATTCACCAGCCAACCCATCCCCACCGAGTTGATCCGCTCGATACTGGATACCGCGAGGCAGGCGCCATCGGGTGGCAATCTTCAGCCCTGGCACGTCCATGTGCTGGGTGGCGAGCGCCTGCGCGAATTCAAGGCGTTGATCGCCGACCGGCTGCAGAGTCAGCCGAACGGAGAGGGGAGCGAGTACAACATCTATCCGCCCAACCTCAAGGAACCCTATCGTTCCCGTCGCTTCAAATGCGGCGAAGACCTCTACCAAACGATCGGCGTGCCACGGGACAACCGGCCGGCCCGGCTGGCGCAGTTTGCCAAGAACTTCGATTTTTTTGGTGCGCCCATGGCTCTGTTTTTCTCGATCGACCGGGACATGGGGCAGGACCAATGGGCGGACGTCGGTATGTTCATGCAGAATGTCATGCTGCTCATTCAGGAGCATGGCCTGCATAGCTGCCCTCAGGAAGCCTGGGCCGTATGGCACAAGACGGTCGCTGAATTCCTATCCTTGCGCCCGGAAATGATGTTGTTCTGCGGCATGGCGGTTGGTCACTCCGACGAAACCGCCGCGATCAATCGATTGAAAACCGATCGCGCGCCTCTCGAGGAGATTGCGACGTTCGTGGGTGTTTAGACGCTTGGCTCCAGCCGCTCGACATTGCGCAAGGTCGGGAATAACTTCATCCAAAGGAGCGCCACCGCCACGGTGCCAATGCCACCCAACAACACGGCCGGCACCGTTCCGAACAGGGCGGCGGTGACGCCGCTCTCGAAGCCGCCGAGCTGGTTCGACGCATTGATGAAGAGGAAATTCACCGCTCCTACGCGGCCCCGCATTTCGTCCGGCGTGCCCAGTTGCACCAGCGCCAGACGGATGATCACACTCACCGTATCTGCGGCACCCATTACGCCGAGCGCCAGCAGCGATAGCCCCATGTTTCGCGACACTGCGAATACCATGGTGGCCAGTCCGAAGACGATGACCGCCTGAAACATACGCATGCCGGCACGGCGAGTGATCGCGTGTTTTGCCAGCAGCGCGGTCATCAGCAATGCCCCAAAGGCGGGGGTGGCGCGAAGTATTCCCAAGCCCCACGGCCCGGTGTGCAGGATGTCGCTCGCATAGATGGGCAGCAAAGTCGTCGCACCGCCCAACAGCACGGCGAACAGATCCAGCGAAATGGTGCCCAGGATGGACGGACTGTGTCGCACGAATCTCACGCCCGCGAACAACGCGGCCAAGGTCGGCGGTTCTTTCACGATCATCTGCCGCTCCAAACGGATCGCACCGCTGAGAATTCCGGCCACCAACAAAAATATCGCCATGAGCGTATACGGTAATGCCGGCGCTACGGCATAGGCCAGCCCACCCAGTGCCGGTGCGCAGATGGTCGCAACCTGCTGCGCGCCGCTCGTAATGGACGCGCCTTTCTGCAACAGACCGGTCGGCGTGACCCCCGTCAATATGGCTTGTAAAGCGGGTCTTTCGAAGGCGTTTGCTGCGCCGAGCACGGCGGCCGCAGCGAAGATTTCCGTGATGTTGAGCCACCCCGCAAAACTGCCGCATGCCAAAAGCAGGGCAATCAGCCCTTTGATGGTCATAGAGATCTGCGCCACGCGCTGGCGCGGATAACGGTCGGCCGCGTGCCCCGCTGCGAAGGTCAGAAGCGCCGCGGGAATGAACTCGACCAGGCCAACCAGACCGAGGTCGAAGGCGCTGTGCGTGAGTGCATATACCTGCCAACCCAAGGCCACCGCGCCGATCTGGGAGGAAAATCGAGACAGCGTGTTGGCCCAGAACAGGAAGGCAAACGGGGGGTGCCTAAATAACATTACTGAGCGACTTCTCGGACCCTCTCGATGTCAGGGTATTGGAGCGGCATCATAGGCGCGCGTTTCGGTCGGCAATAGAATGATCTTTGGCGTGCCGATCAATTTGAAGGGCGGCGATCCGTGGGTTTCACCGGAGTGAATTTCAATCTTCACATCGCGCGCCTGACTGGCGGGTACGGTAGCAGATTCCAGGCCACGCTGATCGTAGATCGTAGTACATTTCTTCGCCAAGCAGTCCTGCACGGCCAAATAATAGCCGTAATCCGTCAGAGCGAAGCTCGGGGAGTCGTTGTAGAGACGCGCGCGAATCGATTCGAAAGTACCCGGCTCCATGTCCGCAGACGGGCTTATCTGCTCGAATCGAATCTGCGACAACTGGATTCGGTGCTTCGCCTCGGGATCTTCCTGGTCCAATCTTTGGACATGTGATTGCTCGAAATCTATGTGTTTCGAATGCGGAGCCGCGACGCTCGTCGTGGCCGGAGGCGCTGTTTCGTCCTTGCGTGGAAGCAGGATGACCGTCACGATCGCGACGACCGCCAATCCGATGCCGGCCAAGCCATAGTTGCGGTACTTGCGCGACATGATGGCGGTCGCAAGCGATACCAAGAACAGCACCCAGAGCATTGCTTCGAATTTCATTGATGTCTGCGCTTTCGACGATATTTCCCGGCGCATAGCCTACAGCGTTACGCTGCCTGCGTAAGGACCGGTAAATAGTAACACTTGTTATTATAACAACCAGTACAGTATAATGTACGGATCCTTCCAGTAGTTCCGAGTGATCCCTTGGATTCGATGCGCAATTTCGGTTTTCTGCTCAAAGACACCTGCCGCCTGTATGTTCAGCGCTTCGAGCAAAGAGCGGCGGCGCTCGGCCTGACTCTGCCTCAGTGCAAGGCGCTGGTCTATTTGGCGCGATCCGAGGGCATCAGCCAGGCGCAGCTGTCGGAGTCTGCGGAAATCGAGCCCATGACCCTGGTGCGCATTCTCGATCGCATGGAGTCCGACGGCTGGCTCGAGCGGCGCAGCGACCCTGAGGACCGAAGGGCGCGCCGCCTCTATCTCAAGCCCCGCAGCAAACCGCTCTTGGACGATATATGGCAGCTGGCCGACGTGACGCGTGGCGAGGCATTCGCGGGCATTCCTAGGCTTCAGGCCGAGCAATTCATCGCCGTGCTCGAAAAAATCCACGGCAATATGGGCTCGCTCGGCTCCTTGCAACCCCCGGCTTCGCCTGTGCCGCCGCCGAAGGCGCGCGGCAGTGCCGGCCCGAAGGCGGCACGAACTCGGCGTGAACGGAGTCACCCCAACCCATGAATACGGAAAATCCACCCCCCAAGACCCGCCTGCAGCGGCTGCGTTGGCCGCTCATGGTGCTGGCGCCCATCGTCGTCATTGCCGCCGCTGCCTATTTCTATATCACGGGCGGGCGGTACCAAAGCACCGACGACGCCTACACTCAGGCTGCCACCGTGTCGATCAGCTCGAACGTTGCAGGGCGGGTCGTCGCGGTGAACGTGCGCGACAACGCCGTCGTACAACGCGGCTCGACGCTGTTTACATTGGACGAGGCACCGTTTCGCATCGCCGTCAGCGACGCCGCCGCGCACCTTGCCGCCACTCGTCTGCAAATCGAGTCGCTCAAGTCCACCTATCGGCAGCGGCAGGTCGAACTGCGGGCCTCTCGGGACACTTTGAGTTTTGCGCAGACGCAATACGATCGGCAAAAGCGCCTGCTGGCTTCCGGAATCGCATCCCAGACGCAGTTCGATCAGGCATCGCATGCGCTCGACACGGCACGGCAAGACGTGGCGAACGTGCAGCAGCAGATCGGCGTTGCGCTCGCCAACCTGGGCGGCGATGCGGATATTGCACCGGATAGCCACCCCTTGGTCGAGGAGGCTCAGGCGGCGCTCGATCGGGCCAAGCTGAATTTATCCTACACCGTGATCAAGGCCCCCATCGATGGGGTGGTGACCAAGGTGGAACAGCTGCAGATCGGCGATTACATCGCGGCGTCCGCGCCAGTGTTCGCGTTGGTATCCACGCGCGATATATGGATCGAGGCGAATTTCAAGGAAGTGCAGCTGGCGCAAATGCGCTCGGGCCAGGCAGCGACCGTCAAGATCGATCGATATCCCGGCAAGCGGTTCTCGGCGCGGGTGGCGAGCGTGAGCCCCGGCACCGGATCGCAATTTTCGCTGCTGCCGCCGGAGAACGCCACGGGCAACTGGGTGAAGGTCGTCCAGCGGGTACCGGTGCGCCTGCAGCTCACGGACCTGGATTCCGCATTCTTCCTGCAGGCTGGTCTGAGCGCCGATGTGACGGTGGACACGCACTCGCAATCCGACGCGCTCGCCTCCAGCGGGGGCACCGCTGATGGGACCGTCTCGCGGTGAGCGACGCGGCGTCGCTGAGTGCCGAGATAGATGGGCCGCGACGCGCGCTCATCACCGTCTCGGTCATGCTGGCGTCCATCATGCAGGCGCTCGACAACACGATTGCCAACGTGGCGCTGCCACGCATCCAAGGCTCGCTCTCCGCGACCCAGGATCAGATGGCCTGGGTGCTGACCTCGTACATCATCGCCGCCGCGATCATGACTCCGTTGAGCGGCTGGCTGGCGGGGCAAATCGGCCGCAAGAAGGTGTTTCTGTTTTCCATCGTGGGATTCACCATCGCGTCCATGCTATGCGGCCTGGCGCAGTCTCTGCCGCGAGATCGTGCTGGCGCGGCTGCTGCAGGGGCTGTGCGGCGCCGCGCTGATTCCGCATGTCGCAGGCGGTATTGCTCGATATCAACCCGCCCGAGCATCATGCGCGCGCCATGGCCATTTGGGTCATGGGCGTGACCATCGGCCCGATCTTAGGTCCGGCGCTCGGCGGCTGGCTGACCGAGAACTACAACTGGCGCTGGGTGTTCTACATCAACGTGCCGTTCGGCATCCTCGCATTTCTCGGCACAGCCAGTGGCATGCCCGAGACCACCATTCGCAAGTCGCGCTTCGATTTCTTCGGCTTCGCCGCGCTGAGTCTGGGCATCGGGGCCCTGCAGATGATGCTCGATCGCGGCCAGTTGAAGGACTGGTTCAGCTCGCCGGAAATCTGGATCGAAGGCACGGTGTCGGCAGTCGGCTTCTATCTATTCGTGGTGCATATGCTGACGACGACGAGCGAACGGTTCGTGAGTCCCGCCTTGTTCAAGGATCGGAACTTTCTCACCGGCAATGCGTTCATTTTCGTCGTCGGCATGGTCATGTTCGCGACGCTCGCGCTGCTGCCGCCGTTGCTGCAGGATCTGATGAACTACCCGGTGGTCACCACCGGTCTCGTCACGGCGCCGCGGGGCATCGGCACGCTGTTCGCGATGTTCGTCGTCGGGCGCATCATGCGCAAAGTGGATCTGCGGCTGGTCATCGGCGCCGGCTTTGCGCTGACGGCCTTTTCGTCGTGGCAGATGACGGGCTTCGATTTGCAGATGGGCTCCGCCACGATCGTGTGGTCCGGCCTGGCTCAAGGGGTCGGTACCGGCTTCGTCTACGTGCCGCTGGCGGCCGCGACATTCGCCACCCTGGCGCCGACGCTGCGCAATGAAGGCACGGCGATCTTCAGCCTGACCCGCAATCTGGGCAGCAGCATCGGAATCTCTGTGGTGGAAACCCTGCTGACGCGTAACACGCAAATCGTGCACTCCACACTGGCGGAGCATGTGAGCGCGTACAACCCGGTGGTGCAGCATCAAATGGGCGGATCGCCGACCGTGGCGGCACTGGCCGGAGTCAACGCTGCGGTGACAGGGCAGGCGGCCATGATCGCCTACAACGACGATTTCCAGCTGATGATGTATTTGTGTCTCGCGGCCATCCCGCTGGTTCTGTTGCTGCGCAAGGGCGGGGCAGCACCAGCCGAACCCGTGGCCATCGAGTGATGGCGCTCAAGCCCATTTTGATGCTGGCCTGGGCAGCTGCGCTGGCCGGGTGCACCGTGGGCCCGAATTTTACCCGCCCCGCGCCCCCGGCGGCGACGCGTTACACGGCCGATGCTCCGCGCGACGCCGGCGCAGCGGCGGACGACACCCTGCAACACATCGAGCTTGGCCGCGAGATCGAAGGCAATTGGTGGAGTCTGTTCCGTTCCGATGCCGTTGAGGCCGTCGTCAAGCAGGCGTTGGAACACAATCGCAGTCTCGCGGCTTCGACGGCGACGCTGCAGCAAGCCGGCGAACTGGCCATCGCAGCCGGCGGCGCGCGCTATCCACAGATTGGTTTGACGGCCGGTGTGGGCCGTCAGAAGTATGGCGACGAGTTTCTCGGCGGCTTCTTCAATTTGCCGCCATTTACCTACTATGCGATCGGTCCCACCGTCAGTTATACCCTGGACTACACAGGCGGAATATCGCGCGGCGTGGAGCAGAAGTACGCCCTGGCCGAGGTGACAAAGCATCAGATGGATGCCGCGTACCTGACGGTGACCGGACAGGCTGTCATGCAGACGCTGGCCATTGGCTCGGCACGCGCCCAGATCGCGACCGTTGAAACGATTCTCAGCCAGGACCGCGACAACCTAAAGCTCGTGCAAACTGCGTTCCAGGACGGATCCGTGGCGCGCATCGATGTGGTCAGCGCACAGAGTCAAATTGCGAGCGACATGGCCTTGCTGCCGCCGTTGCGTCAGGAACTCGCCAGGGCGCATCACGCACTGTCCGTGGTGCTGGGGCGCGCGCCCGCGAACGAACTGCCTGCGGATGTCGATCTGGCGCAAATTACCCTGCCTCTCGACATACCCGTGATCCTGCCGTCGGAGCTGGCTCATCGCCGGCCGGATATTCTGGCGGCGGAAGCGCGGCTGCATGCGGCAACGAGCGCCGTCGGCGTCGCGGAATCCAACCTTTATCCGAAGATTCAGCTGAGCGCGACGGTGGGGCAGGAGGCCGTCGATGCAGGCCAGCTATTCAATGGCGCGGATACGGCCTGGAGCCTCATCTCGGGTTTGACGATGCCGATCTTCGACGGCGGCACGTTGCGCGCAGAGAAGCGTGCGGCAGTCGATGCCATGCATGCCAGCGCGGCTGCCTACGAGCAAACGGTGCTCGAGGCATTCGGTCAAGTCGCCGACATGCTGGAGGCCTTGAACCACGACGCCGAGCAGCTCGACGCTCAAGCGCAGGCGCAGCAGGCCGCGCAGGTCGGCCTCGATCTCGCCCGGGCAAGCTATGCGGAAGGCAACGCGGGTGTGCTTCAAGTCCTGGACGCGCAGCGTTCCTACCAGCAAGCGCGACTGGGGTATGTGCGCGCGATGGCACAGCGTTATCTGGACACGGTGCAGCTTTTTCTTGCGCTGGGCGGCACGAATCCGCGCGATGGCCGCAGCGCCGAAACCCCGCCTAGAGGTTAAAGCTCCGCCTCGAAAAGCGCGATCATCGTCTGCCAGTGTCGCTCGGCGGCGGCGGCATCGTAGACCGGAATATCGCGAAATACCCAGCCATGTTTGGCCGGGTAGGTTTCGATCTGATGCGCGACGCCGGCCTGGGTCAGGGCCTTCTCCAGCCGTTCTTTCATATCGTCGGGGAAGCCCTGATCTTCGATCGCACCGGCTATATAGACTCGCGATTTGATTTTCGGTGCGAGCAGATGCGGGCTCTGCGGGTCATCTGTCGCGAGGCGGCCGCCGTGATACGAGGCGGTCGCGAGGATGCGATCCGGGTAGGTTCCGGCCGCGGTCAGGGACATCAATCCACCCATGCAGTAACCCGTGGTGCCGATGCCGCCGGGTTTCACGTCGGCCTGCGCCGCGAGATAGTCGAGGAATGCGCGCGTGTCGGACATGATGTTGGCCTGGGTGGCCAGCGCGAAATACTTTTCCATCATGATCTTGCGCTGTGCCGGGTCGCTGAATATGGCGTGTGGATCCATCGGTTCGTAGGGCCCGGAGCGGTAGTACAGATCCGGCAGCAGCACATAGTAGCCATGGGTCGCGAGCCGCTCGCCGATCTCGAGCATGGCGGGGCGAATACCCAGACCGTCCATGTAGACGAGGACGGCGGGCCAGGGGCCGCGGCCCGCCGGGCGATACACGTAGCTCGGACATGTCCCGCTCTGGGTTTTGATATCGATTCTGTTCATATTGGGTAAAGTGTCCCCGACCGACGGTGGCGCGTCAATCACTCGAGCGCCTCAGGCTGCACATCGTGCGCTGGGCGGTCGCGGTGCGCTGGGCGGTCGCGGTGCGCGAGGCGGTCGCGCCTTCCTATGCGCTTCGGCCGAGGGCCCGATACTTTCCGCTGCGGTGTTCGATTTTCCAGCGCATGCTGGCGGCGGAGAGAAGCTTTTTCGCGCGATTGGAGTCCAGCTGCGTGACCCAGATGGACGATGTGAAGTACTCGGTCTCTCCAATGAGTTCGCCGGCCTCGACGGGGTCGAGCGTCTTGTGGGACATCGTCCAGCCTTCATAGGCGCGTTCGGCGATGGCCTCTTTCGTAATCAGTGTTATTTGCGTGTGCCTCTTGTCGCGCACGATGGTCCCGAACACCGCTTCGACCATGGCGGGTTGGCCTTCCAGCACCTGCACGAAAGCGCCCCCGATGTACAGAAGCATGCCTGTGAGCTCGTGTTTGGCATTCGCCAGGCGTGCCTGCTTCAATAGGTCGGGAATCTCATGCTCGTGAAAATGTTCGGCCGACCGGCTGGCATATATCAGGCTGATCAGAGGCTTCATCGAATTCCCCAAGGCTGAGCTGGGCGCGAGAATAGCCAGTCTTGTAAGTTGCCATCGAGAGAAATCGGGGGTTTTGCGACGCAGGTCTCACTCCGCTCATGCCCCCGACGGGGTGCCGGCCTCGAATAATACGTTCGTTCGATATTGACGAAACTCTAAACATACGTTCCACTGACGGCCATCTCAAAATCTATCTTGGGTGTCGGCGATGGTAAAGACTCGTGGAATCGGTTTTGGAATCGAGAACCTGCCGCGTATCGTGCGGGGCGAGGGCAGTTATCTGTTCGACGATGCCGGCCGGCGCTATCTCGACGGTTCCGGTGGTCCCGCCGCCTTTTGCATCGGGCATGCAAACCGCGAGGTCAACGCGGCGATTGCGGAGCAGCTCGATAAAGTCGCCTGCGGCTACCGCTACCTCTTTACCAGCGATGCCATGGAGCAGTTGACTCAGCTGGTCCTCTCCCTGTCCGGAGCACAGTTCGGCCACGTCGTTTATACCTCCAGCGGCTCGGAGGCGGTCGAGTCGGCTCTGAAAATAGCCTTGCAGTACTTCGATGCGCGGGGGCTCGCGGCGAAGCGCCGGTTTATCTCGCGCCAACGTTCGTATCACGGCAATACGCTCGGAGCGCTGTCGGTTTCCGGGCATGCCGAGCGGCGCGCGCCGTTCGAGGGCAGTCTTCTCGATGTCTCCTTCTTGTCGGCCGCGAACGTCTACCGTCCGCCGGCGCGCATCAGTGACACCGAACTCGTGGGGTATCTCGCCGATGAGCTCGACTCCAAGATTCGGACGCTGGGAGCCGACAGCGTCGCGGCGTTCATCTTCGAACCCGTGGTGGGCGCCGCCGGCGGCGTCGTTCCGGCGCCCCCTGGTTACGCGAGAGCGGTGCAAGAGGTCTGTAAGCGCCACGATGTTTTAGTCATCGCGGATGAGGTGATGAGCGGCGTGGGCCGGTGCGGCACGTGGCGGGCGCTCGAACACGACGGCATTTCGCCGGACATCATGGCGGTGGCCAAGGGATTGGCGGGCGGCTACATTCCGCTCGGCGCGACGATATTCAAGCACGATGTCGGCCGCACGATATTGGAAGCGCAAGGGGGCATCATGACCGGACACACCTACTCCGGCCATACTGCCGCGTGCGCCGCCGGACTCGCCGTTCAACGGATCATCGAACGTGAATCGCTGGTCGCGCGGGTGCGGGACAGGGGGGAGGCGCTGAAAAGCGCGCTCCGGGAATCGCTGGATGGCTGCGAGGAAGTCGGCGATGTGCGCGGGCGGGGTTTTTTCATCGGGGTCGAGTTCGTGTCCGACCGGGTAACGAAGCAGCCGTTTCCGGCGGATCGCCGCGTCAGCGTCGAGGTCGGCCGGCGCGCGCTGGAGAACGGTCTCATTTGCTATCCCTGTGCCGGCAATGTCGGCAACGGCTTGGGCGATACCGCGATCATCGCGCCGCCCTTCAACGCGACGGACGATGAGTTGGCCGAACTGGTGGCCAAATTCTCGCTGGCCGTCAAAGAGACCTTCAAACCCCGGTAGGGAGCTGAACTATGTGCTTTACGTTGCACGCAAATCGAATGGACGGCGCCGCGTGAACAAGGAGGAGGTGGATAGGCTGATTTCCCAGCGCTATCAGTCACTTCCGCCGAAGTTGAAAGTCGCCGCGCGCCACGTACTCGACGCACCGAAGGACATCGCCATCCGCTCCATGCGTTCCGTGGCGGCAGATGCCAAGCTGCAGCCGGCCGCGATGCTTCGATTGGCGCGCGAGCTGGGATTCGATAGTTACGAAAGCTTCCGGGCGCTGTATGTAAACTGGCTGTCCTCCAGCGAGACGACCTTCGTCGCCCGCGCCAAATCACTGCGCAAGCGACGTGTGAATGATGGCCAAGAGAAGCTGTTGGCCGACATGTACGACACGGAAGTGGTCAGCCTGGACCGCACTCTCGGCGCTGCGAATGCGGCCGCGTTCGAGGCGGCAAAAAAGGTTCTGATCGCCGCACAGCGGTTTTATGTGCTTGGGCTGCGCAGCCTGTTCCCCGCCGCATACTACCTGGACTACGCCTGCCGCCTGTTCTGCGACAAGAGCGTGCTGGTCACGGGGGTGGGCGGAGCCGTCACCGACGAGCTGCGCCGCGCGTCTTCCAAGGATGCATTGGTCGCTTTCAGTTTTGAGCCCTATGCGCGATTGACGGTCGATGCGGTTCGCTATGCGGCGCAACGTCACGTGAAGATCGTCGCGGTCACGGACAGCGTCGTCTCGCCCATCGTGCAGGGCGCCAGCGTCGTACTGCTGGCGCCGAACGCGGGCCCCGCACTCGTGCCGTCGATTTTGCCGGCCATGGGGGTTGCTCAGGCCCTGGCGAGCCTCATGGTCACCGCGGGCGGCACGGCGACGCTCGATGAGATAGCACGGAGCGATGCGCAGTTACATCACATACAGGCCTATACCGACCGATAGGCGGCGGCGCAATCGGTTGGGTTGCCGATATGCTGTATGATTGGATCGATGGCGATTTTTCAGGTGATGACCCGGCGGCGTCGAGTTAGCGCCGCCATTGCCGGCGCGGCGTTGATCCTGGGAATGTGGAATTTGATCTTGCCCGACACAGCCAATGCCGCGATTCGACCGTCCGAGTGGCATTGGGCCAGCATTCACGGCCACAAAATCTACTACGCCGTGAAAGGCCAAGGCCCGATCTTGCTATTGCTCCACGGCGGGGGCGATTCGGGCGAGCACTCCTTTGCGCGGCAACTCGACGGCTTCTCGGAGCACCATCGCCTCGTGGCACCCGACCAGGTTGGCCAGGGTCGCACACCGGATGTGTCCGGTCCTCTCAGCTACACCGCGATGATGGAGGATACCGCGGCTCTGCTGCAGCACCTCGATTTCAAGCGTGTCGATGTCGTCGGATTCAGCGACGGCGGGATACTCGCGCTCATGCTTGCACTTCGTCATCCTGAATTGGTGCGGCGCCTGGTCGTGAGCGGGGTCAATATCTCGCCCGAGGGACTCAGTGCGGACAATCTCGAAACGCTGCGAGGGACGGAGAATCCCAATCCCAAGACCATCGATGAAAGACTTGCGCATTTATGGCTGACCTCGCCCACGGAAAGCGAGCTGAGCCTTGCGATGCTCGCAAAAATCAAACAGCCGGTACTGGTGATTTCGGGCGACCGGGACGTGGTCAGGCTCGAGCATACATTGAAGATATTTCAGGCACTCCCCGAGGCGGAATTGTGCGTACTGCCGGGCACGGATCACACCACTTTTTCATCCCGGCCGGAATGGCTGAATCCGATCATCAGCGCATTCCTCGGGCGTTCGCCGAGCCGGCCGTGACGTGATGCACGCGCTTTGGCCTGCGCCCGCAGGCACGGCACTTAGGGCTCGCCCGTCGGCTTGGGCTGTGCCGCCGGGCGCAGCAGGCTTTCAAAATCGTGCAGTTTGTCGTCGATGAGATTCAACTTGCGCGCCAGACCTTGAATCTCGGTCTCGGCGCGGCGATTGACTTCAAAATCGAGCTCGCTGCGCAGCCGGTCACGCGTGTTCTGGCGATTCTGGCTCATCATGATCACGGGCGCTTGGATGGCTGCCAGCATGGACAGGAATAGATTGAGCAGGATGAAGGGGTAGGGATCCCATGCCTTCTTGTCCAGCAATATATTGATCAGTGTGTAGGTCGCGAGCACGATCCCAAATAGGGAAATAAAGGTCCAGGATCCGCCGAATCCGGCGACCGTGTCGGCGACTCGCTCGCCGAGCGTCGACTCCTTCTCGATGATTTCATTTGGATTGCGGCTGGCACGAACCCGCGCCAGTTCCTGGGTCGCATGGATTTGACGGCCGAGCACCGTCAGCAGATCCATACCGGCGTGGGGCTTTCGCTGCAGCAATGTCGCGATGTCATTGCGGTCGATTTCGAGGCAAGTCGTCTCCTCGAGCGCGACGGCATTGGTACGATGCGGTGTCTGTTCGAGCATCGAGGCGAAGCCGAATATTTCGCCTACCGAGGGTTCATCGACCACCACGTCCTGACCGTCTTCGTCCACCGTGGAAACACGCACCTTGCCGGTGATCATCACGTAAGCCTGGCCGCCCGGCGCTGCCATCTTGTAGATGCGCTCCCGCGGCGAGAATGTCTTGAGCTCGACCTGGCTGGCCAGCACGGCGGTTTCGTCATCGTCCAGCAGGGCGAAGAGCGGTACAGTCCTCAATAATTCCGGCTTGCAACCCATGAAGGATCTCCGTTTGTTAATGTCCATATATCAACAAGTTGTGAATCTTTTATTAAGTGTTTCCGCCGCGGTTCACGCGAAGGCCGCCACCAGCACCGACGCGATTGCGACCGGGCAGACGTATCGCAGCAGCAGCAAGACCAGGCGGCGAACTGTCGCCGTTTCCTCCGCAAGTTCGGTGCCGCCAAAGCTTTGAGGCAGGCGCCAGCCGATCAGGGCGCACGTGAAAAGTGCACCGACCGGCAGCAGCAGGTTGGAGGAGATGAAGTCGAGCGCGTCGAAAAAAGTCATGCTCCGCAGCCGGGTAATTCCCGAGAACGGATGCCAGCTAGCCCACGCGTTGAATGAGAGCACGCTGCCGATGCCCAGCACCCAGACGCTCGCCGCCGCGGCGCACGCCGCCTTCCAGCGCGGCAAGCCATGACGCTGTTCCAGCCAGGCAACGATAGGCTCCATGCCGGCGAGAGTGGGTGTGAGCGCCGCCAGTACCAGCAGCACAAAGAACAACGTCCCGATCATACGGCCACCCGGCATTTCGGCGAATGCCGTGGGCAGCACGTTGAAGACGAGATCGGCACCCTGCGCCGGATTCAATCCGTATTTGTACACCAGGGGAAAGATCATCAGGGTGGCGAGCAAGGACACGAGGACGATGGAGCCGCTGATGACCAAGGCCGAGCGTACCAACGAGGCGCCTCGGGGTACATAGGCGCCATAAGCGAGCATCATCGCCATGCCGACTCCCGTGGCATAGAAGGCCTGGCCGATGGCGGCAAGGACCACGTTCGCCGATAGCTTGCCGAAGTCGGGCGCGAACGCGAAACTCAGGCCGCGCGCCACATCGCCCGTCGTCAGCGCATACACCACCAGAATCAGCAACAGAATGAGCAGCCCGGGGGCGCGAATTTTATTCGCCAGTTCGATGCCGCGATTCACGCCGCGCGCCGAGATGGCGCAGACGATGGCTATGAAGGCAATATGCCAGGCGCCCACCCGCAACGGACTGGCGAGAAACCCGTGAAAATGCCCGGCGACCACGCGTGGAGCGAGCGCCGTGATTTCTCCCGAGGCGCACTTCCAGGCATAGGCCAATACCCATCCGGCGATCACGGTGTAGTAGGACATGATGACAAGTGTCGCCACCGTGCCCAGGATTCCGATGACGTTCCAGGCCCTGGATCGGCCGAAGCTCGCGGCGACCGCTCCGGCGGCTTCCGGAGGACTGCGCCTCGAACGCCGGCCTATCATGAATTCGGCGACCAGCAAGGGGGTCGCTATGGCGAGGCAGGCGAGAACGAATACGAATACAAAGGCGCTGCCGCCGTTCGTGCCGGTCAGGTAGGGGAACCGCCATATGCTGCCGAGACCCACCGCCGCCCCGACCGCAGCAAGGTAGAAAGCCAATTGCGTGGACCACCGGCCCGGCTCCGAACTTTTCGGCATCAACCCACCCCTTTCTTGTTCAACCACTCGCCCGGCTACAGTACATGACGCGTGCCGATGTGTGTCCCTACCCGCGGAATCGCGCACCGGGGCGTGCTATCTTTCAACAATGATCGAATCTAATCTGGATCCGTGGCCGGTCCAGGCGCTGGAAGCCACGCTGGGAATGAATACGGGCCGGGCGGCGGAACACACGGAGCTGCCGCCATTGTGGCATTGGCTCTATTTCCTGCCCACCGCGCCGCGCAGCATGCTCGGCCCCGACGGGCATATGGTCAATCAAGAGTGGGTGGATTCAACCTTGAGGCGGCGGCGCTTGTTCGCCGCGGCTCGTACCGAATTCATCCGCCCGTTGCAGATCGGCGTGCGGGCACGGATGAGCGATCGGGTGCTTGGGCGGCACGACAAGCAGGGACGTCATGGCCCCTTCCAAATTCTCACCGTCGAGCATCAGTATTTTCAGCACGATACGCTGTGCGTGCGCGAGGAGCGGGATATCGTCTATGTGCAGGGGCCCGTACAGGCGCAGCCGGCCACACAAGACGACTTCGCGATCAAGACCGCGGGTGCGGATCCGTGGTCATTCTGCCTGACTCCGGATCCGGTCATGCTGATGCGATTCTCTGCGTTGACTTTCAACTCGCATCTGATCCATTTCGATCAGCTGTACACGCAGCGCGAGGAAGGCTACCAGGAACGGGTCGTGCACGGCCCGCTGGTTGCCATCGTGCTGGCACAGCTGTTGTCGGCGAACAAGGTGGCTCCGATCGCCCGTTTGGAATTCCGGGCGCGAAGCCCGCTGTATGTCAATCAACCCGTGCAATTCATAGGCAAGCCGGAACACGATCGAGTGGAACTTCGAGCGATCGGGCCATCCGGTATGCTCGCGATGCACGCCACGGCCTGGTTCGCGCAGACTCGCTAGATAATTCACCGGGCGCGCAAGTGGCCATCGAGCACAAATCTATCGACTATATTGCCGAGGATGAACGGCACGGCAGAGTCATCGACCAGACTCCGTTCTGGTTCCTCGGCAATTTTCACTTCTTCACCATCGCGATCGGATTCGTCGGCCCCACCATGGGCCTGAGTTTCGGGTTCACCTCGCTCGCCGGTGCCCTCGGCATCCTGTTCGGTACCTTGTTCGTCGCATTCCACGCCTCGCAGGGAGCCGAGCTCGGTCTGCCGCAGATGATTCAATCGCGCGCACAGTTCGGGTACCGCGGAGTCGTCGTCGTGCTGATCGGCACTCTGTTCACTTTCGTAGGCTTCAACGTCGCCGACTCCGTGCTCGTGGCGAACGGCCTGAATGGAATGCTCGGCTGGAATGAAACCTGGGTCACGCTGGCAGCGGCGGCGATCGCAATCGGAATCGCGGTGTACGGACATGACTGGTTGCATCGGATTTTCCGGGCATGCTTCTGGGTGTGTCTGCCTTTGTACACCCTGCTGACGCTGGCGATAGCCGTGGGCCGGGTGCCCCCGATGCATCCGGCGACGGGCGGGTTCACCTGGGTGGCCTTCATCGCACAGTTCGCGGCCAGCGCGGCGTACAACATCACCTATGCGCCCTCGGTGTCCGACTATTCCCGCTACTTGCCGCGTCATACCCGGCCGCACCACATCATTCTTGCGGTGTTCGTGGGTGCCACATCGGCCGCGATTTGGCTGATCTCGCTGGGCGCATGGCTGGCGACCCGACTCGGCGCCTCCGACGGACTGGTGGCGCTGCACGATGCGGGGAATGCGCTCTTTACTGGCTTCGGTGTTCTGATGGCTCTAGCCTCCGTGACGGCGCTCGTTGCCGTCATGGGGCTGAATGCGTACAGCGGCATGCTGACGGTGGTCACGGCCCTCAATTCCTTGTTCGAGGTGCACCCCACCCCGCGCCTGCGGATCGTGACCATCCTCGCGCTGGCGGCGGTCTGGATCGCCGTCACGTTCGCGATCACGGCGAATGCCATCGCTCTTCTGTTCGCGGCCTTGACCATCATGCTGTATCTGCTCGTCCCGTGGACCGCGGTGAACCTGGCCGATTATTTCTTCGTGCGCCGCGGCCGCTACGCCATCACCCACCTATTTATGCCGCATGGCATCTACGGCGCGTGGGGTGTTCGCGGACTGCTCGCCTATATCCTGGGGTTTCTTGCCACCTTGCCGTTTTTCGTCCTCCCTGATGTCTACACCGGCCCGGCGGCACGGGCTCTCGGCGGAGTTGACGTCGGCTGGTTGGTCGGCCTCATTGTGTCCGGTGCATCCTATCTGGCTCTCTGCCGTTCTCTGGATGTGTCCAAGGAAAGCGCTGCGATCGCCGAGAGCGAGAGGGTGTTGCGCAACACTGACTGATGTGGAAGCGGGAGTCTAGGCGCACAATTAGGCATAATCTTGGCCGTACAGTCAGGGCAGGGAGCCCGTGAGAGGGCCCACCATCGGTAACCGCGCGACGAGAACTCCGGACGATGAATCCCTGCTGGACACCTGCCAGCGGCGCTCCATCGAGCTGTTGAAGCAAAATCTGACTCCCGCGGGCATCCTTGCCGCCACCCCCGGCCCGGCGGCCAAGGAACGCGGCTATGCCGCGGTGTTCGGCCGAGACGCTGCCATCTGCGCGATCGGGATGGCCGTATCCGGGGACAGAATACTGGAGCGGTCGGCCGCGGCGGGGCTGCACACGCTGGCGGAACACCAGGCGCCCAATGGACAGATAGCGAAATTCGTGGACCTGCACAAGCAGGAGCCGGATTTTTGGTATCTGGGATGCATCGACTCGACCCTGTGGTGGCTCATTGCCCTGGCGTTGCTGGATGGCAGACCGGGGGCCGGCGCACTGCGCCGGCGATACGCGAGGCGGATCAAGCTCGCCATCCAGTGGTTGCTGGCCCAGGAACATCAGCGCTTCTTCCTGCTGCAGCAGAACGAAGCCAGCGACTGGGCCGACATCATGCCGCGCTCGGGATTTGTCCTGTATTCGAATGCATTGTGGTACTTCGTGAAGCGGCTGTATGGCATCGCGAAGGCGCGGGAGACGAGCGAGAATTTCAACGGACTGTTCCATCCGTTCTCGGCCCGTATTGCGCAATACCGCCGTGCCCGGCTGCTCAATGACTACGTGCTGCGGCGCGGCCGTGACCGCGACCTCTATTTGAGCTTCGTCAATTTCTCGTTCTTCGGCGAAGAGGGCGATGTATTCGGTAATGTGCTGGCGGTCCTTCTGGGGCTCGCCGATGGGCGGGCGAGCAAACGCACCCTTGATGCGCTCGCCAAGGCCCATGTGAACCTTCCATACCCCGTGCGGGCGGTCACTCGACCCATCAAGCAGTACAGTTCCCTGTGGCGGCCCTACATGGCGCGGCATCGGCAGAACCATGTCTGGCAGTATCACAATGGGGGTATTTGGCCCATGCTAGGCGGGTTTTGGGTGGCCGCGCTCGCGGCAGCCGGTCGCCGCGGGCAGGCGAGGGTGGAACTGGTAAAATTGGCACGCGCCTGCGCCGTGGGAGACTGGGCGTTCACAGAATGGCTGCATGGCAAAACGCTTGCTCCGAGGGGGATGCCGGGCCAGTCCTGGAATGCGGCGGCGTTTCTGATGGCGCAGCACGCGGTGGTGAGCAAGGCCGGCCTCTTCGCGCCGGAGCCAGGGTGACTAGCTTGCGATATCGCTCCGCCCACGCCAACAGCATGCTCTGCGGATTCGCGGCCGGGTGGCTTGCGACGCTGCTATGTCTGCCTGCCACGGCGGCCGACGAGGAATCAGCCTTGGCGCTCATCGAGCGCGGCACGATTGCCATGCGCGCGAATCCGGATGAGAGCGAACAGGATGCCGAACGGGCGCTCGAGGTCATCCTGCGCCATCCCGACGTCGATCTCGAGATCCGCGCACGGCTCTTGCTGTGCGATTACTATTCCGAGCGCGACGTCAAGGCGGCTCAGCAACAGATCGATGCCGCCAATGCCCTGCTGCCGCGTGCGCAGCGCAAGAGCCTGCGCGCCGGAGTTCTGACCTGCCGCGGCGAAACTCTGCAAAGCGCCGGCGATATCGAGCACGCCAAGGCAGCGTTCGATGAGGCGATCGCGGTTGCGACCGCCGCCAATGACGAGCAGATGCTGGCCGATGCCTTGTTCAAGCGCGGCTATGTGCATGCCCTGCAGGGCGAATATGCCTCCGGCATGACCGATGTGCGGCGCTCGCAGGAATTATTCGAGCGCATCCACATGCCTCAGCATGCGTTGACGGTGTTGAACACCATCGCCACGATCTATAACAAAATGGGAGACTATCCACAGGCCGCGCAAATCTATGAGCGTGCGCGCAGCCAGCAGCACGATGCGGGTCTGCGCCGAGATGAGGCTGTGACGCTGTACAACCTTGGCCGGGCGCGCCAGAAGCTCGGCCAATGGGATGCGGCGCGCGCAAGTTTCTCCGGTTGCCGCGTGCTCAGCCACGAAATCAATTTTGCCCGAGGTGAGGCCTACGGGCTGCTGGGTCTCGCGTCGGTCGCCAACGCCAACGGAGATCCGAGCGGCGCTCTGCGGTTGTTGGCGCAAGAGGGCGAACTGCAGCCCGAGATACCGGATGCGCGGCTCAATGCACAGATCCAATTGGTTCGCGGCACGGCCCTGGGCACTCTGCAACGCAATACCGAGGCGCTGGCGGCACTCGATCTGTCCGCGGCTTCGTTCAAGCAAGCGAATTCGCTCGAAGAGCTCGGCATCACCTACGGCGAGCTCGCGACCGTGGAGGCGCAAATGGGCGATTGGCAGACTGCCTATAAATATCGCAGCGAAGCGCAGGCCACTTCGGAAACGCTACTGCACAATCAGCTCGATCAGCGCTTTGCGACTCTCAAAGTGGAGTTCGACACGGCCACGAAGGAAAAGGAGAACCTGCTGTTGGTGCGTCAGAACGCGGCCACCGAGGCGGAATTGGTTCAGGAGCGGCGCGCAAGTACCTTGCAGACGGCCGTCATTCTGTTGAGCCTGTTGCTGCTGGGGCTGTTGACCGTTCTGGTGCTGCGGCAACGGCGCGGCGCACGCCGCATGCAGGAGCTGGCAATGACCGACGAACTCACCGGCGCGCCCAACCGGCGCGCCGTGCTGAATTATCTGGATGGGCAATTGCAGCGCGCGGAGGCGACGCCATGCTCCATCCTCGTCATCGACATCGATCGCTTCAAAAACATCAATGACGAGTACGGTCATGCGGTCGGCGACGTGACATTGCAGTTCGTCACGGCGCAGTTGCGCAGCGCGATGGTCGAGCCCGCGCTTCTGGGACGATTGGGCGGGGAAGAATTCGTCGCCGTGCTGCCCACGACGGAATTGCTCGACGCGCATGTCATCGCGGAGCGGATTCGCGCACAGGTGCCCTCGGTGGATTTGTCATCCTGGGTGGGAGATCGGCGCATTACCGTCAGCATCGGCATTGCGACATCCTCGGCGGGGGATACCGTGAGCACCCTGCTGCGGCGCGCCGATGCCGCGCTCTACATCGCCAAGCGCGCCGGACGCAATTGCGTGCGGTCGGGCATCGTGCCCGATGTCGATACCGCAACGGTTTGATCAAGGTTCGAGCGATACTGGCGCTCGGGTCTTGCCTCAAAGACTCGATGGGGGAAGGGTCTTGGCTCGCGAAGCGTCGGATTTCCTCGCCGGGCCGCCGGCCGCACGGATCAGCTGCTCAGCTCCCTTGGCGCCCTCCAAACCAATCGAAGGGCTGTAAGCCGTCACGGTGAATCGCGTCACCAGACGGTCGGCGCGCAGCGCCCCGCCGTTCTCTGTGAAGTGGTCTTCGGTGACTATCGCAAGTCCGCAGTGCTCGATCTGCGACTTGAAATCCTCCGGGCTCCACTTCAACGCCAGATTCTCGCGGGCAGGATTCGCGACATTCAATGCGCCCAGACCTCCCAAGGTTCCGCGACGATTGCAGGGATCGCCGACCTGTACATTGCCGGCGCTCTGAATGCGCCACGTCGGCGACGCGGGCAGATCGTCGGATTCGGCGAAGCCGCCGTATTTCTTGGTCAGCCCATTCTCGAGGGCGACTTCATGGATGGCGTTCGCGGGCGAATACCCCACCGTGTGGATGATCCCCATCGCCTGCTCTTTGCCCGGAACGGGTGTGAACATGACCTCGTATGATTCTCCGTCCACCCGGTAGGCATCGGCCGGGCCCGCGGGCGGCGGCGTCCAGGCGGCAATGAGGTTCACGAAGCGCCCGTTGGGTACGGCCTGCGTGACGCCCTTGGCCGAGTCCAAAAAGCTGAGTGTTTCGGCCGATTCGGTGTAGTCGAGCAGTTTCTTGGATTTGAGCACCGCACGCACTTCATCGGGCGACATTCCGAGTGTCACCCCGCCGATGTCGATCTGGTTGGGCGACACCGGCGATGCTGCGAGTGGCATTGGTGCCGACATCGCGGCCTGCGCCGACGTGGGGGCTTGCGTCGGCGCGGGTACCGGCGCGGTGGCCGCAACGCCGACACCGTATCCGGCGGTGACCAGCATCCCTTGCTTTTCCGCATTGGCACAGGTGTACATGGAAACGGAACTATTCTTGATGGCGATCATTCCGCCCGGCGCCGGAACCGGGTCCCCGAGGACGCCGTTCGGCTCCTTCTGGTGCGTCTTGACATCCACAAGGCAGTAGTAGCGGTGTACATTCGGCGGTGTTCCGAGATCAAAATGACCGCGCACTACTTCGTGGTCGTAGCCCTGCCTGGCGGCCTGCTTCAACGAAGAGAAGAATCCGTCCTGCGGCAGGGACTTCGGCGCGTCGTCCGCGGAGGAATTCGCGGGCTGCGCTGCTGCCGTGTCGGTGGGCGGGTCGGCCCATGCGCTGCTCCCGAAGGCGGACAATGAGAGTGCCGACGCCAAAACACCGTAGCGCGCTCGTCTGGTAGTTCTCACGTGATTTTCCCCCCGCCAAGGTTTGGATCTTGGTTACAACGGATTCTAGTCTGCGACGGGCGATCTCGCACGAGCATTGCGCACTGCAGGGGGCCGAAAGGGGGCTCGGAGCGCCCATCGTTGTAGGAAGGGTACTGACACCAATCGCCGCAAGAAGCGGACTGTTGCCCGGTCCCGCGCGCGCTATGCTCCAGCCACCTATGACGCTGGAGCAATCATGACAACTATACAAAGCATAATCAAAGGCAGCTTCTTGATGGGGCTGATTGCATTTGCATCCGCCTGTGTCGTCGCCGAGCCGCGCGAGGGCTTCTACGACCACGATCACCACCGCTACTACAGCGGACACGGCTGGCACGACTGCGCAGGCCACGACGAGGTCTGCCGCTGATCGAACCAGGTGCCTTAACGCCCGGCGCGGTCTCTGTTTGGCCGTGATATAGCACTGACGTGGGGACCGCTTTCGGTCCCCACGTCAGTTTCGTGACCTGTTGGCTGCTCTTTTGATATCGTGGCGCGCTCTGCTTTATTCGACGGGTGTCGGCACGGGAACCATGGCTAGCTATATCACTCATCTTGAATGCGCAAACTGCGGTGAGCGCTACGATTCGAATCTCGTGCAAGGCTTGTGCGTGAAATGCCAGCGTCCTCTTTGGGTGCGCTACGACCTGGACGCCGTGGGGAAGCGCTTTTCCAAGCAGGATTTGGCGGGCCGCCCGCAAACGATGTGGCGGTACCTGGAATTGCTGCCCATCAACGACCCCTCCAAGATCGTTTCGCTGGCCGAAACCGTAACGCCCCTCGTGCCGACCCCGCGGCTTGCGGCAGCGTTCGGGGTGCGCGAGCTGCTCGTGAAGGACGAGAGCCGCTTGCCGACCGGCAGCTTCAAGGCGCGCGGAATGGCGATGGCCATCAGCAAGGCCAATGAGTTCGGGCTCCGCCACGTGGCCGTCCCGACGGCCGGCAATGCGGGCGGCGCAATGGCGGCCTATGCGGCCCGCGCCGGCATGCAGGCCCATGTCTTCATGCCGCAGGACACCCCCATGATCAATGCCAAGGAGTGCTGGCTGGCAGGCGCAAAGACCTACCACGTCAATGGGCTGATCAATGACTGCGGACGGATCGTGGGGGAGGGCAAGGCAAAGAAAGGTTGGTTCGACCTATCCACCCTCAAAGAGCCCTATCGGATCGAAGGCAAAAAGACCATGGGACTGGAATTGGCCGAGCAGCTCGATTGGGAATTGCCCGACGTCATCCTGTACCCGACCGGCGGCGGGACGGGTCTGATCGGAATGTGGAAGGCGTTTGCCGAGCTCGAGCAGCTCGGTTGGCTGAAATCATCGCGCAAGCCGCGCATGATCTCCTGCCAGAGCGAAGGGTGCGCGCCGATTTCCACCGCCTTCGACAGGGGCGAGAGGTTCGCAGCGAAATTCGAGAATGCGGCGACCATCGCCAGCGGCGTGCGCGTGCCGGTCGCCGTCGGGGATTTCATGATTCTCGATGCCGTGCGTGCGAGCGGCGGGACCGCGCTGGCGGTTCCGGAGGCGGTCATCGAGCCTTGGATGAAAAAGGCGATCAGCCTCGAAGGATTGTCGTTCTGCCCCGAGACGGCCGTGTGCTTGGGGGCGCTCGATCTGCTGCTTGGGCGCGGCGATATCCAGCCGGACGAGCGCATCGTCGTATTCAACACGGGTGCGGCGCAGAAGTACCCGGAAGCGGTGCATGAGCAGATCCCGCTCCTGGATATTCAGCGTCCCATCGATTGGGATCAAATCTAGGCGTCGAATGCCGCAGTCGCCTCCGACTCTGGTGTACGACGGCGACTGCGGCATCTGTCGTTACTGGGTTGCCTATTGGCAGGAACTGACCGGCGAGCGTATCGTTTTTCGTCCCTACCAGCAGGCAGCAGCGGATTTCCCGGCCATCCCTCGGGAGGCGTTTCAGCAGGCCATCCAACTGATCGAAGCCGATGGCACGGTGTATTCGGGCGCAGCCGCATCGTTCCGTGTTTTGAGCCAAGCACCGGGACGCACAGCGTGGTGGTGGTGCTACACGAGCCTGCCGGGCTTTGCGCCCGTGAGCGAATGGGCATATGCCTACCTCGCCCGGCACCGTGGCTTGCTGAACCGGTTCAGCAAGCTGCTGTGGGGACCTGCGATTCAGGCGGAACGTTATACGCTGCTGAGCTGGGTTTTCTTACGTCTGTTTGGCCTGATTTATGTGGCGGCTTTTGCCTCGCTCGGCGTGCAGATCTTAGGATTGATCGGGCATGCCGGCATCCTACCGGCGAGCGATTTTCTCGTGGCGGCACGCGGAGCTCTCGGTGCCGCCGCCTACTGGATACTGCCCACGCTGTTCTGGATGAACGCGGGCGATACGGCGTTGATCGCAGGCACGGTCGCCGGCGTGGTGCTCGGATTGCTCGTCGTCGCGGACAAGTTCACGCGGCCGGCGCTCATCGGTCTATTCCTGCTCTATCTGTCCTATGTCTACGCCGGGCAGGCCTTCATGAGCTTCCAGTGGGATTCCCTGCTGCTCGAGGTGGGGTTTCTGGCCGTATTTCTTACCGGTGGCTCGAGGATAGTCGTCTGGCTGTTCCGCTGGCTGGTATTCCGTTACCTGTTCATGTCGGGAATCGTGAAGCTGCTCTCCGGAGACCCTACCTGGCACGATTTGACGGCTCTCGAGTATCACTTCTGGACCCAGCCGCTGCCGACTCCGCTGGCGTGGTATGTCTCGCAACTACCGTCGTGGCTGCTCATCGCTGCCACGGCCGCAACCCTCGCCATTGAGGTTGGCGCCGTGTTTCTGATCTTCCTGCCGCGCCGTCTTCGGGCCACGGCGGCCTGCTGCGTGCTGCTGCTGCAATTTCTGATCGTGCTGACCGGCAACTACAATTTCTTCAACCTGCTCACGATGCTGTTGTGTATTTTTCTGTTCGATGACGCAGCGCTGCACCGCTTGATCCCGCGCCGGCTGCGAGCCCAGGCGCACAGACGTGCGCCTATCCCGGGCCGTAGGGCGACGACGATTGCGGCAGCGCTCGCCCTCATTCTGGCGCCCGTCGGGCTCAACCGGGTCTGGCAGACGGCGATGCGCAGCGATTTGCCGGGACTCGGCGCTTTTACGCGGGCCATTTCGCCGTTTCTGATCGTCAATCCCTACGGCCTGTTCGCCGTCATGACGATTACCCGGCCTGAGATCGTGATCGAAGGATCGGCCGACGGGCAGGTCTGGCGCGAGTACGTTTTCCGTTACAAGCCGGGGCCGCTCTCCCGGCCTGCACTTTGGAATATTCCCCATCAGCCGCGGCTCGATTGGCAGATGTGGTTCGCCGCTCTCGGCGGCATTCGAGACAATCCATGGATCATCAGCCTCATGGAGCGCTTGCTCGAGGGAAGCCCGCCCGTGCTGGGATTGCTGAATTCCAATCCTTTTCCCGGCAGCGCCCCCCAGTATGTGCGGGCGCAGCTCTACGATTATCACTTTGCCGACCGGCGTACGCACGCGCTGACGGGCGAATGGTGGGTGCGGCGGCCGCAAGGGCTGTACTTCCCGCAGGTTAGTCTGGGCGACTTCAAGCGCGCCGTGTCAGACTCGAACTCGAAATAGCGGCAGACGCTGCTTCTGTCAGTGCGCTTGCGTGTCGAGAGCCTTGGCCTCGGCAAGCAAGGCGGCGCAATCCGCGTCCTTTGCCAGACCGGGATCGACGAACGCCAGAACCGAGGCGAGCGGCGTCAATAGGACGCCGAGCGCCACCGCCGCCGCGGCTTGAACGACGGTGCTGCTCGTCTGGATGCCCGCGGAGGGGTGGGAGAGCGTGCCGCGCACCAATAAGGGCGAACGCAATCGAAACAGTCGCAAGCCCTTGGGGCGGCCGTGCAGGTCTAGATCGATCGCTTCGGAATCGAGATGAATGTTGCCGCCGCCGGTAATGAGGACGGAATCGGTGTCGACCACCAAGCTCTGTGCTTCGAGATTGCCGTCGTGAGCCAGAAAGCTCGCTACTGCGCAGCGGACTGCAGTCTGCCGCGCCTTCTGCGTGAGCGCCAGTCCAACTCCGCGAAGATCGATACCCGAGAGTTCCGCCAGCGAATCGCGCAGGGTGCCCTGCGACAACACCGCGGTCAGAGTGCCATTGGCGCTGGCGGCAATCTGATGAAGGGAAGTTCCGCGGCCTGCGATGACGACACGCGCCCGTAGCAGGCCTTCCGCGGCCGGCGGGTCTGTGTCCTTGTGGACCCACTGGCCAAGCTGCAGATTCGTGAGCTTGAGGTCCAAATCTGCCGCGGGATCGTCGGTGGTCGCGTCGATTTTGACATGGGCGGTAAATTTCCCGTCGTAAACGTCGCCTGACAGCCGCGTCGCGACGAGGATGCCATGGTCCATGGTCATCCTGGCCGCCACTGTCCGTAGCGGCACGCGGCCGACTTCGACGCGGCGGGCATGAAAATTCACCACCCCATCTGAGTGGCGCGCCGTGGCCGGTTTGAAGCTCGCGTCGGACAGCAGCAGTGGTGCGCGTGTCGCCGTTTCGGATTCACGGCCGGCCGCACGCGCGCCGAAATCCGCCAGGCGCAGGAGTTGCGAATTCAAGTCGGCGTCGATGACCGGCCGACCGCTCGAGGTTTCGATGGACACCGTGCCGCGTACATCGCTCTGCCCGGAAGTGACGACGAGGTTGCTGAACATGGAATGGGTTCCCCGGCGGACGGCTTGGCCGGAAAGGCGGTAGCCGCCGGTGTTCAGCAGCGTGACACCCGTCAGATAGTAAAGGTCCTTCAGGTCCGCACCCGCCGCCTCGAATGTCGTGTTGACCAGCCCGAAGTCGAAAGGCTGCGGCAGGAAGCCGCTACCGGACAGGCGCGAGCCGCTCGAGCGCTCATCGAAAGTAAATCGATAAGGTTTCGTGTGGCTGGCAGAGGCGAGGGGAGCGCCGTTGATTGCGAAGGTGGCTGCCCGGCCATTCAGCACACCTTCCCCTTCGATCTGCAACAGCCGCAGGGCCTGCGTCCCCTTCGCTTCATGGGCCGACACCGTCCCCTGAAACCGCAGATGTCGAAGGGCATCGTCGAGGTCCACGCGCGCGCCGGGCATCGACAGGCTGCGGATGATGGGCAGTCGACTGCCTCCCTTGGCGGGGTCAGTCCATTGCCAGTTCGCATGACCCGTGGAATCGCGCACCAGATGTAGCGCTGCGCCCTCCAATGCGAGCTTGTCGATGGTAAAGGAACGGCCGAACCAGGGCATCTCGATCACCAAGGTGACCTTTTCAATCTCTGCCGCAGGTCCCGCAGGTCTCCACGGGGGACTGCCGATGGTCACGCGCTCGGCGACTATCTGGGGGTGTAAGGAGAGGATGTGCGCATGAAAGGCGCCATCGAACTTGACCGGCCGGCCGGCACGCGCAGTCATGAACCGGATCAGCGGCCCACGGAAATGACCCGAGTCCACTGCAACGGCGAGCCCGAGGATTGCCACGAGCACAGCCGCCAACGCAGCTACCCCCAGCAATGCCCATCGAGCGACCCATGGGCCGTTCATTCGATCAAAACTGGGACGTCAAGGTGATGGGCCGGTGAACCATTGCAGCCCCCCGGGGCAATTTATTGAATGAGCTGCCTTGCAAGGCCGCTTGAGTATAGTCCGAGTTTTCTCAGCGCTTCCATCAGCGACGATCGCGGCCGCTACCGCGGACTGCACTCGCCTCACCATTTGGTCTCTATGTTTGGCCGGTAGGGTGGATTTTGGAGGGTAATAATCTATTATAATTATGTGGTTATTATAAAATTAGATAAATTACATGAGGAATGACCGCGAGTAGCTTGTCCTGCGGATGCTTTTATTTACCGTGATATAGATTTGCCATTCTTCTCGGCAGAAATTAGAGGGCGCGCGCATACTTACGCCGTACTGTTGGTAAGCGACTTGGAGTCGCTGTCGAGTTACGGAAGGCGCAATGAGCGACATTGTCTTGGCCACCGGCGTGCAGTTGCGCGATCTGCCGGCCGGCGCTACCAGAATTCCACGTCAGGAGTGGCTGGGACCCGTGTCCCCGCCGAATCGCTCCACGGATGACGGGGATGGCAGCGAACCGTTGACGATCCGCCTGGTCGGGCACAAAGTGCTTGCGCAAGGGGCGGGCAGGGCGCCGCGCAATCCGCAGGGGCAGGAAGCCACTCAGACCGCGAATCCGGGTCGCAATATCGAGCCGGCGCAAGTGCCGTCCGGCAACACCGGTTCGCCCAACCTCTACACCGCATCAGCGGCCAGTGCATCCTATGCTACTCGCGCCATCGCGACTTTCTCGCAGCAGTTCGACGGGGTTGGCGCCACCAAGGGCACCTACGTAGATACTTACGCGTAGCACCTCTGCGTGGTGATGTAGGCCGGTTCACAAGGTCAGGGGGGATAAGGAGTGGGACGCCAACGGGCCGGATCAGTTGGCGTCCCACTCCTTATCCCCCCTGACCGTGCGCAGCTGGCCGAGGTACATCACCGCGCAGACGGAGTCAGCCCCTCGGGCGAATATCGTCAACCGCTCAACATCACACCGATTTTGTGATCGAATTCCCTGTTTCCGCGTCATCCGATACGGCATTTGCGCGTTGCCCATCAAGATAGCCTCGCTCGCCGGCGAAGCGAGCGGGGTTGCGTGGTATCACCAGGAGCAATGCCGTTGAATCGCTCGTCTCGAAGTCAACTGTGGGTTCTTTTCGTTCTATGCGGCAGCCTCTGCGGAACTCTCGTGGCGCAGGCCGACGCGGTGTCCGTCGTGCAAGTGTTGCGAGAGGGAGGGTGCGGCGGCACTGTGGCGCCGACTCCGCTGCTTCACCCCAGCACCATGCTGGATCAGGCGGCGCAGCAGTGGGCAACCGGCCGCTCGCTCTCGGCGGCGACGGAACTCAGCGGCTACCAGGCTGAGGCCACCGCAGGATTGCACATCAGGGGTCCGGACTCCTCCGTCCTGCAACTCATCAGGAAATCCGAGTGCCGCACGGTTGCGGACAAGCGCATGCACGACATTGGCGCTTATCGCCATGGGCAGGATACTTGGCTGGTGCTGGCGGCGCAGTATGTGACGCCGGCGCCCTCACGAGCACCGATGTTCGCATCGCGCGCGCTGCAACTGGTCAACGAGGTGCGGGCCCGCGGAGCACGATGCGGCGAGCGATCGTTTGGGCCTGCGGGGCCCGTGAAGCTGTCGGGGACGCTGGTGGACGTCGCGCTTGGACACGCCAGCGATATGGCCCAGCACAATTATTTCGAGCACGAGGATTTGTCCGGGCATTCGCCTGCGGATCGAGTCCGGGCGGTCGGATACCGGGAAAAACTGGTCGGCGAGAACATCGCCTACGGCCCGAAATCGGCCGACGAAGTGGTGCAAGGCTGGCTCGATAGTCCGGGACATTGCGAAAACATCATGGACCCCCGGTTCGAGGAGATGGGCATCGCCTACGCGGCGGGACAGGTTTCCAAGCACGGCCTGTACTGGGTTCAAGTGCTCGCGGCTCCGCGCGTCGAGACGCGGGCCCGTGCGCAAACTGAAACGCGGGCCGTGCTCTGATGAGCCGCTATTCGCGGCTCGATCCGGACAGCACCTTGATGACGCGTTTTTCGCCGCTGCCGACATACGTCTGCTCTCGATAGACGACGGCGCTGCCGGTGCGCACTTCCACGATATGTTCGCCGGCCGCCACGGTCAGAACCTGCGGCTTGTCACTGAGTTCCGCGGCTTGGCCATTTTGCACATTGTCGATGAATACGATCGAGCCCGCCGGAACACCGGTTACGATGAGTTCAGGCGGCGCGGGCACCTGTGGGCGCGGATGAAACCAACTGCAACCGGACAGGCAGGCCAATGTCGTCACAAACAAGAAGATCTTCAATCGAGGCTCCCACAACTCTCCCGTGAAATCAGAGTACCACCCCCTTTTGCAATAAGTTTGACAATGCATCGAGACCCTATGTAGAGTTACTACCATGAGTAAACGGGATCGCGATGTTCGGATGTCTCTGCAAACACTGAAGGTGTTGGAGGCATTCCTGGAAAATCCCGCCGATGAGCTGGCGGGCGCCGACGTGCTGCAACGTTGCCGGCTCGCGTCGGGAACTTTGTATCCCATCCTTCTTCGGCTCGAGTCCGCGGGTTGGTTCGTCAGTCGATGGGAATCGATCGACCCTTCGAGTGCCGGCCGGCCGCGGCGTCGCTTTTATCGACTGACGCCGACCGGACTCAGGCGCGCCAGTGAGGTGTTCGCAGGTTTTGGTCGCGGTGTTCTAGCATAAGCCGGCAATCGCCGGCGCCAGGAGGGCCTATGACTTCCGAGCGAGCGTTGGATTGGGTGGACGGGATTGCGCATCGTTTGATTCATCATGCGGCGCGGCGCGCGCCCGACTCCTTGGCAGATCGACTCGAGGAGGAGTGGTTGGCCGACCTCGCGTCACAGCGCGGACCGATCCGGCGTCTGCGCTTCGCATTCGGTTGTTGCTGGGCGATCAATGTCATCGCGCATGAGCATGCGGTGGCGGCGCTTCCCGTGGCGAGTTCGCCCACGGGGCAGGGACATTTCATCTACCATCCTGGTGGTAATCGCGATGCTCCGTTCTTCACTGCCCGTACGATTACGTTTCTATTGGTGGCAACTCTGCACGCGGCGTTGCTCTACGGCCTCGCAATGGGGCTCGGTCCGAAATTCACGAAAATCATTGCAAGTCCACTCGTGCCTCGAATACTCGAGCCCGCTCCCCGCGATAGCCTGCCACCGCCCCCGCAGCCGAAAGTGTCGGCCACCCGGATTGAACTGCCGCCGGGTATAGATATGCCGCCGATGGAGACCGACTCGAAGAACGTGATCGAGGGAACGTCGCCTGAGCTGCCGCCGCGCACCGCATTGCCCCCTACGACACCCCCCGTGGTGAATCGCCTGCCAGGAGGTCCTGGAAGCGGATTTCCGAGTACCGATGATTTCTATCCGGACGCATCGATTCGGCTGGGAGAGAAGGGGCTGGTGACGGTCAGGGCCTGCGTCAACCCTCAGGGGCGTCTCACTTCCGAGCCGACCATCGTCCAATCGACGGCAAGTGCGCGGCTCCAGGAGAGTGCTCTAAGGCTCGCAAAGGCCGGTTCCGGGCACTACCGAGCTACGACCGAGGACGGCCGGCCCGTGGACTCTTGCTATGCATTTCGGATTCGATTCGATCTGCGCAATTAATGCGAGCGCTATCGAAATAACAATTGCGTATAGAATGATTGTATCCGGGTGCGATTTTGTTCGCTGCACGGCGTTGCGCCATTGATATCCTGCATTGCGTGATCTGGCGATGAGTAATATATTCGTGGCAGCAGCCTATCGTGGCACGGCAGCGGGCACCCCGTTGCCGCTGCTGCTTATCCTCGATAGATCCGAAGCCCAGGATCGAACTCCGAAGCACGTCGCGGTCACCCTAAATTAGGAGCAGCAAGATGAAAGCAACACAATCCCTGTATCGCGCCGGTCAGAGCCTCTGGCTCGACAACATCACGCGCGATCTTCTCACGAGCGGCACACTGAAGCGCTACATCGACGAATGGTCGATCACCGGGCTGACCTCGAATCCGACGATCTTCGATCAGGCGATCAAGAACGGTACCGCGTACGACGATGCGATCCGCAGCCGCCTCAAAGCAGGCAAGGCGGGCGAGAGTCTGTTCTTCGAGATCGCGCTGGAAGACATCACCCGGGCGGCGGACTTGTTTCGCCCGGTCCACGAACGCAGTTCGGGAGCCGATGGCTGGGTCTCGCTCGAGGTTTCCCCGCAGCTCGCTTACGATACCCAGACGACCTTAAGTGCGGCCAAAGATTTGCACGCGCGCGCCGGCCGCCCCAATGTCTTCATCAAGATTCCGGGAACCACCGAAGGGTTGCCCGCGATTGAAGAAGCTATTTTCGCAGGCATTCCGATCAATGTGACGCTGCTGTTCTCCGCCGAGCAATATGCGGCAGCGGCGGAGGCCTATATGCGTGGCATCGAGCGCAGGATCGAAGCGGGCTTGAATCCGAACATCGCTTCGGTCGCGTCGCTGTTCGTCAGCCGGTGGGACGTTGCGGTGGCGGGGAAGGTGCCCGCGCCTCTCACCAACACGCTCGGAATCGCGGTCGGGCAGCGCGCCTACTCGGCCTATTCGAAACTGCTGCAGTCCCCCCGTTGGCGGCGTGCGTTCAACGCCGGTGCACGTGCGCAGCGGCTCCTCTTTGCCAGCACGGGCACGAAGGATCCGAAGGCCTCCGACATCCTGTACATCAAGGGGCTCATTGCGCCGCTCACGGTCAACACCATGCCGGAAGGCACGCTCAAGGCCTTCGCCGATCACGGCGAACTGGGTCCGGAACTGAGCGCGGATGCCGGCGACTCCGAGCGGGTGCTTGCCGAGTTCCGCAAGTCCGGCGTGGACCTCGATGCGCTGGCCGCGAAGCTGCAGAAAGAGGGCGCGGCCTCGTTCGTCGCCTCGTGGAACGAGCTGCTCGGTGTCATCTCCTCCAAGAGCGCATCGCTTGCGAAGGCGAGCTGAAGAAGGATCGATTCCCATGAGCAAGAGCATCCCCTCGCTGGTAGAGCGCCCGGCCTGGACAGCATTGCAAGCCCATCACAAGCAGGTCGCGCCGATGCACCTGCGCAAGCTGTTTGCGGACGATCCCAAGCGCGGGGAACGCCTCACGCTGGAGGCCGTCGGCCTCTATCTCGACTACTCGAAGAACCGCATCACCGATGAGAGCATGGCGCTGCTCGTGCAGCTTGCGGAACAGTCCGGCTTGCGTGAACGCATCGATGCCATGTTCGCCGGCGAGCACATCAACGTTTCCGAGAACCGGCCTGTCTTGCACGTTGCATTGCGTGCGCCGAAGGGCGCACAGATCCTCCTGGACGGGAAGAATGTGGTGCTCGAGGTCCAGGCGGTGCTCGACAAGATGAGCGACTTCGCGAACCGCCTGCGCAGCGGCGCCTGGAAAGGTCACACCGGCAAACGCATCCGCAATGTCATCAACATCGGGATCGGTGGTTCGGATCTCGGGCCGGTGATGGTATACGAGGCGCTCAAACACTATAGCGATCGCTCCATCACGTTTCGCTTCGTATCGAATGTCGATGGCACCGATTTCGTCGAAGCCGTCCGGGATCTCGATCCGGCCGAGACGCTGTTCATCGTCTCTTCGAAGACCTTCACGACGTTGGAGACGATGACCAATGCCCACACCGCGCGTGCCTGGTCGGTTCAGGGCTTGGGCGGCGACCAGAAGTCCGTGGCTAAACATTTCGTGGCCGTCTCCACGAATGCAACGGAGGTGGCGAAGTTCGGCATCGATACTGCGAACATGTTCGAGTTCTGGGATTGGGTCGGCGGCCGTTATTCCACCGATTCGGCCATCGGGCTGTCGACCATGCTCGCGATCGGACCGGACAACTTCCGCGCTTTGCTCGGCGGCTTTCACGAGATGGATGAGCACTTCAGAAGTGCACCCTTCGCGCGCAACCTGCCGGTGATCATGGGTCTGCTCGGCATTTGGTACAACAATTTCTTCGGTGCACAAACCGTGGCCGTGCTGCCGTACGAGCAGTATATGAAGCGCTTTCCCGCCTACCTGCAGCAGCTGACGATGGAGAGCAACGGGAAACATGTGACGCTCGAGGGCCGGCCGGTCGCGTACGATACCGGTCCCATCTATTGGGGTGAGCCCGGCACGAACGGCCAGCACTCCTTCTACCAGCTGATTCATCAGGGCACACGGCTGATCCCCTGCGACTTCATCGCCTTCGCGCAGGCGATCAACCCGCTCGGCGAGCAACACGACATGCTGCTCGCCAATGTGTTCGCGCAGGGCGAGGCGCTCGCATTCGGCAAGACACCGGAGGAGGTCAAGGCCGAGGGCTCGCCCGACTGGCTCCTGCCGCACCGGACCTTCGAGGGCAACCGGCCTTCCAACACCGTTCTGCTCGACCGGCTGACCCCGGCGGCGCTCGGCAAGCTGGTCGCGCTTTACGAGCACAGCGTGTTCACACAGGGGGCGGTCTGGCAGATCGACTCCTTCGACCAATGGGGCGTCGAGCTCGGCAAGGTGCTCGCCAAGCGGATCGTTCCGGAGCTCAACACCCCGCAGGCGCCCGCGCTCGGGCATGACAGCTCCACGAACGCGCTGATCCGGCGTTATCGGAAGCTGAAAGATACCCATTGAACCACAACCGCGGCCGGTCGCCGCGTTGCCACACGAGGAGTGCAGCATGCAATTGGGAATGATCGGTTTGGGCAGAATGGGCGCAAACATGGTGCGGCGGCTCATCAAAGGCGGCCACGACTGCGTGGTTTTCGATACGTCCGCGAAGGCAAGGGATGATCTCGCGAAGGACAAGGCGACGGCCGCCAACTCATTGCAGGATCTCGTCCAGAAGCTGCAGAAGCCCCGCGCATTGTGGCTCATGGTCCCCGCGGCGATCGTAGACAAGATGATCGCGGACCTCGTGCCGCATCTGGAGAAGGGCGACATCTTGATCGACGGCGGTAATTCCTACTACGTCGATGACATCCGCCGTTCGAAGGAGCTCGCTCCGCGCGGCATTCACTACGTTGACGTAGGTACGAGCGGCGGCGTCTGGGGCCTCGAGAGAGGCTATTGCATGATGATCGGCGGTGAAGCCGAGACGGTGCAGCGCCTCGATCCGATCTTTGCCACTCTCGCTCCGGGCATCGGCACCATCGAGCCCACTCCGGGCCGCGAGAAGATCAAGGGCACCGCAGAGCGGGGCTACTTGCACTGCGGAGCCAGCGGCGGCGGCCATTTCGTCAAGATGGTCCACAACGGCATCGAGTACGGGCTGATGGCTGCGTATGCTGAAGGGCTCGATGTGCTGCGCGCGGCCAACGTGGGCAAGCACGTGCACGAGATTGACGCAGAAACCACGCCGCTGCGCGATCCTGAATCGTACCAATACGACTTCAACCTGCCTGATGTTACCGAGGTGTGGCGACGCGGCAGCGTAGTGGCTTCTTGGTTGCTCGATTTGACGGCGGCCGCTCTGGCACAGGATCCGGTACTTTCGAAGTTCGCGGGGCAGGTTTCGGACTCCGGGGAAGGAAGGTGGACCATCAAGGCCGCCATCGACGAGGGTGTTCCTACACCGGTTCTCACCACGGCGCTGTACGAGCGGTTCAGCTCGCGGGGCAACGCGGTGTTTCAGGGCAGGCTGCTCTCGGCGATGCGCTACGAATTCGGAGGACATCTGGAGAAGCCGGCGACCGGCGAGGCGGGCAACGCCGGCAAAGAGAAACGATGATGAGCGCGTTCGAGAGCGACGCGCTGGTCTTCTTCGGCGCCACCGGGGATCTCGCCTACAAAAAGATCTTCCCATCGCTGCAGGCAATGATCAAGCACGGCACCTTGAACGTGCCGGTCATCGGCGTTGCCAAGAGCGGGTGGACGCTCGAGCAGCTGCAAGCGAGAGCCCGGGACAGCCTCGATAAGCATGGAGGCGTTGACCCCGCGGCGTTCGGCAAGCTGATGCAGCTACTGCGCTACATCGATGGTGATTATGCTGAGCCTGCAACCTTCCAGGCCTTGAGAAAGGCGCTGGGCGATGCCAGCCGACCGGCTCATTACCTCGCGATACCGCCGCTTCTGTTCGGCGGGGTCGTGGAACGATTGGCCCAGGCAGGCTGCGCGCCACCGGGAGCGCGGGTCGTGGTCGAGAAGCCTTTCGGCCACGACCTGGATTCCGCGCGGGCACTCAACCGAATCCTGCTGGGCACTTTCGACGAGGACCGCATCTTTCGCATCGACCATTACCTCGGCAAGCGGCCGGTGCACAACATGCTCAATTTCCGTTTCACCAACGCCTTACTCGAGCCGTTCTGGAACCGTGAGCACGTCGAGAGCGTGCAGATCACCATGGCGGAGGATTTCGGTGTCGAGGGGCGCGGTGCCTTCTACGACCAGACCGGGACGATCCGGGATGTCATGCAGAATCATCTGTTCCAGGTCCTGGCGAATCTCGCCATGGAGCCGCCTGCGCGGACCGACAGCGAATCGGTACGCGATGAAAAGGTCAAGGTGCTGAAATCCATGCCCTCGGTCGAGGTGCAAGCCGTGGTACGTGGCCAGTTCCGCGGCTATCGCAACGAGCCAGGTGTCGCGGCCAATTCGCAGGTGGAAACCTTCGCCGCGATGCGCCTTGCAATCGACAGCTGGCGCTGGCAGGGCGTGCCCTTCTTCATCCGCTCGGGCAAGTCGCTCAAGGCTACGTGCACCGAAATCGTCGTGCGTCTACGTCGCCCACCGTCGGTCTTTACGGGAGCCCCTGGGGCGAATTACGTGCGCTTTCGCATCAGTCCGGACAACGAGGCGGCGATAGGCGTCAATGTGATGGATGCCGAAGAAAAAGGCAGTCAGATTGCAGAGTTGCTGGCTCACCGCGCCGCGGGCCTCAATGAGAGGGATGCGTACGAGCGGGTACTGAGCGATGCGCTGGCGGGCGATCGCACGCTGTTTGCGCGCGAAGACTACGTCGAGGAGGCCTGGCGTATCGTCGATCCCGTACTCAAGGCGGGTACCCCGGTCTACCCCTACGAGCCAGGCACCTGGGGCCCGAAAGAAGTCGCCAATGTCACGCCGCCGGGCGGTTGGTTCGAGCCAGTAATGGTGCCTGCGTAGGTGAATGCGATCGCGGTTGCCGCGGTCGAACCCGGAGCGAGCTTTCCACTCGGCGCTTCGCTCGCCGCGAACGGCGTGAATTTCAGTGTGTTCTCCAAGCATGCGACTGCCGTGCAGCTGCTTTTCTTCGACGGCGTAGCCGACGCTCGCCCTTCGCGAGTGATCGATCTCGATCCGCACACCCACCGGACCTATCACTATTGGCATGCCTTCGTACCGGGCATCGAGGCCGGCCAGCTCTACGGTTATCGTGCGCACGGCCCGTTCGCACCGGAACGGGGTATGCGTTTCGATGCCCAGAAGGTACTGATGGATCCCTATGCGCAGTGCATCGCAAGGCCGACGCGCGCGAGTCGCGCCGCAGCGAGTTTGCCGGGCGACAACATTGCAGCCGCGGTGAAGAGCGTGGTGGCCGATCCCGGCGCCTACGACTGGGAGAACGACCGGTCCCCCCGCACGCCATTCAGCAAAACCGTGATTTATGAGCTGCACATCGGCAATTTCACCCGCCATCCGAACTCAGGCGTCGAAGCAGATCGGCGCGGGACTTTTGCGGGACTCATCGAAAAGATCCCCTATCTGAAGGACCTCGGCGTGAGCGCGGTCGAGCTCTTACCCGTGTTCGCTTTCGATACGGAGTCTGCACCGCCGGGACGCAGGAACGTTTGGGGCTATCAGCCGCTCGCGCTCTTGGCGCCGCACCCGGGCTACAGCTCGCGGCTCGATCCGCTCGGAGCCCTCGATGAGTTCCGCGACATGGTGAAGGCCCTGCATCGGGCAGGGATCGAGGTCATTCTCGATGTGGTGTACAACCATACCGCCGAGGGCGGCGCCGATGGCCCGACTTTGAGCCTGCGCGGTCTGGCCAACGAGACGTACTACATCCTCGACGCAAATGGCGGCGGGTACGCCGATTACAGCGGTACGGGCAATTCTCTGAACGCCAACGAGTCGATCGTGCGTCGCCTCATTCTCGACAGCCTGCGCTACTGGGTGGACGAGATGCACGTGGATGGGTTTCGTTTCGATCTGGCCGCTGTGCTGTCACGGGATGAACACGGGCGCTTGATCGCGTCCCCTCCGGTGCTGCTGGACATCGAGTCCGACCCCGTGCTCGCCAACGTCAAGCTGATCGCGGAAGCGTGGGACGCGGTGGGTCTCAACCAAGTCGGGCACTTCCCCGGCGACGCGTGGAAGGAGTGGAACGGCTCGTTTCGCGACGATGTGCGCCGATTCCTCAAGGGCGACGATCAGACAGTACACCGCCTCGCGTGCCGCCTCGTCGGCAGTCCGGACATCTATGGCGGGCAGAATCGTGAGCCTGAACAGAGCATCAATTTCGTGGCGTGTCACGATGGTTTCACGCTGAATGACCTGGTTTCCTATAACGAAAAGCACAATCAGGCGAACGGCGAGGACAACCGCGACGGAAGCAATGTGAATCACAGTTGGAACTGTGGCGCCGAGGGACCGGCGCAAGACGCCGAGATTGAGCAGCTGCGCAACCGGCAGGTCAAGAATTTCCTCGTGCTGACGCTGCTCGCGACCGGCACCCCGATGCTGCTCATGGGCGATGAGGTCCGGCGCAGTCAGCGGGGCAATAACAACGCATACTGCCTCGATGATGAAACCACCTGGTTCGACTGGTCCGCAGTCGAGCGGCATGCGGAAATTCATCGATTCGTCCGGCAGCTGGTCACCTTCCGTACGGCGCGCACGCTTCCGCTGGAGCGCTATGACATGACGTTGAACGAGCTCATCGCACGTCACCCAGTTGAATGGCACGGCGTCACGTTGGGCGAGCCGGACTGGCGAGACACGTCTCACAGCCTCGCGGCCACGATGCATCTCGAAACCGACGGAGTCGTTCTGCATCTGATGATCAACGCCTTCTGGGAAGCTCTCGCATTTGCGATTCCGCCGCTCAAACAGAGCCACATCTCGTGGCGGTGCTGTGTAAATACCTTTCGCGATTCGCCGTATGACAGCTGCGCCTGGGAGGACGCGGTGGCGGTTCAGGCAGAGACATTCACGGTAGGACCACGCTCAATCGTGGTTCTCGTCGCGAAATGCGGCCACGAGGCTTAGGTATTCGCGAAGGCGGGAAGCTCACTGATGGCTTGGCGCTGTTGCACCGCAATGCACAAGATCGCATTCCCTCAAATGGCTGGAATATTTGCCCAGAATCCCCTAAGGGTGTAGAAATCTTAAAAACAACAAGCAAATCATTTCTAACTTATAAAAACTTCTTTGGGGAGAAAAACGATGAAAAGACTACTCAGTGTTCTTTTCGGCGTGCTCGTTCTAGTCGGATTCACGCCGTCTCAATTGCAAGCCGCAGACAGTGGTTTATCGGCGATTCCCGGCAGCGCCCGGCCGACGGTCGATGCCGACACGGGCGAACTCAGCAGCCCACAAATGACGGTCGATGTGGTCCTGGCACCGAGCAATCAAGCGGAGCTGTCCAGCCTATTGGCAAATCTCTATGACTCGAACAGTGCGAGCTATCATCAATGGCTGGGGACGGGAGAGTTCAACTCGCGTTTTGCCCCAAGCAATGCACAGATCGCCGCGGTCACCGAGTATCTGCGGGCAAGCGGGTTGGAAGTGGAACAATCTTCATCTGTGTTTGTCGTGCGCGCTAGCGGAACGAGCAGCGCGGTAGCAGCGGCATTCAAGACCACGCTGCGCACGTACCGCAATCGAAAGGGGATCGCTTACTTTTCAAACGCTGCGGCGGTTCAGATGCCGGCGAGTGTGGCCGCGGGTGTTCTCGGCGTCGTCGGTCTTACGAATACCGTGCGCCCTCAATCTCAGCTGCACAGGCAATCTCCGGACGCGTTCGGTATGAAAAAGGCGCCGCCGACTCCAAGCTGCGAGACGGCCTACGTAACCACCGCCCAGCTTTTCGCGCTGGTCAACGACGGCACGGGATTTGCCTACGGTTATGGGGGCGGACCCGGATGCAACGGCCTGACGCCGTCGCAGGCCAATTCGTTCTATGGCGCGCCGAAGCTGGGCGCGATTGGCAGGGGAGCCGGCGTCAACCTGGCGGTGTTCGAGCTTTCCGCCTATCAACATTCCGATATCGAGACCTGGGCACATTTCTTCTACGGCGCGCCCTATACACCGCCGCTCGTCGACATCACTGTGGATGGCGGTCCGCTCAGCCCCATCTGCCCGGCGGGTGATACCTGTCCCCCATCCTTCAATGGGTACTCCGGCGACATCGAGGTTGACGCCGACATCGAGATGCAGCTCGCGATAGCACCGAACGCACGGAATATCCTCGTCTACAACGCTCCGAACGATTTCACCGGGCAAACCGAGCTGGATGAGTACACGCGGATCGCCAATGACAACAGGGCCGATGTCGTCAGCTCGAGCTGGGACGAATGCGAGAATGACGTGACCGCTGCGTATGTCCAAGCCGAGAACCTGGTCTTCGAACAGATGGCGCTTCAAGGACAGAGCGTGTTCAGTTCCTCCGGCGACACCGGCGCTTTCGAGTGCATCAGGAGCGATGGAACAACCATCGTCAACGTTCTCGACCCCTCGAGCCAACCATGGGTCACGAGCGTTGGTGGTACTTCCTTCGAATCGGACAATCCAGGCACGAACCCGAATCCAAGCTACCCGGCCGGAGTGGAGAGCGTGTGGAATGTCGACAATCTGTGCAATGCGAGCGCGGATGAAGGCAATTTCCCAGGGTCCTTCTGGTGCGGCGAAACCGGCGCAGCAGGCGGCGGCAACAGTCAATTCTGGGGCCGGCCGGTCTACCAGTTCGGCCCGGGCATCACCAATCCTTACACGACGTATGGTAACGGCACGACGCAATGCGTGCTGGCCGGCAAAGGAAGGCCGTGCCGGGAGGTTCCGGACATCTCCGCCAATGCCGACCCCTACACGGGCTACGCTGAATACTGCACCGGCGACTCGTCCACCCCCTTCAGCGTTTGTGGCACCTTCAGCGGATTACAAACTCCTCCCGGATGGTTCGCCATCGGCGGCACCAGCCTATCGTCGCCGTTCTGGTCGGCGATCATCGCGGACCACGATGGTTTGTGGCGTGGCCGGATCGGCAACGCCAACCCGCTGCTCTATGCGCTGTATAACCTGGACTATCACGGTTATTTCAATGACATCACCGGAATCGGGCAAAAAACCAACAACAACGGTTTATTCCCAAGCACGCCCGGATACGATATGGCCACGGGCATCGGAACGCCGAAGATGAACGCCCTGATCACTCTTGTTCCGGAGAGGTGACGGTCAACAATTGACGCTGGCGTTGACTGACGCCAGCGTCGTCGCGCGATGCGGTCTTGCCGCGACGCTGATGCTCGCGCTTGTGTCGAGCGGCCAGGGTGGTGGGTCGAGCGAAGCGGATAATCGCTCCAATGCGGCGAGCGGTCTTTCGGGAAAGGTCATCGCCGGATACCAAGGTTGGTTCGGCTGTCCCGGCGATTTCGCAGGAAATACCTCTTGGATCCATTGGTTTAGCGGCAACGTTCCCGACGCAGCGCACCTGCGAGTGGAATTGCTACCCGATATGACGGAGTATCCACCCGACTCGCTCTGTGAAACCGACCTTAGGCGCCCGGACGGCCGGCGCATTTCGCTGTATTCGGCGCAATACTTCGGCGCGGTCGATCTGCACTTTCGATGGATGGCCGAACACGGAATCGACGGAGCCGCGGTACAGCGTTTCATCGTCAATACCACGCAGCCTCAGGCACGCGCGCGCGCCGATCATCTACTCGCCAACGAGGTTGCAGCGGCTGAGCATCATGGGCGGGTTTTTTATGTGACCTATGATGTCTCCGGCGGCAATTCCGCGACGGTGACGCAAGATATCGAGCGCGACTGGCGCCATTTGACGGCCGATCTGCACGTCACAGCGGGCTCTGAATATCTTCATGAGCATGGGAAGCCGGTGCTGGAATTGTGGGGATTTGGGTTTCTCGACCGACCGGGTAGTCCGAAGGAAGTATCCGAACTGCAAGAGCACCTCAAGGGGGGCCGGGATACTCTTGAAGCAGTCACGCTGATTGGCGGCGTTCCACCCGAATGGCGCACTTTGGAAGGTTCCTCAAAACGGGAGCGTGCCTGGGCGGCGGTATACCGCCAATTCGACATTCTGAGCCCGTGGTCTACGGGCCGTTACCATGACGTGAGCGGCGCGGCAGAATTCGTCGCGCGGCGCGTCGTCCCTGATCTTGAAGAAACCCACCGCCTGGGCATTGGCTATCTGCCGGTAGTCTTCCCCGGCTTTTCGTGGTCCAACCTGTCGCGCTTGGACCATGGCCGTACGGCCCCTGCCAATCAAATCCCCCGCGATTGCGGCCGGTTGGAATGGAGCACGATTCGGCAGTTGTTGGCAGCTCACGTCAATATGCTCTATGTGGCCATGTTCGACGAGGTGGACGAGGGCACGGCGGTGTTCAAGTTGGAGTCACACGCGGCCAACTTGCCTGTGGGAGCCGCGATGCTTTCTCTCGAGGCCGACGGTTGTACCGTTCCACCGGACCACTACTTGGATCTGACGGGTGCTGCGGGTCCGCTGATGCGAAGCGGTCACCCCGCTCCCGGTCGCTAGGGGCGGGCGCCCACCAATTCCCGTCGATCGGCAGGGGTCCAATAGGGGTGGCTGCTTCACACTTTCTGTAAATACCGCGCACAAGCGGCTGATTTATGGCGCAATATTCGGACGTCTACGGAGGGTTGATCCATGTTCGACAAGATCGCTCGCAGTTGGTCGCTCGCCGGCCAGTGTTGGGATGTGCTCAAGGAAGACCCGGCGCTGCTAGTGTTTCCACTACTATCCTCGGCAGCCCTGTTGGTCCTGCTCGGCTCCTTTGCGATGCCGGTGTTCGCGCTGTACCACAGCCTGCAACCTGTCTCGATGGCTGGTAACACCACGCACACCAACCGGCTGCTGTTCTACATCACGATGTACGGGTTCTACGTCGTCAGCTATACGGTGATGATGTTCTTCAATTCGGCACTGATCAGCGTGGCGCTCAAGCGACTCGACGGCGAGTCGGCCAGCGTCGGTGACGGGCTGCGGATGGCGTTCGCCAACCTACCCGCCATTGTTGGTTACGCCATCATCGCGGCTACGGTGGGCGCCATTCTGCGTGCGATCGAGGAGAGGGTAGGGTTCGTCGGCCGTATCGTGATCGCCATCATCGGTGCGGGCTGGACGCTGGCGACGGCGATGGTGCTGCCGGTACTGATAGAAGAGAGCGTCGGCCCGGTCGAAGCAATCTCGCGCAGCTTCGAGCTTCTGAGGCGCAACTGGGGGGAAAATCTGATCGGCAACGGCGGTATCAATTTGGGAGTGGCTGTCGTGGCGATTCCCGTCGTCGGACTCGCCGCGCTCCTGGTGTGTACCGCGGAATCGACACATGCGTTCGGAACGATCGCCCTGGCGATGATATTTTTCGTGCTCGCGATGGTCATCGTCGGCCTCGTGAGCACGACGCTGCATGCCATTTACACGGCGGCGTTGTATCGCTATGCGACGGGCAGCAAAGAGAACGCGGGGATCGACGGAGACTTGCTGGCGAGTGCGTTCTGGCAGAAGTAGCTGCGCTGTTTAGGCCCTGCAAACTGGGGGCCCATGATTTGGCACATCGGATCGTTCTGGCGCCGATGACCCGGACCAGGGCCGATTATGCCACCCTCGCACCCACCGAACAAACGGCGCTTTACTATGCGCAACGCGCTTCACCGGGCGGCCTGCTGATCACCGAGGCCACGCACATCTCACCCGAAGCAACGCCGGTCTGGACGATCTACTCGGCTGTTCGCGAGGGTGGCGGACATGTACCGGGCATCTGGACCAATATCCAAACGCAAGGTTGGCGCGAAGTGGTGGACGCCGTGCATGACCAGCGCGCGCTGATCTCCTGCCAGCTGTTGCATGCCGGCCGGGTGGCGCAGCCGGGAATCGGCGATCATCCGATAGTGCGGGGTACCGGAGCACAGCTGCCGTCAGTATCCTCTTCGGCCACGGCCCTGTGTCCGGGGCAAGAGGGCGGTGACTATAGTTGGGACCAGCCGGCGGCGGAACCCCGGGCGCTGGAAACCGATGAGATCGCGCGCGTGATCGATGACTATCGTCGTGCCGCGAGAAATGCCGTTCTGGCAGGGTTCGACTTTGTCGAGGTGCACGCTGCGCACGGCTATCTGGTCGAACAGTTTCTCTGCGACGGCATCAACCGGCGGACAGATCGTTATGGCGGTTCGATCGAGAATCGCTGCCGATTCCTGTTCGAGGTCATCGCCGCGCTGGTCCACGACCTGGGGCCTGGCCGAGTCGGTGTGCGCCTGTCGCCGACTTCAATCGATCCGGCGACGGGCAAGCTCTACCAGATGTATTTCGGTGCATTCTCTTCGGATGCCGAGCAGTTGTATGAGCATGCGGTAGCCGGACTCAATGACTTTCCGCTCTCCTATCTGATGCTGACCGAGCCCCGTGTCGGCGCGCTCTCGCTGGCGCCCGAGGCCGATGGCTCGCAGACCCAGCCGCTGCGCAATACACGGTTTCGCAAGATGTACCGCGGCATGCTGATCGGCGCCGGCGGATTCACGCCAAGGACGGCGGAAGCTGCGGTGGCAGACGGCATCTATGACTTGGTGGCCTTTGGGCGGTGGTTTCTCGCCAATCCTGATCTGCCCGGTCGCCTGCTGGCCGGCACCCCGCTGAACATCTACGACCGCAAGACGTTTTATGGCGCAGGGGCCGAGGGCTATACCGATTATCCGAACTTCTCGCAGATAGGTACGGGACGTTCGGGCAAATACCCGCTGATCGACCAGTTGCAGATCGGCACCTCACTGAAAGGTGCCAGGAACAAGCCTGAGCCGCTTGTGGCAAAATAGGTTTGATCGCCTCGAAGGCATACTCAAAGGAATGGACCCATGACATCTCTTCCGAATGCCGAGACCGCCTCAGCGAACATCACCCAGCGGATTCAAGATCTGGGGGACTGGCGGGGAGAGACCCTCGCTCATGTCCGCCAGCTCATCCACGATGCCGACCCCGACATCCAGGAGGAGTGGAAATGGAGGGGAGTCCCCGTTTGGTCCCATGACGGCATCGTCTGCACAGGGGAATCGTACAAGCAGGTGGTGAAGCTCACCTTCGCTCGCGGAGCCGCCATCAAGGATCCGAAGAAGCTTTTCAATTCCAGTCTGGAAGGGAACACGCGGCGTGCGATCGACCTCCGTGAAGGGGAGAAGATCAATGAAGCCGCCTTCAAGCAACTCATCCGCGCCGCGGTGGCAGCCAACTCCGCAGCGCGCGCTCAACGGGCGGCCAAGAAGAAGTAAGCACAGATCTACGTACGCTTAATCACCACGCCATGAAATATAGAACTCTGAGCATCTTGACGCTTGTCCTCTTTGCCACCTGCGTATCCGCAGTCATCGGTCATGCCGCCGATGATCAGCACGATGAGGTCAAGCGCATTGCGGACATGGCGATCCAGCCGGCGATGAGGAAATACAATATTCCCGGAATGGCAGCCGGCATCACCGTCGGGGGACAGGCTTACGTATTCGACTATGGTGTGGCCTCCAGGGAAACCCGGAAGCCTGTAACGGACGCTACACTCTTTGAAGTAGGTTCCATTAGCAAGACATTCACGGCGACGCTGGCATCCTATGCACAGGTCAACGGCCAACTCTCTTTATCCGACAAAACCAGCAAGTACCTACCCTCCCTGCAGGGCAGTAAGTTCGGTGATGTGAGTCTCCTTAATTTGGGTACGCATACGCCGGGAGGTCTCCCACTGCAGGTCCCTGAAAATATCAATGACAATAATCAACTGATGAAGTATTTCGAGCAGTGGCGGCCTGCCTATGCGCCAGGCGCATACAGAACCTACTCGAATCCTAGCATTGGAATGCTTGGCTTGATAACGGCAAAGAGCATGAATCAAGACTTTCCCGCGCTGCTGGAAAATCTCCTGTTCCCCATGCTCGGTATGAAGAGCAGTTTTATCAATATTCCGGAAGCTAAATTGGCTGACTATGCCCAGGGCTACACCAAGGACGACGCGCCGATCAGAATGACCGCCGGGGTTCTGTCCTCCGAGACTTACGGGGTCAGAACTACCGCCGCCGACATGATCCGCTTCGTAGAAGCCAATATGAATATGATCAGGCTGGATGAGAAGCTGCAGCGTGCGATCACGAATACGCACATCGGCTACTTCCAGGCGGAGGGCATGACTCAAGACTTGATATGGGAGCAGTATCCCTATCCGGTCGAGCTGAAGACGCTACTGGAAGGAAACTCTCCCGCAATGATCTTCGACGCGACGCCGGTCACCCAATTAACGCCGCCGCAAGACCCTCGGAAGGATGTTTTGATCGACAAAACCGGATCGACGAACGGCTTCGGCGCGTATGTGGCTTTCATTCCGGAAAAGCAAATCGGGATCGTCCTTCTAGCCAACAAGAGCTACCCCATAGAGGACCGAGTGACGGTAGCTCATCAGATACTGACGCAACTCGCCAGCACACGACACTGACGTTGTCCCGGGCTCGTGGAGTAAATCCGTGCGCCTCGCCCGGCGCGGCCCGCCAAGTCCCGTCACGATATTATTCGTTATAGATAGATCGGTGGCTCGGCGGTCAAACCCCGCTTGACCGTCCGGGCGCGCTCGTCGGCGAGCACCTCGCTCGCGCCGGCCTCCAGAGCGTCGAAGGCGGCGTTGACCACGCTCTGCGGGGAGACCTTGACGACGTCCAGGCCGCGGGTCAGATCGGTCTCGACGAAGCCGACGTGCAGCCCGAGGACCTGGGTTCCCTGCTGGCGCAATTCGTTGCGCAGACCATTGGTCAGACTCCAGGCGGCCGCCTTAGAGACGGCGTAGGCGGTCATGGCACCGCTGTTGATCCAGCTGGCCGCGGATAACACGTTGAGAAAAGCGCCCCCACCGTTCTTGGCAAGCACCGGGGCGAAAACCTGTGTCATGCGCAATATTCCGAAGACATTCGTGTCGAATTGCGCGTGGGCGGCATCACTGGCCTCAGGGTTGAGAAGACCACCCGGTCGTGCAATCCCCGCATTATTGATGACGAGGGTGACGTCACTGCAGATCTGCGCGGCAGCGGCCACGTCCTGATCCGATGCGACATCGAGTTTCACGGGGACGAGGCCTGGAGTGCTGATGGAGGAGGGCTTGCGAGCGCCGGCATATACCTTGCGTGCACCACGCGCCAATGCAGCCTCGGCGAAGGCGAGTCCGATGCCACGATTGGCACCGGTGATGAGTACGATGGCATCTTGGAGTTTCATGTTCAGGTCCTCGCGGCACGCACGATATTCATGCCAAGCTTCACGGTCGTGTACGAATACCCAGCGGGTAGCGTGCTCTGTACGGCGCACCCGAGCGCCGAGTCAAGCAGCGCAGCGTAGGTGTTTGGCTTGTTTCGGCGGTCACGGGCGACTCCGCGGTTGAACCCTACGGCTATTGTATATCACGGTCGTTTCGGGTGCCTATTCGCGCAGCCACCTCGTCGCCATCACGGAGGCCGGACGCGAGAAACGCGCCGAAGCGCAGCGCCGGTGGAAGACCGCACAGGAGAGCTCAACGAGTTGCTGGGCGTCGAGCGAGTGCTCGCGCTGCACGAACTCATTGACAGATCGCTGGAGCGCTTCGCGGAACATCGAACCGAATGATAAGAAGCGAGAGGTGGATAGAGGGATCGATGATGATTACTCGCCCTGATCTTGGCGAGTTTCATTCTTTGATCACAATCCCGCATCGGCCAGCAGCGCCGCGAGGCGATTAGGGCTGCGGTGATTTGCTGCACCGCAGCTTCGCATAACGGATCACATGGTGGTGCGAGCGGCCTGATGCTCGACACATGCGCCGTATCGTCACTTCATCGGGCCGCGTGACTCGCGCGTGGAGTCGCTATAGGATTGGGTACCGATTGCGATTGCCGATCGATCATAAAAACCATAGGGGTGAATCATGAAGTCAATCTCATTGGCATTTGCCAGCGTCTGCTCGATGCTGGTCGCATCAGCCGTCTTGGCCGTACCAAGCGGATTTCCGAAACAAGCGATCGTAAGTGCCGTCAATGAGGCGAACCTAACCGTACTCGCCGGAAATACGCGTCCCGAAGCGAACGCGGCCAATGACCAGGGCGCAGTTGAAGGTTCAATGCCGATGCAGCACATGCTGCTGCAGTTGAAGCGCACGCCCGAACGAGAAACGGCGTTGACTCAACTGATCGACGAGTTGCACAACCCGCAGTCGGAGAGTTTTCACCAGTGGCTCACCCCGCAAGAGTTCGCGGCACATTACGGTGTTGCCAGCGAAGACGTGGCCACAGTGACGCGTTGGCTGCAATCGCAAGGCTTGACGGTGAACGACGTGACGCCAAGCGGCATGCTCATCGACTTCAGCGGAACGGCCGCTCAGGTGAGTCAAGCGTTTCGCACCGAAATACATCACTATCTCGTGGACGGCGTGTCGCATATCGCGAATGCCAGCGATCCAAAAATTCCGACTGCACTCGCACCGGCGGTAGCGGGAGTCGTGTCGCTGCACGATTTCCGTCCAAAGGGGCAGCTCGTGCCGCGATCTAAGCCGGGCTACACCTTTACCACCACGAACGGTACCGTCCACGCGCTGGTCGCCGGCGACATTGCCACGATTTACAACCTAAAGCGGTTGTTCGACGCGGGATACACCGGAAAGGGCCAGACGATCATGGTAGTAGAAGATACGTATCTCTATACCACCAGCGATTGGGCGGTCTTCCGCGACACGTTCGGTTTAAAGAAGTATTCCGCGGGGTCACTGAGTCAAGTCAGCCCGTCGGGCGGTATCCCGTGCACAAACCCGGGATTCCAGGGCAAGAAAAAAGATCCGGGTTATGGCGATGATGGTGAAGCCATCATCGACGTGGAGTGGGCCTCCGCGGCGGCGCCGGATGCGACCATCGTGCTGGCGGCGTGCGAAGATACGACGACGACATTCGGCGGGCTGATCGCATTGGTCAACACGCTCGGCGGGTCGAACGGCCCGCTGCCCTCAGTAGTCAGCATCAGCTACGGCGAGGCCGAAACGGTCAACGGCGAGAGTGCCAACCTGACCTATTACCTTGCTTATCAACAAGCGGCGGCGGAGGGCGTGTCAGTATTCGTTTCCTCCGGCGATGAGGACGCGATGAGCGCCGACAACGGCAACGTGGCGAAGCACGGCATCGGCGTCAGCGGATTTACCTCGACGCCCTACAATGTATCGGTGGGCGGATTGGATTTCGGCTACACCGCCTTAGGCGTAGAACCATCCATCTACTGGAGCGCGACCAACAGTGCCACGTTCAGTTCCGCGCTCTCATATATACAAGAGATTCCGTGGAACGGATCATGCGCCAGTACTCTGCTGAGCGCTTACTATGGCGGAACCACCCCAGCCGTGTTTTGCAACTCGACCGAAGTCACCACCAGCACGAATCCGTTAAACTATTTTTTGAACGCCTTCGGCGGTAGTGGCGGACCCAGCGGCTGCGCCCTAGGCTCCCCGGCAGTCGCGGGCGTCGTCGGCGGCAGCTGCGTGGGCTATCCGAAGCCGCAGTGGCAGAGCGGACTGTTCGGAAATCCCAACGACGGGGTGCGCGACATCCCCGATGTATCATTGTTCGCTTCTAATGGCATCTTTGACGCTTACTACGTAGTGTGCTGGTCCAATCCGGATCTGAATGTCGGCGGCGGATTCAACTGCACCGGCGCGCCGAGCACTTGGGCTGGCTTCGGGGGCACATCGGTATCGTCACCCATCATGGCGGGTATCCAGGCGCTGGTGGATCAAAAGACCAAGAGCCGCTGGGGCAATCCCAATACGGTGTACTACGCTTTGGCGAAAAGCGAGTACGGTAAGAAAGGATCAGCGGCGTGCAATTCCGCCACGGTGGCGAAGACTGGCAACAATTGCATCTTCTATGACGTGACGCAGGGCGATATCGTCGGCGCCTGCAAAAAATTCCAGGGTACGGACTATGACTGCTTCCGGGAGAAAGGCGACAAGTACGGGATTTCTTCAATGTCAGACAGCGAATCCGACCCGGCGTATATCACTAATGTAGGTTGGGATTTTCCGAGCGGCATAGGCTCGGTCAATGCCTACAATCTCGTGATGGAGTGGCCTGGCGGGTAGCGGCGGAGCGCAGGATGAACGGTGGGGCTCATGGGACGAGCCCCGCGATCCCCGCGTTAGCGATCACCTCATCGTGTTCGGGGGTATCGGCGGAGACGCCGTCCGTAGCTTACTGGCGGACACCCACAAAGATCGCCGGCGACTCATTGCTCGTAACGCTGCCGAGAACCAGCGCATTGCCGTCCGCACTGATCGCACCGTTGTATATATTGCCCTCGGAATCGGTGAGCGTGAGTGTCCCATCGGCCGCCACCGTATAGGTTCCGCTGTCCTTGTTATTCGTCGTGATGGTTCCCTGAGCATTCTTGGTGAAGATGATGCTGTAGGTTCCATCGCCGTACGCAAACAGCGTGATTGCCTTGCCGAATGCCGCGGTGATCGAAAGTCCGCCGTATTGCGCCACGCTATAGACGCCCTCAAAGGTTGCCTGAGTGACTCCGCTCCCCTGCGCGACCAGTACCAAGATGTTGGGATTGTCGCCCGAGTTCGTATCCGCCACGACGACCAGGTCGCCGTCAGCGCTGACGGCACCGGCGCCGTCCCCGGGCAAGGTTACGATGCCGCTCGCGACAGTAAACTGCCCACTGACCAGATTACCGGTACTGATTGTTCCCGCCGCATTGGATGTCTGAGTGCCGGTTATGGTGCCATTGGTCACCGTGATGTTGCCCTCGCTGGCTGTGATGTCCCCCGTACTCGGTTGGGCGGAGAGGCTGACCTTCGCGTAATTACCGTTGACAGAATCCGTTGTGGCGGTCGCGTCGGGTAGTACGTCCACATAGATTGCCGGTTGGGTTCCGCTGGCCATGCCCACAACCTCGACAACGGCATCGCCGTTCGCGCCCGCAATGCCCCCCAGGCCCGAGCCGTTGTCGGTATAGGAGGGGATCCCGTTTGCGGTCGTCACGGCGTAGGTTCCGATCAGCGTCTGGCCTGTCGCAATCGTCCCTGCGAAATTTACCGTATCGGTAGAACTGCTCGCGCTGATGCCGTCAAAGGTATCCGCACCCAGGACGTCAAAGGGATAGCTCACACTGTTCACCACGTCGTCGAGCAACAGCCCTACGCCGGTAAAGGTGGCCTTCAGGGTGGCCGCATTGACGTTATAGGTGCAATAGACCACGACATTCGTGACCTTGGCCGAAGCGAGGGTCCCGGATCCATTCTGCACGGCGCAGGTTTGGGTGCTGGTCGGTGCCCCGACTGTGACGCTGTAAGTTCCGCCGCTGACTACGCCTGTCGGAAGGGTGAAGGAACCGTTGGCCGAGACCGCGGCGTTGTCCGAGCCATTGAGAACACGCACGGTGGCACTCGGGGCGAGGCCGATCAGCGTTCCGCCGATCGCGTACGTCACGGGGCCACTGGAAACGACGAGGGCTACCGCCGAGCCGCTCGCCGCGCTGGTCCCCGCGGCTGGCGTCTCGCTGATGACGTTTCCCTTGGCAACAGTGGCGTTCGATACCTGAGTCACCGCCCCGACGGTCAGTTTGGCCCCCGTGATCGCGGTCGTCGCGGCGGCCTGCGTATCGCCGACGACATTCGGGACACTGACCTGAGCGGCGGCGCCGGATCCGCTCGATCCGTCGCCGCAGGCCGCCAGCATCGTCGCTGCGATTACCAGCATCGAACCCTTGATCATCAATGCAATCCTTGTCACGGTCATGTAACCCTCGCATACCCTGTTTAGAGCGGACGTTCGGCGGAATAGTTGTTATTCAGCTGCGCCAACTTTGCGTCAGCTCGATGCCGACCATCGTTGACTGTTGTTAAGCTGACGGTAGGGGACACTACCCACACCAAACGCTCTAGGCATCACCCATTTGGTGTATGCCGGAGGGGTAATTTAGACTGTACGTAGACATAGGCGGCTGGAGGAAACTGCAATATGACTGCTCCCTTCTCCGGCGGGTGTGCATGCGGATCAATTCGCTATGTGTGCTCGCACGGACCAGTCGCGATGCTCAACTGCCACTGCCTGGACTGCCAACGCTCCAGTGGCGCTCCTTTTGCCTCCGGCTTCATCGTGCGGGTGTCGGACATAGCGATCACCGGGATGCCCAAGACATATTTGGTTCTCGCCGGCAGCGGCAGTTTCGCGACTCGCAGCTTTTGCTCCGATTGTGGCTCTCCTCTGTTCACGAGCGGCCAGGTTGCGCCGGGAGTAATGTCCATCCGATTTGCCACGCTGGACAATCCGTCGGAGTTTCAGCCGATGCTAGACATCTGGACATCCAGTGCACAGCCGTGGGTTTGCCTTAGTCAGGCAATTCCCCACTATCCTCAGTCACCTTAGTTCGGACGAGCCGTTGGGAGTCCGGTTTGTTACCCTGAGCGCCGGGTTGGCGAGGACCTCGCGGACGAGGTCGGCCTGACGGCCGTGGCCGGTCTTGGCAAAAATTTGTTTTGACTGTGTCCTGGCGGTGTTGATGCTGATCCCCTGACGGTCCGCATAGTCTTCCAGGCGTTCTCCGTTCAACCAAGGCGGCCATCAGTCTGGCCTCGGCGGGAGTGAGACCGTAGACCTCAATCAGCGCCTGCGTTGACGTGGATGGGCCGGCGTCGGGATCGCTGAAAATGAGCAGTGCCGCGGGGACAGAGGCTCCTAGGGTCAGCGCGTGCGGACGCAGGGGGCATACCAGCAGGGACAGAGGGCGTCCCTCGGGCCGGGGCAAGGCGAGCACTCCACCTGTCTCGCTCGATCTGCCGAGTGCGGCTAGACCGGCCTGACGGATCAGATGCCGCAGCTCGCCGTCCTTGGTCGGATCGGAGGCACCGAGGCAGCCTAGGCGGCAGGTGAGTCCCAGCCCGGCACGCAGCAGCCGCTCAGCCGTAGGATTGGCAAACAGTACCGTCGCCTGAGCATCGACAGCGATCATGCCGACCGAGAGTTTTTCCAATGCGTCGAGGGCAATCCGGTTGTCCTGGGTAAGACCTTGGAGTCTCCGTTGAAGCAGCATTGCCCGCGACAGGTGGGGTAACAGCCTGTCGAGTTGGTGTTTGTCGTCCGCCTCGAAGGCGCGTGCGCGGTGAGGCCGATGTATGCCGATCGCACCCATGAACTGCTTTTCCAGCACCACCACACTTCCCACGAACCAGAACATTTCAATGCGCTTTGCAAAATCATTGAAAATCTCGCTGTTGAGATATTCGGCTTCTCCTAAGATGTCAGTGCCGAGCATCGCTCGACCGGCCGCCGATTTGGACATTGCGATTGCCCATAGATCCTTCTGATGATAGTAGGCCTCATACTCGCTCATGGCCTTTGCGTCGAAATTCCTCGTAATTCCCATGAGAGCAGCGGAGCCTTGGGTAAGATTGAGCTGAAAAATCGCACTGCTTTCCGCACCAAATGATTGCGCCAACATTTGCGCCAGCCGCGGCCATTGCGTCGGGTCGAGCGCAGCATCGTAAACGGAGGATATGAGGTTCGAGAGTTCTTCTTCCTTCACAGTGTGGGGGGCGCTAACGAAGGGGAATCTTCGGAAGTCCCGCGAGTAGCGCGGTCAGCTCCGCTTGACGGTGGGTACCGGTCTTTTGGAAGACTGACTCGGTTTGAGTGCGCACGGTCTCAACGCTCACTGCGGAGCGGGTTGCGATCTGCCGGTCAACGATCTTCTCGATCCCAGACATCCTGTCGCACCATTTTTAATGTTCTTATCGAAAGACCCGCGTCATTCGATCCGTCGAACACACCGTCTGCATAGCCTATCATAGGGAAACCCTGGCTGGGAAACGCTGACTTAAGGGTTTTCCGCCTATGCTGACCGGTTACATGCACCTCTCGTCCGAGTCGGGATGCTGGTTATGCCCCCCATCCTGCTTGCATCCCTCCAAGGCGTGAAGTCGCAATGCGTTCGCTGTACCCGCTCGATTTATATGCGGACAACGGCTGGGCCGGTAGACCCCGGGATTCCCGCCATGCCGCCAGATCGCTGCGAACATCCGTGTAGAACGCGTCCATGAAGACCTCATTCGCTTCCATTACGTCACCCGCTCGCTGTGCTCGTTCGAGTGCCGGGCGATCGACCAGAAGTGCTCGCGCGGTCATCTCTTGAACGTTGAGGACTGAGCGAATTTGGCCTGGTATCTTGCTCTCGATGTTATGACATTGGTCCAGCATGAAAGCGACCTGAGAAGTCTTCCCATAGCCTCCGCCTCTGATGACCTCGAATAGGATGCGGAAAAGCTGAAATGGATCTGCGGCACCGACGATCAAATCATCATCGGCGTAAAAGCGCGAGTTGAAGTCGAACGACCCAAGCTTCTTCAGTCGCAGGAGGGTTGCGACGATGAATTCAATATTGGTGCCCGGCGCATGGTGTCCCGTGTCGAGACAGACCACCGCATTCTCGCCAAGCGAGGAAACATGCGCATAGGCGGTGCCCCAGTCCGGCACGTCGGTATGATAAAACGCCGGCTCAAAGAACTTATATTCCAAGACGAGCCGCTGCCCATGGTGCAGTCGGCCGTAGATCTCTTTCAGAGAATCGGCGAGGCGATCCTGACGCGCCCGCATGTCATCTTGTCCCGGGTAATTCGTTCCATCCGCCAGCCAGATCTTGAGGTCGCGAGATCCGGTCTCATGCATGATATCGATGCAGGCGAAGTGATGATCGATGGCCTTTTGCCGAATACGCCGGTCAGAATGCGTGATACTGCCTAATTTGAACTCATCGTCCTGAAAGGTATTGGAGTTGATCGTGCCCAGGGCAATACCATGGTCTTCGGCATGCTTTCGCAGCGCCGTGAAGCTCTCGACCTTATCCCAGGGGATGTGTAGCGCCACGCTTGGAGCAATTCCGGTGTACTTATGGACCTGCGCTGCGTCCGCAATTTTCTCGAAGGGATCCCGCGGAACGCCCGGCTGCGCAAATACCTTGAAACGGGTGCCCGAGTTGCCAAAAGCCCACGAGGGAAGCTCGATGGCCTGTTCTGCAAGCTGCGAGGCGATGGCCGAAAACGTTGGCACAACAGGCTCCTTCCGCAAGAAACTATAGAACCAAATGAAACGTCAGGCTCGATCAGCGCGTGAACGCAGACGCATTGCCTGCATCGACATTGAGAATGTTGCCGGTCGATTTCGACGATAAATCCGAGACGAAGAAATACACCGCTTCGGCGATGTCCTCGGGATACACGCCACGCTTCAGCATGCTGCGGGACCGATAGAACTCTTCGAGCTCTTCCTCCTTCAAATTGTACGCATCGGCGCGCTCGGCGCGCCACTGTCCGCTCCAGATCTTGGAGCCCCGAAGCACCGCATCCGGATTGACGACGTTGACGCGAATGGCGTGCGGGGCGCCCTCGAGCGCGAGACAGCGCGCAAGGTGCAACTCCGCCGCTTTCGCCGAACAATAGGCCGCGGCATTGGCAGACGCGGCGAGTGCATTCTTGCTGCCCACAAACACGATGCTGCCCGGTAGTTGTTGCTTGAGCAGAATCCGGTAAGCCGTACGGCTTACGAGGAAGTATCCGGTAGCGAGTACGGAGAGGTTCCGATTCCATAGCTCCAGACTGGTATCTTCAAAGGCGGCGGAGGAGGCGATGCCGGCGTTTGAAACCAGTATGTCAATGCCGCCAAAGTTCACCAGCGTACGTTCCAGGGCGGCCGTCACGGCAGATTCGTCGGTGACATCCACCTGAATGGCAGCGAAGGAATCGGCAGAATACCGCTTCTGGAGTTCCTGGGTTGAGGACTCGAGCGCTTCCTGATCGATGTCAGCGAGCACGACGCACGCCCCCTCATTCAGCAGCCGCTTTACGACCGCAAGTCCTATTCCACCGGCGCCGCCTGTCACGAAGCCGATGCGACCCGCCAGCGGCTTGGGTTGCGGCATACGCTTGAGTTTAGCCTCCTCGAGCAGCCAGTATTCGATGTCGAACGCTTCCTGCTCGGGCAGACCGACATACGTGTCGATTTCGGAGGCGCCGCGCATGACGTTGATGGCGTTGATATAGAACTCGGCCGCGAGCCTGGCGGTGGTCTTATCCTTTGCGAAGGTCAGCATGCCCGCACCCGGAATGAGGTACACCACAGGATTGGGATCTCTCATCGCGGGGCTGTCGGGCCGCTTGCAGCGCTCATAGTAGGCCGTATAGTCGGCCCGATAGGCCGCGAGCGCGGCATCAATGCCGTCAATCAACTTATCCACGTTGGGTTGCGTCGGGTCGAGCGGCAACACCAATGGGCGAATCTTGGTACGAAGGAAATGGTCCGGACAGGAAGTCCCGAGGTCTGCCAGCTCCTGCAAACGGGCGCTGCAAACGAATTGCATGACGGCCGGGCTGGCATCATAGTGGCCGACCTTGAGCTCACCACCGCTGGTCTTTCCGCGGAGTACCGGCGCAAGTGCCGCGATTATCTTCTGGCGCTCCGGGACGCCGAGGGGCTCATGGACGCGACCACCAAATGCGGTGTGGCCGGTGCGATCAGCGAGCCAGTCGGTGGCCCGCTGGATGATCCGTAAGGTCGTTTCGTAGCATTCTTTCGAGGTATCGCCCCAGGTAAATAGCCCATGCGCCTCGAGAATGATGCCCTTGAGCGAGGGCTTTTCGCGCGTGAGCGCTCCCAGTTTCACGCCCAGGTCGTATCCCGGACGTTGCCACGGGAGCCAGCCGATTTCATCGCCAAAGACCTCCGCAGTGAGTTCGCGGCTTCGGCGGGTGGCGGCGATGGCGATCACGGCATCCGGATGCATGTGATCTACGTGCCTATGCGGGATGAAAGTATGGAGGGGCGTATCGATGCTGGCCGCCCGCGTGTTGAGGTTATAGGTGCAGTGCGGCAGATAGGCGACCATTTCGTCTTCGTGTTCGAGTCCACGATACAGGCCTTGCAGCGCCTCGAGCTTGTCGAGGTAAAGCGTAGAGAAGCCGTCAAGCTTCATGCTGCCTAGGTCCCCACCCGAACCTTTCACCCACAGCACACGGGTGTCAGCACGAGTGAGCGGGTCTTGCATGGTCAACTTTGCTGATGTGTTGCCCCCGCCGAAATTCGTAATGCGCTTATCGGAGCCCAGCAGATTCGAGCGATACAGGAGCAGTTCGTGCGGAGCCATGCGGGCGGCAAGTGCATCATCCCAGCAGCTTTCCAGACGCTCATTCGCTGGATTGGATGCTTCACGCGGGACTCTGCCCATAATCTCTCCCCTCAGACCTAATTTGAACGCGCAACTGGTCAAAGCAGTCACAGACCGTTACAATCACATAAAGATCGATCAATTTCAATCACTGATGAGGCGTTTCGATCAAAGATCGTTCGACTTATAATGATTTTGACAGTGCCAAGGTAGGATCCGTCACATGATCGAAGCTGAGCGCCATAGACTCATCCGAAAGCTGGTGGATGAAAGATCCATCGTCAGCTTGGCGGACCTGGTGGAGACACTGGGCGCTTCGGAGGCGACGGTGCGGCGGGATATCGGCGCCATGGCGGAACAGGGGCTGATCACTCGGATCCGAGGAGGGGCCGAGTCGGTTCGTCCACGGCACGAGGTGCACCTGGTCGGCTCCCCGTTTACCTTAAGCCAGGGTATAGCGACCGCGGAAAAGAGGGCCATTGCCCGAGCTGCTGCGAACCTGATCAGCGCAGGCGACAGCATCATCGTCACGGGCGGAACGACGACCTACGCTTTGGTCGAATTCATGCCGCGTGAGAACCTCGACATTCTGACGAATTCGATTCCCATCGTGACCCAGCTCCTCGGCACCAGTCGAAATCGAGTGACCGTGCCGGGTGGTACGATCTACCGCGAACAGAACATCGTGCTGAGTCCTTTCGAAGACGATGCGAGCAACCACTTCTGGGGCAAGATCCTCTTCACCGGTTGCTTCGGTCTGAATCGTTTTGGCCTGATGGAGGCCGACCCTTTGATCGTCCAATCGCAGACGCGTCTCCTGCGCCGTTGTGAGCAGATCGTGGTGATGGCGGACAGCCGGAAGCTGCGGCAGCGCTCCTCGCTCGTTGTTGCAGACCTCTCCAAACTAAGCGTGGTAGTGACCGATGATGGCGCGACGGATTCGGATCTGGAGCCCCTCAAAGCCGCGGGCGTTAAAGTCATCTGCGCGCCGGTGGATCCTGCCGATCGCATAGCAGAGGCCGGATAGAGGCGTACGAGATTCGATCAGCGGGCGACGCCCAGATAGTTGCCTATGCCGATCACGATGGTAGACCCCACGAGTGTCGCGACGCCTAACCAGACCAGCCGCCGGGTCAAAGCGGCGGTATTGAACCACTCCTTCAATGCGAAGCCCCACAACGTCGCAAAAATGATGATGCTCGCCATATGAAGCGTCCAGCTCGAAAAGCCGAATCGACCCATTTGACTTTCGCCCATGGTGTAGAAGAAGAACTGGAAGTACCAAAGCGTGCCGCCGAGGGCGGAAAGAACGTAATTCCGGATTAGCAGGGTGCCGGGAGGTTCCGATTCGCTGGTCGAGCGCGCCGGCCGGAACAATTGTCCGGCGGATTTGTTGCGCATCATGAGAACGATGCACCAGATCACGTTCGTGGTGAATCCGCCCGCGAGCACCACGCAGAGCACGGGAAGCCCCTGACTCAAAGGTGAGGTGCCAGCTTCCAAGGATGCCGCGCGGATGGGTGCACCGGCATCCAGTCCGAAGGCGAAGCAGCTGCTCATGGCACCCGAGAACAAGGCGACGATCACGCCTTTCTTGAAAACAAACTCTGCGATCGCTGCTTTGGCATCGGGCCTCAGTCTTGTCTCCAGCTCTTTGCGCCGCCCTGCGCGAGCGACGATACCGACTCCGAGCAGAGCGAACGCGATGCCAATGAATGTGATGAGTCCGCTCGGGGTTGATGCGAGCGCAGGCAAGGCACCCCGGAAAAGGGGAGGCCCCAGTGTCCCGATGACCATCGTCAGGCCCAGCACCATCGCCATGCCGAGTGACATGCCGAGATAGCGCATCGTGAGTCCGAACGTGAGTCCCCCAAATCCCCACATGACACCCCAGAACCAGCACCAAACAAGCGTCGAGGCCGGAGTGTTCGACAGTACCGCAAGAAGATGTTCGGTGCGCAGGGCGGCAAACACCCATGGCGCGACGATCCAGCTGAAAACACCCCCTACCAGCCAGTAAACCTCCCAGGACCAGCGCCGAATGCGTTTGTACGGTACATAGAAACTCGCCGACGCGAATCCCCCGATCCAGTGGAAAAGAACTCCGAGCAGCGGATTAGCCGGCATAAAAGTATCTCGCAACAGAAAAGTGGGTCATTGGAAGCGCTCGAGACGCTCGGCTTCCATGCGCCACGCGGACTTATAGGCATCGAGCGCGATGGGGAAGGGCTCGACCCGTCGCAGGGTGCTGGATGGTTTGAGGTCAGGCTTGACCAAGCGGAGCGCTCCGAAGGCAACGCCGTTCTGAGCGCTGCTGACGTATATTTCACAGTCCTCTCGCAGCGAGGCGAGCGCGCGAACGAATGTCTCGTATTGTGCGAAGCGACCCTCGATAAGGATCTGAGACCTTGCGCCAATCAGATCAAGGCAGGTGTCTGCCACCAGGGCAACGTACAGTCCGATCGCAGCGTGGCGTTCGGCCGCATTACCCGGTTCATGGTCCCAGCGAAAACAGGCGTGCGGGTATGGGCCAACTCCGGACGCAAGAGTGGGCAATACGCGGCAATCTGTTCGAATAACCTCCCGGACCGCGGCCGTCAGTTCAGTGGGTTGACTCCCATCTTGCAGCCCCAGCGTGTTGCCGGTGCTCAGACGCTCTATTTCGCGGCCTCCCATGAAGCGCGCCGTGGGAACCGGATTCCCAGATATGTCGACGTTGAGGAGGCAGTCACGGCCCTGCGCCATGCGAGTCAGGCTCGCGTCTGCGGAAGCACGGGTCCGCATGGCAAGGAACCAGGTACCCGTTGATATCACGGTGGCATCGCGCCCGGAAATTTCATCGAATCCTCGGGCGGCCAGCAGTGCGGCATTCGAGTCGTGAATGCCACAGAGGACGGTCGTTTCGGACGAGAGACCGGTTTTTGCGACCCACTCCTTGGATAATGTGCCGAGCACCTCATCGGCGCGTCGTACGGAGGCCAGACGCGCGGCCCAATGCTGTCCAAGCGCAAGTGCTGAGGGCTTGTTCGCTGTGGGCACCCAAAGGTCCGTATGACAGCCAAGGCTTGTCACTTCCGTCGCCATTTCTCCGCAGAGGGTCCACGCCCAGTATTGCGCCCACGTCAGGATGTGGGCGTCGTGCTCAAAGCGGTCCGCATACAGCTCCTGGAGCCAGTAAAGCTGGGCGCCAAGATTGAGGCCGCCCGGCAGAGGAGGTGAGCCGGTCACCTCGAACTCATCTCGCAACCCTCTGTAGCGGATTTGTGTGCTCTCGGGGATCGATTGCTCATAATCGACCGGCAGGCACGCCAACTGCCCATCGCTGATGATCGCGGCCGCGGCACCATGCCCTACCGGCACGATCGTCCGGATGTCGCTCATGGCACCCACTGCAGAAAGCGTATCCGCGAGCCAGTTCTCGATTCCCGTGACATCGAGCGCGCGGTACTCTGGCCCTTGAACGAGCTGATTCGCGCGCTCGCGCCGCGCGATGAGTTCACCGGCGGTATTCCAAAGAGTCAGCTTGGCGTGCGTCTTTCCAACGTCGATCACAGCAACGCAAGGTTGTCGCACGCAGTCTCCCCCAATCGTTTGTTGATGGAATATTACGGGCTCTGCGCAATTTTGCCATTCTCGTGAACGGCCAGCCCCAGTCGTTGCAGACTTTCCTCCCGCATGACGTTCTTTCGCACCTTGCCGGTCACGGTGGTCGGAAACTCGTTGACGAACAGCACGTAGCGGGGCGCTTTGTAATGTGCAATCTGTCCCTGGCAGTAGCGCTTGATGTCCCCTGCATCACATTGTTGGCCGCCCGCGCGTCGTTTGACCCATGCACAGACTTCCTCGCCCAATCGCTCATCGGGCACCCCGATCACGGCTACATCGGCAATGTGAGGATGGCGCAGAAGAAAATCTTCGATTTCGCGGGGATAGATGTTTTCGCCTCCACGAATGATCATGTCGGAATTACGCCCGATGATGCGCGCATACCCGTCGGGATCCAGCTGACCAAGATCGCCGGTATGCATCCAGCCCTCGGTGTCGATGGCCTGCGCGGTCCTGGCCGCGTCATCCCAGTAGCCCAACATGACCGAATAGCCCCTCACGCAGATTTCCCCCGTAACCCCCCGCGGTACGATTTCCCCGGCTGCATCGATCACCTTGCATTCCAGATGGGGTTGGATGCGTCCGACCGTGGCCACGCGGTGCTCCAGCGAGTCTTCTCGCAAACTCTGAAAACTGACCGGGCTGGTTTCAGTCATACCGTACGCGATTGTGATATCGCGCATATGCATGCGATCCATGACGCGCCGCATGACCTCGGCCGGGCAGGGCGCACCGGACATGATTCCATACCGCAGGGAGCTCAAGTCGAACTCTGAAAATCTGGGGTGCTCGAGTTCCGCAATGAACATGGTGGGTACGCCGTAAAGAGCCGTGCACCTTTCGATGTGCACAGCGTGCAATACGGCAGCCGCGTCAAAGCCTGCCGAGGGGTAAACCATGGTCGCACCGCGCACGACACACGCAAGATTAGCCAACACCATGCCGAAACAGTGATAAAGCGGCACTGGGATGCACAGGCGATCCCCGGCGGAGAGACCCACGGCCCGGCCGACGAAGTAGGCGTTGTTCACGATATTCCGATGCGAAAGGGTGGCACCCTTGGGATGGCCGGTGGTACCGCTCGTGAACTGGATGTTGATGGGCTGATCGGGAGCGATTGCCTTTGCCGCGGCCTGTGCCGTGGAAACCTCCGAGTCATAAAGGTCGTCGAAGTTTAGCCAGCCGGGCCGGCTCTCTCGAGCAATCTGGACCACCCAGCGAAGATGCGGCAATCGCTTGGCCCCCAGTTGCCCAGGCTCCGAAGCCACAATTTCCGGAGCCAGTGCCTCGAGCATCTCGAGATAATGGCTGGTCTTGAACTCGCGCGCCGCGATCAAGGCTTTGACGCCGACTTTGTTCAACGTGTACTCGAGCTCGGCGGTGCGATAGGCCGGATTGATATTGACCAAGATGATCCCTACCCATCCGGTCGCAAACTGCGCCACGGTCCATTCGGCATTGTTTGGAGACCATATGCCGACGCGGTCGCCGTGTCGAAGTCCGAGTTTGAGCAACCCTGCCGCCAGACGTTCCACGCGACTCAGAAACTCCGCGTAGCTCCAGCGAACTCCCTGCTGGATGCTGACCAGCGCTTCCGCATTGGGCCACGATGCGGCCGCTTGTCGCAGCACTTGGCCCACGGTCTCTTCCAACAATGGCGGTTCATCGCTGCCGCGAACGAAGCTGAGATGAGTGCTCGCCACTGCACTCATGGAGCGCTCGACGGATCGATCCGGTAGCGCAGTTCGTAATGGCCCGCGCCGAGATCCACCAGGCTGTCATCCCCCTCCTGCCTGATTGACCGGACACCGCGGCCCACAGATATCGGCTTGCCCCCTTCGGCGATGTCGGAGCTTCGGCCCCTGATCCGCACGGTCGCCGTGGTGTTCGACGGTATCGTCACTGAGAGCGACAATTGTCGGTCGGCCCGTACCCATTCGCTGCTCACGAGTCCGTAAGGTGTCATATGGCTTGCGCGGACATGCCGGAAGCCTCCGCCCGGCTGGGGTTCGATGAAAATGTGCTTGTAACCGGGCGCATTGGTGTCGATGCGAATGCCGCCCATTACCTCATACATCCATTTGCCCACCGCGCCATAGGCATAGTGGTTGAAGGAGTTCATTTGCTTGTTTTCAAATGAACCATCGGGCTTGAGGCCATCCCACCGCTCCCAGATTGTCGTTGCGCCATGCTTCACAGGGTAGAGCCAGGATGGAAAATCCTCGCGCTTCAACAGAAGATAAGCGTCCTTGAGGTAGCCAAATTCCGTCAGGACACTGAGCAGGCGCGGAGTACCGAGAAACCCCGTCGTCAGATGGCCGCGGGCTTCGACATCCGCTGCGAGTTTCGCCGCCGCCGCGGCGCGTAATTCCTCAGGCAGGAGATCGAAGTCGAGCGCAAGGACGTACGCCGTTTGGGTACCTTCGCCCACCGTGCCGTCAGCCGACACGAACTTCTGGTTGAACGCGGCGACGATCTTGGTCAAGAGTCGCGTGTACTTGGCGGCGTCGGCCTCCTTGCCGAGCACCTTTGCCGTCTGGGCGAGAATGCCGGTAGATCGGGCGAAGTACGCCGTGGCGATCAGATCGGGCGAAGTGGAACCGAAGTTCGTGTTTTTTGCCGCGCCAAAGAAGTCGAGCCAGTCCCCGAACTGAAAATCGGCGTCCCATACCTCATCAGCGCCGGCGCGATTCTGTTCGTAGTCCACCCACTTCTTCATACTCTCGTACTGGACCTCGAGGACGCGTTTATCACCATAAGCGAGATACAGATTCCACGGAATCACCGTAGCAGCATCGCTCCAGCCGGCGGCTCCCGTCGTTGGTCTTCCCGCATCATTGACCGGCGCTTCGGCCGGCTCGGCATCCACGGTAAGGATATCGGGCACTACGAAAGGGACGCTGCCGCTCGGCAGCTGATCGGCGGCAAGATCTCTCAGCCACTTGGTGAAGAACCCCGCGACGTCCATGTTGAAGGCGGCCGTGGGGGCGAACGCCTGCGCATCGCCGGTCCATCCCAAGCGTTCGTCGCGCTGCGGACAATCGGTCGGCACATCGACGAAATTCCCCATCTGTCCCCACAGAATATTGTGCTGCAGCTGATTGATGAGCGGGTTGTCGGTTACAAACTCCGAGGTGTGATCCATGTCGGAATGGACCACGACGCCGGTGATGCTGGCGTCGGTTAACTTCCCTGGGTAGCCACTGACCGCAACATAGCGGAATCCTTGAAACGTGAAATGGGGCTCGAACACCTCATGGCCCGTTCCTTTCAAGGTGTAGTGGATGGTCTGATTCGCCGTGCGCAGGTTCTCGGTATAGAAGTTTCCGTCGTGATCAAGCACCTCGGCATGCCGCAGCGTGACCGTGTCACCAGCCTTTCCCTGAACACGGAGTCTTACCCATCCGACCATGTTCTGACCGAGATCGATCACGGTGTCGCCGGCGGGCGTCCTGAAGATTTTCTTGGGTTTTATTTCCGCAAGGCGTCGGACGGGAGGCCCTTGCGGCGCTACGAGCGTCGTCTTATCTCCGGCGACAGGACGTACCGCGGTCCAACGTCGGGCATCGAAACCTGGACCATTCCAGCCGGTCTGTTCGAGACGCGCGTCATAGTCTTCGCCCTGATAGATACCGGACTGCAGAATTGGACCGAATGAAGAGGTCCAGTTGGCGTCTGAGGTAAGGATTTCCCGATGTCCATCCTCGTACACGATCTCCAACTGCACGAGCATCGCGACATCCTTGCCGTAATGGCCGTCCTTGCCGGAATATCCGATGGTTCCCCTATACCATCCGTCGCCAAGATACGCGCCGATGACGTTGGCACCCGACCGCAGTTGCTCAGTGACATCGTAGGTCTGGTATTGCAGCCGATGTGAGTAGGTGGTCCAGCCGGGAGTCAGGATGGCATCGCCCACTTTTTGCCCGTTGAGCGACAATTCGTACAGACCGTGGCTGGTCGCATAGATTCTGGCTTGGGCCACTTTGCCGTCGATTTGAAACTCTCGTCGAAGCATCGAAGGCTGATGCGAGGCGCTGTCGGTGCCCGGTTCTATCCAGTCGGCCTTCCAGTCCGACGCCGAGAGTAGTCCCATCTCCCAGAAGGCGATGGGACTCCAGTCCGTTGCGACACCCTCTTGGTTCCATACACGTACCTGCCAGAAGTAGCGTGTACGGCTTTGTAGAGGCGGCCCCTCATAAGCGTTTTGAACGGATTGGTCGGACTGCACTTTTCCCGAATCCCAGAGAACCTTTTCGGGCTGCCCTAGCGATTGCCGGTCAGTCGTTACCCGAATCTCGTACGCACTTTGAGCCGTATCGCGCTCCTTGGAGGCGATCTGCCAACTGAATCGGGGATGAGGGGCGTCGATGCCGACCGGGTTTGGGAAGTACTCCACTTTCAACGCCGTGAGCACTTCGTGGCTCTCTGCCGCCGCCTGCTGACTCCAGACGATCAAAAGATGGCATAGAACGATCAATCTCCCAGCGTGCCGGCTGATTTGAGTCACAGAACTCCCCCTTGCGTGAATATTTTATCGGTCTCAGGCGTCGATCATGATCGATATTTGTCTAAAAAGAAATAAGATGCTTGACTTTGATCGATTCTACACGCCATGCTTCGTCACGGCTGTTTAAGGGGATGCTAAATGACAAAAATGAATCTTCCTGCCTGGATTCTCGCTGCGGCGGTGACCTGCATCGGGCTCGGTCCAATTCCGCTGCTGGCCGATACGGGTCCTGAGAAATCCGCGGACGATCAGGATTTGACTGAAATCGTCGTGACAGCGACGGGAACCAGTATTCGCGGTGTCGCGCCCGTCGGAGCAGATCTCATCACGTTTGGGCGTGACGACATCATTGCGAGCGGTGCCGAAACGGTCGGCGATATTGTCAACTCCATCCCCCAACTGGGTTTGTTCAATCAGTCTCAGAATCCCGGCGTCGCAGGCGCCATGGACGCGGTTCAGCCGCCGAGTCTGCGCGGCCTGGGACCGCAGGCAACGCTCTCGTTGCTCAACGGGCATCGTATGGTCGGCGCGGGGACGCTTGCCACCTCGTTCGACCCCGAAGTTATTCCCGCCGCCGCCCTGCAGCGCGTGGAAGTGGTTCCCGATGGTTCTTCAGCCATTTATGGGTCAGACGCCGTGGCGGGTGTCGTGAATTTCATCACGCGCCAGAATTTCACGGGTGCCGAGACGTCCGTTCGCTACGGACAGGGTGATTCATACAACGACGTGGATTTCAGCCAGCTGTTGGGTAAGGCCTGGTCTACGGGCTCAATCATGCTGGCCTACGAGTACACGTACAACGCTCCTGTGCTCGCATCCGACCGTTCGAACACGTACGAGCCGCTCGATCGTGTTCCTCTCGGCGGGAATGACACTCGATCGACCAATTGCCCGCAGGCCAATGTGACGGTCCCCGGAAGCACGGTCAACTACGCGGCCCCCGCTTTCCAGCCCAATACCACCAATTACTGTGATGGCACCAGTCCCTCCGATCTGCTGTGGTCGAGGAGCCGCAACAGCGTATTCTTGAGCGGTCGCCAGGATCTGTCGGACAATATTTCTGCCTGGACCGATGCGTCGTACTCGTCTCGAACTTCCGAAGGTCGGCAGACCGCGCTCAATGCGACCGCCACCATTTCCGACACGAACCCGTTCTTCCAAGCGATTCCAGGGTCAGATGCCACGTCGGAGACGGTATCCTTTCGCTCCGATAATCTCTCGGGATCCAACTACGCCATGGCCAGTGCATATGAGTCGGTGACCGACATCACCTCAGGCCTGGATTTCAAGCTGCCGCACCAATGGCTGATTACGGCTTATGGAACCTGGGGATCCTCCAAGACGACGGCGCAGGAGCCCATATCGCTCAACACTACTCTTCTTAACCAGGCGGCAGCGGGCACCACGACGGCGACTGCACTGGATCCCTTCGGGTCGGGGACGAACCCGGCGGTTGCCGCCGGCATCCTCGATTGGAATTACTACAATCATTCTACGCAGACCCTCGCGGATGGAAATGTCAAAGCCGACGGGGCACTTTTCACCTTACCCGGCGGAGAAGTGAAGATGGCCATAGGGGGTGAATTTCGGCGGGAGACTTTTGACGCCGATTTCCACCAAGGGCCGACCGAGGATCCTTCCACGTTCAATGTGGCATCCGCGAGCCGCGACGTGAAATCTGCCTATGCGGAAGTCTTCGTTCCCGTGTTCGGCAAGGGCAACGCCTTGCCCGGCTTGCAGTCGCTCGATATATCCCTGGCAGGGCGGTACGATGACTACAGCGACTTTGGCGCGACCCGAAATCCCAAGTACGGCGTGAATTGGGTACCCACGGATGGGCTTACATTTCGGGGTAGCTATGGCACCTCGTTCCACGCACCCAATCTCTCGGATCTGCATGCCATCGACGGCAAGATCGTGACGGTAGGCGCATCGCCCACTGCCAATGTGATCGTGGGCGTCGATCCGCAATATCCGCTCTACAATGCGCTGGTCCTCGCAGGGGGCAACCCGGGACTCAGTGCCGAAACGGCGAAGACCTATTCCTTCGGCATGGATTTCGAGCCCACCTTCCTCAAGGGCGCCAAAGCAAGCCTCACCTATTTCAATGTTGCGTACAGCAATCGCATCACCACGCCGCCGTTCGGTAACGGCTCATCGACCATTTTCACCGACCCCGCGTACGCGCCATTCATTTACAACAATCCAAGCCAGGCGCTCATCAACCAGTTGGGCGCGGGTCTCCCGCAAGTCGTGTTGCTGCCATCCAATCCTGCCTATCCCACGGTGCTGCTGGACTTGCGGCGCCAGAATCTGAGCGTGAGCAACATCGACGGAATCGACTACGACTTGAGTTATCGGTGGGATATCGGTCCCAGCAACCTGCTGGTCGGTGCGGTGGGGCAATACACCCTGAAGTATCAGAATCAGGGCACGGTCGACAGCCCTGCGGCAAATGAGCTCGATTTGGGAACGCCGAAATGGCTGGCGCGCGGTCGTGTGCAATGGACGCTGGCGGCGCTCGATTCGACGTTATTCGTGAATTACACCGGACCCTATCAGAATCAGCTCAGCGTCAATGGATCGAGCCTTGCGTACAATACGGATGCCTACACCACCGTAGACTTGCATCTGGGCTACACCTTGCCCAACCAAGGTCTCACGCGCGGCACGGTGATATCGCTCGACATCGAGGACCTGTTCGACGCCACTCCGCCGCTCAGCATCGCAGGTCCCAGCCCGCTCGTTAACGTGGTAGGCCGGGTGTTCCGACTGGGGATCCGCAAGAGCTGGCTCTGAGGATGCGTATGTATAGAGGGCTTGCAGGGCGTTTCTGGACGGCCCGTGTCTGGACGGCCATGGTCGCCGTCATGCTGCTGGCGAATTGGCAGGGCGCCAGCGCCGACGGCGGTTCGGCGACTGCACCTCTCGATGAAGGTGCAGCCGCCGAACTTCCCATCTGGCAGGGTACGGCTCCCGGATCCGAGAACGCGACCCAGCAGGAGAAGATATCTAAATCGCCGACGGGCAAATTCACGGCCATTCGGAACGTCGTAAGGCCCACCTTGACCGTGTATCTGCCCGATCGAAGCATTGCAACGGGAACCGGCGTCATCATTGCACCCGGTGGTGCGTTCCGCTTTGTCAATTTCGATACGGAGGGAACGCAAGTCGCAAAGTGGCTGGCCGCAAAGGGCATTGCGGCGTTCGTTCTCAAATACCGAGTCATCGCGACGAATGCCGATGATGCGCAGATGTGGGCGGACCTTTCTCGAGACATGGCCAATCCCGCGCCGCTGATCGCATCCCTGGGGCAGGCCGGCAGCCAGGCATTCGCTGACGGTCAACAGGCCATGCAGGTGGTGCGGGCGCATGCGCAAGAATGGGGAATCGACGCGGCCCGCATCGGGTTTATGGGGTTTTCAGCGGGCGCCATGGTCACAAGCCGCGTACTGTTGGATTTACCGCCCGCCGAGCGGCCCGCCTTTGCGGCGCCGATTTACGGAGCACCCTTCGCAGATGTGCAATCTCCCGACAAGCATCTACCGCCTGTCTTTCTGGCGTACGCAAGCGATGATCCCTTGGTGCCCAAGTATGTGCAGAGCTTCTATCAATCCCTGCGCGGCGTGGGTTTGCACCCCGAGCTCCACGTGTACAAGCAGGGCGGCCACGGCTTTGGCATGGTACGACAGGGCACCAGCAGCGATCACTGGATCGAGGACTTCTATCACTGGCTCGAAGGTTTGGGGCTCGCTCAGAAACCTGACTCTGCCTGTGAGCAGCTCAAAGACTTGCAGTTGGCCGATACGGTGATCACCGACAGCCATGCAATACCCGCAGGACCCTTTCTGGAACCGGGGGCTGCGCAGGGCGCCGGCGTAGAGTTGCCGGCGCGTTGCGATGTCCGCGGAACCATCAAACCCACCAGCGATTCGAAGATCGACTTCGAGGTGTGGATGCCTGCGAGGCATTGGAATGGAAAGCTACAAGGTGCGGGCAACGGCGGTTTCGGAGGATCGATCAGCTACCAAGGGGGCCTGATACAGGCATTGCAGCGCGGTTATGCCGGTGTCTCTACCGACACGGGACATGCCGCCGACGCCGATGCCAGCTGGGCCATTGGCCACCCTGAAAAAGTGGTGGACTTTGGGCACCGCTCGGTTCACCTCATGACCGTCGATGCAAAGCAGATTATCAAAGCCTACTACGGTGAGCCGCCTCGGCGATCCTACTTTGCGTCCTGCTCCAACGGAGGTCGCCAGGGGCTCATGCTGGCGCAGCGCTATCCCGACGACTATGACGGCATTGTCGCCGGCGCGCCGGCGAACGATTTCACCGGACTGTTTCTCGATTTCCTCTGGAACGAGCAAGCCCTGATGAAACCGGGGGCTCAGATACCGGCAGAGGCCGCACGCCTCATTCAGGCGGAGGTGATCAAACAATGCGATGCGCTCGATGGGGTTCGCGACGGTGTCATCAGCGCACCGGAAGCATGTCATTTCGAACCTGCAAAACTCCTCTGCACCGGGGCAGACAGTAAAGGCTGTCTGACGCCTGCTCAAGTTGGCGCGTTGCGTGCGATCTACGGCGGGATGCGTTCAAAGGACAAGTCCATCGCATTTCCTGGCTTCACTCCGGGCGGTGAGGTCGGCGTGATAACCGGCGGCTGGGACACTTGGATCTTTGGGGCCAAGGCCGGTGCCAGTACTCAATCAGTATTTGCCAAGGGTTTCATGAGCGGAATAGTGACCGGCGATCGAAACTGGCAACCGGGTACATTTGAAGTTGACCGTGACGCTCAGCCAATTTTTGATAAGTGGGGCCCCATTCTCAATGCAACGGATCCTGACTTAAGTCGCTTTGCAGGGCACGGCGGGAAGCTGATTATGTTTCACGGCTGGGCGGATCCGGCGATCCCGCCCCGTCATACGATTCAATATTTCGAGGCCATCGGGGCAAAACTAGGCGCCGATAAGCGTGCAGAGTTCGTTCGTTTATTCATGGCGCCGGGCCTGCAGCATTGCTTCGGCGGGCCCGGCCCCACCAGCTTCGGCGGCATAACCGCTGCCCAGCAGCCAGCGGATCCCAGTGCTGACTTGTCTGCGGCATTGGAAAATTGGGTGGAGCGGGGCATCGCGCCGGAGGAAATTGTCGCCAAGAAACCGCAGAATGCATTGCCTGCGATCTTCGACTCTACCGCGGGAGGCACTGAACGGACCGGACTGTTATGCGCCTATCCAAAGCACGCAAAATGGAACGGGCTGGGCGACCAAGCCCGCAGTAGCAGCTTCACCTGCGTGAATTGACTCGGTTGCGGCGCAATCATTCATGCACAACGTGAATTTTTTGGCGGCGGCCTCCGCAGCGGTCCGGGAGCGGCCGCGCCGCCGGCCGCGACGGCGTGACGCCTGCGGCCGGATACAGTCGCCGCGACAGCTCCGCCTCATCCAACTCGGCGACCAGGGACCAAGAGCTTAAATTCGCGACTTTCGCGCGCCGTAAACAGTCCGCCACCGCTTCGCTCCTTTTCGTGAAAAAAGAGCGAAGGATTTCGGAAAACAAAGGCTTACGTCGATTCGACCGGGAGCCGGACGCTCCGTTCCGGGCAAAGCCATGCCGGACAGCATTCCGCTGCGACAGCGAAATCGTCCGGCATCCCATCGGAATGCTGTCCGCCATCAGCCCGGAATCGTGTCCGTCATGTCGCGGAACGCGCATTTATTCCGTCCTCCTCATTTTTCTATCCAGGGGTGGAATAAAACGAACTCGCCGTAAGTCACCATTCAAGAGAGATGCCACGTACCGAGCGATGCGGTACCCGCAGTTCGAGGACTTGAAGTTGCCCATCAACCAGCTTGCGCGCGCAGGCGACTGATGCCATTTAGGGAGTAATGCTTATGCCGCGTTCGAAGAAGATCGTCGTCTGTTCTTGTCTTGTCGCGACCTTAAGCGCTTTGGGTGCCCGATTTGCCGGAGCCCAAGTGCCGCCACCGGCTGGCGCGGCTACTGAGGCGCCAGCGGGATTTAACACGCCCAGCTTCAACGCCGCCCACAGCATCAGTAACGGAATAATCGAACCGCCTGGGGATACGTTTGCGCGGGATCAACAGGTCTTCGAGCTGAACAAGGCAGTCGCTGATGGACTTGGGCCTGTGTACAACGCAACTTCCTGTGTCATGTGCCATCAGAATCCCAATAGCGGCGCGCCCGGCCAAGTCACAGAGCTGCGGGTTGGGCACAATGATGCGAACGGCAATTTCGTAAACCCGACGATCTACATCAACGACGGGAAAGACACGATCACAGGCCGGTCCATCGTCAATGATCGAGCAATCGGTCCGCAGGCCCAGGAGCGCATCCCGGAGACGGAGAATATCCGTGCATTACGCGCGACCCTCAACACGCTGGGCGATGGATTTGTGGAGGCCATTGCCGATAGCACCCTGATCGCGATCGCCGCGGCGCAACCAAAGTTGAGCGAAGGCAGAGTGAATGGGGAAGTGGTGCAGGCTCCGATTTTCGAGGCCCCGGGACAGACCCGCGTCGGACGCTTCGGCTGGAAAGATCAGCACAGCAGTTTGCTCTCATTCATAGCCGATGCCTACCTCAACGAAATGGGGATCACCAGCCGGCTGCGCCCTAACGAAGTGACGACCGTTCTTCTGACCACGACGGGTATAAACGACCAGCCGGATGACCTTGGCATGGAGGACATCGATCACTTTGCCCAATTCATTCGCGGCACGATGGTTCCGCCTCGAGACACGGCGCTGGCCGCGACTCCCGCCGCCCTCCAGGGTGAAGTTCTCTTCACACAAATCGGTTGCAATGTTTGTCATGTTCAAACCATTACCACGGCTCCTGCCGGAACGGTCATCAATGGGGGTATGTTCGTTGTTCCCGCAGCCCTGGGTAATAAAATAATTCATCCCTACGGTGATTTTTTGATCCATGACATCGGCACCGGAGATGGGATTGTTCAGGTCGGACCTCAAGACACGGCGAACAAGCTGAGGACTGCGCCACTGTGGGGCGTGCGCGAAAAAGCCCGCTTTATGCACGACCTCCGCTCGCTCTCTCTCGAGGATGCGATCGCCCGCCACGAAGGCGAGGCACGCGAGCCTGCCCGACGCTTTAGAGAATTGAGTCCCGAGGACAGGAAGGCGTTGATTACCTTCTTGCACACGCTATGAAGGGCGACTATGCGGAGGAGACTACTTACCAGTGGGCAAATGATGTAACTCCATGCTTTTGATAGATGGGTCAGTCCTCGGCGCTATGGTCGACCTGATTCACGCCATCGTTGAGTTCCTCAATCTGTTCTTCGCGGGCGTGCTGGCGGGCGAAGAGTTAGTCATCTGCTATGGGGTTCGCACGGTGGTAGCCGTTCTGGACCAACGGCCGCAGATCGAACTTCGACATGCACTGATCCGGAAACTGCGCACCCTGGTGCCCGCGATTTTTATCCTTGCGGCACTATCAGGGCTTGCGGCTATGAGTTTGGATGGAACCGGGGGCGGTTTCAGACTTCGGTGCCTCGCCGCCCTCTGTCTGCTCATTTGGGTCGTGATCACGTTGTTTGGAACCATACCATTCAAAAAAGACACTCTTACTTGGCGACCCGACGCGCCGCCCAATGATTGGAGGGTTCTCCTGCGTCGGTGGGAGCGGTTCGATATCGCGCGGTGCTGGGCGGCCGTCATCTCCTTTGCGTTCTTGGTAGCGGCTGTGGGGATGGTATAAGGCTGTCAAAATTCGGCGATCTTTGGCAGTTCCAGCGCGGCTCGGGAGGCCGTGGCCGACACGGCTATCACCGAAGACATCGACGGTAACGTATCGTCTATTCATAACTCGGCGCCGACAAATGTTTTGCACGGCTGTCTCTATTCCTCCGGTAAGTCAACGCATCTGCCGGTACGGACACCGCTGTGATCATCCGCGTCTTGAGATTATCTTCCGCCATGATTATTGAAAGGGTTTGACCCGAACGTGCCGATTGGGTGGTGTCGATCGCTAACTACCTGATTTTATGGAAATCTGGGTAAAGACCCCCTTTCAGGCCAACGCCCCGGGCTGCCCGGGCACTAGACGACGATCCCCCCACGCGGTGTGTTACCCCCGAACGTGTGGGATTTTAGTGTAGCTTAATAGAGTCCCGGCCGAAGAATTCGTTGGGAGAGACGATGATTCGAAGTGACGAGCAGTGGCTATCAATAATCGACACGTTTCACTCGGCGGCCATTGGCGCTCAAAGCTGGGAGACAGCCCTGCGGGGCTTTGCCGATGGCACGGGGTCGCGGTCTGCGCAATTAGCCGGTTTCGACTCGAACACGGCGCTGACGTTCAACATCATGACCAACGTCGCCCCCGAACTTTCGAAAGCAGTAGCCGGGACCGTTTCCATCAATCCTCGGGTCAAACCCGTCAGCGAGGCGCCCGTTCTCAAGGTTATCGCCGAAGCGGATTTTATGGCTCCGGAGGAATGGCGCCGTAACCCTTTTTATCAAGAGATTGCGGTGCCCTGGGACTGTCCCTTCATTGCCATGACGACGCCATTGAGGCCGCGGTCATTTGGCGCGCCCAACCGGATCCTGCAGTTCTGCGCACCGTGGTCGTTCTGGGGCGAGATCACAACACGGCACCGCTCGTGCTCGATGTATTTCCACTGCCGTCCCAGGCTTACCGGTTCACCTTTGCACCACGAGTGCTGGTTGTGGCCCGCAGTCCACGAGGCTCGAAGGCGAAGAGGGCGGCGATTCTGCAGGCCACATACGCGTTGACGTCCGCCGAAATGCAGATCACCGAATATCTTGCGGAGGGACAGTGCGCGGAATTGATTGCAGCTAAGCGCGGAGTTGCCCTCGAGACTGTGCGTACACAGATCAAAGCGATCATGGCCAAGCTCGGCGTCAGCCGCCAGGTCGAGCTCGTCGTGCGGCTGGGCGAGTTATAGGCAGCATTGAACCATGGACTTGGATCGGTTTTCCTCCCTCATCGAAGCGCTGTACGACGCGGCGCTCGGTGCGGCGGAATGGCCACGGCTGGCGCAAATGTTTGCGCGATCATTTGGCGCTGAAAGCAGTGCGATCTTCCAACTCAATCTTGCCCAAGGCTCCGCTGGTATCCTAGGGATTACAGAGAATTTCGACGACAAGGCCGTCAACGACTACGAGGCCTATTATCATCAGAGGGATCTGGTGGCGATCCGAATGGCTCAATCGGCCACGGGGCGGGCAATGCTCAGCACCGAACTCGTTAGGGAATCGGAATTTCTAGATAGCGAAATCTTCGTCGACTTCGCAAGGCCAATGCGCTTGGGCTTCTTTTGGGCCGTGGGCGGCGTGATCGAGGTGGAGCAGCATGTCAAAGGTGCCATTGGCATCCACCGACCGCGCGGCACACGCGCCTTCGAGGCAGAGGACAAACACCGCCTCGCCCGGCTGTTACCCCACCTGTCGCGGGCAATGCTGCTTCAACGGAGACTCCAAGGTCTTACGCAGAACAACCGGATTGTCCTCGACGCATTGGAAAAGCTCTCGGTCGGTATGATCGCTGTGGATGCTCAGGCGACGGTACTATTTGCGAATCCCACGGCTGAGCGACTGCTGCGTGCCGGGCTGGGACTCACCTATCGCCAAGGCTGCCTCGGTGCCTCCGATCCGACCAAGGACGGCGAGCTGCGGCACCTGATCCACCAGGCCGGTCTGGCCGCACTCGGCAGATCGAGCGAGACGGGAGGAGTGCTCGCGTTGCTCCGGCCCAGGGGACGCCCTCTGTCCCTGCTGGTCTGCCCTCTGCGTCCACACGCGCTGACCCTGGGAGCATCTCTCCCCGCGGCACTGCTCATTTTCAGCGATCCCGAGGCGAGCTCTTCTACGTCGGCGCAGGCGCTGATTGAGCTCTACGGTCTTACTCCCGCCGAGGCCAGACTGATGGCTGCCTTGGTCGATGGCGAACGGTTAGAGGACTATGCGCACCGGCAGGGGATCAGCGTCAACACCGCCAGGACGCAGTCAAAACAGATTTTTGCCAAGACCGGCCACGGTCGTCAGGCCGACCTCATCCGCGAGGTCCTCGCCAACCCCGCGCTCAGGATAACGAAGCGGCATACCGATAACGTCAATTGAATTCGCGCATCCTCGGTCCCGAGGATTTATCAGGAGGTGCAACGTGCGATGGGTCAATCCGATGAGATCGAACAGCAGCGAGGTGATCCGGTGCGCTACGGATACCACACACGTTCCATAGGGCCCTTGGACGCATCAAGCGTGCGGCTGTATAGCTCGAGCGCCGCAAGCCCAGCGCGTTCGGGACCGAAGATCGGTGTGAGCTGGCTTTCGTAGCACTTGATTGCATCGCATTTCGTCGCCCATGGGATTCGATGGATTACGGGGCGGAGGGGTATTGCACAGGCTCGGACAGCGACACCTACAGGGTCAGCCATGACGACCGGATAGCGCCCGGTACTGTACGGCTGATCTTCATAGAGACAGATCGGCCGTGTGTCCGCAACGCGCAAAGCAGCGTTACGAACATGCAGATGGTCCACATTTGCGCCGACACCGAGAGGGGCGTATAGGGTCATTGGCTCAAGCTCGCTGACGAGACGATCGACAGCCGCTGCTACCGGGCCCGTGAAGGCCTGATCCCAAAATGGAATCGGCTCAAAGAGTTCATCAAGCGTTTCGTATCGGTAGCCACGCAGATCGGATTGGCCTCGATAAATCGCATCCGGCAATCCGAGGTGGCGCGCCTCTGCTCCCCCTAACGCGCGGCACGCCGCAATGTCCTCATGCCTGCGTCCTTCGTACGGCCGAACCAGATTGCCCCACTGGCGGTGTAGGTCGATCGCCAGCGGCGAGAAAACCTCGTCCATCGCCGGATCTGCGGTGCAAAGGGTTGCGATGACGACGCGATCTCCTGCCGTGAGTTGTGCTGCTATAAGCCCGCCGACGGACAAGACGGCATCATCGAGATGGGGTGATAGGTATAGATGCGTTGCGGTAGTCATACCACAGCCAGCAGGGGTTCCAGTTCCAACTCACACTGCCGAGCGTCGCGAAACCACTGCTTCGATGTTCGGCTGGTGACCATCGACGAACACGGTCTCAGCCGGCGCTAGGTCGAGTATCACGCCGCCTGGATCGAATATGATATTCCTCACGCCCTCCGTCTCCTGCGATCGTTCGCCTGTTCGCCCAATCATGGCCCTTTTTGATGACCGGATCGTTTCTTTTTATCCACGAGCCTGTGACCCGCCACAGCCGCCCGCGCTGATGCACATTGTCAATGTGCGCTGCCCACCTACTTACCGATGAAGAGGCGGCCGGCACGATGAATTGCAAAAACAGGACGCTCGACGGCACCTCTACCGAGATATTTCCGATCGTCGCTCAAGCAGTCTTCCATGGATTAATGACGGCTACTCCCGCGGCTTCAAATGGCTGTGTATCGCGGGTGGCCACGGTGAGACCTTTGGTTGCCGCGATGCCGGCGATGTAGCTGTCAGCCGTGCCTACGGCCTGCCCCGCGGCGCGGGCTCGGGCGCGCAATTCAGCACAAATCTCTGCCGCTTCGAGGTCGAACGGGAGGATACGCGATTCGAACAACGGCAGAATACGTTCATCCAAGCTCGTGCGAAGATGTTGCTTTTTTTTGCCGTCTGGCAAGACCGCAATTCCAAAGCGTAGCTCGGTCACGCTGATGGTCGATAGGTAGAGCGTTTCGATTACTTGGGCATCGATCCATGCCACCACTTGCGGGTCAGCATTGAGTTTTAAGGGTTCGGAAATAACGTTGGTGTCGAGGAGAATCACTCAAAGCTCACTGGCTCGGTGGGCTTTCGGTCGCGTTCGATTGTGAGGCCGACGCCGCCACATTCGCGGCCGATCTGAGCTAACAAAGAGCCTAGCTTGACGCGCCCCTCGTTTTTCACGGCAGCTTCGAGGATCATGCGGATTTCGGCCTCGGTGCTGTGTCCGCGCTGGGCCGCCCGCACACGAAGAGCGCGGTGAATCTCCACCGGTATGTTGCGGATAGTGACCGCTGTGGTTGATTTCGAGTCTCGCATATCGATATCGATGATATCTTTTTACGTCAATGATATCAATTTTGTCATTTCGTGACGCTGTAACTTATTGATATTTATATATATTGTCGCTCTGACGCCGGTGGTCTCGGACTTCATAAAAGGAATTGTTCCGGCTAATTCTCAAGGGACGGAGGTCTAGTCCATAAATCGGCTCCGACCGACATTCCTTTTTTTAGATGGTCAGTGGTCGCCGCGGAGGGGGCGCTTAAGCCGAATGCAGCAGGGGTGGAGGCCGGCGGTGTTCGGCACCCAGTGTGCTCTCGTAGGCGTAGGCCAACTGCAACAGGCTGAATTCTTGGCGGTTGGGACCCACGAGCTGGATGCCGATGGGGAGTCCTTGATCGCTGAATCCGGCCGGCACCGCGAGCGCCGGGGAGCCGCACATGGTGATGAGCAGCGCCGCCTTCATCCACTCGTGATAGGTCTCCATCTTCCGGCCCGCGATTTCTTGGGGCCAGTGTTGGGCGACGTCAAAGGGAAATACTTGCGCCGTCGGGGCGATAAAGAAGTCGTAGCGCTCGAAGAAGCGTCGCACCGCCTGGGTCCAATCGTTACGCACCACGGACGCGGCAGTGATGTCGTAGGCTGATTGTCTTAGCCCTGTTTCTATTTCGTACAGTGCCTCGGGCTTGAGCAGCGCGCGTTTCACCGGGTCCTGGTAGAAGGCCAGCAGCGGACCGCCGCTTTGCCAGGCGCGGAGGCGGATCACCGCCTGCCATACGGTGTCTAGATCGAACTCCGGAATCGCCTCTTCCACCGTGCAACCCAAGGACTCGAAACTGCGCGCCGCCTTTCGGCACACCTCGATCATCTTGGGCTCGCAGGGCGTACGGCCCTTAAAGTCGCCGACCCAGGCGATGCGCGCTCCCTTGAAGCTGCGGTCCAAACGGCGCTGAAAGACGCTGCCATCGCCATCCAGCGAGAGGGGAACGCGAGCGTCATAGCCCGCTTGGACGGACAGCAGCATGGCGAGGTCGGTGACATTCCTCGCCATCGGACCGGTGACGCTCATGGTCGGCAGCCAGGTATCGCGCGAGTCGTAGGGAATGCGCCCGATGCTGGTGCGAAACCCCAGGACATTGTTCCATCCGGACGGATTGCGCAGGCTGCCGCCATAGTCCGAGCCATCCGCCACCGGCAGCATGCGCAGCGCCAAGGACACGGCGGCGCCGCCGCTCGAGCCGCCGGCGGATTTTGTGAGGTCATAGGCATTGCGCGTGACGCCATAGACCGGATTGTAGGTATGCGAACCTAATCCAAATTCCGGCGCGTTCGTTTTACCGATGAAAATCGCACCAGCCTTGCGCAGCCTTTCGACCATCAAGGAGTCTGCAACGGGCACGAAGTCCTTGAGAATGGGAGAGCCTTGGGTGGTGCGGATGCCTTTGACGGCTTGGAGATCTTTCACGGCATGGGGGAAGCCGTGCAGGGGTCCCATGGATTCTCCGTGCGCCAGTTGGTCGTCGCGCTCGCGCGCCTGTGCCAGCAACGCGTCTCGATCCTGGAGCGCAACGATGGCGTTGACCTTCGGATTGAGCACCGCGATGTGATCGAGATAGGCCGTCATGACCTCGACGCACGACACCTTGCGCGTATGGATCGCCGTGGCGAGCGCTGTGGCGTCTAACGTGACGATGTCGTTAATATGCACCGGACCCGGCGCCGGGCGGCTCTTTGCATGGACCGCGGCTGCTATGGTGGCACCGGCAGCTAAACCCAAGGCCGTGCGGCGGTTCATGGAACTGTCTTTGGAATTGTTGTCCGAGTCCAATCGGCGCCTCCTGGTTGCAAAAGGTCAAAAAAGATCGTTACTTCGAACTTGGCCTCGATTGGGCCGCGCGGCGGCAAGTCGTGGGTTCGGGTTCGAAAAAACCGATTGGCGAGAACACCGTGTGATCGTGTTTAATCGGAGTCCCCGGCGTGATGTTCTATGGTGTCCGGTATGCGCCATACCGCATGCACTATTTGTAGCATGCCGCTCAATACCTGCGGATGCGCGAAGAGAGCCTGTGCCCCGATTTCCTGTTCGGTGGCGACGGCACTCCTCTGGCCGCTCAAGATCGCGGTCTCAAGATCTGCCTGCTTTGGAAGCAGGGCGACGATCTCGGTGATGTTGATCATGGGCTTTCTTCTTCGCTCGGCGTCCGGATGGCTTTAATGGTGCTCGCTTTTTGAGTCTGGCTCGGCTTTCGGGTTTCGCTCGCAGTGTACGTTGACTCTTCCTTGCCGTCAGGGCTCGGTTGTTTGCGATGGCACTCGTGATCACGGTCGCGAGCTGCCGGCGGTGTTCTTCGAGTTGGGACTCGAGATCGAGGATGCGCGCCTCTCGCGCGTGAAGCTCCGCGCGGCCGGCGGCGAGTTCCTTCAGCAACACGTTCACCTGCTCCCTCGCATCGGTGAGCGCGCGTTCGCGCACGCGGGCGGCCAGATCCCATTCCTTTTCCCGCAGCTCGACGGAATGAATTCGTTGATCGGTGTCACGGCACAGCTGTTCTAAGTTTGCGCGCGCGGCGTTGTCCTCAACTAGGGCGGTTTGCTGGGATAGCCGAAGCGCCCGTTCCCACAGGGCTACCGCGGCGTCGGCGAATTCCGGTGGCAGTCGCGTGAGTGCGACCGGGTCCCCGGCGTTGAGGGCCGCTTGATCCTTCCAGAATCTGCGCATGGCGTCGGCGATGGTGGTCGTCGAACCGCGCTTCAGCGCTCGGTGAACAGCGCCGACGGAGGGGTAGGTGCCGGCGAGCATCAGTTGGCGGGCAGCGATCTCGATGTCGGCGAAGGAGATACTGGCGGCACGGTCGCGGGTGGCGCCGTAGTTGCCTAGGGATGGGCTCGGCATACGGAAATCATATTAGTACAGATAATCCAAGGATCACTACGCATAGTACCAGCGATAATGGAAGTTATCGCAGATATGGTGCGGTGCGTGTTAGTATCACGCTATGGAACTGACCAAGAAGGCGGCTGAATTCGAGCCGCGGCCGTCGCCGCCGCAACCGGTGCTCGACGGCCCGTTGGTGGCCTTGCTCGAATGGCAGGCGATGGCGGAGGGCGCGTACTCGGCGAATACGCTCCGGGCGCAGAAGGCGGACGGTGCGATCTTTCAAGCGTTTTGCGAATCACGCGGCGAGCCCTACCTGCCGGCAAATCCAAAGACCATCCGCGCTTTCATCGAGGAACAAGTCAAGACGGGCAAGAAGCCTGCGACGGTGAAGCGCTATGTGGCGACCATCGCGCGCGTGCATATCGCGGCGGGGTTATTGAATCCCTGCTCGAGTGAAGCTGTGCGATTGGGACTGAAAAAGATGGGGCGGGAAACTTCGGCTCGGCAAGATCAAGCCCACCCCTTAGGCTGGAAAGACATCAAAGAGTTCATCGACAGCGCCGGCGAAGGCCTGCGCGCCGACCGTGAAAGAGCCATGCTGTGTGTCGCCTACGAAACCCTCGCTCGGCGAGGCGAACTCGTGGCGCTGGAGGTTCGGGATATCGATTTTCATCCCGATGGCAAGGGGCAGGCACTGATCCGGCGTGGTAAGACCGATTCGGAAGGGCAGGGCAGATCTGCCTATCTCTCTCGAGAGACCGTCAGGTGGCTGAAGGTGTGGTTGGACAATGCAAAGATTAGCGAAGGGCATTTGTTCCGTCGGTTAGTGGGTAGAGTGCAGATCGGGGGTGCGTTAAATCCGGGAAGCATAGCCCCGATCTTCAAGCGGGTGGCGCAGTGGATTGGAATGCCGGGGCGAGTCGTAAGTCGTGTGAGTGGGCATTCCACGCGGGTGGGGGCGACGCAGGATTTGGCGGCGCTGGATATCGACCTTGCGGCGATTACTCAGGCGGGGGGGTGGAAATCGACACGGATGCCACTTCAGTATGCTGAGAAGATCAATGCGTCGAGATCTGGTATGGCAAAAGCTGCGGCGGCAACGGGACGTGATAACCAGAATTAGGATAAAAGCGAACTCTGGGTACAAGGAATATTAGTGGGCCTTCTGGCCGGCGAAGGCAGTGATCGAAGCGGGAACGGCAGATTGCCGCCCTCGTGCCGGTCCGGTGCCGGTCTCGGACCGCCACGCGTGGTTTTTCCCGAGTTATTGTGTCGCTCCCTAGAGGCAACGCTGATGGTGAATAGATGAAGCGGATCATTCCAAAAGGTTCTGATATCAAAACGTTACGATTGCGCCTTGAAAAGCTTTCGACGCAGAAAGAGATGGCAAATGAAGTTGGAGTGAGTATTAGAAAACTGCGAAAAATAGAAAACGAAAACGCTCCAATCTCCATCGTGACGGCTTCGAAACTGGCGAGGGCCCTGGGGGTGCACCGAGAACAAATTGTTGTTGAAGACGAGGATAAGACGGTACCGACAGAGCGCACAGTGGTACTGGAGCTTCCCGACTTCGCCGCCGAAATATCAAAAATATTTGATCGGGACGAGAGCAAAATAATCCCCCGTCACGACTTCGATTATGCGAAGGCGACGATGGACGAAGCGGTATTGTTCAAAGACGCCAGCAGTTCTCATGATGTTGAGTGCATCATCAAAGCGCGGCTTACCGATGCGACGAGCGGGTATGCGCAGGAACTCATCGATATATTGGTCCAGCAGACGCGGTCGCGGCGTAACATTCTGGCAAGGCCTGATCCTGTCTCTGAAATAGCACTGTGTCGAAGGATTCGCGAGCTCATGGTTTTGCTGCGCGGTAATGACATCTGGATCTACACGACAACGGTGCACCGTACTTTACCTGAGCGCGATACGGTCCAACCCGAAGGCGAACCTCGGGACTATCAATATCGTCTAGTGATTGCGTTTGCGCCACCGGGTGAATTTGGCGAAGAAAGCCTTCGAGTGCCTGTTGATAATGGTCAGCCTTATGTCCTGCGTCCGTGGAGGGAGATCTTTGGAAAGGTCGAAAAATGACTTGCATGAGGCGCTTGACGCATCAGATCTCCTTTTTGCATTCACAAATTGACGCAGACAAGGCGCGAGGAATAAGGTGATGACAAGCTTCCGTTTCCTGCATGCGGCGGACATCCATCTGGACAGTCCGCTTCACGGGCTCTCGCGCTACGAGGGGCTGCCCGTTGAGGAAATCCGCTCGGCTACACGCATGGCTTTCGACAACTTAGTCCAATTCGCCATCGACGAGGCTGTAGACTTCGTCCTTATTGCAGGGGATCTGTTCGATGGGGACTGGCGCGACATGGGGACCGGCCTGTACTTCGCGCGTGCAATGGGTCTTCTCGATCAGAAAGGCATTCCTGCCTTCATTATCGCGGGTAATCACGATGCCGCCTCGGTCATCTCTCGGACGATCCCCTGGCCGAAGAACGTGCGGCTGTTTGGATCGCGGCGTCCGGAGACACACCGTTTGCCGGACTTGGGCGTTGCGATTCACGGCCAAAGCTTTTCGACGCCTGCCGTCATTGACAACCTAGTCACCGCCTACCCAGCGGCGGACGCGCACAGCTTTAACATTGGTGTGCTGCATACCGCACTCGCCGGTCGGCCGGGTCACGCCGACTACGCTCCATGCAGCCTGGACGATCTACGCGCCAAGAACTACCGATATTGGGCACTCGGCCATGTGCATGAATTCGAAATCGTCAACGCGGATCCGTATGTGGTATTCCCTGGTAACTTGCAAGGCCGCACGATACGAGAAACTGGGGCAAAGGGCGCGGTCATCGTCACAGTTGTAGATCAAGAGGTGACGGCGGTCAATCGCGTTGAACTCGACGTCATCCGGTGGGTCCGGCTCGAGGTCGATTGCAGCGGCGCACGCGGCGATGACGTCGCCGCCCGCATCCATGCTGAACTCGCCCGTGCTCATGGGGTTAACGGCTCGGGGCGTCCGCTGGTTGCCCGCGTCATTCTGATCGGAGAGACGTGTGACGCTGGCGCGCTGAGCAACCGCACGACGTCGCTCCGCGACGACGTGCGGGCCATTGCGACGGCGATCTCCCCAGACCTCTTTGTCGAAAAGGTGTTGGTAACCCTTAGCGAGCCCGCCAGGAGCAAGACCGCCATTGGCGGCGATTTAGGGACGCTCATCGACGAGGTCGCGGCTGATCCGGGGCTTGCGAAGGCGCTGGCAGCTGACCTTGAGCGGTTCATGCTCAGCGCCAATACGGCTCTCGGCGACCCTGAGGAAGGCGAGTTGCGTTTCTCTGCTGCACAGGGCGTTTGGACTGCCGTGCTGAGTACAGCTTCGGCCGCGCTCCGCTCGCGTCTGACGCAGGCTGCCTGAATATGCGGTTCTCACGTCTGTCGCTAGAGCGCTATGGCCACTTCGAGGACTGCGCGCTCATCTTCAGGTCGGGCAGCCCGGATCTTCACATTATTTATGGCGCCAACGAAGCCGGTAAAACGACGTCGCTTGCCGCCGTCTCGGACCTACTCTTCGGCTTCCCTCCACGCTCGCCGTACAATTTCGTTTACGACTACTCACTGCTCCGTGTCGGAGCAGTGCTTGAAGAGGACGGCCGGACCCTCGTCTGTCGAAGGAAGAAGGGCACGAGCGGAACGCTTCTTGACGTCAACGACGAGACTATTAATGATACAACGCTTGCCGGCATGCTCAAAGGGCAGACCCGGGAGATATTCAGTCTGTCCTTTAGTCTCGATCAGCTGGCGCTTCGATCAGGCGGCAAGGCTATGGTCGAGGCCCGCAACGACCTGGGACGCACGCTGTTCGCCGCGGGATCGGGACTGACAGGCATCGCCGCCGAGCTTAAGGGGCTCGAGTCCGAGGCCGACAGCATCTGGGGCCCAACGACCCGGGGGACCCGCACCTTCACGCAAGCCAACCGTCAGTACGCCGAGGCGATGAAGGCAGTAAAGGATGGCGCATTGAAGCCAAGGGCCTGGTTGGACGCAAAGAGTGCCGCCGAACACGCGCGTACTTCACTCGAGGCCTCGCGTAGGGATCGCGACGCAGTACAGGACGAACTCCGCGCGATGGAACGCGTGCGCAGGCTTGCGCCGCTGATACGACAACGCGCGGACTTGCTTGAGACTCTCAATTCCTACGAGGGCATTCTGGATCTTGGACGGCCGCGAGAAGATGCCGCGGAGAAGCTCATTGAGGAAGCAGACCAAGCGCAGCGTGCGAGAGCCACCGCCGATCAGCTTCGCAGCGAACTTGCCGAGCGGCGGTCGACAGTGGCAGCCGATCCGACGGTGCTCGCTGCGCAAGATGAGATCGATGGGCTCGTCGCAGACGCGGGAGCCGAGACCAAGGCCTCGCGCGATCGGGTGCGGCTAGAGGCGGAACATGCCGCTGTCGTCGCGTTCGTCGCACAACTCCGGAAGGAAGCAACAGAAAATGCGGACGCGGCGCCGCAGCGACCGGTGGCGGCGCGTCTGCGCGAGCTTGCCCGAGTCCACGGCGAACTCCAGGCCGCGGCGCGTCAAATCGCCGAAAGCCGCGAGGACAACGATGCGCGTCTCGCGCGCGCGAAGGCAAAACTGGCGGAACAATTGGTCGAGGATGCTTCTGGTGTCCTTATGGAAGCAGTCGATGCAGCACGGGCACTTGGCGCTGACGCTGACGCCCGGTGTGAATCCGCACGCCGGCGGGCGGCCACAGCCGCAACCTCGATGATGTCGTCGCTCGCGAGGCTCGCTCCCTGGACAGGCGATATCTCAGATCTTGCGAAACTACCGATCATAGACACACGCGAGATTAATGACTCGCGGGACGCTCTCGCCCAACTTTCAAACGAAATGCGCCGTGAGGAAGAGCAGGCTCGTCGAGCATCCGACCAGGCTAATGCGGTTGCCCTGAAAATTGCCCAGGTGGTCAGAGGCACGGCAGTTTCACCCGAGGAGATCACGGATGCGCGTGCAGCCCGTGACCAGCGGTGGCAGCCGCTGCGCCAGCATGTCCTCACCGGCGTGTCACTCGACGCGCCGAGTGCCGCAGTCTCAGAATTTGAAGCCAGCGTGGCGGCTGCAGACCAAAAATTGGATCTCCGGTTCGCATTGGCCGAGGCGTCCAGTCAGCTGTCGATCCTCGAACAGACCAAGGCGACCCACGAGTTAGAGAAATCGCAGGGCGACAGGCGCACTGAGGAGGTGCGGGGACGCAAGACTGAGATTTTAAACCGCTGGACCACTCGCTTGGCGGAAGCCGGCCTTCCGGCCCTGGAGCCGACTCGCTTCCAGAGCTGGCAGGCTGAGCGCTCGCGTGCCGAAGAATTGGATCGGGAGCGGAGAGAACTTCAGGCCGAGTCAGATCGCGCCGACAGCCAGCGTGATGCGGCCAGGTCTGCGATCTGCAACAGCCTCCGGGTTACAGATACCGGTGGTGCACTCGCTCCTGTTCTCGCCCTAGCCGAGCGCCGACGGGCTGGGATCGAGGAGGCTGTGCAACAGCGCCGACTCGCTCAATCCGAGCTGGACCAGATTGAGGCAAACGCCGCGACACTCGATCGGCGCGAGCAGCGGCTCAATCCCGACGTGGCGGCAAACGCTAAGGCTTGGACTGCAGCCGTTAACGAAGCCGGTCTGAATCTCGACGTAGCGACCTGTGGCACGGTACTCGACCTTCTGGATGAGCTGCGAGAGGCGGTGGCATCGGAAGAACTTCTGCGCCGGCGGATTGACGGCATCGATCGCGATGCGCGCGAGCTCGCCTCTCGCATCGAACAAACCGCCGACCGGATTGGTGTTGAGGCGGGGGAGAGTGGAACCCGTGTGCGGACCCTTAGGGATCGGCTGGCGGCTGCGCGCTCGACCGCCGTGCGCCTGACTGCGCTGGATGAGGACGATCTACGTCGCGAAGGAGAGTCGAAAGAAGCACAGGCGAAGCTGAGTGCGGCCGAGGAGGCATTATCGCCATTACTGTTCGAGACGAGATCTACAGGCCGCCCCCAGCTCATAATAGCAATCGAGAGATCGCGCTCGAGGCGCCTCACCAAGGAGGCGATTGCGTCCACCGAGCGACGGATCCTGAGATGAGGGCGACGGTCTGCGCCTGGACGAGCTCGTTGCCGCGGTTACGGTCTCCGACGGAGGGCAGATTGCACAGCAAGTCTCGGCCTTGAACACCCGGCTTGAAGAGCTCAATCGCGAGGTTGACGAGGCGGCGAGCGCGCACGGTCAGGCGCGGAGCTTCTTCGTAGCGCTTGACCACGACAAGACATCCGCCGTAGCTGCCGCTGCCGACGCGGAGCAGGCACGGGCAGAACTTTGTGTTCTGGCGGAATACTACATACTCAAGCGCGCGCAGGCAGTAATGCTGAAATGGGCAATCGAGAGGTATCGCGAGCGTCATCAGGATCCACTGCTCCTGCGCGCGGGTGAGTTATTCTCGACGCTAACTATTGGACGATATGCGACGCTGCGGGTCGACACCGACGGTCCAACCCCACGGCTTCTCGGTCTCCGGGACGACGGTCGGACCATGGTCGAAGTCGAGAACATGAGCGAGGGCACGACGGACCAGCTGTTTTTGGCTTTGAGGCTTGCTGCCCTCGAGCAGTCCGTCGCGGCGGGGATCAGGCTGCCATTCCTAGCCGACGATCTTTTCGTAAATTTCGACGACCAACGGGCCGAAGCGGGATTCAAGGTTCTGGCGGAGATCGCAAAGTCTACGCAGGTACTTTTCTTCACTCACCATCCACACTTGGTCGCGATCGCGAAGTCAGTGGTTGGTACGGAATTGCACTCCGAATGTGCTCTGGATTGAACCGGCGCCGCGAAAGCACAGACGAGCCCGTTACTATTATGGGCTAACACAGCGAAGGACAACACCACAAACACTGAGGGAATGGCCAAGCGGCCAACTGGATAGCAGATGGGCATGACAGATGAATGGACTGCATTATCTACGCGCATCAAATCGTTGGTAGAGGCGGCGCGAATGCAGGCGGCATTTCTTAGCATCAACAAAGCCGATTCCTACGCAACGTGCGAGATTCTTCGCAGTCAGGTTCGCACGAACCTCGCTGCTGCGCTTGATTTCTCTTCGCGGTTCGACGCAAGGCTGTCAGACAGTGCACGTGCCTCGGTCGTGCAAGCCCAACCGGCAATTGCCCGCCTGACGTCGAATGAGACGACAAGCAGGGACGTCATTCAACAGCAAGCGTGGGCTGGATTAATGCTGCTCGCCACATTCGAATCCGAGATGTCATTTTTCATGACTGATATGCAGGATGCCCTTCGGTTAAGGTCTGAACGTGCCTTCGCGCACCTCCAGCGGCTCATCGTCGTGGACGCCGATTTCCGACGTAAATGGGTCCGGGCGTTCAATGCCGGCGAACCCGAGTGTGAACGCCACGGCGCGGTTCATTTACTGTTACACGGAATCTGGGCATTCAAGGTCGGTGGCGCCGGGGCACAAACTGATTTGGTATTTCAGGAACTCCCCTCGGGAATCCCGGATCCGGAGCGCTATGCCGACGGACTCGTGCTTACCGAATGGAAGTGCGCAACAACTTCCCATGAGAGCGCGACACAATTTGCAGCGGCCCGAGCTCAAGCACAACGATACAAGGCAGGCATTCTCGCGGGTTTAGAATTGACAGCTTATCGCTTTGCAGTCGTCGTATCGAAAGACTACGTACCTGTCCCCGACGATGTCAAAGTCAATGGTACAACGTTTCGGCACGTAAACATTGCGGTCGAGCCTTCTACTCCATCCAAAGCGAAGAATTGAGATGGCCAACGTCACACTAGGGGTTCCATTACTCCCTCCATTTCGAGGAATAAGAAAAACGCTCCCAAACAAGCTGCATCTCGCTGACTCGCTGAGCGAGTTCGCAATGCTAGTAACAGTTTTGGCACGGGAAACGAGCCTACCCCGAATGCGGTGATCGAATTTGTCCGCACATCGGTCGCCGCCCAAATAGCTCAAATATATAGCCCATGCAGTTCATACCCAGAGGCCCGGATATTCCTGACAGTCTCGTGCAGGCGCATGAAGACGGCCGTGTCGTATTCTTCTGTGGGGCCGGTATCTCATACCCCGCGGGCCTGCCCGGTTTCAGCGGCTTAGTCCAAGGTCTCTTTACGGACCTCGGGATGACACCAAATGAGGTGCAGGCCGAGGCGTTGCGCAAGAATCAATACGACACGGCCATCTCGCTTCTAGAGACTGATTACACAGGGGGGCGCTTCGCGGTGCGATCGCAACTGCGGGCGATTCTGACTGCTGACACGAAGGCGCCCGGCGCACTCGATACACATAAGGCGTTGCTGACGCTTGCGGGCTCCAAGAGCGGGCGGACTCGGCTCATCACGACGAACTTCGATCGGCTCTTCGAACATTGCCTTTCCGCCGCCTCCTCGCCGATCTCCAGTTTCAGCGCCCCGTTGTTGCCAGTGCCGAAAAGTCAGTGGAATGGGTTGGTATATCTACACGGCGTGCTTCCGGCGGACGACACAAATCTGGAGTTCGAACTGAACAAGCTCATCTTATCCAGCGGGGATTTTGGACGGGCATATCTCACCGAACGCTGGGCTGCTCGATTCCTGAGCGACCTGTTCCGAAACTACGTTGTCTGCTTCGTCGGTTACAGCATCGATGATCCCATTTTGCGCTACATGATGGATGCGCTAGCTGCGGATCGCCTGTTGGGCGAGCAGGCGATCGAGGCGTATGCCTTCGGCGGCTGCACACCGAAGAGACAGGATCAGGCATTTCAGCAGTGGCGGGCAAAGGGCGTCACGCCGATCCTCTATCACATCAAAAAGCGCGAGCATGCGTTATTGCATCGGACCCTTCACGCCTGGGCCGCGACCTTTCGGGACGGCGCGAACGGCAAAGAAAGTTTGATCGTCCAATTCGCGCCTTTGAAGCCTACAAAATCCACGGCCCAGGACAACTACGTCGGTCGCGTGCTGTGGGCGCTGGCAGAACCCCTGGGTCTTGCCGCCAAGCGCTTTGCGGAACTCACGCCATCACCGCCCCTCGATTGGCTGAATGTATTTTGTGAGGCGAGGTATCGCCATGGCGACTTGCTGCGATTCGGCGTGACGCCGAACGGCGAGGAAGACAGACGACTGGAATTCAGCCTTGAAAGCAGACCCACGCCGTACGCACTTGCCCCACGGATGAGCCTTTTGCATCAAGGCGCGGGCGATTGGGATCCGATCATGGCGCAAATAGCGCGTTGGTTGCTGGCGCATTTGGAAGACCCAAAACTGTTTTTATGGGTAGCCTTGGGGGGCGATATGCATCCAAGGTTTGCCGCAGCTTTGGCTTCACACTTGCGGACCCATCCGATCGCAGAGGTTCCAGCAACGTTCTGGCAGCTGATGCTTGAGAATCGTATCCGGCCTCGAAGGATATCCTCACATGACATTTATGCCTGGGTCGCGCGCTTCAAGCAAGAGCGCCGACTGTCGCTGGCAATGCGGATATCTTTGCGAGATATTTTGAGTCCATGCGTCGCCGTGCGGCCGCCTTTCGACTTTGCAAAATTTGTAGGCGAAGCCGCAAAAGCCAAAACACCTCGCCCGGAGGACTTTGTCAATTGGGAGATCACACTCGGGTCTGAATACGTACACGACGCGCTCAAGCAACTCGATAAAGACGAGGGATGGAAAAATGTCATAAGAGAACTGCTATCCGACTTGACCTCTTTACTGAAAGATACGCTCGATTTAAAGGCGGAACTCAAAGGGGCGAATGCGCGTTCAGATCTGTCCTATATCGCGCAGCCCTCGATCGCGAAGCATTCCCAAAACAAAGATCTCTATGATTGGACAGCGCTCATTGTCCTTACCCGAGATTCCTGGGAAGCGGTGCTCGAGAAAGAAGCCGCAAAAGCTTTGGCGGAGGTGGAACGCTGGAAGAGGATCGACTATCCACTTTTTCGCCGCCTGGTGTTCTTTGCATTGACTTCTAGTGAGCTTTACACGCAGGCACAAAGGTTTGACGCCCTCCTCATGGACGACGGCTACTGGCTCTGGTCGAGCGAAACCAAAAACGAAGCCATCACACTGCTGACATTGGTGGCTACCTCCCTCTCAGACGGTGAGACGGAAAGGCTCGAAGCGACTGTGCTTGCTGGTCCCCCACTTACCCTGTTTCGCGATGACGTGGATCCAGATCTTCTGCAGCAGGCTATCGAGGCCGAGATTTTGGAGAAATTGCTCATTCTGAGCGAGCACCGTGCTTTACATGCGAGCGCCGCGGTTCGCTTGGGCGAGCTCTCAGCAAAGTATCCGGACTTTAAGGCCACGGAAGAGAGCCGCTTTCCGGTGTGGATGAGTCCGGTGACCTCCCCGGAGACTCCATCCACGCTACCCGAGGCGCGCGAGGCGCTTGCGCAGTGGCTGATCGTTCACGCCACCGATCACGCGGGGGGTTGGTTTTCCCGGTGTCAGCGCGACTTTGAAAGATCCGCGACCACCTTGATGCTCCTCGCCAAGCGGGGACAATGGAGCGCGCCTCGGCGCTGGGACCAGGCCCTACAGGCCTGGTCTACCGAGCCCTTCGTCAAGCGGTCCTGGCGCTTGTTAAGCCCGACGCTCGGGGCCGCCCCGCGTGGCTTCATCGAAGAGATCCAGGGGTCACTGTCTTGGTGGTTAGAGTCGGCAGCCAAAGTCCTGACGACAGGCAACGCTCAGTTCCTGCGGCTCATCGAGACGAGCCTTGACATCCAGGCGAGCCAGAGCAGCGCGCCACCAAAGAAAGTGAGCGATGCGCTTGAGCAACCTACAGGCCAGATCGCACAGGCGCTCTTTAATTGGTGGTATCGACAAAACCTGCAGGACGAGCCTTTCAAAAGATGTGCAAAGCGTACTAACGCGCCTGCAGGACACTCGCATTCAGAACTATCAGCATGGAAGACTGATCAGCGCTGCGAATGTGTTGACCCTCTTTCGCGTCGATCCTGCCTGGACGCAAGATCACGTCTTGCCGCTCTTTGACTGGAGCCGCGACCCTATCGAAGCACTCGCCGCGTGGCAGGGGTTTCTCTGGGCGCCTCGGGCCTATCCGCCTTTGATCATGAAGCTCAAGCCACAGTTTCTTGCCACAGCAGATCATTGCGAGGCATTGGGTGATGCCGTGCTTCATTACGCCAGCTTTCTCACCTTCGTCGCGCTGGAAATGCATTCGGAACTGTCCGCGACCGAATTAGCGAAGGCTACGCATAAGTTGCCGATCAAAGGACTTGTCCAGGCCTTGAGGGCACTACGAGAGACTTTGGTGGCTGCCGCCGATCGACGGGAGGCTTACTGGGATAATCGTACCTCGCGCTATATGCGCTATGTGTGGCCCAAGGACAAAAAACTGGCCGCAGATGCCAATATTTCCAACGCGATGGCAAATTTGCTACTCGCGACCGACTCAAGGTTTCCTCAGGCGATGGCGCAATTGGAAGGCTGGCTGGATACAGCCGGCTACCCCTATGGCCTTATCTCGACTCTGCGCGAGTCCAAACTTTGCGAGCGCTTCCCCAAGGAGGCACTTATCTTCTTGTCAAAAATCATTGGCAAGCAAACCGTAGGGGTGGCGCTCAGTCCCGACTTTGGTGCGTGTGTGGATGCCATCGCGAAAGACCCCGCGCTTACGGAAGATCCTCGATTGCAGAGGCTGCGAGAGATACAGCGGCTGTCGTCTTGATGAAGGTACGTTTGACGACGCGCCAACTTGCCGCGAACAAGGAATGCCAACATGAACGAGAGGGGTTGTGAGTTTTCATAGAATATGCTCGTTTTGCCTTAAGGATGTCCCAGAGAAAAAATCACGACCTTCGGCCAATGACTGACGGCATACGGGCTCTCACATATTATCGAGGAGGGTAAATACCATGGCATCTGAATATCGAAACGATTCGCGCGTAATCGCCGCGGGCTTCGTCGCCGTTTATGTCCGTGATGCGCTAACGGCGGAAGATCGGGCGAACGCAGTAGAGAATCTCGCGGCAATCATGGAGCGCGTGTATTACCATGGCTACCATCGCGGTCAGCTCGCGTTCACGTCTGAACTGATAAAGCAAATTGGGTCGCGTCCTGAGATTCCGGCAGCCGAGTTGACGGCGATTGCGTCGGCGCTCGTTGCAGCGCCGTGAGTCTCTGCTGAGAAACACCATACCGGGCGCTTTGAATCTAACCAAGCCGGCAGACTTACTTGCCAAGCTGGAACACGAGGTCGGTGCGCTCACCGCGGATCGAGGCAATAGCTATGCGGCGATAAATGCTCTCCGTGATGCTTACCATTTGCGGGAGTGGATTTGGCATGATCGCCTTGAACATGATGCCAGCTTGCAGGAGGTGATCATGGGCACCAGCGGTTGTTGTCAGCGCCCTTACTTTGTGGGAGTGGAACGTAAGTGGGGGCACAAGGGTAAGATAGTCGGCCAGTTGGCATTGGAGGACACCCCAATGAAATGGACGGTCCGCCTTGAGCTGACGCCGGACGGCAACCCGCCAATCACGTACGACATTGGCACGATCACTCGGCCAATCGCCGACTTGTCTCCGGAGGAGATCGGGTTGACCCTCGAGGAAGGTCAACAGCTGCTGCGCCGAATCCAGGTCCAGATCATTGGCAGCCAGGCGCACGCTTATGCCCTCTGCCGAAGACCTTGCGTGCATTGTGGGAAACCTAAGCGCATTAAGGACATCCGCACCAAATGCGTTCAAACAGTTTTCGGCGCCTTTCGATTTCGGGGACGCCGGTATAGGTCCTGCGGTTGCCGCGACGATCCTGACGGGTACCGCCAGGACTTCCCGCTCGGTGAAATCATTCCGCGGCGCACAACTCCAGAGGTGCGCTATTTGTTCGCCGAGCTTGGCGCACGGATGCCGTATCGCGCGGCATCCCGGGTCCTTAGGATCTGCGGTTTCGACGATATACGTGCAAGCCACATGGCGATTCGCCGTCACACGGTGGCTATAGGCCGGGAACTTGAGGCTCAACGACTTGACGCTGCGGACGGACCAAACGTCCAAGCCCCCGAGACTGCCAAGTCCTTGGTAGTTGGTATCGACGACACGTATGTAAAGCATCGAGAGCACTCGGTCGCACGGCAATTCCAAGTAACGGCGGGCCGGGTCGAGCGCAATGGGAAGCTTGGGGCGCGTTTCGTGTTTGTATCGTCCAAATCGGGATGGACTGATAGTTTCTTCGATGGCTTCCTTCTGCAGCAAGGCATGAAGCGAAATACCGTCATGCGTGTCGTCACGGACGGTGATGACGGTCTTCGCAATTTCGTTCAGCGCAGCTCGCCCAGGCCTATGGAATCGCAACTCGACTGGTTCCATATCGGCATGAAGCTCGAACTCCTGCGGAAGGCAGTCGTCATGCCCGTCACCTACCAAGAATATCTTGAAAATCCCCATGCCTTTGACCCGCTGCAGCGCCGCGTCTCGCGATTACGCGATGGGCTGTGGCGAGGTAGATCATGGCAAGCGCTCCTTCAGTTCGCGTGGTTGCGCGGAGACATCGATCGATGGGCGGCCGAGCATCCGGGGCGCTGCGCTGACTCGGTTCGGCGCGCAAGGCAGGTCATCAAAGAGGTTCGATACTATGTGTGCGGAAACCGCCGAAGCCTCCCAGACTTTGCAAAACAACGGGCGGAGGGGCATCGCGTCTCCACCGCGCACGTCGAATCCGTCATGAATCATTTGGTTAATCATCGATTGAGCAAAAAGCAGCAGATGCGTTGGAGTCCGGAGGGAGCCCACTATCTTCTGCAGGTTCGCGCCGAGCTTCTAAACGGCACGTTGACTGATGCTTATCGGGTGGCGAATCCGCGTTTTCGTGGCTCGTCTGGATTTTCGCAAGCGGGGCACTGATGGCCGATACCCCCACTTACGTTCCACTCCCAACAATTGATGAAACTCACACGCCCAGTCCACGCACTTTGCTGACGGCAATTGTTGGAATAATTGACGTAAAATATTGAAATCGACAGCTGGTCTCAACCATCCCAATGACACGAAACAAGCGCCCCTCACGCGGAAATGAGCATCTGGGCAAGAAAGGCGAAGCCCGCTTCACCGAGATCTGCAATGACGCCGAACTTGCTTGTAATCCTTCCATCGGCATGGATAAGACTGGTTGGGATTTTGTGGTTGAATTTCCGTTGCAATGGGACGCAATTCAGTCACTAGAGCAGTCCCCCAGTGCGATCTCATGTTTCGTGCAAGTCAAGACAATTCTTGATAGCACCGACACCATTAGACTTCCCGTGCGCGCGGCCACGTACATGGTGACTGAGCCCAAACCGGTCTTTGTTTACGTCTTTAAGGTTGACGCCGAAAAGAACTTTACTGTTGCCTACCTGATCCATGTGTTCGGCGACACGGTTGCCAAGATCTTGAAGCGCTTACGCGCAATCGACCAAAAGCCCCGCTCACGAGCCGGATCTAGAGGGCAGACCATTACGCTAACCGTCGAGAAACTCGGTACTCCCGTTCCGGTTTCAGGAGCAGCGTTGCGCAGGGCGATCGAACAACACTGTGGTCCAGACATGCACGCCTATATCCGCGCGAAACAAGAACAGAAGGCGTCTTTAGGATTTGAGGAACGCCCATATAGGGGTCAGTTCACGTTGGAGCCGCTAAGCGCAGACGATCTTGCTGAAATCTTCTTGGGCATCAAGAAAGATGTTCCTGTAAAGAACTTGGAAGTTGTACAAACCCGTTTCGGCATTGATGGACCGGTAGCGGGTCATCCAGGACAGTCAGACGGCACTATATCAATCACGCCACCTGTTTTTGACACCTGCACGATAACCGCCCTGGGCGAGCCCGGAACTCCGTCGGCCGCCTTTCGTGCAAAAGTCTACTTACCGGCGATTCTCGTCCCAAAAGACCAGTTCAAGGCGCGCTATGATGCGAACCTTTTTCAAATTGTTCAGTCCAGCACGGCGGTGAAATTTGTGCTAACTCCCGGGGAGTCGCCGCGCACTCTCTCTGAGTGGATTTCATATTGGCGCTTCCTAGCGATCATCGCACGGGGCTACGGGTCAATAGAGATCGCTTTAGATGGCAGAGAAATTCGTAGTGTCATAAATATTGGCAGCGCGGCGCAAAGTACTGCGGGCGAAGCGGAATGCCGCTACTGGCTTGGTGTGAGTGAAAAGGCTCAGGCCGTACTTCAATTTCTCGGCGTCTCGTCCACCCCCAAGGTTCCGGAGACAGATCTTCGCGAAGACCCTGATCGCATTCGGACAGCCTATTTGTTGTCGCATCCTGACAAGGGTACCGTTACTCGCTCCTTTAAGACTGGCCCCGGCACGCTTCCTCGTGATCCGTACGAAATAGACGTTCTGTATGCCGACGCGTTTCGCCTTGGTGAAGTTATTGTGGGTTTCTCAGGCCTCGCAAGGTGTGTTGGCCAGAAAGCTGGGGAGTCCATCGTTTGGAAGGCTAGCAGTTTCGTTCTGAAACGAATGTCTGTACTAAAGACACTACCCAACGACTATATAAATATGATTGAAACCTCTAAACGAGAAACCGGCTGCCAAGCCATAATGTCTCGTACTATCGAGGAGCCGCGTGTCGATATCAGCATTTCGTGACCATACATTTCAGCTCCCGGCTGGGACACCCACTTGCATCGCCGCTGTCAACATCAACATTCTCTGTCACCTGCTTTCAGTCGTCACTGTCACTGGGGATTTTGGTCGCCTGTAGCAGCCTGTTTTTTATGAGGTTTTTTTCACCACTGGATTTGGCTCCGCAGATCGTTGACGGTAAGCGGCTGCCAATCACACCTTCCTGATGCGGACGCTTGGGGCTATGGATGCACCTTTCCCTAAATGGAGAGGTGTGCACATGTCCACTATCGAGCCCGCTATCGAGACCGGTCGTCGTCGTCGACGAACCCACAGCGCCCTATTCAAGGCAGAAGCGGTTGGTGCCTGCCAGCAGGCGGGCGTCTCCGTTGCGGCCGTAGCCCTGGCCCGGGGCTTGAACGCGAACCTGCTGCGTAGCTGGGTGGCGCAGGCGGAACGCGGCAAGACGCCGATCGCGATCCGCCCCACCGCGGCCGCTGAGACGTTGCAGAGACCCGAGTCGTTCGTGCCGGTCCGGATGGCCTCTAACTCGAGCCCGGCGGCGGAATCAATCCGCATTGAAGTGCATCGCAAGGATCGACGCATCACCATCGAGTGGCCGGCCTCGGCAGCCCGTTCATGTGCAGCAGTGCTGCGGGAGCTCGTGAAGTGATCCGCGTCGATGCCGCGTGGTTCGCCATCGAGCCGCTCGATATGCGTGCCGGGGTTGACACCGCACTTGCCCGCGTAGTGACGGTGTTCGGCGAGGCGCGCGCCCATCATGCCTATTTGTTCCTCAACAAGCGCTGCAATCGGATGAAGGTACTGGTACACGACGGCTTCGGCCTCTGGCTGTGTGCGCGACGACTCTACGAAGGCAGCTTCATCCGAGCTGCAACTCGACACGATCGTGGCATGCCAATCTCGAACGATCAACTGCAGGCGCTTATCGTGGGGCTGCCGTGGGAGCGGCTTGATGAGCGTGCAAAGATCCGCGTGCTATGAAGAAAATACCGCTAAAAATGCTGTAAAACGCGCCGCAGTTGTGGCAGCATCGAGGTCCATGGAGTGGACCTCACAGCTCGCTCAGATGGACGCAAAATCGCTGCGGGCTCTGACGACGACCCTCCTCGCGCAGCTCGCCGAACAAGAATCGCAGCTGGCCAGTCGCGATAAGGAACTCAAAACCAAGCAACTGAAGATCGACCAGCTCACGCATGAGATGGCGATCCTGAAGCGTTGGCGCTATGACCGCAAGAGCGAACAGCTTGGACCCGTGCAGCGCTCGCTCTTGGACGAAAGCATTGATGCGGATATCGAGGCGGTCAGCTTCGAGATCGAGGAGCTCACGGAAAGGGCCGCCTCGCCGCCCAAGGATAAGCCGCGACGTGTGGCGCTCCCCTCATCCTTCCCGCGGCATCGCATCCCTCACGAGCCGACGGATACGCAATGCAGCTGCGGTTGCCGGATGGAGCGCATCGGCGAGGACGTGAGCGAGAAACTCGACTACACGCCAGGGGTCTTCACAGTCGAGCAGCACGTGCGCGGGAAGTGGGTCTGCCGTTCTTGCGAACGGCTGGTCCAAGAGCCGATGCCGCCGCATATCATCGATAAAGGCATCCCCACTGCCGGTCTCGTGGCGCAGGTCGCGGTGGCCAAATATGCCGACCACGCGCCCCTGTACCGACAGGAAGCGATCTTCGAGCGATCAGGCCTTGCGCTGCCGCGTTCGACCCTCGCGCAGTGGTTGGGGATCTGCGGGGTACGGCTACAACCCCTGGTCGAGGCCATGAAGGCGCTGATGCTCGCCCGATCGGTGCTCCACGCAGACGAGACGCCGGTGCCGATGCTCAAGCCCGGCTTGGGCAAGACGCATCGGGCGTATCTGTGGAGCTACAGCACCAGCGAATACGACACGCTGCAGACGGTGATCTACGACTTTGCCGAATCCCGTGCCGGCGTGAATGCGCGTTCGTTCCTGGGTACCTGGTGTGGCAAGCTTGTCTGTGATGACTACGCTGGCTACAAGAGGCTCTTCGATCGCGGCGTCGTTGAGATCGGCTGTGCAGCGCACGCGAGACGCAAGCTCCATGATCTGTATGCAAATCATCGCAGCGAAATCGCTGGCGAGGGCTTGAAGTACTTCGCGGCACTGTACGGCGTTGAGGACGAAGCACGGGAACGGAAACTTGATGCGGAGGGCCGGCATCTGCTGCGACAGCAGCGCGCGAAACCCATCGCCGAGGCCTTGCGGCAGTGGTTCACCCGACAACGCGGCCAGGTCCCGGACGGCTCCGCGACGGCGAAGGCTATCGACTACAGTCTTGGTCGCTGGGCGGCGCTCACGCGCTATCTGGATGATGGCGAACTGCCAATAGATAACAACCATCTGGAGAACAGAATCAGGCCGGTTGCTCTCGGCCGCGGAAACTGGCTCTTCTGCGGCTCGCTGCGCGCAGGCCAACGTGCCGCGAACATCATGAGCCTCATCCAAAGCGCCAAGCTCAATGGGCATGACCCGTACCGTTACCTCAAGGACGTCCTGGAGCGGTTGCCCACGCAGCCGGCAAGCCGCATCGAGGAACTGCTTCCGCATCGCTGGCAGCCGAGCATCCGCGCCCAGTAAGCTGCGACTCATGCCGTCGCAAAAGCCACATCGAACCGCTGGCACAAAGAAGGCGCCAACCAAGCCTGGTCACTTCGCAAACATCGAATGGTTGATCGCCGAGGGTGGCGCAATCCACGTCGGGCGTGTTGCATCGATCGACTGCATCGCATCCGCCGCGGACGAACACATCTGCTACGCGATGCTCGCTCGGCGTGACGGGGAAACCGTGCTGGCATTACTGGCCCGTCTCGACCGATCCATAGCGCTTGCGGTTGAGACTTCCGAACCTATAGACGAAATAAATGGCCCGTGAGCCGATGCGGCCCGTCAAGATGCCTTCGCCGGACGCATACCGTTGACGGACGGGAGATTTTATATTTCAAGAGTGATTGTCGCGAGCATGCGTTTTATCAATAGTGGATGTCGCCATCCGCGGGGTCCTGAAGCCGTATAGAGAGAGGACATTTGATTTTTCGCCGCCCAGCTGACGTGTTTGCAATTGTTTGCTCCCGTCTCGCGCCATCAATGCTGAAATAAACGACAGAGAATACTGAAATCGACACCAAGCTCACAAACCCATGTCAATGCCGCGCTGCAGCGGAGAAACCGCTAGTTTTGACATGAAAAGTACGCGACCCCCTGTTCAGTGAGCCTGAGCGCGTCTCAGCCGGCCCCTGCAAGTTATTTGGATCATGGTCCAAATTACTCGCGAGTCTTTTGGACTACAATCCAAATTACTCGTATAATAAACCATGGATCGATACGTCAAATCTCAGGTAGTCGCCGACCTCAAGCGCAAAATGGTATTTCTGGGCGGCCCCCGTCAAGTGGGTAAAACCACGCTGGCGAAGAGCTTGCTCCGAAGCCAGACTGCCTATTTGAATTGGGATTTTGGCGAGCACCGCCAGAGCATTCTCAAAATGGAGTTCCCCAAGCAGCCACTGATCGTGTTGGATGAGCTGCATAAATACCGTCAGTGGCGAAATTTCCTCAAGGGGTTATACGACGTCCGGAAAGGCGAGTTTCAGATTTTAGTCACCGGCAGCGCGCGCCTGGACTATTACCGTCATGGCGGCGACTCCTTGCAGGGCCGTTATCACTATATCCGCATGCATCCTCTGTCGGCGGCGGAACTTAGATGTAAAACCAGCGCGGACCTCCAACCGTTGATTCAGTTGGGCGGCTTTCCTGAGCCGTTTTTTTCGGGCTCTGCAGACGAGGCGCGTCGCTGGTCACGCGAGCATCGGCAGTTCTTGCTCCAGGAAGAACTCAAAGATCTCGAGGCCGTGCATGATATGGGTCAGCTCGAATTGCTGATGTTGCGCCTGCCGGAACTCGTGGGATCGCCGCTGTCGATCAATTCGTTAACCGAAGATCTTCAGATCAGCCACAAAACCATCGCACGCTGGCTAGAGATCCTCGAGCGCATCTACGCCATCTATCGCGTGCCCCCCTTCGGCACACCGCGCCTGCGCGCCATCAAGAAATCAATGAAGCATTACCACTTCGACTGGAACGTCATTCCCGATGCAGGTGCGCGCTTCGAAAATGTCGTCGCCTCGCATCTGCTGAAATGGATTCACTTCCAGATTGACACCAAGGGCCGGGATCTGGAACTGCGATACTTCCGCGACATCGACGGGCGGGAGGTGGATTTTGTGGTGCTCGAAAGCCGAAAGCCAATCCGGTTCATCGAGGCGAAATCCGGCGATGGCGATGTATCGTCGGGATTGATCTATCTCAAAGCGCGCTTTCCCACTGTCGATGCGTGGCAGATTTCCGCCGACGGCACCAAGGATTTTGTCTCACGAGAAGGGATTCGTGTGGCGCCCGCAATCGAGTTGCTATCGGAATTGGTGTGAAGACTCTGGCTCTTCCGTGCTCACAAGCCACGGCAAAGTAGCCATAACCGGATGGCCCACTCAACATTTGACCCGTTATGCGAAGTGTGCGTGTGATACCCAAATAGAAATGTCCGCTTTCCGCTAAGTAGAAATGTCCGCTTTGGCCCCCGTGGTCCACTCTCCGCTGATCGTCTGTTCGATCTGGGAGATTGGCCATGATCCGGATATCCAAGGTGACAATGACTATGCGCGAACTGGATCGGCTCAAGTGCATTCAAGGACTTATCGACGGACAACTCAAGCAGACCGCGGTTGCCACGCGGTTGGGACTCACGACGCGCCAGGTGCGCCGGCTGGTCCGCCGATACGAGCAGCAAGGCCCGATTGGGCTGATCTCGAGACTTCGGGATCGACCCAGTAACCGGCGCCTGAAGGCCGACGCAGCGGAACACGCGTTCGGGATACTAAGGTCAACGTACGCCGATTTTGGACCTACATTGGCGGCCGAGAAGCTCAGAGAGCGCCACGGCGTGGATCTGGCGGTCGAGACCGTCAGATCTCTCATGGTCGCCGGCGGCCTCTGGGTGCCGCGAAGACTTCGGGCGCCGAAGATTCAACAACCCCGGAGCCGCCGCGCGTGCCTCGGCGAGCTGGTCCAAATCGACGGCTGCGATCATCGCTGGTTCGAGGATCGAGCTCCGGCGTGCACGGCGTTGGTTTACGTAGACGATGCGACGAGTCGTTTGATGGTGGTGCTGTTTGTCGGGGTTGAGTCGACGTTCGCCTATTTCGAGGCGACCCACCAATATCTCAAACACTACGGCAAGCCGCTGGCATTCTACAGCGACAAAGCGAGCGTGTTCCGGGTCAACAAGCAGTCGGCAGCTGCCGGCAAAGGTCATACGCAGTTCGGACGCGCCCTCTACGAACTCAATATCGACGGGATATGCGCCGACACACCGGCCGCGAAGGGCCGCGTTGAACGCGCACACCAAACACTCCAGGACCGACTGGTGAAGGAGCTGAGATTGCAGCGGATCTCGACAATGGACGCTGCGAATGCGTTCATGCCCGCCTTCATCGATGACTACAATCGCCGATTCGGAAAGCTTCCGCGCGATCGCCATGACGCTCACCGAGCCGTACGCAAAGACGAAGATCTTGCCGCTATCTTCGCCTGGCGAGAATACAGAAAGGTCACAGAGAGTCTTACGTTGCGTTACGAGCGCAAGATGTACTTGATCAAAGACACGCCGGACAACCGTCGTTACATCGGCAAATACATCGAAGTGTTTCAGTTTCCAGACGGGCGTATCGAGATTCGTGCAGCAGCGGTCTCACTGCCCTATTCCACTTACAACAAAGTTGGAACGATTGACCATGGCGACATCGTTGACAATAAGCGATTGAGCCAGGTCCTTCGCACCGCGCAGATCGTTCAATCTCAGCGTGACGATCGGATTGTTTGTCGACCATCGACCGCACACAGAGTGGACGGCACTCCCATTGCTAGAAACAAAATCGCGGGCGCGAAACGACAACGAGATCTCTCGGAAGACGATCTGCACGATGCGATCAAAAGCACCCATGCTTGGCCAAAGGCAGGAAAAAGAAGTAACGTGCTAGCAAGTCCCAAAGCGGACATTTCTAATTAGAGGAGAACCGGACATTTCAATCTAGAGGTAACAGTGCGGTGCAGCATCGGAGCGTACGCCGAGTCTATTGGGGACCCGCTGTGCATCTCCGATACCCAAATAGAAAGACGCGAGGGAGATATCGACATCCCTGGTCGATCCAGCGTCCAGGGTGCTCTGATTTGCAACATTACGGAAGCCGTAAGACGACGCGTCGGTTATTCACGACGCAAGCATTGTCAATTGGATAGTACCGAGGTAAAAAAGGCGCCCCTGCCATAATTAAAGCTTCCGGCTGTCGCTCCAGCTACCTAGGCGATGCGAGGCGAGAGGGCGCGCGGGCTTCTGTGCGGCACGACTCCGCTCCTCGCGGTGCATACCTAGAGACAGGTAAATGAGTGCCGCGCGCGCGCGCCTCATAACAAGGTGCGTCTTCGCGAAAAACGAGTCCCTTGATACCGAATACGCCAACCGATCCTTGAAAAGGTCTTCGCCTGGTCCCGGCAATAAGATCTCGTGGATCTTCAGGTAGCTGTGCTCCAAACGATTGCGGATCGTGTACAGATCCTCCGCATCGGGCTCGGAGGATTCTTGAAAATCCGGATCGAAGAAGTCTTTTGACAGCCAGAACAAGCCTCGCAATGGCGAGTTTGCCAAAGTTACAAACTCTGACCGCACCTTCTTGGCCTTAAAATCCTGGTTCAAGTACCAGAGCGTCTTATAGTAGACGCTCTTGCTGTGGACTTGCAGCTTGGCATAGTCATTGAGGAAAAACGCTATCTTGTCGAAGATGGAATAGGCAGCCCGAAATGCGGCCTTGGCTTGTTCCACTGCCAACGAATAGCTCGGGTAGTCGAGCGTGTTGTAGAGCAATACATGTCGGTCTGAGAAGTGTGGCCGAGTTGCTCGAACACTTTCGTACAGAAGCCAACGCGCCGAGACGTACTCCTGCGTCATCTGATTGAAGAAGCCCGTGAAGGTGGGCGGTTCGCCGATTGGGAGCACGTAATCCGGCAATGACAGATTGTCCCGTGCAGCAACAGCGTGAGGCCCCAGATCGTTCAGCGGGTTGAGAAAAAGCCGTTCATGGAGCACCCAATTTCGATAGCCTCTTTCTGATTGCGTCCGACCCAGCTTAAGGCCACCTAACTGGATTGACTTACCTGCTGCTTCGACATCGAGTACATTTTCTATTTCCGCGGCCGCACTTTCAAAGTGCGGCGCCACTTCCGCGTACTCCTCGGAGGCGAAGAGCGTGGACTCGTCGGTCAAGGCTTGCTTTAGAAGCGTGTGGGCGCGAACCAGAAACACCTCTTGGTGGCCTGCGTCATAGAGGTATCTTGCGTACTGCGCCAGACCTCGTCCTAAGTTCCCCACAGCCATCCCGAACCCTGGAGTGTATCTAAGCGCGGTCTCCCAATGGCGCAGCGCCTCTACGAAGCGACCAATGTGACTGAGTGAATTGCCGACATTGGTGTGGATCTGGCTCTTACGGATCGGCTCTAGGCTCTCAAAGCCCTTATGCCGAATGGCTCTGCGAAAATATAAGAGCTCCTTCTGCAGTTCCGGCTGCTCCCAGTTCGAGGCTGCGCCCTGGACGGAATGCTTGAGCCTTCTCAGTCCCGCCCATGCATTCGCGCGAAAGTATTCGAGCAGCACCGCGTGCGGGTCACTCAGTGGTCGTGTCCCCAGTTCATCCGCCCACTGAAACGCCTTAGCCAGGCCCTCTTCCTTTCCCAGCACTGACGAATAGTCGATTAGGACACCGACATGCTCCATAGCTTTTTCTTCGGCGAGTCCCGCAATCGTCGCTACGGTGTAGAGCTCGGCATATCGCTTCTCAAGCTCCGCGAGTTCAGTTGGGATCGTATCTGATGGCGCATTCATGGCGGTCGACCTTAAGGCAGGGTCGCTATAATCTACAGGTTGCCGGTTCCACTTGCCTCTGGTGCGGGGGCCAATAAAAGGTACCAGCGCTTAGCCGATATACAGTAGCGGGCAGTTCCGTTCACTGGATAAGCTAAAGAGTTTCAATTATCCCGCCGGCCAAGAGTGATTGAATCGGCAGACTGCATTAGGGCCGGCCCTCTAGCGAGAACTGCCGGTTATCCTACTCCTGCGCCCCCACTTACGTTCCACTCCCTTCGTATCAGGGCAGATTTGCCTGAGTTGTCTATTTTAGTCATTTGAGTAACAATGTCTGCTCAAATGAGCAAGGTGGCTTACTATGAATGACCCCTCAAAAGCCCCTCGAGCGGCAGGTCGCATTGTCACTGTCGTACGTCGGGGTGGAGCGAAGACTCTATCTCAGGCGTGGACGGAACGCGAACAGGCGGTGCGGCTCTATTACACCAGCGTCGTGGATCGCGTGTCACTTGTGAAAGCGGGCGTTCCCGCGAAGTATGTGAAAGTGCTGTTGACGCGCATGAAAATGCCGATGGAGAAATTCTACAGAACGCTGGGATTGGCACGCCCGACGGTTGACCGCAAGGTGCGCCTATCGAAGCTTCTGAATCCCGACGAGAGCGAACGTGTGGTAGGCATCGCGCGTCTAGTTGGGCAAGCACAAAGCTTGGTGAAGGAATCAGGGCGTCAGGAGGAGTTTGACGCGGCTATGTGGGTATCAGCATGGCTTGACCGACCATTGCCGGCACTCGGTGGTAAGCCTCCTGGAGAGTTCATGGATACCGCGGATGGCCGCATGTTGGTAGCGGATCTCCTATCGCAGGAGCAGTCCGGGGCTTATGCCTGAGCCATGCCACACCGTGTGTGGCGCATAGCCGCCGATACCCCCGATTACGCTGCCGACGATTTGTCAGGCAAGGGGGCGGAGAAGACCGGGGGGCGATGGAATGGAAAGGGTACACCTCTCGTCTACACCTCTTCTTCGATGGCGCTTGCTTGTCTTGAAACCGTCGTGCACCTGGGCGGCTCGGATCCGCTGCCGCTCAATCGCTATTTGATTGAAATTGAAATTCCGGACGATGCGTGGAGAGCGAGAACGAAATTTGATGTCGCGTTGCATGTAGGCTGGGATGCGCTGCCGGCCGGCCTCGTATCGCTCGACTGGGGCACGACCTGGGCAAAATCGGGAGTGCAATTGATCGCACAGGTGCCATCCATCGTTGTCCCTGAGGAATGTAATTTTCTGTTGAATCCAGCACACCCGCTCGTGACCACATTGGTGGCGAAAAAAATCCGGCGCTGGACGTACGACGACCGACTCTAGCTCAGAGACAATGGCGGCAGCGCCCCGCATAAACGAATCTGATGATTGCCGACCCCCAATCCCGGGCGCCGGGCAATTGTACATGCCGATCAGCAGTGTGCGAACGTGATTCCCGATTCGCATGATCTTTTACCGTTCTTGAGCACACTGGTCCGCCGGCTGCCGGATAGCCTCACCTCCAAGGTATCGCCGCGGGCGGCGGTGGGACGACGCATCTTAAGCCCACGTGAGTCCCATATTTTGCGGTTGATAGGTCGCGGGATGTCAAATAAAAGAATTGCTCAGGAATTGAAGATTGCGCCGGAAACGGTCAAATCGCACGCTAAGCATATCTTCGTTAAATTAAACGCCCAGACGCGCGCGCAGGCTGTCGCGTACGCGCTTGGCCAACGGCTTCTTTGAGCCCAACGCTTCAACCAATGAAAATCGCCCGGGGATGCCACCGCGAATGAATCTGAAGTCCTTCCCGCCTTTCAAACTTGATACCGTCAATCACTGCCTGTGGCGTTCCGACGCGGAGGGCAACGACATTCGCGTGGCATTGACGCCTAAGTCATACGACTTGCTAATTTATTTCTTGGACCACGCCGGTCGCTTGATAACCCATGAGGAAACTGCGCTTGCCGAAGAAATTGCATTAAGACGAAGTCAGGAAACTAAGACAATAAACTGTCCACTGAAACGGGGCAGGTCCATATACGACATCGAGAAGCGATGGCGTTCCGTGCGTTTCGCGCGCGAACCCCTGTCATCGCCATCATGGAATCAAGTAAGTTGGTCGGAGAAGTCATGGGCGCACGGGATGCGTGTCGTCTTCCAGGTTCTCAATCTCCTCGACCGCCGCCAAACCGTTCAGGATTCGGAGGAGTTAACGCCGATCGCCTTCGCGCCGGGTTATCTGGATTCGGTCGGTCGCGCGGTGTGGTTCACCGTCCGCAGAGTCTTTTGAGTGGCAGGCGAGAAATTGGGGAATAAATCTCTTGCATGCTGAGTCAGCTAATACAACGACCCCTGGGAAAAAGCAATGAAAAAATTACACAGCGACGGACGAAGCGATGAGACCGACGGCCTCAGCCGGCGCAGGTTCCTTGAATGCATGAGCTGGGCGGGCACGGGTGTCCTATGGACCTTGAGAGCCGGCGTGCCATTTTCACTCGGCTTGCTCGGCGAAGCGAACGCACAGGAGGCGGGTGGTTTTAGCTTTCTGCAAATCAGCGACAGCCACGTGGGTTTCGCCAAGCCGGTGAATAAGAATGTCAAAGGCACGTTGCAGGAGGCGATCGATCGGATCAAGGCGATGCCTGTACAACCGTCTTTCCTGATCCACACCGGCGACATCACGCACCTCTCGAAGCCTGATCAATTCGATGACGCTGCACAAATCATTTCGGGTGCGGGTCTGCAGACACACTATGTGCCTGGCGAGCACGACGTTCTGGATCCGGAAGTCACGCTCTATTTGGATCGCCATGGACAGGGCACCAAAGGTGGCGGCTGGTATAGCTTCGACGTCAATGGCGTCCATTTCATGGGCCTCGTCAACGTACTTGGCAGCGGGCGTTTCATGAGTCTGGTGGACACTGCAAACCCAGGCGGCCAGGCCGGCGGCCTCGGAACTCTTGGCGAGGAGCAGTTAGCCTGGATCGAAGACGATCTAAAAGGCCGCCCCGCCTCAACGCCAATCGTCGTGTTCGCGCACATGCCTCTGTGGTCCGTATATCCGACGTGGGGTTGGGGCACCGAGGATGGTGGTCGCGCTCTAACGCTGCTGAAACGCTTCGGGTCGGTCACTGTGCTCAACGGTCACATTCATCAAGTGATGCAGAAGGTCGAGGGCAATGTCACGTTTCACACGGCCAATTCGACGGCGTACCCGCAACCAGCTCCGGGCAGCGCACCGAAGCCTGGGCCGATGGCGGTGCCCCCCGAAAAGCTGCATAGCGTGATTGGTACAACCAGCGTCACCTATACGCAGAACGCGGAGCGGCTCGCAATCGTTGATGCGCCGCTTCAGAGTTGAGCGCACATGGTTATGAACAATGCTAATGGCGCCGGCCAGACGGCTGTCGAGTTCAGGGGAGAAGCCTGATGTTACGTAAAGTATTATTGCCGGTGGCGGCGATCGTAGTGACCGGGTTGGCCGCATTCTGGTTTCTCACGAGTCCGGCGACTGTATCGGCGGACTCGCTCGGTCCTCACACGCCCAATCTGGCCAATGGCAAGACCATGTTCCTGGCCGGCGATTGCTCCTCCTGCCACGCTGTTCCATTGCAGGCGGACAGCACCCGGCTCGGCGGCGGTCTCGGCCTCGTGTCGAAGTTTGGCACGTTCTATGTTCCCAATATTTCCGCCGACCCCAAAGACGGCATCGGCTCATGGACGGAGGCGCAGTTCGTCACCGCGATGAAAAAAGGTGTTTCACCGGAAGGCAATCATCTGTATCCGGCGTTTCCATATACATCGTTCCAGCGCATGAAACCCGACGATTTGCGCGACCTCTTCGCCTACCTTAAGTCGCTGCCGCCGGTATCCGGTCCGGAGCATGAGAACAACGTGCCGTTTCCTATGAACGTACGGCGCCTGGTCGGCGGCTGGAAGCTGCTCTATCTCGATGGCGAGGAATTCAAGCCGGATTCGTCTAAATCAGCCCAATGGAACCGCGGCGCCTACTTGATCAATGGCCCCGCGCATTGCGTCGAGTGTCACAGCCCGCGCAATAGTCTTGGCGCGATCATTCCCGGCAAACGCTTCGCCGGCAACCCAAACGTCTTCGGTGGTCCCGGATTTCCGGACCTCACCAAGTTGAAAAAGTGGTCGCAAACGGATTTCGCCGAGATGCTCGCGACTGGACTCACGGCCGACGGCGGCCGGGTGGGCGGCCCGATGGCGGAGGTCGTGCGCACGACCTCACAATTGAGCGCCGAGGACCGTGCTGCGATGGCCGAATACCTCGTGTCGCTTCCCACGGCTGCCGCCGGCGGCAATGCAGATTGATTGCTTTCGCTGACGGGCACTACGCTGCTCGTAGCAGCGTAGTGCCCAGCATGAGGCCCCAAACCAAGTGCGCAGCGAAAATGGATGCTGGCGTGCGCATGCCGTAGTTTAGCCCCAGAAACCCGGGCGGCGCTCCTGCGGCCTTCGAGGGAGATTTATACAAGCGACTCCGGGTCTCAGCGGCACGCTTTGAGGCGTATCGAGGCGCAACGCGCAGATATCGCGACAAGTTTCTTGCTCATTTGGATTCGGATTTGGTAACGGGAATCCCAACTCTTGATCTCGAGCTATCCGTCGCCTGCATCTATTATTCTCGCGTTCGTGACGTTGAATGCAGGGCGCAAACTGCGCGCTCTGCCCGCCGATGTGGTCGATGTATTTGGATACGCGCTGTACGTCGCCCAGACCGGTAAGCGGCACGACAACACGAAGGTGCTGAAGGGATTCGAAGGCGGGAGCGTCCTGGAGGTTATCGAATCGCAAGCTGGCAATGCGTACCGCGCCGTCTACACCGTGCGATTTGCCGCGGCGGTGGTCGCGTTGCATGTGTTTCAGAAAAAGTCGAAGTCCGGAATCGAGACCCCGAAACCCGACATGGATCTGATCGACGCCCGGTTGAAGAAGGCCACTGAATTGATGAAAGAGAGCAAGACATGAAATCCCGAACCAACAAGAGCGTGAGCCACCAACGTGGCAGCACGAACGTGTACGCTGACTTGGGCTACAAGTCAGCCGACGAAATGCTCGTCAAGGCACAGCTCGTCACTATGATTGCGGAAATTCTGACCGAGCGCGGCAATACCCAGACAAAGGCGGCCGCGCTGCTTGGTATTCCACAGCCCAAGCTCTCAAAGATGCTACGAGGACAATTTCGCGGCTTCTCAGAGCGCAAGCTGATGGATTGCCTGACGCTTCTCGGCCGCGATGTTGAAATCGTAGTGCGTGCCGCGACGAAGAGAAAAGGGCAGGGCGCGGTGTCTGTGTCGTTTGCCTAGATAAGGTTGACGCCTTACACTTATAGGAGCGTCGGTAGCGATTTGTCGGTGTCATCCACATTGACCCGCGAATCCTTTCTTGCATAATTCTCGAAATCCGGCTCCGACCCTTGCTGACCGCCTGTGAGCCAATCGATTTTGGCGCGGACATAGCTGATCATCGTTTCCAGTTGTGTCGCTTTCACCTCCAGGCTGACAAGTTGCGCGCTCATGATCTCGACTCGGCGTTCGTTTGTAAGGTGGGCCTCGCGGCGCTCCTCGTTGAAGGCCGCGATTTCCTTGAGCGACATACCGAGCGATTGTGAGATCCGGATTATCTGTGCCGCTCGGACATCCTCACCCGTGAAATGACTATAAGGATGGCGGCCACCCTTGCGGTTGATCTGGGGCCGCAGAAGACCGAGGCGCACATAGAAGCGCACCGTATCGCGGGGAAGTCCTGTTACCCGCGCAAAATCTGAGATCAGCACAGGCGCCCCTTGACTGTGGAGTATGGTCCACAGTTACAACTATGCCTCGCATTTAAAAGCAAAGGCAATGGCGAGAGAGGAAAACACCATGAAATACACAACGCTCGGCAATACAGGTCTCCTGGTTTCGAAACTCTGCTTCGGAACCATGACATTCGGGGACGGCAGAGGGCTCTTCAAGGCCATCAGCACCGTTGGACAGGCCGTGGCCGACGAACTGGTCAAGACGACCATTGACGGCGGCATCAACTTCTTTGATACGGCGGACAATTACACGGAGGGTGAGAGCGAAAAGATTCTCGGGCAATCACTGAAAAACCTTAACATCGCGCGGAAGGATGTCGTAATCGCGACGAAGGTCTATAGCCGCGTCGGTCCGGGGAGGAATGACATCGGGGCTTCTCGCGGGCACATTATGGACGCTGTGGAGGCCAGTCTCCGCCGTTTGCAGACCGACCATATCGACCTGTACCAAGTCCATGGCAACGATTCCGTGACCCCTGTCCAAGAGACGCTTCGCGCTCTCGACACCCTGGTGCAACAGGGGAAGGTCCGCTATATCGGCTGCTCCAATTGGCAGGCATGGAAGATCGCCAAGGCCCTCGGCCTCTCCGAGTTCAGGAACCTGGCCCGATTCGACACGCTTCAAGCTTATTACTCGATCGCCGGCCGCGATCTAGAACGGGAAATTGTTCCCCTGTTGGAATCCGAAAAAGTCGGCCTACTCGTGTGGAGTCCGCTTGCCGGCGGCTCCCACTGCCAGCAGGTTTGCTATCGCCTCGGTGCTTGTCGTTTGGAAACCGCCGGTATCCCGTGATATATTTCGTAATTATGCGAAATAACGATACGAAGATCCACCGGCGCGACCTGCTGCAGACGCTGAAAGCCATCGCGAGCCCCGTCCGTCTGGAGATCCTGCGATGCCTCGCAGAACCGACCGTAGGATTCCCGCCGCAGGTGAATGGCGACCCCGTTTCTGACGGCATCTGTGCGGATTTCATCCGAGAAAGACTCGGAATTGCAGCGGCGACCGCCTCGCGCCACCTGACGTTGTTGACGGATGCGGGACTGCTGATAGCAACGCGAAAGAGGGGATGGACATTTTATCGTCGGGACGATCGCGCCATCGGGCGTTTGGCGCGACAACTGAAAGAAGATCTGTGAGGACCGGCAGTGGCGACCCATTACATGCATGTCGACGTTTTCAGCGCTCGGCCTTACAGCGGCAACAGTCTCGCCGTATTCCCGGACTCTGCGGGATTGACAGCGGATCAAATGCTCCGGATTACCCAAGAGCTGCGTCACTTCGAAACGGTGTTCTTCAAGCCAACCGGCAACGCTTCCACGGTTCGGGCGCGCGTATTCGATCTTTTTGAGGAACTGTATCCCGAGCTTCCGCCGCAGGTCGTGAGCACGGGGCTACGCTACCTGATCGTCCCCGTTGCCCGCGGTGCGCTCGGACGCGCCAGAATCCGACACGACATCACTTCGCTGCTCAGCAGCATCGGCGCGCAGTTCGCAGTGCTCTTCGACGAAGTGGCACTCGAGATTCGGCACTGGAATAACGACGGTATCGCGGAGGACGTAGCGACCGGCAGCGCGGCGGGTACCATCGGCGCCTACCGACTGAGGCACGGACTCGCCCGGGGCGGCGAGACGTTCATCCTCCATCAGGGGCGGTATGTAGGTCGCCCGAGCGCGCTGCGTATTCAGCCCGAGGGCACCGCCGAAGCGATCCGAACCGTCAAGGTAGGCGGCGATGTCGCCCTCGTGGGGCACGGCACGCTGGATGTACTGCCATGAACGCCATTCGTTTCATCGAGCGCGAGGGCGAACCAGTCTACGAAGGTTCGCAAGCGTGCTGTTCGTAGCCCACTCTGTGCATAGACCAAGGACAGGGGCTTGGGGACAGGCTCAAAAGTGGGAAGGACGAAGCCTTTCGCCGCGAGCTGCTGCGCGTGCTCAACCGCGGCGAGGCCGTCAATGCCTTGAAGCGCGCGATCCACGTCGGCCGCGTCGCCAGCGACCAAGCCGGTTTGATCGGAGAGCGGACGGTTTGGCCAGCAATTGCTGACTTCGACAGACGCTCAAACAGGCTTCTTGGGAATACCACGTGCGACCTCGTCGGCGGAGCGCAGTGTGAGTGCCACAAATGCGAGGGTCCCGTTGGTCACCGACGCAGCCGGGATAGTCGGCGCTCCCACGACAAACAAATTCGCGTGGTCGTGGGTCCTCCCAAAACTGTCGCACACGCTTGCGGACGGATCGGTTCCCATGCGACACCCGCCGCCGGGATGGTCGAGATAGTTGCCGTCGATGTCGCCGTCGATATATTGCAGTACCTTGCCATCGCCAGCCTTGGCCATATGGGCGAAGACCCCATTGATGTGCTCCTTCGTCTCCGCCGCGCGCGCCTTGGTCGCCGCATCGGCATCGTGGAAGACATCCGGAAGCGGGTCTCCCCAGCGGTTTTTCTTATTTGTATTGAGCGTGAGGCGGCTCTCTGCCGACGGGTGAATGTCATAATACGCACGGCAACGGGCGACAGGGCGGGATCGCTGCTTCTGCTTCCACGACGACAGCAGGTCGTCGCCGAGTAGAAGTTTACCCCCCTTGTCCTGGAGCTTCGGGATGCCAACCCCGCTGGGAAAAATCCTCAGGTCGTGCCGCATGTAGGTCTTATCCACCGGCGACCGCATAAATTTTCTCGATATGAGGCTATATCCGTCATTCATGCCCGGGAACACTTCGTTCGATTCGAATTCAATCATGGCCGCGTAGATTCCGTGACCATTCATATATCTGCCGACCTGGTCCGTCGAGTTGGCGAGGCCATGGGGAAAGCGCGAGCAGGAAGACAGAAGCAGCAGGTGCGTGCTCCAGATGTGACCCGAGGCGAGGATAAATGTGCCGGCACGGTACTCGATCTTCTCGTCGGGCCGCTCGTAGCTTGAGGCCTCGGCGCTCATGATCCTGGTGGACTGTTTATCGAGCACCAACTTGCGAACCAGGGTTCGATCGTGCAGTGTTATCTTCTGGCTCGCGAGCAGATCCTTGAAGGTGTAGTCCGGCGAGTACTTTGCGCCGGTGGGGCAGATCTCACAAGTGCCGCAGCGCAGGCACATCGACCGACCGCCCCATGGCTTGGTATTCTTCGCCTGCGGTACACCCTGGAAGATGTAACCACTCTTGTCTCCCCATTTCTTATACTGAATCAGGTCGTAGGTGAGCGGCATGGGAGGCATGGGATAAGGCTGCGAACGCCAATCCTCCGGGTACGAACTCGCCTCGCCCGAAACGCCAAGCCGGTGCTCAGCTTCGCAGTAGTATTTCTCCAGTTCCTTCCATTCCATGGGCCAGTCAACGTAAAGGCCGTACATCGACTTCAGGCGCAGGTCCTCTTCTGAGTAACGGTTGCAGGTCCCGCCCCAGTGTAATGCCTGTCCGCCCACTGCCATGGTTCTGGAAATTTGCCCATTCGACACCTGGTCCTCGATGGAATCATTGGGCCATGAGTTGTCGCCGTAGTCCTGTTCGCGCCTCGCATACTTCGCACGATTTGCGGAATCGAATATCTTGCGACCCGCCTCAACGATCGTGATCTTGATGCCAGGCCGCAGCTCTGCGAGTTTCTCCGCCATCGTGGCAGCCGATATGCCGCCGCCGATGATGCACACATCGCTTTCATAAACGGTTGCCATGGCGAATCTTCCCCCTACGTGATGGAAACTGGCCGATCGGCTGAAGTGTCAAGGCCACGGCACTCGGACACTCGAATCGAGGCGTTGAAGAGAAAGTCGTTTCCGTCACTGCTGCTGTAAAAGTGGCTCATCAGGTCGGAGGCAATGTGCCGGCCATCGGGCCTCTCGGGCAATTGAGTTACTTTGGCTTCGAGGAGAGCGGCTTCCACAACAGCCTTCCTGTCGGCCGGCGACAAAGCCGTGAAAATAGAACCCTTCGCTGTTGACAAGTCCTGCAGGCGCGTGAACTGCGACGGGTATCGCAACAAAGGACTGGGCGGAACAACTTCGTACTTCAACTGGCTGCCGTATCCATAGCTCATCGGAACGCCGGCTTTGTATCCATCCAGCCATTTCGCAAACGCTTCGACGGCCTTGGCGCGCCCACCGGCGCCGAGAGGGGAGGGCAGCACAACTTCCCCGATTGCGGCGACCAGTTCGCGATTGTCCCGACTCAGGGACCCAACCTGCGCCCGGACAAGGCGAGGGATCGCATTGCTGAGAACAGCGAGTACAGCGGATTTGAAAAGAGTTCTGCGTTTCATAGGATCTCCGCTGGGCACCTGACCATTTCCGGGCGCCAATTCAGCACGCCAGTGCCGTGCCCCGCATCAACGGGCAGCAATCCCGGCGGGTAGTTTTTCGACGACACCGCTCTTCATCACGAATGAGACGCGCTCGACCGCGGTGATGTCGTCGAGAGGGGACCCCGGAACCGCGACGATATCGGCGTAATATCCCGGCTTCAGCTCGCCGATCTGGCCGCCCCAGCCGAGAAGCTGCGCGCCGTTGATCAGATCCGCCTGAAGCACGGCGAGAGGCCGCATGCCGTATTTCACCATCAGCTCCAATTCGCGAGCCTGAGTTCCATGCGGGAACGGACCGACGTCCGAGCCCACCGCAAAGGGAATTCCTGCGGCAATCTGCTTCTTGAATTCCTTGATCTTGTAGTCGAGCATCTGGAGTTCGCGCTCACGCGCCGCCCCGACCGACTCGTTCGCGAAATACTCGAACACCGTGAAGGTCGGAACCGCCGGAATGTGCTTTTCCTTCATGATCCGCATGGTCTCGTCGCTCAGATGGTTTGCGTGGTCGATGGATGCGACGCCCGCTTGTGCTGCATACAGTGTGCCGGGTTCGCCCGTGGCGTGTACGGCGACGCCGGTGCCGAGACGAGCGGCCTCCTGGACCGCCGCACTCAGCTGGGCGGCGGTGTATTGATAGGGCGTGTGCAGCGCGCCGTCGCGCATGCTGTCCGCGCCCGTCTCATAGATCTTAACGAAACTCGAGCCCTCCTTGTGCTGCTGGCGGATGACGGCGACCAGCTCATCGGCCGTGTCCGCATAAGCGGCATTCGACAGCACATGCTGCTCCGGGTTGTACTTGGTCGCGTCCTCGTGTCCGCCGAGAATGCTGATGGCGTTGCCGGAGATGCGCAACCGCGGCCCGGAGATCTGTCCGTTATCGATCGCATCTCGCACCGCGGAGTCGGCGGAGCCCGCCCCTTCGGTGCCCATGTCTCGCTCGGCCGTGAACCCCGCCAGGAGATCGTCCCGTGCCGCGAGCGTGGCCCGGATGGTTCGCTGCGGCACCGACTCTTCGACCGTCTGCAAGTCTTCGTCGGCGCCCGGGTGCAGGAACAGATGCACGTGCGCATCGATCAGGCCTGGCAGCAGGGTCGTGTCGCCGAGATCAATGAGCCGCGCTCCGCTCGGATGCTCCACCGAAGAGCCCACTGCCGCTATGCGCTCGCCCTCGATCAGAATCTCTCCCGGGGTCACGATGCGTCCGGTGTTGACCTCGAGCAGGCGCGCCGCGTGCAAAACGATGGGCTTATTGACAGGCTCCTGAGCCCTCGCCGGCCACGACCCAGACATTGCCAGCGCCAGCGCCAATACGCAGCCGCTCACACACTTTGCTTTAGTCATGGCATACCCTCAAAAGTGATAGTCGAGCTGCATGCCGACCGTGCGCGGTTGATTGACCGTGTAGCGGACCAGCTGGGGAATATTGAACTGGAACGAAGTGTTGTTCGCCGTCAGCAGCGCCAGCTTATTGGCCAGGTTATCGACGAACAGCGTTCCCGACCAGTTGTCGTGCGACAAGGTGGCGCGCGCCGCGGCGATGCTGTACGAAGGCAGCTTTATGCCGAAGTAGAAGGCTTCGTCCGTTGATGTCCCTGTAAACGAATCGGTCGCACGGGCGGTCAAGTGGTAGCCGTTCGCCACATCCGCCGAGTAGATGATGGCCAGCGCCGCCGTGTCCCGTGGCACGTTCAGAATGGGCACCGTGCACGTCGGGCTGGTGCCGCAGTACGGCTGGCCATTCAACCCAACGAGCGAGCTCGTATAGGCCGTGGTCGGGTGGGTAATCTCCGCATTGGTATACGCGCCGTTGGCGGAAACCATCCAGGAGTCGCTGATTTTACCCACGATCTCGAGCTCGGGCCCGAACGAGCGTCCGTCGCCCGCATTGGTATTGTATTCAGCGCCGCAGCTCAGCAGCGCGGCCTGCTGAACCCCGAGCCACTTGATGTAATAAATGTCGGAGTTGACCGACAGGCGATTATCGAGGAATTTCGCCTTCTCGCCGATCTCGTAGTTCCAGACCGAGTCCGGACCGAATGACTCCGGCGATCCGGCGGGGCAATGCGGCGGCACGCTCGGCGGCGCCACGTAGAAATTTGCGCCGCCGGGCCGGAAACCCTTGGCGACCGTAGCGTAGGTATTGAGCGTCGAGCTCGGTTCGTAGGACAGATTGACGCGCGGATTGAAGCCCCGGTCCGCTGCGGTCGTAACGAACGGAGTCGTCGGCGGTGTTAGGTTCGGTTGGATGTAGCCATACGAATACTGGATCAATTTGCTTTGGTAATTGTACCAACGCACACCGGTTGCCAAGGTGAGCGTGTCCGTAAACTTGTAGGAGCCGTCGGCAAACAGCGCGGACTGTTTGATGCTGTACGGATTGGTGGAATGCACGAAAACACCGTCGGGCGCGGGAATTTCCGGGCCGGCGCCGAAATCGATCCAGGTCGCAGTCAAATTGCTGAAGAATGCTCCGCCGGTCCAATGCAGTCTGTCGTTTCCGGACGAGCTGAGCCGTATTTCCTGGCTCAATTGATGTGAGGGATCGGTCTCTGAAAAGGGCAGCGGCATCAGCGGCAGCGTTCCACCGAGCGTTACGTAAATGGATTCAGATGCATCCTGTGTCTGGACTTCGTAGCGATCCCAGTACGACGATGCACTGGTCAGATCGGCGAAGCCCAGGTGCCAATTGACCGTCAGGCTGTACAGGTGCACGGTGTCGGTGACCGGCTCGGGTATGTTGAATGCCTCGTAGTGCGCCAGATAGGAGGAGCCGGGTGGAGAGTTCGACGAGGTCGTAGCCGCCCATCACGAGGCGCTGATAGAGTGCGCCAGCGGTGATCGACAGGTCATCGTTCGGCTTGAACAGCAGGGTGCCACGCTCGCCGTACAACTCCTCGGTGTTGACGTTCCTAGCCACACTGGTAATGGGACCCGCGAGCACGTTGCCGCGTGTGGCACCGTCGGCGGGGAACGGGCTGACGACGTCCCGGTCGATCCAGCCGCTGCGATGCAGATCGCTAGCCACCATGCGAAATGCGAACAGGTCGCCCAGGGGAATATTCAGCATCAGGTTGCCGCTGCCATTGCCGTTGCCGCCTTCGGTATAGGACCCGGTAGCCTGCGCGGAGCCTTCGAATTCGCCGAGCTTCGGTTGGTTCGTCACGACCTTGATGGTGCCGCCCATCGAACCGGACCCATATAGCGTGCCCTGCGGGCCGCGCAATACCTCGACCCGATCAATGTCGTATAAGTTCGGGTCGATCACCACCTTGCCGGACTGCGACAAGGCCGGCGGCGAGAGCGGCACCTCGTCCAGGTAGAAGCCGACGGTCGGCGAGGTGCCGCCGGTCGATGCGAGGCCGCGCGCCTCGAACTCGGTCAGTCCCGGGCCGGCCGAGCGCATCGACAGGCCGGGGATGTCGTGCGCCACGTCGGCCACGGTGGTGATACCGGCGGCGACCAGCTGGTCGCCGCTCAGCGCGGACATGCTGATCGGCGTATCCTGAATGGTGGATTTGTACTTCTGGGCCGTGACGGTGAGCTCCTGGAGGCCGGTTTCCCCCGAGTCCGGCGCTTTTGTGTCGCCGCCCGAAACGCCCTGACTCTCCGTGGTTGCCGCGATCCCACCGGAAGGGTACGAGGAAGCTGCCTGCGCCAGCCGAATGGATTGTTCGGAGCGCACCTCAGACACTGTGGCGAGCGTCGGATACATGACCGCATCCTCGTGCAACGCGCTCGTTCTGCCGGCGTTCTGCGCCTCGATCAGCACCACCGATCCGCCGGTGATTTTGAATGTCAGACCGGACTCATACAACAGGTTTTCAATCGCCTGCGCCGCCGTGAAGCGGCCCTTCAGTGGCCGGCTGATCTTACCGGCCGTCAGTTCAGCCTTATAAAGCAGTTTGTGGTGCGAGGCGATGGCGAAGGTCTGTAGGGCCGCGGTCAAATCCTCCGAGGGGATATCGAGATCGTAACTGACGCTGCGCGCCTGCACGTCGGCGAAGGTGAATGTGGCGGCCGCGGCCAAAACGGCAAAAACCGAAATGGCGAGCCTGCGGCGGAAGTTGTGCATTGTTTCTTGATCCCCGTGTTATTGCGGCTGATGCCGTCTCGAACACTAATACGCGGGAAGCAAGAAAATCCTCAGCATGCGACTCCGCACCGTTCACTTCATCCGCAAATGGATCACGGAGGAATTCAAGCTGTCGGCGATGACGGGCAGGTAAGCCTGCATCGCTTCGGCAAAGGCTTGGGCATCGCCCGATTCGAACACGCCGCTCACTCTCATCTGCGCCAGCGCAGGGTCGTCAACGACGACTTGCGTGTGTGAATAACGATTCAGCCGGTGTACCGCTTCGGCGAGCGTCCGGTCACGGAAAATGACCTTGCCCTGGCGCCACGCCGTCGCGGCTTCGAGGTCGGCCTTCGGCAACACTGTCGCCGCGCCGTCCGCGCGCACCTGCAAGGCCTCGCCGGCCGACAGCTCGATGGGTACGGAACTGCTCGACCTCGTATCCGCCCCGGGCAGCTTCGCCGACTTCATCGGGTCCTCCGAAAGCACGGCGACCCGACCTTCGACCATGGCGACGCTCACCTGTTGGTCAACGTACTCCACGTCGAACACGGTGCCGACGGCGATGATGGTCCTGCCGCCGGCCTCTACTTTGAAGGGGCGGGCAGGATCCTTGGCAACGGAAAATTGGGCCTGTCCGTCCAACAGCTCAACGATGCGCGCGTCCGCCGTGAAGTGCACTCGCAGGCGTGTTCGCGCATCGAGCGCAATGTGCGAGTGGTCGGGTAATTCTACGATTTTCTGCTCGCCGAGTCCGGTTTTGTAGGTGTTGGGTTCGTAGCCGTACGGTGAGATCTGCCAGGCAATACCGCATACCGCAAGGACGGCGGCCGCGCTCGCCCATGCACGGAAACCCCTCGAGCGTGCGCCGGGCATCGACCAGCGCCGCGCGCTCGCCTGGCGCGCGCGCGCAATCGCCTGTTCGCGCAAGGCCATGAGCTCAGGCGAAGTCGCGTGCCGGCCCACCGCCTCCCAGGAGTCTTGAACGCGGCCATAGGCATCCGCAAATTCCCGTCCGTCGGCGAGACGAGAATCGAGCGCCACTTGGTCGGACTCGCTCCACGATGCGTCGCGGCGACGCAGGAACAATTCGGCGGCCTGCTCTTCCAGGTCGGGCGTCGGTGTGTCTGACGATGGCGAGGTTTTGGTCATGCGCTCAACCCGACCTTGCGGCATGGCGTGCCAGATGCGCCACCGCCTTGGCAACATGCTTTTCGACGGCGCTCACCGATATCCCGAAAATCTGCGCGATCTCGCCGTGCTTCAGGTGTTCCAGCCGGTCCAACATGAACACATCCCTGGTTCGCTCGCTCAGTTCCTGAAGCGCTGCGACGACCACGTGCAGCTCTTGCCTACTGTTTAATACGCGCTCGGGTGAAATTTCCTCAGCCTGAGCATAAGTGGCGGCATCGTCCCATTCGACGACGGACCCGCGGGTCAGACAGCGGCGGTTGCGATCGTGCCAGCGGTTCACAGCGATTCTGAATATATATCCCTTGGCTTGCTCCGCCGACTCCCAGCGAGTATGTGCCAGCGCCCGCTCCAAAACGTCTTGCGCCAAGTCTTCCGCTTCCGCCGCATTACGGCATTTGCGCAGAAAATACTTGAGTAACGCGGGGCGCAGCGCCGTGACGAGCGAGCGCTCGGGAGAATCTGCGGCTGTGAGGCTGGCGCTCATGGGATTGTCAGTTAGCCTGAACTGAAAACGCGAGAGTTTCAAGATCGAAGAACCATGTGAGGATTCTCGTGGTTCGCGCGTTTTATACTACTTATACCCCAGGGGCTCGAGAGAGAACCTATGCAGCGAGGCAAGTACCTTGGTCACCGCGAGAGTATGCCTGTTTGCGCTATTATGTGTTGTCGCCGGCGTGGGCGCCGCGAAGACACCCACGGAACAGAACGAACGCTGGCGACAGCACGCCGGGCATGTGCGCATCGTGCGCGACAATTGGGGCATCGCACATGTATATGGCCAGTCCGACGCCGATACGGTGTTCGGAGCGATGTATGCGCAGGCGGAGGATGACTTCGGCCGCATCGAGCGCAATTACCTCGAAGGTCTCGGAATGCTGGCACAGGCCGAGGGCGAGGCGGCCATCTACAGCGATCTGCGTCAAAGATTGTTTATCGACCCCCGCCGCCTGCAACAGCTGTATCGCCAGAGTCCGGTCTGGCTCAAGACACTGATGCTGTCCTGGTCGGACGGATTGAATTACTTCCTGTGGAAGCACCCCACCGTCACTCCCAAGGTCATCCGGCATTTCGAGCCGTGGATGGCGCTTTCTTTCACCGAAGGCAGCATCGGTGGCGATATCGAAACCATCGATCTTGGCAGACTTCGGCAGCTCTACGCAACGCCGCCGACGACTCGCGGCTTGAACTCCCTCGACACCACGCAGGCGCCGCCCGGGGCAGACGATCCCGCGCCGCCCGCCACAGATGATCCCGCGGCGCACACCGGTCCCGGCGGCTCCAATGGCTTCGCCATCGCGCCGAGCCGCAGCGCTTCGGGACATGCGCTGCTATGGATCAATCCGCATACCTCCTACTACTTCCGTTCCGAGTTGCAGATGGTCAGTGAGCAGGGGCTGGACGTTTACGGCGCAGCCACCTGGGGGCAGTTTTTCATTTATCAGGGATTCAACACCCACAACGGCTGGATGCACACCTCGTACGGTGGCGACGCCATCGACGAATATGCCGAAAGTGTCGTGCGCAAGCCGGATGGGCTGTATTACCACTATGGAGCTGCGCTGCGAAAACTGCGGGTCAGTCAAATCACCGTCCCCTTCAAGCAGGGCTCGGGATTGGGGTATCGCAAATTCACGGTGTATTACAGCCATCATGGACCGATCATCCGCGCCGAGAAGGACCGGTGGATCGCAATCAAGTTGCTCCTCGATCCGCCGCGGGCGCTGGCGCAATCGTACTTGCGAACCAAGACCACGGACTATGCCTCCTTCCGCAAGATTCAAGACATGCGCACCGATACCTCCAACAATACCGTGTATGCCGATGCGGACGGCACCATCGCCTATTTCCACGGAAATTTCATACCCAAGCGCGACCCGCAATTCGATTTCACGCATCCGGTGGACGGCAGCAACCCGGCCACCGAGTGGCAGGGACCTCATGCGCTCGAGGACACCATCACTCTCCTGAACCCGAGCAGCGGCTGGATTCAAAACACCAACAACTGGCCTTTTTCGGCAGCGGGGGAGGCCAGCCCCAAACGCGCGAACTACCCGGCATACATGTGGATCAAGGGAGAAAATCCGCGCGGCATACACGCGGTCGAAGTGCTGCACAACATCCACAATGTCACCCTCGACAGCTTGATCGCCGCCGGTTACGACAGCCATTTGACTGCATTCGACGTGCTGCTGCCGCCTCTGCTCGAGGACTATGACCGATTGGCGGTGAATGATGCGCGTCGCACCGGCCTGCTGGAGCCGATGGCAAGCCTTCGAGCCTGGGACCATCGCGCCTCGGCAGATTCCGTGCCCACCGCCCTGGCCATCTTCTGGGGTCAGGAGATGCTGGATCGCAAAGGCCCCGAGGCGAGCGCCGCCGGCCAACCGGTCTATGACTACCTGGTGGGCCATTTGACTGCGTCCGACCGCCTCGACGCCTTGGCCGTGGCGGTCGCCAGGTTGCAGAGTGACTTTGGCCGCTGGCGCACGCCCTGGGGCGAAATCAATCGCTACCAGCGTTTGACCAACGACATCGTGCAACCGAACGATGATGCCAAGCCCAGCCTGCCGGTGGGCTTCGCCTCTTCGATGTGGGGTGCCTTGGCCTCATTCGACGCGCCGTACCCGCGCAAGACAAGGAAAATCTACGGATCGATCGGTAACAGTTTCGTCGCGGCGGTGGAATTCGGGCCGACCGTTCACGCTAAGGCCATCATGAGCGGCGGCGAAAGCGGTGACCCAGCATCGCCGCATTTTACCGACCAGGCGCAAATGTTCACGCAGGGACGGTTCCGAGACGTGCTTTTCAGTCCCGGGGACGTGTCGGCTCATACGGAGCGCAGCTATCGGCCTTGAACGTCGGCTCATGGAGACTGCTCGTGATCGCCACGATGGCAGCAGCCGCCAATCGCCGCATAAGGAGCTGGACGCAATCCACGAGGGAATTGCGCGGCCTATCCTCGCTTCATTGCCCCAGAGACGTTGACCGCCGTCTCAACATTGCTGAGACTTTGGCGCCTTGTGCACGCAAAGAGGCCCGTTTGTCTCAGCATTTGTTCATAATATCGGCTGCCGCCGCTTAGTGCGCGAAGTTCACTGCCGCAAATTGTTTGCCCCTTGATTTACTTGCGAGGTGATGCGTCGAATGGCCGAACCGCAACCCATCGCATTACGCCGGGTAGTCGTGGAGAACATACCGAACATGGAAAGAAATCGCGCTCTCACATTGTCCCAGTGGAAGTCGCCGCCGAAGCTCACCTGTCGATTTGGAATTCCCCCGAGCGAAATTCTTCAGTCGAACCCACGATGGTATGGTCGATGGGATGGTTGGCGTCTTGCAGATAATTCATGTCAAAGCGGATTTCGGGTGTGAAGAACTTCGTATTGAAAATCGGCGACTGCTCACGCGAGGTACCGTTCATCCAGCCCACATAACCCACATTGGCCCATGGGGTCTTGAGATCGATCTCCGAGGTCGGTACCAACAGGGGAAAAAAACTAGCTCATAGCACACCCCCAAGAATGAGATGCTCTCCTGGTTGTGTTTGGATTGAACAAAGTGACGCCGCGCGCCCAACTGTATGCGGGTCCTTCACAGCGGATCTAGATCTCAAACTCCACACCGATTTCCAACACCTGAGCGCAGGGTATATTAAAGTACGTGCCGGGTTGCTGCGCATTGCGGCTCATCATCGCGAACATCGCCTTGCGCCAGCGGGCCATGCCGATTTGACGGGTCGTGGCGATGATCGTCTCGTGGCCCGTAAAGTAGGTCACCTGCTCGAGATTGCAGGGCGCGATCTGACCGCGCGCTACCGCCACTCGCAAGCCTTCGGGCACATCGGGTTTTTCCATAAATCCAAACCTTAATGCGACCCGAGCAATGCGCTCGGAAAGCGCCGAGACGGTGACGCGATCCTCATCGGCCACGCGGGGAGTTTCCGTCATTTCGACCGCCACCAAGAGCACCCTCTCGTGCAATACATGATTGAAATTGACATTACGCGTGAGCGGAAGGGGAACCCCGTGCGTCATGCGACCGAGGACCACCGCGGTTCCGGGGATTCGGTGCGGGGGATCGGCTTTGAGCCGCTCGATGAACTCGGGAGATTTCTCGCGAATTGCTAGGCGAACCCGGTCCATGGTCTCCTGGCCTTTACGCCAAGTCAGCATGAGGAACGCGACGACAAAGGAGATGGCGAGGGGGAACCAGCCGCCCTCGAGAAGCTTAGTCGAGGTCGATGCCACGAATAGCAATTCCAAGGCAAGCAAACTGCCGTTCACGGCATACACCAGGAAGGGATTGATCTTCCACTCTAGCGCCACAAACGTCGCCATCAGAGTGGTAATCGCCATTAGCAAGGAAACCGCTATTCCAAAGGCGCCGGCTAGGGCATCGGAGGAACCGAAACCGATCACCGCAGCGAGCGTTCCGAAGGCGAGTAACCAGTTGACGAGTGGGACATAGATTTGGCCAATCTCATGGCCTGCGGTATGGACGATCTTCATGCGCGGGAAGAAGCCGAGTTGAATGGCTTGACTCGTCAGTGAATACGCGCCCGAAATAATCGACTGGGAGGCGATTACAGTTGCCGCGGTGGCCAACACAACGAGGCCGTAGTGTGTCCAGGCGGGCGCTAGTTGATAGAACGAATTTTCGATCGCTCCCGGCTCCGTTAAGAGAAGACCCCCTTGGCCGAAGTAATTCAAGGTCAAGGCGGGTAGTGCCACCCCAAACCAGGCTACCCGAATCGGCAGCGGCCCAAAATGTCCCATGTCGGCATAAAATGCCTCTCCGCCCGTGACGGCGAGAAACGCGCCGCCGATGACGACCAAGGCCAAGGGTCCTGCGTGCCACAGATAAGTGATGGCCGGTAGCGGACTCAGCGCAGCAAGAATGGCCGGCGCCTTCGCAATCCCGACAATCCCGAGAACGCCGATGACGATGAACCAGAGGAGCATCACGGGTCCGAAGAGACGGCCGATCCAAGAAGTGCCTTTGTGCTGGATGAGAAATAAGATCACCAGGATAATGAGGGTCAGAGGAACGACGAATCGTCCCATTTGTGGCGCGTAGAGCTTGATTCCCTCGATCGCACTCAAGACCGAAATCGCCGGGGTAATGGTCCCATCACCGTAGAGCAACGTGGCGCCGATCAGTCCGACGATGACCATCGCGGCACGCCAGCCGCCGCGCTTCGCGTGTTGCGGACTGATCAAAGCGAGAAGGGCCAAGATGCCGCCCTCTCCATGATTGCTCGCGCGCATGATGAGGGTCGCATATTTGATGGAAATGACGATGATCAGTGACCAGAAGATCAAGGACACAATGCCGATGACCGCCTCCGGAGGAATGGCTCCGCTTGGGCTTGCCGCTTTCACCGCGACCTGCAGCGTGTAGAGGGGGCTCGTCCCGATATCACCGAAAACGATCCCCATGCACGCGAGCGCCGCCGGCGCTAAGGCGCGGCGGCCTTTGAATGCGGGGCCGGCTGTCGATATGATGGTCACGGAATCTTTCCTTTACGCCCGATGCCGCTCAGCCGTTCGTGATGCGGGGTCGAATTCGGACATTTCTGGCGCCGATATCGTAACTCATTTTCGAACGCCATCCGGGCGTGATACGAGCGGGGGACCAGGTCGTCAGTGCACGGTGGATGAATGGGGAATATGGATTCAGATCCTGCGCAAGTCATGGAAATCGGTGTCGAATTCGAGATATAAGCATTTAACGGCCCCTCGCCCACGGCGGACATCGGACGATGTTAAGCTCATCGGGAATGACATCGGATCTTTCGCAACTCGGCTTCTTGCTCTTCGTGTCCGCGCTAGTTGCGATGCTCAGTCGTCGGTTACGCCTGCCTTACACAGTCGGCCTCGTCCTTGCCGGCATGGGGCTTTATTTTGCGCACATCTACATCAAATGGCACCTTTCGAAAGAACTGATATTTTCGGTCTTCCTGCCGCCATTGGTATTCGAGGCCGCACTATTTATTCATTGGGACGAATTCAAAAGGGATCTTCCGGTCGTTGGTCTTCTGGCGACCGTGGGTGTACTGGTCGCGGCCGCGGTCACCGCGATCGGCATGTACTACGGGCTTGATTGGGACTGGGGTAGCGCCATTGTGTTCGGCGTGTTGATTGCCGCAACTGACCCGGTGTCGGTCATTGCCACCTTCAAAGAAGCCAAAGTCCCGGGGCGGCTGCGCCTGTTGATCGAAGCGGAGAGCCTGCTGAACGACGGCACCGCGGCAGTCGCCTTTGTCACGGTGCTGGGTATCCTAGGCGGTGGGCATCAAGATGCCTGGTCGGTTACCGGAACCCTGTTCGTGACGATAGTGGGTGGGGTCGTGGTGGGCGGCGGCGTCGCCTCTGCTCTGATGATGTTGGCGGGACGTACGCCGGACTATCTGGTCGAGATTACCTTCACCACCCTGGCCGCCTATGGATCATTCTTTATTGCCGAACATTTTCGGCTGTCCGGTGTACTCGCCACGTTAACTGCGGGGCTGGTCGTCGGCAACTTCCGATCCTCGGCGTTAATCACCAGAGCCGGTCGTCATGCGCTGGAGCCGTTTTGGGAGTACGCGGCATTTGTCGCCAATTCGCTGATTTTCCTCCTGATCGGCGCCCAGGAGGCGCAGCAACATTTCAAGAATTTGTGGGCGCCGGTGGTACTCGCCATCGTTCTGGTGACGCTGGGTCGTGCGGTGGCGATCTATCCGCTCTGCGCCGTTTTCGGTTGCAGTCGGCTCAAGGTAGCACTTCGACAGCAGCACATTCTCTTCTGGGGAGGATTGCGCGGTGCCCTGGCGCTGGCACTAGCCCTGGCACTGCCGGGGGATCTACCTCGTCACGATGATGTTGTCACGCTCACGTTTGCGGTCGTCGCTTTCTCGGTATTCGTCCAAGGGTTGACCATTACACCTCTATTGAGGCGCCTAAAACTTAGAGATCCGATGCCACCGTCGCCGTCGCTTTGACGTTGCCGTCGAATTGTCGAGACCCAGATTGGCGACGGGCGTTCGCTAAAGCGCCGGGACGCGAGACAGGCTGGCCAGGTCAAACCCATGGTCGGCTGAGGTGGCGCCATTGATGTCCGTCTCAGTGGAGGAGGTTGGTTGCAACCCTAGATGCCTTTCGGAGAGTGGTCCAATCCGGGTGTTGACGGCTGAGGCCAGTGTGGCGTCTGGTGCGGAAGGCGATCAGTACCGCGTCTATCAATTCCTTGCGATGCACCAACAACCATTGACAGCCGATTTCAAATAACCCAGCACCCGGAATGGACCGCTCTCGTATGTCAGCTATGGTTTCATGCTCTGGCGGCTCGCTTGGAATGGAAACACCGCCGAGTCGCTGTAGTGTCGAGCGCGGATCATGCGTAATTCCCGCCTGCAAATTCCGCGATCGGAAAGGTGACCCGACCGACAACTGGGGCTTCCGAATTGCGCTGACACATCCGGCAATGACAATAACCGCTGTCGAGTCGCGGTACGCTAATCAGAAAGCCGCACCTTGCCGCAGCGGCACTTGTTCGCCAATGAATTCACGGGATTGGCCTTTATGAACTATTTATGCTTTTTTTACGACTTTCCCATACCTTTGTGCGTAGCATCAATGCTGCGGATCTGATCCGACTCTGGAGGAAACACCAAATGAAATCTATTACTCGGTTAGTCACAGCAGTGGTGGCAGTTATGTTCGCGGTCGTCACCCTGTGTCCCGCGCAGGACGTCAAGCCGACCGACCTTGGCAACGGGGCGGCGTTCAATGGCAAGAAGATTGAGATGAAGGACAAGGGAGAGGTCGCTTACCTCCTGTCTTTCACGGCGGGGAAAGAGTTCGAGGCCACCACGGACGGCCTGAAGAATACCGACGTGCACCTTTTCGTCTACGGCTCCTCCGGCGCGGAAGTCGCTAAGGACGACTCGCCCGGACCGAAGTGTTCGGTTAAGGTCACGCCGAAGCAGGACGGGCAGTACAAGTTCGTCATCAAGAACGCCGGCGGGGCCAACACGGTGACCTTCAATGTAAAGGTCGCCAAATGATGACTCGCCGCTTGTCAATCCTCACGGCCCTCGCGGTTGTGGCAACGGCCACACCGTCGCTCGCCCAACTACCGGGCGAGAGCTCACAAACCAGGTGGTGATGGCGTTTGGAGGCTGATATACGCCTGTAACTAGGTCCAGGTGTATCCGTGAGCGCCGGCCATCGTCCATCGCATTTGCTGCTTCTTCACGAACCGGCGGCTGATCACTTGATTGACGGTGGATTCGGCGATCGACGATGAAATCGCTTCGCCATGTCGACGACGATCCCCATAGTCGGGAATGAGGTCGCGATTGGACTCCAGGTAGTCATAGAGTTCATTGAGCGCGCGCGCCAGCTTGCGTTGCTCGGGACCTACCGGAACACGTTCGTCGAGCTCGATGAGCTCGATCAGTGTGTCGATACGCTGCAGACTCTGGTGGAAGTTACCGTGCCACAGAAACCACTTTGCGCTCTCCAGGAGGCGCTCCGAGTGATCATCGGGATCGTCGGGATTTTCATCGGGAATCGAGATACCTTTGGCTATCTGCTTCAGCACCGTAAAGCGCATGGCGATGTGAAACCAATCGATCACGTGCTCAGCCCGCGGATGCAGTCTCTTGGGCCACGATCGTACCGTGTCGCCGCCATCGGTCACGAAGGTGACCGGCTGATGGTACACAAGGCCTTGGGATTTCAGTATAGAGCCAATGCGGGCACGAGCATGCCGGTCTAAGCGGTGGACAAAGGCAAAGCAGCTGGATGAGCCCTGTTGCACCGTAGACTTGCCGGCGATCACCTCGAACCAACCCTCGTTGCGGTTCGGTGCATCTCGGGAGCGAATGTACCCGCCATCCAGTCCCACGGTGATCGCGGGCTTGGGCGGCGGGATGTTGTCCATGGGCCATTCCTCAAACGAAGTGTGCCGAAGAGGCTGCGCACGACGATTTCATGTCAACCCTTGAGGCGGTGTACCCGACCGCAGTGAGGGCAGCCTACCTGTTTGGCCAGGTAGGCTTCCATCTGGGCGCTGACCATGGCCTCCTGACTGGCGCGGAGAAGCGCTCTTGCCTCATCGAGAATTGTTCGCGCATGCACTCAGTGGCTGGTCTCAGCCAGCGGACGCACATATTGCACGAGGTTGACCAGCATCTCGCCTGGCGCCTCGTCCACGACATAGTGCGAGGCGTGTTCGACCAGAAAGAACTTTTTCTGTGGCGCGTTGACGTGCTGGAAGTAGTCGGCGACGATGCTTGACGGGGTCGTGCGGTCTTCGGCGCCGGCGAAGAAGAACACCGGAACTTTGAAGGTGGTCAGTTTGTCGAAATCGACCTGAAGAAAGGCTGGCACCAAGGCCATCTCCGAAGCGCGCTCGCCGTTGGTGTAAGCGGTGACGTCCGCGTCGCTGTAATCGGGACTGAGCATCTCCACCCCAATGTCGTCGTCTTTGTCCCGGCCGTAACGGATGCCGCCTAGGATGGCGTTCCACTTGCGTTCGATGCTGATCTTCGCGAAGGTGATTGAGCCGTCGGTGTTAGGGTAGGGCGCGATGGCCTTCAGTTCGGCGACGGCGGGCTTGTTGCCGCTCGCCTCAGCCTTGGCGAGGGTCTCGGCATAGCCCACGACCTCGTTGCGCTGGGCGTTGATGACCTGGCCGACGCCGATATAGGCGTAGAGCATGTCGGGGCGGTGTTGCGCGACCTTCATGCCGAGGATGCTGCCCCAGGAATGGCCCATGAGGAAGATTTTGTCCTTGCCATAGGTCTTGCGCAGATAGTCGATCAGCTCTTCGGTGTCGGCCTGCATAAGGTCGATGCCGAGGGTTTTCCCCGTTTTGCCGTTCGCTGAGGCGTAGGTCTTGCCGGCGCCCCGCTGGTCCCACTGCACCACGGTGAAAAAGTCCTCCCAGGGCCGCTGATAGGTCCAGCTAATCGGCATCATTGGGGCGCCGGGGCCGCCATGCACGAAGAGCAGGATCGGGTTATTCCGGTTCGCGCCGCGAAGATGGATCCACTGTTTGATACCGCCGATCTCGACTTGTTTGAGTTCGTCAACGCCCTCGGGCGGCAGCGCCTGATCCGCGGCGATCACCGCCCGCGCATTGACTGGCGGTTCGGGGGCCGTGGCGCGCGCGCCCGTGACGTCGAGACCCAACGAAAACGCCACGGCAAAACACAGCGCCGCTGCCGGGCTGTGACGGGGCGCAAAAACAAATCTTCCACTCAAAGGCATAGTCCTATCCTATTATAATTACAGTGTCCAAGCGATATATTGCAACCACGTCAGAGCTGACGCCAGCTTCTTATCAATGACATTTCCTGGTTCCGACCATAGGTGTCGAGTTCAGTATTCTTTGGCCAACATTTCAGGAATCTATGGCCAGACCCGTTCGATCTGAATATAAATGCTCTTTGAAATCAGGTGTGAGTTTCAGCTAATGCAGGCCAATCCCATCATTTAATCGTGTCAGTGACACAATTAAATGAAAGTGACACTAACGGCTGACATATCTCTCCGAGCCAATGTCCGCTGCAAAGAATTTCCCAGCGTGCTGGAGATCCTCGACGCTCATCTTCTCAGTCTCGCGCCCTAGGGCCAATCGCGCGCTTTGCCTCAACAGTTCGACAATGCGACCGGTGACGCCGGAGGTCCAATCGAGTATGTAGTCGATCGCGACTGCGTTGTTGACTATTTCGGCGAGCTCGACTCCGAGCTGCATTAAGAATCCCGCAATGAATCGACGAAGATCCTCGGTGGCAGTCCAAGCGGGTAGGGCGCAGGATTCGAAGCGGCTAGCGATCTGTGGGTCGGTTCGCATCACGTGGAGCGCTGCACGCCAGAAGATGGTGTACCTCATCGATCGCGCGCACGATTCCATAGAAGATCTGTATTCGCCACTTCCGCAGCGAGGGCCGGCCTGAGATCCTTCTTAAGATCCTCTCGGACTCTATGTCATTACCGGCAGCCAATTCGCCGGGCACAGCTTCGCCCATTCTTGCTCCGTGGCGCATCAAATGCCTCTTAGGCAAAAAGGATCGTCCTCTATAACGAATGATCTCGCCATTTCTTGACCTTTGCGGGTACAACGGTCCCAAACCGCGAAACCGGTTCACATTTGATCGCTTTGTTTCGTACGACAAAGGGCCTAGTATCTTTTCCTGGCGGCCCATCGTGGAATGGTTACTCCGGCTCACGGATCGCCGGATGAGTAGAACAAGGACTTTCATGATTGTCGTAATGCGGCATCGCAACAATCGCGCCGGCGAAGTCGTTTGAGCTGCGCGTTCCGGTGATTGCCAAGGATCTTAGGGTCGAGCTTCTCCGCCTCCTCGCGGATACCCGGTGTTTCGCGAAAGTCATCCTGATGAGCGGCTTCGATGCACGTGTTCTTGCTCTTGCCCGCGGAATCGGCAACGACCTGCATCTCGATATGGGAGAGCCGTTGCAGAAACCGCTCCGTCCCGCGCAACTACGCCAGATCCTGTCGAATCACCCGTCACGACATTCCGCCGCGCCTATTGCGCTTGGAATTGACCGAAACCGCTGCCATGGACAACCACGCATTGACGCTCGAGGTACTCACCCGAGTGCGTCTCAAGGGCTTCCAGCTGGCGATCGACGACTTCGGTACCGGGTACTCTTCGCTGGTACAACTGCATCGGCTACCGTTTTCAGAACTCAAGATCGATCAGAGCTTCGTGCGTGAAATGGCCAATTCGGAAGAAGCCCGAATGATTGTCGGCGCTATAGTCAGCCTGGGTCACAGCCTGCGCCTTAAATTGATCGCCGAAGGGATCGAGACCGAGAACCTGATGCAGCGCCTGATCGCGATGGGTTGCGAAATGGGTCAGGGCTACTTCTTCAGTCGCCCGATGCCCGCAAGTCATGTATCCGACTGGATCGCTCAACACCCACCGCACATTTAATTGATCGTTGATGGCGCGACTTGACATCGTCAGGAGGTCGTTTTTTATGCTTAACCTTGAACTCATGAAGCAGGCCGTCATGGATTCGCGCGATGGCATCACCATTTCTGACAATTGCGCTGAGGATAACCCATTAATTTTCGTGAATCCTGCGTTTGAACGCCTGACCGGATATTCGTTCGAGGAAATCACCAATGTGAATTGCCGGTATTTGCAGAATAATGACCGGGATCAGCCGGAACTGAAAATCATTCGTAAAGCAATTGAAGCGGGGGAATATTGTCTGGTGACCCTGCGTAACTATCGCAAGGATGGAACGATGTTCTGGAACGAATTGAGCATCTCGCCGATTTACAACGAAAAAGGGATCGTGGCCCACTTTCTCGGAATTCAAAAAGACGTCACAAGCCGGGTACTAATAGAGCAACAATTACGGGAAGAGAATCAGTCTCTTGAGAAAACGAAAGCGCATTTCGAACAGTTGGCAATCAAGGACGGACTGACGGGCATTTATAATCGTCGTTTTTTCGATCTGCAATTCGATGTTCAATGCAGAATCGCTCGTCGCAACAACGATCCGCTGGCGCTATTAATGATCGACGTCGATCATTTCAAACAATTCAATGATATTTATGGCCATCAAGTGGGTGATAACGCATTAAAGATTATTGCGGTTAGTTTAAGCAAGGCGTTTCTACGCAGCTCTGATTTTATCGCCAGATATGGCGGTGAAGAATTCGTTGTGCTTTCCGCAGGCATGACGCAAGAACAGGCAGTATTATTTACAGACAAATTATGCCAGCGAGTGCGTAGCTTAGGGATTCCTCATTCCGCGTCGAGTACCGGATATCTAACCGTCAGCATTGGTGTTTCAGTTCGTTTGCTTGATTCGCAAGACACGCCTGGCATGCTGCTGGAACAGGCAGATAAGGCTCTTTACGTTGCAAAACAACTGGGCAGAAATCAGTCTTTCAGTATCTGTTAACGACGGCATAGATTTAGGGGATTTTGGCGGTGAAGCGCGGATCCATGTGGAGCGCGTGACCAGGGAGGTCAGACCGGCAGATCGGTGGTCTGACTGTCCGGCTGGGTGATGAGCGTTGTAGGAAACTGTGATTGCCGGCCAGTCTGTGGCAGTGCAGCGTGCGGCGGTGGTCGAGCGACAATGCCTCGCAAATGTTCCGACAAAGCGGGGTCTGACTCTGCAAAAAGGGAGAGCGATCCTCACCGGCATTTAACAAGAGGTGGTCGGTCGGCGATCTGCTCCTTCCGCGTCCAAACACGTCGTTTATAATTGCGTCTGAATATCGACCCGACGCCATTGTGCGGTGCTCACCAACGGGGCCACTGTGGAATAGGCACTCATAGACGGGAGGGAGGGGAGCGCGGGCAGGGATAGCTTGCTTACGAGCGGGTCGCGCCGAGACCTCCGGACTGCTGCGTCGCAGCCTTACTTCGTATAACGATGAGAAGGTCAAACTCTGTTCCTAAAGTCAGCGGCTGTTTTCACCCAACGCTTGGTGTACTGTCTGCCCACACTTGGGCCGAAACGCCCAGAGCGCGATCCTACCGAGCAACAGCAAAAAATTAAGGGGAGATCATCATGAGGGCTTCCTATCTTGGTATTTTGTATTCCTTGCTTCTGTTGAGTTTCACCGGTGTTTCTTTTGCACTCGGCTCATCGAGCGCAGCGGTGCGTATCACGCAAGCCATCGACGAGACGAACCTGGTCGCCGCGGGCAGCACGTTACGGCTTGCGCCTGGCAGCCTCGACGAGGGCCTCGTTTCCGATAGCATGCCGATGGATCACCTGTATTTGCAGTTGAAAAGACCTGCGGAGGAGGAGCAGGCCCTGGAGAGCCTGATGCGAGATCTCACCGATCCGCACTCGAGCCGCTATCACCAATGGCTGACGGCGCAGGAGCTTGGCGAGCGCTTCGGCCCCGCAAGCGCGGATATCGACACGGTGGCGGACTGGTTGAGGTCCGCAGGCTTCAAGGTCAACGGGGTATTCAAGAGCGGGCTCACCATCGACCTATCGGGCACGGCGGGTCAGGTGCGTAATGCATTTCATACCGAGATTCACCGCTATCTCGTGAATGGCAGCAGCCACATTGCCAATGCGAGCGCGCCGATGATTCCGGCGGCCCTGGCGTCGGTGGTGGCAGGCATGGTGTCGCTGAACAATTTCATGCCGAAGCCGCAGTTGGTCAAACGCATCAAGCCGGATTTCACGATCAAGTGCACGGGCTGTCCCGACGGCTTCAACAATGCCGAGCTGTATCTGGTGGCTCCCGCCGATCTCGCGACGATCTACAATGTCGCGCCTCTCTATACGGCGAAGAAGCCGATCACAGGCAAGGGGGTGTCGGTCGTTGTGCTGGAGGATGGGGCGATCAAATCGTCCGATGTGTTGACGTTCCGCAAGGCATTTGGTCTGTCGTCCTACTCCGGCACGTTCCATCAGATCCATCCGGGTCCGGGCTGTGCGGCGCCGGCCGCGAATGGCGCCGAGGGCGAAGCCGCGCTCGATGCGGAGTGGGCGGGGGCCGTTGCTCCGGATGCGGATGTCTATCTAGCGAGCTGCTCGGATACCGCGACCAACTTCGGCGGATTCATCGCGGCCCAAAATCTGCTCGATAGCACGCCGCCGGCGATCATGAGTTTGAGCTATGGGAACTGCGAGGCGGACAACGGGCCGGGTCCGAACGGTAACGGTTACTTGAATGCGCTTTGGCAGCAGGCGGCGGCTGAAGGCGTGTCCGTGTTCGTTTCCGCGGGCGACGGCGCTGCCGCAGGTTGCGACGATTTCGATACGGCGCAATATGCGGTCGGCGGTATCGCGGCGAACGGCTTTGCCTCGACGCCTTATAACGTTGCGACCGGCGGCACTGATTTCCTCGACGCCGCGACCAATACCATCCCCAAGTACTGGAAGGCCAGCAACGCCGCCAATGGCGGATCCGCGAAATCCTATATTCCTGAGACGCCGTGGAACGACTCTTGCGCTGGCTCGGTTCTGTACAAGTTCGAAGGATTCACCGGTCCGATCAGCTTCTGCAATAGCACGACCGGCGCCGGCTTCCTGGACATTGTCGGCGGCAGCGGAGCCCCGAGCGCGGTCTACCCGAAGCCCTATTGGCAGCAGGGCACGTATGGCATGCCGAATGACGGCGCACGCGACCTGCCGGACATCTCGCTGTTCGCATCGAATGGCTTCTGGAATCACGCAATCTTGCTGTGCATGTCAGACGCCGCGCAGGGCGGCGTGCCGTGCAACTACAGCAACCCGACCGATGTGTTCTTGAACAGCGCCGGCGGAACCTCGTTCACGGCGCCGCAGCTTGCCAGCATTCAAGCGCTGATCGATCAGAAGGCGGGCGGCCCGCAGGGTAATCCGAACCCTGTTTACTACGATCTGGCCAAGTCTCAATACGGCAGCGCCTCGAAGCCGAACGAGGCGAACATCGCCGCATGCAACTCCTCGGACGGCACGACCGGCTCGAGCGCTTGCATGTTTCATGACGTCACCGTCGGCACGAATGATGTGCCGTGCTACGGACCAGTGAATTGCTACAACCCGAATCCGGCGACGGACTACGGCGCGCTGTCGACGAGCGACACGACACTCCAACCGGCCTTTTTAGCCCATCCAGGGTGGGACTTCACGAGCGGCCTTGGGACATTGAACGTCACGAATGTCGTGAACGCGTGGCCGTGAGACGCGCTGATCCTTGAACGAAGGCCGCGTCTCCTGTGGAGACGCGGCCTTTCGGCGCGCAGCGCAGCGTGAGCAAGGAGGAATTCTGGACCTGGGGCGTGGCTCCCAGATCAATCGGTTCGGGACGCCGACAGCTGCAGAGCTTAAGTCGAGCACGGACTTGTTCTTCCCGTTGCTGGCCTTGCCCGGTGCACAGGCGCGCCGTGCCAAGGTCCGCGACATCGGTTACGGCGTTCCGAGCGACTTCGAATTGAACTTTGGCCGGTATCTCCCTTCGTTCGGGAAGGGGGACGACGATGACACGGATAAGCGGCCCGACTAATCGTAGCTCTCTTGTGCACCGCACACCCCCAAGAATCAGATGCTCCCCGGATATCGGTCCGATACGGTCTGCGTGGAGTAGCAAGGGGATTCCGTGGATGCTATACCGCACCGGGGAACTACCGCTTTGTGATTGATGGGTATCTGAATTTCTTCTTAGCCTCTCCCCCTCGGCCTCGGAGCACATGCCGATGATTCGAAAATCAGGACTGCGGCGTGGGGATTGGATCGCTGTAGTAGAGGCCGGATATTCGCTGGATGGCGACGATCCTACCTGGCTGCACCACTTGCTCGACTGCATTGCGCGTGAGCATTGGCGCGGTCAGAGCTCGGCGGCGTTCACCTTCGGCCTGAGCGCGACGGGCTTCGCTCTAAAGGACGTGGCCATCCATGGCCCTCCCGAGATCGAAAACCACCTCCGCGCCAGCTTGGCGGTCGTGTCGCCGGAAGGACTCAATCAGGCGTATGGCAGTGGCGCCGCGCCGGTGGGGACGGTCAGCGAACTTATCTTCCACCGCGCCAACGACGAAGAAACGTTCAAGAAAACCAATTCCGGCGTTGTGGCGGACGTCCTTCGCATCGTTGCGCACAGCGGTACCGGACGCGGCCTCGGGCTCACGCTCGTGCTCGACACTGTGCGCAACAGCACGCAAACGGAGCGCCGGCGCTGGACGCGCTGCGCCGCCCATATCGGTGCCGGATTGCGCCTGCGCGCAATGGCACGCCAGCTCGCGAGCCTCGATGGGAAGCCGATCGAGGCGATCTTCGATGGCGGCGGAAAGCTTTACCATGTTCGGGAGGCGGCGGCCAGCAAGAACGCGCGCGAGCTGCTGCGCACCGCGGTGCGAAAGGCCGACAAGGCGCGCAGCACCGGCGGCCGCCTCAATGCGGATGAAGCATTGAAGGCGTGGGAGGCTTTGATTCGCGGCCGCTGGTCCCTGGTGGACCACTTTGACAGTGATCAACGCCGTTTCGTTGTGGCGGTGCGCAACGACCTTCGCTCTCTTGATCCTCGAGGACTGTCACTGCGCGAGCGGCAAGTAGTTGAATATGCTGGACAGGGCCGTTCAGCCAAGGAGATTGGATATCTGCTGGGTGCGCCCGCCGCCTCGGTGGAGAATAGCCTACGGCGGGCTCAAGCTAAGCTTGGTCTGAGATCACGGGTCGAGTTGACCGCGTTCTTCGCGCCGCACGGTCTGCGCGCGCAGCTGGCCGAAATTGTCGTGGGTGAAGATACCTTATTGGTGGGCGCGACCCCTCGATTGGACGATACCAAGCTCGCCGGGTTGACTTCTGCCGAGCGCGAGGTCACGGCGTTGCTGATCGCCGGGTCTACAAATCACGACATCGCGCAGCGCCGTGCTACGAGCGCACGCACCGTCGCCAACCAGGTGCAATCGGTCTTTCACAAAATTGGTGCGCGCTCGCGCGGCGAACTGGTGTCGCATCTAAGTACTTCCTGATACCCACCCGCGTTGGGAATTGACTATGTACTGAACGTTGCACCCGGACTACCATTGAAGCGAAGGGAAATGGAGCGCGGGCCCGGACCCAGGACAAAAGTCTTTGTGCGGAATCCTATTGACTAGCGGACTGTACAAAGGGCATTTATGAATATACTTTCATAAGTCAATGGCTTCCAGCTGACTACAAACAACGGGAACGGGCGAAGCACTCCGGGGACTTCCGCGGCTCCTGCGACATTCGGTGAATCACAAGAAGATTTGACCAACAAATGGAGGAGATAATTCGAGGCCGTGTTTAAACACCCAACCTGCGCTGCCAATGCCGGGGGCTGCGCAAAAAGCACCAATCAAGGGGAACACGAAATGAAACTCACTGGATCATTGTCGAAGGCACTAATAGTCGCGTCAGCGGCAGGGAGCTTTGCTCCCGTACCGTCGATGGCGCAATCGGCTATAGAGCCAACACCATTTATTCTTGCCTCGAAACTGGAGGGACCGCGAGGACTAAGATTCGGTCCGGACGGTTCTCTGTATGTCGCGGAAGCAGGCACTGGCGGAACGACTAGTACAGTCGGACAGTGCGTCCAAGTTCCCGGACCTCCGGGGGGGCCGGGCCCCGATACGGGAGGACTGACCGGTCGAATTTCCAAGATCAGCCCAAGCGGAAAAGTTACTACCGTCGCTTCTGGGTTTCCTTCGGTCACCATCGGCCCAAATGGGGTCAATGGGACCATCGGAGTTGCCGATGTCGTATTTTTAGACGGTAATCTGTACGCGTTGATAGGCGGCGGCGGTTGCTCACATGGCAATCCGAAGAACCCCAGCGGCATTGCGAAGGTTGACCTTAATAGCGGTAATTGGCACCTCATCGCGGATATCGGCGCATGGCTCAAGACTCATCCGGCCAAGTACGAAAGCGCGGATGATTTCGAGCCTGACGGTACTTTGTACAGCATGATTGCCCACGACGGTAAGTTGCTGACTGTAGAACCGAATCACGGGCAAGTGATATCGGTGACCAAAGGCGGTGAGATTAAGCAGGTCATCGATATTTCGGCCTCAGAGGGCCACATCGTGCCGACCTCGATTGTCGCTCGAGATGGATTCTTGTTTGTCGGTAATCTCAATTTGTTTCCCATCGATCCGCAGTGGGCACGGATTCTGACCATCTCCAAATCCGACCAAGACGATTTCGACAATTTTCCACCAGGACTAGAACCAGCGCGCGGCCATCGCATAGTCAGCTCCAAAGCGGGCTTTACGACGGTAGTGGCAGTCGATTTTGGTCCGGACGGCCTGTTGTATGTGCTTGAGCTATCCGATGGAGCGGGTCTTCCGACCCCCGGATTGGGGAAGGTGGTCCGAGTGCTGCATTCGGGAGCAATCGAGGATGTCGTCACGAATCTATCTGTGCCGGCCGGCATGATCTTTGGACCTGACGGTAGATTGTATGTATCGAACTTCGGCGCTGCCCCTGCGGGAATGGGTCAGATACTACGCTTTGAGATTGCGCCGGGCTGGTAGCGAGCAAGGAAAATATCGATGGGCTAGCTCCAGTAATAATTCGGCAGTATTTCTCAGGGCTCTTTATTCCACGCACGAATGACCCGGCCGAGGCCGGGTCATTGTCCCTGTGGGAACTGTGGGCAGCGCGCCGATTCCTCGCCCAGCGAGGGGACTCGCGTCGAAATCAGGAGCGCCTATTTTTGGCGCACGATGAGCTTCAGCGCATTGCCGCGAAATCCGTGGCAGGTGGACGCGTGCCGTCGAGGAATCGGGCTATGTCGGTGCGCAACGATCAGTCGTGTCCGCGTTGGAATAGGGGAGGGGACCTTGCTGCCGATACTCGGTCCGCCCATTCCCCGTATTAAGCACATCGACTTTGCCGAAGCGCGTCGGGTCGATGAAATCGACGCGGGCCGCCCCGCCATTGAGTTGGACCGGGATGGGGAAGTAGTCGATGATCTCGAGGAGCGGCGGCGACGCTGGCGTCGCCGATACGGGTTATCCAAGGTATTGCTCATCAGTATGTCGCGGTCAATTCCCCTGGATTGTTCCCTCGGTCCAATACTCTTGTTCGCGACGCGCGGGTGTCCACCTAGTGCAGTTCTATTTCTGTGCAAATAGGCCAGATTTAAAACATACGCCGCCCCGCGTTGCGGCATGTTCAGCTCTATGGGCGACGAGACGCCGCGTTCCCAAAAAGGGGCTGCGAGCGCCCATCAGACATCGTGCATGACCGTATTTGCGTATTTCGAAATGTGGCCAAAGAATGCGGGCATGTCAAGCGAGTCGTAGGGCAAGCGACGACCGCAATTCCTAAGAGTTTATCAACCAACTCCAACTCTTTCTTCGTCGCTCGCGGTTCCGCGCTTGCTATAATGATGGCATGATTTCCGCCGCAGCTCATCCACGCCTGACTTTCGCTCGCGTGGTGTTCAGAGAATGAGTGGCAAAGCGAAGGCTTGTATCGCGAGCCTGTCGATGTAGTGGCGGTGTGGTGCCGTCCATTTTCAGAACAAACAGGAATCTCACATGAAAATAACTCGCCTTCACCGATTTTACACCATGTTGTTTGTCGCTTTCATTGCCTGTCTAGCGCGTCCGGTGTACGCCGATGAGGTTCGATCGGCCATTGACGCGGCCAATGCGCAGTTCTCAGCGACCGCAGCCAAGGGCGACGGTGCTGGGCTCGCAGCGCTATACACGGCGGATGGGCAAGTACTGCCCGCCGGCAGCGATCCCATTCGAGGTTCAGATGCGATCCAGAAATTCTGGCAGAGCGCTCTTGATTCCGGGATTGCCGGCGTCGCGCTGAAAACAATCGATATTTTCGGTCATGGCCCGACGGCCACTGAGGTCGGCCAGTACGAGTTGCGCGACAAGGCGGGCAACGTAATCGACCACGGGAAATACATCGTTGTCTGGCGGCATGAGGGCGGCAAGTGGAAGCTCCTCCGCGACATGTTCTCTAGCAGCACATCGACCCAGAAGAAGTAGTCCGCCGACTACCAGGGGCCCAGCTTCTCCATACGTAGAGGCCTGCGCCCCACTCGGCCGCGGGCTTTTACGCTTTCGACCGGCAGACGTGGTCCGCCTCGGCTGTGACATGTGGTGGTCCTTGGTTCTGAAAGGCTGGACGTGTAGTAACAACCATTCTTTCAGACCAGGGCTACCGCTTCAAAATGTGATCAGCTTCTTGACCGCGGCTGCCATACGTAGTGATCCGAATCTTGACCACAGCCTTGATCCTCCGCCGCCGAGCGTCTCCAGCACGAGGCTCGACGGGTCAGATTGCGGGCACAAAATCCGGGTCGTCGTGAAACTCTCGTTCGAATTTCAAGAAACCGTAGTAGCCACACGTGTCGCCGTAAGGGTACTTGCGGCACACATGAGGTCTCGCGGCATACACCGAGCATTGGCGCTTATCGCGATCGAATAGTTTGCAAACTGAAGAATAGACCGAGTCTTTCTGGTGACGGAGTATTTGTTCGTTTACCGTTTCCGCGAAAGTGTATTTGTAGGTGAACCGCTTGCGTGCGGTGGTGTCGGAGATGCCGAAGTGCTTGGCCAAGCGTGCTATATCGTGATCGGTCACGGCAATTCGAGGATGGGTACAGCAGTAGCCCGGACATTTATTACAGTTGAATCGCATGGGTTAATAGAAGCTCTTGTCAATATAAAGGGGTGTTTACCTAAACGCGCGGATTGGTGCGCCATCCGTCGCTAAGTGATTGATCTTCCCGTGACTTGGTCACCAGGGAATCATTGAATATCCGCGGTCTTTTGGTGAAGAGGTGAGTCTCAGATTCTAGATCATCTTCGAAAAATTATGCAAAGCAAACCGTAACTCTCCGAAGCTTCCGGTGAGACGGTCAAGTGACTCAATCGGCATCTTTCCGAGGTTGCCGGCCGTGAGCTCACCAAGGCCGCGATCGATGACATCATCACCCGGGGCACTATTGACACTTGGCGCAAACTTATACGAGCGATGAACGCCGATAAGACGGGTCGTGACCACCGAACAACGGCAATGCGTTCAACGGGACCACCGACATCGCCTTCGGCCCGAACGGCCATCTCTACATCACCGACGGCTATGGCAACGGCAGCGGTGAAGTGATAACGCGGCAGCGCCGCGTCATTGCATCAGCTTGCGAACCGCCGGTTCGATCTCGCGGGCTTCGTACACCGGGCTGGAGCAAGCGCCGTCGGCACACGCGAAGGCCGCGGCGCGTTGCATTTCCGGATACTGAATGTCGCGGTTGGGAAGCTCTCCCTCTGCGCGATCCAGCCAGTCGATTTGCAAATAGTCGGCCGGATAGCGCAACGCCGCCGTATGCAACAACTGCGCGGCGACGTCCCGCTTACTACCGACGATAGCGATGTGGATAGGCGCCGTCGCCAGCTCGTGATCGGCCAGCAGAATATCCGGCAACAGCTGCTCGTCTCCGGCGGCCGCAACCGCCACTAGGTACTTCATGCTATGCAATGCCAATTTGCGATAGCGCGGATTCCCGGTGTAGCGATTCGCCAAGTTCGCCACGCGGGCAAGCGCCGCGTTTTGATCGGGCAATCGCACCGCTTCGTTGAATACGCCCCGGGTTTGCTCGAGGCGAGGCGAGGCAACAAAGCCGGCATCCGCGTGACGCAATGTCCGATCGATGAAATTCAAGGTGTCGGTCGCGTGCGTCAGCCAGCTTCGTTCACCTGTGGATCGATACAAAGCCAAAAAGGCTTGAGTCATCGCCAAATTGTCGTCCAGAAAGGGACCGCCGCGATCCTTTTGGTCGTGCCGAAACCCGCCGTTTGGCAATGCGCGATTGGCAAGCACCCAGCGCGCACCATTCTGAGCCGATTGTAACGCCTGCGCATTCCCAGTGACGTCATAGAACTTGGCTGACGCACGAATCGCCCAACCCGCTTCGCGCGCGTAACGATGTGTATCTATCTTCGGCATCCCCGCCTGACGTCGTGCCGCATCGTCATATCCATAGAAGTCGCGCCCGGTTATCTCCCGAGAAACGTCGGCGTCTTGACTCACGTAAAAGCCGCCGTCCGGAGCGGTGAGGAATTTGTCGATGTAGGAATACAAGGAATTCGCAGCGGTCAGGTAGCGGGGGTCTCGCCAGCGCGCATAGGCCTCGGCGTACAAGCGCAGATCGTCCGCTTGATACGACATCAACTTCTCGAAGTGCGGCGAGCGCCAATCGAGCGTATCGGAGTACTGATACACGCCGCCCCACACCGGATCGATCAACAGCAAATTATTGTCCAATGTCATTCGCGCGCGCCGCATGCCGATTGCATTGAGGTCAGAACGGCTTGAGTCTGCGTGGGTGTAAGCCAACTCCAGCGAATCCGCATCGATTAGTTTATGAATCCTGCCCCAACCGCCGTCATCGCCGTCGTACAGCTCATTGTAAGTTTTCAGCAACGCAGTTTTCTGTTTCGATGTGAGTTGGGTCATATGGGTGCTGCCGAGCGGCGCAGTCGTCTGGACCGACGGACCCGGGCTCGGATCGTCGATAATTGCCTGTAACAACGACGCCATTTGCTGTGGCGGAATATAGCCGCGACGTTTGACAATCTCGGTCCCATCCGGTGCCAACACGATGGTAGCCGGCCAGCCCCAATTGCCGTAGCGACTGGTCAGGTCCGGATCGCTGTCCGCATCAACGCTCACCGCCACGTACTTCTTACCAATCAATCGCTGCACTTTCGCATCGGTGTACGTCGTTTCGTCCATGACATGGCACCAATGGCACCAGACCGCATGCAAATCGAGCAGGACAAAGCGGTGCTCCTTGTCCGCTTGCGTGAATAACGCATCGTTCCAAGTTGTCCGCCATGCGATCGGTGTCCCCGCTTGTGCGGCGCTTACCATAATGCAGGCGAACAGTGCAACGCCAATTTTCACCCGCGAAAAATACAGACAACTCATATCGCAACTCCGAGGCTTCAGGTTCGCTGCTTAAATACGTGCGCGGGCGCCTGACGGATGCAACCAAGTGTCTCCAGCGATCGTGGGTGCATCCATTGGGGGCCGCCGTCCGTATCTACCAGCAACGAGCTGATAGGCGACGCCCATGACCTCCTCTGACCCCACATTGAGCCCCCTCTGCGACGACGGGGCTACACGTAGCTGCAGTGCATGAAAGTGTCTGCTACGCGACGAGTGATCGCGGGGGCACTGATGATGGGGGTCGGCTGCTCATGGGCGCAAGCCGAGCAGGCTGTCGCCGTGGATATGAGTTCGGGTGCAGCGGCCACAACGAGTTTCGCTTCAGCGTCACTCCAGGAAATCACTGTCACGGCCGAGCGTCTGGGGTTGCTCGGTACGGCGTCGACCGCAAGCGAAGGCATGGTCGCGGACCAGGAGCTGCAACTGATCCCGGCATACCGCCCGGGTCAGTTGCTGGAAACGGTTCCGGGCTTGATCGCTACCTTGCACAGCGGCGAGGGCAAGGCGAATCAATATCTGATGCGCGGCTATAACTTGGATCACGGCACCGACCTGGAAACCTACGTCGACGATATGCCGATCAACCAACCGACCCATGCGCACGGTCAGGGTTATACCGATCTGAATTTCATGATCCCTGAACTCGCGGATGAGCTCAGTTACACCAAGGGGCCGTATTACGCCAATGTGGGCGACTTCGGCGCGGTCGGTTCGGTGCGAGTCAACTACCGGGATACGATTCCAGATCAGGTTTCCGCGACCGTGGGTACGCTGGGATTTCAGCGCATCTTCAGCGCGGGTTCACAGCCGCTTGGGCCAGGACAGCTGTTGTCCGCCGCGGAAGTGCAGCACTACGATGGTCCCTTCGTGACGCCGGATGACGCGCGCAAGGAGAACTTCGTTCTTCGCTACAGTGAGGGTGACGCGCACGACGGTTACTCGGTGACCGCCATGTACTATCACCAGATTTGGACCAATACGACGGACGTTCCGGTCCGTGCCATATCTACGGGTCTGGTCCCAGACCGCTTCGGTACGCTCGATCCGACCGACGGTGGCCACGCGCAGCGCGCGAGCCTTTCCGTTCAACCATCATGCGACCCTGGGCGGCGGCCAATTCTCGGCGAGCGGGTTCTTCATCTACAACCAACTGCATTTGTACAATGATTTTACTCATTTCCTCGTCGATCCCATTCACGGCGATCAAGAAGACCAGTTTGAGAATCGCCGTGCGAGCGGCGGCGCGGCGAATTACACGCTGCCGGTACCCTTGGGCGCGCTACAAAATGAGATTTCGGTCGGTGGCCTCATACGTTACGACCGGTTGGGTGTCGGACGCAGTCCAAGTGAGGATCAAGTGCCGCTGTCACCGCAGTATGATCCCCCGTCCTTTTCTGACAATGATCAGGTGTATCTGTTCGCCGGCGCGGCCTATTTACAAGCGACCACCCACTGGACCTCGACGTTTCGCAGCGTGCTCGGAATTCGCGACGATTATCAGCATGGAACCGACGTTGACTATCTGGCGGCATTGCACGAAACGGCCGGATACACCAATGGGGGCACGGCGCGGCAGTCTCTGGTCCAGCCGAAGGGCAGCTTGATTTATACACCGACGGACAGCCTCGAGTTTTACTTGAGCGCCGGCAGAGGTTTTCACAGCGCGGATTTGCGCGGGGTGAATCAGGACACGAGCGTGGACTTGGGACTTCCTCATACACCGCTACTCGCGCGGCAGGAAGGCCAAGAGGTGGGAGTACGCGCGGCGGTTGAGCGCAATCTTGTGTTTACTTTCGCGGTCTATAACTTGTGGCAGCAATCCGAGACCATCATTGATCCGGACGTCGGCCAAGACATTGCGGGGCCACCGAGCCGCCGCTACGGCTATGAAATCAACGTGACGTATCAGATCAATCGTTGGCTCGAGATCTACGGCAGCTATTCAGGCGACCATACGCGTTTCACCCATCCCTTCGACGATGGCACCGGGCACTTGGGCACCTACATCACGGATGCACCGGTCGCGACCGGTTCACTGGCACTGTATCTGACCGATCTAGGCCCCTGGAGCGGTGGTCTCAATTATCGCTATCTCGGTAACTATCCGCTTTCCTCCGGACCCTGTGTCAATTCTGCCGCAGCGAAGGATTTCCCGGGCGTGGCGACTTCCTGCGCCGACGCCCCGACGGCTCTCGGTCAGGTCAATGGCAAGGGCTTCGGAGAACTGAACCTCGACGCGCATTATGCATTCCCGTCGGGCTGGAGCGCCTCTGTCGGCATCTACAATCTGCTCAACACCCACGCGGCCGCGGCCGAGTTCTGGTATGTCGATCGGCTGCAATCTGAGATCGGCCGCTACCCCGACGGGAGGGCAGATGTCCACGAGCATCCGCTCGAGCCCATCATGGCGCGCTTTACGATCTCCAAGCAATTCGGACGCTAACCGCGCATTCAGGTCCGTGCATCCAATGTCCGGTTGCACGCGTATCGGTGCGCCCAAGGGAACGAAAAAAAAGCGGCATGCAAATTACTTGCGCCGGACCGCATCCAGTCTGCCCGTTCCTACGTATTAACCGCGATAGAGCACGTTCTCCATTCACACGTCCCAAGGAGTTTCTCGATGACCATGATCAATCACCGACAACTATTGATAGCGGTGCTTGCCGCCTCCGCCGCGGGCGGAGCGTTGGCATCCAGCCATCGGGAAGCGCCGTTCATCAGCACGCGTCCCAGCGTGGATGGCACCGATTTCTACATATTCAACAGTTACGAGGCCGGGAGAGCCGGGTACGTGACGCTGCTTGCCAATTACATACCGCTGCAGGACCCGTCGGGTGGACCGAACTATTTCAATCTCGATGACAATGCGTTGTACGAGATTTCCGTCGACAATACCGGCTCGGGCGCAGGGAATCTGACTTTTCAGTTTCGCTTCACCACGACCACCGCGGGCCTCGCGGTCCCGGTGGGCTCGAAGATGGTACCCGTACCGCTGATCAACATCGGTCCCCTCAATACCGGCGCCACGGGCGTACAAAACGTTGCGCAGACCTACACGCTGACCCTGGTCACAGGCGATCGGCGCACGGGTACCGCTACGCAGGTTATGAATGGCACCACCGGCAGTCCAACCTTCGCCAAACCGGTGGACAATATTGGCGCCAAGTCGTTTTCGGGAGCGGGGGGTACGCCGCCTACGCCGCGAACTTTATCTATCCGATCACGATCACGACTCCCGGATGTGCCGCCGGGCAGGGTAAAGTGTTCGTCGGCCAACGCCAGGACCCCTTCTTTCTCGATCTGGGCGGTACCTTCGATCTGGTCAATTACATTTATCCGGCCGAACAGCTGGTTCCCCCTGGCACACCCACCCGCAACTTCGCCACCAATTCATTGGCGGGTTTCAACGTGACGACACTGGCGCTGGAGATTCCCGCAAAGTGTCTAGTCAATGGTTCCGATCCGGTCATCGGTGCCTACACCACGGCAAGCTTGCGACAGGCCTCAGTGCTCAACCCCGTGCCGCAGAGCGCCAAGAGCGCTGCCAGTGTGGGTCCTGTTGCTTCGCCAACCGGACCCGAGTTGGCTGGTGGCGCGTGGAATCAGGTCTCGCGACTGGGCATGCCGTTGGTCAACGAACTCGTGATTGGTCTGCCGGACAAGGACCGCTGGAATACCACTACCCCAAATCAGGACGTGGAGTTCGCCGACTATGTGACCAATCCGTCATTGCCGGTGTTGCTACAGGCGCTGTTCGGCAGCGCAGGCGTCGTGGCTCCCAACGTGTATCCGCGAACCGACCTGGAAACGGTATTTCTAACCGGAATCCCCAATCTGAATCAGCCGGCTAAGGTGCTCGCGCCGGCGGAAGAACTACGTTTGAACACTTCCACGGCAGTGACGCCGGTTCCCACTGCTGCGGCGCCGGCCTTTCCAACCGGCTACTCCGACCTGGGCGTGCTCGGCGGGGATGTCAGCGGCTTCCCCAACGGGCGGCGACCGATGGACGACGTGGTGGACATCACGCTGCGTGTCGCCATGGGCGTGCTTCTCACGCCGTATAGTGGCAGCGGCGATCCGGATCCGGCCTCCGACGCGTCTCGGCAGTTAGGGTACACCGATGGGGTCCAGGCCAATCCGGCCAACTTTCTGTCGGTTTTCCCCTACTTGAATACACCGCTCGGTGGCTCGCCCGATGCAGCCTCTGGTGCTACCGCCAACTTTTCCGGCGTCGCGAAGCAGCAGAAGCGCTGAGGTCAACTACCATGAAAACCAGAATAGGGCTATTGATCAGTAGTACTGCGGTGGTCTGCATGGCAATGGCGGGTTGTGGAGGAAGCAACCACAGCCCTTCCATGACCTCGGGGGCGGCGCCGCCACCACCGCCACCACCACCGCCGCCGCCCATGATGACGAAGGATCTAGACACCGCCGCGGTGCTGGCCATCGTGCAGACCATGACCTCCGAAACCGCTGAGCCGTTTCAGGTGGACGGTGGACTGGTGGTAGTGACCCCGGTCGGCGACCAGACGAGCTCGCCGATCAGTGTCAATCCATGAGTAGTGGTATTGGCCGGCCCCGCATACCACGGGGCCGGCTATTTACCTTCGTCACGGCGGTGCTGTTGGGCGCTGCCTACCTGCCTGCAGCGCAGGCCGGTCCATACATACCGAGCAGCGACAGCACGGTGCTCGCCGAATTGCCCGCCGGCACCCACCACGCCGATGTGTCGGCGCGACGTTTGGCAGCGGGTCGAGTCGACGTTGCGATTCCCTTGGCTCAATTCTATATTCAGCAATCTCGCCTCAGCGGCGATCTGCGTTATCTGGGCTATGCGCAAGCCGTGCTCACGCCCTGGGTGAAACAAAACCCGCCCGTACCTGATGTCTTGGTGCTGCAGGCGACGTTGCAGCAAAGTCGTCATGAATTCGGTGCCTCGCTCACCACCCTGGATCGCGCTCTCACGGCGCGTCCCAATGATCCGCAGGCGCTGCTCATCCGAGCCACGGTCCTGCGAGTGCTCGGGCGTTACCCTGAGGCGGGCGCGGCTTGCGATCAATTTGCACGTAGGGTCGAACCGAGGCTAGGCGCGCTTTGTATTCAAAGTTTGCGCGGACTGAACGGGCATCTGGAGTCGGCGTACACCGAGTTGATGCAGGTGTCATCGCAAGGATGGCTCAACTCCGAAAAGTCATGGCTGTACTCCGAATTGGGTGAAATGGCGGTCCGTCTTGGCCAAGACGCCGATGCGCAACGCTGGTTTCAGCAGGACTTGAACCTCGTCCCCACGGATTTCTATGTACGCGCGGCCTATGCTGATTTACTTCTGCGACAGGGCCGGCCCGGCGAGGTGCTGACGCTGTTGCAGGGACAGGAGAGTTTCGAACCGCTATTGCTGCGGATTGCAATCGCGCAACGCCAACTGCACGACCCGCGGCAAGCTCAAAGCAGCGCCCGGCTGCAGGCGGCATTTGCCGCTGAAACGCAGCGTGGCGAGGCCGTGCATCGCCGCGAGCAGGCAAGGTTTCTGCTCGAGGTCGAGGATCAACCGAAACTTAGCCTGGCAGCGGCAATCGAGAACTGGACGGTGCAGCGCGAGCCCGACGATGTGCTGGTGCTGGTGAACGCGGCAAGAGCCGCCGGTAGTCCCGCGGCTGCCGAGCCGGCGCTCGAGTTCGTGCGCGCTCAGGGCCTTCGCGACGTGCGCATAAACGCCACCACCGTGGTGTCGGTAGCCTCGCGATGAACGCAATGCGTAAGTCGTGGTGGATGCTGGCACTGGTGTTGGCGGGTGCTGTGGCCCAAGCACACATCGCCAGCAATGGGTTCCTGAGTCTCGAGGTCGATCGCTCGCGGGTGTCCGGGGCGTTGGAGTTGGCGATTCGCGACGGCGAACTGGCGGTCGGCTTGGACCGCGACGGCAACGGCAAAGTCACCTGGGGCGAGTTGCGGGCAAGCCAGGCGGCGCTGCAGATCTATGTGCTGGGGCATCTTCATTTGGCCGGCAACGGCGGACAACAGTGCCGGATGGCTTTTAGCCCCGTGCAGGTCAACGATCGCGTCGATGGCAGCTATCTATGGCTTCCGTTCACGGCCGATTGCGGTGGTGCATTTAAACGGCTGTCCATCGACTATAAAGTCCTGGATGCGGAAGACCCCTCGCATCGTGGCCTGCTGACGCTCAGCGCCAACGGTGCGACTCAGACCGCCGTCCTGGGCGGCGCTTCGACGTTACGTCTTTTCGAACTCGAGCATCCGTCGCCCTGGTCGGCATTTGTCGAGTATCTGCGCGCCGGGATCTGGCACATCTGGAGCGGCATTGATCATCTACTGTTCCTGTTGTCTCTGTTATTGCCCGCAGTTCTTGTGCGTCGACAGAATCGGTGGGAGGCGGTGCCCATGGCGGCGCCAGCCTTTGCCAACATCGTCAAGGTAGTTACTGCATTCACGCTCGCGCACTCTATTACGCTGTCCCTGGCCGCGTTCGATGTGATTCGGTTGCCGGGCCGGCTTACCGAATCCGTGATTGCGGCTTCCATCATCGTGGCCGCGCTCAATAATGTTTTCCCGCGCGTGACAGAGGGGCGTTGGCGCATCGCGTTCGCGTTTGGCCTGCTACATGGCTTTGGTTTCGCCTCGGTACTGGCAGAGATGGGTTTGCCCAAGGGCGCAAGGCTGGTATCACTGGTGGCGTTCAATCTGGGTGTCGAAGCGGGACAGCTCGCCGTGGTGCTCGCCGTCATGCCGCTGGCCTATCTGCTGCGCTCGACGGCGTTCTACCGGCGTGGCGTCATGCCGTGGGGTTCATCGGCGATTGCCGCCTTGGCGCTGGTTTGGTTCGTGCAGCGCGCCTTGGGTTAGCCCGTGAATCCCATTGCCGAATCGCAAGCCGAGTTTGACGAGCAGCTGCAGAGCTTGCTGGGTCGCTGTGCGGCAGCGGATCGGTGGCCGTCAGCATCGAACCTCGGGGTGGTTCTCCCACCGGCCAACCGACCGGCGCCGTCCTCTATGTGGCGCCGCTGCGAACACGTTCCTGAGACTCCAAGTCAGGTACACTGCGAGCGGCACAACAACGACGGGGGAGATGGGGATGGCAACGTGGATTCGCGCCGTAAGCGGTGGGGTGGCGCTCTCACTCATGGCAGTGATAAGCGCGAGCGCAGCGTCGGGTGCGCAACCCCCGGAGCCATCCGTTGGCAGCGGAACAGCTCCGGTCGTCGAAAAGCCCAAATATCCGAACTTTCCGAGCGAGACGCCGAGCAGCGTCGTGCGCCCCACGGCGGGAGCGGACTTTGACCGGCGCGAGGTGATGATTGCGATGCGCGACGGCGTGAAGCTGCACACGATCATCCTGGTGCCCCACGGAGCACAGCGGGCAGCGATTCTGCTTACACGCACACCCTACGAGGCGAAGAAGATGACGGCTCTCACGCAGAGCCTGCACCTCGGCGCTCGGCTCTGGGGCTATGACAATCCGGTCGAGACGATCGTCGAGGGCGGCTACATCCGCGTCGTGCAGGACATTCGCGGCAAGTACGGCAGCGAAGGCGACTACGTCATGAACCGGCCCATGCGCGGTCCGCAGAATCCGACGCCGGTGGACGAATCGACCGACACCTACGATACGATCGATTGGCTGGTGAAGAACGTGCCGGAGTCGAACGGCCGGGTCGGCATTCTGGGGATCTCGTACGACGGGTTCCTCGCGCTCGCGCCGCTCGTCAATCCGCACCCGGCGCTCAAAGTGGTGGTACCGGAGAATCCGATGGTTGACGGATGGCGCGGCGACGACTGGTTCCACAACGGGGCGTTCCGCCAGCAGAACATTCCCTACATCTACGAACAGACGGCGACGCGCTCGAACGATGAGTTGTGGCAGTCCGGTTTTTTCGACGACTATGACCAGTACCTGCGCGCAGGCTCGGCGGGCGCGCTCGGGCGTCTGCATGGCATGGAGCAAATCGGCTTCTGGAACAAAGTCGTCGCGCACCCGGCGTACGACGCCTTCTGGAGCGATCAGGCCATGGACCGGATCCTGGCACAGGCGCCGCTCAGCGTGCCGACGATGCTCGTCGCCGGTCTGTGGGATCAGGAGGACATCTACGGCGCGATGGCGGTTTACAAGGCACTGAGTGCCCAGCCGGTGAATCGCGAGAAGCTGTTTCTCGTGCTCGGTCCGTGGTGGCACGGTCAGCAGATCGAGGAAGCAAGCGCTTTGGGGCCGCTGCGCTGGGGCAGTGACACGGGACTTTACTTCCGCCGCGAGATCCTGGCGCCGTTCCTGGCCCGCTATCTCAAGGACGACACCTCCGCAAGCGTCTCGCCGGTCATCGCGTTTCGCACCGGCGTGAACCGCTGGGAGCGGCTGCCGTCCTGGCCGGCGGCGTGCGGCGGCGCATGCACTCCGCACCCCACGGCGCTGTACCTGCAACCCGAAGGGCGCCTCGGTTTCGCGCCCCCGGGCCCGGGGGCCGCGTTCGACGAGTACGTGTCGGATCCGGCGAAGCCCGTGCCGTTCCGCGCGCGACCGAGCCAGCCGATGGGGTACGTCGCGCCGCTCTCGTGGGTTCGCTGGCTGGTGGACGACCAGCGCGAGTTCTCGGGGCGCACCGATGTGCTCACCTTCGAGAGCGAGCCGCTCGACAAGCCGCTCGCCATCAGCGGCGAGCCGGTGGCGAACCTCGTGGCCGCGACCACGGGCACCGACGTCGATTGGGTCGTGAAGCTCATCGATGTGTATCCCGACGAAGTCCCGGGTGAGCCCGAGCTCGGCGGTTATCAGCTACCCGTCGCGATGGACATCCTGCGCGGACGGTACCGCGAGGGCTTCGCCGAGGCGAAACCGATCAAGGCCAACGTGCCGCTCACCTATCGCTATGCGCTGCCGACGACGAATCACGTGTTCCTCCCCGGGCATCGCCTCATGGTGCAGGTGCAGTCGGCCTGGTTTCCGCTCTACGACCGCAATCCGCAGACGTTCGTTCCGAACATCTTCTTCGCCCAGCCGCAGGACTACCGCAAGAGCACCGAGCGCATCTATCACGCGGCGGGCAAGGCGAGCTTCGTGGAGCTGCCGGTGGTTGCATCATCCGGCGGAGGTTGAGCACATGATCACCATCCATCATCTCGGTGTTTCCCAATCGGATCGGATCGTTTGGTTAATGGAGGAGCTTGATCTCCCTTATCGGCTGAAGTGGCACAAGCGCACGGAGGCAGGCTTGGCTCCGAATGAATTTCTGGCTCTTCATCCAGCCGCAATGGCGCCGGTGATTGAAGATGATGGTACGGTGCTGACTGAATCCGCCGTCATTGCCGAGTACATCTGTCACCGCTACGCCGGGGGCAAACTCACCGTGGGGCCGCAGGAGTCCAACTACGCGGATTACCTCTACTGGATGCACCTCAATAACAATATTCTCGGTTTGTTCTTTGCGAAAAGCGCTTTGGGAGCAGTGGGGCAAGATAGTGCTGCCGAACGGATCCGTAGTGTGGTTCGCCGACGCGAAGGACAATACTTCAATTTTTTGAACGCGCGACTCGGTGTGTCACCTTACTTAGCAGGGCCGGATTTCACTTGCGCCGACGTGATGGTGATGTTTCCGCTGACTTCATTGCCTCTGTTTGGCGGACGTACTATCGATGACCTGCCGAACGTGGTGTCGTATGTTAGACGCGTCGAAGCACGCCCCGCGTATATCAAGGCAATGGCAATCGCGGGACCAAACGCAACGCCGGGTGACCGGTAGCGCCGTTGTTCGCTCGGTCACAATAATTGACTGAGCAAGGTCCGTGCTGGTACAAGCACCGGATCGGTGCGGGTGAAACAATCAACCGCCGTGTTTACCTCGACCAGGAACCAGTATAATGGGTTACCATTTAGATCATGAGTACTGGGCATAAGGCGGACCCAGTGTTCGACGAACAGGTCGCGCTGGTCACAGGCGCCGGCAGCGCCCAGGGGATAGGATTTGCAGTCGCACGGCGCTTCTACGCCACGGGTGCGCAGGTGGCGATCACATCGACCACACCACGCATCCACGAGCGCGCGCGGGAAATCGATTCCGGCGGCCAACGGATACTGGCCATCCATGAGGACCTCACGAACGAGGCGGCGGTGCAGCGCTTGGTGGAATCTGTGTTCCAGCGATTTGGTCGAATCGACGTATTGGTGAACAATGCGGGAATGGCGCAGATTGATCGGCCGCTGGAAAGCAAGTCACTGCAGTACACATCGTACGCTGATTGGCGACGCCAAATAGACATCACCCTGCACACCGCGTTTTTGATGACTCGCGCGGTCTTGCCTCTCATGGCTGCGCGCAGGTATGGACGCATCGTGAACGTATCGTCGGTGACAGGTCCGTTGGTGAGCAATCGCGGATCGGCCGCCTATGGCGCGGCGAAGGCGGCGATGGACGGAATGATGCGTGCAGTCGCGATTGAGACGGCCAGCGCAGGGATCACTATCAACGCCGTTGCGCCGGGATGGATTGCCACCGCCTCGTCCTCCGAGTCCGAACGGGTCGCTGGGATGCACACGCCCGTCGGGCGGCCGGGAACTCCCGACGAAATTGCCGCGGCGGTGTGTTTTTTGGCTTCGCGCGATGCCTCATACATTACGGGCCAGGCGCTTGTGGTGGACGGCGGCAACATTCTTCAAGAAAACAAAGCGCCCTGATGGACGTATGCATTGAGGGACCCGGCTGCACGCGCACCCTCGTTTTCCGTCAGACTCGGGTTATCCTCAAGACGTCTCTGACAGGAACCCCGGTGGTGCGGAGCGCGCTTTTCCTGCGGATCATAATACGCTGCACCGCAGCCAAAAAAGGAGCCCTAGAGTGAACCTATTAATCGTCTCTCATTGACATCCACAGAATCTCGCGGGAGAGTGAGGGCACATTTTTCCCGGGGTGACGGCGCGTTCTTGGGAGTCTCGGATATGGCTCATCGCGACTCGCCTTTGCATTAGCCGCTCAACTAACGAAGGAGATATTCCATGCCCAAGATCACTACCCGTGACGGTACTGCGATCTACTATCGTGACTGGGGCTCGGGACCGCCTATCGTTTTCTCTCACGGCTGGCCGTTGACCGGTGCGGCGTGGGAAGCGCAGATGCTGTTTTTCAATGCACAAGGGTTACCGTACTGTCGCCCATGACCGGCGGGGTAACGGCTATTCCGATCAACCGGGATCCGGCAACGATGTCGACACCTGGGCCGACGATCTGGATGAGCTCATCAACGCGCTTGATCTTCGCGGCGCAATATTGGTTGGGCATTCGACGGGAGGTGGGGAACTGGCCCGCTACATCTCGCGCCATGGAACGTCGCGCGTCGCCAAGATGGTCCTCCTCGATTCGATCGTACCGGTGATGATGCAACGTGACGGCATAGCTGGGGGCACTCCGAAATCGGTAATTGACAGCATCCGCGCCGGCGTTGCACATGATCGTTCATCGTTCTACAAAGAGTTGTCGGCGCCGTTCTTCGGCGCCAATCGCCCAGGTTCGACCGCAACGCAAGGCATGCGCGACTTGTTCTGGTTCCAGGGTCTGCTGGGCGGCGCCAAGGCTCAGTATGAAACGACTTACAGCTGGGAACTCGATTACACCAAAGATATCGCCAAGTGCGATGTACCGTTGCTCGTCATTCACTGCGAAGACGATCAGATCGTGCCGATCGAGCCGACTGGCCGCCGCGTACCATCTGTCGTTCCTCACGCGATACTGAAAGTTTACCCCGGTGGTGCTCACGGTATCGCGATTGTCGATCCTGAACGGGTCAACGCCGACCTGCTCGCTTTCGTCAAAGGTGAGATGAAGGGGTGAGAGGGGCAGGGAATCACGCCGATCAAGACGGAGTTCTCGATAGATCCCATCAATTCAATATATCACCCGATCGATGGTGTTCGGTGGGGTTCGGGCGGGCCGGGCCGCGTTTTAGTTACTGGCCACCCTGGATCTGTGAGCTTCGACCGCGCCCATCGTTTCGCTGAGATCCGCGCTGCGCGTCTCCGGCGAGTCCGTAGTCGGCCGGAGTTGTGGCAAGCTGCCTTCGACCCAGCGGCGGAAGTCCTCGGGGGGCAACGGCGTGAAAGTCCTCGCCGGAGAGAACGAATACACGGAATGATGGATGTTGTCGCTGTTGGGAAAGGCAATCGTGGTGCCGGACTGCACCACAGTGTCGCGCGGAACGAACTGGCGTTGGATCTGGTCGATCACGGCGTAGCCGGTCGCGAGGCGTGCATGCGGCGCCGTGGGCGTGGCATACACTACGGCGTTCCGCAAAGCCATTCCTGACTCATCCTCCACACGAACCCGCAGATCCGCGGCGTATGCCGCCGAGCAGACGTAAGCGGCTGCCAATCACACCTTCCTGATGCGGACGCTTGGGGCTATGGATGCACCTTTCCCTAAATGGAGAGGTGTGCACATGTCCACTATCGAGCCCGCTATCGAGACCGGTCGTCGTCGTCGACGAACCCACAGCGCCCTATTCAAGGCAGAAGCGGTTGGTGCCTGCCAGCAGGCGGGCGTCTCCGTTGCGGCCGTAGCCCTGGCCCGGGGCTTGAACGCGAACCTGCTGCGTAGCTGGGTGGCGCAGGCGGAACGCGGCAAGACGCCGATCGCGATCCGCCCCACCGCGGCCGCTGAGACGTTGCAGAGACCCGAGTCGTTCGTGCCGGTCCGGATGGCCTCTAACTCGAGCCCGGCGGCGGAATCAATCCGCATTGAAGTGCATCGCAAGGATCGACGCATCACCATCGAGTGGCCGGCCTCGGCAGCCCGTTCATGTGCAGCAGTGCTGCGGGAGCTCGTGAAGTGATCCGCGTCGATGCCGCGTGGTTCGCCATCGAGCCGCTCGATATGCGTGCCGGGGTTGACACCGCACTTGCCCGCGTAGTGACGGTGTTCGGCGAGGCGCGCGCCCATCATGCCTATTTGTTCCTCAACAAGCGCTGCAATCGGATGAAGGTACTGGTACACGACGGCTTCGGCCTCTGGCTGTGTGCGCGACGACTCTACGAAGGCAGCTTCATCCGAGCTGCAACTCGACACGATCGTGGCATGCCAATCTCGAACGATCAACTGCAGGCGCTTATCGTGGGGCTGCCGTGGGAGCGGCTTGATGAGCGTGCAAAGATCCGCGTGCTATGAAGAAAATACCGCTAAAAATGCTGTAAAACGCGCCGCAGTTGTGGCAGCATCGAGGTCCATGGAGTGGACCTCACAGCTCGCTCAGATGGACGCAAAATCGCTGCGGGCTCTGACGACGACCCTCCTCGCGCAGCTCGCCGAACAAGAATCGCAGCTGGCCAGTCGCGATAAGGAACTCAAAACCAAGCAACTGAAGATCGACCAGCTCACGCATGAGATGGCGATCCTGAAGCGTTGGCGCTATGACCGCAAGAGCGAACAGCTTGGACCCGTGCAGCGCTCGCTCTTGGACGAAAGCATTGATGCGGATATCGAGGCGGTCAGCTTCGAGATCGAGGAGCTCACGGAAAGGGCCGCCTCGCCGCCCAAGGATAAGCCGCGACGTGTGGCGCTCCCCTCATCCTTCCCGCGGCATCGCATCCCTCACGAGCCGACGGATACGCAATGCAGCTGCGGTTGCCGGATGGAGCGCATCGGCGAGGACGTGAGCGAGAAACTCGACTACACGCCAGGGGTCTTCACAGTCGAGCAGCACGTGCGCGGGAAGTGGGTCTGCCGTTCTTGCGAACGGCTGGTCCAAGAGCCGATGCCGCCGCATATCATCGATAAAGGCATCCCCACTGCCGGTCTCGTGGCGCAGGTCGCGGTGGCCAAATATGCCGACCACGCGCCCCTGTACCGACAGGAAGCGATCTTCGAGCGATCAGGCCTTGCGCTGCCGCGTTCGACCCTCGCGCAGTGGTTGGGGATCTGCGGGGTACGGCTACAACCCCTGGTCGAGGCCATGAAGGCGCTGATGCTCGCCCGATCGGTGCTCCACGCAGACGAGACGCCGGTGCCGATGCTCAAGCCCGGCTTGGGCAAGACGCATCGGGCGTATCTGTGGAGCTACAGCACCAGCGAATACGACACGCTGCAGACGGTGATCTACGACTTTGCCGAATCCCGTGCCGGCGTGAATGCGCGTTCGTTCCTGGGTACCTGGTGTGGCAAGCTTGTCTGTGATGACTACGCTGGCTACAAGAGGCTCTTCGATCGCGGCGTCGTTGAGATCGGCTGTGCAGCGCACGCGAGACGCAAGCTCCATGATCTGTATGCAAATCATCGCAGCGAAATCGCTGGCGAGGGCTTGAAGTACTTCGCGGCACTGTACGGCGTTGAGGACGAAGCACGGGAACGGAAACTTGATGCGGAGGGCCGGCATCTGCTGCGACAGCAGCGCGCGAAACCCATCGCCGAGGCCTTGCGGCAGTGGTTCACCCGACAACGCGGCCAGGTCCCGGACGGCTCCGCGACGGCGAAGGCTATCGACTACAGTCTTGGTCGCTGGGCGGCGCTCACGCGCTATCTGGATGATGGCGAACTGCCAATAGATAACAACCATCTGGAGAACAGAATCAGGCCGGTTGCTCTCGGCCGCGGAAACTGGCTCTTCTGCGGCTCGCTGCGCGCAGGCCAACGTGCCGCGAACATCATGAGCCTCATCCAAAGCGCCAAGCTCAATGGGCATGACCCGTACCGTTACCTCAAGGACGTCCTGGAGCGGTTGCCCACGCAGCCGGCAAGCCGCATCGAGGAACTGCTTCCGCATCGCTGGCAGCCGAGCATCCGCGCCCAGTAAGCTGCGACTCATGCCGTCGCAAAAGCCACATCGAACCGCTGGCACAAAGAAGGCGCCAACCAAGCCTGGTCACTTCGCAAACATCGAATGGTTGATCGCCGAGGGTGGCGCAATCCACGTCGGGCGTGTTGCATCGATCGACTGCATCGCATCCGCCGCGGACGAACACATCTGCTACGCGATGCTCGCTCGGCGTGACGGGGAAACCGTGCTGGCATTACTGGCCCGTCTCGACCGATCCATAGCGCTTGCGGTTGAGACTTCCGAACCTATAGACGAAATAAATGGCCCGTGAGCCGATGCGGCCCGTCAAGATGCCTTCGCCGGACGCATACGAGCAGACCACCCCGGTGCCCAGCGCGCACAGCGCTGCCCGCAGTGTGTGGCGGACACGATCGCCAGCGAGGCGATCACGCCCACGTACCGGGGAAGCGGCTGACACGAAGCGGATCTCCTCCAACAACGGAGGGAAAATGGTATAGACGAAGGGCGGAGCGAGGCGTTAAGTGAATCACAACTCAGGATATTTTGGCTGGATCACGCGTGGAGTCACGGTGACGTGGATTACAACATGTCCGCCATGTGGATACATGCTGCCCGCGGTACTCGTCACCCTTCCCTGATGCGTTCAACGCAAGCGGGCTGTCGGCGCTCCCACAAACTTGATGCAGACATTGCCCGCGGCGTCGCGCGGCACGACCAGTTCATTCAGCTCTTCCTTGAACGGCACCTCATTGCGCGTGAGAACGGCTTTGCACGCACCCAAGTCCGCGACCCGGTAGGTGATGCCGACGGCCCGGACGCGATGTGGCAGGGTGCGGTCAAAGCACTCGCCGAGTGCTTCATGGCGAATGAAATCGAACTGCTGAGTGCCGACGGTCATGACGCAATCGCCGGTGCCCGCCGCTCCCGCCCTGAGGGCGGGGATTGCCCGCTGCCATGCGTGGGCCGTCGCCTGCGGATCGGCGGTCGCGATCGTCAGCTGCTCGATGGCTTGTGCGGTGTTTTCGTGCGTCATCAACTCAGGTAGCCAAACCGCCTCGCGGGTGGGTTGGCTGCAGGCAAAGACGCGAACGCCGATTTCCCCCATGTCGGGAAGAAAGACCGCTTCGAAGCGCGCTTCCAGCGTCGCACCGTCCCTACGCTTTACGGAGCGCGAAAAGCCGATCACCTCCTGGGGAGCGAGCCCCCCGTCCAGCCATACTCGTCGTGCGGCAGCCGCATCCTCGGTCGTCAAGGCCACACCGGCGATACCGCCGCCATCCTGCAGCGCCTGCCGCCACGGTGCGTTGCGTTCGGTCGCGCACGTCACGGTCAGCAATTCAAAATAGTCCTGCTGCAACATGATCGTATGATTGGCGGTGCCGAGCGCCGCACTGTGCTCTGCCTTCGGTGAGAGAGTGAAGCCCAGCTTGCGGTAGTCTTGCGCATTCGTGTCGAGGTCGGCGACGAGGATGACGACATGGTCGATGCCGCCGAGGGCACGCCGTCCCGCCAGGAGCGTTCCGGCCATGCCGATCAGGCGCCGCCGGTCCGGTTTGTTGGCGCCGGCGAGCGGGATGTCATCCAGAAATTCGACGAAGCGAGGATGGGCGAAGGCGGGACCGCCTGCAAGAGTGAAGCGTTTTATGTCGGCCTCGGTGACCGTCGCGCCGGGTTGCCGGACGACGAAGGCAAAGGGCAGAGCGCCCTTGATTTCGTCGGCCACCGGCACTACCGCCGCCTGCAGGACGCCGGGCATGCGCTCCACAAGCTTCTCGACCTCTGCCGGCCAGACATTCTCGCCGCCGACCACGAACATATCGTCGGCGCGGCCGAGAAAATGAAAAAATCCATGGGCATCCCGGCGCATGATGTCGCCCGACCGGTACCATCCATCGAGCATCGTCCGCGCCGTCTGGGCAGGCAGGTTGTTGTAGCCTTCCATGAGCATGGGGCTTTTCATGTAGAGGACACCCTGGTCCGGATCGGCCCCCTCGCGCAATTCGCACTGGCTGCCGGGAACCGGATAACCGCATGCCGTGACGGGCCGGGCAATGCCGTCCGGATGGGGGCCGAAGGGCGCCGGTCCTGCTTCCGTCGTCCCATAGCTGTTGTTGATGAGCGCGCCGGGGAAAATGGCCTGCACCTTGTTGACCAGCGCCTGAGTCAGCGGAGCCGAACCCATGGTGACTCGGGTGACCGAGGAAAAATCGAGCCCCGGCATCGAAGATCGTTTCTTGGCGACCAGCACCAACATGGTGGGCACCGACGTGAGCCAGGTGACCCGATAGCGTTCGATGGCCTCGGCATACATCGTAGCGTCAAAGGCGGGGAGCATGACGATACTTGCACCCGATGACAACGCGCCCATGACGCTGATAGTCGCATTCATATGGAACATCGGCGCGCCAACCAGATAGCGATGCTGGGAGCGATCGCCGTAAAGCGCCGCCGAAGTGTCCAATGACCACGCTTGCGATTCGTGGGACAACAGGACGCCCTTGGGCTGACCGGTAGAGCCCGATGTGTACAGGATCATGGCCAGTTCGCGCGATGTCGGCTCCCGAGTGTCGAACGCCCCCGGATCGCGGAGCCTCGCATAGCCTTCCGGCGTGTCGAAGTCGATGCCGGGCACGGTGTCCGGACATAGATCGGCCCGCGCATGGTCGTGGAACACGGCGCGCACGGCCGAATCCTTGACGATGTGGGCGACGGTTTCGCGGGCCAGCTTGAATGAGATCGGCACCGCCACGAGACCCGCCCGCATCGCGCCAAAAAAAACAGCCAGCAACTCGAAGCGGTTGAGCGACAAGATGCCGACGCGATCCCCCCGTCTCAGGCCGGTTTTCAACAGGCCGCGCGCCACCGCATCGCATTCGGCGTCGAACGCCGCGTAGGTGATCTCGCGAGAGCCGCCTCCGGCGAGATCGATGAGGGCGATCTTATCGGGTCGAACGGTGGCATCGAAGCAGCGTCCAAGGTTTCTCGACGGGAGGGTCATGTGGATGCCGCCGCCGTGCCGGCGATACGGCCGCCGAGGAAACACTCGGAAATATTCCCGCCGGACATGTAGAGATGACCGAAAGTACTGCCCAACTCACCCGCCACGAATAGGCCGCCAATGGCTTGATGGAAGGCGTCGAGCACTCGCTGCCCTTCGTCGTGCAGCAAACCGCCCTGAGTGTTCGAGACGATGGGCCAGACGGTGGCCGCCGAGAACGGTGGGTGCATGATCGGCATCATGCTGCTGGGGGGCCTTCCGTGCCGCGGATCGCCGCCGTCCAGACAGCCGGCATTCCAGTCCTCCACCGTTCTGGTCAATGCCGCCGCGTCGATGCCGAAGCGACCTGCCACCGCGGCGATCGAATCCGCTTCGAACAGGATCGCCTCATCGAACTGTCGGGAGGAGAGTGCTCCGAATTTTTTTGCAACGGCCGGGTCGTGCCAGGTCGGCGCCGCCAGAGGATACAGATCGCGACCCTTGCGATCGAGCAGCATCAGCGCCGGCACGCGCGGCAGCCGCTGCCGCCCGGCGTCGAAGAATTCGAATGGGCGATGCCCCGTGTCCTGCATATAGGGTTCGTATTCGTTCATGAAGCGTCGGCCGTCCTGATCGACCAATATCCAGCTCATCGCCACGTCCTGCCGCAAGCCTTGTGCGGGATTCCAGTCGGGCAGGCGTTTCACGCGAACGCCGAAAGGATACTCAGGGTCCGGGTGCCTGAACCCGTAGGAGCCGTGGTAATGCCACATGTGGCTGATTGCCGCTCCCGCGGCTTGACCCATGCGAATGCCATCACCGGTGTTGAAGCGCACGGCCGCCGACAGGACCGGCTTGACGGGCCAGAACTGCGCTTGCAGGCCGGCATCCGCCTCAAAGCCGCCGCAGGCGAGCACGACGCCCCGGGCGCGAATCGTCTCACCCCCCGCGACCACGCCCACCGCTCTGCCGTCCTGCATTACCACGCGCTCGACGGCCGTGCCGAGACGCACCGTGATACCGGCACGCCGGGCGACATTGCGTTTGACGACTTCGAAAAGACGCGCACCTGCGGGCGACCCGCGTACCGCAGGATAGGCGACGGCGGGATCGAAGTCCGGCACCTGATCGACATAGGCAAAACCAAAGCTTTCATAGCCCGGCAGGGGGTAATTCGCCGGCGAATCGCGCACGCCGAGCGTGGCGCCCACGCCTTCGCACAGCGAGCGCACCTGAGCGGCGAGCTGCACCATGCCGCCCGCCAACGTCTTTGACAGCGTTTCCGAACTGGTACCGGCATTGGTGGCCACGAGGTAGGCAAATGCCGCAGCGGCGTCGTTGCTGATGCGCAAGCCACCCGCCGACACCACTGAGATGCCGCCGGCGCCGGCATTTTTCTCGAGCAACAAAACGCGCGCCCCCGCATCGTGCGCGCTGATCGCGGCGACGGCGCCCGCAAAGCCGTAACCCACGACGATGACATCGAAGAGTGCGCCCGCTGACGACGGCAAGGTCATGCTCGCTCCTTCAGCTGGTTGAGACTGTCAACCCATTCGTCGATGATCCATGCCCTCGGAAGTCCACTCATAGATAGCGCTCCAAAAATAAATGCATTTCTCTCTCCCAGATCAGACCACCGGTACTCTCCAACAGATGTCCCTCCATCGCGGTGATGCCCAATGCGGGAAAAATTCTGGACCGTACTGGCTGAGGATGATCTTTCAAAGAGTCGGCCATTTCGAGGGTGGGGCGGATGCTGTAGTCGTTGGCCGCCTGCATCAGCAGCAGCGGCACTCTCACTTTGGCGGCGGCCCCCAACATGGCGGCGCGTAACGCCGGTGTCCGATCCCAGTTCATGGCGCCGCCGGCGAAATCGACGGCGCAGGTAAGGCGAGCGTCCTTCGACGCCGCAAACAGCGTGTTGATGCCGCCGAACGAGGAGCCCACGACGCCGATGTGTCGAGCGTCGATCTCGGGTACCGTCACGAGGAAATCGAGCGCCGCGATCACATCGTCGCTCTCGGCATCCAGGCGTGCCAATAATTGCGAATCATAGGCATCGGTGCCGAACTCGGCGCTCACCTCGGAACGCCAAGCCGGCCCCGGCGAACGGCCATAGCCATGCCGATGGGGAAGAAACGAGGCAATGCCCCAGGATAGAAAACGCGCGGCGGTCCCGGGCCGGCTCACATCCAAGCTGCCCAGATCGATGCCGCTTCCGTGGTTGCAGACCAGGCAGGGAAACGGACCCTGTCCCGGAGGCAGGAACAGGAACCCATGCAGCGTTCGGCCGGCGCTTTGAAACGTCATTTCACGAGGCACGATGGAGAGGCCCTCGAGGTCAACCGGCCGCATTCCATTCGCGATCGGCGCAGCGTCTTCCTCGAAGATTTGGCGCTCAAACCTCTCGATCGCGCCCTTCATCTCGGCACGCACGGCCTCGAATGCAGGACTGGCGGCGCGAGCCGCGAGGTCCGCTCGATGCTCGGCGGTGCCGTGAAAATGGCACTCCCACACCACATCCGGTGCATCCGTTTGGCCCGGCAGTTTCGTCATGACCTTGCCGGCGGCGAGGCCGATGGCGCGACGCAGGGCACAGGCCCGGCGCCTGATCTCGAGCACGCGGTCGGCGAGCCCGGACTTGGAAAAATACAGTGCGCGCTCGACGATCATCGGTGGGTCACCTCGGGAAATGGCATCGGACTTCCTGTCCCTGGCGGCGCGGCAGGAGCAAGGGGTCCTCTTGCCGGCAGCGCGCCTGAACCTTGGGGCAGCGGGTGTGGAAATGACACCCGGAAGGCCGATGCAGCGGGCTTGGAATCTCGCCCACCAGCGGCGGGATCATTGGTTGATCGGGGATCGACTCCGGCACGGCTGCCAGCAGCGCTTCGGTGTACGGATGCGCCGGCGTTTCGAAGATATGCGCCCCATGGCCTATCTCGACCACGCGCCCGAGGTACAGGACGGCGATTCGGTCGCTGATGTGGCGTACCGCGCCGAGATTATGGGAAATGAACATGAGACTGAGACCGAAGCGCCCTCGCAAGTCGGCCAGCAGATTGAGCACCTGCGCCTGCACCGAGACGTCGAGCGCCGAGGTCGCTTCATCGCAGACCACGATGCGCGCCGCCGCCGCCAGCGCGCGGGCAATGGCGATGCGTTGACGCTGGCCGCCGCTGAACGCATGCGGGTAGCGCTCGCCGGTATCGGGTGCAAGTCCGACCACCGACAGCATTTCCCGGACACGCGAGGTCCGCTCGGCGCGTCCTAGCCCCGCGGCACGCAGCGGCTCCGCGATGATGTCTCCGACACGCATGCGCGGATTGAGCGAGGAAATCGGATCCTGAAAGACCGCCTGCATCGAGCGGCGCAACGGCCGCATGTCGCGTTCGGCTAGTACAGTGACGTCGCGGCCTTCGAGTTCGATGCGGCCCCGTGTCGCGGGCAGCAGCTTGAGCACGATGCGCGCCAGCGTGCTCTTGCCGCAGCCCGATTCACCGACGATGCCCAGGGTCTCGCCGGACGCGATGTCAAAGCTAACGTCATCGAGGGCCGTCAGCGTACCGTCCGGCGTGCCGAAAGTCCGTCCGACGCCGATGACCTTGAGCACGGCGGCACTCATGATGGCGATTCCATAGCCGCGGCGGCGCGCCAGCAGCGCGCGATGCGGCCGCCGCCCAGCGACTGCATCGGAGCAGGCAGCTCGCGGCACTTCTCGATGATCATGGGACATCGAGGATGGAAGCGGCAGCCCGTGGGCATCGCGCCCGGCGAGGGCATCTGTCCCGGAATGATGGGCAACCGATCGAGCCGCCTCTTGACGGACGGCATCGCCGCCAACAGCGAGCGGGTGTAGGGATGCGCGGGGGCGGTGAGCAAGTCCCTGCACTGCGCGACCTCCGCCACTTCTCCGGCGTACATGACGGCGACTCGATCGGCCATGCGAGCGATCACCCCCATGTCGTGAGTGATGAGCAGGATTGCCGTACCGTGCCGCTGCCTCAAGTCCTTCATCAGCTCGAGAATCTGCGCCTGCACGGTCACATCCAACGCCGTGGTGGGTTCATCCGCAATCAGCAGCTTGGGAAGGCAGACCATGGCCATCGCAATCATGACCCGTTGACGCATGCCACCCGACAGAGAGTGCGGATAGTCGTGGTAGCGCAAATCCGGATTCGGAATTCCCACCTTGTCGAACCAATCGATCGCCTCACGGCGAGCGGCGGTTCTTGCCACGCCAAGGTGCTCTTGGAGGACCTCGGTCACCTGCATTCCCACCGTCATGAGCGGGTTGAGACTGGTCATCGGTTCTTGAAAAATCATGCCGATTTTGCCGCCGCGAACTGCGCGCAGCGCCCCGGGATCGAGCCGGGTCAAGTCGCCGATGCCCTCGAAATGAATGCTGCCCTGGGTAATCGAACCCGTCGCACCCAGCAGCCCCATGACGGACAGCGCGGCAACCGATTTGCCGGAACCGCTTTCGCCTACGACCCCCATGATTTCACCAGGTGCGATGCAGAAGGACACCTGCCGCAATACCTCGCGCGACTCCTCTTCGCCCCTGAAGCAGACTGACAGTCCATCGATGTTGAGCAGCGGCGAACCCGGCATCACCGACTCTCGAGACGCGGATCGAGAATATCCCGAAGCCCGTCACCCAGCAGATTGAAACCGATGATGGTCACACCCAGCGCCAAACTGCTGAATAAGGCGAGGTAGGGATCGCTGCGCAGCACTGGCAAACCGTCCCGGATCATCCCTCCCCAACTCGCCTCGGGTTCCTGGATGCCCAGCCCCAGAAAGCTCAAGCTCGCCTCGGCCATGATGATGAACCCCACGCCGACAGAGGCACGCACCACCAGCGGAGCGGCGATGTTCGGCAACAGGTGCCACCGAAAGATCCGCCAGGTCGGCGTCCCCGATACCACCGCCGCATCGATGAAGGGTTCCTCGCGCAGCACCAATACCAGTGAACGGGTCAGGCGGGCGATACCCGGCCACCAGCTCAGCGCGAGCGTGACGATCACGGTGGTGATGCCGGGCCCGAGGATGGATGCCAGGAGAACGGCGATGATGACCTCGGGAAACGCCAGGATGGCATCGACGATGCGCATCAGGATGCCGTCCACTCGTCCGCCGAGAAAGCCCGCCGCCATTCCGAGCACGCTGCCGACGACCAGCGTGATCGCAAGGACGGTACCCGCGATGAGGAGAGAATTGCGCGTCCCGGCGATCAGGCGGCTCAAGGTATCGCGCCCCAGCTTGTCGGTGCCCAGAAGATTGCCGGCTGAAGGGGGACTCCAGGCGTTGAGCAGATCCGTGTCGCCGATGGGTTGAGGTTCGATGAGCGGTGCGATCAGCGCGACGATGAGCACGCAGGCCACGACAATCCCGCCGACCATGGCATTGCATTGCCTGAGGAAGCGGCGTGCGAAACGTCGCCTGGGTGCGGGCATCGGCGGGGCGGCGGCGGGGTTCTTCATGAGGCAAGCGTCCGGGCCCGCAATCGCGGATCGATCATCACGCAGGCGAAGTCCACGGCAAGATTGATGAAGAGAAAGAACACGGTGAACAGAACCACGATCGCCATCGTGACCGGATAGTCGCGGGCGAAGATCGAGTCGATCGCGATACGGCCCAGACCCGGAATGTTGAAGATCGTTTCGACGACAAAGGCGTTGCTGACGAGGCCGCCGAAGATGACGCCGGCGGACGTCATCAACGGCACTGCGATGTTGCGCAGCGCATGGCGGCCGATCACCAGCCGCTCACGCAATCCCTTGGCGCGTGCCGTGCGGATGTAATCTTGCTGCAGGGCCTCCAGCATGAAAGTGCGTGCCAGACGTGCGATATAGGCGGCGCTCGGGATGGCGAGAACGACGACGGGCAGCACCGCCTGCTCGAGGCTGCCCCAGCCGGCGACCGGCAGTATCTCGAGTTTCAGTGCAAAGCTGTAGACTAAGAATGTGGCGATGGCGAAATTGGGAATCGACAGTCCGGCGACGAGCACGACGATGATGGTGTGGTCCACCCAGGTGTTGCGCCGCACCGCCGCCAGCACCCCCGCCAAGGTGCCGAGCGGCAGCGCCAGCGCCAATGCCGCAAGCGCCAGCAAGGGACTGATGGTCACTGCCTCGCGCAGCACCTCGGTGACCGGTACCCCCACCTGGAGAAACGACAGTCCGAAGTCGCCGTGCAGCACCCCGACGGCGTAGGCGATGAATTGCCGCCACAGGGGCTGATCGAGACCGTATTGGGCTCTCAGCCGCAACGCCATTTGCAGGTTCGCCGAATGATCGCTCAGCATCACCTGCACCGGATCTCCCGGCAGAGCGTGGGCGGCCAGGAAGGTCACGACGAGGACGAGCGCGAGAATCGGGAGCATGCCCATCATTCGCCGCAGGATGAACTTGAATATCGGGGGCACGCTAATGGATCTCAACATCCTTGAACGGCTCGAAACCGAATGGCGTCAAACGAACGTTCTTCACATTGGGCTTTCGCAGACCGATGATGGCCGTCATCGGCAGCGGCGCCGTCACCCAGTCGTCCATCAGAATCTTCTCGGCGGTGTGATAGAGCGCAAAACGCTGCCGGCTGTTGACGGTGGCTTGCGCCTCGTCGATGACGGCGTCGTACCTGGCATTGCGCCACTGCGAGCGATTGTAGGGACTGCGCCCATACCACATCTCTAACAGGTAGGACAGTGCATCGGGGTAGCCGGCGGTCCAGCCCCAGGGGAAGAACGCGACCTTCCCGATGTTCATCTCTCGAATAAAGGTCGTGCGCTCGACCACATTGACCGTGACGTGCATGCCGAGCACCCGATGGAATTGACTGGCATAGTACGTGATCTCGTCCTTGTACGGCGGCGTGCAGCTGATGTCGATGGGCGGCATACCCTTGCCGCCGGGATAGCCCGCCTGCGCGAGGAGTTTTCTTGCCTTCTCCGGATCGTATTTCAGCGCCGGCAGGTCCGGGTTGAAACCCTCGATGCCGGGTGTGATCACGCCGTTCAGGGGATACGCGGCGCCGTCATACAGGCCGCGAATCAGCGCGTCGCGGTCGATCGACAGAGAGATGGCTTGGCGCACGCGTATGTCCTTGAACGGCGCATACAGATTCTGATTCATGCCCAGATAGCGGCTCTGCGCGCGCGGGGTCTTCTGGATTTGGTCTGCGTAGCGGGCATCGCGCAGCACGCGGCGGAAGATAGCTTCCTGCACGTCGAGCACATCGAGCTCGCCGGCATCGTACTGGGAGAGGGCCGTATCGAGGTTCGGCACGATCAAAAATCGCACGCCGTCGATTTTGGGCGCCCCGCCCCAATAGGACTGGTTGGCCTCGAGATCGACCTCCTCGCCGCGCCGCCAGCGCTTGAATTTAAATGCCCCGGTTCCGGCCGACGCCTTGCTCATCCAATCCGGACCCAACTCCGCGACGATGCCGGAGTCCATGAACTGGATAGGATAGATGGGGAACAACACATCGGGCTTCGTGAAGCGGATCTCCACGGTGTGATCGTCTATGATTCTCACGCCCTCGAGTTCCTTGGTCTTACCGCTCCTGACGTCGGCGGCTCCGACGACGTCGTCGAGATACTCTGCGGTCACGCCGCTTCTCGACTCCGGCGCCAACAGCGTTTCAAAGGTGTACTTGACGTCCTTCGCCGTGAAGGCGCGGCCACTGTGAAAGAGGACGCCCGTGCGCAGATGGAAGCGAATGGCCTTGCCCTGCGACAGCACATCCCAGGAAGTGGCGAGCGCGGGGACGATCGTGCCGTCTCCGCGCTCCTCGGTGAACCCCTCGTAGACGTTCTTGAGAATGACGTTTGCCACCTTATCCGAACTCGCGATCGAGTCCATCGTCGCGGGATCCGCCTCGACATTGACGCGCAGAGCATGGGCCGGCAGCATCCCTGGAGCGGACAGGATCCCGAGACCCAAAGCCAGGATCGCAGCCGAGTGCCAGTACTCCCCCATGATCAGAATTTCTGCCCGAATTTGATCCCAAAATTCATGGGCTTGATGGGATAAACATGGGAATTTGCGTAGCAATAGGCAAATCCGCACTGGGCTATACGTCCGAGTTGGCCTTGCTTGTCGAAAGCATTTTCAACATAGGCCTCCACTCGCCAATTGTGCAGACCGGTGCCCGCCGAGAAATCAAAAGTCGTGAATTTCGGCAAGTTGGGCTCCAAGTTGTAGGGAGCCGTTTGCTGCAGCTGACTGGTTGAGGAACCCTGGTGAATGGCCGTTCCCTGAAGGAAGCTCTCGTAATCCGCCACGTTGAACTTATAACGCGCCGTCGCGTTCCCCTTCAACTTCGGCGTGACGGGAAGCTGGGTGCCGGCTGGAGCGGCCAATTCGGAGGCGGGACAACTGTGCACCACCTGCTCCTCGAAATTCAGGTCGCAAAGATTCTGTGTCGTGCGCGCATTGACGTAGGTTGCGGAGGCCGACAGAGTCAACGCGTCGAGAGCCAGCCAACTGACGTCGCTTTCAACGCCTTTCACCTGAGCGTTGGCGGCATTCACGATGCTCGTAGTTCCGTTGACTCCCGTGACCCCATACTGAAAGTCCTTCCAGCGCTCGTAGAACACGGCACCGTTGGTCCGTAGCCGATGATTGAGCCAGGCCGTCTTCCAACCGAGCTCGAAATTGGTGAGCGTGTCCGCGCCGTAGGGGGCTACATCCGTCCGCACGTTATTGCCGCCCGGCCGGAAACCCGTCGAATAGGTTCCGTACACCAGTCGATCGGGATCGATCTGATAGGTCAGGGTGACCTTGTGAGTTTCACCATCTTCGACGACCTTCTTGTCGGTATCGACACACGGGCGGTAATTGGGAACGACCGGGGCCGAATCGATCGCGCCTCTGCAGGCACCCTGGAAACCGTGGAAGCCGTACAGCGTATTGTTCACCCAGAATTGTCTGATACCGGCGCTGATCTTGAACTTATCGGTCAGGTCGAAGGTGGCGTCGCCGAACACCGCATAGTCTCGATCTGTTCGAGTCAGCTGGTTCAGAAAAAGCACGCCGGGCGACCCGGCGATGGCGTAGTAGGAGGGCAGATCGTGCGTCGTAAAGACTGCCCGGATGTCGTCGCTCTGGCGCTCGTAGAATAGCCCGGCCACCCCTCGGAGCCGATAATCGGCCGGTGAGCTGATGCGCAGCTCCTGGCTCAATTTCTCATATTTATTTTGATTGTCCTGGAGCTGAGTCGGATCGGTGAGCGGGCCGCCGGCGCCATTGCAGTTGTTGGCCGGAGTGCCTGTGGCGCAATTCTGGAAACGGGTCGCCGAAGAAGTAGCTCCTGCCAACTGCGAATAGGCATCGTACGCCACCGTATATCCGGAATAATCGACCAAGTTGTGCACGTTACGTTCAAAATAGCCGCCCGCATACAGGACATCGAAGTTCGAGACCTTACCCTCCACCGTCAGAGCCGATTGCCACCATTTATCCTCGTTGACCTCATTGCCGAAATCTCCGATATTCAGATAGCCCTTATCGGGGTCATAGGAGAAATTACCTTCCGCTCTCTGGTCCTGGACCAGCACTTCCGGCGAGATGGTCCAGTTGTCGTTGAGTTCGATTTTTAGTGCCCCGCGTCCCCCATAGGTGCTGACGGGGTTGAAATTCGAGCCTGTCACGTTGGGTTCAGCGGCGCCCGGTGCGTTGCCATAGTTGCTGACGGCAATGGGGTCATTGGGGATGCCCAGCGCCGGTATGCCGCGCAAATAGGTGTTCGTGGTCTGCACATTGTTGATATAGCCGCCTTGGTGATCGTAGAAACCCACCAATCGAACGGCGATATTCTCGGCGAGTGGAATGTTGACGTATCCCTCGAATTGCCCACCACCGTCGCCTCGGCCGAATTTGTCTGCCTTGACATCGTAAGCGGCGGAAAAGGCGCTCGGATCGGGCTTGTTGGTGATGATGCGCAAGGTGCCGGAGAGGGAACTCGCGCCGTACAGAGTACCCTGTGGACCGGCCAAGGCCTCGACACGCGCGACGTCATAGATATGCACGTCGAGGGTGCCGCCGATCCCGGTGACCGGGATCTCATCCAGGTACACCCCTGTCGAGGGGAGGGCCCCCGCGTGGCTGGGAGCGTCTATGCCTCCGTTGGCAATTCCTCTGAAGTAAATTTGCGCCTGGCTCGGACCGAACGATTGGAAGCTCACGCTCGGCAACAGTTTGGCGAAATCGTCGAAGTCCGTGACCTGATGCTGCTCGAGGTTCTGCCCGGTGAGAACTTGCAGGCTGATCGGCACCTTCTGCGAGTCCTCGGTGCGTTTCTGTGCCGTGACGACAATTTCCTGCAGCGCGCCGGCATCGGTCGTGTCCGCCGAGTGCGCCACACCACCGCCTACGATCAGGGCAGACGCCAGCGGCATGCCGGCCCATTGGGCGCGAATACGCGCCAGTTTCCGCTTTCTGCTTCGAGTCATTGAATCATCCCCTTAGGTTATACCAACCCCCCCTTCAGCTTCGTTCCTCTGGAAATCATCTCCGACGCATGGGCGTTTCCATTATTTCAATCGTTCATGCTTCTCGACGATGGGACCGTGTTCGGATAAGCGAGCAGGACATCGCCCAGGGCCTGCTTGAGCGGATCCAGCCACGCTTCATAGTGACGCCAGTGCTCGACGCCACTGCGGTAGATGGGCCGTCTGACCTGCTGGGCGCTCGCGGTTCTGACTGGCCGGTCATTCTCGTGAAAACGCAGGCAGCCGCTCTCGAAAGGCAAGCCGCAATAGGCCAGGAGGCGCCTGACCTCGGCTTCGGTGTTCTCGATCATGTTCTCGTAGAAAACGCGGTGCACCTGGCCCGGAATCACGCGATCGAAGTGCTCCATCAGCTGCACGTAGTCGCGGTAATAGCGAGCCACGTCCTCCAAGCTGTACGAATATCGGTGCCCCTCCGCAAATTGCTGTTTGAACACCGAAAAACAACAGGCCATCGGATGTCGGCGAGCGTTCGACGATCTTGGCATTGGGCAATGCCAGCCGGATGAGACCTATGTGTGCGAAATTATTCGGCATTTTATCCACGAACAAGGGCTTGGCCGTCTTGCGCTGGATCAGGGTTCGTCCGATATAGTCTTCGCCGATCCGGCGGCAATCCTCGGCGCTCAGAGCGGCGAGCATACCGGGATACCGCGATTCTTCAGATGGCTTGGTCTTTCCGGCCAAGGTGTCCACGATCATGACCAGGTCCGGCAATTCCATGGTGCCTTCCACGCGCGAATGACTGGCCAGAATTTGCTCGATGAGCGTCGAACCCGCGCGCGGCAACCCGACGATGAAGATCGGGTCGGGAGCCGGGATCCCGTAGCCGTCGCGGCTGTCGAAAAATTCCCGCGTGAACACGGCTTTGGAACGCCGCACGAACGCGGACACGTCCTCGGCATCGTAATTCGAACGGGCGCGCCTCAGTGCATTGGCACTTTGGTAATGATTGAACGAATTCTGATAGTCAGCGTCATCTTCGAGAGCCTTGCCGATCGCGAAATCGAAATGGAAGCGATCCTCTTCGGTCAAATCGCGCCGCGCAAGCTGCAGCCGCATGGCTTGCTTGTCTCGATCGCTGAACCGAAAGGTTTTCAGATTCGCGAGACTCCAGAAGGCTTCGCCCAGCTCAGGCGCCAATTGGATGCTCTTGCGGTAAGCCGCAATGCTGTCTTGCTCCCGGCCTGCCGTGGCGAGGATATGTCCGTAGCTCAACCAGATTTTCGGATGCGCGGGATGCGCTTTCAATACCTCGGCGTAGATTTCGATGGATTGATCGTACTCGCCGATCTTCAACAGAATGACCGCCTTCAGATTTCGATAGACGGAATTGTGCGGGTCAAGCTTCTCCAATTCGTTGACTTGGCGCAGTGCGGCGGAGGGCTTGTTTCGCCGCTCCAGCACGATGGCGTATTGGTGACGTGCCGCATGAAAGCTCGGAGCCAATTCCAGGCATCGCTCGAGCAGCGCCTCGGCGTCTGCATTGCGGCCGAGCCGGGCCGCCACCTCGGCGAGCATGCGGATCGCCGCGACATCCGTCGGGTACTGTTTCAAATGCGCCCGCAGCAACGTCTCCGCTTGCGCGATTCGTCCCTCAACCAGCGCGGAGGCGGCGACCAAGAGCCTGGGGTCGCGGGTTGAGGCCTTGATGTGCCGTGCATAAGCAGCATCGGCGCCCTGAATGTCACCACACAGAATGAGGTGATCGCCAATGGCCCGCCACGCATCGGGCATATCCGGCTTCAGGGTCACCGCGCGGCGTAGAGCCGCCAAGCCGGCGTCGGTTTGCGCGCTATCTGCCAGCGCAAGACCCAGCTCGTAATGCGCCACCGCCCATTGCGGCTGCGCTACGACCAGAGATTTCAGTGTCTGCAAAGCGCCCGCGGTGTCGCCGCTCATGCGTCGTGCGGAACCCAGGAGCAAGGTCGCCATCGGGTGATTCGGTGCCACTTTGAGAATTTCGCCGGCTTGTTCGGCCGCCAGTCCGGGGTTGCGCTGAAGCAGTCGTTGGGTATGCAGCAACGCTGTGTCGATAGTTCCGGTGGGTTCGGCGGCGATATTCATCGGGTACCCTCTGTCACTTCGCGATAGTGCGCAAAAAAAAACGGCCCGGAGCGCCACATCGCTTCGGGATCATAGCTACATACCGCGGTTCCGATGAGTCGTCCTTTTTCATTTTGTCCGATCTAAGTAGTCATATGTTCAACTTGCATTAGTTGCCGCGCGCGGGCACCAATAATGCCCCAATCATGCCCCAATAATGTGCGCCAACAATATGCGAGATAGTAGTTCCGGCAAATGAATCCCTACGCGGTAGTGGGGCATCCTGCTGCTGCGGAAAGATTTACTTGACGAGGTCTAGTAGGGCTTCCGCTTCCGCAGGGTCATGCTGCGCGGCAGCTTGCCGTAAAATTTTTTGAAGGCGGAGGTGAAATTGCCGGGATAGTCGTAGCCCACCTCATAAGCGACTTCCGCAATGCTGTAGTTGCCGTTCAGCAATAGATCGGCGCCACGTTCCATCCGACACTTGGTGATGTAGCCATAAATGGTGAGCTGAGTGATTTCCAGGAAACCCGCTTTGAGCTTCGTCTGGTTCAATCCCACCATCCGCGCTAGCTCGAGAATCTTCGGAGGATCTCGGTAGTGTTGCGTCAAATAGTCGCGTGCCTCATAGATGAGATTCACGTCGCGTGCTCGTATGCCGACCGGCGTACTATTCACCATGGCGCGATTCCTGAATTCGCCGATCGCCTGCAAGAGTATTTGCGTGCCCAATGCTTCCAAGTACCGGCCACGCATACCCGGCATCATTGCATGACGGGATTCAACCACCAGCTGAACCGCGTGCATGAGACTCGTGTCGAGGGGCATCCTCAGGCTCTCCGCTTCCGGATTCCGGGCAAATAATTTACTCAACGGCGGCGGTACTTCATTCGGATTCAAGCAAAAATCACGCGTAAGCAACTCCGACCGGCAGTGCAGTACCACCATTTGAATCGGTTCGTCGGCAAGAATGTAATAGCCTTCCCGGCTGGTGCCAGGCGATAGGTAGAGCAAGGTCTCCGGACCCTGAACGATGATTTCGCCTGACGCGGAGCGTAGTGAACCCGCCAACAGTAAACGTAGTTTGAAATATGCAGTTCCCTCGACATGAACCCAAGTGTCCTTGCGGTATTGCGCATCGGTGATCGAAAGCAAGAAGCCATCCGCGATTTTGAAAAAATCCCAGTAGCCGTTATCGTCCTGCTCGCTGAGGAAATGCCGGATTCCGCGTGTCGCCCACCGCTGCTGGCGTTGAGCCCCTTCGAGAGTCAGTGGTTGGACACCGTTCAATTGGGCGATCAGCTTATCGCCGAGGAATTGTTCTATTTCCTGTTCCGGCATGCCGAGAATCGGCTCACGGGCGACGAGCACGTCGTCGAGCGCTTCGAAAGGCGGTATGCGCCTGCCGTGAGTCGCTGTTCGACGCTCCTTTCGCGATCGAATCTCCGGGAGATGCTTGGATTGGCGTTTAGTCATGGCGTGTTTGAGTAACACTCGAGAATGCGGGCAAGACCCGTCGGATCGCAGTACTCAGGCGTCGTCGCCGATGTTTGCGCGACGGCTTCTCGTGCTAGTCTGCCACGAATATGTGCTCCGTAGCTTTAGTCTCTTATGACTTTTGTGGCTCAAGGTATGCTTTTATGTTTGGTTCCGGCTACGCCGGCTTAGGTCTTTGAATATGGACAGTCCCGCGTCTCGGCAGACTTTGGAAGCGCTCCTTGCGGACAGCCCATTCCAGAAACTGCTTGGCTTGCGCTTGGAAGCATTCGACTCAGCCGCACAAACAGTCTCGCTGCGGTTGATTTACGGACCGAACGTCGAGCGTTCTTCGGGAACTGGCCAATACCATGGCGGAGTCGTCGCAAGTCTCATCGATATCGCCGGCGACTTTGCGCTGATCGGGGTCTACGGCCACGGTGTGCCGACGATCAATTTCCGCGTGGACTATCTGCGGCCCGCGGTCGGCGCGGATCTGATTGCCCAGGCGCGGGTCCGGCGCGCCGGACGGACCATCGGTGTCGTCGACATCGACGTCTTAGATACTAGCGGCCGGCTGATTGCCCTCGGGCGGGGTTGTTATGGAACTCAGCCCGGCTGATCCGGGGAGGGGAGGCGATGAAAGCTGTTTTGACTACGGCCCACGGAGGTCGCGAGGTTCTGCAATTCCGGCACAGCCATCCCGCACCCAAGGCGCAGGCTGGTGAGGTGTTGGTACGGGTCGTCGCGACGGCGGTGAACTTCCACGACATTTTCACCCGCCGCGGCATGCCGGGGATCAAGATCAAGCTGCCGCTCATCGTCGGTTCCGACATTGCCGGGACGGTCGAGGCGCTGGGCGAGGGCGTGCAGTCAAGCTGGCTCGGCAAACGCGTGCTGATCGACCCGGTCATGCGCGAGGGTGGGCGATTCGGCATGCTGGGCGAGACGATGGACGGCGGTCGTGCGGAATTTGTCGCCGTGCGGGAGACGACGCTCCTCGAGATTCCGGAGGCCGTCAGTTTCGAGCAGGCGGCGGCCCTACCGCTGGCTTATGGCACCGCCTATCGGATGTTGATTGTGCGAGGAGGCGTCAAAGCCGGCGAACGCGTCATGGTGCTCGGTGCCAGCGGCGGCGTCGGTGTCGCCTGCGTGCAGCTCGCCCAAATGGTTGGAGCGGAAGTGCTCGCGTTCGCGAGCAGCGAGCCGAAAATGCGACGACTCGAGGATCTGGGAGCCGTTCATGTGGCCAACTATGTCGACAAACCCTTCCCCGAAACTGTCAAGGAAATCTACGGCAAGCCGCGCATTAGCGGTACGGGCGGTGTCGACGTGGCCGTAAACTTTACCGGCGGCGATACGTTGCCGGCCACGCAAAAGTGCGTGAAGAAGCACGGCAGAATCCTTAGCTGCGGGGCCACGGCCGGGTTCGATCTCACGCTCGATGCGCGCTACTGGTGGACCTATGAGCATACGCTGATCGGTTCCAACGGTTGGCAGAAAGACGACCTCGAGATATTGCTCAATCTGGTGGAGCGCGGCCGCTTCGTACCGGTCATTGATAAGGTGCTGCCACTCGAGGAGGCTGGTGAGGGAGAACGCCTGCTCGAAGATCGCGAAGTGGTCGGCAAAGTGCTGCTCAAGCCATAACTCAATGATGGCGTGAGACCGGGATTTGCCGGGCGCTGGTCGATTTAATCGGAGCCAGCGTGCATCGAGCGCGAACTCGGGGAATTCGCTCGGGGTTCCCCTGTTTTTCCTGCAGCCCCCGGTGGCGGCAACAGGACGAAGTGGATGGCTCTTTGGATGGTTTCGAGTTGGCTACGGCCTTGCGCGCTGAGCGTCAGCGCGACAGGCCGTTCTTGTGGTAGGTGCAAAGAAAACCGAGGTCGATGTGTAGCTGCCGAATTCCGTTGCTCGCTCGGTCACAATAATTGACTGAGCAACGTCCGTGCCGGTACAACCACCGGATCGGTGCGGGTGAAACAATCAACCGCCACGAAAGGGATGTCAATTGGCGACATTGTTGAACCACGGACGCACCACAAAACCGAAATGCAATCGCTCCAATATGTCGATCCAACGTTTCACCGTATCGACTGCAATACCGACTTCATTGGCGAGGTGGGAATAGATGAGTTGCTGTCCAGAGCGCTCGGCGAGAATATGGCTCAATGTCTCCAGTAAGCCCAATGTTTCGATCTGCGCGACCTCGCGTATGTCTCGCCATAGACATCAAAAAAGCCTTTCAAAAACATCTTCCACTTTTTGTCTTTGTGCAGTTCGTCAAAGACCACGATGGGCGAGCGAGCCTGCAGCCGTACACGCCGGCCATCGCATTTCCTTCGACCATGATCACGTCGTCGCAGACCTGGCAAAGAATTACGACGCGGCCATTCTCGCTTTGGAATCCATCGCTGGATGGGAAAGGCGAATTAACGAATCAGACCGACCGGGAGATTAGACGATGATCCGAGGAATTGGGTCGCAAACCCAGCCGCATTCGTGGCAGCTATCGCTCCTAGGACCGGGGGTTGCATTCTTGAGGTAACTTAGGCAGTTACAGATGTCTGCACAACTTGCTTAATAGACCCCGCACGATAATTGGCCGGTTACGTGAAAAAAACAATTGTCCGCAGTGGGTGGCTTTACCGACGCATCCCCAGATGCCTCGAGCGCCTGTTGCGGGAACGTTTCCCTTGTGGGCACTATTGACAGTCCCGCCGTGGTGATACAGAATCGTATCACTATGAGCACCACCGTCACCGTGCGAGACCTCCGCAACCAGTTCCCCAAGGTTAGAAAGCTCGTAGAAACGCAAGGCGAGGTGGTATTGACCGAGAAGGGGCGGCCCCGTTACCGGTTGATAGCCTATACGCCCGCGGCTCGGAATAAGGCTCCCGCCCCCAAGGACTACATCGAGAGGATGAGTCGATTCCAACCACGTGCCCTCGACGCTGCGCAGGTCGAAACGCTTCACGATGACAATCGTGGCGACCGCTAGACCTGCGCCGTACGTAGATCCCAGCGCGCTCACAAAGTTGTACATACGCGAGCCCGAATCGGCCGCGATGAATGCCTGGCGCAGGCGCCATCCCCTGGCCCTGACGGTGACCCATCACGGTAGAGCCGAAATCACAAACGCCATTGGGCTGGCCGCCTTCCGTCAACAAATCACCTCCGAAGCCTGGAGCGATACGATCGCCTCGTTCGAGGAGGACTTTTCCGACGGCCGCTATGTTCAGAGCGACATCCTCTGGCGCGCAACGCTTCAACGGGCGGTTCAGCTAAGTCGTGAGCACACACCCACGATCGGTTGCCGAACGCTCGATATCTTGCACATCGCCAGTGCGCTTGAGCTCGAATTCAAAAGTTTCCTCACGTTCGATGCTCGCCAACAACGACTGGCGCGCGCAGTCGGGCTCAAACTCGTTATTCCCAAAGGGTAAGAGGCAAAACGCGACTTCAAGATCGAAGTGATTACACCGAGCATCGTGCTCCAGGGGATGAGGAAATGAGCAGGAACAACTATCCATTGAAACTTCCCACATCGGTGAAGAAGGCGGCCGCGGAATTGGCGGCAGCCGACGGCGTATCGCTCAACCAATTCATCGCGGCTGCGGTGGCAGAAAAGGTAGGCTCCCTGCGCGCCGCAGATGAATCCCTGCGTGAACGCGCGTGAACAGCGAAACCCAAGGACATGCTCAACTATCTGCGCCGCGCACCGAAGATTGCACCGAACGTTGACGACATACCGTAGGGCTGCGATTGATAAGGCGCCTCTTATGCGACGTTATCGCTGCGATTTTCGTCCGGATGCGGCCACGGCCTCCGCAAAGTGTAGGCCCAAACCGCTTGCGCTGCCGGTGACTGACCATACGTTGTTCATGAATTCTCGCCTGTCTTTTTCCACTTATTGCCTTCAGATCGTCGGAGCGCCGCCCTCAACTGGGAGGGTGTCGTCCCCTCCCACGTTCGGAAAGCTCGATAGAAAGAATTCGAATCCTCGTATCCAAGTAGAAATGCCACTTCGGTGGCATCCATCTCCGGACGGTGGAGGTACTCGTGCGCGAGCTCCTGCCGCACCTGAAGAAGCAACTTCCGGAAGGTTGCACCGTCATCGATAATTCGCCGTTGCAACGTCCGATCGCTCAAGCCGAGTTCGTGCGCGACGGCCGATATCTCTGGGCGGCTCCCCCCGAGCAGTCGTTTGTGAATCCATTTCACCTGCTCAATGATCGAAGTTTGCGCACGGCCTTATAGGCTAATCGACCGTTCTGAGGGTTGTATGAACCAGGGTTCTTGGTAGATTGCTTCACGCTGACGATGCTTCAGAGTACGCCGGCGCGCCCCGCCCAGGTGGCAATGTAATTCTTGAGGAACACGATGAACTCTTCCGCGCCGGGCGGCAGCTCTGTTCCTCGGCGGCTGATCATGTGAAAGTCGAAGCGCACCACCGGATTGATCAGTTGACTGGTCGTGATTTTCCGGTTGCGGTCCGGGGCGACTGCGACCGAACTCGCGAAGGCAGCGCTAGGCGAGGAGGGCCTGAAGGCCTACGGCGCTCCATTCGATATTCGGACAGCCTTAGTTTTGGCTGTCTACGAGCGGCTGAAGCCCGGTGGGTCCTACGTCATCGTAGACCACGCCGCCGCCGTCGGGGCGGGCACGAGCGACGCCCAGTCGCTGCATCGGATTGAGCCTGTATCCGTCCGCGAGGAGGTGGAGGCGGCCGGCTTCGTACTGGACGAGGAAAGCACCATACTCACGAACAAGGACGATTCGCACTCGATCAAGGTGTTCGATCCCTCGATCAAGGGCGAGACCGATCGCTTCGCCTATCGGTTCGTGAAGCCCTGACGGGTCCCGGCGCCGACTTCATGTTGACCTCCCCAATGGGTGCAAACAAGCGGGCGGAGCGGTGTTTTTAAGGGGTCAATAGCCGATGGAATCGATAGGCGCGGGGCAGGCGCCCAGACGGGATTGCAGATCCTTGCGAAATCGCCGGCTCAGACGCAACCGCTCTCCGCTCGCGAGAATGACCTCGTACTCCCCGCCCGTGCTCACCTCGAGCGCACGGACTCTGCGCAGATTGACGATCGTCGAGCGGTGTATGCGGCAGAACTCGGTCGAGTCCAACTCGCGCTGCAGATCACCCATGCTCCGGCGCAGCAAATAGGATTTCTCTCCGACATGAAGGTTGGTGTAGTAGTCCGCGGCCTCGATCCAATCGATGTCGGCAATCTGCACGAATGACACTTGACCGGCCCGTTTGACCGCCAAGCGCCGCGCCGCCGGCCGGGCAAGCGCTCGCCGATGCGCGATCTTCTCTTTGGCACGCAACATCGCCAGATGAAACCTGGAGTCGTCGAAAGGCTTCAACAGATAATCGAGTGCTCCGACGTCGAAGGCGCGCAGCGCATACTCATCGTATGCCGTCACGAAGACGATGACGGGCAGCACATCGCCCTCGAGCACCTGTATCACGTCAAATCCGCCGCATTCCGGCATTTGTACATCGAGAAACACCAAGTCGGGCCTGGTGCTGCGGATGTCATTCACCGCCTGCGCCCCTGTAGCACATTCCCCAATCGATACGATCTCGGCATCCCGCCGCAGCAAGCCAGTAAGGTTGCTACGCGCAAGCGGCTCGTCATCTACCACCAGGGCGCGAATTCCCCCGCTAAATTTTGCCTGCATTCGCGTTTATCCCTCTCGGTAGGGCAATGACACCGACGCCTGCACGCCGGCCGGGTCTTGGTTCTCGAGCTTCAACTCGAAGTGGCCGCCGTACATGAGCGTGAGACGCTTTCGAAGATTGGCTAGTCCCGTCCCGGCGCGCTCGAACTCGCTGCGAATTGCAACACTGGGACCATCGTTGTAAACACTCAGCCTGAGCATGTCACCGACGCTGCACGCGGCAATCCGCACCGATCCGCCCTGCACGAGTTTTGCTATGCCGTGCTTGATGGCGTTCTCGACCAGGGGTTGCAGAATCAAACTAGGTACCTGCGCACGAAGCAATCCGTCTGGAACATGCACACCTACGCTAAGGCGCCCCGCAAAACGCATTGTTTGAATGTCTAGATACCTTTCCGAGAACTCCACTTCCTGCGCCAGCGGCACTTGAGGATCATTGTGGTCCTTGATCACCCGCCGCAGAAAATCACTCAGCGCGACAATCATGTTCACCGCAGCTTCGCCTCTGCTGTCACGGACCAGGCCGGCGATGGCATTGAGCGTATTGAATATAAAATGCGGCTCCATCTGCCGCTTCAACGCATTCATTTGCGCGAGCGAGAGTTGTTCATTGAGGCGGGCGGTTTCGGTCTGCTGCAGAGCCAGCCGTTCTTTGGAGTCGAGCGCGACCGTGACGGCTAAAATGGAACCGTACAAGATGAATGAGGCGAACAAGTGGCTGTCGAACTTGAGCAGCCAGGTTGCTGCAAAAGGGCCCGATGCGGCATCCGGCGCCCAAGGCTGCAAGAGTACTTCGAGCAGTGCCACCCAAGCGGCCGCTATCGCGGCAATGACAATCAGGGCGCCAAGATGCACAACCCAAGTCGACGCCGGTTTCAGGCTCACCGGACGGTAGCGACGTCCGAGTTCGATCACAAAGGGGGTTACCAATGCCCACGGGACCCAGGCAAGCGCTAGTACGATGAACAGATGGTTCCAGGAATGATGCATGCCCTCGGCTCGCATACCAAACACGTTTTGAGTGGCATCGAACAGTCCTACGCCGCCCCAAATCGCGGCAATCCAAAGCCACTGGCGCGATCGGCTGCTCATGGTTGCATTCATAGTCGGGAATCCTACTCCACGACTTGATCACGTCTGCAGAAATGCAGGGAATCACCATGTGGCTGCAGTAAACGGCCTGGTGCCGAGGGCGATGCAGAGGGATACTAACGCCATGAACACCAAGATAATCGCATTGGCAGCCGGATTGATGTTGTGTTACACGAACGCGCGAAGTGATTCGCCGTCGCTACCGCCGCGCAACCCGACATATACCACCGACGGCCGACTGATATTTCCCGTTGACTATCGAGAATGGGTGTTTCTCACCTCGGGGCTTGACATGAACTACATGGACGGCATGCCGATGGGCGATCACCATATGCTGGACAATGTGTTCGTTGACCCAGCGTCCTACAAGGTGTTTCTTGCGACCGGTACGTGGCCGGACAAGACTATGCTGGTCAAGGAGAATCGCCGCGCCGACACTCGGGGTTCCATTAACAAGAGCGGCAAGTATCAAAGCACCGAGATCATGGGAATCGAAGTCCATATCAAGGATGCAGCCCATTTTCCCGACCAGTGGGCATTTTTCGCGTTTGGCGACGGGCTGCAGCCCGCCGTCATGATTCCGCAGACCGCCAGCTGTTATTCATGCCACGCTGCGCACGGTGCCGTTGACAAGACATTTGTACAGTTCTATCCGACTTTGCTGCCGATCGCGAAGGATAAGGGCACCCTGTCGGCCGGGTACCAGCACGATGAATCGGCCGCGGCCGCCAAGCCCAAATGAGGATTGCAGCCGCCCTCAAAAGGAATAGCCATTCAGTATCTTCCGTGCCCTCGATGCCAATTCATCAATAGAGCATGGAGATTGCCGGAGAATCATCGAGCACTCGCAGTGCGTGGTCGGGGTCAGCCGTCTCGTTCACACCATAGCCAGCGCTCGGAGCGCCTCGACCGTCCAGAATGGCTTTCCTTCGGTAACTCAATATAGCGGACAGGTCCTCCGGACAACTTTTCTATCGATGACTTGGAAGAAAGACGCAGGCGATCGGCTCGCGCCCGAGTCGATAGCAAGCGACCGCTGGAGCTGGGACATCCCGCTACATTGCCGACCGCGTGGGCGAATTCACATGCCGTGACATGGTTGCTGCGGGAAGCCACTTGGCGAGGCATGAGTGCCGGTTGACGATCTGCCGGCAATCGACACTTCGACTCTCCGAAAATACCAGCAATCAATGAGTTACGGTCGCTCTGGTGATCAAATGGCCGCCTTCGAAGCCGGATCCCTATTGGTCTCGGAATGTCCGAAAGCGTCGGATATTAGTCATTGAGGACTTTTCGGGCTCGGTGCATTCTTTGCCCACGGAGAATGCACATGAGCCCCAAGCGAGTCGGTTTTCTGATTTATCCGGCGATGCAGGCCGACTGCCTGCATCCGTCCGCTCAATGTGGTCAACACTTACCATATTGAGTATTATCGGGAAGTGACATATAGACATATCAGTAGTATGCTGTGACATATGAGAACCACGGTAAGGCTCAATAAACCCCTGCTTGAGCGCGCACGTCAGGAAGCGGCACGACGCGGAATTACTCTGACAGCGTTGATCGAGCAAGGCCTTGGGTTGGCGTTGCGGCGGCCGCTCAAGTCCGCCCCGCAAAAAGTGATTTCACTTCCCGTCTCCAGTGCAACCGGTGGTACCTTGCCGGGCATTAATCTTGATCGCACTTCGGAACTGCTCGATCGAATGGAAGATGTCGTGTGATTCTTCCTGATGTCAACGTGCTGATTTATGCCTTCCGCCCCGACTCTATCGAGCATTCAAACTATAAGAGATGGTTAGGCGAGGTAGTCAACGGCGTCGCCGCTTTCGGGATTGCTCCACAAGTGCTCTCTAGCGTGGTGCGTATATGCACTCACCCGCGAATTTTCAAGCAGCCCAGCGATCTACAGGAAACACTTGCATTCTGCGCGGTGATTTTAGAGTGTCCCAACGCGACCCTGATTGTTCCGCAAGAACGTCACTGGTCGATTTTCCAGGGGTTGTGCGTTACCTCTAAGGCCACCGGGAACCTGGTGGCAGATGCCTGGCTCGCCGCGCTTGCCATCGAGTCGGGCTGCGAATGGGTAACAACCGATGGAGACTTCGGGCGATTCAGTGGTCTGAATTGGCGGACTCCATTTTAACGTGAGGCAAAAGGCAGTTGCCGGGACGGCGCTTGAGAGGCGTTGGGCGCTGACGACTGTCTATTCGCCGTAAGGGAGGGCTTCTTAGCCTCCGTCCTGGAACGGCGTCAGGTCGATCCGCAAGTGTAGACGCAGAGATCTACCGCAGAAACGGGTGGCTGCCGTCTCGGTGTTGACTAGTCATTTTTCGCGCCATCGCACACACACCCAGGGTCCGGTTACTCATCGTAGATGACGGCGGACATGGGTGGGATCATGAGGCTGGAGCCTAAGGTGACCACCCAGTTGGGCACATCGGCCCTTGTCTGCAAATGATCGAGCTAGGTGCACGAAGGCTCGTCCTCCAGGGCAGCAGCACAGCGCTTGAGCATGTCACGGAGAAGTTTGGCTTCTTTTGCCGACAGTGCGGACAGCATTTGGCGCTCCACCACATCGGCCGCTCGCGTCCCTGCGGCGACCGCCTTTTGCCCGGCCTCCGTTAGCTCGGTCATGATGACTCGCCCATGTTCTGGATGCGGGGTGCGCACGATCAGGCCCTCGCGTTCGAGATTGACGAGGACCCCCTGCATGGTCTGCGGCGTGACGAACGCCGCGCGGGCCAGGTCGGCGTTCGAGACGCGCGGGTTGCCTGCAATCTCGAGCAGGACGGCGTTCTGCGGGGCTGTGATGCCGAACTGAGCGAGCTCGGCATCCAGACGTTGTCTCAAACGATGCTGCGTGATTTTGAGGTTGTAGCCGACCCAATCGGCGCCGTTCCGAGGCTGAGTTTTCATCGTTGACATGTCAGGGGCCTTACACTAATCTCAGGACGCTGACATCACTCTACGGGGATCTTCATGACAACACCAGTTGGGCCTGATTTCATCGCCTTGCAAGTTCGAGATCTCGCCGCGTCCAGAAAGTTTTACGTAGAGATATTCGGTTTCGAAGCGGCAGCTCACAGTCCGCCTGGCGCGGTCGTGTTCAAGACAGCGCCGATCCCGCTCGCGCTGAGAGAGCCTATCCGGCCGCTTCCCGAAGCCGGGCCACTCGGCGTGGGCATGGTGCTCTGGATCGCCTGCAACGACGCCGGCGTGCTGCACGACACGCTCGTCGAGCGAGGCGGCACCATCCTCGCACCCCTTGCCGATGGCCCCTTCGGTCGTTTCTTCGTCGCACAGGATCCTGATGGTTACGCGATCACCTTTCATACCGCGCGGAGCTGACCGCCGCCTGCGCCTAGTATGACGAGGCAGGAAAGAATCCGGACGTGCAAGGGCACGTGCGCGACGCGGCGGCGCTCGCATCCTCGTTCGAGCCGGTCTTGGCCTGCACGTGCATTGGAAGTCAAAAGTGCCGAATTGATATTGTTGAGACCCGTATCACATTGATTTTGTTGGTGGTGCATCCTCGGCGAAATTCCTCGTGTCTGCACTTAAAAATCTTTGCTAAATCAATCGCCAAAATTTGAAAACGGCACTTTCGACACCGAATGCACGCGGAGGCCGAGAATCAGCGATACCGCGCCGGTGGTCTGACTTGATTGTCACCGCAGGAGCACCGTTTATTGTGGAAGGGGCCCCTGTGGCGCTTCACGCCGAGCGTCCGAACGCGGATGAATTGGTGGCGCATTTGTCGCGAAATCCTGGCCGAAGGCAGGAGGCCTCTCTCGATTTCTTCGATCGGTTTGTTGCCGCCCATGGGAATACATGGCTATCACTTTCGTTTGGCCGAAAGCTTGTTGTAAGACACCGCCTGGGGATGCCGCGAGGCTATCCTCGCGCTTCGAGGCTGCAATGGTGGCCGCATCCCAGCAGCGACTTGGCGATCAGTCGCGGTCGCGGTAATGAGCTGATCCAGCTGGCCGAGTCGGCGTGGCAGAAGTGAGGCAAAATGACACCGTGTATGAACGGCACTGCCGGTGCCTGCGGCCAACGGAGATGTTATGAAGAAGATCGGCTTCCTTTCTTTCGGACACTGGTCTGCCACGTCGCAATCGCAGACTCGCTCTGCGGCCGATGTGCTGCTTCAATCGATCGACCTGGCCGTCGCGGCAGAGGAGCTTGGCGCAGACGGAGCTTATTTCCGCGTGCATCATTTCGCGCGCCAGCTCTCCTCGCCATTTCCGCTACTCGCCGCCGTCGGCGCCAGGACAAAGCGTATCGAGATCGGCACGGGCGTGATCGACATGCGCTACGAAAATCCCTTCTACATGGTGGAGGACGCGGGGTCAGCGGACCTTATCGCCGGCGGGCGGCTTCAGCTAGGAATTAGCCGCGGCTCGCCTGAGCAGGTGATCGAGGGCTGGCGCCACTTCGGCTATGCGCCTGCCAAGGGCGAAACCGACGCCGATATGGGCCGGCGCAATGGCGAGATCTTCTTCGAACTGCTGAAGGGGCGGGGTTTTGCTGAGCCCAGTCCGAGACCCATGTTTCCAAACCCTCCCGGTCTGCTGCGTCTGGAACCCCTCTCGGAAGGGCTGCGTGATCGGATTTGGTGGGGTTCGGCGTCTAACGCGACCGCGATATGGGCTGCGCAACAGGGGATGAACCTGCAGAGTTCCACATTAAAGGCTGACGAGTCAGGAGAGCCCTTTCACGTCCAGCAGGCCCGTCAAATCCGCGCCTTCCGGCAAGCGTGGACCGATGCTGGGCATAAGAGAGAACCGCGAGTGTCGGTTTCACGATCCATATTCGCGCTCACGAACGACCGCGACCGCGCCTATTTTGGTCGGGACGGGAGCAGCGACCAGATAGGCGTCATCGACAACATGCGCGCCATCTTTGGCCGCTCCTATGCCGCCGAACCTGGCAAGTTGGTTGAAGAGCTGAGAATGGATGAGGCCATTGCTGAAGCCGATACCTTACTCTTGACCGTGCCGAACCAGCTTGGCGTTGAGTACAATTCTCACGTGATCGAGGCCATCCTCACCCACGTCGCGCCCGCTCTGGGGTGGCGATGACTCAGTCCTTAGTCGTTGATATCTTCAAACGGCCCCATCTATCCGAAACGCAATAACGCAATTGCTTCGCTGCCAGCCCGGCTAACCGCTCTGCGTCACCGGCTGCACGACACCCATCTGGCTCGACGGCAACGCCGTGGGCTGGGTGACTTCTCAGGGGCGGCCCCGATTGTTGCGCCGACTGGCCGGATATGGGCATATACGGCAAGGACCACATGAAGACTGGATGGACCGGGTTCGAACTAAGGAGGCTGGTTATGAAAGCAGTGCGATTCGATAGGTACGGTGGGATCGAGGTTCTGCAAGTTGCGGATGTGCCGATACCTGAACCGTCTGATGGCGAGGCGCTGGTGAAGGTGAAGGCCGCGTCGATCAACCCGGGTGAGGCGAAGATCCGCGAGGGGCTGTTGCACGCCATGTGGCCGGCCACGTTCCCGTCGGGTGAAGGCAGCGATTTGGCCGGCATCGTGACTAAGGTCGGCCCTGGGGTCGAAAGCTTCATGGTCGGCGACGAAGTGATCGGCTTCACCGCCCGGCGCGCCAGCCACGCCGAGTTCGTCGTTGTAGAAGCGAAGAATTTGACTATCAAGCCGGCGAAGGTGCCCTGGGAGGTCGCCGGGTCGTTGGCAATTGCCGGCAGCACCGCTTATGCGTCGGTGCGTGCAGTATCCTTAAAGAGGGGTGACACCGTGGCGGTATCGGCCGCCGCAGGCGGAGTGGGATCGATCGCCGTGCAGCTCGCCACGCGCGCGGGCGCAGCAGTGATCGGCATCGCCAGCCCCGCCAACCACGAGTGGCTCGCCGCGCACGGGGTCAAGTCAGAGGCTTACGGCTCAGACCTCGCCGACCGGCTGCGCAAGGCGCGAATTGATGCGCTCATCGATACGCACGGGGGAGGCTACGTGAAGCTAGCGGTCGAGCTCGGCGTTTCCCGGGACCGGATCGACACCATCATCGACTTTGCCGCGGCGCGCGAGTACGGGGCGAAGGCAGAGGGCAGCAGCGCAGCGTTAACCGCATCGGTGCTCGCCGAATTGGCGACGCTGATCGCTTCAGGTGATCTGGAAGTTCCGATCGCCGCGACATTCCCTCTGAATCAGGTTCGAGCGGCCTTCTCGCTACTCGGGCAAGGACATATCCGCGGCAAGATTGTACTGCTGCCCTGAACGCTGCACCCTGATTGGACCACTCTTCGGGTCGGGGGTTGTGCAGATGCGGCTCCCGATGCATAGTTCGCGCAAGTCTTGCAACTGTTCATACGAAGAAAGAGCGTTCAAGAGGGAAGACGCCCATGGGATTCGATGCCACCGGAAGGTTTGCGGCCGTTCTGGCGGTCGTTAGCATCAGTGCGAGCTGCGCCACTTCGAAGGTTGTCGGCGACAATATGCGCGTGCGTTTTGGGGTTCGCCTGATGACCCTGTTGTGCCTGTTGATGGCTTCGGTGGCCTGTCGCGCCGATATCAATCGCGACATTCTCGACTGCCAGGCGCAAAGCGCTGAAAACTACGGCATCGGGCAGTCCTCACACCTGAATGCAGACTATTGCGCGGGGATCAAGGCCTTCATGGCGAAGGATTTTGCGCGGGCGCTGCCATTGCTGGAGCGGGCTGTGAACGCGAACGACGCGCGAGCGATGGGGGTTCTGGGTTACATGTACGAGCGGGGGCGCGGTGTGAATCCTGACCCGGCGCGCGCTGTTGCGCTATTTCGCCGCGCGGCGGACTTGGGCAATGGCGATGCCATGCATGAGCTGGCGCGGTGCTATCAGCTGGGGATCGGCGTAGCGCCCAACCAGGCGGAGGCGGAGCGATGGCTGAGGGCGGGTGAGGCGCATGGGATCGATGCGGGGCCGCGCCCGACCAACACGCGCGCTCAGCCAGACCAGGCAGATGTGAGCGCCGGAGAGGCGCGTTATCAAGCCAAGGATTACACGGGCGCTGTCCAGGATTTTCGGCGCGCGGCGGAAGCCGGGAATGCGAGTGGGCAGCTTGAGCTGGGCGTGCTGTATGAGTTCGGCCTGGGCGTCCCAAAGAGTGATGCGGAGGCCCTGCGCTGGTACCGCCGGGCGGCTGATGAGGGTAATGCCGGTGCAGAGAAGAACCTGGGCCAGATGTATGAGAACGGGCAGGGCGTTGCGGAGAACTGGGGTCTAGCGGCGCAGCTGTATCGGAAGTCGGCCACACAGGGGAATGTTGAAGGCGAGGCAGCACTCGGACGGGCTTACGAGTTCGGCATCGGCATTGAGCAGAATCGGGCGGAGGCGGTGCGGTGGTTCACGCGCGCCGGCTCGCAGGGCGACAGCAAGGCGGCGTACTTCGCAAAGTTTCTGTCGGATCCGACGAACTTCATTGGCTTTCGCAACCAGACCGAGCATGACTTTGTGATGGACCGTCTGCGCTACGCCGGAGATTTTATCGGTGGCGATCCTGGCCGCGCCTTCGCGAGTTCGAGAGAACGTGACGAGTTCCTGATCGCGTTCAAGGCCAGCGCTACTTTTCACGAGGCGCAGGCACAGTGGGGCGTTCAGCATAACAACTATCAGAGCTGCCTCAGCGGCGGAGGTGGCGGCAGCTGCCGTAATCCTGGACCGCCGCCTGCTATTCACTGAGGGCGGGTGGTGTTTGGAGAGGTTCGGTCGCTTCGGGGCTGGTGAAGGTATATTGTCGATTTTGTGTATAAGACATTGATTATCAAGATATAATCGTTTAAAAATTAGGCGTCCGATGCGGTACCGTAAGAGACAGGTGGATCAGAGAACACGCATCGGCGCTAAACTTCAGTAATGCCGGACACCGACCGCCAGCTGATTCTCTCTGCCGCACGCGATGCACTCCTCGCTGCGTTCCCGAACGCGTGGGCAATCTATGTGTACGGGAGCTTTGCACGGAGTGACGAATCACCCGCCAGCGATATCGATCTGGCAGTGTTACTGCCGCAGGAGGAGAACATTGATGATTTGTTGGGGGTAATGAGCATGGTTTCAGCGCGCGTCCATCGGGAAGTCGATTTGGTTGACTTACGCAAAGTCGGCGACGTTTTGCGCCGCGAAGTGCTGGCGGAAGGCCATACTCTTTATACCTCCCGGCCAGGCGCGGTATTGGAGTGGGAAGGAAACGCGATCAGCCGTTATCAGCATTATCGCGAGGAAGTTCGCGATCTTCTGGAGGATTTTCAAAAGAGCGGCATAGGCTACGGCTCGTGAGCGACGTCGGCGTGCAGAAGATTACCTCGCTGCAGCGTTGTGGGTTTTCGCAACCTTGCGGTTCATCAATACCGCGAACTCAACCTGGATATGCTCGACGCGGTCATCCGCACCAACCTTGACGATTTGCTGGCGTTCGCGCAAGCCGTTCGGCCTGAGCTGTAGTGCAGTGTCGATTTCAGTAGTCTCTGTCCAATCCGTCATCAATTGATGGGAGTGGGACGCAAGTGGGGATGCTCGGGTAAAATAGTCGGCCTCTTGGCAGTTGGGGGCAACTCCGATGAAATGGACAATCCGCCTTGAGTTGACATCAGATGGCGACGCGCCAATTACGTATGACATTGGCACGATCTCTCGCCTCCCATCCAGCGTGTCCAACCAATCCCGATCACCGGCGATATTGACCACGATTTCATTCGTGCTATTGCTGTCGTGCGCGGCTCGCGCAGTATCGCAGTCGGTGCCCACGTCCGCGGCACCGGCTGCGCTCCATCCCCAGGATCCCATCGAAGGATGCGCTAGGGGGGCCGAGAACCAATCCTTCCTCGAACGGCTCGTAGAGAGTTACAAAAACCACTTGGCATGGGATGGTGGCGACTCGGCTGCGCCTCCCACAAATGTGCTGGGCGGCTCGGAGGTTCCCGAATCCAGCCCGCCTTGGTCCTACTCGACTGGAACATCGGCGGCACACCCGCAATCGGCGTAGAGAATCTGTATTCCAGCGCACTCATGGATGCACTGTACTGCGGCAAGGATGGACAAGAATTGAAGGACAGCCGCTTCACTGTGTACGGATGGTTGGAGCCGGGCGCGAACCTGAGCACCTCGCACACGAAATTTAACTACCAGACCGGCGCCGGAGGAAACGCGCCTGCCGCTTACGACTTCGAGCCAAATACGGTGCAACTCGATCAGGCCACTCTGTACTTCGAGCGCACGCCGAATGAGATCCAGCGCGATCATTTCGATTGGGGCGGCCGGCTCGCCCTGTTATACGGCACTGACTACAGATACACCTTCAGCCAGGGTGTCTTTAGTAACCAATACACCGACAGCGCCAAGCGCTATGGATTCGATGTGCCGATGTACTACTTGGATTTCTGGTTCCCCGGTGTCGCCATGGGCAGCAACGTTCGAGTCGGTCGCTACATCTCGATTCCCGACATCGAAGCGCAGCTTGCGCCGAACAACCTGACGTATACGCATTCGCTGCTGTACACCTATGACCCGTTCACGCAAACCGGCATCCTCGCCACCGTCAAGCTGAGCAAGAACTGGCTGATTCAGGCCGGTGTCAACGCCGGCAGCGACGTGGCGCCCTGGGTCAAGAGCGAACGGCATTTGACCGCCGTGGCGTGCGTGCAATGGACATCGGACTCAGGCAAGGACAGCCTCTATCCCTGCATGAACGGCGTCAACGGCGGGGACTGGGGGTGGAACAACGTTCAGCAGCCGGTGCTGACCTGGTATCACAAGTTCGACGCGCACTGGCACACGGACACCGAAGCCTGGTACATGTGGCAAAGTCATACGCCCAACGTGCAGAACCCGCAGGGCGTGGCCATGATCGCGGAGCGCTACTCCTATCTCAGGGTGGGCGCCCCGTTCGGCGCCATTTGTAATCCCGCGGTGGTGACCTGCTATTCGTATGCGTGGGCGCTGGTCAATTACATCAACTATCAATTCGGCCCGCGCGATGTCGCGACGTGGCGCACCGACTATTTGGACGATGCGCGCGGGCAGCGCACTGGATTCAAGACGCGCTATTACGAGTTCGATTTGAGTTACACGCACTGGCTTGGCGATGTCGTCGAACTGCGTCCGGAACTGCGCTTCGATCACGCGCGCGACGCGGAGGCTTACGACAATCCATCCCTGGAGCCGGGCATGGGCAAACATTCGCAAGCGATGATCGCCATGGACGCGATCTTGCATTTCTAGGGGCAACGCCGCAGGCGCCGGTCCCTCAGCCAGTCGGCAGCTTAGCCGAAAAGCGCCCAGACGAGCCTGGCATATTTACCATCGACAGTATCAACAACCCGCCCAGCATTAGAACTGCGATCGCGACATTTCCGGCTTGCTGGCTATGAAATGCGACCACCGCCACCTTGACGGCGAGCGGTCCTAGCCAAACGGTTGCGGTGCCGGCCAGCGCGTATAAGCCGAAGAAGGTGCCCGATTGCCCCGGGGGTGTAATGCGGGCGAGAAATGTTCGGCTGGATGCGAACAGCGCCGTATTGAACACGGCGACCAGCCCTCCCAGCGCCAGAAACATGAGCTCGGGTATCGTGGTGAACAGCGGACCGTTCCACAACGGAGGCGCATTGGCTTGCAGGGTGAACACGAATCTCATGCCCGTCGGCGATATGCTCAGGAGCGCAACGATCCCGAGGATTGTTCCGATCAGTTCGATCTGTGCGGCGCGCTTTGGGCCAAATACTCGATCCAGTATCGACGCAACGAGGCCGCCGAGCGCCGCAAAACTGCTCATTAACACGCCAAACGCAAGCATGGGCATAACACCCCAGTGCATGACCCCGGCCGCGTAAATGCCGCTGAACGTGATTAGCGCTATTTGGGCATCAGAATATAAGGTGCGGGCGGCAAGAAATATCGCCACCTCGCGATGCTGACGGACGTTCGCGAATAACGCTCGAAGGTCGCGGAATCCCCCTCTGAAGCTCGCAGGCAGGTTGGCGGCCTGCCGGGGGGCATCTCGAGTGAAAAGAAACATGGGCACAACACCCGCGATGAACAGCAGCGCCGCAATAGGTGCCGCAACGCGGCTTGGCTCCGCCATCCTGGCGTCGAGGCCAAACAAGGGAGCCGCAGGGACGAGCGACCAATGCACCTTGCCGGGAAGTGCAAACGCCCAGAGCACGAATATCAGTGCGGCGACCGACACGACGTTGCCGACGGCGAGGGCGACGCCGGACATGGCAGCGGAGTCAACGGCACTGACTGCCGCATACGGCATCAGCGAATTGTGCAGTACCTCGCCATACGTAAATAGTAGGGAAACGAGCAGCACGACGATCAGCGTTGCATTCACACTGAGCCCTGACCCGTCGGGCTTCGCCCACCACAACCCCATGACCAGTGGTGCGAATAGCAATGAGAAAGCAAATAACATCGGCAGGCGACGCCCCATGCGGTCGATCGCTGCGCCCAAGAGCGGGGCTGTCAGGGCGGCGATAAGGCCGCCGACCATTCCATAGGTCGCGATGATGGACTGTCCTTTGACCACATCTCCCACCATGACCGTCGCAACATACGGCATGAAGACATAGATACTGACGAGGGTGATATAGGGATCGCGTCCGCCTTGGTATCCCGCCCACGAGAGCGCACTCAACGACAAGCCTCGGGAAAGCCGAGGTAGCGCCTGGGATGGGCCAGTGCCGAGTGTCATCGAGGAGCCGTCAAAGTGTTGATGGAAGGGCGGCCTGTACGACACCGGCAGCCTTGCTTTGGGGAGGGTAGAACGCATCGATGATGTCACCCGTGCCCCGTATGACGACGCCGCGCGGATTCGAAAACTCTCGGAAACCCTCAATGCCGTGATGTCTACCCATTCCGCTCATCCCCACGCCGCCAAAGGGCAAGGACGGTAAAGCACCTTGAATGGCACAGGCATTGATGGCGGCACCGCCCGAGGTGGTTTCCCCGAGTATCCTCTCCAACAGCGAGTGATTGTCACCGAACACGTAGAGCCCAAGCGGACGCTCGCCGGCGTTGATGATGCTGACCGCTTGGTCGATATCATCGTAAGGCAGGACCGGCAGAATGGGACCAAAGATTTCCTCCCGCATCATTCGCAGATCCGGCGGTGGATCGAGGACCAAGAAAAGAGGCATGCGGCGTGATTCCCGGTCAACGTGGGCATTCTCCTCCAGCGGCACTATCCGACAACCTCTTGCGCTGGCTTCGTCGAGAAGGTCTTGCAGCCGATCCAAGTGCTTATGCGAGATGATCCCTGTGCATTCGGAGCCGCGAGAGTATTGAGGCACCGAGCTCGCCATAAATGCTTGCGCGAGGTCGAGGAAGTTCTGCACTTCTCGTCGCGGCACCAGGCAGTAATCCACCGAGATGCACATCTGCCCATTCTTGATCAGCTTGGTCCCAATTACCGACTCGACATGGCGCGCTGACACCGCGCCAGGCGTCAATACCGCCGGGCACTTGCCGCCGAGTTCCAAGGTCACCGGGGTGAGGTTTCGGGCGGCCGCCGCCATGACCTGCCTGCCTATCGCAGCGCTGCCGGTGTACAGGAGGTGATCCCATGGCAATGACGAGAAGTCTCGTGCCAGGTCTTGGCCGCCGACGATCACAGACACGAGCGTCGAATCGAAAGTAGCGGACACCATGTCTCGCAGCAGCGCAGAACAGGCGGGCGTGTACTCCGACGGCTTGATGATGACCCGATTGCCTGCGGCCAACATGTCGATCAGGGGGCCGATCGAGAGGTCGAAGGGGAAGTTCCAAGGAACAATATTGCCGATGACGCCCTTGGGCTGGTAGCGAATGAACGCAACAGCGTTGCCAAGTACCGCTTGATCCGTTTCGCGAGTGACGGGTTGGCACCACTCCTCCAAGTGCTCGAGCACGTACTTTGCACGCCCGACGACCCCCAGTACTTCGATGAGATCGGAGCTGGCCACCGGATGTGAGCCGAAATCGGTGCTCAGCGCGACGCTAATGCGCTCGCGCCACTTGAGCATCATGTGAATGAGAGCCTCGATCCGTGCGCGGCGCTCAGGCAGCGTGGGGCTGCGATTGGCCTCGAAGCCGCGTCGCGCGGCTGAAAACGCTGCGTGGAGTGCGGTAATGGCCGTCTCATCGCGCCCCGATGCCACGACGCCTTCCGACATGTCGATATTCGATTTCATAGTTTTGTTCGGAAGGTAATGCCAAAGGTGCGAGGATCGCCCAAAAACGCGTCTGTTTGGCCGAGTTGGAACGGAGCGTCGAATGCGACTTGGAAGTAGCCCCGGTCGGCGAGGTTTTCGCCCCACAATTCGAGGGCCCATTTGCCGTCGGGCGCGCCGATACCAATTCTCGCGTTCAGAATTCCATAGGCGCTCTGGTTGTTCACCGGGTTCAGCTGCGTGTCGGTGTTGTAGGAGGAGTTGTACTTCTCGCTGACCGAGAGTAGGAAGGCGAGCGATTCCGTGATCGGCGTCTGATAGGTCGCAGAAACGGACCCCGACCACAGGGGCGCGTAGGGCAACCGATTGTTTTGGCGGTTGGTGGCTATCAGGTCGATTGCATTGCCGAACTCGCGAGTGTCGGTGAATGCATACGTGACACCGCCCGAGAGAGTCAGGCCCAGAAACGGAGTGAGCCAATCCGAAGTCACTTCGACTCCCGCGGAGGTCACGCGGGGCTCGGTTGCAACAATGAACTCATAGCCATTGTAGGTATTGAGCTGGAAATTCTTGTATTGCTGGTCGAACGCAGACACATTCAGGCGCACCGTTTTCTGGGCTAGCGTGCTCTTCAGTCCGATTTCGTAAGAATTAACTGTCTCGTCGGGAAATTGCGTGTTGAAGTTAGGTGCAAACGGATTGGTGGGCGTGGGATCGACGACTCGAGCCAGGTTGAAACCGCCCGCCTTGTAACCATCCGCCCACGACGCGTAGGTCATGAGGTCGTCATTGAATCGGTATGCCACTTTGAGCGTGCCGGTCACCTTGTCTTCGTCCAACGATTGAGCAGTGGTCACTTTGTTGAAAAACGGATTGAATACCGTCGCGCAACCAAATCCCGCGAGAAGAGACTGAGTGGTGGGGTTCAGCGTTCCAACCCCGGGGGAGGTTAGGAGCGACCCGCACGCAGACCCGCCGTCGGGATCGTCATAATTGGATGTAGCGGCCTTTTTTTCCTTGGTATAACGCGCACCGGCGGTCACATCCAAGCCCTGGGTGATCGTGTAAGTTTCGTCGGTGAAAAAGGCGAAACTCTTGTCCGTCTGGCGAAAATAGTCCGCCTCGCCGCTTTCGCCGGCTATGAACGTTCCGCCCGGGGCCTTGCCCGTGAGCTCCGATATCAAAAAGGGGTTAGGCGCCTGGCCGGCGGCCGCGGTGGCCGCGCCGCCGATGTAGTATTCAAGTTGCGGCCCCGCCAGAATCGATAAGTTCGGCGTGATAATTTCACTCGAGAAAAACCCACCCACCAGCCACTGTAGCGGGCCGTCTTTGCCGGCCAGACGCAGCTCCTCGCTGAATTGTTTGAAATCGGTTTGATTCGCCTCGGTTGCCGGTTGCTCGGCAAAGGCAGCTCCCGTGTATTCGACGTCGTTGCCTGCAATAATGGTGTTGTCGCGCCACCCCGTGATCGACGTCAGTTTGGCGCCTCCCAAATCCCAATCAAGTTGGCCGGAGACGCCCATATCGCGAATCTGTTGCGAAGCTACACCATTTGCGTAGGCCTGATAGGTGAAGGGATTGATTGGACTAGTGGCCGGGGTGGATGTGACACCGGTCTTGCCGCCGAGGGCGGGCGTCGAGCCGAGAACATTGATGAGCGGCGACAGCGGGCCAGCGATGACAGGCACGGCTTCGCAGCAGGCTTCATTGCGTTTCGAGAAATCGCCGATCAGTAAAAAACTGATGACATCGCTGGGGTTCACCAAGTACTGACCGCGGACGGTGTAGGCGTTGCGGTTGTTGGACGTATCGTCGGTGTTGGGACCCACCCCGTCGTTGACGTTGAGGAAGCCATCGCGTTTCTGCCATTCGGCATACAAGCGCACGGCGGAGTCTTCGCTCACGGGTCCTGTCACCGACCCTGAAATTTCCCGATCATTGTAATTGCCGTAGGTGATTTCACCCGTCGCACCGAACGTCATCGATGGGCGTTTAGTCGTTACATTGATGACTCCGGCATCATTGTTCTTGCCGAATAATTCGCCCTGGGGACCTTCTAGTACTTCGATTTGATCAATCTCGCCGAGATTTCCGAAGCCGACCCCATTGCGCGGCCGATACACGCCGTCGATGACCACACCCACCGATGACTCCAAGCCCACATTGTCGCTCACGGTACCGATACCGCGAATACGCACGGTGGTCGAATTCTCCGAGGTCGTGGAAGTGACCGTGAGCCCGGGAGTCAAGATTTCCAGATTCTTGATGTTGGTAACCCCGGCATTCTGGAGTTGCTCCGCTGACAGCGCGATGACCGAGACGGGGACATCCTGCAAATTCTGCGCCCGCTTCTGGGCGGTCACGATGATTTCCGTCAATTGCGGTTGGCTCGATGAGTCCTGAGCCAAAGCGCTAGCTCCCCAGCCGTTGGCCGCAATGGCCGCCCAAACACCAACCCATTGCACGTTACGCATGACAGCTACCCCCGTATTTTCTGCGGCGCCTGTTGTCGGCGCTTAATTCGTTGAATGACGAGACTGTACAAATCTAGTCCAAACTTGATAATCTAGTCAATAGTAGAATTATAAAGGACGCGCTATGACCGAAGTGACTGGCGGCGAATTGCTTGCACGGGCAGTGGCCAATGAGGGGGTAAGGTTTGTCTTTGGCCTACCGTGCCCCGAGATCGACCCATTCCTCGCCGCTCTGGAGTCCAACGGCATCCGTTTCGTGCCGATCCGCCACGAGGCAGCCGGCGTGCACATGGCCGAGGGGCTGTATAAGACCGCGGGTGAGGTCTCCATTGTGCTTGGCAATCCGGGGCCTGGCTCCGCCAACCTGCTGCCCGGCTTGGTCACGGCACGACACGAAGGTGTTCCCGTGCTGGCAATCACGTCGCAGCACCGCGCGGGCATTGTTTATCCCTCCACGCCCGCGACGTTCCAAGGCCAGGATCAACTCGATTTATTCAAAGCGGCGGTCAAGTGGGGCGCGCCGGTGTTCGAATGGCCCCGGATTCCGGAACTGGTCCGCATGGCCTTTCGCGAGATGTGGGCAGGTCGTCCCGGTCCCGTGCAACTCGAGGTTCCCTTGACGCCGCTCTATGCAACTGGCGATCCCGCAACCGCACCCATTTATCCACGCGACGCCGGTCGTTCCACTCAGCCGCAAATTTCGGATGCTCAATTGGGCGCCGCTGCGGACCTCCTCGCGAATGCAAACGCGCCCGTGATCTTCGCCGGATGCGGCGTCGATCGCGGAGGCGCCAATGCCGCATTACTCCATTTGGCGGAGCTGTTGAACTGTCCGGTGATCCCTTCGCTCGCCGGCCGGTCGGTGGTTCCTCACGATCATCCTCTATGCTTCGTGTCGCAGAGTCCAGCGGCCGATGACCTCAGGCGGCATGCGGACGTGCAACTCGTGGTGGGTTCGAGACTCGGAAATCTGGATGTCCCGTTCGACAAGTATTGGGGCGATGTCGTGCGCACCAAGCTGATCCAAATCGATATCGATCCGCGACATATCGGCGTATCTCGTCCCGTCAGCCTCGGGATTGTTGCCGAAGCGCGCACGGCGCTCGAGGGATTGACCACAAAACTACGCAACCGCGATATCAAGAGCCGAGGCCGAACCGATCTTGCGCCACAGCGCAGCGCTGACACGGCGTGGGCACAATCGATCCGCGAGCCTATTGCCGCATGGCAAGGTCCGGGCATCCATCCGGGACAGGTCATGGGAATGATCGGTGCCGCGTTCGGGCGCGATGCCGTCTACTGTGTCGATGGTGGCATGACTTCGCTCTGGGCCGTCATGGCATTGCCCTCGACTCGGCCGTCCTCGTTTCACGGCATTCTCGAGCTCGGCATGCTCGGTGTCGGCATTCCCGCCGCCATTGGCTCGAAATTCGGCGCGCCTTCTCGGGATGTCGTGTGCGTCACCGGCGATGGCGCCGCCGGATTCAACATCATGGAACTGCAGACCGCAGTGCGCGAGGGCCTCAAAGTCACGGTCGTGGTCATGGCGGACGGCGAATGGACTATGGAAGTGCCGAACGAAATGGCGCGGTGGGGCAAGACCTTCGGAACTCGTATGGGCGAGATCCGCTGGGATACGGTCGCGCAAGGCTTGGGCGCCCACGGCGAATACGTCGAGTCGATTGCGGACTTGGCGCCCGCGCTCGCCCGGGCCAAGGCCCATGACGGGCCGGCGCTCCTTTGCGTCCGCACAAGCACCGCGGCAAACCTGGCGATGCCAAAATCCATCGGCGGCCGCTTCTTCGAAGTCTACTTTGGACCCACACCATGAGAGCAGCCCAATTCATCGAGGTTGGCCAGCCGTTACGGCTCGCCGAAGTAGACAAGCCGACCGCCGAGGCCGGTGGTCTGGTGTTCAAGGTCAAAGCCTGCGGCATATGCGCATCCGACCTACATGCTGCCGAAGTGCCGGGGCTGCTTCAGCATGGCAACGTGTTGGGCCATGAATATGTCGGTGAGGTAATTGAAATCGGCGCCGGCGTCGAAGGGTGGAGGGTGGGAGATCGTCTCGTCGCGCTACCCGCGAAACCCTGTGGTAGCTGTGCCGCATGCCAGGCCGGCCGCGCTTCCGAATGCAGTCAAATTGTCATGCAAGGTTTCGATCTGAGAATGCCCGGCGCCTACGCCGAATACGCCACCTGCATGGCGGGTCTCGCGACTAAAGTAACTTCGGAGTTGAGCGACGACAGCGCCGCAATGATCGAGCCCATGTCGGTCGGCGTGGGCGCTTGGAAGGCTGCTAACGTGGCCGCGGGCGCGAGTGTGCTGATCGTGGGGGCCGGCGTCATCGGTCTCGCCATTGCCAAGTGGGCGCATTTTTTCGGCGCGGGCGATGTTGGCATCAGCGAGCTCGTGCCGGCGCGTATCGCGCGGGCGCGGCAATTGGGTATCGAGGTCATCATCGACGCCGCGAAACACTCGGATGCGGTCGCAGCCTACGCGCTGCAGACGGGCCGCAAGCCCTCGGTAATCTTCGAATGCGTTGGCAGACCAATGATTGCCCAGTTGATCGAAATGGCGCCGCCGAACGCCCATCTGGTGTTGACCGGCACGGGTATGCAGGCAGAGAACTTTACGGTCGTGTCGGCGGCGCTGAAGCGCCTGAGGATGACTTTTCCTCTCGCCTACGAGCCCGCGGATTTCGCGTTCGTCAATCGCATGCTCGCCTCACGTCGAATAAGCGTCGAGGGGCTGGTCACGGCCACGGTGGGCCTGGATGAGGTAGCCAGCATGTTCCAGTCACTCGGCAAATCGAATGACCATTGCAAGGTGCTGATCACACCGTGAGCGACACACTCACCCCAATGAAATCAGCGCAAAGGTTTGCCGCCGCTCTTCGACGTCACGGGGTCGAGTATTTGTTTGGGCAAAGCAACCCGCCGGCTTTGACGCTGGCCGCGCAGGATTTGGGAATCGTGCAGATCGGCTATCGGCAGGAAAACGCCGGTGTCTATATGGCCGACGGCTACGCGCGCACCACCGGCAAGGTACCTGTAGTGACTGCCCAGAATGGTCCTGCGGCCGCATTGCTGGTTCCCGGACTTGCCGAGTGCCTGACGGCTTCGATCCCCATCGTCGCGCTGGTGCAGGATGTCGGGCCGGGGACCCGAGATCGCAATGCGTTCCAAGAACTGGACCAATTGGAGCTTTTCAAAGGAGTATCCAAGTGGACGCGGCGTGTGACGACAGCGGAGCGCATCGAAGACTATGTCGATATGGCGTTCATTGCGGCGGCGAGCGGCCGACCCGGTCCCGCCGTCCTCTTGGTCTCGATGGAGCTACTCGCCGAAAAGGACCAGCGGCCGGCGACGGCGCGCACTGCGAGTTTGGGACACTTCCCGCTCGATCGGACAGTTGCAAACCCTGCACTGATCGCCGCGGCAGCCCGGCTTCTGGCCAATGCTCGAGCGCCCATCGTCTACGCCGGGGGAGGGGTCATCGGCTCCGGCGCGCAGGAAGAACTCCGCGCACTGCAGAGCTGCGCTCACTTGCCGGTCGCCACCAGTACGATGGGCAAGGGCAGTGTCGAAGAAACGCATCCGTTGTCCGTGGGGGTGATTGGTTACTTCATGGCCACCCGAGGCATGGCGAAATTTGCCAAACCGCTGGTGAGCGAGGCGGACGTCGTTCTTCTGATTGGGAATAGAACCAACCAAAACGGCACCGATTCCTGGACATTACTGCCGCGGGGTGCCACCTACATTCATATAGACATCGATCCTGTCGAAATCGGTCGAAACTACGAGGCGTTGCGCCTGAACGGCGATGCGCGACTGACATTGCGGGCACTGACTGCCGCGCTAGCTGCCGAGGATCTATCCGCGAGGCGTGCCAGACGAGCGACGCTCGAAGAGGAGATTGCCAGCGCAAAGCGCCGTCACCACGAAGAAATTGCCCCTGTCGCCCAATCGAATGCCGTGCCGATCCGTCCCGAGCGGTTCATGACGGAGCTCGAACGGCAGTTGTCGGATAATCACCTCGTCGTCGCCGACGCCAGCTTCTCGTCGATTTGGGTGGCCAATTATCTTACTGCCAAGGCCCAACGGCGCTTCATCACTCCCCGCGGCCAAGCGGGCCTGGGGTGGGGATTTCCGCTAGCATTGGGTGCGAAAATCGGAAATCCGGATAAGGCGGTGTTCTGTGTAGTGGGCGACGGTGGCTTTGCGCATGTTTGGGCGGAGTTGGAGACGGCCCGCCGCCACGGGATCCAGGTCGTCATTGCTGTCATGAACAACGGCGTTCTCGGCTATCAGCGGCATGCCGAGGATGCACTACTGGGACGCCACACGAATGTCTGTGATTTCAAACCTGTCGACCACGCGCTCGTCGCACAAGCCTGTGGTTTGAAGGGAATCCGAGTGGAGCGCCCGGAAGAAATTGCGGACGCCATCAAGGTCGCGATGGAGTGCAGCAGCGCTGTCCTGCTCGACGTCATGGTCGATCCTGATGCCATGCCACCGGTCGGGGTGTTTTCGCGCCTGCCCAACTATTGAGGCCCCTCGCGGGGGAAATCAATCCGCTAGACGCTGAAGTACCTGGGTGCGAAATCCGGTAAGCCGGCCACCGTCCACAATGAGTGTATGGCCCGTAATATACTTGCTTTGATCGCTTGCCAGAAAATGATATACGCCCACTAGATCCTCGACCTCGGCGATACGTCCGAGCGAGGAGAGATTCTTGGCCAGAATGTTGAGTACGTGGCCAGGCGGCAACATCGGTGTCCTCACCGGTCCAGGCGCAACCACATTGCACCGAATACCCCGTGGCCCGAGTTCCACCGCGGACGTCTTCGTCAGGCTAATGGTTGCCGCCTTGGTGGCGCTATAATCGAAAAACCCTTCATTTTGCTGAAGGCCCCCCACTGAGGCCGTAGTCACGATGGAGCCGCCATCCCGCATGGACCCGGGACCGTACTTCAGGACATAGTAAGTGCCGTAGAAGTTGAGCGCGACTACACCATCCAATACTTCTTCATCGGATTCCGTTAGATGCACACCTTTGCCTGGTTTGCCGGCATTGTGAATAATGACATCCAGTAGGCCTATTCTCTGCACCGCGTTTCGCAAGGTCTCGGTGACTTGATCGCGCTGAGTAACATCGCACGGAAAATAAACCGCGCCCGCGTCTAGTGCCGTCTGCGCGGGCGGCTTAATATCAGCGACCGCCACCTTGGCCCCTTCTTGCAAGAAGCGAAGGCATTGTCCAAAGCCGATGCCCGACGAGCCACCGGTTATCAAAATCGATTTGTCCCTGAGGCTAAAAGGGCTGGGAGTTTCCATGATGAATCTCGCTTATGAAGCGCTGCTGCGCATTGAGTAACGTGATTGTATATCTAATGTGTGTTAGATAATCTAGTCTATAGTAGAGTAACGTGATCTGGCGCTTGGGCACGAAAAGCGGGAAAATGCGGCAGTCTTTGAGACTATCGCCGAGGAAACCCGTTTGCCTCAACCATGGATGTCAGCGTGTCTGTAGCGACCGCAAAAACCAAGCGCCGAAAACCGGTGTCCCAGAGCCGCAAATCGGCTCAGAAACGGGAAGCCATCGTGCGTGCGGCGATTGAGATCATCAATGCGAAGAGTTATGCACTGGCGACCATGAGCGAAATTGCTGCTGCTCTCGACCTGCGAGACGCGACGCTCTACCACTATTTCCCCGACAAGCAGTCCCTTGCCTACGCTTGCCATCGACGCTCGCTCGAGCGTTTCGAACACCTCTTGCAAACGGTCAACCGTACCGGCGGAATTGGGGAGGAGAAGCTACGTCTCTTTATCCGCGGGCTGCTGCTCGACTCGCAGCAACACGGATCGTTGCTGTATTTCGGTGACTACTCCTATTTAGATTCACCTCAACGCACAGCCGTCTCGGCGTGGGCCGACCGGCTCAAGGCCATCTTAGTGAGGTTTCTGAAAGAAGGAATGGAAGATGGGTCTATCGTGCAGTGCGAGCCAGAGATTGTAGTCAACTTGCTACTTGGCATGCTCATTTGGATGGCGAAGTGGACTCCGTCAATCGAGGGCTTGACGGTAGATCGATTGATGAACGCCATTGATGCCTTTGGCTTCCGTGGACTTGATGGCCGTCTCGTGCCGTTGTCCAAAAAACGTTCAGGCGAGGGGCACTAGAGCCAGGCGCACCATAAGAACGCCGCCGGTAGGTCATTGCAAGGGGCACCGACGAAGGTGGGATTGCCAATGTGATTTCAGCGCGTAGCTGACTTCTTGATGGCGTCGCCGCCCAGTAGACGCCAGGCATGCCCACTGCGCGCCAACAGTTCATCTGCCTCCTTGGGACCTTCGGAACCGGCAGGATATTTTGGGATATCGCCGACGAATTTACGTGACCAGGCATCCAGTAACGGCTGGACCAACCTCCAGCCCTGCTCCACGAATTTTGCGCTCGGGAATAAAAACGGATCTCCCAACATGGCATCCCGCAAGGGTCTCTCATAGCCCTTCGCGTGAGCCCCAAAGGGCCCGGCGGGGAACTCGAAGGCCATGTCGCCGCGCATGATGGAGGTTTCAAGTCCGGGCGCTCTTGCGCACACGGACATATGGATACCCTGATTCGGCTTCATTTCAAAAACGATTTGATTCGGAGGAGCCGTGCACAAGGCGATATTCGGCGACAGGCGCGCGGGCGCCGGTCGAAATTGCACGGCGACCTCGGTTACGGCTTTCGACAGGCTCTTGCCGGTCCGCAAGAAGAAAGGAACGCCCGACCAGCGCCAGTTATCGATTTCTACTTTCATTGCTACGTAGGTTTCGGTCTGCGATCGAGGACTCACATCGGGTTCTCGTCGATAGGCAGGGATCGCCTTACGGCCCAGTTTGCCGGCCGAATACTGGGCTCTGACGGCATAGCGCCTCGCTTCGCTCGGTTTTATTCTTCGCACCGACTCCAGCAGCTCGATTTGTTTTTCCCGCATGTGTTCGACGGAAAACGACACCGGCGGTTCCATCGCGATGAGCGATAGTAGTTCCGCGAGATGGTTCGGTACCATGTCGCGTAAGGCCCCCGATTTTTCATAGAAACCTGCTCTCCCTTCAAGGCCCACCGTTTCGGATGCCGTGATCTGGACGTTGCTGATGAGCGAGCGATGCCAGAGAGGTTCGATGATTGCGTTCGAGAAACGAAACACCGCAAGATCCTGAACTGCGTCTTTACCCGCAAAATGATCGATGCGGTAGATCTGGCGCTCAGCCATGATCTTTTGTAATCCCTCGTTGAGCGCAATCGCGGATTCGAGATCGTGTCCAAAGGGCTTCTCGACGATAACCCGTGCCCAAGTGGCGTCTTGCTCGAGAAGCAGATTCGACTGGCCCAAATGGCTGGCAATTGTCAGCACAAACTCGGGTGCTACGGACATGTAGAAGAGTCGATTGACCGACGGGCGCTTCTTCGGGGTTATTTCCTGGATCTTGTGGCTCAGCGACTCGAATGATGCCGGATCGTCAAAATTGGTATTTTGATAGTAGGTTCTCTGAGCGAGCCACCTCACAATTTTTCGGTCTGGATTACCTCCCCAGAACCGACCGAGGCTGTCCGTCAAATACCGACGCAATACTTGATCGGTCCAATCTCGCCGGCCTACGCCCAAGAGGCGAAAATCATCCGGCAGCGTGCCGGCGCACGCCAAATTGTAGAGCGAGGGAAAAAGCAGCCGCTTGGAAAGATCGCCCGTGACGCCAAATACCGTGAGAACGCAAGGATCAACCTTGCCCGCATCGACTGTCTTTCTGGCCATTGTTGTCCTATTCATTCTGCAGGATGGTTAAGGTCCTGGCGAAGATTGTAGAGGGAGGCCACTGTAACAAACACAGCTTTCTTATCCGTTTTTGGTGGCACGCTTCGTAATGGATCTTCGATGGACGATCGATGCCTGGTCACACGACGCCATCAAGCAAGGAATTTACGATCGCAGTCCAGTCTGTCACAAGGGATGATTGAGCGTGCACCTCCTATTCTACAGAAAAGATCCACAACTCGGTACGCGTACTCCAGGCGGCGAATGCTTGCGAGCGCTACTAGGTAAGGGCGCTGACAGCAGGCTTGATAGAAAGGGTTAATAATTCCTACGAATCAAAGGTGAAAACGGCTTACACCCTTAGATAGCGCTTGCCCGTAGAATTCCAGGAGATTCCTCCGCCCTGCGATGTTGTCGGCAACTTCGGCCAGGCATTTGCCGACAAATAATGCGGCCGCCACGTTGACGGAACACCAGTACGCTCGTGGCGCGATGGGATGCCATTTACTGTCGCCCCGCCGCCCATTCTGTCAAAGCGAGAAGGTCAATATCATGTCTATCGACGTCAACGGTTCTCTCGCCGAGCTGCCGACCGATGCACGGGTGTCGCTGCTAGACTTTTTGCGGGACCACTTGCAGCTTTATGGCATCCAAGAAAGGATGCGACCAGGGGGCGTGCGGCGCCTGCACGGTGTTGGTTGACGGCGAGCGCATGCTGTCGTGCCTTGCGCTGGCCGTGCAATATGAAGGTCGGAAGATCACCACCGTCGAAGGACTCGCCGACGGAAACGCGCTGCACGCACTGCAGCAGGCCTTCATCGATCACGACGGATTCCAGTGCGGTTATTGCACACCGGGGCAAATCTGTTCGGCGATCGGCATGGCCAAGGAGGCGAAGCGTGGGGTGCCGAGCTATGTGAGCGCCGACCTCGCGGCTGACGTAATTCTGACGCGAGAGGAACTACAGGAGCGGATGAGCGGCAATTTGTGCCGCTGTGGCGCGCATAACGGGATCATCGATGCGATCCGCGAGACCATGACGGCGGAGATGGCGGAATGACTCCCTTCATCTACGTCCGAGCGGGTGATACCGTTGATGCACTGCGGCTCGGTGCGGGCAGGGCGGCGGCCTATCTGGGCGGGGGCACCAATCTGGTCGATCTCATGCGCGAGACGGTGGCGCGGCCGGGTACGCTCGTCGATGTGACCGGACTGTCGGACACGATTGAAGAGACCGATAGCGGTGGTGTGTTGATCGGGGCCGCGGTGCGCAACACTGCGCTCGCGGAGCATCGTGCGGTCAGGACACGTTATCCCGTGCTGACGCGCGCGATCCTCGCAGGGGCATCGGCGCAGATTAGGAACATGGCGACCGTAGGGGGAAATCTGCTGCAGCGCACGCGCTGCAGCTATTTTTACGACACTGACGGTTCGCGCTGCAATAAGCGTGCACCCGGTGCCGGCTGTGACGCAATAGAGGGGTTCAATCGCAACCACGCCATCCTCGGTGCATCGGCAATGTGCGTCGCGACGCATCCGTCGGACATGTGCGTTGCTCTCGTTGCGCTGGATGCGATCGTCCATTTGCAGGGCGGGCGCGGCGCGCGGACACTGCCATTGATCGAGTTGCATCGCCTGCCGGTTGATCATCCCGAGATCGATACGGTGCTGGAGCAGGGCGAGTTGATCACGGCGGTCGAACTACCGCCGCTGCCGTTCGCAAAGAACTCCACTTATCGCAAAGTGCGTGATCGGGCGAGCTATGCCTTCGCGCTGGTATCGGTCGCCGCCGCACTGCAGTTGGCCGGTGACCGGATCGAGGATGTGAGAATTGCGCTCGGCGGGGTCGCTCACAAACCGTGGCGCGCGTCGAAAGCCGAGGCGGCACTGCGCAACGGCCCCGCGACCGAGGAAGCCTTCCGGGCTGCCGCGATCGCGGAACTGGCGAACGCAACTCCGCTTCGCGACAACCGCTTCAAGATAGAACTCGTCACACGCACCCTCATCGCCGTGCTCGGCGATCTTGCCGGAGCAGCAGCATGAGCATCGTCGATACGGCGAAGGGCGCGGTACAGGCAGCGATGCAGACGGCCATGGCGAAGCTGGTGCCGTTGGCCCCCGACAGCTGGATTCCGGGGGGCGTTTCTGACCCGCTCATCGGGCGTAAGCACGGGTTGATCGGCACGCCCGTGTCGCGGCTCGACGGTCCACTCAAAGTGCGGGGCGCCGCACGGTTCGCCGCGGAAGTGCCGCTCGAGAACATGGTCTACGCCGCACTTGTCTACGGGACGATCCCAAGCGGTCGTATCGCGACGCTGGATACTCAAGCCGCCGAGGCCGCACCTGGCGTCGTGCTCGTGATGACGTATCGCAATGCCCCGCGCCTCAACAGCCCCGCGCCATTCGGATCGTCACCCACTGCCGCCGCCGCCAGCGATCTGCCGATCATGCAGGACGACCGCCTGCATTGGAACGGCCAGCCGATCGCGCTCGTTCTCGCCGAAAGGCAGGAACAGGCGGACTACGCCGCGTCATTGATCGTCGCGACCTATGCGGCCGAACCCTCCACGACCTCGTTCGCCGCGGCAAAGGCGGCGGGGTCTCAGCCGGGCCTATTCATGGGCCAGGCACTGTTGGACGAGATCGGCGATGCCGAGGCGATGCTCGCAGCGTCGCCCCAGAGGGTCGACCATGTGTATCGCACGCCGCGGCACAATCACAACGCGATCGAGCCGCATGCGGCGACGATCATATGGAACGGCGACGAGCTCACCATTCATGACACGACGCAGATGGTCACTTCCCAAGCGGCGACGATTGCCGACGTATTTGGTCTGAAGGCCGCACAGGTGCGCGTGATCTCGCCCTACGTCGGCGGTGGCTTCGGCTGCAAAGGCCTATCCGATCACCAGATATTGGGTGCCGCGGCGGCAAAAATGACCGGCCGACCCGTGCGCGTGACTTTGTCGCGCGAAGGCGTATACCGGATCGTCGGCGGCCGCACGTTGACTGAGCAGCGAGTTGCTATCGGCGCGCAGGCGGACGGCCATATTAATGCGTTGATCCACGCTGGGACCGCGGCGATGACGGCCCACAATAACATGCCCGAACCCTTTATCATGGGGACGCGATCGGGCTATGCCGCGGACAGCTTCAGGCTGTCGGTGGAGACAGTCACGATGAACATGCTCGCGAATATCTTCATGCGCGCGCCAGGCGAGTCGGTCGGCACCTTCGCGCTAGAATCCGCGATCGACGAGTTGGCGATCGAGCTTGAGATGGACCCGATCGAGTTGCGCATCCGCAATGAACCCACCAAGGACCCGACCTCGGATTTACCCTTCTCGTCACGGCATATCGTCGAAGCCTGGCGTTCGGGCGCCGAGCGGTTTGGCTGGGAGCGGCGCAGCGCCGTACCGGGCAAGCGGCGCGAGGGCGAATGGCTGGTCGGGATGGGCTGCGCGACTGCGACCTACCCGTACTATCGGATGCCGGGCGCCGCGGCGCGGATCACGCTGACCCGCAACGGCACGGCCATCGTGGAGGTGGCGGCGCACGAGATGGGCATGGGTACGGCAACGACGACCGCGATCGTCGCCGCCGAGCGGCTCGGGCTGCCGCTTGATCGGGTCGAGGTTCGTTACGGGGACTCGATCATTCCAGGCGCCATCCTCGCCGGCGGGTCGCAGCAGACCGCCGCGATCGGCGGTGCGGTGATCGCCGCGTATCGCGCGCTTGTCGCCGAACTGCTCGAGCTGGCGGGCAGTGATTCGCCGCTCGCGGGCTTGTCGGTTGACGAAGTCGTGAGCGAGAGTGGCGGCGTTGCCAAGCTCGGTGAGCCTGCCCGGCGCGAAAGTTACTCCTCGATCTTGGAGCGTGCGCAGCGCGTTAGCGTGACGGCCGCCGAGAAGGCATCACTTCCGCTCGAGATGATGCACTGGTCGATGCACTCGCACGGCGCGATGTTCTGCGAGGTGCGGGTCAATGGGGTCACCGGCGAAACACGCGTCAGCCGCTTCCTGGGCTCCTTCGACACCGGGCGCATCATCAATCCGAAGACCGCACGGAGTCAATTTCGCGGCGGCATTATCATGGGGCTGGGGATGGCTCTGATGGAAGAAACTCAATTTGACGAGCGTAATGGCCGGATCATGAACCCGAGCCTCGCCGAATATCATATTCCCGTCCACATGGACGTTCCAGAGATCGACGTGATCTGGACCGACATCGCCGATCCACACACACCGATGGGCGCGCACGGCGTCGGCGAAATCGGCATTACCGGTGTGGGCGCGGCTGTCGCCAATGCGGTCTTCAACGCGACCGGTCGACGTGTCCGCGAGCTGCCGATCACTCTTGAGAAGCTGCTGTAGGAATTGGTGGAAATTTGGTAGTTTTATTGCAAGGTGCGGGGAAACGAAATGACCAGTCAAAACCCAGACTCAGACGTTATCGCGATCGATACTGACGAGCGGATCGACGATTTCTATATCCGACATGGCGGACGCGGACAAAGACGCAAACGGGAAGGCGACCAAGAATCGCATACCCGAGGCTGGTGGGTGATTTACGCGGCGGATGGCCACAAGCTTCGATGCGAGTGGTCGACGGCCGGTACTAAAACACAGATGAAGTTTGCCGAGAGCCCGCCTCCAGACTAAAACTGAATGGACTTCCTATACGTTTGAGCAAATACCGACGGCTTCGTACCTTGATTAACGGGGTATACAGGGAGGCTGATGGTTCTTTCGATCTCGCGGGGCACGTCGTCCAAGATCTTGCGCGACGACGCATTACGTGCGTTAGCCGGTCTTTCGCCACTGGCGCCGCTTTCGCTGATTTTCCCTGGTGTGGTCGGCGCAAGGATTTGATCCTGCAGGGGTGATTCGCGCGCGGGGTCTGTGGGACAGACCTTGCCCCTGGCGAGAGGGTAAACGGAGCGCTACGCTTCGATCCATGTACTTGAAGTGCCACCGGCGTTTCAAAGATGGAAAGGAGCATCGGTACTGGAGCATTGCCGAGAAGCGGCGTGTTTCTGCGCGGCGCACGGTCGATCGACATGTGCTGTATCTGGGCGAGATCAACGACAGCCAGCGCGCATCCTGGCTGAAGAGCATCGAGGCATTCGACGAGACGCGCGGCTCGCAGCGCAAGCTCGCGCTATTTCCGGCAGACCGAGCCGTTCCGGAGCACGCCGAAGAGTACGGCGTACAGGTCAAGCTCAAGGAGTTCACGCTGCGCCGGCCCCGCCAATGGGGCGCATGCTGGGCGTTCTGCCGGCTCTGGGCACTGCTCGGGATGGAAGAGTTCTGGGAGCCGCGGCTCGCCGACTCACGCGAGGGGACGAGCTGGTATCACGTGCTGATGTTGCAGGTCGCGTACCGGTTGATCGATCCGGGCAGCGAGTGGCGGCTGCACCGGGAGTGGTACGAGCGCAGCGCGATGGCGGATTTACTGGGCGAGGGCCCGGAGCTGGCGGCGAAGGACACGCTGTACCGGTGTTTGGACCGATTATTGCCGCACAAAGACGCGCTGCAGCGATACTTGAAGGATCGGTGGCAGGACCTATTCGGCGCGACCTTCGATGTGCTGCTGTACGACCTGACGAGCACCTACTTTGAGTCCGATCCGCCGTTCGAGGAAGAGGACAAGCGCCGCTTTGGCTACTCACGCGACCACCGCTTCGACTGCGTGCAGGTGGTGATCGCGCTGATCGTGACGCCGGAAGGTCTGCCGTTGACCTACGAAGTGCTCTCGGGCAACACCGCCGATGCGACCACGCTACCGCAGTTCCTCGCCCGCATCGAACAGCTGTACGGCAGTGCGCGGCGCATCTGGGTGATGGATCGCGGCATTCCCACCGAAGCGCATCTGGAGCTGATGCGAGCGCGCGGTGCGCAGTACTTGGTCGGCACGCCGAAGGGTCGACTGAACAAGCTCGAAGCCGCGCTTGCCGCCCGCGCCTGGCATGCGGCGCGGCCCGAGGTGCGGGTCAAGCTCTTGCCCGAGGACGGGGATCTGTATGTCTACGTCGAGAGTCAGGCACGGATCGGCAAAGAGCGCTCGATGCGACGCAAGCGCTTCAAACGCTACTGGGCACGGCTCAAAGAACTGCAGCGCCAGCGGCCTGCCTACTCGACCTTGCTGATGAAGCTCGGCGCCGCCGCGCACGATGCCGGTCGCACCAGCGCGCTCGCCAAAGTGACCTTGCCAGAAGCACCGCCGAAGGGTGAACGCGAGAAGCGCGTGGATTTTACCTTTACCCTCGATCGGGCAGCGCTCAAAAAAGTCCGCCGCCGCGAGGGCCGCTACCTCTTGCGCTCGAACCTGACCGACACCGATCCGGCGAAGCTGTGGGAGCTCTACTTGCAGTTATCCGAGGTCGAGAACGCGTTCAAGGAACTCAAAGGGGATCTGGCGATCCGTCCGATCCATCATCAAAACGAGCAACGCATCGAAGCGCACATCTTCGTCGCCTTCATGGCCTACTGTCTGCAGGTCACGCTCAAACAATTACTCAAGCAACGCGCGCCCGGGCTCACGCCGCGCGTCGTGCTCGAGAAGCTCGCCGCCATGCAACTCCTCGATGTGCATTTCCCGACCACCGATGGGCGCGAGTTGCTCTTCACTCGCTACACCCAGCCGGAGCCCGATCAACAGCTGCTCCTCGCGCAACTCGGCTGGGGGCTGCCCGAGCAGGCCCGACCCCGTATCACTGCAAAATCCGCAGTCGCGGTGTAGGACAGACCTTTTCCTTACGCCCGCTGATTTTCCTAGGATTTTTCTTGCCCACCCGTCCCAGTAGCGAAAGACCGGTTAGCGTACAGACGAGCCGGAGCGCAACGCAGCAATATTGCCGCATTCGACGCAAGTCGCGCTCTTGATGAGCCCGACCGCAGCGGCTCGGCTGTAAGTCAGGGCACGGCCAGTTTTGGCAGCGAGAGGGCGCCTACCCAACCTCATGCTCATGCGTTGACCTCCTACATTCTGGCACACGGGTTGCCGCTCCGCTGACAGAACGAACTGACAAGCGGCGACATACTGAGCCACTTTTGCCCGGGAAGTTTCAGTATGGACGATACCGAAGAAGTCAGTGCGCGTGAGAGCAGGCAGGAGGCTCCGCCCAGTAAATGGTCTCGCGACCCGGACGGCGCAGACCTGCCCCGTGATTACAAATACAAGTACAAGTACAAGTACGAAAAGGGCAAGGACGAGGACCAGGACAAAGCTGCCAAGAAAAATGGCGACGAAGATGACGAGGAAGGCGGCAGGGAGGAGAACAAAGGCGAGGGCGGCAAAAAGGATAAGGACGGCGACGATGGGCAGAAGAAGAAGCCCAAGAACCGTACGCCGATCATCATTCTGATCGTCATCGCGGTAATCGCCATAGTCGGCGGGCTCATCTTTTGGCTGATGACACGCAATCAGGAAAGCACGGACGATGCCTATACGGAGGGTAACGCGGTATCGATCGCTCCCAAGGTGTCAGGCTACGTCGTGGAAAACCGCATTAACGACAACGTGTTTGTCCATGCAGGTGATCTGCTGCTGAAGATTGATCCGCGCGATTATATAGTCGCGTGCGACCAAGCCCAGGCCAATCTCGACGCCGCTGTTGCTCAGGAGGCAAGCGCCGAAGTGGATCTGCACACCACGAAGGTCCGGGCGCCGGCGAACCTTGCCCAGGCGATGGCTCAATTGGCGCAGGCACGCGCAAATTTGGCGCAAAGTGAGAATGATTCAAAGCGCCAGCACGGCGTGGATCCTCGCGCAACGACGCAAACCAACGTCGATCAGGCGACAACGGCAGTGCGTTCGAACGCCGCGAACGTGCAGTCGGCTGAGGCTCAGGTTTCCGTCGCTGCCCTCGTAAAGGAGACCATCGAGACGGCGGAGGCGACACTGGAACAACGTAAAGCTCAGACGGAGCAGGCGCGGGCAAACCTGGCCCAGGCAAAACTGAATCTTTCCTATACCGATGTCACGGCGCCCCAGGACGGGCAGATCACGCGCCGCAATGTTGACTTGGGCACCTTCGCGCAGGCGGGCGAGCAGGTTTTTTACCTTGTGACCCGAAATGTCTGGGTGGTTGCAAACTACAAGGAGACGCAACTTGATCGGATGCGCGTCGGGCAGCGAGTCGATATTAAGGTAGACGCGTATTCTGATCTGCATCTGAGCGGCCATGTCGAGAGCATCCAGGGCGGCAGTGGGGCGCGCTTCACTGCGTTTCCCGCCGAGAACGCGACCGGTAACTTCGTCAAGATCGTTCGCCGGGTACCCGTGAAGATCCTCATCGATCACGGCCTGGAGAACTGGCCCTTCCTGCCACTCGGGCTGTCGGTGGAGCCGACCGTATATTTCAAATGAGTGGCTCCCGCGGCAAGCCAAATCTGTGGCTGATCGCCATCGTCGTCACGATGGGCGCCTTCATGGAGGTTCTGGATACCACGATCGTCAATGTGGCGCTTCCGCACATCGCCGGCTCGCTCGCAATCAGCAACGACGAAAGCACCTGGTCGCTGACGACTTACCTCGTGGCTAACGCGATCGTGCTGACGATCTCCGGCAACCTGAGCATGCGCCTGGGGCAAAAGAACTACTTTCTGCTGAGCGTAGCGGGTTTCACGGTGGCGTCACTTCTTTGTGGCCTCTCCACCAATTTCCTCGAACTGCTGGTCTTTCGCGCACGTGCAGGGCTTCTTCGGCGGCGGCTTGCAGCCGACTCAACAGGCAATCATCCTCGACACATTCCCGCCGGAGAAGCGCCAGGCGGCATTCTCCATCACCGCGATCGCGACGGTTGTCGCCCCCGCTCTGGGTCCGGTGGTCGGCGGCTATCTGACCGACCAATTTTCCTGGCACTGGATATTTCTGGTGAACATTCCGATCGGCATAGCCACCTTCTTCGGGGTTATGCACCTGGTCGAGGAGTCTCCCGAGAGCAAACGCAGAGCGAAACGCGCCCCGCCATTTGATTATTGGGGCGTGGTGTTCATTGCCATGGCGCTCGGGTGCCTTGACGTAGCGACCGATCGGGGAGAGGACCTCAATTGGCTGGGTTCGGGCACCATCCGCATTCTCTACGGCGTTTCCCTCGTCGGCTTTATCGTGGGGATCATCTACTTGCTGAACGCCCGCAATCCAGTGGTGAACCTGAGAGTATTTCGCGATCGCAACTTTGCGCTCGGCACAGCTGCGATCGGTTTGATGGGCTTCGTGCTGTACGCGAGCGCAGTCATTATTCCGCAGTTCGCCCAGACGGAGCTTTCCTACACGGCCACCTGGGCGGGGTTGGCCCTGGCGCCGGGAGCCCTGGTGCTCATCGCATTGATCCCGCTCGTAGGGCGGATCATGAAATTCGTCCCGGTGAAATACGTGATAGCTGCCGGAGGCTTGGCGCTGTCGGGCGCACTTTTTTTCTCCGATAATCTGGTTCCGAATCTGGACTTTTTTCACCTGTGGATCTTTCGTGCCGCCCAGACGGCAGCATTGGCGCTGCTGTTCGTGCCCATCAGCACGGCCGCCTACGTCACCTTGCCGAAAGATGAGCAGGGTGACGGCGCCGCGTTATTTACCATGTCGCGCAATGTCGTGGGTGGGATCGGCATCTCGGTATCGACCGCCTTGATCACGAACCACGAGCAGATTCGGCAGCATTACTTGGGCGAACATCTGGACCCTACGAATCAGCCCTATAATGTCCTGTTGCAGGATCTGCAGGGTGCTGCAATGAGCCTCGGGCACGCCGCGCATTTGGCGAAGCAGATGGCGCCCGGCGAGGTCTTTCAGATTCTTCAGACCCAGAGCGCAGTGCTTGCTTACAACGACACTTCGTCATTACCGGCGTCCTGGCATTGCTGCTCGTGCCGCTCGGCCTTTTCATGTCCGGCGGCAAAGCAAAAGCGAAGAGTGGCGAATGACCTTCCGGACATTTCTTGTTTCTGCCGGCACAACGATGTGTCTCCTGGGCTGCACGGTGGGACCCAACTATCGACCGCCGGATCCTCCCGCCGTTCCCAGGTGGAAAGACCAGGCGGCACAAGGCATCCTGGCCGATCAGAAGAGCGACCCGGACCCCACCTGGTGGCGTTCATTCAATGACCCCATCCTGACGGAGCTCATTGAAAAGGGGATTAAGAATAACCTGGACGTACAGCAGGCAGTCGTCCGGGTGCTGGCGGCTCGTCAGTCGATTGCCACGGCACGCGCTGCGGGTTTGCCTACTCTAAGCGGCAATGCCAGCTACCAGCGCGAGCAGTTGGGTGCCAAGGGCATCCTCGAATCCCAGGGTTCATACCAGGACCTCAACGCACTCGCCAACCGACTGAAACCCTACGATGCGACGGTGCCGGGCTTGAGCACCGACATCCTGAATGGAGGCAATCAGGCGCTGAACCAGTTCACGGCACCGGTGAACCTTTATCAGTATGGGCTTGATGCCTCCTGGGAGCTCGATCTGTTTGGCCGGGTTCGTCGTTCGGTGGAGCAGGCGCGGGCCCAGTCCCAGTCACAGGCCGAAGCGCTCAACGATGCGCTCATCGTCTTGGAAAGCGAGATCGTGCAGTCTTACGTGCAGCTGCGCGGTGCGCAGGCCCTGAAAGCCAGCCAGGAGGAGAATGTCAAAGCTGCTGAGCAAAACCTAGATCTGACTCAACGTCGGCAGAAAAATGGGTTGACCACCGAACTCGACGTAGACCAGGCGCGCACGCAGCTCTACGACACACGCCGACAATTGCCCGCCTATGATGGGCAGGTCCAGCAGGCCATGAATGCGTTGAGCGTATTGATCGGCGATGCACCCGGCGCGGTGGACGAGCAGTTGCGCGAGAGCAAGCCTGTGCCGCCGATCCCTAGGGTCGTGGGTGTGGGGGTGCCATCGGCACTGGCGCGGCGACGCCCGGACATCCGCCAGGCCGAGGCGAACCTGCATGCCGCTACCGCGAATGTGGGCGTGGCGGTGGCCAGCTTTTATCCTGATATCTCGCTGACCGGTAATATTGGCATGCGCGCTCTGGATGCTTCCTTTCTGACCAACTGGGCCAGCCATTTCTACACCGCGGGGCCGGCTGTCTCGCTGCCTATTTTCTCAGGTGGGCGGCTTACCGCGGGCCTGACACTCGCACGTGCCGAACAAAAGGAAGCCGCCTTGAGCTATCGAGCCACGGTGTTGAACGCCCTGCGCGAAGTCGAAGACGCGCTGGTTACCTACCGGGTAGACCTCGCGTCACGCGATTTGCTGCAGGATACGCTGGATTCGGCGCAGGTGACCTGGGACCTGGCTCGCAACCAGTATGACCACGGTCTCTCCAGCTTCATCAACGTGTTGAACGCGCAGAGCACGGTACTGACAGATCGACAGGCTCTGGTGCAGGCGAACGTCCAGCTTGTCAACGACATCGTGTCGCTGTATCGAGCATTGGGCGGTGGCTGGGAGAAAATGGTGCAGATACTCCCAAACCCGGATGTATCGACAAGCCCGCCGCCGCTGCCCGGCGCACTGGATCGGGTTGCCCACCCGGATTCTTAGCGTGCTAAAAAATACCTCTATTGAGGTGACCCCTGTTTATTGGCAAGTTCGCGGGCTTGATAGCCCCTAGGCGTGATACCCAGGTGCTCGAGGACAGCGGCTGGATAGCGGTAAAGTATTGCCTGGGCGTAGACAACGCGAGACTGCTATCAATGCTAGCATCCTGTCAGGGCGCTCAAGCAACGGGCTGCGAAACGCAATCGCAGCACGGAGCAGGAGCATCGCGAAATCCTCCAATCGGTACTACGGGGTCCAAAGAGGCAACACTTGGCGGACGTTCTTGCGGCAATTCCTAACGTCGGCGAGGACAGTGATTTCGAACGCGAGCAGACCGACAAACGCGGTTGATATGTACCTGCTCGATACGGACGTAATCAGTGAGATCCGAAAAGGCGACAAGGCCAACCCCGGTGTCCGGGCTTTTTTCGCGGACACGAGTCGCGAGTCAGTCGATCTGTATCTGTCGGTAGTCACGATTGGAGAGCTATGGCAGGGCGTGGAGCGCATCCGACATCGAGGTGATGACGCGCAGGCAAAGCGTCTCGAACGCTGGCTCAAATGGGTGACGATGACCTATGCCGAGTCAATTTTAGCCTTCGACGAGGAGACGGCACACGTCTGGGGACGATTGCGGGTACCGAATCCTGAGAATCCGCTCGACAAGCAAATAGCGGCCACGGCACTCATTCATGATCTCACGGTGGTGACCCGGAATACGGGGCACTATGCGCCGACTGGCGCGCGGCTACGCAATCCATTTGCGTAGTCGGGCTGCCTTCATCCGTCGAAACGGCGATGCTGCTCCAGACTCATCTCAGATCTGGCAAACGCTTTCTCCCGAAAGTCCCGCACCCGGATGGGACCGCTCTCCTGCTAAGGCCTGTTTGCCCCGCCTGTGGCGAACATCTCTTCGTGCCCAATTTCATCCTTGTGAGTGACGCTCGTATTCATCAAGTCGAATATTTTTCCCTGATAGGTCATCCATTCATCGTGGGAGATCCAACCGTCTCCATTGGTGTCAATCTTTCGCGCCAGTTCCGTGCTATCTAGGCCGCGTGCATACCCGCCGGTTGCGAAAGTCGTAATACGGGCTTCGGTGCGACGGGCAAAGATTTTGGTGTCCAGCTTACCCCTATGATGCGAGTCCAACGTTTTGAACACTTTCTCTTGAAACGCATCCCACTCGGCTCTTGAGATCTTCCCATCACCGTCCGTGTCAATAACGGACATCATTTCCTGGGTGCGCAGTCCTCTCGCATATCCGCCCGTTGCGAAGGAGGCTACTGGGTCCTGTGCAATAGCGCTCAGCGGGATGACGGCCGCTATGAGCGTTACACCAACGACCGCCGGGTGAGCGATGGATTTGAATCTCTTCATATCGCTTTCTCCTTGATTTGAATTTGCTTATGGACTGCCAATTGCCGCGGGCGCCATTTACAGTCCAATGCGCGACGTAACTAGGACGTAAGTAGGTGGGGCCAGCAGACGCTATGATAGCGCGGTCCGGGCATCCAGAATATCCGCCGTGCAATTAGCAGCCGGCCGCTGTTTCGCTCTTGACCGGTCATTTTCGCTGCATCGCAACCCCCAGGATCCGGTTGCTCTCCTTATCAAGAGAGCATCAACAACCGTGGAGACACTGAAGTCTCATGGTCGCCAGCCGCCGATCTTCCAGGAGAGTTATATCGAGAAGAACGGCGTTGGGCAGCGCGTCAGGAAGTTATCTCTTTGGAAATTCCGTGAACACATAGTCCCGCGCTTTGACGACGGTGTGGCATGCGGCGCCGCACTTGGCATCGTTATTTTGCGGTGGCTGGTCGGAAGTATTGGCCGGCCGAAAACTGTCGGAAGCAGCCTCATACTCGAAGGCGCCATATCCCCATCCACCGCTGTCCGCAAACCTCTTGTTGTCCTTCACCATGAGATCGACATCGTGAAAAGAGCCGGCGACCAGCGGCTGGCCAGGGTAGGTTTCCTTCTTTTTACCTTCCCAATGAATTTTTACCATCTTGGCCCCATTGGGGAAGGCCTTGCCATTCTCCGGAATACCCGACTTGAATGCCTCGATCATGAGGGGGTTCCCAAGAATCACGGCAAGCTTGTCTCCGTTGTGACTGACAGAAATGGCCTGCCAGGTTTCGTAACCCTTGAACTCGGCAAAGGCGAGTCCACCAGGCACTTTGAGGCTGTATCTGTCTTGAGCGGAGATTGCAACGCCGGTAGCCACGACGCCGAGTAATATGGCGCCGATGATAGTGGGTGATACTGTCTTGGGATTCATCGCTTCGGCTCCTCATTGTTGGTTGATTTGCTGCGGCGCTGCGCGATGTCGAAAGCAGTCCGCATCGGTGCCACGTTCTCCTTCCGGTTCGCGCGTTACGCGGTGGTCAGTTCCGCTGCGAGTCTCGTCGAACTCCTCGCTGTCGTCAGAGAGCCCATGCACTGACTGTGCTGCTGACCTCAGCGATCTGGGCAACCGGCGCCGACAGAGTCTATACCCATATATCATCGTTTCTCACGACAAACTACGCGTTCGTCTCCCGAGCATGCGGGAATGATGAGCGCGTTGGCTGGGGTGGCTGCGGTGAGGGGAAACCATCCGCCAAAGCTTTGTTGTCAGCGTCTGACGAAGTGTCATTCCAATGCAGCGCGGCAATCATCGCGCCGTCCCGGTGGTGTAGCCATGTTCGGGCGCGATAGTCTTCAAATTCGCCGCCGCTTGGCGCTCTTGGATCCTTTGGCCGCCGCCAGCCGCGCCCGGCGGTTGGTCGGGGCAGCCCGAGGGACCTGGTTGTCAGGATGCTGTGCCGCCCGGCGCATCATGTCGCAGAGATACTCCGCGGCCGGCGTCAGAGGCAGACGTGCCCGCCTGACGATGCAGATCGGTGCCGCGGGCAGCGACTCCTGAATCTCGAAAATATGCAGAAGGGCGGCGGTCAAGGGAGAGTGACGCCATTGCTGCGGAAGCATGGTCAATAGATCGGAACTGGCTGCCGCCATGATCATGGTGAGGGCAAAATGCGCCTGAATTTCAATCCGCGGCGCGGGCAGACCTGCGCGGTTGAACAGGGGGCCGAGTTCGGCTTCGGTCGCCACGGTCACCGAGGTGCCAATCCATTTTGCCCCCGCAAGATCCTTCAAGCTGCGAGCGCCTGCCAAAGGATGTCCTTTCCTGCCGAATATCAATCGCGCATTGTCGAACAACTTTTCGACCAAAAATTCCTTGGATATGGGGGATTCGGTCGCGGGACCGACGTAGAAGTCGAGGCTTCCATTTTGCAAAGCCCGTTCCATGGCGGGAAACAGGCCCTCGGAAATATCCAGAAAGGTATTGGGATACTTTTCCTTGAACCTCTTGAGCGCATAGGGCAGCAGCGCGATGTGGGACGCGGTCGATAAGCCGATGGACACCGTTCCGGTGGTCTTGCCCGCGAATTGATCAATTTCTTCCCGAGCGCGTCGCAACTCCTCCTGAATGGTAATCGCGCGCCGCAGAAATAGTTCCCCCGCCGGCGTGAGCACCATGCCTTTTGCCTTGCGCTCGAAGACGGCGGTGCCGAGTTCGCGCTCGATCTCGTGAATGCTGCGCGTGATAGCCGGTTGCGCACTGCCTAGATGGCGGGCTGCGCCGCGAATGCTGCCGCGTTCGGCGACGACGATGAGGTGACGGAGGTGGTGCAGTTTCATAGTGGGCGCTGCGCGTTGAGAGGGGCAAAGTCTACAATCGGATCGGGGTCAGATGCCGGCGGATCATCAGTATTCCTATCAGAGTGAAGGAGATGACACAGGATAGGATCGCGAACAGCCCAGCGCCATGGACGCGCGCGAGCAGCCAGCCGACGATCAAGGAACTCAATATTCCGCCCAGCCGGCCACAGGCGGCCGCCCAGCCCACCCCGGAAGCTCGTATCTGCGTGGGATAGAGGTGAGTACTCAAACGATAGGCGACGGTCTGGATTCCGATCATCACGAACCCGACCGCGGCGATCGCGATCATCAAGGTCGCGACATCGATCGGGGAGCCGGAGCGGCTCGCGTGGTTGAGCAGCCTCGATATCACCCACAGGGTGAAGATGCCTACCGCAGCCAATGCCGCCGTCGGAGGGCGCGACCCGAGACGTGCCAGCAACCAGGCGCTGATACATCCGCCGCACACACCGGCAAGATTGAACACGATGGAACCTTGCACGGCCACGGCCAATGGCAGACCGAAGGAACTCAAAATGACCGGGGACCAGCTGAAGAAGGTGTAAATCGTGAACATGTTGGTCAGGAAGATCAGCCACAGTCCGCAGGTCTCGCGCAGCAGAGGACCGCGCAGCAGTCCGGCGATGTGGGTCCCGCCGCCCTTCGGGACGGGGTCGGACAGCTCGAATTCATCCGCGATCGAATACTGATCGGTACCGGCCAGAAGATTCAGCACGTTGACCAGAGACTGGCGCCGCTCAGCCTGCGTCGCCAAGTACCGCGGCGATTCGGGCAGCAGAAAATAAATGACAGCGAGCGCCACGCAGGGTAGCAGCCCGCCGACCACGAACATGGCGCGCCACCCCAGGTGCGGCAGTACATAGGCCGCTGTAAGGGCGCCGCACATGCCGCCGACGGGTACGCCGATCACCGCGGCGGCGATCGCCTGTGTTCGCCACCGCGGACCAGTGAATTCGGCGAGCAAGGCCATGGCATTTGGAATGGCGCCGCCGAGTCCGATACCCGTCAGTAATCGCCACATCGCGAGGGCTGCAATGCTTTGGGTCGTGGCGCCCATCAGGGTGGAACTCGCAAAGAGCGCCACGCTGAACAACAAGGTCGGCCGTCGTCCGAAGCGGTCGCCGAGAGTACCTAGCGCAAATCCGCCGAACGCCATGCCGATCAGCGCCGCGGCAAGCACGGGGCCCAACGACGCGGGTGCAATGTGGAATTCCTTGGTCAACAGTGGCGCGACGAGGCTGATTATTTGAATGTCGAGGCCGTCGAGCACCAGGATGAGCGTTGTGCTCAATATCACCAGTAGCGGCAGACCCCGCAGAGGTGCCGTATCGAGAACGGAATTGACGTCAATTACTTTCATCGGCTGCCAATACTGATTTTTTGAGTCAACAGTATATTCCTCGCCAAGCACAGAGCGATGCCATATCGGTATCAGACGAACTGTTTCGCCATCATCCCAGCCTATTGCCCAGCGGGTAGTTTTCACCGATACAGCGGCGGCTACCGCGTTTGAGAAAGGCTTGAGGGGAGTGATGCAATTCAACGTGGGTATCGACCGTACGTCCGTCCTCATCGTCGGTGCGGGGCCGGTCGGCCTCGCACTGGCCATTGAACTCGGTCAGCGAGGCGTGTCGTGCGTGGTGCTGGAGCGCAATGACCGGGTGGGGCGGGCGCCGCGGGCCAAAACCACTCACGTGCGCACGCGCGAACACTTGCGCCGCTGGGGCATTGCCGGCGATTTAGCGGCGGCCTCGCCGTTGGGTATCGATTATCCCTCCGATGTGGTGTTCGTGACGCGTCTCGCGGGTTACACGCTCGCCCGGTTCAAGGATGCATTTCACTGCGCTCCCGGCCGCAATTCGTTGTACTCGGAACACGCGCAATGGGTTCCGCAATACACGCTAGAGGAGATTCTAAGGACCCACGCGCAAAGCCTGCCGTCCGTCAAGATTCTATTCAATTCAGAATTCATGTCGGCGGTACAAGATGCGGACCACGTGACCACGCGGTTTCGCGACCTGCAAACGAATATCGAGGGAGCCATCGACAGCGATTATCTCGTCGGCGCCGACGGTGCTCGCAGCGCCGTCCGTGCATTGATCGGGGCGCGCATGGAAGGCGCCTACGGCCTGTCGCGAAACTATAACTTCGTGTTTCACGCGCCCGGCCTGGCGAAGTCGCATCGGCACGGGCCCGCAATCATGTACTGGCAGGTCAATTCCGACTTGCCCAGCCTGATCGGTCCCATGGACACGGGAGACACCTGGTTTTTCATGCCGACCAGACTTCCCGAAGGCGTGAAGCTCTCTGGGACGGACGCCGCCGCTGCCATCCGTCGCGCCACCGGCATCGACCTGCCGTTCGAAGTGCTGCATTCGGATGAGTGGGTGGCCAGCCAATTGATCGCCGACAAATATCGCGATCGACGTATTTTCCTGGCCGGAGACGCCTGTCATTTGCATCCGCCATTCGGCGGCTACGGCATGAACATGGGCATCGCCGACGGAGTCGATCTCGGTTGGAAACTCGCAGCGATCATCCAGGGATGGGGTGGCGATAAGCTGTTGGATAGTTACATACGAGAACGGCGGCCAACGCATGAGTATGTGATCGGTGAGGCTGTCGCCAACCACTCTGCACTGGCGAACGCGTTTTGGCAGGAAGGGCTCGACGCACCCACCGATGAAGGTGCCCGGCTCCGCACCCGGGTCGGAGAGCGTATCGCGAGTACCAAGGTGCGCGAGTTCGATAATCTCGGTGTAGTGCTGGGTTATCGCTACGACGATTCGCCGGTTATCGTGTCCGACGGCAGCGAGCCGCCACCTCGCGAATGCAACCTCTATGTGCCCTCGGCGCGTCCGGGTTGCATCGCCCCCCATGCGTGGTTCGACGACGCGACGTCGCTCTACGATCGCTTCGGATCCGGCTTCACGTTGCTGAGCAAACATCCGGCCGATCATCCCGCGGTGCAGTGCGCATCCGCGGATGCCCGCGCCGCCGGCATCCCGCTGAGGACGGTGGAGATACCGGGCGGCGACTTCGATGCGCTGTATCCAACGGCGTTCACACTCATTCGTCCAGATCAACATGTCGCATGGCGCGGAGACACATGGCCCGGTGCCGGGGTGCTCGGACAAGTGACAGGACTCGAAGGGGGGAGAAAGTCATGAATCGATCGGCGTACGGTTTGTTATTGACCTTGGTTTTTGGCGCGCCCCATACAAACGCGCAGGGCGGTGTCGCATCGGCCGGCACGGCTGCGATGGACACCCACGCGGCCCGATTGCCGTCATGTACGCAACTGGCAACCGATCCGTCCTACGGGCTGGCGGGAAATCCAGGTATTAAGAATCTTAAGGCTGTCGTCGTGCCTATAGCCGATTCGGCGGCCGCGGACGCTGCAAATCCGAGTACGAATTTCGCGGAAGTCATGGAGCGGGGAGCACCGCCCACGATGGCCTATTGTCGAGTGGACTTCACGTACGACTCGGGGCGCTCGGATGTCATAGACGGCTATGACGAAGGCCAGAAGCAGGCAATCGGCATTCGAGTGGGTTTGCCGCTGCGGCCCGACGACGGCGGCGCCGGCAACGGATGGAACGGAAAAATTCAAAACCTGGGCAGCGGCGGGTGCATGGGCTATCTGGGTTCGGTTACTCAAGCTACGAATCACGGCTATGTTGGTACGGCGAGCGACGGAGGTCATGGCGCGCCGTGGATACTCTTCAATTGCGATTTTGGAGTGATTCAAGGCAGGCACGAGCTCAACACAGGCCTTATCCGGGATTTCTCGCGCGATCACGTGATTTGGCAGACGAGGCTGGCCAAAGCCATCGTCAAGGCCTACTACGGCGAAAAGGAGAAAAGAACTTATTGGACGGGATGTTCCCAGGGTGGTCGCGAAGCGGTGATCGCGGCACAGACGGTGCCCGAGGAATACGACGGCATTCTCGGCGGCGGCGCGGCCCTGTATTGGATGCGCTTCCAGATGGCGCAAGCGTGGTCCGGTTTGGTCATCAAGGATCTCCTGAAAACAAAGGGCAAGACACTTACACCCGAGCAGATCGCGGCGACGACGCAGGCGGAGATCACCGCCTGCGATGCGCTGGATGGCGTAGTCGATGGAGTCATCGGCGATCCGCGGGCTTGCCACTGGAGCGCGAAGCACGCGATGTGCGGTGCCAAAGGGGCACCTCACGATCATTGTCTAGATGCCGACCAGGCGAACGCATTTGACCTGATCCGTCATGGACCGACCAACTCTTTGGGCCAGGTCATTTGGTATCCGTGGGAGCCGGGCACCACATTCCCAGCCGATACGAACTATCTCTTGAGCGACGGCGTCATGCGATGGGCGGTCAAGGATCTGGAGTTCAAGTCAGCGGACCATTTGTACATAGACAAGGCCCATCTCGCGGCGGCGCACGATCCCAAGGGCATCACCTATGAGGATATGGCGACTCTCGCCAGTCAAGTGGGCAGCGATCTGGCCGACGTCGACAGCCCCGCGCTGGATCAGGCGAAGGCGCACGGATTGAAGATGATTCTCTGGACGGGAACCGCCGACCGAAACATACAGTCTCGCATAACCATCAACTACTACCGACAGGTCGCGGCGCACTTCGGCACCGATGTTGCGGATCCGAAGTTGCAATCCTGGATGCGGGTGTTCTTGTATCCGGGCGTGGATCATTGTGCGGGAGGCGTTGGACCGCAGCCCGGCAATGTGAACGATGGGCCGCTATTCGATGCACTCGTGAACTGGGTCGAGAACGGCGTCGCGCCCGCGCAGATATCAGCGACCCAATATCCGCCGCTACCCGCGGGAGCACGCGCGCCCGCATTCGGACCGGAAACCCGCTCTGTCCTCGGGCATCGGCCGGTATGCGCTTATCCGAAAACCGCAATTTACGACGGATCGGGAGACACGCATGACAGCAAGAGCTTTCGCTGCGGCGCCAATCTCGAGACCGCCGCGGTCAAAAGGCAAGACCATCTCGCCAAACATAAGGCGGAAAACGGCAGCGGCAAAGTGCCGAGTCCGTACGGCGGCTCATGAAGCGGACGCCGTGATTCCAAATATCAGATTTCGTCGATCAACGGGGGATTCTAAAATGAAAATAGCCATCCATTCACCGACAGCGGCCGGCATAGCCTTGGGCTTGACCGCGTTCGGTGCAGTTCCGTGGGTGATAGCCGATGAAGCGAGTCAACTCGAGGAAGTGGTGGTGACCGCTCAGAGACGCCCGGAGAATCTCCAGAAAACCCCTGTGGCCGTGACGGCTCTCTCCGCCGATACCATGGAGCAGAGAAACGTGACGACCACCCAGGATCTCATGCAAGTTACCCCGGGCTTGCAGGTCGCCACCCAGACCGCGGGAGATTCCGGCGGATCCGCAACTTTCTTTCTTCGCGGCATGGGGCAGCAGCGCAGCGGCAATGGGTCCGAGCCGGCCGTCGGTATTTACGTGGATGACATCTATTACCCGTCGCTCGAAGGAACGGTTTTCAACATCCTCGACTTGAGCCAGGTTGAAGTGCTGCGCGGACCGCAGGGAACTCTGTTCGGCCGCAATACCATCGGCGGCGCCATCAGATACACCACCAAAAAGCCCACGGACAGCTTCGAAGCATCGGCGACAGCAACGGTGGGAAGCTACGGACGCAACGACATCACCGGTACGCTCAATCTGCCGATAAGCAGCATCTTGGACGTGAGGCTGACCGTCGGCCGGCTGCAGACCAGCGGCTACGTACGCCAGCAGGACGGAGCTCCCGATGCGGGCGGCACGCAAACAGAACTCGGCCGGATCGCGGTGCGGGCCAAGCCTACCGACAATTTGACCATCGATCTGACGATGCAGGATTCGCGGCAATACCTCGACGGATTTCCGTACACTCGCCCCGGTCCCATCGTTCCGGGTCCGCTGTTCCCCAGTTGGTGGAATCTCAACCCCACGCACGCCGGTAATCTTTACGGCAACGAGTATGCGTCGCAATGCGTTTATTGCCAGGCGGGAACCGGAGCGAATCGGGAATTCTCCGACACCAATACACCCAGCGGTACCTTCGTGGTCAACTGGACTATAGCCGGTGATTTGACGGTCAAATCTCTCACCGGCTGGACCAAGGTGGACAACGAGGGCTACAGCGACCAAGACGGCTCTCCGTTGCCCATCTTTCAGTCATACACCGACAGCACCGACACGGCGACGTCCGAGGAAATTCAGGTCAACGATAAGAATTTCGACGATCGCTTGGTCTGGGTGGGCGGTCTTTATTACTATCACGAAAGCTACATCACATCGCCTACCACCTCGGTGACTCAGGCATTGCCGCCTCCGGGACCGGGTATCCCGCTGCAGTTCGTGGGTGTAGGCCTGATCATTCCGACGCCGGTGGCCACGCGGACCACCGACTCCTATGCCGCCTATGTCAACGGTACTTATCGCCTATTCGACAAGTTTTCCTTGCTCGGCGGCTTCCGATACAGCGACGATGACAAGGATGCAACCACGGTCGGATTTGCGCCGGCGCACGGAGACTTTTCGAGCAACACATGGCGGGCAGGTGGGCAGTATCAATGGACAGACACTGTCATGAGCTACGCCACGGTCTCCACGGGTTTTCGCGCGGGTGGATTCAATCCCGCCGGCGGCACACCGCCGGTGCCCTTCATTGAATTCCAGCCTGAATATGATCGCAGTTATGAACTCGGCGCCAGAATGGACTTTCTGGATCAGCGGGTGCGAATCAACCCCACCGTGTTCTACAACAACTGGACCGGTATTCAGGTGCAATCGGCCGTCCCTGTGCCGGGAGAGGGGCTGGCGCTCGTATTGCAGAACGCCGGGCGTGCGCACACGTACGGATTCGAACTGGAAGCGGAAGCGAAACTGACTCAGAGCCTGCTCTTGTTCGCCAACGCGGCGACTCTGGATGCTCACTACGACAGCATCGGCAGTGCCAGCGGCATCACGGTGAACAGCCATTTCGAGCGGGCGCCGACGCTGACGTATGCAGTGGGAGGAACTTATACCTACGATCTGCCCGGAGAGGCCAAGCTGCGCTCAACCGTCAACTGGAGCTGGGAGGCGAGCCAGCACAGCACGCCCACCGACGTGGATACCTTGGTGCTGCCCAGCTACGGCTTGCTCAATGGCCGAATCGAGTACATGGCTTCGACGCACTGGACACTCGCGGCATTCGGCACGAATCTTCTGAACAAGGTGTACTACGTGGGCGGCGTGAACTATTCGTCCAATGTCGGATCGCCCCTCTATGATTTGGGGCGGCCGCGCGAGTGGGGCGCCAGCGTTCGCTACAGCTTCTAACTGACCCTGGTATCAGACGGACTCAATTATCGGAGATAGCCAATGAGATTGCTACGTTATGAAGCGGCCGGCCGGGCGGCCCTCGGCGTTCTGAAGGACGACAAGATCGTTTCGCTCGATCCGCTGCAATTTTCATCGATGCTGCAATTGATCGGGAGCGGCGCCGACGGCCTGGCACGGGTCAGACATTTGGCGGCATCGTCATCCTCCAACCTTCGGTTGGCCGACGCGCGCCTGCTCTGTCCCGTCGGACGGCCCGGAAAATACCTGGCTATCGGCATGAATTATCGCAAGCATGCGGAGGAGGCGAGGCGCTTGGGTGTCGCTACGCCGGACAAGCAACTGTGGTTTAACAAGCAAACCACGTGCATTACCGGTCCTCATGATGCGATCGAGCGCGGAGTGACCGAGAAGCTCGACTATGAGGTGGAACTTGGGGTGGTGATCGGGCCCAAGCCGGCCAAGGGTGTGAGCGAGTCCGAAGCGCATCGATTCGTGTTCGGCTACTTCGTCGCCAATGATGTCTCGGCGCGCGATTGGCAGTTTCACTCGCCCACCTTCACCGTCGGTAAATCCTTCGACACTCACGGCCCGATCGGGCCTTGGATCGTGACCGCGGATGAGATTGCCGATCCTCATGCCCTGAACCTGCGTTGCTACGTGAACGGCGAGCTGCGCCAGAACAGCAACACCCGTGAGCTGATCCACGACATATGGCGACAAATCGCCTACCTGTGAACGGCGTTTACGCTGGAGCCCGGAGACCTGCTCGCCACGGGAACGCCGGAAGGTGTGGGCGTGGGCATGACGCCGCCCCGGTTTTTGCAGCCGGGTGACGTAGTGCGCTGCGAAATCGACGGCATCGGTGCGATCGAAAACACAGTGCGAGGCTGAAACAGGCGTCAATTGATCGAGGGGAGCGACAATGGCCGTACTAGGCGTGCTTTCATTTACTCTGGAAGTTCCCGATCTGGAGTCCGGAACCCGCTTCTACACCGACGCGGGACTCGTGGCATCCCGCGGTGGCGAGGCGGCGAGATTTCGATGTGCGGGCCAGGATAGAGAATCCATTGTTCTTCTCGGAGGCTTTGCGCGCAAGCGGCTGCACCACATTGCGCTGAGAGCGGATGGATTAGACGAAATCGCTTCGAAGACCAACGCAGCCGGCGGCAGCATCGTGAACGCGCCGACAGGCTTTACGACCGCGGGTTTGTGGGTCACCGATCCCCATGGGATGCTCATTCATCTGCGCGAGACCGGGGCGGACTCGGAACTGGCCGAGTCTCGCCGTTTCGAGATCAACGGCCCCGGGCGCGTGGTGCGCAATGGCCGACCGGCCATGCATCCGCGCTCGCGATATAAACCGGTGTGTCCGCTTCGACTTGGGCACGTACTGCTATTTGCTCCCGATGTTCCAAGGAGCGTGGCCTTCGTCACCGAGGCGCTCGGCATGGGGCTCGCAGACCAGGCGCAGGACGTGATTGCGTTTTGCTGCGCTCGTAAGAACAGCGATCACCATGTGGTGGCCTTCGCCAAGTCTCCCGGCATCGGTTTTCATCATGGGAGTTTTCAAGTCAACGATCCGGATGAGGTGGGCAGGGGCGGGCGGGCTCTGGCCGACAAGACCGGCAAAGGCGATTGGGGCTTCGGACGCCACACCATTGGATCGAATTTTTTCCACTATATTCAAGATCCTTGGGGCTCCTGGTTCGAGTACTACTCGGACATGGATTTTATCGGCGATTACGCGCAGTGGTCGCCCACGAACTATGCGATGCAGGATAGTCTGGCCAACTGGGGTCCAGCGGTGCCGTCCGATTTCGTGCATAACTACGAGGTGCAAGCTACGTGGCGGGTGTAGCGCGCGCACATTGCCGAAATGAAGCGACCGGGGCGGGCTATTCGCCGTATCCGTCCCGGCTAGGACTCAAGTACTTCGGGAATTTGCACTGCCACAGCGCAGCGGGATACGAACGATAGGACATCGAGCATGTGGCTGGTTGCAACGGGGCCATTGCTGATGACATGCATCGAACCGGGAACTATAGCGCTCTCGACGTAAGGCGAAGCCTTCTTTAAGGCATCCGTGAATTCTTGGACAAATTGCGCGCTCACCACCCAAGGCGTGTCGTGCTTCGCGAGGCGGTACTGTACAGGCACGGCAATCTGCGAACAAATGTTTCTCCAGTCGCGGACCCAACCGCCGACGACCTCCTGTAGTTCGGCGCGGGGGACGGGCAGCACCAGCGAGGGCATCGCTGCCTGTGGTGGCGGTCGGCGCGGCATGGCCCATGGCGGCACACCGGCGAGGAATACGGCAAAGTAGTCAGCGAGATTTATGCTGTTCACAGGCGGCAGGCTGCGCCAAGTATCGACAAGGATCGGCGGCGCTACATGACCAATGTCGGCAACAGCAATGCCCAGCAGCGGCCAGGGACGTTTTGAATTGCTCCATGCGGCCGCCATATGGAGAGCGATGGCCCCGCCGATCGAACTTCCGTAAATCACTACGCCGGGATGCGCGGATTCGGTCTTCCAAATTTCATCAATCGCGCTTAAGAGGCGTTGGGCATTGGCAGCAAACACCCCGTTGTCGGAGTTGCGATTCAGGTCCAGCGGCGCACTGTCCCCCTGGGCGGGGCGATTCAATGCAATGGCCGAGAAACCGTTTGCCACAGCGGTAGCTAGGAACGAGCGATTAGGCGTGTCGAATTGCGCGGCGTTGCCGCCGCCGCCGGGCAGCATGACTATTAACGGCAGATCGGCTTTTCCACCCGTTGAGGCAAGCCCGGTGATCAGACCGTCGCATAACGTAAGCCGCCTCGTCTCCGCAGTCATTCAAGCGCCCCCCTATTGAAATCGACGAAAACCGCTTGCACGCACAAATGTCGTGTCAACAGTTCCCGTCAACTATAGAGGTTCGGTCCTGCCAGAGCTAATGACGGAAGTGTTTTTGCGATGCCAAAACGGTATCACGCCGCACGGGCCGGTCCCTGATGCACCGGTTTCCGTTCAGTACGTTACTCACGACCAGTAGTTAGGATCAGCGCGGTGAAGGCGGCGGCATGGACACCGGAATGACCTCATACAGTATCGAAGCTCGCTCACTACTGTATGAGTGCTAGGCCGAGCGCACTACGGTACGCACCGGATATATCCTACGATTCACCTGTGTTCTAATTGACTCGGTGTCCTTCGCGATGACGAGCGGGTATGCATCAACGTACAGGCAGCGCCAACCTACCTCTGCATGGCGGGCATGTCCCGCCCTGGCTGTCGTCCAGGATGGCCACCTTGGGGCGCGTGATCGCGGAGGCCATCGTTCATGAATTCGGCCGCGACGAATTGCTGCGACGTCTCGCCCACCCGTTTTGGTTTCAATCCTTCGGCGCCGTCATGGGTATGGACTGGCATTCCTCGGGAATCACGACGAGTGTTATCGGCGCGCTGAAACGCCTGCAGCAGGGTATGAACGAAGATTTGCGAGAAGCGCGCCGCTATCACTGGCAATCTGACCGCCTACCCGGATTCTTCGAGTCGCCGCACTCCGCGATCGAAGGCCGAAACGTCGGAGCGATCGTCAACCTGGCCGACGTCCGCGCCGAGCGCAGCCGCGCCGCGGGGCTCGAACTCGCGCTCAGCGGCCCGCATCGGAGCATCTCAATCTTGAAACGATTTCAAGAGTCAGGCAACGCCGCGCTATCGCTATTCCCGGAGACCGAGCCGGTTGCCCCGCCGCTGCCCCACCTGCGGTTGCCGCATCATCACGAAGTCCGCGCCTCCGACGTGATGCTCAAACGCCTTCACGGCACACTGGCCGCCGCTGCGGAAGCGGGCCCTAAGGACTATGCCGATTTATTGCTAATGCCGGGCGTCGGTGCACGCACGATCGAGGCGCTCGCTTTCGTCGCCGAAGTGGTCCATGGAACACCGTCGCGATTCTCCGACCCCGCGCGCTTTTCGCTGGCCCTGGGAAGCAAGGATGGCCACCCCTTTCCGGTGCCCATCACCGTGTTCGATGAAACGATCCGGTTGCTCAAGCGGGCGGTGGATCGTGCCAAGTTGGGATCCACCGAAGCACTCGCTGCCATTCAACGTCTGGATGCGCAGGCACGGATGCTCGAATCTCGCGTTAGCGGTCCTGCATTCGAGGACTTTATTGCGGCAGAACGCGCGAAGTCCCCTTCCTTCGGGGGCAGAACGGTGAGTTCCAGCCGGCGGGATTGAGCCGCGCGCCAAACATTGTTGCGAGGCGACAGAATTGGGGTGTCATACGACCGATTTAGGGTGTTTAATCACCGCTGGGCTCTGTATCGGAAGGAGTTGTCAATGAACAGCGTACAAATCGAGCAGAAGAGCTATGAGATGCCCCCGCGCGAGGGGATCAGCATCGCGCATTTTCTCACCGTCGCCAACATCGAGCGATCGGCTCGCTACTACGAAACAATCTTCGATGCTCGCATTCTGAGCCTGGGTGACGGCAACGCGCCTGCGTACCTTCAGCTCGCGAATATCTGGATGATTTTGAACGTCGGGGGCGGGCCGACACCGGACAAACCGACGGTAACGCTCAGCGTTCCCGACCCGAAACACATCAACAGCTTTATGAATATCCGCGTTGCGAATATTCAAGCGTGCTATGAACTATGGAAAAGTCGAGGGGCCGAGTTCATCACGGAGCCGTTGGAGAAGTACGGCGAGTGGCGCTGCTACATCCGCGATCCTGACGGTTATCTTATCGAGATCGGACAAAGCACTACCCTCGCGTATGGTTGACGCTCGGCCTGCCTAGGGTGCTCGATCGAGTTCGACCCTCTCTGCGCGAGGTCAATCGCACTTTAACTCGAACGGCGGCACAGCGCTTATAATCCCTGGCTGTCCCTGTGTCGGCCCAGGTCAATAAATATGTATATCCTTTAATGCCACCCGTATCTGAGTATGTTACCGATCGCCTGATGGAACCACTATTGACGCTGAAATTGCTCGAGCAGATGCGCGCAGCGGTACACAGCGGCTTGAGCGCCGTCGCCTGCTCGTTGGATCTGCAGCGCTCGACCACCGCGGTCAGCCTAGATGCCCATGGATGGAACTGGGGCGAGCGACGTTTCCCCTATCCGCAGCAATGCAAGGATAGAACCATCTACCATTGGACAGGAGCTGCATTCGAGCCCGCTGCGCGCTACTCGAACTCATTGATCAAACTCGTCCCCACGGATTGGGGGCCGCCGACATTCGAGATCGATGGGATCAAAATGCTGCCCACTGCCCGCGTCTCACCCTACGCCGATGCCGAGCGCAAGGTGCGCTTGATTCGACCTCGTGGCAGGGTGGTCTTGGATACCTGCGGTGGGCTCGGTTATTTCGCCGCATGGTGCGTGCATGGCCAGGCCACTCAGGTGCTGTCGTATGAAAAGAACGCTGATGTCATATGGCTGCGCAGCCTCAATCCATGGTCGCCCGCTCTCGGCGGCGCCCTGACTTTGACCCAGGGCGATATCACTGAGCAGATCACAATTCTGCCTACCAGCTCGGTCAACGCGATACTGCACGATCCGCCGCGCTTTGGAATCGCCGGGGAACTCTACTCGCAGGCGTTCTATGACCAACTCGCTCGGGTGATCCGGCGCGGCGGCAGGCTGTTTCATTATACAGGGACACCCAACCGGCTCACCAGCCAGCGCAATGTTCCGCTCGAGGTCGCCCAGCGTCTACGTCACGCCGGCTTTGCCACACAGCTCGACGGTGATGGTGTGCTGGCCATCAGAAACTGAGGAGCTGCCGTGCGTCGTATAGGGAACACTGGCGTAAAAAGTGCTGGACAGGGGGATCGTGAATTGCGATGCTCAGACATCAATCGACGCCAGGGAAGAATGATGGTGTTGAAGATCAACTTCCGGTTCGGCATGCGGCTCGTCTTGGGTTTCCTCGCGACGGCCACCGCCTATGCTGCCGCCGGTGCGCCGGATGTCGTACGCACTGCGCTGCCCGACGGTAACCCGTTTCCAATTTCCGCGGCGGTCACCGTCCGCGCCGGCGTTGACACGGTCTACGTCAGCGGCGCGCTGCCCGCGGCGATTAACAAGGATGCACCCAAGGGCACGCCGCCGGTGTACGGCGACATGGAAACCCAGACCGTCAGCGTGCTTACCTCGATTCAAGGTACGCTTGCCAAACTTGGGCTCGGGATGGGTGATGTCGTGAAGATGACGGTGTTTATGGCTGCCGATCCGGCTTTCGACAATAAGCTCAATTTTCCCGGACTGATGGCCGGTTACAGCAAATTCTTCGGCACGAAAGAACAGCCGAATAAACCGGCGCGCAGTGCCGTTCAAGTCGCTGCATTGGTTGCGCCGGGTGCCTTGTTGGAAACCGAAGTCATCGCTGCGAAGCCGCGCTGAGCGTGGCGCATCGACGCGATCCGAAACGCCGCCGCCGCCCGCGCGCAGTTGAAACACGCAACAGAGGGTGAGCGTGCGGGTGCCCGAATGGTCCGACAGCCATCACACGATAGTCGGGATCGCATGAGTCAAGGTTCAGGAAGATCGATGTCGCGACGTCAGCTGTTGACGATGGTCGGATTGAGCGCCGGCAGCACAGCGATGTACCAAGCGATGCACAGTCTCGGCTTTGCGGCTGAAACCAATTTCACGCGGCCGATTCAGCTGAGCACCGCGCCAAAGGGTGCCTCGGTCCTCGTGCTTGGCGCCGGTATTGCAGGACTCGTGGCCGCCTACGAATTGCGCAACGCCGGCTACCGCGTTCAGGTACTCGAGTACAACGGCCGCGCCGGCGGCCGTAACTGGACGCTTCGCGGCGGTGACCGATATATAGAATTGGGCGGAGACAGTCAGGAGTGCCGCTTCGATCCGGGCCATTACATCAATCACGGGCCGTGGCGGCTGCCGTATCACCATCGAGGCATGCTCAGCTACTGCAAGCGGCTCGGCGTCGCGCTCGAGCCCTTCGTGCAAATCAATCACAACGCGTACCTGCACAGCCGCAAGGCGTTCGGCGGCAAGCCGCAGCGTTTGCGCACCGTCAAGGCCGATTACCATGGCCATGTCGCCGAACTGCTGGCCAAGGCGACTCGAAGCGACTCTCTCGATGCGGATGTGACCGCCGAAGAGCGGGCAAAGCTGCTCGATTCGCTGCGATTCTGGGGCGCCCTCGATAGGAATTTTAGATACGTGAAGGGCGAGACCAGCTATGGCCGGCGCGGCTACGAACGGGATCCAGGGGAGGCCTCAGTGCGCGGCCGCAGCTCTCCGAACCCGTCGGCCTGAGCGATCTGTTGAACTCCGGCCTTTGGGCCGCGCTGCCGTTCGGCGAAATGTACGATTTTCAGACGACGATGTTCCAGCCCCACTCGGGTCACCGTCAATCGATTCGCGATCGGGTCGTAGGTGCAGTCGATGGGCAGCTGGTAACAGTGCGTCCTCGCTTAGGTTGCAGCGAGAGCGATCCATGCTCGGGTTTGCGTTAACAGTTCTTCAGACAGCTTGGGATCGTCGCTGAATCGGGCCATCATCATGGCGCCCACCATGGCCGCCCAGCTACCGATCGCCGCCCGACGCTTCTCGGCCGCCGTCTTGCCCTTCGCACTCTTGGATAGTCGCTCGATATGCTGGCGAAGTCCCTTCGTCATGGCTGCGCGCGCTTCAGCGGTTTGGCGAGTGGTCTCGCAGCCCAGCGCGGCCGTGGCGCATCCGTCAGCGACATTTTGGCAATGACGCCGTGAGAGATAGCTTTCCGCAAAACTGGCCAGATCAATCTCATCCGGGCCTTGAGCGAGGACGTGCGCCAAGGTCTGGGCAATCAAGTCGTCCTTGGACTTGAAATACCCGTAGAAGCCGCCGTGCGTGAGGCCAGCCGCCCTCATCACGTCGACTACGGTAACCCCCTCGAAACCCTGGGCTCGAAACAGCTGTCCCGCCGCTTCGAGAATTGTTTGCCTGTTCGCCGCGACCTGCTCTCGACTCACTTTCATACGGGTCTCCGATCTCTGCTTGACATCATACATGATTACCGTCATGATTAACAAACATGATGATCATCATGATTAACGCTCAACCTTTAGGAAATTCCCCAATGACAACCCAACCTTCCGTTCTTATCACCGGCGCTTCCTCAGGAATTGGCGCTGTGTACGCCGACCGATTCGCGAAGCGCGGCCATGATCTGATCCTGGTGGCCCGCGACCGTGCCCGCATGGAAGCCCTAGCCCAGAAGCTGCGTCGCGAGACGGGCGTGACGGTTGATATTCTCCAGGCAGACTTGACGGATTCCTCTGCGCTGGCCCAGGTGGAAAGGCGGCTACGCGACGACGCGCGCATCGGCATATTGGTCAATAACGCGGGCGCCACAGCCGCTGGCACCTTTATCGATCAGAGCCCGGACCAAGTGGCCGAGATCATCAACCTCAACTCAACCGCTTTGACGCGACTCGCGAGCGCGGTCGCACCGCGCTTCGTGGCAGCCGGGCACGGCGCGATCATCAACATCAGCTCGGTCGTCGGGCTCGCTCCGGAATTCGGCCTGACGGTCTATGGGGCCACCAAGGCCTTCGTTCTCTTCCTCACGCAGGGGCTCCATCTGGAACTCGGACCCAAGGGGGTCTATGTGCAGGCGGTACTACCCGCCGCCACGCGCACCGAGATCTGGGAGCGCTCGGGACGGGACGTAAACGCACTGCCCGCCGTGATGGAAGTAGAAGAGCTGGTCAACTCCGCGCTCGTCGGCTTTGATCGGCGCGAGACCGTCACTATCCCGCCACTGCCGGACGCGAATCAGTGGAGCACCTTCGATGGCGCTCGGCTGGCCATGGTCCCGAATTTCATGCAAACCCACGCCGCGACCCGATACCGCTCTGCGATATGAGCGTCCTACGATTGTCGTTGCTATCGAGACTGGCGACACGCCGGACGGAGGTCTATGTCAGTCAGAAACTCCAGGCACCGACGAGTCCCCACGTACGCGGAGTCAGGGTGTGTGCGTAGACTGGCAACGAGCTTGGCGCATCGGCAGAGGATTGAAGCAGCGGATGAGCGTCTAACGCGTTGTTCACGAAAAGCCGCAGCTCCAATTTCGACCGGATCAGGCAAAGCTTGAGATTGAGTAGGCTGGTCGCAGGATCGGCGATAAACCTTGGATCGTAGCCAATTGACCCGGGGTCGAGCTCGGTGAAGGGTCCCGGATTGTGGCTGTGAACGACCTCCTCGATTCTCGCGCACCCGGTGATCTCCCGCGTGATCGGCCATTCGTAGCGTAGATTGGCCGCACCAATCCACGGCGATGGCACGGACGGCACACCTCCGACCACGGCGTCACGATCCGCGAGCACCTCCCCGGCAGAGCTCAGGATGGTTTTCGTGAAGTGGACGTTGTCGTAGCCCAGGGAAACATTGACGCTCAGTGCATGGAGAGGAAACACACTGACCGCCAGATCAAACCCGGTGCTCTTCGCAGCCCCGGCATTGGCGACGTAGTTGAAGCCGCAGTCGAGGGTGAAATTGGTTTGGACTCTGCTCCAATCGATCTCGAAGATACTGCCCGCAATCTGCAAACGGCCGTCGAGAAGCTGATTTTTGGCGCCTATCTCATGGCTCCAGACAGTATCTGAGGTATACGATGAAGGCGCCGTAGTCTGGCAGCCGGCAGGAATTTGCGTATTGACCCCGCCGATTCGGAACCCCTTGGCGATCGACGCGTAGAGGAAATTGGTCTCATTGGGTTTGTACGAGAGACTTAATTGTGGGGTCAGGGGTGTCTCGTAGGTGATCCCGTGAGTAAACGGCGCCAGGTTGGGATAGGCGAATCCGGCAGCGTAACTGGACTCTTCGCTTCGGGTGCGATCGACGCGGACTCCGGCGCTCAGCGTCCAATGGCGCGACATGCGAGCATCCACGTGAGCGTAGGCCGCTACAATCGTATCGGTCGTATGATCGCTGTCGTAGTAGCCGGGATTGCCCGGCGCGCCTAATTCGTAGATGTCCTCCGTGTGGACCTGGCGGGTCAAAGAATAAAATTGACCTGCAACCCACTGGATTGGCGCCTCCGGATCAGCCGAGGTCAGGCGCACCTCCTGTGACTGCTGGCTCTGATGCAAGCTCAGCATGTCCGGGACCGCGTCCGCATAGGAAGCCGGAAATCCCGGGCCCAAGGGGTTGCCGTAACCTCCAAAATAAAGAATACCCGCCTCATTGGTTGCATCGAACATCGCCTGTGCATGTCGATCAAAATAAGACGTTACCGCCGTGAGCATGGCAAAGCGGAATTGTTGTTCGATCTTGAGGGACGCGAGGGTAAAACCATCCGTGGAGGGCTGCGGCAACAGCTTGCCGTTGTTGAACACCCCGGCACTTGGGTTCGAGAGGGAAGGGTAGAAGATCGGGCTGTCATGAAGTCCCATGGACTGGTAAGAGAACGACGGGGTCACGCGCAGCGACTCGGTTGGCGCGAAGACCACGGCCGCACGCAGTGCCCGGCTCGAAAACCGGTTGGCATCACTGTCGACCGTCGCACCGGTGAAAGGATCTACGCGATTGACGTAGCCACCGTCGTCGCGATACCAAGCGCTGATGCGAAGGCCCACACGGCCATCAACGATGGGTCCTCCTGCGGCGGCACCGGCTTCATAGCTCGGTCCTCCATGCTCGGTCTGCGACACCTCAGCGCGGTACTGGCCGGTGAACTCCGTCATACTCGGTTCAGTCGTGATAAATCGCACGGACCCTCCTTCGGCCCCGGCACCAAACAAGGTTCCTTGTGGACCACGCAGCACCTCAACCCGGGTCAGGTCGAAGGTGACAGGGTAGGCATTGGCAAACCCTGATTGACGCCCTTGAATCGGGACATCGTCGATATAGACGCCGGTAGTCGCAGTCCCGACGTCTGATTTGATGCCGCGAATACCCAGTCTCGTCAAAATCCCAGGCCCGAACTGCGTGTCGTAGTCATATTCGACGCCTGGGGTCACAGCCGCGATTTCACTGATGCCCTTGATGCCCGCCGCATTCATGTCGGCCGAAGTCAGAACGTTGGCACTGATGGGTACGACGTTCAGGGATTCCTCACGCTTCTCGGCCGTGACGATCACCTCTTGCATTGCGTCGCGTTCAGGAATCTGGGTGACCGCTTGTTTCGGCGGACCAACGGCCGCGGCAAGGATGTGAACGCTGCGTGACGTCAGGTATTCGAATTGGAGTCCGGTTCCCTCCAAGAGTCGACCGAGTGCATTCGAAGCACTCAGGCCCGAAGACACCGCGCGCGATCTCTGGTCATGCACCAACTCGGAAACATAGACGAGTTGCAGGCCGGTCTGACGTGCGAACGCTTCGAGCGCCTGCGCGAGGGGTTGCGCGGGGATATCGGCGGTGAGCGCGGGTATTTCAATGGCTTGGGCTTGTGTTGCCTGAGTCTGCGCAAAAGCGACAGGTGCACAGATCGATAGAGCTAGCAGCACCGCAGACACGAGAGTCCGGGTACCGATTGATCGGTCGCACCGTTGACGGCTCATTCGCTTCCTGTGCCGATATTCTAGGTATTCTTGACTGAAGCATAGCCTAAGCCGTCAATTCACGTCGATTCGGCCGCAGCGCCTAATCTCCTGACACAAGAATTCGGGTCTCAGTCACCACGACCCGCACGCCCTTGAGGCTGCGTAGGAAAGCAATGAATGTGTCGGTATCGTCAGTGGCGAAGACTCCGCTGATTCGAAGCGTCCGCAGCGCCGGTGTGGCAATCTCGATCGGCTTCGAGGTGTAGCGATTGTATTCGGCGGCGACCCGTTCCAGCGGTTCATGGTCGAACGCAATTTGTCGATGCAGCCAGGACGTGGTGCGCTCGGCGTCAACCACGACGGGGATGGCCGGCCACTCTCCCTCGGCCACGCGGAGCTGCTGATTGGCGGTGAGCTCAATCGATCGAACCGCGTAGTTCGGGCTCCAGTTCTGAGGTCCGACGGCGACGCGCCCCTCAATCACCGTGACAACCGTCGCCCCTTGCGCCAGGCGCACATCGAATTGGGTGCCAATGTCGATGATATCAGCCGATCGGGTATGCACCCGAAATGCGCGATTGGCCTCATGGGCGACCTCAATTTCCGCCTGGCCGGACATGAGCGTGACCAGCCGTTCGCTCTGGCTGTAGCGGACGCTGACGGCACTGTCGGTGTTCAAGTGCAGCACGGAATTATCCGCTAAACGCTGCGTGAGCTGCTCGCCGTGCCCGGTCTCAAAATGCAGTATCGCGATGCCGGTCGGCGCGGCGGGCCAATCCGTTGGCCTGAGGTTCCAGGTGAACAGCAAGCCAAGACTCAGCACCACGATCATCGCGGCCGCGGCGGGGAACCAGCGCCCTGAGGGAGTCTCTCGAACCGCCTCGATCACGCGCGGCCAGAGCCGTTGGACGGGGCGTTCCTCCTCAGCGCTGGCGCGAGCGAGAATAGCCTCCAAAGAGTACTCGGGATCGGTGCGGGCTTCCTTGAGATCACGTGCGATCACCGACACGCCGAGGAATTCCTCGATGTGCACCGGCGAGGTCATGAACCACGCCGCAAGGGCCGCGGAGTCCCGCGCATCCAGCGGCCCTTCTTCGTTCGCCACGAACCACTCGCCGGCCTGTTCGGCGATCGCGGCACGGATTCGTTTGTCGTCAGAATTCATAAGTTCAACCCAGCTGTGCCATGCGGCGTCGACAATGACTTAACCCCTGCGCCACGTACTTCTTCGCCATCTGCGGAGACACCCCGAGGTGCATGGCGATCTGCCGATAAGATAAGTCATGCGTGAAGCGCAGCTCCACCGCGGCGCGACATTTCGGACGCAATTGCTGCAATACGGTGCCGAGCCGCAGGACCCGCTGCGCCGTATCCAGGTCTCCGTCAAACGCCGGCAGGGTCTCGAGCTGTTCGTGTGCCGGCGCCTCATCGATGTCGATGCCGCTCGCCTGACGACGCTCGAGTACCGCATGCTCCTTCACCAGGTTGTTCGCCACGGTGTAGAGGTAGTGGATGGGATTACGAATCGCATCCTGGTTGCTGACCCGCAGCATCCGTACGTACACCTCTTGCGCCAGATCCGCTGCATCCGCCTTGGCACGGATACGCCGCAGGAAGAACGTCCGCAGCGCGCCCCCGTGATCGGCGAACAGCCGCTCGACCAGCGATGGTTTCGGCTCAGCCGCAGCCATGGTGACGCATGCAATTGTCCCGCATCCCCTATAAGAGTCCCCCCGGCGTGAATTGGCTACCACTTTTTAGTCACCAACATTTAAGGGTGTCCAATTCACCGCCCGAGGACTCATTAATTAACGAACGGAGCATCGCGTCCTCAGCGAACACGCTCTGCAACGCAACAAAATTACTCGGAGGCTAATTTCATGAAAACAACTCTCATCGGAATTGCTGCTACTGCTGCCTTATCGCTTTTCGGAGTGTCTGCGCATGCCAACTGCGCGTATCGAAGCGCCGGGAATCAGCAGGATATCCAACTTCCCGCGTATCGCCATCACTTCGCGGACCATGAGGGCATCGTGGGAACCTGGCTTGTGAATTATGGCCCGGTTGGCCAAGCCTTCATTCAATGGCACAGCGATGGCACTGAGTGGGAAAATATCACTCACCCCGCCATAGGCGGAAACATCTGCATGGGTTCCTGGGTATCGGCAGGTCCGTGGACTTATTCTCGCAACCACTTCGGTTGGATTTTTGATTCGACCGGATTGATCGCTGGATATTTTAATGAGACCGAGACTGACGCACTGTCGAAAGACGGAAACGCATATACCGGAACCAACATTACGATTTTCTACGACATGGCCGGCAACGTGGTGCCAGCACCGGGAGCGCCGTCACCGGCACCATCGGGTGGATATCCTGGCACGTCATCGGCGGTTCGAATCGCCCCGTAATATCAATTGATCCGCAGATCTCATGCTCCCGTCGTCGCGAACTTTGTGACGGCGGGAGCTTTGCCGGGTGTCCATTCTGGCGCAATATGCGGTGGGTGCCGCGTTTTTCCGCCATGATCGCGATGAGATGACGCCGTGCACGGAACAGGCGGGACATCACGGTGCCAATGGATGTTCCCGCAAGATCCGAGATCTCGCGGTATGTAAGGCCGTGCACGTCGCGGAGCACGAGCGTTTCTCGGCAGTGAGGGGACAACATTGCAATCGCGGCCTCGAGCGCCGTCTTCTCCTCCTTCGCGAGAATCGCGGTTTCAGGGGTTGCGACGTCCTGTTCGCTCACGGGTGCTCGCTCAAGGTCTTCCAGGTCGTCAACCGAAACGAGAGTAGCCGGCCGATTCTTGTGAAGCCAGTCGTAAGCGGTGCGGCGAACGATGGTTAGCACCCAAGCCCGCGCATTGCCATTGGAGAAGCTGCCGATTCCGTGCAATGCCCGCAGACAGGCGTCCTGCACCACATCCTCGGAGTCGGCGTGACTTCCGGTGAGGCACCGCGCGAGCGCATACGCGTCCGCGAGGTATGGCAGTACCACGCTGCTGAACCTCCTAACGTCGTCCTCCGATCGGATACTAGCGAGAGGTGCATTTTGCAGCGCGGCAGCAGGGATTGCGTGAGGGTCGGTTGAGCTATAGTTCAAGGCACTCATCAGGTAGCCTCATAAATGAATTAGTAGTTCGAACGCGCGTCCTGTTTGAGCTTGCTTGCTGTCTGCCTCAATGGACCGTCGCTCCTTTCTCGCTGCAGCCTAGGTCCCCCAAGTTAGTGAATTAAATCCAGTGCTTATTGACGTTGATCCCCGCGCGCTTGTCGCGACCCGACGTCGCCGCAAGGCTCGCGACTCATGGGGCGACAATCGGGGTGATTGCCACCTCTAATGTGGACATGGGATATCAAGCCGGCAAAAACCTGAAACTCAGTCTCGGGGCCAACAACCTGTTTGATCGATATTCGACACAAGTCAATGGCACAGTGCTTGCCCATGAGCGGGCGTACAATGACGATCAGGCAGTACAAATTTGCCCGGGTTTCTCCCCGATCGGCAACAACGGGGGCTACTACTACGTTCGAGCCGAGTACCGCTTCTAGGACAGTGTCGAAGCGGTCCCCGGTTTAATATATGGAAATCAATTGCCTATGCTATTTAGTCCCCGCGCGACACGCTGAGATATTAGGTCGGCAACGCCGCGGAGTGTGGAAATAGGGCGGCGAGCCGTATGCGACAATATAAGACTAGGTCTACCGGCTTGGGCTGCGAAGTGTGAGATGACTCAGAACATCGAGATAGGACCCCTCAGAGGAGACCCGCGGCTCGGAAATCGTTGCCATGCAGCAAGCCGTGAATTCAGCCAGGCGTTTGAGGTTCGGTGTTTTCGAAGCCGATCTGGGCGCGCGCGAGCTGACGAAGCTCGGAAAGCTGTTGCCAATGCAAGAGCAACCCTTTCAGTTGCTCGCAATGCTTCTCAAGAAACCAGGAGAACTGGTGACGCGCGAGGAAATGCAACAGAGCCTTTGGCCACAAACCGTTGTAGATTTTGATCACGGTCTGAATAAGGCGATCAGCAAAATCCGCGATGCGCTCGGCGATTCGGCAGAGAATCCGCGCTTCATACAGACCGTCGCTCGGCGCGGTTATCGGTTTTTGGCAGACGTCACGGTCGTGAGTGACGGCCCGATAGAAGCCGAAGCGCCGGCAGTTGCCTCCGTCGCTCCGCAGGCAGATAGCGACCCTCGGCCAATGGTAGGAGGATCATGGCGCCTTGCCGCATGGATGACGGCGGGACTTTTGGCGGCGTTGCTACTGTTCGTGTTCCTGTTTCACTTCTCTTCGACGTCGAGGTCCGCTTTACCCCGAATTCGCTCTTTGGCTGTACTGCCGCTCGCAAATCTCTCCGGAGATACCGCGCAGGATTATTTCGCTGATGGTATGACCGATGAGTTGATCACTCAGCTTGCGCACATTAGCGCGCTGCGGGTTATCTCCCGCTCCTCGGTGATGACTTACAAGAGCATGCACAAACCCGTCGCCGAGATTGCCCGCGAACTCGACGTTCAAGCCGTCGTGGAAGGTAGCGTGTTTCGTTCTGGCGATCGAGTTCGCCTCTCAGCCCAGCTAATCCGAGTTCCCGCCGACGAGAACCTATGGGCACAGAGTTATGAAGGTGATATTCGCGACTCGTTGGCACTGCAAAGCAAGGTTGCTCAGGCCATCGCAGGGCAGATCCAAGCCACCTTGAGTCGAGAAGAACAGCTAGCACTCGGGAAATCGAAAGCCGTAAACCCTCGGGCCTATGAAGCGTACCTCAAAGGACGCTACTATTGGAATAAGCGTACCGCTGAAGGGCTGAGAAAAGCGCTCGAGTACTTCCGCCAGGCGATCGAGGCGGATCCGTCCGACGCCGCAGCCTATTCCGGCTTGGCGGATTCTTATGCTTTGTCCGGTGATTGGGAATACGGAGTGCTTCCACCCCAAGAGGCGTTCTCCCAAGCGAAAGCGGCGGCGACCAAAGCTTTGGCGCTGGACGACAACTTGAGCGATGCTCACACTTCTCTGGCATTCGCCTTGGACCTCTACGGCTGGGACTGGGACGCCGCCGAAAAGGAATACCAGCGGGCGATTGAACTGAACCCCGGATACGCCACTGCGCATCATTGGTACGCATGGCATTTGCTGATGCGCGGCCTCAACAGCGAGGGCATCTTCGAGCTCAGACGGGCAGAGAGCCTGGATCCTCTTTCGCTGATCATCAGCGCTGACATCGCGGACGCCTTATGCATTGCACATCTTTATGACGAGTCCATACAGCAAAGCAACAAAACGCTGGAGATGGACCCGAACTTTGCCGTCGCGCATTACGAACTAGGACAAGCATTCGAGCAAAAGGGCAGGCACGATGAAGCCATCGCAGAGTTTCAAAAATCAATCGAGCTTTCCGGGCACCGGGCGGTCTTCGATTCGAATCTCGCCTACGTTTATGCAGTCTCTGGACGCAAGCAAGCGGCCATGGAGATTCTTAAGAACCTGGAAGCGCGAGATGATAAAAATCCTTCTGCCGACGCGAACATTGCTGTGATCTACGTGGGCCTCGACGATCACGACGAGGCGATGATCTGGCTGAACAGGGCCTATGAAGCGCGGTTCAATCCGTCGATTTTATTGCGCCCGACCTTTGATTCACTTCGAGCCGATGGTCGATTCAAGGACCTGTGGCACCGAATCGGCCTTCCGTGAAGCGGGTCGCCTGCTTGCACATAGGTACTCCTCGCGGCGGGCGCGGTGCATGCGGAAACACCTGTGTCAGAGCCGGGTATTTTGCCCGGGATCCGCGCACGCAGACCGCATCATTCTGTGTGGCTCTTCGAGAGCTGCCGGTATGTCTCGGGCGACATGGTCGGCATCTGACGCGCAAACGCCACGATCTCCCAGATCGTTGCATCGTCCAAGCTCTTGCCCCACGCAGCCATCGCGCTCATCTTGATGCCGTGCTTAATGGTCCAGAACGCCCGGCGTGCGTCTAGGAGGTCCTCTTGCGCGAGGTTTGGCGCGTGCGGGTACAGGCCTGGGCGAAGCGCCGATTTCGCCACTCCAGGCGCGAGATGGCAGCCGACGCACAGCGTCGCGTAACGTGACGCACCGGCCACGATTTTCGCGGGGTCCTCGAGTCTCGGTACGTTGATGGAGTTGAAGCGGGACTTACCCTCTTTACTCTCTCGCGGGCACGCACCATCGCCTGGTCAGTCGGCGCGAACACGCCGATCGACAATGCGAACAGGGTGCATTGAAAATAAGACTGCTATCCGGGCTACTTTATTCCGGACTTCGGCTCATTTTTTGACGGACCATCAGGTGTGCTGATCGCATTTGGATTGTACCGATCGATTGCATCGTCAGACCGAGCCCAAGGCGGGGTAGGCGTTCGTTATTTTACAATATTCCGGGAATAAAATCGGCAGGTCCCCCGTCTTCCACTCAAGCGTGCAACTTGCTGACATTGGTAGTCAGCGCGCTTGGCGAAGGCTGCGCGCCGGAGCGTGACCGAACTTTCCACATTTTTGCGTAGGGTTGGCCGCAACCATACACGAGGTAAGAACCATGTCCTGGTCTATCAGTGGTGGAGGTAAACCTTCCTCCGTCATAACCGAGTTGGCGAATCAGTTCAGGCGCCTGGTGAACTTGGGAGCCGAGGAACGAGAGTTAAAGGATCGGTCGTCAGATTTGATTTTTGCCGCCATCAGGGCGCAACCCATTCAAGCGACAGTGTATGTGTCAGCGATGGGGACGATACGGAATGGGGCTCATATTGTGAGTATTTCGATTTCAGGATCGAATTAGGAGCTGGGTCATGTCGGGACCGCGAAATGCTGATGTCGAGTCGGTTTTCTGATTTATCCGGCGATGCAGGCCCTTGATCTAGTCGGGCCGATGGATGCATTTTCTGCGGTCACGCTGGCTGACGGCAAGGGTCGCCGCAGGCCCGGTTACGAAGTGGTCGGGTGGATAGGCCGTTCTATACCTCGGCGGGCATTACCGCCGGTATTGATTCGACCCTAGCCCTGATCGAGGAGGACTGCGGTTCAGACGTGGCACTGACATCGCGGCCATGGATCATGGCCAACTTACGGCAGGACTTGTCGATGGAGACTCTGGCCGCCAAGGCCAAGACAGCCACGCGCAGGCGGAATTTCTGAGCCATGCAGTTTCCTTTGCGGCCACGCAGCCGCATTTGCCAAATAATTTGGTGTTCAATCATGCCGGCTATGACGTGTACGCGGTGGCCGCGACCAAGCACTCAATTCGTTCGGAAGACGGTGTGGAGGTGGTGCCAAAATATAGTATTGCCGATTAGTCCATTCGGCCTGAGTTCGCAGGCCCGGTAGGGTCTGGTAGGCTCAGGACCATGAACCGGTCGATCAAGATTTCAGTCCTTGCCATTCTTCAGCTGCTCGCGATCCGGACATTAGCCGATGAACCACCTCGACTTGATGTCCCTGTCGCAGATCCAAGCGCGCCGCTGACATTCATCGCCTACGGTGATACGCGCTTTACTCAACGTGATGGCGTGGCGAATGCCATAGCGCGCCGTGCGCTGGTCGCGAGGATGGCAAGCGAAAACCCGGCAGCGATTTTTATCGGGGGCGATCTTGTTTATGAGGGTAACAGTCCTGAGGACTACGAAACTTACAAGACTGAAACCGCTGCATGGTCGCAGGCCAAGATCCCGATATTCCCGGCGCTAGGTAACCATGAGTTTCGAGGCTGCGACAAGGATTTGAGCCCATGTCTCGAGAACTGGTGGAGAGCGGCCGCCCCGAGCGGCGTGCGCTCCTTCCGCTGGTACTCCGTGACTGTCGGGCCGAAGGTCCTGGTACTCGTACTGGACTCAGATTCATCCCTCAAGCCCGGAAGCGAACAACGGAGTTGGTTTGAACGGCAGATTAACGATACGGGTTCCCGAGTGGAATTTGTCTTGGTCGTGCTGCATTACCCGCCCGTTCGGGACCCTATCTTTCCGAGGGCCAAGGACGAGAAGGAAATTGCGCGCTATCTGTCCCAGCATTCGCACTCGCTCCACCCACGGATCGTCGTTGTGGGCAGCCATATACACAACTACGAAAGATTTCGCCCCGACGATATCACTTATTTGGTTAGCGGCGGAGGCGGGGCAAAGCCCGTCCCGGTGCTTCGACTGTTTGGAGAACTTTCCAAGCTAGATACCACCGTAAACTATCACTACATACGTTTCCGGCTCGAGAGCGGAAAACTGCAAGGGACCATGGTGCGATTCGACCCCAACCGTCCTGCCGAGTCCGCTTGGACGGAACCGGATCGCTTCGAGATCGAAGCGACTCAGTCCCCAGGCTGGAAGCGCATCGCTCCGTCCCCAACCGCGTCGACCGTGCTACCTTTCGCCGTTTTCATCTCAGCCGACCGCTTCAGAAGGCAAACGGCAGGTTATGGCGAACCTGCAGTGACTCGATGAGCCACTGTCCATCCACGCGAACCAGCTTCTGCGTGTAGTAGCCAGACTCGATCGGCGTGATCGCGCCCATCGCACCCGTCGCACCTGCCGGCCAGCCGCTCGCCGGCTTCGCGTCGCCGAGTATGGTGAAGACCATGAACTGGGCGTCGAGCGTCGCGCGGTCTCCGTGGATGTCGATCAGCAGGCCGTCGGTGGCGTTGTGGCTCCACCCTCGCGGCGGGTGCGGCTTCATCATATGCGTCGTCGCCTGGGCGATCGCCTCGCGCCCGGCGAGTTCCCCGATCAGTTCCGGCTTCCCGTCAGGATTGTTGTTGTAGAAGATTGTCACGCGCGCCTCGGTCGTGAAGAGCGCCCCCATGGCGGCGCCGTCGCGCCGATCATGAGCCCGAACATAATGGGCGAGAACCTGCTGCACGGCCAGTTCGTCAGACATCTGAATCTCCGTTCGTTACTCGTAATGGTCAACAATCGACCATACTGTATCTATCATTAGAGCAGATTAGCTCGCATTCTGCAAGTATCATAGGTACAGATAAGTTTGACGGAAGATGAGGAGGGCTTACCTGTGATCGACATTCGATTCCCTACAGCGCTTCAGATCATGCTCAGCCTGGCTTTGGCGGACCGGAACAGCGTTTCCCAGCTCTCCTCCGCCGAGTTGGCGAGGAGCCTCGGGGCGAATCCCAGCTTCGTCCGCAAGCTCCTGGTACCGCTCGTCCAGAGCAAACTCCTGCGGTCCCAGATGGGCAAGACCGGTGGCGTGCGTCTCGCACGACCAGCGGCAGAGATCACCCTGCGGGACATCTACGGCGCGGTCGTAGCCGATACCAAAATTTGGGCGCCCCGAACTGGAATTCCCCGCCGCTGCCTTGTGAGTTCCAATGTGCAGGGCTATTTTGAAGAATTGATCGACGACGCGCAGGACGCCATCCTCTCCATGCTCGGACAACGAACTCTGCTCGAGGTCCTCAGCGAACTGGAGGTTCGCGAGAATGCGAAACATCAGGTTCGCAACCCCCAACCGCCGCTAAAGGAACAGGAACAACCGCGCTCGGCGCGACGGGGCGTGTAAGCGACTATCGAGTGATTAGATTCTTGAGACCGGCGGAGCAAGCCGACCGCCGCCGAACGAGCTATTGGCGCGATCGATCTCTCCGAAGAACACCATGACATCGTTTGGATCAGTGCCGGCCCCGTCGAGTGCTTCGACCAAGGCTGCCAGCAGACGCGTCTTCCTGTCGGCGTCAGTCCCAGACGACACAAGGACTTCGATCATCAGCATATTCTCCGTTCGGGGCCTCGGCAAACCAGGATAGTTGAGATCGACTTTCAGGTCGGCCGGCTCAAGACAGAGAAAACGTTGGAACATGTCGTCCTCGGGATATCCTGCCTTGACGCTTGCCTCATGTATGGCACGAGAGATCGCATTTTTTTCGCCAGCAGCTTTGCCGTCTCTCATCGTCACGGTGAACAATGGCATCAGAGTTCTCCCAATAATGCAGGGTCGCGGAACAAACCTGGGGGTGCCTGGCATAACCCCATCGAATTACTCGCTCGAACTGAAAAGACTCTTCGCATATTACGCTCTAGGCGACTTCCGGCCGAGCCCTTATCGCGAGCTTCGTGACGCACCTGAGTAATCGGGAGTCGGAAATGTACAAATGCGAGGGCGCCGTACAATGGCAGACCGTCGAGCGCGTATTCAAATGAGCGCATGGAAAGCCATCCGGAAAGAGCCCGAGGGCGCTCAATGAGAAATTGGAATAGCGCACGCGCCGCACGCGACTCGAGGCTGCAGGCCGGGGCGCGTTATGCACGCGGTAAACTAGTGGCGGCGCACGATGCCACGGCATTGCTGGAGGCAGTTCTTCGTCCCGGCGACCGTGTTTGCCTCGAGGGTGACAACCAAAAGCAGGCGGATCTGCTGGCCGCCGCCCTGGCGGCGGTCGACAACCGCAAAATTCATGACCTGCACATGGTGCTCGATTCCCGCCTTGGCGTATCAGGAATTTGTCGCTCTCGCCGACAGACTGGAGGAGCCAGCCCATGAGGCTCGATGAAATTCTCGCCTCCCTGTTCCGCAATGGACACGAAGTGGTTCTCGATCACGGATTGATCTCGGGACACGGAAAGTTGCCCGGAGGCGCTGCGGTGGCCGTCATAGGAGTCGACGGTCGCACTGCCGTCGGAATCGATGAGGCCATCCGGCTATCCGCCAACGTGTTGGACGTCGTCAGGAGGGGACGGAACGATGCGATCCTGGTGTTGATCGACAGCAGCAGTCAGCGCATGAGCAAGCGCGACGAGCTGTTGGGCTTGAGCGAGTTTCTGGCGCACCTCGCAAAATGCCTCATTTTTGCAGACTGTATGGGGTCCCGCACGATCGGGTTGTTGTATGGCCATACGGCCGCCGGCGCCTTCATTGCCACTGCGATGGCGACGCGCACCCTGGCCGCGCTACCGGGCGCCGACCCGGCGGTGATGGATCTGCCGTCCATGTCACGAGTCACCAAGCTGCCCGTCGAGGTCCTCGAGGAGAAGGCCAAGTCCACGCCGGTATTCGCGCCCGGGCTAGAGAACGTGTCGCAGACCGGGGCGATCGAAGCCGTCCTCGATCCTACTATTTCCCTGGCGATCCAGGTAGAGGCGCTATTGGCGAAGCCGCCAGAGACTGCTGATACACGTGATCGCCTTGGCGAAGAACGCCACGGTCGTCCGAAGGCGGCCGACATCGCCGCGCGTGTCTACGGACTTGCCCGTGGCAGCTGATCTTCGATTGAAGCGGCATCAGTTGGTGCAACTGTACCCTGCTGCTTGGGAGCGGTTGCTTGCCTCACAACACGACCTCGTCGCAAAGCTTTGGCTCAAGAAGTGGACAGATCACCATTGGCCGCTCGTTGTGCGGCGTCCGTTGCCGGGAGAGACAGGGGGAGTAGCCGTGGGGCTGCCTCTGCCGCCTTCGGCCGGTAAGCAGCGAATTGCACTACAGGTGCGCCGCGCTGACATCGCGTCGGTGGCACCGATGCCGAGCTTGTTGGACGTCATCCGGGTGGCCCCGCGGGGCTGGCGCTCTTCGGTGAGACAACTGGCGGAGCTTGCACAGCTTCATCACGTGCGCTGTGGCGTGTTTGGTAGTCTCGCTTGGCAACGACTGACTGGCCTCGGTTATTTGGGCCTTGATTCCGATCTCGACATCGTGTGGTCGCTACCTCATCGCACTCAAATAACGGAATTTCTCACCCGCGTGGCCGAAATCGAATCGCACGCGCCGATGCGCATCGACGGCGAGCTCACCCGAGAAGATGGCGCGGGCGTCGATTGGCGGGAATTGCATGGCGGTGCTACAGAGATTGCGCTGAAATCGTGGACTGGCGTGCGCCTGTGCTCTGCCGCCGCGTTTGTGGGATCGTAAAATGCAGACATTGGTTTCGGCGGTGCCGCAGATCGGACTCCGCGATTCGCGTATCAGCGCGGCACAGATCGCAGCACTGGCCGAGCACAGCCTGCGACTGGAGATCGAGACCTGGCCGAAGCCGGGCCTGGTGAGTCACATCGATGCGGGGAGTCATTCGGACATGGATGCCCGTACGTTCTATCGAAGTGCGACTGCTCTGCGTCCATTTTTTGCCGAGCTCGCCGAAGCAGGAGAACGCGGCGACCCCATGCTGACTCTTAGAAAGATCGGGCTGCGCGCGGAGCGCGCCATGCTCGAGGCTACCGGCGGCGTGAACACCCACCGCGGGGCGATCTTTGGACTGGGCCTCCTCTGTGCGGCGGCTGGTGTGTCCGCGCGTAGCCGTGTTGATCGGCAATTGCCGTTGGGTGTCATCGTGTCGCGCCGCTGGGGGCGAGACATCGTTGGCGGACCACGGCTGTCCGAAAGTCACGGCGAAGTGGTGTGCCGTCGATTTGGCGTCGGGGGTGCACGGTGGGAAGCGGCTCGGGGATTTCCAAGCATCTATCACGTCGGATTGCCTGCTTTGCATAGTGCGGGCCGATGGGTCCCGGATGACGCCGAAGCAGCGCGGGTGCAGGCTTGCTTCGCCCTGATCGCCTCGGTCGAGGACACGAACATTCTGCACCGCGGCGGAGTGCAAGGGCTGCGCTTCGCCCGGCAGGCCGCGCAATCCTTTCTGTATGGGGGCGGTGTCGCGCGCAGCGACTGGCGGCGCAGAGCCGCAGCCGTTCATCTTGCCTTCGTCGAACGCGGCTTGAGTCCGGGAGGTGCAGCGGACTTGCTCACCATGAGCCTGTTCGTCATGCAATTCAACAAATGCCAACAGAGATAGCACCTCCATGACCCATGTGCTGCTGAACGCGTTGGTGCCAATATTCGCAGTCATGGGGTTGGGCTATTTCGCGGGATGGATCCGCGATGTTGACAACCATCATGTCGCCGAGCTCAATGCCTTGGTAATGGATTTCGCGGTTCCTGCGGCGCTGTTTGTCGCGACCGCCTCGGCCTCGCGGCACGTGCTGTTGACGCAATGGCCGTTGTTGCTGGCGCTCGTCATTCCCATGCTCGCGGTTTACGCACTGTCATACTGGATGGGGCGGCGGCTCTTCGGTCTGATGCCCGCTCCGGCATCCGTGCAGGCGCTCACGGTTGCCTTCCCGAATTTTGCCGCCGCCGGGCTGCCGCTCATTGCCGCGGTTTTTGCAGCGTCGCAATTGATCGATGTCGCGTTGGGACTCGCGCTGGGCGCCATCATCCTCTCGCCGCTGACCCTGGCGGTGCTCGAAACGAACAGGTCTGCGGCAGCGGGGGAGCTTGATCGCCGCACAATCCTCAACGCCATCGGAAAATCTCTACTGCGACCCGTCGTTCTGGCACCGATAGTGGGGATCGCTTTTTCATTGGTAGCCATTCGATTGCCGGATTTTGTAAGCCATGCCTTTCAACTCATCGGACAGGCCTCCGGCGGTGTGGCGTTGTTTCTCACAGGCCTGATCCTGTCATCACAGCGGCTGGTGTTGAGCCGCAATGTGATCAGCAGCACGTTGCTGAAAAATGTCGCTCAACCGTTGTTGGCGCTCGGATTGCTCATGCTTTTGACGATGACACATGACACGGCCCGTGTGGCGTTGCTGCTGATGGCTCTACCGTCCGGGTTCTTTGGCGTTTTGTTCGGCCTGCGCTACGGCGTCGAATCCCCAGAAGTAGGGTCTACGTTGATCGTGAGCTCGCTATTTAGTGTCATCACCCTGACGATTGCGCTGATTTTTACCGCGACGCGATGAGAGAACGCGTGATCGCGATCCTCTGTTCGGGACAAGGTGGGCAGCACGCGGGTATGTTCAGCCTCACCGGCGATACTCCCGAGGCCAGCGCGCTGTTCGCCCACGCCACGACACTGCTCGGCGGCGACCCCCGTTCTTGGGTGCGTTCTGCGGGAGAGGGCGCCCTTCATCAGAATCGCACCGCCCAGTTGCTTTGCACGCTCCAGTCTCTGAGCGCGGCGGCGGTGCTCGCCGACCTCCTACCACAGCGACGCTGCGTCGCTGGCTACAGCGTGGGAGAAGTGGCGGCGTGGAGCATAGCGGGTTTGATAGCTGAAGCTGAAGCGCTGACTCTTGTGACTCAACGCGCTGAGGCAATGGACGCCACCAGCAAGAGCGAGCAGGGCATGTTGTTCGTACGCGGGCTTGCGCGTGCGGCGATCGATAAACTGTGCGCGCGCCGCGAAGCGGCTATCGCCATCGTCAATCCCGGGGATGCCTGGGTGTTGGGGGGCCAGAGCTCGGCGCTCGATGCAATCGCAATTGAAGCCGTTCAACTGGGAGCCAGCCGGGTCGTACCCGTAGCCGTGCATGTGGCTTCGCACACCTATCTGATGGCTGATGCATCACCCGTCTTTCGTGGGAACCTGGGAGCCGTCCGAATTCAATGTGCGCCCCGAGCGGGCAGCCGATTGTTCAGCGGCGTCGACGGGACAGCGGTTTTCGATACTCTTGCAGGCCTGGATAAGTTGGCCCTACAGATTTCTCATCCTGTCCAGTGGGCGAGCTGCCTGGCGAGTTGCGTGGAAGCGGGCGCGCGCGTGTTTTTCGAGCTGGGCCCTGGTCACGCATTGGCCGACATAGCCGCGGGGTCTTATCCCGGCATGACCGCGCGCAGCTTCGACGATTTTCGTTCGCTACAAGGCGTGCGCGCCTGGCTGCAGCGCGTGACCGCCGACGGGTGATATTTGCTTCCCTAATCCACCGTGGGCTGTTTTTGTTGCAAAACAACGCCGAGCGCTAGCTGCCCGAGAGCGACGGTTGCACCTTTTTGCAATTCGGTTGCTCCCGTCTGATAGGATAGGTGCAACCATTTTGTGCGGGGCGGCATATGACAGGAACAACTATCGGCGTGAAAGTCGACGATGACCTCAAAGCGCGTCTAAAAGCGGCCGCTCAATCGGTTGGACGCACCCCTCACTGGCTGGTAAAGCACGCGCTGATCTCTGAAGTCGAACGCATTGAACAAAGTGGACAATTGGCCGGTGACGCGCCCATCGGGGTGGAAGACGACGAGAAGCCGCGCGGTACACAGGACGTACCGCACCCCTTCCTCGACTTTGCGCAGTCAGTTCAACCTCAGAGCGTGCTGCGCTCTCAGATAACGGCGGCCTATCGCCGCGCGGAGCAGGATTGCCTGCCGTTGCTGTTGTCCGAAGCCAGTATGGCCGATCCACTTCGGAGCGCCGCATCCGCGATGGCCCAAAACCTGGTGGTTGCCCTTCGTGAAAAGAAGCGCGGGGGAGGAAGTGGTGTCGAGGCATTAATTCAAGAGTACTCACTCTCCAGTCATGAAGGCGTCGCGCTCATGTGCCTTGCAGAGGCGCTGCTACGCATACCGGATCGCCCGACGCGCGATGCATTGATACGCGACAAGATTTCACGTGGTGATTGGCAGTCTCACGTCGGCCGCAGTTCGTCGGTGTTCGTCAATGCTGCCACTTGGGGATTGGTAGTCACCGGCAAGCTCACCGGCACCAGCTCGGAGAACGGACTGTCAGCGGCCCTTTCGCGGTTGATAGGCCTGGGCGGAGAACCGCTGATTCGCAAAGGCGTCGATATCGCGATGCGCATGATGGGCGAGCAGTTCGTCACGGGCCAAACGATCGGCGAAGCATTGGCGAACAGTCGCCGGATGGAGAGCAAAGGTTTCCGCTATAGCTATGACATGTTGGGCGAGGCGGCCACGACCGGCGCGGATGCGCAACGCTACTTCCATGACTATGAACAGGCCGTCCATGCCATCGGCAAGGCGGCGAATCGGCGCGGAATCTATGATGCGCCCGGGATTTCGGTCAAATTATCAGCGCTGCATCCGCGATATAGCCGCTCGCAGAGGGAACGAGTTTTAGCTGAACTTTACGGGCGCCTAAAGACGCTCGCGTTGAGTGCGCGAGGCTACGATATCGGCTTCAACATCGACGCGGAGGAAGCCGATCGACTCGATTTGTCTCTGGATTTGCTGGAAAAACTCTGCTTCGATCCCGAACTTGCAGGGTGGAACGGCATCGGGTTCGCAGTACAGGCGTACCAGAAACGAGCTCTATACGTGATCGAATGGGCAATTGATCTGGCGCGCCGTTCACGGCGTCGAATCATGATTCGCCTGGTGAAGGGCGCCTATTGGGATAGCGAGATCAAGCGTGCGCAGGTGGATGGCCTGGAAGATTTTCCTGTGTTCACGCGCAAGGTACATACTGACGTGTCGTATCTTGCCTGCAGCAAGAAGCTGCTGAGCGCGCCCGATGCCGTATATCCACAATTCGCGACTCACAACGCGCTCACCGTAGCGGCCGTCATGCAAATCGCAGGCCCAAATTACTACGCCGGACAGTACGAGTTTCAGTGTTTACACGGCATGGGTGAGCCGCTGTACGAGGAGATCGTCGGCGCCGGCAAATTAAATCGCCCATGCCGAATCTATGCTCCGGTGGGGACTCACGAAACCTTGCTTGCCTACTTGGTGCGGCGGCTGCTGGAGAATGGCGCCAATTCGTCGTTCGTGAATCGCGTTGCCGATGCCGCCATACCGGTATCCGATCTCATTCTGGATCCGGTCACCAGCGCCCGCAGTATTTCACCGGTGGGGTTGCCGCACTCGAAGATTTTGCATCCGCGTGCGTTGTTTGGAGATGCACGGCCGAATTCGATCGGTCTCGATTTGTCCAATGAACATCGTTTGGCCTCTCTGTCCGCCGCAGTGCTCACGGGCGTCGAACAGGTCAATATCGCGAAGCCTCTAGTCGGCGACGTCGAACGCGAAGGTATCGCACGCGCGGTGCGCAATCCCGCGGACAGCCGGGATGTGGTGGGATTTGTTACCGAAGCGAGCCTGCAGGATGTCGAAGATGCCTGTGCGGAAGCGGTCATCGCGGCGCCGATCTGGGACGCGACGCCTGCTCACGAGCGTGCTACGGCGCTATGGCGTGCCGCCGAAGTGGTCGAGGCGCAGATGGCGACCTTGATGGGTGTCATATCGCGCGAAGCCGGCAAATCACTGCCGAACGCCATCGCTGAAGTACGCGAGGCGGTCGATTTCTTGCGCTATTACAGTGTCGAGGCGCGTTCCAATCTCACGCCCACCCGGCAGCGCTCGCTGGGGCCGGTGGTCTGTATATCGCCGTGGAATTTCCCGCTGGCAATCTTTACGGGGCAGATCGCCGCCGCGCTCGCCGTGGGTAATAGCGTCATCGCGAAGCCCGCGGAGGAGACACCTCTCATAGCGGCGGCAATGATTCGCATCCTGCGGGAGGCTGGGGTGCCGTCAGGTGCGCTGCAATTTCTTCCCGGCGATGGCACGATCGGCGCGGCATTGGTTGCCGATGCACGAATTCGCGGTGTCTTATTCACCGGCTCCACCGACGCGGCACGATCCATTCAACGCGAACTCGCCCGCCGGCTGACACCGGAGGGAGCAACGATCCCGCTGGTTGCGGAAACCGGAGGCCAGAATGCGTTGATAGTAGACTCCTCGGCGTTGGCCGAGCAGGTAGTGGGTGATGTGCTCAGTTCCGCTTTCGATAGCGCCGGCCAACGTTGTTCGGCGCTTCGCATTCTGTGCTTGCAGGAGGAGATCGCAGATCGCGTCTTGGAAATGCTGAAGGGCGCTATGCAGGAACTTTGCATAGGTTCACCCGATCGACTGAGCGTCGATATTGGTCCCTTGATTACCGCTGAGGCCAAGGCGGGAATCCTTGCTCACGTCGAGTCGATGCGGGCGAAAGGCCGCCCGGTTTTTGCCGTGCCGCTTCCCGAATCGCTGCCTTACGGCCACTTCGTGTCGCCCACCCTCATCGAAATCGAGCACGTTAGCGAGCTACAACGCGAAGTCTTCGGTCCCATTTTGCACGTACTGCGCTACCGGCGCGAGGCTCTGGGAGACCTAATCGATGCGATCAATTCCACAGGCTATGGCCTGACTTTCGGGCTGCATACCCGCATCGACGAGACGATAGAGTTCGTCACCGAGCGCATCGGGGCGGGCAATATCTACATCAACCGCAACACCATCGGTGCGGTGGTCGGCGTGCAGCCATTTGGGGGGCACGGTCTTTCGGGGACCGGCCCAAAGGCCGGCGGACCGTTGTATCTGAGCGCTTTGGCGTGCCGCGGATGGGCGCCGCGCCTGCCTTGCGCGCCGCTGCCGGTCGCGTCCGCGGTCGCGTACCGCGACTTCCTAGTCGCGCGGACATTTTCTGCTGCGGCCGAGCAAGTCACCCGCTATATCCGAGAGTCTGCCGCGGGCGGGGTCGCAGAGCTGCAGGGCCCGGTGGGCGAGCGTAATGTCTACGAATTGCGTCCACGAGGCGCGATTGCAGCCCTCGCGAAAACCGAGTTTGGGTTGCTCACCCAAATCGGAGCCATACTGGCATCCGGTAATCGGGTGATCGTTCCGGTGACGAATCCGGCTCGTCAAACGCTAGAGGCGCTGCCGACACCGATCCAAGCTCTCGTTACGTCGGTTTCAGACTGGCAGCTGTCACCGGACCTGTGCGGTGTCTTGTTCGAAGGTGATGCGGATGAACTCCTGCTCGTCAATCAAGCTGTGGCTCATTTGGATGGCCCCATCCTTTCGGTGCAGGGGGCTTCGATTTCGGGGCTGCTAACCGGCAAGGACACTTATTCCCTCAATGCGTTGATTCATGAGGTATCCATTAGTACCAACACAGCGGCAGCGGGTGGGAATGCAAGTCTAATGACGATTGGCTGAATGAGCGGTGTTCAGCGTCCGAAATGAACAACCGGGTTATCGAAAGCACTACTCGTCTCAGGTGGTCCTCTGATTGACGTGCTCCCAGACCTTGGAGATCACAACGGAGCCTTCGCCCACGGCCGAGGCTACCCGCTTGACCGACCCGGCCCGTACGTCGCCGACGGCAAAAATGCCGGGGTAGGATGTTGCGAACGGCGACGCCGGCGAGCCGACTCCGGTGATGACGAACCCTTTGTCGTCAAGCTTGGCGAGGCCCGAGAGCCATTCGGTATTCGGCGCGGCGCCCACCATGATGAACAGCGCTCGCGTCGCCACCTCGCGCGACTGCCCGGTCTTGGTATTGCGGATGGTGACGCTCTCCAGATGCTCGCCACCCTCCAGCGCCGTGACCTCGCAATTGTATTCGATCGTGATGCCCCGATCGGCTTCTAGCCGACTGGTGAGGTAGCGCGACATCGAGGTGGCGAGCGAGGCACTTCGGACTAGCACACGGACACACCGGGCGTAGCGGCTGAGGAACATTGCGGCTTGGCCGGCAGAATTGCCGCCGCCGATTATCAGGACCTCGGTGTCCTTGCAATAGCGGGCTTCCATATCCGTGGCAGAATAGTAGACGCCCGAACCCTCGAAATCAGCCAGTCGCTCCAAGGGAAGCCGCCGATACTGCACGCCGCTCGCCACGACTATTGCAGCTGCGCGGACGCGTTGGCCATTTTCAAAGACCGCACAGAAATCGCCGTTCTCTTGCACCTCGAGCGCTGTGACTCGGCGCGGCATCGCAAATCGCGTGCCAAACTTCATGGCCTGCACCTCGCCGCGCCACAAGAGGTCGGCGCCCGAGATACCAGTTGGAAAGCCCATGTAGTTCTCGATTCGGCTTGACGTCCCCGCCTGGCCTCCCAAAGCGATGTCCTCGACGAGCAATGCACGCAGACCTTCGGCGCCAGCATAGACGGCGGCGGCCACGCCGGCCGGACCCCCACCGACGACCAACACATCGAAATGCTCGTCGCCGTTGAAGTCGATGTTAAGCCCGAGGAGTCGCGCTATCTTGTCCGGCGTCGCATCCGTGATCGGTACTTTGCTGCCGAAAATCACTGCCGGGGTTCGGGCATCGATTGCGCAACTCTTCGCCGAGGCCTCGGCTTCCGGGCTGTGCAGAGCGACCGACGTGTAAGGCAATCGATTGCGACTCGCGAACTCAGCGATACGACGTATGTTGCGATCGGCCTCTTCCCCGATCAGATACAGGCCGCTGCGGCCCTCCTCGAGTTGCCGGCGCCGTCGGGCGGCAAACACGGTGATAATGATGTCCGACATCTCGGGGATCTGAGACATCAGTGTCAGGAAGGCCTCGCGCGGTACCTCGATCACTCGCGTATCGACCACCGTGCGCAGGGGCAGGGAAGCGGTGCCGCCGTACAGCAGGCTGATCTCCCCCATAAACTGGGTTGAACCGATGGTTGACGGATAGTGACGTTCGCCAGTGAACGGATTGAATACTTCAATCTCGCCTTCTTCGACATACACGAAGCGGTTCGCCTGTTCGCCGGGCTGGACCATGATCGTGCCCTTGGGGTACGTCACGACCTTACCCGCCGCCCGCAATGCCTCCACATGCGAGGGGGACAGTGGTGTCCGAATCATCTGGCGCAAGTCTTGGCCTATGGTTTCCACCGAGTCCCCCAACGGCTGCGTTTATCAGTGTGCTACTGCCGCTGCACGGCCAATTCGGCGGTGGCCTTGGCATCCGCGCGCGCCGCCTTGTAGTCGGCTTCTGCCTGGTCCTTGCACGCCTTTTGAGCATCGCCGCTCTGCGATTCGCAAGTCGCTAGAGCCACCTTGCGGTCGCCATCGGCCTTTGCGATGGCCACATTGTAGGTTTGGTGTACGGCGTCGTTGTTGAATTTAATTTCCTGGTCATTAATCTTATCGTACGATTTATCCAGCGCGCTTTGCGCGCGGTCTTCGCTCTTCGCCACCTCGATGCTCGCCTTCTGCTCGGCTTTGGCTACGTCCTTTGACACATCTTCTGGCGACTTCGACTGGCTGCATCCGGCTAACGCCAGGGCGGCAGTTACGAAAATCGGCATCAGGTATTCACGCATGCAAGTTCCTCTTGTTGTAGGTGCGCGGTGTGCCCGCGCGTTTTGGGGTGCCTCCACCCGCCCCTAGGATCGCTCGCAGCTACGCGGCAGTCAACCAAGTTGTTAACAAATGGCGTCGCCACACGCCTTATTGGTCGCCTCGTGTTTCAGCCGAACAAAAAACCTATGTCAGACGCGTCTTCGCTCAAATGCGACGCTTATCAGCTGCTTTTGGACGTTGGTTCGCTTGACCAGGGAAAGCATGAAGCTCGCGAGGTCGGCAAAGGATATTTTCGCCATGCTTCCCAATCGCAGCGCAGTACCGGAATGGTAGTCGCCGGTATGAGGCCCATCGATAATTCTCGCCGGTCGGATAACAGTCCAGTTCGTGTTGCTGGCCCTAATGAGAGATTCCATGCGTTCCTTGTCTTGCATGGCCCCCCTCATCAATTTCCAGCCGAGCCGGACGTAGAGATTCGAGTGACGGTTCTCTGCAACGCCGTACGCGCTCAGGGCGAGCAAGCGGCGAACGCCCAGGCTGTGCATTGCGTGCAGGATGCTGCGGATCCCGTCCGTGCAGACGGTAGTGGTCCGACCGCACTCACCGAGCATGCTGAGCACGGCGTGGGCCCCGGCAACGACCTCTCTGACCGGTTCCTCATCTCGAATGTCGCCGGCTATGGCATGAAGGTGCGGGTGAGCAGGGAGCTTCCCTGGGTCTCTGGTCAGGACAGTGACTTCGTGGCCGTTCCGTAGCGCCTGCGCGATCAGGTGACGACCCGTATTGCCGGTGCCACCGAACACGCCTAGATGCATGATCAACTGCTCCACATGGGCCGACGTTCCGGGATTGCTGGGATTGAAGCCGCTGATCGGCGCGCATGCGAATTTAGACGCCGTGGGTCCTCTTGCTTGAGGTGATCGATGAACCAGCGCACCGCCGGCCCCGGGGGGATGTCCTTTCGATACGCCGCCGACATGACTACCACGTAGTCGTCCGGCGGCGTGTCTTCGAGTTTGATCCGAACGAGCGCGCCGCTTGCCAGGTCCGCTTCAACCATCGGCAGCGGCAAGCTCCCAAACCCGAGCCCTGAGCGAAGGAGTGCCTGCTTGTCCGAGAGGTGGGAAATGAACCAGGCTCTGGGGGACACCGGCCCGAATTCGCAGACGCGTGAGGAATCCGATGGATCGGTGTGTACGAGTTGGATGTGCTCGGAGAGGACGGCTGTCGGGATGGGACCGATGTGGGACGCCAGCGGATGCCGAGGCGAGGCGACCGCCACGATGCTGACGGGCATCAATCGCTCGCTGTCGAGCTGCGGTGGTGCGAGCGTGTGGGACCCCACGATGCCGAGGGAACAACGTCCGTCGAGCACGGGCTCGACCACGCCGCTCGATGCACCGATATGGAGCCTCAACACAGTCGAGGGGAATTTCTCTTGGAAGGCGGTCATGCCGGAGATCAGCGCCGCGACCGGAAACATGACATCGACGATCACGTTCAGCTCCGGCTCGAGGCCGCCGGCGAGAGTTTTCGCGCGCGACTTGAAAAGTTCCACGCCGCCGACCGCAGCCCGCGCCTCAGCGAGCAGCGCCCGACCCTGGCCCGTCAACACTGGAAAACGACCGCGGCGATCGAACAGGTTGACTCTGATCTGCCCCTCCAGATTCGCCAGGGTCTGGCTTACCACGGACTGAGCCCGTTTTAGGCGGCGGCCAGCGGCCGAGAAACTACCTTCGTCCGCGGCTGCGATGAACGTGCGGAGTTGGTCCAGTGAAACACCATCTAGCATGTATGTAGCATGCGATCCGACATCTTCCACAGTCGCTCTGCGAGAGATCGGTCGTCCAACAGTGGGTGCCCAGCGATAATCCGACAATCTCTCCAGGTTCCTCCGCTGACCCGAGCCACCAGCGGACTTGCAGCTAGAAGCGTTTGGGTGGCTGCGATTCGTTGCTCAACTCCCTTGAAGAGGTTGGCAACCCGCTGAATGAGGCCCGGAGCACGGGATAGATATCCATCGACTCGCGCAGGGTGCACCGAATTAACGGCAACCCCGCGCGCGCGCAAGCGGCGCGCCAATTCCTTGCCGTAAAGCGCCACGGCAAACTTCGATTGTTCATAGAAGACCGAACCATCATAGAAATCGTGGCCGTCCAAGTTGGCAAATGCGATGCCGTCGGGAGGCAATTGATCAGAGCGAGCACCGCTACCCAAGATGACAATTCGCCCGGACCCCTCCCGCAGGATGTCGCAGAGGCTATTGACTAAAGCGAAATGGCCGAGGTAATTGCCTAGAAATTGCATCTCCACGCCGTAGCGGGTCTGCAAGGCGGGTAAATGAGAAATTTCAGCATTGGCAATTATCCCATCCAAGGGGGTGTGCGACATACGGATGTATTCGGCCACTGCCGCGACGGAGCCAAAGTGAGAAAGATCGCAGGCCACGGGAATACACGCCGGCCCCGCCTGCGCACAGGCGGCTCTGGCGCCGCTGATCGAACTCGCCAGACCGATGACCTCAGCGCCATTGGCGTCCAGGGCCCGCATCGTTTGGAATCCATTGTCGGAATTGCAGTCGGTGACGACAAACCTCTTTGTCGAAAGGTCGATGCCGGCGATGACATGGTCCGCCGTAGAGCGGGCGCTGAACTGATGCCTAAAATCCGCCGAAGCCGAAGTACCAATCCACTCGTGAGAATTGCTTCCCTCATCTTGGGCCGAGTCTACGCACTTTGCGTTTTGGTGTTGGGCGTGCATTGGCGGCCACTCTATTTCTGCACCCCGCCGTGAGCAACCAGTCTTTCGTTGACACAGCGTTTCCCGACAGGAAACGCATGATGTTCGGCCCTTCTCGGGGCGAAACGCTGGGCGCTGGATCAGCTGCACTTCGCGTGCCGCTCCGCACTAGCGAAGTAATGACGCCTCAGGCTGTCGCCGCGGTGCCCCAGGGCGGTGGTATACGGGTCCACTCGATCATGTGATCCACGAAAGTGCGTATCTTGAGCGGCAGGTACTTGCGGCTGACATAGATCGCATATAGGTGAGGTTGTCTGAGCGGATGTTCAGTGAGAACCGGGCACAGCACCTCTGTGAACGCGCTCTCTTCAAACATGCTGCGCGGCAGCGAGGCGAGACCCATGCCGGCGGAGACGGCGTGTGCAACCGCGACCGTCATTGACCCGAAGCGCAGCACCACACGCGCCGGGACTTCGATATCGCCGTTCAGCCCTGCAAGGGACCAGGACTGTCCATTGCCGATCATGATGCTGTCGTGCTGGGCGAGATCCGCAGGAGATTGCGGAATGCCACAGCGTTTCAGATATTCACGCGAGGCGGCGATGACGAACGGCATTGGCCGCAGAGGACGTGCGATCAGCCCGGCTGGAGGCTCGTCTCCCGTCGTGCGTAGCGCAAGATCGTACCCCTCCTCGATCAGATCCACGAAGCGATCTTCGAACGAAATGTCCACCACGACTTCCGGATAGAGTTGCCGGTAGGCGGCAATCATATCCACCATGCGGCGGGCAGCAAACCAGGATGGAGCGGTCACCCGCAGCGTCCCTCGGGGCACGCCGCTCACGGACCCGACCGCCAGTTCCGCCTCTTCGAGTTCTTGGAGGATGACCTTGCATCGTTCGAAGTACAGTTTTCCGGACTCGGTAAGGCTCAGCCGCCGGCTGCTGCGATTGAGCAGGCGGGATCCCAAATGCTTCTCGAGAAACATCAGGTGCTTGCTGGTCATCGCGGTGGACAGACTCAACCGCTCGGCGGCTCCCACAAAACTTCCCGACTCGACAACTTGCCGGAACACTTTCATGCTGAGCAGAGTGTCCATACCCGACATGGTTTACCTCGCCGCCGAAAATCAACCGGAAGGGATTACTCCCTTCCGGTTGGAAAAAGAACAATCGCGGTCAGGATGGGAGATTGCGATCGTTCAGGGCGGACAACGCTTCGGCACACAACATTGTCGTCCATGTGCGGACTTTATTCGGCGGCGACGGGTCCAACAATCCACGTTTCATTTATGCAGCGTTTCACTTCAGTAAACGCCGACCCTCGCCATTCACCGTACCATCGGGCGTTCAGAGTGTGCGTTGGCTGCGCTCAGTTTGGCATCCCACCAACCGCCGCCCATGGCCACCAGGAGCTGGATCGTGTCCTGGTAACGCTGAGCTTGTGCTCGCACAAAGCCCAGTCGTGCCTGCTGATACTGGCGTTGCGCATCCAGCAGGTTCAGAAGTCCGCTGCCGCCCTGAGTGTAGCTGATACGCTGCAAACGCACGGATTCCGAAGCCATGTCGAGCGCGCGCTGCTGCGTTGCCAAAAGGCGCGCATCGTTGGCGAGAGCCTGCATAATATCGGCGATTTGCCCAAAGGCCAGTAACACGGTCTGTTGGTAGTCGGCGGCGGAGGCCCTGAACGCCGCGAGCGACGCCCGCCGTTCGGCCCGTCGCATGCCGCCATCGAAGATTGGTTGCGTGAGGCCGGCTGCGATGCTCCATACGAGTCCTCCCGTGTTGAACAGACTTCCTCCGTTCAGCGACGTGGAGCTGATTCCGCTCGATAGCGTGATGGCCGGGTAGAGCTGCGCCGTCGCGATTCCAATCTGTGCACTGGCGGCATGAAGTTGTGCTTCGGCCGCGCGGATGTCCGGACGCTGGTGGACGAGTTCCGACGGCAGGCTGACGGGTAGTTGAATCGGAAGCGTCAGGGACGCTAAATCAAAGTCCGGCGCCAGCCAATCACCGGGCGCGCGGCCGAGCAGGACGGCTAATGCGTGCTTGGCCGCGCTCAGCTGCTGGTCGAGCCCAGGCTCCGCTGTTTCATCTTGTGCAAGCTGGCTTTCGGCGAGGACCACATCACTATCGGGGACTGAGCCTGCTTGGCGCTCTTTGCGCACGAGATCCAGATTTTGCCGATCGATGTCCACAATGTCGCCGACGGCTTTGAGCTGGGCGCGGACAGTGGCCACCTGGATCGCCTGGGTCACTGTATCGCCCGTGAGAGTCAAATACGCCGCGTCGAGCTCGTCGTGCTGGTAGTCGGCCAATGCAGACTGCTGCTCGATTCCGCGACGCGTACCGCCGAAGATGTCGAGCGCGTAGCTTGCGGAAGCTCCCACCTGTAAGACGTTGAAGTTCGGCGGAAGGGGAAATGCGGCGGGCCCCAAGCCAAACTGGCTCGCGCTGATTTTCTCTCGCGCCGCGCCGGCACTGAGATCGATCTGCGGGTAAAGCGCGCTCGAGGCGGCCGCGACGGCTTCCCGAGCCTGTGCCAGCCGGGCCTTTGCGCTTTCCAGGGTGCGGCTGCCGGCGACTGCCTGTTTCACGAGCTGGTCCAAATCCGGCGATTGGAACAGCGTCCACCAGTCGACCGCTACCTTCTCGCCCAGCTCGATGGTTTGCCGCGGCGCTGCCGGCCCGGGGTCACCGTCGGGTGCCGACACCTCATCAGGCGAGGTGTAGTGAGTGGTGGAGGGCGCCGCGGGCGGTTTGAAATCGGGACCCACGACGCAACCGGGTAACCCCAGCGCGAGAAGGACGCCAATGACGCGCGCCGCACCGTGGAGTGTCCAAGTACCTCTGCAATTCGATTCATCCGAGAACATCATTCCCCCATGACCACGTGATCGGCGTCGGCATCGCTGGACGACTTCTGGAAGACGATCAGCAGCGGGACCACGGCGAGCGTCGCGATCATCAGCAGCTTGTAATCGTCGATGTAGGCGATGATCTGGGCCTGCCGTGTCACGACGGCGTCGAGCGCGGCGCGTCCCGCGGCCGTCAGCGGGTTCCAGTACTGCGCGATCATCGGGTCCTCGAACATCCGGTTCACGGGCGTCACGGAGTTCACGATCGCGGCGTGATTCACCTGTGTGTTGCGCGTCAACAGGCTGTTCACCACCGAAATGCCGACGCTGGAGCCGATGTTGCGCAATAGGCTGTAAATGCCGGCGCCTTCCGCCCGCCGCTCCGGCGGCAGGGTCGACAGGGTCACCACGCTCAGCGGCACGAAGAGAAAGCCGAGCCCAATGCCCTGGACCACGCCAACGACGATGATGGTCGTCTGAGAGACGTCCGGCGTCCAGTGCGTCATCAAGTAGAAACACCAGGCCGTGAGCCCAAGGCCGACGCTGAGAAGCAGGCGTATCTCGATCCGCCCGATCAGCTTTCCCACGATCATAAAGGCGGCCATGGTGCCGACACCGCGAGGGCCAAGCACCAAGCCGGCGCTGACGATGGGATAATTCATCAGATTCTGCAGATAGGGCGGCTGCAACGCCAGCGAGGCGTAATAGGTGAGGCCGACGATCGCGCCGAATAGGATTCCCGCCGTGAAGTTGCGGTCTCGAAACAGCGCCGGTCTCACAAAGGGTTCCTTGGCGGTGAAGGTATGAGCGAGGAACAGGTAGAGCGCCGAGGCGCCGATGATGGCCTCGATCACGATCTCGCTGGAGCCGAACCAGTCGAGTTCTTCGCCGCGGTCCAACACGACCTGCCAGGCGCCGATCGCCAGGCTCAGGGTTGCGAAGCCGAACCAATCGAGCTTCCTCACCGTGTCGCGCGGCGTGTCGGAAAGAAAGGTCGAGATGCCGAGGAAGGCGAGGATGCCGATCGGCAGGTTGATGTAGAAGACAAAACGCCAGCTATAGGAGGCGGTCAGCCAACCCCCGAGCACCGGACCCAGGACCGGACCGGCCATCACCGCGACGCCCCACAGAGCGATTGCAGATCCCTGCCGTTCCTTCGAATTGATGTTCATCAGCACCGTTTGCGAGAGCGGGACCAGGGCGGCGCCAAACATGCCTTGCAGGACCCGAAACAGTACGATCTGAACGATGGACTGAGCCATGCCGCACAGCATCGAAGCGACCGTGAAGCCGGCGATGGAGACGAGGAAAACACGCTTGATCCCGAACCGCCCGGCCAGGTAGCCGGTGGGGGGAGTCATGATCGCGGCGGCGACGATGTAGGAGGTCAGCACCCAGGCTATCTCGTCCTGGCTTGCCGAAACGCTCCCTTGCATATAGGGCAGCGCCACGTTGGCGATGGTCGTATCGAGCGCCTGCATGAGCGTCGCGAGTATGACGCAGACGGTGATCGCCCCCCGGTTGCCGACAGCCGGTGTGTTCGCCTCGGCCATCACGATTGCCGCCGGGAATGGCCAAACAGGGTGGCCAGGAAATGCGGCAAGCCCCGCGCATGCCCGGTGTCCACGTTGACTTCCACGCTCATCCCGGCGCGCAGCGGCGGCAGATTTCGATCGTTCGTGTCGACACGGACGCGCATCGGGATTCGCTGCACGACTTTCACCCAATTGCCGCTGGTGTTCTGCGCCGGCAGAAGCGAGAACTCCTGCGCCGCCGCTGGGCTGATGCTCTGAACAGTGCCCTTCCATTGTGCATTCGGATAGGTATCCACCGTCACCGTCACGGGCTGGGCGGAGCGTACATATGTCAGTTCCGTCTCTTTCGGGTTCGCATCGACCCAGACATGATCCGTGGCAACCAGATAGAAGGCAGTCGTCGAGGCTGCAAGGTACTTGCCCGGCGCAATCGAGGGCACATCCGTCACCATGCCGGCGAACGGTGCCCTGACGACGGTGTGAGCGAGTTGACGCGCCGCCTCATCCCGTTGCGCCACTGCCTCGAGGTAGCGGGGGTTGCGCTCGACCGGACCATCGGGATCGCCATCCAGATTGGCGGCGATCTCTGCCAGCTGTTGGGTGACCGAGGCGAGCTTCTGCTGCGCGTTCTGCAGGTTTCGCTGCGCTGTATCGAAAGTGGTTTCAGACGCTACATGCTCGTGCAGGAGGCCCTGTTGACGCCGATATTCCACGTCGAAATAATCGATATCGTTGTGCGCCTGTTTGATCTGCGCCTGCATATCCCGGTAACTCGCCTTGAGCGCATTCAGGGAATCCCGGACCATGCCGGCCTGTGCTTCGGCGCGTCGCAGGGTCAACTGGAACGGAAGGTCGTCCAGGCGAAACAAGATCTCGCCGGCGTCAACCTTCTGGTTCTCGACGACTGCGACGGTCTTGACGATGCCGGAAACATCGGTGGACAGACCGACCTTGTCCGCTTCGACATAGGCGTCATCCGTGGACATGACACGACCGCCGGTCACGTACCAATAGCCGCCACCGATCAGCGCGAGGGGCAGCAGAGCGAACAGCGTCCGCCGGACCCCGGGACGAGCCGATTTCTCCTTCGCTTTTTCCGGCGCAGCGACCGGGTCTGCGGGCTTAGAGGGCTGTTGGTCCGCCCGCTCGGAGGGCTGTTCCTGCGGTGCCGAGACTTTGAGTGTCGGACTATCCAGTGCTGTGTCGTTCATTTAAACCTCACCGGCACTCGCCGGTAATAGAAATTGCAGATTTCCGCATTTGCGGTGATCCCATCCAATGGGGCGTGCGAGACGCAACCAACGTGAAGAACATCGCCGGTCAAGGGGAGTGCGCTCAGTGTATTTCTGCACCCTGCCATGAACAATCAGGCCTTCGTTGACGCAGCGTTTCGCGGCAGTAAACAGTGAGAATAGGGTTGGCCGGCGGTGACGCCGTACCGCGGTCGTGAGGGGATATGCAAGGAACACAAAGTGCCGAATGGATCACACGCGAAGTTTCCAGTCTATTGAGCGTCAGCGGACTGAACAACGCGTGTCCTGTTGATACTTCATTTCATGTAAGGAAATGATCCCGGTGCGTTTACCGCTGCGAAACACTTCATCAACAAGACACGCGTTGTGCACACGTTGCCTGGGCAACTACATTGACTCCAAGTTGTCAACGGCTGTGATCGGCGCACTTCGACGGTCACTGGCGTTGCAGATGTCGTCATGGAATACACGTTCAAGTCATTCGTAGAGTCGGCACGAGACCGTTTGGTCGGTGGACGGCGAGCTATGATGGCCGCTTTCTGTATCTGCGGGGTCTCCTTGCCAGGCTGCGTTCACCTGGCTTCCCGAGAACCCAGTGAGGCGTTCAGCGATGGCTCATCGCTGGAATTTCCAGCGCCTATCCGCACTTTGACGCCGGACAATCACTACCTGCAGATTCCATCCGCATCCATTGCACGGCACCTTCAGACGCATCTACCCGGAGAGCCGATCCGTATCCTCGCGCTTTCGGGAGGCGGTGCCGGCGGCGCCTTCGGTGCGGGCGCCCTCGTCGGACTGACGCAGTCAGGCCGGCGGCCTGAGTTCGCGGTCGTGACCGGGGTCAGCGCGGGCGCGCTCATCGCGCCCTACGCCTTTCTGGGGCCGGCCTGGGATCGAGAGCTGGCAGAGATCTACACCACGGGTGTGAGCGAGCATGTGCTGCAGTCGCGCGGACTCGGCGCGGTATTCGGTTCGAGCCTGTATCGCGGACTGCCATTGCGGCAACTCGTGGATCGGTTTGCAACGGATGCTTTGATTTCGGCCGTCGCCCGCGAGGCGAGTAGGGGACGTTTGCTCCTGGTCGCTACGACCAACCTGGAAACAGCGGAGCCCACCATTTGGGACCTCGGCGCCATCGCGATGAACGGTGGCCCGAATGCCAGGGCCTTATTTTGCGACGTGCTGGTGGCCGCGGCAAGCGTGCCCGGGATATTTCCCCCGGTCGTGATCAAGGTGCCCGGCGACAACACTTTGCGGGACGAGACTCACGTTGACAGCGATTTTTTCTCTCCGTTCTTTGTCGAACCTGCCCCGCAGGAATTACCGCAGGATGCGCGCGGGACGCCACCCAACACCGTCTATGTGCTGATCGATACACAACTGACGGAGCCGGTGCGCGGCACCCGGCGCAGAGCGACGTCGATCCTGACTCGCAGCATCATCGCCGGCCTTAGTGGAACCCTCAGGACGACGCTCGAATTGACGGCGGCCCGGACGGAGCAACGCGGAATCGAACTCAACTACTCCGCGATTCCGGCGAGCTATCCGTATCGGGGCACATTGGCATTCGATGTAGCGGCCGTGAAGGCTCTCTTCCAATACGGATACGACTGCGCCAGCGCCGGACGTCTCTGGACGACATTTGGTCATTCGTCCGCGGTCGACAATCGCGCGCGTGAAGAATTAGTGGCGCGCGACTTGAAATGTCCTACGGACGATCAGTTCATCGCACACTTTGCGGAGAGTCAGCGTTGATAGTTGTTGACAGATTCGAGTGAACGCGCGTAAGCACTTTCATCGTGGTCCCGATCTCCTCGATCGACACGCCTTGCAGGGCTTCGATGTATGTGTCGCTGATGACGTTCCATATGAGCTTGAGCACGGGTTTCGCGTTTTCTGTGACTGCCAGAGACCTCGCTCGACGATCGCCCGGTTGCCGGCGACGCTGCGCCCATCCACCGGCTTCCAGCCGGTCCAAGATACGTACAAGGCGCACGGGATCGATCTCGCTGATTTGCGACAAGCGCGTCTGGCTGACACCCTCGTTTTCCGCGAGGAGGACCAAGGCTTTGCATTGTGCCAGCTGGAGAGACAGTGTTTGAGCTCGCTGCTCAAATCTTCTGGTGTAGAGACGAGCTACCTCGTCGAGACGAAACCCGAGTTCTTGAAGCTTGTCCATGTATTTACATCATCTCACTCGGGTGAGTCATGGGTGCAGATGATGTGGATGGCAAGTCTGCCCAGCGCAATGACGGCGAATATCGCGATCAAAAAGGCCACCGCAATCCACACCAGGGCACGCATGTGAAGTCTCCTTCCCAGCGACGGCGCTCATTTTCGTGGTTGCCATCGCTGTGACCGAGCGCCAACATCAGAGGAGTGGGTCTTGTGCATTCATTGGCACTCAGTCTATTTTCGTACTCCGCCGTGAACAATCAGTCTTTGGTTGACGCAGCGTTTCGTGATAGGAAACCGGATGCCTCGTTGAACTCACGGCGAGCAGCCTGTACCGGCGTTTCAGATCGGCTGTGACTTCAAGCAGGCTCCGCGTCGTGCCACGGACGCGGTATCTGGGAGAATGCGACCAAGTGATCGACGAAGGTGCGTATCTTGAGCGGCAGATGTGTGCGACTGACGTAGACTGCGTACATGTGCGGCTGTTTGAGCGGATACTTGGTCAGAACGGGACACAGCGCGTCCTTGAACATAGGGTCTTCAAGGGTCATGCGCGGCAGTGCGGCGAGACCTATGCCGGCGCAGACGGCATGAGCGACCGCGATCGACATCGATCCGAAGCGAAGTACCACCCGCACCGGGGCTTCGATGCTGCCGTCCGGGCCCGTAAGGGGCCACGACTGTCCATTGCCGATCATGACGCAGTCGTGGTTGGCGAGATCTTCGGGAGATTGCGGAGTACCACAACGCCTCAGATATTCCTTCGAGGAAGCGATGACGAACGGCATCAATCGCAGGGGACGAGCGATCAGTCCGGCCGGAAGCGGATCTGCGGTGGCGCGTAGGGCAAGATCGTAGCCGTCCGCAACGAGGTTGACGAACCGGTCTTCGAATGACATGTCCACGACGACCTCCGGATAGCGTTGCCGGTAGGAAGCGAGCAGGTCCACCATTGACCGAGTCGCGCCCCAGGAGGGAGCGGTCACCCGCAGCGTGCCGCGAGGCACGCCGGTCACGGATCCTACGGCCAATTCCGCCTCGGCCACTTCTTCAAGAATGACCTTGCAGCGCTCGAAGAACAGTTTGCCGGACTCGGTAAGGCTCGAGTTGCGGCTGCTTCGATTGAGCAGGCGGGTGCCCAGATGCTTCTCGAGGTTCATGAGGTGCTTGCTCGTCATCGCGGTGGAAATATTCAACCGCTCGGCAGCCCCCACAAAGCTACCCGACTCGACGACCTGTCGAAAGACTTTCATGCTGAGGAGGGTGTCCATTGGCGGCGTAGTTTACTCCAACACTCTCCGCGGTGATTGTCTGCGCTCACCGCGACCGCTTTGACGTACAATCGTGGCCAAGTCCGCGTCAACAGAGTGTTACCTCATGAATCAATCGCTATACGATGTTCCCCTACGGCGGATCGACGGCTCTCCCGGCCGGCTCGCCGATTACCGCGGCCGCGTGCTGCTCGTAGTCAACGTCGCTTCCAAATGCGGCCTGACGCCGCAATATGCCGGTTTGGAATCCCTATACCAGCGCAAGCATGCTGACGGTTTGGAAATCCTGGGTTTTCCGGCAAATAACTTCATGGGCCAAGAACCGGGAAGCGACGGCGAGATCGTCAATTTCTGTTCGATCAACTACGACGTGCATTTCCCGCTGTTCTCGAAAATCTCAGTGGTCGGCGTCGATCAGCATCCCTTGTACGCAGGTTTAACTGCGGCGCAGCCGACGGCAACCGGAGACGGGCCCTTCCGCGAGAGGCTGAAGGGCTATGGGATCGCTGCGCAAGATCCTGTCGGCGTGCTTTGGAACTTCGAAAAATTTTTGCTCAGCCGCAAAGGCGAAGTAGTTGCCCGTTTTGCACCCGACGTCGCGGCGGACGATCCACGGCTGGTTGCCGCTATCGATGCGGAGTTGGCGAAGACCGAGCACATTGCGTAGACTTCGGTCGGTGTTGCATGTAGGTGTTGTGTTATAGAAGGGAAATTACCAAATCGTCAAGGAATGACTATATGATCGCTCTGCTAAACTTGGGTCGCGCGTTGATGGTGGTATGGATCGCTTATGCGCTTCTTCTAATGTTTGCACCCAGTCTTGTGCACCGGGCAGCCGACCCGATCGGCGGTGCTATTCAGGCGTTGATTGCTTTCGGATTGGGATATTTGATGGATCGCGCGCTATCAATCGTGCTCCGGCAGAAACGTTCGCCTTGAGACAGCATCGACGGCTCCGTATGCGTGAGTCTCATATCGCGTTCTACCTTAGACACAAAATTGCTCGGTTTGAATGAAGACTCCCAATACTAGACGCGGTGCGAAGTAGATGTGAAAGTATTCACATAAGCGTTTGATTATACTAATATTTTATGGTCAATTATGATGTTCGAGTGGCCTACCTGCAAGCGTGGTATCAAAAGAATCCTGGTCGCGGTAGGCGCCCCTGCAGGAATCGGCTGACACGCGCCACAGCCAAATGCAGCTTGTGTGCGGAACCTCCTATTTCTAAGGTATGGTCAACGCCACGGAAAGGAGAGCGAAGTGCGACAAGAACAATCTATACCCGTCCTTTTAACCGGCCTCATGCTCTGCTCGGGCCTGTTCGCCGGCTGCCATCACGCAGCCGCCCCCGTCACCGAAGAGGATGTGGCGAAGGCCCAAGCGGATGCGCAGAAGGAAGTCGACGACGCACGCATCGAGGCACGTAAGGACGTCAAGAATGCCCTGAAGCAGGACGGCGCCGACTCGAAGAACGTTACGGTCGCGCGTGTGACCGGCAACTTCGATGTCGCCATGGCGAATGCCGACGGAGATCATAAGGTCGCGATCGAGAAGTGCCTATTGCTCGCACCCGACGCTCAGCAACCGTGCAAAGATCAAGCCGATGCGCAATACCAGGCGGCCGCGGCAAGCGCCAAGGCGGCGCGGGTATCCAAGCTTCGTAGCGGCTGATCTTCCTGCATCGGTGCGCTGATTGTCGTTAGGCTTTGATGTCCAATTTGCCTTGTGCACTGCGATTTACATAAATTCTCGTACCTCGATCCACCGTTCGCGGCGATGGGAGGGCGGCCGTTGATTTCAAATGTAATCCGGCGCGAGCATTCGGTAACCGTGCGGTAATTCGTCCGGTGAACACTCTTTCATTGCCGATCCAGTGCATGCAGGAGAGAATCAAAATGCGCGAGCCATGCCGCAACGACGAATCATCGCAGACGGCGCCGTCGCGTAGCGACCTGTCATCAACGGCAATAGATGAGTAATTCCACCGACATCAATCTGACCCGGCGTGATTTTCTCATCGCTGGGGCCACATCGGTGGTGGCGGCGACGCTGCCATCCACGGTGGCTGCTCCCGAGCCTCCCCCAGCCGGGGTGCCCGTCGTCTCTCAGGTGACGCTGCAGGTCAACGGCAACGTCCGGACGCTCAGTCTCGACACCCGGACCACGCTGCTGGACGCGCTGCGCGAGCACCTGCACCTCACCGGCAGCAAGAAGGGCTGCGATCACGGTCAATGCGGCGCCTGCACGGTGATCGCCGACGGCCGCCGGGTACTTTCGTGCCTGACGCTGGCGGTCATGCAGGAGCGTCGTGCGATCACGACTATCGAGGGGCTGGGCACGCCGGGGAACTTGCACCCGATGCAGGCTTCTTTCGTGAAGCACGACGGCTACCAGTGCGGCTATTGCACGCCCGGGCAGATCTGCTCGGCCGTGGCGGTGCTCGGCGAGATCAAGGCCGGCATCCCGAGCCTCGTCAGCGCCGACCTCACCGCGCCGCCGCAGGCTACGCCCGAAGAGATACGCGAGCGCATGAGCGGCAACATCTGCCGCTGCGGAGCGTATTCCAACATTGTCGATGCCATCACCGATGTCCCCTGGAGGAACGCATGAAGTCCTTCACCTACGAACGCGCGGGCTCTCCGGCCGAGGCTGTGGCGGCCGCGGCGCAGACGCCGGGGACCAAGTTCATCGCGGGCGGCACGAATCTGCTCGACCTGATGAAGAACGAGATTGAGACACCGGCGCATCTCATCGACGTGAACGGCCTCGCGCTGGACAAGATCGAGGCCACCCCAGAAGGCGGGCTGCGCATCGGTGCGTTGGTGCGCAACACGGATCTCGCCGCCGATCCGCGCGTGCGGCGCGACTATGGCGTGTTATCACGTGCGCTCCTCGCCGGCGCCTCGGGTCAGTTGCGTAACGCAGCAACGACCGGAGGCAACCTGATGCAGCGGACCCGTTGCCCCTATTTCTATGACACCAACCAGCCTTGCAACAAGCGGGTGCCCGGCAGCGGCTGCAGCGCGATTGGGGGTTTCAGCCGCGGGCATGCGGTCATTGGCGTGAGCGACGCTTGCATCGCGACCCATCCGAGCGATATGGCCGTTGCGATGCGCGCGCTCGACGCGACGGTGGAAACCATCCGGTCAGATGGCTCGACGCGAACAATTCCCATCGCCGAGTTCCATCGGCTTCCCGGCGAGACACCGCAGATCGAGACCGTGTTGGCTGCGGGTGAACTCATCACGGCGGTGACCTTGCCCAAACCCATCGGCGGCACACACATTTACCGCAAAGTGCGCGACCGCGCCTCTTATGCATTCGCTCTGGTCTCGGTCGCCGTCATCGTCCAGCGCGACGGCAGCGGCCGCGTCGCGTTAGGTGGCGTAGCGCACAAGCCCTGGCGCGTCGAGGCTGCCGAGGGCCAGATGCCGCGCGGCGCCAGGGCGGTGACGGCCCAACTGCTCATGGGTGCTCGCACGACTCCCGAGAACGCATTCAAAGTGCCCCTTGCCGAGCGCACGCTCGCGGCGGTGCTGGCCGAAGCGAAGGGTAACGCATGAAGTTTGACACCCCCGCGAGTACCAATCCGATCGACCAACTCAAGGTGATCGGCCAACCGATCGATCGGATCGACGGGCCGCGAAAGACTACCGGCACCGCGCCCTACGCCTATGAGTGGCACGACGTCGCGCCCAACCCGGCCTATGGGTACGTGATCGGGTCGGCGATCGCAAAGGGCCGGATAGCGTCCATGGATCTGGCCGCCGCCAGGTCTGCGCCCGGTGTGCTGGTCATTGTGACGGCGAGAAGTGCCGGGCCGCTCGGCAGGGCCGAGCGCAACACCGCCAGGCTGCTCGCGGACCCCGAAATCCAACACTACCACCAGGCGATAGCGCTGGTGGTGGCAGAGACGTTCGAGCAAGCGCGCGCCGCCGCGCAGCTGGTCCGCGTTGACTACGTCAGGTCTCGAGGATCATTCGACCTCGTCGCAGCGAAAGACTCGGCGACCAAGCCCACAGGCACCACGGGCGGCGCACCGGATACTGAGGTGGGTGATTTTGCCGGCGCGTTCGCCGCGGCGCCGGTCCAGCTCGATTCCACCTATACGACGCCGGATCACAGTCACTCGATGATGGAGCCGCACGCGTCGATGGCGAGCTGGAGCGGGGGCAAGGTCACGGTCTGGACCTCGACCCAAATGCTCGACCAGAGCCGGGGTGACCTGGCACAGACGCTTGGCATCCCGAAGGAAAATGTCCGCCTGATCTCGCCTTACATCGGGGGCGGCTTCGGCAGCAAGCTGTGGGTGCGTTCCGACGCAGTCCTCGCGGCTCTCGGCGCCCGTGCGGCCGGGCGGCCGGTGAAGGTGGCACTGACGCGGCCGTTGATACCCAACAACACGACGCATCGACCCGCCACGATCCAACGCATCCGCATCGGCGTCACACGCGACGGCGACATCACAGCCATCGGCCATGAGTGTTGGTCTGGCAACCTGGCGGGCGGTAAGGCCGACGGCGCGGTCAACCCGACTCGCCTCCTCTATGCTGGCGCGAACCGGATGACGGCCACGCGGCTCGCCGTTCTCGATCTTGCCGAGGGCAATTCGATGCGCGCGCCGGGTGAGGCGACCGGCCTGATGGCGCTGGAGATCGCGATCGACGAAATGGCCGGGAAGCTTGCCATGGATCCCGTCGCATTCCGGATCCGCAACGACACGCAGGTCGATCCCGAGAATCCCAAGCGGCTCTTCTCGCGGCGCGCCCTTGTTCAATGTCTGCAGGTTGGTGCGGACCGCTTCGGATGGAGCAGGCGCAATCCACAGCCCGCCGCCACGCGCGAAGGGCGTTGGTTCGTCGGCAGCGGTGTCGCCGCGGCTATCCGCGGCAACGTGATCCACAAGTCGGCCGCACGCGTCCGACTCGACGATCGCGGCGTCGTGACGGTCGAAACCGACATGACCGACATCGGCACGGGCAGCTACACGATCATCGCGCAGACCGCGGCGGAGATGATGGGCGTGCCGCTCGACAAGGTCGTGGTCCGCCTGGGTGATACCACCTTCCCGGCGTCGTGCGGTTCCGGCGGGCAATTCGGCGCCACCAACTCCACGTCCGGCGTCTTCGCGGCTTGCGTCAAGCTGCGCGAAGCCGTGGCGCAGAAGCTCGGCTTCGACGCCGCTGATACAGCGTTCGCGGACGGCCAAGTGAGCTCGGGTGCTCGCAGCCTTCCCCTCGGGCAAGCCGCGGGGCAGGCCGGTCTCACCGCGGAAGATGCCATCGAATACGGCAACCTCGACAAGACGTACTCGGAAACGACCTTCGGCGCGCATTTCGTCGAAGTCGGCGTTGATGCCCTGACGGCGGAGATTCGTGTGCGGCGCATGCTTGCTGTCTGCGCGGCCGGCCGTATCCTGAATCCAAAGACGGCTCGCAGTCAGGTGATCGGCGCGATGACCATGGGGGTCGGCGGCGCGCTCATGGAAGCGCTCGCGGTTGACAAGCGGCTGGGTTTCTTCGTCAATCACGATCTCGCCGGCTACGAAGTGCCCGTCCATGCCGACATTCCGCACCAAGAGGTGATCTTCCTCGACGAGACCGATCCGGTGGCGAACCCGATGAAGGCCAAGGGAGTAGGGGAGCTCGGGATCTGCGGCGTGGCCGCGGCCGTCGCTAACGCGATCTATCACGCGACCGGCGTACGGGTGCGCGACTATCCGGTTACGCTCGATAAGCTTCTCGCAAAGATGCCTCTGGTCAGCGTCTAAAGGGCATCGAGTGAATCAGTGCGCGCCGCTCACCGCAGAGGGTAGCTTGAAGATGGCAAGCGTATCGCCGTAGGAGTATCCCAATTGAAAGTTGCCCCCGGCGGCCACTGCGAGGTACTGCTCGCCATTCACCTGGTACGTGATCGGCGGAGCGTTGACGCCGGCACCGAGGTTATAGCGCCACACGCGCTCACCGGATTTGGCATTGAACGCGTCCAGCCAGCCACTGCCTTCGCCCATGAACACGAGGTTTCCGGCCGTCGCCAGTACCCCGCCGATCAAGGGCTGCGGGGTTTTGTACTGCCAGGCGACCTTGCCTGTCTCGACATCCACCGCGACGAAGGGACCATCCTGGACCCCACCCGGCGCGATATTCATGAATGCGCTGCCGAGTCGGATGAGACCTGGCGCACTCTCCGTCGGCTTGGTCGTGAAGCGCATCAACTGGTCCATCGCCATGATGTAAAGATAGTGCGTTTCAGGCGAATACGCGGGCGGCGACCACTCCGCCCCACCATTGGCACCGGGCAGCATATCCACGCCTTCGCGGGTGGGCGTCGAAAACATGTTCTTCGACATCATGACGTAAGGGTCGGACTTGCGGATCAGCTTGCCCGTGCGCCGGTCAAGTATGAATACCCAGCCCACCTTTCCCGCCTCGGCGGCCGCCGGAATCACCGCGCCGTTCTGATGCACATCGAAGAGCACGACATTGCTGACGGCGTCGTAGTCCCATACATCGTGCTTGACCTCCTGGTAGTACCACTTGAGCGCGCCTGAGTGCACATCGAGTGCGACGATGCTGTCGCTGTAGAGGTTGTCCCCCTGGCGGATAGTCCCATCGAGGTCGGGGTTTGGGTTACCCGTGCTGAAGATGAGGAGTCCGAGCTTCGGATCGATGGCGGGCGTAGTCCACACCATGGCGCCGCCGCTCTCCCAGGAGTTTCCCGAGTAGGTTTTCGGATCCGTCGAATTCCAACGCCAGCGCTGCTTTCCATCCGTGGCGTCATAAGCCGCGACGAAGCCGCGCAACGCCCATTCGCCGCCTGCACTGCCGACGATGACCATGCCGTCAAATATTTGCGGCGCGAGCGTCTCCGAATAGCCGTTTTGCGCGCTGACGATGGCCGCATCCCAAACGGTGTGGCCGTCGGCCGCATCGAGCGCCAACAAGTGATCGTCCAGGGTCACCACGTAGACCTTGCCGTAGCCGACCGCCACGCCGCGGTTCACGGGACCGCAGCAAATCTGGAATGAGCCGAGGTTATAGGTAACGTCCCAGAGCCGCTCCCCGGTCGCGGCATTGACCGCGAGAATCTTCATCTTGTGATCGACGACAGGGGTGGTGAAGTACATCACGCCGTTCACGACAATCGGCGTCGACTCGAAGCTTGCCGTCATGCCGGTCTGCACCAACGCCACCGGCGTCAGCGAGCTCACGTTCTCGGCAGTGATCTGCTTGAGGGGAGAATATCGCTGGTTGTCATACGTGCGCCCATGCAAGAGCCAATTGTTGTCATCGGACCCGGCGTTCTGCATCATCGAATCGCTGATGTTGACGTTCGCCCCGGCAGGAAGCTGCGCGTAAACGGTGCGGGTCGGCGGTGCCACGCGCACGATCTCGTCGGTATTGGATGAGCCCCCAGCCCCTGCCAAGCGCATCCCCTTCAGGCTCACTTGATCGAGTGATTGGGCGGTGAGGGGTGCTGCGCCGGGGGGAAGACCGTTGCGCTCGAGAATAAAGGCCGTCACGTCGAGATATTGCGAGGGGCTCAAGCTCCCGGGCGCGTTCAAGGGCATCTGGCGGCTGAGAAAGTCATACAATTGCGCGGCCGTTCCCGCGCCATAGGCCTGTAAGAATGTCCGGCCCATGAGAGGAGTCCCCGCTTCGCCCTGCAGATCCGCGCCGTGGCATACAGCGCAGTACTGGCTGTAGACGGCGGTCCCACGCGAGGCTTGCTCGTTAGTGTAGGCGCCAACCGATGCGGCTTCGCCGCGCGTCGTACCTAGTGCAAGGATGATGAGGACGAATGCAACGATCCTCGGCACAGCGGCCTGCAGGCAAAGATCAAGGCGGTGATGGGGAATCATGAATAGCCTCCTAACGCTTTGACCGTGCCACTGACGGTTTGGGATTGTTGCAGCGCTCGTGCTCCGGCGACCAAGACTCCCTGCGCCGGCGACCGATGGGTCATCGTTGTTGGCCATGCTACGCCTCGCTAGACGCCAATGTCGATGACACTTACGTCTATGCTGCATCGCAATGACACTGAAGAGACATGTCCTGCTTCCTGAGCATCTCAGCGCTTCTTTGGTGTGGTCTCGGCAATGAATTTTGTTGCGAGTCAGCCATACCACCAGACAAGGACGCCGAGTGAACGGGCGGCTCGCGCGTTGTTGTCCTTGGGGCGCGCCGCGGTTCTCGCGGTGTCTTCCTCATGCCGCAAGTGGCCGGTGCGACAAGCAAAGCGCTCCGCTCTGCGGCTCACTTTATCTGCCCGTTCTTGCCGATGGCGTTGCTTTCCATGATGGTTATAATGCATTATAATAATCGATATGAAAGTCATCCTGCGCCGCATCGGTAGTTCGCTCGGCGTAATCGTTCCGAAGACGAGTCTTCAATCTTGGGGCATTGGCGAAGGAGATTACCTGGAGCTCAACGAACGCGGTATTCGCCCGATCGACAACTCCGCCTCATCGCACGAAGTGCTGGATGAGCTCAAGAGAAAGCTCGCGGCCGAGGTTGCCTCAAGATTTACCCCGCAACTCATCCGAGCCCATAGCCTGGGCAATCTGCACCGGTGGCAGAAGAACGGCGTCTGGGGTCCGGTTTACGCCGAGTGGCAAGGACTACTCGAGGAACCCAATGACGGCCAATTGTTTGCTGCCATGCTAGGTCGCGACGAACATTCCAATCAGCTTCGTCAATCTCCCCCCTATGTCGGTTTGTTGCCGCGTGAAGTGGTCAGGCGCCTCAATGAAGAAGCAACAGGTTGATCACATTTTGCGAGCCGCCGGCGAAATCACCGGCGAGAAGCAGTTCATTATCATCGGGAGCCAATCCTTACATGGGAAGCATCCGGATTTGCCCGATGAGATTCTCAGATCGTTCGAGGTGGATTTGATCGCCAAGAGGAAGCCAGATAGAACGGAATGGCTGAATATGATCGGACAGGATTCGCGGTTTCATGAAACACATGGGTATTACGCGGACCCAGTCGATGAGAAGACGGCGACGTTGCCCAAAGGCTGGAAAGGAAGGCTGGTGAATCTGCCGCCCGGGGATACTGCGGACGTCAGCGGGCTTTGCCTGGACCCGCATGATCTGGCCATCGCCAAATACGTAGCGCGGCGCGAGAAAGATATCGTGTTTAACCGCGAGCTCGCGATCCGCGGCATCGTGACGAAAGCGCAACTGCTATTGCTGCTAGACGCGACTTCCCTCGATGAGGAGGCGCGCCTGCGGATTCGCGATCACATTGAACGCGATTTTCGATCGGTTGTATCGAAGAAAACTTGACGCCGAGTTCACTGCGCATGGGAGCATGATTTCAGCGTGTGCACCTTGGCAAAGGCGTGTTGGATATCGGCATAAGTTGATCCATACGGGAAGGGATTGGCCGAGCTCACCATCGCATAATAGTAATGGGACTATTATTATGCATCGTAAAGAATGTGATAATGACGGTTGTCATGCGCTGTATGCGTGCGCAAACGCGAACCACGTCTTCACCTCACAACTCGCCCGCGGACTCGACGAGACGCCGACGGCAAGAAAGGACTTGATGCGCGAACTTCCCAGCATGGAGATGAAGACATGAGAACATGGTTTGGACTTTCAATCGGACTCGTTGTCGGCGTCGCCATCGCGAGCGGCGGCCATGCCGCTGATGCAGAGCGCGCGCGTGCCTTGGGAGTGCCGTTCGAGGGAACGCCGGGGCCACTCGATACAATCACCGATGTAACGGGGGTCGAGGTCGGCCAAATCTCGATCGTCCGCGGCGAAGGTCCTCTTAAGGTCGGGGTTGGACCCGTACGGACCGGTGTGACCGTTATTTTCCCGCGCGGCAGCGCCAACCCGAATCTCGTCTATGGCGGTTTCTTCGATCTAAACGGCAATGGCGAGATGACCGGCCAATCCTATTTGCAGGATTTCGGCGTCGTCGAAGGACCTATCGGCATCACCAATACCAATGCAATCGGGCAGGTATACGCCGGCATTCAACAATGGGGTCAGCGACGATTCGGCCACGCGTCGGATCCGGTTGTCGCCGAAACCTGGGACGGAGAACTGAACGACATCGAGGGCTTTCATGTTCAGCCCGAAACCGCCATCGCCGCCATACAAGCCGCGAAGACAGGTCCCGTCGCCGAAGGCAATGTCGGCGGCGGCACCGGAATGCGTTGTTTCGGTTTCAAAGGCGGCATCGGCACCGCCTCCCGCAAAGTAGATCTGGGCGATCACCCCTACACAGTCGGCGTATTGGTCCAGTGCAATACCGGCGATCGCAAGGTGTTACGCATAGCCGGTGCTCCGGTAGGAGAAGCGCTCTCGAATCGCTGGTTGCCTTGTTACGATCCGCGGCTTTCGCCCGCCGATAAACAGCCGAAGTGTGCGGGCGTCTCCAGCAGCGGAAAGCCGCCGTCCGATGCGGGCTCAATCATCATCGTCGTCGCAACCGACGCGCCGCTCCTGCCCGTGCAGCTCGCCCGACTAGCGAAACGCGCCGCCATGGGTCTCGCGCGGCTCGGATCCTATTCAGGCAATGGGTCGGGCGATCTGATCGTCACTTTCTCGACCGCCGGGACGGCCAACGATCCCGACCAGACTAAGCCGTCGCCGATTACACCCGTGGCCAGCACGGAGATCGACCCGCTGTTTCAAGGTACGGTCGAAGCCACCGAAGAAGCCATCGTGAATGCGCTGGTCGCTGCAACCACCATGACGGGAGCCGATGGCTTGCGCCTTTTCGGACTGCCTCATGACGAACTGCGCGCGATTTTACAGCGCTACGGCCGCATCGCCGCCAAACCGTAGAATCCGCGATCCTACGTTGCGTCACCTCCCGACCTCGACTTTATATTGGTGCACCGCCACACACTTTCGCATAACGGGCTGAGTGACGTCGGCGTCGCCCTCGATGCGGTGGAAGCATGAAGCCCGCATTCTGAATGGATAGCTGCGTCAGACACTCGAAAGCAAATCCCAACACGGTCACAGATCCGTACGTACCTTTGTCGATATCGTAACGCGAGCCCAGATAAAGGGAACGAAGTGGCTCCGCAGCCGAAATGGAGAAAGGCACAGTGACCCCCAATGCCGATATAGAGCTGACGCATTCGGCATCCGCTCGTTGGCCTATCCAATTGCTCTTTGGTCAAGGCCGATCGTGGGGCGAGCCCAAGAGCCAATGGAAATGGATCGGAAAGGGCGAGCTTTCGGCGGACCGAGACTCCCTAAATATCGTCGGCTACAGACATCGATATTTCTGGTTCCCTGCGAAGCAGTTCGTTCGAGTAGGGTTTCATCAGGTGCGCAATGTCGTGGCGGCGGGGCGCCTCGTAAAATTTGAAGTCAAGTTGGAAAGTCTGGAAGGTGAGCGAATAGAGGTTGTCCGTCTGCGCACAAGCGATGAACAGGCTGCGCAGGAGATTGCTTCGATGCTCCCGACGACACGCAGCGCCGAGTTCGAGCGTGTGCATAACGAGAAACTCGCCTTCGACCGATCAATGGAGCAGCTTGGCACCCAATCGATCGTGACCGCAGCGCTCGTCGCAATCAACATTGCGTGGTTCCTGTTCGTTGCAAGCCAAGGCGGCGGGTGGTTGATCCCTCAACCGGGCGTCATCATACAGTGGGGCTCGAATTTCGGTCCCCTGACTTTGAACGGTGAATGGTGGCGCCTATTTACCTGCATGTTCGTGCATTTTGGTCTTCTGCACGTGGCGTTCAATATGTGGGTGCTTTGGAGCATGGGGCGACTGATCGAGCGAATGTTCGGCTCGCTCCACTACGCGCTCCTGTATGTGTTTGCCGGGCTTTGCGGGAGCATGGCAAGCCTTTGGTGGCATCCCAACGTCAATAGCGCCGGAGCGTCCGGTGCCATTTTCGGGCTTTTGGGAGGGCTTTTGGCATTTGTCTTGAATCCCGCTTCAGGCGTCCCACCCACGATCGCAGCCAGCCAGCGAAGAATCGGCTTTGCATTCATCGCGTACAACCTGATCGCAGGGCTTACGCACCACGGAACCGACAACGCCGCCCACCTGGGCGGATTGGTCGGCGGCTTTTTGATGGGCTGGATGCTTGTCAGGCCTCTCGACGTGACGGCTAGGGAGAGGGCGCAGCCACGTTTCGCGCTGGCGGCCGGCTTGGGTTTGGCAGTCCTAATTGCGCTCGGCTGGCATTTAGCTAGCCAGCCTCATCTCTCGTCAGATGTCGCATTTCAGCAGACCACCAGCCCAAACCGCATAAAATTCTATCCTGGGCACGATCGGCGCGTAGTTCTGGACTCCGGAGAAAAGGTTTCGGCCGCGATGCAGGCCGTGCGCGCTGCGGCCGATACCCCATCCTTGGATGCGGCAATCGCAGTCGTGCAGCAAATGGTGGACGAGGGGAATGCCGAAGCCGCTTTCCGTCTAGGCCGTTATTATCATCTTGAAAGCAGCGAGCCCGACTATGCGTTGGCGCTCAAGTACTACCAAATAGCCTCCGACCAAAACCACGCCTGGGCAACCAACAACTTGGGGCTGCTGTATCGAGATGGCCTCGGTGCGCCGCAAAACAAAGACAAGGCCTATGAATACTTTCAAAAGGCGGCTGGCCAGCACAATCCGTGGGCATACCTTAATCTCGCGGATGCCGCCTTCAGCGGAAGCGAGAAGCAGGCGGCGAGCAAAGGTATCGAGTGGCTTGAAGAGGGCGGAAAGAATCAGTGCACCCTCTGCCTCATCGAGCAAGCCGCGATATACCACGCCGGCGCTTACGGAATAGCCCGTGATAGTGGCAAGACCCTATCACTTTTGAACAAGGCAGCCGCGCTGGGCGACACACAAGCCACGTTGATCCTCGCGGAGCTGCATCTCGTCGGCGATGGTGTACCGCAGAGTTCAGAAACCTCGTTCGAAATGCTGAAGACCTTGAGCGACAATGGCGATGGCTATGCGAGCACTCTCCTTGGCGAGCTGTCATCCGACGACAAGATCCGCAACTACTTGTTTGCAACCGAATTGGGCGGCACCAACCAGATACCCGCGGATCTCACGGCAACCATTCCGCAGAATACTTCCAAGGCAATTGGTTTTTGGGAACGTGCCAGCCAACAGGGAAATTGTCAGTCTTTGATTGACCTGTCATCGGTATACGATCGGGGAATCGACGTAGAAGCCGACACTCGAAGAGGAGCCGATTACGTCGAGCGGGCCGTGCACTGTGATCCGGCCAACGGCTTCTTCTTATGGAAATTCGCGAAGCGATTTTATGACGCCAGGGGCAGGGATCGTGATTGTCAAACCGCCGACAAGCTTTTTAGAGAATCTCTTGACCACGGAAATGCCGATTCCGCGGTGGATCTCGGCTATATTTACGACAAGGGTTGCGCGCCCATTGCCAGAGATGACCGTCGTGCGCTTCAAATCTATTTGTTGGGCGCAAAGCTCGGCGTTGCGCTGTGTGAGAACAATGTGGGTGCCATGATTAAACATGGTAGGGGGGTGGAGACTGCTGATCCTGCACGCGGGTACGGTTGGATAAAACTGGCTGCTATTCGCGGCGACGACCTGGCTAAGGCGAACCTTCAGGATCCGCTGTTCACTCCCAGCGTGCAGGCCGCCGGCTTGGCACAGTTGGCGTATATTCAAAGTCGCTTGCTCACTGTTCCCGCAGATCCACAGGCTATCCTGCGCGATCCCTGGTACTAAAGGGCTCAAATCGACGAGCCGAAGGCCGAAGCTGTTAGGGCGTCCGGAATACACACCATAATGCGGACAAATTCGCACTCGAAAACGGCACCTTTGACATTATGCACGCCTAGGCCAAGCCGCCGAGCTACTGGCGCAGTTGCTGCCAGCGTTAGCGTCAATGGGGCTTGATCGCACCACGTTCTCGATGCATAGTTCGAAGTGACCTCGCAAACATTTATAAAAATGCGGGCGTCCATGGGGTATTCATGCGATCCGGTTCCATTGCGAAGCTTGCCGTTGCCCTTGCCGTGGCCAGCGTCAGCGCGAGCTGCGCCACTTCGAAGGTCGTAGTCAGCAACGTCCAGCACGTAGTCAAGGGTCAACCGATGGACTCCTCGGGTCTCGGGCAGGCCGTGGCGTCGGATAAGCGGGACATGGAGGCGAACCTGGAGGTACTGCGGCGAAAAGTCGCAGAGGCCTACGCGCAGCTACGCGCCAACGTACAGAAGCGCTGGGGGCAAAACGACGCCAAAATGGCGGACCGGACTGTTTATGTCAAATACACGCAGGGCTACAAGAGCCGAGTGATAACCGATTTCGATCACGGAACGCTCACCGTGGAGACGCTCGATCAGACGGATCCGCGTGGCAGCCTGAAGGCCGCCATCGTGGCCTCGCTCTTGACCACGAACGATCCGGCGGCAGTAGACCTGTTCACCGACAAGGACGTTAATCTGGACACCGGCCGTAAGCCCTACCTCTACGGCCTGGTGCACGACAATCAGGGCAAGGCGATCCAAAATCGGGCGCAGGCCGAGGCCTTCGCCAAATACCTCATCGCGCAAAGAACGCAGACACGCCCCGTCTCTGCCGATCAGGGCGCGCAGACGGCGTTATTCGTGAGAATCAACATGGTCAAGAACTATGAAATCAAGGGAGCCGAGCATTACCGAGTCGCCGCGGAGAAATACGCGGCGCAGTACCACGTGAGCCCCAGTCTCGTGCTGGCCATCATGCGCACGGAGAGTAATTTCAATCCGTTCGCGGTGAGCCCGGCTCCGGCCTACGGGCTGATGCAGCTGGTGCCGACCAGTGCCGGCCGTGCGGCGCTGAAGCGGGCGCAGGGCGTGGATGACACACCGACGCCGGAATACCTGTTCGATCCCGAGCACAATATCGAGCTCGGTACTGTGTACCTGAGCCTGCTCGGCGACACCGAGTTTCGCGCTGTCGAGAACCCGGACTCACGTGACTACTGCGTGATCGCGGCCTATAACACCGGACCGAGAAACGTGACCCGCGTGTTCTCGAACAACAAGACCGAGGCGCTCAACGACATCAACCAGCTCGATCCGTCGGCGCTGTTCGAGCGGCTGCGAGTCAATTTGCCCTACGAGGAGACGCGGCAGTACGTGGTCAAGGTCGCGGGTTATCGTAAGCAATTCGTCGCTGCTCCTTCCGCTCCGATCGCCGCTGTGCAGTAAGGCGCCCCGCATGCATGACCCACGCCCGCAATGGCTTCATAGGCTCCATCCGAAGAGGCTCGACCCCTCGATTGGGGCGATTGCCGGCCTCGCGAGCGCCGTGTCGGTAATTGTCGGCGTCATGGCGCAGAACGCGATGGGGCATGGCTGGCACAAAGCCCTCATCGCGCTGCATCTGGCCAAGACACCCCTGATCGTCAGGCTCGCCCCGGCGATTGCGGCCGTCGCCGTTGGAATCGCAACCACGGCGGCACTTCTGCGGTTCTACAACTGGTACCGCGAAGTGCACGTCACGGTCGCGGCGCGCAGTATCGACCCCACCCAGGTCGTCGAGCAGGGCGTTGCGCGGACCAAGCGAGCGTAACTCATGGCACCCGATGTGGTCGGATTGGAGAGGCATGACACGGCGCGCGGATCGGCAGTCTCGCTTCCGTGGCCGTTCTGGGTGTGCCTGGCGGCCGTGTTCGTGGGTTGGTTCCCTTGCGATACGCTATCGACGACGGTGGGGGCACTGCGCTTGCACTTCCATTTCTTCGATCTTGTATCCGTCATCGCCCGCCCGTCGCGGCTAGTCACTGGTGTCAATCGGGGGGATACCCTCACGCTTCCGTTCGGTGTGCTTTGTCTCGCGGCAATTGCCGCATCGCTCGCACCGTGCTATCTGCGTCATCGGCTCGCGCGGTTCGGGCCTTGTATACCGCTCTGCCTGATGCTCGCGTGCGGTGTAGTCCTGTACGGTGTCACCTCGGGCGAAACGTTCACCGCGGGTCCCGGAGCAGGCAGCATCACCAATGCGCTGACCCGATTCGGCAATACGCTGGCCGGACACGCGAGCGCCGTGGTCGCGAGGCACATCACGATCGGTCTGGGCGTGTGGATGTCGCTGCCCGCAGCGATCTATCTTGCGCGTGGCGCAGTCCGGGGTAGATGGGGCTATGCCGACCTCTTGCCGATGCCGACCACCACCAACACCACACCCGCCGCGATGCCGACACCGCCCACCCACGGCGGTATGTCGTGATGCTCCTCGACCTTGGCCTCGACATTACCCACCTTGAACAGACTCCTGTCGGATGGATAGCTCGCTCCCTTGACCAACACATACAACCCGGCCGCGATCAGAAGCGCGCCGATGATCTGCGAGACCTTCATACCTCGTACCCCTTGTTCCAGCTTGCCGCCTAGGCTCGGTGATCAATTGTATACGTGGTGGGTTCGAAGAAGCTCTATTGTTTGGAACTGTTTCGAATAGTGGGGAGTAACCGGATTCTGGGGGTGAGCAACGCACACCCCCGATGGGGCATTCGGGGTCGGCGCAGCCGATTGGTTCAGCCATTCCGGTCAGGTTCTACCGAACCCTCGACGCTAGGAACGAGTAACGTTACTATTCACGAGTGATTCGATTTTCGCGGCGAGCCGATGAACAAAACCAGCCGAGTCTTGATCGCAGCGTTAAGCCTATTCGCCACCGTCACCGCGACTGCGGATGATGTTCTGCCCAAGTCGCGGGCCGAAGCGCTCGCCATGGAGGCAAAGGATGCTCTGCCGCTCACGAATTTCTATAATCCACCGGACCCGCTCGGAGCGCGCACTCCGGGTGCGCTGATTCGCTCGGAGCCGTTCCAAGGATACAGCTTACCGCCGGGAGCGCATGCGGTGCGCATCCTGTATGTGTCGCGCTCGCTCGATGGCGCACCGGTCGCGGCGTCAGGGGTCGTGCTGATCCCTGCGGGGCCGCCGCCACGCCGCGGGTGGCCGATCATTGCGTGGGCACACGGCACGAGTGGCGTCGCCCGAATGTGTGCACCTTCGCTCATGAAGGACGTTGAATACGGTAGCGAAGGGCTCATGCCTATGGTGGCCGCGGGCTTCGTCGTAGTCGCGACCGACTACGCCGGTCTCGGGACACCTGGTCCTCATCTGTATGACAACAAGATTGCTCAGGCCAACGACGTCGTCTACTCGATTCCCGCCGCCCGCGCCGCGGTCCCTTTGCTCGGCCGACGCTGGGTCGCCATCGGTCATTCACAAGGCGGAGTCGCGGTGTGGGGCGTTGCCGAGCTCGAGGCCAAGCTCAAGGATCCGACCTACAGTGGCGCGATTTCCGTCGCGGGCGACATGAGTTACGAGAGCTTCGAGGCGCACGATGCAGTCACCTTCGACACGATCACGAACTTGTACTGGCCCTTGACGGCATTTGGTGTGAAAGCGAGCTACCCATCGCTCGACGTGGCACGAATGCTCTCGCCGGTCATGCTCGAACGCTACGAGGATATGACGTCGAAAGGATGCTGGTATTACGCCTACGCCGCGGCCGCGGAGATCGGACACCAGGCGGCGGTGCGGCCCGGCTGGAATAAGATACCCGAGCTCACCCGTTACAATCGGGACAGCCGGAGCACCGACAAACCCATCCGCGGACCGCTCATGGTTCTGGCTGGTGACGACGACGCCTCCGTGAATTTTCCCAATATCCAGGAGGGCGTCGAAGAGGCATGCCGCAACCACTTGCCAGTCGAGTTCGTGCATCGACCGGGCCTCGATCATGACCCGCTCATGGAGAAAACCATCGATCTGCAACTCGATTGGGTGCGTGCACGGCTGGATGGGAAGCCGTGGAGCAGCAATTGCAAGTCCGCCGACCAGACTTGATGCCGGCGGCGTGGACGTAACGCATTACACTGTCACGCGTTACGAGCTGCAGCCTCCACAGGTTCGAACCCGGCGATGACCTCCCGGAGCAAATGAATACGGTGACGCTTTTCGATTAAGCGGAAATGAGCCTCGGCGCCGGTAGTGACGAAACTCACCGCGACACCGCTTTCTCCGGCGCGCCCCGTTCGTCCTATACGGTGTGTGTAGTCCACGGTCGAGCGCGGCAGATCGTAATTCACCACCGCCGGCAATTGCGCAATATCGATGCCACGTGCGGCGACATCGGTGGCTATGAGAACCCTGGCCCGACTGGCCTTAAAATCGGCAAGCGCCTTGGTTCTGGCGCCCTGACTCAGTTTGCCGTGAAAGGCGGCCGCCTGGATTCCAGCCCGGCGCAGTTTCTCGGCGATGTGTTCGGTCGAGTACTTGGTGCCGACGAAGACCAGCACCCGGGTCCAGCCCTGTTCCATGATCAGGTGGCGCAGAAGCTGGGTGCGACGCGCGGGGTCGACGTGAATGGCCCGCTGCAGGATGGCAGGTTGCGTGGCGGCGGTCGACGGCACGTCGATACGAATCGGATCACGTAGCAACTCTTCAGCGAGTAGGTGCACGGCGGGTGGGAAGGTCGCGGAGAACAGCAGGTTCTGGCGCCGCCGCGGCAGTCGTTCGATGATGCGCGCAAGTTCATCGGAAAACCCCAGATCGAGGAGCCGGTCAGCTTCGTCAAGCACCAGTGCCGTCACGTCTGCGAGCCGCAGCGCGTTGTGATCCACCAGGTCCAGCAGGCGGCCGGGAGTCGCGACGACGATGTCGGCGCCACCGCGCAACGCCATCATCTGAGGATTGATGGATATGCCGCCGAAGACGATGATTGTCTTGGTCGGCCGCGGCATGTAGCGGGCATAGAGTCGAATCGATTCCCCTACCTGTGCGGCGAGTTCCCGTGTGGGGACGAGTATCAGGGTACGAACTCGAAGCGGGGTGTCGCGATCGCGGTTCAGCGTCTGCTGCAGAAGCGGCAAAGCGAAGGCAGCTGTCTTGCCTGACCCGGTTTGAGCGCAAGCCCACACATCCCTGCCCCCAAGGATCGCCGGGATCGCTGCCTGCTGGATCGGAGTCGGCGCGGGATAGTTGCGCTCGTCGATAGCACGCAGCAGATCAGCCGATAATCCTAATGAGGAGAAAGTCATTCCTGGCTTCCAATCTCGCGAATCCGAAAGGTCCGGCCTTTGATCTTACCCGCGCGTAAGCGCCGCAATGCCTTGTCATGCCATTCGCGGGCGATGGCGACATAGGTGCGCGTAGGAAATACGTCGATTTTTCCGACGGCCGTGGCCGGAAGTCCCGCATCGCCAGTGAGCGCTCCGAGCAGATCGCCGGGGCGTAGTTTGTCCTGGCGACCGGCGTCGACCGCAATCGTGACGAAAGGAGCAAGCAAGGGGGTGCTATCGGAGGGGGAGGGTAGCTTGCCCCAGTGCAGCGGCTCACCGAGGCGATCTTCGATCAGATTGGCGCGATTCGATTCACGCGGCAGGCAGAGACTGAAGGCTACTCCGCCACGACCGGCACGACCCGTGCGGCCGATGCGATGCAGATGTGTATCGGCGTCGGCAGCGATATCGAAGTTGATGACCATCGGTAGGCCGGTGATATCGAGCCCGCGCGCTGCGACGTCGGAAGCGACCAGGACGGTGCAACTGCGATTGGCAAAGCGCACGAGCATTTCCTCGCGTTCGCGTTGATCGAGTTCACCATGAAGAGCCAGCACCGCGAAACCGCGAGCGTGGAGTGCCTCGGCCACCCCCCGGACGTCCTGTCGAGTATTGCAGAACACCACTGCGGATTCCGGGCGGTGCTGCAGGAGCAGCGCTTCGAGCGCGGCCAGCTTTTGCTGCTGTTCGACTTCAAAGAAGGTCTGCTCGATGGTGGTCTCGTCTGGCTCGTCGGGTACCGCGATGTCGAGGGGATCACGCTGCAGTTCTCGGCTGATTGCCCGAATTGACTGCGGGATCGTTGCGGAGAACAGTAATGTCTGACGTTGGGCGGGCGTGGCCTCGAGAATGCTGCGCAGATCGTCCGCAAAGCCCATGTCGAGCATGCGGTCTGCTTCATCCAGCACCAGCACCTTGATGGCCTTGAGCGGCAGTGCTTGCTTCTGGATCAGCTCGAGAATTCGGCCCGGCGTACCGACGACGATGTGGGGTTCGTGGGACAGCGAGGCGAGGTGCGGCCGCAGCGGCACCCCGCCGCACAGGGTCAGCACTTTTATGTTGGGAATGAACCTTGCGAGCCGTCGAATCTCGCGGCTGACCTGGTCGGCCAATTCACGCGTTGGGCACAATACCAAGCCCTGCAGCTGGACCGATGCCGCGTCGAGAGCCGCCAGCAGTCCCAGCGCGAATGCCGCTGTCTTCCCGCTGCCGGTACGCGCCTGGGCGACAACGTCTCGGCCCGCCAGAATGGCCGGCAAGCTGGACGCCTGCACGGGCGTCATCTCGGCATAGCCGATCTCCTTCAGACCCCGCTGTAGTGGGTCGATCAGTGTCAAGGTGGAGAATTCAGTCATCCGCGCATGATCGCATCAATCTTCAACCTTCGTGCACCGCACACCCCCAACATTGAGCCCGGTAACAGGACTCAACTTGGGTATTCGGTGAGGTATCGATAATCAGAACGCGTCGAAGCGGCGCATTTACCTGGGATCAAGATTGGCCGCATTGGCCCGCGTCCGTGCCGGAACGGCCTGAAGTTCAAGAATCGCTGAATGTTATGCTCATAATATATTGATTATTAAAGACAATTATTGGAAAAATAACGCTCGGGGAGTTGCGCGAGGTATGCGCTGATGCGGATCGAGACTCCAAACAGCAGGCCGTAGTACTGCGAGAACCGGCGGAGGAGATCCAGGGACGTTCAACGAAGGACGATTCACTCTGCATTACTCTGTCCAACCATCGTGGGGCCAATGTCTGCGTAAACTGGATAACACCTACTTCTACTAAACGCTATCTTAATCTGCAACGGCGGCGGTTTGGCAACAGTCAAATTCCCACGGACGTAGTCGCCTGGGCGGCACGTCGTCAACGGTGCCGTGGAAAAGCGTTACCTACGAATTTAACGGACCGATTGTCTGCATTGCAGTGTTAAGGGGGAAATCATGACCGCATGCACATGGGTTCGCAGGACTTCAGCGCTGATTTTGACATGTGCGGCTCTCACGGCTTCGTACAGCCGCGATGCCGATTCAGGTGAAACACGCGTCCCCGCGGCCTCCACCGCAGCTCGGGTGGACGCAGAGCGCCTTGCGAACGCGGAACAAGATCCCGACAACTGGTTTACGCCGGGTCGGGATGCCGAGGGCACTTATTATTCTCCGCTCGACACCATCGACGATCACAATGTGTCGCGCCTGGGCTTTGCGTGGGAATACAAGCTCGGCACGAAGCGTGGGCTGCAAGGCACTCCCGTCGTCGTTGACGGCGTCATGTATGCGTCCGGCAACTGGGGCCGCGTGTATGCACTCGATGCGGCTACCGGCCGCGAGATATGGACCTACGATCCGGGCGTCGACGGACAATACGGGCGCTATGCCTGCTGCGACATCGTCAATAGAGGCCTCGCGGTCTGGCGGGGCCGCATCTACGTCGCCAGCGTGGACGGGTATCTGCATGCGATCGATGCGAAGAGCGGCAAGCGTATATGGCGGGTAGACACATTGCCGGATCGTGGGGCACAAGCCTTCCACTACTTCGTGACCGGCGCACCGGTGCTTGCCGGCGATTCCATAGTGATCGGGAACGGCGGTTCCGATTTCAAGGGCGCCCGCGGTTCGATTTCCGCCTACGATTTGCAGTCAGGTACGTTTAGGTGGCGCTTCTACACCGTGCCGCGCAATCCTACCCTTGGAAAACAAGATCAACCGCATCTCGACGCGGCGGTAAAAACCTGGCCCGCCGACTACGATTGGGCCAACGGCGGCGGTGGTACGGCATGGGACGGGCTTGCATATGACCCCGCTCTGCACCTGGTCTATCTAGGAACCGGGAACGCCTCGCCGTACCACGGAGAGAACGATACTGCGGGGCGCAGCGATGAACTGTATGTCGCGTCCATCATCGCGGTTCATGCCGAGACCGGAAAAATGGCGTGGTACTACCAGGAAATCCCCGGGGAGGGTTGGGACTACGATACGACCAACAAGATGGTGCTCGCGGATCTGTCCGTCGCCGGGAAGAACCGCAAGATCATCATGCAGGCGAGTAAAAATGGGTACTTGTATGTACTCGACCGGGCAACGGGAGAGTTTCTATCAGGCAAACCATTCGCCTACGTGAACTGGACCAAGGGACTCGATCCGAAAACCCATCGACCCATCCGCGAGCCGGCTGCGGACTGGGTGAAAGCTCCCGTACTGCTCTTTCCGGCCGCTGTGGGTGCGCATGGTTGGCAACCGATGTCGTTCGATCCGAAGAGCGGTCTGGTCTACATTCCGGTAATCGACGCGGCCATGGTGTACGTCGACACGTCCAAGCGTCGCGCCGGATTGATCGAGGGGAATTTCGATCTGGCGTTCTTTCTCCCAGAGGACTACGACCCAAAGGAACTGGACAGTCTCTATGGACCCCTCCCGTCACTGGAGGCCCTGTCGAAGGATAAACATCCTCCCAAGTCGCGCGGCTTGATTCGAGCCTTCGAACCTGCCAGCGGAAAAATTGCGTGGGAACAGCAGACGCAAAGTCTATGGGACGGAGGAATTCTCTCGACGGGCGGCAATCTGGTCGTTCGCGGCGACTCCGCAGGTTTCCTCACTGTGTACGCGGCCGACACGGGGAAGGTGCTCAAACGGCTCGATGTCGGGACGTCGATCATGGCCGCTCCAATGACTTACCGAGTCAACGGAGTGCAGTACATTTCCGTGATGGCCGGATATGGAGGAGGGGTGCTCTTCCTGCCGTTCCCTCCGGAAAGCGCCGCTTTCAAATATGGCAATCAGGGCCGTATCGTCAGTTTTCGATTGGACGGGGGCGTGACGCCCAAGCCGCCCCCGGTCATCGATCCGCCGCCGCAAAGCCTCCCCGCCCGGGAGGGCAACTCGGCGACGATTGACCGCGGCGAAGTCCTGTACAACCGATATTGTGGAAGATGTCACGCGTTCGGTCGAGCGTTGCTGCCGGATCTGCGCCAAATCTCACCGGTGACCCACCAATTGTTCTATCAGATCGTGCTGAAGGGAATTTATCAAGGAAAGGGCATGGGCCGCTGGGACGATGTCCTCTCCACCGATGATGCCCAGGCCATTCATGCATACCTGGTGGATCAAGCGTGGCAGCTTCGCTCGGAAACTTCGGCAGCCAAGGACAGCCCCCCATGAATCGGAGACCGACCCTTCTGCTTAAATCAATGCGGCGTCTCGGCGCTGCGTCCCTGGTGGTTACGTTGGCCGCATGTGCGGCGTGTCCGCGAACGGTCGAACCCGGCGTCCCGACGGAACTGAAGCATTCGTGGGAGTTATCCTTCAATCAAGGAAACGCCAAGGCGGTGGCTGACCTTACTCCGTTACTCTTGCACTCGTGTTGACACGGATTTAGGCTCTTTGGTCTATCTGACACATACGAGGACAATGAATGCCCAGCACGGATACGCTCGAACGTTTCATCGCCGCCGTCGAGAGCAACGCGCACGACACCGCGTGCGAGGCGTTTTATGACGAGCATTCGACGATGCAGGAGAACCAGACAACCCCACGCGTCGGCCGCGATGCGCATGTCGCTAACGAACGTAAGGTGATGGCGCGCGCGAAGTCGATGACGTCGACTTGTGTGCGGCCTGTGTTGGTCAGTGGCGACGTGGTCGTCATCCGGTGGATCTTTCATTTCGAATGGCTGGACGGCACCGTCACGCACATGGAGGAGCTCGCATACCAGCGTTGGAAAGGCGACAAAATCGTGCAGGAGACCTTTTTCTATGATCCGGCGCAACGCGTTCCAAAGCGGCCAGACGCGGCCGGTTGACCGCGCGGTGCGCCGACCTTCTCGCCGATGACCTCGTACTGTTCGGGGGCCAGCCCCTGGGCCTCGGGGAGCATCCAGCCTCGCGCATCGCCGAACTCACACCCAGGGTTTTGGAAGCAGCACTTCGCCACCAACCCGCTGCGCCGCGTCGGCACCCGCTTCGCTGCATCGACGACAAAGATATGTGACGGGGCAGGTTGACGCAGCTCAATCGCACGGAAGAGCGACACAGCGTCGCGCGGGTTGTTTTCAGCGGTAAACGGGGCGAACTGCGGCAGCGCTACCGCGAGGGCCAAGAAGATCACATGGCGCGCTCGGGCTGGTCGTCAACATGATCGTGCTGTGGAATACGATCCACCGCGAGCGCCAGAACGTAGAGTCTGCGAAAATCGCCTGCGGTATTCAACAGGGCTAACGCCCACCTTACGGCGGAAGTGATGTCGCAATGTGGTGGCTGTTCCAAGGCCCGTGTGTGAGACGATGTGATCAATGGAAAGGTCCGTGCTCTCGAGTAACTCGCGGGCGCGATCCACACGGGCTTGCGTGATCCAGTCGGCCGGCGTCATTCCGGTGGTTGCACGGAACCGGCGCATGAACGTGCGCTCGCTCATGGCGACCAGTCGAGCCATTTCTGCAATCCGTAGCGGCTCGCCCAGACGGCGCCTCATCTTGTCCAGTAGCGCAGACAAGGACCCACTCTCCCGCTGATCGACCGGTCTTTCCAGAAACTGCGCTTGGCCACCATCACGGTGGGGGGCGATCACCAGTCTACGGGCTACTTGGTTTGCGACCGCCGGACCGTAGTCACGGCGAACGAGATGCAAGCAAAGATCGAGGCCGGCAGCGCTTCCCGCCGACGTCAGAATCTGGCCTTCATCCACGTAAAGTACTTGCGGGTCCACCTGAATACGTGGGTAGCGACGCCGTAGCTCCTCGGCGTAGCGCCAGTGGGTGGTCGCACGCTTGCCGTCGAGTAAGCCGGTCGCTGCGAGCACGAAGGACCCGGAGCAGATCGATAGCAACCGCGCGCCGCGGCGGTACGCGGTGCGGAGAGCATCAATGATCGGCGGTGGTACGGGGACGTCGACGCCCTGCCATCCCGGGATCATGACGGTACCGGCCGCAGTGAGTCGGTCCAATCCGCCGTCAACTTCCATGCTCAATCCGTACTGTCCTGTGACCTTGCGACCCCTCATTGTGCAGGTTTCAAAGCGATACCAGCCCGGCCCGAGTTCCGGTCGAGACAAGCCAAAAACCTCCGCGGTACAGGAAAACTCGAATGCGCACAGGCCATCGTAGGCTAGAGCAACAACCAGCGGATTGAAAGTTCCCGAGCGGTTTTTTGGTTTTGGCATGATTTGATCGACTATTGGCAATTCTGCCAATTGTGCACCGCCGGTGCGTTCGGAACAATGGTGAACACTAATCAAGAAGGAGGCTCACCATGCACAATGCGGTAACGCTCATACCGGCGGCTTCGCCGGAAGTGGCGATTCAACACTTCGAGTCAGAGTTTACATTCGAGACCGATTGCTGGGACACACATGAAGCGATGCGCACTTCCGACCCGGGGTTTGTCCTGCTGGATGTGCGCGGCCCGGCGCAGTTCGAGGCGCGCCATGTACCCGGAGCGATCAATTTGCCGCACGGAAAGATTGTCGCCTCCCGCATGAACTCCTATCCCCGTGACACGCTGTTCGTCACGTACTGCGCGGGGCCCCATTGCAACGGCGCAGCGCGTGCGGCAGCGAAGCTTGCTCATCTTGGCTTCGCGGTGAAGATCATGGCCGGTGGCATCGCCGGCTGGATCGATGAGGGCTTCGCGTTGGAGTTAGGAGTTGCCGCCTGAGCGACTGCGCCCAATCCGAACCGGTGGATCCGCAGCGATCTCGGGGCCCGCAAGGGTGCGCCATACGAGGCGCGCTACGGCAGGACATCCAAAGTCTAGTAGCACTGTGCGCCGAACACGCGAGTTTTGAGCGCGCTGCCTACGACACTACCGACAAAGCGGTGCGGCTGAGCCAAGCCCTATTTGCTGAGGTTCCGCGGCTTCACGCGTGGGTGGCCGTGGTTGACGGCGACCTCGTCGGCTTTGCCACGGCGGCGCCCGAATATTCCACCTGGAGCGGCGCAGAGTACTTGCACATGGACTGTCTCTACGTGCGGTCGGAACGCCGTGGCATAGGTATCGGGGCGGCACTCATGGCTTCAGTACTGCAGCTGGCTCGGGAACGTAGTTATGCCGAAATTCAGTGGCAAACGCCGAGCTGGAACGTAGATGCCTGCCGCTTCTATAGGCGCCACGGTGGCGTAGCTCAAGAAAAATGCCGGTTTGCGCTGAGAATACAGGACATCTAGCGCAGAGTCCGAGGCTCGACCGCAATCAATTGGCCCGCGTCCAGCAACATTTGGAGATTGTTGATGCAATTCATGATCGTTGAGCAGTTCAGGAACGCCGACCCGCTCCCAATTTACCGACGATTTCGCGATCGTGGGCGCCTTGCCCCAGAAGGCCTGCGATACATTGCGAGTTGGGTTGACGAGGCGCTTGAGCGCTGCTTCCAAATAATGGAAACCGACGATCGCAGACTGCTCGATCAATGGATAGAAAACTGGAGCGACATCGCCGATTTTCAGGTCTACCCCGTCATGTCCTCGAAGGAGGCTGCCGATAAGGTCGCACCACGCCTGTAGTTAATTCGATTCCGATTCCCGGAAGCGGCCCATCGGGAAGGGCGACTCAGAGTTGACGCACCGGCCAGGTAGGTTCAGTACGTTGTCCAGTTGTGGCGCCGCAAATGGGTAGGCGCCCCCCGGCGTCGATGCGCGGCAATAGGAGTGCGTCCAGCGTTGCGCGACGAAGTCGGCATAAGCGCAAGAGCCACTGAGGCTCTAGACGCGTTTAAGGATCAAATGTGTTGCGCCCGAAGGTACCGGGATAGTCCGGAAAGTGGGGCAGATTGACCAAAGAATCTTGGGTGTACACGTTGGGTGTACACAATGGAGTCAAATATGAAGCAGGTCGGGATCAAGCAAGCGCGCCAACAACTACCGGACCTTATTGATCGAGTAGAGGCGGGTGAGGAGATTGTCATCATACGACAAGGCAAAGCGGTGGCACATCTTATATCGATACCGGCGTTTTGGGGGCCTACTATTGTCCCGAGTTATTGAGTGCAGCGGCCGAAGATGCACTCCGACGTAGCGACTGGCTGCGATGCACAGCAATGGCGGCGTCCGATTTGCCGCCTGTTTCCGAATCGTCGTTACGTCAACGACTCGTAACGCGACCTCGGAGCGGGCCAACCACTCACTTATCGTGGTGGCGATGGCGGAAAGCGCCCGTGGGTCCGTCACCATTCCCATATGATTGACGCCAGGGACGAGGGTGACCGGCACGTCCGGGCGCTCCTGATTGATCGGCGGAGCGAAGCGGTCGGCGCGGGTGACAGAACCACGAATCTCTTGAACCAGCGCGCATTGGACCCCTCCGCAATCCGCAAGACATATGCGCCGCCGGAGGAGTGGCCCACGAGGATGACATCCGCACGCGGGTGTCGCCAATGGCGCTCAGGGTCTTCGCTACCGCGTGCATGCCGCTGCTTTCTCCGGACGAGCCGTGGATGAGCACCACGACATCTGGCCCGGTGCCCGGGTAGTGACGATAGCTCAGCGCTTGACCATCACGGGCTTCGAAATGCCGCCTTCGCAAGCAGTAATACCGTCGCTGCCGCTCCAAGTCCCCGGGCGAGCAGCGCGACCGGTTGCGCGATAGTGGCAGAATCGGCGCAACGCCAAATTGGAGGCATGAAGACTGTTGATGTCCCCTCTGTTGCGCTACCGAATGCGGTGCAACTGCCTTGACGGCAGAGGGTAACGATGCCCCGCTAGTAAATACCAGTTTGTGGTAGCATGTGGTACGATATTTAGGAATTCCTAAATAGCGTACCATAGGATAACATATGCGCCACTCGGTGCTTACTAGCTGGCATTTTGCGAGACCGGAGCTTGCTGCGCATCATCTACAAGCCTTCAATTTAGGTTTGATATCGGCAACAGCCCTGCATGCGAGACGTCGAATGGGCAAGACCGAATTTCTCACGAAAGATCTTACTCCAGCGGCTGAAAAGAAAGGTTACACAGTCGGTTACTGCAATCTCTGGCAAGAGGATCAGGATCCAGCTGCCGCCATTGCGGAAGCAATTACCGCATGCTCGGCGCCTCAGCGTGTCATTGCAAAAGTACGCGCCAAACTTGAAACGCCTGTGTCAACACTAAAACTTTCGGGAAAACTGACCACTATCGGAGAAGGGAGCGCCGAGCTTGGCTTCAAAGACAATGAAAAAATGAGTGCAACCAAACTGCGTTCCGCGTTCACCACCTTCGATAAAAGCAAGAACACCGGCCTGCTACTGATCGACGAGGCTCAAATACTAGCTGACAGAAAGCACGCTTCACTGGAGATGGCATTGCGGGCACTTTTGGACACCCGCAAAGACCGCCTGAAAGTAATATTCACCGGGTCCTCTGAAGACCGATTGAGAATAATGTTCGGCGCAGAAGACAAGGCCTTTTATAACTGGGCTCGAGTGGAACCGTTGCCATTACTCGGTGAGGAATTTGTTCGTGAGCTAACCAGACGCGCCAATGCTCTGACCACGGTAAAGCTTCAGCTTGCAGATACCTTGAGGGCCTTCGATACTCTGAAGGGAGTGCCGGAATTTTTCAGAAGATTCCTGTCCCAGTACCTGGGAAATGCATTTGAGGGTGTGGATCACGCGATCGACATTAGCAAGCAATCTATCTATGCGGAGGCAGGCTTCGCCAAGCGATGGGCCAACCTGTTACCCGCTGATAAGGTAATCCTGCGATGGGTGGCTCTCGGCGAAGGTGATCTGCACGGCTCCAAGTCATTGGCAATAATTGGGCACGCACTTAAGCTTGGTCATTCGGCTGACCGGTCGGTCCCGCAAAACTCGTTGAGGCGGCTCCGCGAACGCCAGATCCTTATCCAATCGGAGAAAGGCGTTTACCGGTTTGAGGATGAGGCGTTCCAGGAGTGGGTTCAATCGGAGCATCCCGGCATATGATGTTCGCAACCGTCGATCTGGGTGAGTTCGCAGACAGAGCTCGTCGAATCCGGGGTTGTTGAATCTTCGATGCCCGAAATCTTCTCGCGCCACTCATAGGCGGCGGGCGATCATCAGAGTCTCAAGCTGGTTCTTGGATGCGAGGTCTGATGCGGAAGGCCTAAAAGCTCCTCGGTTTTGCGATCTCCTTGAAAACAGACCGATTTTGGGGGACCGTGGAGCGGTTTTCGGCACCGGCACGCCACATTGTGCCGTCCCTCAGAGCTCTCCCGGGCGTCATTGCGCCATTGATCGTAACGCGTTACACTGTCACGCGTTACGATCAGGGGAATACAATGGCAGCTGCTGAGCGAATGAAGGCGATGCGTGAGCGACGGCAAGCGCGGGGCTTGCGCGAATTGCGCCTCGTCGTGCCAGATGCGCGGTCGAAGGTGATTCGGCGACGAATAGCCAAGCAGGTTGCAGGCTTGGATCGAGCCCGCGAGCTGGCGGCGCTAAGGTGGATTGAGGCGGTATCGGAATTTGATCGCGAATGAGGCGCGGCGATGTGGTTACGGTTGCGGCGTCGGGCGACTATGGCAAGCCGCGGCCGGCGGTGATCGTGCAAACGGATGCCTTCCCGGCTAGTCACGCATCAGTGGTGGTTTGCCAGATGACCTCTGACTGCAGCGATGCACCGGATTTTCGCGTGACTGTCGATCCGACAGCCACAAATGGCTTGCGAGTGAGGTCGCAAGTCATGGCCGACAAGCCCGTCACGATCCGGCGCGAACGAATCGGACCGCAAATCGGCCATCTGGACGATCAGGATATTGCGCGGCTGAATGTTGCCTTGGCGTTCGTGATGGGGCTGGCGGATTAGCCAATTGATCGGCCGTCACGTGGACAAGGGTCAAGAACGACAACAGTCACCATCGGATATTCAGGGCAAGCACTCTCATCCGGTATTCTAGGCGTCGGTGTTCCAGGCTCCGTCTGGCACGAAAGGCATTGGAAGCTGAAGGCTTCATCGGCGACGCACCCGACAGATGGCCTAGGAAGGGACATTTGTGTCCGGCGCAATGGGGACAGTTCTATACAGCCTCCACACTCCGTGTCGGCGCCAGTTAAGAATGTCTATCTTTCTCACAGATAGAAATGTCCTAGACGGATGTACAGGTCGGTCTGCTTCCGAGCATTAATCTCCAATTTGAGCTCTGTAGATGAACCATTTCGATTCAAGGGGGATGACGTACACTCCGTCAGCAATGGCGCCATTTTGCTTCGGAAGGCTTTCGTCGTTCAACGAATTCACTGAGATTGGCGCCCACGGATCATTTGCGATTGATCTACCGTTGGCCGGAACGTAAAGCATTCCCTTAAACGAGTCCGTGCACGGTGCGCATCCAAACCCCCAAAGCTCGAACTCTATAGTTCCATTCGGGCGAACGAAAACTTCTCTGGCGTCTATGTTGCTCATTAGCTCCTGATATCCTGGATTTGCGATACGCGATGCTGGAGGGACCAGTAATTCGACCACCCCATTGGGCGCGATTCTTTTCGGAACTGCATCTTTCTCAAGAAGCTCAACAAAACGAATAAAGTCTGCGCGATGGTCCTGAAAATACTGGCGCGCGCTTTGATCACTCGGCAAATGGTATTGCCATCGTGTCCACGCGAAGAAACCGGCCACAATGAGCGCGAAAAGGCCGGTGATCGAAATGCAAGCAATGAGAATCTTCCGGAGCGGTGCTTTCACGATTGCCTTGCCATGACTGGAGGTCTGAGCTCAGATCAAACTAGCCGAGCGGGAGCAGGGTAGCGACGAGTAGGGCCCTTCAGGCTCCGCTTCTCGTCGCGGAAGTTGGAAACCATTTTCAACATGGCTCCGAGTCTCTTGTTCGGCACGACCTCTCCTTGGTGGACGTGCGTCAGCTTATCAAACTCCCGATAAGCCAGCTCTCGACCTTCGTACCGAATGGCAATACGCCCGTCCGGATAGTCGATGACGTTAACTCGCTTGCCGGCGAGTCTCTGGTTCTCGGGCGACGGATCGACCAAGTACAAGACCTTGTCATACTGGAGAGTCAGCGAGGCAGAAAGCGTGCGGGCTTCTTGCCACGTGAAAATGCGGTCCATGTCCTCAAAATCCATAACAGGCCGGTGCGCGTTGATAGGCACGGCGGGGGGGGGCTTGGAGAACCGCATGTTGTAGCCCTCCACGAAGCCGTCGATCCACGCGTTGGCGTCGGCCATCGAGGAGATGCCCTCGAGGCGCATCTCCTTTACTAATCGATCTTGTAGCGTGCCATGCGCACGCTCGACTCGGCCCTTGGCCGCCGGCGTGTTCGCGCACATGATTTCGATGCCAAGCTCGTGAAGTGCTCGACCATACTGGGTCATCCCGTTGCCGCCAACCGCAGAACGCTTGTTGACGCGGAAAACCGTGTGCTTGTCACTGTAAAAGGCCACAGGCTTGCCATAGCGCTCGATGTAGAGCTTGGTGGCCTCCATGTAGTCGAATGTCGACTCGCCCTCGACGAATCGCAGAAGCTGGAGTCGGTTGGTGGCATCGTCGACGTACGTGAGCGCCGCGCAATATGGGCCGCGATCTTCAAACCAGTGATGTTCCGATCAACGAGCTTCTCGCGTGCCAACGTCGGGCCAAAGTCTGCGTAACGCTCGCGGACGATCGCCAGAATGTGATCTCTGAAGTCCTCAGGCCGTCGGTGATTACCTCGCATACCGCGCTTCTTGGAAATCAGACCTTCAGGTCCATGAGCACGGTAACGCTGGACCAGGCGCCGCATCTGGCGATCTGTGAGACCCAACATCGTTGCAGCGCCATCGATCTGGATCAGCTCACCGAAATACAGGCGTCTGGCTCGAGGCTGCTGAACCGGGAGCCGCCTGGCCGCCCGCGGCAACCAGATGCCGGCTTCCTTCATCCAGCCTCGCAGCGTCTCGCACGGCACCACGAGCCCATGCCCTTTGGGCTTGGCTCAGTCGCCGATCTTCAATCCGTTGTAGGATCTCGAGGCGGGTCAGCTCGCTGTGGCTCATAGAAATCAGTCCTTTGGTTGTCACGGCTGTCCTTCCTGTAAACCCGGGGATAGGACATTTTTATCCGTGAGAAATAGGACATCTGTATATAGGACCTACATTCGTGTTACCTCTAGATTGAAATGTCCGGTTCTCCTCTAATTAGAAATGTCCGCTTTGGGACTTGCTAGCACGTTACTTCTTTTTCCTGCCTTTGGCCAAGCATGGGTGCTTTTGATCGCATCGTGCAGATCGTCTTCCGAGAGATCTCGTTGTCGTTTCGCGCCCGCGATTTTGTTTCTAGCAATGGGAGTGCCGTCCACTCTGTGTGCGGTCGATGGTCAACAAACAATCCGATCGTCACGCTGAGATTGAACGATCTGCGCGGTGCGAAGGACCTGGCTCAATCGCTTATTGTCAACGATGTCGCCATGGTCAATCGTTCCAACTTTGTTGTAAGTGGAATAGGGCAGTGAGACCGCTGCTGCACGAATCTCGATACGCCCGTCTGGAAACTGAAACACTTCGATGTATTTGCCGATGTAACGACGGTTGTCCGGCGTGTCTTTGATCAAGTACATCTTGCGCTCGTAACGCAACGTAAGACTCTCTGTGACCTTTCTGTATTCTCGCCAGGCGAAGATAGCGGCAAGATCTTCGTCTTTGCGTACGGCTCGGTGAGCGTCATGGCGATCGCGCGGAAGCTTTCCGAATCGGCGATTGTAGTCATCGATGAAGGCGGGCATGAACGCATTCGCAGCGTCCATTGTCGAGATCCGCTGCAATCTCAGCTCCTTCACCAGTCGGTCCTGGAGTGTTTGGTGTGCGCGTTCAACGCGGCCCTTCGCGGCCGGTGTGTCGGCGCATATCCCGTCGATATTGAGTTCGTAGAGGGCGCGTCCGAACTGCGTATGACCTTTGCCGGCAGCTGCCGACTGCTTGTTGACCCGGAACACGCTCGCTTTGTCGCTGTAGAATGCCAGCGGCTTGCCGTAGTGTTTGAGATATTGGTGGGTCGCCTCGAAATAGGCGAACGTCGACTCAACCCCGACAAACAGCACCACCATCAAACGACTCGTCGCATCGTCTACGTAAACCAACGCCGTGCACGCCGGAGCTCGATCCTCGAACCAGCGATGATCGCAGCCGTCGATTTGGACCAGCTCGCCGAGGCACGCGCGGCGGCTCCGGGGTTGTTGAATCTTCGGCGCCCGAAGTCTTCGCGGCACCCAGAGGCCGCCGGCGACCATGAGAGATCTGACGGTCTCGACCGCCAGATCCACGCCGTGGCGCTCTCTGAGCTTCTCGGCCGCCAATGTAGGTCCAAAATCGGCGTACGTTGACCTTAGTATCCCGAACGCGTGTTCCGCTGCGTCGGCCTTCAGGCGCCGGTTACTGGGTCGATCCCGAAGTCTCGAGATCAGCCCAATCGGGCCTTGCTGCTCGTATCGGCGGACCAGCCGGCGCACCTGGCGCGTCGTGAGTCCCAACCGCGTGGCAACCGCGGTCTGCTTGAGTTGTCCGTCGATAAGTCCTTGAATGCACTTGAGCCGATCCAGTTCGCGCATAGTCATTGTCACCTTGGATATCCGGATCATGGCCAATCTCCCAGATCGAACAGACGATCAGCGGAGAGTGGACCACGGGGGCCAAAGCGGACATTTCTACTTAGCGGAAAGCGGACATTTCTATTTGGGTATCACATTCAGACTTCGCATAATGTATATTATGGTAAATGTCAGAAAAATCGGTAAGGGGTAGGGGGTGGAAGTCCCCTGCGGCAAGGAACTAGCGATTCATGCCGGCCTCGAGTCATGCGCGACGGATCGTGAGGTCTGGCGTGAAATGTTGACAGAGGTGCGTGTAGGCCAGCCATTGAGCCTCGAAATTTAGTCATGGGTGCCGACGCTCTCATATTGGCGGAAGGCAATACCGATGCGGGCGATATCGCGAGCCCACATCGGGCCCTACGGGGTCAGAGACCCTGGCATGCACGTACGACCCTTATACGGGAGCTGAGAGATCTCCAGGTCGGCCACAATGGTGTGGTCCGTGTCGGGAAGGTGACGAGCCAAATCCGATGATGAACGACCCGGAGAAGTCAGACTCGCCCATAGTAGCTGTGAAACCGCCGAACAACCCCGGACGGACGGGCGCGGCAGCGGTGGAGCCAAGGGGCGGGGCCAAGGGAATCACGAACGAGAACCGCACGACCCGGACGCCGAGCCGGACCCGCGTGTTACAGGGGCTTGAACGTGTGCGAGAAAGAGCAAAAGCTCATAGGAAGGAGCGGTTCACCGCCCTACTTCATCACGTCGATGTAGATCTGCTGAGCCGCGCCTACTTCAGGTTGAAGAAAGATGCGGCACCCGGGATCGACGGTTTGACGTGGGAGGAATACGGGAAGGACCTTGAGGTTCGACTCAAAGATCTGCATGGCCGCGTTCATCGTGGCGCGTATCGTGCGCAACCCTCGCGGCGGCAGTTCATCCCTAAACCGGATGGAAAGCAACGGCCGCTGGGTATCGCGGCGATCGAGGATAAAATCGTCCAGCGCGCTGTGGTGGAAGTGCTCAATGCAATTTATGAGGCGGATTTTAAGGGGTTTTCGTACGGCTTCCGGCCAAAACGCGGACAGCATCAAGCGCTCGATGCGTTGGCGACAGGGATTATCCGTACGCCGGTGAACTGGATTATCGACGCCGATATCCGGGCGTTCTTTGACTCTGTCAACCATGACTGGTTGATGCGGTTCATTGAACACCGAGTTGGGGATGTGCGACTGCTTCGTTTGATCCGAAAATGGCTAACGGCGGGAGTGATGTTGAACGGAGAGGTATTGCCGACGTTGACGGGCACGCCGCAAGGTGCGGTGATCACTCCCCGTACACAAAAGGCAACTTCCAATTTGACCGCGTAGTAGCTGGTGGTTGGAGATCCTTACCAGTCATTGATTATCGTCATAAGAAGTAATATATTTATGACATATGACACGATCGACGAAAGCCGAAAAAGCGAAGCAACTGAACGCCGCACATCGCTTGCTCCAACGCGGCATGGCGCTCCCCGACGCGGCGCAGAGGCTATCGCAAAAGTTCGATCTGTCGGAACGACAAGCATACCGATATCTCGAGGAAGCCGCACAGCTCGAAGGCCCGGTCGAGGTGACCGAGGCGACGATACCCATAACCCTCAAACTTCCGCCCGACACCGTGCGTCTCCTGCGCCTGCAGGCGGCTCGCAGCGGTACGACCATCGGTGCGCTCGTCGCACGAGCTCTGGACGCGTTTATAAACGCGTTAAAAGGGCATGGCTGAGCGGCGCCAACGACGCGCCGCTCCCCAAGTCTCCTTCGACTATACGTTTGATCGACTGCTCGAGTCGAAGCTCGCGCAGGTCTACTCTATTCTGGTTCCCGGACACGAACGCCTGATCAGCGGCGGTCCCACAAAGGAGTTCGAACATGAAATTGGCCGCGATCTACGCTCGAGTATCCTCGGAGCAGCAACGCGAGGAAAAGACGATTGCGAGCCAGACGGCGGCGTTGATCGAGTTTGCGAAGACTCGCAGTCTGGAGGTGCCCAAGGAATGGGTGTTCGAGGACGAAGGCTATAGCGGCGCCACGCTCGAGCGTCCTGGCCTTGAACGCGTGCGCGATCTCGCTGCGGAAGGTCAAATCCAAGCCGTGTTGGCCTATTCACCGGATCGCTTGAGCCGCAAATACGCGTACCAGATCTTGCTGATTGAAGAGCTTGCCAAACATGGAGTCGAGACCGTGTTTGTCAACGCGCCACAAGGCACGAGCGCGGAGGATCAACTGCTCGTGCAGTTCCAGGGCATGATCGCCGAGTACGAGCGGGCGCAGATCCTGGAGAGATCTCGGCGTGGTAAACGGCATCGCGCGAAATCCGGTGAAGTGAGCGTACTCAGTGGCGCGCCCTATGGATACCGGTATGTGCGCAAGACAGAGGAAACTCTAGCATTTTACCAAGTAATTGATGCGGAATCTCACGTGGTTAAACGAGTATACGAGATGTACACCGCCAAGAATCTGAGCATCGGGGAGATTACGCGCCGACTCAATGCGCAAAAGGTGCCTACCCGCAAACACGGATCCCGCTGGGAGCGATCGACCGTATGGGCTATGCTCCGTAATCCGGCCTATCGCGGGGCCGCCTCGTTTGGAAAAACGCGCGTCGCCGGCCGCATTCGAGTGACTCGGGCAATGCGCCGCCGCGGCGGCTTCGTATCGAGCGACAGCGTTGGACACGAGCGTCCGCGCGAGGAGTGGATCGAGATCCCGGTGCCGGCCCTTGTGAGCGAGGAGAGCTTTGCTCGAGCACAGGAGTTGCTCCAGGAAAATAAAATACGCTCGCGGCGTCGAACGATCACGCCGAGTGTTGTGCAGGGGTTGGTCAGTTGTCAGAAATGCGGTTACGCATTTTCGCGCACATCGACGTACACCTCGGCACGCAAGATCCATTACTACAAATGCATCGGCTCCGACAGCTGGCGCAAGTTCGGCGGTCCGGTGTGCGACAATAAGCGTTTCGTGCGCCAGGATTTGCTTGACGAAGTCGTTTGGAGGGAAGTCGTTCGATTGCTCGAGGATCCCACGTTGATACAGCAGGAACTCGATCGGCGATTGGTTGCGGCTCGCTCCGCCGATCCGACGAAAAAACGAGAGTCCGTGTTACAGCGAGAATTGACTCGTGTCGGCAAAAGCATCGAGCGTGTGCTCACCGCATATCAAGAGGATCTGTTGTCTCTTGAGCAGCTACGCGAGCGGATGCCGTCTCTCCGGCAACGTGAACAAACGTTGCGCACAGAATTGCAGGCGATCGCGGACCAGACAAATGATCGCGCCAAGTTCTTGCGTCTAGCCGAAACGCTCAGCGCATTTCTCGCGCGCTTACGCAGCGTCTCTACCACGCTCGATGTCATCGAGCGCCAGCGAATCGTAAGGCTCGTCGTCAAGGAAGTGCTTATCGGCGACGACAACATTGTCATTCGACATAGCATCCCCGGCGGCCCGGCGAGCCCGCCCAGCGGCGCTTTACCGGGCCCCGACTGCCGCCGCGAAGTACCGATCGGCGGAAATTACCTTATGCGTTCGGGGAGTGCTCTCGCCGTTGTTGGCGAACATCTATCTGCATTACGTCTATGACCTGTGGGCTGATCGCTGGCGACATCGCACAGCGCGAGGCAGGGTCATCATGGTGCGGTACGCTGATGACACTGTCGTCGGCTTCCAGCACCTGGCCGATGCCACTCGGTTCTTAGCGGAGCTTCGAGAGCGGTTGGAAACCTTCTCACTGTCATTGCATCCGGATAAGACCAGATGCATCGAGTTCGGTCGCTATGCGATCCGGGATCGAGGCATGCGTGGCCTTCGCCGCCCTGAGACGTTCAACTTCTTAGGCTTCACCCACATCTGTGGTCGCTCGCGTCAAGGTGCCTTCCTGCTTAACCGCCGGTCGCGCCGTGACAAACTGCGTGCCACGGTGCGGGCTGTGCGTGACGGACTCCGAAGAAGAATCAACTGCACCATCCCCCAGCAGGGGGAGTGGTTGCAACGCGTGGTGCGGGGATTTAACCAGTACCATGGCGTGCCCACTAACTGCAGCAGCCTACAGGTCTTCCGCCAGAGCGTTATCAAGGCATGGTTATGGACGCTCCGGCGTCGTAGCCAGCGCCAACGCACGACGTGGGCCCGTATGTTCGGCATAGCCGAACGCTGGCTGCCCCTTGCTCGGGTCCTCCATCCATGGCCTGAACGCCGCTTCGCCGCCAATCACCCAAGGTGGGAGCCCGGTGCGTGAATCGCGCCCGCCGGGATCTGAGCGGGGGGCGCCGGGTAACCGGCGTCCCTACCGCAATTTAAATTATGGTTATAGGGACGTTTAGGTCGTTGTCGTATTTGTCGGATCTCATTGAAATTGTCACCCTGCCATTAATTCTGAGTCTGCCATTGCCCACAGCAAGCTCTTACCTACGACTCCGCGGGAAATTGACAGAAACCAAGAGATCCACGCATCGCGCATGGCCCTGCGGGCAATCACCCACGAGCTTACTCGCGTCCTGCAGAGCTTCGAGCAAACGTAGCACGCCGTCGAACGCCGGTTCCAAGTCCAGAGTCATCCTGCGAATCTCAGCAGCAAGCGACATGCAACAAATGCGCTGTACGAGCCAACCCGGCTTCTCGCCACGATATCCACGAAGATCAAGATCTGAAATACGTGACGCACGCCGACATCTCGATAGCCTGCCAAACTCGGGCGCGAGTACCAAACCATTCTGTTCTAGCAACCAGGCTCAAGATCCGAAACTTACTGCTGACTAGTTCTTGGATATCGCTATTTAAATCGAGCTATCCACACGTTGTTGCGAGGAATACCACAGTAGGAACTACCGTGGTAAGAATCGCGTGGTAGGATAAAGCATGAACGTAGACAAGATCAGCATTTCGTTTGACGCCGCGCTGGGAGACCAAGTACGCGATGCTGCCCGCAAAGCCGGTACAGGGTTGTCGTCCTGGCTGGCCGGAGCGGCTGCAGCGAGGCTCCGGGCGGAGGCGTTGGAAGAATCCTCTCGCGCAACTACGCGGCTACGAACTGCGCACCAGTGCGATCTTAATCGCACAGGTATGGCGCAGTCCGGGAGGCAAGCAGGCCGGAGTTGCCGGACTCCTGCGCGCGGTAGATGTGCGTCCTGTTCGACGAAAAGATGGGCCGCGACGCGGGGGCGCTCCTGGCCAAGTCACGTACAGATGACCCTATCGATGCGACCGTTGTCCTCGTTGCCCGTTCGGGAGACCGGATTCTTACCAGCGATCCGGACGATATCGGCCGCCTGGCATCGAGCAGTGGCAAGAAGCTAGCTATCGTTCCTTGTTGAACCGAAATCGCGTAACCATTTGCGCATGCCGGTCGTCTGCGGTCGCCACCAAGAACTCGCGAGCTGGCTGCCTGAACGCGAAGGTGACCGAGCTACCCCACTCTGATGCCAGCAACGAGTGCCACCATGCGGAATACCCTGCCGCGCGGCAGATGACTACTCCACCGCGTACCCCATTGCCCGTGCGTTATCGATGACACGCGAATCTCTTGTCACGATGGTAACGAGCTGTGGTGGCTCTCCCAGTAACTCAGCTGTTGCAAGATGAAGGGCATCTAAAGTTCGGATAGGCTCTACAGGGAATGGGTGGCCCGCGCGGGCAAGCACGGCATCTGTGACGGCGACGACATCACACCGGCGCCTAAAGGCTTGTAGCCATCGTAGCCCCACGCGCTCCTCGGTAGGCGTCAAGCGTTGCGCGGCACGGGCTCGTACGAGGGCGCGAGAGGCTTCGGCGAACGTCAGCGCCGATGTGACACGTCGCTGCTTGCCACGCAACGCGTTGCGTGCAGCGACATCATGTTCAAGTAGAGCGGCCAGCAGGGCGCTCGTCTCCACGTACCGAAATGTGGGAGGCTCTCCCCTAGGAGGGGGTGAACGGCGGGCGGAGCGGCGACCCGCTCGGGTGCTGCCGCTACGGCTCGCCACGGTCGCTATCTATCAACTCGGCAACGGTACCGCGCGAAAGTCGGATATCCGGCCACTCGGGAGGCCCCTCATCGTCCTCTGTTGCGGGCACAATAATACCGGCGCCAACGAGTTCCTCGTACGGGCTCGCCCCCCCTGTCCCCGCGCCAGGCGGAACAAGCTGGGCGATAACTCGCCCGTGAGCCGTGACAGCCACACGCTTGCCGGCCTCAATCTGCCGCACATAGTGACTTAACTTGTTCTTCAGCTCACGGATTCCAGTCGAGATCATAAACACAATATAGCTACATGTAGCCACATTTACAAGTAACCCGCCACGATGGACGGCGGCCTTTAGGTAGATGGAAACAGCAACGGAAATATCCGTTCGACGATTCCTGGCGGAAAGCCGAGGCGAACTGGAACGCGTGGCCCCTGCGACACCAAAAGCCCAGCTTTAATGAGTTCCGCAAGGATCTCTCGGCCGCGTCGCACTTGATATCCGGTCAAATCCGCGGCCTTACCGCGCTCAAGTTCGCCTGATAGCAAAGCCTCCCGCAGCAGCTGCAAGCTACCCTTGGATAGACGATTGGCAGATATTTCGTCATCGACGTACAACTTCATGCGGCGTAAAAGCTCGGAGGGCTGCAGCAGGGACTCCATAAAATTGACTTGATCGATGCAAGTCTCCAGAAAATATCCACAAAACTCACTCAGTCGCAGCGTTGACAGCGCGCCACCATCCAAATCGCCGTGACGCGGCTCATCGGCGGCCATCAGCGTCGATTTATATCGATCGACAGTTTTTGCCAGCCCCCGCGAAACTGACCACATGCTAGACCCTACCCCGTTTCGCAACAGGGTTGCATGCGAGACCAAGCGAGCGACGCGCCCGTTGCCGTCGAAAAATGGATGCATCCACACGAAGCGGTGATGCGCGGCGGCCACTGCGATCAGTCTGCGGGTCGCTGACAGCTTCTTGGAATCGTAGGCCTGTTCAAATCGTTTCAGAAGACGAGGCAAGCTGTCCGCCGGCGGAGCGATATGATTACCAATAACCACATCACCCGTGCGCAACTCCCCGGGTATCACTATCTCTCGACGTCCGCCCGGACTCGTCGCAATCAAGAGCTCCGGTGGCAAGCGCCGACAGAATTCATAGTGCACCCACCGCACATAATGTTCGCTGGTGGTCTCTTGCGCAGGATCCGTCCGCGCATCGATCAGTAGCACTTCATAGAGCGCACGAGGTCGCCGATCGTGGCCCTAACAACAGGGTGCAATTGTCCCGCCAGTTGATTGGAGCGAGCCACGAGTTGGACCGCCAATTCCTCAAGCTTGGCTTCCCCCTCTGAATGCCCCTATTTGTGCCGGATAATCTGCCGGTAGGATCTTTGATCAGGCAGGAAGCTCCCGGTGGTCCGATCTGCATCGTGTTGCTTGCCGGTGAAGCACCGAGCAACCACAAAGCCGATCTACTGAGCTGACTGTCTGCGCAATCCCGCCACGTCCTTCTCCGTGAGCGAGGCACCTCTCGTGCCGAAGCGTGCAGTCACGTAGTTCGCGACATCGGCGATTTCCTTGTTCGAATACGATGCGCCGAACGCCGGCATTTTTTCGAGCCCCGCGCTGCCGGCGGGACTGGAGCCCGACAGGATGACTTGGACGACATTTGTGCCTTTCGGATCGTTCACCGCACGCGAACCGGTAAGCGTGGCATAGGGTGAAACGTCGGCGACGCCGGTCCAGTTGTGACAGCTCACGCAAGCGCCCTCAAACATGCTCTTACCGTGCAGCGTGGCTGCGACGCCTTCCTTGTGCGACGGTGAGGCCGGCGGCGCGAGCGATCCAGGCAGGTTCGACGGTGTCGCTGGTACGCTGCGCACATAGGCGACGATCGCCTTCACGTCTTCGGGCGTCAGGTAACGGAAGCTCTCGGCCACCGCCTCGCCCATCGGGCCTGAAGCGCTACCGCGACCCCCCGCGTGGCCGTTCGCCAGGTAGGCGACAAGATCGGCTTCGCTCCAACTACCGACGCCACCTCCCCTCTCGGTACTGATGTTATAGGCGTGCCAGCCGCCGGTCACCGCACCGCCGAATTTATGCCGATTGTCGAGCGCGAAGGCAAGGTTGCGCGGCGTGTGGCACTCACCGCAATGCGCAAGCGCCTCGGTGAGATATGCGCCGCGGTTCCACTGTGGAGATTGCGACGTATTGGGTTGGAAACGCTTGTCGGCATTGAATACCACCGACCACATGCCTATCGCCCAACGCTGGTTGAATGGGAATGTCAGCGTGTTCGCGCGCGCGGGCGCGTGCACGGGCGCGAGACTAAACAGATACGCCTTGATCGCCAGTGCGTCCTCGTCGGTTATGTAGGTGTAGGAGGCAAATGGCATCGCCGGATAGAGATTCGCGCCGTCGGAACGCACACCGCGATGCATCGCTTTGAGAAAGTCCTGATCGGTATAGTTGCCGATGCCGGTTTCCTTGTCCGGTGTGATGTTGGTCGAATAGATCGTGCCGAACGGAAGCGTGAACGCAAAACCGCCCGCGTACCCGGTGCCGCCGCGGGCAGTGTGACAGACCATGCAATCCGCGGCCCGCGCGAGGTATTCGCCGCGGCTCAACAGATCGGCGCCCTGCATGGAGGACGGCACGGAAGTCGGGTTTGCTTCTTTGTAAGCGGCAAGGTCAACTTTGGGGCCGCCGGCGAAATCAATCGGCCCCGGCCCACGCAGGTAAAACGCAAACCCCGCGCAGAACACCAGCGCGAGCACGAGGACTATCAGGAGTTTGCGTACGGCGCCGCCGCGCTGCTTCATGTCCATGGTTGCTTCCGACCAGCAAGAACCTCACGGTCGATCGGCAGGCGTCGCAGCGCTATGCCAGTCGCGGCGTAGATTGCATTGCGCAACGCCGGTGGGCCGGCTGTCGTACCCGTCTCGCCGATGCCGCCGGGCGCTTCGCCGCTTGGCACGATATGCACATCGATGGCCGGAACTTGGTCGATACGCAACATTCTGTAGTTGTGAAAATTGGATTGCTGCACGCGGCCACCATTCATGGTCACCTCGCCGTACAGCGCTGCGGTCAGGCCAAAGACCAAGCCGCCCTGCAACTGCGCGATGACCGTATCGGGATTGACGGCGATGCCGGTGTCCACCGCGCTCGTGATCCGACGCAGCAGTACCTCACCCTGTTCATCGACTTCGACCTCGACGACGGTTGCGATGAAACTCGCGAACGCCGGTTGTAGGCAGACCCCGCGCCCAACGCGCTTGCCGAGCGGCTGCCCCCAGCCGGATTTCTCCGCGACAAGATCGAGCACGGCTTTGAAACGCGGCCCCTTGTCGAGCATACTCTTGCGGAACGCGATCGGATCATTGCCGAGCTTCTTCGCTACTTCGTCGATGAACGACTCGATCGCGAATACATTGTTGTTCGGACCGACGCCGCGCCAGAAACCCGTATGCAGGCCGGCCGGCTCCGCTCGCACAAAACGCACTTCGAAATTCGGGAATTCGTAAGGCAGATCGATCGCACTATCGACCCCGTCGATGTCGACGCCTTTCTGAAATCCCGGCGGGAACCAGCGCGCCATCACCGACGAGCCGGATATCTTGTGCCTCCAGCCAACGATCTTGTCCTCGCTGATCGTTGCGGTAATTTCATCGCGATACGCGGGTCGATAATAGTCCTGCTGGATGTCCTCTTCGCGGGTCCAAACGACCTTCACCGGCGCGCCGTCGAGCTGTTGTGCAATACGCACGGCCTTGACCGCCATGTCCACCTCGAGGCGACGTCCGAAACCGCCACCGAGCCAGTGGTTGTGCACAGTCACCTTATCCACCGCGAGACCGAGCAGCTTGGCGATTGTCTGCTGAACGCGCGCGATCACTTGTGTCCCCAGCCAGATTTCGCAACCGCCGGGCTTCAGCTGCACCGTGCAGTTCATCGGCTCCATCGTTGCATGCGCGAGCAGCGGCAGCTCGTAGATTGCGTCGAATTTCTCACCCGTGGCGGATGCTTTCGCAACGTCGCCGGCCGACTTCGCGACGGCGCCATCCTGGGTGCTTTGCGCGCGCAAATCTGCCCAGATCGTATCCGTGCTGACTCCCACGTTGGCGCCGTGATCCCACGTGATCTTGAGCGCATCCAGTCCCGATTTGGCCGCCCAGAAGTGATCGCCGACCACGGCGACGAGGTCGTCGAGAACGACGACCTTCTGCACGCCCGGAACTTGCTTGGCCGCGCCGTCATCGATTTTGCCGACCTTGCCGCCGAGCACGGGCGCGGCCACCAGCGTCGCGAACTTCATACCCGGCAAAATTGCATCGATGCCGTACACGGCGCTGCCGTCGACCTTGCCCGGCGTGTCAAAGCGCTTCTTCGCCTTGCCGATGAGCGTGAAGTTCTTTGGGTCTTTGAGCGGCGGGGTTTTCGGCGGCGTTTCCTTCGACGCCGCGTCGGCAAGGACGCCGTAACTCAAGCTTCGCCGCGTCGCAGTGTGCGTGACTTCACCGCTGCTCGTGGTGCAACTCGACGGATCGACTTTCCACTGTTTTGCGGCCGTCTGGACCAGCATCGCACGCGCACTCGCGCCGGCGATCCGCAGCGGCTTCCAGAACGCGCGGATCGAATTCGAATTGCCGGTTGCCTGAATCCCGAACGCCGGATTCGCGTATGCCTTTTCGTCGGGTGGCGCGTGTTCGAGCGCAATCGATGAGAAATCCGCATCCAATTCCTCGGCGAGAATCATCGCGATGGAGGTATACACCCCCTGCCCCATTTCCACTTGCGGCATGACAAGCGTGGTCTTGCCGGCCTTGTCGATGCGGATGAACGCGTTCGGCGAAAACTTCCCCGTTGTATCGTCCGGCGGTTGATTCGGTTCGTTGACGCCATATGCCGGCAGGTGGAACGCGAGCAGAAAGCCGCCGGCAACACTGTTCTTGATGAAGGCGCGGCGCGAGGTGGCGACGGTCGAATGATGCGCGGGTACATTCATACCGACGGCTCCGATCCGGCGGCGCGTTTAATCGCTGCGCGAATGCGCACGTAGGTACCACATCGGCAGATGTTACCGGCCATCGCGGCATCGATGTCTGAATCGTCGGGCCGAGGCGTCGAGGCCAGCAGAGCCGCCGCGGACATGATCTGGCCGCTCTGGCAGTATCCGCATTGCACGACTTCTTCGTCGAGCCACGCCTTCTGGATCTTGGCGCCGGCCGGCGTCTTGCCAATAGCTTCAATGGTCGTGACTGCCCGGCTGCCGACCGCACTCACCGGCATCTGACAGGAGCGGATTGCGCGCCCGTCGAGATGCACGGTACATGCGCCGCATTGGGCGATTCCGCAACCGAATTTCGTGCCGGTCATGTTGAGCACGTCGCGCAGCACCCACAAGAGCGGAGTCGCGGCATCTACCGTTACGGTTCTCGCGTCGCCATTGATGTTCAGCGTGATATCCGCCATCAGCATATCTCCTTGATCGGGCAACATTGGCGCGAGTCATTCACGAGGCCGATTTCTTTGCAACGCAGCACGACTATCTGCGCAGCACCGACCGCGCGGCCAGCGAGCGGGCATGAGGCGATGAGTTCTTGGCATTCGACATTGAAACCCCGCGCAACGCGACCCGGGCGAATCAGGCGATCAACAGCCAACTGAGGCAATTTGCTTGTAGCAGACCGTTGTGGAATCCGCAACGAATTCCTTGTAGTGACGGAACGTCGTCTTCGCTGGGAGACTGCTCTCGATCGAAGCGCCTGGAATTTGCTGCGCGACTCAAAAAGATTGGACATGGCAGCAGATAACATTCTAGGTACTCTTGCGAGACTTCCTGGTGACAGGGACTCTACGGACGGAAGGGCTGTAGCGATGATTCACTCGCGCCTTTATCTCCTTCAAGCTCTCTCCTGCGATGTCATCGAGTTTTTTCTCTACCTCGCGGTAGCGCTCAATGAGCAGAATCCCAAAAGGGGTAATCGTCGCGCCCCCACCTCCGCGCCCACCCACACTATGGGTGGTCGCGGGGACATTGAAGGATTTATTGATACTATCGAGCAGCAGCCATGCTCGGCGATAGCTGATGCCCATCCTTCGAGCCGCCTCCGACATCGACTCGTAGGTCCGAATAGCCTCCAGGAGGGCAATCTTCCCGGGGCCGATGTTGGCGTTTTCCGAGAAATCGATTCGGAACCGAATCAGCGGCGCTCGTTTCATCCTCTGACCTCGCGTCTCCAGTTCGAGGAATGTAGCACCGTTATACCCAATGCGTACAGCGCTTGTTATGATGGAGAGATCCAAGGATGCAGCGTGTCACCGTATATTGGGTGATCGAGGCACTTAACCGCTGAGACTGGAACATTCGTTAGCCAACGTGAAGTCACCGAATCGCTTTGATCGCATGGAGTGGGCTGGCGCCTTCGGTGACCTCGGCACCCTGATTCCATTCAGCGTCGCCTATATTGCGGTTCTGCGGATAGACCCGTTCGGGATCCTATTTACGTTCGGAATCGCAACCATTGTTTGCGGGCTCTATTACCGTACACCCTTTCCCGTTCAGCCCATGAAAGCCATAGGCGCGGTGGCCGCAACCCAGGCTGCGCAAACGGTCGTGATCACTCAAGCGACCATTTTCAGCGCGGGGTTGGTTACAGGCGCGATCTGGTTAATTCTGGGGCTGACTGGTGCGGCAGGCCACGTTGCGAGATGGGTGCCACGATTCGTCGTTGTTGGCATCGTTCTTGGCCTCGGCATGGGCTTTATGTTGGAGGGCATCAAGATGATGAGCTGCGGCTGGGGGATTGCCGCAGTGGGCCTAGTTGGAACTCTTCTATTGCTTGCCAACCGGTCCATTCCCGCGATGTTTCTGCTTCTCGTCTTCGGCGTAATCTGTGGTGCGGCGCTCGACCCGGCGGCCCTGCAGGCCTTGTTCGCCGTGCGATTCGCGCTCCATATGCCAAGTTTCGCGCTATCCGGGATCACCTGGCAGGACGTAGCCAAGGGAACGGCGTTCTTGGCCCTTCCTCAGTTGCCTCTGACCCTTGGCAATGCCGTCATTGCCATCCGAGAAGAAAACAACCACCTTTTTCCCGATCGCGAAGTAACCGAGAATTCGGTTGCCGTGTCTACCGGCATCATGAATCTGGCGAGTGCCACGTTTGGCGGCGTCCCGATGTGCCACGGCGCCGGCGGCATGGCCGGTCACGTGGCGTTTGGAGCGCGAACGGGCGGCGCGCCGATAATCCTCGGCCTCCTCCTGCTGTGCTTGGCCTTTGGTTTCAGCGGTTCGATCGAATCGATCTTTAACGTCTTCCCCCGTGCCGTACTCGGCACGGTCCTGTTCCTCACCGGAGGGCAGCTTGCACTCGGCTCCTGTGACTTCAGCAAAGACAAAGCAGAGCGCTTCATCACACTCGCGGTCGCCGCTTTCTCCATGTGGAATGTCGGGCTGGCTTTCGTGGCAGGATTGATCTTGGCGCAGATCCACAGACGTGGAAGGCTCCAGCTGTAGGCGTCAATCGCCGAGCCTGTTGTTCTGAGTCGCCGCTTGCAGTCGGCATGGGCGCTGCTCAATCACACAAGGTCTATCGCTGGCAGGCGCATGGCCCGGTTCCGCCAACGATATTATTTATATAAATCATTTAGTTGTGACATTATTATAGATCTAGACTTAGCAGCCGCTCGCGTCCCTGTGCCACGAGCGCGCCGTTATTGCTTGAGCGGATGCCTTGCTCGCGGGTCATCAGCCATAGTTAGTATTAGCCACCCAGCGCCATACAGCTGCATATCTGCGCGTTTGTTCAGAAATAGTCATGCTCCGCAGCGAGAACGAGAGCGGCCTGGAGCGGCATGATCACGCCGCAGCTCCTCTGCGACGCATCCGTCGCAGCGGGCAGGTTGCCGTCAGCGCGAACGCCACGCAGAAAGCAAATATGCGCCTTTGCAGCATCGGCCTAATCCTTCCGTGATGCGACGAGAAGCATTGTAGGACACTCACCCGACCGCACGCATATTTGCCACAATGAACGCCCCGAACATGGCCGCGGGATGAGGAATGGCAGATCTCCGACCCGAAAGCGAAATGCCCCTGAGGCGCTCTATCCACCCCTTTTTACTGGGCGGCGGCGAGATGGGGGCATTGGTGCGGGCGCACGACTGGAAAGCCACATCGATCGGCGAGCCTGACACCTGGCCTGCATCCCTTCGAACCTGCGTGATGTTGCTGCTCAATGCAGAGCAGCCCATGTACATCTGGTGGGGGCCTGAGCTGCTGTGCTTCTACAACGATGCCTATCGCCTCTCGATCGGGCCTGAGCGTCATCCGGGCTCGATGGGGCGGCCGGGACGCGAAGTGTGGAGCGAAATCTGGGATGTCATCGGCCCGCAGGTTGACCACGTGCTCGCCGGACATGGCAGCGTTTCTCACGCAAATGCCTTGGTACCGATCACTCGCAACGGTCGGCTAGAGCAGGTCTATTGGACCTACAGCTATAACCCCATCCTCGACCCCAACGCACCATCTGGGGTCGGCGGCGTACTCGTCATCTGTACGGAGACCACCGAGGAAGTACTCTCCGGCCGACGCGAGGCGGCCGAACGTCGGCAACTGGCCGAACTGTTCGAACAGAGCCCCTCCTTCATGGCCATGTTGCGAGGACCCGGGCATCGATTTGAGCTTGCCAATCCGAACTACCTAAACCTCATCGGCAACCGCGAAATCATTGGCCGTACCGTCGCCGAAGCACTCCCCGAGACGGTATCCCAGGGCTATGTTGAGCTGCTCGATGAGGTATTTCGCAGTGGTGAGCCCTACCGCGCAACCGGCGCCAAATACGCGCATCCAACGAACCCCGGCGGTACCGCCGAGCAACGCTATCTGGACTTCGTCTATCAGCCTATCCATGACGCATCGGGGGCGGTCACGGGCATCTTTGTCGAAGGCGCGGACGTCACGAATCGCACGTTGGCCGAAGCGGCTCTGCGCGAGAGCGAGGCGCGATTTCGCGATATCGCGGATGCGACACCGGTCTTGATCTGGATCTCCGATATCAACAAGGCCTGCATTTGGTTCAACTCCCGTTGGCTGACCTTCACAGGCCGCTCGATCGAACAAGACGCCGGCTACGGATGGATCGATGGCATCCATCCGGATGATCGGGATCCTTGTGTCGCCGCGTACAACGCTTCTTTCGATCGCCGCGAGCCTTATCGCACCGAATATCGGCGCCGGCGCTTCGACGGCGAGTGGCGCATGCTGGATGCGAGTGGGGTGCCGCGCTTCATCGAGGGCGAGTTCGTCGGCTACATCGGCTGCTGTATCGACGTAACAGAACAAAGAGCTTCTGCAAGGGCTTTGAGTGAAAGCGAAGAACAACTACGTCTGGCGACCGAGGCTGCAGAGGTCGGTCTTTGGGACGTGGACATGGTAACGGATACGCTGTATTGGCCCGCCCGGGTCAAAGCCATGTTCGGTATTTCCGCTCAGGTGCCCGTGTCTATGGTGGATTTCTATGCGGGGCTTCACTCCGAAGATCGCGCACATACTACCGCCGCCTTCAGCGCCGCTTCGGACCCCCTCCGCCGCGCACTTTACGATGTCGAGTATAGAACGGTCGGCAAGGAGGATGGGGTCATTCGCTGGGTGGCGGCGAAGGGTCGAGGCATTTTCCGGGGTGATCAATGCGTCCGCGTCATCGGCACCGCCATCGACATCACGACCCGAAAGGCCGCCGAGGCCCTGTTGCGAGAACTCAACGAACGCCTCGAACATCGCGTGGCTGAGGCTCTGGCCGAGCGCAAAGTGCTCGTGGACATCGTCGAGTTGACCGATGCGCGAGTGCTGGTACTCGACCGCGGCTTTCATATCCTTGCGCTCAACCGTGCCACGGCCGATGATTTCGAACGATTTCAGGGTGTGCGGCCCAAAGTGGGTGACCACTGGATCGACTTGTTGTCGGACCATTCGGCACACCAATCCCGCGTTCGCAAGTATTGGAGCCGTGCCCTTGCCGGGGAGGAGTTCACGGCTATCGATGAGTTTGGGGATTCCGAGCTCGATCAGCGCTACTATGAAATGAAATTCAATGTCCTGCGAGACCGCGACGGTGTGCAGATCGGCGCCTTTCAGTTCGTGTATGACGTCACCGCGCGGATCCGCGACCAGGCGCGTCTCGCTGAGGCCGAAAAGCACATCAGGCATACGCAGAAGATCGATGCCATCGGACAGCTGACCGGTGGCGTCGCCCACGACTTTAACAATCTGCTCATGGTCATTTCCGGCGGCTTGAGCCTTTTGCAACGCTCGGAGGATGCCGGCCGACAGCAGCGCATCATCGATCAAATGCGCCAGGCGGCGGAACGGGGCGCCTCGCTGAGCCGACAGCTGCTTGCCTTTGCACGCCGCCAGGCGCTCAACGCCGAGCCACTGGATTTGCATCGCCTGATCGATGGCATGCGTGAAATGTTGGACCGCACGCTTCGCGGCAATGTGCAGGTGAAGACCAAACTCCCCGATGACCTCTGGCCTATCAAGGTTGACCGGACCGAGTGCGAACTCGTGATCTTGAACTTATGCGTGAATGCGCGCGATGCGATGCCCAATGGCGGAATCATCACAATCTGCGCGAAGAATGTCGCCGGGCTGCATGAGCACGAATTATCCGGGGATTTCGTCGTGCTCACGGTCGAGGATACCGGCTCCGGCATGCCCCCCGACGTCCTGGCGCGAGTTTTTGAGCCCTTCTTCACCACCAAGGAAATCGGCAAGGGGTCCGGTTTAGGGCTCCCACAGGTGTACGGGTTCGCACAACAATCCGGCGGGTCCGTCAAGATCGATAGCAAGGTAGGCCTAGGAACGACGGCCACGCTGTTCTTGCCGCGCTCGGAAATGGCTCCTGCGGCGCCCTCGCCCGACAACGACGGCCTTGATGGCACGGGGCGACGGCGCGCAGCCCTGGGTTGCATTCTTCTCGTCGAGGACGATGACGAAGTGGCTGCGCTGGTGGCCGAAATGCTCAACAGCTTGGGCTATCGTGTCACAAGAGTCGCCAGCGCCAGAGCCGCACTCGGTGCGCTCGCGGATGATCCGGGAATCGATCTGGTCTTTTCCGATGTATTGATGCCGGGCCCGATGAGTGGGGTGGATCTGGCCCGAGAGATACGACGCCGTCATCCGGGGGCTCCCATTTTGCTCACCACAGGTTATGCAGGCACTGCGCTCACGGGCCCTGGCATCGACAATATACAAATACTATTCAAGCCCTATCAGATTGGGGCGCTGGATGCCGCCCTGCGGGAAGCGTTCGGCAAAACCAACGAGGTCGAGCTTGCCAAGGACAATTAGCCGCTACCCGTGAGGCCCTCAAGCTTTATGGCGGCTGCACAACGAGGCAACGGTTGCAATCAGCAGCTGGGGATCCAATGGCTTGACGAGATGTTCCTGGAAGCCGGCCGCCAGGGCCTGGGCGCGATCTTCCATTCGAGAATATGCCGTCAACGCGATGGCCGGCAGGGACGACTCGTCGTGCCCCGCATCGCGCAGCGCACGCAGCAGCTGATAACCGTCGAGGTTCGACATACCGATGTCGCTGATGAGGATCGAGGGTTTGCAGGAGGCAACGCTCGCCAACCCCGAGTCGGCGCTGTGCGCTTCCCTTACTGTGGCGCCGACGTCCGACAGCACTCGCGCCGTCAACGCTCGCGAATCCGCGTCATCATCCACAATCAAGACAGTGACGTTCGAGAAGTCCTTCAGACGAGGCAAGCGGGTGGCGCTGACTTCGAGAGGGTCTTCTGCATTGCTGAGCGGAATCAGCACTTTAAAAGAAGCTCCCCGGCCCTTCCCCTCGCTCGAGGCTTCAACTGTTCCTCCGTGCAATTCGACCAGCTGCTTCACGATGGCGAGGCCCAGCCCCAGGCCGCCGTGCGCCTTCGTGGTAGTGCCATCTTGCTGGCTGAATCGCTCAAAAATTCGCGGTAGGAATTGCGGTTCAATTCCTTTGCCCTGATCGGATACGACTACATAGAAGCTATTCTCCGCCCTACCTGCGCTCAATTGGACCGCGCCGCCTTTGACCGAAAATTTAACGGCGTTGGTGAGCAGGTTGAGCACGATCTGCTGCAAGCGGGCTGGGTCCGCGTCGATGCGCAGCTGAACATTTTCGTACGCAGTATCGATCCGCACGTCCGATGATTGCGCGATGGCGGCGTTGACTTCGACGGCGGCACGAACCGCCGGATAGGGATCGATATTCTCCGGCACACAACGAATCCTGCCAAAGGAGATGCCGGCATAGTCGAGAATGTCGGAAATCATCCTCGCCTGCACCTTGGAGTTGCGCTCGATGGACTGCAGTCCCCGCACAACGGGTTCCGGCAAATCGGGGATTCGATTGAGAATCGTCGCCCAGCCGACGATGGCGTGCAGGGGGTTGCGAAGTTCATGGGAAAGCGTCGCGAGAAATTCCTCCTTTGACCGGTTGCTCCGCTCCGCATCGGCGCGTGCGGCGCGTTCGCTCGCCAGCAGATTTTCCCTTGCCTCTTCATTCCGGAACCGTTGCGTGACATCGGTGGCGACCAGAACCCGCGTTGCCGATATGTTCTCCCGGGCAATTTCCCACTCGAACTCGGCGGTGCTGCCGTCCTTTTTCCTGAATCGAAGCTGCAGGCTCGAGCGGCCGGTGTCGTTGGCCGCGGTCTTCACCCAGTCCTCGAGCGAGAAGGAGGCTGATGCCAATGAGAACGTGAGCGGCTGGCCGACCAATTCCTCCGACGCATACCCGGTCAATGCGCAGTACGCGGGATTCACGGTGGTGTAGATAAAGCTCTCGTCCAGTATCGCAATGCCGGCCGGAGCCAGATCGAACACGATGCGCAACCTGGCATCCAAGCCGCGTCTGAGCGCGTCGGATTGCCGGGCAAATAGCAACGTCCGTACTGTGGCAATCAAGACGGGAGCTTCAACGGGACGCGTCAGATAGCTATCCGCGCCGGCTTCCAACCCTAAGTTGAAATCTGCCGACTGCGTGAAAGTAGCGGATAGATGCAGCACCGGAAGTTGTTTCGTTTCGGGACGGGCCCGCAAGCGTCGGCATACCTCGAAGCCGTCGATGTCGGGCAAATTGACATCGAGCACGATCAGATCCGCCGTGTCGGCTTTGGCCAGCGCCTGCGCGCCGGTGGTGGCTTCAATGACCTCGAAGCCGGCGGATCGCAGTACGCGCGAGGTCGCGTAAAGTGCGGCTGGATTGTCATCCACCGCCAAGATGCGGACTCGGCCCCGTGTCTTTGCATTCTCCGTAGGAGGCGTCATGGCTGTGGCGGGACGGCGCTGTATCGGAGGGGAATGCGCACCGAGAATCGAGAACCCTTCCCAAGCTCGCTCTCGGCGAACACCCGGCCGCCGAGAAGTTCGGAGAATTTCTTGGCGAGAGACAGTCCCAATCCCGTGCCTCGCAGACGCTTGTGAATTCTCGTATCGAGCTGCACGAAGTCCGAGAACAGCGTGGAAAGATGCTCCGGGGCTATGCCGATGCCGGTGTCCGTGACCGCAAATTCGATCCAATTCTCGTCGCGCAATTGCGCAGTTACCCGGACTTCGCCCTCCATGGTAAATTTCAGCGCGTTCGAAATGAAATTTCGCAAAATCTGCGACAACTTCTTATCGTCGGTAAATAGACGCGGCACCGATTCTGGCTCTTCCAGTATGAGTGCCACGGCGCTGTTGCCGAGGATGGGCCTGAACATGCCGCGCAATGCTGAAAACAGGTCGACCATCTCGAACCATTCGGGGGAGATGGAAATGCGGCCCGCCTCGACCTTGGCGAGATCGAGCAGATCATCGACCATTTCCGAAAGCTCTCGGACGCTGCCCTGAACGAACTTCATCTGCTTCTGCTGTTCGCTCGTCAGCGGTCCGTCCAGCCCGCCCAATAGAATATCCGTGACACTGGTAATGGAGGCGAGCGGAGTGCGGAACTCATGACTCATATAGGACAAAAAACGACTCTTGAGGTCGGCTGCTTCTTTGAGCTGAGTCGCGTTGTCGTCCAACTCAGCGTACAAGGCGAGCACGCCTTTATTGGTCTCTGCAAGCTCCGCGGTCAACGAGGCAACCTCGGACTGCTGCCTCACGATCTCCAATCGAAGATTTTCGGCCTCGGTGCTCATGGACGCCGGCGAGCCACGATCACCGTGGCGTCGTCGCGCTCCCGCGCAAAATCACGGTACAGGATCCCGGCGATGATCGCAGCATGGCGTTGGATGAGCCCGGGGTAGAGTTCCATATTCCATCGTGCCGACAGCCCGTCGGAGTGCAGAACGACCAGGCTGTCGGTCGGCCATTGATACTCGAATTGTTGAGTGCGCAGCAGCTGCATACCGAGCGTTCCGTTGTGCGAAACCATACCGCGTTGCCGCCCGTCCGTGACGACACTGCCGCAAATATTGCCTACCCCTGCATAGTCTACTGTGGCTTCGTCCGGGTGCAACAGTGCACATGCCGCCGCCACCCCCCGTGTCCCTGAGGCGGCTCGATGCAAGGTCGTCATGATACTTGCGGGCGGATCAAGGGGTTTCAAAATAAATGCCGACACCGCCGCCTTCGCCGCCGCCGCCGCCAAAGGCCCATGTCCCAATCCGTCGGCCATCAGCATGCCGATGGCGGCGCCCCCATCGGCGATCCGCCAGCTGTCGCCGCACTCTATTTCACCGGCCACGGCCACAGATATGGCACCTATTTCGAGGGTGGACTTTGTCGTCTGCGCCGCGCGCGATTCCCTCGGAGTCCGCGTGCTCCGGGACAATAAGACCGTTCCCTGGTCAGGCGCCGAAAACACATCGAAAGTCATCGAGAGCCTGGCTACGGCCCCCAGGCCGGTACCTGCGGTGCCGCCTGTCGAGAAACCATCTCGCATGCAACTGTCGATGTTGGCCATACCGGGTCCTCGATCGATCCCCAGTATCTCGAGTTCGGGTTCGACGGTGTCGTCCAGCATTTGAATCAGGACGGTTCCCGTTCCGGCGTGTCTTAGAATATTGGTGGCGATTTCGGTAGCAATGATGCTGATGCGGCCGATGCTCAATCCGTCAAAACCATAACCCTCGGCCAGGGCCTGCGCCGATCGGCGGCACTCACCCACGGCGCTGGCGTCCGTGACCGCCACGCTCACCTGGGTCCCGCTGATGATCCGAAAGGTCATTTCCACCGCGTTATGGTTACTCGTGTTCCTTGACCCACGACGGAGTCCAACTCGAAGTCATTGACCAGGCGGCGTGCGCCCGATAAACCCAATCCCAGTCCATGACCGGAAGTCCACCCGTCGGTCAATGCCAGTTCAATATTGGCTATTCCAGGCCCCTGGTCTTGAAACGTCAGGCGCACGCCTCGCTTGAGGCCATCCAGCAGTACTTCCCACTTCAGCATACCGCCACCTCCATAAATCAGCGCATTTCGCGCCAATTCGCTGGCAGCGGTGACGATTTTTGTTTGATCGACGAGCGAAAACCCCTGTTCCTGCACCAGGCGGCGCACCATCTGCCGCCCGAGCACCATGTCGTGCTCGGTCTTCAGCGGTAACTCACCGCTCGAGTGCAGAGTCGGCATCGGCTTTGTCGAGAGTGTTTCTTAGGAGCTGCATTCCGCGTTCCACGTTCAGCGCCGTGGCAACGCCCGGAAGCGATAAGCCGAGTTCCACCAGCGTTATGGCCACCGCGGGCTGCATGCCCACCAGGACCGTTCCGGCGTCGAGGATCCGCGCCATTCCCGATATATCCGCAATCATCCGGCCGATGAAGGAGTCGACCATTTCGAGACCGGAAATATCAATCAATACACCTTTTGCGCCCTTCTTGTCGATTGCCTGTGTTAAGTCATCCTGTAACCGCAACGCCAGTTGATCGTGCATGTCGACTTGGATGGTCACGAGCAGGAACTCGCCCATCCGCAAGATAGGAATACGATCCATGGGTTAGTGCTTGGTGAATGAGAAGCCGCTGCGCTTCAGGGCGAGTGCCAGCGCATCGGCCAGGTTGGCCTTGGTGGTTACGCCTTGCAGGTCGACACCGAGATGCACGATGGTTTGCGCGATCTGCGGGCGAACTCCGCTGATGATGCAATCGGCACCCATGAGACGGATCGCAGTCACGGTCTTCAGAAGATGCTGGGCAACCAATGTATCGACCGTCGGTACGCCCGTGATGTCGATGATGGCAATCTGCGATTCGGTCTCGACGATTCTCTGCAGGAGCGATTCCATCACGACTTGGGTACGCGCCGAATCGAGCGTGCCGATCATTGGCAGGGCCAGTATGCCGTCCCAGATCTTGACCACCGGCGTGGACAGTTCCAGAAGTTCCTGCTGTTGGCGGTTGATGACATCTTCGCGCGTTTTCTGGTAACTCTTGATCGTATACAAGCCCAGCTTGTCAAGCAGTACCGTCACCTGCCAAATGTTGTCGGCGAGCTGAGTCGAGTCGCCGGAAAACTCTTGCTTCAAAACATCAAATAGCGAGCGCTTGAGGGAGAAAATGAACGTTGCCGTTTCATCCGACGAGAAGCCGGCGAGCACCCGGCGCTTCGACAGATCATCGAGAAAAGCGCGTACATCCGACCACCCGCTCCCATTGATGTCGTCCAGCTGCAGGGTTTGCAGAGCGGGATGGAGGAGATCTAAAAATTGCTTCGCTTGACCAGCCACCTCCGCCGATGTCAACCGGCCCTTGGCTAGAGTGGAGATAGAAGAGGTCAGCTCGCCGGTCCATTGGGACTGAATATCGTCCCGGCGTTTTGCGAGGGCCTCGGAAATGGAGGTCTTTTTGGTCACTGTCATCTCCCGCAAGTTAAGGCCCATAGAATGGCGGAATGGTGTGAGAAGTGCAATTAACCAAATTTCAGCGTTCTTCCAGGAAGCTGCAGCGCCCGGGGCGGGTCGCACCCTAAATCTTAATGCGAAAGTGTAGGAAAATTCTGATCGCATGCCCTCATGATTCGCTCTTGTGCAGGCATCGTGCACTTGCAACCATGGGATCGCCAACAGTTGAGACTGAACCATGCGCACGAGAGTGACCTCATCGAAGGTACGACGGGTATTGTGCGTTTTCCCGGCGTATGCGCCTGCATTCGGCACCTTCTCGCACGCCTTCAAACTGGTGGGCGCCAAGGCGTTCATGCCGCCGCAAGGCCTTTTGCTGATCGCAAACTATCTGCCCGAAAACTGGCCGGTGCGTTTCATCGATGAGAATATGGTCCGCGCCAAGCCGGCCGATTTTGCCTGGGCCGATGTGGTGCTCGTCACCGGCATGCACATCCAAGCGGCCCAGATCCACGATATATACGATCGCGCCAGAGCGGCCGGGAAAGTCGCGGCTCTAGGCGGCCCATCGGTGTCGGCTGCGCCGGAAACCTACCCTGAATACGAGTATCTGCACCTCGGCGAATTGGGCAATGCCACCGATCAGCTGATTGCCCGGCTGGATGCGACCATCGCCGCGCCGCCGGCGCAGGTACGCTTCGTGACCAAGGAACGCCTGCCGCTTACCGATTTTCCGTTTCCGGCTTACGACCTGGTCCGGCTCGACCGGTATCTGCTCGGCACGCTGCAATTTTCGTCGGGCTGTCCGTATCTTTGCGAATTCTGCGATATTCCCAATCTGTATGGACGCCAACCGCGTATGAAATCGCCGCAGCAACTGATCGGCGAACTCGATTTCATCCTGTCTCAAAAAGCCTATCCAGCAAGCATTTATTTCGTGGATGATAACTTCATCGGGAACCGCAAGGCCGCGCGCGAGATGCTGCCGCACCTGGTTGCATGGCAGAAAAGAAATGGCTATCCGGTGTCATTTGCCTGTGAGGCCACGCTGAACATCGCCAAGCAAACCGAGATCCTCGAGATGATGCGCGAGGCGCGCTTCGATGCCGTATTCGTCGGCATCGAGACGCCCGAACTCGAGGCCCTCAAGGCGATGCACAAGGAACACAATGCCTCTCTTCCCATGATGGAAGCGATCCAGACACTCAATAGCTACGGCCTGGAAGTGGCCTCCGGAATCATTCTCGGTCTCGATACGGACACCGCGGAATCCGAGGCGCACGTCAAGGAGTTCGTCGAGCTCTCCCAAATCCCTATGCTCACGATCAACCTGCTGCAAGCCCTGCCCAAAACCGCGCTTTGGGATCGGTTGGCACGGGCGGGCCGGCTGGTCGAAGACGGTGCACGCGAAAGCAACGTGCGCTTCCTGCGGCCATATGAAGATGTCGTTGCAATGTGGAAGCGCTGTGTCGGCTACTCGTACGATCCGGAGCGTCTCTATACGCGCTTCATCCACCAGATCGAGGCGACGTATGCCAACCGCCTCCACACCCCTGCCGGCGCCCGCCTCACCAAGTCCAACTTGAAGAGAGGCGCGACGCTGCTTTTCAATCTGCTGCTCCGGGTTGGAATGTATGCCGACTATCGCCGGCCCTTTTGGCGCATGGCGTGGCAGGCGATCAAGCGCGGCCAGATCGAAGCACTGTTCGGGGTCGGGTTCATCTCATATCACTTGATCGAATTTTCGCGGGAAGCATTGCGCGGCGATCAAAATGCCTCCTTTTACTCGGCGCGGGCGCGCGCGACGACCCGTGAGATGCGACAGCTGCGCTCTGTCCCTTGATGGCGCGAATCGGCATGACGCGGCCTCGGGAGATCTCCAACGGAGTCCCATTCATAATTTTTTACATTAATTAATCTGCGTACCTGCCTGATAATACGCATAATAATACAGGTCGAGCACAGCGCCGAACGCGGCCGCTGTGCCGACCCTCCGTGAAGCGGCCTAAGAGTCAGGGCCGCGCCGACAAGATCTCATCGAGCCGCGCGGGTTCGGCCGTGTCGCGCTCGAGGTGCGGATAGCGCAGTCCATCGTGATAGTTCATGTTGGCGACCATATATCGATCGCCGATCTTGAGGATCAATTCGATCGGCTGCTGCCGGCTATGTGCCGCACGAATGGCGTCCTTGAGCACATCGGGGTCGTAGGCAATGCCGTTGATGGCGAGAATTTGCGCGCCTTCCGTGAGCTTGGCCTTGAACGCAGGACTGTCCCAGATGACCTGGTCTATCGTGCCCATTTTATCGCCGTCCTTGTCGTCGACTTCGATGCCGATGGAGTTCAGCAAGTCGATGCGCTTGCGCTGGTCCTCGGTCGCGGCTTGATAATCGCTCGGCGTATCCGTGTACACCAGTTTATAGCCGCCGCGCCGAAACCCGTCCAGAGGAACCGGCTTCGCAATGCCGTCCAGCCGCTGGCGCAAAAAGCTGGACCAGTCGTTGGGCTCGACCGCATTCAATGCCTTCACCACATCGTCAAAGGTATAGGTCACGACGGCGAAGCTGCCGTCATGGATGCCGAAGAAGGTGCGGGCGAAATCGTCCAGCGAGCGGGCGCCTTTGGAGCGTTCGCGTATCCAGGTGTCGGCATCGAGCCAGATCAGCGCGCCTTCATCGTAATAGTCTTCGAAGCGTTGCCAGTTGAGCCAGGACTGCGGCCTGCGTGGATTGATGATTTCGTCGTTCGTCGTGTCCTGCAGCGTGCGCCACTCGCGGCCTTTCTGAATCTCGTAATGCGCTGCGGTGATGGCGAGCTGGTCGAGGGCCTCTTGGCGGGTGCGCAGGCCCGAGCGGGCTGCCAGGACCTGTCCCCAGTACTGCGTTTGCCCTTCATACACCCACAACAAACTGTCCTGCATCGGGACGTTGTAGTTCGGGGTCCAGAGATCCGCGGGGCGCCTGAACTTGCCATTCCACGAATGTGTGAACTCGTGCGCCAACAGGTCTCTCACGAATGCCGTTTTGTCCCACTTGGTGAAGGACTCCGGATCGCTGCCATCCTCGCTCGACTGATGGTGTTCGAGCCCGTTCTCCTGGATTTGGTCGCTGAGCGAGTACAGAAAATCATAGTGATTGTAGTGATGCGAAGCGAAGAGTTTATAAGCCTGCCGCACGAGAGCACGGTGTGCCTCGAGTTGCTCGGGCTTGACAGCCAGGAGCTCGGGCCGGTCGGCGAAGAGGTCGAGATGCACCGGCACCGCGCTGCCGGGATCGAGGTCGAGTTTCGATGCGTATCGACCCGCGTATACCGGGCTGTCGATCAGCGTTTCCAGAGTGGTGCGCTTGAAGAGCGTGCGCGCGCCGTCCGCAGAGGCGGCTTCCAAGGCCGAAGCGAACTGAAAATCCGTGGGCAGGGTGAGGCTCACCTGCACCGGGATTTGCCGCGCGAAATAGCCGGCTGGATACAAAACCAGTTCATTCCATTCGATCATCACAAGATCGCGGCTCATTTCCAGCGCGCCGACCTTGGCGCTCGTGGGCGAGAGATAATCGAAGTCGATGTCGATCGATTGTGTGCCTGACTTGGGGTGCACGCGAAACGCGTAGACGTCCGCCGGATCGCGCGTCCACGAAACGGGCGCGCCGTTGGCCGTCATTCGGATGCCGGCGATGCGATCGATCGGACCTTCCGGTGCATGGGTGCCGGGCAGCCATTTGGGATAAAACAGCACAGTGTCTGAACCAATGCCGCTCAAAGTTTCATGAACGTGCACAATCCGCCGGCCGTTGTCGGTCGCATCCACCGCGAGCTGAATTTCGCCGGCGTAGGCATGATCTTTGGGCGCGATGATCTGCGTGATGGGCGCGATCGCGGTTGGGCCGGCGCTCTCGGCGGCCGGGGCAGCGATAGCGGCCAGCGTCGAGGCGGCGCAAAGGGCGATATGTGCGGTGATTATCTTCATGGACGTCCTCTGGTATTTTCGGCGCGCATCTTAACAACTCGCGCACCGGAGGGAACAGACAAACCTAAATAAACCGCGCCACTTTCTGTGCAGGTGGTGAATGACGAGGCCGATTGCAGTACAATTGCCCTATCCGTCCGGTGCCGGACACAGTGGCGTCAAATACGAGGTTGAGGAATGAAGGAGTTGGGAGCCCTACGCGAGCCGACCGGTTCGCGCACCACGCTCAAATTGAAAACCCCCGGCAGAACGAGCCAAAAAGCTCCGGAAACGCCGCTCAAAACTCGAGGCCCTGCCAAAACGACCGGCCTCGTCAAAGCGACCACCCCTGCCAGAACGACCGCCCCTGCCAAATCGACTGACTGGGCGGACGAACATAAGCAACGGATGCAAGCCGACATGGATGCACTTGGCTTTGGAACCGCGCCGATCGAGCGGGAACGAAGACGCTGAGCGAGTGCGTCGGTACACTTAGCGCGGCCGGCGCGAATCCGTATATTAATGAATCACTTGTAATGTGGAGTTTCGAATGGCTCGAGCGAAAAAATCTTCCCCTCGGAAGCGTTGGACGACTGCTGACATCAAAGCCCTCAAAGCCCTTGCGGGTCACCATCGGGTCGCTGCCATCGCGCGCCGTTTGAAGCGCACCGCGGCCGCCACGCAGCGTCAGGCGTCCTTAAAAGGCATCTCGCTCGCGATGAAGTAAGGCCCCATCTACTGCGGAGTCGGTCCGCGGACCACTTGCACAAAATTGTCAGGATTAATCACCTTGGCAAAGGCCGCTCTGACCTGGGCGGCGGAGAGCTCATAGTATTTTTGGGCGGCACGGCGCGGCTCATCGAGCGGCAGGCCGATTTGTGCCCGGGATAATAGTCCAAGTGCGACTGCACGTTCGCTCGACTCGCTGAGTTGGATCTGCCGGAGCAGCAACGCCTTCGCCTGATGCAGTTCATCCGCAGACACGTCCGCGGTGCGCATTTGATCTACGTCGCGCAGAACGAGTGCCCTCGCCTTCGAGACGTTTTCCGGATTACAACCGTAGCTCACGGTGTATCTGGCCCGGGTCTCGGATGCGCCTAGGTTGACATCGACCGAATAGACATAGCCGGACACCTGCCGCAGGTCGTGATACAGGCGCGTTGCATAAAATCCGCCGCCGAGCACGTGATTGCCGAGTTGCAAGGGGTAATAATCCGGATCGAAACGATTGATGGTCAATTGCTGCGCGAGCACCACGGAGTCCTGCACGGCTTGCTTATCGGCGACATTCACGGCCGTCGCGGTATTCGCCGAGACGGGAGACAATGCCGTATCGGGCTTCGGGCCGATAGATCGCCACTCGCCAAACCATTTTTCAACGGCCGACTTGGCTTCCTCGGGGGAGACATCTCCAATCACCACAATCGTGGTCAGATCCGGCCGTATCGTCGAGGCGTAATAGCGCTGCACGTCGTCCAGGGTCACGTTGGCGACCGTTGCAGGCGTAGCCTCCCGTAATACGGGATCGCCGGCGGGCAAGAGCGCTACATTGCGCGCACGCGACGCCCGGTACGTGGGGCTATTCAAGTTTCCTGCAATGAACCGCCCTGTCTCCCCTTTGACCACCGTGAAAGCCTTTTCGGGGAGCGCCGGATGGATTTCATTGTCGGCCAGCAACTGAACGGCGCGGGAGAAATGCTCCTTCAGCACAGCGACGGAGAAGCTGTAACCTGCGCTCTCCTTCGCGGCAATATCGTCCAGCGCCTTTTGAAACGCAATGCGGTCCATCGTCTGCGTTCCATACGAAAAAAGCCCGGTAAGAAGCTCGGAGACGCCCTCCTCGCCCGCAGGAGTCTGAAGGTCGGCACTGTTTTTTACGGAACCGAATACGGACACCGTGGGGCTGATGGGATCGGTCTTGACGATGAGACGAATGCCATTGGGCAGCGTGGTATCCGACACTTGCAGTGAATCGGCCGGAACCTTGAGTTGCGCCAATCCGGCCGTGGCCCAAGCGGGAAGCACTACCGGACTGCTCGGCGCCGACGTTACCTCCTCGGCGCCGCCGAATCCCTTGCTGGCCACCGGCTGACCGGTGGGCACGGGTTTCAATATGGCTGTAATCGAATTCTGATCCGCAAGATACTGCTTGGCGACTCGATCGACATCCGCGACCGTCACCCGCTCGATCGCCTGAACATCTTCATCCGGGGAATTACGTCCTTCAGCCGCCAGGGCATTCGACCACGAGTTGGCGAGATCCGGGATGGAGGTACGATCGAATTGTGCGCTCGCGACCTCGCTACGCTTTGCCGCGGTCACCAAATCCTCTGAGACACCGTTCTGTGCATAGCGGGCAAGGATTCCGCGCATCTCCGCTATTGCGGCGGCAGCATCGTCGCCGGCCGGCAACGCCACCAGGCCAAAGCCGACGCTCGCCTTGGGGTAGGTTTCAGTGAGCCCGAATTCCGCCGCGAGCGCCTTCCCTGCCGGCACCATTGCGAACAGATCGGCGCGTTGGCTGCTCAGCACATCCGCGAGAATTTGTGCCGCCGCATAATCTGAGGAATCCGTTCCCGGTAGACGAAACGCAATGAAACCGAGGACATAGGGTAGATTGCTGTCGAGAGTAAACGACTCTGATTTCACCGGCTGCAACCTGACGACCGGCCGTGCCGGCACGGCATGGTTCGGAATATCACCATAGAGGTGTCTTACTTTCGCCAGGGTGGCGCCGGCATCCACGTCGCCGGCGATCACCAAGATTGCGTTGCTGGGTGCATACCAGCGGCTATGAAAGGTGCCAAGCATCGGACCCGTCGTGGCGTCGAACGAACTCGTGGTGCCCAGCGCATCGTGCGCATACGGTGTGCCCTCGAACAGATCTTGATTCAGACGAGCGATGAACTTATAGGTGGGATTGGAAAGATCCCGCGCCACCTCCTGTTCGATGGCACCCCGCTCCTCGGCCCATTGAGCTTGGGTGTCCTCGATGCCCCTCAGGCACGCCGCTTGCGCCTCGAGTGCAATATCCAGATCCGCGCTGGGAACTGTCGCAAAGTATTGGGTGACGTTCTGTTGCGTGTCCGCGTTATTCTGCCCCCCGAGCTCGGCATAGATGGCGGCGGTCTGTTCCGCCGTCATGCCGGTGCAGCCGCGAAACGCCATGTGCTCTTGCGCATGCGCCATGCCCGGAAAGCCCGCCGGCGTCTCATCCGCCCCGACGAGCATATTCATCTCCACAGTCACGACCGGGGCGAGCGCATTGGGGAGAATGACGACTCGCAGGCCGTTGGCGAGGGTGGCCCTAGTGACCGACGCTTTCTCCGCCGATTGCGCGACAGCCGAATGGCTGCTCACGATGGAAAACAGGCACCCGAGCACGGCAAGCGGTTTGTTTGCGAACTTCACTCAAGACTCCTCATGAACCCAAAGCACCGTTGTCGACCCGCGCATCATGTATCTAGTTCAACTGCTGCCTTCCTGAGTGCCCTTCGCCGCGGAGAATTGCGCACCGCGCGCTCATGGCGGCGCGTGGCTGGCCGGTTTCCGCCGTGGCCCTATAAAACGCCTCATGAGTATAATTTAATTATATGATTATTATACATTTTATCCTGCGAATACCCCAAAAAATAGGACCGGAACGAAGAGCGTATTGATCGCCACCAAATCGTCTGTGTCGGCGTACAATCCCGCAAGCCGATGATATCCCCGCGATAAAACCTCGGAGCCGATATGTCGACCTTGCGTCGGATGTGTGCACTGGTTATACCGTTGACACTCGAGGGATGCCGCACGGCCGTCCTTTCTCCCGCGGGACCGATCGGCGCCGCGAACCGAACCATCCTGCTCGACGCGCTGGTGATCATGCTGGCCATCGTCGTGCCGACGATCCTGGCGATACTGGCGTTCGCCTGGTGGTTCCGCGACTCGAACAAGCATGCGCGTCGCCAGCTCACCTTTACCTACTCCGGACGTGTCGAGCTCATCGTCTGGTCCATTCCAGCGCTCGTGGTTTTCTTCCTCGGCGGCATCGCCTGGATCGGATCCCAATTGCTCGACCCCGCCCGTCCGATCGCCTCCCCCACGAAGCCGCTCGAGATCCAGGTGGTTTCGCTCGACTGGAAGTGGTTGTTCATTTACCCCGAGCAGGGGGTGGCATCGATGAACTACCTGGTGGCACCTGCCGGAGTCCCGCTGCACTTTCGGATTACTTCCGCGAGTGTGTTCAACGTCTTCTTCGTACCCCGGCTCGGCAGCGAGATCTACTCGATGTACGGCATGACGACGCAGCTCAATCTGCAGGCCGACCGGCCGGGTGTCTATCCTGGCCTTTCAGCCCAATTCAGCGGCGATGGCTTCTCCGACATGGCGTTTGACCTGCGGGCCGTCACGGCCGACGAATTCTCGGCATGGGCCGCAGCCACGAGTGCCTCGGGCCCGGTGCTGGATGAGGCGGGCTACCGCGATCTGTTGAAACAAAGCCAGAACGTCAAACCCTATACCTATCGGTCGGTCGAGACCGGTCTCTTCGATGCAATCGTGATGCAGAGACTCCCGCCCGGCGAAGGGCCGGGTTCTACGGCACCACAGGAGAACTGAAGTGTTCGGCAATCTCACCTGGCACGCCATCCCCTTCGATCAGCCCATCCCGCTTGCCGCGGGGGCGTTCGTGGTTCTTGCAATCTGCGGCGTACTGATCTGGGTGTGGGCCAAGGGCTACCTCCCTTATCTATGGCGCGAATGGATCACGAGCGTCGATCACAAGCATATCGGCATCATGTACTGCGTGCTGGCGCTGGTCATGCTGTTGCGCGGCTTCATCGATGCGCTGATGATGCGCTCGCAGCAGGCGCTCGCGTTCCACGCCGCAGGCTACCTGCCTCCGGAGCACTACGATCAGATCTTCTCGGCGCACGGTACGATCATGATCTTCTTCGTCGCCATGCCTTTCGTCATCGGTCTCATGAACTTCGCAGTTCCTCTGCAGCTTGGCGTGCGCGACGTGGCTTTCCCGACACTGAACTCCGTGGGGTTCTGGCTGACGGCCGTGGGGGCACTGCTGGTCAACCTGTCGCTCGTCGTCGGGGAGTTTGCCCGCACCGGTTGGCTGCCCTATCCGCCGCTCTCCGAACTGGCTTACTCGCCCGGGGTCGGGGTGGATTATTACCTGTGGGGCATCGAGATATCCGGAGTCGGCACGCTCATGACCGGTATCAACCTGGTCACGACGATTCTCAAGATGCGGGCCCCCGGCATGAGCTACATGCGGATGCCGGTCTTCTGCTGGACCTCACTCGCCTCGAATCTTCTGATCGTCGCCGCCTTCCCGGTCCTCACGGCAACGCTTGCCATGCTGCTGCTCGATCGCTACCTCGGCTTTCACTTTTTCACCAACACCGCGGGCGGCAATGCGATGATGTTCATGAACCTGATCTGGGCGTGGGGACACCCAGAGGTCTATATCCTCGTGCTGCCGGCATTCGGGGTGTACTCCGAGGTGGTTGCGACGTTCTCCGGCAAGCCCCTGTTCGGCTATCGCTCGATGGTGATCGCCACGATGGCGATTTGCATCCTCTCCTTCACCGTGTGGCTGCATCACTTCTTCACGATGGGCGCGGGCGCCGATGTGAACGCCATCTTCGGCATTGCCAGTATGCTCATCGCCATCCCGACGGGCGTGAAAATATACAACTGGCTCTTCACCATGTACGGGGGGCGCGTGCGCTTCAGCTCTCCGATGCTCTGGGCGATCGGCTTCATGGTGACCTTCGTGGTCGGCGGCATGACCGGGGTGCTGCTCGCGGTGCCCCCGGCGGATTTCGTGTTGCACAACAGCCTGTTCCTGGTGGCGCACTTTCACAACGTAATCATCGGCGGGGTGATATTCGGGGCCTTCGCCGGTTACACCTTCTGGTTCCCCAAGGCCTTCGGGTTCACGCCTGGATGAGCGCCTCGGCAAGGCGGCGTTCTGGTGCTGGTTCGTTGGCTTCTACGTCACCTTCGTTCCGCTTTACGTGGTAGGTCTCGAGGGAATGACGCGGCGCATGCAGCACTACGACCGGCCGGAGTGGCATCCGTGGCTGCTGATCGCCGGGCTCGGCTCCCTGATTATTCTCTGTGGCATCGCACTGCAGGTCGCTCAGCTCGTGATCTCCATCCGCACCCGGGAGCGGCGGCGCGATCGAACCGGGGATCCTTGGGACGGCCGTAGTCTCGAATGGGCGACCTCGTCGCCGCCACCGGAGTTCAACTTCGCGGTGCTGCCCACCGTCACTCAAGAGGAGACTTACTGGAGCGTCAAGCAGAGCGCGCGCGAGCAAATGCGCCTGGTCACCGCCGAACCGCACTACGAGCCGATCGAGATGCCGCGCAACAGTCCGGTCGGTTTCGTCACCGCGTTCTTCGCGGCCGTGACCGGCTTCTCCCTCATCTGGCATATCTGGTGGCTCGTCGTGCTGGGACTCGTCTGCGCCTACATTACCTTCGTCGTCTTCGCTTGGCGCGACGTTGCTGAGTTCGAGATTCCTGCCGAGGAAGTGGCGCGGATCGACCGCGCCAATCGCCAGGCGCGCGCCGAAGCCTTGAGCGGGCTCGCCCGATGAGCACCGAGGCACTGCGCACACCGCCCGATTCCCCTCATGGCGGGCCCCGCACGGCGGGAGTAGATGCATCCGGGCACGTGACCGGACATGGCGCCGGGGGGCCTGCGCCCAAGCGTATCGTGGTCGGGTACGGCTTTTGGATCTTCCTGCTCTCCGATGTGATCATGTTTTCGGCATTCTTCGCGGCCTACGCGGTGCTCTTCAAAAACACCGCCGGCGGCCCCACTGCACAACAGCTGTTCGATCTGCGCAATACGGCGGCTGAGACAGCCTGCCTGCTGGCGTCGACCTTTACCTGCGCCATGGCGAGCCTTGCGGTCGGTGAGCGCAATCAAAAGTGGACCCAAATCGCCCTGCTCGCGACCGGTCTCCTCGGCCTCGCCTTCATCACCCTCGAGATCCGTGAGTTCGCGAGCCTGATCAGCCGCGGCGCCGGCCCCAGCCGCAGCGCCTTCCTCTCCTCCTTCTTCACCCTGGTCGGATGCCACGGTGTGCACGTGACCGCCGGGCTGCTCTGGCTGGGCACCATGATGGCGCAGTTCTATGCGAAGGGGTTCCGCCAGGACATCCGCCACCGATTCCTGTGCTTCAGTCTCTTCTGGCATGCCCTCGACATCATCTGGGTGGGAATTTTCAGCTTGGTATACCTGGTCGGAACCCTGCCTCAGGAGCTGCTACCTTGAGTAACAAACACGAATTCGATGCAGGCTCGAACGTCGGTGTAGATCGCGCGCCCGGGGCCGAATCCGCCGGAGAACGCACCCTCGGCCAGGAGGTGCGCGGCTACGCGCTCGGGCTCGCGCTCGCGGTGGGGCTCACCGCAGCTTCGTTCTGGGTCCGCGGCACCACCCTCGTCTATGGACCCGGACTCGCCCTGGCGCTGCTCGTACTCGCCGTCGCCCAGATGGGCATCCATCTCATCTTTTTCCTGCACATCACCACTGCGCCGGACAACGAGAACAATGTGCTCGCCCTCGCCTTCGGAGTCCTGATCGTTTGTCTGATTGTTTTCGGTTCCTTGTGGGTCATGGAACATCTGAACCACAACATGGTACCGATGCAGGATTTGATGCAAATGCAACGGTGATGCGGCGCCCCGATTCTTCTATACACTGACGATTCGGTGACAGACACTGCCCGGCATGCGTGTATTGCTCGTTGAGGACGATGAAATGATTGGGCAAGGCCTGCACACGGCGCTCCGCCATGCGTCCTTCGCTGTGGATTGGATGCGCGACGGCAAGAGCGCGGGGGCGGCCTTGCAGTCCTCGCATTTCGACCTGGTGCTGCTCGATCTGGGGCTGCCGCAGCGTGACGGCATCGATGTGCTGCGCGAGCTGCGCAAGCGAGGCAACTCCACGCCGGTCATCATTCTCACGGCTCGCGACGAGATTCAGCACCGAATCGCGGGACTCGATGCAGGCGCCGACGATTACATCGTCAAGCCCTTCGATCTGGATGAAGTCACCGCCCGCATGCGTTCGGTGCTGCGTCGTGCTGCGGGCCGCGGCGATCCGGGCATCCAGCATGGCGACCTGCGTCTCGATCCGGTGACCCGCACGGTCGAACGCGAAGGCAAGCCGGTCCCTTTGTCCGGCCACGAATACGCCGTTCTCGAGGCGTTGTTGCAGCGGCCGGGCGCCGTGCTGTCGCGAGCGCAGCTCGAAGACCGCCTGTATGGCTGGGATGAACAGATCGGCAGCAATGCGGTCGAAGTCTACATTCACGGCTTGCGCCGCAAGCTCGGCAGTGACGCGATCCGCACTTTGCGCGGCGTCGGCTACTTCGTTCCAAAAATATGACATCGATCCGCGCACGGCTGCTCATCGCATTGATCGTCCTGGTAGCGTTGATATCGCTGTTCGCGGCCGCGGTGACCTACCGGCGCGTACTCAATGAAACCTCCACTCTGTTCGACTACCAACTGCGCCAGATGGCGCTGTCGCTGCGTGGCCAGATTTCTCTGGCGCCGCGCATCGAGGTACCTCCGGATCAGGGCGACACGGATTTCGTGGTGCAAATCTGGGATATTTTCGGCGCGCGCACTTATTTGTCGCGGCCGGGGCTGCCGATGATCAATCAGACCGTGCTGGGCTACGCGGATCTGTCGTTGCGCGGTGAAGCCTGGCGGGCCTACGGCTTGCAGACGGCCGCCGGCGTCATCCAGATCGCGCAACCGATTCGAGTACGCGAAGTATTGGCGCGCGCCGCGGCGGCACGGGTCGTCATACCGCTCGTTCTGCTTCTGCCCATTATGATCGTGGCGGTGGCGTGGATCGTGCGCCGCGGCCTCCAGCCGCTGCAGTATGTTACCGCCGAGGTGCAGCGCCGCGATGTGCGCACGCTGCGGCCGCTGGGCACCGACAATCTGCCGCGGGAAATCGAGCCCTTGGTCGGCGAGCTCAATCGGCTGCTGGGACGGTTGCAGCAGGCCTTTGCCGCCCAACGCGCCTTCATTTCCGATGCCGCGCACGAGCTGCGCTCGCCGCTCACGGCGCTGCGCCTGCAGCTGCAGCTGTTGGACCGCGCTCCGGATGAGGCCGCGCGGCTCGAAGCACGCAGCCGCCTCGGCGCCGCGGTGGAACGGGCCATTCATTTGGCGGAGCAGTTGCTGGCCCTGGCCCGCAGCGACCCACAGGAATTGGCCGTGGATTTCGGCCCCGTGGATTTGGCGGCCGTCGCCGCCGAGGGCGTCACCGATGCGCACGATCTCGCACTGGCGCGCGGCATCGACCTGGGCCTGGAGGCAGCCCCCGACATCGTCGTGCGAGGGGATCGTGAGGCGCTTCGCATCATGGTGCGAAATCTGGCTGACAATGCCGTGCGCTACACACCGCCGCCGGGTGCCGTTCAAGTGCGCTGCCGCGCAACGGCCGCGGGCGCGGTCATCGAGGTCATCGATACGGGACCCGGTATCCCTGCCGGCGATCGGGACCGGGTTTTTGACCGCTTTTATCGGCGCGCGGGGTCGCAGGAAAACGGCACGGGTCTGGGGCTGGCGATCGTGAAGTCCATCGCCGAGCACCATGGCGCCCGAGTCGCGCTCACCGAGGCCCCGGGCGGCGGGTTACACGTCTCCGTGAGCTTTCCTCCGCCCTCTTAAGATTGCCTTAAGGAAGGCATGTGAAGCTGCTCCCCATCGCACTTGCCCGAGTGTTTGTTTTGGAGGAGATCACATGCAGATTCGACCTAGGACATTGGCATGGTCGGCGGTAGGCTTGCTCGCCGTCGGCGCCGCCACGGGGTTGTCCGCCCCCACTTTACTTCATGTCGCCGCAACTGACGGCAGCCAGGTCCCGAGCAATTCGGCAGTGCCGGCCTCACCGCAGCCGATCGCCTTGACCACGGCACCGAACTATCGCGCCATCGTGGCGCAGAACCAGGCCGCCGTGGTCGGCATCACGACCGCCGGCCCGATGAAAACTGCGGCGCCGCAGGGGTTCAATTTCGGCGACCCGAACGGCGACGATGACAATCCGCTGCGGCAATTCTTTCGCGGGCAGCAAACGCCGCGCCCGCGCGGCATGATGCACGCCCAGGGCTCGGGATTTCTGGTCTCGGCCGACGGCCTGATACTGACCAACGCGCACGTGGTCGACGGCGCAAAAGAGGTGACCGTCAAGCTTTCGGATCATCGAGAATTCAAGGCGAAAGTTCTGGGCGCGGATCGCAGCAGCGACATCGCGGTACTGAAGATCGATGCCCATGATCTGCCCACCGTGCGTCTCGGAAACTCCGATCAATTGCGGGTCGGCGACTATGTGCTCGCCATCGGCGAGCCCTTCGGCCTCGAAGAAACCGCAACTGCCGGCATCGTCAGCGCGAAAGGCCGTTCGCTTCCGGGCGACGGCTACGTGCCCTTCATCCAGACCGATGCGGCCGTCAATCCGGGCAATTCGGGTGGTCCTCTGTTCGACGACACAGGCGCCGTGGTGGGCATCAATGCGCAGATCTACACCACCTCCGGCGGCTATGAAGGCGTGTCCTTCGCCATGCCGATCAACCTGGCGGTGCAAATCAAAGACCAGATCGTGAAGACCGGCAAGGTCGTGCACGCGCGCCTGGGAGTCGAAGTCCAGACGATGGATCAGTCCCTCGCCGACTCCTTCAAACTGAAGGCGCCGAACGGTGCATTGGTGGCCAAGGTAGTGCCGGACAGCGCAGCCGCGCAGGCCGGAATCAAGGTGGGCGATGTCATCCTCAAATTCGACGGCGATCCCATCGTGGATGCGGGACAGCTATCGGCCCGTGTGGGCGTTGCGGCACCCGGCGATAAGGCTTCGCTGGATGTCTGGCGCGACGGCAAGACTCTCACGCTCACTGCCACCATCGGCAACGCGGCGGAGTTGACCGTGGCGGACAACAACACGGGTGAAGGCGCGCCGAGCCGGTTGGGCCTATCCCTGCGGCCTCTGAATCCGGACGAGCGTCAGCAATCCGGTATTTCCGGCGGCCTCGTGGTCGAAGACGCTGAGGGCCATGCCGCCGAGGCCGGCATTCAGCCGGGCGACGTGGTTTTGTCCGTCGATGGGACCCCGGTGCAGAGCGTCGGCCAGTTGCGCAAATTGGTTCAGGACCATGGCAAGCAGGTCGCACTGCTCATTCAGCGTGGCGATGCCCGTCTGTTCGTGCCTGTGACCCTGGGCTGATTCAGCACGGCGATACCAGGCTGATCGACTGAGTAGGCGCACCGGTCCGTGCAAGTGCACGCACCGGTGCGCCGTCCGGTTGGCCCCGCTGACTTGAGCAATCGCCTTTGTCCGGCAGACGCTTCCGCCCGAGACGCTCCCGCTCGCGACTTGCCATTCAGCTATGCGGCAGTTAGCATCTGCCCCGAAGTTGTTAGGTGCTCAGCCCTCGTCTCGGTATGAACTGAGAGTGACGGCGAGTGAAACGGGAAGCCGGTGCGTGTTTTAGTCTCTCACTAGAACCAAAGCCGGCGCTGCCCCCGCAACGGTAAGCGAGTGACGGCGAATTCTTTATGCCACTGCATCCTAGGGATGTGGGAAGGCGAATCGCCAGCATTGATCCAATGCGCTCGTGAGCCCGGAGACCGGCCTAGCTACGTGATCTGCGAACATCGCGGTGGGCGATTGGTGCGTTGCTGTAGGTTTCGGTCGGTACGCGAGGAGCACACGCCTTCGGGACCCGCCTCATCCTTCCGGCGAACTCCCCCAGTCCATTCTCCGCGCCGTGTTCGCATGCCTTTTCGAAGCATGCCTCGCGTGTGCACAACATGGGGAAGGACAAGATGAAGGGGATTTTGCAGTTTGCCACCGCCTGTGGGCTCATCGCCGCATCGATCGGCTCTGCCCAGGCGCAAAGCGATTCATCGCTGGATGAAGTCACGGTCACGGCAAAAAGGCTCGAGGAGGAGATCCCGCAACAACTCGCGCAATATGGTACCCACCTCGACGTCATCACTGCGGCGCAGATCAAGAACGGCGGCTACATCGATGTGGCCAGTGCCCTCGAGGCATTGGCGCCCGCTCTCTACGTCAGCTCAAAAAACGGCCCTTTCGACTACGTGCAGGTTTCCCTGCAGGGCTCGCGGACTGAGGACGTGTTGTGGCTGGTGGACGGTATCCGCATCAATAATCGGTTATACGCAGGGACGACGCCGCTCGACACCATACCGGCGAGCATGATTGAACGCATCGAGGTGCTCGACGGAGGCCAGGCGCTCTTCTATGGGACCCAGGCGGTGGCGGGCGCCGTCAATATCGTCACAAAGTCATTCACCGACACACCGAGCGGGGCCTTCAGTGTGGGTGCGGATACCAACAACAGCAAGCTTTTCAGCGGATATTTTCGAGATACGGTGGGGAGCAATCATTTCGTCGTCTACGCATCGCGCGATCAGTCGCCGGGGATTCAGCCGTTTCCCGATGCCGATTATCAGCCAAGCGGCACGGATCGGCATCGTTACTTCTATCTGACGACGCTGGGTGGCAAGTACGCGTACGATTTTACGGACCATTTGACCTTGAGCGCCTCGTATCAACATACCGAGGGGAAGCTCGATGACGCACAACCGGACTTGACCGCCCTCGCTTATAACCGCAGAGACGAGGATCTCGTCAGCAGCAAACTCGATTACGAGCCAAGCGATGCGTTCAAGGTTTATGTCAAGGACTACATCCACTACTGGAGATCGCATTACACGGAGGTCGATAACGGCACGACGGCTTATTCCTATACCCCAGGTCCTCCGGGCGCGACCACGGTGGCCGAGGATGAGGGGGGCTGGGGATACAGGGACTCCGGAATCAATCTTTTGACCGAATTCGCACCCACTCGCGGATTGGTGTACGTCGCGGGCTACGACTACCAAGACTACACCGGCCGCGATGCGGTGCTGGTGATTCAGCAGGAAACCGAGCACGTCAACGCATTCTTCGGTCAAATCCGCACGACGCCGGACCTCATCCCGGACGCTCACCTCGCCGCAGGGTTGCGCTACAACGACCCTAGCTTTGGGCAATCTGCAACGGTGTGGAACGGCAGCGGGCAGTACGATCTCACCCAGTCGGTGTTCCTGAAGGCAAGTGTTGGAACGGCATTTCGGTTACCCACGGATGAGGAGCTCTTTGCCAACGATCCAAACGATGAGCGCGGGGATCCCAATCTCAAGCCGGAAACGAGCACATTTGCAAACGCGTCGGTGGGCGGCACGGCTCCCTTGGGCGAGTCCGCGCTCAAATGGGAAGTGATCGGCTTCTACCGGGCAATCAAGAACCTCATCGATTTTCAGAGTTTCGATGCCGCGACGGATCAGGATGTCTTCGGCAATGTTCCTGGGAAAGTCACGGTGCACGGGGTCGAGGTGACACTGCAGTCATCGATTACGCAGGCGCTGTCCGCAAACTTCAATGCCACTTACAACCACAGCCGGCAGAGCGGAGTGGACTTTCAATTCGACCAAGTCCCGGTGACGCAAATGAAGGCTGGGCTCGATTACCATCCGAGCGGTCTCCCGGTGGGAGCCAGCGCCACGCTCGTACGCGTAGGCGATCTCGACGATGAACCCTTCGGGGCCGGGGATGGGCGCTATGGATATGGCAACTACACGCTGTTGGATCTGAGCGGACGTGTCTTTTTGGATGCATCGCGCCATCAGCGGATCGATTTGCATTTGAACAATGCCTTCGATAAAACGTACTACACCGGTCTCAGTTTTGGTGTGAACGACGTCAGCGGCAATCCGTATGTCGCCCACGATCTCGGCCTGCCAAGGACCTTTTCCGCCTATTACACCTACAGCTTTTGACCTCAAGGGGAGCCGGTCTCGCACAGCTCGCCAGTGCCGCAGAAACCGCTGACCATGATCCGGCTGATCTTCTTGCTGCACCGCTATCTCGGGATCGCCGTGGGCGCGCTCATGGTGATGTGGTGTCTCTCGGGCGTGGTGATGATGTATGTCGGTTACCCGGTGCTCGAGCAGCAAAGGCGTCTTGACGCTCTAACGCCCATCGACTGGAACGGCTGCTGCACAATCCCCTCGGCCACGCTCGGCGACGCCGAGCGAACAGGCCAATTTCAAATCGAGATGCTGGCCGGAAGACCGACGCTGACAGTGGGCGGCGAGGCGCATTTTCGGCTGATCGATCTGCGTACCGGCCTCTCGAAGCCGCGAATATCGCCCGAACAAGCCGCGGCGGTAGCGCAGGGGTACGGCAAGGGTGATTCGCCGCCAGGTGCGCGGCTACTCGGCAGGATCGACTACGACCAGTGGACGGTGGCGGGCGATTTCGATTCCGACCGCCCGCTGTACCGTTTCGCACTGGAGGATTCGGCGCGCACGGAAATTTACGTATCGAGTAGTACGGGGAGAGTTGTGCAGCGGACGACCGGCCGTGAGCGATTCTGGAATTGGCTTGGCGCGGTACCGCATTGGCTGTACTTCGCCCAACTGCGCCGCCATGCGCACCTGTGGAGCCAAGTCGTCATTGCCACATCGCTCATCGGCTGCTTCCTGGTCTTCACAGGTATCTACATCGGCCTGCGTCAAGTCATGCGCCGCCCCGCAGGGCGCTGGTCGCCCTATGCCGGAATCAATCTGTGGCACCACGTGGTGGGACTAGTCTTCGGTGTGCTTGCGCTCACCTGGGTGGTCAGCGGTCTTTTGTCGATGAATCCCTGGGGCTGGCTCGAGGGAGCCGGCGCGCGGCAGGAACGTGTACGGCTTCTCGGCAACGAACCCAGTGGCGGCGACCTCAAGGCGGCGCTTCGGAACATTGCGGATGCCCACCCCGCAGCCATCGTGTCCCTCGGTGCGGCACCTCTCAACGGACGGCTCTACTTCATCGCGACCACCGCCACCGGCGAACGGCGACGCCTCGATGCTGCCGGCATGCGGGCACCGCTGCTCGACGCCGATTTGGCTTTTATGGCCGCAGCTCTCGGCGCCGAGCCTCGCAGCATTCCGCAACTGATGACGCAGGAGGATTCCTATTACTTCACTCATCACCACGACCTGGCCCGTTTGCCTGTCTATCGCTTGGTGGTTCCCAGTGATCCCGCCATTCGCTACTACCTCGACGCCGTGTCGGGAGCGCTTTTGATGAAAGTCAACCACGGCGCGCGAACCTATCGATGGTTGCACGAGGGGCTGCATCGAATGGATTTCGCGCCCACCCTGAGGGGCCGGCCTCAGTGGGACGTGTTAATGCTCCTGCTGATGTCGGGCGTCACCACGCTATGTGCGACCGGCGCCTATCTGGGATACCGCCGCCTTTCCTAAGCGTGGCCGGTCTGGCGCCAGAGCTCGTTCAGCAGGCCATCCAACTGCGGTAAATCGAACGGCTTCATGAGGGAGCGCACATGGGGTCCCAGACGCTCCAGGCCGGTGTGCAAATCATAGCCGGTGGCGATGATGATGGCGGCCGACGGCACGAGCTTCAGCATCTCCCGCGCCATGTCCACTCCCGACATGGCCGGCAGGCTGACGTCGGTTATGACGATGTCGAACTCGTCCGGTCTGAAGACGCTTAACGCCTCCTCGGCGCTGGATACGGCCAAGACTTTGCGCTCCGGCTGCGCCAGCATTTCGCAAGTGACCTCGCGCACCAGGGGATCGTCTTCCACGTAGAGAATACGCATGGCTGGATTCTACTCGCTTAATCCAGCGCGCAAGCGATCGGGCTGCCTTCGCGACCCGAGGGCCGACTGGATTGCGAGTGCGATTTCGTATTGATTGCAAGGTTTGGCCAATCTGATGACTCCGAGCGAGTTGACGTCGGCTGGAAGCTCTGCATAGCCGGTCGCCAAGATAATGGGTATTCCCGAATAGGTTTCCTGAATGCTTTTCGCAAGCTGCAAACCGGTCATGGCCGGCATGGCGTGGTCGGTGATGACGACATCGACCTCGACGTCCGCGGCTAGCTTGGCGAGCGCTTCCGCGCCCGAATGCGCCTCGATCGGCGTATGTCCAAGATCTTCGATCATCGCCGAAATTCCGGTCATCACCAAGTGGTCATCATCGACGATCAGCACCTTGTACGCCCCGACCGACGGTTCCAGCATCTTCACCGGCGCCGCAACGGCAGCCACCGCCGGCGTTTGCGCCATCGGCAGCCACAATTCCAATGTCGTGCCCTCGTTCAATGTGCTGTGGATGCGCAACAATCCTCCCGATTGCGCAGCGAGTCCATGAACCATGGACAATCCCAGTCCCGTGCCCTTGCCCGGCCCCTTGGTGGTGAAAAACGGCTCGGTGGACTTGGCCAACGTCGTTTCGTCCATGCCCACGCCGTCATCCTCTATCCTGATGCGCACATAGTCGCCGGGTAGGAGCTTCCCATCCGGCGCATCTGCGGGGGTGCTCATGGCCGCCGAGATCGTCAATGTGCCGCCCTCCGGCATGGCGTCGCGTGCATTCAGCGCCACATTGAGCAGCGCCAATTCCAGTTGATTGGCGTCCACCAGCGCCGCCGGCATGCCGCTTTGAAACTGGGTCCGAAGTTCAACGCCGTGCCCGAGGGCGCGTTCGAGCAATTCCTTCATTCCGCCCATGAGGCTGGGCACATCGACGGCTTTCGGCTTCAGCTCCTGGCGGCGGGAGAAAGCCAGCAGGCGCTGGGTCAGCGCGGCGCCTCTTTGCGCCCCCTGCAATGCATTCTGCAATAGCCGATGGGAGCGCGGATCGTCCGGCAGGCGCTTCTCGAGCAGGCTGAGACTGCCGAGGACCGCCATCAGCAAATTGTTGAAGTCGTGCGCCACGCCTCCCGTCAATTGCCCGATGGTGTCCAGTTTCTGGGCCTCGAACAGCTGCGCGATCGCCGTTTCACGCTCGCGCGTGCGCTCCTCGATCCGCAGTTCCAGCTGATCGTTGAATCGCTGCAGCTCGGCCGTGCGCTCCGCAACCCGCTGTTCGAGTTCGGCGTTGAATCGCTCGAGCTGGCGGGTCTTGCGGTACAGATCCACGAACACTTTGACCTTGGCCCGCAGCAGCTCGGGAACCACCGGTACGGGCACATAGTCCACGGCGCCGAGCCGATAGCCCCGCATCTGGTCCGGGTAGGTCATCATGACCGCCGAGACGAATATGATGGCCGTCGTCTGAAAGCGCGGATGCTCTCTGATCATGGCCGCCAGTTCGAAGCCGTCCAGATCCGGCATGCACACGTCGATGAGAATCACGGCGATTTCATTTTTGAGCAGATATTCGAACGCTTGGCGCGCCGAACCTGCTTTCAGAAGGTTCTCGCCGATTTCCTCCAGAATGGCCTCGTGGCTGAGCAATTTGGCCTGCTGGTCGTCGACCAGCAGAATGTTCACTCGTTCGCGTTCTGTCATACGGGCGATACTAGCGGTGCAGCCACATGCGCAACGCCGACAACAGCTGTTCGGTGTTCACCGGCTTCGCCAGATAATCGGACGCGCCTGCCTCCAGGCACTTCTCGCGGTCTCCTTTCATGGCCTTGGCCGTCAGCGCCAAAATCGGCAGGCGGCGGTACTTGGGAGTCGATCGAATCGCTTGGATGGTTTCGTAGCCGTCCATCCCCGGCATCATGATATCCATCAACACGATTGCCACATCTGCCCGCGAGTTCAACACGGCCAGCGCTTCGCTGCCGGTCGTCGCCGTCAGCACTTCCATGCCGCGCCGCTCGAGAACGCTGCTCAATGCGAAAATATTGCGGGTGTCATCGTCCACCAGCAGCACGGCGCGTTTCATCAAATCCTCGTCGGAGCTGTGCAGGCGCTGCAACATGCGCTGTTTGGCCGGCGGCAGATCGGCCACGACCCGGTGCAGGAACAGCGAGGTCTCATCCAGCAATCGCTCCGGCGATTCGACGCCTTTCACGATGACGCTGCGCGCCATGGTGCGCAATTTGGCGTCCTCGTCCGCAGACAGCTCGCGGCCGGTAAATACCACCACGGGAATATCGCACAGGGTTTTGTCGTCGCGGATCATTTCGAGCACTTCGAAGCCCGACATGTCGGGGAGCCGCAAGTCCAGCACCACGCAGTCGGCCGGCTCCGCGCGCAGACTTGCGATGGCCGCCTCGCCGGTGTCCGCGGTCGTGATCTCGATGTCCGAGGACTCGAGCAGCGCCGAGATGCTATCGCGTTCGGCCCGATCGTCTTCGACCACCAGCAGCCGCCTGCGGCGTGGTACCGCGTAATCCTTGATGCGCGCGAAAGCCCCCTCCAGCCCTTGCGGGGTGGTGGGCTTTTGCACGAAGGCGAAGGCGCCATGCGCCAACCCATGATGGCGATCCTCATCGAGGGTCACGATTTGCACCGGAATATGCCGGGTCGCCGGGTCCTGCTTGAGCTGGGTCAACACCGTCCAGCCCAGCATGTCCGGGAGGAATATGTCGAGCGAGATGGCGGTCGGCAGGTGTGCGCGCGCCAGCTCCAGTGCCTCGGCTCCGCGCTGCGCGACCAGGACCTTGAATCCCTGCTCCTTGGCCACCGCCAGCATGGTCCGAGCGTAGTGCGCGTCGTCCTCGACGATGAGCACTACGCCCTCGCCGGCGCCCAGGTCATCGCGATCATCCAGTATCTGCTCCGGCTGCCGGTCCGTCGCGCGCATCGCCGCCGTCTGCAAGGACGCCCCGAAGTGCGCAGCTTCGGCCGCAGCTCCCGACGCCGATTTCGACGCCGCGCCGCCCGAATACGCCTGCGGCAGGAACAGCGTAAACACGCTGCCCTTGCCGGGCACGCTGCGCAGCTGGATTTCTCCTCCCAGCAGGTTTGCGAGTTCGCGGCTGATCGCCAGGCCCAATCCCGTGCCGCCGTACTTGCGGCTGGTACCCGCGTCCGCCTGCTGAAACGCTTCGAATATGATGCGTTGTTTCTCGGGCGGAATGCCGATTCCGGTGTCCGATACCTCGAAGGACACCACGCCGGGTGCGTGGCGCAGGGTCGGATGCTCGGAATTCCAGCCGCTCGCCGCGGGCGCCACGGCCAGTTTCACGCCGCCCTCGGCCGTGAATTTGAACGCATTGGACAGCAAGTTCTTCAACACCTGCTGCAGGCGCTTCGAATCGGTGATGATGGTGCGGTCCAGATTCGGCGCAATGCTCACATCGAATTGCAGACGGCGGTTCTCGGCCTCGTGGCGGAACGGCCGCGCTATCATCTCGAGCAAGTTGCTGAAATACACCTCCTCGGCTTCCACCGATACTGTGCCGGACTCGATTTTCGACAGATCGAGAATGTCGCTGATGAGGTTGAGCAGATCGGTGCCCGCGCCATGGATGGTGCGTGCGAACTCGACCTGTTTGTGGGACAAATTACCGTCCGGATTCTCCGTCAGCTGTTGCCCCAGGATCAAAATGCTGTTGAGCGGCGTGCGCAGCTCATGGGACATATTGGCGAGGAACTCCGACTTGTACTTCGAAGTGAGCGCCAGTTCCGTGGCCTTCTCTTCGACCGCGCGCCGTGCCTCCTCGATCTCCTGATTCTTGGCTTCGACTTCGACGTTGCGGTCGGCGAGCTGCTGCGCCTTCTGCTCGAGCTGCTCGTTGGTCTGCTGCAGCTCGCGCTGCTGGGTCTGCAGCTCGGTGGCGAGCTGCTGCGATTGCTTCAGCAGGCCTTCGGTTTGCATGGTCGCTTCGATGGAATTGAGCACAATGCCGATGGACATCGTCAGTTGCTCGAGAAAGGACAGCTGCAAGGCGGTGAACGCCCCGAGCGAGGCCAGTTCGATGACCGCCTTCACATGGCCCTCGAACAGCACCGGCAGCACGATGACATGGCGCGGCGGCGCCTTGAACAGGCCCGAGCGGATGGGCACGACTTCGGCGGGGATTTCCGTGATGAACAGGCGCCGCGCATCGCGTGCGCACTGGCCGATGAGTCCCTCGCCCAGCTGCAGCTGCTGCGCGTAGCCGTTCGCCGCGTCGTCCGCGTAGGCCGCCAGCAGCTTCAATCCCGGTACCGTGCCGGCTTCGACCTGGTAAATGACTCCGTGTTGCGCCTCCACCAGCGGCGCCAATTCCGAGAGCATCAACCGCCCGACCGTCGCCAGGTCGCGCTGCCCCTGCAGCATGTTGGTGAAGCGCGCCAGATTGGTCTTGAGCCAGTCCTGCTCGGTATTGCGATCCGTCGTCAGGCGCAGGTTGCCGATCATCGTGTTGATGTTGTCTTTGAGCTCCGCCACCTCTCCGCGCGCCTCCACCTGCACCGAGCGCGTCAGGTCTCCCTTGGTGACGGCGGTGGCCACCTCGGCGATGGAGCGCACCTGAGTGGTCAGGTTCGCCGCCAGCAGGTTCACGTTGCCGGTCAGATCCTTCCAGGTTCCAGCCGCGCCCGGCACGTTGGCCTGGCCGCCGAGCCGGCCTTCGACGCCGACCTCACGCGCCACCGTCGTCACTTGATCGGCGAACGTCGCGAGGGTATCGGTCATGTTGTTGATGGTCTCGGCCAGCGCCGCAACCTCGCCCTTGGATGCCACGGTCAGATTTTGCTTCAGATCGCCGTTCGCGACCGCGGTCACGACCTTCACGATGCCTCGCACCTGCTCGGTGAGATTCGCGGCCATGACGTTGACCGTGTCTGTTAGATCCTTCCAGGTGCCCGCCACCCCCGGCACCTGAGCCTGGCCGCCAAGCCGTCCTTCGGTGCCCACCTCGCGCGCCACACGCGTCACCTCGCCGGCGAAGCCGTTGAGCTGATCGACCATGGTGTTGATGGTGTTCTTGAGCTCGAGGATTTCGCCCTTCACGTCCACCGTGATCTTGCGCGACAGATCTCCGCGCGCCACCGCCGTGGTGACTTCCGCGATGTTGCGCACCTGAGTGGTGAGATTCGCCGCCAGCAGGTTGACGTTGTCGGTGAGGTCCTTCCAGGTGCCCGCCACTCCGGGAACCACCGCCTGCCCGCCCAGGCGGCCGTCGGTGCCGACCTCGCGCGCCACGCGGGTCACTTCGCCGGCGAACGAGCGCAGCTGGTCCACCATGGTATTCAGAGTTTCCTTCAGGAGCAGGATTTCGCCGCGCACGTCCACGGTGATCTTGCGCGACAGATCGCCCGTCGCGATGGCGGTCGCGACCTCGGCGATGTTGCGTACCTGCGCCGTGAGATTGCCCGCCATGGAATTGACGTTGTCGGTGAGGTCCTTCCAGGTGCCCGCCACCCCGGGCACTTCGGCCTGCCCGCCGAGCTTGCCTTCGGTGCCGACCTCGCGCGCCACGCGGGTCACTTCTCCGGCAAAGCCGTTCAGCTGGTCCACCATGGTATTGATGGTGTTCTTGAGCTCGAGAATCTCGCCCTTCACATCCACCGTGATCTTGCGCGACAAGTCCCCGCGAGCGACCGCGGTGGTCACCTCGGCGATGTTGCGCACCTGGCCGGTGAGGTTCGACGCCATGGAGTTGACGTTCTCGGTCAAATCCTTCCAGGTTCCCGCGACCCCGGGCACATTCGCCTGCCCACCGAGCTTGCCCTCGGTGCCCACTTCGCGTGCCACGCGGGTCACCTCCGAGGCGAAGCGATTGAGCTGGTCCACCATCGTGTTCAGCGTCTCTTTCAGCTGCAGAATCTCGCCGCGTACGTCCACCGTGATCTTGCGGGACAAGTCGCCGTTGGCGATGGCGGTCGAAACCTCGGCGATATTGCGCACCTGTGCGGTGAGGTTTCCGGCCATGGAGTTGACGGAGTCGGTCAAATCCTTCCACGTGCCCGCAATCCCGGGGACCTGCGCCTGGCCGCCGAGGCGGCCTTCGGTGCCCACCTCGCGCGCCACTCGCGTCACTTCGCCGGCGAATGAACGCAGCTGATCGACCATGGTATTCAGCGTTTCTTTCAGCAGCAGGATCTCGCCCGACACCGTCACGGTGATCTTCTTGGACAAGTCCCCCTGCGCCACGGCGGTCGCGACTTCGGCGATGTTACGCACCTGGCCGGTCAGATTGGATGCCATGGAGTTCACGGAATCCGTGAGATTCTTCCAGGTCCCTGCCACGCCTTTGAGCTGCGCCTGACCACCGAGCTTGCCTTCGGTGCCGACCTCGCGCGCCACGCGCGTCACCTCGCCGGCGAACGCGTTGAGCTGGTCCACCATGGTATTGATGGTGTTCTTGAGCTCGAGAATCTCGCCTCTCACGTCCACGGTGATCTTCTTCGACAAATCGCCGTTGGCCACCGCCGTGGTAACTTCCGCGATATTGCGCACTTGACCCGTGAGATTCGAGGCCATGGAATTGACGTTCTCGGTCAAGTCCTTCCAAGTTCCCGCCACGCCGCGCACGTCCGCCTGGCCTCCCAAGCGGCCTTCCGTGCCCACCTCGCGCGCCACGCGCGTGACCTCGGAGGCGAATGCATTCAGCTGGTCCACCATCGTGTTGATGGTCTCCTTGAGCTGCAGTATCTCGCCGGAGACGGTGACCGTGATTTTCTTCGCCAGATTGCCGTTCGCGATGGCGGTTGACACCTCGGCGATGTTGCGCACCTGCGCGGTGAGATTCGAGGCCATGGAGTTCACGTTGTCCGTGAGGTCCTTCCAGGTGCCGGCGACTCCGGGCACCTGCGCCTGTCCTCCGAGCCGGCCTTCGGTGCCCACCTCGCGCGCCACGCGGGTCACTTCGCCGGCGAAGGCGTTCAGCTGATCCACCATGGTGTTCATGGTCTGCTTGAGCTCGAGGATTTCCCCCGACACGTTGACCGTGATTTTGTGCGACAGATCGCCGCGCGCGACGGCAGTGGTGACCTGTGCGATATTGCGGACCTGGGCGGTGAGATTGCCGCACATGGCGTTCACCGAGTCGGTGAGGTCCTTCCACGTGCCCGCCACTCCCGGCACCAGCGCCTGGCCGCCGAGCTTGCCTTCCGTGCCCACCTCGCGCGCCACGCGCGTGACCTCCGAGGCGAAGGAGCGCAGCTGATCCACCATGGTGTTGATGGCTTCTTTCAACTGCAGGATTTCGCCGCGCACGTCCACCGTGATCTTCTTCGAGAGATCTCCGTTCGCGACCGCGATGGTCACTTCGGCGATGTTGCGCACCTGTGCCGTCAAGTTCGACGCCATCGAATTGACGCTCTCGGTGAGATCCTTCCAGACGCCCGTGACCTCGCGAACCTGCGCTTGGCCGCCCAGCTTGCCGCCGGTGCCCACCTCTCGCGCCACGCGCGTCACTTCGGAGGTGAACACGCTGAGCTGCTTGATCATGGTATTGACGATGTTGGCCGAGCGCAGAAACTCGCCCTTGAGCGCGCGGCCGTCCACATCCAGGGGCACCGTCTGCAGCAGATCGCCGCGTGCCACCGCAGTCACCGTCCGTGTCACCGCCGTCGTCGGCCATAGCAAATCGTCGATCAACGCGTTGACCGAGCCTTCCATATCGGCCCAGGCCCCTTCCGACAACCCGAAACGCACTCGCGTGCGGGTCTTGCCCTGCCGGCCCACCACTTCGCCGACATGCTCGAGCTGTTGCGCGATGCGCTGATTCGCAGCCACGATGGCATTGAACGCGTCGCAAATTTTTCCCGCGACGCCGACCTCGGAGCCCGGCAGGCGTACAGAAAAATCGCCCGCCTGCATCGCGCGAAGCACGTCGAGCAACTGCTTCAGATCGAGGTCCGGAGTATTTTCCAAGGTGTCCGTACCGCGCGCGCCGTTCTTTTTATTACGGCGGACGACGCTGACGTTAGCATCCATAAACTGCCTCCACGCTAGCGGCACGAAACCATCGCATATATGCCGAATTCATCCCGCGCGCAGCTTGGCAAACGCAACGTCAAAAGTCCATTTTTCGGCGGCGTGCGCAGCTCGAATTTGTAATTATTACAACGTAGTCCGCCGACATCGAAGCCGCGTGTTTAACTTAAGCAGGCGAAGGCAGCGGCACGATGTGCGGAGCCTTATAACCGCCAGTCAGCTCGATATGCGTTCTCGCTATTCGACTCAGGGCATCAGGCGGCCTAGTTTACAGGCTGATATCAAGCATCTGCCGGAACAGGCAGACCTCGCTCGCTCGAACCGGAGTTCGCCATGGCGGAAATCGCCGAACAATCACCTCCTCGCCTCGCCGCCCACCGCTCTCCTTTGAGCGAGCTCTTGCGCAAGGACGACTGGTGGGCCATATGGATCGGCTTGGGCCTGGTGGTGGCCGCCATCGCACTGTTCGCGAACGGCGGCAGCATCAAATGGATTGCCGTGGCTCCGCAGAAATGGACTCATTGGACGGACGCCGCCGCGCAATTGCATGCGCACGGCGCGCAATACTCCGCACTCTTCGTGCTGTGGGCGGGGTCTCTCGGTCTCGGGGCGGCGGCGCTTGGGATCAAGCTGTCGCGGTTCCTGCCTGCCTTCCTGATTCTGTATGTCGTGGCGGGCGCACTGTACTTCCTCGGTCAATGGGATCAGGCGGCGCATTATAATTTGGAGCCGCCGCTGGTGGCTCTGGGTCTGGGACTATTGGTTTCGAATACGGTGGGCGCGCCACGCTGGCTGGAGCCGGGCCTGCGCGTCGAGTTCTATATCAAAACGGGGATCGTGCTGCTTGGAGCCGGTTTGCCGCTGACGCTGATCGCCTGGGCCGGGCCGGTAGCCATCGTGCAGGCCGCCATCGTCTCCCTGGCCACCTTCGGGGTCATCTATTTCACGGCCGTGCGTCTCGGACTCGACCGGCGGCTGGCCGCGACCCTGGGCACGGGCGGCGCGGTTTGCGGGGTGTCGGGTGCGATCGCCATTGGCGGTGCCGTAGGTGCCAAAAAAGACCAGGTGTCGGTCGCCATCTCCCTGGTCGTCGTCTGGGCCATCGTGATGATTTTCGCGCTGCCGCTGGCCGCGCGCAGCCTGCACCTCTCCACGGGCGTCGCCGGAGCATGGATAGGCACCTCGGAATTCGCGGACGCGGCCGGCCTCGCGGCGGCGCAAACCTACGGCGGCTATGCGGGGAATGTGCCGGGCATCGAGGGCCATGCCGATGCCGCCGTCAGCGCATTCACGCTCATGAAGGTGATCGGCCGCGATGTGTGGATCGGCGTGTGGGCTTTCGTGCTGTCGCTGATCGCGACCACGCGTTGGGAACGGACCGGTGTGCAGAGCAGGCCGGACGCGGGCGAAATCTGGCGCCGCTTCCCGAAATTCGTGCTCGGCTTTCTGGTCGCCTCCGCCCTCATCACGCTGGTGTCGAAGGGATATGACTACGCAGCGTACAAGAAGGATGTTCTGCCGGGGTTGGTGGCGCCACTACAGGCCCTGCGCACCTGGGCATTCACGTTCGCCTTCCTGAGCATCGGCTTGACCACGAGGGTCCGCGAATTCGCCGCGGTGGGCGCCCGGCCGTTTTACGCGTTCACGGCCGGTGTGGCGGTCAACGTGGCGCTCGGCTTCGTGCTATCCACCCAAGTCTTCAATGAGTTCTGGACCCGGCTCGGGCAATGATGCCGCCGCTCTCCGGCTCCTGCGCGGACTGCCGCTATTTCAACTCGCGGCCCCTCGACATCGAGGCGGCACTGCCGGGGCTGTCCTCCTTGAGCTCGGCCTATGCCGCCGTGCGCTCGAACGACGGCCTTTGCGCCGTTCACGATCGCTACGTCGCCGCATCCAGCGTGTGCGCGCAACACCGAGCTCTCTCACCGTCGGCGGTTCAGAGCGCCTCCACCTGCACCAGGCAATCGTAGAACGTAGGCGCGCGCCCCATGTCGGTCAGGGTATCGCTGCTGGTGAGCTCGTTGGCATTCTTGCCGTCGCGGGCCAGTTTCTTCCACCAAACCGACAGGCCGACGACGACACCGCGCCGCGCCCGATCGGTGATGCGCGCGCGAAGCTCGACGCTGCCGCGGTCATTGAAGACGCGCACATAATTGCCCCCGACCACCCCCCGCTGCGCCGCGTCTTGCGGATGAATGTCCAACCAAGGTTCGCCCTCCGAGGCACGCAGGCTCTGCACGTTGACGAAGGTGCTATTGAGGAAATGCCGTGCCGGCGGCGAGATCATGGCCAAGGGATAGCGGCTCGCCGCCGCGCTTCGCGTGTCTTCCTGGGGTGCGATGTAATCGGGCAAGGGATCCAAGCCGAGTGCCGCGGCGCGCGCGGAGAAGAACTCCACCTTGCCGGAGGGCGTATCGAATCCGCCCTCGGCAAATCGAGCGGTCTCTTTGGGCGCGCCGACTCGTTTCCAGCCCACGGCCCGCACGACATTGAAATCCCAGTCCTTCGCCACCGCGGCCTGCGCGATGGTTTCATCCGAATCGCTGAAGCAGGGGTCCGTGAAGCCCATGGCTCGGGACAGCAAGCGGAATATCTCAGAATTGGGCTTGCACTCGCCCAAGGGCGCAATCGCCGGATTGTTGGCCATCATGTAGTAGTGGCCGTACGGTTTGATGACATCCAGATGCTCGAGCTGGCTGGTGGCCGGCAGCAAGATATCGCCATAGTCCGCGGTATCGGTTTGAAAATGCTCGAGCACGACGGTGAACAGGTCTTCGCGCGCGAATCCGCGTACCACGCGGCTGGAATCGGGAGCCACCGCGACCGGATTCGAGTTGTAGACGATCAGCGCATCGATCGGCGCGCTCCTGTTCAGGAGTGCGTGGCCGATGGTCGACATATTGACGGTGCGAGGCGTACGGCCGGCGAGAAGGTCGGGACGTTCCAGGGCTTGCTTGTCGACAGCGAAATTGCCGCCGGTGGAGAGAAGGATCCCGCCGGCGGCATCGCGAAATGCACCGACCAGCGCGGGCAGGCAGGCGATATTGCGAGTCGCCATGCCCCCGCCCCGCGCACGCTGCATGCCGTAATTCGCGCGAATCAGCGCCGGCCGGGTCGTGCCGTACAGATGCGCGAGGGATTCGATTTCCTGGGGCTGGATACCGCAAATCGATGCGACTTTCGCCGGATCGTACGAGCGAACCCGCTCGCACAAGCCCTCGAAACCCAGAGTATGACGCTCCACATAGTCGCGATCGATCAGCCCGTCGCGAATCAGTACATGCATCAGACCGAGCGCCAGCGCTGAATCGGTTCCGGGCAGCGGCGCGACATGCATGTGGCATTTTTCTGCCGTCAGCGAGCGGTAGGGATCGACGGCGATCAATCTCGCGCCGCGCCGCTTGGCCTCTTGCGCGCGCGCCCACAGATGCACGCTCGACGTGATGGCGTTGGAACCCCAGAAAATGATGAGCTTGGCGTCGCCGGCCAATTCCATGTCGATGCCGATACGACTGCCGAGGGTGATCTCATGGCCAGCGGTGCCCGCGGAGGCGCAGATGGTTCGATCCAGCAGACTGGCGCCGAGCTTGTGAAAAAATCGCATGGACATGGATTCGCCCTGCACCAATCCCATGGTCCCCGCATAGCTATAGGGCAGAATCCGCTCAGGATCTTCTGCCGCAATCGGCGCGATGCGGCGGGCGATCGTGTCAATCGCCTCGCCCCAGCTGATTCTCTCGAACCGACCTTCTCCCTTCTTGCCGACGCGCCGCATGGGATACAGCAGACGATCGGGGTGGTAGGTGCGCTCGGTATAGCGGGCGACCTTGGTGCAGAGCACGCCGGCGGTAGGTGCATGCGCGGATGAACCGGTCACCTTGATGGCGATACCGTCCCTGACATGCACTTCGAGCGCACAGGTATCCGGACAGTCATGGGGGCACGCACCCTTGACTACTGTTGTCGGCGGCATCATGGCAGATGAATTCTACGTTGATTCAGGCGAAACGCGATAGCGTTCGATTATGCTTACCGCCATGACGAAACAGCCACGCTTTTTCGGCGCCGTCGAAGCCGGTGGCACCAAATTCGTCGTTGCCATCGGCAACGAGAGCGGCGAGATCCTCGTGCAGGAGCGCTTTCCCACCGCCGACCCACGTTCGACGCTCGCGGCCATGCAAGCCTTTCTGCGGCAGCAGAACCAGGCGTTCGGCGCATTGGCCGCGATCGGCCTCGCCTCCTTCGGTCCGGTCGAACTGGACAAAACCTCCGCCCGCTATGGTCTCATCGGCCGTACTCCGAAGGCCGGTTGGAGCGGCACCGATATGGCGGGGGCCCTTGCGCGGGAGTTCGGCTGCCCCATCGGATTCGACACCGACGTCAACGCGGCCGCCCTGGCCGAGCAGCGCTGGGGAGCGGCGCGAGACGTGAGCAACCTCGTCTATCTGACCATCGGCACGGGGATTGGCGGCGGTGTGATCGTGGACGGTGTGCCGATTCATGGGCTCATGCATCCGGAGATCGGTCACATTCATCCTCGGCGCCATCCTCTCGACGTCGGATTCGAGGGCGTGTGTCCCTTCCACGGCGACTGCTTGGAAGGCCTCGCCTCGGGTCCGGCCATTGTCGCCCGCACGGGGGCATTGCTGCAGCAACTCGATGAGGCGCATCCGCAATGGCATATCCAGGCCGACTATCTCGGGCAGTTGTGCGCGCAGCTGGTTCTGACCGTCTCGCCTCAGCGTATCGTCATGGGCGGCGGTGTCATGGGCCAGGCGCGCCTCCTGCCGCTCATCCGCGCGCGCCTGCTGCACTGGCTGGGCGGCTACGTCGATCGTAGCGAGATCCTCTCCCATATTGACCGCTACGTCGTGGCGCCGGCGCTGGGTGACAACGCCGGCGTGTGCGGCGCCTTGGCATTGGCCATGGATGCCGTCGAGCAGCCCCGACCCCAGCAATTCTAGGGGCGCCGCTTTGCCAGCGCTCAATGCGGCGGCAACTGAACCAGCATCCGCTTCAATGCGAAATGCCGGTAGCTCTGCAGAGTCAGCGCCTCGATCTCCGGCCAGTCGCAGTCCCCGCTGACGTCGAGTGCGATCCAGCCATTATGGCCAAAGTACGGAGGGATTCGATATCGGGGGTCCGCGGTCAGCAGGCCTTGCTGATCCACTCCCACCCAAAAACACAGGGTGAGCCGCTGACCGTCATGACGCGCCAACGCGAAACTTTTCTTGCCCGCCTGCCAGACAGGATGGCCGAACTGACTCCCTTCGTGCGACTCGGGCAGCCGCAAACACAGCTTGCGAAAGGACTTGAGCACGCTCGAGGCGTGCGGCGATTTCAAGGGATCGATTTGGCTCGCGGATAGCGTCTTGCTGGGGGCTTTGAGCGCGGGTGTCTTGCCGATGCGCGCCTGCAATTCCCCCGGAGCCACTTTTTCATAAGCCTCGCGTACCAGCGCCGCAACGCGTTTCCAGGCGATGCCCCGATCGAGCATCACGCCCAACCAACCGCGCGGTCCCACGTAGGGGGGAACGAAGAAGTGCTCGGGCTCGGCGCGCACATGCACATCTTGAGAACCCGGCAATAGTACTCCCCCGCGCGATTCTGCCGGTTCCGATGCTACAGTGAGAGACTGCAAATCACGAGCGATCTCCATTGAAGCAGCCCCTCCTCCTCCTGTCCGGACTGTTGTGCGACGAGATCCTTTGGGCCGACATCCCGGAGCGCCTCGGGGACGTGGCGCGGGCGCGAGTTATGTCGTTTCGCGGATTCTCGTCCATATCCGCCATGGCCGATCATGTGCTGGCGATGGCGCCCGAACGCTTCGCGGTCGCGGGACATTCCATGGGTGGCCGGGTTGCGCTGGAAGTCATCCGCAGGGCGCCGCGCCGGGTCTGCGGCCTCGCCCTGCTCAATACCGGCGTCCATACGGTTCGCGACGGCGAACCGCAGAGCCGCGGTCTGCTGCTGCGGCTGGCATATCAACATGGCATGTCGGCGCTCGCGGCCGAATGGCTGCCGCCCATGATGGCTGGGGGCTCGCGCACGCAGGAACTCATGCCTTGCCTGAAGGCAATGGTCGAGCGCTCCACCCCGGATTCCTATGCCGGCCAGATCAATGCGCTGCTGCATCGGCCGGAAGCATTGTCGGTGCTGCCGACCATCGGCGTGCCCACCCTCTTGCTCAGCGGCAGCGAGGATGCCTGGGCGCCGGTTTCGCAGCACGAGACCATGCGGCGCAGGATTCCACACGCCACGGTATTCGAGATTCATGGAGCGGGCCACATGGCGCCGATCGAACGGCCCGACGCCGTCGCGCTGGCCCTGCGTGAATGGCTGGAAACGATCTCAGCTTAGGGCGGCGGCGGCAGCGGGCCGGACGCCGCCGGTTGGGCCGGCAAAGTTTTCGGATGCCCTGTCTCGTGCAGCTGGCTGTCGGACCAGCCGCCGCCCAGATCGCCGATCAGGGACACGGCATCGGTCAATCGGTTCTGCTGCACAGTGAGCTGGGTCTGCTGGTCGCCCAATTGGGTCTCCTGGGCGAGCGCGACGGTGGTGTAGTCGACGGTGCCGGCCTTGTATTCGGCGAGCGCAATCTCCGTGCCGCGGATGGCGTCGCGCACCGCCACATCGAGCGCCTGCGATTCCTCCCCGAGGATGCGCAGCCCGGAAAGATCGTTCTCCACGTCCTGAAATGCGTTCAAAACGATGCCGCGATAGCTCGCAACCGCACCCTCATACGCCGCTCTCGCCGCCTGGACCTCGGCATGGCGCTCGCCGAAGTCGAGCAGAGTCTCTGTGCCGCTCGCGCCGATCGACCAGACATGGTTGGCGGCATGCAGCAGGCCATTCAAAGGCGATTGCGAAAAGCCCGCCGCTCCGGACAACGAAATCGTCGGGTAATACGCGGCGACGGCGATGCCTACCGCGGCGTTCTGAGCTTTCATGGTTCGTTCTGCGGCGGCGATGTCGGGCCTTCGCTGCAACAGAGTCGAAGGCACGCTGAACGGCAGCGTCTCGGGCAGTGTCGGCAAACTCGCGCTGTGCGGAACGTCGAGATCTTCCGGATTCTTGCCCACCAGCACCGCGATGGCGTGGGCGAACTGGGCGCGCGCGACGCCGAGACCGATCAGGTTCGCCTGGGCGGTTTCGAGGGCGACCTGCGCCGTGATGACCGCCGATGGCGGCGCTCCCGTGATCCCCGACAACCCCTGGGCCTGAGTGACGCGCAGCGCATCCCGGAACGCATCGACCGTCTTCTGCTCCAGGTCGATGTTGGCATCGGCGAACCGCAGCTCGATGATGGTGGTGGCCAGCAGGGTCTGCTCGGATAAGGTGGCGTTGACCAGGGTCGCTTCATCGGCCTGCGCGAGGGCCTTATTCTCCTCGATCAGACGGCGCACCTGGCCCCAGATGTCCGGGGTCCAGCTGGCCGTGGCCTCGAGCGAACCTGCCGTGATCACGCTGCTGTGGCGGCCGGCGGCGGCGACGAAGTTGGTGGCGGCGTTACCCGGTCCTCCCGACCGGTTTCCCGATCCGGTGAGCCCCAGGGTGGGAAACAATTGGCTCGTCGCCACCTTCACCTCGGCCAATGCCTGCTCGTAATTCGCATAGTCCTGACGCACGGTCTGATTGGACACCGCAACCAGGGGTTCGAGCTGGTCGATCAAGGGATCGTGGAAATCGCTCCACCAATCGCCTTTGGAAGCCGCATCCGCCGGCGCGGCCGATGTCCAGCCGGGCAGCGGTTCCTTGTACTCTGCCGGTACGGGCACCGCCGGACGATGGTAGTCGGGGCCGACCGCGCAGCTGCTCAAAGCTGCGCCTAGCGCGACGACGGAACAGAATCTAACGCTGCTGGTATTCATGCCGCACCCAAATCCCTGCGCCAGGACATACCCTCTGCCGACTTGCGCAGTCTGACCCGCAAACGATCGAGAAAGAGATAGATCACCGGCGTCGTATACAAAGTGAAAACCTGGCTGAGAATGAGGCCGCCCATCACCGTAATGCCGAGCGGCTGGCGCAGCGAGGCGCCCTGTCCGATGCCGATCGCGAGCGGCAGCGCACCGAGCACGGCCGCCGCCGTGGTCATCAGGATGGGCCGCAGGCGCATCACCGCCGCATCGTGAATCGCCTGCTGGGCGTCCATGTTCTGGTCGCGCTGCATATGGATGGCAAGGTCGATCATCATGATGGCGTTCTTCTTGACGATGCCGATCAGCAGGATGATGCCGATGAGCGCGATCACCGAGAACGGGGTGCCGAAAATCAGCAGAGCCAGGGTTGCGCCGATACCGGCCGACGGCAGCGTGGAGAGGATGGTGATGGGGTGAATCGTATTCTCGTAGAGTATGCCCAGCACGATATAAACGGCGGCGAACGCGGCGAGAACTAAAAGCGGCATCGTCGACATCGACTGGTTATAGACCTGCCCCGCGCCCGCGAAGCTGCCGCGGATCGAGGCCGGCATACCCAGTTCTCTCATGGCCTTGTCGATGGCCGCCGAGGCCACGCTCAGCGACCCGCCCGGCGGCAGATTGAAGGAAACCGTCGCGGCAACCATGCCGTTCTGGTGGTTCACCTGAGTCGCCGTGTGATTGCTGAGATAGGTGGTCATGGCGGGCAGTGGGACCATGGTCTCGGCCGCCGTGCTGTCCGCGCTGCCCGAGGAGCTTCCACCTCTGCTGTTCGAGATGCTGTTGGTGACGGCGTTAGCCTGTGCGCTGGCATTGAGGGAATTGGTGCCGGATGCCGCGCTTTGCGCGGCGGTAATGGCGGAGCTCGGCGTCACCCCGCTGACGGTGCCCCCCTGCAGCTGGGTCTGCTGGGTGCCGGTGGCATTGCCGGCAGCCGTGCTCAAATAGATCCGGTCGAGCATCTGCGGGTACTGCCAGTACTTCGGCGCCACTTCCATCACCACGAAGTACTGATTGAAGGGGTTGAAAATCGTCGACACGGTGCGCTGGCCGAACGCATCGTAGAGCACGTTATCGATCTGGTTCGGCGCAAAGCCGTAGCGCGCCGCGGTCGCGCGGTTGATGGTGACATAGGTCTGCAAACCGTTCTGCTGCAGGTCCGAATTGACGTCCACGAGAGCGCTTCGGTCCTTGGCGAGCTCGGTCACGAGCTTGGGCGTCCAATCATACAAGGCGGCGGTATCGTCGCTGGTCAGTGTGTACTGGTATTCCGCGGCCGATTGCCGGCCGCCGATGCGCAGATCCTGGGCCGCCTGCAGAAACAGCCGCGCGCCCGATACTCGTCCCAGCTTGGGGCGCAGGCGCTGCACCACCTGGTCCGCCGAGAGCTTACGCTGCGCCAGCGGCTTCAGCGCGACGAACACATTGGCCTGATTGAGTGCGCGGCCGCCGACGAAGCCGATCACCGAGGCAACGGCTGGATCCTGCTGGACGACGTCCTGCAGCTGATGGAGCTTTTTTTCCATCTGCTGGAAGGAAATGCTCTGGTCCGCGATGATCTGGCCCAGCAGCAGCCCGTTGTCCTGCTCCGGGAAGAACGTGGTGGGCACCAGCTTGAATAGAAAAACATTGAGCACGATCAGACCGATCAGCGTCAGGCCCACCAGCAGCGCATGATCGAGCACCTTGGTGAGCGAACGCGAGTAGGCGTTTTTGAAGCGTTCGAACTGCGCATCGGCCCAGACCGCCCAGCGCGCCTTGGAGTGCAGAGTCTTGCCGCTGCCCAGCATATAGGCGCACATGGTCGGCGTGACGGTAAGCGAAATCAGCAGTGAGAACAGAATGGCGATGGACAGAGTCACCGCGAATTCGTGGAACAGCAGGCCGACGATGCCCGGCATCAGCAAAATGGGAATGAACACGGAGATCAGCGACAGGCTCATCGAAATCACGGTGAAGCTGACCTCAGCGCTGCCGCGCAGCGCGGCCTCGAGGGGCTCCACGCCCGATTCGAGATGGCGGACGATGTTCTCCAGCACCACCACGGCGTCGTCGACAACGAAACCGGTGGCGATGGTGAGAGCCATCAGCGACAGATTATCGATGCTGTAGCCGAGCAGGTACATGGGCCCGAAGGTTCCGAGGATGGACAGCGGCACCACCACGGCCGGAATCATCGTGGAGCGCGGCGATTGCAGGAACACGAAGACCACGCCGATGACCAGCAACACCGCGATGAACAGGCTGCGCTCCGTGTCGCCCACCGCCGCGGTCACCGATTGCGAACGGTCGAGTGCGATGTGGACCTGGATATTGGGAGGCAAGGTGGCTTCGACCGACGGCATTACCTTCTTGATCTGGGCGACGGTCTTGATGATGTTGGCGCCGGGCAGCGGGTAGACGATCACACCCACCGTCGGCATGTTGTTGTAGAGGCCGGCGTTGCGGATGTTCTCGTTGGAATCCTCGACGTCGGCGACATCGTGCAGCAGCACCGGGGCCCCATTGCGATAGGCGATGACCAGATCGCGATAATCAGCCGCCTTGCTCGCCTGATCGTTGGAGAGCACCTCGTAACGCTGATCTCCCTGATCGATATGGCCCTTGGCGCTGTCGGCGTTGGCCGCGGAAATGGAGGCGCGAACGTCCTCGAGCCCGATGCCATAGCCGCTCAGCTTGTCGGGTTCGAGTTCAATGCGCACCGAGGGCAAGGCGCTGCCGCTCAGCGTGATCTGGCCCACGCCGTTGATTTGCGACAGCTGCTGCTGAATGACGGTGTCGGCCGAGTCGTACAGCTGCGCCGTCGTCAAGGTGCCCGAGGTCAGCGATAAAATCAGGATGGGCGAGTCCGCGGGGTTGAATTCGCGATAGGTGGGATTGTTGCGCAGCGTGGTCGGCAGGTCGGCGCGCGCAGCCTGTATCCCCGCCTCCACGTCGCGCGCGGCGCCGTTGATGTCGCGGTTCAGCGAAAACTGGACGACGACCATCGATTGGCCCACGAAATTGGTCGAGGTCAGCTCGGTCACGCCGGCAATGGTCGCCAGCCGCTTCTCGAGCGGCTCGGCCACGGTCGAGGCCATGATGTCGGGACTGGCGCCGGCCAAATTTGCCTGCACCACGATGACCGGAAAGGTGACGTTCGGCAGCGGTGCGACCGGCAGGTGGAAGTACGCCAGCACGCCGGACATCGCGATGGCGATTGCCAGCAAACTGGTTGCCACCGGCCGCTTGATGAACAGCGACGGGATGCTCACACCGGGCTCTCGGCCGCAGGCTCCTGCGGCTTACGGCTGAATCGCTGCGACAGGCGGTCGAACAACAGATAAATCACCGGCGTGGTGAACAAGGTCAGCATCTGGCTCACGATCAGGCCGCCGATGATGGCCAGGCCGAGTGGCCGGCGCAGTTCCGAGCCGGTGCCCGTGCCCGCGAGCAAGGGCAAGGCGCCGAGCATCGCCGCCAGTGTGGTCATCAGGATGGGCCGGAAGCGCAGCAGCGAGGCCTGGAAGATCGCCTCCCGCGGCGCCTTGCCATGATTGCGCTCCGCATCGAGCGCAAAATCCACGATCATGATCCCGTTCTTCTTGACGATGCCGATCAGCAGCACGATGCCGATGATGCCGATCACGTCCAGGTCGCTGCCGGCCAGCATCAACGCGAGCAGCGCGCCGATTCCGGCCGAAGGCAGCGTGGACAGAATCGTCACGGGATGGATGTAGCTCTCGTAGAGCACCCCGAGGACGATGTACACGGTGACCAGAGCGGCAATCAGCAGGAAGACCTCGCTCGACAGCGAGTCTTGGAAGGCCTGCGCAGCGCCCTGAAATGAGCTGGTGATCGAAGGCGGCAGCTTCACCGCCTTTTCGGCCCGCTCGATCTCCTCCACCGCCGTACTCAGAGAGGCGTTCGGGGCCAGGTTGAAGGATACTGTGACGGAGGGGAACTGCGCCAGATGGCTGATCACGAGCGGAGCCTTGGTGATCTTGATGTCGGCGATGCCGCCCAGCGGCACCTGGCCGGTGGTGCCGGTCTGGGTGGGCAGATACAAAGTGCCGAGAGCCTGCAAATTGGGAAGGCTCTCCGGTTTTGCGACGAGCACCACCCGGTACTGATTGGACTGGTTGAAAATGGTTGACACGATGCGCTGTCCGAGGGCATCGTAGAGCGCGTTGTCGATGGTCGCCGCCGTAATGCCGTAGCGCGCGGCCAATTGCCGATTCACTTCCACATCGACGCTCAAACCCTCGTTGTTCAGGTCGCTCGTGACGTCGGTGATCGATTTGATCCCCTTCATCCGCTCGACCAGTTCGGGCACGTATTGCTGGAATGCCTGCTGGTTGGGTCCCCTGAGCACGAATTGATACTGATTCGGCGAAACCGTGGTGTCGAGGGTGAGGTCCTGTTCGGGCTGCAAGTACAGCTTGATGCCCGGCACACCGGCCGCTTCGTTCTGCAAGCGTCGGGCGATCTCTTTGGCGCTCAACGATCGATCGTCGTTCGGTTTCAGGTTGATGAGGAAACGGCCGCTGTTGAGCGTGGTGTTGGTGCCATCGATGCCAATGTAAGAGGTCAACGAAGTCACGTCGGGATCCTTGAGGATCACGTCGGCCAGGGCCATCTGACGGGCCGCCATCGCCTTGTAGGACACGGAATTGTCAGCCACGCTCATGCCCTGGATCACGCCGACGTCCTGCACGGGGAAAAGGCCCTTCGGAATCTCGACGTACATGATCCCGGTCAAAATCACGGTTACGGTCGCGACGATCAAGGTCAGCCCCTGGTGCTCGAGCACCCAGCTCAGGCCGCGCTCATAGGCCGCGAGCGTCTTGTCGAACAGACCTTCGCTGATGCGCTCGAAGCGGCTGGGGCTGCGTTCGGCTTTGCGCTTGAGGATGCGCGCGCACATCATCGGTACCAAGGTCAGAGACACCACGGCGGAGATCACGATGGTGACCGCCAGCGTCACCGCGAACTCGCTGAACAGCCGGCCGATCACGCCGCCCATGAACAGCAGCGGAATCAGCACCGCGATCAGCGAAATCGTCAGCGACATGATGGTGAAGCCGATCTGCCCTGCGCCTTCGAGCGCCGCTTCCAGCGGACTCTTGCCTTCCTCCAGGTAACGCACGATGTTCTCGATCATCACGATGGAATCGTCCACCACGAAACCGGTGGCGACGATCAGCGCCATGAGCGAGAGATTGTCGATGGAGTAGTTCAGCTGGTACATGACGGCCAGCGTGCCGATCAGGGAGACAGGCACGGAAATGCTCGGAATGATGGTCGCCGGCACATTGCGCAGGAACACGAAGATCACCAGCACCACCAGCGCGATGGACAACAACAGCTCGAACGCCGCGTCGGACACCGAGGCTTGGATCACGCCCGTGCCGTCGGCGACGATTTGCACTTGCATGGCCTGAGGCAGGCTGGCCAGCAGCGTGGGCAGCTGCTTCTTGATCTGGCTGACCGTGGCGAGCACGTTGGCGCCAGGCTGGCGCATGACATTGAGCACGATCGCCGGCCGCTGATCGTACCAGGCACCCTGTTCGATGTCCTGTGCCGCCTGGGTGACCTGGGCCACGTCGCGCATGAACACCGGCGCGCCGTTCTGGTAGGCGATCACCGAGTTCAAATAGTCCTCGGGATCCTGGATCTGGTCGTTGTTATTGATGGTGTAATCCAGATCCGGCCCGTCGAAATTCCCCTTCGGCTGACTGACGTTGATGTTGCCGAGCAGCGTGCGCAGATCGTCGATATTGAGGCCGTAGGCGGCCAGCTTGTGCGGATCCGCTTCAACCCGCACCGCCGGCACGTTGCCCCCGGACGGAGTGACCAGGCCCACCCCCGGCACTTCGGAAATCTTCGAAGCGAGGCGATTGTTGGCCACATCCTGCAATTGGGTCAGGGACATTGACTTGGAGGTGACCGCCAAAGTCAGAATGGGCTGATCGGCGGGATTGACCTTGGCATAGATCGGCGGTGCCGGCAGCCCGGCCGGCAGCAGGCTGTTGGCGGCGTTGATGGCCTCCTGCACATTTTGTTCGGCGATGTCGAGACTCAGGGCAAGAGTGAACTGCAGAGTGATCACCGAGGCCCCGGCGGAGCTCATGGAGGTCATCTGCGCAAGGCCGGGAATTTCACCCAGCTGTACCTCCAGCGGCGCTGTCACGGTGGTCGCCATCACCTGGGGACTGGCGCCGGGGTAGAAGGTCTGCACCTGAATGGTCGGATAGTCGACGTCCGGCAGAGAAGAAACCGGCAGGAAGCGCACGGCCACCAGGCCCACGAGCACCAGCGCGATCATCAGCAATGAGGTGGCAACCGGCCTTAGTACGAACAGGCGGGAAATATTCATCGGGCGCGCATCGGTTACCGTCTCTCAGCCGCCCGCGGGCGGGCCGGCGGCTTGCGCAGGCGTGCCGGATCTTTTCTTTTTCTTTGCGGCAGGCGGTGATTCCGATGCAGGAGCCGTGGAACCGGATGCGGCTTTCGGCGCGGCGACGCTGATCTTGGCACCGTCGCTGAGCCGGTCGGTACCGTCGATGACCACCGTGTCCCCGACGGCGAGCCCCGACAGAATGGCGGTATTCTTGCCATCGCTCGGACCCGGTTTGATCTTGCGCACGGATACCGTGTTGTCTGCATTGGCCAGGTAGACATAGTCCCCGGGCGCGCCGCTCAACACCGCCGGCGTGGGCACGAGCACGGCCTTGGTCAGCGTATCGACGAGCATCTCGATGTTGACGAACTCGTTCGGGTAGAGCGCCTCATCCTCGTTGGCAAAGGAGGCGCGCAGGGTCACGGTGCCAGTGCTCGTGGCCATCTGGTTGCTGAGCGCCTCGAGAGTGCCGACGCCGATCTGCCGCGTGTTGTCGCTCGAGTAGGCCGTGACCGGCAGCTTCGCACCGGAACCGAAACGTTGGATGACCTTGTCGAGATCGTTCTGGGCCACGGTGAACTCCACGGTGGTCGGTTTCATGGTGGTGATCACGACGATGCCGGGCGCACTCGAGGCGGTCACGTAGTTTCCCGGATCGACCAAACGCAGGCCCACCCGCCCCGCGACCGGCGCCGTGATGTGGGCGTAGATCAGGTCGAGCTTGAATTGAGCCACATTGGCTTCATCGGCTTTGACTTGAGCCTCCTCCTGCTCGACCAGGAATTCCTGGTCGCTGACGGTTTGTTCGGCGATGGCCTTTTGCTTGCGCAATTCTTCGAAGCGCGCGAGGTCGGAATGCGCCTGACGCAAGACTGATTCATCCTTGAGCAGCGTCGCCTGGGCCTGTTGCAAGTCGATCTCGAACTGGCGCGGATCGATCTGGGCCAAAAACTGGCCCTTCACCACATCCTGGCCTTCCCGGTAGCCGACCTCGGTCAGATAGCCGCTCAAAATAGGCAGCACGGTCACCGTGGCGGTGGGCGTCACCGTACCGAGTTCCGTCAGCACTTCCGGCATGTCGCCGCTGGTCGCCTGGGCAACCTTCACTACCTGCGCGGGCGTACCCTTTGCGGGGGGCTTGGGCTTGAAGATATGTACGGCGATGAGGATGAGCAGGATCGCGGCCACCACGCCCAATATCCAACCCATGCGGCTGCGGCGAGGGCTTCCGTCCGCCCATGTGTCCTGCGTTGCGTTCATACCGTCTCCAGATGCCGTGCCGCCTGAATCATCGTGACTCCACCCTTCGCGCGGAAAATACAGCGGCACTGAACGGTCGCGCTGGGCAAGCCGGGCGTGCGGCGATGATAGGGGCCCGCCGCTACCCCCTACCTTGTCAAATGATTAAATCGGGTTAACTTGCCGGCAGCGTCGTGACTTCGTCTACCAATAGTACCTCGCAGGCGCCTGGTCCTGTGGCATTGCGTACCAGGGATGCTGCGGGATCACGTGAGTTTGCACAGCACACGCGCCGTGATCACATAATAGACGAGTAAAACTGCCACCAAAAAAGGGTGGCGCCGCATCGAAACCCACCACCTACCTCTTATCCCCGGCGGCGTATTGCTCGTAGGTTGAAGCACCCGTCAAGGGGAGGGATAGACATGGGGCGAACACTGACGGTTCCCGTGTTCGCCCCATGTCTATCCCTCCCCTCGATGGTCCTCCAGCCTTCGAACAATACGCCTCAGGGGCCGAGAATCAGGCGCCGGGCTTTTGGGTCCAGGTCTTGCACCAGCCGCCGGCCGGCACACTCTTGCCTGCGAAGATATTGCAGCCGCCGCTGGCATCGCCCGCCTTACCTTGGTATTGCGCGCAGGTGCTGCACTTCTGGTTGGGCTTGTAGGTTGGGTTGGAAGCGGTATCCACCTTCGTGGCATCGGTGATGAACCCCAGAGCCTGAGCGGTGGGATCCTTCGGATCCAGCGGAGGAAGAGCAGCGGCGTTCGCGGAGCTGCTCATGAAACCCATGGCTGGGATGAAAGCGCCGGCGATCAGTCCACCTTTGACGATGGCTCGACGTGAGAATTTGTTTTGCATCGGATTGATCCTATGAGGTGAAAGACTGGAGTCATTTTCCAGCTTTTTTATGTTTGTTTGTTAAAAAAAACATTAAACGGCCATTCTTGGGCGCGAACGATTCTCACTATCATTTGCGAAGTTGCGTGACGAACGTCGCTGCCTTCAGCATCGCTGCCTCAGGGTCGCTCTTCTAAGTCAGCGCGGAAGCGACCAGCCAGTCGCGAAACAGTTGCACTTCACGCCGTATGCGCTGCGGTCGCTCGGGTGTGATCACGAAATAGGAATTCTCGTCGGCGAATTCCTGAGGCAGCGCCTTCACGAGGCGCCCCGTAGCCAAATAAGCGTCCAGAAAGATGCCGTGCGCGAGCGCGACGCCGGCACCCGCCGCCGCAAGTTCCAATGCGGCAATGGTGGTGTCCACGATGGGCCTGGTGCTGCCCGGTGCCTCCGCGAGATTCAGTGCTTGCCTGACCTTCAGCCAATGCCCTTCGTAGCCCATGATATGAATCAGCTGCTGCGGCAAAGTAGCGGCGAGATCGCCGCGTGTCGTCGTGCTCTGCAATAGAACGGGATTGCAAACCGCCAAAATGTTCCGGTTCATCAAGGGTTCCGAGCGGTATCCATGCCAATGGCCCGCGCCGTAGCGAATCTCCAAATCCGTGGCTTCGTCGAGTACGGCGTTGTCCCAGATCACCGAAGACAGACGCACGTCGATCGACGGATTGTCGATATTGAATGCGGGCAGCCTCGGCGCAAGCCACAGAGCCGCCAAGGACACGGGAGCGTGTACGGTGATCTGCATTCGTTCCGAACTACCGAAAAGCCCGACCGTTGAATCGGCGAGCTCTTCGAACGCCTTGCGTACCGGCGGCAGATAGGCGACACCCATGGGCGTGAGCTTGACGCCGCGCGGCAAACGTTCGAACAGCGCGAAACCCAGATGCGTCTCGAGCGCGCGGATTTGATAGCTGATGGCGCCCGACGTCAGATTCAATTCTGCCGCCGCGGCGGTAAAGCTGGATGTCCGGGCGGCAGCCTCGAAGGCGCGCAGCCAGGTCAATGTGGGCAGGCCGACGACGGGGCGAATTTGGGTCAACGGGTGGCGCACCTAAAATATTAGGGCCAAAGGTACCAAAATATTAGGTTGTACGCGGGCTAGCGATCAATTTATTGTAGCCAAATGAAAAATAACGCACGCATCGTGGTGGTCGGCGGCGGCATGATGGGCGCAAGCCTGCTCTACCATCTGGCTCTGGAAGGGTGCACCGACACGGTGCTGATCGAGAAAAGCGAGCTCACCTCGGGTTCCACCTGGCACGCCGCGGGCCAATGTCCGAGCATCACGGGCAGCTACAACCTGGCGAAAATCCACGCCTACAGCAATGAGTTGTATCCCAAGCTCGAGGCGCTCACCGGGCAGTACGTGAGCTGGCATCCCTGCGGCGGGTTGCGGCTCGCGACCAATGTCCATGAACTGGCGTGGCTCAAACATATATACGGATATTCGAAGAGCATCGGTTTTCGCATGGAGATCGTCGGGCTCGACGAGATCAAGCGCCTGAATCCCTTCTTGACGACGGACAAGGTGATCGCCGCCGCTTGGACCCGCGATGACGGGCATGGAGACCCATCCGGCCTGTGCAATGCGCTCGCCAAGGCCGCGCGCGATTTGGGTGCGACGGTGGTGCGCCACAATCGCGTCCTCGACATCCGTCGGCGCAGCAGCGGCGAATGGGAGGTTCTGACCGAGCAAGGCAGCATCGTCGCCGAGATGGTGGTCAACGCCGCCGGCTGCTACGCGCGGCAGGTGGCCGCCATGGTGGGCACCGACGCACCGATCACGAACATGCAGCACCACTATGTAGTGACTCACCCTATTCCCGCGTTCATGGAGCGCAGCGAGGAAATTCCGGTGATGCGTGATTCCTATACCTCCGGTTACTTTCGGCAGGAGCAGAAATCCGGCTTGATGGGAATTTACGAGAACGCCGGCCTGCAGGAAGCCTGGGCGCCGCGGGGATTTCCCGAGTGGGAGGCATCGAACGAATTGTTTCCCGATGACCTGGATCGCATCGCGCCCTGGCTCGAGCGCGCCATCGAGCGCATGCCCATCTTTGGCGAGGTCGGAATTCGGCGCGTGATCAACGGCGCCATCCCGCACACGCCCGATGGCGCGCCCCTGCTCGGACCGGCCGCGGGTTTGAGAAATTTCTGGATGTGCTGCGGAACCTCCTTCGGCATCGCGCAGGGCGGCGGCTGCGGCAAGTATCTGGCGCAGTGGATGCTGCACGGCGATGCCGAGATCAACATGGCCGAGTTCGATCCGCGGCGCTTTGGCGCGTTTGCCGATTCGAGCTACGTGCGCGACAAGGTGTTCCAGGATTACCGGCTGACATTCACGACGCGCCGGCCCGGCGAAGAGGAAATGGCGGGACGCCCGCGCAAGGTCAGCCCGCTGTACGCGAAACTTCAGGCGCAGGGCTGCGTGCATACCGAAACCTTCGGCTGGGAACGCCCGAAATGGTTCTCCCTCGACGGCCGCAGCGAAGAATATGGCTATGCACGCAATAATGTATTCGACGTGGTGCGCGATGAAGTCGCCGCGGTGCACCGGGGCGTCGGGATTCTCGACCTCACGGGCTTCGCGAAATACGACATCAGCGGTCCGGGAGCGGAGGCCTTCCTGAATCGCGTCTGTGCCAATCAAGTGCCGCGCAAAACGGGAGGCATTGCGCTTGCGCATCTATTGTCGCCGGGCGGGCGCATCCAAGGTGAGATGACCCTCACGCGGCTGGGTGAGGACAGGTTCTACGCCTTGTCCGCAGCCGCCGCGGAACTGCGCGACCGGGATCATCTGTTGCATAGCCGGGCGCCCGGCGAGTCCGTGCAGATCGACAATGTCACCGAGGATCGCGGCGTGCTCGTGCTGAGCGGCCCACGTTCCCGCGAACTCCTGAGCCTGTTGACCGATGCGGATCTCGGCAACGATGCCTTCCCGTGGCTGCGAGCTCGCGAAATCGACATCGCCGGGCACGCAGTGCGTGCGCTCAGAGTCAGCTACGTCGGCGAACTTGGCTGGGAATTGCACCCGCCGATCGAATCGCTGCCCGCTCTGTACGATGCTCTTTGGGAGGCCGGGCTGCAGTACGGAATCGCGAACTATGGGCTGTATGCGGTCAATACCATGCGCATCGAAAAAGGCTACAAGGCCTGGTCAACGGAACTCACCAACGAGCTGAATATGCTGGAAGCGGATATGTCGCGCTTCATCAATTTCAAGAAGACTGACTTCATCGGCAGAGCGGCGACTCTCGAGCAAACGCCCCGCGCGCTGAAAATCGTTTACCTCGAAGTGGCGGCCACCGACACGGACGCGCGCGGCGGCGAACCCGTGCTCGTCCAGGACCGCTGCATCGGCGTGGTCACCTCCGGCGCTTACGGGCACCGGGTCGCGAAGAGCCTGGCATTCGCCTGCGTCCCGCCTGAATTCGCGGCGCCGGGGAGCGCCTTCGAGGTGCTCATCCAGGGTGAACGGCGCAGCGCGACGGTACTGGGAAGCGCGGCCTTCGATCCGGACAATTCCCGGATGAGGGTTTAGCATGGCCGCCGATCTTCCCTCTCGCGCCCGGGTCGTCATCGTAGGCGGCGGCGTCATTGGCTGCTCCGTCGCCTATCACCTGACCAAGATGGGCTGGAGCGACATAGTCCTGCTCGAGCGCAAGCAGCTGACCAGCGGCACGACCTGGCATGCCGCAGGCCTGGTCGGCCAGCTGCGTCAAAGCATCAATATGACGCAGCTCGCCCGCTACACGGGCGATCTATACCGCGGTCTGGAAGCCGAGACCGGACAGGCGACCGGCTACCGCCAATGCGGCTCCCTGTCTTTGGCCACCACCGCCGGACGCATGGAGGAGCTGAAGCGCAACGCCTCCATGGCCAAGGTATTCGGCCTGAAGGTCCATGTCGTGGGGCCGCAGGAGATTCGCGCGCTGTATCCTCTCGCCAATCTCGATGATGTCATCGGCGGCATTCACATACCGAGCGACGGCTATGCCAATGCGGTGGACATCACCCAGGCGCTCGCCAAGGGCGCACGCAGCCGCGGGGCGGCGATCTTCCAGGACCTCAAAGTCACCGCAATACACCATGACGGAGGGCGTGTGAGCGGCGTACAGACGGAGCGCGGCCGCATCGACGCCGACTACGTCGTTCTGTGCGGCGGCATGTGGACTCGCGATCTTGCCGCGGGCATCGGCGTCACCGTGCCCCTGCATGCCTGCGAGCATTACTACGTACTGTTCAAGGACGTGGCCGGCCTCGATCCGAACATGCCGGTGCTGCGCGACTACGATCAATGCAGCTATTTCAAATACGACGCCGGGAAGCTGCTGGTCGGTGCATTCGAACCCCATGCGCGCCCCTGGGGCGCCGATGGCATTCCCGACGATTTTTCCTTCGGCGAGATCGCGGGCGATTTCAGCCACTTCGAGCCGGTGCTGCTCGATGCCATGCGCCGTATCCCCGCGCTGGAAAAAGCCGGCATTCAAAAATTCTTCTGCGGCCCGGAGAGCTTTACTCCCGACGTGCGCTACCACCTGGGCGAGTCGAGCGAGCTGCGGAACTGCTTCGTCGCGGCGGGACTGAATTCCATCGGCCTGCAATCGGCCGGCGGCATCGGCAAGGTCGTGTCCGAATGGATACGCGCCGGACATCCGCCGGTGGATCTGTGGGAGGTGGATGTCCGGCGCAATATGCCATTCCAGATCAACCGCAAATACCTGCGGTCACGGGTCTCGGAAAGCCTGGGTTTGCTGTACGCGACGCATTGGCCGTTCCGCCAGTACGAAACGGCGCGAGGCGTGCGCAAGTCCGCGCTGCATGACCGGCTGGCCGCCGCCGGCGCATGTTTCGGCGAGGCGTTCGGATGGGAGCGCGCCAATTGGTATGCCCCCGCCGGCATCGCCCCCCGCTACGAATACAGCTATGGCCGCCAGAATTGGTTCGAACACAGCGCGAACGAGCACCACGCGGTACGAACGGGCGTGGGGCTCTTCGATCAATCCTCTTTCGCAAAATTCCGGCTCGAGGGCGTGGATGCCACTCGCGTGCTGAACCGGGTCTGCGCCAATGAGGTGGCTGTCGCGCCCGGCAAGGTGATCTATACGCAGTGGCTGAACGACCGGGGCGGCATCGAGGCGGACCTGACCGTCACGCGCCTGAGCGAGACGGCGTATCTGATCGTAAGCGGCGCAGAAACCGAGACCAAGGACTTCAACTGGCTGCAGCGGCACATCGAGCCGGGAGCGAACTGCATACTGACCAACGTCACTTCCGGCATGGGCGTATTGTCCGTGATGGGCCCCCGCGCGCGGGAATTGTTGCAGCCGCTGACCCCCAATGACCTGTCGGACGCGGCATTCCCGTTTGCCACCAGCCAGGTGATCGAGCTGGGATTCGCCCTGGTGCGGGCCTCGCGCATCACCTACGTCGGTGAGTTGGGATGGGAGCTCTACATCCCCACCGAATTCATGCAAGGAGTGTACGACGAATTGTCAGCCGCGGGCGCCGGCTGCGGGCTGCGGCACGCGGGCTACCATGCGCTGAACTCCTTGCGGATCGAAAAGGCGTATCGGCATTGGGGCCATGACATCACCGATGAGGACACGCCGCTGGAGGCCGGTCTCGGCTTCGCCGTCAAATGGGACAAGCCGGGCGGCTTCATCGGCCGTGAGGCGCTGCTGCGGCAGAAGCAATCGGGCTGCCTGAAGCGATTGGTGCAATTCAAGGTCAAATCCCCTGAGCCCCTGCTTTACCACAACGAACCCATTTGGCGGGGCGACTCCATCGTCGGCTTCATCCGCTCGGGAATGTACGCGCATTCATTGGGGGCGGCCGTGGGATTGGGATACGTGACCGCCCCCGGCGGCGGCGTGGTCGATAGCATCGGACCCGATGACTATGAAATCGAGATCGCCGGCATCCGCTACGCGGCCGAGGCCTCGTTGCGCCCGTTGTACGACCCCAAGAACGAGCGCATCAGATGCTGAAACCTCGCGGGAACGCGTTGCACACCGTTGAACCCAAATCGGAGATACACATGGGTGAATCCAGCGTAATCGCGCGGTTGGCCGCAAACACCCAGCTGGGCTACAGCTTGGATCGCAAATTCTACTGCGACGATGCCGTATTCGCGGCGGACATGGAAACCGTCGTCGGCCGCAAATGGATCGTCGCCGGCCACGTCGACCGGATCCGCAGCAAGGGCGATTACTTTCTGTTCAAGGTCGGCGACGAATCCATCATCATCGTGCGCAGCGACGAGTCGACGGTCAACGCCTTCTATAACGTCTGCCGGCACCGCGGCTCCCTGATCTGCACCAAGCCCCAGGGCCGGGTGGCACGTCTGACCTGCGGCTATCACGCGTGGAGCTACGGACTCGACGGCGCCTTGCTCGCCGCCCGGCTGATGCCGGCGGATTTTTCGAAACAGGACAATGGCCTGCATCGCTGCCACGTGCGCGTGTTCCACGGCTTCATTTTCATCAATCTGTCCGACGGGACGCCGGTGGATTTCGAAGCGGCCTTCGGGGATCTCGATCCCTACCTCGATTTCCACGGATTTGCGGGCGCCAAAATCGCTCATTCCCAGTCCTACCCCACCACCGCGAACTGGAAGCTGATCGTCGAAAACTTCGTCGAGTGCTATCACTGCGCGCCGGCGCATCCGGAGTTTTGTTCCATGCACCCTCCGGAGGCACTGATCGCCTTCGGCGCGGGACCGAGCTCGGGTCCCGCCGATGCCGTCGAGAAGTACCTGCCGACCGTCAAGGCTTGGGAGGCCCGCGCGGCGAGCCTGGGGCGGCCCATAGGTACGGTCGACGATGGCCCGGAGTCCTCCCATCTGCGCCTGCTGCTGCAGCGAACGATCCGCGAGGGCTACGAAACGGAGACCGAGAACGGCAAGCCGGCCTCCTCCCTGATGGGCAAACGCCTGGGGTTCGATCAGGGGCGCATGTACTTATCGTTCAGCCCCTTCACCCAACTGGTGGCCACCAACGATTTCGCCGTATTGTTTCTGTTCACGCCCCGGAGCACCATGTACACGGATGTGGATCTGTACTGGCTGGTCGACGGCAAGGCATCGGAGGTCGACGTCAAGCGGATGATTTGGGGTTGGGACGAGACCACGAAGCAGGACAAGGATAATCACGGAGAACAATCAGGCCGGTATCTTGTCCAAGCGTTATCAGCCAGGACGCTATTCGGAACATGAGCGCAGGGTGGTGACGTTCCAGCAATGGTACTTCGCACAGTATGGGTACGCGCCTGCTTGAGGCGCGGTGTTGACATAAACCAGGAGGTGCAATGCCAGGGCTCGATTTGGAGGATATGAGCCGATCCGTGGTGAAGCTGCGCGCCGATGTGCCCGAAGATGCGTTCACGGCCCCCATCCTCGGATCGCAGCGCACGGGCAACGGCGTCGTCATCAATTCCGATGGATTGATCCTGACCATCGGCTATTTGGTGACGGAGGCGACCGATGTGTGGTTGACCACCGCGGATGGACGCGAACTGGCTGCCCACCCCTTGGCCTACGATCAGGTGACGGGATTCGGCTTGGTATTGCCGCTGGAGAAGGCGGGCATCGCGCCGATTCCGATCGGATCGTCGGCGGAACTGAAGGCGGGCGACGAGGCCTTCGTGGTGAGTTCGCCGGAGTTCAGCAAACCGCAGCAGGTGAGCATTTTTGCGCGCCGTGAATTCGCCGGTGCGTGGGAATATCTTCTCGATGACGCCATATTCGCGACCCCCGCACACCCCCATTGGTCCGGGTCCGCGCTGGTCGACAGCGGCGGCTATCTGGTCGGCCTGGGATCCCTGCTCGTGCGTGAACTGACCGCGGGCGAGGAAATCAACGCCAATATGTTCGTGCCCATCGACCTGCTCAAGCCCATTCTCGAGGAATTGAGTACCCACGGCCGGGCGTCGCGCCGTCCCAGACCGTGGTTGGGCGTGTACGCCGCAGAAATGACGGGCAAGATCTACGTCACCGGCGTCGCCGAAGGCAGCCCGGCCCACCTGGCCGATATCCGTGAAGGCGACCTGATCACGCGCGTCGCCGAACACGATGTCGCCACCCTGCCCGACTTCTATCGGCGGCTATGGGCCGTCGGGCCCGCCGGCACCGGCGTGCCCTTGACCGCAATTCGCGGCGGGATGCGCCTGCATCTGAACGTGCGGTCGGTCGACCGGCTGGACCTGCTCAAGCGGCCGCAGGCACACTGAATCAAGCGCGCGCAACCGATGCTCGCGTTAGCCGCCGCGGTGCGCGTTGCAACGCTTTCGTCTCTGCATTGGGAGCCAGATAGCGGCGCGCCAGGTCCCACAGGTGGGTCTTCACCTCCAGCACCTGCGCCGGCGAGGGCTTGCCCGTGAGCAGGGCATCGTCGGGAAAAACCAGTCGAATCAAGAGCACGGATTTCACGACTCGGTAGAAGTCGAGGGGCACGACAACTCGAAACTGACGCGTTCTGCGGCCGGCCTCGAGCAGCGCGGCAAGGTGGCGGTGCATGATGGCAAGTGGCCCAAGGTGTAGGCTCTCGTGCATCGGACCGCCTGCGGCCAGAGTCACGTACTCCGTGCCGCCCTCCGGTGTCGCGAAGTCAATCAGTGACAGCCGCACGTAGGCAGGGTTGTTCAAGTGAAACTCGACGAACTCGTCGAGTCGACTTTTGAGCGCGCGGGCCGGGTCCGCGCCGGCCCGAAGCGGCGGGGCAAATTGTCGCGACAGGCCTTCGACGAAGTGTCGCGACAACTCGACGAGTACGTCGTCTCGGCTCGTGAAGTGCTTGTAAATGGCCGGGACCTGCACGCCGAGTGGTCCGGCTACATCGCGCAGAATGAACCCGTACACACCCTTGCGGGCGATCAAACGTTCGACTTCGTCGAGTATCAGTGAACGTGTTGGAATCTTCTCCTTTTTCCGGCCGTCGCTGGCCATCGTTTCCTCCTGAAATAGCTTTCATCCTGAAATAGCCTTCAGTATGGCAAAAGCGCCGCGCTTTCGCACCACATACGATAGGACGACGAAACTCTGGTACCGCGGCACCGTGATGTTGACCGTGCGCACTGGCCGAGGTACATCACCAAGGAGGATGCACGGCGTCCGCCATAAAGCCCGCGTCCTCCAGCAATTCGATCAAGGTCGGCCGTTCCGCGCGGGCGGCTGTCTGCAACAGTGCGCGCAGGTGCTCGAAACTGGATGCGCGCTCGGCATGGCAGCCAAAGCCTCTGGCCAGAGCGAGAAAATCCGGCGTGTAAATGTCGACGCCGATGAGCGGAATATTGCTGTTCTGCATGTAACGCTTGATTTCACCGTAGCCGGTCAACGAGTTGAAATCCGGCATCGCTGAGGATCGCGACATCGGCGACGAAGTGGCGATTCAGTTGCTCAGAATCGATGTCGATACGCAGATTTTATTGGCGCATATTGACAATATGCGCCAATAAAACTACCCTATTGGCGCATATTGTCAATATGCGCCAATAAACAGCATGCCAAAACAACTGCCGAAAAACCTTCTTGCACTGGTCCGCAAGGAGTTGTCGGTTCTCCCCGATGGCGGCACCATCGAAGAACTCACCGCCCGTCTCTTCGGCCAAATTAGTCGTCGTTCATTGCAGCGGAAGCTCGCCGAGTGGGTTTACGCAGGTCATATTCGCGCCAAGGGCCTCAAGAGAGGGCGGCGGTACTTTCTACGGGCGCAGGAACCTGAGCAGAGTGTTAGTGAGCCTGATGAATCATCGGGCGACCAAGTCACTGAAAGCCTTTGGTCATCGTCTCCGGTGGCGGAAGACTATGTACCGCTGTCCACCGCTGGCCGCGAAGTTCTAGAGCTGATTCGCCGACCAATATTCGACCGCCCTTTGGTTGGTTACCGACGGGCTTTTCTTGATGATTACGTACCAAACGAGACCGCCTACTTGCCGAAATCCGCGGTCAACCATTTGCACGAGCTGGGTCGCTCGCCACAGGGAGGCCGACCGGCCGGCACCTTCGCACGCGATATCCTAGATCGCCTGCTGATTGACTTGTCCTGGGCGTCGAGTCGATTGGAGGGAAACACATATTCACTGCTCGATACCGAGCGGCTGATTCACGCCGGCCAAGAAGCCATTGGCAAGAACGCCAAGGAAACGCAGATGATCCTGAATCACAAAGCAGCGATCGAACTGCTCGTGAATTCGGCTGAGGAGATCGGTGTCAACCGATTCACAATCTGCAACCTGCACTCTCTGCTCGCCGAGAATCTGCTTGATCGTCCGCAAGACGCGGGGCGCATGCGTACTATTGCGGTCGGTGTGACTGGAACAACGTACATACCCACGGCCATCCCGCAACTTATCGAAGAAATGTTCACGCAGCTACTCGCGAAAGCGGCCGCAATCAGCGATCCATTCGAACAGGCCCTATTTTTGATGGTGCAGCTGCCATACCTGCAACCGTTCATCGACGTGAATAAGCGTACTTCGCGCCTCGCGGCAAACATTCCACTGATAAAGCACAACCTGGTGCCGCTGTCATTCATCGGCGTTCCCGAGCGCGCCTACACCGAAGGCATGATGGCCGTCGACGAATTCAATCGTGTCGAACTCATTCGCGACGTGTTCGTCTGGGCATATGAGCGCTCTTGCCAGAGGTATGTCACTGTGCGCGATTCGTTGCCGGAACCCGATCCGTTTCGGTTGAAGTATCGAGCTACGCTCCGAGACGTGATTGGCTCCATTATCAAAGATGGCGAGAAAGCAACCGTAGACGTGATTCGTGAGCAGGCACGTAGCTTGGTACCAACAGATGATCTGCCCCGCTTCTGCGAAGTTGCACTACAAGATATGCAAGGCTTGCACGAAGGCAACATCGCGCGCTATAGCTTGCGCCCTTCAGAATTCAGCGCATGGCTGGATGGAGTCAAAAATCCCGAGGCACTTCTGAATGCTGTAAGAAGCGGAAAACCCGTGGGCAATCCGCATGCTTCGACAAATGTCTCGGCCAAGATGAGGGCGAAATTGCGTGGAAAGCGTCCTGATTGACTCTGGCTCGCTTATTGCGTCGAACTCCGGCCAGCTCAATGCGCTGCCACAGGCTGGGCTGCACCGCCTTGGTCTCAGTAGGTTTGATCAATCTCCGGCTTGCTTGCCACCTTCAAACGCGGCCTGGAACTTTGGCAAGAAAGTTGTTGCCCATTGCCGTAGTTTATCGACGTACGCCACCTTCTCCGGGTATCGCTGCAGATTGGATTTGTACCAATCCGAGTCTCGAAATGTTGGCACGACATTCGAAGAGATGCCGTCCTTTTCCGGACTGAACATATAGAGGGCACTTAGCTCTCCCCACTTCTCAGCTCGTTTGAATCCTGCCATGACGAGTTCCTGCGGATAACTCACACCTTTGGCGGCCAGATTTCCGCCGGCAGCGCGCGCCGTCTGGTCGATGTGCGCAGATTTATCGGCCCATTGCTGCATGTCGGCCGAAAAGTACGAGCGGATCCACGTGCAACCCTGATGACCAGCTGCAGCACCATGGATACTATGAGCACTACACAGCCTAGGAATGACATCGGTCATTTATCTTTTGATCCGCAGCCAAGCGCGCTGCAAAGATTTTTTTGTGCGCTGAATAAAATCAGCGCTGCGTTTATTCGCGCGTCAACGGAAATTGCAAAATTCATTCTCACTTTCCTGAGGCCAATGAAGCTTGTGTTGAGCGCTATTGAGTGTCTTTGCGACTCACGACAAAATTTGCGTAACATTATTTTGAGATGGTAGTCACCTGAAAGGTGCTTCCAGATCGATCCGTTTGTAGCCCAGCACCTACGTCAAATCAAGTCGGCTCTCGATTCGGAAACTGCTTCGCGAGAAAGGCTTCGCCGCGTTCCAATACGAAGTAGCGGAACGCTTCGGCCGCGGGCGACAGTGTTTTGGCCAGGTTGTTGACCACATGCCACCGGCGCATGACGGGCAGACCTTCCGCCTCCGGCGAGGCGATCAAATGATGATCGAGTTCCAGTCCCAAGGTATGCAGCGACAACAGCGATATACCCATGCCGGCCATGACGGCTTGCTTGATCGCCTCGTTGCTGGACATTTGCATCACGACGTGCGGCACCACCTGATGCGTGCGCATGTACTCATCGAAGGCGGCGCGGGTACCCGAGCGAGGTTCGCGCACGATGAAGCCCTCCTCCGCCAAGCGCTCGCGCAGGCACGATTTCCATCCGCGTGAAGCGGTGATCGATCGAGGTGACCAGCACATGCGGATGCATGGCGAAAGGCTCGGCGCGAGTCGGCCAGCCTTCGGGCGGCCTGCCCATGATGGCAAGTTCGATATCGCCTTCCTGCATCAGCGTGCACGATCTGTTCGCGATTGTTGGTGACCTGCAGCCGGATCTCGATGCCCGGATGCTCCTGCCGAAACTGCGCCAGCAGCCGCGGCAGGAAATACTTGGCGGTGCTGACCATGCCCGACATCGAGCGGCCCGGTTTGCAGGCCGCGAAAGCGCGCCACCAAATCTTCGGCATCGCGCATGGCCGACAACACCCGCCGGGTATGCGCCAGCATGTATTCGCCCACCATGGTCAGCGAGACCTGGCGGCTGGTTCGATCGAACAGCGGCAGTCCCACTTCGATCTCCAGCTCTTTGATCTGCATGGATACGGCGGGCGCCGTGAGCTTCAGTTCCTCGGCGGCGCGAACGAAGCTCAGGTGCCGCGCCACCGAGGCAAAAACCCGCAATCTGGCGGAGGGTGGCGTTCTTCATTAAGCAATACTTAACATTGCGATAACAATAACTGACTGTACGGCAACGATCAACGCCCTCTACAGTCGCAGTCACCGACTATCCCACGGAGGCTCCAAGATGGCGACAGACGCTCGAAAAACCCGGCCGATGGCGACATCAAGGACGCCAAGAAGCGCTACAGCGCCGGCGTGCTGAAGTACCGGCAGATGGGCTACTGGGACGCCGACTACGTCCCCAAGGACACCGACACCCTCTGCCTGTTCCGCATCACGCCCCAGGACGGCGTCGACCCCGTCGAGGCCGCCGCCGCGGTGGCCGGCGAATCGAGCACCGCCACCTGGACGGTGGTGTGGACCGACCGGCTGACCGCCTGCGACAGCTACCGCGCCAAGGCCTACAAAGTCGAGCCCGTGCCCAATAACCCCGGCCAGTACTTCGCCTGGGTGGCCTACGACATCATCCTGTTCGAGGAAGGCTCGATCGCCAACATGACGGCGAGCCTCATCGGCAATGTGTTCAGCTTCAAGCCGCTCAAGGCGGCTCGGCTCGAGGACATTCGCGTCCCCGTCGCCTACGTCAAGACCTTCAAGGGGCCGCCCACCGGACTCATCGTCGAGCGCGAGCGCCTGGATAAATTCGGCCGGCCGCTGCTGGGCGCCACCACCAAGCCCAAGCTGGGGCTGTCCGGCCGCAACTATGGCCGCGTGGTTTACGAGGGGCTCAAGGGCGGCCTCGACTTCATGAAGGACGACGAGAACATCAACTCGCAGCCCTTCATGCACTGGCGCGACCGCTTCCTCTATGTCATGGATGCCGTCAACAAGGCGAGCGCGGCCACCGGCGAGGTCAAGGGCTCGTATCTGAACGTCACCGCCGGGACCGTGGAGGACATGTACGAGCGCGCGGAGTTCGCCAAGGAGCTGGGCTCGGTCATCGTGATGGTCGACCTGGTCGTCGGCTGGTCGACGATCCAGAGCATGTCCAACTGGTGCCGCAAGAACGACATGATCCTGCACATGCATCGTGCCGGACATGGCACCTACACGCGCCAGAAGAACCACGGCATCAGCTTCCGAGTCATCGCCAAGTGGCTGCGCCTCGCAGGCGTCGATCATCTGCACACCGGCACGGCGGTGGGCAAGCTCGAGGGCGATCCCATGACGGTGCAGGGCTACTACAACGTCTGCCGCGACAGCTACACCAAGCAGGACCTGCCGCGCGGCCTGTTCTTCGATCAGGACTGGGCCGACCTGCGCAAAGTCATGCCGGTCGCGTCGGGCGGCATTCATGCCGGCCAGATGCATCAGCTGCTCGATTTGTTCGGTGATGATGTCGTGCTGCAATTCGGCGGCGGCACCATCGGCCATCCCGGCGGGAATCCAAGCCGGCGCCGTGGCCAACCGCGTGGCGCTCGAAGTGATGGTCAAGGCGCGCAACGAGGGCCGGGACATCCGCAACGAAGGTCCGGACATACTGCGCCGAGCCGCCAAGACCTGCAGTCCCGCTGCAGCAGGCGCTCGATACCTGGGGCGAAATCAGTTTCAACTACGCACCCACCGACACTTCGGATTACGCGGTCACGGCCGCCGTGGCGAACTAGACACAGGAGCATGCAACATGATGACCAACCCGGTAGGCCGCATCACCCAAGGGCAATTCAGCTACCTGCCCGATCTGACGGACGCGGAGATTTCACTGCAGATCGAGTACGGCCTCGGCAAGGGCTATGCGTGGAGCGTCGAATACACGGACGATCCGCATCCGCGCAACACCTATTGGGAGATGTTCGGCATTCCGATGTTCGATCTGAAGGATGCCGCCGGCGTCATGATGGAAGTGCAAAGCTGCCGCAAGACTTTTCCCGGACACTATATTCGGCTCATGGCCTTCGACTCCACGCGGGGTGTGGAGTCCATCGTGATGAGCTTCATCGTCAACCGGCCGGACAAGGAGCCGGGCTTCGGATTGAGACGGCAAGAGTCGCATGGCCGCACGATTCGCTACACCGTGCATAGCTACGCAACCGACCTGCCCGAGGCCGAACGCGGCGCGCGGTAGCCGCACGGTTCCGAGACGAACAGACATGGCTGCACCGCTATACCAGATTCCGGGTCAACAAGCGTCCTCGCCCGCCGCGTCGGACCCCGGCGTGGGCTGCATGGCGAACGCCCGTCCGGAGGGCGCCGCGAATACTGGCCCGGATGGCGCGGCGAGCGCCCTCACGGTCTCGGATGTTCTCGCCCAGAGCCGCGCGGATGCCGTTATCGACGAGCTCGAGCGCGATCTCATCGGCCTGGCACCGGTCAAGGGGCGCATCCGCGACATCGCGGCGTTGCTCGTGATCGACAAGCTGCGCGCGAACATGGGGCTGCAGGCGCATGCGCCGAGCCTGCACATGTCCTTCACCGGCAATCCCGGAACCGGCAAGACCACGGTGGCCTTGCGCATGGCTGAAATCCTGCACCGCCTGGGCTATGTGCGCAAAGGCCACATGGTGGCCGTGACGCGCGACGATCTCGTCGGACAGTACATCGGGCACACCGCGCCGAAAACCAAGGAAGTATTGAAGAAGGCCATGGGCGGGGTTCTGTTCATCGATGAGGCCTACTATTTGTACCGGCCCGAGAACGAGCGCGACTATGGGCAAGAGGCCATCGAAATCCTGCTGCAGGTGATGGAGAACCAGCGCGACGATCTGGTGGTCATCTTGGCCGGATACAAGGACCGCATGGACGCTTTCTTCCGCTCCAATCCCGGAATGAGTTCGCGCATCGCGCACCATCTCGATTTTCCGGATTACCTGCCCGAAGATCTGCAGCAAATCGCACAACGCATGCTGCAGCAGATGCAATACCGCCTCAGCGAGTCGGGAGTCGCTGCCCTGCACGACTACATCCCCTTGCGCATGCGCCAGCCTCACTTTGCGAACGCGCGTTCCATTCGCAATGCATTGGACCGGGCACGGCTGCGCCAAGCCAATCGCCTGTTCGCGGAGAAGGGGCGGCAGCTGACCCGCGATGAGCTCATGACCATCGAAGGCGAGGACCTGCGCGCGAGCCGGGTGTTCTCGTGAGACTCAAGGCGCTGATATTCGATGTCGATGGAACGCTGGCGGACACCGAGGAGGCCCATCGCGGCGCGTTCAATGAAGCCTTCCGGCGGCATGGCTTGGATTGGAATTGGAGCAAACCGAGGTACGCTCACCTGCTGCTGACGACCGGCGGCAAGGAGCGGCTCAGAGTCTATATCGACTCTCTCGCCCTGCCCGCCGCAGAGCATCTCGAACTGGCCGGACGCATCGCCGCCATCCACAAGACCAAGACCGAGATCTACGCCTCGATGGTCGAAGCGGGGCAGGTATCGCTGCGCGACGGGGTGGAACGCCTGATCGATGAGGCAGCCTGCGCAAACGTCCGATTGGCCATCGCCTCGACGACCACCCTGGCCAATATCGAGACCCTGCTACGGGCCACCCTGGGACGCTACTCCATGCAGCGCTTCGCGGTGATCGGTGCGGGCGATCAGGTGCGGCACAAGAAGCCCGCACCGGAGATCTATCGCTTCGTGCTGCGCGAATTGGCGCTCTGCGCCGAGGACTGCGTGGCGATCGAGGACTCCGTGAACGGGCTCACCGCGGCCAAGACCGCCGGCCTATACACCGTGGTGACACCGAGCTACTGGACCCTCGGCGATGACTTCTCGGCGGCCGACCTGGTGCTGCCCTCGCTGGGGTCCACCGCTCGGCCGCTGCCGCCGCGTGCCGTCGCGCTGGTGGGCCGCGGCATGCTCGGCATCCGCGAAATCGACCGGCAATTGCACGAGATTCGGGAATACCAATAACGCGGCGATTACTTCTGGGGGAACGATGAGCACTCGAGAAAAGACCATCACCGAATTCATGATCGAGGAGCAGCGACGCTTTCCGGAGGCGACCGGCGACTTCACCGCCTTGCTCAACTACGTGCGCCTGGCCTGCAAGCGCATCAGTTTCATCGTCGGGCGTGGGGCACTGGCCGGGGCTCATGGGTCGGCACAAATGACCAATGTGCAGGGTGAGACGCAAATGAAATTGGATGTCATGAGCAATGACATTTTTCTGCGCACCAGCGAGTACGGCGGTCATCTCGCCGGCATGGTCTCCGAAGAACTCGAGGAGCCCTACCAGATCCCGCCGGAATATCCTCTGGGCAAATACCTGCTCGCGTTCGATCCCCTGGATGGGTCCAGCAACATCGATATCAATGCGCCCGTCGGCAGCATTTTCTCCGTGCTCAAAGCGCCGCGGGGCATGCAGCCGCCCGTGGCCGAGGACTTTCTGCAGCCCGGATCGCGGCAACTGTGCGCGGGGTACGCGATCTACGGCGCCACCACCATGCTGGTGCTCACCGTCGGCCGGGGCGTGCATGGATTCACTCTGGATCGCGGCTTCGGCGAGTTCATATTGACGCACCCGAACATGACCATCCCGGATGAAGCCAGTGAGTTCGCCATCAATGCCTCCAATGAAAGGTTTTGGGAACCGCCGATCAAGCGCTACGTGGCCGAATGCCTGGCGGGCCATTCCGGCATTCGCGGCAAGGACTTCAATATGCGCTGGATCGCGTCCCTGGTGGCTGAAGTTCATCGCATCCTGATCCGCGGCGGACTATTCATGTACCCGAAGGACACCAAGGACCCGATCAAGTCCGGCAGGCTGCGCCTGCTCTACGAGGCCAGTCCCATGGCCATGCTGATCGAACAAGCCGGCGGTGCGGCATCGGCGGGCCGGACCCGGATACTGGATCTCGTTCCGAGCCATCTTCACCAGCGAGTGCCCTTGATCCTCGGATGCAAGAGCGAGGTCGAACGCATCGAGCGCTACCACTGGGAGCACGAACAGGGGCTCGATCGCATATACAGCTCGCCGCTGTTCAAAGAACGTTCCTTGTTCCTCCAGAGCTAAGCCGCAGGTCGCCCCATGTCAGCCAAGCATCCCATCATCGCAGTCACCGGTTCCTCAGGCGCCGGCACCACTTCGGTCACGCGCACCTTCAATTGGATATTCCGCCGCGAGGGCATCCGGGCGGCGCTGGTCGAAGGCGACTCCTTTCATCGTTACGACCGCGAAACCATGAAGGTCAAGATGGCGGAAGCCGCGGCGCAGGGCGATCAGCACTACAGCCACTTCGGCCCGCAGAATAACTTGTTCGAAGAGCTCGAGGCGGTGTTCCGCGGCTACGGCGAGACCGGGCGCGGCAAAGATCCGGCGCTACCTGCACAACGAAAAGGAGGCACAACCGTTCAAGCAGGAGCCGGGCACGTTCACCGAATGGCAGGAAATTCCCGCAGACACCGATCTGCTGTTCTACGAAGGCCTGCATGGCGCCGTCATCACGCCGCAGGTGAATGTGGCGCAGCACGCCGATCTGACCATCGGCGTCGTGCCCATCATCAATCTGGAGTGGATCCAGAAGCTGCATCGCGACAAGGACACCCGCGGCTATTCCACCGAAGCCGTCGTGGATACGATTTTGCGGCGCATGCCGGACTACGTGAATTACATCTGTCCGCAGTTCTCGCAGACGCATGTCAATTTTCAGCGCGTCCCCACCGTCGACACTTCCAATCCGTTCACCGCGCGCTACATACCGACGGCGGACGAAAGCTTCGTCGTCATCCGCTTCTCCAATCCCAAGGAGATCGATTTTCCGTATCTGCTGTCGATGGTGCACGATTCCTTCATGTCGCGGCCGAACATCATCGTGGCACCGGGGGGCAAGATGGAGCTGGCCATGCAGCTGATACTGACCCCGATGATCCTGAAGCTGATGGATGTCCGCCGCCGCGCGCTGGGAGCGCATCTGCAGCGAATACCGGCGTAAGGGGCCGAATGCAGGGCTCGCTCTCGTCTACAATGACGGGAGCATCATGAGCAGACAGCCCCTCCCCATCGCCCACATCGGCGTCCACGAGCCGTCGCGGGAGCGTCTGCGCGGCATCGCCTCGATGATCGCGGGGGTATTCGTCTTTTCCATCATGGACTCGCTGATGAAGCGCCTGTCCGCGCATTACGGGCCTCTGCAAATCTCCTGTCTGCGCTCCCTTTCCTCCTGGCTGTTCCTATTGCTGCCGATTGGCTGGCACGGAACCTGGGCGACGCTGCGCCCGAGCAACCCCAGCCTGCATTTGTTCAGAGCCGTGCTCGGCGTCGGCATGCTCGCCAGCTTCGTATTCGCCGTACATCGCCTGAGCCTTGCGCAGACCTACTCGCTGTTTTTGGCAGCGCCTCTGTTGATGACCGCCTTGTCGGTGCCATTGCACGGGGAGAAAGTGACGGGCAAGCGCTGGGCGGCGATTGTGATAGGCCTGAGCGGCGTACTGGTCATTCTGCAGCCGTGGGGAAACGCGGGATTCTCGATGATCGCAGCATCCGCCGCGGCGCTGGCGACGGTTTGTTATTCTCTGAGCGGCCTGACGGTTCGAAGCCTGGGTCGCAGCAATTCGAGCATGTCCATGGTGTTCTGGTATCTGCTCCTGGTCGGTATTGCCACCGGTTTACTGGCCATCGATGACTGGCGCCCGGTGCTCGGCTCCGACTGGGTTTGGCTCATCGGAATCGGCATCACCGGAGCGCTGGGGCAGATGTGGCTGACCGACGCCTTTCGGCGCGCCCCGCCGTCGGTCGTCGGACCGTTCGAGTACACCGCCATCCTCTGGGCCTTCGCCATCGATTGGATTTTCTGGTCGGCCTCGCCCTCGCTGAGCTTGGTTGTCGGCGCCGGCATCGTCATCGCGAGCGGCATCGTCGTCATTCTCGACGAGCGTCGGCTGGCCGGGTTGGCCTTGAATCCTTCCAGTCCTCCGCCCTGAGGGCCCGGTCTCAGTGCAGCGCGACGCGCGGCTCGTCTGCCTTGTTGTGCTCGACGGCGGTTCTCGGACTACACGATCCTTGGCCGACCAGCGCTACCACCGCGGCACACGCATCGATGAGCGTGCCATCGTCCGAGGAACGCGAGCTGGTATCCCGCAGCAGCCGGTAGGCATCGGCGGCCGTCAGGGCGGACTTCTTCGCGAGCAGCAACGCCAGAACTCCGGTAACTTGCGCGGTCGCGATCGAGTCGCCTGACGCAAAGTCGTAATGGCCCCCTGGCAATAGAGTCAGAATTTCGCGGCCCGGGGCGTACAATGCCGAACTCAACACCGGCTGGTTCCCAGTGCTGGCGACTTCGATGACTCCCGGTTCGTGCAGAAGCCCCTCGCTGACCTCTCCCGTATCGTGCGGCGCCGCACCCACGAACAACACACCACGGCGCAGTCCTTCGCGTATCAGGCCGCTCAGGAGCGGATCCGGCGGACCGGCGAGGCTCAAGTTGACGATCTGCGCGTGCGCATCCAAGGCCGCCACCAGCGCTCGTGCAAGCGTAAAGGAATTGCATCGGGCGGCATCGGCATCGGCCTGCACCTGCCAGCACGCCTTGAGCAGAAAAAGGCGCGCCGACGGCGCGATTCCCACGATTCCTTGACCATTGTTGGCGACCGCCGCGATGACGCCCGCGACCTCGGTGCCATGACGGTCGCGCTGGAATTGCTTATCGTCCGAATCGACGAAGTTGACGGCGGCGGCAACGTTGGCCTGCAAGTCCGCGTGCCCGGTGTCGGCCCCCGTGTCGATGATTGCGACTTTGACTCCCTCGCCGCGCGACCAGGGATGAGCGCCGGCGACGTCCATCTGCTGAAAACCTCGCTGCAACTGCACGTAGGGATCATTGTAGTCTTCGCTGCGCGTCGCAAAACTCTGCATCGGTTGCGCGAGCTTGATGCGGTTATCGTGCGCCATCGCAGCCAGCAGAGTGCCCCGATCCATGCCGGCGGGGACTTCGAGCACGGCGCAGTGCATGCCCAATGGCGCGATCGGCCATGCGCTCACTTCGCGCAGCCCGTACTCATTCTCCAGCGAGCGCATCGCCTGGAGCGCAGCGTGGCTCGGACCGTAGCTTTGGGCGCCGTCGTAGGCATGCGGCGTACTGCCTGCGCGGGCCACGAACGCGGTGGGTTCATTGCCCACCGCCGCTATGATGAAGTGCTCGGGCGACTTCGATACCTGATCGGCCATCGCCGCCGACTGGATTCGAATCGGCGAGGTACTGCAGGCGCCGGTCATCAGAGCGAAAAGCAGTACGGACCAATACCTCATGGGGAATTGCCCGCTCCTGCTACTTGGCTGCCTTCGGCAAAACGGACCATGGCGTGCCCACGCAACAGTGCCAGCGATGAACTGACCGGCCGGCTGGATTTCGACGCCAGCGAATACACGCCGGCCTCGGTCGGCCCGGAGACGATTCTCAGCTGAGCCTCATCGAGTATGCCCTGCAATTCGTCCAGGGTGATGGTCGGCGAAAATACCGCGCGGATCACCTCGCCCGGGGGACGCGGGATCGCAGTCGTGACGGTGTAGTAGTTCGGCTGCGAAGAGGACGAACGGGAGTACTGCCATCGATCGGCGGTCACCAGGCCGAGCGCCACCGCCATCACGGCAATCGAGGCCGCCATCACTCCCAGCCACGGGATGGAATGACGGCCCCGCGTCATGGGGCGCGTCAGCGTGCGGACCGTATCCGCTGGCGCATCCGCGGCTGCCGGAGCGGCGACGCCGTCCAGCCTTGCCTGCAGGCGCTTGAGCGAAGCCGAGGGCATGTATTCAACCGCCGGGTCGGCGGTCATACCCCGATAAACACTGAGCTCCAGAGCCAGGTCATTGCTGCAATCCGCACACACCGGCAGGTGTGCGTCCACTCTCTGACTGTCAAGCTCGTTGATGGTGCCGTTGACGTACCAAGGAAGCAATGCCGAGACTTCCTCGTGTTCACGCGCGTCGCGATTCGAATGGCGGTAAGTCATTCTCTTGCCTCCGGCAACCCGACCGCCCCGCCGCCCAAAGTCGGCAGGTACAGGCGCAATTTCTCGCGCGCATGAAACATGCGCGCCTTGACGGTGCCCACCGGGCACTCGGTGATCGCCGCGATTTCCTCCAATGAATGGCCCATGTGATAGGCGAGCTCGAGGGTCAGGCGCTGCTCGCTGGGTAACTGGCTCAAACCACGCTTCAGCCAATCTTGAACCTCGGTATCGACGGTAGGATCGACGGTCTGTTCGGGACAGTCGTCGAGATTTTGTGCCGCCGCGTGATTCTTCTGCCGCCGGAACGACTTGAGGGCCGTGCGGTAGGCGATGCCGATGATCCAGGTGGAGACTTGCGAGGCGTGGCGGAAGTCCTTGGCGCTCTGCCAAACGACCATGAAGGTATCGTTGATGATCTCTTCGATATTTTCGTAGCGTTGCGTGAATCGCGACAGGAACCTCGACAGGCGCCGGTGGTAGCTCAGATAAAGCTCCTCGAGCGCCCGGCGGTCTCCCGCCGCGATAGCGACCAGGAGTGCGTTATCCTGCTCTCTGGCCGAATTTTTAGCCTGTAGGGTCATCGAAAGCGCCGCTCCTTCACCAATTCGGTTCATTTCCGGTGAGTACCGGCAACGCCTCGAAGGGTTGCCCGCCACTCGCGACCACCGGAAACGCGTCCATTAGAAGCGCCAAATCACCGTTCCCGTCCATTGACGGCCCGAAGGGATATTATAAAACAATGCCTTAGCCCCTGCCGTGGAGTCGATAAACGACAGCACCAGGGACACGGGCGACAGGTCGTAGGTGGCGCCGACGCTCCCATAGCCGTATCCGGTGGAATCCGGGCCTGCATAGTACGCGTAGCCGGCACCCGCCGTGGCCGACAGCTTGCCCACCACGGGCCTCTGCACATTCAACTCCGCCGATCCGGCCGTCGTGGAGTACCACCCCCCCCGATAACCCGACAAGCGCGGCGCATCCGGCGAATAGGTGAGCCCCATATCCAGCCATTCCTGAAAGGTCCATTCGAGGCTCAGCTCATCATAGGTATAGTCGGAGCCAGGCGGGGCCCCCGGATAGGCATAGTGGGTGGCCAGAATTTTTCCACGCCAGTCGGGGCCCGCGTTCCAAGTAAAACCCACAAACCCATCGAGTTCCGCCTCGACCGGCCGTCCGGGTTCGATCCGGGAGTTGGACGCAAACACACCAGCCAGGAAACCGGAAGTACTCGAGTAATGCACATCGAGCTGCAGGGCGGCCTGGTCGTTGGTCCTCGATATGCCGCGCACGACGTAGTCGCTGGTGAGGTCCAGGGACCCGCCCCACTCATCGGCCACCGCCTGCTGCGGTATTCCGACTAAGAGACTCAGGGATAAGGCAACGCCACCGGCGACCAGACGCACTAAGTCACATCCACCAAGTCTTGCACTGCATTGCGACTACCTGTCCCTTCCTCGCCACAGATTAACCCTTTCTCGGTGCCTTGGCACTGGATTGCGCGCGACATCCCGCTCCGCGAGTAAACTTGCGGCCGAATACCGGGTACTTACCTGCCGGTCAACACCACATTGTGAGTTTTAGCATGTCGATCGAGCGATTCGGTACCTGGGCCGCGATGTTGCTGCTGGGCAGCGCGGCGGGCTGCGCCGGCAATGGCGATGGCCTCAATTCGGAGGGAGAGCCCTTGACTTCTGGCGGCAGCACGAGCACCACCGTCACGGCGGACTTTCAGTCCATTCAAGACAATGTATTCACGCCGATCTGCGCGAAATGCCACATCGGCGCCAGCGCTCCGGAAGGCCTGCAGCTCAGCGAAGGAAATGCCTATAACAACCTGGTCGGCGTGCCCAGCACCGAACAGCCGAGTGTGCTGCGGGTCAACCCTGGTAATCCGGCCAACAGCTACATGATACGCAAGATCATGGGTGCTCCTGGCATCAGCGGCCTACAGATGCCCTACATGTTGCCGCCGCTCCCGACGGCCACCCAGGCAGCGATGGCGCAATGGGTCACGAACGGCGCGCCGAATGCGCCGGCCGCGATGGCCGCAGCAGCATCCCAAATGCTGGCGGTGCAAACCACGGCGCCTGCCGATCAGGCCGTCGTCGAGGCGCCACCGGCGAACGTTATGGTGGCTTTCACGAAGGAGGTCAACTCCTCGCTCGTCAACGATACCACCGTCATGCTCGAGCGAATGGCTGCGGCCGACGCGGATGCAAGCCCCGCGACGGCCAGAATAGCGGCCCGTGTGGCGCTCGCGCCGAAAAATGCTGCCGTTCTCTTGATCACGCCGGCAGCCGCGCTGAGTGCGGGAGTCTATCGCGTGACCGTGCGCGGCACCGGCCCCGCGGCATTGGCCGACATGAACGCCGTGCCGCTCGGCACGGATCTCTCTTTTGAATTCACCGTGGAATCTGCTCAATGAAGGGACGATATTTTCAATTCAGGCTGCACTGTCTGATTCTGCTGTTCTGCTTCGCTGCCTACGGTGCGCACGCCGAACCCTATCTGGCCGTTCAAACCGGTCTCAAGTGCGGCGTCTGTCATGTCAACCCGACGGGGGGCGCGCTGCGCACGAGTTTCGGCGACATATTCGCGCAAACGGTGTTACCGGCGGAGCACATCGACACCCAGCTCGACAATTGGACCGGCAATATCACTTCATTTCTGCGGACCGGCGGCGACCTTCGCACGGAAGCCACGGTGACCCAGGCACCGCACACTCCCACCTCGCAGCAATTCGAGCTCGAGCAATACCGGGTTTACCTGGAAGCCGAAGTGATTCCGAACCGGCTGATCGTCTATGCCGACGAGCAAGTGGCCCCGGGAAGCGCCCTGAACCGCGAAGCGTATGTTTTGCTGTGGGACCCCAATCACGACTTCTACGTCAAGGCCGGGCAGATGTACCTGCCCTTCGGACTGCGGCTCCAAGATCAAACGGCCTTCATCCTCCAGGCGACCGGAATCAACATGACGACGTCCGATCAGGGCGTGGAGTTTGGGTATGAGCACGGCCATTGGGATGCGCAGCTGGCCGTCACCGACGGCACCGGGGGAGGTAGCGTCACCGGCAACGGCAAGGAATACAGCACGCAGCTGATCTATGTGGAATCCGTATGGCGGGTGGGAATCGCCGCCAACGGCAACTATCAACCGGGCGGGGCCAAGTATGCGTATGGAATCTTCGGCGGCCTGAGAACCGGCCCCATCTCCTGGCTGGCACAAGCCGAGATAACCGACGATCAGAGCGTCCCCAACGATCAGGGGAAGGAACTCGCCACCCTGGTCGAGGCCAATTGGCTCATCACGCACGGCAACAATTTGAAGATTACGGAAGAGTTTCTGAATCCAAACCGCGAGGTGGAGCACGGCGAGGAAACGCGGTGGAGCGTGGTCTACGAACTCACGCCGATACAATTCCTACAAATACGGAGTGGTTTCCGCTGGTACGACGGTATTCCGCAGGACAATTCCGAACACCAGCGGGTGTACTTCGTCGAGCTGCATGGGTTCTACTGAGTGATCCGCCGCGACGGCGCCCTTGCTCCTTACCGTCACTGATACTTCGGGACGGAACGAGCGAGGGAGCCGGACGCGGGCTGCATTCGCGGGCGATAGCTGGCCATGGCCGTCAGACGAGGCGAGTCGGCCATGCTGGCGAGCACCAAATAGTCGAATTTAGACAGCTCCGCGTGTCCGTGGCGGCCGACAAGGCTCGATGAACCACTCGACGCCACCGCCAGATTCGCCACCAGCATCACAGCGGGAATGGTGAAGAAAGTCCGCATCCCTGAGCGCGTCCATGAGGACACCACCATCTCCCTTGAATCGACTAGGGCGGGACTATAGTCACAATTTCCGGCTGCAACAGTCGGGTCGACATGGCAGCCAACGTAGGGCTTATCCTACCCCGGCATCGGAATCCCCTAGGCAGGATGATGTTGGCCGGTTGACGGTATTCGCCCGAGGGCACCCGATTGCCTCCTCTCGACGGTGATGTGTCTTCTGCGCGGTGATGTAGGTCGGCCAGTGCGCACGGTCAGGGGGGATAAGAGGCTGGACGCCAACTGCTGCCTTTACGTTGGCGTCCAGCCTCTTATCCCCCCTGACCGTGTGAACCGGTCAACATCACCGTGCAGAGGTTCGCCTCGACCAGAACCAGTAGAAGGGCAACCCCGCCGCCAGCAACCCGACGCCCTGCAATGCTTCGCGCGGCGCCGCGACGAAGGTATTGATCAGCAGGGCCGCCGTGACCGTGAGGAAAATCAGCGGAATCACCGGATAGCCGAGTGCGCGGTACGGCCGGGGAGCATCCGGCATTTTCTTTCTAAAAACGAACAACGATGCAGTGACCAATCCATAGAACAGCCAAGAGGCGAATATGACGCAGTCGGTCAGGGTGTCGTAGGAGCCGGAAAGAGCCAGCACGCTGGCCCAGGCAGCCTGAGCCAGAATGGCGCGCACGGGGACATTCGAATGCGCCGACAGGCGCGTCAAGCTGCGAAAGAATAATCCGTCGCGGGCCATGGCGAACGGGATGCGCGAGTTCGCGAGCACGCTGGCGTGCAGCGAACCGAAGGAGGAAATCATGAGCGCAACAGCCGTCATCGACACCGCCATCGGCCCGAGGAATCGCTTCAATACCTCGGTGGCCACGGACGAGCTCAGGGGGACGCTCGCGATTTCGAGCGGCGTCAGCGCGTAGTAATAGGCGAGGTTGACGAACAGGTACAGGGCCGCGACTACCAGGGTTCCGCCGACGAAGGCGCGCGGCAAATTACGCTGCGGATCTCTGACCTCGCCGGCGAGCGGCGCAACGTTTTGCCAGCCGTCGTAGGCCCATAAGGCACCGAGCATCGCGGCGCCGAAGCCTGCGACGCCGCCGCGCGCGCTGCTCGCCACTCCTTCGCAGGCGCCGGCGAGTCCGGACTGCCCCAGATGGCCCCAATCGCCGGCGGCAAACAAAAAGGCCGCGATGCCGACGCTGAGAAGCAGCCCCACCTTGGCGATGGTGAGGGCCAGCGCCATGCGGCCGCCGGAGGCCACCGAAGCGCAGTTGATCAAGGCCACCGCCCAAATCGAGGCGAGAGCCACGAGCGTGAGGCCGCTGAGGTGGCCGCCGAAAAAGACGGCTCCCGGATGCCAGCGATCCAATGCGCCACCGAGAGCCACATTCATGAAGATCGCCAGACTCACCGCCAAGGCGGCCTGGGATCCGGCTCGCGCCACCGTGAATGCCATCCAGCCATAAAGAAAACCCACGAGCCGGCCGTACGCACGCCGCAGGTAGACGTAGTCGCCTCCCGCCTCCGGCATCATCGCCGCAATCTCTGAATACGAGAAAGTACCCGCGAGCGACAGCAAACCCGCCGCAACCCAGACCAATAGAACGGTCTTTGCACCACCGACATTGCAGGTCATGACACGGGCCTTGAGGAACACGCCGGTGCCGATCATGTTGGCGATATTGACGGCCATCGCCGCCCATGGGCCGACGCCGCGCGTCAGTTCGCCGCGTGCCGGGTCGGCCGAGGTTCCCATGTTCATCGGTGAAAGCTCATGAGCGTGTAGTAGTATCGACGAAATGCACTCCGACTTTTCGCAAATCGGTCCATTTCTGTTCGCGGCCCTGATTGTCTTCGCCGTCTACCGCAGGCTGCGGCGCAGTTTCGGACGCCAGCCGCTGCGCCCCGCTCGAATGACGGTGCGAATGGTATTGCTGACGCTCTTGGTTTGTCTGTTGTTGCCGGCTGCGCTGCGATCCGCTCAATTCCTGGCGGCCGAGCTCGCCGGAGCTGCGCTCGGAATCGGTCTAGGCGTATGGGGAGCGAGGCGAACCCGCTTTCTCACGCACGGCGGACAGCGGTACTACGTGCCGCACACTTATACCGGTATCGCCATATCGCTGTTGTTTCTGGGCCGGCTGGTGTACCGGGTTGTCCAGGTTTACGGCAGCACCCACGCCTCGCATGCGGCAAACGCCGTTGCAGCGAACGCCCAAGCGTCCGCCGCGCCGGCAGCCATGCTCCAAAGCCCACTCACAGTCGGAATATTCTTCCTGCTGGCCGGCTACTATCTGTATTACTACGGCTGGCTGCTATGGAAATCCAAGCACGTCGAGGCGGCGGACACAGAACCTGATTCCGCCGCCCCCGCTCAATGACTTCACTTGCCGAGTGCGCCGATTCGGCGCTGGAGGGCACGCGCGGTCGCGCGGCCCTTGCAGACTATCTAAACAAGCTGAAGAAAATCGCGCACGTCATGAGCGCCAATCCGACCAGCAGTGTGTTGTGGCCCCACCGGGCTATCATTCCAATCATGTTCCTCTCCTGAAATTACACTTCGTCGGCCGCCGGCAATCCCTGGCGGCCCGTGTCCTTTATGGGGCCGGAACTGTACATTTCCAGGTCTGGAGAAAGCGGGCTACACGTCACAAAAGCGCTTGATTTTCAGCTATTTTCGCGCGGAACCGCCACACTGCTGCACCGCAGCGTCAATGACGGGTCCAGCAACGTTAATGACCGGTCTTCGGTGCTATTGGCCGCTTTTGCAGCGCTATTGGCCGGTCTTGATGTGGGTCCACACCCGCGTGCGTTGCCGGTAGTAATCCGAGCTGAGTTCCGTGGGCATATATAGCTGCGCACGTACTTCGGGAGATGGATACACGGCCGGGTCATTGAGAATGTCCGGATTGACGAATGGGCGTGCTGCCAGATTGTCGTTGCCGTAATGGATGTCGTTGGTGATCTCGGCGATTACTTTCGGTTCCAAAATGAAGTTCAGGAACTTGTGCGCGGCCTCCGGGTGTGGCGCCGAGGCGGGAATCAGCAAGGCGTTGTAGGTGATATTGGAGCCTTCCTTGGGCAGCACGAACGCCAGATGGGCGCCGGTCCCATCCTCGCGTGCCGTGGCCTGTGAAACGTAGTAGTCGCTCGACCAGGCTATTGCGACACAAATTTCCTTGGACGCCAATTGATGAAAGTAATCGGTGGAATCGAAGTTTCGAACGTAAGGCCGCACCGCCATCACGAGGGTCTCGGCGGCGTGTAGATCCTCGATCTTCTGTGAATTCGGATCGAGGTGCAGATAGGCCAGCGCCAGCTCGATGACATCCTCGGGCGAATCCAGGAAAGTGACGCCGCAATCGGCGAGGCGTGCCATGACCTTCGGATCGAAGATCATCGCCAAGCTGTCAGTGGGTGCGTTCGGCATGCGCGCCTTCACCATGTCCACGTTGTAGACGAAGCCGTTCATGGCGTGCAGGTAGGGCATGGCATAGCGATTGCCGGGGTCCGCCGCCGATTGCAGCGCCAATACCGCCGGATCGAGATTATTCCAGTGGGTCAGTTTCGACCGGTCGAGCGGCATGTAGGCGCCCGCCTTGATCTGGTGCCCGTAGAAGGCGGTCGTGGTGCTGACGATGTCGAAGCCGGAGTGGCCCGTCAGCATCGCCGCTTCCAGAGTCTCATTGGAATCGTAGAACTGGGAGACGACCTTGATATGAGTCGCACGCTCGAATTCCGCGATGGTGTTGTAGCCGATGTAGTCGGCCCAATTGTAAATGTTCAGCACCGGTTCTTCGGCGCCGGAGGCAGCAGCGTGCTGCCGGCCTCCGCAGGCCGCGGTACATAACGCCGCCGTCAATACCGCAGCGAGTGGCTTAAATGCGTGCCAGTTCAGCGCCGACCCACTCGTGAAACTGGCGGATGACGTATTCCTCGGGCATCACCACTCCGCGCAGGTGAGGCGCCGCATGCAGCCCTTGTTGATTGAGCTCGCAGACCTGCGAGTCCTCGATCATGACCCGGTTGGTGAAATCCACGACATTGTGCAAGTCGAATTTCGGGTCGGCGAGGGTCTGCGGCGAGAACAGATACTCGACGCGCAACTCGGTGCGCTCGGGTCCCAGGGGCAGCAGCCGCACCACCCGGACATAGTCCACGTGACCCACTATGAATACGGACGGCAGGCCGGTCATATAGACGTATCCGGCCTTGCGATCCTCTTCGGACAAGCCGGGAAATGGAATCCCGGTGGTCTTACCGTCCAGCGACCAGGTCGAGGCGCCGCTGCGCATTCCGCCCTTGAATTTGGGATCGGAGTCCGCGGCATGCGCGCTCCACTCCGGATCGTCCTTCTCCTCCAGCAGCCCGCGTCCGTAAATCGGCACCAGCTGCGAGAGCTGCGGATGCACGCTCGGACAGTGCAGGCACTCGTTATAGTTCTCCCAGAATATTTTCCAATTGCTCTCGATGGTTTTGAGCAGAACGTGGCCGATGACCAGATCCTCGAGCGGCCAAGCATCGAGCCTGTTCACGGACACGTCGAAGATCTTCTCGAAAGCCGGAGGGTCCTCGGTCAGCGAGACGAATACGAATCCGTTCCATTCCCTGACCTTGACCGGGTACAGCGGGAAATCGGCGACATCGAAGCCGCTCGCGTTCCGCTTCGATGAGGTGCGCAGCAAATCGCCTTGCAGGTTATAGGTCCAGGCATGATACGGGCAGACGATGGCCCCACTACGCAGCACGCCTTCGGGCTCGCGGCACAGCGCCGCCCCACGATGCCTGCAAGTATTGTGGAAGCCCTGCAAGACCCCCGCATCGTCACGTACCAAGAGTATTTTCTGGTCGCCCAGCGCGAACGTCTGAAACGAGCGGGAGCGCGCAAGGTTGCTCGAACGGCCGACATAAACCCAGTTGCGGTACCAGATCCGCTGCAGCTCGCGTTCATACTGCCGCGGGTCGAAGTACGCCTCCGCCGGCAGCCCCAATGTGAGATCGGTAAGCCCGTTGTAGCCGACATCATTGCCACCCGGTGTGCTCAGCATGTCCCCTCCCCCACAGTCGATTTTCGCCGCTGCCCTCCCTCATTATAGCGCATCAGGGTGGTTTATTTGTCTGGTCGTATAACTACCCTATCCAACCATATAACAACCCACCACCGAACGACGGTCATTTCACTAGCGCACTTACCCACCGCAGAACAGCGGTTACTTCACTGGCGCACTGTTCGTCGGTAGCAGGCCCACAGAGGGGATGGATAGACATGGGGCGAACACTGGCGGATTCCGTGTTCGCCCCATGTCTATCCATCCCCTCTAATGGTCCTTCACCTACGACCAGTCTCCGCCCAGCGAAGTAACCGCCATTCTGCTACGCCCGCATCAACTTACCGCCCGGGTCGAACGCAGCGCCGGCAAGACGCGTCGCCCTGCGACGTTCACCGATGATTTCGATTTCGAAACCCGCATCGGCGTTGGCCAAGGCGGCCGGCACGTAGCCGAGCGCCAGAGAGTGTCCGACTCGATGTCCGAATGCACCGGAAGTGACCCAGCCCACGGCCTTTCCATCGTGCCAGATCGGTTCGTCGCCGATGGCGTCGGCGTCCGCCGCCTCGACCTTGAAGGTCGCCAGGCGCAATGCCCCGCCACCGTCCTTCTCTTCGAGGGCCGCGGAACGGCCGATGAACTCGCTCTTCTTGAAGTTGACGAAGCGCTCGAGGCCGGCTTCGAAGGGTCCATAAATAGGGCGAAATTCCCGCGCCCAGCTGCCGAAGCTCTTCTCGATGCGCATGGCGTTGAGCGCCCGGCCGCCGAATAACTTGAGTCCATGGTCCTGGCCGGCCTTGAAGAGAGCATCGTAGAGCGCGCGTTGATAATCGGTGGTGACCCAGATCTCGTACCCCAGATCGCCGGTGAAGGACACACGACCCACATAGCCGGGCACCATGCCGATTTCCATGCGCTTGAAGGACATGAAGGGGAAGGCTGCCGTGGACAAGTCGTCGCGCACCAGCGTCTGCAGCAGGGCGCGGGACTGAGGTCCGGCGATCGAAAGTCCGACATACTCCATCGCGCAGGGGCGTACCGTGACGCCCGACGCGGGCATATGCCTCTCGAACCACCGCATGTAATAAGTCTCGGCCGCATAGGTGCCGACCAGGAAGACATGATCGGCTGCGACCCGGCACATGGTGAAATCGCCGATCAGCTTGCCGCGCTCGTTCAGCATCGGCGTCAGCGCAATGCGTCCCACCGAGGGAACACGGTTCGCCATCATATGCGAGAGCCACTCCGCCGTGCCGGGCCCGCGTATGTCGAACTTACCGTAGTTCGATATCTCCAAGAGGCCGACCGAGTCCCGCACCGCATTGCACTCGGCCGCCACGTGCGGATGCGCGTTGGAGCGGCGGAAACTGACGATGTCCTCGGCTTCCTTTGCCGTCGGCGCAAACCACAGAGGATGCTCCAAACCGCAGTAGTCGCCGAACACCGCATGTTCGGCTTGCAGCTTTTCGTAGATCGGCGTAGTGCGCAGGGGCCGTGCCGCCGGCAGCTCCTCGTTCGGAAAACGGATTCTGAAACGGCGTGAATAATTTTCCCGGACCTTGGCATTGGTGTACGCCAGCGTGGTCCAGTCGCCGTAGCGTGCCACATCCATGCCCCAGATGTCGGCGCCGGGGTCGCCGTCCACCATCCATCGCGACAGCGCCAAGCCGACACCTCCTCCTTGGCTGAATCCTGCCATCACGCCGCAGGCAACCCAGAAGTTCTTCAGGCCGCGGATCGGCCCCACCAATGGATTGCCGTCGGGTGCGAAGGTGAAGGGCCCATTGACCACTTTTTTGATGCCCGCGGCGCCGAGAGCGGGGAAATGTTCGAATCCCACTTCCAGGCTGGGCGCGATGCGCTCCAAATCATTGGGCAGCAGGTCTTGTCCGAAATCCCACGGCGTCGTCACTTCCGACCAGGGCTTGCCGGCACGCTCGTAGGTGCCCATGAGCATGCCGCCGCGCTCCTGGCGGATGTAGATTTCGCCCTCGAAATCGATGGCGTGCAGCTGTTCCTTCTTGCCGGCCAACTCCGGCATGTCACCGGTAATGAGGTATTGATGCTCCATGGCAAGTATGGGCAGCTCGATGCCCACCATGCGGCCCACCTCGCGCGCCCACAGGCCCCCGGCGTTCACCACATGCTCGGCATGAACATTGCCGTGATCGGTAATCACATCCCAGGATCCGTCGGCGCGCGGCTTGAGGTCCGTGACCCGGGTATGCCGGACGATCTCGGCGCCACCGATCTGCGCGGATTTCGCATAGGCATGAGTCACACCGTACGGATCGACGTGTCCCTCGATGGGGTCGTACATCGCACCCGTGAAATGTTTCTTGTCCAAGAGCGGAAACAATTTCGCCGCTTCATCGATCGAAATGATTTCCAGGTCCATGCCGAGATATCGGCCGCGCGCCTTGGCCATCTTCAGCCAGTCGAGGCGCTCGCGGGTGCCCGCCAGCATGATGCCGCCGGTGATATGGACTCCGCAGGATTGTCCCGAGATCTTTTCGATTTCCTTGTACAGCTCGATGGTGTACTGCTGCAGCTTGGCGACGTTCGGATCGCCGTTGACGGTGTGCATGCCTCCCGCCGCGTGCCAGGTCGAGCCCGATGTCAGTTCGGCGCGCTCGATCAGCAGCACATCCTTCCAGCCTGCCTTCGTCAGATGATATAGGACGCTGGCGCCGACCACGCCACCGCCGATGACCACTACTTTCGCGTGGCTTCGCATAAATTCTCCAAGTTCATCGTGTTGATTGTAAGTTCGGCGCAATAGCCGGCGCGCCGCGCTGCGCGCAATCGCGGCTGCTCATTCGTTCGAAACCGCCAAATGCAGATTGGAAGGCGCGGCGCTCGCGCCCTTGCCGAAGCGCTCGATCAGCCACGAGCGGAACAGCGCAATGGCCGTATCGCTCAAAGTTTCCGGGTGGGTGATCAAATAATATCCAAAGCCGTCATCGAGGCTGTGATCGAAGGGTTTGACCAGGCGGCCGTCGCGGATGTAATCGCCGTATAGGTAGGTATCGACCAGAGCGACGCCCTCGCCGCTCAGTGCGTACTGCACCGCGAGCATCACATTGTCGAAGACCAGGCCCCGTTCCACGTTCACGGCGCCCAAGCTCGCGTGCCGTGCGAATTGGGTCCAAAGGTGGTGCCTCGGCAGATCCGAAATGCGCACGTGCAGCAGCTCGTTCGATTCGACGAATTCGGCCAGACTCTTGCCTGCGTAGCGCGCGGCCAGGTTCGGATGACACAGCGGGCTCAAATGAACCGGCCAGAGCAAATCCGTCACCAAATCGGTCACCGTGGGTTTCGAGTACACCACGGCCACATCGACGTCGCTGGGCGGGGGTCCCACACCGTAGTAACTCACCAGATCGATTTCCACGTCCGGGGCCGCGCGGCGAAAGTCGCGCAGGATGGGCACGGCCAGATGCACGGCAAAACTCGGCGGCATCTGCACGCGCAGCGTGCGCAGCGTCGCCGAGCCATCATTGCGGATGTCGTCGAGCGCGTATTCCAATCGGTCGAACGACTTCATGACCGCCGGCAGCAGGTGCTGCCCCGCCTTGGTGAGCACCAGCGCATGCGGCTTGCGCTCGAAGAGCTGGGCGCCGATCAATTTTTCGAGCGCTATCACATGGCGCGACAAGGCGCTTTGAGAAATCAGCAGCGCGTTAGCCGCCGCGGTGAAGCTCGAATGCTTGGCGACACCCTCGAACGCACGCAATGCGTTCAACGGCAGCCAGCGGCGATCGATGGTGGTCTTGCCCATAAATTACGGCGCCCAGGATTTGGTGTATCCGACGGCGCGCTTCTGATCCTCGATGATGGTCTTCGATGCCAGGTACAAATGATACGCCGCCCAGAATCCGGTCGGAGCGAGGACCAGCATAGCCGTACGCAGCGACGCTGCGTCGGTCGCCCGGCCGCCGGCAAACCAGTCGCTCAAGGCCCCCACCACCCACGGTGCAACGATCAGGTTGAAGATGTTCGCGACCAGCAGCGATATCGCGATGAACATGTTCCGCATGTGGCAAGGCGCAAGGTTGTTCAGCAGGCCGAAACAGGGACCGATGTAGAAATAGATCGCGGGAATGAAAATGCAGAACATGAGCTGGCAGAGCCACAGAGAGTGGGTCCAGTACGCAATCAGGGATGGGATGGTGGCGAAGCCAATACCCCCAGCCAGCAGCCAGACCACGCGGCGCGGGTCTGCCATGGACGGCCGGGACAGCAACCATGCCGTTGCCACCGTTGCCAGCGAACCGCCGACCAGATGAATGTTGCCCGTGACCGCTCCGGCCTGGCCGACGTCGAGATTGTAGGCTCGCTGAAGAAATGTCGGAGTCCAATAGATCAAGCCCCAGCCCCACAGGGCGCATAGGCCGCCGCCCATGACCACATGGAAAGCGGCCTTTTGACGCCAGAGAAAACGCAGCGACACGAGCAGCGACGGCTTGATCTCATCGACAACGGCATCCAGCCGGCCTCGCTTCGGTTCGCGCACCGTCAAATAAACGATGACGCCGACCACGAGGCCGGGCACACCGAGAGCGAGAAATGCGGCGCGCCAGCCATGCGCATGCGCAACCGCCCCCGCCATGTTCGCACCCAGCCAAGCACCGATCGGTGCGCCGAGCGCCAACACCGTCATCGCCATGGGCCGCCGGTCCGCCGGAAAGCAATCGGACACAATGGCGGTGGATGGCGGCGTTCCGCCGGCTTCGCCCACACCGACCCCGACGCGGCCCAGCAAGAACTCCCAATAAGTTCGCGACAGCCCGCAAAGTGCCGTGAAGGCAGACCAGACGATCAGAGAGGCCGCCAAAATATTGCGCCGATTGGAACGGTCGGCGAACCATGAAATCAGAATGCCGAAAAAAACATAGAAAATCGCGAGAGGAGCGCCCGTGAGCCACGCGACGCCCTTGTCGGTCAATTTCAATTCGAGGCGTATGGGCTCGAGCACCGTGGACACGACGTAGCGGTCTGCGATGTTGATCGCATAAATCAAACACGTCAGTATCAGCACGTACCAGCGCTCGACCGATGAGGGCGCATGGGATCGCGGAAGGTCAATTGCGGCGGTGCTCAAGCTTTGCAACCTTGGGTTTGCCTTTCCTTCTCGCACCATACAGGGTTCGGCCGCGTAGCGCGACGGGGCCGCCGCCTCGAAAAATGACATGGGCGAATCGCGAAATGGCATAGCGCCGTAAGAACGAAGGACTAAGCTCGGCTGCGTGGATAATTTTGACTACATAATCATCGGCGCCGGTTCGGCCGGCTGCGTGCTTGCCGATCGCCTGTCCGCGGGGGGCCGCAACCGGGTCCTGGTTCTCGAGGCGGGCGGCAGCGATCGGCGGTTTTGGATCAAGACGCCCATAGGCTATGGGCGGACCTTTGCCGACCCGAAGGTCAATTGGAAGTACCAAACTCTGCCGAATCCGGGCCTGAACGGCCGCAGCATCTACTGGCCGCGAGGCCGCGTGGTCGGCGGTTCGAGCTCCATCAACGCCCTCGTGTACTGTCGCGGAATGCCCGCCGACTTCGATGACTGGCGGCAAATGGGCAATGTGGGCTGGGGCTGGGACGATGTGCGCCCGTACTTCGAGCGCTCGGAGCGCCGGGTCGATGCGGCGGGTCACGCCGCAGGCGATGAGCCCTTGGACATCAAGAATGTAACTCCATTCCTGCATCCCATGCGGCGCAACTGGCTGGATGCGGCTGCGGAACTCGGCTTGCCCGTCACCGACGATTTCAATGGGCCTCATCCGGAAGGATTCGGCTGCTATCAAGTGACCATACGCAACGGCATGCGGCGCTCGGCCGCCGACGCCTTCCTGCGCCCGGCGCTGCGCCGTGGCAATGTGCGCATGGAGACGCACGCCTGGGTGAGCCGGATTCGCTTCGATCTGCGCCGCGCGGTGGGAGTGGAATATGTCCGCGGCGGCGCGCCGCAATTCGCCGCCGCCAATCGCGAGGTGATTCTATGCGCAGGGGCGGTCAATTCGCCGCAGCTGCTGCAGCTGTCGGGGATCGGACCGGCGGCGACGCTGGCGGCCGCCGGCATCGCACCGCTGCTGGACAACGCGGCGGTCGGCGGCAACCTTCAGGATCACCTCGCCGTCGTGTATTCCTTCAAGTCCACGCAACCGACCCTCAACGATGAACTGCACTCGCGCACGGGCCAATTGATCGCCGGGCTGCGCTATCTGCTGGCCAGACGCGGACCCCTGGCCCTGAGCGTGAACCAGTTCGGCGGCTTCGCCCGCGCCGATCCCGATGGATCCCGTCCGGACGTGCAGCTGTACTTCAACCCCGTCACTTATGGCGCGGGCGATGCCGCTCGCACCCGGATCGAGGTGGATGCGTTTTCCGGATTCTATCTGTGCTTCCAGCCGACACGGCCGACCAGCGTCGGCCGCATCGATATCGCGGGCCCGGATTTTCGACTCGCTCCGCAGATCGCGCCAAATTATCTGTCCACCGAAAAAGACGCGGCGGACGTGATGCACGGCGCAAAGCTGTTGCAGGCGATCGCACGAACGCGGGCCATCCGCTCTTTGATTCTCGAACCCCTTGCCCCCGATCTCAATGCCCTGGAGCCGGAAGGCCTGCTCGCCGATTTCCGCGCTCGCGCGAGCACGGTGTACCACCCCGTAGGTACCTGCCGCATGGGCCGGGCCGCCGGCGAATCCGTCGTCGACGCCTCTTTGCGCGTGCACGGCATCGAGTGCTTGCGCGTGGTGGACGCGTCGGTTTTTCCCACGGTGACTTCGGCGAACACCAATGCGCCCACTGTCATGGTGGCGCAAAAGGCCGCTGATTTAATTTTGCAGGGATGAATCCCTGAATAAGGACGCACATGAAGCTCGACAGTGTCAAAGTATTTCTCGTGAGCAACCCGCCGCCCAGTTTCGGCGGACGCTACTTCGTGTTCCTCAAATTGAAAACCGCCTGTGGCATCGAGGGGGTCGGCGAAGTGTATGCCGCGACCTTCGGTCCGAAGGTGCTGGCGGCGATGATCGAAGACTTATTTGCGCGCCGCTTCGCCGGGCGCGATCCCTTCCAAATCGAATCGCTGTGGCGCGAGAGCTATGGCTCGGGCTTCACTCTACGCCCCGATCTGTCGCTCGCGGCCGTGCTCAGCGGATTGGAAATGGCCTGCTGGGACATCGTCGGCAAGGCCGTGGAGCAGCCCGTCTACAATCTTCTGGGCGGCAAGGTTCACGAGCGCCTGCGCAGCTACACCTATCTCTATCCCGGCCGTCGGCGAGGGCGACGATTTCTACCACGATGCGGACCGCTCGGCGCAGCGCGCCGCCGAGTATGTGGCGCAAGGGTTCACCGGGCTCAAATTCGATCCCACCGGCGGCTACTCCGCGTACGACCCTCGGCAGCCCACTCAGGAAGCGCTGGAACGCACGGTGCGCTTGGTGCGCCGGGTGCGCGAAGCGGTGGGAATTCGCGCCGATCTGCTGGTGGGCACCCACGGCCAATTCACGACCTCCGGCGCCATCCGCCTGGCCAAGCAGCTCGAGCCCTACGATCCGCTGTGGTTCGAAGAGCCGGTGCCGCCGGAAATGCCGGAGCAGATGGCCATCGTGGCACGCGGCACCAGCATTCCCATCGCCACCGGTGAGCGCCTGGCCACCAAGTATGAATTCGCGCGGGTGCTCGCCGAGCGGCGCGGCCAATATCATCCAAATGAACCTCGGCCGCGTCGGCGGCTTGCTCGAGGCGAAGAAGGTGGCCGCGCTGGCCGAGGTGCACTACGCGCAGATCGCGCCGCACCTGTACTGCGGTCCGGTGGTGGGTGCGGCGAACATCCAAATCGCCACCTGCTCGCCGAATTTTCTGATCCTGGAAAGCATCCAGCAATGGGGCGGGTTTCATGCGCAGCTGTTGAAAAAACCGATTCGCTGGGAAGAGGGCTATGTCATTCCGCCCACGGCGCCGGGACTCGGGGTGGAACTCGACGAAACGGTGGCGCTGGCCCATGCCTATGTCGGGCGATGGCCTGCTGCATTTGGAAATGGCTCGACCGGCCGCCTGGGTTGAAGCTCATGCGCTACGGCTTCGTCGGACTCGGAAATCTCGGCAGGCATCTCGCCGCCAATCTGGCCCGCGGCGGCTTCGACGTGGGCGTCCACGATCTGGCACGCGGCAGCGCGCCGAGCCGGTGCTCGCGGCCGGCGCCCACTGGGTGGACTCGGTCCCGAGCTGGCCAAGAGCTGCGATTGCCTGATCACCTGCCTGCCCTCGCCCGCGGCGACCGCCGCCGGTCATGGAGCTCGGCCCTGCCTGCCCTGCGCAGCGGCAGCACCTGGATCGAGATGAGCACCAATGATTTCGCCGAGGTACGAAGCGCTGGCCGCACGAGCCGAGGAGCTGGGAATCGCCACCCTCGCCTGCCCGGTCACGGGCGGCGTACACCGCGCCGAAGCCGGCGACATCACCGTGCTGGTGGGCGGCGCGCAACAGGTGTTCGCGGCGCATGAGGCCGGCGCTCGAGGCCATGGGCGGGCGGGTGATTCACCTGGGCGGCATCGAGCAGGCGGCGGTCACCAAGGTGGTGACCAATATGCTGGCGTTCATCCATCTGATTGCGGCCGGCGAAGCGCTGATGCTGTGCGCCAAAGCAGGCGTCGATCTAAGCGCCGCCTTCGAGGCGATCGCCGCCAGCTCGGGCAACAGCTTCGTCCACGAGACCGAGAGCCAGGTGATCCTCAACGGCAGCTATGACATTGGCTTCACCATGGATTTGGCCTGCAAGGACGCCGGATTCGCGCGTTGAGTTCGGACGCCGCTTCGGAGTGCCTCTGCGGCTCGCCGGCGTGATGGAGCAGACCTTCATCGAGGGACGGGCCAAGTACGGCGGCGATGCCTGGTCGTCGATGATCGTGAAGCTGCTGGAGGATGCGGTCGGCACGCCATTGCGCGCGCCCGGTTTCCCCGCGCGTCTGGGAGCCGCCGACGCGTAGAGAAGTCGCAAATTGGCATAAGGGCATCGCTAAATAGCATAGCAATGAGGAAGCGATGCGCTAAGCTCGGACGTAGGGACGAATCCGCTTTACAAAAAATGATGTATCCAAGCAACAGCTGTTGATGTTTCTCAGCTCGCGTTTCGATAACAGACAGGCATCGAGGGGATGGAATATGAATTCAAATCCGAAGTTGTCCTACGCCATTGCCGCAATTTTGAGCGGCTCGTCCTCAGGCCTGGTGCACGCGGCGACGGCGGCCGACACCACAGCCACCGACGTCGATGCGATTCAGGAAATCACCGTCACTGCCCAGCGACGCACTGAAAACGCGCAGGACGTGCCCATCAGCATTCAGGCAATGACCGGCGAAACACTGAAACAGCTGAACGTCAGCACCTTCGACGACTTCGTCAAATACTTACCCAATGTCACCACCGCCAACTTGGGCCCAGGGCAAAACAGCATCTTCATGCGGGGTTTGAGCGTCGGCGTCACCGGCCAGCAAGGCACCGGAACCACGGGTCCCATTCCCAACGTCGCGGTGTATCTCGATGAGCAATCGGGCGCCCTGCCGGGCCGCAATCTCGATGTCTATGCCGCCGACATTGAGCGTATCGAAGTTCTCGAAGGTCCCCAGGGCACGCTGTTCGGTTCAGGCGCCGAGGCGGGCGTGCTGCGCTACATCACCAATAAACCCAAGCTGGACGTGACCGAAGGCGACGTCAACGCGGGCTACAGCTACACGGCCGGAGGCGACCCGAACACCAACGTCGACGCCATGATCAATCTGCCCCTGATCCCCGACACCTTGGCGGTGCGCGCGGTGATCTACGACGACAACCGCGGCGGCTACATCAACAATGTGCCGGCGACGTTCACGCGCCAGGGCACCGATGAAGGATTTGCACTGCACAACGGCGGTGTGGTGCCCACCAACAGCGAATCGATCAACAACGCCAACCTCGTCGCCAACGCCATCAATCCGGTCACGTACCAGGGCTTCCGGCTGCAGGGCCTGTACAAGATCAATGACAACTGGGACGCGCTGCTCTCACAGAGCTACCAGAACATGAATGCACAGGGTGTGTTCTATCAGATGCCCTACGGTCCCGAGGGTTTGACCTTCAACAGCGTCGGCGAGCCGCTGGGAGTACGACAGCTCCCTCCTTTGTCGGTAACGCTGTTCGAGCCTTCTTACGACAAGGACAAGTTCGAGAATACCGCGCTGACGGTCGAACGGCAAGATCGGCGACCTGAAACTCGTGTACGCGGGCGGCTATCTGGTGCGCAATATCGAGCAGCAGCAGGACTACACCAACTATTCACGCGGCGTGTTCGGCTACTATTATCAATGCGCGGGTTATTCCAAGACGTCGGCCGCTGCACGGCAAATGCTACTCGCCGGCCGCCACGTGGCAGGAAACCGAAAAGAACACCCATCAGAGCCACGAATTTCGCCTGAGCACGCCGGATGACTGGCGCATCCGCGGGATCGGCGGCTTGTATTGGGAAGAATTCAAGATCTACGACGACACGGATTGGACCTACAAAACGGTTCCGACCTGCTCTGCGGCCGTCAACGTCGGCTGCTTCAATAATGTGCAGCCCTGGCCGGGAAGCACCGCCAACAATCCCAACGAGCGTAACGACAACATAGGATTCTTCGACGACACGACGCGCACCATCATCCAAAAGGCCGCATTCGGTTCCTTCGACGTCGATATCATTCCGAAGACATTGATTTTCACGGCTGGAACGCGCTACTACAAATTCAATGAAAGTGAGTTGGGCGGAGACGTCGGCAGCTTCTATTGCAAGGCGTTCGCACCGACCACTTACTTCGGGCCTTGCACCTCGGCGACCAACGGGAACGGCAAACCGGGCGGATTGACCCCGAACAACCCGGGTAGCGCCCCCTATGGCACGAATCTGAACGCCGCCAACTTCAACAACTCCGTGTACCACGGCTTCAGAAGCCGCGCCAATTTGAGCTGGCATGTGACCGACGATGTGCTGCTGTACTACACCTGGTCGCAGGGCTTCCGGCCCGGCGGGTTCAATCGTGGCACGAAGTTTACCCAGGACGATGCGGCCGGGAATTATCAGTATGAGACCCCCTCCACGTACCGTCCCGACACCCTGGTCAACAACGAGATAGGCTGGAAAACCGAGCTCTTCAATCATCGCCTGCAGATCAACGGCGCTGTCTACCAGGAAGACTGGAAGAACACCATCGTCGAATTCTTCGACCCGCAGCAGGGCTTCGGCAATTTGACCTTCGTCACCAACGGTCCGAACTACCGCGTCCGGGGCGGCGAGTTGCAAACCATCGCCCGCGTGACCGAGGGCCTGACCATCCAGGGATCGGCGTCCTACAACAAGAGCACCCAGGCCAACTCGCCGTTCATAGACAACAACAACCCGGCCAGTCCCAATTTCGGCAAGCCCATCACCTCCATTCCGAACGTCTTTGGATTACAGGGCAGCCCCCTCGGCCAATCGCCGCTATTCCAGGGAAATATGCGGGTGCGCTATGAGTACCCGATCGGCGCGTACAGAGCTTTCACGCAGGTGGGCGGCGTGTACTATGGCGGTTCCCAGTCCACCGTCGGCACGGTGGACAACTATTACATGGGGGGATACGCGACCTTCGACGCATCGGCCGGTGTCGCCAAGGACGCCTGGAATGTACAATTCTTTACCCAGAATCTGGCCAACAGGGATGCCAGCACGTACACCAACTCGGCGCAGTTCATCCTGACGCAGACGCCTTTGCGGCCGAGAATTGCGGGCGTTAAATTTGGTTATAAATTCTGAGACAGCGGAGAATTTGAGCGGCGGTGCAGCGGCCAACAAGCCTGCGCCGTCTCGCATCGAGACAGAGCTCTTGCGCGTGCGCGCGCACCTCGACCGCGGCGAGTTCGCGCAGGTGCTGAGCGCGGGCCAGCCCTTGCTGCGGGAAATACCCCAGAACCGCGATCTGCTCTACATGATTGCGGTCAGCCAGCGATATCTGCACCGGATACCCGAGGCGCTGGCAACGCTCGATGTATTGGAGAGATATCACCCTGCATATAGCCGCTTGTTCCAGGAACGCGGCCACTGCCACGTGGCGACGCGCTCGGCGGCACCCGCCATCACGGCGTTTCTGCGCGCCGTGAACCTGAATCCATCGCTGCCGGCGAGTTGGAACGCACTCCAGGCGCTGTTTCGAATGACAGGTCAAAGCGTCGACGCCGACTACGCGGCCGATCAAGTGGCCAAACTTGCGAGCCTGCCGCCCGAGATCGCGACCGCATTCAGCATGTTCGCCGACGGCGAGATCTACGATGCCGAACGGGTCGTTCGCCAGTACCTGCTCACCCACGGCGATCACGTCGAGGGCATGCGGCTATTGGCGAAAATCGGCGTGGAGCTCGACGTCCTGGACGACGCGGAAATCCTGCTCGAAAACCTGCTCGTGCTCGCACCGAATCATGATGTGGCCCGCTACGAATATGCCGTCGTGCTGCTGAAACGGCATAAGCACGTACGGGCCCGGGAGGAGATGGAGAAGCTTCTTAAGACCGATCCGGATAACCGCATGTACCGTACCACTCACGCGACCGTGTGCACCGGCTTCGGCGATTATGACAAGGCTCTCCCGCTGTACCGGGAAATCCTGGCCGAATCGCCACAGGATGCCGAATTGCACCTGTCGATTGCGCATGCGCTGAAGACACTCGGACAAACCCAGGACGCCGTCGAGTCCTATCGCGCCGCGGCTGCCGCGAGGCCGTACTTCGGCGAGGCCTACTGGAGCCTGGCAAACCTGAAGACCTATCGCTTCACGGACGCTGAGCTCGACCGGATGAGGACCGACGAAGCATCTGCTGAAATCCGGTTGGTCGACCGCTACCACCTGTGTTTCGCACTCGGCAAGGCGCTCGAGGACCGCGGCGAATACGCCGAATCGTTCATTTATTATGAGCGCGGCAATGCCTTGAAGAAGACCGAATGCCGCTACAAGCCTGAGCCGCTGGAGCGAAATGCCCGCTTGCAGGCGGCGGTCTGCAATGGTGAATTCTTCGCCACCCGGCGGGGATTCGGCTGCGAGAGCAACGCGCCGATTTTCATCGTCGGCCTGCCGAGGTCGGGCTCCACGCTGATCGAGCAAATCCTGGCATCCCATTCCCTGGTGGAAGGCACCATGGAACTCGCGGACATCCCGCGTCTGGTGCAGGAACTCCAGGGCCGGGAAACCACCCATTCGGATCCCCGCTATCCGGGCGTGCTTGCGAAACTGAGCGCGGAAGACTTCAAGCGCTTCGGCGAGAAATACCTTGGCGACACCGCGGTGTACCGTACCGGCAAGGTGCATTTCGTCGACAAGATGCCGAATAATTTCCGACATCTCGGGCTCATCCATCTCATGCTGCCGAACGCCAAGATCATTGACGCAAGGCGCGAACCGATGGCCTGTTGCTTCAGCAACCTCAAGCAGCTGTTCGCCTCGGGTCAGCAGTTTACCTACAGTATCGATGACATCAGCCGCTACTACCGCATGTATGTCGATTTGATGGCCCACTGGGACACCGCCCTGCCCGGCAAGATACTGCGCGTCCAGCACGAGGACATCGTCGATGACCTGGAGGGCAACGTGCGGCGGATTCTCGATTTTTGTGGGCTTGAATTCGAGCCCGGCTGCATCGAATTCCATAAAACCAAGCGCACCATTCATACTGCAAGCTCGGAGCAGGTACGACAGCCCCTCAATCGCGAAGGCGTGGAGCAGTGGCGCCACTATGAGTCTTGGCTTGGGCCCCTGAAAATTGTACTCGGGCCGGCAGCCCGGATGACGCGGTGACGGTGACGGTAGAGTGCAGGAGTAAGACAAGAATGGTTATTGGTGGAATCCGCGCCCGCGTTGCGCTCGGCGCCGGCGCCTGGCTTTTGTTGAGTCTTTTGGGTTCGGCGGCATCGGCCGACGCTTCTGGGCCTCCGCCCTATCGCGCAATCACTCCGAGTATGGCGGAGCAGACCGTCGTGCTGACCGGCCGGGACCTGAGCATCGATCAAGTGGTGCAGGTGGCGCGCTACGGGGCCAAGGTTGCATTGAGCGCAGAGGCCCGCCAGCGCTCCGCTGACGCTCACGCCCTGCTGCTGGAAGCCGCGGCCGAGGGAGTCTCGGTGTATTGGTTCAACCGGGGCTCGGGCTCGGGCCGCGAAAAATTCATCTTTACCGGCGATCCCCTCTCGCCGGCCAACAAGAGGCTGTTGGAAGAGCGGCAGCTCGCCATATTTCGGCGCGGCGCGCTCGCCGGTCTGGGCCCGGAAATCAGCGAGGAAGAGATCGTCCGCGCCATGATGGTAGTGCGCGCCAACACCATGAGCTTCGAGGCCGCGAGCCCGCAGCTCACTCAGCGGCTGCTGGATTTATTGAACGATAGGATTACTCCCGTCGTGCAATCGCGGGGCACGGTGGGCGAAGGCGATCTGGGCCCGTTCACGAACATCGGCGCGACCATGGTGGGTGCCGGCAACGCCTACTACCGCGGCGTGCGCATGCCGGCCGCGAAGGCGCTCGAAGGCGGCCGGCCTTGCACCGCTCGCGCCGTTCGGTGCGGACGACAGTGAGTTGGAAAGCACCAATTCCTACGCGACGGGCCAGGTGGCGCTGCTCTTGTACGATGCGCGTGAAGCGCTGTCGTGGACCGATCTGATCTACGCCATCGATCTGAACGGCATGAACAGCAGCGTCTCGCCGCTGTCGCAGCCCGTGCAAGCCAATCGTCCGTTCAAATGGCTGAATTGGGATGCGGCCCGCGTGCTCGACATGCTGCGGGGCAGCTATTTATTCGAATTGGACGGCAAGCGCATCATTCAGGATCCCGAGAGCCTGCGTGCATCGTCCATTCGCCAAGGCTCAGCCTGGCATGCGTGGGCGCAATTGCGCGACGTCACGCTGATTCAAATGAACTCCTCGGACCACAATCCGGCCGTCCGCCTGGGCGCATCGCCCGGCGACTCCTGGGAATTGAGCACGCCGCAGCTGGCGCAGTTCTACGTCAAGGGCAGCGCGCGCAATCACGGCCAGCATGGCTTTATTTTCTCGAACGCCAATTGGGATCCCTACCCGATGGCCAATGAGATCGAGGCCTTCACCATCGCGCTCGCCAACATGGATACGGCGGTGGCGCAACGGGTCGTCCGCTTCACCAGCCCCTTCTTCACCGTTGCCGCCGCATCCGGCGATTCGCCGGGAGAGCCGGGGCGCTTCCATCTTACCCAGGGCAGCGAAATCGATGTCGCCGCGCTGATGCAGGAAATCCAAGGACTGATCAACCCCGTTCCTCCCGAGGGCAATGCATTGATTCAGAACGTGGAGGATATGCAAACGCAAACACGTCTGAAGGTCACGCGGGCGCGGGCCGCGGTGGAGGATACCTTCGAGTTGCTGGCGGAAGACCTGCTGACCGGGACGTACTGGCTGGATATGCGCAAGTCGCAAAACCCGGCACGCGCTTTCGGCGCCTCGCCGACGGCGGTATGGACGTCCTTCAGGGCCACGCTGCCCTTCGACGGGATCGGCCCGAGTTCAGCCACTCAACCCATCCATGAAATAGCAGCCACGTTCATTCGCAGCCACGCGGCAGCGAGCTTTTACAAGGATAACGCGCCGGAACCCGACGCTGCGGCGCCTCAGCGCAGTACCGAATGATTGCCAACGCCCGCATGTACTCGGTGAGCCCGCGGGCTGCCGCGCTTTGGCGCAGACTGCTCGGCGCCATCATCGAACACTCGGGCCTCGACATCGACTTGCTCGATCATGCGGCGCCGGCGCCCATCGATGAATTGTGGCAGCGTTCCGACAAGGCGGCCGTGTTCATGTGCGGCCTGCCCTTCTCTCGCTCCGATCCTCGCCCCGAGCTCGTCGCCGCCCCGGTTCCATCACCACCCGAATTTCGCGGCCTGCCGCAATACTGGAGCGAGATGGTGGTGCGCCAGGACAGCGCCCTGCAAACCATCGAGGACACTTTCGGCGGACGGATCGCTCTCACGGTGCCGGATTCACAGTCGGGATGCCTGGCCGCGTTGTATTACCTTATGACGAAGGCGCGGACCTTTCCACCCTATCGGGAAGTCATCACCCCCCGCGTGACGCCGCTCGGCGCCATGTCCGCGGTCATCGACGGGGCCGCCGAGGTGGCGCCGATCGACTCGTATGCATACTGTCTTTTGCGCAAGGACCGCCCGGATCTGACCTCTCAGCTGCGAGTGGTGGGGCGGACCGTGCCCACGCCAATCCCGCCGCTGGTGGCCTCCCGAACCGGTTTCGAGAAGCTGCAGGCCGCCTTCCTTGAAGCCCATGAAATCAGCACCATTCAGCCTGTGATGGCCGATCTATTGCTGGAGCGCTTCGTGCTTCCCGATCCCGACTCCTATGACGCATTGCGGTCGAATTATGAGACCGCGACGCAGTACTGGCGGGAACGGCCGCTCGCGGCCAGCGTGCACCCGGCTTTCCTTTTTCGGTAGACTCTGGATGTCATGCACTCGCTGATGCAGAAGTTCCGCCGGTACGATGGGCCGACCTGGATCGTAGCTCTGGTGCTGTACAGCGCATGGGTGCTGCTGATCTGGTTCAACGCGCTGCTGCCCTGGTGGGTGATCATGCCGGTGGGCGCCTACCTCCTCGCCTGGCATTTCTCGCTGCAGCACGAGGCCATCCATTCCTTTCGCGGTGCGCCGGCGTGGCTGCGTTTCGCAGTGGTGTACCCTCCGCTCGGTCTGTGGTTCCCCTATCCTCTGTATCGAAAAAGCCATACCACGCACCACCGCGACATTCATCTGACCATCCCGGGTGTGGACACCGAGTCCTACTATGTGCCGCAAGCGGAATGGGCTCGGATGGGCAGGTTCAAGCGAGCCATCCTGACTTTCAATCAGACCATGGCCGGGCGGTTGCTGATCGGCCCGGCACTGCGCCTCTCGATACTGATCACCAAGGAAACGCGGCGCGTGTTGCAGGGCGACTTCAGCCATTTACCCCACTGGGCAGCGCATGCAGTGGCGGTGGCCGCGCTGTTCTGGTTCATCTCCGGCGTCTGCGCCTTTCCGTGGTGGCAGTACTGTCTGCTTGTCGCCTATCCCGGCCTGAGTCTGAGCTTGCTGCGTGCGTTTACCGAACACCGCGCGGCCGAGGACTCTCAGGAACGAACCGCTTCGGTGGAATCCAATGCTCTTTTCGGCATCCTCTACTTATATAACAACCTGCATGTCGCGCATCATTTGAAGCCGGCCATGCCTTGGTACGATATCCCGCGCTTCTACCGGGACAATAGAGCCGCGCTTCTGGCCAGCAACGGGCAGTTTGTATATAGAGGATACGCGCAGCTTGCGAAGAGCTATTTCCTGGTCCCCGTGTTCAGCCCCGTTCATCCCACCCTGTAGGCTCACGCTTCACCGGTGACAATCCGCGACGAGATATTACCGGCCGCCGCGCCGCTGCGTAACGAGGCCATCCCTGCAGCGGTGCCTCGCTCCCCGGCGGCCAAAACCCGCGCCATCGTCGCCACCTCCATCGGCAATATGCTCGAGTGGTATGACTTCACGGTGTATGCCTTGTTTGCCGGCTACATCGCCGCGAATTTCTTTCCCGGCAGCGATCCCGGCACTCAATTGCTGGAAACCTTTCTGTTCTTCGGCTTGGGCTTTGTCGTGCGGCCCTTGGGCGCCGTGCTCATCGGGAATTTCGGCGACCGCGCGGGACGCAAGGCGGCGCTCACCTTGACCATCCTGCTGATGGCGGCCGGCACCGGCATCATCGCCTTTTCTCCCACCTATGCAACGATAGGCGTGGGCGCGCCCCTGCTGCTGCTGCTCGGACGAGTGCTGCAAGGTTTTTCCGCGGGCGGCGAGATCGGCGGCGCAACGGCCTACCTGCTCGAGACCGCCGAACCCGGCAAGCGGGGCCGCGTCGCATCGTGGCTCGAGGCCAGCATGGGGATGGCCAATGTCCTGGGCGCGCTGACGGCGTTCACGGTCACGGCATGGCTGAGCAAAGCCGAGGTGCAAGCTTGGGGCTGGCGAATTCCGTTCGTCTTCGGCTTGGCTATCGCGCCCGTGGGACTGTACCTGCGCCGTTCTCTGGAAGAAACCGAGGCATTTCAGGCCGAGACTGTGCGGCGCAGCCGCGAGCAACGCCGGCCGCAAGCGCCGCTGCTGCAGCTATTTCGCAATCATGGACGCAGTCTGTTCGTGGGCTTTTGCGTGGCCGTACTGTGGGCGGTCGCGGTCTACGTGCTGATGATTTATCTGCCGACTTATGTGCAGCATCCGGATACCTTCAATTTCAGCGCCAAGCAAGCTTTCGGTGCCTCGCTAATCGGTAATATCCCCTTCGTCATCGGCTGCGTCTGGTTCGGCAGCCTGTCGGACCGCTTCGGCAGGCGGCGCAGCTTGTTCGTCAGTGCGGCGCTGCTGCTGCTTTGCGTGCTGCCGCTGTTCATGTGGCTGAAGGCCGACCCGACTTTGCCGACGCTCATCGTCGTTCAGTGCCTGGTGTGCATTCTCGTAGCGAGCTTCGTGGGCGTCGCTCCGGCGGCGCTGTCGGAAATTTTTCCGACGGGCGTGCGCTCGACGGGAACTTCTCTGGTCTACAACGGCGCCTTCATGGTGTTCGGCGGCTTCGCGCCCATGCTGCTCACATGGGCCACCCAGCGCGCGGGGGGATCGCTGTACGCACCGGCGTGGTACGTCATGCTGGCGGCGGGCGTGGCCTTGATCGCCATCCCGGCACTTCGGATAAAATCCAGTGCTGATTGATACACCCATCCGGGCTCTGGGCTACGTCGATTGCCGGCGGCTCACCGAACAGGTGCTGGCGGCCGATGAGAGCGCCTGGTACGCCGATAATCGTCGGCAGGATGACTACGAAGTCCACGCCGAAACCCAATCCATCATATTGGTGTTCTTCAGCGGCTGGCCCACGGTCAGCGTGGCTCATGGACAGGGCTGGGACGCCTTCGGCCACCTTGCAACACCCATCATGGAAGAACTGGTGGCCACACACTATCCGCCGGGCGGAATGGTATTGCGCGTCATCCTGGCGCGTCTGCTGCCGGGTTGCCGCATCGAGGGACACCGCGACACGCATCCCTCCTTCTCGATTGCACACCGCATCCACGTGCCACTCCTGACCAATCCGCAGGTGGAGTTCGTCGTGGGCACGGAGTGCATCGCCACCCGGGCAGGCCAGGCATTCGAGTTGAACAATAAAATGGCCCATGCCGTGGCCAATCACGGCGATACCGCGCGCGTCCATCTGATCTTCGATTACGCCCCCGAGTAGCCGTGGGCAGACTACCGACTCTGCTCGCCTCCTCGGTGATTCGAGGTTCGCGCCTGGGCGAAAGCCATGGCGGCCTTTATATGATCGATCTCGACCGCGGCGCAGCCGAGCTGAAACTCGATTGGAACGACACCGGAATCGACATCAGCGGTCGCGGCGGCGACCGTGGCCTGCGGGGCATCGCGTTTCATGATGAACGCATACTGGTCGCTGCGAATGCCGAATTGCTGTTTCTCGATCAGGATTTCCACGTGATCGAGTCGTTCACGAATCCCTACCTCGAGCATTGTCACGAGATCAGCGTCGCGAACGGCCGCGTGCTTCTGACCGCCACCGGCTTCGACAGCGTGCTCATATTCGACCTGCGGACGAAACGCTTCATCGACGGCTGGCACTTGAGCGCGGCCGGCAATTCGCTCAGCTTGCGCCGTTACGATCCCGCAGCCTCCGGCGGCCCGGCGCCGGGTCATTGGTTTCACATCAACTCCATCAGCGCCTCGGACTCGGGTATTTGGTTCAGCGGATTGAACACGCCCGGTCTATTGCACGCGGACGGGCGGACCCTGAGTCTGGCGGTACAGCTGCCGCCCGGTACTCACAATGCCCAGCTTTTCGAGGGCGGCGTGCTGTATAACGATACGCAGTCCGACCGGGTTTGCCATAGCCGCAACGGTTCGACGGCGGCGATCGCGGTGCCCGGCTTCAGGCCCGATGAAATCATCAATATCGAAAAATTTGCCTCGGCTGTCGCGCGGCCGGGATTCGCGCGAGGATTGTGCGTATTGCCGGATGGACTGGTCGCCGCAGGCTCATCGCCGTCAACGATCTCGGTCTATGACATGCGCGCCGGCAAACGCGTGCTGCAGCAGAATCTGTCGATGGATGTACGAAACGCGGTGCACGGCCTGGCCGTGTGGCCGTACGGGTAACGGGCTAGAAATTTTCAACGGGGAGAGCATGTCTTGTCGGACAATCCGAACTTTCTGATCTTGATGGCGGATCAACTCACGGCACGCGCGCTCCCGGCCTACGGAAATCGGATCGCCAAAACGCCCCACATCGACAGCTTGGCTGCGGGCGGCGTGGTGTTCGACTCGTTTTATTGCAACAGCCCGCTCTGTGCGCCGTCGCGGTTTTCATTTTTATCGGGGCGACAGGTGTCGGCCATCGGCGCGTACGACAATGCGGCGGAATTTCCGGCGCAGATACCGACTTTCGCGCACTACCTGCGCCGCGCCGGCTATCAAACCGTGCTGAGCGGCAAGATGCATTTTTGCGGCGCGGATCAGCTGCACGGATTCGAGGAACGCTTGACCACGGACATTTATCCGGCCGACTTCGGCTGGACGCCGGACTGGTCGCGTTTCGAACACCGGCCCAGCTGGTATCACAGCATGGATTCCGTCACCCAGGCGGGACCTTGTACGCGCACCAACCAGATCGATTTCGACGACGATGTGGTGTTTCAGGCACGGCAGAAGCTCTTCGATATGGCCCGAGGCAGGGATCGCCGCCCCTTCTGCATGGTCGCTTCGATGACCCACCCGCATGATCCGTATGTGACTCCGCAGGCATACTGGGATCGATACGCGGGCGTCGATATCGACATGCCGCGTGTGCGGATGGCGCCCGCCGACCTTGATCCGCATTCCAGGCGGCTGCGCCATGTCTGTGGCCTCGATCTGCAGCCCGTGAGCGACGCGCAGATTCGCGCGGCGCGGCGCGCCTACTATGGCGCGGTTTCCTATGTGGACGATCAAGTCGGCGTGTTGCTGGCGGCGCTGGCCGACGCCGGCTTCAGCGACAACACCATCGTGCTGCTGCTCGCCGATCACGGCGACATGCTGGGCGAGCGCGGCCTGTGGTACAAAATGAGTTTCTTCGAGCCTGCGTGCCGGATTCCCCTGATCGTGCATGCACCGCGGCGCTTTGCCGCGCGGCGCGTGGCGAATTCGGCGTCGCTGGTCGACATCCTGCCCACCTTGAGCGAACTCGCCGGCGACCAGGCCGGGAATTCCGCAACTCCTTTGGATGGTCATAGCCTGGTGCCGCAGCTCGCGGGAGATTCGGGGCGGGACGAGGTCATCGGTGAGTACCTCGCCGAGGGCGCCATCGCGCCGCTGGTGATGATCCGGCGCGGGCGCTACAAATTCGTGCATTCACCGGTCGATCCTGACCAGCTCTACGATCTGTCCGAGGACCCGGACGAGATCAGAAATCTTGCTCAGGTCCCGGAGCAGGCACCGCGCATCCAAGAATTTCGCGCCGAGGCGGCGCGGCGCTGGGACTTGCCCGCCCTGCGCGCCGACGTCATCGCCAGCCAGCAGCGCCGTCACCTGGTCTACGCTGCCCTGCGCACGGGGCGGTATACATCATGGGATTTCCAGCCCATCCGCGACGCCAGCCGCCAGTACGTGCGCAATGATCAAGATCTGGGCGATTTGGAAGCCATGGCGAGGTTTCCACCGTTTCGTGCTTGAGCCGGCATTTTGCCGCCTTTTGCCGCAGGGATACGCCATAAGGTATATTGATATATCTATCGCCTACGCCTCCGCGCGGTATGATCGCCCCCCGTTGATCCCATGGTCGGCGAGTACTTCGGCACGGTGATGTTGACCGGTTCACAAGGTCAGGGGGGATAAGGAGTGGGAAGCCAACGGGCCGGATCAGTTGGCTTCCCACTCCTTATCCCCCCTGACCGTGCGCACTGGCCGACGTACATCACCGCGCACGATGTACATCACCGCCTAGAGGGAACAATCGGGTGCCCTCGGCAGGGTGATGTGGATCGGTGAGAGCATCCGCTCGAGGGGCTGAGCCGTTGCCGGGCAACTGCTCCCTGGTTGCCCGGCAACGGCTCAGCCCCTCGGGCGGATACCGTCAACCCGGTCAACATCACCGTGCCGGGGTGCCAGATGTTAGCCGTAGCCGGAGGTATGAATGAGATGATGCATGCAGAAACGAATAGACCCCACAGCTCCATAGCGGCCTCAGGCGCGAAAATCATCGATGGTCGGGAGCACGCGCGCCATTTGCGCGAAGCGCTGCGCATCAAGGCAGCCGAGCTGGCCGCGAAATACGGCGCGCCTCCGAAGCTCACCGTAATACTGGTCGGCGATGATGCGCCGTCCCGACTGTATGTGTCGAACAAGTCCAAGGCCTGTCGCGACGCAGGCATCGAATCGGTGGTCATTACGCTGCCGGCAGCGACCGATCTGCAAACCCTGTTGGCGGTGATCGAGCAGCAAAATCAGGATGCCTCGGTCAATGGCATCCTGGTGCAGCTGCCCCTGCCCCCGCACCTGCCGGTGCACTCGGTGCTGGAGCGCATTGCGGTCGAGAAGGATGTCGACGGCTTCCATCTTTACAATGTCGGCAGTCTCGCCGTCGGCACCGCAGTGTTCCCGCCCTGCACCCCCTATGGAGTGCAGAAGCTTCTGGAAGCCGAAGGCATCCCGATCGCCGGACAGAACGTGGTGGTCGTCGGTGCGAGCAACATTGTGGGCAAGCCCACCGCCATGATGCTGATGCAGAGGGATGCGACCGTCTGTATCTGCCACGCCAAGACGCGCGATCTGGCGCAATTCACGATTCTCGCGGATATTTTGGTGGTCGCGGCGGGTCGCCCCAATCTCATCGTGCCGCAAATGGTCAAGACCGGCGCGGTGGTCATCGACGTCGGGATCAATCGCCTGCCCAACGGCAAAATCGTCGGCGACGTGGACTTCGAGGGAGTCTCGCAGAAGGCCTCTTACATCACCCCGGTTCCGGGTGGTGTCGGCCCCATGACGGTCACCATGCTGCTCGCCAATACCATCACGGCGGCGGAGCGCATGTGGGGCGCCGGAGCGCGCGCGCGTTGATACAGTTTACCGCCCACAACATCCGCTTGGATGACGGCACCTATACGAAGCCCGACGAGGGGTTGTCGATCGACGCCCATCCCTGGTTTCTGGCCGCAAAGCGCGTTCTCGACGCCACGTTTCCCGGCGACAAATCCCACCTGCGCATCGCCGATCTAGGCTGCCTCGAAGGGGGCTACACGGTGGAATTCGCGCGGCTGGGATTCCAGTCCGTGGGCATCGACGTGCGCGAGTCGAACATCGATGCCTGCCGTTACGTGCAGTCCAAGGTCGATCTTCCGAACCTGCAGTTCGTCCGCGACGATGTGTGGAACATTGCGAAATACGGTGCATTCGACGCGACTTTCTGCTGCGGTCTCTTTTATCATCTGGACAAGCCGCGCAAATTCCTCGACGTCCTGTCCTCCATCACCCGGCGCGTCCTGATTCTGCAGACGCATTTTGCGCAAGCCGGTGATTCGCCGAGCTTCATCCAGCCGCGGCGCCTGCGCCGTGCCCTGTCTCGAATCCTTCCTTTGAAGAACACCGGCACCACGACGCATAAATTGTCCTTTCTCACGAAAAACGAGGGCGTGCCCGGCCGCTGGTTTCCGGAGTTCCGCACTCAGCGCGCATTTCGCGACCGTGAAAACCGCCGCTGGGCATCCTGGGACAATCGCAGCTCGTTCTGGATGCAGCGCGAATATCTTCTGCAAGGCATTCGCGACGCCGGATTCGATCTGGTCTGCGAACAGTTCGACAGCCTCGGAGCGGATATCGCGATGGAAATGACCAAGGGCAGCTATCGAACGTCCGGCAGAAGCACCTTCATCGGCGTCAAGACGGCCTACACATCGGACATGGCGGATCCCCGGCTATCCGGGTCCGTATCCAGACTGCGGCGGGAATAGCCGCGTTCATCCGCCATCGGGCGAGGTATTGACCGGCGTCGCGAAGCATCGGGCAAAAGGTGCCCGCAGGGCCCGAAACAGCACACTTTGCTCGTCCCGTGAAAACGGCGACGCCCATTCCGGGTGATTCAACTGCTCGATGAGCTGCACCGCATGGGACGGGTCGCGAGGATGGCGCAGATACCGGTCGGAACGATCGGCCCATCCCGTGAGCGCGCGGCGTATCGCGCCCGGCATGCCGCCCACGCGAACCAGCGGCTCGATGAGCTCGGCGAGATGCAGGCAGATGGCGGCGTACGCGTCCACTCCCGTCGTCCGGGCGGTGGCCGCCAAGCCTTGCAAGGTGAACAGAATTTCCTCGGTATCCTTGCCCGTCAGATCGGAGCCGGGTCCGCGCACCCAGCCGCATATCTGCGACCTCAGATACTGCAGGCGAATGAGCACCTGGAAGGGGCTGAAGCTGCGCTCCGCGGCCGGGCCGGCATTGTCGCCGCCTTCGCTCCTGCTGCTTTCGCTCATGCAAACATCCTCACTGCAGGTCGGCCGCCGTGGCGGCGATCCAACCCAGAAAATGCGTCAAATACACACGCTCGACCAGCAAAATCAGCGTGCCCGGCTGAACGCATAGCGCCAATACCGACAGGTCGGCCAACCGGCCGCTGCGTGCCTCGCCGACGCCGGGAATCGATGCGCCCGCCCCCAGCCGCAGCAATAGGTCCCCGGCTCTGCGGCCGCATACCCGAACGGCGCACAAGCCGCCCGTCTGATCCACCATGCAGCCATCGGTCGCGCCGGCGAGGCGCTCCTTAAGATCGACGAACGCTCTCTGATCGGTGCTGAGGAGCAATGTCTCCGTCGGACTTCGCCAGGCCAGTATGAAATTTGCGTCACCTCCCATGGTTGCCGAGTCGGCCCGCAGAGCCTGCGGTAGCGGCCTGCCGATGACATTCTGTACCACGGCGCTAAAACTGCCTGCTGGGTCGAAGTAGCGTAACGAAGCAACCTGCATCGCGCGAATGCCGTCGACGGTCAATTGGTTGACTTCGATGGCTGCAAAGAGTTCCTGAACCTCATCCACGCAGGCGCTCCCCATTGGGATCGACGAACGGTGCCTTGACGACTTCGGCATCGACGATCGATCCCAGGTGATGGACGCGCAGCTTCTCGCCGAGCCGCTGTGAACCTCGCGCCAGCATGGCGAGCGCCACCGGGCGTCGCAGTTCGGGACTCCAATAGCTGGAGGTCACATGTCCTTCGGTCTGAGCCGGCGGCGGCGCGGCGGCGATTTGCGCCCCTACCGGGAGCTGAGTGCGCCCGTCGGCGGGCGACAATGCCACCAATTGAAATCGCTCGGGGTCGCGCGACGCGGGCCGCAGCAGCGAGCGGCGGCCCACGAAATTAGCGGCCTTGCGTTCCATGGCGCGCGCGAAGCCGATGTCCTGCGGCAGAGTCGTGCCGTCGGTGTCGGTGCCGATATGGATATAGCCCTTCTCGGTGCGCATGATCTCGAGCGCTTCGATGCCGTAGGGCACCGCAGCGAAATCCGCCGCACGCTCCCAGAGGCGCTCCAACAGAGCCTCGACCCGATCGACCGGCACATTGATTTCATAGCCCAACTCGCCGCTGAAGCTGGCCCGCAGCACGCGCAAAGGCACACCATCCAGCGTGCTCTCGCGCAGGGTCATGTGCTTCATCGCCCCGGGCGCCAATTCGGGGTCGAAGCCCACCGCTGCCATCCAATCCCAGGCGCGAGGACCCGCCACCGTTACATTGCCCCAGCGCGAGGTCACCGGCGTCACGAGCACGCGCAATTGCGTGTACTCGCACTGCAGCCATTCCTCGAATGCCGCCGCCGTGCGTTCAACCCCCGCACTCGTGCTATTGACCCAGTAATGCTGCGGACCTAAGCGCGCGACGATGCCGTCGTCGGCCACGATGCCGTTTTCATTCAGCAACAATCCGTAGCGCGCCTGACCCAGGCTCAAGGTGGACATGGTGCCCACGTACATCAGATCGAGAAACTGCGCCGCATCCGGGCCGTAGATCTCGATCTTGCCGAGCGGCGATCCATCGAGCAGTCCCACGGCTCTACGCACCGTGCCGGCTTCCCGCTGCGCGGCGGATTCCAGGGATTCGTGAGCCAGGGGGTAGGCAGCCGGACGAACCCAGTTGCCGAATTGCTCGAACAAGGCTCCGCGCGCCTGGTGCCAGGCATGCGCCGGAAGATGCTTCAGAGGCCGGTACAGCGCCCCCACCCTGCGGCCGGCAATCAGCCCGAGAGTGACCGGCGCGAAGGGCGGCCGGAATTTCGTGGTGCCGACCTCGGCGGGTTCGCGGCCCGTGAATTCGCCCATCAGCACCAGTGCATTGATATTGCTGGTCTTGCCCTGGTCGGTGCCCATGCCCGTGGTCGTGTAGCGTTTCAAATGCTCGACCGAACGATAATTCTCCTGCGCGGCGAGACCGACGTCGGCAGCCGACACGTCGTTCTGCAGATCCACGAATTGTTTGCCCGTCACTCCGGGCCATTGGGTTGCGGCCAGAGATCGGCCCGCGCCGCCCGCAACCGCCGCCGGCACGATGCCGCCGCGGGCGAGCGCCGCTCCGAGCTCAAACGCGTGGCTCACCACGGAATCCCGTGAGAATATCCCGGCGCAGGCGCCGGCGCTCCAGACTCCCGGTGCCGCGCCGTCCGGCACGAACATGGCCGAGGCATCCAGCCAGCGTAATTTCCCGCCCGCCTGGGAATGCAAATGCACCGCGGGCGCGTGCCCGCCGCGCTCAGAATCAGGTCGCAGTCCAGCCGTTCCGGGCGGCTGCCTGCATCGGCCGATATGACGGTGCAGCCGTGCACGGCTTTCACGCCGCCGACCTTGACGATAGCGGCGTTCACGAGGGTACGCACGTGCGCGGCCTCGGCGCCTATATCGGCCTGCGGTCGACGATCGACCAATGCGATTATGTTCACTCCGGCCGCCTGCAAAGAGGCCGCCGTCCCATAGGCGGAATCGCTGTTGGCCGCGATGACCACGCGCCGGCCGCAGGCGACGCCGAAGGCATGCGCATACTTGTCGGCGGCGCCTGCCAGCATCACGCCCGGGGCGGTCGTTGTCCGGAAAGATCATCGGACGTTCCAGAGCGCCGGCGGCGACGATGACCGAGCGTGCGCGAATTTTCCACAGCCGCTCGCGAAGCACACCGCCCGCGCGGTCCGCGCGGTCCGCGTCACCGGCGTTGCCCCTGGGGGCATCACCGGTGTCGTCAACACCACGGCGAGTGGACACCGCGGGCAGAGTTTCGCGAGCGCAGACGAGGTTGTGATCGTAGATGCCGAAGGCCATGGTCCGAGTCATCTGCCGCACGCCGCTGCGCGCAGCACGTTCGGCCAGCTCGGCCACTTGGCTGTCACCGCGCCAGGCCAGTGCGCCGCCGAGCGTGGGTCCGCTCGCCAGCAGCAGGGTGTGCGCGCCCGCCTCCGCGGCGGACACGGCGGCGCTCAAGCCGGCGAGGCCGCCGCCGATCACCAGCACCTCGGCCTCGGCCGCCACCTCTTCGTAGCGATCGGGGTCCGGTTGCGCCGAGGCTCTGCCGAGACCCGCCATGCGCCGGATGGAAGGCTCGTAGAGATGCCAGTTGGGCCATTTGAACGTCTTGTAATAGAAGCCTGCCGGCAGCAGGGCGGCCAGCTTGCTATTGATCGCGCCCAGATCGAAGCCGACGCTCGGCCAGCAATTGACGCTCGCCGCGACGAGACCCTCGCTGAGCTCGACCAGCGTCGCCCGCATGTTGGGGGTCCGCAGAGCGCCCTCGCCCACGTCGACGAGACCGGTGGGCTCCTCGACCCCGCAGGAGAAAATCCCGCGCGGCCGTGCAGCTTGAAGCTGCGCCCGACCAGCTGCACGCCGTTCGCGAGCAGCGCCGAGGCCAGGGTATCGCCGGCGTAGCCGCTGTAGCGGCGGCCGTTGAACTCGAACGACAGGGATCGCGACCGGTCGATACGCGTGCCCACGGGAGCTGCAAGGCGTGACGCTGTCATGGCGGTGCGAGAGCCGGCGGCGGATCGGTCATGGCGTACACGGAGCAATATTTCGTGAGTGACCGTATGGCGCGCGACATTGAACCACTGGCCGCAACCATAGGCGTGGCGCCAGCGCTCGAGGTGCAGACCCTTGGGGTTGTCGCGAAAGAACAGATACTCGCCCCAGGTCTGCATCGCTTTGCTCCAAGCCCGGACGCACCATGTGCGAGGTACCGCCGCAGATGAACTCGCTTTCATCGCGCGGACCGCAGTGAATACAGGGGATTTGCATCATCAGTGCGCGATTCCCGAGGCTGCGGCCTCGTCGATCAGACGGCCGGTGATGAAGCGCTCGAGCCGAAAGGCTCGGCCAGCGGATGACTGCGGCCGGTCGCCAGCACGTGGGCGAGAGTCCAGCCGCCCACGGGGATGGCCTTGAAGCCGCCGGTGCCCCAGCCGCAATTGATGTACAGATTGGGCACCGGCGTCGGACCGATGATGGGGCTGGAGTCGTGCACCACATCGACGATGCCCGCCCACTGGCGCATCAACTTCAGGCGGCTGAAGGATGGAAACAGTTCCAGGGTGGCGGCAATGATGGCCTGCTTGACCGCGAAGCTGCCGCGCTGCGCATACGAGGGAAACAGATCGAGCATGGCGCCCATGACGATCTCGCCCTTGTCCGACTGGCTCACGTAGGCGCCCGTGCCCGGCGACAGAATCACCGTGTCGAGCACGGGCTTGATGGGTTCGCTCACCATGGCCTGCAGCGCGTAGCTGGTCACCGGCAGGCGGAATCCGGCCAGCTTCGCCAGCACCGAGCTATGCCCCGCCGCCGCGATGCCGACGCGCTCGGCCCGGATGCGCCCGCGGTTGGTAGTCACGCCGACGATCCGGCCGTCCTGCTTGATGAAGTCCACGACCTCGCAATTCTGAATGATGTCCACGCCGAGCGCCGAGGCGGCGCGCGCATAGCCCCAGGCCACCGCATCATGCCGCGCCGTACCGGCCCGGCGCTGCGTGAATCCGCCGAGCACGGGCAGCCGCGCCTGCGGCGAGAGGTCGAGGGCCGGCGCGAGTTCGCCGACCTGCTCGCGGGTCAGCAAGCTCCGCCGCGATGCCGTTCATGCGCATGGCATTGGCCCAGCGCGACATGGCGTCCAGATCGTGGCGGCTGTGGGCGAGCAGCACCAGCCCGCGCTGGCTCAGCATGATGTTGAAATTCAGCGCCTGCGAAAGACCCTCGTACAGCTGCAACGAAAAGTCGTACAGCCGCGCGCTCTCCGGGTAGAGATAATTCGAGCGCACGATGGTGGTGTTGCGGCCCGTGTTGCCGCCGCCGATCCAGCCCCGCTCCAGCACGGCGACCTTCGTGACACCGTGATTCTTGGCAAGGTAGTAAGCGGCGGCGAGTCCGTGGCCGCCGCCGCCGACGATGATGACGTCGTAGTGCGGCTTAGGACTGGCATCGCGCCAAGCGGCCGGCCAGTTCCGTTGCCCCGAGAATGCACCCCGGAACAAAGACCACGCCGAATACTTCACGGCATCACGTCCGTGAACCGCTCTTCCCCGCCGCTCAATTTGGCTTACTTCGCATCGTCCATCAGTCTGCCTTCAAGATGCGTGCAATACCAGTGCACGAATTGCGTCACGCCGGCCTCGTGCACCGGTGAATAGGGCGCCGGATCATAGGCGGGGGAATTCACCCCGATCTGATTCTCCTGGCAATTTCGCGGTGTCGGCGGCATTGGTCGCCAGCCAAACACTCGGTCAGCTCCCTGAGGTCGTAATCCACGCCCTCGACGGCGTCGCGATGCACCAGCCACTTGGTCGTCAGTTGAGTCTGGGTCGGACTGATGGGCAGCACTCGGAAAGAAATGGCGTGATCGGCGAGCACGTGGTTCCAGGTCGTGGGGAAATGGAACATCAGCAAGGTGCCGACGTCCGGCTCCGTGACCGAATCCGCCAGCGGCCGGCGCACGGCGGCCTTGCCGGACATGGTGAAGCTGACCGCCCCCTCGAGCAGCGGCGTGCGCACGGTGCGGTACTGGCTGTTGGGCGAGATATGAAACTTGCTCGGCAAGCCGATGGATTCCCAATGAGCCCATTTGGTGGCGGTCCTCGGATTCACAGCCGCACCTTCGCCATCGGTCGCGGTCGGATCCTCGGGAAAGGTGCGGATCAGCTCGGGATGATTGGCCGCGCAGTGATAGCACTCGCGGTTGTTCTCCCAGACCAGCTTCCAATTGGCCTGCTCGATGATGGTCGATTGGAAGGCGATTTTGGTCTGATGCAGTTTATGCGGCAGCGAAGTACGGCTCGATGTGGCGCCGGATGGGTTCGAAGTCCGGCGCGGCACGTCGCCAGGCAAATCCATATGTAGCCGCCCACGCTCGCGCAGTGCACGGGCTTCGAGTCCATACTGCGATTTGTCGAAATCGCTGCCCATGTCGCGCGCCGCGATCAGGCGCCCGTCGAGCGCGTAGGTCCACTGATGATAGGGGCATACCAGGCGAGGTGCCGTGCCGTGCTCCGCCGAGCAGATTCTCGAGCCGCGATGGCGGCAGGTATTGTGGAAGGCGCGCAGGCCGCCGTCGCGGTCGCGCAAAACCATGATGGGATACTCGCCGATCTGCACCGTCAGATAGTTGCCGGGATTCGGCACTTCGCAGTCATGACCCACGAACAGCCAGTCTCGGTACCAGATCATGTCCAGATCGACCTGGTAATCTTCCGGGCTGCAATAGAAATCTCTTTCCAAGGCGGTCTCGAGATTGCGTCCCCGGAGTCGGTTCAGCATTGCTTGACGCGCAGTCATGGCGAAATCCCCATTTTCAGGTTCTCCTACGATACCAATATTCCATGACGGTCCGGTGCCTCGAAGCGACGTTTTATTCGATAGATACGACAGCGCCTCCAGTTCACGATTTGCGCCGCTTCGAGGATTGCGTAAACTCCCCCGGGTCATGACGGCTGGACAAGAACAACTACCGCGTCGCCGGATCGCCCCGGCGGCAGCCCTCATGCTGTGCCTGACCTGCGCCTTGCTGTGCATGGATTGCTTCGCAGGGGTGGACACCCACCCCGCACCACCCGCCGCAGCGATCCGGGTGGGATCACTGCAACTGCGGCGCTGCGCCGACGCACCCGCCTATTGCGGCAGTCTCGATCGCCCCTTGGATCCGACGGGCGCCCTTGCTGGACGCATCTCGATCCACTTCGAGTACTACCCTCATTCAGAGCGGGGCATTCGGCAGCAGGCAAGGCGCTCGAAACCCTGGTCGCCACCGAAGGCGGCCCCGGCTATCCGGCCACCCTGTCGCGCGATGACTATCTGGCCCTGTTCGAGCCGCTGCGCCGGCGGCGCGATGTTTTGCTGATGGACAACCGCGGCACCGGCCAATCCGGCGCCATCGACTGCCCTGAGCTGCAAACCGCCGAGAAATGGACGGTGGAGCTCACCGCCGCCTGCGGCAAGTCTCTCGGCGAGCGCGCGCCGCTCTACAGCACCGCCTACGCGGCGGACGATCTGGCGGCGATTCTCGAGGCGCTCGGCATCACGCCAGATCGATCTGTACGGCGACTCGTACGGGACCTATTTCGAGCAGGTATTCGCGGTGCGCCATCCCGAATCCCTGCGTTCCATCGTGCTCGACGGCGCCTATCCGCTGAACGGGCCGGACTACGCCTGGTATCCGAGCTACGCGCCGGCCATGCGCGATAAATTCGACATCGCCTGCCGGCGCTTCGCCGCCCTGCGCGCGGCTTCCCGGCACCTCGATCGAGCACATCCTGCCGGTGCTGCAGCGAACTGCGCGTCGCACCCCTTCCCGGCGCGGGCCGCAGACAGCGACGGCAAGGAGAGCGGAATTCACCGCGGATGCGTCGCTGCTCGCCATCGTGATGTTCGGCAGCGCGCCCGCCTTCGCCACGGCACGAGAATTCGACGCTGCGGCGCGAGCGTTTCTCGCACGGCGACCGCGCACCGCTGCTGCGGCTCATGGCGGAAACCATCAGCGACGTGGATTCGCGCGACCCCACCGCCGACGCGACGAAGTGGAGCGCCGGCCTTGCCGCGGCCGTGATGTGCCAGGATCCGCCGCAGATCTTCGACATGCGCCTGGCCCCTGCCGCTGCGCGTCGCCGATCGCGACCGGGTCATCGCGGAGCGCAAGCGCTGCGCTGCCGGACACCTATGCGCCGTTCACCATCGATGAATACCGCGGCATGCCGCTGGACTACAGCTTCATCGATCAATGCGTCGAGTGGCCGGTGGCGCCGCCCACGCATCCGGCCTCGCAGGTGGTCGGCCGCCGACCCGCGGTACCCGGACGTGCCGGCGCTCATCATCTCCGGCGAGCTCGACAACATCACCACCCCGGCCGACGGCGCCGCGGTCGCCCACGCTTTCAAGCACGGCACGCAGGTGCGCATCGCCAACAGCTTCCACGTCAATGCCCTGCCGCACGCGCGCAGCGCCTGCGGCGCGCAGATCGTGCGCCGTTTCATCGAAACCTTGGAACCAGGCGACACGAGCTGCGCGGCCGAGGTGCCGCCGCTGCGCCTCGTGCCGCGATTCGCCCTGCACGCCGCGGAGCTCGAACCCGCCGCAGCCGCCGGGGGCAATCGCGCCGAGTGACGCCCAATTGCGCTGGGTGCAGGCCGCCGTGCAGGCGGCCGGCGACGTGCTGGCGCGCCTGGGCGGCAATTCCACCGGCCAAGGAGTGGGTCTGCGCGGCGGCACTTTCCGCGCGGTGCACGATGCATCGACGGTTCATGTCAGACTCGATCAGGTGCGATGGACCGAGGATTTGGCGGTGAGCGGGCAGATCGACAAGCCCGCGGCACGCAGCGGCACGGTGCACGCCTCGCTGCATTTGGCGGGCCCGCACGAGTTTACCGGCGATATCACCGTCGAATGGCCGGAAGGCACAGCGGATACCGTCGCCTCCATTCACGGGCGGCTGGGCGGCGTCACCGTGCTCGCAAACGGCCCCACGCCCTAGACCTCGGCACGGTGATGTTGACCGGTTCACACGGTCAGGGTTACGGAGCCGCCGGCACGTAGCGATCGAGCCAGGCCGACGTGCGCTCCGCGAGATCCTTGACGAAGCTCGGCCGCGTGAACACATGATGCTGGCCGGGATAGACCACGAGCTGCGCAGGAACCCCCAGAGTACGCAGCGACTGATACATCTGTTCGCCACCGTTGATCGGTACGTTGAAATCCTTGCCGCCTCCCAGGAACAACGTCGGCGTGTGGATGCGGTCCGCATGAAAGAACGGGTAGGACACCTTGAGCCACAGCGCCTGGTTCTTCCACGGCGGCCCGAGCTCATTGTCGTACTGCAGATTGTATTCGTCGCTGCCGTACATCGCGATCTGATCCGCGCTGCCGGCACCGCTGATGGCGGCCTTGAAACGGCGATCGCTCGCAATGGTGTAATCGGTCAGGATGCCGCCGTAGCTCCAGCCGCCGACCGCGAGCCGATCCGGGTCCGCGATGCCTCGCGCCACCAGGTAATCGACGCCGGCCAGGAGGTCCTCGACTTCCTTGTGGCCCCAATCGGCGAATATGGCCTTCGCGAAATCGATGCCTCGGCCGCTGCCGCCGCGATAGTTGACGCGCAGGACGACATAGCCCTTGGCCGCGAACATCTGCGGCTCGAATTGATAGCCGTCCAGAACCAAGGAGTGCTCGTCCTGGCCATTGGGGCCGCCGTGGATCCACAGCAGCTGTCGGATACTTGCGGCCGGCGACGAAGGACGGCGGCTTGACGATGATCCCATGAACCTCTGCGCCATCCTTGCTCTTGAAGCGGATGTCCTCGGTGGTGCCAAGATTCAGTCCCGCGAGAAATGCCTCGTTGTGGGCGGTGAGCTTGCGCAGCCGCCCGGACTCGAGCGCATAGACCTCGGCGGGCGAGGCATCGCTGCTTTCCAGCAGCGCCGTGTGGCCGCCTGCCGAGGACAGCGCTGAGACGACAAAGGGTCCGGTGGGGACTTCGCGCACGACGGCGCCTCCCGCCAGATCGATGCGGGCAGGGTATGTGGCGCCGTCATCCTCCACCGTAATGGCCATCGACGCCGAATCGGGCGCGAACGCGAACGAGGTCACCGCCCGATCGAGCTTGTCGGCGAGCGAACGGGGCGCACCGCCGGCGGCCGGCACCAGCACGAGATGGTCCTGTATATAGGCATTGAACTTCGGTTCGAGCCCTTGCAGGTAGCCGATGGAAGTCCCGTCGGGGCTCCATGCGAGTTTCTGTGCGTTCGGCGCGTAGGGACGCACGATACTGCGCACGGCTGCGCCGGCTACGGACTCGACCACCGCGATGTCTTCCCGCCCGTCCGGATCCACGGCCCGCTCATGCGTGCGAATGAAGGCGATCCGGCGCCCATCGGGAGACCAGGTGGGCAGGTCTTCGTTGAATTGCGCATCGGTGGTCAGCTGCTCGGTATGCTTGCCATCCACATCGAGGACGTACAAATGCCGTTGGCGCCCCTGGGCAAGGTATCCGTCCTCGTCCTGCTTGAAGTGCCGCGCATCGATCACGATGGGCTTGGGCGCCGAATCCCCCTCGCCCTTCACCATCGTGAACGCGAGATGCTTGCCGTCAGGTGCCCACGCATACTCGCCGATGTCGCCTGTGACGGCGCTCAACGCGCGGGCATCGCCGCCGCGCCGGTCGAGCAGCATGATCTGGCCTTTCTCGGAGCCCGCGGGCGTCGCGATGAATGAGAGATAGCGTCCATCGGGACTCCACTTGGGGTGCCCGGTGTCCTCCGCCGCGGGCGTCAACGCCAGCCGCTGGCTGCCGTCCCAGCTCACCATCCAGATCGCGCTGCGCGCCTCGTCGGCGTCGCGATCGTTCGCCGTTACTACATAGGCGACCCACTGACCATCGGGCGACACCTGCGGGTCGCTCACGTCCTCGACGCCGTAGAAATCGTCCGGTGTCAGCGTTCGGCGCGCCGCCGGCGCGTCCGCGGCAATGGCTTGAAGAGTGCACAGAGACAGCAAAAAACTCAATGTCATCTTGATCAATGGATTCGCTCGCAAAAGGGGCAAGGAAGATGCTTCGATTCGGATTTACTCCTCTCCCCCTCCGCCTTTTACCTTGCCGAAACGGTAGCTCATGCGCACGCCGAACACGCGCGGCTCGTTCACCGTCTGGCGAAGGTCGAAGTTGCCCTCGTTGGTGTAGATCACCGCGTTCTTGTTGGTGAGATTCGTGATGTACAGTTCCGCCGTCCAGTGCTCATTCACCTGGTTCAAGCCGAACCGCAAGTTCATGATGGTGTAGCCCGGCTGCAGGACGTATGGGAGACCATTGCTGCCGGTCTCCTGCAGGGAATTGAACATATCTCCCTTGTGGGCGACATCGTACTGGACGTAGCCATGCAGCGCATTATCGATCGGCTTTTCATAGCGAACGTTGCCGCTCCAGTCGAAGTAGGGCACGTACGGCAGCCGCTCTCCGGGCTTCACGACGAAATATTGGTTGGTAAAATTGTCGCTCGTGATGCGCGAATCGTTGTAGCTCGCAGACAGCTCCATGCTCCAGAAGGAATTCGGCTGGTACTTGACGTTCGATTCCATGCCGTAGATTCGGGCATCGCCGATGTTGGCGTTGAAGCTGGAGGAGGCACAGACACCGGGGTCGAAGAGCAGCGACTGATAATTCTTCCAGGGCATGTAGTACGTGGCGCCATTCCACACCAGGTGCTTGTCCAGCCAGGTGGTTTTCCACCCAAATTCGTAATTCGTCAACGTATCCGGTTGGAATTCCACCGGCACGCCGTTCTTGATGCAGGGCTGCGGCAGGCCGCCGTTCACGCCGCCGTCGCGAAATCCCTGGGCCCAGTCCGCGTAAACCAACAGATTGTCCGTGGCGTTGTAGCTGATGCCCGCCTTGCTGTTCCACTTGTGAGAACCGCCCGGCGCCTCGCTGGTAGTTTGCGGGGCGTACCAAAACCCTCCATCGAATGACGTGTTGAAATTCGAGTGAAAGTGGACGGTGCCGGCCTCGATGTGCAGCCGCGGAGTGACGTCGAAGACGACATTCGCGAACTCGGTGGTTTGTAAATAGTCGTAGCGTTCGTTGTAGCTGTACCAATCATCCGGCTTCGGGGGCACCGCCCCGGAATTGTTGTAGTAGCTGGTCTCAGCCTGCCAAGCCTGACCTGCGGTCTGCAGCCCCGGCATATGATAGTAGTCGCTGAGCAGTTCGCGGGTCTTTTCCCAATAGGCGCCCACCAGCCAGTGAATGAAGCCGCCTTCCTTCGATTGCAGCCGCAACTCGTTCGACCAACGATCGACGTTGTTCCGGTAGTCGTAGTACTGGGTCGGCACTTTGCAGCCGCTGTAGCCGCTGCCATTGAACGGGTCGGTGAGACAGGTATAGGACTGCTGGTAGGCTGCCGTCAGGTCTTCCGGCGGCCCGGTGTTGACATACTGCATGTACTCCGAATATTCGTTCACCCATCGATCGTCCTGCGCCCAAAAGGTGCTCGCGTACACCAGATCGCCGATTCCCACATCCCCGTCGAGGTGAAAGTCCAAGGTCTTCGTGTAGTACTGCTTGAATTCCGGTCCGAAGCGGTCGACGTTCTTCTGGCCGAGCGAGGTTACGGGTGAGAGCTGATTGCCGTCCGGACCGATCGCACCGCCGATGGTGGGATTCTCGTCCCAAGAGCCGTGCGTCAGCTGGCGCTGGTAGCTGGCGGTCACCAGCGCCTTCCAGCCGTCCGCAATCTTCTGGCTCAGGGCGATCCGCCCTCCGGTGACTTTCTCTACGTTGTAGTTTTGACCCGCGAATTGCGAGTTATTCGAGACCGTGCCGTTCACCCAGTTGCGCGTGACGTTGAGGTTGTCGATATAGCCGCCGTGGTAGTCGCTGTAGCCCGACAACCGGATGGCCGTCCAGTCCTCGATGAGGGGGATATTGACGAAACCTTCGATCGTGCCGTTGTGAGTGCCGCCGTCGATTTTGCCGACATCGGTGTCTATCCCGCCGCTGAATCCGGTCGGGTCCGGCTTGTTGGTGATGAAGCGCAGCGCTCCGGCCATGGCGCCGGCGCCGAAGGTGGTGCCTTGCGGGCCGTTCAGCACCTCGATGCGCTCGACGTCGTAGAGATGCAGGTCGGGCGTGACGCCGAAGAAGTTCATCGACATGTCGTCGACCAGGAACGCGGTGGTGGCCTGGTTGGCGTAGTTCGGATTGCTGCCGTCGGACACGCCGCGCATGACGAGCGTCTGAGTACCCGGACCGGCGCTGACGAACGAAATGGACGGTGTCATCGTGGCGTAATCTTCGAACTGCGAGATCGCGAGATTCTGAAGATCCTTGGACGTGTAGACGTCGATGCTGATCGGCACGTCCTGCAGGTTCTCCGCGCGCTTGCGCGCGGTCACGATGACTTCCTCCAAGGTCGTATCCGCGGAGGCGTCTGTCGCCCGTGCCGGAAGGGCATGGAAGGTGGCGGCCCCCGATAATACGGCGGCAACGGCGATGGCGAGCTTGGAAGGCGAGAATGTCGGCGGCAGTTCTCGCCGCGACATGGTGGCTGCTGAACGCGCCGGTGCTTTGCGCCTCATATCCCATCCCCTTGTAGTTCGATTACCACATGCGCTCGAGCGCATGCCAACGATGACGATCATGTCTCGCGGGGGCATTCTCTGTCAATCGCGTTTATCGGGCGTTCAACAATAAGAGCGACGGAGCCGTTGCGCCGGGACCGGCCGGCGGCACCGCACAAGAATCTCAAGGATCGGCGGGGAATCGCTGCAGACAATCGCCCAGTGCGCGGCGCAGGGGTTCGAGCTCACGCTCGAAGTGTCTCCAGTAGCCGATTCCCGACGTGTAGAGTGGCTGGCGCACCTGTTCGGCGCTTGCAGTGCGTACCGGCCGCTTGGTCTCGTGGAAGGCAAGGCAGGCAGGCTCGAAGTCCAGTCCGCAATGGGCAAGCAGGCGCCGGATCTGGATCTCCGGATCGCGCACCAGGTCCTCGTAGCCCACTTGCAACACCCGGCCCGGCAGCACCTCGTTCCAATGGTCCATGAGGCGCAGATAGCAGCGGTAATAGCGGCCGAGATCCTCGAGGTCGTAGCTGAAGGACTGGCCCTCGGCAAAGTACTGCTTGAAAGTGCTGAAGCAGGAGTCCAGCGGGTGGCGGCGCACATCGATGAAGGTGGCCTGCGGCAGCATGGCGTGGATCAGGCCCAGATGGCTGAAGTTATTGGGCATCTTGTCGATGAAGCGCAAGCGCCCCGTGCGGATGGGCGCGGTTTCCTCGATGTACCGGCGGCCGAGGAGTTCGAATTGCCCGTTCGGGACCCCGATCACACACTCCGGGTATGCATCGTGCCCGGCGTCGGCATGGTCGAACTCGCGCACGATGGTCAGTACATTGGGTAATTCGAATGTGCCTTCGACGCTGGAGTGACTGGCGAGAATCTGCTCGACCAGAGTCGATCCGGATCGCGGCAGGCCGACGATGAAGATCGGCGCCGGATCAGGATGCCCCGCAGCAACGCGCCGCGCGAAAAATTCGGCATCGAAGCAGGCGCGGACGCGCTGCGTCTTATTCTCGAAGAGGGCGATGTCGAAGGGCGAGGTCTTGCGGCGCCGGGCGTTGCCGAGCGCATAGTGTTCGAAGGCCGGCGCGTAATGCGTGCGCTGCTCCAGGGCACGAGCGAGGGCAAAGTGCAGCTGTGCCTGATCGTTGTCCTCACCACCCTCGCCCTTCAGCAGAGCCTGCATCGCGGCGACCTCACCATCGCTGAAGACGTAGTTCTTCAGATCGGCGAGGCTCCAATAGGCCTCGCCGAATGCCGGGTCCAGTTTCAGGCAGGCGTGGTAGCTCGCCTCGGATTCGCGCCGATGGCCGAGAGTCTTGTGCAAATGGCCTATCGACAGCGGCAGGCGCACTTCGGCCGGATTCAGCTGCATCGCCTGCTCGAAGGCGATCAGCGCATCCGGCTGGCGCATGAGGCGCCCGCAGACGTTCCCGAGGAGCACCCAGTTCTTGGGATTCTCGGGCTCTATTTTCAGCAATCGTCGTACCGCCGCCTCCGCTTCGGGCAGCCGCCCAAGGTCCACCATGGTCTGGCACAAACCCCGCCAGGCGAGCGGCAGGTGCGCGGTTTGCTTGAGGGCGTGATTCAAGAGCCGTTCGGCATCCCTGCCGCGGCTGACCGTGAGCGAGACCGCCGCCAGGCCGCACAGCGCACGCACATGGCTCGCATCGATTTTCAGGATCTCGCGAAACAAGGTCTCTGCGGTTTTGCGGTCCTCGGCCACGAGCGCCCCGCTCGCCTCCTCGATTCGCCGATGATGCGGGTCGGTGAGCCGCGCCCTCTCGTACGCAAATCGGGCGTCCGTATATTTTTCGAGGTCCACCAGCACATCGCCGTAGGCGAGCCACGCCGCATCCAGCCCAGGCGCGGCCGCGACTACCTGGCGCAGCTCCTCGCGTGCCTCCTCGAAACGTCCGGCAGCTCGCAAGGCGCGCGCCAAATCGGTGCGCGCCTGCCAAAAGCCCGGAGCGGCGGTCACCGCCTGCCCGAGAATCTCGAGCGCGGGTGCCACCTTGCCCTGCCCGAGCAGAGCCGCGCCCAACAGCCGCAGGCTGTTGATTTCGCCGGGTGCCGATGCCTGGATCGCGCGCAGAGTGCGCTCCGCGCTCGCGAACCGTCCCGCGCGCAGCTCCGTCAGCCCCTGGGTGTATGCGGCCCGCAATTCTGCTTGCGCTCGTTCCTGCACGGAAATAACGATTGCGCGCTAAGTCGCGACCGCTTCGGGCTCGTTCGCATCGCGGCCCGTGCTGTCTCGGACTTGGCTGTCCCGGACCTGGCCATCCCGAACTTGGCCGTCCTGGGCCGGGCCATCGCGTCCTGGCAGGCGCTTATCGCCGATCTTGCGCTCCGCGCTCGGCGGATGACCGAACTGCATGCGGTAGCACTTCGAGAAATGCGGCGGCGACTGAAAGCCGCAGGCCGTGGTGATGTCCATGATGGGCATCGCGGTCTGCAGCAGCAGCTCGCGCGCGCGCCGCAGGCGCATTTCGAGGTAGTAATGCTTCGGCACGCAGTTCAAATCGCGCTTGAACAGGCGCTCGATTTGCCGGCGCGAGAGGCCCGTGGACTTGGCGATCTTTTCCAGCGACAGCGGCTTCTCGATGTTCTCCTCCATGAGCTGCGCCACCCGGATCAAGCCGCGGTGCGAGACGCCCACTTGCGCCCGCAACGGTATGTATTGGCGATCCGTATCCTTGCGCACGCGATCGACGATGAATTGCTCGGAGACCAGCTGCGAAATCCGCGGCCCGAGCTTTGCCTGGATGAGATTCAGCATGAGATCGAGCGGCGCCGTGCCTCCGGAGCAGGTAAAGCGGTCGCGGTCGATGGTGAACAATTGATCGCTGATTCGAACCCGCGGAAACTCCTCGCGCAGGGCCGACAGATTCTCCCAGTGAATCGTCGCGCTGAAATTATCGAGCAGGCCGGCACGCGCGAGCGCATAGCCCCCGGTGCACAGGGCGCCGAGCGGCACGCGCCGATCGGCGAGCCGCCGAAGCGCGGTAAGCAGCGCCGGCGACACCGCCTCGCGAACATTGATGCCGCCGCAGACGAACAGGATATCGACCGGTCCCAGCTTCTCGAGAGCGCCGGTGGGCGACAGACTCAGGCCGCTGCTGGCGTCCGTGCTGCGTCCGTCCATGCTGATGATCGACCATTCGTAGACCTCCTTGCCAACCAAGCGGTTCGCCATGCGCAGCGGCTCGAGCGCATTGGCGACCGCGATCAGGGAATAGTTCGGCAAGGTCAGAAATGCGTACTTGCACTTGCGCAGCGACGGCCGGGGTTTCCAAGGTGCCTCCGATGGACGAACAGCCTTAAGGATGGACCTGGCTAGTATGCCACCGGCGCCCCCTGTCTTGTCTCTTTCCGACATATTGTTGTCGTTTTTCCGACGCAGTTCTGCCTTCGGACCGGGCTCCCGGCCGTCTTTTTTGAACGGCCTGGCGCATTTCCATAAGTGATTGTCGCAATTGGCCTATTGTTCGGCAGCCCGCTGGTTACACTGCCTGGCGCATTTGCGTTGGGGAGATCTCGATGAAAACTCATGCCCGCGTCGTGGTCATTGGCGGCGGTGTGGTGGGCGTCAGCACGCTCTACCACCTGGCCCGGAAAGGTTGGACCGACGTGGTGCTGCTCGAGCGCGCAGAACTGACCGCCGGTTCCACCTGGCATGCGGCGGGCTTGCTGCCGCTGTTCAACATGAGCTACACGGTCGGCCAGCTGCACAAGTATTCGGTGGATCTGTACAAGCGGCTGCCCGCCGAGACCGGCCAGGATGTGAGCTTTCACGTGACCGGCAACCTGCGGCTTGCGACCTGCCGCGACCGCATGGACGAGTACCAGAAGTACTGCGGCACGGCGAACACCATCGGCGTGCCCTTCCAAGTGATCGGACCGCAGCAGGTGCGCGAGCTCTGGCCCTTGGTCGAACTCGGCGACGGCGTGGGAACGCCGAAGCTCATCGGCGCGCTCTATCACCCCGACGATGGGCACATCGCGCCGGCCGACCTGACCATGGCGCTGCGCAAGGGCGCGCGCAGCCGCGGCGCGGAAATCTACGAGCAAACCGAAGTCACCGCGGTCAAGCGCACGCCCTCGGGCGAATGGCACCTGACCACCAACAAGGGCGACATCGTCGCCGAGCACGTGGTCTGCGCCACCGGCAACTATGCACGGCAGACCGGACGCCTGTTCGGCCTCAACGTGCCCTCGATTCCGGTCGAGCATCAATACATCGTGTACGACGAATCGCCGGAACTCAAAGCCTATCGCCAGGGCGGCGGGCGCGAACTCGCGGTGCTGCGCGAATCGGACCAGTCCTATTATCTGCGCGAAGAGCGCATGGGCTGGATCTTGGGACCCTATGAAGCCGGCGCTCCGGCGCGCTTCGCGGACGGCGTGCCCGATTGGTTCGGCAAGAGCCTGTTCGAGGGTGATTTGGAACGGCTGCTGCCGCATGTCGAGGCAGCGCAGCGGCGCGTGCCCTCGCTCGCCACCTGCGGCATCAAGGACATCGTGAACGGGCCCATCGCCTATACGCCGGACGGCAGCCCGCTGATCGGCCCCGCCTGGGGCGCGCGCAACCTGTGGCTCAACGAGGGCCACAGCTTCGGCATCACCGCCGCCGGCGGTTCGGGCTGGCAGCTCGCCGAATGGATAGTCGAGGGCGAACCCGGCATCGACATGATGGCGGTCGATCCGCGCCGCTATGGGCCCTACACCAGCAAGCGCTACGTGGTGAAGAAGAACGAGGAAACCTATCGCAACGTCTTCGTCATTCACTTTCCGGACGAGGAGCGCCCCGACGCGCGGCCCGCCAAGACCAGTCCGGTGTACGACAAGCTGGCGCGCATGGGCGCGGTGTTCGGCCAGCGCTACGGCTGGGAGCGCGCCAACTGGTTCGCACCGCCCGGCGTGCCGGCGAAGGATCAATGGAGCTTCCGCCGCTCGAATTACTTCGAGCACGTCGGCAACGAAGTGCGCCGGCTGCGCGAGCACGTGGGGGTCATCGACTTGACGCCCTTCACCAAGCACGAAGTGACGGGGTCCGGGCGCGGAAGCCTGGCTCGATGGCCTGGTGGCCAACAAGGTGCCCGACCAAGATCGGCCGCATCGCGCTGTGCCACGCGCTCACCCGCCGCGGCGGCATCCGCTCCGAATTCACCATCACCAAGATCGCCGAGCAGCACTTCTATGTAGTGAGCGCCGGCGCCGCCGAGCGCTACGACAGCGACTACCTGCAGCAGATGCTGCCGCAGGACGGCAGCGTCACCCTGCGCAATATCACGATGAGCCGCGGCTGCTTCGTGGTCGCCGGGCCCGCGCTCGCGCGATGTGCTGGCCAAGCTCGTGGATGCGCCGCTGGACAATGCGGCCTTCCCCTGGCTCACCGGCCAGGTGTGCCGAAGTAGGCCTCGCCACCGATGTGTACCTGCTGCGCGTGAACTTCGTCGGCGCGCTCGGCTGGGAGCTGCATTTCCCGATCGAGTACGCGCATCACCTGTTCGACGCGCTGTTCGCCGCCGGCGCGGAATTCAACATCGGCATGGCCGGCATGCGCGCCATGGAGTCGCTGCGGCTGGAGAAGTCCTATCGCATGTGGGGCAGCGACCTGACCCCCGACTACACGCCCTTCGAGGCGGGGCTCGACCGCTTCGTGCGCATGGACAAGGGCGCATTCATCGGCAAGGAGGCGCTCGAGAAGCAGCTCAAGGCCGGCGTACCGCATCGCTTCGTCACCTTCGAGGTACACGGCGTCACGGATGCCGACCCGCTCGGCAATGAGCCGCTGTTCGATCTCAAAGGCAATATCGTCGGCCGCGCCACCGCGGGCTATTACGGGCACGCCTTGAGGAAGAGCTTGGGACTCGGCTACATCAAGCCGGAATTTGCGGCGGTCGGCAGCAGCATCGAGATCGAGATTCTCGGGCGAGCGCAAGCGGGCGACGGTGCTCGTCGATTCGCCGTATGATCCGGAGAACAAGGACTTGAGGGCCTAGGGCAATCCTCGCGACATGAGCAGGCAATCATTCTCGGGACTGTCGCTGATCTGGCGCGGTCTCTCGCGTCATAGCGGCTGGCAGAAGCAATGGCGCAAGCCCGAGCCCAAGGCCGCGCTACGATGCCATCATCGTCGGCGGCGGCGGCCATGGCTTGGGCGCGGCCTACTATCTGGCCAAGGAACATGGCCTGACCAATATTGCCGTGCTGGAGAAGGGCTGGATCGGCGGCGGCAACACCGGCCGCAATACCACCATCATCCGCTCGAACTATTTGTTCAACGAGAGCGCGGCGCTCTACGATCATTCGGTGAAGTTGTGGGAAGACCTCTCGCAAGCGCTCAACTACAACGTCATGTTCTCGCCCCGCGGCGTCATGATGCTGGCGCACACCGTGCATGATATTCAAGTGTTCAAACGGCACGTGCATGCGAACCGCTGCAACGGAGTCGACAATGAGTGGCTCGAGCCGGCCGCAAGCCAAGGAATTCTGTCCGCCCCTCAACATCGCCGACGACATCCGCTATCCGGTGCTCGGCGCGGCGCTGCAGCGGCGCGGCGGCACGGCGCGCCACGATGCCGTTGCCTGGGGCTACGCGCGCGCGGCCGACGCGCTGGGTGTCGACATCATCGAGAATTGCGAAGTGACGGGCATTCGGCGCGATGCCGCCGGCGCCGTCGAAGCCTTGGAAACGACTCGCGGCGTGATCCAATCGCGCAAGGTGGGGGTCTCCGCGGCGGGCCACACCAGCGTGATCATGGCCATGGCCGGCGTGCATGTTCCCCTGGAGAGCTACCCGCTGCAGGCATTGGTGTCCGAGCCCATCAAGCCGATTTTTCCCTGCGTCGTGATGTCCAACACCATTCACGCCTACATCAGCCAGTCGGACAAGGGCGAACTGGTCATCGGCGCAGGCACCGACGCCTACACCTCGTACACCCAGCGCGGCGCCCTGCACGTCAACACGCACACATTGGACGCGATCTGCGAACTATTCCCCAACTTCCGCCGCCTGCGGATGCTGCGCAATTGGGGCGGCATCGTCGACGTGACGCCGGACCGTTCGCCCATCATCGCCAAGACGCCGGTGCCCGGCCTGTACGTCAATTGCGGCTGGGGTACCGGCGGATTCAAGGCCACGCCTGGCTCCGCGCATGTGTTTGCCTGGACCATCGCACGCGACGAACCGCACCCCATCAACGCGCCGTTCACCATCGAGCGCTTCCGCGACGGATACTTGATCGACGAAGCCGCGGCAGCCGCCGTGGCTCATTGAGATAACCGATGCTGCTCATTGTCTGCCCCTACTGCGGTAAGCGCCCCGAAATCGAATTCACCTATGGCGGCCAGGCGCATCTGGTGCGCCCGAATCAGCCCTCGAACCTCGACGACCAGGCTTGGGCGGAATATCTGTACATGCGCATCAACACCAAGGGCGTGTACGCGGAACGCTGGCGGCATGCGCGCGGCTGCGGGCGGTTTTTCAATGCGCTGCGCGACACGACCACCGATCATTTCCTGGCGTTCTACAAGACCGGCGAGCCGCAACCCACGCTCACCGTGACCAGTGCGCCCTCTGCACCGAACGCGCCGGGCGGGAGTGCCTCATGAGCACGGCGATGGACGGTACTCGGGCCGCGGATGCCGGTCTGCGCACTGCCGATGGCGGGCGCGTCGACCGTACGCGGCGCATCGGATTCACCTTCGACGGCCAATCCTACGCGGGGCTCGTCGGCGATACCCTGGCTTCCGCCCTGCTGGCCAACGGCGTGCACCTGACCGGCCGCTCGTTCAAGTATCACCGGCCGCGCGGCATCTTCGGCGCCGGATCTGAGGAGCCGAATGCGCTGGTGACCGTGAGCCGCGACGCGGCCCGCGTGACCCCGAACCTGCGCGCCACTCAAGTCGAATTGTATGAGGGCCTGGTTGCCGAGAGCCAAAATCGCTGGCCGAGCCTGCGGCAGGACTTCGGCCGCATCAATGACAAACTGTCGGCGTTCTTTCCCGCCGGCTTCTACTATAAGACCTTCATGTGGCCGCGCAAGGCATGGAAGGCGCTGTACGAGCCCATCATCCGCCGCGCCGCCGGCCTGGGCCGCGCGCCCACTCGAGCCGATCCGGACCGCTATGCGCAGCGCTACGCGCATTGCGACGTGCTGGTCATCGGCGCGGGGCCCGCAGGGATTGCGGCGGCGCTGGCTGCTGCGGACAGCGGCGCCCGGGTCATTCTCTGCGATGAAACATCCGAGTTCGGCGGCAGCCTGCTCGCCGAAACCCACGCGCTGATCGACGGGCAGGCCGCAAGCACCTGGCTGCAGCGAGCCATTGCATCCCTGGCGAAAAACGGCCGCGTCACATTACTCGCACGCACCACGGCCTTCGGCTACTTTCCGCACAATCTCGTCGGCCTCAATCAGCGCCTCAACGATCATCTGGCGAGCCCTCCGCAAGGTCAGCCGCGCGAGCGGCTGTGGCAGATTCGCGCCAAGTCGGTGGTACTGGCCACCGGCGCGATCGAACGCCCATTGGTTTTCCCGGGCAACGATCGACCGGGAATTCTGCTGGCAGGCGCCTGCACACACCTACCTGAATCGTTATGGCGTGCGCATCGGCACACGCGCCGTGGTCGTGACTTCCGGCGACGAGGCCTATCAGGCAGCTCTCGATCTGCACGCCGCCGGCATCGCCATCGCCGCGATCGCAGATCTGCGCTCCGAAGCGTCGGGCGCCCTCCCCGACGCCGCCCGCCGCGCCGGAATCGATATTCTGACGGACTCGACCGTTCTCGGCACCGCGGGAGACTTGCGGGTCAGCGCCGTCTCTCTCGGCCAGGTCCGCGACGGGCAAGTGCGCACCGGACGGCACATCGAATGCGACACGCTGCTGATGTCGGGCGGCTTCACCCCCAGTGTGCACCTGTTTTCTCAATCGCGCGGCAAGCTGCGATGGAATGAAAATCTCGAGGCCTTTGTGCCGGGTACATCGGCGGAATGCGAACGCTCGGCGGGCGCCTGCCGCGGAGTCTACGATCTGGCCGACGTGCTGGCGGACGGCGCCGCGTGCGGCACGGCGTCCGTCCCACAGCCGAATCAAGGCCTACGCCGCTTCATCGTAGAAGCGCCGAAGCGCGCGAGCCATGCCTATCTCGGCGCTCTGCCCCAGGCGAATCCGCCGAGCCGCGACAAGTCCTTCGTCGACTGGCAGCACGATGTGACGACACGCGACCTGGCTCTGGCCACCCGCGAAGGCTTTCAATCCATCGAGCATGTGAAGCGCTATACCACGACCGGCATGGCCACCGATCAGGGCAAGACATCGAATCTGAACGCCATGGCCATCGTCGCCAAGAGCCTCGATGTGGCCCTGCCCAAAGTCGGCCTGACCACGTTTCGCATGCCCTTCACACCCATCTCCTTCGGCAGCATGGCCGGCATATCTCGCGGCGATCTGTTCGATCCGGTGCGCACCACACCCACGCACTCATGGGCTCAGGCCAGGGGCGCGGTGTTCGAGAATGTCGCCCTGTGGAAACGCGCCCGGTATTTCCCGCGCGCCGGCGAAGACATGCATGCCGCGGTGGCTCGCGAATGCCTCGCAGTGCGCAGTGCCTGCGGAATATTCGACGCCTCCACGCTCGGCAAGATCGAAGTCGTGGGCCCCGATGCGGCGGAATTCATGAACCGCCTGTATGTGAACAACTGGTCCAATTTAGGGGTCGGCCGCTCGCGTTACGGGATATTGCTTCGCGAAGACGGCTTCATCTATGATGACGGCGTGGTGGCGCGCACGGCTACCGACCGCTTTCACGTAACCACGACGACGGGCGGCGCGCCGCGCGTGCTCGCCATGATGGAGGACTATCGCCAGACCGAATGGCCCGACCTCAAAGTGTGGCTCACCTCCACCACCGAGCAATGGGCCGTGATCGCCGTGCAGGGCCCGAACTCGCGTCGTGTGCTCGAAACCTTGGTGGAGGGAATCGACATCGGCGCCGCGGCGTGGCCGCACATGAGCGTAGCGCGCGGCAAGATCTGCGGCGCGCCCATGCTGCTGTTTCGCGTGAGCTTCACGGGTGAACTCGGTTTCGAGATCAACGTGCCGGCGGACTTCGGGCTCAGTGTCTGGGAGGCGGTCTATGCCGCGGGCAAGGCGCATGGCATGACTGAATACGGCACCGAGACCATGCACGTGCTGCGTGCAGAAAAGGGCTACATCATCATCGGCCAGGATACCGACGGCACCGTGACGCCCGACGACGCCGGGCTGACCTGGGCCATCGGCAAGAACAAAGCGGATTTCGTCGGCAAGCGATCCCTGGAACGCGCATCGATGAAGGCAGCCGATCGCAAGCAACTCGTCGGCCTGCGCACCAAGGACCCGAAGGTCGTGATCGAGGAAGGCGCGCAAGTGGCAGAAAAGCCGGGCCAGAGTCCGCCGATGAAACTGATCGGCCACGTCACCTCCTCCTATGCCAGCAGCGTGCTCGGTCATTCGATCGCCTTGGCCGTGGTTGCGGGCGGCCGGGCGCGCCTCGGGCAAACTCTGTATGTACCCATGCCCGGCGGCGACCTGGAGGTCGAAGTGACTTCATCGGTTTTCTACGATCCAACCGGAGCACGCATCAATGCTTGAGGCCGCGACACGCAGTCCGCCGGCGGCGCCGGCCGCCGAATGGCTGAAGGCCACACCGCCCGCACTGCGCTTCATTCTGCATGCCGACGCCGCTGCGCGCCGGGCGACGGCGCCCGCTTGGGGCGTGAGCTTTGCCGAGGAACCCTGCCGCGCCGTGGTCGAAGGAGCGCGTGCGACGTTGTGGCTTGGGCCCGACGAATACCTGCTGCTCGGGCGCGCCGACGGGACGGACGCGGACATCGCGGAATCGGAACATGTAGCCGCCGAAGCGATCGAGCGCGCCCTCGGCGACATGCCGCATGCCCTGGTCAATATCGGTCATCGGCAATTCGGGCTCGAAGTGAGCGGCCCGCATGCGGCGACGATTTTGAACGGGGCCTGTCCGCTGGACCTGGATCTCGGCGAATTTCCCGTCGCCATGTGCACGCGAACCGTACTGGCGAAGGCCGATATCGTGCTCTGGCGCACCGGCGACGATGCGTTTCACCTCGAGGTGTGGCGCTCGTTCAGCGGCTATGTAACGGGGTTGTTGAGCGAAATCGCGAGGGAATTCTATCCTTGAGGACTGATGACGATCATATCGCGGCATAGGCAGCTCATTATTTTGCTGACATTGTTGCTGCCGAGCGTCGCAGCATCCGACTGGTACCTCGGCACGGTGATGTTGACCGGTTCACAAGGTCAGGGGGGATAAGAGGCTGGACGCCAACGTAAAGGCAGCAGTTGGCGTCCAGCCTCTTATCCCCCCTGACCGTGCGCACTGGGCCGAGGTACCTCACCGCGCAGCCGCAGCAGTTCGAGTGGCCTTTGGCGCAGTGATGTGGACTGGCAGGAGGCTTCGCCCGGGAGGCTAAGATGCGGCCCGGCAACGGGGAACAGTTGCCGGGCCGCATCTTAGCCTCCCGGGTGAATGCCACTAAGTGGTCAACATCAGGCTAACGCTTGTCCCCAGCGACATGGCCACGTCCATCCCGCACCTCGTTCCCCTTGAAGTGAGCGGCGTTAACCCGTTTCTCCGGCGCGGGCTTCTCGCCACGGGCCGGCATGGGTCCGGTATAGCCGTGCTCTGGGTGAAAGGAATTGTTGACGTGGCCGTGAAAGTTGGCGGGGCCATGAAACCACGGGCCGGCACCGATGAACACGCCCCCGGTGAACCATTCCGGGCCGTAGTAGCCGGCAGGAGCACAGCCATAAGGAGCGACGTCGTAGTAACCGTAAGGACATTCAGGTGCCACGCCGATATTGACGCTCACCTGGGCCTCTGCCGCGGGGGCGATTGCTGCAAAGCAGCCGCCGGCAACGGCAGTCAGCATCAGAGATTTAAGTCCACGCATGAGTTTGTTTCACCTTGGGTTTTTGATGATTGGAGTTGTGTGTAATTGGGCCGGCCGCCAGTGCCAACCGGCCACCATTTCGCGATAGATTAAACAAAAATAAACAGAAGCGGGAGAGCGGCTACAGTCTGAACCGAATGTAGTCCAATTCGGACACGCCCCGCGGCGCTAAGGGTGAATATGACAATCGTTTTCGATGATCGGACGGTATCACTGACGCAGATAGATTGACAATCACTCCTTACCCAATGATGTTTTCAGAAATCCATCTGTCGAAATCTCAGCGGAAGTTCGTTTTTCAACACTCCGTTGATTGACTCGCACTGCTGCTCGTTGATCAGCACGACCTGGCCTACTGCGAAGTCGCGCACCCCAGACTGATCGTCATTCGCGTCGTGCGGACGTGCCGCGCTGAGGACTGACTCATGCGCATCGAAGAAGTCGTGTAACAGCCGATTGAGCCCCCTTGGGCCTCGTAGACGACAGGATGGGGGACTCTGAAGGAATTCACTGGCGAATACGCCGACAGCCCCGCCGAGGACGCGTATCCGATCGATAATGACATCGATGAGGCTGAGCTGTTCCTTGTAGTGGTCGTCCAATATCCGGCGTAATCCACCGAACTGACCGCTCGGGATTTGCCAGCGCGCGTTCTTATATAGATCGCGCAGGCGAATTGAATGAGTAAGCAACTCCTCCAGAACGGCGATAGGGGTGCGCGACGCCGCGTCGGCCGCCGTTGCAGCGACCATGGCGGTGGCGGTCCTGGGTTCGTTCGTGGGGCGCATCGATCGCGGATTCATGGCTACACCTTCACTGGCCTCTTAGGTGGCTGCACAGTACCGAATGTGGCGGCTGGCCAATTGAAGAAAATTGTCGCATTTGGACGAATGTGCACAATGCCGCGAAGGGTTGGCCGCCAAACTCAGACGCACGATCCCTGTGCGTCTCGAAGCCACTATTTTTCGAATTTCTGAATGCCGCTGAGACGCATGCGCCCGCTCTCTTGGCCGTAGTCGGCTGCCCCCAAAATCATCCGGCGCGCCGATTCCTGCGGATCGGTATGGGCGGAACCAATCCGTCGCGCAGACACCGGTACTGCTTCGTTTGTCTCCGACAGAACTGCGAATTTCCGACCTACCTCGACGCTTGAGTTTCCCAAGATGAGCTGGCGCGCCTGTATCTGCGGCTCAGGGTACGATTGTTGATGAGTATCAGCCGAAGTGGGGAGTGATTTATCTAAAAACTTGGACCTCCCCCCGACGGTTCCGGCGAGAAGATCTCTCGCCTGCATCTGAGGGTCGGCGCCGTGGTTCGCGGCGAGCACAGTATTGGCATTGATTAGGATTGCCGCAGATATCAGTATCAAACGGCGACTTAAAGTTTTCATAGAAATGCGTGAATTCATGATGATTCTCCAATCTTGAGTAAAACAACCAAGGCCATGTGCACCCCAGCTGGGGGGTGTTCTTGCCAGCTGGGGCGCCATTGCTTGAGCCGCAAGTCAATCGCCGGCTCCTTAGTCGATCGCGTGAACAACTGTGGACATACGGGCCTGTAGGGCGGCGGGATCGTTCTTGAACGCATCGGCCGCGCCACGAGAGAGTGCTCCGGGGAATACCTCTTCCTCCCCGGCTTCGAGGCCATCAAGCGCGCCCGCCGCCACTTCCTCGGGCTTGAGCTTCGGTTCCGGCAATGGGGCGTAGGCCGGTGTATCCGTCTGCACCGGTAGTACGCCAACCACCTGCACACCTCGTGATTTCAACTCGGCACGCAGCGTGCGGGTAAGCGCCAGCACGGCCGACTTTGACGCTGAATAGGTCCCCGCAACGGGCAGGGTCACCAGCGCAAGGAACGACAGGACGTTGACGATGGCCCCGCCGCTGCGAAGAGCAGGAGTGCCGCGGAGCGCCTGCGTCAGGGCAAGAACCCCAAAGTAATTGACCTCCATCTCCTGACGTGCCGCCGACGTGTCCTTCGCTGCCAGCGCGCCGCTGAAGGCGGCCGTACCGGCGTTGTTGATCAGAAGCGTGATATCCGAAGCGGACTTTGCGGCCGCCTCGATTTGCTTCGCATTTGTGACATCCAGCGCGATGGGAACGAGCTTATTCGACTCGGCGAATAGCCCGCGCAGTGATGCCGGGTCACGCGCGCCAAGATAAATCTTTGTTGCGCCGCGTTTCAGCAACTCACGAACGAACGCCTGCCCGATCCCGCCATTGGCCCCGGTAACCAGAGCCACAGAACCTTGAATTTTCATGTTTGACCTCTTTCAAAACGTTTAAGGACCCAAAAAGCACCGTCACCGTTGATTTTGGCGGGGGCTTTTATTATGATTACGATCATAATGATAATATTAATAACCGTCGTAATGATTAAAGTCAAGCTCAAGAGGTCAACCATGGTCCGCGTCAATGAAGGTTTCTAAGTCCCAGGCATCCGACAATCGCGATGCGATTCTGCAAGCAGCTTCCACCCAGATGAGAAGCCGCGGGCTCGACCAGACCAGCATCGCCGATGTCGCCCGGGCTTCGGGCCTGACTCATGGCGCCCTATATAATCATTTTGGGTCAAAGGATGCGCTTACGACCGAGGCAATGAAGTGTGCTTTCGCGGAGTGCCTGCGCGAGTTCACAGGCCTGTCCGCCCCGCAGTTCTTGAAGCGATATCTTTCGACGGAACACCGAGACCATCCGGAACAGGGTTGTCCAGCGGCGGCGCTGGTATCGGAGATTCCGCGCCAACCGGCGGAGGTGCAAACAGCTTTTCGTGGAGGTGTCGATCGCTTCGTCGCGCTCGCGGGTGAGAGCCTCGAAGCGGTAGGCGCGGAGCATGGCCATGACCGAGCCGTTTTCATGTTCGCGGCGATGGTTGGCGGGCTCGCCCTGTCGCGCGCGATCCGCGATGTTGACGACTCAGGCTCAGCCGATATTCTTCGAGCCGTCAAGAAACAACTTGGGCACATGGTCGATAGCTGACCGGCAGATGCAGATTGACCTCGTCACGGAAGATCGTCCGATAGACATAGTGGCTGAGGGATTCGGTGATGGCATGTTCTCTCTCTATCCCCAGCTGCTTGCCGCAGTCTGGACATCCGTTTCCATGAACACCGTCAAGAAAATCATGTCCGAACTGATCGCTCGCGTCGACAAACCCCACCACGCATCCCTGAACCGACGGGGGCGCCGACTGCTGCTGGCGTCGATGCTGTGGTTGTGTGCCTGCGCCGTGAATCCGGTCAGAGGCTCGCCCCTGACTCCATCGGGTGCGGCACCGGTGCGGCATGTGTTTTTGATCGTGCTGGAGAATGAACCGTACATAACGACCTTCGGTGAACATTCGCCGGCGCCTTATCTTGCAGGCGAACTCACCAAGCAAGGCGCGTTGCTGCCGCAGTACTTCGGCATCGGCCACTACAGCCTGGACAATTACATCGCGATGATCAGCGGGCAGGCGCCGAATTCCGGCACGCAGGGCGACTGCAATGTATACAGCGAATTCCTGCGCAGTGCCCCAGGACTGGATGCGAACGGGCAAGCGCTAGGCGTGGGGTGCATTTACCCGGCCGACGTCAAGACTGTCGCCGAGCAGATCGACGGTGCAGCCCTGGACTGGAAGGCTTACATGGAGGACATGGGCTTGGACCCCTCGCGCGAATCCGCCAGCTGCGGACACGTCACCATCGGTGCCGTGGATCACACCAATTATGCCACTGCGCACGACCAGTACGCCGACAAGCACGACCCGTTCGTGTATTTCCATTCAATCATCGATGATCCCGTACGCTGCGCCCAGCATGTCGTTACCCTGGATCGCCTCGTACAGGACCTGAAGCAGATCCCCGCGACGCCGAACTTCGCGTTTATCACGCCAAATCTCTGCCACGATGGCCACGACGCTCCGTGCAAGAACGGCGAGCCGGGCGGTCTGATTTCGGCCGATGGGTTTCTGCGCGTTTGGGTTCCGCGCATCCTGGCTTCGCCGGCCTTCCGACAGGATGGCCTATTGATCATTACGTTCGACGAGGGCACCGATGCATTGGCTTGCTGCGACGAACAGGGCCTCACGGGGCGGCCGGCGCCCGGACAATTTGGCCCGGGCGGTGGACGGATCGGCGCCGTGCTGTTGTCGCCGTTCATCGCGCCAGGCACGACGTCGGCGACGCCCTATAACCATTACAGCTTGCTGCGCACAGTCGAGGATTTCTTCGGGTTGCCGCATCTCGGCTATGCGGGCGCGCCTCGGCTGCAGAGCTTTGGTACCGACGTATTTACGGCACTGCCGACGCAGGCCCGCCGTGTCGTTCAATAGTAGAACCAAGAAGTTACGGCTATCTGGGCGCGGCGATTCGCGCTGCCCATGGAGAATTTGTGCGCCCAGGCTTCTACCAAATGGAGCCGGGCAGCCTGCCGACAACTAACATTACACTCAATATCCCCGGGCTGACGCCTTGCACCGACAATCCGGATCACAGCCTTCATCTCAAGCAAAGCCAGCCCGTTGATGTGCTGGTGCATGGCTGTTTTGGCTCATCAGGCCAATTTCGCGGCCTAGCCCAGGTGTTGGCCTTCCACGGCCAGCAGACCGTCTGCTTCAACTATGACGACCGTGCCAGGCTTACGCACAGTGCTACGCAACTGCGCCGCGCGATCGATTTGCTGGTCGCACAAGCTCGTGCGCCGCAGATCACTGTCATCGGTCACAGTCAAGGAGCGCTGATTGCCCACAAGTCGCTCACCGATTTATCCCTCGAGCCGGCGAGCCGCGGGGCTGACTTGCGTCTGGTGACTATTTCGGGCCCTTTTAGCGGAATCGAAGCGGCACAAACTTGCGGTAAAATGTGGCTCTACCCGCTCACTCTGGGCCTGTTGCCACTGGGCTGCTATGCGGGTACGGGCGCCAAATGGGCAGATATCACGTACTCATCACGCTTCATCCGCGAGCCTGGCGCGCTTATCCCGCAAGTCAGCAAGTTTCTGAAGATCGATACTGACGAGCGCGGGACATGCCGGCGCGAAGAAGGCGGTCGCTGCGTGGAGGAGGATGAGATTTTTTCATTGGCTGAACAACGCAATTCGATCGTCGAAACCGATAGACGTGAACGGCGGGTGGAGGTGCGTGCCGGGCACGTTGAGATCGTCGGCGATAAGCGCGCGGCTCCGACCAAGCTCATTGCAATCCTGCAGGAGGAAGGCGCCATCCCGCCGACTGAGCAAGAACGCCTGTCCGCTTTCAATCAACTTCTTGCGCGCATTTATGGGGCTGAGACCGGTGACATTGCCGGCCACAAGCGTTGAATCGACTTATCGGTCCGTGGCGCCTTCACTGACGAGCTTCATCGGCCACGCGATCAATGGTGCCGAGCCTGCAGTTGCTCCAGAGCGCGCTTCAGCGACTCTAGTTTTTCGCCTGCCTCCGCGAGCTTACCCGCCGCAGTGAGCTGTTGATATTCAGTGAAATCCCGGGCCGCCTCGGCGATCAGCGCGTCGGTGTCCGCGGGAGCGGCGGGAGCGGCGGGAGCGGCGGCCGAGAGGGTTGCCGTGTTCGCCGGCCGTGCAGTGGACACGTTCGGTGATACTTGCGCGCTCAGTGTGGAGGGCCCTGTCCCGAACAGCGCAGCCATGGCCGACTCGAATGTCGGCCCATAAGCCAGGCGGTCCTGAACCGCCAGCACTACCAACCTGAGCTCCGGCATGGGGCTGCGGTCGGCCTGCAAGTAGATGGGCTCGGCATAGAGCAGCGCCCGCCCGATGGGAATGACGATGAGGCTGCCACGGTGCACGTGGGAGCCTTGCTGGTTCCACAAGGTCAACTGGCCGGACAACTGCGCATTCTGATCGATGCGCGCCTCGATCTGCGAAGGTCCGTCGATCAACTTGGTCTTGGGGAAGTCATAGACCAAGGCCTCGCCATAGTGTTCGCCATCGCTTCGTCCGGCGATCCAGCCGATCAGGTTATTGCGATTGGCCGGTGTGAAAGGCAGGATCGCGATGAATTCGGTGGACCGCTCACCCGGCAGGGTCATCAGCACGAAGTTGGGCTCCATGACCTGCTGCCGCTGATCAGGCATCCGCACTTCCGTGGCGACGCTCCACAAATCCTCGCGATTGTAGAACACGTCGGGGTTGGTCATGTGATACAGCCCGTAGATCTGCGGCCTGCACGTTTAGCATGAGCTCCGGATAGCGCACATGCTTGCGCACCGCGGCCGGCATCGCTGACGCATCGGTGAACAGGCTTGGAAATACCGACCGGTAGGCGGCGATGACAGGATCGTGCGGCATCGAACACATAGAATGTCGTCTGCCCGGTGTATGCATCGATCAGCACCTTCACGCTGTTGCGAATGTAGTTGATGCTGTCGGACCCGAGCCTGATACCGGCGCGCGTAAGGGTACGCGTCGGAGGTGGTAAAGGCGTCCATCAACCAGTAGATGCGTCCGTCCTCGCCGACCACGACGTAGGGGTCGGGGTCGAGTGTGAGGAACGGCGCAAGCTCCTGCACGCGCTCGCTTAACTGGCGACGCATCAGCAAGCGGCTCTCGGAAGTCACATCGTCGCTGAATGGCAGCTTCGCCAGATCGCCGCGATCGAGCGCGATCAGCGTGCGGCGCAGCCAGCCCACCCAGCCGAATGCCGCCGTTCCCCTGGTAGGACGTAAGGTTGTTGGCGTCGCCTTGCGGGTAATTGAACTCCTTCTGGCGGGTCTTCACGTAGACGTCCGTGTTGGTGAGCTCGCCGAAATAGATCTCCGGACGGGTCACGGTGAGGCCGGGAGTCGTGCTCTGTACCGGCATATTGCTGAGGACGAGCGTCGGCAGTCCTTCGGAGCGTGAAGCCGTTCACCGGATTCATCGTGACCCCGTAGCCGTGGGTATAGATCAACTTCTCGTTGATCCAGTTGCGGCTGCTCTGCGGCAACTTCTCCACGTTGAGTTCGCGTGTGGCCAACATCATCTGGCGCACGGTCCCGCCGACCTCGTATCGATCGATGTCGATATCCGGAAAGTCGTAGTAGGTGCGAATCTCCTGAATCTGACGCAGCGTATCCTGCAGCGCACGCCCGTCCCACAGCCGTATGTTCTCGAGCGTCGTCTGGTTGCTGCCCGGCTCGACCGCCTCGACGCCCGTATCGGCGGGAAACGGGTGCGTCTCGATGCGGTCGAGGGCGTAGGCCCGCCGCGTCATTTCGATATTGTGGGCAATGAAGGGACGCTCCCGCACCAGCTGATTCGGCGCCACGATGAAGCCGCTGACATACCAGTGCACGCCTCCGACGATTAGATAGCAGGCGATGGCCGGAAGGGGCACGGCCAGCAGCCAGCGCGGCTGCGGTGCCCGAACGGCGGCAGCCAACGCGATGACTGCGCCGACGATGAGCGCCACGCACGCCACCAGCGTGCCGCCCAAGGTGACGTGCGCATCGGTGTAGGTAACGCCCGAAAAGATGGTGCCCTCTTGGAACAGAAGCTCGAAGCGCCCGAGGTACGCGCGCACCGCGAGCATCACGAAGAATGCGGCAATGCTTCCTGAAAGGCCGCGCCACAACCCCGTCTGCACCGCGGAAGATCGCCACTGTCCCAAGATACCTGCGCCGCCCATGACCGCGACGAACGCCGCGGCAATGAGGCTCGCGACGACCGAGAGCGTCAGGAGCCATCCGGAGATGAGCTGCAAAGCCGGCAGCGTGAACAGATAGAAGTCGAGCGACCGGCCAAAGATAGGATCGAGCATGCCCGAGCTATGCGGAGCGCGCCAGTAGAGCGCCAAGGTCATCCAGCTCGCCGCCATACTCGACCCGATGATGGCGGCCAACGCCAACGACGACGCGAGCCCTGTCAGCTCGAGGAAACGGTCGATGGGCAGGCGCATCGACCTGCGGTTGACGAGAAGCCTGCTGGCGAGCGCATCGTCGAGATGGTCCGGCTTCAGCACTCGAAACACACCGTAGATCACCAAGAAGGTGGTGAGCGCGAAGACTGCGAACGTCGCAGCCTCAAGGCTGAGCCGCGTCCAAAAGACCGACGCAAGCCCGAGCGATTCGAACCACAGCGCGTCAACGTAATAGGAGGCCGCCGTGCTCGCACCGAGAAGTACGACACCCAAGGCCACGAGCAGGCTGAGGCGGAAAATTCCACGGCGCCGCTGCGTGTTGATCACGATATTGCCACGGCCGTTTTTTTTGTTCATATTCCTTGCAACCCGCACGCCTTGATGCGCCATTCTGCGCCAAGCCGTGGCCTTCATGCTCCCGGTCAGTATATGCGGGAAAGCAATACAATTGCTGATGTGGCTAACCAGCTGCCGCATAAAGGGACTATAAAAATTGGGACCGGACAAGAGGCCGACAGCAGTACCGATTGTCCTAGCATTTCATCGTCCGGCGCCGATCTGAATGATACAATCGGCTCAAAGGAGTGCAAGTCTGATGCCCGAGTCGAGTGACGTCCTGGTACTCTCGCGGCTGCAGTTCGCGTTCACGATTTCGGCCCATATCATCTTCCCCGCGATCAGCATCGGACTCGCGAATTATCTCGCCGTGCTCGAGGGCCTTTGGCTACGAACGGGCAAGTTGGTTTATCGCGAACTCTTTTTCTTCTGGTCGAAGATTTTCGCGGTCGGTTTCGGCATGGGCGTCGTCTCCGGCGTCGTGATGAGCTACGAGTTCGGCGCCAACTGGGCCGGCTTCTCCCGCGTCGCCGGTTCGGTCAACGGGCCGCTGCTCACCTACGAGGTCCTGACGGCGTTTTTCCTCGAAGCCGGTTTCCTCGGCATCATGCTGTTCGGCTGGAAGCGCGTCGGTGCACGCCTGCATTTTCTAGCCACGGTGCTGGTCGCACTCGGTACGTTGTTCTCGACGTTTTGGATCCTTGCTTCGAACAGCTGGATGCAGACACCTCAAGGCTTCGAGATCGTAGACGGCAGAATCGTGCCGCTCGACTGGCTGAAAATCGTCTTCAATCCTTCGTTCCCCTTCCGGCTCGTTCATATGTCGCTGGCGGCGTTCATCGTGGCAGCGACCATCGTGGCGGGCTGCGCCGCGTGGCATCTACTCAACGGCCGCAGGAGCGAGAGCATCACGAAGTCATTCTCGATGGCAGTAGGCATGATCCTCGTAGCCGCGCCGATCCAGATGATCGCTGGGGACGCTCACGGCCTCAATACGCTCAAGTACCAACCGGCCAAGATCGCCGCGATCGAGGGCCTCTGGGTGACAGAGAGGGGCGGCACGTCACTGAATCTCATCGGGTGGCCGGACATGAAGGAGGAGCGAACCAAATACGCCTTGTCGGTACCCCATCTCGGCAGCCTGATCCTGACGCACACCTGGAGTGGCGAAATCCGCGGTCTGAAGGAGTTCGCGCCCGAAGACCGCCCCGATTCGACGATCGTTTTCTGGAGCTTCCGCATCATGGTCGGCATGGGCCTACTGATGCTCCTGCTCGGCCTGCTCGGCCTGATACTTCGCTTGCGTAACAAACTCCATGACACCCGCTGGTACCAACACTTCGCCTTGGCGATGGGCCCGTCCGGTCTGATCGCATTGCTCGCGGGCTGGATCACCACCGAGGCGGGACGCCAGCCCTGGGTCGTCTACGGCGTCCTGCGCACCGCGGACGCGGTATCGCCTTTGTCTTCGCAACAAGTCGGGACGTCGCTGTTGATTTTTATCATTGTCTATTTCCTCGTCTTCGGTTCAGGCATCTACTACATGTTGAAGCTGATGGCGAAGGGACCGCATATTGGCGACCAGGCGGCCGGCGTACAGGGCGACGTCGACAAGAGCATTGCGCAGTTCGACCGACGACCGATGTCGCGGCCCACCGATCCGATCGACGAGTGAGGCAGCCATGACGATCGATCTTCCAATCATCTGGGCAGGCATCATCGGACTCGGCGTGTTCCTCTACCTGCTGCTCGATGGGTTCGATCTCGGCATCGGCCTGCTGTTTCCGTTCTTTGATCGCGAAGGTGAGCGACAAGTCATGCTGAACACGGTCGCTCCGGTCTGGGACGGCAACGAGACGTGGCTGGTGCTCGGGGGGGCCAGCCTCTACGGAGTATTTCCCGTCGCGTACTCCACGTTGCTTCCGGCCGTCTATCTTCCTGTGATCGCGATGCTCTGCGGCCTGATTTTTCGCGGTGTCGCGTTCGAGCTTCGCGCCAAGGCACGCCGCACTCAGAACCTGTGGGATCTCGCCTTCATCATGGGATCGGGAACGGCAACCTTCTGTCAAGGCATCATCCTCGGCACACTGCTGCAGGGCATCAAGATCGTCGACGGCCGGTTTGCCGGCGACGCTTTCGGCTGGCTGTCGCCGTTTTCAGTGTTCTGCGGGCTGGGACTCCTCGCTACCTACGCGACTCTCGGCTGCGGTTGGCTCGTCATGAAGACCGATGGCGATCTGCAACGGCGCCTGCGGATATTGCTGAAACCTTTGTCATTGGTACTGCTGGCAATCATCGGCGTAGTCAGCCTGTGGACCGTGCTCGGTCAGCCGGCGGTCGCGCAACGTTGGTTCGGCGGACACAATTTCCTTTATTTTTCGCCGGTACCGCTCCTGGTGTTGACCTGCGTCATCGGCATCTTCCGCTCGGCGGATTCCAGCCACGACGCGCGCGCGTTCATCTTGATGGAAGCCGTCATCTTTCTCGGCTACAGCGGCCTGCTGATCAGCATCTTTCCCAACATCGTGCCGCCCACCTTAACCATCTGGGCCGCTTCGGCACCTCGCTCAAGCCAGATTTTCGTGCTCGTCGGGATGGTGATCATCCTGCCCGTCATTCTTTGCTACACGGCGCTGTCTTACTGGGTGTTCCGCGGCAAAGTCCGACACGGCGACGAGGGCTATCACTGATGAAGGACCTGCCGGAGCACTCTTCTCTGCGGTCGCGGATCGGCTGGTTCGCGGTGCTGTACCTTGGCGGCGTGCTGGCGGCGTTCCTGTTAGCCGCCACCCTTCACATGCTGCTTAGAGCGCAGATCTAAACTTGATAGGTTGTGAGCTGCTGATTGCAGTAACGGCCCCGGTGTCGTGGCGGGTCGTTATTCATCCGGTCGGAATGCGGCTATCGTCCCTGCGGCAGCGGGCTACTTTCCTCGAGTCGCCGCACAAACTTCTTCAGTGTGGCGTCTCGGGCCGCAGTTTGATTATTGGGACCTAGGAATTCCATCATGGGTCTGCCGCGTTTGGTGCTCTCCGCGATGACTTTGAGAGCGACCAGCGTCGGAGTGGCCAAAACAATCCCCGCAATGCCCCAATAAAGACCACCAAACCAAAGCCCTAAGAAGATCAACAGTGGGTTGAGCTCCATGCGCCGGCCCACCAGCAGCGGTTGGACCAATTGTCCTTCAATCATGGCGATCACAACGTAAGTACCGGCCACGCCGAGAACTGGGCCCAAGGTGTTGAAGGAGACGACCGCGACGAGCGAGAGTATCAGCAGTGTAGATCCGGGACCCGCATAGGGAATGTAGTTGAGGATCGCGGCCATTGCTCCCCACAAGTAGGGACTCGGCATGTGCCAGGCCCACATGGCGAGGCCCGTCACCACTCCAACTCCAATATTGATGGCAGTCGTCGTGAGATAGAAATGCCCCACTTCGCCTCGAACCTTTTCGATGATACTGAGCGCATTGGCTGCGTTTAAATCGTCAACGAAGGCCGCCGTCATTCTTGCCATCATGGGCGGGCCGCCTGTCAGCAGGAACAGCGTGACGATCAAAAACGTCAGGAGCGCCGCGATCGCCGACCCGCCCACATCCAAGAGCAGTGCCGGCGCGCTCTCGGTCGCGGGTGCCGCAGGGGCACCCTGGGTCGCCGGCCGTGAACGACCCTGGGCGCCGATATTGCCGGCGTTGTTGCGTAATTCATCGACCCGAGTCATGAATTTCGCGATGGGGCTCACTTTCTGCTTGATGATAGTCATGGTCTGCGGGGCCTTGGCAAACCAGTCCTGCGCCGGCGTCCAAATCAATGCCACGATGCCGCCGAAAGCGGACAAGACCAACACAAGGATCAGCGCAGCGCTTAGGCTGCGAGGTACACGGATCCTGTGAAGTGCCTCCACAGGGCCGGACAGGACCAGGCCGAACAACAACGCCAGCGCCACTGGAATGAAGGCCACATGTGCGTAAAACAACAGGAGCCCCACGGCTCCCCACACGATGAGCTTACTCGTTGTTGTTCTTGTGACCGCCATGAACCGCCTCGATCCCCGCGTTTTGGCTGAAACTCGTTAAGGTTCAGAGGCGGCGGCGCCGGCCGTTGAGCAGGAAGGCGACCACGAGGACAACGACAATCAATCCAATAGGGCCTATACCCCATCCGGCGCCCATTCCCCAATACAATCCGCCACCACCACCGAACAACAATAGTAAAAGTATGATGACGAGTAATGTATCCATTGCTTATCCCTTTTGAAATGTGACCTTGAGTTACTTGCATAACCGCACGGGGATAATGCCATCTGGCGTGACAGAAGTTGTCAGCGCCGCGGTGCGATCGGTGTAGGACAAAGGCGCCAGTTCGTGGGCAGCTGCGGTTTTTCTCCCTAGCCATTCGTTGCATCGCTATGATGATCTTTTAGGAACATAGCCGATGCCCGCTCAAGCCCGCCGATTTCCGACCCCTGCCAATCGACCACGCACGTTGGACGAGCGCCGAACGCTCAAAATGGCGGGCTCCGCGCATGCATATGTGCGCGGCAGCACCGTTCTGTTCTATCGATGGCTGCTGGAGCGCGGCAACCGCGCAGTTCCCAAAGGCCCGTCCATTTGGATTTGTGGAGATTGCCACGCCGGCAATTTGGGGCCGCTCGCCGCGGCGGACGGCAAAATCCATGTGCAAATTCGCGATCTCGATCAGACGGTGATCGGCAATCCCAATCATGATCTCATTCGGCTCGCACTGTCGCTCTCCTCGGCCGCACGGGGCTCGGATCTGCCCGGCGTCACTACGGCGCATATGCTCGAGCAAATGATGATCGGTTATCAACGCGCCTTGAGTGGTCCACGGGCGCAGGACACCGTGGAGAGCGACAAGCCGGATTGCATCAGGGTGGTGATGCGCCGTGCGATGTCCCGCACATGGAAACATTTGGCGCGCGAACGGCTGAGGGACCTCAAGCCGAACATTCCCAAAGGCGAGCGCTTTTGGCCGCTCGCGAAACAGGAACGACAAGCGCTTGAGGAGTTGTTCGCGCAAGAGGCCGTCAGGAAACTCGTCGCGTGCCTCAAATCGAGACCCGACGACGCGAAGATCGACGTGCTCGACGCGGCCTATTGGATGAAAGGCTGCAGCTCTCTCGGGCGGCTTCGATTTGCGGTGCTCCTGAATGTGAGTCATCGCAAATCCGACGACGAGTTCTGCCTGATCGACATAAAGGAAGCCACACCCGCCGCGGCGCCTCGCGCACGCGACGCGAAAATGCCGAGAGACAACGGCAAACGAGTCGTCGAAGGCGCCAGGCATCTGTCCCCCGCATTGGGCGAGCGCATGATGGCGGCCAGGCTGCTCGGCCGTTCCGTGGTTCTACGCGAACTGATGCCGCAGGATCTGAAACTGGAGATCGACCGCTTGACGCGCGCAGAAGCCATAGATTCCGCGCGCTATCTGGCCGAAGTCCTCGGGAAAGCTCACGCACGACAAATGGATGCAGCCACTCGCAGGGCCTTTAGCGCAACATTCAAGGCGCGCCGGTCGCCCCGCCTCGACGCGCCTTCCTGGCTGTGGTCCAGCGTCGTGGAATTGATCTCGACTCATGAAGCGGCCTATTTGGAACATTGCCGGCGCTACGCGCTCGACTCCTGATCTCGACAGCGAACACCCGCTCCCATGACCAAGGAATAGCTCCTCGTGAATTCCGCACCCAGAAGGAATATTTGCGCGGAGTAGTAAACCCACAGCAACAATACGAGGAATGAGCCAACCACTCCATACACTGAGGCAAATGCGCTCTTGCCCAAATAGATGCCGATGGCAAATTTGCCGATGTTGAAGAGGATCGCTGTGGCCAGGCCGCCCACCCACACATCAGCCCATGGCGATCGCTCCTGCGGCACATATTTGAACAGGAGCGCAAATAACGCCGCGGACAGTGCCACGCTGAGCAGCACATCCATCACGGACAACGTCGCTCGCCAGGGACCCAAAATGGAGGAAAGCCAGGTACCAAAGGCGGCCAGCACGGCGCTGATGATGAGCGACACGATCAGCAGGAAGCCGACCCCCAGAACCAGGCCGATCGATAAAAACCGCATGCGAAGAATCCGCCAAATCCCGCTCATACGCTTGCGCTTTGGCAATTCCCAAATCCGGTCGAGCGAATTCTGCAGTTCGACGAATACACTGGATGCGCCGAGAAGCAAGGTCACGATGCCGATAAAAGTCGGAACGCGGTTCCGGCCAAGGTACGAGGCACTCGTGAGCAGCGCCTTAACTGCGGCCACACCTGAATCACCGAGCAGGGCCTGGGTTTGATTCAAGAGATTCGCCCGCAGGAAGTCCCCTTGGACCACCAGGCCTACCGCACCGATCGCAATACTGATGATGGGTGCAATGGAAAACACCGTATAAAACGCCAATGCGGCGCCCCGGGTGGAGGCATCGTGCTCCACCCATCCCGCGATGGACTTTGCGATAATGTCCTTCAAGCTCGACATAAATTTAAATTTTCGGCGAATCACGGCGAATCAGATTCCTTGTCCGGCAACCCGCATTGTTTTGATGTTACCCCACTTCCATCCCTCCGCCACCCGCTCCACTTTTGCGGCTCGGAGGTGATTGCGTTGATTTGCGGCTCGATCAACGAGACCTGCAATTGGAGCCTCGCCTGACCGGCTCCCAGCGCAGTTCCCGGCGTGTGACGTCGAGACGCCAGCCGGCAAAGCACAACAGAGGCCGCGTCTCACTGCGCGTCGGCGCGACAGTCCCGGCACCCGCCATTTGTTTCAAGTCGGACATTGCAAAGGCAAAGCCTGAGCAAACGTTTCCACGGAAACGCGCTCTAAGTTAAATTCTCGATAAATAATATAATGTATTGATTTGTATAACTATTATTTATGTGCAGCTCAAATCAAGGCGATTTATCTGCCCTACGACGACGCTGACCCCACGGTCACCGGAGAATGCGTGACCGCTTAGCGGCGGACCCAAAATCGCCTGTTGTCCTACGCCCACCTGCGCGCCGCGCCCCTGCCAGGGCGGGCCTCCGTGCCGCAAGCTGCGGGTTGTTATATTTATGGAGAGCAAGAGCAATGAAAAATGACATTCAGATTCAGCAAGAAGTTCTCGCCGAACTCAAGAACGATGACAAAGTCCCGACAGGATCAGTGGGTGTCGAGGTGCATCACGGCGTCGTCAAACTTGCCGGCCCTCCCAGCGACACGACAGTCAAAGAGAGTGCTGCACTCGCAGCTCGCCGCGTTGACGGCGTAACAAAAGTCGTTGTGGATATGGACGCAAGCCGCCGTTAGTCCCGCGATAGGCAGCGGCCAAAGCCAGGTCATATCGGGCCGCTCAAGCATGGCCGACGCCGAGGACTTGTTCGACTGATCGAATCAACTCAACGGTCTCGAACGGCTTGGTGAGTACTAGATGCGCTCCCGCCTTTTCGGCCGATGCAAGGTAGGCGGTGGTCGTTATCGCTGTTGGTTGGTATTCGGTGACGCCGAAATTGCCGCCGCCGGAAATTGCGATGATGCGCACCGAAGGGAATGCCTTGCGAATCGATTCGATTGCTTCCACGCCGTTGATCTGAGGCATGATGATATCGGTAATGACGAGGTCCGTCGGGTTGCGTGCGAGTTCTGCAAGCGCGTCCACTGCACTCTCCGCGGTACGGACCGAGTATCCCGCGCGATCGAGCACATATTTCACCGCATCGCGCACGTCCGGCTCATCGTCGACAACCAAAATGTTTTGCATCTTCGCCTCACACCACCAGCGCCGTTGGACTGCCAATTGCCTCGAGGCGGGCCACCGCCGGGAAAAATACTCGAAACGTAGTACCCATGCCGATCTTCGAATCCACGGTAATGCTAGCACCGAAACTCTCTACGATGCCATGGACCACAGAAAGCCCCAGACCCGCACCCTGTCCGACGGAACGCGTGGTAAAGAACGGCTCAAATATGCGCTCAACCGTAGCCGAGTCCATTCCCCGGCCCGTGTCGCGAACCCACAATTCGACGCGTGGCCGTGGTATCCCGGGTTCGTCGGAATGTTCTTGATATCTCAGGCCGATCGTCAACATGCCTTTCGCGCCCTCCATCGCCTGGTACGCGTTGGTGCACAAGTTCATCAGCAAGTGCGCTGCGAGCGTGGCGTCGGCTCTCACGAAGGGAAGCGCTTCGTCGATCTCGGTCCGTATCTCGATGGTCGGCGGAGCAAGCACAGAGAAAAGGTGCAGAGCCTCGCCCACCACCTCTCGCAAGTCGATCAGCGCAAGCTTCGCTTCGCCGAGCTCGCGGCTAAATGTCAAAATCTTCTTCACGATATCCTTCGCACGGCGCGCGGCCGCAAGCACTCGCTCGAGATTCGCGCGCGGCGGGGCGGATGGCGGCAGATCCTGCAGTGCCGTGTCGGTAAAAAGCATGATGGGAACCAACACGTTGTTGATTTCATGAGCGATACCGCTCGCGAGCGTACCCACTGTCTCCAGTCGTTGACGATGCCTTAGTTGCTTTTGCAATTCCTCGCGCCGGACTTCAGATATCTCCTTTTCCCTGATCTTCGCCTCGAGCCGATTATTCACGCCTACCAATTCACGGCGCATGGCTTCGAGATCCACCGCCAATTCATGCAGTTCGCGAATTCCGGTGTTGACGTTGAGCGCCCGCGTGTAGTCGCCGGAGGAGATGGCGCGAGACACGGCCTGCAAGCGTTGGATTGGGCGCGACAGGCGATAACTCAAAATGATGGCGATGGCGATTGCCACGGCTAGATACCCCGCCAGCAGCCAAAGCATTCGAGTCAGTGCAAGCTGGATTCTCTCCTGCGTGGGCTGCTCGTCGAAGCCCAATCGCAATTCGGCGCGATGGTACTTGTGCTCGATTGGCCGCACGACGAAGTAAATGCCGTCGCCCCCTTCGCCAAAACTCAAATCCGTGGAGCGTGCCGCCTTGATATCCGACGATCCATACAGGCTCCGGGTACTGCGGCCCCGGTCGTAGAGCTCCGCATAGCGGGCGCCGCCGTGCGTGATCGCGAAGTCGAGCAGGTCTTCGATTCGCTTCTGGGAGTCCATGGCCGCCCCGACCTCGAATTCATCCGCAAGCACCCGTGAAAACGTCCTTGCATGTTCGACGAACAAGTCCTCGTGGCTCTCTCGAATCACGTAACCCATGCCGAAATAGAGCGCCGGCAATAGCACTAAGTGCACTACCACCACCCAGGCGGTGACGTAAATCCAGAAAGTTGCCCTTAGTCGTGCCATGAGGCACACATGATCCTACAAGTTTGAGGCTTGCAGGATGGCGGCAACGACCATAAGCTACACGGGGTTACCGTCGGGGGCTTGAACGGTCCAGGGTTCGTTGAGGCGGTAAGCTCTGTATAACAAAGCACTGACGATGTCGGACGGAGCGGGGAAAAGGGAGGGGTCGCTCTGATGCCAAGACAATACAAAGAGAGCGCGCAGGGACTTCCGTACCAACCATTGCGGCTGCGTGTAGTTCTGGCTGATGACCAGACGATTCTTCGCCACGGCCTGCGGGCAATTCTGGATGCTGAGCCCGATTTGGAGGTGATCGGCGAAGCAAGCAATATGCAGGATGCCATCGCGCTATCGCGGCGGTTATTGCCCGATGTGGTGATCACGGATGTCGCCTTTTCGAATGGCATCGAAGTCCAGGCCATAAGCCGGCTGCGGCGCGAATGTTCGGGTGTGCGCGTGCTGGTGCTTACCGGCCATAGCTGCCAAGAATGCATGCGCGCCGCAATGACAGCGGGTGTCCACGGCTACATCCTCAAACATTCGCCATTCGAGGTCCTGCTCCGCGCGATCCGTTCGCAGGGATCTGAATATGAACGTCCTGAACTGCCCTTGCACGCTACGGCCACGCACCGGCGTTCGACCGCGCAACCCGCCAAAGCGCAGATTGCTGAAATGACGGCGCGCGAACGTCAGGTGCTGATAGGCGTTGCATTGGGGTATTCCAACAAGCGAATTGCCGGGAATCTCGGGCGCAGTGTCAAGACCATCGAAAAACATCGATTCAAGATGATGCACCGGCTCGGGCTGCAGAACGCGGCGGCTGCGACCCGCTATGCGATGGACAACGGTCTGCTGCACGCCGACGGCGACGCACGGGAGCCGGGCCCGGAACGGGGGTCCGCCGAGGCCGGCGCATCGCCGCAGCAAACCGCCCGCTCGCAACGACGAACGCGCGTCCAGGACTAGGTCTCTTGTCGCGGGACGCTCCCTCCTTAAGCCGAGGTGAGCCATTTCAAGACTCTGCCTTGATCAACGCCAACTCGGGGTGTTGACCTTGCTCTCTGGGCTGCGGCTCGCTCGCCGCTCGTGCGGCCGCGGTTGACTGCGGCGCGCTGGGATAGCTTGGCCCGGGAAGTCGTTCCAGGCGCAGCGAATTCAGTACCACCAGCAGACTCGAGCCGGCCATGACGGCAGCCGCCAGGATGGGCCGCAGCAGCCCGAACATCGCACAGGTCAGCGCGATGAGGTTGTAGCCGAACGCCCATGCCAGGTTGGCGAGGATGGTGGAACGCACTGCACGGGCCCGGCAGACCACCCAGGGCAGCAGCCAGAGGCCGTCCACCGGTAGCACCAGATCTGCGGTCTCGCGTGCCAAATCGGTGGCCGAGCCCACGGCGATGCCGACATCCGCGCTGGCCAGCCCGGGACCGTCATTCAGGCCGTCGCCGACCATGGCTATAGCACCGTGGCGTGCTCGGTACTGATCCAGAGCCGCCCGCTTGGCCTCCGGAAGCAGCCCCGCCTGCCATTCATCCACGCCCACCGTGGCCGCAACACGTGCGGCTGCGCCGGCGTGATCGCCGCTGAGCAACGTCACCCGCAGCCCAAGGCTGCGCAATGCGTCGATGGTCGCTCCCGCCTCGGGCAGTGGTGTGTCATCGAACGACAGCACGGCGCGGGCGCGTCCGGCGCGAGCACTCTCGCTCCAACCGACGAACACCACCGAATGGCCGGTCGATGTCATTTCCTCGGCGCGCTCGGACAACGCCGGCGGCAGCTGCCAACCCAGCTCGCACATCAAGGCCGCACTGCCGGCCGCGACGGACTCGCCATGGACGACTCCGCGCAACCCACGTCCGGGCACGATCTGCACGTCCTTGGTGACCATAGGATCGAGTCCACGCGCGATGGCGGCCATCGCGATGGCGTGCGCCAAGCCATGCTCGGAATACCGCTCCAGACCCGCGAGTCGGGCAAGTACCTCATCCTCCGCGACGCCATCGCTCGCTAGATCGACGAGTTTCGGCCGGCCCAGAGTGAGCGTGCCGGTCTTGTCGAAGGCGATCAGGCGAGTGCCGGCCAACGCTTCGAGCGCGCCGGGACTGCGCACCAGGCAGCCGTGCCGGGCCAATTGCCCGATACCCAGCGAGTGCGCCATCGGCGCGGCCAAGCCGACTGCACAAGGACAGGCCACCACCAGTACCGACAGAGCAGTGAGCATGGCCTGATCGAGCGGCAGGCGCTGCATCCAATAGAGCAGCGTCATGGCCGCAAGGCCCAGTACGATGGGCACGAATGCACCCACCAGGCGATCGGCGATACGCTGCGTGCGGCTCGACTGTCGCAATGCATCACGCACTGATCGGCAGATTTGCGCCCAGCGGCTCTCGCCCCCGGCGCCGCTGCTGCGGATCAGCAACGGTCCGTCAAGATTGATGCTGCCCGCGAGCACCGCGGCACCGACCGCTTTCGCCACCTGTCTGCTCTCGCCGGTAATCACCGCCTCATCGGTATGCGAGCTACCTTCCACAATCAGGCCATCGACCGGGATGCGCTCGCCCGGCCTGACGCGAATCAGCATCTCAGCACGCACCTCGCGCACCGGCCGGCGATGCTCCTGTACCCCCTCGACCACCGTGGCCAATTCGCTTTCCGCGGCTAACAACGGCGCCAGATCGCGCGACGCGCGGGCGCGTCCTGCCGCCTCCAGATACCGGCCGAGCGTGAACAGCATCAGCACCATCGAGGCGGTGTCGAAATACAGATGACCGCCAGGCTGGAACATGGCGAGCGTGGAATACGCATAGGCGGCAATGCTGCCGAGGACGATGAGCGCCGAAGAGGTCAATCGCCCCTGCCGGGCTTGCAACCAGGTCTCACGCAGGAAAGGTTCGCCGAGGATCAGAACCGCCGGGGTCGCCAGTCCCCAGAGTAGCAGCTGAATAGTCGGCAGCACCCGCCGGTCGGCACCGCTGAACGCCCCCGAGTACACCAGCAAACTGAACAGCATGATGTTCATGGACAGAAAGCTGCCCACACCGAGACGTACCAGGAACCACGCCGCCTCCGACGCATCTCCACTGCCGCCCTTCACCTGATGTGCGATGCAGCAGCCGTAGCAGCAGAACAGGCAGCCCTCGCCGTTCACCGTGCGCGCGAAACCCCGCCGGCCGACCGGCAGCAGGCAATGGCGGCACAAAGCGTCGGGGCGTGGCGTCATGCGAAATGCCAGAGATGGTGCAAGCCATGGCCTGCCGACATCGGGACGACGCCGCGCCCGAGAGTGACCAAGCCCAACGCCAGTATGAAACCACCGGCCAGCCGCACACCGTGCCGCCGCCATCCCGGCGCCAGCAGCCGGCCGAGGCCTCCCATCGTGAGCATGGCTGGGAAAGTGCCCAGGCCGAACACCGCCATGGTGAGACAGCCGGACAGCACGTCAAAGGTACTCGCAGCCTGGGCGACCATGGCGTAGACCAGGGGACACGGCAGAAAGCCGTTGAGCACACCCAGGGCAAGCGGCGCGGCGTGCCCGGGCCTGCGCAGCAGGCTTCGCAACGAGATCACGAGCGTCGAGCTGCCGAAGCTGCTCGTGACGCGGTGCCAGCCGCGCAAGCCGAAGAAACTCAGCGCCATGATGATCATCAGCAGTCCGGCCATCACCGCGAGAGCACGCTGCCCAGCATCAAGCGACGCGCTGAGAAACGAGGTTCCCTGCTCCGACCGCAATCCGACGGAGGTACAGATGGCCCGGCCCAGTCCGCCCGCAAGCCCCCCGAGGAAACAATAAGTCGTCAGCCTGCCCGTGTTGTAAAGCACGTGACGCACCGAGGTGGCGCCGGCGCCGCGCGGATCCGCCCCCAATGCGCAGGCGAAGCCTCCGCACATGCCGATGCAATGAAAACTGCCCGCGAAGCCGGCGACGAACAGCAGCGCGTAGTAGGTCATGGGCAGCTGACGTTCGCTACTTTCTCCGCGCCAGCAGAGCGAGCCAGATGAAGAACCCGATGGTAAAGGCCGCGAAGCCGAAAAACGCGACTTCCTGCAGCGTGCTGGCCCTGGCCAGCGAGAATCCAGTTTGTGCCAGCATGGCCTCGTCCTCCTCAGCCGGTAACAGTGCGGATCACATTCATGACGAGTTCAAAACCCAAGAACATCAGGTTGACGATGGCGACGCCGAAAATAATTTTAACGCCCAGCATAGATGATCTCCGCTCGAAAAACGGGAATCAGCCGATCCGGCCCGGCCCGACTCCGCCCCAGTAGGTCACAATGTAGTAGCAGGCCCAAAAAAACAGGCCGAAATACACGAACAGCAACCAGATTGGAATGACGCCTTCGTGCGCCTTGATGTAGCCGCCGGCATACTCATGCAGGTCGTGCGACTCCTGCCCATCCTTCCCCGACTTATGGCCCGTGGTGTTTGAATCGGTCATATGCCATCTCCGCGCGATAGAAGTTGAGGGCCGCCTGGTCGGTCTCACTCAGGGCTCCGGCCATGACCCCCCAGATGAAGATACAAGTGGAACCCAATCCCATCAGAATTGCCAGTGCATAGGGGCCCAGGACCTCGTAATTCGCCATGTCTTATCCTCCTGCGCTAGGGAGCCAGTAGTCCATAGGCTTGCTCCGGGCCGGGCGTTTCCAGCTTCGGATTGTCCAATGCCTCACGAATCTTGGCCGAGATCGGTAATGGTTCCCCGGTGAGCGGATCGGTGAAGGCCGAAAGCGACAGGATGTAGTAAGACAACGCCCAGCGATCCGCATCCGAGAACGAGTCGTGAAAGGACGGCATCGGTGTTCCGCTCAAGCCCGTGGAAATGGTCCTGTAGATGTCAGTGACCGCGGGACCGGATTTGAACTGGCCGCTCGTGAGGTTTGCGGGGTGGATGGTGAAACCCGGATCATCCGTCAACCCGGCCGCCTTCTCGCCGTCGCCTTTACCTGTGGTGCCATGACATTCCCAGCACTTGGCCTGCACCCAGACTTCCTTGCCGTGACCGATCATGGCCTTCGTGGGCGGCGGCGGCGCGGGAATATACAGCGGCTGACCGGGCGGCGAATTGACGAAGAAATAGGCGGGATTCTTCGGATCGGTACTACGGTCCGCCGCCAGCACGTACTTGATGTACTGGATCACGGCGAGTCGATCATTGAGCGGCAGGTCGTACCAGGGTGGCATCGCGGTGCCGCGCACCCCACGCGTGATGGTGCGCAGCATATCGCCATCGCTCGGCAGCGGGTCCTCCGTCATCCTGAACTTGAAAACGCCTTGGGTGAAGTTGCGCGGGCGCTGCTTGTACATGAAGGTCGCGGCCGGCCCATTGCCGTCGCCATGCACCCCATGGCAACCCACGCAGCGGCGTTCGTAGACTTCTTTGCCGTAGCCGATCCATTCCTGCGAGCGCGGAAGGGTGATCCCGGCCGCTTCCATCTGCTGCGGTTCGAACAGGTCGCGCCACTTGCCGCGATTCATCCCCAGCTTTTGCACATAGGCGATCAGAGCCTGGATCTCTTTGGTCTCGATGACGAGTTTGACGCTGCCGCCGGCGAACTCGTTGTTGGGCGTAAAGACCACGGGGTATTTGCCCTGCGCGGCTATGGGCACGAACAAAAGACCGTCGGCATTGGGCGTGATCTTCACCTGCTCCTTGCTGGCGAAATCGAACAGCCTTTCGGTCATTGCATTTCGTTCGAGCGTGGTGCCCGTAGCGTCCTTGACGATTTTCACTGCTTGGGACGGTGTATCGAACAGACCTGCATAGGGGTCCATGATCGACTCGCGCGTGAGCATCCGTGGATTCCAGAAATGCGCCAGATGCCACTCGTCGCTGTATTTGAGCCCCACTCTGGTCAGGTCCGGACCGATGCGCCGTGTGCCGAACATATGCGGCACGTCATAGGCATATTCACCCGCCTCGCTCACCGGTCCCCAGCGACGCGTCTCGCCGGTCACCGGCCGCACGTACTGCGAATGACAGTACCAACAGCCCTCGCGCAGATAGACAAGCCTGCCTTGGTTCTCGAGGGGCGTATAGTCGGTGGCCGCCGTTTCCATCCATTTGAGTTGGCCGATATCGTTGCGGATCACCGCCGTCACGTGGTTGGTGGTTGCCGAGGGTTCGAAAAACGGCAGCACTCCCTGAGTGATCAGGGCCAGGAAGAAAAAGCCGACACCGGCCACCAGTGCAACGAAGCGGGCGCTCACCTTGCAGGCCCCGCGGCCGCAAGTGCGGTCAGGCCGTCCGGTGTAAGACTTTGAGGCCTAAAACCGATCGCGGTATCCGACCTCTTCACCGCGGTCATCATGAGATTGATGATCAGCAGCGACATTCCGATATCCATCGAAATCCCCGCCACCGTACGTACCAGCCAATAGGCGCGCATCTGAACCACCGTATCGATCCATTCCGCGCCGTTCATCCATTGGAAGCCTTGTTGCAGACCGGCGGCGCTCAGCACCAGACCCATGATGGAAATGCCGCAGGTGATCAACCAAAACGACCAGTTGCCGAGCGTGAAGGACCACAGCTCTCGCCCGCACATGCGCGGCCAGAGATAGAGCAATCCGCCCATCGCCCACACGACGAAGGTTCCGAAGATCGTGAGATGCGAATGTGAAATCACGAAATCCGTGAAATGGGTCGGCTGCTGGATCGAGCGCAACGCCTCGATCGAGCCCTGAAAACAGCCGACCAGGTACATCAGCGAGCCCATGATCAGGAACTTCGCCGACAGGTTCGGCCCGAACTCGCGCCAGCGGCCCTTCACGGTGCCGAAGAAGTTGACCAGCACGGTCCACACCGGAATGATCAGAAACATGGAGGTGATGATCGCCAGCGTCTCGGCCCAATCGGCGATCGGGCTGTAGAGATAATGGTGGATACCCACGAAGGGATAGAACAGCGCAAGCGACCAGAACCCGACCAGCGAGAGCTTATGAGCGTAAAGCGGATTGCGCACACTGAGCGGAAGGAAATAATAGATCAACACATAACCCGCCGGCGTGATCCACAGACCGACGATGTAGTGAATATAAAGCCCATGAAAGGCCGCGCTGTTGATGCCCGCGATCGAATAGGGCAGGACAAAGCTGCCCAACACCAGATTCAGCGACGTCCACACGAAGGCACCGATCAGATACCAGAGTGACACATAGAGCGACGGATCGAGGCGCCGGCCGATGGTCGTCAGAAACTGCAAGGTGGCGATGACGGTGCAGATGAAAAGCGGGATTTCCGCGAGCAGCGGCAGCTCACCCGCTTCGAGACCGTGATTGTAACCGAGCGGCAATGAGAGCAGCCCGGCGGCCAGGAACACGTTCCACACCCAGGCGACCAGCACGCCGTAGCGATTGAATGCCACCCGCACGCCGCACAGGCGCGGCACGAGGTAGTAGCATTCGCCGATGAACAGGCCCGAAAACGCGCCCATGATGACCCCGTTGACATGCACCGGCCGAAGTCGCCCAAAAGTCAGCGCCAGATGCGTGCCAAGATAGTCGGGATAGTTGAACAACCCGGATATCGTCGCCCCGACCGTGGGGGCGAACATCAGCCAGAACATGCCCCAGTAGAGCCAGGTCCGCACCACCGGCCAATCGACCAGTGAATCCAGATCGAGTCCCGCATACGGACCGTGCAAAGCGTCTGCTGTCGTCCCTGTCGTCGCCTCTGGCATGAGCTCAACCCCGTAATTCGGTCTATCTGGTCATTCGCGAACCAACCGGGCCAATGTCCGGAGAATTCGCGGCGAGAGCCGTCTTCGGGCTCGACTTCCCCTTGAGGGTACCTTTACTTAGGTGCGAGCTGGATATCGGCGGTCACGGTCTTGCCTGCCGCCACCGTGACCGGCATTGATTTCTCGCCCGCGGCTTCCTGCCATGCCACCAGAGTGTAGGTACCGGGCGGCACATCCTTGATGATGAATTTTCCGTCCTCGCCGGTGGTCGCAAAATAGGGATGGTCGAACTCCCAGATCCATGCGTGCATCCATTCATGTGCATCGCATTTGACCTTGATCAACTCCGGGGTTGCCGGCAGCGGCTTGGTCACCGAGAATCCCTTGAACGGCAACGCGATATTGTAGATGGTCGCGTTGGTCGCGCTGTTCTGTGGATGCGTGTTGTGCAAAACCGGATCTTCGGAGGAAATGGTGATTTGCTGACCGACGGTTGCAGCCTGCACCCGCGGCTTGAACATGCAGTGGCTGTTCACCAGGGAAATGGCAACGGGCTCCGTCGGAAGTGCCTTGCCCGTGGTGATGTCCTTCAGGTACACCTCCACGTTCTGCAGTCCGCCGTCTTTGCCGACCACGTACACCGGGTTCGGTATCGAGTCACCGCAATAGTCCTGATTCTTGGTGACCACGATAGGAGCAACGGTGGGCGCGCTGCCGGTGAGCTTCACCACTCCCTGGATGGTGCCTCCGTTGGACACCGTAACCACCGTATACGGGTCCGCGAGAGCCAGTTGCGCCAGCAGCAATGTGCCGCTTAGAACTGCCGCGCTGCGCGACAGAAGACGCATGTTCGAGGAGGTATTCAGCAGGCATCGTCCGACCGCTAATTCAATCACTATTCCCCCTAGTGCGATGTCCTTTGACCTGGATCGCCAGTTGTTTTCTGCGTGAATCAATCGCGGGCAGTCGCATGTTGCATAGCGTTCGAAGTTGTCGCAATGGGGACAACTACCCGCGAATTCGGCACATACCTATAACTACCCAATCGGCTCTTTGTTTCATCGCCGGCCCGGGTCGTGGCCGGCGGTGGCGCCCCGGTCAGGTTCTTCGGGTAGACCGGGCTCAAGCTCTGTATGAAATGCACCAGATCCCAAGCCTCGGCGGGGCTGATTGAGTCGGCGAACGAAGGCATCGGCGTGCCGTTCAGGCCGCCGATGAACACTCGATAAATGTTGGGTCCGCTGTCGCCACACTTGATGTGGCCTTCGGTGAGATCGTACGGCACGATGGGGTCGCCCCAATCATCCGTGAGATCGTCTGCTGACGGACCATCACCCTCGGCACCATCACCGTGGCATTGCGCGCAATTGAACTTTTGGTATACGGCCTCGCCGCGCGCTACGGATGCGGGTGTGTATGGGGGCTCAGGTGGAATGGTAATCGGCGGCTGCGGCTTCTCGGTCGCAAACCGCGGCGAAAAAGTCTTGATGTAGGCGATGACATCGAGCCTTTGGGCATGGCTCAACGTAGTAGAAAAGCTCGACATGGACGTTCCATACAGTCCGCTCATCAAGACCTTCTCAAGATCGGCGTCGGTCGGCAACGAGCCTGACGGCGTGCTGCGCCACTTAAATGTGCCCTGCCGGAAATCGCGCGGCACCGGGGTAGTTGCTTCGGAAAAGTGACCCTTGCCGTCGCCCTGCTCTCCATGGCAGAGGACGCAATACTTCTCATAAACGACTTTACCCTCCTGCACGTTTCCCGCTTCCTGCGCGCAAGCTGGGCCCGCTATTAGCAGCAGCGTGACCAGAGCCGGAAGGACCGTCGCGTTGCGGGTGGCCATTAGTATTTATAGCCCGAACCTACAGGGTGGAAACGTAATCAACTACAGCAGCGATCTCATCATCGGTCATCTTTTCGGTGACGTGTTGCATGACTTTGTTTTCTCGCAGCCCATTGCGGTACAGGAACATCTCTGTCGAAACGTAGTCTCTATGCTGACCGGCGAGCCGTGGCTGGGTGTTGACCCCTTCACCGCTGTGCCCGTGGCAGACAGTGCAAGCCTCAATGTCACGATCCGGCGCTCCGTTTTCGTACATTGCCTTGCCTTTGCCGGCGAGCGCGGGATTGCTCGTCCCGCTGCCCTTTACAGCGGGTTGGCTCGAGAAATACTGTGCGACTCCTTTGATTTGCTCATCGGTAAGGCCCCGGGCAATTCCCCACATAAAGGCTCGTCCGCGCGGATCGCTACGACCGCGTAGCCTAAACAGCTTCAGCTCGGCTTCGATGTAGCCGGGTAGCTGCCCAGCCAGAATCGGGAAGAGCGGCGAGATGCTGACTCCATATTGGCCATGGCACTTGGAGCAGGCGCTATTGACGAGAGCCTTGAGTGCCCTTAGTGGATGGATCCGGCGGCACGATGAGAGTCGCCGAGTGTGCATCACGAACGGCCAATGCCGCGATCGCGATCGTCCCCAACGCGATCGCAGCCATGCCAAGCGAGGTTACCGCCAGCTTTCTCATTAGAAGTCCATCCATAGTCCCACCACCCAGGTGTTGTTGTCCGAGGCTTTGACGTTGGGAAAGCCTGGGGAATTGGGAAAGTTGGCGTTGCTCAGATTAAAGGGGCTTTGGTTGTTGGCCACCACCTGATAGGCGTCGTACTGCAGGATGAACCTGACGTTCAGCCAGGGGACGTAATCCAGCTCAAAGGTCTCGTATTGATTGGCCGGTGAGCCATTGCCCCCATTCGCGAGCGGATCGTACGTGCCGGTTGTCCGCGTGAAGCTCACGAGTCCGCCATAGTGACGATTACGGAAGTACTCGCCCGTAACTAAAAACTGCGTCAGCGTGTCCGTTGGATTGGTGTAGATCGGTGACGACGCACCGGTGAAGCTCGCCGCTACCAGTTGGTCGCTGTTCTGTTGCCGCTCGTGAGTGACATGACCCAGAAAGCTAAAGATGTTGTATTGGCCGTTGTACTGGTACTGCCAATCGACGCTGAGATCGGTATACCGATTGATGGCTCCCGGGTTGAAGGTCTGCCCGGGCGTGTAGGTATTACCTGCTAAAGAGGCAGCTGCCTGCTGCTGTCTCGAGATGTAACCGACCGATGGAATCCAGTTGACGTACAGCGCGCTGGCGCCGATCTCCGCGGAGTGGTAGCCCCAGTCGCGCTCGTAAGCGATGCGCGCGTAAGGCGCGAACCGATCGACGGCACCGCCATTGGCGGCAAGACTGACGCTGTCAACGGTGGGTGAATTGCCGCCGGCAACCGCAGAGTGATATGCCGACAATTCGAAGTACAGCGAGTCGTTATAAAAAGCATAGGCGCCGATACCGGCCACACTCCCCGGCCCCAAAGCATTGAGGATCGGCCCACTCGTCCCGGTGCCGCCGACGCCGCCGCTCGACAAGGTCACGGTATTGAAGTTCGGAATGGTATAGCTTCCGATTCCGTTCCAGACGTCTTGGAAGGTTAAGTAGTTGTTGGCCGTGACACCCCACACCCACTTGTTGTCCGAGGTATGATCGCTGTATCGGATATCGATATTGTCGATCCCTACGCTTCCGGCTTGCCCGTTGTAGGTCAATTGCAACCAAGCGCCCACCTTATCCGAGACGGCTCCCGCGTACACCAGGCTAAACTGATCTGGAAACTGCAATGTATCGCTTTGCGCGTGGGCGGGATAAGGCTGGCCGGTATCCGGCGGCGCCCGGTCGTAATGATCGTAGCCCATTTGCGCGAGAACGGCGATTCCCGGCAAATCGGTGAGCCACAACGTGTCCTTCTTGTGATCATCGATGTCATTGACCAGCGGCGGCCTCGTGGTCAGCGTGTATCCGCTGAGCTTGAAGCGTCGGCCGAATGCCGTGAGCTCGGGCGGCATCGTATGGCAGGCCTCGCAGGCCAAACCCGTCTGCCGGGCGAAAGGTGGAATGGCGCGTGCCGGCTGAGCGGCAAGCATCAGCGCTGATCCGCCCAGGAAAAAGGCGGTCAGGGCGCCGAGTCTCGATAACCTCACAGCAGCCAACTCTGACCTGAACTAGCGTAGGTCATTTTTGTATCCCCTCGGCCGCAATGACCCTCTCTTGGGATTTGCAGCAGGTCTAATATTCGGATTTTTCTTCCTAATACCCGACTTGCATACTCACATCGCGCTTGGTGTTATCGCAATGGGGATTTATACCCACTCGTTTGGCGAATACGCCACAGCCCTACAAAGGATTAATTCCTGCATCGAGACGAGACGAGCGACCTAGTTAGCGGCAGGGAAAGTACCCCTCACCTTCGCTGAAATGGCGTCGAGAAATGGACGACCCACCAGGTCCGGTCGTTCTTGTTGAAGTTGCTTGGCATAGCGCATGGCGAACTGGGTTTTGGCATAGTCCGTCCCGTACCATGGATTGTCTGATTTCCAGCTCTTCAGCTCGAGAGCTTTAAGTTCCGGCGTTTTCGAATAATCCGCCGCCGGCGGCTGCGCAGATAGATTCGCCGATTTTTCCTGGCCCAATTGGTTGCGAAGGGCATCGTTTTGCAGCCGCATTTTTTCCAATTGTTGTTGCATTTGCCGTTGTTGCTGATCCAGCTGGTTTTGCCGCTCCTGCTGCGTTTGAATCTGTTGTTGTTGTTGATCCAACTGCTGCCGTAAAAGCTTCTGCTGATTGCCTTGGCATTCACCCAACGCAACACCTGCCAACCCTGCACACGGATCGGCTTGCTGGGCGTAAGTAGTAACGAAGCAAACGGCAAGGGGAAACGCCACCAAATACCACTTCATAGTCTTCGCCCTCCTCGTTAGATCGCAACGTCCTATTAGGATTCTCCGGCGCGGATTTTTTGCCGTAGTTGCGCCACAATCCCCGCATTCACGCTATGCCAGATCGATCACAGCTTCAAGATATTTTGTACAAATTGGCGTCTGCGCTTCGGGACGGTGAATTACCGACTACGCAGCATGCCGCGCTAGCGTCCGCATCATTGCCCGAGACGAGTGCGCGGCTTGCCGTCGATCCTGCCGCCCGAAGGCTTGAGGACCAGCAACTCAGCGCCCTCGGCCGTCTCGGACCTCTTCTCCAAATCACGGAGAAGTCCGGCGTCTGTTAGATCGAGCTTCCGTGAGTTCGCCCAATCCGTCTGCGCCGCTTCGTTCAACCGCTTGACGACGTGATGAGAGTCGGTTTCGATGGCGAGCTCTCGTCGTCCGTCGAAGCTACCTGGGGAGAGGTTGATGGAGCCGACAATCGCGCGTTTCTCGTCCGCTAGAATCATCTTCGCGTGCAGCTTGAGGCCTTTGAGCGCATGAACTTTGGCGCCCACATCGTGCACTATTCGCAATCCTCCCACTCCCTCCACCAACTTGTCCTTCTTTAGAGTGTGCGGCGGGCGCGCCAGGATATGCAGACGCACTCCGCGCATCGCGGCGCGCACCAGCCGCTCGATGATGACCGTGTCTTGGTACCGTTCATTCTGCAACCAGAGGGAATGTTTTGCCGAGTCGATGAAATCGGCTATCCGCTCGCGCCCGTTGTTGGGGCACCAGATGAGCTGCGAGTGCCCGCCGGGGCTGAATGTCGTGCGCGCCCAATCGGACTCGAAGCCTGCTTCCATCTCAGCGACCTCGGTTTTGTTTGCCGTGACCACCGCGTAATCTCGCGTGACAGTCAGGTTGCGCGTCTCCCAATTGAAGGATTCCACAAAACCAGTTGCTCCGTCGACCACCATTGATTTTTGATGCGTCAAATCGAATGCCGGGTTGCTGTCCTTGACTTCGATCCCGGCGGCCGCGAGCTTCGCCTTTGTTGCGTCGTTTTCGCATTCCCCGCCGCGTCGAGCAGGGTTGAGCATCACGCGAACCTTGACGCCGCGACGTCTTGTTGCGATGACCGCGTCGGTGAGGCGGGAGTCGGTGAACAGGAACATGCGGATCTGCAGCGATTTCCTTGCCTTCGAAACGGCGTCGAGAATCGGCTGCGCAGTATCGTCGGGAAGTACGATTAGAGAATGACTCACGGGGCCTCTGAAATGTGCCGTGAAGCGGCGTTACGGCGCTGGGCCTGCCGGCCTGCTGTCAATCTGAATGCGGTACAACTCACTGTAGATGCCCTTCCGCGCCAGCAATTCATCATGCGTACCCTGCTCCGCGACTATACCGCGATCGAGGACGATGATCTTGTTCGAATCTCGGATGGTGCTGAGCCTGTGCGCGATGGTGATCACGGTGCGGCCCTTCATCAACTTGGTGAGACCTTCCATGACGAGGCGTTCCGATTCCGTGTCCAAGGCAGCCGTTGGTTCGTCCAGAATCAAGATTGGGGAGTTTCGGATAATCGCCCGCGCAATCCCTATGCGCTGGCGTTGACCGCCCGATACGGTCAGACCACGCTCGCCGACCTGCGTGTCGTAACCATTCGGCATCGCAGAGATGAAGTCGTGCGCGTTGGCGAGCTTCGCCGCCTCGATGATCTCGGTATCCGTTGCGCCAGTGCGGCCGTAAGCGATGTTGGATTTGATGGTACCCCGGAACAGCACCGTATCCTGCAGGACAAAACCGATTTGCTTGCGCAAAGACTCTTTCGTATATTGCATCGTGTCGATACCATCGATCAAGATCCGACCATCGTCGGGGTCGTAGAAGCGTGGAATGAGTCCGACCACGGTTGACTTGCCGCCTCCTGTCGTGCCGACCACGCCCAGCCTCTGACCTGCTTCGATGACGAAATCAACGCCCTTGAGGACGGGCGCCCCGACCTCATAGCCGAAATGAACATTCTCGAACGCGATTGTGCCTTGGACGGTTTCCAGCGTCTGCGCGTCGGCACGATCCTTGATGACATCATCGGTATCCAAAATGCGTTTGATGCGCTCCAATGCGACGGTCGCCTGGGCAATCGCGTTGGTATTTTTCGCCAAATCCTGCACCGGTTTGAAGAATTTGGCGAGGTACGCCAGAAACACGGTCAACCCGCCCACGGTCATCAAGTCTCTGAGAATGAGCGACGCCCCGCGCCACAGAACCACCGCTGTGCAAAGCGCCACGACGACTGAAATAATGGGCGAGAGCAGTGATTTGACGCGCCGCGCCTTGAGCGCGGCATCGACCGCTTCGCGGCTGACCTCGCTAAGATGCGAATCTTCCAGGCTTTCACGGCCGTAGGCTTTCACGACGCGAACGGACTCGAGTCCTTCTTTAACGACACTGACGATATCCGCCTGATGCAATCTAACCTCGTGAGTGGCTTTCTTCACGGCTTTCTTGAAGCGACTGACGAAGATCAGCACGCCCGGGGTCACCGCGACGGCGATCAGCGCAAAATCCCAGTTGAGCCAAAACATGAGGGCGAGGACGCCGAATATGGTTAGAACGTTGACCAGCAGATCGAGGGTATTGGACGAGGCAAAGTTCTGAATGGTAGACACGTCACTCGTGATGGTGGACAACAGAGCTCCGGTCTGTTGTTTATCGAAGTACGCCAGCGAGAGGCGCTGTAGGTGATCGTAGATGCGGATGCGTAAATCGTTCGCGACCCATTGGCCTACGCTCTCGGTGAAATAGTTATCGATGTAGGTCGAAAGAGCTCCGATCAGCGCGATCACAACCACGCCGACTCCTGCCAGGAAGGCGAGCCCCATCTTGCTGTCGCCAGGCGATAGACCCCTCATCCAATCGGGCATCGGATGGGCTCCGAGCACGCTATCTATAACCACTTTGAGCGGCCATGGCGCGGCGAGACTCATGGCCGTTTCCATCAGCATGGCGACAAGGACGATGATGAGCCACCCGGTGTAGGGGCGGACGAGATCTCGGATCAGCGCGAACATCTCGCGGGACCCAATGACTGGATCGGAAGGCCCCACCAGAGGCTTGCCCTTCCTTTTGCCGTTAGCCGTCGCGGGTCCTGCAACGGTGTCACTCATGGAATTCGGCGCCATCCAAATCCTTGGCTGAACGACGGCTTTATCACAGTTAGCCTCGAGACGGCCGAAGTGTAGCACGGCTGGGCGGCATTGATCCCTGGGAAGGCGACGAGATCAGACAGGCTGCGTTCCTGTAGAATACCTCGGATCGCTCGGCTGCAAGGCTTGCAAACTATCTTCGCGCCGACGCTGCTTGCTTAGAAGCCCACGACTACCGCGGAGATCGCCTGCCTAGCCCGCATGCACTCAATTCAAATCTTGTAAGCGACTTGCGACAGCCGCACGCGAAATCAACCCTCTTGCGATCACCGAATCGTCATCATGAGTCTCGACGATCACCACGTGCGTCAAGCCCGTTCCTTGAAACATCTGATACACCTCAGACACATTCAAGTATTGGAGCGAGCGGTAATTCACCAGCGCCAACTCTTGCCACGGCGTCATGATCTCACCAATGGTGCTTACGTTCCGACATCCGCTAAGCGGCTTCGGCAGCCGGCGTTCGGACGCCCTATGCTCCTGTATTCGATAGGAGGTAATCAGTCCGAGCATCTGATTGTGGCCGGTCGTGTCGTGAGGTTCGGTCACCATCAGCGCGTGAATTCCGAGCCGATTCATGTCCTCGAACGCCTCATCGATGGACCTGCTTGGAGGTATGCAGATCGGGCACTCGCGCCGGAAGTCCGTCATGGCGTAGACAGCCGCATCGTCCGGCCCCAGCGCGCCCACCTCCAGGTACAAGCTGCGCGTGTTTAATGTGGCGGACAGGACGCTCGATGAGATGTCAATGTTGTTCATGGCGCTTATCATATGAGCCGAAGATTAAAAGACTGCGAACGAAACATTCGAACGCTAGCACCCTCAAGTACGAGGACTGACGGTCAGTTCGTTTTATTCCATCCCGGCGCCACACATCGCCAGCCTTCAAATACGGCATCAAGATGAGCGCGGTCGGCATCGGCAGCTTGCAACCCTACTAAGCAACTTCACGAAAAGAATGGTTCGGGCTTGCCCCGATTGAGATCCTATTCCCGGCTTCGCGCTGGCCGTCCACGCCTCGGACACTCACATCGATTGCATCGATATGCGAATAGTTCTCATTTATATTCGTGTTTCTATTATTATTCGCATAGTAGCACCGGCCAGAGTGAATTTCATTCGGCCGGATGGCTGCCTGCGTTGCAAACAGAACAAACGAAGGGCTTTTTATTCGCTATGGCAAAGATCACTTACGGCTCGGCAATCGGCGTCCTGGGACTTGCGATGGGGGCGATGCTTCCCGTCCGCGCCGACTCGCTTCTCGCAACCGACCTGTCCTCCACCGGTGGCGCGGCTGTGGCGGGCACCTCCGCCGGCACCGAGCTGGAGCCCATCGTGGTTACCGCTCAAAGGCTTCGGCTATTGCTTCGCGAGGAGAATAAGGCGCTGGATCTGTCGCGCGATCAGAATCTGCTGCCCAAGCTCGGCGCCTCCACTTACAACATTGGCCAGGAGGCTATCCAGGCCCTACCGCAAGGCAAGAACACCCCGCTCGACAAGGTGCTGCTGCAGGCCCCCGGCGTTTCCTACGATTCGGCGATCAGCAATCCTGATTTTCACGTGCGCAACGAGTACGCCAACGTGCAGTATCGGATCAACGGCATCCAGCTCCCCGACGGGGTTTCCGCGCTGGGTTCGGTCCTGGAGACCGGTTTTATAGGCAACCTGAACCTGCTCGATGGGGCACTGCCGGCCCAGTACGGATTGCGAACCGCAGGCGTCATCGACATGACCACCAAGTCCACGTTCGATCCGGGCGGGAACGTCGACCTCTACGCCGGCAGCTGGGGGACGGTCAGCCCCAGCATCGAGTACGGCGGCAGCGAGGGTCGGACGCAGTACTTTCTGACGGGTCGCTACCTCGAGAGCGGTCAGGGTCTGGAGAACGCCACGCCGAACCCGAACCCCATCCACGACCGGACGGAGCAGGAAAAGTTCTTTGGGTATGGATCGACCCTCTTCGGCGATTCCGCCCGCCTCACCTACATGGGTGGAGCCTTCATCGGGCGTTTCCAGATTCCGGACGTCGAAGGCCAGGAGCCGCTGGGGGATTTCGGCTCCCCCGCTCTGTCATCGACCAGCCTCAATGAAAACGAAACGGACAAATTTTACTTTGGGGTGCTCGCGCTGCAAACGAAGGGTGAGAACGTCGACACGCAGCTTTCCGTCTTCACGCGCTACGCTACCATCGATTTCGTGCCGGATGTGTACGGCGACCTCGCCTTCAACGATGTCGCGGCGAACGTCACTCGGAAGGCCCTGCTCGGAGGACTGCAGTTCGATGCAGCCGACCGTCTCAGCGATTCGCATACACTGCGCGCCGGATTGGCATTCAGTATCGAGCACACGCAGGTGGACGACCTGGCCACGGTCTTGCCCCTGGACACGGACGGCAACCCCTTGCCCAATCCCACCACGTTGAATGACTTCAACTCGAAAATCGGCTGGAATGCCGGAGGCTATGTTCAGGACGAGTGGAGGATGCGACCGGACCTTACCCTGAACACCGGTTTGCGCTTCGACCAGATGAATCAGTTCGTGTCTGCGCACCAATTAAGTCCACGGATCAACCTGATTTATACGCCCGTCGAGGACACGACGCTGCACGCCGGGGTATCGCGCTACTTCACCCCGCCGTTGCAGGCTCAGTTGACGCCGAACAATCTCGCACTGTTCCAAAACACCGTGCAGCAACCGGCGATACCGCTCGATGACCCGGTTCAACCGGAGCGGTCCACGTATTTCGATGTGGGTGCGGACCAGAAATTCTCGCCCAATCTCACGGCGGGTGCCGACGTCTATTACAAGCGTGCGACCGACCAGCTCGACGACGGGCAGTTTGGCCAGGCGGTGGTTCTGGACCAGTTCAACTTCGCGCGCGGCTTCAGCCGCGGAGCGGAGGCGAAGGTCAGCTACTACGAAGGCGGTTTTCGAGCGTATGCTAACGTGTCGTATGAAATCACCATGGCCAAAGACGTGATCTCGAACCAGTACGTCATAGGCGATCCCGTCGAATTCGCGTATCTGGCGGGCAGGTACACTCCCACCTCGGATTCGCAGACGGTCACCGGATCGGCCGGAACTTCGTATCGTTGGGGCGCCATGCTCGCCAGCTTGGACGGCATCTACGGCAGCGGGCTGCGCGCCGGTTTCGCCAACCTCGAGCATACGCCGCAATACACGCAGTGGAACGCCGCGCTCGCCCGCAATTTCGCGCCCTGGGGCGACAGTCAGAAACCGCTCTCGGTGCGCGTGAGCGTCATCAATCTCTTCGACCGCATCTACCTGCTGCGCAGCGCCACCGGAGTCGGGGAATTTTCCCCCCAATATGGACCGCGCCGGGGTGCATTCATTCAGCTCACACAGCAGTTCTAAGCCACGTTGTAAACCACGAGAGGACACGGGAACATGAAGCGTTCGATCAGCATCGCTGTGGGTGGACTCCTGCTCGCCTCACCACTCTACGCGGCTTTGAAACCGGGCACACAGGCGCCCGACTTCACCACCCAGGCGACGCTTGCCGGCCAGCCGTTCAAGTTCGCCCTGGCCGACGCGCTCAAATCCGGACCGGTGGTGCTTTACTTTTATCCGGCCGCCTTTACCCACGGCTGCACGATCGAGGCGCATGAGTTCGCCGAGGCCACCGATAAATTCAAAGCCCTGGGCGCCACCGTGATCGGGGTCTCGCACGATCCCATCGATACCCTCAACAAATTCTCGGTGAGCGAGTGCCGCAACAAATTCGCCGTCGCGTCCGATGCGGATCACAAAATTTCCAAGGCTTACGATGCGGTACTCCTCATGACTTCCTATTCCAGCCGCACCTCTTACGTCATCGCACCCGATGGGAAAATCATCTACGCGTATTCGGCGCTGAATCCGGACAAGCACGTGGAGAACACCATGGCCGTCGTCACGAAGTGGCGCGCGGATCAAAAGCAAGGGAATTGATGGCGCTCACTCTCCCGGCTCGGTAGCGGTTTCGATCTCATCGAAACGGTTCCATTTGTAAATGATGTAGGAACCAAGCCATGCCGCGGCAAACAGTCCGATGATGGCGAATCCCAACGCATTGAAATGTTCGCCAAGAGCGCTTGCGATTTTCCAGCCGCCGCGGTTCAAATCCAATTTTTGGGCTATCAGCGCGGTGGTCTCGATTCCCCCGATCACGATGGCCACCAGCGCGGAGACGCCGGTGATCGTCATGTTGTAGTAGAGCTTGCGGATCGGTCTGACGAATGCCCATCGATAAGCACCCAGCATCAGCACGCCGTCGGTGGTGTCTATGAGCGCCATGCCGGCGGCGAACAGCGCGGGAAATACCAGGATGGTCGCTATGGATACGCCATGAGCCGCCTGTGCGCCCGCGAGACCCAGCAGCGTCACTTCGGTCGCCGTGTCGAAGCCCAGACCGAATAAGAATCCCAGCGGCGCCATTTGCCAACTATGCCGGATTAGTGCAAAGAGCGGCCGAAACAACCGCGACAGTAGCCCTCTACCGCCCAGCAGAATGTCGAGATCGTCCGGCGAGTACTTGCCTCCCTTGCGCACCGTCTCGAAGCGCTGCCAGACCGACCGCAGTATCACGAGGTTCATCGCCGCAATGGCAAACAGAAAGGCCGCTGACGTGGCCGTCGCAATCACGCTCCCGATCCGCGAGAAGTTCTGGAAATGCGCCAGGGCACCCACCGTGAAGGCGATGAGGCAGGCCGCAATCAGCACGATGGTCGAGTGCCCGAGCGCGAAGAAAAAGCCGACTCCGATGGGCTGCTTGCCATCCTGTATCAGCTTGCGCGTCACATTGTCGATGGCGGCGATGTGGTCCGCATCGACCGCGTGACGCAGCCCCAAGCTGTAGGCGAGCAGCGCGGTGCCCAATTTGACCGAGTCACCCGAAAAGAGCACGAAAGCCCACAGGCCCACGGCGATGTTGGCACCCACGAGCAAGCTGTACAACGCGACGAGGCGCGCCTTGAGAGGAGTCATCCCTCGCCGTCCACGCCGCTTGCTGCATCGTCCGACAGGCATGCCTCAAACCCCTGCGTGAGCGAAGCCTGGTCCAGCTCGCGGCCGATGAACACGAGCTGCGTGCGCCGGGGCCGGTTTCCCCAGGCGCCTATGGCGCTGGTGTCAACGACCATGTGCACGCCCTGAATGACTATTCTCTCGTTCACGTCCTTGAAATTCAGAAACCCCTTCATGCGGTACAGCCGCGTCCCCTGGGTCTGCAGAGTATGTGTCAGCCACGATTGAAACCGCACGGCATCCACCGGGCGGTCCGTCTCGAGACTGAACGAGCCGACGCGCGCGTCGTGCGAATGCCCCGGATCGAAATTCTTTTGCACGTGCGGTGCGAGTTCCGCGGCAGCTCCATCCCGCAGCTTCAGTGCGAATTCTTCGGGCAGGTGCTGCGTGAACAGCCAGTACGTGCCGGATGTTTTGATGCGCAGGATGAAATGCACACCGGTGCCGCCCGGCAACTCGAGAAGCCGGCAGCGAAACTGCGGCTCGATCACTGCGCCAGGGGCATCGGGCGCGATGGTGCCGGAGAACAAGGGAAACACCCGTTCGGCCGCCCTCACCGGATCGAGCTCGTCGGATGCGAGCGGCTCGCAAATCGCAATTTTCATGCTCGGGTCCGGGCCCTCCGCGAGTTCCAACACGTAGTCGCCGGCGGCGAGTTCGTAGGCGCCTGCCCATTCGAACGGATATTCGGGTTCGAGAAACGTCGGCTTGTACTCGAGCGCTCGCGCCAGATCGAATCCTCCGATCCCGAGCACATCGCTCATGGGCACCGCTGCGCGTCGAGTCGGGTCCGCGCGCACGATTCGCGCCAAGGCATTGATGGCCCGCACGCGCCGTTCCAATGCATCGAGATCGGCGCCGCCGACCAGGTCCGTCTTGTTCAATACGATGACATCGGCGAATGCAATCTGCGTGCGGGTTTCTTCGCTTTCCTGCAGCTGCTGATCGAAGTGCTGCGCATCGACCATGGTCACGATGCCATCCAGCGCAAACTCATCGCGCATTCCCTCATCGACGAAGAAGGTCTGCGCCACGGGTCCGGGGTTGGCGAGACCGGTGGTTTCCAGGACGATGCGATCGAATTTATCGCGGCGCGTGATCAGATTTCCCAGAATCCTGATCAGATCGCCGCGCACGGTGCAGCAGATGCACCCATTGTTCATTTCGAAGATTTCCTCCTCGGCGTTGATCACGAGTTCCTGATCGACGCCGATGTCGCCGAACTCATTCTCGATCACGGCAATGCGCTGGCCATGGCTTTCGCTGAGGATGCGGTTCAGCAGCGTCGTCTTGCCTGAGCCCAGGAATCCGGTCAGTACGGTTACAGGAATTCGGTCCGCTTCAGCCACGATGCCTCCCGTGTTCCGCCAGCGGCGGAAACGCTTAAGATTCCGGCGAACTGGGCGTAGGGTATGAAGGGGTAACCGCGGCGGAGCCGGTGCAACACACAGGCTTTTTGCCCAAGCACCGAGGATCCCACAGCAATGCACCAATCGCCCGCCGCGATGTTCGCAAATAGGGTCACCAGGCCGGTCTCCGGACTCACGAGCACATTCCAGGATGCGGGCGAATCGCCTTCCCACGCCTGTCGCAGGGCGCAGTGGCTCATCGATTCGCCGTTGCTCGTTTACCGTTGCGGGGGCAGCGCCGGAATTGGTTTTAGTCAACGACCAAAACACGCACCGGCTTCCCGTTTCACTCGCCATCGCTCCCGGTCGCACCGAAAAGACGGCAAAGCACCTGACAACTTCGCCGGGGATGCTAACCGCCGTCCGGGAGATTGGCAAGCTGCAAACGCACCCTACCCGTGGGTGAGTCTGATGGATAATGGCGGCAGTCCGGCAGTGGAGCGACTCCCCTTCATGCAAGCCCTCGGGTTATGAAAGCCTTATCGATTCTCGGCTGCGGCTCGGGCGCAGGCAAAAGCTGGATCACGACCGCGTTTTGCGCGTGGCTGCGCGACCAGGGAGTTCGCGTGGCTCCTTTCAAGGCGCAGAACATGTCCAATAATGCCTGGGTCACCTTGGATGGCGGCGAAATCGGCCGAGCGCAGGCCGTGCAATCGGAGGCATGCGGACTGACTCCGACCGTCCAGATGAATCCCATACTGCTCAAGCCCAGCGGGAGCCAGGGATCGCAGCTGATCGTGCTCGGCCAATCGCAAGGTCACTGCGCCGCGGCCGAGTACTATCGGCATTTCGACCGGCTGTGGCAAACCGTCACCGAAGTCCTCGACGGCTGGCGCGAGCGTTGCGATGTGCTGATGATGGAAGGAGCCGGCAGCCCCGTGGAGCTGAATCTCCTGAGCCGCGACCTGGTCAATTTGCGTCCGTGCCGCTACCTCGACGGCCGCTGGGTCTTCGTCGGCGACATCGACCGCGGCGGAATATTCGCTCAGCTCGCCGGTGTGTGGGCCCTGCTCTCGCCGGCCGACCGCGCGCGCGGCCTGGGCGCCATCGTCAATCGCTTTCGCGGCGATCTGGCTTTGTTTGCCGATCCGCAGCATTGGCTCGAACCGCATGCACCCGGCTTTGCAGTGCTCGGTACCTTGCCGTATGCCCCGAAACTGCAGCCCGAGGAGGAAGACGGCCTGTCGAGCGACGACAGGACGCGCGGAACCGGAGACCTCATGGCCTGGGTGCGTTTCCCGCATGTGTCGAATCTCACCGACTGCCAGCCCTGGTGGACGGATCAAGGCGTGCAAGTACGATGGACGGACAGGGCGGAGGAACTGCTCGATGCACGCGTCATCGTGCTGCCCGGAACCAAGAATACTCTGGCCGACTTGCGCTGGTTACGGACCAGCGGTCTGGCGGACGCCATCGTCGCCGCTTCCAGGCGCGGTGCGCTCATCATCGGCGTGTGCGGCGGCTTCCAGATGCTGGGCGAGTCGCTGGCCGATGAGACGGGTCAGGCCGGAGATGCGGGCCATGAACCCGGGCTTGGACTGCTGCCCGCGCAGACGCGCTTCGGCGCGTCCAAGACTCTGCGCCAGGTTACCGCGCGCTGCGGAGCGGAGGAATGGCGTGCCTATGAGATCCACATGGGTGATACGCGCGCACTTTCCGCCGTGGAGCCTTTGCACATCGTGGAAGATGATGCCGGAGTACGGCCCGAAGGCATGTGCCTCGGAAATGTCTGGGGTACCTACCTGCACGGATGGTTCGAATCGCCACAACTTCGAGCGCGGGTTGCCGCCGCCGCCGGCATGAATGGGCACAGGCCCGACCCGGTGCCGTGGGCGGAGCAGCGTGCCGGAATGTACCGTGACATGGCAGAACACCTCGCCGCACACGTGAACCTCGATCCGGTCAGGCGCTATTTATGTCTCTGAGCCAAGCTTGCGCACAGCGTATTCGCCCCGCCTCTCAGCGATTCGTCATTGCAGGAGGCCCAGGTTCCGGTAAAAGCACCCTGCTCCAGGCGCTGGCCGACGCAGGTGAGATCTGCTACGAAGAAGCCTCGAGAACGCTGATACGCGAACAGCTTGCCCGGAAGGGCCGGCTGCTTCCGTGGGACGATCTGTGGGGGTTTTCGCAGGAATGCGGCGCCCGAATGCAGGCGCAGCTTGCGGACAGCGCGCAGCGCAGGCGATGTTTCTTCGATCGCGGCTTGCCGGATCTGATCGGCTACCTGAGCCGCGGTGGACACAGTGCGCCCGATGCCTGGCGCGCAGCTTCGAACGGCTATGCGCCCGTGGTATTTTTCGCTCCGCCGTGGCGCGAGATCTACGTGAACGATGCCGAGCGGCCGCAAAGCTTCGAAGAAGCGCAAGAACTGAGCGCGCATATCCGCCAAGCGTATCTCGACTGTGGTTTTCGTCTGGTCGAGTTGGTTGCGAGTCCCGTACCGGACCGCCTCGAACAGGTATTGAGCTGCATCGAGGCATATACGCAAGAGGCTCGCTATGGGTGAACTGACATTCATCACCGGCCCAACGCGCAGCGGCAAGAGCCGGCGCGCCGTCGAGCAGGCCAAGTCATGGGGGAACGACACCGTGTTCGTCGCCACCTATGCCAGCGATGGACACGATCCCGAAATGATGGAACGCGTGCGCCGCCATCGTGCCGAACGGCCCGGGTGGCGTACGCTCGAAGCGCCGCTCGAACAACCGCTCGATGTGGCGGCGAGCCTTGCGAGACTGTCGCCCCGCCCGAGCGGCGTCATCATCGATTGCCTGACCCTGTGGGCCGGCGCGCGGCTCGCCGATTCTGATGAGGTAATTACGGCGGCGTGGCGGCTGCAGCTCGCGGCGTTCGTTGCGGCTCCCTGGCCCACCATCGTAGTGAGCAATGAACTGGGGTGGAGCTTGGTGCCACCCGAGCCCCTCGCCCGCCGATTCCGAGATCTCGCCGGCACGCTGGCGCAGCTCACGGCCGCAGCGGCCGACGAGGTCTGGCTCATGGTGGCCGGATGCCCCTTGCAAATAAAATTGCCGAAGCCTCAGGGAGAATCCGATGAATAGAGCTACGCTCGCCCTCCTCATCCATGGGGGGACCGAAAACTGGTCGCCGCAGCGATGGAAGATCCGATTTGAGGCGGCATGCCCCGACCGGCGCGTGATTCTGTTGCCGGATGCGGGGTTCGACCCCGCCGAAATCCGCTACGCCGCGGTCTGGAAGCCAACTCCAGGGGAACTCGCGGCATTTCCGAATCTGAGCGTCATCTTCAACCTGGGCGCCGGCGTCAACCGGTTGATGATCGATTCCAGCCTGCCGAAAGTACCCATCGTTCGCGTGGCTGTCGCCGATCTGACCGCGCGCATGACCGAATATGTGGTGCTCCATGTGCTTATGCACCACCGCCAGGAGTTATATCTCCGGGCCAGCCAGCTCCAGAAACGTTGGGCGCCGAAGGTTCAATGGCCGGCGAGCGCGATTTCAGTCGGCGTCATGGGTCTTGGCACGCTTGGCGCAGCCGCGGGGATTGCGCTGGCGCGATTCGGCTTTCGCGTGTCGGGCTGGAGCCGAAGCCGTAGGGAGATCGACGGCATCGAATGCCTGCACGGCGAAGCGCAACTCGATCCGTTCCTGCAGCGAACCGATATTCTGGTCTGCCTGTTGCCGCTTACGCCGGACACGCGGCATATCTTGAATCGCAGGCTGTTCTCAAAGCTTAACCGCAACAGCCCGATGGGCGCGCCGGTTCTGATCAATGCCGGGCGCGGGGGGCTGCAAAACGAAGCCGATGTCCTCGCATGCCTCGATGACGGCACACTTGGCGCCGCCTCGCTGGATGTCTACGAAACAGAGCCACTGCCGACGGGCAGCCCGTTCTGGACCCACCCCAATGTGGTGCTCACGCCTCACAACGCCGCCGACACCGATCCTGATGAGATATCGCAATACGTGGCGCGTCAGATCGAACGCTTTGAGGCTGGCGAGGCGCTTGAAAATGTTGTCGATCCCGTGCGGGGATATTGAGGCGGATAGTCAGGACAAGGCCCCCCAGTCGTCGGCGGCGCGCGCGGTAGCGCCGAAAGGACGCCACGGATCCTACGAACCGTGGCATCCACCGCGTGCGAATGCGGCCGCCGCCGCTTCCCGCTTCTGTTACTCGGCCACACCATTGTCGCCATTCGGCGATCCGGGAATCGGTGTCATCAAATAGGGAAAGACCGACAGGTAGGTGTCCGCCGGATTAATCGCTCCGGTGACCTGCAGATGCGCGGCGTCGGGACCCGCGGAACGTGCGCCGTCGGTGTACGGCAACCCGTTGTTGGGATCCTTGGTCTCTGTACCGCAATTGCCGATCGCACCACACAACGCGCCCTCGGCGACCCGCAAGGTAATATCAACCACATCGTCGTAAGGACGGCGACCATTCGGAAAACCGCCCAGATCGCCGCCCAACACACCCAGGTCGTTTTGCGCAGCCACCGGTGTCGGGGGCGTAGAGGTGTTGAGTCTCAGCATTTCGCCGGGAGTGACCTTCAACGGTTGATTGATTCCCTTTACTCCGGTCAGAAAAGCCGCGACCAGATCATTGCGCGGCATACCGGGAACCATGGCCGCGTTGCCGAACAGGGCATTGAGCAGCACCGGCAATGAGGGATTGGTCACATAGCTCAGAAATTGAGTGTCGTGACCCGGTTCGCTGGCGTTGAATTTATCCTTGTCCGGCAATCCTATGACGAGCTCATTGACCAGCGGCATGCCGAGGCGCGACACCTGCTGCCAATGTTCGTGATCGCCCCAGTCGCGCTTGGTTCGCAAGCTAGCAGTGGTCCACGCTCCGATCACAGGGTCCTTGCCACTCGTCACACATTGCGTCGGTATTTCCAGCGCGAGCGACGTCACATTCTTATGGGTCAATGTATTCGGCTCGCCCCCGCGCGGACCCACCGGATTGGTATTGACCAGGTCGAATACTTCGCCAAGGTTGACCACGAAGCCGTCCTTGCGTTGACCGACGAATACTCTGCCCGGCAGAGAACACCCCGGAATACTGATGTCATACATGAAGTGACTTGCATACTCCGCATAGTCGCCAATAGATTTGTGGCCGATATTGTCCGTCGGCTTAAAAAATGTAGTGCCGCCCAGGGTTGCATTGCCGATTTCCTCGCGACGGCCATGGCGCGAGAGCGCTATGGAATAGGTCTGGATCAGATTGAGATTGGCGCCCGCCGGATTGATCGGACCAACATTGATCAGCGGCACCGGAATCTTGTCGCCTCCGGCGCTGACCGCCAAGTCCTTGAAGGTATTCTTGAACGTAAATTCGAAACTCAGGTCGCTGACGGCATCGCCATCGTTGTCAACGTTGATCTGGTAGACGGCGTTCTCATCGAGATTGAAAAAATTCGGTCCGCCGGCCGGGTCCTGCAGCGGAATATAGTTGGCTATGAAAGTGACATAGGCGCTGCGCCCGGGTTCGTAGCTGCGAAACATGTAGAAGTCGGTACCATCCACTCGCGGTTGCCCCGCAATCGACGGAGCCTCACGGTGACTGGATGCTACGGCGCACAATGGCAGAAATGTCGCAGCCAGCAGAGAGGAGCGACTCATGACTCGAGTTTTCATTGCAATCCCCTTCGTTTAGGTGGGTCGAACGATGCAGCCTCATCAAGGCTTAAGACATACGATTGACCTCCCCCGCCGGATGCAAGGGAATTGGACGGTATGCTGAAACGACCCTGCCGGTCAGGTCTGACCGGGGTTGCCGCGCTGGTCGCTGAGATTGGCCACCCTGGCGGGGTGACCCTGAGCACGGGGTGCGGTGCTTATCGCACCCTTGGCGATCACAGGGCCTGTGGGCTGACCGGTCGGCGAACCACCGATCGGCTCTACCGACACGGCGAGCGCCGCGGTCGGACCGAGTTGCGATAGTAGCGCCGCGTCGAGCACCAGTGTGGTGGGCTTGTCAGGCATGATCATGCCCACGGAAATGGGCTTCTGACCCGCGGGAATGAGCCACAATTCGGGGGCACGGCCCGACTCGAAAGCAGTGGGAACGGCCGGCACCACGACCATCCGCGCGTTCTGAAGATCAATGGTGGCGGTCCAGCCGGTCACGCCACTGTCCTGCTGGATATTCGAAACCATGTAGCCGGCGCTGACCGACACGGGCACGGGAGACGGCCGCGGCAGAGTCACGATGAGCATCACCGAAGCGATGGCCACGGCACTTGCTCCGATGCCGATCCAATGCCACAACTGCAGGTTGTTCCATAGTCCCTTGCGCGGCGCTACCCGATCCGGCGCATCCAGTTTCAAGGCGTCGCTGATCCGGGCCCACACATAGGGAGCCGGAACCACGTCAACGACGTCTTCCGCCAAGGGCAGCAAATTTCGCTCCCACGCGGCAACAGCTGCCGCCGCCGCAGGCGAACTCTCGATGTCCCGGGCGACGGCGGCGCGCGCGTCGGCGTCAAGCACGCCCAGCACATACTCGGCATAGCGCAGATCGTCGTCATTTTCATGGGCAGGAGTGTTCATTGACCCAGGCACTTCTGTAATAGCAACAGGCTGCGTCGAATCCAGCTTTTCATGGTTCCGAGCGGGACCTTGCAGCGTCCCGCCAACTCGTTATACGTCGCTCCGGTAAAAAAGGCCTCACGCACCCAATCTCGGTGCTGAGGCTCCAATTGGTCCATACAGTGTTGCAGTCGCCGATATTCCTGGCTGGCCTCGGCCTGAGCGGCCGGCGTGGGCTGAACGTCGGCGGTCTCTTCCAGCCGGGTCGGGTCATCCAGCAGTTCCTCGCGATGCTGGCGCAATCGATCGATCGCCTTGTTGCGCGACAAAGTGGTCAGCCAAGTGATGGCGCTGGCCTTCTGCGCATCGAAGCCTGCGGCACGGCGCCACACCGTAGTGTAGGTTTCCTGCAGTACGTCTTCGGCTTCGCCGCGATCGCGCAACATGCGTACGCACACGCCGAATAGCTTCGACGATGTGAGTCTGTAGAGCTCGGCAAACGCCTTCTGGTCGTTGCGTCCCGTCTCGATCAACAGCCGGTTCAGCTCTTCACGCTCGGCAGCGCTAGTGACACTCATCGGCAAACAATCCTATGTTCGTATGATCCCCGGCCGGTTGGCCACGACGCCCGGGCGTATCGGACAATGCGCCGGCAGACATTTTCCCATAGCATGCAGCGCACGATGCCCGCTGGCAAGCACGGCCGTCAACGTCCGAACTGCTTGGTCAAGGTAAAGCGCGCCATGATACCAGGCGCGAGACAGCGCACATGACGAGAGCGCTCGCAATGGTTACCTGTGCAGCCACGGTCAGAGCGTCAGATCGATGACGTCGTTTTGAGGCGATAACACCGCGGTCGCGAGATTGGCATGGTCATGCATGACGAAAATGCCGCGGTGAGAGGGGTTGACTGCAAAGAATAGATCGAAGTGCAGACGAAGCTTGTGAGGAGCTCGTTTGCAGACGACGTCGAAGAAGAGCGCGGCATAGGCTTTTTGACGCTGTTAGACGGTGAACTGCGACTCCAAAGGAACTCAAGACAAGGTCCTATTTGTGCCCTACGCCGCCGTGGCGGTGTGGAACTGGATCCGCGCGCTCAGCCCGCCCAGCGTTCCGGAGGATTCCAGAACGATCGAGGCGCCGTGCCGGATGGCAATTTCCTTCGCAATTGCAAGGCCCAGGCCACTGCCGGTTACCACCGTGTCTCGGCGCCGGTAAAAGCGGTCAAACACCCGCCCCCGCTCCTCGATGGGGATTCCAGGACCGGAATCCTCGATTGTCAGTTCGGCTCCGGTGGATGCCGCTGTCAAGCGGATCAGCAGGCGGCCGTCCCGTTCCGTGTACTTGATCGAATTGTCGATGAGGTTCGAGACGAGAATCGAGAGCGCCTCCTCGTTGCCCAGGACGACGGCGCTTTCTTGAATTCCGACCTCCGTTTGCAACGCCTTTTCGGCAGCGAGCGGCAGATGGATGGTCATCACCCGTTGAATGACGGTTGCCAGGTCAACCGGAGTCTTGTCCGCCCCCTCGCCGTCGGCATCGTGACGCGCCAAGGTCAACAGTTGACGCGCGAGTTGCAGCGTACGGGACACTCCGCCTTGCAGCTCCGCCATCGCCTCCTGCTGACGGCTCGGAGTCTTCGATCGAGCGAGCAGTTGCGCTTGTAATCGCAGCGCGGTGAGCGGTGTCAGCAACTCGTGGGCGGCATCGGCAATGAACGTACGTTGTGCCGCAATGATCCCCGCCAGGCGCCCCATCAGATCATTGAGCGCTTCGGCGAGCGGTGCAATGTCGGGCGGCAGGCGGCTGACATCGAGCGGCAACAGATCCCGATGCGACCGCTTGCGCAGGTCTTGTGTGATCTTCACGAGCGGTTGCAGGCCGTAGGCGACGGCGATCCAGATCATGAGGGCCGCCAAGGGCAGCGCACCCAGAGAGGGCCAGAGACTGCGTAACGTGATTCGCCGTGCCGCCCTGTCACGCACGTCTGCCGGCTGAGCGGCTACCACGAATTGAGCGCCCACTGCACTCCCGAACAGCCGCCACTCCCTGCCGTCGAGAATGCGTTTGGAGAACCCGGTGGGGGTCGAGCGCGGTATGCCGTTCAACGGATGGGTCTGATAGGCGGGCGCGCCATCCGATCCATGGAAGACACTGACGACCATTTCCTCCTGCGGATTTTCGACATTCCGGGTACGTGTTGGAATGAACGTTTGCGGTGTCAAGGAGCCCGCGCTGAGGGCGCTGCGCTCCAATTCCCCGTCGAACAGATCGTCGATCTCATCCTCGATGCGGGCATAAGTCAGCAAATACATGATGAACTGCACCGCGAGAACACTCGCGAGCAGTCCGATCAGCAGTCTCGCGCGGATCGATCTCATGGCAGCGGGACCCGATAGCCTACGTTGCGAACGTTCTCGATGTAGTCATGACCCAGCTTGCGGCGCAATGAATGAACACTTCGACCGTGTTGCTCCCAACCTCATCATTCCAGCCGTAGAGCTTATCGCGCAGCTGATTTCGGGTCAGGACGACCCCGGGACGCTGCAGCAATATTTCCAGAAGAGAGAATTCTTTCGCCGACAATCCCAGCAATTGACCTTTGTAAGCGACGCGGCGCGTCGTGGGATTCAAGCTCACGTCGCGATACTCGAGGACGGCCGACGCAAGGCCCGCGCGCCGTCGCATCACGGCTCGAATTCTCGCCACGAGTTCGTCGAAATCGAACGGTTTGCATATATAGTCGTCGGCGCCCGCGTTCAGTCCCTTGATTCGATCGGCAACGGTCTCGCGCGCCGTGAGGACGATGATGGGCAAGGCATTGCCTTGATGGCGCAACTCGGCGAGCACTTTCAGACCATCGCGATTAGGCAGCCCGAGATCCAGTATGGCGGCATCGTAGCTGTGCTCGGAGCAGACGACGACCGCCGCGTCGCCGTCATCCAGCCAATCCACCGCAAACCCTTCGTTGACGAGTCCGCGGCGAAGTCCCCAGCCGATCATTCGATCGTCTTCGACCAACAAGATTTTCATCCGACCCTCCGAGAAGACAATCCAATGGGCCTTAATGCCAGTTTAATTTTGGGCGCCTAGTATCGCCTCATCCAAACCAAAGAGCACCCCAGCATGAACAAGCCGATCCTCCTCGCCGCCTGCATTGCCGCCTTGGTCGCGAACTCCGCCGATGCGGGCGCCGCCTCCTACCGAATCGCCGACAGATTTCCCATCGGCGGAGACGGCAAATGGGACTACCCGAGCATCGATGCGGTGGCGCAACGGCTTTACCTGTCCCGCGGCACCCATGTGGTGATCGTCGACACCCAAACCGGACACATCGCCGGCGACATCGCAGATACGCCGGGCGTCCACGGCATTGCCCTTGCACCGGAGCTTGGCCGCGGCTATATCAGCCTGGGGAAATCGGACCGAGTGAAGGTCTTCAACCTGAAGACGCTCGATGTCGTCGCCACCGTCGAGACAGGCGCAAAACCCGACGCCATCCTGTATGAGCCGCAGACTCGGCAGGTGTTCGCCTTCAACGGCCATAGCAGCAACGCCACCGTGATCGACGCTGCGACCAACAAAGTGGCCGCCACCATCGCGCTCGGGGGAGCGCCCGAATTCGCGCGTACGGACGGCGCCGGCAACGTGTACGTCAACCTCGAAAGCACCAACGAACTCGTGGCCTTGGACGCCAAAGGGCGCAAGGTGTCGGCCCGCTGGCCGCTTCCGGGCTGCGACGGGCCAACCGGCCTCGCGCTCGATTCCGCGCACCACAGAAGCTTCTCGGGCTGCGCGAACAAAAAGATGTCGATCCTGGATGTGAATACCGGACGATCCGTCGCGATACTTCCCATCGGCGCCTTCGTCGACGGCGCCGAGTTCGATGCCGGCAGCCAGAATGCGTTCAGCGCCAACGGCGATGGGACGCTCACGGTCGTTCACGAGGCAGACCCCGAGCATTTTACGGTTGCCCAGACCCTTGCCACTGCACGCGGCGCCCGCACCATTGCCCTCGATGCGAATCTGCATAAGCTCTATCTCCCGACCGCGCGCTTCGAAGAAACTGCCTCCGCGGGTGAGCCAAAGGAGCCGGTGCCGGGCACCTTTTTCGTCCTGGTGGTCGATGCGCAGACTCCCAAGCAGCCCTAGGGGGCTGCAGGGGTCAGGCTCAACACGAAGAGCTTGAAGCCCTCGGTGAGCGATTGCGCCCGCTTGTTGAGTATGTTGTGCCCCACCAGCCCCACCAGCGCCACCGCGATGCCGATCGCGGTGGCCGTCAGCGCAAGACCTATGCCGCGGCTCACCTCTGCAGGGTCCGATACCCCGCCCTGCGAGAGCGCGGTAAAGGTCTGCATGATCCCGAAGATGGTACCGAGCAACCCGAGCAGCGGCGCCGCGGTAATGATGGTGTCCAATACCCAAAGCCGGGCACTGATTTTCTTGTCCACTTCGATGTAAAGAGCCGCTGAGTAATCCTCCAACTGCCCCCGGGTGATCCCCGTGTGCGCGGCGGCGTTGACGTATCGGGCCACCGCCTGTGTGATCGGGTCGCGAGACTTTCGGTCGGTCATTGCGGGCGCGGTGCTGGCGGGGGATCTGGGCCCGATCTTGCGTGCAATTTGCGCGGAGCGTACCCCGAGATAACTCAGATAGAGCGTCCGTTCGAACATGACGAAGATCAGGATGCATGCGCACGCATACAGAACATCGAACGTGAGGGTGTGAAACAGCGGGTAATTCATAGGTGGAACTCGAGGGTGACCAGAAAGGAATGGCGCGGCTCGCCGTTGAAAGCAGTTTGCGGAAAAGGTGGATAGCGGCCGGTCTTGACGATATTGACGGCCTGCCGGTCGAGAATATCCGATCCGGAGGTGCGGGCAACGCCCGTCGCCAGCACCGAACCCGCCCGATCGAGAATGAAATTGACCCGCGTCTCGCCTTTGGGGCGGCTCAGACGGTATTCCATGGAATTCGGTACGACCGTGCGCGCATCGATATTCGTGCGCAAGGTCGCCGCGTACTGTGCCTCGATGGTACCTGCAGCCTCTCTGCTGGGGGCCGCCGGCGCCTCCGACTCGGACTCCTGAGACGGGGCCGGCGCAGCGTTCACCGCGGGAGTCTCGGCCGTTTCCGCCATCAGCGGCAGAGAGGCAGGAGCTACCGGCTGATGCACCGGCTCTCTCTTATGGACCGGCCGGGGTTTTGGAGGTTGCGGAGCGGGCGGGTCGGGGACTCGGGGCGCCGGAGGCGCCGGGTCGGGCGCGAGTTCGACCTGTATGGCCGGACTATTCATGGCCACTTCCTGCGGATCGTATTTTTTATCATAGATCGCCGCAGCCATCACGGCGGCCGTGAACAGCAGCGCCAAGGTGTGGCTCAGGCTTTCCGGAGACGGCCGACGCAATCGCTTACTTCGCCTTGGCCGTGATGGAGGTCGCCGCGATGCCGGCCTTTTGCAGCGCGCCGAGCACATCCACGAGCGGTTGCAGCTGGCTGTGTTCATCGCCCGCAATGATGACCGCCACTTTCGATTGCGCACTGAGGGTGTGCAGCTGATCGGGCAGATCCCCGACGGTCGTTGGATTGCCGTCCAAGTAAATGCCGCCGTCCGCCGCCAAGGTGACCGTCACGTGCCGCACCTCGTCGATCTTGGCCGCCACGCTGGAATGCGGAAGGGCTACCTTCAGGCCGAGGGCCGGCAGCACGTGAATGCTGATGAGCACGAAAAACACCAGCAGAAACATCATCACGTCCACCATCGGAATGACCTGAATTCGCACGGGCTTGTACGGACGGGTCGGCCAGGAACGCATTATCGAGCCACCGGAGCGTTTGCGCCGACCGCGAAAAGTGGGGCCATGTTGACGACGCCCCCCGCCGTGTTTGCGGCGTTACGCAGGTGTTCTTCGATCCCGAATGCCGTCTCAGTGGTCCGCAACAGCGAATAGTGGTTGTAGGGCGTGGGGTCGGTGACGCCGCGGACTCCGTGGTTCGTGATCACGATGGTGGGAATCCGGCCGCCCCCGAAATTCGCGGCGCTCTTCGGATCGTATCCGCAGCAACCCTGAGGCCCCGCGTTGCGTTCCGCCTTGCCGTTCTCATCGAAGGTAATCACGATGGCGCTGTTCGCCGGCAAACTCCATAGGCGCGAATGCATGATCTTGTCAACCAGTTCTCCGACGATCTTGTCGCCCCGCCGGATCAAGCCTTCGACATTGGACTTGCGGCAGTACTCGGGAGTGGCGGGACTATCGTCGCGGCCATGCATCTCGTTGCACTGGTTAGGCACGATGTGCGCGTAATTCGGCAAGTCGCCCGACGCAAGATCGCGATCGAGCACGTCGAACCCGACGACTTTTTCGGCGCGACGCGGATCGTCCTGAACACGCTTGAATGTCATGAAGCCGTTATGCTTGACCGCATAAACCTCGGCCGGCACACCCTGCACGGGCTTATCGACCGTAGGCCATCGAGCGGCACCCGAGCCGGGTGCCGGAATGCTTTCCATGTAGGCCTTCCAAGTCAGTCCATGGTCTTCGAGCTGATCCACCAGGCTGCGCTCCGTAACCGTGTGATCCACGTAACCTGCGTGGCGAGCCGCGGGGCAGAAAGGATCACTCGAGTTCGGCTTGCAATAATAGGCATCATCGTCGTGGATGCCGAAAGTGTCGCCGCCGAGCATGGCAATGTAGTTGGCTTCGCTCGGATGGACTTCGGCATAGAATTGGGTTGCCAGGCCGTACTCCTTGGCGAGCCGATTGATGTTCGGTGCGACCGATTGGTCGCCGACAATCTCGGTGTAGCTCTTGTTCTCCTCGATGATCAGAAAAATGTGCTCGTAACGGGCGACGGCGGGGGCGGCTGCTCTTTCGCCGCCGTTTGCGGTGACCGTTGCCGCCCAAGCCGTGCCGAATATCAGCAGCGCCCTCGCCCACCGCGACACGCTCGATGCCCCAGCCAATCCGGGTATCATTCTCACGGGCGTTCTCCCCCAAGGCTCACACGCACGCCTGCCAGCAACGTGATGTCGTAGAATTCACGCTGAATGGGCCGCGACTGGCTGGGTCCCTCGGTGAACTCCAGCGGAGTGTTGAGCAGATTCTTCGCATCGAAATAGAGCTTGACCTGCCGGGCAATCGTGTAACTGCTGCCGAGATCCATGGTCAGGCGCGCGCTGGAATAGTCGTCGGTCGCGTTGCCGGTCACGCCTCCGAATGCGAACAGATTCTGACCCACGTAATCGGCGGCGAGCCGGATTTCGATGGGTGAGCGCTCGTAAAAAATCGCTGCATTCCACGTCTGCTTGGACGTCGACGGCAGCAGACCGAAAATGCCCGGGTGAATTTCGGCACGCGAATCGACGAGCGTGATGTTGCCGCTGTAGCCGAATCCATTGAATGGCGCCGGGAGGAACGTCAGCTGTTGCTGGTATTGCGCCTCGAAGCCTTCAGCATGCGCCGGCCCGTTCGTGAAGCTCTGCACCGTCGTTATCGTGTTCGTGAGCCCAGGAAAGGGATAGCTGCCGACAATCTGCTGCGACAGAAGAATATAGTTCTTGAATTGCTTGTAGAACAGGCCGGCGGAGGCGATCTGGCCGTCGCCGGGATAGTACTCGAGGGTCAGATCGAAATTCTGGCCTACGGTGGGTTTCAAATTGGGGTTGCCCACCGTGACCGACGCATTGACCACGCTCACCGTCGCGCCCGGATCGACCTGATCGAAGCCGGGACGCGCGATGCCCGACGCATACGTCGCTCGCGCGACGAGGTTGTCGGTAAATTCATAGCGGCCTTGCACCGTGGGGAAGTAATTCGTGTAGGAGGTCCGCACGGCAGTCGGCGTGTTCGTGTCCGTGTCGGAGTCGTACAGGTTGCCGCCGTATCTCGCATGAGTCGATTCGACACGCAGCCCCGTCAATATGCCCCACTTGCCGTAGCGTGCCGTGAATTGGCCGTAGCCGGCGTACACATTCTCCGTGTTGTCGGTGTCGGTGGAGGCATCGGCCGCGGGATCGTCCGAGATCTCGCCCGGGTTGCCGTTGACCAGGGCACGCAACGAGGTGAGATTGACGGCGGGGCCGATGTCGTAACGGTTGCCGTAATAGACCTGGCCGGGACCGTAAGTGTAGCCGGCGAGTGAAATCGTCCCCGTGGGGGTGAACACGGGGTTGTAGGAGTCACTGGTCTTATGGCGGTCCCGCAGTGACAGGCCGAACTTGAGCTGACCGGTGTTGTCGCCGGTGGCCAGCGGAATCGTCGCATCGATCACCGCGGCGGTCTCTCCATCGTGCGCATAGGAAGATCCCAAGCCGATGTTGTTCAGCACGTAGTTGCTGGGATTGGCAGGGTTCACACCCGGCGTGCTGAATGTCGGAAAATTAGGGTTGGTATTGTTGTCATAGTTGATGGTCACCGCATTCGGATCGAGCCATTGACTGCCGTAGGTGGTCGAGACGAGATCGGTGCCGAGCGCATAGGAAGCGCGGTAGTCGAGCCTGAAGGCCGGGAAATCGGTACTCCCGCCGATCATGCCCAGTTCGTTCTGGATGCGCTCGAGCGAGTCGGTCGTATCCTGTTCGAGCCCGCCCGCACCGGCCGGCACATTGGCTTGAAAGCCGCTTGGGTTGTTGGGATCCTGGATGCAGGTCGGCAAGGGAGTGCATCCGGCGTTCGAGTCGAGGCCGTTGAGCACCAGGTAGTGCTTCGCCGCGCGCTCCAGGTAGCCTGACCACAGCAGCCGCAGGTACAGGGACGTGTGGTCGTCGGGTTTGGCATCGAAATTCGCCGCGGCACCGTAGCGGTCGCGTGCGTATTCATAGCGGCGAAATTGCAGATTGCTCAGCACCTTATCCGGGACGCCGCTGCTCTGCTGGTCCGTATAGCTTTCCTCGAGGTCGTCGATCCCGCGCTTGTCTTGATGGTAAACCGCAGTGATCACCGCGCTGAAGGCGTTCGGGCCGGCGAACAAGCCGCCAATGCCGTCACCTCCATCAAAACCCCGCCCCGCGCTGAATTCCGCGTGATACACCGGCGTGCCACGCAGGGGCTCATCACCGTAGCCGAAGTCCGTATCCAGAAACGGCGCCCCGCCGTGTTCTGCCCCCGTTCGGGGTACCAGATTGATCGATCCGCCCAACGCTTCGGCATCCCAATCGGGACGCAAGGTCTTGGTCAACTCAACTCCGCCCACGATTCCCGTCGGGAAGGTATCGAACGCGGTGGCCCGTCCGCCCCCGAACGGCGACGATGGGTTGGATACGGGCAGCCGCACCCCGCCGTAGGTGGTTCCGTTCAGATCGGAATCCATGCCACGGATGTTGACGAACCGGCCCTCTCCCGTGTCGGTTTCAAGCGAAATGCCGGGTATGCGCTGCAAAGCTTCGGCCATGTTGATGTCTGGGAGCTTGATGATCTCGCTCAATGGTTGCACTTCGATGATATTCGGCGCTTCTTTTTTCTCTTCGATGGCGTCCGCCCGATTGATGGTCGCGCTCGGTTTGACGACCTCCTGGGGCGGACCTTCACCGCCCTTGGTGCTGGTACGACCGATGTCGGTGGGCACCGTCGGGTCCGACGGAGGATTCTGCTGGCCCATGGCGGGCACAGTTCCAGTCAGGATCGCGGCGGCGGCAACTGCCAATACTCTCAAACTCGGCATTTCGTTCCCCATTGAGTTTCACGCGCCCATGCAAGGTCAGAGCTCGCGCAGGCGTTGTGTGCTGGGGTATCAAGTTACTTTTGTTATGTGACACTCGGTTTAAGCGAAAGTGACCTCATCGCGCCGGCGGTCGGCCGACGTGCGAGTCCAAGCAGTTGAAAACTCGTGAGAAATCGGCAGCACATTTGAAACACTGTGCGATCTTCGGTACGAGTCTTAAGAGGCGTTAAGTTTGCGCCACGAGCGGCCCGCTCTGCTGCGGGGGGCTGCCTCGACGTTCCACATTGATTCTGACATCTGAATCTTCCAGCAACTTGCTGAAGATTTTCGGTCTCGAGGCGAGTCCGCGGAGTCCACCTGATGGACGTCCAGCCTTTGATCGTGTGCCTGTCACAAATTTGTCGTAACACTCTTGGTATCTTTGTCGCCACGGGTTCCGTGTGGAGACCTTACGCAGCGAACAACAGTGAATAGACATCCGGCCGGCGGCGGTCAATACCTCGCGAAACGACATGTGCACCGCTAAATAGCTTACTGGCAATGATTCTGTAATAGAGCGACTAGCGGCTCGACTGCATAGCGACACAGGTCCCCCAACCTTTTGATGTGTCCAAGCGACAAGAGATGCCCCTCCTGTCTGCAGAATCGAAAACTGATGCCAACAGATAGTTTCTGCCGTAATCGCGATCGCTGCCGACCGTGCTGTGGATGATTTTGTTTTTCAATTGCTCTAAAACTAGATAGGTGAAGCAGACATGCATTTAAATTCGAAGTTATCCTATGCGATCGCAGCCATATTGAGCGGATCGCCGATAGGATTGTCGTATGCGGCCGATGTGGCCGACGCGAGCGATTCCGATGCGATCCAAGAGATCACCGTGACGGCGCAGCGACGCTCGGAATCGATCGAGAACGTGCCCATCACGATTCAGGCCATCACCGGTGAGCAGCTGAAGCAGCTCAACGTCGCCACGTTCGATGACCTGCTGAGGTACACGCCGAACGTGACGTACAGCGGAACCGCTCCGGGCACCGGCACCATCTTCATGCGCGGCCTGAGCAGCGGCTCCGCCGGCAACCAGTCGAGCGCCACGATCTCGCCGTTCCCGAACGTCGCCACGTATCTCGATGACCAGTCCCTGCAGTTCCCCGGCCGCAACCTCGACGTCTACATTGTGGACATGGAGCGCGTCGAAGTCCTCGAGGGCCCGCAGGGCACGCTGTTCGGCGGCGGCGCTCAGGCCGGCGCCATTCGGTACATCACGAACAAGCCGAAGCTGGATGTCACGGAAGGCGACGTCAACGCGAGCTACGGCACGACGGCGCGCGGCGGCGACCCGAACTCCAGCGTAAACGCAACGATCAACCTGCCGTTGATCCCCGACACGCTGGCCGTCCGCGCGACGATTTTCAACGACAATCGCGGCGGCTACATCTCGAATGTGCCGGGAACGATCACTTTCCCGGGCGGTCCGGTCGCCAACAACGCGGCCCTCGTCGGAGCCAACGAAAACCCGGTTACCTACACCGGCGCCCGGTTATCGGCACTCTTGAAGTTCAACGAAGATTGGAACCTGCTCATTCAGCAGAACTATCAGAACTTGGAATCGGACGGCTATTTCGGCGCGTACCCGGTATCCTCGAGCGGCGCCGCTCTGGCTCCTGACCAGATCACCGCTTTCACCCCGGCCTTCGACAAGGATCGCTACGAGAGCACGTCCTGGACGCTCAATGGTAAATTCGGCGACCTGGGCACGTTCGGCGACCTGAAGTTCGTCTACACGGGCAGCTATCTGGACCGCCACATCAATCAACAGGCCGATTATTCCAACTACCTGCGCAGTGGCACCGGTCAGTACTACACCTGCACGGGGAAGGGTTCGGGTGGCCTTGGCGGGTCTACCAAGCCTGAAACCTGCTACGCACCCGTCGGCGACTGGAACGATACGGTAGAGACCACTCACCAGAGCCATGAAATCCGCCTCAGCACGTCAGAGGACAACCGGCTGCGAGGCCTCTTCGGCGCGTACTGGGAAGAATTCCTGATCAAGGATCAGATGAACTTCAATTATCTGGCCATTCCGCAATGTAGTGCGGCCAACCTCACTACTTCGCAGAACGGCGGTCCGGACTGCGTCTCTGCGGTCGGCCCCATTCCCGGAAACTTTGCGACGGACCCGGGTCTGCGCGAGAACTCCGACACGGCGTTCGGCGAAGACACGGAGCGTGGATACCGTCAGACCGCAGTCTTCACGTCCGTCGATTTCGATTTGATCCCGAAGGTACTGACGCTGACCGGCGGGACGCGTTACTACCACTACGATGAGTTCGAGCGGGGTTCCGAGTTCTTCACCTCGACGGCGGCGAACAATGTTCCCAATGGAGCCTGCACCGCCGCGGGCGGTTGCGGCTTCGGCATCAACTTGAACAAGACCGAAAGCGGCTTCCGCAGCCGCGGCAACCTGACCTGGCACGTCACGCCGGACTTCATGGCGTACTACACCTTTTCGCAGGGCTTCCGTCCGGGTGGCTTCAACCGTACGTCCAGTGCCGATGGCACCCCCACACTGGCCGGGGTGGCCCCGTTCACCGCAGGGAACAAGGCGACCGATCAGTACAACAAGCCCGTTGGTTACAATTCTGACGACCTGATCAACAACGAGATCGGCATCAAGACTGAATTCCTCGACCATCGAGTTCAGGTCAATGTGTCCGCCTACAGAATGAAGTGGAGCAACGTCCAGCTGAACTTGTTTGACCCGGTGAATCTCGGCAACACGAGCTTCGGCGTCAACGGTCCGACCTACGTGGTCAAAGGCATCGAGCTTCAGGTGGTCGCCCGCCCGGTTGAAGGCCTCACCGTTCAGGGATCGAGTTCGTGGAACAGCACGAATCAGACCAACGCACCTTGTTTGACGAGCGACAGGGTGTCGGCGGGCAACCCAACGCCCCTCGGTACGTGCATCACGCAGGTCAACGGGGTGCCTTACACGAATCCCTACGGCGTGCTCGACACCTCGCCGGCGTTCTCGCCGCCTTTGGAGTTCAATCTGCGTGTGCGTTACGACTGGACGTTCAACGACTACAAGCCGTTCGTGAGCGTGGGTGCCAACCACATCGCCACCATACGGAACGAGCCGGCGAGCTTCCCTTCCGGAACCACCTCCCCGCTCTGTACTCCGATTCCGACCACCACTCTGTGTCAATACATCCAGCCGGGATACACGACCTATGACGGAGCGATCGGCGTGGCCAAGGATAATTGGACTGCGCAGTTCACGGGCAGTAACTTGTCGAATTCGAATGCCAGTACGTATACGAATTCGGACCAGTTCATCCAGTCGGCAGTACCGCTGCGTCCGCGGGTGCTCACAGTGCAGTTTGGGTATAAGTTCTAGTAGGACACTCTGGTGTCAACCGGCGCGAGGGTTCCCCTCGCGCCGGATTTGAACCATCAGCTTCTCTTTGCGCCGCACTCAGAAGTGATAATTGATCTGAGTTCCAAAAGTGCGCGGCTGATTGGTCGTATAGCGCACCAGACTCTGGATGTTGTATTGGAAACTCGTATTGTTCGCCGTCATCAGCGCCACCTTGTTGGTGAGATTGTTGACGAACAGGGAAGCCGACCATTTGTCGCCGCTGGCCAACCCTAAGCGCGCGGCAACGATGGTGTACGACGGCAAGGGAATGCCGTAGTCGTAGGCCTCGTCGAAGGATGATCCTGTGTAGGTGGCGGAAAGGCGTCCGTTCAGCTGGAAGTTCTGCATGATCGGCATGGAGTACAGCAGAGCAAAGCTTCCCGCATCCTTCGGAACATTGAGGATGGGCGCCGTGCAACCGATCGTGGTCTTGCAAAATTGGCCGCCGCCGGGCGTCGGTGCCGAAGCGGTCAGGAACGTCAAGAAGGCGGCATTGGGCTGCGTCACCCGCGCGTCCGTGTAGGTGCCGCTCAGTGAGATCTGCCAATTGTCGGAGAGTTTGGCGTTGATTTCGAGTTCCGGTCCGAACGAGCGGGCATTGCCCGCGTTTGCCTCGTACTCGTAGCCGCAGGCGAGCAACAGGGTCTGCTGAATGCCGGTCCATTTGATGTAATAGAAATCGCTGTTCACCGTCAGCCAATTGTCGAATAGCTTGGCCTTTTCGCCTATTTCATAGTCCCAAACGCTGTCCGGACCGAAGGAGGGGCCGGCACCGGCGGAACAATACAGCGGCGGCGTATTGGGCGGCGGCGTGATGATATTCGCGCCGCCCGGGCGAAATCCCTTCGAGGCTGAAATGTAGGTCGTGAGTTCCGCGTTGGGCATGTAGGACAGGTCGATGCGCGGATTGTAGCCGCTGTCAGAGGCCGACGTTCGACCGGAGGGGGGCGGTGTCGGGCTCACCGTGTCGTAGCCCCATTCCTGTTCCAGCTGCGAACTCTGGTAACGATACCAGCGAACGCCCGCTTCGAGCTTCCATTGGTCGGTGAACTTGTAGGAGCCATCCGCGAACAGCGCGGTTTGCTCGATCTTGTAGCGATTGTTCGATGCGAAGAGAATGCCCGTAGGATTCTGGGGTTGCGCGAAGAACTCGTTCTGCCCAAATTCGTTCCACACCGAATATAGCTTGCTGTAGAACGCGCCGCCCACCCAGTGCAACCGGTCGTCGCCGTGCGACGAGAGCCGAAGTTCCTCGCTGAATTGATTCGATGGATCGTTTTCCGAGAACGGTATATTGATATAAGGGTAGACGCCATTCGCGATGGATGCCGATTCCGATGCATCCTGGGTTTGGCTCGCGACGCGATCATAATAAGAAGTCGCGCTGGTGAGATCGGCGAAGCCCAAGTCGCCGACCGCGTTTAGACTGTAGACGTGCACCGTGTCGGTCACCGATTCGGGAATGTTGAATGCCTCGTAGTGCGCGAGATATTGAGCTCCGGGCGGCGAGTCGAAATTGTCGTAGCCGCCGAGTACCAGACGCTGGTAGAGGGCCATCGCCGTGACATGAAACACACTGCTGGGCTCGAACAGTATGCTGGCGCGCGCACTGTACAGATTCTCGGTGTTGACGTCGGTGGCGACGCCTTGGACGGGAGCGGCGAGGACGTTGCCGCGCGTGGCTCCGTTGTCCTGCGGAAACGGCGACACCACGACCCGGTCGATCCAACCGCTGCGGTAGGTATCGGTCCCCACCACGCGCAGGGCGAGGGTATCGCCGAGCGGAATATTCATCATGAAATTGCCGCCGCCGTTGCCGCTGCCGCCTTGCGTGTCCGACAAGGTTCCTTGGAATGAACCCTCCCAGGTATCGAGCTTGGGTTGATTGGTGAGGACCTTCACCGTGCCGCCCATCGACCCCGAGCCGTAGAGCGTGCCTTGAGGTCCGCGCAATACCTCGACGCGGTCGATATCGTAGAGATTGGGATCGATCACGACCTTGCCGGACTGCGACTGCGCGGGCGGCGACAGCGGAATTTCATCGAGATAAAAACCCACGGTCGGGGCCGCGCCGCCGTTCGATGCGAGTCCCCGCGCCTCGAATTCCGTGAGCCCCGGTCCCGCGGATCGCATGGAGAGGCCGGGTATGTCGCGAGCGACGTCCTCTATGTTCGAAATTCCGGCGGCGGTCAACTGAGCACCGCTCACGGCCGACATGCTGATGGGTGTGTTCTGAATCGTCGAGGTATATTTCTCGGCCGTGACCGTGATTTCGGCAAGGCCCGTATCATCGGCACTGCCGGCACTGCTGGCGGCCGGCTCCGCTGCCGCGGCACCCTGACTCAACAGAACACCCGCCAAAGCGCCGACGCAGGCGACCGTACACCATTTGGCCGGCACAACCGCCGATGCGAAGGCATCACCCGATGGAACTGTATGAGACCCAAATAGCGCGCGGATTGATACTTTCATTTTTTTTCACCCCTAATTACTCTTTTAATAATTTAATCAGCATGCGAAACGGAGCGTAGTCATCACACGGCACCCGTTAAGCGGGCAATCTCAACGAGCAATGCGCCAGTGCTGATTTGGCGGCAATAACCTCGATTGTTGCGTAGCGACCATTCATGCCGTTCCGCCGTCAGAGTCACGCACGCGTCGGTAGGCACCGTCACCAGATACCCTAAATCGCAGGCATCGCGAACCGCCGAATCGACGCATTGATCGGTCAGGCAGCCGGCGATGATCAGATATTTGGTGCCCAGATTGCGCAGCACGTAGTCGATGTTGGTGGAGATGAACACCGAGGAGGAAGTCTTGGGGAAAACGATCTCATCCCCGGTCGGCGCCAATTCATTCACCACTTTGGCGCCGTCAGATCCTTTTGGAACACCCAGGTTGCTGATCTTGTAGTCGAGCGATCGGTCGCGCCCATCGGCGGTCAGATTCTCGATGACCGTGTAGGTCACCTCGATGCGTGCGCGGCGGCATGCGCGCTGCAGCAGCGCCATATTGGACAAAGCGCTCTCCTTCAGTGTGCGGAAGAAATTCCCATACTGCGCCTCCTTTTCGGCGTGACTGAGATGTGCGTATTCGGCGCCATCCCAGGTGCAGTTGTAATTCTGCACATCGACGAATAACAGTGCCGTGTGGGCCGGCTCAATCTCGACTTCACGGCTCAGTGGGTGGGTCATTCGGATATCCTCAGAAAAGTTCGTTCGGCATCGCGCAGAGCGTCGGTCAGGCGCCGTGCCCAAGTCGTCTGCCCCGCATCGTCGAGCACCAGATCTTGACGAATTTCGAGCGCAACATGCGGCAACGCGCGCGCTTCGGCGTGATGCGGAATGGTGTAATCGGTCGCATCGTTGACGCGATAGGGCTCATTGTCGGCGATGGTCAGACTCGTGTCCCGACGCAGCCTCTCCAACATCAGGCCGGCGAACCGACGATCGCGGTTGTACAGCACGGCCGCGTGCATCTCGCGTCGGACGCCCTTGAAAATGTTCGTCATGCTGTGCTGAGACACGAGAATGGTGGGGCGACCCGCCGCCTGTCTCGCATCGAACAGTGCGCGCAAATGCTGGTGGTAGGGATCGAAGATCTCGGTGCGACGCGCCCTCGCCTGCTCCGCAGCGAGGCCGATATTGCCGGGAATCTCGATCGACTCGCCGAGTGTCGGGATGGATGTCGCAACACTGGGATCCCGATTGCAATCGATCACGAGCCGGGAATAATTTTGAGCCACCAACGGCGCATCCAGAGCCTCTGCCACCCGCTGCGCCACGCCTAAAGCGCCAATGTCCCAGGCGATGTGCCGCTCGAGCTCGCCGGGCGGTAATCCGAGATCGCCCAAGCGTCGCGGGATGCGCCGGCTCGCGTGATCGACGACGATGACAAAATTCGATCGACCCGCGCTGCCCATTTCGAGGACGGGGTGCGGTTCATCGTGGGCGAGCAATCCGAGGTGGGCGGTATCGCGGCTCGTGTTGGAATAATCAGTAAACTTCTGCATAGCGGCGGCAGATCTCACTTTCTTCAAGGTCCTTAAGGGCGGTGTTTTCTGCCCGCTTGAACAGCAAGTAGGCAGAGAGTAAGTCGGCGCCGAACCATTCGGCCGCCGGCGCAGTATCTTCGAGGAGTCCGAGAGCCGCGGTGAGGCTGCCCGGCAGCGACTTCGGGCGATCGACATCGATCACGCGCCGCTCACGAATGCCATCGAGGCCGGCTTGTACCAGCATTGCGAGCGCCAGATACGGGCTCGCCGTGGCATCGGCAACGCGAAATTCGACATTGAATTGCCGCGCACGCTGCTCCGGATCGCTGCCGTGCACCGGACAGATCCGCAACGCCGCGCCGCGATCCAACGCGCCCACATCGGCCCGCACGGGCGCCCAGCCATTCGGACGCAGACGGTAATAAGACGGCACGGACGGCGCCGTCACCGCGCACAGCGCCGGCAGGTGATGCAGGATGCCGGCGACAAAATGATAGCCGACCTCGGAAAGCTGCCAAGGGCGCCGTTCATCATAGAGCACAGGCCGGTCATCCCGATCCAGAAAACTCCAATGAATATGGGTACCGCTGCTGACTCCGGTCGGTGTGGGAAGCGGCGTGAAGCTCACGCGATGCCCTAGCCGGAAGGCGACCGCCTGCGCGATCTCGCGGGTGATCACCGCCTCGTCTGCGGCCCGTAATCCGACGCAGGGTGCCGAGGTGACCTCGTACTGCTGCGGCCCGAACTCCGACAAGAACGAATCCGGGATCACCCCGGCTTGGCGCATGGCCGCGAGCAGGGCCTCACCGAAATACCCCTGGCGGCGATAGGCATCGAGCTCGTACGGCTGCGGCGGATGCGCCGCGACTCCGGTGTAGAGAAATTCCTGTTCGAAGGTCGCAAACAACTTCAGTCCGGTTTCGCTCTTGAGCCGGTCGAGCGCGCGCCGCAGGACGTGGCGAGGGCAGAAATCCCATGGCGCACCGTCGCCCGTTCTAATGTCGCCGATGAAGAAAAATTCCGCCACGCTATTTTCGAATGGCACGAAGACGCGGGTGGTCGGATCGGGGACGAGGAAGACTTCGCCCCGTGTGCCGAACGTCGTGGCCTGGATGGGGCCGAAGGCCGACAGAAAGATGTTGGTCAGCGCCATTCCCACGCCGCGGTGCAGTCTCGCCGGCAAATCGAGCGCCGGAAAGCTCTTGCCGCGAAAATGCCCGGAGAGGTCGCTGGTTCCGACGAAGACAATCTGTTCCCGTTGCATCAAGTGCCTCTCGGACCACTCACGTTCTTGACTGCAATGAATATTCCAGCCGCCGCGCAACGAACCCGAATGTGATGGATATTCCATTTACTGTCAAGAACAATTGGCGATCAATACGCCGCCAACCACACCGGCGTCTCAGCGCGCACGACACCGGCATCGATTTCTCCCCGATTGCGCGCAAGCGACTAAAATACGGCCCGCATGCACCAAAAGTGCACCACTCACGCACCTATATAATGCTTCTCCAAGGAAGGTAGCTACCGATGCAATCAGTCTTTGAAATCGTTCAGTCTGCACTGCCGAAACTGACGCCGGCGGAGAAGAAGGCGGCTCGTGTACTGATGGCCGACTACCCTGCTGCCGGGTTGCTGACCGTCGCCCAGCTGGGAGAGCGTTCCGGAGTCAGCGGTCAGACCGTCCTGCGCCTCGCGAACACGTTGGGATTTTCCGGGTACCCCCAGTTTCAGAAGCGACTGATCGAAGAGCTGAAAACACGTGTCGAATCCCCTTTGACTCTCTATAAACGCCGCGCCGGCAAATTGAAATCGCCGGGCCTGTTCTCATCGAGTCTTCACAGTCTTCAGCAGGTCATCGAGCATACGTTCGCGAATCTCTCGACCGAGGAGTTCAAGCACGCGGTGAACCTACTCAGTGAATCAGGAAACGAAATCATCGTCACGGGCGGACGCTTCTCCGATGTCGCAGCAGATTACCTATTTCGGCATCTCAACCAGTTACGGCCCGGAACCACCTTTCTCTCGTCGGAATCGCACCAGCGAACGGATGCGCTGATCGATATTAGCCGCCGATCGGTCGCCGTAGTCTTTGATGTTCGACGCTACCAGCCATCAACCATTTCGTTCGCCACCCGGGTACGCGAGCGCGGCGGGAAAGTCATCCTGCTCACGGACCCCTATCTTTCGCCGATCGCAAAAGTTGCGACCGTCGTCCTTTCGATGAGAGTGGAGTTCATTTCGCCGTTCGACTCCCTGTTGGCGGCCATTGCGGTCGTCGAAACACTGGTCGCCGCGATGCTGGACAAACTCGGCAGCAGCGCACTCGACCGCATTGCCAAGGTGGAACGGGCTCGCCAGGATTCGAGGCCACAACACGACTAGTACTTCGGCCCGGTGATGTTGACCCGTCACACGGTCAGGGGGGATAAGAGGCTGGACGCCAACGTCAAGGCAGCAGTTGGCGTCCAGCCTCTTATCCCCCCTGACTGTGCGCACTGGCCGAGGTACATCACCGCGCAAGATGCACATCGCCACATGAGGAGCGCGTTCGGTGCCCTCGGCGGGGTGGTGTGGAGCGGTGAGAGCATTCGCCCGAGGGGCGGAGCCATTGGCCGGCAACTGTTCCCTGTTGCCGGCCAATGGCTCCGCCCCTCGGGCGAATACCGTCAACCGCTCAACATCACCGTGCCGAGGCTACTCGACGAATCCTACGATGACGACGATGACGATCCCCACCGGACACACATAGCGCAGTGCAAACAGCAGCAGTCGCCGCGACGTCGCCGACAAGCCGCTCAATTCGGCTTCCGGAACCAGGTGCTTCAGCCGCCAGCCGACGAACACACTGACCAGAAGCGCAGACAGCGGCATCAGCAGGTTCGAGGTCAAGAAATCAAATAGACCGAATACATTCAGTTCCGCCAGCCGGGGAATCGCGCTCATAGGGTGCCACTCGGACCAGCGGCCAAATGACTGCACCGCGCCCTGCCCGACCAGCCAGCAGGCACCGGTGGTGACACAGGCGGCGACGCCGCGCCGCAGGCCGACGCGTTCCGTGAGCCACGCAACCCAGGGTTCAAGCAAGCCGACCGAGGGCGTGAATGCGGCGAGCACGAGCAGCGCGAAGAACAGGGTGCCGATGACCCGGCCGCCCGGCATCTCGGCGAACGCCACGGGAAGCACCTGAAAAACGAGTTCGGGGCCGCCGGCGGGATTGAGGCCGTAGTGAAATACCAGCGGAAAAATTGCCACGGTCGCCAGCAACGAGACTGCGAATATCGAGCCGACGACGGCCAGTACGGCGCGCCCGAGAGACTCGCCGGCCGGCATGTACGCACCGTAAGCGATCATGATGCCGGCGCTGATGCCGAGCGCGTAGAGCGCCTGGCCGACGGCGCCCAGAACGACCCCCGGCGATAGCCGACTCAGGTCGGGAGCAAACGCGAACTTGAGTCCATGCGCCACGTCTCCGATCGCGAGCGAATAGGCGACCAGCACCAAGAGAATCGCGAGCAGCGCCGGTGCGCGCCAGCGGTTGGCCCATTCGACGCCGCGATTCAATCCTCGCGCGGAGATGAGGGCAACCAGCGCAAAGAATCCGAGCTGCCAGAGCGCCACCGTGCGCGAATCGGCAATGAATGCGTGAAACTTGCTGGTTGCCGCCGCCGTGCCCCCATGAGCATAGTTGCCCGTCAGGAAGAACCAGGAGTACGCGAGCACCCATCCGGCAATCACGGTGTAGTAACAGACGATCAAGAAGCCGGCGACGGAGCCCGTCCAGCCGACGACATCCCAAAGCCGCGAGAACCCGAACCGCGCGGCTATTTCCCCCGCGGCCTGCGGCGGACTACGCCGCGACCATCGGCCGATCACGATCTCGGCGATGAGCACGGGAGCGCCGAACACCAGACAGGCCAGCGCGAATACGGCGATGAATGCGAATCCGCCGTCGGCGCCCGCCAGATACGGAAAGCGCCAGATGCTGCCGAGGCCGACGGCGGCGCCGATGGCGCTCAGGCAGAACGCCAGATTCGACGACCAGCGCTGACCGCTCAAATCATTCGCCGCTGGTGTCTCATCATGCGCCGCACCTGTCTCATGGGGCGATTGCAATCACACGTGCCGGGAAACCGGTGCCACCCTCAGGCTTCGGCCACGAGACCATGAGGAGTGCGCCCGCCTCCGGAACCTGGTCCAAATTCGCCAGCATTTCGATCTGGTAGTGGTTCAGACCGAGGATGTAGCTCTCGAGCGAATAGTCTTCCTTGGTTGTGGCTATTCCAGGATCCGTATCCGTGGTCTCGTGCCCGGAGGCCGTGATCTTGCGATCCTCATACAGGAGTTTCAGCACGGGCTTGCTCCAGCCCGGGTAGTGGGCGACGCCGGCCGCATCCCGGTTCTGCATGGCGTCCTGATTAGGCCAGCGCTTCGACCAGTCGGTACGCATCGCGACGAACGCATGCTCCGGAATGCGGCCGTGCTTCGCCTCCCAGGCGTGCACGTCCTCGAGGGTGAGCGTGTAGTCCGGGTTGGCCGTGACCTTTTCGTGCACGTCGATCACGACGAGCGGCAGCAACATTTCCTTTGGGGGGATCTGGTCGACAGTGCGCAGCCCTTCATGGAAATGCGCCGGAGGATCGACGTGAGTTCCCCATTGGCCGACGTGTGTGAACTGTTGAACGATGAAGCCGTCCTTCTTGATCGTGTACAGCGTCTTCACCGTCTCCTCGCCGAACCCCTTCCAGTGCGGGGTCGTCGGGCCGAACGCGTGCGTCAAGTCGACGAACCGCTTCGAGGTCAGCGTCGCGTAGACATCGTTCAGGCTTGGGGCCCCGCCCGGGCCGGCCGCTGCCAGCGTTGCACACAGAAGTGCGGACGATGCGCCGATCGCTGCGATTGTTATTCTCTTCACTTCGCTCTCCCCTTGATTCGGCACCCAACGGTGCTCCCGCCCCCCCCGAAACCTCGCGCGTCAGCGCGGTTCGGGCTGCACCAGCGGAGTTACCTCGCTAGTCCAGCCGTATGGGTCCGGCGCCCGTCTCTCCTGAATGGCGAGCAGCCGCTCGCGCAGAATACGCGCGCGGCCATCGACCACGGCAGGCTCGTACTGGCGGCCATCGGCGTCACCGATGGCGCTGATCGGACAGACAATCGCCGCCGTGCCGCAAGAGAATACCTCGCTGCATTCGCCGCTCGATAGCTGCCGCAGAAGGTCGGCGATCGGCATCGCTCTCTCCACGACGCGCCAGCCTGCATCGCGTGCAAGCACGATCAGGGAGTCACGAGTCACGCCGGGCAGGATCGAATCGTTGAGAACTGGCGTGTGCAATTCATCGCCGATCACGGCGAATAGATTCATACCGGACAACTCTTCGATGTTCTGCCGCGTCTTCGGATCCAGCCACAAGGCAACCGTGTAACCGTGTTTCACCGCGCGAGTCGAGGCAAGCAGGGAGGCCGCATAATTGGCACCCGTTTTCGCGGTTCCCACTCCCCCGGTGGCCGCCCTGACCTGCTCTCGCTCGATCAGGACCTTCATGGCACCTGCGGCATAGGCCTCGGATGGATTTGCGATGACCACGAACCGGGCGTTGGTCGAGGCGCGCACGGCGTAGCCCGGTTCGGTACCGAACAGAAAGGGCCGAACGTAGAGCGACTGGCCGCTCTTGTCGGGCACGAACTGCGTGCACGCACCGACTACCGCCTGAATTCCTTCGAAGAACAATTGCTCGGGCACGGGGGTCATCGCGATTCGATCGGCGGATCGGCGAAAGCGTGCGTAATTGCTGTCTGCCCGGAACAGATTCGCGGCCGGGCGTCCAACCCGGTACGCCTTCATGCCTTCGAATACCTGCTCTGCGAAATGCAGTGCGCGGGCGCCGGGGAGTATCTCGATCGGCCCGTAGGGCAGCAGCTCGCCTTGATTCCATTGCCCGTTATCGAAGGTTGCGCTGTACATCACGGGCGCGGGCACAAGACCGAACCCAAGGGAGTCCGGTAACCGAAAGTCCGCCACGGATTTCCAGACTTCATTGCGAATGATGAAATTGGCCATTGCTTCAATCAGCCCCGCAGGTAGGCGTCGCTTCCCGTCAGCCAGTCCTGGCGCGGTGGGCAGAAGATGTCCACGTCGAGCGTGTCCTCGACCGCCAGAGCACGATGTGGCACGTTGGACGGGATGACGACGACCTCACCGGCACGCACGGTCAACTCTCGTTCGCCGTTCTCGCCGAACCAAAAATGCAGCGCCCCTTCGAGTATGTAGGTCAGCTGCTCGTTTTCGTGCGAGTGGCGCGGAACGTCGTCACCCTTTTTCAAGTACACATGCGCAATCATCATCCGTTCGCTGGTGATGAGGCGCCGGGTGATCGTGCCCTTCAGTGTCTCCTCCGGGATCTTGTCCCAACGATGATGCGTAACGCTGTTGAAATCGGGGGTGCTCATTCGGTTATCCTCTTCATGAGAAAGAAATCTGCCTGTGATTCGCTACAGGTCAGAGAAATGCCGGGTCTACCGCGACGCCGAGCGCGGTCACGAGACGGTTGGTCTCGTTCGCCAGACCTACGATCGCCAGTAGCTCGGAGTATTGCGCCTCTGTCATACCTTTTTTTCGTGCGGCGGCGCCGTGCGAGGCAATACAGTAGTGGCAGCCGTTTGACGCGCTGACTGCCACGTACAGAAGTTCCTTGGTCAGTGGATCGAGCGTCCCCGGACCCATGACATCCTTGATGTTGGACCAGATTCGTCTCAGGGTCGGCGGATCGTGGGCCAGCACCTTCCAGAAGTTGTTGACCCAGTCCGTCCGGCGCGTCGCCATGATGTCGTCGTAGACGGCGCGCACCTCGGCTGAGGCATCCGCGTACTCGATCGGCTCTCGCTTTACGCTCATGAGTTTCTGTCCGTCCGTTCGAGGCCCACAGTCGCTGCGCGGCTCATGAAATGCCCGCTCGCTCCTGCGACGGCGGCCGCTCGCCCAAACATCAAGCTAACACCCGTCAAACATGTTGTAAAGCAGCATTAGAACTGTCAAATGAATCTGTTAAACATCGCCAATGGTAGCTACAGATATTTTGGCGGAGTACAATCGAGCTTACAGTGCCGCAAGACGATCATTCAATGGCGCGAATACCCGAACGGAATCGCATAGAGCGTGGAACGCGCAGCAGACCCACCGGCAATCTAGGTGAGCAGGCGTACCAGAGGATCCGCACGGAGATTCTCTTCTACCAACTCCCCCCGGGCAGCAGGGTGTCCGAGGCATCGCTGACCAAGCGGTTCAATCTTCGTCAGGCCGCCGTACGTTCGGCGCTGCTGCGCCTCATGCAGGAAGGCTTGGTTGACAAAGCGGATGAGCGCAGTCTGCGCATCGCCCCGCTCACCCTCAAAGACGTGCAGGACATCTATGGACTGCGGATGTTGCTCGAGCCGCGGGCGGCAGAACTCGCGGCCGACATCGGTCTCGACCCGGCGGATCTCGAGCGGCTGCGAGGGATATCGCAGAGCAGTTACGAACTGACGAGCCACGCCCAGTTGGTAGAATTCCTGTCGGCGAACCGCGAATTCAATCTGACCATCGCCTCGGCTGCCGACAACTCCCGCCTCGTCGCCGCGATCACTGGTTTGCAGGACCTGACGCTTCGCATTCTCTACGTGGGCATCCGCAGCCTCAACGTATCCGAGTGGTTCCAATCGACGCATTCACAGATAGTCGATGCACTGGCGGCTCGCGACGGCGCTCGCGTGAGCGATCTTTGGAACACGGACCTGCGCTATGGCGCGCGGATCATTTCTGACGCGCTGATGACATTGCCCGAAGTGAGTGGGGTGAATTTGGGGGGCGTGTCCTTCTTGTCAAGATGACCTCGATAGCCGCCGGACGCGCAAGCCGCAGTCCTAGAGGCCGGAAGATTATCAGACCTCGCATCGACGAGCTTTATTCCTTGTTTCCCTCGTTTTTATATTTCTGCCGAGTGCCGTTAACCATTTGCCGATTTCCGGGTACGTAGTGATCGAACAGGAACATCCAGCTCGATCCATGGAGATACTTATGAGAGTTGCGCGTACCGCTATTTACGGAGTCATTGGAGCTTGCAGCGCCGCACTGCTGCTGGTTGGTTGCGGAGGAGGAGGCGGAGGGGGCTATGGCGGCAGCGCATCGACCCCAATTCCATCCGCGGTGACCGTGAAGGTCAGTCCGACATCGGTGGCAGTGGGTCAATCCGCCACGGTCACATGGTCCTCGAACAGTGGCACGAACTGTACTGCCAGCGGCGCATGGAGCGGCTCGCAGCCGGCCATGGGATCCACGGTTGTCACACCGACGGCCGCCGGCTCGGAGACTTTCACGCTATCGTGCAGCGGCGGTATCTACAGCAACGGGACCGCTTCGGCGGTGTTGACCGTGACGGCGCCTGCTGCAGCGACGACGGCTGTGTTTTCGCTCACCAACTTGGTGGCAGACACTGCTGGCGGATCGGCGCAAAATGTCGATCCTCGGCTGGTGAATCCTTGGGGATTGTCCATCGCCGCCACCAATCCGGCGTGGACCGCGAACAATCACACCAGCACGGCGACTCTCTATGACGGTAACGGCAAGCCTCAGCCGCAGCCGGCAGCGAACCAAATCATCGCGAGCTTTTCCCCAAGCACCGCGGGGGCGGCCTTTGCGCCGACAGGTATCGTTTTCAACGGCAGCGCGAGTGATTTCGTCGTGACATCCGGCGCGACATCTGGCGCGGCACTCTACGTTTTCGACGGTGAAGGCGGGATGATCGCAGGGTGGTCGCCGACCGTCAGTCTGACGAACGCGGTTACCATGTACACCGACACCGGCGGCGCCATCTACACCGGCCTCGCGATAGCGACGAATGCCGGCAATGCGTATCTATATGCCGCCGATTTCCACAACGGCAAGATCGATGTGTTCAACTCTAGTTTCGCCAAACAAACGACGTCGGGGAGTTCCTTCACGTTCGCCGATCCGGCAATCCCTGCAGGTTTTGCGCCGTACGGCATTCAAGCGATCAACAACGGCGCAAGCGGTGCGGCTCAGATCTATGTGACGTATGCCCAGCAAGGCTCGACGGGCAACGAGGCGGCCACTGGCGCCGGTCAAGGGTACGTTGACGTTTATGACACGAACGGACAGCTGATCAAGCAGCTGATACCGGCCGGAGGGGCACTGAACGCGCCCTGGGGCCTCGCGCTCGCCCCGGCGAACTTCGGCATATTCAGCAATGCGCTGCTGGTGGGCAACTTTGGTGACGGCACGATCAATGCTTTCGATGCAACGACTGGAGCTGCGATGGGAACCATCAGCGGTTCCTCCGGTGCGGCATTGGCAACCCCCGGCCTCTGGGGTCTGGCCTTTGGTAACGGCGCGGACAATCAGCCCGTCAACACGCTGTTCTTTACAGCGGGCCCGAACGGCATGGCGAACGGTGTCTATGGGCGCATTGATTTGGGCGCGACGCCGCCGGCCCTGAATGCACCTCCCGCAGTGACGCTCAAGGTGCCGACCGGCGTCCTGTCGGGAACGGAGGTGCTGAGCGCCACCGTGGTCGGCCCGATTGCGACTACCAAGGTGAATTTCTACGCGAACTCTACCCTGATAGGAACGGCCACCTCAGCGCCGTATACGATCAACTGGGATACCACCAAGCTCACGATGAGCAGCGAGTCGGTAAGCCTCACTGCCCAGGCCACCGACGCGGATGGCAATGCCGGTAGTTCGCCGGCCAGCACGGCTACCGTGAACAATTCGCCCCCGTCTTCCGGCGGTTACTCCGTGCCTCGACTCTGAAGACCAGCACTCGCCCCTGGGTTCCCATCCAGGGGCGAGCGAGCGGGGCGGCCCTCGCCGCCCCGCCCTTTCTCACGTTCATGGAGCGACAACTCGTTCCACTCGCTTTGCAGATAGCGCAGTCCCTACTTCGATAGCCGGGCGACAAATCGGCGTGCGATCTCGGCGCGTTGGCCGAAGTGGATGTGCAGATAGCTCGCGAGCAAATTGCCCAGCGCGAACCCTCCGCAGTCGGCGGGCGAATCGGCCCGGGTACCCCGCATCTGCCACGCTAGGCCTTCGGCGGCAAGCGGCTCGTCACGGACCCAGCTGCTATATCGAAATTCGTGCCCACGCAACACATTGCCGTCGTCGGTCAGCAAATTCGGCCCCAATGCCAAGGCATGCCGATAGCCGAGTGCGGCCAACTTGTCGGCCATGCGCACTACTCCGGGAATGAGCCCGGCCATGGGCCAGCGGCGGCCGTCGCGGTCGATCAAGCCCTGCGTGAGTACCATGAAGCCCCCGCACTCGGCGTAGATCGGTGCATCCCGGGCGCGCAGTTCCTTCAATGCTCGCCACAGTCCGGCATTCGACGCGAGCACAGGACCGTGCAGTTCTGGGTAGCCGCCTCCCAGATAGACACCGGCCGCGTCGGGACAGGGCGCCTCGCCGCGCAGCGGGCTGAAGAATTCGATTGCCGCGCCCGCCTCCGCCAGCAACTCTAGGTTTTCAGGATAGTAGAAACAAAAGGCCGCGTCGCGCGCCACGGCGATGATCGGCCGATGGCGGCCTTGCTGGTGATGTACGACGGGCTGCGTTTCGATCGCGCCGGGCAACGCGCCGGCCGTTCGGGCCAGCTCAATCACGGCGTCAATATCGAACCTCAGATTGATTTCCGCAGCAACTTGGGCAATGAGCATATCCGGGTCCCCATGCTCGCTTCCGGGCACCAAACCCAAATGCCGTTCGGGAATCTGCAGCCGTGAATCACGCGGCAGCCAGCCCAGCGCGGGCAGCCGGGTCGTCGCCCTGATTGCCTCGCTGCAGCCCCTCGCGTGTCCCTCCGATCCCGCAAAATTCAGAATCACCCCGCGCAATGCCAAGTCGGGGTCGAAGTGCTGGCAGCCCAGCACCACGGCCGCCGCGCTGCGCGCCGCTCCGCCGATATCAACGACGAGAAGCACGGGCGCGCCAAGCAGCTTGGCGATCTGCGCGGTCGAGGCGCGTTCATCAGTCCAATTGCAGCCGTCGAACAGACCCATGACCCCTTCGATCACCGCAATATCGGCATCCCCACAGGCGCGGGAGAACCCTTCCAGAAGCTGCGTGTCATCCAGCATCCAGGCGTCGAGATTTCGGCACGGCCGGCCGGCGGCGCGTTCGTGATAACTAGGATCGATGTAATCGGGGCCGCACTTGAAGGGCTGAACGACCAAGCCCTGCTGGCGCAGGGCCGCGATCAAGCCGGCCGCGATCGTCGTCTTGCCGACGCTCGAGGCGGCACCGGCAATCACGATTCGGGGAATATTTCGCGCAGGTGTCATAAGCTAAGTTTCATGGCAGGTTTCAGAGCGCAGTTTTCAGCGCGGCGAGCAACGCCCTCTGTGCCGGCACGGACTGTGCGCTCAGGCGTATCCACTGCCGCAATCCGAATGAGCTGCCGTCGCGTACTCGCAGGTCATGGCTTCTCAGGTGTGCAGTGACGCGCCTTGCGTCGCCCACCTCAGCCATCAGAAAAGTGGCGGGACTCTCGCGTACTTGAAGTCCGAGCTGCCGCAGCGAACGCGCGAGGCGCATGCGCGACCGCTTCAACTCGGGCAGTCCCTGCGCAAGCCACGCCCGCGCGCGAGGATCGCAGGCCGCTTCCAAAAAGGCCACCGCGTCGCGCCCGATCACCCAGCTGGGTGCCGCGCCCGCGATGCGCCGGTCAACTCGTGGTGCGATGAGATAGGCACCGCGCACACCCGTCAACCCAAAAGCCTTGTTCGGAGAATACAAGCGGTACGCCGCGCTCGCCGCCGTCTCGATGGCGGAGTTCAGCGACGAATCGCAGAGCGGCACATAGGCCATGTTGACGACCAAAGGTCCTGCGGCAGCTGCAGCGGCCACGAAGTCCAGAGGCCACAGCTCACCGGTGGGATTGTTCGGCCAACAGAGGAACCCGATGCCGGGGTGCGCCGCTTGCGCGCGCAGGAACGCCGCCGGCGAGCGCGTCGAAATCAAGCGCCGCCCCGCCAGCCGCGCGCCGAGCGCATATTCAGAGAACGTCGGCACCAGCTGCTGCACCGGACCGTCAACGCAGCGAATGAGTCGCAGGATCAATTCGCTCGCGCCCGCCCCTACCACGATTCGTTCAGGGCTGGTCTGATGGAAAGCCGCCAAGGCCTCGCGCAGCCGCGTATACAGCGGGTCTGGATAGCGGGTCACGTCCGCATTTCGCACGCGAGCGAGCACGATCGGGCAAGGCCCCGATGGATTGGCATTGGTCGAGAAATCGTAGCGTGGATCCGGCAGGGAGTCGGTGCCGCCGTGTACGGAATGCAGATCAGGCATAGCCGGCCCCGGACCCGTACTGCACACCAATGGCAAGCAGGAGGGCAACGATCCACGCCGTCGCCTCGGCCCGGCGCAGCCCAGTTGCGGTGTCCTGCGCCGCCGGCGCCGACCCGTTCGCGTTCAACGCATAGACCCGCGGCTTGCGCAGCCGAACATTCAGCGACAATGCCAGAGCGCCCATCGGCCAACCCGAATTGGGCGATGCCGTACGCGCGGCTTCCTGTGGCAGCCGCCGCAGCACGGCGATACGGTTCGGCCCGGCCAGGAGCAGGCCCAAAGCCGTGATCCTGGCAGGCACCAGATTCAATAAATCATCGGTTCGAGCCGCAAATTTTCCCGCCCATTCCCAACGCCCGCGATAGCCCCACATGGCATCTGCCGTATTTGCGAAGCGGTACACGGCCGCGCCGGGCAGGCCGAAAATGGCAAACCAAAAGAGCGGCGCGATGACCGAGTCCGAAAGATTTTCGGCCAGCGACTCGAGCGCGGATTCGCGCACCTCGCTTGAATCGAGCTGCGTGGTATCGCGGCTCACGATCAGCGCCAGCCGGGTGCGGCCGGAGTCGATGCCTTGCGTGAGCGATTGCTCCACCGCCGCCACTTCACCGAGCAGCATGCGCAATGCAAACAGAGGCTTCAAGAGCAGCGCCGTCAGTGAAACATCCAACCACACCGGGAGCCTGGCAAGCACGAAGCCGGCATAGCCATAGGCTGCTGCGACCAGCAACGCGCCGGCAAGCCAGTATGCAGTACCCAGAAAGAAAGCCATCTTGGGGCCGCGATCCGGCAAGCCCTTTCCGGCGCGCTTCAAATAATGTCCCATCCAGACGACCGGATGAAGGCGCGCCGGCGGCTCACCCCACCAGCGATCGATCAGCAGAGCAAGAATGATGCTCACAGCCCCTCGAGGCGCCGATGAATGCGCAGCGACAGCGCCGTCGAATCCAGGGCATCGAGCGCGATGCATTCGGCCCCGAGCGCCTGTGCCAGCACCCGCGCGCGTCCCAGAGTGACCGGACCCGGCTCACAGTCCACGACCAGCGCGCCGGCACATGCCGCCCGCAGCGAAGCGCAAGCCGCGAGCGCCTCTTCCCAGGGATCGCCGCCGTCGGCACTCACGTTGGCTCGCCCATCCGTCAGCAGCACCAGCAACGCAGGCTCGCGGGTTTGCAGCAACCGCGTGGCGTCCAAAAGCGCGCGCGCGAGCGGTGTGCGTCCACCCGTGGGCACTTCGCCGAGCGCCTGCTCAATACCTGCGATGTGCCGAGTAAAGGGCAGCACGAGATCCGTGCCCTCGGCGCGAAACACCATCAGCGCGACCTCGTCGCGATTCTGATAGCTCGACGCAAGCAGACCCAATGCCGCACCCTTCGCCACCTCCAAGCGGCGCTGGGTCGCCATCGAGCCGCTGGCATCCACTAGAAACAAGACGTGGCTGCGTCCGGACCCGCGGCGTTCATGTTGCTTCAGATCGGAGGCGGCCAGCGCCACGCCGCGTTCGTCGGCCCGAACCCCACGCCTCACCGCCGATATCAAAGTCTCGGTAACGGCCAGAGTTCCGGTGTTCTCGAACGGAACCACGCCCACGACTCGTTGCGAGGCCAGCGAATCCCCGCCGCGCCGCCCGGGCCGCTCGCGATCGATGAGATCCGTGACCCAGCGCACCGAGCTGCGAGCCGCGGGCGGCGCCGCGAATTGCGGCGGCGGATTGTCAGCAGAACTCGTCGGCGTCGCTGAACTTTGATTCGCCTCGGGAGCATTGCGAGCCGCCCCGCCCGGGCTTTGCTTCCCGGCGGCAATACTACGGTCGGCCGCAGCGTTGCGATTCACCGCGCTGGGATTCTGATCCGCTGCGGTAGGACTTTGGCTCGGCGTTTCGCGCCGCCTCGAACCGGGCGATGGGCTCCTCGATTGACCTTGTCGCGTTCTATGCGTCAAAGCGAGTTCCGCTGCGCGGCGGATATGCTCTTCGCTGATTGCAGACGCCCCCAGCCAGGCGGCCAGGGCGCGTGCCGCCTTGATGATGGCCAGATCGCCTCGGATGCCGTCCAGATGGTGTTCCGCCGATATGGCGGCCACGCTGGCAAGATGGGCGTCGGTGATTAGGAGAGCCGCCAGCCGGGATCTGGCCGCAATAATCCCCTGCTGCAGAGCACGCTCTTCTTGCCGCGCCGCTTCGACAACGCCCGCAGGATCATCATCGAAGGCCAGCCGCTGCCGTATCGCCGCGATCCGCGTATCGTGCTCGGGAAGACCGCGCACTTTCACGCAGAGCCCGAAGCGGTCGAGGAATTGCGGCCGCAGCTCGCCCTCCTCGGGATTCATGGTACCGACCAGGACGAAGCGTGCCGGCTCACCCGCCGAAATGCCGTCGCGTTCGATCGTGACCCAACCCCCGGCCGCCGCGTCCAGAAGAAGGTCAACGATGTGATCCGGCAACAGATTCACTTCATCGACGTACAACACTCCGCCGTCGGCGCGGGCGAGCAGACCCGACCGTAGCTCCGTGCTGCCGCCCTGCAATACCTTGGAGATATCCAGCGATCCGACCACTCGATCTTCGGTGGCGCCGAGGGGCAGCTCGACGAAGGGTGCGGTCTTTCCTTGCGCAGTCCTTGGCAGCAGCGCCGCCAATCCACGAGCGGCGGTGCTTTTGGCGGTACCTCTTTCGCCGCTGATCAAGACGCCGCCGATCAAGGGATCGACGGCCGTTAGCACCAGCGCAAGTTTCAGATCGTCCTGGCCGACAATGGCGGAGAATGGAAAGTCGGGTCTCATAGGGGAGCCTCGGCAACTTCCTCGATGCCGGCTTCGCTCTCCAGCAGCACCGCCCGCAGTCGCTCGAGCGTTTGCGGCTTGGGCGTCCACAGCCCTCGTTGTTCCGCCTCCAGCAGCCGCTCGACGATGACGTTCAACGCCCAAGGGTTGTCTCGCTGCAGGAAGCGCTGCGCATCGCCGTCGGCATAAGTGTCTGCGATCCCTTCGAACATCCAGTCGGTGACGATTCCCGCGGTGGCGGAAAAACCGAATAGCGAGTCCACGGTGGCAGCCATTTCAAGGCCGCCGCGGTAGCCGTGACGCTGTATGGCGCTCAGCCATTTTGGGTTCACCACGCGCGAGCGATAAACCCGCAAGGCCTCGCCTTGCAGAGTGCGAACGATGGGATGGGAGGGATCTGATGAATCGCCGAAGTACGCTGCCGGCGCATGGCTCGAAATCGCTGTCACGGCGGCCACCAAACCGCCGTGAAATTCAAAGTAATCGCTGGAATCGAACAGATCCTGCTCGAGATTATCCTGGCCGTGCAGCACCAGTTCGATGCCGGCCAGCTTGCGCCGGAACGACTCCACGGCCTCTACGCCGTCGCTGCTCTGCGGCGAGTAGGCCCAGCCGCCCCAAAGTAAAACGGCTTCGGCGAGATCGCCCGCGTCGCGCCACGCGCTGCTCTCCATGAGCTGCATCAATCCCGTGCCGTAGGCACCCGGCTTGGAACTGAAAACCCGGTACGAGGCGCGGCGCTGTGCCAATTCAAGATCGCATCCCTGGGTCACCAAGGCCGACGTTTCGGCCAGCCAATGCTTGCGGACGTAGTTGTGTTCCGCCGGCTCTTCGAGATTCACCACGCGCTGCACGGCATCGTCGAAGAGATGCATCAGTGCGGGGAAGGCATCGCGGAAAAAACCACTGACCCGCAGCGTGACATCGATCCGCGGACGGCCCAGCTCCGACAGCGGGATGATGTCGAGGCCGCGGGTACGGCGAGTCTCCGGCTCCCAGACCGGACGCACGCCGAGCAGCGCCAACGCCTGCGCAATCTCGTCGCCTCCCGTACGCAGGGTCGGCGTGCCCCAGACCGTCAGCGCGATGCTTTCGGGCCACTGCCCCTTTTCCGCGAAATGACGTGCCAGCGCTTCACGCGCCAGCGCCGCGCCCGTAGACCAGGCAGCCGGCGTCGGCAGACCGCGCGGATCGACCGTGTAGAAATTGCGGCCGGTGGGCAGCACATGGGCCATGCCGCGGCTCGGCGATCCCGCCGGTCCGGCCGGCACATAGGCACCGTCGAGCCCCGCCAGAAGCTGTCGCGTCTCATCGGTAGTGCATGCCAAATGGGGGACCAAGGTCTCGCAGACGAACTGCAAGGTCCGCGACAAATCCGCCGGCGCAGCGGCATCCGGCATGGCCCTCTGCGTGGCGGTGCTCGGCGCAGTCGCGCACTGCCCTTCCGAAGGCTGCGCTTTCGACGGCGCGAATCGCCGCTGGATCACGCTGGTTATGCACGCCGCCGAAAAATCGCAGCCGGCAAGATCGCGCAACAGGGCCCGGGCCAATTCATCGACGGCGGTACGAACCTGTCCCACCGTGACTACTCCTGACGCCCAGGGTGCAAGAGCCGGCGCAAGTGAATCCGACCAAACACCCTGGTGGTCCCGAAGCAGCGCGGCATCGATTCCGCTGGCGCGCGTCACCGCCTCGGTCAAGGACGGGACATTGCCGTTCGGGCTGCGCAGGATGGCAAAGAGTAGATCCACGAGCGCCTGCCCCTTGGGCGGCGCGCCGAACACGTGCAAACCGCCCCGAATCTGTGCCCGGCCCAAATCGCAGAGATAGGCATCGAGATCTTCCAATAGGTGTGCGAATCCCCGCCCCGACATCCGCTCGAGCGCGCGCGGTATTCCCTGCTCGCCCGGGCGCTCATCCCATGGGTGCTCGTGATCACCGTGCCGCTGGAGCCGGATCTGCCTCAAGTCATCTTCGAGCCGTGCCGTGCGCACGAGGTCCCAGATTTGACGGCGCAGCACCGGCAGCTTATTGGTATCGAGCACTTCGGCCCGATAGTATTCCTCGACCAGGCGTGCAAGCGTCGCCAGGGGGCCGTAGGTGTCGGCGTGAGTCAGAGGCGGCACCAGATGATCGACGATGACGGCATGAGTGCGCCGCTTGGCCTGCGCGCCTTCGCCGGGGTTGTTCACCACGAAGGGATACAGTAACGGCATATCTCCGAGCAGTGCATCCGGTGCGCAATCCGCCGATAAGGCCAGGCTCTTGCCAGGCAGCCACTCCAGCGTGCCGTGCGTGCCGAAATGAATCAGGGCATCGGCGCGCCACTCATCCGCCAGCCACCGGTAGAACGCGGCATAGTGATGGCAGGGAGGCAGATCCGTGGCGTGGTACACCGCTTCCGGATCGACGCCGAAACCACGGGGCGGTTGAATCGCGACGAAGACATTGCCGAACTTCAAGCCGCTGAACAAGTAGTCGTCGACATCCGTGTACGGCTCGTGCAGCGCGAGCAACGGCGAGCGGCGCGCCGATTGTTTATTGCTGCGCCAGAACGGCGGAGCGATCGTCGGCCCCGCCATGGTCGGCTGGCCCCACATGTCGCACAACGATTGCTGAAACCCAACGGACTGCGAGCCAAACCACTCCACATAGCGCGGGCGCGGCAGACGCCATGCCTTCGCCTGATCGATGGGGTGCTTCTCGTCGTAACAGCCCTGGGCGAGGAGTTGCGTCATCAGTGCGTCGGCAGAGACCGGCAGCGAACCCACCTCATAGCCGGCCGCGCGCATGTCTATCAGCCACTGCAGCAGCGACGCCGGCGTATCCAACCCCACCGCACCGCCGATGCGCTGCGCCTTTCCACCGGCATTGCTGAGCACGATGGCGACCCGTTTCTCGGCATTTGGCTTGCTACGCAGCACAGCCAGCCGGTGGGCGAGCTGCGCCACTCGCTGCACACGCTCCGGGTCGGGAACGTAGCGATGATTTTCCTTGAATGAGATGGGAACGCAGATCACCCGTCCATCACATTCGGGCAGCGCCACATGCATGGCAGCCTCCGTCGGGCTCAAGCCGCGCGTGGATTCGAGCCATTCGGTGCGTGATGTCCCGCAGCAAATCGCCTGGAGCAGCGGTGCGCCGACGGCCTCGAAAGGCGCGCCATCCGCATCCGGCGGCGCGCGTTCCGGCGCAGTCGATGTGAAGACCGGAAAGCTGACGGTGTTGACGATGATGTCAGGAAACGCCGGCAGAAGGCGCAGCGCCACGGGAATTCCCGCTGCATCTCGGTCGCGCAGCGAACTGGTGAAAATGCCGATGACGGCAAACCCGCGGCCTTCTAACGCGCGCAATGTCATGTCCACGAACTGCAGATTGCCGCTGAGCACGTGGGCGCGATAAAAAAGAACGGCTGCGGTGGGTCTATCGGGCGTGCGGTGGCCGGCCCATTCGTCTGCGGTCGTTATCAGCAGATCCGGGTGGTATAGGCCGTGAGCGGGCATGGCTCGCGGTGGCTCGAATCCGGCGGCAAATCCGAGATGCTCAGCGGCTGCATAGCGCAGGGCATGAGTCACGTTCGCTACTCCGCCGGCCATGAAATAAGACGTCAAATTCGACGCGAACTCCGGTCCTATATTGGAAGTACGGGGCAGCATATCCACGCTGCCGCCGACACCGCTGATCACGACCAGTCCCCAACCCTCCCGGTGCGCCAGGCCGATCAGATCGGAGAGTCCGGGCACCGAAGATACCGTGCCGTGGATGCGCACGACTGCCAGCAATTGCGATGATCGGCGCTCGCCGAACAGAGTCAGCAATGCGTCCGGACCGGCCAAGCCAAGCAAGGAATGGCCGGCGACGGCCGGAAAATCCGACGGCAGTTCGGCGCGCGCACGTTCGAGGGCGAGCAGATCGGTTTCCGCATGGGAGAGCAGCACGAGTCCCGCGGTGACCGAGCCAGCGCCGGGCGAGCCCGCGCCCGGCGCTGCAACTTCTGTCAAGCCGGCCAACGCGGCAGGTGCGGCGGGAAAGTCATCGGCGAGGAGTACCGCGCCGGCATAGGCGATGATGGCGCGGCGCTTGTCCGGGCCGTCGATGGGCGCGAACCAGCGCAGAGTCTCGCCGTAACCTAATCCGACCGCGAACCGCTGGCCCGCCTCACCGCCGCGAAAGACGCGCTGCAATACCATTTGAGCCCCGTGGGGAGCTGCCCCGCGCGCGGCCTGCCAATCCTGCCACGCGGCATCATCATCCCCCTGCGCCTCACCCGGCTGCACTGCGTCCGACGGCGCCACGACCAATATGCGGATACGCGACGGCAAACTCAAAACTCGATGCCTGCTTGCGCGCGAACGTGCTGCAGCTTCAACGGATGTTTGACCAGGGTCATTTCAGTCACCAAGTCCGCGCGCTCGATCAATGCCTCAGGCGCGTTCCGTCCGGTGAGAACCACATGAGTCAGCGGCGGCCGCCGGTTGATGCCGGCCAGCACCTGATCCATGGACAGATAGTCCTTCTTCAGGGCGATGTTGACTTCGTCGAGCAGGACCAGGCGGTAATCAGGGTCAGCGAGATACCGCAGGGCAACCCCCCACCCTGACTGCGCCATGGCCTTATCTCGCTCCTTATCCTGTGTTTCCCAGGTGAAACCTTCACCGGTCGCGTGAAAGTGAAGCTGGTCGCCCCAGGGTTCGAAAGCACGCTTCTCGGCGGGCTCCCAGGCCCCCTTGATGAATTGCACTATGGCGACTCGATGGCCATGCCCCAAGCTGCGCAACACCATCCCAAGCGCCGCCGTAGTTTTCCCCTTGCCGGCACCGGTGTGAACGATGACCAAGCCTCGTTCGGCAACGGTTTCGGACATGCGGCGGTCCTGGATGGCCTTGCGCCGCTGCATGCGTTGCGAATACCCCTCGCTGTCGGCTTCATCCGTCATTCGCCCTCCTCCGACACGAAGCTGTCGCACTGCGGATACCCATGGCGCTCACGGCGCACCGGTTTCGGAGACAGCTGAATGGGTTGTGTATGGACCGCCGAAAAGCGGCTCTACGGCAAGGAGCAACTCGCACCGGCTTCCCGTTTCACCCGCCAACTGTATGCTTGGACGAGCACCTGACAACGGCGCCAGGGTAATGCATCGCCCCAGCCGCGACAATAGTCCTCCATTGACAACGCCCCGCTGCAACGTTGTACTAGCGCCCTTGATGGCCTCTTTCGAGCGAAAGAGCGATGAGGGAATGTGGTACGCGTCGAACACTCCGATGCAAACCCACGGCTGCCCCCGCAACTGTAAGCGGTGAGCACTTGCCCTAAGCCACTGATGTCTGTCGCGCAAGAGGCAGGTCGGGAAGGCGGCAAGTTGCAATGACCCGCGAGCCAGGAGACCTGCCATCCCATTGGTCGCATGCTGGGCGGGGTGCCTCGGCAACGGTCGAAGTACTCGACCGCGTGAGAATCGGCATCAGCTGATTCGCACCGATTCCGCACCCCGAGCTTAAATGTCAGGAGCCCTGCGGATGAGCAAGATCGGGTCGGCTAGCCGCGCGACGGTATTAGTGTGTATTACCTGCCGATCCGCTGCCGACGGCACGGATGCGCGTGCCGCCGATACATCCGCCGATGCCCTGGTAGCCGACGAACCACGACCCGGTCTAATCCTGGCTGAGGCCACCGCTGCGGCGGCGGCTAATGCCCCTGACATTTCAGTGCAACGGGTCCGCTGCCTGGGTAACTGCGGCCGTGGATTGAGCGCGGCCATACGCTGCGACAATGCCTGGACCTATGTGTTCGGAGGGCTCGAAGCCTCGCGCGATGGCCTTACCCTGATCGCCGGCGCTCGGTTGCTCGCGGGCGCCGCCGATGGGATCATGCCCTGGCAAGGCCGCCCGGAACCGTTGAAGCGCGGGCTCATCGCGCGCATCCCTCCCCCCAATTTTTCAGGCTCGCCATGAACTCACTGCGCCGCGGCGCCTGTCCCAGTATTGAGGATCCCATGCCCACCGGCGACGGGCTCCTGGCACGGCTGATGCCTCCGGCACCGATGTCTTTTGAGACTTTCATTGCCCTTTGCGATGCGAGTCAATCCCATGGCAACGGCGTCGTGGAGATAACGCAACGCGGCAGTCTGCAAGTGCGCGGACTTTCATCAGGTTCCGTAATCCCGTTCGCCCAGGCCGCGACTGCACTCGGCCTGAGGGCCGAAGGCGAACCGGCGATCCTCGCCTCGCCTTTGTTCGGATTGGATGCGCAGGAAAGCGTCGACTTGTCCCTGTTCAGCGCGACATTACGCGCGCAATTGACGCGCGACTCCGGCGCCAAGGCAATCGGTCCGAAGGTCTCGGTGCTGATCGACGGGGATGGCGCACTGCATTTGGATGGCGTGTCAGCCGATCTACGATTGCGGGTGGAAAACGCTTCTCGATTCCACCTGAGCATGGCCGGAGATGCCGCGACGTCGGTGAGTCTTGGCTGGGTTGAACCCCATCGAGCGATCCAAGCCATCGCGCAGGTGCTGACCGCCGTCGCAAGCCGGGGCCGACACGCGAGAGCGCGGGATCTTGTCAATGACGCCGACATGGACGCACTTCGATCATCGCTTGCCGGTGTACTCCTCGAGGGACCGCCGCCGCCGCCCAGGCCGCGAGCCGAGCCCATCGGTACACACCGGATGAACCATGGACGGGTGGCGCGGGGTATCGCGCCGGCCTTCGGATATGGCGAAGCCGGCATGCTCAAACGATTGGCCCATACGGCTGCACGTTGCGGCGCCGCTTCGATACGGCCCGCACCGGGGCGCGCCCTGCTCATCATCGGACTGACCCCAGCCGCTGCGGATGAACTCGCGGCCATTGCGGCCGCCGATGGATGGGTGGTACAGCCCGACGATACGCGCCGCCACATCGTCGCCTGCGCCGGTGCGCCGGCCTGCGCATCGGCGGCATTGTCCACGCGCCAGCTGGCTCCGGCCATCGCGCAGGCGGCGAATCTGTTGCTCGATGGCTCGATGACGATTCACGTGTCGGGCTGCGCCAAGGGCTGCGCGCATCCCGGTGCGGCTGCGTTGACCATCGTCGGGCCCGATCGACTCATCGTGGAGGGGCGGGCCTGTGATGTGCCGCAGGGCGGGATTTCACCCTCGAATCTCATCGCGGGCATGGGGCGCCTTCAGGCAGAGGTATTGCGATCTCGCCTGGCCGGCGAACATAGCGCGGAAATAATGTCCAGGCTCGGCCCGAGGCGCGTGATCGAGTCGCTGGGCGGAGAATTCACGCATGACTGACTATTTGCGTGACGGGACTCTTATCTACGAACGGTCCTTCGCCATCATTCGCGCCGAAACCGATCTATCGCGATTTTCCGAGGAAGAGGCGGATGTGGCCGTTCGTATGGTGCATGCTTGCGGCGCGGTCGAAGCCGCCGAGAGTTTCGTGTTTGCCGACGGGGTCGTCACGGCGGCCCGCCGCGCGCTCGGCGCGGGAGCTGCCATCCTCTGCGACTCGGAAATGGTGAGCCACGGCATTACGCGGGCCCGCCTCCCCGCGCAGAACCCGGTGATCTGCACCTTGCGCGATCCGGCCGTACCGGCGCTGGCGGAGAAACTCGGAACCACCCGCTCGGCCGCTGCACTGGAGCTTTGGGCCGATCGGCTCGAGGGCGCAGTGGTCGCCATCGGCAATGCTCCGACCTGCTTGTTCCGGTTGCTGGAAATGCTCGATGAGACAGCGGCCCGTCCGGCCGCAATTTTAGGAATTCCCGTCGGCTTCGTCGGCGCGGTGGAATCCAAGGAGGCGTTGATCGCCAATCCGCGTGGCGTGCCGTTCATCGCCGTACGCGGCCGCATCGGCGGCAGCGCGATGACGGCCGCGGCCGTGAACGGCTTGGCGAGGGCCGGCCTATGAGCGCTTTGGGACAGCCGCCCCTGGGGAGGCTCATCGGCGTCGGTGTCGGACCGGGCGATCCGGACCTGCTGACATTGAAGGCCGTGCGCGCGCTCGAGAGCGCCGACGTGGTGGCCCATTTTGCGAAAGCCGGAAATGCCAGCAACGCACGCGCCATCGTGACGCAGTTCCTGCGTCCCGGATTGGTGGAACTTCCTCTGCTGTATCCGATCACGACCGAGCAGCCGGCGGACGGTCCTGTGTACCGCTCGGCCATCCAAGATTTCTTCGATACCGCGGCAACCGCGGTGGCCGCACATCTCGAGGCGGGGCGCACCGTCGCCGTACTGTCCGAAGGCGATCCCTTGTTCTTCGGATCCTACATGCACCTGCATATTCGCCTGATGAAGCGCTTCCCCACCGATGTGATCCCTGGGGTGACTGCGATGTCGGGCTGCTGGTCTGCCGCAGGCCTCGCCATTGCGCAAGGAGACGATGTGCTGACCGTCATGCCGGCCACTTTGAACGAAGCTGAACTCATTCGCCGGTTTCAGCAAAACGACCCGACCGTGGTCATGAAAATCGGCCGTAATTTATCGAAGGTCAGGCGCGCGCTCATCGCGGCCGATCGCCTGGGCCATGCCACCTATGTCGAGCGCGGCACCATGGACAATGAGCGGCTCATGCCGCTGCGGGAAAAGACGGATGATGATGCGCCCTACTTTGCCATCGTGTTGGTTGCCGGCCGGTGGGGCAACTCGTGACCGGGAAGCTGTGGGTCATAGGATTGGGACCGGGCAACGCGGGGCAGCTCACCCCGGAAGCATCCGATGCGCTGCGCGCCGCGGACATCGTATTCGGTTATGGCCCCTATCTCGACCGGGTTCCCGAGCGAGCCGGCCAACAGCGCAGAGGGTCTGACAATCGCCAGGAAATCGATCGTGCCGCGCAGGCACTGGCCGAAGCGGCTCAGGGCGCGAACGTTGCCGTGGTATCGGGCGGTGATCCCGGGGTCTTCGCCATGGCCGCGGCCGTCTGCGAGGCGCTCGAATCCGGCCCCGCCGCCTGGCGCGAGCTCGATCTGGCCATCCTTCCCGGCGTCACCGGCATGCTGGCCGTCGCCGCCCGCGTCGGCGCGCCGCTGGGACACGATTTCTGCGCAATGTCCCTGTCGGACAACTTGAAGCCATGGTCCCTGGTCGAACGCCGCTTGCGGGCGGCTGCCGGCGCCGGTTTCGTCATCGCCGTGTACAATCCCATTTCGCGCGCCAGGCCGTGGCAGCTGGACAAGGCGTTTGAAATATTGCGCGAGCACCTTCCCCCCGCCACTCCCGTGGTGTTCGGCCGTGCCGTGGGCCGCGCCGATGAACGAGTGCACGTAACCGAATTATCGGCCGCGGAGGGATCCGAAGCGGACATGGCGACCTGCGTCATCATCGGTTCAGCCGAAACCCGAGCGGTGGAACGCCCTCACAAGAGCGCGCTGATCTACACCCCACGATCCAATTCGGTGCCGAGCGCATGAGCGTCGACACCGAGCACCTGATCGAGCCAGGCGATCGCTTCGCTCACATCGCTTACCCGGCGGCCTCCGGGATCCGCCGGCCTGCGGATCAACAGCACCGGGATGCCGAGGGCTCGCGCGGCGGCGATCTTACCGTAGGTCGCGTCGCCGCCGCTGTTCTTCGCCACCACCACCTCGATGGCGTGCTCGACGAGCAACGCCCTCTCCTCTTCCTGGCTGAAGGGTCCACGCTCCTCGATGTACCGCGCATGCGGCACCGGCAGCGGCGGCTCAACCGGATCGACGCTGCGAATGAGGTAGTGATGCTGCGGAGCCGATGCAAAGGGTGCAATCTCCTGCCGACCCAGAGCGAGAAATACGCCGCGCGGCGCAGGACCCAAAGCGCGCACGGCATCGCCCGCGTCGGCCACCTCGGTCCATCGATCTCCGGCAACGGCGCGCCAGGGAGGCCGGCGCAGCGCAATCAACGGCGTATTGGTCTGCCGAGCCGCGCTCACCGCGTTAGCCGACATCATCGCCGCGTAGGGATGGGTCGCATCGATCAGGGCGTATATGCCTGCGTCGCGCAAGTATTGTGCGAGGCCGGTGCTCCCACCAAAACCGCCGCGCCGTACGGGCACGGGCTGCGCCAGAGGCGAGACTGTGCGGCCGGCCAGCGACAAGGTCACGGCCACGTCGGTGCGCGCTGCAAGAAGCTGCGCCAGCTGCCGCGCCTCGGTCGTGCCTCCAAGAATCAGGATATGTCTCATGTCGCTCGCTGAAATTACCGACCCTCAGACTGCCGCAGTACCTCCCTGGTTGTCCATCGTCGGGATCGGCGAGGACGGTATCGAAGGACTGAACGCCACGGCACGCGGCTTGATTCAATCGGCGGCCGTCGTCTTCGGAGGCGCGCGCCACCTCGCGCTGGCGGCGTCCTTGATCCGCGGTACTGCGCGGCCCTGGGCAACGCCTTTCGATGGCACGGTAGCAGAAGTGCTGACACACCGTGGCCGCCCGGTTTGCGTGCTGGCGTCGGGAGACCCGTTCTTTCACGGTGTGGGCAGCTTATTGTCGCGGCACGTGTCGCCTCACGAAACCCTGGCCGTGCCCGCCCCGTCCGCCTTCAGCATGGCGGCGTCGCGCCTGCTATGGCCGCTGCCGCAAACAGTCCTGCTCTCACTCTGCGGCCGTTCGCTCGATCTCATCCGTCCGCATCTGCATCCTGGGACGCGAATCCTGGCGCTTACCTCCGACCAGCATGCGCCTGCGCAGCTGGCGCGGCTATTGTGCGACATCGGCTTTGGGCACTCGCAGCTCACGGTGCTCGAATCGCTCGCAGGTCCGCACGAACGCATTCGCGCATCGCGTGCCGACCGTTTCAGCCTCGAGCGCATCGATTCTCTGAACACTGTTGCGATCGAAGTCGCGGCAGCCCCAGGTGCACGCATTTTGCCGAGAGCCGCCGGCTTAGCCGACGATCTTTTCGAGCACGACGGCCAGATCACCAAACGCGAGATCCGCGCCCTGACCCTGTCGGCGCTCGCGCCGCGGCGCGGCGAGCTGCTCTGGGACGTGGGCGCCGGATCCGGATCGGTGGCGATCGAATGGATGCTGGCGGATGTCTCCTTGAATGCCATCGCCATCGAGCGGCGCGCCGATCGCGCCGCGCGAATCAGGCGAAATGCCGCTGCCTGCGGGGTTCCGCACTTGCAGCTGATCGAGGCTGCAGCTCCCGACGCCTTCGAGGGACTGACGCCGCCGGATGCGGTGTTCATCGGCGGCGGCGCGACCGTGCCCGGAATCCTGGACGCCTCGCGAGCGGCATTGCGTCCCATGGGACGGCTGGTCGTCAATGCCGTGACCTTGGAAACGGAGAGTGTCTTGCTGCAATACCAATCGCAGTGGGGCGGCTCTCTGACGCGAATCGAGATTTCGCGCGCCGGGCCGGTGGGCGGCGAGAATGCGCGCATGACGGGCTGGCGTCCCGCCCGGCCCATCGTGCAGTGGGCGTGGGTGAAGTCATGATCGCCGCCGGTATCGGCTGCCGCAAGGCGATCTCGGCGGAGCAAGTCGAGGCCGCCCTGCAGGCGGCCCTGCAAGCCGCCATGCAGCGCAATGCTCTTGCGGGCGACCAGCTGAGCTTGATTGCCGCGCCGGCGGTGAAAGGAGCGGAGGCAGGTTTGCTCGCCGCCGCCGCCGCACGGGGACTCCTCCTTAAGTTGATCCCTCAGCAAATGCTCGAAGCAGCCAATTCGCGGACTCTGACCCGTTCCGCGCGGTCGATGGCGGCCATGAATGTGCATTCGGTCGCCGAAGCCGCGGCCTTGGCGGCCGCCGGACCCAACGCCCGGCTGCTCGCGCCGCGGATTGCCGTGGGCCCGGTCACCTGCGCGCTCGCCGAAGGAGAGAATTCACAATGACGGTACATTTCATCGGTGCGGGACCCGGAGCCGCCGATCTCATCACCGTGCGCGGACGCGATATTCTCGCCCGTTGTCCGGTATGTATGTACGCCGGTTCCTTGGTACCGCCCGAATTGCTGGCACACTGTCCGGCCGGTGCGCGCCTCATCGACAGTGCGCCGCTGACGCTGGATCAAATCGAGGCCCACTATCTCGAGGCCCATGAGGCCGGGCTCGACGTCGCCCGGCTGCACTCGGGCGATCTGTCGATTTACAGCGCGTTGGCCGAGCAGCTGCGCCGCCTGCAGCGTCACGGCATTCCCTACACGCTCACCCCCGGGGTGCCGGCTTTCGCCGCGGCGGCTGCCGTTCTCGGACGCGAGCTCACCGTGCCGGGCCTCGCGCAGAGCGTGGTATTGACGCGCATGCCGGGGCGCGCATCGCGCATGCCCGAAGGCGAGCGTCTGCCGGCGTTCGCGGCCAGCGGCGCGACGCTCGCCATCCATCTCGCAATCCAGGCGCTGGACGCGATCGTCGAGCAATTGACGCCGCATTACGGGGCCGATTGCCCAGTGGCGGTGGTGATGCGGGCCAGCTGGCCGGACGAGCGCGTGCTTCGCGGGACGCTCGGCGACATTCGCGCCAAGCTTGCCGTCGAGCCCATGGAGCGCACTGCCCTGGTGTTCGTCGGCCGATGCCTCGAAGCCGAGAATTTCGAAGAGAGCGCGCTGTATTCGACCGACTACCATCGACGTTTCCGCAATGCCAATGCACTCTGATTCCGCTGCACAGGCGCTCGCTGCATTGCGCGGCACTTATCCTGAGTTCAAGCCCGGCGAGGTATGGCTGGTGGGCGCAGGTCCCGGAGATCCGGGGCTGCTGACTCTCGATGCGTTGGCGGGCCTGATCCAAGCCGACGTGATCGTTCACGACGCGCTCGTCGATGCGCGAGTCCTGGCGCTCGCGCGCAAAGGCGCGCGGCTGCAGTTCGCCGGCAAGCGGGGCGGCAAGCCCTCCATCGCCCAGGAAGACATCAGCGCTCTGCTCGTCGATCTCGCGCGCGGCGGTGAGCGCGTGCTGAGATTGAAGGGCGGCGACCCCTTCATCTTCGGCCGTGGCGGCGAAGAAATCCTGGCGTTGGCGGCAACGGGTGTACCCTTTCGCATCATTCCCGGAGTAACCGCCGGTCTCGCGGCCTTGGCGAGCGCATGGATTCCGGCGACCATGCGCGGCGTCAACCAGGCTGTCATTCTCGCCACGGGTCATGTTTCCGACGACGAGGGAAGCCTCGATTGGGCCGCGCTGGCGCGCACGCGCCAGCCCATCGTTCTCTACATGGGACTGCGCAACATCGGTGCCGTCACCGACGCCTTGATGCGCGGAGGTCTGCCCGCAAACACGCCCGCGGCCATCATCGCCTCCGCAACCCTGCCGCAGCAGCAGGTGCTGGTATCGAGCCTCGAGCGCATCGCCGCCGAGTCGCAGGCTGCGAATCTGGCCGCGCCCGCCCTCGTCGTCATCGGCGATATCGTGCGCACCCGCCAGCAGATCTTGGACGCGGGCTCGCCATTGCCGCGCACGAGTTCCGCATGCGAAAACTGAAGCTCATCGGGATCGGGGCCGGCAATCCCGACTACATCACCGTGCAAGCCATCAACGCATTGAAGCAGGTGGACGTCGTGTTCGTAACGGACAAAGGCCAAGAGACCGCAGATCTGTTGCGCGCTCGGCATGAGGTCTGCGAGCGATACATGCAGGCACGGCCCTATCGTACCGTGGAGCTTCAGGACCCCAAACGAGACCGCGCTGCGGACGAGTATCTCGCCGCCGTCGCCGCGTGGCACGAGGCACGGGCGGCGCTGTATGAGACGAGCATCCGCGATCATCTGTCCGACGGCGAGTGCGGCGCGTTTCTCGTCTGGGGAGACCCGTCGCTGTACGACAGCACTCTGCGCATCATCGACCAAGTGACGGCGCGCCGGACGGTAGAGTTCGACTTGGAGATCATCCCCGGAATCACCAGCATTCAGGCGCTGACCGCACGCCACCGGATCCCCCTGAATCGAATCGGCGAACCCGTCCACGTCACGACTGGGCGGCGGCTGATCGAGGATGAATTGCCGGCCCGGGCCGACGTCGTCGTTTTGCTCGACGGCCAATGTGCATTCAAGACACTTCCGGCCGACGACATCGATATCTTTTGGGGTGCGTATCTCGGCACGCCGGACGAAATACTCCTGTCCGGCAGACTGAGCGAGCTGCGCGAACGCATCGAACAGGTGCGCTCGCAGGCCAGACAACGAAAAGGATGGATCATGGACACTTATCTTCTACGCAAACGCGGTGCACCTTCGTGCTAGCGCCTCCTGTTGACGAAACCGTTCGCGCCGAAGCCAACCGGCGGCTGGATAGACTGACGAAGCCTCGCGGTGCTCTGGGCCGGCTCGAGCCGCTCGCGGCACAGATATGTGCAATTCAAGGCACTCTCGGCATACGCGTCATTCAGCCAACGGGCATCGTGTTTGCCGCGGACCACGGCGTCGCGGATAGCGGCGTCAGCGCCTATCCGCGCGAAGTGACCGTGCAGATGGTCGCGAATTTCCTGCAGGGCGGAGCCGCGATCAGCGTGCTCGCCAAATTGCAAGGTATCGAGTTATGGATCGTGGACGCCGGCGTGAACGGGGACTGCGGCGCGCACCCGCGCCTCATCGATGCGAAAATTCGCCGCGGCACCCGCAACTTCGTGGAGCAGCCGGCGATGACGGCGGAGGAATGCGCGGCGGCATTGCAGCGCGGGCGCGAGGCCGTCCGCCGTGTAACGGCCGCCGGCGGCAACACGCTCATCCTCGGGGAGATGGGGATAGGCAACACGGCGTCCTCAGCCATGCTGATGCACGGACTCACCGGGCGAGAATTGATCGATTGCGTGGGACGCGGAACCGGGCTCGACGATGCCGGACTCGAGCGCAAGCGGCAGGTACTGGCGCGGGCGTTGAAGCGCCGCGCAGCGCCACTCGATCCCTTGGAACTACTGGCCGAATTCGGCGGGTATGAAATCGCCATGCTCGCCGGTGCGCTGCTCGAAGGAGCGGCGCGCCGCATGCTAATCCTAGTGGACGGATTCACGGTCAGCGTCGCGGCGGCGCTGGCGGCCCGCCTCGATCCCGGTGTGCTGGATTACTGTGTCTTTGCGCATTGCTCCGCGGAGCAGGCACATCGCGCCTTGCTCGACCACCTGAAGGTTCAGCCGCTGCTCGATCTGGGCATGCGTCTCGGCGAAGGCAGTGGCGCGGCGCTGGCGTTGTCCGTGGTACGCGCGGCCGTCGCGCTGTTCACGGACATGGCGACATTCGAAGGCGCCGGCGTGAGCGACAAGGAAGCCTGAGCACCGCGGCAACCCATGAAGCGGCAACTCTCTCTGTTCCTGGTCGCGGCGCAATTTTTGACGCGGCTGCCGGTGCCGTCCGTCGCTGGGTTCCAGCCGAGTTGGCTATCTCGATCGGCACGTTACTTTCCCTTGATCGGCGCGCTGATCGGGCTGATCGGCACGGGCGTGTGGTGGCTGAGTTCGCTCTGCTTTCCGCCGGCCATTGCGGTGGGCCTGACCATGAGTTCCACGCTGCTGCTGACGGGCGCGCTTCACGAAGACGGCTTCGCGGACGTCTGCGACGGGTTCGGCGGCGGCAGGTCGCGCGAGGCGATTCTGGCCATCATGAAAGATTCCCGAGTCGGCGCTTACGGCGCCGTCGGTATCACCATGATGCTGGGCCTGAGGTGGGTCACTTTGGCAGCCCTGCCGCGCGCGGCATTTCCGATTCTGTTCGTCGGCGCGCATATGCTGAGCCGCTGGTGCGCGACGGCTCTGATCTGGCAATTGCCGTATGTGCGGACCGATGCGGATGCCAAATCCAGACCTTTTGCCGACGGCTTGGGCGCCGCGGACTGGATTCTGAGCAGTGCATTGGGCGCGCTAGCCCTTCTGCCCCTCATGGTACTCTCCGATCCCCCGATCGCCCTCCCCTGGACGCGGACTCTCGCGGCGGCGTTTGCGGCCGCGGCTGCCCTCACCCTGCTCGCCGGGATGTATTTCAAACACCGGATCGGCGGCTATACCGGAGACTGCCTGGGTGCCACACAGCAGATGGCTGAATTGGCTTTTTTGCTGGCGGGTCTCGGCGTCATGGAAGCCCGCTGATGGACATCTATCTCGTCAGACACCCGCAGCCCGTTGACGCCGACGGATTGTGTTATGGCCGCCTCGACGTGGCCGTGACCGAGCAGGCCGTCGCCGCCGCCGCAGAGTCGGTATGTGCGCAGATACCAGGCGAGACTCTCGACTGCGCGCGCATCTATTGTAGCCCCTCGCTGCGTTGCGTCGGACTGGCCCGGCGTATCGCGTCGCCCCGTGAACCCATGGCCGCAGAGGATCTCATGGAGATGAACTTCGGGCAGTGGCAAGGCCTCGCATGGGATGAGGTACCGCGACAGCAACTGGATGCCTGGGCGAAGGATGTATGGGGCTATAGGCCCGGTGGCGGCGAGTCCGCTGAGATGGTCGCGGCCCGCTGGCAGCGCTGGCTATCTCAGCTGCCGCGGATCTCCGGCGGCAGCGTCGTCGCGGTGACCCATGCGGGAGTGATCCGAGTGGCGCTGGCACGTTCCGGTCGAACTGGATGCGGTTTCCGCCCTCGAGGCAGCCGTACCATTCGGTTCGGTTCATCGTCTACCGATTAATTGCGTTGTATGACGTTTCCGCGGAAACGTCCGCCGTCCGCTCGATAGAGGTTGGGAACAAATGAATACGTGTGATTTCACGGCCGAAGAAATAGCAGCCGTATATCGGGTCATCGCCCTGCGGCGCGACGTCCGGCATTTTCTCCCAGACCCTCTCGACGAGGCCTTGTTGACACGGCTGCTGGGTGCGGCGCATCTCGCGCCCAGCGTCGGCCTGATGCAGCCCTGGCGATTCATTCGCATTCGTGACCGGGCGCTCAGGACAAGGATTCATGCTCTCGTGGAGGCTGAGCGTCTGCAGACGGCCAGAGCGCTCGGCGAGCGTGAGGACGAATTCATGCGCCTCAAGGTCGAGGGCATTCTCGAATGCGGCGAAGTGCTGGTCGCCGCGCTCCCCCACGGTCGAGAAGCGCATGTTTTTGGAAGGCGGACCATGCCGGACATGGATCTCGCCTCGGTGGCCTGCGCGATCCAAAATCTGTGGCTGGCGGCGCGTGCGGAGAATGTCGGCATGGGCTGGGTATCACTGTTCGATCCCGAGGCGCTGCGGCAACTGGTCCGCATGCCCGAGGGCAGCCGCCCGGTCGCCGTTCTCTGCCTGGGGTATGTGGCCGCCTTCTACCCTCGCCCCATGCTCGAAGAAGTCGGCTGGGCACATCGCTTCGACCTGAAGGATATGGTGCAAACGGACTATTGGACCGAGGGCAGTGATCCATTGCAGCCGCCGTCGAGTGGATGAAGACCGCCTCGGTGGCGCCGTGCATAGGGTGGGAGGGTATGCTATAAGTCGAAACCCCCATGTCACACACAATCACGCAAAAGAAGAAACTTCTCGCCCGGGTGCGTCGCATTCGAGGACAAGTCGAAAGTATCGAGCGTGCACTCAACAATGAGGCCGGTTGCGATCAGGTCATGCATCTGATCGCCGGGGTGCGCGGAGCGATGGCCGGGCTGATGGCGGAGGTGGTCGAGGACCACGTTCGAACCCATTTGGTGGATGCCGATAAGCATCCGAAGGCACTCAACAGCGACGCCGCCGAGCAACTGCTCGATGTGGTTCGCACCTACCTGAAGTGAGCCCCATGACAATATCCCAAACGTCCTCCCCGCACTCCCATGTCTTTCTGGCGCCAGGGCACGAGAAGAGCGAACGCAAGACTTGGGCGGTCATTTGGCTCTGCGGGATCATGATGATCGCCGAGATCGCCGGCGGCCTTCTATTCGGCTCCATCGCTCTCGTGGCGGATGGCTTGCACATGAGCACGCACGCCGGTGCACTGCTCCTCGCGGCACTCGCCTATACCTACTCTCGCAAGCATGCCAACGATGTACGGTTCAGCTTCGGTACCGGCAAGCTCGGGGATCTCGCCGGTTTTACCAGCGCCATCATCCTTGCGCTGATCGCAATCCTGATCGGCTACGAGTCGGTCTTGCGCGTGTTTTCTCCGATTCCCATCCATTTCGCGGAGGCGATTCCGATCGCCTGCTTGGGTCTCGCGGTGAACATCACGAGCGCGTGGCTCTTGAGCGGTGGCGAACATGGCCACAGCCATGGGCACGGCCACGATCATGGCCACGGCCATGAGGAAGGCGATGAGGATGAACATTCGGTGGTCTTCGAAGAGCATGAGCACGCACATGGCAAGGCGCACCGCGATAACAATATGCGCGCTGCCGTGATCCATGTGATGGCAGATGCCGCTGTGTCGGTACTCGTCATCGTCGGTCTGCTGCTCGCCCGAGCCTTTGGGTGGCTTTGGATGGACCCCCTGGCAGGTATCGCCGGCGCTTGCGTAATCGCCAGCTGGTCGTTTGGCCTGATCCGCGACACCGGAGCGATCCTCCTCGATATGAATCCTGATCGGCGGATGGCCGATAACCTCAAGCAAACTATCGAAGGGAATGGCGACCGGATTTCGGATCTTCACCTCTGGCGCTTAGGCCCCGGTCACCTTGGCGCAATTGTCTGTGTCGCCACACAACAGGCCCGCGATGCGGACTACTATCGGGCCAAGCTAGCGCGATTCCGCTCTCTGTCGCACCTGACCATCGAAGTTCGATCTACCTGATTGCGCCAGATGCTGCGACGCACAATGACAGTCGCCGAGACGATGGGGCACCTCCTTTACGCCTGAAGGATGCGCCCCAAGCGGAGCATCGGAAGGAGGAAATTGGCGCGTCGTGACAAATCCATGACGCAAACTGATCAGCCGCCCTGCCCTACAGTGACCATACTGAAACCTTAATTCCGGGAGAAGATCATGGGCGACGAGATCACGCAAACCAGTCACGCGAGGCGCCCCAGCGGCCGCGACGCGAAACGGGCCGCCCGAGCCGCCCGGGCCGGTGCGTCGATCCCTTATATAACGCGCAAGATCCCGTACTACGAAGTGCTGAGCGAGGAAGGCCTCGCCCTGATGGAGCACAACGCCGATACCATTCTCGAAGAAATCGGCATCGATTTTCGCGACGATCCGGAAGCTCTCGAGATCTGGAAAGCCGCCGGCGCCGACGTGAAGGGCGAGCGGGTGCATTTCGCCCGGGGCATGTGCCGCGCGCTCGTGCAGCGTACCGCGCCGCACGAATTCACTCAGCATGCGCGCAACCCGGCCCGCAGCGTGGTCATCGGCGGCAAGAACACCGTGTTCGCTCCGGCGTACGGCTCACCCTTCGTGCGCAATCTCGACGAAGGCCGCCGCTATGCGCGCATCGAAGACTTCCGCAATTTCGTCAAGCTCGCCTACATGGCCAACTCTCTGCACCATTCCGGCGGCACGATTTGCGAGCCGGTCGACCTGCCGGTCAACAAGCGGCATCTCGACATGGTGTACAGCCACCTGAAGTACAGCGACAAGGCCTTCATGGGCTCGGTGACGGCGCCCGAGCGCGCCGAGGATTCCGTCGCCATGGCGAACATCGTGTTCGGCGACGAACTGACGGACCCGCTCACCGGCCGTCCGAAGACGACGATCATCAACCTGATCAACGTCAACTCGCCCATGACCTACGACTCGACCATGCTCGGCGCCGCCAAGGTCTATGCGCGCGCCAACCAGGCATTGATCATCACGCCGTTCATCCTGGCCGGAGCGATGTCGCCGGTCACCGTCGCCGGCACCGTTGCGCAAACCTTCGCCGAAGCGCTGGCCGGACTTGCCTTCGTGCAGCTGGTCAATCCGGGCGCGCCGGTGGTGCTCGGCAGCTTCGCCTCATCGATCTCGATGCAATCGGGCGCCCCGACCTTCGGCACCCCGGAACCGGCGCTGGTGCTGTACTCCATGGCCGCGCTGGCGCGGCGCCTGGGGATACCCGTTCCGCTCCGGCGGCAGCCTGTGCGCATCGAAGATTCCGGATGCGCAGGCGGCGTACGAATCGGCGAATACCTTGCTGCCCACCTGCCTCGCGGGCGTCAACTTCGTGCTGCACACGGCCGGCTGGCTCGAGGGCGGCCTGGCCATGGGCTATGAGAAATTCGTCATGGATGCCGACCAGGCGGGCATGATGCATACGCTGCTCGCCGGCGTGGATCTCTCGGAGAACGGCCAGGCGCTCGATGCCATGCACGAGGTCGGTCCCGGCAAGCACTTCCTGGGCTGCGCCCATACGCAGGCCAATTTCGAGAATGCCTTCTACCGTTCACCGCTCGCCGACAACAACAGCTACGAGCAATGGGAGGCCGAAGGCTCGCCTGACATGACCAAGCGCGCCAATGCGTTGTGGAAGAAGCAGCTCGCGGAGTATGTGCTGCCGCCGATGGATCCCTCCATAGACGAGGCGTTGCTCGAGTACATGGCGAAGCGCAAGGCGGCGTTCCCCGACTCGAACGTCTGAAGGGCGCGTATCGCGAGATTGCGCGTCCCAAAGCTTATCCATCATGCTCATTTATTTGCTCCGGGCGACGTGGGCGGCTTCCATATCGGCAATACGCCTATTGGAGTTAGCGCAAGACTTGAGTGCCGCATCTAGCGCCGCGGTCGCCTCGTGCGTGGTCTGCTTTACCTGCGCCACTAACCGTAACAATGCCCCATCGTCATCGCCCGGGTTATAAACCTCAGCAGCACGACGAACAAATTCGTTTACTGTCAACTTGGAAGCCTTGGCCTTCTTGGCGATAAGCACCTTTTGCGCCGGTGTCACCAACAAGGGAATGCATTCAGTCGCGGCCATGAAATTCACCTCACAAACATGTCCATCAGATGTGCATACTAGAAAATTGCGCGTGACCGGCAAGAGGGAGTGTTTACCGAGGGACACTGAAATCCGCTACCTGGCCTTGTCGTGGTCCCACATCTCCGCTCGTTGTTGGTCCGCACGCTGTTTGTAGGCCTCGTTTTCATCAGGCGAGCCGAAGGACGGCCCTGACGGCCACACCGAGAAGTCGCGGAGCGCCAGCCGCTTAGGCGTCCCGTGCATGCTGATCAAGGCTTCGTCGAGTTCCAGCAGCGATCCGCGTGCCAATTGCAACTCGTGTTCGTTCGGCTGGTACATGGTGCCTACCGGATAGTCGAGGAACGGCGTACTGCTCTCCTCGATGTGATTACCTAAAAGGTGGGCGACAGGCTTGCCCTTGGTGAAGTCAATCAGGCGTTCAACACTCGCCTGGAAGGCCGGGAAATCCTGGACGTAGAGCCGCCCTGGGTACAGGGTGTCACCCGAGAGCAAAACGCCGGTCTTGCGATCGTAGAAAGCAACGCTGACTTTGCTGTGGCCGGGAATGGGGATGACGTCGATGATGCGCCCGCCCAGGTCAACTTGCCCAATGTCGGTCGGCCAATTCGCGATGCCGAAGAAATTCTTGGTGGCTTCAACCTCGGGCGGAATGAACGTGACAGGGATGGCCGGATCGTTGAGCGCCTGCACCCCCTTATCTCCCCAGGTATGATCTCCATGCTCGTGAGTGTGGGCGACGATGAGCGGGATGCCAGTGCGCCCATTGCGCTTGAGCCAATTGTGGATGACGAGCTGCAAAGTGGGCGGCAGGTTGCCATCGCGAGAGCCAGTATCGGCGAGCAGGGCTTTGTCCTTGCCGAAGAAGAGGAAGATAAAGGGCTTCTCATAGTCGGTGCAGGGCGACTGGCGCAGGATGATGAAGTTCGGGTTGTACTCATGCACCTGCCACTGAGGAATCTCCATGCACTTGGGATCTTGCGAGTACCAGTGGGCGGGAAGCGTACCGCGCTCGAGGTTGCCACCGTCGGGTTGGAGGAACTGCGCCGATGCGAGATGCGCGGAGAGACACAGAAGCGCGGCCAAAGCGGCCAAGCAAGAAAGTGATCGGATCGTAACGATACGCCTGCCTCAGCGCGCCACGAAGGCGCGCTCGACCACGTAGTCGCCGGGATCTCCCACATGCGAGGATTGGCTGAATCCCCGCGAATCCAATAGCTGCGACAGCTCTCCCAACATGGCCGGGCTGCCGCAGATCATCGCGCGATCGACCGTCGGATTCAGCGGCGGAACCCCAAGGATTTCGAACAAATTCCCGGTTTCGATCAGTGTGGTGATGCGACCCTCGTGCCGGAAACGCTGCCGCGTCACCGTGGGTACGTAGGCGAGCTGCTTGCGCACCTGCTCGCCTAGATACTCATGATGCGTGAGCTCCCATTCGATGTAGTCGCGATAGGCCAGCTCGCTTCTGTAGCGCACTCCATGCACCAGCACCACTTGCTCGAACCGCTCATAGACGTCCGGATCCTTGATCAGGCTCATGAAGGGCGCCAGTCCCGTGCCGGAACTCAAGAGATACAAGCGCTTGCCGGGCTTCAAATCGCGCAGCAGTAAGGTGCCGGTGGGCTTGCGGCTGATGCAAATCTCATCGCCCGGCTTGATGTGTTGCAGCCGCGACGTCAGCGGGCCGTCGGGAACCTTGATGCTGAGAAACTCGAGCTCCTCTTCGTGATTCGCGCTCGCAATGCTGTACGCCCGCATGAGCGGCTTGTCGCCCACCGGCATGCCTAACATGACGAAATGCCCGTTCTCGAAACGGAAGGAAGGGTCGCGAGTCGTTCTAAAGCTGAAAACGCTCTCGTTCCAGTGATGTACCGACAGCACGCGCTCAGTGCCGATAGAAGCCATATTGCCACACCAATGAATGCAACGCGGACGCTCCGCCGGGCGATATTCGCATACGGAGCCCCGGCCGGGCTAATAACCATTTGTTCGGTGCACATGCATGACCGCATTGCGGTGGCTGGGCGGTGCGTATCCCTGCCTGGGACCGCTACACTTAGTTACAAAGTACAACAAATCCACCATGGCGCATTGCCGTTCACTCTGGGAACATCCGGGCTGGCCGCCGTAGAGCCGCCGGGCCCACGTAAACAAATCGATGTATGCCAGACCCCCCCTATTCGTTCTCTTCATGCTCGCCGGTCTCGTGCCGCTGTACGCCGCCGCCGATGTCACAGCAACCTCAGACGCCACAGCAGCCCGAGACGGGGAATGCACCGCCGCATCCAGCGATTGCGTGGCCGTTGGAAAGTGGAACTTCAGCGTGGCGCTGGGTGCGGGGATCAGGACCAACCCCTTGGTAGGCGGTCAGGACATTCCGCTGGTGGTGATTCCCCAATTCAGCTATTACGGAAAACGGTTCTTCATCGACGATCTGGATCTGGGATTCACGCTGGCCGAAAACGATACGAATACCCTCAATCTCGTTGCCAGTCCCGGCTATGATCGCGTGTTCTTTTATCGCAGCGACCTGCAGAACATCTTCGTCGGCGGCTTTCCCACCGGTTTCGGAGATGCGGCCCTGGCCCTGCCCGCAGAGCGGGTACCCCGCAACACGCCCAATGCCATCCAGGTTCCGCCCCGTTCACGCGGCATCACGTATTTGGCGGGGCCTGAATGGACATTCAAGCTCGATGGCGTCTCGGGCCAACTCGACCTGCTTCACGATGTCACGGGACAGGACGACGGCACTGAAATACGCGCGGCCCTGGGGCTGCCGCTGATCAAGTCCAAAGGTTCGCTGACCGCCAGCCTCGGCCTGACCTGGAAGAGCGCCGCCATCGTCGATTACTACTATGGTGCCCCCGGTATTTACGAGGGAAGATCTGCTTTGGACCCGTTCGTCAAGCTGGGGTATACACTGCCGCTGGGAGGCAAATGGCGTTTCAACACCTTCGCCGAATACGAGCGATTGGGGAGCGCCATCGCGGATAGTCCCATCGTTGCGGAGCACCATGTCACGACAGCCTTCATCGGCACGGTTTACACATTCTAAAGCGGCCCCCTGGGCGATCAGCCTGACGAGCCTCGCTCTGTATTGCCTGGTACAGGCACCCGCCGGCGCCGTAGCGGACGTCGCCGACGGAGATATCCGTTTGGAACTGAGTCCGCGTATTTGTACATTGGCGGCAGACGACAAGCAATGCGAGGCAAAAGTCCACGCTACGTGGCGGGCGCCGCATGGGGAGTCATTGTGTTTGGTGATCGTGGATCGTCCGGAGGTCAAGCGATGCTGGGAAAACTACTCGCAAGGGACCTACAGTATCGAGCTCATCTTCAACGAAGATTTGATCTTTCAGCTCAAAGATCCGCAGCTGCAGCACGTTCTGGCGTCCGAAGCGCTGCGCGTCATCAGAGAGGCGATCCGCTACCGGCGCAAACGCAGACAGCCCTGGAATATCTTCGACTGACATGAACGCAGCAATCGCACCCTCGATCCTCTTGGTAGAGGACGACCTACGCCTGGCGGCATTGGTGAGCCGCTACCTGGAAAGCAACGGCTTCCGAGTCACGATCAGAAACGGCGGCCAGCAGATCGTCGAACAGGTGCTGCGAGACTCTCCGGATCTCGTCATCCTGGATTTGGGCTTGCCCGGCGAGGATGGATTGTCGATTTGCAAGCGATTGCGCCCCGCCTACCTCGAGCCCATCTTGATATTGACGGCGCGCGACAACGACATCGACCATGTGCTGGGCCTGGAACTGGGCGCCGATGACTACGTCATCAAGCCGGTCGAACCCCGGGTGCTCATGGCCCGAATCAATGCGCTGCTTCGGCGCAGCAGGACCCAGACCGGCGCGGAGCACAAGACCTGGCGGTTTGGCACGCTGTGCATCAACACCGCCGCCCGCGCCGTCAGCTTGAACGGACAGGCGGTCGCGTTGTCCAGCAGCGAATTCGATCTGCTTGCCTTTCTGGCGGCGCATGCCGGCGAGATTCAATCGCGCGAGACGCTTTTTCAGCAGCTTTATAAACGCGAATACGATGGGTTGGATCGAATCCTGGACATCCGCATATCGCATCTGCGCCGCAAGCTCGGCGACGAGGCGGATAGCCCGAAGCGGATCAAGACCATCTGGGGACAGGGTTATCTGTTCGTACCGGGCGCGTGGTGAGACATGGCACGCCACTTCCTCAGCCTGTACCTGTTGATCGTGCTTACCCTGGCCGCCGTCAGTTGGGGGCAGGACAAGCTGCTGCAAACCTACAGCGGTCAAAGCGCAGCGGACGATAAATCGCAGGCAGTGGCGCTGCGCGCCATTGAAAATCAACTGCATGGCGTACCCGAGAGCGAATGGAAGTCCGTCGTCTCGCGACTCGCCGCCAAGACCGGCGCGGGGCTGGAGTTATTTGCAGCATCCGACATCGCCGGGCGCGAGACGCTGGAAAAGCTCAAAGGCGGTCAAATCGCCTATATGCAATCGGCGCAGGGAGAATCCTGGGCACTGCAGCAGGTCGATGACGGCCACGTGCTGGCGCTCAAATCGACCGACCCGGACGCCCAGCGCGGGCCGCTCGAATGGACCCTCACCCTCCTTTTCTACGCCGCCATCGCCCTGGTGATCATGGCTTGGATTTGGCCGCTGACCCGCGACTTGCGCACCTTGGAAAAGGCCGCCGCCCGCTTCGGCCGCAAGAACTGGGCGTTCGAGGCCGGGATCAAGCCACGTTCGCAGATCTATCCGCTGGCGCAGACATTTTGCAAAATGGCGGCACGCATCGATGAATTGATCGCTTCTCACAAGGACATGTCCAACGCGGTGTCCCATGAAATCAAGACGCCGCTGTCGCGCATGCAATTCGAAATCGAACTGGCGCAGCGGGCGGAAACCGTAGCCGACGTCAAGAACTCCCTCAGTCACATCAAGACGGATATCGCCGCGATCGACGCGCTGGTCAAGGCAACCCTGGGCTATGCCATCCTGGAAAAGGCGGACATGTCGCTGAACATCGGCATGCACAACTTCACCACCTTCATTCCCGCGATCGCCGAGTACGTGCGCCGCAACGCGCGCCCCGAGGTCCGGATGCGGGCCGCGGTGCAGAGCGATGCCGACAAGGTGCTCTGCGACATGCATCTGCTGGAAACCGTGCTCAAAAACCTGCTGTTCAACGCCGCCCGCTATGCGAAGCGCGACATCCGCATCTCCTTCAATGTGCATGACGGCATGAATCAATTGTTCGTGGACGATGACGGCCCGGGAATCCCCGAGAAGGACCGCCAGAGGGCGTTGCAATCCTTCGTGCAATTGAACCAGAGCAACGGCAAGAAAACGGGATTCGGCCTCGGACTGGCCATCGTGAAACGCGCCATCGAATGGCACAGCGGCGAGGTAGTTATTTCCCGCTCGCCCCTGGGTGGTGCGCGCATTTGCGCCACCTGGCCGGCGATATTGCCGCAGCGCGGGCTACACCCGCCCGAATGACGACCCCCGCACTAGTGCCTCGGCGCCATGATGTTGACCGGTTGCCGGTATTCGCCCGAGGGGCTGAGCCATTGGCCGGCAACGAGGCAGCAGTTGCCGGCCAACGGCTCAGCCCCTCGGGCGAATGCTCTCACCGATCCACACCACCCCGCCGACGGCACTCGATCTGCTCCCTCGAGATGGTGGTGTACATCCTGCGCGGTGATGTACGTCGGCCAGTGCGCACGGTCAGGGGGGGATAAGGAGTGGGACGCCAACTGATCCGGCCCGTTGGCGCCCCACTCCTTATCCCCCCTGACCCTGTGAACCGGTCAACATCACCGTGCAGAGGCACTAGCCTGCCTTCGGCGGATCCGTGCGGCGTGGCCTGCGGCCCCGAGTCTCGGTCTGGCTGGCAGATTCCTTCGGGGCGGGTAGATCAACGACCTTACGCAGGTGCACGTAAGTCGCGGTCTTGTGGGGAATCGCCATGGCCTCGACGAAAAGTTGTTGAAAGCGCGGCTCGATCGCCGTCTCCACCTTCTCGATGCGCCTGACCAAGCCCTCGATCACGTCGCGGGAGTTCGCGTCCAGCAGCGCGATGCGTGCCCCGGTTCCAGCGGCATTGCCCGCCGAGCGGACATGCGCGAGATCGCAGTCCGGCACCATGCCAAGAATGATCGCGTACTTGACGTCGATGTGGCTGCCGAACGCGCCTGCGAGCCGAATGCGATCGACGTGATCGATACCGAGCCGCTCCATCAGCAGCGCGATGCCGGCATACAGTGCCGCCTTCGCCAGCTGGATTGCGCGCACGTCGTTTTGCGTGATCTTCATCTCGACCGCGCCTTGATGCAGCTGGTACGCGAACGTTCTGCCGTTCTCGACGATGCGCCCCGAGCGCGCCGCCAGTCTGCCGTCCAGAACGCCGTCTTGATTGATGATGCCGGCGAGATACATCTCGGCGATGACCTCGATGATGCCGGATCCGCACACCCCGGTAATACCGGTGGACGCCGTCGCCTCGTTGAAACCCGCTTCGTCCGACCAGAGGTCGCTGCCGATGACTTTGAAGCGCGGCTCGAGAGTCTCGCGGTCGATGCGCACGCGCTCGATGGCTCCCGGCGCCGCGCGCTGCCCGCAGCTGATTTGCGCGCCTTCGAAGGCCGGACCGGTGGGACTGGAGCAAGCCACCAGGCGCCCGCTATTGCCCAGCACGATCTCCGCGTTCGTGCCGACATCCACCAGCAGCGTCATCGCCTCGCCGAGATCCGGCCGCTCGGCGAGCACCATGCCCGCCGCGTCGGCGCCCACATGCCCGGCGATGCACGGCAGCACATAGATGCGCGCATTGCGGTTCAATTTGAAGTCGATGACATTGGCCCGCAGCGTGAGCGAGTGATCGACGGCGAGTGCGAACGGCGCGCCGCCGAGCTCCACCGGATCGATGCCGAGCATCAAGTGGTGCATGATTGGATTGCCGACCAGCGTCGCCTCGAGGATGTCCTCGTGAGAGATGCCCGCCTGCCGGGCAACGTCCGCGGCGAGCCCGCACAGGGCCTCGCGCACGGCCGCCGTCATGAGGGCGGCTCCGCCCGGGTTCATCATCGAATAGGAGACGCGGCTCATCAAATCCTCGCCGAATCGGATCTGCGGATTCATGACCCCCGCCGAGGCGGTGACCTCGCCGCTTGCCAAATCGCACAGGTGCGCGGCAATGGTCGTGGAACCGATGTCCACCGCGAGCCCGTAGACGAGCTCGTGCAGGCCGGGCCACACCCCGATGATTTGCTTGCCGGCATGTACGGCCACCGTGACCTGCCAAGACCCGGCGCGCAAGATCGGCTGCAGCGCCTGGATCACCGATAGATCGCAGGTGAGGCCCGTGAGCCCCCACTCCGCTTCCAGCGCCTCGAACAGCCGGCGCAGATCGCCCGATGGGTCGTGCATATCGGGCTGCTTCACTTGCACGTAGTGCAGACGCACGACGGGATTCAACTCGATGGCGTGTGCGTCGGCCTCCTTGCGCACCACTTGCCGATGGACCTGGCTGCTCGCGGGCACGTCGATAACGACATCGGACTCGACACGGGCCGAGCACGACAGCCGCCGGCCTTCCGCCAAGGGCACGCGACGCGAGAAGCGTTTTTCCGGCTCGCTGAACGGGGACAAGCTGGCGCTCGATGAGGACACGCCATGCTTTGCAAACTCACCCTCCGCCACCAGCACCTGGCATCGGCCGCAAAGACCGCGGCCGCCGCAGACCGAATCGATGTCCACGCCGAGGCTGCGCGCGGCCTGCAGCACCGGCGTTCCAATCGGGAAATTGCCGCGCTTCCCTGAGGGCGTGAAGACTACCAGCGGATCGCGAGTCGCCATGCGGATTTTGCAGCCTTAGGCCGGCCGGGGCCGATGGCCGCCTTCGCGCCGCCCGCGGGGTGCCTGGCCCGCGCCTGGTGCGCCCGGCGCCCCTGCCGCTCCCGGCACGCCCGCGGCAGCCGGAGGCGCATCGCGGAAGCGGCGGATCCAACGCGCGCAGTCCGGATCATGGCCCAGCATGACGTCCGCGCCCATGCAGGCCTTGATGACTTCCACGTGCATGGGATTGGTGATCGCGGAAGTCATCCCCGCGGCCATGGCCATGGTGAGAAACGCGCTGTTGATGCCGTCCCGGTTCGGCAGTCCGAAGCTGATGTTCGAAGCTCCACAGGAGGTATTGACCTTCAGTTCGGTGCGCAGCTTGTGCACCAGGCGCATGACCTGCACCCCGGCCTGATTGATCGCGCCGATGGGCATGACGAGAGGATCGACGACGACGTCGCAGGCCGGAATACCATGGTCCATCGCACGCTCGACGATTTTCTTCGCCACCGCGAAGCGCACATCGGGGTCTTCCGAGATTCCCGTCTCATCGTTCGATATGGCAATCACCGCGGCGCCGTACTTTTTGACGAGTGGCAGCACGGATTCGAGCCGTTCATCCTCGCCCGTCACCGAATTGACCAGCGCCTTGCCCTTGTACACCGCCAGGCCCGCCTCGAGCGCAGCCACGATGGAAGAATCGATGGACAGCGGCACGTCGGTGATCGACTGCACGAGCTGAATGGCGCGCGCCAGAATCGCCGGCTCGTCGGCCAGCGGAATCCCCGCGTTGACATCGAGCATGTGAGCGCCGGCCTCGACCTGGGCGCGCGCATCCGCCGCTACGCGGGTGAAGTCCCCCGCCGCCATCTCGGCGGCCAGGATCTTGCGGCCCGTCGGATTGATGCGCTCGCCGATGATGACGAAGGGGCGATCGAATCCGATCACGACTTCCTTGGTGGCTGAGCTGATAACGGTGTCGGTCATGATGCGTTCCTTTGAGAATAGAGCGAGGCGTCGCGCTCCGGATACCAGGGAGAGCGACCTTGAAGAATGGCGGATTTGTCGACGATTTCGGCCACCGACTCTTCCTGGCGGTAAGCCATGATGTGCACGCCGCTGACGCCGCGGATTACGCGCATCTCTTGAATGAGCTCGATGCAGATATTGCGGCCTTCGCGGGCCTGATCCTGCGCGCCGGCGAGTCGCGCAATGATGGCATCGGGAACGTGCATGCCGGGCACGTTCTTGCGCATCCATTCCGCCGTTTTTGCCGAGCGCAGCGGGCCCACGCCGACCAATATGTAGACCTTGCCGAGGAGGCCGAGCTGTTCCACCTGGTCCATGAAACCGCGCAGCAGCGGCAGGTCGTAGCAGTATTGTGTCTGAATGAATTGCGCGCCCGCGGCGACCTTCTTCGCCAGGCGCTGCGGCCGCCATGCATGGGGCAGTCCCGAGGGGTTTTCGGCGGCGCCGAAGAACACGCGCGGGGCGAAGCTGATCTTGCGTCCGCTTTGAAAGTGATGGTCATCGCGCAGGGTGCGCGCGATATCGAGCAGCGATACGCAGTCCAGGTCGAACACGGGCTTGGCTTGCGGATGATCGCCCGCCTGCACGCCATCGCCCGTCAAGCACAGCATGTTGCAGACACCCATTGCGGCGCCGCCGAGGATGTCGCCTTGAATGGCGATGCGATTCTTGTCGCGGCAAGAGATCTGCATGATCGGCGCATAACCGACTCGTGTCAGCAACGCGCAGACCGCCAGACTCGACATGTGGCAATTCGCGCCGCTGCCGTCGGTGGCGTTGATCGCGTTGACATAGCCGTCGAAAACACGCGCCCGCTGGTACACCTCCTCCGGATCTGCCGAATCCGGCGGCGCAAGCTCGGTGGTAACGGCGAAGCCGCCCGCGCGCAGTACGCGCTCGAAGCGCCCGGGAGAAGTATGACCCGGCAGAATCGGCAGCGGATAACCCGGAACCGGCTCGTCCTCGAACTTCACGGCGCGCCCTTCGCGGCGCCCGGCGAGGCATCAGTCTTCTCGCGCGTAACGCGCAGCCAGGACGAGCGGCCCTGCTGGCGCTGATCGACCGCGAACTGTACCCGGCTCATCGACTCGACGCCGCCGGGTATGCGTTCGCTGCCTCGATAGGCCTCCACCCAAACACATTTCATGTCCGGTTTGACTTCGCAGTTGCCATTGGCGCGCACGCCGCCGCAGGGTCCATTGCGCAGGGTCTTTGGGCAGTTCATCGGGCACGACATGCCCGTCGAACTCAGCACGCATTGGCCGCACATGCGGCAATCGAACAGCAAGCCTTTGACGGCTTTCTCCACGACGGCCACCGGCCGCTCGATACGCTCGTACCCCAACGCGCGGAACAGGCCGTTCATGCGCACCAGCACGGCTTCGAAGCCGCGATAGAAGGCGTTCAAGCCGCGCGCATGACGCACCGACCATAATCTGACCGAGTACATCAGGCGGACTCGGAAGGCGGCGGGTCTGCGGAATCGGGGGCGGCGCGAGCCGGGTCCAGGCCCTTGGCGCGGATCAGCTTCTCCAAGTCCTCGTCGGTAAACATCGCCTCGAGCCGCGCCGCCTCCGCGGCCGCCTCGGCCTGAAGATCCTCGCCACAGGGGCGCGGCGAGCTGCGCGCCCAGTCGGCCAGATAGGCATCCGAGCTGCCTTTGCCGGCGCGCATGGCAGCCCGGTCCACCGCCTCCTGAAAGCGCTGCGAGAGCTGCACCTTGGCGGTCTCGCGGCCACGCTTGACGATGACCTGCGCCGGGATGTCGCGCCAGGAAATGAGGATCAACGATGCCATGCGACGACCTCTTCGTTGCGGCCCACCGCGGCAGTGAGTTTCGTGCCCAGCATTCCGTAGCCGGTTTGGCGATATTCGAATTGCAGGCCCATACGCTGCGCGATCTCGCGCGCGTCGGCTTGCGAATGCGTATCAGGCGCCTGCGCCAGGTAAACCAGCTTGCGGTAATTGCCGAAGTACGTCGCGAACAGCTCCGGATGCCGGTCGAGTCCGAGACCCTGAATCACCAGGCGGTCGAAATGGCGCAGCAGAAAATCCGTCAGGTAAAAGGTTCCCGGTTCGGCCTCGGCCAGCGCGGCGAACACGGGGCCGGTAGCGAAAAATTCATAGCAGTGCGCGCCTGGAATGCGTTCGACGCCCTCCTCGCTCAGCACTTTGTCCAGCAGTCCGCCCGTACCGCAGTCGCCGTAAGCAACGAAAATCGATCGGTAACGCTCGCGCGAGGAGCGGATGAGCGCACGAACGGCGTCCGGAATCTTTTCCGGCCGGTTGTGCAGTTCGGCCGGCAGACAGCGCACATCCAACTCATCCCAGGCGTTGGCACGGCGCAGCGCCGTGACCTCATGCGCCAGCGCGCCGCAGGCGATGATCAGCATGCCCTGCCCGCTTGGCGGCACGGCCGGCGAGTCCTTGGTCGCCATCGTGCGCTCCGCGCTCAGTGAGCCGCCGCGCCGGCTCGCCGCGCGGCGATCAGCCCCTTGGCCGTCTCGACCGCAACCGCCGCGTCGCGGCAATAGGCATCCGCGCCGACCGCCTTGCCGAACTCCTCGTTCAACGGCGCGCCGCCGACGAGCACGATGTAGTCGTTGCGTATTCCACGCTCCTTCAGCGTGTCGATGACCACCTTCATGTACGGCATCGTGGTCGTCAGCAGCGCCGACATGCCGAGGATATCGGGCTTGTGCTTGTCGAGCGCATCCAAGTATTTTTCCACCGGATTATTGATGCCCAGATCGATGACCTCGAAACCGGCACCCTCCAGCATCATCGAGACAAGGTTCTTGCCGATGTCGTGGATATCGCCCTTGACCGTTCCGATGACGATCTTGCCGATGGGTTCCACGCCGGTTTCCGCCAGCAGCGGACGCAGGATCTCCATGCCGCCCTTCATCGAATTGGCGGCCAGCAATACCTCGGGCACGAAGAGAATGCCATCCCGAAAATCGATACCAACGATGCGCATGCCTTCCACCAAGGCGTCGTTCAGTACGCGCTCGGCCGACCAGCCTCTCTTGAGGAAGAGGTGCGTCGCCTCTTCGACCTCGGCTTTGAGGCCGTTGTACAGGTCGTCATGGACTTGTTCGGTGAGCTCCTCGTCGTTAAGCGAGGCCAGGTCAAAATCACCCTCAGTCGGCTCTGCCATCTACCCTCTCCAACCGTTATTTCCTGAACCGCAACCGTACCTTACACGGGCCTCATCGCATTCCATGTTAAGACGCAACCGCGTTGCGAACTTGTGATATCGCGACGGCGACATGCCCAGACGCGACATCATGGCGCCCGCCTCTCAGGTCACCGGCGGCGCGCCGCCCTCGTCTTTGCGTCTCGCCACGTACGAGTCGAGCGCTTCGACGATGGCAGGATCGCGCGCCGGCGCGACATAACGCTGCAATTCAGCCTGCCAGATGCCGGACGCGCGCTCGGTCGCCGTCTTGGCACCGTCGTCGGCCCACTGGCCCGCATTACGCCAGTCGGAGACCAGAGGCGCATAGAACGCGCTTCGATATCTTTCCATGGTATGCGCACAGCCGAAGAAATGGCCGCCGGCGCCTACCTCTGCAACCGCCTCGATCGCGAGGTCGGAGGGCGCGGCGCCCACGGGTTGAAACACCTCGGCGAACATCTGCAGCATCTCGACGTCCAGAATGAATTTCTCGTACGAGGTGGTCAATCCGCTCTCGAGCCAGCCTGCTGCGTGCAGGATGAAGTTGCAGCCGCCGAACAGCGCGCCCCACAGGCTCATCTGGGACTCGTACGCCGACTGAGCATCAGGAATGTTCGACGCGGTCGCATTCGATGAGCGCCACGGGAAACCGAGAAAGCGCGCCAGTTGTCCGGCGCCGAAGGCCGCCTTGACGTACTCAGGAGTGCCGAAAGCCGGTGATCCGGATTTCATGTCGACGTTCGACGTGAAGCTGCCATAAACGATCGGAGCACCCGGCTTCACGATCTGCGCCAGCGTCAGGCCGGCCAGAAACTCGGCGTGCGCCAGCGTCAGTGCGCCCGCAATGGTCACCGGCGCCATCGCTCCCGGCCAGCGTGAAGGGCGTGATGATGAGCACCTGGCCCGCCTTGCGCGAAATCGATGATGCCGTCCGCCATCGGTATGTCGAGCTGCAGCGGCGAATTGGTGTTGATGATGGTGTAGGTATACGGGCGCGAGCGGAACTCCTCCTGCGAGATGCCGTGCGCAAGACGAATGAGCTCGAAATTGTCGGCGACCTGGCCGTGACCGCGGGAGAATATGAAGGGGATCTTGTCGGTCAGCATCAGCTGCGCACGCGTCACTTCCAGATGACGTATGTTCACGGGAATGTCCTGCGGCTCGGTCGCCCCCCCGAGCACGTGGATCACCTCGAAGCTTTGGCACAGCTTCATCATATTCGAGAAGTCCTCGAACGTTCCGGCACGCCTGCCTCGTGCTGTGTCCATGATGTTCGGAGGCCCCGAAGTCACCGCAAATGCCACGCATTCGTTCGACAGGGGCATGTGGCGTTGCGGGTCGACCGCATGCAGAGTGATCTCGCGCGGCGCAGTTGCGAGCGACGCGGCAACCAGGCCGCGCGGCAAGCGCACGATCTGCGTGGCCTCATCGACTTCGGCGCCGGCGGTCCGGTACAGGACCCGCGCATCGGCGGAGAGCACCTTCATGCCCTGGGTTTCCAGTATGACGAGCGCGGCTTCGTGCAGGGCGGCCACTTGATCGTCGGAGAACACCTTCATCGGCGTAAACGGATTGCGCAAATGCCGGTAAGGCCGCGTGCGATCGAAAACTGCATGGCTGACGTCCGCGCCGCCCGGCCGGCGCCGGCTGCGTCGTCCAACCGTCTCTTCAGGTTGCTTCATCGGGTGCTTCTCGCGGATGTGGGCAGGAAATTATTATAGAGAAAAAACACTGCTGCCCCGTGCGGCCCCGCGCAGTTTTCAGGCTCCGCGCCGATTTATTTTCTTCCCATATGCCTTTATCCGATATGGGTTCACCGTGGCATGCCTTTATCCGATATGCGGCGCAGCGTCGTGGCCCGCCAGAGGCCGGCCCGTCGCGGTCGAACGCACCACTGCCTCCGCAAGATAGTCCGCTCCGGGCCCGACCGATGCGAGCTTTTCCGTCACATGGGTCTCGACATGCGGATCGGCAGCGCCGGCGCGGCGCGCCGCCGACAGAGCAAGCTCTCTCGATACACGCTGCGCGTGCTCGAGTGCGGGTTGCGGATCGGGATAGTCCTTGCTTCCCGCCGGATCATGAACCCGAAAGACCTTGAACGTCGATTGATTCACGAGGATTTCGACGGTCTGGGAAACCACGCCCGCCACTGCGCCCACCGCGTTGCAGACTTCGGCGTGGGTGGGGATGGACAACGACGCACCGAGGCGTCGTGCAGCTTCGGGGTAGTACGCGCCGACCGGCGCGCCGATCGCCACCAGCGGCCGGGCAAGTCCGAGCGTCGCTTGCAGTAGCGTCGAGAAGCGCTTCCCGGCCACCGTATCCTCGATGAGCCGATCACCCAGCTCCCCCCAGCCGCGCCCGCGGGCCTGCAAGCCAGGATCGTGAGCCAGGGCCGCCGCAAGCAGCACGCGACCGGTTTCGCGCACCACATGCTCGTACGTGCGCTCGCATATCGTCTCCGGCGGCACGGCGGCTCGGGAAGCGCGCGCATTGCGCTCTTCGGTGGCGAGAATGCGCGCGCCGTGCTCGGCGGCCTCGCGGCACCATCCCGTTTGCCGGTCGAGCACGTGCATGGCATCGCTCGGCGTGAACGCCGCAAGAGTCGCGAGCCCGGTATCGGCGAGACGTCGCAGCGCCTCCATTCCCGCGCCGCTGCGCGCCGCGTCGGATACGGGACGCGGCTCTACGCTCAGGGCGTCCCACACCCGGCGCTCGAGCGCCGAGAGGTGCGACGGGGGCGTCCGATCGGGATTGCGAAACGCGAATTGAGTCGGATCCGCGGGAAGACGCTCGAGCGCCGCGATCGAGCGAAGCTGCGCGAGTGCAGCCGGGAAGCTATGCGCCAGCAAGCTGAGCGGCATGGCCTTGCGCGGCCCCACGCACAGCCGATGCTGCCGGTCGAAGTAAACTTCGCTGTCGCCGCCGAGACCACTGGTGCGCACGTCGACGGCCTCCACCATGGTGCGCCAGGCACCCACCAGGGCCCCCTCGCCGCTGATGACCGGCCTGCCCGACGAGACCACCGCGACGTCGGTGGTGGTGCCGCCCATGTCCGCCACCACGAAATCGTCCAAGCCGGTGAGGAAACCTGCGCCGACGACACTCGCCGCCGGCCCCGACAGAATGGTCTCCACGGGATATTCGAGCGCAATTTCCGCCTTCATCAATGAGCCGTCGCCCTTCACGATCATCAGCGGCGCATCGATGGACTCCTCGGCAAGCACCTGCGACAAGGCCTCGATCAGATGCCGGATCTGGGGCGTGAGGCGCGCGTTCAGGGCGGCCGTGAGCGCGCGCCGCGGGGCATCGAGCTTCGAGCTCAGTTCATGCGCACACGTCACGGGCTTGGGCGTCAGTGCGCGAATCAATTTGCGGGCGCGCAATTCGTGGGCCGGATTGCGGACCGAAAAATTGGCCGCGACTGCGAACGCCTCCACCCGCGTCTGATGCTCGGCCACGGCCTGAGACACGGCCGCCTCGTCGAGTGGCAAGGATTCCTCGCCCGTCGCGATGTGGCCGCCACGGATCCGAACCACCAAGCCGCCGCTGCCGGGACGTTGCAGGCCCGAACGCTCCGTCATGGCGTCGTCGAAACCGATCAGCAGCGTGCATACCGGGCTGAAGCGATTCTCGACGACGGCATTCGTGGCCAGCGTCGTCGACACGGAAACCAGGCTGACGTTGCCGCGTGAGGCGCCGGCGGGAAGCCGGTCCAGTACGCCGCGTAGGGCCTTGCCGATGCCGATCGCAAGGTTCCATGGAGTCGTCAGCGCCTTGGCGCTGGCGATGACCCGGCGGCCTCCGGCGAGCAGCACCGCGTCGGTGAACGTTCCGCCGGTGTCGAATCCCAGCCACAGGCCTTCACTTGCATTCGTTTCACTCATCGATGCTTCCTGGATGGCAGCCGCGGCTGCCGTAGCGCGCCGTAACATACCGGATTCCCTGTAACTGCGCCCCGCCCCTTTCCATGTGGTACGCGGATGGTTAAGCTCCCTGCTCGGGCATCGCAAGATAGGAGAGGCATATGCAGCGAGCTGTGCGCCAGTATCTCAAGGCCCTTGAAGCAAGCGACGCCGACAAGGCGGCGGCGCTGTTCACCCCCGACGGCTGGGTCCAGTCGCCGTTCCTGGGCCGCCTTCCGGTGCGCGCCTACATCGCCAAAGTCGCCGCCGCGTCGAGTTCGAGCCAACTCACCGTGCACGACGTTCTGGTCAGTGCGGAGGGGCACATGCGCGCCGTCGCCTACTATCTCTACGATTGGCGCCTGAAAGACGGCTCGACGGTGAAGTTCGAATGCGCCGACGTGTTCAACTTCGATCCAGACACCGGCCACATCGCGTCCGTCGTGCTGGTCTACGACACGCACCTCGTCCGCGACGTCGTGGAAAACAAATACCCCTAGGAGCCTGTCCGAGTAATGATCGCCGTAGCGAGGGCGCATCATTACTCGGACAGGCTCCTAGGTATTTTCCGCCTGTGCGCCCCGGCGGCTGGTCGTGCGCCTGGCCCGCGCGCCCGCGGCCGCTCCAGCCTCCCGGCTCAGTTCGCCCCGTAATTGCGCCGTGGCCCCGGTCGAAATGGCGCCGAGCCTGGATTCAATGGCCGCGAGATCGGGTTTCGGGCCGCGCACATGAGCTTCGAGCGCCTGCCGCATGACGCGCAGATGCTCGGGCGTCGTGCCGCAACAACCACCGATGATCCGCGCCCCCGAATCGAACGATAGCCGGGCATATTCGGCCATCAACTCCGGCGTGCCATTGAAGCGGATTGCGCCATCCACGAATTGCGGAATGCCGCAATTTGCCTTGGCGACCAGAATGGCGGTCGGATCCGATGCAGTCGCCAGATTGATGATACAGGCGACGAGTTCCGAAGGCCCGGTGCCGCAATTGCTGCCGCAGGCTGCGAGATGGTGCTTGCGATGCAATGCGGCGAGTTCGGACGGCGTAATTCCCATCATGGTCCGGCCATTGGTGTCGAAGCTCAAGGTGGCGACCGTCGGCAGGCCCGTGGCGCGCGCGCCGGCAACGGCGGCTTCGGTTTCCTCCACGGAGGACATGGTCTCGATCCAAATGATATCCGCGCCGCCGCGAGCGAGAGCCTGCGCCTGCTCGGCAAAGGCCTCGCGCGCCGCCTCGAGGCCGAGAGGCCCCAAGGGTTCCAGAATCTCGCCGGTCGGTCCCATGCTTCCGCCGACCAGCACCACGCGTCCGGCACGATCGGCCTCCGCACGCGCGATGCGCGCCGCCTTCTCGTTCAGCTCCGCGACCCGGTCCTCTGCCCTGTGCAATTTCAGCCGATATCGGGTGCCGCCGAAGCTATTCGTCAGAATGATGTCCGCTCCGGCCTCCACGAAAGCGCGCTGCAATTCGGCGATTCGGTCCGGATGCTCGGAGTTCCAAAGCTCCGGGGCGTCGCCGGAAGTCAAGCCGCGCTCGAACAAATTGCTGCCCGTCGCGCCGTCGGCGAGCAGCCAGGGCCGCTCCGCCAATAAAGATGTCAATCGATCGGTCATCTGGTGTTCACTCATTGATTTTTCGAGAACTCTAGCATGCGCGGCCTTGGCGGCCCCCCAAGTTCGGGCGGGCGCCCGATTTACCGCAATTCCCGTTCGGTCCCCGGGGCGGCGCGCAGGCTACAAGAAATCGACATAAATGTCTTAACTAATTAAATTATAAAGGGTAAAATGCAACCAGCCGGGGGGCTTAACCAACCACCCGGCAAACCAAACTGTGTTCGTGCCGCACCAGACCCGCAACCAAGGCGGGCCTAGTGTTCACGTGCACTTTAAGCACCGGCATCGGGATTATTCCCAGGACTTGCATGCGCGGACCCACTCCTGGTACTTTGCAGCGCAGAGTATCGCGGCGGTTTTCACGGGCAAGCGACCACGGTAACCCACACCGCCGTAACAGTGATGTCATTGAACTTCAAGAGAATTTCAGTGTCATTGAAGGCATCTGAAGTTTAGCGAGCACCCGCCATGACGTCCCCTCTCCCGACCCAGCGCCCGTACAAGACACTCTTTTTGCAGGCGCCGTCATTCGATGGTTTCGACGGCGGCGCCGGTTCGCGCTATCAAGCCAAGCGCGAGATCAAGTCGTTCTGGTTTCCGACCTGGCTGGCGCAGTCGGCCGCGCTGGTGCCGAACTCGCGTTTGCTGGACGCTCCTGCCGACGAACTGACCGTCGATGAAAGCCGGCAGATCGCGCGCGGCTACGATCTCGTCATCATGCACACCAGCACGCCTTCGTTTCCGACCGACGCCAAGTTCGCGGAACTGCTGAAACAGGACAACCCCAATATCAAGATCGGCTTGGTCGGCGCCAAGACCATGGTCGATCCCGAGGGGTCGCTGAAGGCGACTCATGCGGTGGACTTCGTCTGCCGCGAGGAATTCGACTACACCTGCAAGGAAGTCGCCGAAGGACTACCTCTACAGGACATCAAAGGGCTTTCATACCGCGCCGACGACGGCCGCATCGTGCACAACCTGCCGCGCGCCATTCTCGAGAACATGGACGAGCTGCCGTTCGTCGCGCCGATTTACCGGCGGGATCTGAAGATCGAGAATTATTTCATCGGCTACCTGAAACATCCCTACGTCAGCTTCTACACCGGCCGCGGCTGCCGCTCGAAGTGCACTTTCTGCCTGTGGCCGCAGACCGTGGGCGGACATCGCTACCGGGTACGCTCCGCGGAGAACGTGCTCGCCGAAGTGCGTTGGATCAAGGAGAACATGCCCGAGGTGAAGGAGATCATGTTCGACGACGACACCTTCACCGATACCTCCAATCTGCCGCGCGTCGAGGCCATCGCGCAAGGCATGGGCGCGCTCGGCATGACCTGGAGCTGCAACGCGAAGGCGAACGTTCCGTACAAGACTTTGAAGGTGATGAAGGACAACGGCCTGCGGCTGCTGCTGGTCGGCTATGAATCGGGCGACGATCAGATCCTGCTCAACATCAAGAAGGGGCTGCGCACCGACATCGCACGGCGCTTCACCGAGGACTGCCGCAAGCTCGGCATCATGATTCATGGGACTTTCATTCTCGGTTTGCCGGGCGAAACGCGCGAGACGATCGAGAGCACGATCGAGTTCGCCAAAGAGATCAATCCCCACACCATCCAGGTGTCGCTGGCCGCGCCCTACCCCGGCACGACGCTGTATCGGCAGGCGGTCGACAACGGCTGGCTGCAGGAAAACGATGCAGTGAACCTGGTCAACGACAAGGGTGTGCAGCTGGCCGCCATCAGCTATCCCCACCTGTCGAAAGAAGAAATCTTTCACAGCATGGAGGTGTTCTACAAGCGCTTCTATTTCCGGCCAAGCAAAATTTGGGAAATCGTCAAGGAAATGCTGACGAGCTGGGACATGCTGACGCGCCGCCTGCGCGAAGGTGTCGAATTCTTCCGCTTCCTGCGAGCTCACGAGGCCTGAACCTGAGCTTGGCATTCATCATGCCGTCGGTTCAACTGCTCATGACCATCATCGGTTTCGCCTGCTTGGGCGTGGCGGCCGTTTACGCATTGATCATGGTGGTTGCCACTCTCGCTTGGCGGATGCAGAAGCGCCAAAGCAGCTCGCTCCCGCGCGCGCCGATCACCTTACTCAAGCCTCTGTGCGGCGCCGAGCCCGATTTATACGACCACCTGCGCACGTTCTGCCGGCAGGATTATCCGCAGTTTCAGATCGTCTTCGGCGTACGCGATCCCGGCGACCCCGCCTGCGCAGTGGTCAAGCAGCTGGCGGCGGAATTCCCGTCGGTGCCGATCGACCTCGTGATCGATCCGCGGCTTCACGGCAACAATCTGAAAATCAGCAACTTGATCAACATGCTGGCGTACGCGCGCCACGACATCATAGTCATGGCGGACAGCGACGCCTTCGTCGAAAGCGACTATCTCGCCGCCGTGACAGCGCCGCTGCAGGATCCCGATGTCGGCCTGGTCACCTGCATCTATCGCGGCATGCCGACCGGGAGCCTGTGGTCGCGCCTGGGGGCCATGTACATCAACGAGTGGTATGTACCCTCGGTGATGCTGGCCTGGTTATTCGGTCACCGGAGCTACGTCTCCGGCCAAACCATCTGCCTGCGGCGCGATACCTTGCAGGCGGTCGGCGGCCTGCAAACACTGGTGAACCACCTTGCCGACGATTATCGATTGGGTGAACTCGTGCGCGGGTTGGGGCTGCGGATCGTGTTGTCACCCTACTTGGTGCGGGGAGTACATCACGAACCGAACCTCGGCTCGCTGACTCGACATGAGTTGCGCTGGATGCGCACCATTCGCGTGCTGCAGCCGCTGAGTTTTCGGCTGGTTTTCGTCACCTTTAGCCTGCCTCTTGCAGCTTTCGGCATCGCAGGCGCTGCGGCAGGGTCCTCGCTGTCTGCCGCGGCCTTGGGCCTGTTCGGAATTACGGCGGCGTCGCGCCTGCTGCTGCATTTCGTGCATCGTCTGGGCGATGATCGGGCTGCGACGTCGGATCTTTGGCTGCTGCCCGTGCGCGACTTCTTGATCGGCTGGGTCTGGTTCCGCACCTTCTTCACATCCCACGTCACATGGCGGGGAAATGAGTTCGCCGTAGACGCCGACGGCGTCATGCATTCGCTGTATTGACGATGCGAATTGCTGCATACATCGGTGGCCTGCTCGGGCTGGCGTTGCTGGTCGCTCTGGTGATCCGCTCGGACCTTTCCGCGATGCTGCACACTCTGGATTCGGGGGGCTTGCAGCTGCTCTGGCTGGTGCCCTATCGCGGGCTTTTCTTCGCCCTCTACGCCGTCGGCTGGCTGGCACTTCTGGGTCCCTACGATCCGGCACGCCGCGCCGGACTTGGCTACCTGTTCTGGGTCACTGCGGTGCGCGAAGCGGTCGACCGCCTGCTTCCGGTGGCCAGCGTCGGGGGCGGTGTGGTGGGCGTTCGCTTGATGCGATGGCGCGGACTCACCACTGTCCCCGTCTCGGCCACAGTGATCGTCGAAATGGTAACGACTCTGATCGTAGTGTACCTGTTCACCGCCCTCGGTCTGCTGCTGCTGGTTGAATTCAACGCAACGGGCCGCGACTATCACCGCTTGCTGCTCGCCTTTACCCTGACCCTGCCGGTGCCGGTGGCGACCGTGCTGCTCCTGCGTTACGGCTCGGCCTTTGGGCGCCTGCAAAAATTCCTGCGCCCGATGGTGGGCGAGAACATGACGTCCGAGCAAGCGGCGTCGCTGGATCATGAGCTGCGCGCCTGTCTGCGCCGGGGGCGACGATTGCTCACTTCCGGCGCGCTGCAGTTCGCGGCGTTGATCTCGGGATGCTTCGAGATCTGGTTCGCGTTGCGTCTGTTCGGACATCCGGTCGGCTGGACTACTGCGCTGGTGCTCGAGAGCATGACACAGGCGGTGCGGCATCTGGCCTTCGTCGTGCCGGCCGGCCTCGGAATACAAGAAGCCGGACTGGTCATCTTCGGACACGCCTTCGGTATCAGCGGCGAATTGGCGTTGGCCGTCTCGATGGCCAAGCGTATTCGCGAGGTGCTCTGCGGAGTGCCGGCGCTGATGTCCTGGCAATGGTCGGAGAGCCGCCGAATTCAGGGATTGGCAGGGAATGCATCCCACTAGCTCCATCATCCGCCTGCCATGGCGCTTGCAGCGCAGGCTCGACGCCGCAGCGGGGGCGTTTCTGAATCCAAGCCAGGGCCCGGCCATCGACTTCGCTCGGCCGCCGGGCGAGGAAGCTCTGGTCGGCGCCGACTCGGTGTCGTGGCGCATATTCAAGAACCCAATCGCGCTATACGTCGGCGGCCTGGCTGGCGTCATTCTCGAGCTGGCCGAGCCCGCCGTACGCACCGGCGTATGGGAACACTCCGCGTTTCGCACGGATCCGGTGGGCCGCCTGCGCCGGACCGGATCAGCGGCGATGGTGACCATCTACGGCGCGCGCAGCATAGCGCTGCCCATGATCGCAGGCGTGGCCCGAATGCATGCCAAAGTCTCCGGCAAGACTCCCGCCGGCGCATCGTATCGGGCCAGCGATGCGCCGCTGCTGGCCTGGGTCCACACCACCGCCGCGTTCGGCATCGCTGACGCCTACCATCGCTACGTCGAACCGCTCAGCCGGGCGGAACTCGATTCGATGTATCGTGAAGGAGCTCCGGTCGCACGGCTTTACGGTGCGCCCGACGCGCCGTGCTCGGATGCCGAACGGCGGGCGCTGTTCGATTCCATGCGGGGCCGATTGGAGCCCTCCCCCATCGTCTTTCAGTTCTTGCAGATCATGCGGGAAACGCCGACCCTTCCGCGTCCGCTTCATTGGATGCAGCGAATACTGGCGGGTGCCGCGGTGGAGATCATTCCGGACTGGATACGTGAGCTCCTGGGGCTCACCGAATCCTATGGCTTGCGGCGCAGTGAAAAATGGTTGGCGAGGCTCGCAGGTGCACTATCGAATCGCATCGTTCTACCCGAGAGCCCTGCGGCACAAGCCTGTGTTCGGGTCGGATTGCCGGCCTCCCATCTGTACCGTTGAATTCACGGCTGCCCGGCCCCGCCGGAAGAGCCATATATTTGGCCGGTGGCAAAGCTGGCTTGATCGTCGGCCAGCAATACATAGATGCCCGCCAATTCTCCGGGCATGCCTGCGCGCCCAAACGGAGTCTGACCGCCGAATTTCTGCTGCTTTTCCGGCTGTGCTCCCCCGCTCACCTGCAATGGAGTCCACACCGGCCCCGGTGCCACGCCGTTGACCCGGATGCCCTTCTTCGCCAGCTGCTTGGCCAGCGATTTCACAAAATTCATCGTGGCAGCCTTCGTTTGAGCGTAGTCATACAGATCCGGTGAGGGATCGTAGGCCTGTTCCGAGGTCGTCGCGATGATGCACGAGCCGGGCTTCATATGCGGCACTGCCGCTTTGATAATCCAGAATGGCGCGTAGATGTTGGTTTTCATCGTCCAATCGAAATCGTCGGTGGAGATGTCGAGAATTGATTCGTTCGACTTCTGGCGACCCGCATTGCTGATCAGTATGTCCAAGCCTCCCAGTTCACCCACGGTTCTGCTCACCAGTTGGCGGCAAAAGGACTCATGACGGATGTCGCCCGGAAGGGTGACGGCTTTGCGCCCTGCGTGCCGAATCAGCTGCACGACCTCCTGCGCGTCGGCTTCTTCGTCGGGAAGATAACTGATCGCGACATCGGCTCCCTCTCGTGCATAGGCAATGGCCGCCGCACGACCCATTCCGGAATCTCCGCCAGTGATCAACGCGCGACGTCCCTTCAGTCTGCCCGAGCCTCTATAGCTACTCTCGCCGTGGTCCGGCCTGGGCTGCATCTTGCAGGCCAGCCCGGGCCAGGGTTGCTTTTGTTCGGGAAAGGGCGGCTTCGGAAATTTGCTGGTCGGATCGACCAACGGAATGTCGGGAGCCGATGCGGGCGATGTGTTTGGCGCGGCCGATACGCCTGCTGCGATGCTCATGGCCAGCCTCTAGTGTGCCGGAACCACCGGTTCCGCGGACGCACTGGGGGTGTCCACGTTCGCCTTGATTTGATCTCGACAAGATTTCTTCATGTCCACTTCGGACATGCCATTGTTGGCCGCCTTCTGCTTCTTCATACATTCTTTCATCATCTGCTGCTGATTGGTCGTCAGTTGGGGGGCGGTCGCCGAATCGTCGGCCATCGTGAATGGTGCAATGCCCAGCAATAGCGTCGACGCCACGGTGATCATTACGGTCTTCTCGAGATGATTCATGCTAGCTCTCCTGTGTTTTCGTGAGCAACGATGCGTCGCCAATGCAGAGCGACCATGCGCACAGAATTGGCCTAATTCCATGGAGTTGCAATTCCTGGTCCTCCGCTCATGTTGCAAGCGGCGTCTGACGAGTCCGTCGTGCGCCGTCTGCGCGAGAGTAGTGGCTTTGCGATGACGCGAATGATTGCCATCAGTGGTTATGTCATCCACGCCATGACTGTCAGCGCAAGCTGACCCGGGATTAGGTTCCCCCGCACTTGCCGCTCCGCGGCTTACCCTCTAGCGTAACTGCGTTGATCTCCAAGATGTCATTCGCAGGAGCATTTATGGCAAATCCGACTTCTCCGAATCACCCGCCCCGGAAGGGAAGCGCTACGCCGCTACCGCCCGATCCGAAGGCTATTCACGAACAGGGCTTCGAAACGGTCTCCGACTCAAAACCGGGCGGCTTCAAAAACGATCCGAATGATCCGACCAGCCCGAATGAAGCGATCGAGAGAAGCCGCCAATCGCTGCGGCGGCCGTCGCACGTCGAACCTGCTCCTCCCCAAAAGAAGTAATGGTAGGACAGACCTTACATGAGGTCCCGCGCCAGCCTGACTGCTTCGGCGTGGAATCGACACTAGTCTTGCTTCACCGTGCTTCAAAGGGGAGATGAGAAATGTCACTTGGTACGATACTACTAATAATTTTGATCCTTCTCCTATTGGGAGCGCTCCCGACGTGGCCGTATAGCAGCGGCTGGGGCTACTATCCGAGCGGGGGGCTGGGTTTAGTCGTCGTGATTTTGTTGATTCTCGTTGTCACCGGACGACTGTAGCGTTGCGCGAACAACCGGGGGCACCGGCAGACGGTGCCCCCGGACGTCTCAAATACCTCTGATGGACCACCGCGGCGTACAGCCGTGCGACATCGTCTCCATCTGTGGTTCTCTTCCTACCTACGATCGCGGCATCGGGCACTTCCACCTCTCCGCGCACCAAAGATAATAGTTGGGTTTGAACCCGTGCCGCCGACCAGGCGAATTTAACCTTTGAGGAGTGAGAACGATGAAACGCGTATGGATTTTGCTCATGCTGACCGCACCGGTACTCGTCTGGGCGGCTTCGAGCCCGGATGACTCATTTTATAAAAATGCCGCGGAAGGCGGAATTTTCGAGGTAGATGCCGGAAAACTGGCGCAGGACAAGGGTAACAGTCAGCAAGTCAAGGATTTTGGGGCCATGATGGTCAAAGATCACTCAGCCGCCAACGAGAAGTTGAAGACACTTGCGGCCACGAAGAATATAGATCTTCCGACGAGCGCAAGCGTCAGTCAGATCGCCACAAAGGCAAAGCTGGACGTTCTGTCCGGGGACACCTTCGACAAGTCATACATCAAGTCGCAGGTCAGAGCACATCGCGCCACCATCGCTCTCTTCAGGAAAGAAATCGCCAGCGGCCAGGATGCCGATGCGAAGGCGTTTGCGACTGCTACTCTGCCGACGTTGCGCGCCCACATGAAGGCGATAAATGCCATCGCCGCCGACGCAGGGGTGAGTACCAAGTAACCGCAGGGCTGAGGAAGCGGCACGAGAGGTCGGTGCTTCCGCGCCGACCTCTCGTCCTTGCAATCCCTTTATCGATCGATGCCGTAATACGTGTTGATGCGTTTGCCGTACTCTAGGTCATATGTAGGCACCTTCCCCTCGCCGTATTTGGGCGCCCGCTCCAGTATGGCTTTATCAAGAGGTACGACATAGCCGTCTTTGCTCGTTTCGTACTTGAGCATATTCCAAGGCATTGGATACCTGTCCGTGCCCATACCTAGAAAGCCGCCAAACTCCAGAACGGCGTAGCGGATCTGCCCGGAACGCTTGTCGATCATCAGGTCATCGATCGAGCCAAGCTTTTCGCCCGCGGGATTATAGACCGATGTCCCTTCAACCTTATCGGAGGAAATTACATCGCTTGTGGTCACGTTGGATGTGGTCATATGAATATCTCCATTCGGCGACAGGAGTGCCGATTCGTACGCGACGATGCTACGACGCTAGAACTCCCGCGATAGGTCGGCGTGCCAATGACGCGTGGGAATTTTCCGTCGGTATGACCCCGCGACGTGGCATTTTGCATCGCAGCCTTGGGGTCAATTCCTCCGCCAGGTAACGGCGCGAATTGCGCAGCCGCCGATGGTCTAAAGCGCCGCAGTCCTACAGCTACCGGACGATCAATCGTGATATTTGCTTCCGTATCCATGAACGAATTCTTTCTCACGCATCGCAAAACCAAGTGGGCCGGTATCATCCTCCTGGCGTTCCTTGTCGTCGTGGTGCTACTGATTGAGTTTTTCGATTGGAATCTGCTGCGTCCCGCGCTCGCACGCACCGTAACCGCCCATACAGGACGCCCGGCCTCGATCGATGGAGACTTGAAAATACGCCCATGGTCCTTGACTCCCAGCGCGGAGGTCAATGGATTGCGAATCATGAATCCGAGTTGGGCGGAACGGAATCTCATGTTCAGTGCCAAGCGGATCACCATCAGCGTCAGTCTGCTGCGCCTGCTTCGCGGGCAATTAGTCTTACCTCAGGTGGATTTGGTCGAACCGGTGATCAACTTGGAACGTGATTCAAAAGGGCGCGCCAGTTGGGAATTAGGAACCAAGGAAGGCAGGCCGAATCATGACACCAAACCCGTCAAACTACCGACGGTGCGCAGTTTGACGATAGAGAACGGCAAGTTGCACGTGGACGATAAAATTCGCAAATTGCGTTTCAGCGGTACCTTGGTTGCCGCCGAACAGGAAGGCCATCGGAGCGCATCCGCCGTCCAAATACGCTCCTCGGGATCTCTGAACGACAAGCCGTTTCGGTTGGATGCCAACGGTGGCCCCCTGTTCAATCTCGAACCGAGCAAGCCTTATGAGTTTGAGGCCAAGATCACCGCGTCGGATATCAACCTGGAAGCGCAGGTCAACGTGTTAAAGCCTTTTGACCTCAGCGACCTTGATGCCAAGTTCGCATTGAGCGGTCACGATCTGGCGGACGTGTACTATTTGACGGGTTTGGCGCTACCGAACACCCCCGTTTATCACCTCGCAGCCACGGTGCACGCACGGGGTACCGTATACACAATTGACGATTTGCAGGGCCGGCTAGGCACCAGCGACCTCTCGGGAAACGTCCAGATCCAAACCGCCGGCATCCGCCCTAAACTCACCGCCAAGCTCTCCTCAGTGACGCTCAATATGGCCGATTTGGAGCCTACGCTGGGACACCCGACAAACGATTCTCTATCGATGCCGAAGGCCGCGTCCGCGACAGCCGCAGCCAAATCGACTCCATCCGCCGCCGGCTCGGCCGAAGCGAGCGGCGTTCCGAGTCCATTGAACACCGGCCTGTTGCTGTCCGATGCGAATCTGCAGCTGAATCGTGTGCGCGGCATGGACGCGGACGTCACTTATAGGGCTGCCTCGGTGGCGGTGCCAAAGGTTCCGATGAAAGAGGTGAGTTTTCATCTGTTGCTCGACAATGGCCTGTTGACGATGGACCCACTCTCGTTCGTCTTGGACCGAGGAAAATTCAAAGGCCGAGTACAGATCGATGCGCGAAGCAACATTCCAGTTTCCGATATTGATATGCGCGCCGACTCCGTCGATCTCAGTCAATTCAAATCCGCGGCCAAACCAGCCCCGCTCGAAGGTACGCTCGTCGGACGGCTGAAAGTGCGCGGGCGCGGCACCTCCATTCACAAATTTGCCGCCAGTTCGGAGGGAGGATTGAGCGTCGTCATCCCGCATGGCCAGATAAGCGACACGATGGCCGAACTCACCGGGATCAATGTCCTCTCGGCCCTGGGACTTATGATATCGAAACAACAAACGCAGACCGAAATCCGCTGCGGCATCGTCGATTTCAAGGATCAACAGGGAAAGCTCAACACGACCACCGTTTACGTGGACACATCCAACGTGCTGATTACCGGCCGGGGCAATGTCAATCTCGACGACGAACACTTGGATCTCGCATTCCAAGGAGACCCGAAGAAACTCCGGCTGCTGAGACTGCGCGCACCAATCACGCTTCATGGCACTCTGCAGCACCCGGCGGTGGGTATCAAGGTGAGCAAGCTGGTCGAGCAGGCTGGCGTCGCGACCGCCTTGGCAGCCTTACTGACGCCCGTCGCAGCAGCCATTGCATTCATCGACCCCGGACTGGCGAAGAACAAAGATTGCTCGACCGTGCTCGAGCAGGCGAATGCGGGCGTGCAGAACTACGCGCAGAACTAGGAGAGCACGATGTTTGAAAAGCTACCCGAGGGCATTGGGAACGCACTCATCAATCAGCGGGCTGGAATGGAAAACGTCGTGTACAACCACCTGCACGCGCAGCGCTTGGTCGGCCGTTTGAACGTGCGAAGCAGAGCCTTCGCCTTCAATGCGCGCTTGCCACCGCAATATACGGCGGATGGCGAAGGGCTATCGCCTCCGCTGGCCTGGGATGACGTACCGGGCGACGCGGATTCGATAGTCCTCGTCATAGAGGATGCCGATTCCCCGACCCCACACCCGCTAGTGCATGCAATTGTCGTCGATCTGGCCCCCAAAGACGGTTCGCTCGACGAAGGCGCCTTGAACAGCCCGGACCATCGGGGCGTCGGGCTGGAAACCGGCCGCAATTCGTTTTTCAAACGCGCTTGGTTGCCGCCGGATCCCCCGTGTGGGCACGGCGAACATCGCTATGTGTTTCAGGTCTTCGCCCTTCGAGCAGGAGCGTCGTTTTCCGAAGTTCCGGGACGCCGTGAATTCATCACAGTTGTCCTCGATCGCGCTATCGCAGTCGGGTGTCTGATCGGCACTTACGAAAGATCGGAGCGCAGTGCTATTTCGGACGGCGGAGGCATCGAGGCCGAGCCGACGGGCATTCTTGCAAATTCTCCGTAGGTAGATATCGAGTTTGTGTGCCGATCGAGGCTTGTAAGAGCTATCTGACGATTAACGAGGGCCCTCCGCTCTAGCAACGGGTGTCGCATTGCATAAGCTGCCGGGTAGGACATCCGCGTGAAATTTATGCCCAACGCGGGCCGTGGCGTGAACTAAATTCATCGTTTTCATAACAATCGAGTCATCCAAGCCGTGAGTAATAAAAAGCCAGCCACTCATGATTTGAAGGCGCCTTCAGAACAGGATAAGCGCGCCGCCAATGAGCGAATCGAAGAGCTGGACGCATTGGTGACGTTTCTTCATGCCGACGTGGAACGGCACAAAGACACGCTCGCTCGTCAGCTTCATGATAATTTGAGCGGCTCCGTCATCGCCGCAATGATGGATGTCACCTGGATCCAGCAACATGAGTTGCCCTTGACACCGAGCACGGCAGCGCGGCTGACCAGAATCAAAGACGGCCTGCGCGATGCGATCGATTTGGCCAGGAGGCTGGTTGAAGAATTGCGGCCCACGTTGCTCGACAGTATCGGGTTGTTTGCGGCGCTGAGCTGGCAATTCAGGCGCGGCTGTGAGCGCGCAGGCCTCAAATATACGGAGACATATCCGGAGATGGCGCCGGATATCGGTACCACGAAATTGATTGGACTATTCCGCGTGGTGCAGGAAGGATTCAATATCGTGCTGCAGCATGACTCGGTAACCGAGATTCATCTTGCCGTGAGCACGACGAACGATATGTTTTCACTCGAGTTGTCCGACGATGGCAGGTCGCAAGCCTCCGGTAGCGGGCGGATGGTGTCTCCTGCCATATCGTCACTCTTGCATAGAGCCCGCAATGTAGGCGCCGAAATAGCAATCGCAGCGCCGGAAGTTGGCCGATCGATACTGAAAGTATCGGTTCCGCTCGTCGCCTGAAGGGACAGTCGAGCGTAACGACGGCGCGGTGCTCACATAACTCATCGGCAAATTCCCACGCCCCGTAGCGATACGGGCCGATGGATAGCGGCGCCTTCGGGGCTCAGTCTCCTTACACATAGCAACCCAATAAAGGAGCGGAGTTATGGCCAGCGCACGCAAGAAAACGCCCTCATCTCACTCAGACGCGATATCACTTCTGAAAGCGGACCATCGACAGGTAGAAGCGTGGTTCTCAGAGTTCGCCAGGTCAAAGAACTCCGCGAAGAAGCGGCAGTTGGCCTCCAATATATGTGAAGCTCTGACCATTCATACCACAATCGAAGAAGAGATTTTCTATCCTGCATTCTTGCGGGCGACCGAAGACAAGGACATGCACCATGAAGCCGTGGTCGAACACGCCGGAGCGAAACAGCTCATTGCCCAAATTCAAGGGATGTCACCCGAGGAAGATTACTTTGACGCCAAAGTGACCGTGTTATCCGAAATGATAAAGCACCATGTCAAAGAGGAGGAGCAGCCCGGCGGCATGTTCGCCGAGGCGAAGAAGTCCGACATGGACCTCACGGTGTTGGGCGAGCGGCTTCGCACCCGTAAGCGAGAATTGCAATCGCATGCGAAAGCGGCCTAAGGGACCAGCACCTCGGCACGGTGATGTTGACCGAGTCACAAGGTCAGGGGGGGCAGTTCGACCCCCTCGACGGGCTATGTCGGTTGCGGCCCGGCGCTCGGCTGTTCGGTGGTACGCGTGGTTGCGTCGCGAGGTGTAACGTCGTAGTTCGGAGACTCTGAACGCGAGAAAGAACCGATAATATCGCGAAGCTTCGTCGCCAGATCGCTCAAGGTGTAAGGTTTGGATAGCAGCGGGATCCCCTCCCGCTCCGCCTCGCGCTTGGCCGCGGCCGCGAAGCCGCTCACCAAGAGCACGGGTGGACGAATCCGGCGCAGCCGCATCTCTCGCACCAGAGCAACGCCGTCCATCCCACCCGGCATCATGATGTCGGAGAGGACCAGGCCAATATCGAGCGTATGTGCCAGCTCATCCAGGGCGGCCTGGGCAGTCGTCGCCGTGATCACCTCGTATCCCAATTCAGCCAGCATTGCGCCGGTGAGGGATGCCACCTGCGCGTCATCCTCCACCAAAAGTACACGGCAACGAGGTTGCTCGCCGCGCACGGCATCCGCGCGAGAGTCCGTCGATGCTGAGGCCGGGATGGCCGCCTCTTTCGACCGAGGAAAGAGCAGCAGAACCCTCGTTCCCTCACGAGCTTTGCTTTCGATCTGGACCGAGCCCTCCGAACCATGAGCGAAGCCATACACTTGGGCGAGCCCCAACCCCGAACCCTTGCCTATGCCTTTGGTCGTATAGAATGGTTCGAGGCAGCGCGCCATCGTTTCCGCGTCCATTCCTTCGCCCGTGTCGCTGACCGAGAGCTCGACAAAATCGCCGGCGAGTCCGTACTCACCGATATCAGGCCGGTTGCGGGCGGTAATCGTTACGGTGCCCCCCTGTGGCATGGCATCACGCGCGTTGACGCACAGATTCAATATGGCAATCCCCAGCTCACCTTCATCGACCCGAACGGGCCAGAGTTCGGGAGCAAACTCCGTCTTCAAGGCAATCACGCCGCCCAATGATCCGTCGAGAAGCTCTCTCATGCCTTCGACATAGCGAGGCACTGAAACAGGCTTCGCGTGCAATTCTTTTTGCCGCGAGAAGGCCAACAGCTGCCGAGTCAGTGCAGCACCGCGTTCTGCGGCCTGACGCATGCCTTCGCGGATCGTTTGGCGGCGCTCTGCGGGCGGCGCTCGATCCAAAATGCTCAAACCGCCGATGATCACCATCAATAGATTATTGAAATCATGGGCGATGCCGCCGGTCAACCGGCCGATCGCCTCCATTTTTTGGCTGTGGCGCAGCAGCCGTTCCGTCCGCTCCCGTTCGGCCATTTGTGCCAGGAGAGCCACATGGGCGGCACGCAATTGATCGCCGGTACGTCGTTGTTCCGTCAAATCGGTAATGATGCAGCAGAAAACACCCTCGCCGCCCAAGTCATTACCGCGCAGAGCGCTAAAAGAGACGTGGGTCGGCACGACGCCGCCTTGATCGGTTTTGATGCCGAGTTCGCCCTTCAATTCGGCGCCGATCCAATCGAGTACGCTGGGCCAGTCGGACGCCGCTACGAATCGCTTCAAGGAACCGCCGATCACCCGCTCGGGCACTGTCTCAACGAGCTCCGCGAGGCGCCGATTGCAGTACAAAATGTCGCCGCTGCGTGTAAGAGTCAGGGTGCCTTCCTGCATTTCCTCGACGAGAAGGCGGTAGGTCTGGTCCGCCGTTTCCAAGGTGTAAATCCGCGGCTGGTTGTCGGCACCCGAGACGACAACGGCATCGACATCGCCGTTGCGGATCGCATCGAGGGTGTCCTGAGCCTCGCGCAACCTCTCCCGAAGCGAGTCGTTTTCCCGGCGCAGCGATACCTTCGAGTCAGCCTCGGGGATGGTACTGACGGGTCCGGGCGGACGATACGGGGTCATCTGCCAATCGTCGTGCCGTTTACGGGTACTAGGTCGAGACCAGCCAGAATCCGCTCCTCATTCGCGAGATCACCGATGATCCGGCGCAACGGAAGAGGCAGCATCTTCACCAGCGTCGGGGCCGCCACGATCTGATATTCCCTCGCAGCCGCGGGATGCTGATAGATGTCGATGACCTCCAGGTCATACTCGCCGTGCAACCGCTGCTCACACACCCGCCGTAAGTTGGCAATGGCGCGGGCGGAGCGCGAAGTGGTGCCGGTAATGAAGAGCCGCAGCACATAGGGGGAACCCTTGTTCGTGGCTGCGCCGGGCTGGTTCGTGGTTGTGCCGGGCTGGTTCGCGTCTGGACCGGGCTGGTCCGCGGTTGCGCCGGGCTCGGTTGCGCTCATGGCGCGCCCTCGTGGCGTAAATCAAGCCCCACGAGCACACGTTCCTTATCGGACAGGTTGCCGATGATCTTTTTCAGCGGTTCGGGAAGTCTGCGTACCAGGGTTGGAACCGCCAGGATTTGATCGCCCGCGGCAAGCTGCGGCTGTTGGAGCAAATCGATCACTTCGATTCGGTAACGCCCGGCCAGGTGTTCCTCGCAAATGGCTTTCAGATTCGCGAGCGCGGTGATCGACTTGGGAGTCTGGCCGGCGACGTAAAGCCGCAGGTTGTAGTGTCCGTCTTGGACGGCCGCCTCTTGCGGGTACGCTTGAGCGGGTCGATTCATGGAGCGAGGCCTCCGCGGAGAACCGCCATGGCTTGCCGTTCGGCCCGCATGCGCCGGTCCAATTCCTCGTCGTATTCAAGAGCTTTACGGGCTTCTTCCTCTTCGGACTCGAGAGAGGCGCGCAATTCACTTATTTGCCGTTCGAGCGAATCACGCTTTCGCTGGATTTCCCGGCGCCGCCGCTCGGTCTCTTGAACACGGCGAATGACTGATGCCGCGTCGGCGGCTTCCTGGGTGATTCGTGCAGACCCGGTCAATACACCGGCGCTTCCAAGATATGCGTCCACGAGCTTTACCCCCTGAGATGTCAGCTGGTACTCGCGAATCTGATTCGAATGATTCATTCCACGCGACTTGAGCACATAGATGCCGCGGTTGCGCTCGCCGTTGCTCTCGAGCTGTACCAAGGAGATCCATGTATCCATGAGGGAGGACACGCCGGCATCGGCATGATCCATGCCCTGGGGGGCGAGCAGGTTGGTGAGGAAGGCGGTAATGCCCTGCTTCTTCAGCAGGTCGATTATTCTGAGCAGCATGGAATGCACATCGCCGGTTTCGCCTCTCAAGGCCGAAATGGGATCGAGCACCACGGCGGCGGGTGCGAACTCCTCGATCTCGCGGTACATGCGCGCCAGATGCATTTCCAGGCCGAACAAGCTCGGCCGTGCCGCCTCGAACTTCAATAATCCCGAGTCGATTCGCGGCTGCAAATCAAGGCCGATGGAACGCATGTTGCGAGTGATTTGCGCGGGCGCCTCTTCAAACGCAAAGTACAGGCAACGCTCGCCGCGGGCGCAAACGGAATCTACGAAGTGGGCTGCCAAACTGGTCTTGCCGGTGCCCGCCGTGCCGGTCACCAGAACACTGGTACCGCGATAGAAGCCGCCGACCCCAAGCATCTGGTTCAAACCGTGAACACCGGTCGATATCACCACCTCCGAGGCGCTATGCGCGAGGCCCGCGGAAGTCACCGGCAGCACCGAAATGCCGTGGGTATCTATGAGAAATGGATATTCGTTCGTGCCGTGAACCGAGCCGCGGTATTTGACGACCCGTAATCGTCGCGTGGTGATTTGATTATCAACCCGGTTATCCAGAAAAAGCACGCAATCGGAGACGTATTCTTCAAGCCCAAAGCGGGTCAGAGCGCCCGTGCCCTGCTCTGCGGTGACGATGGCAGAGACATTCCGGTCCTTGAGCCATGCGAAGAGGCGCCGCAATTCCGAGCGTAGAATCTGGGTGTCGCCCAACCCGGCGAACAGCACCTCGAGCGTATCGAGCACCACACGCTTGGCGCCTATTGATTTGATGGCATAGCCAAGCCGCACGAAAAGACCTTCGAGGTCATATTCACCGGATTCCTCGATTTCGCTCCGCTCCACGCGTACGAAATCCATCGCTATTCTCTTCTGTTCGACAAGCGCAGCCAAATCGTAGCCCAATGAAGCCACGTTTCGAATGAGATCCGCGCTCGACTCCTCGAAGCTCATGAAGACGCCAGGTTCGTCGAACATGACCGCGCCGTTCACGAGGAACGTCGCGGCGAGCAATGTTTTGCCGCAGCCGGCCCCGCCGCAAATCAGAGTCGGCCGCCCAGCGGGCAGGCCGCCGAACGTCACCTCATCTAGGCCGGAAATGCCGGTACGCGCCTTTGCAAGTGTCTGCAGAGAATTTTCAGTCTGTTGAATTGTCTTGACGTTCATCGGGACGATCGCACCGTAATCGGCGTCTTTACCTGTGACATCCTCAAACTTTAAATTTAAGGCGCTGTGAAATGCAATACAGCAATCACCGGCCAACGGAGGCTTATATTGTCAGCCGATTCCTACGAGAGCACTCAGCATCCCTGATTACGGATGCTCGTCCCGTAGCCGGCCGCCCAATGCCGCGGAGACACTGGCGATGAACGCACCGATGAGCATTGCCAGCGCCAGATAGATCGACGCCTTGGCTGCCACCTTACGCGCAGCATCGGCGGTGACCTTTGCCTTCGTTTCCGCGTCCTTGACGTCCGAAACAAAGCTGTCCACTCGCTTCTGAGCATCCTCTAATGTGACGCCCGTGCGCGCCGCAACCAGTTGGGCCAGGTATGTGCGGTCGCCATCGGGAATATCGCCGGTAACTGCCGCGTTGGCAATGATGTGAGCCACCTCGGGCTGCGGATTGGCCAGCGGAGCGCCTGGATCGGCAGGCCGCAGCAATCGATCGATGTCGTAGACCACGCCGGGCGATGTCGGGCCCGCGGGCGATGTCGCACTCGCGCCCTCGGCAGCCACGCGCCCTGCAGCCCCTACGGCGTGCCCCGCAGCACCAATGGATGAGGCGATCGTGGCGGCCACGACCACACTTGCTACGGCCCAGGTAATCAGACCATGCGCGGTGTCTCTAAAGAACACCTCGTGCGTATGCGTGCCGATCCAGCGGGTTCGCAGGCGCCCCGCAAGATAGCCGCCAAGACCCGCCGCCACCCATTGCGTCAAAATTAGCCAGATCGCAGCGGTTACGGCGAACGTCGTTCCTGAGACGCCCCTGCTGGGCCACGGCGAAATGGACGAAAACCCCAACCCGGAACCCAACGTCAATAGAATCAGAGAAACGGCTGTTGCAACAAAAGCGCCTGCGATAATGGCAGGCCATGATGTCGCAGATGAGGAAGGAGAAGACGGTGCGACTGCACCGTCAGCATATCGTCCACCCATTGTTTGTTCCGCCATGGCACGCACCTAATTGTGCGAACACATGGCGAGCAACAAAATAATCGGTAGAGGTACACCTAGCATCCAGAGAAGTATTCCGCGGCCCATGATTTGTATTCCTATGTAGTAGAGCGGTGAGAATGACTGTGGGCGAGGGAGCGAAAGGATTCAATCGTCTGGCAGATCGTCATGGTGTAAGACCAGTCCCACCAGTCGATGTACGGCCCTGCCCCACGAGTCTTGACTGAAGCCCCGTGTGCGCATGGCTTCACTGGCAGAGAGTTTCTTCCTACATACGAGTTCCAAACCCCATTGATACAATAAGTTAGGCTTTTTTCGTCGTTTGTATTAGAGTTTGCCAATCTGTCGCCTTTCGGGGATGGTTGCAACATGCCTACTCAAGCCCGATCGATCGCTTCCCTGACAATTTCCTTCGGGCTGGTCGCCATCCCGGTCAAGCTCTACTCCGCAACGGTGTCCTCCGAGCGCCTCTCATTCAATTTGCTGCGCCAAAAGGACGGCTCCCGCGTGAAGCAGCAATACGTGGCGGTCAACGACGGAAAGCCCGTTGAACGCGCGGACATGGTCAAGGGCTATGAGTTCGCCAAGGACCAATACGTCATGTTCAGCGCCGAGGAATTAAAGGCGCTCGAAGACACGACCACACACGCCATCGACATCGGCCAATTCGTGCCGCTCGACTCCGTGGACCCGCTCTATTTTGACGGCACTTACTACTTGGCGCCGGACAAGGGAGGCGCTAAACCATACACCCTGTTGGCCACGGCGCTGCGCAAGGCCCAGCAATGCGCGGTCGGCCGCTGGATCTCGCGCGGCAAGGAACACATCGTCGTCATACGCGCTTTGGAAGATGGCTTGGCGATGCACCAGCTTCACTTCAAGGCGGAGGTTCGCGATCTCAAGGACTTGGGAATCGAAGCGGCGCCGGTGTCGGAGGCAGAGTTGAAGCTCGCGCGGCAGCTCATAGACAATCTAGGCGCAAAACGCTTCGATCCGAACGAGTATTCGGACGAGCATAAGGCGAGAGTCGAAGCGGCGATTCAAAGAAAGGTCGAGGGCAAGGAGGTGTCGCTGGCCGAGGGACCGGTTTCCAGCACGAGCGGCAACGTCATCGACTTGATGGAGGCTTTGCGCGCGAGCATCGATGCCCGCGGCACGAAGGCGCCTGATCTAAAGGAACGGAAAGCTCCCAAACGCGCGGCGGCCCACGCCTCTACACGCAAAACCGCTCGACGATGAGATGCATGCCTATAACACGAAAGACTTGGAGCGGCTTTTCGGACTACCGCTATCCGCCGTCCGCTCACTGACGCGAGCCGGGCATATAAACCCGGTTAAACGCGGCGGAAAGCTTCACTACTCCTTTCAAGATCTTCTCATGCTGCGCACCGCCAGTGCGCTGCGGTCGGCGAGCATTTCGGCGCAGCGGATCAACCGCACTCTGCAAACTCTTCGCTCCACCCTGCCTGTCGGGGCGCCATTGGACAAGCGTTCACTGACTGCCTTGGGAAATCACATTGCCGTCCGCGAGGGTAAGCTGCTGTGGGAGTCCGAGTCCGGGCAGTACGTGCTCGCGCTCGATATCGGTGAGGCCAAGGGCGGTTTGCACGTCATCACTCGGCAGACGACGGTCTCGACATCCAACGATTCTGCCGACGAGCACTATGCGAGGGCCTTTGCACTCGAGGACACGGATCCCGACGGAGCGACGAGCGCCTATGAAGCCAGCCTCGAGGCCGACCCCCAGCACGTCGAGGCACGAATCAATTTGGGCCGCCTGTTCCACCTTGCCGGCCGTCTCAGCGAAGCGGAACGAATCTACCGTGAGGCACAAAAGACGGAACCGTTGCTCGCTTTCAACTTGGCAGTACTACTGGAGGACTTGAATCGGGAATCGGATGCCATCGCAGCTTATCGTGAAGCCTTGGCGCTCGATCCCAAGCTTGCCGACGCGCATTTCAATCTGGCGCGTTTGTACGAGCGGGCTCGGAATCCCAAAGCATCTTTACGCCATCTACTCGCGTACCGGCGCATGCTGGATCAGCAAGGTACCTGAGTGGCCAGGCGGGACTTGTCCGTCTATCGCGCCAAGCGCGATTTTTCCAAGACCGCCGAACCGTCGGGTCGAACGCGTGCACCGCCCTCCCCGCGCTTACGGTTCGTCATACAAAAGCACGCGGCGCGGCGCCTGCACTACGACTTGCGGCTGGAATTCGCTGGAGTGTTCAAGTCCTGGGCCGTCGCCAAGGGTCCTTCTCTCGATCCGGCGGATAAGCGCCTGGCAATCGAAGTCGAAGATCATCCGCTGGACTATGGAGATTTCGAGGGCACGATTCCCAGTGGAGAGTACGGCGGCGGCACGGTTCAGTTGTGGGACCGAGGTTATTGGATTCCCGAGGGCGGCCGATCGCCGCAGGAGGCATTCGACAGCGGCGATCTTAAATTCACGCTGGAGGGTACACGCCTGGGAGGCAGCTGGGTCCTGGTCCGGATGCGCGGCAACCGTTATGGCGGGAAAAGGACCAATTGGCTGCTGATCAAGCACAGGGATGCCGACGCCAAGCCCGGCGATGCGGATGGGTTGCTCGAGGAAGACCGCTCCATCGCATCGGGACGCACGCTGGCGCAAATCGCGGCCGCGCCTCCCGAGCCCGTCGTGGCTACGAAATTCCCGGCATTCGTCGAGCCCCAACTCGCCAAACTCGTGGATCAGCCGCCGCAGGGCGCGCGCTGGGCGCATGAAATCAAGCTCGACGGTTACCGTGTGCAGCTGCGCGTGTCCCAGGGCCGAAGCGTCATCCGCACCCGCACAGGCCTCGACTGGACCGAGCGTTTCTCCGCCCTCGCCGAAGACGCGCGGGCCCTCCCCGACTGCATGATCGACGGAGAAATCATCGCCCTCGATCAACGACGCAATCCGAGTTTTGGCGCGTTGCAGGCGGCGCTGTCCGAGGATAGATCGGAAGATCTCCTGATGTTTGCGTTCGATCTCTTGTTCGAGGGACGAGAAGACCTGCGCACCCTGCCGCTGGTGGAGCGCAAGGTGCGATTGGAGGCGCTATTGAGCGCTCCCAAGGCAGCCGCCCGGCTGCGCTACGTGGCGCACTTGCAGGCGAACGCGCGAGAAGTGCTTTCGTCCGCCTGCAAAATGGGTTTCGAGGGCATAGTCTCCAAGCAATTGGATGCACCCTATCGATCCGGCCGCACAGGGAGCTGGACCAAGGCCAAGTGCCGCGCAGGACAAGAGGTGGTGATCGGCGGATGGACGCTGCGGGAGGGGACTGTTCGCTCCCTGCTTGCGGGAGTTTATCGCGGCGACGAATTGGTCTACGTGGGCCGCATCGGCACGGGGTATGGGCGCGAGGTCGCAAAAGCTCTGTTGCCCTCTCTCAAGAAATTGACGCGTTCAACGAGCCCGTTCCGTGGCGACGATGCACCGTCGAAGGACAAAAGCGTTCGCTGGCTCGAACCCTCTCTCGTCGCCGAAATCGAATTCGCCGGCTGGACGGACTCAGGCATGATTCGTCAGGCCGCCTTCAAGGGCTTGCGCCACGATAAACCGGCGCGCGATGTTGTCGCGGAGATTCCGACCCCGACAGCTTCTCCCGGCGTGGCGCCCAGCCAGGAGCATGAACCGATGCAAAATAAACGTTCCCGTGCGAAGCCGGGTGCAACCCCAGCCAGAACCGTCACGGCCAAGCGCCCCGGCTCGGAAACGGTACTGGGCGTATCGATCTCCAAGCCAGACAAGGCCTTGTGGCCGGACGCGGGCGATGACCAGCCTGTGACCAAGCTCAACCTCGCTCGATACTACGAAAGCGTCGGCGATTGGATGCTGCCGCATGTGGCCGGTCGCCCCTGCTCTCTTCTTCGAGCGCCCGACGGCATCAGCGGCGAACAGTTCTTTCAGCGCCATGCCGCAGCCGCCCTGTCGGATTTTTTGACCTCCGTCAAGATCAAGGGCGACAAGGCACCCTATGTGCAGATCGAGGGTGTCGAGGGCTTGATTGCCGCCGCGCAGGTCGGCACGCTCGAAATTCATCCCTGGAATTGCGCCCCAGGCAATCCTGAGGTCGCGGGCCGCCTGGTGTTCGATTTGGATCCGGCGCCGGACGTGGAATTCGCAGCGGTCATCGCCGCCGCCATCGAAATTCGCGACCGGCTCCAAGCGGCGGGTCTCGAATCCTTTTGCAAGACCACCGGGGGCAAGGGGCTGCACGTCGTGACGCCCCTCGAGGCGGGCAAGGCCGCGATTCGTTGGCCCGCCGCCAAGAACTTCGCGCATCTGCTTTGCGCACAAATGGCGCAAGACAGTCCAACCAAGTATCTCGACAACATGTCGAAGACCCGGCGCGTAGGCAAGATCTTCCTGGACTATTTGCGTAACGACCGGACGGCGACGGCGGTGGGTGTATTGTCGCCGAGAGCGCGCGACGGTGCCCCGGTCTCGATGCCGATTCACTGGCGTCAGGTTCGCCGGGGGCTCGATCCCGCCCGATTTACCCTGCGCAGTGCGCCTGCGTTGCTGCGCAAAGGAAAGCCCTGGGAGGGATACGATGGCGCGGCCCGGTCACTGGCGGATGCCATTCGCGCCGTCACGCGTACTTCCGCCAACTAGTACCTCGGCACCCTGATGTTGACCGGTTCACACGGCATCACCACATGAGCGGCAGATTCGGTGCGCTTGGCGCGGTGGTGTGGAGCGGTGAGAGCATTCGCCCGAGGGGCTGAGCCGTTGGCCGGCAACTGCTTCCTTGTTGCCGGCCAACGGCTCAGCCCCTCGGGCGAATACCGTCAACCGGTCAACATCACCGTGCAGAGGACATTTTCATGCCCGGCATGGCTCCATGGTCCATGTTGTCGTGTCCGTGCTCATCGTCGTCGGTGGACCAGATGCTCTTCGGATCCGTCTCATACGGATATACGTGCACCATCCACCCAAATATATGCGGATGAAACTCGCCGCCCGCCGCCTCGCACGCCTCCTTGGTCGTAATGGATCCGAGCAATCCAAACTTCGCGTCGGGGCCGAAGTATTCCCTCTTTCGCCCCTCCGGCGCCTTGCAGAAATTGATGTGCTGGTGCCATCGCGCAATGCTCAAGGGTATGCGGTCGTTCAGCTCATCTTCCGAGGCATCCACCCGATCGGTATACATCGCCCCAACGAGTTTGTAGCCGCCGTCCGCCGTTTTCGTATAGAGCAGCGACGTCGGCTTGCTCGGGTCGAAATGAGATCTGGCCGCCAGGCCGTACTCGTACTTCGTGAAGTGGTATTGCGGCTGCGGGATATTCGGCAGAAAGATCTCATAGCCGTCGGCCAGAGCCTTGTGGTAATCCTGATAAGGCGCCATGGTCGCCCTGGCACTTTGCACCAGAGCGTCGGCCTTCTGACGGTCGCCATTCTTCATGGGCTGGAGCGTCGTCATATACATATGGCCCGACATATGAGCCATAGCCCCGCCCGACATCGTGCCCGGCGGCGGCGACGGAGCCAAGGCTGCAGTTTGCCCGGCGGCCTGCTGGGATTCAGCCGCCCCCGCGGGCGCACCGCCTCCGGCCACCATGAGGCCGACGCCCGTCAACGCCGCGACCCACGCGCGGAGGCAAAAGCGACAAATCTCTGAAAATCGGTACATGACGCTATACCTCGTTCCTTACCGTGTGGTCCTCGCTCCGTATGGTTTTCAGTGGGCGAGCGTTGCGCCGGCGAGTCGGCCGACGGCCCCCAAAGTTGTCTGCGCCGCGTTCAAGCCCAGTCGAAAGTCAGCGTCGCTGTACGTCGCATAAACGTCGGTGGGCTGATGCCATTGAGGATCCCACCCTGCGCCGATCTCTCGTCCCCGTTCGCTCTCACGCAGGCTGATTGCAGGCACCAGATCCATGAACGGCGTGCTATCCGTGTTGGTCATGTGCGGCCCGACGGCTGCGGGATAGTCATGCGCATAGCTTTCGTTCGCGGCGTAGAAAGCCCAAGCCAATTTCTGCGCGCCGTCGGCCACCTTGGCAGTTGACTGAAATTCGATGTTCACGTCCGCTTCCGGCCGTTGTTCCTTCGGGATGCTGCCGTCCGGGAGGGGCATACCGTGATCGAAAAGCATCATGTCGTGCTGGATCATGCCCAGCCACTTCGGTTCCGGATAGCGCCCCGATCCGGCCGGATCTTCCTTGCCCTGCAGCGACGCCCGCTGTGCTACATACGCATAAGCCCCATTCAATCCCGTTTCCTCATTGTTCCAGAGTACGAACCGGATCGACCGCTCGGTCTTGACCTCGGGTGAGGACAGAATGCGCGCTAGTTCCATGACCAATGCCGTTCCCGAGCCGTCATCGTTCGCTGCCTCACCCCATCCGTGTCCGTCCATGTGAGCGCCAACGATGTACATTTCATCCGGATGCGTCGCACCTACCTTGGTGCAATACACTTCCTCCCGTTCGCCGCCCTGGCTGGGCTGCGAATTGAGGGAACGCAACTTCTCATCCAGCTGTAGCGCGGGATCAACGTTGACCCCGGTATGCGTCGTTACGCCGCGGTAGCGCCCGCCACCGACCGCCATATCGGCGCCCTTTGCGATGGGAGGCCCGGCGGGGCGCGCAGCATCGGTCGGAAAATAGGTGTACTTGAGCCGCGCAATATTCGAGCAACCGTAGCTCTTGAGCTGCGCTTCGATCCAATCCACGGCGGCACGATTGCGATCCGTCCCCTGGCGGCGATCGCCGAAGCGCGTCAGTCCCTTGATGGTCGCTTTATACCTCTCGAGATTGAGCCGCCCTACCAGAACTTTGACCGGATCGTCCTGCTTCGAATCGATTTCGGCGTTCGAGGGCGCTGCTGCCGCGGGTCCCGCGTGCAGAGACACTGCCAGAACAACAATCGCCGAAATTGCCGCCGCATATCGCTTCATGAGTGCCCCTCAAATTGCGGAATAGTAACTCATCACATGCCTGGGCGCTTCGTCACATCGTAGGAGCGTTTCATCACATTTTTTCATAGGTGAGGCCTGCGACGCGTAGTTTTCGAGCCAGAACCCAAGACGGGACCGCCAAGCGCAACGACGCGAATTCGATAGGGAGAGCAAAGATGATGCTATCAGGTGCGATTCGGTCCCTACGCGAGCGCTTGACCATCGTTACAGCGCTCCTCATTGCCAGCGTGCCGGTCGTCGCGCAGCAGGCGTCCCCTGCGTCTACTACAAGTGCTTCACAGGGTCCCGAACTGCAAGAGATCGTGGTGACGGGGTCCTTGATCAAGCGCACGGACACGGAAACGCCGAGTCCCGTGCAGATCATTACCTCGCAGGACCTGAAGGATTCGGGCTATACGCAGGTCGCGGACGTGCTGCGCAATCTCGCCGCAAACGGCTCGGGAACTCTGAACCAAGGCTTCGGTCAGGCCTTCGCCGCCGGTGCGACCGGCATCGCCTTGCGCGGCCTGTCGGTGGGCGACACACTGACCTTGATCGACAGCGAACGTATGGTGTCCTATCCCCTGAGCGATGATGGCGAACGTAGCTTCGTTGACGTGTCCGCCATTCCGTTCAACGCAGTGGATACCGTCGAGGTACTCAAGGACGGCGCGTCGGCGGTGTACGGCGCGGATGCCATCGCGGGTGTGGTCAACGTCAAATTGAAAAAATCCTACGTGGGTTCAGAACTCACGATGGAGGGAGGCACGACTCAGTACGGCGACGGCACCACCGTGCATGGCGCCGGCATTTGGGGTATGGGTGACCTGGGCAGCGACGGTTACAACGTGTATGTGGCCGTCGACTGGCACCACACGGACAAAATTCTCGGCAGCGATCGCGACGGCGCATTCACGACGACCAATTGGTCGAGTCTGCCAGGGGGGCTCAATACCAGCCCGGGTGCCATCGGCGCTTCCAGCCTTACCTATCCGGACAGCATCTCCGGCTATCTGATCAATCCCAACGCCGCCTCCGGACTGCCTTATGCGTTCTTGCCGGGCTGCGACCAAGCGTCGCAGAACGCCGATAAGTGCACTTTCCCATTCCCGGGAGTGATTCAGTCCCCGACGACGCAAATCAATCTGCTGAGCAAATTCACCAAGGCTCTCGGCAGCAGCTGGACGTTCACGGCCACCGGCTCGGTATTCGACAGCAGCGCGCAGCAGATCTCGGCCGGACCCTCGACTTTTGGTCATGCACTCAGCACCACGGGCCAAGAGGCGGGCTCTATCGTGAACATCACGGGCAGCCCCAGTCAGCCGATCTCGACGTCTATCTATCCCGTGCTCTCGCTGCCCGCGACTTCTGCGCTCAACCCCTTCGGCAAGGCGGCGAATTTGGTTTACAGCTTCCCCGACATCGGGCCGTATCAGATGGACGTTGATACCATCACCTACCGATTGTTCGGTGATTTGCGCGGCACCACCGCCGGCTGGGACCTCGATGGCCAGGTGGGTATCGCCTACGCCAGCATGACGCAGAAGATTTTTGGCCAAATGTTCCCGGCCATCGCGCAGACGGACCTCAATAACGGGAGATATGTCCCGGGAGTCAGCACCAACGCACAGTCGTTGTTCGCGCCGGAGGGGTCCGACCATCCCTCGAGCACCTTGGGCGTCGTCGATCTGCACGGCTCGCGGCCGCTGTTCGACATGCCCGGCGGCCCGTTGTCCATCGCCGCCGGCGCTCAATACATCCACAAGGCACTGAATGCTCCGAACCCACCCTCGGTGGTGTCCGGAGCGCAGCAAGGAAGCCTCGCCTATGCAGTCGGCTCGCAGGATGATACTGCGGGCTTCATCGAGCTCGGCGGCAAGATACTCAGTTCCTTGGAAGTGACGGCCGATGAGCGCTATGACCACTACGATACTTATGGCGGCTCGGCGACGCCGAAGGTCGGGCTCAAGTGGACACCCATCGATCAGTTCGCGGTTCGAGGCACCTGGGGCAAGGGATTCCGGGCGCCCTCCATCGCCGAATCAGGCAACTCAGGGCTCGCGTTTGGTCAAGGCAATACCAATGACCCCGTGCTTTGCCCCGGTGGAGTAGCGAATGTGAAGGGAACGTTCAATGCCCTGTGCGCTTATCCCGCGATAGGAGTGGAGGGTTCCAATCCGGCTCTGAAAGCCGTGACCTCGACCAACGCCACGTTCGGCGTCATTTTCGAGCCGATCAAGGCTTTCAATGTGTCGGTGGACTGGTACCACATCGAGCTCAAGAACGACATCATCTCGGCATCGTCGGCCGGCAGCTTCTACACCGATGCCATCGAACTCGTTCGCGGGCCGCCGGCGACGGCGCAGGTGTGCACGGCGACGACGACAGGCGGAGTTCCTTGCCCCACCGCCACGGTGACGACGCCCGTTGGATATCCCGCGTACACCCTGGTCCCGTACATCAATGCGGGCGACACCAAGACCTCGGGTTACGACCTGGACCTGCGAAGCCAGTTCGACTTAGGTGATTTCGGCCGGCTGAGGGCTCAGCTCAACTACACCTATATCGCCCAGTACGAACTCATCGTCAGCGGGCAGATCTTCGACCTGGCCGGAACTCACGGGCCGTCGACCATTTCGGGCGACACCGGCAATCCAAGAAGCCGCGCGACGGCGTCTTTGACCTGGGAAACGGGCCCCTTCACGAGCACGATCTCGGTGAACTATCAGAGCGCGTTCTCGATTACGGACCCGACGATCGGCGCCAGTACCTGCCTCGAGGCACTCAAGGGACGCGCACCATCGGCGTACGGCTCCGCAATTTCATCGGGAGTCACGACCCTGTCGAGCCAGTGGTATCCGTATTGCGCCGTACAACATTTCACCGATACGAACTTGTATGCAAGCTACCAGGCGAACGATCATCTTTCGCTGCACGGCTCGATCACGAACCTGTTCAATTCTCCGCCGCCGGTTGACTTGCAGACCTACGGTGGCGGAGCGGAATTGGCCTACACCACGTTGGACCAAGACGGCGCCGTGGGACGGTTCTTCCTGGTTGGTGCGACTTACAAGTTCTGAGTGTCCTACCGCTGCGCGCTGCGCCAATCCGGCGCCACGTAAAACGGCGCATCCTCGGGCGGCAGCAGCCCCTTGCCCAATATGTGATCCGCCGCCTTCTCGGCCAGCATGATGGTGGGCGCGTTGAGATTGCCCGTCGTCACCGCGGGCATGATGGACGAATCTACGATGCGCAGTCCTTCGAGCCCATAAACACGGGTGTCCGGATCGACGACCGCCATGCGATCCTCCGGGCTGCCCATCTTGCAGGAGCATGAGGGGTGGTACGCGCTCTCCACCTTGTCGCGGACGAAGGCATCGATCTGCTCGTCCGTTTGCACCTCACTGCCCGGCTGAATTTCGCGACCGCGATAGCGATCGAAGGCCGGTTGCGCAAAAATCTCGCGCGTCAAACGCACGCAGGCGCGCATCTCGGTCCAATCGTCCGGCTCGCTCAAGTAGTTGAACAGGATGCGCGGCTTGTCGTGCGGATCGGCGGACGCGAGACGCACCCAGCCACGGCTCTTGGTGCGCATCGGGCCGACGTGGGCTTGGAACCCATGCTCTTGCGCCAGTGTCGAGCCGTCGTAGGCCACGGCCATGGGCAGAAAATGGTACTGGATGTCGGGATACGGCACGCCCGGCCGGCTGCGGATGAAGCCGCAGGTCTCGAAGTGATTGGTGGCACCGAGACCATCCTTGCGCAGCAGCCAGCGTGCGCCGATCAGAGCGCGGCTCCAGGGATTGATCGACGAGTATAGGGTGATCGGTTCCTTGCAAGCCACTTGGAAATAGAATTCCAAATGATCCTGCAAGTTCTCGCCGACACCGGGTAAATCATGAATCAAGGGAATGCCATGGGAGCGCAACTCCTGCTCCGGGCCCACTCCCGACAGCTTCAATAGCTGCGGCGAGTTGATCGGGCCGCCCGACAGAATCAGCTCGCGGCCGATGTTCACGCGATGAGCGGCGCCGCCGTGCAGGTACTCGAGTGCCGCGGCCCGCCGGCCATCGAACACGATACGCGTGGCCAATGCATGCGTCAGCACCTTGAGGTTGGGGCGCCGCATCGCGGGCCGAAGGTAGGCATTGGCGGCGCTGCAGCGCCTGCCCTCGCCCACCGTCATGTCCATGCGGCCGAAACCCTCCTGCTGAAAGCCGTTCACATCATCGGTATGCGGATAGCCCGCCTGGCCACCGGCGGCCAGCCAAGCCGCATGCAGAGGGTTGCTGACGGTACCGTAACGGGTCTGCAGCTTGCCGCTATCGCCGCGATACTCGTTGCCTCCCTCCTGCCGGGTTTCGGCGCGCCGAAAATACGGCAGCACGTCGCGGTACGCCCAACCCGTCGCACCCTGCCGGTTCCACCCCTCGAAGTCCTGCGCGTTGCCGCGGATGTAGACCAGGCCATTGATGGATGAGGACCCACCCAGCACTTTGCCACGCGGTGTGTGCATGCGCCGCCCATTCAGATGCGGCTCCGGTTCCGTGTGGTAGAACCAATTGTACTTTTCCATGTTCATGGGAATGGACAGAGCCGACGGCATTTGGATGAAGATGGAGCGGTCGGATTCCCCCGAACTCCAGCAGCAGCACCCGGCTGCGCCCGTCGGCCGTCAACCGATCCGCCAGCACACAGCCTGCCGACCCCGCACCCACGATGACGTAGTCAAAGTTCTCGTTTGCCAAGTTCCAGCCTCCCAGCGTCCGGTTCCAAACCCGGATGCAACGTCATCTTATCCGTCGGGGTCGCATCGACCCCGTTGAGATGCGACCTAAATTTATCCATCAGGGTCGCATCGACCCCGTTGAAAGCTGGCGCGCGGCGCCTGACAAAACAAACACCCTCCGTGGACGCCCAGCCGAAACTGTGTCTAAGATGCGCCACGCTAGACTTATAGCTTTATTCTAAATCTACCAGGGACGCATGAGTGAGTGCCGAGAAGAACTCGTTAAACGGCTGTTCAAAGCTCGATTTGCCGCTTCAATCATGCCGCTCCGAATAACGCCGGGTCAAGCTCTCGAAAATCCGCCGCGATAGCCGCTGCGGGAGAACACCGATTCACTGGGGGTATGCGAATGGATAATAAGGCCGACATCGCTCGGACCGACAACGGTATGGAACATTTCGGATACCGGGAGTCGCTCGATCGCGGAATCGGAAAGTTCGGCAGCTTTGCCGCCGGTGTCAGCTATATCTCGATCCTCACCGGTACTTTCCAGCTGTTCTACTTCGGCTTCGGTACTGCCGGACCGGCTTATCTGTGGTCCTGGCCAATGGTATTGATCGGCCAGCTGGCGGTCGCACTGTGCTTCATGGAACTGGCCGCCAAATACCCGGTCGCAGGATCGGTCTACAATTGGTCCAAACAGCTGGGCAGCCGTATCGTGAGCTGGTCTGCGGGTTGGCTGATGCTCACCGCGTCGATCGTTACGCTCTCAGCAGTGGTGCTTGCGCTGCAACTCAACCTGCCACGCCTGTGGAGCGGTTTTCAGATCGTCGGCGACGGCACGGGTGCCTACGATTTCGCCACCAACGCGGTGATCCTCGGCACCGCCCTGATTGTCTTCACCACGGTCGTCAATGCGCTCGGAGTGCGGTTGATGGCCATGATCAACAGCGCAGGTGTCTTCATAGAGCTGATTGCCGCCTGCTCGATCGCAATCATTCTGGCGCTTCACGCGACGCGCGGACCCGAAGTGTTTTTCTCGGCAAACGGCTACGGATCCGGCGCGAGTGGCGGCTTTCTGGGCGCATTCCTCATGGCATCGCTGGCCTCGGGATACGTAATGTACGGATTCGACACCGCGAGCTCGCTGGGCGAAGAGACGGTCGAGCCGCGTCGCACGGCTCCCCGGGCGATCCTGCGAGCCATCCTTGCCTCCTTCGTCATCGGCGGCGCGATCCTGGTGTTCGCGATATTGTCGGCACCCAACCTGAAAGACCCGCAGATCGCGAGCGGCAGCGGCGGCCTGCAATACATCGTCGAACAAGTGATGTGGGGTCCGTTGGGCAAGATATTCCTGATCTGCATCGTGATTGCGGTGACCGTGTGCTCGCTGGCGGTGCACACCGCCGCCATCCGCCTGACCTTCGCGATGGCGCGCGACAACGCGCTTCCGTTCGGGGAAAAACTCGCCCGGGTGAATCCCGAGACTCAGACGCCGATCACCCCCGCCATCGTCATCGGCGTGATCGCCGCGCTGATCCTGGCGGTCAACATCGGGCAGCCCAAGATCTTCACCGTACTGACGTCGATCGCCGTGATCATGATCTACCTGGCCTACTTGATGGTGACGGGCCCTCTGCTGCTGAAGCGTCTGCGCGGGCACTGGCCCCCGGCCGATCTCGCGGCGGGCGGCTACTTCACCATGGGCAGGTGGGGATTGTTGGTCAATGTCATTGCGGTACTGTGGGGCGCCGGGATGGCACTCAATCTGGCCTGGCCGCGCGAAGCCATTTACGGCACACCCTGGTACAACACATGGGGTGCGTTCGCTTACACGGGCGTGATTCTAGGCGCCGGTCTGTTGTGGTACGGACTCAAGGGCCGCCACCACATCGGTACGCTGGCCTCGCACTCAGTGGCATGACTCTATCGAGCTACGCGCTCATGGCTGTGTTGGCGCTGTCGGTGCCGGCCGAAGCAGCCTCTGTCGTGCCGGGCACTGCGGCAACCCTCGGCAATACGACTGCACCGGTCACGGCTGCACCGGTCAGCGACACCTCGCCGCCCGCCGGCGGCCGGCGCGATCCGCCCAGCTGCCAAACCGTGCGTTTCTCCGACGTCGGCTGGACCGACGTAACGTCCACCACCGCACTGATCGCGCAATTGCTGCGCTCCATCGGCTACTCGCCGACGGTCACCGTGCTGTCGGTTCCCGTTACCTTCGCCTCCCTTCAGAACAACGACCTCGATGTCTTCCTCGGCAATTGGATGCCGGCCCAGGCGGCCGATCGGGGCCACTACGTCGAAGACGGCACCGTCGTCGTGATCGGCGCAAATCTAACCGGCGCCAAATATACGCTGGCCGTACCGGCGTACACCTACGCCGCCGGCCTCGAGGACTTCAAGGATATTCAGCGCTTCGCACCCGAACTCAATGACTCCATCTACGGGATCGAGCCTGGCAACGACGGCAACCGGCATGTGCTGGACATGCTCAAGCAGAATCAATTCGGGTTGGGCGGCTTCAAATTGATCGAGTCCAGCGAACAAGGAATGCTGGCGCAGGTGGAGCGCTCCTACCACGACAAGAAACCCGTCGTGTTCCTGGCATGGGAGCCGCACCCCATGAACATGCGCTTCGACTTGAAATACCTGTCCGGCGGCGACGAGGTTTTTGGCCCCAACTACGGCGGCGCCACCATTTACACCGTGACCCGCAAGGGCTACAGCGCGCAATGCCCCAACATGGGCCGGCTGCTCGCCAATCTGAAGTTCACGCTGCGCGGCGAGAGCGAAATGATGGCCGCCATTCTGGACCAGCATGAACCGCCCGACATCGCCGCGGCGGAATGGCTGAAAGCCAATCCCACCGCGGTGAAGACCTGGCTCGCGGGAGTGCTGACCTTTGACGGCCGGCCGGCGCTCAGCGCACTGGCGCACGCGGCGCCGCCGCCGCACCCCGGCGGATTCGAGCAATGGATCGTCAGCCACAAAATTCCTGTGGGCGATGGGATGGCAGTGGCGATCGACTACGTCAAGGCGCATGGCACATTTCTATTCGATGGCATATCCATCGTCATCCGCGGCATGGTCGGCGGCGTAACGGCCTTGCTGCGAGCGCTGCCGGCGCCGCTGCTGATCGTGGCGGTCGCCGCGCTGGCGTGGGTGCTGCGGCGTTCTCTGCCCCTGAGCGCCTTCGTCGCACTGGCGCTGCTCTTCATTCTCAATCAAGGCTACTGGCTGGCCACTCTCGAAACCCTGTCGCTGGTCATGGTCGCCACGCTGGCGTCCACGGCCATCGGTGTGCCTCTGGGAATCGCCGCCGCACATCGGCCGCGCCTGTTCGCTGCCCTGCGGCCGGTGCTCGATCTGATGCAGACGCTGCCCACCTTCGTGTACTTGATTCCAACGCTGGTGCTGTTCGGCCTGGGCGTGGTTCCGGGCCTGATTTCCACGGTGATATTCGCCCTGCCTGCCCCCATACGTCTCACGCACCTGGGCATCTCCTCGGTGCCCAAGCCGCTCATCGAGGCCGGCGAGGCCTTCGGCGCCACTCCCATGCAGTTGCTGTGGAAGGTGGAACTGCCCGGCGCCGCCTCCACCATCATCGCCGGCATCACCCAGTGCATCATGCTGAGCCTATCCATGGTCGTGATCGCCGCCCTGGTCGGTGCGGGGGGTCTCGGGGTACCGGTGGTGCGCGCGCTGAACTCGGTGCAGGTGGGCATGGGCTTCGAGGCGGGCTTCACCATCGTGCTGCTGGCCATCATTTTGGACCGCATCAGCAGACCCAAAGAAAAAGGCGGCTCCCGATGAACTCGGCCGTGGAATTCAAGGATGTCGACATCCTGTTCGCGCAAGGCGGCCGGGATGGCCGTAAGGGCCTGCGCGATGCCCTGGCCGCCCTCGATGGCGGGGCCACTCGCACCGACATTCAGAACAAATACGGAGTCATCGTCGGCGTGGCCGGCGCCAATTTGAGCGTGGCCCGCGGCGAGATTTCCGTGCTCATGGGCCTGTCGGGCTCCGGCAAGTCCACCCTGCTGCGGGCCGCGAACGGCCTCAATCCCGTCACACGCGGCCACGTGCTGGTGCGCGACGGCGAGTCCGCCATCGACGTCGCCACCTGCGACACCCTGCAAATGCGCCGGCTACGCCGCGAGCGCGTGGCCATGGTGTTCCAGCAATTCGGCCTGCTGCCGTGGCGCACGGTGCGCGAAAACGTCGGCTTCGGCTTGGAATTGCGCGGCGAAGGCAGCGCGCAGCGCAAGATCATCGTCGATGAGAAATTGGAATTGGTCGGTCTCTCACAGTGGGCCGAACGCTACGTCAGCGAGTTGTCCGGGGGCATGCAGCAGCGGGTCGGCTTGGCCCGCGCCTTTGCAACCGATGCGGATATTTTGCTGATGGATGAGCCTTTCTCGGCGCTGGACCCGCTGATTCGCGGCAAGCTGCAGGGCGAACTGCTGACGCTGCAGGAACGCGTCAAGAAAACCATCTTGTTCGTCAGCCACGACTTGGACGAGGCGCTGCGCTTGGGTGATCACATTTCCATCCTGCAGAATGGACGGATCATCCAGACAGGGACGGCCGAAGACATCGTGCTGGCGCCCGCGGACGAGTATGTCGCGGAGTTCGTGCGGCACATGAACCCTCTGACCGTTCTGACCGGCGGCATGATCATGCAGCGCCGCGCGCTCATGGCCGGCGACGACGGCCATGTGTGGCTGGACAGCGGGCGGCGCTACCGGCTGTCGCTGAACTCCTCGGACCAAGCCTTGGGTCTGCACTTGGACGGCGTCGCCCACGCGTTTTGCCATATTCAAGACGAGGCCGATCTGGGCCAGCTCGAGCCCGGAGTCGCCGTCGCGCCCGCCTCCTTCTCGCTGCAATCCATCATTCATTTGCGCCAGACAACCGGGCACCCCGTATTGCTCGTCGAGCAAGGCCGCATTCTCGGCGTTTGCGGCGAAGCAGAGATCATCCGGGCGCTCGCCGGCGGCCGGCAGTCGAGCGCCGGTGCTCCCTAGACGGTGATGTACATCGTGCGCGGTGATGTACGGCCCAATGCGCACGGTCAGGGGGGGGATAAGAGGCTGGACGCCAACTGCTGCCTTTACGTTGGCGTCCAGCCTCTTATCCCCCCCTGGCCGTATGACGGGTCAACATCACCGTGCCGGGCACTAGTTGCCGCCGGCCGACTTAAATATTATGATTGATATAATAAAACCAGCGTATCTCGCCTTGATCCGGGGAATATCATGAATCACGACGTCATCATTTCTTGCGCCGTCACGGGCGACGACACCAAGGTCACCAAGAGCCCGCACTGCGCCATCACTCCCGAGCAGATCGCCGCCACCGCCATCGCGGCGGCCGAGGCGGGGGCGGCCATCGTCCACATTCACGTGCGCGAGCCCGAAACCGGCGCGTTCAGCATGGAAACCCGGCATTACCGCGAAGTCGTCAAGCGCATCCGCGAAAGCAAGGTCGATGTGATCGTGAATCTGACGTGCGGCATGGGCGGCTACATCGTCGTGGGCGATCATGGGTTGAAGGACACCCCGGCCCCGGGCAGCGATTTCTGTACTCAGGAAGATCGCATGCGCCACGTCATCGATCTGTGTCACGAAGGCCTGTACCGCCCCGACATCGCCACCTTGGACTGCGGCAGCCTGAACTTCGGCGACGGCAACCGCGCCTATATATCGACGCCGAATTATTTGCGCCAGGGCGCCGCGATTTGCAAGGATCTCGGAGTCAAGCCCGAGCTGGAAGTCTTCGATACCGGCAACCTCTGGTTCGTCAAGCAAATGATCAAGGAAGGCCTCCTCACAGCCCCGTCGCTGATTCAGCTGTGCATGGGCATTCCCTATGGAGTTCCGGCCGACGTGGGCCACCTGCTGGCCATGGTCAATTCGCTGCCCGAGAATTGCAATTGGGGCACCTTCGCGATCAGCCGCATGCAGATGCCTTGGGCGGCACAGGCCGTGCTGCTCGGCGGCAATGTCCGCGTCGGGCTCGAGGACAATCTTTACTTGAGCAAGGGCGTGTATGCCAGCAATGCCCAGTTGGTGGAGAAGGCGCGCACCATCGTGGAAGCCATGGGAGCGCGGATACTCACCCCCGCGCAGGCCCGCGAAAAACTGCAGCTCCGCTGAGCGTTTCCGATGACGGAGCTGCCCGTTTATCGCGCCACCATTGAACCGGCATGGATCGACTACAACGGGCATGTCCGCGACGCCTACTACGGTCTGGTGGCGAGCCTTGCCGTTGACGATGTGATGGATCGACTGGGTCTCGACGCCGAGTACCGCGAGCGCACGCATTGCACCCTGTACACGGTCGAATTGCACCTGCACTACCTGCACGAGGTCAAGGGTTCGGACGATCTTGCGGTCATCTCGTCCGTTTTGGATTGCGACCGCAAGAAAATTCATCTGGCTTGCCGCTTCGTCTGTTCCCGTGTCAACGAGCCGGTCGCCGTCGCCGATATGATGCTGCTGCATGTGCATCAAGGGGATAAGCCCGGTGTTGCCGCCTTTCCCGACGAGGTGTCGGCCAAGCTCGAGACGCTCAAGTTGTCCCCCGCCTTGCGTGAAGCCTTCGGTCCGAGCTCCCGCAAGATTGAACTGAAGCGCCGCTGACCCATGCCTCCGGCAGACATTCACCGACTCATCGCGCCCCGTAGCATCGCCCTGATCGGCGCCGGCGCCTGGACGGATGCCGTGGCCGCCGGCAATGTCGCCATCGGCTACACCGGTGCACTGTGGCGGGTGCATCCGAGCCGCGAGTCCACCGCCACCACCACTTATTATCGTTCTATTGCCGATCTTCCGGGTGTCCCTGATGCGGCCTTCGTTGCCGTGCCGAATCACGAAGCGCCGACCGTGGCAGCCGCCCTTGCGGCACGCGAGGCCGGAGGCTTCGTGTGTTTCACCGCCGGCTTCTCCGAGACCGGCACCGAGTCCGGCCATCGGCTCACTCGAGAGCTGGCCGACAATGCCGGCGCCCTGCCCTTTTTCGGGCCGAACTGCTACGGCTTCGTCAACTTCTTCGACAAAGTTGCGATGATGCCGGATCAAATCGTCGGGCCGACCGTCGATCGCGGCGTGGCGCTCATTTGCCAGAGCGGCACCATTGCCCTCACTCTCATGTTCAACCATCGCTCCGTGCCCATCGGCTGCCTGTTCACGGTGGGCAACCAGACGCGCCTCGCGGTGGAAGATCTCATCGAAATTCTTTGCGACGATGCGCGGGTCACTGCATTCGGCCTGTATCTGGAAGGCATCAAGGATCCCGAACGATTTGCGCGCGCCGCCGCCCGGGCACGCGCCGCCGGCAAGCCCATTGCAGTCATCAAATCAGGGCGCACCGCCGCCGCCGCGCGCACCGCACACAGTCATACCGGCGCCCTGGCCGGCGCCGATGAGGTGTTCGAAGCCTTCTGCCGGCAGGCCGGTATCGCGCGCTGCGACACCCTGGGTACCCTTTGTGAAACCCTCAAGCTGTTCCACACCGGCGGCCCGCTCACGGGTCGCAAGGTTCTCGTCATGGGTGCATCGGGCGGCGACATGGCGATGACAGCCGATGTGTCGCGCGACATGGAATTGGAATTCACACCCGTATCGCAGGCGAGCACCGCCGTCTTGCGCGAAGTGCTGACCGATCGCGTCACCATCGCCAATCCCTTCGATATTCACACTTATCTGTGGTTCGATCCTCCGGCACTGAAGCGAGTTTTCAGCGAGGTGCTGCATTCCGGCTACGATGCAGCCGGGTTCATGCTGGACAGCCCGCCTGAGGGCGAGGCCGACTCCGCGGCCTATGACGCCGTCATCGATGTGTTCATCGAGGCTGCGCAGGGTGCCCCGACGCGCGCCGCGCTGATCGCGTCTCTGCCCGAGACCATCAGTCGGAGAATTCGCAAGCGCTGCCTCGAGGGCGGCGTCATTCCGTTGCAGGGTCAGCGTGAAGCCCTGGAAGCCCTGTCTCTGGCCGGAGGCGTCGGTACGGCGTGGCGAACCGACGCGGCCGTGCAATTGCATCTGCCACCGGCTCGAGCCCGCGCCTCCGCCGATGTCCATGCGCTGGGCGAGCATGACGGCAAGGCGGCGCTGGCCGAATTCGGGGTACGCATCCCCCGCGGCAGGCTCGTGCCGGCGTCCGCCGCGGCCGAGGCTGCTCTCGCACTGGGATTTCCCGTGGTCATGAAAGCTTCGGGCGCTCATCTGGAGCACAAGACCGAAGTGGGCGGTGTCGTGCTCAATGTGCGCACGGAGGCCGACGCGCAGCAGGCAGCCCTGCGGCTGGCGAAGCTGTCGGACACTGTATTGGTCGAGGAGATGCTCACCGACGGCGTGGCCGAAATCCTGATCGGCGTCATTGTCGACCCCCAGTTCGGCCAGGTGCTGGTTCTCGGCGCCGGCGGCATCCTCACCGAGATCATGTCGGACAGTGTCAGCCTCCTGCCCCCCTGGACGCATGCATCGATAGAGTCGGCGCTGCGCCGCCTGACCGTCGCCAAACTGTTGCGCGGATATCGCGGCAAGCCGCCGGCCGACGTCGACGCACTGATCGAGACCATTCTCTGCGTGGCGCGCTATGCGGCGGCAAATGTGGCTACACTGATCGAAATAGATGTGAACCCGGTGATCGTCCGGCCTTCGGGCAACGGTGCGGTCGCGGTGGATACAATGATTCGCCTGCAAAGGTTCGCCTAAAGGAGCGCACATGTCGGATGGAATTAAAACCGTCAAGGACGCTGGGATTCTAGAGATCACCCTCGATAGGCCCAAGGCGAACGCCATTGATCTTGCGGCGAGCCGCCGCTTGAACGAGGTCGTCACGGATTTTCGCGACGATCCTGCCTTGCGCATCGCCATCGTCACCGGCGCAGGCGATCGATTTTTCTCGCCCGGATGGGATCTGAAGGCGGCAACCGCAGGTGAGGAATCCGATTCGGACTGGGGGGTGGGCGGCTTCGCCGGATTTAACTATCCGAGAAATCTCAACAAGCCCATCATCGCGGCGGTCAATGGCATCGCCTGCGGCGGCGGCTTTGAAGTCGTGCTCGGCACCGACATCATCGTGATGGAAGAACATGCGAAATTTGCGCTGCCCGAGATCAATGTCGGTGTACTGGCTGACGCGGGGACCATCAAACTGCGGCGGCGAATTCCCTATCACGTCGCGGTCGAGTTCCTGCTGACGGGACGCTGGATGGACGCCGCCGAGGCCAAGCATTGGGGCCTGGCCAATCACATCGTGCCCAAGGGCCAGGGCATGACCAAGGCGCGGGAAATTGCGCGCCAGTTGATAGAGGGGCCGCCTCTGCTGTTTCCGGCGATCAAACAGCTGCTGCGGCACACCGAGATGGTGCCCGAGCACGAAGCCTTCGAATTGCACGATTCTCTGGACGCGGTGCAGCGCGTCATCCGTTCGGACGACCTGAAAGAAGGCACGCGCGCATTCAGCGAAAAGCGTAAGCCTCGCTGGACCGGCCGCTAAGGCGCGGCTGCGTCGGTGGACCGGCCGCCGAAACAGTGCGCGGCGAGAGCCGCCGCGCACGCGGTAACGCGCTATTCAGGCCGCACGGCCCGAGCGCAGTAGCCTCAGGCCACCATTAGCCCCCCGGCTCGGCTCCGTCCGGGCCCGCCACAACTCCCTTCAAACGAGCGCCGGTTCGCGTTGGGCGATCCGATGGCTCATCGGCTCCCGCACCTTCATGCACTCCGGACAGCAGAGTGGCGCCGCGCCGATGGTGTAGCTCAGCAGATCGGTCAACTCATGCGCATCGTGATGGAACTCCTCGGCGTACGGCTCGTGCTGGCGTACCAGATCGACGGCGACCGCGAAGGCGCGCGCCATATTCTCATCGTCGGCGCCTGGCTCCTCGTCGCAGCAGTACAGTTGATTGTGGATGGGGCAGGTCTTGAGCACCTGCGTTTGCAGCGCGATGGAGATGGCAATCTCTTCTCTCTTGCTCATATCGCTACACTCCATTGACGTGCCGCATCGACTTGACTCTGCGCACGGTGGTCCTGACGGCCGTGCGCCGCGGCGGACAGCATCCGACTACCTTGAGTGCCCTGCGCCAGGCTTCGGCCTGGGGCGCGGGTTGCGGCGGATCGTAGGGCGCCGTCGGCGTTTCCTGTGATCCGAAAGGAACGGAAGCGGTTTCGTTGCGCATTGCTGCCTCCAGGTCATTAGTAATGCGAGGCAGTATCCTGTGGATACACAAGCGCCGCGGTCGGCAAACCGCGGCGGTTCTTGTAGGAGGATTCAGACGGGTGGCCAGCCCTCTGTACGGTGATGTAGACCGGTTCACAAGGTCAGGGGGGATAAGGAGTGGGAAGCCAACGGGCCGGATCAGTTGGCTTCCCACTCCTTATCCCCCCTGACCGTGCGCACTGGCCGAGGTACATCACCGCGCAGGAGGCATATCACCGTCTAGTCACTATGGAACAACCGGCTCCCGATTTGCAGCATCGCGGATTACGCTGTGAATCGGGAAAGATCGCGGCGCAGAGCCGCATACAAATGGGAGCCGGCAATGAAGAACGTACGATTTTTGGGCTTGGATGTCCATGCGGAGACGATTGCGGTGGCAGTACCGTCCGGAGCCGGTTGCACGTCTGATTCGCAAGCTCGCGTCAAGACGGACCGGCGCGATGCCGAGAAGCTGGCGCGCTGCTATCGGGCGGGGGATTTGACGCCGGTGTGGGTGCCGGACGCGGGGCATGAGGCGCTGCCCGAGAAGCTGCGGGCGGTGATCGACGCGCTGCAGGCTCCCAGGCACACGCTCAAGCGTGCGGCCTGAGGTTAACGGCGACTATCCATGAACTACTCGGTACAGGCACGAAGGGTCAGCGGCTGCGAAGATGACTTCGTTTTACGTATCGGGTATTGACAGGTTGTTCCATATCAGAGGGAGCAAATCGAGTGCCCTCGGCACGGTGGTGTGGAGCGGTGAGAGCATTCGCCCGGCAGGCTGAGACGCTCGCGGGCAACTGCTCTCCCGTTGCCCGCGAGCGTCTCAGCCTGCCGGGCGAATACCGTCAACCGCTCAACATCACCGTGTCGAAGTACTAGAACGCCAGATAGGGCCAATTGGTCGCCACGCGCGACTCGCCGCCGCGGCCGACGCCCACGGCGAGTCCGGTACCGGCCTCGATTCGGGCTCCGGCTTCCCCGCGCGCCTGGACCGTCAGCTCTTTCATCAGCGCACGAATTTCCGCTTGCGAACGACCGAAGGCATCGCTCAAGGCCGGCGACCAGGTCAGTGCACGGGCATCGTCGAGTTCGCGCGCCACTGTTTGCAGCCGCGCCGAATATCGTCCGAAAGCGCCTCCCCGATACTTCGCAAGGACTCCTATCAGGGCTGCAACGGCGCCGTCGTACACCGCACGCAGATGACCGGCGTCGCGCTGATAACTCTGATACGGGTGCGCTCGCAGCGTTCCCGTGATGACTCGCGTGATGCGCCAGCACGCCAGAGCACTCCGTGACAACACGGAGCCGCTACCGGGATGCAGGGCGTTCAGTGCCAATGCGATCGCGCGCGCCCGCAAAGCGGTATTGCGCAATTGACGTAGCCGAATCACTTCCGTATCGATCATGGTTCCCGCCTATTCCTCGACCCTGCTTCCATAACGTGCGTCATGGGATACTGGCTATGTCGGGGCAAGGCACCCATTCTCAAGCGCCCAGACCGGGGGCTCTGTAGGCCGAGAACGCATACGATTGCGGGCGATTCCTCGCAAGGGGCATATAATGTAAAGTAGCCACGCTCCAATCCGGTGCGCGGCGATGGGAATCATCCGCCCAGTGGTCGCAGCAGACTGCGCGAAATGATGTGCCGCTGAACTTCGCTGGTGCCGTCCCAGATGCGCTCGATGCGGGCATCGCGCCAGATGCGCTCCAGCGGCAAGTCGGTCATGAGCCCCATGCCGCCGTGGATCTGCAACGCCTCGTCCGCCACCATCGCCAGCATTTCGGTGGCTTTGACCTTGGCGATTGCCATATCCATGTCAGTATCGATCTTACGGTCCCGTTTCCACGCGGCTTCCAAAGTCAGGAGTTCGGCAGCCCGCAGTTCCACCGCCATGTTGGCCAGCTTGAAGCTCACGCCCTGAAACTTCCCTATCTGCTGGCCGAATTGCACCCGATCCACCGCCCACTGCGTTGACAGCTCCAAAGCCCGTTCGGCTCGGCCCAGGCAGGTGGCCGCCACTTGCAATCGAGTCGCTCCCAGCCAGGTGTTTGCCACATCGAAGCCACGATGCAGCTCGCCCAGTATGGCCGCCTTCGGCACCCGGCAATTGTTGAACTCGAGAATGCTGTTGGTATATCCGCGATGCGATACGTTCTTGTATCCGGGGCGCACTTCGAATCCAGGATGCCCCATGTCGATCAGAAACGCCGTCATTTTCTTCCGGGTCCCCTGTGCCGTCGCCTCTTCCCCGGTGGCCGCGAACAGGATGACGTAATCGGAATGGTCGGCGTGACTGATGAAGTGCTTCGTGCCGTTGATCACGAAATCATCGCCCGCCGCCACCGCCGTGGTCTTCATGCCGCGCAAATCCGAACCCGCACCCGGCTCGGTCATGGCCAGGCATTCGACGCGATCGCCGCGTACGGTGGGCAGCAGGTAGCGTTCTCTTTGCTCACCCTCGCAGGCGAGCAGGATATTCGACGGCCGGCCGACGCAGGAATAGTGCAGAGCATACCCCGTGCGCCCCAGTTCTTTTTCGTATAGAACCCAGGTAACGGTATCCAGGCCCGCCCCACCCACTTCCGCCGGCATATTGGCGGCATACAGGCCCGCCTCGATCGCCTTGGCCTTCAACTCGCGATACAGCTCCGGGCGCAGCACGCCGGTTTCTTCGACCTCCTGCTCGTGCGGGTAAAGCTCATTGACCACGAACTCGCGGGTGGTCTTGAGGATCATTTGCTGTTCGTCGCTGAGCGAAAAATCCATTTGAAATCCCCCTTCTCTTATCCGGCGCGCCGCGCCGCCTTCGTATTGGCGGCTTTCGCTTGACCTTGCCCGGCGCCGGTGAGCTGGGTGTTGGCCCACTGGCGCAGGAGGTCCAATTGCAGCCGCAACTGTTCGATCTGCATCCCCGCGGGCCAATCGCTCGGGCTGGTGACCGCGCTCGCCGTCAGCCCATTGATGAACGTCACCATCGAGCGCAGCACTTGATCGCGCACCGCTTGCGGCCAGCTCGCCCACTCCTGCCAATAACCGGCGAAGCAGCGGGCGAACAAGCGCATGTACTCCTGATGCACCCAGGCGTTGAGTCGCTTGAGCTTTTTGTCCGCGGAGACCTGGCCCCAAAAGGCCATCCAGAAGGCGCACTCGGTGAATCGCTGCGCGTCGATGGCCAGTGCCTCGGACAGCACTTCCAGGACATTCGTGTCAGTGCTCTTGCGCTCTCGCGTGAGCCGCTCTTCGATCCGCCGCAGTATCAGCCGCAGCGCGGCCAGGATGATGTCCTGCTTGGACTCATAGTAATGGGCCACCATGCCCGTGGTGTAGCCCGCCGCGCGCGCGATGCGCGCCATGGTCGCCTGCTCGAAACCGTATTGTGCGACCACCTGACACGCGACGTGGGCGATCTCGTCGCGCCGCTGGGCGTGGTCGACTATCTTGGGCATGAGGGGGTCGGCATGGCGGAGGGCTAGTGTTTGTCGCGCCCGACGGGCCGTCCGGCTCCAGGGGGCGGCGGCAAACCGGCATGATCGCTGCGAATCGACTCGAGCTTGTCGCGGATCTTCGGATCCGCGGGCGCAGCCTTGGCGGCCTTCGTATCGACATGCAGATACATCTGCTCCGCCGTAGCGATCAGCTTGTCGTCGCGGCCCCGATGCAGCCGCTGGAACACGTGCAGCCGCTTGTCGTCCACGGCAAGCACCTGCGCCGTGACATACAGCGGCTCGCCCGCCTTGGCCTCGCCGAGATGCTTGATGTGATTCTCGACCGTGTAGTACGTGCGTCCGGCGGAGCGGTAGGCCTCATCGATCCCAATGCTGCGGAAGAGCACGTCCAACGCGTCACCGAATATCTGGCCATAGCGGAAATCGGACATGTGCCGGTTGTAGTCCACCCACTCCGGCCTCACCACAGTGTCCAGCAATCGCAGCGGCCCACCCTGTCCGGCCAGCTGCGGCGCGCGGCCGGCCGCGGCGTCTTTGAACAACCTCTCCTCGAGCGCGCGCAAGGTGGCGCCGGCGCCGATATTGTACTGCCGCAGCACTTGCTGGATCGCGACCAGGTAGTCGTCGCGCAGGCGCTCGAGCTCTCGAATCGAGCGGCCCGCGGCCTGAGCCTGGGTCCCCTCCACCATGCGGTCTATCAAAGTCTCCGTCAGCTCCGGCGCCTCGAGCTTGGTCCACGGCCACTTCAGGCAGGGACCGAATTGCGCCAGCATATGCCGCATGCCGCTTTCGCCGCCGGCCAGATGATAGATGAGGTTCGTGCCCATGGCTGCCCAGCGAAGGCCGGGGCCATAAATGATGGATTCGTCGAGTTCGCCCGTGGTGGCCACCCCGTCGTTCACCAGATGCAGAATCTCCCGCCACAACGCTTCCTGCAAGCGATCGGTCAGGTGCCCCGGTACCTCGCGTCGAACGTGCAGGGGGTGCATCCCGATGAAGGTAAAGAACTTGGCGGCCGCATCGATGGTGCCTTGCACGGTTTTCTCCCCGCCGACCAGTTCGACCAGGGGCAGCAAATAGACCGGATTGAACGGATGCGCCACCAGGAAGCGCTCCGGCGCAACCATATCGCGCTGCAGATCGCTGGGCGTAAGACCCGAGGTGCTCGAGGCGATGATGACGTCCGCGGCAGCGTGCCGGCTGACCTCCGCCAGCATGCGCTGCTTCAAAGGCAGCTGCTCCGGGATATTCTCCTGGATGAAATCGGCCTGCCGCGCCATCACCTGAAGATCCGTGGTGAACGACAATTTGCCCTTCGGCGGCAAGGGCGCGGAGGTCAGGCGCGCCAGAGCGGGTTCGGCGTTGGCCACCGCGCCGCGAATCCATTCTTCCATTTCCGGTTTGACGTCGGCAGCGATGACGTCCACCCCGAAATGCAGCGCGCGCGCGGCCCATCCGCCGCCAATGACGCCGGTTCCGAGCAGGCCAAGTGTCTTTACATTCCGCATCACGAACCTCGCAGGCGTCACAAATTCCTAATTGTCACGATTATAATATAAAAAAAGAACCAGCGCCTCGGCGCGATGATGTCGAGCGGTTGACGGCATTCGCCCGAGAGGCGGAGCCGTTGGCCGGCAACGAGGCAGCAGTTGCCGGCCAACGGATCCGCCCCTCGGGCGAATACTCTCACCGCTCCACACCACCCCGCCGACGGCACCCGATTGCCCCCTCTCGACGGTGATGTATCTTCTGCGCGGTGATGTACCTCGGCCAGTGCGCACGGTCAGGGGGGATAAGAGGCTGGACGCCAACTGCTGTCTTTACGTTGGCGTCCAGCCTCTTATCCCCCCTGACCGTGCGAACCGGTCAACATCACCCTGCAGAGGATCCTACTTGCCGGAACCGCTCAGCACCTCCGTGATCGGCAACGCGGCCTTGTGCACATCGTGGTGATAATCCTTGCCGACGAAAGCGGCCACAGTCGCGGCGATTTGCGCCTGGGTCACCGCAGCAGTATGGGTCCGCTCGCCGAGGGGAGCCGTGTCCGGTCCCATCACCGCGATCCAGATATTCTCCGAGCCCTTCTCCTCCACGCCGTGCTCCTTCCACTCGGTGAGCCCGCTGCCCCGGCCGTGATCGGTGGTGATGATGAAAGTCGTGGTGCCGCGGTACTCCGGCATCGCCTGCATGGTGTCCCACAGTTGTTTTACGAAATGATCCATGCGGTGGGCGCTGTCGAGGACGAGATCGTAGCGGCCCTGGTGCGCCCAATTATCGGTCTCCCCGTAGCCCACGAACAGGATGCGGGGTTGCGCCGTCTTGACATAGTCCAGCAGGGGTATCTGCAGAAAGGAATTCCAGACATCCTCCTCATCGAAGCGGGTCGATGAGTCGAACAGCTGCCGCAGCAACGCATCGCGCGGCGTCTGCCGGGTCTTCCAGGGCTCGCTCAGCGTCCAGCCCGTCTGCATCACCAGTCCGCTGCGGCTCCGGTTGAAGATATTGTCGTAGACATTCCAGGTGCCGAAAATCGCAACCTTCCCGCGATACTCGTCGAATTTGTTGAGCCATTCGAACACCGTCGCATTGGGATTCGGCCCGTACTCGTTGCTGTCGATGGCGTCGTTGGGATAGCCCGTCGACATTTCGTTATAGCCCGGATAGGAGAACGCCTTGCCGTTGGTCACGTGCGCGACGCTGCCCTTGAGCTGATTGCCGTAAATCTGCCCCTGCTTGGCCACCGTTCCCCACAAGAACGGGAACAGCGCCGCCCGCCGCGCATCGACGTCCTCGCGCCAGTAGCGCTTGCGAGGTCGGCTTCCTCCAGCCAGCTGCCGCCGTCCTTCTCGTTCAGCAGGGTGGGATCCGCGCCGGTGAATACTTCCTGCCACCGCAAGCCGTCGCTCACGATCAGCACGACGGTCTGCGTTTTGCCGGCGAGCGCCGGCATGGCGCCGAACAGCAGCAGCGCGCCGATGCTCAATGCCCTCAGAAAGTTGACGTGTGGTAATTTCATCGGTCGCGCGCCTTGTATGTGTTATTCGCCGACAACGCCGCCGTATCCCGCCGCCGTCACGGAATCACTGCTGCAGAATCACCGCGCAATTGGCAGTCCAACTCAAGTACACCTCGTCGCTCCAATCGATGGACCACTCCGAGGTGCGCCGGTCGTTTTGGGCGAAGACGGTCACGAGCTTGCCGGTTTCGGTCTTGATCCGGTAGGTCGAACGATTGCCGAGATAACCGAGCTCCCAAACCATGCCCTTGACCTGGTTGAAGCGGCTGCCGGCGATCGGCTCCTTGCTCAGGCGGATTTTCTCCGGCCGCAACGCCACCCATACGCGCTGGCCGCTGCCGAAGCGCCCGAGTTCATCGACGATCAGATCGCAGCCCGCCTCGGCGCTGCGCACGATGAGGTGGCCGGGCTCGGTGCCGCTCACGGTTCCTTCGAACAAATTGGTCGTGCCGATGAAATCGGCCACGAAGCGGGTCTGCGGAAATTCGTAGATCTCGGACGGGGTGCCGACCTGCACGACCTGGCCGCGATTCATCACCGCGATGCGGGTCGAGAGCGCCATGGCCTCGTCCTGATCGTGAGTGACGAAAACGAAGGTGATGCCGACCTGAGACTGGATGTTCATCAGCTCGAATTGCGTCTGTTCGCGCAGTTTCTTGTCCAGCGCGCTCAATGGTTCATCGAGCAGCAGCACCTTCGGGCGGCGGATCAGCGCGCGCGCCAGGGCCACGCGCTGCCGCTGGCCGCCCGAGAGCTGGTGCGGCTTGCGCTTCGCCATGGGCCCCAATTGCACCATTTCCAGCGCTTCCTGAACCCGCTTCAGTCTTGACCGGCTTGTCCAGGTTCATGCGGCGCAAGCCGTACCCGACGTTCTCCTCGACCGTCATGTGGGGAAACAGCGCGTACGACTGGAACATCATGTTGACCGGGCGCTCGTGCGGCGGCACCTTGGTCATGTCCACATCCTCGATCATGATCCGCCCGGCGCTCGGGCTGGCGAATCCGGCCAGCATGCGCAGCAACGTCGTCTTGCCGCAGCCGGACGCGCCCACCAGCGCGAACATCTCGCCCTTGTAAATCCGAAGATTGACGCTGTCGACGGCGGTGAAGCCGCCGAATGTCTTGTTGATGCTCTCGATGACGATTTGCGGCTTCGCGTCCGGATCGAGCCAGGGCCGGTCGGCGATGGATTTTGGCGTGGCAGCCACGCGTCCTAGAACTCCGCGGGCGGTGTCGCGCGGCGCCGCTCGGGCGCGAAGAAGGGGCGTTCGACGACCTGCGCTCGCGACATTCGACGCTCCCATACCAGTTCACGGTTCAAGTAGATTTCCGCCCAGACCGTCGAGCCGATCTGTGAAATGCGGCGCATCGACGATAGCAAGGGCGATGTTGCGCTTGCAAGTCGGCGACCAGATCGCCGAGGTGACGCTGCCGATCTCGCGCTTGCCGCTGTCATCCGTGTAGAGCAGCGCATTGTGGGCCGGCTTGTTGCCGGCGATGTCCAGACCGACCAGCTGGCGCCGCAGGCCCTGCGGCCCTCTCGTCCAGCAGCGCGCGCCGTCCCGTGAAATGCCCCTTTTTGAAATCCACCAGCCACGCGAGGCCCAGCTCCAGCGGCGAGCGGTCGCGTCCGGTGCGGATGGTGTGCTCGGCCGAGACGAAATCGACGTTCGGCAGCAGGAAGCCGGCCTCGATGCGCGCGACGTTCAATGCCTGCGAGCCGATGGCGCGAATGCCGCGTGAGCGTGCCCGCCGCCATCAAGGCATCCCAGACGGCCTCGGCCGCCTGCAGGCTCCATCCACAGCTCGTAACCCAGATCGCCGGTAAAGCCGGTGCGCGACACGGTCAATCGATGCGGCTGCCGAGGGTGAAGTAGCCGATCTCGAAGGGCTTGAGTTTCTCGATCCCCTGCAAGCCCAACGCCTTGAGCACCGCGCAGGAGGTCGGCCCCTGCACCGCCAGGGCGGCAATCTGCTCGGTGACCTCGCCGATCTCGACATCGAAGCCGATCGCCGAATCGAGCAGCCAGTCGATCTGGCGTTCCGCCGTGCAAAGCCGATATTCGTCCTCGCCCAAACGAAACATCGTGCCGTCGTCGATCAGATGCCCGGCATCGTTGCACCAAACGCAGTAGGCGACGCGATCCGGCTTGAGCTTGGCGACATCGCGCGTGACCAGGCGATTCAGGTAGGGCAGCGCATCCGGCCCCGATACGCGGTACTTCACCATCGGCGTCAGGTCATAGAGCGTCGTCGCGTTGCGGATCGCGAAGTATTCCTGCTCCATGGTGGTGAACACATCCACCGTCGTGTAGCCCGCCCAGGGGATGAAGCTGTCGACCTGGCTCAGTGCGCGTGCGCGCTCGTGAAACGGCGTCTTGAGCAGCGGCTGCTTGAAATGAGGCACGGCACTCATGTTCGCGAACCTCGTGAGCGGTAATTCATAGCTGACTCGAGGCCAATACCTGCTCGCGCGGCATTGCGGCCGGCGACGCCCATGACGCCGCCGCCCGGGATGACATCCCGCTCCGCACAGGAACAAGCCATCGAGAGGCGTGCGGTACTGCGCCGCTCCGGGCACCGGGCGCACCATCATGAATTGATCGAAGGCCAGATCGCCGTGATGCCAGTGTCCGCCGCTGATGCGGAATTCCTGCTCCATGTCGGCCGGGGTCAGCAGTTCCGCTGCGACGATGCAGCCGCGAAGGCCGGGGGCATATCGCTCCAGCACATCCAATGCCGTGTCGATGAAGCGTTGCCGGCCGCTCTGCCAGCCTTCCTTGAGAGCGTACGGCGCATATTGCACGATGGCCGACAGCACGTGCTGCCCCGCCGGCGCCAGCGCGGGATCGTTGACGGTCGGAACGGTGATTTCCATGGCCGGCGCCGCCGAGAATTCGCCGTACTTCGCAGTGATTGTAGGCATGCTCGATATATTGCATCGAAGGCGCGATGAGCAGCCGGCCGCGCAAGCCCGCCTCGCCCAACGCCTCTGAACGGAGGCGCACGATTCAATGCCAGATGCAGCTTGGCGGCAAGTCCGCGCGAGCGAATATGGTTGACCCGGCGCACGAAGCCGGTATCGAGATACCGCGGCCCCAGCAGGCGCAAGAAGGTGGTCTTCGGATCGGCGCTGGAAATCACGCAGCGCGCGGCGATGCGCTCCCCGGACTCGAGCAGCACGCCGGAAGCACGATCGCCTTCCACGAGAATGCTCGCAACCGGCGCCGCGGTGCGTATCGCCGCTCCCGCCGCAGCCGCGGCCTTGGCGAGCGCATCGCACAGTGCGCCCATGCCGCCTTTGGGCTGCGACAGCCCGGCGCCGCCCGCCGCCGATTCCGCAGCCAGCCGATACAACAGGGTCAATACCGTGCCGGGCGAACGCGGGCCGAAATTGCTGCCGAGCACGGCGTCGAATGCCAGCGCGCCTTTGAGTGCTTCGGACTCGAAACTCTCTTCGAGCAAATCATAGACATTCATGCCGCCGATCCGCAGCAGCTCGCGCATGTCGCGTCTTCCCAGCCTGCGTATCTGCCAGCCCAGGCGCAGCAGCGCGAGACGATCGGCCCAGGCAGTCGTGCCGAGGCGCGGCGGCACGCGCGAGAACAGGGGCACCAGAGCCGCGGCGAAGCGCCGCATGCGGGAGGTGTATGCCGAGTATGCCTGCGCATCTTCGGGCGACAGACCCGTGGCCGACAGACCCGTGTCCGACAGACCCAGGGCCGACGAATTTCGGCCCGCATCCTGCGGACCCAAGGCCAGGCGCGCGCCGCCGGGCAACAGCGCCGCGCTGGCCATGCCCTGCGCCGCCCATTGCAGCCCGTGGGACTCCAGGCGCAATTCACGCAGCAAATCCGCCGGCATCAGATGCAGCAGGTGCGCACCGGCCGATACGCGGAAACCCGGTGCGAATTCCCGGGTCAGGGCCGCGCCGCCCACCTGGCTTGCGGCCTCGAGCACCAGCACCGAGCGGCCGCCGCGCGCCAACGTCGCCGCGCAAACCAGTCCATTGTGGCCGCCGCCGATGACGATGCAGTCGTAGCTTTCGATTGCACGGAAACATCGGTCACGTCAATGCGCCGTCCAAGATCGCGCAGCACGGCACGCGCGGCGTTCGCGCCGGGGGCGCCCATGACGCCGCCGCCCGGATGGGTGCTCGAGCCGCACATGTACATGCCGCGCACCGGCGCCCGGTACTGCGCGTAGCCGGGCACCGGGCGGTTGAACAGCAGCTGATCCATGGTCAATTCGCCTTGAAAGATATTGCCCTCGGTGAGCCCGACTTCGTTTTCGATGTCCCAAGGCGTGCGAATTTCCGCGTGCAGAATCAGGTCCTTGAAATTCGGGCTGTGCTGCGCGATGGTGTTGATCACGGTGTCGCCGAAGGCCTGGCGCTTGGCCGCGTCCCACGGCCCGTCGGCCAGCTCGTACGGGCAGTATTGAACGAAGACCGACATGTAGTGCTTGCCGTCGGGAACCATGGTCGGATCGATCTGCGAGGGAATGAGCATGTCGATGTACGGTGCGCGCGACCAGCGCCCGTCTTTCCAGTCATCGTATGCCCGCTCCATCATTTCAACGGTATCGGTGACATGCATGTCGCCGCGTATGCTGGGCGAGCCCTGTGGTATGGCCGGAAACTTCGGCAAGCCGTCGAGAGCAATGTTCAATTTTCCGGAGGAGCCGCGGATCTTGAAATTCCTGACCTGCCGCAGAAACTCATCCGGCAGATCCTTCGCGTCCATGGTTTCGAGAAAGGTGCGGCGCACATCCAGATTGGAAATGACCAGCCGCGCATGAATTTCCTCTCCGTCCGCCAGCGCGACTCCGGTTGCGCGCCCGTTGCGCACCAGGACCTTCGCGACGGGCGCGGCGCTGCGGATGGTGCCGCCGCTGGCCTCGAAGGAAGCGCCGAGCGCCTGGGTGATCGCGCCCATGCCGCCGCGTGCAAAACCCCAGGCGCCGACCGTATCGTCGATGTCGCCCATGTAGTGATGCAGGAGCACGTAGGCGGTGCCCGGCGAGCGCGGCCCCAGGGCCGTGCCGATGATGGAACTGCCGGCGAAATGTGCCTTGACGATTTCGCTCTCGAAATATTCGTCGAGAAAATCCGCCGCACTCATGGTCCAGAAACGCAGCGTGTCGTACATGCGCTCTTCGCCCAGGCTGTGGAAGCGCTTGCCCAGGTACAGCAACTCCTGCAAATCGCGCGGCTTGAACGACGTCGGGTCCGGCGGCTCGCGCATCAGCAGCGGCTTGATGAATTTGCATTGACGCATGACGTCGCGCGAATAGCGGTCGTAGGCCTCCGCGTCGCGCTTCGAATGCCGCGCGATCTCACGGCGCAGCGCATCGTGATTGTCGTAATTCGCCAGATGCCCGCCGCCCTGCATCATGGTGCACGCCGCCTTCATAGGGAATCACCTGCAACCCGTACTTCGGCAACTCGAGAGTACGGATGATCTCGGGCCGCAACAGGCTGCAGACATAGGAGCAATTCGAGTAGGTGAAGTCCTTGTAAAGGCGGCGGCTGACCGCCGCGCCGCCGATATAGGGCTGGCGCTCGAGCACCAGCACCTTGAGCCCCGCGCGTGCGAGATAGCATGCGGCGACCAAGCCGTTGTGGCCGGCCCCGACGATGATGGCGTCGAGGCCGGTGGACGCTTTCGCGGGACTGCCGCTCAAGCAGTCACTTTATGCGTGGCGCCGCCCGCCTTCAGGGTGGCATCGACCGCGATCTCGAAACCTTTCAGCGTGTCGGCGAGGCAGGATGCAGTCATGCGCCGCGGAAACGAACCAAGGCTCGCGCGAATCCGGCTCGCACAGCACCCCCTCGTCGTGCAGCACCTGCGCCATGGCGTCGTAGAAGGAATAATCGCTGCTCTTCCAGGCGCGGTAGTTGCGCGGCGGCTCGTGCGCGAAATACAGACCGCTCATGGAGGGATGGCCGACGAAGCTATGGGCGATGCCGCGCGCGCCGAGCACCGCACGCATGCCGTTGCGCAGGCGCGTGCCGTAGTCGGCGATGCGCTCCAGCGCATCGGTTTCGTCGAGAATCTGCAGAGTCTTCTCGGCGGCCGCCAGCGATATCGAGTGCGCGGTATAAGTGCCGCCATGCGCCACGCCATTGCCGATCTTGCGCATGATCTCCTCGCGCCCCGCCAGCACCGAGATCGGATAGCCATTGGCCACGGCCTTGGCGAAGGTGCAAAGATCGGCCTTGACGCCGTAGAGTTCCTGCACGCCGCCGCGCGCCACGCGAAACCCGGTCTTGACCTCATCGATGAGCAGCACCACGCCGTGCTTGTCGCACAGCTGCCCGCGCCGCGCGCAGATATTCCGGCTCGGCGGCGATTCCCAGACAATTGCCCATGATGGGCTCGATCAGCAGGCAGGCGATGCGGTGCGAGTGGCGCTTGAACACGTCCTCCAGCTGATTCGCGTCATTGGCCTGCACGAAGTGCGCGAAGCTGCGCGTGCTCATCGGCACGCCTTCGCTGTACGGCTTCACCTCGGGGTCGCCGACCTGCGACCATTTATCCATGGGCGTGAACCACATGGCCGCATCGAACAGCCCGTGGTAGCCGCCCTCGAGAATCACGTAGTCGTCCTTTCCGGTGTACGCGCGCGCCAGGCGCAATCCCGCCATGACCGCTTCGGTGCCTGAGTTCGAGAAGCGCACCAGCTCGGCGGCCGGCACCATTTTGGAAATGCGTTCGGCCACGGTGAACTCGCGCTCCGTGGACAATGCAAATACGCCGCCCACCTCCATGCCTTCACGGGCCGCCTTATCGACTTCAGGATGAGCATAGCCGAGAATCGCCGGACCATAGCCCAAGCGGTAGTCGACGTACTCATTGTCGTCGAGATCGATGATGCGCGCGCCCACGCCGCTTTTCACGTAAATGGTGCGATCTTCTCCCCAGTAGCGAAAATTGGAGGCCACGCCCAGCGGCAGCCGCTTGACGGCGCGTTGAAATTGCGCGTTGCTCTTGGTCAGTTTTCTGGCCATGACGTCCCCCTTCGTTTGATTGGGCTTCGGTATCGTTGTGATTTCGCGCGACCGTAACATTCGCGGCGTGCGCTCGTCCAGAAAAATTATATGATCATATAAATCGAGCGCCACTCATGCCACTCCCGGCTTCGGAACCCAATCACCCAATTCGGCCCTTCAACCCTTTGTTCAGCCGTTTTCCCACTGCAAATAACTTGCTGCGCTGCTCCGACTTGCCAACGATGCACGCTCGCGGCGTACATTAAATGACCATATAATCGTCGTCGGGGAAAGCCATGACCAACCTGTCCGTCGCGAAGCGTCGCCGACGAGGCCGCCGGCGCCCTGCCGCAAGCACTGCCCGCCTGGGTCTACAACAACAGCGAATTGACCCGGCTCGAACTCGAACGCATTCTGCATGCCGAGCTGGCAGATCGTCTGCCACGTCAATTCCATCCCCAAAGCGGGCGACTACGAGACCTTCGATCTGGGGCCTGAGAGCGTCCTGGTCCTGCGCGACCGCGATGGCTCGATTCGCGGCTTTCACAATGTCTGCCGGCATCGCGGCGCGCGGCTGTTGGATGGCGCGGGAAACTGCCCCACGACCATCACCTGCCCCTATCACGGCTGGACCTACCGGCACGACGGCGGCCTGATCGGCATGCCGGTTCGGGAAAGCTTCCCCGGTCTCGATCGCGCCGAGCATGGCCTGCGTCCGGTGCGCACCGATATTGCCTTCGGGTTCGTCTTCGTCTGTCTGGCCGGCGATCCGCCGCCGGTATCGAAGGTCTGGGGCCGCCTGGCCGAGGAACTGCTGCCCTACCGGCTCGAGGAGATGGTGCCTCTGGAGCCCATCTCCCAGGAAACATGGCACGTCGACTGGAAGATCGCCATGGACAATTACCTCGAGTCCTACCACGTGCCGATCGGCCATCCCGGCCTGTATCGCATGTTCACTCCGGACTATGAAGATCAGGACTCCGTGCCCGGGGTCGCACGCGGCATCAGCTGGCTGCGCGAAAAAGAGTCGCCACGCTGGTCCGAAGGTCTGTATCAGCGCCTGATCGACCAGGTCACCTCACATTTACCCGAAGATCAGCGCCGCTGCTGGCGCTTCTACAGCGCCTTGCCCAATCTGGGCATCGATGTGTATCCCGAACGGATGGATTTCTTCCAGGTGCTGCCCGACGGCCCCGGCAAGTGCATCGTCCGCGGCGCCGTCTTCGGCCTGCCCGACGAGCGCCGCGAAATGCGTGCAATCCGCTACTTGAGTTCGCGCATCAACACGCAAGTAAACAACGAAGACAAGTGGCTGTGCGGCCGCGTGCAGCGCGGCCTCGCATCCGGTAGCTACCGGCCAGGTCCGCTGTCTCAGCTCGAACGCTGGATGCTCGAGTTCCACAATCTGCTGCGGGCGCGCATTCCCGAATTCGCTCTTCCGGCAGCGCCCAACCACTTCGATTGACGGTAAATCCCCCTCCGAACCTACTTTATATCGTTCGGCGGCTTGAGGCCTGGTGAGGGGGTGGTCATCATGAATCGACAACTGAATCCGCCAGTTGTCGATTCATGATGACCACCCCCTCACCGGGCCTCTAACCATCGAGCGATATAAAGTGGGTTTGGAGGGAGATTTAGCCGAGATCGTGCGGCGGATGGGCGAGCGTAATTATCGGTACGAGCTGGGTCAGTCGTTCAACGGAATGCGACGGCCGCGGGCGCCGGTGCAGCCTGGGCAGCGTCGCCCGTTTCACGGCCGAAGGTAACCATGCCCTGCTGGGTCGATTCGGCGACGGCGATCGCCGATGGGCGTGTGTACGGGTTCAGCCGCGACGCGAGATATCCCGCAACGCGCGCGGACCTCTCGTCGGCGCACACGGTGAAGTCATGGCGCCGCAAGAGACTGCGGCCTGGACCGCTCGGCAGCACCTGCAGGAGGGTGAGGCCGTCGGGCCTCAGCTCCACGAGGTGATTCGGCGCGAGAAACCGCTGCTGCCAATGAAAATTAGCGTCGGCTCCCGTGGCGTGTCGATACGCGCGAACGCTCCAGCCACGAGCCGCGGCGGGACGCGATCCTCCGATCATCGACGATTCCAGCCACTGTTCGATCACGAGCTTCCAATCCGCGTTTACGGCGATCTCGGCCGCCGGCCTCGAGAGCCGCGCGCCCGGCGGCATAGAGAAATCGATCCAGGGATCCTCGGCCTGGACCTGCCGCGCAGCGCGCCCCGCCGGACGAACGAAAATCAATCCCCCGATCATGCGCAGGTCCAGGGGCAAGAGAGTCGAGGAACCCGGCGCGCTGCGGCGCCCGCCGTCGAGTTCAAATTGCAGCCCATGTACAGCGCACCGGATGGCATCGATGTGGCCCGCCGGGGCCGCCAGCAGTATGTGCGGGGCCTTGCTGCAGCTGTTGCGAAACGCTCGCACCTGCCCCGCCGCATCCCGCACGACCAAGGCCCGCTCGACTCCGAGATCGACGGCGAGGAAATCCCCGCTCCGGGGGATTTGCCCCTGATCCGCAACGAGCTGCCAAGAATCCTGGAACACCGCATCCCGCTCGATGGCGAACAGGCGCTCATTCGCGTACACCCAGCCCGCGGGGCGCCGGTCGCTTGCCGCCATGCCGGCCTCGCTCGGTGCCGCGGCAAATTGACCGGGAAAGATCGACCGCAAATAGGCCATGGCCTGCCGCTTGGCCGCGACCCGGTCGATATCCGCCTCGGCTCGAAAGGCGAAGTCCTGCCACAGCATTTCCAGCACGCCGATGAGCCCGAGCGCAATCCCATCCCGATCCAGCTGCGGCTGGGAGGTTTCGATGATCATTCGCTCGATGAGCTCGCGCACCAAAGCCGCAAAGCTCTCGTCCTTCTGTCCGCAAATATCGTAGTATTCCTGACGTGAACTCGCCTCGCCCCAAAATGCATACCAAACCGAGACCTTGCGAGGGCTGGCGATTTCCGGATCGAGGTACAGATCGACCATCATCTCCAGCGCCGCGACCGGCCTGGATTTGAGCCGCATCACGGGGACCAATAATTGTTCCTCGAACTCGGCCGCGAGGAATTGCAGCGATGCGACGAGCATTGCCGCCTTGGAGGCGAAGTAGAATCGGACGATGCCGGGGGACATTTTCGCGAAGGCCGTTACTTTTTCGACCGTCGTCCGCGACGGCCCGTAAATATGCAAGGCGGAAATGCATGCGTCGATCAGACGCTGACGCTGGCGGCCGTGGGCGCTGCGCGTGCGCGGGGCAGCGGCCGGTTTGTGGGATTTTTTCTTGGGGTTACGCATGCTGGGGCTTAATCGTTTATGACGGCGGCGATGCATGACGAGGGGAGCACGCCGCGCGCTACGACGGGACAGTGGCTGAAACTCAACGGCAAATGGCTGATCATTCTGCCGCCCCTGCTGTTTCTGCTGGTCTTCTTTCTCATTCCGTTTGGATTTGCCTTGGTTATAAGCTTTGCCGACACGGCCATACGCGTTCCGCCGTTCACGGATATTCTATCCGTCAGTCCCGACTGGCACATCCATCTCACACTGAACCTCGGCAATTTCAAGTATTTGTTCACCGACGAAGTGTACGGCCTTTCGTACTTTTACTCGCTCAAGACTGCTTTTTTTTCCACCCTAATCTGCCTGTGCATAGGTTATCCGATGGCCTATGCCATCGCTCGCACCTCGAAGAGCATGCAGAGCATCCTGCTGCTCATCATCATTCTGCCGTTTTGGACGTCGTTCCTCCTGCGTGTGTACGCGCTCGAAGGCATCATTCGTGAAACCGGATTGCTCAATACAGCTCTGTTGTGGCTCGGGATAATCCATCAGCCTCTGCAGATCATGCGCACCACTTTCGCGGTGTATCTCGGAATCATCTATTCCTACCTGCCCTTCATGGTCTTGCCCTTGTTCGCGACGCTCGAGAAGCTGGATCATTCCTTGCTCGAGGCTGCCGGCGATCTGGGCAGCCCCCCATGGCGGGCCTTCCTCGAAGTGACTCTACCCCTGTCCATGCCCGGCATCATTGCCGGTTCCATGCTCGTGTTCATTCCGGCAATCGGTGAATTCGTCATCCCGACCCTGCTCGGCGGCCCGGACAATCTGATGATAGGACGGGTGCTGTGGGACGAGTTCTTCGGCAACCGCGATTGGCCGGTCGCCTCGGCCGTGGCCATCGCCTTTCTGGTGCTGCTGGTCGGCCCCATCGCCCTGTACCAGCATTACAACACCAAGCAGCTGGAGGCGTAGATGGAAAATCGCATCTCACCCTTCCTGGTCACCGTCCTCTGCATCGGCATCGCGATTCTGTACATTCCCATCCTGGTCCTGATCGGCTATTCCTTCAATGCCTCCGCGTTGGTCAGCGTCTGGGGCGGCTTTTCCACCAGCTGGTACACCGAGCTCGTGCATAACGACCAGATCCTCGATGCCGCCTGGCTGTCGCTCAAAATAGGGGTGGTGGTGTCCACCGGAGCCGTCATCTTGGGCACGCTCGCGGCGATTTCCCTGGTTCGATTCAAGATATTCCGCGGCCGCCTGCTGCTGACCGGAATGGTGAACGCGCCGCTCGTGATGCCGGAAATCGTCACCGGCATCACGCAGCTGCTGCTGTTCGTCTCGATGCTGCATTTGCTGGGTTGGCCGCATCGCGGCTTCACGACCATCGTGATCGCACATATCGCCTTCTGCAGCGCCTATGTAACGGTCACCGTGCAATCCCGCCTGGCGAGCGCGGACCGTTCCTTGGAGGAAGCCGCCATGGACCTGGGCTCGGGTCCGGTCCGCGCCTTCATCGACACCACCCTGCCCAGCATCGCTCCGGCATTGGCCTCGAGCTGGCTGCTCAGCTTTACGCTGTCGCTCGACGATCTGGTGATATCGAGCTTCGTGTCGGGACCCGGCGCCAGCACGCTGCCCATGGTGATCTTCTCGAAGGTGAAGCTGGGCGTGAGCCCCGACGTCAACGCGCTCGCCAGCCTGATGATCTGTCTCGTCGGTGCCTGCGTGCTCGTGGCCGGATACCTCATGCGCCGCACCGAACGCCAGCGCGTGCTGGACGCGCAAATGGCCGAACGCTGAGGCGCGCAGCACTACCCTCTACTGAGTGGTGAATAGCTTTACGGCGTAAGGCCCAGCGAGGGGGTGGTAATCATGAATCGACAACTGAATCCGCCAGTTGTCGATTCATGATTACCACCCCCTCGCCGGGCCTCCAACCGTCGAGCAATTCATCACTCAGTAGAGGGTAGCGCCGCTGCCCACGTAGCGGGGGTCGTGGGCGGGCCGGCCGAATATCGCGCGCAGGTGGGGCTCGAAGGTACTCAGCGGCTCCGATGGGTAACCGGGATCGAAGGAGCATTGGTCCCAGTGGGCGCAGAAGTCCTTGCAGGCTTGGTACCAGGGATGGTCGCGAAACTTGTCGCGGGCGTTTCGGTCGCGGCCGCTGTGATGCGCGTAGTAGTAGGTCTGAAACAGGCCGTGCTGCTCGACGATCCAGGTGACTTCCGGGCGCACATAGGGCCGTATGATTCCGGCGGCGATTTCCGAGTGGTTGTAGGGAGCGAGGTCGTCTCCCACATCGTGGATCAGCGCCGCGACGATGAGTTCGTCATCGGCGCCGTCCCTGAGTGCACGGGTCGCGGTTTGCAGGGAGTGGCCCAGGCGGCTCACGCGATAGCCCTGCAACCCCGTGTCCAGTTTGCTGAGCGCGGCGAATATTCGCTCCGGCAGGGCGTGGATGTAGTCGCGCTCGGATTCCTCGAGAAACTCGTAATCCTCGCGGGTGCCGTCCTCCATGCGGTGAAAACTCACCACCCGGGCGCCTGGGGCCTCGGCGCTCGATACGATTCTTTCGGCGGCTTTCTGCTTCATTTGGGGCTCACTTGGCGGTCTTCACCCGTGTCCAGGTCCGTGTCCGGATGCGTTCGGTCGCAGCAGACGCCTCGTCGCTCCTGAACAGCCGGGCCTCGATTTCGGGGGTCGGGTACAGAGTCGGGTCATTGAGAATACTGGCATCGATCAACGGGCGCGAGGCGAGATTGTCGTTGCCGTAATAGATATCGTTGGTGATCCCGGCGATCACGTCCGGGCGCAGCATGAAATTGATGAATTGGTAAGCAGCCTGCGGGTGAGGTGCTCCCTCGGGTATCAGCAGCGAGGTGAAGTTCTGGTTGGCCCCCTCCTTGGGTACCGTAAAGGCAAGATTGACGTTGACCCCCACGGCCTTGGCGCGCGCCCTCGACAGCGCGTAGTCGCTCGACCAGGACATGGCGATACAGATTTCCTTGTTGGCCAATCCATTCAAGTACTCGGACGAATCGAAGGAGCGGACATAGGGGCGAACCTTCAGCAGCAGATTCTCAGCCGCCTTGTAATCCTCCGGTTTCGTGGTATTCGGATCCAGCCCCAGATATTGCAGCGCGAGCATCAAGGTGTCCGCCGCGGAGTCGAGAAAGGTAACGCCGCAATCGGCAAATTTCGAGACGATTTCCGGCTTGAAAAGCATGTCGAGGCTGTTGACCGGCGCGTTCGGCATGCGCGCCTTGATCATGTCGACGTTGTAGGCGAAGCCGTTGATGGCATGCATATAGGGCACGGAGTGCAGGCTGCCGGGATCGTGTGCGGTCTGGATCGCCAGAATTCGCGGATCCAGATTCTTCCAATTAGGCAGTTTGCTTCGATCCAGGGGAATGTAAACGCCCGCCTTGATTTCGCGGCCGAAATACTCCGTGGAAGCGACCACCACATCGTAACCCGCGCTGCCGGCCAAAAGCCGGGCGTCCATGGTCTCTTCGGAGTCGTAGACATCGTAGACGACCTTGATTCCGGTCTCTTTCTCGAACTCGGCAATGGTGTCGCGGCCGATGAAGTCGGTCCAGTTATAGATGAAAAGACGCTTCTCCTCGGCTGAGGCGGACTGGACTCCCCACGCCGCGGCGACGGCTATTGCCATGCCCATGGCCAGCAGCACCGCCCTATTGAAGGCGCGCAATCGACTCATTTTCATCGCAGTAGCTTACCATTGCGCCGTCACCGCACGATGCGGTTCAGTGGATGTGTTCGTCCGACAAGACTTCGGTCAAGCTCTGCTCGAGCAGCGCGATCGCTTCATCCACATCACCCTCATCGATGACCAGCGGCGGCATGAAGCGCACGGTGCTCTGCCCACACGACAGCAAGATGAGGCCGTTGTGATAGGCGCGGGTGATCAGGGCATCGCAGAGCTTCTTCGCCGGCTCCTTGGTCGCCCGATCCTTCACCAATTCCACACCGATCATCAATCCCTTGCCTCGCACCTCGCCGACCACCGGAAATTTGTCGGCAAATACCCTTAAGCGGCGCATGAAATAATCGCCGACCTTGGCCGCATTGGCGCAATATTCGCGCTCGACCAGATCGACCGTGGCAAGCGCGGCGGCACAGCACAGCGGGTTTCCGCCGAAGGTATTGCCGTGGGCGCCGCGAGTCCACTTCTGCATGATGCTGCGCTTGGCAACCACCATCCCGATGGGCAGTCCCGAACCGAGGCCCTTCGCCAAGGTCATGATGTCCGGCGCCACATCCCAATGCTGCGCGGCGAACATCTTGCCGGTGCGCCCGATACCGGATTGGACCTCGTCGAATATCAGCAGAATTCCATGCCGATCGCACAGTTCGCGCAGACCCTGCAGGAACCCATCCGGCGGCACGAGGTAACCACCCTCTCCCTGAATCGGCTCGATGAGTATTCCCGCCACTTCACTCGCGGGCACATTGTGCACGAACAGGACATCCTCGATGTACCGCAGCACGGCGTGCCCCTGATCCGCGCCTGCAAGCAACGGCCTGTAGCTGTTGGGATACGGCACATGAGTCACGCCGGGCATGCTGGGAAAGAAGCCCTTCTGCTGCGTGTACTTACTGGACGTGAAGGACAGTGAACCCATGGTTCTGCCGTGAAAACCACCCAGAAACCCGATGAACCGGCCTCGCCCCGTCGTATAACGCGCCAATTTCAACGCGGCTTCCACGCTCTCGGTGCCGGATTGCGCGAAGAAGCTCATGACGGGTTCCTTCATGGGCGACAGAGCATTGAGGCGCTCCGCCAGCCTCACCTGGCCTTCGTGCCAGTAATCCGACGAGATGTGCAGGAACTTATCCGCGGCATCCTTGATGGCTTGAACCACCGCCGGATGGCTGTGGCCCGTGCTGCACACCGCAATGCCGGCGGCGAAATCCAGGAAGCGGTTGCCGTCGACATCCCAGATTTCCGCGCCTTTGCCGTGCGACATCACGAAGGGATAGTCGCGTGGATAGGATGGCGAGACCACCAGCGCGTCGCGCGCAAGCAGTTCTCGAGCCTTGGGGCCCGGCAGATCGGTCTTGATGTTCGGCTTCTTCATGTTCGCTCCGTATTTTTTGATTCGCGCCGTCAAACCGATTACGATCTGCCCGATGCGATCTGTCAACGTCTACCATAAGTAAAAGATCGCTGATGATCGAACCCGCACGTCCGCAACTGCTGGGTTACTGGATGTGCGTCGCCTTGGTGGTCGGCAACTCGATCGGCTCGGGTGTGTTCCTGTTGCCGGCCTCGCTTGCGCCCTACGGAATGAACAGTGTGCTCGCCTGGGGTTTCACGGCTTGCGGCGCAATTCTTCTCGCCATCGTGTTCGCGCGCCTGAGCCGCGCCTATCCCGCCGCCGGCGGCCCTTACGCCTATGTGCGCCTGGCATTCGGACCTTTTACTGCCTTCATAATGGCGTGGGGCTATTGGATTTCGATCTGGGTCGGAAACGCCGCCATCGCCACCGGAGCGGTGAGCTACTTGAGTCCCCTGCTTCCTTGGATCGCCGAGATCCCCGGCGCGTCCGCGGCCGTCACTTTGTTCTTTCTCTGGCTGCTCACCTTCGTCAATTGGTACGGCATCCGCGCCTCGGGCTGGGTGCAGAGCGTCACCACAGTGCTCAAGTTGCTGCCGTTGCTGGCGGTTGCTGCGCTGGGACTATTCGCTCTGCGCCCGGGAAATTTCGCCGCATCCGCGGGACATCCTCTCTCCCTGAGCGGTACCACGGCGGCCGCGACGCTGACTCTATGGGCGCTATTGGGGCTGGAATCTGCCACGATTCCCGCGGACAAGGTGCGCGATCCAAGCCGCACCATTCCCTCCGCCACCCTGTTCGGCACCATCATCACCGCACTGATTTGCATCGTCGCCTGCACCACGGTGCTGCTGTTGTTGCCGCCGCAAACCCTGGCGCATTCGAATGCGCCCTTCGTTGACCTGGCACGGCAGTACTGGGGAAGTACCGCCGGCAAGCTGACCTCCATATTCGCCGCGATCAGCGGCTTCGGCTGCCTCAACGGCTGGGTTCTGCTGCAGGCGGAATTGCCGAGCGCAATGGCGAAGAGCGGCGTGTTCCCGCCGATCTTCGCGCGCGAATCGAGCCGCGGAACTCCCGGCTTCGCGCTGTACTTCAGCAGCGGGCTGGTCACCGCGCTGATTTTGATGAATTATCAAAGATCCATGGTCAGCATATTTACATTCATGATTTTGCTGTCGACCACCGCCTGCCTCGTGCTGTACGCACTGTGCTCGTTGGCGCTGCTGCGGCTGCAGTGGATCGGCCAACTGGGCAGCGGCCCAGCGGGCTTGCCGCGCCGGGGCACGGTGCCCCTGGCCGTCGTGGGGGTCCTGGCCGCGGCCTATTCATTGTGGGCGATCGTCGGCGCCGGCACCGAAGCGGTGGCGTGGGGCGCCGTGCTCCTGGCCTGCGGCGCTCCCCTGTATTTTCTCGTCCGTAAGAGAGAAGCGCCGTGATGTGGAGATCATTCCTTGCGGTTTCGATTGGCGGCATGCTCGGTTGCCTGCTGCGTTGGTGCCTGGCTATTTTCATGAATCGCTACTTCCCGACGATTCCTCCGGGCACGCTGGCGGCCAATCTCATCGGCTGCTACATCATCGGACTGGCCATCGCTTTTTTCACCGCCTACCCGACATTCGCGCCGGAATGGCGGCTGTTCGTGACCACGGGGTTTTGCGGCGGCTTGACCACCTTCTCGACTTTTTCCGCCGAGGTCGTGATCCTGCTGCAGTCGGGCCGTACTCTATGGGCTCTGGGCGCCGTGGCGGCCCATTTGACCGGTTCCCTGTTGATGACGTTCGCGGGCATCGCTACGGTCATCTGGCTCAAGGCCTAGCAGCCTGTCCTAGCCGGCGCGACGCAACCCGCGGAGTTGCCGGGCAAGCCGCGCACGCGACACCATGGCGCGCACGATGGGGGTGGTGTTCTTGGCACCACGCTCGATCACCAGCAAGTGGGTCAATCCAGCCTCTTCGAGCGCCTGCAACAGGTCGCCGGCGCGCGCGGCTTGAATGCTCTCCCAATCCACCGCCAACAACTTATCCCAGGGAGTCATGATGTGGCCGACGCAAATCTCCTGATGGCGGCTGTAATTGGATGTCTGCAAAAACTGCAGCGGTCTCTCGCCTTGGATATCGTAGGAGGTGATCATTCCCACGATGCGCTGCTCGTGCATGACCAGCATCGCGCGAACGCCGAGGTGAATCATGTCGCCCAGTGCATCGTCGATCTGGCGTCCCTCGCCGACGGTGACCGGGTGCTCGCGCGTGAAATCGGTGATGGCGTGGATGGCCGGATCGCTCGGATCGAGAAATTGTCCATCCGACACGGAGCGGCGGGGCAATACAGCTTCGCTGAATATCCTGGTCGTCATCAACGAACCGCTCTTCATGCGTATCTGGACCGCCCGGCCGCGGCAGGGTTCCCTGATTTTGCCCAAATTCCGGGGCCGGTCACGGGGCCCCTGTGTGTGTTCACCCGCTTTATGGTATATCAGTTAGGTAACTAACTATTAGAGACCATTCAAATGGCCGATCTCGAGGAGCGCTTCAGCAGCGCCCTGTACAACACCTCCAGAGCCTGCAGGCAGGCCCTGGATCGGCGGCTCAAGTACCTCGGCGTCAGCCAGGCAAGTTGGATGACCATTGCGGTCGTCGCCAAAGCTCATGAGCCCCTGTCGCAGTCCGAGTTGGCACAGGGCCTGGGTGTGGAAGGCGCGACCATGGTGGCCATGGTGGACCGTTTGGTGAAGGCAGGATTGGTTCTTCGCGAGCCCTCGGCCACGGACCGGCGAGTCAAGCGGGTCGTGCTGACGGCGGCCGGCACCGCGCTCTACAACAAGGTGCAAACCGAGGCCATCGCGTTCCGCAAGGAACTGCTGGCCGGCATCGATCCGAAGAAGCTGCTGGCGGCGACCGAGTTGCTCGAAAACCTGCAGGGCATCGCCGCTCGGGAACCGTGATCAGCACCGCAGTCCAGACGACTGCGGCCTGTCTATGCCGCGGGTTCCACCCCCGGACGCTCGGAACCTGACGTGCCCTGCTCAGATCCGGCCGTTCGATCCGCCAGCAGCCTGCCGGCTTTCGGCGCAATCCAGCGCTCGACGTCATCCAGCACCGTGAAAACGGCCGGCACGATGACCAGGGTCAGCGCGGTAGAAGTGATCAGTCCGCCTATGACGGCGATGGCCATGGGTCCGCGGAAATCGCTGTCTCCACCCCAGCCGATAGCCACGGGAAGCATGCCCGCGACCATGGCGACCGTGGTCATGACGATGGGCCGTGCGCGCTTGTGTCCCGCTTCGAGGATTGCAGTGAGGCGGGACTTGCCGGCGCGCATTTCCTCGATGGCGAAGTCAACCAGCAGTATCGAGTTCTTCGCCACGATGCCCATGAGCATCAAAATGCCGATCACCACCGGAAGCGAGAACGGCAGGCCGGTGAGCAGCAGCGCGAGTACCGCCCCGCCCAGGGACAGCGGCAACGCGGATAAAATGGTGATCGGTTGGAACACGCGCACGAAGAGCAAGACCAGCACGGCGAACACCATGAGCACGCCCGCGCCGATGGCCAAAAGAAAATTCTGATAGAGCTCGTTCATGAACTCGGTGTCCCCTGTTTGAACCAGGTGCACACCGTCCGGCAGATGCTTCAGCGTCGGCACCGCATATATTTTTTTCGTCGCCGTGCCGAGTTGCACGCCCGGACTCATGTCCGCTTCGAGGAAAACGCGCCGGCTCTGGTTATAGCGGCGCACGGCGGAAGGTCCCTGCCCAAAGCTCAGGTCGGCGACCGATTTGAGCGGCACGCTGGCACCCGAAGCCGTGGGCACCGGCAGGTTCTCCAGAGTCGTCAGATCGCGCCTGGCACTCTCGATCAGGCTGACGCGGATCGGGATTTGCCGATCGCTCAAGGAGAACTTGGCGCCGTTCTGCGGCAAGTCGCCGAGCGTCGCGATCCGGATCGTCTCGCTGATGCTTTGCACGCTCACGCCCAGCTGGGCCGCGATATCCAGCCGCGGATGCACCACGATCTCCGGGCGCGGCAAATCGCCCCTGATGCGCGCGTCGCGGACTTCGGGCAGCGCACGGATTTCCTCCAGCACCTTGCGCCCGGTGGCTTCGACCAGGGGCGGATCGTCCCCCGTCAAGTACAATTGTATGTCGCGCCCTCCCCCGTTCTGCGAAAAGCTCAGCAGTCCGTCGGGCACCTGCTGGCTGAGCAGCGGCATCATTTTCTGCTCCCATTGTTTCTGGCTGAGGCTGCGCTGTGAGCGCGGCACGAGGCTGATGTAGATATTGGCCAGACGGATCTCGCCGTCGTCACTGCCGACGAACTCGACGATGTTGGTCACTTCGGGAGCTTTTCTCAGGATTGCGACGGCGTCCGCGGAGACTCGCGCCGTATCTTCCAGTCTGCCGCCGGGTGGCAGTTCGATATCCAGCTCCGAATTCGAAAAATCCTCCGGCGGAATGAAGGCTGTCGGAATGATCGTCGCGCAGCCCAACGACAGCAGAAAGAACACGGAGCCGGCCAAGATGGTCTTCCAGCGGTTGGCGACGCACCAGCGCAGCAGCGACAGGTAGCGCGTCATGATGGGCCCGTCGACATTGTGCACGACCAGGGAATCGCTGCGCAGCGCATAGGCCGCGAGTACCGGCGTGATCAGACGCGCAACCATGAGAGAGATGAAGACCGCCGCGGCGACGGTCAGGCCGAATTGCTTGAAAAATTGGCCGCTGATGCCGCCCATGAAGCTGACGGGCAGGAATACTGCGATGATGGTGAAGGACGTCGCCACCACCGCGAGGCCAATCTCATCCGCCGCATCCATGGCCGCTCGAAAGCAGCTCTTGCCCATGCGCATGTGGCGCACGATATTTTCTATCTCCACGATGGCATCGTCCACCAATACCCCCGCGACCAGAGACAGCCCGAGCAGGGTGATCTGATTCAGTGTGAAACCCATCCATTGCATGAAGGCAAAGGTGGGAATCGCCGATAGCGGGATGGCGAGCGCGGCAATCAGCGTGGCGCGCACATTGCGCAAAAAGAACCAGACCACCAGGACCGCGAGTATGGATCCCTCGACGAGCGCGCTGATCGCCGAATGATAGGTACGCCGCGTGTGGTCGACGGTGGTGAATATGCTGGTCATCTGCACCGAGGGATTCTCGGCCCTGATCTTGTCGAGTTCGGTCTGCACCTCTGTCGCGACCGCGACATCCGAGGCGCCCACGGCCTTGAACACGCCGAAGGTCGTCGCGGGGCGGCCGTTGAGCCGCGCGAGTGTGCGCACCTCCGCAATGCCGTCGCGCACGTCGGCGATTTCGCGCAGGCGCACGAACTTGCCCCCCGGCAATATCACCTGGGTATCTCCCAGCGCCTCCGCCGTCTTGGCGCCGCCGAGCACGCGGATGGCCTGTTCGCCACCGCCCACCTGGGCGCGGCCACCCGCCGCGTCCATGTTGAGGGCTCTGATTTGCTGGTTGACCTCGGCGGCGGTCAGCCCCAGGGCCTGCAACCGGCTGGGATCCAATTCCACGCGGATCTCACGGTTGACGCCGCCACTGCGCGACACCTGCGCCACGCCGGGGAGCGCCAGCAGGCGCTTGGTGATCGTATTGTCGATGAACCAGCTGAGTTGCGTCGGACTCATGTTGGTGGTGCTCACCGCGTAGTACGCGAAGGCGCCGCCGTCGATGTTCTCGCGGGTCACCAGCGGTTCGAATATCCCCTGCGGCAGGTCATTGCGGACTTTCGCCACGGCATCGCGGACATCCGTCACCGCACGATCGATCGGCGTGCCGATTTCGAACTGCAGGTTGATACTGACCTGGCCTTCGACGATGAAGGTGGTGATATTGCGCACATTGCCGATGCTCGATATGGACCCCTCCACCTTTTGCGCGATCTGCGTTTCCATTTCCGTGGGCGCGGCGCCGGGCTGGGAAATATTGACGTTGACCAAGGGAAAGGAAATATCCGGATTGAGATTGATCGGCAAGCGGATGAAGGCGACCACGCCGAGAAAGGACAGCACCACGAACAGCACGATGGGCGTGACCGGATGGCGAATGGCCCAGGCGGAGATATTTCTCATGGGCTGCGCTGCCAATGGCTCATGAACTGCCTTGGGTGCGCAAGACCGGGTTGACCAGTTCGCCCTCTTGCAAAAACGCCCCCGCGGTGGAGACGACCTGCTCCTTGCTGCCGATGCCTTCGGCGATGGTCACTCCGCTGTGCACCATGCCCGACACGTGCACTGTGCGGCGCTCGATCTTGTGCTGCGCGTTCACGATCATGACGTAGCTGCCCTTGTCGTCGGAGAGCACGGCCGTTTGCGGCAGAACCTGCCGGTCGGCGTTGCTCACCGTCACCTCGGCGCGCGCGAAGGCGCCCGGCCTCAGATTCGGATCCGGCGCCGAGAGTCACCCGGGCCGTCCCAAGACGCGTCTGCGGATCTATGATGGCACCGAGCAGCCGTATCCGGCCCTCGTAGATTTTAGCCATGCCGGTCAGTCGCACATTGACCACCTGGCCGACCTTCAGCAGCGGCAGATCCTGTTCAGCTACCTGCCCGCGCAGTTCGACTTCGCCGTTCTCCGATAAACGGAACAGAGCCTCCCCACCCGGCGTCGCGGTTTGCCCCACTTCGACGTTGCGGGTCAGGATGATTCCATCCGTCGGCGCACGCACCACGGCCCGTGCCAGGCGCGCCTGTGCCTCAGCCAACAACGCGGCCGCGACTTTGACCTTGGCCGCGGCGGTCACTGCAGCGGATTTGCGGCGCTGCGTTTCCTCCGCCGACAGGGCACCGGAGGCGCCCACGGCTTGCGCGCGGTGATATTCGGCATCCGCCAAGTCCGCATCGGCGCGGGATTCCTCGAGCGCCGCTTCGAGATTGGCCACCTGTGGCTCCAATACCGAGACATTCAGACGCGCGAGCACCTGGCCGCGTTTCACATGATCGCCGGCCTCGGCGTAAACCGCCGCGACCTGTCCGGCATCGCCTTCGACGCCTATGGGCATGTCGTATCGAGCGGCGATGGTACCGATGATGCTCACCGTCGTCGGCACGCTGCTTATCCCCACCTCGGTGACCGACACGGTCGGAATGGGGTTCCTGTTGGCGGTATTCTTCACACCCAATGCCTGGGTCAATCGCACGGCGAATATCACGATCAGGGCAACGGCCACGACCACGATCGCCGCCGCCACCCATAAATTGCGGCGTGCCGGCATCTGCAATTCGGCCGTCCGGCGGTGCTCGATAGATACGTCGTTCATGACATCACGTCCCAGGGATAACTTCCTTTGTCCAGGATGAATCCGGCCAACCGGTCCATCTCCTCATCTTCATTTCGGGTGATTCGCCGCACCGTGTTCGCCATCCGCCTCTTGGCCTGCTGAGCGAACACACTCGCCATCCCGACGGCTTGTGCTCCTTGCTCGCCCGGCGCATTGCTCAAGGCCGCCGCCCGCGACAATACGCATAGGCCGACGAACAAATCGATGCCGATGTCGGCGATGCGCTTCAGGTCGTGCTGACGATCGGCAATCGCCTTGCCATGCTTGCGCAACAAGTGGTCCGATGCCTTGGCAAGTTCCACAGTATACCGCTCGTAGATCTCGGCTGCCTCGCGAAGAGGCTGCGGCAGCGGGGTAAGGATCTTGTCGCGCCCTACTCCGGTCGCCCGTGTCAGGCGCTTTTCTGCATAGTCGGTCAACACCCCGAAGCCCTTGATGAAATTATTGAAAATATCGTCCACGGCGGCTTTCAATTCGCCCAGCGACTTGCCCAGATCCTTGAGGCCCGATAAAGCGATATACAGCCGGAGCACCTCATTGGTTCCCTCGAATATGGTCAAAATGCGGCAATCCCGCGCGATCTGCTCGTAGGGGGCATCGCGCATGAAGCCGCTGCCGGCCGCGATCTGCAAGGCTTCGTAGGCGGCGCGCTGCAGCGCTTCGCTGGCAAAGACCTTGCTCATGGCCGCTTCCACCGAATAATCCTCCACTCCGGAGTCGATGTAATGGGCGACCATCCAGACAACGCTTTCGGCGGCAAAACAATCGATCGTCATTTGCGAGATCTTCTCGCGGACCAGGCCGAATTGCGCAATGGGAGCCCCGAATTGCTTGCGTGTCTGCGCTTGCTGCGTAGCAAGGGCAATCAGCGTCTTCATGCCGCCGACCGCGCCGCCGCCGAGGCCGGTGCGCCCATTGTTCAATATGGCCATGGCCACCTTGAACCCCTTGCCCTCGGCATCGAGCACATTGCTCGGCCGGAATCCGCACGTCGGCAAAACTCACCGTGGTGGTCGAGGAAGCGCGGATTCCCATCTTATCCTCGTGCTGCCCATGGCTCACGCCGGGCCATGCCGCCTCGACCACGAAGGCCGTGATCTTGCCTGCGGCCGATGAAGTCCGCGCGAACACCGTGTACAGATCGGCAATGCCGCCGTTGGTGATCCAAATCTTCTCGCCGTTGAGCACCCAGCTGCCGTCGGCGTTCTTTACCGCCTGAGTACGGATAGACGCCGCATCCGAGCCCGCGCCCGACTCGGTCAGACAAAATGCCGCGATCATTTCCCCGCTCGCCAGTCTCGGCAGATAGCGCGCCTTTTGCTCGGCGGTGCCGAACAACAAAATGCCCTTCATGCCGATGGAGCTGTGCGCGCCGATGGTGAGCGACACCGAACTGTCGTGCGAGCTGCTCTGGCTCAGCACGCGCGCGTATCCCGCGTTCGATAGGCCCAGACCGCCGTGTTCCTCCGGGATGATGAGGCCGAACAATCCCAGATCGCGCAAGCCCTGAATGAACTGCGCGGGCTGCTCAGCCTCGCGATCCCAACGCTTGAAGTCCTGATGCCGCGGGCCCAGGAATTGGTCGATGGCATCCACCATCATCCCGAGCACTTCGCGGTCCTTTTCGCGCAGGCTAGGATAGGGAAAGAGCGCATCCTCGAGGATCCTTCCCGCCATGAGATTTTTCGCAACGCTCATCTGCAACTCTTCTGCAACATCTATTCGGCGACGCGATCGATCACCAGATTGCGCACTCCATCGCGGCCCACATCGTAGGAGAGTTCGCCGTACAAATCCCCCGCCGCAGGCACGGGTTGCCCGCTGAAGGACACTCGCGCGGTAACGGATAAATGCTGGCCGTTTGTCAGAACGCGCCCGGGCATCATGGAATCGGCAGCGGATAGGTGAACTTGAGTGCCGATTGCGCCGCTCGTCAGACGTTTGACGGCAAGTGGCGGTCCCTGGCTGCCGGGCTCACGTGCGAAAACGAACAAGGGGGCCTCCGATGCCAATCGTGCCTTCAAGGCGGGTGCAATGCTGATATTGACAGTAACTTCGGCGCCGTTTAAGCCCTGCGCCGACGTGCTCGTCCCGACGGGCGACGCATTCGTCCCAGACGCGCCGGAGCCACCCTCCGGCGGTCCAAGTTCTGCGATGCGCGCATTGAGCATTTCCGCGATTTGCGGCGGCGGATTCAAATCGATCAGCGCCTGCCAGCGCGTACGCGCTAGGGATCGATCGCCGCGCGCCGCCGCGGCGAAGCCGCCATACAACATGGCTTTCGGGTTGCCCGGCTCCAGGCTCAAGGCATCCTCGAATAGCTGCGAGGCTTCCGGGGTGATTTGGCCGCCTGCCCGCAAACTCATGGCCTCGCCCAAGCCCACGTCAGCCTCCGCGCTCTTCGCGTCCAACCGATGCGCGTGATCGAAGGCAGCGACAGCATCGTCCGGGCGGTTCAATGCCAGATAGGAGCGTCCCATCATCAACCAGCCGCGAAAATCGTCAGGGGTGTCGCGCAGGTGCTTTTCGAGCTTCGCGACCATGGCGGCGACATCCGGCCCCGCGGCCGCCTCCGATTGAGCCGGAGCCTTCCAATCCCAATTCGACCACAGAGGATAAAGACCGGCCGAGGCGCCGATGATGATGACGGCCGCAAGGCCGCCCGCCAAGCGGCTTTGCTTGTCGCGCAGCAGCGGAATGGCGACCGCGCCGGCGGCGATCGCGACCATGACGGCGGCGATGACGAGGAAGGTGTTCATGGATGTGATTTTAAGATCCCGGTGCGGGCTCGTCGTCGAGAGGCATGCGCGAACGTTGGCGCACCACACGATAAATAATGATGCCACCCAAGAGCAGCATGATGAACGGAGCGCCCCAGATGAGCAGGGTCTTGGGCTCCAGCGGCGGGCTGAAGCGCACGAATTCACCGTAGCGATCCGTCATGAAACCGAATATCGCATCGTCGCTTTTGCCGGCAACCAGCAATTCACGCACCTGCCGGCGAAGATCGACGGCCAGATCGGCGTTCGAGTCGGCGATGGACTCGTTCTGGCAGACGAGACAGCGTAGTTCCTTGGTGATGGACTCGAAACGTGCCTGCAAGGCAGAGTCTTCGAGTTGACCGTTGGCATCCACTCCTTTAACGGCTGCGGAACGGGCACCGCTGATCGGCATACTCGCGAAAGCGAGCGCCAGTACGAGTGCAATTGCCGATGCACGCGCAATTGCCGATGCACGCGCAGGTGCCGCCGCGGCCACTCCGAGGCGTGTGGAGCGCCGCTGCGCCACCGATATCATGCCGCGCCCCGGCGCGCGGCGGCGATTCGCGGCAGGAATTCGTGCTGCCAAACTTCCTCTGTCATGGCTGAGATGAATTTGAAAATCACGCGGCCCTGTCCATCCACCAAGTAGGTCTCCGGCGCACCGTAGACACCCCAGTCGATCACCGTCCGACCGTCCTGGTCGAACGCGACGGCATCGTAGGGATTGCCCAGCTGCTCGAGCCAGCGCTTCGCCTTGTCGCGCTCGGTCGGCGCGTGATCGATCGACCAGTCGATTCCGATGATGGGTACGACATGCTGTTGCGCGATCTGCAGCAAGACGGGATGCTCCACCCGGCACTCGGCGCACCAGGTACCCCACACGTTCACGACGTAGACCTGCCCTTTCATCGACGCGCCGCTGACGATGTGCGTGGGATCGACCACGTCCGTCAGAGAGAATGGCGGCGCCGACTTACCGATCAACGGAGAGGGCAGCGCGTGTATGTCGCGCTTCGGATTGAGCCCCACGGCGAACAGAACCACGAGTGCGACGAAGGCCGCGAACGGCAGCAGGAACTTCCACATTAGGCCAGCCCTGCTCTCGGTTGCGGATTCGGCGGCGCCGCAACCTTGTTGGAAGAAGTCACCGCCACCTTGACTCGGTAGCGCCGGTCGGTCGCGGCAATGAAGCCGCCGATGGCCATTACCAGGGCACCCAGCCATATGTAGCGCACCAGCGGCTTGTACTGGATGCGCATGCTCCATGCATCGGCACCCAGCGGGTCGCCCATGGCGACGAATAGATCCCGCGCCCAGTTCACCGCGATGGCGGCGTGGCTATTGTCGCTCTGTTGCACCCAGAAACGCCGCTTTTGCGGTTTCAACACGGCCACCGGCTTGCCGCCGCGCGTGACTTCCACCAGCGCTTCGACCGCATCGTAATTCGGCCCGCGTACTTTCGCGGCGTTGACGAAACGGAAATCATATCCCGCGATGGCGAAGCTTCCGCCCGGCTTCAAGGCCACGTCCTTCTCGATCTTGTAGCTCTCGACGCCGCTCGCGCCGATGGCGAACATTCCGACCCCGAGATGAGCTATGCACATGCCGAGCAACGCGGCTGTCAAGGTCTGTTTCTGGCGCCAGCGCCGCAGGGGCTCGAGCACCGAGGAAAAGATGACCCAAAATCCGAAGCTGAAGCCTATCAATCCCACCGGGTGAAATTGCTTGAACACCAGACCCTGGATCGCCACGGACAGCGCGACGGCCGCACCCAGCAGCCACCACAGGGGTTCCGCGGTCACCGTGAGCTTGCCGCGCCGCCACGCCGAATGCATGCCCGCGGCGAGGAACACCATCAAGGGCAGCACGGGCACCAGGAACATGACCGCGAATACCGGCGGCCCCACGGAGATCTTGCCGATTCCGAGCATTTCATAGACCAGCGGCGACAAGGTGCCCCAGAGCACCAGCCCCGCGACGCTCACCAGGATCACGTTGTTGACCAGCAGGAAGAACTCTCGGGAGAACAGTTCGAATCCGCCCGGTGCATACAGCTTCGGCGCGCGCCATGCGTACAGGGTCAGCGAACCGCCGATCGTGAATACCAGGAAGGCGAGAATGTACAGCCCGCGCGTCGGATCGGTTGCGAAGGAGTGCACGGAGACCAGCACCCCGGAGCGCACCAGGAAGGTCCCCACCAGGCTCAGCGAGAACGCGAAGATCGCGAGCAGCAGAGTCCAGCTCTTGAATATGCCGCGCTTCTCGGTGACGCTGAGCGAATGGATCAGCGCCGTCCCCACGAGCCACGGCATGAACGAGGCGTTTTCGACAGGGTCCCAAAACCACCATCCGCCCCAGCCCAGTTCGTAGTAAGCCCACCAGCTGCCGAGCGCAATGCCGATGGTCTGGAACATCCAAGCGAAAATGGTCCACGGCCGGGTCCACTTGGCCCAGGTCTGGTCGAGCCGCCCTTCCAGCATCGCCGCGATGGCGAAGGCGAACGCCACGGAGAATCCGACATAGCCGGTGTAGAGCATGGGCGGATGAATGGCGAGCGCGAAATCCTGCAAGACGGGATTCAAATCCGCGCCATCCGAGGCGGCAGGAATCAAGCGCAGAAACGGATTCGAAGTCCACAAGGTGAACAGCATGAATCCGCCGCTGACGAGGCCCATCACTCCGAGCACGCGGCTGGAAAAACTCAAGGGGAGCTGGCGGCTGAAGGCGGCGACGGCCAGGCTCCAAATCGACAGGATCAAGATCCACAGCAGCAGCGAACCCTCGTGCGCGCCCCACAGGGCCGCCACCTTGTAGAACAAGGGCAATTGCGAGTTCGAATTACGGGCCACGTACAACACCGAGAAATCGTTGTTGACGAAGGAGTACACCAGACACGCAAAGGCCATGCCGACGAACACGAATTGCCCGGTCACCGCCGGACGGGCCACGGCCATCCACGCCGGCTTGCCGCGCCATGCGCCCGTGAGGCCGAAGAATGCCTGCGACAAGCTCAGGACGAAGGCCAAGATGAGAGAAAATATGCCTAATTCCGGTGCCATTGCCCTGCTCTCTCCAGTCTAGCCGCTCGGCTCATTGACATTCGATCCATTGACATGGGGTACATTGACGTTCGTTCCGTTGCCTGCCGGTGCTTCGGCAGTCGGCGCGCCGGCCGCGTTACGGGCCGCCTTGTTCTTCAGCGAGGCCGCCACTTCCGGCGGCATGTATTTCTCATCGTGCTTGGCGAGCACCTCGTCCGCGACGAAGGCGCCGTTCGCATTCAGGGTGCCGTGCGCGATGATACCCTGTCCCTCTCGGAACAGATCCGGCAGCACCCCGGTATATTCCACGGGAACCTGGTGCGCGAAGTCCGTCAGCACGAATCGCACCTGCAAATCGCCGGGCGTGCGCGTGACACTGCCCTTGACGACCATGCCGCCGATGCGGAAGCGCTTGGCGGCCGGTGCCTTGCCCGCCACGACCTGGCTGGGGTCGTAGTAGAACATGATGTTCTCGCGCGAAGCCATGACCGCCAACGACACCGACGCGGCGACGCCCCCCAGAATGCCGAGTACGACGAACAGCCGTTTGCGCCGCGGAGTCATAGTCATGCTTTCCCCCCCGCCGTGCGCGGTATCGTCACGACCGTGGGCGCGGCCCTGTCCGTCTCCGCCGCCTCGAGTGCACGCCGCGCCCTCAGTTGCGCTGCAACGCGATAGCGCCGCGCAGACCACAGATTCCACCCAAGAATCATCCCCGCAAACGCGAAGCAGGGCCACACATAGCGCGCGTAGCCGCCCATGGACCAGAAGCCGGTGCCCGTCACGATTTGATTGCCTCCGCCACCCATTTGGCCTGCCGCTCCCGATTGAGCACTTCGCCTTGCAAGCGCATGCACAGCACCGCACCGTAGAACAACATGAACCCGAGGGCCATCGATAGCAAGGGCCATAACATGCTGGCCGCCATGGTGGGTTTGCCGAACTTGGCCACCGTCGCACCTTGATGCAGCGAGTTCCACCACACGACGGAAAAGTGAATGATGGGCACATTGACCACGCCCACCAACGCCAGCAGCGCCGCCGCCCGATCGCCCCTAGCCGGATCCTCGAACGCCGAGCGCAGCGACATCACGCCGACGTAGAGAAATAGCAGGATGAGTTCCGACGTGAGCCGCGGATCCCAAGCCCAGAAGGTGCCCCACATTGGCCGGCCCCACAGGGAACCCGTGGCCAAGGCCAGTAGAGTGAAGGAAGCGCCGATGGGCGCCGATGCGGCTGCGACGGCGTGGCCCATTTTGATGCGCCAGATGAGCGCGATGGCGGCAGCCACCGCCATACTGACGTAAGCGAAGAGGGACAACCATGCGCTCGGTACGTGCACATAGATGATCCGAAATGCGTCGCCCTGCTGATAGTCGGGCGGCGCGAAAACCAGGCCGTCCACCACGCCGTAGCCGATCGCGATGGCGGCCAGCCCCAAGAACCATGGTGCCAACGCCGCCGCGGTGCCATAGACGTACGGCGGCGATGCGAGCTTGTAAAACCAGGTCCACATAATCGATTGTCCAGCCGTTATTCGAGCGTGATGTGCAACGCCGCCGTCGCCGCGAATGGCGCCAGCGTGCACGTGAACACGCAAAGCGCCGCCAGAAAATACAAAGCTCCCGCAGCGCTGACGCCCGAGATCGCCCGATCCGTCGCTCCGGCACCGAAAATCAGCAGCGGCATGGCCAGCGGCAACACGATCAGCGACAGCAGCACATTGCCGCGTTTCAGGCCCACCGTCAGACCCGCGCCGATGGCTCCCAGCCAACTCAAGGTCAAGGTGCCCAGGCCCAGGCTCAGCATCATTGTCGCAAATACGGAGCCCGGAATCCCCAGGGCGGTCCCCACCACCGGCGACACCAGCACCAGCGCCAGGCCGGTGACCAGCCAATGAGCGAAGGTCTTCGCCACCACGATAACCGTCAGACCCTGGCCGCAGAGCGCGAGCTGCTCCAAGGTGCCGTCGTCCGCATCGCTCTTGAACAGCGAGTCCAGCGACAGTAGGGACGATAGCAGTGCGGCAACCCAAAGCACACCCGGCGCCATGTCTCGCAGCAGCGACAGCTGCAGGCTCAAACCCAATGGAAACAATGTAGTTACGATCAAAAAGAACACCAAAGGTTGCAATAATTGATCCGGCCGCCGGAAACTCAGACGCAGCTCACGGCGCACGACCAGAGCAAAGGCCTCGCAAGGACCGACGCTCATGCGGTAAGTTCCAGGCGGCGCATATCTCGGCCCATTGCCAGCTCTTGGTGGGCGACCACCAACGCCGAGCCGCCGCCCTGCGCATGGGATTGCAGCAGCGACGTCAACAAGCCCGTGCCGGCGGCATCGAGGTTGGTGAACGGCTCGTCCAGCAGCCAGAGCGGTGCATTCATCGCCAGAACCCGCGCCATGGCGACACGGCGGCGCTGCCCGGCGGACAGCACCCGGGCCGGCAAATCGGCACAGGCGGCAACCCCGGTCTGCTCCAAACTGGCGCGCAATTCGCCGGGACTGACGCGCCGCTTCAATCCAACGGCGAACCGCAGATTCTCCAGCGCCGTCAAATCGCCCTTCAGCGCCGGTTCGTGCGAGGCGTAGGCCAGGGCAGCCTGATATTCGCTGCGCACAGTCGAGATGGGCTGCCCGCGCCAGGACACGCTGCCCTGCTCAGGTCGGAGCAAACCGCAGATGACGCGAAGCAGCGTCGTCTTGCCGGTGCCGTTCGGTCCCGACACGTGCACGAGCTGGCCGGGCCCCATCGCCAGGCTTACGCCTTTCAGCACATGACGGTCACCGCGCCAGACGTGGACTCTATCGACGCAAATATCGTCAGGTGCCGTATTCATGAGGCCGATAGATTAACAAAATCAGATAGTTGAGGCCATCTTTTCATGCTCATCGGCATGATGGCTATCCTTGTTGCCGCGTGACCAGCACGCACGGCGGCCGGCTCCCGCTCCGCGGCGGCAGCAGACTTCCGCATTCTTGAGGGCGCGAGCTTATCCAAATCAAAGAGTTCAAGCCACCTTGCATGCATGCCTTCCATGCATGGGTAGGGCGCCAGGACCTGCAGCGAGTTATTATCTGAACCGTTTCGCCGCAACTCGGTACCCACGGGAGTACCTGCGCCTATTCCCTGGGCGTCTGTCTGCCATCGGTCCATAGAGAGTCGCCATTTGTCCGCTCATACGCTCGCAGCTCACTCGCCTCTCCACCGGCTGCCGCTGGTTACCCTGTATTTGACCGATCGCTGCAATTCCCGCTGTGTCACCTGCGACTATTGGAGGCACGGCCGCGATGACATGACACTGGAATCCGTCAAGCGCCTGCTGCCGGATCTGACGCGACTGCAGACTCAAGTGGTGCTGCTGTCGGGTGGTGAACCGCTGCTCAACCCCGAATGGGCCGCTATCACCCAATTGCTGCGGGCCAACGGACAGGAGGTGTGGCTGCTCACCTCGGGTCTATCCCTGGCGAAACATGCGCACCGCGCGGCCGAGCTGTTCCAGAGCATCACGGTATCGCTGGACGGCACCGATTCGAGCACCTATGCGGCGATTCGCGGCCTCGACGCCTTCGATAAGGTCTGCGAAGGTATTCGGGCCGCTGCCACCCATGGCATGGCGCCCAGCATCCGCGTCACTTTGCAGCGTGCCAACTATCGGCAGCTGCCGGCGTTCTGTGCACTCGCAAAGGCGCTTGGCGCCCGCCAGGTATCCTTTCTGGCGGTGGACGTCGCCAATCCGCACGCATTCGGGCGTACGGATGATTTTGCCTCCGATCTGGCACTCCTGCCTGCGGACCTACCGATATTCGAACAGCTCATCGATGCCTTGGAAGCCGATTATCGCGAAGAGTTTCGCCGCGGCTTCATCGCCGAGAGCCCGGCAAAGCTGCGGCGTCTTCTGCACTACTTCACCGCCGTCCGAGGCCAGGGGGAGTATCCCCCCGTCCATTGCAACGCTCCGGAGTTCTCCGCCGTGATCGGCGCCACCGGAGGCGTGCAGCCCTGCTTCTTCATTTCGGGGCCGGCCGATGCTCGAGTAGCGCCCACCAGCCTCGGCCTTAGGCGTGATTTGCCGAGCGTGCTGAACAGCGACGGGATGGCCGCACTGCGCCAGGACATTCGCACGGCCCGGCGCGCGGAATGCCGCACTTGCGTCTGTTCGATGTGGCGAGATCCGGAAGACACCGAGATCTCCGTGCCCTACCCGGCAATCGCGCTCGAGACTTCACCGTGACCGCTGTCATGACGGCAGAGGCGCTCGCCGCGGAGACCCTCGAGGCCTACGAGCGCTGGGCCCCGCTCTACCCACCCGTCGCTCACAACCCGCTGATGCGGGTCGAACAGCAAGCCATGATCGAGCACTGGCCCGAGGTTGCCGGCCGCCGCGCGCTGGACCTCGCCTGCGGTACGGGCCGCTACTCTCGGCTGCTGGCCGAGACGCACGCAGCAGAGGTCGTGGCAGTGGATTTCTGTGTGCCGATGCTGAAGCAGGTGTTGACCAGCAACCGGGTGTGCGCCAGCATGATGCACCTGCCCTTTGCGAACCATGCCTTCGATGTCGTGATATCAGGCCTTGCGCTCGGTCACGCATCGGGGATCCGCCCGTGGATGGCCGAGGTCGCGAGGGTACTTCGCGGGAACGGCACGCTGTTGTATTCCGACTTTCACCCCGAGGCAGCTCGGATGGGCCTCACCCGCTCGTTCAAGGATCAGAACGACGAGACATGCACCGTGCCGCACCAGTACTATGGCCTGGACTCCCAGAGAGAAGCCGCCGCCGCCGCCGGATTGACCATCGACGTCATTCGAGAGATACGGGTCGGCGTGGAGCTGCGTGAGCCATTTCCAAAATCGGAGAATTTCTACCGGCGCTGGGATGGGGTGCCGATTGTGCTGATCGTGCGAGCTCGCAAGTGACGCAGATGTCGCCCCCGAGCGGTGCCGGCCTGACGTTCATCAATGCCCGATTGAGTGCAGGTGACATCGGCAGCCTGCGCATCGTGGGCTCGCGAATCGCGGGCCTGGCCGCCGATCCGCAGCCCGGCGACTCCGTCGTGGATCTTCAGGGCGATCGACTATTTCCCGGCCTCATCAACGCCCACGATCATTTGCAGCTCAACAGCCTGCCCCGCGGCGAATCCAAGCACTATCGTCATGTGCGCGATTGGATCTCGGAGGTCGATGCGCGCCGCCGCACCGACCCCGTGTTCGCGGCCAGTGTCGCCGTCGCCCGGGATGAACGCCTGATGATCGGCGGCGTGAAGAATCTATTGAGCGGCGTCACCACCGTCGCACACCATGATCCGCTCTATCCTTTCTTGTCGAGCGCCGATTATCCCGTGCGAGTGGTCCAAGACTATGGATGGTCCCACTCCTTGTATATCGATGGCGAGGACAAGGTAAGGAACTCGTATCGGAACACCCCCGTCGAATGGCCCTGGATAGTCCACGCCGCCGAAGGATTGGATGATGAAGCTCGAAACGAATTCGAATGTCTCGATGCACTCGGCTGCCTAGGGCCGAACACGCTGCTGGTGCACGGCATCGCACTGAATCATGCGCAGCGGATGCGGCTCGGGCGCGCATCCGCCGGACTCATCTGGTGTCCCTCGTCGAACCTGAGCTTGTTCGGCGAAACGGCACAGGTAACCGATCTGCTGCAATCGGGGCGCGTCGCATTGGGCACCGATTCTCGGCTCAGCGGCGCACGCGACCTGCTGGACGAACTGCGAGCCGCAGCCGACATCGGCGGATTCGATGAGGCAGCCCTGGAACCGCTGGTGACGCGTGACAGCGCGCGCTTGTTGCGGCTAGCCGATCGTGGCAACCTGCGGGCGGGCGCGCGAGCCGACCTTCTGATTCTTCCGGCTCGAACGGGTCTTGGTGCGGCGAGACGCGCCGATGTGCGGCTGGTGCTGATCGACGGAATCGTTCGCTACGGGGACGAGGACTGCGCCCAGTGTGCGGCGCCGGCTTCGCACTGGACGGAAATCCGCGTGGATGGCAGGCCGAAGATCCTGGACAACCATATTGCCGCGCTCCTGTCCAAGGCAGGCGCCGGCGAGACCGGACTTGAATTTCCGAATTTGACATGGAGGGCGGCATGACCGCTGCGGCGACCAATTCGAGTAAGCTTCCGATTGAGCGCACACAGGCGCCTCTCGGCAACCAGCCGCTGCCAACGCGCAGCAAACGGCTCAAGGTCGTGCTCTACAATCCGCAGGCGGTGTTCTTTACCCTGCCTTTGGCACTGCTCGCCATTGGCTCGGAGCTAGATCCGAGCATCTATGAGGTGGTAATCATCGATGCCCGCATCGATCCGGACGCGGAAAACACCGTGTTGTCCCACCTGGGCGATGCCCTGTGTCTCGGCATCACCGTGCTCACGGGCGCGCCGATCTCCGATGCACTGCGGATATCCCGCGCCGCGAAACGACAGCACCCCAATGTACCCGTCGTCTGGGGAGGCTGGCATCCTTCCATGTTCTCGCGCGAATGTCTGCTGGAACCGTCGGTTGACGTCACTGTCCGCGGACAGGGCGAGGAAACCTTCGTGGACATCGTCAATCGGCTCGCCGCCGGACAATCGCTGGAAGGATGCGCGGGTTGCACCATCCGGCTCGCCGACGGCACCATTCAAGAGAATCCGGCGCGGCCGCTGGCACAGGTCGAGCAGTTCCGCGCTCAAGACTATGGGCTGATCCCGGTAGAAAAATATTTCGAACTGAAGGGTAAGCGGCAGCTCGACTTCATATCCTCGCAAGGGTGCAATTTCCGCTGCGCGTTCTGCTCCGATCCCTTCGTGTATGGGCGCAAGTGGGTGGGCCTCGAACCCGTCCGTATGGCGCTCAGGCTCAAGGAATTGTGGGATCGCTACCATTTCGACGATGTGAACTTTCAGGACGAGACTTTCTTCACGAAGGCCAATCGCGTTGAGGCCCTCGCCGATCGGATCGTCGAGTCCGGCATGAAGATCACGTGGGCCGCCACCATGCGCGCCGATCAGGGGATTCGGTTGCCGGACGAAGTCTGGGTGCGCTGCAAGCAATCGGGATTGCGCAGACTGCTCGTCGGCGTGGAGTCCGGTTCCAACGAGGTACTAAAACGCATTCGCAAGGACATCAAGATCGAGCAGGTTTACGAGGTCGCGGAGAAGATGCTCAAATTCGGCATCGCGGGGCATTTCCCCTTCATCGTCGGCTTCCCGGACGAGAGCGATGCGGATATTCAGGCAAGCCTGGATTGTGCCAAGAGATTGCGATCCATGAGCCCGGATTTCCTGACGCCGATTTACTACTTCAAGCCCTACCCGGGCAGCGCACTGGTCATCGAGGCCGTCGAACGCGGCTTTCGCTTGCCGGAGACGCTCGAAGCCTGGGCCGAATTCGACTACGTCGCCGGAGAACCCGGGCCCTGGGTGTCGCCCGAGAAATTCGAGCTCATCGAGCGCTTCAAGTTCTTCCATGAACTCGCGTGGAAGCGCGTGTCCCGAGGCAAGCGCTTGCTGCAGCAGCTGGCGCGGTATCGCTGCGACAAGAACAACTACCGTTGGCCCGTCGAGATGCTGTTTACGCGCTGGCTGGTTCCGGTTCAAAGGTTGTCATGACTCCGCTCAAGCATATCCTGCTGATCAATCCGACGATCACCTCGCGGCGCAGTGCGCGCTTCCCTCTCGCGGTCCTGAATTTGTCCGCCTCCCTCGACGGCATGTACACGTCGAGCATCATCGACGGCAATGTGGACCGAGACTTCGTTTCCACCACGCTACGCACGCTCGAAGGCGGGCGAGTCGACGCAGTTGGCGTCAGTGTCATGGGCGGCCCCCAGCTTCGCACCGCCATCGCGGTATCGCGGGCCATCCGCGCAAAATTTCCGGCGACCCCGATTATCTGGGGTGGCCATTTCCCCTCCATTTGCGCGGAGCCGGCACTGAAGTCGCCCTATGTGGACTATGCGATCCGAGGTCAGGGAGAGGAAACGCTGCGCGAGGTTCTCGACGCTATTTTTAGCGGCGGCGGCAATCCGCTCGATGCAATCGCTGGGCTGTCGTGGCGCTCCGGCGATCAAATCGTGCACAACAAGAATCGGTCTTTTTCCGCGGCAAGCCTGGCAAGAGCGCTGCCTTACGAACGCCTGGGAAACCCACGCCAGTATCTGGGCAGAACCTTCCTCGGCCGCCACACCACCGGCTATCAAGCCGCCTTGGGATGCCGGTTTCGCTGCACCTTCTGCGGGGTGGCATCGATGTTTCGCGGCAAGACCGCATTACCGGCCCCGCAACGATTGGAACAGGATCTGCAGTTCCTGACCAAGCACCTCGGTGTCGATGCCGTTCAATTTTTTGATCACAATTTCTTCGACCGCGAGGAGGACACGGCCCCGTTGCTCGAAGTACTGGCGAAATTCCAGCTGCCGTGGTGGTGCTTCGCGCGCTCCGATGCCCTGCTCAATCTTTCGGATCGTTCCTGGGCTCTGGTCCGCAAGAGCCGTCTGCGCATGGCCTACATCGGCGCCGAATCCCCGAGCGATTGGCTGCTGCACGATGTTCGCAAGGGAACCAGCACCGATCAGACCCTGGCCGCCGTCGAGAAATGCCGCAGCAATGGAGTCATCCCGGAACTGTCCTTCATGCTGGCACCGCCGCAGGACCCCGAGGGCGAGACGGAAAGAACCTTCGACTTCATCCGGCACATCAAGCGCGTGCACCCCAAGACAGAGATCATGCTCTACGTCTATGCCCCGCTTCCGGCCGGGCCGGTCAGCAAGATTCCTCAAGTCGACCGCGCCCTTGCCGAACTTCGAGATGGCGACGGCAACCCCATCGTCTTCCCGGAAACGGCCGATGAGTGGGCGGAGCCGCAGTGGATCACCTACTGGTGCCACACCGACGTCCCCTGGCTGACGCCGAGGCTGCGCAACCGCATCCGCGACTTCACGACCGTGCTCGGCTGCAGATTTCCGACCATTACGGATGTCCGCTCGCCCTACTGGGGAAAGTCCGCGCTGAGCACGCTGGCCTCATGGCGCTACCGCTTTCAGCGCTACGGGAATCCCTGGGAACTCGACTTCTCGAAGAGATTCATCCGCTTGTGGGATCCGCGCGTGTCGGGACTTTGAAGATCGTCGGACGCACCTGAGATATGAGCCTGCTGTCCGACATTTGGAGCGTACTTTCGGCGCGGCAAAGACGATGGGTGGTGTGGGCGCAGTTCCTCTCGATCTTGATGGCCTGCTCGACCGTAACGGGGATCGCATCGATCGCTCCGTTTTTTGCCGTTCTCGGCGATCCGCAATTGATCGGCCATCCCGGTCCGCTGCACTGGCTGTACATGCATTTCGGATTCTCGAGCAAGCGCAGTTTCGAAATCGCGCTAGGACTTGGGTTCATGACCGTAGTGCTGGTCGCCAACCTGATCAACATCCTGGGCTCATTCGCAATGATCCGGCTTTCCTATTGGATCAGCACCGATCTGCAGTCCACGTTGTTCGAGGAATACCTCACGCGGCCCTATGTGTTTCATGCAAAGACGCACAGTGCGACGCTCTTGAACAAAATCATCCATGAGACCAATCGGGTTAGCAACGACATACTGCAAAGCATTTTCTCGCTGGTGACGAATATCGCCACTGCGGCATTTATCATCATATCGGTGATGTTGCTCAATCCGGCTGTCGCCGCCGCGATGATGATCGCCTTGGCGGGAGGCTACGTGCTGATCTACCTTGCGGTACGGAACTTGTTGTTCCGTACCGGCCAGGTCAAGATAAATTTCCTGACCGAGCAAACCAAGATAGTCAACGAGAGCCTCGGCGCCATCAAGGAGATTCTCGTCCTTCGAATCCAAAATTTCTTCCGCGACAACTTTGAGCGGTCGAGCCAGGCAGTCGCGCGCGGGGCCGCCCATGCCCAGCTGGTCTACCAGAACCCCCGGCACGTCATGGAATGCGTCACCGTGGCGGGCCTGGTCCTGGTCGCTCTTCTGGCCGGCAGACGCGAAGATGGCATCGGTCCTTGGCTGGGACAATTGACCTTCCTTGGATTCGCAGCCTATAGGCTCCTGCCGACCCTGCAGCAGGCATTTACCTCGGTCGTCAGGATTCGAGGCGAACAGGCTGGCTTCGCCTCCATCGCTCCGGACCTGCGTCTTGCGCGCGCACGGAATAACGTCGGCGGCGCGGCGGATTCTTCCTGGCAGGAGCGACCGCAGCGGGAGATCCGCCTCACACAAGTTTCCTTTCATTACGAACCAGAACGTCCTGCGGCCGCCTGCGATGTAACGCTGCGTATCCCTGCGCGGGCCGCCGTTGGCTTGGTCGGCGCAAACGGCTCCGGAAAGACAACGCTGGTCGATTTGATAGCGGGTTTGCTCGTACCGGAAACCGGCCGGATAGAAGTCGACGGCATCGTCCTCGATGACTCAAACCGTGCAGCCTGGCAATCCAGGATTGCCTATGTCCCGCAGAATATTTTCCTGCTCGACGCGACCATTGCGCAAAATGTTGCACTTGGTGTCGCCGATGCGGCAATCGATCGCGAGAGGCTAGTCAAAGCCGCTGAGCTTGCGCAGCTCGACGAGTTCGTCGGCACTATACCCGACGGATACGGCCATATGATCGGCGAGCGGGGCATGCGGTTGAGCGGCGGCCAGCGTCAGAGAATCGGTATCGCGCGCGCGCTGTACACCAACGCCTCCGTTCTCATATTGGACGAGGCAACGAATGCGCTGGACGGTTTGACGGAACATGAATTGATGACGACCATTCTCAGATTGCGGGGACGCTATACGATCATCCTGATCGCCCACCGATTGAGCTCGGTGCGGACATGCGATGTGATCTTCGAATTCGATCAGGGAAAGCTCACTGGAAGCGGAACCTATAGTGAACTGCTTGGTAATTCAGAAACGTTTAGGCGATTGGTCAACGTTCCCTAAGCGACGTTGAATCGAATCGCATCTTGGTCGCTCGCGATACCGCTTTCACCGGAAGTCTGGCGCCAAAGGCGCCGGCCGAGCAGCTTTTCGAGTTCTGCAATGTCGTCGGCGAAGTATCGGTCGAGTTCCTTTCTGAATTCCGGGCGCAGCGGAGATTTTTGTCGCGGGACGGAATTGAACGCCCAAAGAACCTTGGCCGGATAGAATCCGGTTATATGGCCAACCGGCCGTACCACGCTATATAGATCCTTAAGCCAACGCGGCGGTTTACGCAGCAATTGATCGAGCAAGAGCGACCTGGGTCCTATGGCGGGATTGACGACCGAAAATGTGGCGTTTTCATCCGGGGCTAGATTCAAGAACGCGAGAGTCTCAGCATAGTGGCGCTGAGGATCGGCAAAAAAATGCTCATAGATGATGAAGTGGCGCTGCCTCTCCGGAACATGGTCCAGCACTCGGCGCACTTGTTCGGCATAGCGGTACATCGCGCCATATTGGAGAGTAGCTGGTTCGGGCCACTGGCGCGGCATGTGCTTGCCTGACAGGCGCGCCGCCTGGACGCGCCAGGCAGCCTCAAAATCCCCTATATTTTCATGGTTGTAGCCCCAGGCCGCCGCGTGCAAAGAATGCGCGGCGTCTACCGGATAGCGCAACATCACTATAATTTTCGCCTCTGGATTGTGCGTCATGATGCGCTCTATCGCTATTCTGGAATAGAGATACCAGCAGGACGCCTCACCGGTTATCCGTTCCGCCGATGCGGCCGCAAAAAGGGCCCTATACTCGTCGTAGGTGCGTATTCCTCCCTCTGTCCTCAGATCCGTACAGAAGAATTTCGGCTCCTTCATGTCCGGCATGAATACCGACGGATGTTTTGAAAGATATTGATATAACGCTGTTGTTCCGCACTTGGCGGCACCCACAATAAAGAAATCCGGTCTTTCTGCCATTGGGCCCAGCTAGTCCTCTTCGAAACATCCACCCCTCGGATGGATTCTATACGATTGAGGTGAGACCCTGCGACTAACCTAGGGAATTGCCTATTCGGGGCTGTTGTGCATCGCGGTAGCACACCAAACGCAGCTGCATTCATCTGGCGTATCATCTGCCGCGCCGGATCAGGAACGGCGCACTCAATCGGAAGAAATGGCACTGACGACGGATCAAGAATATGAGGTTTCGGCATGGAAGGACGATCACCGGTCAACGCTGCTCCGAGGACCCTGGGAACTGTTCGCATCCTCGCGGGAATCGTCCGCAGCGGTCTATCAGAGCCCCAGCTACTTTGACTACCTCCAGGACGGTAACCGGGACGGCCGTTTCGTTATCCTGACGGTCAAGAATAGACGGACGGACGCAATAGTTGGCGTCGTGCCGCTAAAGCTATGGACCTATCGTCTGCAGTTTACATTCCGGGCACGTACGTTCTTTGAGATAGGGCGTAGGAGCATCGGTATCCTAGGCAGCGAGCCGATGATCCCTGATGATCCGCGCGCATTCGACGAATTGTTCTTCGCATTCACCCGGCATTACCCGGAATCACAGGTCATTTACATGGATGCGGTCCCGTCGACCAGTTATCTTTGGCGCCATCTGCAAACTTCGCCGACGATTCGCAGCCTTTACCACACTCTGGTTGTGGATGGATTTCGCGAATGGCATTGCGTGCCCCTGCCGAAGTCGATGGATGAGTACTACAAAAAGCTAACTCGGAAAAAACGCTATAACCTAATGCGTCAAGAGCGGCTGCTGCAAGCCCATGGCGGGCATGCCCTTCGATTGGTCGTCATCACCAAAGAGGAGGACCTTCACTATTTATTTGAGGCAATGGAAAAATTGCCGACTGAAAAAAAATTCAACTTTGTTTTTCGCAAAGAAGAATATGTACGTCTGTCCCAACACGGCCTCCTTCATTGCTACGTACTTCAATCCGGAGAGGACATAGTTGGACTGTTGCTGGGCACCAAGGCCGGCAAGACTTTTAGGATCGATAGATTTGTCCATGACCCGTCACTGAAGAGATTCTCGCCGGGAACGACGCTCTGGCAGCTGGTTCTCAAGGATTTGATCGACGGCGGTGAGTTCACACGCGTCGATTTTGGATATGGCTTCCCCGCCTACCGACACAGCTCGACAAATGTCATCGAGCAAAGGGGACGGATCCTGTTGTTTCGTCGATCGATTACCAACCGTTGCCTGGTTCTTGCATACTCGTTCTATTCGGCCCTGGTTCGTTTCGTCATGGAAAAGACGGGACGCGGTTCGCGGCAGAGTGCGCCGGATGGTTAGGTCCCTAAACGGAGATCAGGGCAATCAATCCGATGATTCCCAGAACGAGCAGACTGATTCGATCGCGCAATGCAAACACGATCGGGTCATCGTGCATTTCCCCACGGGTGGTCAATAGCCAGATGCGGCTGATCCAGTAGAGCAATAGCGGACACACGAGCCAAAGCGGATTTCGGTGATGGTAAAGGACTAGCGAGTCCACGCTGTTGATATAGAAGGCCACCACGACCACGGCGCAATACCCGGACGCCACACCAAGATTGAGCAAGAGAGGCAGATCAGCGACGCCGTAACCCCGGCCGTGGATTATGGAGTTGCCGGCCTGGGCCGTATCACTGATTTCGGTATATCGCTTCACGATACCGAGACTGAGGAATATGAATATGGAGAACGCCAGCAACCAAAAAGACAACGGAATCGATGTGGCCGTGGACCCCGCGATTAAACGGATGGTATACAGAGCCGCCAGCGTCATGACATCCACGAGCGCAGCACGCTTGAGCCGCAACGAATAGGCCCAAGTCAGCGCATAGTACCCCCCCAACACGGCTGCGAATCGGTATCCGACGGAGAATGCCAACCAGAATGCAACAGCTAACAGCGCGCCGGAAGCGGCGACGCCGCTTTGCGCGGACAAACGGCCGTTGGCGAATGGCCTATTCCGCTTGCGCGGATGGTGTCGGTCGATCGCAAGATCGAGCAAATCGTTAACCACGTAGACGCTGGAAGCGCAGAGTGAGAAAGCCACAAACGCCATTAACGAGTCCAGAAAAACTTGCGGCTGCAGGATTTTGTGTGCAAGCATCGCCGGCAAGAACACCAACGCGTTCTTTACCCATTGGTGTATCCGTATTGCTTTGACCCATAGTAGAAGCGTCGGGCTACCCGTGGGAAAAGTCCGTTCCACCTCGGTCAATCGGCGCGCCCTATCGACCTGACGTGGTGTCCCCACGACGATTGCCTTGCGTGCGGAACTCCACACTCGTTCGTCGAACTTGGAGTTTCCCACGTAATCGAAACCTCGCTCGCCGAAGCGCTCCACTAGCGCAATTCGCTTAGATTCCTGCGACAGGTTGAGCTTTGCACTGCTTGCGATGATTTCATCGAACAGGCCAAGGTGTGCTCCGATCTCGTCAGCAATGCTGGAATCGGTTGTCGTAACCAAAAGCAGGCGACGACCGGCAGCCCGCTCGGCTTTGAGCCAATCCAGCAATGGCGCATTGTATGGCAACCGCCCCACGTCGATTTTGGTGCGTACCGCCACCTCACGCTTCAAGGCTCCATTCCCGCAATACAGCCACACCGGCAAATGCAGCAGCGCCAAGGGCGAACTCTTCGCAAGGCCTAGAAGGCTTTCGTGCAGTGTGTCGACTGGAATCAGCGTTCCATCGAGATCAACGCACAGGGGAACCGTACCGTGACTCACCATACCAGTTTCCGCCAGGCTCCTATGGGTTGGATCGAGCCGCAGTAACCGGGTGCTCGCTGCGCCAAGCTATCATTAGCGCGGTGAACACAATCCAGCCGCCGATCAAACGCGGGTAGCTCAGCAGCACCGCCCAACCGGGGTGAGGCGCCTTGTAGTTCATCGGCCAGGCAAGCAGGAAGGTCGCCGCCAAGGCGCACCACAGCGCTCCCGAGGAGCGAAGGGACAACGCTTGGTGCCACAACACGACCAGCGGCAACAGCACCAAGATGTAGTGGTACTGCAAAGCGACAGGACTCAATAGCTCTATCAGCCCCACAGCGGCCGCAAAACTCACATAAGCGGGCCGCCGGCGCACAACCAGTGCGGCACAGGCGATAGCGGTCGTGCCGAGGTTGAGAAAGCTCGCCAATATTGGGGCATTCACAATGGGATTCGGGTTCAATTTTGCGTCGTATCGCAACCAGTGCTGCCAAAAGCCGGTAGTGTCCTGGTAAGCCGTCAACGTCGCGGCCGGCCATCGCACTACCTTCGGCATCGCGACGCTGAAGAGGGTTTGCCACGCATCGATCCCCACCCATGGCAGCGTCACAATGGCGGCGCCGACACCGATAGCGATCGACCATCCCACCGCTGTCCATCGGCGCTGCGCAATCATCAACAGCCCGATTGGCCACCCGGACAGCTTGAGTGCTATGGCTAAACCCAGCGCGATGCCGGCCGTGGCATCTTGACGCCGTGTATACGCCCGCCAACCAATGACATGCAGCAGCAGCAAGAATGAGTACATTTGACCGGAATAGAATTGTTCCCGGGCCGGCGCCGGAAGCGTGAACAAAGCCGTGATCCCGGCAAGCCCCCATAATTGCGCAGACGACAACAGCTGGGTCGTCACCAACCCGATCGCAACCGCCAGCCAGAGGACACTCAGCCAGACCCACATGCTGCGAGCCTCATTGACCGGCAAATGGGCCAGTGGCAGCCACGCTACCGCCAAAATGGGCGTGTTGACCAGATAGATATCGGTGACCTGGTCCGCACTGACCTCTTTGACCCGCGTTGAAAACCACTTCTCGTCGTACAAACGAGTGCCAGGTTCTCCATTCTTAATGGTCTCTGCGCCGACGTAGTAGCCGAGAAATCCATCGGTCAGCTCGCCGGCAGCCGGGATAATGGTGTGCACTATGAACACTGCGACCAGGGCAGCGAGAAACGTCCACGCGACGGTCATCTGCACGAGCGGCTTTTCACCTAGTTTGCGCACGCACGCCAGCATCCAATTGACCATCAAGTCTCCATCTGCACCGCAAATTCCCACGCCAAGCTAAGCACGAACCGCACCGGAATGCTGGTATTCTGATTGCCGCGCGCAAAACATGCCATTGCGAGATATCGTCGCGCATCGTCGAGAATCCGGCTAGTTTGCGGCATCGAAATACCCTATGCTCTCCGCAATTGTACTCGCCGGGCCGACCAGGCAAAGGTGGCTGTTGTCAAAGCCAAAAATCGACCTTGGAATGTTTCACGAGAATCTCCGCGATAGCATCGATTCCAAGACCGCGTCTCCCCGATCGTTCGGGCTGACCTTCGCAGCACTGTTTCTGGTGATTGGTGCAGCGCCCCTGCTTCGGCATGGGCATGTACGTGGGTGGAGTCTGGTCTTGGGATTGATCGTTCTGACAATTGCCCTCACGCAGCCTCGAGTGCTCGGACCCCTGAATCGGGTCTGGTCATTGATAGGATCATTGCTACATAGAGTCACGACACCGGCCTTGATGGCAATCGTCTTTGTGCTTGTCATCACTCCCATAGCCCTGTTGCGCAGGGTGACTGGAAGTTCTGGCCTGGCTTTGCGCTTTGATCCTGAACTGGACAGCTACTGGATTCGGCGCGATCGGACGGTGGTGGTGGACGCGGAATCGCTCAAGAAACAGTTTTAGCGAGCACCATGTCAATTCTCCTTGAACTATGGCAATTCCTTCGGGCCAGAAAGCGATATTGGCTCTATCCCATTGTCATCATCATGGTGCTCGTGGCGGTGCTCACGGTGGTCAGCCAAGGCTCGGCGTTGGCACCGTTCATATATGCCCTTTTCTGATCTGCGGGTCCTCGGGATCTCCGCTTTCTATCACGACAGCGCAGCCGCGCTCGTTGCCGGCGGGCGTATAATTGCCGCCGCACAAGAAGAGCGCTTTACGCGTCGCAAGCACGACCTGCGCTTCCCAGAGCATGCGATCGCCTACTGTCTCACCGAGGCGGGTTGCCGCCTGCAAGATGTAGATCTCGTAATCTTCTATGAAAAGCCCTTCCTAAAATTCGAAAGATTGCTCGAGACTTATCTCAGCCATGCGCCACGCGGCTTCAACAGCTTCCGTCTGGCGCTGCCTTTGTGGCTCAAGGAAAAGCTCTTCCAAAAGGAAATCCTACGCACGGCGCTAAGGAAGTACGACGCGGATTTCGACTGTACCGCCAAGCTGCGGTTTTCCGAGCACCACCTTTCACACGCTGCGTCGGCGTTCTACCCGTCGCCGTTTGAGGAGGCCGCGGTCCTCACCCTCGATGGTGTAGGCGAGTGGGCGACAGCGTCGCTGGCGATCGGATCGGGCAAGAGACTCGACATCGTCAAGGAAATGCATTTCCCACATTCACTGGGTCTATTGTATTCCGCATTTACTTATTACACGGGATTTCGGGTCAACTCCGGCGAATACAAATTGATGGGCCTTGCGCCGTATGGCGAACCCCGCTACGTCAACAAGATTTTGGATAAACTAATTGATCTGAAGGAAGACGGCACGTTCCGCATCGACCAGTCCTACTTCGGCTACTGTACCGGGTTGACGATGACCAACGAGCGTTTTGCGGCGCTGTTCGGCCAGCCGGTTCGGCGGCCGGAAGACCCATTGGGCTCTTTTCACATGGATATCGCAGCGTCGATCCAGGCCGTTACCGAAGAGATCATGCTTCGGCTCGCCGGATCGGTTGCGCGAGAGACCGGCCTGCGAAAGCTGTGTTTAGCAGGCGGGGTCGCACTGAACTGCGTGGCGAACGGTAAGATTCTGCGCGCCGGCATATTCGATGATATGTGGGTTCAGCCGGCCGCCGGAGATGCTGGCGGTGCTCTCGGAGCCGCGCTGTTTGCCTACTACCAGGAAGGAGGCGCCCTGCAAAAGCCAGTAAACGGGGGAGACGCCATGCAGGGTGCACACCTGGGGCCGGAATATACGGCGGCGGATGCAGAGACCCGGTTGCAGGAAAGCGGCGCTCACTACACCACGTTGGCGACAGCGGATTTGATCGAGGCTGCCGCTCAGGCATTGGCCGCTGGCAAGGCGGTCGGGTGGTTTCAGGGCCGGATGGAATTCGGGCCCCGCGCCTTGGGCGCGCGATCCATCTTGGCGGATCCTCGCTCGCCCACGATGCAGAAAATGCTCAATCTCAAGATCAAATACCGAGAATCATTCCGGCCGTTCGCCCCGGCAATATTACGCGAAGACCTGGCGGACTGGTTCGATTGCGATGTCAACTCACCCTATATGCTGCTCGTCGCCCAGGTGCAGCCCTCCCATCGTCGCACCATGACCGCTGCGGAACGGGACTTATTCGGCATCGACAAGCTCAACGTGCCTCGTTCCGACATTCCTGCGGTAACTCATGTGGACTATTCTGCGCGAATTCAGACCGTACATGAGGAGACGAATCCTCGTTTTCACGCGCTGATCCGCCGTTTTAAATACCTCACGGGGTGCCCCGTGCTGGTCAACACGAGTTTCAACGTACGCGGCGAACCCATCGTGAATACTCCTGAGGATGCGTTCCGATGTTTCATGGGCAGCGAAATCGACGAATTATTCGTCGAGCATTGCCGCCTGGAGAAATCCAAGCAGAACACCTCGCTGCGACTCGACTACAAAAACGCTTTCGCACCGGATTGAATGGCGTCAGAGTTCTGCAAGTGACGACCAATGAAAACCGTTTCGAACAGTGGTTCGACAAAGGGCCCTTCAATCGACTGCTATTGATGCTCGCATTGCTCCTCGTGTGGCTGCTGTGTGATTCCCTGGTCGCCGTGCTGATCGTAAACCGAGGGCATGCAAAATCAGAGGACTTTTTCGTAACATCCGTGCTGTCGCCCGTTCATGACGAGCGTCGCAACATCCCGCAGATCCGCGAATTATTGGCGGGGCACCCCCGGATTTACCCGGCATATCAGGAGCGCTTTCAAGCCGATGGACTGCTTGGCGCACGCCTGATACCCAACTTTTTGACTTTCACACCCGATCGGTGGGGCAACGCGACGGTCTCCGCCTACGCAGCCAACAGAACTTTTTGGTTCATGACGGACGAATATGGTTTCCCGACCGTCGCCCACCTTGGTCATCACTACTCGTTGCGAAAGCCCGCCAATGTATTCCGTGTGATCATGCTGGGGGGATCGACCGTCGAGGGAGCCGGCGTCAATAGCCCCCTGGAAAGCCTGCCGTCAAAACTACAATTGCTGCTTGAGCGGGAACTCTCGCGGACGTCGAAGAAGGTTGAAGTCATCAACGGTGGCATAGCCCATTTTTCTTCGGATCAGGAATACCTGCTGCTGATTGCCGATCTGTTGCAGTTCGAGCCGGATTTGGTGATCGCCTATGATGGCTGGAACGACTCCCACAATCTGCCCGACACGATTGCGGGAGCTCCCCGAACCCGTCCCTTCCGATCGGAATCACAGGAAAACAATGAGGATCGTGTGAATGCCAGTTTTTCCGTGACCGGATCGTTCGGCCTATTTGCGACGGTCGGCGCCGGTCACATGCTCGACTTTCTTAGTCACTTTGCGACCTTTCGGCTGCTGAACTACTCTATCAATCTAGTCATCGAACACTACCACGGGAAGGGCGATGCCGTGAACCATGGCCTAGCATACAAGCCGGAGCTGTCCGTTGAGGCCGCGCAAATCTATATTGAAAACCGTGAACGAATGTTGTTCATCGCCAAGCAGAAGGGCTTTCAGTTTGCATCATTCCTGCAACCAATAATCGGAGTCGATGGAAAGGTATACACGGCCATCGAAGCTCAATACGCTTCGCCTGCGGTCAAGCACGAGCGTGAGACCTTTTATCAAACGGTGCGTCCATTGCTTGATAGATTTGCCATGGCAAACGAGGCATCCGGCACATCCTGCGTGGCGGACATAAGCACAAGGAGCTTCTCCGGTGTAACCGATACGGTGTATGCCGATACCGGTCATTTGCTGGCGTATGGGAATGAGCTAGTTGCACAGCATATCCTTACGGAACTCGAGCGATGTAAACTGCTACCCGAGTAACCATTTGCCAAGCACCGCAGCAGTCGCCGGCGGGTGCTAAAGCACATCCGGCCAAGCATGCTGGCCTTGATCGCAAGACTGCCTTCACGCGATTGAATCGCGCCCGAGATCCCCGCAAAGTGACACCCAACGAAAACCGTTTCGAACAGTGGTTCCGCAAAGGGCCGCTCAGCCGCCTGATATTGATTCTGGCCCTGTCGATCACATGGCTGTTGTGCGACTCATTGCTAGCGATCGTAATAGTAAAAACTGGACACGCGAACCCCGATGATTTTTTTGCAACGTCTCTGCGTTTTTCCGCACGCACCGGTCATCGTGATACCCCGGAGATCCACCAGCTTACGTCACAGCATGTACATCTTTATTCCAGTTATTTAGATCGACTTCAGGCCGATGGACTGCTGGGCACGCGCCTAGTACCGAATTTTATGGTCGTTAGGTCAATGCGGCGACCCAACAGAGCGGACTCCATCAATGCCGACGACGAGACGTTCTGGTTCATGACCGATGAGTATGGTTTTCCGCCTGTCGCCCGCCTCGGTCATCATTACTCGTTGCACAAGCCCGCCGGTGTATTCCGCGTGATCATGCTGGGCGGCTCGACGGTCGAAGGAATCGGTGTGGATAGTCCGCTCGAGAGCCTGCCGTCAAAATTGCAATTGTTGTTGGAGCGGGAGTTCGCCGGAACATCCAGTCAAGTAGAAGTCATCAACGGCGGAATTTCGCATTTTGCGTCCGATCAGGAATACCTGCTACTCATTGCCGACTTGCTGAGGTTCCAGCCCGATTTGGTCATTGCGTATGACGGCTGGAACGATGCACAGCTTCTGCCGGCGACCATTGCCGGAGCCCCACGTACTCGTCCCTACCGAACGGCGTCGCAACAAGACAATGAGGATCGCGTGAATGCGAGTTTTTCGCCAAGCGGCTCGTTCGGCTTGTTCGCGAGACTGAGTTCCGGCCGCCTGCTCGGGTGGTTGACTCGTTTTTCGACCTTCCGGGTGCTGCATTACTCGATCGACCGAGTAGCCAACGCCTTTCATGACAGGGGCAATGACGCACCGCATGACCCACCGTACAGTCCGGAACTGTCCGTCGAGGCTGCACATGTCTATATGGAGAACCATGAACGAATGTTGTTCATCGCGAGGCAAAAAGGATTTCACTTCGCATCGTTCTTACAACCGATCGTCGGGATCGATGGAAAGACATACACTGCAACGGAAGCGAGGACCGCTCCGCCGGCGGGCGGTGTCGTCAAACAAGAGCGTGAGGTCTTCTATCAAACCGTGCGACCACTGCTTGGGAAATTCGCCGATACGGACGAACTATCAGGCAAATCCTGCGTGGCGGACTTGAGCACCAAGAGTTTCGCGGGCGTATCCGATACTGTGTACTTCGATACGGGTCATTTGCTGGCGAATGGAAACGAGTTGGTTGCACAGCGCATTCTAGCGGAACTCAAGCGTTGTAAGCTCCTACCATGATGAATGTACGGACGGAAATGAGAACATCGTGGAGAATCTAGGTTCGCAATTGGCAAAGTTCAATCGATCCTCGAGCATTACGTTCCGTCCGGACATCGAGGGATTGCGAGCCATTGCGGTCTGTCTGGTGGTGCTGTATCACGCCGGTTTGCCGTTTTTATCCGGAGGCTTCATCGGCGTCGATATCTTCTTCGTCCTGTCGGGATATCTGATCACCGGCCTGCTGACGAAGGAACTCGATTCATCGGGCACAATCGACCTGCCCAGGTTCTACGCTCGACGGGTGCGCCGCCTGCTGCCCGCATTGAGTCTGGTGGTAGTGGTCGTTTGCCTGCTTCAAATCATTGTCGCCAGTCCGATTGCGCAAATCGAGGTCTTGAAGGCTGCTCTGGCAACGACTCTCTATTGTAGTAATTTATATTTCGCCCACATCCAACTGCATTATTTTGCTCAAGGTTTGACGCCTGGTCCGTTGCTTCACACTTGGTCTTTGGCTGTCGAGGAGCAGATTTATTTTGCATGGCCGATTTTCCTCCTACTTCTGACGAAAGCCGTCAGGAGCGTCCGAATCCGAGTGCTGGTAATTTCCGCGGTAACGATCATCTCGTTCATCGGCTGCATCTGGCTGACGTCGTCGAATCAAGTCATGGCTTTCTACCAGTCCCCATCCCGTGCGTGGGAGTTCAGCATTGGCGGCTTGCTCGCCTTTGCGCCCCGGCATTGGCTGCTGGCGCGCGAGAATCTGTGTAAGTGGCTCGGGGGCGCGGGTCTGATCGCCTTGGTGCTGTCCGGCGTATGGATTGGGGATGGCGGGAGCTTCCCGGGGTCTATCGCCGCGATTCCCGTTCTCGCCACTCTCGCCGCACTTCAGGCCGGAGCAGGCGCTCCGAATTCTTTCGCGGCTCACCTGCTGAAGTGGCGCCCAATGCAATATCTCGGGGGGATTTCCTATTCGCTCTATCTGTGGCACTGGCCGGTGCTGATGATCGTGCCGGAAATTCTTCATGATAACTCTGCCGCGGTCCGTGCTGCATGCATTGGATTGGCGATTGCATTGGCGGTTGTCACTCATGTCGCGGTTGAAAATCCCGTCCGATTCAACTTATTCCTAGTGCCGAGGCCGCGGCTGAGCCTTGGGATCGTAGCGCTATCCATGACGGCCAGCGTGGCAGCTATGGCGACGTGGTGGGTGGCATTGAATCATTCGACGCAGTTTCGCAAATTCAATCAAGTGCGCAACGATGTCCCTTCCTTCTATGCGACCGGATGCACGGCCGATTTGATCGATGCCGCCCCGAAACTGTGTTCTTACGGAGAAATCTCCCATCCGGAATCGACGATGGTGCTTTTTGGCGATTCACATGCCGCACAATGGTTCCCAGCATTGAAGGATATCGCCGAATCGCGGCACTGGAAGCTGGTGACGGTCGTGAAATCCGCCTGCTCTCCCATGAATATCAAAATTCTGCGCAACGCGGGAGCCATAGAGGCATGTGAACGATGGCGCGAGCTGGCAATAGCGGCAATCGATCATATTCATCCGAACATGGTCATCGTGTCCACCTCGTCGCTCTACCGGCAGCGCGATAGTTCGAAACTCATCGACGTCTCCGACTGGGAGAAGGGATCGAGAGACACTTTTCTTGCCTTGGCACGGCACGGCGTTGCCGTCAGACTGATCAGGGACACGCCCCATGCCGATTACGATGTGCCGTCATGCCTGGCACAGTTCGAATGGAACGGTCACGCGACTTGTCCTCCATTGCCCCGAGCAAAGGCATTGAGTTCAGATATCTATCAGGCAGAGCTGCGCGCCGCGGCGAATATCGACAATGTCAAAGTCGTCAACATGTCGGATGCCATCTGCGGCAGCGATACCTGCGCGACGGAGCAAGGGGACATCGTCAAGTTCCGGGATGGCGATCACTTGACATCGAGCTACATCGAGAGCCTAGCCAATGAGCTGCAGGGCCATCTGCTAAAATCCTTACAGTGATGAGACCGGCATCTCATTGCGTCCGTCCTTTCCCGGCGCTGCGGCACACCTGCGAATAATCGCGCGCGATCTCTTCCAGATGCAGCAATGTCTCATCGATGTTCGGCTGACGGACCAGCGTCGGCCGCACGGGCACGGAACGCACGCGCGCAATTTCCGCGTTGAGCGTTTGAATGTCAATGACCGATGCGAGTCCGTGATCTATGAGCTCGGAAAATTGCCCGCGGGCCTCCTCGCTCAGGAAAAGTGCCGGCACGCCAAATGCGGCCGCTTCCGCCGATGCGCCCGAGAAGCGCGACACGACGACGCTCATGTGCCGAAGCAGCGCCGGAAGCGGTACAGACAGGCTCTCATCGACGATCACGTTGGGCATGCGCAGCGACACCAGGCGCAGGTATTCCGCGTCTTGATAACCGCGCGATGAAGGATGGCGGCGAATCCACCATCGCCATCCGAGAGGTGCAGCCTCAATCTGCGCAGCCAGGGCATCCCATTGCGCGCGATAACCACCGACTGGCTGCAGGGCAACCAGAATCTCTCGCTCATAGGCAGCGCCCTTGGCTATCGCATGGAACTTCGCGTCCCAATCCAAGGTCCTTGGGTCGCTGTCGTCCAGAAAGGAAACTAGCTGAGTATGGCCGCCATGCACGCTGCGATGCCACGGTGCGGCAAGCGTGCTTGTCCATCGCCGGATGTAAGCCGCATCCTTTTCCGTCCAGTTCCAGAATACGGCAGGCAACGTCGCATATCCCTCATCCGGCAGCGCAGACCAACCATAGGCCTTATGGGCACCTTCCTGTGGGCAATGTTGCAGATCAACGGACAAAATACCTTGACGCCGGCACGCGAGCACGAAGGCCGGCCCAAGGTCGGCGTAGTAGGTGACCACGAACGCCATCTTGGGCTTTACGACCCGCAACACCCGCTCGAATGCCGACGCGGTCGCAAGGACCGTGCTTGCGCGGCGCGCAAGCCTAGCCCGACCGAGAGATTGCGCGCGTTCGCCATTGCGGGAAAGAAACTCCATCACTCCTTCGTGGTCCGGCAAGTCGGCCGGTGTGGTTGCGGCGAAGCGAGCCAGCGAACCCTGCGCCGCGATCACGTTCGCGGCAAAAGTGGGTCGATGCCACGGCAAGCTGCTAAGATCGCCGCTCTCCATCAGAAATGTCCCGAGGCCGCGCTTCTGCAGCGCAGCGATCAGCGGCTCACCATAGCGGTCCTGCCACCCATCCTCCACACGGTCCAGCGACACGCCGTCGCCCAGAAAGATCGCATACGAGGGTTTGGGGCGCGCTACCCAATGCGAAAGATCGTGCCGGCTCTTCCATAAATTGATGAGCGGTGTTGCGATGCGTTCGATAGCGCGCAAGGGCAACGGACGCGATGCGAACAGAGAGCCTCCCGCATTGGCCCAGTACATGTCGAGGTACAGATCCATGCGAGCCAACGGCCACATGTCCACATCGCCGCTTCTCCAATGGGCAACGGGGAACTTTCGCTCTATCTCCTCGACGAGGGCAAGATAGCGGCGATGGAAGGGTGTGGCCACCCTCGTTATTCGCTCAGCTGCCGACTCAATTCGCTGCGCCGTCATCTACGTCATCGTGCGCAAGCGTTCCGCCGAAATGGAACCCGCGATATCACCCGCCAGATAGCCGGCCACTTTCTGCACCACCTCCTCGGCGGCCACAGCGTGCATATCGGGCGAGCCGCCCGCGATATGCGACGTGAGAAACACATTGGGCAGGTCGCGCAACGGGTGCGAGGCAATCAGAGGTTCCTCATCATAAGTGTCCAGGCACGCGAAGATGTCGCCCTGCTTCAGGCGCGCAAGAAGAGCGGTCGGCTCGATCAGCGCGCCTCGCGCCACATTGATCAGAACCGCACCCGCGCGCAACTTCGCAAGCTCGACGGCACCCAGACAATGCCGTGTGCTTTCGTTGAGGCCGCGATGCAGAGACACGATGTCGGCTGCCAACACTTCCGCGAGAGAGACGGGCGTGGCTGCGGTAGCGCGAATTTCGTCATCCGCCGCATGTTCGGAGTACACCAGCACCCGCGACCCTGCGCGCGCAAGACGCTCTGCAAAGGCATGCGCATTTGCACCCCAGCCGATCAATCCAACGGTGGCCCCTCGTAGATCGCGTGCCACGACTGCACGGGCTCCCGGCACCTCGATCAGCGGCCTTGCCGCTCTCCAGATACCCAGAAAAAACGATTCTAGTCCGAGCGCCTTGACGGCGGGACGTACATTCAGTGCCGTCCGCTTCACCAATCCCTTAAGGCCCGGCACTTTCGGTACGATTCCCCACCCGCCCGCACGCATCACCTGATGAGAGATAAAGGCGCGGCGACGCCCCAGAATAGCCAGCCCGAGCGCAAATTCAGCCACGCTCTCGGCATAGGCCGAGCTTGCGTTCAGCAAGGTGATGCCGCGCGCCAGCAACGCCTCGGGCTCGTGACGTGCAAGCGATAAGGCCATGATGCCCACAACGCCAAGTCGCGGCAGCTTGGCCAATATCTCCGGCTGCAAAGGGGATGACCCACGGCCCAATATTGCCGCCGCAATATCGGGGCGCTCGCCGGCAGATCCTCGAACATCCTCCAGAGAAACCAGTCGATATTGAGGCAACAGACGCGCAAGCGGCGCCTGCAACTCGACAGATGGTGCGACCAGGATGGATTTCGCCGCGGAATCACCCATCCGCGGGATAGCGACACGGACAATATCGACAGGTGCCGGCTGTGGCAGATCCACAGATCCGCTGAAACCGCTTTCGATCAGTTCGGCAAGGAATAAGGAGGGTGCTATCGCAGCGAGGCTGTGTAGTGGCTCGACACCGCTGCGAATTGCCTGAAGAAAAGATTCATGTTCCGCCGTCACTCCGTCGCCGACAGAGGGAAATGGCGTTTTAGCTACGGTGTTGTCCTTTTCGACGGTGAGACCGGTTTCATCTATCGTGCACGTCTCGCCAAGGCCATGGAAAACATATTCTTCGCGGCGCGAACCGGCATTGTTGTTACAGAGAAACACCCCCTGACTGCCGTCGCGCCAGCGCATGAGAGCGGAAAAAGTATACGGCACCGCGGCACCAGCTTCGCCCGCCAGCGCCGTCAAGTGCTCGGGCAGGCCGCCCATCATAAAGATGAGCGCATCGAGACCGTGAATTCCGTTCGCACTGAGCCAGCTGCGCGCACCGAACAGCGGAGGTTTTCCGAATTCTGGTTTGTGAAACACCGCCTCGGCAAAACGCCAGCCTGCTCTTCCGGCGCGCGCACGCACCGCTGCCAGGGATTGATGGAACCGGCGATTGAGGCCGCCTACAGCGATGAGTCCTTGCGCACGCGCGGTCCGAGCCAGGTTATGCGCTTCCAAATATGACGGCGCGACCGGTTTTTCAACGAACAGGTGCTTGCCGTTCCGGAGCGCGGCCAAGCCATACTCATAATGCAACTGGGCACTACCAAAAATATAGACGACGTCTATGTCCTTCCGTTCCAAGGCTGCGACACCGTCACCGCTCTGCTCTAGAAACCCAAACTCACGCCTCGCTGCCGCCGCACGCTCGCTTTGGATGTCGCAGATCAGCGAGAGCATAACCTCACCCATGTCGCGCAGCCGGGCCAGGACCGGCAAATGCATTGCCACTGCCGCCCCGCCCGCACCGATGACCAATACACGTATGGGTCGCATCTGCGATGTCTCAGACTGCATTTTGATTTCCTTGGACGATCACGTTGCAGCCTTCAAAAACCGAACATATGGTCGAAGGAGAACTCACCGGCATGATGATTCAATCCATGGAACCCGAACAGCCGACAGGTAGTATCTCGAACCAGCACGTAACCCGCTTCGCCCGCATGTTGCAATTCATCCTTACCAAAGCACCGCGACAGATATACGGTTGCCGAACCAGAACAAGCAATTTCCAGTTGTCGTTGCGCCAGTAGAACGCCCGCATCGCTGTACAACTCCAGCGACGTTCGTGAATGTTCATGCCATTTGGCCGATGCGGGATAGATCAATACGCAAAAGCCATCCCTTCCGCCGAACCCGAGCTTCATATATAGACGGGTAGAAAGGCCGGGCGGGGGCCCCTTGTAGGATTGCGGCTCGCCTTTATAGGTCATGACGGTGTTGAATATATGCGCACCAAAGCTGCTCTCCGCCATATGCCCTGTCTCACGATGCTCATAGCGGAATAACGCGTGCATCCAGCCGTTGGCATCGCCGCCATCGCGAAAGTCATGGACCAGCTCGGCATGTCCCCCTTCGATGAGAGCATCCGCGGTGAGAACCCCATCCAGATCCAGCGCCAGAGCATGATCGCGGGGCAGCACCCCAAGATAGCATTCCGCGACCTTCGCTCCGTCGTGGGCAAAGACATCCATCCGTAACGGCGTGTTCATCTCGCTCACCGCCATCGGCGTCGGCTGCACGGTAGTCCGAAAAATCGCCCGCGGCAACACGGGAAACGGCAAGAGAAAGCCGCGTCCCAACGTCGGCGACAACGTCCGGATCCCCGGATCAGCCCCCAAATCGTTGCGCTCTACATTCATGTGCGCAATCCGGGTGCGGTTATTCCGCCTCACTTCGTAGCGCGGCCTTACCACATGGCGGCCGGCCCGCAGCTCGATCTGCGCCGGCCAGTGCAAGCCGGGCAAATAATGCGCAACCTCCACCGGGTGAGTTGCAAATGGCTGAATTTCCTCAATGATCGGCACCGCCGATTCCGCGCCCATGCGGCACAGCGCCAAAGTCCCGGGAGGGATCGGCACAGCGTGGCTGTTTTGCAGCCACAAGGTCACGCACTCATCCTGCGACGGTGCCGGCAATCCGGCATACCTGTCGGCCGGCCAGGCATTCGCATCGTGCGTGCAGGACAGCGAGGCGCCATCGTCGGTTGCGTACGTATCCAGCGCGTACTTCACCACGTCATGGCCCGCCACGCCGACGACGTGAATGAACAACTGGCCTATGAAAGGTTTCAGACCGAACCGACGCCGTACTTCGCCGCTATCGATGAGAAATCCGCCGGCGCCGTCCGGCGCGTCCTGTAGCCACTCCGCCAGTACGTCACCCCGCATATCGTAGAGCCGCACGAATAGCTTGACCGAACGAGCGCCATATCCCGTCCAGTAATTCATCGTCGTCAGGCGCGTTCCAAGCCGATTGTCGTCCCGAAAAAACGCAAAATTGGTCGCGAAGTTCACCGCATCCAGATAGCGCTCAGGATTGGTGATCAGGTTCGCCGGCAATCTTGCTTCGTCCAATGTCAGCACTGCGACGCCCGCCGGGACAAACGGCGCAATCCGTGCCGCCATGCGGCCTGCATCGAACGCTGCAATCAGCACGATCGCAACCCTTGCTGCCGCCAGCTCCGTCAACGGTCGCGCATGGTGTCCGCCGCGCACCGAACCCACGGTCAGCGTGTCATGAACATAGACACCTTCCACGTCAATATTGGGGCTCAGCGCCAGCAGCAGCCCAGCGATTCCTTCGGGGTCGTAAATCCCCACTCGCCCGGCCTCGTTCAAAGAGTCCGCCAGCTGCCCCAGCCTTACGGCCGCTACGGGGTGGGCCAGCGCTTTGTAGGCCAAATTGCCGCCGCGCAGATTGTCGAACGTCTCAATATCCAACATCACACTGTGTCCGGCGAACGAATTGCCCAATTCTAACGTATTTGCCTTAGATTTCCCGGGCATTGACCTGCTCGCTTTTGCGCTACCCATCCCCGCGTTTCCCCTGCGCCGTACCATCCACCTGCCGGATACAGGTGTTGCAGCAAGCAAAGATCCCGCGCTACCTCTCTAACGCCCTTGTGAATTTGATCGCAGTTGCCCACAATGTTGCTCATTGATTAACCATCTGCCGATTCGACGGCAAACCCATGCGCTACCTTGTTCGGAGAATGAATGAGCGGTTTTTTCCCGCTCATCTTTTTTTGGGGCCCACACATGTGGTGCTTGGGGTCAATAATTTCTGCAACTTGCGTTGCGTCATGTGCGACGTGGGCACCGGCAATGACGAAACGAACTTCGGCGCAAATCTCGTAGGCGCCAAGACGCGTTCGATGTCGCTTGAGTTATTTCAACGGATCGCCGACGAGATAGCGACTTTCTGTCCGCGCGCGCATCTCGCATTCACCTTCACCGAACCATTGGCTTGGTCCCCGTTGGGTGACGCGCTTAAGTATGCGCGTGACCGCGGATTATATGCCTCGGTCACCACCAATGGACTGCTGTTGCCGCGCCGTGCGCAACAATTGGTGGCTGGCGGTTGTGTGAACCTTTCTGTCTCGCTGGATGGACCCGAAGCCATTCATGACCGAATTCGCCGCCACGCCGGTAGTTTTGCTCGCGCCGTGGAAGGCATCAACGCGGTTGCGGCGATGCCGGGAGCACCCAATATCGCGGTGTTCTGCACCATCACCGAATGGAACGTGGGGTCGCTCAGGCAGTTTTTGCAAGACATGAGCGGCTTGCCCCTCAAACGCGTCGGTCTGATGCACAACAACTTCGTGACGGGCGAACAGGCGCAGAACCACAACCTCGTGTTTGACGGCGATCTGCACGCGACGCCCTCCAATGTCTTTGAATCCGATCCGACGAAAATAGACATGGAATTGCTGTCCACCGAACTGATGGAAATCGAGAGGTCCAAATATCCGTTTCCTGTCACGATCCAGCCCCATCGCACCGCAGTGAATGACCTCATCACCTATTACAGGCGGCCGGAGGTTTTCATCGGCCGCCGCTGTCACGATGCCAATCGGATTTTAATGATTGATTCGGATGGTGAGGCGATTCCTGTCCACGGCCGCTGCTACCGCTTTCCGATCGCAAATATTCGCACGCACAGCTTAAAGCAGATATGGAATAACGAGAAGCTGTCGCAGCTGAGACGCACGCTCGACCGCGCGGGCGGTCTTCTACCGGCCTGCAGCCGGTGCTGCGGCGGGTTCGGGTCAGCCGATCCGAAGCCGTCAACGGCCGGGTGACGGCACCGCCAACGTAGGCCGATTGTGAATCTGAACCCACTAAGGGGTATTGCGCGTCGAGCCCGTGACACGATGCGTCGCACTGTCCGCCGTCTGGTCGCGCGAGTCCGGGGGCCGGTGCCTGGTCTGTTTCAACCCTATAACCACACATTGCCGGACCGCTATCCATGGTTGTTCCGGTTTGCGGCTGAACGTCTTGGCGACCGCCAAGGCCTGCGCATATTGTCGTTCGGCTGCTCCCTAGGCGAAGAGGTCTTCAGCCTGCGCAATTATTTTCCGACCGCTGACATCAAGGGCATCGACATCGACCCGCGCAACATCCACCGTTGCCAGGTGCGAGCGCGCGCTGAAAATGCGCTGGGGATTACATTCACTGCGGCCGCGACGACGCAGGGTGAACCAGCAGCAAGCTACGACGCAATTTTCTGCTTGGCGGTGCTGTGTCTCGCGGACCTCACCACCTCCGGCGCCCAGCGCTGCGATCCTCTTCTGCGTTTCGACGATTTCGAACGTATGGTGGCGGATTTCGCCCGGTGTCTGAAGCCGGGGGGCCTGTTGCTGCTGCACACCACCAATTTCAGATTTTGCGACACGGCTACCGCACAGAACTTCGAGACCGTCTTCGAGGTTGATCCGGCGCTATTGGCGCCCGACGTTCTGTTCGATCGCAACAATAGACTGATGAAAGACGTGCGGTATTGCGCCGTGGCATTCAAAAAGCGCAGCTCGGCCGCAAGTTAGAGTTCAAGCCCAAACCCAGCCTATCAGGAGAGATCAAGGAGGTACGGCCGACGGCACAGTTGAGAACAAATTCACGCGAATTGCAGCCACCAAATACTCCGCTGCTCCTACACTCAAGTGTCCATAGTCATAGGTCATCAACTGACCGCCACCGTCGTCGACATGAGTCAGGCAACCCTCGCTGTTGCATAGCGTCTCGTAGGAAGAGATGTACCTGATACCCAAACGTCGTGCCATCTGTCGCAATGATGCGTTGACCTCGGGAACGGTTGGATCAAGTCCGCACTTTAAGTATCGAGGGAGCTCTTCCGTGGACGAACCCGGTCTCCAACAGCGCAATAGCGAGCGCAGCAGACTACCGTTCCAGCGCGGAACCGGACCAAGCAGGACTAAATTACCGGCGCCTGCTTCCCTCAGTTGCCGGACAGTCGAATCAAGCTTGGACAGGTCGTAGGCTTCCCAGTTTGCATGCAGCACAACGATGTCCGGCTTCTTGAGCCGGATGCTATGCAAGGCGTAGTCATTAATTTCCCTGCACTTGTCATTGTCATTAGATATGAAATTCAACAAAGGCGGACAGCCTAGGCCCGTCACCTCCAATAGGCTGATTGCGCCCTCAATTTGCAGAGGTTTGAACCCCGCCGCCAGACTGTTCGCATGAGAATCGCCCCAGATGAAGATCGCCGGGCGACGCAGCACCGCCGTGCATTTCGGTAAGAAATCGGATCTATTGTAACGCTCACAGTCGTAAGGGACGCCTCGTGGCGCCGAGGAGGTAAATTGGCGGAATTGTTGAGGCAACCTGAATCCAAATCCCCCGCCCAGATAGATCGACAATCCTAAGAAACCGCAAAGCGCCATGCCGGCCGCCAGATAAAGCGCGGAACCTCCGGTTCGTCCCGCACGTCGAATGGGCTTTTCAACGAGCAGATAAGTCATCGCAGCCAGCAGAACGCTGGCTGCAACAGCGCCCAACCTTGTCCACCGCGACGGCGAACCGACGAGGTAGCCCAGATACAAGAGCGGCCAGTGCCACAGGTACAAGGGATAACTGATTAGCCCAATCCATACCAACCATCGATTGCCGAGTACATAGCGATTGAGCCAGGTCGTCGGCGTTGCGGAGAGAACCATGAAGGCTCCGATGGTGGGCAACAAGGCCCACCACCCAGGAAACGCTCTGTCGTCTCCGAGAACAAACAAGGCCGTGCCGATCAACAGCAACCCGGCCAGCGAGCGGGCACCGGCATACCTCGGAAAGTACTGCGGCTGGTGAAGGACCAGATACGCCAGTATCCCTCCCATCATCAGCTCCCAGAAGCGCGAAAGCGGTGAGTAATACGCGGCGACCGAATATCTCGTAACCGTCCCGACATTGATCGCGAACGATGCAATTGCTATACAACAGGTCAGCGCGAAAAAGCTCTTATGGCGTCGATAGGCCAGCCAAAGTAGCGGCGGCCAGAACAGATAGAACTGCTCTTCGATGGCCAATGACCATAAATGCAGCAGCGGCTTTGAATGTGCTGACCAATCGAAGTAGCCAGACTCATTCCACAAGGCGAAATTCGAAAGGAACATCGCGCCTGCAGCAACGTGCTTGCCCAAGGCTTGATACTCATCCGCAAGCAGCAATGACCACCCAAATGCGACGCTCGCGAACAACACGAGCAGCAGCGCAGGAAAGATGCGCCGCACCCGCCGAGCATAGAACTCCCGAAAACCGAAACTATCGTGTTCCAGGTTGTCGAATATGATGCTGCTGATCAGGAAGCCTGATATGACAAAAAAAATATCGACGCCGATGAAGCCGCCCCTGAGGACGTTCGGAAAGGCGTGATAAATGACGACCGAAAGCACTGCAACTGCGCGGAGACCGTCGATGTCGGCACGATAGGTGGGCCGAGTCAGACGCTGATTGGCGTGTCGCGTTGGGACGGTTGGTTGCATGAATGAAGAGGTACTAGTTGCCGTGGTTGGCGGTTAACGGCTACCGAACAATTGCCCCTCCAAAACATTGGCAAGACTTTCGGCGTACTTTGAGGTCAGGTGGTCGGTATCCCGGTACTTGACGATGTCCCCTTGCTGCGTCTCGCAGCTGTCCTTGGCGCAGATGGTATCCGCCATATCGATGACTTTGACATCGGCGATACCGGACGCAGCCCGAAGCTGTGCTTGATAGATATCGTCGTTCAATGACCTCGTGCGGAGCAACGGAGGACAGGTCGCGCGGCCGTTCCATGCCAACTGTGCCAGGCACGCGGGGACGTCGTAATCGGCGTGGGGAGTATCCCTGATAAATCTTACGGCAATGCTGTGCCGTGCGAGTTCGAGAAAAGTATATCGTGATCCCCGCTCCCAATCCGAGGCATCGATGAGCTTCGAACCATCGCGCTGCGGATAGCGTGATGAGCTGGACATAATGACCATGTCCGGGCGCATCCCTTGAATCGTCGCTATGGACAGCTTCCGCCATTGCTCGCATGCCTCTATGGCCCGCAGGTTGTTCAAAGTTTTGACAATCATCGGAGAGCATGAGGACTTAATGACCGTCACCAACTTCCAGTGCCGTGATTCGGCAATAGCTTTCAATGCCGGGAACCATTGTGCGGCGTGTGAATCGCCAAAAAGGACCATCGTCGCTTCCGGATGGGAAATTTCTCCGAAAGTGCACAGCATCGGGCGGCCACCGGCCAAATCGGCGGTGCATCCGGTCGCATAGAAAGAAGGGACGTCGCCGCGCGCCTGGTTGAATTTGCGAAACTGCGCCGAATGATTCAATGCCACCCACCACGCTGCCAGTGCACCTACGCCTATCGTCATGGATAGCGCGACAATCCCAAGGCTCAGCCGGGGCCTTGGCAGGAGGAATGAATTGAACCGGACGGGATTTTCAACCGCGACATGAGTGATTGCCGCCAAGGCGACGGACAGTACAACGCACGCAGCTCGGACGGCAGCGGAGTCATTGTGGAGTATTTCCGGCGCCATCATCAGAACGGGCCAGTGCCACAGATAGAGCGAATAGGAAATCCCCCCGAGATATTGCAAAGGGCGCCAATTCAGCAGGCGAGCCGCGAGTGAACTCGGCGCGCCCGCGCCGGCCTGCAGCGCAGCGAGGGTTGCAAGGACGGGAATCGCGGCAACGTACCCCGGAAAACTCACGGTATCCCCAATCCATACGCCGGATAGCACCAAGGCGATCAAGCCCACGGCGCCAAGGTACTTGCACAAATTCTCGCGCGCAGTCAGCCAGTGCAGAGGCACAAAGGCGAGCAACCCGCCGACGCCGAACTCCCACGCGCGGGGCGGCGACAGGTAAAATGCCGTGACTGGATTCGACGACGTCAGCCAGATGCAGTCGATGAACGACAGGGCCGCTACCGCCCCAATCACCAATACCCGAGTGCCGAGGCTCTTGGCCGCCCGGGTCAGCAGAAGAAGAAAAATCGGCCACACAAGATAAATCTGCGCTGCGACGGCCAGGGCCCATGTGTGCAGCAGCGGACCGCCCGCCGAAGCCTGCGAAAAATAATGTAATTGTATGTGCGCAAAATACAAATTACTGCAATAGAGCGTCGTCGCCAGAGCCGCCTTCAAGACCTCGATTTGCGCGATCGGGCTGACAGCAACGACTTGAACCAGACAAACGACGACCACGACAAGGATCGATGCGGGCAGCAAACGGCGCACCCGTCGAGCGTAGAACCTGAGCAGGTCGAGCGTGCCCGATGAATCGAGCTCTTGTGCCAGCAGACCCGTGATGAGATATCCCGACAGGACGAAGAATATATCGACGCCGATGAAGCCCCCGTGCAGGAACGGCACGCCGGCGTGATACAGCACCACCAGACAGACCGCGATGGCCCGCAATCCATCGACGTCCGGCCGGAACCCAGCGCCCCTAACTCCCTCTCGTGTCACTTTTTCTTCATCACGATCAGAAAATGATCTCCCATATTGCGGATCACCGGCCATCCGGACACACGACGATCCAGTCGCCACAACCGCTCGTGCCAACCCGCATGTTTCTCGCGAACCCAGGTCAAGTACGGCGGCGGTGCGAACACACACAGCCCGCGAAAGTGCTCGAGAGTGAATTCCGATTCGAAGGCTCGATAGAACTCGCGCGGACCGTAGTAGCGGGTCCAGATGGTGTGATTGTTCATGCCCACGGGCACGACGTTGCGGGCAAAGCGTACTTTGGCCCTCGCCCATCGCCCACGCCGCAGGTAATGCGCAAGCTCCCACGGGCAGATCCGGCCGATTACCGTGAACACGAGCGCCCCGCCGGGCTTGAGGAGGCGAGAGCATTCGCGCGACACATCAACGAGGTCGGGAACGCAATTGAGCGGGCCTAGGTTCGAATACGCTCCATCAAAGATGCCCTCACCTTCCAGGCGATGTAGCTCGTGAGCGCCCACGGCACGCGGCTGCACCCGCTCGGTCACGCGCGCGCGCTCGGCACGGTCGCTGGTCCGTTGCACCATCTGCGGCGACCAATCGGTGGCCGTTACGTGATGTCCGAGCTGCGCCATGCGAACGGCGTCCAATCCGGTACCGCAGCCCAGATCGATCAATCGGCTGGGTGAAGCAAACGTGGCGTCCAACCAGTGCCACATTTCGCTGCGCATGTCCTGAATGAGAGCGTTGTTGCCCCGCGGCCCGTCGTAGTCGGCAGCCACGCTGTCAAACGCCTCCTGTGTTTCGCGCAATTGCGGCGTCGAAACCGTTGGTGTTGAAGACGAATTTCGAGGTGTGTTCATTGAATTCATAGAGTAAATACGTGTCGCGCAGACGCCACGGTTCCCGGTATGCTACGAAGGCTACATGACTCGCAAGAATGACACCATGATACCCGATCAGCACGCCGATCCGTTCGGCGAGCGGTCGCCGGCGATGATGCGCAAACACCTGCAATTGCTGGGTGGACGGTTCCAGTTCGAGAGCGACAGTGCAGAGTTGCTTCGTCTGGTGGACGCGGCCTACGCGAACCTGCCGCGGCACCGGTTGTCAACCCCGGTTCCACATCTGCGCGTCAGACTGTCGCTGATCTCGGGTGGTCAGCCGCGTCAGCGCCGACGCTTGGAGCCGCCCGCACTCGAGATGCTTTCCGGGGCCGGCTTCCTGGGTGGCGTGACTGATTCATCGAACTTCGTGATCCTGTCTCCTCGAGAACGGGCGGCGCTCGTCGCCGTGTCCCCGCAGATGCTGAAGTTTCCCTACCACACCCGATATGAGCTGATCGAATTCGCGGTGTTCACCCTGGCAGCACGGTCCCAGAAACTGGCGTCGCTGCATGCCGCCTGTGTCGGCCGAAACGGCCGAGGAATTCTATTGATGGGCCCGAGTGGCGCGGGAAAATCGACGGTGACATTGCAGTGCTTGCTGCAGGGCTTCGATTTCCTGTCGGAGGACAGCGTGTTCGTGACCCCCGACACGATGCTGGCGACAGGGATTGCCAACTTCCTGCATGTTCGCTCCGACTCGCTGCGCTGGCTCGAGCGGGCCCGTGATGTCGCGGCCATCCGAAAATCGCCGGTTATCCGGCGCCGCAGCGGGGTAAGGAAATTCGAGGTTGACCTGCGGCGCGGCGATTATCGGCTCGCCCCTTCACCACTGAAGATTGCCGCCGTCGTGTTTCTCTCGGCGCGGAACGCCGGCGCTCGCCCGCTCCTCGAGCCGCTGTCAGGATCTGGCCTGCTGACACGATTGGCGGCCAACCAAGGCTACGCGGCAAACCAGCCGGAATGGAGCACGTTCAGCAAGAGCGTGTCGAAGCTCGATGCATTCGAGCTTCGCAGGGGACGTCATCCGCTCGAGTCGGTTGGAGCGCTCGAGTCGCTGCTCTGATCCCAGAAGCGGCAGCCTGACACCGGGCCGCGCTCGCCGGTCCTAAATTTCACCGACAACCAGCGTGAAACTCTGTAAAAAATGGAAATCGGGACGCCGCAATGCGTACTGCGAATGCTGCGGATCGCACACCCGGGCGAGTTCGGCATAATCATCATCCGATAAGTAAGGGCGCAGACGCTCTCCCCAGGTGCCGCGAAAAATCGCCTCGAGGAGGTAGGATTCCGTGGCCGCGTCCACAGGAGACATCCGCTCGATCATGAGCGTTCGTGCCGTGACATTGCGCAAATCCGCGCGGCGCAATACACCGGCGATGGCGCGCACCGAGGCCAGGCCACGCTCGTCGAGGCCATAGCGATCTCGGTAGTACTGACGCACCGCTTCATTGGTCAACCGCTCCAGCTGCGAGTCCCACGCAAAGTACATGTCCGGCAGCAGCGCGCTTTGGCCCAGCGCTATTCGCCCACCGGGACGCAACAAGGTCGCGAATCTATTCACTCCTTGCAGCGGATCATGAAGGTGGTTGATGGTATTGGCGCACCAGACAAGATCGAAGCTCTTGGGAGCCAAGGGTACTTGGAGCAGATTTCCCTGAAGTACTTCTATCTGCGCTGACGCATGCAAGCGTGCTGCATCCACATGCGGCCCCGCAAGGTCGATCCCGACCACCGTGCCGGAGGGCTTGACCTCATCAAACAGCCAATCGAGGGCCTCGCCCGTACCGCAGCCTGCATCCAGTACCCGCATTCCAGGGCGGAGTTCCAAGCCACGGATGAGTTGCCGAATCTCCGGCTCCGCAAACGAATTGAATAAACTCAATTTGCGCGAGTAATCCCGCGTGGGCGTGTCACCCAGCAATCCGGCCGACGTCACCGTCGCCGCGGCAGGCATCGTCATCGGGTTTGCGCGAGCGCCGCGCGTATGGCGTGCATGGTTGGCGCCCGAGTCGGACGCGAGGTGACCCAGCGCACCATACGTCGTCCCTGCGAAAGGCGCTCCCAGGAGCTCTGCAGCGCCCACGCTTGAGTCTTGACGTTGTGCTCGCGCGATGCGACACGCCCCGCGTCAGGCTTCACACGGCTGGCGGCGTATTCCAGCACTTCCCCCAAGGATTGCGACCATTCGATTCCCGGAAAGGCATTCACCCAGGGATATGAATAGGATACCTCGTACAGCGTCCTGCCGGTCGCCATCCTTTTCAGCAAATAGGGACACTCCCCTGCGAGCGCCGTGAGGACGCGGACAGGAATCGCCGCGGGATGGTATCGGGACAGGAGCTTGAGCGGCGGAAATGCCCACCACAACCGTAGCCCGCGCGAGTTCTGCGCGAGCAGCTCCTGCCAATCGAGCTCCGTCATCGTCGATGACAGTCGGGCGAGATCATGCAGGTGCAGGAGCCGCAATGCCCGCGTGGTCATCGACCCGGCCGCATGCAGCAGCAAATGCAGCATCAAGGATGCCTTTGACGGGTAAGGGTTCAAGCCGGGTTGCGGTTGCCTGGGGAAGATGAGTTCCGAGGCGTCCGTGATGCGCCACGGCAACTTCTCGCAGATACGTGTATGAAGCTCGATTTTGAGGCTGTTATTCGCATGCTCCCCCAGATCCGCGGGACCATGGTCCTCTTTGGGCGAGAACACCCGCTCCTTCCAGCTGACGCTCGATTCCTGGAAACCCAATGATTCAAGTATCACGGCGGTCCGCTCCGTCTGGGCCGGGCGCACGAGCAAATCGATATCGGCCATGGGCCTCTCGCCGGCCACGTACAGGCCCATGGCATGAAGCGCAGCTCCCTTCAATGCCATCACCGCGATTCCGGCCTCTTGGGTCTGCCGGTCTATGCGCCGCAGCAGCTCGGCGATACGCTCATAACGTTTCGCCGTGTGTGCACTTTGTTCCTCGACAAAATGCCTCCAGCCCTCCGGGCCGGGCCACGGCAAGGTGCGAGATAGCAGCGCAGAGACGCCATGCATTGCGGCCACCGCCCGCGCAATAGTCCATTCGAATTCGGACCAATCGGGCGCCGCCGGTGTCGGATGCGCGAGCTCAGCCGCCAGGGTCTCCGTGATCTTGTGCAGAGTCCCCTGTAAGACCCTGGTTGGCACCGCACACAGCGAGTTGTTCATGCGCACCCCGCGGTTGCGGTGCCTCGAGCGGCTAGCCTGCCGCCACCGATTGGCGAACCGGCGAGCGATACTCCACTTCGCTGCTCAGCAGCGCCTGCCAGCGCTGATCGAGCGCGTGCTTTGCCCGGCCGTGCTCCAGGGTATCGGGCGCTGAGCCTGCGGTCTGCAGCGACACTTGATCGTGCAGCAGGTTTCTGATGGCACGATAGAAATCCGACGTGTAGGTGCCCTGGAACATCATCTCCAGGTCATTGCTCTCCTGCCAATGAGTCTTGCCATGGAGCTGCGCCTTGACCAGATCGTAGAATTTCGTTCCCGGCAAGGGGTACGACACGCTCACGCCGATCTCATCGGGGCGGGCCGCCTCGATCAAATCGCGCGTAGCCATGATGTCGGTGAGCTGTTCATCCATGTAGCCCAGCTGGATGAAGAATCCGACGCGAATGCCGGCTGACTTGAGCCGCTCGCGGGCGACCAGAATTTCGGTCACCGTGGTGCCCTTGTGCATCGCATCCAGCACCCGCTGACTGCCGCTCTCCGCACCGAGCCACGCCTCGCGGCATCCGGCATCATGCAGCACCTCGGCCATGCGTTCGCTCACCAAGTCCGCTCGGGTTTGTATGGTGAACGGAACCATGGCGTCCGCAGCCCGTACCGAGGCCGCAAACTCTTCCACCCAGTCCACTCGAAATCCGAAAATATCATCCGCAAACCATACATGGTCGGGGCTGAAGGATCTCTTCAGGTATGCCAGCTCTCCGGCGACCTCGGCTGCATTTCGCTGCAGATACTGATTGCCCCAGATGGGTTTGGCGCACCAGGCACAGCGAAAGGGACAGCCGCGCGAGGCTGCCATGTTCAAGCTGAAGTACCCGTGCGCCTTCAACCACACGGCACGGTAGTGATCCATGTCCACCAGATCCCAGGCCGCGAGGCCGATATCGGCGGTGATCGGTATCAACTTCGCTGCGCTCTTGATCAGGGGTTTGCCCCCGCTGAGCGAGGCAACCCCGGTCAAACCCTGCACAAGATCGGTGCTGTTGGCATCCGGATGGGAATTTAGGCGCGGCAGCACTTCCATCAGCGTGGACAGGCCTTCCCCGATCAATGCCAGATCCGCGCCCGCTTTGAGATAGTGCTCTGGGGCATCCGTGACGTCGGGTCCCGCCGCAATAACCCTGGATTCGGCGCGCCGAGCCGAGCCGATCATCTCGCAGGCGGCGCGGCGCATCGTGCCCAAGCACATCTTGCTCAAGAAATTGAAATTGTCCTCGTAAAACAGGACCAGCTGGGGCTGCTCCCTCTGCAGCAAGCGATCGTACTCATCGATCCCATCGGCCAGCATCGAATCGAAGAACGATACCCGGTACCCTTCCTTTCTCAGGAGGGCAACTACCTGCAATGTGGCCAGAGGCGGATAGGGTTTGGCACGCAGTACCTGCTTTTGATCGAGGCGCAAGTAATACGAGTGGCAAACCAGGATAGAAAGCATCGTCGCTCCATCAGCTGCGGCCTACGGGCTATCCCGTGGGCTGACTTTTCGGCCACGGCTCCACGCGCCTATATAAGCGCGGTCTGTAGGGTATGTGCAAGGATCCGAGGTTTAAGTTTAACTTCAGCCGGCGATTCTGCTACTTTTATGTTCGGCACTGCGGTACATCTAAGGCCCTCACAGACCAAAAACATAAGCATATCAAATAGACAGGAGTCATTCATGCCGCTGACAAGAAAGCTTGCCGCCGAGTTTATCGGAACTTTTTGGTTGGTGCTCGGTGGGTGCGGGAGCGCCGTTCTCGCCGCCGCTTTTCCCCATGTGGGGATAGGTCTGCTCGGAGTCTCGTTGGCGTTCGGCCTTACCGTGGTCACCATGGCCTTTGCCATCGGTCATGTGTCGGGCTGCCATCTGAACCCCGCGGTTACCCTGGGGCTGGTCGTCGGCGGCCGCCATCCGGCCAAGGAGCTGCTGCCCTATTGGATCGTCCAGGTGCTGGGCGGCATCGCCGCGGCCTGGATACTGGTATTCATCGCCGGGGGCAACGGCAGCGATCCCGTCGCCGGCGGTCTTGCGGCCAATGGGTACGGCGATCATTCGCCTGGGAATTACAGCATGGCAGCCGGCTTCGTCTGCGAGGTGGTCATGACGGCGATATTCCTGTTCGTGATCATGGGCGCCACCGACAAATTGGCGCCCACCGGCTTTGCACCCCTCGCGATCGGCCTGACGCTTACTCTGATCCATTTGATCAGCATCCCCGTAACCAACACATCGGTGAATCCGGCGCGCAGCACAGGCCCCGCAGTGTTCGTTCAAGGCTGGGCACTCACCCAGCTCTGGTTATTCTGGGTTGCACCTCTCCTGGGCGGAACGCTGGGCGCACTGATCTATCGGTTCGTCACTCCGGGATGGGTTCAAGGCCCCGGAGATCCGGGCGGTCCCGGAACCTAGTACCGCGGCACGGTGATGTTGACCGGTTCACAAGGTCAGGGGGGATAAGGAGTGGGAAGCCAACGGGCCGGATCAGTTGGCTTCCCACTCCTTATCCCCCCCTGACCGTGCGCACTGGCCGACGTACATCACCGTCTAAAGGGAGCAGATTCGGTGCCCTTGGCGGGGTGGTGTAGCAGTGAGAGCATTCGCCCGAGAGGCTGAGCCGTTGGCCGGCAACTGCTGCCTCGTTGCCGGCCAACGGCTCAGTCTCTCGGGCGAATACCGTCAACCGGTCAACATCATGGTGCCGAGGTCGCCGGGGCCAGATCGACAATTCGCGCCTCGACCGCGGTGTCTGCCACGATGATCTCCCCGGCGGAGATCGGCAGTTTGAACCGTCTTGGCCCGCAGCTTCCCGGATTGACATACAAAATACCTTCGCGCTCCTGCACCTTTGGCTGGTGCGAATGGCCGGACACGACGACACGGACCCCGGCGGCGCCTGGGTCGATATCGAGTTCCTCGAGATTGTGAATGACGTAGAGGAAGATGCCACCTATGCGGATCAGCTCAGTCTGTCTGAGGTGCGCCGCCCATGATTGCGTGTCGTTGTTGCCTCTGACCGCGATCAGCGGGGCCATGAGGGCGAGTTCATCGAGAATGCCGCCGTCGCCTACGTCGCCGCCGTGAACGATGTAATCGCAGCCTGCAAGAAATGCCCGTGCCTCGGGCCTCAGCAACCCGTGGGTATCGGAAACCAGTCCCACCCGTAGTTTTCCATGGGTCATGCGCGGCTTACTTTAAAGCACCGACGGATCTTCACATAACCTTTGCATTGCCCGGGATACAGCTCCCGGTGTGCCGCGTAAAATTCAGCGACCTTGCGCTGGAACCACGCATCGAGGACGGCGCAAATCCCTTTCGAACGGAGGTTACACATGGTTCGGCAGTTCAGACTCAGCGCCCTTCTCCCCGCCCTCGGCTTCAGCCTACTGACCGGCGGCACCATCGGCCTCAGCGGCATCGCAGCCGCCGACGACAACCCGCCACCGGCGACTCAGCCGGGAAACGAAGCCTCCGGCCGGCACCATGATCCGGCCTGGGCTGGGTGCAAAAAGCAGGCCGACGATAAAAAGCTCGAACCCGGCGACGCTCGCAAAGAATTCATGAGAAGCTGCGTCAAAGCCGCTCACGGTTCGACTCCCGCCGCCTCGTAAATTCCGGGTCCGGCGCGTGGCAGCGTCCGGACTTAAGCTCCTCGCCAGCGCTCGCTGATGCGAGCGCTGGCGGCGAAGCTAATGACGTCCTATCGCCAAAGAGGCCGCCTCAGCGCTCCCAGTGCCCGACTTCATGGTGCCATCGCGCACCATGCTGACTCCAACGATCGGCAACCCAGTGATAGCCGGGGCGCCCATGCATGTAGTGGCCGGCGACCCAGACATGCTGGCCGCCGCGCCACTCCCAGAATCCCGGTGCCCATATCATGCCCACTGCCGGCGGCGGCGGCACCGTCTCGACTTGCACCGGCGGCGGTGCCACGTTGATATCCAGGACGACTCCGGCCGACGCGATAGTCGGTGCGGCAACCGCTCCCGCGGCCATCATGAAGCCCAGTAACAATGCCTTACGCGAACCTTTCATTCCGTACTCCTTCTTGATTAAACGTTCGATCCAAAAGCGATCGAATCTATAGCCCCAACGTGTCGCCGACATCGTCGGTTGACCGCGATTTCCTGTCTATAGGACAGAGACCCATTCGTACCATAGCCCGGTGCTGCTAAACTGTTGATCAGTCGGCAAAATATGCAGTATCTGCGTCTACCTTAAGACTCAGTAATCATGGCAATATGGTAGGCGAAAACCCGCGCCTGCGCGCAGCACGCGGACCATCGAGACTACAATGCGGCCATGACGGCATTCCCCCATCTTTTCCAACCCCTGCGCATCCGCGGCTGCACGCTCAAAAACCGAATCATGTCGTCGGGGCACGACACCACCTTGCCGGTGGACGGGACCGTCAATGCGGCGCTGGTGGCCTATCAAGAAGCGAGGGCCCGCGGCGGCGTGGGTTTGATCGTGCTGCAGGTATCGGGAGTGCACGAAACCGCGCGCTACACCAATCATGTGCTGATGGCGACCGAGGATGGCTCGATCGCCGGCTATCGCAGCGTCGCGGAGGCCGTGCATCGTCACGGAACCGTGCTGTTCGGGCAGCTGTTCCATCCGGGCCGCGAAATTGCCGAGGCGGACGGCGGACTGCTCAGCGTGGCGTATGCCCCCTCCTCCATTCCGAACGAGCGGTTTCATGTCATGCCGCGTCGCGCTGAAGAAGAGCATGATCGACGCCATCGTGCAGGGCTACGGCGACGCGGCCCGCCGCATGCAGACCGCGGGAATGGACGGCGTGGAAATCGTCGCCAGCCACGGCTACCTGCCGGCGCAGTTTTTGAATCCGCGCGTCAATCTGCGCGACGATGCCTACGGCGGCGATCTCGACGGTCGGCTGCGCTTCCTGCGCGAGGTCATATGCCGATATCCGCGCCAAAGTATCCGACGGCTTCGTGGTGGGACTGCGAATATCGGGAACGGAAATCGACGAACAGGGACTGACGGAGGATGAAACTCTCGAGGCCGTGACCCTGCTCGGCGACAGCGATCGACTATGCGCACATCACCCTCGGCACCTCCGCCAGCCTCGGGGGCGCCATTCACATCGCGCCGCCCATGGCCATGAAAACCGGCTACGTCGTGCCCTACGCCGCCCGCTTCAAGCGGCAGACGCAAATACCGGTCTTCGTGACGGGCCGCATCAATCAGCCGCAGGAGGCTGAGGCGGTGATCGCGAGCAATCACGCCGATGTCTGTGGCATGACCCGCGCCTTGATCTGCGATCCCGAGATGCCGAACAAGGCGGCGCGCGGTGCAGCCGACGACATCCGCGCCTGTATCGCCTGCAATCAGGCCTGCATCGGGCACTTCCACAAGGGATATCCCATCTCCTGCATTCAGAATCCGGCCAGCGGGCGGGAGCTGCGTTTCGGCACTCTGTCCCCCGCCTCGCGCCGCAAGCAGGTCATGGTCATCGGCGGCGGACCGGCCGGCATGAAAGCGGCGGCAATCGCGGCGGAACGCGGACATCACGCCACCCTATTCGAGGCAGAGCGCCGGCTGGGCGGCCAAGCCTTGCTCGCACAGATGCTGCCGGGGCGCGCCGAATTCGGCGGCCTGGTCACGAACTTGGAGCGGGAGCTCGAGTTGGCCGGAGTTAGAATCCACAAGAGCGCGCGCATCGATCGACAGAGGATTTTGGCAGCGGCACCCGATGTGGTGCTCATCGCCACGGGCGCCAAGCCCTATCGGCCGGCATTTCCGCAGGAAGGCGCCCTGCAGATCGTGGACGCCTGGCAGGTGCTGCGCGGTGAAGCGGTCGTCGGCCAATCCGTGGTGGTCATCGACTGGCGCGCGGATTGGATCGGCATCGGCATCGCCGAGCATTTGGCGCAGCAGGGAAGAACGGTGCGCCTGGCCGTCAGCGGGATTGCCGCGGGAGAAACTTTGCCCTTCTATGTGCGGGATCAAGCGGCGGCCTCCCTGCACAAGCTGGGGGTCAAGGTGCTGACGTATATGCGCCTGTACGGCAGCGATTCGGACAGCGTTTATTTGCAGCATCAGAGCAGCACCGAAGCGGTGGTCATCGACAAGGTCGACACGCTGGTCCTGTGCACGGGGCACTCGCCGGTAGACGAGCTGTCGGATGCGCTCGAGGGTCTCGATTTGGAGATTCATGTCATCGGCGATGCGGCTTCGCCGCGCACGGCCGAAGAGGCCGTTTACGAAGGACTCAAGGTGGCCGCGGAGATTTGACGCGGGGCCGGCCGCGAGTCATCGACGTCCTCGCCCAGAAATCCGCCGCTTTGATGGGCCCAGAGCCGCGCATAGAGGCCGCCCTGCGCCAGCAGCGAATAGTGATTGCCCTCCTCGACGATGCGGCCCTGGTCGAGCACGATCAGCCGGTCCATGGCGGCGATGGTCGACAGCCGGTGCGCGATGGCCACCACGGTCTTGCCTTCCATGAGGCGGTTGAGGCTCTGCTGGATGGCGGCCTCCACTTCGCTGTCGAGCGCGCTCGTGGCTTCGTCCAGCAATAGAATAGGCGCGTCCTTGAGCATGACCCGCGCGATGGCAATGCGCTGGCGCTGGCCGCCGCTCAGCTTGACGCCACGCTCGCCCACGTGAGCCTCATAGCCCGTCCGTCCGCCGGCATCGCCGAGCTTGACGATGAACTCGTGCGCCTCCGCACGCTTAGCCGCGGCCATCATGTCGGCATCGCTCGCATCGGGCCGGCCGTAACGGATATTGTCGCTGACGGAGCGGTGCAGCAGCGAGGTGTCCTGGGTCACCATGCCGATCTGGGCGCGCAGGCTGTCCTGGGTCGCCAGCGCAATATCCTGGCCGTCGATCAGCACCCGCCCTCGCGAAATGTCGTAGAAGCGCAGCAACAAGTTGACGATGGTGCTCTTGCCGGCGCCGGAGCGTCCGACCAGGCCGATCTTCTCTCCCGGACGGATGTGCAGGTTGAGATCATCGATGACGGGCCGTGAAGAGCTCGAGGCGGCGCCATAGGCGAAACTCACCTCCTCGAAGCGAATATCGCCGCGCGTAACCTTCAGCGGCCTTGCATCCGGGCAGTCGATGACCGTGGGAGAGCGCGCCAGCGTGCTGATTCCGTCCTGCACCGTGCCGATTTGCTCGAACAGCGAAGCCATTTCCCACATCACCCAGTGCGAGATCCCGTTGAGCCGCAGCGCCATGGCAGTCGCCGCAGCGACTGCGCCGACGCCCACTCTTCCCTGAGTCCAAAGCCACAGAGTGACGCCTGCGGTGCTCGCGATCAATCCCATGCTCAAGCCATGATTGACGATCTCGAATCCCGTCACCATGCGCATCTGGCGATACACGGTCTGCAGAAACTCGGCCATCGCGCTCTGTACATAGCTTGCCTCGCGTTGGGTATGCGAGAACAGTTTGACGGTGGTGATGTTGGTGTACGCATCCGTGATGCGGCCCGTCATCATCGAGCGCGCATCGGCCTGCGCCATGGCGACCGCGCCCAGCCGCGGCACGAAGTAGCCCATGGCCAGCAGATAGATCCCGAGCCATCCCAAAAACGGCGCCAGCAGCCACAGATCGAAATTCCCGACCACCAACGCGATCGTGACGAAATAGATGACTACGAAAACCAGGATGTCCGTGATTATCATCCACGTATCGCGAACCGCGAGCGCGGTCTGCATGAGCTTGGCCGCGACCCGGCCCGCGAACTCGTCCTGATAGAAGCTCAAGCTCTGGGCGAGCATATTGCGGTGGAAGTTCCACCGCAGCCGCATCGCGAAATTGCCGGCGAGCGTCTGCTGCTTGAACAAGCTCTGCAGCCCGATGAGCACCGTGCTGCCGGCAAGCAAGGCGCCCAGCAGCAGCAGATGACCGCGTTGCTCGGCCCAGAGCCGCGACGGCTCGACCTTCGCGAGCCAATCGACGACGCGGCCCAACATGCCGAACAGTAAAGCCTCGAACACGCCGATCACGGCCGTGAACAAGGTCATCGCCGCCACGTAGCGCCGCACGCCGCGCGCGCAGGCCCATAGGAATGGGAAGAACCCCAGCGGCAGCGGCGGCGGCGGCGTGTTCGGGTAGGGCGAAACCAGCCTTTCGAAGTAGCGAAACAAAAGGACTCAGGCGAAGACGCCGTATTCCACTTGTAGAATCTCGCCGCTGTCGGTGTTCACCAAGATCGCGTCGTTACCGTCGCGCACCCACTCATACCCCACCGGCGGCACTTCCAGAGCGAAGAGCCAGTAGTCGGCAAGAAGGTACTGCGGACCCCAGTACGCGCGCGGCAGGATTTCGCCGAAGCCCCAATGGTGTGAGGTCCAGCCCGGCGGACGGTGGTAGGGACCGACCCTGAAACTCCGTGCCGCCTGATAGTTATGCTGATAGGCACCCCGATCGAAGTTGGCGGGCCGGGTGTTCCAGCCCTTGGGTTCGGCCGGCCGCTCATAACCGCGGGGCCCTGGGTGGGGTTCTCCCTGTCGTGGAGCAGCCCTCTCGGGAGCATGTCCATGTTCCGGCTCCGCAGAAAGCGCCGTTCCGCACGCCAATACCAGAGCAAACGCCAATGACAGCCCGGTCTTGAATGTATGCGGCATGATCGTGTTCCCTCGTTTGTATATCCTCCCGATTATACGCAATGCCGCACTCAAAATAAGCGCGTAGCATGACGGACGCGTCAGCGAAGCCCAATGTGCGCCAGACCGTGCGGGATGCCTAGCGATGCGCAAGCGAACGACAAGGGAGTGGATGGCCGCGGCATTTGCCGTGGGGCTCACGATCGTGATGATCGTCCGCTGGGTCGAAGGACCCGGCGAGAGCGTCAGTGTGGCGCTGCGCTCGACGGCACGCTGGTCGTTTCTCTTATTCTGGCTGGCATCCGCCGGTCCCGCTGTGGCTACATTGTTCGGCCCGAGGTTTCTGCCCCTGGCGCGGCGCGCCCGAGATTTCGGGCTCACGTTCGCATCGGCACATCTCGCTCACCTGGGCGTCGTTGCATGGATTTATTCCACTTCCGTGGTCGTGCCCCTGCGATCCACGCTCATCTTCTTCGGCATCGCCGTGTTCTGGACCTACCTGCTGGCGATCTTATCCTGGAATCACCTTTCCGCCAGATTGAAGCCGCGGGTCTGGCGCATGGTGCGCACCGTCGGCGTCGAATACATAGCCTTCGCTTTCTGGACTGACTTTGCGATGCACACCTTCACCGGCGGAATCGCGAATTTCTTCGTCTATTTGCCATTCGTGACCCTGGCGGTCGCCGGGCCGCCCCTGCGGCTTGCCGCCGCGCTGAAGCGGCTGAGCGAGAGCGAGAATCGGACGGTCGCTGCATAGGATGCACTAGGTCGCAGGAGCGGCCACCTGCCCGGTGGCGCCGCCGCGCGTGAACTCGAACCGCAACAACCATTCTCGAGAGCCCTGCTTGTCCGCCGGCACGAACTTCCATTTTGCGGCGGCATCTGTGGCCAAACGGGCGAAATACTTGCTCGAGCCGGAATTGACCAGCCTCTCGCCGACGACATTGCCCGAACGATCCACGGTCACCCGAACCGTGATCTTGATGCGCCCGCGAATCGATTCGCGAGCATGACGAGGTACGTCGGGAATCGCCTGATGAATCACGGCAGCGGACGCAAGTGCAGGTGTGGACGCCGGAGCGGGTGCGGACGCGGGCAGATTCTGTGCAGCGGCCGCCCGCAGCGCAGCCTGCGGCGAAGACGGTTGAGAATTACTCGAGGCAGGTTGCGGGAGATTATTGGGATGGCCGTGAAATAGCCGCCAGCCGATCCAAATCACGGCCAAGACCGCGACGGCCGCCGCTGCGATGGCTGGGCCCGACAAGCGCCTTGCGACCGGCGGCTCGGCAGCGGCAGCTGGGCGCGGCGGTTCATTCGCTGCAGCGTTGTTCGCTGCAGCGTTGTTCGCTGCAGCGTTGCTCACGGCAGCGTTGCTCACGGCAGCGTTGCTCACGGCAGCGTTGCTCACGGCGGCTTGGCCTGCTGCAGCTTCGGTCAGGGCAGCCACCGCGGCCTCGGACACTGGAGTTTCGGCCGCGGCAGCTTCGGTCGCTGCAGCTTCGGTCGCTGCAGCTTTGGTCCCCGGGGCTTCGGCCCCGGCCACCCCGGTTACTGCAGCCTTGGCCATGGTGGTTTCGACCGCCGCCTCAGTCACGGCGGCCTTGGTGACTTCGATCCTGGGCTCAGGCGCTTGCGCCACTCGTTTTATCAGAGCTTTGAGGTCCGTGATCGCGGGCCGGCCGGCCGGGTAGCGGCTCAAGCAGCGCCGCACGATGCTCACGAATGCCGAAGGAAGAGCGGCGGACCAAGAAACAATCTCGCGCCGTTCGTCAGGCCAGGCGGGAGAGGACTGGGTCAGCGCCTGGACAATGGTCACGCCAAGCGCCCATATGTCGCCCGCGGGGGCAATCCTGCCCTCTTCTGCCTCGGGAGAATCGTACAAGGATGGTTCGGCAGTGATCGCCGAAGAATCGCCGGCGGGACGGACATTGTCGCTCGATAGTTTCACCCGATCATCGACGACCAGGACGTTCGGCGGCTTCAACTGTCCATGCACCAAATTCTTGCCGTGAAGGAACGCCAGAGCATCGAGCGTGGGAAGGAGCATCTCCCGCGCTTCGTCGGCGGTAAGGGCTCGGTGGGGAAGAATCTGTGCCAGAGTCTGCTCGCCATATTCCATCACCACGAACAGAAATGGATGCCCCCCGAGCCGGCAACGGCCCGAGTCGAAAATTCGGATCAGGTGAGGATGAGACAGAGCGGCGGCTATCCTCCATCGCGAGAGCTGGGCCTCCTCCATCGCCGGGTCCGCAGGGATGAGCTTGATGGCAGCATCTGGAAGGTCATGCGCGGTATGTTCGGTCAGGAATACCACGCTGTGGTTCGATCTGCCCAGGAAGCGGCGCAGGGGAAACACCCTGTCGATCACCAGCCCTTCCCACTTCGTCCAGTCCTCAGTCATTGCTTCTCTTCCACGCTCCCGAAGGGACCACCCCACAGAATGACGGCACGAAGATATCACTAAGAGAGAAGCCGGTGGCCGTGCTCGTATCTTACATTTTATGCGATTTGTACATTTTTCATATTGTATATAAAACAATCATATGGACGTTAACCCGGGATCCCAATGCAACCGCGCGACCGCATAAAGCACTTCGGAGATCGCAAGTCCCGGAATCGTCAGCCCGACTTTGCCACGCAAAAATGCATCGAGCCTATCGTTTTCGGCTTAACCTCTGGAAGCCGACGCCGGAGACCGCCGTGTCAAGGTGGAACATAATTCGTCGAACGCCGCGGGATCGGGCAACGGCGACTGCGCAATCGTCAGCTTACCGCCGCTGTGATAGACATTCAGAAAGCGCTGACCGTATACAGTACTGACGGTCATGCGCTTGATATCGGTTAGGTTTACCGTCTTCGGCTCTCTACTGAATCCAACTGGAGGGACAGCAATATGGGTGGCCGTCAGCATCAATGGTGGCCCATTCTTGAATCCGGCAGTCAGCCTTAGAAGCCCAAAGGCGACAAAGGCCCCGCTAACCCCGCATACGGTCCAGTAAAAGGCGGTGGCTCCCGCATCGATCTATATTGCCTGCTGAGCAAGGTCGCGACCTGAGATAGACTAACTCCCAATTGCGACGATCTGGTTTAGTGTTTCACAAGCGCGACCGTACGCATCCTCCGGCACTTTCTTGAGCGGATGCGGTTTCGCATTTCTCGCCCGCCAATCGAATGATTTGGGCTGATGGGCGAGGATGTAACTAGCCACGCCTCTCGGGCCATTGAACTTCACCGCAAATGGATTGGTGTCGTTATAGGTCGCCGTCGTCATCGGCAGGCCGATTACGATCCCGGTCCGTTCGTTGAATATCCGCGGGGAGAGAACGGCGAGCGGGTGCACATCCTTCATTTCGCGGCCGGCTTGGGGATTACAATCAATCCAGATCACGTCGCGCCGATCCGGGCACCACGATTTCCGCCGGGGCATTATAGAACCTCTTTGCCGACAGGGCCGGTCGTCATGACCTCACCGCCATGCAGCACCGGATCAAATGCAGCCAACTTCTGTTCGAGCGTCAGTTTCGGCTCGCCGATCGATCTAACCAGCACGTTGGAGTCCTGAGCTGACACTTCGACCGGTTGGCCAACTCTAAACCGAGCCGTCCGTGCGACCGCCGCTGGAATTCGCACGGCAAGACTATTCCCCCATTGCTGAACAGTGAGCGTTGCTGTCTTACTCATAGATTTTCCCCGATGTATCAACAAGTATATACATCAAGGCGTAGCTGTCAATTCTCGCGGAGTTCAATACTCTGCACCTGTCGTCTAATGTGTGTCCTGCGGTCTTATAATTCAGGCGACATCGCTACGGATCGACGCGCTTATGCGATTCGATAGGCCACGATACATCGTCGCTCTATTTCCGTCTTCCAGAAAAATTTTGGTTTTAGAGATGACGATCGGACAATAAATCCTATCTGGCGCATTGCCCTTGATACTCCAGGTACCGAGGATTCGCACGTCGCGATCAAACCAAATCCGCTTCATCACGAACGCTCTAACCGATCATTCATTGAAATTGGGTCGATCCCGATCCGCAACGGGCGCATCGCTGTCGTAGGAACCTTGCAGCGCTTCACCGTTTTCATGCGGACGAAACCGACCGCCTCCAGCTTGCCAAGGGTCCGCACTACGTTCGGCGCCGCCCGCCCCGTCATCTCGGCCAGTTCGGCGATTGACTGAGGCTTTCTGTCCCGGATCCCGCGAGCAATGCCCGATTCTCCGGGCACCCATGCCATCCCTATGGCAAGTACAGCCGTGGGCAGCTTGCTCGAGATGAGGGAGGCGTCCGCAACGTGAGTGAGGTTACCCGAAGCAGTCGCGTTCTGATCAGGGTGAGATTGCGGCCAAGCACATTGGAGTCCTGAGCTGACACTTCGACTGGTTGGCCAACTCTAAACCGACCGTCCGTGCGACCGCCACCGGAATCCGCACCGTCAGTGACTGCCTGGCACCACAAGTTTGAAGACAGTACCGGCGTTACTCTCGCCGCCCGTCGTCGTCACTCCATAGAAGTTTCCATCGTCGGCTTGCAACAGGCTGTTCGCAATCTGTTGCCCGTCAGCGGCAGTCATCGTATGCAGGACGGTCTCCTGACCCTGCGGTTTGATCTGGAAGATGACCGAACAATAGGTGCCGTAGAAGTTCCCATCGCTGCCCAGGCTCAGAGGTCCGGGTGAGCACATTGGGCTTGCCTGATCGGCAGGGTTGGTGCCAAATGAGTAGAGCACGGTTTCGTCTCCGGCGGGCGTGATCCGATAGACCGCGCCGCATCCTGCAGGACAACCGGATGTGATCGAGCCGCCGGCCGAAGTACCGTAGAAGTTCCCGTCCAAGCCCTGCACCGGCGCTTGCGCAGGGTTGCTTGCGTCGTCGCTCGTGGCTCCGAATGAATACAAAATCTGAGCCTGGCTGGAAGCCGTTGTAGTTGTCAGCGTGTAGAAGATTCCATGACCGTAGGTTCCGCCAGATTGAGTGACACCATAAAGATTGCCGTCTTTCGCGACCATGTTGGCACCGGAACCAATACCCTGGCCTCTGAAAGTAAATTGAGCAAATTGGGTTGACGGCGTGAATCCATCGACCTCTCCTCCGTCACCAAAGTAGTCATTGAAGAAGTAGAGCGTGCCATTCGGAGCCGATACCAAATCCACCGGCGGCGGAAAGTCGCACGAGTCGCCGACTTCGTAATCGTTTGTGTACGAGAAGACGGCGTTGCCTGAGAGATCGCTGGAGAAGACTGCCCCGACGGAATCCCCATTGCCTGACGTACCAAAGCAGCCCACGGTGCCGTAGAGCATGCCGTCCTGGCCAAGCACCAGTGGGCCGGTGAGCGCGGCCGGCAGTCCGGGTCCGGCGAGCGCTGACCCGAAGCTGAAGGGCTCATCCGTCTCAGCGCCGCCCAGGCTGAGGCGAAACAAGTCACTTTGCCCACCCGAGCCGTAGAGATTACCGTCGCTGGCCTGAACCACACCGCCTGCAGACGCCGTTGGTCCCTTACCGGAAGGAAAGGAATAGAGCACCGTCAGGGTAGCGCCGGCACCCGAGGAGGGGCTACCGGCACCGCTCGATGAGCTGCTGGTCGTCGTAGTCATGTAACCGGAGGTGCCCCCTCCGCCGCAGGCCGCAAGCAAAGTGCCCAGAAGTGCCACGATCGTACCTCGCGCAAAGACACTCCGTAGTTGACAGACTCGGCGCTGTGGATGCCGCATGATTGAATCTCCGTTGAGCGCTCGTAGGGAGAGACTTCGTCGGGTCTGCGTTTATTCCTGAGCGTGGAGGAGTATTCTCGCCTCATTAAAGCGGGCACCTTCAGCGAGCAAGACTCCGCTGGCATTCAACGCCAGGGTGCGCTCACGTTTTGATCCCACTTGTCTCATCGCCGCGACTCCCGATGCCATCGCTACGGCAAATAATAAGGGCCGCCGGAGAAATTTGCTCAACCGTTGCCGTGCAGGCCGTCTACAGCAGCCTCGGCAGCCAAGTGGTGCCCTCGGCCGGACTCGAACCGGCACGGCTTTTGCACCGACGGCTACTCCCATCGAACCGACAGTTGATTCCAGGCAAAAGCACTGCAACTCTTGTGGGCACCGATGGATAACGTATATCGACTACGAAGGATAATCGCCGTGTCGCCCACCAGGCTTTGTGCCAGCAAAAGGGCCGAGAGTCCGCGCACTATTTGCCAAATTGGCATCGGCGCGACGATACGCGGCCATACGAGCCATCCGATCGATGCAGTTGCGACGATGATCGACACTTCAATCCTTTCGCTTTGCGTCACAATTCATGCCTCCCGTGTAACCATCTGATTTACCCAGGTGGTTGGCGCTGGTGCCGTGCGCTTGGCGGTCGCGAAAGATGCCATACTTTATGGAACAAGTCATTGAGCCAGGGGAAAAATTGATCTTTCGAAACGTACAGGCCCTCCGCGCCGCCGCCGCACTGCTTGTGGTTACCGTCCATCTCGCCAATTCGACTGGATTTGAAGCACGCTACCTTTCGCCGACGCCCACAGTGATGAAACTTTTCGGAACAGCCGGGTTCTACGGTGTCGATCTCTTTTTCGTGATCAGCGGCTTCATCATGACCGTAACCACCTGGACGCTGTTCGGCAATGCCGCCAACTCGCTCACATTCGTACTGCGTCGAATAACTCGTATCTATCCGCCTTACTGGACCGTCCTGCTGCCGATCCTGCTGGTCTATCTGGTGAGACCGGACCTCGTGGACTCGCACGCCGGCACGCATCCGAACGTATTCGCTTCATTCTTATTGCTTCCGCAGCTTGGCGAGCCGCTGTTGCTCGTGTCCTGGAGCTTGGTTTTCGAAATGGCTTTCTATGCGGTTTTTGCCTTCGCGCTGTGCTTCAGGCGTCCACTGCTTCCTGTGATCCTGATCGCTTGGACACTGGGCATCGCTTCTGCATCGGCGCATTGGGCCAACAGCCATAACCCATATTTGCGGTTCCTGGCCAACCCGCTTCCCATAGAATTCTTTTTTGGCATCGGGGTGGGGGCGCTGGTCATGTCGGGCAACGTCAAGCGACCCGCCATTGCCCTGGCCATCGGCGTCGCGCTCGTCGCCATTCTCGTGACTCTCGGCACCCTTCATGACGATTCGGATTATCCAAATCTCTGGTGGCGGGCATTGATGGGAGGCTGCGGCTTCGCGTGCCTATTGTACGGTGTCGTCGTCTTGGAGAAGGATCGAGGCGTGACCTTCCCCCGCTGGCTCAATGCTCTGGGCGACGCATCGTACGCGATGTACCTCTGGCATATTCCGGTATTGACCGTGCTGGGATTGATCGTCGTCCGACTGCACGCGCGAAGCTTGAGTGCACATATTGTCCTGCTTGCTATCGCGTTCGGATCCGTCATAGCAGTTGCGCTGTTCATTTTTCGGTACATCGAACAACCACAGACGCGCGCCCTCCATCGTCGCTTGTCGCTGCGGTAAAGCAGAACTGAACAGCGTTGCACCCGGCGCATTGCGCGTGATCTCAGGTCGGGAACCTCATCACTCGCCATCGCCCTGTCCCGGCCGCCTCGGAGCAACGGGCGCATCGCCGTCGTAGGAACCTTGCAGCGCTTCACCGTTTTCATGCGGACGAAACCGACCGCCTCCAGCTTGCCAAGGGTCCGCACTACGTTCGGCGCCGCCCGCCCCGTCATCTCGGCCAGTTCGGCGATTGACTGTGGCTTTCTGCCCCGGATCACCGCGAGCAATGCGCGATCGTCCGGGGTAAGAAGTCGCAGTAGCGCCCCTACTGAATTGAAGCTGGGCTCAGCAGCGTCCGCGGGGCACGCCTGGATACTATAGTCGGAACGCCCGAGCCACCGGCACGTGGGCTCTCATGGCAGCTTTCTCTGTAAGTATACCGAGACGGCCGGGCGCCCCTTGGGCGTCAGTCGGTATTTCCGGAGCCGGACCCAGTCCGGACGCTCAGCATTCTCAATACCGGCCACTCAACGTTCGAATTGCGGTCGGCCTGCCATCCCACGACTGGCACCACGCCGATTCACAGACCGCGGCCTGCCTCGCTCGTTTGTTCAGACGGATCGCGTTTCTCCACGCTCCGCGCTTCCTCAGCGCGCCGCTGCTCGGTCACGTCCAAGTTCACGCCAGTCATCGAGAGCGCGCTTCCGTCCGCGGCGTGCAACGTTCGCGAGGAGGCCTTTATATGTCGAATCTCGCCGTTCGGTCGAACAATGCGAAATTCCGTGTCGAATTCGCCTTCACCCCGGACAGCGGCCAGGATCTGCGCTTCGCATCTCGCACGGTCGGCCGGGTGCAGACTATTTGCCCATAACATGTACGGTTCGGCGTCGGAACGGCGCGCCTGCCCGTAAATGCGATACATCCAGTCATCCCAGATGAGCGAGTTGCGCGCTACGTCGAACTCCCAGATGCCGATGCCAGCCGAATCCGCGGCGATCGAATATCGTGCATTGGATTGCATCAGCTCATTCCGCGCGGCCTCCAGAGCGGCCGTTCGCTCGCGAACCTGTTGCTCGAGAGTCGCGTTCAGATCGAGGATCTGGCGGTTCGCACGTTCGGCCTTATCGGTCGCCTCGCGGAGTGCGTCTTCGTGCTGCTTATGCTCTGTGATGTCGCGCGCCGAAGCGAACGCTCCTTGTAGCCTCCTATGACGGTCGTACAACGTGGTTGCGTTCAGAGATACCTGTGTGAGCTTGCCATCCCTGGCGCGCACGGTAAGTTCGTAGTTGGTGGCCCTGCCCTCGCGTAACACGCGCTTGATGCCGGTCTCCGCCCGCCTTGCATCCGTGAACAGGCTAGTGAATGCCGCGCCAATCAATTCGTCGCGCGTGCAGCCGGTGAGCACTTCCATCTGCCTATTGACATCGGTAATGATTGCGAACGAATCCGTCGTCATCAGTGCGTCGAGGTTGGATTCGATCAGTGAGCGCGTGTAGAAATGCTGATCGCGCAGATGTTGATTGAGCTTCGTATGCTCGTCCTCGGCCTGCTTGCGCGCCGTGATGTCGAGCACAAAGCACACCCCTTCTTTCTGACTGTCCTCGAAATTCGCAGCTCCCAATAGAACTGCCACGCGCGTGCCGTTCTTGCGGATGTATTCCTTCTCAAACGGTGTACAAGTGCCCTTGGTGGCGAGTTCTTCGAGAGCGTGCCGGTCTAGATCCGCATATTCCAACGGGGTCATCGCCGCCCAGTCGATGAGCCCAGCCTCCAGATCCTCGCGCGTGTACCCGATGATATCGAGGAACGCCTCGTTGGCGGTAGCAACGTCGCCCTTTATGTTCCAAAGCATCACGCCTTGGACGTTCGAATCGATCAGCCGGCGAACACGCGCGTCTTCCCGATTGCGCTCAGCAGTATCTCGAACAAACTTTAGCCGGGTGCCATCAGGCATGACTGTTGTGAGCGTCTCCGCCTCGAACGTAGACCCGTCCTTGCGCCCAAACTGACGTACTTTTCTGATGGCATCCAACGTTGGGGCGCCACCGGGGATTTCCTTTTCGGCAACATATTCTGATCTGTGCAGTCCCACCAGCTCTTTGTGCGTAAATCCTAGCATTCGACACATGCTGTGATTCGCGTCGATGCAGGTGCCCTCGGCACTTCCGATGATGATGCCGACGGGTGCGCGCTCGAAGAGAGCCCTGTAGAGCGACTCGCTCGCGAGGTTCACTTCTTCGACCTGCTTGGGCACCGTGGCGTCTTGCATCCTTACCTCTGCCAACGCGCCGTCAAGGCAAAGGGGAGTTTCCTGGGTCATAGGCAATGCTCCGTAGCGCGCATCAAAGTCCAAGCGGCGCGCGCTCCAACGCTGATTAGTTGTCTTTCGTGATGGGGATTGGCCGCCAGAAGCACGTAGCTTATTCGGCGATACCGACTCTATCAGTCTATCGGCGGACTTGAACGATACTTGAGACAGAATCCCAATCTATACCGAGTGTCAGCTTGACGAAACCGACTGCTTCCAGCTTGCCAACCCAGAACGCAAGCTCGCGAGCACCATCGTGCTCGAAGACTCCGGCACGGCAGCCAGCGCTAGTTCGCGAAGATCTCTTGGAGTGTGCTCAACGTCGTCGCCAGTGTTTTGGCTGACAACATCCCCAGCTTCTTCGCGAGACGCGCCTTGTCCACGGCCCGCACCTGATCCAGAAGGATCAGTCCCCTTTGCCCACCATGTGATAACGCAATTCGAAATGGAGCCGGCCAGCTCTTGGTGGTCATCGGCGCCACGATTACCGTCCGCAGGTGTTCATGCATTTCTGGGGGAGACACCACCACGCAGGGTCGAGACTTTCGAATTTCACTGCCAACAGTGGGATCGAGGTTGACGAGCCAGATATCTCCGCGTGCTACCACGTCAGCGCTGCGTCATCTTCGTTGTTAAATTCGCCCATCACTAGCTCGTCATCTTGTTGTTCTGCAATTTTCTTGGCGGCCACGGCCCAACCCGCGCGGACGGGCTTTGCGAGTCTACGCAGCACGAGCGCACCGCCCTCTATCGTCATCTCGGCTTCGCGTTCGAGCCCGACCTGGGCCAACAGCGGCTTCGGGATCACGACTCCCCGGGAGTTACCGATTCGCCGTATTGTTACTTGCACGCGTTTCATAGTAATAACAATGTTATACCAAATCATAGAAAACGTCGAATCGGAACTCAGCCCGCACCAATGGAGGTCCCATCACGGCGGGTCGAAGACTGGCATCTCTTAATTTCTCTCGCGAGACTACGGGGTGAATTGTGGCGAACATCGGGTGGGTATCAAGCACGGCGGTGAACGTGCGATCGAACACTGACCCGTTGCTTGAATCCGCCCGATCAGCGCTCCCAGCGGAGTACGCCGTCAGCAGGAAAATGCAAACAGCGTATCGGCACCAGCACCGAATTTCTATTATTCTGAATTTAGTGGTGCCCTCGCCCGGACTCGAACCGGGACGGCCTTACGGCCAACGGATTTTAAGTCCGTTGCGTCTACCGATTCCGCCACGAGGGCTCAAAAGAGTGGAAAGTTTAGCAGCTTCGACGGGCGCTTACAGCGCGAGGCGCTCCGGGGCGGGAACGCACCATATGTCAATCGGCCCGCGGCGTCCGCGCAATGCGAATTGCGGCAATTGCAAAAACGGCGGCAATCCCATAGCGGCGGCCGGAGCCGTCGTGGCGCCCTGCAGAGCGGTGGCGACCGTGCACGAGAACAGCACCTCGCCGGCCCGTGCGCGGCCGCAGAGCCGCGCGGCCACATTGACCGTGTCGCCGACCAGAGTGGTCGCGCGATGGTGCGGCCACCCCAACACACCGACGGCGACTTCTCCCTCGTGCAGACCGATCCCGATGCTGGCATCGATCGACAGCTCGCTCTGCCAACGGGCCGCGATGGGCGCGAAGTCCTGCAGCATGGCATGGCCCGCGGCCAGCGCGTCGCGGGCACCGTTGCCGCTCACGCCGTCCACGCCGAATCCCGCCATCATTCCATCGCCGGCCATGTGGAATACCTTGCCGCCATGAGTTTCGACGGCGGCTGACAGGGTTCGGAAGAATTCCTCCAACAGCGGCACGACGCGGGCCGCGGCAAGGCTCTCCGCCATTCCCGTATACCCGCGCAGATCGGCGAACAGCACGGTGGCGCGGGCCGTGCGCACCGCAGCCGACCGAACCCGAGTGACCGTCATCGAGCCCATCGGACGCACCCGACCGGGTCCGCCTCGCCGTTCCGCCATCAGCTCCCCCTCAAGCATCCGCGCAAGACGGTCAATTTACAGGTTCACGTTGATGCAGTGCAAGGTTTGGCGGCGCCGCGCCCGACATACCGCCGTTCCGGATCAATCCACGAACGCCGGCCTGCCCGCGAAGCCGCCGGCCGCACGCAGCGCGTTCGCATCCATGAGCTTGCCGTCCATCATCACGATCTGGGTGTGGCGAAGATCACCGATACGCTTCGATGGGTCCCCGTCCACCAGCACCAGATCGGCCGCCTTGCCCACCACGATGGAACCCGTACGGGTATCAGCGCCCACCAGGCGCGCGGTCTGTATAGTCGCGCTGGCCAGCGCCTCCGCCGGCGTGAATCCCGCGGCGACATAGAGTTCCAGCTCGCGCACCAATTCCATGCCCGAACCATCCGTCCCGGCCACGATGGGAACTCCGGCCTTGTGCAGCACGCCGACGAGCTGACTGAGCTTGTCGAAGCTGGCTCTGAAGTCCGCACGCGTGACACCCGGCGGCATCACGAAACCGCCCTGCCGAAAATTCCGTTCCACGGCAGGCGGCAGGGTGCCGACAAAGGGAGCATAGGCCGGCGATAAATCGCCGTTTTCCGGTACAAACAGGCTTTCGGCGACGACCAGGGTCGGGTCGACGGTGATTTTCCGCTGCGCCATTTTTGCGATCAGGGATTTCATCGGCTCGGCATCGAGCTTGACGTCCTTGGCGTAGCGGCCAGGGCCGAGAAATCTCGCCATGCCGTTGGACTTGGACACGACCGCATCCGGCATGGCTTGCATCATGACGAAATAAATGTGCGTGACCTCATCGTAGCCATCGTCGATAGCCTGTGACGGTCGCATTCCGGCGGGTAGGTGCCCATGCACATGCAACCCCAATCGGTGCGCTTCCGCCGCCGTGGCCTTCACCCAGGCCGGATTGAAAGTGCCGTACAGCTTGATGGCGATGAAGCCATCGGCCTTGGCCTTGCGCACGATGGCGAGCGCCTCCTCCTGCGAAGTCGCGACGCTGCCCGCCTGAGCGGTATTGGGACCCTTGCCGTCGATCAGCACCGACGGATAGACCCGCGGGCTGAGCAGCTCGCCCTTCTCCCGCCGCGCGGCACGCGCCAGCGTCAACTCATTGTTGTTGCCCGGATCGCGCACCGAGGTGACGCCGAGAGACAGGAGCGCGGGTCCGGCAGCGTCGTCCGGAAAATGCATGTGGGAATCCCACAATCCCGGCACCAGGGTCTTTCCCCTGCCATCGATGATCTGCGCGCCGGCAGGCACCGTGACCTGCCCGGCCGCGCCCGCCTGCGTAATCACTCCCTTGTCGATGAGTACCGTTTGGTCATCTGCGAAATGATCGCCCGCAAGAAAAGCGCGAACGTGAGTGAAAGCAACGGGGCCTGGGGGTGTCTTGAGCAGGGATTTGACCAGCGCAGGTGAACGCTTTGCGAGAGCCTCATCCTGACTCTTCTGCAAAGCCCGCTGGTCCGTCTCATAGCCGCTGCGGATCCACGACAGGGCACCGATCATGCCAAAAAAATGGCCGGAGTCGTCCATCCAAATGGGAATCGGCGTGCTCGACAACCCCGTAAGCGCATAAGCCGTGAGTGATCTTCTCGCCGCTCCCTCGCCCACGGTCGTCTTGGCCAGCAGTTCGGCGCTCGCCCGGCCGGCCGGCAGCAATGCCAATGATTTATCCGGAGACGCAATCAACCTTTCGGCCAAGTCAGCCGTCAGATCGATGGGGCCGCCGAAGGCCACGTACAGCGCGGGACCCGTGTAGGCGACCGAGGCTCCGTCCACAGGGCTCTTCCACGTCGCCCGGCCTGCGGTGATGGCGAAGCTCTCAGCCGCATCGCCATTGGGCGTGAAGCCGCGAACGGTCACCCGATCCAGCATTCCGTCGGCCCCGGCATGTGCGGCGCTGTCGACCTCGAATACCTGGCCTCGCAGGACCAGGCTTTCGCGGCCCATGCGCATTCCATCAGCGGTGGTCCATCGAGACGACTCGCCGTGCTTGCCCGCCGTTGACACGATCGCAAAACGCAGCGCGGTCGGCGGTGGTTTGGCGAGCTCCGCGACCGGGGTTTGGGCGGCGGCGGCATGGGCCAGCAACAGCGATGCCAGCAGAGTCGTTATTCTCATAAATCCCCGCTTGAACTGTTTGATTCCCTCAGAACGGGTAATTCAGTCCCGTGAAGGCAGCAACACCCTCGGTGCCATAGCCGATGTCAACGTATCCGACCACGAACGGCTTCGCGATGCCGCGGAACCCGACACCGTAGACACGGTGCAGATCGGACAGAGGGTCGGTGCTGGTGCGCGCATATACCCGGCCGACATCGATGAAGGGCGTCAGTTCCACATCGATGGAGGTCGTGGCGGCATCGAAGGACAGCACCTTGCGCCGAAATTCGACGCTGCTGGAAAAGGAGTCTCTATCGTAGAAGCGTCCCTCGCCGAAGCCGCGCAGCGGCTGCTCTCCGCCCACTACGCTGGTGTCCCCGCCGATGTCGCTGAGCGCCCAGAACGGCACGGCGTGCGATGTCGGCAAGTAGCGTATGGCGAGGTGCCCCACCAGGACCGTGTCCGGGGCCACGGGCCAGAACGCGCGTCCGTCTCCGCCGGTCTCGCTGTACATCGAATCGTCCAACAGGCCGGTGCGGCTGGCCAGGCCGCCGTACGCAACCAATTGCACGCCGCGAGTGGGTATCGTCAGATCATCGCGGGTGTCATAGACGATGGACAGACGATTGAGCAGTTGCTGATTGGTGCCCAGACCCACGACGTGATCGAAGCGAGACTGAATGGTCGGGACGCCCGACAATGTCCCGGGCAGCACGTTGACGTTCGTGAAGCGCCCGGTGTATAGCAGCTGCCACTGGTGTGTCAGATTGCGCCCCGCCTGCACCTGTACAACCTCCTGCTGGTCGGTATAGTTCGTCTGGGCGGACTTGAGGGTATCGTTGCCGATCCCGTAGAAACGCGGAACGCCGCTGCGGTCGAAGATCACGCTGGTATTGAACGACCATGCTTCCTGGCGCGAGCGCCCGACCTGATACTCCGCATCGAAGTCGCGTTCGACGCGTTCTTTGACGCCCCCGACCACCGACCATTGTTCGTCAGCCGACGAATAGCCGTAGATGCGTCCGTGCGCGCCGATGCCGAAATTGGGGTTGTAAAGAATGTCGGGCGCGATGATGCGGTCGATTTCATGATCGTCATTGCTATGCAGCCACGTCGGAATGAGTCCCAACGTGACGCCGCTGTTCGGATCGACGCCGATTTCGGGCACCGGAATGAAAGGCGCGGTGTCAGGGTCGAACCACCTCGAGATCCAATGAGGGGCAGTCGTCGTGGACGTTTTGCTCGGTGCCGTCGGGGACGGCGCGGGCATCGGCCCGGGGGGAGGCGCCTGCGTCGGGTTATTCGGGTTATTCTGTGGCTGATCCGCCCAGCATGCAGTCGCCGAGAGCGCGGCGAGAAGCAACAATCGGGCGGACAGCATCAGTGAAGCCCTGCGCCGCGGTTGAAGTGGTGCATCAGGCGAGTCTTGACCTCGATCGGAGTGACCGATGGCCGGGGCAGGTCGCGGGGCGTGCCGACGCGGGTGAGCAGCCGTGCAAACCTCGGTCCATTGTCCGGCGGCGCCTGCAGCCACGCCGCGACATCCCCCACATCGTCGGTCTCGAGCGACGACGCATAACCGCAGGCCGCCGCAATGTGAGCGAATGACACCTGCGGCGAGACCGTCGCCTGGCCGCCGGTCGAGTCGTGAGCGCCGTTGTCCAGCAACAGATGCTGGAGATTGGCGGGACCGTACGCACCCACGGTCGCGAATGCTCCCAGCCGCATCAGCGCCGCGCCGTCGCCGTCCAGAGCGACGACTCGCAGGTCGGGCCGCGCCAGCGCGAGCCCGAGCGCCAGGGGCGCCACGCATCCCATCGACCCCACCATATACAGTTGATTGGGCCGGTCATCGAGAGCGTACAGCTCACGCCCGCAAAAGCCCGTAGAGGCGAGCACCGCGGTGGCGGCGACCGAGGTGTGCGCCACGACCTGCCGCAAGGCTTCCTGCCGCGACGGCCGGTGCTCGGGCGCGTGCCGCAGCGGCTGCATCATCGGCGCCGCGCCGGCACGCGTGCGCAGGGCCGTGCCCGGCGCCAGCGCGAAGTCGGCAACGCTGCCCTTCTGCATCAGCAACGCATAGGGCCGCCCGGTTTGATCCATATGCGCCGTGGCGCGATCCAGCGCCGGCCCGATCGCGCCGCTCTCGGTGGGGAACAGCTCCCAGGGAATTTCCATCGCATCGAACATCGCCGGCGTGATCGGACCCATCAACGCATGCTGCGGCTCGTCGGCAACCCCCGGCTGGCCGCGCCAGGTGACGATCAGCAGCTGCGGCAGGCGAAATGTCCAAGTCAGTGAAGTCAACGGGCTGACGGCGTTGCCCAGCCCGGAATTCTGCATCATCGCGATGCCGCGCCGTTGCGGCGTGCCGGCATCTGCGGCCAGCGCCACGCCGGCGATCAGAGCCACCGCATCGCCTTCGTTGGCCATCGACACATAGCGCAGGGATTCATCCTGCAGCACATAGTTGATGAAGGGCGTGAGGTAGGAACAGGGGACTCCCGCATACCAATGGAATCCCCGTTCGCGCGCCGCTTCGACGAAATGGCGCGCTTCAATCAAGAGCCGCCCCGGAATTGCCTGCGCCCGGCGCGCTGCCGAACGGAGTCTGCGCATGGGCGAAGTCCACCGCGCGGCGAAGATCGTCGAAGTCGTTGACGCCGCGCCAGTGGCCGTGCACGTACAACACTTCGATCTGTGCCCCATCGGCGATCAAAGCGTTCAGCAAAGCCGGCATGTCGAGAGCATCGAAATCAGGCCGCGCGCGCAGCTCGACCAGTACCGCCTTCAGCTTGACCAATCCCCGGCGGCTCACGTTTAACAAGCCAATCCAGCGGCCTTGCGGCTCGCGTTCCGGGTCCACGCCGCTGGCCACGTGTTCGAGCAGCACGCGCGTGCCGAACAAGCCCCGATCATCGCCGCGAGAGCACTGGACGAAATCGCGTACCGTGCGATTCGCGGCGCCTGTTGGCAAAGAATCCACCACCACCGAAAAATCCGCCCTGCCCTCCACGAGGTCGCGCAGCACATAACTGCGAAACAGCAGATCGCCGTAAGAGATCACGGTATCCGAATCCAATGCATCCACCGCGCAGGCCAATGACGTCAATTCCCCGGTGGCGGCGTGCCTCTCATTGACCAGCAGATTGATCCCCGCGGCATCGATCGCGTCGGCTCGGTAGCCGCCGACCACCGTGATCTCATTGATGCCTTCTTTCTTGAAACCGTCGATCAGCCAGCGCAGCAAGGGCTTTCCGGCGATGGGCAGCATGACTTTCGGACGGTCGGTGGTGATGGCTTCGAGGCCGCGGCCGCGGCTCGCAGCCAGTATCACGGCGGCGCGCGACGCGCTGGCTGTGGACAGATAAAGGCGCTCGGCGGCGGAATATTCGTCGGCGTCCTGCAGCCGGAAGATTTCGTTGACCGGCACGATCCGGTCTTCGACATTGACCAATGTCTGACTGTCGAAGATCTCCTTCGCCACGCTCTGCATCGCGGAGACGGCCGATCGCACCAGGTGGTTGGCCCAGATCACGGTGCTGATGCCCGCTTCGCGGAACACGGCCGTGGGGGTGCTGTAATAGCGCGTCGGTACGATGACCAGGGGCAGGCGGCGCGCCCACTCGCGAGCGAAGGTCACGATCTCGTCCGGCTTCGACAGCTTGCTGTGAATCAGAATCGCATCCGCGCCCGCCAAGCGGTAAGCCTCCGCGCGGCGCAGCGCCTCATCCATGCCCCAACCGGCGATCAAAGCTTCGACGCGTGCCACGATCGAGAAGTTGGGATCGCTCTGTGTGTCCTTGCCGGCGGCGATTTTGCCGGCAAACTCTTCGATGTCCGCCAGAGGCTGGCGCTCGCCGTTCAGGAAACTGTTGGTTTTCGGAAATTGCTTATCCTCGATGCAAACGCCGGCGATACCGCGCTGCTCGAGCTTGCGCACCAGGCGCCGCATATTGTTGAAGTTGCCGTAACCGGTATCGCCGTCGAGCAGAATGGGCAGATCGCTTGCATCGGCCATGAACTCGAGTACGTCCACGACCTGAGTCCAGCTGGCCTCATTGTTGTCGCGAACACCGAACTGAGCCGAGATCGATAGGCCGGACGCCCAGATCCCGCTGAAGCCGGCCTCGCGCACGATGCGGGCGGACAGGCCGTTGTGGGCTTCCATCAAGAACTCGAGCTGCGGGCTTTGCAGCATCCCGCGCAGCTTGGCGCTGCGGGCCGCGGCCCCACCGCTGCTGTGGGCTCGATCGGCGGCGGCCGATGGGCGTATCGATGCGTTCATGGGACAGCTCCCGATAAAGGCTGAAGTTGCGGCAGCACCTCATGTGCGGCGCGAATCACGTCCGTGGGGAAATCGATCTCGATCCAGGGCGCTCCGGTCACATCGGCGACTTCGAACACCTGGCTGCGCTCGCGCAGCAGATCCCGCACCGCTTCCTCGTGAGGCATGTTCGCCCGGTCCTGCGCGACATAGTCCGCCACCAGCGCGGCAAGGCGGCGCGCACCGCCCTGATCGAAGCGGAAGAATCCGACCGACTCGCCGATGGTATCGTATTTCAAGTCCGCCGCCAGCTGTTTGCGCAGTTCGATCGGCACGCCGCCGCTCACGCAGAGTTTCACGGGCTCATCGCCGGCCTCGAAATCGCGGTCGATCAGCACGCGATTGACCGGCCCCCTGCCCGCCGTCAACGCGCCGGCGATGCGTTCGTCGTACAGCACATCGGCGTCCATCAACAGAACGTCGCCGCCGCGGGTCAGCGCCTCGGCGACCGTGTGCACGGTCAGCACGCTTCCCAGCTCGAAATGCGGATTCAGCACGATTTCCGGGCGCGGCTGCCAGCGCAATCGGTCCAGTTCGGCCTCGACCCGCTCGTGACGATAGCCGAGCGCCAAAACCACCTCGTCGACGCCGGCGTTTTTCAACATGCGCAAATGGCGTTCGAGCAGGCTCATGCCGCCGAACTGCAGCAGGCACTTGGGCATCTGGCGGTCATCGGCTTGTTGCAATCGCAGGCCGCGGCCAGCGGCGAGGATGATGGCGCGCATTCGGTTCCTTTCGATGATTAGGCGGGAATTTTACACGGCGGGGGCGCCGGCGCGCGAGGAAAGGTGCAAGTACAGCAGGCCGGGCACCCCCAGCAGAAGTTCGCGCGCTCGCTTGGCGAGGGACAGCGCCAGCGCCGCATCGGGCGGCAATCCGGCCAGCGGAGCGAGCAAGAGGTATCCGCCCTCCTGTACGCCGAGCGCGCCCGGAATGGCGAACGCCGCGCCGCGAATGGCCTGGCCCAGACTCTCGAGCAGCAGCGCATCCGCCCATCCGACCGGTCGATGGATCAACAGCAGAATCAGATAGACCTCGCCGGTGCCGACCAACCAGCCGACCAAGCTCAATAAGAAACTGGCTGCCACCGGACCACCTCGCGTGTAGATGTCCTGCACGGCGAGGTCGATGGCCTGCGCCTGGTTCATCCACTGCGACCAATCGCGCTTGCCGGCAAAACGCGTCGCGGCACGCATCAATTTGCTGAAAAGGCCGCGCCGCTGTATCCAGTAAAACCCCCCCACCTGCAGAGCGAGCAGGCCGCTGGCGATCAATCCCGCGGTACGCAAGGAATGCTGCGAAATATGGCTCGCCTGCGCGCCCAACAGTGCTACGCCGAGCAGAGCAAAGGCAATTTGCGCGAAGGTCTGCAGAGTCGTGCTGACCGTGATCACCGCGGCGGCATCCGGCATGCGCATTCCGCGCTGGGCCAGGTGGCGGGTCATCAGCACCGGTCCGCCCAACTGCCCCGCCGGCATCAGGCTGTTCGCCGATTCGCCCACCCAGCGCGCGCGCAGCGGATTACCAAGGGAGCCGCGCGCCGCGCCATCGCCCATGAGCACATGGATCGCCATGGCATCGAGCACCAACGGCAGCAAATGGAACAACGCCACCAGCAGCAGGCCCCACCCTGCCAGAGCCAAAGTGGCCACCACCGCCGGCAGCCCTTGCGAGACGAGCAAGCCGATGAACAGCAGCACACCCACCGACAGGGCCCAGGTTGCCGCCCGTGTCATGCGGGCCCGTCGCCTCCTCTCGTGGCGCCTCGCTTCGGGGGGCGAGGCGTCTGGCGAAACACCTGGCGGAATACCTGCCGAAAGCCGAAATACGCGACCGCGTCCTTCATATTGGAAATCACACGCCGCCAGGGATGCATGGCAGGGTCGGTCACGTATTCAAAGGTGAGCGACACACGCATTTCATCGGCAGCGAGCGGAGTAATACGGTGGCGCAGCTTGTCGCCGTTGAAGAACACCAGGCCGCCCGGCGGTATCTGCAGCGAGCCCGGCACCACGGTCACACCCGGCTCGCGCGTGTGTAATTCGTAATCCAGACGGCACGATGATCGATCGACGACGCCGAACAGCAAGGTGTAGCGGCGCCCCGCATAATAAGACGTGTCGTAATGCCAGCCGATGTGATCACCGGGCCGGGTGTAAAAATACAGCGCATAGGCGTGCGGATCCTCGGGGGGCGACACCTGCAGGCGCTCTCCCGACAGCTTTTCCAGCCAGGCGATCAGCGCGGGTGAACGATACAGTTCGGCGATGAACGGCGCGAGGCTGTCGATGGCGTGACGGCTGACACTGCCGCCCTGCTTGTGCCCCGGCAAATAATTGCGGTTCACGCTGCTCCCGACCGCATCGACGGCAGCAACCAATTGCGCCGTGATCTCGGGCGCCAGGAAGTCCTGCACGTGGAGAAAGGCGCCCTGCGCCGCGAATTCGCCGCGCAGAGCCTCGGTGTTCAAATCCCGCAGGCGCGAATTCATCACGTGATCGGCATTCACAGTCACCCCATCGGCGCCGTGCCGCACGGGCGCAATGACCCCCCGCGGGAGCCGGCTGCTCCCTGTGTCGGCCGAGGCCATTTATCGAACGACCCGTGAGGCAGGACGCCGCAGCACGCGGCGGTAATCCATCACCACCCAGAGGGCGTACAGCGGCGCGCACAGCGCCGCCGTGATCAGAAACGGAAGGACTGCATTGCTGAGCGTGACCAGGGGCAGCAGGTACAAGATATCTTCCGTCTCGAACCCGCCGAGCGAACCCTGCTGATTGGCAGGCTTGCCCGCCATGTCTTCTATGCGCATGCGCAGATAGAAAATCAATGCAACGGCGCAGCCGGCAAGCAGGCCGAGCAGCGCCGGAGAGACCTCGAGAGCGCTCGTCGGATTCGCGCCCACACCCACCCCGATGGCGATGAACAGCAGTATGGTGACCGCGGCATCGCTGGCCAGATCGTACACATGCCCGATCCGGCTGCTCTTGCCGCTCATGCGCGCCAGTTCACCGTCGGTATGATCGAGAAAATTCGACACTATCAGCAGCAGCGCGCCGAGGTTCGACCAACCGTAGGTCCCGGGGAGCAACGCTGCCGCGGCCGCCAGTCCCACGGCCAGGCGAACCGTGGTCAAATGATTGGGCGTGACCCAACTATTCTTGAGCGGAGCAACCAGCCAGCGCGCCAGCCGTGCATCCCAGGGACGCTCAACCACGGGCCTCGAATAGGACAAATGTTCGGGCGTCGACATGCGCTGGCCTAGTCGATCGGCCTGCCGCAGCGAGCCAGAACGCCGCGTAGATCCCGGATGGGCGGGAACACCTCATTGTTCCAGTCCGCGCCTTGCGCGTCATACGCCCTCTGTTCGTATTCCACGATTTCCTTGTCCTCGCGGAAGATGTTCTCCGTAAACCAGGTCACGAAAGGCCATGCCGCCTGGATGATGCCCGGAACGCGCGGCTTCTTGATGGACAAATAGCCATACGTTCGGTTGGTTCGCTGTTCCGCATCCAACGGGGTGTACCCCAGCCACACGTCGAGCACGGGATCATCCGTCGTTTTGATATCACGACCGACCCACACTCGCAGGGTCTGGGTGGGATAGTCGGTGCGGATCCGCATGTGGTCGGAGAAATCCTTCTTCGGCTCCGAGCGCTTGCGCATCAGATCCACGATGAGGTGCTCGCCCACGGACTGCTTGCCGCCGGACCGCGCGAAGCTATATTCGACCTGGGCCCAGTTGTCGCCATGGTTCCTGCCGAGGCAGCGTGCACGGATGGACCCCATCTGCTTGCGATGCATGAACTGGTGATTCATGTCGAACAGATTTTCGTGCATGAAAGTGTAGTGGCACGCCACTTCACGGTTCAGGCGCCGCGTCTTGTAATCCTTGCGCTGCGAAGAACCCAGACCCGGGGGCAAGCGGCTTTCCGCCAGGGCCGCATCGCCGGGAAACACGAAAATCAGGCCGTCCACTTCGCGCGCCGGGTAGCTCTTCACCCCGGTGGGCAGCCGGTCCGTCCCGAGATAGGGAACGTTCACGCACTTGCCGGTGCCATTATATGTCCAGCCGTGATAGTGGCACTTGAGCTCATCGCCGCTGACCACGCCAAGGTGCAAGGGCACTTGGCGGTGCGCGCAGCGATCCTCCAGGGCGAACACCCTCCCGCTTTTGCCGCGGTACAGCACGATCGGGAGGGCCGCGAAGCGGCGGCCGAGCGTCTTGCCCACCTTCAGCTCGTCGGACCAGGCGACGGGGTACCAATAGTCCGGATGCGCACCAACCCGCCGCAGATCGAGTGCGTTCGGTGAATTAGCGGCATGCAAGCTGATGAGGTGGGAGCTGTCTTCGGCCATCGTCCGGTTCCAAGAATACCACTAATGTTACCCGATTTTGACACGCCCCGTGGCGGGCGTCCCAACGCCTCGCGGAGCGATTTAGGCCAGTGGAGCTCCGACAATAGCCCAACGGCCATCCCGCTAAAAAAATCGGCCCCCGAAGGGGCCGATTGCCAGGCGACAAAAAATGCCGCCGCGTTTGGTCGGCTTTTAGAACTTATAAGTCGCGCCGACCAGGAAGAACCGCCCCACCGCGCCGTCTTGATCCAGCGTGGTGTACGCCAACTCCGCACCGCCACCATAGGTCTGCAGATCGACCGGCGGCTGAGAATTGAACAGGTTGGTGATCGAGCCGTGGATCTGAAGATGATCCGAGGCCTGGTAGGCCGCATACAAATTCGTACTGGCGAAATGCTGTACGGAGCAATATTGGCTCCACTGGCTCGGCAGCGACTTAACTGCCGAGGAGATCGCTGAGCCGTAGGCCGAGGGCGAGCGGCCCTGCAATGCTGCCAGGCAGGTCGGGTAACCGGACGAGGGGTCTATGATCGAGAACGCGCTCTGGTAATTCTCCGAGATGGTGCTGGTGAAAGAACCGTTCTCCCAGGTCAACGAGGCCACCGCGCGCTGTCTCGGATTGCCCGTGTCGCCGGAAATGCTCTGCGGACCGTGAGTGCCGACCAGGTTGAATATGGTGTCGTTGGCGATCAGTTCGTACTGGGCGATGAACGTGTAGTTGAGCTCGGCCTTCAACTTGCCAAAACTGCCAAGGTCAAACTGGTTGCGCATGTCCAGGTCGTAGCCCGAGGTCTTGGTGCTGCCCGCGTTGACATACGGAACGAGGGTATACGCAGGATATCCTACTGGCGTAGCCACGGTGGTTTGCGGGCAAGTACCCGTGGTCACGGTCGCGGTGCAGACCGGCAAATTCGCCGACGGGCCGCGAACCAATTGGATGGCATCGGTATAGAAACCGCCGGCCGAGGCCGCCGAGATGATGTCGTTCGTGAGCTTGATGTAGTACCAATCCACCGAGATGCTGAATGCCTTCAGCGGCTCGAAAATGATGCCGAACGTCGCGTTCTGCGATTCGACGGCTTTCAGATTCGGATTGGCACCCTGGACGCCTGTTGCCGGGTACGCGCACAGAGCGTTGAACGTGCCTTTCACGTTGGCCACCCCACCGGGGCACAGGACCGGGTCATTGGTATTGCCCTGGCCGAATGCCAGCCCCGCTGTGCCGGACTCTGCAATCGACGGCGCACGGAAGCCCTTGCCCCAGGTACCACGAATCGCGAACTCGTCGATCGGCGTGAATTTGATTCCGACCTTTGGCGTCGCTGAGCCGCCATAGGTGTCGTAGTGGTCATAGCGGCCGCTCAGATCCACTTCCAGCTGTTTGATCGGCTTGCCGGCGACTTCGAGGAAGCCCGCGGTGGAGTCCTGAGAACCCACCGAGTAGAAGATGGTGCCTTCTTGCGCCCCGGAGACCACCGAGGGCGGATCCGTGACGTTCAGTGCCTTATGAATGTACTGACCGCCCACGGCCAGCGTCAGCGGCCCTCCCGGCATCTCGAATAGTTCGTGCGAACCATTGAGACTCGCGACGCCCAGGGTGCTCGATGGGTGTTCCGAGGTCTCCGGCGCGAACAAGGCCTGGCCGTTGGTGCTGACTCCGGGCACATAGGCCCCGCTGTTGAGTGCATTCTGCGCGAGTTGCGGATAGATGGTGCCGAAGATCTTCTCCGTCATGCTGGAATACATGATGCCCACCGAGCTGTGGACGTCCCAGCCGGCGACCTGGCCTTTCACGTCACCGAACAATCGATACGTCAGTGTATCCACGTCAACCTGGTATGGCCCGACGTCGGGGAAGCTATAAACCAGATTTGCGGCTTGTCCGTACGGGTTCAGCGGCGAAGTCCCCGGCAGAGAGAGCGTCGGATAGCTGATGGCCGAGAACAACTGGCCGGGGGCGCCCGTAATGTTCTCGATGGAGCCGTTCTCCTGGCCGGTGTTGCTGAAGGCATGACCGAAGGTCGTCGCGGCGACCTGCTGCGCGCCCGAGTCGAACACCGATGCCGTGACCGTGGCCGTCCAATCGCCAGCGAGAGCCTTGGTGAATTTGCTCAACAAATTGATTTGTGTGGTCGGCGACTGAATTCTCCCGGGGAAAGCGAACGTGCATTTATCTGCATTCTGCGAAGCCTGGTCGCAACCCGGCAGGAAGGCGTAAGGCTGGCCCGAGTTCGTATTGGGATTGATCAAATAGCCGGAAGTGCTGTCCGGATAAACCAGGCTCGACGCGCCGATGGCACCCGGCTGGGTGTTGACGCCCCCCGGCAGACCCGACCAATTCGTCGTCGTGAACGCACCGCTGCGGTTCGCCCCGAGAATCGTGTCCTGGTGATGCCAATCGATCGCCACGTACACGTTGTAACCGTCGTTCGTCAGATCGCCCATACCCCAGATGCCGGCGCCGTGCTCGGTGGTGCCGTCGCCGTACTGACTCGTGCCCACCTCCGCCGTAAATTCGGAACCGACGTAGGACTTCTTCAATTTGACGTTGACCACACCCGCGATGGCATCGGCGCCGTACACGGCCGAAGCGCCGTCCTTCAGGACTTCAACGCTATCCACGGCATTGAACGGGATGGCGGTCACGTCGACGAAACTGCGCTCGCCGTCGTCGCTGAGCGGATAAGACACCATGCGCTCGCCGTCGATCAGGGTCAGCGTGTCGCCCACCGACAGCCCGCGCAGCGCGATGCCGCTGGCGCCGGCGGCAAACGCTTGACCGAAGCCTTGACTCAGGGTCCCCGAACCGTTCGCCGACAGATTGCGCAACACATCGACGACGTTCGTATAGCCTGAATTCTTGAGATCCTGATCCGTGATGATCTGCACCGGAGACGGCGTCTCCGTGTCGGTGCGCTTGATCAACGATCCGGTGACGACGATCTCCTGCAGTTCGGGTCCCTGCGCGGCGGCCGTCGATGTTTGAGCATGAGCCGATACGGCAAACAAAGTGCTTGCGGCGGCACTCGCGGCAATCAGTCCTCGCAATTCATAGCGCAAACGCATTGCGCGTGACATGCACTGCATATGAATCCCCTTTTTGTCTGAATTTTTATGTTGCGCGCACGCATTGCGTGCGCATCAAGTTTTCCCTAAGGCTCGATCTTGAGCCCACTTGATCGTTTTGTCCACATTGCGGCTGTTGCTTACGCACAACGACCCGGTCTTGCGGCAGGAGCAACAATGCCACGTCAATGGCCACGCTGCCACGAGCAGCACTCGACCATGCCGCACCCCAGACTTGACTTGCATCTATATCGTATTTCGATATAGTATATGGGTCGTGCCTATCCAGTCGTTTAAGTGCAAAGATACGCAAGCACTGCACCAGCGCCACCGAATAGCGCGGTTTGTGAATATCGAGTCGGTGGCCCGGCGCAAACTGGACCAGCTGGACGCGGCGCACGTTTTGCTCGATCTGGCGTCTCCGCCCGGTAATCGGCTCGAAGCCTTGGAACGGGACCGCAAAGGGCAACACAGCATCCGCATCAATGATCAATGGCGCGTGTGCTTCGTGTGGACGGCGCAAGGGCCAACCAATGTAGAGATAGTGGATTACCACTGAAGGAGTGACGCTATGGCCAAGAAACTGAAGCCCATCCACCCCGGCGAACAGCTGCGCGAAGAGTTCATGCTGCCTCTCGGGCTCTCGAGCAATGCGCTCGCCCGCGCGATCGGCGTGACGCCAGCGAGAATCAACGAGATCGTGCGTGGGCGGCGCGGCATCAGCGCGGACACGGCGCTGCGCCTGGCGCGTTTCTTCGGCACCTCGCATCAGTTCTGGCTGAATCTTCAGGCCAACTACGATGTGCAGTGCGCCGAGGACGCCGCAGGAGCCACGATTGCCAAGATCAAGCCGCGCGCAGCGGTCGGCATCAATGACGGGGTAGCGGCCTAAAGACGCGCCCCGCAGGACGCACCAGGAAGCGTCAGGAGCAGCGAAGCCGCAGGCGTGACGCAAGGTTGCTGGAGGCTAGGAGCGGAATCGAACCGCTGTACGCGGCTTTGCAGGCCGCTGCATGACCACTCTGCCACCTAGCCCGGGTCAAAAATAGCGAACCCCGGGCAGGCCGGGGTTGCAGCCGGAAATAGTGTACTTTTTCGCGGCGGCTGGCAATACCCTTTTTCTCGGGACCCCCTTCCTCGGGAGCGCCGAGCACGTCATTTTCGCGCGCCGAGCCGCGCAAGCATCGCTGAAAGGTCCTCCGGACTGATGTAAAAATACTCGCACACGCGCCCCCACAACATCGGCGTCGGCACATTGCGGCCGCCACGCTCCTTCTGCGTCTGATCGAGAACGTACAAAACCACCCGCTCCTCGCGGGTCAGTCCGTCGCGGACATCGGGTATTCCATCGTAAGGTGATTTCATTCTTGCCCCCAACACCGATCAGTCTATGCGCACCCCACGGGACTCCTGATCCCTGCGGCCGTATCTGCGGATGGCAGGAAGCAACACTGAATCCGCGTAAGCACATCCGGTCAGAACGGGATCGATCTGCCCCTTGGAATCATCAGCCCGCGCGCCATGACCGCCTGCGAGTTCCAATTGAGCTCGCAGCGGCTCGTAGCCGGCCGGCCAAGCCTCGAGGTCCTCGAATCGGCCGCGCAGGCTCTTGAGGATTTGCATGCCGGCGAAATCCAGGTCGCCCCAGAACCAAGCCGGTCCGAACGCCGCTCCATCGTCGTACCACCACGCATCGAAACGGCCAGCCAGTTCGCCCGAGCCGGGGCCTGCGTAGTGCAGCAGCGAACCCGTACGACTCCGCACCCGGGCTGCAGTACCGCGAAAGCCGGCCGCATAGACCAGTGCGAATTCCGCCGCCTGCACCGGAGTCCCGGCAGCCGCCGCAGTGTAGGTATCCTGATTCTCGATGAACAAGACGCCATGGCATCGTTGCGGCAGGTGCACCGCAGTCACCAGCGCCCGCTCGCGAATCTGCAGATGCGGCAGCAAGGCCGCGACGAGTTCACCGCGCTCGTCCAAAATCTTCGAATCCCCCCAAAACACCGTGGCGCTCAGCTGCCGCAACGTCATGGGCTCGCGTATGTCGGCCGCCGCCGCCAATGCGGCGACGATGTCATCGGCGCTGCGGCTTTCGATGATGATTCTCTGCGACAGCAAGGCTGCACCCGCATCGTGAAACTTCGGCGCGTACCGTTCGATCGCACGACGCCAGGCCATAACCGCCGGCTCGCTCCAATCCCGCCGCAGCCACACCCGCAAGGTTTCCTCTACCTCGGGGGCAAAAGTGATCTTCGCACCCTGCCAATCGACGTCGTAAAGACTACGGGTGGGTTTGCGAACCGCCAGAACGCCGCGCCGCGCCAACTCGAGGATCAGACTCCAGGTCTGATCGGCGGCGGCGTCGGCGCGTCGCAACGAAGGCAGATGATCCTGCGCCGCCAGGGTAATCCGCCGCTGCCGATCGACGCCACGCTGGCGGTCGAAGCGATCCAGCGCGGCATGCAGCAGCGCGCCGATTTCCCTCTCTTCGTCCAGCCATTGCGGCTTATCGGGGTGCATCCGGCTCCGTAGCGACCTCCGCCATGAAATCCAGTTCCGCCTGCTGGCGCACCGTGCGACGGTGCCGGGTCCACAGGTCCGCGATGCGCTCCCGATTGCATTCCTTGCGATCCACCAGTACGCGGGTCAGCAGCTCGCCGCGGGGCGCGCTCGGCACCTTGGCGAACACGAACTCATTGCTGATGAGGTCCATGAAGGGCCCGCACTTGCTGGTGGGCATGATGAAGATGAGCTGCAGCCCCAACGAGCCGGTCAGATAATCGATCACCTCGCGCGAGCGGCTCTCGTCCATCTTGGAGAAGGCTTCGTTGACCAGCACCATGCGCAGATGATTGTCCCCTTCCGCATAGCGCAGCGCCGAGGTGATGCTGGCCGCACGGATGATGTAGGCCGGCGTCTCCAGCTGCCCGCCGCTGCCCGTGCCGTATTCGGACAGCGCGATCGGCTCCTTGCCCTCCACCTCCTTGTAGATTTCGTAGCGATGATAGTTGCGATAGTCGGCGATCCGGTCCAGATCGCTCAGGGACTTCTTTTCATCCGCGCCCAGCAGCAAGCCCATCAGCACATCGCGCACCTGCGCCGATTTAGCAGAGAGGGTCGAATCGAACAGGCCTGAGCCTGCGCCGATCGTCGGGCTGCGCACGATCTCCTCGAAGAAGCGCGCATAGTCCCGGTACTCCGGTACCCACTCCTGTGCGAAGCGAAACTGCTCGCGATCCGACCCGAAGCGATGATTCACCAATTCCTTGTTGAGCAGGTCGAGCTGGCGCTTGCCGTCTTGAATGGACTGATGGATTTCCTGGCACAGGTGGGATACGAAGGCGTCATTGAAGCTCGCCTTGAGCACCTTGAGCTGCTCGTGTTTGCTCACCAGCACATTGTTCTTCAGGATGTTGTAGATGCGGTCGATTTCACGCCGCAGCCCGCAGATCTGCTCGAACAACGCCGCATCGTAACGGCCGTTGAACGCGGCGAAGACGATGGCATCCGACGGCCTGCACTTCTGATTGTGCACCTGGATGGTTGCCCCCAGCTCATGTTCCGAGGTCTTCAGCCGGGTTTCCAGATGATCTGCGGCGGCGGCCGCTTGAGCCTGGGGCGATTTGGCTTCCTGCTCGGCATGATTGAGTCGCTGTGCCAGATCGAACTCGGGCCAGTGCCGGTGCGCCTCGCCCAGGGCCTCCTGCGCTCCCGACACCGCCTCGAGCGCAGCGTTTTTTTGCGCCCCCAACTCCTGGATTGCCGCGATCTGGCCGGAGAGGCGCGAACGCAGTTCGCCGGTCAGGCTATTGAGCCTTCCCTCCAACTCGCGTAGCGCCGCCTCCTCCCGGCGCAAGGTATCCAGCTGCGTGGTCAAGGAGTCGAAGGCGCTGGTGTCGAGTTGTGCCAGCAGCATCTCGATGCGCCGCAGGTCGCGGTGCAGCGCCAGCAGTTCGGCCAACGAATCGGCATAGTTCAGCGCGCAGATATCATCCACCGCCTCGAGCAGCCGCGCGATCTCCTGCACCCGCGTATTGGCTTCGTTGCGCTCGACCTCGAGTCGCTGCATCTCGGCGCGACGCGCCTTGATGGCACGTTCGCGCGCAAATGCGCCGAATACCAGGTCGGCATCCGGCATGTCGCAACGAAACATGGCGTAATTGGCGCTGCCCTTGCCGTCCGCGGTAATGCCGCGCGCCGTCTGCGGCAGTTCCTCATCGGACTTCACTCGCACCACGGACCCGAAGCTCGCCATCACGAAGGCCTCGGCCACCTTGTGACTGAACTCGAGTACGTGCACGATCGATTCCGGCAGCGGCTTGGCTCGTGCCGCGTCGCGCAGCGCCTTCGCGCCCTGAATCACCCGCGCCTTGTTGTCGCGGCCCGCCAGATTGCGCACGACGCGGATGGCCTGCGCCTCGTAGTCGGCATCGACGATGATGCTGAAGCGCGCACCTCCCATGAAACCCTCGATGGCCGACTGCCAGCGGGCATCGGTGACTTCGATGTGATCGCACAGCACCCGCACGTCGGCCTGCGGACACTGCGCGCGGATTGCGGCCAGAGCGCGATCGACATAGGACGGATAGACGACCTGCTTCGCCTCCAGTCGTTCGATCTCCTGCTGCTTGGTCTGCAGTTGCGAGGTCAACGACCCGTAGCGCTGCCGCCGCAATTGGTTGGCATTCGCCACCGCATCGCGGTGGGACTCGGCGCCGCCCTCGCGGCGGCGCCAAAACTCGTGCAATTCATTGTGCGTGCGCTGGGCGATCCAGGCCGCATCGAGATGGCTCTCGAGCCGCGCGAGATCGTTCGTCAGGTCCATCTGCAGATACCGCGGCAGGTCGACGTCGCCGAGCGCCGCCGTTTCCAGCGCCTTGCGCAACAGCATCTGCGATTCCAACGTGGCCACCTGCGGCAGCTCGACGCTCGCCGAAGGGAGCGCGAGCAAGCCGGTCAGCGCCTGCACCGAGCGCAGATTCTGCTGCAGCTTGTGATCCTGGCCGAGCAGCGCCGCAGCCGTGCCGGCGAATTTGCCGTTGACTGCCTCGCGCTCGCCATCGAGCGCGTCCTTGCGCTGCAGCGCCGGAATGCCCTGGCGCTGCGCCTCGAGGCTGATGACGGTGTCGCGCAGCTGCGTGTAGCGCTGATTCGAGAGTTCCAGCTGACTCAGCGTCGAGGCCAGCTCGCGCTCGGTGCCTTCGCGCTCACTGACCTTCTTTTGATGCTGTCTCTCCCACTCCAACAGCGCAGCGGCCGCCGTGGTGCAGCCCAAGGTACACAGGTCGATCCAGGATTCGATATAGGTTTGCGCGTGGTGCCCGGATTTCTCGAGCAACGCCGCACTGTCCTTCAAATCCTGTGCTTCGCGCTCCATGCCGTGGATGGTTTTCAACTGGCTCGAAACCGAACGCACCGCCTCCCCGAGATCCTTGCGGTCGAGCACCTCGTCGGCCACGAATTGATTGATGCTGTTGATGGGCTTGTAGGCCATGAAGCGCGAGAATGCCCGCGCCGCGGCCATCGCCTCCCGCTCCGACACCGAATCGTTCTTGCCTCGCAACGCGCCGTACAGCCGCCGCAGGTAGGCGCGCTTCTGATCGTATTTCTCCACCAATCTCTTTCCCAGACGCGACACCAGCTGGGCCTGGATCTCGTCGAGCTGGATGACATGCTCGACTCCCGCGCGGCTCTTGATGAAGTCCCCCCGCCCGAGCTCCACGGACGGCAGGATCAAGAACAGGGACTGGTCTTCCTGCGCCACCGCCTGCTTGCCGGAACGGTCCAACCAGGCGCGCACGCCCACCACCGCCGTGAAGGCTTCCGCGGTTTCCTGTTGCGTCGGATGAAAGATCGCCGCGATATAGCCGTCGGTTGCCTCGGTACGCGCATAACTGCCGTCATCGCAGCCGAGCACATAGGAGGCTAATGTACGCACCCGCTTGCCGCCCCGGCCGCGCTGCGTGCTCTCGTCCTGGCCCGGGTTGTAATGGAACAGATTCTCGTGCGCCGCCGTCATGACGGTTTGAATGGCGTCCGCCGCCGTGGTCTTTCCCGAGCCGTTCGCACCCGAGAACAGGCTCACCGGACCGATGTCGAACTCGCAGCTTGGGACATTGCCCCAATTGACGAACACGAATTTCTTAAGAAACATCGCCGCTCCCGCCGTCTGCCGGCATCGCCGCCGGAGTGTCGCCCGGCGCTGCCGCCGCTCCGCGCGCCGCCTCGATGGCATCCGCGCTGACGAAATCCACGATCATCGGATGGATTCGCAACCAGGCCTCGCTGCCTTCGAGCTCTTCATCGCTGTGGTAGTCGATCAATCGCAGTTGCCGCAGCCGCTTGAATATCGCGCGCCGCTCGGTGGCCTTGTCAGGCAGGCTGCGATTCAGCCAATTCTTCATCGCCAGCGCGATACCCTCCAGGGACTCGGTGGCGAAGCCGTTCTCATCGATCTTCGCCTCACGCACTGCTTTGTCGTACTGTGCGCGCAGCACGAGAATGAGCGCCACCTCGTTCTGCGTGGGCCGCACGCGCAGGCTGCCGTTGAAGGCCTCGTCCTCGGCCGACTCCATACCCGGTGTGCGGCTGCCGGGCGGGTAGAGCCTGACATATTCGAAACGCCGGTCGTGGTGCGCGGCGATCCCGTACAGCCACAAGGCCTCGCCGACGAGTTCTTCGACCCGCACGAAACGATCGTACAACTCGCGCTCCGTCTGCGACTCACGCCGCTCGAGCACGCCGTAGTTGACGAGCCGGATCAGCAGGCCGCGAAACTCCTCGAGCGACACTCCCTTGGGCTCGAGCCGCTGCTCGAGAAAATCACCGAGCGGCATGTACGGTCTCCTCGACCAGGCGCACGGTAAATTCATCCATGGCGGCGAAGTACTCCGTTAACGTACGCCGCTCCGTCTCGCGCACCTCGAACTTCAGGCCCATGCCCTCCCAGCCCGCGGCGCCCACCTCGAGCACGTGAGCCGCATACAGCAACTCGCGCGCATCGCGAATCGGCAACGAGGTCGTGCGGATTTCGTGGCCGCCCGCCAGCGTCGCCACCAGGTAATCGTACAGCTGCCGATTGTTCATCGCGAAGGCTCGCTCCAGGGCCTGCTCCACGAACAGGCGCCGGCGTCCGATCGGATCGTCCGGACCGGCCATCTCGGCCCGCGTATCCACCCGGCGTTTGCGCTCGATGTTGAGCAATCGCACTTGATCCGGATCGACGAAGCCCATGGCGAGCCCGGTAAGATGCTCAGCCGCGGCGCTCAGATGCACGTCCTGTTCCGCCTCCGGAAGCTGTGCCAGCGCCTCGAACGAATCCAGCAGAGCATGTTGGCTGGCTTCGGAGAAGCTCAATTGCCGCAGCAGGATGTCCGCGCGGCGGGTGAAGCCATGCAGTGAACGGCGCAGTGCCGGCAGCATCAGGTCCGCGGCGCTGTGCAGACGGCTCTCGATCTGATCCAGCAGGGTCATGTACACCGATCGCGCCCCGTGCGTTGCGAGTTCCGGCGCCACCCGCCGCAGCTCACGCTCGGTCGCGATCTTGGTTTCCTTGCGTTGCGCTCGCGCCCGCTTCAGCAGACTGTCCAATTCCTCGCGGTACTTGACCACGCTGTCCTCGGAAAAACGCAGGGCCAGATCCGGCATGAAGCGCTTCTCCATGAACTCGAAGAACTCGTCGCTGGCGCGATGCACCAGCTGCTGCGCCTCCACCTCGCGCACCAGCTGTCGCTTGCGTTCATCCAGCTCGGCAATCACATCCGAGAAATCCGCCACGATGCGCTCGGAGTACTCGTAGGCGTCGAGCAGGTCATACACCTCCCGCTTGTCCTTTTCCAGGAACGAACGCAGAGCGCTGCAGGTATTGCGGGTGTTCCGATGGCGGGTGCGGAACCGGCCGCCGGACAACTCAGCCATGGGCTGGGTGAATACGCGGCCGATGCGCGAGAAACTGTAGGTGCTGGTCAGCGAGATTTCGTCCGGGTGCAATTCCAGCCAGCCATGTTCGAGCAGAATTTTCAGTATCCAGATCGCCTGTTCCCGCTCGTCGCGCACCGGGGGCGACTTATCGTCGTCTGCGTCGTCGAGCACGGGACTGCGCGTGATCGCCTCCTCGAACACCTCGAGCACCAGATCTCGGCCGATCACCCGGCTGTAGTCCGCCAGCGAACTATAGAGGCGCGCATAGAGTTCCCGCAGGCAGGCAGCGATCTGCTCGCGGTACTTGCCCGTCAAAGGGCGGAAAAAATGGAGTCTTTCAGAGTCGAATAGCACTGCGCCGCAGTATAAAGCACCAGGACGACTGGCTGACCGATACTTGCTCGATAACTGTACTTTGCGCTGCTGCCCGGCGGGTCATAGGGATTTTGCCGGTTTCTTCGCCCTCCTCGACGTCGTTTTCCTGGCCACCTTCGGAGTGCCCCGCCGCCTTTTGGCCTTCAACTCGGGCTTTCCGTTAGTCGTCGTTCCCGCCTCGGCCACCCCCACCTCCGCCATCTCGATCCCAAACACGTCGGCCAGGTTCGAGGCGTCCAACAGCTTGGTGCTCTTGGGCGCTTTCTTGGACGACAGCGGCAACCCGGCCTCGGCCCGCGCCACGAGATCCTTGGGATCGACGTTCCGCAGTAGGAACAAGAGATCGGGGGCGGCATCGAGCCGCGCACCGATGCCGTAGAACACCGCGGCAACGTGCTTGCACATGGCCGCCCAGTCCGGACAGCTGCACTGAAACTTTATCTCCTTCGGCGACGGAAACAGACCCACTCCCTTGCGGCAGATACGTTCCATCACCGCTTGCGACAGACGTCCCTGCAGAAGTTCGACCAGCGAGTCGATGGATCCGGAACAGTCCCTGCCGATCGCATGCCACTGCGGCTTCGACACACCGGAAATCGTCATTTTGATCTGGTAGAGATTCGAGCCCATCACCTGAGCCGTTACGGCGCCCGCCGAGATCTTCAGATCGATCACGGATCCGTTGCGGCAATAGGTGCGCCCGCGCGGCAGCCGGTTGGAATAATCGCTATAGGCCTCGAGATTGCTACACCACGATTTACCCCAGAACGTTCGAGCGATGGCACCGCGGCTTGCAATCACCGGCGACAACTTGTGGCCTTTTTTCTCGAGACCGGCCGCATGGCGCTCGGCCTTGCGCCGGCGCTCGGCGGCCGATACATAGGGTCTCCATTCAAACATCCTCACGCATCCACATTTTCAGGCATCAGCAGCATCACGCGTCCTGTTGCGCGGCGCGAATATCGAGCGCCACGAGGTCGAGTAATTGTTTATCGCTCATTTCAGTCAGATTCAATTCCGCACCGCCTTCCAAAACGTCCACGACGAGTTGTCTTTTCGATTCGATCAGCTGATCGATTTTATCTTCTATGGTTCCACGGCATACGAATTTATGCACCAATACATTCTTGTGCTGGCCGATGCGGAACGCGCGGTCGGTGGCTTGGTTCTCTACCGCCGGGTTCCACCACCGATCGAAGTGAACCACGTGCGACGCTGCGGTGAGATTCAATCCCGCGCCGCCGGCCTTCAGCGACAGTACGAAGAAAGGCGTGAGCTCATCGTCCTGGAAGCGCCGCACCAGCTCTTTGCGCTTGCCGACCGGCGTTCCGCCGTGCAATACCAACCCCTCGCGTCCAAAGATGCCGCCCAAGAACGCGGACAGCGGCGCCGTCGCCTCACGAAACTGCGTAAATACCAGCATCTTCTCTTGCTTCGAGGCGACGACCTCCGCGATCTCCCGCAGACGAGCGAACTTGCCGCTGTCGCCTTCCGCCCAGCCGCCATCGCCCAGCCATTGGGAGGGGTGATTGCACAGCTGCTTGAAGCGCATGAGGTATTTGAGCACCACGCCTTTGCGCTCGATGTCTTTTTGCGAACTGTCCAAGGACTGCTTCAACTCCTTCACCGCACGCTGGTACAGCGCCGCCTGCGCGGAACTTAGGTGGCAAAATGCCTTCAGCTCGGTCTTATCCGGCAGATCCGCGATCACCGACTTGTCGGTCTTCAGCCGGCGCAAAATATACGGGCGCACCAGCTCACGCAGCGGCGCGAAGTGTCCGCTCTGCGAGAGCCGGCGCGCGAATGCCGTAAATGCCCTGCTCGAGCCGAGCAGGCCCGGATGCGTAAAATCGAAGATAGACCACAAATCCGACAGCCGATTTTCCACCGGCGTGCCGGTCAACGCGATACGGGTTGCGGCATCGAGCGTTTTGGCGGCGCGCGTCTGTTTCGCGCCCGGATTCTTGATCGCCTGCGCTTCATCCAGCACCGCCACACGCCATTGAACGTTCTGCAGCCAAGGCCATCGCGACAGCGAACCGTAACTGGTGATGACTAAATCCACGCCGGCTAGCTTTCCAACATTGAGGTCTTGCAATTCGGCGGCAGGCAGCGCCGAAGTATGCGCAATCAGCGTCCTTAGATTCGGCGCGAAGCGCTCGATCTCCGCAGCCCAGTTCGCCAGCAACGAGGCAGGAGCGACCAGCACGCTCGTGCTGCGTTGCTGCGTGCCGTCTGCGCTATTCCTGCTTTCTTTCTTCAGCACCGACAGCAACGACAAGACTTGAATGGTCTTGCCCAAACCCATGTCGTCGGCCAGGCAAGCCCCCAAACCCAGCCGGTGCAATAAATACAGCCAACGAACGCCGGCATGCTGATAAGGGCGCAACGTCGCCTTGATCTCAGCACCCAGTTCCACATGCGCCAGCCCCTCCGGGCTGCGCAGATTTTGCAGTGTTGCCGCAAGCCACGGCCCGGCAAGGACTTGCGACCACTCGGTATCGGCCACGGCGGCCTCATCGGCTTCCAGCGCGTTCGCCCCCGCCACCAACCGCATCGCCTCGGCAAATGGCAAACCGCCGACGGCGGCTTTTTCGACCTCGCGAAAATGCTCCAGCATGCGGCCCAGCTTGCCGCGATCCACCTCGACCCATCGACCGCGCAACCATTGCAACCCATCCGCGCCGGCCAGCAGCTTCTTGATCTCGGCCGCGCTCAGACGCTCGCCGTCCAGCGTGATCTGCATATCGAAATCGAGCAACGCGTCCTTACCCAAAACCGACGGCACCTTACCGCCCACGCTCGCTTTGACCTGGGGACGCGAAGGTCTGCCCGCCCGCCAGGTGCTCGGCGCACGAATCACGATTCCAGCGGCTTCCAGTTGCGGCCCGTCGCTCAGGAATTGCAAGGCTTGCGCCGGAGTCCAGCGCAGGGGGTGATAAATCTCGCCCGCCTCCACCATGGCGTGCAGCCAACCGCAATGCTCCGACGCGCGCTGCACCGGCAATAACAGAGACAGCAGCCGGTCTTTGTTTTTCGCCCCCGAATATTCACGCAGCGCCTGCGCCAACGGCAGGTGCTGCGCACGAGCGTGCGCCGACAGCCGCGTGGTGTAAGTGGCGATGAACGCGAACGGTGCTTCCTCATCGCTGCGATTTTCAGCGAGATTGAAATGCACGCGGCCGATCAGATTCCAGGCGGGGTTGCGCTCCTTCAGAAATTCCTGCAGCGACTGCCCCGATTGCTCGAACTCGGTGCCGAAAGCTGCATCCAGTTGTCCCCACAGCGATATCAGCACCGTTGCGCTCAGGTATTCCGCTCCCGCCATCGGCGGCGCGCCTGCGGCGAGCGCCGCGAAATCTTCGGCGGATGGCGGCGCGACAACGGCCCCGGGCGACGTGCACAACGCGGTTACGTAACGGGCGCCGAACTCGCGCCAGAAACCGAATGCCGCGGGGAGCGCCGTCCCGACTTCTCCAGCCCCGAGCTGCAACAAGCCGTGTCCCGCGCCGCGCTCGAAGCAATCCCGGAGCCGCTGCTCCAGATCCGCCGCCAAGGGCGCCCCTTCAGCCGCGGGGGCGAGCAACAAATGCCCTTGCGGCGTCAGAACCGGATGCATCGTGACCAGACTCGCTCGCTACTTCGCGGACCGTGGATTCCCGAACGCGGCATAGACGCCGAGACCGATGCACGTGGCGGCACTCCGGTAGCGGCCATACGCCAAAATAACGCTCGCGAATATGAACGCGGGGAATGTCGGCGAGGAAACAATGGTCGCAATCATGCTATGGCTCTAGCATTGGCTTGTTTAGAGTTTACATCGTAACGAGAAAGTGAGCGCCTGAGGGATGTCATCACAGGAACTATGAATCGGAATGAGCCCCTACCAGATTCGATACCCGCGAACGACAGGGCTCTCGTCGCAAAAATGATTCAGATGCAATTGGAAACCCTCCGTCTGGAGTGCGATCACGAGCGGCGTGCGCTCGGAATCAATCCGAGATTGTCAGTTAGTCTCTTAAGATATTGATTTAAAAATACTTATCCTTTATATTACCATTCTTTGAGATACAGGATAATTCGTTTGATATCAATAAATTATGATATAGACGACGAATCTCTGCGATTGCTCGCCAATCTCGAGCAGCACTACGCCGCGTGGATCGAAGCCGAGCGGGTATTGTTGCCAGGCCGGCTCGCCTGGAAAACGGTGGCGGAACGAGACTATTTGTACCGTCTCGTCAATGGCCGCGGGAATGGCCACTCTCTTGGCCCGCGCTCGCCGACAACGGAAGCTCAATACGAAGCTGCGCAAATGGCGCGTCAAAGCTCGATAACGCTCTGGCCGCTCCTGCGCCGCGAGGGCGCGATGTATCGCACCCTACGTCTGCCGCGCATATCTTCTGCAGCAGCCGATCTCCTCCGGGAATTCGATCGGCACGGATTGCTCGGCAGCAGCTTGATGGTCGTGGGCACCAACGCGATGGCCGCCTACGAAATCGAAGCCGGCCTGCGTTTTGCGACAGCCGCCGGCGTGGACAGCACACTGGATTTCGACATGACTTGGGTTGCGGCAGAAGCCAGGCAGACCACACTTGCTGCGGTAGGCGCCGCACCCCGCACGCTCTTGGACGTCATGAAACGCGTGGATTCGACTTATACCGTCAATACGGAGCGCAGCTTTCAAGCCCGCAACGCAAGCGGCTATGAAATAGAGTTGCTGCTACCGATGAGCCTCGCAAAGACATTGCCACGCAACGAAACCCTGTTTCCAATTGCGCTGACTGAGCAGGACTGGTTGCTACCCGGAAGAAGGGTGGAGCATGTCGTGTGCGGTCTCGATGGATTGCCTACGCGAGTAATCGCGCCGGATCCACGACGCTTCGCGCTGCAAAAACTGTGGCTGGCGGAAAAGCCCTCGCGCAATCCATTGAAGAAACCGAAGGACGCCAAACAAGGCGCGCTGCTGTTGGATGCGATAGCCGATCGCATGCCACACTTTCCGCTCAACGATGCGTTTCGCGACGAACTACCGCCCGAGTTGACACCCCACTTCGATCGCTGGCGCAAGGCGAAGAGCGGATGAAATCGATAGGACTCGCATTGAATCCATTGGTGTATCAGGCTACTGCGGCACCGGCTTCTCAAGTCTCGTAATCGCCGAGCTGTAGCACACGCATTCCGCGAATCGCGGGAATACGGCGATCGTTCGTCACGAAGGTGGTACACCCCGCACCCAATGCCGCCGCTAGTTGCAACGCACCGGGGGTCTTCACGCCGGTGGCGGCGCGCAACTGAGCAGCAATGCGCAATTGATCCCGCGATAGAAGAGGAGCGTAATCACGATGCGTACTACACTTACTTTAGATCCAGACATCAAAGGTCGGCACACGCCAAGGCTTCCCCGTATTTCAGGTTTCGGAGGGTGCGGCACCACTCACGCCGGACGACGTCCGCCGCGATGAGGACGACGTGTGAGCGTTCACTTGCTGGATATTAGCGTGTTGATCGCGTTGTCATGGCCGCAACACCTGCATCACGCAAAAGCACATGAATGGTTCCATGGCACCGGGCGCAAAGCATGGGCAACGTGTCCGTTAGTCCAGGTCGCATTCATTCGTATTTCATCCAACCCGAAGATCATCGCCGATGCAGTCACGCCCCGTGAAGCGCTAGCAGTGCTCCAAAAGATCGTGGCGCTGCCCGGTCATCATTTTTGGCCCGATATAGTCGCACCGACGGATGCCAAGGTCTTTACGGGTGCCGCATTCGTAGGCCACCGGCAGGTGACAAATGCCTATCTCCTAGCCCTGGCTCAGCACCACAAAGGGAAGCTCGCCACTTTCGATAATGGTATTGCCGAACTGATTCAGGTGAATAAGGAACGTCACCAGCACATCACTGTGCTCGAGGCTTAAACTCGCGATGGGGCTACCCAGCCCCCGAAGAAGCCCAAGGACGCCAAACAAGGCGCGCAGCTTGGCGCACACCCGGACGCAGGAATGTCTCTCGATATGTGCGCCACCGTACTGAGTACGCAGCCGCACAGACTCTCGATCGTCCGCACGACATAGTGCACCGAAATGAAGTCGAACAACCGCGACACAGGGACAGGCGCAAGGGTTCTCCAGCACCGCCATTTTCTTCTCAAATCACAAGACGGGGATACGCATGAACATCATTGAGAGTCGTCCCCGATGCCGCGCGTGGCTAATGGCGCTGACGCTTGGCGCATTGGCCGCAGGTTGCAACAAAGACGCCATCTTCGGCAGCAATGGAACTGCCGCTCTGATGCCTGCAGTGACCGCTGTGACGCCGCTGAGCGGTGCGACCGGTGTATTGAACAATTCCCTGGTTACCGCAACGCTGAACGAGCCAGTCGCTCCGATCGCCGGTGGGGCGAGCATGACGGTGACCTGCGCAGCCCCGTGCGTCAATGCCACGGGAGCAGTGACTCTCGATGCCACGCATACCATTGCCACGTTCACGCTGACGCCCGGCACCACGCTGGCGCCTGGCACTCTCTATACCGGCACGATCGCCGGAGCCACTGCTCTCTCCAACGGCATCGCGATGGCGCGTCCCTACACCTGGCAATTCACTACGGTGGGAACACCCTCGGACCTTACTCGGCCCCAAGTATCGGTGACCGCTCCCGCGACGACGATTCCAGGGCCGACGGCGGCCGTGCCCGGCAACACCGCCATCAGCGCAACCTTCACCAAGAATATGGCGCCGGCAACGATCACCGGAGCCAGCTTTACCGTGACTTGCACAGCGCCTTGTGTCGCCCCCACCGGCACCGTCAGCTACTCCGTCGGCGCGAGAACCGCGGTGTTTAGGCCCTCCGCTAATTTCACCGTGGGCGATACCTACACCGCCACGATTACCACGGCGGCCACGGATGTGGCGGGCAATGCACTCGCCGGCAATCAAGCCCCATTGCCCGTGGCGAGCGACTATGTCTGGACATTCACCGCGGCCGCTCCGAGCGCTGCCGGTAATGTGTCGGTGCTCTCCACGAATCCCGCCGCCAACGCCATCAACGTGTGCCCAGGCGCGGGCATCAATGCGACCTTCACCGTACCGGCAGGTCAGCGCATCGATCCGACCACGCTGACGGCGACGACATTTACCGTGACGGGCCCGGCGCCCGGTTTGACTCCGGTGACCACCGCATCGATAACTCTCGACTCCGCCACCGGACTCATTGCGACGTTTACTCCGCAGAACCCTCTCACGGGCGGCGTGACCTACACGGCTACGATTCAAGGCGGCGCCAACGGGGTCACGGACACGGCCGTCCCGGGCGACACCATGCTCGCCAATTTCACCTGGAGCTTCACGGTCGCAACGGCGGCCTGCGGGGCTCCGGCGGCGATTCCGCTCGGATCCGCCGCGACCTTCGGAACCTTCGGCGGCTCTGCGGGAACCACTAATTCGGGAATCTTGACGGTCGTCAATGGCAACATCGGCACCAGCGCCGTCTCCACCAAGGTCACTGGGTTCAACGATACCTCCCCCGGTTGCGTCTACACGGAAACCCCGGGTGCCGACGTGGGGCAGGTCAATGGATTGATTTACACGGCACCGCCGCCGCCGACAGTGGCCTGTCCCAACGAAGGCACCGCGGCCACCTTCGCGATCGCCCAGCAGGCGGCCGCTGACGCGCTGATCGCGTACAACGCCCTGGTGGCAATGCCGGCAGGGCCCGACCCCGGTGCCGGCAACCTGGCCAATCTCACGCTGGTGCCTGGTGATTACACCGCCGCCGCAGGCACGTTCATGATCGAGGGCGGAAACCTGACGCTAGATGCGCGAGGCGACGCCAATGCGGTCTGGGTATTCCAGATGGCGACCACGCTCACCGTCGGAGGACCCGGTGCAGCGGCCCCCGAGAGCGTCATTCTGGTCAACGGCGCACAGGCCAAGAACGTCTACTGGCAGGTGGGCAGTGCCGCGACGATCAACGCGGCGGGCGGTGGAACCATGGTCGGTACGATCATTTCGCAGGCGGGAGCGGCGTTCTCGACGGCGGGTAGTACCGCGATTGTGACCTTGAACGGCAGGGTCCTGTCCCTGGGCGCTTCGGTCACATTGGTGGACACCGTCATCAATGTGCCCGGCCCATAAGGTGTTGAAATTCTCGTGGAGCAGAACATGAAATTTGCGCGAGCCTTTAATATGGCGGCAGGTCTGGCGGCACTGGCCCTCACCATGAGCCCCTCGGCATTCGCAGACGATACTGGGTGGTACACCGGCTTCAATGCCGGCCAGTCCAGAGCGAAGATTGACGACACGAGAATTGCCGACGGTTTATTGGATGATGGTTTCAGAACGACCTCGATCAGCAATGACGACCTTCACTTCGGATTCAAGGCGTTCGGCGGATACGCGTTCAATCGCTACTTCGCACTGGAAAGCGGCTATTTCAACCTGGGCAAATTCGGCTTTGCGGCGGATACCTTGCCCGCAGGCAGTTTGCGCGGCGATATCAAACTCCAAGGCGCGAACTTCGACGCGGTGGGCAGTGTGCCCCTCGGCGATAAATTCTCCCTGTTTGCACGTGCCGGTGTGAACTACGCCGACGCGAAAGACTCCTTCGCTGGAACAGGAGCGGTTGTCGTGACCGATCCCTCGCCCCGCAAATGGGCTGCCAACTACAAATTTGGATTCGGCGCCGAGTACGATTTCACTCGGTTAGTCGGCGTGCGCCTCGAGGCGGAGCGCTACAGAATCGACGACGCCGTCGGCAACAAGGGGGACGTCGATCTCTATTCGGCAGGACTCGTGTTTCGATTTGGCCGCTCGGAGCCGCCTCCCCCACCACCCCCACCGCCGGCGCCCGTTGTTGCGCCAGTGGCCGAGCCGGCACCACCGCCCCCTCCGCCGCCCCCGCCGCCGCCAGTACGCACGCGGGTGAGCTTTTCGGCCGACTCGTTGTTTGATTTTGGCAAGGACACAGTAAAGCCCGCGGGCAAGCAAGCGCTCGATAACTTCGCGTCAGAACTGAAGAGCGCCCGATTCGAGGTCATCACAGTCACGGGCTACTCCGATCGGATCGGATCACACGAATACAACCTGAGGCTGTCGACACGACGCGCCGAAGCGGTGAAATCGTACTTGGTGGAAACGCAGGGGATCCCGGCAGACAAAGTGACGGCGCAGGGAGCGGACGGATCAGATCCGGTGACCAAGCCCGATGAGTGTCCGGGTGAGAAGCGAACTCCCAAACTGATCGCGTGCCTCCAGCCGGACCGGCGGGTCGACGTTGAGGTCGTTGCCAGCCGACTGGAAGCCGCGCCGGCCAATTGAAGCATGATCTCCACGTGTAGCGTGCCCGTGTTCCTCGACAGCGCCCCGCAGGACCAAAATCAATCGGGAGGTCCGCCATGAAATGGGCAGGCATGTATCTTGTCGGTTTCTCTGTCCTGGTAGGCGGTCTCCTGGCCGCACTCTGGAAATTGGGTGTTCTGCAACGCATCGGCGTCGCGTGGACTTTGATCGGAGTCGCGATCGTAATCGGCTTCGGCATCATGATCTCAGTCGCCAATAGCGGCCGCAAAGAAAACATCGAGATCGATAGGAAGTAAGCGGTTCCAGCGCGGGAGCAACCGACACAACGCCGTGATCACCCGGTTGCGGCCTTGGTGTTTTGCGCTGCACAGGCGTTCTGCGAGGACAAGTGCGGCTTCGGCCAGGGACACCAAAACCTCTGCAAGTCCTTGACGACAAGAGAAATTTTGGAGCGGGAAACGAGGCTCGAACTCGCGACCTCAACCTTGGCAAGGTTGCGCTCTACCAACTGAGCTATTCCCGCCCGAAACAGAGGCGCAATTGTAGGGCCGTATCGCCGGAGTCAAGAAGAACGAACGCTGAAATCCATCTAACGCCTTGAACGGTGCGGCAATTCCACGGCCCGCCCTCGTTGCTGCCGTCCTGTCCTCGTGCCGCTGTCCCGTCCTGGTGCTGCCGTCCTGTCCCCGTGCTGCGGCCCGATCCGCCGCTTTCGCTCAAAGCTGAGCGCTGCCCCGCAATTCCGGCCACGCCAGCCGCAGGTACTGAACCATCGACCAGAGCGTGAGCACCGCCGCCATCCCCGTCAGCACCAGCCCGAGCTTGTAGATCGGGATGCCGAGAAGATCCTGCCGGAACAGCAGAAAAGACAAGCCGACGATCTGCATGATGGTCTTGTACTTGCCCAGCACGGACACCTTGATGCGGCTGCGTGCGCCGATCTCGGCCATCCATTCACGCAGCGCCGACACCGCGATCTCCCGGCCGATGATGACCACCGCGACGATGACCACGAACCAGCGCGGGTCCTTGCTGACGATGAGCACCAGCGCGGCGGCGACGATGAGCTTGTCGGCCACCGGATCCAGGAACGCGCCGAGGCGCGAGGTCTGGCCCAACTTACGGGCGTAGTAGCCGTCCAAGGTGTCGGTGATGCCGGCCAAGGCGAATGCCGCGCAGGCCGCGGGATCCGCCCAGGGATCGGGCAGCAGGTAAAACAGCGCGAAGATGGCCGGGATCATCAAGATACGCAGCCACGTCAGCGTATTCGGCACATTCCAATGCGATCGGCCCTCAGTCGCCCTGGGTGGAGGTGCTCATAAATTACCTCGGCGAGTTCGCGCCCGAGGCCGCGGATTTGCACGAAATCGTCGATGCCCGCACGCAAGATCCCCTGCAAGCCACCGAACTGCTTCAGTAGCTCGCGTCGTTTGACCGGCCCCAAGCCCGGAATGGTTTCAAGTATCGACTGGCTGTGACGTTTGGCCCGTTTGCGCCGGTGTCCGGTGATCGCGAATCGGTGCGCCTCGTCGCGCACGCGCTGAATCAGGTGCAATGCCCGTGAGTCCGGCGCCAGTATAGTGGGCGTGTCCTGGCCCAACAAGAACAGTTGCTCCTGGCCCGGCCGCCGGTCGGCACCCTTGGCGACGCCGATCAGCGTAATTCCGGTGACGCCCAGTTCCTCGAGCACCTTGGCCGCTTCCGCGAGCTGTCCCTTGCCGCCGTCGATGAGCAGCACATCGGGTGCGGCGATTTCACCGTCGCGCACCCGCTTGTAGCGCCGGGTGAGCGCCTGATACATGGCGGCATAGTCATCGCCGGGCTGAATGCCGGCGATGTTGAAGCGGCGGTACTCGCTCTTCAGCGGGCCCTCCTCGCCGAACACCACGCAGGAGGCCACGGTGTCCGTGCCGCCGGTGTGGCTGATGTCGAAGCACTCGATGCGGTTCGGCGCCTCCTCGAGATCGAAGGCCTCGCGCAAATCTTCGAGGCTGGACTCGATGCTGGCGCGCGCGAGACCGCGCATGGTCAGCGCCTGCTCGGCGTTGTTGTGCATCATCTCCAGCCAGCGCGCGCGAATGCCGCGGACCGTGAGGCGATGCGCACCTTATGGCCGGCGCGCTGCGCGAGCGTGGCCTCGAGCAGGGCCATCTCCTCGAATTCCCGTTCGACGATGATTTCCGGCGGCGACTCGCGCTCCAGATAGTATTGGGCGACGAACGCCGCCAGCACCTCGGGCAGCTCGGCCAGCGGCGCCTTGGGGAAGAACGTGGTGCTGCCGAGGCTGCGCCCCGCTCGCACGAACATCAGGGCCACGCAGTATTCGCCGTTGCCGGCTGCGATCGCGATGACGTCGGCATCGTGATCGATGTCGGCGGTGACGATTTGCTGCGCCTGAACTGCTTTGAGCTTCGCCAATTGGTCGCGCAGCTGCGCGGCCTCCTCGAAATGCAGGCCTTCCGCGGCCGTCTCCATGCGGCGCACCAGATCCTGATTGACCTCATCGTTGCGGCCCTCGAGCACCTTGATCGCCGCACCCACATCGCGCGCGTAGTTCTCCTTGGAAATGAGCCCGACGCAAGGCGCCGTGCAACGCTGGATCTGGTACTGCAGGCAGGGCCGCGAGCGGTTCGCGAAATACGTGTCCTCGCAATTGCGCAGGCGGAACAGTTTCTGCAGCTGCTGCAGGGTCTCGCGCACCGCGCCGGCCGACGGATAGGGCCCGAAAAATCGGCCCGGGCTCCTTGCGCGAGCCGCGGTAAAAGGTCAGGCGAGGAAATTCGTGCTGAGTTTCGAAATGCAGGTAGGGAAAGCTCTTGTCGTCGCGCAGCACCACGTTGAAGCGCGGCCGGTGCTTCTTGATGAGATTGAATTCCAGCAGCAGCGCCTCGGTGTCGGAGTTCGTGATGGTGACTTCCATGCTCGCCGTCTTCGCCACCAGTGCCTGCACCTTCGGCTGCACATTGCTGGGTTGAAAGTACGACCCCACCCGGCTCTTGAGATTGCGCGCCTTGCCGACGTACAGAATCTCGCCCTGCGCATCGAGCATGCGGTAGACGCCCGGCCGGGCCGGCAAACTGTCCACGAAGGATTTGGCATCGAATTTGGGCGGGGGCACGCTGACGGGCGCGGCCCCGGGCGGCTGCCCGGGCTCCACGGCCTCCGCGGCGGGCAACATCGGTGTCGGCACCCCCGCTCCGGCTGGCACTCGCTGCACCTTCACCCCGCGAGCCCGCCGAACGCCAGATCGCGCGCCCTGCCGATGACGCCCTCGAACATGGGAGTGGTGAGCCGCCGCGTCTGGGTGTTGTAGCGGCTGCAGTGATAGGAATCCAGCAACACTCGGCCTCCTCCCAGCGGGTATTCCGCCGCGTGCGCAAAGCGATGGGCGGCGTTCGGCAGTCCGAGGGCGCGCAGCACCGCCGCATGCGCGATTCCTCCCAGCGCAAGAATAACGCGGACGTCGGGGCTCTGCGCAAGTTCAGCGCGAAGAAAATCGTTGCAGGCTTTGATTTCCAAAGGTAAAGGCTTGTTGGCGGGCGGCAGGCACTTCACCGAATTGGTGATTCTGGCGCCGAGAAGTTCGAGGCCATCATCGGCGGCGGTAGATAGGGGGCCGCTGGCCAGCCCAAACTTGTGCAGGGTCTGGTACAGCAGTATTCCGGCATGATCGCCGGTGAACGGCCGGCCGGTTCGATTGGCGCCGTGCATGCCGGGCGCCAGCCCGACGATCAGCAAGCGTGCCTTGGGGTCACCGAACGCCGGGACCGGCCTGCAGTAGTAGCCCGGCTCGTTCTCGCGCACGGCTTCGAGGAAGGCGGCCAGGCGCGGACAGCGCCGGCATTCAGGATCAAATATGCTGTGCATGGTGGGCAAACGGGGCGCCATTCTCGCTGGCACATAAAAAACGGGCTACGCGGAAACTCCGCGTAGCCCGCCGTCGATCACGCGCGGCATTTGGACTAACCCGAGCGCAACCCAACCTTGCCCCGGAACACCAGGGCCGGAACCCGTCAGACTCATTGCGACCCAAAAAATTCCGCGCAATTCGTCGTCAATTGTTTACTTGTCGTCCGAGCTTGGGGGCCTCGCGACACTCAATCTCAAGAAGGCGGGAAAAGGTTTGCGAGTGAGAATAGCATCTGCGCGCATCGAGGCAAGCCGCGTTTTTAAAAATCGTCGCCGCTAATCTAGATATATTCTGTGTATATCTTGTAATTTATTGATTTTTATAATAAAAAACGCAGAAAAAATTTTATAAAAAAACCTGCAGCGGCATGCTAATCCGCGGCTTTGCGCGGCTTGCCGCCGCGCCCGTTGGCGCGGGCTCTGCGCGCGATCAGCATGGCCAGTTCCAATGCCTGTTCGGCATTCAGACGGGGATCCACTTGCGAGCGGTAGGCACGCACCAAATCGGCCTCCGCCAAGCCTCGCGCGCCGCCGATGCATTCGGTCACATCCTCGCCGGTCAATTCGATGTGCACCCCCCCGAGCATGGAGCCCTCCTCCTCGTGGATGCGGAAGGCGGACTCCACCTCCCCCAGAATATTGTCGAAGCGGCGGGTCTTCACGCCGCCCGCGGTAGTCTCCGTATTACCGTGCATGGGATCGCACACCCAGAGCACCTGCGAACCGGTGGAGCGCACCGCGCGGATCATGGCGGGAAGCTTTTGCTCGATGTCCTTGACGCCGAACCGGTGGATGAAGGTCAATCGGCCCGGTTCGTTCTGCGGGTTCAACACTTGAACGAGTTCTTGCAGCCACTCCGCGCTCATCGCGGCACCCACTTTCACGCCGATGGGATTGGCGATGCCGCGGAAGTATTCGATGTGCGCACCGTCGATGTTGGCGGTCCGCATCCCTATCCACGGCATGTGCGTGGACAGGTTGTACCAGTGCTTCTGGCGCTCGATGTAGCGGGTCTGTGCCTGTTCGGACAGCAGGTGCAGCCCCTCGTGGCTGGTGTAGAAATCGCCGCGTGTGGCCGCATGCACGCGCTGCCCGCTCATGGACTCGAAGAACTCCAGCGATTCGGCGATGGAGTCCACGATCTTTTGATAGCCGTCGTGCAGCGCCGCGTGGCGCAAGAAGCTCAGATCCCAATACTCCGGATGATGCAGGTCGGCAAAGCCGCCGTCGATCAGCGCGCGCACGAAATTCAAGGTCAGCGAGGCGCGCTCGTAGCCGCGCAGCAGCAGCTCCGGATCCGGTTCACGCTCGGCCGCCGTGAACCCCGGCCGATTGACGTTGTCGCCGCGATAGGACGGCAGGGTCACGCCGTCGCGTGTTTCGGTATCGGCCGAACGCGGCTTCGCGTACTGTCCGGCGAAGCGGCCGACGCGGATGATGGGCTTCTTCAAGCCCTGCAGCAGCACCAGGCTCATCTGCAGCAGTATCTTCAGACGCCTGGCGATATTATCGGACTCGCAATCCTCGAAGCTCTCGGCGCAATCGCCGCCCTGCAGCAGGAACTGCTCGCCGCGTTGTGCCTGGGCCAGTTTGGCTCGCAGCGCCTCGACTTCCCAGGAGACCACCAGGGGCGGCAGCCGGCTCAACGAGCCCACGGCACGCTCCAGCGCCACCGGATCGGAGTACTTGGGTTGCTGGGTCGCGGGGCGGCTGTGCCAACTGGCGGGATGCCAGTTCGTCAAGGCGGGACTTTTCGACATGCGGCAATGCTAGCGTTGTGGGGCAACCCAAGTCAAAATGCGCGCCCTATTCATTGGGGGGCCGCCTTTCGCCCCCAATATCCAGATTCAGAGCATTGGCCGGAACAACTTTTGGAATTTCATCATGCAGCACACCACAGATCCCTTGCAGGCCCTCGGGCTTCTCGACGTCAATCCGGGCACCTGGTCCGGCGGCCATGGTTGGAGTAAGCAAACCAACGGCCCCTTGATCGACTGCGTCAATCCCGCCACGGGCAAGCGGCTGGCGCAGGTGCGCGGCGCCACCCCTGAAGACTACGAGCATGTGATGGCCGCGGCCGTGGCCGCCGCCGCCGCATGGCGCCAGGTCCCGGCGCCGAAGCGCGGCGAGGCCGTGCGGCTCATGGGCGAGGAGTTGCGCAAGCACAAGGATGCGCTCGGCAGCTTGGTGTCCATGGAAAACGGCAAGATCAAGGCCGAGGGCGATGGCGAAGTGCAGGAGATGATCGATATCGCCGATTTCGCGGTGGGACAATCCCGCATGCTGTACGGCCTCACCATGCATTCCGAGCGGCCGCAGCACCGCATGTACGAGCAATGGCATCCGCTCGGCGTAGTGGGCGTGATTTCCGCGTTCAATTTCCCGGTGGCGGTATGGTCCTGGAACGCGTTTCTGGCGGCGATCGCCGGCAACGCCACTGTGTGGAAACCCTCGCCCAAGACCGCTCTGTGTTCTCTCGCCGTGCAGCACATCTGCAATCGAGTGCTGGAGCGGCACGCACTGCCGGCGATCTTCCAGATCTTCATCGATGCCGGCACGGAGCTCGCGATGCGCTTCGTCGATGACCGCCGTGTCGCGCTGGTCTCATTTACCGGCTCGACACATGTGGGGCGGCAGATCGGCGTGAAAGTGGCCGAGCGGCTCGGCAAGAGCTTGCTGGAGCTCGGCGGCAACAACGCCATCATCGTCGACGACACCGCGAACCTCGACCTGGCGGTGCCCGGAATCGTTTTCGGCGCAGTTGGAACCGCCGGCCAGCGCTGCACCACGACGCGGCGCGTGCTGGTACACCGCTCGCGCGCGGCGGAACTCGAGCGGCGGCTCATCGCCGCGTATGCGCAGGTGCGAATCGGCGACCCTCTCGAACCGCAGACCCTGATGGGCCCTCTGATCGATGCGGGCGCCGTTGCGCGCTACTCGGCGGCCATCTCCGCCGCGCAGGCCCAAGGCGGGAAGTTGCTGTGCGGCGGCAAGGTCCTGGAGCGGCCCGGCAATTTCGTGGAACCGGCCATCATTCGCGCCGACGCCGGCATGGATGTGGTGCGCACCGAAACCTTCGCGCCGATTTTGTACCTGATCGCCTACGACGCGCTGGATGAGGCCGTGAGCATTCAAAATTCCGTTCCCTACGGCCTGTCCTCCGCGGTGTTCACGGACCGGCTGCAGGTGGCCGAGCGCTTCCTGTCCGCCGACGGCAGCGATTGTGGAATCGCCAACGTCAATCTAGGCACCTCGGGTGCCGAGATCGGCGGCGCGTTCGGCGGCGAGAAAGACACGGGCGGCGGCCGCGAAGCGGGCTCCGATTCCTGGAAGGCCTACATGCGGCGCCAGACCAACACCATCAACTGGAGTTCGCAGCTGCCGTTGGCGCAAGGGATCCGCTTCAACGTCTGAGCGGTGATGTTGACCGGTTCACAAGGTCAGGGGGGATAAGGAGTGGGAAGCCAACGGGCCGGATCAGTTGGCTTCCCACTCCTTATCCCCCCTGACCGTGCGCACTGGCCGACGTACATCACCGCGCAGCCGGAGCAGCCCGAGTTGCCTTTGGCACCGTGATGTTGACCAGTTGACGGTATCCGCCCGAGAGGCTGAGCCGTTGGCCGGCAACGAGGCAGCAGTTGCCAGCCAACGGCTCAGTCTCTCGGGCGAGTACTCTTACCGCTCCACACCACCCCGCCAAGGGCACTCGAGCTGCTCCTCATGCGGTGATGTAGTACATCCGGCACGGTGATGTACCTCGGCCCAATGCGCACAGCCTGGGGGGACTCAGAGGCTGGACGCCAACTGCTGCCTTTACGTTGGCGTCCAGCCTCTGAGTCCCCCCAGGCCGTGGGACGGGTCAACATCACCGTGCCGAGGGTACTAGCGATTGAGCCAGGCCTCGATGTCGGCAACCCGCTGCTCGAGGCGGCCAGATGAGATCGGGCCCAAGGTTTTGAGCTCCTGGGCGTACAACGATACCCGGTACTCTTCGATCCAGTTTTGCAAATCGTCGAGTTCGGGAATCCAGCGCATTTCGGCGCCGACGTGTTTTGCCAGCGATTGGTGGCGGCCCGACCATTCGCGCAGTTCGCGAACGATGTGAGCAGGCTCGCCGCCACGCGCCGCGTTGCGCTGCCAGCGGCGCTCTTCGGCCTTCAAATAGCGCGATAGCTGGCGCAGCCAATCGGGCGCTAGCGATTCCAGGGTTGCGGCGCTCAGCAGGCGCCGCAGGTGGCTGTTGCTCTCCTCTGCGGCATCGGTCATCAGCGAGGCGCGCGGATCGTCGAGGGCGCGGCGTACGGCGCGCGCCTCCGTGAACCAGCTCTTCGCAGAGGCTGAGATCTCCTCCAAACAGGAATGCAACAGCGCGCGTCCCCGATCGACGGCGCGCTCGAACGCTTCGCGAGTGCGCGGCGGCTCGGCGTCGTCGAAGCAGGCACGGCGAAAGGTCATTTGCAGCAGGCAGTCGGTCAGCCCGTGGCTGTCCGCATACGGACTTGCGGCGAGCAGCAGCGAGGTGTCGGCGGCGATGACCTTGCGAAGATCTCGCTCCTGGGTGCCGAGCAGGATGCGGGCAAGGTGCGCGGCGCCCTGCCGCCAGCTGCGGTCGGCTTCGGCGGCAGACCATTCGTAGCGCACCTCGAGTCCATGACTTGCTCGTGTCAGCGAGGGGTACACCCAGACCGTGCCCTGCTCCATGGGCAGCGGCACCCGATGCGGCAATTCATCGATCTCGAATCGGCGCCAGGCGCTTCCCGATCCGTACGCGGCGCGAGCGCGACGCTCGAGTTCGGCGCGCGCGGCCGCGGCGCTGGCGCGCCTCAACTCCGCCAAGCTCTTGCCGTATGCGAGATCCTTGCCGTCGGCCGTCACCGCCAGTTGCGGCAACAGGTGGGCGGGAACGGCGGCGAAATCAAATCGCAGCAGGGCCTCGGGAATGCCACGCCGCTCCTTGAGCCAGGCCTTCAAGTTCAGTGGGTCCGCGACGCTCGCGCCCGCGGCCGTCAGAAATTGCGCGGCAGTGTCGCTGATAGGAATCAAATTCCGGCGCGCATCCTTGGGCAGCGAACGCAGCAGCGCCTCGACTCGGGGCTCGGCGAACCCAGGCACCGCAGCGTCCACCGCGGCGCGGGTGAGTCCCGGCAAGGCCAGCAGCGGAATACGCAATCGGGCGCCGTCACCTGATTCACCGGGGGCGAAACGGTACTCGACCGGGATCGACAATGCCTCCACGCTGACGACGTCGGGAAATTGAGCGAGCGCTGCCGGCTCCGGCAGGCGGGCGAATATCTGCTCGGGTTCCAAAATCAGACTGAGCCGCTCGGCATCCGAGAGATTCCGGGTGAAATATTCCAGGGTCGCGCCGCTCGATACCTGGCGCGGCAGCGCGCGATCATAGAAATCCACGAAGGCTTCTGCGCTTTGCAGCAGGCCGCGCGTGCGCAAACGTTCCTCCACCCGTTCCGCGTCGCGAATCGCCGCATCGTTCGCCAGCAGCCAGTCCGGGCGGCGATGCAGACGCCCGTACACCAAGGCCTCGCGTGCGAATATTCGGCGCGCCTCCTCCGGCGCAATGGGCCCGTAGTTCACGATGCGGTTCGCGCTCAGGGTCAGCCCGAGAAAACCGATGCGCTCGCGCGCCACCACTTCCTCGCGTTCCTCATCCCAATCGGGCTCCAGGTACTCCCGCTTCGACAGATGTGCGGCCGCCGCCTCGATCCACTGCGGCTCGATCTCCGCAACGCGCCGGGCAAACACCCGCGAGGTCTCGACGATATTCGCTGCCATGACCCAGCGGGGACGGCGCCGCGCCAGGGGCGACCCCGGAAAAATGTGGAAGTGCACGCCGCGCGTGCCGAGGTAGCCGCCCTCCTCGCCGCGCATGCCCACCATGGTGCAAAAGCCGGCAAGCAGCGAACGGTGCACCCCCGTGTAGCTCGCCGCTTGCCGCTGCGCCACGATGCCGAGTTCGGCAGCGCGATCGGTGACCTGAGCGTGCACATCGTCCCATTCGGAGAGGCGCAGCAGGGAGAACCTCCTCTCCTTGCACCAGCGCCGCAATTCGCGGCGCGGACCTTCGCGCACCTTGCGATAGGCTCTCCACAACTTCACCAGGGCCGAAAATTCGGATTTGCCATCGTCGAAGGCGGCTCTGAGGCTCTGCTCCTCGGCAGTACCCGCTGCAGCAGGACCTCCCGTCGCTGCGATGCGCACGTCCGGCACGCTCAGGCCCGCCACGATGGCCAACACCTCGCTCTCCGCGCGAAAGCGTTTGCTCTCGAGCAGCGCGCGCGCCAGACGCGGGTCGAGCGGCAGCCGCGCCATCGCGCGCCCGCGGCGCGTGATGCGGCGCTCGGCGTCCAATGCCTCTAGCTCTTGGAGCAGCCGATAACCATCGCTGAGCGCCCGCGCATCGGGCGCATCGATGAATGGAAAGTGTTCCGCCTCGCCCAGGCCGTCCGCGGCCAGGCGCAACAGCAGCGCGGCAAGATTCGTGCGCAGCACCTCCGGCTCCGTGAAGGCGCCGCGTTCGGCGAAATCCTCCTCCGTATACAGGCGCAGGCACAAGCCGGGTCCCAACCGGCCGCAGCGGCCCTTGCGTTGGTCGGCGCTGGCTCTCGATATGGGCTCGATGGGCAGCCTCTGCAAGCGGCTGCGAGGACTGTAGCGGCTGATTCGCGCCAGTCCGGAATCGATGACGGAACGGATGCCCGGCACCGTAACGGAAGTCTCCGCCACATTGGTTGCCAGCACGATTCGTTGCCGCGTGCCGCGCTGAAATATCCTGCTCTGCTGCTCCCAGGACAGCCGCGAATACAGCTCGAGCACCTCGACATCTTTCCCCAGCTCGCGCTGCAAGAGTTCGCCCACGTCGCGTATCTCGCGCTCGCCGGGCAGAAATACCAGAATGTCGCCGCCGCCGATCTGGCCGGGTTCCGTGACGATCTCGCGACAGGCCTCCAGCACCGCGGCGGGCAGGTCGGGATCCTCCTCGTCATCAGCCGTTTCACGGTAGCGGACTTCGATGGGATGGCCGCGCCCGGCCACCGTGATGATGGGAGCGTCATCGAAGTATCGCGAGAACCGGTCGACGTCCAATGTCGCCGAGGTCACGATGAGTTTCAGATCGGGCCGCCGCGGCAGCAGCTTTTTCAGCACCCCCAGCAGCAAATCGACATTCAGCGTCCGCTCGTGCGCCTCATCGACGATGAGGGTGTCGTAGCGTCTCAGCAAGGGGTCCGATGCCAGCTCTGCCAGCAGCAGCCCGTCGGTCATCAGCAGCAGACGCGTCGCGTCCGACGCCTGATCGGCGAAGCGCACGCGGAAGCCGACGCTGCGCCCGAGCGGCTGGCCCACTTCCTCGGCGATACGCGCGGCCAGTGCGCGCGCCGCGAGCCGCCGCGGCTGGGTATGCGCGATCAAGGCATCGAGGCCGCGCCCCAACTCCAGGCAATACTGCGGCAACTGCGTGCTCTTTCCGGAGCCCGTATCACCGGCAACGATCAATACTTGGTTGCGGCGCAGCGCCTCCAAGATGGCTTCGCGCCGCGCCGTGATCGGCAGCTCGGCATCGTGCTTGAACCGCAGCGGCGCAGCGGCCCGCTGCTCACTCGCCACGCTTGACTTCTTGCCAGAGCTTCTCTTGCGCCTCGAGGTTCAGCTCCTCGAATATCTCGCCGCGCTGCGCCGCCAGGGATTCCATGCCGCGAAAGCGCCGCTCGAACTTGGCGTTCGCGGAACGCAGTGCCGCCTCGGCATCGACATCGAGTTTGCGGGCCAAATTGGCGGCCGCGAACAGCAGATCGCCGATCTCCTCGAAGATCTCCGGAGAAGCACCCGCCGCCGCGCGGGAACCTGCGGCGAGCGCGCTGCGCTCGGCCGCTTCGCGGACCTCGGCGAGTTCCTCGGCAACCTTGTCCGCCGTCTGGCCGGCGTGCTCGAAATCGAAGCCCACGCGCGCGGCCCGTTTACTGAGCTTGAAGGCGCGCATCAATGCCGGCAGCGTCCGCGGCACGCCGTCCAGATGACCGGTTCGAACGCCGGCGGCACCGCGCTCCTGTGCCTTGATTTCTTCCCAGGCGATGCTTTGCTCGGCGGGAGTCAACGAGGCGCCGGCGCCGAACACGTGCGGATGCCGGCGCAGCAGCTTGTCGCATATCGCGCCGGCTACGGCCTCGAAATCGAAATGCTTCGCCTCGCTGGCGATCTGCGCATGAAAAACCACCTGAAACAGCAAATCGCCGAGCTCGTCCTTGAGGTGGGGCATGTCGCCGCGTTCGACGGCGTCGGCGACTTCGTAGGCCTCCTCGATGGTGTACGGCGCGATACTCGCGAAGGATTGTTCCCTGTCCCAGGGACAGCCATCCGCGGCGCGCAGACGCGCCATGATGGCGAGCAGCTGGCGCATTCGGCCATTGGTGTCGAATTCCGCCGTCATCGGGCCGGCTCGTCACGGGCCTGCAACATGCGCCGCAGGGTCATCAGCATACCCGCCGTGGCCCCCCAGATATTGCGCTCGCCATAGGGGATGTCATGCACTTCGAAGCTCAGGTCGCCTAACTGGCGCCGGCGCGATTTATGGTTGGCGGCGTTCAGGATGAAGTCGAGGGGCACTTCGAACACATCATGCACCTCGGATGCGGCAATGCGCAGCTGGTAGTCCGGGCTCACGAAGCCGACCACGGGCGTGACCCGAAAGCCGGTAATGACCAGATGATCGGGCAAGTATCCAGCGAATTCGACGAACTTCGGCAGCAGTCCTATCTCCTCATGGGCTTCGCGCAGCGCCGCGTGCCATGCATCGAAGTCCTCAGGCTCGATGCGGCCGCCGGGAAAGCTGATCTGGCCGGCATGATCTTTGAGCGTCTCGGCCCGCTGCGTCAGCAGCACGGTCAAACCCGACTGATGCTCCACCAGGGGGACGAGAACGGCCGCCGGCACCCGCCGCGCCGGGAGCAAGGCGCGCACCCGAGACGCGACGTCGGAGGACGCACCGGCCAGCCACTGCATGTCTTCTTCCGGCGTCGAAGGCTGCGGATTCAGAGACTCGCGAATATGCCTTTTGGAGTAAAGCGGGTCCATCGTCACACAGCAGAACCGGCGCCTTGGACGCCACCCTCGATCAACGCTGGCATTGGGCCTTACTCCGTTTCGTTTGCGATATCATTGTCGATTCTACACTCAAAGCGGACCCCTCCTCAGATGCCCATCTCTTCCGCCGACGCCCTGTCGCCCCTCGACGGCCGCTATGCCGGCAAGCTCGAGGCGGTCCGGCATATATTCAGCGAAGCCGGCCTGATGCGCGAGCGCGTGCGCGTGGAGTGCGCCTGGTTCCTGGCGCTCGCCGCGGGTCCGGCCGCGGACTCTCTTGCCAAGCTGCCGCACGCAGCCCGCGAGCTGCTCGTCTCTCTGTCGAAGAACCCGCTCGGCGCCGACATCGTCGCCATCAAGAAAATCGAGGCGCGCACCAATCACGACGTCAAGGCGGTCGAAATTTGGCTGCGCGGTGAATTGACGCGGCATGGCGCGACCACGGCCGAACTCGAATGGCTGCACTTCGGCTGCACCTCGGAGGATATCAACAACCTTGCCTACGCACTCATGCTGCAGAGCGCCCGAGCCGGGCTGCTGCTGCCCATGCTCGAAGGCATCGGCAGCCAGCTCGACTCCCTGGCCCGGCGCCACGCCGCGGCGCCGATGCTGGCGAGGACTCACGGCCAGACCGCGACCCCCACCACAGTGGGCAAGGAACTCGCCAACGTGGCCGCGCGGCTGCAAGCCCAGCGCGCCGGCATCGAGCGCGTCGGCATCCTCGGAAAGATGAACGGCGCCGTCGGAAATTTCAACGCACATGTCGTTGCCCTGCCGCAGGTCGATTGGCTCGAATTCAGCCGGACCTTCGTCGAAGCCTTGGGCATCGCATCCAACCCCTATACCACGCAGATCGAACCTCACGATTGGATCGCGGAGTACTGTCATGCGCTGATGCGCGCCAACACCGTGCTGCTCGACCTGGCGCGCGACATGTGGAGCTATATCTCGCTGGGCTATTTCAAGCAGCGCATGATCGAAGGTGAAGTCGGTTCCTCCACCATGCCGCACAAGGTGAACCCCATCGATTTCGAGAACGCCGAGGGCAATTTAGGTTTGGCCAACGCCTTGCTGGGACATTTCGCGGACAAGCTACCCGTCTCACGGATGCAGCGCGATCTCACGGACTCCACCGTGCTGCGTAATGTGGGTGTGGCGATCGGGCACTCGGTCCTGAGCTACGGTTCGCTCGAGCGCGGCCTCGATAAAATCGAGCTCGATCCGCAGCGGGTGGCGCAGGATCTGGACCGCGCCTGGGAGGTGCTGGGGGAAGCCGTGCAAACCGTGATGCGCGCCCATGGCATAGCCGACGCCTACGACCGATTGAAGTCATTCACCCGTGGCCGCCCCATCGACCGGGCCGCCATGCACGAATTCATCGCCTCGCTGGAATTGCCCCCCGCGGAAAAACAGCGCCTGCTGAGCCTGGAACCGGCCACTTATGTGGGCCTGGCGCCCCTGCTTGCGAAGCGCACACAGGGACCATAACTCTATTATTTCAGGCATTTGACAGTCTGAAACGTGACGCAGTTGGCACGGGCTTGTGCGGGCCGAAGGTACTATCTGTCACAGTACGCAAGGATGGGCGAATTGCCCATTGAGCTCCAATCGAGGCTTGAGATATGGCGGGCGGTACGGAAGAACGGACGAAACCTATCATCGACAGGGTCCCGATGGCGGGCGCAGACATACCCTCAGGATCAGGTACCCGGACCATTCTGACCACCATGCCGGAGGTTCGCGAAGCCAGCCTCAAGGTGGCCAAATCGGCGCAGCGGCTACTATCCATATTCACCCAGGACCTGGAGCCCTTGATCTACGGCGAGGAGCCCTTCCTCGAGGCCATCAAGCGCCTGGTATTGGCGCGTTCCTATGCCAAGGTGCGCGTTCTGGTGGCAGACCCATCGCGTGCCATGATCGACAACAACCGATTTCTCGCCTTGGCACGCCGCTTGACCAGCTGCATCGACCTGCGTGCCATGAGTGCCGAGTACCCGGCGAGCGCCGGCGCCTTCATCATCGCGGATGACAAGGCCCTGGTATACCGATTGCAAGTGGACCGCTGGAACGGGATCTCCGATTTGAACGATCCGGCCGTCGTACGCCGTTATTTGAATTTCTTCGATGAGGTCTGGCAAACCAGCATGCAAGAATCGCAAATGCGCCAAATGCTCATGTAACTTCGGCGATAATGGGCGCATGCAGGCCCCTCGCCCCGATTCCCTAGGTTCTCTCCCCGATCCCACGCTTGCCGGCACCATCATCGTCGGCATGTCGGGCGGCGTCGACTCGGCCGTTGCCGCGATGCTGCTGCGCGACGCAGGCTATGCCGTGCAGGGTCTGTTCATGTCCAATTGGGAAGACGATGACGATGCCTACTGCACCACCGCGACCGATTTCCAGGACGCGCGCCGGGTCTGCGAGACTCTGGGCATAGCCCTGCACCGCGCAAGTTTCGCCACGCAATACCGCGAACGGGTGTTTGAGCTTTTCCTGCGCGAGTACTCCGCGGGCCGAACTCCCAACCCGGATGTGCTCTGCAACCGCGAAATCAAATTCGGCGTCTGTCTGGACTATATGCACCGTCTCGGTGCTTCCTGGATCGCCACGGGCCACTACGCACGGCTGCGGCAGAGTTCCGCCGGGCCGCAGCTGCTCAAAGCCGCGGACACGGCCAAGGATCAAAGTTATTTTCTCCATGGCATCGACGCGGCGGCGCTGGCCCGGACCGTGTTTCCCATCGGAGAGCTGCGCAAGACCGAGGTGCGCAGGCTGGCGCATGCGGCCGGATTGCCGGTGTACGACAAACCGGACAGCACCGGCATTTGTTTCATCGGCGAGCGGCCCTTTCAAGAATTCCTCAGCCGCCACCTGCGCACCGAACCGGGGCCCATCGAGGACGACCGCGGTCGCGATCCTCGGCGAGCATCGCGGCCTCGCGCTGTATACCCTGGGCCAGACGCTCGGGCTTGGGACTCGGCGGGCGCGCCGGCAGCCGCCGCGGCACCCTGGTACGTGGCCGACAAGGACACGCAGCGCAATGCGCTCATCGTGGTTCAGGATCAAGATCATCCGCTGCTGCTGTCCGACGCCTTCGACGTGGAACAGATGCACTGGTTGAATTCCGACGAGGCCGCCGGCGAACCGCTCGAATGCGCGGTCAAAACTCGCTATCGGCAGAACGATCTTGCCCTGCACGGTAGGCTTGCTCGCCTCTCGACAGGGCTCGCGCGGCGCGCTATTTGGCGCGTGAATCTCGCCGAGCCCGCGCGCGCGGTCACTCCAGGCCAGTACGCCGTGTTCTACCAAGGTGCGCGCTGTCTCGGCGGCGGCGTCATCGCACGCCGATTCAATTCCCGCGCGGCACCCGGCGCCCGCGGAATCACTTATAATTCTCTTTTTTCCGTGGAGGGGTCATGACGGATAGCTTCAAGGCAAGAACGACGCTCAAAGTGGGCGCGCAGCAATACGAAATCCTGAGCCTCGCCGCGCTCAAGTCGCACAATGTCGACCGCCTGCCCTTTTCCCTGAAAATCCTGCTGGAAAATCTGCTGCGCTTCGAAGACGGCGTGAACGTCACCCAGCAGCGACATCGAGGCCCTGCTGAAATGGGACCCGAAGGCGCAGCCCAGCCACGAAATCGCCTTCACCCCGGCGCGCGTCATCATGCAGGACTTCACCGGCGTTCCCTGCATCGTCGATCTGGCCGCCATGCGCGAAGCCATCGTCAAGCTGGGCGGCGATCCGCAACGAGTCAATCCGCTGGCGCCGGCCGAATTGGTCATCGATCACTCGGTGCAGGTCGATGAGTACGGCGCGGCCGACTCGCTCAAGCACAACAATGAAATCGAATTCGAGCGCAACGGCGAACGCTACATGTTCCTGCGCTGGGGCCAGACGGCGTTCAGCAACTTCAAAGTGGTGCCGCCCAACACCGGCATCGTGCATCAGGTCAACATCGAGCGTCTGGCGCGCGTGATTTTCTCGGACGGGAAGACGACGGCAAGAAACCGCCTATCCCGACACCTTGGTGGGCACCGACTCGCACACCACCATGGTCAACGGCCTGGGGGTGCTCGGCTGGGGCGTGGGCGGCATCGAGGCCGAAGCCGCCATGCTGGGCCAGCCCGTGACCATGCTGATTCCCCAGGTCATCGGCTTCAAGCTGACGGGCAGCCTGCCCGCCGGCACCACGGCCACCGACCTGGTTCTGACGGTCACCGAGATGCTGCGCAAGAAGGGCGTGGTCGACAAATTCGTGGAATTCTTCGGCGACGGCCTGAAGGGCCTGCCGCTTGGCCGACCGCGCCACCATCGCCAACATGTCGCCGGAGTTCGGCTCGACCTGCGCGATCTTCCCCATCGATGAGGAAACCATCCGCTATCTCGAACTCACCGGTCGCCCCGCGGAACAGATCGCTCTGGTCGAGGCCTATGCCAAGGCGCAGGGCCTGTGGCGCGTCGATGGCGCGCCGGCGGCCGATTACACCGATGTGGTCGAACTCGACCTGTCGACGGTCGAACCCTCGCTCGCGGGGCCGAAGCGGCCGCAGGATCGCGTACCGCTGCGCAGCGCAAAGAAAGTCTACGAAAGCAGCGTGAAAAAAATGGCCGAGGAACGCGTCACAGAAAAATCCGCAGGCCACGGGCACCGCCACGGCCACCGTCGGCGGCAAGAGCTTCGAGGTCAAGGACGGCGCGGTATTGATCGCGGCCATCACCAGTTGCACCAATACCTCCAATCCCGCAGTGCTGGTGGCCGCGGGGCTGCTGGCGCGCAACGCCGATGCGCGCGGCCTCACCTCCAAGCCCTGGGTGAAGACCTCGCTCGCCCCGGGCTCGCGCGTCGTCACCGACTACTTGCAAAAAGCCGGCCTGCTGAAGGATCTGGAGGCACTGGGCTTCTACACCGTGGGCTATGGCTGCACCACCTGCATCGGCAACTCCGGTCCTCTGAAGCCGGAAATCTCCGAGGCCGTCAAGACCGCCGATGTGGTCGCCTGCTCCGTGCTCTCGGGCAATCGCAACTTCGAAGGCCGCGTGCATCCGGAAATCAAAATGAATTTCCTCGCCTCGCCGCCGCTGGTCGTCGCCTACGCGCTGGCCGGAAGCCTGGATATCGACATCACCACCGAGCCGCTCGGGCTCGGCAAGGATGGCAAACCGGTGTATCTGAAGGACATCTGGCCGAGCGCGAAGGATGTGGCGGCCGCGGTCGGCGCGTCGGTGGACTCGGCGATGTTCAAGAAGGGCTATGCCAATGTGTTCGCGGGCGACGCGAATTGGAACGCCATCAAGACCCCGGCCGGCAAGATCTACTCCTGGGACGGCAAATCCACCTACGTCAAGAACCCGCCCTACTTCGACGGCATGACCATGACGCCGGCGCCGCTGACCGACATCAAAGGCGCACGCGCGCTGGCGGTGCTCGGCGATTCGGTGACCACCGATCACATCTCCCCGGCGGGCAACATCGCCAAATCCAGCCCGGCCGCCAAGTACCTCGTGGCGCAGGGCGTGCAAGCCGTGGATTTCAATTCCTACGGCGCCCGGCGCGGCAATCACGAAGTGATGATGCGCGGCACGTTCGCCAACATCCGGCTGCGCAATCTGCTGCTGCCGGGCACCGAGGGCGGCGTCACCCTGCACATCCCCAGCGGCGAGCAAATGCCGATCTTCGACGCCTCGGTCAAGTACAAGGCGGATGGCACGCCGCTCGTAATTCTCGCCGGAAAGGAATACGGCACCGGCAGTTCACGCGACTGGGCGGCCAAGGGCACGATGCTGCTCGGAGTCAAGGCCGTGATCGCCGAAAGCTTCGAGCGCATTCACCGCTCCAACCTGATCGGCATGGGCGTACTGCCGCTGCAGTACAAGGAAGGCCAGAACGCCCAGAGCCTGGGACTGACCGGGAAGGAAACCTTCGAAATCGTCGGACTCGATCGCGGTGCGGCGAAGTCCGTCAAGGTGATCGCCAAGACGGACGACGGCAAAATCAACGAGTTCGAAGCGCGGGTGCGCATCGATACCCCGAAGGAACTCGATTACTACCAGCACGGTGGGATTCTGCAATACGTATTGCGGCAGCTCGCCGCATCGAACAAGGCGGCCTGAACCATGTCCCTCACCATGCACACGGCCACTGTGGCGACCTGCACCCGCGCGTTGAACAGCCTCGCCGCCATCCTCGAGAAGGCGGCGGCGCACGCCGAGGCGCGCAAGATCAATCCTGCGGTTCTGCTCGGCACCCGCTTGTATCCGGATATGTTGCCGCTGGCGATGCAGATTCAGCTCGCCAATGATTCGGCGCGCGGCGGCGCCGCGCGGCTCGCCGGCGTGGAGGTGCCGGCCTTCGAGGCGAAGGAACGTGGCTTCACGGAATGGATGACGGCGACGCGTGGTACCGTCGCCTTTCTCGAATCACTGCAGCCGGCGCAATTCGCGGGCTCCGAAGACAGAACCATCACCTGGCAGACACGCTCGTCCACCAAGAACATGCAGGGCATGCCCTACCTGTTCCATCACGTGCTGCCGAATGTGTTCTTCCACGTCACCACGGCGTACGACATTCTCCGGCACTCCGGGCTGGAAATCGGCAAGCAGGATTATTTGGGCAAGGCTTGAGCAGCCGCGACGCTCCCCGCCTCGACGGTCACCATGACGCCGGGATTGAGGTGCTTTTTGATGGCATTGTTGACCTCGTCCCGCGTCAGCGCCTTCACGGCATCGGGATATTCCGCCACCCTGCTCACCTCGTAGCCGCGCTGCAAGTCGGTCAAAATGGTGCCCGCCAGGCCCGCGGTGGTGGACAGGCCGACCAGGTAGCCGCCGATCAAGCCCTGCTTGCGCGCGGCCAATTCCTGCTCGGTGACGCCGTCCTTCCACCATCGCTCGAGCTCGCGGCGCGTCGACGCGATGCCCTTCTGCAGCAGAGCCGGAGCGAAGCTGGCCGAGATGTCCCAGCTGCCGTCCACGATGCTGTCCTCGGACATCGCGGCTCCGATGTTGTAGGTCAGCCCTTCCTTGTCGCGCACGATGCCCATCAGGCGCCCGGTGAACCCGCTGCCTAGAATCGCGGTCCCCACGCGCAGAGCCAATGCGTCCGGATCCTTGTAGCGGAGCCCTGTCGGCTGCCCGATGATCACGGACACGCTCGGCTTGTCGGCGAGAGGCACCGATACCTCACGTGCCGCCGCGAGGACGGCGGGGGCCGCCGGCCGCGCATAATCCCGGCCGCCGGTCCAGCCGGCGAAAGCCTTGCCGATCACGGCCTCCGTATCTGGCGCAGCCACATCGCCGACCACGACCAAGGTCATGTGGGCCGGTCCGTAGTATTTCGCATGAAAGGCCCTGAGCTCATCGAGGGTGGCGACCTTCGCCGCCGCCTCGTACTCGCCCACCGCGTGCGGGTGATTCGGATGATGCTCGGGGAAAATCGCACGGCCGAAGGCTTCCTGGGCGCGCTCTTCGGTATTCTGCGCCGACGCTTCCAGGGCTCCGATGAATTGCTGCTTTGCCTTGTTGAACTCCTGCAGCTGCAAGGCAGGCGCGCGCAGTTCCTCCGCAATCAGTCCGATCACCAGCGGCAGATCCTTTTTCAGGCATTTGGCCCGAATCTCCAGGGACTGAGGGCCGACGTTGAAAGCGATTTCGGCGCCCACGTCATCCAGTTTTTCCGCAATCGCGAATTTATCGAGGGTCTTGGTGCCGCGGTCGAGCATCATGCCCGTGAGCGTCGGAATCGCGATATTGCCGGACTCGGCCATCGCGTCTCCCGCCGGCAGCGAACCCAAAATCACCACCACGTCCTTCACGTCGGTGCGATAGGTGACCAGATCGACTCCGGCGACCTGCGCGCGGTGGCTCTGATCGGCCGCGGCTGCGGCTGCCGCAGGGGCCACGAAATTCGCGATGCACGCACCGCTCAACAGGAACAACGCGGTTAATGCATGGCGCCGCATCATGGAATAGTGTCGCATCACGAGCCCTTCTCCGCCGTCGGCGGCACCGGAATGAACCAGCCCGTCGTACTCTGATCCTCATTGAGATATTGCTTGGCGACACGCTGCACGTCCGCGGGACTCACTTGCCGCACCTTCTGCGGGAAGGTCACGTACAGGGTCCAATCGCCCACGGCGATCCACTCGTTGATTTCCTCGGCAATGGCCGCGGTTCCGTCGCGCTTGTAAGCGTCGGCGGCAATGTATTGCTGCTTCACCCGCTCCACTTCGGCTGCGCTGACTCCGTCGGTTTTGATCTTGGCGATCTCCGCCAGCAGCGCCTTCTCGACTTGGGCATGTGTGGTGCCCGGTGCAAGAATTGCGTACACCGTGTGCAGCGACAGGTCGCGATGCAGATCGGTGCCGGCCCCGGCATTCAAGGCCAGTCCTTGATCGACGAGCGCCCGGTACAGGCGCGCATTCTTGCCCGAGCTCAAGATGGCATCGAGCACGTCGAGAGCCGGCTGATCCGCATCGCGGCCGTTCGGCACCTTGTGCGCGATGATGACGGTGCCCAGTTCGCCCGGCCGCTTGACGGTGACGCGCCGTTCGCCGTCTTGCGCCGGCTCCTCGGTATAGATCGCCGGAATGGCCGCGGGAGAATGCGGGTACACGCCATAGTATTTCTTGACGAGGGCCAAGGTTGATGCCGGCTCGAAGTCACCGATCACCGTGACCGTCGCATTGTTGGGCCAATAGAAGGTGTCGTAGAACTCCCGTAACTTGGTGATGGGTACGTGTTCGATGTCGCTCTTCCAGCCGATGGTCGGATGATGGTAAGGCAGCGCGACATAGGCCGCCTCGGTCACCTCTTCCATGAGCACATTGTCCGGATCGTTCTTGCCTCGCTCGTATTCGTTGCGCACCACCGTCATTTCCGATTGCCGGTCCGCCTCGTGCAGCCACAGATGGCGCATGCGGTCGGCTTCGATCGCGATATACCCCTCCAGGCTGTCGCGGCCGATGGTCGCGAAGTAATTGGTACGATCGAACGAAGTGGTGGCATTGAATTGACCGCCAACGCGTTCGAGGTATTGCTTGACGCTATTGCCCTTGGGGTCGTTGAAATTCTCGCTGCCCTTGAACATCATGTGCTCGAGAATGTGCGTCGCCCCGGTGGTGCCCGTCACCTCATTGCGCGATCCCACTTGATAGGTCACTTGGAAAGTCACCACCGGCGCCGAATGGTCGGGCACCAGCAGCACGGTGAGGCCGTTGGCGTCGAGCCGATACTCGTCGATCCTGTCCAGTGATTTCACGTAAGTGAAGCCCGCGACCGCGACGGATCCCGCCTGCGGCGCTGATGTGGGCCGCCCCGCGGACATGGGGGCTTGCACGGGGGGCGGTTGCGCCGGCACCGCCGGCGCCCTCGCGACGGGGAAGGCGGCCAGCGCGGCCACACTTGCGCACGTAAGCCAGGCAGCCCGTGATACGAAAAGTGCGCGTACATCGCTCATGCTGTCTCCCGACGTTAAACGACCGCCGCCAGCTCGATACGCATCGCAACACGTTTGACCACCGTGTGCTTGCCGTGTCCGGGGTTGGAAACCTTGCTGGTTGTCACAAGACATTGACTCTCGAGCAGTGCAACGTCCCTTCGCACTGCCGAGGGATCACGTGCGAGGGCCAATGCCAAGACGCTCAAAGCCAGGGGCTGGACGGAGATTTCCCGCAGCAATCGCACCCTGGCCGGCGTTATCACTTCCAAGAAATCCGCAGGATTTTCAAAAGAGACATGAAAGCCGGGCTCGACCGCCCTACCACGGTCCAGCTTGCGTGCATTGCCCTTCATTCGGGCAAAAAAACCGTCCATCGACTCAACGCCGACCCGAATGGGCGGTGCCCGCCTAGCACGTACCCGTCTCGAGATACCGGCGGACTTGCGCTTCAAACTGACTTTCGAGCTTTTCATAGGATTCGAACTCCACACTGTCCACGCGTCCAAAATAGTGACGGTGATGCTTTCCGTGAGCATTGTCGTAGCCCACAATTCGTCCATTGTCTATCGAATTCGATAAATCGATGAGCGAAAGCGAATACCGAAGCAAATTCCCCGCGCGCGAGTAATCGACTTGAAATCGGACAATCAGGCCCCGTTTGCGTCCTTTGGGGTAGAACACGTCGCGAACTGATCGCGACGGATCGACCACGTCACGATCGGATTTCTTCGCCATATGCAATCCTAGCAGAAGGATACCATAAGTCCTACCTGGAGAACCGCGGGTATTTGACCACTTAATGCCTTATATTCGCCTGCATGATGCATTCCGAAACTGTCCAGCCGCGCCGCTCGGTCGCGGTATTCGACCTCGATGGCACATTGACCTGGCGGGACACATTCTTGCTTTTTTTGGCAAGTTATCTGCAGCGTCACCCCCGGCGAGTGCTCGGGTCATGGCGCCTGCCCTTCGTCTTTTTCCGCTTCTTGGCGCGAAACCGCGATAGGGGCCTGCTGAAATCTCAGATCATCCGCACGCTCATGGGCGGCGCCACCCGCGGCGCCGTCGACGCCTGCGCGGTGTCGTTCGTGGACGATCTGATACCTCGCCGGCGATTCCGGCCCGCCGCTCTCGCCATGCTCGAGGCGCATCGCGCAGCGGGCGATCACCTGGTATTGCTGTCGGCGAGCCCCGATCTGTACGTACCGCGCATCGGCCTGTCTCTGGGGTTCGAGCTGACTCTGTGCACGGAGATCGAGTGGCGCGGAGACCGGCTCGACGGCGGCCTGAAAACGCCGAATCGCCGCGGCGCCGAGAAATTACGCTGTCTGACCTGGTTACGGCAGCGCTATCCCGAATTGCCCATCGTGGCCTACGGCAACAGTGCCTCCGATTTGGACCATATGCGTCATGCAGACCGAGCGCTGCTGGTGAACGGCAATGCCGCCGCGCGGTCCCAGGCTGCGCAATGGAAGATTCCAACCGCGAATTGGACTTAAAGTCGCCTCGCGCGACGGACCTCTGGCCGCCTCGGTGCGCCGCGCCTCAGTACGCCGCGCCTCAGTACGCCGCGCCTCAGCGCCTCACGGTCAGCAAGGACCGATGGAGCTTGAGCAATAGGTCCTCGGTGGTCTTCCAGTCTATGCACGGATCGGTGATGGACAAGCCGTACTCGAGCTGGCTCAAGTCCTTCGGAATGGACTGATTCCCGGCTTTCAAGTGACTCTCGAGCATGAGTCCGACGATGGAGCGGTTGCCGTCCACTATTTGGGCGACACAGTTTTCCGCAACGAGAGGTTGCAGACTGGGGTCCTTGTTGGAGTTGCCGTGGCTGCAGTCGACCACGATCGTCGCCGGCAGACCGGCCGCGGCCAATTCACGCTCCGCCACGGCGATGCTCACCGCATCATAGTTGGCCCGGCCGCCGCCGCCACGCAGCACGAGGTGCGCATGCGCATTGCCGCGCGTCCGAAACACCGCCGACTGTCCTTGCTGGGTGATGCCGAGAAAATGGTGCGGATGCCGCACCGACTGCAGGGCGTTGATCGACGTTGACAGCGCGCCGTCGGTGCCGTTCTTGAAGCCGACGGGCGTCGACAGGCCGCTGGCCATCTCTCGATGCGTCTGCGACTCCGTGGTGCGTGCGCCGATGGCGGTCCAAGTGATCAACTCGGAGAGGTACTGCGGCATGATGGGATCGAGCGCCTCGGTGCCCGCGGGCAGCCCGAGTTCGGCTACGTACAGCAGCAGCTCGCGCGCGAGCAGGATGCCTTTTTCGATGTGAAAAGAATCATCCAGGTCCGGGTCGTTGATCAGTCCTTTCCAACCCACGGTGGTGCGGGGCTTCTCGAAGTACACGCGCATGATGGGCATGAGCGTCGAGCCGATCTGGTCGGCCAAAACCTTGAGGCGGTCCGCATATTCCCGCGCCGCCGCCACATCGTGGATGGAACAGGGCCCGACGACCACGAACAGGCGCGGATCGCGGCGCTCCAATATGGCCCGCACCAGCTCGCGCGATTTGAACACGGTCTCCGCCGCGCGCGACGTCAGCGGCGCGCGTTTCTTGACTTCTTCCGGGGTCGCCAACAGGTCGCTGGAGGCGACATTGACGTTCTGCAATCGATCTTGGATTGTCATCACTGGGTCGTCACTGCTGAACCTACATGGATGTTCGGATGGTCCAAAGTTCCGGGAAGAACTTCAGCTCCAGCGCCTTGGTCAAGTAAGACACGCCGCCCGTTCCGCCCGTGCCGCGCTTGTTGCCGATGATGCGCTCCACGGTTTTGACATGGGCGAATCGCCACAATTGGAACTTGTAATCCAGATCGACCAAGCGCTCCGCCAGATCGTACAGGTCCCACTCCTTGACGGAGTTGTGATAGACGCTGAGCCACGCGGCAGCCACCTGCTTGCTGGCCTGATAGGGCAGCGTGAAATCGCGGTCGATGGCCTCCGGCGGCAGGTCGAACCCGCGCCGGCTGAGCAGGCGCAGGACCTCGTCATACAGGCTGGGCGAACGCAACGCGCGCTGCAGAATCTCGTAGTTCGCCGGATCGGCGCGAAACACCTCGATGGTCTGCGCATTCTTGTTGCCGATGAGAAACTCGAGCATCCGATATTGCGGCGACTGAAAGCCCGAGGACCTGCCCAGCGAATTGCGGAACGCCGAATAGTCGTACGGGGTAATGGTCGCCAGCACATCCCAGGACTGCAGCAATTGCTGCTGAATCGTCGACACGCGCGCCAGCATCTTGAAGGTGGGGCCCAGATCGTCGCGCCGCACGCAGTCCACCGTCGCGCCGAGTTCGTGCAGGCAGAGCTTCATCCACAGCTCGGAGACCTGGTGGATGACGATGAAGAGCATTTCGTCGTGCTGGTAGGACAATGGATGCTGAGCATCGAGCAGCTTGTCGAGATTCAGGTACTGCGAATAGCTCGCGGACTCGCTCAAGTCCCAATGCACCGGCTCGTCGCTCAAATCGACGAACGGCTTGGCCTGCGGGGGAGATTCGTGCATTTCTTTAGGTCTTGAAGACCCAGCCGGGCACCGTGCGCCAGCCCGCGAGCAGGTCACGGTCCAGACGCCGGTAGTCGGGCTCGATTTTCTCCACCAGCCGCCAGAAATTGGCCGAATGATTCATGTGCTTGGTGTGTGCCAGTTCGTGGACGAATAAGTAGCGGACCACTTCCAGGGTCAGGAACAGCAGGGAGCAGTTCAGACTCACCGTGCCGCGCGTGGAGCAGCTGCCCCAACGCGTGCGCTGGCAACGTATGGACACGCGCGCCACGGAATAATTCAAATCGTCCGCCAATTGCAGCAGCCGGGGCGCCAATCGTTCGTAGGCGGCACGCTTCAGCCAGCCCTGCAGCAAGGCGCGCGCGCCCCGCTCATCCGGGGCCCGCACCACGATGCGGTCCGAGGTCTGTTCGAGGCCGCGTTTCGGTTCCCTGCGCCAATCCACCGCGAATTTCTCCTGCGTCAGGGCAAACTCGACGGTCGCCGGGACCGGCTCGCTGGGGGGCGCGAAACATTGCATGGCGGCGACCTTGCGATCGATCCACGGCGTGAACCGCTGCACGAAATCGCGCACCGTATGCGCGTTGACGCCGACGGGCACCACGATTTCCACCCGCCCTCCGACGTGCACACGAGCCGTCAGCCGCCGCGCACGCGGGCTGATCCGAACGGCGAATGGGTCGCCGGAGCTACGAGTCTCGAACAGCGATAACTGCGTGCCTTGTGGCTTCATCGCGACGGATCATACCAGGTTAAGGGGTGGCTGGCCGCCGGGCGCGGTCAGCGCCGCTCCAACGCCGCCAACTGCCGCTGCGCCTCTTTGTAGTCGGGCGCGGCGATCAGGGACTTTTCGATCCAGTTGCGGGCGCCCAGCAAATCAGCGCGCGACTCGAGCTCCCGGCCGAGCGCCAGGTACGCCTCGGCGTGCCCCCACCCGGGGGTATCGACGCTCGTGGCCGAAGATGCGTCGAACAATTGCGCCGCCAGCTGCAACTGCGCGAAGGCGTGTTGCCGCTGGTCGGTGCCCGGCTTCGCTTCACGCAGCCCCTTCATGCTCGACAGAAACACGGCGCGCGGATTGCGCGGCGCCAGCTTGAGCGCGGTTTCGAGGCGCTCGTCCGAGCGCGACCGCAGCAGCACCGACTCGAGCTTTCGATGCTCCGCCAGACTCGAGTAGCAGGCCGACTGCAGAATCAGAGCTTCCACCGCCTTGGCATCCGCGGATATCAGCGGCTTGAGCTCGTCGATGCAGTCCGCAAACGCGGCTTCGGCGGCGCCGGCATCCGTGGCGCCGCCGAGCAATCCCCGGCGGTACTGCGCGTGCGCCAAGTGATAGCGCAACGAGGCGTTGCCGGCGTCGTTTTTGACCTGCGCGGCCAGGTCTTGAATCAAACTCGCCAGGCTGTTGCCATCCTCGGTCTGGTACGCATAGAGGATCTGCGCTTGAATGTCGCCGCCCTGTTGCGCGGGGGCCGCCGCCGCAGTCAGCAGCAGCACCAATATCATCAATTTACTGGTCAATTTTCTGGTCAATTTTCTGGTCAAACTTCTGGTAAAGCTTCCGGCCAACATTCCAAGAGACTCCCGCACGCCCGCCAGGGCGGCGCTCGCGTTTACAATGACACCATGAACATATCACTAATCGATATTGGGTCGAACCTCACCCATGACAGCTTTGCAGCGGATCGTGACGCGGTGATTGCACGCGCTCTCGAAGCCGGAGTGCGGCGGCAGATCGTTACCGGCGCGGACCTGCGGAGTTCGACTCAGGCGGCGGAGCTGGCGGCCGCCCATCCCCTGCGTCCTGTCCAGCACGGCCGGCGTACACCCCCATCATGCGCAGAGCTTCGACCCGCCGCTGCGGGCGCAGCTTTGCAACCTGCTGCAGCTGCCCCACGTGGTCGCCGTGGGCGAATGCGGCCTCGATTATTTTCGCAATTTCTCGCCGCCCGAGGCGCAGCGCGCGGCCTTCGTGGCACAGCTGGAAATCGCCGCCGAAGTCCGCAAGCCGGTATTCCTGCACCAGCGCGACGCGCACGGCGACTTTGCGGCGATTCTGCGGGACTACCGCGCCAGCCTGACCGGCGGCGTGGCGCACTGCTTCACCGGCAGCCGCTCGGAGCTCGAGGACTATCTGGCACTCGATCTATACATAGGGGTGACCGGCTGGGTGAACGACGAGCGCCGCGGACAAGATCTTCGCGCCGCCGTTCCCCATATTCCCGGCGACAAACTGATGCTCGAAACCGACGCTCCGTACCTACTGCCCCGCGATCTAGCCCCTCAGCCCAAATCGAGGCGCAACGAACCCGGTTATCTGCCGCATATCGCACGCACCGTCGCACAATTGCGCGGCGAATCCCTCGACACCCTCGCCGCCTCGACCACCCGCAATGCCGAGCGATTTTTCGGGGTGTCGACGCCTGCACAATGATGTCAACCGGTTAGCGGATCGTACCGCTCCACACTACTGCGCCGACGCCACCCAGACCGCACCCTCTTCGCCAACGCAGTACCTCGGCCCGGTATGCAAGGTCAGGGGGGATAAGAGGTGGGAGGCCAACTGCTCTCCTTCGTTGGCCTCCCACCTCTTATCCCCCCTGACCCTGTATCCATAGCCGAAGTACTAAAGATTGGTGAAGAGGTGCGGGCTAGGCCGCAATTGGCCAACGAGCCTGCTCCACTCGCCCCCGAAGTGCGCGAATGCCGGCGATGATTTCATGGTGCTGTCGACGACCGGAAACTCCACTTCGATGCCGTCCAGCATCAGCACCCACTTCGGAATGCCCTTGGTGAATTTGCCGACGTTCGAGAATAGCAGGCGCCCCTCGACCGGTAGTTCCCCGACGAGTGCTTTCACCGCCGCTATCCGGTCGTAGAGCGCGGGCTGGGGGTTGTCGAAGGTATAGCGGCGCCCCCGCCCCCCTATGACGGTCCAATCGCTCATCTGGTCTCCGCCGAAGATCACACCGGCAACGCGGCGCGTGTCGAGCACCAGCACGCCGCGCGCCGTCAGCAACAAATGATCGATATGGATGAACCCGCCCATGCCGTCGGGAACCAGCACTTGGTGCGCCGCTTCGAAGCCGATCCGTTCCAAGCGCGCGAGCAACGCTTTGCGCCGCGCGCGGCGCTGATGGGCGCGCCAGCCCCAGAAGGCGGCGACGAGCAGCAGCACCAGCAGCGCGGCTATTCCAATCCATTCCGGATCTATTCCGATGCTGGTCATTCGAGCGCTGCGGCCAGAGCCTCGAGGGTCGGCGGTAGATCCACAGCGTGCTGCGGCAACCGCAGCAGCCGATCGAGGCTATCGGGAATTTCCACCGGCTTGCCGATGATGGGTTCGACGATTTCGTTGAATTTCGCCGGGTGCGCGGTGGCGACCACCACCCACGGACGGTCGCGGCGTTCCGCCGTGCTCAAGCGGGCATAGACCTCTGCCGCCGTGGCTGTGTGCGGGCACCATTCCCTCCCATAGCGCATGAAGTCTTCTCCGATACGAGATCGGATTGTAGCGTCATCGATGCTCTCGGCGCTCAATTGTTCGCGTACCTCGCCCCATGTCGGATACAGCGCCCGCAGGCGTTCCATATTGCTGGGGTTGCCCACATCCATGGCCGAGGCCAGAGTCGCAATACTGGAACGCGGCTGCCAGACTCCGGTTGACAGGAAGTCGGGTACGGTGCGATTGATATTGTGTGCCAGGACGATGCGCGCGATCGGCAGCCCGAACGCCCGTGCCCATACCGCGGCAAAGGCATTGCCGAGGTTGCCGGCCGGAATGATGTACGAGGCCTTGGCCCCGGTGCGGCGTTCGATCTCCAGGCTCGACGCCGCGTAATAAACCATCTGCGGCAGCAGCCGGCCGATGTTGATGCTATTGGCGGAACTGAAGCGGTGCCGGCGGCCGAGCGAAGCATCGCCGAACGCCTCCTTCACCAATCGCTGGCAATCATCGAACGTGCCGGCTATCCGCAACGATGCCACATTGCCCCCCCAGCAGGTGAGCTGCTGCTCCTGACGTGGACTCACCAGGCCCGCCGGATACAGGATGACGACCCGAACCCAGGGACGCCCGTGAAAGGCCGCGGCCACCGCACCACCGGTGTCACCGGACGTCGCCACCAATATGGTCAGCGGTTGGGGCCGCGACGTCTCCAATCGCTGCAGACTCTCCGCCAGGAAGCGCGCGCCGAAGTCCTTGAAGGCAGCGGTCGGACCGTGAAACAGCTCGAGCGCGAACAATGGGTCCCTACTACCCTCGACCACGGTCGTCGGGGCGGCCAGATCGAGCGCGGCATCGGCGATTTCCCCGAGCGCCGGCAGCAGCCGGTCGCCCTCGAAAAATCCTGTGAGAGCCGCCCGCGCGATGTCCGGTAACCGGCTCAGTCCCGCGAACGCGCGCGGATCCAGGACCGGCAGCCGCGTCGGGACATACAAGCCCCCGTCCGGTGCCAGGCCTTGCGCGATGGCCTCGCTCAAACTCACCGCCGGCGCCGAGCCGCGCGAACTGACGAATTTCAAGTCCGACATCAGGCCTTCACCACTCTGGCGCCGTAATTTTCCATGCCGGAAATCCAGTAATCCGAATCGAGCCCGTGGGCGGCGAAGGCAGCCACCATGGCGCCGCGCACTGCCTCGGCATACTGGATCTCGGCCCAGGCAAAAACCGTCGGTCCCGCCCCGGAGATCGAGCAGCCAAGGGCCCCCGCCGACATGGCAGCCCTCTGCACGTCCTTGAAGCCGGGAATCAACGAATGCCGCTGGGGTTCGATGATCACATCGTTGAAGGAATCGCGGATCATGTCCAGGTCGTTCGAATAACAGCCGCTGATGAATCCGGCCAGGTTGGCGCTGGCCCAGACGAAGTCCGAGCGCGTGATGTCGGTCTTGAGGATGGCCCGCGCCTCGCGCGTCCCGAGATACATGTGCGGGTGGGCGAGCACGCAGCGCAGCGAGGATGGCACGGGAATCTGCTTCACGCGAGGATGATCGATGCCGACGGTCAGGGTCAGTCCGCCGAACAGGCAGGGGGCGATATTGTCGATGTGAGCGGAACCGCTGGCGACGATTTCACCCTCCATCGCGTACTTGAGCAATTGCAGGCGAGGCAGCGGAGTACGCAGCAGCGCGTTCGCCGCCACCACCGCGGCCACCGCGGACGCCGCCGATCCGCCCAGGCCTGAGCCGAGCGGGATGCCTTTCTCGATGTCCATTTCAAAGCCGAAGTCCAGCGCGAGCGCGGCGTGCATGACTTGGACCGCGCGGCCCGCCGTATTGTGCGCCGGCTCCACCGGCAGATCCCCGGCGATTCCGCCGATCGAGCGGATGCGCACCACCGGCTCTTCGATGCGCCGCACTCGCACCTTGTCCCCGACAGCCTCTACCGTGTGCCCGAGAATATCGAAACCTATACCCACGTTGGCAACGGTGGCGGGCGCGAAGGCGGTGACATCGGTCAGCATCAGAGATGAGCCCCAAGGTAGGCGGACAGCCGCAATAGATCCGAAAAGACACCGGCCGCCGTCACCTCGGGGCCCGCTCCGGGACCCTGCACGATCAGCGGGTTGTCGCAATAACGGCGGGTCGCAAAGCGCACGACGTTGTCGGTCAACGCAATGTTCGCGAAGGCGTGCCGGGCGTCGAGACGCACCAATCCCACGGTGGCCTTGCCGTCGGCGCCGATCCGGCCGACGTAGCGCAATACCTGATTTTTCTTGGCCGCATTGGCATGCTTCAGGGCCATCAGGGTATCGAATTCGGAAATTCGCTGCATGAACTCATCGACGCTGCAATCTTCGAGCGACTTGGGCACCAGCCCCTGCACCTGCACGTCGGCCATTTCCAAGGTCAGCCCCATTTCGCGGGCGAGAATGATGAGCTTGCGGGCTACGTCCACTCCCGACAGATCGTCGCGCGGATCGGGCTCGGTGTAGCCCTTGGCCTTGGCGGCGCGCACGATCGATGAGAACGACTCCCGGCCGTCGAAAACATTGAACAGGTAAGCCAGCGTGCCGGAGAAAATGCCCTCGATACGGGTGATTTCATCGCCGGTCTCGCGCAGATCGCGCAGCGTCTGGATGATGGGCAGACCGGCACCCACGGTGGCCTCGTACAAGTAGTGAGTACCCGACGCGCGCCCTGCCTCCTGCAGCGCGCGGTAATACGGCAGCGTGCCGCTGTTGGCCTTCTTGTTGGGCGTCACGATGTGAATGCCGCGTTTCAGCCAACCGACGTAGTTCTGGCCCACATCGGCGCTCGCCGTGCAATCAATGATGACGGTGTGCGGTATGTAATCCGCCTGCACGTGAGCAGCGAATTTCTCGAGGTCCAGCGGTTCTCCGGCCTCCTCGAGGCGCTGTGCCCAATGATCGAGATCGACCGCCGTTTCCTCTAGGAGCATGCGCTTGGAGCTCGCGATTCCACGAACCCGCAGATCCAGGTTCAGCGCACGCAGGCGCTCGATCTGCGTCGCAATTTGCGCGAGCAGCACGCGGCCGACGGTACCCGGACCGATCAAGCCTATGGACAAAGTGTTCGGCGACAAATAAAACGCGGCGTGCACGGCACGCAGCGCCTTGGCGCCGACCTTGCCGTCGACCACCACCGAGATATTGCGTTCGGAAGCGCCTTGGGCGATGGCCTTGACACTGATCGAGGCGTCGCCGAGAGAATTGAATACCTTCGCAGCCACGCCGTGCGAACCGGCCATGCCGTCGCCCACCACCGCCAGAATGCTCATCCCCAAGCCTATTTCGACATGCTGAATCTGCCCGTCGCGCAGTTCCGCATCGAAGGCGCGGCGCACCGCCTCCTCGGCCCGCACCGCCTGCGCCTCCGGGATGGCAAAGCAAATGGAATGCTCGGAACTGCCCTGGGAGATCAGGATCACCGAGATGCCGGAATCCCGCAGCGCACCAAACAAGCGGTGTGCGGTTCCCGGAACGCCGATCATCCCGGCCCCCTCGAGATTCACGAGCGCGACCGGGTCGATGGTCGTGATCCCCTTGACCTTGATCGCCGAAACGGGATTCGCACAGATCAGCGTGCCGCGCTTGTGCGGCGCGAAGGTGTTGCGGATGAAAATCGGGATGTCGCGCGCCACCGCAGGCTCCATGGTCTGCGGATGGATCACCTTGGCGCCGAAATAGGCAAGCTCCATGGCCTCGTTGTAGGACAGCTGATCGATGACCTGGGCATTCGGCACCAGGCGTGGATCGGCCGACAGCACACCATCGACATCCGTCCAGATGATGATTTCCGCGGCATTCAGCAAGGCGCCGAAGATGGAGCCGGAAAAATCGCTGCCGTTGCGTCCCAGGGTGGTCTGATTACCCTTGACGGTGGTTGCGATGAAGCCGGTCACGATCAGGCGGCCGGTGAACCCCTGCGGGACGAGGCGTTTGACATTCGCCTCGCTCACCGACCATTGAACGGCCGGTCCCAGCGGGCCCCATTCGATGATGATCACCTCGCGCGCATCGATCCACAGCACGTCGCCCTTGATGCGGCCGCGTTCGCGCAGGAAGGGTGCGAACAACCGCGTCGACCAGATCTCGCCGTAGCCCGAGATCACATCGCGCATCGAGTGCGTCGATGAACGGATGAGGCGCACGGTCTGCAGGATGCCGGCGATGTCGCGGCAATCCTTGTCGAGCTGCTCGCTGTACTTCGCACACGCTTCCTTGGAAACGAGCGTGCGCGCCAACTCCACATGGCGCCTCTTGAGCGCTTCGATGGCCGAAGGGAAATAACCGTCGGGGCTTTCCGCCACGGTCACCAAGCCGAGCAAGGCGTCTGTCACGCCGCGGCAGGCGGACAACACCACCGCCTCGCGGGGGTTGGACGACGCCTCGAGGATCTCGGCGACGCGGCGGAAACAAGCAGCGTCGGCGACGCTGGATCCGCCAAATTTATGTACGATCCAATTGTCCATGCTGCACGCGCGCCCTTTCAGCCTGGGCGTTCTCGTAGCTCCCAAACTCGATAAGTTGATGAATTGCGGTGCGAAACCGCTAGACAGGCCGGGACTTTAATCGCACCGCGGGGAGGCTAGCAAGCAATTCCGTCGCAGCGTCAAGTCGGGCCGCGCCGCGTGCCCGTCCCGCCGCCCAACTTGCCCGCGCCGCCCGGTTTGCCCCCGCGGCCGCGCCCCGATTTGGGCAGGCCCGTGTGCTGGGTTCGAAACGGCAGCGCGGCCGGGCGCCCCGGAGCGCCGCGCACGGCCGGTCCCACGGGCTGGTAGGCCGGGATCAGATGATGCTTGCCGTTGCCGATCAAGTCCGCGCGGCCCATGCGCTTCAGGGCTTCACGCAGCACCGGCCAATTCTCCGGATCGTGATACCGCAGGAAGGCCTTGTGCAGGCGGCGCACCTTGATGCCCTTGGGTATCACAACCTGCTCGCTCGTGCGGGTAATGCGCTTGAGCGGATTCTTGCCGGAGTGATACATGGCGGTAGCGGTGGCCATCGGCGAGGGCAGGAAGGCCTGCACCTGATCGGCGCGAAAGCCGTTCTTCTTCAGCCACAGCGCCAGCTCGAGCATGTCCTGATCGCGGGTGCCTGGGTGAGCCGCGATGAAGTAGGGAATCAGGTACTGCTCCTTACCCGCCTCCTTCGAGTACTTGTCGAACAATTCCTTGAATCGGTAGTAGGCGCCGACCCCCGGCTTCATCATCTTCGACAGCGGGCCATCGCCGATGGCCTCGGGCGCGATTTTCAGGTACCCGCCGGTGTGATGGGTGGCAAGCTCCCTGACATACTCGGGCGATTCGATCGCCAGGTCGTAGCGTACGCCGGAGGCGATCAGCACTTTCTTGATGCCCTTCAGGGCGCGCGCGCGCCGGTACAGATTGATGAGCGGGGCGTGATCGGTGTTCAGGTTGGGACACACGCCGGGAAACACGCAGGACGGGCGGCGGCAGGCGGACTCGATGGCCGCACTCTTGCAATGCAGGCGGTACATGTTCGCGGTGGGCCCGCCGAGATCGGAGATCACTCCCGTGAACCCGCTCACTTTGTCGCGAATGGTTTCGATCTCGCGGATGATCGAATCCTCGGAGCGGCTCTGGATGATGCGGCCCTCATGCTCGGTGATCGAGCAGAAAGTGCACCCGCCGAAGCAGCCGCGCTGAATCGACACCGAGAATCGAATCATGTGGTAGGCGGGAATTTTCGCGCTGCCGTAGGCGGGATGCGGACGGCGCGCATAGGGCAATTCGTAGATGGCATCCATGTCGGATTGAGCCAAGGGAATCGGCGGAGGATTCAGCCACAACTCCAAATTGCCATGACGCTGCACGAGGGCACGCGCGTTTCCGGGATTCGACTCCAGGTGCAGAATGCGCGATGCGTGCGCATACAGGACGGCGTCCGCACTCACCTGTTCGAAGGAGGGCAGACGGATCACGCTGTGATCGCGCTGGGCGTTCGGCACCTTGCGGTAGAACTTGACGATGTTTTCCGCGGGCGCCGCGGCAGCAACCGCTTTGCGCGCCGTGGGGGCAGCGGCAAAGTGTGCCGGTGCCGCGCTCGTCGCTGCTGAGGCTGGGGGCGCCGGCGTTGCCCGGCGCTCCTCTTCGCTCGCATAGGGGTCGATGGGCGGATTCAACGGACCGGGGGTATCGAGTTCACTCGAGTCGATTTCCACCCAACCCGCCGGCATACCGCGGCGCAAATACGCCGTGCCGCGCAAATCGGTGATGTCGCTCACCGCCTCGCCCGCATCCAGGCGCTGTGCGATTGCAGCGACCTGCCGCTCCGCGTTGCCGTACACCAGCAGATCTGCTTTGGAGTCCACCAACACCGAGCGCCGCACGTGTTCCGACCAATAATCGAAGTGTGCGATGCGCCGCAGGCTGGCCTCGATGCCGCCGATCACGATGGGGAGGGTTTTGTAGGCTTCGCGGATGCGCTGTGAATAGACGATGACGCAGCGATCCGGGCGCTTGCCGCCCTGTCCTCCGGGCGTATAGGCATCGTCGCTGCGCACCCGGCGATCGGAGGTGTAGCGGTTGACCATGGAGTCCATGTTGCCGCCCGTCACTCCGAAGAACAGGCGCGGCGCACCCAACACCTCGAAATCCCGCGTGCTATGCCAATCCGGCTGGGCAATGATGCCCACTTTGAACCCGTGCCCTTCCAGCACGCGGCCGATGATGGCCATGCCGAAGCTCGGATGATCGACGTAGGCATCGCCGGTGACGATGATGATGTCGCAGCGATCCCAGCCAAGGGCGTCCATTTCGGCGCGGCTGGTGGGCAGGAACTGCGCCGGCTTGACGCCGGCGCAGTTCCGTCCGAGGCTGGAAAATAGGGGGGTAGCGGTTTGCACGCCGGCGATTAAGCCCGATCCCTCACCCTATGTCGACGGGAACATAGATCTGGGCGTCTTCGCGCTGGATCAACAGCGCAAGGCTGTGACCCGCCCGGGCGACTTCTCGCTTCAACTCCGCCACCGTGGTGACGCCCGCTCCATTGACTCCCAGGACCACATCGCCTGCCTGCAGTCCGGCGGCCAGCGCCGGTCCCGTGACATCTTCGATGAGCAGCCGGCCCCGCGTGTGCATCTCCTGCTGCTCCTTCGGATCGAGCTGACGGACCGCCAGGCCCAGCTTGCCGCCGCCGTCCTCGCTCTCGTTGCGGGCAGCTTGGACGGGCTCGTCATCCAGCAATACGGTTTTGACATCCACTTCGCCGCCCTTGTGATCCCGCCAGTAGCCGATGTGCGCCTCGCTGCCGGGAGCAATCTCGGAGATGATGGTCGGCAAGTCGTAGGACTCCTCGATATTGTGCCCATTGACCGTGGTGATGACGTCGCCGGGCTTCAGGCCGGCCCGCTCGCTGGGGCTTTTCGGCTCCACGGCGCTGATGAGAGCGCCGTGCGGCGTACCCAAGCCGAACGTCGTAGCCAGCTTCTGATCCACCGGCTGCACGGCCACGCCGATGCGGCTGCGGCTCACCTTGCCCTTGGCGAGCAGCTGATTCTTGACGTTCAACGCGAGGTCGATCGGAATCGCGAAAGAGACGCCCATGTAGCCGCCCGTACGGCTGTATATCTGGGCATTGATGCCGATGACTTCACCGTCCACATTGAATAGCGGGCCACCCGAGTTACCCGGGTTGATGGCAGCATCGGTCTGAATGAAGGGAACATAGTTTTCGTCCACCGGGCGCGCTGTCGCGCTCACCACGCCGGCCGTCACGCTATTGGCGAACCCGAACGGCGAACCGATCGCCACCACCCATTGGCCCGGCCGCAGGCGCGCAGAGTCGCCGAAGCGGACCGTCGGCAGGCCGGTGGCCGCGATCTTGATCAATGCCACGTCGCTGCGCTTGTCGACTCCGACCACCTTGGCCACGAATTCGCGGCGATCGGTGAGCTTGACCGTCACCTCCGAGGCGTCGGCCACCACGTGCGCGTTGGTCAGCACATAGCCATCGGAACTCACTATGAATCCCGAGCCGATTCCGTGCATGGGCGGCTCGTGGTCGGGGGCGGGCATCTGGAAGCGGCGGAAGAACTGAGACAACGGATCTTCAGCCGCGCCCTGCTCGCCCGGATTACCGGGTTTCTGAGCCTTCTCGACCACACTGATATTGACCACCGCGGCGCCGTTTTCGGCGACCAATCCGGAGAAATCCGGCAGCCCCGTCACCCGTCCCGAGGCGGGCGCGGGCGCCCCACCAGTCAGGGGTGCCGCAACGGATGCCGGGCCGCCCACCGCCTGCTCCGCATCGGCACGCGAGCGCTGATGAGCAACTACCACGACGAAGATGCCCGCAATCAGTGCAAGCGACCAAGTTCTGATGCTTCCCATTGAATTGAAACCCCTTTTTGCGAACTGTCGAGCTATCCCTTAACGACCCAGAGATAGGGGTATTGGTTCCGAAACTCAAGCCGGCTACCCCTAAAATGTGAAATCCCGACGGGCCAGCCGGGTCCTCACGCGCTACGCTGGATCTCCCCTGTAGCAGATCACATTTATGGCAGAGGCAAACGGTCCCAATCTATTGGTGGTGGGCGGCGATACCAAACGCCTGCAATGGCTCACCCACCACGTTACCAGCCATTGGCCGGACGCGGAGGTATCTACCGTTCCGGCGGAGGAATCAGCGGCCCTGAACCGCTTGCTCGTGGAGCGCACCCCGGATGCCGTCATTCTGCAAGCCGATTTCGCCGATGAGGCGGCCAGCGGCGTCCTGCTGCTGCACATGAAGCAAATGCTGCAGGTGCAACCTGCACTGCATTGCATTCTACTCGCCGAAAACGGCGGCGAAATGTCCGCGGTGCGCACCCTCAAGGGGGGCGCCAAGGACTATGTGCCGCTGGCACGAATTACCCGCGACCAATTGCTGACTGCGATAACCGAAGCGTGGGCCAAGCGCCGCGCGGCCGCACAGGCGGCTCAGGCCATCAGCCACCCAGGCACGGAGAACTCCGGCATTTCGGTTCCCGGCTACTCCATCGTGAAGGACATCGCCACCAGCAATTTCTCGCAGGTCTTTCTCGCGCGCAGCGCACGCCTGCGGCGCAACGTGGTGCTCAAAGTCATGAATCGCGGCGAATCCCAGCGAGAACTCGATGACGCGGAACGATTCCAAAGAGAATACGAAATAATTTCCAGCATCAGTCATCGCGCGATCGCCGAGATCTATGATTTCGGCTCCCAGCCGCGCCATTTGTACCTGGCGATGGAATACTTCCCCTGCGGCGATCTGCGGGACCGCCTGCGCAATCCCTTGAGTGTCGATGAGAGTTTGTACTATCTGCGCGCCATCGCCGAAGCGCTGCGCGTCATCCATGTATTCGGAATATTGCATCGCGATCTGAAGCCCGCGAACGTGATGCTGCGCGAGGACAACTCACCCGTGCTCATCGACTTCGGCTTGGCCCGCCGTTCACTGGACGAAACCGGGACCACCGGCATCGGCCAGGTGCTGGGCTCGCCCTACTACATCAGCCCGGAACAGTCGCAGGGACAACGCGTCGACGCCCGCACCGATCTGTACAGCCTGGGGGTCATGTTCTACGAAATGCTGACCGGCCAAAGGCCTTACGGCGGCCGCACCGCGATGGCCATCATGTCGCAGCACGCCAGCGAGCCCGTGCCCGTGCTGCCGGAACCCGTCACCGCTCAGCAGCCCCTGCTCGATCGCCTGATGGCGAAGCGGCAGAGCGCGCGCTACGCATCGGCAGACGAGTTGCTGGCCGATTTGGGACCCTTGGTGGCGGCCGTCGCCTGAATGTGACGCAAGTCTCAGTCGCGAGCGGCTCAGCGTAGCCCCTATAACCACCCCGCCCAAGCTGTGACCGCCGTCAAGCTCCCTTTCGCGGGGCTTTGGCACCCTGTCCCGACATGTTCATTTCCGTCAAACGCCACGAGCGCGAAAAGCAGGAATTGGCCGGCGCGAGCAGCCGGCTGACCGAAGCCATTCTGAAGGGCAGCGCGCAAGGGCTGTTCTTGCTCGACCCCAAGGGCAAAATCCTGCCGCAAGTGTCTGCTTCTCTCGGCACTCTGTTCCGGCGCCAGGAATTCAACAATCTGACGTTCGAGAAATTGATCGGGCCGCTGGTCAGCGCGAAAACCCTGGCCACGGCGCGCACTTTCATCGCCAGCTTGCTCGATGCCACAGCGCCAAACGATACGGAGCGGACCAACCCGCTGCAGGATGTCGAAGTCCGGCTGGTCAAGGTCGACGGCACATTCGACGCCGCGTATTATTCCTTCGAGTTCAATCCGGTCGACCTTGCGCAGCAGCCGCGCGCCTGGCTGGTGCATGTGAACGACATCACCGCACGCGTGCAGCAGCATCGCGAGCTGGAAGATCTGCGCGTGCATGCGCAGACTCAGGGCGAAATACTGCGCAGCGTGCTGTCGAAGGGCGGCGCACGCTTCAGCGCCTTCCTGCAGCGAACCGACGCCTCGATGAAAGCCATCAACGAGGTGCTGAAAAAGCCCGCGCGCGAAACCGGCGCGTTTCGCGACAAGCTCGAGGCCACCTTGGAGGAAGTCGATCGAGTCCGGCGCGACGCGGTGGCACTGAAACTCACCGGCCTGGAGGGAGCCGCGCGGCTGATGGAGGATTCTTTGCAGGAATTGCGCAGCCGCGGAGCGTTGAGCGGTAGTGATTTGCTGCCACTGGCCGTCAAGCTCGATGAGCTCTATGGCCAGTTCGCCCTGCTTCGTTCACTCACCTCGCAGGCGGCTGCGCCGGTAGAATCCGACACCGAAGCACCTGATACGCGCATTACGGAAAACGGCACCCAGATCATCGAAGCGCCAAAATTCCTGGCCGCCATGGCCCAGCAAAGAGCCGCGCATCCCACGGCGAAGCGCCTGACGCACCGCGTGGCTCAGGCCGGCAGCCTCGACAGCACGCTCACGGCACTGACCGAACTCGTGGCGCACGAACACCACAAGACCGTGACGCTCGAATGCACGGGCTTGCAGCTGGTTCCTCCGCGCTATCAGGCGGCGATCAAGAACGTGGCGATACAATTGATTCGCAACGCCGTGATGCATGGGATTGAAACTTCCGCGGCGCGCAAGGGCGCAGACAAGCCCGCGCACGGAACCTTGCATCTCGAGTTCAAAACCATGTCCGACCAAAGTTTCGAACTCCACTTCCAGGACGACGGCTGCGGACTCGACCCGGACACGGTGCGCTCCACCGCCGTCGCCAAGGGCCTGATCACCGAGGAAGCCGCAGCCCGCCTGCGCGATCGCCAAGCCATCAAACTGATATTCAAATCGGGCTACACCACGCTGACATCCGCGTCCGGCGAGGCTCCGCACGGCACCGGGATGTCGCTCGTACGGCGCTATGTGCATGAAGCTGGGGGCAAGATTGCGCTGGCCACGCTGCTCGGCCACGAGACTCGCTTCAAAGTGACGCTGCCCGCAGTTGCGGCGGCAGCGGCGCCGTCTGAGGATGCGCAAGTAGCGTAGGGCAGCGTGGTGCCGCCCTCTCCTCCGTCTACGTGGTGAAGTACCTCGGCCCAGTGCGCCCAGTCCGGGGGGATAAGGAGCTGGACGCCAACTGCTGCCTTTACGTTGGCGTCCAGCTCCTTATCCCCCCAGGCCGGGCATACTGTGCCGAAATGCTACTCCTGCTTAGCCGGAGAGAGCTCGGCGAGCACAGCCCCGGCGGCCACCCGTTCGCCGACGCCAAACGGTACTCGCGTGACGGTGCCGGCGTGGGGCGCGGTCAGGGTATGCTCCATTTTCATGGCCTCGACCGTCACCAGCGGCGCGCCACGGTCAACCCCCTGCCCGGCCGTCACGTGCACTGCGACGACTGTTCCGGGAAGCGGGGTGAGCAGCGAGCCTTCCTCCGCACCAGCGGTGACCTGCAACGCATCTTCGGTTCGTGCGAAGCGCAGCACCGTGTGGCGCCCGTTCCGGAACAGGTGCAGATCCTGATCGACTTCGATGATGCGGGCGTGCTCGATCCGCCCGTCGATTTCCACGTCCATCGATTGCGCGCCACGCGCCACGATGCGCAGCGCATGTTCGTGTCCTGCCGCATGAGCTAGATACACATCGCCTGCCGGATCGTCACCGTTCGCAGGACGGCCGTCGCGGCCGGGACCGCAATGCGGCGCGGGCGCCGAGATGATGACGGGGCGTTCTCCGACCGACCACGTACTTCTGGCCTCGGCTCCCAGCCGCCAGCCGCGGCTGTCGGCCCATAATGCATCGCCGTCGGTCCGGCGCGTCGCACACCAAAGCGCGGCCAGCACGGCATCGACTTCGTCGGCGGCCGGCTCGCCGAACGACAAGTGCGCGCGCCGTATATCGAGAAAATTCGTCGCTATGCCGCCGCGCTGGAATTCCTCGTCCGCGAGCACGCTGGTCAGCAGCGCGCGATTGGTGATTACGCCGACGACCTCGAGCTCGTTCAGCGCGTGACCGAGCCGATCGACGGCCACACCGCGCGACTCGCCCCAGGCGATCACCTTGCCCAGCATGGGATCGTAGAAGGTCGACACCTCGTCGCCGGCATCGACGCCGCTGTCGAGCCGCAGGCCGGGAGCCGTTTCGGGCCAGTGCAGGTGAGCGATGCGGCCGACACTGGGCAGATACCCATGCTCGGGGTCCTCGGCATACAAGCGCGCTTCCACGGCGGCGCCGTGCCGGACGATTTCGCTTTGTGCCTTGGGCAGACGCGATCCCTGTGCGATGCACAGCTGCCACTCCACGAGGTCGATGCCGGTGATGAATTCCGTGACCGGGTGCTCCACCTGCAGGCGGGTGTTCATTTCCATGAAATAAAATTGCTGGGACTCGTCCACCAGAAACTCGACGGTGCCCGCGCCCACGTAACCGACCGCGCGCGCGGCCTGAACCGCGGCCTGTGCCATCGACTCGCGCACCTCGTCCCGCAAACCCGGCGCCGGCGCCTCTTCGATGATTTTTTGATGGCGGCGCTGCACGGAGCAGTCCCGGTCGAACAGGCTCACGATGCCGCCGTGGGAGTCGGCGAACACTTGAACTTCCACGTGACGCGCCCGCGGAAAATAACGCTCCATCAGCAATTTATCGTCGCCGAACGCGGTGCGGGCCAGACGCTGCGCCGATTCCACCGCCGCCGCGACCTCGGCGGCGGAGTTCACGACCTGCATGCCCTTGCCGCCACCGCCCGCGCTGGCCTTGATGATCAGAGGAAAACCGACGCGACGCGCCTCCTCCATGAGCCGCTGCGGCGTTTGATCATCGCCGTGGTAGCCGGGTGCCACCGGCACTCCCACGGCCGCCATGGCGGCTTTCGACGCGCTTTTCGAGCCCATGGCGCGGATCGCGGCCGCCGGCGGCCCAACGAATATCAGTCCCGCATCGGCACAAGCTTGGGCAAAATCGGCGTTCTCGGAAAGAAACCCGTAGCCCGGGTGCACGGCATCGGCCCCGACTTTGGCGGCAACGCCCAGAATTTTCTTTATATCGAGATAGCTTTCGGCCGGGGGCGCCGGCCCGAGGTAGTACGCCTCGTCGGCGAGGCGCACGTGGCGCGCCTGGGTATCGGCCTCGGAGTACACCGCAATACTCGTGACGCCGAGACGCTGCGCCGTGCGCGCAATACGGCAGACGATCTCGCCGCGGTTGGCAATCAGTAGTCGTCGGAGCATTGGCCGCCTCACATTCTAAACACGCCGAAGCGCGTCGCAGCCGCTTCTTGCGTCTTGGTCAAAGCCAGCGCCAGTCCGAGAACGCGGCGCGTGTCGAGCGGATCGATGACTCCGTCGTCCCAGAGTCGCGCGGAGGCATAGTAGGGATGTCCCTGCCGCTCGAATTGTTCGCGAATCGGCGCCTTGATCTGCTCTTCTTCCGCATCGCTCAAGCTGCCCCCGGTACGCTCCAATGCCTCGCGCTTGATGGTCGCGAGCACGCTGGCGGCCTGCTCGCCGCCCATGACCGACGTGCGCGCATTCGGCCATTGAAACAAGAAGCGCGGGCTGTAAGCGCGGCCGCACATGGCGTAATTGCCGGCGCCGAAGCTGCCGCCGATGACCACGGTATATTTCGGCACCGCCGCGCAGGCCACCGCGGTGACCAATTTTGCACCGTCCTTGGCGATGCCGCCCGCTTCGGCGGCCTTGCCCACCATGAAGCCCGCGATGTTCTGCAGAAACACCAGAGGTATTCCCTCCCGGCAGCATAATTCGATGAAATGTGCGCCCTTCAACGCGCTTTCGGAAAACAGGATGCCGTTGTTGGCCAGAATTCCCACTGTCGAACCGTGAATGTCGGCGAAGCCGCAGACCAGAGTGGTGCCGTACAGTGCCTTGAATTCGTCAAACCACGAACGGTCGACCAGGCGCGCGATGATTTCCCGCACATCGTAGGGCTTGCGCGAGGTCGGCGGGATGATGCCGTACAGTTCCGCGGGATCGTACGCGGGGCCACCGGGGTACGCGCCGATGCCGCTCGCCGCCGCGCCGCCGCAGCCGCCATCCCGCGTGCCTGCGCCCGTTCCTGCGACAGATCGCATCGACGCCGGCCGCAGCCGCGCCACCGCGCGCCGCGCGAAAGCCAGCGCATGGGTATCGCTTTCCGCGTAATAATCGGTCACGCCGGAACGCCGGCAATGCACGTCGGCGCCGCCCAGGGATTCCGCGTCGATCTCTTCACCGGTCGCCGCCCGCACCAAGGGCGGTCCGCCCAGAAACACCCGGCCCTGATTGCGCACGATGACGGCATGGTCGGACATGGCCGGCACATAAGCGCCGCCCGCGGTGCAGGAGCCATGTACCACGGCGATCTGCGCTATGCCTTGTGCCGAAAGCTTCGCTTGATTGAAAAATATACGGCCGAAATGGTCGCGGTCGGGAAATACCTCATCCTGGCGCGGCAGAAAGGCGCCGCCGCTTTCGACCAGGTAAATGCAGGGCAACTCGTTGTCGGCTGCGATTTCCTGCGCCCGCAAATGTTTCTTCACGGTGAGCGGATAGTAGGTCCCGCCCTTCACCGTCGGATCGTTCGCCACCACCATGCACTCGCGGCCCGAGACGCGGCCGATGCCGGTAATGAGGCCCGCGCCCGGCAAATCCTCTCCATACACCCCCTGCGCCGCCAAAGCGGACAGCTCCAGAAAAGGCGCTCCGGGGTCCAGCAGCGTCGCGATGCGCTCCCGCGCCAGCAGCTTGCCCGACTTGCTGTGCTTGTCGCGCGCCGCCGCACTGCCGCCCGCGGCGTTGCGCCGCAGTGTCGACCGCAGGTCATCGACCAGTGGCTGCATTGCAGCACGGTTATCGGCGAATTCTTTCGATCGGGTATCGACTTTCGAGATGAGCTGCGCCATCGGCTTTGTTGCCCCCATTGGCTTTGTTACACGGACAGTGGCAAAATTGTCCGACAGTCCGATTATCCAACGATTTAGGGTCCGCTGACAATGGGGGGCCGTTGCATGGCCAATTCTGCATACCGTGAGTTCAATTTCGGGCTGGGCGAAGTCATCGACGCCGTGCGCGAGCAGGTACAACGCTTTGCCGAGGAGCGCATCGCGCCGCGCGCCAATGAGATCGACCGCAGCAATGTCTTCCCGCGGGATCTGTGGCCGGAATTCGGCGAACTGGGATTTCTGGGAATGACGGTGAGCCCGGATTACGGCGGCGCCGGGCTCGGCTACCTGGCCCATACCGTCGTCATGGAAGAAATCTCGCGCGCCTCGGCCGCCGTGGGCCTGAGCTACGGCGCGCATTCTAATTTGTGCGTGAACCAATTGGCGCTCAATGCCAGCGAGGCGCAGAAACGCAAGTACCTGCCGAAACTCATCAGCGGCGAGCACGTGGGCTCGCTCGCCATGTCCGAGCCCGGCGCGGGATCCGATGTCGTGTCCATGCAGCTCAAAGCGACCAAGCACGGCGACCGGTATGTGCTCGACGGACGCAAGATGTGGATCACCAACGGCCCCGAAGCCGATGTGCTGGTCGTGTACGCAAAAACCAATCCGGGCGCCAACGCGCGCGGCATCAGTGCCTTCATCATCGAGAAGGACTTCAAGGGATTCACGGCGGCGCAAAAGCTGGACAAGCTCGGCATGCGCGGCTCGAGCACCAGCGAATTGGTGTTCGACGGCTGCGAAGTTCCCGCCGACAACCTCCTGGGAAAGGAAAACCAGGGCGTCAAAGTGCTGATGCGCGGGTTGGACTACGAACGCGTGGTGCTGTCCGGCGGCCCGCTCGGCATCATGGCCGCCGCGCTCGACGTGGCCGTGCCCTATGTGCGTGAACGGCGCCAATTCGGCCAGGCCATCGGCACCTTCGAGCTGGTGCAGGGCAAGCTCGCCGACATGTACACCTCGCTCAACGCCAGCCGCAGCTATGCCTACATGGTGGCCGCGGCCTGCGATCGCGGCGACGCCACCCGCAAGGACGCCGCCGCCTGTATTCTGTTCTGCGCCGAGGCGGCGACCCAGGCGGCGCTGGACGCCATCCAGCTGCTGGGCGGCAACGGCTATATCAACGACTATCCCACGGGGCGGCTGCTGCGCGATGCCAAGCTGTATGAAATCGGCGCCGGCACGTCGGAGATCCGCCGCATGCTGATAGGCCGAGAGTTGTTCGGAGAGGGCTAGTGGGCGATCTGTTCACGCCCCTCGACGATCACCCGGCATACCGGCAGATCGCTAACGTGATCGAGCAGCGCATCGTCGGGCGTTCGCTGCGCACCGGCGACCCATTGCCGTCCGAAATGGATCTGGCGCGGCAGTTCGGCGTCAATCGATCGACCATTCGCGAGGCCATCCGCGAACTGGAAACCCATGGCTTGCTGGGCCGGGTTCGCGGTGAGAAAAGGTTGCGCGTCACGCGCCCGGAACCTCGGCGCGTGAGCTCCGGCGTGAGCCGCGCGCTGGCGCTGCACGATGTGACCTTCCTCGAGCTATGGGAGGCGATGATGGCGATCGAGCCGGTTGCCGCGCAATACGCGGCCGCACGGCGCAGCGCCGCCCAGCTGCAAGCCTTGGTGCGCGCCGGCGCGCGATTCAAGCACGAAGCCGCCGATACCGCGGCGGCGGTATCCGCCGTCGTGGATTTCTTCACGGCGGTGGCCACGGCCAGCGGCAATCAGGTACTGGCCATCTCGCAGGCACCGGTCAATCTGCTGCTCGGCCCGGCGCTCACCCGGATGATCGACCGCGTGCCGCAGGCGCGCGCCCGCATTCAGGACGCGCAAGCCAATATCACCGAGGCGATCAAGCTCAGGCGCAGCGAGCAGGCACGCACATGGATGGAGAAGCACATCCGCGATTTCAGGCGGGGCCACGAGCTCGAATCGCACGGGCCCGAATCGATCGAACCCAAGAGAAAACGCTGAAGGAGGGACGCAGATGAGAAAGGCATTGGATGACGCGGCGCTCGATATCTTGTTTCGTGAGGCTCGCTCCTATAACCGCTGGGCGCCGGAGCCCGTGCCCGAACGGACGCTGCGGAATCTCTACGACTTGCTCAAGATGGGACCGACCTCGATCAATTGCTGCCCGGCCCGCTTCGTGTTCGTGAGCAGCGCTGCCGCGAAGAAAACGCTCGTGAGCTGCCTGTCGCAGGGCAATGTGGTGAAGGTCGAACAGGCGCCGACCACCGTCATCATCGGGATGGATGAGAAGTTCTACGAGAAGATCCCGATTCTGTTTCCGCAAAAGCCGCAGGCCGGAGACGGATTCAAGGATACCGCCGTCGGGTCCGTCACCATGATGCGCAATGCCACCTTGCAGGGTGCGTATCTCATACTGGCGGCGCGCTCCCTCGGCCTGGACTGCGGACCCATGTCCGGCTTCGACAACGCCAAGGTCGACGCGGCCTTCTTTGCCGGCACGTCGTTCAAGTCGAATTTTTTGTGCGCCCTCGGCACGGGAACCACCGAACTACTGTTCCCGCGCAATCCCCGCCTGTCCTTTGAGGAAGCCTGCAAGATCGCTTAGACCCTGGGCCGACGGTACCTCGGCACCATGATGTTGAGCGGTTGACGGTATTCGCCCGAGAGGCGGAGCCCGTTGGCCGGCAACAAGGAAGCAGTTGCCGGCCAACGGCTCCGCCTCTCGGGCGAATGCTTTCACCGCTCCACACCACCGCGCCAAGGGCACTCGATCTGCTCCCGCCGGATAGCGATGTACATCCTGCGCGGTGATGTAGGTCGGCCAGTGCGCACGGTCAGGGAGGATAAGGAGTGGGAAGCCAACTGATCCGGCCCGTTGGCTTCCCACTCCTTATCCCCCCTGACCGTGTGAACCGGTCAACATCACCATGCAGAGGTCTAGAGAATCTGTTCGCGTAGCGTGTCGGACCCCATTGGATCGTGCAGGTTCGTGCTGAACGATACCAACACCATCATCGAGTCACCGGTATTGCGAAACGCGTGCACCACGCCGGGCGGTATAGTCAGGCGCCAGATCTCCCCCGCCGGCACCTCGAGATCCCGAATCGTGCCCTCCTCCTTGAGGCGTATCAGGCAGGGCCCCACCACGCTGGTCGTTTCCACGGCCGTCCGATGCACATGATTGCCGCGCACTTCGTTGGGCTGAGTGAGCACCACATGCACATTTTTCTGCGCCGCGAGCTCGGCATCGGTCAAAGGCTCGAACAGGGACCCGCGCGCATCGCGATGAGTCTTCACGGACTGCACGGCAACGCGTGCGGTATTGGGCGTATCCATGACCGCGATTATAGCTGAGCCCGCAAGTCCGCGGAGCGGGGGCCCCCGCGGCTAGGAGCGTGTGCGGCCCCCACGCCGCCGAACTGCAAGCAGCAGGCCCGCGACGAACATCATGTCCAGCCAATCCAGGCTTCCGCCGCCGCTCTTGCCCGGCACCATCACATCGAGCGAAGCGGAAGCGCCTGCCGAGTTGCTGCCGGCCGGCCCCGTCGAGAGCGCGTTCGCGGCTATCGAGTTCGTATAGTTTCCCGCCGTCTCGCTCTTCACACTCAAGGTAATGGAGCAGCTGCCATTCGCTGGAATGTTGGCGCCGACCATGGTCACGGTGCTCGTGGAGCTGGTCAATGTCCCGGATGCGCCGGCGCAGGTGGTGGTCGGCGCCGGTGAAGTCTGCATGCTCAATTGCGCCGGCAGCGTCTCGGTGAAGCCCGACTGAGTCAATGCAAAGCCATTCGAGTTGCTGAAGGTAATGGTGAGCGTCGAGGCGACGTTTTGAGCGACGCTGGCGGGAACAAATGCCTCGCTGAGCGTGGGGGGCGCGGGCGTGACCGTCATCGGCGTCATGCAGGCGGTGGCTGCCGTACCGGCGGACGACGGGGCGTTCACTGTCGCCGTTCCGGCGGAACTGAACGACACGGTGCCCGTATCCGCGTGACCGGCGGAATCGGTCACGGTAAGAGTCAGGGTACCCGCGCTGCCGGTAGGCGTAACGGTTACTTGGGGCGCATTGGCGGTGCCCTGAACGCTGACACCGCCGCTCGCCGTCCATGCGTAGGATACGAGCGTGAGGCTGCACGCGGCCACGCTGCCGCCGGCGTTGAACGTGTTGCCGCCGCCCGCCGTTATCACGGCAATCGGATTGAGCGCCGCATTGACGGCACTCAGCGCGTTGACCATGCCGGCGCCGCATTGGCCCTGTGTACAGGCACATTCGCCCGAACCATCGGCCGCGGTCGCGGGACACTGCGGAAGCCCGGCCGGCTGCGGAAAGGCGCTCGCGCTCGATTCGATGCGCGCGATCAGCTGAGACGGCGTCAAATTCGCGTTGACGGAGCGCATCAGCGCGGCGATTCCCGAAACGATGGGCGCGGAAAAGCTGGTGCCGAGATTGTACGGTGAATCGGTCATATTGGTGTAGCTATTGCTGCCCGGTGTCGTCAGCCCCAGATTGACGGTCGTGTCGATGGACCGCAGGCAGGGAGGCGACAAGGCCGCAACGCAATTGCCCGCCGGTGCGGCCACGCCCACTTCGGGCCCAAGACTGCTGTACCCCACCTTGGTGCCCACATTACGCAATCCCGCCACCGCGAGCACGCCGCTGCAATTGCCGGGTGCATCCACCGCACCGCTCTCATTGCCTGCGGAAGCCACAATCAACACACCCATCGCGGTCAATGTACTGACCACGTTCTGATAGTCCGTGGGACAAGTGCCGGTGGCGCCCAAGCTCAAGTTGATGATGTCGGCGGGATACGGATTGTCGGGGACGAGATTGCCCGAACCGTCCATGACCGACATGCCGGCGGCCCATTGCATGCCGGCGATGATGTCCGAGTCGTAGCCGCCGCATTTGCCCAGTGCCCTGACCGGCAGGATGTAGGGCGCCCACGTCATGCCCGCAATACCCGTATCGTTGTTGGTGAGCGCACCCAGAATGCCGACGACGCGTGTTCCATGCCAGGAGCTATTCGAAATGGGACAGGTCGCGGTTGGGAAAAGGCTATTCCGCTCATCCGTGCTACTGATCCAGTCGCCGGGATCGGAAGGATCCGGATCCCAGCCATCGCCGTCATTGGCGATCAGAAAGGTGCCGAGCGCCGCTCCCGTGGTGCGATTGAAATCCTCGCCGACAAAATCGTAGCCCGGCAGCAGCCGCCCGCCGAGGCCAGCCCGCAATAAATCGGGATGGTCGAATCGGACGCCCGTATCCACATCCGCGATGACCGTTGCGGAACTGCCCGTGGTGATCGCCCAGGCCGATACCGCATCGGTCGCGGACAAATCCATGGTGGGGATACCGTCCAAGGTGATGGCCGCCGCACTGGGCGTCTGCATGTACCACTGGCCGCTGGCTCCCGCCGTGGGCACGAACAAGGGATCGTCGGGCAGTGAATGGGGGTATCGGCGCTGATCGACATCGGCGAACAGGACGGCGGGATCGGCACGTAATTTTTTCAACGCTGCATCGACGTCGGCGCCGTAAAGTGTCTTTTGCAGAAACAGCACATGCATGCTCGGCGTTATCTGGCGCGACGTTGCCATTGCCAACCCGGTGCGTCGGGCAAGGCCGGCGGCATCCGCGTCCGAGGTCTGCGCCTGGGCGATCTTGACGCTCTGTGCCCGGTTGCGAAGCCTGATGGCCTTGATCACCGTATTGGCGCCGGTGGCTCGAAATCCCACCACCAGGCGTCCCGCCTCGGCTCCGACCTGGACCGAATGGGTCCGCACGACGTTCCATTCCGGGACCGCCGCGCGGGCATGTCCCAGCGCCAGTCCAAAGATGGCCCCCGCCGCGAGCATGAGCAGCGGCCTTCCGATTCCCGGCATAAGCACTCCAAAATCGAGATAAGTGAGGAATCTCCATGCATTTTCCCGAGATTCCGCGCGCGGAGACTAGCAATAATGCGGCAGCCAAAGTGAGAACCACGACCGTAAAACCGGCGCCGATGTCTCCGCGCCCCGGCCTGGGCGGCCGAACGTCGGCGCCCGGCGACAAGATCCGCGCCCGCCCGGACCAAACGAGTAGAATATCGGCCAGGAATTCATGAATTATCGAGGGGCAGAGTAATGACGTACGACAATCGGCAGTTCTACATTGACGGCGCTTGGGTCGATCCGATCGAACCGAAGGAATTCAAGGTCATCAATCCGGCCACCGAGGCCGCGGCCGGCGTGATATCCATGGGCAGCGCCAAAGACGTGGACCGGGCCGTCGCGGCGGCACGCCGCGCTTTCGACGGCTATTCGCGCACCAGCCCGGCGGAGCGTCTTGCGCTCATGGAGCGCATTCTCGCCGCCTACAAGGCCCACTACGATGAAATCGCGCAGGCGATCTCCACCGAAATGGGCGCGCCCATCACGCTCGCCAAGGGGTCGCAGACCCGGATCGGGGTCGGCCATATCAGCGCCATGATCGAAGTGCTGAAGACCTTCAAGTTCGAGGAAATGCGCGGCACCGTGCGCTTGGTGCAAGAGCCCGTGGGGGTCTGCGCTTTGATCACGCCGTGGAACTGGCCGATGAACCAAGTGGCCGCCAAGGTAGTGCCGGCGCTCGCCGCCGGCTGCACCATGGTGCTCAAGCCTTCGGAGTATTCGCCGTTCAGCGCCATCCTATGGGCGAAAGTCATGCACGAGGCCGGGGTTCCGGCAGGCGTATTCAATCTGGTCAACGGCGACGGTGCCGAGCGTCGGCGCGCCGCTGTCCTCGCATCGCGAAATCGACATGGTGTCCTTCACCGGATCGACTCGGGCAGGCACCGAGGTCGCGCGCAGCGCAGCCGCGTCGGTCAAGCGAGTGCACCAGGAACTGGGCGGCAAATCGCCCAATGTACTGTTGGACGACGCCGACTTCGAACGCGCCGTGAAGCAAAGCGTGCTGCACGTGTTCCAGAATTCCGGCCAGTCCTGCAATGCGCCGACGCGCATGCTGGTGCCCGCCGGCAAAATGGCGGCCGTGGAGAGCATCGCCAAGCGCATCGCCGAGACCGTGGTCGTGGGCGATCCCGCTTCCGACAAGACCACTCTGGGCCCCGTGGTGTCCAAAGTCCAATTCGACCGCGTCGAAGGATTCATCGAGAAGGGAATCGCCGAAGGCGCGCAAGCTCATCACCGGCGGCGCCGGCCGCCCCGATGGACTGGCAAAGGGCTACTTCGTCAAGCCGACGATTTTCTCGAACGTGCGCAATGACATGACCATCGCGCGCGAGGAAATATTTGGGCCGGTGCTGTGCATCCTGCCCTACGAAACCGAAGAGGAGGCCGTGCAAATCGCCAACGACACGCCCTACGGCCTCGCGGCCTATGTGTGGTCGCAGGACAAGGTGCGCGCGCGGCGTGTGGGGAATCGCATTCGTGCCGGCCAGGTCGCCTTGAACGGCGCCTCGGGCGACATGCAGACTCCGTTCGGCGGCTTCAAGATGTCCGGCAATGGACGCGAGTACGGCGAGTTCGGCCTGCGCGATTTCCTGGAAGTCAAAGCCATGATCGGAGTCGACGCCGCTTGAGGCTCGAGGGAGGCGGCCATCGTCCCGAGGGGGCTCTTGTCGGCGCCGGGGCCTTGGCCGACCCCGCCGGGGCTTTGGCCGAACCCGCCGTTCTGCGGCTCGAGAATCTCGGCAAGCGCTATTCGCCGGATCGCCCCGCCCTCTTCGACGGCCTCGATCTCGAACTGCGGCAGGGCGAGTACCTCGCCATCATGGGCGAGTCCGGCGTCGGCAAGTCGACGCTGCTCAATCTGCTGGCCGGACTCGATCGGCCGGACTCGGGTCGCGTGCTGCTCGAGGGCGTGGATCTGTCCACCTTGAACGATGATGCCGTCACCCTGCTGCGGCGCCGGGCGGTGGGGTTCGTGTTTCAAGCCTTTCACGTGCTGCCCTATCTCAGCGTCGAGCAAAATGTCGCCCTGCCCCTCGATCTGCTGGGAGTGAAGGAACCCGAACGCAGCCGGCGCACCGCCCTGATGTTGTCGGCCGTCGGCATCGGTCCGCTCGCCCGGCGCTATGCGCGTGAGCTGTCCGGCGGCGAAGTGCAGCGCATCGCCATCGCGCGCGCCCTCGTGCACCGCCCGCGGCTGCTGCTGGCGGACGAACCGACGGGAAATCTCGACCCGCGCAGCGCCGCGCAAACCCTGGCGCTGCTGCGCGCGCAGGTCAAGACAAATGCCGGCGCCGGCATATTGATCACCCATTCGCGCACCGCGGCCGAGACGGCCGACCGCATCATGGTGCTCGACGGTGACGGCCTCAAACCCGGATGAGCACCCCGCCGGGGTATCGCGGGGCATTGATGACCTGGCGCGTGCTGCTGCTCGCGCAATTGCGCGAATCACCCCTGCGGCTGCTCGTCACGGTCCTCGCCATCGCCCTGGGAGTGGCGCTGGGCGCGGCGGTGTACCTGGTCAACGGCGCCGCTCTCAACGAATTCGGTCTGGCGACGAAACGGCTGGCGGGTGAAGCCGATATCCTCGTGCGCGGGCCGCCTGAAGGTTTTCCTGAGGCACTATTTTCGCGGCTGGCGAGAGACCCGGACGTGAGCATGGCGAGTCCCGTGCTGGAATTGGATGTGGCTCTGCCCGGGCGGCGCGAAACGCTGAAGGTGCTCGGCGTCGATCCGTTTCGCGCCGCCGCGCTGCAACCCGCTCTGATCGGCGATATCGGGGGTCGGCGTCTTCGCGCTCTTGCAAGACAATGGCATTTATTTGAGCAGCACGGCGGCACGCGATCTCGAATTACGGCGCGGCGATCTTCTGCAAGTCATGGTCGGCAGTTCGCCCAAGGCGCTGCATGTGGTCGGAATTTTGCAGGAGTCGACCTATGCGCAGGCATTGGGGCTGATGGACATCGCCACGGCGCAATGGGTCTTCAATCGACATCGGCCGCCTCAACCGCATCGACTTGCGCCTGCAGCCGGGCACCGATGTCGACGCATTTCGCCGTGCGCTCGCGGCAGGAGCTGCCGGCGGGCGTGCTCGCCATCGCTCCGCAAGTCGAGCGCGACCGCGCCATCACCGTGACGCGCGCCTATCGCGTCAACCTCAACATGCTGGCGCTGGTCGCACTGTGGACCGGCGCGTTCCTGGTTTTCTCGACTCAGTCCCTGTCGGTGCTGCGCCGGCGCCGCTCCCTCGCACTGCTGCGCGCGCTGGGCGTGACGCGCGGTCAGTTGCAGCGCGCGCTCATCGGCGAAGGCGCCGCGCTCGGCGTCGCCGGCTCGTTGCTCGGCGTGATTCTCGGCCTGGCATTCGCCGCGCGTCGTACTGCGCTTCCTCGACGGCAGATCTCGGCAATGGCCAGCTGCGCGCCGTCGGCGCCTCGCTGATCGCTGCTGGGCGCGGTACCGTTGCCCATGCTCGCTTTTTTCGCAATCGGCACGGCGGCGGCGAGCGTCGGCGCGTGGCTGCCCGCGCGCAACGCCGCGCGCCAGCCTCCGGCCCGTGCTCTGAAAGGCGGCGACGGCGACTACGCCACGGTCGCGCGCGCCGGTGCGTTTGCCGGCATCGCGCTTGCTGGTGCTGGGGGCTGCGCTGTCCCGGCTGCCGCCGGTGGGCGGATTGCCGGTGTTCGGCTACGCCGCCATTGCCGCGCTGTTGTTCGGCGCGGTGTTGCTGGTGCCGATCGCTGACCGTGAAGATGCCTGAGCCTGGCGCCGCGCACGCGCCGCGTCGTGCTCGACACCGCCGTCGCGCAGCTGCGCGAAAACGTCGGCCTCTCGACCTTGAGCCTGGCATCCATCATCGTCAGCTTCAGCCTGATGGTGGCGATGGCCATCATGGTGTACTCGTTCCGCGTCTCGTTCGATCACTGGCTGGGCAAACTCCTGCCCGCCGACATGCAACTGCGCGAGCCCCTCGGCAACGACACGGCCTATTGGTCCGCCGCCGATCAAGCGAAACTCGCGAAGGTGGCCGGCATATCGCGAATCGAGTTCCGCCGCACGCGGCAGCTCCTGCTCGATCCCGCGCGCGCGCCCGTGACGCTGATCGCGCGCGGAGCGACGGCCGCGCAGGCGGCGCAGGAGCTGCCGCTGTTGCGAAGCGAGAGTGTGCCGCTGCGCGTCCAACGCCGAACCGGCGTGGATATCCGAAGCGCTGCAAGATCTCTATGGCTACAAGCTCGGCGATCCCATCGCCCTGCCGCTGGCGGGCCGCACCCGGCAGTTCACCGTGGCCGGCATCTGGCGCGACTACGCGCGCACCACCGGGGCCATCGTGATTTCGCGCCAGGCGTATCTCGCCGCAACCGGCGACGGCAGCGCCAACGAGGGCTCGGTCTGGCTGAATGACGGGCGCCGGCGCCGCGCCGGCCGAGGCGGCGCTGCGCGCTCACTTTGACACGCGGCGATTCTCTCGAAATACTGACCAGCACCGCGCTGCGCGAGCGCTCGCTGCAGATCTTCGATCGCGCCTTTGCAATCACCTATGCGCTCGAGGCGATCGCGGTCATCATCGGGCTCACCGGCGTGAGCTTTGCCGCGAGTTCGACCGCCCTCGCCCGCCGCGCCGAATTCGGCATGCTGCGGCATCATCGGCATGCTGCGCCGGCAGATTGTCGGCATGCTGGCGAGCGAAGGCATTCTGACCAGCGCCTTCGGGGTTGCATACGGACTCGTTCTCGGCGCCGCATTGAGTCTGATTCTGGTTTACGTCGTCAATCGCCAATCCTTCAATTGGAGCATCGATCTCGCCATTCCGGCCTGGCAGCTCGCGTACTCAGCCTGACCCTGATCGCCGCGGCCGCCATCACCGCGATTTGGAGCGGACGCGCCGCCATGAGTCAAGATGCCGTGCAGGCCGTGCGCGAGGACTGGTGAATGCATGAGCACCGCGGTGCAGCCATGAGTACATCACGCGCGCGATGCACCGCACGCCTGTTCACCATGGCGAAGGCAGGAGGTGCCGCCGCCGCAGTTGCGGGCGCCATGGCCGTCGCGACCCTGCTGGCATCCTACTCGGCCGCTGCGCCGGCGTATGCGCCGGTCGCCGACAATCATCCGATGACATTTCCCGCGGACTACGGCAGCCATCCACAGTTTCGCACCGAGTGGTGGTATGTCACCGGCTGGCTGACCACCGAGCACGGCGAGTCGCTGGGATTTCAAATTACTTTCTTTCGGACCAAGCCCGACATCGATGAGAACAATCCCAGTTCGTTCACGCCCCATCAACTCCTGATCGCACATTGCGCCATCAGCGACCCGAAGCGCGGCCGCCTATGGCAGGACCAGCGCATCCGGCGCGCCGGCTTGGACCTCGCCGAAGCGGCGACCGGCGACACCGATGTATGGATAGACGACTGGAAGCTCGAGCGCAATGCATCCGCTGCCGCATACACCGCCAAAATACATGCAGAGGATTTCTCATTCGATTTGACGCTTTCGGAAACGCAGGCCGTTCTGCTCAACGGCAATTCAGGAGTCAGCCGCAAGGGGCCGGTCACGACCGCCGCAAGCTACTACTACAGCCTGCCGCACTTGCAAGTATCGGGCAGCATCGCGCGGGAGAGCCACAAGGACCGGGTGACCGGCGAAGCCTGGTTCGATCATGAATGGTCCAGCGAGTACTTGGACGCGGCAGCAATCGGTTGGGACTGGATCGGCATCAATTTGCAGGATGGCGCGGCGTTGATGGCTTTTCGCATCCGCGGCTCTCAGGGCGAGCAGCGTTGGGCGGGCGGCACACTGCGCAGCAGCGACGGGAGCGTGCAAATTCTACAACCGGCCGATATTGCATTCCGCCCCGGCCGGCGCTGGGTTTCACCTCGAACCGGAATCGTCTATCCGGTGCAGTGGCATATCCGCGCGGGCAGCCGCGAGTTCGATCTCGAACCGCTGCTCGACGATCAGGAGAACGATACTCGGCTTTCCACGGGTGCAATTTACTGGGAGGGTGCGGTACGGGCATATGAGCAGCGGCGGCCCGCAGGTCGTGGATATCTGGAACTGACGGGATACGGCGCACCGCTGCGCCTGCGCTGAGGCTAGCTAGCTACCCCTTGAACAGATAACGCAGCCGAATGACGCGTCGACGCCAGAAGAACGCAACGGATTGGCGATCGGATCGTAGAACGCGCAGTACTTCACGCAAAATCCCGCCGCGAAGCAGAAATCTCTTGCGCCGCCGTTGGTTTGCGCTGCGCAGGTGCTCGAGCCACGGGGCCTCGCGAATTTTCTTGCTGATTCTGACTGGTGTACTGTACTGCAGGATATACGCGAGCCTGGGAGTATTGGTCTTGTTGCCCGATGAACCATGGATGGTGCGGCTGTGGTGAATGATCATGGCGCCGGCCGGAATCGGGCGTACTGCCGCCATCTGCGGATCGAAACCCGCGTAACACTCGATCGTATTCGCCTCCTTGGAACCGCCATTCAACCGGTGCGGAAGCAGTCCGAACAAATGGGAGCCCGGAATGTACGCCATGGCGCCATTCTCAATCGTGCTGTCCGTGAGCGCGATCCAGATGCTGATTTCATCGTATTCAAAACCCGGCTCGCGGAACGCTTCATCCTGATGCCACGGGGTGGGGCCGCCCTTATGCACCGGCTTGAAAATCGTGTGATCCCCTGCAAAAGCGGCTTGCCGCCCGAGCAGTTGCCTCGCGATGGCGAGAGCCGTCTTCCGATAGGACAATTTCCGCAATTCGGTCGCGTACAAAGAAGGCTGCAGCACGCTGGGCAACACGGTGTCGCCGCCGCCATCCCTTGCAATGAGATCGAGATTTCTGCCCTCGCTGCGGCCTTCACCGCTTTCGAGCATGCGCATCAGGATGCTGCTGCACCAATCGAGCTCGGATTTCGGAATTTGAGGCGTCTCGATGGCGAGAAACCCGTGCCGGAAGAACTCGGCAACTTGAGCATCGTTTAGCGGTTCGTCCACTGATCCGTCCCGGCAGTCCATGAAGCACTCACACAGCGCACAGCGAATCCCAGAGCGCGCGCGCAACCATAGTGGGACTGCGCCGGTGTTGTAAAAGTTGCTCGATCGTGGAAACAATTACCAAAAAAAATGACAAGAATATGTCAAGAATCGCGTGCGCATGTTCATGCGGCGGGAATGCAACAAATACGGCTGCGGCTGGTGTGCGAGAGTCGGCGGGTTCGCTTAGTATCATAGTGATACTAAGCCTACGTTGAAGGATCATTATGATGCATCGATACCCGGCAGTAATCGCTTGCCTGTGCACGCTCATCGCCGCCGTCTCCCGGTGTCCGGACGCGGACGCTGCTCCCGCCGCCGGCAGGGACACGAACAAAATCGATGCCTGCCTGGCGTTTACCATGCCCGATCCCGCAGCCCTATTCGCTTCACCCAAAAAGGTGTTTGCGCACTATTTTTATCCCTTTCCTTTACAGGTGGATGACAAGCCGGCATCCCAGGACTACTACAATCGCAACCACCTGAATCCCAACGGTGAATCCGGCAAATGGGCCGACAAAGGCGGATTTCTTCGTCAAAGGCCCTTGCCTGTAGATGGCGCTGCCGCTAATTATCGGCTGCTGAATATGGAGCAAGAAGTACGCATGGCCATTGCGCGCGGGATCACGGGATTCACGATCGATGTCATGGGCGTCAACCAGGCGACCGATGCAGACAGCGCTCTGCATCAATTGTTGAGTGCCGCTCAAGCAGTCGATCCTCGCTTCAAAATCGTGGTGATGCCGGACCTCGCCGCCCTGAAGTCGGACGCTGGCGCCGTCACTCAGATCATCGCTTCGGTTGCGTCGAGTCCGGCCGCATATCGGTTAAACGACGGACGTTTGGTGGTGACGGCTTTCAACGCCGGCGCGAATCCGCCTGAATGGTGGGGGTCCATCTTTACCCAGCTGAAATCGCGAGGAATCAATGTCTCTTTCGTGCCGACATTTCTCGGCTGGGGAGGACAAGCGAAGGCATTCTCGGCGATCAGCGACGGTTTTGGCGACTGGGGGACGGCCACTGCGGCCGCCTCGGATCGGATGAAAGGCGACCCCGCTATCGCGCACGGCAGCTACGGAAAAACATTCATGATGTCGGTGGATCCGCAACAATACCGCCCCAAAGACTCGATTTACTGGGAAGCCGGCAACAGCGCCACATTCCGCAATGCCTGGATGAGTGCCATTGACGGCGGCGCGGACTGGGTCCAGATCGTCACGTGGAGCGACCTCTCGGAATCGAGCGAGATCGAACCGTACACCGATGCAACTCTGCGAAGGGATATCGGCACCGGCTTTTACGATCTGAATGCCTTTTACGCGACCTGGTTCTTGACGGCTCGGCAGCCGGCCATCACGCACGATGTCTTGTACTATTTCTATCGACGCGAGCCCACCAACGCAGTAAGTCCCTCGCAAAAGGCAGCCAATAAAGTGGTGAATAGTTCGCCCGAAGATGACATCGAGTTATTGGCATTTCTGACCGCCCCGGGGGTCATTACGATCAGCATCGGCGGCCATGATTTCACGCAAAATGCGCCTGCAGGAATCGCTTCCTTCAAGGTTCCAACACAGCCGGGAACGCCGAGTTTTTCCCTGGCACGTGATGGGTTGACGCTGTTTTCGTTCGAAGCGCCCGTACGGATCTTCGGACAGGAGGGATTGCCTTCCGGTGTAATCGACATGACCTACTGGAGCGGAAGCGCGTCCAGAAGCGGGATATGCTCCCTTTGACCGCAGCTAAAGTGCAGGACCTCAAACGCTTCAAGCTGCCGGACGATTTTCGCGGTCGCTCGGGATTCACCGTGCAGCTATGGTGGATGGTCCAGGCGACTTTCTTCAGATGCTCGCCTCAATTATTTTATGGATTCCGGCGCTGGCTATTACGTCTGTTCGGCGCCCAAATCGGCAAAGGCGTGATCATCAGGCCCAGCGTCACCACCCCCTACCCGTGGAAACTGAAGATCGGCGACTATTCATGGATAGGCGATAATGCGGTGCTGTACAGTTTTGCGGAAATTACCATCGGCAATGACGCGGTCGTTTCGCAGAACAGCTACCTCTGTGCCGGAACTCATGACTATCGCAGCCCTACTTTCGATATTCGAGCTCTTCCGATCGTGATCGAGGACGAGGCATGGCTCGCGGCCGATGTGTTCGTCGCGCCGGGTGTCACCATTGGCAAGGGAGCGGTCGTCGGTTCGCGAAGCTCGGTGTTTACGGATCTGCCGGCAATGATGGTCAGCGTTGGGTCTCCGGCTCGCCCGATTCATGCTCGGATCTGACGCATTACTCCTTATCGAAACGCGGCGCGGACCGGCGAGGCGTACTCACTGCGGTTCGCCGTAGCGAAAGAATTTATAAGTAATATTGGCATCCGCCCGAAAATCGTTATATTCGAATCCCGCATCGTTCGAATCGCGTTTCTCGTGGCCGGCGGTGACGCTTAAGCTGAGCGCTCGACTGAAGGTATAGACCATATTGGCGCTCTCGGTGGTTACGACGTCGTGCCTGGCGATCGACTGAACCTCGACTGGATTCACGCCAACCGGATTCGAACCAACATAGTCTTGATTTTCCTGCGTGACGGACAGAGTAAAAGCTACTTTTTCAGACACCGTCCACACCGGCGCCAAAGTTTCGCCGCGGGAAACATAGTAATCCGTCTGGGCTGTCAAGTCGGCCGTGAGTTGCCGCCACGTTCCGGCCACCAATTGGATCTTGGCGGTGGGCTGCCATTGAAACGAAACTCGCCATATTTCGCCAGAAAAACTGCCGATGGCCGCGCTCGGATACTCACGCCTCAAGTAGCCGCCGCTGGCGTCGATCGCGGTCTTTTCCGACGGTGCATAGTGCAACAAAAATCTCGCTCTGTCTTCTCTGTAATCCGGATCGAACGTCACCCCGTTCAACAACGCGGCATTGGGAGAGCGATCGTCCGTGTACCGATAGTCAAAACCTATGCGGTTGGCGGCGTTGGTCGTGTAATCCGCTCCGATATCGACTGCCTTGCTCTTCGAATCGTTGAACGTCTCGTTGGCGTCGGTCAGTTTGTAGTTTTCATCCATGATGCCGCCGAATAAGCCCCAACGCGGACCTATCTGATAACGCAGGGAGGCAAAGTAATCCGACTTGACGACTATGTCTCTCGCATAAGCGCCTGTATTGACGAAGCCGCCCAGCACTTGACTGTAGTCCGCGCCGACGGCGCCCGACAGTGCACTCCCCAAGCCCCAATTCCATGCCGCGTGATCGTTGCTCGAAATATTGTCCAAGTTTGTATTTCGAAAGTACCGATTATCATCGGCTCGCAAATCAAGGTCCACACTTTGCCGATTACCGATCAGCCATTCGGAATCGAGGCCCGCCGTCACACTGTCAATGTAATCGCTTCGACTGGGGTTGCTGCCAATCCCCGGCAGAACGGCTAAATCAGTGACGTTCGAAGGCAGCCTGTAAAGGTTGTCGTCGTAGGAGAAATCGTCGCCCACGTAGAGATTGAGGCGATCCGTGCGCTGTTGCGCCGGCTGCTCATCGGGTGTGGCAACGGCCAGGTCCAAGGCGTCTCGGTAGTCGAAAATCGCTCCCAGCGCCGTGTACGGCTGCAGCGAAGTCAACACTGCCGCGGCGCCGGCAAAGGCAATCCGACCCATTTGGATTTTCACATACATATACAAGCCCGGGTTTATACGAGTTCGATGCAATCGGAACAGTCGCCCCGCATGCGGACCAATAACTGCTCCAGTTCCTGTTTACCAGATATCCGTATGTGTTCAGCCTGTCGCCGGGACAAATTTCCGGCATGAGCCAATGCATGTCGGTCACGGCTGAACTCCGCTATCTGCATTGCGGCCGACTCCACAATGTCATCCCGTGCAAAGGCGAGGCCTGCACCATTGAGCAACATCTCGGAAATCGCGCCGCGGTCACAAGCAATGACGAAGACCCCCTGCCGCATCGCCTCATAGACCACCAGCGGCTCAGCCTCATTGGCATAATTCGTGGGAAACAAGAAAATATCCAGCTGTCGATAAAAGCGATCCTTATCCGATCCATGCACCGGCCCGACGTAGCGTACGTCGCTGGCGTCACTCAACAGTTGCTGAAAGGTTGAACGTGCCCCCGGTGCGAGAGGACCGGCGATATGAGCGCGATACTCGACGCCAAGTTGTCGCAAGCGCCGCAAAACGCCGAAAAAATCGACGAATCCCTTATCGAAAGTGATATTCGACAAGAACCCGATGTTGATCGGCGCGACGTCGCCTTCCGCAGCCTCCCTGCCAAGGTTCGGAGAACCATAAAATGCGGCATTCGATATGACTTTGACGCATTCCGGCTTCAATCGGTATATCCGTGTCAGTGACATGCCCATGTTGTGGCTCAACACGATGTGCGTGTCGCTGCGAAGCAGTGCCAGCAAGCATTTTGTGAGCCACGCCGGCGAATTGATGTACGCAAAGCTGTGATGATGAACGAAAATATCCTGCCGAAACAACTTGCTGACGAGTACATAGCTCAAGTCGAAAATCTGCCCGTATCCGCCGGAGAGCGCCAGATACAAGATGCCTTTTCGCCGCCCGAAGCATCCGACAAAATGCTTCAAGGGCCTGAACATTTGTTTCGCGAGCCTTCGAGGTCCCGTGTGCTTGGGCGCTCTATCGAACACTTCAACTGGCATTGTTGATTTCAGGAGCTCCAGCATCATCGCACAGACACTCGAGAAGCCGTGCACCGGCGGTGGTAGAGGACCTACGAAAGCCACGTGGCGCATCATCGGCTTACGAAGCCGCCGTCCGGCGGTGAGTGACGCCATGAGCAACTCGCCGAGGGTGCCGTATCCCGAGCTTCACCGAGAGCAATGCTGACGCGAGATTAAACGATAAGAACGCCGCTACTGCAAAGCCCGTCGCGATCATCAAGGATCCGCGCATGACGATCATCAAGAACACCGATGCGTAGGTAGCCAGCGGCAAGGCGATCCACTTCCCAGGCCGCACGGCAAGCGCATTGAGGAACCTCACGGCGTACGCAAGGCCGGCGGCGTAGGCGATCACTCCCAGAAAACCGAAATCCAGGTAGCCTTCCGCGACTATCGGGGCCGACAGATTGGTGAACCACATGCTGTAATTGTTGATCAAATAATTGCCCAACAATATGCCGGTCGCCAGCGGCTTCGTGCTCCAAAGTGCACTCGGCACAAAGAACAATAGAGATCCCAATAACTGATGACCCCACTGCAAGCCGTGCACGCTGACGACCTCCACGCTTGTATATATATTGGCCCAAGAGTCGTAGTTGATGGAGAAGTAATGATCGGCGATCTGCTCCCCGAATTGGCTCATTGAAACTTGACTGAGCACGACATTTTTGTTGTGAGTGAAAATCGTAATCGCCGGGAACACAAGAACCATGCTGAACACCAGCAACAACAGGCGTCTTCCCCGGCTCGTAAACCAACCTTGAAACATAATGAGCAGCGCACCGATGTAGACGGGTCCGAGGGCGTTGCGTTTCTCGGTATATGGATTCTCGGTTATCAACACCAGCACGACCAAAAGCAGCAATACGCATACCCGGCTGAACAAGATCTTTCGCCCGCTACGAATGGTTTCATTCAGGAGGATCAACAATGTGGCAGAAGGGAGAAACAACAGAAACCTATTGATAATCAGGGTTGCCGGTGTAACCGTTTCGGTGGCTTCGACGGCGTGATACGCGTGAGGTGCCGCCGCGCCCACCACTACGACGCAGACGAAAACCGCGATTCCTATACCGCCGCCCGTGAATTCCCGCTGAGGCGCAGCATCCGCGGCTTCCTCGACTCGCCTGCCCGAGAAAACGTAAACGAACGTGAACGTCAACATGAACAGCGCACAGACCAGATTTGTCATGGCCACCGTATCGACGGTCACCGAGGATGTGTTGACGAGCTGTTGCGGCGCGCTAAGCAGTTGTACCTTCGGGGCAAGATCGAGAAACAGCCAATTGAAAATGAATACGACGATGTCCGCCGGAGTGCCTGCATGCTCTCGCAGGGCAAATCGAAGCTGAATCAATAATGCGGTCGTGACGAGCGCGCTGGAAAGTACAAACTCGACACCGGTTGACCCCAAGACATTTACGAACACTATTTCATTGAGGATGATGGCCAAGCCAACGAGTACTCGTAGGTCAAAGACGAAACCCGATGCCTTTGTCTTCATGCTTGGCGGTTGTCGCTCAATAGTCGTTAAGCACACTACCGACGACGTTTACGCCGGTCTGCGTCAATGTCTCCATAGCGGCGAGCAGCGTTGCCTGCTGCGTGTGGTTGCGGCGCGCAACGATGATGGCGCTGCCGGCGTTCGCCGCAAGTATTTGCGCGTCCGCAGTTTCCGATATCGCGGGCGTGTCCACGATGACTACGCTGAATTGAGCGGCAAAATGATCGACGACCACCTCGAATACCTGGCGTGCCAACAATTCCTGCGGATTGGGCGGAAGCACTCCCGCCGGAAGCACGTACAGCCGGAGCTGCGGATGGATGCGCCTGGCTATTTCCCGCCCGGCGCGGCCGGTCAGAAGCGCGGACAATCCCACCGAATTATCGATATTGAACAGGCGATGCTGGCGCGGGTGACGCATATCCGCGTCGATGAGCAGTGTCCGCTCTCCGAGCTGCGCAAACATGGTCGCAAGGTTTGCTGTCAGCCAGCTGCGTCCCTCGCCGCGCTCGGCGCTGGTCACGGCCAACACTTTGCGCTTCGCGGTGTTGAGCCAGCGAAGAATCAATTGGCTGCGCAACGCGCGCAAAGGTTCGACCGCTTCGCTCTGCGGTTGGTATCCCGCGATGACATCGTCGGCCACGCCGCTATCGCCGCCTCGCGCCAAGACCGGATAGTTGTACTGCAGAGCAATAGCGGATTCGATGTCGAGCTGCGATAGCCGCTGCAGCTGAATGGCAGCATCGCCGAAACGCAGGCCGTGCAGGTTCGCAAAAGCCTGAATCTCCTCAACGTCCTCGACGTCGAGCCGGCCTTGTTCGATGAGTATGGCGCCAATGGCGCGACCGCGGTCTTGGGGCATCTCTCGAGTCTTGACGACCCTATCCGCGATTTTGTTCATTGAATGCTCTGAATCGTTTGGGTTGTAAGTCAAATTGTCGATGGCTCGAGGAGGCCCTGCGCTGGTTTCGGCAGGCGCAATTCGCCGGCACGCACGATGACCGGCCGAAGGGTGCCCAGCAGCGGCACTCCAAGGAGTTCCACCATGTCCTCGGCCTCGCGGACACGGCGATTGCGCATTTCGATGGCGAGTGCCGCGCCGATTCCGAACACGCCGCCGAAAAATATGCCCAACAGCATATTGATGACCGACTTCGGACTCGAGGGGTGTGCCGGCGGGTCTGCCGTGGATAATTGCACGACATTGGTCTGTTGCGTCAGGCTTTCGAGGTTGCTCTGGGCAAGACTCTTGGTGACTTCATCCAAGTCGCGTTGCGCGGTTGTCACATCCTCGTCTAGAACGGCCGCCTGATCGTGTTCATGCTTGAGCTCGAGGACTTTCTGCTTCTGTGCCTCGAGCGCCGCCCGCACGTCGTTTTCGCGGCGCACGTTGACTTCGTTCGTGCGGCCGAGCGATGCCGCGATGTTAGCGCTCTCTTGAGCGATGCGGCTGTGCAAGTTAGCGATTTCCCCCTCGACTTCCTTGTAGTCCGGGTGATTCTTTCCCAGCCGGGTTGCAATATCCTCCCGTTTCGCATCGGCCTGCGCCAGCTGCGATTTCAGATTCTGGATTACGGGACTTTGCAGGACCTCCGGCAGGGATTCGATGTCGGTGCCGACCTGATGCTGGCGCGATTGGCTCTCCTGCCGCAGGCCTTGTATGGTCACCAGCTCCGTCGACAGCTCGGTCAGGCGCGCGTTTTCCACGTCCAGCTTTTCGTCGGTCGCCACGATGCCGTTGGCGTTCTGAAAGTCCGACAGGCGCTTTTGTTTGGCCTGCAAATCGAGACGCAGTGCGTGGGCGCGCTGTTCGAACCAAGCCGCGTATTGCTTCGCGGGTTCCACCTTCAAATCGATGTTGGTATCGATCGCAGTCTGCGCAAAACTATTGGCCAGCGCCGCCGCAGTCCTCGGATCCGACCATGTAACGGAAATGTCGATGACGTTGCTTGAATGCGTCGGACTATCGTGCGCCGGCGCCACGACGAGTTTCTTGTCCACCAAAAAATTGGCGATGGACACGCTGATATCCTCATCCGCACTCTTCGCCCATCGCTCTCTGGCTTCCGGCTGCTGATCGAGACGCAGCGTTTTCACTACTCGCTGGGCCACACGTTGGCTCGCGATGATGTCAGCCTCTGTATTCACATAGGTGTTGGCCTGTTGCCCGGCCATTGCCGCATTATTGGCTGTTGCAACGGGGTCCGATTTGATGTCGACCACCACCGATGCGGTCGCGGTGTATTGCTTGGGCCAAATGAGGGTCAGGACCAATGCGGCGGTTACCACCCCGACAAATATGTAGAAAGCAATGCGCCATTGGGCGCGCAATATCAAAAGGAATTGATGAAGCGTCAAAACAGGCTCTCCTTGACGTAGATAACATCCTTGTCCTGCACGTCGTCATCCAAGGACACGCTCTCTTCCTTCACTTTTCCGCTGGCGTCGCGTCGATGGCGAACGATGCCCCGCTGGGTACCTTTGCCCGTCACTCCGCCTCCCGTCGCCAGCGCCTGCATGACCGTCATGCCGCCCTGGAGCGGGTATTGATCGGGCTTCTGTACCTGTCCGTAGATGTAGAACAACGGCTGCTTCTTCACGAAGACAGTGTCGCCGCCTAAGAGCTCGATGTCGTCAGTTGCGTTTCCGCTCGAAGACATTTTGACGATATCGACCTCGCGCCTGAATGGCTTGCCATTGCGTTCGCCGGTCACTGTGACCACCTCGCTGCCAACAGGAGATATCCCGCCGGCCGACGCGAGCACTCCGGACAGATGGCCGCCGGATTGCTCCGTGGAATATCGGCCCGACTTGTTGACCTCGCCGATCACCGACACCAGATCGTTGAACCCCTGGGTCAGCAGGATGGAGATCTGCGGATTGACGACAAACCCGCCGTCCTGCAGCATTTTCGCGATTTTCTTTTCAGCTGCATCCAGAGTAAGGCCGCTCACGGGAACCGCACCGATGAGGGGGTAGCCTATCGAACCGGCGTCAGATACGCGGACATCGAGGCTGAGATCGGCGTTCTTGAACACGGTGATCTTCAGGAGATCGCCCGGCCCCAAGAGGTAGGCAGCCCGGGCCGCCGACGGGATGGCCGCCAGCGCGATCAGCGATACCATGCAGAAGGCAAAAAGGCCGGCCCAAGGGCGCCTGCGGAGAGGCTCATGCACGATGGGACTCACGGCAGACTGCGCTCTGCGATCATAAATATACCTGCTCATTGACTGTGAAACCTGCTTACAGAACCGTGGATAAACCCTTTATTTGCGCGATGTTAGGACTTTTTTCTCATAGTGCCAATTCCTAGCTCAGGGATGCACCCTATTTCACCTAACGCGGCCACATATTTGTGCCGAAAAACGCTCTGCCCGCGTCGCGGGTCAGGCGGCAACGTCGTTCGCCACGTCCGATATCTGGCTCTCCAAGGGCCTGAACATGTTCCCAAGGACCGCGTCACGCTCAAAATTAGCTTCTGCGAACGACCTCGCGCGGCGGCCGAGTTCGAACCTCGACTTCGGGTCGTCGGCAAGCTTCACGATGGCGATCGCCAATTGGGAGCCGTTCTCAGGCTCGACCACGATCCCGCACTGCGAAACTATTGCGCTGATTTCGGTTCCTGAGCGGCAGGTAGCGATCACCGGCCGGCCGCTGGAAAGCATTCCCGAGAGCTTCGACGGCAGCACCAGATCCGCTGCATCCGGACTCTGCGGCAGCAAGTGAATGTCCGCCATGCTCAGTAAATCCGCCAGGCGCCCCGACGGCTGCAGCGGCAGGATCTGCAGGTTTGGAAGCGCGGCCGCCGCAGTCTCGAGGCTGGACTTCATGACCCCATCCCCACAGACGACGAATACGATGTCACCGCGCGCCGCAAGCAGGGCCGCCGCCTCGGGAATCACCAACAGGCCCTGCTTGCCGCCCAGTGTTCCGGAGAACAGAACCACGATCGCATCGGGCGATATCCCGAGCTTCGCGCGAAAGGCCCCGTTCGCCATGGGACCGATCCGGGTAACATCGACCCAATTCGGAAAGTAGCGGGTCCGTGCGGGCTCCACGCCCTTCGTCAGCAGCCGTTCGACCATTCGGCCGGATATCGTTGACACGCTGTCGAATCGCCTCAGCACCCAGCGCTCTATGCGCAGCACGATCCGCTGCAAGAGCTTTCCCTTCAAAAGTCCCATGCCGAACGCAACGTCGACCTCGAAGTCCTGCAGGTGCAGCCACGCCTTTGCCCGGCACAAGCGCGCCGTCAACAGGCCGGCAGGCGCGCACATGAATGCGGGCGCAACCGTCAGCACCAAATCCGGCCGCCAGCCGATCTGCCATATCATCAGGGGAAACGACGTAATCGCGAACGAAAGCAAGTGCAGCAGGCGAGTCAGCCCGGTCGGCGACTTCGGCACCCACAGCGGCGCCCGCCAGACATCGACACCTCGCCACTGCTCGTGGCGAAAAGGCGGCCACACATACTTTCTATCGACCTTCCACATCGGGTAATACGGAGGTGCAGCAACCACGCGGACTTCGTGCCCATGCTCGGCAAGCCACCACGCCATCTCACCGGAGTACTTGCCGACTCCCGTGGGTTCAGGCGCAAAGTTCGCGCTATAGATCAATATTCGCATCGCACGAGGCCTCCATTCCGCAATTTCGCCCTCCCCCTTCCAGCTACTCCGGCAGACATTGATGTATTCGGCCAGATATTGACGGGCGAAGATGCAAGATTTTCTTCCCTTTCGGCGTAGGTCAACGTCTTACAGCACCTGGATATTCGCACGCCTTGGGTCACAAATGTGTCCCAGTTCACACATCAAATCAAGGTGTTGATTGTCTCTGGGCAACGACAGAGTGCCACGCATTTCATCTCGTGATTTACTGCGCGCCGTTCAAGGGCAAACCCGTCGCAAGGCGGGGGCGCAAAGCTTCCGGTCTGCAGGCGGCAGATAGCGGGGTTACCGAAGGTAGCGAATGCTGTCTGCGTGACTCTGGCCTTGGTTGTAGTCGCCTGCTTTCCGCGTGCATCACGCAGCAATAGGACAGGTGACTATGGTTTTCAAGATTAGCGCGCTGAAGGCGTGCTCAGGGTTGGTTTGCGTTGCTTTCTTTGCGGCTCTCAGCGGCTGCGGCTCAGATAGCTCCGCCCAGACCACAACCTCGCCAAACGCAACGACTAGCTCGACAACAGCGGCCACAGCGGCCACAACGTCCACTGGCACGACCTCGACCCCGTCGACGCCTTCCGCCGCCGTAACTGTCGCTGCGGCCCCTGCGGCAAGCGCAACGGCGGCCGCGGCTTTGGTCACCGCTTCCAATAACGGAGATGCCTGCCTTCCGTTGACAATGCCCTCGGCAAATACGTTGTTTAGTTCCACCAAGAAGGTGTTTGCGCACTATTTTTACCCTTTCCCCTTATCCATCGACAATCTGGCACCCACCGTCGATTACTACGAGAAGCAATATCTAGGCATTGACGGCGAATCCGGCAAATGGGTGAAGGAAGGCGGTTATCTACGCCAAAGACCGCTGGGACAGACCCCGAACCCCAACTCGGACTGGCAGCAGCTGAACATGGAGACGCAAATACGCACAGCGATTGCCCGCGGCATCACCGGTTTCACCTTCGATAGTCTGTCGGTCACCGATGCCACGGACAGCGCCAGCCCATTGCAGATGATGCTCGCCGCGGCCCAGGCCGTGGACTCCCGATTCAAAATAGTGGTGATGCCGGACATCTCCGCGTTGGGTTCCGACTCGGCTGCCGTGGTTCAAATCATCGCCTCGGTCGCCAACAGCCCCGCCGCCTACCGGCTGAGCGATGGAAATCTCGTGGTATCGGCGTTCAATGCGGGCCTCAACTCGGCTGCCTGGTGGCAGTCCGTGCTCAACACGTTGAGCGCCAAAGGCATCAAAGTCGCCTTCGTTCCGACATTTCTGGGCTGGAGCGGCCATGCCGCCGCTTTCGCCCCGCTGTCCTATGGATTCGGAGACTGGGGAACAGCCACCGCGCCGGCTGCAGCTGCTATGCAGAGTGCCCCGGCAACCGTACACAGCACTTACAGCAAGATATTCATGATGCCGGTCGATCCGCAGCAATTTCGCCCCAAAGACTTTCTGTATTGGGAAGCTGGAAACAGCGGCGCGTTTCGCAACGCCTGGGGTAGCGCGATCCAGGGGGACGCAGACTGGGTTCAAGTGGTGACGTGGAGCGACTTCTCCGAGAGCAGCGAAGTCCAGCCTTATACCGATGCGACGCTGAACCCCAGCATCGGCACAGGCTACTACGACCTCAATGGCTATTACGCGGCGTGGTTCTCGACGGGACAGCAGCCCACGATCACGCATGATGTGCTTTACTATTTCTATCGGCGAGAACCTCCGACAGCGGCCGCGTCAGCTCAGAGCACAATGGACACCACCAACAGCACGCCCGCCTCTGACAATATTGAACTGCTTGCATTCTTGACCGCCCCGGGCGAGCTGACGATCACCATCGGGGGCAATACTTATACGCAGAATGCCAAAGCGGGGGTTACGTCATTTACGATACCCACGCAGCCCGGCGTCCCCCAATTCGCACTTTCGCGGAACGGCGCTCAGGTCTTCGCGTTCAACGGCGGTGTGCAAATCTATGGGATGAGCGGCATTCCCTCTCACGTTCAAGATCTGACTTACTGGAGCGGCAGCGCATCGGCAACCGGTAATTGCGCTCTTTAGAATGAAGGGCCGGCGGCCCGGTGCCTACAGTAGCCCGGAGCCGCCGTCCGTCTTGGAGCCGCCGCGCACGGCGCGCTTTACGCCTCGCACGACCCCGCGGACAAAGATCATGGATTGAGGCAAGGGCACGCGGCAGAAAGCCAGCTTTCGCACATATTTGTTGACGGTCCACTCGGCACTCGATCCCACCGGGAAAAACACCGTATCGCCAGCCGTCACGCGACGCGACTTTCCCGCGGGGTCTTTCAGCGTGACCTCCCCCTCCAGAATGTGGAAAGTCTCATCGAAGCTGTAGAACCAGTTGAACCGCCCCGCAGTGCAATCCCAAAAATAGGTGCTGGCGGTGCCGTCTGCGCTGCTCGATAAGAGCTCGATTCGCGCCTGTGGCTGACCATCCAGGATCCATGCGGCATTAATGGGGTTAGAAACGAGGTTCGTAGTCGCCGTACCAAACCTAATCGAGCAGTCGTTGGCCATATTTTTTGGATGCTATCACGACATTTCCAGCCTCGTCAGTCGGACGGACGGCCACGTAGGTAGGACTTGCGTCCTACAGGACCGCCGTCGTCGCGTATGAGATAATCGCTGGTTACGTTCGTGGATGGTAAATATGCAGGCTGACAGCCACAAAAGCATCCGGGCATTCGTGGTCTTCGAGCCCAGTTACTCCTGGGGGTGCCTCACCGTATTGAGTTCTTTGGCCCGCCACGCATCTCGTCCTATCGCCGTCGATATATTGATGCGCGCACAATATCGTCCTGCCGCCGACAAAATCATCGAAAAACTTACACGCGCTTATGGGGGAAGAATCATCATTCGCCCGATCATAATGCCGCGTGAAATTCTGGATAAATGCGACGGCTTTAGATTCCACGGGCATTTCATCGCCGAAATCTTATTTCGGCTATATTACTTAGACGTCGCGGACAGCCAAAGCGATTACATCGTCCATCTGGATCTGGACATGCTCCTGTTGGACGATATTTTCACAATTGAGCGCGACTTGAACCCACGGGCTCTCCTGCATGCGGTCGAAGAAGAGCTGCTCCCCCCTTCGCGAATGGTGATGCCGCCCCATATTACGCGCTATCTGAATTCCGGATTCCTGGTCTTCGACAACTCGGACAACACCGCGCTCCACCAGGCACTCGGCAGAGCTCAGAGTGTCGTGGAGAAAATTGCGGCCACAGCGCAGTATCTCGATCAGGACGCGATCAACATCGCGTTTTACGACGAACTGAAGTATCTTCCCCGCAAATGGAATTTCACCCTCTCTCAGTTCACCGGTCATCCATTGCCTGCGGACATCTCGATACTGCACGCGACCGGATCCCGGAAGCCATGGTTTTTCCGGGGTGGCCATCCTTTCTCGGCCTGGTACGAGCAAGAGGCGGACCTGTTGGGTCTATCCTTCCTGGAACGCTATGATTTCTGGTGGGCGCTCCGGCGTCTCGTGAAAAAAACAAAACGCCGGTTCGGCAGATAGCCGCCTCCCCCTCCAGAGCTGTCCCGCAAACATGGCACAAGCGAAATCCTTCGGCACCTCCGCAACATCCGGAATGATGTGGATGTCGGTGTCAGTGTTGTTCGCCAAGGCGATGCTATTCGTCATGCAGTTCGTCCTGGGCTTTATGCTCGATGCGCGCGATTACAGTGTTTTTGCCGTGGTTTCCGTCGCGCTGACTTTTGTGGCCGGATTGCAGAACTCGGGTGCCGCCAAAGTCCTGGTCCAGAAGCAGGACCGGTACCAGTCGCTTATCAAGGACTACACCGATTTTGCACTTTACATGGGCTTGATCGGCGCCGGGGTCCTAGTATTGCTGGGCGTCATCTTCGGGCGGTTCTATCGCAACCCAGAATTGGTTTTTGTGATCGGTCTCGCCGCGCTGTCGGTTCCGTTCACGTCTCTGGTATCGGTTCAGATAGCGCGACTCAGCATCGATCTACGCTTCCGTGCCATGTGCATGATCGATTTTTACATCGCGACGACCAACGTGGCCGTCGTGCTCGCCACCGCCTATCTGGGTGCCAGATACTATAGTATCGTTTTGGGGTTGGTCGCCTCCGCCGCGCTCAGATATATTCTCAACCGCCGTATCAGCCCGACACTGAGCCCTTCCTTTAATCTGTCCGCCGGCAAGTTCCTCGACATTCTCGGCCAAACCAAATGGCTGATCGTCACGGCTTTTCTTACTGGGCTTTCGCAGCAGGGAGACTATTTCGTACTCGGACGCGCAATCAGCCCGGAATCCCTGGGCTATTACTATTTCGGCTTCCAGTTGACGGCCAATGTCGGCCAATTATTGGCACAAGGTATCGGTAGCACCCTCTTCCCCATATTCACCGCGATGAAGCTCGACACCCAGGGGTTGAGACGCGCCTTCTTGCGATCGAGTTCCATGATCCACTTCGCTTGCAGCGGGCTATGCCTCGGTCTCATCGGATTTGCTCCCTGGTTCATGCATTTCATATGGCGCGGAAAGTGGGACATGGCCATCGTAACGGTGGTCGCGATAGCGTTATCCCTCCCCATGCGCATGCTCTCGCCGCTCGGGAACGTGACTCTCGATTCCCTCGGCAAATGGAAACTACGTACCGTGCTTCTGGTCTTGGATTCGGGCAGCATGATGCTGGCGGCGCTGATCGGCGCTTCGCTCGCCGACTTGCAGGGTGCGTCGATCGCCGTCGCCCTGCAACGCTTCTTCGGCGGCATGATGGATTTCTCCGTCGCCATCTATTTTCTAGAGGGCAAGGCGAGCGATATTCTTCGATTCGCAGGCCGGGCATTTCTCCCCTTTTGGGTGCCCGCGATGGGACTCGTGGCGATGAGTCAGATGCATCCTTTGGCGTCATCCGATATGCATTCCGCGATTTTTTCTGCCTTGCAAACGGTGGCGGCAATGGCGCTTTTCGCCGCGCTGGCCTACGCGTTGGATCGACAGGTTATCGCGGAGGCGTATGCCCTATTCGGGAAAATACTCCCAAAAAGGCGGGCTTCCATTACATAGCAAGGACAAAACTTCAGGCCCCGAAGTTCTCGACCACCTTCGCAACGTCTTCTCGCGTCCAAACGCACATCTCACGCTCAGGCCCCTTCGGATTGTAGTCCTCCACACGATAGACGACCGCTTTTCCGAAATTGAATGGTGCGCGAAACAAATCGATCCGCCGAAACGCTCCGGAAGAAATGTCCTTGTTTGGAAAACTGTCGGGGTTTTTGTGGGTGGTCGTCATCAAGTACCTGGAGTTTGATTCGACAAAATTCGCCAGAAACCGGCGAATATCGGCATAGCTCAAGTGAAACAGGCAATCGCGGCAAAAGATCAAGTCTCCGAACGGTACCGGTTCTGACGTGATGTCCTGGCATAGGAACTGGTGTTCTGTATCACTGAATTTCGCCTGGTTCGCGGCTATTATCTGCGGTACGACGTCAATTCCGATGTACTTGCAGTCCGAGGGAAGTTTCACGTGGCGCATCCAATTGAAGTCACCGCACGGCGCATCAATGAACGTTCTTACAGCCAGACGTTCCAAAACTTCCGGCAGTTCGCTCCGAAGCGCGCCTGTGTACTCATAAGTCGAACCATGGCCACTCCGGGATTCCGAATCTGCCCACAAATTCTGTTCGTAAATTCGCGAAAACACGGCCTTATTGCCCAATTTTGAGTAACGCAAAACCTCCCGCTCAACCGGGTTGAGTTTCAACAACCGGACCACCGCCCGTTTCAGCAAGGCCTTGAATCCATAGGTTCTATAGAACCACCGGGCGCGTTCAATAAACGCTGCGCTGAAGATTCGGCCGTAGCGGAAATCGTCGTTCACAACTTTGTTTGTCACGGTGCCCTCGCATTGCGGTACCCGTCCTGGGAATATTGCGCCCTTTTGCAAGCACGACACCGCGGGGCGGAATGCGGTCTCGACAGGTATCCTTTACCAAGTTTCGAACCCGGAAGCAAATCTTGCAGGATTCACCGTTCCTAGCCTGCCGTTTCCAGCACACAAACGCAGCCGCCCAGAATCTCGTCCGCCGCGCGTTCCGGTGTGTATTGTCCGATGAGCTGGATACATTGCTTGGCCACGGAAATACGGTCCGTGGACAACTGTGCCGCGGACAACATGGCCTCGCACAACGCACGGACATCGCCGACGGGAAACGAATACCCCGTAATTCCATCGCGAACCAGTTCCGGCACGCATCCGCAGATATTGCTGACGACCACGGGGCAGCCGTAACTCAGAGCTTCATTGACGACCAAGCCCCAAGGCTCCGCGTGGCTGGGCAGCACCATGACATCGCTGCTCAGCAGCAGCCGTCCGATGTCTTCGGGGCTTTTGGTACCGAGAAACGCCACGTTGGCTCCAAGTCCGAGTTCCCCAGCCCGCTGCTTCAATTCTTCCGCGAGCACGCCTGACCCCACCATGTCGAGTCTCGCCTCGGGCATCTGGTCCCGAACACGGTGAAATGCATCCAATAAATCGTACAGCCCCTTTTCCTTCGCCAAGCGTCCGATGTACAAAAATCTTACCGAGGCCGCGCCGTTCCGGGGTCTGTTTTCATAGTACCTGCGCACCGCGACCGCATCGTATCCGTGCGGAAGCGCTGCCGCTTGGCAATCGGAGAATATCTTTTGCTCCTTGACCCCATAACTCGCAACGTATTCCTTGCTCCTGATCCCGTAGCAAAAAACTGCGTCGCAGCTGCGAAAGAAAAAGACCTTGGCCCTTTCTTTCCAACGATATTTCGCGCGATCGTAAGCTGTCGAGTCGCAGAAAACCGCGCGCTTACGCCGCAGCAAAATGCACAAGACGAGCATCACCCAGTACTCGACTCTGTGGTAGCCGGGAATCACGACGAGTTCACTGCGATTGCGCAACAAGTCGGCGGCGAGGGCAAGTACGAGCTTATGGCGCGGAATGTCGTTATAGGATTTCGCAAACAGCAATTGGAACGGATATTGGTGATACGAACGATCGGCCCCGCCAAGCTGCGCGCGCTCGACCGAAGTCTCGGCTACCTGAACGAATTCCGTTGCTAAGCCGCAGCTCGCGCTTTTAGAGTAGATTTTTGAAAAAATTGCGCCCTTGTATCTCGCCCAGAGATTGTTGTGATAGATGCGAACCCTTGGCATGCGAGGCGTAACCATAAGAAAAGTTGTTTATCGATCTCAGGTAGTGATTCCACTACTTTACAATAAAGAGCATTCCATCCGGCCTCCGAGCATCGATTAGCGCGACTGCAACCGGGAATCGTCATTAGATGATGAGAATTTTATTCAAAGATTGGACCAAGCCGGGAGAAACTTTGTTTCCCCTCCGCCCGCCGCTCGCGTCTCCGGTGGGGCGCCTCCGGCCACTCCACAGTAGCGTACCTTTTCCAAGAAAAAGGCCAGACTGTAATTTTCAGATATAAGTCATGTGGTTGACAGGCGTCATGCGTCGGGCTCTTCGCTAGAGCATCAAGTACATGATGTTGCATTTCATGAATTATGTCCAGTCAGCAGGCTCCCGATTGCCCGAAGCAGACTCGCATGGACGGTGGCGACATTCATATCGGATCCAAATCGGTACAGAGTTGCGCCCACTTCGAGCAAAGACATCAACTCATGCTCCTTTCCATCGGAAAAAAGGAAATCGGCATTTGCGGATAGAACGCGCGACGTTTCTTGGGCGCGAACCATCCACTTCAACCAGGTTGCGCCTCACTCAAGTCACGCGATAAGCGCCTTAACCTGAGGCACAAGCCAGTCGGATAAAAACTGCGAACCCGCCCCGGTCGGATGTCCGGGCTCCGTAATGCTCTTATAGTTCGAGTTTGTACCTGCCTGCGGATCGGCGACGGTGCCGAGTCCATTGATAATTTTGAGCCCCCCGAGACCAGCTTGATACGTATCTATAAAGGGAACCTTGCCACCGATCTTCGGCAAGTACGCGGCGGCGGCCGCAAGGGCTGCATTTCGTGAAATATCGGCAGCACCGATGACACTATCTCCGGCGCTGGCATCGCCAAAGACACCGGTAAAAATCGGTATGGCGGTCGGGAACCGCGCGACGATCTGTTGGGCCACATACGTCGCCGCGGCTTGCACTTCGGCATCGGTGTATGTGCTGTCATTTCCGGAACCTGGAACGAGAAGATAAAACGAGGTGGGCGCTCCGCTCGCATCCTTGGGTACGTTTGTCGCTACATCGCCGACATAAGTACCGATAACTCCAAAAGTGCCGCCGGTCGCCGCGCCGTTATCGAAAGTGATCGTTGCCCCCGGCATACCATGCGCCACAAAGATGAGCGGCGTGCCGAGATCGCCGCGGGCGACCGCGAATGATGCTCCAGCGCCGACCACATTAGCGAGCGCGTTAAGAGCCGCTTCAATTTGAATTTGACTGGCACTGTGGGCTAACGCCGCCGTGGTATCAGCGGCGCCGCCATAGGTCACGGTAATGGTGAAAGTGCCTCCCGTCGCAGTGTGCGATACGCGCCATGCTTCGTTGGGGGGAGCAATGCGATCCTGAAAGTTGAGCCGATTGGTGTAGGGCGTTATGTATCCCGTTCCGCCTTGTCCGAGACCGGTCGGCAACCAATTCATACTCGAGGCAAAGGTATCGAGGAGCCGAGGAATGTTGATGGGCGCCGCGTCCCCTTCCCAAAAACTATCGCCCACTGCCAGGAGTGGCGTGGTGGCAGCCGTGGGCGCAGCCGCAATTGTTCCGTCAGATTCGACGCCAACAAAAATGCCCTGCTCGATGGTGATTTTTCTTTGTCCCGATACGTTCCATTTCAAATGCAGATATTTAATCGACCCGGTAGGGCCATCCAATACGAAGGGCTGCGTCCCCTCCTGAATGACATAGAGCGTCGTGCTATCGGGCGTTGTTGTCCAAGCAGAGGCCACCGTAGCGTTGAACGTCGTTCCATCGTATGCGGTGATTTGTCGCGCTTCGTTAAGGACTCCCGTCCCTCCCGCGATGCGCACGTAGTATTCGTTGTAGTAACCAGATACGACCGAAGAATTGGCAGCCAACGTGATACCGCTTGCGGAACCACCCTGCGCAGTTCCGCTAGTGAAAGCTAAGCCGTAACGAGCGATAAAGGAGTCATTGATATAAAGCGTCACCCCATCGCTGAACCCATACTGAATGACATCCAACGTCTTGCCGGTATGATAAAACGTTGAATACAAAGAGCCCGGAGACGAAGTGTCGGCGTTAGCTAAGTCTGCGCTCACCATGTTTTGCCGCGGGTACGTAGTGCCAAATGGAGTAATGGCAGCGAGCGATGCCCCAGAAAATGTAAATGCGGGATTTAGGGTCGATGATGCAGTCAGGTAGGCGTACTCGGTCGTCAACCCAGTGGTTGCAGTGCCATCGAAGGTAACAGTCGGTGTAATGTCGAGAGGCTGCGGAAGCGGTGGAGGCGGTGTGCTTGCGCTGCTGCCACCCCCACATCCCACTAATGGCGTTGTGATGCCGATGCCCAAGGCAATCAATATTTGCCTGCGAGTTAGCTCTCTTTCAACCATGATGTCCCTATCCGCTTCCGTTGCGTGCTGCCTTACTTAGCCAGGCACCATCATATACGTCTGCGCCTCTTGATCAAGGTTCTGAATGCAATTCAAGGGCCCCCATGGCATTTTACTTATCACTTCTTAACGTTCTTACCGACTGATCCCCGCCGTGATTCGGAAGGGCCGCCTCGATATAAAAGAGCCCGTCCGTAATTCTGCATCTTGCCGTTCGACCCAGCATAATCCAGATTGTTAAAGAGCGCATCAGCCGACGAACGTGCCCCTGAAGAAGGGTCCCAGGGTAAGAGCGATAGTCTCGGCGAGCGCCGCGCCCGCATTGGTACCCGTGATAGTGGCGGGCACCGTTGGAGCCGATTCGTAGGCCGTTGAGCGTGCCGTCCGATACGGTCTTGAAGGCTCCTGATGCGGATGCTGTATTGTTGTCAAGGGCTCATCCTCATCCAACGGGGATCCTGGAGTGCTTACGATCACTCGATGTGCGCCCTCCATCCGAAAGAAAACACCGCGGCTAACGGAACTCGTACCGCCCAGCGCGGCGGCAAATGCATCGAACGCTTGCCGCTGCGGACACACCGTAACCGGTACCTTGCCGACGTGCTTGATTTGACAAATAGAGCGGGCCCAGTAGCTGTCTGCGCCGATGAATAAAAGAAAAGTACTCATGCCACGATTTTCCAGGAGAACCTAACGGGCGTCTCTATGCCTCCGCCCCTGAGTTCCGACGGGTGGTGCCATTGGCGCGCATTAAAGAACAGCGAGATATTTTGTCTAGCGAGCATCTCGTTTTCCAGGCTCGTCGTATGGTTTCCAACCACGCCCCACGGTTTAACCGTTGCACGAGCAACATCCCAAGTGGGTGCCGGCTCGAACGATAACAACGCCATGAAATAGAAACTGTCACGCCCATCCTGATAGTAATAGCAATGCCAGCCATAATCGTTGGAACCCGCAAAGGCGATGTCGAATGGTTCGCTCGGGCCTTCAATGCGAGTGCTCGTAAGCACTCTGGGCGCGACTGCTGGAGCCGGGCCGCCGATTCCCCACCGGAAGACGAGAGAGGTTTCCCCATAACGCGTATTAAAGTAATGCTCAACGTTTTGTCGAGAAAACGCCTCATTTGCAGGACTAGTCCTGAAATATGGATCACCAGCAAGGATTTCCCAATGTTTCGGCTTCGAGCCGACCATCGCGAAAAAGAAAAAGCGAACACGCTGGTCCTGATAAAGGTATCTCATCCCCCCGGGAGAGTTCCTGACTGCAGCGATTTCAAATAGCCCATCGGGCCCATCGATCTTTTCTATCTTGATGGCCCTGCCATTGATGTGCGCAATATTCCATTCGAATGTGGTAGCCATTCCCGACGAAGCTTCATTCGCAGGCTCCCATGCATGCAACCAATCACGAGTCTTGAAGAACAATTCAATGTTGCGCCTCAACACTTCTTCGCGCGTGCCAAAGGCACTGAAAGGGGCGCCGAACCATTCCCTCATCGAGGCCTTAGTGACCTTGACGCTCAATCTTGGCTGCCTAGTCAGCTCCGCATTGAAGTAGAAACGACTATTCTCATCCTGATACAGAAAACAGTACTCACGATCCGCCCGTACACCTACGCAGGCCAACTCGAATCGTCCATTTGGGCCATCGATTACACCTCTTTCGAAATCACGCTCGGTTGTCATATTCAGTGCATCAGCGACGAGCGAGTCGTCAGCCCAAGTGATTGGCAGGCAGAGCGTGCAAGTCGGAGCGCAGCGGGTTGTCGGAGAAGTGCTGCTTCCATAGACGCGGCGTCAGCTCGGCGACTCTGCTGGCCGGATGCTCACCGGTGCGCTGCAGTACATCAACGAGATAGGTGTAGGGATCGATGCCGTGCAGTCGGCAGGTGACAAGCAGACTCTGGATGATGCCGACGTGTTTTGCACCGAGCTCCGTCCAACAGAATAACCACGATTTTCTCCCCATGGGAATTACACGTAGTGCCCGCTCGAGATGATTGGTGTCGATGGGAACATCCGGATCTGTGAGAAACACTTCGAGCCCGGAGCGCCGCTCGCGCACATAGTTCAACGCCTTGATGAACGGGTTGGTCGGCGTGAATCCTTGGCGCTCAAGTTGCCGATCAACCCACTCGAAGAAAGTCTCGACCAGTGGCTTGCTGTGAGTCAATCGATGTAGTTGCTTCGCGTCGCCGCCGAGCTTGAGCTTGCGGATGTCTTCCTCGATAGCGAACAGGGCCTTGAGCTGCTCCAGTGCCTCGGTCGCTCCAGTGGGCTCCGCCTCCAAGGCATCGAAAAAACCACGGCGGCCGTGAGCCCAGCACCGAGCGTGGGTAATACCAGTCTTTTCGGAATACTGCTCGTAGGCGGCGTAGCCGTCGGTCAATAACACCGCATCGACGGCGTGCTTGAGTCCCAAGGCGTTGCAGACGAAGTCCGCGGATCGCGAGGGGTGAAACGGGAAACACACCTCATCGAGCTGACCATAAACGGGCCAGAAGTAGCCCGCCTGCATCTTGCCGTGGCCAGCACGCCCGGCCTTGATGGGGGTCTCGTCCATCGCCTTGACCCGGCTTACTCGGATCGAAGCGAACTGCGCTTCGTAGATCGGTGCGAGCAGGCTGATCGATTGTTGCGCAATCTGGGTGAGCCACTGACGGCTCACGCGGATACCGGCGGCCGTGAGACGCTGATGTTGGCGGTACAGCGGCAGGTGCCAGGCGAATTTATCCATCAGGAGCCCAGCGGCGAAGCTCACATCCGCGCGGCTCCCCTCCAGGATACCGGCCGGTGACGGTACGCTCAGGATGGCTTTCGTGTCTTTGCGCTTGATCACCGGGCGGTGGTACTTCAGGATCACGTAGCTGCCAGGCCGTTGGGCGAGCCGATAGGTGACCTTCTCACCGATGACCTCGCACTGATCCGACTTCAAGTCCTTCGCGTCGGCGTGTACCAGGACGATCGTCTGGATCGGCACCTTCGATTCATCGAAGAACGGCAAGGCTTCACCGGTGTCCGCGCCGTCCCTTTGCGTAACGCGCCGGGTATGGGCTGCTATGCTATTGCGTTCCTCGACGGTGAGCGCGGGGACCGGGAATCCTTCGCCCAAGTGCATCTGCGTGGGGTCAGGTTCTGGTGCGAAGCGTTCGCTCTTTTGCCCAAAGATCTGGCGTCGGAACCAGTCGAGTTGTTGCTGAAGGGCAGCGATCGTCTCGGCCTGTGAGCGCACCAAGGCGGCGAGCTCCGCGGCGCTCATCGAGGTCACCTCGGTAAGAGTCGATGAGCCGGTAGATGCCGCGCTTTGCATGTCACTCATCCTATCACGAGGAGTGCAGAAAAGTGCTTGATTTATAGGTTATTGGTCACTACGGAGGGCAGAGAGAATCGCTTACGGATACGTTTAGCTTCCAAGCCCTCGAGCAGCAGCTTCAATCCCGTCCAGTCCATCTCGCGAGTCTGTACTGCTCGCCAATCGCTAATGAATTTACCCGTCTCGAGCCGTTTGCCCCAGATACAAAAGCCGCTGCGATCAAAGTAGAGGCACTTCAGCTGCGAACCGCGACGATTAATGAAAATATAAAGCGCCCCATCGAGCGGGTCGCGGCCCATCGCGTGGCGCGCGAGGGCCTGCAGACCGTCGTAGGACCTCCTCATGTCCGTCGGCTGCCCGTACAGATGCACCCGAATCTGTGCCTCAACGAAGAACATCAGCCGCGCGCGATGCTCAGCACGATCCCGCCGCCGAGATCGAGGCGCACTTCAAACCGTGGACCGCCCATCCCAATGCCGCCTAGATCGATAAACGGCGCGGGTGCTTCGGCTCTCAACCCCGCTTTGGACGGGACGCGAATCCTTTTACCCTGAGCGTCCAGGGACGACCGCCAGCGACGGAACAGACTCGCGTTGATCCCTTCTCGCCGGCAAAACTCCGGCACCGACAGTCCACTGCTCGACTGTCGAGAGAATAACTGTCGCCAGACCGCCGCACTCCGCCTGATCCGCTTGATTTGCGTCATCGCTCACTCCAGTTGTCGAAAAACCGGAGGACATTGTCCGGATACTCAGGCGGAGCGAAACAACGCCGCGTGGTTACCGCTTACGACACACCGGCAACCCATCGACGAGGTGGCATTTCGGCGCGAACTGACGGATATTCGAGGCAGGAAGGCGAAGACGCCGGCTGCTCCACGATAGCGCCCGTTTCCAAGAAGAACGCCAGACTGTAATTTTCAGGTATAAGCTATGTCGTCAATAGGCGACATGCGTCAGGCTCTTGGCTAAGGTATCGGCTGCATGGCGTTACATTTTATGAATTATGTCTAGTAAACAAGATCCTAAATGCCCGAAGCAGACTCCAAGCGGCCTCAGTCGCGCCTACGCTTATGGCTTCCCGCACCGACGGCGGCGACCTCCATGAGCGTCGGACGGGAAGGAGCGGCACCTACCAATACCCTTGCGCTATTCGCCATGACATCGCGCAATGCCGAGCGCGCGATCCTGCCCCTGAACAATTGCGCGCTCGACGCCGACTCGCAACTTCCCTCGTTTTATTGTGTCCACTCCGCATCGGGAGTAGCCGGTACCGATTTTCTCGATTTGGCCGCACGCCTCGAGCCCTCGATCCGCTTCTTCGGCATTCAAGCACCGCCGAAACAGATGCCGGACGCGGAGTTTGGCAAATCCGTGGAGTCCATTGCCGACTACTATGCTGCGGCGCTCGTCGATTTTCAGCCGACCGGCCCGTTTCTGCTCGGCGGATACTGTGTCGGGGCAGTCATTGCGCTTGCGGTAGCCAATAATTTGCGGGCCCGGGGGCGCAAAGTCGGACCGCTCATTGCCATCGACGGAGTGCCGGAAAATAGCGGATCCGCACTGACCCGATTGCAGCCACGATATTGGCTCGAGCTCATTCGCAATGTCTACGGCTGGTTCAATCATGGAGATCTGATGCGGAGCCGAACCCTCGATTCGCTGCTCTGGAGCATCTCCAACAATGCATCCGCGATCGCCAAAGGCGCGCTTGGCCTCAAACGCGGGCAGAAGATGGGCGGCGGATATACGATTGAAGGAATAATGGATGTTTCGCGCTATCAACCCGCTCATAAATCTTTCATCGATCGTCTGTTCAATGCACTGTTCGCCTATGTCCCGGCGAGCTATTCAGGCGATGTCGTGGTCTACGAAGCGGCGGTGAAGCCGCTGCTTTATTTACCGCAAATAGGCCGTATATGGCGCAAGCTCGCTCCGAAATCGGAAGTCGTCGAGATAGTTGGCACCCACATAAGCATGATGCACGAGCCCTACATTGATGCGCTGGCAGGGGACATACGCAGACGGATCTCTGAATTTTTTACAAAGAACTCTCCGCGCTGAGGCGACGCGAACTTCCAGACCTCGATTCTCCGTCCCACAAAAGTTACGACCGGGGAAATCGTGACTCTCAGCCTCTCTGATAATTCCTACGGGGGACAGATTCCGACCGCCGCGAGAACCGATTCCGCCGCTGGCCGCGGCGATGCCGGCACCATCAGATCCCTCAACTGCTTGCGGCGCTCCCGCCAAGAGTCCTCGCCCGACGCCCAAAGATCGAGCGCCACCAGCAGTTCGGCAAAATTTTGAGCTATCGGTCCCGGAGCGTAATCCTTCAGCGGGTGGAGCATGAGCCCTCGTGTTTTCTCGTACCGCTCCATGTCGGGAAAATAGAGAATTTGCGGCCGCTCGGTGACCAGAAAATCCACGTAAACCGATGAAACATCGGTGACCAGAAGATCCGCCTGCGCCAACAGTTCGTAAAGGCCGAGCCCCTCCTTGAACAGCGCATCCTCGTCTATCATTGCCCACTGCGAATCATCCGCAAATTTCTTCCCCGCATTGATGGACATCGGGTGAGGCTTGACGATCAACTTGCAGCGATTCACTTTCAGCCAGGAATGCAGCCGTTCCGCGTCGGATGCACTCAAACCAAGAATGGTATGGGTCTCCGTGCCATCCTGAGTCTTGAATCCCCGCGCCGAATTTCGGTATGTCGGCAAGAAAAAAATGAGACGCTCCGCGTCACCGCGCAATCGCGCCACGATCTCGGCGGACTCCGGGCGCACCGACGTCAAAAAATCATTGCGCGGAAGGCCGGTAGTGAGCAGCCGTTCCGGACCGAACCCGCTGGCTTTCATGAGCACATCGCTGAAAAAGCCGGATGTGCTGATGAGAAACGTTGACAGCGGCAATTCCGAACCCGGCACTCCGCGCCAGATTTTCTTGATCGGCATGCCGTGCCATAAATTGACGACCAACTTGCGTTTCGGCGGAGAGTAATTGAACAATGCTCCGTGCGTATAGAACACGCTGCCGGCCCTGAGGTAGGCCCAGATCCCGCGCAACGAATGCAAACGGGAGAATTGGATTGCGGCCCCGTTCAGCCCGCGCTTTCGTTGCCAGTGAAGAAACGGCGCGGGATCCTGATGCACCAGCCAGTGTATCTTGCCGCCCCAACGCGCCCTCTCGAGCGCCAGACACAAGGAGACGCCTTGGTCGTCTCCGTCCGGAAGGGTCACCAGCACGATCCCCTTGTCCTTGGGTACGATACAGTCGCAAGCTCGAAAGAAATTGGCGGCAACCCATCGGCGAGATACTTTGAAAACGCCGGGTCCCTTTTTCATCGTTCGGAGATGAGGTACTTGATGTAGGTTGTGGATATACCGCTCGTCCTGGGCAAATACACGACCTCGCAGTGCGGCTTGAGAAAATCGAATTTTCCCTCCCAATCGTCGCCGATCACGAAGACGCTGATTTCGTTCGCGATCACATCATCCAATTTTTGCTCCCAGTTATTTTCCGGGATTATCTTGTCTACATGCCTTACGGCGCCCAAGATGGCGGATCGCTCCGCGTAGCCGAATACGCTCTTCTTCCCTTTCTTTAAATTGAACTCATCCGTCGATAGTCCAACCACGAGGCTATCGCCCAATGCCCGCGCGCGTTCGAGCAATCGAATATGACCGATGTGAAAGAGATCGAAAGTTCCGTAGGTTAAGACCCGCTTCATTAGATGTTTGTTATCCGAGAGTGGGAGTCAAAGAGATCTGCAGCCCTCGTAGCGAGGCCGTTGCAACTTGTTATTTATTGTGGTGCTTCTGTAATACAAACGCAACCACTGAGAATCTCAGAGGCGGCTCGCTCGGGCGTATATTGTCCAATGAGGTCCATGCATCGCTTGGCCACCGACAGACGGTCGCCGGACAGTTCCGCCGCGGCAATCATTGCCTCGCACAAGGCAGGGATGTCGCCAAAAGGATACGAATACCCCGTGACGCCTTCACGAACCAGTTCCGGTAGGCACCCGCAGATGTTGCTGACGACGACCGGACAGCCGTAGCTGAGCGCTTCGTTGACCACCAAGCCCCACGGCTCCCGGTGGCTGGGCAGAACCATTGCGGTGCTACGCATGAGCAGCTGCCCTATGTCTTCGGGGGTCTTCGTTCCTAAAAATTCCACGCTGAGTTCGACGCCGAGCTGTTTTGAGCGCTCTTTGAGTTCGCGTTCCAGCGGGCCCGATCCCACGATGTCGAGTCTCGCTCCCGGCATTCGCCGCTGCGCGCGCCGAAATGCCTCGAACAGATCGAATAGCCCCTTTTCCAGCGACAGCCGCCCTACGTACAAGAACCGGGGCGAAGCATCCGCAGGGCCCGTGTTCCTCCCATGGTAGCCGCGTATCGCCTCGGCATCGTAGTCGTGCGGCAGCGCCGCAGCTTGACATCGATAGTGTATCTTTCGCTCATCGACGCCATAGTTCATGACGTATTCCTTGCTTCTGACGCCGTAGCAAAAAAAACCGTGGCACCGGCGGAAGAAAAACGCTTTGGCTGCTTCTTTCCAGGGAATTTTCTCGCGGTCATAGGCGGTCGAATCGACGAATACTGCGCGCTTACGCCGCAACAACATGCACGTCAGGAGCATGGCCCAATACTCGACGCGATGGTATCCGGGTATTACCACAAGATCAATGCGATTTCGCAGCAAGTTGGCCGTCAGCGCCGCCACTAATCTGTAACGCGGCACATGATCGTAGCAGCCCGAGAACAGCAATTCGAACGGATACTGGTGATATGAACGATCTACGCCACCCAAGGCGGCACGCTGCGAAGAAGTTTCCGCCACCTGAACGAACGCGATGGTTACGCCGCTACGGCCGCTGCCGGAGTAAACCTTCGAAAAAATTGCGCCTTTGTACCTTGCCCAGAGATTGTTGTGATAGATGCGGATGTTTGGCATGCGAAAGGTCTTCACGCGCACTCGCGGCAGGCAAGATGGGACAATATGAAAACCAATGCGTTCCGTAGAAGCCCATCCGGCTCACTAACAGCGCAATATCTGCAATGTTTGTCATTTTTACATTTACAGCTCCACCGCCTTCTCGGGGCGACAGTGGCCAAACATCAAGTTGCGGAGACCTATCAGATTCCCTTTGAGCCGCCCCAGGCGATCGATATGCTCCTCGGGCCAAAATGATTTCGTGCTGTTTGCGAGTAGAGCCTTACCGATGTTCGAGCGCGCTTCCTTGGAAGTGAGTATGCCCTTCTTGTGCAGGTACCACGCATTCACCACCTGTGAATAGCCATATTTCGTGCCTGAAACACGTCCTGATTTGAGCCCCAAATGTACGCCCATCATGGCGTTGCATTTCACCAGCCGCCCGATTTTTCCGGCCGACCTGGAGAAATCCTTGTCTTCCAGCCATCCGTACAACACGAGCCGCTCGTCAAAGACCACATGGCGGATGGAGGATACTCGATATGCCATGTTGCAGCCGTAAAGACCGTCCGGCTCCGCAATCAGGGGCGACGCCGTGTGCGCCGGCGCCGCATCGTGTATCAGGCGTTTGGCTTCTTCCCACGAGATTTCCTCCGCCACTGCACCGTCGCGCAAGACCGAACCGGACATCCCAACCACGCTGCTGTCGGATGCGAAGGCATTCGCACAATGTTCCAGCCACGTCGGCGCTGGTGCGAAGTCGTCGTCGAAAAACACCACTATGTCGGAGCAATCGCGTGTCTTCTCCAGCGCTCTGTTGCGCTGACAGGATGTTCCGGCCGGTCCGAAAATGTATTCAACCCTCAAGGAGGTCGGCATCGAGTCGTGGATGTCGGCGCTTTGCGTTGCAGAAACTACAACGACGGATGGCGCCTGCGTCTGCTCCTCGAGCAGCCGCAGCAAATGATTCACGGCTTGCGGCCGGCCTTTAGTGGCGATAATGATGGCTATTCGCACCGCTCTTCCTCCTCGCCTCCGCTGTCTGCCTTGTGTTGCCCAACCTTTGGTCTATAAGTAATGTAACCCAGGCTTCCTTTCCGAAGTAGCTTGGAACTGCATCATGAAAAGCAACATCGGCGGGAACGAATCACGTGGACGAGGAAGCCGGCTCAAATGCTCCAAGCCATCCCGCGGTATCGGTCGCGACGGTAACTTACGGCGACCGCTGGCACCTGTTGGTGCGGGTACTGGAATATATCGAAGCTGATCCGAAAATCGACCGTGTGATAGTAGTCAACAACGGTGCACACGCTCCCATAGCAGCGCTCGTACAGCGAGCCTGTTTCCGCAAAGCGATCGTGGTTGGAAATCCAAGAAATCTAGGCTCCGCGGCGGGATTCAAATTGGGACTCGAGACGGTTCTGTCTTACGACCCGCAGTGGATCTGGCTGCTCGACGACGACAACCTGCCCGATCCCATCGCATTGGATAAGATTCTTCAATCGGCGGCCGCACTCGATCCCGCTGAACGAGACCGTACTGCCTTCGTGGCATTTCGCCCGGAATATCACGTGGCCGTCGCCGCCGGGGATGATGTGCGCCGGTGTTTTCCCCCGCATTCAAGTTTCTGCGGATTTCATGTCACCGACATTCCTCACAAGATATGGCACCGCATTCTGCGGCGACGCCCGCTTGCATCGCGGGAAATTCCGGTCCGTGTCGCGCTGCCTTATGCACCCTATGGCGGGCTTTTCTTTCACCGCAAGCTATTGGAAACGATAGGAACGCCGGACAAAGAGCTCGTTCTGTATGCCGACGACACCGAATTCACCTCCCGCATCGTTCGATCGGGCGGCCGTCTCTGGCTGCTCACCGGCGCGCCGATCATCGAACTGGAACCCCCATGGAGTACCAAACGCGCAGGTTCCTCTTTTGAAGCTTGGTTGACGGGCAGCGCCGATTTTCGGGTCTTCTACCGAGCCCGCAACCGGGCGTATTTCGATTGTAGAGTCTGGTCTCGGAACAAAATGATCTACCGGCTGAATCGTCTTACCTATTTGCTCATCCTTCGCTTGTTTGCCCTGCGGCATCGCAGGATCGATCGATATGACCTGTTTCGCCGTGCGACGACTCTGGGCGAAACGGGACGCCTAGGCCTCGAGGATGAGTACCCGCTTCCCTAGCGCTTCTGATATTGTTACGTTGCGCTGCGTCGAACGCTTGTTTCTGGAGCCGCCAATACTCAACAGACGATTCGTTTTCATTGCCGCCCTGGGCGCCGTCTTAGCGGCTGTCCTCGCCTTCCGTCCCCTCCGCAGCCAGTTGGTTCCCGTGGTTGGAATGATCGTCAACTACGCGCGGACTCTGAACGCGCCCGCAGGCACTTTGACGGTCGAAGCGGCTCAACCCGCGGGAGACCCTGCGCCCGTAGACCGCGATCAATCATGGTCGGACCCGCTCGCGCCGACGCAATCGACCGACTGGCCCAGCTACAACCGTACGCTCACGTCCGTGCGTTATTCGCCGCTGGATCAAATCAACCGCCAGAACGTAGCCGGGCTGAAGGTACTTTGCACTTATGACACGAAGGAGCGCCTGAGTTTCCAAACCGGTCCGATCGTGGTTGATGGAGCACTGATCGGCACCACCACTCAAGACATCTTTTCTCTGGACCCGGCCACCTGTGCCGAGAATTGGCGGAAGCACGAGGACTTCGAGCACCCGACGGTCAATCGAGGCGCGGCCTACCTGAACGGTCTTCTATACCGCGGCACCGGAAGCGGACAGGTGATCGCATACGACTTCAAGACCGGTCTGCGGGTGTGGAAAACGACAATCGCAGACTGGCAACGTGGTGAATCGATCTCCGCTGCACCCATTGCCTGGGACGGCCTGATCTTTATCGGCAACGCCGGCGGAGATCAGAGGGGCATCAAGGGGCGTATGTACGCGCTCGACGCCCGGTCCGGCAAAATCGTTTGGGAGACCTACCTGGTGCCGAAAGGCCCCGGCGACACGGCTCGCGGACCAGAGGCGCCCTCGCCGCTCGACACATCGACTTGGGGAAATCAGCCCGGCACGCCTATCACGGGCGGCGCAACGTGGACATCATTCACATTGGACGCCGAAAGGGGAGAACTGTATGTACCTGCGGGAAATTCAGCGCCCGATTTCGCTACGGGTCCGCGGAGAGGGGAAAATTTATATTCCGGTTCTGTGGTCGTGCTCGTCGCAAAGACGGGAGCATACAAACGCCACTTCCAATTGACGTCGGGGGATTGGCACGACTGGGATGTGTCCAATACGCCGGCTCTCATTCAGACTAGGGGCGGCAGGCGGCTGTTGTCGGCCGCACCCAAGGATGGTCACCTATACGGCATCGATCTCGACACCAACACGGTGCTTTACCGGACGCCGGTCAACACAATCGAGAATGCCGATGTACCCTTTTCTATCGATAGAGCCGTTCACTTTTGTCCGGGCGCCCGCGGCGGTGCTGAATGGAACAGCCCCGGCTACGATCCAAAAACCAATCTAGTATTCATCGGCGAAGTTAACTGGTGCACAACCGTGACGATCGAAACTGAGAAGAAAATTCTCGCCGTAAAGCCGGGTGGGATTTGGTCAGCGATGGCGACACATAACCCCTACGATACGTTTGGCAAGCAGGACTCGTACCGGAAATGGGCCGGATGGGTGTATGCCTCCGACGCCGATACGGGGGCGTGGAAGTGGCGGGCAAAATCCAACTACCCCATACAAGGTGCAATAACGCCGACGGCCGGCGATATCGTATTTTTTGGCGACATGGGCGGCAATTTCTACGCCTTGGATTCCCGCACCGGCCGCCGCCTCTGGAGTCAGAATCTCGGAGGCGCGATCGGCGGAGGTGTCGTCACCTATACCGCCGGCGGCGCACAGAAGGTGGCCGTCGCCACCGGCATGACGTCGATTCTTTGGCCGACGACAGTTACGACCGGCAAAATCGAGATTCTCGGCCTGCCGGGCGGTTGAACTCTCGAAATTGACCGCAACAAAGCGGTCAGCTCAATCCGCCGCCACCGCCACCGCTCCGGTCGGGGCCGGACGCCTCACCAGGAAGCACAGCGGAATCAGCGCCACGCACAGCCACGCCGAGAAATAGAAGATGTCGAGCGAAGACAGCAGATAGCTCTGCCCGACGAGAGCCTGCGTCATCGCGCCAGCGGCGCCCTGATCGTTCAAACCGAACTGGTGCATTTGCGCCAGCGATTGCTGATAGACGGGCGAATACACACTGACGGTATCCGCCAGCCGCGTCTGATGCAGTGCTTCACGCCGGTCCCAGAAGGTGGTGGTCAGGGAGGTCGCGAAACCGGCCGCGGTAATGCGAAGAAAGTTCGACAGCCCCGAAGCCGCGGGGATCTTATGCGGGGGGAGGCCGTCGAAGATCACCGCCAGCATGGCGACGAAGAATGTGCCCATGGCGAACCCTTGCACCAACTGCGGCATCATGAAGGCGAAGTAGCTCGCATTGGTCGTGAGTCCCGCACGCATGAAATAGGAAATCGCATACAGTGCGAACGAAGTGGCCGCGAGCACGCGGGGATCGAAGCGGCGCATCATGCGCCCTACCAGCATCGAAGTCAGTATGGCGCTCACTCCGCTCGGCGCCGACACCAGGCCCGCCCAGGTCGCCGTGTAGCCCAGGAAGCTTTGCAGCCACAGCGGCATCAAGACGATGTTGCCGAAGAACACGGCATATCCCAGGCAAAAGGCGATGGTGCCAAGCGAGAAACTGCGCGACTTGAACAGGCTGAGATCGACGATGGGATGATCCTCGGTGAGCTCCCATATCAGCCAGGCCGCAAAGGCAATGAGGGTGACGATCAGCAGCGTGACGACCAACGACGAATGAAACCAGTCCAGATCCTTGCCCTTGTCCAGCATGATCTGCAGCGCACCCACCCAGATGAAGAGCAGAGCAAGACCGACGCGGTCGATGGGCAATTTACGGGTCGGCGTCTCGTGGGATTTGAGATTTCTCCAGCAAATGAATGCGCAGAATGCGCCCACCGGAATGTTGATGAGGAATATCCAGGGCCAGACATAGTTGTCGGAGATGTAGCCGCCGAGCAAAGGCCCGGCGATGGGAGCGACCAGTGTCGTCACCGACCAGATGGCCAGCGCCGTCGGCCGCTTGTGCGGCCCGAATACATTGATGAGCAGCGCCTGGCTGCCGGGAATCATGGGTCCCGATACGCCGCCTTGCAGGACGCGAAACGCAATCAAGGACGGCAGGCTCCACGCGAACCCGCACAGCAGCGAGGCGATGGTAAACAGCACCACCGAAACGACGAAGGTGCGCACCACGCCGAAACGCTGCATGAGCCAGCCGGTGAGCGGCACGGACACGCCATTGGCGACCGCAAACGAGGTGATCACCCAGGTACCTTGATCCGAACTTACACCCAAGTTGCCGGAAATGGTCGGGATCGATACGTTGGCGATCGACGTATCGAGCACCTGCATGAAGGTGCCCAAGGCCAAGGCCAGCGCGGTGAGTGCCTTGCCGCTCCCTTCCAGCGCGGCCGGCGCGTCGATGGCGGCGTTCGCGCTCACGGGCTACCGGTCAACATCACCGTGTGAAGGGGAGCCCCCGCCGAATGATGCCCGGGCGCATCCCCTTGGGTGGGCGCATCTCCCGATCGGCTGAGCTTTATGGGCTCGTGCGCCTTGGGTCCGGCATTGTCGGAGATGATGGCCGCAATGCGCACATCGACTCCAGGATCATCGCCGGCGCTCGCCTGCTTCGGCTGCGGAACATTGCGTACCGCCATGGTCACCAGCGGACCCGACGTGTCGTGCAAGTCCACGCGCACCGTGGTCGAGAGCCCCACGCGCAAGGGATGCGCCTTGAGTTCGGCGGGATCCAGAAGAATGCGCACGGGCAAGCGCTGCACGATCTTGATCCAGTTGCCCGAGGCGTTCTGCGAGGGCAGCAACGCAAATGCGTTGCCGCTGCCGGCGGCGATGCCGACCACGTGTCCATGATAGGTCACGCTGCGGCCGTACAGGTCGGTGCGCACGGTCACCGGTTGCCCGTTGTGCATGCGCTCGAGCTGCACTTCCTTGAAATTGGCGTCCACCCACACATCATCGAGCGGCACCACCGCCAGCAGCGGCGTGCCCGCGGCAACGCGCTCTCCCACCTGTACCGAACGCTTGGCGATCACGCCGGTGACGGGCGAGACGATTTCCGTGCGATGCAAAGCCAATGCCGCATTGCGCACGGCGGCCGCGGCCGCCAGCACCTGAGGATGATCGGCGATGGTGGTACCGTCGATCTGCGCGATGGTCTGGCTCAGCTGCTGCCGCGCCGCGGTGAGATTGGCGCGCGACGAGGTGACGGCATCGCGCGCGTGTGAGAGCTCTTCCGCCGAGATGGCGCCGTCCGCGATCAGGCCGCCGCGGCGCTGCAAGTCATCCTCGGCCGTGCGTGCCGATTGCTCCCGCTGCTCGATCAGTGCGCGAAGCTCGCTGCTCTGCGCAAACAGGCCGCGCACCTGGCGCACCGCGCGGGCAAGGTCGGCTTCCGCATTCGCCTCGGCAATCTTCGCATCCGCCGGATCGAGTTCCAGCAAGGTCTGTCCGGCGCGCACCGGCTGGGTGTCGTCGGCGTTCAGCGTGAGCACCGTGCCGGGCATTTCGCTGGTGATTTGCACCACATCGCCGTTGACGTAGGCATCGTCCGTGGATTCGAAATAACGGCCGTCCAAGAGCCAATAAGCCAGGTAACCGACGCCGCACAGGACGACGACGGTGCCCAGGCTCCACAATCCGGCGCGGCGCGCGCGGCCGGGAGATTGGTTGGGACGAGATTCGACGGGGGTTTGTTCGTTCATGGCGTAATCCGCGACAAGGTCGAGTTGGAAATGGATGTGCCGCCCGCAGCGGCGAGTGCACCGGAAGAGTGAGGATCGAAGCTGCCGCCCACGGCGAGCAACAGAGTCACGCGCGCCACGGCCTGGCTGGCGAGAATGTCCACCATGGTCTGGCGGGCGATGAGTACCTGAGTTTCCGCGTTCAGCACCGACAGATAGCTCGCCAGTCCCGCCTTGTAGCGTTCTTCGGCCAATTGATAGGCCGCTTCATTGGCCTCGAGCGTTTGCTGCTGATCGAGCCGCTCGCGCGCCAACGCATCCAGCTGGGTGATTTGATCGGAGGTCTGCTGCACCGCATGCAGTACCGTGTCATTGTAATCGGCAATCGCCGCATCGAGCTGCGCCTCGCTGCCGCGATATTGCGCGCGCAGCCGGCCGCCGTCGAACAGCGGCAGCGAAATCACCGGGCCTCCGCCGTACCCGCGAGCGCTCCACTGCACCAGATTGTTGAGCCCAAAGGCGCCGATACCCGCCACACCCTTCAGGTTCACATCCGGATAGAACGCCGCCTTATCGCTGAGGCGCTGTGCGTCGGCGGCCGCCACGTTCAAGCGAGCCGCCAGCACATCCGGCCGGCGCGCCAGCAGATTGATGGGCAGCGCCGTCGGCACGGGCAGTGCCGTTTCCACATTGAAGGCGGGCCGGACAATCGACCCATAGGCATCGGCTCCTTGACCGGTCAGGACCGCGAGCCGATGCACAGCAAGATCCGCGGCAGCCTGCGCCTGTGCGCGCGCCACGCGCGCCTGCGGCAGCTGGCCTTCGGCTTGCCGCAGCTCCAGCCGCGTGTCGAGACCGGCCGCAACCCGTCGGCGTGTGATATTCACGATGTCCTGCCGCTGCGCCTCGGAGCGCTGTGCAATATCTGCCAGCGCATTTTGGCGGTATAGATCGACGTAGGCCTGGGTGATGGCGCCTGCCAGCATCAGCCTGGCGTTGTCCACGTCGAGTTGTGCGGACTGCGTGAGCGCCTGCGCACGGCGCACCGCATTCGCCTGCCGTCCCCAGAAATCCGCATCCCAGCCCAAGGTGGCGCCAGCTTGGCCCAACCAGAAGCTGTTCCCGGCGTATGGCGGCGGGATGAAATAATTCTCGGGCCCCCGCTGATACGATGCAGCGGCACCGAAGCTGGCATGCGGCAGCAAAGCCGATTGCGCCGACTGCGTCTGCGCGAGGGCCGCTGCTACTCGCGCCTGCGCCTGCACCAAGGTCGGACTGTCTTTCAGTCCCGCACGGATCAGCCTGTCGAGCTGCGGATCCTGGAATGAATCCCACCAGCCATCCGCGGCCGGTTCCACCGCCACGCCGGCCAGCCCCACCTTATCGCCTTCGAGCGCCTGTGGATGGGGACTTTCCTTCGGCGGCAACACGCACCCCGCGAGTAAAGCGGTGCCGAGCAATAGTGAGATTGTGATGCGCATAGCCGCTCCTAAGACTCCGCGCTCGCGGCCGGTTCGTCGGCCAACTGCAAGCTGTCATTGAGTTTGAGCAGCAGACGCGTGAGTTCCTTCACCTCGTCTGTCGAGAATTCGGCGAGGGAGAGATTGAGCTTGTCCACTACCAGCGGTATCAGGCTTTCAACCACCTCCCGGCCGGCCGGGGTGAGTTCCAATTCCACTTTCCGGCGGTCGCGATCCCTGCGAGAGCGTTCGAGCAAGCCGCGCTCCGCCAGCTGATCGATGACCCGGGTCAGCGCCCCGCTGTCGTGACGGATCTGAGCACAGAGGTCCTTGGGGTTCACCGCGATGCCGTCTCGCAGCCCCACCATGATCTGGTACTGCACGAAGGTGAAGCCATGCGCCTCGAGCGCCGGCTCCATCGCATCCAGCATCCTGCCCCAGGCGCGCTTGACCAGGTATCCGATGCTCGACTGCGCCCGGTAGGTGGAGGAGTGATAATGCTGCTTAGACATCTATTGCCTCGGCATTTACTGCTTAGGCAGCTATTATCCTCTCAATGATTCGACTGTCAACGTCTCCCGTGCTGCATCGCACAACGCAGCCTTCTACCCGCACACCCCCTGCTCCGCAATGGCTATTTCCGTCGAGCTATCTCAGGATCCGCGGAGTTCCGGAGGGATCCCTGCCCATAGGCAAACGCCCGGGTGAATTCCGCTCCCAACAAAAATATTTGCGCGGAATAGTAGATCCACAACAGCAGTATCAAAAACGACCCCGCCACCCCGTAGCCGCTCATGAACACGCTTTTACTCAGATACACCCCGATCAGTGCCTTGCCGACGCTGAATAGTGCCGCAGTGACCAATGCGCCGATCCACACGTCTCCCCATGCGACCGGCGTGCGGGGCAGGAATTTGAAAATCATGGCGAACAATAAGGTGGCAATGCCCAGTCCCATGACGGTGTCGGCTGCCCAGAGAATGCCCTGCCATTGCACCACTAGAGTTTCGAACCAGGCGGCTATCGCGGCCAGCGCCGCACTCAGGACCAATGAGACGAGCAGTAGGAACCCCACGCCCAAGATGAGTCCGAAAGAAAGAAGCCGGGTACGTAGATATCGCCATACCCCACTGCTGTCGCTGTGCGAGGCAGTGCTGCTCGCGACGCTGCCCCACACGCGATCCAGGGCATGCTGCAGCTCCGCAAATACGCTGGTCGCGCCGACGAGAAGAGACACTATGCCGATGACGCTGGCGAAAATGCCGCTGCCCAAGTGCGTCGTCGATCCCGCCAGGAGAGCGCTCACGGCGCCCGCACCCGCATCTCCGATGAGATTACGCATTTGCGCGACGATCTGGCGATGGACGACATCCTTGTCGAGAACTATGCCCGCAATCCAGGTGGCAATCAGCAGAACTGGCGCGATGGAGAACAGCGTATAAAAAGACAAGGACGCACCCATGCTCGCTGCATCGTGCGAAAACCAAGCAACGATCGTCCGCTGCGCGAGTCTCACGGTGCCCGAGTTCGATCGTGTGCGGCCGGGGGTTTCAGCTTGCATGGGCGTACCCGCAGAACTCTATCTGCTGCCGGCGGCCCCTTGCTGTAGGGACAGGCCCAGAGGGATTGTCGGACGGCTCCTAAACGAAGCCCAACAGCGGTGCCAGATACGCGGCGGTCTTGCTGGCCGGATTCGCCGCGACACTTTGCGGAGTCCCCTCCGCGACGATTCGGCCGCCGGCATCGCCGGCGCCGGGGCCCAAGTCGATGATCCAATCCGCCCTCGCCGCCACCCGCATCTCATGCTCGGCGACAATCACGGTGTTGCCGGCATCCACGAATGCCTCGAGCTGGATCATCAGCTTATCCACATCCGCGGGATGCAAGCCGATGGTGGGCTCATCGATGACATACAGGGTCGCGCCGCGCGGCATTCGCTGCAATTCCGTCGCCAATTTAACGCGCTGCGCCTCGCCGCCCGACAGCTCGGTGGCAGGCTGGCCCAGGCGCAGATAACCCAGCCCAATGTCCTGCAGCAGCTTCAAAGGGCGGTAAATGGCGGCATGTTCGGCAAAGAAACCACAGGCCTCATCGACGCTCAACGCCAGCACCTCGGCGATATTTTTACCGTGGAACTGAACCTTGAGCGTCGCTTCATTGAAACGAGTTCCATGACAGACAGGACATGGCGCGTAGACGCTGGGCATGAACAGCAGCTCCACGCTCACGAAACCCTCGCCCTCGCAGGTCTCGCAACGGCCCCCTTGCACGTTGAATGAGAAACGGCTGGCGGAATAGCGCCGCGCCTTGGCGGCGCCGGTCATTGCGAAGAGGCGGCGAACCTCATCGAAGAAGCCGGTATAGGTCGCCAGATTCGAGCGGGGGGTGCGGCCGATGGGCCGTTGATCCACCGCCACCACCCGCTGTACGAGCTCGGCGCCGTCGCCCAAGCGCCCCTGGGTGCTCTGCGCTGCGCTCAGTGCCGGCACGTCGGCCGCTTCTTCCTGTACCACCGCTGTATGGCTGACGATTCGGTCGGCCAGCAGATCGATGAGCGCAGAACTCACGAGGCTTGATTTACCGGCACCCGACACGCCGGTCACGGCCGTCAGTACGCCGAGTGGAAAAGCCACGTTGACGGCGCGCAGATTGTTGCGGGTGATCTGGTGCAAATGCAGCCAGCCGCGCGCAGTACGCGGTTCGCGCGATATCGGTTGCGCATCGGCAAACACATAATGCGACGTCAGCGATTCTCTTACCTCTCGCAGCCCCGCCAGTGGGCCGCTGTAGAGCACTTCGCCGCCGTAGGCGCCGGCGCCCGGTCCGACATCCACTATCCATTCTGCGCGGCGCATCACATCCAGGTCATGTTCGATCACGAACAACGAATTGCCGCTTTCTTTCAGTTGCCGCAGTGCTATGAGCAGGGCTTCGGTATCGGAGGGGTGAAGACCCGCCGACGGCTCGTCCAGTACATAGACGACGCCGAAGAGATTGGAGCGAATTTGCGTCCCCAGACGCAGCCGTTGCAATTCGCCGGGCGACAAGGTCGGGGCAATGCGTTCCAGCGATAAATAATCAAGACCCAGGTGCCGCAGGGTCGCAATGCGGTCATCGATACCGGCGATGATACGCTCGGCCGCCAACCGCTGCTCCGGCGGCCACGCCGAGCGTCCGCGACCCTGAACCACAGCCCCGGCCAGCCGTATCGCGAGCTCGCGCATCGGCAGATGCGAAATGGCCGCAATGTCGCAGCCGGCGAAAGTCACCGACAACGCGGCGCGCTTCAGCCTCTTACCATGACAGACAGGACATAGCGCGGCGCTCATGAAGCGAGCGGCGCGTTTCTTCATGAGCGGGCTTTGCGTGGTTCGAAAAGTCTGCAGCACATATTTACGGACGCCGGTGAAGGTGCCTTGGTAGCTCGGCTCCATCTTGCGTCGCAGCGCCCTGCGCGTTTCCGCCGGTGTAAAGCCGGCATATACGGGCACCGTGGGCTGTTCATCCGTGTACAGAATCCAGTCCCGGTCTTTCTTCGATAGCTTGCGCCAGGGTATATCGATGTCATATCCCAGCGTCACCAGAATGTCGCGCAAGTTTTGCCCATGCCAAGCCGGCGGCCACGCCGCAATGGCGCGATCGCGAATGGTGAGGGAGTCGTCGGGCACCATCGCGGCCTCGCTGACATCGTACACGTGGCCGAGGCCATGACAGTTGGGGCAGGCGCCCTGCGGGGTATTGGGTGAGAAATCCTCCGCATACAGCAATGCCTGTCCCTGCGGATAGTCGCCGACGCGTGAGTACAGCATGCGTAATAGATTCGAGATCGTGGTGATGCTGCCGACGGAGGAGCGCGTGCTCGCTGCGCCGCGCTGCTGCTGCAGAGCCACCGCCGGCGGTAATCCTTCGATGGAATCGACATCGGGAACGGCGATCTGGTCGATGAGACGGCGCGCATAAGGGCTCACCGACTCGAAATAGCGGCGCTGCGCCTCCGCATACAGAGTGCCGAAGGCCAGCGACGACTTGCCCGACCCTGAGATCCCCGTGAACACCACCAGCGAATTCCTCGGCACATCGACGTTCACGTTCTTGAGGTTATGGTCGCGGGCGCCCCGCACGCGCACGAAGTTGTCTGTGGTTTCGCTCACGATGCGCGCGGGAGGTGAACGCGAAATGATGTCTCATCGTTCCGTTCCGTAGCGACTTGCACCGTGCCTTGGTGCGCCTGCACGATCTGATTGACGATGTATAGCCCGAGGCCCAGACCCTCGCCGCGGCCTGCGCGCTGGCCACGAAATGGATCGAACAGGTGCGTCAACACGTCGGGCGGAATCGTGCCGCCGTTTCTCACCACCAGCGATACGCTGTCGGCCACTTCTCCGTCGAGCAGAACGCGGACCGGCACATCCGGCTTGCCGTGCTTGAGTGCATTGCCGATCAAGTTGGACGCCACCTGCGCGATGCGCTCGGGATCCCAAACACCGCTGCAGTTACCCTCGTAAACGCACTCGATGACCCGGGCCGGCGCCGCCGCTTGATGCTCGCGGACGACCCTCTCGATGAGTGCCCTGGAATCCGTGGGCTGCGGCTTGACGACGATCCCACCGGCCAAGCGCGCGCGTGCCAGATCGAGCATGTCCTCGATCAGGCGACCCATCCGCTTGCCGCTGGTTATTATTCTCTCCGCGGTCTCCAATGCGGCTCGATCCTCGGTACGCTTCAGCAGCACTTGTGCGGACGCAAGAATTGCGCTCAAGGGATTGCGCAAGTCGTGGGCCAGCAACGCGCTGAACATTTCATTGAGACGCAGGGTTTCAGTGCGCTCCTGCAGTTCGAGCGCCTGTTGCCGCCTTTGGCGATATAGCTCGAAGAATACGTCGGCCTTGTTCTTGACGATGAGTGGCTCGATCGGCTTGTAGATGAAATCGACGGCCCCCAGCTCGTACCCTTTGAAGAGGCGCGTCTGTTCGCGCGCCCCCGCCGTGACGAAGATGAGGGGTATGTGGCGCGTACGCTCGCTACCGCGCAGCAGCTCGGCAAGCTCGAAACCGTCCATTTCCGGCATTTGAACGTCGAGAAAGGCCAGCGCGACATCGTGAAGAAGAGCGAGCTCCAGGGCTTCGGCGCCCGATCGCGCCGTCAACAGTTGCACATCGCCGCCTTCCAGCAGTGCCGAAAGTGCCAGGAGATTCTCCTCCATGTCATCGACGATCAGGCATTTCACCGGCAGCGGCACTAGCACTTCATTCCCCTGGATTTAAGCGTTCCCAATAGATCCACGATGCCATCGAGCGGCAGCACCCGATGCGCCGGCCTCAATTTGAGCGCCGACAGGGCCATCTGCGGAGAATGAGCGGTCTCCGGCTGCTGCACCACCGTGATGCCGCCGCGATCATGGATGGCCGCCAGTCCCGCCGAACCGTCCTCGTTCGCGCCGGTGAGTATGATTCCTGCGAGACGGTCTCCATATATGTCCGCGGCCGACTCGAACAGTACATCCACCGAAGGACGGGAGTGATGCACGAGGTCGTCCGCGGACAAAGCCGTCTGCGGGCCCTGGTCCACGAGCAAGTGATAGTTGCTCGGCGCGAAGTATACGGTTCCCGGCGCCACAGGTTCCTTGTCCTGCGCTTCGCGCACGGGCAGCGCGCACTTGGGTGCAAATATTTCCACGAGCAGGCTGGGCTTGTCCCGCGGAAGGTGCAGCACGATGAAAATCGCAGCTCTCGAATCAGGCGGCAGGGCGGGAAGGAGTGCCGCAAGCGCCTCCACCCCACCGGCGGATGCGCCGATGACCACCGCGTCGACCCGTTCACCGAGTGAAATGTCCGGCTTCACGATGCGGCGCGCTTCTGAAATATTCTCTCGTCCCGGACGAACTCGGTGAAGCTGTCCGCATGAGAGGAAAATCGCAGCGATTCCTTCGAGCCTATGCCGAGGAACCCGCCGCGGCAGAGCGCTTCCTGAAACAGGCCGAACGCCCGATCCTGCAAGGCACGATTGAAATAGATGAGCACATTACGGCACGACACGAGCTGAACTTCCGCGAAGACGCTGTCCGTGGCGAGACTGTGATCGGAAAAGACGATGTGCTCCTTCAGCGATTTGTCGAAGACTGCTCCGCCATAGGCCGCCGTGTAGTACTCGGAAAGCGAGGCTGGTGCGCCCGATCGATGATGATTCGCCGTGAAACTCGCGATGCGCTCCACATCGTATATCCCCGCCGCTGCCTTCTGCAGCGCGCGGGGATTGATGTCCGTTGCATAGATGAGGGTTTTGGCGAGCAGCCCTTCTTCACGCAGCAAAATTGCGAACGAATAGGCCTCTTCTCCCGTGCTGCAGCCGGCCACCCACACCTTGAGCGACGGATAGGTACGCAGCAGCGGCACCACTTGCGCGCGCAGCGCGCCAAAATACCCAGGGTCGCGGAACATCTCGCTGACCTGGATGGTGAGGAAATCCAGCAGTAGGGGCAGCATGGCCGGATCATGCATGACCTTGTCTTGCAGCTGGGAAAGTGTTTGACACGCGAAACGGACCATCGCCGCCCTCAGCCGGCGCCGCAGTGAAGCCACGGCGTAAGCGCGGAAATCATAATGATACAGGCGGTAGATGGCCTCGATCAGCAACTCGAGCTCGATCTCGAATTCCGGCCCCGCCGCGCCGGATGCGCCGTCTATTTCGGCATCCATACTCGCACCAGGGAGAGGAGCTTTTCTACGTCCAGGGGCTTGGCAATATAGTCGTTGGCGCCGGCCGCGAGGCATTTCTCGTGATCGTCCTTCATGGCCTTGGCCGTCAGCGCGATGATAGGCAAGCTCTTCCACTCGCTGCGCTTGCGGATCTCCCGCATGGCGCTGAATCCATCCATCTCCGGCATCATGATATCCATGAGCACCAGATCGATGGACAGCGAGGGATCCTGCGAGGCTCGCGCCAGCGCGTCGATGGCCTCCCGGCCGTTACGCGCGATGCTTACGGACATCCCCTTCGGCTCGAGGACGCTCGATAGCGCAAATATATTCCTCACATCGTCCTCGACGACGAGGATGCGCCGGCCTTCCAGGCTGCTTTCCCTGTTGCGCGCTGTTTGCAGCATCTGCTGGCGGTCCGGCGGCAAACTGGACTCGATCTGATGCAGAAACAGCGTGACTTCATCCAGCAGCCGCTCCGGAGAGCGCGCGCCTTTGATGATGATGGATCTCGAAAAGCGCCTCAGCCGCTGTTCTTCATCCCGGGTCAGAGCCCGCCCGGTGTAGACGATGACCGGCGGGAACGCTCCGTCATGCCGCTGGGACATTTTCTCGAGCAGATCATAGCCGCTGTAATCGGGCAAATTGAAATCCACGACCATGCAATCGAATGTCGTCTCACCGAGTTCTCGAAGCGCCTCGCCGGCGCTCGCGACGCCGGTAACCTGCACACCGTCGATGGCGAGCAGGTGCCGGATGCTTTCGCGCTGACGCGAATCGTCCTCGACGACCAGCACGCGCCGCAGGCTTTGCGAGAACTTCGCCTCCAGGCGCTTGAGCGCGTCCACCAGCTCCTCGCGCTTGGCAGGCTTCAACGCGTAGCCGACTGCACCCATTTCCATGGCTTCTTGCTTGTAATCCGACACCGACACCACGTGCACCGGAATATGCCGGGTCCGGGGGTTGCGCTTCAATTGATCCAGGACGCCCAGCCCGGAATGATCGGGAAGTCGGATATCCAGCAGTATCGCGCTCGGCCGGAATTGCAAGGCTGCGATCAGCCCATCGTTCGCTCTCTGCGACACGACGCACTGAAAGCCCATCTCGCGCACGAGATCGCGCAAGATCATGCCGAATGCCGGATCATCCTCGACCACCAGAATGAGCCGCCCTCCGGGGGTGAGCGACTCGCGGTCATCCTCTATCGTTGCCGGCCCTAGGGTGGCCGGCCCCACCGTGGCCGCCGGCTCCCGAACGGGCTCGCGTTCGATCACGGCCGGAGAGGCGCTGTCGGCGGCGCCGTGCACGACAGGTAAAGTCAGGGTGAATACGCTGCCGGCACCGGGCGTGCTTTGCACGATAATCGAGCCACCCAGCAAGGCCGCCAGATCGCGGGAGATGGACAAGCCTAATCCCGTGCCGCCGAACTTGCGGTGAATGCTGCCATCGGCCTGGCGGAATGCCTCGAATATCACCGCCTGCTGATGCGGCGCTATGCCGACGCCGGTATCGCGCACTGCGAAGCACACGGAACCCGGCTCCGAGGAGAAGACTCGCACGCTCACTTCGCCTTGTTCCGTGAACTTGAGTGCGTTCGACACCAGATTCTTGAGTATTTGCCCCAGGCGCTGCGGATCGCTGTCGATTTCCGCCGGCACTCCGGGCTCGATGGTTGCCGAAAAGCGCAGCTGCTTCTGCTCGGCTTCCGGCTGAAACACCTTCAGGAGAGCCTCGACGGCCTGGGCCACCGACACCGGCTCGGACGACAGATCGATTTTGCCTGCTTCGATTTTCGACAGGTCGAGGACATCGTTGATCAGATTCAGCAGATCGTTGCCGGCCGACGTGATGGTGCGCGCAAATTTCACCTGCTGCTCGGTCAAATTCCCATCTTTGTTGTCGGCCAGCAATTTCGAGAGAATGAGGGTGGAATTGAGAGGCGTGCGCAGCTCATGACTCATGTTGGCGAGAAATTCGCTCTTGTATTCATTCGCGCGCCGCAGCTCCTCCGACTTGACGGTAAGGATACCGGTCGATTCGGCGAGCGCATCCTTCTGATGTTCGAGCAGCTGCGTCTGTTCCTCGAGCCGGGTATTGATCTGCTCGAGCTCCGCCTGCTGCGACTCGAGCTGTGCCTGCGACTCCCTGAGTGCGCGCCCCTGCTCTTCGAGCTCCTCATTGTTGACGCGCAGCTCTTCCTGGCCCGCCTGCAACTCCTCTGCTTGCCGCTGCGTTTCCTGCAGAAGTTCCTCCAGCCGCTGCCGATCTTTCGATGCACGCACCGCGACCGCAATCGATTCGGACACCCGCACCAGAAGCTCGGCCTTGGCCTCATCCACGGCACCGAAAAAGCCGAATTCCGTCACCGCGTGCACGACCCCGTCGACGCTCGCTGGAGCGATCAGCAGTACGCCCGGCGCTCCCTGCCCGACACCCGATGCAATCTGCAGGTAGCCGGGCGGAACATCGTGCACGCGCATGGCTCGATTTTCCTTGACCGCCTGTCCTAGCAGGCCATCGCCGGGTCTGACGACGGGCGTATCGGCGCCCGCGGGTATGGCGTAGCCAGCGAACCGGCGAAATTGACCCGCTTCGGCGATGTAGACCGCACCCACCTGGGCATCCAGACGGGCTGCCAGAAAACCCAGCAGCTTGTGGCCCAGCTGGGCGAGCACCTGGTCTCCCTGCAGCTGTTCGCTCAAGCCCATCTGGCCGATGCGCAGCCAGGATTCGAGTTGCTCCTTGCGATAATCCCGGGAAACCACGATCGCGGCGAATGCAATGAGAACCAGCAGAACGCCGGACCCGCCCACAGTCACTGCCAAAGAAATAGCGCCGGCACTTCGCCAGTCGTCGCTGCGCTGGCCTATCAGCTGCCGCTCCGAGACATCCATATCGCCCATCACCGCGCGAACGCCATCCATGAGGATCTTGCCCCGGTCGCTGCGAACGACGATGAGTGCGGCGGAGCTCTGACCGGCGCGTCGCAGCTCGACCGTCTGCCGCAGTTCGCTCATCTTTTGATCGGCAAGAGACTCGAGCGCTTCGAGCCGTTTTTTCTGCTGCGGCCGATTCGCGATCAGGCCGCGCAGCGTGCCGAACTCGCCGGGAAGCGCCGCAACCGCACTCGAGTAAGGCTCGAGATAGCCCTCGTCCCCTGTCAGCAGATAACCGCGCTGGCCGGTTTCCGCATCCTTCAAGGTCGATAGCACGGTATTCAATTGCCCCAGCACTTCGACGCTCTGCGTGAGGTTTCTGGATGCGGAGATGGTTGCCTGCAGCGACAGATAGGATACCAGCGCGATCGCCACGACTGCGGTCAGCGCCAGCAGGAATCCGAACAGGGGCTTCGGCGGCAGGGGGAAACCTCCGCGTGCCGTGCCGGGGACAGTCTTAGAGCCGAAATTCTTCTTCATGGATGGCCAACTGCCAGGAGCTGCGTTGCCGCACGCGTCCCGCTGCCCAAGGCTCCGTGAACCGTTCCCCAGTGCCCCTGCGTGTCAGTGTGCTCGCCGGCAAAAAACAGCGTGCCCTCCACCGGCTCGGTCATCTTCTCGGACGCGCCGCGTGCGCCTGCAGGCGCGTAGCTATAGGCGCCCCGCGCATACGGGTCCGCCTGCCAGTCGTGCGTATGCCAGCTCACGAGAGCGCCTTCAAGAGCCCGTACCGACACCCCGAATATCGTCGCCAACGCGGTCAAACATTCATTCAGCAGCGCAGCGGAATTTTCGCCGGTCCTCGCCTCGAGCGCCAACGCTTTTGGTCCAGCCGTCCAGGCGGTGATCACGGGCGCGGCATCGGGCATCGGAGTCCACCACACGGGTAGTACTTCTTTGTGAGCAAAAAGAAAGCTGAAGTCATGCGACCCATTCTCCGGGCTGAGGCGCGAGCGTGGCCGCCCCGGCTCGTTCCAGAACTTCGACTGAAATACCAAGGTTACGCGGCGAACCGGTCCCATCGCCAGTTTTCGCGCTTGAAGCATTATTTGCCGAGGTAGAGGATCGAACTGCACCGTCGCGGCCTGCAGCACGCCCAACGGCAGCGTCAGCACTGCGCGATCCGCATGCAGTTCGAAGGCGCGACCCGCTTCGTCGCTGCCGCTCATGCTCACAGCCCCGGGCGTCCAGTGGATTTTACGGACCGTTTTGCCCAGAAAAAGACTGCCGCCTGCGGAAATAAAGCGCTCCGCAAGGAATTTCGGCACGGCGTCATATCCTTGCACGACATGAAAAATTCGATCGCTTTGTATGGCTTCTTCCGCGCGCTGTTGCTGCGCCAGCGCCGCGACGCTGATGACGTTACGATCCGCGGCATTGAACGATTCGACATATGCAGCGGCCCGCTCGGCCGTCGGCGCCTCTATCCCCTCCAGCCGCAAATAGTCCGCGAACGTCGCATCCACGTCCGAAGGTTGATTCGCCAGCCAGTGCGTCATTTCATCGAGCACCGCAGTTGCGTCATGCTGTTCCTCCGAACAGGGTTTCAGCAGGCCATCGTCGAAGCACAGCCGGCCACCCTCGAGTTCGTAGGCCGCGAGTTTTGCCTCGCCAATCAGAGACCAGAGGGCCGGCGGCAGGCCATGCACGAACTCCGCGCCCAATTCCACCGGGAATCGCGTGGAGTTTCCGAGGGGCACGTGCTCGGTAAAAATCCGCCCGCCGATCCGGCCGCGCGCCTCGACCACGGCGACGCGCATGCCCGCCTCGGCCAGCCTGCGGGCGGCAGCGAGACCCGCAGCGCCGGCGCCGAGCGTCAGAACGTCGTATTTTTTTGTGTCCATGATGACAATCGATCATACCGAAGGGCCTATCCTTAGGGACGGCCCTTTCATTATTTCTCGTTTTCTACAGGCTCTATGTGTGCATCGTCGAGTATGCTCGCTAAGGCAGCTTTGCCTCATGAGTCCACAGATTCGGTCCAAAGATCAATGCAGGCGGGTGAGAGAAGGAAAGCGGCTCTTCGGCCCGGCTGTGGCGCCGGATATATTCGCCCATCAGGCTCCCCCGGGGGGGAGTCATGTTTGGCGCATCGGGGGAACGCCCCAGGACGGCGCGCTCTTCCTCGAAATACCGCACCATGAGAGCAATCCGGTCAATAGTACCGAGATCGCTCCATCCACACCGAGGCACCGTCAGTACGCGCAGCTTGGCTTCGTTTCCCTCGAGTATGTCGCGCGAGAAATCAATCTCGGGAAGCGAGCGATAGAGCTCATCGAGTTCCGCTCCCTCGGCATCGCGCATGGCGGCGATCGTCGCATCGAAGGAAGGGCTGTAAAGGCTCAACAGTGTGCGGACGGATGCGGCAATGATGAAAACATTCCACAGCGCGCCGAGTTCAATGAGGCGGCGGGCCTGGGCCACTTTGGGCTTTTCAACGAAGCGCACGATTCGTCGCGATCGGCATCGCGCATTCGGGGACGGCAGAATATATCCAAGTTCAGAATCCGCGGCATCGGGCTCGACGCCCAACAGGTGAATGGCATCGGAGTTCTCGGCGGCGAGGACTGTCGCTCGAGACAGCGACGCCGCAATCGTTGCCTCGTTCCGAAAATAATGATCCGCCGGCAGCAAGACGACGATGGCATTCGGATCGCGTGCGGCGATTTTGACCAATGGCAATAGAACGCCGTGAGCCGTGCCGCGATTGCTCGGCTGCACGAAGATATTGGAATCGGGCAGGTCGTCGAGCGTGCCGTCGGCCCACCATTGCCGGTGTTGGCCCGCGACGATGGCGCATAGGCGATCCCGAGGCGCGATGGCGCCGGCTCGATTCAAGGCGGCAGCCAGCAGACTTGGGCCGCCTTGCAAGGAGCAAAACTGCTTCGGCACCGAAACACCCTCGTTATTCTGGGTGAGACTTTGCAATCGGCTGCCGTCCCCGCCGGCCAACACGAGTGCCCATGGATCCAGCCGATGTTTCATTTTGAATTCCTGCACCGCAATGCGGCATTGTTTGCCACATAGTTGCCTCGAGAGGGCGCGCCGAACATCGCCGCCTGTCGCAATGTGGCGTCAGAATTCTCTGTCAGATTTTGTCCGTCAAGGAACGCCAGGCGCGTGCGAACCGGTCAACATCACCGTGCCGAGGTAGCTTTCCGGTCGGGAACAGCGGCACTCAAGTTTTCGAAGCCCTTTTAGGCTATCATTCGGTCCCTCGGTCGGGGCGTGGCGCAGCCTGGTAGCGCACTTGCATGGGGTGCAAGGGGTCGCAAGTTCGAATCTTGTCGCCCCGACCAATTCTTACCTTTCGTCGTCGAGACCGTGCGCACTGGGCCGACGTACATCACCGCGCAGAGGGAGCAGTTCGAGTTGCCTTTGGCGCCGTGATGTTGACTGGTAAGAGAATTCGCCCGAGAGGCTGAGCCGTTGGCCGGCAACTGCTGCCTCGTTGCCGGCCAACGGCTCAGCCTCTCGGGCGAGTACCGTCAACCGGTCAACATCACCGTGCCGAGGGCTAGCGGCGAAGAATCTTGATCAGCTCTTCCAACTCCAGCCTCATCTGATGGATGAGCTGCTGGCTCTGATTGAGGTCCACCTGCGCATCGTCGCCGGTGAGACGGTTCCGTGCTCCGCCGATGGTAAAGCCCTGTTCATACAGCAAGCTGCGTATTTGCCGAATGATCAGCACGTCCTGGCGCTGATAGTAGCGGCGGTTGCCGCGCCGCTTGACGGGCTTGAGCTGCGGGAATTCCTGCTCCCAGTAGCGCAGAACATGCGGTTTGACCCCGCACAGGTCGCTGACTTCGCCGATGGTGAAGTAGCGCTTTCCCGGGATCGGCGGTAATTCGCTATTATTGCTTGGTTCCAGCATACGCCTCGACGCGGGCCTTTAATTTCTGGCCGGGACGGAATGTAACGACGCGACGGGCGCTGATGGGTATTTCTTCGCCGGTTTTAGGATTGCGGCCCGGACGCCGGTTCTTGTCCCGCAAATCGAAATTGCCGAAGCCGGAGAGTTTGACTTGCTCCCCGGAAGACAACGCGGCGCGAATTTCCTCGAAGAATAAATCCACGAGTTCCCGTGCTTCGCGTTTGTTCAGCCCCAATTGATCGAATAGGGCTTCGGCCATCTCTGCCTTGGTCAGGGCTGCCATGCTTATTGATCTCTTATTGTGGCGCTCAATTCATCCCGTAACCGACGCAACCACTGCGGTCACCACGGCGTCTGCGTCAACGTCAGTAAGAGTGCGGGAAGAGTCCTGTAAAATCAAGCCTAAAGCGATACTTTTTCGTCCAGATTCTACGCCCGGGCCTCGATAGACATCGAACACCCGCAGCTCGCTTAATAGGCCTGACGCGCTAACAGTAACATTTTCCTGCAAAACTGCGAGAGGCACGCTTTCGTCGACGACGATGGCCAAATCGCGGCGCACACTCGGGAATTTTGAAATCTTCTTAAATTGCAATGGCTTAGAACTGAATGCTGATTCTATTTCTAGCTCAAATAAAAATACCGTGTTCGACAAATTTATGGCCTTGGCCACCTGCGGATGTATTTCGCCCAGCCAGCCAATCGCCGTCGCGCCACGATAAATTCGCGCGCGCGTCCCGGGCGCAAACAATCCAGCGTTCTCAGCCTCGAAGCGCACCGACGATCGCATCGCCGGTCAGCGCCAGCACGGCCCTCACATCCGCTTTCACGTCGTAGAAATCCAGCGCTTCGCGCGGACTGCCCCATTGCTCCGGCCAGCGCGCACCCGTCGCAATTCCGGCCAGCGTTTCAATCTCCCGTGAGCGCGCCGCCCTGCTCCGCTTCTTGCAGCAGGAATTTCTTGCCGATCTCAAACAGCCGCACCCGCGTCTGCTGGCGGCGCAGATTCTCGCGGCAGGCCTGTACCAGCCCGACCCAAAGCGAGACGCGCATTTCGCTCAGCTCGGCCGAAATGGGATTCGCCACGCGCAAAGCGGGGGTAGCCGGGAAACAGCTGCTGCTGCAGCGTCGGGTCGACGAAGCTGTAGGTGATGACTTCGCGATAGCCGCGATCGGCCATCGCCCACAGCAAACGATCTTTCGCCACCCGCGACTCGGTGGCCTCCCCGGCGACCTGCGGCGCGATCGCGTGACTCTCCGCGATGCTGTCGAAGCCGCGCAGGCGCGCCACCTCTTCGATCAAATCTTCCTCGATGCGAATGTCGAAGCGATGCGGCGGCTTGCGCACCCGCCAGCCGTCGCGCCGTGGCCTCGACACGATCGCTCATCGCCGACAGGACGGCCCGCACTTCCTCGTCGGGCACGCTCACTCCGAGCAACTTCGCGAGGCGTGCGCGGCGCAGGCTCACCCACCCCTCGGCGTCGGCGGCGCCACCGGCCGCGGCGCGCGTCACCTGCACCGGCCCCGGTTCGCCCCCGACGATCTCCAGCAGCAGCGCGGTCGCGCGCTCGATGGCCAGCGGCGGCAAGCTCGGATCGACGCCGCGCTCGAATCGCTGTGCCGCATCGGTGAACAACCCCAGCCGTCGCGCGCGGCCCGCAATCGCGTCGGGCGCGAAGTGCGCCGCCTCCAGCAGCACATCGCGTGGTCGCATCGGAGATCGCAGTGGCGCGGCCGCCCATGATGCCGGCGAGGCCGATCGGGCCGCGCGCATCCGCGATGACCAGCGCATCGGGATCGAGCTCGTACTCCTTGTCGTCCAGCAGCGTGAGGCGTTCCCCGGGCTTGGCCAGTCGCACCGTGATGCGCTCGCTGCAGCGCGGCGAGATCATAGGCATGCATGGGCTGGCCCAGATCCATCATGACGTAATTGGTGACATCGACGATGGGCGAAATGCTGTTGATGCCGACCCGGCGCAGGCGCTCGCGCAGCCAGGCAGGCGATGCGGCACCGACCTTGACGCCGCGAATCACCCGCGATGCGAAGATCGGGCAGGCCGCCGGCGCATCGAGGGTCACCGGGAACTCCGCCGTGCCGCGCGCCGTCACCGGGTCCACCCGGGCCCTGAGATAGCGCCGCTCCTGCGCCGCCGCGTAGTCGCGCGCAATGCCGAACACGCTCATGCAATCGCCGCGATTCGGCGTCGCGTTCACCTCCAGCATCACATCGTCCAGATCCAGCGCCGCGCGCAGCTCCTGATCCAGCGGCAGCGAGTCCGGCAGCTCCATGATGCCGTCATGCTCCTCGCCCAAGCCCAGCTCGCGCGCCGAGCAGAGCATGCCGTTCGATTCCAGGCCGCGCAGCTTGGCGCGCTTGATGACCACATCCTTCGGCAGATGCGCGCCCACCATGGCCACCGCGACCTTCAATCCGGCACGCACATTCTTCGCGCCGCAGACGATCTGCAGTCGATTGGCCCCATCGGTCGTCACCTGGCACAGGGACAATTTCTCCGCATCAGGATGGCGCCCGGATTCCAGCACTTCGCCGACCACCACTGCGGAGAAAGGCGGCGCCACGGGCGTGATCGACTCCACCTCGAGCCCGGCCAGCGTGAGCCGCGAGGCAAGGTCCGCCGGCGCGGCGAGCGGTACGTATTCCCTGAGCCAGGAGTAAGTGACTTTCACGGGAATTGCTTCAGGAACTGCAAATCGTTTTCGAAGAACAGCCGCAGGTCATCGACGCCATAACGCAGCATGGCCAGCCGTTCGATGCCCATGCCGAAGGCATACCCCTGCCATCGCTCGCTGTCGATGCCCGCCGCCGCCAGCACATTGGGGTGAATCATTCCGCACCCCAGGATCTCGAGCCAGCCGGTTTGCTTGCAGACGCGGCAGCCCTTCCCGTGGCAGAACACGCACTCGATGTCGACTTCGGCCGACGGCTCGGTGAACGGAAAATAGGAGGGCCGCAGGCGCATCCCCAGAGGCTGCTCGAAAAAGCGTTCGACGAAGGTGTGCAGCATCGCCTTCAAATTGGCGAAGCTGATGTTCTCCCCTATCGCGATGCCTTCGACCTGATGGAACATGGGCGAGTGCGTCATGTCCGAATCATTGCGGTAGACGCGGCCCGGCGCGATCACCGCCAGCGGCGGAGGCTGCGCGCGCATGCTGCGAATCTGCACGGGCGAGGTATGGGTGCGCAGCAACCGCCCGTCGGGAAAATAAAACGTATCGTGCATGGCCCGCGCCGGATGATTCTTCGGAATGTTCAGCGCTTCGAAATTATGGAAGTCGTCCTCGACTTCCGGTCCCGACGCCACCTGGAATCCCGCCTGCGAGAAGATCTGCTCGATGCGCAACCGCGTGCGAGTCACAGGATGCAGACTGCCGGCCTCCTGGCCGCGCCCCGGCAGGGTCACATCGAGGGCGCCCTTCGCGAGTTCGTGTTCCAGCGTCGCCTGCTCCAGGCGGATGCGGCGCATCTCCAACGCCGCATGGATCGAGGTCTTTGCATCGTTGATCCGCTGGCCCGCGGCGGGACGCTCCTCCGCCGAGAGCTTGCCCAAGCCTTTGAGCTGCTCCGTCAGCAGCCCCTTCTTGCCGAGCAGCCGTACGCGCACCTCATCCAAGGCGGCGACATTCGCGGACGTGCCGATGTCCGCGAGCGCTTGCTCGACCAGCTTGGAAAGATCTTCTGCTGTGGCCATTGGACGATGTGCGGAAATCGAGCGGGATCGGCTCGCGCCGTTACGTGAGCCAATCCCGCCTCATTCCCGATGGCCTCAAGCCGCGAGGCTGGCCTTGGCTTTCTCTGCGATGGCCGTAAAGGCCGGCATGTCATGGACCGCAAGATCGGCGAGCACCTTGCGATCGATGGCGAGACCCGCCTTGTTCAGACCGTCGATCAGCGTGCTGTAGGTCATGCCGCACAGACGCGAAGCGGCGTTGATGCGCGTGATCCACAGTGCGCGGAACTCGCGCTTCTTCTCGCGCCGGCCGCGGTAGGCGTATTGACCGGCCTTGATGACCGCCTGCTTGGCGGTACGCGAAAGACCTTGCGCCGGGCATTGAAATAGCCCTTCGCCTTCTTGAGAATTTTCTTGTGCCGCCGGCCCGCGACGACACCGCGTTTAACTCGTGCCATATGTTATCTCCTGACTCTATGCGTTCGGCAAACATTGCTTGATGCGCTTCACGTCGGTCTCGTGACGTGCATCTCGCGGCGCAGCTGACGCTTACGCTTGCTCGGCTTTTTCGTCAGGATATGACGACGGTGGGACTGACCGCGTTTGAAGCCATTCGCTGTTTTGCGAAAACGCTTCGACGCAGCCCTCTTAGTTTTCAACTTGGGCATGATCGACTCCTGATTTTTAGCCCTGATCACAAGCGCCCGGCCGGAATCCCGCGATTCCAGTTCGAGTGCCGCTACAGGCGGGGACGGCAAACTGTTTAAGGCCTGCCGCTCACTTCTTTTTGGGCCCGAACACCATGATCATCTGCTTGCCTTCCATCAGCGGGTTCTGCTCCACCACCGAATACGGGGCGAGATCTTCAGAAATCCGCGACAAGAGACGCCGGCCGATGTCCTGATGCACGAGCTCACGGCCGCGGTAACGCAAAGTCACCTTGGCCTTATCACCCTCGGTCAGGAAGCGGATGATGCTACGCAGTTTGACCTGGTAGTCCGCCTCTTCCGTCCCGGGACGAAATTTCACTTCCTTTACTTGAATCTGCTTCTGCTTGCGCTTCGCCGCATGCGCCTTCTTGTTTTGTTCGAACAAGAACTTGCCGAAATCCATTACACGAACCACCGGGGGTTCCGCCATCGGCGAGACCTCGACGAGGTCCAGAGTTTGCGAACTGGCCATCTGCAGCGCCTCTGCGCGTGACATGACCCCTGCTTGGCTTCCATCCGCTGCGATCACACGCACCGATGGTGCGGAGATCTCCTCATTGCGCCTTACGCGCTTCGACGTTGCGATACGCGATCCTCCAAAACAAGACGGCCGCGGCTCGCGACTTCGTCGCAAAGCAAGGTACTGAGCTCGGCCAGCTCCAAAGTACCTAGGTCTTTGCCACCGCGCGTGCGTACGGCCAGGGTGCGTCCCTCGACTTCCCGGTCGCCGGCGACCAAGAGGAAAGGGACACGTTTAATTGTGTGCTCGCGGATTTTAAAGCCTACCTTCTCATTCCTCAAGTCCGTTTCTACCCGAAGCCCCTGATTTCTCAGGTTTTCCGCAACTTCCAGGCAGTATTTCTCCTGTCTTTCGGTAATTCCCATCACCACGGCCTGTACCGGAGCCAGCCAAGTCGGCAGTTTTCCGGCATGGTGTTCGATCAAAATCCCGATAAATCGCTCCAGAGACCCGAACATGGCCCGGTGCAGCATGACCGGCGTGTGCTTCTGGCTATCTTCGCCGACATAGGCCGCGCCCAGGCGTCCCGGGAGATTGAAGTCCACCTGCAAGGTGCCGCACTGCCAATCGCGCCCAATGGCATCTCTCAGCACGAACTCCAGCTTGGGCCCGTAGAACGCCCCTTCGCCGGGGTTCAGGGTGGTTTCGATGCCGGCCGCGGCGGACGCCTGGCGCAAAGCCGCCTCGGCCTTGTCCCAAATCTCGTCCGAGCCCACCCGCTTCGCCGGCCGATCCGAGAACTTGATCCGCACATCGTCGAAGCCGAAATCGCGGTAAATGCTCAGGATCAGCTCGGTGACCTTGACCGCCTCCGCGGTGATCTGATCGGGAGTGCAGAATATATGCGCATCATCCTGAGTGAAGGCGCGCACCCGCATGAGCCCATGCAATGCGCCCGACGGCTCATAGCGATGCACCTTGCCGAACTCCGCCAGGCGCAGCGGCAGCTCCCGATAGCTGCGCAGCCCCTGCTTGAAGACCTGAATGTGTCCCGGACAATTCATCGGCTTGAGCGCGAAAGTGCGCTCATCCGGCGTCTGGGTCATGTACATGTTTTCGCCGAAGGTCTCGATGTGCCCGGACTTCACCCACAGTTCCCGGTCCATGACCTCGGGCGTGTTGACCTCGTGAAACCCTGCCGCCCCCTGCCGCTCGCGCATGTAGGCGATCAGCTGCTGGAACAGCGCCCAGCCCTTCGGGTGCCAGAACACGGCGCCGGGCGCCTCCTCCTGCAGATGAAACAGATCCAGTTCCTTGCCGATGCGCCGATGATCGCGCTTCTCCGCCTCCTCGAGCCGGGTCAGGTATTCCTTGAGCTGCTTCTCGTTGGCCCAGGCCGTGCCGTAAATCCGCTGCAGCATCTCGTTGCGCGAATCGCCGCGCCAATAAGCGCCCGCCACCTTCATCAGCTTGAACGCCTTGAGCTTGCCGGTGCCGGGCACATGCGGCCCGCGGCACAGATCTTCCCAGTCCCCCTGCCCGTACAGACTGATCGACTCACCCGCCGGGATGGCGCCGATGATCTCAGCCTTGTAGTGCTCGCCGATTTTCTTGAAATGCGCCACGGCCTCATCGCGCGGCAGCACGCGGCGGTGCACCGGCAAATCCTTGGCAGAGATCTCGGCCATGCGCTTTTCGATGGCCGCCAAATCCTCGGTGGAGAAGGGCCGCTTGTAGGCGAAATCGTAGTAGAAACCGTCCTCGATCACCGGCCCGATGGTGACCTGGGCGTCGGGAAACAGTTCCTGCACGGCATTCGCCAGCAAATGCGCGGTGGAATGGCGGATGACCTCGAGGCCGTCGGGATCCTTGTCCGTCACGATGCTCAGAGCGGCGTCATGATCGATGATCTTGGAGGTGTCCACCAGGACCCCGTCGAGCCTGGCCGGCAAGCGCCGCCTTGGCGAGGCCCGGCCCGATGCTCGCGGCAACATCGGCCACCGAAATCGCGCGGTCGAACTGTCTCTGGCTTCCGTCCGGAAGAGTAATTACGGGCATACTTGATCTTACCAATGAATCCCGCCAAGGTGCCGTCCCGCAGGGTCCGGCGCCTCGGCGTCCAGGATGGTGCGCGCTAGTGGGATCGAACCACTGACCCCCACCATGTCAAGGTGATGCTCTACCGCTGAGCTAAGCGCGCTCGAAGGGCGCGAAAGATACCGGATTTCGGGTGAAAAATCACGCTCAAGCGTCAGGAGCCCCGGGGTTGTGCTCTGGCGAGCGCTGCAACGGCCTCGCGATATAGCGGAATTGGATCTCCCCGATGGTCACCGCGTCGCCGTCGCCGAGCAGCTGGCGCGAGACTTTGCGGCCATTGACGAACACCCCATTGGTGCTGTTCAGATCCTCGATGATGGCCTCGCGCGGCCCCACCAAGATCAATGCGTGGTGGCGGCTCACCGAGCCGGACTCGATCTGCAATTCGCAACCGGCTGCCCGGCCGATGCGGGTTCGGCGCGACAGCACGTGGGTCACCGGCCTTTCGCCGTCAGTCCGGATCAGTTCAGCCGACCAATCGGCCGTGGGCGCCGCGGCCGCAGCCGCCGCGGCGGCGCCCGGCGGCGCCCCCAGCCTCTCGATGCTAGTCTGGATGTCGCCCGAGCACATTCGCATTATTGCTTTCGCTGCGTTCGAGCCGCCGGATGAGAAACTCGCGCTCTTCGAGTGCGCCGCGGGTGCGCTCGAGCGTCGAGCGAAGGGTGCGATTTTCCTCTTCGGATGCGGCAAATGCCGCGCTCTTGGCGGCCAGTTCCTCGCTCAGGCGCTTGACGTCGGCCTCGATGGATTGAATGGGCCGGCGCGCCTCCTGCAGATGCGCCATCAATACGGCCATTTCCTGCTCCTGCGCCTCCGCCTCGGACTGCAATCGCAGGATTTGCGCCGCCTGCTCGCTGCGCAGTTGCGCCATTTGCGTCGCTTGTTCAACCTCTCGCAACTGTGCCGCCTGCTGTAATTCGGCGAGCCTGCGTCCGTCGGCCCCGCCACGCTCGTTGGCTTCCACGAGCGCCCGATCGCGGGCCACCAATTCCTCCGTCAACCGCGTCGTTTCGGCATCCGCTTCGGCGATTTGTGCGGTCAGCCGAGCCCGAATCTCCTTCGCCTGTCTCAGTTCATCGGTCTGCTGCGCGAGCGTTGCCGTATTCGCCGCCGCCGCGGCTTGCAGCTTGTCGATCGCTTCGCTCTGCGCGGCCAGCTTGGACTCCAATGCCGCCACCTGCGTTTGCAGGCGATTGCGCTCGGATTCGAGCGCCCCCTGCCCCGCATTGGCCGCGCCCACCTGCGCATCCAGCTCGCGGAACAGATTCTGATCGAACCCTTGGCGCCATTCGCGAGTCCGCAGCAACTCGAGGTAGGAGCCCGCCTGCGTCTTGGCGGCTCCGAGTTCGGAGCGCGCGGCCTTCACATCCGACTCGCTACGTTCGAACCGCAAGTTGAGCGCCGCCAGAGTCTCCCGGCTGGCCTGCAGTTCGGCCGTGCGGGCATCGGCTTGCGCGCGCGCGTTCCGCAAATCCGCGTCCAGCTGAGTCGAGGATTTCGAGGTGGCCTCGAGAACAGGGACGACTCTCGCGTGTTCCGCCTGCAGAGCCGCCAATTGCGCATCGCGCTCACCGAGGGAATGCAGCACCTGCGCAATGGTGGCATCGCGTGACGCGAGAGCATCTTTGAGCGTCCGCGATTCGCCTTGAAGACGCTCCGACTCGCGCAGCGCCTCTTGCACCCTCGCGCGCGCAGTCTCGGTGGCCTCGCTCCTGTCGGTCAGCACCCGCTCCAATTCACGTAATCGGCCATGTTCCGACTCGAGTGCACTTCGGGCCGCCGCCAGGTCGGCCGCCAGCGCGCCGGCGCGCGCGGTAGCGGCCGTCTCACTATCCCGCGAGCGCTCATAGGCGCGGGTCAGGGCTTCGTATTCGGCGTTCTGCCGCGAAATGCGCTCCTCGACCGAACGCACGCTCTCGGCCAGCGAAGGCAGATCCACGGCCGAGGGCCGGACGAAGTCACCCGGCGAACTCGGGGCGGCCGCCGGCGGCCCCGCCAACACAGCGGTGTGGTCCAGGGGTACCGCGTCGTCCTCGACGTCATGGTCGAACAGCGTGCCGTCGAGAATCGGCAGACGGTCGGTCCTGTCCAGGTCGATTTCCGGGGATTGACTGTGTTCCTTTGCCATGAATTCCCTCCGCTAGAGCGCTATCCTCAGCCCGCTCGCGCGCTCGGTACGCCGAATGCCGCGTGACGCAGCTTTTGGATCTCATCGCGCAATCGCGCCGCCTGCTCGAACTCGAGATTGCGCGCGAGTTTCATCATTTCGGCTTCCAGTTTCTTGATGCGCTTGACCGCCTGCTCGGGCGCCAGCGCCGCCGTAGTCCTCGTCCGAGCCGTAGCGCGCTCCCGCTCCTGGACGGAGCGCGCGCCTTCCATCACATCGGCCACCGCCTTGACGATGGTGCGCGGCGTGATGCCGTGCGCAGCATTGAATTCGATCTGCTTGTTGCGGCGCCGGTCGGTTTCCGCGATGGCGCGCTCGATCGAGCCGGTGCTGACGTCCGCATACAGAATCGCCTTGCCCTGCACGTTGCGCGCGGCCCGGCCGATGGTCTGAATCAACGATCCTTCCGAGCGCAGAAAGCCTTCCTTGTCGGCATCCAGGATGGCGACCAAGGATACCTCGGGCATGTCGAGGCCCTCGCGCAGCAGATTGATGCCGACGATCACGTCGAACTTGCCCAGGCGCAGATCGCGGATGATTTCCGAGCGCTCGACGGTCTCGATGTCCGAATGCAGGTAGCGCACCTTGACGCCATGCTCGCTCAGATACTCGGTCAGATCCTCCGCCATGCGCTTGGTGAGCGTCGTGACCAGCACGCGCTCATTGGCCTGCGCGCGCAGCCGGATCTCCGACAGCAGGTCATCCACCTGGGCGCGCACCGGGCGAATCTCCACCACCGGGTCGGTCAGGCCCGTGGGCCGCACCACTTGCTCGATGACCTGGGCGGACACGCGCTTCTCGTAGTGCGACGGGCGTCGCCGAGACATAGATGGCCTGCGGCGCCAGGTGCTCGAATTCCTCGAAGCGCAACGGCCGGTTGTCGAGCGCCGACGGCAGGCGAAATCCGTACTCCACCAAGGTTTCCTTGCGCGAGCGGTCGCCCTTGTACATGGCGCCCAGCTGCGGAATGGTCTGATGGCTCTCATCGATCACCAGCAAGCGCATTCTTGGGCAGGTAGTCGAACAGACACGGCGGCGGCTCGCCGGCCGCGCGGCCCGACAGATAGCGCGAGTAATTCTCGATGCCGGCGCAATAGCCGACCTCGTTCATCATTTCCAGATCGAACAGCGTGCGCTGCTGCAGGCGCTGCGCTTCGACCAGCTTGCCGGCGCCATTGAGTTCGAGCAGCCGCGTGCGCAGTTCGTCGCGGATCTCATCCACCGCCTGATGCACCCGTTCCTTCGGCGTCACGTAGTGCGTCGAGGGATAGACGGTGAGGCGCGGCACCTTGCGCAGCACTTCGCCGGTGAGCGGGTCGAAGTGGCTCAGCGTCTCGATCCGATCGTCGAACAGCTCGACCCGCACCGCTTCGCGCTCCGACTCGGCCGGAAAGATGTCGATGACATCGCCGCGCACGCGATAGGTACCCTGCTGCAGATCGATTTCGTTGCGCGTGTACTGCATGTCGGCGAGGCGGCGCAGCAGCTTGCGCTGATCGAGAATATCGCCGCGCGACATGTGCAGCACCATGCTGAGGTAGGCCTTGCGGATCGCCCAAGCCGTAGATCGCCGAGACGGTCGCGACGATGATGGAGTCGGGCCGCTCGAGCAGCGCCTTGGTCGCCGACAGGCGCATCTGCTCGATGTGCTCGTTGATCGAGGCGTCCTTCTCGATGAAGGTGTCGGAGGCCGGCACGTAGGCCTCGGGCTGGTAGTAGTCGTAGTACGAGACGAAGTACTCGACCGCGTTCTTCGGGAAGAACACCTTGAATTCGCCGTACAACTGCGCCGCCAGGGTCTTGTTGTGCGCGAGCACCAGCGTCGGCCGCTGCACCTGCTGGATCACATTGGCGATGGTGAAGGTCTTGCCCGAGCCGGTGACGCCCAGCAAGGTCTGATGGGCCAAGCCGCTGCGTCAGCCCATCCACCAGCTTTTCAATCGCCTGCGGCTGATCGCCCGCCGGCAGGTAGTCCGAATACAACTCAAAACTCATGGTTACATTCTCTCACGTTGGGGATTGCAGGCACGGCAGCGACCCGGCACGTGCGCCGGTCGGCGCTTTTCCCGAAATATGGCATATGGCGCACGCAGCTATTTTTCGTACACTCGCTCGCCGTTTTTAACATAGGAAATCCCCCCTTGGCCGTGTCACTTTCCAAGCGCGTTCAAAAGGTTAAGCCCTCCCCGACCCTGGCGGTCACCGCCCGGGCCGCCAAGCTCAAAGCCGAGGGCAAGGACATCATCGGTTTGGGGGCCGGCGAGCCGGATTTCGACACGCCCGTTACATATTGCAGATGCGGGCGTCGAGGCGATTCGCAAGGGCATCACGCGCTATACGGCCGTGGACGGCACGGCGGAGCTGAAGGACGCCATCATCGCCAAATTCAAGCGCGACAATGGGCTGACCTACGAGCGCAACCAAATCCTGGTCTCCTCCGGCGCCAAGCAGACCTGTTTCAACGTCTGCGCCGCGCTGCTGGACCCGGGCGATGAATGCGTCATCCCGGCGCCCTACTGGGTGTCCTACCCCGACATGGCGCTGCTCGCCGACGGCGTGCCCGTCAGCGTCTATGCCGGTCCCGAGCAGGGCTACAAGATCACGGCGGCGCAGCTCGCCGCCGCCATCACGCCGCGCAGCAAGCTGGTGTTCATCAACAGCCCCAGCAACCCCACGGGCGCCGCCTATACCAAGGCCGAATTGCAGGCGCTCGGCGCGGTGCTCGACAAGCACCCGCAGATCGTGATCGCCTCGGATGAAATGTACGAGCACATCTACTGGGCGGCGGAGCCCTTCACCAGCTTCGTGCAGGCCAATCCCGCAGTTGTACGACCGCACGGTCACCATCAACGGCGTGTCGAAGGCCTATGCCATGACCGGCTGGCGCATCGGCTACTGCGGGGGACCGAAGGCGCATCGTCGCCGCGATGGCGACCATTCAAGGCCAGTCCACCTCCAATGCCTCGAGCATTTCTCAGCGCGCCTCGACCGTCGCTCTGAACGGCGATCAGCACTGCGTGTCCGAGATGAACAAGGCATTCAAAGAGCGCCATGATTTCGTGGTCGCAGGCTTGAACGCCATTCCCGGCATCTCCTGCCTGCCCGGCGCGGGCACGTTCTATGCGTTCGCCGAGGTCGATGGAGCCATGCGCGCGCTCGGCATCAAGGACGACAATGAGTTCGCCGAATACCTGCTGGTGGAAGCCGGCGTCGCCGTGGTCCCCGGTTCGGGATTTGGTGCGCCGGGCCATATGCGGATTTCCTTCGCCTGCAGCCTCAAAACCCTCGAGGACGCCCTGAGCCGCATTGCGCGGGTGCTCAAGGTCGCGGTGGCGAAGCGGGCCTGAGAAGATGGCGCTCCGGCAGGGCCACGCCTGAAAGGGTGTTGGCAAGGACCGCCCGTCGCGTTTGTTGATGGCGTGAGTGCCGATGCTGGCGTGGCCTCTTCGAAGACTTTCGACACAATAACATCCGGATAATATTGACCACCGATTTTCATCCGGGTATTATTTGACTTCGTTACGAAGTTAGGTTATTTCGATGAATGATTCACAGTCGATTGAATTCACAGCATTTATAGGCTCACGGCGCCTCGCTTCCGGCCCATTGGATGTCGTAGCGCTTGCTGCCAAAAAGGCGATCGACCGCGGTGCGCAACAGCCGGTATTGATCTACAGCGATAGCACCGGCCACGCCATCGACATAGACAACCGCGGCAGCGATGCCGAAATTCTGGCCCGTCTCGCCCACCCTGCTCCGCCACCACCACCCCGTGGGCGTGGCCGGCCGAAGCTCGGAGTCATCGCCCGCGAGGTGACGCTGCTACCCCGGCATTGGCAATGGCTGGGCTCACAGCCCGGCGGCGCGTCGGTGGCAATCCGCAAGCTGGTCGAGACAGCGCGGCGGGCAAACCACGACACGGATCAAAGGCGGCAGAGACAGGAAGCGGCCTATCACTTCATGTCGGCCATGGCCGGTAATCTGCCGAACTTCGAGGAGGCCTCGCGCGCCTTGTTTGCGAACGATCGCGAGCGGCTCAATGATCTCGTGGCTGGCTGGCCGGGCGACGTGCGAGACCACGCGGTCAAGCTCGCCTTCGCGTGAAACACAAAAATTCAGGTTGTACCGGCTTGATGGAAGCGCTCTACGTGTCCCACGTCATCGCCGAACATCTGATTCCTTGACTTCGGTACGCGGCTTCCCGACAATCCGCGCCTCCTCTGCATTCCCCGGTAGCTCAGTGGTAGAGCGACGGACTGTTAATCCGTTGGTCGGCGGTTCGAATCCGTCCCGGGGAGCCAATTTTTAAAAAATTTGAATAACGCAGCCGCGTATGGGCCGCTTGACGGCGTCAATTCGAACCGCCGACATAAACAAGCCGGTTCGACGACAGCGCCGCACAGCGGCGATGGCGATCGCCCGCCAGGGCGACCCCGAAGGGGCGAGGCGCGCAGCGCCGAGTAATCCGTCCCGGGGAGCCAATTGTTCAAGGGCCCGTTCCGGGCACATCGGTAACGGTTTATACCGACGGAGACATAGGTGACCTGCCGGGTGTTTGCCGTACCAGCTGAAACTTAGGAATCATTTGGTGCCGGCGATAACTGCACCGATGCGCACGACAGCATCTGCGAGCGGCTTCAAGTCCTTCTGGCACGTGTCCCAGAGGATGGTTGGATAGGTTTCATGGTAATCGTGCCGCAGGACATTGCCGATACCGGCGATTGCGCGCCAGGCGATTTTCACTTCCCGATCCTTGTATTCATTGGGAAGGCGGCGGCTGGCTTCCGACAAAATCTCAAGATTTCGCTCTACAAGCTGTCGTGTGCGCCGATCCGCCCGAAATCTCTCGAAGTCATACCCCATAATATCCGTCTCGATGTTGGCGATCGCCTCGAGAATGTGACGGACATAGATCGCCGGGTCTTTCTCCATCAGAACACGGCTTCAGCCTCGCGAAGAACACGATCCCGAATGGCGGGTTCGAGCCCCCCTCTTGTGACGACATCGACCTTGCGTCCGAGCTGATCCTCTAGGAAATCCTTCACTGCGACCAGATCGATCAAACTGAATTGCGCATCGGAGGTGACATCCACGAGCAAGTCGATATCACTGTCGGGGCGAGCTGCGCCGCGCACTACCGACCCAAAAAGCGCGAGCGACGCGAGTCCACGCTGGCGCAACGGCTTCTCGAGCGCAGCGAGTTCGGCAACGATGTCGTCCTTCCTAGGCGATTCACGGACACGCCTCGTAGGCGGTGCCCTTTCATTCTCGACGTGAAGGCGCAAAGCTTCGCGGATCACTTCACTAGCATTGTTATAGAGACCGGACGCGACCTTGCCCCGCACGTATTTCTCGAGCTCTGCTGTCAACGAGACGTTCATCGGCCCCTCATTCGACCCTAGCCAAAGTATAACATGCTTTAGCAAAGTCTGTTATATCTGGGAAATTCGATGAGGATCCGAGGGCAATCATTGACGGTGGATTATGGTCGAAGGGCTCCCTGGCTGACTGTTAATCCGTTGGTCGGCAGTTCGAATCCGTCCCGGGGAGCCAATTTTCAAAAAATTCCAATTGAGGCCGACCTCGTTCTCCGACTCGTCGGCCCTAATTCGAACCGCCGACAGAAAACAAGCCCGGTTCGACGACGCCGCGCAGCGGCGGCGATCGCCCTTTAGGGCGACCCCGAAGGGGCGAGGCGCGTAGCGCCGAGTAATCCGTCCCGGGGAGCCAATAAATCAAGCAGTTAGCGCCGAATCGACCACTGCAATCGTCCCGTCATCTAACGGCTGTCTAACGTCCCGCGCACCGCCCTCGATTACGCGCAGCTGCGGCTTCGTTCCGAGCGCTCGAGCGGTCACGCTCTCGGGACGCTCGCCATCCCTGATTGCATCGAGTGCGCGTACACCTGATCGACCAGTGCCGAGCGGGTGTGCCCCATCATCCGGGCGACGTTGAATGCGCTCTCCCCCGCCCTGCCGCCGCAGATCTACAGCATTGCAGTCAAGCCGGCCGCGGGCACGCTCGCCGATAGATTGGATCGAATGCTCCGGGCGCCGGCCAGCGGAGCGCCTGTGCGCGGCCCAGGCCGCGGGTGAAAGGCCGGCCCTGTGAGTGGTGTCACGCCCCGTAACCATTCCGGTGTGGCGTGGCATAACCAGTCTGGTTATAGTGACCCCGCATGATCAAGAGCTTTAAACACAAGGGACTGTCGGAGCTCTTCAGCACCGGCAGTGCTCGCAAGCTTCAGCCGAAACATACCGCACGACTGCAGCTGATCCTGGGATTGCTGGACATCGCAACGCACGCTGGGCAGATGAACGCCCCCGGCCTGCGACTGCACCCGCTCAAGGGTAAGCCCGCCGGGCGCTATGCGGTTTGGGTGGATGAGAATTATCGCGTGATCTTCCGCTTCGAGGCGGGGCACGCAGTGGAGGTGGATTATGGCGACTATCACTAGGAAAGGGCCGATGCACAATCCGCCGCATCCCGGCGCGATTCTTCGTGATCTGTACATGAAGCCCTTGAATGTGTCGATCCTCGATGCGGCAAAAGCGCTCGGTGTCACCAGCAAGCACGTATCCGGGATCGTCAACGGCCGCGCGCGCGTGACAGCGGATATGGCTATCCGGCTCGCGGCGGTCTTCGCGACCGAGGCGCAGCTGTGGGTGAGCCTTCAGGGACAGCACGATCTGTGGGTGGCGAGCCAGAAGAAACCGCCCAACGTAAAGCCGCTGCACCAGGCGGCCTGATAAGTCCGAGCCAGGTGCTCCTCGGGTGCGGGTGGTCCCGACGAGCGGCTCATCACAACTCAGCGGAAGGGAGATCTCGCTCTGGAAAATAAATGCCCGGTTTGCGCGGTGTCGAAACTTACCGGCACCGAGAGTCGTCAGCTCTTGCAGTACTTCGAGTGTCCGGCGTGCGGCGCGTACGCATTTTCCATCCCGGCACTCGTGCGAGTTCGGAAGAACGCGCCCGACTTAAAGGCTGGGGTGCTCGACCAAGACCATTTCATATAGCCGTCGATCGACATGACAACGATGGCCTTTTCTTCGGTATAGCTCAGCCATTTCAAAATCGCGGCGGTAACCGACACCCCGTAGCGGTCAGCGCAGTGGCGCATGACGTCCAAGTTGACCGCTCTCCACACCTGCTGGCGGTAATCAGGCAATGGCATTAACAGGTACGAGGCAAACACGTCTGCTTGCGCTTCCATGTCCTGATCGTCCAACGACCAGTTGAGCATGTCTGCTTCCGTACATTCGAACGATTCTCGAGCGGTGCGGTGCAAGACGCACCCTCGAATCCGCGGATATTCGCGGGCTGAACCTGGGTGATCGGGTCAGACCATTGAAACAGCGGCGCGCAGCCTAGCTGCGAGTTCTTTGACGTCAACCGGAAAACGCGCGTAGCTTCCGGCGGCCGCCAACGTATCGAGGATGTGTGTGTGAGACGATGGGCGGCTTTTGGAGCTGTCCATTGCACGGCCGCCGTCGTCATGGATTCTGACCCCCTTGTCCGCTGTGCCATGTATCCCTCGTGCGCAGTATTGATATCGGCCATGCGGCATAGGAAGTGCTCGTCACGATTGCGATCGTCCGTACGATGGCGCACAGACGGCGGCGCGTAGTTCGTACACGGTGATGGAGTGATATGAGGGTTCCCCGACACGGAGACGAAACCGTCGCCGCGTCGCCCGGACATTTGCTCCTTCGTCAACGAGGCTAATTCGACAATGATTGACCAATTCAATGGCGTCCTCGGGCAGGGCTTCGGCTCGTGACCGAGCACCTTCATCATAAGCTTGCTGTACTCCACCAGAGTTTACTCCATGGAAAATTACCGAGAAGTTTGCACTGGAGCGAGGCCCTTGAGCTCATTGGACACTTAGGCGAAGTTCAGCCACAGGGAGGGGATGAATTCGCCTTCGTAGTAGGATCCGAACGCGAGGTCTTCAAACGCCCTCAGACGCCCGAAATCGGCGTTGACGAGGTATCGCGACTGCGACGATTCCTTAAACAGGCCGGATCTGAATCGCCACCCACACAGTTTGTGCAACCATGTCGAATAGTCGCGGTTATCGATCACCACGCAGCGCACATTTTTCGGGATCTCGGCGAGAGCCGTCCGACAGACGAAGTTACCATCGAGCCCTACGATCCTCACCACTTTCACCATCATTTAGTTCATCGAAAGGAGGCCCACTACCAAGGCGACCGTGTTCCGGAAGAGACATCCTTCTATGAGGAAATCGCCACGGCATTGGTGCCGGCAAACGAGATCGTGTTGATTGGTCACGGAACCGGCAAAAGCAGCGCCGTTGGAGTCCTCGAGGAATATCTGAAGAAGCACCACGTAGCCATTTCACGCCGGGTCAAGGCTACCGAAACAGCTGATCTGTCCGCGCTAACCGCGCCTGAGGTGGAGGCTATTGCAAAACGGCACATGACAACAGTGGTTTAGGAGTCATGGACTCGGATGTAACAGCCCGCTTATGCTGGGATGGCCGCACTTTGCATGCCTCGTAAATGACGTGAGTCCCGGACCACCCGAAGGTTCTCGTGGCATAGATCCTCGTGGAGCTAATGCTCGCTCTTCGCCGGTTGCGGAGTGACCTCACGCGGCCCGTCGGCGTTTGCGTCGGGGACGCTCTCCAGCTTCCTACTCAGCGTCCGTCTGTGTGTTATCGGAAATCTCCGATTTTAACTCCGATTCTCTCTAAGGCTTGATCGCAGGCTTCATATCGGTCGGATGGAGTAACTTTCTCCGCGGCCCGGCGTGCCGCGGATATCGGCTTGAGCCGGGTCTCATTTATATAATGCGGGGGTCAACTAGCGGACGACTCGGCGCCAACGATGGCTGCCACTCGTTTCGGGTGCGCATCGACACCATTGCGAACGATCCGCACGTCCATTGCTGCAGTGCCGATAGGTATTCCAGCGCCTTGAAAGGCATCGGCCACTTGCCTTATCACTTCAGACTGGACCATAGATGTCAAAGCAAAGTCGTCAACGCCAAAGCAAATCTCATAGACGATCAGTGAATCAATAAATTCGCATGCATAGGCAACGGGAGAAGTGTCAGGCGCGATGCCTGCGCTGCCGCCCGCCGCCGCTTGCAGCGTATCGATCACGCGCATCGGCGGCACGGTGTGATCAACTTTGACTCGCAATGCGCACAAATGGGGGTCGTTCAAGCGGCGGTGATTGGTAACGACGGCCTTTGCGATGACACTGTTGGGAATCACAACAATGTCGTTGGACGACGTCCCGATCCTAGTGGCGCGCCAATTGATTTCGATGACCTGGCCCTCCACGTGATCGGGCATAGTGATCCAGTCGCCTGCGCCGAACGGACGCTCGACGTTAATGGCGATACCCGAGAAGACGTCAGCCAGGGTATTTTGGAGGGCTAGACCCAGTACGATGGCGAGCACACCGGACGTGGCGAGCACGGTTGAAATAGGTTGCTTGAGCACGGTGTCCATGATGCCGACAAATGCTACGACGTAGACGAGACCTGATGCCAGATCGGCAAAAAGACGCCGCGCATGAGGCTGATTGTCATTCGGAAACAGGGTACGGCGCAGGATCAGCGTGAGTAGACTTCTGACGAGCCACGCGCCCAGAATCCACCACGCTATTCCGAAGAGTTCAGCCGGTAACTGGATCGTCCCGGCCGCTCCGTTGAAAAGATACTTTCCGAGTAAATTGTCGCGTCGCCGAAACAGAGCCGTGCTCAACATGAGCACAAAGCCGCCCAAAAACAAGGAACGATACGCGCGAAGTCGGGGCGTGACGGCGCAAATCAGGAACACTATTGCAGCCGCAAACAGACATGTCTCAATCCAATCGATCATCTTCACTCCGGGCCGGACTCAAGCAAGTCATCAAAAACTTGCGGAAGCACCGAATTTTTCGGCAACCACAGCTCGCAGACTACAGCCACCGCAGCCGGCATGCTTGGAGCGGCACATTTAGTCCGGCCGAGTCCACGAACAAACGTGCATGACGACGCTCAATTGATCATTGTCACATACACGTAGCGATCGAGGCTGACCTGCAGAGCTCTGCTTCGGGCAAGTTCTTTCCGAAAAGGAGCAGAGCCAATCCGCAATGCCGTAATCGCCATGAAGCGCGACGATAATTTGGTGGTCTTCGCTGGAAATGCTCTTCACAACCCGAAGCACGTTAGACTGGCCGTGCGCAATGCCGAGCGCGCCGAGGACAGGCTCGGCCTCTTTTTCCCCACCTTAATTCAATGCCTCAACGACATTGCGGATCGGTGGATTTTCGGAGTAAGTCATGTCCTCAAGTAGGGAATGGTCGGTTTCTTTACCGACCCGCCTGCAGCCGTCGCGCGCCGTCAACTGGGTGCGGCGCCATTCATGAAGCTGCCCGTTCTATTGTTCGATCCCGATCCGGTGGCGGGTCGCGTTTTAGCGATGCAGTTGCGACACGCGGGGTTTGCGACCTACGTGGTGTTTGAAGGCGCCGCGGCGATAACAAGCACCAGAGGCAAGCAATTCGCTTCGATCGTCGTAGTGGCCGATTTGGCAGACTCGCAGATGCGCCATTGTTTGCACCAGATTCGAGAGGCAGATCGCGACGCGTGGCTCATTGTCATTTCGAACCCTACTGTCCCGCGGTCGCGTCAGGTGGTTCGCGAACTGGGTGGCGATGCGACGATGGATATGCCCTTTACCGTGTCAGACCTTGCGCAGCGCCTGAGCGTGCTGCCGCCACGAGTGCGACCCGCCGCATGAGACACTGTTCTCAAAATCCGACCGATCTTAGGTCAATTGAGTATTCTCACAACATAGTTGTCATTGCACCTTGATGTCCATTGTTCTAGGCGTTGCCACTTGTGTTTTCGGAATGTGAACGCTCAAGATACCGTTTTTCGCTTCATTAGAGGAATCACGCTCCGCTTCCCGAGACGAGAAGACTCCCCAACATCGCCCCACCCTCTACGTCGCTCGTTTTTCGCTGTCATCGACGACTGGAAGTCGCCGAAGCCGAATTGCACGCTCCGTAACGGTTACGACCGCCCCGCTCGAGGGACACTCGGATCTCGCTCCAGACTCGCTTTGACAGAGATGCCACGTCTGGCCCCCACAGGCCCTCGCGGCGCAAGCGAATGACCGACGGACCGAGCGATCCAGAAACTGCGAGTAGTGCATGAAGGTCGGCGTCCGGCGTAAACACGACGCGACTTTCGGCGCGTACCCGGCCGACTTTGCCGCGGACCTACCTGAGAAACAGGCGAAGTTCGAAGCCCAGGCAGAGGAACTGACAGCAGCGTCCGTGTTTGGGACACCCGCTGGCATTCCCGCTTGGAAGACCAAGCCGGAGCCTGGCGGCAGGCGGAGCCTTGAGGCACACGGTTGGGTCGGTCTTGCGGTGAGCCGTTGGTTCGACGCTCATCACTCAAGCCATACGGTCGGTCGATCGACGTGCCGGAGGGTCCAATCATACTGCATATAGGCTGCCGTCTCCTCTGCTGCGGCCTGACCAAGCAGACGGCCGACAACATGCAGCGCCATGTCGATCCCGGCGCTGATCCCGGTTGAGGTGATGACACGACCATTGTCCACCACGCGCGCATCCGGCCGCACCTGAAAGTCCGTTCCGAGCGCGCGCAACTCGTCCATCGCACCCGCATGGGTTGTGGCCGCCAACCCGGTCAGCAGCCCGGCGCTCGCAAACAATAATGATCCGGTGCAGACCGAAAGCATGAGTTCGGCGGCCGCATTCGCGACTCGAAGGTGGTCCAGCATGGCTGGATTGTGGATCTCGCGCCGCGTGCCATAGCCCCCCGGCGCGACCACCAAATCGGCCACGGGCGCGGCGCCGACGACGTGGGTCGGGTTGATGCTCAGCCCATTGCGGGCCGTCACCGGTCCGGGCTTCAGCGCTACGGTGCGGACCTTGAAGGCCGGCGGGCCAGGGCGGGCGCCGGCGAGGCCGAAGACCTCGAATGGCCCGGCAAAGTCTAGCACTTCAACATCGTCGAACAGGAGAATATCGACCGTGCGGATCATGGGCCCTCCCTCTCGAGCGCTGTAAGTAAAAGAGCCGATAATCCCTCAAAAATAGTCCGCCAGCGTTAGCTTCCGGGTCGATCCATCGGCCAGACTCAGGGTCACCTCGGTTCCGGCCGGCCCTTCCGCCCAGCGCGACAGGGGCGAGCCTGGGTAGGCGGGACCGATCTTCTGACCGTCGATCACGATAATCTCATCGCCTTCCTTCCAGCCGGTCTCCGCCGCCATACTGCCGGGAGCGACGAGGAGCACCTTCAAACGATCACCTACAAGCGTCACATTAAGTCCGGAGCGACGCTTAGGAAACGGCTCTCCCAAGGCGCTTGCGTTCGGGATGAGCCAGACGGCGTTGTGCGGGTAGTCCGTCATCAGCCGAAAACGCTTGAAGACCGGCAGCCCGACATTGCCGGCGGTGCGGTCGGAACTCACGGCGTCATTGCCCGCATCCGGAAAGGCCGCTGGAACTTGGGTCATCTGAACGCCGCCCAAGGCGATGGAGCCGACCGTGGCCATCTTGTCCGGCTTGGCGCCCCCGACACCGCTGGTCAGAGTGAGCGATTGACGCTTTCCATCGAGCAGATGGGCGCGATCGCGGTAGGCGGCGTAGACAATCAGCGGCGAGCCGTTGCCGAGGTCGAAATCGAATGGCACGGGAGCCGCGCCCTCCACGGAGACGGGGACGGTATGGTTGTCGCCATGTCTACCCAGTTCCAGGCGCACGGCGCCCGGCGGGCCTGAGAAGCCGAGCGGATCGCGGAACGCGATTTTGTGGCGCCGGAAATCGATGTCGATCACCAGTTGGTTGAAAACCTCCTTGCCCAGGATCAGCGGCAGGGGATGACCCATGTTGACACTCACCCCGGATAGATCGATCAAACCGGCTGTGATGGGACTCAAGGTAAGGCCGCCCATCTTGACCTGGAGATTGGGTGCAAGCTGCATCGTGCTGTTGCCACCAACGCCCATGACGCCGATGGAACCGCCGCCCTTGATTTTGACGTTCTTGGCGAAGGCGCTGTCCAACACCGAAATGCCAGCGCCGCTGTCGAGTATCAGGTTGACTGGGTGGCCATTGACCGTCGAGGGAATGAATATCCGCGCATCGTCGAAGAATTCGAAGTCCATCCAGCCCGTGGAGCGCCTTCCATCGGCGAAACGCCAGAGTCGCACTGACGCCGGGCGCGCAAAAAGAGTCGCGGGCAGTGGAAGATTCACCTGAATGGCGCGAGCCTGCAGGTCTTGGTCGTCCGCGTGGCTCGCGCCCCTGTCGTGTTCGCCGAACGGCATGCGGACACCTGAGACCATGCGCCAGTCATCGTACCGTACGAAGCGGGTTTGCTGGTCCTCGGTGATCCGCTCGCCAAGCAATTCGCCCGTCCCACCATCGATGAACAGGTCGTAGGCATCGGCGCCGCCGAACCGAACACGGACGACTTCCCAGGTACGGTCTTCTCGCTTTTCGGGAGTGAGCAACGCGTAACCGACGCCATCGTGAGGTGCGACGCCTTTGGCGAAGGTCAGTACAGCGAGGCGGCGATCGCTTTCGCCATTATCGCCAATGTCCTCAATCTGACCGCTGGTGTTCCTGGTCCAGTTCGAATCGGGCGTCACCGCCTCATCGTTTGAGATGAGGTCAAGGTTGCCGTGCTGGCGAAACCGTCCGTCGCTCGCTCGCCAGTGTTCGAACCGACCGCTTTCGCCACCCGAGCGAATTCGCCCCTCTTCGTGGAATGATTGCATCGCCTCAAAGGCCGTGCCGCCACGCCACGAAACGTACTTCATCAACACGGTCTGGACGTCATCTGCGCGGACCGGCGAAAACCCAAGTAGCAAAACTGAGACTGCTGCGACACGAAACACGGGACTACGCTCCGTCATGTGGACAAATTGCTTCAGAAAGATAGGCCGCGAACGCGCCGCAATGGCTCACAACAGCTTGATCGGAGCTCCAATGAATCGTCTCGGCGTCAGCGGTCTTATTGGCAATCAGCGCGAAATGCGGTTCCGCCCATTCAGCACAATCGCGCTGACGACCGACCCGCAAACTACGACCGCTCGAGTCGCGCTAGCCCGCGCGAGCCGTCGCAATCCGCACCACAAACTGGTGGGAATCGGCAGGCACAGTTTCCACCGTTATCGTGCCCTGCCAATGGTGACCATCGCGGTCATCGAAGCGCAGATCCGCCTGCATCGGTCCGGACGAGGTGACGTGAACACTTCCCGGGCCCCACGGACCTTGCTCTGCGTACGCCTTTTGGAAAGCCATCTGCACGGCGCCGAAGAACTCCGTAGCCGACAGTTTGGTCTTGTACCAATCGGCTGTTTCCCAATGATCCTTGTCGCCCTTGAGCCTCATGTCGAACAATTCCGCATTGTTGTTGAAATCAAGGTCGGGGATGAACTGATCGGCCATGGCGCCACGCACGTACGAGTTGTCAGGCTGCCAGTTATATTCCAGCATCAGAGCGATGGTCTGCGCGGCGTCCTCACCGTCCAATACTGCGACCATGTGCAGGGCCCCATCGATTCCGGCTGACAGACCCGCAGTGGTGAGAATCTTGCCGTTGTCTACCACGCGCTGATCGTTGACCACCTTGATCTGCGGGTAGGCACGGCTCATCCGTAAAATGTTTCCTGCGGTGGTGGTCGCTTTCAAGCCATTCAGCAGGCCGGTGTTGGCCAGGGTGAAGGCGCCATTGCACACCGACATGGTGTGTTCATCGTGAGCATTCTGTTTCCTGATCCAAGCCACAGTCGCACTGTTGCTGGGTGCTTCGTAGGCACCGCCGGGGATCACCACGATGTCGGCCTGCGGCGCGTCCGCAAAACCATATTTTGGCACCACCTCCAATCCCTCTTCCGAACGAATTGAGTGCTTGGTCGCGGCCACCGCGTACACGTTATAGCCGGCATGATTGAACACTTCGTAGGGACCCGAATAGTCAATCATCGCTACATCATTGAAAACGAGGATCGCAACTTTCTTTTGCGGCGGGCTCGCTGGTGGCGAAGGAGTCGCCGGATCAGCGAAGACCGCAATCGGAAGACACAGTGTTGCGCAGGCACTCACGGTCAGCAGGACTGCGCGCAAGTTTGTTCGTAAAGACATGTTGATTGCTCCAACGTAAATTAATGGCGAATGCGGCATGGCCGCAGTGGAAACTGCTTAGATCAGGAATTCAGCCTGCGCTCGGCTGCTCTGGCCGGTACTCCGAACCGGCTCCGGTACACGCTCGGGCTGATGCCAAAGCGTCGCTCGAATGTCCGCCGAAACACATCGTCGCTGTGAAAGCCCACCGAGATCGCGACATGTTCGATGGTGTCATGCTCCCCGGCGAGGCGACGCCGAGCTTCCTCCATGCGCAGGGTTTCTACGAATGCGGCGGGGGTTGTGCCGAAGGCGCGTTGGAAGCGGCGGCTGAAGTGCCGTGCACCTAACTTGGCCTTGGCGGCCAGAGACTCCACCGACAAGTCCCGGCGTAAATTCGCCATCATCCAGCCCGCGATGCTGGTCACGCGATCGGTAGACTGCGTCTGAAACTGCAAGGGCTCTGAATACTGTTCCTGGCCACCTGAGCGCTTGAGATAGACCACCAATTCGCGGGCGATCGTCAGAGCCACGTCCAAACCGCAGTCCTCCTCGATCAAAGCCAGGGTCAAATCAATGCCGGCCGTAATACCCGCCGATGTATAGAACGGCCCGTCCTTCAGGAAGATCGCGCCGGCATCGACGATCAGCGCCGGATAGCGTTGTGCCAACTCTTGTGCATGGCGCCAATGCGTGGTGACGCGCCGTCCGTTGAGCAGACCCGTCTCAGCCAACCCGAATACCCCCGTGCAGACCGCCGCGACTCGCCGCGTTAGCCGCGATTGCCTACCCACCCAAGCCGCTACTTTGCGCGCCGTTTTCGGCTCGCGCATCGCGCAGCCGCCCGGGATTACCAAGGTATCCAGCTTCGGCGCGGTAGCGGTCGTAAACTGCGGGGTAAGCAAAAGCCCGCTTTCTGCCGGAACGGGCTTCGCATCGAATCCAATCGTCAGCACCTCGTAGCCGGGTCTGCGGCGACCCTTGCCGTCAGCGAGCGTGACAGCAGAAAACGCATCCATCGGCCCGACTAAATCTAGGGCCTGCATCGCCGGATAAATCAGAAAACCGACTCGCTTGGGGATCATGTGCATTCTCCGTGTGCAAAGAATGCACCGAGCCCGAAAAGTCCTCAATGACTAATATCCGACGATTTCGGACATTCCAAGACCAATAGGGATCGTTGGTAGGCGCCATGCCTTCGAGGGGTGGGCGCTGATGGCGATCGCCCGCAGGGCGACCCCGGAGGGGCGAGGCGCGCAGCGCCGAGTAATCCGTCCCGGGGAGCCAATTTTCAACTGGAAATTTATTTAGGGCCCGGGTTTATCGCGCCGGATTCCCGGCCGTGAGCAAAACCTTCGATACGATACAAGAGCTCAGAACTGGGCCGATGACCCCGAATGCCTGCTGGCTGCCCGCTCACAATTCGGAGGTGCCACCGAGTGTCGGCAGCTGCCGGCGCAACTTCTGGCGCGCGAGAAACATGCGCGCCTTGACGGTTCCGATCGGCGCATCGGTTATGTCCGCGATTTCCATCAACGAATAACCCATGTGACAGGCAAGCTCCAGAGCCAGGCGTTGCTCGTCGGGAAGACGATTGAGACCATTCCTCACTCAGTCTCGAACTTCTGCCTCCAGCACGGGATCGACGGTTTGTACCGGCCATTCATCCAAGCTTCGCGCGGCGGAGCGGTATTTTTGCCGACGTATCGACTTCAGCGCCGTGCGGTGGGCCATGCCGAAAATCCAGCTCGATACCTGCGATTCCCAGCGAAAATCGTCGGCGCTGCGCCAAACCGCCACGAACGTGTCGTTGATGATCTCCTCGATGTTCTCGCGGCATTGCGTGAATCGCGACAAGAAACGACCGAGCGAGCGCTGATAGCTGAAATAGAGCTTCTCCTACGCACGGCGGTTCCCGGCAGCGACGGCGATCAATAGCTCGCTATCGGACTCTCGGGAGAGTTCTTTGGCGGGTACACTCATCGGCGCTCCTCGATCAAGGGAACGACTCCCCTTGGTAGGCGGTTTGTGCACCGTTTCTCGAGACAATCCTCACTCTCCCGTCACCCTGGTGACATTCTGTTCGGAATTGCGGTCGATCAGCTTGTTGTAGGGGTCGACGCCGGCGAACTTGGGTGGGCGCGACACCACCATGGTCACCGTCTGGGTCCCGGTGTGGATCGGCGTCTTCCGGAACTCGATCACGTTCTTGGAGGTGAACGCCCCCTCGCCCGGCTCCAGGTCGAAGGCGCCCACATCCAGCGTCTCGCTCATCGGCGCCTCGGTCTCGCGGCCCTGGCCGTCGGCGTAGAGCTTCTTTGCCTGGATGGTCAAGGTCAGGTTGTAGCGCCCGTCCGGACGCTTGGCGGAAACCGCCTTGATCGCCTTGATGTCATAGAGGGTGATCTTCTCGAACAGGTCGGTGATCAGCTGCTGCTTGTCCGCCGGCGCCTCCTGGCGCAGGTCCTTCACCAGGTCCAGCGAGGTGGGATAGGGCGGCCCCTTGAAGGCGTAGTCGTGCAGCAGATGTTGCAGGGCGCGGTTGACGGCGTCCTCGCCGATCTCGTCCTGCAGCCGGTACATCACCAGCGAGCCCTTGCGGTAGTGGATGTAGTGCTGGTTCTCGACCCGTCTCCAGCGGCTGTTCCGGCAGTCACGTCGCCGCCGCGGCCCTTCAGGTAGCTGTCGAGCTCGAACTTCAGGAACTTGCGGATCATGTCCGGGCCGTACATGTGCTTCATCACCATGCCGGCGGAGTACTGGGCGAGGGTCTCGGACAGCACGGTCGCGCCCTGCTCGTCGGCGCCGATCACCTGGTGCGCCCACCATTGGTGGCCGAGTTCGTGGGCGCCGACATAGGTCGCCATGTCGATCCGGCTCGGGTCGCGGTTGTCGGCGATGAAGAAGATGCCTTCCGACCAGGGGATGGTGTTGGCGAAGGTCTGGGCGAAGGACCCTTGCGAGGCGGGGAACTCCAGCACCCGGACCTGGCGGAACTGATAGGGGCTGAAGTTGGCCTGGTAGTAGTCCAGGCCCGCCTGCATGGCCTTCTGGATCACCGCGCACGTTCCAGGGGTGCGGCCGGGTCGTAATAGACGCTGATGTTCGACGCCCTTGTAGTTCACCGTCTGGCACGGCGTAGCGGGCCGACTGCGCGGAGAAGAAGTGCATGATCGGCGCATCGGCGACGAAGTGGGCCGTCCGCCGGCCGTCCTTGACGACCTCAGACGTCATATAGCCCGGCGCGATCGGGGTCTGGTCGGCGTCGGTAGTGACGGTACATGTCCGCGGTGACCCAGTCGGAGTCATGGCGGATATAGTTGAACTGGTCGGCGCCCGGCTGGCCCAGCTGGGGCATCCGCAAGTCTGGCGGCAGGCCATATTTGCGGCGCTTGGCGCGATCCTGCAGCGATTGCCGCTGGTCCATGCCGATGATCGGCGCGAGGTCCACGTCGTGGACGAAGGTCCCATTGCCAACGATGTCGAGGATGTTCTGGCTGTTGCGGAACCCTTTCTCCTCATACGTGGTGGCGAAGGTCATCGTTCGTGTCTCGCCCGGCCGCAGCGGCGTGTCGAAGGCGTAGATGCGGTAGTTGAAGCCCGGATACTGAACCTGCAGGTGCGCGCCGGGAATCGCGAGGCGGTCGATGATCAGGTCGCGCACGAAGCGCACATGCATCGCCATCAGCGGCTTGTCCGTGCGGTTCTGGATCAGATATGAGCCGCTGGTCTCGACCCGGGTCTCCTGCGGGAAGATCTGGATATCCAGGCTGACCTTGGCGATCTTCGGCTGCGGCAGGCTCTGGAAGGCGAGGAAGTGCTTCTCATAGTCCGCCGCCCATTGTTCGTCTCCGAGACTGGTGCGGTAGGGGTTGAGGATGTTGGTGTTGTAGAAGATCCGGCCTCCGGACCCGGCGAACACCCCCAGGGCGACCACCAGAATGACGCCCGCGGCGCCGTTCAGTCGGTGAGGCAGGCGGCGCAGGCGCGGCAGGAACCGGGTCTCCGTCCCTCGTCGCCACAGGCCATAGGCCAGCACCAGCAGCACGAGCGCGAACGCCGCTCCAGTAGAGCCGGAACCAGTAGGCGCCGATCCAGTACCGGCCCATGCCGTTCATGTCCGACAGCGGGACGTCGGGCGTCGGCGCCGTACTGGTAGAGGTTGTGCTCGAAGCCGAGGTTCGACAGCACGAGGGTCGAGATCAGGATAGACCACCATCACCGCCCAGCCGACGAACTTGTGCGGGCCGAGCGCCTGGATGAACACCGCCAGCGCCGCCAGCAGCGTCATGTCGATGGCGCGTGGCAGCACGTACCAGAGCAGGTAGTGGCCGATCTCAAAGTCGAAGTAGCCGCTGCACCGCCTGGATCGCGATGGCCACCACGACGGCGATCAACGAGCGTCGAGATCAGCACCAGGGCGATGGCCAGCGGTCTTGGGCGCGATGAACATCCAGTCCGGAACCGGCGTCGCGTCGATGATCTCCTGCGTTCCCGCGTTCGCGTTCGCGCCAGACCAGTTCGCCGGCGTAATAGATGGCGATGATCATGGTGAACAAGGTGAAGACGCCGGTTAGCGCGTCGATCATCACGCGGGTCACGGGATAGATCTTGCCGCCGTAGGCGCCGATGTCGGTGGAGAGCCACAGGTTGAACAACGACAGCAGGCCCGCGAGCCCCAGCAGCACGAAATAGGCCGGGCTCTTGAACACCTGGCCGGCGTCCAGCCTGGTCCGCGCCCAAAGCTGCGCCCGGGCCGCGGCGGCATCGAAGCGGGGTTTCGCCAGCGCCGCGGGTTTGGCCGGGCCGGCTTCGGTCGCCGACGTCGGCTCCCCGGCGGCGGCGCTCCGACGTTTGCGTCGACCCGACAGCTCGGCGGCCTGGAAGTCGAACAGCCGGTAGGCCAGGGCGAGCAGGCCTGCCGCGACCGCCAGCCAGATCGCCTTGTTCAGCAGAATGTCGCCCGTGATCGCCGGCGTCAGCACGTTGCGCTCGCTGGCGGTCCAATAGTGGGTCGCGGCGCCGAAGGCGCTGGTACCGAAGGGCTCCCACACGGCGGCGATATGCTCCAGGCCCGGCTTGCTCAGCACCACGCTGAACACCGTGCGGAACACCATCAGCACGACCAGCCCGACGTAGGTCCACATCATCGATCGCGTGACGGTGGTCAGGGCGAAGTAGAGCGCCGAGGTCAGGAGCAGGATCGGCAACGCCAGCGCCAAGTAGGCGTAGACGTAAGGGGCCAGCATCAACGGGCCGAGCGTCTCGTGGTCCACCCAGGGCGCCAGAGACCCCAGCAGCAGGCCGGCCGGGATGGACAACATCCCCAACGCCGCCGCACTCAGCGCGCCGAGGTAGCGGCCGTAGAGGTAGTCGAACGGGGTGATCGGCGTTGACCGGACGATCGAGCCGAACCCGGTCTCGTCGTCACGCGTGATGACGTTGGCGACGAAGGCCGTCGTGACGAACATGTAGAACACGGCGAAGATCAGCGTGGTCTGGCAGATCACGATAGGCCGCGTTCTTGTGGATGTTGTCGGTGGAACCGATCTGGATATTGCTGGAGGCGACCGAGCCGAACGACAGCAGGACAAACAGGATCAGCCCGACCCAGAAGATGGGCTGGCGCAGCTGGTAGCGGAGCTCGAAGCCCGCGATCTTGAAGAACATCCTCTGGCTCCCGGGATCAGGCGGCGCGGCGGGCGTCGGACAGGGTCGAGAAATAGACGTCCTCAAGCCCGCCGTAGACCTGGGTGAAGCCGTCGCCCGGATCGCCGTCGGCGAGCACATGGACGACGGTGCGGCCGGCGAACAGGCGCGTGGAGATCACCTGGTACTGCGCCCGGAAGGCTGCCAGCTCGGCCTTGTCGATGGTCTTGGTCCAGACCCGGCCCTTCAGCTCGTCGATCAGCGCCGCCGGCGCGCCCTCGCGCACGATGCGGCCGCCGGAGATGATCGCCATGGCCGGGCACAGGTCGGCGACGTCCTCGACGATGTGGGTCGAGAGGATCACCACGACGTTCTCGCCGATCTCGGCCAGCAGGTTGAGGAAGCGGTTGCGCTCCTCCGGGTCGAGGCCGGCGGTGGGCTCGTCGACGATGATCAGCGACGGATCGCCGATCAGCGCCTGGGCGATGCCGAAGCGCTGGCGCATGCCGCCGGAAAAGCCGGCCAGCGCCTTCTTGCGCACGTCCCACAGATTGGTCTGGTTGAGCAGGTGCTCGACCGTCTCGCGGCGGGCCTTGGCGTCGGCGATGCCCTTCAGCACCGCCATGTGGTCGAGCATGTCGTAGGCCGACACCCGCGGATAGACGCCGAAGTCCTGCGGCAGATAGCCCAGGGTCCGGCGCAGCGCCTCCGGGTCCCTGATCACGTCGATGTCGTCGAAGCGTGATCGTGCCCGAGGTCGGGCGCCTGCAGGGTGGCGATGGTGCGCATCAGCGTCGACTTGCCCGCGCCGTTGGGGCCGAGCAGGCCGAACATCCCGCGCGGAATGGCCAGCGACACATTATCGAGGGCCTTGACCCCGTTCGGATAGACGTGGGTCAGTTTGTCGATCGTCAGCATTGGCGCTCCCCTCCCGCGGATCAAAACTGCGCGCCCAGCGTCAGCCCAATGGTGCGCGGCGTGAGTATAGAGGCCGTTAGCGCACTCTCGCCCCGGAGCGGGGCCGTTTCTTGGCCCACACTACTGATTGCTTGCACGTCTCCAGCATTTTTGACGTAGGCGGTGAGCGTGACGTGGTGGAACCTCAGGCCAGCGTGCAAATCGACCAAGGAGTAAGCGGGCAGCTCTTGGCGTGGCAAGCCCATCTCGAATTCGGATAGCCGACTGCCGTCGTAGTGCCACTCGAGCCCGCCGAAACCCGAGACGTCAGTCCAGAGCGGACGTTCATAGCTGATCGCCGCCGTGCCGGCGAAGAGCGGCGATAGCGGCAGGCGATCGCCGGCGAGGCCGCCGAAACTGGTGGGCGTATTCTGGGTCAGTCGTGCGTTCGTATAGGCGCCGTTCAGACTGAGGGTCAGGCCTTGGACGGGAACAAAGCCAACGCCGCCTTCGACGCCGTCGCTTCGGGCCGCGCCGCCGTTGGTGATGGATTCGAAGTTGTTGACAAACTGGTTCAGTTGGATGTGCTGCCACTCCACGTCGAAGACGTCGAAGTCGTAACTGAAGCGGCCCTCCGCCGCGCTTCCCTTGACCCCCACTTCATAGTTGGTGGTGGTGGATGAGCGGAAGGTCGCCGGCACCGTCGCACCGGGAGCCGCGTCGTTCGGGCCCCCAGGGACGAAGCCGGTGGCGATGCGCGCATAGGTCACGGTCTCAGGGTTGAAACGGTATTTTGCGTCCACCGAGTAAGTAAAGACGCTCTGACTGCTGTTGGTGTGAAGATCTTCCGCGTCACCGGCCAGGTCTGTGAGCAGGCCGCCGGTCACCTCGTGAAAGGTTTGGTTGTTTGAGCTGAAACGGCCGCCCGCGGTCACCTCGAATGCCGAGGTGAAGTGGTAGGTCAAATCTCCGAACCCGGCGTACTCACGATAGGTCGTGGCGGCGTTGGCGGTTGAGATCGGCGAGAGGTTGTTGAGAAGCTGTCCAGTACTGAGGTCGGCCGGAACGACCGCCTGGTTATCGGCCGCCGACTGATGGTCAAAAAAGAGGCCGGCGGTCCATTCCCACTTCTGGTTGTTTGGCGAGGAAAGCCGCACCTCTTGGGTGAAGATCTGTACGGGGTCAATGACTGTCGCCGCTGCACCCAAACTGCGACCGAAGAAGATCGGCGTGAGAGGGCCGACCTCCGCCGTTTCGTCGGCCTGAATAGCCGTCTTGGTCTTGCTGTAACTGGTGGAAGAGACCAAAGACCCGAAGCCCAGGTTCCAGTTGATCGTGGCGTTATAGATCTGATTGGTTTCGGAAAGCGGCTGGGGGAGGCCGCGCTCTTGGATCAGGTCCCCAAAGATTGGCTCAAGGGTCGCGGCCGACACATCCTCGGTGCCGAAATCGCCGGCGGTCAGTTTTTGATAGTTCGCACTCAGTCGGATGCTGAAGGCCTGGGTCGGTTCCCATAAGAATGACCCGCGCACGCCGTCGCGCCTGACATCGTTGATATCCTTCGCGCCGCGCGACGGGTCATCAATGTATCCAGGGAAATAGGTGTCATTGCCCACGATTCGCAGGGCGGCGTCATTGCCCAGCGGAAGATTCACCATGCCGTGTGTTTCCCAGCCGGTTTGTCCGCTGTGATCGACGGAGTTGCCGCCGGTGAGGAAACTCGCGCTGAATCCCGACGAGTCGGGCGCGTTGGTTACATATTTCAGCAGACCTCCCAGCGCATTGGCCCCGTACAGCGTTCCCTGCGGTCCCCGGAGCACCTCGATCTGCGCGAGGTCGTAGGTGTCGAAGTTTGGTGCGGAACTGGCGCCCAAGGCGAACGGGCCGTCAGCCGTATAAGGGACCTCGTCCACATAGGTGGCGACGGAAGTGTTGATGCCTGCGCCGACCGATATTCCGCGAATGACCAGTTCGTTGGTGACCGGCGAGTCGCCGATGAGTTGCAGGCCCGGCGTGGCATTGACCACGTCCTGCAGAGTGGTGGCGTGGGTTGCCATCAGTTGGGACCCAGTGATCACGCTAGCCGCCATCGGCACATCCTGGAGCCGCTCGGCGCGCTTAGTGGCGGTGACGATGATTTCCTCAAGTCCAACCTTGTCGTCATTTTCTTGGGTGCCTGAGACGTTGCTTCTTACGGAAGAAGATTGCGAATTCGCTCCTCGATCCACTTGAGCCACGCGAAAGTCCTGGGAAGATTTCTTCCCACCTCCGTTGCTCGAGTCGCTCGCTGATTGATCGGCGGCGCCGGCTGGCGCCTGCATGATCGTGACGGTGCTCGGGTCCAGGTATTTGTAGGTGAGGCCGGTGCCAGCGAGGACTTTGGTGAGAACTTCATCCGAGCTCAGCGATCCGACGGCTCCTTGGGTGCGCAGATCCTTGACGATCTCGGTGCGGTAGAGAATCTGGAAGTCATAGTCTTTGGCGACGGTCTGTAGTGCAGAACCCAATTCTTCTGCGGGGATGTTGGTGGTTTTTCGGATGGAGGCGTGAGCGGTTTGCGCGTGCGAGATCCCGACCAAACACAGACAAATCGTTGTCCCGATTAGACCGATCTTCATAACCGACCCCCAATTATTTCGTTTTGTCACCGCCCCTTCTTTGAGTTGCGGTGTTGCGGGTGTTGAAGAGCGGTTTCTGAAACAAAATGGACATGCTTTTCTGAAAGTTTTTTTCCAAAGGTGAACGAGACGGCTTGGGCGGTAGAACCGCAAGGGTGCGGTGGAGACCAAGAACTCCCGATGGAATGCTCCGACGCAAATCATCTTGAGGCACCTCGCCTCATGAGATTCGCATCGACATCGTCTCGCCCCGAGGACGCGGCCTCGGAGGGCGCGGGATGACATCCCGTCGGCGAACGGTGAGGAGCTTACCCGCGTGCTCGCCTACCTGGGTGCAATCTGCACCTCATTCTCTTTCTCTGTAATCTTCATCCCGCGTTGCTCGCGCAAGAATCGAATCAGCGAGGACGGATCGGTGGAGGAATACACGCCGCTCACGTGAAAGTCCGAGAGCTGCGCATCCTCGATAACGAGCTGGCGCTTGTTGTAACGATTGAATTCCTGGACCACGTCGGAGAGCTTAGAGCCGTCGAAGATCAAGCGACGTTGCATCCACGCGGTCGTCGCGGCGATGTTAACGCGTGCCGGCGCCGGCAGTGTGTGCGCCGGCGTCACGGTCACCTGCTCGCCGGCGGAGAGGAAAATGGCACCCGAGCCCGACGGATCGACGAGACCGGGCGGATTCGAAGAAGCGGCCTCCGAGTGAGGTGTCGCATGCATTTGCGCCTGGGGCTGCACGGAAGCGGGCGATGAGCGTGTGGCCGGTTGCGGCGCCGGGGATGGGGGTTCTGCCGATCCTGAGTTTGAAACCGCGTGTGCCGTGGAGTACACGGCCACCCGGCCTTCTAACACCGTCACGGTCGTGCCGCTGTCTTTGCGGTACACATCGAACTGGGTACCCACGGCGCGTACCGTGGCCTCGCCGCTCGCGACGATGAAGGGCCGATTCTTGTCCTTCGCGACTTGGAAGAGCGCCTGGCCGCCGAATAGTTCGACGCGCCGCTCGTTTTTGGAGAATTCAACACGTAGCTTCGAGCGCGCGTTCAAATCCACGGTGGAGCCGTCGGCGAGTGTGATGGACCGGCGCTCGCCGATATCGGTGCTGTACAAGGGATAGCGTGCGCTCTGCCACCATACGCCACCCGCAAGCGCGACCATGACTGCGCTCGCGGCGACGGCTAGAAACCGGCGCCGTGGAGGCCTCGTGTGCGTCGCCATCCTCCCCTCCCGCTCATTTGGCTCGGCCAGAGCTCGTGGCTCGTGAGATGGCGAGCTACTCACGGTATCGAATGGCACGATGTTATCGCCCGAGCGCGCGTACGCGATGAGCGCCTCGACATCGAGAGGCCTCGTGCCATGGACATTCGGCATCTCGACATAGGTTCGCGCGATCTCGATGTAGGCGCGGATGTGCTCAGGGGAGCGGCGCAACCATTCATCAAAGCGCTCGCGAGCTGCCGCGTCGACATCGCCGACGCGAAACTCCACGAACCATTCGGAGGCTTCGTCCACGATCTGACGGTTGGATTTAGGGGTCGTTTTCATCGGGCGTCCTTGTCCGCCTGCTGATCCGCGTCCCGAACATGGCTCAAGGCGCGGGCGAGATATTTCTTGGCGGTTGGTCGAGAGACACCCAGGTGCACGCCGATCTCCTCGATCGAGAGTCCGGCGAATCGGTGCAACATGAGCGTCGTCGAGACTTTGGGGGGCAGCTGCTTTAAGGAGTGCTGCAGGATTTCGAGCCGCTGATCCATGTCCGCTTGCGCAGCCGGATCGTCGTTCGAGGTCAATTGAAGCTCGGAGAAGAGCTCCGAGATGTCGACCGACTTGGGTCTCGTCGATTGCAGCAGCGTGTGTTGATGCAGTACGTGGCTCGCCACGGTGAAAAGATACGCTTCGGGGGAGCGGATCGTTTCGTGGTGCTCGACCCGCATCAGGCGCAGGAACACCTCCTGAGCCAAGTCGGGAGCGTCGGCGACATTGCGCAGACGCTGCGAGAGATAGCGGCGCAGCCGATCACCGTATTTCAGGGCGATCGCCGAGACGAAGCTGTGTTTCACCTCTGTAGCCAACGATGACTCCTGAGATCCATTTCCACGTGATCTATAAGAGCGGTTTGCCGCGGTGAGTGGACATACCTAAAGCGAAATATTTCCCTTGATATAATTACTCATATAAATCAAAGACTTAATAGCACGGGCCCTGGTTCTGGCGGCTCTTTTGGCCGTCGGGCAAGACTTCAAGCGTATCCATTTTGGGTGACAGACGCGCGGCGCGCCACCCTCCCCCGCCCTGTCGCCGCAGATCTGCAGCATTGGAGTCAGGTCGCGGCGCTCGGTACTTAAGCGCCGCCAATGGGAGCATATAAGCCAGCGCGCCGACCACGCTCTTTAACGAGGGCCAAAACCGCATCGATGACGGGAGTCGCAACATCGGTCAGCCGGCCGAGTTCTTGAACTGCGGTAACCAGCGCATCAATCTCAAGGCTGCGTCCTCGCTCGAGATCCTGCAGCATCGACATCTTATGACCCACCACCGATCCGGCGGCCTCGAGCCGACGGTCCATCATGCCCATTGGAATATGAATTCCAAGTGACTCGTTGACCGACTTTGTTTCGATGATCATGGATTCACAAAGTGCCCGCAAAGAGGGTTCGTGCACGATGCGATCCAATGTGGCCCCTGTCAGCACGCTGATGGGATTGAAGCAGACATTGCCCCAAAGCTTTAGCCACACATTCCACCGGATATCGTCGCGTATGGGTGCGTCGAATCCCGCCTCAACGAGTGCGCGGCTCAACAACAGCACGCGCTCGGACCGATTGCCGTCGGGCTCACCGATGATGAACCGATTAAATTGGTGATGCACTATGACGCCCGGCGCGACGATTTCACACGCTGGCTCTACCACACAGCCTATCGCCCGGCTCGGCTGCATGCAGCTCCACAGGCGACCCCCGGGGTTGACCGAGTTGAGTTGCCGGCCGTCGTAGCGCGTGCCGGCTTTATAGAAATACCACCAAGGAATTCCGTTTGTCGCCGTTAGTATGGCTGTCGTCGGTCCCAGCAACGGTGCAAATGTTCCAGCGCTGTCGTAAGCCTGATGGGCCTTCAACGCACATATGACGAAATCCTGAGGTCCAAATCTCGTGGGATCATCTTCCGCGGCAACGCGCGCCATCCTTTCACGGCCTTGAATCAGAAGCTTCAGCCCGCTCTCCTGAATGGCCTTCAAATGAGCACCACGGGCAACGACGCATACCTCGTGGCCTGCGAGTGCCAGCTCTACTGCCAGATAGCCGCCGATCGCTCCGGCACCGTAGACGCAGAACTTCATCGGCTGGCGCTCGATCTTGCCTGCCAGGCGGGCGAACTATTACGCGGCCCATCGATGTGCAGATCTGACGTGATCTCGGTGTGAAGGCTGGATGTTGAAACTCGCATTGGACCGTACCTCTGAGCGTAAGAGTACACAGTAAACTATTCCCGATATGGTGATAATTCGGCCATTTCGGAATACACTCTCCCGTATAACGGAAGGATGGAACGGTGGATCGTTTTGACGCGATGACGGTGTTTGCTCGGGTCGTCGAAGCGCGCAGTCTCTCGGCTGCCGCGCGTTCGATTCCCATGTCGCTTACGTCGGTGAGCCGCCATCTCGCGGCTCTCGAGCAACGACTCGGCACCCAATTGCTTCGCAGAACGACCAGGCATCTGTCTCTCACAGATGAGGGGCAGCTCGTCCATGACCGCGCGAAGACGATCTTGAGTGAACTGCAAGAAATGGAAATGACGCTGTCGGCCAACCACAGCGAACCCTCCGGGCGACTTCGCGTCAGCGCACCGGTGCTCATCGGAAGGCTGCTGATTGCGCCGCAACTACCTGCGTTCTTGGCGCGACATCCGTTGGGTGTTTTCCGACACGCTGGGACCCATCGATTGGCAATTTAAATCTCCTAAAGGCCGCATCAGCGTCAGGGTGCAGGGCCGCCTGTGCGCCAACAATCTTGACGCCGTGGTTTCGGCAGCCATCAGCGGTGCGGGAATTGCCCGCGTACCGTCGTGGCAAGTGTCTGCCGATATGTCGGCAGGACGCCTCGAAGCACTCCTGACGCATTGTGAGCGTCCAGCCGCACCCGTACACGCGGTGTTCCAACATCCAAAGATGTCGTCCGCCAAAATCCGGGCGTTCATCGATTACTTGGTTGCGCAATGGCCGAGCGAAGTATTCGCTGCTCCGTAACGACGAGGGAGTTTTTGCGTGAAATTGTCGCCGCTTGCTTGCTGGATATTTCAACTGAAACAAACCTGAGGCGCGCTGACATGAGTACGCCAGGCGCCGGTTGCATTATCACCCTGCAGAGGCCGCAGAGGCCGCAGGATCGGAACACTTGGACATCGTGATATATGAGGAAGACTACCTTACCCGCGCTTTGCTGCAGGAGTGGCTGAGCCAAGCGGGATATCGTGTCCGCGTCGGCCGCTCCCATGATGCGGACCTTGATCGTCCGGCGGATCTTGTGATCCTGAACGTCTACATGCCCAAGCAGACGGGTGCCCAGTGGGTACGCGACATTCAAGCAGCCCATCCGGATACGCCGATCATAGCAATCTCAGGCCAGTTTCGTTCCGGCCTGTGCGCCGGTGGCGCCACTGCACAGACTCTGGGGGTAGGACAGGTCATCGCAAAACCACTCATCCGCGCCGATCTGCTGGAGGCGGTGCGGGGTATGATAGGTGCACCGGACTAGTACATGCGGTCCAGATTTACTCCAATGTTATCGGCGACCAACCCCGTTTCACCCGATATCGGCTCGATCCGATTCAAGCGCCTGCGCCTCGCCATTGTAGTGATCGGCACTCTCATCATCCTGGCCTTCGACGGCTCATCCGCATACGACGCCTGGCGCTCTTACCGGTATTCGATCGACGCCACCAATCGCGAAATCGCCAACGTGGCGAACGCCCTCTCCGAACAAACCGCATGGGCCCTGCAAGCCGTCGATCTTCTGCTGCTCGACACCGCGCGATGGTATCGCAGCGATAGCGGCGGACTTCCGCCGGAGCGTATCAACGCCGTTTTGGAGAATCGCGCGGCGGGGCTGCAACAGGTGCGCCAAGTCACGATTGTCGACGCGCAGGGCAACCAGCGCTATGACTCGCGTGGCTCCGCTTACGCGAATTACAATGTGTCCGACCGCTCGTACTTCATCGCTCAGCGGGACACCACGGCCGCGGGACTTTTCATGAGCGAGCCGCTCGTCACTCGCTCCGAAGGCCGAGCCGCTCTCGTATTTTCGCGGCGGCTCGACGACGAGAAGGGAGGATTTGGTGGAGTTATCACTGCGGTCGTCGACCTCGACAATCTCAAGCAGTTCTACGAGTCCTTGAGCTTAGGGACGGGCAACACGATTCAACTGATGCGCAACGACGGAACACTGATCGCCGGCAGTCCGGCCGAACCGGATCAAGTCGGGAAAAAGTTCCCGGCGTTCGCGACAGCGCCGTCGGGGCCTGCACCCCGGATCTCCAACCCGATCGACGGAAAGAGCGATTTCATCGCGGTTGCGCACGTGCGAGATGCTCCCATCACGATCGCAGTGACGCGTGAAGAGGCCGTTGCACTATGGCCGTGGCGCGAAGAGACGATCCGTGTCGGCATTCGCACCTTGATCCTCACGCTGCTTGGCGGGCTCACCATCTACGCTTTATTGCGTCAGATAAGGCGTGTCGCCGTAGGCGAGCGAGCGTTACGCGAAAGCGAGGAGCGCTACGCGCTCGCCATGGAAGGAGCAAACGAAGGACACTGGGACTGGGACGTCGGGAACGATCGGCTGTTCATGTCGCGGACGATGAAAATGCTCTATGGCCTCGGCGCCGAATCGCCGATCAGTACGCGCAGCGCCTGGCTGCGGCAGATCGTCATTCATCCCGACGACCGACCACGCTTCGAAGCAACTTTCAAAGACCACTTCGAAGGTCTTACGCCGTGGTATGACTGCGAATATCGCGTCCGTCAACCCGACGGCGATTGGCATTGGCTGCATGCACGCGGCCGTTTCTTGCGCGACCCGGCGGGCAAGCCGGTCAGGTTCGTAGGCTCGACCATCGATGTGAATGCGCAGAAGCTTGCGCAGGCCAATAAAGAGCAGCTGGAAGCGCAACTGAGACAGTCGCAAAAGATGGAAGCTATCGGCACGCTCGCCGGCGGCATTGCCCATGACTTCAACAACATACTCGGAGCGATATTGGGGTACGGCGAACTGGCACACCAGCAGTCCGCGGAAGGCAGCCCCTTGCGCCGCCACCTCGACAACGTCATGCACGCGGCCGAGCGCGCCCAAATGCTGATCGAACGCATTCTCGGATTCAGTCGCAGCGGTCTCGGCGACCGCGCGCCGGTGAACGTTCAATTCGTCATTGAAGAGACGCTCGAATTGCTGGAAGCATCATTGCCCGCGGGAATACGCTTGGAGAGCAGGATTGCATCCGGTAATTCCGCCGTGATTGGAGACGCAACCTATCTGCATCAGGTCGCGATGAATCTGTGCACCAACGCCGTTCAGGCCATGGAGCGAGGTGGCATTCTTCGCGTGATCCTGGAACGCATCGACGCGACCGAGTCCCGGTCACTGTCTCGGGGCTTGCTCCACCCCGGATCGTACGTGCGGCTCACTGTCAGCGATACCGGCGTGGGTATTCCGCCTGCGGTGCTCGAACGGATGTTCGACCCTTTTTTCACGACCAAAGGTGTCGGCCAGGGTACCGGGCTTGGGTTATCCCTGGTTCACGGGATCGTCACCGATCTTGGAGGCGCAATCGACGTCACCAGCAAGGAGAGCGAAGGCACGACATTCGAGATCTGGTTGCCGGTTACGGGCGAGACCGCGATGCCGCCTCTCGAGGCCGCCAGTCCTCTGCCGCGTGGAAAGGGTGAAACCGTCATGATCGTGGATGACGAACGTGCGCTAGTCGCACTCGCCGAGGAGATCACCGCCCAACTCGGCTACGAGCCGGTAGGGTTCGATTCGAGCCGCGCGGCGCTGGCGGCATTTTCAGCCCAACCGCAACGATTCGATGCCGTTCTCACCGACGAGGCCATGCCGGATCTCGTCGGCACCGATCTCGCCTCCGAGATCCGGCGGCTGCGGCCCGCAATTCCAATTATCCTGATGAGCGGCTATGGTGGCGCTCAGCTTACGGCTCGTGCGGCGGAAATCGGCGTGAATGAGGTTCTACGCAAACCGCTGCACCGCCGTGATCTTGCCGAGTCGCTCGCACGCGTTCTGGAATCGGCTCATTGAATTTTAGGGAGGTTGCCGTCATGCCCGAGACCGTGAATTCGCACATACTGGTCATAGACGATGACTCGCAGATCCGCGCCCTATTGCAAGAGTACCTGACGGAGAATGGGCTGCGCGTGAGCATTGCATCGAGCGGCGCCGAGATGTCGCAGATTCTAAACGACGAGGCGATCGATCTCGTGGTCCTCGACTTGCGCCTTGGCGGCGAAGATGGGATGGCCATCGCCCGTTCTCTGCGTGATCAATCCGCCATCCCGATCGTCATGCTGACCGGTGTACGCGACGAAGCCGACCGCGTCATGGGTCTCGAGCTCGGCGCCGACGACTATCTGACCAAACCTTTCAGCCCCCGGGAATTGTTGGCGCGGATACGGACCGTGCTCCGGCGCACAAAGAGCTCAATGCCGGCTCAGTCGAAACAGCGGGAGATTCGCGCCTACCGGTTCGGCGAGTTCGAGCTCAATCTGCGCACGCGGCGGCTCAAGCGAATCAACGGCGAGGGCATTGCCTTGACGAATGGCGAGTTCAACCTGCTCGCCGCCTTATTGGCCGCTCCGGAGCGAATCCTGACTCGCGATCAGCTCCTGGAGGCGAGCCGCGTATACGACAACGAAGTCTATGATCGCGCCATTGACATTCAGGTGCTTCGGCTGCGGCGGAAAATTGAACGAGACCCTTCACAGCCCCAATTTATCGTCACGGAGCGCGGCGCGGGCTACATCTTCAGTTCTGCGGTTGAGGTCGTATATTGAAGGCAACGCGCCGGGGTCGTTTCGGTTTCGTCTGAAATCTGCGGCTGGACACTTCGAAACGCCGGCGCAATCTCTTCGCGGCACCCTTGCCATCCATGATACAGATTCAGCGGATGCAGGCGGAAGACCCAACGTGAGTACAATTGATTTATCGCCCTCTGCGGGCGCTCCAGCCATCACGGCGGCCTATCGGCGCGGCACCACGGGACGCGGGCGCGCAAGTATGCAGTGGCTGAAACAGCATCTGCTTCTGGCGGTTGCCGTGCCCGTGGCGGCAGCGCTGGCCGTTGCGGGAGCCGCATACTACTGGACAGTCGCCCGTTTTGTCGTGTCGACCGACGATGCCTACGTGCAGGCCGACTCGACTCTGGTCGCGCCCCGAGTGTCAGGCTACGTGGCGCAGGTGCTGATCGAAGATCACCAGCCGGTGAAATCCGGTCAGGTGCTGGCACGCCTTGACGCGAGGGACTTTCGCGCCGCGTGGGAGCAGACGCGCGCCGAGGTGCAGGCCAGCGAGGCCGAGGTCGGCGACCTGCAAGCGCAGCTGGCGGAACAGCGTGCAATCATCGCCCGGGCGAGCGCGAGCGTCGCCGCAAGCGTGGCTGCACTGGACTTGGCCAATATCAACCGCGATCGCTACCGCAAGATGGCGGGAATCGGCTTCGGCTCGCTGCAGCAGTCGCAGGAAGCCGATGCTCAGGCACGCGAGCGGACCGCCAATCTTGCCAGAGACCGGGCGGCATCGTCCTCCGCCGAGGGGCAGACGAAGGTGCTGCAGGCAAAGATCGTACAGGCGCAGGCCCTGCGCGAACGATCGCAGGCCATCGAACGACAAGCGTCTCTCGAACTCGGGTACACGACGATCACCGCGCCCATTGATGGTGTCGTCGCGGCACGCACCATCCGTGTCGGTCAATACGTGCAATCGGGTACGCAACTGATGGCCCTGGTTCCCTTGCACGAGGTCTACATTACGGCCAACTTCAAGGAAACTCAGCTCACCAACGTGCGGGCCGGCGAGCCGGTGCGGCTGCGCGTTGACACGTTTCCCGGCGCTCACTTGCAGGCCTGCGTCGAGAGTCTGGCGCCGGCCAGCGGACTGGAATTCAGTTTGCTGCCGCCGGACAACGCCACGGGGAATTTTACCAAGATCGTGCAGCGCATTCCGGTGAGGATCCGTCTGGACTCGCACGATCCCCTGATCGGCAGGCTGCGCCCGGGAATGTCGGTCGAAGCATCCATCGACACCAGGCCCGCCGCCCGCTCGACGATCACGGACTGTGACTTGGCGTTCGCTACAGTGCGTTGAGCGACCCAGTCATGTCCACTGCATTGACCCGCGCTCCCATCCTGCCGATCGTGCCCGGCACGCCGCCGCCCGGCGCCGCGCCAGGATCGGCGGCCGACACCGCGGAACAAGTGTCATTCAAGACCTGGGTAGCGGTGATCGGCTCGACGGTGGGTGCCTTTCTGGCCATTCTGAACATCCAGGTGGTCGGCGCGTCCCTGGCCGATATCCAGGGCGGCATCGGCGCCGGCATCGACGACGGCGGTTGGATCACCACGAGCTATCTCATCGCCGAAATCATCGTGATCCCCTTGAGCGGCTGGCTCGCGAGCGTGTTCTCGTTGCGTGCCTATCTACTGACCAGCACCGCCCTGTTCCTGGGATTGACTGCCGCCTGTGCGTTCGCACAAACCCTAGGCCAGATGATCGTGATCCGAGCCGCGCAAGGATTCGCGGGCGGCGTGCTGATACCGCTCGCCTTCACCATCATCATGACCAAGCTGCCCCGCTCCAGGCATCCGGTCGGTCTCGCAATCTACTCGGTCGCAGTGGTCTTCGCCCCCTCGATCGGGCCGGCGCTCGGCGGCTATTTCAGCGACAATTTCGGTTGGCAGTCGATCTTCTTTCTCAGCATACCGCCCGGTCTGGTGATGATCGCCATGCTGTGGTATGCGCTCGAGCCCTCTCCGCGTCAGCTGCACCTGCTGGCCCAAGGCGATTGGCTCGGCGTAGTCTCGATGGCGCTCGGCCTGGGTTGTCTCGAAACCGTACTCGAGGAAGGCAATAAGGACGATTGGTTCGGCTCGCCGCTCATCGTGCGACTCGCGCTCGTCGGCGTGGTGAGTCTCGCCGTGTTCATCTATGTCGAGCTGAAGCGCCCCGCTCCGCTTTTACAGCTGCGATTGCTGAGGCGCCGCAACTTCGGATTCGGCACCTGCGCGAATTTTGTGTTTGGATTCTCGATGTTCGGCTGGATCTATCTCATCCCACAATACCTGTCCCGCCAGCAGGGCTACAGCTCTCAGGAAATCGGCGGCGTGATGGTCTGGCTCGGGCTGCCGCAACTGCTCCTGATCCCCTTCATCCCCAAAGTCATGAAGCATATCCAGCCCCGCACGTTGGTGATCGTCGGATATTCGCTGTTCAGCGGCGGCAGCTTGCTGGCGATGCACCTATCCGATGATTTCTCCGGGCCTCAATTCCTGGCGTCGAGCCTGGTGCGCGCTCTGGCGCAGGCCATGACGATGGCACCACTGTCGGCCATCGCCATTGCGGGCATCGCACCGGAGTTCGCCGGTTCCGCATCGGCCCTGTTCAACGCAACCCGTAATCTCGGCGGCGCCGTCGGCATCGCGTTGCTGCAGACCATCTTGACCAAGCGCGAGCAATTCCATTCCAACGTGATCTCCTCGCAAGTAACCCCGCTCGCCGCAGAGACACGGCAGCGGCTCAACGGCCTGGTCGATTATTTCCTCGCGCATGGTGCGAACAATCGCGGCGACGCATATCGGCAGGCCGTGGTGGCGGTCGGCCGCGCCATCCGGCATCAGTCCTTCATGCTGGGATTCAGCGACACGATCGTCCTGCAAAGCGCGGTACTGGGTCTCGGGTTGGCGGCGGCGCTCTTCCTGCGGAAGGCCTCTGTCTCCTCTGCCGCCGCAGGAGGTGCCCATTGAGCCGTTCTCGATCAGGTGGCGCGTTCGCCGGATTGACCCTGCTGCTCGGTGTCTTCCTGGCGAGCGGCTGCGCCACAGGCAGCCACTACACCCGGCCCGCGGACCCCGTACAAACCGAGTACGTCAAGCCGCAGATTTCCCCACTCGGCGGCGCCGAGCCTGCAACCGTTCAACACATATCGCTGGGCGGCGGTCCGCCCGATCAGTGGTGGACCCTGCTCCGCTCGCCGGAGATCGATCGCCTGGTGAGCCTGGCGTTGCAGAACAATCAATCGATCGTCAGCGCGAAGGCGCATCTGGCGGCCGCGCGCGAGCGGGTGCGCGCGGCGCGCGGCGCGTGGTATCCGCAAGCGGACTTGGCCGCCGGAGCGCAGCGCACACGCTTTGGCGCACCGATACTCGGCCCCTTGGCGAAGGACTTTCCGCCGTTCTCCGCCTACACCGCCGGCCCCGAGGTCAGTTACAATCTCGATGTCTTCGGCAGCACCCGGTCGCGCGTCGATGAGGCCGCGGCGAATGCGCAGTACCAGTCGGAGCAGCTTGCGGCCGTCGCGCTCGTGGTCAGCGGCAACGTCGCCATCGAGGCATTGCAAATCGCCACCGTGCGCGCGCAGATCCGCGTGGCCGGCCAGATCGTGTCCGAGGATGAGCACATGGTCAGCCTGATTCGCGCCGCCCGCGAGCTGGGCGCGGTATCGGAGATGGACGTGCTCAGCGCACAGAGCCAGCTCGACCACGATCGGACAGTCCTGCCACCGCTGCACCAACAGTTGAGCGAGGCGCAGGACACATTGGCGGATCTGATCGGCGTAGCACCCGCCGATGCGCCGTCGACCGACATGGACCTGGAGGCAATCAAACTGCCGGATGACTTGCCACTGTCTCTTCCGTCGCAGCTCGTACGCCGTCGCCCCGACATCGGCGCGGCCGAGGCGCAGCTGCACGCCGCCGGAGCGGCGGTGGGAGTGGCCACGGCGGCGATGTATCCGCAATTTACGCTGAGCGCCAGCATCGCCGGAGCCGGCTTGCTCAACGGGGGTCCCTCGGAGACCGCGTGGAACCTTCTCGGTGGGCTGACCGCGCCGATTTTCCGGGGCGGTACGCTGAGCGCGGAACGACGGGCCGCCAAAGCCGACTATCAGGCGGCCTTCGCGGCCTATCAACAGACCGTGCTGAACGCGTTCAGCCAGGTCGCCGACTCTCTGCAGGCACTCGGCAACGACGCGGACTCCCTGAGCACACAGCAACGCGCCCTGGAATCCGCCCGCGCCTCATTGACGCTCACGCGGCAGGCGTATGTAGCCGGGGATGCCGGATATGTGCGGGTACTGGACGCCGAGCGGCTGGACAGTCAGGCGCAATTGGGTCGAGTGCAGGCCGACGGTCAGCGCTACATCGATACGGTCAAGCTGCTGCTGGCGGCCGGGGGGCGAATTGATTTCAATCGAAACGATCACCCCTGAGGCAGATTTCAACGGTAACACGAGCGACATTGAATTCCCGGTCGCCCTTGTTACTTTCGGCCGGTCGGACGGCTCCATTGGCGCACGCCTTGTGCATCCCGCAAGCTTCGGAGGCTAAATCCATGTATCTTCCGCATCGGTACAATCTGTGGTTCCTTATGCTCGCCCTCGCCACCTGGTGTGCAGCCGGCGCCTCCGTCTCGGCGCAGGGTGCATCGGCCGCGACGCAAACCGCGTCCGCGTCCTGCCCGCAAGATGACAGCGGGCTGAAATTGCCGGCCGGCTTCTGCGCCACCATTTTCGCCGATGGCATTGGACATGCCCGTCATCTGGTCGTCGCTCCGAATGGGGTCGTCTACGTCAATACCTGGTCGGGCCGCTATTACGGCAACGACACACCGCACGCCGGTGGGTTCCTCGTGGCCCTGCAAGACACCACGGGCAAGGGTAAAGCGGACGTGGAAAAGCGCTTCGGCGAGACGGTGCAGAGCGGGGGCGCAGGCGGCACCGGTATCGGCCTGTACAAGGACGGGCTCTACGCCGAGATCAACGACAAGATCGTGCGTTATGCACTGCCGGCCGGCTCGATCGTTCCGCAGGACCCCTCCGTGCCGGTCGTGACAGGGCTGCCCCTGACCGGAGATCATCCCATGCATCCATTTACGATCGATCGCGACGGCTCCATGTATATCGACGTGGCCACCCCGACCAATGCATGCCAGGTGAAGAATCGCATTCCGCACTCTCCGGGCATCAGTCCGTGCACGGAGCTCGAGACGCGCGGGGGCATCTGGCGCTATGACGCGAATGAGACGAACCAGGCCTTCTCGCCCGCCGGACGCGTCGCCACCGGCATCCGCAATGCGGAAGGTTTCGGCATCGATGCCGCCGACCATATCTTCGTCACGCAACATGGACGCGACCAGCTGCATGCAAACTGGCCGGAGCTATACAAACCCGAGGAGGAGGCCACGCTCCCGGCCGAAGAACTGTTGCTCTTGAAACGGGGTGGAGACTACGGCTGGCCGGAGTGCTACTACGACGGCTTGCAGGGCAAATTGGTGCTCGCGCCTGAGTACGGCGGCGATGGGGGCAAGAAGATTGGGACGTGCGCCACCAAGAGCGCCCCGATCGCGGCGTTTCCTGCGCATTGGGCGCCCAACGGGATGGCGCTATACAACAAGCAGCAATTCCCCGCCCACTATCGTAACGGCGTGTTCATCGCCTTCCACGGATCGTGGGATCGAGCACCCTATCCGCAGGCCGGCTACAACGTAGTATTCCAAGCCTTGGCCGGCGATCACGCCTCGGGCCGGTGCGAGATATTTGCGGACGGATTTGCAGGGGCGGTAGAGGCGCCCGGCCAGGCCGCGCATCGTCCGTCCGGCGTGGCGATTGGACCGGACGGCGCGCTCTTTGTGTCCGATGACATACGCGGACGGATCTATCGCATCGTCTATCAGGGTGGATCCGGTTCCTCAGCCGGTGCCGCAAATGTCACCCCCTGTCCGAGTGCATCGGCATCCGCCGGCCAGATCAGCGCCAATGACGCCAAGCCCCCCGAAGGCACTCATCCCGATGCCGGCCGCACCGGGGGTGCCGCCAATCTTCCGGTTCCTGCCGGCGCGACCCAGCAGATGGTTGCGCTCGGTGAGCGTATCTTTCTCGGTCAGGTGGGCGGAGCGACCTGCACCGGTTGCCACGGCGCGGACGCAAAGGGCACCCCCTTGGGTCCCGACCTCACCGACACCCAATGGCTCTGGGGTGACGGTAGCTTCGCGTCGATCGCGAAGACAATCACCAACGGTGTACCTCAGCCCAAACAATACCGCTCCCCCATGCCGCCCATGGGAGGTGCTCAGCTCACTTCCGATCAAGTGTCGGCGCTCGCCGCCTACATCTGGGCCCTGAGCCACCGTTCGGCGGCCACCTCGAGCACCGCAGCGCCGAGAGAGGCATCCCTGGGCGTGTTCGGTGTCTACGCCGACGACCGCTCTCATACGTTGTGGGCGTGCTTTTCCTCGGCCCGCGGCTCAAATCACGGCGCGGCGCGGGAGCCATCCGCTCTGCAGGCCTACGACCTGAAGACCAGAAAGCCCAAGGGACGCTACGTACTGCCGACGGCCGACGCATTCTGCAACGACATTGCGGTCGGAGCGGACGGCGCAACCTATGTCACGGATAGCAACAACATGCAAGTCGATCGCCTCGCGCGCGGAAGCCTGCGACTCACAGTGTGGGCGGGCGACGGTAGATTCGGTCCCCGGGGTGGGGTCCTCGACGGGATTTCCATCCTGGACAATCGGATCTACGTCAACACCTTGATCACGAGCAAGACTTTCAGCGTTCCAATCGACAGCGACGGAAAAGCCGGTACGATTTCCGAGGTGATGGTCAGCAGGTCCATCGACCATCCCGACGGGGTGCGTCCGACTCCCGTAGCATTGCACACACCGTGAGGCGCTCCTCCGGGCGCCTGACACGCTAGAATTGCAGGGTACGATCATTCGTACTTGATCCGGAAGTCAACTTGAATTAAAGGACTTGTGGAAGAAGTACCGGCGTGAGGTCTCGTGGGGGAACTGTCGAGCTACGTGTTCGTGCCGCTCCGAGGGGGAGACTCCATGCTCCACCGCGGCTCCGGCGACGGCGTGGCCCCGGTGCTGCTTGCCGGCGCGAAAGATGCGTCGCAGGCGAGCCTCGAGCGGCTCGAGCACGAGTACGCGCTGAGAGCCGAGCTGGACGCCTCATGGGCGGCGCGGCCGATCGCGCTGTCTCGCCACAACGACCGCTGGACGCTGGTACTCGAGGATCCGGGCGGCGAGCCCCTTGATCGGTTGCTCGATGCGCCGCTCGAGGCACCGGAATTCCTGCAACTCGCCATCCCGCTGACGAACGCGCTGCGCCAAATGCATGCGCGAGGCCTGATTCACAAGAACATCAAGCCGGGAAATGTCCTCGTGCGACGGGCGACCGGCGGTGTCTGGCTCACCGGGTTCGGTATCGCCTCGCGTCTGCCGCGCGAGCACCTCCCGCCCGCGCCGCCTGAGGTGATCGCCGGAACTCTCGCTTACATGGCGCCGGAACAAACCGGCCGCATGAACCGCTCGGTTGACTCCCGCAGCGATCTATACTCTCTTGGCGTTTCGTTCTACGAGATGCTGACGGGCCGGCTTCCCTTCAGCGCGGCCGACGCAATGGAATGGGTGCACTGCCATGTCGCCCGGCAGACGGCGCCGCCCGACGAGCATGTACCGGAAATTCCCAAGGTGCTGTCGTCAATCGTCATGAAGCTCCTCGCCAAAACCGCCGAGGATCGATATCAAACCGCCGCCGGCCTCGAAGCCGACCTGCAGCGCTGCCTCGCCGAATGGGCTGCGCACGGCTGCATGCCCGAGTTTCCGCTCGGTAGTCGAGACCTATCGAACAGTCTATTGATCCCGGAGAAGCTGTATGGTCGGACGCGCGAGATCGACGCCCTGCTCGGTGCGTTCGACCGCGTGCTGTCCCGCGGCACCACCGAACTCGTGCTGGTGTCCGGATACTCCGGCGTCGGCAAGTCCTCGATCGTAAACGAACTGCACAAAGCTCTCGTTCCAAGCCGGGGTTTGTTCGCTTCCGGTAAATTTGATCAATACCAGCGCGACATTCCGTATTCCACTTTGGCGCAGGCCTTTCAAAGCGTCGTTCGCCCGATGCTGGGACAGGCGCAGGCGGAGCTGGATCGATGGCGAGCCGACATTCAGGAGGCACTGGGCCCAAACGGCGCGCTCATGATCAATCTCGTCCCCGACCTCGAGCTCATTATCGGAGAACAGCCGCCGGTTGCCGACCTCTCGCCCCTGGAGACGCAGGAGCGGTTCCAAAGAGTGTTCCGGAAATTCGTCGCGGTCTTCGCGCGCAAAGAACATCCATTGGTGCTCTTTCTCGACGACCTGCAATGGCTGGATACGGCTACGCTCGATCTCCTGAAGGAGCTCGCGACCCATCCCGATGTCCACGACCTGCTTCTGATCGGAGCGTTCCGCGACAACGAGGTCGGCCCCGCCCATCCGCTGATGCACACGTTGGATGCGATTCGCAAGACGAGCACTCGCGTGCATGACATCTCGATCGGGCCGCTCGAAGCCGCCGACCTGGCCGATTTAGTGGCCGATACCCTTCGCTGCGGACGGCCCGCGGCGGAGCCGCTCGGGGCGCTCGTTCACCAGAAAACTCTGGGGAACCCGTTCTTTGCCATCCAATTTCTCAATGCTCTGAGCGAGGAACACCTGCTCGTGTTCGATGCGCACGAGGCCAGATGGAACTGGGACCTCAATCGCATCCACGCAAGGCGCTTCACCGACAACGTGGTCGATCTCATGGTCGCGAGGCTGGGACGCCTGTCCGCGGAGGCACGAGAAACGCTCATACGCCTTGCTTGCTTGGGTAACGGCGCAACGGTCCGATCGCTGGCCACGGTGCTCGGGAAGCCGGAGGCGGACGTTCACGCCCAGTTGTGGGATGTGGTACGCGCCGGGCTGCTTCTTCGACTCGATAATGCCTACGCGTTCGCCCACGACCGCATTCAAGAAGCGGCCTATGCGTTGATCGATCAAGCCGATCGCCCCGCAATGCACCTGCAGATCGGCAGAACGCTCGTGGCGCACATGTCCCTGGACCTGCGCGAGGGTGCGGCATTTGAGATCGTCAGCCAGCTCAATCGCGGCGCCGCGCTCATACAATCCCAGGCGGAGCGTGAGCAGCTGGCAGCGCTCAATTTGATCGCCGGCGAGCGCGCCAAGTCTGCTACCGCCTACGCCTCCGCTTTGAACTATCTCGTCGCCGGAGAGGCGTTGCTGACCACTGATCGTTGGGAGCGGACCTATGCTCTTGCGTTCGAGCTTGCCTTGCGTCGGGCCGAATGCGCCTTTCTAACCGGTGATCCAGAGGCCGCGGAGCAACAGCTCGCCGAGCTCTCCGGCAAGGCCGGAGGCACGGCGGACCTTACCGCCCTCACCTGCCTGCGGGTGGCGGTGTTCATGACCTCCGGCGCAAGTGAGCGCGCGGTTGAGGTCTGCCTCCAATGCCTCCGGTCTCTCGGCATTTCATGGTCCTCACGTCCTACGGACGCGGAGGTTCAGAAGGAATACGAGCAGATACGGCGGCAATTGGGCGACCGCGCGGTTGAAACCCTTCTCGACTTGCCTCCCATGGTCGACCCGAAATCCCGGGCGACGATGGATGTCCTCGCGGCCTTCATACCCGCGTCTCATTGGATCGACAGAAATCTGTACTGCCTCATCATCGGTCGCATGACCAATCTCAGTCTCGAGCACGGCAACGATGCCGGATCATGCATCGCTTACGCGTACCTCGGCGCGGTTCTGGGGCCGCATTTGGGTGATCATCAAACGGGCTATCGTTTCGGCAAGCTGGCACTCGACTTGGTGGAGAAGCGCAAGCTGGATCGCTTCAAGCATCGCGTTTACGCGGTGTTCGGATGCCATGTCGCTCCTTGGATGAGGCATCTGCGCGACGCACGGGGCCTGATAAGGCGGGCCGCCGATACGGCGCATGATAGCGGCGACCTCCTCTTCGAGGTCTTCAGCTGCATGAACCTGACTACCAACCTCCTCGCTTCCGGGAATCCTCTCGAAGAAGTCGAGCGCGAAGCGCAGCGCTCGCTGGCGCTCGCCCAAAAGGCGCGGTATGGGCTCGGAGTTGAACTCATCGCCGGGCAACTTCGGCACATCAGGACGCTGCGGGGCCGGGCGGTAGGTTCGTTCGACGAACTCGATGAGGTTCAATTCGAGCAATCTCTGGAGTCCGCTCCGGCGATACTCGCATGCCGGCAATGGATCCGAAAGCTCCAGACGCGCTACATGGCGGGGGATGCCGAGTCGGCAATCAAGGCCGCGGAGAAGGCCCGATGCCTCCTGTGGACATCGCCCAGCTTCTTCGAGACTGCCGAATACCATTTCTACGCCGCTCTTGCACGCGCGTCGTGTTGCGATACGGCGCCCGTCGAGCTGCGCGCACATCATATTGACGCGCTGCTCTCGCATCAGCAGCAGATCAAGGCTTGGGCCGCGAACTGTCCCGCGAATTTCTCAAATCGCGCCGCCCTCCTGTCTGCCGAAATTGCCCGCCTCGAGGGGCGAGATCTCGACGCCATGCGGCTCTATGAACAAGCCATCCAGTCTGCCCGCGAGCATGGCTTCGTGCAAAACGAGGCGCTGACTCACGAGCTCGCCTCCCGCTTCTATGCGGCGCGCGACTTCGCGGCGATCGCTCAGCAATATCTGCGGGCCGCGCGCGACTGCTATGTGCGGTGGGGAGCCGTGGGCAAGGTTCGGCAACTTGAAGCCGCGTTTCCCCATCTCGGGGAGGAGCCACGGCCTCCTGGTCCGGCCGCCACGATTGGTGCATCCGTCGAACACCTCGACCTTGGCACTGTCATCAAGGTCTCTCAGGCGGTTTCCGGCGAGATCGTCCTGGAACAATTGATCGACAGGCTCATGCGAACCGCGCTCGAGCATGCGGGCGCGGAGCGTGGGCTTTTGATCGCCGAGCACGACGGGCTGCAGCAACTCGAGGCGGATGCCACGACCGTACGCGACATCATCACGGTTCGTCTTCGCCGCGACAGAGTCTCCGCAGCCGATCTCCCCGAAGCAATCCTGCACCACGTCGTCCGAACGCGGCAGGCCGTCATACTCGACGATGCCGCGGCGCAAGGCGCGTATTTCGAGGATTTATATGTGCGCCGCCACCGCCTCCGTTCCGTGCTTTGCCTGCCTCTGATCAAGCAGACCGCACTAATCGGCGTTCTGTACCTCGAAAACAACCTCGCTCCCGGCGTATTCACACCGACTCGGAGCGCCGTTCTAACCTTGCTCGCTTCCCAGGCAGCGATCGCGCTGGAGAACGCCTACCTTTATTCGGACCTGCAAAGGGCCAATGCGGATCTGCAACAGGAGAACAGCGAGCGGCGGAGAATCGAAGAAGCTCTGCGACGCAGCGAGGCGTACTTGACTCAGGCGCAGAATTTGAGCCTCACGGGCAGCTTCGGCTGGAAGACCTCGAGTGGTGGGATTTACTGGTCGGCGGAAGCTTTCCGAATTTTCGAGTTCGACCCATCGATAACGCCTACGGTGGAACTCATCATGCACGATCGAGTACATCCGGAGGACGTCGCTGACTTCGGACAGGTTGTGGCACACGCGTCGCAATACGGCCGCGATTTCAACCACGAGTACCGCCTTCGAATGCCCGACGGCAGGATCAAGCACATTCGCGTCGCGGCCCACGCCATTGGAAGCGACGAGGGCGACTTCGAGTTCGTAGGCGCGGTGATGGACATCACCGAACGCAAGCGGGCGGAAGCAGAACTTCGCCAGAGCGAGGAGCAATGGAGGGATGTCTTCGACAATAACCCGACAATGTACTTTATCGCCGACGCCGCCGGTAAGATTCTCGCAGTAAACCCGCTCGGCGCGGAACAGCTCGGCTACGAAGTCGGCGAATTGCTCGGCCGGCCGGTGGTCAGCCTCATTCATGAACCCGATCGCGGCGCGATCCAAGAACACTTCGACGGCTGCTTGCAGAATCTCGGTCGGACCAAAAGCTGGGAGGCGCACAAGGTCCGCAAAGACGGTCGGGCACTCTGGGTCCGCGAAACCGGGAAGGCCGTGCGGAGGATGAACGGCACGATCTTGTTGCTGGCCTGCGAGGACATCACCGAGCGCAAACAGGTCGAGTCGGACAAGGAGCGCCTCGAGGCTCAACTTCGGCAGTCGCAAAAAATGGAGGCGATGGGAACTCTCGCCGGCGGCATCGCGCACGACTTCAACAATATTCTCGGCGCCATATTAGGATACGGCGAGCTTGCGCAACAGGCCGCCGCCGAAAACACGGCGATTGGCCGCTACATCGACAACGTGATGCAGGCGGGCGGCCGGGCCAAGTCCCTGGTCGATCGCATTCTCGCGTTCAGCCGCAGCGGCCTGAGCGAGCGCAGTCCGATCGACGTGCAATATGTGATCGAGGAAACCCTCGAACTCCTCGCCGCCGCCTCACTTTCGCCCGACGTACGCATGCAAACGCGGCTCGACGCCGCAGGCTCGGCCATCGTCGGTGACGCAACGCAGCTACATCAGGTCGCGATGAATCTCTGTACGAACGCTGTGCAGGCGATGGAGAACGGCGGCTTGCTGTCGGTGGATCTGGATCGCATCGATGTTGCGGAACCGCGCCTGCTATCGCACGGTACAGTGGCCCCCGGGCCTTACGTGCGGTTATGCGTGAAGGACACGGGCAGCGGCATTCCGCAGCCGGTGCTGGATCGAATATTCGACCCGTTCTTTACCACCAAGGGTCTCGGCAAGGGAACCGGTCTTGGCCTATCACTGGTTCACGGCATCGTTGCAGACCTCGGCGGCGCGATCGACGTTTGCACCGCCATCGGTACCGGCACGACGTTTACGGTCTGGCTGCCGAGCGCAGGCGAGATGATCGCGCCTTCGGGCGAGCCCGTAGCCCATCTTCCGCGTGGCCGCGGCCAGAGGGTCCTCGTCGTTGACAACGAAATATCGTTGGTCGCGCTCGCCGAAGAGATCCTCGCCGAGCTCGGTTATGAGCCCGTCGGGTTCGGTTCAAGCGTCGCGGCCTTGCGCGCGTTCCGCGAATCACCACAGCGCTTCGATATCGTCCTGACCGACGAATCGATGCCGGAACTCGCCGGCACCGCTCTTGCCGTTGAAATCGCACGGCTGCGCCCCGACCTGCCGATCGTGCTGATGAGCGGCTTCGCCGGAGCGCAGCTGCAGGAGCGTGCGCGCGCACTCGGGATACGCGAACTCTTGCGCAAGCCGCTCCAGCGAAAGGACATTGCCGATTGTTTCGGCCGTGTCATCCCCGCTTGACGGGCAATCCCGAAGTCGGCGCCGCCTTTGTTAGTGCGTAACCGCGATCGAGTTGACGACCCGCGCCACGCCCGGAGCCGACTGGGCGAGCGACCCCGCGGTGTCTCGCTCCAAGCCCGTAGCGACGAAGCCATCCAAATACACGACCTGGTCGATTGTCTGAACATCGACCGCGCCTGGCGCGCCCAAATCCGGATGTTGATTGAGCAACGTCTGCACATTCGACGTCACCTTCGCATCGCCCGCACACCCCTCGAGTCCGCATTTCTGATAGGTCGCGCATCCGGCCAGTGCCCCGGCCACGATGACTGCCGACGACAATCCGTATAGTTTCCTTAGATAGCTGCTCATTTTCGTTCCTCATCATGTTGATTGGTGATTCCCCGCGCGCCTGATGATCCCATCAGCCGCCGTGTCGAACACCAGCATGCTCACGATGAGTTGCGCTTCGATTTCTCGGCAGGTTAGGCGGATTACCGATGAAATCGAGCGCGGACGGCATCCGCCGCGCGCACTGCGGAGCGATCGGCCGACCCTGCCGAAGCGGGTTTCACCTGAAATACAGGGCGCCCCGGACGGAAATACGCACGCCTCGTGCCCTGCGTAGATTGCATAGCACGTGACATCGATCCCTATTTGAGGAAACGCTTATGAATACTGTTCGCATGTTCGCATTCTTCGTCGCCGTGTTGATCACCGCCTGTCTCTTTCGTGCGGTCGCCTATGGCCTCACTGTGCCGCCGCACGCTACGGCCGGTACTTCGGTCAACTCGCACTCGGCCGCCAATTGAGGGACGGTGCTGATGAACGACGCGCATCTGGCAGCGCATCACGTGGGACTGGAGCAGGAACCTGCTCTCGGCGCCCATCTGGCGAGTTTGCGCCGCGGATACCAACATCATGGTGTATACGTCGGCCGCGGTCGGGTCGTGCACTACTCGGGTCTCTCGGGGTTCTGGCAGTGTGGACCGGTCGAGGAGGTGCCCCTGTCTCAATTTGCCAACGGCCGCCCGGTGCGGGTCGTCAACCACCTCGAGCCGCACTACTCGCCTGAAGAGATTGTGCGGCGCGCGCTTTCGCGCCTCGGCGAGAGCGACTATCGGCTGCTGACCAACAATTGCGAACACTTCTGCAACTGGTGTCTAAGCGGAGTCAGCCGCAGCGCCCAGGTGGAAGGACGGCTGCAGTTACCGCTGCGAATTATCGGCGCCCTGTTTCACGCGTAACCGGTACGGCGAATTCCGCAATAACGGAATCATCCGACGCGCCCACACTGGCCACTGAACCATATCGTACTCATTCATCCGATCAGGAGGAGGTTCCATGTCATCGTCAACTCAGGTCCGTACGCCGCCGGTCGAAACCGAATTCGTGACTATCCCGAGAACCCAGCTGAAAGTCTCCCGGGTAGCGCTCGGCACGTGGGCCATGGGCGGCTGGATGTGGGGAGGAACCGATCAACGCGAATCGGTGGCCACCATACACGCCGCCATGGACCAAGGCATCAATCTAATCGATACGGCACCCGTGTATGGGTTCGGCGTGTCCGAGGAGATCGTCGGCGCGGCTCTCGCGGGCATCCGCGATCGCGCGGTCATCGCCACCAAGACCGGACTGGAATGGCGCGACGGCAAGGTCTATCGCAACGCGACGCCCGCTCGGATCATGCAAGAGGTCGATGATTCGCTGCGGCGCCTGCGCACCGACTACATCGACATCTACCAGGTCCATTGGCCGGACCCCCTCGTGCCCGTCGAGGAGACCGCTGCGGCCATGCGCTCGCTTTACGAGATGGGAAAGATCCGGGCCATCGGAGTGAGCAACTTTTCAGTTGACCAGATGGCGCGTTTCCGCCAGGTGGCTCCGCTGCACGTGCTGCAGCCGCCCTATAACCTCTTCGAGCGCGCCATCGAGGCGGATATCCTGCCATACTCCCGGGCCAATGACATCACGACGCTTGGCTACGGCGCACTCTGCCGCGGGTTGCTGAGTGGACGCATTCGACCGAATACCGCCTTCGATGGCGACGACCTGCGGCGCGTCAACCCCAAATTCCAGCCGCCCCGATTGGCTCAGTATCTACAGGCCGTGGGTCAACTGGATGAATTCGCGCAGCGCCGATTTCAGCGCCGCGTGATCCATCTGGCCGTGCGCTGGATGCTCGACCAGGGCATCAGCGTGGCACTCTGGGGCGGCCGCCACCCGGATCAGGTAGAGGCAGCGCTGGGTGTCGCGGGCTGGTCGCTCACTGACGCGGAGCGCGAGATGATCGAGCACATCGTCAACACCGCCGTCGTCGATCCCGTCGGCCCTGAGTTCATGGCGCCTCCGCAACGCCCCTAATTGCGGACAAGACTGTAAGGAATTTACTTATGAAAATTGGATTCATCGGACTCGGCCGCATGGGCACCGCCATGGCTACCAACCTCGTGCGGGCCGGTCATGACGTCACCGTATTCAACCGCAGCCCCGGAAGAAGCGCCTCGCTCGTCGTGCTCGGTGCGCACGAAGCCGTCCACCTCGCCGAGGCCTGCAACGGCAGTGCCGTGATCTCGATGCTCGCGAATGATGAGGCCGCGACCGACATCACCCTCGCTAAAGGGGGCGTCATCGATCATCTGCCCAAGGGCGCGATCCACGTATCGATGAGCACGATCAGTGTGGAGCTCTCCAAGCGCCTGGCGCAGGCGCACGCGAAAGCGGGACAGCGCTATGTTGCCGCGCCGGTTTTCGGCCGCCCGGATATGGCGGCGGCGGCAAAGCTATTCATCGTGGCCGCAGGCGACCCCGCCGCCGTCGATGCGTGTCAGCCGCTGTTCGGTGCTCTGGGGCAGAAAACAACCGTGATCGGGACCGAACCCTCGGCCGCCAATCTGGTGAAACTCAGCGGCAACTTTCTGCTGGCCTCCGCCATCGAGGCGCTGGGTGAAGCCGTGGCGCTGGTTGGCAAGGCCGGCATCGACCCGCGCGCGTACATCGAGTTCCTCACTTCGACCGTGTTCAACGTCCCAGCGTACAAGACCTACGGAACCCTCATCGCGCAGCGCAAGTATGAACCCGCGGCGTTCGCGGCGGCGCTCGGATACAAGGATATCCGTCTCACGCTGGCCGCGGCCGAGAGCCTGCGCGTACCCATGCCGCTCGGAAGCCTGCTGCACGACCGATTTCTGCGCCTGCTCGCCCAGGGCGGCGAAAGTCTCGATTGGTCCGCGATCGGCGGCCTGGCGACCCAGGACGCCGGGGATGTTCAACCCGTGTCCCACGGGCAGGTCGCCTGACCGACTTCCATCCTCGGTCGCTCGGCGAGTGTCGGCCCCCAGTCGAAGCAGCGGCCGAGGATGGCTTTCACGATCAGGTGGTCGGTGGCGGACCTGGCGCCGACGCCTATGTTGATTTCTGTCCCGCGACCATCGCCTTGCCGTCGCGCACACCCGAAGAATCCTCCCAACCGCCGCCGAGCGCAAGGATGAGATTCACGCTGGCGCTCAGCTGCATAGTATCGAGATTGAGCGCCTCCAGCTGGGTCTGCAGGAGGGCAGTCTGAGAGGTGACGACGGTGAGGTAGTCCGTCGCGCCCTGCTTGTACAGCGCCATGGCGAAGTCCAACGTACGCTGAGCGGCGTCGACCGCGGCCTTTTCCTCGACCGTGGCGTCGTGATAATGATCAAGTGTGGCGAGGCTATCTTCGACTTGCTGAAACGCGCTGACGACGGTGCTGCGGTAATTCGCGGCCGAGGCATCGAACTCGGCGCGCGCCTGGGCGACCTGCGCCCGGCGCAGTCCACCGTCAAACACACTGAGCAGAGCGTTCGGTCCGATCGCCCAGAACGAGCTCGGCGCGCTCAGCCAATTCGAGAAACCGGTACTTTGGAAGCCGCCCTGGGCACCCAAGGTGAGCGTCGGAAAATATGCCGCACGTGCGACTCCGATGTTGGCATTGGCCGCAATCATGCGCCGCTGCGCGGCCGCGATATCCGGACGGCGCTCGAGCAACGTGGCGGGCACGCCGCTCGGAATCCGCGGCAGTGTAATGGCGACGATCGCGGGCTTGATCGAGAACGTCGAGGCCGACACGCCGAGCAGCGCCGCAATGGCGTGTTCCATGAGAGCGCGCTGCGCAAGCGTCTGCGCCGCCTGGGAACGCGCGGCATCGAGCTGAGTCTGCGCCTGGGAGACATCTAGCCCGGGAGCAATGCCGGCACCGTGGCGCTGCTCCGTCAGGCTCAGCGCGCGCGTATAGGCTTCCACCGTCTCGTCCAGGATCGCAGAATCGCGGTCCAGGCTGCGCAGCTGAATGTAATCGCCGGACAGCTGCGCTATCAACGACAGCCGTGCATTCTCCAGATCCGCGGCGGATGCAGCGGCGTTAGCCTCGCCCGCGGCCACTTCGTTGCGAATCTGCCCCCACAGGTCGAGTTCATAGCTGACACTGCCGCCGAGCGTATTGGCATTGTAGTAGGTCGGTGTGGTGGGGCCCCTCAGTGGAGCGTTGACGGACTCTCGATTGCGTCCGACGCTGGCATTGACACCCAGCGTTGGAAAAAGCCCTGCTCGAGCCTGGTCGGCGAGCGCCCTCGCCTGCGCGTAGTTGGCCAGTGCTGCGGCAAGGGTCGGGTTCCCCGCGATCAGCGTCGTCTCGAGCTCATCCAGTTCCGCATTGTCGTATAGCGTCCACCAGCTGTCGCGGGGCAGGCGGTCCGCCGGCTGCGCCTGCGTCCAGGGCCCAAGCTCCTTATAGGCGTCGGCGGTGGGAATGTCCGGGGTCTTCAGCGGCGGCGCGAGAGAACAGGAGGCGAGCAGCAGCGTTAGCCCGACGCCGCATCCGCGTACACTCCTAGCCTTTTTCATTTTTATTCTTCGCTTGGCTAGCTACAGCAGCGCTCGGCGCGGCAGCCGCGAGACGCACTTGGGCGCCGGTATCAATTCCATCGGGCGGATTTTCGATGACACGATCGTTCGAGGCGAGGCCGGATGCGATCTCGATGACCGCCCCCAAGTCCCGTTGGATCGTCACCGGCTTGAGCACCACGTGGTTGTCCGCGTTCACCGTGGCGATGGAAAGCCCCTTGGCGTCGAAAATCAAGGCGCTCGAGGGCACACTGAGCACGTTGGCGGGAGCGGCGATTTGCAGATGCATGCTGGCGTAGTCCCCCGGCATCAATTCTCCGGCGCTATTGTTGACAATGAGCTGCATCAGGGTGGTGCCTGTGCTCGGGCTGACGGCCTGGGCCGATGCCTCGACCGTTCCGCTATAGGTCTTATCGGGATGCTCGGGTACCCGGATCGTGGCCTTGGTGCCCGGCGGCACGCTCGGCACATAGTTCTGCGGCACGTTGACGTAGACGCGCAGCTTGCTCGTTTCGGAAACCACGAACAGCTCCTGACCGCCGCCGGCGCCCACATTGATCAGCGCGCCGATGTCGGTGTCGCGCGCAGTGACGATGCCGTCGAACGGCGCGATCAGGCGCTTGAAGCCTTCCTCGGCGACCAACTGGTCGACGTTCGCCTGCGCCGCCTTGACCTGCGCGACATTGGCATTCCAAGTGAAGGTGCGCTGGTCCACGTCTTGCTTGGCGACAGCATCGGTATTGGCCAGCGACTGCCAGCGTTCCGCCGTGATTTGCGCGAGCTTGGCATTGGCCTGGGCGACGCTCAGAGCGGCACGTGCCTGCATGAGCTGCTGGTCCAGATCGGGCGTTTCGATCTCGGCGAGCAGATCGCCGGCCTTTACCTTGCCGCCGATATCATGCTTCCAGTCTTTCAAATAGCCCGGGACACGCGCGTAGATGGGCGCGCTGATGTAGGCCTGCAGGCGCCCGGGCAGGTCCAACCCCGATTCATTCTCTACATGGGTGGGCATCACGAGCGCCACGACCGGCAGAGCCTGCGCCTCGGTCAAATCGTGCAGATGGGAGTTCTGCGATGCGCGCAGGCCGATGCCATAGGCGACGACGGCGATGGCGAGAAGCGCGAATACGCCGCCCGCCTGGCGCAGCCGGTGCACCACGGGTCCGCCGGGAAGTCGATCAGGCTGGGACATGGGTCGCTCCGAGTTTGGCTTCAGGTATTGGCTTTGGGCCGTGGTGCCGGTGAATGATGCTGAACATCACCGGGACGAAGAACAGTGTCGAGACCGTGGCGAATATCAGACCGCCGATCACGGCGCGGCCGAGCGGTGCGTTCTGTTCGCCGCCCTCGCCGAGACCTAGCGCCATCGGCAGCATGCCGATCACCATCGCCAGCGCCGTCATCATCACCGGGCGCAGACGCACGAATCCGGCTTCGAGCGCCGCTTGTGTCGCATCGCCGATCTCGTTGAGCTTTTCGCGTGCGAAGCTGATGACCAGCACACTGTTCGCGGTCGCCACGCCCATACACATGATCGCGCCAGTGAGCGCCGGCACCGACAGCGTGGTATGGGTCGCAAACAGCATCCACACGATGCCGGCAATGGCCGCCGGCAGCGCCGTGATGATGACGAAGGGGTCGGTCCATGACTGGAAGTTGATCACGACCACGAAATAGACCAGCACAACGGCGCCCAGGAGACCGAACAAGAGGCCCGAGTAGGCGCTGTTCATGGTCGCCGTCTGGCCCACCAGGGCGATGATGGAACCCTTCGGCTTGTCCATGTCGTTCTCGGCGATGACCTTGCGGATGTCGGCGGAGACCGCTCCCAAATCGCGCCCTTGCACCGTCGCGTAAATCTCCACCATCGGGGCGATGTCGTACTGCGACACCACGGCGTCCCTATGGGTGCGATGAATGTCGGCGACGCCGCCGAGAACCGTGGTCGGCGCGCCCGTGGCGTTGACCGGCAGATTCTGCAGCGCCGGCAGCGTGTCGACCTGGTATTGCGGCGTCTGCAGCGCGATCGGATAGGTGACGCCGTTCTTCTCGTTGAGCCAGTACACGGGTGCAACCTGGATGGAACTGGCCAGGTTGACCACCAGGCTGTTGGTCACGTCGGCGGCGGTCACGCCGGTGTATTGGGCGCGCGTACGGTCGATATCCACATCGAACGTGGGCTGCGCGGCCGATTGCTGTATGCGCGCATCGGCCACGCCGGTGATATGGCGAACCTGCGCCAACAGCTTGTTGGCGTAGGCATAATCCGCGCCCAGATCGTTGCCGCGGACCTGCAGATCGATCGGCGCCGGCGCGCCGAAATTGAGGATCTGGCTGACGATATCCGCCGGCAGAAACGAAAATGTCATGCCCGGAAAGCGGCGCGGCAGTTCATCGCGCAGGCGACTGACGTAGCCCGCGGTCGGTGCGTGCCCCTCGTTGAGCGAGATTTGGATGTCTCCGTCCGACTCGCCAATCGTACCGGTATTGTTGTAGATGGTGTTGATCGACGAAAGATAGGTGCCGATGTTGTCCACCACCGCCCCCACCTGGGCCGGGGGGATTATTTCTCGGATGGCCTTTTCCACGTCGGTGAACTGCGCGGCCGTCTCCTCGATACGCATGCCGATCGGCGCCCGCACATGCAGCTGAATCTGACCGCCGTCCACCTCCGGGAAGAAATTGCGGCCGAGAAACGGCGCGAGCGAGAACGAGACGGCGATGAAGCCGAGAAAACCTCCTACAAACAACCCGCGATGCCTGATGGCAAGCGCCAGAAGCTCGTGATAACGAGCCCGCAGCCGCGTAAAGCGCTCCTCGAATCCGAGCTGAAAGCGCACCAATGGGTTCCTCGACCGCGGCCGCTCGATGGCGTTGTTGTGCTCATCGACGTGAGCGACGTGCATACGCAGCAGATATTTAGCCAGCGTCGGAACCAGGGTGCGGGACAAAAGGAACGAGAAAACCATGGCGAACATCACGCTCTCCGCCATGGGCACGAACAGGAAGCGGGCCACGCCGCTCAGGAAGAACATTGGAATGAACACGATGCAGATGCACAGCAGGGACACGAACGCCGGGATGACGATCTGCGAAGAGCCATCGAGGATCGCGGTTTCGACGTCTTTTCCCTGTTCGAGGTGATAGTTGATGCTCTCGATGGTGACCGTCGCCTCATCGACCAATATGCCCACGGCGAGCGCGAGCCCGCCCAAGGTCATGATATTGAGCGTTTCGCCGATTGCCGACAGGGTGGCGATCGCGCCCAAGATCGATAGCGGAATCGAGGTGGTCACGATCAGGGTCGAGCGCCAGCTGCCGAGGAACAAGAGAATCATCAGGCTGGTGAGAGCGGCCGCGATCACGCCTTCGCGGATCACCCCCTGAATCGACGCCCGCACGAAGATCGATTGATCGCCAATCGGCTTGATGTCGAGCGCATCGGGGAGCGATGGTTTGATGATTGTCAGCATCTTTTTGATGCCGGAGACGATGTCGAGCGTCGAGGTCGAACCGTTCTTGAACACACTCAAGAGCACCGAGCGATCTCCGTCCACATGGACCACGTTGACCTGCACCGCACTGCCGTTGCGCACCTGGGCGACATCGTGCATGTAGACCATCGCGCCCCCGACGTTCTTGATCGGCAGGCTGCCAAGGTCAGGAATTTTCGACGGCGCGCTGTTGAGGTTGACGGTGTATTCGTATTTGCCGACCTTCTCGGTGCCGGCCGGCGTGATCAGGTTCTGCGCGGCAAGCGCATTGGCGACATCGAGGCCCGTTAGACCGCGCGACTGAAGTGCGGCGGTGTCGAGGTCGAACATCACCTGCGGCGTCTTTCCGCCGAAGGGCCAAGGGATGCCCGCACCCTGCACCGTGACCAGGCGGGGGCGGATGAAGTTCATGCCCAGATCCGCAAGACTCTGCTCGGTCAGTCCCTTGCCCGACAGCGCCAGCTGTATGATCGGAACCGTCGAGGCACTGTAACTGACGATCAACGGCGGCGTCGCCCCGGGCGGCATCTGCTTGAGCAAGGTCTGCGAAATCGCGGTCACCTGCGCATTCGCGGTCGCGATATTGACCGACGGGTGAAAGAAGATCTTGACGATGCCGAAGGTGGTATACGAATTCGACTCGATGTGCTCGATGTCGTTGACCGTCGTCGTCAAAGAACGCTCGAATGGAGTGATGATGCGCCCGGCCATATCGTCGGGCGGCAATCCTTGGTATTGCCACGCCACCCCGATGATGGGAATGTCGATGCTCGGGAATATATCCACCGGCATGCGCAGCGCGGCGAGCGTGCCGATCAGGAAGATCAGCAACGCCGCCACGATGAACGTATAGGGCCGGTTCAGCGCAAGACGGACTATGCCGAGCATGTGAGCTAGCGCCCCCCCTGCTCTATCGACAGGCTGTCAACCACGGGGCAGGCACCGCTCGCCCTCCTCGCCGTACGCAATGCCTTTCGCACGTCCCAGTCATCGAAAACGCGGCCGCTGAGTGCGACGACGCCTCCTTCGACCGATACGTTGATGTGTTCGTCGTCGAGATAGGGATTCGCGTGCAGTGCCGCCGCCACCTGCTTCTGTAATTTCCGGTCCGCCCCATCTGTGCCGTGCACGGTCGAAACCCCGGCGCCGTTCGATCGGCCGGCCGCAGACGGCTCAGCAGTTTGTGCGCCCGCCAGCGGCGCGTAGCCGCCAAGTCCGCACACCAGCGCGATGGAGTATGCGCAAACGATTCCGATGAGATTCCTGTGTCCGTTTTTCATCGTCTACTCCCGGCCTTCGGGGTCAAGGCGCGTTGCTTCGTAGAGGAACCAGACGCGACGTTCAGTCTCGTCGATCCACATTTCGATCAGGCTCGCGGTGGCCACGTCGCTAAACTGGTCGCATAGCGAGTGGGCGTTTCGTAGACGGATCGCCAATTGCGCGTTGTCCTCGCACAGCTCCGTCAGCATGTCCTGAGCAGCGACAAATTCCTTGTCGTTGTCAACGACACGCTGAAGCCGGGCGATCTGGCCGATCGAATGTAAAGTCACCCCGCCGATCTTCCGGACACGTTCCGCAATGGCATCGGTCGTGGCGAATATCTGCTCGCTCTGCTCATCCAGGAGCAGGTGGTAGTCGCGAAAATGCGGCCCGGATACGTGCCAATGGAAGCTCTTCGTCTTGACGTAGAGGGCGAAGACATCGGCCAAAAGAGCGGTCAAAGAGGCCGATATCTTTGTCACGGCGCCCGGCTCGAAGCCCGATGGCATCGACGCCGGTCTGCGCCTCGCGTGTTCTGTTACTCGAGCGTTCATCGTCTTGGACTCCTCGTTTACTATCGATGTGTAGAGGATGGAACCGACAAGTGTCCCGGACATTTCCGCGGGGGCTGATTCTGTTCCAGTTGAAACCTAGGGGCCGGCCGATCTAGAGGCGGGTCCGCCGCTTCGGCCCGACCTTGCCGGTCATTTGGGACGGCCGCGCTCGGCGGCCACTTCGGCCGCCATCACGAGCTTCCCGTGATTTCCCCAAGAGCTGCGCTCATAGTCGATGATGTCGGCGATGCTGACGTCGTCGAGAATGCCGCCGAAAGCCGGCATGGGATCGGTGTACAGCACGCCCCCGGCCCTGCCGCCCTGTAATCCATCGAGCACCACCCGAATGTGCTTTGTTGCATCGGCCTTGGTGACCACTCCGCTTCCCTTGAGCGGCGGAAACGTGCCGGGTCTCCCCTCACCATTTGCTCCGTGACAGGAGGAGCAATAAGTGGTGTAGAGGGCTCGCCCCTTTGGCGCATCGAAGCCCGATTGGGGGGGCTGGCCGGCGGCGGGCTCAGCGGTAAGCGAACCCAGGCTGAGGAACACCGCGATCGTCGACATATGACGAACCATTCCGCACATGAATTCCCTCCCCTCGCGGCGCGGGCCTGCGTACTCCGGTATCCTGTTTCGCCGATGAGTGTACCGTGGTCACCGGAGCGCAAAACCGGTAGCCTAGTCCTCGCTCGGTCTTGATCAATTCCGGCCTCCTCGGATTCGCTTCTATCTTGCGTCGCAAGCGAAGTATTTGCACATCGATCGAACGATCGTAGACATCCGCGCTGCGCAGTCGCGAGAGTTCGAGCAACCGGTCCCGGCCCAGATTGCGTTGCGGATGGCCGAGCAATGCCACGAGAAGACCGAATTCACCATTACTGATTGGTACCCGCTCGCCCGCCGGTGAAATCAACGCGTGCAGGGGCAGATTGAGGGTCCAGCCCGCGAACTGGTATGCACGCACCGTACGGCTCGCATCAGACGGGCCCTCCAAATTTCGACATCGGCGCATTACTGCTCGAATTCTCGCAAGCAGTTCCCGCGTACTGAACGGCTTGGTCACGTAGTCGTCCGCGCCAAGTTCGAGGCTCATCACGCAGTCCGCTTCCTCCGTACGCGAGGTGACGATGATAATCGGCACCATCGACGTCTCTCGCAACCTGCGGGCCAGCTGATGTCCATCCTCTCCTCGTAGTGTGAGTTCAAGCGCGATGAGATCGACGGTCTCGTCGTTTAGAATCTCCATCATCCGCCTGCCGTTCTCCGCGGGCGTTACGCGAAAGTCGTTGAGCGTCAGGTAATTCGCGAGCTGCTCGCGAGTCGCGGCATCGTCGTCGACCACAAGCACGTGCCCTCTCCCGGCGGTCCGGTACATCGCGCTGGCGTCGATCTCCATCATCTGTTTATCCATGTGCGCGTCATACCTCCGTTGCCCATGGGAAAACAGTAGCACTGCGGAGGCGTAAGGCCCCTGCTCACGCTTGGCGTGCATTGATCGAGATTGCGGATGCCGATGACGCGGGCGACGTCGATTTTCGGCCGCCAGGCGGTTAACGTCGGGCCGTGACGGCCGGCTCCGATTGTGATACATAACGCTGAGATTACGGGCGCCGTGACGGACCGCAGCGGCAGAGTCTTCCTAGAAGCGGGGGAGCTGTTCATCCGTTGTTAAAACCAGAAAAATCGGTGGGATGGGTATGGCGCTATCGAACTGCCGTTCGTGACTACACGTCCGACATTGCCGAGCGACCTTGCAGGGAGCGGGGAACCCGTCGTTCTTGTCATTGACGACGACATCGCAATACGCGAATCGCTCGCGAGTCTTTTCCAGTCGGTTGGTTTACGGGTCAAGGTGTTCGGTTCGGCCCCCGCATTGCTGCAGAGCAACCTTCCGAATTCTCCCAGCTGCCTGGTGCTCGACATCAGGTTGCCAGGCATAAGCGGTCTCGATTTTCAGGCGGATTTGGACAAAGCGGGCATCCGCATCCCGATCATCTTCATGACGGGTCATGGCGATATCCCGATGTCCGTGCAGGCCATGAAGGCCGGCGCCATCGACTTCCTGACCAAGCCGCTCCGCCCTCAGGAAATGATCCACGCCGTAACCCGGGCACTCGCTGTGGATCAAAAGAGACGAGCGGACGAGAAGACCGTTTCGGATCTGCGATTATTGTACGACTCGCTGACTCCCCGCGAGCGCGACGTGTTGGCCCTCGTTACGGCCGGCATGATGAACAAGCTGATCGCCGAGGAACTGGGGATCAGCGAGATCACGGTCAAGGTGCATCGCAGCCATGTCATGCGAAAAATGCGAACTCGGTCGCTAGCCGACTTGACGCGAATCGCCGACACTCTCGGAATTCGTCCCGACAAACCGAAGCGCATCTAAACCTAGGTATATCTACTTCGATACTCCTTCGCGGCGCACGATGGACTAGTGCTACGGTGCCGTAGCCGACCCTAAGGACCATCCACTTTTGCGTACACCAGCATTGATCTCGTTTATAGACGACGATACGTCCTTTCGTTTGGCGACCGACAGTCTACTCAGGGCTCGGGGCTACACCGTCCGTGCATTTACGTCGGCGACGGAGTTCTTACAGTCACCACAACTGGATGAAACGTCATGTCTGATCACGGATGTCCAAATGCCGGGCATCAGTGGCCTCGAGCTGCAAACTCTGTTGCGCAACCAGGGGCGCACCATTCCCATCATCTTTGTCACGGCGTTTCCAGACCATTCCGCACGCGCGCGCGCGTTGCGTGACGGAGCAGTATGCTACCTGTCCAAGGCATCCGACGCCGCCGCTCTTATCAGGTGCATCGAAGCGGCACTGGCGACCTGAGGCGACCAACAGCCGAACAAAAGCGCCCCCTCACTAAATCTTTGTATCGAGTTTCCGCAACCAAAGGCTGCGCATAACAACCTTCGTAGAATCGACCCTCTGTGTTTCTCGCCCTAATCTGTCATGAAGCGGCGCAAAAGCAGGCGCCGCTTCGACACCGGGCAGGAATCCCAATAAGAAGGGTGAACGTCATGTTGGACTCAGCACGCGAGGATCATGCAACGGCCTTCGACGGCGGTTACGCATTGCGCCAGGCAGCCGTCCCGGCCGCCTTCGAACACGGCACACGGCCGGCATTCGACAGCCACGTCGTTCTCAACGGCCCCCGCCGGCTCCCCCATCGAACCGCGGTCCGCACGGCCGATCCGCTCGTGCAGGTGTCTCCCTCCGATGCCGTCAGCCGCCGCACCGCCAGCTGGCCCGGCATGACCGCCGAGATCGTCCAGGCCGGCCGGCGCGGACGAATCGACTACCGCTACTGCGCGCCTGTCCCCATGCTGGTGGTCCATGAACGCGGGGTACGCCACGCGGGCTGCACGCAGATCGAGGGGCTGGCGACATCGACGCAGCCGGATTGCAGCCGAAAGCTCGTCTTCGTGCCGGCCGGCCATCAATACCACGACTGGCATGAACCGCGCACGCTCTCGCGCGCGCTGTTCTTCTATTTCAATCCCGCCCAGCTTGCCATGCATCCCTCGATGAGCTCGTCGAGCCTGTCGCTGGCACCGCGGCTGTTCTTCGAGGACGGTGCACTGATGGAAACGGCGCTCAAGCTCGCGGCATTGATCGAAAATGGCGGCTCGGATCAGCAGGATTATCTCGAAGCCCTGGGGGTGGTATTGGCCCATGAGCTGGTGCGCAGCAATACGGGAAGAGCCATCGCAGAAGCTCGAATCAACGGCAGCCTCGCCGCCTGGCAGCGACGCAAGGCCATTGCCTATATCGAGGAGCATCTGGCCGAGCCCATCTCCCTGACGGCACTCGCGGATCTGGTGGGCCTGAGCGCCTGCTACTTCTGCCGCGCGTTCCGTCAATCCTTCGCCATGCCGCCTCAGCGCTATCAGTTGAGCCAGCGCATCGAACGTGCCAAGACACTCCTGGCGAAGCATGCCGTCTCGGTGACCGATGTCAGCTATGCCGTCGGCTACAATGACACCAGCGCTTTCTGCACGGCGTTTCGCAGGCTCACCGGACTGACCCCGAGCGCCTACCGCCGCAACCTCGGCTAGCGCGAGAGCAACTCCTGACATCACGCGCTGCTCCTCCGCACAATACTGTGCCTTGAACTTCACCTGAATCAATTGCCGCGGGTGGCATGCTCGAGTCAATGCGATATCATCGCTCGCGGGATGCTGTATGTCTTCGGTTCGTGGACTATCGAGATCAAACCAAGGATCGAGAAGGGGCGCCGGGACCTGTGACGGATCTATCTAATTGCGAATTTTCACGGTTGCGAACCGGCGACTTGGCGCTGTATCGGGGTTCCGGCGAAGGACTGCCGCCGATACTCCTGGCCGCGGCAGAGACCGGCTCGCTCGCGTGTCTCAAGCGGCTCGAACATGAATACTCGCTCCGAGCCGAGCTTGATGCCGCTTGGGCGGCGCGGCCAATCGAACTTTCCAGCCGCGGCAACCGATTGGCGCTGCTGCTCGAAGACCCTGGGGGTGCGATCCTCGATCGCCTGCTCGGCCAGCCGCTGGGAATAACGGAGTTTCTGCGCATTGCGATCTCGCTCGCCGAGGCGCTGCGTCAAGTGCATGCGGGCGGGCTCATCCACAAGGACATCAAGCCGGCGAACGTCCTGGTGGATGTGACGAGGGGCCGTGCTTGGTTCACCGGCTTCGGCATTGCTTCCCGCCTCCCGCGCGAGCATCCCAAGCCGGAGCCGCCCGACGAGATCGCCGGCACCCTTGCCTACATGGCGCCGGAGCAGACCGGACGGATGAACCGTTCTATCGACGCGCGCAGCGATCTCTACTCTCTTGGCGTCACGTTTTACGAGATGCTGACCGGGATGCTGCCCTTCACGGCGTCAGATCCGATGGAGTGGGTCCACTGCCACATCGCGCGCCGGCCGCTTGCACCAAGTGAACAAGTGACGGGACTGCCGGCACAGCTTTCGACCATCATCATGAAGCTCTTGGCGAAGACCGCGGAGGAACGCTACCAGACAGCCGCGGGTGTCGAGGCTGATCTGCGGCGATGTCTCGAAGCGTGGGAACTGCAAGGCCGAGTCGATTCGTTCCCGCTCGGGACGCGCGATATGTCCGACCGTTTGCTGATCCCGGAGCGGTTGTACGGGCGTGAGCGCGAGATCGAGACGCTGCTCGGCTGTTTCGAGCGCGTGGCGGCCCGCGGCACGACGGAACTGGTGCTCGTGTCGGGATTCTCCGGGATCGGCAAATCTTCCGTCGTGCACGAGTTGCACAAGGTGCTGGTGGCACCGCGGGGCCAATTCGAGTCCGGCAAGTTCGACCAATACAGACGCGACATTCCGTACGCCACGCTCGCCCAGGCTTTCCAGAGCTTGGTGCGCTCGCTTCTCAGTCAGAGCGAAGCGCAGCTTGACCGCTGGCGGGAATCCTTTAGCGAGGCGCTCGGCTCGAATGCTCAGCTCATCGTGAACTTGGTTCCCGAGTTGGAGCTCATCATTGGAAAACAGCCGATCGTCCCCGACTTTCCTCCGCAGGATGCCAAGAGCCGCTTCCAGATGGTGTTGCGGCGCTTCCTCGGGGTCTTTGCGCGCAAGGAGCACCCGCTTGCTTTGTTTCTTGACGATTTGCAGTGGCTGGATAGCGCGACGCTCGATGTACTCGAACACCTGGCCACACACCCGGAGGTGCGGTACCTGCTGCTGGTTGGCGCCTATCGGGACAACGAAGTCGGTCCATCACATCCCCTAATGCGTACGCTCGGAGCGATTCGCGAGACCGATGCGAGGGTGCACGAGATCGTGCTGGCCCCGCTCGGGCTTAGCGATGTCGGCCGGCTCATCAGCGATGCACTGCGTTGCGAACCGGAGCGTGCGCGGTCCTTGGCGCATCTGGTGCAGGAGAAGACCGGCGGCAATCCGTTCTTCACGATTCAGTTCCTGATCGCATTGGCCGACGAGGGGCTGCTGGGATTCGACTCCGTCGCGGCCGGCTGGGTATGGGATATCAATCGTATCCGTGCCAAAAACTATACCGACAACATCGTGGACCTCATGGTACAAAGACTGAGGCGGCTGCCGGTTGCCACTCAGGATGCCCTGAAGTACCTCGGCTGCCTGGGCAACATGGCCGAGATCGGCACGCTCATCATAGCGTGCCAACAAACAGAGGATGCGGTGCATTCGGCGCTTCGGGAAGCCGTCCGGGCCGGTCTTATCGTCCATCAAGGTGATAACTACAAATTCCTGCACGATCGAATCCAGCAGGCGGCTTATTCACTAATTCCTGACGAGCACCGCGCCCATCTCCACGTGGGGCTTGGGCGCGTGCTGTTGAAGAGCCTGACCACGAATGAACTCGCCGAACAGCTGTTCGACGTGGCGAATCAGTTCAATCGTGGTGCCGCGCTGTTGGTTGACCGCACCGAAAAGGCGGACGTCGCGACACTCAATCTGCGCGCCGGTCAAAAGGCGAAAGCGGCGGCGGCCTACGGGTCGGCGCGTACGTTTTTTGCGTCAGGCATCGCTCTGCTGGATGAGAGTGACTGGCATATTTATCACGAGTTGGCATTCAGCCTATCCCTCGACAATGCGGAATGCGAGCTTCTCTGTGGCGGCATGGAAAAGGCCGCGAAACTGATTTTGGAGCTGCTACGGCGCGCGGCTTCAGACTTCGAGTTCGCAGAGGCCTCCTGCCTGAAGATTAATTTGCATGCATTGACGGGGGAACACCCGCTGGCCATCGACAGCGCGCTCGCATGCCTGCGTCTGTTCGGTATTGACCTGCCGGCACACCCTACCCCCGACCAGGTCCGAACCGAATACGAGACGGTACGGCACATCCTGGGTGGGCGTAAGCTCGAGAGTCTGATCGACCTGCCGCTGATGAACGATCCGAAAATAAAGACAGCGATGCGTGTGCTCTCAGTCCTTGCCGGCCCAGCCACTTTTACCGATTTTCAGCTGTTTTGCCTGCTCGCGTGCCGCATGGTGAACATCAGCATCGAGCACGGGATGAGCGGCGCCGCCGCGTACGCCTATGCTTGCCTCGGGTCTGTGCTTGGGCCTCATTTTCATCGTTACCGTGAAGGCCACCGCCTCGCCAGGCTTGCGTGCGACCTGGTCGAGAAGCACGGCTTCAGCGCCTACGACGCCAAGGTCACCCATGCGATGGGGCTGGCCGCCTTCTGGACGGAGCCGCTCACGAGCGTGATCGAACTCCGTCGGGTGGCCACTCGCACCGCCTCTGAGAAAGGCGATTTGACCTTCGCTTGCTACGGTATGCATCAATCCATCACAATTTTGCTCATGCGCAACGATCCGCTCGATGCGGTGTGGCGCGAGTCGGAGATGGCGCTGGACTTCGCACGGAAAGCCAAGTTCCGCGATGTCGTTGACCTCATCATGAGCCAGCAACGCTTCATCTCGAACCTGCAGGGGCGCGATACGGCCCTCTTCACCGCCGCCGACGAGCGGTTCGACGAGGCCGCCTTCGAAGCGCGACTGGCGGCCGAACGCTCGCCGACAAAGATTTGCTTGTACTGGATTCGCGAGCTCAAGGCGCGGTACCTTTCAGGCGACTACGCCCAAGCTCTCCCGGCATCCGACAACGCGATGGCCCTGCTTCGAATCTCAGCCGTACAATTGCAGCTGTTCGACTACTATTATTACACCGCACTCACGGTGGCGGCGCTCTATGAGGAACTTTCTGCGGACCAGCAGGCCGGCTGGCGCGAACGGCTCACGGCACACCAGCAACAACTGCGAGAGTGGGCCGACAACTATCCACCCACGTTCTGCGACAAGCACGCTCTGGTGTCGGCTGAGGTCGCGCGCATCGAAGGTCGGGACGGTGATGCCATGCGCCTGTACGAGCAGGCCATTCAATCCGCCCGCGAGAACGGCTTCGTTCAAAACGAGGGCGTCGCCCATGAGGTTGCGGCACGGTTCTACTCGGCGCGAGGAGTCCAGAGCATCGCCCGCGCATATCTGCGAGACGCACGGCAATGCTACCTGCGCTGGGGCGCACTCGGCAAAGTTCGGCAACTCGACAGGTCCCACCCGTGGTTGCACGAGGAATCCGCCTCCTCCGTGCAGAACCCGACGATCGATGCGCCAATCGCTCAGTTGGACGTCGGGACGGTGGTCAAAGCTTCGCAGGCGGTGTCGAGCGAGATCGAGCTGGGCAAGCTCATCGAGACCCTCATGAGAATCGCAGTCGAACACGCGGGAGCCGAGCGGGGCCTGCTCATTCTCTTCACCGGACAGGAGCAGCAGATCGCAGCGGAGGCGACCACCCGCCGCGGCCACATTGAGGTGACGGTGGGAAACTCGGCGGTGACGCCGGCCGCACTGATCGAGGCCGTGCTTCACACGGCGGCGCGGACTCGTAGTAGCGTGATTCTGGACGATGCCTCGGCCCGGATTCCCTTTTGCACGGACGCCTATGTCCGTCAAAAGCACGCCCGCTCCGTCCTATGCCTTCCCCTGGTCAAGCAGGGCAAGTTGGTCGGCGCACTGTATCTCGAGAACAATCTCGCCCCGAGCGTATTCACTTCGCCCAAGCTCGCGGTTCTTGAGCTCCTGGCCTCGCAGGCGGCCATATCTCTCGAGAACGTGCGGCTCTATGACAAACTGCGGGCCGAGAACAGCGAGCGCCGGCGGGCAGAAGAGGGGCTACGCCGCAGCGAGGCCTATTTGAGCGAGGCCCAGCGACTCAGTCATACGGGTAGTTTCGGTTGGCGCCCCTCGAGCGGGGAAATTTACTGGACGGAGGAGACTTTCCGCATCTTCGAGTACGACCCGGCGAGCACTCCGACCCTGCAGCTGTTGCAAGAGCGGATTCATCCGGACGATGTGGCCGCCTTCCGGCAGGTCGCGGCGCGAGCCTCGGAGGACGGCCGGGATTTCGCTCACGAGTATCGATTGCGGATGCCGCATGACAAGGTGAAACACATTCACGTCATGGCCCGCGCCTTTCGAGATGAGATGGGCGATGTTAACTTCGTCGGAGCGGTGATGGATGTCACCGCCATCCGATTGGCGGAGCGCGAGCTGCACAAATCGCGTACCGACCTTGCGCACGTGACGCGCGTAACCAGCTTGGGCGAGCTGACCACCTCGATCGCTCACGAGGTCAATCAGCCCCTGGGCGCCATCTTGTTCAACGCCGAGGCATCCTTGAGCTGGCTCGGCTGCGACCCGCCCAATATGCGTGAAGCGCACGCCGCTCTGGAGAGGATTATTCGGGATGGTACTCGGGCGGGTGAGATTATTCGGCGCGTCCGTGCGCTCGCGAAAAACACCGACATCAAGATGGCGCCGCTCGATCTCCATGAGGTCCTGAGCGAGACCTTGACCTTTGTACAGCATGAGCTGATCAACTCACGGGTGGTGCTGCGCGTAGAACACGCGAGCACCCCGCCTGTCATTTTTGCCGATAAGATTCAGCTGCAGCAGGTGCTCCTCAATCTGGTGATCAACGGCATCGAGGCAATGCACCCGATCACGGATCGACCACGAGAGCTCCTGATCCGCTCGGAGCAAGAGGACGCACGGCACGTTCGTGTAACGGTGACGGACTGCGGAATCGGGTTCTCCCCCGACAGCCAGGCGCGGCTGTTCAATACCTTCTTCACCACCAAGCCAGGCGGCATGGGCATGGGCCTGTCGATCTGCCGTTCGATCATCGAACTTCACGGGGGACGCATCTGGGCAGAGCCCAATCTACCTCACGGAGCCGCCCTCCGGATCACCCTGCCTTTGCATCCGGCAGCCTGATACATATTGCTTCGCATAGCGGCAAAATGCCGGCCTTTAAAAAAGCGGCCCCCTCCTCGATTTTCCATATGCCTATAGGGGGGAGAAGTGGGGTGAATCAGGCACGATAGCAAGCGAGCTTTAGTTGAGGGGGCCGCCAAGTAATCTTCCCTACATGTCACCAGAGTGCACGCCTCGCGAGCCGAATTCTTGTATGGAACAGCCGCCACTTGTGTGGAATTGTCGCGCTGGGAGTACCGCGCCGCGCTGCTCCGCACCAACGCATAGAACAGCGCACCGTGTATTTCATTCTCAACGCCTCAGGGTTGAACGCAAGAGATCCCGCGTCTCGGCAAGACTCTCGAGCACTCTGCTGCGGTTGGGCACCAGGCGCGCCTCATCGTAGATCTGAAGGGCTCGAATGCCGGGCCGCCCGGCGGTTCCCCCGATCGGCCTACTGCGGCGCCCTCGCCGACTACGGGAAGCGCGCGGGTGATGCCGTCAACGTGTGCATCCACGCCCATCGTCTCGGTAATGAGGGTGCGATCGACGCCAAGCCCTGTTCCGCCCCGCTCCTCGCCGGCATTCTTCGTCACTGTCTTTGAAAATCACGTGCGAACATTTCGTCATGGTTTCGGCGAGTGCCGCATAGGTTGCATTTGTAACTGGACTGTCTCCGCTCAAACATATCCGCACCGGGACGGGTTTTGGCGTCGATCAGAGATTCGGTAGTTCACACGAGACAGAGAAGACACTAGGAGGATCGGAGGTAGTGAGCCTGCGTGCGGTTGGCGTGAACTGTGCGGGTGGTCTGTCGCGCTACAGCTGAAACATTCCACAGGGTGCTGCGACATCGCGCCACTATTCTCCCCCTCCATGCTCCACCCTTGGCACGGAGTGCCCGCGCAACAGGAGTGAGGCATGATGCAGAATCTGGAACCATCGCTGGCAACGACGGTGGTCGACGTTTTCGGAGTCGAAGTCACATGAGCACGGCAACTACGTCGAGGCCCGGCATCGTTCATCTGGTATTGGCGCTGGGAGGGTTCGCGATTGGAACGACGGAATTCGCTACCATGAGTCTTTTGCCCTACTTGGCACACGGTCTTAAGATCAGTGTGCCGGTCGCGGGGCATGTGATAAGCGCGTACGCGCTCGGCGTAGTGGTGGGAGCTCCACTGATAGCGGTGCTTGCGGCGCGATTGCGGCGCAGGACGCTTCTCATCGCGCTCATGACCGTCTATGCGCTCGCCAATGGCCTGTCCGCGGTCGCCCCAAACTACCGATGGATGCTCGGTCTGCGCTTTTTGAGCGGGCTGCCGCACGGTGCGTATTTTGGTATCGCAATGCTGGTTGCGGCGTCAGTTGTACCCAAGGATCAACGCGCCCGGGCAGTCGGCCACGTCCTACTCGGTCTGACCGTCGCGACCATTGTGGGGGTGCCTCTCGCCAACTGGCTGGGCCAAGTCGTCGGCTGGCGATGGTGCTTCGCCATCGTCGCGGCGTTAGCGCTGGTCACTGCGATTCTGGTGATCATGCTCGTACCCGACACGCGCCAGGACAAGAAAACAAGCCCTTCGCAAGAATTGGATGCACTCAGGCGCGGGCAGGTGTGGCTGACCCTCGCCATCGGCACGATCGGATTCGGCGGCGTTTTCGCGGTTTACACTTATCTTGCCTCCACCCTGATGGCGGTGACAGCCGTTTCGGCGCGCCTGGTCCCGATGGTGCTTGCCGCCTTCGGGGTCGGAATGACGGCGGGGAACATCATCGTTCCTTATTTTGCCGACCGCGCGGTGATGAGAACGGCCGGGTTGTTGTTGTTAGGATCTGCCGTCGCGTTGGCACTTTACCCTTTTGCCGCGCACCGCATCGGGAGTGTAACGCTGGACGTGATGGCTATCGGCTTCTGCGGAGCGTTGGCAACAGTCCTTCAGACGCGACTGATGGATGTTGCGGGCGAGGCCCAAGGCCTTGCGGCGGCCCTCAACCATTCCGCCTTCAATGCTGCCAACGCACTCGGACCTTGGCTTGGCGGCCTGGCAATTGAGGCGGGTTTTGGCTGGACTTCAACCGGATGGGTCGGATGCGGACTCGCGCTCGGCGGCCTTGTACCTTGGCTCGTCGCATTGATCGCCGAGCACCGCCAGGGCACGGTGGTTAAGCGCAATGGTGGCACTGCATTCGAGCCCAGGTAAGCTCGAGGGCCACCTTGATGTAGGCCCTCCTCGCCACCGGAGCGCTTCCCTAAATCCATCAAGCGATTTTGCGGCCGCCCTCGGAAATATTCTGACCCAGGCGGACAATGGCCTGAGCCACGCCTGCTCCATAAGCCGGATCGGCTTTGTTGCAATTGGCGATGTGCCTCTCCTGGATGTGTTTGGCGGCTGCGCCGACCTGGCGGGCGGTGTTGTCGAACAAGGTCTGGCGCTGAGCCGCGTTCATCTTCCGAAACAGGTCACCCGGCTGCTGATAATGGTCGTCGTCGGCCCGATGGTCCCAGTGGGCCGCCGCGCCATCGATCGGAAACGGTGGCTCGTTGAGCAGCGGCTGATCCACCCACTCGCCCCGGCTATTGGGGAAGTAGGTCGGGGTCCGGCCGAGATTGCCGTCCGTGCGCATCGCGCCATCGCGGTGATAGCTGTGGAACGGGCACTTCGGCGCGTTGACCGGGATGTGATTGAAGTTAACCCCAAGACGATAGCGCTGGGCATCGCCATAGGAAAAGAGCCGCCCCTGCAGCATTTTATCCGGCGAGAAGCTGATGCCCGGAACGACGTTGGCCGGCGAGAAGGCGGCTTGCTCGACCTCGGCGAAGAAATTTTCGGGATTGCGGTTGAGCTCGAAGAAGCCGACCTCGATCAACGGAAACGCCGCCTTGGGCCACACCTTGGTCAGATCAAAGGGATTGAATGGGAACGCCTTCGCCTGCGCATCGCTCATCACTTGAATGAGCAGGGTCCAGCGCGGAAAACGGCCAGCCTCGATGCTCTCGAAGAGGTCACGCTGATGAGTCTCTCGATCCTTGCCTACCAGGGCCTCGGCCTCGGCATCGGTCAAGTTCTCGATACCCTGCTGAGTGCGAAAGTGGAATTTGACCCAGGTGCGCTCCTCCCTCGCATTAAGAAAACTGTAAGTATGGCTACCGAAACCGTGCATATGGCGAAAGCTGCGCGGGATGCCGCGCTCGCTCATCACGATGGTGACCTGGTGCAAGGCCTCCGGCAGCAGCGTCCAGAAGTCCCAATTGTTATCCGCGCTGCGCATGCCCGTACGCGGATCGCGCTTGATGGCGTGATTGAGATCAGGGAAACGCAGCGGGTCGCGAAAAAAGAATACCGGCGTATTATTGCCTACCACATCCCAATTGCCCTCCTCCGTGTAGAACTTCAAGGCGAAGCCGCGAATGTCGCGCTCTGCGTCGGCTGCGCCGCGCTCTCCGGCGACAGTGGAGAAACGGGCGAACATCGGAGTCTGCTTCCCTACCTCGGCGAAAATCTTCGCTTTGGTATAGCGGCCGATGTCATGCGTGACCGTGAAGGTGCCATGGGCACCCGCGCCCTTGGCGTGCATGCGCCGCTCGGGAATCACTTCACGGTCGAAGTTAGCGAGTTTCTCGATCAGCCAGATGTCCTGCAACAGAGCCGGGCCGCGAGGGCCGGCGGTCTGAATATTGAGATTGTCGCTGACCGGCGCGCCCGTTGCGTGGGTCAGGTGTGGGGAGGCGGGATTCTGCTTCACTGTAGCTCCTAGGTGTTAGCCCTCGTCTATCAACGTCGAGGGATCAAAAGACGCATGTCACGCCGGCCAAGCAGATTCGCGGATCACGCTGCAGAAGTTGCCGCGCTTGAAACTCGGGTCCTTGTCCGCCAGCACGTCGGCCTTGACGTTGCCGAATGTCGTCTCCGGCTTGCGCTTGATGCCGTCGTAAAAGGCCTGGATGATGTCCTCCTTGAAATTCTTGCTGCGCGGGTGCGCATTGACCACCGCACTTCGCTCGGCGTCGCTATATTCGGCATAGGTCCGCCCGAGCACGTCCATCTCGACGCCTGCGGTGACCAAGGCGACAACCGGGTGCATGTGCCCAGGAATGCCGGGTGTGGTGTGCAGCGCGATCGCCGTCCATACGGTATCGACATCCGCTTGAGGGATGCGGTAACTGCGCAAGAAATCGCGGGCTGCGTTCGCTCCATCCACCTCGAAACGCTCCTTGGCGCTGCTGTGCTTTGGAGTCAGTCCCATGTCGTGGAACATCGCTCCGGCATATAGAAGCTCCGCATCGAAGCTCAAGCCTCGATGCTTTCCGGACAACGCACCGAAGTAATAAACCCGGCTCGAATGATGGAAAAGCAGTGGCGACACCGTATCGCGAACCAGTTCGGTTATCGCGCGGGCCAGCTTGCTGTCGGGAATATGCGCCCCTGGTACGATCAATGTCATCAGAATTCTCCTGCCAGCGTCGTGAGCACAATGGTAAGTGCCCAGGAGCAAGGCTGCTGCTGGAGAGTTTCGTGATGGTTTCGCCGGGCGGCGTCTGCGTTTCGTTTGTAATCTAAACTATTACAGCTAATACATTTATGCGTCAGGCCGGTCGATGCGCATCGATGAGGCCCGGCATGACGATGCTGCCGGTGGCGTCGATCACTTCAGCGCCGGCCGCCTGAAGGTTCACACCGACCGCGGCGATCCGGCCGCCCTCGACCAGCACATCGCCCGTGGAGAGATTGGGCACAGTGGGGTCCATCGTGACGACGGTGCCGCCCTTGAAGAGAGTACGGCCGTTGTTCTGCTTGCTCATGATTCAACTCCCTTATCTCCAATTGCTACAGCCGCAAGTTCTTACGCCCATCGCTTGCATGATCGATGAACTACCCTGATTTTAAGGCCTCGTAACGATCAAGGTTCATGACTTTGCTCCACGCCGCAACGAAATCGTGAACGAATTTCTCCTGCGCGTCCGCACTGCCGTAGACCTCAGCGAGGGCACGAAGCTGTGCATTCGAGCCGATCACGAGATCGACGCGGGAGCCGGTCCATTCGAGTTGACCTGTCTCGGCATCCCGAGCTTCGAACACATCCTTGGCATCGGATGTCGCCTTCCAGGTGGTCCGCATGTCCAGCAGGTTGATGAAGAAGTCGTTGGTCAGAGTTTCCGGCTTCTTCGTAAAGACACCCTGCTGACTCTTGCCGACGTTGGCATCCAAAACACGCATGCCGCCCAGCAGCACCGTCAATTCAGGTGCGGTCAACGTCAGCAGCTGTGCCTTATCGAGCAGCATTTCCTCGGCTGAAGCGGGCATGTTCGCGCCAATGTAATTGCGGAAGCCGTCCGCCACAGGCTCCAGTACCGCAAACGACTGCTCATCGGTCTGCTGCTGTGACGCATCCGTGCGGCCGGGGGTAAAGAGCACCGCGACGGCGTGGCCCGCCCTCTTCGCGGCCTCCTCGACACCGGCGCAACCACCGAGCACGATCAGATCGGCGAGCGAAATTTTCTTACCGCCGGACTGGCCCTTGTTGAACTCAGCTTGGATGCCCACGAGAGTCTTCAGCACCTTGGACAGCTTCGCCGGCTCGTTGACCGCCCAGTCCTTCTGCGGCGCCAAGCGAATACGCGCACCGTTCGCCCCGCCACGCTTGTCTGAGCCGCGGAAAGTGGCAGCGGAGGCCCATGCGGTCGATACCACATCCGACACAGAGAGTCCTGATGCCAGTATTTTGGCCTTGAGTGCGGCAATGTCTTGGGCATCGACGAGTTGGTGGTCGAGGGCCGGAAGCGGGTCCTGCCAGAGCAACTGTTCGTCCGGAACCTCGGGACCGAGATAGCGTGCTCGCGGGCCCATGTCGCGATGAGTGAGTTTGAACCATGCACGCGCGAAGGCATCCGCGAACTGGTCCGGACGCTCCATGAAGCGGCGCGAGATCTTCTCGTAGGCCGGATCGACGCGTAGCGCAAGATCCGTGGTCAGCATGTTCGGAGAGACGCGCTTCGACACGGCGTGTGCACCGGGCACGGTGCCGGCACCGGCGCCGTTTTTCGGCCGCCATTGATGCGCGCCGGCTGGGCTCTTGGTCAACTCCCACTCATAGCCGAACAGATGTTTGAAGAAGTCGTTGCTCCACTTGGTCGGCGTGGTCGTCCAGGTGACTTCCAGGCCGCTGGTGATGGCATCGCCGGCGATGCCGGATCCGTACTTGCTGCTCCAGCCGAGCCCCTGTGCTTCGAGGTCGGCGGCTGCGGGATTGGCGCCCAGATGAGACGCATCGCCGGCGCCATGGGTCTTGCCGAACGTATGGCCGCCCGCAATCAGCGCCACGGTCTCCTCATCGTTCATCGCCATGCGGGCGAAGGTTTCGCGAATATCCCGGGCCGCCGCCAATGGATCGGGCTTGCCGTTCGGCCCTTCCGGATTGACATAGATGAGCCCCATTTGCACCGCGGCCAAGGGATTCTCGAGTTCGCGGTCACCCGAGTAACGCAGGTCCCCGCCGAGCCATGACTTCTCCCGGCCCCAGTAAACATCCTGGTCCGGTTCCCATACATCCTCGCGGCCGCCGCCAAAACCGAACGTTTTAAAGCCCATCGATTCCAGGGCAACGTTTCCCGTGAGGATCAGCAGATCCGCCCAGGAAATCTTGCGGCCGTACTTTTGCTTCACCGGCCAGAGCAGGCGGCGAGCCTTGTCGAGGCTGGCATTATCAGGCCAGCTGTTGAGAGGTGCATAGCGTTGTTGCCCACGGCCGCCGCCACCACGTCCGTCGGCGATGCGATACGTACCGGCGCTGTGCCACGCCATGCGAATGAACAATGGCCCGTAGTGGCCGAAGTCCGCCGGCCACCACGGCTTCGAATCGGTCATCACCTTTAACAGGTCTTGTTTGAGCGCCTGGTAGTCGAGGCTCTCGAATTCCTTGGCGTAATTGAAATTCTTGCCCATGGGATCGGACTTCGAGGAATGCTGGTGCAGGAGATCGATTCGCAGATCATTCGGCCACCAGTCCCTGTTCGATGTGCCGGCGCCGGCCACGTGTCCGAACGGGCATTTGGGTTGTTTTACCATTGCGTTCATTTGCAGCAATTCCTTGATATATAAATGGATTCTCAAGTCTCACGTAGCGTGAGACCGGATGCTAGGCCAGAGAGTAGTGTCTAGTCGGCACTGCGCGCTTGCACGCGCCTGACAAATTTTTATTGGAAACACCCTCACACTAAGCGAGGCGATTGCGCGGCATGCATCGAGGCCTTGTAAGAGTTGACCACGACCTGACATCATCCCTGGCAATAGCTGACGAACCGCGGGTCCCCCGCTCAGGAGTCTTGAAAATGTCCGATTCTTCCGACTACACGCCACCGAAAGTGTGGACTTGGAACAAGACCAACGGCGGCCGCTTTGCCAACATCAACCGCCCCATCGCGGGGCCTACGCATGAGAAGGATCTGCCGGTCGGCCGCCACCCTCTTCAACTCTACTCGCTCGGAACGCCGAATGGCGTGAAGGTCACGGTAATGCTCGAGGAGTTGCTGGCTCTCGGCCATAGTGGCGCGGAGTACGACGCCTGGCTGATCAATATCGGCGAAGGCGATCAATTCGGAAGCGGCTTCGTGGCGGTCAATCCAAACTCCAAGATCCCTGCTCTGCTGGACCGAGGGGGTCCGGTCCCCATCCGCGTCTTCGAGTCAGGCGCAATCCTGGTGTATCTCGCCGAGAAGTTCCAATCGTTCCTGCCGCAGGAGGTTGCCGTACGCACCGAATGTCTGTCGTGGCTGTTCTGGCAGATGGGGAGCGCGCCCTACCTGGGCGGGGGGTTCGGCCACTTCTATGCCTACGCGCCCACGAAGATCGAATATGCCATCGACCGGTTCGCCATGGAGGTGAAGCGGCAGCTCGATGTGCTCGACCGTCGCCTCGCGGAAAGCCAATACCTGGCGGGCAGTGTCTACACGATCGCCGACATTGCCGTCTGGCCCTGGTACGGCGGCTTGGCAAAGGGCTGGCTTTACGAAGCGGCCGAGTTCCTGCAGGTTCAGGAATACAAGAACGTTCAGCGTTGGGCCGAGGCCATTGGCGAACGGCCGGCGGTACGGCGCGGACGCATGGTCAATCGCGTGTTTGGAGAACCATCGAGTCAACTGCACGAGCGGCACGAATCGGACGACTTTGACACGAAGACAGAGGATAAGCGCTCGACCACGGGTTGAACCCACTCAGACGCGAAACTCCACCTGACGACCCTTCGCGCTGAGACCATTATCGCGTTGGAGCCTTGTTCGTCGCCTCATCGAGCTTGTCGCCGAGCACGCGCCGCACTGCTACGTAGAACACCGGGATCAGTAGCAAGCCAAGGAAAGTCGCGAACAGCATGCCGCCGATGACACCGGTGCCGATCTCGTGGCGCGAGGATGCACCCGCGCCGCTCGAGAGTATCAAGGGGAGCACGCCCAGGATGAATGCCATCGACGTCATCAGGATCGGGCGCAACCGCAACTTGCCGGCGCTCAAAATCGCATCATACAGCGTCATACCGCGGGCTTGGCCGTCCACTGCAAACTCGACGATCAGGATCGCGTTCTTCGCAGCGAGCCCGATGACCGTCACGAGGCCGATCTTGAAGTAGATATCGTTCGGAACATTGCGCAGCAGGCAAAACGCCAGCATGCCGAGCATGCCCAGCGGCACCACCAGCAGCACGGCCACCGGAATCGACCAGCTTTCGTACAAAGCGGCGAGACACAGGAATACGACGACGATCGACAACGCCATCAGCACCGTCGCCGAACTCCCGGCCAAGAGTTCCTGATACGACTGCCCCGTCCAATCGGCGTCGAAGCCCGGTGGCAATTTCTGGTTGACGATGTTCTGAAGCGTTTGTATCGCCTGGCCGGTGGAATAGCCGGGCGCCGAATTGCCGACGATCTCGATCGCCGAGTAACCGTTGTAGCGCGGCAGCACGATGGGTCCGACGTCCCAATCGGCCTTCACGACGCTCGACAGTGGAACCATGTTGTACGGGCTGATCGACGTGTTGCTGACGGATGGATTGACCTGCGTCAGATATCCGCTGGTATTTGTTGCCTGGCCTGACACGCTTGCCGCACCGGTCGCGGCGCTGGTGATTCCGCTTGGCGTGAACAGATGATCGAACGCGTCGAGTCCCATCCGATAGGGCGCGTCCGCCTGCATGTAGACGCGCTTGACCCGGCCTCCGTAGGTGAACTGATCGATGTAGAACGGCGCGAGTTCCATCTCGATGGTGTCGTACACGTCGGTCAGCGACAGTCCCATCGCCTGCGCCTGGGTCCGGTCCACTGCGATCTGCAGCTGCGGTGCGCTCGGCAGCGAGTTGGGCCGGATACCGTAAAGCGCAGGGCTCTTGCCTGCGTTCGTCATCAGCGTCTGTACGGCCTGCATCAATTGCTGACGTGATTGTCCGGTTCGCGCCTGCAGGTACATGTCGATGCCGCCGAACTGGCTCAAGCCCCGGATTGTCGGCAGGTTGACCGCAAAGATCTGGGCATCCGGGATGCCGTGCAGGATCTGATTGAACTGCGGAATCAACTGCATCGCGGTCTGCGAGCGCTTGTCCCAATCCGTCAGCTTCATGAAGGCCATGCCGACATTTTCGCTGGTACCGACGAAACTGAAGCCTTCCGGCTGGAAGATGTCCGCAATATTCTTGCCGACCGGACTGTGTAGCAGCTTGTCGCGCATCTCCGCCATCACCTTATCGGTGCTCTGGAGCGTTCCCCCCGGTGGCAGACCGACCAACGCCAGCGCAAAACCCTGGTCCTCGTCGGGGACGAAACCGGTGGGCAACCGCGTGTACAGGAAACCGGTCAGCACGACCACCAGCGCGAAGGCCACCATCCAGCGTGGCGCATGACGTACCGCCTTGCCGATATGCCCCAGGTAGGTATTCGTCGTCTTCTCGAAGGTCCTGTTGAACCAGCGGAAGAAGGCGTTTTTCGTTTCGTGGTGGACAGGCTTGAGAATCGCCGCGCACAGCGAAGGTGTGAACGACATCGCCAGAAAAGCGGAAAAACCCATCGATATGGCGATGGTCAACGCAAACTGTGCGTAGATGATCCCGGTTGCGCCCGGCTGTAAGGCCGACGGGATGAACACCGCCGAAAGCACGACCGTGATGGCGATGATTGCCCCGGTGATCTGTCCCATCGCCTTGCGGGTGGACTCCTTGGCATCGCGTTGTTCCTCGCTCATGATGCGTTCAACATTCTCGATGACGACGATCGCGTCATCGACGACGATCCCGATGGCAAGAACCATCCCGAACAGCGTCAGCTGGTTGAGCGTGAAATGCAGCAGCGACAGTCCGATGAAGGTGCCCAGCAGCGCCACTGGAATGACCAGCGTGGGAATGATCGTGGCCCTGATGTTCTGCAGGAATAGCAGCATCACCAGGAACACCAGAACGATGGCCTCGACGAGGGTATGCACCACATCGGTAATCGAAGCGGTGATGAACGGCGTGGTGTCGTACGGCACGCTCCAAGTTACGCCTACCGGTAAATCCCGCTGGAGCGCTGTCATCGCCGATTTGACGGCATTCGCCACCGACAGTGCGTTGGCGCCGGGCAGCAGGAAGATCGCGAGGCCGCCCGCCGGCTTGCCATCATAGACCGGCGTCAGCCCCGACGTCTGCGCACCGAAGGTAACACGCGCGACATCGCCGAGCCGCACCGCCGTGCCGTCGCTATTGGCGATTAGAATGATGTCCCGAAACTGGTCGAGCGACGAGAACAACGCGTCGCCGGAAACCGTCGCCGTGAAAACCTGCCCCTTGACGGCGGGGTCCGCGCCCAGCGATCCCGCCGCGAACTGCGCGTTCTGCGCATTCACCGCATTGAGAACCTGGGTCGTCGACAGCCCGTAGGCTTGCAGCTTGTCGGGATTCAGCCAGATGCGCGCAGCATATTCCGAACCCAGCAAAGTCGTGTTGCCGACGCCGCTGACGCGGGCGACCGCCGGCTGAACCTGCGATGCCAGGATGTCGCTCAAGCGTGCGGCGTCGATCGCCGGACTGTTCGACTGCAGGGCAATGAACATCAAAATGTCCGGACTCGCCTTCGCGACGACGAGTCCCTGCTGGGTAACCTGGGGCGGCAACAGCGGTGTGGCCAGTGTGACCTTGTTCTGGACCTGAACCTGCGCAGTGTCGGGGTTGGTGCCGGTGGCGAAGCTGAGCGTGATGACGGTCTGGCCGTTGGAACCCGAGGTCGAGCTGAAATACAGTAGGTTATCGATGCCCGTGAGTTGCTGCTCGATCACCTGGGTCACGGTCGATTCCATGGTCGCGGCGCTCGCGCCCGGGTAGATCGCAGTGACCGTCACCTGAGGTGGCGCGATGTTCGGATACGAATCGATTCCCATGCTGCGCATGGCGATGTAGCCGAACAGCGAGATCAGGATCGCTATAACCCACGCGAACACCGGTCGGTCAATGAAGAAACTCGGCATGAGATTCTCCTACTGCGCCTTGCCGGCGGGCGGGGAATTGCCGGCGGCCGGCTCCGAGGGTGCCGGCGCAGATGTCGTCGATGCCGTTGTGGCCGCGGCGGGGGGCTGCCACGGGCTGGCTTTCGCCTGTCCACCCTCCTGCACGGTTTGCAGGCCCACCACGATCACCACGTCGCCATTCGCGAGGCCGCTGGTGACGATCCAATCGGTGCCTTGGCTGGCGGTCGCGCTGACGTTCTTGCGCGCGACTTTGCCGTCCTGACCGAGGACCAGCAGATACGCACCGACAGTGTCACGCTGCAGTGCTTGCTGCGGAATCAGGAATACGTCGTTTTGCCGGCCGAGGGCGACCGTCAGCGTGACATACATGCCCGGCAGCAGTTCATGCGCTGGATTGGCGACCAGCGCGCGCAAATTGACCGCACCGGTGGTCGCATTCACGGTAACGTCGGAGAAGTCGAGCGTTCCGAGTCGGCCATATCGGCTGCCGTTGGGCAAGCCGATCTGCACCGTAGTCGCATTCTGCTGCGCGAGCGCGACCGACCCGGCGCTTTGGGCCTGCCGCAAAGTTATCAGGTCGGCCGCGCTGATGGTGAAATTCACGTACACCGGGTCGATCTGCTGGACCGTGGTGAGCAAAGTCCCGCCCGCACCCGCATCGTTGTTGCTGCTTCCGACGACGGCACCTTCGGTGACCAGCTGCTGTCCGGCGACACCGCTGATGGGCGAAATGACACGCGTGTAGGAAAGGTAGAGGCGTGCACTGTTGACTATGGCTTCGTCCGCTTTGACCTTGGCGGCGGCACTACGCTCCGCGGCGTCGGCGTTATCAACCGTTTGTTGCGACACCGAGCCTACGGGCAGCAGTTTGCGGTTTCGCTCGGCGGTGACGCGATCATTGATATAAGTGGCTTGGTCCTCGGCCAGAAGCGCGAGGTCATTGTCCAGTAGTGACTGGTAATAGGACGGATCGATTTGGAACAGCAGTTGCCCCCGCTGCACCTGACCGCCTTCGGCATAGGCGCGTTTGAGCAATACGCCGGAAATCCGCGCGGTGACATTGGCGTTGTAATACGACGACAATCTCCCGACCAGTTGCCTCGTGAGAGGTACAGTCTGCGCCTGAGCCGTCACCACGGAGACCTGCGGGACCGGCGCCGGCGGTTTGCTCTTATGGCAACCGGCGAGTGCCATCAACACCAGACCTGGCAGGGACACACTCAACGGGAAAGACTTCATGGAGACTACCTTTTCATTGAGACGAAGGCTTCGAGGCCTCCCGCAACGCCGGTCCGCGATCGGACGACAGATTCTGGCCGGCCGCCGCCGAGCCTTTCGCATCGTCCCATTGCCAGCCGCCGCCGAGGTTCTTGATCAGCGCGACGCTGCCCTGCGTGAGCAGCGATTGCGTATCCTTCAGGTTCTGCTCTGCCTGCAGCAGCGTAAGCTGCTGGGTCAGCAGATCCTGTTCGCTTGCCGTTCCATTGAGTTGCTGCGCCCGCTCGCTGGCGAAGAGTTGCTGGTTGCGTTGAAGAATTTTTTCAAAAGCCTGCATCTGCTGCCGCAGATGGTTGACCGCCGACAGGCTGTCTTCTACGTTCTGGAACGCGGTCAACACCGTGTTGCGATAGGTCGCCGCGGCCTCATCATAGGTCGCCTTGGCTTCATGCACCGCGGCAGTACGTGCGCCGCCATCGAATATCGTCTCCGCGAGATCCGGACCCAGAGTCCAGACGCGATTAGGCAGCGAGAAGAGGTGTGCAAACGTGTTGTGCTCGTATCCGCCTTCCGCAGAGAGCGTCAGCGTCGGGAAGAACGCCGCGTCGGCCACACCGATCTTCGCGTTAGCCGACGCCGCCGCGCGCTCTGCACTCACCACGTCGTAGCGCCGTTCGAGCAGCTGCGACGGCAACGCCAGCGGCACGGGCGGCAGCACGAACACATAGGATGGGTCAGGAGGCAGCGCGAAACCTGCCGGCGGCACGCCGATCAGTACCGCGATCGCGTGTTCGTCCTGCTCCCTCGATGCCTCTGTGGTCTGCAGCTCGGCCACCACCAGCTCGAGCGTGTCCTGTGCGGCCAGCACCTCGTCGTTGGAGGCCTCGCCTTGCAGAAAAGTAGCGCGGGTCATCTCGAGAATGTGCGCATCGATGTCCTGCTGCTGCTTCAGCGACTGGATGTCGATATCGGCCTGCCGCAACTCGAAGTAGTCCATCGCGACGCTCGCCGAGATCGACAGGCGCTCGCCGGCCAGCTGCGCGTCGGTCGCCTGCGCACTTGCTTTGGCGGATTCTATCTGGCGACGGATTCCACCCCATAAATCCGGCTCCCAGCTCGCCGAAACAGTGGCTGCGACGGTGTTGTACACGCCCGGGAAAGCCCCGGTCGTCGCGGCGGCACCCGCGCCCGTGCCGCTGCGCGAACCGGACAATCCCGCCGTGACGACGGGAAAGAGACTCGCAGTATTGGCCTGCACGGTCGCAAGTGCGAGGCGGTAGGCCGCTTCCGCGGCAACGATCGACTGATTTGCCTTCAGCGACTGCTCGACCAGCTGCGCGAGCTTGTCGTCCTGATACACGCGCCACCAGTCGCTGGATATCGATTCCTGCGGGTTCGCTTGCGCGCGCTGCCAGTCGGCGCCTTCCTTGAAGGTGTCGGGAATCTGAACGTGGGGTTTATGATAGTTGGGGCCCACCGCGCAGGCCCCGGCGCAAACCATCACCGCGAAGGCGCAGCATCGTCGCCAGAGGCATCGATATCGCGGCAATGGCGAATCGCAACGGTCTTTGCGGCCGGACAGCACCGGGGAATCCCGCAGTGAGAAAATTCCGCCTCGCGACATCGAGCACCCGCTGCAAACGAACCTCTGATCCCTTCAGCGTGGGGCGGCGCCGATTTTTACTTTATGAGCCCCGACCCGTATATATGACCCCGGCAATATGGAAGTGTTTTTGGAGTACGCCCTGAATATCCCTACGGAGGCCTACAATATCAGATGTAAAGTCCCAAGACTAAGGTGACATTTGATGCGCCCGATGGGCACGAAGCTCCTCGATGAGAACCCGGCTGTTCTCGGAATAATCCACGGGCACCACGACGAGATGGACGCCCCGGCTGGTGAAAGCCGCCTCGAGCGCCGGGGCGAGGCCGTCGGCGCCATCGACGCGGGCGCCCTTCAGGCCGTGGGCCGCGGCGAAAGCGACGAAATCGGGATTGCCGAAGCTCATGCCGAAATCGGGAAAGCCGTCCGCCGCCTGCTTCCAGCGGATCATTCCATAGGCGTCATCCTGCAGGATCAGCACGACGAGGTTGAGCCGCAGACGAGACGCCGTCTCCAGCTCCTGCGCATTCATCATGAACCCGCCGTCGCCGCATACCGCGAGGACGCGGCGATCCGGGTGAAGCATGGAGGCCATCATGGCCGAGGGCAGACCGGCGCCCATCGTCGCGAGCGCGTTATCGAGCAGCAGGGTGTTCGCCACACGCGTGCGATAGTTGCGCGCGAACCAGATCTTGTACATGCCATTGTCGAGGCAGACGATGCCGTCCTCGGGCATCACCTGCCGCACATCGTGCACGATGCGCTGCGGCGTCAAAGGATAGCGGCTCTCGTCCGCCCGCGCGCCAATACGCGCGAGAATCCCTGCGCGCAAGGGCAGCAGCGCTCCTGCGTTCGGCAGCCTGCCCTCGAGACGCTGAGCAAGCAGCCCAAGGGTGGGGCCGACATCGCCGACGAGTTCCGCATGCGGAAAGTACACTTCCTCGACAGTCGCCGGAAGATACCCCACGTGCAGCACCGTCGGGCCCTTGGGTCCCATTAAGAACGGCGGTTTCTCAACCGTATCGTGGCCGATCGCTATGATGAGATCAGCGCGGTCGATCGCGTCATGGACATAGTCGTGCTCGGAGAGCGCGGCAGTGCCCATGTAGAGTCCAGACCCACCGGCGACAGAGCCCTTCCCCATCTGAGTATTGACGAACGGGATTTTCATGCGTCGTACGAAATCGGATAGGGCATCCGAGAGCGGCGGCCGGCTCGCCGCGGCGCCGAGCATGATGAGGGGCCGCTCAGCTTGGCGGATCAGCGCTGCAACCCGATCCAGCGTCGCTGGTTGAGCGACCGGCATCTCGATCGGGTGTGGCGAGACTAGAGCCATATCAGGTGCCGGCTCTGCCGCGATGTCCTCGGGCAGCTCCAGATGCACCGGCCCGGGACGTTCCTGCTGCGCCATCCGGAACGCTTCCCGCACCAAGGAAGGGATGGCCGCAGGGCTGACGATCTGGCGGGCCATCTTCGTGAGCGGCGTCATGGTCGCGACGATGTCAACCATCTGAAAACCCGCCTGCTTGCGGCTCAGAATGCCCTTCTGGCCGGTGATCATGACCATCGGCATGGCCCCAAGAAGCGCGTAGGCGGCACCGGTCGTCAAGTTGAGAGCGCCGGGGCCCAACGTCGCCAGGCATACGCCGGGCCTGCCCGTGAGCCGGCCGTGCGTAGCCGCCATGAAAGCGGCTGCCTGTTCATGGCGGGTCACCACCAGTTTAATCGAAGAGCGGCGCAGTGCCTCGACCATGTCGAGGTTCTCCTCTCCAGGAACGCCGAAGATCTGCGTGACGCCCTCGTTCTCCAGAGCGGAAACGAACAGTTCCGAGCAATTCATCCTATCGCCTCTTAGATCAGCTGGTGCAAAGTTACCCTCCTTATGGGAATTTCGCTATCGCGGAGTCATCCGCATACATTTGAGCCGGCGATTTGCGGCGACTCACGATCTCGTCCACGATGCCGGCCGCAAGGCGATCTGCACTCCCCAGCCTCGCGATGCCGAGCTTTCCCACGACTATTCCCAATTTGAATACAGTCGCGTCATAATCGGCCTGCGGTACGCCGAGCGCCAACGCCGCTTTGATCCAGGCATAGGCCCGACGATGGTCGCGCCGCCCGCTCAGTCCCAGCTCGTATGCAATGCCGAGATTCACCATGCCGGGCGTGTATCCTTCCACTGCCAACATTTTGAACATTTTGAGCGCCGCCCTGCTGTCTTTCGCGACACCTCGACCGCGCGCGTACCGAATACCCAAATGATTGATTGCGTCCAGGATGTATCGATCGCCATCAGGTGACGATTCCACCATGCGATTGGCATCATTGGTATTCAAAAATCCGCTGCGGGACCTGAGGACCGCAAATTGCGGTACAGGCCCGGCAGCGGGATCGTATCGATCGGCGGCAGCAGAAAACGCCGTGGGCGCCGCGAAGACCAACAGTGCAATACTCAGCGATGTCACCGGCTTCATGAATGGATGCCGGCGAGATCAATCGACGGAGCGAGTCGTCTCGAACAAGAACCAAGTGCGCCGTTCAGCATCATCTATCCAGCTCTCAATCAGGCTCGCGGCAGCGACGTCACGGCGCTCGTCCACCATGTCACGCACTTCGCGCAACCGTGCGGCCAGCGCTTGGTTGTCCTCGCGCAACTCCGCCAGCATATCGAGCGGGTCGACATATTCAGCATCATCGACCTTGACGGGTTGAATTCGAGAGACATGGCCCGCTGATCGCAAGGTCGATCCGCCGGCCTTTCGGATCCGTTCGGCAATACGATCCGTTATCGCGTACAGCTGATCGGCCTGCTCATCTAGCAGCAGATGATAGTCGTGGAAATGCGGGCCGCTCATGTGCGAGTGGAAGTTCTTGGTCTTCATGTACAGCGCAAACACCTCTGCGAGGATTGCACTCAACCCTCCGGCGATATCTCTCGACGCGTCGGCACCGAGATCGGTGGCTGTGATGAGCGGGGCCTTGCTGCGGCGCGCGAAGTCAACCCGTACACGCGAATGAAGCCGTTTAGCGGGCATTCGTTATCCTCCCGGGTAATTCACTTTCATCGTCAACGTCCGCCAACTCACCATCGGAAAGGTGCGGTGGCACGGAAGTCAGGCGCGTCAGATCCGCTAACACCCGCAATAACGCAAATACAACGGCGATCCAAAGAATCAATATCCCGACGATCGCTAGAAGCGCACGCATAGGTTTTGTGCCCTTTTGTGAATCTGCCTGGGCCCATCCTATGGATCCAATCGAGTGCGGTCTTTTATCCGAATGCTATTTTTTTCATATTCCGCTCAAATCGTTCGCTGCCGGCCGCGGTTAGCTGTTGTAATTGCAGGCAGGAACATTGGGGGTCTTAGCGCGGGAGGGCGAAATGCGAGACCAAGAGTTACGGGCGGCGTTGGATCGGCATTGGGCGGCGTCCGATGCGAACGATTTCGAAACGGAGCACTCCATCTATCACGAGGACGCGGTGCTGGATTATCCACAATCGGGCGAGCGAATCCGCGGTCGATGCAACATACAAATTACCCGCACCAAACAGCCGAGCAAAAAACGTTTCGCAGTGCGGCGAATCATCGGCGGTGGTGATCTTTGGGTCACCGAGTACATCTTGACTTATGACGGCAAGCCGTCCTACACCGTGAGCATCATGGAGTTCAGCGGCGACAAGGTTACCCGGGAAACACAGTATTTTGCCGATCCATTCGAGGCAGCCGCATGGCGTGCTCAGTGGGTCGAGCGCATTGCTTAGGTTCCGATGAGGCGGCATTGCCAGTTGACGGGTGTGAGCAATCTCCGCCATCGCCTCAGCGAGTATTTTTTCCGCTGGGTTCTGAATAGCCCCCGTGTATACTGTTGAATATGACCATCCTCCGTCGCCTCTTCGGCGTAACGCTGACCCTGTTGCTGGGATCGGGCGTGGCCCACGCCGACCAATACGACGACACCATCGCGCTATTCAAGCACGCCGGCGAAAGCGCCGTATTTTTCAACAACTGTTATGCCTACGCAGTATTCCCCACCATTGGCGCCGGAGGCCTCGTCGTCGGCGGTGCTCGAGGGAGCGGTCGGGTATATGTAAATGATCAGGTGGTCGGCACCGCCGTGATGACGCAGTTGAGCTTCGGGTTTCAGGCCGGCGGAAAAGCGTTCAGCCAAATAATATTCTTTCAGGACAAGCAAAACTTGGACGAATTCGAATCCGGTAAATTCGAATTTGCCGCCGGCGCCAGCGCCGTCGCCATTACCACGGGAGCCTCCGCCAGTGTGGGTACCGATCGTTCCTCCTCCGAAGCGAGTGGTAGCTCAAGGAATGCGACAACCAACGGCAACTACCAGAGTGGCATGGCGGTATTTACAGTCGCCAAGGGCGGTCTCATGTTCGCCGCCAACATTTCCGGCGAGAAATTTGTTTTTACGCCGCAGAGCGGCAAATAGCGTCTCGGAAAACATCATGACGCTCTCACCCCGACTATCGCGTGTGCTCAACTTACTCCTGGCCGCAACCGTTATGGGCGGAATTTCCGGCGCTGCGATGGCCGCGCCGGCCGCACAGGCCGGTGCACCGGCCCCCGCGGCGTGCCGCGGCGACAATGGAGGCATCACGCTGGCACCCGGCTTTTGCGCCAACATCTTTGCCGACAAGATAGGTCACGCACGCCACCTGGTCGTCGCGCCCAACGGCGTTGTCTACGTGAACACGTGGAGCGGCCGTTATTACAAGAACGACACGCCGCCCGCCGGCGGGTTTCTCGTGGCGCTTCAAGATACGCAGGGCCGGGGCCACGCCGACCTCATCAAGCGCTTCGGCGACAGCCAGGCGCAGGGCTCCGCGGGGGGCACCGGTATCGCGTTCTACAATGATTCAGTCTATGCCGAGGTCAACGATCGCATCGTTCGGTATCCCTTGGCCCAAGGCCAGATCGTGCCGACTTCGAAACCCACGGTGATCGTCTCCGGCCTGCCACTGACCGGCGATCATCCGATGCATCCTTTCATCATCGATACCCGGGGCAACCTCTTCGTCGACCTGGGATCGGCGACCAATGCCTGCCAAGAGCAGAACCGGATAGCCAAGTCGCCCGGCATCCAGCCCTGCACGGAGAAGGAAACGCGCGCCGGCACTTGGAAGTACGATGCCAACAAGACCGATCAGAAATTCTCACCGGCCGAGCGCTACGCATCGGGCATTCGCAATGGTGAAGGGTTCGCCATCGATGACACCGGAAGGCTTTTCGTCACCCAACATGGCCGCGATCAACTGTCCGAAAACTGGTCGAACTTGTACAAGCCGGCGGACGGACCGGAGCTGCCCGCCGAGGAAGTCGTGCAGCTCGCGCAGGGCCGTGATTACGGCTGGCCGGAATGTTACTTCGATGGCGCACAGAAGAAATTGGTACTGGCACCGGAGTACGGCGGAGACGGTGGAAAGAGCGTGGGGCTTTGCGCCACGCGCACCGCGCCTGCCGCATTCTTTCCCGCGCATTGGGCACCCAACGATCTTTTGATCGTGACCAGCGATAAATTTCCCGCAGCCTATCGAGGTGGCGCATTCATTGCCTTCCACGGCTCCTGGAACCGCGCGCCCGCGCCGCAAGGCGGCTACAACGTCGTTTTCCAACCGATGACGGATGGCAAGGCGTCGCAGCATTTCGTCGTGTTTGCGGACGGATTCGCCGGCGCAGACAAGGAACCCGGCCGAGCGGCTCACCGGCCCTCCGGACTCGCCATGGGACCCGATGGTGCTCTGTTCATTTCCGACGATCAGCGTGGCCGCATCTGGCGAGTGACCTATGAGGGAAGCGGGGCCGCCCAGGTAGCCGATGCCCCTGCTCCCCAGGCCGGTGCCTCGGCTTCGTCCGCCGAATTGCCGCCCGAGGGCATGCACCCCGATGCAAACCGTGCCACCGCATCCTTGCATGCACCGCCCGGCGTATCGAAGAATCAGCTGGCTCTCGGCGAGCGGATCTTCCACGGTGAAGCCGCCGGCGGTACCTGCACCGGATGCCACGGGTCCGATGGCAAAGGAAGTACCATGGGCGCGGACTTGACCAGCGGCGCATGGCTTTGGGGCGACGGCACTTTGCCCGCAATCACGCAAACCATCACCCAGGGTGTCATGAAACCCAAGCAGGCAAGCGGCGTGATGCCGCCGATGGGCGGTGCGACATTGTCACCGTCGGATGTGCAAGCGGTGGCCGCTTACGTCTGGGCAATCAGCCGCCAAAAAACGCATTGATGGAGACTGGCGGTTGTCACCCGAGCCATGTGACCACTCCCGTGCTTACATCGTGCATCGCAGCAACAATCGTGAGCTTATGCTCCTCGATCAAACTTGCCAGCACCTTGCTCCGAGAGCTCAACTGCCCAGCCGCATCCGTGGCATTACGCTCGCTGACCTTCTGTACGAACTTCTTATCCTTTGAGTCTGCGGAACCATTGGCCGCGGTCACTTCCGCCACTGCCGGTTGAATATTCTCGAGCGCGGCCGTCAGGTTGCCTAACTTCACGTGGTCGATCGCGCCCTTGATGGCACCACAATCGGAGTGACCCAGGACGACGATGAGCTTGGCTCCGGCCACTTGGGTCGCGTATTCGAGGCTCCCGAGGATATCGGTATTGACGAAGTTGCCCGCAATGCGCACCGCAAATATGTCGCCAATGCGCTGATCGAATACGAGTTCGGGCGATACCCGGCTATCCATGCAACCGAGTACCGCGGCGAAGGGCGCTTGGCCAGCGGCCGTGAGTTTCACCTGTGTCTGAGGATTACAATGGATCAAGCGGCCCGCGACAAATCGCGAATTACCTTCCTTCAAACGGTCTAGCGCCTGCGCCGCCGTCGTGGCGCTTTGTGTCGCCTTGGTGTAGACGGCACACAGGTCCTCTGCCCTCACGGTGGCGGCGGCTGCACCTATCGCTCCGATTCCCATGAGAAAATTTCGTCGCGTCGTCATGATTGCCTCCTGCAAGTCCCTTCCCAGCCCTCCTTCTAATCCAATGGGCGCATAAAGGCAATTGGCACTCGATCCGAGCTGCGAGCAAGCCACGACCGGCGGGCTGCTCTTGCGCAACCCGCCGACCGATTGCACTTGCCGTGCGCCCGCACCTACCGCGGCGGCGGCGCTCCCGTGTTCCCGTAGCGGTTGAACCAACCCATCATATAGAGCTGCGTGCGCATCCAGTTCGACGGCTTTCTGCCGGTGCCGTGATATTCGCCGTCGAAGCGCAACAACGCCGAGGGCACGCCTCGATACTTCAGGGCCGCGTAGTATTCTTCGGTCTGTGCAAACGGCGTGCGCCTGTCGAGCACACCCGTCATCAGCAAAGTCGGGGTCTTGACGTTGCCCACGTGCATCAGGGTCAACTCCGCCAGCCAATCGGTGGGGTCTTCCCAGAACGGCTTCTTGAAAAAGCGGTACGTGAAGTACGGGATATCCGTTTCACCGGCAAAGCTGATCCAGTCCGTGACCGGACAACGCACGGCCGCGGCGGCAAAACGATTGGTCTGCCCGATCACCCAGCTCGACAACACGCCCCCGCCGCTGCAGCCGGATACGAACATCCGCGACTCGTCGATGGCGCCTTGCTTGATGACGGTGTCAACGCCGGCCATCAGGTCATCGTAGTCCACCCCCGGATAGTGCTTGGCGATGGCATTGGTGAAGGCGTTTCCATAGCCTGTCAACCCGCGAGGATTGATGAAGAGCAGGACATACCCGTTGGCCGCAAAATTCTGGAACGAAGGGTCGAACCCCACGTTGTACATGCCGTGCGGGCCGCCATGGATCTCCAGCAACAAAGGATAGTGATGCGACGGATCGAAGTTCGGCGGCTTGACTATCCAACCCTGGATGCGAGCCCCGCCGCTCGAGTCGAACCAAATCTCCTCGGCCTTGGAAAGATTGATACCGCGCAGCGCTTCATCGTTGAGATGCGTCAGTTGCTGTGCAGCGTCCGAGCGGCGCGGATTGATCAGCACCACCTCCTTGGGCGAGCGGAAATCGGATCTGATCGCGGCGATCGTCCCGCGGCCCGCCGACGGAGTCAGCACGACCTCCGCGCCGCTCGTCACCTGGCGGACACCGCCGTGCGGCGACCAGGAATAGAGATGGACGCTTCCCTTATCCTCGGCCGTGAAGTAAAGCGCGCTGCCGTCCGGCGCCCAGACCAAGCCTTCCGGCTCGCGGTCGAAACCCGCCGATCGCAGCGTGGCATTGCTGCCGTCCGCCGACATGGTCCACAAATCCGCGACGCGGCGCGAATCCTCGTTCTTGGGGAACCCGATATAAGCAATGGTCTTGCCATCGGGCGACAGCGTGGGCCGCGTCCAACCGCCCGCAGCCGTCGTCAGGCGCTTTACCGCACCGGTGACGAGATCCACGGAATAGATGTAGCACTCCCGATCGTCGCGGTCCGGATTGCCCTCTTTATAGCCTTCGACAATTGCAAAGCGTCCGTCCGGTGTGAAATCCCAGACGGCATTATTGATATTGATGTATTCAAAGTCGCTCTCGCCGACGTTCCAATCCCCGCTGGTGACCTGGCGGGGTGTGCCGCCGTCTACCCCCACCAGAAACAGATGCCGCCATCCTTGCTCGGTATACCCGAACGTGTCGCGACGGTAGTGAAGCCTCTCGGTGTAGAGCGGCGTGCTCGCCCATTTCGCACCCTCGGGCGCCGCCGGCAGATCCACTGCCCACTTCTCCGGACTAGGAACCTCCATGGTAAAGCCGATCTGACGGCCGTCGGGGGACCAGCGAAGATTGGACGGCGGCTCCGCGCCCCACGTCAGTTGAGTGGCCGGCCCCGGCAGGGCAAGATGCAGCACGAAGACCTGCGTGCCCTTGGGCTGGCCTTCGGCCAGATACGCGATGCTCTTGCTGTCCGGCGACCAAACCGGATCGCTGCCTTTGGCGAGGAAGCGATGATGCTGGCCGTCGGCACCCATGATCCAGACCGCACTCTGAAAATTGTCGGCCTGTTTGTCGACCATCAATCGCGTGTAGGCGATCTGCGTGCCGTCGGGGGACACCTGGGGCGCGCGTGCCGATTGCAAATCCAAATACCGCCCGACGGTGAACCGCGACTTATCCGTGTCCTCGGCATGGACGCGCGGAGCCGCGCAAAACAGCATCAGCAGAGCCAATGCCGCGCCTGTGATCGGCCGAACATCAAGAACCATTGAATCCCCCTTCTTATAAGTTACGTTTGCGGGCGATCACCGGCGCAGCGGGTCGAGTACGATCAGGGCGCCAAAGCCACCGGAGTTGAATTGAGTTTGTAGACAACGCCATCTTTCATGACGAAGCTCACGCGCTTCATGAGGCTGATGTCTTCGAGAGGGTTGCCCGGTACGGCCACCACGTCGGCGATCTTGCCGGGCGACAGGGAGCCCAAGCTCTTATCGCGCTTCAGCAATTCCGCCGCATTCGTGGTTGCCGCCTGGATGGCATACATCGGCGGCATACCGGCTTGAACCATCAGCTCGAATTCGTGCGCATTGTCGCCGTGCGGGTAGACCCCGGCGTCGGTGCCGAACGCAATCTTCACGTGCGCTTTATAGGCCCGTCCGGCGGTGGCCAGTATCACCGGACCGATGGCGATCGCTTTGGCGGCAACTTGCGGCGGGTAGAACCCCGGTATTTTTGCCTGCCTGGCAACATAGTCGCCGGCGATGATGGTGGGGACGTACCAGGTGCCATGCTCGACCATCAGCTTCATATCCGCGTCATCCATGAAGGTCCCATGCTCGATCGAGTTGACACCGCCGAGCACGGAGCGGCGAATCGACTCGGCGCCGTGAGCATGTGCGCCGACGATGAACCCGTAGTCATGTGCGGTCGTGACGACGGCGCGTATCTCTTCCAGCGTGAGCTGCGAGTTTTCGCCGCTGCTGCTTTCATCGAGAACGCCGCCCGACGGCATGATCTTGATCGTATCGTCACCCTGCTTGTAATGCTGACGCACGGCTTTCACAGCGTCATCGACGCCGTTGATGATCCCCTGCACCGGCGTGGGATCGCCGGCCAGGTCGGCGCGATAACCGTCGGTGTGGTCTGCGTGACCACCCGTGGAGCCGATGGCTTGGCCGGCGGTGTAGATCCGGGGACCTGGAATGATGCCGGCATTGATGGCATTGCGCAGCGCGGCGGACTCGTTGTCATTGTCGCCGAGATTTCGTACGGTCGTGAATCCTGCCAAGAGTGTGCGGCGGGCGTACACGGTGGAACGTATGGCGTAGTCCGAGATGTTCCAATGAAACTGATCGATGTAGTGGGTCCGGTCGAACTGCAGCGTCAGATGAACATGGGCGTCGATGAGACCCGGCATACACGTCTGTGTGGACAGATCGATCGCCTGGGCACCGTTCGGGGTCTGCTCGCCCGCCGCGACCTCTTTCACCAGCCCCGCCTCGATGATGACAGTGGTCTTGCCCAGCAGCTTGCCGCTAGCGACATCGATCAGGTGGCCACAATGCAGAGCGGTCGTTGCACTGCCGGAGGCTGCGGAACCCGGGGCCTCCGCAGCGCCGCAAACACCGGCTGTTCCAGTCAACAAGAGAGCGCCGATGACGGCGGAGAGTTTGTAATTCATCTAGTAGTCCTTAGGGGGAAGCGGAAGTGGCTGCGGCAGTTTGGTTGCCAGGCGCATCGCTTCGATACCGCCCAAACCACTCGAGGATTGCCGTACTCTGCGCCGCCAGCTGCGACGGCCGGATATTCACATGCGCCGCACCCGGAATCTCATACAGCTCGGTCGGTACGTGCCGCATCTGTAAAGCTTGGTAGTACTGCTCGGCCTCTCCCACCGTCGTACGGAGGTCGTTCAAGCCCACGAGCACCATCGTCGGCGTCGTGACATTACCCACCAAGGCAAGCGGTGAGTGTTTCCAATACGTTTCCTGATCGTCCCAGGGCGTCTGCTTGAACCAATAACGGGCACCGAACGCCGACATGTCCGACGTCAGCACCCAGCTGGTCCAGTTGATCACGGGCCGCTGCGTCACTGCCGCTCGAAACCGATGCGTACTGCCTACGATCCACGAAGTCAGCACACCGCCGCCCGACGATCCGGTCACGAACAGGTTATCCGTGTCCACACCGCCCCTCTGTATGGCCGCATCCACCATGCTCATGAGGTCGTCATAGTCGTGGCTTGGATAATTGTTATAGATTTGATTCGCGAACTCCTCACCGTAAGAGGTCGAGCCGCGCGGATTCCCATACACCACGATGTAACCCGCCGCAGCGTAGAATTGGTAATCGGCCGCAAAGTTCGGGCTGTAGCTCAAGTACGGGCCGCCGTGAATTTCGAGGATCAGAGGGTATTTCTTGGCGGGGTCGAAGTTCGGCGGCAACAGCTCCCACGCGTTAACCGAGCGCCCGTCTGCCGATGACTTCGCCGCCAGCGCCGATAGCTTGCCGATGGTTACCTCGGTCAGGAGCTCGGAATTCGAATCCGTCAGCCGCTGCGCCTTGCCGTCACGCGCCAGGTACACCTCCGGCAAATGATCGGCGCCACCGCCCGTGTAAGCCACGGCCCCTTTACCGGACACCGTGAATTGGCCGCTCGAATACGGCAATTGCGTGGCTCCGAGGACAGAGGCCAAATCCGAGGCCACCGGCTCTACCGAGCCGTTCAGCGACATCCTCGCCACCTTCGTGATGCCTCGATCGACATACTGAACGTACAGGCCGCGCCCATCCGCAGCCCACTGGCAATCCGCCAAAGAGCGATCGAACGACTCGCCGATGACGCGCAGATTATTGCCGTCCACGTCCATCACATTGAGCCGGACGTTCTGGTTCCCCACATGCTTGTCGTGGTAACCCAGGAACGCGATGCGCTTTCCATCGGGCGACACGGCAGGCGCATGGTATGGGCCGATGTCGTGCGACAGCTGCAGCAAGCCGCCGTCCGCCACGTTCAATCGATAGATGTTCAAGATCATGGCCGTGTGCCGAGACCAATCCTGCGGCTCCCGGTTCCAATCCTTGTTGCGATTTCCCGCGAAGAAAATCGACTTTCCATCGGGCGACCAGGCGAGAGGCCCCGCGTCGCTGAAAGGTCCCGAGGTCAGCTGCCGCGGCGTACCACCATCGACGGACATCACGTAGATATGCCTGAACCCGGGCTCATCGAATCCCTGCCCGTCCGCCCGGAAACTCATCGTATCGATCACCCGGGGCGCACCGCCCCATTGGGCTCCGGGCGGCTTCGCCAGCTGCTTCCCGATCGTCGGCGCCGCCTCCGGCTGCAGCATCACGAACGCAATCTGCTTGCCGTCGGGCGACCACGTGATGTCGCTCGGCGCCTCGACCAGATTGGTAATGACCGCTGATTCACCACGCAACCAATGGATCATGATCTGCGTGTGCCCGTCCGCCCCGGTTGACAGGTACGCAATCCGCGACCCGTCCGGCGACCAGCGCGGCGATGAGTTGAAACCCGGCCCACTCGCCAGCGGAGTCTGTGCGCCGGTCGCCGTATCGATGAGCCACAGCGACTGGGACTGTCGATCCGTCATGATGTCGTTCGCCATTCGCCCGTAAGCGATTTGGGCACCGTCCTTGCGAATCTGTGGATCCGTGACCCACTGCATGCGGAACAGGTCCTTCTGTTCCAGCATGCGGGTCCCCGCCTGCGCACCCACCGAAATCAAAGTCGCGGACAAAACAACGCTCATCAAACCACGCATGTATTCGACCTCGAAAGAAAGGCTTTACTGGGTTGCACGACGCGGACGGACGCTCTATTTATTTGTAGCGGTAATCCACCTGAACACCTGCCGTGCGCGGCTGCATGCTGACGTTCTGGAACGCGGTGGGGTAACCGGCCAACGGGACGTCGTGGTTGTTCCCCACGTTGTTGACATAGAGCATCACGCGCCAGTGCTGTGGTGCCACGACCGCGAAGCTGACGCGGCCGGTGGTAATGCTGTTGCTCTCCAACACGGTGGGAGGGAGGTCAACTCCGCTCGATGTGTGAGTGGTAGTTTGCTCCGAGGTGTAGCGCGCGGTGGCCGCCAGATCTCCCGACCAGCCGCCAGCGCCGAGCGGGAATTCGTACTCGGCGAGCGCCCCCGCGGTATAGGCCGGCGAATTGTCGATGCGCGCGCCCGACGGGAAAAGCAAATCGCCGCCGGAGAGGACGGTCGTGTCCTCGTGCAGTCCGTTCCAGCTGAAGTTGACGCCGAGCGTAAGCCCTTGGACAGGCTTGGCGCTGACCGCGAAATCCACACCCGCGCCGCTTGCCGACTGGCCGTTCACGTTCGCAACGATGTAGGCCGTGGTGCCCGGGACCGGAATGCCCAAGGTCTGCTGGATGTCGTTCCACTTCATGTAGTACACGGCCATGTCGAAGGTCAGCTTGTTGTCGAACAGGTTGCCCTTGCTGCCGATTTCGTAGTTGGTCAGCTTGTCGGGCTTCACAGGCTGGAAGTCCGGCTGCACCAGCTGCACGAGCTCGCTCTGCGGAAAGCCGCTGCGAAAACCCTGCGAGTAGGAGGTGTACATCGTGAAATCATGATCCGGGAACCATGTCAGCACGACGCGTGGCGTCGTCTTATTGAACGGGGTCATCGTGCTTATCGTGGGGGTGCCGGGAGCCTCGCCGTAGAGGAGCAGCTGCTGCAGGCCGACATCGTCATGGAAATAGCGCGCGCCCACGGACAATTCCAGCTGGTTATCGAGGAAGCGGCGGGCCAGTTCGCCGAATATCGCGTCTGATTTGGAAGTATTGGCTTGCGAAACGGGGCTCGGTATCAGGTCGCCGAGCGTCTGGTAGGTGTCGTCCCGCGCGTTGCGGAAAAACGCGCCGGCCGACCAGCGCCACGGGCCCTCGAGCTTGGAGGTCAGGTCGAGTTCTTCGGTGAACACATGCGAAGACAAGTTGGTGGTGAGCGGCGGCTCGACAACTCCCGGGTTGACGTCCAGCGAACCGTTGTTGCGGAATTCGAGGTAGCTGGTCGCGCTCGTCACCGAGAACCACGGCGCCTGATAGTCCGCCTTGATGTCGAAGGCGTTGAAGCCCTGTGTAATGGGTTGGTTCTTGGTGGACGCCGTATAATCGTTGTCCGCAGTGGCAGGGGCACCGGAGTCCGTCTGATCATGGGCGGCCGAAGCCTTGATGGTCAGATTCTCCATGGGAACCGCCGTCACCTTGAGGCGGATGTTCTTATCATCGACGGTATTGATGCCGTTTCCGAGCGGACTGTTGATCCAACCGCTGTCGTGCTCCTCGCCGACAACGAGCCGCGCCGCGAGCACATCGTCGATGATGGGCAGGTTCACCGCCATGTCGGCGCTGTAGTTGCCGCCGCCGCCGGCGGTGCTGGAACTGGTGGCGCGGGCCTTGAAATCGAAATCGTTCAACTGCGCATCGTTGGTCAGCACCCGCACCACGCCGTTCAGCGCGCTCGCGCCGTACAGAGTGCCTTGCGGACCGCGCAGCACTTCGATGTGGTCCAAGTCATAGGAGTTCAAGTCCGGTTCCACCGCGGAACCCACGAGGCCGAACGGCACCGAATCGAGGTAGTAGCCGATGGGGCTCGGGCCGGAGAACAGCGCACCGGCGGCGGTCACGCCGCGTATCGTGAGCAGGGTTTCGCCGCCCTGGCCGGTGATGTTGATGGCGACGCCCGGTATCTGGCCGAGGGCCTCCGAGACGCTCTGCAGGCTCGACTTATCGAGATCGGCGCCGGTCGTGACGGACATGGAGATGGGCACGTCCTGCAGGCGCTGTTCGCGCTTCTGCGCCGTGACGACGATCTCCTCGAGACCGGCCGGTTCCGTCGATTCCGTCGCAGCCGCGCCTGCGGCGACTGCAGGTAGAGACGAAACGAGAAAGGCGGCCCCGGGTATCAGGGCCGCACCAAAGCGAAGTAATGCTGAGTTCATGTTCATCCCTTTATTTATATAGTGACAATTTCTCTTGGCAATTAATCTCGGCAACAATCTCTGCTGTTTACCCCTAGTATTTATCCCTGCTATTTACCCTTGCTATTTGTCCCTGCTATTTACCCTGCTATTTATATTTGTAATCCACCTGTACGCCCGCGGTGCGCGGCTGCATGCTGTTATTGAAGTCCGGGGTCGGGTAACCGGCCAGCGGGACGTCGCGGTTGTTCCCCACGTTGTCAACGAAGAGCATCACGCGCCAATGCTGCGGCGTTGCAACGGCGAAGCTGACGCGGCCGGTGGTGATGCTGTTGCTCTCCGCCACGATGGGCGCGATGTCAACCCCGCTCGATGTGTGAGTGGTGGTTTGCTCCGAGGTATAGCGCGCGGTGGCCGCCAGATCTCCCGTCCAGCCGGCGGAGCCGAGCGGGAAGTTGTACTCGGCGAGCGCACCGGCGGTATAGGCCGGCGAATTGTCGATGCGTGAACCCGATGGGAAGAGCAGATCGCCGCCGGAGAGGACGGTCGAGTCCTCGTGCAGCCCGTTCCAGCTGAAGTTGATGCCGAGCGAGAGGCCTTGGACAGGCTTGGCGGTGACCGCGAAATCCACTCCCGCGCCGCTTGCCGCCTGGCCGTTCACGTTCGCAACGATGAAGGCCGTGGTGCCCGGGACGGGAATGCCCAGGGTTTGCTGGATGTCATTCCACTTCATGTAGTACACGGCCATGTCGAAGGTCAGCTTGTTGTCGAACAGGTTGCCCTTGCTGCCGATCTCGTAGTTGGTCAGCTTGTCCGGCTGCACAGGCGTGAAGTTCGGAGCCGCCAGCTGCACGAGAATGCTCTGCGGATAGCCGCTGCGAAAGCCCTGTGAGTAGGAGGTGTACATCGTGAAATCATGATCCGGGAACCATGTCAGCACGACACGTGGCGTCGCCTTGTTGAACGGCGTTTGCGTGTTGATCAGCGGCGTGCCGGGAGCCTGGCCGTAGAGGCCCAGCTGCTGCAGGCCGACTTCGTCATGGAAGTAGCGCCCGCCCACGGACAATTCCAACTGATTATCGAGGAAGCGCCGCGCGAGTTCGCCGAACACCGCCTCCGATTTGGAACTATTGGCAGCCGAAACCGGGGCCGGTATCAGGTCACCGAGGGTCTGGTAGGTGTCGTCCCGCGCGTTGCGGTAAAACGCGCCGGCTGACCAGCGCCACGGGCCCTCGAGCTTGGAGGTCAGGTCGAGTTCTTCCGTGAACACATGCGAGGACAGGTTGGTGGTGAGCGGCGGTGTGACGACGCCCGGGGCAGTGTCCAGTGAACCATCGTCGCGGAATTCGAGGTAGCTGGTCGCGCTCGTAATATCGACGAACGACGCCTGATAGTCCGTCTTGATGTCGAAGGCGTTGAAGCCGGCTGTAATCGGCTGCTCCTTGGTCGACGGCGAATAATCGTTGAGCGCAGTGGAAGGGGCACCGGAGTCCACCTGTTCATGGGTGGCCGAGGCCTTGATGGTCAGATTCTCCACGGGAGCCGCCGTGATTTTGAAGCGGATGTCCTTTTCATCGGTGGTATTGATACCGTTGCCGAGCGGACTGTTGATCCAGCCGCTGTCGTGCTCTTCGCCGACCACGAGCCGCGCCGCGAGCACATCGTCGATGATGGGCAGGTTGACCGCCATGTCGGCGCTGTAGTTGCCGCCGCCGCCGTCGGTGCTGGAACTGGTGGCGCGGGCCTTGAAATCGAAATCGTTCAACTGCGCATCGTTGGTCAGCACCCGCACCACGCCGTTCAGCGCGCTCGCGCCGTACAGAGTGCCTTGCGGGCCGCGCAGCACTTCGATGTGGTCCAAGTCATAGGAGTTCAGATTCGGTTCCACCGAGGATCCCACGAGGCCGAACGGCACCGAATCGAGGTAGTAGCCGATGGGGCTGGGGCCGGAGAACAACGGACCGGCGGCGGTCACGCCGCGTATCGTGAGCAGGGTTTCGCCGCCCTGGCCGGTGAAATTGACGGCAACGCCCGGTATCTGACCGAGGGCGTCCGAGACGCTTTGCAGGCTCGACTTATCGAGATCGGCACCGGTCGTGACGGACATCGAGATGGGCACGTCCTGCAGGCGCTGCTCGCGCTTCTGCGCCGTAACGACGATCTCCTCGAGACCGGCGGCGGGTTCGGCTGCCGTGTCCGCCGCGGGCGCGCCTGCGGCAACAGCAGGTAGAGAGGAAAGGAGAAAGGCGGTGCCGGGTATCAAGGCCGCGCCAAAACGAAGCAATGCTGAATTCATTTACATCCCTTCTAAAGATATGACAAGCCGCCATGAGGCGAAGCAGACGCCGCGAACTTACATGGGTGTCGAATGCGGCGTCAATTTCCAAAAATGCGGCGTTGAAGGAAATGCGGCGCCGTGGCGGCGTCGCATCAAATCTGCTGCACAAAAAATGAGCACGACATAAGACCTTGTAAGTTAAGTCATTTTACTCTTTACGGCGGTGGAAATCAGGTGCGGCGTTCGCTACGCACGCCGGAGACCGGCACATCATGCAGGTTTGCCATTTGCACATGCAAAAATCGCATTTACGCAAAAATGCCGACGCATTAGTGTCGAGGGCTAACTAATCAGACCATTCCTGCAGCCCGCCCGCGCGGCGAATCGGCTGAAAATAAAATCGCACGGAACTTATGATGAACACGAGCACTTCTATTTTGCGGCAGTTGGTTTCATTCGACTCCACCTCCCGGCACTCGAACCTTCCCTTGATCGAATGGGTGGCGGATTATCTGAGCACCCGCGGTGCACGCGTGGAACTCGTCTATAACGATAGCAAAGATAAGGCAAATCTGCTGGGAAGCATCGGGCCAGACCGGGAAGGCGGCGTGGTGCTCTCGGGCCATACGGATGTGGTACCGGTCGATGGCCAGGAGTGGACCAGCAACCCCTTCGCGCTCACGGAACGGGACGGACGGCTATATGGACGCGGCAGCTCGGATATGAAGGGCTTCATCGCATGCAGCCTGGCCGCACTCGATGATTGGAAGGACCTGAAGCTGCTGCGGCCTCTGCACTTTGCCTTTTCCTATGACGAAGAGGTCGGCTGCTTGGGCGCGCACTCGCTGGTGGATCGCATCGTCGGCAGCGTGCCGCGGCCCGCCTTGGCGATCATCGGGGAGCCGACCGACATGAGAATCGGGATAGCCCACAATGGCGTGACCGGCTTGCACACGACCTTTCGCGGGGTCGCGGCGCATGCCAGCGATCCGTCACTCGGGGTCAACGCCATCGATGCGGCGGCTGGGTTCGTACGGTTTCTGGGCGATGTCGCCAAGCTGCCTCGAATCTCCGACAACGGCTGCACGTTGAACGTCGGGCGTATCGCGGGCGGTGCCGCGACAAACATCGTCGCGGAACGCTGCAGCGTTAGCTGGGAGTACCGCACCGACCGCGCGCAGGACGCGGCCGTCATTCAAAAAATGATTGCCGATTATCTCGAAGGCGATGCCTTGGCAGCCCTGGAGGTCGCCAGCAAAATTGAACTCGACGTTCCGCAGTTCAGCAGCCAGCTTGGCGAGGAGTCGATGCAGATGCTGTCCGGATTCGGCGCCAAGTTACCGACGACCACGGTGCCGTTCGGCAGCGAAGCGGGAATATTCGAACGCAATCGCATTCCCTCCGTGGTGTGCGGACCCGGCTCCATCAATCAGGCGCACAGGCCGGATGAGTGGATTGCTTGCGCAGCGCTTGCCGAGGGGGATCGATTCATGTCACAAGTGGGCGCATGGGCGTCGCGTACCAAGCCGGATTGAAGCCGGTCGATTCTTCCCCCGACCGGGGCCACGCACGGCCGCGCCACGTATTGCTGGCGGTGAGCATAGGCAACATGCTCGAGTGGTACGATTTCGCGGTCTACGGGTTTCTGACCTCCGTGATTGCCAAGGTCATGTTCCCAGCCGGCAATCCCACGGCCTCTTTGTTGCTGTCCTTGGGTACATTCGGAGTCGGCTTCCTGACGAGACCGGCCGGCGCTCTGGTATTCGGCGTGCTGGCCGACCGCAAGGGCCGCAAGCCCGCATTGCTGCTGAGTTTCGGGCTGATGGGCGCAGCGACGCTGGCTATCGGTCTGATTCCGCCGTTTGCCGTCATCGGCGCAGCCGCGCCGCTGCTGGTGATGCTGGCGCGATTGCTGCAAGGCCTCGCCGCCGGCGGTGCGGTCGGCGGCGCAACCGCGATGTTGACGGAGCACGCGCCGGCCGGCCGGGCCGGCTATTTTGCAAGCTGGCAGGCGGCCAGCCAGGCAGGTGCGCTCCTGTTAGGCGCCTTGGCGGCTGCCACCATCTCGGCGGTCGTTTCACCCGGGCAATTGATTGATTGGGGTTGGCGCCTGCCATTCTTCGCAAGTGCGGTGATCGTTCCCGTCGGACTGTTCATCCGCAGCCGCGTCGATGACCCGGAGGTGTTCGTGCACCAAACCCATGCGGCCTCCTCGCCCCTGAGGCTCCTGTGGCGCACACACCGCGCGTCCGTCGCGCGAGGGTTCGGCATCACCATCATCTGGACGGTCTCGACCTATTTCTTCTTTGTCTACGTGCCCTTGTATGCGCACACGGTGCTCAAGCTTCCCATGAGCGCCACTCTCTTCAGCAACAGCTTGGCGCTCGCGGTCATGCTGGTCGTCTCACCCATGGCCGGCCATCTGTCGGACCGCTGGGGGCGCTACACTCCGATGATTGCGGCGGCCCTGGCCATGGTGCTGCTGGTTCTGCCTGGCTTCAGTTTCCTGTTGAGTCATCCGCAGAGGGCGGTGCTGGCGACGTTCCAGGTGGTATCGGCGATTCTCGCGGCGCTGTTCATCGGTCCGGCGCCTGCCGCGATCGCCGCACTGTTCCCCGTCGGCGTTCGCTCCTCGGGCGTGGGCATTGCCTATAATTTTGCGGTAACCCTGTTCGGCGGCTTCGCGTCTTTCATTGCCGCCGGCTTGATTGCACTCACGGGAAATCCGCTGTCGCCGACCTGGTACGTGATGTTCTCCTGCGGTCTGGGTCTGGTGGCGCTCCTGCTCACGCTCCGAACCAGTCCACGCGATCCTTGTTGAATCGGTCGCGGAGAAATTTGAGCAATATCTTGATCCGGTGCGACTTGTTGGCTATCGGACGCGAGACCAGCCACAGATTCAGTGAACAGCCAGTCGGTATCGGCAGCGCGATCAGGTCCGCGGCCGCACGTTTGTAGAAATTCGGCAGAAGGCCGATGCCCATTCCGCAGCGAATGGCTGCCAGATAAACGGATGCCGAGTCCGCCCGCAATCGGATCCTGTGGACAGGCGTGACCGCTTTGGTCCACCAGGCCAGGTCCGCGCAAACATGGTAGGGCACGTAATCCAAGAAGTGGTGCTCGCCCAGGTCTTCGAGCTTTCGCGGCCGGCCGAACGCCTCTTCATAGGACTTCGACAGGAACAGGGAGTGTTCGACTTTCACGATCTTGGAGGCCACCAGGGCAGGATTTCTCGGCCTCTCGATGAACACTGCGAGGTCGGCCTCGAGCGAAAAGAGGTCGAGCCCCTTGCGATCGGTCACCAGCTCGATGTTCACGCCCGGGTGCACGCGGCAGAAATCCGCAAGGACTTTCACCAGCCAAAGATGACCGAGGCCTTCGGTGACGAAGATGCGCACGGTACCCGACAGACGTGAATCGAAGGCAAGCAGGCTGGATTCGATGTCGTTGACGACCTCCTCCATGAGCATCGCCTTGTCGTAAAGAGTCTTACCAGCGGGCGTCAGCTGCATACCGGTCGCGTGCCGTTCGAAGAGCTTGGTGCCAAGATAGGCCTCGAAGCGTGCGACGCGGCGTCCGACCGTCGACTGATTCGTCTCGAGCGTGGCGGCGGCGGAGTGGAAGCTGCCGAGCTTGGCCGTTGCGATCACGAACTGAATGTCGCTCCAATTGCTCAGGCGCGATTTATGGTTCATACGATCCTGGATAACCAGCCGATAGTACTACTTGCATTTTTGCAAGTTGCAAATGCACGACACCGATACCGTCTCCGGCTAACATGATTAACAATTCTAACCGTAAAGATCAATGGGCAGTCGTCACTAATCGCGTCCAGTGGACGAACGGACATGATTTCATGGCATCTGCCTGCGTTATTCTACATTCTGCGAATGTTGGTCGGGTCCGGCCACGACGAAAACAATCAAGGGGAAATCATGGATCGCAGGGACTTCGTAAAAACGGTGGGGGCCTTGTCCCTGGCCGCGGCCGCCGCCGAACTCGCAGCTGCCGCCGAGCGCACCTTTGATCCGACTGAACAATCCATCGCATCCCTGCAGCAGGCGCTGGCCTCGGGCGCCGTAACATCCGAATCCTTGACTGCCGCCTATCTCGAGCGAATCGCCCGCTTCGACCACCACGGCCCCGAGTACCGTTCGGTCCTGTCGCTCAATCCGGATGCGCTTGCGGCCGCCCGCACGCTCGATGCGGAACGCCGCGCGAAGAAGTTGCGCGGGCCCTTGCACGGGCTGCCCATCATCGTCAAAGACAATATCGAGACAGGCGATGCGGTCGCGACGACGGCCGGGTCCTTTGCGCTCGCACGGTCGCGGCGCACCACCGATGCGCCGCTCGTCGGCCGGCTTCGCGCGGCCGGCGCCATCGTGCTCGGCAAGGCAAACTTGAGCGAATGGGCGAATTTCCGCTCCACCCGCTCGACGAGCGGATGGAGCGGTGTGGGCGGTCAGGCCAGAAACGCCTACGCCCGCGACCGCAATCCATCCGGGTCGAGCGCCGGTTCGGCGGTAGCCGCGGCGGCAAGCTTCTGTGCAGCCGCCATCGGCACGGAGACCAATGGCTCGATCCTGTCACCGTCGTCGCTGAACGGACTGGTCGGCTTGAAGCCCACGGTGGGCCTCGTCAGCGGCAGGGGCGTCGTACCGATCTCGCCCCGCCAGGACACCGCAGGACCGATGTGCCGCACCGTGGCAGACGCAGCCGTGCTCGCCGCCGTGATCGCCGAGCGCACGCTAGGCTTCGGCGCACACGGCACGGATCTCGAGGCCTTTAGGCTGCGCGGCGTCCGGATCGGTGCAATGCCCGTTCCGAAGTCGGCGCATCCGGACACCGCGCGGCTGTTCGCCAGCGCGCGTGCGGCGCTCGTCCAAGAGGGTGCCGTGATCGTCGATCTGGATAACCCGCAAGCCTTCGCCGAGATGGATGAGCCCGAGGGCGATGCACTACAGTTCGAGTTCAAGGCGGCGATCAACTCATATCTCGCGACGCTCGATCCATCGCAGGTCGAATGCAAGACCCTTGCCGACCTCATCGCTTTCAACCGCGAACATGCGGACGCGGAGCTCATAGTCTTCGGGCAGGAGATTTTCGAACAGTCGGAGGCGCGCGGGCCGCTGACCGATCCGGCCTACCAAAAGGCGCTTGCGACGCTGCAGCGGAGCGCCGATACCGAGGGTCTCGCCGTGCTGCTCGCGCAGCAGGGCGTCGAGGTGCTGCTCGCGCCGAGCAACGGGCCGGCGGAGCGGATAGACGAGGTTTGGGGTGACCGCCGCGGTGGCGGGTGGGCGCAGATAGCCTCAGCCGCCGCCATCGCCGGATATCCAAGCCTCACCGTACCTGCCGGCCTGGCCGGCGGCTTGCCGGTCGGCATAACGCTGGTCGGCCGTCGCAACCAGGACGGTCTGCTGCTGCAGGTCGCCAGGGCTTACGAACGCGCAACCGGCGCCCGCATACCGCCTCATCTTACGATCTAAAGTCAAAGGACCTCCATGTTGCGATCCAATTCGATGAAGCAGCGTTTACTTCGCCTTTCTTTGGCGATCGTCGTGTTGGCGACGAGCGTCTCGCAGGCAAAAGCACAGAGCAAGGAGCCCATGCAGAACGAGGAGCCCATACAGCACGAATTCGTCATCCGGAATTTCAAGACGGAAAGCGGGGTCGTGCTCCCCGAGGCGCGGATCGTTTACGGCACGTACGGGCATTTGAATGCGGCGGGCGACAACGCCGTGCTGCTGCCTTCGCACTACATGGCTGACATGCACGGCTATGGTTGGCTGGTCGGGCCAGGCAAGGCGCTCGACCCGAAAAAGTTGTTCCTGATCACCAGCGAGCTGTTCGGCAACGGACGGTCCTCCTCGCCCAGCAACACGGCGGAGCCCTTCCATGGTCCGCGATTTCCCGTCACGACCATTCGGGACAACGTGGAGGCGGTGCACCGAATGCTCACCGAGCAGCTGCACGTGCGCCATCTGAAGGCCGTGATCGGCTTTTCCATGGGGGCGCAACAGGCGTTTCAATGGTCGGTGAGCTATCCCGACTTCATGGACCGCATCGTGGCCACGTCGGGCACCGCGAAGACCTACGGGCATGGGATTGTCCGGCTCGAAAGCCAGATCACAGCGCTCACACTCGATCCGGCTTTCAACGGCGGCGACTATACGAGCCCGCCGACGAAGGGCATTCAAGCATTCTCCATGGTCTGGACCGCCTGGCTATTCTCCCAGGAATGGTGGCGCCAGGAGTTGTGGCGGACCAACCCGTCCTTGGGCAGCAACTTTGCGGAGGTGGTCGAGCATTTCCGGACGAAATTCATCCCTGGGGCCGACGCCAACAATCTCATCCTGCAAATGCGCACCTGGGAGAAGCACGACGTGGGCACCACGGCTCCTTTCCACGGAGACTCAGAGGCGGCATTGCGCTCGATCAAGGTGCCAGTCCTCTACATGCCCTCGGAAACCGACCTGTACTTCCCGATAACCGACGCGAGCTACGAAGCCGCGTTCATTCCACACTGCTCGCTCGTCCCCATTCCCTCCCTGTGGGGACATCCCGCCGGCGCCGGGATATCGCCCGCAGATGGGAAATTTCTCAATGAGCACATTTCCGCGTTCCTCGAGGAGAAAGCTGCGAAGAACTAGTCCCTCTGAACGGTGATGTTGACCGGTTCACAAGGTCAGGGGGGATAAGGAGTGGGAATCCAACGGGCCGGATCAGTTGGCTTCCCACTCCTTATCCCCCCTGACCGTGCGCACTGGCCGAAGTACATCACCGCGCCGACGGAGTCAGGTCCAGTGTCGTCGGCACAGTGATGTCGAGCGGTACGAGAATTCGCCCGAGAGGCTGAGCCGTTGGCCGGCAACTGCTGCCTCGTTGCCGGCCAACGGCTCAGCCCCTCGGGCGAATACCGTCAACCGCTCAATTTCATGGTGCCGAGGCACTAGTGCATGTTCAGTGCTGGAAGAGCGAGTATGATTCGCCATGCGGGCCGGCGGCGCCCCATGGCGCTGTAGATGACGATATAAATACCGGCGCGGCGGACATTAGCCACGAACGAAGTCAGGGAGGGGATATTCATGATCGTGATACGAATTCTCAAGCAATCGCGTGGAGTTCTCGGCGCGGGAATGGTCGCCGGACTTCTGGCCGGGGCCTGCGGGCTGACCGCCTGCGAAACGCAACAACAGCGGGTCGAGCAGCGTGAGGACCTTTTGTCGGCCGCCGGATTCATCGTCCGCCCGGCAAATACCCCGGAACGCCAAGCCATGCTGAGTCGCCTGCCTGCGCACAAATTCGTGCAGCGGGTGAATGGAGATGTGGTCCACTACGTATACGCAGATCCGCTGGTCTGTGGCTGCCTCTATGTGGGCACGCAGCAAGCCTATAATCAATACAAGGCGAATCAGCTGCAGCAACATCTTGCCGATGAACAGCAAATGGCGGCCGACACATACTCCGACGCCGCTTGGAACTGGGGCGCGTGGGGACCGTGGGGTCCGGTCGGCCCGGGATTCGGGTTTGCCTATGGTCCTGCCTACGGCTGGTAGCGCCGGCGCGCCGCATTAGGCGGCAGCATGCGCATTGAATGAAGCTCCGGCGCGACAGCCCTGTCGCCGCCTGCGATACAATCTGCGCGCAAAATTCCGCTACGTCCGATTTCTTGATGTCCAGATTCAAATCCAACTCGAGCATTCATGGAGTGATGCTCGGCCTTGCCGCTTTTTTATATTTCCCGTTCACGACGCCTTGGTGAAGCGGCTGGTTAAAGACCTCTCCGTCTGGCAGATCATGTTCGTGCGCCCCTAAAGTAGGGACCTCCGCGGCCGCTGTCACATGCTTGACATCTTATAGCGCTCAGATGTCTTGTGGAAACAGACTGCGCAATACGGCCGCCGCATAGCGAGTTTCGCGCAGACATCCAAGGCCTGCGCGCGATCGCGGTTATGGCCGTTGTGCTCTATCACGCCGACCATGGTCTGCTCCCGGGCGGGTTCGTCGGTGTCGACATATTCTTCGTCATTTCCGGTTTTCTGATCGGCGGCATTCTAATGAACGAACTCGACCGCGGCGCGTACTCGCTCGCGGGGTTCTATCGTCGCCGCATACGGAGATTGTTCCCGGCGCTATATGTAATGCTGGCGGTGGTATTGGCCGGCGGCTCCATCTTGCTGCCTCCACGAGCCCTGAGGGAACTCGGTCATACCGCCGTCACCACCGTATTTTTCATCTCGAATTTCGACTTCTTGAGACTATCGGGTTATTTCGCCGGAGATTCCCAGTTAAAGCCGCTGCTGCACACATGGTCCCTCGCCGTCGAAGAGCAGTTCTACATCCTTTTCCCGCCCTTCCTAGCTCTCCTTTGGTGGCGCTGGCGAAAGTACTACCGTCTGATTCTGTCGATGGTCGCCGTGATTTCTTTCGCCGTCAGTACCTGGGCGGTATCGCGGCATCCGTCGGCCGCGTTCTTTCTGGCCCCGTCGCGCATATTTGAACTGTTGATCGGCACGCTGATGGCGCGCACCGCTCTTCCCACCCATGTCTCGCAAATCCAGCGCAACGCGATCTCATTGGCGGGTCTTGGCATGCTGCTCGCCAGTACCGTAGGTTTCGATGATTTGACTCCATTCCCCGGGGTGGCGGCGCTGATCCCGTGTTGCGCAACCGCATTGATGATACTCGCGGGAACCGGCAAGGAATCTCTAGGGGGTAGGATCATCGGCGCTTCGGCCATCGTCACTTTTCTCGGCGACATTTCTTACTCGTTGTATCTATGGCATTGGCCTTTCCTGGTGTTCGGCCGATATCTTTTTGCAGCTCCGCTCACCGCGCTGCAAGCAGGCGTTCTGGTCCTCGCGTCGATATCGGTGGCAGCCCTCTCCTGGAAATTCATAGAGCGCCCTTTCCTCGCCTGGCGTGGAAGCCCCTCGGTCGTCCTCGGCCTCGGCGCATCGATGATGGCCGCCGGAGCCGCGGTAGCGGGAGTCCTGGCGCTCTCGAACGGCCTGCCCTCCAGATTCTCGCCGGAGACTCTTCGTCTGCTGGCAAGCGCGGACGATCACAATCACCGGCAGGCGGAGTGCCACAACTCGGAGATCCGTGAAATTCCGTATGACAAGAATTGCATCTTCGGCGACACCAAGGCGCCTCCGACTGCGGCGGTGTGGGCCGACAGCCACGGCGGCGAACTAGTCGTCGCGCTCGGGGAACGCCTCGCCAGATCCGGCAAATCCATCATGCAGATTACCTCATCGGCATGCCCGCCGGCATTGGACTACCAGCCGCATGACCGCCCGCTTTGTATAGCCCACAATCGCGCCACGTTCGAGCGCATCACGCACGATCAGCGAATCAGTACCGTCGTCCTCGCCGCCAACTTCATTCGCAATTCACCCGCCGATTGGCCGCGCTTGTTGTCCGGTTTCACTCGTGTCGTCGAAGGACTCCGAAGCGCCGGAAAGACGGTCATCATCGTCTATCAGATACCGATTCAGCCCTTCGATCCGCCGATCGGACTTGGCCTATCCAATGCCTTCGGACGTCCTCTGAATGATTACGGGATAAAGTCCGCGGTATTCGCAGCCGAGACACGCAATATCAGTGAATTTCTCGACCGATTATCGAACCGCACCGGTTCCATCGCTTTCAGGCCGGAGCGCGTGCTGTGCGATGAGGTGGTATGCCACGCCTACTCGGAATCTCTCGGCAGCCTCTACTACAATGACGAGCATGTCAACCTCGTCGGAGCACGCTTGCTGGTCGATAGTTTTCCGCTCGAGAGCCTCGTGCAATAGCAAGGCTCACGCCGCCGACGCCAGACGTCCGTCGCGATAATCAGCCAACGCCTGCTCGATTTCCTCCCGCGTGTTCATCACGAACGGCCCATACTGCACTACGGGCTCGCGCAGCGGCCGCGCCGCCAGCAGCAGAAAGCGAACGCCCTCAGCTCCCGCCTGCGACTCGCACGCCGTCGCCGTCGGACAACACGCCCGCCGGCGCGATGCGGCAGGCGTCTGGCCGCCTCGGCCGCGCCGATCTCGGCGCCGCCCTCATAAGCGTACAAGAAGGCGTTGTGCCCCGCCGTCACCGGCGCGCTGAACTCCGCTCCGGCCGGCAGGCTGCACATCGAGGTACATGGGGTCCGTGCGTGAGCCGGGCGCCGCCGCCGTTGACGGGTCCGCCGGTGACCTTGCCGTCCAGCGTGAGCGTGCCGGCGATCACCTCTCACTTCGCCGCCCTGCGGCAGCCGAACCAGCGGTATCTCGCTCCGCGGGAATGTCCCGGTAACCGCGCGGGCTTCATTTTTTCCTTCGAAGGCAGATTGAGCCATAGCTGAAAGCCGCGCATGCGCCCTTCGCTCTGCTGCGGCATCTCGGAGTGGATGATGCCGCGCGCCGCGGTCATCCACTGCACGCCGCCGGGACCGAGGTCACCGCGATTGCCCAGATGATCCTCGTGACGCATATGACCGTCGAGCATGTAGGTGACAGTTTCAAAGCCGCGGTGCGGATGCGCCGGGAAACCGGCGATATAATCCTCCGGATTGTCGGAATAGAACTCATCGAGCATGAGGAAGGGATCCACGTGCAATCCGCGCTGGCTGCCCAGACTGCGGCGCAGCTTCACCCCGGCGCCGTCGGAGGTTGGCATCGACTCGATGACGTGAATCAAGGCACGGGTATTCATGGCTCTCTCCTTCGATTGATAAACGTCCCGCGATCATGCGGCGAGGCGCGCGATCTCGGAAGCGGCCTTGGCCAAGCCCGCTTCCTTGCTCTGCGGACTCACGTTCAGGCCTTCGGCATAAACGAATTCCACGTCGCTGATGCCGACGAAGCGCAGAAAATCGCGCACATAACTGGTCTGCGTATCGAGCGGAGTGCCGGCATAGAGTCCGCCGCGCGCGGCGAACACATACGCCTTTTTGCCGGTGAGCAGACCGACCGGTCCCTTGTCGGAGTACTTGAAGGTCACCCCAGCGCGGGCAATGTGATCGAAGTATGCCTTCAACTGCGACGGCACGCCGAAGTTGTACATCGGCAGGCCCAGCACAATCACGTCGGCCCGCTGTAGTTCATTGATCAGGGTGTCGGAGTACGCCACCACCGCGTGCTGCGCGGCGCTGCGAACTTCCGGCGGCGCAATCAAGGCGCCGAAGCGCTCGGCATCGAGGTGCGGCACCGGTTCGCTCGCAGCCACATGGCGCGTCACAATCTTCGCGCCAGGATGGCTGTCGCGGAAGGCCGCGACGAATTGGTCGGCGAGCCGGCTGGACTGGCTGTTGTCGTGATTGATACTGGCATTTATCTGCAGCAGGGTGGTCATGGTCAGTTCTCCTGTGTCTATTACCGTTTGCCCAGGCTGTATTTAAATATTGATTGAATAGATAAAAAAGCAGAATATTTAGCGTATTCCTATCTATTGAATGGATAAATAATGGAACATCCCCGAATTACCCTGGAACAATGGCGCTCGCTGCTGGCCGTGGTCGATGCCGGCGGTTACGCCCAGGCGGCTGCGGCGTTGCACAAAAGCCAGTCTGCGGTCACTTATTCGGTACAGAGGATGGAGACGCTGCTCGGAGTGAAGGTGTTCGAGGTGGTGGGCCGCAAGGCACATCTCACGCCCACCGGTCAGGTGCTATATCGCCGTGCCAAAGCCTTGCTCGAGGAAGCCGGCGCCCTGGAAGGGGCTGCAGCGAGTCTGGCGGCGGGCTGGGAATCCGAGCTGCGGCTCGCCGTGGAGATCATCTTTCCCACCTGGTTGCTGCTGCAATGCTTCGCACGTTTCGGCGAAGAGCGGCCGCAGACGCGCATCGAGCTCTACGAAAGCGTGCTCAGCGGCACCGAGGAAGCCTTGCTACAGCGCAAGGTTGATCTGGCCATTTGTTCGCAGGTACCGCAGGGCTTTGCCGGCGATCCCTTGATAGGGCTGCGCTTCGTCGCCATGGCACATCCCGAACATCCGCTGCATAGGCTTGGGCGCGAACTGACGCTGCAAGATCTGCGTAAGCAGCGCCACCTCATGATCCGCGACACGGGCAGCCAGCGCCGCAGCGGCAGTTGGTTGGGCGCGGAGCAGAGCTGGACCGTGAGCCACAAGGCAACGTCGATTCATGCCGCCGGCATGGGCCTGGGATTCGCCTGGTTCCCGGACGACATGGTACGCGGCGAATTGGAGCGTGGCGAACTCAAGCCTCTGCCGCTGCGCGAGGGCGGCGAGCGCCGCGCCGATCTCTACCTGGTATTCGCCGACCGCGATTACGCTGGTCCCGCCACGCTGCGGCTGGCTGAGATCATTCGCGAGCACGTGTCCGGGCAATGCCGCAAGCTCGCGACGCGATGACTCGGAACGACGAAAACCTCCTGTGCGGCGGACGGAATCTGCAGCGAGCTCTGCGCGCGGCAGCTTGCATGCTGATTGCCGTTCTTGCCGGATGCGCATCTTCCTCCCAGGTGGTCCTCATCGGCACCGCACGGCCGGCGATATCCCCTGATCAAGTGAAGATCTATCTCGAGCCCCCCGATGCCACGTACGAACAGATCGCGAATCTCGCCGCATCGAGCGAAGGGTCCTTTGCGATCACGGCGGCCGGCAAAATGGACGAGGTGGTCGGGCGCCTGAAGCGGCAGGCGGCAAAGCTCGGCGCGAACGGCCTTTTACTCCATGGCGTCGGAGATCTAACTACCAGTCCGGCGGTGGGCGCCGCAGTCGGCTATGAAGACGAGTCCGCGCGTTCGCCGTACGGGCTCGGTTTCCATGCCTGGGCGTTCTTTTATCAAAAGGCGGGAGACGGCGTCGCGATATACGTGAAGCCAAAATAACTCCACTCAGTCACGCGGTATTTCACTCCGGCATCGGCGCGAAAATTCGTACCGATCCGACTCGGTCTCCAGCTCCACTGCGAGGTGAGTGATCAGATCCTCGGTTCCGGCGGCGCGTGCTGCCGCTGATTTCACCAAGTGCCTGGCGAGAGGGCCGATATATCCGGCCAAGCATCGCTCGATGTACCGCAATTGAGCAGCGTCAAAATGGTGAATGTTTGGGCCGGCTGCGGCCGTGCTCGTCTGGACCTGCCGCTCGGGTGGTGCCGAGCCGAGCTGCGCCTTGACATAGGCGCATAACCGCTCGTAATGCAGCTCCCGAGGAGGCTGAAAAGCATCCATCCAATGCTGCGCACTGAGGAAGAATTCCAAGCTCTTGGATGGCGGTACATCTTCGATCCGAAACGTCAGAATGCTCAGCTGCTTGTGCACCGCCCTTTCCACCTCACGGCGCACCTGCGGCGATAGATTGCTGTTGGCGGAATACACCAGAATCATCACTCGAGCCGAGGAGATGGCGTCCACGATTTCCGCCGCCCAATCCGCGGAGGGCGCAATATCGCGCGGCGCAATCCAGCAGTCCACGCCATGTCCCTCCAGCCGTGCGACCAGCTCGAACGCGCAGTCATGGTCCGGTTGCGAGTAGCTGATGAATACGTCGCGCGCCATCCCTCATTTCCCGAGCAGATGCAAAGCCTTGTCGAGGCTCTTGCGCATACGATTGAAGGAACGGACCAGCGATGAGATTTCCTTGGCGCCGCGCCCGGAGAAGTCCTCCGCCGACATATCTCCGAGGCTCAAACGATCCGCAACCCGTACGATCTGGCGCAGTGGCCGCACGACCATGAAGTACAGCACCGCGTTGACCACCAAAAATACCGCGGCAAATATCGCCGCCAGCGAAATCATGTATGCCCGAAATGTCCTGTCCGCGTTCGCCGCCGCATTGTCGAAAGGCACCGAAACTATTTGAGCACCCACCACTTCACCCACCTGCCAGCCAAAGCCGTTGTCGCTGCCGTAGCGTGCGATGAGGGATCGCGGAGCCGCGGATGGGGTGCTATGGCAGGCCGCGCACCCGGCGTCGTTGCGGATGGGCCGCGCCAGGTACATCGATTTGCCCATCGGCGTATCGCGGACACCCACGATCTCTGGAGCCCTCGCGTCGCTGCGGAATCGTTGAATGATATCGCCTTCCCAGTCGGCGGCTCGATCGCGCGGATTCGTCGGATTGAGCGTCGCCTCCTTGTACATGTACTCGGGATGCCGCGCGCGCAGCTGCAGGAAGTTCTGCGTCGCCGCATAGAACGGCACGCTTTGCGGCGGAAAATCGTTCTCCATCCGGCCGCTGAGCAGGGGCAGGATTTCTTTGGCCGTGTAATTGCGTATGGCCAGGGCGCTATCCATCATCAAGCCGGCCTCGGTGAATACTTCGCGCTGCGCGTTGCCTTCGAGAATGCTCCGGCAGGCATATCCCGCCGTCAAGGCGGCGACCATGAATACCGCACCGAGCGCTAGGTTGATTCGAATCAACAAACTCATGTTGCAGTACCGAGCACGTCATTGGAATATCTGCGCGCCCGTGCGGCTAAACGCGCTTTGAGTTGTGTCGCAAGGCGACATTCTTCTAGTTATAGTAGACGATTCCGCCCTATAACTCACGCAGGGTCTGTCCCTCACCCGGCCGTAGGAATCCTTGGATGTCAGCAAAAGTCAGCGTAGCGCATATCGAGATCGACAGGGTCTTATACGATTTCGTCAATCAGGAGGCCATGCCCGGCACGGGCGTCCAAGAGCAGGCGTTCTGGCATGGATTTGCAGATCTCGTCGGCGCCTTGGCGCCGCGAAACGCGGCGCTGCTGTCGCAGCGCGACCGGCTACAGGAAAAGATCGACGCCTGGCACCGCCAGCACCCCGGTGCCGCTTTTGACGCTGCGCGCTACAAGGAGTATCTGCTCGAGATCGGCTATCTGGTACCTGAGAAGCCGCCCTTTGCCATCGACACCGCCGATGTGGATGGGGAGATCGCGCACATCGCCGGACCGCAACTGGTGGTGCCGGTCAACAACGCGCGCTACGCCCTGAACGCGGCCAATGCGCGCTGGGGCAGTCTATACGACGCCCTTTACGGCACCGATGCCATACCCGAGGACGGCGCAAGCCGCTCGGGACAATACAACCCGCAACGCGGCGCGAAAGTCATCGCCTTCGCGCGCGATTTCCTCGACGAACACTTTGCGCTCGCCACCGGTTCGCATCGCGACGCCGTTGCCTACCGGCTCGCCGGGCAGAGGCTCGAAATTCAGCTGAAAAGCGCCGCCACGACGCAATTGAAGGATGAAACGGCGTTTCGCGGCTTCCAAGGAGTGGGCAGCTCCCCCTCGCTGCTGCTGCTGGCCCACCACGGGCTGCACGTGGAACTGCACATCGACCGCACGCACCACATCGGCCGCGATGATCCGGCCGGCATCAGCGACGTGCTGCTGGAATCCGCGATCACCACGATTCAAGACTGCGAGGATTCGGTGGCCGCGGTGGACGCGGCGGACAAGGTCCAAGTCTATCGAAACTGGCTGGGACTGATGAACGGCAGTCTGCAGGCTGCCATCGACAAAGGCGGCAAGCCCATCCTGCGCCGACTGAACCCCGATCGGCGGTATCGGACCCCGGACGGCGCGGATCTCGTGCTGCCGGGCCGCAGTCTCATGCTGGTGCGCAACGTCGGCCACCACATGATGTCCGATGCCGTGACTCTGGACGGCGCACCCATACCGGAAACTTTCATCGATGCGGCGGTCACCGCGCTCATCGCACTGCACGACTTGCGCGGCCCCGGCGCGCGGCGTAATTCGCGCTCCGGCTCGGTATATATCGTCAAGCCGAAAATGCACGGGCCCGAGGAAGTCGCGTTCGCCGGCGAATTATTCGCAGCCGTCGAAGCACTGCTGGGTTTGGCGGGCAATGTTCTGAAAATCGGCATCATGGATGAAGAGCGCCGCACCAGCGTCAATCTGACCGAGTGCATTCGCGCCGCGCGGCATCGCGTGGTGTTCATCAACACGGGATTTCTCGACCGGACCGGCGACGAGATTCACACCTCCATGAACGCGGCGCCCGTTCCGCGCAAGAGCGAGCTCAAGAAGGCCGTGTGGCTAGACGCCTACGAGCGGCAGAACGTGGATATCGGGCTCGCCTGCGGCCTGGGCGGCAGAGCGCAAATAGGCAAGGGTATGTGGGCCATGCCCGATCTCATGGCCGACATGCTCAAGACCAAAATCTCCCAACCGCAGGCCGGGGCGAATACCGCCTGGGTGCCCTCTCCCACGGCCGCGACATTGCACGCCCTGCACTATCACAAGGTAAACGTCGCGCAGGTGCAAGCCCGGCTCGCCGGCCGAAGCCGCGCCTCGCTCGACGAAATCTTGACGCCGCCGCTGGCCGCCGCTCCGCGGTGGAACACGGCGGACATCGAAGAGGAGCTCAACAACAACGCGCAGAGCATTCTGGGTTATGTGGTGCGTTGGATCGATTCCGGAGTTGGCTGTTCGAAAGTTCCGGATTACTACAATGTCGCATTGATGGAAGACCGCGCCACGCTGCGTATTTCCAGCCAACACGTCGCCAACTGGCTGTACCACGGCATTTGCTCGGCCGAACAGGTGACGCAGGCGCTGCGCCGCATGGCGGCGGTGGTCGACCGGCAAAACGCCTCCGATCCGGCCTACCATCGACTCGCCGACGATCCCGAGAACAACATCGCCTTCCAAGCCGCGTGCGATTTGATATTCAATGGCCGGGAACAGCCCAACGGCTATACCGAAGCGATTTTGCATGCCCGACGAAAACAGCGGAAGGCACACAATTGATCCATCGCCGCGGCATGGTGATGTTGACCGGCCGACGGTATTCGCCCGATGGTGATGCACCTCCTGCGCGGTGATGTACGTCGGCCAGTGCGCACGGTCAGGGGGGAGTAAGGAGTTGGAAGCCAACTGCTGCCTTTACGTTGGCTTCCAACTCCTTACCCCCCCTGACCGTGTGAACCGCTCTACATCACCGTGCAGAGGCGCTGGCTTGCCTGGACGCAACACCCACAATGCTGTACAGTCCCGCCCAGCTTAGTTCGGGTCGGTGCTCGGTCAGTGCCACCCTAAGCTCGCGGTCCGTCCTCGACGCACTTCGATTTTTTACCCTCCTCGCTGCTGACCGCTGCGGAAGCTAAATGCTTCTGTCGTGCGAGTCCACCTATCTTTAAGGATTTTTAATGTCATTTTCCGATCTCGGGCTATTGCCCGAATTGCTGCGTGCTGTCGCCGATAAGGGCTACGACTCGCCTTCCCCCATTCAAGTTCAGGCGATTCCTGCCGTGCTCGCCGGCCGCGATGTGCTCGCCGGCGCGCAAACCGGCACCGGCAAGACCGCCGGCTTCGTGCTGCCCATTCTGCAGCGGCTCGCCGCCGATCAGACAAACGGCACCAGCCGCGCGCCGCGTGCGTTGGTGCTGACCCCCACCCGCGAGCTTGCCGCGCAGGTGGCGCAGAGCGCCCGCGACTACGGCAAGTACATGCAGCTGCGCACCTACCAGGTGTTCGGCGGCGTGAGCATCAACCCGCAGATCAGCGCCCTGCGGAGCGGCTGCGATATCCTGGTGGCGACTCCCGGGCGCCTGCTCGATCTGGCGCAGCAGCGTGCCGCGGATCTTTCCAAGGTGCAGGTGCTGGTGCTCGACGAGGCCGATCGCATGCTCGACATGGGCTTCATCAACGACATTCGCAAGATCATCAAGCTGCTGCCGCCAGAAGCGGCAGAACCTGCTGTTCTCCGCCACCTATTCGGACGACATCCGCGGCTTGGCGGAGCGGCTGTTGCACGATCCTCTGTCGATCCAAGTCGCGCCGCGCAATGCGCCCATCGAATTGGTCGAACAGCGCGCCTACCGCGTGCAAAAGGAACAGAAGCGGCATCTGTTGGTGCATTTGATCCAAGAAGGCCAATGGCGCCAGGTACTGATTTTCACGCGCACCAAGCACGGCGCGAACCGCCTCACGCAGCAGCTCGAGGGCGCCGGCATTCAAGCGGCGGCGATCCACGGCAACAAGAGCCAGGCTGCGCGCGTGAAGGCGCTCGACATGTTCAAGCGCGGACAGGTCACGGCATTGGTCGCCACGGAAGTCGCCGCACGCGGCCTCGACATCAAGGAACTGCCGCAGGTCGTCAACTACGAACTGCCCAATGTGCCGGAAGACTACGTGCACCGCATCGGCCGCACCGGCCGCGCCGGCGCCGCGGGTGAGGCCATCTCGCTGGTGTCGAGCGATGAATCCGGATTGCTGCGCGACATCGAGCGGGTACTACGCCGCACCATTCCGACCTTGCCGACGCCGGTCTTCAAGATCGTCGAATCGGCGCAGCAGCCGGCCTCTCGTGATCGGGACGATCGTCCGGGCAACCGTCCGGCGCAGGGCCAAGGACGCCAGGGACATCACGGCGGGCGCGATTCGCGCCGGGGGTCGGGCGGTGGCGGGACGGGTACGAGAAGCTTCGGCCAGCAGCAGCGCGGCGGCCGCTAGGGCAGCTTGGGAACCAGTTCCCTGAGATAGGCGGCGAAGTCCTCACCCAAGCTCGGATGCTTCAGGCCGTACTCCACGGTGGCCTGCAAGTATCCGAGCTTGCTGCCGCAGTCGTAGCGCTTGCCCTCGAATTCGAAGGCATACACCGGCTCGCGCTGCATCAGGCGCGCAATTCCATCGGTGAGCTGAATCTCGCCGCCGGCGCCCTTGCCGATTTTTGCCAGGTCCTCGAACAGCGCGGCGGTGAGCAGGTAGCGCCCGACGACGGCCAGCGTCGACTGCGCCTTGTCGGGTTTGGGTTTTTCGACGATGTGCGACATCTTGCCGACGCGGGGCGCGACATTGCGCTCCAGGGTCACGATGCCGTACTTGTCCGTATCCTGCCGCGGCACGTTCTGCACGCCGAGCACGCTGCCCCCATGGATCGCATACGCCTCGACCATCTGCTTGAGGCAGGGCACCTTCGCGTCGATCAAATCGTCCGCGAGGTGCACCATGAAGGGCGCATCGCCGACGACGGGCCGGGCGCACAGCACGGCATGGCCCAGGCCCAGCGGCGCGGGCTGGCGGATGTAGACGCATGACGCCCAGCTCGGCAGGATGCCGCGCAGCGTATCGAGCAATTCCTGCTTGCCCTGAGCCTGCAGCACGGCCTCGAGTTCGGGGTTGCTGTCGAAATGATCCTCGATGGCTCGCTTGGAGCTTCCCGTGATGAACACCAGGGTTTCGGCGCCGGCGGACAGCGCCTCATCGACCGCATACTGAATGAGCGGCTTGTCGACGACCGGCAGCATTTCCTTCGGGCTGGCCTTGGTGACTGGAAGGAACCGCGTGCCGCGTCCGGCTACGGGAAACACGACAGTTTTGACGGCTTGGTGTGGCATGAGGAAATAATAACGGATTTCCTCGGGCCGCGCCGTCGGACAAATCTCACAACTAGCGCAGCTTCACGATGGCATGCGTCTCGAAGCTGTCCCAGGCATGGCATGCGGGGCATTGCCAGTAAAAGCTGCGCCCCGAGAAACCGCATTCGTTGCACCGGTATCTCTCGGCGTGGACCAGCAATGCCCCGATCTCGTGCGCGGTGCGCTCGTATTGCGCGGGACCCGCCTGCCACACCGCCCGCAACGTCGCGTCCTGCGAAAAGACCTTTTCGATCGACGCGCGAAGCGGCGCGGCGTCCGCCAAATCGGCGCCGATGGCGGCGAACACCAGCCGCTTCAGTTCGCTGAAATCTCGCGTCTCAACCTGCGCCGCCAGTTCGCCGAGCACCGCGTCGCGCGCCTCGGGCGTGACCAGCTTGATCAGATGCGGCAGCTCATCCTGCAGAAGCTCCGGCGAATCGCTGAGCGCCTGGCGCAGCAGGCGCACGGCCAGCTGCGGCTGTCCGTCGCGCTCGGCGATTTGCGCACGCAGCAATGCAGCCCGCGGGAACGGCTCCACTTCGTGGCGGGCCTCGCGCAGCAGGCGTCTCGCATCTGCGGTATCGCCGCGTTCCATCGAGAGCGCAGCCAGTTCGCACAGATAATGGGCCGCGACCATGCGCGGCGGCGCCGCTTTGATGCGCGCAAGCTGCCGAAACGCGCCGAGCGCCTGCTGCCAGTCGTGCTGCCGCTCGTACACCAAGCGCAGCGCATCGAGAGCGCTCGCGCGCAGGCGCGGGACCTCGCTGACTTGCTGAAACAAGCCTTCCGCGCGGTCGAGCAGCCCGGCCCGCAAATAGTCCTGCGCCAGCGCGAGCAGTGCCTGCTCACGATGCTCCGGAGCCAATGCGTCGCGCGCCAGAAGATTTTGATGAATGCGAATGGCGCGCTCCACTTCACCGCGCCTGCGATATAGGGATCCCAGCGCAAAATGGGTCTCGATCGTGTCGGCGTTGGCATCCATCAGCTTGAGGAACATGTCGAGCGCCCGGTCGGGCTGCTCGGTGACGAGGTAATCGAGCCCCGTCAGATAGTCGGGATGCAATTTGCCGAGGGAACCGGGCCAGCGCTTGCCCCAGCCGAAGTGCCCAGCCAGTATCCCGAGGACCAGTGCCCCGACCACCAGAGCCCAAACCGGCAGCGGCAGATCGGTCATCATGACTCGGATAGGCCCTGGGCCGGCAGCGCCTGAATCAGCCTAGGTCAATCGCGGATCGGCTGATCCGCGCCGTCGTTGACCCGCTCACGCAGGTCCTTGCCCGGCTTGAAGTGCGGGACATGCTTGCCGGCGAGCGCCACAGCCTCGCCGGTCTTCGGATTGCGTCCCTGCCGCGGCGGCCGAAAATGCAGGGAAAAGCTGCCGAAGCCGCGAATCTCGATCCGCTCCCCGGTCGCCAGCGCATCGCTCATGATTTCAAGCAGCTGCTTGACGGCGAGTTCCACATCCTTCGCCGGCAGGTGCTTCTGCTTTGCCGAAATGATCTCGATGAGTTCCGATTTCGTCATTATCGATCCGTGGGCATCGCTAGACATATTTCAAGAGGAAAGCGCGGCGGGTTTGAGTGTCACCGCCGCGCCATCTGTCCTCTCAATCCTGTCCAGAGATCTGCTCTTTGAGGAGATCTCCCAGGCTGGTTCCGGTCGGTGAATCGGTCCGATAATTCTGCATGGCTTCTTGTTCCTCGTGGATATCCTTCGCCTTGATCGACAACGAGATGCTGCGGCCCTTGCGATCCACTCCGGTGAATTTCGCTTCGACTTCCTCGCCCACCTTGAGGAGCAAGCGAGCGTCTTCGACGCGGTCCCGCGACAGCTCCGAGGCACGCAACTGGCCGTCGACGCCATTGCCCAAATCGATGACCGCGCCCTTCGCGTCCACTTCCCGTACCACGCCCGTGACGATGCTGCCCTTGGGATGTTCCGCGATGTATGCCGAGAACGGATCCTTTGCGAGCTGCTTGATTCCCAAGCTGATGCGCTCACGCTCCGGGTCGATCGACAGCACCATGGCATCGACCTGCTGCGCCTTTTGATAGCTGCGCACCGCCTCCTCGCCCGGCATATCCCAGGAGATGTCGGACAAATGCACCAGACCGTCGATGCCGCCCGCCAGACCGATGAATATGCCGAAATCCGTGATCGATTTGATCTGGCCGCTGACCTTGTCGCCGCGGTTGTAGTTCTCTGCAAACTCCTTCCAAGGATTGGTCTTGCACTGCTTCACGCCCAGGCTGATGCGGCGGCGCTCTTCGTCGATATCGAGCACCATGACTTCGACTTCCTGGCCGACGTGAACCACCTTGGCGGGATTCACGTTCTTGTTGGTCCAATCCATCTCGGACACGTGCACCAAGCCTTCCACGCCTTCCTCGATCTCCACGAAGCAGCCGTAGTCGGCGATGTTGGTGACCTTGCCGAACAGACGGGTGTTGGCGGGATAGCGCCGCGCGATGTTCTGCCACGGATCCGCGCCCAGCTGCTTCAGACCCAGGGAGACGCGCTGGCGCTCGCGATCGAACTTCAAAATCCGCACGTCGATCTCTTCGCCGACCTTGACGACTTCGGAGGGGTGCTTGACCCGCTTCCACGCCATGTCGGTGATGTGCAGCAGCCCATCGATGCCGCCCAAGTCCACGAAGGCGCCGTAATCGGTGAGATTCTTCACCACACCCTTGACCGCCGCCCCTTCCTGCAGATTGTCCAGCAGCGCGGAACGCTCGGCGCTGTATTCCTGCTCGACGACGGCGCGACGCGACACGACCACGTTATTGCGCTTCTGATCGAGCTTGATGACCTTGAATTCGAGCGGCTTGTTCTCCAGGTACGACGGGTCGCGCACCGGGCGCACATCGACCAGAGAGCCCGGCAGGAACGCACGCACATTGTCGATTTCGACGGTGAAACCGCCCTTGACGCGCCCCGTGATGATGCCGATGACCACCTCTTGTTTTTCGAATGCCGTTTCCAGGCGCGTCCACGTTCTGGCGCGCTTGGCCTTTTCGCGCGAAAGACGGGTTTCGCCTGAACCATCCTCGACGCTGTCCAAGGCGACCTCGACGGTCTCGCCGACGACGACCTCGATCTCGCCTTTTTCGTTCTTGAATTGATCGGAAGGGATGACCGCTTCGGATTTCAATCCGACATTGACGATGACGTAGTCCTGGCCAACTTCGACGATCAATCCATTGAGGATGGTGCCAGGACGGATGCGCTGGCTCGCGATGCTCTGTTCGAACAGTTCCGCAAAACTTTCTGTCATGTTTTCTCTTGCTATTCCCCGGCACGGTCCCGTGTGCGCGAGGGGTTACCACAAAATAACGGCCATCGATCCATAAAAGCCGCGACCTATATCTACTTAAGCTCCAGCGACAGACGCTCGCGGGCCACTCCCAAGACGCGTTCGACCACTGCATCGACGGACATCCCCGTTGTATCCAGCAGGATTGCATCCGCGCTTGCGACCAGAGGCGAGGCGGCGCGATTCATATCGCGCAAATCACGCTCCGCTATCTCCAGCGAAAGGGCGGCAAGGTTAGCAGCAACCCCCTTTTCTTTCAACTGCTTATGGCGTCTGGCGGCCCGTTCCGAGGCGCTCGCCGTGAGAAAAATCTTAACTTCGGCCTGGGGGAATACCACCGTCCCCATATCCCGCCCGTCCGCCACCAAGCCGGGGGGTACGGCAAAGTGCCGCTGCCGCTCCAAGAGCACGGTACGGACCACCGGCAAGCTGGCCACCTTGGAGGCGTCATTTCCCGCCCCCTCGGTCCGGATGGCGCCGGTAACCTCCTGACCGTCGAGCCAGACGACTTCCTCGCCGGCCGGATCGGACTCGAACCGTATGTCGATACCACCCGCCAGGCGGGCCAGGCCAGGCCCATCATCGAGGCGGACCCCGGCTTTCCGGCCGGCCAGGGCAACCAAGCGGTACAGCGCGCCACTATCGAGCAACGCCCAGCCCAGCGCCCGTGCGGCAGCGCGGCTGACGGTTCCCTTCCCCGACCCCGAGGGGCCGTCGATGGTCATGACCGGCACCTGGGTACGCACCCCCCTACTCGGCCGATTCGCGAATATCGAGACCCACCGATCGCGCCAGTCCGACGAAGCCCGGAAAGGAAGTGGCCACATTCGCCACGTCGCGGATCGAGATGGATTTGGCGGCTCGCAGACTCGCGACGGCGAAGGACATGGCGATCCGGTGATCGCCGAAGCTGTCGATTTCCCCGCCGCCGAAGGCCGGGCCCTCGCCCCGGCCCTCGATCCGCATGCCGTCCGGCAACACGCTGTGCGCCACACCCAGGGACTTCAGGCCCGCGCTCATCGCCGCAATCCGGTCGCTTTCCTTCACACGCAGTTCCTCGGCACCCGTCACTACCGTCTCGCCGCTGGCGCAGGCCGCCGCGACGAACAGCACGGGAAGCTCATCGATGGCGAGCGGCACCAACGCCGCCGGCATCTGCACGCCCTGCAGCGCCGAGGCGTGGACCAGCAGGTCGGCCACCGGCTCTGCGCCGCTTTCGCGCGGGTTCAGTATTTCAATATTCCCGCCCATGCTGCGCAAGACATCGAGCAGGCCGGTACGCGTGGGGTTCAATCCGACGTTCTGGATCAGCAAGCCCCCGTGCGCCGCACCCAACAGGCCCGCGACGATGAAAAAGGCGGCGGAGGAGAAATCACCGGGCACATTGAAGCGTTGATTCGACAATCGCTCCGGGGGATGCAAGGTGGTGCGCAGGCCTTCGGTGTCGATGCGCACGCCGCAACTCCCAAGCATGCGCTCGCTGTGATCGCGGTTGATGGCGGGCGCGATGACGGTGGTGGGCGAATCGGCGTACAGCGCCGCCAGCAGAATCGCCGACTTCACCTGGGCGCTCGCCACAGGCATGGTGTACTCGATCCCTCGCAGGCGGCGGCCGCCGCCGATATCGACCGGCGGCGTGCCCGAGCGGGTGCGGACGTCGGCCCCCATTTCGCGCAGCGGCTTGGCGACGCGCTCCATCGGGCGCTTCATGAGCGAAGCATCGCCGATCAACCGCGAATTGAAGGATTGCGCCGACAGCAGGCCCGTGAACAAGCGCATGGCCGTGCCCGCGTTGCCCATGTCGAGAGCGAAACCCGCATCGCGCAAGCCGCGCAGGCCCACGCCGTGAATCACCACATGGGTGGGGCTGGGCTGCTCGATATGCACCCCAAAGGCGCGCATGGCGGCCAAGCTCGCCAGGCAATCCTCGCTGGCCAGGAAGCCGGTCACCTCGCTGCTTCCCTCGGCGATGCCGCACAGCATGAGCGAGCGGTGCGAAATGGATTTATCGCCCGGCACCGCGGTCACGCCCGACACGTTGCGCGCCGGCTGCACCTCGAAATTGCGGATGGTGGACGGCATTCGCGTCAGAGCACGGCCCGCGGATACGAACCCAGGACCTTGAACAGCGAGGCGCGCTCCTCGAGCGCGGCCAGCGCCGCGGCCACGGGCGGATCGCTGACGTGTCCCTCGACATCGATGAAGAACACATAGTCCCATTTGCGCTTGCGCGAGGGACGAGATTCGATGCGCGTCATGTTGACCCGATGCTGCGAAAGCGGCTCGAGCAGGCGGAACAGCGCACCCGAGTCGTCGGTGTCGGAGGCGGACACCAGCAGCGTGGTACGGTCGGCGCCGCTGGCACTGAATAATTTTCTGCCCACCACGAGAAAGCGGGTGGTGTTGTCCTGCCGGTCCTCGATTTCGCTGGCGAGCAGCGTAAGTCCGTAAATTTCTGCGGCGGCGCGGCTGGCGATCGCGGCGGTGCCGCGCTCATCGCGCGCGCGCCGGGCTCCCTCGGCGTTGCTGGAAACGGCCTCCCTCTCCACGTCGGGCAGCTGATCATCCAGCCAACCGCGGCACTGGGCCAGCGCCTGCGGATGGGCGCACACCCGCTTGACGGCCCCGGTACTGCTCATCTTGCCCATCAAATGATGATGGATCCGCAATTCCACCTCGCCGCATATCTTGAGCGCGGACGACAGAAACATGTCCAATGTGTGATTGACCGTGCCCTCGCTGGAATTCTCGATGGGCACCACGCCGAAGTCCGCGATGCCGGCTTCGACTTCGTGGAATACTTCGTCGATCGCCGGCAGGGGCAGCGCGCGCACCGAATGCCCGAAATGCTTCAGCACGGCGGCCTGGGTGAATGTGCCCTCCGGCCCCAGGAAGGCCACTTTGAGGGGCTCCTGCTGTGCCAGGCATGCCGACATGATTTCGCGGAACAGCCGCGCAATCTCCTCGTCGCGCAGCGGGCCCTGATTGCGCTTCAGCGCCATTCGCAGCACTTCGGCCTCGCGTTCGGGGCGATAGAAATCCACCGCCTTGCCCGACGCGGACTTGGAGATGCCGACCTGTTGCGCGAAACGCGCGCGCTCGTTGAGCAGAGCATGGATTCGGGCATCGATGACGTCGATGCTCTCTCGAATATTTCCGAGGCCGCCGGCCGGCGTCGCCCCTGGAACCGGTGTGGCGGCGGTCGCCGCAGCCATCCGCGCGGGCGGCCGACGCTTGCCCGGCCGGCCCTCGTTCGGCCGTCTCCGGCCCGGCGGCGTCTTACGGCTGGCCATGTTCGCACCTCATACGGAACGACGAGCTCATGCGTGCCGGCGCTCGAATTCACCCATGAACGCGATCAGCATCTCGACGCCGGACAGCGGCATGGCATTGTAGAGGCTCGCCCGCATACCGCCCGATACACGATGCCCCTTGAGGCCCTGCATCCCGGCATCGGCCGCTTCGGCAAGAAACGCGGCATCCAACTCCGGTTTGTTCAGAGTGAACGTTACGTTCATCCAGGATCTCGCATCCTTCGCGACCCGGTTCACATAAAACTGCGAGGCGTCGATGGCGGCATATAATTTTGCCGCCTTGAGGCGGTTTCGCTCGCCGACCGCCGCCAATCCGCCGGCACGCTTCAGCCATTTGAACACCAGACCCGCCATGTACCAGGCGAAAGTCGGCGGCGTATTCAACATGGATTGACTGTCGGCGACGGCCTTGTAGTTGAAAACCAGCGGCGTCTCGGGCCGCGCACGGCCGATCAGATCATCGCGCACGATCACCACCGTCAATCCCGAAGGGCCAATATTCTTTTGCGCGCCCGCGTAAATCAGTCCGAACTTGGAGACGTCGACGGGCCGTGACAGGATGCTGGATGACATGTCCGCGACCAGCGGAACATCCCGCGTCTCGGGGATATATCCGAATTCGACTCCGCCGATGGTTTCATTCGGCGTGTAATGCGCGTAGGCGGCGCCCGCGCTGAACCGCAACTCGGTCTGCGGAGGAACTCGCGTGTAATTGCCCCCGGCGTCGCCGGCGACATGCGCCTTGCAGTAGCGCCCCGCCTCGGTGATCGCCTTGTGGGACCAGTGCCCCGTGTTCACATAGTCGGCCGTGGACTCGGGCGCCGCGAGATTCATGGGCACGAATGCAAATTGAGCCGACGCGCCGCCTTGCAGGAACAGCACCTTGTAATTGCGCGGTATGGATAGAAGTCCGCGCAAATCCGTTTCGGCCTCGGCCGCGACTTGCTCGAAGGCCTTGCTGCGATGGCTGATCTCCATCACCGACATGCCGCCACCCTGCCAATCGGCCAGTTCGGCGCGGGCCTGCTCGAGTACCTCGAGCGGCAGCGTCGCGGGTCCCGGAGAGAAATTGACGGCGCGCACGCGGGAGGCTTAGGCGCCGGCCGCAGGCGGCCCGGCGTCGCCCGCCTCGCTGTCCGGGCTGCCGGATCCCTGGTCAGCCGCATCGCCATCGCCGGGCTCGGCATCGCCGGCATCTGCCTCGGCCGCCAGGCCGTCGATGCGCTCGAGTCCGGAGAGTTGATCACCGTCCTCGAGCCGGATCAAACGCACGCCTTGAGTGTTGCGGCCCACGACGGAGATGTCCTTCACCGGCGTGCGCACCAGAACGCCGTTCTGGCTCACGAGCATGATTTCATCGTCGCTGCTGACTTGCAGCGCCCCCACCATGCGCCCATTGCGGTCGGTGATTTGCAGTGCAATCACGCCCTGGCCGCCGCGGCCGTGCTTGGGAAACTCTTCCAGCGGCGTCAGCTTTCCGAAACCGTTCTGCGACGCCGTGAGAATGAAGCCCTGTTCCGCCACGATCAGCGCGTTGACCCGCTGATCATCGGTCAGGCGCACGCCGCGCACGCCCGCGGCTTCGCGGCCCATCGGGCGCACTTCCTCTTCCACGAACCGGATCGCCTTGCCCGCGGTGGTGAACAGCAGAATGTCCTTGGTGCCGTCCGTGATCGCGACGCCGACCAGCTTGTCGCCCTCCTCGAGGGCAACGGCGATGATGCCGCTGGCGCGCGGCCGCGAGAACAGCGCCAGCGAAGTTTTCTTGACTGTTCCCAGGCTGGTCGCCATGAAGACGAACTTGCCTTCTTCGAACTCCTTGATCGACAGCATGGCGCTGATGCGTTCGCCTTCCTGCAGCGGCAGCAGATTCACGATGGGCTTGCCGCGGGAACCGCGGCTCGCCTGCGGCAATTGATACACCTTCAGCCAGTACAGCTTGCCGTGGTCGGAAAAACACAGCAGGGTGTCGTGCGTATTCGCAACGAACAGCTTGTCGACGAAATCCTCATCCTTGACGCTGGTGGCCGCCTTGCCGCGGCCGCCGCGGCGCTGCGCCTGGTAATCGGACACGGGCTGCGCCTTGGCATAGCCGCCATGCGACAGGGTGACCACCACATCCTCGGGCGAAATCAAATCTTCCGTGGTCAGATCTTCATGATTGACGAGGATCTCCGTGCGCCGCTTGTCGCCGAAGGTTTCGCGGATGTATTCGAGCTCGTGGCGGATCACTTCGAGCAGCCGCTGCGGCCGCGCCAGAATGTCCGACAGATCGCGAATCTGCACCAGCAATTCCTGGAACTCGGCGATGATCTTGTCCTGCTCGAGTCCGGTGAGGCGGTTGAGGCGCATCTCGAGAATCGCCTGAGCCTGTATCTCAGTCAGCCGGTAGCCGCCCTTCGACGATACCCAGGGCCACGATTTCACCTTCGGGACGCGTGCTGATGGCGCCGGCGCGCGCCAGCATCTCCGGCACCGCACCGGAGCTCCACGGCCGCGACATCAGTGCGACTTTGGCTTCTGCGGGCGAAGGCGATGCCTTGATGGCCGCGATGATCTCGTCGATGTTCGCGAGCGCGATCGCGAGGCCTTCGAGGATATGCCCGCGCTCGCGCGCCTTGCGCAGTTCATACACGGTCCGGCGGGTGACCACCTCGCGGCGATGGCGCAGGAAGGCGTCGAGCATTTCCTTCAGGCTCAGCAGCCGCGGCTGGCCGTCGACCAACGCGACCATGTTGATGCCGAACACCTGTTCCATCGGTGTCTGCGCATACAGATTATTGAGCAGTATCTCGGGCACTTCGCCGCGCTTCAGCTCGATCACCACGCGCATGCCGTCCTTGTCGGATTCGTCGCGCAAACCGTCCGAGGCGATGCCGTCGATGAGCTTGTCGCGCACCAGGTCGGCGATGCGTTCGATCAGCCGCGCCTTGTTCACCTGATAGGGCAGCTCGGTGATGATGATGGCCTGGCGGTCACCCTTGCCGACGTCTTCGAAGTGAGTGCGTGCGCGCAGGTGCAGGCGGCCGCGCCCCGTCTTGTAGGCGGCGACGATCTCCTGGGCCCCGTTGATGAATCCCGCCGTCGGGAAGTCGGGGCCGGGAACGATCTGCATCAGCTCGCCCAGGGTGATCTCGGGGTTCTCGATGAGCGCGATGCAGGCCGTGATGATTTCGGTCAGATTGTGCGGCGGGATATTGGTCGCCATGCCCACCGCGATGCCCGATGATCCGTTGATCAGCAGGTTCGGTATGCGCGCGGGCAGCACCGCCGGTTCGCTTTCGGACTCGTCGTAATTCGGGTTGAAATCGACCGTTTCCTTGTCGATGTCGGCGAGCAGCTCGCCGGCCAGCTTGGACATGCGCACTTCGGTATAGCGCATCGCCGCCGGCGGGTCGCCGTCCACGGAACCGAAATTCCCCTGGCCGTCGACCAGCAGGTAGCGCATCGAGAAGTCCTGCGCCATGCGCACGATGGCGTCGTACACCGACGCATCGCCGTGCGGGTGGTACTTGCCGATGACATCGCCCACGACACGCGCCGATTTCTTATAGGGCTTGTTCCAGTCGTTGCTCAATTCGCGCATGGCGTAGAGCACCCGCCGGTGCACGGGTTTCAAGCCGTCGCGCACATCGGGCAACGCCCGGCCGACGATGACGCTCATGGCGTAATCCAGATACGACTTGCGCATCTCGTCTTCGAGATTTACGGGCAATATTTCGCGAGCGATCTCGGCCATTTGCGAGAGTCCGGTGCAGCCTACGCGGCTAACTTAAGCGGGTTTAAAGGAGGCGAGACATGGTCTCAACATGGGCGAATTCTAGCACATATCCGCCTCGGTCTTAAGCCCGAGGCAATGCATTAGCCGATATACTGCGGGAATGCCCGAATCCAACCGCAACGCCGACCCGGCGGAACTCGCGAAATTCGCCGCGCTGGCGCAAAGCTGGTGGGACCCCAAGGGTCCTTCCAAACCGCTTCACGACCTCAATCCCCTGCGTTTGCGCTACGTAGAGCAGGCGGTGAGCCTGGCCGGCAAGCAGGTCCTCGACGTCGGCTGCGGCGGAGGCATACTGTCCGAAGCCATGACGCGCGCCGGTGCGCGGGTGCTCGGCATCGACCTGTCTCAGGCGGTGCTCGACGTCGCGGAACTGCACGCACTCGAAGGCAAGATCGCCGTGGAATATCGGGCCGTCGCGGCGGAGGAACTGGCTCTGGAACGCCCAGCGGCCTTCGATGTCGTGACCTGCATGGAGATGCTGGAACATGTGCCCGATCCGGCCGCCAGCATCGCCGCGCTGGCCGCATTGGTGAAACCCGGCGGCGCGGTCATCGTTTCGACCCTCAACCGCAACCCGCTGTCATTTGCCGTGGCCATCATCGGGGCGGAATACATCGCGCGCGCGTTGCCGCGCGGCACGCATGAATATTTGAAATTCATCCGCCCATCGGAACTCGCGCGGTGGGGCCGCAAGGCCGGCCTGGAGCTGCTCGATCTGACGGGCATCGCCTACAACCCCATTACACGTGCTTTTCGGCTCGCGCCGAATACCGACGTCAACTACCTCGCTCATTTCTCGCGGCCCGCGGGTTGATATGATCGGCGGCGCTGTCTGGCTCGCATTGATCCTTGGGGCGGCGCTCGGCGCGCTCGCGGTGCTGGTATGGCGGGCGCGGCGCGAGCGCGCTGCGGCAATCGAAACTGAGCTGCTGCGTGCGCGGCTCAAGAGCGAAGAAACATTGAGTGCCGAACGCGAGCAGGCACTGGCGCGGGCGCGCGAACAATTGCAGACGGTGTTCGGCGAGCTTGCACGCGACAGTCTGCAGAGCAACAGTGAAGTGTTCCTGCAGCTGGCGCGCGAACGGCTCGCCCGCCAGCAGCTGGACGCCTCGCAGGCGCTGAAGGAGCGCGAAACGTCGATCGAGTCGATGGTACGGCCCATCCGCGAGGCGCTGGCCAGGACCGAGACGCAGATTCAAGCGATCGAACGCGATCGCATCGACTCGTTCGCAAGCATAAAAACCCAGATGGAAGCCCTGGCAGGCGGCCAGAGCCTGCTGTCTCGCGAGACGCGAAACCTGGTCACCGCCCTGCGCCGCCCGGATGTGCGCGGGCAATGGGGCGAGATCACGCTGCGCCGGCTGGTCGAATTGTCCGGCATGACCCTGCACGTGGACTTCACCGAACAGCAGCATCGCAACACCGAGTCCGGCGCGATCCGTCCGGACATGGTGGTACATATGCCGGAGCAGCGCGATATCGTCGTCGACGTGAAGACGCCGCTCGAGGCCTATCTCTCTGCCGTCGAGGCTCAAAATGACGAGGACCGCAGCGCGCAGCTGCGCCGCCACGCCCAAATCGTCGGCGCGCGGGTCCGCGAGCTGTCCTCCAAGCAGTACTGGTCGCAGTTCGAGCGCAGTCCCGACTTTGTCGTGCTGTTCCTCCCCGGCGATCAGTTTCTGACGGCGGCGCTGCAGGAAAACCCGGGCTTGATCGACGACTCGCTGCGGCAGAACGTGATGCTGGCGACGCCCACCAGCCTGGTGGCGCTGCTGAAGATCGTCGCTTACGGGTGGAAGCAATCGATTCTGGCGGACAATGCCGCGGAGATTCGCCGGCTCGGCGAGGACTTGTACAAGCGGTTGGCGGTGTTCGGCGAGCACCTCGGCAAGCTGGGAAAATCCCTCGGCAGCAGCGTCGACTCCTTCAATAGGGCGGTCGGATCGCTCGAACAGCAGGTGCTGCCCGCCGCACGCCGCTTTCCGGAACTCGGGCTGCGAGTGAATCGCGAGATCGAGCCCATCGATCCGGTGGCGAGCCTCGCGCGCATCCCACGCAATGCGGGCGTCGATCCGGACTCCGCGGACGAGGCCCCTCCTGAGAACACTTGATGCGACCTATCGGGCGCGCGCGATACCGCCGGGCACGCCGCGCTATTGGAGCTGGCTGTTCGCCGCGGCGGAGTTGCGCGCACCGCTGCTCGGCATCTACGCCCTCGGCGCGGAGTGGCAGGCTCTGCTGAACCCCGCCACCGAAACGAGCGTGGCGCACTTGAAGCTCGCCTGGTGGCGGGAAGAAGTGCGTCGGCTCGCGGCGGGTTCGGCCGTTCATCCCATCAGCGGCTATCTCGCCAGCCTGCCTCGCGCAGCCTCGACGGATTTCGCCCCGCTGCTGACCGCGATCGATGCCGCCGCCGTCCAGGCCGGCGGGGTGCCCCTGGAACGCGGCGCCGATCTCGAACAGCAGTCCCAGGCTTGGGGCGGCCCTTTGGCGCTCGCGTCGCTGCTGGCCGCCGATGTTCCCGATGAGACGGCGCTTCGCAACTGTACGGCTGCTCTCGCGGCTGCCGGGTACCTGTCGAGGGCGATTCGCGGCTACCGGGAGGAAGCCCGGGTCGGGCGCGTGCCCTTCGCCATCGATGAGCTCATGGCGGCGGGCGTTGACAACGACGACCTCGTGGCCGATCCGCCGCCTCCGCATCTGCAAAGCTATCTCGATGGGCTACGCGGCCGGGCGGCACGATACTTCGAGAACGCGGCGCAGGCGCTGCCGCGAGCGGAGCGGAGCCGGCAGCGGCATCTGCCGGTGCTTGCAGCGCTCGGGCTCGCGCATTTGAACGTCGGCGCGGCACCCGAGGGGCGGCGGCGCTTACAGGATATGCTGCTCGCCTGGACCACGGCGCGCCGCGCCCCTAGATGAAGGTGGAGTTCCCTATGATTCCGAAGCAATTCACACCCGATGCAGGCTTGCTCGCCGGCCGGGTCATCATGATCACCGGCGCCGGCGGCGGTTTGGGCCGTGCGCTGGCGCTCGAATGCGCGCGCGCCGGAGCGAACGTGATTCTGTCGGGCCGCAACGCGGCCAAGCTCGACCGTGTCTACGACGAAATAGAAAAATCGGGCGGCCCGCAGCCCGCCATCGCTGCGCTCGACCTTGCCGCCGCGACCGCCGCGGACTACGACAATCTGGCGAAAATCATCGACGGTGAATTCGGCAAGCTCGACGGACTGGTTCATTGCGCGGCGCTGCTGGGAGACCGCACGCCGCTCGAACAATACGACGTGCCGACCTGGTGCAAGGTGCTGCACGTGAACCTGACCGCACCGTTCATCCTGACCCAGGTGCTTCTCCCGAATCTGCGAAAATCGGCGGACGCCTCCATCATTTTCGTCAGCAGCGGCGTCGTAACCAACCAGCGGCCATATTGGGGAGCCTATGCCGTCTCCAAGTCCGGATTGGAGTCGGTGCGCAGCATGCTGTCGCAGGAGCTCGAGGGCGAGCCGAATATCCGCGTCAACAGCGTAAATCCCGGCCGCATGCGCACGGCCATGCGGGCAGCCGCCTATCCGGCCGAGGATCCGAACACGCTGCCCGCTCCGGTATCCGTGAGCGGCACATTTTTGTACTTGCTGAGCGCGCTGAGTCGCGGTATTGATGGTCAATATATCGACGCGCAATGAATGACAGGAGAGAGATGATGCGATCACGGATTTTTGTGGCGGCTTGCGCACTATCGGCTTTCATAGGCGTAGCTTCGAGCACCGCCGCAGCGGCCGAGCCGGGTAACGGAGCCGCACCGCCCATCGAGACCGACTTTGTGCTCCGTGACTTTCATTTTGCATCCGGCGAGTCTCTGCCGGAGCTTCGGGTGCACTACACGACTCTCGGCAAATTGCACCGTGACGCGCACGGCAGAGTTGAACAACGCGGTGCTGATCATGCACGGCACCGGCGGCAACGGCCGCAGCCTGCTCAACGAACATTTCGCCGGCGTACTGTTCGGGCGCGGACAGCTGCTGGACACCAATAAATACTTCGTCATTTTGCCGGACGGAATTGGACACGGAAAATCGAGCAAGCCCAGCGATGCCCTGCACGCACACTTTCCCCACTATGCCTACGCGGACATGGTGGCTGCGCAGCACGCCTTGGTCGTGCAGGGTCTTGGCGTGGACCACTTGCGCCTGGTGATGGGAACTTCCATGGGATGCATGCAGACCTTCATGTGGGGCGAAGCATATCCCGATTTCATGGACGCCTTGATGCCGCTCGCTTGTCTGCCCGTGCAAATCGCGGGCCGCAACCGCGCGTGGCGCGAACTCGTCATGCAGGCGATTCGCAACGATCCGCAATGGCGCGACGGCGAGTACCAGACCGAACCCGTTGACGCGCTACGCGCGGCCGCCGGCATGCTGTTGATCGCCGGAAGCGCCCCGATTCAGATGCAGCTGGCGCTGCCCACCCGGGATGCCGCCGACAAGTTCGTGGACGAGTACATGCAGCGCGAGCTGCAGAGCTTGGATGCCAACGACCTGCTCTATCAGGTGGATGCGTCCCGCGACTACGATCCCTCAGCCGACCTGGAAAAAATCAAGGCTCCCCTGACGCAGGTCAATTCAGGCGATGATTTCATCAACCCGCCCGAACTCGGCATCGCCGAACGCGAAATCAAGCGTGTCAAAGGCGGCCATTTCATCCTGCTGCCCGCCTCCGACCAGACTCACGGTCACGGCACGCACACCTGGGCCGCCGTGTGGCAACAGTACCTCGCGCAGTTGCTGCAATCCTCGCAGCCGCCGGCACGGTGATGTTGAGCGGTTGACTGTATTCGCCCGAGGGGCTGAGCCGTTGCCGGGCAACGAGGAAGCAGTTGCCCGGCACGGTGATGTTGACCGGTTGATGGTATCCGCCCGAGAGGCTGAGCCATTGGCCGGCAACGAGGCAGCAGTTGCCGGCCAATGGCTCAGCCTCTCGGGCGAACTCTCTCACCGCCCCACACCACCGCGCCGACGGCACCCGGTCTGCTCCCTCTAGAGGGTGATGTACATCCTGCGCGGTGATGTACATCGGCCCAATGCGCACAGCCCGGGGGACTAAGACGCTGGACGCCAACTGCTGCCTTTTCGTTGGCGTCCAGCGTCTTAGTCCCCCGGGCCGTGTGACGGGTCAACATCACCGCGCAGAAGGTACTAGTTCGACTCGTCGTGGGAGTCGTAGTCGTCCGAGGTCGGAGTGGCAGTACCGCTCATCGCAAGCTTGGCGGTGTCCACAGCCAGCTGCGCCGCGTCGATCTCGTTGATCAGGGCGTTGCGTTCACTCGCCAGCATCGCGCGCGAGTGCCCTCGCGGCAGCTCGCGCGATAGATGCACCGGCCCGAACCGCACGCGCATCAGCCGGCTGACGATGATGCCGCGCGCCGCCCACCAGTGGCGGACCTGGGCGGAGCGCGTGGCGCGCACCGTGACATTGAGCCAGTGATTGAAGGCTTCGCCGTACTGCGCGTCGGCCTGCAGAATGCTCATCGCCTCGCCCTCGCAGTCGGTCGCCGCGCGAAATTCCTCGACCAGGTCCTCCTTCAACGGTCCACGCATCCGCAGGACGTAGTCCACGGTCAGGGCGTGCACGCCTCGCGACACACGATGCGCCCAGGATCCATCGTCGGTGAGAATCTCCAGGCCGCCGTCCACGGGCGGCATGGGCTGAATCGCCAGCCACCGCCCGGAGGAGCGCGGCAGGTTCAGGTGCTCCGATGCACGCGAGGTGGCCGCCTTCAGATCGAGAGTCTCGCCCGGCGAGCGATGAAACAGGAGTACGTGCAATTCCTTGACCGCCGGCGCATGCAGCCGGACAGGCCGGCCGTCCAGCGTAATGCGGTCCCGCGGCTCGAGCTTGGCACCCAGTGCCGGCACTTCGCCGTTCACCTGCAACCGCCCCTCGCGGATCCAGCGTTCCACTTCGCGGCGTGAGCCGACGCCGGCCGCGGACAGCAGCTTCTGCACTCGCTCGGCCGGCGGCTGATCTTTGCGCGCCTGCGACGGCTCATTCCGCGGTGATCGCCTGCTCAGGGACGGTGGTCGGCTGCTCAGAGGTGATCGCTTGCTCGAAGGCGGCTTCCTGCCTTCGTGTTTCCCGCGCGATGGCGGCCTGGATCCCATCAATTCGGGTCGTCTTGCGGACCGCTCGCGACCAAGCCATGCCGCGGAGCCGCCCCATCCGAATCCTGCGCGCCATCCGCATCCTGCGTGTCATCCGCATCCTGCGCGCCATCCGTCTCCTGCGCGCCTTCGGTCTCCTGCTCCTCATCCTCGTCGGAGACCTCCGCCGCCGCTTCGGCTCCCGCTTCCATGCCGGTGGCCCCGCTCCCGCCGGCGTGGCCTTCGCCGCCGGCACCCGTGTCGGCGCCCTCAACCGCATCGGCGACGGCCTCTGCAGGCGCCGCCACCTCGGGGTCCGCGCCCGGCAGAGTCAGCTGCACACGCAGATCCTCGAGTTCCTTGAGCTGCGTGAGGGTCGGCAGATCGTCGAGCTTTTTCAGGCTGAAATAGTCGAGAAATTCCCGGGTGGTGCTCAGCAATTCAGGTTTGCCGGGGACGTCGCGGTGGCCCACCACGCGTATCCAGCCCCGTTCGAGCAGCGTCTTGACGATGCTCGGGTTCACAGCCACACCGCGGATCTGTTCGATTTCGCCGCGCGTGATCGGCTGGCGATAGGCGACCAATGCCAGGGTTTCCAGCAAGGCGCGGGAATACTTGGCGGGCCGTTCCTGCCACAGCCGCGACACCGGCTGCGCCACGCTCGGCTTGATCTGTATACGATAGCCGCTCGCCACTTCGAGCAACTCCAAACCGCGCGTCTCGTAGTCCGCTGTCAGTGCCGCAATGGCGCCGCGGACTTCCTCCGCATTCGACCCATCGCGCTCGTCGAACACGCTCACCAGCTCGTCCATCGTCAGCGGACGGCCCGCGGCAAGCAGCGCCGCTTCAATCACATTCTTCACGTATTGATCGTTCATTGGATGTTCGCCTGGGTGTCGTTGGCCGCGCCGTCCTCGGCCACCAGTTTTAAATGCCGGGCGGGATTGCCTAGGCGTATGTGCAGCGGCGCATAGGCTTCTGCCTGCGCTATTTCGATCAGTCCCTCACGCAGTAGTTCCAATATGGCGACGAAAGTAACCGTGACTCCGCGGCGGCCTTCGTCGGCACGGAACAATTGCACGAAATCCACGAATGCGTTCGCGGTCAGCGAGGACAGCACATCGGTCATGCGCTGCCGTACGGACAAGGGCTCGCGCTGCACGTGGTGATGGGCGAACATGTCGCTGCGAGACAGCACTTCCTGGAAGGCCAGCAGCATTTCCTGCAAGGTGACCTGCGGCGGCAGGCGCACGACCTTGCGGTCCACCAGCTCCGCCGATGCCACCCAGGTGTCGCGCTCCAGCCGCGGCATCCGGTCGATGCCTTCGGCGGCGCGTTTGAAGCGTTCGTATTCCTGCAGGCGGCGCACCAGCTCGGCGCGCGGATCCGTCTCGTCCGCCGGCTCATCGCTCGCGACACGCGGCAGCAGCATGCGGGATTTCACTTCAGCGAGCGTTGCCGCCATCAGCAGGTACTCGCCCGCCAATTCCAATTGAAGCACCTGCATCAGCTCGATGTAGCGCATGTACTGGCGCGTGATCTCGGCGATCGGGATATCGAGAATGTCCAGGTTCTGCCGCCGTATCAGGTACAGCAGCATATCGAGCGGCCCCTCGAAAGCCTCGAGAAACACCTCGAGCGCCTGCGGAGGGATGTACAAATCTCTCGGCATCTCGGTGATGGGCTGACCCTCCACGACCGCAAACGGCATTTCGGCCTGCGCAGGCGGAGGCGCCGCGACCGGCGGCGGCGGCGCATCGTTCTGCACCAGCGTCAATTCAGGTTTCATCGGTAATCCATTGCCATGGCTTGACGGACGGCGTCCAGCGTATCGCGCGCCGCTCCCCGCGCCCGCTCACAGCCTTCAGCGATGATACCCCGGACCAGTTCGGGATTCTCTTCGAACTCCTGTGCCCGCTTCGAGATCGCCGACACTTCCTCGACGATCTTTTCGATCAGGGGCGCCTTGCACTCCAGGCAACCGATGCCCGCGCTGCGGCAGCCCTGCTGCACCCAGGCCTGGGTGTCGGCGTTTGAATACAGTTTATGCAGATCCCACACCGGACACTTCGCCGGATCACCAGGGTCGGTACGCCGCACGCGGGCCGGATCGGTTTGCATCGCCTTGAGCTTCTTGGCGATGGAATCGGTATCTTCGCGCAAGCCGATGGTGTTGCCGTAGGACTTCGACATCTTACGCCCGTCCAATCCGGGCACCTTGGGAGTGGCGGTGAGCAGTACTTCCGGCTCCGGCAATATCGAAATTCCCGTGCCCTCCAGAAACCCGAACAATCGATCGCGGTCGGCGACGGTCAGACGCGCGTTCGCTTCGACCAGCGCGCGCGCCTTGGCCAGCGCGTCGGCATTGCCCTTCTCCTGGAATTCCTTGCGCAGGCTGCGATACATGGCGGAATTGCGCGAACCCAGGCTCTTGATGGCCTTTTCCACCTTTTGCTCGAATTCCGGCTCGCGGCCATAGATGTGATTGAAGCGCCGCGCCACCTCGCGCGTGATTTCCACGTGCGCCACCTGATCCTCGCCCACCGGCACGTATTGTGCCCGGTACATCAAGATATCCGCCGACTGCAGCAGGGGATATCCGAGAAAACCGTACGTGCTCAGATCCCGGTCCGGGATCTGGATCTGCTGATCCTTGAAGGACGGTACGCGCTCCAGCCAGCCCAGGGGCGTGATCATGGAGAGCAGCAGGTGCAATTCCGCATGCTCGGGGACCTTGGATTGGATGAACAGCGTGGCAACTCCGGGATTCAGCCCCGCCGCCAGCCAGTCGATGGCCATGGTCCAGACATACTCCTCGAGCTTGGAAGTGTCCTCGTACCCCGTGGTCAGCGCATGCCAATCGGCGATGAAGAAATAGCATTCGTACTGGTATTGCAGCTCGATCCAGTTCTTGAGAGCTCCGTGGTAATTGCCCAAATGCAATTGCCCCGTGGGCCGCATGCCGGACAGAACCCGGCGATTTTGTATGGGCCCGCTCATGCCTGGGACCCGAACAGGGCATTGATGACCCGCCCGATGACGTGGAAGGCCGGGTTGAACAGCCATCCGAACAGGCCGAAGGCGGACAATCCGAGCACGAGGAACAAGCCGACCGGTTCAATTTTTTCCAGGCGGGCACTGAGGCGTGGCGGCAGCAGCCCGGCGAGCACTCGGCCGCCGTCGAGGGGCGGAATGGGCAGCAGATTGAAAATCGCAAGGACCACATTCATCACGATACCCGCTTGCGCCATGAGCGCGATCCATCCATCCAAGGTCTCGTTGCCGTTGACCCGGGTGATGGCTCTGAGCACTGCGCACCAGAGCAGCGCCATGAAGAGATTCGCCGCAGGCCCTGCCAAAGCCACCATGATCATCGACCGGCGTGGATTGCGTAGCGCGCTGGTCGCCACGGGCACGGGCTTTGCCCAACCGAACAAAGGGCCGCCGACGGCCAGCAACAAGCCCGGCACCAACACGGTACCGATGGGATCTATGTGGCGCAGCGGGTTCAAGCTCAGACGTCCGAGCATCTCGGCGGTGCGGTCGCCGAAGTACCTGGCCATCCAACCATGCGCCACTTCATGCAGGGTGATTGCAAACAATACCGGGATTGCCCAGATGGAGATCTTGTAGAGAAATGCAAATAAATCCAATGCTTACACTCATTACTGAAACTAAATACGAGCTTTATTACCCGCATCGCGCCGGCATTATACGGTTGGCAAGTCCACAAAGGGGGCGACATCGCCTCGGCCGACTCGCACCACGACGGCGCCATCGCCCGACAGATCGATCACCGAGGTGGGATTGAGGCCGCAATTGCCCCCGTCCAGGACCAGATCGACGTTGTGCTCAAGCTTTTCGTAGATTTCCCTGGCATCGGTGCGCGGCAGTTCCTCGCCGGGCAAAAGCAAAGTCGAGCTCATGACGGGCTCGCCCAGCTCGCTCAGCATCAGGGCCGTCACCGGGTGATCCGGTACGCGCAGTCCGATGGTACCCCGCCGTTCGTGCTTCAGGCGCCGCGGCGTCTCGCGCGAGGCTTTGAGCAGAAAGGTGTAGGGACCCGGCGTATGCGCACGCAATAGCCGGTACTGCCAATTATCGACCATGGCGTACTTCCCAACGTCAGCCAAGTCGCGGCAGACCAGGGTGAAGTGATGGTTACGATCCGTCTGCCGAATATCGCGGATGCGCTCCAGCGCCGCCTTGTCGCCGATATGGCAGCCCAGCGCGTAGCAGGAATCCGTGGGGTAGACGATCACCCCCCCGCCGCGCAATACCTCGACGGCCTGGCGGATGAAGCGGCGCTGCGGCGAGACCGGATGTAGTTGCAGATAGATACTCATTTCGTCGGCTATGATACTAGGATGAACCTGCTCATCGAATTGTCGCCTCTCATAGTATTTTTTGTCGGATTCAAATTGCTGGGCATCTACTGGGCCACGGCAGCCTTCATGATCGCGTGCCTGCTGCAGCTGGTGGTGCACCGGCTGCGCACCGGCGAATTCAAGACCATGCATGTCATCACCACGGTGGTGGCGGTGGGACTCGGTTCCGCCACCCTGCTGCTGCACGACAGCCGCTTCATTCAGTGGAAGCCCACGGTGCTGCTGGCACTGGCGGCGGCCGCCTTCCTCGGCAGCATGTTCGTCGGCAAGCAGCCCTTCGCCCGGCGCATGCTGGAATCGGCCTTCAACGAGCCACTGGACGTTTCGCCGCGCGCGTGGTGGTTGATCAACTCTCTGTGGGCGGGATGGCTGGCATTGCTGGCGGTAGCCAACATCTATGTGGCGCGGAACTTCGACGAGAGAATTTGGGTGAATTTCAAGGTATTCGGCATCACCGCGGCCATGCTGGTGTTCATGCTGCCCCAGGTCTTTTGGCTGAGCACCAAGACCAAGGCCGCGCAATCGGACCCGGGTCCGGGCCAGGGCCAGGCCTGAACCATGGACGAGACGTCCAGCCGTGAACAACGCCTGCGCCGGTGCTTGGAGGTTCGTTTTGCGCCCACCCTGCTGCTCATCGAGGACGAGAGTCACCTGCACGCCGGCCATGCGGGAGCGGCGGGCGGCCACAGCCATTTCCGCATCACCATCGTGGCCGAAGCCTTCCGCGGCCTGGCTCCGGTGGCGCGGCATCGGCTGGTCTATGCCGCCGTCGGCGACCTGTTGCAGACCGACATCCACGCCCTGGCCATAGAAGCCTCCGCTCCAACGACCTGACTTAACCCGGTTATTCATCTAAACGCACGGATAATTGGGAAGATTGCGCGGTAAAGGCTAAACTGCGGCCCCCGGGCGCCGGTCAATGTCGGCCAATCGCCTTTTTTTGTGTGTAGAGGAACCAAATGACGCAATTTTTCAGTACACAGTGGACCCGTGTGTCCGCCGTGGCCGCGATTACCCTACTCCTGGCGGCCTGCGGAAAAGGACAGCAGCCTGCAACGCCCGCGGCCCCCGCGGCCGGCGACAAGGCCGCCACGCCTCCGGTGGCGATCGTCGACGGTACTCCCATTTCGCGCGACGCCTTCGACGACTACCTCAAGAGCCTGCTGCGCGGCAAGCCGGCAACCGATGTGACTCCGGAGGAAAAGAACCAGGTCCTCGACCAGATGATCAACATGCAGCTCATCGCCACGCAGGCCGAGAAGGATGGCTTGCAGAACGATCCGGACGTGGCCACCCGCATCGCTCTCTTGCGCACGCAAATTCTGGCGGACGCTGCCGCGCAGAAGTACGTCAAGAGCAACGAACCCTCGGATCAGGATCTGCATGCCGCGTACGACGCCGCCACGGATAAGACCGAGTATCACGCCGAGCACATTCTTGTGCCGACCAAGGAAAAGGCCGAGCAGCTCATCAAGAAGATCAAGGGCGGAGCGAAGTTCGAAGACGTCGCCAAGGCCGAGTCCACCGACAATTCGAAGACCAATGGCGGCGATCTCGGCTGGTTCACGACGGCGCGCATGGTCAAGCCCTTCGGCGATGCCGTGAAGACCTTGAAGAAAGGCGACATGACCAACGAGCCCGTCCAGACCCAGTATGGCTGGCACATCATCAAGCTCGTCGACACCCGCGATGCGCCCTTCGACCAGATGAAGGGACAGCTCGGCAACACCATCATGCAGAAGAAATTTCAGGACTATATCGACAACCTGAAGAAGAACGCCAAGATCGAAAAGAAGCTCTGACGATTCGTCGCGGGAGCGAGCCCGTCCTGGGCTCGCTCCCTACATCTTCAGCAATTTCAGGAACGCCGCCTCGTCGAGCACGGCGATTCCCAGCTGCTCGGCCTTTTTGAGCTTGGAACCCGCCTCCGCTCCTGCCACCACATAGTTGGTTTTCTTCGACACGCTGCCGCTCACCTTGCCGCCGAACTGCACGATGGCTTCCTCCGCCGCGTCGCGGGTCAATGCCTGCAGCGTGCCCGTCAGAACGAAGATCTTCCCGGCCAGCTCCGCGTCGGCATCGGCGGGCGCAGGCTCGGGCCAAGTGATGCCGCCGGCGAGAAGCCGGTTGACGATGCCGGAATTCTCGGGATCCTGGAAATAGGCCGCCACATTCTTTGCCACCACCGGACCCACGTCCGGCACGCGCTGTATCTCGTCCTGCCCCGCGCGGCGCAACGTCGCGATATCGCGGAAATACTGCGCCAGCGCCAGCGCGGTGGCCTCGCCCACGTCGCGGATGCCGAGGGCGTAGAGAAAGCGCGGCAAGCTGGTGTGCTTCGCTGCCATGATGGCCGCTTGCAATTTCTGCGCGGACTTCTCGCCCATGCGCTCGAGTTCCGAGAGCTGCTCAGCCCGCAGAGCGAAAAGGTCCGCCGATGTCCGCACCCAATCGCGGTCCACCAGCTGCTCGACGAGCTTGTCGCCGAGCCCCTGGATGTCGAGCGCGCGGCGCGAGGCAAAATGCTTGATCTCTTCCTTGCGCTGCGCCGCGCAGGTCCGTCCGCCGGTGCAACGCGCCACGGCCTGGTCGGCCTCGCGCGCCACCGGTGATCCGCAGACCGGACAGTGGCTCGGCAGCGCCACCGGCGCAGCTCCCGCCACCCTGCGCTCGAGCAGCACTCTCGCCACTTCTGGAATCACATCCCCCGCGCGGCGGATGACCACGGTATCGCCGACCCGCACGTCCTTGCGGGTCAATTCGTCGATGTTGTGCAATGTGGCATTGCTGACGGTGACGCCGCCGACGAATGCCGGCTCGAGCCGTGCCACGGGAGTGAGTGCACCGGTGCGGCCCACCTGAAACTCAATGCCGCGCACCGTGGTCAGCGCTTCCTCAGCCGGGAACTTGTGCGCCACCGCCCAGCGCGGCGCCCGTGAAATGAAACCCAGCTGTTTCTGCAGCTCGAGATCATCGACCTTGTAGACCACACCGTCGATTTGATAGGGCAGTTTGGGACGCAGCACCCCCATCTCGCGGTAGTAATCCAGACATCCGTCGGCGCCCTCCACGACCCGGGACTGCGGGCAGATCTTGAACCCCCAATGACGCAATGCCTGCAGAATCGTGCTGTGCTTCGCCGGCAGTTCGCCGCCCTCCACGATTCCTAGCCCGTAGATGAACAGGTCGAGCGGACGGGCCGCAGTCATTTTGGGATCCAGCTGGCGCAAGCTACCCGCCGCCGCGTTGCGCGGGTTGACGAAGCTCTTTTCGCCGCGGGCAATCGCTTCGGCGTTGAAGCGCTCGAAGCCGGCCAAAGGCATGAACACCTCGCCGCGGACTTCGAGCACCGGCGGCGGCCGCTCGCCGCGCAGCCTCATCGGCAGCGCCTTGATGGTGCGGAGATTGTGCGTGATGTCCTCGCCGGTCTCGCCGTCGCCGCGAGTCGCACCCTGTACGAACATGCCATTCTCGTAGCGTGCGCTGATGGCCAGGCCGTCCAATTTCGGCTCTGCCGAATAATGCACCGGCGCCTCCTGGCCGAGCCGCTCCCGGACGCGGCGATCGAAGTCGCGCACATCCTCCTCGCTGAATGCATTATCCAGCGACAGCATGGGAAGCCGGTGCTTCACCACGCCGAACGCAGCGACCGGAGCTGCTCCCACCCGCTGCGTGGGCGAATCCGCGGTCAGCAATTCAGGGTGCTGATTCTCGAGGGCGCGCAGTTCGAGCATGAGCTTGTCGTATTCGGCGTCCGGGACCTCCGGATCGTCGAGCGCGTGATAGCGGTAGTTGTAGCGCTCCAGAGTCTCTCTGAGCTCTGCGGCTCGAGCTGCCGCCGTGCCGGCCGGAGTTGCTGCTTTCCGGGCGCACATTGCCGTCAGTTCCCGGGCAGCATGGCCTGAAAGCGCGCAATGTCCTCGAGCAGGGCGGCCGCCCGCTGCGGTGACATCGGCATCCCCTTCCCGTCCTGTACCATGCCGGACAATTCCTCCGCCAGCCCGCGCGCCGTCGCCAACAGCTCGTCCATCGTTTCCACCGGTTGTACAGGCCCCGGCAACACGGCGAACAGAGTGATGCCGCGAAACTCTTGGTCCGCCATCTCGGCGATATCGAATGTCCCGGGCTCGATGAGACTGGCAACGCAGAACAAGCTGCGGCCATCCGCGTGCTTGCGGTGAAAGACCTGGTAACGCCCAAACGCGAGTCCGTTCGTCTCCAGCGCCGCCATCAACCGGGCTCCGCTCCAGCGCGCCTCGCCGACGGTGCAGACGCGAATGGTCACTATCCTCTGCAGATCGGTGGTATTGGAAGCGGGCGCCGAGAGTTCCGGCGGGGGCGGGGCCTCCACCCGGGGCTGCAGCGTGGGCGCGGGATCGGCGTGAACCATCATCGGGCCATCCAATACCGGGACCTCATCGAATTCGGCGGTGCGGACGCTGAGTGGCTCCAAGGGTGGAACACCCCAATCGCGCGATTCCGGCTGCGGCCTCATGCCGGAATCCTCGTATCGAGGATCGGACGGCGGCTGCATCTCCGGGGATGTCCCCATCGACTCGCGCAACTCGGCATTGCCCGGGATCTGGCTGGAGCGGCGCGCCGTCCACCACCAAATGGCGGCGAGCAGCGGCAAGCTCAGTGCCAGCAATATCCAGCGTAGTTCGGCAGCCAAACGCCGGCGCCCTACATCGCCGCCATGCGCACGGCCTCGTCCACATCCACCGCCACCAAACGAGATACTCCCGGCTCGTTCATGGTGACGCCGACCAACTGCGCCGCCAGCTCCATGGTGCTCTTGTTGTGCGTGATGAATATGAACTGCACATTGCGCGACATCTCGCGCACGATGTCGCAAAAACGGCCGACATTGTTCTCATCCAGCGGCGCGTCGACCTCGTCCAGCAGGCAGAAAGGCGCCGGGTTCAAATCGAATATCGCGAACACCAACGCGACGGCAGTCAGCGCTTTCTCTCCGCCCGACAGCTGGCTGATGGTGCTGTTGCGCTTCCCGGGCGGGCGCGCCATGACGGATACCCCTGCGGCCGCGCCCTCCTCGCCCGTGAGTTCCAAATAGGCATGGCCGCCGCCGAACAGCCGCGGAAATTTCTCTTTGAGGCCGGCATTCACCTTGTCGAAGGTATCCTGGAATCGCGTGCGGGTCTCGCGGTCGATCTTGCGCATCGCCGACTCGAGGGTCTCCAAGGCATCCGTCAGATCCTTGCACTGCCGATCCAGATATTCCTTGCGCTCGGATTGCTCCTTGTACTCGCCGATCGCCGCAAGATTGACCTGTCCCAGGCGCTCGATCTTGCCCTTGGTCTCCTCCAGCTGCGCCTCCCAGCTTTCGACCGTGGCTTCCGCGGCGAGCTGTCCCAGCAGCACGGCGAGTTCGAAATTCGTCGCCGCAAGTTGCTCGGCCACGCTCTCGCGGCGCACGCGCACTTGCGAGGCGGCCAACCGCGCTTCGTCCAGAGTGCCGCGTGCCGTCTCCACTTGCTGCTCAGCGGCGAAACGCGCGGACTCTCGGTCGCGCAGCAGCGCCTCCAATTCATCGGTGGCGATCTTGGCCGCCTGCAGTTCGGCTTCTATCTCGGCGCGGATGCGCAGCGATTGTTCGAGCTGAGCCTGGGATGCAAGCAGCGGCTCGTCGCCCTCCGCAAGCTGGCTTGCCAGTTCGTTGCGCCGGGTTTCCAAGCCTTCCAGCTGTTTCTCGATCCGCGACAGCGCCGTGGTGAGGGAGCTGTGTGAGGAGCGCCGCGACTGCACTTGCAGCGCCAGTTCCCGCGCCAGCTGTTGAGCGGTCTGCGCGGCCGCGCGGGCCGCTGCGAGTTCGCTGCGCATGCGATCGCGCTGTTCCTCCAGGTCGACCCGCTTGGGCTCGAGGGCGGCCAGCCCGTCGAGGGCGGCTTCCATGCGGCCGCGCGCCGCGCGCAGGTCCGTGTCCGCGCGCGCGAGCTCGGCGCGCACGTCGGCGAGCCCGGTCTCGAGCTGCGCCAGGCGCCGCGCGGCATCGAGGCTGCGGGCTTGCGCCGAGTCCAGCTCGGCGCGCCGGTCGACATGTTCGCGGTGCAGGCGATTGACGTCGGCTTGAAAGTGATCGCGCCGGTCTTCGAGGTCGCGCACACGCTCGCGGGTCAGCTCGAGGCGATGTTCCTGTTCCTTGACCTCATCGGCGAGGCTGCTCAACTGACCGCGGATCTCGCGCAAACTCTCCTCGCGCTCGATCACCCCGGTATGGGATTCCGCGGCGCGGGAAATGCGCAGCCAATCCGGGCCCAGCCAGATTCCATCGCGCGTCACCACCGATTCGCCTGCCGCGAGCCGGGGTCTGCGTCCAAGCGCCTCATTCAGAGTCTCGGCCGTATATACCGTCGACAGTATCGGAATCGAGTACGGTCGCGCCCTGCACCTTCGCCCGCAGCGACGCTGAGCCGGTGGAAGGCGCCGCCGCTTCGCCCATGCTCACGACGGCCAGGTGGCCGCCATCGAAGCTGGCGAGCAGGTCCGTGACGCTGTCCAGGCCGTCCACGCACACGGCCTCCAGGTAGGAACCAAGCACCGTTTCGACCGCGCGTTCCCAGCCCCGATCGACGCGCAATTGCTGTGCGACCCGCGGTTGCCCGTCAAGCGACTTGGATTTCAGCCATTCGGTGACTTTGCCGGAGGCTTTGCCGAGCGCCGCGGCCTGCAAGGCTTCGGTCGATACCTGGGTCGCCAGCGCCTGTTGCCAGCGGCTACGCAGGGCGTTGAGCGCCTGGGACTGTTCCCGCTCGCGCTCTCGCGTCACCGAGATCTCCGCCAGCAATTCCTGAAGCTCGGCTGCTGCTTTTTCGCCGGCGTCTCGCGCCGACTCTGCGTTCATCTCGAGTGTTTCGAGCGCTATGGCCGGCTGCAGTTGAACCAGCGCCGCATGCTCGCTCTCCTGGCGTTCCCGCTGCTGCAGCAGGCGCCGCTGCTGGCTCTCCAGCTGCTCGATGCGCGCGCGCTCGACTCCCGTCTCTCGCTGGCCGAGCGCCACGGCCTGTGCATGCACGTCCCAGGTATGCTGCCACGCCGCCAGTGCCTGCTCGCAGGCCTCCAATGCTTGCGAGCTGCGCGTCTCCTCACCGTGCGCGGCATCCAGGCCGGGCACCATGGTCGCCAATTCCTGCGATATCGCTTCGAGCTGACCGCGGTCGCGCTGCAAGACCCCCGTGAGATCGGCCACCTGCGCCTCGGCCTGCTCCAAGTCCGAGCGCTGGCGTTGGCGCAGCTCGCGGGTGAATTGAATGCCCTGCTCGATCCGCGTGACCTCGGCGCCAGCCTCGTAGAAGCGGGTCTGTATCACTCCCAGGACGTCGGCCTTCGAGGTCTGATCGGCTCGAATGCGCTCGATCCCCGCTTCGGCTTCCCGCAGATCCGCGAGCACGGCATGCATGGCCGTATCGCAGCTCTCGGTCGCGGCGTCGCGCGCCTCAGCCTCGGCGTCCAGACTCTGCATGCGCAGCGCCAGCAATTCGGCCTGCAGTTTGCGCTCTTCTTCCTTCAGCGCCTGATAGCGCCGCGCGGTCGCGGCTTGGCGCTGTAGATGGCGAATCTGCTTTTCCACCTCTTCACGCAGATCGTTCAACCGGTCCAGGTTCTCGCGGGTATGGCCGATGCGGCTCTCGGTCTCGCGGCGCCGCTCCTTGTAGCGCGAGATCCCCGCCGCTTCCTCGAGAAATGCGCGCAAATCGTCCGGCCGCGCGTCGATGACGCGCGAGATCATGCCTTGTTCGATGATGGCGTAGCTGCGCGTACCCAGGCCCGTGCCGAGGAACAGCTGGGTGATGTCCTTGCGGCGCACCTTGGTGCCGTTGATGAAGTAGTCGGAATTGCCGTCGCGGCTCACGGCACGGCGCAACGCAACCTCGTTGTAGGCCGCGTACTCTCCGCCGATCTTGCCGTCGGAATTGTCGAACACCAGTTCGACCGAGGCGGCGCCCAGAGGCTTGCGCGCCGCGGAGCCGTTGAAGATGACGTCCGCCATCGATTCTCCGCGCAAATGCTTCGCGGAGATTTCGCCCATGACCCAACGCACCGCGTCGATGATATTGGATTTACCACACCCGTTCGGACCCACAACCCCCGTCAAACTGCTTGGAAAGGTGACGGTGGTCGGATCAACGAAGGACTTGAAGCCGGCGATCTTGAGTTTCGTTAAGCGCATTGAGGCGCGTAGTGTAAAGTAAACGTCACTTTCGTAAACCCCCGGCGAGACTGCCGAGACCCGACCATGACCGAACCCAGCGCCCAGCTCGAGACTTTTGCAAACCCCGCACCCGAGCGCGACTACACCATACGCATGACAATCCCGGAGTTTAGCTGCCTGTGCCCGAAAACAGGCCAGCCGGACTTCGCCACGCTCAAGCTCGAGTACGTCCCCGATGAGCGCTGCGTCGAGCTCAAATCCCTGAAGCTCTACATTGTGTCCTTCCGCAACCTCGGCACATTTCACGAGGCCGTGACCAACGAGATCCTGGGCGACCTCGTGGCGGCCACTGCACCGCGATTCATGCGTCTTTCGGCCGAATTCAACGTACGAGGCGGCATTTACACCACGGTGACAGCTGAGCACCGGCAGTCGGGCTGGACTCCGGCCAACCCTATTGCCCCCCCCTAGCCCCCCTCTGGCGCGCGGGCGCACACTCGCCCCACCCAGGCCAGGGGTTTCGCTTTTCAATCATAGGCTTAGACAAGCAAAATATGTTGCCTAAGTGGTCTGTACACGACCGATTGCGTCGGTATAATCGCGCGCTCTCTCGTTAGGAGGCGAAGACTTCAAATGCCCTCGAAGAAACCCAATAAAGCGGCTAAGCGGCCAGGTAAGGCGACACCCAAGAAACCGGCTCACAAGGCAGCCGCCCCCAAGAAGGTGCTTCGACCGCCTACGAAAATCAAGCCATCGCCTCCCACACCAAAGGTAACAGTGAAACCCGACAAGCCAGTTCCCAAACCCCCAATCGCCAAACCCGTGCCGGCTAAACCCGTGGCCGCGAAAGTAACGCGCCCGAAACCGGAACCCGTCAAAGTCAGCCATGACCCAGACAACGATGAAAAGGTAACTCCGATCAAATTCGACACTCGCCCGCTCGTGATGACCCGCATGCCGCAAATCGACGAAGACGCCGACGGCGATTCCGCCAGCCTGCTGGCGGGACCGCGCAATGTGAAGCCCTACATCGCCCGCCGCGGCGAGCAGTACATGAACAAGGAGCAGTTGGAGCATTTCGCTCGAATACTGCAGACTTGGAAGCGCGATCTGATGGTGGAAGTCGACCGCACCGTTCTGCACATGAAGGACGAGGCAGCCAATTTTCCGGACCCGAACGATAGAGCCACGCAGGAAGAGGAATTCAGCCTCGAACTGCGCACGCGCGACCGCGAGCGCAAGCTGATTCGGAAAATCGATGAGGCGCTGAAGCGCATCGAGGATGGCTCCTACGGCTACTGCCTGGAGACCGGCGAGGAAATCGGCATCAAGCGATTGGAAGCCAGACCCGTTGCCACCCTGTCGGTGGAAGCTCAGGAGCGGCGCGAACGCCGCGAAAAGCAGTACGGCGACCGCGACGACCGATACCGCTAGGAAGCCGCCGTATGTAGGCCGTTTCGCCCCGACACCTTCGGGTGATCTGCACCTGGGCTCCCTATTTACGGCGGTGGCGAGCTACCTCGATGCGCGGGCGCATGGGGGACGCTGGCTGCTTCGGCTCGAGGATCTCGATCGGCCGCGCGAAGTCGCCGGGGCGGCGGACCGCATCCTCGGTACCTTGGAGGCATTCGGTTTCGAATGGGACGGCGAGATCGTTCGTCAGTGCGATCGTGCCTACCATTACCTTCGCGCCTTGCAAACCCTCCAAGCTCGCAACTTGATCTTCGAGTGTTCCTGCAGCCGCCTGCAGTTGGAGGAGGAGACCTGCTATCCCGGCACTTGCCGCTCCGGCCCGGCGACTTTGGGAGTGCCGACCGCAGCACGATTACGGGTCGAGCCCGGGTTCGTTTTATTCTCCGACCGCATTCAGGGCACCTACCGTCAAGACATCGGCCGAGCCGTGGGCGACTTCATTCTGAAGCGGCGCGATCAAGTGTTCGCCTACCAACTGGCAGTCGTCATCGACGATGCAGAGCAAGGGATCACTCATATCGTGCGCGGCGCGGATTTGCTGGATAACACGCCGCGGCAGATTTATCTGCAACAACTCCTGAATCTGCCGCGGCCCACCTATGCGCATGTGCCGGTGCTCACCGAACCCGACGACACCAAGCTCGCCAAGTCGCGGCGCAGCGTGCGACTGGACATAAAGTCGCCGGCAACACAGCTTTTCGAGACATTCGCAATGCTGGGTCTGGAGCCGCCGTCTTCGTTACGGACCGCCGGTCTCGGGGACAACTGGGCCTGGGCGGTCGAGCAATGGGACATCAAGCGCGTCCCGAAGCGCCTACATATGCGCGTAACCGATTGAAAGATATGAAAACAAATGCAGATTTGCCTTAGCGCTGCATTGCGTTATCCTTAGGTTGTCAGTCTAGGGATTAGTCACGTGGTCAGGCACGAGCCGGGATCTTCCGGCGGCGCGTCGGCCGACACGAGCGAGGAGCCCTAATGAGCGAACCGCGAGTGATAAAAAAATACCCGAATCGCCGTCTGTATGACACGGTGGAAAGCCGTTACATAACATTGGCCGATATCAGGCGCTTGGTCGTGGAGAGGATCGAGTTCGTAGTCGTCGACAAGAAAAACAATGCCGACATTACGCGCAGCATCCTGCTGCAAGTGATTGCCGAACAGGAGCATCTTGCTGAACCCATCCTGAGTCAGGAGTTCATGGTCAATGTGATCCGCGCCTACGGCACCAGCGTGCAGGGCGTGGTGAGCGGTGGTTTGGAACAGACCCTGAAGCAGATCATGAGTCAGCAGCCGCAGATTCGCCCGCCGCGCATACGCACGGCTGCGGACGATTCCTTCAAAGCCCTGTCGGTGATCCGTCCGCGCGAAGGCGACAAAGACCGCGACGAGCACTTCGACACGAAGTGAACTCGGCGTCTTCTGATAAAGGAGCGGTGGCCGCCGGCAGGTGCGTGCGCGCCATATAACGCGCGAACGGTTCTTACTCCGCGCCGATTGCCGTACCGTTCGTCGCGATAGGCACCCGCAACGGGGCCGGTACGCCCGGGGCGACCACTGGCGGATTCAGTGGTCGCCCCGGGCGTACCGGTCCCGTTGCGGGTGCTTTCAGCGCCGAGCGGTACGCCACTCGGTGCTGAGTGAGAGCCGTTCCCGTGGTTAAGCGGCGTCCACGTTACGCATCGAGAGTCGCACGCGCCCTTGACGGTCCACTTCGAGAACCTTTACGCGCACCACGTCGCCTTCCTTCAATTTATCGCCGACGCGCTCGACGCGCTCTTCGGAAATCTGCGAGATGTGCACCAGGCCGTCCCGGCCGGGCAGAATGGTGACGAAGGCGCCGAAGTCCATCAGGCGTGCGACCTTGCCCTCGTACACTCTGCCGACTTCGACGTCGGCGGTGATCAATTCGATGCGCCGTTGAGCTTCGCGGCCCGCGGCACCCTGCACTGAAGCGATCTTCACCGTCCCGTCGTTTTCGATGTCGATCGAGGTGCCGGTCTCTTCGGTGATCTGCCGGATCACCGCGCCGCCCTTGCCGATCACGTCGCGGATCTTCTCGGGGTCGATTTTCAAAGTGATGATGGTGGGAGCCCACTCGGACATGGCCTCGCGCGGCTTGGACAGCACCTTGTTCATCTCTCCCAGGATGTGCAACCGGCCGTCCCGTGCCTGATCCAGCGCCACCTTCATGATCTCGCGCGTGATGCTCGTGATCTTGATATCCATCTGCAGCGCCGTGATGCCGTCCTTCGTGCCGGCCACTTTGAAATCCATGTCGCCGAGATGATCTTCATCGCCGAGGATGTCGGTCAGAACCTGGAAGCGCTCGCCTTCTTTGACCAGGCCCATGGCGACGCCGGCCACCGGCGCCTTGATCGGCACGCCCGCATCCATCAGGGCGAGACTGGTGCCGCACACGGACGCCATGGAGCTCGAGCCGTTGGATTCGAGAATTTCGGAAACGACGCGGATGACGTACGGAAATTTCTCGACGCCCGGCATCACCGCCTTGACGCCGCGCTTGGCCAGATTGCCGTGGCCGATCTCGCGCCGCTTGGGTGAACCCATCATGCCGGTTTCACCCACGCTGAACGGAGGGAAATTATAATGCAGCATGAACGGCTCTTTGCGCTCGCCCGTGAGGCCGTCGATGATCTGCGCGTCGCGGCCCGTGCCCAAGGTCGTCACCACCAGCGCCTGAGTTTCGCCGCGGGTGAACAACGCCGAACCGTGGGTTCGCGCCAGCACGCCGGTGCGAATATTGATGCCGCGGACAGTTTTGGTGTCACGGCCGTCGATACGCGGGTGCCCTCCGAGGATTCTCTCGCGGACCAGCCGGTATTCCAGATTGAAGAATTCGCCGCCGACCTGATCCGCGGTGAATTTCGCCGAATCGCCCTTGGTCAGCGCCTCGAGTGTCGCGGTCTTGATCTCGCTGATTTTCGCGTGACGCTGCTGCTTCTCGGTCAAGGCATAGGCGGCCGCCAGATTCTTCTCAGCCAACCCGGCCACCGCATCCTTCAATGCCGTGTTCGCTTCCGGCGCGGCCCACGTCCACTTCGGCTTGCCGGCTTCCGCGACGAGTTCGTTGATGGCCTTGATCGCGACCTGCATTTGTTCGTGACCGAACATGACGGCGCCGAGCATGACTTCTTCATTCAAGCCGTCGGCTTCGGATTCGACCATCAGCACGCCTTCCTGGGTGCCGGCGACCACGAGATCAAGCTTGGATTCGGTCAGCTGAGTCGTGGTGGGATTGAGCACATACTTGCCGCCGATGTAACCGACACGCGCTCCGCCGATGGGGCCCAGGAACGGCAAGCCGGAAATAGCCAGGGCCGCCGACGCGCCGAGCAGCGACGCGATGTCAGGATCCACCTCGGCATTGACCGAGATGACGGAAGCGACAACCTGCACGTCATTGATGAAGCCTTCAGGGAACAGCGGCCGTATCGGCCGGTCGATCAGGCGAGACGTGAGCGTCTCCTTCTCCGTCGGACGACCTTCGCGCTTGAAGAAGCCGCCCGGGATGCGGCCCGCCGCGTAGGTCTTTTCCTGGTAATTCACCGTAAGCGGGAAGAAATCGCGGCCGGGCGTCGCCTTCTTCAGGCCCACCGCAGTCACGAGCACCACTGTGTCGCTCATGGTGACGAGCACCGCGCCGTCGGCCTGACGCGCGAGTTCGCCCGTCTCAATGGTTACGGTGTGATCACCATACTTAAAGCTTTTTTTGATAGCGCTCACCTGGAGCCCCTTTGCGTAATCCGAATTGTGTGGACGCAGACGAGCACGTGATTGCCGCCTGCGGCGGCGCCCTCAGCGGCGTAACCCTAAGCGTTCGACCAATTGCGTGTATTTGTCCGGCGTTCTGCTCTTCAGATAATCGAGCAGCTTGCGGCGCTGGTTGACCATCTTGAGCAGCCCGCGACGCGACGCATGGTCGGCTTTGTGCGTGGTGAAATGCTGGCTCAAGCCGTTGATGCGCTCGGACAACAAGGCAATTTGAACTTCGGGTGAACCGGTGTCCTGCGCGCTGCGCTGGAATTTACCGACGACGCCCGTCTTTTCTTCTCGAGTAAGTGGCATGGGAAATCAAACCTCAATCAATAACTTAGACCTTTTAAGAAGGCGCGCATTGTACGCGTCGCGGCACTCGCCCTCAAGCGCGATTGTTCGCGGCTGAAATAAGCCGCAGCGGAACCAGGCGGCCGGCCGGTTGAACCTGTCCCAAACCCAGAAACCCGAGGCCCGCTGCATAGATTCGCACGGTTTCCGGCGGGGATTGGGGTACTTCTGCGGGAATGGCCAATTCAGTTAGGATCAGGGTCTGCCCCTGTCGAAACGCGGTGACTCCGCTTAGCGAAAGATCCAGCCGCCGCCAACCGGTCAGCGCGGCGTTCACCGGCAGAAGCAGCTCCTGCCGCTGCGCCGGGCTCATCGATTCCAATGCATCGAGGGACCATTGCGGTTCTGCATCAAATGGCGCTACTCCCAGCCGGCGCAGCGCCGCCAAATGCGCAATCGTCCCCAGCCGCGCGGCCAGATCCTCGGCCAGAACCCGTATATAGGTACCCTTCGAACAGAGCACGTCGAAGCAGAAATCCGGGGTCTGCCAATCGACCAGCTGCATATGGTGGATGATTATGGAACGCGCCGCCCGCTCGCGCGTGATGCCGGCGCGCGCGTATTCGTACAGCGGCTTGCCGTCCTGTTTGAGCGCAGAATGCATGGGCGGCACCTGGGCATATTCACGCGGAAATTCGCGCAGCGCGGCGGCGAGCTGCAGCGCTGAATAAGGCGGCAGTTCACGCCTCTCGATCACTTCGGATTCACGATCGGCACTCGGCGTGCGCTCGCCCAGCCGCGCCGTCACGCGGTAGGTCTTGTCGGCGTCCAGGAGCTGCGCACCGAATTTGGTGGCTTCGCCGAAGCAGATGGGCAGCAATCCGGACGCCAGTGGATCGAGAGATCCGGTATGTCCTGCCTTGCGCGCATTAAATAGACGCTTGACGCGCGCGACGGCTCCCGCGGAACTCAGCCCCACGGGCTTGTCGAGCAAAAGAATGCCGTCGAGGTCGGCCGGCATCCTAGGCTCCGGACTTCGGACCGGTGTAGTCGCCTTCATCGACGATGTGTCCATCATCGGGTCCGTCATCGGGCCTATCGTCGGGCTCGTGGCCGGCGATGGACTCGCGGTGCGCCTCGCCGGATGCGGCCGCGGGCCGCGGTTCCGGCTTGTTCACAGAGTCGATCAACTGGGTCAGCCGTACGCCGTGCTCGATCGAAGTGTCGAGCTCGAAACTCAAAGTAGGCGTATAGCGGATCATCAGCGACTTCGACAGAGCGTTGCGCAGAAATCCGGCGGCACTTTCCAGCCCTCGCTGCACCTTCGGATCCGGACCGTCCTTGCCAAAGACCAGGTAGTAGACCCGCGCCGTGCGTAAATCCCCCGTAACGCTGACGGCCGTGATCGTTACATTCCCGATGCGTTCGTCCTTGACGTCGCGCCGCAGCATCTCACCCAATTCGCGCTGGATCTGCTCTCCCAGCCGCCGCGCCCGTGGATTGTCTTTGTTTGGCATAGCTACTTTTACCGCTCTTTGATTTTGACCCCGCCCCTGCTCGCACAGCGAATATTTCTTAGGCGCTGCGCGCCGGGTTCAACGGGGTCGAAGCGACCCCGTCTGATGGCGCGGCCTAAAGAGTGCGGGCTATTTCCACTCGTGAATAGCACTCGATCTGGTCGTTTTCTTGGACATCATTGTAATTTTTCACGCCGATGCCGCATTCGGTTCCGGCGCGCACTTCGTTGACGTCGTCCTTGAAGCGCTTCAGTGATTCCAGAGCGCCCTCGAAAATGACGACGTTGTTGCGCAGCACGCGAATCGGAAAGTTGCGGCGAACGTAGCCGTCGATGACCATGCAGCCCGCGACCGTGCCGAATTTGCTCGAGCGGAATACGCTGCGAACGGCGGCAAGCCCCACGATCTGCTCCTTGACCTCGGGCGACAGCATGCCGGTGAGGACTGCCCTGATGTCGTCGATGGCCTCGTAGATGATGCTGTAGTAGCGGACGTCGACACCGTGATCCTTGATCGCGGTGCGGGCCGCCGCGTCGCCGCGCACGTTGAATGCAATGATGCGCGCCTTCGAGGCCGCGGCCAGAGTCACGTCCGATTCGGTCAGCCCGCCCACGCCGGAGGACACGATGTTCACCGCGACCTCGCCCGTGGACAATCCGTTCAGCGCGTCGCGCAATGCTTCCACGCTGCCCTGCACATCCGCCTTCACCAGGAGCTGCACCAAATTCGCCTTGGTTTCGCCCATGGTCGAGAACACGTCCTGCATGTTCGCGCTCTTCTGCGCGAGCTTGACGTCGCGCGACTTGGACTGGCGGTGCATGGCGACTTCGCGTGCCTTGCGCTCGCTCTCGACCACCAGCAGTTCGTCGCCCGCATTCGGCGCGCCGGACAGGCCCAGCACCACCACCGGTATGGAAGGTCCGGCCGCCTCGACGGCCTGACCCGCCTCATCGAACAGCGCACGTACCCGCCCGAATTCCTGGCCGATGAGCAAGGGGTCTCCGAGCTTGAGGGTGCCGCGCAGCACGAGGACGGTCGCGACTGCGCCGCGGCCTTTTTCCAGACTGGACTCGATCACGTAGCCCGCCGCCAGTCCCGTGGTCGGCGCTTTCAACTCGAGCACTTCGGCCTGCAGCAGGATGCTGTCGATCAGCTGATCCACGCCCTGTCCCGTTCGCGCGGATACCGGCACGAATATATTCTCACCGCCCCATTCTTCGGGAATCACACCGTACTTGGTCAGCTCTTGCTTGACCTTCTCCGCATCGGCTTCGGGTTTGTCCATCTTGTTGAGCGCAACCACAATGGGCACTTTGGCCGCCTGCGCATGCTGTATGGCTTCGACCGTCTGCGGCATGACACCGTCGTCGGCGCCGACGACCAGGATCACGATATCCGTGACCTGGGCGCCTCGAGCGCGCATGGAGGTGAACGCCGCATGGCCCGGAGTGTCCAGGAAAGTGACCATGCCTTTGGCGGTTTCCACATGGTACGCGCCGATATGCTGCGTAATGCCGCCCGCCTCGCCCGCTGCCACCTTGGTGCGGCGTATGTAGTCGAGCAATGAAGTCTTGCCGTGATCGACGTGCCCCATCACCGTCACGACCGGCGGACGCGGCAACACCTCGAGCGAGGAGTCGGTTTCGCCCTGCAGATCGTCCTCTATGATGTTTTCCTTGCGCAGCACCGCCGTGTGGCCCATTTCCTCCACGACCAAGACCGCAGTGTCCTGCTCGACCATTTGATTGATCGTGGCCATCACGCCCATGTTCATCATCACCTTGATGACTTCGGTGGCTTTGACCGCCATTTTCTGCGCCAGCTCTCCGACCGTCAGGGCCTCGCCGATCGCCACCTCGCGCACGACGCGCGCGGTCGGCATCTCGAAACCATGCTTTGCGTCCGAGTCGCCGACCGAACGGCGCCGCCCGTCGCGCGACTTCTTCTTCTTGTGCCGCGAACTCACGTCCCCGACGATGTGCAATTCCTGGCGGCCGTAGCGGGTCGCCTTGTCGTCCACCTCGACCCGCGGAGCCTTGCCGGGTTTTGCAGCAGCGGCCGTCGACGACTTTCGCTCGCGCTCGGCTTGATCTCGCGCCAGCTGTTCGGCGACGCGGCGCGCCTCTTCCTCGGCGGTCTTCTTGCGATTCTCTTCATCGCTGCGCCGCCGGCTCTCCTCCTCGAGACGTTCGCGGTCCAGCCGTTCCTTCTCGAGCCGCTCATGCTCTGCCTTCTCGATGGCTGCCTTGGCCTGCTCTTCGGATTCGCGCTGCCGATCCAGCTCCTCTTGCTGATGGCGCGCTTGATCCTCGAGCACCTCTCGCTTCACGTAGGTGCGCTTGCTGCGGACCTCGACGTTCACGGTACGCGCGCGCCCCTGCGGGCTCGCGAGCTTCAGCTCCGACTGTGATTTGCGCCGCAGAGTGATCTTGCGGGGAGCCGCGTCGGCCTGTACGTCGTCGTGGCCGTGGCTGCGCCGCAGGTGCGTCAGCAGTTCGTGCTTCGCGTCCTCGCTGATCATATCTTCGGCGCTCTCGACCCTGATTCCAGCTTGATCGAGCTGCTGCAGCAGCCGATCGACCGGGACCTTCAGCACCTCGGCGAATTGGGCTACGGTAACGTCTGCCATACTTGCTCCTAAACCTTAGCTTCTTCCGCGAACCAGTGCTTGCGGGCATCCATGATCAGTTCCGCGGCCTTCTTCTCATCGACGCCGCCCATCTCGACCAATTCGTCCACGGCCAGATCCGCCAGGTCGTCACGCGTGCGCACCCCTTTGCGCGCCAGTGTTTTGGCCAGGGCGTCGCCGGTGATTTCGACCAGGTCGGCGGTCGGCTCCGCGCCGTCCACCGATTCCTCGCTGGCGATCGCCTGCGTCAGCAAGACGTCGCGCGCGCGGGTTCGCAGCTCTTTGACGATTTCCTCGTCGAACTCTTCGATGCCGTTCAGTTCGCTCGCGGGCACATAGGCGATCTCTTCGATGGTCGAAAAGCCCTCCTGCACCAGGATGCTCGCGACGTCGGCGTCGACATCGAGCTGCTTCATGAAGGTCTCTCGCAGTGCCGTGGATTCGGTCTCGCTCTTCGCCTCGGCCTGCGACTCGCTCATCACGTTCAATTCCCAGCCCGTCAGTTCGCTGGCCAGGCGGATGTTCTGGCCGCCCCTGCCGATGGCCTGCGAGAGCTTGTCCTCGGACACCGCGATGTCCATCGAGTGCGAGTCCTCGTCGACGACGATCGAGGTGACCTCCGCGGGCGCCATGGCGTTGATGACGAATTGCGCGTTGTTCTCGTCGAAGGGAATGATGTCAACGCGCTCGCCAGCAATTTCATTGGATACCGCCTGGACGCGCGAGCCGCGCATGCCGACGCAGGCACCCACCGGATCCACCCGCGGATCGTTGCTGCGCACCGCGATCTTAGCGCGCACGCCCGCGTCCCGGGCCGCCGCCAGGATATTGATGAGCCCCTGCCCCACTTCCGGCACTTCGAGCTTGAACAATTCGATCAGAAATTCCGGCGCCGTGCGCGATAGGAACAGCTGTGGACCGCGCGGTTCGGTGCGCACTTCCTTCAAGTACGCCTTGATCCGGTCCTGGGAACGCACCGGCTCGCGTGGAATCATTTCTTCGCGCGCGATGAACCCTTCGGCATTCGCGCCCAAGTCCACGTACACGCCGTTGCGGTCGACGCGCTTGACGATGCCGCTGACCAGCGTGCCCGCGCGGTCCTTGTAGGCGTCCACCACCTGGGCGCGCTCAGCCTCCCGCACCTTCTGCACGATGACCTGCTTGGCGGTTTGCGCCAGGATTCGGCCGAAAGGCACCGATTCCATCGGCTGTTCCACATAGCCGCCCGGTTCCACGTCCTTGTCGATGTCGCGCGCATCGTCCAGGCGCAGTTCGCGCTCGGGTACTTCGAGCTCGGTGGAATCGTCGGCGAAGACCTTCCAGCGGCGAAAGGTGTCGTACGCGCCGGTCTTGCGGTTGATCGAAACCCGCACGTCGAGCTCTTCGCCGTGTTTCTTTCGGGTTGCCGATGCCAACGCAGCTTCGAGCGCGTCGAAGATGATTTCCTTGTCGACACCCTTCTCGTTGGAGACCGCGTTGACGGCCATCAAGATTTCTTTATTCATGGTCCTATTAGACTCCTCGTCACTCCGGCCGCAATCTCGCCTTCTGAATCCTCTCGAACGGCAGGCTATGCGCCTTGCCGTCTACCTCCACGACAACCGTGTCTCCCGCGATCGACTTCAACACACCGACAAATCGGCGCCGTCCTTCGATGGGCAGCTTCAGCTCGGCGAAGATCCGCTCGCCGACGAACCGCTCGAAATGCGCGCGCGTGCGTAGGATCCGATCGAATCCCGGCGAGGAGACTTCCAGCGTGTAGTGCCCCTTGATCGGATCCTGGATCTCGAGCACCTGGCTCACCGCATGACTCACATTCGCGCAATCGTCCACCGTGATGCCGAGGCTGGAATCCTCGGCGCGACGATCGATGAATATACGCAACACCCCGCCGCGCCCCGCCTGCGCGAACTCGACATCGACCAACTCATAATTCAACGCCTCGATCGGCGGCTCTAGTAAGCGCATCAAGGCGTCACGCATGCTGTTAAACCCTGCCCAAACAAAAAAGGGGACCATCGGCCCCCTCTCTATCGACAAAAACCCCCAACGGGGTTCATAACCTTTGAGGCGCGGGTCCGAATGTACTTGGGCCCCCGCCGAGGGGCGCGATTATAGGCAAACCCGCATTAGGCGTAAACCCTGATCGCGCAAAACCAAACTTTAAAATGACTGGGGCCGCATCGCTGCGGCCCCAGTGCTCGCTCGAAACTAAACGCCTTACCAGCGCTTCGGACCGCGCGATCCACCACCACCACCACCGCCACCACCGCCGCCGCCGGTGCGCTCCTGAGCCTCATTCACCTTCAGCGCTCGCCCGTCGACATCGTGGCCATTCAAGGCCTGCATGGCGCGCGCAGCATCTGCACTGGCCATTTCAACGAAGCCGAAACCGCGGGGCCGACCGGTGTCGCGATCGTTGATCAGCGCCACCGATTGTACGGCGCCATGCTTTTCGAACAGCGCGCGGACCGCGGACTCGTCCATTGAGAACGGGAGATTGCCAACATACATTTTCGTCATGTGAAGAATACCTACTACAGAAAGAAGCTATCGGCCGGTCACGCGTGCGTACTGCGATGCAATGTGCAAAGTGCCTGCCACCTGGGTCGAAGAAACCTGCTTTGTGGGTTGTGGCCAAGGTGACGCCGGAGCGGCGCGGTGACCAGAAACGAACCAAGTAGAAATTCACGAACCGCCGCAGATCGTACAGCAATTTGCTGATAAATACGAATATTTCTCTAGGCGTGGTGCCACCACGACAGCCAGGGGGGTTGCATGCGGTGCCCGCTCAAGCTCCCCGGCTCCGACCAGCACGCGGCGCATCGCAGTTCCGCTGCAATGCACAATTTCTCCGCCAGGGCCCACTCCGCCTCACCATGATTCACCATGAAAAACATCCCGTTCGGTCGCAGATTATGTCGAATCTGCAGAAACAACCTGCCAGGCGCCAGGAGAGTCAGGGGCAGGCGCCAGGCCAGTATTGCTGCCGGCGTGAGGAAGGGAAACCAGGACGTGATGAGGTCGGCGGGCTCTCGATAAGTAGTGTAGTCGGCTATTATGAACTGGGCATTGGCGAACCGGGCCCCAGGCAGCGACCGCAGATAGCCGGCTGCGTAATCGATTCGCGTGCGCCCGTCGCGAAACAGCCGATGGCCTTCGACTTCCACACCAACCATTCGGTCAGGGCGGAAGAAGGTCTGCAGGGTTGCCGCATACCAGAAACTGGCGCAGCCGACGTCGCAAAGTTCGCCGCCAGCCGGTCGGCCCATGCCCGATTCGCTCCAGCCACGGTCCAGGATATCGAGATATTCGTAGTTATTCACGCTGGTCGCGGCGCTCATCCGCTGCTCGAACTGCACCTGGTAACGGTCGCGCAACGCGGCTATTCTCTGCGACTGCTCGATGTTTGCGCTGCAAAGTTCTCGGGCGGGTGTTTCCTCAAACGCACCGCGCGACCAGCGTATGCGCTCAGAAACGGCATACCAGAACCTGTGTCGCAAGGACCGTAGTCGCTGAAGTGATGAATACATTTGCCAAATGCTATGCGGGTCGGAAGGCAGCGTCGAGGGAGCGGACGCATAGGCAATGCGGTTAGAATTTTTTCTTCCCAAGTACTGGGCGACTTGGGCGGGCTTGGCTGTGCTGCGCGCCATCGAGCTCCTGCCGTTCTGCGTACAGAGGCGAGTGGGATCGGCCCTGGGCAGACTCATCCGGCGCCTGCCGCTGGCTTACGTGCGCATCGCACGCCGCAACATCCAGCTGTGCATGCCTTCTCTCTCGCCGCAGGACCAGGCTGATCTGGTCGATCGCCACTGCCAAAGCTTGGGGATGGCGCTATGCGAAACGGCGAACACCTGGTGGAGCAGCGACGAGCGCGTGCACAAGCTCGCCCAGATCCAGGGCTTGGACAATCTAACCGCGGCGCTCGCCAAAGGCCGGGGCGCCATCATGATCGGCGGCCATTTCACCACCATCGAAATCGCCACTCGCATCCTGGGCACGGTGGTGCCGCTCAATGTGGTGTATCGCCCCACCAAAAATGCGGTTCTATCGCACACCATGTTTACGAGCTTTTCGCGCCACGGCAAACCCATCGCTCATGACGACATTCGCACCATGATTCGCGCCCTGAAGAAAAACGAGGCTGTGTGGTACGCGCCGGACCAGAGCTACCGCAACAAGGGTGCGGCGATGGTGAATTTTTTCGGAATCCCGGCCGCCACCACCACCGCCACCTCCCGCCTGGCGCGCATCTCCGGGGCTGCCGTTTTGACTTATTTCCCCGAACGGCTGCCGGGCAATGCGGGCTACCGCGTGGTGATCGGTCCCGCGTTCGAGGATTTTCCCGGCGCCGATGCCGTTCGCGACGCCGAGCGCTTCAACGGCCTGTTGGAAGCACAAATTCGCCGCGTGCCCGAACAATATCTTTGGGTCCATCGCCGCTTCAAGGGATTGAGCAGCGACTACCCCGACTACTACGGGCGCGACTCGCGAAATCGTGCACCCTTGCAAGCGCCGAAAACGAGTTCCTGACAGTGACGGCACGGCGCCACCCCTAGCCGGCGGAGTTTTCCAGTCATGGCGATTACATTGCGCAAGGCGGCCCTTTCCGATGTTCCCCGGATCGAAGCGCTGATCGCCCGGTCTGCGCGGGGCCTGAGCACGAACGATTACCGCCCCTCTCAGGTCGAAGCCGCTCTACGCGCCGCCTTTGGAGTCGATACTCAATTGCTGGCCGACCAGACCTATTTCGTTGCTGAGGAAGATGGGCAGCTTGTCGGCTGCGGCGGTTGGAGCTTCAGGGCGACCCTGTTCGGCAGCGACGCGCGCGCCAATCGGGACTCTTCGAATCTCGACCCGCTCACCCAGGCAGCGAAGATTCGGGCCTTCTTTGTCGATCCCGCCAGCGCACGCCGCGGTATCGGAACCCTGCTGCTCGAGCGCTGCGAAAACGAAGCACGTGCCCACGGATTCCTGCAGGTCGAACTCATGGCGACTCTGCCCGGCGTCAAACTCTACGCCGCCCGAGGCTACATCGGAGGAGCGATGGTGCATTTCGACATGGGGCTCGGCGAATCCATAGAATTCATCCCCATGCGCAAAGTCCTGGTACCTCGGCACGGTTCCTCGGCACGGTGATGTTGACCCGTCACACGGGCTGGGGGGATGGTGGAGATACTAGTCGCGCCATAACCGCTGCCAGCCCGCATGCCCCAAATTACGCAGGGTGCGGATATTTCTGCGGTAGATTTCGTCCGTGTCCGGCACCGCGGCGACGGCACGCTCGACACTGGCCTCGCGCAATAGATGCAGCATGGGGTAAGGAGAGCGATTGGTGTAGTTTTCTATATCCTCGGGCTGGGTGCCCGCGAACTGATATCGGGGGTGAAAGCCCGCGACCTGCAGCTCCCCCTCCAGGCCCAGTTCGTCGATTGCCGCCTCGCAGACGCCGATGAAATCGTTGTACTCGATGAAATCCGCCAATACCCAGGGATGTATCAACAGAGCCGTCTCGCAGACCAGGGGGTCGGCCGCGCTCAGGCCGGTCAGCTCGGAACGAAATTCCTCCAGCAACCCCGACGCCGAGCGCTGCTCGCTGACTTGGAACCGCACGCGATCGCCACGATACACGCTCTCCGCAAATGGGCACAGGTTGAGGCCGATGACGGATCGTTCCAGCCAGCGGCGCGTCGCCATAGTGATTTCGTTGGTATCGATGATTTGTCCCTCGAAACTAGTATCTCGGCACCATGATGTTGACCGGTTGACGGGATCTCTCCGCTCTACACCACCGCGCCGACCGCACCGAATCTGCTGCCTCTAGTCGGTGATGTACATCCTGCGCGGTGATGTACCTCGGCCCGTGCGCACGGTCCGGGGGGATAAGGAGTGGGAAGCCAACTGATCCGGCCCGTTGGCTTCCCACTCCTTATCCCCCCGGACCCTGTGAACCGGTCAACATCACCGCGCCGAGGTATTGGAACGGCATTGCCCTCCGAGTTTAATCCCGGCGACTTCGAGTATCCTAATCACCTACCGCAAATCGAGAGCGAGAAACGATGCCACAATCAATTCCAGCCACCCTGATCCCCGGTGACGGGATCGGCCCCGAAATCATCGACGCCACCGTTGCCGCTCTGAAAGCGCTCGGTGCGCCATTCGAATGGGACACCCAAATCGCGGGCCTCGAGGGCGTCAAGACGGCCGGCGATCCCCTGCCGCCCAAGACCATCGAGAGCATCAGACGCACGCGCCTGGCCCTGAAGGGACCTCTGGAGACCCCATCGGGCGGCGGATATCGCTCATCCAACGTGCGCCTGAGGGAGGAATTCAAGCTATACGCCAATCTGCGTCCCGCGCGCACTCTGATTCCGGGCGGCCGTTTCGACAAAATCGATCTGGTGGTCGTACGCGAAAACTTGGAGGGCTTGTACGTCGGACACGAGTACTACATTCAGATCGACGACGACCCTCACGCCGTCGCCATGGCCTCGGGCGTGAACACGCGCCAGGGCAGCCGCCGTCTCCTGGAATACGCGTTCGATCATGCCGTCGCAACGGGCCGCAAGAAAGTGACCATCGTGCACAAGGCCAACATCATGAAGGTGTTGACCGGCATCTTTTTGGAGGCGGGACTGGAGCTCTACGAACGCAAGTACAAGGGCCGGTTCATCCTCGATACGGTCATCATCGACGCCTGCGCCATGAAGCTGGTGCTGAACCCATGGCAATTCGACATGCTGGTGACCACCAATTTGTTCGGCGATATTCTATCGGACCTGGTCGCGGGCCTGGTGGGCGGCCTGGGAATGACTCCGGGTGCCAATATTGGAGCCGACGCAGCGATATTCGAAGCCGTGCATGGCTCCGCCCCCGATATTGCCGGTAAGGGAGTCGCGAACCCCACCGCGCTACTGCTGGCCGCGGCCATGATGCTCGATCACTGCCACCTGCCGCACATGGCCATGCGTTTGCGCACCGCCATCGACCAGGTGCTCAACCTGGATCAGGTAAGAACCGGCGATTTGGGGGGAAACGCCGGCACGGCTGAGTTCACACGCGCGCTCCTGAAACGCATAGCCAACGCCTGAGAATGGCCTCGCCGGAACGCCAAGTCGGTATGAAGCCGGTCATCTCGATCCGGGACGTGGTCAAATCCTACGCTTCGGGCGTGCATGCCCTGAAGCCCATCAACCTCGAGATCTCCAAGGGCGAGATCTTCGCTCTGCTCGGTCCCAACGGAGCAGGCAAGACCACGCTGATCAACATCATTTGCGGCATTGTCACCGCGAGCGGCGGGACCGTGGTCGCGGACGGCCATGACATCGTGCGCGACTATCGTGCCGCGCGCACCAAGATAGGATTGGTACCGCAGGAATTGACCACCGACGCATTCGAAACGGTATGGGCCACGGTGTCCTTCAGCCGGGGACTGTTCGGACGCGCGCCGAATCCGGCCTTCATCGAGGCTTTGCTGCGCGACTTGTCGCTGCTGGACAAGCGTGACAGCAAGATCATGACCTTGTCAGGAGGCATGAAACGCCGGGTGATGATAGCGAAGGCCTTGTCGCACGAACCGGAGATATTATTCCTCGACGAACCGACCGCAGGCGTGGACGTGGAACTGCGCCGCGACATGTGGAACCTGGTTCGAGGCCTGCGCGATAAGGGAGTTACCATCATTCTGACCACGCACTACATCGAGGAAGCCGAGGAGATGGCCGACAGGATAGGCGTGATCAACAAGGGCGCCTTGATCCTGGTCGAGGAAAAGACGCGGCTGATGAAGAAACTCGGCAAGAGGCAGCTGACTCTGCATCTGCGGGAACCCATTCAACGGATCCCGCCAGAATTGGATTCATGGGGCCTCGAATCGCGATCCGGAGGGCTGGATCTGGTGTACACGGTCGATAGCGCGAACAGCATCGATATCTCCGCATTGCTCAAACGGATGAGCGAACTGTCGATCGTCGTGAAGGACCTGCAAATGCATCAAAGCTCGCTCGAGGATATCTTCGTCCAGCTGGTGAGCGGCACGGCATGAGCACCTCGATGCCGCATATCGCATTCAATCGGCACGGCGTCTGGGCCATCTACAAGTTCGAGATCGCCCGCTCCCTGCGCACTCTGGTGCAGAGCCTGGTGACGCCGGTCATCACCACCTCGCTCTATTTCGTGGTATTCGGCGCCGCCATCGGCTCGCGGCTGACCACCCCGGGCGGCGTCAGCTACGGCGCGTTCATCGTGCCCGGATTGATCATGCTCGCATTGTTCACGGAGAGCCTGTCGAACGCCTCCTTCGGTATTTACTTCCCGAAGTTCACCGGCACGATTTATGAACTGCTGTCCGCGCCCGTATCCTACGTCGAAATCGTCATTGCCTACGTGGGCGCAGCCGCGACCAAGTCGGTCGTGCTGGGCTTGACCATTCTGGCCACGGCTTCGATGTTCGTGCCAATAACGATCCTGCACCCGGCATGGATGATCGCGTTTTTATTGTTGACGGCGTTCACGTTCAGCCTGTTCGGATTTATCATCGGCATCTGGGCGAAGGGTTTCGAGCAGCTGCAGTTCGTCCCCATGCTGGTCATCACGCCTCTCACATTCCTCGGCGGAGCCTTTTATTCCATCGACATGCTGCCGCCCGCCTGGCGCACCTTCAGCCTGTTCAACCCCATCGTGTATCTGATCAGCGGCTTCCGCTGGAGCTTTTACGGCAGCGCCGATGTGAGCGTCGGCACCAGCATGACCATGACCGTGGGGTTCCTGGCCGTTTGCCTCGGCGTGGTCGCCTGGGTGTTCAAGACGGGATTCCGGTTGAAAAATTAGCCCGGCGCAGCGACACCACATGAATCAAAACCATACCCGCCGACGAAGTTTCCGCGGCCCCAGCCTGCTGCTCGTAGCCATGCTGTTCTGCGGCCCACTGCTTGCCGCACCCGCGCCGCCTCTGCAAATCGACCTCAATGCATTTGACGCGAGCAAGAAATCGCTCGCGCTGCCGAACGGCGAAACCCTGGCCTACATCGACAGGGGCGATCGATCCGGTCCTACCGTGGTATTGATTCACGGTTACACCGACAACGCGCGCGATTGGGTGCCCATGCTTCCCTACCTGTCGAAGCGCTACCGCCTGATCCTGGTCGACATCCGGGGACATGGACAGTCGAGCAAACCCGAGTGTTGCTACACACGGCTCGACTTTGCCTATGACATCAAGCTGCTGCTGGATGCGCTGGGTGTGCGCAAGGCGGACATCGTCGGGCATTCTCTGGGCAGCATCATCGCCCAGACGTTCGCCGAATACTGGCCGGAACGGACGGCCCATGTGGTGCTGATCTCGTCCACCGGCGGTCCGCCCCCGGGCCGGCCGAAGAAACCTAGCTTCGATTTCGCCGCCGAGATCCGCAAACTCAAGGAACCCATCGACCCCGACTCGCCCTTCATGATCGCCTGGTGGGATTCACCGACGCCGGTCGACCCCGATTTCATCCGCCGTCAGCGCAAAGATGCCGCCGGCATCCCGCTGCGCGTCTGGCTGGCAGTCCTGGATCAAGCGCTACCCGCCGGCAATGTCTATGGCGACCTGCAGAGCACCCTTCCTCGTCTCAAGGCTCCGACCTTGCTCATCTGGGGCAGCAAGGACCCAATCATGGAGGAAGACGTACGCCAATCCCTGCGCGATGCGTTGCCGCACGCCCGGGTGAAGATCTTCGATGGCCTGGGTCACAACCCCTTCTGGGAGGATCCACGGGGCGTAGCCGAGGCCGTCAACGCCTTTCTGGACACCAGTACCTCTGCGCGGTGATGTTGACCCGGTCACAGGGTCAGGGGGGATAAGAGGTGGGAGGCCAACGAAGGAGAGCAGTTGGCCTCCCACCTCTTATCCCCCCTGACCGTGCGCATTGGGCCGACGCACATCACCGCGCAGGATGTACTACATCACCGCATGAGGAGCAGATTCAGTACCCTTGGCGGGGTGGTGTCGATCGGTGAGAGCATTCGCCCGAGGGGCTGAGCCATTGCCGGGCAACTGCTGCCTCGTTGCCCGGCAATGGCTCAGCCCCTCGGGCGAATACCGTCAACCGTTCAACATCATAATGCCGATGTACTAGGCTGCATCGGGATCGAGCCCAGCGTCCGCGGCATAACATCGCCCGCGATCGGACACCACGTCGAGCGAGCGGCAGGCGGCAATGTACACGAGCGCCGATACCGGCAGACCGACGAGCATCGCGATGTCGGCTCCGCCGAGCGCCTTCGCCACGGGCCCCTTGAAGTGCTCGGTGCTGAAGAAGGGAATCATGGCTGCGAAGCCGATGCCGTAGGCCCACAAGCCGCGCCAGTTCCAGCGTCCATACATGCCGCGCGGATTGAATATCTCACGCACCGAGTAATGCCCTTTTCGAATCAGATAGAAGTCCACGAGGTTGATCGCGGTCCAGGGCGTGAACAGATACAAGAGTAACCGCCAGGAACTCGCTGAATTTCTCGACGAAGTGTTGCGACGATATCAGCGCGAGGCCGGTTGCAACCACCATCGAGAAGACCAAGGTCAGAAGGCGTTTGGTAAGCGTCGGGCGGCTTGGCTTGAGGGAATCCATCACGCTCAACAGAGTCAGAGACGCACCGTAATAATTGAGCGACGTGATCGTCACCAGCCCGACCAGAGAGCACAGCAACAAGGGCTTGCCGAATCCGGGCAAAACCGCGTCGGCCACGGTCCGCAGCGCCGTCGCCACTTCCATCGTCGGGTACAGCGCGGCAGCCAGAGTTCCGACCAGCATCATCCAAGTCCCGCCGATGAAGGCGCCCAGGTAGGTCCACCAGAACGACGCCCCCACTCCCACGTCGCGCGGCAGGTAGCGCGAATAGTCGGACACATAGATCGACCAGGCGATCTGATAGGACGCGGCCGCGAAGAATTGCGCCAGGAACGGCACGGTACGAAAGTCACGCAAAGCGATTTCCTGCGCCGGCAGGTGCACCTTGGCGAGCACTGCAACCGTGAACACCAGAAGCGCGGCAATCAACAAGTACGCCACCCAGCGCTGCGCCAGATGGATCAAGTCATAGCCGATCACGGCCAGCGATACGGCTAGCAGCGTGAACACCACTATGATCAGGGTCGAATCGCCGCCGTACAGGGACACCACGGTCTGCGCCGCCAGTATCTGATTGAAGGCATTGAACCCGATATAGATTATGAGCGCCACGCCCCATACCAGAAGCGCACCGACGTAGCCGAATTGCGGCCGCGACTGGATCATTTGCGGCAATCCCAGCTGCGGCCCCTGAGTGGAATGAAAAGCCATGAAGAAAGTGCCGAAGGCGCAGCCAAACAGGACCGCGAGCGCCATCCAGAGCAGATGGCCGCCGAGAGCGACGCCGACCACGCCTGTCGCAACCGTCGCCAAATGCGCGTCTCCGGAAAACCAAACCGGCCAAAGGTGCCACACTTTGCCGTGCCGCTCCGCAATCGGCACGTAGTCGATCGAGCGCTTTTCGATCATCAGTTCGGCCAGTTTTGCCGTCATGTTGGTTCTTTTGTTTTGGGCCCCGCCTAAAATACTAACACCAGGCCGCGCCTGCCGCGGTGCATTCACCGCGGTCGGCCGCAGAATCCCGCGCATGGTCTTGCATTTATTTAACCACCTCCTTCACATTATCCGATATCGTCAATCGTCAACTCATTGGATGGAGACCAGCATGAAACCCACCCCCAGCGGCTGGCCACGGCTCTCCAGCGCCGTCTTCTATCGGGACGCGGCGGCTGCCATCGATTGGTTGTGCGACGCCTTCGGCTTCGCAGTCAGGCTCAAAGTCGAGGGCGACAACGGCCGAATCGAACACAGCGAGCTGACCTATGGCGAGGGCCTGATCATGGTCGGCCAGGAAATCCCGGACTCAGAGCGGCTCTGGAAAAGATCGATGCGCAGCCCCCGATCCCTCGACGGCGCCTGCACCCAGACCATCATGTTCTTCGTAGACGACGCCGAGGCGCATTGTGCTCACGCGCGCTCGCACGGCGCGCGCATCATCGAGGAGCCTGCGACCCACGATTACGGCAAAGACTATTGGGCGGACAGGAGCTACGGAGCCCTCGATCCGGAAGGCCACGTGTGGTGGATCACCCAGCGTCTGCGCAACCCGCCGGCCTGACGAGTGCGCCTCGAACATCTGTGGTCGATACGGCATTGGAAGTCCCGGTTGTTGCTCTGGGGCGCCGCGGCCGCCGTCGGCTTGGCCGCCGTCGGCTTTGCAGGGCTCGCGGACGTAGCCCAAACAGCCTTGCGGCGACTGATCGGCGTCGCGTCGTGGTGTCCCTGGCTGCTGGCGCCGATCGGGTTCTTCGCCATCGCCTGGGTGACCCGGCGCTATTTCCGGGGCGCCGAGGGCAGCGGCATTCCACAGACGATTTTTGCGCTGCGGCCGCATGCCGGTGAACAGGGAGAGCGCTTTCTCAAACCGTCGGTCGTGATCGGGCGAGTCGTGCTCGCCACGATCGGACTTCTGTGCGGCGGTTCGATCGGCCGCGAGGGACCGACGGTGCATGTCGGTGCCGTCATCGCGCACAGCGTCGCCCGCTGGATGCCGCATGGCCGAATCGAGGCGCAGCGGCGTGCACTGGTGCTGGCGGGCGGCGCGGCCGGCGTGGCGGCCGCGTTCAATACCCCACTGGCCGGCATAGTCTTCGCCATCGAAGAATTGTCGAGATCGTTCGAGGAACGGGCGAGCGGCACGACGCTCACCGCCGTCATTCTGGCGGGTGTCGTCGCAATTGCACTGGTCGGCGACTATACCTACTTCGGTCAGCCCACCGTGGCAACGCAGGTACGGGCAATCACCCCCGCCATCATCGCACTGGCGATTGCCTGCGGTCTGGCGGGCGGCCTGCTCAGCCGCCTGACGCTGGCGAGCACTCACAGATTGCCGGGTCTATTGGGTCGCTTGCGCAGCGAACGCCCTGCTCTATTCGCCGGTTTGTGTGGGCTGGGTGTCGCAGCCATCGGTGCGCTGTGCGGTGGCCTCACTTACGGCACCGGTTACGCGGAAGCGCGCTCCATTCTGATGAGCCAGGCGCATCTCCCCTGGTTCTATGCTCCGGCGCGCGCACTGGCCACTCTGCTGTCGTACTTGAGCGGCATCCCCGCCGGATTGCTGGCTCCGTCGCTGTCGGTGGGTGCGGGCTTCGGCCAGTTCATTGCCGATATTCTCGGCCAGTCATCGGCAGTTCCCTTCGCCATTCTCGGCATGTGCGGTTACCTTGCCGGCATCACCCAGGCACCCCTCACCGCACTGGTGATCGTCATGGAAATGACGGCACAGCACGCCATGGTGCTGCCTCTGATGGTGACAGCGGCGCTGGCCACCGCCGTATCGAAGCTGATCACACCGCCTCTGTACCAATCGCTCGCCGACCGATATGCGCCCTAGCCACGCGGGGAAGCGCGGGCCGCCGGCGAACTCTTCCCTCTGGTCGGGGGTCCAAGCCAAATGAGCCATCAATCGCCGCAATTCGATGCGCCTGGTGCGTCTGGTGCGTCTGGTGCGCCCGACGAGCTATCCCCGTCGGCCAAAGGCAATCTCGAACTGCTTTCGAGCTTCAAAGACCGCGAAGAGGCGCAGATCTCCGGCATGCAACTGCTCATCGAACGCATCTCTGCCTTCTTCGGCAGCGCCGCCTATTTCGCCTTCGCAGTCGCATTCATCGTTGTATGGGTACTCGCCAACGGCTGGGCGGCGCACGCCGGATTGCAACCCATCGACGCACCGCCATTCTACTGGCTGCAAGGGTTGGTGAGTTCCAACGCCCTATTGCTGACCGTCGCCGTACTCATTCGTCAAAACCGCATGGCGAAGGTCGCCGAACACCGCTCGCACCTGGACCTGCAGATCAATCTTTTGAGCGAGCAGAAAGTGACGAAGATACTTCAGATCGTCGATGAGCTGCAGCGCGAGCTGACTGCGCTGCGCAAACACCCGGACTCGGACATCGCAGAAATGACCAAGCCCGCAGATGCCCACGCGTTGATGCACGCGATCAAGGAGACTCAGACGGATCGCTGACTGCCGCAGGCTGACCGCCGCAGGCGTCGATCGTCGAGCTTCAGGTGTACATGTAGCGCCGCGTGAGCGGCACGGGCAGCTTGCCCTGGGCCCGCTTGGTCGCCAACACCTGATAGATACCGATGTCTCCCGACTCGAATTCCAGCGCACAAGCCGTCATGTACAGCCGCCAGACGCGGTAGGTGGCTTCGTTGACATACTGCAGAGCACGCTCGTGGTTGTGCTCCAGCCGCGCGACCCAATGGCGCAGCGTCAGCGCATAGTGCGGGCGCAGCGCTTCGACATCCGCGATTTCGAATTTGGCTCTCTCCATGGCGTGCTGGATATTGCTGATATTGTCCAGCTCACCGTCCGGAAACACGTAACGGTTGATGAATTCCGTGGACATGGATCTCTGCCATCCCTCGGAATTGTGCGTGATCCCATGATTGAGGAACAGGCCGTGCGGCTTGAGCAAACGATGCACGGTGGAAAAATAGACGGGCAGATTCTTGAGACCCACATGCTCGAACATGCCGACACTGGCGACCTTGTCGTAGACCGATTCCCCGGGCAGGTCGCGATAGTCCAACAGTTCGACACTGACCCTGTCGGTGAGTCCGGCCTGGGCGATGCGTTCCTGCGCCACCTTCAATTGCTGCGGGCTCAAGGTCACTCCATGAGCACGGACTCCATAGCGTTGTGCTGCGTGAATCACGAGCGCGCCCCAACCGCAGCCGATATCGAGAAAGCTCTCTCCCGGCTGCAGCGACAGTTTGCGGCAAATGTGATCTAGTTTCGCCACCTGCGCGGTGTCCAGATCGACTGCGGAACTTTCGAAATAGGCGCACGAATACACCATGGCACGGTCCAGCCACAGTGCATAAAAATCGTTCGACACGTCGTAATGGAAATGAATGGCATCGCGATTCTCCGCCTTGGAGTGCGCCTTGACGGTGCGCCCATGCGAGGGCGTCCACTGGATATGCGCATGCCGCCGGTCGGCATTCAATGCCCGCAGCCGCAGAGCCGTGGCGGCTGCTCCGATCTGCTCGCCGACGGACAATTGCAGTGCCTCGAGATGATCCTTGAGCGCGAGAGCTGCGAAAAAATCGCCCTCGATATCCATCTCTCCGCGAAAATAGGCCTCGGCAAGCCGCAGTGGATCCCTGCCCAGCACCGCCGAAGAAACCACCTCGGGGTTGCGAAACACCAGCGCGAACGCGGATTCTTGCGCGGCTGAATCGGTGGCACCGACCTGCACGGCATCGCCATTCCAGAGGCGCAGCGTGAGCTTGAACGGGAGGCGCTGAAACAGCCGCGTCAGCAAGTCGGATGCGAGCTCGCTTCCCCGGTAATTACCCGCCGCCGGCTCTTGCCCCTCCTGGGCATTGGGCATCCGGCTCCCGACTGATGCCGCCGAACGCAGCGTAGAATCCGTGTTTGCTTGATTCTGCATAGACACCCCCGATATCCGAGATTGTCACCATCCCGTCACAATTATACGACGGCGCACCCGGTTTGGAACTCCCGGGCCGAACTTCAAGCAAATTGCATACCATCGCCCCGAAAAGGCGGGGAAACCGGCCTCGTTCGGTTCGTTGAATTATTTACAAGCCGCGGCAGCATCCGTGGCCGCGGGCGCGCAATTGCGCGCCCCTAGCCTTCGCCCCCTTTATTTTCCGCCGCCGTTGCGGGTCTTCTCGATGAAGGCCGAGACATTGGCGTGCAGAGCCTTCAGGTCCGGCTCATGGGCGTAAACCATGTGACCGGAGGTGTAGAAGTGCATTTCGATATTGCCCTGCAGAGATTTCTGGATGGGCAGCTGATGCAGCTCGTACTCGGCGGCGAAATACGGTGTGGCCAGATCGTAGTAGCCGCCGTTGAGCAGCATCTTGAGATTCGGGTTCTGCTTCATGGCGACCGCGAGATCCGGCATGACGTTGACTGGACCCGGAACCTTGGTTTCCGCACCCGGCGGCTGGTGCAGCATGTCCCAGACCTTGTCGACGCTCGAGTTCCGGCTTGTAGGTCTTTCTGTCGCCGAATTTGAGCACGGTGCGCACGTAATCGTTGAACGCCGACACATAGGCCGAGGAAATCGCAGCCGATTGCGGGTCGTAATCAGCCTCCTTGCTCATCGGATCGATGGTGGGCCCCGCGAACCGGGTGTCGAGCCTGCCGGTGGTGATTTCACTGCCGAGCAGAGTCTTTTCGAATTCACCGCCGTTGACGCGCAAATTGGCGCGCTCGATGTAGTCGGCCGGAAGTCCGGTGTAGTCGTGCAGCTTGGCTGCGATTTCCGATTTGCGTTCGGCGCTCAATGACGAACCCGCCGCCAACGCCTGCGTGTAGTCCGTCAGCGCGAAATTCTCGACCTCTTTCAGCAAGGGCTCGAGCTCGGCGGGCTGATTCGGCAGCTTATGGTGGTACCAGGCCGTTGCCGTGTACGTAGGCAGTGCGAGCGCATAGGGCAGATCCACGCCGGGATTGAATTGCGGCGCATCGACGCTATCGTCGAAGTTCAATATCTGCGACAGCAAAATGATGCCGTTCAGGTCCAAGGCTTTCTCGTTCTCGAGAATGTTGGAGAGCGCCGCCGAACGCGTGGTCCCGTAGCTCTCACCGAACAAATACTTCGGTGAATTCCAGCGGTTGTGCCGCGACAGGAATTCCACGATGAAATTGGCGAACGCGTGCGCGTCCTGGTCGACGCCGTAGAACGCCTTTTCCTTGTCCGCTCCGCGCAAATGCCCGAACCCCGTACCGGGCGCGTCCATGAACACCAGATCGCTCGCATCGAGCAGGGTGTATTCATTGTCGACGAGGCGATAGGGAGCCGCCGGACTGTGGGTGTCATCCGCGGTTACCACCCGCTTCGGACCGAACGCGCCCATGTGCAACCACACCGTGGATGAACCGGGACCGCCGTTGTACAGAAACGTGATGGGACGGTGAGTGTCTTCTTTGTCGCCGCGGAAATAGGCGACATAGGACATGCCCGCCTCCGGCGGCTGCGGCGGCGGCGGCACCGCCCTTGTCGTCGTGCGGGGGCGGCGCATCGTCGTCCATGGGGTCTTTCACATGCACGACCAGGATTCCCGCTTCGGCCTGATAGCTGAGCGCGTGACCGGCGACGGTAATCGACCCTTGCGTGACCTTGGATTCATTTTGCAAGTACCGAGGCGATTCGGTGGGCTCGGGTACCACCGATATCTTGGTGTCGGGTGCATCGCTCGGCGAGGAATGCTCCGCGCCCAGCGACATCGACGCGGCGAGCGCCGCACCGACCAATGATGAACTAAGGAAAAGCTTGAACCGTGAAGACATCATCCGTTCTCCGAAACCACAATCGCCCATTGTATGTGGTCGGAGAGCGCCGTTTGCTAATATTCGAACTGGTAGAGCAAGCCCAGGCTGCTGCCCGGATCGTTGTCCGGCGTGACGCCCTGGACCGAGGCCGTGCCGTTGCCCAGCCGAGTCTGCAGCTTCAAGTGCTTGGTCAGGTCCACATCCGTTTCGAGCTGACTGGTACCCTGCGAGGTCTGCTTGGCCTGGACATAGATGCGCCTCGTGATGTAGCGCCCCGCGGCGATGCTGGCGCCGGCGCTCTCGGGCCCGGTGGCCGTATAGTTCGTACCCGAGCCGACGGTCAATCGGTCCAACCCCAGACTCTTCTGCAGCTTGACGAGCGGGTTCAGGCTGCCGTCGCCTCCCACCCCGCTCAAGGTTGCGAGCGTTGCGCCGATTTGCGCCACCTGAAGTCCTGATAGCTGCTGGACGGACGTGCCAAACAGCAGCTGCGCCATGATTTCGTCTTGCCCCAGAACCGGGCTGCTCGTCAATTCGAACTGCGGAGAATCCGCCTGACCCGTAATTTTCAAGGTCACGAGGGTACTCCCCGCCGTCGTCTGCACCGTCGTCTGCGCCGTGAAATTCAAGGTCGGATCGATCGAATTCTTCAGGCCGGCGCCGTTGAAAGTGATGTTGCTGTCGGGTGTGAAGTTGAGCTTGTTGCCGGAGATTGAAAAATTACCGCGCACCAGACCGAAACTGCCAGTCGCCAGGGGAGTGTCCGTCGTGCCGCTGATACGCACCTGCCCGCTTTCCGCGTCGAGACCCCGGCCCATTTCCGCGTCGAGACCCCGGCCGTTGACCAAAATCTCCCGCGGCGCATTCACCACCACGTTGAGGCCGATCACCAAGGGCGTGTCCACGGCCGCCGGCGCCTTGGTGCCACGCCGGCGCACGTCGAGTACGGCGACATTGGGAGGCAGGCCGTTCGGAATCCCAATCAGCGTGCGGTTCAAATTCACGGACCCAGTAATATCGAGCCGCCTCCGTGCCGTGCCGCGCACCTGTAAATCCGCATCGAGATTGGCCGTCACCAATTTGCTGGCGAGAGGCTGCGCATTCTCAGCTTTGATTTGCAGATCAACCGGCATGCCCGATTGCAGTACGCCGACGCTGCCCGTCGCGGAGATTGTCCCGGGTGCGGCCTTCGCGGTCAGACTCTTGATCTGCAAAGTCCCTTCACTGCCGACGATGGCGGCGGTGATGTCGGTGAGTCCCAGACCGCGCGCGTAATCGCGCGCGCTGCCCTTGGTCAAGTTCACCGTGCCGTCGATCTTGGGCGCAGCAACGCTGCCGCCCACGCTGGCATCGACGCTGAGTTCGCCGGCGACGTGCTGGCCGCGCGCCTCGAGGATGGGGTTGAACATTCCCACATCGAGGTTGCCGCCTATCTTCAAGTCCAATACGCCCGCGGCGGCCAGAGGCGCGTGGCCGGTGACGTTCAGCTGCGACGCCGCGCCCGCCGTCAACCTCACGTCCACGTCCGCCGTGTCGCCCTTCAGGTCCGCGGACGCATGCAAATCGAGCGGCGGCAAACCGAAGGCGGCATCGTCCGACATGCGCATGTCCGTTGCCGTGAGCCTCACCTGGCCTGTCGGCGCGGCCAGGGTACCCTGCAATCGCGCGCGCCCCTCGATCGTGCCCGACGCCATCAATCCCGGCGCGAACACATTGATCAGGGCAGGCTCGACCTGGCGCAGCGATGCGCGTAAATCGAGCGCCGGTGATATTTCCCCCCGGATCTGCAATTCGGCCGATTGCACTCCGAGCTTGAGCACGTCCACAGAAACGCCGTCCGCCAGGGCGATCTGCGCCGGCCCCAGCAATCGCACGTCCTGTCCACGGTAATTGAGGTCGGCTGCGGCCAATGCAATCTTGCGCGCATCGAGATTCAACGATCCGCTCGCCGACAAGCTCGCCTTGGCGCCGCGCAGGTCCGGCAGCTGCAGGGCCAGCTTGTAACCCAATGCATCGGGAACCCCTTCGACGCTCAGCTGTGCATTTCCCTTCAGCTGCTGAACCGCCAGGTCGTGGGCGTCCAGGTGCAGCTGCGCATGAGTATGTCCCTGCTCCGAGCGCAACACGACGGTTCCCGCCAAGCTGCCGCCGACCTCCATTCCTAGCAGGCCCGCTAGATCGCCGAGCTGTCCCATTTGTAGTTGCAGCTGCCCACGGGTTTGCGCGGCGGCGGCCGCCGCCGTGGCGACCGTGATATCCCCTTCCGCATGTGCGCTCTTCCATTCCGCGCGGCGGATCAGCGCTCTTATTGACCCCTCCTGGTTTCGCTCCACGCTCGCATCGACATGCACCGGTGCCCCGTCCAACACTCCTTGCGCCGCAAGGCTGCCGCTCGGTTTGGATGGCAGGCCCCTCATCTTCGCGGTGGCGGATATTTCGCCGCTCGGCGAACCTCGCACCGAAAGATTCGACGTCAATTGTGCCTCGCCCGCCAAAGCGGTGATCGGCCCCGCGAGCGTCCCGGACGCCTTCAGTGTGCCGGCAAGCGCCGGCGACACGGTCTTCAGGTCCGAGACGTCGAGGGCCCAGCGCGCACGCAAGCTTTGGAGATTCCGTTCCGCGCCGCCGGGCGCCGGCCTCGACAGCTCTCCGCCGGCGGTCAGCGACGCGGCGCGGCCGGTAAATTTCAGGTTCTCGAGAGTGATCGCGCGATCCGTCAGGGCGCCCGACAACTGCAGCGTGGCCCTGTCCCCCACCGCTCCCGACCAGATCTCCCTGCCAGGGCGAAGCGCCGCGCTCGCATCGAGAATCAAATGCGTCGCGCTGCCGTCATCCTGCAAGCGCGCCTTGAGGAGCGCGCTGCCGGTAACGTTTTGCCCCGCAATCGCCGCCAGCTCGGTCAAGTTGGGCAGGCGCAACTCCAGCGTCGCGCTGCGCTTGCCCTTGGTGGCCGCCGTCGGAGCGGATGCCTGCAACGAGAACAATCGATGCGACGCCCTCAGATCCAGCGGCCGGGTGGCCGCATCGAGCCTCATGGTCGCATCCACGGTGATGGGCGAATCCTCGAGCAGCTGTGGCCGAGGTCCGGGAATTCGCAGTCCGGTGATGACGGCATGCAATGCCGCGCTTCCGGCATCGGCCTTCGCATCGCCGTTGAGGGCAGCCAGTTGCGCGCCTCCGGGCAGGCGCAATCGATCGATGTCGATATGTGCATCCGCGCGCGGCGCCTTGAGGCTGCCATGCCAGCGGCCATGTACGCTCGCCCGTTCCCACGCAAGGTCGGCCCGCGGGGCCAGGGCCGGCGAATCGACCGCAAAATCCAGATCCGCCGACATATCATCGAAGTTGACGCTGCCCTCCGCGTGCCCTCGAAGACCGCCGGCGGCGATGGACAGCTCGAGGCGCTCCGCGGAGCGCGACCCGCTCAAATTCACCGTGGCCGCCAGCGCGCCCAGGCCGGGCAGCTGCAGAATATTCTCCAAGGGTCCGCCGGCCGGTTCGTGCAGCGTCAACGCGGCGTCCATCCGTTTCCGATCGAATCGCAACTGCAAGTCATAGTCGCCGTCGCCGTCGATGCGATGTGCCGTGGCATCGATGACCATGTCTTGGACCGAGCGCAGATGCACATTGCCGCGCAACGCCAGCGTCGCGGGCGTACCGGCGAGCTGAGCGCCAAGTTTCACCGTATCGAACGACACTGCGGCGACGTCGATGCGCGGTATGGAGACGGGGCCGCTGCTGGGCGAGTTGGGGCGCGATTCCGGGAGGCGTTCCATGTTGACGGCCGCGGCATGCAGGGACTCGACCCGAATACTATTCGCCAGCAATGCCATGGGAGACCAGTCGGCCGACACCTTCTCCGCGGTGAGCCAAACGCCGCGATAGTCGCTGAGCTGCAGGCGTTCGAGCGTCAATCGCCGAGGAAACGAACCGTTTAGTCCAGACAACGCGACATGGCCCGAGGTCAGGCGCAGCGTCAGCCTTTCGATCATTGCGCGGCCCGAGTCGGTATTGCCTGCAATGAATACTGTGCCGCCGAGCAACAGAGTCAGCAGGGCCGCTGCGCCCATCGCCCACGCGGAGATTTTCAATGCCCTGCGCATCAATATGCCTGTCCCAGCCCGATGTACACCTGAAAGGAACCATAGCCGGGAACCATCCGATCGCCGGCGGTGGCGTTGACGGGTACGGCGACATCCAAGCGGATAGGTCCAATCGGTGTGTAATAGCGCACCCCCACCCCGGCGCCGATGCGCAAGCCCTCGGGAAGCACCATGACACCCGCGGGGACCTTGCCGGGTACCGTCGTCACGGCGGCCTCGCCGGGCACCGCCCTGAGGTTCGCACTGACACGTCCGGCGTCTAGGAACATCGCGGCGCCAAAATTGGCGCCGAAACGCTGCCTCAATTCCAAACTCCCGGCCTCGATCGAGGTACCGCCGGTCGGCAAGTTTTCGGCCGGACCCGGGGGGGGAACTTAGGGCCCACCGACTGGTAGGCATAGCCGCGAATCGTGCCGCTGCCGCCGGCATAGAAGCGCTGATCGGGGGGCAGGCTGGTATCGCCGGCCCCTTGCGCGACGCCCGCCAACGCGCTGGCGGCGAGCACCGTACGCCCGGGATCGATGGGCAGCAAGTGATCCAAATCAAAATAGCCCGAGGTTTTGAGCTGGGTGATGATGAACGTGGCATTGGGATGGCCTAGCGCCAGCGTCGGAGTCAGGGTCAGCGAAGCGCGGATTCCGCGGCGGGGATCATCCAGCGGCGAAGCGAGCTTGGTCGAATCGAAGCTCAGGTTAAACGGCACTGCCAGCAGCGTGTAATTGTAGTCGATGAGATTTTGAACGATTTGTTCATCGGTCGCCGTGCCCCCGACGCTGGCGGTCCAGAGGCTGGAAATCTTGCGAGACAGAGTAACGCCGGAAGTGCGGGCTGTCTGGTCGTAGGCCTGCAGCGATTGTTTGAGCGCGCCGACGGCGAACTGCAGCGATTGATCGCGCCGGCCGAAATCCTGCAAGAGATAGGTGGCGCTCGTGTTGTAGCCCACACCCGTCGTATCGCTGCCGCCAAGGTCGGTGCCGGACGCCTTGATGGTCAGCACATCCGCCTTGCCGGACACATCGCGGTCCGCCCACGTGACCGTGGCACTGCCGCCCAGATCGCTGGAATACGCCGCGCCGAGGGTAATCGCATGGCGGGCGCGCTCGCGTACCTTGAAGGTGACCGGCACGCCTCCCGTGTCATCGACCGCAGTTCCGATCTGCAGGCTGATCTGGCCGAACACCCCCAATCCCAATAGATCGTTGCGTGCCCGTTCGATCGCCGAAGGACTGTAGGGATCGCCGGTGTGCAACCTGAGTCTGGCCCGCAATAAGCGCTCGTGCATCCGCTTCAATCCCTCGATGCGTACCTCGCCGATATTCACCTTCGATCCCACAACCACGTTGAAATGTAGGTCGAGTACCGGCGCAGCCGCCGATTCGTAGGCCACCGGGGGATCCACCTTGGCGAAGGCGTAACCTCGTTCCTGCAAGGCAGTCTGCAACCGCGCGCCTCCCGCGAGCACAGCCGACGCGACAGCCGGCTCGCCGGTGGTCAAACCCAGAGTGCTACGTACCCCCTCCGGCAGGTCCCCGTCAACATCGATGCTGCCGATGTGATACAGCGGGCCCAGGGTCAAGCTGATCGCGACCTGCGCGTCGCTGCCTTTCGGCAATGCAGTCAAGGTCTCGGCGAGACCCGGATTGCTGAGCAGGGTGCCGTTGATCTTGATGGCGACGGCGCAGTGATAGTAGCCGAAGCTCTCGAGTACCGTGGTCAGCCGGTCCACATCGCTGCGCGCGCGCGCGATCAGGCCAAACGGGCTGACCGGCGCCGTCCCGCGCAGCGCCAGCAAGTCAGAGGTGGCCTTCAGGGTTGAGTCCATGTTGCCATCACCGACCGAAGCAATATCGACGCGATACGGTTGAGGATCGGCTGCGTGCGCCACGGAGCCGATCGTCACGGAGCCGAACGCCACGACGGCGAACAATAGCGCGAAGGAGGAATGAGTCATTCTGTCGGAAGGATACTGGGTCCGGACGTCCCCGGCGAACCGGCGACGGGTGGCGGACAAACGTCGCGGGTCGTGTACCAGCGCGCGTTGTCGGTCAAGGCCTACAGTTCCTGGGCCGGCGCACGGACATCCCTGAACCGCAGACGGGGACTAGGCTGGGACTCCTTTCATTCCTCAACGGAGCCGAGCATGGGCAACATGAAACCCGACGATCAACGGCCCGACGCCACCGATCCCGCGGCCGAAAGCAAGCTTCGAGGCGACGCTTTATCCGGTTCGGAGCGCAAGCGTGCCGTCGACCACACCACATACGATGAGACGCGCAATCCGGACAAAGTCGTTCGCGTCGACAACGAAGAGGACACCTTGTACGACGATGGACTCGAACTCGATGATGACACCCCTCCGTTGGGCACGGCAGGCGGGGTAGACCAGACGCGCTGACCAGACCTCGGCACCATGATGTTGGCCGGTTGACGGTATCTCACCGCTCCACACCACCCCGCCAAGGGCACCCGATCTGCTCCCTGGTGATGTACCTCCCGCGCGGTGATGTACAGTGGCCCAGTGCGCACGGTCAGGGGGGATAAGAGGCTGGACGCCAACTGCTGCCTTTACGTTGGCGTCCAGCCTCTTATCCCCCCTGACCTTGTGAACCGGTCAACATCACCGTGCAGAGGGGCGTGCCGATGGCTTTGGGCAGTATCATGACGGCGCGCGTCGTCACGGTCGAAATGGACGACCGCTTGGAGATCGTCAAAGAGATCTTCGACACCATGAGTTTTCACCACTTACTGGTGGTGGACGAGCATAAGCGGCTCAGCGGCGTGGTGTCGGACCGCGACCTTCTCCGAGCCATCAGCCCCTATGTGGGCAGCGCAGCGGAAACCGCGCGAGATCTAGCCACTCTCAACAAGCGGGTCCATCAAATCATGACGCGGCATCCCCTCACATTGCGCCCGCAGGCCACGGTTGCCGAGGCCGTCAGCTTGCTGCTGGCGCATCGTATTTCCTGCATTCCCATCGTCGATGAGGAATCCAAACCGGTGGGCATCGTCAGCTGGCGCGACCTGCTGAGGGCGCTGGCCGCTCCCTCGACCTGACCGGACCTCGCCGACCTGATCGACCGATCATTGCCTGCACAGCGCACCTGCGCGACGGCCCGGTGCGCCATGCTGCCTTGACAATTGTTGCCGCGGCAACTATATTGCAGCCATAGGTTGTGATTGATCGCACATGAACGAAGTCTACGAACCAAAGACCACGGAACTGGGCAATAGCCTGGCGCCTTTATTGAGCCAGGTGCGGATGGCCATTCTCACCGGCACAGACCAGGAGTTTGTGCGCGACGAGGAGGTGGCGTCGCTGGAGGTCACCGCGGCCCAGTTCATCATCATCAAGAACGTGCTGATGGGGCATGCGAATTCGGCGTGCGAGCTGTGCAAGTACATGGACTACGATCGCGGCGCCATGAGCCGCATGATCGATCGGCTGGAGACCAAGGGCCTCATCAGGCGTGTCGCACTTGCCCATACTCGCCGGACGATGGCTCTCGAAGTAACCGAGGCTGGCAAGGCTGCATTTCCGAAGATGCAGGCCTGCCTCACCAAGGTGGTGAATCGATTGTTGAAGGGCGTAACCAAGACCCAAGTGCGGGAGGTCGAGAAAATATTGAAGCGCATGCTGGCCAACGTTTGAGCTTTTTTTTTGGGCCAAATTGTTGCCCAGGCATATGTTGTTCAGGCAGCAGCGAGATGCGGCGGCCAGGAGGTAGGAATGAATCATTTCATCGAGTCGAGCACCAGCCGGATCGCGGCTGGAATCCAAACGGTCGGAACCAGCTTCGATCCCGAGGTGCTGTCCCTGCCCGGCGGCACTATGATTGCCCTCGGTCTTTGGCTATACGCGTACATCGTGCTCGCCTGGAAGCGCGGCGCGGTGCACAAAAATCCGGTGATTGAGTCCGTCCCGACGCCCGCCTGCGCCGGTTGTCTCGGACATCTTTGAACGCCGTGCAACACGGCACTGACGATCAAACGGAGGGTGGCTCATGCGCCTCGTCATATTGACCGCGTCGATAGTCGCTTTTGGCGTCCTGGTGCTATTGGGCTTGGTGCACCTGGTGCAGGAGTTGTTGGTCAAGGAATTCTTTCACCCGCCCTCGATGCCGGGCGAAAACTCGAACCCCGACCACCAGGCCACCCGGCAGAGCTCCAGCTCCTCGCACCCGGCCAACCCGACCGCCTGAGGGCGGGTCGCTCGGAACGGGTGGCACCGGCCTGCTCGGCCAAAGCTTGACTTCGAACTTTGCGGCGACGATCTTGTCCATGTGAGTTACTGGTAAGTAACGCGACAATGAGTTGTTGGCTATGAGCAACGATACATCAGGCATGAGCCCCGGGCAGGCGGAGCCCGTCGCAACCCTACCGAGCACCAAATCGCGCGTGCGCGACCGCATCTTCGAAACGGCGTGCGACCTCTTTTATCGCCACGGTATCCGCGGTGTGGGCGTCGATGCCATCGCCGCGGAAGCCGGTTCCAACAAAATGAGCTTTTATCGCAGCTTCGCGTCCAAGGATGCGCTGGTCACCGAATACCTGCGCGAGCGGGAACGCGAGTATTGGGCTTGGTGGGATGCAGCCGTGGGGCGATATCCCGGCAATCCGCGCCGCCAGGTCGAGGCACTGTTCGAGGCGCAATTTGAAATAGCAAAATCCAATGAATGCCGGGGCTGTGCACTCGGCAACGCGGCGGCGGAGCTCTCCGGCGACGAGGACGAATTGAGTACGCTGGTGCGCGCGTACAAAGAAAAGGTGCGTCAGCGGCTGCATGCCCTGGCTGAGGCCATGGAAACTCGCGATTCCGAGACGCTCGGCGATGCCCTCATGTTGTTGCTGGACGGCGGTTATTTCACGCGCCTGGTTTTCCCGCTGGGCAGCGGGCCGATTTGCGCGGCGCTGCCCGCCGTGCGCGCGCTCATCGATGCCCATCTGCCCCCGGAGCGCCGGCTGAAGCAATAACGATGCCCCCGGGCGCCTACGGCACCCAGTCGCGAAGGCCTGCGCTTCCATTAACGGATCTTAATAATCCGACCATTCGTGTTTAATGGCCGCCGGCTCAGGGTGGCGGGCATGAAATGGCAACCCTCCGCGTTGGCACTTATGGGCTGCGCCACTATGTTACTGGTCGGGTGCAGCGTCGGGCCCACCTACAAGCGGCCGGATATCCCGCCGCCGGCGCAATGGCATGAAACGGCGGGCGATGCGAACGCTGCAAAGTCCTCGGTCTGGCCCGATGCCGAATGGTGGCATGGATTCGGATCGACCACGCTCGACGAATTGATCGCCGAAGCCGAGCGCAACAACGATGACCTGGCAGGCGCCATCGCGCGCGTTCAGGAGGCGGACCAACAGGCGCGCATCGCCGGGGCCGCCCTGCTTCCATCGCTCGACGCCGGGATCAACGCCTCCCGCCAGCGCGGATTCATCACCAGTGAACAAGCGGACGGGTTGTTCAATGAATTAAATCCCGAGTTGACGGCGAGTTACGAACTCGATTTCTGGGGCAAGAATCGCGCCACGCGCGACGCCGCCCGCGCTGCCGCGGCGGCCAGCCGCTACGACCAGCAGAGCGTGGCGCTGACCGTGATCAGCAGCGTGGCCACGACCTATTTTCAAGCGCTCGAGCTGCGGGACCGTCTCGAGGTGGCGCAGCAGAATCTCGACAACGGTGAAAAAATCCTCAAGGGATTCAGGCTCGAGCAGACGGCCGGCACGGCCACCGGACTCGATGTCGCGCAGCAAGAAACCGCAGTAGCGTTGCTGAACGCCGCCGTCCCGCCGCTGCAGCAGCAACTTCGCCAGACCGTGCATGCGCTTGCCGTGCTCATCGGCAAAATACCGGAATCGGTTGACGTCGAGGCGGGCACGCTGACGCAGCTGTCGAGTCCGGCCATCGTCGAGGGGCTGCCCTCGCAACTCCTGTCCCGACGCCCGGATGTGGCCGAAGCGGAGCAAAATTTGATCGCCGCCAATGCGGACATCACGGTCGCGCGGGCGGCCCTGTTTCCCGACATCCAGCTGACCGCGGGGGGCGGCTACGAGAGCACGGCGCTGGCGGGGCTCGTGAGCCCGGCGAATCAGGTTTACTCGATCGCCGCGGGTTTGACTCAGCCGATTTTCCACGGCGGTGCACTGCGGGCCCAGGTGGCGTTCAGCAAGGCGCGCTACACCGAGCTGCTGACCACCTATCACAAGACGGTACTTACTGCGTTCAGCAACGTCGAAGACGCGCTCGTCGCAACGCAGCAGACCGCCGAGCTGCAGAAGCGACAGCAGGAAGCGGTAACCACGGCGAAGCGTGCGTTTGAATTCGCTGAAAGGCAGATGTCCGCGGGAACAGTGAACATTCTGACGGTGCTGAATACTGAAAATGCGCTGTTCAGCGCACAGGATCAGCTGGTACAAGACAATTTTCTACGCCTGCAGGCGTTGGTGGACCTGTTCACCGCGCTCGGTGGCGGTTGGCATCAGGGGTAACACACCGATGAACGAACTCTCGAATCCTGCCAACGAAACCGGGGCCAAAGGCACCGGCGGCAAACGCACTTGGATGTGGGCGCTCGGCGCGGCGGCATTGCTGCTGATTGCGTGGCGCGTGCTGCACAAGCCGGCCGATGCCGCCGCGAACAAGTCGGCACAGACGATCGCTGTCGATATCGCGACCGTCGCGCACGCGGACGTGCCGATTTATCTCTCGGGGCTGGGCACCGTTCAAGCCTTCTACACGGTGACGGTGAGCGCACGCGTGGACGGAGAAATCCAGAAGATAGGGTTCACCGAAGGTCAAACCGTGCACAAGGGCGACCTGCTGGCGCAAATCGACCCCCGTCCGAATCAGGCGGCGTATGACCAGGCGGTTGCCACCAAGGCCAAGGATACGGCCTTGCTGGCGAACGCCAAGCGGGATCTCGCGCGCTACACCTTGCTGCAGCCGCAGGATTTGGCCAGCAAGCAAACCGTGGACACCCAGTACGCGACGGTCGATCAGCTCACCGCCCAATTGCTGGTCGACCAGGCGGTCATCGACAATGCGCGGACCCAGCTCGATTACACGCGGATCGTATCGCCGATCGAAGGCCGGACCGGCATACGTCTGGTGGATCCGGGCAACATCGTGCACGCGGCGGCGACCACCGGGATCGTCGTCGTCACGCAGGTGCAGCCCATCACGGTGATCTTCACTCTGCCCGAGGAAGAGTTGGCCGCGGTCAGCGCCGGACTGGCCGCGGGCCCGCTCAAGGTCTCGACGGTCTCGCGGGACGGGAATACCGAGCTGGATGAAGGCACGCTCTCTCTCATCGACAATGAAATAGACCAGACCACCGGCACCGCGCGGCTCAAAGCCATTTTCAACAACGCCCGCAACACGCTTTGGCCGGGACAGTACGTCAACGCCCGCGTTCTGATACGCACCGCGAAAAATGTACTGGCGCTGCCGACGGCAGCGGTGCAGCTGGGACCCAACGGCCCCTTCACCTATGTGGTCAAAGCGGACTCCACGGTGGAAGTACGGCCGCTGAAAATCGGCGAAGACAACGCCGGCCTGACCATCGTCAATTCCGGCCTCGCGTTGAACGAACGCGTGGTGACCACGAATCAATACCGCCTGCAGCCCGGCGTGCACGTCCGGGCGGCGGCTGCGCAGGCCTCCGCCGGCGGTGCCAAAGCGGCTGCCAAAGACTCATGAGCATTTCCGAACCCTTCGTCCGGCGCCCCATCGCCACGTCCCTGCTGATGGGCGGTATTTTTCTCGTCGGACTGGTGGTCTATCCCCTTCTGCCCGTGGCGCCGCTGCCGCAGGTTGACTTCCCGACCATTCAAGTCACGGCGCAGCTGCCGGGAGCCAGTCCCGAGACCATGGCTGCCACGGTGGCGACGCCGCTGGAATACCAATTCGCGGAAATCTCCGGCCTGTCGCAGATGACCTCGCAAAACCTGCTGGGCACTTCGCTGATCACTCTGCAATTCGATCTGAACCGCAACATCGACGCGGCCGCTCAGGACGTGCAAACCGGAATCGACGCGGCCGGCGGTCAATTACCGAAAAACCTGCCGACGCCGCCGACTTATCGCAAGGTCAACCCCGCCGACTCGCCGATTCTGATCCTGTCGGTGCACTCCGACGTGCTGCCCGTCACCACCGTGGACGATTATTCCGAGAACATCCTGGCGCAGCAGATCTCGCAGATTCAAGGCGTCGCGCAGGTGGCGATCGGCGGACAGCAGAAGCCCGCCGTGCGTGTGCAGATCGATCCCTCCCGGCTAGCCGCGCTCGGCTTGCAAATGGAGGACGTAGCCGGTGTGATCGCAGTAGCCACAGTGGACCAGCCGAAGGGTGCCATCAACGGCCCGAAACGCAGCATGACGATCTACGACAACGATCAGCTGCTCAAGGCCGCTCCCTGGAACGATGTGATCGTGGCCTACAAGAACGGCGCGCCGGTGCGCATCCGCGACATCGGCGTCGCGGTGGATGGCCCGGAAAACAACCTGCTGACGGCCTGGCAAAACGGCCACAACGGGATTCTACTGCTGGTCTACAAGCAGCCCGGCGCCAATGTCATCGATGCGGAGCAGCGCATCCAAACCCTGCTGCCGCATGCGCTCGCTTCCGTGCCGCCGTCGATCAAGGTCGATACGGTCGCGAACCGGACCACCACCATCAAGGCCGCGGTGAAGGACGTGGAGTTCACGCTGGTCCTGACCATCGCACTGGTGGTCATGGTGATTTTTCTGTTCCTGCGCAATGCCTGGGCCACCATCATTCCCGGCGTGACGGTGCCGCTGGCGCTGCTCGGTACGGCGGCGATGATGTACGTCCTCAATTACAGCCTGGACAACTTGTCGTTGATGGCGCTGACCATCGCCGTCGGCTTCGTCGTCGACGATGCCATCGTGATGCTGGAGAACGTGTACCGCCACATCGAGGAAGGTCTGTCGCCGCTGGAAGCGACGCTCAAGGGCGCGGGCGAGATCGGTTTTACCATCATGTCCATCAGCGTATCGCTGATCGCCGTGTTCATTCCCTTGCTTCTGATGGGCGGCATCATCGGCCGCCTGTTCCGCGAATTTGCGATCACCATGACGCTGACCATCGTCATTTCGGCCTTCGTGTCGCTGACGCTCTCGCCGACCATGTGCGCCCTGTATCTGCGGGACGAGAAGCATGTGAAGCACGGCAAGGCCTACATGGTGGTGGAGCGCGCCTTCGATCGCCTGTTGGCCGCATACACGCGCGGCCTGGACTTCTGCCTGGATCACAGGCGGGCTACGCTGATGACGTTCATCATCACTGTGGCGGCGACCGTCGCCCTGTACATCTATATCCCGAAGGGTTTCTTCCCGCAGCAGGACACCGGGATCATTCAAGGCCTGTCCGACGCGCCGCAGGATATTTCCTTCGACGAGATGACGCGCCGTCAGCACGCCATCATGGATATCGTCGCGAAGGACCCGGCCGTCGAGAGCTACGGCACGGGTATCGGCGGCAGCCGGCCCATCAACAATGCCTTCGTGGTCATCGGCCTGAAGCCGTTCGACGATCGCGACGCGACCGCCGATCAGATCATCAACCGTCTGCGGCCGCAGCTCGCCAAGGTGCCGGGTGCCACCCTGTTCATGCAGGCGGCGCAGGATCTCAACGTAGGCGGCCGCACCACCCGCACGCAGTATCAGTACACGCTGCAGGATTCGAACATCGACGAGCTCAACGACTGGGCGCCGCGGCTGCTCGCGGAGCTGCAGAAGCTGCCCATGCTGCGCGACGTGGCCTCCGACCAGCAGACCACCAGCGGCATGCTCGTCGCTGACCATCGACCGCGATGCAGGCTGCGCGCTTCGGCATTCAGCCGGCGGCCCTCGACAATGCGCTGTACGATGCCTACGGCCAGCGGCAGGCGGCGCAATTCTTCACCCAGGCGAATAGCTATCACGTCGTGCTGGAGATCACCCCATCCCTGCAGACCGATCCTGCATCGCTCGGCAAGCTGTATATGAAATCGCCCTTGAACGGCCAGATGGTGCCGCTCTCCGCGATGACCAAGTACGACACCCGGCACGTTACCTACCTGTCGATCAATCATCAAGGGCAATTTCCGGCTGTGACGATATCGTTCAATCTGGCGCCGGGCGCGGCTCTGGGCGATGCCGTCACCGGCATCGAGCGCGTATCGGCGCAGATGCGTCTGCCGGCCACCATCACCGGCAACTTCCAGGGCACCGCGCAGGCCTTCCAGAGTTCCCTGAAGAGCCAGCCCTATCTGATTCTTGCGGCGCTGGTGGCCGTGTACATCATTCTCGGGATGCTCTATGAAAGCTACATCCATCCGCTGACCATTCTCTCCACCCTGCCGTCGGCCGGCGTCGGGGCACTGCTGGTGCTGTTCATATTTCACATCGATCTGTCGGTGATGGCGCTGATCGGCATCATCTTGCTGATCGGCATCGTGAAGAAAAACGGCATCATGATGGTGGACTTCGCGATCCAGGCCGAGCGCGAACAGCATCTGTCGCCGCATGACTCCATACGCCAGGCGTGCCTGCTGCGATTCCGGCCCATCATGATGACCACGATGGCGGCATTGCTGGGCGCGCTGCCCTTGGCGCTGGGGCACGGCACGGGCTCGGAGCTGCGTCAGCCGCTGGGCTACACCATGGTCGGCGGCCTGGTGCTGAGCCAGGCCCTGACGCTGTTCACCACGCCCGTCATTTATCTGTATCTGGATGAACTCAGCCTGCGGTTCAAGCGTCGCCACCGTAAAAAGCATCCGGACACACCCTCGCTGGAACCGCCGCCGCGCTCGCACGAACACACCGTGCCGACAACCGGGGGGACCGCGTGAAGATCCTGCTGGTCGAGGACAACGAGCGGGTCAGCCAATTCGTCGTCAAGGGCCTGCAAGAAGCCGGCCACACCACGGACCACGCGGCCAACGGCCGTGACGGCATGTTCCTCGCCGCCAGCGAACCCTACGATGTGATCATCATGGATCGCATGCTGCCGGGCGACATCGATGGCCTCGCCATCATCGAAGTGCTGCGCAAAACCGGCAAGCGCACGCCGATACTGATCTTGAGCGCGCTCTCGGAGGTCGACGACCGCATCCGCGGGCTGCGCAGCGGCGGCGATGACTATTTGACCAAGCCGTTTGCCTTCGGCGAGCTGCTGGCGCGCCTCGACGCACTGCATCGCCGCGCGCAGGGCATCAATACCGAGATCCCGCTCACCGTCGGCGACTTGCATATGGATCCGCTGACGCGCAAGGTAACGCGGGGCGATCGGCCGATTGCGCTGCAGCCGCGCGAATTCAAGCTGCTCGAATACCTGATGCGCCATGCAGGCCAGGTGGTCACCCGGACCATGCTGCTGGAGAACGTATGGGACTATCACTTCGATCCGCAGACCAATGTCGTCGATGTGCACATCAGCAAGCTGCGGCAGAAAATCGACGCCGAGTTCGAGCGCCCGCTGCTGCGCACCGTGCGCAATGCCGGCTATACGGTGACCGCGAGCGACTAGCTTGATCCGCTCGTCCGCATTGTCGCTGGCGGTCGGCTATGTCGTCTTGGGAATCACGGCCTTGGTGCTGTTTGCGGCGCCTTTGTGGTATGCCTGGCAGGTCACCATTCAAGAGGGCCGCCAGGAATTTCTGCAGGCCGACGCGCAGCGCCTGGCCGATGTCTTTCGACGCGACGGTGCAGACGGGCTGAAGTCCTTCATCGATACCCGCGTACAAATGCAGATCGCCGGGAGAACGCATACTGCTGCTCACCGATGCGTCGATGCATCCGCTGGCGGGCAATCTGTCCGCATGGCCGGCGACCGTGCCCGCCACTTCCGGCAATTACACGATCAAGTTCAACGTGCGTGACCGGGGCCTTCAAACGGCTCTGGTGCACGTCACCCCGCTGGGCGGCGGCTACAACCTGCTCGTGGGCAGGGACAACGCGCTCTTTGCGCCGCTGCAGACTCATTTCTGGTACGGCCTGGCCGCCGCCATCGCGGTACTGTCGATTGCCGGGCTGCTGATCGGCCTCATCACCCGGCGCGCGCTGATGTCGCGGATCCACAGCATCCGCCAGACGGTGTCGGCGATCATTCACGGCGATCTGAAGCATCGCCTGCCGACGCAGCTGAACGACGATGAACTCAACACTTTGTCGCGCACCATCAACGGCATGCTCGAACAGATCGAATTGCTGGTGCATGGCGTGCGCAACGTTTCCAATTCCATCGCCCACGACTTGCGCACGCCTCTGGCGGAGTTGCGCTCGCGGCTCGAGGAGCTGGCGCTCATCCGGCCGCCGCCCGAGCAGACGTACGCGGAAATCGACGGCGCGGTTGCGGATGTCGACCGGGTGATCCGCATATTCGACGCCCTGCTGCGGCTTGCGGAAATCGATGCCGGCATGCGCCGCTCCGGCTTCGTGTCGCTCGATGCAACCGACCTGGCCGAGAATGCCGTGGAATTCTATGCGCCCGCCGCGGAGCTCAAGAACATCCATCCGTTGTTTCGATCGGATGGTCCGGCGTCGGTGCTCGGCGACCCCATTCTGCTCGCTCAGGCCTTGAGCAATTTGATCGACAACGCGCTGAAGTATGCGCCTGCGAACGGGACCATCGAGGTTGCCGTGCTCAAACGCGGCGACGGCACGGCCGAGATCTCAGTAGCGGACAACGGCCCGGGAATCCGGGATTCGGAAAAAAGCAAAGTCGTGGAGCGTTTCTATCGCGGCGACGCCAGCCGCGGCACTCCGGGCGTCGGCCTCGGCCTGAGCCTCGTGCAGGCGGTGGCGAAGCTGCATGGCAGTACCCTGTCATTGTCCGACCGCGAACCCGGCCTGCGTGTTTCGCTGACCTTGCCGCTCGACGCCGCCGACGCGCCGGCGCTCGCGACGCAGACACAGGATGGCGCCGCCGGCAGCGTGCTCGCATCGGCAACATTGGCTTCCTCATAACTCATTGTCGGGGGCTGCGGCAAACTTTTTCTCGGAATTGAGAAATGGATCAACGTTTGCGTCGGACTAATAAGCGATATTCCCCTGGCATCATGCAATAGCGATGAGCACATCGCGGAACGCCGTGGGAGTAGATCAGCAATGTCCTTGAAGGCCGTTTTATTCTCGCTTGGTTGCGTCATCGCCTGGTTCGTACTCCTGCCCGTGCTCGTCATCGGAGGGGGAATCGCCCTATTCTCCTGCGCGACTTTTGCCGAGCTTGGCGCATTGCTCACGGGCAGTCGCGCCAGAACCCTGGATACGAGGGTGGCACGTGAGATCGCACGCGAAATGTGCGGCGGATACGGAGTCGAGGCAGCGGGTGCCCGGCGGCGTCAGACGCCGTAATCTCAGCGGCGCTTTCGGCCCCACGTCAGCATCATCGTGACGGCGTAATTCCAGACCGCTCCGATCAGTATTCCCGCCACCGCGGCGAGGGACCACCCACGGCCCAAACCATAGACCATGGACGCCACGCCAATGTTCGCGGCCCCGCCGATACTGCACGCCAGCACGAAAGATACCCAGCCGCGCAGCCATAGCAGCCCTTGCAACCGCATGTCGCGGTAGGTGAGCGCATTGTTGACGGTGTAATTGAACGTCATGGCGCCCAGGGTCGCGACTGCCTGGCCCACCACGAAGCGGCTGTGCATTGCCTGGAAGACGATCGTGAGAATCGCGAAATGCACGCCCACTCCCGCGGCTCCGACAATCGAGAAGGCGAGGAAACGTACGGGTATCCAGCGGCCCACCAATTTGTCGAGCAGCAGCATGAGGTAGTCCCATGCGACCACCGAATCGACCTTGCTCTCGCCCGCGCGGCGTACCCTGAACCGGTAGGCCAGCTCCTTGTAACGCAGCGGCCTAGGGTAGGATGCGAACAGGTCGGTCAGGATCTTGAATCCGATCGCTGAGAGCCTGTGCACCGAGCCCTGCAATACGGACCGGCGCATCATGAAAAATCCACTCATGGGATCCGTCAATTCGGCGGGTACCAGCACCCGGCTGAGGCGCATGGCGAGACGGCTCATGCGGGCCCGCCGCGCATCCCAATCGCTGATATCGCCCCCGGGGGCGTACCGGCTGCCCACCACGATATCGGTATCGCCGCCCTGCTTCAGTAGATCGAGCATCTGCGGCAGCAGCCGCTCATCGTGCTGTAAATCGGCATCGATCACCGCGACATAAGGCCCCGAGGTGGCGAGCATGCCCTCGATACAGGCGGAGGATAGGCCGCGTCGGCCGATTCTCTGCAGGCAACGGACCCGGCTGTCCGCTGCCGCGTATTCGCGCACGACGTCGGCGGTGCCGTCGGGAGAATCGTCATCGACGAATACGACCTCCCACGAACGATCCCCCAGACAGAGCACGAGCCGTCCGATGAGCTCGGCGATATTGTCCCTCTCGTTGAATGTCGGCACGATGACCGATAGTTCAGGGCCCGGCCGCGGCAGGGCCTGAGCCGGGATCGACCCCTCGAAAGAGGTCTCGGGCGGTTGATGGGGTTCGGCGATGTGTAATTCGTGTTTCATCTTCAAGGAAGTCTTCGGTTTCGCCAAGCGCCCGCCGTTTATCGTTGTTACTATAAACACCCGGGGGCGCCGACGCACGAAATGATGCAGTCAGTCTGCGCTCCAAAATTGACAGAAACTCCGACAGGTGGGCGCCACTGCTTCAGGACAATGAAACGCTGAACCGCTTCGCCGCGGTGGCGCCGGCGGCGCTTCTCGACGCCGTCGTTTTCTGTGCTTTGTTCGGCTATGGGATGCCGTTGCGGTTCAGCCATATCGCGAGCTTCGCGGCAGCCATCGCTTTGAAATTGCTGCTGAAAGCTCGCTCGACGGCCGTTGTAGCGGAGCGAATGTGGGACTGGCGCCTGCATTGCCGCCTGCTCGCGGTGAGCTTGATGGCCCTGTTCCTGCGCGGCGGCGTGTTGGGCTTTCTAGTGCAAAGCTGGGGCTGGCCGGCGCAAATATCCATCGTTTTCGCGGTGCTCACGGGGCTGGCGGTCACGATTCCCGGGTATTCGCAAGCCCTCTTGCCTGCAGAACGCGCCGCGAGCGCGCGCACGCTGACCATCGGCCTCGTCGTCTATGCCCTGGCGCTTCGCTTGGTATACCTGGGATCGGTCGAACTCCTTCCAGAGGAGACGTACTACTGGGAATACTCGCGGCATCTGGATATCGGGTATCTCGACCACCCGCCGATGGTGGCGTGGCTGATCAGGGCCGGTACGGCCCTATTCGGCCAGTCGCCATTCGGGGTCCGCATGGGCGCTCTGTGCAGCGGAATCATCGCCTCCGTGTTTGCCTATCGCCTGGCGCGGAATCTGCTGGGAGAGGCCGGCGCGCGGGCGGCTCTGGTGTTGTCGCAGGTGCTGCCCTTCTTCTTCCTCTCGGGTCTGCTCATGACCCCCGATGCACCCCTGACCGCCGCGTGGGCCGCATCGCTTTACTACCTCGAACGTGCGCTGGTCGCGGGCCGCTCCGATGCCTGGTGGCGTGTCGGACTTGCGCTGGGACTGGGCGCGATCTCGAAATATTCCATCGCCCTGCTCGTTCCGGTCACGCTGATCTTCATGCTCTGGGATCGCAAATCACGGCGCTGGTGGTCGCGCTGGGAGCCCTACGCCGCCGCTCTTGTTGCCCTCGCGGTCTTCTCCCCCGTCATCATCTGGAACGTACAGCATGAATGGGCCTCCTTCGCATTCCAGACCTCGCGGCGCCTCGCGGAGGCTCCCAGATTCTCGCTCCACAAGCTGCTTGCCTCCGCTCTGGTGCTCATTACGCCCACCGGCGTGGTGGCCGTCGCGGCCGCACTCCTCGCCAAACCTGCAGGGAGTGTCGATGGCGAAGAAGCTGCGCGACGCCGGCTGTTCGTCAACACGGCGATTCTCGTCCCACTGGCGGTGTTCGCCGCCTTCAGCCTGCGCCATGAAGTAAAGCTCGACTGGACCGGCGCGCCCTGGATGGCCGCACTCCCCCTGATGGCGGCAGGCATGATCGCGACCGGCCGGTTGAGCGGTCTGCGGGCGTGGATCCGCGCGGCGTGGACGCCGACGCTCGTGACGATGCTGCTGGTCTACGGCGCGGGCTTGCATTATCTGGTGCTGGGGCTTCCCGGACTCGGCTATAACCGGCACATAGAATTGATTCCGGTGGGCTGGCGTGATCTCAGTCACCGGGTTTTGGAGATAGCGGCGGCGGTCCGTAAGGAGACCGGCGTCGACCCCGTGATCGTCGGCATGGATCGCTACGCCATCGCCAGCGAACTGGCATTTTACGGAACCGGACCCAACAAAACGGTGCTGCCGACATCGAGCGTGCATTTGTTCGGAGGAAACGGTTTGATGTTCGAACGCTGGACACCTGCGCAAACCGAGGTGGGTAGAACCCTGCTGCTGGTCGCGTGGGATCCTGCGGACCTCGACGGCGAAGCCATACGATCCCATGCCGAACGTTTGGGGCCGGTTGAGGTCGAAGTGCTGACCCGTGACGGCCGATTCGTACGCCGCTACTATTATCGGGTCGCCTACAATTACCAGGTCATACCGCGCCCTTGACGAGGCGCCTGAATGAGGTGGGGTTTCGATGAGCCGGACTAATTCTCGGTGGATTGCGGCCACTGCGCTGCTCGCTGCGGGCGCGATGCACTATTCGATCGTCGCCGGACAGACTCCCGAGGAACAAAAGCAATGGGAGGCGCAGCGGGCCCAGATGCAGGTGGAGGCCAAGGCCAAGGCCGATTTGCTGGCCCAGCAGCGAGCGACGCGGCGGGCAGACCCGATGTCGTGGGTGCGCACTCTCGACCCCATGTCGGCGGGAGGCTGGGTATTCAAGACGGTGGCTTCCGACGGTTCTTGGGCGACGTATAGCACCGATCATCAATTCAAGCGGTCAGGCCATCAGGTGACCGCCTGGGTGAGGCAGGAATTTCCAGAGGCGGTGCACGAACCCCAGCGGCGATGGGTACATGAGCAGCGTCGAGAAAGTACAGTACGACTGCGCGAAAGCGCAGGCCAAGGTTCTTTTGATCGTTTATTACGCCGGCAACAATCTTACCGGCAGCCAGCAGAGCCAGGCGTCCGACCCGAAGGAAGCCCCGTGGGATCCCATCGTTCCCGGCACGCAGAGCGAAGCCATCTTTCACTGGGCCTGCGGCTCCGGCTCAGCAGGGTCGCGACCATGACAAACGGATAGTTGCGGCCAGCAGCTTCGATCGGTCGGCGCAGGGTCCCACCAGTATCTCCACCTCGCCGGGCTCGAATACCGGCTCGAGATCGATTCCGAGAAACCGCAGTTCCTCGGCACGCAAGGAGAGAGCCACGGTCCCCGCCTCGCCGGGACGCAAGTCGATCTTGGCGAAACCTTTGAGTTCGAGCAGCGGCCGCGCCACGCTGGCGACCTTGTCGTGAGTGAATAGAAAAACCGTCTCCTGCGCCGCCATCGCGCCCTCATTGCGCACGTCGACGCGAATCTGCACCGTGTCGACATCCTCCGCATCGATGGGCGTCACGCGCAGATTGGAGATGGCAAATCGGCCATAGCTGAGCCCGTGGCCGAAGGGAAACAGGGGCTCGTTCGGCACATCGAGATACTTGCTGGTGTAGTGGTCCTTCGGATCCGCCGGCCGGCCGCTCGGGCCGCTCGCCGAAGAAGATCGGAATCTGCCCGACTGCCCGCGGCCAGGTCACCGGTGTGCGGCCGCTCGGGGAGACCCGTCCCGTCACGACATCGCCGATTGCATTGCCCGACCTCGCTGCCGAGGAACCACGCGGCCAGTACGGCGTCCGCCTGCTCGATGAGCCAGGGAACCGCCAGCGGGCGGCCCGAGAACAGGACCACGATCACACGCTTGCCCGCAGCACGAACGCGCTCGAAGACAGCCTCGGCGAAATCCCGCTGCTTTCCGGGCAGGCCCAGATGCGCGCGGCACGCCGCCTCTCCGCTCATGGCCGCAGCCTCTCCCAAGCAAAGAATGGTCGCATCGGCCGCCGCGCACAGATCGAGTGCCGCGGCAATGCCCGACACATCCTCGCTCTCGATCGCGACACCCGGCGCATGCAGCACCTGAGAGTTCGGGAGGCTGGCGCGCAAGCCCGCGACGACGCTCACATGACCGTCCGTACCGGCGGCTCCCCGCCAAGGCCCGCGCATCTCCGCCGGCGCATCCGCCAGCGGGCCTATGACGGCGAGCCGCCGCGGCGCCCCCGTGAGCGGCAGGGTATCCCGGTCATTCTTCAACAGGACGATGGCGCGGGCGCCCACGTTCGCGCGCGATCCGGCGGCGATGAAGTAGAGCCGCGGCAGATTCGGGAACCTTGCCGCGGCGATAAGGATCGTCGAAAAGGCCCAGTTGCTCCTTGAGGGTCAAAACCCGCCGCACCGACTCGTCGATCTGCGGCATGCTCACGAGGCGGCGCTCGAGCGCCATGGGCAACCCGCGCCGATAGGCATCGGCCATCATGTCGATGTCCACTCCGGCCTTCAGCGCGTGGGCGGCCGCCTCCGCCAGGTCGGCGGCTATGCCGTGGTGGATCAGTTCGGCGATGGCGTTATAGTCGCTGATGATCACGCCCTTGAAACCCCAACGGCCGCGCAGCCAGCCGCGCAGCAGCTCCTTGTTCGCCGTCACGGGTATGCCGGCGAGGTCCGTGAATGCAGGCATGATGGCCGCCACTCCGGACGCCACCGCCGCCGCGAACGGCGGCATGTATACCTCACGCAAGGTTCGTTCGGAGATGTCGACCGACGCATAGTCGCGTCCGGCGGTGACCGCGCCATAGGCGCAGTAGTGCTTGGCGACGGCTGCGAGCGCGTCCGCCGCAGCGAGACCGGTGCCTTGAAAACCCCGGACTTTTGCCTCCGCGATGCGCGCGCCGAGCCAGGGGTCCTCGCCTGGACCCTCGACGATTCGCCCCCAACGCGGATCCCGCGCGACATCCAGCATGGGTGCGAAAGTCATGGCCAGACCGTCTGCCGCGGCCTCCTTGGCGGACTCGCGCGCGGTCAGTGCCCAGGTTTCAGGATCGAACAGCGACGCTTCGCCCAAGGGCACCGGAAACACTATGCGATGTCCATGCACGACATCGAACCCGATGAGCAATGGAATGCCGAGGCGCGATTCCTCCACGGCCAGCCGCTGCATCTCGCGTACATGGGCCGCCCCGACCATATTGAGCAGATTGCCGATCGTGCCGGCCTTGATGGCATCGGTCGAATCGCCGGCGATGATGGGCCCGGTCACCGCATAGCTGGAGGCGGTCATGGTCATTTGGCCGAGCTTCTCGGCCAACGTCATCTTGCCGATCAGGGTTTCGACCCGGCTCACTTTAATTCTCCTCCCCGGCGGCGGCATTGCCCTGATAATGGCGTAGTCACATGGCTCCCGAGGCGCCTGCATGAATCTTGAATCGAATTCCGAAGAGATTGCCAATTCCAGCCTCCTGCCGCAACTCGGCATGATGGTACGGGCCTTGTGGGCGGCGCCAGTGCGCAACAAGCTGCTCTATCTGTCGGGCGCGCTGTTCGTGGTCATCGCCGCAACCGCTTACGGGCAGATACGACTCAATACTTGGAACCAGCCGTTCTATGATGCGCTCTCGCATCATGACTTTGCGCAATTCCTGGTGCAATTGGGCGTCTTTGGTGTCATTGCGGGGGCGTTGCTGGTTCTGAACGTGGGCCAGCGCTGGCTGACCGAAACACTGAAGCTCAGGCTGCGTCAGGGCCTCGCGCGCGATCTGATTCAGAACTGGATGCAGCCGGGCCGGGCGTTCCGGCTCGCCAGTTCCGGCGCGATCGGGGTGAACCCCGACCAGCGTATGCACGAGGATGCGCGCCACCTCACCGAACTGTCGGCCGATCTCGGCGTCGGATTGCTGCAATCCTCGATTTTGCTGGTCAGCTTCGTGGAAGTGCTGTGGTCGCTGTCGAACAATTTTGCGTTCCACTTGGGAGGCCGGCAGATCGCGATTCCAGGTTACATGGTGTGGGCGGCCATCCTCTATTCCGGATCGGCTTCGCTGGTGAGCTACTGGGTCGGCCGAACCCTGGTCGACCGCAACGCCGAGCGTTATGCGCGGGAAGCCGACATGCGCTTTTCTCTGGTTCGGGTCAACGAGCACATCGATGCCATCGCACTGAGCGCCGGAGAGGCCGACGAAGAGCGGCGCATCGAAATAGATCTCGCAGGCGTGCTGGCCGCCACCGGACGGTTGGTCACCGGCCTCACCAATCTCACCTGGGTCACCGCCGGCTACGGATGGTTTACGCTCGTCGCTCCCATACTGGTCGCGGCACCCCTGTATTTCGCCGGAAATATCTCTTTCGGCGGGCTCATGCTCGCATCCGGCGCCTTCAATCAGGTGCAGTCCTCGCTACGCTGGTTCGTGGATAATTTCAGCACCATCGCTGATTGGCGCGCGACCTTGCTGCGCGTCGCGAGCTTTCGCCGCGCCGTCATCGACACCGACGTGCTGCACGATGTCGAAAGCCGCATCGCTTTCGTGGCAGGGGACCCCGGCAAGATCAGCATCGATGACTTAGAAATCTGCTCGCCCGCCGGCGCCACCATGCTGCAGGAAAGGAACATCGAGATCCGGGCCGGCGAAAAGGTGTTGATCGTCGGTGAATCCGGAACCGGCAAAACTCTGCTGTTTCGCACATTGGCGGGGTTGTGGCCATGGGGTGCCGGGCAGATTTCCCACCCCAGAGGCGAAGAGCTGCTCTACATGCCGCGCACCCCCTACCTGCCTCCCGGCACGCTGCGCGAAGTTCTCGCCTATCCGTCGGCGACGGCGGCCTTCGACGCGGCCGCGTACGCCAAGGCTCTCGCCCGGCTGAAGCTGGACAGGCTCGTGCCCCTGCTGGATGTGTCTCGCCGCTGGGATCACGAATTGAGCGAGGACGAGCAGCAGACGCTCGCGTTCGCGCGCGTCGTGCTGCACGCACCCCCGTGGATACTCATCGACGAGGTGCTCGATGCCCTGGAAGATGATGCCCGCCAAGCCGTCCTCGACATCTTCGCCGAAGATCTGAAACACACCGGCGTCATTCATATCGGCCGGTCCGACGCCCACGACCATCTCTTCTCGCGCGTTCTGCACCTGGTCAAGGACCCCGCGCTGCGCAGGCTGCGCACGCCCGCGCCGTTGGTCACCGCCTGACTATCGAGGGCATGGCGCCGCTCGGGTTCCGCACGATCGGCAGTACATCAAGCCGGACCGGGAATCTTCGACGCAGGTCCGGCTTCCGCCGAATCACCTCATCAGCAGCACGGTGGTCAGGGCCGTAATGAAGGACACGAAGGCGGTGATGAGGATGCCGAGGATGCCATCCTTGTGGTCCCTGTACCATAGGTCCATGCGCCCGCGCCGCGTGTGCAGGCGGATCGCGCGATCGGCGCCCGCAAAAGTCACGGAGACGGAGAGTGTCGCGTCGCTGCGGCCCGTATACTTGATCAGGCGCCGGATTTGCAGGTAGCGGAGCGGCAATTCCAGCTTCGCGGTGACCAGCTTGGATTGGACTTCGGCGGGAAAGGCCGATGCATCGACACTCTGCAGCTGGCCGTCTTTGTTCCAGGCTTCGGCCTCAGGCAGTGGGTGCATCGCAAGCCACAGAACCTGGTCGCCGCTGACCAGCACTTCCTCATCGATGCTCTCGCGATAGTAGTACAGGCCATGCAAGATCCGATCTTCATCTTCCCGACTCATTGAGATTGGCCTGCCGCTGAATGAGGCGAGGAGTTTACCCGCTGGACGCGGCGCGGGTGAATGACCTTTTCGAATCGCTATTGCAAGAATCGCGGGCGGCCGTTACAACTAGGCTGATGATTTTGACAATAACCGGTAGGCGCCCGTGAACCGCGCGCAAATCTGCAAGGCCGCCCGGCTGATGGCCCGGCAAAGTGCGCGATCCTTGGCCGGAGCGGCGCTGGCTCTGTTGCTGTTCGCGGGCCATGCTGCCGCCGGCAGTGTTGCCGCCCCGTACGGCATGTCCACGAGAGTGGCGCCGGCGCCTTATTTGCGCATGCCGCGCCTGGGCAGCGGCAAAATTCCGCCCTTGCTTTCCCAGACGGGGGCCTTCAGCGATACGCGCAGCCTGACCCCCGCCCAAGGTCTGATTCCATACGACCTCGTGGTGGCTTTCTGGTCCGATGGCGCGCTCAAAACCCGCTGGGTAGCGGTGCCTGACGAAAAGATCAAGTATTCGCCCACGGGCGATTGGGTATTTCCCAAGGGCACGGTCTTCGTCAAGACTTTCGAATTGCCAACCGACGCGGCCGACCCGCGGACCCGGCGCCGGCTCGAGACGCGCCTGTTGGTATGCGACAGCGCCGGCGGAGTGTACGGCGTCGTTTACAAGTGGCGGCCGGACAACAGCGACGCGGATTTGTTGAGTGCCAGCCGGACCGAGTCGGTTCCGATCAAATCGACGGATGGCCAAGTCCACAATCAGACCTGGTATTTCCCGAGCCGGCCGGATTGCCTGGAATGCCACAACAAGAACACCTCCGGGGTGTTGGGCGTCAAGGCGCGGCAGATGAACCGCTCACTGAGCTTCCCTTCGGGAGTGACGGACAACGAGATACGCGCGTGGAACCATTTGAAAATGTTCACGCCGGAAGTGAACGATACCGACCTCGCGGCGCTGCCCACTCTCGCGGCAGCCGACGACACGACTCGCAGCCTGCAAGACCGGGCCCGGTCGTACCTGGACGCAAACTGCTCGCAATGCCATCGGCCAGGAGGGACTGTCGCCTATTTCGACGCGCGCTACGACACTCCCCTCGAAAAGCAGCAGCTGGTCGATGGGCCGGTGTTGATCGATCAAGGAATCGACAGGCCGAGAATCATTTCGCCGCACGACATCTGGCGCTCGATCGCGTTCATGCGAGTGAACACGACCGGCGACATCAAGATGCCGCCGGTGGCGCGCGAAACCATCGACACCAAGGGCGTGGCGCTGCTGCAGGATTGGATCACGAGCCTGCCCGGGCGCACGGTATTGGAGCCGCCCTCGATGTCGCCACAAGGCGGGACTTTCGGCGGACCGGTCGAAATATCGATGACTGAACGCGAGCCCGGTGCCGACATTCGGTACACGCTGGATGGGAGCGTGCCGGGGCCCGACGATGCGCGCTATGAAAAGCCCATCAAGCTCACGGATCCCGCGGTCGTCCGTGCGCGCGCCTACAAGGACGGTTTCACGCGCAGCATCACGACGCAGCAAGTCTTCATCGTCGGAAAGTGATCCGCGCCGCCGCTCAATTGACGGGCACGATGGCCACGGACCACGGACTCTCTCCGGCCTTGATCCGCGTGGTTTCCTTGTTGGTGGCGAGGTCGACAACCGACACATCGTTGGACGGTCCGTTGGCGCTGAACAGGTACTTCCCATCGGGCGAGAGCGCTATTCCCCAGGGACGTGTCCCCACTTTGATAGTGGACAACAATTCGTAGGTGCGGCCGTCCAGCACCAAGATCGTACCTGCGCGCCCGGCACTGACGTAGACTTTCCCGTTGGATGCCGTCTTCACGCTCATCGGCCGCGAGCCCGGCGGCAAAGCAATGACTTTCGATACTTTCAGGTTTGCCGTGTCGATGACGTTCAGCTCGCCGGTGGATTCCGAGGGAACGAGTCCTACGTCTCCGCCGGCCAAAAACGCCATGCTTCGCGGGCGAACGTTGACCTTGAAATGGCCGACGGCCGTGTACCCTGCAGTCTCGACGGCATAGACTTCACCGCCCGCTTCGCAAGTCACGTAGAAGCGCTTTCCATCGGGCGCCGTGGCCACACCCTCGGGCTCCTGACCGACCGGAACGATATGCTCCACTTTTCCCGTGGCGATATTGACGACGCTGGCGGTTTTTACGTCTTCGTTCGATACGTAGAATCTGGTGCCGTCCTTGCTGAGTGCGAACTCCTCCGGGTCCGAGCCCGCATTGATCTTGCGCGTCAGCTTCCTTCCGGCAACGTCCACGACGCCGATCGCATCGGCCGACTTGTCCGACTTGACGTCGTCATCATCGTCGTCGTCCTTGCCTCTTTTGAAAATCGGATTGCCTTTGGCGTCCAGCTGCGGCGGCGCCGAAATGGGAGTGCCGCTCAAAGCGACATAGACCGTTTTGCCGTCGGGGCCGGCATGAATGCCGCGCGGACGCTTGCCCACCGGGATTGTCGCGAGCACCTGATTGCTGCCGCCGTCGATGACGGTGACATCGCCGGATTTTTCATTCGACACCCAGATCTGATAGCCCTGGCTTGCGAAGCCCGTCAACGGGGCAAGCGCCATCATCATGGCGGCCAGCACAGAAGGTCCGGCCATGCGATCATTCGTGAACATCATCGCCCCCCAAGGTCCATAGATCGCCACGAGTATAAGCCACCGGGGCCCATCAAGTAAGCAACCCGTCCGCCGATACCAGGTTGAGCCATGTCAAATTCATACACCCCCGCCGCCGCCCTCTTTGGGCGCCGCATACGGATCTGCTACGTGGCGATACTGCTCGTGCTGTTTGCAGCGAGAATGTGGACCGTGCACAGCGTCTATGGCTTTTTCAGCTCCGACGCACAGCACGGCGAAATAGTGAGCATTGCCGGCCGCCTTCCCGGACAGTCGGCCGAAGTCGCGAATGCGGCGCTGGCGCTCGTCTATGCACCGCAAACTGCGAGCGCCGACAGCCTTGATGAGACGATCCGAAACTGGAACGCGCAGCATGCCGAGGCCGCGCGGATTCTATCGCCGCTATGCGCCGGAGCGGATGCGCTGTGCAGCCACCTGAGCGCCCTCGAGACGCAGATGCTGGCAGTTGCCGCCGGCGCACGCGCTGCCGCGCAAGCGCCTCTCGCGGATCGTATCGCCGCGTTCGGGCGGCTCGCGGCGCTGCAAGCCGCCTATAGCAAAGCCGCCAATTCATGGATCGAAGAACTGACACAAAGCTTCACGGTGCAAATCGGGTCGCAGCAGCACAGGCTGCTCATACGGGTGTTCGCCCAGGTCCTCCTCACCGTTCTATTGATGGTAGCCATCCTCGAACCCCTGATCCGGCGTCTGCAGCGTGAACGTTCCGACGGCGACCGGGCCGCCAAACAGGCCCAGGAAACCCTGCAGGCAGCGAAGGAAGCTGCAGAACGAGCCAATCGCGCGAAAAGCGAGTTCCTGGCGACGATGAGCCACGAAATTCGCACGCCCATGAACGGCGTGCTGGGATTCGCCAACCTGCTGCGCGACACGCGGCTCGATGAGGAGCAGCGCGATTTCGTGCGCACCATCGAGAGCTCGGGGCAGAATTTGCTTGCCATCATCAACGACATCCTCGATTTCTCGAAGATTGAGGCCGGCGCGATGACCCTGGAAAACATTTCGTTCGATCTGTCGGAGGCCGTCGAAGAAGTGGTGGCGCTGATGGCGGGCAAGGCCGAGGAGAAGCGCCTGGAACTCGCGCTGTCGATCGGGCCCGGGGTGCCGGAGCGCATGGTCGCGGATCCGGGACGGCTCAAACAGATTCTGGTGAACCTGATCGGCAACGCAATCAAGTTCACGACTCTCGGCGTCGTGCACATCGAGGCGACGGCGATCGGCGAGCAAGAAGACCGCCGCTTACTCATCCAGGTGCACGATACCGGGATCGGGATCCCGCAGGCCGCCCAGGCCGGGCTGTTCCAAAAATTCATACAAGCTGATGCGTCCACCACCCGCCGCTACGGGGGCACCGGGCTCGGCCTTGCGATCTGCCGCCAGCTCGTCGGCCTCATGGGCGGCGAAATCGGGCTCGAGAGCACACCCGGCACCGGCTCCACCTTCTGGTTCACGGTACCCATGAAAACGACGGAAATGGATGGCAGCGCCGCGGCTCGCGGCGAGGTCACGGAGCGGGACGCAATCCAGGGGCGGCGCGTGCTCATCGTCGATGACCTCGAGATGAATCGGCGCGTGCTCGAGTCACAGCTCGAGAGGTGGGGTGCCGATTGCACCTGCGCCGACGGCGGCCGGCAGGCGCTCGCGACTCTGGAGCGGTCGTTGGCCGCAGGCCGGCGCTTCGATGTCGCGCTGATCGACCACATGATGCCCGACGTTGACGGCGCCGAACTCGGCGATATGCTGCATGCGGACCCTCGTTTCAGCGGCTTGAAGCTCATACTCCTGACCACCAGCGAGCAGCTCGGCAGCGCCCGAGAGTTGTTGGAGAAGGGGTTTTCCGCCTATCTCACCAAGCCGGTGGTTCGGTCGCGCTCGTTGCGCGACGCGATGTACCGTGCGCTGGCCGCTTCGCCAGCAGTGTTGCCGAGTCTCGCTCCCGCATCGCCGCCGCTCGCGGCCTCGAACGCCCCGGCGGCGAGTCACTTGACGCGAGTGCTCGTCGCGGAAGATAACTCCGTGAATCAGATGGTGGCGGTACGTCTGCTCGAGCGCCTTGGCTGCCGGGTTGACGTCGCCGGCAACGGTGCGGAGGCGGTCCAGATGGCCACCCGTCTGCCGTACAACCTCATATTCATGGATTGCCACATGCCTGAAATGGACGGCTTCGGCGCAACCGTGAAAATTCGGCACCATGAAACCGAAACCGGCCTGGTGCCGACGCCCATCGTCGCGCTCACGGCCAGCGTTCTGCAGGAGGACCGCGATCGCTGCCTCTCCGCCGGGATGAACGACATCATCGGCAAGCCCGTGCAGCCAGTTGAATTCGCACGGGTGCTGAAGCGCTTCGCGAACCCTCTCTAATCGTCTTTACTGCCTTTAGAACCTGTGTTCTTGAAATCCTCGGGGTGCAGCCGGTAGCGCGCCAGGAGCTTGTAGAAATCGGTCCGGCTGCGCTTGGCGAGACGTGCGGCCTGAGCCACGTTGCCGCCGGTGCGCTGCAGGTTCTCGGCGAGGTAGTCGCGCGAGAATTTCTCGCGTGCCTCATCGTAAGTCGGTATTTTCGCCGAATCCCCGCCCAGGGACTGTTCCACGAATTCCTTGCTCATGACATTGCCGTGCGACAGGGCGACGTTGCGCTTCACCAGCTCGAACAGCTGGCGGACATTTCCCGGCCAATCCGTGGTCGCCAGCAACTCGATGGCTTTCGGGGAATAGATTTTCTTCTGTCCGCCGGGTTCGGTGGCTTGCTCGAGGAAATGCGATACGAGCAATGGAATATCCTCCCGGCGTCGCCCCAAAGGCGGTATCTCGATCGGCAGAATGTTGATCTGGTAGTACAGCTCCTTGAGAAACTCGCCGCTTTCCGTCAGCGCCTTGAGGTCGCGCGAGGTGGTACAGATCAACCGCGGCTGGTCATGCAACACGGCGGCGTTTCTTCCCGCGGGGATGGGAGTTTTGGGCAGCGCCTTGGCGAGAGCAATCTGCAAATCCATGGGCAAATCGCCGATCTCGTCGAGCAGCAAATCGCCGCCCCGCGCCCGTTTCAGCGCACCCTCCATGAGCACTGCCGCGGCGTCCGATTCGCCGGGCTTGCTGCCGAATAGCTCGCACTCCAATTCGTGAAGGTCCCTACTGCGGCACGAAACCGCGACGAAGGGCCCTTCCCGGCGCGCGCTCGCCGCATGGATGGCGCGCGCCAGGAGTTCCTTTCCAGTGCCGTTTTCCCCCGTCAACAGGACGGGCGCATCGGTAGCCGCGGCTCGATTGGCTATTTGCAGCCGGTCTTCCATGAGTTGACTGCGGGATACGATACTCGCCCGCCAATCACTCTCGACCGGAGTGAACGTCGAGACCGCCGTGGCTCGCTGCACCTGCCCCAATAACTCATCCTTACCCACCGGCTTGACCAGATAACCAAAAGCGCCGGATTGAGTGGCCTGCACAGCCTCGGAGATGGTCCCATGGGCGGTCAGAATGATCACGGTCAGTTGCGGCCAGCGGCTCTTCAATTCCTTCAGGAAGGTCAGCCCGTGCGCATCCGCCAGGCGCAGATCGGTAATCACGAGATTGGGGCGAGCAAGCACGCAGGCGTCCAATGCCGCCTGCGCGGTGTCGACGGTGTCCACGGCGTAATTTGCAGCGCCCAGCCGGCTCACCATCAGGCGGCGCAATGCGGGGTCCTCATCCACGACCAGGATTTTCGCTTTGCGGCTGGCCGACGGCTCTTGATCGCCTTTTCGAGGCTTGGACCCCTTGTCCCTGGGAGTAATCCCGAAGCCCAAAGAAGCGGTCGGGGGTGTTGAATTCGTCTTCATCCGAGCTCCTCCATCCTCCATCTTCTCATGACGCCGCGAGCAACGTCGCCTGGTCTTTGCGCCATGAAGGCCCCAGTTTACACGGAGCGTAAAGGCCCATGCTTCGGTTACACTCGATGATTCCACATTGACATAGGACATTGCCGTGCGCGCGGAGGAACACTGACGGTGCCGCCGGTCGACGTCGGCGAGACGCTGAAGCACGCCCGCACGCTGGTTGCGAAGGCCGACGATGAGGCGGCGAAACAAGCCTATCTCGACATCCTTCGCGCCGATCCCACGCATCTATCGGCGCTCAACGAACTGGGCACGCTGGCTCTTTCAGGGGGCTTTCGCACGGCGGCGCGCAGCGCCTACCTGCAGGCTGTGCAGCATCACCCCGGCGATAAGATAGTCCGCGTCAATCTCGCCAATCTGCTGCGCGAGGACCATGACCTCGCCGGCGCCAGACTGCATTACGAGAAGGCGCTGGCCATCGATCCCGATTTTCCCGAGGCGCATCAGGGCATGGCCGGGGTGCTGAACGAGCTCGGTCTCGAGGGTGCCGAGCAGCATCGGCAGAAGGGATTTCTGGGCCACGCGGTCGTCGTCAAACCTTACCGGGGCTCGGGAATCGGCGTGCCGCTGCTCCTGCTGGTGTCGGCGCGCGGCGGCAATATCCCGACTCAGCTCTGGATCAGCGACCGGCAGTTCGCGCTTACCGCCGTCTACGCCGAATTCCATGACCCGGCTCTGCCCTTGCCGGCGCATGCGCTGATCATGAACGCCGTGGGCGATGCCGATCTCTGCGACATTGCGCTGGCGCGCGCCGAGGAAATCGTCGCATGCAGCTCAGCGCCGGTGATCAATTCGCCGGCGCTGGTGCGCCTCACCGGGCGTGCCGGGAATGCGCACCGCCTGGCGGCCGTCGAGGGCGTAATCACGCCAAGAATCCGCACACTCTCCCCCGCGGCAATACTCGCCGATGGCGATCTGGACTTCCCGCTATTATTGCGGCGGCCCGGTTTTCATACCGGCCGACACTTCGTCCTGGTCGAAAACCGCGCTGCCTTGGCGCCTGCAATCGCGGCCTTGGCCGCGGAAGAATTGCTCCTCATTCAGTATCTGGACGCGCGTGGACCGGACGGGATGGCCCGCAAATACCGGGTGATGTTCGTCAACGGGGTGGCCTATCCTTTGCATCTGGCGATATCCGCCGATTGGAAAGTGCATTATTTCAGCGCCGGCATGGCGGATAATGCCGCCTACCGCGACGAGGAGCGCCGCTTCCTGGAAGACATGCCGGCCGTGCTGGGTCCGCGTGCGATGGCGGCACTGGCGCGGATCAGTGCCGTGCTCGGGCTCGAATACAGCGGGATCGATTTCGCGCTCGCCGCCGATGGCTCGGTGCTGATGTTCGAAGCCAATGCGACCATGGTGGTGTTTCCCCCGAATCCGGATCCCATCTGGGACTATCGGCGCGGCGCGATCGATCGTGTACTGAAGGCGGCGACCCAGATGCTGCTCAGCCACAGCAAATGCTGATTCCATCTCGCGCCGCGGCGCATGCGCATGGCATGATGGCTGTATGACTATCAGCATTTCGCGCATTACGCCGGCGATCGGCGCCATTGTCGACGGTGTCTCGCTCTGCGATGAACTGCCGCAGCAGTCCATCGACCATCTCGGCGAATTGCTGGTCGAGCATCAGATACTGTTCTTCCGCCGGCAGCCTCTCACTCCTCAGCAGCAATGCCGCTTCGCGGCGCGCTTCGGCGAGCTTCACATTCACCCGATCTATCCCGTGCTGCCAGAGCTGCCCGAGATCATGGTCATCGACACGCACGGCGGCTTTCTGCCGGACAACGACAACTGGCACACCGACGTCACCTTCAGTGCCACACCGCCGTTGGCCGGGATCCTGGCCGCCAAGCAGCTGCCGAGCCTGGGGGGAGATACCCTGTGGTCCAGCAATCTGGCCGCCTATGAAGCTCTGTCCGCGCCGATGAAACGGCTGCTCGAGGGTTTGACCGCCGAGCACTCCGTGGTGAAATCCTTCCCGGCCGGCCGCTGGGGAGCGGACCCTGCATTCAAGGAACGCTACGATCGCGCGGTCGCGAAGCATCCGCCGGTGACTCATCCGGTGGTGCGCACGCACCCGGTCTCCGGGCGCAAAGGCCTGTTCGTCAACGAGGGCTTCACCACCCACATCCACGAACTCAGCGCGCGCGAAAGCGACGCGCTGCTGGCCTTTTTATTTGCGCATGCGGCACGGCCCGAATTCATCCTGCGTTGGCGCTGGAGCGTGGACGATGTCGCATTCTGGGATAATCGAATCACCCACCACTATGCGGTCTCGGACTATCTGCCCGAGCGGCGCGTCATGCACCGTGCGACCGTGATCGGCGACCGCCCTTTCTAAGCGCGCAGCCGCGCTGGCTTTGCGCCGAAGCGCAGCCGCGCGCAGAAAGCGGCCAGCAGTATGCAGAGGCTGATGACGCCGAAAATCAGCGGCGTGCGCTGTTCCGGAATGAACGCCATGGCGAGAACGATGCCGAGCATGCCGGCGATCGCCAGATAGGTCAGGTACGGGTAGGCCCACATGCGCATTCGGAGCCGCGCCGGATCCTCCCGTTCCAAGCGCGCACGCAGGCGCAGTTGCGAAACGGCGATCAACACGTAGACGAATATCGCCACTGTTCCGTAGGAATTGACCAGGAACGCGAACACCGTGTCCGGCGAGACGTACGACATGATCACGGCGCCGTAGCCGAATACGGTTCCGAGCAGAATGGCGCGGGACGGCACGCCGTTGCGGCTGAGCTTGGCCAGCCCCTGCGGCGCATCGCCACGCCGGGTCAGAGCGAACAGCATTCGCGATGAGGCGTACAGTCCCGAATTCAGAGCGGACAGCACCGCGGTGAGGACCACGGCGTTCATGATCTGCGCGGCGGCCGGGATGCCCATGGCGGTCAGGGCGCTGACGTACGGCGCGGAGATTGCCGCAGAATTCCAAGGCACCAGGCAGACGACCAGGAGGATCGAACCCACATAGAAAAACAAGGCACGCGTAATGACCGAGTTCGTCGCCTCGGCCACCGCCTTTGCGGGCTCGGCCGCCTCCGCCGCGGCGATCGTGACTATTTCGGCGCCGAAGTAGAAGCCCGTGGCCGCCACGGCTCCGGTGAAAATAGGCAGTATGCCGTTGGGGGCGAAGCCGCCGTGCGCCGTGAGGTTCGCGACGCTGGGAGCCACGCCCGGCCACAGGCCGAGCACAAACGCTCCCGCGAGCATCAAAAAGACGACGATGGCGGCGACCTTGATCGAGGCGAACCAGAACTCGAACTCGCCATACGATCTCACCGAGATGAGATTGGTCAGAGTCAGCAACAGCATCATCGACAGGCTGATGAGCCACGGCGGCGCGCCGGGGAACCAGAAACGAATCAATCCGGCGCCCGGCGACGGCCTCGAGCGCCACGACGATGACCCAGAAATACCAGTACATCCAGCCGGTCAGGAAACCGGCCAGCTCGCCCAGCCGCGGGCGGTCGCTCCACGCCAGGCGGGCATATTCGTAGAATGATCCCACCGCCGGCAGCGCGACGGCCATTTCGCCGAGCATGCGCATCACCAGCACGACCAGCAGCCCCGTAATCACGAAGGAAATGACGGCTGCGGGTCCCGCCGCTTTGATGACCACGCCGCTGCCGACGAACAGCCCGGCGCCGATGACGCCGCCGAGAGCGATCATCGTCATGTGCCTCTGCTTCAGGCTGTGGCGCAGGCCGCTCGACGGCTGGGGGTCGTTATTCACGGCGGCCATCATAGCGGCGAATCACCTCGGCACTGTGATGTTTGAACGGTTGACGGAATTCGCCCGAGGGGCTGAGTCGTTGGCCGGCAACGGGAGAGCAGTTGCCGGCCAACGACTCAGCCCCTCGGGCGAATGCTCTCGCCGCTCCACACCAACCCGCCGACGGCACCGAATCGGCTGCTCATTCAGTGGTGATCTACATCCTGCGCGGTGATGTACCTCCGCCCACTGCGCACGGTCAGGGGGGACTCAGAGGCTGGACGCCAACTGCTGCCTTGACGTTGGCGTCCAGCCTCTGAGTCCCCCCTGACCGTGTGACGGGTCAACATCACCGTGCCGATGTCTAGTGCCGGCTGCCGCTCAGCGGGAACCCACCGTAGATTCGAATTCCACGGTGACGCGCCGATTCTCTGCGCGTCCCTTTGCCGTCTTGTTGCTGGCGATTGGATTGTCCTCGCCGAATCCCTGCGCCGTCAGGATGCCCGGCGGCACTCCATGGGATTCGAGGTAATCCTTCACGGCAATCGCGCGACGCTCGGACAGCTTCTGGTTGTACTCCGGCTTGCCGACGGAATCCGTGTAGCCGCGGATGTCCACCTTCGAGCAGTGGCATTGCTCGATCGTGGACGCCACACCGGCGAGAACCGAGGTCGATTCAGGCAACAGCTTGGCCGATGCCGTCTCGAAATTCACGCCCTTGAGCACGAGTTCCTTGGCCGGAGGAGGCGGAGGCGGCGGTGCCACGACCTGAGGCGGCGCAGGTGGTGGTGGGGGCGGCGGCGGTGGTGGGGGCGGAGGCGGCGCTGCGATTGGCGCAGGCGCCGGCGCGGGGCTGCCGCCACCGAAGTGATAGCTCAGATCGATCCCGAAGGTCAGCGGCTGCTCCACCGAGGTCCGGTTGAATGTCGGGATGGCGACGTTGATCGCCGGCGAGTTGCTGAGCAGCGCCACCCTGTTCGTGACATTGTTCACGAACAATTCAGCCTTCCAATGATCCGCTTCGACACCCGCCCGGATATTGGTCAGGTCATAGCTCGGCAGAAAGTTGGCCTGAGCCGTGGTATCGATGCGCGAACCGACATAGTTGTTGTCGATGCGCGAGATGAAGCTCAGCGAGTCGTTGATGGGGTGCCGGTACGCAAGCGATCCCGACGCCGTGAACTCCGGGACTTCCTGCACGCGATCGTCGATGGTCGTGGCCGGCACGGCGTTCGCGATGTACTCCGCGTGCAACCAGCTGCCGTTCACCGAGAACACCAGTCCCGAGGTTATCAGCGTGCTGATCTCGAGTTCCGTGCCATAGACGTGCGCATCGCCCGCATTGCCCGTGAACGGGAAGCCGCACTCCAGCGGGATGTTCTGCTGGATGTGCTGCCAATTCTCGAAGTACGCGGCCGCGTTGACCGTCAGACGGCCCTCGCTGTCGCGGAATTTTTCACCGAGTTCGTAGCTCCATACCTTGTCCGGATTGAAGCCCAGAGGCGCGGACGTCAGGCCTATGGCCCTGAGATTCGCCAAACACTTATCACCGAGCGGTCCCGAGGTCGGAATGGGTTGGTTGCCGCCGCCGGGCCGGAACCCTTGAGAGGCCGTCGTGTAGACCATCAAATCCGGGTCGATCTGATAGGAAAGATTGAGCTTCGGAGTGACGCCCGAATCGCGCTCGCTGGTGGAAAAGTAGACATTGTTGGGGCCCGTCGAGGAACTCAGGTATCCGGAGACCGCGGTGTTCACGGACCCCGTGTAATAGAACCGACGCAGACCGGCCGTCACCGTGAACTGCTGCAAGAACGTGTAAGACGCTTCGCCGAAAAATGAGTTCTGGAGAATCTTCGTCGGTTGAATTTGCGTGAATGCATCCGGGATGGTGCCGGGAACTTGAGTGAACGGCGTCTGGACGAACTCATCGAAGTCCGACTCGAAATCCTGGTAGAAGTAGCCGACCAGCCATTTGAAATCCGTGTTGCCTGCCGAAGTCAGGCGAAGTTCCTCGCTGTATTGCTTGGACTTGTCATCCTCCAGCGACGTCGGGAAATTCTGGCCCACTCCGCCCTGGGCGGCATAGATAGGCACTCCGAGCGCGTACCCGAGTTCCTCGGTGCCGTCCTGGCGCAGGTTCTCGTCGCGCGTCCAGAAGGAGGTCGTCGAGGTCAGATCGGCGACGTCGAAATGGTACTGCACGTTGAGGGCGCCGATGTCGATTCGATCCAGGAACGGTTCCGGCGAGTTGAACGGCTGATACTGGTTGTTCGTCCCCGGCGGGGTGTCGATGAGGCTGAGACCATCCTGCGTGATTCTTTGGTACATGAAAGAGGGCGAGATCGACAACCGGTCGGTGGCTTCCCAAAGCAGCGCAATGCGCGCGCTCGTGAAGACTTCATCGTTGACATCTCGAAAGTTGGTCTCGACTGGCGCGGCCGCCACATTGCCGCGTGTGGCAGGACCGGTAGGCGCGGGAAAATCCGGCTCGGCAATCACCTTGCGATCGATCCAGCCGCTCAGGTGCTCCTGCGAGCCGACGATGCGCACCGCCGCAGTGTCGGACAGCGGCAGATTGAGCATGAAGTTTTCGTCGTTATTGAGCGTATTGCCGCCGCTGGTGTGCCCGAGAATCGTTTCTGCGGAGGCATCGAATGCCTTCGGGTCCGGGGCGTTGGGGACCAGTTTGATCGTACCGCCCAAGGATCCGGAACCGTACAGGGTGCCCTGTGGCCCACGCAGAACCTCGACCCGGTTGAGGTCGTACAGGTCGGGGTCGATGACCACCTTGCCGTTTTGTGCGGAAGCCGGGGCGGTCAGCGGTATATCGCCCAGATAAAATCCGACCGTCGATGAATTACCGCCCGCGGAGCTCAATCCCCGAATCTCGAGCTCGGTCTGTCCGGGGCCGCTGTTTCTCATGGAAACGCCGGGAACCGATTGCACGATCGCGGAAATGTCGGTGATGCCGCGATCCTGCAGGTCCTGGCCCGTGAGCGCCGTGATGCTGATCGGCGTGGCTTCTACGGTCGATTCGCGCTTCTGCGCCGTGACGACTACTTCTTCGAGCTGATCTAACTTATTCTCTTGCTGGGCAACGGCGGCCCCCGCAAGCGCAAGGCCGAAAACCGACGCGTACACGGCTTTCAGTACTTGGCCTGATGATATTTGCCTCATGGCATCCCTCCTCCCTTCATTGTTAGCTGGATCGACGGCGACCGTCGGATGGCTGAATGCTACAGGAGCAGGCGCTTCAGTGCAGCATGAAAGCGCCATCTTGTTGTCAAAAAGGTACAGATTTCTTCAGCAGATTTTGTGCCCCGCAACCGTGACCAGGGGCGACTCGTGAGTGCGGGAATGACTGCGCAGAGCTGCGAAATATTCGTCAAGAATTCTCCCAACCCGCCGAATTCCTGTTCGGACAGCACAAAAAACCAGGCGCGATCGCCTTTTGCTCAGCGAGACCAGATTATGTCCCATGCCGTGTCACCAGCTAAAAATCTGGCGGATACGCCTGCCCCTCAAGCTGCGAAGCCTGCTCCGCGGGATGAGCGCGCCGTGGCGATGCAGCTTCTGAACGACCTCGCGGCGGAGGTATCCGCAGGCAAAGTCAATTTGCCGTCGTTCCCGGACGTTGTGATTCGGGTGCGCAAGGCGTTGTCGGACCCTGAAGCGAAAGTGACGCAGATAATGAAAATCGTCAGTACCGAGCCGCAATTGGCGGCGCGACTGATCCAAGTGGCCAACTCTGCATCATTCAACCCTTCCGGGAAACCACTGACGGATTTGCGCACTGCGATCACGCGTTTGGGCCATCGGCCGGTCCAGAGCGCGGCGATGTCGTTCGCCGTCAAGCAATTGCGCTTGGCGCCTGCGCTGCGAGCCATCGCCAAACCATTGAACGTATTGTGGGAAGAGAGCATTACCGTCGCCTCGATCTGCCAGGTGCTGGCGCGGCGCACGAAAGTCAGTCCGGACGAGGCTTTCTTGACGGGCTTGCTGCACGGAATGGGCCGCATGTACATCATGGTCCGATCGATGGGCAAATCCGATAGTTTGGGTGCCGCCTTCAGCGACATGATCGACGGATGGCATCCGGCGATCGGCAAAGCGGTTCTCGAGAATTGGGGATTCTCCGAATCCATGAGCGAAGCGATCAACGATCAATACGACTACGATCGCACCGGCCAAGGCGGCCCGGACCTCACGGACATACTGGTCGTCAGCGTGGTGCTCGCGGTCGTGCTGCGGGAACCGGGACCGCGGACCGTGACAATGGACGGAATCAACTCGTTTCAGCGCATCGGACTGAGCAGTCAGGACTGTTCCGCCGTCCTGCGGCACGCCGAGCATCAACTCGGCACGCTGCACGCCGCACTGGGTTGCTGAGCGGCACACCTCGGCGCCATGATGTTGAGCGGTTGACCGTGTTCGCCCGGCAGGCTAAGAGGCCAGCGGGCAACTGCTCCCGTTGCCCGCTGGCCTCTTAGCCTGCCGGGCGAACGCTCTCACCGCCCTACACCACCGCGCCAAGGGCACCGAATCTGCTCCTCGTGCGGTGATGTAGTACATCTTGCGCGGTGATGTACAGTGGCCCAGTGCGCACGGTCAACATCACCGTGCAGAGGTACCGGGAGATCTGCTTGAAAAACTGGCCCGACCAACGACTGCTCGATTTGTTCGGCATCGCGTTGCCCATCCTCCAAGCGCCCATGGCGGGACCGGGCACACCCGAACTGGCCATGGCCGTCAGCGACGCCGGGGGCCTGGGTTCTCTGCCCTGCGCGCAGCTCAGCTTGGAGCAGACGCGGGCAGCGCTCGATCTGATCCGCCCTTCGGTATCGCGCCCTCTCAATCTCAATTTCTTCTGTCACGTGCCGCCCGTCGCCGATCCCGTGCGCAGCCTGAACTGGCGTGCGTGCCTGGCGCCGTACTACGTGGAGTTGGGCCTCGATCCCGAGACAGTCCCCGCGCAGGCCGGCCGGCGGCCTTTCGACGGCGATTTCTGCACATTGGTCGAAGAATATCGGCCACGGGTGGTGAGTTTTCATTTCGGGCTGCCGCGCCGCGACTTGATGGATCGCGTCAAGACGGCCGGCGCCAAAGTGATCTCCTCGGCAACCACCGTCGCGGAAGCGCGCTGGCTCCAGGATCGCGGCTGCGACGCCATCATTGCGATGGGGTTCGAAGCCGGCGGCCACCGCGGCAATTTTCTGACTGAGGATGTGTCGCGGCAGATCGGGACTTTCGCTCTGGTGCCGCAGGTGGCGGACGCGGTGTCGGTTCCGGTGATCGCGGCCGGCGGCGTCGCCGACGCGCGCGGCATCGTCGCGGCTTTTGCACTGGGCGCCGCGGCGGTGCAAATCGGCACGGCGTACTTGTTCTGCCCCGAAGCGAATGTACCCAGCCTGCATCTCGCGGCTCTGAACACCGCCACCGCCGACGACACCGTGATCACCAATGTATTCACCGGCCGCCCGGCGCGGGGCATAGTCAACCGGCTCATGCGTGAACAAGGACCTCTCTCGTCCATGACGCCGGAGTTTCCACTGGCCGCCACCGCGCTGGCGCCGCTCAGAGCGAAAGCCGAGGCCGCAGGCTCGGGCGATTTCACCAACTTGTGGTCGGGACAGGCGGTTCGACTGGCCCGCCGGTCGATGCCGGCCGGCGAGCTCACACAATTGCTCGCCCGCCAAGCCCTGGAAAAGCTCGGGTAGGGAACGCTGCCGAACACCGCCGGCGACTCGACATAATCTTGAGATTGTAGGATTTAAGATTAACGTCTACCCGCCGAAACCCTGCATAACGGGCGCGCGCCCTGATAGGACCCCACTCTTGCCGAATACCTCCATGACGCCCACTTATCAGTCCAGCGGCGGATCTGTGCCCGCGGCAAACCTGGCGGCTGCCCCTGAGACCCGAGGCACCGCGCTCGATTTTCTGCATCTCCTGGCAATGGAAGTTTCCAAGGGCACCGTTGACCTGCCCTGCTTTCCGGATGTGGTTCTCCGAATCCGTAACGCCTTGGCGAATCCCGGCACGACGACCGAAAAGACGGTCGCCATCGTCGGCAATGAGCCGCGTCTGTCGGCGAGGCTGCTGCAAACGGCCAATTCGGCCGCCTTCAATGCCTCGGGCAAGCCCCTGACTGACTTGCGCTCGGCGATTACCCGCTTGGGACAGCAGCTCGTCCAGAGCGTGGCCGTAGCCTATGCAGTCCAGCAGCTCAAGCAGGCTCCCTCGCTACGTTCCGTCGCCAAGCCCTTGAACGAGCTGTGGCGCGATTGCATTTTGGTGGCATCGGTCAGCCAGGCCGTGGCCGAACGCACCAAGATCAGTCCGGATGAGGCGTTCCTGACGGGCTTGCTCCACGGCATCGGACGGCTCTACATCATGGTGCGCTCGGTGGGCCACGCGGAGAAGTTCGGCGCTGATCAATCCTTTTTGGAGCTCATTGCCGATTGGCACGCATCCATCGGCAAGGCGGTGCTCGAGAACTGGGGCTTCGCGGAGGAGATGTGCAACGCCGTGGGCGACCAAGACGATCACGAACGCCGCTGGGCGCACGGCAACGAATTATCCGACATTCTCGCCGTCAGTGTCGTGCTCGCGACGGCCATGAAAAGCCCCTCCTCGCCGCCCGTCGCCACGGAGCAAATCAGGGCATTTCAACATCTTGGTCTCACCGCGCAGGATTGCGCGGCCATACTGACTCAAGCCAGGCATCATCTCGGGTCGCTGCACAACGCCCTGGGGGGCTGACGGACGCCTTGTATTTGGAGAACGCCTTGTGTTTGGCGGACGCCTTGGGCGCGCTTGAACGCCTTGCTCAGGGTCTTGGAGCGCCAGCCAAGCCGCGGCAACCCACGCCTTCGCTGCACACCTGATTGACAGGACACGCCACCGGAGTTCCCTTCACGCATCCGCGCGCGTCGGCATCCGGTGAATGAGGTGCACAGCGCTCTTGTCCGTTGCAGGTTCGCTTGTCGTCACAATCCGCATCGCTCCTGCAGGCAAGAGCCGCTTGATCACGGTCCATGGTCGCGAGCTCGCTTTGCCGGCTGACGACGCCCGACAGGGTGGCGTCGAGTAGCAACTCCGGCGACTCCTTGGCCGAGGGCAACTCGACATCGGCGGCGACGATCTCCAAATCGGGCATCAAGGGGTTCGCGCTGCGGTAGTACAAACTGAAGCGCACCACGCTGCGCGGGTCGAGGGCCTCGCTCAATTTCACCGGAATGATGTGCGTAGAATCGCGCGGCCATGCCTCGCCGTGCACCAGGGGCAGGTGCCTGGCGCTTTTACCGGCCTCATAGATACGCAATTCCAACGAGCTGCCGGCGCTCAATTCCTGAGCGCCCGTAACGACGCGCACCTCGAGATGCGACACGGGGACTGCTTCGGCGCTGACGGAGCCCAGCGCCCCCAACAGGGCGAGCCATACAAATGCGGGCAGGTGTAATTTCACGGCTATCTCCCGACAATCTTCAGTTCCGTATCATAACAAACGCACCGTCCGGCAGTCGGGGCGATGCTGCGGCGTTCAGCTAGAATCCCCGCCAGGTTCAACGGGTAGGTCGCATGGCAGAATTGAAAGCGGAGTTGAAGCGGATTTTCGGTTTCGATGAGTTTCGGGCCGGACAGGAAGCGGTGGTGCGGGATGCGCTGGCAGGCCGTGACGTTCTCGCCCTCATGCCCACCGGCGGGGGAAAATCCCTGTGCTTTCAATTGCCCGCGCTGTTGCAGCCCGGCGTCACTCTGGTCGTCTCGCCGCTGATCGCCTTGATGCAGGATCAGGTGCGCTTGCTGCGGGACAACGACATCCGCGCCAGCTTCATCAATTCGAGCTTGGAGCCCTTCGAAGTGTCGCGGCGCACCGCCGCGCTGCTGCGCGGCGACTACAAGCTGTTCTATCTGGCACCCGAACGGCTGCTGATGTCCGAGTTCCTCGAGGGGCCGCTGCGCGCCCTGAGCCAGGGCCCGGGGATCAACGCCTTCGTCATCGACGAGGCTCACTGTGTCTCGGAGTGGGGCCACGATTTTCGGCGCGAATATCGCCAACTATCCAGCTTGCGCCGCCGTCACCCGCAAATTCCAATGCTGGCGTTCACGGCGACGGCGACCCTGCGGGTGCGCACCGATATCGTGGCGCAACTGGCGTTGCGCAATCCGGCGCTGCATGTATCCAGTTTCAATCGGCCCAATCTTTTCTACCAGGTGCGCGCCAAGACCAAGCAGACTTACGCGGAGTTGCTGGCCCAGGCCCGCGGCGGCGGGGCCGGCATCGTCTACTGCCTGTCGCGGCGGCGAGTCGATGAGCTGGCACTGCAGCTGCAGAATGACGGCATCCAGGCGCGCCCCTATCACGCCGGCCTCGATGCCGATGTTCGTCGCAGCAACCAAGAAGCTTTCATTCGCGACGATGTTCAGGCCATCGTCGCAACCATCGCGTTCGGAATGGGCATCAACAAGCCCGATGTCCGCTGGGTTGCACACTACGATCTGCCGAAGACCCTGGAGGGCTACTATCAAGAGTCCGGCCGCGCAGGCCGCGATGGAGACCCTGCGCGCTGCACCCTTTATTTCGGCGCCTCGGACATTCGGACCGCGGATTTCCTGATCCAGCAGAAAGTCGAACCCGATACCGGGGCGCCGCTCGAAGAAGAACAGCGCATCGCGCGCCAACAACTGCGGCAAGTGCTCGACTATGCCGAGTCGACCGAATGCCGCAGAGGGATTCAGCTACGCTACCTGGGCGAAGACTTTGCCGCGCCATGCGGTGCTTGCGACAATTGCTGCGAGCCGCGGACCCTGCAAGATTGGACCACGGAGGCAAGGCAATTCATGTCCTGCATCGCGCGCCTCGCGCAGCGCGGACAGCGATTCGGAGCGGCGCAGATCATCGACATCCTGCGCGGCGCGCGCAACGAGCGCGTGCTTTCGCGCGGGCACGACACATTGAGCGTTTACGGCATAGGGAAACAGCACACACTCGACGAATGGCGCAGCGTGGCGCGCGCCCTGCTCCATCAAGGACTCATCGACGAAACTCAGGACGGCTACCCGGTGCTGTCGCTCAACGCACAAAGCGGGCCGGTGCTGCGCCAGGAATTCATCGTGCGCATAGCCGCCCCGACCAAGAGGACCCGGACGAATGCGGGTTCGGGTGCCACCGCCCCGGCTGGCGCTGGCGCCGGTGCCGGCAGCCGCGCTGCTGTCGCCGCCTCTGCGCAAAGCGGCGCGCTGTTCGAGAGCCTACGCGCCCTGCGCAAGCGCCTGGCGGATGAGCATGGACTGCCGCCCTACGTGGTCTTCCACGACGCCACCCTGCGCGAAATGGCCGAGCGCCGGCCTCTCACCTTGAATCAGTTCGCCGAGCTTCCCGGCGTGGGCCAGGCCAAGCTCGCGCGCTACGGCGATCAATTCATCGCCGTGGTACGCGAGCACCAGGCCGAGTGAATAGGCACCTCGGCACCCTGATATTGAGCGGTTGACGGTATTCGCCCGAGGGGCGAATGCTCTCACCGCCCCACACCACCCCGCCAAGGGCACTCAATCTGCTCCTCATGCGGCGATCTAGTACATCCTGCCCGGTGATGTACGTCGGCCCACTGCGCACAGCCTGGGGGGACTCAGAGGCTGGACGCCAACTGCTGCCTTGACGTTGGCGTCCAGCCTCTGAGTCCCCCCTGGCCGTGTGACGGGTCAACATCACCGTGCAGAGGGATTAGTCCTCGAACTTGTAAACCTTGCCCTCTTTCATCACGAAGTGAACGTGCTCCAGCTCGCGAATATCGACGAGCGGATCGCCGTTCACCGCGATGATGTCCGCCGACTTACCGGCGGTGATGGATCCGAAAAGCTCCGAGTGGCCGATCAGATCCGCGGCATTGACTGTGGCTGCCTGAATCGCCTGCATAGGCGTCATGCCGTACTTCACCATGAAGGCGAATTGCCGCGCATTGATCCCGTGCGGACATACGCCGGCGTCGGTGCCGAAGGTCATCTTCACGCCGGCGCGCACCGCCTTGGTGAAGTTGCGGCGTTGCGCCTCCGCCAGATCCCGGTCGTGCTGCAGAAAGTCGGCCGGCGTGTCCGGAGCCGATTGGATGCACTCCTCATCATAGATATCCATGTCCAGATAGGTGCCATGCTGCTTGGCCAGCGCGATGCCTTCATCGTCGATGAGCGTGGCGTGCTCGACCGACGCCACCCCCGCACGAATCGCGTTTTTGATGCCTTCGGCCGCATGGGCATGCGCCGCGACACGCAGGCCGAAATTGGCGGCTTCCTCGACCGCGGCGCGCAGTTCCTCGGGCGTGAATTCGATGGATTTTGGATTGCTGCCGTGGGTGAGCACGGCCCCCGTGGAGAGAACCTTGATGTGGTCCGCACCGCGGTGCGCGAGTTCGCGGATCCTTTGCCGCACTTCCCAGGGGCTGTTCGCCTCGCCGTAGCGCAGATCCCAGGGCAGCTGTATATCCGGCGCCAGACCGGTCATCGCGCCGGCGCCCTGGCTGATGGTGACGTACGCACCCGCCACATACATGCGCGGTCCGATGATGATGCCGCGCGCGATGGCATCGCGCATCGCGACGTCATTGAAGGCCCGATAAACCCCGACGTCGCGTACCGTCGTAAAACCGGCGAGCAGAGTGACGCTGGCGTTGGGGATGGCCGCGAACGCGGATTCCGCCGCCGTCCTTTGCAGAACGTCGAGCGGTTCCGCTTCGGCAAGATCGGCCAGGTGCGTGTGGCAATCCATGAGCCCCGGAAGGACGGTCATCTTGGATAAGTCGATGACTTTGGCGCCCTCCGGTATGGCCACGTTCGAGCCCACCGCCTCGATTTTCGTGCCGCGAACGACAATGGTCTGGTTCGCGAGGATGCGGCCGGCCTCCACATCGATGAACTTGCCGGCACGGATGACGGTGATGGGCTCGGGGACCGCGGGGGCGGCAGCAGCCGCACCGGCTGCAGGGGCTGCAGCGGCCGCAGCGGCCGCAGCGGCCGACCCGGCGAAACACAACGGTGCGACCAGGGACAAACAAAACATCGCAATCTTGATTTTCTTGTGCACAAGCGCCCCTTGATTGTAATGACCCGGCCATCCGAGTCGGTGCTGCGGGATCGATGGTCACGGACGGGGCGCAATGATACTATTTTTCGATCGTTCAAGTAGAGCGAAGGCGCTCACGCGAATCTCACCGCGGGCTACGCATCCGTTCTCGTTTCGGTCAGCGCGACTTTTCGAGGCTTATCGACCCATCAATTTTCGCTAAAATAGCCCCTCCCCCTTTCAGGATTCAACATGACCGATTTGTCCACGTTCCCCATCACCCGGAAATGGCCCGCCCAGCATCCCGACCGGCTGCAGCTGTATTCCCTGCCGACACCGAACGGCGTCAAGGTCTCCATTATGCTCGAGGAAATCGGGCTGCCCTACGAAGTGCATCTCGTCAGCTTCGACTCCAATGATCAGATGTCTCCGGAGTTCTTGTCCGTGAACCCAAACAACAAGATCCCGGCCATTCTCGATCCCAACGGCCCGGGTGGCGCACCGCTGCCGCTATTCGAATCCGGTGCCATCCTGATCTATCTGGCCGAAAAGACCGGCCAACTCATGCCACGGGACCCGGCCGGCCGCTACCAGACCATACAATGGCTGATGTTCCAAATGGCCGGCATCGGCCCCATGTTCGGCCAGGTCGGTTTCTTCCATAAATTTGCGGGCAAGGACTACGAAGACAAACGGCCGCGCGACCGCTATGTCGCGGAGTCGAAGCGGCTGCTGGGCGTGCTGAACCGGCGGCTCGCGGATCGCGCCTGGATCATGGGTGACGGCTTCACGATTGCGGACATCGCGACCTTTCCTTGGATCAACAACTTGATCGGGTTCTACGATGCGGGCGATCTGGTCGGCATCGCCGATTTTCCGCATGTAATGCGCGCACTGAGTTCGTTCATGGCGCGGCCGGCGGTGGTCAAAGGTCTCGGCATCCCTCAGCGCGTAAAGTAGCTCGCGGGCGAAGTAGCTTGCCTGTGAATCGGCGCACGGCCTTTGTGCGTGCGCGATGCAGTGTGCGGGTCAAGCGGTGCGCCGCAGGCGACGCTTGACCGCAGCCTGCAATTCCTTGATCTCCTCGATATGCAGCGCGGCACCGCAGCCGGCAAACACCAGTGCGGCGACGATGATCGTCCCCAGCAACGCGCCCAGCTTGATCGGGAACGCCTGCGTCGCCCAGTCCGCCATCAGCCAGCGGGACGAGGCGGCGCACACCGCGGCCATGGCGGCCGCGGCCACCGCGACTTTCCCCAGCATCACGAGCATGCGCCGCGACTCGAGGCCGTTGAGATGCAGGCGCATCAATGTGTACAGCAGCAGGAAATTGAACGTCGCGATACAGCCCGTGGAGAACGCCAGCCCGCGAAAGCCCCATCCGAGGTGAAAAGTGAACAGCCAGTTGAGCAGCAAATTCAATCCCACCGCGAGGAAACTCACCACCATCGGAGTCTTGCGCCTCTCGAGCGCGTAGAACGCGTTCACCAGCACCTTGAGCGCGGCGTACCCGGCAAGGCCAATGGCATAGAACCGCAACGCACCAGCCGCCTGTGCCGCGTCAAAGGCATTGAACTTCCCGTGCTGATACAGCACGGAAATGATGGGCTCGGCGAGCATGATCAGACCGACCGTCGAGGGGAGCGTGAGCAGCAGCGCCAAGCGCATTGCGCGCGCGAGTTCGGCACGAACCGCAGTCATTTGGCCGGCCGCGACCAGGCGCGACAACAGCGGCAAGGTAACGGTGCCCAGCGCGACGCCGAACAGTCCCAACGGTAGCTGCATCAGGCGAAACGCGATCGACAGCCAGAAGATCGGCCCATCGCCGAGAGTCGAGGCAAACATTGAATTGACCAGGACGTTGAATTGCGTGGTACTGGCGGCAATCACTGACGGACCCATCAGCAGTAAAATCGCCTTCACACCGGCGTCTCGCCAGTGAAAATCCGGGTGAAAACGATAGCCGAGCCGCGCCAGCGACGGCAGTTGCACGGCGAGCTGCAGCGCGCCGCCGAAGACCGTTGCGAGGGCCAGGCCCACGAGTGCGCGCGGCCCGAAATGCGGGTCTATCCACAATCCGAGACCCACCCCGCCGACGATGGATCCGATGTTGAAGAAGCTCGATGCCATCGCCGGCATGCCGAAGACGCTCTTGGAATTGAGCATTCCCATGACCAGAGCCGCGAGCGATACCAGGAGAATGAACGGAAACATGATGCGCGTCAGCTGCACGGTCAGCGCCGCCTTCTCCGGATCGAAGCCCGGCGCCATCGTCGCCACCAGCTGCGGAGAAAAGACCATGCCGGCCAGACATAACACGCCCAGCACCACCGCCGTCAGCGTCGCGACCTTGTTCGCGAGGCGCCACGCCGCCTCATCGCCGCCGCGCGCGATGGTCTTGCTGAAGGTAGTGACGAATGCCGTCGATAGCGCACCCTCCGCGAACAGATCGCGCAGCAGGTTCGGAATGCGGAATGCGGCCGTAAAGGCATCCATCGCGGCGCCGCCGCCGAACAGGGCGGCAAAGATCTGCTCGCGCGCGAGTCCGAGCAGCCGGCTGCACATCACCGCCAGCCCGATGATGCCGGCCGCCTTGGTGTTCAGCTTCTCGGTACGCGCGTCCAGTGCGACGGGGGGTGGAAGCGGTGGCTGATCATTCATTACTACCAAGTACCTCGGCGCGGTGATGTTGACCCGTCACATGGTCAGGGGGGATAAGACATGGGAGGCCAACTGCTTTCCTTCGTTGGCCTCCCACGTCTTATCCCCCCTGACCGCGTGCACTGGGCCAATGTACATCACCCCGCCCGTCACGTCGTGGCGATCATGCCCACGACAGTCACCGCCATCACTGCGGTGGCGACCCACCCAAGGCGGCGCAATCGCGGCCGGATCACGAATCGCCCCATGATGTCCTCGCGCGAGGCAAGCAGCATCATGATCGCCATGATGGGGACCGCGATGACGCCGTTGATTTCGGCGCTCCAAACCAGCGCGCGCATCGGGTCCAGATGCGTGAAATTCAAAGCCACGCCACCCACCGTCGCGATGGCGATGATGCCGTAGAACTCCAGCGCCTCGTGCAACTTCATGTCCATGCCCGACTGCCAATCGAAGCTCTCCGCCACCGCATACGCGGCCGAGCCCGCCAGCACCGGCACGGCGAGCATTCCCGTGCCGATGATCCCCAGGCTGAACAATAAAAACGTGGTCTGCCCGCCCAGGGGGCGCAGCGCCTCGGCGGCCTGAGAAGAGGTCTGGATGTCCACGACACCGGCCGCGTGCAATGTGGCCGCCGTGCTCAAAATGATGAAAAATGCAATCAGATTCGAAAAACCCATTCCCACATAGGTGTCCCAGCGTATGCGCCGCAGGTGCTTGCGCGCCACCTCCTCGGCATGCGGCAGCAACGAGCCGCCGCCGTTGCGGGCGGTGATCGCCCGCAAGTCCTCCATCTCCTGCGCAGCCTGCCAAAAGAACAGATAAGGGCTGATGGTGGTGCCGAACACCGCGACGATCATGGTGATGGTGTCGTGATTCAGAACCAGCCGGGGCATGACCATCTCGGATATGACCGCGCCCCAGTGGACGTGGACGGTGAATATCACGGCGACATAGGACAGCAGCGCAAGGGTCAGCCATTTCAAATAACGCACATAGTCCGCGTAGCGCAGAAAGACCTGCAGACCCAGGCACAACACACCGAATCCGACGGAATAAAGATGCGCGGAGCCGCCGAGCAGCAAGCGCAGCGCCTCGCCCATCGCCGCGATATCCGCGGCGATATTGATGGTATTGGCGATCAGCAGCAGGCCGACGATGCCGTACAGCACGGAGCGCGGAAACACCGCCTTCACATTCGCCGCCAGCCCGCGGCCCGTGATGCAGCCCAGACGGGCGCTGACCATTTGGATGCCGACCATCAAGGGATAGGTGAACAGCACCGTCCACAGCATGCTGTAGCCGAATTGCGCCCCGGCCTGCGAATAGGTGGCGATGCCGCTCGGATCGTCGTCGGCCGCGCCCGTGATGAGGCCCGGGCCCAATTGCTTCACCCGCGGATCTTCTGCAATGCTTTTGAGCAGATTGACCATCACCAAACTCCGAAAACGGACCTGAAGTCCTCATGGGAGAAGGGGTGGAAATCGAAGGATCGAGACCGGTTCGAACCGAAACGTTCGAATCGTTTGCGCCTTCCGCAGCCTGCCGGACGGCGCTTCGGAGGACCTAAAGCGTCATCAAGTAGGCACACGGGCGCTGCGCGCGCAGCACCGATGAACACGTACCACTACTCATGAAGACGCCTGTACAACCGATGACGGGCGGGACGATAGACCGGCGCCGCGGATGTGTAAAGTAATATATGGCGCGGTGCTGCCTCTGCACGGTGATGTACACCGGTTCACAAGGTCAGGGGGGATGAGAGGTGGGAGGCCAACGAAGGAGAGCAGTTGGCCTCCCACCTCTCATCCCCCCCTGACCGTGCGCACTGGCCGACGTACATCACCGCGCAGGAGGTACATCACCGTCTAGCGGGAGCAGATTCGGTGCCCTTGGCGCGGTGGTGTGGAGCGGTGAGAGCATTCGCCCGGCAGGCTAAGACGCTCGCGGGCAACTGCTCTCCCGTTGCCCGCGAGCGTCTTAGCCTGCCGGGCGAATACCGTCAACCGCTCAACATCACCGTGCCGAGGGTACTAGCCGACAGCTGCCGCCTTAGCCTTCGCCACTTCGGCAATGACCTCGTCCGCGACCTGGCGCGGCACGGGCTCGTAGTGCGAGAACTCCATGGTGTAAGAGGCGCGGCCGCTGGTCATGCCGCGCAGCTGGCCGATGTACCCGAACATCTCCGACAGCGGCACGTTTGCCACCACCGCAATATTGCTGCCTCGTTCCAGCTGATCTTGGATGGAGCCGCGGCGGCGGTTGATATCGCCGATCACATCGCCCAGATAGTCGCCCGGAGTCACCGTCTCCACCTTCATGACCGGCTCGAGCAGGATCGGCCCGGCCTTGCGGATGGCTTCGCGGAAGCAGGCCTTGGCGGCGATTTCAAAGGTCAACGCATTGGAGTCGACATCGTGGAAGCTGCCGTCGATCAAAGTCGCGCGGAAATCCACCGTCGGATAATGGGCAAGCACCCCATCCTCCTTCTGGATCTTCAGGCCCTTCTCCACCGAAGGCACGAATTCCCTGGGCACCGATCCGCCCACTGTTTCATCGACGAACTCGAACCCGGCGCTGCGCTCCATCGGCTCGAAGGTGATCCACACTTCGGCGAACTGGCCGGAACCGCCGGTCTGCTTCTTGTGGATGTACTGCTCGGTGAGCTTCTTGGTGAAGGTCTCGCGGTACGCGACCTGCGGCTCTCCCATGATGCCTTCGACTCCGAATTCGGTGCGCATGCGGTCGAGCGTGACTTCCAGATGCAGTTCGCCCATGCCGCGCAGGATCGTCTGACCCGTCTCGCGGTCGGTCTCCAAATGCAGCGAGGGATCAGCGCGGACCATCTTGCCGAGTGCCGTGCCGAACTTTTCCTGCTCGGCCTTGAGCTTCGACTTCACGGAAACGCTGATGACAGGATCCGGAAAGCGCATGCGCTCGAGCACGACTGGAGCGGCGGCATCGCACAGGGTGTCGCCGGTCTCGGTATCCGCCAGGGACACCAGCGCGATGATGTCGCCGGCGCGCGCTTCTTCGACCGGATTGGCTTCCTTGGCGAACATTTCCACCATGCGGCCGATTTTCTCGCGTTTGCCGCGGGTGGAATTCTGCACCGAGGCGCCCTTGGTGAGCACGCCGGAATAGACGCGGATGAAGGTCAAGGCGCCGTATGCATCGTTGATGACCTTGAAGGCCAGCGCCGAGAAGGGTTCGTCGTCCGAGCACTTGCGCTCGCCGATGGGTTCACCGTCGGCGTCGACGGTCTTGATCGAGGGAACGTCCGTAGGAGCCGGCATGTAATCGACGACCGCATCGAGTACCTGCTGCACGCCTTTATTCTTGTACGACGAACCACACAGCACCACCGTGAATGCGGAGGTCAGGGTGCCTTTGCGAAGGCACTTGCGCAGCACGTCGCCCGAGGGAACCGTACCGTGCGTAAGGTAGGCTTCCATGGCCTCATCGTCCTGCTCGAGGCAGGTATCGACCAATTCCGTACGGTATTTTTGGATGTCGCCCAGGATCTTCCGATCGCTCGGCGTATTGATGTGCAGCTTGTCGGCGATGTCCGGGGTGATATCGAGGACCTGCCACTGCGCATCCTTGTCGTCCGAATCCCAGACCAGGGCCTTCATCTCGACCAGATCGATCATGCCCTTGAAATTCTCCTCCGATCCGATCGGAAGTTGCGCGGGCAGCGGGCGCGCGCCGAGGCGCTTCTTGATCATGTCGACGCAGCGCAGAAAGTTGGCACCGCTGCGGTCCATCTTGTTGACGTAGCAAATGCGCGGCACGCCGTAGTTGTCGGCCAGACGCCAGTTGGTCTCGGACTGCGGCTCGACGCCGGCGACTCCGTCGAATACCACCACCGCACCGTCGAGGACGCGCAAGCTGCGATTCACCTCGATCGTGAAATCGACGTGTCCCGGGGTGTCGATGAGATTGATTTTCTTGTCGCGCCAGAACGCGGACACTGCGGCGCTTTGAATCGTGATGCCGCGCTTCTGTTCCTGCTCGAGATAATCGGTGGTCGTCGACGTCTTCAGATCCTTGGTATCGTGAATGTCGATGATGGTGTGCTTACGCCCGGTGTAATACAGAATGCGCTCGGTCGTCGTCGTCTTACCGGCGTCGACATGGGCGATGATGCCGATATTGCGTATATCGGAAAGGGGCGTTGTGCGGGGCATAGCAAGGTTCCGTGAATGTAATTAAAAAGGACCGCGATGGGGCGGCGTCAAAACCGCATATTCTGGCACGCCAGCGGGCTATCTGTCGAAAAATTCGGAATCGCAGGGATCAATGGTTTCGGCGGCCCGCATTTTGCCCCATCGATGCCCCATTGGGCGGTTCCGGAGCGCCATTTTACCCCCGGGGACGGCCAGCCGGGCTCCGAATGCGGGTGTCGGCGCCGCCCGGCCGGCTCAGCCGGGCGACGCCTCAGGCTATTCGGCTACTCGACGCTATACCCGCGGCCTTCGAGACAAGCCGCTTGTGCCCTCATGTAGTCCGTACGATTGGCGGTGGCCGTCGCGGCCGCTGGCTGCGTCGGGTCAAATCCCGTCTGGCTGGAGGCCCACTGGTGGCACTCGAACTTGTCCTTTCCTTGCTGATCCTGGCTCTGGCCGTTCTTGGGGTACGCGATCAGCTCCGATGTGCCCTGCCCCGGCGTTGGCGCCCCACCTTGACCTTGAAGGCCGGCCGGCGGACTCACTGTCTGGTATTGATTGACCGCGCCGTCCCAGAGGTAGTAATTGCCATCCCCATAGTAGTAGGGAACGCCGTTCCACCAATACGTCGAGTAGTACAGCGGCAAGCTCGCAAAATACAGTCCCAAGCCGAGGCCTCCCCAGCCCCAGCCCCCGTAATAGCCGCCCCGCCAGCCGTAGCCGCCTCGCCAGCCGTAGTAGCCTCCGCGGTAGCCGCCATAGCCGCCACGGTAGCCACCATAGCCGCCGCCGCCGCGATAGCCACCACCGACCGCGGCGTGGCCACCCCCTCCGCCAGCCGCATGCCCGCCGCCGCCACCACCACCGTGCTGCGCATAGACGGGCGCGCTCATGACCAGCGCGGCGATTCCGCTGCAGGCAATCAGGGATAGCGAATGGAGCATCTTGGTCTTTTGCATAACGTCACCGGTTCACTGTCGATGGATGAGTCGAATCACATTATATAAGACATCGGAAACCCGTGGCGGTTCAACGGAGGCTTGCCTCACATCGGGAGCACCCGTTGCATTGAGGAAACCAGACCGGGCTGTTCGGGTACTTACCCCATACGAGTTTGCCTTTAGACAGTACTTGGGAGGTCAGCATGCGATTCAGTCACGGGATACTAGCTTTAACGATCACTCTGATGGTGGCGCCGGTCGAATTCGCCGCCGCACACGGCGGCGGCAGTACGGGCGGCGGCGCAACAGGTTCCGCAAGCTCTTCGCGGTCCACGCCCGAGGAGCAGGCCAAGGATGCTTACAACTCCGGGGTCCGGTTCATCAAGAAGGCGCAGGGATACGATGCCGACGCAGCGAAGGCTTCCAGCCCCGAAAAGGCGGCCAAGGCGCAGGACAAGGCACGTCAGGCTTACTCGAAGGCGCTCGAGCAATTCATCGACGCGGTCACGAAACAGCCCTCCATGTACCAAGCTTGGAATTACGTCGGTTTCGCCAATCGCCACCTCGGCAACTACGACGACTCGTTGTCCGCGTATGCGAAGGCACTCGAACTCAATCCTGACTATCCGGACGCCATCGAATACCGCGGCGAAGCTTACCTGGGCCTGAACAGGATCGACGACGCGAAGCAGGCCTACATGTCCCTGTTCCGCGATTCGCGCGGCCTTGCAGACGAACTCATGACGGCGATGCACCACTGGATCGACGCCCGCCGCAAGGACGCACAGGGAGTGGCTCAGGAGAACCTGGAAGCATTCTCGCAATGGGTCGAAGAGCGCTCCGGGATCGCTGCCCAGACCGCCTCACTCGCCATCGGCGCGCGGACGGTGTGGCAATAGCGGGCGCGCTCGTTGCGATCCGCGCCTGTCTCATCGCCCTGCCGGCGTGCGCGGCGGCGCAGGCCGTGCACGGCGCGGACGCGCCACCGGTTCCGGCTTACTCATGGCGCCTCCCGCCCGGCTTCCCGCTCCCCGTGGTACCGGCCGACAATCCCATGTCGGCGGCCAAGGTGGAATTGGGGCGCCGGCTTTTCTACGAGACACGCTTATCCTCGACCGGCCTGTATGCCTGCGCCACCTGTCACAAGCCAGAACTCGCCTTTACCGACGGCCGAGCCCGAGCCTCGGGAGTCACCGGCGAATCGATGAAGCACGGCGCCATGAGTCTCGCCAACGTGGCATACAACGCCGCATTCACCTGGAACGACCCACGCGTGCATTCGCTCGAGTCGCAAATGCGGCAGCCCCTTTTCAACGAGCACCCGCCGGAGATGGGACTCAAGGGCGCCGGGCGCGCGGCAGTCGACACCTTGGCTGCCGAGCCGGGCTATCGTGAGCTGTTCGCCGCCGCGTTTCCCGGCGGCGCGTTTTCCGGCGACACGGTTCCGATTTCCATGGATCTGGTCATCAAGGCAATCGCCACTTTCGAACGCACTCTCATCTCCGGCCGCTCGCCGTTCGATCGGTATGTGTACGACGACGACCGCACAGCGTTGTCGGACTCGCAGAAGCGCGGCATGGCGCTTTTCTTCTCCCCGCGTGCCGGCTGCGCACAATGCCATTCGGGCTTCAATTTCTCCGGTCCATTGATTTACGAAGGGAGCGGCAAGGCAGCCGCCTCTTACGCCGATACCGGCCTCTACGATGTGGACGGACGCGGAAGCTATCCGCAAAACGACCGAGGATTGATCGATATCACCCATCGGGCGGCCGACATGGGGAAGTTTCGCGTGCCGACCTTGCGCAATGTCGCGCTGACCGCGCCGTACATGCATGACGGCAGCGTGCCGAACCTGGAAGAGGTGATCGACCGATACGCCCGCGGAGGGCATGGAATCCGGTTCCAGGACTCGCGCATTCGGCGGCTCTCCTTGTCGCAGGAGGAACGCGCCGATTTAGTTGCCTTTCTGGGGAGCCTGACCGACCGCGAGTTCGTTGACGACCCGCGGTTTCGATGAGGGCGATTCTCGAGCGGACGCAGCCGCGACAGGACGTTGCGCGACCTCGCAGGTGATGGAGACGCCGCCTTCGCTGCGGTTGGCGATCAGCAACCGGCCGCCGATCGAACTGGCGCGATAATGCATGGTGCGCATGCCCAGCCCATATCTGAGCGAGTCGGACCTGGGCAATCCGACACCGTCGTCATTGATGGTCAAACGCAGGCCCCGGGCGTGCACCCACAGATCGATCTCAACCGCTGCGGCGCCGGCGTGCTTGAGCGCGTTCTGTACCGCCTCCTGGACGATCCGGTACAAATGATTGCGCGCTTCGAGGTCCAGAGTGATCGAAGTCTCGAGACGCGCGCGGAAGCGCACCGTGGTATTGCCGAGCGAACTGCGGACCGCCAACGCTTCGAGCGCGCCTTGCAAGCTGCCGTCGGCGTCGGTCAGCGGCGAAACTCCCTGCGCGATGCGGCGCGCCGCCTGGATGCAGCTCGCGGCCAGCGCGGCAAGTTGCACCAGATCCCCGGCAATCGGCTGACCTTCGCGTTCGGCGCGAGTTGCCAGCGCGCGCGCCGAGAGCGCAAGGCCGGTCAATTCCTGCCCCAGGCCGTCGTGCAATTCCTGTCCGATGCGGCGCTGCTCGCTGCCGACGGCGTTGATGAGAGCGCCGCCGAGCGCGCGGCGTTCGGTGACGTCGCTGGCGAACACCAGTTCAGCGGATCTGCCGCCCAAGTCGATGGCGCGCGCCCAGACTTCGACGGCCAGCACGCGCCCGTCTCGAGTCTGGTGACGCGTTTCGAAGGGCTCCGGCGCCGCCCCTGCGTCGTGCGCTGCGGGCGGTAGGACGAGCGACGCACCGGGCGCAGCCAGCGCCGGCACCCGCAGTGCCAGGAACTCTTCGCGGCTCCACCCGTACTGGCGCACCGCGGCCTCGTTGACCAACAGGAAAGCCAGTGTATGCGGATCATGGACCCAGAGCGGTTGCGGGCTGCCGTCGAAAATTTGCGCATAGCGGCGCTCGGCCCGCAGCTTTTCGATGCCCGCGCGGTCCCGTTCCGCGAGCAGCGCCGTGATGATGAGATTCACGCCGGTAAGGGCGGCGCTCGTCGACCAGATGGTCGCGAGTCCCGCGAGTTCGTCGTGGCGAACGAAGATGCCGCGCCCAAATGCAAAGCTCAGGCCGGCCGCCGCCGATATGGCGAGGCCGCCGAACGCGGTGACCACTAGACCAAAACGGATGGCACCCACCACGGCGAGTACCAGGGCGAACATGACGATCAGCGGTCTGCCGACCCCGGGGGCTGCGAGCGACAGCGTGCCTGCGCAGCAAAGCGCCACCGCCAGCAGCCATATGCCCCCTTCGGCCCAATGCTGGGCGAACTGGCCGAGGCTCTTGCGGCTCGCGGCCACCAGCATCGGACCGATGAGCAGCACGCCCGCGGTCGAATTACTCCACCAGCGGATCCATCGCAGGGGATCCGTTATCGCCGCCAGATCACCGGAAAGACGAAAGCCGAGCAGCCCCAATGTCGGTAGGATCATCGTGCCCAGTGCCGCGGCGGCAATGAACAGAGGCACATCCCGGGCTCGGCCGAAACCAGAGTCGAAGCCGCACCGCTCGAGAATCCATGCCGTGAATACGGCAGCCCCGGCACACCCGACGCCGACGCCCACCGATGCGGTCAGCGTATGGTGAGTCCATAAATCGACGCCGACGCCGGCGGCCAATACCGCGGGCCACATCCGCCGCCGCCAACGAATACACGCCGCTGCAGCGATGCCGCCCGCCAGCAGCGGCAGCGTCGGTTGAGCGCCGACGCTCGGCAGCATGGATCCGACGGCTCCGGCCGTGAATACGGCGGTGAATGTGACCAGCCACTTGAGCATCGGTAAAGACTGTGAGCCCATCATTAGAGCCTACGACGAACCGCCCGGCTTGTCGTCGATTTAATCGAGCGCGGCGCACAAACCTCGGATAGCCGGGTCGCGGAAAACCATCTACCTGCGAATCGGAATTTCGACGTAGCTGTCGTTATGCCAAAGAATCTTGAGAGGTACTTTGCCGTCGGCGATCGATTCCTCGCTCACGTCGCCCCCCGTTCCATAATTGATCTCGCGATCCGGCCGCTTGTTGATGCCGAGGACCAGAACCAGCCGGCTGCCCGGGCTGAGGCGCCGGCCCGTCATCCGCTCGCTTCGAAAGGTCAGTTCCTGACGCTCCCCGGCCTTCAGCAGATGGCGATGAACACGGTCCCGCGCATAGCTTGCGCGGATTTCATAGCTCGGGCTGAACAAGCGAATGTATTCGCCGCTTGCCAGGCGCTCGTACAGAATGAGGTACAGGTCCATGTCCATTTTGTTCACGGTAAAGTCCAACCGGCCGGAGAACAGGCCATTGAACTCGGTCGGCTTCGTCAGCGGCTCGCTCACGAACATCACATCGTTGCGAGTCGCCAGACTGGTGTTGATCAAGTCGATCGAGGGCACCCAGGCCGAGTCCTTGCGATCGACGAAGTTCACGGTCTGAGGGACAAACGCATTCGGGCTCTTGTGCTGCGTCAGCCGGTGGCCACCGCCGGCCGCAGCACCGGCGTCCAGATAGAACTTCAGCGACCCCTTGGCCATGGCTTCGATCGAAGCCGCATGGTGCCACTCGTTCGCACCCATGAGCTCGAAGTTGACCCTGCTCTTCAGCAAGGACGGCGTTGCGGCTCCCTTGAGCACGTGGTCGAACCACTGATAGCGCAGCTCATGCAGGTCCACGACAGCGGCCGGATCGACCACGTAGCTCTGTAGTGTGGACAAAGGTCCGCGCGTCATCACGGCATCGTCGTAGGGACCGATGATCAAAGTGTGGTCGGCATGCGGATTGAATCGATGGTGCTGGGTGAAATAGTACAGAGCGCCCGGTTCGCTGCCCGAGTAATAGCCGGTGATCGTCAACACCGGAATGTCGATGTGCGCGAATTGCTCCCGGTAAGGGATCATTTCCTGCCAGTACCGATCGTAGCTCGGATGGTTCAGCCAGCGAATGAAGATCGGATCGGACTTGCCGTGCAGCAGGCCAAAATCCCGATACCGCCTGCCGCTGACATACCACTTCTGATCCAGCGCGCGCCACAGTGCATCGTCGTAATAGTCCTTTTCGTCCGACGCCTTGGTGTTGGTCACATAAGAGGACCAACGGTAGGCGGAGTTATGAAAAATATTGCCCGCCATCGGGACATCGACACCGGGCGCGCTGGCACCTGATGCTGCGATGGCCTTCAGAGCGGTCGGCGGATGCTTTGCGGCGGCCCAGGCGGCGAAACCGCTATAGCCGTCGCCGTACATCCCCACGCGGCCGTCGCTCCATGACTGCTTCGCGATCCAATGGATGACCGAGCGCGCATCGTCGCCGTCGTGCTGGTAGGGAACCACCGAGTGTGGGGTGCTGCGCACTCCACGGGTGTAAGCCACTACTCCCGCGTAGCCGTGCGCCGCGCACTCCTTGGCGTAATTGCGCGCGTCATAGATGGTGAACTCCAGCAGCGTCGAAATCGGCTTGGAGGGATTTTTCGGGCGAACCAGCACGGCGGCAATATGCACCCCGCCGGGAGTCTTGATGAGAACATCGTTGTCGAAGACGTAGCGCCGGCGGTCATCGTCGGCACCGAGAGAACCGACCAAGGGACCGAAGCTCCTATAGGCATCGAACGTCAGGTATGCCCAAATCAGATCCACCGCGTCCGATTGTCCGATGCTGTCTCGCGCCCTCTGCTGATCGAACGATTTTTGCACAGCGTCACGGAACGCCACCGGAGACGCCCCGAACCACTCCATGACCGAGTAGGCGTCTTGGTCACTGAGCCGAGGAACCACGTCGAGATAGGAGTTCGCGAACGCCTGCGCAAACGCAATGTTGCTGTCGGCTTCCAGGGCCTTCGCGTGCGCATACATGTCGTATATCACTGCCCGGCTCACCGGACGGGCAGCATTCGAGGGCTGCCGCTCGCGCAGCGACTGCCGCGACATATCCGCGGCCGCATAATTACCCGCCACCATTTGCAACGCGGACAAATTCGCAAGATAGCGGTCCGGGTCGGACTCTTGATAGACGGGGACGAGGCGCGCCGCCAGATCGCGCATTGCCGCCGCCGCCGCCGGATCGCCCGCGGATGCAGGGGCGCGAAAATCCAGAGTCGGCCCGTCGGCCCATGATGGCGATATCACAACGAAAAAAAGCGCTGCGAAGCAATTCACCATCCGTTTGAAGCGGCGCTCGACGCCCTGCATCGACGGTATCTTCATTCTCGATTTCCAGGTGCTTTCGCGGGCGCTGCGCTCTTCGGGGTCCGCGGAGCCTTGACCAGATGCAGGACGCGCGTGAACAGCGGGTGAGCCTGAGCAGGACCCGCCGATATGGATGACGCCGCTGCGCTGAAGCTCGTTGGTGAATACATCGGCGACCACCTCCAGCACCTCGTCGTCGAGGGAACCGAATGTGCCGTCGATGAGCATCCAGGGCGGCTTCTGCAGCAGGATTCGGGCGACGGCCAGGCAGAGCTGCTCGTCCTGACTCAATTCTCGATCCCAGCGCTGGGTTGCATCGAGCAGCGGCGCGAGCCGTTCGAGACCCAACCTGTAGAGGACGCGTTTGAAAGCAGTCTCGTCGAAACTCTCGGCCTTCAAGGGATAGGCGAGGACTTCCCGCAGAGTTCCGCGCGGCATGTAGGGCGTGCCGCGAGGCAGGTAAAAGATCTGTTCGCCCGGCGGCCGCGAGATATGCCCGCTGCCCCAGGGCCACAGCCCCGCCAGCGCCCGGAAGAGCTGAGTCTTGCCGGTTCCCGGCGCCCCGAGGATGAGCACCCGCTCTCCGGTTTTCACGACCACCTTCGTTTCCTGTGAGCCTGTCGGCGTTCGCCGCGGATACGATCTCCAGATCGTCGATGGAGATGATGCCCGGCTCGCCCTCGGTGTAGGTGATGCGGCTCTCGAATCCCCGCGGCTCGTGGGCGCTGACCAGCGCATGGCGGAAATTCGCGACGCGCAGCAGAGTGGCGCGCCAGTCGGCGATGGCGCTGAAATTGTCGATGAACCAGCGCAGCGAGGACTGCGCCTGGCTGAACGCGCCGGCCGCCATCATCAGGCCGCCGAAGGAAACCTTGCCGCTGAAATACAGAGGCGCCGCGACCAGTATGGGCGCGACGATGCGTGATCCAGCCGAAACCGGCGGTGACCCAGGTGAGATTGGCATGGCCCCAGACGATGCGGCGCGTCGCCGCGAGCACATTGTCGAGATGCAGCTCGATGCGGCGTTTCTCGTCCGCCTCCCCCTCGGCCAGTGAAATGTCGTCGACATGCTCGTTGACCCGCACCAGAGAAAAACGCAGATCCGCCTCGCGCGCGTAGCGCTGCGCGTTGCGGCCGATGAGGCTGCGGCCCACCCAGTAGCTCAGCAGCGAGCCCGCGCTCGCATAGAGGATCGCCGCCCACACCATGAAGCCGGGGACCGTGTAGTCCCGGTCGCCGACGCGAAAAATGAAGTCGTTCGACAGGCCCCAGAGCACGCCCGCGAAAGTGAAGAACAATATCGAAGCCTGCAGCAGCCCTACGGCAAGATCGGCCGACAGCTCGCAGAGCTTGCGCGCATCCTCGTGTATGCGCTGATCCGGATTGACGCCCGATCGATCCCGCATTGGCCAGCCAAAACGCCCGGCGCGGCAGCATCCAATCGTCGCAGCAGGCCGAGCACCAGCCCCTCGCGCAGCTTGAGCTCCAGAGTCTCGACCAGCCAGCGCTGCGCCACATTCAGAACGAGCAGAATTCCCGCGATGAGGAAAAAGACGCCGAGCTGGAATAGAAAGTCCCGCAGGTCGCGGCGCGACAGCGCGTCGTAGAAAGGCTTGTTCCAGCCGTTCAAGCGAATTTGCCCATAGGCCGTGGCCGCGACGACGGCGACCAGGGCGGCTATCAGCACCAAGAGCGCCTTGCCCGCGGGCGAGCCGAAGATCGTGCGGCTGACGAGCCCGATCTGCCGCGCAAAGCTCAAATGGGTGGTCTCACCCTCGTATGCCGTGCCGGAGATTTCTGTTGGGCTTTCCATCACCGTGCCCGGCACTCTGACATGCTTTCATCGGGCAAGATAGCACCCATCGCTTCTGTCAGAACGTGGTGCAGATGACTTGCGCGGGCGTCCGCGGCAGGGTCACGGAATCCTCGTCGAAACTCGTGCATTCGCGTCCATCGACCAGCACCCCGCGCAAGGCCGCTCCAAGCGGCGGGCGCAGAACGATGCCGGCCGCAATCGCGCCCGCGAACTCGAACCGCACCGTCGTCGAATCCGTCCGGCGCAGAGAATAGCTCAGGGCGCCGTATGGGGTCGGCATCTCGTTGACTTGCACGCCGCCGCCCTCGATCCACTCGGGGGCGATGCCCGCTGCGAGAACCAGAGTCCGGTCGGCGTCGCGCTCGTAGGCGAGCAGGCTGCGCACGGCAAGCACGTATTCCGCCGAGATCCAGGTATGCGGCAGATCGCCGACATGGGCGGGCGACTTGGGGTCGCGCCATGCGATCTCCGGCCATTGATTCCAAGGCCGCGGCCGGCGATCCGACAAGAAAAAGCGCAGCAATTCCAGCGCCGCATCGCGCCTTCCCAGCCGCACGAGGGCGCCGATGATGCGTATTTCATAAGGCGTGTAATTCGTCCATGCCACCGCGCCGCTGCGCTTGCCGCGCCAGTCGGCCAGATACTTGTCGAAGGTATGATCGACTGCCCGGCGATCCAGGCCATCGGGGACATCGAGCAGATAAATCGCATTCGCAGTGGCCGTGGGATCGAAATCGGCCCACTCGATGCTCCCCGGAATGAAGTCCAGCTTGCGCTGCGCCCGGGTTGTCTCGATCGCGGCGAACAGCGAGCCGGCAAGGCGCGTATGAAGCGCCGCCCAGCTCTGTGCCGAAGTCTCGCGTCCTGACGCATGCGCCAAATCCACGGCATCGCGCAAGCCGCGCAGCGCCCAGAAATCGTCCCAAAATGCATGCACAGGCTGCGCGAGATAACCCTCATGGCTCACCGAAACCGGCAGCAGTCCGTCCGGGCCGAGCAGCTTTTCGATGCAGCCGACCGCCCGTTCGATATAGGTCCAGCATTCCCCGAGGAAAGCGTCGTCCGCGGTGAATCGATGGTAGTCGGCGATCAACGCCACTAGTTCTCCATGGCTGTCGTGTTCCACCAGCCAATCGGCCCCCTCACGATCGACGCAGCAGGGCACGAAGCCGTCTGCCCGCTGATACGGCGCATACCAGCGTATGAACTCCCGGACCTCCGGTGCACGCCCCATGCGCAACAAGGCAGCGCTCATCATCGCGCCGTCACGAATCCAAGAACGTGTGTAGCGGCGAGGGCCGGGCTGCAGAGCCGGCCCATCGCGGGTGACCAGAATGTGCGCCGTCGCCGTGAGCGCCGCATGAGCCGCGTCCATCATCCATCCGTTGCCGGTCCATTGGGAGGCGCGAACCCTGGCACTCCAATCGAACGCCGGTTCGGCGGCCGAGCGCACCGCGGCCGCAGGCATGCAATTCACGGCGCTTTGGGCGCTCTGATGAGGCTGGAGCGATAGCTCGAACTCGATGGCGCCCGTGGCAAAACCGGACGGGTCGTGTATTTCGGTGCCGCTCGGACGCGCGCCGGAAGCCAGATAGGCGGCGATGAACCCTTGGTCGAAACTCAGCGCTCCGAATCCCGCCGCTGCGGTCTCTCCCACTCCGTCCGCGGGCACGACCAGGGTGGTGCCGTTGACCTGCAGCGCCGCCTCACGCCAGGCCAAATCATGGATGGGACTGACCCCGCCGATGCCGCGGAAACTCTGCCACGGCGGCGTGACTTGAAACGGACGCACCACTACGAACAGGCGCGCGAAAAGTTGCCGGCCGGTGAGATTCTCCAGCCGGTAACGCACCCGCGACACGCCGTTCGGCGTCGCCTCCCCCCGGATGCGCAGGCGCCAATCTTCGGTCTCCCAAATGACCGAGGGTACCGGCATCCATGCTTCCAACAGCTCCTGGCGCGGAACCACGTCGGCCCAAGTGAAGAGCCGGCCCTCGACCCACAGCATGGGCTCGATGGAGAACGACCCTGGCTCCACCTCGGCCATGCCGTCTTCATTCATCAGCGCGCAATGTATGCCGTCGGCGGTGCCGAAAGGCGTCCATACGCTTTGTTCATTGTGCACCCAGCGCGGATGCCAACCGCGCGCTTCGCCCCGGGCGATGTTGTGCCAGAACGCCTCGATCGAACGCGAGAACTCGAACGTCTGCAAACGCATAGCCGCGCCGGCCGACGGCTCGTCGAGTTCCAGCCGCAGCAATCGAATCCTCAGCCCGGGAAGATACACATAGCTGCGCTTGCCGGCTGCCGCCGGCGCCGTATGCAGGGTTTTCCAGCGCCGCCCGCTGTTCGATCCGCGAACGCGAAAGCCGCTCGCCGGTGCATGTTCGAGCCATTCGACGATCAAGCCGCCGATCACACGAGGCGCGACCGAGTCGATCACGATCCACGGACGCGCATCGTCGGGTCGGGGTTTCCAGCCGGAGCCGTGCAGCGCTCCGGAGGCTTCGAATTCCGGCAGTGCGCTCGAAGCCGTGGCCTTGGGAGCTTCTTTGGGGGTGCAATCCACGATCTCCACATCCGCGATCCACAGCGTGCCCCGGCCGCCCTCCCCCGCGACGACGGCAAGCTCCATCGAGCCCAGCGTGGACATGTGGCCGTCGCTCGCCGGGCCCCATGCGAAATCGATGTCCCGGCTATTCACCGTCACTCTGGTCCACCGCGCCGGAAGCCGCAGGTCCTTCCACACGTGCCGCCAAACGTTCTGGCCGGTGGCATCGACCAGCTTCAGCTCCAGATTGTTCACCGGGCCGCGGCCGCGCAGACGAAATTTGACCGCGTATTCTTCCGGCATGCTGCGGCTCACCGCGCGGCGCGCCACCACGAAACCCCCGCCGCCCTTGAAATCGAAGTCCATTTGCAGGGCGGGAATGTGCCCCGCGGGCGCCGCAGACAGCTCGAGCACCGCGTTGCCGGAAACGACGGCCTGCCATTCGGACGGAACGCTGTTCAAGCTCAGCTTCCCACGCTGTTGGGGTCACGCCAAACCCTTTCGAAGGGCAGACGCCAGGCATGCGGCGCGATGAGTTGGTGGATCGCATTCGGTCCCCATGATCCCGGGTCGTAGAATCGAACCGGCGGCGCCGATTCGAGCAAGTGCGCCGACACTTCCCAAAGCCGCTCGATCCCCTCCGCCGTTGTGAACAGGGTGTGGTCGCCGCGCATGGCGTCCAGGATCAATCGCTCATACGCCTCGAGCACATCGCCTATATGACCCGTATCGTGCATCGCGAACTGCATGCTCAATTTGTCCAGGCGCATTCCCGGGCCGGGGCGCTTGCCATAGAACGACAGCGACATCTTCGCCGCGTCCGCCAGGTCGAAGGTCAGGTGATCCGGACCCTGCGCACTGACACCGGAACCCGCGGGGAACATGCTCTTGGGCGGCTCTTTGAACGCGATGGAAATGATTCGTTGACCCTGGGCCAGCCGCTTGCCCGTGCGCAAGTAGAACGGAACGCCGGCCCAGCGCCAGTTATCGATGAAGCATCGCAGGGCAATGAAGGTCTCCGTATCCGAATCGCGCGAGACCCCGTCTTCGGAGCGGTATCCGGTGTACTGGCCGCGGATGACGTCCGACGGTTTGATCGGCAGCATGCTGCGAAAGACCTTGTTCTTCTCCTCGCTGATCGGGGTCGGCTCCAGAGAGGTGGGAGCCTCCATCCCCATGAAGCCCAGAATTTGGAACAAGTGCGTCACGACCATGTCCCGATAAGCGCCGGTCTGCTCGTAGAAACCGGAACGCTTGCCGAGACTCAGGGTTTCCGGCACGTCGATCTGTACGTGATCGATGAAGTTGCGGTTCCATATCGGTTCGAACAAGCCGTTGGCGAAGCGGAAAGCGAGAATGTTCTGCGCCGCCTCCTTCCCCAGAAAATGGTCGATTCGGAAGATCTGCTCTTCGGCGAACACCTCGTGCAGCCGCGAGTTCAGCGTGACTGCGCTCGCCAGGTCGGTGCCGAATGGCTTCTCCATGATGATGCGGGACCGATCGACCAGCCCGGCTTCCCCCAGCAAGCGCACAGCCGACAGCGCCGCGTTGGGAGGAACGCTGAGGTAGTGGAGGCGCCGGCTTTCACCGTTGAAGGAACGCTCTGCGTCGATGACCGCAGCCTTGAGAACTTCGGCGCCGGCCGCCATGGGGACGTATTGCAGATTCGCCGCAAACGCGGCCCAGTCGGCGTCGGCCACTTTACGGGTCGAGAACTCAGTGAGCGCATCGCGCGCTATCTTTCTAAAGCCGTCGGTATCCAGATCGTCCAGCGACAGGCCGATGATCCGGCACCCGGGAATGAAGCCCGAGCTCGACAGATGAAACATGCCGGGCAGCAGCTTGCGCCGTGCCAGGTCGCCGGTGGCGCCCACGAGAACCACGACTTGCGGGAACTGGGGACCCACGCCGGAAGGTATCTTCGCCATCATTCACTTCCTTTTAAGACCTTAATTCGACTTCGGGCTTCGACGCCGATCGCGTACCCACCCGCGGCGCATTGCTCCGTCCGTGGTAGGTGTAGACCAGCGAAAATTTTACCGCATCGGTCCGATTCTGGCCGGCCGAGTGCAGGGTATTGCAATGGAAGAACACCGCATCGCCCGGAGCGAGGTGCGGTGATTCGGCGCTCTGCAGTACCGCGGCATTATCGGCATGATCTGCGCGGAAGAACCTCGCCTCGTCGAACCGGCCCGCGTCGAACGCCATGCGATGCGAACCCGGGACGAACCACAGCGCGCCGTTGTCGACACGCTCTTCGCCGAGCGCGAACCAGACCGAGACCAGATCCTCGCGCTCGAACGACCAGTAGCGGATGTCGCGGTGCCAGTTCGTCAGGCTCCCGTAGCAGTGGATGCTTGGTCATCAGGCAATTGTGATGGGCGCGCGACATCAGCACGCGCTCGCCGAAATAGGCCTCCATCCACTCGCACAAGGCGGGTGCCGTGCCCCAGCCTGCAAACACGGAGTCACGGCCGTAAGCGTCGAGCAGCCGGCGCACCGTCTCTCCTCCGGCCGCTGTGCGCGACGGCGGTGCGCCCGGGTATTGTAGATCGGCTTCGAATTCCACAGGAGCGGCGCGGGCGGCCAGCTGCGCCCGCGCCGCTCCGTTGAGCTTCGCCACTGCCTCGGGCGGCACGAACCGCGGTACCACCACATAACCCTCGTCACGCAGCCGTTCGATTTGAGTTTTCACCGCTATGCGAACCGGCGGACTCCCATCTCGCGCAGCACATCGGAGACTGCGGCCACCGCCTGTTTCAGTGTGCTTGGGCCGATGGCGCCGATGCAGCCGACACGGAATGTATCCACCGCCGTCAGCTTGCCCGGGTACAGAATGAATCCGCGATCGCGCACGCGATCGATAGAACTTCGTTGAAATCGTAGGCCGGATCGGGCGGCGAGTGGAAAGTGACGATGATCGGCGCCTGTAGTGCATCCGGCAGGAAGGTCTTGAGGCCCAGCGCCCGCATGCCGGAGACCAGCGCCGCGCAATTCTCGGTATAGCGTGACAGCCGGGCCGGCAAACCTCCCTGCGCCTGGTATTGATCGATGGCGGCGCGCAGAGCGGCGAGCACATGCGTCGGCGGCGTGAAGCGCCACTGCCCCGTCTTCTGCATGTATTGCCACTGGTCGACCAGATCCATGGCCAGCGAGCCGCTGTTGCCGGCGGCGCGCTCCAGCGTCTGCCCGCCGCGCGATGATGAAGCCCATGCCCGGCACGCCCTCGAGACATTTACCGGAGGCCGCGATGAGTGCGTCGAAGCGCAGGGTCCGCGCATCGATGGGGATGGCTGCGAAGGAACTCATCGCATCGACTATCAGGCCGCGCCCATGTTTTGCAACGATGGCCGCGATCTCCGGCAACGGGTTCAATATCCCCGTGCCGGTTTCGCAGTGCACCTGTGCGACGTGTGTGATCGCCGGATCGGCGGCCAGTGCGGCGTCGATGCGGGCGGGGTCCGCCGGCTCCTGTTCACCATGCGGCAGGACGACGGCCTCGCGGCCCTGATAGCCCAAGATCCGCACGATGCGCTTGCAGTAGCTGCCGTTGTCCGGCACGAGCACCTTGCCGCCCCGCGGTACGAGCGTGCCGAGCGCCGCTTCCACCGCGAATGTCCCGCTGCCCTGCAGCGGCACACAGATGTGTTCGTCTTGAGCGTCGACGATGGCGACGAGGTCGCGGCACACCGATGCGGTCAGCTCGTTGAAAGACCCGTCCCACGATCCCCAGTCCGAGAGCATCGCGGACTTGGTGTCCGCAGAAGTCGTCAGAGGGCCCGGTGTCAGCAGTATGGGGCCGGAGGCCGGTACTGCCGGCTCAGGCGTCAGCAGCAACTGGTCGGGCGTCAGTGGCAGCGGGTCGGGTGTCATTGGCAGCGGCTCCGTATCGATTTACCACGGCATTTTACCAAGGCAGAGAATAAGTCTTCGTGTTGCAGTAGCTTTTCATGGACTCCTGCACGCCTTCCTTGTAGCCCAGCCCCGAGTCCTTGATGCCTCCGAACGGCGTGATCTCGAGGCGGTATCCGGGGACCTCGCGCACGTTCACGCTGCCGACGTGCAGCTCCCGGACGAAGCGCGTGATCATATCCATGCGGTTGGTGCAGAGGGAGGATGACAGACCGTAGGCGGTGCCGTTCGCAATGCTGATCGCCTCGTCCACCGTCTTGAAGCGGATCACGGGCGAGACCGGGCCGAATGTCTCTTGGCGCACCACCGTCATATCCGGCGTGACGCGATCGAGCACGGTCGGTGAGTACAGTGCGCCACGGCGGACATTGCCGATCAGCAGCTTGGCGCCCTGCGCCGTCGCCTCGTTCACGACCGTCTCGAAGCGCAGCGCCGACCTCTCATCGATCACGGTACCCATGTCCATCGCGGGATCGAATGGATCTCCGTACTGGACGGCACGCGTCTTCTCCACCAGCAGTTCGACGAAACGATCGGCCACGCTCTCCTGAACCAGCATGCGCTTGACTGCCGTGCATCGCTGTCCCGAATTCCTGTACGACCCGCTCACCGCGAGAGCGGCCGCCTCTTCGATGTCCGCATCCTCGAGCACGATGAGCGGATCGTTGCCGCCCAATTCCAGCACCTGGCGCTTGTAGACGGCTTTGGCGGCAATGTGCTTGCCGATCGACACACCACCCGTGAAGGTGACGAGGTCCACGTCCGCGCTGGTCAACAGTTCGTCGGCGATCTCGGCCGGATCGCCCGTCACTACCGAGAGCATTTCGGGCGGCAGCCCCGCCTCATAGAGTATGTCCGCGAGCGCAAACGCGGTCAGCGGCGTCTTCTCGCTGGGCTTCAGCACGACGCGGTTGTTGGTGGCCACAGCGGGAGCCACTTTGTGAATCACCTGGTTCAAAGGATGGTTGAACGGAGTGATTGCGGCAATTACGCCCAGCAGGGGCTCCTTCATGGTGTAGACCTTGCGGTTCTTGCCATGCGCCGTGAGATCGCAAGAAAACACCTGCCCGTCATCGACCAAGGCCAGGTTGGCCGCGAATAGCAGAACATCCGCAGCGCGGCCGACCTCGTACTGCGAGTCCTTGAGGCAGAGCCCCGATTCCAGCGTGATCAAGCGGGCCAGATCGGTACGCCTGGAAGCGATGATGGCGCCGGCCTTCGTGAGTATTTTATAGCGCTCGTGGCGCGCGAGCGTGGACTTGAATTCGCGTGCGATTCGCAGCGCCCGCTTGACATCGTCAACGCCGGCCTTGGGGACGGTGGCGACCAATTCGCCGCTGTAGGGGTGACGGACCTCGACGACCCGGTTGCGCGACACTTTCTCGCCGGCAATGCGCAGCGACTCGTGAATCGGCTGGCGTGAAACGGACGGGGCGACGCCGGCATTCATCGGTCACCCGTCAGATCGGAGCGACAAGATTCAGCCCGAGATCGAACGCATCGAAGTTGCGCCAGCGGCGGGCACCGGGTTGCTCGCCGACGCGTCGGTTGACGAGCAGCGGAACTTTCTGCTCCGAGGTGCCGCCGTGCGAACGCAGCGGAACGTCGAGCCCGGACAGATCGTGCTTGCCGCGGCTGGTGCCGATGACGGTATCCCGCTGCGACACGACCACCAGGTCGCCGATGCGGTCCGGCGGCAATTCGAATTGCGCGGCCGCTTCTGCTCGAGTCAGCACCGTTTCGATCCCGGCAAGCTCGGCGATTCGTGCGGCCACCTCATGCTGCGCGTGGGGCGCGGGCAGGTACACCAGAGCGAAGGATCCGAGCGCGCCGTGATGCACGACATAGGGGTCGGTGATCGGCAGAATGACCCTCGACTGCTGTTGTCCGAGCCAGGCATCGAGGGTGTCCTGCAGGTAGATCACGTTGGGCTGTCCATCGGCGTCGTGCTTGGCGTTCATGCCGTGATCGGCGGTCAGGACGATGGTGGCGCCCAGTTCGTCCAGACGCGCGAGATTGCGATCCATCATGGCGTAGAAATCGTTTGCCGCCGGGGTGCCGGGCGCGGCCTTGTGCTGGACATAGTCGGTGGTGGACAGATACATCAGGTCGGGCCGCTCGCGCTCCATGAGCTTGACGCCTGCGACGAAGACGAATTCGGACAGCGCCGCGCTGTACACCGAGGGCAGCGGCATGCCGACGCGGCCGAGCATGTTTTCTATCCCGTTCTCGGCCAAGGTGACCTGGTCGGCCTTCTCGGACGAGAAACAAATGCCGCTCATGCGGTGACCCAGGAGTTTGCGCAGCTTGTCCTTCGCCGTGATCACGGCTACTTTGGCGCCTGCCGCGGAAAATGCTGCGAGAATGGTTCGGGCTCGCAGATGGCGCGGGTCATTCATCATGACTTCTTCGCCGCTCTCCGGATCGAAGAAATAGTTGCCGCATATGCCGTGCACCGAGGGCGGCACGCCGGTCACGATCGACAGATTGTTGGGGTTGGTAAAGCTCGGCATGACACAGTCAGCCATGAAACAAGTGCCGCCCCCCGCCAGCAGCCCACCGAGAAAAGGCGCGGCCCCGGCCGCCACGGCGGCCGTGATGTACTCGTGCTCACAGCCATCGACACAGACGACGGCCAGCGGGCGCTGCATCCAATGATAGGTTCGGCCGTTGACCGTGATGTCGGCAGGCAAGCTCTACTCCGTGGGAGCGGCACCAGCCGCCTTGTACAGACAATAGTCATTCGCCGGGCATAAGTCCATGACCGATGGCCTCAGCCGTATAGCTCGCCGATCACTTCCTCGCCGATGGCAAACCCCGTCGATGCGCCGATGCCGCTGGTCACCAGTACCAGGCGAACTCTCGGCGCCGGGGCATCGATGAGCACGACCCGGTCCCTGGCTATCGCATAGGTTCCGGACCAACGCTCCCTGACCGGCGGCGGCGCCTGCCCTGTCGCGGTCCGGTATTCCGCGAGCAGCAACTCATAAATTCTCTCGGAGGCGAATGGCGTGGCAACATAATCATGACTGTCGCCGACAATCAGGCTGCCGTCAGACCCTTGAGCGACGATGAGGTGAATGCCGCGCCGCAGATACTCCCCCTGCTCGGACTCGAGGCGGCGGCGCAATGCCTCAGCTTCGGGCAGCTTGGCGAACCCCCCGTAACGCGCCACGCTCAAATCCGACATCAGGGTTCCCGGCAATGTAAAACCCGGACTCTCCAGGCGCATCATCTGCAGCGTGCAGCGGCCGACCCCCGCCGCCCCCAGCCGCTCCGGGAACAGTGTCGCCAGGTCATCGCCGGGGCAGACCGCCGCCGCCTCGGCGAACACCGGGCCGCGCGAGGTTTCGACTCTCGGTACGTCGACCGCGAGCACCGCCGTCTCCCAGCGGAATGACACGCCGTGCTCGCGGGCGAGCCAGCCGGCCAGAGCCGGAATGGCATCGCGCGATTCGACGCGCAGTTCGTGCGGGCTCCACAGCACGGCCTCGAGTCCGGGCGGGCACAGTTCCGGACATCGCCGGCGCGCCGTTGCCGGCGTCAACAGCTCGCAGCCCTCGGCCATGTCGGTGCGCAGGAAGGCGTCCAACACAGCCGCGGCTTCAGGACGCTGCGCCGAGATCCACTGCCCCCGGTTCACGATGGGAATGCCGGCCCGGGCCGCGACGGCCGACCACACCTCGCGCGAGCGGCGGGCACGCGGCCACACACCGTCGCGATCCTGACCCGTGATCGTAACCAAGCCGAAGTTGCGCACGGAAGCGCCCAGAGCGCGTGCGCCGCGTTCGATGACGATTACTTTGAGCCCGCGTTGCGCGGCGGCCAGTGCGCAGGACAACCCGAGGATGCCCGCGCCGATGACCGCCAAGTCAAATCTATTCGACGCTGCGGTCATGAGAAAAGTCTGCCAGGCGTTGCAGCGGTCCCAGGAATTTTTCGTAATGTCTCCATCGCCCGACTGATGCCGCATGGATCTTCTGCCGCACCTGCCACTTGCTGGCGGTGCTGACGACACGTTCCGTTTGGTGGAAATCGAGGCATTTCGGATCCCACGGCAGACCGATGAAGTCGACCATCCGCCGCGTCCAGCCCTCCTGGTCTTCGATCAGCGCCTCATAGGGAATCTCGAGCAGCGCAGTCGCGGGAAGCACGGCGCGCCAGTGATCGGTGACGCGCCGGTATTCGCCGTAATAATGCACCAGATCGTCCAGATCGTTGGCGTACGGGCTCATGTTGAAGAAATGCTGGAAGTAGATCGACAGGCAGGTGTCGATGGGATGGCGTTGCATGTGAATGATTCGAGCCCGCGGAAACGCGGCATGGATCAGCCCCAGGTACAGAAAATTGGCGGGCATCTTATCGATCACCCGCTGCGCGGCGCCGGCTGACGCGGTGAGGCGGCCGAGACAATCGCCCGTCATCTTCAACAGGTGCGCGCCACCGTTTCCCTCGAGTTGCGCCTTTTGATAGGCGTCGAAGGCGGCATCCCAGAATGTCAATTCGCCGGCGCCGAATACCGCCGGGTGCGAGGCCAGGATCTGCTCGGTGAGCGAGGTGCCCGACCTCGGCATGCCAACGACGAACACCGGCAGCTCCGAGGAGGAGGCTTGGGGCACACCGCGCGCCACGAACGCGGTGCCGAAGCACCCGACGATCTCATCGACGCGTCGGGCGAGTTTCGCCCCGTCGTAGCCTCGTCCATAGCGTTTGCTCAATTCGTTCGCACAGTGGTAATGGCCGAATGCCTCGTCGTAACGCCCGACGTCGTCGAAATATTTGCCGAGTGCAAAGCGCAGGCTGATTTCGTCGGCCAGTGTCGGACGCTTGGCGAGAAGCGTTTCGGCTCCCTTGAGCCAGGCAGTGTCGTCGCTCGTCATTTTGCGATGCGACGCCAGGGCAGAGAAGGCAAAGACAAAATCCGGGTTGATTGCGACCGCCCGCTGAAACAATTCCCGTGCTTCCGAAAATTGACCCAGGTCGGCGCGTAGTTCGCCGAGCAGCGACACGGCGTTGACGTAATTCGGATCGATGGCGAGCGCAGCCCGGCAGGCGCGTTCCGCGTCGGCCGGACGCTGCTGCAGGCGCAATGCCGTGGCGAGGCTCAAATGGGCAAGCGGCCAGTCAGGACGCAGAGCCAAGGCCCGGCGGAAACACTCCGTGGCCTCCTCGATCCGTCCCAGTTCGACCAGGATGTTGCCGAGGTTGCAGTGACTCTCGGCGCGCTTCGGTTCGAACTCGGCGGCTTGGGCGTAGAGAGATAGCGCTTCGCGTCTCGCGCCGAGCTCGCGCAGCACATTCCCGAGGTTATTCAGCGCGTCCACGTAGCGCGGGTTCAACTGGAGCGCCTGCCGGTAGCTCGCGACCGCCCCCTCGCGCTGCCGTCGAGCGGCGAAAATCAATCCCATATTGTTGTGCGCGACGCTCAAGTCAGGGTCGAGCGCCGCCGCGCGCCGGCTGCTGATCATCGCCTCATCCAACAGGCCGAGCAGCCTCTGAGCATTACCGAGATTGCAGAGTATCTGCGCGTCGTCCGGCTTGATTTGGAGCGCGGCTCGATAACAACCGGCGGCGTCCGCATATTGAGCCAATTCCAGGAAGGCGTTTCCCAGGTTGTTACGCGCCCCGATCAGCTTGGGATCGATCTGCAGAGCCCGCTGATACAGCCGCACGGCATCGCGCGCCATGCCAAGCGCCCTTGCGGCGTCCGCGGCATCGACCAGCGTCTCCACATCGTTCGGCTGGATCGCGAGCGCACGACGCCAGCTCGCCAAGGCCGCGGCCCATTGACCCTGATCGCGCAAGGCCATCGCCAAGTTGCCGTGAGCCTCGGCATCCTGCGGCAGCAGTTCGACCGTTCTGTGCAGAGTCTGCAAGGCGTCCTTGTCCTGGCGCAGCAGCGCCACACTGAGGATCTTCCAGAGCATTCCGGCATCGGGGTGAATCGCCAACAACGTGCGAGCCCGATGCTCCGCATCGCCCGGTCGGTTCTGGTTCACCAACGCGACCAGCGCACCGATGTCGCGCGGATTCAGGGCGGCGTCACTCATCGCGCCATCGATCCGGCGCGTCGCCGAGCGCCTCCTTGAGCGGACCGAGCCAAGGCTCGAACCTCTTCCACTGATCCAGTCCCTCGCGGTAAAGCGGCGTGCGAACCTGTTCCGAGCTGGCCGTGCGCACGCTGCGCTGCGTCTTATGGAACTCGACGCATTGGGGCTCGAACTCCAGGCCGCAGTGTTCAAGCATGCGCCGCACGCTGCCCTCGAGATCATCGACGACGTCCTCGTGAACCATGCGCAGCACCCGTCCGGGCAACACATGGTCCCAATGACGCATCAGTTCGAGATAGGTTCGATAGTAACGCGCGATGTCGTCGATGCTGTAGGTGAACTCCTGGCCATTGGCAAACAACTGCTTCAGATTGCTGAAACAGCATGCCATCGGCTCGCGCCGCGCATCGATGATCTTCGCATTCGGCAGCATCAGATGAATGAGCCCCAAGTGCCGGAAGTTGTTCGGCATCTTGTCGATGAAAAACTGAACACCCGGCTTGCCGCTGCGGTAGGCGCGGGTACCAGCCAAATAGTGCTCGCCGAGCTTCAGAACCTCTTCGGCCGTCATCTGCGACAGGATCCGCGGGTAACGGGGATCCCTCATATTCGGCTCCCGGCCGCGAAGCTTATGGACTATTTGCTGGATGTTGGGGAGTTCCTGCGTACCTTCGACCCGGGAGTGCGAGGCAAGAATCTGCTCGAGCAGAGTCGAGCCGGAGCGCGGCAGCCCCACGATGAAAATGGGATCCGGATTCTGCGCACCCCAGCCACGGCGGCCGGCGAACAGCTCCCGGGTGCAGTGTTCGATCTGGTGGCGCGTGTTGTTCTCGATGATCTCGGGGCGATACTTGCTCTCGGCACGCTTCAGCGCATTGCCCCGTTCGTAGTGGCGGAAGGATTCTGCGTACTCGCCGCGATCCTCGAATGCCTTGCCCAACGCGAAATTCAGATGATAACGGTCGATCAGTCCGGTCGTCGGCGCCGACTCCGCGGCGCGTATTCGCGACAGTTCCTCATCCGTGAACCGGTAGGTCTTGAGGTTCGCGAGACTCCAATAGGCATCGCCGAAATCCGGCCGGCAGAGCGCGGCCCTGCGGTAAGACTCGATGGCCTCCTCACGCTGACCCAGCGTCTTCAGCGCATGCGCGATCGACAGATGCAGCTCCACATCCACCGGCGCCCCTTGCAGAAGCCCGCGGTAAAGCTCGATGGCATGTTCGTGTTCGCCCATGCCGGCGCAGCAGAAGGCATAAAGCGTCTTGAGGTCCTGGTTGTCGGGCTCCTCCTCGAGCAGCGCATCGAGTTCCCGCCGGGCGTCCGCATACCGATGAAGCTCGGCGAGCACCCCCGCGTACTCCCGGCGGGCAACCCGGTAGCCCGGCGCGAGTTCGAGCGCCGCCGCCAGCAGCAATGCGGCATCATCGTACACCTTGCGTGCAATGCCGATGCCGGCGAGCAACCGCATCGCTTCGACATGATTGCCATGCCGCAGCAGATAGGCTCGCACCAGCGATTCGGCCGCGTCCAAATCGCCATCCACGAACAGCCCGGTGGCGGTGACCACTTCGGGGGGCAAATTCTGCAAGGTCGCCGCATGGCTTGCCGCCGTTGAGGCGGCGCCGTCCTGTCCGGTCATGCGATACAGGCCGGCCAGCATGCTCCAGCTGCCCGGCAGCGAATGATTGATGGTCACGGCCTGGAGAAAAGCCTCGATGGCCTGCGGCGCCTGTTTCATATCGACGAAGCAGCGCCCCCGCTCCTCATGGAGGCGGCTGAAGCGCGGGTGATGCCGCTCGAGGGTCCCCAGTGTGTTCAGTGCCTCGGCTGTCCGGCCGAGATATCGCTGAGCAACGGCCGCGCACAGCAGAACATCCCGATGGTCGGCCGATTCGGCGAGCAGCGCTTCGGCCGCCGCCAGTGTCTCCGCATACTTTCCCTGCCTTACGAGGCTGTGTATCCGGGCGGCCTCGGAACCGGGCGTCGATGAGGGCGATCTGGGGTCCGCAGAATCCATGAGTGTGGGTCCATAAAAAAGGGCGGACATACGTCCGCCCTCGATTCTACCAATTCGGAAGGGCCGGCTTCCCGGCACCCGCCTACCCCATCAGAACTTGTATCCAAACAGCGCGGTGATCACCCGCGGACGCAGCGGCACTTGCGACTCGATGAACTGAGCGGACGAGGTGTTCGTACTGGCGTTCGAATTCGAGAGATTGCTGCCCGTGACCTGCACCGTCCACCGGTCCTTGCTCACACCCACTGCCGCATCGTAAGTGGTGTATCCCGGCAGGGTGTATTGGCACACGGTGGTGGTCGGAATGGGACTGCACGCAGGGGAATTGCCTTCCGGGTAACTGGCCGGCTCGTTGCGCATGCTACCGACATGGCTGGCGCCCACACTGACGAACGGCCTGTAGTCGCCGGCCACGAATTCGTAGCGCGCGCGCAGGTTGAACTGCAACGGCGGTGAGAACGCGGGAGAGGTGTCGAGAACGCCGTACGGATTGGTGTAGGGCAACCCTTTGACCTGGGTGACACACGTACCGACCGCCGCGCCATCCGATACCCGGTTGGCCGTCAAGCAGGGTGCATTCGTCTGGTTGGAACTGTTCCAGGAGCTCGATCCCTGCACCGTGAGCCCCTCGGTCACGCGGGCGACCACCTGCAGCTCGACGCCTTTGATTACATAGGTCGGACCGTTGATGTCGAAGGTGGTGTTGCCGAGATGTACCGGATCGAATAGCCCCAGCTGCACGTTGCTCCAGGCCATCCGGTATATAGAGCCGTTGACCTGGACTCGATGGTCGAGGAATTCGGTCTTCACGCCGATCTCGTTGTTGATCAGGCTGTCCGAATCGTAGCCAAGGGGCTTGTTGAACTGATAGTCCTTTCCGCCGGCAGTGAACGGCGCCACCCCGGCAAGCGAGGGGATGCCATCGGCCGATGAAGTACGGTTGAAGCCGCCCGGCCGGAAGCCTTCCGAGTACGTGTAGTACGCCAGGATGTCGGGAGTGATGTGCCAGGTCAGATTGCCGCGGCTCTTCGTGCCGCTCTCCGTCTTGTTCAAGTTGATGCCGAAGCCGCAGCCCCCTTTGGCGATGCAGGCTCCGTTGGGTACATTGAGGGCGGCGGCGCTCTCGCTGTAGAACTCCGAACCCTGTTCGAACTCGGCGTAGTGGAAGTAGCGCGTTCCACCGGTCAGGGTCAGAACCTTGGGGATCAGGTCGACATCGACGGAGGCGAAAACTGCCGTCTGCCGGTAACCGCGTTTGACGTCCTCGCCGAAGGCCGTGTCGGAATTGGTACGCAGGCTGGGATCGGTCGCAAAGTTGCCGGGAATGGGGCCGACGGCGGACAGGCAGTCCGGGCCTCCGGCCTGCGAAGCCGCGAGATTGGCCCCATCGCATTGCGGGATCGACAGATAGTTGAAATTCTGCTGATCCTTGATGATGAAATCCTCCCAGAAGCCGCCGACCAGGCCGCGAATCCGGTTGTCCTCCGAGGTGCTCAGGCGGATCTCGTGGCTCTGATGGGTGTTCTCCACCGTGTCGTTCCAGTCGCCCACGGGGGCATAGCAGGTGGTCGGCTTGGCCGACTTGAAGCCGCCATACGGGGCACCGGCGCCGGTGCAGGTATAGTAGGAGCCCCCGCCGCTGCGACTATAGTTTGAATAATCCGCTTGCTGCTGGATATGGCGATCCAAGTAGCTGCCCGTGTAGACGAATTTCAGGTCGCCGAAGCTGCCCAGGTCGCCAAACCTGCCGTTCAAAGTCCAGGCCGTGCTCTCGTACCGGTCCTTATCGAAGTCCGGGGTGAAAGCCTGGATCTGAAGAGGAGCCAGCGGCTGACCATTGACGCCGTTCGGATACTGTTGCCAATATCCGTCGGCCTGCATGTTCTGATAGTTCTGCTGCAGGAGCAGGTTCCAGTCCTCGTTGAACTTCAACAGCGCCGATAGCCGGGCGCCGGTATAGGTCTGCGTGTTCGTCTGGGACTGCACGAGATTTGCGTTATTCGCCGTAAGGTTGGGTTGAACGACGCTGGCGATCGTCCCAGGCACGTTCGAGATATAGCCGCCGCGATTGTCGCTGAAAATCGTCGCGCGGACCGCCAACATATCGGGGATCAGCGGCAGGTTGATGGTTGCGTTGCCGTTGGAGTTCGGGCCGCCGCCGGCGGTGACACCGTAGCCCGCATTGACCTCGCCTTCCGTGACGTCCAGCTTCGGCTTGTTGGTGATGTAGCGAATCGCGCCGGCCTGGGCGCCGCCGCCGAATAGCGTGCCTTGCGGACCCTCGAGTACTTCGACGCGCTCCATGTCTACCAAGTAGACGTCGTTGTTGCGGGCCGGGAACTGCATGGACTGGTCATCGAGATACAAGGCCACGTTCGGAAACGGCGCAGTCGTCGACTGCGACTGATTGCCTGAACCGCCGGAGCTCAAGCCGCGGATGAAAATGTTGCCCGTGCCCGGGCCGTTGCCGCTGAATGTCACGTTCGGCGTGTACCGAAGCAGGTCATCGAAGGTTTGCACATTGAGCTGCTTGAGCGTGTCGCCGGTGATTGCCTGGATCGTGATGGGAACGTCCTGGATCGATTGCGAGCGGCGCTGGGCGGTTACCGTGATTTCCTGAATCGAGTCGGTGTCGCTGGCGGTGGTCGCGGCGGCCGTGTCGGCATGAGCGATTCCGAGCCCGAGGCCGGATCCGCTCAAGATCACCGCAATGGCATAGGACAACTTCGGATTTGAATTCATGTTTCCATCCCTTCGCTTAAATATTGGAATCAGTATCGATCGGCAAAAATACCGGTCATCTATGCCACTGAGGCGTGGGCTGCCGGTGCCCTCCGTCATCGCTCGCGTTCGACAGGCTCAAACATCATCTGGCGACAATCATGCTGCGTCACAGCATGATTTTCGAAAAGCAACAAAATTGGCGCTCCAGTCCCCGCTCGTCCAGGCGTTTCCCTGAATTCCTGCCACGTTGCGTAGATAAGACCATCGAGGCCATGCCGCTACAGCTGCAGCGTAATCCCTACTTCGCCGCGTGACACTATCGCAACACGCGCGGGTATTCAATGAAATATTACAAACCGATTATTGCAAAATCATGACGGCTCGATTTGACATGATTCGGGTTCGAGCTTTTGTGTTCGATTTTGACAAGAAACGAACATTGGACCGCCGACCAACCGATCCAGGGGTTTCCCCTAACGATAGTTCAGCAGCGCATCGCCCAGCGTGTCCTTCAAGGGTTCGAGCCAGGACTCGTAGTTCTTCCACTGATCCAGTCCGTCGCGGAAGATCGGCTGCCGCACTTGCTCCGAGCTGGCCGTACGTACGCTGCGCTCGGTTTTATGAAACTCCACGCATCCGGGCTCGAAGTCCAGGCCGCAGAAGTCGAGAATTCGCCGCACGTTGCCATCGAGATCGTCGACCACCTCCTCGTGCTGGACTCTGAGCACCTTCCCGGGAAGCACCATTTCCCAGTGCCGCATCAGCTCGAGGTAGGTGCGGTAGTAGCGGGCGATGTCCGTGATGCTGTACGTGAACTCCTGCCCGGAGGCGAACAATTGCTTCAGATTGCTGAAACAACAGGCCATGGGCTCGCGGCGCGCGTCGATGATCTTGGCGTTTGGCAATATCAGGTGAATGAGACCGATATGCCTGAAATTGTTCGGCATTTTATCGATGAAGTACGGCTTGTCGGTCCGGTAGACGCGCGTATCGGCCAGGTATTTCTCGCCCAGCCGCAGCAACTGCTCGCTGCTCAAGCCCGCCAGGGCGCCGGGGTACCGTGGGTGTTCCAGATCAGGATCACGTCCCTGAAGATCCAGCACCATCCGCGGAATGTCCGCCAGTTCCTGGGTACCCTCCACACGCGAATGCGAAGCGAGCACCTGTTCGAGCAGCGTGGATCCGGCGCGCGGCAGTCCGACGATGAAAATCGGATCTGGGTTCTGAGCTCCGGCACCCTCATGCCGCGAAAACAGCTCGGCCGTGCAGTTCTCGATCTGCAAACGGGTATTTTGCTCGATGATCTCGGGCCGATAGCGGCTTTCGGATCTCTTGAACGCATTGCCCCGCTCGTAGTAGCGAAACGACTCTTCGAACTTGCCCTGATCCTCGAGTGCCTTGCCGAGAGCAAAGCACAAATGATAGCGATCGACCAGCGCAGTGCCGGATGAGGACTCCTCGGCGCGCATACGTGCAATCTCGCCCTCGCTGAAGCGATAGGTCTTCAAGTTGGCGAGACTCCAATAAGCATCGCCGAAATCGGGGCGGGCGGCCGCCGCGGCGCGGTAGGCCTCGATGGCTTCCTGTCGCCTTCCGAGGGTCTTGAGCGAATGAGCGATCGATAAGTTCAGATCGGCTGCCTGCGGAGCGTCGGCGAGAAGCTCGCGATAAAGCTCGATGGCCTTTTCATGCTCCCCGACACCGACGATCGTTGTCGCGTACAGCGTGAGGTAGGTTCGGTTCTTGGGCTCGAGCTTCAGCAGCTTCTCGAGCTCCTCGCGCGTACGCAGATACTTATGGCGCTCGAGCAGCACGCGGGCGTAGTCGTAACGGGCCGCGTGATAGTCGGGTGCGAGCGTAAGGACGGCCTCGAGCAGAATCTCCGCGTCGTCCCATACATCGCGTTCCATCCCTATTCGGGCGAGAAGCCGCATTCCCTCGACGTGATTGCCGTGCTTGAGCAGGTACGCGCGCACCATGTTCTCCGCCGGCAGCCAGTCCCCATCTGAAAACAGGCCCGTGGCAGTCAGAATCTCCGGCGGAAGATCCTTCAGCGTGGCGATGTGCGCGGCCGCCGTGCGGGCATTCTCGGGTTGGCCCGTCATGCGGTACAGGCCTTCGAGCAGGCCCCAGCTTGCGGGCAGCGCGGGATTGATGTTTACCCCCTTCAAGAAGGCGTCGATGGCCTGCGGGGCGTCCCTCAGGGCCACATAGCAATGGCCGCGTTCCTGATACAGGCGGCTGAACCTTGGATGAAGCTGTTCGAGTCGATCGAGAGCCGCCAGCGCCTCGGGGATCTTGCCCAGAAACCGCAAGCTCACCGCAATGAGGTAGAGGACATCGCGGTTCTCGGGTACCTCGACGGCAAGCGCTTCGGCGGCGCGCAATGCCCCCGCATAGTCGCGGCTTCTGAGCCGCTCGCGCGCGCGGCGAACTTCCAGTTCCACCGGAGAAGGCATCGAATCAGAAGCAGTCGGGTCCACCGGAGCTCGGTAAAAAGGCGGGCATCGCGCCCGCCTGCGGATTCTACTGCAGCCGCCCCGCCGGCGGGGCCATCACGCCTAGCAACTCAACGAAGCGCTCAACACTAAGGGCCGAAAGTTGCAAAACCATGACATTCGAATGGCCGCTGCACCCCTTTGTCTTGGTGCATCATTGGCGCCCCGATCTCTAAGGAAATCACCCATATGAAGCAGATCGCTGAACCCGCCCGCTCCATCGACGTCGTTCTGGAAACCGATGTTCTCGTCGTCGGCAGCGGCCCGGGCGGTCTCGCCGCGGCGCTGGCCGCTGCGCGTGCCGGCGCCCGCACCGCCCTCGTCGACCGCAACGGCTGCTTCGGCGGCAATATCACGCAGGTGGGAGTCGAAGGCTTCGCGTGGTACCGCCATGAACATACGGTGGACTGCGAAGGCATCGGCATCGAGTTCGAGGAGCGCGCCAAGTCCATGGGCGCGGCGATGCCCGAACCGCAGTCCCTGAGTCACGCGCTCGACGCCGAAATGTTCAAGTGGGTGGCCGATACTCTCGTTCAAGAAGCCGGTGTCACGCCCCTGCTGCACCGCCTGGGGGTCGCCCCCATCATGGAAAACGGCGCTATTCGCGGGGTCATCACCGAAAGCAAGGCCGGCCGCGAAGCCATCCTGGCGAAGCGGGTGATCGACGCAACCGGGGATGCGGACATTGCGACCCGCGCCGGCGCTCCGGTGCGCAAATCTCCCAAGGAGGAGATGATGGCGGTATCCGTCATGTTCTCCATGAGCGGGGTGAATAAGAAGGAATTCATCGACTCCGTGAAGGCCGATCCTCAGACCTATGCCGACTGGTCGGGGAACGGCGAGTGGGACTATGAGACCACGGGCAAGGAAGATCAGCTGTTCTCCCCCTTCCTGCGCAAGCCGTTCAAGAAGGCGCTCGAAGCGGGCATCATCCCGCCGAGCCTGCATACGATTGCCGGCACTTGGGGCACGGTCACCGACCAGGGCGACCTGACCTATTTGAATCTCGTGCACGTGCCCGAAATCGACGGCACCGACCCGGGCGATCTGACCATCGGCGAAATGCGCGGACGGCGCGAAGCCATCTACGCCATGGAAGCCCTGCGCAGCTTCATGCCGGGCTGCGAGCACGCCAAGCTGCGCAACTTCGGCATGACGCTCGGCGTCCGCGATACCCGCAAGATCGATGCGCTCTACAATCTCACCGGCACCGATGTCCGCGAGCAAGGACGTTTCGACGACGCCATCGGCATCTTCCCCGAGTTCATCGACGGCTTCGGAATCCTGATACTGCCGACCACCGGACGCTACTGGCACGTGCCGTATCGCGCCCTGGTTCCCAAGGGCGTCGCCAACCTGCTCGTCGCCGGACGGTGCATCGGCGGCGACAAGGTATCGCACGCCTCGGCGCGCAACATGATGTGCTGCGCCGTGAGCGGCCAGGGCGCGGGAGTCGCGGCGGCCGTGTCGCTGCAGCGCGAGGAGGCATTCGATCAGCTGAACATCGGGGCGGTACAGAAGGAGCTCGCGCGGCAGGGCGCACGCTTCCGGTGAGTCAGGCCGCTGCCGCGCCCGACGATAGCCGCGGCAGCGGCGATTCGCGGCTGCGCTGGTGGATGCTGGCGTTGGCCGCGATCGCGGTGTCCAGCAGCTACTACAATGACGATGTGATCGGCCCGATCGCCGATCTGCTGCATCGGCAACGCGGGTTCAGCCAATCGCAGCTCGGCATGCTGAACGGCGTCATCAGCATCCCGAATGTGGCGCTCGCGCTCATCAACGGGCTGATGATCGACCGCTATGGGCCGGCGCGCGTCGCGTTCTGGTCGGCGGCCGTCGGCGTGCTCGGCGCAGCGCTCACTGCGGTCGGCAGTCCGTACGAGATCATGGTGGCCGGCCGCTTCATCTTCGGCGTCAGCGAGGGCGCGATTTTCATTGCGCTGGTCGCCGGGTTGGCGCGGTGGTTCTCGCGCAGCGGCATTGCGCTCGCCACGGCGCTTTACCTCAGTTTCGCGCGCGCCGGGTCCTATGCCGTGGACACCTCGACGGCGTGGGCACGCCCTCTCTACGAGCGCGGCTGGCAGCCTCCGCTGTGGCTGGGCACCGGCGTCGCCGTCGCGGGGCTGATCGCTGCGATCCTGTTCTACTGGCTCGATCGCCGTCACCGGCCCGGCGCAGGCTCGGTCGCCCCTCTCCGAGACCCTGCCCGCGCCCCTGCCGCCGATGTCGCCGCCGCGGAGCGCTCCGGCCTCCGCAGTCTCTTGAGATTCGACCTGTCCTACTGGTACATCCTCGCGCTGCACGTGCTCTACGCCGCGGTGTTCTTCCCCTTCCGTACCACCTATGCGATCGAGTACTTTCAGCACGCGAAGGGACTGTCACTGAAGCAGGCCGGCGTGGCCAACAGCTGGGTTTTCTTCGCCGCCATCTTCGCCACGCCCTTCTTCGGCTTGCTGGCTGACCGGCTCGGTCATCGGGCACTGATGCTGACTTTCGGCACCCTGCTGCTGCCGGTGACCTTCGTGATTCTCGGACTGACGGATTTGAATCTGTGGGTGTCCACCGTCATGATGGGAATCAGCTTCTCGCTGGTGCCGGCGGTCATCTGGCCTGCCACGACGCTGATCGTCGAACCACGCCGTCTGGGCACGGCGCTGGGCCTCATCACGCTGATTCAGGCGCTCGGCATGGCGGCGTCCAATCTTGCAGCGGGCTGGCTTGCCGACAAAGCGGGTGCCGGAGCTGAAAACCCCGCCGGATATGCGGTCATGATGTGGTTCTTCTTTCTGCTCAGCCTGGTTGCGCTGTACTCGGCCGTGCTGCTGTGGCGCCGTGAAACGGGTCCCGACGGCCATGGCCTCGAGGAGGCGCGCAAGGAGCGCGCAGCGCTGAGTGCCAGTCCCGCCGCTTAATCTTCCTCGAGGTCGGGTATTTTTGAAGCCACTTCCGCTGCGATCTTCGCGGAGTCGGCACCCTTCGCGGGATACGACTTTGACCAGACGACCGCACCGTCCTCCACCGAGGCGATCTTGATGGTGAGCGCCTGCTCTGACCCCTGGGTAGCGACGGTGCCGTAGAGAATGTAGGTCGAATGGTTCGCGCGGCCGCGCTCCAAGGCCGCAGCCGCGTCCTGGGACGGCAGCGGCTCCTTGGCCATGCCGACCAGTCCGCGGTGGGACGCGGCGGCCATGCCGTACACCATGGCAAAGGTGGAGTCCGCGAACTTTTCGGAGGCCGCATCGCCGGCGGGTGCCGTGAAAGGTATTGCCAGCATCGAGCTGTGCCCGCCCGCACTGTCCGCGGCGCTGCCGGAGTACTCGCGGCCTATTTGCTCGCTGAGCTTGGCGATATCGGCCGCGTTCAAGCTGCCCTTATACTGATCCGCAATCCCTCTGAGCTTTGCAACGAATTCCGGGGAAATCTCCCGCGGCATCGACGGGATCTCCCGTGGCGTTGACGGGACCTCCCGTGGCATCGAGGCGGTCTCTCGTGGCGTCGGCGGGGTCTCCCGGGCGTCATGATGTCGAGAGGTGGTGCTACAGCCGCGGGACATCAGCACGATCGCAAGCCAAATGTAGACGGTGAGCCGGACCCAGCGGGGCCAACGCGTGAATAGCGCCCAAGCCGACTTGAATAGCCAGCCGACTACGGCGAACCAGAAACGAGTCCTCTGCCCCGGCTCTTCCTTCGGGAACTCCGGAGATCTCTCGATGGGCGCAGGCGCACGCGGGCCGGCCGGCTTGGCTGGCGCTTTGCGCGCAGGTTGGGCCGCTATGGCTTCGCCCGAAGCGATTCGCCGGCACAACACCTCGAAGGCGGGCGTCGGACGGCCCCCGGGAACTCGCAGCCATTGGGTCGCGAGAAATTTCTCCGGAACGCGCGCCGTCGCCTGGTCGATATCATCGATGGCGATGGGCAACAAAAAGGGATGATCGTCCGCCATGTCGAGAGTCCGCTCGACTGCCAGCCGCCACTCCCTGCGGAAATAGCCCTCATGCCGTGCCTCGGTCTGGGCCGATACGAGTGCCATGAAATAGTCGCATTCGCGTATTTGCCGGCGGATCTTCTGGTCCCATAAATCGCCGCCGCCCAATTCACTTTCGTCGTACCACACTTCGAGCCCGTAGGCCGGGAGGGCATCGCCGATCGTCCGTGCCGCCTGGCGATCTTCCGAGGCATAGCTCAGAAAAACAGACGGCCGCACACCCCCCGAATCGGTCGCGCCGACACTAGACATGGTTGAGCCGATTCACCGAACCGGAATTGGGCGCCGCGATATTGCGCAATGGACCCGCACCTCCCTGAGAGCAAGCCCACATACTGGCACAAGTCGCGCCCCGCGAAAATCGTCATACCAAAGGTAGGTGCTGGCGCAACTTCTGGCGCGCGAGAAACATGCGTGCCTTGACAGTTCCGACCGGCGCATTGGTCATGTTGGCGATTTCCAGCAACGAATACCCCATATGATAGGCAAGCTCCAAAGTCAGGCGCTGCTCGTCGGGTAGACGATTGAGACCATTCCTCACCCAGTCTCGAGTTTCTGCCTCCAGCACGGGATCGACGGTTTGTACCCGCCATTCATCCAAGCTTTGAGCGGCGGAGTGGTATTTTTGCCGACGGATCGACTTCAGCGCCGTGCGGTAGGCAATGCCGAAAATCCAGCTCGATACCTGCGATTCCCAGCGAAAATCGTCGGCGCGGCGCCAAACCACCATGAACGTGTCGTTGATGATCTCCTCGATATTCTCGCGGCATTGCGTGAATCGCGACAAGAAACGACCGAGCGGGCGCTGATGGCTGAGATAGAGCTTCTCCAACGCACGGCGGTCCCCGGCAGCGATTGCACTCAATAGCTCGCTATCGGACTCTCGGGAGAATTTTTTGGCGGGCACACTCATCGGTGCGCCTAGTCGAACACGCGCTAGACGGTCCGCCATTGTATGAAAACGATGCGTTTGTACATCCCTGAGTCCTACCTAGGTGCTGCTCGAGCGCACTGACGGAGACGAATTAGGCTGTGAGGCCATTTAGAGTTAAAATTCGCTAACAAAGCCGCGAGAGACAAGCGGCTCCGCTGGCCTACTCTCATGTCCCCTCGCAGGAGATCGCAACATGATCGGTTCAGGCAAGCACCAGTTGCACAGAGACACTGCCATGCGTGGCGTTCGAGCGGGGGCGGGGCCCGCAGGCGCCCGATGAAGTCGTTCCCCCCCTTCCGGCTCGATACAGTGAATCAATGTCTGTGGCGGCGTGGCGATACCGGACAGGAGGCGCGCATCCTGCTGACACCGAAGGCCTTTGCGGTCCTCGAGTATCTGGTCGAACATGCCGGCCGGCTGGTCACGCATGATGAGCTGCTCGAAGCCGTGTGGCCCGATACGGTCGTCGAGCCACAGGCCGTGAAGAAACACGTTCTCGGCGTGCGCGCCGCGCTCGGCGACCGTGCGAGGAACTCTCTTTTCATCGAGACCATCCCTACGCGCGGGTACCAGTTCATCGCCGGGGTGACTGAGTCCGTGGCGACGAGCCCCACCGTATCCGGCACCGCGGCACCAGGCACCTTGGTCGGGCGCGGCGGCGCTCTGGAGGCGCTGCGAGAGACGTGGCAGCACGCCCTCGGTGGTGAGCGACAGATCGTCTTCGTCACCGGGGAACCGGGGATCGGCAAGACCGCCTTGGCTGAGGAATTCCAGCGCCGGGTCACCGTTGGCGGACAGTTCATTCGCATTGCGCATGGACAGTGCATCGAAGGGTATGGAAGCAAGGAAGCCTACGGTCCAATGCTCGATGCGCTGGGACAGCTGTGCCGCGGCCCGCAGGCCGAGCCGATAATTCAGATCCTCTCGACAGACGCCCCGACGTGGCTCGCGCAGTTGCCTGCTCTGCTCACGCGCGAACGACGCGACATGCTGCAGCGCGAAATCCTGGGAGCCACTCGCGAGCGCATGCTGCGCGAGATCGGTGACGCGTTGGACTCGATCACCGCAGAGACTGCGCTGCTGCTCGTGTTCGAAGACCTGCACTGGGTCGATGACTCCACGGTGGATCTCATCTCGGCGCTGGCGCGCCGCCGCACCCCCGCGAGATTGATGTTGCTTGCGACCTGCCGCCCGCTGGATGCGGAGCCTGCCGGCCATTCCTTGAAGTCGCTCATACTGGATCTGTTGATTCGCCGCTGGTGTCGCAAGATCGATTTGACTCCATTGAGCGAAGCGGAAGTGGAAGAGTACTTGGGTGCGCAGTCGCCGGCCGCCCGCCCGCCGCCCGGCCTGTCCGCCCTCGTCCACCGGCACTCGGAAGGCAATCCCCTCTTCATGGTAGCCGCCCTGGAGCACATGGCGAAGCGTAATCTGCTCACCCGTGTGGACGGCCGATGGCAGCTGCACAGGCCCCTGGAGCAAATCGAATTCGAAGTGCCGGAGGATTTGCGCCACATGATCGAGGCGCAGCTCGAGCGACTCTCCGCGCAGGAGCAGAGCGCATTGGAGCTGGCGAGTATTGCAGGCGCGGCGTTCTCCGCGAGCGTGATCGGCACCGCAGCGCATATCGATTCGCGCAGCGTGGAGGATCTCTACGAGGAGCTGTCCCGCCGGCATCACATCGTGAGATGGGCGGCCACCCAATCTCATCCCGACGGCAGCGTGACCGAGTGCTACGAATTCGTGCATGCGCTGTACCGGCAGGTTCTCTATGACCGACAGTTACCACCGCGCCGAACCCGGCTCCATCGCCAGATCGGCGAACGTCTGGCAGCGCTGTATGCGCAGCGGATGGAGGACGTCGTGCCGGAGCTGGCCTATCACTTCGAGCAGGCCGCCGACTGGCCGCGGGCGATCGATTACCTGCGGCAGGCGGCGGAGATTGCGGGGCGCCGCTATGCTCATCGGCAAGCCGATGCGATGCTCGCGCGGGCGCTGGAGCTGGTGAGCCACCTACCCGAGGCGCAGCGCGAGCGCATGGAACTGCAACTGCTGGCAATACTGGCCGCGCATCGCTGGGCGACGTTCGACATGCGCGCCATCGAGAACTACGAGACCTTGGCTGCGCGGGCGGCCGACTATGGTCTCATCGACGTGCAAGTGCGTGCGCTGCTCGATCTGTCTTATTTCGTATCGTTGACGAGCGCGGAGCGCTGCCTGCAAGCCGCACAGCGTGCGCTGCGACTGAGTGCCGAGCAAGCTCCGGCAATGCGCACGCACACGCGCGCGGCCTGCGCGTTCCGACGTCTTTTGGTGAGTGGTTGGAAAGCTCAAGATGCACTCGAGTTCCAGGCGGGACTTGCGGAGCTTGGCACGAGCCAAGGTTTGCCCGCCCTCGACTCCGGTCTGGCCGATGACTCGAGTCAAGTGGAACACGCACTGAATTCCCTAAGCCTCGTGCGGTGGATGTCCGGAGAATACCGCGAGGCGCGGCGGCTCGCGCTCGAGGTCCGTGCGAAGGGGCTTGCGCCCGGAGTCAATCCTAATTCGAGGGTCGAGTATGAATTCTCCGGCACCCTCTCGCCGCTCAACCTGCTCTTCCTCGGGGAGTGGGGCGAGGCGCTCAAAGAGATCGCGGCCGCAATGGCTGAGGCGCAAAAGAACGCCTACGAGCACTACATCCTGTGGTTGCGGCTCGATCAGGCCTGGCTGCATCTGCATGCCCTGGACTTCAGGAGCGTCCAGGAGATCTGCCGGTCGGTGCTGGTGCTGCTGCAAGTTCCGGCACTTCGCACCGCTCGGGGCCAGCCAATAGCGTATCCAGGAGAGCTCCGCAGAGCGTTGATTTGCTCAGGCTCGGCGGCGGCGGCCGTGGGCGACTGTGCGCGTGCACTCGAGGATCTTTCGACCGCGGCGAACGACATGGACCGCCAAACGGTGCGTTTCGACTGGTACTGGCGCATGCCGCTTGCGGCAGGCCTGACTGAGTTGTCGCTCGCGAGGGGCGATCGCGTTCGCGCGCGACTGGAGGCTGAGCGGTTTCTCGACAGGGCGCTCGCCACCGAGGAGCGCACCTGGCAGGGGCTTGCCTGGGAGATCAACTCCCGGGTCGCCCTCACCGACCGGGATCACGCTCGCGCGAGTGACTGCATCGCAAAGGCGGTCTCCACAGTGCAGGGTTTCGAGGTACCGTTGGCCGCCTGGAAGGTGCACGCGACGGCGGCCCTCATCGAAGAGGAATGGGGGAGTCTCGAATCGGCCCGCTCGCACCGCAACCTCAGTCGTACCACAATTCTGCGGCTTGCGAATTCATTGCCTGAACAAGAACCGTTGCGAAAGATTTTCCTGTCCGCGCCCGCAGTCGCCCAGGTTCTCAGCCGGGATTCATAGCCGCCGACGCGCGAGGCATTGCTTCCCTGACCTGGCCTTGAATGCGCATGCTCAGCTTCAGTTTTCGGCAGGCGGTTTCAATGTAGAAATCCACGTTGCGTTTGATCAAACCGATGGTCTGGGCGATCTCGTTCGAGGTCTTGCCGCGCACGGCCCAGGCCAAGCATTCCACTTCGCGGTCGGTGAGTGAGATCTGCCGCGGCCAGCTTTCGGTGCGCTCCGCCTTCGCCAGGCACTCGCCGATCACGGTCTCGAGCACGTCAAAATTCACGGGATTGACGACATAGGCATCCACGTCGAGGTGGCGACCTTTGATGTGCTTGTCGCGATCCGCGAAGTCGCCCACGAAGACAAACGGAATAGAGGCAAACTGCGGCGTTAGCGCGATGAGTCGATCGCGCAGTTCATAGCCGCTCATCGTAGGCAGACACCCATTGCACAGTACGATATCCGGCCGCAATCGCAACACCGCCGCCAAGCCTGCCGGACCGTCGTATGCGAGCGCCGCGGCATGGCCGCGCTCCGAGAGCCGCTGCGCCGTCAGGGCCGCCGTCGCACGGTCGCCGTCAATACATAGAATCGTTTTGTGCATCAATACCCCTGTCTCAGTACGGCGACAGACTGATTTGCCGAGCGTGAAGCGATGAAGCGCTCATGGCCTGAAACGTTACGTCTCACGTCATCAAAATTGGCTGCACAATTTGCGCCGCCGCATAAAAATTGTGTACACGCCGTCGGGGACCGGCATCGGGATTTGTTTGCATTCACCGTAATCATTTTTTTACAACATTTTTATTGACCCCTCACTATTCTCGGTTGGGCCCCATGACATAGGCACGTCGCGATCGGGCCGGCTTGGGCCCGTAGGAAGCCGATGAAAGTATTTTCGCCCTTCCGTCTCGATACCGCGAACCAGTGTCTCTGGCGGCGCGGCGATACCGGGCAGGAGGCGCGCATCCTGCTGACACCGAAAGCCTTTGCGGTCCTCGAGCATCTGGTCGAACATGCCGGCCGGCTGGTCACGCATGATGAGATGCTCGAAGCCGTGTGGCCCGACACAGTCGTCGAGCCTCAGGCTGTGAAGAAACACGTCCTCGCCGTGCGCACCGCGCTTGGGGATTGCCCGAAGAACTCTATTTTCATCGAGACGATGGCCAGACGCGGATACCGGTTCATCGCTCCGGTTTCCAGGCCCGTTGCCTCCAGCCTCGTATCCGGCAGACCGGCGCAAAGCACGCTGGTAGGGCGCAGCGGCTCGCTCGATGTGCTGGGCGAGACGTGGAAACGCGCCTTGCGCGGCGAGCGGCAGATCGTGTTCATCACCGGAGAGCCTGGAATCGGCAAGACCGCTTTGGCCGAAGTATTCCGGCGCCAGGTCGCGACTGGCGATCTCTCCGTTCGCATCGCGCACGGGCAATGCATGGAAGGGTATGGAAGCAAGGAAGCCTACGGTCCGATACTCGATGCGCTGGGACGATTGTGCCGCGGCCCGCAGGCCGAGCCGATCGTTAGCATCCTCTCGGCAGACGCCCCGACGTGGCTGGCCCAATTGCCTGCACTGCTCACGCGCGAGCACCGCGACACGCTGCAGCGTGAAATCTTGGGGGCGACCCGTGAGCGCATGCTGCGCGAGATCGCCAACGCGTTGGATTCGATCACCGCAGAAACTGCGCTGCTGCTCATGCTCGAAGACCTGCACTGGGTGGATGACTCGACGGCGGAGTTCATCTCGGCGCTGGCGCGCCGCCGCACCCCCGCCAAGTTGATGTTGCTGGCGACCTGCCGCCCGCTGGATGTGGAGACCGCCGGCCAGTCCTTGAGGGGGCTCATACCGGATCTGTTGGTCCACCGCCAGTGTCGCGAGATCGCCTTGGCCCCGTTGAGCGAAGCGGAGGTGGAGGAGTATCTGGCGGTCCAGTCACCGGCCGGCTACCCGCCGGACGGCCGCCCACCGCCCGGCCTGTCCGCCCTCGTCCACCGGCACTCGGAAGGCAATCCCCTCTTCATGGTAGCCGCCCTGGAGCACATGGCGAAGCGTAACCTGCTCACCCGTGTGGACGGCCGATGGCAGCTGCACAGGCCCCTGGCGCAAATCGAATTCGAAGTGCCGGAGGATTTGCGCCACATGATCGAGGCACGGCTCGAGCCCCTTTCGGCGCAGGAACTGAGCGCGTTGGAGCTGGCGAGTATCGCGGGCGCATCGTTCTCGCCGAATATGATCGGCGCCGAACCGGGCATCGATTCGCACAGCGCGGAGGATCTCTACGAGGAGCTGGCCCGCCGGCATCGCATCGTGAGATGGGTGGGCACCCAGTCTCTTCCCGACGGGAGTGTGATCGAGCGCTACGAATTCGTCCATGCGCTGTACCGGCAGGTTCTCTATGACCGGCAGTTGCCGGGACGCAGGGCCAGGCTTCATCGTCAGCTCGGCGAGCGTATGGCCGCGATGTACGCGCAGTGCATAGACGACGTCGTGCCTGAGCTGGCCTATCACTTCGAGCAGGCGGCCGACTGGCCGCGGGCCGTCGCCTACCTGCAGCAGGCGGCACAGATCGCGGGACGCCGCTATGCTCATCGGCAGGCCGATTCGATATTCGCACGAGCGCTCCAGCTGGTGGGCTACCTGCCCGAGGCCGAACGTGCCCGCACGGAACCCCGGCTGCTGGCGATACTGGCCTCGCATCGCATGGCAGCTTTCGACATGCGCGCCATCGAAACCTATGAAACTCTGGTTGCGCGGGCGGCCGACTATGGTCTGATCGACGTGCAAGTGCGTGCGCTGCTCGATCTGTCTTTTTTGCTGGCGTTCACGAGCGCAGAGCGCTGCCTGGAAGTCGTGGAGCGCGCGCTGCAGCTGAGTGCGGGGCAGGATCCGGCCATACGCGTACGCACACGCACGGCTTACGCGTACCGGCGCCTGTCGGTGAGTGGCTGGAACGCACAGGATGCGCTCGAGTTCCGGACCGGGCTCGCGGAGATCGGCGAGAACCTGCTCGACGACAGCCAAATTCGCTGGGTGTCCGGAGAATATCGCGAAGGGCGGCGGCTCGCGTTCGAGGTTCGTGCGAAGGGGCTCGGGCCCGCCGCCAACCCCAATCAGAAATTCGAATATGACAGAGCCGGCACGCTCGCCGCGCTCAACCTGGTCTTCCTCGGAGAGTGGGGCGAGGCACTCAAAGAGTTCGAGGCCGCAACGGCTGAATCGCGGCAGAACGCCAACGACCGCCGTACGCTATGGCGGCGGGTCCTACAGGCGTTGCTGCATCTGCATGCCTTGGACTTCAGGGGCGTCCAGGCGATCTGCGACGCCGCACTGGCGCTGCTGCGAGATCCGGCACTTCACACGGCTCTGAGCCAGCCGATAGGCTACCCAGGACAGCTGCGCCGGGCGTTGATTTTGTCAGGCTCAGCGTCGGCAGGCTTGGGCAATTATGCGCGGGCATTCGAACACCTTTCGACGGCGGCGGACGAGATGGACCGCCAGACAGTGTTTCTCGACTGGTACTGGCGCATGCCGCTCGCTGCCGGACTGACCGAGTCGTGGCTTGCGACCGGCGATCACGTTCGCGCGCAGCTGGAGGCTCAACGGCTTCTCGACAGGGCGCTCGCCACCGAGGAGCGCACCTGGCAGGGGCTCGCTTGGGAAATCAACGCCCGGGTTGCCTTCGCTAATCGCGACGAAGCGCGCGCCCGAGACTGCATTGCACACGGAGTATCCACGGTGCAGGGTTTCGAAGTGCCGTTGGCCGCTTGGCAAGTGCACGCGACGGCGGCCCACATCGAAGAGAAATCGGGGAATCTCGAATCGGCCCGATCGCACCTCGGCCTCAGTCGCGCCACGATTCTGCAGCTGGCGAATTCGATGGAGCAACGCGAGCCGCTGCGAGAGATTTTCCTGTCGGCGCCCGCTGTTGCCCGGGTACTCAGAGGCGGGCCCGCAGGCTGATCGATATCGAACATCGATTCCTCATTGCGGCTTCTTGCGGCCGGCGGCAAGCAGGATCAGGTCCGCGATTTCCTTCGGGTGAGACACCAGCGATACGTGACTCGAATGCAGTTCGATGGTCGTCGCGTTCATGCGCTTGGCCAGGAATCGCTCGAGCTCCGGATTGATCGTGCGATCTTCGGTCGATACTTGATACCAGGTAGGTTTGACCCTCCACGCCGCAGTCGTAGTTTTTGTGGTTGGCAGCGCATCGGCGCCCCGCCCTTGAACCGCATACAGCACTCGAGCTCTGGACGGTTCGACATCGCCGGCGAAATCTCTGAGAAAAGCTGCCTCGCCCAGCCAAAAGAATCCATCCTTCCTGATCACTCCTGCGCTCGCCGGCGGCTTTGGAAATTTCCCCGCGAGCGCACCAAAGTCCTCGCCGGCGTCCGGCGCACGCGCCGCCACGTACACCAGCGCCGAAACCTTGGGGTCATTGCCGGCTTCACTGATAATCGTTCCCGCAAAGGAGTGGCCCACCAAAACCGTCGGCCCATCCTGCACTGCCAGGGCGCGGCGGGTGGCGGCAACATCGTCGGCCAGTGAGGTCAACGGATTCTGAACCGCCGTTACCTTCATGCCCGCGCGCTGCAAGTAGGTAATCACGTCAACCCAAGACGATCCGTCCGCATATAAACCGTGCACCAGCACGACATTCTTGGCGACGGGAGTGTCCTCGGCCCGAACGATTCCAGGGACGCCGGACGCGATTACGCCGGCGGCAAGCAGTCCCGCAAGCAATCCACGATTGAGCATGAGTATCTCCAATTTCACCCGTCGGCGATGTAGACCGTGCCTCAGAGAGGCTCATTATCGACTGCATAAATGTTGTGGCGCTGATGCGTCGGCGCGAAGGCAGTGACGTCGATGATCTTGAATTTTGCCGTGTCCCGGGCCGGCATCGTGCGGCGCCAGGCCGATGGGCTCATACCGAGCATGCGGCGAAACACTTTGCACAAATGCGCCTGGTCGCACAATCCGCACGCGATGGCAATCTGGGAGAGCGGCTCTCGCGTCGTACTCATCATCATGCAAGCGAGTTCGACGCGCCGGCTGGCGATGTAGTGGAAGGGAGGAACTCCGACGCTGATCTTGAATGCTCGAATCAGCTGTCCGACGCTCACATTGGCGAGATCCGCAAGATCCATTGCCATGATTTTCTCGGCCAAGTGAATCTCGATGTGGTCGACCACACGGTTCAGCTGCCACGCCAACAGTCCGCCTCGGAACTCCGAGGGCCTGGTACCTTCGGCGTCCGCGCACGCCCCGCGCCTTACATGCAGGAGTGCCGACGCACGCATGAGATAGCGGCGCGAGGTATCCCGATCCGCGTCGAAGGCCACCATGGCGGCATCAATGAGACTCGGGATGGCTGCGGGAATATCTTCGAAAGAGTTCATGCGCGTGCCTCGTTTTTCACCAGATGGAGCCCAGCCGGGGCCTTCGATCGCAGCCTAGGCGCATTCGCGTTGACGGTCGTTCGCCCGATGTTCTCTTTTGGTTCCGAATCTGCTTCAGCTGGTCTAGGATCGCAGCATGATCGGTTCAGACAAGCACCAGCCTCACAGAGACATTGCCCCGTATGGCGTTCGAGTACGGGCACACCGCGTGCGACTTCTCGACGAGCAAATCGGCCTCCGCTCGAGGAAGCCCGGGGAGACGAATTCTGAGCTCGACCTCAATCCCGAATCCCCGCGGTATCGTTCCCACACCGACACCGGCTTCAACCTCGGTGTCCGCCGGGAGCGCAATGCCCTCCCGCCCGGCGACATACTTCATGATTCCCAGAAAGCTGGCCGCATAGCTGGCTGCGAACAGCTGCTCCGGAGTGGTCCCGCGGCCGTTCGTCCCGCCCAGCTCGCGCGGCCTGGTCACTTTCAGATCCAGAATGCCGTCGGAGGATACCGTCCGGATATCGCGTCCAGCCGTTGCCAGCACCTGGGCATGGTAGAGAACCTTCTCGATCAGCATTCGATGGCTTCCCTTCGATCTCAGAGCCTAGGCGCAGGGAGCCTAGGCGCATACGAACCGGCAGTCGTTCGCCCAATGTTCCCTTTTTGTTCTGAATCGGCTTCCACGCCGGCGGAGCCCGCAGGCACCCGATGAAGGTATTCCTCCCCTTCCGGCTCGATACCGCAAACCAGTGCCTCTGGCGGAGCGGCGACACCGGGCGGGAGGAGCGCATCCTGCTGACACCGAAGGCCTTTGCGGTCCTTGCGTATCTGGTGGAGCACGCTGGGCGCTTGGTGACTCCCGATGAGTTGCTCGAAGCCGTGTGGTCCGGCAGGGTGATCGAACCGCAGGCGGTGAGGAAGCACATTCTCGAGGTGCGCGCCGCGCTGGGGGATCGCCCGAAGAACTCTCTTTTCATCGAGACTCTACCGAAGCGCGGCTACCGGTTTATCGCCGGGGTGTCCGAGACCGCCGCCTCCTCCAGCCCCGTCGGATTCCGGAGGGCCGGCGCACAGCACCTTGGTCGGGCGTGGCGGCGCTCTGGGGGTGCTACACGAGGCATGGCGGCGCGCCCTCAATGGCGAGCGGCAGATTGTCTTGATCACCGGGGAACCCGGGATCGGCAAGACCGCCTTGGCGGAGGAATTCCAGCGCCGGGTCGCGGTTGGCGAGCGGTCCGTCCGCATCGTGCATGGGCAGTGCACCGAAGGGTATGGAAACAGGGAAGCCTACGGTCCGATGCTCGATGCGCTGGGACAGCTGTGCCGCGGTCCGCAGGCCGAGCCGATCATTCAGATCCTATTCACGGAAGCCCCGACGTGGCTCGCGCAACTGCCAACGCTGCTCACGCACGAGCGCCGCGCGACGCTGCAGCGCGAAATCTTGGGAGCCACCCGTGAGCGAATGGTGCGCGAGATCGGCGAGGCATTGGACTCGATCACCGCGGAAACTGCGCTGCTGCTGCTATTCGAAGACCTGCAGTGGGCCGATGACTCCACGGTGGACCTCATCTCAGCGCTGGCGCGCCGCCGCACCCTCGCAAAATTGATGTTGCTGGCGACCTGCCGCCCGCTGGATGTGGAGCCCGCCGGCCATTCCTTGAGGGGGCGCATACCGGATCTGTTGGTCCACCGCTTGTGTCGCGAGATCGCCTTGACCCCGCTGAGCGAAGCAGAAGTGGAGGAGTATCTGGCGATCCAGTCACCGGCCGGCCGGCCGCCGGCCAGCCGCCCACCGCCCGGCCTGTCCGCCCTCGTGCACCGGCATTCGGAAGGCAATCCCCTCTTCATGGTGGCCGCCCTGGAGCACATGGCGAAGCGCAGCCTGCTCAACCAGGTGGGCGACCGATGGGAACTACGGGTGCCCCTGGAGCAGATCGAATTGGAAGTACCGGAGGACTTGCGCCACATGATCGAGGCACGGCTCGAGCCCCTTTCGGCGCAGGAACAGAGTGCGTTGGAGCTGGCGAGTATCGCGGGTGTGACTTTCTCCGCGAGCGTGATCAGCGCCCCAGAGCAATTCGATTCGCACGGCGTGGAGGACCTCTACGAGGAGCTGTCTCGCCGGCATCACATCGTGAAATGGGCGGCCACCCAGTCTCTTCCCGACGGCAGCATGACCGAACGCTACGAATTCGTCCATGCGCTGTACCGCCAAGTTCTCTATGACCGACAGTTGCCGGGACGCAGAGCGCGGTTGCATCGGCAAATCGGCGAGCGCCTGGCCGCGCTGTACGCGCCGCGGGTGGAGGAAGTCGTACCGGAGCTGGCCTACCACTTCGAGCAGGCCGCCGACTGGCCGCGGGCCATCGACTACCTGCAGCAGGCAGCGCAGATCGCGGGACGCCGTTATGCTCATCGGCAGGCCGATGCACTACTCGCACGAGCGCTGGAGTTGGTGTGCCACCTATCCGGAGCCCAGCGTGCGCAGGTGGAGCTGCAGCTGCTGGTGGCACTGGCCGCGCACCGTGCGGCGGCTTTCGACATGCGCGCCATCGAGACCTATGAGACTCTCGTTGCGCGGGCGGCCGACTACGGTCTGATCGACGTACAAGCGCGTGCGCTGCTCGATCTGTCTTATTTCTTATCGTTGACCAGCGCGGAACGCAGCATGGACGCCGTGCAGCGCGCGCTGCGATTGAGTGCCGGGCAGGACCCGGCCATGCGCATGCGTACGCGCGCGATCGGTGCGTTCCGACGTCTGTCTGTGAGAGGCTGGAATACTCAGGATGCACTCGAGTTCCGGGCCGGACTCGCGGAGCTTCACAAAGGGCAGGACTCCGCGGCCCTCGACTTCGGTCTGCTGGAAGGCAGCCACATTCGGTTCCTGTCCGGAGAATACCGCGAGGCGCGGCGGCTCGCGCTCGAGGTCCGGGCCAAATGGCTCGAGCCCGGCACCAACCCCAATCTGAGAATCGAGTACTACAGATCCGACGCCCTCGCGGTGCTCCCCCTGGTCTTCCTTGGAGAGTGGGGCACGGCGCTCAAGGAGTTCGCGGCTGCATTGGCCGAGGCGTGGAAGAACGTCAACGAAAATAACGCCCTGTGGCTGCAGGTCCATCAGGCATGGCTGCATCTGCATGCCCTGGATTTCACGGGCGTTCTGGCGATCTGCCGGTCGGCACTGGCACTGTTGCGGGATCCGGCACTTCGCGCCGCTCCTCCTCCACCACCGCAGCTGCGCAGAGCGTTGATTTTGTCAGGCTCAGCGTCGGCTGCCGTGGGCGATTATGCGCGTGCACTCGAAGACTTTTCGGCGGCGGCGAGCGACATGGACCGTCAGACGGTGTTTCTCGACTGGTACTGGCGCATGCCGCTCGTGGCAGGCCTGACCGAGGTATGGCTCGCAAAAGGCGATCGCGTTCGCGCGCAGCAGGAGGCTGAACGGCTTCTCCAGATGTCGCTCGCCACTGAGGAGCGCACCTGGCAGGGGCTCGCTTGGGAGATCAACGCCCGGGTTGCCCTCGCCAATCGCGACGAAGCCCGCGCCCGAGACTGCATGGCACGAGGGGTATCCACGGTGCAGGGTTTCGAGGTGCCGTTGGCCGCCTGGCAAGTGCACGCGACGGCAGCCCACATCGAAAAGGAATCGGGGAATCTCGAATCAGCCCAATCGCACCTCGATCTCAGTCGCGCCACGATTATGCAGCTGGCAGATTCGATGGAACAACGAGAGCCGCTGCGAAAGATTTTCCTGTCCGCACCCGCCGTCGCCCGGGTGCTCAGATAATCGCTCGACTACGGGAATAAATCCGGCTTCCCGGCAGTCATATCCCTAACTTACATAGGGTGCGATCTAATGGAACGAAAGAAACTTACCTGCTGCTTCGCAGCGGGGGCTATTGCGACGGGCATCTTTGTTGTCGGCGGCTCGCTTGCAGCGATGGAGAGCATGGTCGGCGATGCGGCTAGAGGTAAAACGTTTTATCAGGCATGCCAGGCGTGCCATTCCGTCGATGAAAATGATTTGGGCCCGAAACATCGCGGTGTTGTCGGCCGCCGTGCGGGGAGCGTTGCTGATTACTCGTACTCCAAGGCCCTCAAGGACTCTGGGTTGACGTGGGATGAAGCGACCTTGGACCGATGGCTGACCAATCCGAGCGCGCTGGTTCCTGGAACCAAGATGTTCTTTCAGATAAGCGACGCGCAACAGCGTGCAGATGTCATCGCGTACCTGAAACTGCAAAAATAACACCGGACTACGCACGAGTGCGGCCTGTGCCGCTGAAAAAAGGCGACCCCCGCCGTCGCTTTTCTTGTAAGCTTGCGTCGTTCATTGGGGAGTAGCCGCCCTCCATTGGGGGGGACGCGGGCGATGTGTCATTGGTCAACCTCGTCCGACCCGCCGGAGCAACTCAATGGATCCCTTCTTTATCTCCACGGGCTCAGTGGCCGTGGGCGAACTCGGCGACAAAACTCAGTTGCTGTCTTTGATCCTTGCGACGCGGTTGCGTAAACCGATTCCCATCATCGCGGGAATTTTCGTGGCGACGCTGGTCAACCACCTCATCGCCTGCCTGGTCGGCGAATGGGTTGGTACATTGATTACCCCCAATATCTTGCGCTGGGTTCTCGGTATTTCCTTCCTCGCCGTTGCCGCCTGGGCGCTGATTCCCGACAAGATGGACGAGGACGTAAGAATCCAGGGAAATTACGGCATCTTCGTCCTGACGGTGGTGACCTTTTTTCTCGCCGAGATGGGCGATAAAACCCAAATCATCGCGCTTGCGCTCGCGGCCAAATACAACGCATTAGTCTCAGTCGTCGCAGGCACGACCGTCGGCATGATGCTCGTGAACATTCCGACCGTCTTGCTGGCCGAGCGCGCCACAAAGTGGATTCCGCTCAAGGCGGTGCGCGTCCTTGCCGCCATCATCTACGCCGTCCTCGGTGTTCTCACGCTCACCGGATATTCGCGGCTTGGCGTGTAGAGGATCAGAACTGTGCGTGGACACGTATCGCGAATATCGATACGGGTCCGCGGTCGGTGTTGTAGCCCGGGTTTTTGACGAATTGATAGTCAAAGGTCAGGTGGAGCTGCGACAGGAGCCCCACGTTGTAATACGTCTCGAGAATCTGCTCGGCTCCGGGGTGCGGCAATCGACCATCCCCGACGAGGATGCCCAAGCCCCCGGCGTTCAAGTATTGCTCACGCGCGGCCGAGATGCCGCTATCGATGAGCGCGAGGCCCACCGTGTCATCGGCGCGAGTCCAATGAGATCCCTTCAGTGACAATCCCACGGAGACCGACCGGTCGATATCCGTGAATTCGTAGACTTCGACATTGCCGGTCGATTTTCCGACGCGCGCGAACATGCCGAGATCAGGGGCGAGCTCCTGCTCGAGGTTGACGTCGGCGCCGAATCGATCGCGGAGCCGACGCGTGGCGGCCAAGTCCACCGGATCGCCCGTCGCCTGCGCGATCTCAACCGCGTCATCGAGGAGCCCAAGGCGCGCGCGAGTTTCATAAGCCGTCAGCATCACTTTGCCGGGATGCTCCAAGATCTCATGCCGATGCTCGAGCTCTAGGATGCCCTGAAACTCGTGTAAACCCGGCTCGAGATGCACGCTGTTCGGTACGTTCGACCCATCGAATACACCCGCGCGCACCGTCCACGCGCCCTGATAACGCTCGGCGGCGGCGCCCACGGTATAACCCCAAGCGTCCGCCGCGTAGTCGAAGGTGCCCGCGTCGATCGCCGCCCAGTTCAAGAAATCATTGCGCGGGTCATGTGCATATTGGTTGTCGTCGAAGATATCGACGACACTGAACTTACCCACGGTGAACACCCACCGGTCGGCGTTCCGAGAACCACCGAGCTGATTGGCAACCGCCTCGACGGACTCCTGTTCACCGCCCTCGTCAATGGTTTGGCGCACAAACGCGCGCGACAGCCGAAAGTAAGGGTGGTACGCGCCGACCTTATAGGCTTCTCCGCTGGGAAAGCCGGCAACACCTAAGGTGTTGTCTAGACCAAAACCCTGATCGATCTCCGGATTGATCCAGAATTCCGCCCCTCGCCAGAGCTTCGCACCGAGAAAGAGTGTTGCATCGACGGTCTCATCGTTCCTCGCGGGGGAGAGACTGTTGGGTCCGCTGTAGGGCGCGTTGAAACCGTCGGTCGCCTGCACCGTGTAAGTCATCTGGCCGTGAATCGCGAAGCGCTCCTCCGTGGGTGGCGAGGGAGTGTCGGACTCATCAGCCGCTTGAACACGCGATGCGTGCAAAAACAGAAGCCCTACGGCCGCCATCGAGCGGCGCTTTCGAAGCGCTATATTCTGGCTCCCGTGGTGGCAAAAGCCTTGGAGACAGGCTCTTGAACCGCCTGATCGAGAATGATCATGGCACCAAGGGCGATGAACAGGATGGCAACACAGGCTGCAAGGAAAGGACGCATAAAAACTCCACTTGATCCGTTAAAGTACCACCGCTCTTCATCGCCTACGCCGGCAGCGCTAACGACTCGATTTCTATTTCCATGAAACGTCGGCCAAGCGCGCCGACGCTCGCATAGAAGTCCGCGAATCCGGCTCGCTCCATATCGTGGAACAACCGGGGCATCCACGGCGCCAAGTGCTCAACGAAAAAGTCCTGACCCGCATGCGCTGGCGCGGCAATGGACCCGCCCGTGAGCGCAGCCATGACTTCACACAATACACCCGCATGATCCTCGGGTTCCGTGAGGCATGCAACGCGTTCGATGCCAAGACGCTGCAGTGTCTGCCGCAACAATGCCAGCGGCCTGCCATTCAATGATCCGGTGAGATAGAAAGATGCGTACGGCAGCAACTCGCCGCGGCCCACCCCGACGAACAGATTGAAATACTCGCGTCCCACCTGCTGTGCATCCAATCGGCGCGCAGCCTGCGCAACGGCCGCGTGTGCGGTGCCAATCGGACTTGCATCGCCCACGAGCGCCGCCAGTTGTCCCAACAGGTGCGCGTCCGGGCTGCGCAGCAATAGTACCGATAACAGCGAATACTCGCGTGAGCGTGCAAGATCGATCTCATCCATGGTAGGAGACGGCTCGCCAGACATCAGGACGGCCTCGGCAACGCGCTGCCGTGGCGGCGAGGAACTCCGGGCTCCCGGGCGGCTCTCGCCGCTGCAGTGGCCTGCGGCTCGTGGCCCCCCGCGCTGCCAGGTTCCGCGCCTTGCCGGGACGGTGCGCCGCCAAGCCATACGGGGTCGAGTTGCCCGTCGCGTTGTGGATTGAGACTTTGCGGGGCCTCTACCCGCGGCTCCTCGGCACTGGCCGCCATCGGCGCGCTGCGCCTCACGACGGGCGACTCCTGGTCCAGCACCCCGAGCGGACCGAACCCCGGCATCGCATTGGGATCGTTGAAATCCCACTGCGACTCGGCAATGCCGATAAAGTCGCGGATCTTGGGGTCTAGCCGCCAGGCGCCGCGCAAGGCGGCACATAACAGGTCCGCTGGTACGCCCGGTTGCAAGAACACGCTCAGATCGCTTTCACTGGTTAGAGATTCGATCGGCGGCAGCCTCGCCAGGTCCAACGGTCCGGCGCAGGTTGCCTCTGCCCCGGCTTGTTGCTTGAGCCTCAACCAACGCGCGAGAAATGAGTCGCCATCGCTCATGAGCGTTCCGCCCGGTCACGCTGGCGTTTGTACATTGGCCTGTCGATGTGGTGCTCGGCGATGAAGGCTCGCAGGCGCTCTCTGATGGATGCCGGCATTGGCACCGTCTCGACGATATCGGTGCCACTGCCGGTGAGCGCCTCGCCCTCGGCCGGATCCGCGGTAACACCCTGCAGCTCCATCCCGGGTTCGCGCGGGATCGAGCGCAGAATGATCCACAGTAATGGCGGACGCATCGCCAAATTACTCAGATAGTTGACCGTCTCGGTTCTAAACAGCTCGATCCGAGCCTCGCCGGCGTAGAACGTCGTGACTTCCGCACTCGAGTCGATTACCGTCCAGGCCTGCGCCGAGGGCCGGCCGACGAACACCGAGACCGGTCGCCACAGCTCCTCCGTCGACCAGGGACTCTTCGGGCGGCGCCGCTCCACCGCCACCCCCACGGAGATTTGCTCCAGCGCATAACTCATTGCACCGTCTCCAATTGGCCCAACGGCAATCCGGCCAATAAGTTTTGAGGCTTCAAGAACAAGGTCATCTGATCGGACATTGCCAGCATCAGATAAATGGGAGCCGCTTCCGGTTTCTCAACCTGGTCCGAAAGTCTCACGAAATTCAGCTGATAAAGGCCGACCAAACGGCGCTTGGCATGCTCGTCGAGCGTTTTACCCGCCCAAAGAGCATCGCCCAGACGGGTGGCCTCGGCATCGAGCCCCACATACCAGGTGAGCTCCACGTCACGTACTTCCACCAGCGGCAGCACGGTCACCTCGAGACCCAACAAATGCCGGACCCACCGGACGATGACGTCGCCGAGCGCAGCCAACCCGCGCCGTCCCGCACTCAAATCCAGACACAGGTCAAAGCGATCGCTACGTTCCCAGTAGCTGTCGGCGTTGCTCTCGTTGAGGACATCCATCTCCACACCGCTCCACAGGCCGAGCAGCGTGTTGAGCGGTGACGCCCGGCGCGATCCGAGTTCGGCGTAGGTCTCTCCATCGGCGCTGATCAAGCACCCATTGAGGGAGACCAATTGTTGACTGCGAAAGAAGAGTTCCGCGGCGCGCAGTACGGAGACATCATCGCATTCATCCAAGAGATTACGCAGGATGACCTGCACGAGTTGATTGATGAAAAGATGAGGAAATCTGTGGCCATGCCGGGCGATGTCGATGTACGCATCCTCGAGTGTCGCGTGGCGCAGCAGATGATCCCGCCATTGAAGCACGAGTTGCCAGTTATCGCGCGCATCGATATCAACAATGGCGGCGATCCGGGCAGGCGAAATGGATTGCCGGGGCTCGGCCAACAGGCAGCGCCGCAGCTGCAACTCTGCGACGCACGCATCCTCGGGCGGCAGCAACTCGGGCCTCGCAAAGTAAACCCTTAAGAAATCGTCGGTGATCGATAGTCTGCCGCGCGGATCGCGATCCAATAGGTGGTGGCCGCAGGACAGCCAGAAATCACGGCTCATCGCCGACTTCCGGGGTTTGCAAGGCAGACACCCGGATGGGACCTGTGGTGGTGCGCGGCGTGAGGGCCCGAAATGCTTCGCGCAAACCCTCGTCCTCGTGACGGCGCGAGACGGCAATCAGCATGCCCGCTGGCTGCTGGGCAAGCTCCGCAGCAAATGCCATCTCCTCCAACGCCGCGGCACGGGCAGTTGCCAGATCGGGCGCACCGAAGCGATCGACGAGCCGTTGTGCCAACAACTCCGTGGCCGCGGTACGCTCGGCGTCGTTGACCTCCACCACCTGAACCAGAGTCGAGCGGCCCAGCGAACTCAATCCCAAAAATCCAGCGCGAAATTCGGCGCGCGCCTTGCCTTCCAGGGCGGCCGGCTGCACCCGCGCGAACGCAAATGCCCCCGACACCGCCCATTCACCGGGTTCGGCGGCATGCCCGAACACGAAAGTATCGGAAGTATCGGCGCGAACAGTCTTCAGGAGCTTCACAACATACCTATAATAGCTCCAAGTGTCGCCACCTGAGCATCTATGCCCGATGATTCCGCTTCGAAAAGGGGACCGCCTGAGCTTCTACTCTCGAGCAACGGCGTCGTATTGATCTATGGCTGCGATGCCGCGGCCATAGAAGCCGGACGATTGTTGGAGCCCTTTCTCGACGTCAGCGTACTCATGCGTGCCGACGCCGATCCGGTGCACACCCAGACCCTTGAGTTTCCTGTTGGACGCGGGCTGATCCGCGCGGCCAAAGGTCATTTTAGCGCCTTCGAACTCATTGTCGATGCTTACGCGGCGCCTGCCGTATCCATCGATGGGTTGATCGCATTCGAAAGCGCCCATGACGACGCCGTCTCGCGTTGCGACATTGTCCTCGATCTCTCAGGCGGTGCACCGCTTTTCCCAGCGCCAGATTTGCGCGACGGATACTTGCGCGCTGATCCGCGCAACCGGGACGGCTGGTTGGCGGCCGTATCGCAAGCGCGGGAATTGATCGGCACCTTCGAGAAGCCTCGCTACATCAACTTCACCGGCAGCCGCTGTGCACACTCTCGCTCGCGCATCACTGGCTGCACCCGCTGTCTGGATCTCTGTCCTGCCGGCGCCATTGCCCCGGCGGGCGATCATGTCCACATCGACCCCTACATTTGCGCCGGTTGCGGACAATGCGCCGCAGCGTGCCCGACGGATGCGGCCGCGTATACCTTGCCTGCTGCGGATGGGCTCATGCGCGATCTGCGGGCGCGGCTGCTGGCGACTGCGCCGGACGACAAGAGCACGACCGTGGTGATACACGATGAACGGCACGGGACCCCCCTCATGCAGATGCTGCAAGGACGCGCCGAACTGCCGCCGAACTGCGTGCTGCTGGCGGTCAATGAAGTGACGCAGGTCGGGCTCGAGACCCTGGTCGCGGCGTTTTTATATGGCGCCGCGGCAGTGCGACTGTTGATTCGCGCACGACCCCGTCACGACTTGAGCGGCTTGCACGCCACCATCGCACTGACCGAGTCGCTGCTCGGCGGCCTGGGTTTTGCCGGCGCGCGCATCGCCACCATCGAGACCGATGACCCGGATGAGCTCAGCGTATCGCTGCGCGGCATCCCCGAATTGCCGGCTGCTCGTCCTTCCAGCTTTTTGCCCTTGGGGGCGGACAAACCCGCGATGCGCCGGCAGCTACTGCGTCAACTGCATCGCGCCGCACCCATGCCGGTGGACATCGTCGCGTTGCCCGACGGTGCTCCCTTTGGATCAGTTGACGTCGATACCGAGGGCTGCACCCTGTGCCTGTCGTGCGTTTCGGCCTGCCCCACCGGGGCCCTGCAGGACAACAACGAGCAGCCCATGCTGCGGTTCACCGAGGATGCCTGCATTCAGTGCGGCCTGTGCCAAGCGACCTGCCCGGAGAAGGTCATTCGGCTCACGCCGCAGATGGACTTTCGTTCCTCGAGTGCATCTGCGCGGATTCTCAAGTCGGAACAGCCTTTTTGCTGCGTCCGCTGCGGCAAGCCCTTCGGCGTCAGAAGCATCATCGAGCGCGTCACTGCCAAACTCGCCGAGAAGCACTGGATGTACAAGGACGCGAGTCAACGCCTCGAACTCATCAAGATGTGTGACGAATGCCGCGTGGCGGCCGTTTCGGAACAAGATATCGATCCCTATGGGCCGCCGCGCGCCGCGCTACGCACCACGGATGACTATCTGCGGGAGCAAGGAGCGCCGGGGCCGAAGGATGACTCTTAGGGCTGTCTCACACCCTGCTTGGCGAGCCTTTCCGTCAGCCATTGATCGTGGTGCTCCTTCGCCCAATTCAAGTCCACCTCGCCCGTGCCCATGGCTTCGAACGCACCCTCCATGCCGAGGGTACCGATGTAGATGTGCGCAATGATCAGCGCGACGAAGAGTATGGCGATGATGGCATGAATGACTTGCGCAGCCTGCATGCCGGCGATGTTGGTGACGTAGAACGGGAAGAGCAGCAAGAATCCTGAAATGCTCACGGCGGCGCCCGCCCCCAACACGCACCAGAAGACCGCCTTCTCGCCGGCATTGAAGCGCCCGGCGGGAGCGTGCTTGGATTTGATGAATCCCCCACCCTGCCGAATCCAATCGATATCCACCGCACGCGGGATGTTGTCCTTGAGCCAAAGCGAGACGATCAGTATCAAGCCCAGCACAAAGGCGAAGCTCACGAAATTATGGACGTACTTGGCCCATTGCGCCAAGTTGCTGAATGCCTCCGCACCCATCAGCGGGCGCAACAAAATCTTACCGAACGTGATGTTGAGCCCGGTCAGTCCGAGGATCACGAACGATACGGCGGTCAACCAATGCGAGAACCGCTCGAACAGCGTAAAGCGCTGGATTTTCTTCCCCGAGCGGCCGGCAGAGATGCGGATTCGGCCGATAATAATATAGGCCGCGGCGAGGAGCGCGATCATGCCAAGAATGACGATCGCACCCATCCGATGCAGCGTGAACTCGTGAAAATAATCCCACCGCCGGCCGGCCGGCTGCATGAGTACCGATGCGCGCGTATCCGGGATATCGATCCGTCCTTCGATACGCGGCGCCTGCTGTAACAGTGTCGCTTCGTGCACGGCGCTCGCGTCCGGTTTCGGGGCACCGTCCGGAGCGTGCTCCTCTGCCGTTGCCGGCGGCGCGCACGCCAGCGCGATGAAGGCGAGCAGCATGGCGAGGGCGCCCTTGGCGCGCATGAATTTGAGGCCAATCACGTCGCAATGCCTTCGTGATATGCCGTCATCCAACCCCAGGCTCCCGAGCCATAACCACGCGTGAGTACCCGCTCCTTGTAGATCTGGGCGATGATTTCGCCGTCGCCCGCCAGCAACGACTTCGTCGAGCACATCTCGGCGCATAGCGGAAGCTTCCCCTGTGTCAGCCGATTCGACCCGTATTTTTTGAATTCAGCCACGCTCCCCGATACTTCGTCGCCACCGCCGCCCGCACAGTACGTGCACTTGTCCATTTTGCCGCGCGACCCGAAGTTGCCGATCTTGGGATATTGCGGCGCGCCGAATGGGCAGGCGTAGAAGCAGTAGCCGCAACCGATGCACAAGTCCTTTGAATGCAAAACCACCCCATCGTCCGTCGAGAAAATGCAGCTCACCGGGCAAACCGCGGCGCACGGTGCATCGGTACAGTGCATGCACGCCATGGATACCGAGCGCTCGCCCGGCTTGCCATCGTTGATGGTTACCACGCGGCGTCGATTGATCCCCCAAGGCACCTCGTTCTCATTCTTACATGCGGTCACGCAGGCGTTGCAGTCGATGCAGCGATCGGCGTCACACAAGAATTTCAAGCGCGCCATGGACTCTCCTCACGCCGCCCGGATTTGACACAGCGTGGCCTTGGGCTCTTGCATGCCCGTAGCCGGATCGAAACCATAAGTGGTAATTGTGTTGACGCTCTCTCCCAAGACAATGGGATCGGTGCCGGCGGGATATTTGCTACGTTGATCCACACCCTCGAACCAACCCGCGAAATGAAACGGCATCCAGGCAACGCCTTTGCCGACACGCTCGGTCACCAAGGCTTTGACCCGCGCCTTGGAATTGTTCTCCGGACCAGTGACCCAGACCCAAGCGCCGTTCCTGATGCCACGCTCCTGCGCATCGGCGGTGTTGATTTCGACGTACATGTCTTGCTTCAATTCCGCGAGCCACTTGTTCGAGCGCGTTTCTTCGCCGCCGCCTTCGTATTCGACCAGCCGGCCGGAACTCAAGATCAGCGGGAAGTCCTTCACCACACGATTGTCTACAGCCGCCTTTTGCACGCTGAAACCACGATTGGGGACGCGGAACTGTTTGGCATCGGGCAGCGTCGGATATTGCGCCACGAGGTCAGGTCGCGCCGTATAAATCGGCTCGCGATGTACGGGTATTGGGTCCGGCAAATTCCAGGCCACGGCACGCGCCTTGCCATTGCCATAGGGACTGCAACCATGTTCGATGGCGACGCGCTGAATCCCCCCGGAAAGATCCGTGGCCCACGACACGCTTTCGGGTTTGTCCGGGCTGACCTTTTTGATGATGGCCATTTCCTGGGGTGTAAGGTCCCTATCCCAACCGAGCTTCTTGAGTACACCCAGCGTGAACTCCGGGTAGCCGTCCTTGATTTCGGAGCCTACGGAATACGACCCCTCGGCGAGAAGATTCTCGTGAACTTCCTTTTCGATCTCTTGGCCGTTCTCCGTGACCTTGCGTTTAACCACCCGCTCCACCCCAAACCGTGCACGAAAGGTGCCGCCGCCCTCTTTGACAGGCAGGCTGGTGTTGTAGAGCAACGGCGTGCCCGGATGCCTGAACTGCGGCGTGCCCCAGCACGGCCACGGCAATCCGTAATAATCACCACCGACTTCTGGATCGTCCTTAGGCGCCCGCATGGTCACCAGATCGAACTTCGACTGGTTGCGCATATGCGCCTTGAGACGCTCGGGAGACTGACCGCAGTACCCTGTGGACCAGCCGCCCCGGTTTATCTCACGCAAAATGTCTTCCGCCGACACCGCGCCATTGGTTGTCTGAATGTTTTTGAACATCTTGTCGGCGAATCCGAGCTTGCCGGCCAGCATGTACATCACGTCGTAATCGTTTTTCGACTCAAACACGGGATCGACGATTTTTTCGCCCCATTGCAGGGAGCGGTTGGAGGCGGTGCGCGAGCCGTCCATTTCGAAACTGGTGCAGGCGGGTAAGAGATAGGTGCCGTTCCTGCGACCGGAGAGCACAGACCATGTGGTTGGATAAGGGTCGCAGACCACCAGCAGTTCGAGCTTCTCGATGCCCTTCACCGATTCCGGCATACGCGTGATCGTATTGGCTCCGTGACCCATGACGAACATGGCCTTGAGCGGCTCCGGTTGCGCGATTTGTTCCTTGGGCAGCAGAGTGGCGTCGAACCAGCGCGTGCTCGGGATGCCGGGGCTTTGCATGAATGTCTTGTCGACAAAACGCGAAAGCATCCAGTCGTAGTCAACCTCCCAGACTCTGCACCAATGCCTCCATGCGTCCTCGGTAAGTCCGTAGTACAAGGGCAGACTCGTGACATCGAGACCGCAATCGGTCGCGCCCTGAACGTTGGTGTGGCCGCGGAATATGTTGGCACCGCCGCCCGCCAACCCCACATTGCCGGTGGCCAACAGCAGGATGCAGCTTGCCCGGACATTCGCGGTTCCGGTGGTGAACTGCGTCTGACCCATCGCCCAGATCAACGTCGCGGGACGCTGTTTTGCAAAAGTCTCCGCGACATGTCTTACCTGTGCTTCGGGCAGGCCGGTCACCCGCTCGACCTCGGCGGGTGTCCATTTGGCGATCTCCGCCTTGACGTCGTCCAATCCATACACGCGCTGCTGAATGAACTCTTTGTCTTCCCAACCGTTTTGAAAGATGTGCCAGAGCATGCCGTAAATGGTGGCGATGTGAGTGCCGGGACGCACACGCACATATTCCGTCGCGTGCGCGGCGGTGCGGGTCATGCGGGGATCGACCACGAACATGGTGGCGCGGTTGAGCTCCTTGCCCTCTAGAATGTGCTGCAGAGATACAGGATGCGCTTCAGCGGGATTTCCTCCCATGACGAGAATGGTCTTGGCATTGCGAATGTCGTTGTAGCTATTGGTCATCGCGCCATAACCCCAGGTATTGGCGACGCCGGTGACAGTCGTTGAATGGCAGATTCGTGCCTGATGATCGGAGTTGTTGGTCCCCCAAAACGCGGCGAGTTTTCGATTCAGGTAAGCCGCTTCATTGGTGAACTTCGCGGAACCCAGCCAGTAGACGGATTCAGGCCCCGATTTTTGACGGATCTCCAGGAGCTTCTCGCCGATTTCGTCGATCGCTTGATCCCATGAGAGCCGCATCCATTGCCCATCAACCAGCTTCATCGGGTACCGCAGGCGCCGATCTCCGGTCACATCGTCGCGGACCGCGGCACCTTTGCAGCAATGCGAACCCCGATTGATCGGGCTGTCATAGTCCGGCTCCTGGCCGGTCCAGACTCCATTCGTGACTTCGCCAATGACCGAACAACCGACGGAACAATGTGTGCAGATATTCTTGCGGCGCGTGACCTTCGCGCCTTCGGGTGGCGGCTCACCCGCTTGAACTTGTCGAACACTTCCGAACTGCAACACACCGATGCCGGCGAGAGAGCCGGCGACAAGTCCGGAGTGGCTGAGAAAGGAGCGCCGATCCATCCCGGGTGACCGCGATGCTTCACCCGTAGGCACATTGCTCGAACGCGGCTGGCCGGATTTCCTGATTAACACGGGCCTACTTCATGGGGTATCTGTTGACTCGGTAAAACGTTTGCACTTCGAGTGAGTCGGGTTGGTACTGGGATCGCCTCTTGCCTCGATCGTCCTTCTTGGAGCCGCCCGTGGGCATCGCGTCCATACCAAGGGCGCCCGTCACGGCGCCGACCGTTAGGGCTGCACGAAGCACATCACGTCGTTTGAGGTACATATGCAAGTAATAACATAACATCGGAAAAAGACAATTTCATTCGCGCTCGAATCATGGTGGCCTCGCCCATCAACATATGAATGTAAACTGTACAGATTAACTTCCTATGTGCTACCTTGGTAAGCATGGAGAACCGCTCGCAGGACCCTCAAAGTGTCGACGCTGCCGCCTTGGCCGCAGAGATCCGAGGTGTGATCGGCAAGCTGAGGCGACGCTTGCGGGAGCAAACGAACTCCTGGGATCTAACTCCATCGCAGGTAGGCACGTTGCTTCGCCTCGAGAAAGGCGGCCCCGCAACGGTGTCGGGTCTCGCGCGAGCAGAAGGGATGCGCCCACAGTCGATGAGTTCGGTCGTTGCGATGCTCGAGGCAGCCGGCCTCGTCACCGCGGCTCCGGACCCGACTGACAAACGGCAATCCCTGCTGTCGCTGACCGAGACCTATCGAAAGAAAATTCGTGAGGACCGCTCGGCGCGACAGGATTGGCTGTCGCGCGTCCTGCAGGCACAGCTTTCGCCTCAGGAGCTGGCGCAGGTCGCCGCGGCCGTCGAATTACTCAAACGACTTGCAGAGGAATGAGCTCTTCGCTGGCGGCCGTCTTCCGCTCGCTGCGAATCTTCAACTATCGGGTGTGGGCAGCGGGCGCGCTGGTCTCCAACGTTGGGACGTGGATGCAGCGTACGGCGCAGGACTGGCTCGTATTCACACAACTCACACGGCACGACGCATCCGCCGTGGGGATCGTCATGTCGCTCCAATACGGACCGCAGCTCCTCCTGCTACCGTGGACCGGCTTCGCGGCGGACCATGTCAATCAGCGCAAACTCCTGCTCGTGACCCAAGCGACAATGGGCATTCTTGCCTTGGTGCTGGGCGTCCTCACCGTCGCCGGCCTCGTGCAACTTTGGCATGTCTACGTGTTGGCTTTTTTGTTCGGTTGCGCGGCGGCGTTCGATGCGCCCGTGCGCCAGACCTTCGTCGGCGAGCTCGTCGATGACGCGGACCTGTCAAACGCGGTTGCACTCAACTCGACATCATTCAACGCCGGGCGAATGGTCGGGCCCGCGGTCTCCGGCATCCTCATAGCAACAATCGGCACCGGCTGGGCCTTTCTGATCAACGGCGCATCATTCTTTGCGGTGTTGCTCTCGCTCAGCCTGCTCCGTGTCCGCGAACTGCACCCCCACCCGCGGGCGCAGCGCGCCAAAGGCGGCTTCACCAAAGGCTTCCGCTACGCCTGGTCGCATCCGGATCTCAGGGCAACCCTCTTCATGCTGTTTCTGATTGGGACATTCGGGTTGAACTTTCCCATCTTCCTCTCGACCATGGCGGTCGGAGTCTTTCACGCGGATGCGCGTGGATATGGGTTGCTGGCGTCGATCATGGCCCTTGGAACCATGTCGGGTGCTTTGCTCGGTGCACGCCGCGATAGACCCCAATTCAGATCGTTGCTGCTCAGCGCCGCGGTTTTCGGGCTCGGTTGCGCACTGGCCGCCATCGCTCCGGGGTATTGGTGGTTTGCCGCCGCCCTCGTCGTCATCGGGATTGCTGCATTGACGTTCACCAATACGACCAACAGTCTGATGCAGCTTTCGACCGAGCCCGCCATGCGCGGACGAGTGATGGCGCTTCGCCTCGGTATCGCACTCGGGGGTACGCCGATCGGAGCACCCATGGTGGGCTGGGTAGCCGCACATCTCGGTCCCCGTTGGGCGCTTGGCGTCGGTGCAGCTTCGGGGTTTGGAGCCGCATTGGTGGCCTTCGTGGCCTTGAGGCCGCGGAAGAGCTAGTACCGCGGCACGGTGATGTTGACCGGTTCACAAGGACTGCTCTCCACTGCGAACGGACATCGCCATTGATCAGCGACCGCGCGGTGACTTGATACCGCTCAAGATCAGGTCGATTCCTGCCAGAAAATCTATCCGGTCATCGTGATCGCGTACCTGTCGGGCTACGCTGCGTGCGAATGGATACTCCTCCGGATCGAGCTGCGACCATGCGGTCGACACCGCCTCCAGGAAGTCGGATCGATCGAGGCTTCGTGTCCGGGCGAGCTGCCTGTTGGCCGCGTTTTGCCTGCTGACGCCAAGGATGTAAGCCATCAAGGTGCCCACCGACGCCCACTGTTGATCCTCCGGCACGCCAAGAGCGCTGATCTGCTGGCCTATGCGTTCCAGGATGCGCACGATGGGCGACAGCCCCGGGGAGCTAGTGAGCGCCGAGCCCACCCATGGATGCTCGTCGATCACGTCGAACAAGCCCAGCGCGACGGCGCGAATCGTCGTCTCCGGTGTCGTAACGACGGTCTCGTTCATCGTGCGCGCGACGACGGCATCGCATGCGGCGGCCAGCAGGTCGCTCTTATCGGCGATGTGCCAGTAAATAGCACCGGGCCCGGTGGCGAGCCGTTCGGACAACGCCCGGAAGGTCAGACCGCCCTCTCCGCTGCTGTCCAATAGCTCGATCGACGCTTCAATGATGCGGTCTCGTGAGAGCGACTCTTCCCGTCGTTGGCTCCTATGTGCTTTTTTGGCCATGCGCGATCTTGACATAAATGGAACGCCGTTCCAATATGATGGAATAACGTTCCAAATCATCCGACATACGATGTAGTCACACGATGAATACTCCAGTCGCGATCGTCGGTGCCGGACTCGGCGGTCTCACACTTGCACGCGTCCTCCACGTCCACGGTATTCGAGCGACGGTCTACGAAGCAGAAGCCTCGGCGCATGCGCGAGCGCAGGGCGGCATGCTCGATATCCACGAAAACAACGGGCAGCTCGCACTCAAGGCAGCGCGACTGTTCGAGAAGTTCCTCGAGATCATCCACGCCGGCGGTCAAGAAACACGCGTACTGGACAAGCACGGCAACGTCCTGCTCGATGATCCCGACGACGGCACGGGCGGCCGACCTGAAGTAGCTCGGGGAGAACTGCGTCGGATTTTGCTTGAATCACTTCCTGCGGGCACAGTCCGCTGGGGACACAAGCTCACGACGGTATCTCCTCTCGGCGGTGGACGGCACGTCCTGACCTTTGCTGATGGCTCAACCGTGACGAGCGACCTCCTCGTGGGCGCGGACGGCGCTTGGTCAAGAATTCGACCTCTTCTTTCCAGGGCGAAACCGGCGTATGTCGGCATCACGTACATCGAGACCTACCTGTTTGACAGCGACACTGATCACGAGGCGAGCGCCGAAGCGGTTGGCGGTGGCTCCCTGTTTGCGCTGACGCCAGGAAAAGGCATACAGGCGCACCGGGAGCCCAACGGCGTGCTGCACACGTACGCGGCGTTGAAAAAAACGGAGGACTGGATTGGCAACATTGACTTCCCGGACCCAGCGACTGCCTTGGCCTGCATCGCCCAAGAATTCGACGACTGGGCACCGCAGCTGACAGCGCTCATCACCGACAGTGAGACGGACCCGATAGTTCGCCCTATCTATGGGCTCCCGGTCGAGCACAGATGGGACCGCGTACCTGGTGTGACACTGCTGGGCGATGCGGCGCATCTGATGGCGCCGTCGGGCGAAGGAGCCAACCTCGCTATGTACGACGGCGCGGAACTCGGCAAGGCCATTACCGCAGACCCTGGCGACCTCGAAGCAGCGCTCTTCGCATACGAAGAGGCTCTCTTTCTCCGCAGCGCGTCCGAAGCCGCAGAGGCGAACCGGATCCTCGAGGTGTGTTTCGGCGATAACGCGCCCCAGAGCCTGCTGAACTTTTTTGCCGGTAAGCAGTCGGTCTAGCGATAGCAATACTCGCGACCACCTATTCGCGCTGCCCGCTCGGATGCGGACGGCAGCCGGCGGCGGTGCCCCTGCGGCCACCCCGATGAATTCCTGGAAATGCGGCAGCGGCCACGCTGAATGCAATCAATCCCGCTTGACACCGATTCACTTTGCGGTACAAAGTCTCGGCAGTTGTAGCTTTGACGTAAGTCCTGTCGGAATCCGTATGAGTCATGCGCGCGAGCAATTCATTAGGTGCGGTTTGTGAGACTTATTCTCATGAGCATTTGCCTGGCTGTATTTGCACCGGTACAAGCCGTCTCGTCGCTTGACCTCACGAACTCACGTGGTCGCGTTGTGTATTTGGACTTCTGGGCATCGTGGTGCGGGCCGTGCAGACAATCGTTTCCGTGGATGGAGACGATGAAGAGCGCCTACGAAGCGCAAGGACTCGAGATAATTACCGTCAATCTCGATACGGACCGTGCGAGTGCAGATGAATTCCTGAAGCAGTTTCATCCGACATTCGACGTGCGCTTCGATCCGAAGGGAGAACTCGCGGAGCTTTACAAGGTGCAGGGCATGCCCTCGAGCGTGCTGATCGACCGCCATGGCGTGACACGCTTCACTCATGTGGGGTTTCGCCCGGTCGATGGTCCAGTCTACGAGGCGCAAGTGCGCGAGCTGTTGGCGGAAAAGTAGCCATCTCACGGGAGCTTGAAACCATGATCAGTCGCTTGAATCTTGCGTTGGCAATAGTCGCTTCGGTGGCCGTCGCCGGCTGCAGCTCTTTCGGCGTCAAGCCCTGGCAGCGCGACGTGCTCGCGCGCGACGAAATGCGACTCGACTCCGATCCCCTCGATGCAGCTATCGATGATCACCTGTATTTCAGTAAGGAGGCCTCCTCGGGCGGCCGTTCGTTTGCGGGTGGCGGCTGCGGATGCAATTGAAGTCCAAAATCACCGCCGTCGAGGATGGGCACGGCGCGAAAGCGATTGATGGCCGCGAGCTGCGCCCTGCTCGGCGCCGGTGCGGCGCGCAGCCAGGAAACCCACATGGCCCCGCCCGACAGCGGGCTGCTGGAGGACTGGTCGGTCGACTCGGCGCTCGCCTATTACCACGAGGACGGCCGCATCCAAGCGATCGAGCCCGTGGTCGATGTGGCCAAAGTTTTCGCGGACGGACAGGCGCTCAACCTTAATGTCACTTTCGACGCCCTGTCGGGCGCAAGCCCCAACGGGGCACTCACGAGCCGCACGGCTCAGACGTTTTCATCGCCATCCGGAAAGCTGAAACACCAATACACGACCGCGGCGGGTCAATTGCCCGTCGATCCGAACTATCAGGATGATCGCGTTGCAGTGGGCGGCAACTGGACCGTGCCTTTCACGCGAGTGGACCAAGTGAGCGTCGGCGGCAAGTTGTCCGCCGAGGATGACTTCTACTCGGCCACGGTGAACGCTTCGATCGCCCATGATTTCAATGAGAAAAACACCACGCTCTCGTTTGGCGTCGATAACGAGTTTGATTCGATCCACCCGATCGGCGGTGCACCGGTCCCGGGAAGTGATTATGAGTTAGCTGAAAAGCAGACCGGGGGGAAAACGAAAGACGGGGTCGGGATGCTGCTCGGTGTGACCCAGGTGATGACGCGAAAGTGGCTCTCCGAGTTCAATGTCTCGATCGATCGGTTCCATGGGTACCTGAACGATCCCTATAAGCTCACCTCGGTCATCAACAGCGCCGGCGGCACGACTGGATACGAATATGAGAGCCGCCCCGATCAGCGCACGCGCAAGAGCGCCTATTGGGAAAATCGCCTTGGCTGGAGCTCGCAGCTTTCGACCGCCTTGTCGCTGCGCTATATGAGCGATAACTGGGGCGTGCGCTCGGATACGGCCCAACTGCACCTGCGCTGGACATTCGCGAACCGCGAGCGCTATATCGAGCCGACGATCCGCTGGTATCGCCAGACCGCGGCGGATTTCTATATGCCGTTCATTATGAACACGGAAAAGCCGACCACCGGCTATCAATCCTCTGATTCTCGGCTGGGGGCATTCCATGCCCTGACGTACGGGGTGAAATACGCACAGAAGCTCCCCGGCCTCGGAAGCCGCCCGGAATCAGAGATAAGTATTCGCGCGGAGTATTATCAGCAGACATTCGATGAGCGAGTGCCAGTACCTGCAGGTTTGCAAGGGCTCGACCTGTATCCAGGCCTCAAGGCAGTCCTGGTTCAGATTGGGTGGCGGTTCTGAGGCATTGACCGGCGGTCGCGCGCGTGTCGCGCGGCGGAGGCGACTCAAAGTGCCTGATGAGGGGTTGATCGTTGAGCCTCGGGGCGAGAATCTCCTGGCGGTCAAGTTTGCCGCAATGGCGAGCCCCTGCGAAGTTCTACTCCCTTTGATGAGTGAGCACGCGGCGCTGGCAATCGGCACGATTGCGGCGCAGGAAGCTTGGCGTATCGAGAAGAAGTACAGCCGCTACCGCGACGACAGTGTCACCGCCTGGATCCATGAAAATCGCGGCGCGGCCATCGAAGTGGACCCGGAGACGGCTTCGCTGATTGATTTTGCGAGCCAGTGCTTTGATCTGAGCGAAGGTCTTTTCGACATCACCTCCGGCGTGCTGCGCCGCGCGTGGACATTCGATGGATCGGATCGCCTTCCCGAGGGCGCCGTCATCGGGCGGCTCCTACCCCTGGTAGGTTTCGAGAAACTGCAATGGCGATCGCCGCAGCTAGTGCTGCCGTTGGGAATGGAATTGGATTTCGGCGGCATCGGCAAGGAATATGCCGTTGATCGCGCTTACGAGTTGCTCGCAGCGCGCGACTGGACTCCATTTCTCATCAATTTCGGTGGCGATTTGCGCGCCAATCGTCCTACATCGCATGGCCCATGGCAGATTGGCATCGAGAGGCCGGATACCGACCGAGAGGCAACGATGCTGCTTGATCTGGAATATGGCGCGCTCGCCACGAGCGGCGACTCGCGTCGCTATTTGCTAAGAGACGGCATCCGGTATGGCCACATTTTGAATCCCCTTACGGGTTGGCCCGCCCCCAAATCGCCGCGTTCCATTACCGTTGCGGCCAGCAGTTGCACGGAGGCAGGATTGCTATCGACGGTCGCCATGTTGCAGGGCGCTGGCGCACAAGCATATCTAGACGAACAAGGCGTCCGGTATTGGCTCTTGGAGTGACCTCACGCGCCTCGAAACCATTTACTTAACGGCAGCGCGCTCCCGCGAACGCAACCACAATTTGTATGCCAAGGCACGAACGAAGATGAGCGCAAAAAGACCCGCGCGCAAAAAGACCCGCGGCGAAAAACAATTGGAAATCATCTTTGGGGTTCCAACCCACATGATCGGGACCGCGAAACCGCTCGTCAAACAAATTGAAATCCCCCACGCCGCCGTGCCAAACCCTGTTGAGGATACCAATTATTTCTCTCACGCCTATGACCAGGTAGATTGACAAGTAAACGACGCGTGAGAGGTGACGGGATAATTGGCGAATGTCCGTGGGCAACATGCGAGGCGAGTGAATGACGCACCACCCGCAGCGAACAGACACCAACCCGCAGAGCAGCAATCCAAACAGCACGTGGATATTGATCCAGGAATCGAGCGTGTGTCTGAGGGAGGAAGCGCCGCGCAGACCCAGCACTCCGACCGCAACAGCGAGCAGCGCGATGCATCCGAATAGAGCGGCGAGCATCCTTTCCCGGGAACACGTGCGGGACAAAAAGTGCAACGAGCGCTCGGCTTGTGCGGCCATTCGGTGCTTCCAACACTTGGTGGGATCGATTCACTCAATTGGATGGGCCCGTGTCAGGCGCTGTTCCGCGACAAACACTCACAATGCATGGTTATCGCACACTGTCACTTTGCATCGCAAAGTATAATATATCAGATGCCAAACACAAGTCTTTGCTCGCAGCAAATTGCGAAATCGACGATACTTTTAAGTGCGAAGTAGTGCAAAGTGTCCTTGGGAGCTCCAATAACGAATGAACTCTTTTTTGTTTGCAGCCTCGCGGCACTTTACCCACAAGACGATGAGAATGAAATTTGCGCTATTGGTATGGGCGATCGTCGGCATCTTCCCCATCGTCGGTCATTCCGCGGACTCTCTGATTGACACCACGCTCCAAGATACGAAGCTCTATTTCACATCGCCCATGAGGTGGGACGAGGAGGATTGGCTGTATTTCGGCGGCGCGCTGATCGCCATTGGTGCCGCCCACTCGTTTGATGACAGAGTTCGTGACCATTTTGCAACGGGCTCGAAGGCCATCCTGAACGGCGGTGAGGACAAGAATAGCTTGCGCGATGCGGCGCCGACGGTGGCGCTGATCGCCGGCACAGGTCTCGCAGCATGGTACATGGATGATCGGGATGGCTATCGGGAAACTTGGGCCTTGATTGAGGCGGCCGCATTCAGCGGAGCCACGGCCGAAGTGCTGGGCTACGCGACCGGTCGAGAGCGTCCCGATGCGACCACGTCGGCGAACGAATGGGGCAAAGGCGGAGACTCGTTCCCGTCGCTCCACACCACAGTTGCCTTTGCGGTCGGCACCGTGTTTGCCGAGTCTGGCAACGATGAGTATCGATGGATTCGCCGCATCATCGGCTATGGCGTGGCGGGCGCGACAGCTTACGTTCGAGTCAACGAGAATGTGCATTGGCTTTCTGATACGGTCGCGGGCGCCGCCCTCGGCATTGCGACCGCAAAGTTCGTGCTGAATCGCCAAGACGCACAGACTCGCGGGACGGTGCAGTTTCAGCCGGTGAAGAACGGTTGGTTAATCTCCTATTCCATGCGCACGCATTAGGCCATGCAGACGAGCTGTAACCGACTACGCAAGCTGATCCGGCCGCCAAGGCCGACTACACACCCATGTCACCAGCAATTGCACATGGATTTCGGGCTCATGGCGTTATTCAAGTATGCGTGAGCGATCCGCGGCCGAGGTTTTTCTTACATTTCTCAAGCTGGGCTTTACGTCGTTCGGTGGTCCCATCGCACACATCGGCTATTTCCGACAGGAGATGGTCGTTCGCCACCGTTGGGTCGATGACGCCACTTATACGGATCTCGTAGCGCTCTGTCAGTTTCTGCCTGGTCCGGCCAGCAGTCAGGTCGGATTTTCTCTCGGGTTGATTCGGGCTCGGTATTGGGGCGCGCTGGCGGCATGGGCCGGCTTTACGCTCCCCTCGGCCGTCCTCATGACAGCGTTCGCTTATGGCGCCGGCGAACTCAGTAGTCCGATTGGCTTAGGAGCCTTGCACGGACTAAAGCTGGTAGCAGTCGCGATCGTCGCGCAGGCCGTGTGGGGGATGGCAGCCACGCTATGCCCGGACCGGCTGCGCGCATCGATTGGCTGTGTCGCCGCCGTCATCATCCTCTTGAGCAACTCCTCGATTGCTCAAATCGGCGTGATTCTCCTGGGCGGCATCGCGGGATTCTGGCTCTGTCGCACCGCGGCCCCGACGATGCAACGACCGCTAGAGATACCCGTCTCGCGCCGCGTGAGCGTCGTGGCGATGGGGCTGTTCTTTGGCCTCCTCGCCGTGCCTCCGATCCTCAGTACACGATCTCAAGGGATCGCACTCTTCGACGCCTTCTACCGATCCGGAGCCTTGGTATTCGGCGGCGGCCATGTCGTGTTACCTTTGTTGAGCAAGGCATTCGTGACCCCCGGCTGGGTGAGCCAGGACTCCTTCCTTGCAGGCTACGGCGCCGCGCAGGCCATGCCAGGGCCCTTGTTCACGTTCGCCGCATATCTTGGGGCCATGAGCGAACCCTCGCCGCATGGGATTGCGGGGGCTGCACTGGGAATTGCCGGAATCTTTCTGCCCGGCTTTTTGATCCTCTTGGGCACGATACCGTTCTGGGATACCTTCCGGCGACGTATCGGTGCACAAGCCGTCATGCGAGGCGTCAACGCGGCAGTCGTTGGACTGCTCGGTGCCTCGCTCTACAGCCTTTTGTGGGTCAACTCCGTTCGATCGCCCGGCGATTTTGCGGTCGCACTCATGGGATTCGTATTGTTGGTCCGTTGGCGCGCGCCGCCGCTGCTTGTTGTCATCCTGGGCGCACTTGGTGGAATTGCGCTGGCCTGACACATCTTGAATGCGAGTCGGCTCCCTCGAGAAAAAGCAGTTCGCGAACTGAATCCAGCCGACGGTCGGCCAGCACGGCAGCTAGCGACGAGCGAAGTATCTGCAGTGTGGCATCGCTTGTCGCGGCCGCAGTGATGAAAGGAAGGCTAGGACTGGCCGGTGGCGTTTCCTCCACGCCCGCTTCAATCATCCGGCACCTCAGTGCCGCCCACAACGCCTCGTGCGCATCGTGAAGCTCGGGAAAATCATACATTGGCAACGCTGCAATGCGCCCCACGTTCCGAGTCCTCAGCCGTCACCGCCGCTCGAGCCGGGATGCTCCACGCTGATCACCGGACGAAATAGGTATTCTTTGAACACCTGACGATACCCACCTTGAAACACCAGCCCGCACCCGATGGCGGAGCCTCGCATTTCACGCCACACGCGCGGCAATTCATACCAGGGTAGTTTCGGGTGAGCATGGTGGGCAATGTGCAGGTTATTGTTCAGGAAAATCAACGCCCACAACGGATTGCCCTCCACGGCGACCGTACGGCGATGTTGTTCGGCGTCGGCGCGATGCTCGACGAAGGAACGAAGTTGCCCCAAGGATACGCTCGGATAGACGACCAAGAGTGCGTAGACGAGCACCGGGATGTGGCACACGCCGACCGTCCATAGCAAAACCATCGAAACCGCCAGGGCGTGACGCGTCCATATGATGATGCGGTGCCGATCCCCGGACCGGACGATCCGTGCTTCGCTCGCCCAGAATCTGGCCATTGCAACGGCAGGTCCCAAGATCAGACGCCCTGCCAGAGTGCAGTTGGCCAGATGCAATGCACGGCCAAGGGGGCCGGCCTGAGAAAACATTCCCGATCGCACGTAAAAAGATTCTGGATCACGAGAGACGTCCGTTAGATGACGTCCTCCGTGACGATGATGCTGCAGGTGGGTTGCACGATAGCTGCCGTACGGCAGCCACAATGACAGCGGTATACTCGCCAGCATCGCGTTCATGCGTCGCGAAGCCGTAGGATGACCATGAATGGTTTCGTGCTGCAGCGAGCCATACCAGGTAAGCAAAAGAGCACCCAGCGGCGCTGCGACCAAGACCGGGATGCGAAGGAAGAACCAGGTCAACAGGATAAACCCGCAGTAGGTGGCAACCGCGACGCCTATCGTAGGGATATCGAGGCGCCGGCGATCGGGAGTCTCCGTCACGCGTGGCCAGGCAGGAGCCGATTCCTGAAAAAAGGACGGTGTAGTGGTCTCCCGGGTCTGCGATACGGTCATCGCGCGATCAAAACCAACTCCCGTGTTGACTGCCAATAACACTTTGTTATTTCCAGATACCTTCACAAGAACCTGCCTGGGCAGCATGAGCTTGTGCCGATCCGGCATTTGAAGGATCCTGTTGGTCCGTCTTACTCTAGATCAGGGCACCGGCAACGCGTGCGGGCGCTCTATGGTTTGCACCGTACGCCGCTGACGGTATCGAACATGCACTGGGGAACATGGGATGACTCAATTTGACGAGAAGCGCGGCAGCCTACGACTCGCGCGGGCGATTGCCGTCGCGCTAGGGTTCGCCACGGCTGCGAGCGGCTGGGCACAGACGACTGCGACCGCACCTGTCGGGAATGCCGGACCACCCGCGGCCGGCAATGCCGACATCGAGGCGATCGTGGTGACGGCGACCCGCCGGACAGAGAATCTGCAGAACGTGCCTATCGCCATCACGGCCCTCACGGGCGCCACCTTGCAGCAGCTCAATGTGCAAACACTGGACGACTACGTGAAGTACCTGCCTAGCGTCACCATCACGGGATTTGGTCCAGGACAGAACGAAATCTACATGCGCGGCCTCTCGACCAGCCACGACGGTGCCCAGGTGTCAGGCGGGTACGCGCAATTCCCCAATGTCGCGGTGTACCTCGATGACCAGTCCGTGCAACTGCCCGGACGCAATCTGGACGTCTATGCCGCCGACATGGAACGTATCGAAGTGCTCGAAGGACCGCAAGGAACGCTGTATGGCGCCGGCGCGCAAGCGGGCGCGATTCGCTACATCACCAACAAGCCGAAGCTGGATGTGACCGAGGGCGGCACCACCGCGAGCTATTCCACCACGGCGCACGGAGATCCGAGCTCGGCCGCCCAGGCCTTCATCAACCTGCCGTTGATCGCGGATACGCTGGCGTTCCGTGCCGTGATCTACAATGACCGGCGCGGCGGCTACATCAACAACGTGCCGGGAACTTTCACGAGACAACCCACCGACGGCGGTATCGTGAGCTATTTTGGCGGAGTGGTACCGGCAAACAGCCAGACGCTGTCCAACGCCAATTTGGTCGGAAACGCCTTCAATCCAGTCACCTACACGGGCATTCGCGGATCCCTCTTCTACAAGATAAACGACGACTGGAACGCCTTGCTCGAGCAGAGCTACCAGCAAATGGAGGCGGACGGTGTGTTCGCCTACAATCCGGCGCTCGGCGATCTCAACGTCCAGCAGTACAACCCGTCGGTCGACAAGGATAAGTTCGAAAATACGGCCTGGACGGTCAACGGTCGGGCCGGCCCCGTGAAACTGGTGTACACGGGCGGCTACTTGGTGCGCAACGTGGACGCCGTCGCCGATTACACGGCGTATTCGCGTGGCGCCTATGCCGCCTATTATCAATGCAACGGGCCGAAATTCACGCCCGGCACCGCTCCCGTGTGCTACTCGCCGAGTGCGACATGGCACAACGTCGAGCGTAACACCCACCAGACTCACGAGCTGCGCGCGAGCACACCGGACAACGCCCGCGTCCGGGGACTGCTCGGGGTATTCTGGGAAGATTACAAGATCGAGGCGTCACAGAACTTCGCCTATGGACAGGAACAGGCAGGTTTCGCTCCCTTCGGACCCATCGGCGGTATCCCGGTATTCGATCCCGGGAACAGGCCCGCGGGTACGGTGTTCATCGCCGATCTCACCCGCGGCTACCGGCAGGGTGCCGTGTTCGGCGAGATCGCTTTCGATATCCTGCCCACGTTGACCCTGACGGTGGGCTCGCGCTACTACCACTTCAACAACTACCTTCAGGGCCAGAGCGATTCGGAATTTGGGTGCCGCAACATCAATCCGTGCGCGCCTCCCTCCGGCGGTTTCACGATCTACAACGAAGCGCAAGTGAATACGGGGCACAAAGACAAGGTGAATATCAGCTGGAAGCCTCTGGATGGCGTACTGCTGTACGCGACCTATTCCGAGGGCTTCCGCCCGGGCGGCTTCAATCGCGGCAACGGCATCCTATCGCCGAACTCGCCGCTGTACGGCAAGTTCACCATTCCCGACTTCTACGACAGCGACAACCTCAAGAACTACGAGATAGGCTGGAAAACGCAGTGGTTCGATCATCGGCTGCAATTCAATGGCGCCATATATCAAGAGGACTGGTCCAATGTGCAGCTCGGCATCTATGACCCCACGCTGTATGGCAACTCCGAGTTTATCGTCAACGGCCCGAACTATCGGGTACGCGGCGTCGAGCCCGACCTCGTCTGGCGTGCCACCGACCAGCTGACCCTCAACGCCTCGGCGGCATGGAACAGCAGCAGCCAATTGAACGATCCCTCCCTCATCAGCGGCACGGGCGCGGTCATCTCGCTTTTCCCTACCAACGGCCCCGGCTCCTCCCTGGCCAACGCTCCTCCGTTCCAGGGCAATTTGCGTGCACGTTACGAGTACCCGGTCGCCGATTACCACTGGTACGTGCAGGCAGCGGCCTCGCACACCGGCCACTCCATTGCGAACGTGATCACTCAGGGCGCATTCGGCAGCCCGGACTACAATCTGGCCGGTTACACTACCTACGACGCCGCGCTCGGCACCAATCGGGGCGCATGGGGGGTCGAGGCGTACGTTCAGAACCTGACCGACACCCGAGCTGAGGTCTTCATCAGCTCGACCAGCGCGGTGACACTTACCACGACGAATCGACCCCGGACTGCGGGCTTGAGATTCTCTTACAAGTTCAGTGTGCCGGATTGATGACGAAGGACTGCCTCCTATGGGAATGACTAGACGCGACTGGTTCAGAGCCGCGCTCGCTGCAGCTCCCATCGCAACGCTTGGCGAAGCCGCTCGCATCCGGGCGCTTCCATCAGCCGCGGCACCCCATGACGCAGGTAGCCCGCCGAGTTCATGGAGTCTTCCGGAAAAACGCGCGGTGCGGGTGATCGAGAACGAGTGGATTCCCATGCCCGACGGCGCACGCCTGGCCGTGCGGCTATGGATCCCGGAAGGGGCCGATGCGCACCCCGTGCCCGCGGTGCTCGAGTACCTGCCGTATCGTAAGCGCGACGGCGTGCGCAGACGCGATGAGGCCACGGCACAGAATCTCGCACCCTTCGGGCTCGCATTCGCGCGCATCGATATCCGCGGGACCGGCGACTCCGACGGCGTGATGACCGACGAATACGATGACCCCGAGTTGCGCGATGCGCTGGACTGCATCGCCTGGCTGGCGCGGCAGCCCTGGTGCAACGGCGCCGTCGGCATGCGCGGCATCTCTTGGGGCGGCATCAATTCCCTGCAGGTCGCCGCGCGACGGCCACCCGCGCTCAAGGCCATCATGTCCATGGGCTCGGTCGACAACCGCTTCACCGGCGACGCTCACTACATCGGCGGCGCCCTCGCGACCGAGAACTTCAAGTGGGGCACCTACTTCAAGGTGTACATGGGTGCGCCACCCGATCCCGAGATCTCGGGTCCCGAGTGGGAGCGCAAATGGCACGAACGCCTCGAAGCCTCGCCTCCCATCCTCGATCGGTGGACCTCGCATCAGCGCTACGACGCGTACTGGCAACGCGGCTCCGTCGCCACCGATTACGCGCAGATCCAGTGTCCCGTCTACATCGTCAATGGCTGGCTCGATCCCTACAGCAGCGTGACCTCCACCCTGCTCGAGGGGCTGTCGGTGCCGCGCAAGGCACTGGTGGGTCCCTGGGGTCACCTGATGCCCAACTTGCCTCAGCCTCTCGGTCTGGAGTGGGCGCATGAGGAGGTTCGCTGGTGGCTACAATGGCTCGGCGGCCTCGACACGGGCATCATGGACGAGCCGCAGGTGCGGGCATACATGCCCTACCGGACGGTGAGCGAGGTTCATCCCCGGCCGATCCCGGGCCGCTGGATCTCAGAGGAAACCTGGGCGAGCCGGCGTACGCATCCGGAGATCTGGTATCTCGCTGAACATGGCCTGAACCGCGCGCACGGCGGCCAGGGCTTGCGCCGCGTGACGGGCAGCGATCTGGTGGGACTCGCCAAGGCGCAATGGATGCCGAGCATCCTCGAGGATCAGTCGGCGGAGGACGCGCATTCCATGACCTTCGATACAGTGCCGCTCGAGCGCGATCAAGAGATCCTAGGCGTTCCGCACGCACGCATCCGTGTACGCTCGGATGTGCCGGTGGCAACGCTCGCCGTACGCCTGTGCGAAGTCACGGACGGCAAGTCGTGGCTCGTGTCCTATGGCCTGCTCAACCTCACCCATCGCGATTCGCATGAACATCCCAGCGCACTTCAGCCCGAACATCCCTACGATGTCGTGATCCCGCTGTACCTGATCGCGCACCGATTCAAGAAAGGCAGTCGCATCCGAGTCGCGCTGTCCGTAGGGCTCTGGCCGCTCGTCTGGCCGTCACCCGCCATCGCCACTCTCACTGTCGATATGGCCGCCTCGCAGGTCGAGCTGCCCGTGCGCACGCTGGATGCCCCCGATCGGCCTTTCATCATCCCCGAGATCCATTCGCAGTCCGCCACGCCCTATCTCCATTCTGAGATGGGACCTGGTACGGAAGCGAACCTGGTCAATCCACTGCAGCGAACGGAATTCCCGGACATCGGCACGGCGGTGGAAACGGAATCAAGCGAGCACCTGTCAATTGAGGCGGGCAAGCCAAACTCGTCGCTCTGGTCACAACGCAACAGCACACGCTGGCGACGCGGCGAGTGGGACTGCACCGTGAGCGCGGCGTTTGAGCTCACCTCGACCGCGACCGACTTCCATCTACGCGAGAGCTTGCATGCGAAGAAAGGCGATCAGGACTTTTTCAGCCGCGAGCAGGTGACCGTAATCAAACGCGATCTGCTCTAGGGCGCTTCACTCGCGCCTTATTGAAAACGCAGCGTTTGACCGATCGAGTTGGCTCTCGCCTTACGGAGCAAAGTACTACCCAGAGCGATATCGCTCAGCGACAATCCGCGGTGCCAGAATAAGATCGTTTCCTCATCGCTTTCCCGTCCGGGCCTTAAGTGAGCGACGATCTGTCCCAACTCCGCATGCAATGTGCTTTCAGTGAGCTTGTCGGAATCCACGTGTTGGCGCAGCGCGCCAAAGGGCAACCCCTTGCGACATTGGCCCCAGTCGTCGACCACGACTTTGTCCATGATGTCGGTGAGGGATAATTCCACGGCGCTCATTGTGCCGTAGGGAATGACGAGCGCACCGTGCTTGATCCACTCGGTCTTCAGTAGTGGCTCTGGTTCGACCAGACGCGACGCCTCGACCACGATGTCCGCACCGCGAACGCATTTTTCCCAATCCGCCACCGCGACGACGCGTTTGCCCAAATCCTTGGACAACCTCGCGGCCAGCCCTTCCCGACTCTCGGCACGCTTGGAGTGCACACGAATCTCGGCAAAATCGAAAAAATGATCGAGCAATCGGATGTTCCAGTACGATGTACCACGCGCGCCGATGTGGCCGAGTATCTTGCTGTCCTTGCGTGCCAAGTACTTGGCGCCAAGCGCGGTCATGGCGCCCGTCCGCATATCGGTCAAAGAGGTGGCATTGATGATCGCTAACGGCACGCCCGTCGATGGATCGAACAGCGTCAGCAATCCCAGCTCGGAAGGTAACTCCCGCTTGAAATTCTCGACAAAGTCGCCCACCACCTTGACGCCCGCGAGCGCGAGCGGATGAACGACGCCGCGCAGTACATTGAAATGTCCGATGGACGAATCATGCGGCACCAAATGAACTCGCGGCTCAATGACCACCGCTTTCTTACCCTGCGCATCGAGCGCCGTCTCAACGGAGTCGAGAATTTCTTGGTCCGTGAGCGCAATTCGCTCGACGTCTGGGCCGTTGAGGTAGATCAGATCAATGTGTTGCAATCTATTGCCCTCTCTTGAATGATCCGAAAGCGCCGTAGATCATATTCCGGATTGATTAACATGGCCGCGATCACCCCCAGCGTGGCGACGAGAACTCCGACATAGAGGTAACCCGTCCGAAATCCCCCGATCGAATTCGCATTAATGTCCACGATGCGGCCCATCACAAGGGGCGCGCACACGCCCGCCAGGGTATGAATCGAGTTCGAAACTCCGAGCATCGCGCCGCGTTGCGACGCGGGCGAAATCTCGCCCATGAGTGCCGGACCCAGCGTGAAGATGACGCTGCCGATCGAACACGCCAAGCCCACGAGGAAGATCTTCAGAGGCCCCATGTCGACGAAAGGAAAGCAGGCCATCGAGAGGCCGGCGATGATGACGCACAGAGTACCCACTACGCCGCGAGCGACTCGACTCGATAAACCCAACAAGGAAAGTCTTTGCGACAGATATGCAACCCCAGGTGCCAGCACCATCTGCATGGCGGAAGGCAGCACGATGACCCATGCCGCGTGTGCAGGGTCCATCCCCAACGCCTTAATCAGATAGTTGGCCAGCCATACTAGATTGAGCGCAATGATCCAGTACGCCGCAAATCCAGCCAGATAAAACCCCAGGGCCGTACGGCTCATCAGCAGATGTCGATAGGGCACCCGTTTTTGCAGTCCGGATTCCTGCCCGAAGGACGGGAATGCCGGCCGATCCGGGACAAAAGCCAACCAGCAGACCACCCAGACTAGGCCGACCACCCCCAGGGTGCCGAACGCCGCGTGCCAACCAAAATGATCAATGATCCAGATGATCAGCGGCGCGACGATGCCGGCGCCGAAGGCGGCGCCGCTAGCGACAACACTCGTGGGTAATGCTCGATGTGTATTGGCAAACCACTGGTACACAGCATGCACCGCCACCGGGAAGGCCGGTCCCTCGGCCGCACCGAGAATCACGCGACTGGTCACCAACAAGGTAAAACTCGAGATCATGGTCATCGGCAGCAACGCCGCTGACCAAGCCACACCCATGATGCACATGATCGTCTTAGTGCTGAAGCGATTGGCGAGAAATCCGACCGCTACGCCGGAGGCAGAAAATAACAGAAAAAATGCGCTCCCCAACATGCCAAATTGAGTGTGACTCAGCTTCAATTCCTGCATGATCGGCACGCTGGCCAAGCCGACGACCGCCTTGTCCGCAAAATTGATCAGCATGAAAACGAATACTAAAGCGACAACAGTCCATGCTTGCCGGGATGATCCTAGAAGCGGCACGTCGTGAAGCTGCGACGCGTCGGCGGATGAATTTAGTACCAATTGCCCTCTCACTATGGATATCGCATCGCGCTCAAGGCTGAATTCCACTCTCGCGGCTTCTTTTCTCAGCGACCAGCAGTTTACGGACCGCTGCCTGAGCCTGTCCATTCTCCTCAGGAAGCCCTATGGAAATTCTCGCCCAGCTTTCATACGGAGGGAAAGCACGCCCTATATCGACGCCCTCCCGCAGAAGCGACGCCGCGAAATCCACGTGCGGAATTCCGGCTTCGAAGAATACGAAATTGCCGGCCGATATGGTAAAGTTCACCTTCAATTCCCGCAATACGCCGAACCAGATTTCCCGTTCGCGCGCAACCTTGGCGGTGACACTCGAAATATAGTGGGTCTCCTTGAGGCTCGCGGTCGCAGCCGCTACCGCCAGTCGGTTGAAGAGATGCGGGTTGTTCAGTCCTTGCTTCTCGAGCGCTTGCGCAACCACGATCACAAGCGTCCGATCCGACACGTCGCGGACAAACCTTGCCAATTCCTCCGCATCATTGACCGTCCCCGTCGGATTGTGAGGATTTACCAAATACACTGCCCGAGTGCGCCGATTCACTCTCGAATTTCGCCCATGATGATTTGTCCTTCCGAGATGCCCTCCTTCGCCGCAATCAATCCCCTCAACTCGCTCAATTCGGAGCCTGTGTAGCGGCAGAGATTCGCGAATTCCCGTCGCAGCGTAGCCGCGACCGAGGGAGCGGGACCGAAGGGATTTTCGTTGAGGGACAAATGAATCAGGTGGTTACGTGAAGCGCCCGATGCGGCGGGCTGTGTCGGGCCGGCGAGGAGACCTCGCGAGGCAATCGTCGCGCCCGTGAGGAAACCTGCCATTCGGAGCCAATCGCGCCGGTCGAATTTGTGCATAAAGCGCCTGCCACCTCATCGCAATATGGCTTGGCGAATAAATCCTTCGGCACATCCCCGTGGCCGGTGATAATTGAGAACGTGGCTCCGGGGACAGCGTTCGGTGTTGCCGATAGACGACCTCCCGAGATAGACGCCGTGCATGCACGCTTCTGAACGGATTGCGCTCATCAAGTACCAGCCTTTCCCGCTAGCTCAGCGTAAACGACTTTGCCGCCTGCTCCACTCGCGCGGCCGCTTCATCACTGACGCTGGCGAGCACGGCGAGAAAGTTCCGGTTTCCCATGGCCGACCCCAGGAAGGTCCATCGTAGAGCCCCGTGCTGTACGTCGAGAAACTGCCGCCGCTCATCCTGTGACAGGCGGCGGCCGATGGCTCGCTCAAGCGACTCGAGGTCCAACTCAGCCTGTTGGAAAAAACCCGTATCGAGGAATGAGCCGATCTCGAAATACTCTTGAATGGCGGTCGCGATGTCTTGAGGGGAGCTCCTCTGCGCGAGTGACTTGAGGACCAGGCCATCGAGCTTGGCGTGCTGCGCCTCCTCGATCCAATGATGCTTGAGCAGACTCCTAAACTGTGGATCGAGATCCTGGTTGTCCTTGACACTTCCCAGGTAGTGACCCTGTGACATCCACTCGAGGCCGAGGATTGCGATAGTGACCGCGAGGGGGCCGTGGAGCAGGATCGTCCGACAGATCTCCGCGGCCGGACCGATGAGACCGCACGGCGTACCGAACTCGCTGTCAAACTCGCGTAGCACGGCGCTAAAAAGCTCACGGTGCTTCTGCTCTTCGTCGATAAAATGGCGCAGTGCCGGCGCGCGGAAAGGATCCGCCTGCTTTCCATCATTCGACTGGCCTGAAATGAACGGCACGACGAAGGTTTCAACCAGCTCGAACAGCGCCAGGTAGCCGCGCGCCCGGATCTGGTTCAGCTTGAGTTTCTCCGCCGGACCGAGGAAAACGAGCGGCTCCGTCTGCGCAAAGGTCTCGGGCAGAAACGGTCGCGTGAAATCCAGGCGCATCCCCTCTCCAAGGAGATCCTCCAGGCGCCAGTTTACGCGCCGCGAGGTCTCGAGCAGGCGCTGATAGCTTGGTAGCACGGGCATGATGGCCCCTCCCTCCTATCGATCTCAGCGCGCAACGCCCTTGCGCGGCGCGACACTACGGACTTTCGGAAACAGCATACCGACGGTCGCCCGGTACTGCCGATAGCGGTCGCCGAAGTACGCGACGAGGTCGCGCTCTTCGAACCAGATGCCGACAAAGATGTAGCCCGTCGTTGCGATCGCAAAGAACAGGTGGCCCAGAGTCATGTGCGGGGCCGCCCAGAATGCCAAAATGAAGCCGGCATAGAGGGGATGGCGCATCCACCGATATAGGAAGGGCGTTACAAACGTCGGCTCCGGAGGCGTGTGCCCGAGCAGCCGGGCGAGTCCTTGGCTCAACCCAAACAGGTGGAAGTGGCTAATGAGGAACGTGCTCAGGAGCAGCAGGCCCCATCCGCTCCACGACACGACGAGGAGCGCCTTGGCGCCGATGGGGTCATCGACGGACCAGACTGTCTGCAGTAGGGGACGCCACTGCCAGCACACCAGAGCGAGCGCCACGCTGGCAAATAGCACGAAGGTACTGCGCTCGATCTCCTCGGGCACGATGCGCGTCCAGACTCGCTTGAACCCAGGGCGCGCCATGATGCTGTGCTGGAGCGCAAACAGCACCAGAAGTCCCGCATCGATCAGCAATGAGCTCGCGATATCGCCCCTTGAATCTGAGTCGATCGACTTCGGCACCAGGACATTCTCGACAAAGCCAATGGCGTATAGGAAAACGGCCAGAAAAAGCATGTAAACAAGAACGCTGTAGAGCGCGGCCAGTAGTTTTCTCATCGCGGTCTCCTTGTTCTCGCCGGTCAGTTGTTTGCGGTTAGCGGATCGATGATCTGAGGAACCTCGACGATCCGTGTGATAGGTATCCCACTGAGTTCCGCATGCTTTCGGATCAGCTCCTCGCTCGCGGCGAGATAAATGCAGAAGGTCTTGTCGCCAGCCACATAGCTGTGCTGCCACTGAATCCCGTCGCCGATCTGCTCGAGGGCGCGATTCGAGGCGCGCGCCGCGCCGCACAGCTCCACGATCGACATCCCACCTACGCCGGGGATATCGCGCTCGATTAGGTATCTCCGCAGGTGTGCCATGACGTTCCTCCCTTTGGCTCAATTCTCTGCTGCTCGGAAGCTAACTTAAAGCTAAGAGTTCTTGCCAGAGCTAAAGATAATCTTTAGCTTATAGATCATGTCTGTGTCGCACCTTAAGTCCCTCCAAGCGCTCGAGTTGGCGCTGCGGCTGGGGTCGCTCCAAGCCGCCGGGGGCGCGCTCTGGATAACGCCCGCAGCAGTTGGACAGCGAATTAAGGCTCTCGAGGACTATCTCGGCATAGATCTGGTGGTACGCGGTCGATCGGGGCTGCGGCCCACATCGGAACTCTCGGGAGCACTTGAGCACCTGCGAACTGCATTCCAGGAGTTGGATGCCGTTGCAACAATGTTGAATTTGCAGCGCGGCGACGAGATCCATGTCGCTGCCACATCCGACTTCGCCGACTTCTGGCTCAAGCCTCGCCTGGACAGCTTCAGAGCCGAACATCCGCACGTTCTTTTCTGTATCAACGGTGAAGGTGACGCGCCGTTACGCATCGGTCAGGTCGATTGCGAGATCAGCTTCGGCCCGCAACGCCCCAATGCGCGCGATGACCTTCTCTTTCGAGATTTTGTGCTGCCGATAAGCTCTCCCGAAAACACCCGCCGCATATCCAGTGTTGCATTGCGGGACCGCCTGGAGGGGTTTCCGTTATTACATCTCGACTTCTATAAGGAAGACCCCAGCGCACCCAACTGGGCCACCTGGATTAAGACCCAGCGGCTTAAACGAACGGACCCCAACCGCGGAATCCGTTTCCAGCGCATCAAGCTCGCCCTCGAGGCGGTTCGCGCGAATGCAGGCCTGACAATCTGCGGGTTGGCGCTACTTGGCCCCTACATCGATGACGGCACGCTCAGCCTGCCGTTCCCTATATCGACCGGACAATGGACACATCACGCTTTTCAAGCTCGTTTCCGTCCCGACGCGCTGCTTCGGCCGCAAGTGAAGCGCTTTCGCGAATGGCTCGTGAGTCAGGCTTCAGTCACTCGAGATTGGCTCTCGCAGCAGGTTCAATCAGCCAAGCGGACGCACAGGCGGAGCCATCCGGCCTCGGCATTTCAGCGATCGCCGCCATCAGGTACGGCTGCAATCTCTTGACTGTTGTAATCAGCATCGCTCGTAGCGGACACGCTCGTCGGAGCGCTTCCTCGCTCCACCCAGTTTTCGATCAGCGTCTGCCAGTTAACGTCGCCGGGCCCAGCACCTCCGCTGCAGTGAAGCATGCCTGGGATCATAAAGAGCCGATAGAAGTCCGATGACGGGCCGAGCTTCGCCACAACCCTTGCGTGATAGTCGAGGCTGTAGTGCGGCGGAATTGCTGGATCATTCCAACCGTGATACTGAACGAGCTTCCCACCGTGTGCGCGGAAATCAGACAAATCCGCATCCATCGCGTTCAAAATTGGACCAATTTCGCGTCTCGCGCGGTCAATGTCGGCGGTGCTAAGGGCGTTGAGATCGAACGCGGGCTCCCCTCGTACCATGTACGCGTAGAAGTTTTTGGACATCCTTTCTAGGTACGGGCGTACTTGACCATTGGCTCCGGGAACAATCCAAAATCCCCAGCTGTTTACTGCTGCCTCTGCTCCAGGTTCAAACCCCGGCAAACTGCGGCCTGGCAGCGGCTCATGTACGCCACCGTATATTAGTTGAAGGCTTTTAATCTCCCCGCCGGTAAGACATCCAGAACTGCTGTGGCCTTTGCACGCAAGAGTTCCAGGGTCGAAATGGCACGCCAATGGATTTTTAATGTACCCTCCTCCGTCGGCACAGGCTGCAAGCGCCGCGCGCTGAAGCATCGGTAGCTTCGCTGGGGACAGAGCTCCCGCTGGGGCATTGAGCGACTGACTCATACGGCCGGCGAAGGACATCAAATCCGTCCACGCATACCCTGGGGCGCCGGCGACAATTCCATCGAAGTCGCGAGGGAAGCGCTGGGCAGTCATCAAAGCCTCACGCCCGCCGTCGGAGCAACCGACAAAATACGACCGCTCGGGTCTTCGCCCGGTAAGGCTTTCCAATAGTTGCTTGGCGGCGTCAGTGGTCACCTTCACTGCGCGCCATCCGAAGTCTTTTACCTTCTCAGGGTGACCCAACGCCCAGCTCGCGTCCGTGTCGTCGGCGGTGTCATGTCCGTCGTCTGTCGCCGCCACTGCATAGCCGCGCGCGAGAGGATGGTACATGCCATCGTATTCAATGGAGCCGGCGAAGCCGCCGTTGCCCATTTGCTCGAACTTGCCGTTCCACGCCTTACCTTCGGGCACCCATAGCTCTAGACGTATATTGGAGTCTGCGGTTGGATGTGCAACCGCTATGATGCGGCAAAATGGTGGACCAATCGCACCGGCAACCGCGCCGGGCCGTGGGGAAAAGGCGCCGCTCGAGGTTATGCGCGTCGCGCTTTCAATAACGAGGCCCGGATACTTACCATCGGCAATGTCTTTGCACGATCGGCCAACTCCCGGCTGACTTACTCCAGCTGCACCGCAATTTGTGCAAAATGCAAAATACAGACCGACTAACAAACCACTCAAAGTTCCCAGATACCAGAACCGTCCCCGCGTATTCTCGGCCAGCCTAACTTCTTTCATGATTTCGATAGCTCTTGGGTCATTGCGTCCACGCCAATTCGTCGCAAAGGCCGCGAACTCAATACCTGATCAATGGCAATGATTCCGTCCTCCGGGGCCAATTGCATGATGTCCTTGACCTCACTACAGAGTCAAGTTATACATCTCGGGTAACACATCATATCACTTAGGGTTGGGGGCGTCCTTGGCGAGCAATTTGTCCGATCTGGCACTGAAAATTGGTTCGGGACTTCTGTCTTTCCCGGTGACCCCCTTTAGCAGCGACGGCCAGAGGGTGGACCTCGACACCTTCGCGTCGCACATCCAATGGCTGTCCTCCTATCCAGCGGCGGCCCTGTTCGTGGCCGGCGGGACCGGGGAATTCTTCTCGCTGTCCCCGGACGAAGTCTCTCAGGTGGTGAAGACGGCCAAACAGGTCTCCGGTTCGACACCGATCATCGCTGGCAGCGGCTATGGCACGCCCCTGGCGATCGATCTGGCGAAGCGCGCCGAGGCCGCAGGCGCCGACGCCGTGCTCCTGCTGCCACAGTATCTGGTCACCGCCGAACAAGAAGGGTTGTTCCAGCACATCAAGCGGGTTTGCCAGTCCGTGTCGATCGGCGTCATCGTCTATGCGCGCGACAACTGTATCCTGCAGCCGTCAACAGTTGCCCGCCTGGCAGAGGCCTGCCCCAATCTGATCGGGTACAAGGATGGGGTCGGCGACGTCGAACTGATGACGCGCATTAGCGTGACACTCGGCAATCGACTGACTTACATTGGGGGCATGCCGACCGCCGAGGTTTACGCGAAGGGCCTCCTGCAAGCCGGGGTGACCACCTATTCGTCGGCGGTCTACAACTTTGTGCCGGAACTCGCCCTCGATTTCCATCGTGCGCTTTTGTCGGGGAACACCGCGCGCGTCGATCACCTGCTCAGAACCTTTTACTACCCGCTCATCGACCTGAGGAACCGGCGCAAGGGATACGCCGTGTCGATAGTGAAGGCAGGCCTTCGGGTCGTCGGCCGCGATTCCGGCCCCGTTCGCGCACCGATCACCGATTTGACCGACGGAGAACACGACGAGCTTCGTCACCTGATTGACAAGGGCATGGCCGAGCTACGCAAGCCGGCGGACCTCAGCGGCGTCCTCGTCTGAAGGCATCCTCAACCGGCGTCGGCGGATGTAAGATTACGATAGAGGTGGCATTGTGAACACGGCTCCAGCAACCAAGAGTTCTCGCACGGCAAAGACGATTGCAACGCTTCGGCAAAGGATCGGCTCCGAGCCTACCAAGGTAGGCGATAAATTGCCGACCGAGAAGCAGCTCTGCCTCGAATTCGGCGTCAGCCGCACGGTCATTCGAGAGGCTGTGGCTGCCCTGCGGGCCGATGGTTTGCTGGATGTCAGACATGGCGTCGGCGTTTTTGTCGCGGCGCTCGAGGTTCGCAGCACCAGCGACCCGGGCGAGCTGATGATCAATTCATCCGCCCTGGATCTGCTTGAACTGCGAATTGCGGTCGAGATCCATGCCGTCGGTCTTGCCGCCACTCGGCGGTCCTGGGCGCAAGAAGAAAAGATTTGGTCGGCAGCCGATAAATTCACCGACGCCGTTACAAAGGGCGAGCCCACGGAAGACGCCGACGTGGCCTTCCATCGCGCCATTGCCGAAGCGACGAACAACCCCGCTTTCGTCGAATTTCTCCACCAGCTGGGCCAAAGGTTGCTGCCGCGACTTTCGTTGCCCAAGAGCCGGCAAGAGATGCTCATTACACGTCCCTACCTGAAGAAATCCAGTCTGGAACATCGCGCCATCTGCGAGGCAATCACCCGGGCCGATGCCGATGCGGCGCGCGAAAGCATGACGAAACACCTGGGCGGAAGCTACGCCCGTTACCGCCTCCTGGCTCAGGCGACCGTCGCCAATTCCGAAGAGGAGATTCATTCATTGCGGGAAATAGGCACGGACGAGAGTCCCGGTGAGGGCTCGCTAGAATGACACCGGGGCTGCGGCCCTGCACAGGGAAAAGCGTACCGGCGTCCCCATGGCGGCCGAGGGGGCAATCCACAGGTCGAAGTCCCCGGGCTCGGCTATCAGCATGTTCTGCACGTCACGGAACTCAAGGTCGGCGCGCCGCAGTTCGAACGTGACCTCCCGGGATTCGCCCGCCGGAATTGCGACCTTTTGAAAATCCTTCAGTTCGCGAACAGGCCGAACGCGGCTGGCGACGCAGTCGTTGACGTATAACTGAACAACCTCCTCCCCGTTCCGCGATCCCTTATTGGTGATGCGCGCAGTGGCACGCAACACCCCATCCCATGCAAGTTCGGCTGCGTCGAGCCGCGGAGCGCCGTACTCGAAAGTTGTGTACGTCAGTCCGTGGCCGAAGGGGTACTGGGCCGAATGGTCCGCGTCTCGCCATCTGGTGCGATACGGGAGATGGGCGTCGCCGGCTGGGTGCGGACGACCTGTCGGGACGTGGTTGTAGAAGTATGGCTGCTGGCCCGAGACGTGAGGAAAGCTCACTGGCAGCCGCGCCGACGGGCTGTATGCACCGAACACTATATCCGCAATTGCCGGGCCCGTCCGGGACCCTAGGAACCAGGTCACGAGCAGTCCACCGCATTTCCGGAGAGTCTCGTCGATCTCGATGGCCCGCCCGTTGCGCAGCAGCAGCACCACGGGACGCCCGCAGTTTGTGACGGCTTGGGCCAGTTCGAGCTGCGGCGCTGGTAGTCTGAGGTGGGTGCGCGACTGCGCCTCACCGGTGAAATCCTTGGGTTCGCCCAACGCGAGCAGCACGACGTCCGCGTTTTTACACGCGCTGATCGCGGCTTCGATGCCGCCCGCAATCCGAGATTCCGATTCGCAGCCCCTTACGACCGTAAGCGCGGCCGGCGTGGCCATTTGTTCGCGCAAACCCGATGCAATGTTGACCTCGCGGCTCTTGTCGCCGAATAGGTCCCAGCAGCCGGCGAGATGTTCATGGTCGTCGCAGAACGGACCAACGAGCGCAATCCGCTGGCCCTCGCGCCTCAGCGGGAGAATCCCACCCTCATTCTTGAGGAGCACGATTGATCGGCGTGCCGCCTCGCGAGCAAGTTCTAAGTGTGCGGCGATCGCCTCCGGAGGAAGGCGGATATCGGGGTCGAGGCTGCGATAGGGATTGTCGAAGAGCCCCATACGTGACTTGACAGTCAGCACGCGCCGAGCGGCCTCAGTGACGCTCGCCTCCGTTGCACTGCCCCTATGCACCGCGTCCGCAAGGTGTCCGAGGTACACATTGCTTTGCAGGCTCATATCGAGTCCGGCATGTATGCACAGCCGTGCTGCATCGGCCTCGTCCGCCGCGTAGCCATGCGCGATCAATTCGAAATCGGACGTGTAATCGCTTACCACAAATCCTTGAAAACCCCATTGTTCTCTGAGGATTTCCGTGAGCAAGTATCGATTGGCGGTTGCCGGGACGCCATTGAGGTCGTTGAACGCGCTCATCACCGTGAGGGCTCCTGCGCGGATCGCCGCGCGGAACGGCGGTAGATGGATCTCGTACAGCGCCTGCGCCGACAGATCCGCTGAGTTGTAATCGAGTCCGGCTGAAACCGCTCCATACGCCCCGAAATGCTTTGGTGTTGAGAGTAGAGAGTCGTTCGATCGAAGGTCCGAACCCTGAAACCCACGCACTCGCGCTTCGGCAAAGCGACATGCGAGTAAGGTATCCTCGCCGGCGCTCTCGGCAACCCGGCCCCAACGTTGGTCACGGGCCACGTCCGCCATCGGAGCGAAGGTCCAGTGAATCCCCTCCGCGGTAGCCTCAACGGCGATAGCTCGCGCCGTACGCTCGGCGAGGCCAGGTTCAAAGCTGGCCGATTCGCCGAGCGGGATGGGAAACACCGTCCGCATGCCGTGGAGCAAATCAGCGCCGAACAACAGCGGGATCCCCAATCGAGACTCCTCGACGGCAAGGCGTTGCGCTTCTCTGCCTTCGCGAGCACCTACGCCGTTAAAAAGGCCGCCGACAGATCCGGCGCGAATCAGCGCGACGATCTTTCCTGCGCTCCACTGGAAACTGTCGGGGTTGACGTCAGCAGCGTATGGCCGAAGGGAGTCGGCCAAGAGAACCAGCTGGCCGACCTTTTCATCGAGGGTCATTTGCTCGAGAAGCGCTTCCACCCGAGGGTCCGTAGTCATGTCTGCTCCAACGGCGGATAGGAAATTCAACCCGCCTCTCAGAGGCGGCAGCTTAAACCGCCCTTCCCTGCCCCGCGAGCTAAATCCAGGCGCGCACCCGCCGCCTGCGGCGAGAAACTACCCTGTGCGTAGAAGTCTGTTAAGCATTCCGCCGCATATCACCTCCCAGCCGCCACACACCTAAAACCACTAGCCATCCTCCGATCCCCACGCCCGTCGTACCTCGCCACCTCCGGATAAACACAAACCGCCCTCTCAAACCGTACACCCGCCGCCGGTTTATCATCCACATACTTCGTTGACACAAACGAGGCCGGTGCCTGCCCATCCTCAACCCACGCCTGCAGCGCACTCACCACATCCCGCTGACGATTCAACACTGTAGGCGGCAATTGCCCTCCAATCGTCCCCGGCCCGGGCCCACCACCGCAGTGACTCATCCCCGGCACCATCGCCAGCCGGAAAAACCGCTGCGCGTTCGGCACGCTTCCTTCGCGCGACGCCACCGCTTCGAAGAATTCAATCGGCAAGGTTTGCGCGTTCAGTGAGTCGGCCCATCCCTGCGTCATGATCAACTTGCCACCATGCGCCTTGAAGTGTGAGAGATCCGTGTGCATGGCATCGCTGACAGGCGCGAGCTTTGCGTCGACGCGATCCGCATCGGCGCCAAAGTCAAACGTCGTCCAGTCCCAATCGGGATTGTCGAACACGGTATTGGCGACCAGCGGCTGCGCATAGTTCGGCACCAGCGCGCCCTGAATCAGGCTCCACTGACTCTCACTTCCTCGCGCAAACCCTGGATAAAGCTGTTTTCCATCGCGAGCGTCAAGCACGGGCGAATACAGTTGCTCGGCCTCGTGAACCTGCGCTGCACTCAGACATTGCGCGGAATCGTCGCCGCTTTTGCACTGCAACTGCGCCGGTTCGAAGTGACACGTCAATGGGTTGTCCAGAAAACCGTCCTCGACTGCCGCATCGCCGCCGCAACTCTCGAGCACGGCACGATTGAGCAGCGTGAGCGCCTCAGGCGTCAGCTTCGCTTCAGGCTGTTGCGCGGGCAGCTTGGCGCCCCATAGGAAGCTCTCCATCAGATGGCTATAGCCCATGCCCGGCGACCCCGCGTGCACACCGTCATAGTCATTCGGAAAGTATTCGACTTCTTCCATGGCTTCCGCGCCACCGGTCGAGCAGCCGCTGTAGTAAGCGTGCTTCGCGCTCTGACCGTAGTAAGCACGAGTGATCGCCTTGGCCGCGACTGTCATCAGGTGAATCGATGTGCGACCCCAATCGCGCAGCTGAACGGGGTTGCGTGCCCAGTCGAGACGCTGACCGATGGCGCCTTGCGCGCCACCCTTGTGGCCGGTATCGGTGTTGGCTGCGACAAAGCCACGCGCAACGGCGGGCGCCAGTTCGCTGTAGACGATCGAACCGCCAAAGCCGCCCGACCCTACACCGAGCAAACGTCCGTTCCAGCCATCGAGCGGCAGCCACACCTCGATCCCCACCTGTTCGGTGGGTTCGGTGCTTACCGTCGCGACGACGCGGCACACCTTCGCCGATGTCGTCACGGGCTTGCCGTCAGGATCCTTGAGGACGCTGCCGGCGGGGAGTACTTGTGCGGACTGGATCCGCGTGTTCTTTATGTTCGTTTGCTGGAGAGCACTGCAGTTTGAGGCCTGCTGCGATTCGGCGGCATGGGCTGCGCCCGTGATCGTGCCGAAGTAGAGAATCGCGAACACGAACATGCCGACGACGGGCGCGAGGCTCTTCAACCCGTCGATCACAAACTTGCTGGTTTGCAGCCCGAAGCCGCCAATCAGCGATGCGGCGCTCGGCACGATGATCAGCGCGACCAGCGGCGACATACGTTTGGAAAGGATCGCCGCGAGCAGGACGACGATGGTGGCCAGACCCAGTAATGGGATCACACGCCGGCGGGCATCGTCAGAACCACCTTGCCGTGGTAGCCGCGTTGCATCACCGCGGCATTTGCGCTGGCAAAATTGTCCCAGGACGTCTGCAACTTGATCGCCGAAGTGAGCTTGCCGCCTTCCAGCAGAGAGAGCAGGACGCGTAGATAGGGGCCAACCCGGGAATCGCCGATCCCGAAGCTGTGCAGCGCGCCCCCTTTATTGAGGGCGCCGAGGTCAGAGAAGATCGCCTGCTCGCGTGAGCTCCAGCCGATGTTCACAACGTTTGCTCCCGGGTTGACGAGGCGCAGGCATTCGACGAGAGTGGGTCCGCCCAGGGTCTCAACGATGAGATCGGCTCCCCCGGCGCCCTCCAGACCGAGGATGACCCGGTCGGCGCCGAGACCGACCAGGCTCTGAGCGCTCGCCTCGGAGCTTACTGAAGCGGTCACTCTCGCTCCACCGATTTTTGCCAGCTGGATGGCGAACCGCCCCACGCTGCCTGATGCGCCCGTGATGAGCACCGTTCGACCCAACAACGGGCCGCCGCGGGTGAGTACCGCGAGCGCCGTCGTGGCCGCCGTGGGTAAGGTTGAGGCAGTGGCCATCTCGACCCTGTCCGGGACAACCGCGATGTCGTCAACATGGGCCACACGCTTTTCTGCCCACCCTCCGAAAAGGGCTCGCGAGACGACACGGGTGCCAACGGGCGGGGCGTCGGTGTCGGGCCCGACGGCCGAGATGACACCGGCAGCATCCCACCCCGGCACGACGCCATCAACCATCGTGCCCATCGCGGCGCGCCGCACCTCGCCGAGGTTCAGCGAGATATGTTGAACGTCGATGAGAACTTGACCTTGTTGCGGAAGCGGCGTCGGCCGTTCCCCGAAACGGAGGCCGCCCTGCTGGGATTTCGATGTTTCCAAGACACGCATTGAAACGCAGCCCCTAAAAGATGTTTGCCAAGAGCAACTTTCGATCGATTTTCGTCAACCGTTCCGCTCCGTCAGTCGTCACGGCGATGGTCTCGCTGAACGCGATGTCTGCCGTGTGGGCGACCAGATGGAACACCATGCCTGCCTCGAATCGCCAGTCCTGGCGAGGCGTCAGAATCCGAGTGTGGTCACTGACGCGCGGAACGCATTGATAGCCCAGCGTGTAGGCAGTCAACTGTGGAAAGCGCGTCTTGAGGCCCTGGTCGAGCATCTGTTTGCGGCAAATGGCATCCACTTCGGCGGCCGCAGCGCCTGGGCGGATCGCGGCGATCTGCTGATCTTGGATGTTGACGACGCGCTTGGCAGCATCGAGGTCTCGGCGGGCAGCCACTCCGACAGCGACCGGCCGAACGACGCGGGCGGAATACCCCCGATACTGCGGTGTGGCCTCGAGGAAGGCCTTGTCCCCCACTACCCACGGATTGCCCGTGATCTTCGGCACCAGAGCGTCGGCCGGGCTGAATCGCCCGAGCAAGGCGGATCGCGTATTGTCTGCGCCGAGTGTGATGGCGGTTTCCCACATGGCAGCCAAGGTTTCCCGATCGGTAACGCCGGGCGTCATTGAGTTCGAGCCTGCCGCCACGATTCCATCCGCGATCTGCGCCGCTTGGCGGATGTAGGCAAGCTCGGCGGCCGATTTGATCAAGCGCAGCTTCCACAGCACCCCGCTGAAGTTGACGATCTCGACGCCGGGGTTAGCCGCCTGCAGCTGCCGCAGCCGCGCGACCGTGAGGATGTTGCTGTCCTTCTCGACCGCGAGACGTTTGGCGGCCAGGCGCCCGACGGCGTCCGCCACTTTGCCGACCGACTCTTCGTCGTCGGCAAACGTCTCGAGGTGGCGCACCCAGGACTGATCGAGGAAGGTGCCGAGGTCCAATTCCCGGACAATGAGGTAAGGCTCGCCATCCAACGGGATGAGCGCGGCCTGATAGCGGGCGGCCGTCGCCAGATAACCGAAAAGGTAGACCAGGTGGTCGATCTGATCGACCAACAGAGTGTCGGCACCATGATCGGACATGGCTTTCCTCACTGCGGCCAGACGGGCTTGGTATTCGGCCATGGTGAAATCAAGCGCGCCGGGTGCGGGCAGACTGCTTGTAGCGGACGGCTGGCTCATGTCGCTGCCGCATCTTCGTGGATCGGCCACGTCTTACGCGCCAGGCGCGGGCGCGGCAGATGCGAGACTGTCACGGGCGACAGCCCCGGGGCATCGGCCGTGACGATGCGGGAGGCACGCCCGGTAAAGTACGCCCGGAAGTGCTGGCTCGATTTCAGCGCGACGATCGGGAATTGCGAAATGTCGATGCCGGCCTTGATGAACGGGCCGTCGTCCAGCGTTTGTCGCCGACCGCTCGAGACGATGATCACCACTTTCGCGATTCGCAGGGTCGCCAGGAGGCCGAGGTCGATGATCTCCCCGGTGCCCATCGGGCTCTTCACATTATAAAGGCCGCTATTGATGCCCAACACCTCGGCCGAGGCGACGATCGGCTCGCCGTGCAGAGGGCCGAATCGCGCGCCCATGCGCACCTCGATTGTTGCGCCAACGCCCGCGGCGGCGGCCTGGCGGACCGTCTCCGGATCGAACATGTGCGAGAAGCACGCAGCCGCGTCCGATTCGATCAGCGCTCGCAGCAGGTGGGTGCCGTCCCCGGGCGACCCTGCTCCAGTGTTGTCCGAGAACTCGTTGATGACGACCATCGGCTGGCCGTCCCGCATCGCTTCCGCCACTGCTTCAGCCGGCGGCAGGCAATCGACTTTGATCCGCGTGCGGCGTTGCCACAGCGCCTCGGCCACCCGCTTTGCCAGAGCGGCCGCCCCAGCGCCGGCGCGCGCCACCACGCACACGGAACTGCCGCAATGCGGAACGTCCGCATAGGGGAAGCCGTGCATGATCCTCGCGCACGCCACGTCATCGCGATCCTCGATTGGATCGCAGATGGCCTCCAGCTCTTTGAAGACCGGCAGCGACGTCGGCACGGGCGGAATGAGCATCGGCAAGGAGACGATCGCGGTTTCCCACTGCACCCCATCGACCAGGATGGAGGCCATGCATCGGACGGCCTCGACCCCGCGCTCATGCTGGTCCGTATGCGGGTTGTAGCGCACCGGGAAAAGCGCCGAACAAAGCCTCCCCAGCGGCGGGTTCAAATTGCCATGTAGGTCGAGGGTGGCGATGATTGGGAAAGACGGCCCGCACCGCTCGCGCAGTAAGCCGCAAAGGTCCTCCTCGATGTTGTCCGCGCCTTCCGCGACGCCGGCGCCGTGAAGCGCCAATAGCAGCCCGTCCAAATTGGCCTCCGCGACCATCGATGCCAATTCGTCTCGCAAGGTCAAATAGGCTGACTGCTCGATGGTGCCGGAAGGAGTGGCTTCAGCATAAAGGAGAGGCACAGCCTCGAACCCGTTCGACACGCACGCGTCCACGAGCCCGCCGAGGTAGGTCTTGGTGTCTTGACTATAGGTGATGATTTCGCCGCCGCGCAAAACAATGAAGGCGTCCAAAGCCGTATGGCGTGGCGCGTAGGTGTTGGTCTCATGGAAGACGCCGGCGATGCCAATCCTCAAGCCCACGTAACCTCCTGCCTTAGATTTGTTGACTTGAGCCTGCTCACACGGGCCCAGCGCCTAGGCCCATTGGTATTATCCAACCAAGTCAACGTATTGACGCTTACAGTAGGTCAGGGGACCGGTCTCGGACACGTCCCCCGACATGATCTGACCGATGATGATTGAATGATCGCCGGCGTCAACGATCTGATGTACAGCGCACTCAGCATGCGCACGGACGTTTTCCAAGATGGGTGAACCGGTCTCGCCGCCGGCACGCCAGCCGGTCGAGGCAAACTTATCATCTGTCCCGAACGCGAAATGGTCGGAAAGACGCGCTTGTTGTCTTGCCAGGAAATTGACGGCAAACACGCCCCGTTCACGAATGGCTCGCAAGGTGTACTTGGCGCCCTGTAGGCACACCGCCAACATGGGCGGAGCGAGTGAGACGGACATGACTGCGCTGACCGTGAGTCCAACCGGCTTGTTGTGACCGTCGATGGTGGTGACGACAGTGACGCCGGTAGGAAAGCCTCCGAAAATGCCCTTCAAAATCGCTGCGTCCGCAGTCTTCGGAACTCGTGAAATTTGTTGCAGAACCGTCATGGCGATACAGCTCCTAGTTCAAATTGCATACTGCATTCTGAACTCTATTCGCCGCGAGCGCAAGACCCAAAATCGATAAATCCATAAAACAAGGCCCTTCCGCAGTCAAAACAAGCCAACTTGACTAAAGCCACGAAGTGTGGCCTGAATGCAGAATACATCTAGGGCGCGTTGCGCCATGGGGTCCGGTGCTCATGAGGGGTGGTCTTCTTATAAAGGCGGCTGCGGGCGTTGTCGCGCTCGGCGCGGCAGCGCTATGGCTCGCCTCGGCCCGGCACGCCGCCCAAACCGCGCATAAGCGAGAGAAGATCGAGGTACTGCACTTTTGGACCAGCGGGGGCGAGGCCGCCGCAATCCACGTGATCATGCAAGCCGTCGAGAAACAGGGCGTAACTTGGATCGACGAGCCCGCGACCAGCACGGACAACTTGAATCAGGTGCTGCATTCGCGCGCGGCCTCAGGCACTCCCCCTGGAGCCAGTCACCTTGCATCGGCGGAGGTCGGTCCGTGGGCTCGAGATGGCTATCTGACCGACCTGAGCGATGTCGCGGCCGCCGGCCATTGGGATGGCGCAATTGCGCCGTCGATCATTCCCGAAATCAAGATCGACGGACGGTACTACGCCGTTCCTGTGGATGTGCATCGGACCAATTGGCTCTGGTACAACAAGAAGACATTCGATCGGCTAGGTTTGACCCCTCCCCGAACCTTGGAGGAGTTGAAGGGCGTCGCTGAAAAGCTGCGTGCGGCTGGGGTGATTCCTCTGGCAACCGGCGGATCGCCTTGGGAAGAAGGCGCGCTATTCGAGAGTGTCGTTGTCGCCGTGGGCGGACCCGAGTTTTACCGCAAGGCGATGGTCGAGCAGAATGAAGCGGCGCTGCACAGCATACTGATGATCAAGGCGTTCGATGAGTTCCGTAACCTCAACAAGTACATCGACCCCAACTACCCTGGGCGCGACTGGAATATCGCCACCCAGATGGTAGTCAGTGGCCAAGCCGCGATGCAGATCATCGGCGATTATGCCAAGGCTGAACTCGATCTGGGCGGCGCCAAGCCCAATGTTCAACTACGGTTGCGTACCGGCGCCGGGCAACGCGGGCTCATTCCTGCAAACGACCGACATCTTCTCCATGTTCAAGACCACCGACGAGGCCGAGACCAAGGCCCAGAAGATTTTTGCGAAAGTTGTCATGGACAAGGGCATCCAACTGGAATTCAGCCAGAAGAAAGGGTCGCTGCCGGCGCGCGCCGACGTTGAGGTAGGCGCGCTCGATTATTGCGGGCGCAAGGGCTTCGAAGATCGCGCGGAGGCCGAGAAGCAAGGTCACGTGCTGCCGGCGGTCTCGCACATGGAGGGCACGGCACCCGAAAGAGCCGGTGTATTTCTGGACGTGATTTCGTCTTTCTTCGAGAACCCGGCAATGACCTCACAGCAGGCGGTGGACAGCCTCGTCAGTGGTCTAAAGTCCGTTGAGGAGTGATCGATGCGCCGACGCTTGAGCCACTACATGCCAATGATCGCCGTGGCGCCGTCTGTAGCTCTCATGGCCATCTTCGTTTACGGCTTCATGCTGTGGACGGGCTACATGTCCTTGTCCGGCTCGACATTGATGCCGAAATACAATTTCGTCGGTCTAACCCAATATCACAAGCTCTGGACGAACCCAATTTGGCTCACAGCCGTGGACAACACGCTCGTCTTTTCCGTTCTCTTCATCGGATTGACCATCGTCATCGGCTTGGCGCTGGCAATTTTGCTGGATCAACGCATCCGGGCCGAAGGTTTCCTGAGGTTCATTTACTTGTATCCAATGGCGCTGTCCTTCATCGTCACGGGAACTGCCTGGAAGTGGATTCTGAATCCGGGCCTGGGCATCGAGCACCTGGTCCGATCTTGGGGTTGGGAGCACTTTCGCTTCGACTGGCTCGTCGACCCTCGGTTTGCTCTCTTCACCCTCGTGGGCGCCGGCGTATGGCAGGCGTCGGGTTTCGTGATGGCCCTCTTTCTCGCTGGGTTGCGCGGAGTTGACGAAGATGCCGTCAAGGCAGCCCGTCTCGACGGCGCATCGAGCCCGACCATATATCGCCGTATCGTGATTCCCCAACTCGGTCCAACCTTCATCACGGTCACGGTGGTGCTCGTGCAGCAGGCGTTGAGGACTTTCGAACTCGTGGTGGCGCTGACCGGGGGCGGCCCCGCGCACAGCACTACGCTTCCTGCCGTGTTCATGTATTCGCAAACGTTTGCTCGCGGGCAAATGGGTGTGGGCGCTGCGAGCGCCGTGACCCTGTTCATGACGATTGTCGCGGTCGTCATCCCCTACCAGTACGCGATAAATAGGAAGCGTCGCCATGACCATTGACAGAATCGTACTCGGCAGTACGATTGGCCACAGGTTTTCGCGGCTGCTCGTCTACCTGACGCTCATTCTCGCTGCCGTCGTCTACATCGGACCGCTGCTCGTCGTTCTGTTGACTTCCGTAAAATCGCTCGATGAAGTGCGTGCCGGCACCCTTCTCCAGTTGCCGCACGCAGTGACGTTCGCGCCTTGGAAGGCGGCCCTGCTGTCGCAGTGCATCGGCGTCAGTTGCACCGGACTCAGTCATCAGTTCGTGAATTCATTCGCCATGGTCATACCGGCGGTTTTGCTATCGACACCACTGGGTGCCGTCAATGGCTACGCGCTCACTTTGTGGACCTTCAAAGGCAGCGATTGGGTTTACGCCTTCCTCTTGTTCGGCGTGTTCATGCCGCTGCAGATCGTGTTGATTCCGTTGGCACACGTACTCGGCCTGCTCGGACTGGCCAACACCCTGCCAGGACTGGTCTTGCTGCATCTGATTTACGGCATCCCTTTCACGACGCTGTTTTTCAGAAACTTCTTCGTGACCGTACCGCGCGACCTGGTGAGCGCAGCCCGGGTGGACGGGGCGAGCTTCTGGCAGGTTTTCTTCAGGATCGTTCTGCCGGTCGCGATTCCGTCCTTCGTGGTATCGACGATCTGGCAGTTCACCAATATCTGGAACGACTTCTTGCTGGCGAGCACCTTCACGGATGGCCAGTCCGCCCCGGTTACAGTCGCCCTCTACGACATGGTGGGCGCGGCCACCGGCGTCAAGGCATACAACGTGGACATGGCCGCGGTCATGCTGACGGCGCTCCCCACCCTATTGGTTTACATTTTCGCCGGTAGATACTTCATCAGAGGTCTGATGGCCGGTTCGATGAAAGGCTGAAATCACCATGAGCGCTCTCAAACTCCAAAATATTTCAAAATCGTACGGCGACGTTTCCGTTCTTTCGCAGGTGAGCATCAGCATCGACTCAGGCGAATTCCTCGTGCTTCTCGGTCCATCCGGCTGCGGAAAGTTGACCCTGCTGCACGCGATTGCGGGGCTGCACTCCCCAACCTCGGGCGATATCCTGATCGGCGGTGCGCGCATGAACGACGTGCCGTGCCAGCACCGCGACATCGCCATGGTGTTCCAGTCCTACGCGCTCTACCCCTCCATGACCGTTGAACAGAACATCGCCTTTCCGCTGGAGATGCGAAAAGTGCCGGCAAGCCAGCGTAAGCAGGCGGTCGCCGACGCAGCTCGCCTGCTTCGGATCGAGCATCTGCTCAAGCGCAAACCGAGCCAGCTGTCAGGCGGTCAACGGCAGCGAGTCGCCATCGGCCGCGCCCTGGTGCGCAATCCGCAACTTTTCTTGTTCGACGAGCCCCTTTCCAACCTCGACGCCCTTCTGCGCGTAGAGATGCGAACGGAACTGAAGAAGCTCCACCAGAGGATCGGTCGAACGACTGTCTATGTGACACACGACCAGGTCGAGGCGATGACACTGGCGACTCGCATCGCCATCCTCAATAAAGGCATGCTGCAGCAGATTGGCACGCCCGCCGAGGTTTACAACAAACCAGCCAATCTATTTGTCGCTGGCTTCATTGGGTCACCGACCATCAACCTGTTGAAGGGCGTGGGTGAGATTGCCGGCGGAAGCCGGGTATTCCGCACGATCGCCGCAGGACACAGGAGTATGAAGCTGCCCATCCCCTTGGGCCTCGATGTGAAGGACGGCCAAGCGCTGACCCTCGGCCTGCGTCCGGAGGTCATTTGTCTGGGTGCCGGCGGCTCGGGCCCAGGCGACGTGACCGCTGAGGTTGACGTCACGCTCATCGAACCCACCGGGCCTGACTCGATCATCGTGTTCGAACTCGGCGGGCGCGAGTGCATGGCGCGGGTGGCGGCGGGCGACATGATCAAGTGCGGCCCGAACACCATCAGCTTCCCGGCGCACAAAAGCATGTTCTTCGACTCCGAGACGGAGAAATTGATTGGCTAGCATGGCACCGCCCAGGGAGAGAACCTGGCGGTCGCGGCGGCCCGGAGGCGATGGGCGGATGGATCGAGAATTCGACGTCGTCGTTCTCGGCGCCGGAATCGTCGGTGTCTGCATTGCGCTTCAATTGCAAAGGAGCGGACAGCGAACGGCGCTGCTCGACCGCCGCGGCCCCGGCGCTGGCGCGTCCTTCGGGAACGCCGGGTTGATCCAGTCCGAAGCGGTCAATCCCCAAATGTTTCCGCGCGACATCCGTGTCCTGATGCGCTACGCCAGAAATCGGTCGATCGACGCGTCCTATCATCCCTCGGCGTTGGCCCAGTTTCTGGGTCCATTCTTCGACTACTGGCGCAATTCCACTCCCGAACGGATGCAGGCGATAGCGAACGCCCGCGCGCCCCTGATTCTTCCAAGCACAGCGGACCACCGTGCCCTCGCTGAAGCGGCTGGTGCGCAGTATCTGTTGCGGCCCACCGGTTGGACGCAGGTTTACCGGAGCGCGAGCGCGCTGGAAAACGCCGCACGCGATGCCAGCGCGCTTCGGCAACGGTTCGGGGTGCCGTCAGAACTTTTAGACTCGAGCGCCTTGCAGGGGCAAGAACCGGCATTGAAGTCCGGCCTCGCCGGTGCGATTCATTGGCCCGGGCCGCTCGCCGTATCCGACCCCCAACTGCTCACACTCGCGTATTGCGGCCTGTTTGAACGCCTCGGCGGACGACTTCTTCGTGGCGACGCTCGAACCCTGCGTGCTGACGCCGGCGCGTGGCAAGTCCTCAGCGATGAGGGTCCGGTAAGCGCAGGGCGCGCTGTCGTCGCCTTGGGCGCCTGGGCACCCGAGGTGACCCATTCGTTCGGCTACGCTCCGCCGCTGTTCGTGAAGCGCGGCTACCACATGCATTTCGCCATGGAGGCCGGCCGGACGTTGAGGCGGCCTCTGTTGGATGCCGAGAAAGGCTACTTCCTGGCGCCCATGCAGCAAGGCCTCCGGCTCACAACCGGCGCCGAATTCGCCGGCCGCGACGCCCGGCCCACCGCGGTTCAGCTGCAGCGGGCCGTGCCGGTCGCGCACGCCCTGGTTCCCTACCTTCGGGGTCCGATCGATGAGAAGCCTTGGGTGGGCTGTCGGCCGTGTCTTCCGGACATGCTGCCCATCATCGGCCCTGCCCCAGGGGTCCCAAAGCTTTGGTACTCCTTCGGTCATGGCCACCAGGGGCTGACGATGGCGGCGACCACGGCTCGATTGATCGTCGCGATGATCCTGGGTCAGCCGCTTTTCCTCGATCCTCGCCCCTATCGTGCCGAGCGGTTCGCACAGGCTCGTTCAATACCCACACGGAGTCGAATTCCCCATGCAACAGATGACGACCAAAGAGCGCATGCAACCGGAACCGTCCGTCGAAGGCGTGCTCATCATCGGATCGCGCACGACCAAAGGGGGCGGTGATGCTATTCAAGGCTTCAATCCCGCGACCGGCCAGGTTCTCGAGCCTGTATTCCTGTCGGGCGGAGGCGCTGATCTCGATGCGGCTTGCGCCCTTGCCGACGCGGCATCCGACCTCTACCGCGAGACGGACCTCGAGAAGCGCGCCGACTTCCTGGACAGCATCGCCGCGAATATCCGTAGCCTCGGTGAGGCGCTGGTCCAACGCGCTATTGCCGAGTCCGGCCTGCCGGCCGGCCGGATGAGGGGCGAGCTCGACCGAACCGTCAATCAGCTCGGCCTTTTCGCAAACGTCGTCCGCCGCGGCGATTTCCTGGAGGTTCGGGTCGACCCAGCGCTCCCTGATCGCCAACCGATGCGCCGACCGGACATCCGGCAGCGCCACATCGGCCTTGGGCCCGTCGCGGTTTTCGGCGCCAGCAACTTCCCCTTGGCCTTCTCCGTCGCCGGAGGCGACACCGCCTCGGCGCTGGCCGCAGGTTGTCCTGTCATCGTCAAGGGCCATTCGTCGCATCCCGGAACGTCGGAGCTCGTCGGCCGCGCGATTCAAGCTGCGGTCGCCGCCCATGGTCTTCCGGAAGGGGTGTTCTCGTTGCTGTTCGGCAGCGGCAGCGAAATCGGCGCTGGCCTGGTCGGCGATCCGCGAATCAAGGCGGTCGGTTTCACGGGGTCCCGCACGGGCGGTCACGCCCTGATCCGGATCGCTCAGTCTCGGCCTGAACCCATTCCCGTATACGCCGAAATGAGCAGCATCAATCCGGTCATCTTGCTGCCCGGCGCGCTACGAACCAACGGTTCGCAGATTGCCACAGCGTTCGTCGCCGCCCTGACCCTTGGAGCGGGACAATTCTGCACGAACCCAGGGTTGGTGATCGCATTGGACGGTCCGGACGTGGACGCCTTCGCCTCCGCCGCGGCCGCTGCGCTGGCCGCCGTTGAGGCCGCGCCAATGCTGACGCCGGGCATTCACTCCGCCTACGCCGCAGGCGTGGAAAGGCTGCGGCAGCACCCCAAGGTCGCCACCGTGGCGCAAGGCAAGGAAGGACTTCAGTACCACGGCCGGAGCGCCCTTTTTAGCGTCAGCGCCGGCGACTTCATCGCGCACCCTGAACTCGCCGAAGAGGTCTTCGGCGCTGCCAGCTTGCTGGTCCGCTGTCCAGATCTCGCGCAGCTTCGCGGCGTCCTGATGCGGCTCGAGGGCCAGCTCACGGCTGCCCTGCATATGACGACGGCCGACGCGGATACTACGCGTGAACTGCTGCCCATCTTGGAGCGCAAAGCAGGGCGCATCCTGGTGAACGGCTTTGGGACTGGGGTCGAGGTCGGTCACGCCATGGTTCACGGGGGACCGTATCCCGCGACGTCGGACCCCCGTACGACTTCCGTAGGATCACTGGCGATCCGGCGTTTCCTGCGTCCCGTTGCTTATCAAGACTTTCCGGACGCCCTGCTCCCGTGCTGCCTGCAGTCGGCCAATCCGTGGAAAGTCCGGCGCCTGATTGACGGAAAGCTCGAAACAACCTGACGCCAGGGGCGACTGTTCCACCGCCTTGCGCAAGGCCTCAGACCCAATTGGCGGAAATCCACCGCCGGAATTGTTCGTGGTGGTTGCTCAGGATCGACGCCAGGCGCGCCGCATCGCGCGCACGGAGCGCATCCAACTCATCGCGTAGCATCCAATATTCGCGCTCGAGCCATTCGTAGTCGTTCAGTCCACGGCTCGCATGGCGGATTCGATCGAGGTGATCCTGGAGCTTACCGATCATCACCTTCAGCAGTTCGTTGTCGCAGTGCTCCAGCAGCATGAGCTGGAAGAATTGGAACACCTCCCGAACGGCATCCGGCTTGCCGGCCTCGACGGCAGGTTTGACAGCGTCCAGCTGCGCGGCCAGCTGCTCGATCTTGCGGCTTGGGATTTTATCGATCGACTGCACGACGCACTGGACGTCCAGCGCCTTGCGCACCTGGTAGACGTTGTCGATGTACTTTGGGTCGAGCGGGGCGACCGACAGCACCTTCCAGGCCTCGCCCACCACCAAGCCATCTTCTTGCAGCCGGGTCAACGCCCACTTCACCGGTGAACGGCTGATGCCGAGCCTCTTGGCGAGCACGCTCTCGGGCGCAGAATCTCCCGGCGCGAGTTCGCGCTCAATGATCATCTTTTTGATGAGCTTGTAGGCTCTATCACTTAGAGGAACATTCCGCTCCAATTCCAGCTCTGACATTTTTCTTCCTAACATAGTGCGTTAGAGGTCCAGGGGAACAAATGCGGTTTGCGCGTGCGCAGAGCGAAACGCGGCAAGCATGAAGGCAACGCCTCTAGCACCTTCATGCGCGGTCGGAAAGTCTGCACCGTCCCGCCCCTCCCCTCCCCGAGCAATAACCCGGGCTATGGCAGTATAGAGGTTAGCAAAAGCCTCCAGGTAGCCTTCGGGATGCCCCGCGGCGATCCGGGTCATGCGGTTGGCGCCCGCGCTCGCCGAAGGTCCGCCGCGCGTAAGCAGCACGGATGGGCCAGCAACGGGCGAAAATACCATAAAGTCAGGCTGCTCCTGCCGCCACACGAGCGCACCCTTGCTGCCGAGGATGCGCAGGGCCAAGCCGTTTTCGTGTCCGTGCGCCACCGAGGTGCACATCAAGCAGCCCCGCACTCCTCCCTCGAATCTGAGGAGGATGCCTGCGTGATCATCGAGGGGATGGTGCGGATCCAGACATGCCAGATCAGCCGCAAGGGTCTCGACCCGAAGTCCGCTGACGAATTCCGCCAAATGAAAAGCGTGTGTTCCGAGCGCGGCGACGACGCCGAGAAGTCCGGCCTTGGCGGGGTCGTGCTGCCAGTCCTTCGGCGCAAAACGCTCGGTTTGGTAGTGGCTGGCGTACTCAACGTGGACCGCGCGAACAGGCCCCAATTGGCCGTCCGACACCATGTCCCGCGCCATCCGCACCATGGGATAAGCGGAATAGGTGTAGGTGACCGCAAGGACGAGGCCGGTCTCCAACGCCTTGGCGCGGAGCCCGCGCGCCTGCTCGACCGATAGCGCCAGGGGCTTGTCGCAAATGACGTGAATGCCCTTGTCGAGGAAGGCATTGGCGATCTCGAAATGGGTGTCATTGGGCGTGCAGATCGTCACTGCGTCGATGGCGTCCGATCGACCAGCCTCTTCGGCCGCCATCTGATTGAAGTCCGCGTAGGCTCTGGCTGAATCGATCAGTAACTCGCGGGCGACCGCCTGCGTGCGGCCGGGATCTCGCGAAAAGACCCCGGCGACGAGTTCCCATCGTCCGTCCAGGCGGGCAGCGGCGATGTGACTGGAACCAATGGCGCTTCCGCCTACGCCGCCAACGAGGCCCAGCCGCATCCGACGAGGCGGCGGGTCTGTCATGGCGTTGGTCCTTTCGCAGCCGCCCTAGACTTCCTGCTTGAAGATATGGCCATCCTTGATGGTGACTCGGATGTTGCGGCCATCGTCTTGGAACAGTGACAAATCCTCCAGAGGATTGCCATCGACGATCAGAAGGTCAGCGAACGCCCCGGGGATCAGCTCGCCCAGCTTGCCTTCGTGCATCAATAGCTCCGCGTTCACCACGGTAGCGGAATTGAGGATCTGCGCCGGCGTTTCCACGCGGCTGCGGATCGCCAGTTCCCTGAGCTGGCAATGCATCACGACGCCTTCGAGATCGGTCCCGAGGCCGAGCTTGACTCCGGCGTCCCGGCAGATCCGCAGCGCTTCGAGGCCGCGGCTGAGCACCATTTTTACCTGCTCGTAGGTGGCGGGCGTGTAATTGAGCTTTTCAGAGTACTCCAGTCCCGCCTCGTAGGTGACCAGGGTCGGCACCACATACGCTTTGCCGGCGATGTACCGGGCTGTCTCCGGATCGATCAGATTGCCGTGCTCGATCGTGCGAACGCCGGCATCCACGCACCTTCGAATGGCGACAGGCCCATAGGCATGCGCCATGACATATCGGCCCAAACCCACCGCTTCCTCGACCGCGGCCCGCTGCTCGTCGGGCGTGAAGTGCGCGGCGTGAATCGGCGTGCGGCCCGTGTTGCCGCCGCTGGCCATCAGCTTGATGTGGTGCGCGCCGGACATGATTTCCTCGCGCACGGCCAGGCGTACATTGTCCGGCCCGTTGACGATGCGTGAGATCGAGCGCGTCATCCGGCAGGTCGGGCAGCCCAATATCTCTTCAGGACGGGCGCGGAAATCGCCCTGCGCCCCGGTATTGGCCAGGGCTAGGCCGGGAACGAACAGGCGCGGCCCGGGAAACAGGTTGAGACGCACGGCGTCGGACAAACCGCCCTCGGCGCCGCCCGCATCCCGCGCCGTCGTGAAGCCTCGGCGCAGCATGTCCGAGAGTGCGTTTTTTGCGAGCGCCGCAACGAGATAAGGCGACATTTTGGCCAATCGGGCGTGATCGTTCACAGCCGCCATCACGTGGATATGCGCGTCGATCAGACCGGGCATCACGACACGGCCGCCGGCGTCGATTGTCCTGGCGTCCGAGGCTTTGCCAACCGACGCGCCCACTTCGACGATATGCTGGTCCTGGATGCGAATCTGCTGTCCGGACCGCAGTGAACCAGTTCGAGTATCCAGGACGTTTGCGTTGGTGATGACGATTTCGCTCATGACTCTCTCCAATATTTCTCGGTGCCGACCGCGTTGGGTCGTGTTACCTCGTGCCGCCGCACTCCAGGCCCTGGCCGCCATCCGGAACGATTGCCTGTCCCGTAAAGAAGCGCGCATCATCAGACAGCAAAAACCGTACCACGGCGCCCATCTCTTCGACGGTCCCCATTCGCGATAGAGGGATTGTCGGCGGTACCTTTTCGAGAAATGCGTCGCGCCCGCCGAAAGCATCCCAGGCCGGCTTATTGAACGGCGTATCCACCCAGCCAGGGCACAAGGCATTCACACGAATACCCGCCTTGGCGTATTCCAGCGCGAGCTGCCGGGTCATGGTCACCAGCGCCGACTTCGTGACGCCGTACGGAAGCGTGGAATGCTCCACCATGACCCCCGCCGCGGAGGCCGTGAAGAGAATACTGCCCCCGCCTCCCGCCCGCAGGATGGGAATAACCGCTCGGGCGAGCACCGCGTTAGCCCGCACGTTGAGACGGAAGCATAGATCGAAACCGTCGAGCGACATCGTCTCCACCGAACCGACGTGGCAAACGCCGGCGTTGTTCCAGACACCGTCCAAGCCGCCCAGGGTCTCGTTTGCTTTCCCGACGATCGACAGGATCTGTTCGTCGCGACCGATGTCGACCGGGCAAAACAGCTCCGCACCGAGTTCTTCGCTCGGTGGTTTAAGATCTCCCAGGACGACTCGCGCGCCAGCATCGTGGAGCGCCCTGACTCCCGCTGCGCCAATGCCGCTGGCTCCGCCGATGACGAGGATTCGCTTGTTCTTCATTCTCATTGCACCATCAGCGTTCTGGCAGTGCTGGTCAGCCGGACCGGCGCGTCGTCGGAAACGAGGATCGTCTCGCTGAACGGCAGGCCTTCGGAATAGAGGATCATGTGGAAAACCATGCCGGCCAGCAGCGTCCACGACTCGCCTCTCATGAATATGCGGGTGTGGTCGGCGGTGCGCGGGGCGGCGTGATACCCAAGGGTGTAACCCGACACCTGAGGAAAGGTCTTTTTCAGGCCCTCACGCAACATGGCTTCGCGCACGATGAGATCGACGTCGCCGGCATTGGCACCAGGCACCATGGCGGCAATTTGCAGGTCTTGGATTTCGACGATGCGATCGGCGATGTGGCGATGCCGGTCCGAGGCGTGGCCGACGGCGATCGGCCGCGCGATGCGGGCGGAGTACCCATGAACTTGGGGAACCGCCTCGATGAAGTAGAGCTCGCCATCCTCCATGGTCCGGGTCCCAAGCCGGCCGTGCATGTTTGCGACCGTGCTGCCATAGCCGAACACAGCCACGCGGCCGTTGTCCGCGCCCATTGCAATGGCTTTGCGGTAGGTCGCGATGGCTGGCTCACGTTCCGATCGCCCGGCCTTCACTGCCTCCGCACCCGCTTGCACGCAAGCGTCCGCAATCCGGCTTGCCCGCCGCAAGCACTCGATCTCGGCGGGCGACTTGATCAGGCGCTGCTCCCAAATGACCTTTGCAAAATCCGCAAATCGCACCCGCGGAAACTTGGACTTCAAAAATTCGAACCGCTTTATCGTCAGGAAGTGGCTATCGGTCTCGATCGCCAGTGTGCGGGGATTCGACGCAGCGACCAACCGACCGAGAATCGCCATTTCGTCTTCATCGTCTTCGAAGCCGGTGAGCTTCTCCACCCACGTCGTGCGTCGGGCAGACTCTTCGTCGGACCCACGAATGAGAAGCTCGGCGCTGCCATCGGACCGGATCAGCAGCGCTTGATAGCGCGCGCCCGAGTGGGCGTAGCCTGAGATATAGGCCATGCTGTCGATCTGGTCAACGAGCAGCAGGTCGGCCCGGTGCTCAGCCATGGCCGCCAACACCGATGCCAGCCGCCCCTGATATTCGGATGGGGCGAACGGCAAAGCGGCGTGGCCGTTTGTCACGCCGGCTCCGGTTCGGCCTCGAGGCCGAGGTCCTTCCAGGTCTTACGCTCCGACTGCGGCAGTCGGCGCCCGTATTTGGCCTTGGCGAACAGCTTGCCACTGATCTCCCCTTGAGCCACCGTTCGCATGATCAGGTTTTCGCGGGTGTGCAGGGAAGCGACACGCGCATCCCGCCATAACCGCTCGATGGGATTCCAACGAAACACCGCCCGGGTCCCGATGACCTCGAACGCCCTGTTCGACACCAGGGCCGCCGTCACCTTAGCCTGATGCAGCGCCATTAGAGTGGTGTGGCCGGCTCGATCCCAGTCTTTCCGATCGTACAGCTCCTGCGCATGCCACCACATGGTCCGCGTCGCGTGAATCGCCGCGGCCATCTCGCCGACCGCATACATGTTGGTGTCGTCCTTTTGCAGGAACTCGCGCTCCGCCATGGTCGCGATGACCGCCTCGTAAATGCCCTGCGAAATTCCCAGCAAGTGGGTGCAGTAGGTGATCTCGAAGGTGTAGGGGTGGATTTGGTTATAGTCCCCGGGTTCGCCCAGCATGTTACGCCAGGGAATGAAGACGTTCTTGAACTTGGCGCCACCCGAGAGCGATGCGCGAATCCCGACCGCGTCTTCCCAGCCCTTGAGCCATTCGACACCCGCATTGGGCAGTTCGATCACGCCCACCGTGACGCCAACGTCCGGATCGTCGGTTCCAGGCGCCAAGACCCAGAACAACAGGTACTTGGACGCCGCACCCCCGCTCGTGAAGCCCTTCACCCCCGAGACTTCGAAGCCGCCTTCGACCGGAACGAAGCCGCTTTGGAACGAAATCTTACCGTCTTTCCCCGGCGTCGAGACCGACTTGTTCGGTTGAACCTCACTGCCGACGGAGGAAATCAACGCACCGTTTTCGGCGATATCGCCGAGAATGCGCTTCTTCTGTTCTTCATTGGCCATCCCATTGACCAAACCCATGCTGTGATACTGATTCTGCAGCGCCCAGCCCGTACTCCCGCAAGCCGACGCAATAATCTCGACCACGGCATTGCAGACGAAGCTGAAACCGGCGTCTTCGCCGCCGAAGCCGCCGCACTCTCTCGGCACGCCCAATTTCAGAAATCCCTGCTCGCGCAAGTCCTTGAAGTTTTCATCCGGCCAGCCCCCGAGTTCGTCGACTTTGCGGGCGCGGGCGGCGAATGTCGGCTTGAGAGCCTTCGCCTTTTCGATCCACGCGGCATCGTGCGCAGAGATATTCATGGGATACATTGCCACCTCTCTCGAATGAACTGAATACTGCCTGCAGCCGAAAGAATCGACGGCATACGCAATCCGGTCATCGCATTGCGCAAACCGGCACCCCTAAAGTGAATTCAGTATGCAGTCGTCACCGTGCGCTTGTCAATGCCTTTTGAACGCAGCGATGGCGTCGAGCACGAGCCGATGGTCCTCATGCGAGTGCAGGCCGGCCACGCCGATTGCACCGACCAAAACGGACCCGACCAGCAGCGGAATCGCTCCACCCACGAATGCAAAGGCCGAAAGGTCGATTCCGCGCTCCTCGGCAAACGTGGGTTCAGCATTCAAAAGCAATTCCAAATGCATGGTGCTCTTGCCGAATCGACGAACTGCGGCGAATTTACGTTCGATCCAGTATTGGTGATCGCTGACAGTCCCCGGTAGTCCCGCGCGAAACAGACACTGCTCTCCAAGATCGACGCCAACCAGCACTTTGTGGCCTCGTTCCTCGGCAAGTCGCAGCAAGCACAAACCCAAATCCAGCGCGTCGCGCTGCGAAAGGTGAACAAACGCCGCCTCGTCCGTCTGCGCCTGGATGCGCTCGATCTGGCCATCGCTTTCCTTGGTCATGGATTTCTCCAAATTGAGTTCTGCATGCACTTCGTTGCCTGCTGCGATCGCTGTCGCCGGGACGCAAAACCTTCAGCCAGGGGATCGGTTGTTTGGCCGCGGGCGGCCGTCGGTGCGCCATTTTGCGAACAGTTCGAGGTTGCGGCGATCAGTGGCTGGATAGAGACCGATGATCGAAGCCCCGCCACGTACTTGCTCCTGAACGAAATCCTCGAAATCGCCCATCTCGATCGCCTCGAGCGAGATCTCGTCGGCCAATGCAGCCGGTATGACGATCACGCCGTCCGCGTCGCCCACGATCACATCGCCAGGGAACACCGGCGCATCACCGCACCCGATCGGTCCGTTGATCTCGATCGCTTGGTGAAGGGTCAGATTGGTGGACGCCGAAGGTCGCGCATGAAACGCGGGAAAACCGAGCCGCGCGATCTCAGCTGAATCTCGAAATCCGCCGTCGGTCACCACACCGGCAACACCGCGCATCATCAGTCGAGTGACGAGGATTCCGCCGGCCGAGGCGGCACGAGCGTCCTTGCGGCTGTCGATGATCAACACTGCGCCGGGCGGACAGTCCTCAACGGCCTTGCGCTGAGGGTGGGCCGGATCGCGGAAGACCTCCAGACCGTTCAGGTCTTCGCGCGCCGGAATGTAGCGGAGTGTGAAGGCCTCGCCGACCATGGACGCGCTGAGCGGACCGAGAGGCAGGACACCGAGGACCGCCTGCCGCCGCAGGCCCCGCTTGAACAGCAGAGTTGCCAAAGTCGCGGTGCTGACGCCCTTCAGCCTTTCGCGCGTGGAGTCGCTCAATGTCATGATGGCACCTGACCAAGTAATGATGAGGAGGCGCCGCTCGGCGCCGATCGCTTAGCCGAAAACAGCGACGCCCGGGGCGCAGGCTCCAGGATCAATTCCGCACCCTTCTCGCCGATCATGATCGAGGGGCCATTGGTGTTGCCCGAGACAATCGTCGGCATGATCGATGCGTCAATGACTCTCAGGCCCTCGATGCCATGAACGCGCAGCCACGGATCGACCACGGCTGCGTCATCCACCCCCATCTTGCAGGACCCCGCGGCGTGGTATTCGCTCCCGACCGTTCGGCGGTTGTAGGCGTCGATCTCGCTGTCGGTCTGAACGTGCGCGCCTGGGTCGATCTCGTTGCCGCGGAAGTTCTCGAAGGCCGATTGGGAGTTGATGTCCCGCGCAATCTTGAGGCCCTCGATCATGACTTTGGCGTCGTGTGGATCCGAAAGGAAATTGTGTTGAATCCTGGGTCCAGCCAGCGGATCGCTGGACTTCAGGGTGACGGTCCCTCGCGACCTGGGACGCATGCCGCCCCATTGGATTGTGTAGGCGTTGAATGTACCGATCTTCCCGCTACCACCCCGCAGATCCCGGCTTACGGGGTAGAACTGGAACTGCAGGTCGGGGCGACTCTCTTGCGGACTGCTGCGCAAGAAGGCGTGCGCGCTCATCGGAAACACGGAAATCGGCCCCGAATTCGTGAACAGGTATTCGAAGATGGCCTTGGCGCCGCGCAGCGGATTGCTGCTCAGCGAGTGATAGGTCAACGGCTTCGTGCAAGCAGATTGAATGAGACTGCCGCAATGATCCTGAAGATTGCGCCCCACACCGGACAAGTCATGCCGCACAACGACTCCCGCCGCGCGCAGTTCATCGGCAGGACCAATGCCCGAACTCATGAGGATGTAGGGCGACATATAGGCGCCCGCCGACAAAATGACCTCGTGCGCATTGACGACTTCTTCCCTGCCATCGACGAGGTAGCGGACGCCCGTGCAACGGCGCCCATTCAACACCAGGCCCGCGACTCGGGCATTGGTCTGGACGGTCAGATTCCTCCGCCGCTGTATCGGTCTCAGATAGGCCCGTGCACTCGAGCATCGGATCGCTCGTTTGGCTTCCTGACTATACTGCACCCACGCGAAGCCCTCGTGATCGCCCCGATTGTAGTCTTCGAGAAACCGATGGCCCAATTGCTTCCCCGCTGCGATGAAGGCCTCCAAGAGCGGGGTTCTGTATCGTCCCATGACCACGGAGAGCGGTCCCGAGGTGCCGCGATCCTCCGCTGGCGGACCACCCCATGTTTCAGAGCGGCGAAAGTACGTCCGGACGCTCTCATAGGACCAACCCGCCGCTCCGAGAGACTCCCACTCGTTGTAGTCATCCGCGTGACCGCGGACGTAAATCATCCCATTGATCGTGGACGAACCGCCCAGGACCTTTCCCCGAGGCAATTTTAGCCGGCGATCGTAGATGGCCGGCTCAGGCTCGCTTTGGAATTGCCAGTCCCTGGCGCCCCCGACGACCCAATTCACGCCCAAGGGCACGTCAACGATCAGACTGCGGTCCGACTTTCCGGCTTCCAAGAGAAGCACGTTGCGTGCCGGATCGGCGCTCAGACGGTTCGCCACCACACATCCCGCCGACCCGGCACCTACCACGACATAGTCATACGACCTATTCAGCCCAGATTTCTTGCGCAAATTTTTGCACTCCTCGGCGAACTCCCAGCGGCGCTTTTCGATGTGAGTATTGCCGAAAGAATTTCTATTGACAAATGATCTCTAGAGGCAGTCATAATACCCCATGACACCAACCCCGCCACAACATCATGGCTCTCTCTGCGATTTCACGCAAGACGAGGGCTCCTCTGTGTCTCAATTTGATCGCTTCACGCTTGAGCCACACATGCGAGGCGTACCGTATGATGTGGAAGCCATGTCATCGGATGACATGAGGAAATTTAACCTGAGCCCGACCGGCGGCCGCATGCCCCTGCCGTTGTTGACGATCGACCCCTCCATCCTCGATGACAGTATCGAAACCATGATGCGTGTGGCTAGGCGCCATGAGGTGCTCCTGGCTCCGCACTTCAAAACATCCATGTCGCCTGCCCTCGCGCGGCGCTTCGCGCGGGCGGGCATTTGGGCCGTGTCGGTTGCCGACCTGCGCCAGGCTTTGGTTTTTCTGCGGGCCGGTTTTCGCCGCGTGGTCATCGCCAACGAAATCGGCGGCGGGAAGGCGGCGCGGCGCCTCGCAGAACTCTGCCGCAGCTACCGGGACGCCGAACTATATCTGTTTGTGGATTCAATCGACGGTCTCGACGCCTTGACGGATGTCTGGCGCAGTGGAAGTGATTTGCCGACGCTCCGCATTCTGCTCGAGGTTGGATGCGGTCGGAGCGGGGTGCGATCGGACAACGAGTTCGAGGCGCTTTTGGGCGCATTCACCGACGGTGCCCCTGGAATCACGCTGGGAGGCATTGCTGCTTACGAGGGCACCGCGCTACGCGCTGATTTCGCCGAAACCCAAGCCATCTTGGGTGATCTGCTGGCCAGAGTGTCCCACGCGCTGACCGCTCTGCGCCGCCGTGTCGGCCCCAACGCGCCGCTGCTCCTGTCGATGGGCAGTTCGAGCCTGTTTGACCTCGTCATCACTCAGGCCAGCGACTTGCTCAAGCACGACGGCAACACGCGTCTAATGCTCCGAAGCGGCTCCTGCTATTTCGGTGACCACGGCGAAACCCAGGCGCGGCTGGATCGCCTGGTCGCGCGCGGCCTACTCGGCCCCGAGTTGTCGGCGCGAATCGGCCAATCGTTCAGGCCGGCCATGCGGCTTTGGGCGGAAACCTTGAGTTGCCCATCCCCCGGCCTGGCCGTGTGCGGCCTGGGAATGCGCGACGCCGCCCACGATCAAGGAAACCCGGTTCCCTTGAGATCCTGGCGCGGTGGTCAACCCCATCTGACCCTGGAAGGCGCGGCCAAGACCAGCAAGCTCAACGATCAGCATTCATTTGTAACCTTCCCCGAAGGTTTGGATGTACGCGTCGGCGACATCATCGAGTTCGGCATCCGCCATCCTTGCACAACGATCGACAAGCACGACGTCATCTACGCGGTCGGCGATCGAGGCGTCGTCCTCGATGCTTTCAAGACATTCTTCGGTTGAACCCTCGAGACTGGAGTTCAAATTGTTTAGGATTATCGACAAGCGACTGGAAGCGCTCGGAATCGAGCTTCCCAAGCTCACAGCACCGAGCGCCAACTACGTGCCGGTCCGCTTTCACGGCGGCGTTGTCCTCGTGTCGGGGCAAGTGCCGCGGCTGAGCGGGAGTGACATGTATGTCGGGAAAGTCGGCAAGACTATATCGCGCGAGGAGGCATATCAGGCGGCGCGACTATGCGCGATCAACATGATCGCGCAGTTGCGCGTGGCCTTGGACGGCGACTTGGACCGCGTCTCCGCCTGCCTGCGTATTCGCGGCTTCGTCAACGCGACCGAAGACTTCACAGAACACCCCACGGTAATCGATGGGGCGTCCGATCTTCTGGTCGACGTTTTTGGCGATGCGGGACGCCACAGCCGAACAGCGCTTGGCGTCGGCTCCCTGCCCAGAGGCTTTTCTGTCGAAGTCGATGGGGACTTCGCTGTGGTCTAGCAAGTACATTTGCCCAGCTCCTTTCCGGCGAGGGAGCGCCGAACATTGTATGGAGATATGTCGATGACACATATCGAGCGCCGACTTGCCTCATAGCCCCATTGCGAATGGGTCTGCGGCCCAGCTTCTTGATCTGCTGAAGGATAGGCAGCCCCGCCTCTGGCTGCCGCCTTTCCCTGACCTCGGCGGCTCGGCGTCGGAAAAGAACACGCAGACACAAGATATTACCTTTCGGGATGTGACGGACGCGGCTGCCTTTCTTCAGGATTGGAGTGGCGCGCTCATGACGCTATTCCCAGAGTTGAAGGCCTCGTCGGGCTTGATAGAGTCGCCGCTGCTCGCGTTTTCCGAGGCGGAGGCACTGTATGGCATGGCCGTGAGCGGCCGGCACTACATCAAAGCCGACCACCTTCTGCCTGTTGCCGGATCGATCAAGGCCCGTGGCGGCGTCTTCGAGGTCTTGAAATTCGCTCAGGGCCTGGCCTGTCGCGCGGGGTTGTTCCGTGCAGGGAACGACCCTGCCCTGCTGCTCCTGCCGAAAGTTCGCGCTCTCTTCGCGCAGCACACGATTGGCGTCGGCAGCACCGGTAATCTTGGATTGAGCATCGGCGTGATGGCGTCTGCCCTGGGCTTCCGCTCCGTCGTGCACATGTCCCACGACGCCAAGGCCTGGAAAAAAAAGCGGCTTACCGACCATGGAGTAGTGGTCGTTGAGCACAGGGGCGACTATGCAGCCGCGGTTGACGCCGGCCGCCGGGAACTCGAGCAAGACCCATTGGGCTACTTCGTCGATGACGAGCATTCCGTCGCCTTGTTGCTGGGCTACGCCGTCGCGGCGCTGAGGCTCAAAGGGCAACTCGACCATGCCGGCGTGGCGGTCGATCAGGATCACCCGCTCATCGTTTACCTGCCCTGCGGCGTCGGCGGGGCACCCGGCGGAATTACGTTCGGCCTGAAGCATCTCTTTGGCGATTCGGTTCATTGCCTCTGGGCAGAGCCCGCCGCCTCGCCGGCAATGTTCGTCCGTCTGCTCTCGGACCGGCCGCAGTCCGTCTATGCGGTCGGCCTGGATAATCGGACGGAGGCCGACGGCCTTGCGGTCGCCCAGGCGTCTGAACTCGTCTACGGCTTGGTGCGCAACCTCATCGGCGGTGTCTACACCGTGCTTGACGACGACCTTTTCCGCATTGTCCATCGCCTGGCGCACGAGACGGGGCTCATGGTGGAGCCGTCGGCGGCGGCCGGATTCCTGGGGCTACCCCTGCTGAAGAGCGCGGGCGTCAGGCGATTGATTAAAGTCGATCCTGCGGCGGCCACCCACATCTACTGGACCACGGGCGGCTCCTTCGTGCCGATGGAAGAGCAACAACGCTTCCTCGACAAGGGTCGTGAGCTCAACGCCTCGGTCAACCCGGACACCTCTGTGCTTGCGGCCGGCCCGTGATCATACCTGTACGTCGCACTGCGACACGCTCGACGCACGCATTTACTGATTTCCTTGACCCGGCCTCCTGGACAAGTTATACATCATAGAGACAACATCATATCACTTGGTGTTTTGGGGGATTCTTGGCAAGCCATTGGTCAGATCTCTTATCAAAGAAAACTATCGACGCCTTCGCGTCGCACGTCGAATGGCTGCGCTTCCATCCTGCGGGGCTGTATCACTTTTCGGTGAACATTCAACAACCTAAGGCCGTCAGAACCGGCCGGAGATATGGGGGAGACGACAATGTGCGGAGTTAGCATCGTTATCGAAGAGAGAACAGATGAGTTCCTGCCTTCTGAGACATGTTGCGAGGAACCTGGTGCTTTGATGGGCAAAGGCATCCTGATAGCGACCATTCTCACAGCGATATTTGCTTGCGCTGCAAGGGCTCAAGACTCCACTTCGCCCCAATCCAATCCGGCGCAAGACAGCGGGGCCAAAATTGAGGAGATCGTGGTTACCGCGACGCGACGCGCTGAGTCCGTCGAGAAAGTGCCTATCAGTGTTTCCGCTCTCAGCCAACAAGATCTTGCGCAGGCCAACATCAAAGGGATCGCTGACATTGCGGCAATAACACCGGGTCTCCAATTCCAGCTGCCGAACGGCTATGCCGCGACGATCGATACTGTTTCGATCCGCGGCATGAATGCCGCGGTCGGAGCATCGGTCGTCGGCATCTATCTAGACGATGTACCCCTGCAGTCACGGCTTCCCGCCGTTGGAAATGTCGGCGTCGTATTTCCCATGGCGTTCGATATGAATCGGGTAGAGGTGGAACGCGGTCCACAAGGCACCCTGTTCGGTGCAGGTTCGGAGGCGGGTGCGGTGCGCTTCGTTTCCAATGCTCCCAGCCTGACGCAGTTCAGCGGTTTTACTCATGCGGAGATAGCGACGACGGAGGGTGGCACTCCAAGCGCCGAAATCGGAGCCGCGGCGGGCGGTCCCATCATTCAGGATGTTTTAGGCTTTCGCGTCAGCGCCTGGGATCGTCACGACGGAGGCTACATTAACCATGAAAATCTTCTCACGGGAGAGGTGACGCCGAATGCGAACAAGGATGACAAGCTCGCGCTCAGAGCCGCACTGGCCTTGCAGGTCAGCGATGGTTTCCTCATTTCGCCTTCGTTTTACTTCCAACAAACCCGCGTCGGCGACGCTTCGCGTTTCTATGGAGTCCTTTCGGATGTGTCGGACCAAAAGTTCGTTGACGGCGCTCTATTGCCTGAACATGTGGGGGACGACCTTAAAGTCGCTTCGATCAAGGCCGAAGATCATCTTCCATTTGCCGACTTGACAGTCATGGCGTCCTACATGAATCGTTCGGTTGTTCAAAGCAGTGACCTGAGCACCGTATACGGTCCCTTTACCGATTTGGCCGGTTTTGGCAGCCCCATTGGGCCGTGGTACCCCACTTCAGCGGCGGACGTCACTCCGCTAACCAGCCTGCAGAGTATCAATGGATTCACGGAAGAGGTCCGACTTGCTTCCAATCATCCGGATGCCTTCTTCACCTGGGTTGCGGGGGTGTTCAACGATCATCGAACGCAGATAGACACCCAAGCCTTGAGCAGCCAATTTATTCAGCCTTCCGGCGGAGATTTTTACTACATCAGCCAACAGGTCACGGATGATCAGATCGCTGTGTTCGGTCAGGGCGACCTTCATCTCACCCGACAATGGACTGTTACATTGGGCGAGCGCGTCGCCCACGTGAGAACGCATGAGGTCAACTACAGTGGCTCTGGTCTCTACAACGTGGGTGCGCCCCCCATTGCGTACACCGCTATAGAGCAAACCCCGAATACACCTAAGGCCGGGCTCTCTTTCCAGGCCGATCCCAACAATCTGTTTTACGTGTCCTGGGCCAAGGGTTTTCGTGTCGGTGGTGGCAATGCTCCGCTTCCGACTAGTTGCGATCAAACTGTACCGCCCTATGAATCCGATTCCGATACGAGTTATGAGATAGGCGCGAAGAATCAGTTCTTCGATAGGCGGCTGCAGATCGATACGAGTGTGTTTCGTGTGAATTGGCGCAATATTCAGCAACTGGTGGTCGCGACGTGCGGCGTTGCCTATACCGCCAACTCTGGCAATGCCGTAAGCAAAGGCTTCGACGTCGCCTTGCAAGGGGTTGTAACCGACAAGCTGCGGCTCAATGTCGATTTCGGCTATGTCGATGCCCGCTATACCGACAATGTCGATGCCAATAATGGGACGCCGCTGGTTCAAGCGGGTGACACGATCGGCCTTGCACCACAGGTGAACCCCCCATGGGATGTGAACACGTCGGCCAACTACGATATACCGCTGTCTTCGAACGACAAACTCACTCTGCGGGGTGAGTATCAGTATCACAGCCGAAATCCGGGGCCGTTTGCAACCCGAATTCCGGGCTCGCCCAACTACGAACCCCTGATCACGCCCGATCCGCCCACGCACCTTGTGAACGCACGATTCGGCTACACCAGGGATAAGCTCGACGTGACATTATTCTGTAATAACGTTTTCAATAGTCTTCCGCAGTTGGGCGCGTTCCAGCTTCCCGCCACCTCCAATTTGGTGACCTACAATACGTTCCGGCCGCGTACTATCGGACTGTCGGTGAACTACGGATTTTGACGGCACGGGCTCCGGCGGCTGGAGATGTCAGTCGCGGAGCTACCAGGAATGGCCTTTACGGCGGTGATGGCCGGGGCCATTTCCTGGAATTCAATGAGCACTGCCGGTCGTGATCACGATTGATGGCCCCCAAGGACCGTTTCAGATTGCCCTTGCGGGTACGCACCGGGACGGCGGTACGAGCTATTTTTATCAGGACGAGCGCGCGCGCCGTGGTGACCATAGTACCGCCAAAGTGGTTGTCATCTTCTCTTGGACCATTGTGCCGCGAGCGCTGTGATTTGATGCTTCAGCCAACAGTGGAGAGCTTGCTCCACAAGGCGGTCCTCCGCCCGTCCTCCAGCCAGCGAGCGCTTACCTCTCGTAGGGCTTCAATCTCCGGCCCGCGAGTGCCTGGCAAATTGTTCACCACCTGCAGTCCCAACTGGGTCTGTAGGTAGGCAAGGTGTCGATAGCCCTCGGGGTAGGCATTTAAAAGCTCGCTGTCCAGCGAGACGCTGGCGCCAGGATCAACCGGAGACATCCGATCACTCTCGTAGACAAGCCGGCGTAACAGCAAGCGCCAGCATCCATCCTGTTTCTCGAATGCGTCCCAGAAGCGGCCACGGCAAGCCACATCAACCAATACCCCATGCAAGGGAGCCCTCTGGACAATTTCCATCTTTGTTTGCGCAATGGCTCTCGATCCGCGTACATCGATACTGCTGCCGCCGAGGCTATGAAGAACCCGCAGCCCGGCGTCGAATGCGTTGCGACTCCTGTCAATGAAGTCGGCCGCCGGCGCCTGAAACCAGGTCGCCACCATCCACCCGTCTGAGTGCCACACCGTGGAGAAACGGTCCCAATCACCCGCATCGCGCCAGAGCACCCAATTATCGATCGCCTCGCGTATCTCCAGCCGATCCGTTAACGTGCCCGATGAGAATTTCGTCATCACGTGAGTTCCTCTCATTTGTGCAATGCCGTGCCTTCGAATCTCATGCTATTGAAGCGACGGCGCGCAGCTCTCCCCACGTCGCGGCGCGAAGTGCCTCGAAATCTCGCGCCGCGCCGGCAACGTGCGCGACCGCAAATGCGGCGGCGACGTATCGGTCGGGCCGGACCAGCAGTACGAGCTCTCGCACTTCCGGGGCAACAGATCCTAGTAAGGCGGAGGAATCACCAACAACGACCGTGAGGCCGTCGAAACGGATGGGATCGGCGTCACGCTTCAACACGACCAACTTCACTTCGATGCCAGCCCAGGTGCGCGCGGCGGTGGCGAAACGCTTTACGTCCTCGGTGAGCGCCAGGAGCGAAAAACCGTCGCCGAGCACGTGGTCGAGCAGAACCTGGTCACCCTCCGGCGTCGTCACGGTGGGCTGCGGTATCAGCCGACCCACGAGGGCCGCGCAAGGGCCGCGGGTGCCCAGTTGGAACCCAGCGCGGAAGCGTGGCTTGGGCTTGTACTTCATCTGGCCGAAATAGTCGCGGGCCGGCGGCCACATACCGAGGGTACGGAAGGTCAGCCGTGTGAGCGCACCGGCGAGGCGCGATGAGGGCCCCATGATGCGCCCCATGCGCAGCGCGAGCTGAATCATCTCCCTGACGTGACCCTTGCGCTCCTGCTCGTAGGTCTCCAAAAGATTCGGCCCGAGCTTGCCGCTGATCACGGCGGCCAGCTTCCAGGCCAGATTATGGGCATCGCGGATTCCGCTGTTCATGCCTTGGCCTGCGAAAGGAGGACTCAAATGGCAGGCGTCGCCCGCCAGAATCACGCGGCCCACTTTCCAGGCAGGCGCAATTCGCGCATGGAAGGTATACACGGTCTTGCGCACGATGCGGCTCTTCGGCGCCGCGCCGTGAGCGGCGAGGAGCTTCGCCACCATGCCCTCCGCCAGAACGCTTTCGGAAGTCTCGTGCTCGCGCAACTTGAACTCGAAGCGGCGCGTAAAGTCAGGTCCCGGGAGGGCGATGCAGGGACGACTCACATCACAGAAGACGAGCGTGTCGCTACACGGCGCGGGCGAGTCCTCCAGGTTGAACGATTAACCATCTTTCCGCAAAGGTTTCACCTTCCAGATTCAATCCAAGGGCACTGCGAATGGAGCTGGAAGCACCGTCACAACCCACGAGCCAGGCGCAGCGCACCTGTTGGCTCGCGCCTTGCGGATCGGTATGAGTGAGCGCCACTTCGCTTTCATTCTGCGCGAAGCGATCCAGGTTCCAGCCAAACCGCGTGGTTACGTGCTCGAATCGGGAGAGCCCCGTGCGCAGCAGTCCTTCGAGCTGCGGCTGGCGGAAGGCATTGCGACGGGGATACCCGTAGATGACCTGGGTGGGTGCGACCTCGAGAAAGCAGCGGCGCGCAGAATCGAGGTAGCGGGAGCCGTAGCCCGTCATGACGTGCTGTAGAACCTGGCTCACCAACCCGACTGCCTGCATGGTACGCAGGGACTCATCGTCGATGGAGACGGCGCGCGGCTCCTGCACGGTAGTTGCATTTTTTTCCACTAGAAGAGTTGGGATGCCCTGCAGACCGAGCAAGTTGGCAAGAGTCAGGCCGGTGGGGCCCGCGCCAACCACGACGACCGGAAAAAAGGCAGGGCTCATTCGTCCTCGATACTGTTCTCGAGCCGTCCCACGCCGGAGATCTCGACTTCCACTCGGTCGCCCGCCTTCATCCATAACGGCGGCTCGCGCCTGGCCCCCACGCCCCCCGGTGTGCCGGTAGCAATGACGTCACCCGGCGCGAGCGGGGTGAAGGAGGAGCAGTAAGCGATCAGCTCCGGTATGGGGAAAATGAGCTGATCGAGACGCGCTTGCTGTACGACCTGACCGTTGAGTCGCGTGGTCAGGCTCAGGGACGTGACATCCGGAATCTCCTCGCTGGTCACCATCCACGGCCCGAAGGCGCCTGTGCCCGGGAAGTTCTTGCCGGGTGTGAACTGGTGGGTGTGACGCTGCCAGTCACGGATGGAGGCATCGTTGTAGCACGCGTATCCGGCAATATGTGCCATCGCCTCCGACGCCGGAATATAACGGCCGCCCTTGCCGATGATGACCGCCAGCTCACCTTCGTAGTCCAACTGCGTGGATACCTTAGGACGCACGATCGGTCGGCCGGCCCCCAGTTGGGAATCGGCGAAGCGAGTGAACACCGCCGGGTAACCGGACTTCTCGCGACCGGTCTCGAGTCGATGCGTGTCGTAGTTGAGCCCGATGCAGAGAATCTTGCCGGGATCCGGAATGACGGGCAATAAGGTTACCGAGGCAAGCGGGACTTTCGCCGCCTTGGCCGCCGCGGCGGCCTGTAACTCCGCGTACGCGCCTGCGGCGATGACGCTGCGAAGGCCGGTGAAACGCTCACCGTATACGTTGCCAAGGTCGAGAACCTGATCGCCCTCGACCATGCCCCAAGTATCGCGATCGCCGATGCGGAAGCTGGCGAGTCTCATCGAATTCTCCTGTTCTCTGTCGGACGGGTCAGCTTCTGAGAAAGCCGCGGCCCCAGGTATTCAAAGTTCGCTCCTCGTGCGGCCATACGCCCGCGGGGCGGCCGGTCGCGACGTGCTCCAGCTCGGCGGAGATCTCGACCCAGTTGCCGTCGCTGTCGTGTATGAAGAGGAAGAGATTGTTGCCGGGGCCATGCCGCCCGGGCCCCCACACGATCGGAATCCGTTCGCCTGCCATGCTATCGCCCCAGTCGCGAATGGCATTCCAATCACTCGCCTCGTAGCAATGATGGTCGAGCCGATTCTCCGGTGCCTGGAATACCGCAAAGCTGTGATGCTCCTCGCTGCAACGCAGGAAGGAGGTTCGCACCGCTCCTTGTTCATCGACGACGTTGTCCGACAGTTGGAAGCCGAGCACGTCTTGAAAGAAACCCGAGATCCGGGAGGCGTTGCGACTGGCCACAACAAAGTGTTGTAAACGCGCCGCCCGGACCTGCCCGGGGCAGGACACAACCTCAGTCTCAGGGGCGAAATCGAACACGAGGTGATTGCCGTCGGGATCTCGAACACAGAGGCCGCGCGGAAAGCGAGGCGACGGTGAGGGAAGGACGGTAGCGCCGGCCTCGAAGAGCCGCTGACGCAACGCATCCAGACTTTCCGCGGACGCGACCCTGTAAGCTGCATAGCCGAGAGAGTGCTTCGCGCCAGCCACGAAATGCAGACGGCGTTGACTCCCTTCTCCCCACCAGCCCCCTTCGGTGGAGGTAAGACTGAGGCCGAGCGCGCGCGCATAAAACCGCGCCAACTCCTCCGGCGCCGGCGAGCCCAGGCAAAGATGATCGAGACCCCCCTGAAGCAGGGCCTGGCCGGCGGCCCCGACCGCGGACTTGGGCGAACTCATAAGCGCATCCCGCGGCGACGGCCGCAAGCACATCCTTGACAAATATTTGCTGTTACGACTTGTTTTGTCAACTATCTGCTTCGTAGTTATGGACGAAATCGTGGGGAACGGCAGGTCCCCAATTCGCCAGACTGTCTTCGAGGTCGTAGTTGGTCGGCGACCACAGAGCATGATCGTCGATGAAGTCCATGTCCGAGTAGTACTCGAACCAGCTTCCCCAGGGATCCTGGATGTAATGGAAAAAGTTCGATCCGATGGTATGCCGTCCGACACCCCAATCACCCTTGCCGGTCAGCTCTTGCAGACGACGGCCGCCTCTGCCCACTTCATCAGGGTCGCCGACCTGGAAACTCGCATGATGAAATCCAACACCCGGCGACTTCGCAAAGGCCACGACGTGATGGTCGCTGTCGCGCCTGCAGCAAAGGAAGGCGATGACATCCTGGGCGCGGTCGGCCAGGCCCATGCCTAGACAGCGAGTGTAGAAGGCGATACTGGCGTCCACATCCGGAGTAAACGCCACGACGTGCCCCAACCTACGGGGCCACACCGGATCATAGGCCTTCTTCGGCAGAATTGCGGGCCGCCGCGTGCGCACGATATGGCCGGGGCTGTTGATGGCAAAGGCGGATTCGCGCGGTAGCGATGAATCAGGCTCGGCCTCGGCCAGATGTAAACACATGCCATGAGGATCGCGCAGCCATAGGCCCTCGCTGTCAAAGCCCTCGGGCGGCGGTATCTCGGTGCCGCCGCCCGCGAGAGCCGCCGCCCGCACTGCCGGAAGACGCTCGGCGCGCAACCGCACGTGATGCAATCTCTTGCGAGGTGCGCCGCCCAAGAGTTCCAGACAGGTGCGCGCCTGTCCCCGGCAGTGGAACCTGGCACGATGTCCGTCGACTTCGGCCTCGAGTCCCGCGTCAGTGTAGAATTTCACACCCCGCGCGATGTCGGGAATCTCCAGCGCCAGAGACAGCACTCCAAGGATAGCCATTGCGGTGTTCCCCCCTCGAGGATGAATGGTCAGCGTCGAGGCGCGATGCGGTTCTCGATCGTGCCCACGCCATCGATCTCGCAGCGAACCACGTCCCCCGCCCGTAGGAAGACCGGCGGCTTGCGAGCGACTCCGACGCCCGCCGGCGTGCCGGTGGCGAGCAAGTCACCCGGCTCCAGGGTGAAGGCCGTGGACAGATATTCGATCTGTTGATGAACGTTATGGATGAGTTTCGAGGTGTTCGACGACTGGCGTAGCTCGCCGTTGACGAAACAGCGCAGATCAAGCTTGTGACAGTCGGCGATCTCGTCCGCCGTCACGATCCAGGGACCGATAGGCCCGTGCGTGTCAAACGACTTCCCCAGGGTGAATGTGGGCGAGTGAAACTGCCAGTCACGCGCCGACACGTCGTTGGCGACAACGTAGCCAAAGATGTGCTCGTGCGCGTGCTCGGCGGCCACATTCTTGGCCGCGCGGCCGATCACGACACCGAGTTCCACCTCATAGTCCACCTGTTCGGACACGCCAGGGTCGATGTCGTCGAAGGGTCCGTTGATGCAGGTGGTTTGCTTGTTGAACCACAATTGACGCTTCGGGGTCTCGATGCCCAGGCTTTCAGCCTCCTGCGCGTGCTCGCGGTAGTTCATGCCGATGGCGAGATACTTACCGGGCCGCAACGGCGCGAGCAATCGAACAGCGGCGAGGGCGTGTTCACCTGCACCCGCCGCGGCCAGCTTCGCAGCCTCGGCGAGTGCGGCAGCGCCCGCGGTGATGGCCGACTCCCAAGTGCCGAAACCGAACCCCCTCGCATTCAAATCAACCACCCGGCCGCGGACTTCGACCCCGAGTGCCGGCCCGGCGGGGGTCGCGAATTTGAGCAATCGCATCGAGCACTTCCTGGCGGCGCAGCGGCCGCACTAGCGTTGGTGATAAATGATGCCGCCGATGTTGACAAATACGGTGCAAATTGACAAGATATATTCAATTTATACGAAAGCTGGATTCGGCGCATCGCCGAAGGGGAGCCGTCATAACTACCTCAACGCAACCTGCGGTCCGAGTCGAGGATGTCTTGGCGCAACTGCGCCTCTCGCCCCGGCTATTCGGCATACTCGCGCTGTGTGTCGCCATCGCCACGGGTGAAGGCTACGACGTGCAGGTGATGGCCCTCGCCGCCCCGCTGCTGGCCAAGAGCTGGGATTTGACGCGCGGCCAGGTCGGCCTGCTGCTCACCGCCTCGGTGTCGGGCATCCTGCTCGGCAGCGTGCTCCTGGCGCCGCAGGGCGATCGGCGTGGTCGGCGCGTGGTCGGCCTCGCGGGGCTCCTCCTGGGAGCGATTTTCGCCACCGCGAGCGCCTTCGCGACCGAATTGCATACACTGCTGCCCATCCGAATCCTTGCCAGCCTTGGCGTCGGATGCGCGATGCCCAACATCTTCGCCATCGCCATGGAGACCGCACCCTCCAGATGGCGCATCGTGGCCGTGGTCGCGGTGAGCTGCGGCTACCCCCTGGGCTCCGCCGTCGGCGGCCTGGTCGCGAGCCACCTGGCCCAGCACGGCTACGCCGGGGTGTTCCTGGTGGGCGGAGCCATCATTGCACTGAACTTCGTGATGGGCACGCTCTGGCTGCCCGAATCCCCGTCCTTCCTCGCCGCCCGGCGACCCAGTGAAACACGGCGGCTACTGGTGAGCCTGGGTGCATCGCTCGCGGATGACGTCACCTTTGTCGCTCCACCCGAGCGTCCGCGCTCGACTATCTCGGCGTTGTTCACTCCTGCGCGGCGGACCACGACGATCCTCCTCTGGGTACTCAACTTTACCAACATGATGCTGGTTTTTTTCTTCATCAGCTGGCTGCCCAGCCTGCTGGCCTACCGCGGGCTTGCCAATTCCGCGTCGCTGTCCGCGACATCGCTGTTCAATGCTTCAGGAGTCATCGGCGGTATATCGATGGCGTTCGCGATGCGCCGCCTGATCCCACCCACGGTCCTTTCCGTGGCCTACCTGTGCGCAGCCGCCAGCGTCATCGCGCTCGCGGTGCTCCCTGAAACCGGCTCTGCCTTTCTGATCACCATCGCCATCTCAGGCGCAGCCATTCTGGGCTCGCAGTTCTGCCTCATCGCGTTGGTTAATCACTACTACCCCCCAGAGATCCGGGTGAGTGGGGCCGGATATGCCATCGGTGTCGGACGACTCGGTGCCCTGTTCGCCCCCATGGCCGGAGGAATCCTGCTCAGCCTGGTTTCTGCGGTCCAGTGGGTGTTCCTGTTTACGGCTTTCCCGGCCCTTATTGCTCTGGGCGTCGTACTGACTCTGCGGCGCACTAGGACTATCACTCAAGCGGCTTGAGCGGACCTGGGAACGGGGGCCGGAATCGGCCGACACTCTGCCGGCTTCTAAACGCTCATCTCTCGACCCAAATGCTCGAGCACACCGACCGCCGTGCGGATTTCCTCCAAGGTGAAACGGCCGGAAAACGAGTTCACCCAGTCCTCCTGGCGACGGACCACTTTGTCGTGAATCTCGCGGCCATGCTCAGTGAGACTTACGAGCTTCGCACGCTTGTGATCGGGATTGTCGACGAGCTCGACCAGGCCGGACTTCAACAGGCCACTGACGACCCACAGCACACCTTGCCGCGTCGACTCGAAATGGCGGGCGATCTGGGCAACGGTGCGCGGCCTGTCGCGGATGGCACCGAAAACCTGCCACCTGGCGGAAGTGAGCTCAAGGTCGCGGACGAGGTCGTCCCCAGCCCTCATCATGCGACCATTCACCCGAAACAGCGTGAGGATGAGATTCGTCATGGCGGCTCCCTCGACAGTGTAGCCGCGGCGCAGTGGCTTCTTTACTTTGGCTTTTTGACGCCGCTCTGTCGTCCTGGTCAACCCCTTGTCGATTTGCTTAGCCACTTGTCGAATGGTGACTCCCACGCTTTTGTCTGTTTTCGTACGCGCCATATGCGCGGCAGACTAGCATACTGCCGGGACGGCTTCACCACTTGTATTGCACACTGATTCCGTAGGTGCGTGGCTCGTTGAGGTTCGCCTCCTCGAGCGAAGCGACGGGGTAAGGAGGGACCTTCACGCTGGGCAATGTCGGCACGATGAGATTGGGAGGCGCACTGGTCGAGGTGTTCAGGTACACGATCTTGTTGGTAAGGTTCTTCCCCCACAACTGGGCAGACCAGTGATTACTGAAGGTCTGTTTGTAACTCGCGCTCCACAGCGAATAGGCCGGCCGGAAATTCGTGTTCGTGGTGTTGAAGATATCCTCGAACGTGTCGGTCACGTGCTGGAAGTCAACGCGCAGCACGCCATCGCCGAAGCTTTCAAGCCCAAACGTTCTCTGCAGGCCGAGGTTGGTGGTAGTGCTGGGAGCAAAAGGGAATCGGTTGCCGCTCAGATTGACGGTGGGGCTGCCCGGAAGATCGGGGTTTTGCGTGATGAAGCTTTTGAGCTCCGACTGCAGGAACGTGATGTTGCCGTCCAGTTGAAAGCCCATCGGTAGACGGACCCGACCCTCGGTCTCGATGCCTTTCAGGATTCCTTTGGGCACGTTATCGAAGAAAATATATGGAGTCGCATCCCGTTCCACCTGAAGGTTGGTGTAATCGTAGTAGAAGGCGTCGGCGCTGCCGCTCAACATTCCGTTGAGCAGGCTCCCCTTGACGCCGCCCTCGTAGGACCACACGAATTCGGGCAGGGCATATTGCGTGGTGCCGGCGAGGAATTCGCCACTCTTGAAGCCGCGGCTTATATTTCCATAGAGGTTGACGTTGTCCGTTAGGTTGTATAGCGCCGTGAACTGCGGGGTGACGCCGTGCGAGCGACGCCCCTCGTTGACGTTGTTGATGGGAGCAGGAAAGAACGCAATCTGATAGCCCTCGTTGTGCTTGCTTTCCTCGCTGTATCGAAGCCCCACCCCCAGATGGAAGCTGTCGGTGACCTTCCAGTCGGCATTGCCGAAAACTGCCTTTGCCGTGGTGTCCAGAGTCGCCTGCTGAGTGAATACCCCAAATGGACTGGGGAAGATTGTCGGAATGCCAATGCTGGGGATGCCGGTATTCAGGTAGCTGTCGATGAACAAGTGGGAGCGGGTCAATTCATCGAAATAGTAGGCCCCGAACACGGCATAGACGTGATCCGTCTGCCAGTGGAGCTGCATCTCTTGACTGATTTGATGGGAGTCGGCGTTGAGCGTGAACGGCCCGTAGAGCGGCAGCGGACTGTTATCAAGGGGGGTAATATAGTCGGAAACCGTCCTTCGGTACCCCGTTATGGATTTCACGGTGAGACTGTCGTTCAACTCATATGAGCCGTTGAGGGATGAGCCCCAGATGTTGGCGTAGCGGTTGGGATCGGTCGCGGAGTCGATGTCCCGAACATTGCTCGGCGTGGGGTTGGCGCCAAACAATTGCGGCAGCGTCGGGGCTCCGGGATAGGGTTGGTTGACCGCCCCGACATAGTGATACAGCCCGTTACTGTCATTCGCATGGTAGTAGTCCATGCGTGCAAGCAGCTTCAGCTTGTCGATGGGCGTCCACTGGAGAGCGGCTTTTCCGCCGCATTCGTGCAAGGTGTCCACGTCGTTGCCGGTGTACAAATTCTTGCCGAACCCATCCCATCGCTCATGGCAAAAGCCGCCCAGCCGTCCGAGGACGTTCTCGGCGAGTGGCCCGCTGACGACGGTTTCGAAGTCGGTGCGCCCATAGTTGCCCACCCCTACGGTCGTCTCGCCGCTGAAGTCCTGGGTAGGAGCACTAGAAACGATGTTGATGGCGCCGCCGGTCGCATTACGGCCATATAGAGTCCCCTGCGGACCGCGCAGTACCTCAACCCGGTCTACGTCGAAGAACGCCATTTGCGCATCCGCGGGCCGCGAGAGATACACCCCGTCGAGGTGCAGCGCGACCGAGTTTTCAGCCGCCGGCGAATAAAGCGAGTGACCGACGCCGCGCAGGGTGATCGATATGTCGGTGTTATCCGGCGCGACTTGCAGGCCCGGAACCGTGCCGCTCAGGTCACTGAGGTCACGCTGGCCCTTGGCCTGCATGTCAGCGGCGCTGACAGCGCTGATCGAGGCAGGAATCTGCGAAATGCTCTGCGCGCGCTTGGTGGCGGTTACGACCACCTCTTCCAGAGAGTCCACCGTCGCGCTGTTGTTCGAAGTTTGTGTGTTCGCAGTTTGTGCGGATTGGGCCTGGCACTGACTTGCCAGTGCCCATGCCGTCGTTGAAGCCAGTAGTACCTTGACAAAAGTCGCTACGCGCATCGACCGCCCCCCTTTATGGTGCCGCGAGCCCTATGCCCTCTCGTACGGGACAATTAACCCACGGCTTATAACGACAAATTACTCCATATCGACAAAGTAATGTCAACTTATTTCGAGCCCTGCACCGCTATCCGTTGCGCGCGAGGTGCCCGGCAGACTCGAAATAGGTACGCGCGCCCGGGTGCAGGGGTATGGAGGGTTGCGCCATTTTCGCCGGGTCGAGCGGATAGCTGAGTGGACTGCGCTCGGGATCCAGATGCCGGTACTGTTGCTCGATCATCCCGCGCGTTTCGACCAGACACCAGGTGAGGAGGTGGGCCACGTCTTCCGGCATGTCCGCGCGGACAAGCACGACGAAGTCGGAAAAGTCCAGCGTCGTCAGCGGTGTTTCCACACCCGGCCAGTAACCGGCGCGCAGCGTTTTCGCGGGCAGCCCCTCGTTGCTCTCGAGTGCTCGCAACGCTTGCGGCTCGGCCGGAATCGGCACCGCCTTGAGTTTGGTCATGACCTCCGCCCACCAGGGCGTCATGATGGCTTCTTGCAGGACGGCGTCGACCTCCCCACCCAGCATCAGACCCAGACAGTCGTTCGGCTGATGGAAGCTCACGTAGCGGCCGCCCCAGGACTCGAGCTCGGCGTCACTGAGCCCGTGGGCCGACATGAAGCGCTCCGCCACGTAGCCGATGAAGTTAGTGCCGTCATGGGTTGACCGAGCGATGCGCAACGCGGGTTTGGCGCGGCGCAACTCCTCGAAAGAGTGGATGCCGAAGCGCCGGTCGATGGCCAGGAGCATGACGTCGTTCTGGGGCAGGACCGCAAGCGCACGCAGGTCTGGCATCGGCAGCCCGCGAAAGATCCCCTCCCCCGTCAGTGCTCTCGCCATCAGTTTATCGGGTGTGACGATGCAAAGATCGGCCTCGCCGCCGTGAACGAGCGGCACCGCCTCGAAACCTCCGTCGCGGATGCTCCAGATCGCCGTGCGACTGCGGGGACCGGCATGACGACAGAATTGATTGGTCAACCAGCCCAGCACCCGATGAAAATTGGCCTGACCCCAGTCCCCGACGAAATTGAGCGTGAGTGAGCGAGTGATTTTTGGCGCGGTCATCTGCGGCTCCTTGGCTTGTCCGGTGAACGATCGCAGCGCGGCACATCGGCGCTTGCCGCCGCCGCGGCGCGCCGCATTTAACCACTCTTGCCTATTTGAATATTACTTGTCAATATGGATTATATCGTCAATTTTAAGAAGCCTTAGGAGAATCTCCCGTGAACACGCGCGAAGACAGAACCAAGACCGGGGTACACAAGGAGCCGATGAAAGTGAACGTCTTCGAGATGGCCCGACGCGGCAACACGCAGTTGCTCCCGCTGTTCCCATACGTCGGTCCCGGAGACATCGTCCCTTGCAGCTCCGCGTTCAAGAACGATGGCAGCGGGCAGCACCGTATCGGCTATTTCGTGCACACCAACTGCGTCGATGAAGTCGCGGTGGTCCTGGGTGGCGAAGGTCGCCGCAGAACGGGGGACGTGTTCGTGGGTCCCAGAAGCCACGGCGTGGGCGGCGATGCAACAACCCCCTTCTACTCCGTGAGCGTCGTCACCCAACGGCAACTCGAGCAGGGCGATCAGCCCGAGGCTCAAACCTTTCAGTGCGAAAAGTGCAACACCGAGGTGTTCACATACGAATGGGGCAACGGCGACGATGCGGCCTCGCGCGCACCGGTTCTGCCAACCATCAGCGGCTCACTCGAGGCCACCGAAGCGTGGAACGCCTCAGCGGAGCGGCGCCGCTGCCCGAAATGTGGGCATGAAAATCCGCCCTTCCCATTACAGGCGTGGGGCTGGGGTCAGCACGTGCGGGCCACGCAGATCACTGAGCAGGCCCGCAAGGCCCTCGAGCAGGCAGGGCGCCCGTGAGTGTGCGCATTGCGACGCGGCGCAAGAACCAGTTCAATCTCTTCCGGGAGGCGGAGAAGCTCGGCTCCTTCGACGAATTCCCGATGCTTCGACCCGAGGTGGATCCGCAGGTGCACTTGAGTCGCAACACTGTCGACCAGCCGTTTTACCTTCTCTGCGAGAAAGACACGGTGATCGCGCAGTTCGGCGGCCGCTCGCGCGTGGTGTTCCAGGAGGGCTCCGTTCGCTACTTTGACGTTGAGCCGGGAGATTTTGTGTACGCGCCCGGCGGAGTTGCCCATCGGATCCTCACCCTCGAGCCCGGCCACGTGATGCGCTACAAGGCGCGAAAACCGGGCCAGGAAACTGTCCTTTGGCTCTGCAGGAGCTGCGGCACCGAGCTCGCGCGCGAGACCTGGAATGCGGACGAGCGGCTACCGCAGGAGGCCTACCAGGCCGCCTGCGAGCGGTACAACGCGCAAGCCGCCTCTCGCAAGTGCAAGAGCTGTGGCACCGAGCACGCACAGGTCGACCTCTCGGCCTTCCGCTGGTCCGCGGTTTGCGAAGCTCTGAGCCGCACTGACGACGACGAGTGACATGCGCGACCTTCCGCAGCGGGAAGCGTTTTGCGTCTGCCAAGCGTGCTGCGGCCCGGCGGGCTGAATGGATTGCCTCTCCTCACCCGTCCTGATTGTCGGTGCCGGTCCGGTCGGCCTGGCACTCGCCATCGAGCTCGGCTCGCGCGGCCATCGTTGTCTACTCATCGAGCGTAATGATCGCGTCGGCTACGCGCCGCGCGCGAAGACCACGCACATCAGAACACGGCAACATCTGCGACGCTGGGGTATTGCCGACAAGCTCGCCTCGGCCGCGCCGTTCGGCATCGGCTACCCTTCGAATGTTGTGTATGTCACCCGTCTTGCGGCCGAGGAACTCGCACGCTTCGCTGACGCTTTCAACTGCGCGCCGGTGCGGAATGACCTCTACTGCGAGCACGCGCAGTGGATTCCGCAGTATCGGCTCGAAGAGGTGTTGCGCGCGCATTTGACGACCCTGCCTTCGGTGCAGGTGCGCTTCAGCTGCGAGCTTTTGAGCGTCACTGAAGTGGCGGATGGCGTGTCGAGTCAGGTGCGTGATCTGACAAACGGCGCGACGTTCGAGGTACGCAGTGCATTCCTGGTTGGAGCGGACGGCTCACGCAGCCGGGTGCGCGAGACCATTGGTGCTCGAATGGAAGGCACCCACGGCCTTTCGCGGAACTATAACATCGTGTTTCGGGCGCCTGGCCTCGCCAACGCCCACAAGCATGGCCCCGCCGTGATGTACTGGCAGGTCAACTCCGACATGCCCAGCCTGATCGGTCCCATGGATCGGGATGACAAATGGTTCTTCATGCCAACCGCCGTGCCACAAGGCGTGCGTTTGAACGACCAGGAAGCAGGAACGCTCATCCGTCGCACCACCGGCATCGATCTGCCGTATGAGGTCCTGTCCACGGATGAGTGGGTCGCCAGTCGATTCATCGCCGATCGCTACCGACGGGGACGAATCTTTCTTGCCGGCGATGCCTGCCACCTGCACCCACCGTTTGGGGGCTACGGCATGAACATGGGGATCGCCGACGGGGTCGACCTGGGTTGGAAGCTCGGCGCCGTCCTGGAGGGATGGGGCGGACCCGCGCTTCTGGAGAGCTACGAGATGGAGCGACGGCCGCTGCATCAGCAGGTGATCGAAGAGGCTGCGGCAAACCATGGACTGCTCGGTAATCAACTCTGGCGCGAAGGTCTCGAAGCAGCCGATTCCTCCGGCGCCGCACTGCGTCGCGAAGTGGGCGCCATTATTTCGCGTGAGAAGGCCCGCGAGTTCCATAGTCTTCCGGTCGTCCTCGGCTACTGCCTCGGACTGTCTGAGGTCATCGTGGCAGAAGGGCCGCCCCTAACGCTGCCCAAAGGCGGCGGAACTTATCGGCCGAGCGCCCGTCCTGGCGGTCTGGCTCCGCACGTGTGGGTGGACGCGGATCGCGCGTTGTACGACCTTTTCGGCCCGGGCTTTACGTTGATCAGCACGACGAGCCTGTCCCGGCAGGTGTTGGACCGCATCCATGCGGACGCCGCCGACACAGGCATACCGTTACGAATCGTCGAGCTTCCCGATGCACGCTACGGCGCTCTCTACGAGGCCCCATTGATCCTCGTACGGCCAGATCAACACGTCGCCTGGCGGGGTGCGATCTGGCCGGGCGCCGGGCTACTGCGGCGCGTCGCCGGGTGGGGTGTGGCCGACGGCAAGGCACCCGCTGCCGATGTCACCCGTCGGATCTGACTCACGCGTCACCGTGGTCCTTCGGTTCCACCGCTGCCCGGCAATTGGATCTCACGGCACCACAGGTCCCAGCAGCGCTCAATCTGGGCCGCGTTGACCACATCGATGTTGGCGGCCTCGGCCGCATTCAAATAAATCACGGGACCCAGGCGCATCGCTTCGCTCTGAATCCTGGCATTCACTTCCAGGTATATGGCGCGATAGACAGCGAGGCGAATATCGGGGGCTACGGCGGTCGATCCGTGTCCGCGCATCAATATGACCGAGCTCGATCCGAGTTTTTGCGCGAGAGCCGTTCCAAGGTCTGGGGAAGTAATCAGCATGTCGCTCGCCTCACCGGCAGCTTCCCGAATTTCAAATATGGGAGCCTGATCGATGATAAATCCCGCCGTGTGACAGGTCGGGCGCAGCGGCGCACTCGGAACGACGCTGAACGGAATCACTGCGGGCGAGTGACTATGTACGACAGAGCCGACGTTCGGACGTGCCTTATAGATCGCGGCGTGGATGAATCGCTCGAGAAAGGGCTTGCGTGTGTCCCCGTCGCAGGGCTCGCCGGCGAGATCCAGTGTCATGATGTCTGCGTCGCTGACCAGCGCGGGCGCCATGCTTCGCGCTATCAAGAATCGATCAGAGCGCTCGGGATGACGGGCACTGACGTGCCCGAAGCCATCCAGGACCTGTTTGCGGGCCAGGATGTGATTGGCTTGAACCAACATCGAAGCGACGGTGGAGATCGTTGGCTGGGAGCTCATGGGGGGTTGCTTCCTTCTGCGTTCGGCCGCGTCCGGCAGAGTCTCACTGCGTTCTCCATTCTCTACATTCGAGAATAATCATGCCCCCTTTTAGCCGGAGGCGGCTGAGAGGGCAAGCCCCCATCAGCGCTTGCGGCGTGGTCGCGAGGTGAATTCGCGGAACTCCTTTTGAATCCTACCGGCCGCCGTCTTGAGCTGTTCGATGATCTGCGCCACCAGATCGGAATCGAGCGTGGTCGCAGGGCCGGCCACGTTGAGGCTTGCCAGCACCGTGCTTTCGTGATCGATCAGCGGCACTGAGACCCCTCGCACTCCCACATCGACCTCCCCGCTGGTGACGAGATGTCCGGCGGCCCGGATCGATTGCAGGGCTGCGCGCACTTCGGCCCAAGTGCTGCCGAGCCGCGTGGCTGCAAAAGCGGCCGACTCGCGCTCATGGAGCGCACGCAGCTGCCGGTACGGTAGATGTGCCAGGATGATCTTGGACGCCGCTCCTGCAAATAGGGGCATCAGACGGCCGCGCTCGTATCCGAAGCCCATGGGCAGATCCGTCCGTGAGACCTGGTCGACGCACATGACCTGTCCGCCCAATAGCCGGCAAATGAACACGATGGTGCGACCGAAGTTCATCTCGGCCAGCCGTTGCATCTCGTTGTGCGCCGCTGAAATGAGCGGATCGGTCAGTCGGATCTGCCGGTCATAGTGAATGATGGTGGGGCCTAACACGTAACGCCCGTCACCCAGTGGCGCCAACAGCCCCTTGGCACTGAGGGCAGCCACGTAGCGATAGGTGGTGCTGGTCGCAACCTGGAGCGCCGCTGCCGCCTCCTCAACGGACCAATCCGGGCGTTCCAGGCTGAACAAGTCCAATACCGAAAGCAGCCGGTCCGACGTAGTCACGCGATATCCCTCAGGACGTGCACCCAACCGAAACGTAAGGGAGCCGAATCATGGTATTGCACTATTCTCATATTTTGATATTATTGCACGAGCTGGCTTTTTCGAGGATGATACGACAATGACAGCTTCCATGGTGCAACTGGCTGCCGAGGCGGACAAATCTTTTAACGCGTACCTTGCAGTACCCAGTGCGCCCTCCGGACACGCAGTGGTCCTCCTGCAGGAAATCTTCGGCATCAACGCCAACATGCGCGAAATTGCCGATGAGTATGCAGCAAAAGGCTACATCGCCATTGTGCCGGACTTGTTCTGGCGTCAACGGCCCGGCGTCCAGTTGGACCCGAACGAACCCGAGGACCGTGAGACCGCCACGAGCTTGATGAAAGGGCTGGATCAGATACAAGCGGTGGATGATGCACTCGTGGCGGCAGCACATGTGCGCTCCCTGCCCGCTTTCGCCGGTAAGTTAGGCGCCGTCGGCTACTGTCTCGGGGGAAAGCTCGCCTATCTGCTGGCCATGCGTTCAGGGATTGACGCCGCGGTCTCCTACTATGGAGTGGGTATCCACGGAGCGCTGGATCAAGCGAGCCGGTTGAAATGCCGGATTCTCTTGCACATCGCGGTCAAGGATCAGTTGTGCCCACCGCAAGCCCAGGCCGCCATCAAACAAGCCCTGACGCCGCTTGGAAATCGAGTGTCGATCATGGATTACCCGGAGGCTGGGCATGCCTTCGCGCGCCGGGGAGGTGCGAGCTACGACGAGGCCGCCGCGCGGCGCGCCGATGAGGCGACGCACCAGTTTCTGGCCCCGTCGGGGGGGGCGCATCCATGACAACGGTTCAAGTCAGCGCATGGACCATGCTCGTGTTCTGCGGCCTGTGGACAGGCGGAATTATGATTTTCGCCGTTGAACGAACCAACCTGTGGCGCCGCATGCCCATCGATCAGTACGCGGTTGACTTTCGGCGATCGCTGTTTCGGGTGGATCCGCTGATGCCCATCCTCGGAATTATCACGGCGGTTGCTGCGGCAGTGTTTGCGAGCAAATGCGGGCATAGCGCACGGATACTCGCCTGGATGGGTGTGATTCTGGACGCCCTGGTGATCGTGATCTCCATTACGATTGCCGAACCGATCAACTCCAAGTTCCGCCGCCTGCCTGAGGGGCAAGCACCCGAGATGGCAGAACACTATCGGGTTGTCTGGCGTCGTTTTCATGCCTGGCGCACGGTTGTCGCCCTGGGGGCATTCGGCTGCCTGGCCGCCGCTGCGGTGACCTAACAGGCGACTGATGGACTGGACGGGCGATCTCGCCTAACAGACCGCGTCTTTTTGCTTCTGAGACTCCGCAGCGAGAAGGTCGTTAAGCGCGCGTCGAACGCGCAGTGCACCGGCATCCCCTGGAAGGGCGACAGGTTTCAGACTCAAGAGATGCTGCCCGCCGATTGAGCGCTGCTGCGCTTCGAGGACCGGCTTGTCTTGATAGGTGAATGCGGCTGTCACACCCGCGCGAATTTGTTCGTTCAGCACGGCGTCCTCGGGCATGAATTCCCTTGCGCTAGCGAAAAAGTAGTGGGTGCTCGACTCGGTCTCCGGTGTCATCACGTGCACGGCCAGACCTTCGAACCCCTCTCCCCTCGGGCGTCCCGCTCGGGTTACACCCGCGCGCAACAACATCGATGCCGCTGGTTCCCAACGTAACTCGAGCCACTGGTCAACGGGCTCATTCTCATCGTCGAGATTGAGAAGGGGCGCGAAGACACCCATGATGTGACTCCCCGGCAGCCACCAGTCGCAAAAAACGGACGAGTTTTCCTGCCGAACCTGGGGGCGGGCGCGTGAGGCGGCTCCTCGCGTGTCCAGCGATCCGATGTGCAGGTAGTCGGCGTGGGTGAGATCCATGATGTTGTCGGTCGCCAGCTGATAATTGCACCCAGTCGGCAGATAACCGGTGAAGACGGCGTTCGGATGTGCAGTCGTCAAAAAAGAGTAGTCGGGGATTTGAGCCGGATCCGCAAGGTCAGGCTGACCGGGCCAGATCCAGACTGCGCTGTGCCTAAGGACCGTGGGGTATCGACGGACTACCGCGCCGCGAGGAATTCGGCCATCACCGTGAGGACTCTTCACGCACTGACCGGTGGAGTCGAAGCTCAACCCGTGATAACCGCATTGTACGACGTCGTTGCTCAGCTTGCCGTGATGTAGCGGCAGGAATCGATGCGGACACCGATCGGCCAACGCGCTCACCTCACCTTTCGAGGTGCGAAACAGAAGCACTGGCTCATTGAGAATGGTGCGATAAAAGAGCGTTCCGGGCTTAACCTCGTCTTCCCAGGCCGCGATATACCAGGCGTTTTGCAGAAATGACATGTTTCCCCCTTGATTCAAATCGGCGCGCGGGCGACTTCTTCCGGCGACATCGAGACATTCGCGGAATTCCTGCTCGCGGATCTCTCGTGGCGGATCCGGAGTGGCATTGCTCATAATTGCCTACTCTTGCAAATTTCGTCTATCTGCGAGAGACTATTTCGCATTATACGAGAAGAATGTCAATTCAGACGCAGCTGAGGCACCGACAAAGCGCCTCGTAAAAGGGGGAGTACGTGGAAAACGTGACGCTCGCTGAGATGACGGAGGAAATGCGCCGCCGCGTGGGTGAGAACAGCGGCTTCGGTCACACCGTGAAGTTCGACTTTGGTGAGGTCGGCAAGATTTTTATCGATGCCGTGTCAGTCCCGAATCGCGTATCGAACGAGGATGGCAAAGCGGAAACGACCGTGCAGGTCAAATTTGAGGACTTCTGTAAAATCTCGTCCGGAAAGAAGAGCCCCGCCGCAGCCTTCTTTGCGGGACGTTTGAAGGTCAGTGGTAATGTCGGGGTCTCCTGGAAGTTGGGTTCCATCATCGGACCGGAGCGCGCCGGGCGCCCTCTTGATACGGAATAATTGTCATCATGACGCGTGAGCTCAACATACCCGCGCCGGATCCCGCCCAGCCGCCGATGATCTCGAACGTTTTCCACGCAGTGAGAAGTGCCAACACCAAGCTGATGCCGATGTTTCCCTATGCCGAGGCTGGGTGTCTGGTGCCCGGTGCAAGCGTGTTTTCTGGCGGAAAAGGCTCCGGCATCGGCGTCTTCACTCATACGAACTCAGTGGATGAGGTTGCCATTGCCTTCACCACGGTCGGCAGCGGAATCCGCACGGGCGAGGTGTTCGTGGGAGCGCGGGAGCACATGGTCGGTGCCTTTTTTCACGAAGAAGAAGCCGACCAGAATTTGATCGTGATCGTGGTTGTTCAACGGCAGTCCGAAGCGGGCGTTGCGCAGCACGAGGGCCTGAGCTTCATTTGCGGGAAATGCCAGGCACCGCTGTCGCGCGTGGAGTATCCGGCCAAATCGGATCACGCCGGCGGGGATGCCGCGGCCGCGCTGGAAACATTGACCCAAGGGGCGATTTGGGCACGCGAGTTCAATGCGTCCGAGGATCTTCGAACGTGCGGGAAGTGTGGGCACGTGAACCCGCCCTTTCCGCTCAGAGTTTGGGGCTGGGAGGAATATCGGCGAAATCACGAAGCTGCCGAAAAGGCTCGTGAGTTGTATTTGAGCCAGGCGGCCCATTCCGGCCAGCGTAAGGTGTCCCGTGCCACGACGTAGGATGCAGTCAACCTTCAAACTGGCGGCTCAAATCGGTTTCTTCGATGAGTATCCCGTGTTACCGGACGGCATCGACCCGCAACTCATGATGAGCCGCGCCGATCGCCCTCAGCCGTTTTATCTCGTGTGCGAGAAGGACTCGATGATCGTGCAGATGACGGGGCACGCCCGGGTCGAGTTCAAGGACTCGAGCGTCCTGTATATGGCGACCCGTCCCGGCGATTTCGTGTACGTACCTGCGAGAACGCCACACCGGATCGTGCCCGACGAAAGCAGTATCTTCTACCGATTCAAAGCTGAACACGCAGGACTCGAGGCAGTCGCCTGGTATTGCACGAGGTGCGGCCAGCCATTGCACCGTGTGACCTGGGATACGATCGAGGAGTTGCCGCAAGAGGGGTATGCACGCGCCATATCGCAATTCAACGATACTGAATCGCTGCGCACGTGCAAAGAGTGTGGCGCCCTACATCCGTGCGCGGACGTGGCTGGCAACAATTGGGCTGCAATCACCAAAGAACTGCGCAGCGCGGCGAACGAGAACGATGATGATTGGTGAGACCGACGCTCGCGCAGCAGGCCTCCTCAGGCGGGACGAGCTTCGGTAATGGCCACGGCAGACCGTCTTTTATCGGCACTGGGACTGTTTACTCTCGAGGAGCCGGAATGGACCGTGGAGCGGGCGGCCGAGCGGCTGGGTGCATCGATCAGCACCACCTATCGCTATTTCAGCAGCTTGAGCGCCGTCGGCCTGATTGAATCGCTCACGGCGGGCCTCTACGTGTTAGGTCCGGCGATCGTGGAGTATGACCGTCAGATCCGTCTCTTGGATCCGCTGCTCAAGGTGTCCCGTCCGATTCTGCAACGCCTGGTTGAGATGGCCGACCAAAAAGGTGTGGTGCTCCTTTGCCGGCGCTATCGCCAACAAGTCATGTGTGTGCATCAGGAGGTGGGCAGCGGTGCCGACCCGACGGTGGGGTACGAACGGGGCCGGCCGATGGGCCTCGTGCGGGGCGCAGCTTCTCAGGTCATCCTTGCTCATCTGCCCTCACGGCTCCTGAAAGCCTTGATTCGTGAAATGCCCGAGCCGCTGCTGAGCGCGGCCGGCTTAGGGCGCAACTGGGAAGAATTTCGCGGAAAGTTGAAAAGGATTCGTACTGCGGGGGTTCACGTGACCCGCGGACAGATCGATCCCGGAAAAGTCGGTATCGCCTCCCCTATTTTGTACCCGAAGGACGTCGTCATCGGCAGCGTTGGCATCGCGTTGAGTGAGGCCGAGAGCACCAACCAGATGCTGGCGCGCGTCTCAATGTTGGTAATGGCCGCGGCACCGGAAATTGAAGCGGCTCTTGCCGAACACGAAAGTCTCGCCTTAACGCCTGCGGCCTAAGCAGCTCAATTCTATTGATAAATCGATACGAATTGATCGCAGGCGACGGTTTCCACTTGCAGGGCCGCCGCCCCGTTACTTCGTCCGAAGTCCGGACTTGCAAGTTTGGCAAGCGCTGCGCGCGCGTCCCCAGCCGCGGTGAAGGAATACTCTTCCACGGCGTCGCAGCAACGGTAGTCCGTGAGGCGATCGATGCCTGCGAGGTTCTCGGCCGAGAAGGCGAGGGGGTCGTCCGGCAAAAGATAATTTCGCCTGACCTCGATGCATCCTTCCAGCAAAGCTCTTGCGCTGGTCGTGGACCGGTCCCGCACGCGAAATTCTGCCGCGTCAATGTCGTCGGAACGCCAAACGAAGCGGAGGAGCTTTGCGCCGGGGCTGCGCGGGGCAGCACACCACAGATCATCTTCCGATTCCGCCGCAATGATTTCCTCCGCTGCCGCGAAGAACGCCCGGCCGCGGTCTATGAACTTGATTTCGTCTTCGACCACGATCGGATTGAATGGCGGGGAAGAAAATACCTTGAAGGCATCCATGTAGGCTTGACGGCTTTCATAGGTTATCGCGGTGAAGCTGTCGAATCTGCGTTGCGCGCTTCTGGTCTGTGGCGATGGCGACCAAACGGGAAAGTGACGACGGAAATCCAGCGGCCGCGGCAAGTTCGCCATGATGAGCGGTCGGTGAATCGTTTCGTAGTGAGCTATAAATTCCTCGCGCGTCATACCGGGACGACGCTGAAGAAAATAGATGCCTTTCTGCATTTTCGAACTCCAGTTTAGTTTATTTGGTTGCCCAACCCGAATGAACGGCGCGGGTTTGGTCTGCCGCTCGCCGGCTGGTCAATGAGGACATGCCGCCTGGCGATGAAGGAGAAGCTTCCCGCCGCGTCGACGAACCGGGACTGTCGGTCTCTGATGGCCGGGTAGAAGCCCGCGATCTCCTCGAGCGAGCTGGCGCCGAGTACAGTCTCGACAACGGCGTCGAAATCGCGCCCGGTCGAAGCGCCGGTTCCGCCGCTTTGCGCGTAGACAGCCTCGTGCTTGCTTACGCGGTTGTGGATTAGCTTGCAAACCACATTCCGAAAGGGCGTCAGCTCGGCCAGATAAGCCGCCTCCCGATCAAGAGCCGAGAAAAACCCCTCCTCGCTCACGTTGGCGTGGCGTTTGAGAACGTCGAATATATGAAATTGTCCAACCACCGGACTGGAAAAAACCACCCTCTCCTCCAATTCCACGACGATGGGCGGACCGCTGAGGAAGGTGTGCATGATGTACTCCTCGTCGGGTTTGATGGCGGCCCTGTGATCTTCGTCCTGCAAGGCATGCCTGAACAGAGCGCCGTCGTCACAAACGTGTTCGACAATCATTGGCGTTTCATGCCGGTCGGCATACAGGTGATGCCCGGCTGATAATGTGTCGCGGGGGACGGCCGGATACATGACGTATTTTCTGAAGACACCTTGAAACGCCCTGTGCTTGAGGACAGCTTGTGCGTGTACGTTGATCACATAGTCCTGACATTGCGCGTGACTCTTCTGATCACGCCCGCTCAGGATAAGATATTCTTTCAACATGCTTCATCTCCCGCAGTGTTGGCGCGTCATACGCACATTCAGAAATTCACCTGCCCGCGAACACCGAAGGTGCGCGGCGGCCTTAAAGTCGCCAGAACGGGCGAAAAAATCGGGTATACGTCGTTGAGAAAAACGTTCGATACGACGTTTTTGTTTGCCAGATTGTTCACATAGAGGCCCACGTTCCACACGCCGCGCGGGGCATTGTAGCTTAGGGTCGCATCGGTCTGGGCATCGCCGCCGACCCGCGTGACGGGAAGAAAAGACTCCGACATCCACCGGGCACTCTCGTAGCGGGAACGGATTTCGGGAACAACCGATCCCCCGTTGCTCAGTTCGAAGGTCTTCTGAATATTTGCGGACACCGTCCACTCCGGAGATTGGTACATCTGCCGGCCGCTGCAATCGATTGTGTATAAACCAGCCGCCACGGAGGAGGAGCAGCCGCTCGCCGGCGGGATGGCGCCGGCAGGCAAGCCCAGCAACGGCGATAGGTCAGGCGCGTTGTAGACGAAGCGGTCATACCGAGAATGAACAAAGTTGAGTTGCAATCCCAGCAGCAGCGTATCGATGGGCAGATACTGAGTCTCGGCTTCCAGCCCAGCGATCGTCAACCGACCGACGTTGAGCGTAGGGTAGCCCGTGGTAGGGCCGTTATCACCCTCGACGTAGCCGAGAGTCGCAAGCTGCTGACCGGTGTATTTCATCAGGAACGCTTCCGCATTGAGCTGTAGCTTGTTGTCCAAGAAGCGGTTCTTGGAGCCGATCGCGTAGGAGAGAACTTTCTCGGGGTCGTAGGAGTTATTCGTCGAGGCAAAGAAGAAGCCTCCCGCCTTATAGCCCGTGCCCACGTTGGCGTAGAGGAGGGATTGAGGCCCAACATCCCATTCGAATCCCACCTTCCAGGTGAGCGAGTAGAACGTCCGGTTCGCGTCCGTCGTGATCGCAAGTATTGCAGGACCCACGACGAGGGGATTGAGGCCGGGCCCGCTCGTGAACACCGCAGGTGGACTGGTGCCGTCCGTGCCGTTAAACCCCTTACGCTCCCACGTGAACCGCAGCCCCGCCGTTGCTCTGAAGGTTGGAGTTACTTTATAGGTAAGCTGGGAAAATGTCGCTGCCGTCTCGGTGCCGGTATGGCCTTGCGTCTGAACGACTCCGATAAACTGGCTGTCCGGCTCAATGAGGAACTTCGAGTGCTCGTCGAAATAATATGCGCCGAGAACATATCGAAGTGGCAGATCGTCATCCGCGGCCAGTCGAACCTCGAAGGATTCCTGGTCCCCTGAGGTTCGGTCGATGTCCCAAAATCCCTCCGATGTGGTTAAATTGTCGTTGTTCGTTCCCCGCCAGGCAGGAATCATCGTCAGCGTACCAAGAGCGGTGTTTAGCGTGATTTCCGCCAACACGCCTTCTGTCTGCAGATCAATCCTCGTCTGGTCTTGCGGTAATGGAGTAATCGCACCAGGAAATATGAAGCTGTTCGCCGGCGCATTCTGATAGAGAGCGGTGACGGCGGGATTGCCCAGGCCACCGCGCACCGGCGTGGTTCCCAAAGGCAGAATGGCCGCACCGTCACCTCGTCCCCCGACGTGCGAATAGTCGTACACAACTTTCACGGATAGATCAGTCGTGAGCTGCGATAATGTTGAGAGGCGAGCCGAGCGGTTCCTCGCGTTGTCCGTGCCATCTTGGAAATAGCCTTCATGATCTTCCGTCTGGACGGCGAGGCGCGCCGCGGTCCGGTCGCCGAAGGGAAGGTTCAGCACGCCCGTGAGTAGGCGTTCGTCGTAATTGCCGAACTGCGCGCTCGCGTAGCCATTGAAGTGTCCCAACTCCGCCGGTCGGGTGATGAGATTGATGGCACCGCCGGTGGCGTTACGGCCGTACAGAGTCCCCTGCGGCCCTTCGAGCACCTCGACTCGCTCGACATCGAAGAACTGGCCGTTCACGCCGTTTGGACGAGACACATAGACACCGTCGAAATTGAATGCATCGGCGGCCTCGCTATAGGCGTTGTAGGCCGCGCTGCCGATGCCGCGAATGTAGAAGGCGGTGTATCCCGCTTGGTTGGACGCTTGCAGTGCCGGCACGACCGAAGTCAGATCGGCCGCCGTCGTCACGGACTCTCGCGTGAGCAAGTCGGCACTGACGGCCGTAACCGCCATGGCCGAGCGCTGCAGATTTTCCGATCGGCGCTGCGCGGTGACGACTATTTCCGCCAAACCTCCAGTCTCTGCGCCGCCCGCTTCGGCCGACGCCGACGTACTAACCGCGGACTCGTCCCCCGAACCATCTTGCGTCGCCGCAAGCGCAGCACCCGCTCCACAAGCAATGAGCATCACGCCGGGGATGTAGCCGGCAGGCAAGATCCTCGAAGTCATAAAATCCCCCTTTTTTTCAGCTCGGAACGATCTATCTTATTTATCCCGGGAGGTATGCGGTCGGCCTCGTAGTTGTGAACGAAATCGCCGGGAACTTCCGGGCCCCAATTCGCGAGGCTGTCCTCGAGCGCGTAGTTGGTGGGTTTCCACATCGAATAGTCCTCGATGTAGTCCATGTCCGAGTAGTACTCGAACCATGATCCCCACGGATCCTGGATGTAGTGGAAGAAGTTGGAGCCGATGGTGTGTCGGCCGAAACCCCAATCCCCCTTTCCCGCTTTGGCCGCGAGGGCCCTGCCACCACGCCCCACCTCGTCCGGGTCGGCGACCAGGAAGCTGCCATGGTGGAAGCCTACGGCTGAAGACTTGGCGAAGGCCAACACGTGATGCTCGCTGTCGCGTCGCGCGCAGCAGAAGGCGATCACCTCCCCGGCTCGATCGGCCAGTCCCATTCCGAGCGCCTCGGTCGCGAACCGGGCGCTGACGGACACGTCGGGCGAGAACGCCAGGATGTGGCCCAACCGGAGCGGCGTGACTGCACGGTCGCGTACCGCCTGGGGTACTGCAGCCCTTCCCTTCCGCACCACCCGTCCGGGCGCGTTGATCTCGAATGCCGGCGCCGCCGCGAGGTCCGGGTCGGCAGGAGCCTCGCTAAGATGTAGAAGCATTCCGTGAGGATCGGTGATCCAGAGACCGTCTTCGCCGAAGCCTTCGGGTGGCGTGACTACGGCACCGCCATGCTCCGGCACGGCACGCGCGACAGCGTCGAGTCCGTCGGCGCGCAGGTTCACGTGGTGGAGCCTTTTCGCCGGGCGGTCCCCAAGGAGGACGACGGCGTCCCTGTCCTGCCCGAGGCAACGCAGTCGCGCGAAATCGTCGTCAATGTCCGGGACGAGGCCCGCGTCCGCGTAGAACCTGACACCCTCCGCGACGTTTGGAACTTCGAGCGTGTACGACAGCAATCCGAGCACGGGCATAGCTGCTACCCCATTGAAGGTTGGCCGCGGCTTGCGACCCTGTTTTCGATCGCGCCGATTCCGTCAATCTCGCAACGGACCACGTCACCGCTGCAGAGGAAGACTTGGGGCTCCATACCGATGCCGACGCCTTCAGGCGTACCCGTGGCGATCAGATCGCCCGGTTCCAGCGTGAAGGCCTGCGACAAGTACGAGATCTGCGCGTCGATGCGGTGGATCATGTTCCGCGTGTTGTTCGACTGGCGAAGCTCGCCATTGACGTAGCAGCGCAGATCCAACTGTTGCGGGTCTTCGACTTCGTCGGCAGTGACGATCCACGGACCGATCGGACCGTGCGTATCGAACGATTTGCCCACGGTGAATGTTGGCGAGTGGAACTGCCAATCGCGGGCGGACACATCGTTGGCGACGAAGTAACCGAAGATGTGACCGATCGCCTCATCCTGCGTGACGCGTTTGGCCCGCTTGCCGATTACGATCCCGAGCTCGACCTCGTAGTCGAGCTGTTCGGTGACGCCGGGCTGGATGTCGTCGAAGGGCCCCGAAAGACAACTCGTCTGTTTGTTGAACCAGGTCTGATGCTTGGAACGGGCGACGCCGAGTTTGTCAGCCTCCTCCAGATGCTTCTGGTAGTTCATTCCGATCGCGAGGTACTTGCCGGGACGCGACACCGGTGCGAGCAACCTGACTTCGTTCAGGCGCAGCCGCGGCCCCACGTCATACTTCCGCACCAGATCGAGGACTTCGGCCGCGACAATCAGCTCGTCGATGGTCGCGAAGGGCAGACCGGCGGCGGTCAGGTCGCTGATCTCATCGCCGTGTACCACGCCCAGGCGGCGCCGGCCCTGCGCTTCAAAACGAGCGAGCTTCATGATTCTTCTCTCTGGCCAACGGTTCGTAGGCAGTGGGGAAGCTCACGCCCGCATTCTCAAGGCCGGTGAGCAGGTCTCGGACCAGATTCTCGAGCGCGGCAGCATTTGCGGCGCCGCCGTAGACGTAGAAGTCAGGACGGACGATCACAGCGGCCCACCCATGATGATCAAGGAACGCATCGAAGCGACCGTCAAGGTCCTCGAAGCCGCGGATGCAGTCCGTACTCCTGAGAGCGACATACGAAGTACCGACGAAGCCAAGTGCGCGGCGCAGACGGGGCTGGATCCTCATGGCCGGGTCGAAACCGCGAGCGATGATCGAGAAGTCGCCGACGCGGGCGACCTCGTCCAGACGACTTCTATCGCCACGCCCAAAAAGGTGGACATGAGGCGCAAGCAGGCCTGCACCTTCTGCCAGTTTTCCGTCCCTGTCCCGGTGGAGGAGGCCATCGGTTAGTTGCGGAAAGGGCGGAGGTGGAGGCGCGGAGCCGCCGAGAAAAGCCGCATCCCGGGCCGCCGCCTCCTGCGGATCGGGCATGCAGATGATCTTGCCGAGATAGATAGAGATATCGGTGATTTGACCGACGTGCGGCTGGCGCTCCCGCTGATAAGTGTCGAGCAGGATGTCTGTGGCCTTGTTATCCAGAATGAGGCCCAGCTTCCAGGCGAGGTTCCAGGCATCCCTCAGGCCCGAGCACATTCCCTGCCCCATGAACGGCGGCATGACATGCGCCGCGTCGCCGGCGATCAGGAGACGCCCGTCACGCCAGCGCTTGGCGATGAGAGATCGGAAGTTGTAGATCTTGTGGCGGACGAGCTCGATTTGCCCGGGACCCGCCCAAGGTCGCAGCAGTTCCCAAACGCGCTCTTCCGCCTCCATGTCCTGCGGCCGCTCCCCGGGCAGGCGCATGAACTCCCAGCGCCGGAAAACACGGCCCTCCCGCACCCCGGCGGGAACGATTGTTGTCGGCCGAATTGGATTGCAATATTGCCCGGCAGCCGGAATCCCGAGCTGCTCGATAGTGACGCCTTCCTTGAGCAGAACGTCGATCACCAACCAGTCGGCTTCGAACCCCCGATCCTCCAGGCCACCCCCGATGGCCTCGCGAACGATGGAATTGGCTCCATCGCACCCAATGACATAGCGAGCGGAAATAGTCTTCTTTTCACCCGTTTTTACGTCGGCAATGTCGACGTGCGCGAGTTGCTCATCCTGCCGCACACCGACCACCTCCCAACCGAGATGGCGGTCAACTGTCGGAAGCTGCGCGACCGCCTTGTCCAGGCCCTCCTCGAGGGTGGGCTGATGCACGAAGTTCACCTCGGGCCCGCCGGAAATCGACGGCGCGGACCAGTCGATTACCAGCAGTTCCCGCCAGTCGGCATTGAACCACTGGTAGAGCGGCCCGCTCTGAGCGATCTTCGGCATTGTGGACCCCATGCCGTTTGCCCACAGGACCCTATGGATCTCATGGTCGATGCACACGGCGCGCGGCAGCGGGTAGCGCGTCTGCCAGCGTTCGCAGATGGCGACCGAACGCCCCTGCCGACCCAGCATTAGTGCCAAGCATTCGCTCACTGGTCCGTAACCCACTTGGATCACGTCGTGTATGCCAGCCCTCATACGCCCCCTCCACAACCCGGCGCTCTGTCGCGTCTCATTTTGTTCTCTATTGTCACAATGACACATCAGTCATCCTTAGGTCAAGCAAATTTCCAACAATAGTGGAACTTTGCTGATATTGTGGCTGGCGGGCTCGCCATGCTAAGGCCGTGGCCGCGCCCGTTGCGTGCTTCCAGTACTGACTTCCTCGTCATGATGATATATATGTCATTATGGAATCGCCCGGCTGAGCGGCAGGTACATGGTCCAACGAGGTCGAATGAACAAGGTGGGGAAGAGATCGGCGGCGCGCACCTCGCCCGCCAGAAAGCCCGTCAAACGCCCGGTGACGGAAGATCATCGCGTCCGCGTCGCGCGCGAACGGCGCGAACGCATGCGCGCTGCATTGTTGCAGTCGGTGCTGGACGTCTGTTCCACTTTGTCGCCGAATGGCGTGGTGTCAATCGACGACGTCATCCGGCACGCTAACGTTGCCCGCGGCACCTTCTACAATTACTTCACGTCGATGGACGAAGCGATAGCGGAACTCGGTCTTCAAATGGCAGACGAGATGACGGCTAGCATCTTGCCCGTCTACGATGTCCTCGAGAGCCCAATCATGCGTACGGCCTCCGGATTCCAGCTGTTCCTGGTCCGTGGCATGCTGCAGCCCCGATGGGCCGGGTTCGTCGCTCGGCTGGGTCTCCTGCGTGGCAACAACCTCTTCATCAGTAAGGTGCACAGCGACATCGAGCTAGGTACCCGGACTGGCGACTACGCGATCGCGTCCGTGGAGATGGCCGGTGACTTGCTGATGGGCGCGAAGACAGAAGCGCTGCTCAGGATCATCAAGACCGGCGGTTCCTTGGACTATATCTCCGGAACGGCCGCTCTGGTCCTACGTGCTTTTGGGGTACTGCCGGACCAGGCGACACTCGTTGCGCAAAGTGCGTTGTCGCGCCTGCTGGATGAAGCGCCCGGCACCGTCAGCTGGTGGCCACGAGGGACCGAGCTGACGCGTCTGTGACTGATGCAAATACGACCTGGCGATCGGGCTGAAATAGCGGATCGCGCTCGCAAACCTCGCCGCTATATCGTAGCGATAAATTCATCGCTGAATTTCTCGGTCTCAATGATGGTCGCAGGGCGCTTGCCGAGACGCTGGGCGCCGACGGCGGTGCAGACCACCGTATCGCCCCAGCAGACCCTCAAGCTACGATCCTTATTCCAAACAACGGGCTTGATGATGAAGGCGCTGCTTTCTTCCATGACCCAGTTCGCCATCGTCTCATCGCGCACGCCGTAGACTGCAAGTGGCGAATCGTCGCCAAGGCCGCGGCCATGCATGAGAATGCGGCAGTCAAATTCTTTATTGCCCAACCCGTTGATGCGATCGGCGATCGCGCCGAGCCTCTCCCCAGGCCGCAGCATGTCGTAGCAGATCCGCACAGCCTCCTGTTGCAGCGCGAACATTTCGTGATACTCCGCCGGCGCGCGCCCGATGCACAATGGCTGAGTGTTCTGCGCGACGTAGCCGCCCCAACGCGCTTCGATTTCGGGGAGAATGATGTCCCCTTGACGCAGCGGCCGCCGGGTTGGGAGATAGGAGTTCGACGGCGGCTGGGGCCAGCCCGCCGACCACAGGATCATCGAAGGCAGCTCGCCGCCACCCTCGACGATGGAGGAAATCATATGTGCGTAGACCACATTTTCGGGAACGCCAGGACGCGATTCGGCTGCCATAACCTCGATCGCGCGCTCGACCAACACTACACCGGCTCTGAGGAATTCGATTTCCTCGGATGACTTCACGAATCGCGCCTCTTCCATGAGCGCGTTGGCGTTGACGAGTTCAACCTCAGGCAGCATCGCGCGCAGCCGTTCGACTGTGCCATGCGAGGTCACCCCTTCGGGATATCTAGTATTGCCGGATAGGCCGGTGACACCCAGGCGTTTGATATGACCGAGCTCCTTCAAGCGCTCGACGGCCTCACCTGTGAAACCCCAGCCGCGCGAGACGTTGCGTATGTCCGTCACCCAGTCTTGACGCTCCAGCCAAATCTGCTTGTCAACATCCGGGCTGCTGATCGCGGTCACTTCGCCTTCGCGTGGGAACACCGCCGCGATCATGCAATGGTTCCCGCCCAGTCCCGTCAGATAGCGCGCATTCGCCTGAAACATGTCGAACAAACCGGTATTCGGCGGGACGAACAGGGCATCGAGATCGTCGCGAGCCATCAGCCTGCGGACTTGTTTCCAGCGGCGCTCGCGCTCGGCCAGCGAGAACTTCGGAATACCTAGTAAATTGTCGTGATGGTTCATGTGCTTGGCCGGAACATCTGCTGGCTTCTAACTGCCGCCGGCCGTTTCGAGGCGGTTTGGCCTACGATCGGTCCTGGATCGAAATCGTAGAGCCATGCGAGGCTTTCGAAACTTTGCTCGACGGACCGCGCCTGCAGAAAGTGGGTCGCGAGTTCCCGGCTCACCCCCTCCGCGTGGTAAAACGCACCGTATACCCGGGCCATGATCTGGCATCGCCCGGTCCTCAGGTAACGCTCGCGCTCATACTGGGCGAAGGCAGTCGGAATGTCGGACCCATTGGCCAGGACACTCCGAGTGAGCACCACCGCATCTTCAAAAGCCATGCTGGCGCCCTGAGCGAGGTATTGAAGCATGGGGTGCGCCGCATCTCCGAGCAGGGTTGCCCGCCCGGAGCTCCATTGCGCCACCGGCTCCCGGTCACACAGTACCCACATCCGCCAGGTTTCCACCTTGGCGAGCAGCGAGCGCACCGTGTCGCAATTGCCGGCGAAGCGCCGGTGCAGCTCCTCCGGATCACCCGTTCGGTCCCACCCCTCGACATACCGGTCCGAATGGAACACGGCTACCAGATTGAACAGCTTGCCCCCGCGCAAGGGGTATTGCACCAGGTGGTTACGCGGTCCAGCCCACAGGATCATCGCGTTCCGGCGGAAGCGCTCCTCCACATCCTCAATGGGCAGGACGGCGCGATAGGCGATATGGCCGGATACACGCGGACTGCCGTCGCCGACGATACGCCCGCGGGTCAGCGACCAGAGCCCGTCAGCCCCGATCAGGGCGTCCGCCTCCACGGTGAAATTCTCGCCCGAGACCGTCACGCCGTCCGTGCATTCTGCATGGCCCGTCACGGTCGAGTCGGGTCGAAGCTCGACGAGGGGATCCCCGCTGCAGCGATCCACAAGCGCCCGATGAAGGTCTGCCCGGTGCACGAGCGCATAGGGTTGACCGAAGCGCTTCCGAAAGGCGCCCGCCACCGGAATGCGGGTGATCTCTTTGGCGGTCATACCGTCCATGACGATGAGATCGTCGGGGAAGACCGCAACGTCGTCGATCACGTCGCGCAGGCCCAAAGTCTCCAGCATGCGAAAGCCGTTCGGACCCATCTGGATGCCAGCCCCGATCTCAATGAACTTGGGCGCCTGCTCCAATACGACGCTGCGGCGTCCTGCGAGCGACAGCGCCCTCGCGGCCGCCAGACCTCCGATGCCGCCTCCCACGATCGCGATCCGGCCATCACCGCCCATTGTCACGGACCTCTACGCGCATGCTGCCGATACCCGCGATCGAGGCGGTGATTGTCTCCCCGGCCCGGATTGGTCCAACGCCTTCCGGCGTGCCGGTGAAGATGACATCCCCAGGCATCAGCGTGTAATAGGCTGACGCGAACTCGATGAGTTCGGGCACGCTCATGATGAGATCGCGCGTGTTCGCGTGCTGGCGCAGCATCCCGTCCACATCAAGGTTCATCTCTTGCCCACTGGGATCACCGAACTCGTCTGCGGTCACCATCCACGGACCGAGGACCGCATAGGTATCCAACGACTTGCGCAGCGAGCGCTCCTCCGGCCCGCGAACGGTGATATCGAGACCGATGGAATACCCCGCGACGTAGGACAGTGCCTTCTCCATAGTCACACGACGGCATTCACGGCCAATGACGACGGCCAGCTCGATCTCATGGTCGGTACGACGGTGCGGGTGGGACAGCCGGATGGGTTGACCAGGCCCGATCAGGGAACTCGTCGCCTTGAGAAAGAGCCCGGTCTCCTGGATTCGACGGACATGCGCACGGGTGAATGTGGCCTCGTCCGCAATCGCCTCGTCGAGATGGGCTTGGTAATTCACGGGCGCCGCCACGAGCTTGCCGGGGTTCGCGACCGGGCTGAGCAGCGTTGCTTCATTGATCCGAAGAGTGGGAGCCTCGATCAAGGATTCGGCTGCCGCCCTCACCTCGTCGATCGCCGCCACCATCGTATCGAACGTTGGCAATGGGTAGTGCCTGGGGGGCAGCACCAAAAGAGCCTCGCTCACATCCCGGATGGTTTCTCCCTCCACTATGCCGAGGCGTTGGTCGTTGAAACGACAGAGCTTCATTTCATCACCTCCCGGGAGCCGCCTCGCTCCTCTCGCCAAAAACCAAGGTGCCTCTGGAGAACTTCATCCGAGAAGCTGAACACGACCAGCTCCTCGTCCGCTTCGACGCTGTGCCATGCCCAACCCGGTACCGCAACGATGTCCCGCGGTCCGATTTGCCAGCATTCCTCGCCAACGCGCACCCGGCCGCTGCCCTCAACCACCGACCAGACGGAACCCGCCACGCTCCGGTACTTCTCACCGCGAAATCCGGCGGGAAACAGCGACATGGAGGCCGTCATCGTTTTGACGGGGGACGTCCCGGTGCTTGGGTCGATGTAGTTCATGCGGACACCGAGAGCCGTGTCCACAGGCCCTGCGGCAAGCAGCGCCGCGAGCGCGGGTCGGGTCTGGGAATAAGGCCACCAAAAGGTGCCCGTTCGCCCTTCGACATGCAGATGGCCGTGTGGAACGAGACCGCTTCCATATCGTGCGAGCGAGTCGCCCATAGGACGCATCACGGGCTGTCGCTGCTCAGGATGGTCCTCACCGAACGGGGCGTTCAGAAGGTTGACCACGAACACGTCCAGCCCGTCGAGCCACATTACCGGTTTGTCGGTATCGTTGCCGTGATCGTGAAAACTGCCCGATGGCGTGACGATAAAGTCGCCTGGCGACATCAGGATGCGCTCTCCCGCTACCGTGGTGAATGCGCCTTCGCCCTCGAGGATCAACCTGAGGGCCGAGGCGGTGTGGCGGTGGCTGGGGGCGGTTTCGCCCGGCATGATCAGTTGCACACCCGAATAGAGCGACGAGGTGATCCGACCCTCCCCAGGGAAGGCCGGGTTCTCGAGCACAAGAACGCGCCTCTCCGCCTCTTGCGCCGTGACTAACTCGCCGGCGCGCATCACCTGGCGCCGTAGGTCGCTCCACGACCAATGGATCGAGACGCCGCCATATTTGGGCTCTTTGGCGGCAAGCTTACGCATGATGTCCCAGAGCGGCTGGAGATGATCTGCGGCCAACTCTTTCCGAAAAACGTCCAGGGACGACGACCCGTTGGCTCCGACAATGCCGCTCATACCGCTCTCCCCCCGCAACGCCGGCGCCGGCCCGCATCGAAAAAATTGCCATACGTCATTTTTATCACTATGCTGTAATTATGTCGTTTTGTCAAAACACTACCTTGACCCTTCAGGATGCTTTACAAGTCGGTTACACGAGCGCGAATCGCAAGCTCGAGGCAAACAGGATGAAGGCGTCGGACAAAGTTTTAAGCGTGCTGCAACTGTTCTCTTCCGAACGGCCGGAATGGACCGTCGATGCTGCTGCTGGCGAACTGGGCCTCGCGCAGAGCACAGCCTACGAGTATTTTCGAACGTTATCCCGATCCGGCCTCATCGCATCCACCCGAGTCGGTCGCTACGTACTCGGCCCTGCGATCATCGAATTGGATCGGATTGCCCGCAGATCGGACCCGGTCCTCGTCGAAGGCGGCGCGGTGCTGGAATCGATGGTGCAGAAGCCGCCGGTGCAGGTCGTCGGGTTGCTATGCCGTCTTTACAGAATGAAGGTCATGTGCGTAGATCAGCGTGCCTCCAAGGACGCGAACTTTGCGATCAGTTATGAACGCGGCCGCCTGATGCCTCTGTTTCGTGGCGCAGCATCTAAAGTCATATTGGCCAACATCGAGCGCCGCCGGATGAGGCGGTTCTTTGAGGAGAACGCCGCAGACATCGCATTGAACAGCCTTGGCGGCAGCTGGCCGGAGTTCCGCCTCACTCTCAGACGCATCCGATCGCATCAAGTCTATGTCACACGAGGCGAACTCGATGCGGGTCGAGTCGGACTTTCGATCCCTTTGCTCACGGTCGCTGGAGAAAGCTTCGGCAGCGTCAGCCTGGTGGCTGCCGAGAAGGACTATGAACGATCGGAAAAGATACGCGCCGAACTGTTTTCGCGCCTCATCAACGCGGCATCCAAACTCAGTGTACGTGTCGCATCAAACTACTGAGCGACACGTCACGCCATACGGCGGACTGGCGGCCGCGCCGGTGGCCTACGAATGGATATGTCAGCCTGGTATCACTTTCTTATTGACATTGTTCTGTCATACAGACAGTATTTTGTCTTCATAAATCGACTCAACCAAAGCGAGAGTTACCGTTGGAGTTGCAGGAGTTCTCTGCAGTCATTGTGGGCGCCGGTCACGCCGGTGGCCGCGCAGCGAAGGCGCTCCGCGAGGAGGGCTTCAAAGGAACCGTTACCCTCATTGGGGCCGAACCTCATCTGCCCTATGAACGCCCACCCCTCTCGAAGGAGTTTTTGCAGATCCCGGGTGCCCGGCAATCCTGGGTTTTGGAGCCGGAGTACGTCCAGCAGCAGCACATCCAGGTGCGACTTGGGCGCTCTGTCGTATCCATCGATCGCGGCCGGCGGGTGCTGACCCTGGATGATGCGAGCGAGGTAGGGTATGACCGGCTTCTGCTTGCTACAGGCGCCAGTGTCCGTCAGTTGTCGATCCCAGGCTATCCCGCAGCAGACATCCACTACCTGCGGACGATCGCCGATGCGCAAGCGCTGGAACGCCGCCTGGCACCCGTGCAACGGGTGGCGATCATAGGCGGGGGATTCATCGGGTTGGAAGTCGCTGCAAGCGCCCGCGCGCGGGGCTGCGAAGTCGTGGTCCTCGAAGCGGCAGACCGGCTGCTACCGCGTCTGGGGTCAGCGGAAGCCAGCGAACACGTTCTGCGGCACCACATATGTTGCGGTATCGATGTCCGGCTCGGTGCACGTCTCGCCGGCAGCGATGGCCGCCGACTCCGACTGTCCGATGGGAGCTCCCTGGACACGGATCTCCTGGTCGCAGGAATCGGAGTGACCCCAAACATCGAGCTCGCTTCCCGCGCGCAGCTCGCAACAGACGATGGGATTATCACCGACGAATATGGGCGCACCTCTGATCCGAACATTTTTGCCGCGGGGGACGTGACTCGGCAGTGGAACCCGGCCCTGGGTCGGCGGGTGCGACTCGAGTCGTGGCAGAACGCCAATCTACAGGCCGAAGCCGCAGCGCGAGGCATGATGGGCCTGCCGCCGGGGCGGTGTGAGCCGCCCTGGGTCTGGTCGGATCAGGGCAGCCTCAATCTGCAAGTCGCGGGGGCGCCCGCCGAGATCGACCGGACGATCGTCCGCCATGACGATGTCGACGGCAGCACCACCATTTTTCAGTTCCTTGGGGAGCGTCTCGTGGGAGGTATCACTCTGAATCGCGCCAAAGAGATGGCCCTGATCCGCCGCGTCCTCACGGATCTGACCTCATCGTTCGATCTCTCGATGCTCGCAGACGCATCCATCCCATTGCGACGCGCGATGCGGACGGCCCCCGCGACTCGCTAAATTGACATTAACTGGTCTTTTGGACCACACTTTGTCTGTTTTTAGCTTCAAGTAAACATATGACCGGAAAAATCACCATCCTCGTAGGTACGATGAGCGGCACTGCTGAGATGGTGGCGGATGCCCTTCTTGAGGCCATCGAGGACGCAGGCCTGACCGGCCGCATCCTGCGCATGGAGAAAGCGCGCGTCGAGGCGCTCAGCGCGGGCGGCGTCTGGTTGGTATGCACATCAACCTATGGAACGGGCGAGGTACCTGACAACGCCAAAGCTCTGTATGCCGCCCTCGGTGAGCAGCGGCCTGACCTGAGCAAGGTACGCTATGGGGTGGTCGCTCTCGGGGATTCGATTTATCCCAACACGTTTTGTTTCGGCGGCAAACGCTTTGACGAACTCCTCTCCTCGATCGGCGCGCGCCGAATTGGCGAGCGACTCGAGAACGACAGCCGCTCGCCGACGTACCCCGACGATGCCGCGCTCGAATGGCTCGAGCGTTGGTTGAAGAGTCTTCGCGAAAGCAGTGGCGACGTGAGCGGCACTGCTACTGAGGGTGCCGAAATATCTCGCTGAGTCCGAGGCGGATGCGGGGACGACGGACTGCTGCACTCGCCACCATTCAGCTCGCATCCAGGTCAGGAAGGTCCTTTGCCACCCGCGCTCTTTTCCTCAGTCTCGATGAGCTTGGCCAGCTCACGCCGAACTCTGATGGCCGCCGCATCACCCGGAAGAACCACAGGCCGCAGCGACCAGAAATCCGCCTCACCCATGCGCCGTTGCTGCGCCTCCAGCATCGGCTTGTCCTCGTTCATGAAGGCATGTCTGACCGCAGTCTGAGAGCGTTTTGTGAGCTCGGCATCCTCAACCCGGAAGGCACGCGTTCCGCACGCGAAATAGTGAGTCGTGCGCGCGGTTTCCGGGGTCATATTATGCAGAACAAGAATTTCGTCGGCCGGCTGGCGCTGCTGTCCCTGCGGCACCACGGCGGTGGCCAGGAACATAACCGCGGGAGCTTGCCAGGCGACCTCGATCCAATAGTCACATTTCGCAGGCGAAGGCACCTTGTTCTGAAACAAACCCGGCGCCGTGCATCCCAGATTGATCCACTCGGCCACGACCCGCCCATCGCGCTTGAACACTCGGGCCTGGGCATCCGTGATCACCCCCCCCAGGGACTCAGAGTGGAGGTAATCGGCATGAGTGAGGTCCATGATATTGTCGGTAGCGAGCTGATAGTTCGCCGCCGTCGGAATGTAGTAATAAGAACGGGCCGTCGTCGGGGTCCTGTCGATAAAACTCACATCCGGAATGAGGGCCTCGTCCGCCCGCTCCTGGGCGCCCATCCAGATCCAGATGGCGCTGTGTCGTTCCGCCACCGGATAGGAGCGCACCTTCATAGGCTCGGTGATGGGGCCATAAGGGTTGTGGACGCAGCGGCCCGACCCGTCGAAAGTCAAGCCATGGTAGCCGCACCTCACGGTGGCCCCTTGCAAGCGCCCGGCTGAAAGCGGTGCGAAGCGGTGCGGACATCGGTCCTGAAGCGCCGCGAGCCCCTCGCCGGTCCGAAAGAAAACAATAGGCTCGTCCAGGAGTGTGCGCGCCAGGAAGCCATCACTCAGCTCACTCGCCCAGGCAGCCTGGTACCAATTGTTGCGCAGATACTTCGCGGTCATGACCCCTCCTCCGAAAAATCCGCCGCCCCAAACCATCCGGCGATGCCGGTGGATCGGAATACATTGACAAGTATCTTTCAATCAGACCAGATTCGTCAATGTGCGCATCACCGGAATAGATCCTATAAGGAGAGTATCTGGAAGTTGAGGGGTGTGCTACGCGGCACGTGTTTCTTCCTGCTGGTGCCGGGGACCTGGATACCAGTGTTCGAGCGTGCTATATGAAAGGCCCCGCAGGTTTGCTCCGAGTCCGCTGCGGGGCCGGTCCATATTCTTGGCTATTTTGGTAGCTTCACCGCCAATAGGTCCACTTGCTCGATCTTCGGAGGCTGAGCGAGTAGCTCCGCCGCGTTGGCCATCAACGCAGCGGCAATGGGACCCGCGAGATGGGCTTTGCGGCCCGCGTCATCGGGAAACGCATCAAAAATTCCGAACGTAGACGGCCCCAATCGCAGGGCGAACCACACGGGAGTAGTGCTCTCCTCATTGGCGAGCGGCAGTGCGCCCTCGAGGAACTTTGCGACGGCGGCTTCCTTTCCCGGCTTTGCTTCCAAACGAACCAACAATGCAACCTTGACCATGGACTGCTCCTCTGCGGTAAATCGGTGATAGTAACGTGGATCGGTACCGTGCGTTGCAGATGCCACAACGCACGGCACAGGACTAGACTCTAGTTCCTAGCTCAATTCGCGGCAATTCCATTCAGACCCGCCCCTGCCGGAAGACTGCCGGCAGTTCCCAAATCGGTGAGAGTACCGTTGGTGGGCTGAATCGCAAACATGCCGACGGCTCCGGTACCCGCATTCAGGCTGTACAGGAATTTCCCGTCCGCGCTGACGGCGATATCGATATTTGACGAACCGGCGGGATTGATCGCGAGGGTCGTTCCCGGAATCGGCGTGAGCGTGCCCCCGCTGCCGATCGCAAATCCGGATATGGACCCGGAGCCTGCGTTCGACACGTAGACAAAGCGGCCGTCGGGCGTCACGGCATTCCAGCAATTGGCCGAACCCAAGGTCGGTACGCTGCGGCTGATCGGCGTCAGCTTGCCATTGCTTTGCACGGAATACGAGGAAATGGCGGATGAGTTCGGCGCGCTGGAGCCGGTTTCCGAAACCAACGCCACGTCGTTGCCGGTAAATTTCGCGCTGAACGCGCCGGGGCCGTCGCTCGCCGTGATGGTGGCCTGCGACAGGGAGCCGTCGCTCAGCACTTTGAACACGTCAAGGTTGTTGGTCTTCTGCTCGGTGACGATCAAAAACTGCCCGTCCGGGCTGAACGCGACTGAACCGGATACCACGCCGTTGGCGCTGAGAAAGCGTTGGGAATTGGGAATCCGTTCCAGATTGCCGTTATTGAAATGGAATCCGACGACACTGCTGCTGCCGGCGGTGTTCAATACATACACAAGCGACCCGAACTGGGCGACTGAGTTGGGTTCGCTGCCTTCGGTGTCAGCGCGATCCGTCAATTCCAACTGAGCACCATTGACACGAAACACTGAAACACTGCCGCTGCCGGCATTGGCAGCGAACAGCCAAGCGTCATCGGTACTCAATGTCAGTGAGCCTTGCGACGCCAGCGGATCTACCGTACCACCGCTCCCGCGGCCGTCCGTGCCATAGCTGCGAGGATTTACCAGCGTGCCGTTAGCGCCGCGCTGGAAGGCAACCACCTGATTCGCATCGGCGTTGTTCGTCATGACGAACACGGCGTGCGCGGCGTTATTATTGTCATTTGCGGCGAAACTGACTCCCGACCATGCGGCGCCGCCGGCGATGGCGCTCAATGCAATGGCCGTCTTGATGGACTTCATGAATTAACTCTCCTATTCCCAAAGGTATTGACGTACATAAGAGTGCGTCCCGAGGTTGGATCATCGGCAACGCGCCCTGAACGGCCGATATGCGCCGACCTGCTGTTAATTCGTTGGCGCGAGGCAAAAGGTTACAGTAGGATGGTTTTCCGGTGATCGGGCCGCCTCGGCACCGGTTGATAGTGAGGAAACGAGATCTTCTCGTCTTCATCCGATGCTCCGAATCCTCTCCGCAAGGGCCTTCAGACCGCGATGGATCCCTACTTTTACAGCGGACTCCGACATACCCGTGCGTACAGCCGTGTCGGTCACCGATGCGCCCTCGATCTTGACATACAGAATCGGCAGCCGTTGACGATCCGGCAGCCCCCGCAACAGCTTCGCGACGTCAAATTGCGCCTCAGCGGCGTCGCTGGCCGTCGTAGCGAATACTTGATCGTCTTCGTCGAGCCGATCATTGAGCACGTCGCCACGCGAACGACGGCGCAGCAAATCCACGAGCTTGTAACGCGCGATGGCCCGCACCCAGGCCGTCAGCGGTTGTTTTGGGTCGTAGGTATGGCGTTTGCTGTGAACCGCCAACAGCAATTCCTGCAGCAGATCCTCCACCTCGTGCGGCAAGCCACCGAGCTGCCTCCGCAAATAAGATCGCAGATGCGTCGCGAGCACGTCCAAGAATATGCGGTAGACCGCCGCGTTCCCGGCGAGACCCTGCAACATCAGGGTTCGGAGGCGCTCCTCAATCAATTGCATCTGAACCTTGTAGTTACTGCGCACGAGAGGGCGAGTGCTGCAGCGAGATCAACAGGGATCTATTGTTGGAAGCGCGACGGCGCTCTTGCGGTAAGCCGTTACTCCAACGGAACGGCTCACCCCGCCGCGGCAACCTTGTCCTGAGTCTTGGTGTCGAAATCGCTCGCTTCGTGTCTCTCGCGCAGCTGACTCGCCGGGTCACCAAAGATGCGGTTCACCATCCGCCCGCGCTTCACCGCTGGTCGCTCAGCGATCGCATCGGTCCAGCGCTGGACGTTCTTGTAGTCAGCCACCTGCAGGAACTCGCCTGCCTCGTAGACCAGGCCCTTGGCGAGCGCACCGTACCAGGGCCACACCGCCATGTCGGCGATGGTGTACTGCATCCCGCCCAGGTACTCGCTCTCGGCCAGACGCCGGTCTAGCACGTCCATCTGCCGTTTCACCTCCATGGAGAAGCGGTCGATGGCGTACTCGATCTTGATCGGCGCATAGGCATAGAAGTGGCCGAAACCGCCGCCAAGGTACGGCGCCGAGCCCATTTGCCACATCAGCCACGACAGGCACTGCGCCCGCGCTGCGGGCTCGGTAGGCAGAAAGGCGCCGAACTTCTCGGCTAAGTGGATCAGTATCGCGCCGGATTCGAAGACGCGGATAGGGGTCGGCCCGCTTCGGTCCACCAGGGCCGGAATCTTAGAATTCGGATTCACCCCTACGAAACCCGAACCGAACTGATCGCCCTCGCGAATGTTGATCAGCCAGGCGTCATACTCTGCGCCCGCGTGACCCTGCGCCAGCAGTTCCTCCAGCATCACCGTCACCTTCACGCCATTAGGTGTGGCCAGGGAATAGAGTTGCAGCGGGTGGCGGCCCACAGGCAGATCCTTCTCGTGCGTCGGCCCGGCAATCGGGCGATTGATGTTGGCGAACTGGCCCCCGTTCTCCCTGTTCCAGGTCCAGACCTTGGGTGGAGTGTAAGCGGTCTCGTCGGTCATTGGCTTCGGCTCCGGATGTCTGTCGATTTGCATTCTTAAGAGAGAGGATTGTTGATCTTCATGATGCGACGAACTCAGACGGTCGTGGTTGAGCGCTCATTTGACCGTGGCCAGGGGCTGCGCTGCTGTCCAAAGCGCATCGGCGCCCAAGCGAATCTTGTAGTCGGGATTCGAGTAGACGAAACGAATGGTGCCCGAGGTGTCAATAATAAATACCGAGGGAACCGGCAGTTCGTGTTCTTTGGTACCGGTCGTAGCCTCGAGATCTACACCGTATTCCCGCATTTTGGCGAGCGTTGCATCGTCCACGTGATAAGCGACGTGAAAGGCCTTTGCCGCTTCCAGGTGACTGTCTGATAACAACGTGTAGTGGATGTCGGTCGCCTTGAGACTGGAGTACAACAATTCGGGCCGATCGGTGCTCAAGAACACAATTTCAAACCCGCTCTTGCGCAGTTTCGGCTCGACGAGGTGCAGGTCGCTTAGTTGCGCATTGCAGTACGGGCACCAACCGCCTCGATAGAACAGCACGACCGTGGGCTTCTTGTAACTGTCAGGCTCAAAGGTCCGTAGGGCACCCTCTGTCGTGCGGGCCGCGAAAATCGGCGCTCGAGCGCCCACCGATAGCGGCTGCACCTGCTGAGGACTATCGGGGGTGCCGGCGAAAACCGGCGCCGCCATCAGCACTCCAAGTAGTCCAATCAGCCGCGAATAAAATTTCATGATGGCTCCGGGTTCTGCGTGCAGAACTAAATCGAGACGACTGGTGAACGACGGATTTCGATTGGATACTTTATCGCGACTTCCGTCAGACCTGCGCCGTCCCGCCATCCACGAACAATTCGATGCCAGTAACAAAACTCGAGTCGTCCGAGGCTAGAAAAACGGCCACTTTGGCAATTTCATCCGCGCTACCCATGCGACCCATCGGGATGCTGGCGACGATTTGGGCAATGGCCTGCTTCGGGAGCGGCGCCAAGATCGGCGTATCGATTGTGCCGGGACTGATCACGTTGGCGCGGATCTTGCGATCCTTGAGCTCAAGCGTCCAAGTGCGGACAAAGGAACGGATGGCTGCTTTGCTGGCACAGTAGACGCCGAACGCGGGAATTCCTTTGACGGAGGCAATTGAGCCGGTGACGATGATGGAGCCGCCGTCATTGAAGAGCGGCAACGCTTTTTGCACTGTGAACAGCGTGCCTTTGACGTTGACGTCGAACGTCTGATCGAAATGAGCCTCGGTCATGGCCTCCGTGGATATGAATTCGCCAACCCCCGCGTTGGCGAAGACAATGTCGATGCGGCCCTTCTCCGCTTTGACGATTTCATAGAGCCGATCAAGGTCCGCCAATTTGGCGATATCGCCCTTCACGCCCGTGACATGGGTGCCGATGTCCTTAACCGCCGCGTCGAGTTCGCGCTCGCGACGACCCATAATGAATACATGGGCGCCTTCGGCCACGAATCGTTTCGCAGTGGCCAATCCCATCCCGGAGGTGCCGCCGGTAATCACGGCCACCTTGTTATCGAGCTTCTTCATCGCTTCTCCTGTCAATGTGCCGTATGGCGGATGGCGTCCCCGCCCCGCCGGCCGGTCTTAAACGTCCTAATTCCTAGTAGGCAGTGTCCTCCTCTCCTCCGCATTAGATAAGTCGGTCAATTTGGCATAATATTCATGCAATATATGCATGAATACAACCGCTTGAGAATGACCAATGGATAGATTTCTTCTCATGCACAGCTTCGCCCGGGTGGTCGAGACCGGAAGCTTCTCCGCCGTCGCCCGGGAACTGGGGACGGGACAACCCAATGTCAGTCGGTACATCGCCGCGCTCGAGAGACATTTGGGGACGCGACTGCTCCACCGCTCGACGCGCAAGCTCACCCTGACCCCGGAGGGAGAGCGCTATTACACCGAGACGAGACGTGTCATCGATGCGATCACGGAGGCCGAGTCGAACGCGCGCGGCGAAGATGTCCCGCAGGGCCTATTGCGCGTGGCATGTCCCACAGTGCTCGGCCGTTCCCATATCCTGCCCCAAGTGAAAGCGATCTTGGCGCAGTTCCCGGAAATGGAGATCGATTTGCAGATTGGCGATCGCTATGTCGATCTCGTCGAGGAGGGGATTGATCTGGCGATCCGCATCGGGACACTCAAAGACAGTGCGCTGAAGGCCAGGCGCATTGGCGCGGCCGAGCGACTCTGCGTCGCGAGCAGCGAGTACCTGGCTGAACATTCGGCACCGACCCACCCGAACGATCTGCGGAATCACAATTGCATCCTCTACACACTCTCCTCCGCCGGCAACACCTGGTCATTCCGAGACGTCGACGTGGTGGTTAACGGGCGCTTTCGCGTGAATACTCCGGATGGTATTCGCAGTGCGGTGCTCGATGGAATGGGTATCGCCTACGCACCGGCCTGGTTGTTTGAAGATGCGCTCGCGGATCGCCGCGTACGTTCGTTGCTGATTGAACATCACGGACCGCCCGTGCCTATCCACTTTGTGTATGCAGCAAACCGGCTGCTGCCGCGGCGAGCCCGTGTGTTCATGGACTTCATTGCAGCGGCGTTTGCTCGCGATCCGGCGCTCAACGCAGAGACCGGCGTCATCGGGAAAGGGCCCTGACAGGTCGTGGCAATGTGCACGCAAATCACGCAGCCGGAAATTCGACCACCCGCCAATAAGTATCCAGGAGCGCCGTTGCTTCCAAGAATGCATTCGCCGGATTCGACTTTAGGATATAGCCTGCGACACCCAGGTTATAAGCCTTTACCTTGTCTTCGTCGGCGTCAGAGGTAGTCATAATGAATACAATGCTTTTCTTCAACTCCTCGTCTTTTCGTAGTTCCTTGAGAAATTCAATACCGTCCATGCGCGGCATGTTGAGGTCGAGGAGAATCAAGTATGGACGCGCAAAGCGCGGCCGACCGTTTGTTCCCCGTAACATCTCCAGTGCGTCGATGCCGTCGTGCGCGAAGCTGACAGGGTTCGCAATCTTGGCCTTTTTGAACGCGCGTACCAATCCCATGATGCATAGATCGTCGTCCTCGACGTGCAACAGATGCGCGGTTTTCGGTTCAAGCATTTGTCGGCTCCTTGGCATAAATCGCAGCAGGTGATGTCGGCCACCGAAAGCGGAACTGCGTCCCCGTGCCGTTTCCTTGAGAGTGGACGGTAATGCGGCAGTTCTGCCGCTCTACCAATTTCTTTACGATGGCGAGTCCCATTCCGGTCCCTTCTACTTCATCGCGGCGCTTCAGCGTCTGGAACAATTGAAATATTTTCTCGTGGAATTCGGGAAGTATACCCGGGCCGTCATCGCGGACGACGAATTCCACGAAGTCCCCCACACGCTTTCCGGACAGGACCACCTCGCCGTTCTGTTTATCGTGGTGCTTAATGGCATTGTTAATGAGGTTTCTTAAGACCTGTTCCAGCTGCGCACTCGCCGTAACAATCACCGGGAGTTCTCCTTCGACACGAACCTGAATGTGCGCCGGCGGATTCAAGACCTCGATGATGCTGGCGAAGATATCCGCCAACTTGGTTTCACTGGCCGCCGTATCGGTGCGGCCAACTCGTGAATAGGTGAGCAGATCATCGAGCAGTGTTTCCATGCGGTTGATCCGGCTTCGCATGAGTCCGAGTAGCTTTCGCGACTCGTCCGAAAGATCGTGCAAGTCCTCCTCGAGCCACAAAGCGGCACTTTTGATTCCGCTCAGCGGTGTCTTCAAATCATGTGAGGCGATGTAAGCAAAATCCTCAAGATCGCGATTAGACCTTTTCAACTGCTGATTGTTGTCGCGCAACGACAACTCCGAGAGCTTCCGATCGGTAATGTCAATCACCGCTCCATGAAAATACGTGGCGTGGCCCGCGCCGTCGGACTCGACGCGCCCCCTCGCTTGCAGCCACCTGAATGCTCCGTCGCTTTGCCGGACCCGATATTCGATATCGTAAGCGCCGCAGAGTTGGATCGCGCGTTCGAGGGCGGCGGCGACGTCCGCGCGATCTTCCTCATGAACGACTTGCAGATAGGCTGCCGCGGGCAGCCCTTCCGCCGCCGCGTCCGCTTCGACCGAGAACATGCGGGCTGTGAATTCGTCGGCAATCAAGCGGTCGCTGGCGATATCCCAGGTCCAGGTCCCGACCGAGCTGGCTTCGAGCGTCGACTCCAGCCGCGCTTTTGTCACCCGCAGCGACTGTTCGATCCGCTTCAACTGATCGACGTCGGTGGTCGTGCCAAACCACTGCACCAAGCGACCCTCCGAATCCTTCATCGGCTGGACGCGGGTGAGAAAGTTGCGGAATGTTCCGTCTGCCCCGCGCAACGGAAACTCCATCTCGAACGGCTGCGCAAACTCAATCGCGTCGCGCCACCTGCTCAGTACGGTAGGGAGTACGGCGGGGTCATGCACGCTCTGCCACCCCCAGCCTTCCATCTGCTCCGGCGTCGAGCCTGTGTAATCGTACCAGCGCTGGTTGTACCAGAGAATGAATCCATCGGCACGGGCCATCGAGGCGAGTTGCGGCATGGAGTTGGCCAACGTCCGAAAGCGCTCTTCGCTTTCCCGCACCTCCCTCTCCGCCTGCCTGCGCTCGGTGATGTCCTGTATGGTAATAAAGCTGAGAGCGATCTTTCCGTTGTCGTCGTAGATCGGAGAGCCGTTGTAGCTGGCGAAGAACTCGTGATTTGTCTCGCACCGACGCGCCCGTAGCACTTGGTTTTGAACGCGCTCCCCACGAGTAACTCGGGAAAGCGGCCACTCATCGAGGTCGAGCGGACGCCCCTGCTCATCCCAGCCTTTCCAGCTAATCGGCAAGTCTTGGTTTTTGATGATCCCTGTCCCGCTCGGCTCGAAGCCATGAATGCGCAAGGATGCGGGATTCTGGTAGAACGCGTTCCCCTTGGCATCTATGAGCATCACTCCTTCGGACATGTGTTCCAGCACTGAGGAAAGTTTCTTCTCGCTCACCCGCGCCATCACCGCTTTGTGCCTTGCAACCAGCACGCTGATCGTTCCGAGAAATATGAGCGTACCGACGCTCAGTACCATTGCGATGAGATCTGCGGTGGGCGAACGCCGCATAAAGAGGATCGAGCATGAATGGTCGGGCAATAGGGCTGGTGAATATCCAGATCAGACCTATCGATATGGTGACCACGGAGATTGTCAGAAAGGGCAGGAACCAGTCTGGCAAGCTGGGCTTGTCCACAATATCGCGCTGCCACAATGCGGCAATTCTGGCGATGAAGATAAGCAGAAATCCCGCACATGAGCGTATCGACATTCCGACGGAATCAGTCCACCCGTAGGCGCTCTTGAGCCCTACCAGGTAACCGAGCATCGCGAGGAAGGCGATTCCGCCCGCCAGCGATTTCAAAATGACAGCGGCGGTGGTTGCGGCACCGGCGTCCCGGTCCGGCTTCGACATGAGGACTTGCGCGGCGCATACGAGCAGGAAGCACGCAATTGTATTGCCCGACATTCGTCCAGGATAAGGGGCATCGAGACCAACGAACGGTACCGCAAACAACGTATCGATACCCAGGTTCATACCGAGCGCATATTCGGCCAATTCGGCGCTCGCAACACAAGTCACGGCGACCGCCATCGTCATCACGACGTCTCGGCGCCGGAGCACCAAGCCCAACTCTCCCACTCCCAATAAAATGAAGATCAACGCGGTGTTGAAATGAGTGGGCGCATCGGGAACCAGTTGGACCAGCATTGGTATGCGCAGCCACCATCCGATGCAAACCGACACGCCGTTGCAGATGATGAACAGCGCGGTGCCCGCGACAATCCAATCTGCCATCGAGAAACGACGAAATGCCTCGGTCAAGGGTGGTTCTTTGGTGACGTTCACGTTCGCACTCGTTTGCTCGATATCCTCGTCTAGGAGGCTACCGGTTGAAGATGCTCCGTGGGTGACGTTCAGACCAGCGTCTGCAGAGGTCGGAAGCTCGAGTACAGGTAATGCGGCTCGCGCCGGAAGGCTCGCCCGCCCAAGCTCGCCGCGTAGCGCTTGCTGCATGAATAACCCTCTGTTTTGCGCTCAGTTCGGCGCGGCGCCTGTCCGTGCACGCGCGACAAACAGGCTCTCGATGACTATCGACCGAGTGGTATCCAGGCACCCTACAGCAAGAGATCCATCGGGGATATAGGGAAACCATGTCAGCGAGCGGCAAGCACTGCGCAATCTCATGTTCTGTGGAGCACGTCACGCGAGTCTTGCGGCATCGAGAACGGCAATAACGTCTCCGGGCGCCACGAGCACCCGCTTCAGGATCGCGAGCAACGAGATATCAAAGGTTCTTGCGTCGCGAATCTCTACGGATCTTGAGACCTACGTCGATGGCGCGGCTGAGTTCTGGTATGTCGATCGGCTTCAGGGGGAGCCCGCAGCCGGAGCCGCCGACGTTCACGAACATCCGCTCGAACCCATCATGGCGCGATTTACTGTCACGAAAAAATTCTGGTATGACCACCTCCGCGGGTTGGGACGGCGCCATGTCAGCGCTCACGCTGTTGCGCTTTTGCTGGTAAAATTACCCCGCCAAGAATAGTGCCTGGGAGATGCTTTGAAGCTCGGCAAGTGGAGCAGACGAACGCTGATGGCCAGCATCATGCTGGTCGCGTTGGCGTCGCGTGTGCTCATTCCGCCGGGGTTCATGCCGGCGGGCGACCGACCGTTCTGGATCGAGATCTGCTGGGACGGCCTGCCCGCCGGCGTGCTCGCGCAACTCGAGCCTGCTCAGGCGGCCGCCATGGGCATGGGGTCCATGCCCATGGACCACCACCACCATCAGCCCTCACAGAGCGAACATTGCGTATTCGGCGGCGGCTGCAGTGCCGGAGCAATCCCTCATCTGCCGCTGCCGAGCGATTTCTCATCCGCCCAACTGCTTCGCGCGGCCGCTTTCACGTCGATCGCGATCGTCGTTCGCGTCGTTCATCTCCCACAGTCCCGAGCACCCCCGCGTCGGCTGAGCTGACCTCCATCGGCTGAGTTCGTGCCAGCCTAAATTTTTTGCGCCCGCCGTGAATGGCGCGTGCTCGTCTTACGTTTGCAGGGCTTCGCCCAGAGCGGGCCCGAGGAGTTTTTCCGTGAAAAATCACAAGGCGCCGGCAGCCCGCGGCCGGCATCGAACTTATCTGTTCCCCGGCGGGGCGGCAGTCCTGGTGCTTTTCATGTTCCTTCTTCCGGCGCGTGGCTGGGCCGCGGCCTACGGCAGCGTCAGTGGCATCGTCCGGGACGACAGCGAGCCGGCCGGTAGCGGGAGCGAAGGTGGTGCTCGAGTCCGCCGCCCACGCGATCCTAGAGCGGCAGACGGACTCGATCGGCCGCTTCGATTTTCCGAACGTGGCGATCGGCCAGTACATGCTCACCATCTCGCAGCGCGACTTCGCCTCTGTCAGCCAGCCGGTCACGGTGCAGGCGGGATATTTTCCGTTCGCGAATATCGTATTGCAGCCGCCCTCGGAACTCTCCGAGGTGACGGTGACCGCGAGGCGGCTGCCGGTCGTCGCCTCGGTCACCCCGATCACGATGGTGAGCCAGGAGGACATCGAAAACACCCCGGGAGCGACCAACGTCAACAGTCTCGCCATGATCACCGATTACGTTCCGGGGGCCTACCAGGCCCATGACCATGCTGCATGTGCGCGGCGGTCATCAGACGAGTTGGCTGATCGACGGAGTCGAGATACCCAACACCAACATCGCCGAGAACCTCGGCCCGGTATTGAATCCTCAGGACATAGAGACCCTGGGGATCGAGCGGGGCGGCTACCTGGCGGATGAGGGCGACCGCACCTACGGCATCTTCAATGTGATCCCGAAGAGCGGCTTCAGCAGGGATAACGAGGCCGCGCTCGACCTCACCGGGGGCAACTTCGGCCAGACCGATGACTACTTCAGCGTCGGGAGTCATACGGACGATTTCGCGTACTATGCGAGTGTTGAGGGCAATCGCAGCGATCTTGGCCTGCAGACCCCCAATGCCCAGGTGATCCATGACGCGACGCACGGGTACGGTACGTTCACCAATCTCGAGTACAAGCCGAGCGAGCAAGATACGGTGACTCTCGTCGCGCAGTTGCGGCAGGACGTCTACCAGATTCCGGATTGCACCGCGCCGCTCGCCGACGACCCGCAGTGCGTCGGGCAGTTCGGCGATGCGCAGGGTGAGGCGGACAATTTCGGGGTGCTGACCTGGGCGCACACCTTCACGAACAATGCGGTGCTCACGACCTCGTTGATGTATCACTTCGACCGGGCGGATTATGACGGGGGTGCCGGCGACTATCCGACCATCACAACCTATCACCACACTTCGCAGTACGAGGGGGGCGAAGAGCAGCTGAAGTGGGACATCAGCCGCAATCGGTCTGGACGCCGGCGTCTTCGGCTTCGCGCAGCAGGATCGGGCCGACTTCGACCTGGCGTTCTCCGACGATAGCTCGCCGACGCTCAGGGAATCGCAGAGACCCACCGGCGGGCTGATCGCCGCCTGGGTGCAGGACACCTTCTCAGTCACGCATTGGCTCAACCTGTCGGCCGGCGTGCGCCAGTCGCACTTCGAAAGCAGTTTCACCGAGAGCGCCACCGACCCGCGGCTCGGCGCAACCGTCCAGCTGCCGCACCTCGATTGGGTGCTCAGCGCCTTCTGGGGCAAGTACTACCAAGCCCCGCCGCTCGAGACCCTGTCGGGGCCCTTGGTCGCCTACGCGACCACGAACGACACCGCCTTCCTGCCGCTGCGCGGAGAGCGCGACACGGAGCGCCTGTTCGGTGTGACAATCCCCGTGCAGGGCTGGACCATCGAGGCGGACTACTTCGTCACCGAGTCGACCAACTTCTTCGACCACAACCCGCTCGGCGAATCCGACATCTACCTGCCGATCACGGACCAGGGGGCCCTCATCGAGGGGCGCGAGCTGACGGTGCGCTCACCCGCCTTCTGGCCCTACGGGCAGGTGCACCTCGCCTACTCGAACCAGACGGCGGAATGTTCCGGGTCGATCACCGGAGGTCTCGTGGTCCCCGGCACGGCCTGCGGCAGTCCCCCCATCGGGCTCGACCACGATCAGCGCAACACGGCGAATCTCGGGTACAACGGGAATCTGCCGCTTGGATTCTTCGTCGGTTCCAACCTGTCGGTCAATTCGGGACTCTCCAACGGCACCCCGCCGCCGACCCACCTGCCGGGTTACGCCGTGCTCGACCTGACCGCGGGGCGCAACCTCAGCCGCGACCTGTCGGTGTCGATCACGGGCCTGAACGTCACCAACCGGCACCTGCTCACGGACAACAGCCTGACCTTCGGCGGAGTCCACTGGAACAGTCCGTTTCAGATCCGCGCTGAGCTGCGCTACAAGTTTCACTATTAGCGATCTTCGCGAAACTGAATAAAGAGGTGTACAACTGAACGGGGCTTGTTCAGTCGCTGGCCGCGTTCAGATGCTTGATCGCACTCTCATCCAAGGTCAGTGCCGTCGCCTTCACGAGTTCCCCCAATTGCGCGACGCTGGTGGCGCTGACAATGGGCGCGGTCACGCTCGGCCGGGCAATCAACCACGCCAGGGCCACCTGCGCCGGGGTCGCAGCGTGCCCCGCCGCCACCTCGTCCAATGCAGCCAAGATGCGCAAGCCGCGTTCGCCGAGCCGGCTTTCCATGCCCGCGCCACGAGGACTTTTTTTGAAGTCGTCCTTGGTACGGTATTTGCCCGTCAGAAATCCACTGGCCAAGGAGAAGTAAGTGATCACTCCGATCTCGTTCTCGACACAGACCGGCTCCAAGTCGCGCTCATAGTCGGAGCGGTCAAAAAGATTGTAGAGCGGTTGCAAACTCTGGTAGCGGGGCCAACCATGGCGATCGCTGATGCGAATCGCGTCAGCCAGCCGACCTCCCTGGTAATTGGATGCTCCGATGGCGCGAATCTTGCCTTGTTCGACCAGGCGTGCATAAGCCTCCAAGGTCTCCTCGAGCGGCACCGTCGCATCGTCGGTATGAGACTGGTACAGATCGATGTAATCGGTCTGTAGACGTTTGAGAGAGGCTTCGACCTGTTGAAAGATGTAGTCTCGGGACAGACCTTTCATGCCGGGACCGAACTCCATGCCGACTTTGGTGGCGATGATGATCTTGCTGCGCCCGCCGCGTAGGCGGAGCCAATTGCCGATGATGGCCTCGGACTCACCGCCTTGGTTGCCAGGTACCCAGCGAGAATAAGTGTCTGCGGTATCGATGCAGTTAAACCCGGCCGCGACGAAGGCATCGAGCAGCGCAAACGAAGTCGGCTGGTCCGCCGTCCATCCGAACACATTGCCGCCGAAGACCAACGGCGCAATCTCCAAACCAGATGCGCCCAGCTTGCGCTTTTCCATCTCGAACCTCACTACTGCGGACGGCCTAAATCCAGGAGGTCATATTATAGTGGATACCAGGCGCCCACGAAGCACAGCTCACGTCGAAGCTAGATGCGAGCCTCGTCAAAGAACTGCTCGATGCGCACGCTGAAGCGAAGCGCAATTTCTACCTTGGAGGCCTGCGGCTCTCAGCGGTCGAAGGCGGACGTTTCTGCGAAGCGGCTTTTCGGTTGCTTCAAGACATCACCGAGGGAAAGCACACCGCCCTCAACAAGACTCTGCCCAAGACAGACGACTTGATCTTTAAACTATCGCAGTTGGACAGTTCCCAGTTTAACGATGCTGTTCGTCTCCACATCCCTCGGTCATTGCGGCTTGTCTACGACATTCGCAACAAGCGCGATACTGCGCATCTCAGTGACGGTATCGATCCAAACTTGCAAGACGCGACCCTTGTGCTCACTGTGATTGATTGGGTCTTGGCTGAGTTGATTCGCCTCTACCACAACGTTCCGGTGAACACCGCGTCGAAGATAGTTGACGGTATCGTGAAGCGCGTTGCGCCCGTAGTTCAGGACTTCAATGGCTTTCTTAAAGCGCTCAACTCGAAGCTCGGTGTGAGCGAGGGCAAGAATCTGATCATGCCCGCGCAACTCTCGTAAGCCGAATTGCCGGCAGCGTTTGGCGGAAGGGGTGGGATTCGAACCCACGGAGGGATTGCTCCCTCGCTAGTTTTCAAGACTAGTTCCTTAAACCGCTCGGACACCCTTCCACATTCTGGACTTAACTATCTGCTTATCACGCCATTATACGGTACGCGTAAGTGGCTGTTTTCCCTCCTGGCTCTGCACTGTGTCCTGAAGTTTTCAAGACCGGCGCATTCAACCGCTTTGCCACCTCTCCTACCTCTATAATCAACGAGTTACATAAACTATCTAAAGTTAATTTTATGACTCGTCACGCGGTAATCTGATTTTACCTGACATGCCCTTGATATGCGCACCACCCGCACGCACGCGCACCCGCGCCGTCTATCGGCAAGGTCCCGCGCGCCGCTCATTGATCGCGTACTTTTCGTCCCCAAATACCAGCGCGTAGGGCTTATTCGGCACCCCTCTCAGCGGGGGTGCTAAAATGAGCGCTCGAGCATCATCAGGAGGACTCCATGGCCAATTTCCCAGGCAACAATGCCGCATTCCCCGGCTTCCGAACGGACAGCCGCAGCGCGTTCATCACGCGCACCTACACCCACCTCGTGGGGGGCATTCTCGGGTTCATTTTGGTCGAACTGGGATTGTTCGAGTCCGGGCTCGCGCAGCAAATCGCGCAGTTCATGCTCGGCTTCAATTGGTTCCTGATTCTCGGCGCTTTCATGCTGACCGGTTGGCTGGCCTCGCGCACCGCGCAGACCAGTTCGTCGATCGGAATGCAGTACTTCGCCTACGGCGCCTACGTGGTTGCGGAAGCGCTGATCTTCGTGCCACTTCTATATATCGCGGACGCCAAGGCTCCCGGCGCCATCGACAGCGCCACCCTGGTGACGGCACTGGGCGCCGGCGGATTGATGTTCGTCGCTCACCGGACTCGCAAGGATTTCTCCTTCCTGCGCGCTCTGCTCATGTGGGGCGGAATCCTCGCGTTGGTCGCGATGATCGGCGGCGCCATATTCGGCTTCCAGCTCGGCACCTGGTTCTCGGTGGCCATGATCGGTTTCGCCGGCGTCGCGGTGCTCTATGACACCTCCAACATCATTCACAATTATCCCGAAGATCGCTACGTAGCGGCTGCGATGCAGCTGTTCGCCTCGATCGCTCTGATGTTCTGGTACGTGCTACGCCTCGTAATGGGCAGCCGCAACTAGAGCTAGGCTCCCACCACCCGCCGATGGGCCCTGGTCTATATCGCTCGGCGGGTTGAGGCCGGGGAGGAGGGTAGGGAGTCATGAAGCGACAACTGAATCCGCCAGTTGTCGCTTCATGACTCCCTACCCTCCTCCTCGGCTTCCACCCGCGACGAACGATATCGATCAGGGGCTAGGTTGACGGCGCGATGGTGGCCAGCCCCCCCATGTAGGGAAGGAGCACCGCCGGAATCACGACGCTGCCATCCTCCTGCTGATAGTTCTCCAGAATGGCGACCAGCGCGCGCCCCACGGCGACTCCCGACCCGTTCAGCGTATGCACCAATTCCGGCTTGCCCGTGGCAGGATTGCGCCAGCGCGCCTGCAGGCGGCGCGCCTGGAAGGACTCGCAGTTGCTGCACGATGAAATCTCACGGTAGCGCTGCTGCGAAGGCAGCCACACTTCCAGATCGTACGTCTTGGTCGCACCGAAGCCCGTGTCGCCGGCGCACAGGGCCAGCACCCGGTATGGCAGCTCCAGTGCCTGGAGCACCGCCTCCGCATGTCCCGTGAGCTCCTCGAGCGCCGCGTACGACTCCTCGGGGCGCACGATGTGCACCAATTCCACTTTCTCGAACTGATGCTGGCGAATCATGCCGCGAGTATCCTTGCCCGCCGCCCCCGCCTCCGATCGAAAGCAAGGCGTATGCGCCGCAAACTTCAGCGGCAGCGTCTCCGGTGCAAGTATCTGGTCGCGAACCAGATTCGTCACCGGCACTTCGGCCGTGGGAATCAAGTAGAAGCCCGGATCGCCGCGCACGGCAAACAAATCCTGCTCGAACTTGGGCAATTGCCCCGTGCCGACCAGCGCCTCGCTGTGCACCAGGTAGGGCACATAGGCTTCGCGATACCCGTGATCGCGGGTATGCAAATCGAGCATGAATTGCACGAGAGCGCGATGCAGCCTCGCCAGGTTTCCGGTCATCACCACGAACCGTGCTCCGGAGATGCGCCCCGCAGCTTCGAAGTCCATCCCAATCCGCTCGCCCAACGCAACGTGGTCCTTCGGGGCGAAGGCGAATTGCCGCGCAGTGCCCCATCGCCGCACTTCGACGTTCGCCGACTCGTCCCGTCCGTCGGGAACGCTCGCGTGCGGAATATTGGGCAAGCCCAATTGCAGATCCAACACCTGCGCCTGTATTGCCTCGAGCTGCTTGTCGACTCCCTGCAGTTCCTGGCCCAAGGACTCGCCCGAGGCCAGCAAAGCGACTCGCATCCTGCCCCTTGGCCTTGGCCTGCCCCACGGCTTTTGCATTGGCATTGCGCTCGGCACGCAGCCGATCGGCTTCTATCTGCACGGCCTTGCGCTGCTCTTCGAGGGCGGCAAAGGCCGCGACGTCGAGCACGAACCCGCGCCGCGCCAGAGCGGCGGCAACTCCGGGCAAATCGCTACGCAGCAACTTAGGATCGAGCACGATGGAATCCTTGATCTAGAGTGGGGCGGAAGTTTCAACGTTTCCGCGGAAACGTCGCGGCGATCCGCAGCGCGGGGCTTTCGACATTTCCGCAGAAACGCCGCCATTGTAGGCGAATACAGGGGTGGACCGCACCGATCCTACGCCCCACCAGCACCTCGGGCCTGCCGATCGCGCTCGCGCCGCGCATTGAGCGCCTCGCCGATCTTGATCTCCAGCCCACGCGGCGCCGGCACGTAGTAGCGCCGATCCGGCATATCGTCGGGGAAGTAGCGCTCGCCCGCGGCGTAGCCGCCGGGCTCATCGTGCGCATACCGATAACCCTTGCCGTAGCCGATATCCTTCATCAAGCGGGTCGGCGCGTTGCGCAGATGCAGCGGGACTTCGAGCGAACCCAGGCTCGCGGCGTCCGCGGCCGCCGCCTTGTACGCCGTGTAGACCGCATTGCTCTTGGCCGCGCAGGCCATGAACACGATGGCCTGAGCGATGGCGAGTTCGCCTTCCGGGCTGCCCAGACGTTCGTATACCGCGCAGGCCTCCAAGCTCATGGTCAGCGCGCGCGGATCGGCGTTGCCGATGTCCTCGCTCGCCATTCGCAACGCGCGCCGGGCGATGTACAGGGGATCGCAGCCGCCGGCCAGCATGCGGCACAGCCAGTACAGGGCCGCATCCGGATCGCTGCCGCGAACCGATTTGTGCAGGGCTGATATCTGGTCGTAGAAATTCTCGCCGCCCTTGTCGAAACGCACATAGGTGCTGCCGATCACGGCGCGCATGGTATCGGTGTCCAGCCGGCGGCCCGGCCGCGGCGCGGCTCCCGCGCCCGGCGCTGAAGCAGGGTCTTGCGGCGAACCCGCCTCTTGCGGTGCAGCCGTGTCGGCGGGCGAGCTCAAATCCGCGGCCGTTTCCAATAAATTGAGCATGCGGCGCGCATCGCCGTCGGCCGCGGCCAGCAACAATTCGCGCGCACCGGCGTCGATGTGCAGATTCAGCTTGCCCAAGCCTCGTTCGTCGTCCGTCAGCGCCCGATCGAGCAGCTTGCCGAGATCGGCCGTGTCGATGGACTTCAGCACATACACGCGCGCCCGCGACAGCAACGCGTTGTTGACTTCGAAGGACGGGTTCTCGGTGGTCGCACCGACGAAAATCAGCGTGCCGTCCTCGACATAGGGCAGGAAAGTGTCCTGCTGCGACTTGTTGAAGCGATGCACCTCATCGAGAAACAGCACCGTATCGCGCGTGCCGCGCAGGGCGCGCGCCTGCTCCACCACCGCGCGGATATCCTTGATGCCGGCCAGCACCGCCGACAGCGCGATGAATTCGGCGTGGCTCGAATTGGCGACCAAGCGCGCCAGAGTGGTTTTGCCGGTTCCGGGCGGCCCCCACAGAATCATCGAATGCGGGCGGCCGGACTCCAGGGCGCGGCGCAGCGGCGCCCCTGCGCCCAGCAAATGCGACTGTCCCACGTACTCATCGAGAGACTGCGGACGCAGCCGGTCGGCCAGCGGGCGATACGTACCGTCCATATCTAGGAAGAATTCGGGGTCATTTGCCGCCGAGGCCGATCACGTCGACTCCGGCCGGCGGCACGAAGGTAAATAGATCGGGCGCCAACGTCTCATTGCGCTTGGAATTGGAAAAAGTGAGCTGCGTGATCTGATTGAGCTTGTCGGCGAGAAACATGGACCGCAATCTCGCCCTTGTCGAAGCCGATCCGCACCAACTGAAAATCGGTGTCCGCGTGCTTGGGGATCAGCTGGAACCATTGCAAGCCCGCCGCTCGGCGGCAAGGCGGTGACATTGAACTGCGTGCTCACCGAGGCCGCTGCCCGACAGCAGGCTCGCCGGCGTGCTGGCGAGACTGGTATCCATGTCGCGCACATTGGCCTGCGCCAGATCCTTGTCGTAGAACCAGATTTGCTTGCCGTCCGCCACTATCACCTGCTCGGAAGGCTTGACATAGTCCCAGCGAAACTTCCCCGGATGCTGCAGATAGAGCCGGCCGGCGGCGCTGCGCAGCACATTGCCGTGGCCATCGTCGATGGTCTGCTCGAAATCGGCGGACCACGCTGGCGAGGCCGCTCAAGTATTTCTCGACTTCGGCCGCGGGCGATGCAGCGGTCTGGGCCGCGGATGCCGGCATCGCGATCGAGAGCAACCCCAACAATATCAGGCTCGCCGCCGCGACCACCCGGGCACTGTCGATTCATGGCATATGAAGTCTTCAACGACTCATTCCTCGGGCGGGGCGGCCCCGTAAATTTCGCGGCCGCCGTTGGATTGCAATGGACCCACCAAGCCTGCCGCCTCCATGGCCTCGACCAGGCGCGCCGCACGGTTGTAGCCGATCTTGAGGCGGCGCTGCACGCCGGAGATCGACGCCTTGCGCGTCTCGGTGACGATGCGCACGGCCTCGTCGTACAGGGGATCGGCCTCGGCATCGCCGGCGCCGCCCTCTCCGCTCTCCTCGTCGTCCGAGGGAAATCCGGGGATGGGATTGCGCGGGCCCTCGAGAATTTCGTCGATGTAGACCGGCGGCGAAGCGGATTTCAGGCCTCCGACCACGCGATGCACCTCTTGATCCGAGACGAAGGCGCCGTGGACGCGGGTGGGAATGGACGTGCCGGGAGGCAGGTACAGCATGTCGCCGTGGCCGAGCAACGACTCCGCGCCGCTCTGGTCGAGGATGGTGCGCGAATCGACTTTGGCGGACACCTGGAAGGCGATTCGGGTCGGAATATTGGCCTTGATCAACCCGGTAATGACGTCCACCGACGGACGCTGTGTCGCCAGGATGAGATGGATGCCGGCGGCGCGCGCCTTTTGCGCCAACCGCGCGATGAGCTCCTCGACTTTCTTGCCGACGATCATCATCAGATCGGCCAACTCGTCGATGATGACGACGATGAAGGGCAGCGAGGTCAGATCCGGCACGTCTTCCGCAACCACGCCGGGAACCGCTTGCGCTACTTTCTGCATGCGGATCGGATCCTTGATGGGCTTGCCCTCGTCCGCAGCATCCTTGACTTTGCGGTTGAAGCCGCCGATGTTGCGCACGCCCAGCATGGACATGAGCTGGTAGCGCCTCTCCATTTCGGCCACGCACCAGCGCAGGGCGTTCGCCGCCTGCTTCATGTCCGTCACGACCGGCGACAGCAGATGCGGAATGCCCTCGTACACCGAGAGTTCCAGCATCTTCGGGTCGATCATGATCATCCGCACATGTTCCGGAGTGGCCTTGTACAAAAGGCTCAGGACCATGGCGTTGATTCCGACCGACTTGCCCGACCCCGTGGTGCCGGCGATCAGCAGGTGCGGCATGCGCGCCAGATCGGCGACGATGGGCACGCCCCCGATGTCCTTGCCCAGCGCCAGCGCCAGCGGTGAGCTCACATCATCGTAAGGCTTGGATTTGATGATCTCACCCAAGGTCACGATCTCGCGCTTCTCGTTCGGTATCTCGAGGCCCACGACGGATTTGCCGGGAATGATTTCGACGACTCGAACGCTGATGGCGGACAGAGCCCGGGCCAGATCCTTCGACAGGTTGCTGATCTGGCTGACCTTGACCCCGGGGGCCGGCCGCAATTCGAATCGGGTGATCACGGGACCCGGCTGTACCGCAACCACCTCGGCTTCCACGCCGAAATCGCGCAGCTTGAGCTCCACCAGGCGCGACATCGCCTCCAGAGCTTCGTCCGAGTAGGACTGCTCCCTCGGGCCCGCCTCGTCGAGCAGCGACAAGGCCGGCAGTTCGCTCGACTTGGGAGCGTCGAACAGGGGTACCTGCCGCTCGCGCTCGACGCGGTCGCTCTTCTGCGGCACGGGCGCCGGGGCCTCGATTCGCGGCGGCGGCCGGTTCGCCACTTTCTTCTGCTCTTCGCGCACGACTCCCTGGCGCGCCTGCTTGCGCTGCTGGCCCGATGCCAGTTCGCGCCTCTGCTCGATCCGCGTCCGAATCCAGGCGATCGCCTGCAGCACCCATGCACCCAGCCTGTCCATGATCTCGAACCACGAGACGCCGAGGAACAGGGCCACACCGGCCAGCCATAGTCCGAGCAGCAGCAAGGTTGCGCCGAGGAAACTCAAACCCTGTGCGCTGCCGCGCCCCGCCAGCTCGCCGAGCACTCCGCCGGCAGTGCTCGGCAGCGCCGCTCCGCTCCAATGCAGCGTCGCCAGGCCGCAGCTCGTGACCAGGGTCAATATGAATCCCGCGGCCCGCAGCAGGGTGTTGATGCGTGAGCGCGCGTCCGGTAGCGCCTGCTCCTTGTGCACCAGCCAGCCCGCATACGCCAGCATCACGGGAAACAGGTACGCGGGCCTGCCAAAGAGCAGCAGGAAGAATCCGGCAAGCCAGGCGCCCACCGGGCCGATCCAATTGCTGACCGATTGACCCGGTTCTCCGGTGTCCGCGAATCCCGGATCCTGTCCATGATAGGAGACGAGCGCCAGCAACAAGATCAGTGCGAGCGCACCGAGCACCCAGAGAGTGCCTTCGCGCAAGGATCTGGCCACGGCCGCGGAGAGCATGCTCTTCTGCTTGGCCTTCTTGGGCGGAGCCTCGTCAGTCAAATCTAGACCCTTAATGATATTTTCTTCTTAACCGTTTGAATAATATGTGATAGTAACCCAGTCCACACCGGGGCACCACCGTCAAGCCGCCCGTGGTCTCAGCGTGGAACGCGGCCTTGATTGAAGTGGCTGGCGCCCGCAGATTTACTTACCATGAGCCGACTGACGAATCGACTCTGCACCGATCATATCGGGCGGGGTCGCTTCGACCCCGTTAAATTCGGCGCGCAGCGCCTGACTAGAGAGGCAAATTATACATGAGCGCCCACAGGCACAGTCCACTCCTCATCCTGGGCTCGGGTCCTGCAGGTTACTCCGCCGCCGTCTATGCGGCGCGGGCCAACCGCCATCCCCTGCTCATCACCGGTCTGGAGCAGGGGGGCCAACTCATGACCACCACCGATGTGGATAATTGGCCCGGCGATGTCGAACATCTGCAAGGCCCCGCCCTCATGGACCGCATGCGGCGTCACGCCGAACGATTCAACACCGACATCGTGTTCGACCACATCAACCGGGTCGAACTGCGGCAGCGTCCGCTGCGCCTGTTCGGCGACAACGGCGAGTACACCTGCGACGCGCTGATCATCGCCACGGGTGCTTCGGCCAAGTATCTGGGCCTGCCGTCCGAGGAGGCGTTTCGCGGCAAAGGCGTGTCGGCATGCGCGACCTGCGACGGCTTTTTCTATCGCGGCAAGGCCGTGGCCGTCGTCGGCGGCGGTAATACCGCCGTGGAAGAAGCGCTCTACCTGACCAACATCGCCTCCCACGTCACCCTGGTGCACCGTCGTGACAAGCTGCGCGCCGAAAAAATATTGCAGGACCGGCTGTTCGCGCTCGAAGCGGCGGGCAAGGCCTCCGTCGTCTGGAATCATTCGATCGACGAGATTCTCGGCGACGAGAATGGCGTGACCGGCGCGCGGCTTCGCGCCGTGGCGGGGGGCGCGACACGCTCCATCGCGGTGGACGGGGTGTTCATTGCGGTGGGCCACCAACCCAACACCCAGCTGTTCGAGAGTCAGCTGGAAATGCGCGGCGGCTACATCGTGGTCAAGGGCGGCAGCAACGGCGACGCCACCGCCACCAGCATCGCCGGTGTATTTGCCGCCGGCGACGTGGCCGATCACGTCTATCGGCAGGCGGTCACCTCGGCGGGCACCGGCTGCATGGCCGCGCTCGACGCCGACAAATACCTGGAACGAGCGGAGGCCGAGCCCTTGGTAGAACCGCGCGTTCGCCACGCGTGACTCGTAGCCGCGCGAGATTTTTGCACAGCATCGCAGAGATCGATGCGGCCGGCTGGAATTCTCTTCTCGGCCCTGCTTGTCTTGGCGAGGGTCAGCCTTTTCTGCGCCACGAATTTTTCCTGGCACTCGAGCAATCCGGCTGCGCCGTGCCGCGCACCGGTTGGACCCCGCGGCACCTCGTGATCGACGATGGGCGGGGAAACCTGCTCGGCGCCCTGCCCTTGTACCGCAAGGGACATTCACGCGGAGAATTCGTATTCGATTTTTCCTGGGCCAACGCCTATGCACAGCACGGCCTGTCCTACTACCCTAAATTGCTCAGTGCCGTACCGTTCACGCCGGTGCGCGGCCCGCGCTTTCTCGTGAGCCCCCACGGCGATGCCAAAGCGGTGACGGGGCTCTTGATCGAGGCCGCGATGGACTACGCGCGCAGCGAGCAACTGTCATCCTGGCACGTGCTGTTTCCCACCGACGACACTGCGCAACGACTGAAGTCGTCAGGATTGATCCTGCGCCGGGATTGCCAATTCCACTGGTACAACCGCGACTACGAGTCCTTCGATGCCTTCCTCGCCACCTTCACGGCGGAGAAACGCAAGAAGGCCAAGCGCGAGCGCCGGCGAGTCGCCGAGGCCGGCATCGAATTCGACACTCTGCATGGCGGCGACATGGACGATGCGCTGTGGGACACGGTGTATGGCTTCTATGCCGACACTTTCTACCGCCACGGCCATGATCCGTATCTGAACCTGACTTTTTTCAAGCTGCTGGCCGCCGCCATGCCGGATCGGCTCATGCTCAAATTGGCGCGGATCGGCCGGGCGCCCATCGCCGTCGCGGTATTTTTCGTCGGCGAGGATGCCCTGTTTGGCCGCTATTGGGGCGCGGGGGGCAACTATCACAGCCTGCATTTCGAGACCTGCTACTACCAAGGCATCGAATACTGCATCGACAGGAAATTGCAGCGCTTCGAACCGGGCACCCAGGGCGAGCACAAGGTGCCGCGAGGTTTCGTGCCGACGATGATGAGTTCGGCGCATTTCGTCGCCGATCCACGCTTTGCCGCAGCCATTAGCGACTTTGCGGCCCGGGAGGCGCGCGGGGTGGACAATTACGCGGCGGCCGTCAACGAGCACGTGCCCTATCATCGTGCGCCCGATGAGGAATTGCAGCTCTGAGCAGACTGATATGGCTGGGCGAGCACGCCGATCCCGACTGGTTTCCGCCGTTGGAGCATGCGCTGCGCGAGCCGCCCGGACTGCTCGCGGCCGGCGGCGACCTGAGTCCCGCCCGGCTGCTGGCGGCCTACGAACGCGGCGTGTTCCCCTGGTATTCGGCACAACAACCGATACTCTGGTGGTCGCCGGATCCACGCATGGTGTTGTTTCCACAGGAGTTCAAGTGTTCGCGCAGCCTGCGCAAGACACTGCGCAACGGTCCGTACACGACGCGGGTCGATCACGCCTTCGGCGCCATCATTCGCGCCTGTGCCGCCCCGCGGCGCGGCGGCCCCGATACCTGGCTGAACAAGGACATGATTGCCTCTTACGAGCAATTGCATGAACTGGGGTTCAGCCACTCCATCGAAACCTACGAAGCAGGCCGCCTGGCGGGCGGTTTGTACGGCATACAGCTTGGCCGGATATTCTTCGGCGAATCGATGTTCAGCACCGGCCGCGACGCCTCCAAAGTCGCGCTGGCGCGCTTGATCGAGGAGTGCCGCGCGCGCGACATCCAACTCATCGACTGCCAGGTGGCCAGTTCCCATCTGGCTTCCCTGGGGGCCCGCGAGGTCCCGCGCAGCCAATTTGCCGCCTTATTACAGCGCTATGCCCGGCGAACCCCCGTCGGCAGCTGGGCGGACGCCGCCGCGTAAATTGCATTAGCAAGGGGCTTTATGCACAATGCGCGCGGTTTCCCGCATACCGCTTTCCCGCATACCACAAGGACGCATGTCAAAAGAAGAGGCTATCCAATTCGAGGGCGAGGTCGTCGAGACCCTGCCCAATACGACGTTTCGCGTCAAACTCAAGACCGGCCACGTCGTCACCGCGCATATTTCCGGCAAGATGCGTAAAAACTACATTCGTATTTTGACCGGTGACCAGGTCACGGTCGAGATGACTCCCTACGATTTGACCAAGGGTCGCATCGTCTATCGCGGCCGCTAGCCGCAGGATGCCCCTGCCACGATGATGTTTTGACCGGTTGACGGTATTCGCCCGAGAGGCTGAGCCGTTGGCCGGCAACGAGGCAGCAGTTGCCGGCCAACGGCTCAGCCCCTCGGGCGAATGCTCTCACCGCTCCACACCACCCTGCCAGGGCCACCGCGCGCTAAGGGCACCACCACCGCGCCAGGGCCACTGGGCGCGCTAACGACACCGAATCCGCTCCCCTACGTGGTGATGTACATCGGCCCGATGCGCAAGGTCAGGGGGGATGAGAGGTGGGAGGACAACTGCTCTCCTTCGTTGTCCTCCCACCTCTCATCCCCCCTGACCCTGTCACCGGGTCAATATCATCATCCCCCCGTAGTGGATGAGCTCTCGTGCGAGAGGAGCGCCGGTTGGTCCGCCGCCCGGGTGTCGAGCTTCAGCTTCTCACCGTCCTCGCTCAGGGACACTTCCACGTGGCCGCCGTTGACGAGTTTGCCGAACAGGAGCTCCTCGGCGAGCGGCCGTTTGATGAATTCCTGGATGACGCGGGCCATGGGGCGCGCGCCCATCTTCGGGTCGTAGCCTTTCTTGGCGATCCAGCGGCGTGCCGGCTCGTCCACCGAAATCGTTACGCGTTTCTGCTCGAGCTGCGCCTCGGCCTCGATGAGCAGTTTGTCCACCACGCGCTCGATCGTGTCCTGACCCAGGCCCGAGAATTGAATGACCGAGTCCAAGCGATTGCGAAACTCTGGTGAAAACAAGCGCCTGATCGCCTCCATTGCATCCGTGCCGGTGTCGGACTGAGTGAACCCGATGCTGGGCCGGCTCATTTCGAAAGCTCCCGCATTGGTGGTCATCACGATGATCACATGGCGGAAATCCGCCTTTCGGCCGTTATTGTCGGTGAGCGTGCCGTGATCCATGACCTGCAGCAGCAGGTTGAACACGTCGGGGTGCGCCTTTTCGATTTCATCGAGCAGCAGCACGCAGTGCGGATGCTTGGCGATCGCCTCGGTCAGCAATCCGCCCTGATCGAATCCGACATAGCCGGGAGGCGCGCCGATCAGGCGCGACACCGTATGCCTCTCCATATATTCCGACATGTCGAAGCGCACGAACTCCACGCCCATGGCGATGGCCAGCTGACGGGTGACCTCGGTCTTGCCGACCCCTGTGGGGCCGGAGAACAGAAACGATCCGACCGGCTTGCGCTGATCGCCCAGGCCGGAGCGCGACATCTTGATGGCGGCGGACAACGCCTCGATCGCCTTGTCCTGGCCGAATATCGTCAATTTCAGATTGCGTTCCAGGTTCTTCAGCACGTCGCGATCCGACAGCGACACGTTCTTCGGCGGAATGCGCGCGATGCGCGCCACCACGTTCTCGATCTGCGTGACGGTGACGCTGGCGGCGCGCTTATCCACCGGCTGCAGCCGTAAATTGGCGCCCGCCTCATCGACGACGTCGATCGCCTTGTCGGGCATGTGCCGGTCGTTGATATGCCGCGCCGCCAGCTCGGCGGCCGCGCGCAACGCGTCATCCTCGTACTTGATGCCGTGATGCTCCTCGTACCGCGACTTCAGGCCGCGCAGAATGTCCACCGTGTCCTGGACCGACGGCTCCGTCACGTCGATTTTCTGGAAACGGCGCGCCAGCGCATGGTCCTTCTCGAAGATTCCGCGATATTCATTGTAGGTGGTCGAACCGATGCAGCGCAGCTCGCCGTTGGCCAAGGCGGGCTTGATCAGGTTCGACGCATCCATGACGCCGCCCGAGGCGGCGCCGGCGCCGATCACGGTATGAATTTCGTCGATGAACAGAATCGCGCCCGGCTGCTTCTTCACCTCCGCGAGCACCGCCTTCAGGCGCTTCTCGAAATCGCCGCGGTACTTGGTGCCCGCGACCAGCGAGCCCATGTCGAGCGAGTAGATCGTCGCATCCAAGAGCACGTCGGGCACCTGGTTCTCGACGATCATTCGGGCCAGACCCTCCGCTATCGCCGTTTTGCCGACGCCGGCCTCCCCCACGTACAGCGGATTGTTCTTGCGCCGCCGGCACAGAATCTCGATGGTGCGTTCGACCTCGAGCTTGCGGCCGATCAAAGGATCGATCTTGCCCTTGCGCGCCGAGTCATTGAGGTTGATGGCATATTTCTCCAGGGCATTGCCGCCGCCCTCGCCCTCGCGCTCGGCATCGGTGGAGGCGCCGCCCTCTTCGCGGTCGCTGCGCTCCTCGCCGCCGGCCTTCGACAAGCCATGCGCGATGAAGTTGACCACGTCCAGGCGCGACACGTCCTGCATGCTCAGCAGGTAGGCGGCATGCGATTGCTTCTCGCTGAAGATCGCCACCAGCACATTGGCCACGGTGACTTCCTTCTTGCCGCTCGATTGCACGTGAAATACCGCCCGCTGCAGCACACGTTGGAATCCCAGGGTCGGCTGCACGTCCCGATCTTCGCCCGTCGGCAGCCGCGGTGTGGTCTGATCTATGAACTGTTTCAGCTCGGTCTTGAGTTTGGCGGTGTCAGCACCGCAGGACTTCAGGACCTCCCTGACCTTCGGGGTATCCACGATCGCAAGCAGCAGGTGCTCGACGGTCATGAATTCATGCCGCGCCTCGCGCGCACCGGCAAACGCATCGTTCAAGCAAAATTCGAGTTCTTGACTTAGCACTTTACGCCTCTTCTAGCGTTGCCATCAGCGGATGCTGATGTTGTCGCGCATACGCGATCACTTGAGCCACCTTGGTCTCCGCAATCTCATAAGTAAAGACCCCGCAGACTCCCTTACCCTTGGTATGCACTTCCAGCATAACGCGGGTCGCTTTAGTGCGGTCCATTGCGAAAAAGCGCTGCAGGATATCGACCACGAACTCCATGGGAGTGTAGTCGTCATTGATCAGCACCACTTGGTACAGAGGCGGGCGCTTGAGCTTGGGCGCCGCTTCTTCGACGACCAAGCCCGTCCCTTCCCGACCACGTTCGATGTCACTCATGAATCATCAGTTTATAGGGTGCGTTTCGACCGTTTACAAGCGGTGTAAACTAATCGTCCCCGAAATGCCTCGTCGCCAATCGGTGTCACATTATTTTAACAAGTAAAAACAAATGCTTGAGCGGTCGGACGGATACCGTATGATTGCCGATCACGGCAATCATTCAGACTCCCCCATGCTTGATACGCGCGCACAACACTGGCTTTCCCGCCTGCAGGGCAACGGCCCGAGACTGGTGTCGTTGGGCCTAGCGGCGCTGATTGCCGTGGAGCTGGCGCGCATCGCCATTACCCTGCTCGGCGGCGGTCCTGTGAAATCCCCCCAGCCGGTGCTGGGGAACATCCCGCCGCGCGCCGGCCAGCATGCCGGACTCGACATTCAGAGCGTGGTATCGGCCCACCTGTTCGGAGTCGCCACCGCCGATCCGAGCACTCAAGACCCGGCCAATGCGCCCCAGTCCACCTCCAATCTGGCGCTTTCCGGAACGATTGCAACTCAGGACCCGAAACGGGGCGTCGCCATCATCAGCGACGGCGGTCCGGCGAAGGTGTATTCGGTTGGCGACAATGTCGGCGGCGCATCTTTGCATTCAGTCTATCTGGATCATGTCATTCTCGATCGCGGCGGTGCATTGGAAAGCTTGATATTGCCGAGGCTGCTGGGCCCGGGCATGCACGGGCGGCCCATCACGCGTCGCGGCGGCGGCGCCGATCCGCGCACCGCAGCGGCGGTGGACAACATCCGCCACCTCGTGCAGCAGGATCCGGGTATTCTCGATCAAGTCATGCGCACCGTGCCATCGTACGACAGCGCAGCGGGCAAACTGCGCGGCTTTCGCGCCTACCCTGGCCGAAATCGGCAGATATTCGATAAATTAGGACTCAAGAGTGGCGATTTGGTCACGGCAATCAACGGCACCGTGCTCGATGATCCGCAGCGCAGCCAAGAGGTTTTCAATACGATCCAGACCTCGGACCACGTGACCGTGGACGTGGAGCGTGGCGGTCAAAAACAGCAAATCACCTTGAACATCGCCCAGGTCGCGGCGCAGGCGACCAAGGAATTGGATGGTAACGCGAACCCGCCCTCCGGCGACCCTGCCGCTCCCGCGGCAACTCCCGCCTCTGGCGCACCCGCCGGCGCGCCTTCCAATGACGCCCCGCAGCCGCCACCGCCGCCGCAGAGCGCCGTTCCGGGAAATCCTAATCAGAATCCAAACCAATAGCCGCGGCTATGGTCGAATGCGTTCAACTTACGCGTACCCATGAATCACGAGTGCCCATGATACCGAATTCAGCCAAAACGCAGTCCAGGCGCTACCTTGCTCCTGTGCTCGCCTTCGCGTTTGCAGCGCCGCTGGTGTTCGACCGCGCTGCAGGCCGCGCCGCCGCCGCCGGCGAAGTCTCAGGACGGCCCGACCATCACGCCCAACTACAAGGATGCGGATCTCAGCCAGATCATCCAGGCCGTGGCCGAAGTCACCGGCAAGAATTTCATCATCGATCCGCGCGTCAATGCCAAGGTCACGATGCTGTCGGCGACGCCCATGTCTCCGACCGCCTTCTATGAGGCGTTCTTGTCTGTGCTGCAGGTGTATGGCTACGTGGCGGTGCCGGCCGGCAAGGTCATCAAGATCATTCCGAACACCGATGCCCGGCAGGTGCCTGCCAATGACCTGCCGAACAGCGTGAGCGCGACGTCGGATGAAGTCGTGACGCAGATCGTCACCGTGAAAAACATCAGCGCCGCACAATTGGTCCCGCTGCTGCGGCCGCTCATCCCCCAATACGGGCATTTGGCGGCGTACCCCAGCGGAAACATGCTGATCATCTCGGATCGCGCCAGCAATGTGAGCCGCATCGTGCGCATCGTCGAGCGCATGGACGAAAGCGGCGATGAGCCCATCGAGGTGATTGCACTGCACAATGCCAGCGCCGCCGACGTGGTCCGTGACGTCAATTCTCTGAATCAAGGCCAGGGCGCCGAGGGCGGAGGCGCAGCCGTCAAAATCGTGGCCGACGAACGCACCAACAGCATTCTGCTGACCGGCGAGAAGTCGCAGCGTCTGCGGCTCAAGGCCTTGATGATCAACATGGACACGCCGCTCGCGACCGGCGGGGACACGCAGGTCAGGTACCTGCGCTATGCAGACGCCGAAAAGATCGCCGACAAGCTCAAGGGTCAGGCAACCGCCTCGGCCAAGGCGCAGGGCGGCCCCCCCACCGGAGGCGCGGGCGGCGGTGCGGGCGGCGGCGGGGGATCCAATGTCGAAGCCAGCGTCACCATCTGGGCGGATGTGGCGACCAACGCACTCATCATCACGGCGCCCCCCAAGCTCATGAAGTCGCTCATGGCAGTGATCGACAAACTCGACATCCGACGCGCGCAAGTGGAGGTCGAAGCCGTCATCGTCGAGGTCGACGTCAACAAGAGCTCCAACCTCGGCGTGCAATGGCTCCTCGACGGCGGCAACAGCTACGGCTACGGTGTGATCAATCTGCCCGGCCAAGGCACCAGCATCGTCGATCTGGCCGCGGCCGCCATCGGTGCAACCAGCAGCACCTTGAACCAAACTGCCATCGCGACCGCCAATACCACCGGCACCACCGGGGTCGCGAGCGGCATCAGCAGCGCAACGGTCGGCACCGGCGCCACGTTTGCTCTCGGCACGTACAACTCGACCACGGGCAAGGGCTTCGCCGCGCTCATCCAGGCATTGCGCAGCGATGGCAGCAGCAACATCATCTCCACGCCGTCGCTGGTCACCATGAACAACGAGGAGGCCGAGGTGCATGTCACACAGGAGATCCCGTTGATTACCGGTTCCTTCTCCAGTTCGACCGCCGCCACGAACGGCACCACCAGCCCCTTCACGACCATTCAGCGCGAGGAAGTGGGCACGATTCTGAAGGTCACCCCGCACATCAACGAGGGCAATTCGGTACAGCTCAAGATCGAGCAGGAAGACTCCTCACCGGGCGCGAAGCTCGCGGATTCGGCCGACATTTCGACGAACAAGCGCTCCATCAAGACCACGGTGCTGATCGAAGACGGGGGCGTCATCGTGCTCGGCGGCCTGATGCAGGATACGGTTACGGAGAGCGAAGACCGGGTGCCGGGATTGGGCGCCATTCCGCTGATCGGCAACTTGTTCAAGTCGCGCAGCGGCTCGCGCGTCAAGACCGACCTGCTGGTATTCATCCGTCCCAGAATATTGCGCGACGCCGAGGCAACCGCGGAGATCAGCGAGAGCAAGTACAACGGAATACGGCAGCAAGAGAAGAATCTGCACGACGGGCACATCACGCTGCTGCCGGGTGAAAAGCAGCCGTCCATCCCGCCCGTGCCGCCGGGTGCCGGCCGGCCCGTGCCGCCGCCGCCCGGCACGAATATGCAGGGCGCCCTGCCCGACCCGCCGCCCTCGATCGCTTTGCCGCCGGCTACTGCGGCGCCGCAGCCGGCGCCCCCATCGCACCCATGAACGCGGAACTCCAAGAATCCGACGGGCAGCGCAAGCTGTCGTTTCCCTTCGCGAAACGGCATGGAGTCCTGGTTCGGGGCATTGTCGGTGGAGTCGCGGACACGGTGTGCCGACCGGGCGTGACGCCGCAAAGCTTGGCAGAGGTGCGCCGCTTCATGGGAGTCCCCTTGAAGCTCGAGCGCATATCGGTCGAGTCCTTCGATTCCATGCTGCGCATCGCCTACGAAGCCGGCTCCGGCGCCGCCATGCAGATGCTCGAGGGCTTGGACGACAATACCGACCTCGCGCATCTGGCCGAGGACATCCCCGAGTCCTCCGATCTCTTGGAGAGCGACGACGAGGCACCGATCATCCGCTTGATCAACGCCCTGCTGACGCAGGCAGTCAAGGAAAACGCCTCGGACATCCACATCGAGCCCTACGAGAACCGCCTGGTGATCCGTTTTCGCGTCGACGGCGTGCTGCGCGAGGTGTTGCAGACCAAACGCGCGGTGGCGCCTCTGGTGGTTTCGCGCATCAAGGTCATGTCCAAGCTCGACATTGCGGAGCGGCGCCTGCCGCAGGACGGCAGAATCTCTTTGCGCATCGCCGGGCGCGCCGTTGACGTGCGCGTTTCCACCCTGCCCTCCGGACATGGCGAGCGGGTCGTGCTGCGCTTGCTCGACAAGCAAGCCGGGCGCATCGAGCTCACCTCGCTGGGAATGGATCCCCGTACCCAGGATACGATGGATGAGATCATCCACAAGCCGCACGGCATCATCCTGGTGACCGGCCCCACCGGTTCCGGCAAATCCACCACGCTGTACGCCTCTCTCGAACGCATCAACGACAATACCCGCAATATCATGACCGTCGAGGAGCCGATCGAGTACTACATCGACGGCATCGGCCAGACTCAGGTGAACACCAAGGTCGAAATGACCTTCGCGCGCGGCCTGCGCGCCATCCTCAGACAGGACCCCGACGTGGTGATGATCGGGGAAATTCGCGACCTGGAAACCGCGCAAATCGCCGTGCAGGCGAGCTTGACGGGACACTTGGTGCTCTCCACCCTGCACACCAATACGGCCGTGGGCGCAGTCACGCGGCTGCGCGACATGGGCATCGAGCCCTTCCTGCTGTCGTCGAGCTTGATTGGGGTGCTCGCGCAACGCCTGGTGCGGGTCCTCAATCCGGAGACCCGCGAACCGTTCATGGCCGGCGAATATGAACGGCGCCTCTTGAATCTCGATGCGAACAGCGATCCGGTGCAGCTGTACCGCCCGAGCACCGAACCCGGCATGGGTTATCGGGGGCGAACCGGCATCTATGAACTCATCATGGTCGACGATCACATGCGGACGATGGTTCACGACGGCGCCTCCGAGCAGGACATGGAGCGTTATGCGCGCCTGTCGAGCCCCGGTATCCGCGATGACGGCCGCAGAAAGGTGATGGCGGGCGAAACGACGCTCGAAGAAGTTCTGCGCGTCACCCGCGAGGACTGATGGGCGCGTTCGAATACACCGCTCTCGATGCGCAGGGCCGGGAGCGCAAAGGGCTGATCGAGGGCGACACCCCCAAGCACGTGCGCCAGCTGTTGCGCGAAAAGCACCTCCTGCCCATGGACATCCAGGAGACCGCGCAGCGCGAGCTGAAGAAGAGCCGGGCGCGCAAATTCATGCGGCGGGGACTCTCCACGCTCGATCTGGCCCTGCTGACGCGCCAATTGGCCACCCTGCTGCGTTCCGGACTGCCGTTGGAGGAATCGCTGCAGGCGGTCGCGGAGCAAACCGAGAAACCGCGGGTCCAGAGAATCGTTCTGGGCGTGCGCAGCAAGGTCGTCGAGGGTCACCCCCTGGCCGACGGCTTGCGGGACTTTCCGCAGGCGTTCCCGGAGATCTATCGCGCCACCGTCTCGGCCGGCGAGCAGTCCGGCAAGCTCGACTCGGTGCTCGAGCGGCTGTCGGACTACACCGAGTCGCGCCAGGTCATGAGCCAGCAGGTCAGCAATGCGCTGGTGTACCCCATCGTGCTGTTGATTCTATGCTGCGCCATCGTGTCCTTCTTGCTGGCGTACGTGGTGCCGCAAGTCGTCGCGGTGTTCGAATCCGGCCACCAGGAGCTGCCCTTCGCCACGCGCCTTCTGATCGGCATGAGCGACCTCGTCCGGCACTACTGGTTCTACGCCGTCATCGTCATCGCGGCAGCCGTCTGGGGGTTTTTACGCTGGCTCAAGGCACCGGAGGCGCGCCTGCGCTTCGACCGGTTCATGCTGAGGGTGCCGCTGGTCGGGAAACTCATTAGAGGCCTCAATACGGCGCGATTTGCCCGCACCTTCAGCATTTTGACGGCGAGCGCCGTACCGGTGCTCGATGCATTGCGGATTTCTGCCGACGTGGTCGTCAACATGCCCATGAAAAGAGCCGTCGAGGACGCGGCGTTGCGGGTCCGCGAAGGCGCCCCCATCGGCAAGTCGCTCGCCGCCCGCAAGCTCTTCCCCCCCATGATGATTCATCTGATCAGCAGCGGCGAGAGCAGCGGCGAGCTGGAAAAGATGCTCGAGCGCGCGGCGACGAATCAGGAACGCGAGATGGACGGCCTGCTGTCGACCATGACCAATCTGCTGGGGCCCTTCATGGTGGTATTCATGGGCGCGGTCGTCATGTTCATCGTCATCGCGCTCCTGTTGCCGATTTTCCAGCTCAACGACCTTGTCAAATAACGGAGTGTGCGGCAGGGTATTGCACCTGAACCACCTTTCCGTTTATAACGCGCCCGTGTCAGTTCACCGGCCAAGAGCCATTTCGGTAGCATGAGCGAAAAGCCCGAATCGGACGAATTCGAGGAAGAGGACGCCGAAGATGTCGCCCCCGGTGGCGATGAGGTCGACGTCGATCACATCATGCGCGATGTCGAGTCGCAGCGCCGGCGCGCGCCCAAGGGAGCCGAACCCGCCTGGCGGCGCCTCGAACGCGTCATGGAGGAGCGCCGCACGGCGGAATTGCTCAGCGACTTCGACGACTACAAGATAGGTGATGCGGACGAGCACGAGGAGTCGGAGCCGGACTCCGAAGCGGAGCCGGACTCCGAAGCGGATCCGGACGGCTCGGACAAGCCCGCTGCAAAGAAGAAAAAGGGGCGCCGCAATTAGGCAGGCGGCTGCCTGACGGAAGGCGCCGTCCGTCCTGCGGTTCTGGCAGACTGATCCCTTGTCCCCGGTAGAACAATATTCAGCGCGACTGCGCGAACGCGAAGCGCGCCTCGTCCAAGGCGAGCGTTTACATGCTCGCCTCGGGAATGCCCGGCTCGCCCTCGGCGTGTCATTTTTGGTCACGGCGTGGCTGTGCTTCGGACGCTACGCGATTGCGCTGCCATGGTTGCTCCTCCCCACCATGGCCTTCATCGGCTTGGTTATATATCACCGGCACGTTCGCGGTTGGCAGGCACAAGCGCAGCGCGCCGTGGAGTTTTATCGCACCGGGCTCGAACGTATACAGGATCGCTGGCACGGCAGCGGGCCGGGCGGCGGGCAGTTCGATGTTCAGCATCACATTTATGCGGCCGACCTCGATCTGTTCGGCAAGGACAGCCTGTATCAAATGCTGTGTGCGGCCCGCACTCAGATGGGTGAAAACACCCTGGCGCAGTGGCTGCTCGCGCCCGCGGACTGCGCAGCCATTCGCGAGCGGCATTCGAGCATCGCCGATCTGCGCGATCGCCTGGACTGGCGCGAGGAATTGGCCGTCCAGGGCGATTCATCCAGAATCGAGCTGCACTGCGACAGGGTCATTGACTGGGCGCAATCGCCGAACCGGCTCGATCGTCCGTGGATACGCTGGACGGCGCCGCTGCTCGCGCTGCTTGCCGTAGCGGCGGCGCTGGCGTGGGCGATTGCCGGACTGCGATTTCCGCTGCTCGCGGTCCTTCTCGTAGAGCTCGCCCTGACATACCTCCTGAGGGATCCTGTCCGCACCGCCACGACGGCCGTCGAGACTGCCTACGAAGATCTGAAGGGCCTGTCCCTGCTGTTGAATCGAATCGAGACGGAACGCTTCGAGGCGGCGCCGTTGCGCGCGCTCGTGCTGAGGTTGTCGTCGCACTCGATCGGCGCATCGGCGGCGTTCTCGAGGCTCGCCACCATCGTCAATTTTATCGAGTCGCGCCGCAATCCATTTCTGCAGCCGTTCATGCTGCCGCTGATGTACCCGCTGCAAGCGGCGCTCGCCGCCGAGCGTTGGCGCGCCGCTCACGGCAATGCGATCCGCGCCTGGCTGGATGTTTTGGGCGAAATCGAGGCTCTGGTATCGCTCGCCCGGTACTCTTACGAACATCCCGAGTATCCGTTTCCGGAATTCATCGAGGGTGCGGCGGCATTTCAGGCTGATGAGCTCGGCCATCCGCTGATCCCCGCCGCTGCCCGCGTCTGTAACGACGTCGATATGTCAGGCAGCACCCGCGTGCTGCTGGTCAGCGGCTCGAACATGTCAGGGAAAAGCACGCTGTTGCGCGCCGTCGGAATCAACACGGTGCTGGCGATGGCGGGCGCTCCGGTATGCGCAAAGCGCCTACGGCTCACGCCGCTGCAGATCGGCGCCAGCATTCGCGTCAATGACTCGCTGCATGAGGGCAGTTCGCGCTTCTATGCCGAGATCACACGACTGCGCCAACTGTTTGAGCCGGCGGCGCTGCCGTTGTTGTATCTCCTGGACGAACTGCTGCAGGGAACCAACTCCTCCGACAGACGGATCGGCGCGCAAGGCGTCATTCGAGCATTGCTCGAACGGGGCGCCATCGGTTTGGTCAGCACTCACGATCTGGCATTGACGGAAATCGCCGGTCTCGACGCGCACGCACTCGTGAACGTCCACTTCGAAGACGAATTCATCGATGGCAAGCTCAAGTTCGATTTCAAGCTGCGCAACGGCATCATCACCAAGAGCAATGGTGTCGAACTCATGCGGTCGATCGGATTGGATGTCTGAGCTGCCGCGCCCGCTTCAGCTGCGCGCCGGCTTCAGCTGCGCGCCCGCTTCAGTGAAAATTCCGCGCCGCCAGCGTCATATCCCCCAGCATCGCCGACAGATTCGTCAGCCGCTGCGCGATCACATGCTGCACATCGCCCTCCCGCTGCAGCTTGCCATGCACCTCGAGCAGACACGATTCGAGCAATGCCGCGCGCTGCACGACGGCGACGCTGTTCCACACGATCAAATTCACATAGCCGGTTTCATCTTCCATGGTGACGAAGATCACCCCGCTCGCACTGCCCGGCCGCTGGCGCGTGATGACCAGGCCCGCGGTGATCACCTGCGTTCCATCCGGCTGCTCCCACAGTTCCTGCGTCGGCAGCACGCCGCGCCGTTGCAGTTTCTCGCGCAACAGGCTCAACGGATGGCGGCGCAGCGTGAGACCGGTGCTGCCATAGTCGGCGACGATGTCCTGACCTTCGCGCGGGGCGCGCAGCAGCGGAATGCCCTCCTCGCGCACCGTGGCGGCGGGTAGCAGAGGCAATGCGCGTTCCACCCCCGTGACCTGCCATACGGCACGGTGCCGATGTCCCGCAAGACCGGCCAGCGCATCGGCGGCCGCGAGCGCCTCCAGATCCTGCCGGTCGAGAGCGCCCCGCTCCGCCAGATCGGCGATGCCATCAAAGCCGCGCGCACCGCGCGCCGCAACCAGCCGGCCCGCTCCCTCGGCCGACAAATGCTTCACCAGACACAGGCCCAGGCGCAGCGCTGGCCGGCCATCGGGCCGCCTTTCGAGCGTACAGTCCCAATTGCTGCTTGCCGCATCGATTGCGCGCACCTCCACACCGTGCGAGCGCGCATCGCGCACCAATTGCGCCGGTGCATAGAAGCCCATCGGCTGGCTATTGATGAGCGCCGCGCAAAATGCCGCCGGCTCGTAGTGCTTCAGCCAGGCGGAGGTGTACACCAGGAGGGCGAAGCTCGCCGCATGCGATTCCGGAAATCCGTATTCACCGAAACCGAGTATCTGATTGAATATCTGCTGCGCGAAACTTTCGGGATATCCCCGTTCGCGCATGCCGTCGATCAATTGCCGCTGGAAAGGTTCCAGGCCGCCCTTGCGCTTCCAGGCCGCCATCGCGCGGCGCAGCCGGTCCGCTTCTCCCGGCGTGAAGCCGGCCGCGACGATGGCCAGCTGCATGACCTGTTCCTGAAAAATCGGCACGCCCAAGGTGCGCTCGAGCACCTCCTCGACCTGTTTGCTGGGATAGGTCACCGCCTCCTCGCCGTTGCGGCGGCGCAGGTAGGGATGCACCATCTCTCCCTGGATCGGGCCGGGACGCACGATCGCCACTTCGATCACCAAATCGTAGTAATTTTGCGGCCGCAATCGCGGCAGCATGGACATCTGCGCCCGCGATTCGATCTGAAACACGCCCACGGTGTCGGCGCGGCAAATCATCTCGTACACGGCTTTATCCTCGGCCGGCACGCTCGCCAGACCGAGCGGGCCCGCGGCCGCGGATGAACCGCCGAACTCGTTGACCAGCTGAAACGTCCGCCGCAGCGCGCTCAGCATCCCTAAGCCGAGCACGTCCACTTTCAGCAATCCGAGCGCATCGAGATCGTCCTTGTCCCACTCGATCACCGTGCGCTCGGGCATGGCCGCATTCTCGATGGGCACGAGTTCGTCCAAACGCCCGCGTGCAATGACGAAGCCACCCACGTGCTGCGAGAGATGGCGGGGAAAGCCGAGAATCTCCGCCGTGAGTGCGATGAGGCGCGCAATCACAGGATCCTCAGGGTCGAACCCGGAGGCGCGGATACGCTCGGGCTCGATGCGCTGGCCGTCCCACCATTGCATGCCTCGCGCCAGCTTGTCTACCTGCGCGAGATCCAATCCCAGCGCCTTGCCCACGTCCCGCAAGGCGCTGCGCGGACGGTAGCAGATCAAGGTGGCGGCCAGCGCCGCGCGCTCGCGACCGTACTTCTCATAGATGTATTGAATCACCTCTTCGCGCCGCTCGTGCTCGAAATCCACGTCGATATCGGGCGGTTCGTTGCGTTCCTTGGAAATGAAGCGCTCGAACAGCATGGCCATGCGCGAGGGATCCACCTCGGTGATGCCCAGGCAGTAACAGACGGTGGAATTGGCCGCGGAACCGCGGCCTTGACAGAGTATTTTCCGCGAGCGTGCCTCCTGAACGATATCGTGCACGGTCAGAAAGAACGGCTCGAATTTCAGCTCGGCGATCAGGCGCAATTCGTGTTCGATGTTCTTGCGCACGGCGGGCGGCACGCCCGCAGGCCATCGCTCCGCTGCAGCCTTGCTCCGTCAGCACACGCAAATGGCTGGTGGGCGTGGCGCCGGCGGGCACGATTTCCTCGGGATACTCGTAGCGCAGCTCATCGAGCTTGAATGTGCAGCGTTCGGCGATCGCGAGCGTTTGCGCCAGCAGCGGCGCGGGGTACAGCTCGCGCAGGCGCTGCAGCGGCCGCAAGCAGCGCTCACCGTTCGGAAACACGGCAAACCCCAGGGATTGCAGCGGCGTGTTCAGGCGGATCGCCGTCAGCACATCCTGCAGAGCGCGGCGGCTGCGGCGATGCATGTGCACATCGCCCGCGGCCACTGTGGGCAGTTCCAGCGTCTTGCCCAGCGCTTCGAGCAGCTGCAGACGGCGCACATCGAAGCCCCCGGTCAGCAGTTCCACGCCCAGCCATAAGCGCCCCGAGAAGCGTTCGCGCAGCCATCGGCCGTCCTCCTCGTGCGACGGCGGCAACGCTCTGTCCGCGCGCGGCAGCCAGATGATCAAGCAGCCGCCGAGGGCATCTTCGAGATCGGCGCGTGCCAGCGCGTAGCGGCCCTTGACCGTCGCGCGGCGCGCCCGGCTGATCAAGCGGCTCATGGCGCCGTAGCTCGCACGATCGGTGGCCAGCACTACGAGTTTCAGCCCATCGATGCAGGTGAGTTCCGTGCCGATGATCAGCGGCAAGCCGTGCCGCTTGGCGGCCACGTGAGCACGCACCACGCCCGCCAGCGAGCATTCGTCGGTGAGCGCCAGACCGCGGTAGTTCAAATGCCGAGCCTGGGCAATCAATTCCTCGGGCTGCGAAGCGCCTCGCAAGAAAGAGAAATTACTCAGGGCATGGAGTTCGACGTACACGACCCGGTCTCTCACGCCCGCCGTTCAAGCGAACATCCCATGCACGTACCAGCGCCTGGAGTGGCGTTCCTGAAAGACCCACAGCTTTGCGCCATGCGATAGAGGCGCACCACGGACTTGGCGGGCGACATAGTAATCTCGCGCCACGCCCTTGCCGTCCCACCAACCGCTCTCGATACGTTCGGGGCCCTCCTCCAGAATCAATCCGCTTTGATGATGCTGCAGGTCCGGCTCCGGCAGCGGCAGCGGTGCGTCCAGCAGCCATACGGGGCGCGGCATGCCCTCGCCGGCAGCCGCATCGATCCTCTTCTCGCCCCCGCGCGAGGTGCAGGTCAGCGACAGTTCGTGGACACGCCGCCAGGCCGCTTCGGGCCGGTGTTCCGGGATTGCAGCAACCCCATACACCGCATCCTCGCCCAAGCGCGCACGCAAGCGTTCCACTAGTCGCGGCACGCTGTCGCGCCCGCGGCCGGCGGCCACGCCCGCACCCACACCGGCGCGAGCGCCCCCCAAACCCGCAAAGGCATCGAGCGAAGCGGCCGAGAGCGGCTGCAAGGATCCGGAGATCAATTCCACACCGTGGACCGGTGCTCGAAGCTCGAGCCGGCCCAGCGTTTGGGCAAGTACATCCGTCAAGCGGTGGCGTTCACCCGTGATGCTCGCCAGTCCCAAATGCATGCAGGCCGCAGGCCCCGCACGATGCCGCAGCTTCAGCCGCAGCGCCTGCACGCCGGCCTGGCGCTCCCGCAAAAACCGCGCACAGCGCTCGATCAAGGGTTCGAGCGCCTTCTCCAGATACGCGACATTCTCGATCTCCGTCTCGAAATCACAGCGCGCCCGGAAACGCTCACGCGGCACGAACGCTCGGCGCGGCGCGAACTGCCGACCTAGCGCAATGTCGAGATCCAACACGGCCGCGGCGCCCAAGCGGCGCGCGAGACCGGCGCGCGGCAGGCGCAACAATTCTCCCAGGCGCGTCACACCCATGGCCCGCAAGGTTTGCAAGCGCTTTATGTCCCAGGCAGTACAAGCGATGGGCAACTTCGCCAGGTGTCCTGGCAGCGTCCCGGCATCCTCTATGCACAGCGGGACGCCGCTCAACGGAACGCCGGAATGCAATCGGCCGCAGCGCGCGATCCAGAGCGCCGCCAAAGTCGAGGGAGCCGTGACGCTGTGAGCCGGCAGCGCAAGCCGCTGCCAACAGGCATCGATGCCGGCCTGCAAATGCTCAATGGGGCCGAATAACCGCAAGCTCCCCCTGATCTCCAATAACAGCGCGTTGGGCGGCTCGATGCTGACGAATGAAGTGAATCGCTGTGCATACAGGCAAAGACGCTGCAGCACAGCGGCAGCATGTTCCATGCCGGCCAATTCCGGAAACACGACGGCATACCACAGCTGTCGTGAGCGCGCCTGGCTGGCAGCGTGCGGCGTCGGCGGCATGCCGCCGGCTTTCAATGCTCTCGGTGCTTCGCTTTGCGCGGAACCGAGCGCCGATGCTGGTGCAGGTGCAAGCGCCGGCGACGCAGCCTCTGCGGCAAAAAGGTCACCCTGGGTCCTCCCCTTACGGCTGCCTGCGGCGTCTGCTCCGGCATCCTGCCTCTGCGTTGCAGTTCTTGAGTTCACGGACCACCCAGATCGACCGGGCCGGGCCGGCCGCCTTGCACCTTGAGTAGATCGAGACGCGTCTCATGCTCACCCTGTGTCATCAACAAACGCAGGCTGGCGGGTGAAGATTCGAAACGATGACGCTCGGGGCGGAACAGCACACCCAGTGCACCACCCGCCTCGGCTGCGAGCTTCAAGCGACGCAGCCAGCGATCATCGGTACCCTTCAGCCAGAGAAACACTGCGGCGCAGACACCCGAATTCAAAGCCTGTTCGGCAGCCCATAGTGCTTCGGTGGCGCCGGCGGGCCGCACGACGAGCAAGCGCCTCAGCTCGATTCCCTGCTGCGCCAAGGCAGGGGCATAAGGTTCATGGGGAGGCGCAATCCAGACGAGCCAGGGCGCCTCGGCGGTTCTTACTGAGTCGATCCCGTTCTGACCGGCGCTGTGCTGGCACTCCACCAAAGCCGGCAAGAAAAGCTGCACTTCGCCCAAGCCGGTATCGTCCAGCAGCACCTCGATGAGCGACGCCGTCGGCCACCCACCCCCGGGCAAGCGGGCATCCAGCGAGCTTTTACCGGTGGACCAAACCGGACGAGCGGGGGCAGCCGAGGCGTCTTTTAACTTCCAGACGCGTGCATCGGCCAAAATATCCGCAAGCGTTGATGCCTCACGCGGCATCCACGTCTTTACCGCGACGAAGCACTCCGACGACCACCCCTTCGATAATCATGGGCTGTTCTTTGAGATCGACTCGAATGGGTTCGAAGTCGGCATTTTCGGGCAGCAGCCATACGATGGTGCCTTCTTGCCGATAGCGCTTGACGGTGACTTCGTTTTCCAAGCGCGCAACCACGATTTGGCGATTGCGCACTTCGGGCGTGCGATGCACGGCCACCAGATCGCCATCCAGGATGCCGGCATTTTTCATGCTCATGCCCTGCACTTTCAGCAGGTAATGCGGCTGGGGCTGGAATAGCTGCGGATCGATCTGATAGCGCTTTTCGATATGCTCTTCGGCCAAGATCGGGCGGCCGGCGGCGACCCGCCCGATGAGCGGCAGCCCCAGCTGTTCGCGCAGAATGTCCTTGAGCTGAATGCCGCGCGAAGCGCCGGGGATCAGATCGATGACACCCTTGCGTTGCAAGGCGCGCAAATGTTCCTCGGCGGCATTCGGTGACTTGAAGCCCAAAGTGCGCGCGATTTCCGCGCGCGTGGGCGGCATCCCGCTTTCCATGATGGCGTCTTGAATGAGCCTGAGGATCTGGGTTTGGCGGGGCGTAAGGTCCGACATGCATCACCTGTATATGTAGCCAGTGACTGGTATTATATACAGTCCCTGAGTGCTGGCAAGTCCAATGGCACGAAGCGCCGGGTGCGACTCGCCCGCAGCGATGAGCGCAACCCTGCGCGGAGGCGCCGGCTACAATCGAGCCTTTTGACAGGGTATGCCATGACACAAGAAAAGCAGGATCGCTCTCGAGACCATTTGCTCGGCATGGACCAATCCATCACCCGGCGCGATTTTTTGAACGGTATCGCCATCGGAATCACCGCCGCGGCATCCGGATCCGTGCTCGCGGCAACGCCGCCCAATGCCACCGCACCCAATGCTGCGCCGGGCGCCGCACAGCTGCCCCCCGCCGCCCAAGACGCCGCTGGCTACTACCCGCCCCTGCTCACCGGCATGCGCGGCAGCCATCCCGGCTCCTTTGAGGACGCTCACGCGCTGCGCGACGGCAAGAGCTGGCCGGCCGCCACGGATACCGGCGAGGAATACGACTTGATCGTGGTCGGAGCAGGCATCAGCGGCCTCGCTGCCGCGCATTTTTATCGTGCACAGAAGGCCGACAGCCGCATTCTGATCCTCGACAACCATGACGATTTCGGCGGCCATGCCAAACGCAACGAATTCAACTTGGACGGCCATCTGAATTTGTTGAACGGCGGCACCTTGGAAATCGATAGTCCACGACCCTATGGCCCAATCGCCGCAGGCCTGCTGACGACACTCGGCATCGACGTGGAAAAGCTTGCCAAAACGACGCAGAACCTCGAGTTCTACGAACATCTTGGCCTGCAAAGCGGCGTGTTCTTCGATCGCGAAACTTTTGGTACCGATAAGCTGGTGACCGGCTTGGGCCAGGTTCCGTTCAAGGAGCTTCTGGCACCCGCGCCCCTCTCCGTAACGGCGCGCGAAAAAATCGTACAGATCCAAGAGGGCAAGGTGGACTACATGCCGGGCCTGAGTTCCGATGACAAGAAGCAGCGCCTGTCGCGCATGAGCTACGAGGTGTTTTTGCGTGACGTGGTGCATGCGGAACCCGCCGTGCTGCGCTTCTACCACGCACAAACCATGAGTGAATGGGGGGTCGGCACCGATGCCGTGTCTGCGCTCGACTGCTGGGGTTTCGGCCTCCCCGGATTTCAAGGCATGAAGCTGGCGAAGGGATCGATCCCGCGCATGGGTTATACGCCTTCCGGATACGAAGACACGGGGGGATCCTATCGATTGCATTTTCCCGACGGCAACGCGACGATCGCGCGCCTCTTGGTGAGAAATCTCATACCGAGCGCAGTGCCCGGCGACAGCGCCAAAGATGTGGTCACCGCACGCGTGAATTATGCCCAGCTCGACCGCGGCGGCACGCCCATTCGCCTGCGATTGAACAGCATCGCCATCCGCGCGCGCCATCTCGGCGATCCCCAGTCGGCCCAAAGCGTGGAAGTCACTTACCTGCGCGGCGGCCGGCCGTTCACGGCACGAGCGCGCGGCACGGTGTTGGCCGGCTACAATATGATGATTCCCTATCTATGCCCGGAACTGCCGGCAGCGCAAAAGGAGGCGCTGCACAGGTTGGTCAAAACCCCGCTGGTGTATACCAACGTCGCGCTGCGCAACCGGCGGGCGTTCGATGCGCTGAAGGTCCATCGGGTCTATGCGCCGGGCGGCTATCACACCTATTTTCATTTGAACCCGCATGTCGATATCGGCGGCTACAAGAGCCCGCAATCCGTCGACGATCCGATTCTGGTGCACATGGTCCGCACGCCCTGCAAGCCGGGGCTGCCCGAACATGATCAGAATCGCGCGGGACGAGCGGAATTATTGGGCACGACGTTCGAAACCTTCGAACGCAACATCCGCGAACAGCTCGCCCGCACCCTGGGAGAGGGTGGTTTCGATCCGGCTCGCGATATCACCGCCATTACCGTGAATCGGTGGCCGCATGGCTATGCGCCGGAATACAACCCCCTGTTCGACCCCGATGTTCCCGAGTCGCAGCGGCCACATGTCATCGGGCGGGCGCAATTCGGCCGCATCGCCATCGCCAATTCCGATTCCGGCGGTGGAGCATATACCGACTCGGCCATCAATCAGGGTCATCGCGCCGTGCTGGAATTACTGCATGGATAGTGAAATGAGACGATCTGCTGTAAAATTTACACGGCGATAACTCAATATTTAATGATGATTTAATTTCTCTGCCTCGAACTTATGCGAAAACGTCGCTGATAAACGACAAATAGCGCATTTCAGTTGCATTCGACGCGCGAATTTGGCTTTATGTGGGACTGTGTTGCGACGCAGACGGCCCGACACCGTGACTGGGCCTGCCTTGTGGCAGCACTTCGGACTTTCCGATACGAACGAATTAACCCTAGGGGAATATTTTTATGACATTGACCACCACTTTAAAGGCCTCTCTCGCTGTGGCCTGCGTTGTTGCCTTCGCAGGTTGCACGGACCTGAAGCCGATCCAAGCCCAGATCGACGATCTGAAATCACAACTGAGCCAGAACACGGCAGCCGACCAGAAGACGGCGTCCAGCAAGCCGCTGCTGCTAAGAGCGCTGCCGCTGCCGCCCAGTCCGCCGCTTCCGGCGCACAGAGCACGGCGAACCAGGCGTTGTCGACCGCGCAGTCGAATTCGACGGCCATTGAAGCGATCAACGAGAAGATCGATCGCATGTTCAAGAAGTCAGTGTCGAAGTAAGTCGAGCATTTGCTAGCTTGAAACGCCGCGGGTCACACCGCGGCGTTTTTTTTGCTCGCTAGCCTCCGAAGTCACGAAGGGCGGCTTACACGCGCGAATCGGGCGCGGCGGTTCTCCCAATCTCCAACGGTATCGCGCCAAGACCGCCATCCTGAGCCGCATCAGCTCTGCCGAAGAGTCGCTTGAGACGGCGCCACACACTTCGCGCGACAATCAGCTTCGGAGAAAGGGGGATGTGATTGATGGCGATTTTTCGAATGGATCGATCCACGGTCCACTCGGCACTCGACCCGCGTTGGAACAGAACCGAGGAGCCGGCATTGATGGTGGTGGTCACGCCAGTCGCAAGGTCCTTGATGCGTGCACTACCTTCTATGATGTAGACGATCTCGTCAATGCCATAATGCCAGACGAATCGGCCGCGGCTGCAGCGCCACTCATGAACATTCGCGCCGCGATCCTTCGTTTCGAAAATAGGACACCCCGTCGCTTCGGGCATTCCCTCCCTCACCCAGTCGCGGTTGATGGGGGCGGCATGCAGGGTCCTATCTCCGTTCGAGAAAATAACTTCCGTTTTCAAACTAGACCCTTCATTTCGGCGCTTGGCCGCTCACAACAGCTGGGGCCTCGAGCGCCTCCGGGGTGCAAACTCAAGTAGCCAATCAGCACCGGTCTATTGAAAAAGGTTTTCCCGCGTTTGTATGTGCGCTAGCCCACGTTTGCTCCTCTATTTTTGCCCGATGCGCCGGCCCACTGCCCGCCGCCGGGGACGGCGGCAGGCAGCAGACAATTCGCGGCGCTTTGCCTCGCCCTACATGAAAAACTGCTCCGATACGATCTTGCCGTCCTTGACCTCGTAGGCGCAGATTTCCTCGAGCTTCACACGCCCGCGTCCCTTCATCGTGACATCCATCGAGAGCGTGAGCGCAATGGCATTGCCGGTGACCAACGGCGCGGAGACGTTGCATCCGTGCATTTGCTCCACCATCGACTCGAATTTGTGGCCCTTGTCGATGATGGCGCGCAGCCCTTGCGTTTCTTTAGGAAAATCCGGGGTCGCACGCGGTTCAATGCTGACCGCATCTTCGGCGAACAGCTCTTTCTGTGCGGCTTCGAACTGGCCTTGACGGCAAAGGTCGACGAGGCGGGTCGCGATCTGTTGTGTGTTCATGACAGTGCTCCTTTGATCGTGGAGTTGAACGTAGGTCAATCTGCCCCTGGGGGGACTGGTACTTTTACGCCTAACCGGGGGGCTCGATCAAGAAAACGGATGTCTGCGTCGTTTTGGCGCGGGCGCAGCATACCCCGCCGGCGAGAAACCACGTCGCACCCGCAGTAATTCGGCGCCGTCGATCCGCCCGGCGAGGCTTTCGATATCGGTTTGGGCTACGCCGCACGCCGTGAAATGGTCGCGCCACCTGTCCACCACGGCGATGATGCTGAGAACCTCCTGCGCTGCGGCCTTGCCTTCCAAGCCGAACAGCGTGCACTGAGACATGGCGTTGGCAAGCGTCGAGTCGCGCCCCTCGGCGCCCACGACGAATTCTTGATGTCGCCGAAAGACCTCACGCATTTCTTGCCGGTTTGCACCCTCTGACGTATCGCCGGCGCGCCTCAGTAGTTGTGCGAGGCCGGGATAGCCGAGGCCCGCCGGTTGTTCGGCGGCAACGGCGGCGCGCAGTGCGGTGCCGACGGGCAAACCGATAACCCGGGGGTGGGCGGCAACAAAAGCCGCTATTCCTCAGTAGCGAACCAGCGCCGATCCCCAAGTGAAGCCGCCGCCGAAGGCCTCGAGCAGCAGCAGTTGCCCGCGCTGGATGCGGCCGTCTCGAATGCCCGTATCGAGGGCCAGGGGCACCGACGCAGCGGAGGTGTTGCCCTGGGTATTGATGGTCACGATGACCTTTTCCATCGGCAAATTGAGCCGCTTGGCGATCGCCTCGATGATGCGAATATTCGCCTGGTGCGGAATCAACCAGTCGAGTTGCTCCTTGCTGATGCCGTTGGCGTTGAGGGTCTCCGTGACCAGGTGGCCCAAGGTGTTCACGGCAACCTTGTAGACCTCGTTGCCCTTCATCTGCACGCCGGCCTTGCCTTCGCGCACCAGATGGAAGCCCTTGGATACGCCGTCCGGATACAGCAGCAAGTCCTTGTACTTGCCGTCGGAATGCAGGCGCGTGCTGATGATCCCGGGTTCGGCCGACGGCTTGAGCACCACGGCGCCGGCGCCATCCGCGAACAGCACGCAAGTGCCTCGATCTTTCCAATCGATGATTCGCGTCAGAGTCTCCGCCCCCACGACCAGCGCGCACTTGACTTCACCCAGCCGGACGAATTTATCCGCCACGCTCAGCGCATAAACGAAACCGGTGCAGGCCGCTTCCAGGCTGAACGCCGGGCAGCCATGAATTCCCAACCGGTCCTGCAGCAGCGTGCCGACGTTCGGAAACACGAGATCCGGCGTCGTCGTACCGACGCAGATCAGATCGATTTCCGACGCCGTGACTCCTGCAGCCTCCAGCGCCCGCCGCGACGCGTGCTCCGCAAGATCGGTCGTGGTCTCGCCTTCCGCCGCCACGTGGCGCTGCTCGATGCCGGTTCGAGTGCGAATCCATTCGTCGCTGGTGTCGACGAGTTTTTCGAGATCCGCGTTGGTCAGTATTTTCTTCGGCAAATAGCTGCCGGTGCCGGCGATGCGTGAGTACATTGAATTCCTTCAAGCTTCGCGTGATGCGCCCAAGCCGTTGTGCGATGCGCGCCGGCACGCCGTTGCGCGCTTCCAGCACCGCAACTTCGATGGCGCGCTGAAACCCGAACAGATCGGCGCCGCCGTGGCTCTTGATGACGATCCCGTTCAAGCCGATCATGCTCGCGCCGTTGTAGCGGCGCGGGTCTATCCGCGTGCGCAACGCCTTGAGCGCCGGCCGCGCGGCGAGATACCCGAGCTTGCGCAGACCGGTGCGGCTGAATTCCTCGCGCAGCGCATCGGTGATCAGGCGCGCCGCACCTTCCATCGTTTTCAGCGCCACATTGCCGGTAAATCCGTCGGTGACGACAACATCCACTTTATCCGAGAAAATATCGTCGCCCTCGACGAAACCGACATAGTTGATGTCGCCGGCAGCCAGCAATTCGTGCGCCGCCTGCACGATGTCGTTGCCCTTGATGTCTTCGGTACCGATATTCAGCAAGCCCACCCGCGGCCTGGCGTGCGCTCCTTCCAAATCGGCCGCGAGCACCGACCCCATCACCGCGAACTGGCACAGCTGCACGGGCGTGCACGAGGCATTGGCGCCGAGATCCAGCATGTAGGTATGCCCGCCGCGCGATGGGATGAGCGAGACGATGGCGGGACGCTCCACGCCGGGCAGCATTTTCAACACGAAGTGCGCCGTCGCCATCAATGCGCCGGTATTGCCCGCACTCACGCAGGCATGCGCATCATTCGCCTTCACGAGGTCGATGGCACGGCGCATCGAGGAATCTTTCTTGCGCCGCAGCGCCTCGCGCGGGTGATCGGTCATTTCGACGACTTCGGCCGCGTGCAGGCAGGACACATTGGACGGGGAATGCGCTGCCCAGCTCGCGTTCCAATTCCGGCTTGCCGTCCGATCAGAGTGAATCGCACATCACTGAATTCATGGGCCGCGGCCACCGCAGCCGGTACGCAGACCGACGGCCCATGGTCGCCGCTCATGGCGTCGATGGCAATATGAAGCAGCGCAGTCACTGTGCGTCAATAAAGCCCGAGCGGCGGACGAACCGCCGTCGGCCAGCAGCCTGTCCGACAGGCTACCAGGTACGGCTTATTCTTCGGCCGCTGCCGCGTCCGCCTTGGTCTGAAGCACCTTGCGGCCGCGATAAAATCCCTCGCGGGAAATTCGATGACGCGAATGAGTCTCGCCGCTCTTGGCGTCGATCGATACCGCGGGAAGCGGCAGCGCAGAGTGGGAGCGATGCATGCCGCGCTTGGAGGGGGTTTTTCTGCTTTTTTGAACTGCCATGAGTGCTGTGTCCTATCAAGTTTTCTTTAACAAATCCTGCAAGGCGGCAAACGGCCGCGATCGCTCGCTCGACAAATCCTGAATCTCGCCGCCCGCCTCGTCAGTCGGCGCCCGGCCGCAGGCTTGTGCGGCGCGTGCAGGCCGCCACGATCGGCAAGGCCAACAACAATTCTTCCTCGGCCAGTTCGCGCAAGCTCACCCGAGCCATCCTCCATCGCATACGACTTCGCGCTGCGAATCCGCCGCGCCCGCGGCCCGCGCCGCTCGAAAATTCAATCTCGCTGCTGCCGCGCGGCGGCAAAGTGCGAAGCCCTGCAGGCAGCGCTGGCACACCAGCTGCGGCGTCGCCTCAACCGTGACGGTGGCGCCCGCACGGCCTGCATCGACTTTGGCAAACGCGAATCTCGCACGCACCGATCCCGCGCGTATCCGCCAACAAATCCTGCAAGCGAGGCATTTCACCGCAGCGGGTAGACGCGTTCCAGCACCACCGCGTTCATCCGCCAGGTGCGCGCAATCGACTCGGTCAGGCAAGCCCGGTGCCATGGGCCGCGTATAATAGGGCCGGTTCCCACCCCTGTCAAAATGAATCGGGTGCAAGTCGTTGTTTTTGAAGTCTCCGCCTTCACTTATTTTAGCCTCGACCTCGCCTACCGCCGAGCAGCTGCTGGAGCGGCTGCGCGTGCCTTTTCCTGCAGCGCGCCGGGCGTGGACGAGACCCGCCGCAGCGGCGAGAGGCCGCTGGCGCTGGCGGTACGGCTGGCCAGGGCCAAAGCCTCGGCCGTGGCCCTGCAGCACCCCGACGCCTGGGTCATAGGCTCCGACCAAGTCGCCGTGCGAACCGACGGCTCGCACGGGAGAACTGATCCTCGGCAAGCCCGGCACGGCCGCTCTTGCATGGAGCAATTGCGCGGCTGCTCCGGTCAAATACGGTGGAATTCGTGACCGCCGTGGCGGTGGTGCGGCACAACAGCCATACCGTGCACGAATTCGTCGACACCACCCGGGTCGTGTTTCGCACGCTCGACGATGCCACCATCGCGCGCTACGTGGCGCCGAGTCGCCGCTGGATTGCGCCGGAGGCTTCAAAAGCGAGGGCCTCGGGATCGCGCTCTGCGAATCCATCGACAGCACGGACCCCAGCGCTCTGATCGGATTGCCGCTGATTCAACTCAGCAAGGTGCTGCGCGACGTCGGTTTCGAGCTCCCCTAGCGCGAGCGCCACCCCCTAAAGCTCGACCTGACTGCGTATTGCTCGGCGGCTCTGGCCCTGAGACACGGTCGGTACTCATGAAGCGACAACTGAATTCGCCAGTTGTCGCTTCATGAGTATCGACCGTATCTCAGGGCCTCCAACCGCCGAACGATACGCTGCCAGGCTATCGGCAGAAGGGGGTGGCGCTCGCGCTAGCGCCGTACGGGGTGTTTCGATGCCACCCGTTTCGAGCCCGCCCGTTTCGGCGCCGAGGCCGAGGCCTTGGCTGGCGGGAGTTTGGCGGTGCGCTTCATCGGAGTGATCGCGTCGAGGACGGCGGCCAACTCGGCGGGCAGCGGCGCGCTGGCGTGAAACGGGACACCGGAACCGGGCCACTCGAAGGCGACGGATTGTGCGTGCAGGAAGGTGCGCTTCAGGCCGTGGCGCTTGAGTTCGGCATTGCGGTCGCGGTCGCCGTATTTGTCATCGCCCAGCAGGGGGTGGCCCGCGAAAGACGCGTGCACGCGGATTTGATGCGTACGGCCGGTGGGGATGTCCACTTCCATCAAGGTCGCGAGCGAGCCGAAGAATTGCAGCGGCTTGAATACGCTGACCGAATCCTTGCCGGCCGCGGCGACCCGCACATGCCGTTCGCCGTGCTGGCGATTGTCGGTGGCGAGCGGCGCATCGATGCGCTTGGTTCCCAATTGCCAGCTGCCGGCGACCAGGGCCAGGTAGGTCTTGTGCATGCCGCCGTTGCGGATCAGCGCATGCAGCGCGGTCAGGGTGCTGCGATCGCGCGCCACGAGCAGGCAGCCGCTGGTATCGCGGTCGAGACGATGCACCAGTTCCAATGTTTCGCGAGGCCGCGACGCCCGCAAAGCCTCGATCACGCCGAAGCTCATGCCGCTGCCGCCGTGCACTGCAACACCGGCCGGCTTGTCGAGCACCAACAAATGCTTGTCTTGGAATATGACCGCCCGCTCGATCAACTCCAGCAAGCTGCCGGACGGCTGGCGCAGTTCGCCGACGGCATCGATGCGCACCGGCGGCAGGCGGACTTCGTCGCCTTCCTGGATGCGATACTCCGCATCGACGCGCTTGCGGTTGACGCGTACTTCGCCCTTGCGCAGCAGCCGGTAGACCCGGCTGCGGGGCACCGTTTTGAAGTGCCGCATGAGGAAATTATCGATTCGCTGACCGGCCTCATCGGCGGTCACCGTGCGCAGGGTCACGGGACTCTTCGGCGCCGGGCAAATGTTCGGGCACCGTCACATTATCTGTTCATGGTTCATGATCTTTGCTGAGCTGATGTTTCTAAGGTATTGATTACATTGACCCTGGTGGACTGTCGTGATAATGTCTTAAAACCGTGTCAGGCGCTGAACCATTTGATGGGCGACGGCCAGATCAAGGTTATGCCCATATCTTAGGTTTTGCAGTAGACACCGGTTTCGGTGGCGCGCCCGTCCGACGGGGGCGCCGCATATTAGTTGGTTCTGGATTTCCAGACCATCGCTCGGCCGATGAGACAGACGCAAGAGAGCCTGAGATTGAGCCTCGGCGTCTGACAAGCGGTTAACCGAGAACAAGGCCCTGGGCTTGCCGTATGTTTCTATTTGGAATTGGGTGTTGGCAGAATTGGGTTGAACTGATGCCGGTCGCGTGGCTCGCGCTCGGCGCATCCCTATTCCTACTCTCCCCATTCGTCGCGGTCCCGGCTTCTATTCTCAAGCTCACCTCCTCGGCCCCTACCACCTTAGTTGGGGCACATGAAAAGAATGCTCGTCAACGCAGTTCAAGAAGAAGAACTGCGAGTCGCACTCGTCGACGGTCAGAAACTCTACGACTTATCGATTGAGATCCCGTCACGGGAACAGAAAAAATCCAATATTTATAAAGGCCGGATCACCCGCGTAGAGCCCAGTCTCGAAGCGGCATTCGTGGAATACGGCGCGCAGCGCCACGGCTTTCTGCCGCTGAAGGAAGTCTCCAAGGAATACTTCCGCTCGCAGCCGGCGGCAGGCGGCAGGTTGAACATCAAGGACCTGCTGCAAGGAAGGCCAGGAATTGATCGTTCAGGTCGAGAAGGAGGAGCGCGGCAACAAGGGCGCCGCACTCACGACTTTCATCAGCCTTGCCGGCCGCTTCCTGGTGTTGATGCCGAACAATCCGCGCGCCGGCGGCGTATCGCGCCGCATCGAAGGCGAGGACCGCGATCAAATGCGCGAGGCCATGAACGGCCTGCAGATCCCCGACGGCATGGGCGCCATCGTGCGCACTGCGGGCGTCGGCCGATCCACCGAGGAACTGCAGTGGGATCTGAACAATCTCAAGACCGCCTGGGACGCCATCGTGGCTGCCAACGACGGCCGGCCGGCGCCGTTCCTGATTTTCCAGGAAAGCGATGCGGTGACCCGCGGCCTTCGCGACTACTTCTCCGATGACGTCGGCGAATGCCTCATCGACCAGCCTGAGGCCTTTCAAAAGGCCCAGGAGTACATGCAGCGCTTCATGCCGCCGGACGCGCAGCGCAAGCTCAAGCTGTATCAGGATCCGGTGCCGCTGTTCACGCGCTACCAGATCGAGAGCCAGATCGAGTCCGCGTATTCGCACAAGGTCACCCTGCCCTCGGGCGGCAGCCTGGTGATCGACCACACCGAAGCGCTGGTGTCGATCGACATCAATTCGGCGCGCAGCACCCGCGGCGGCGACATCGAAGCGACCGCGCGCAACACCAATTTGGAAGCGGCCGAGGAAATCGCGCGGCAGCTGCGCTTGCGCGACATCGGCGGACTCATCGTCATCGATTTCATCGACATGGAATCGACGGCCAATCAGCGCGCCGTCGAAGACATGCTGCGCGATGCGGTCAAGATGGACCGCGCGCGCATTCAACTGGGCGGCTGTCGCGCTTCGGCCTGCTCGAGCTGTCGCGCCAGCGGCTGCGGCCCGCGCTGAGCGAGACCACCCACATCAATTGTCCGCGCTGCAGCGGCATGGGCACGATACGCGGCGTCGAATCCATGTCGCTCGCGCTGCTGCGCCTGATCGGCGAAGAAGCGCGCAAGGAGCGCACCGGCCGGGTGATCGCGCAGGTACCGGTCGATGTCGCGACCTATCTCATGAACGAGAAGCGCGAATGGCTCAACCAAATCGAGTCGCGCGACAAGGTGTCGCTGGTGATCGTGCCGAACCCGCATATGCAGACGCCGGCCTATACGCTGCGCCGCATCCGCGACGACGAAAAGGAGCTGCCGGAGAACACCACCGTCAGCTACCAGCTGGCCGATCAGCCCAGCATCGATGATTCGAATATCGGCAACCGCGACAAGAAGCCGCAAGGCGATGTGCCGCTGGTGCCGAGCATCCTGCCGGCTTCAGCGGCGCCCATCATCCCCATGCCTGTGCCCGAGCCCACCCCCGAGCCGCCCCCGCCGACGACCGTGCCGCAGGCGGGCATATTCGTGCGTTTCTGGCGTTGGCTGTTCGGCAGCGGCGCAAGCGCGGCACCCGCGGCGCCCGCCCCCACCCCCTCGACGAATACACAGCGCGATCGGCCTGCGCATCGAGATACGCGCCAAGATCGATACCGCAGCGGAGGCGACCGGGATCGAAATCGTGACCGCGGCGACCGCGACCGAAATCGAGATGCGCGGCGCGATGGCCCGCGCGACTCGTCGAGGCGTGAGCCGAGGCGTGACGAGCGTCCGCGCGGCGAAAACCGCGGCGACGCGCCGCCGCGCCGCGCCGACGGCGCCCCGCAAGCCGAACGCAACTTCGGCGGACAGCGCCAGGAGGCGCCGCGTACTGACGCAGCACCTCGCCCCGACCCGGCACCTCGCTCGGAGCAAGCATCTCGCCCCGAACAGGCGCAGCGTGCAGACCAGCCCCCGCGTAGCGAGCAGCAGGGACGCGGCGGCGAGCCCCGTTCCGGTGATGCGGGTCCGGGCGGTGAGCGCTCGGGCAATGAGCGAGGTGAACGCGGTGGCCGTAGCCGGCGGCGGCGTGGCCGCGGCCGGCGCGACGGGGGAGAGAACCCTGCCAACGGCAACGGCAACGGCAACGGCAACGGCAGCAACCAGAACTCCGGTCAAAGCATGAACCCCGGCGAAAGCGCGGGCGGTGAGCGGCCGCCGGCCGCGCCCGTGACCGCCGAGGCAGCCGCACCGGCTAGAGAACCTGCGGCACCGGCCAGAGAACCTGCGGCCAGAGAAATTGCGGCTAGGGAACCTGCGGCGCCGGCCCGCCTCCCCGAGGCACCGGTGGCCAGCACCGGCACCGATAACAAGTACGTCGTGTGGTCTTCTGCCCCGAGCGATACCCCACACACCGGCCCGGACGAACGCTAGGCCATTCAGGAGCCTGCCTGACTACGTCAGGCAGGCTCAGGGCGATCTGCAGGCGTCCGCCAGGCGCAGCGCACGCAGGCGCCAGTCCAGGGCCACGCTGGTGCACAATAAGGTCATGGCAAGCCCGCGAAGGCAGGCCACGGCAATAGCTGTAATGCCGTTAATGCCAGGAATGGCAATGACGACCGCTCGCATCGTGTGCCCCGGGGAGCCCCAGCGCGCCCATAGCCACCAAGCGGCGCTGAGCCCCACTGTCGCGGCCACATAGATCCCTACCCATGCTTGGCGCTCCGCGGGCCGCAGTGGCCGCGAGGGCACGGGTGCTTCGCGGCCCCTACGCAGGCCGTACCACACCAGCCCAATCACGATAACCAGTCCGAGCAGCGAACTGACATCCTGCAGCAATTGGACTCCGGCCAGGCGATGGGTGCCAATGTCCACCACCGGATCTTCGAGCCAGGGGATCAGGCGGATTCCACGCGCGTTTTCATGGGTAAACGCATCCCATACGAGGTGGGTCACCGCTCCGGCCAGCACCCCGCATGCGGCCAGAATCCATTGGCGAAGACCCTGGATATCCGCCGGCGAGGAAAACGGGCGCCAGCGCGCGTACGGCCCGTCGGGCAGCACTTCCAACATCGGAGTTTTGACCACGTACTGGAACACCCAATAGGTGACCATGCCCACCGGTAGGCAAAAAGTCAGTAAAGCCGTGCCGCTATGGGTCTCGAAACGATGTACCCGCCAGGGAAAGAACAGCCCGAAATCGGGCACCATGGCGCCGATGACGACCGCGGAAAGCAGCCGCCAGCGCGCCAGCAGCCGCGAAAAAGGCAGCACCACGGCGGCGTGGGATATGGTGAATGGCATCAATGAACCTCGCTGTCATCACGGCGTCACATTACAAATGTACAAGTCATGGGTTAGGCCTCACTTTTTACCCCGGGGGACAGCATGTCGAATGTCGATGCGATCAATCAAGCGCCCCCGCGAGTCGAGCACAAGGCTACGGCCTCGACGCTGATCGGCCAGAAACCCAACCCTTGGTTCAATGTCCTGGCCGGAGTGGTAGTGGTCGCCGGAGTCATATACGCCGGCATTCATCTGGCAAACGATCTGTCGGTGGTGCGCGATACCCGCGCCTATCCCTACATCTTGCTGGGCATTGCACTGTTGATCGCCTTGGGATTTGAATTCGTCAATGGATTCCACGACACCGCGAATGCGGTTGCGACCGTAATCTACACGAACTCGATGTCCCCCAACCTCGCCGTCGTCTGGTCCGGGTCTTTTAATTTCCTCGGCGTGCTGCTCTCCGGCGGCGCCGTCGCGTTCGGCATAGTTTCACTGTTGCCGGTGGAGCTGATACTGCAAGTGGGCAGCGGCGCCGGCTTCGCCATGGTGTTCGCGCTGTTGATCGCCGCCATCCTATGGAATCTGGGCACTTGGTATTTCGGCCTGCCGTCATCGAGCTCGCACACTTTGATCGGTTCCATCATCGGCGTCGGGCTGATGAACCAGCTGATGGCCGCAAACCCCTCCGGCGCCAGCGGCGTGGATTGGAGTCAGGCGACGAAGATCGGCGAGACTCTCCTGGTGTCGCCGTTGATCGGCTTCAGCGCAGCCTTCCTGCTGCTTTCCATTCTCAAGGCGACGGTCAAAATTCCCGCGCTGTACAAGGAACCCGAGGGCACCAAGCCGCCGCCCTTGTGGATTCGCGGCTTGCTGATCCTGACCTGTACGGGAGTGAGCTTTTTCCACGGCGGAAACGACGGCCAAAAAGGCATGGGACTCATCATGCTGATCCTCATCGGCACCGTCCCCACCGCCTACGCGCTCAACCGCACCATGCATGAGAAAGACATCGACAACTTCGTGGCGATCTCTGCGCAGGCGCAGACCGTCATGTCGCACTACAGTGTGGGCGGCGCCCCGGCGGACCCCCATGAGGCAGCCCTGGACCTCGTGCGCGCGCGCAGCGTGACTCCGCAAGGCGTGTCAGCGCTCTCGGCGCTCGCGGAATCGATTTCGACGCGGGTCAATCAGTACCATTCATTGGACAAGGTTCCGGCCGGCTCCATGGTCAATATCCGCAACGACATGTACCTGGTCAGCGAAGGCCTGCGTTTCATGACCAAGGAAAAGTCCTTGAACGTCTCGCAAGCCGATCAGACCGTGCTCGGCTCCTACAAGACTCAGCTCGACCACTCGACCAAGTTCATTCCGACCTGGGTCAAAGTCGCGGTTGCCATCGCTCTGGGGTTGGGCACCATGATCGGCTGGAAGCGCATCGTCGTCACGGTGGGCGAGCGGATCGGCAAGACCCATCTGACCTATGCGCAGGGCGCGTCGGCGGAAATCGTCGCAATGGCCACGATCGGCGCCGCTGAGATGTACGGTCTGCCGGTCAGCACCACGCACGTATTGTCGTCGGGCGTGGCAGGGACGATGGTCGCGAATAAATCCGGCTTGCAATGGGCCACGGTACGCAATTTATTGATGGCCTGGGTGCTCACCCTGCCGGTATCGATTGGGCTCGCCGCCGGTCTTTATTGGCTGCTGCGCAACCTTCTGTAAGGCGCCGAGCGAGGTTTCAGCGCAGAGCCTGTGCGGCAGTCAAGCTGGCGCGCACGCGCTCCAAGTCTTCCGGGGTATCGACCCCGGGGGGCGGCGCCTTCGGGAAGGTGACCAAATGAATCCGCATGCCGTGCTCCAAGGCACGCAGCTGTTCCAGCTTCTCCGTCTCCTCCAGCGGCGTCGCCTTCCACGAAGCGAATTTCAACAGGCTGTTGACCCGATAGGCATAGATGCCGATGTGCCGCCACGCACCGGCAAAGCGCGTGGGACGACCGTCCGTGACGCTGTCGCGCGGCCAGGGCACCGGCGCCCGGCTGAAGTACAGCGCGTTGCCGTCCGGAGCACGCAGGGCCTTCACGCAGCTGGTGTCGAGAAACTCCGCCACGGATGAGATCGGCGCGACGGCAGTTGCGATGTCGATCTGCGGCCGCGCCCTCAACGCCTCCGCGATCTCGCCGATCATCGCCGCCGGCATCATGGGTTCGTCGCCCTGCAGGTTCACGACGATATCGTCCGCCGCAAAGCTCCTCGCCCGTGCAACTTCGGCAACTCGATCCGTGCCGGAGGCGTGCCGCGCCGAGGTCATCAGGCAGTCGGCGCCGAAGCGGGTGGCCGAATCGAAAATGCGCACGTCATCCGTGGCGATGACCACGGAGGCCGCACCGCTCGCCCGCGCACGCTCCCATACCCAGTGGATCAGGGGCCGCTCGCCAATGACCAGCAGCGGCTTGCCCGGAAGGCGTGAAGCGGCGAAGCGCGCTGGAATGACGACGTGAAACACGGGAGCTTCAACGCTCCAGCAAGGGATCATCGGCGCCCAGGACGCGCGCTTCCTCGGGCAGCATCACGGGAATTCCCTCGCGCACGCCGTACGCCAACCGATCGGGGCGGCACACCAGTTCCAATGCGTTGCCGCTGCCCGAGCTGCGCAACGGGCCTTTGCAAATCGGACAGACCAACAAATCCAGCAATCGCTTATCCATCACACCTCCACCTCACCGCGCCCAAACGCTATCACACCCGCGCAACGCGCTTCTGAATGGCTTGCGTCACGATCTTGAGCAACGCATCGGATTCGGGCCCGGCGAAGCTTGCAGTCACGGGCACGTACCAATGCTGTGGCCCGGCTATGGGTTCGCATTTTACGGCATCCTTCTCGGTCATGAGCACCGGCCGCGCGTCCGCGAAGGAAATGTCCGAGGCTTGGAGGCGTGCATGGTCCGGCAACGGATGGCCCGTCACTTCGATCCCGCGCGCCCGCAGCATGTTGAAAAATCGCTGGGGATTGCCGATGCCCGCGACCGCATGCACCCAATGCCCCGCAAACTCGTCCAGCGGCTTGACGGCGCCGCCGATCAGGCTCAGGGCGCGCTTCGCCTCGAGCCGCATGCTGAGGGCTCCGTCGAGCATCGCCCGCCCGCCATTGACCACCACGGCGTCGGCGGCGGCCAGCCGGGTCCGGGTTTCGCGCAGCGGCCCCGCCGGCAGCAGCCGGCCATTGCCAAAAAGCCGATCGCCGTCGATGACGACGATTTCGCAATCGCGCGCCAGGGCGTAGTGCTGCAGGCCATCGTCGCTGACGATGACGTTGCATCCCGCATTCACCAGCAGCTGCGAGGCCGCCGGCCGGTCGCGGCCGATCGCCACCGGCGCGCCCGAACGGCGCGCCAGCAAAATGGACTCATCGCCCACGACGCCGGGGTCATCGGAGGAAACGACGAGCCTCACGCTTCCGGAGGAGCCTCCATAACCGCGGGTGACGACTCCCGGCTTGAATCCAAGATCGGCCAGGCGCGCGACCAGCCAGCACACCAGCGGCGTCTTGCCGGTGCCTCCCACGCTCAAGTTCCCGATCACGATCACGGGCAGGGACACGCGGGTGGATTTACGCACGCGCTTGGCGTACAGGTAGCGGCGCGAGCCGGCGACGGCGCCGTAAGTCAGCGACAGCGGCAGCAGCCACCAGGGCGGCGCCGCGCGTTCGTACCAGATTTCATTGAGCCAGGATTGAATCGACATGTTGGCGAGGCCTATGCGCTGGCCAGCATCCCATGCAGCGCGGAGTACAAGCCGCCCCGCGCCAGCAGCTGCTGATGGCTGCCGCTCTCCACGACCCGCCCCTGGTCCAGAACGATGATGCGATCGGCTCCTTCGATGGTGGACAGGCGATGTGCGATCACCAGCGTCGTACGCCCCTGCATCAGCACCCCCAGTTCCTGCTGCACCCGCCGCTCCGACTCGTTGTCGAGCGAGGCAGTGGCTTCGTCGAGGATCAGAACCGGAGAATCCTTGAGCAGCGCCCGCGCGATGGATATTCGCTGCCGCTGACCCCCGGAGAAATTCTGGCCGCGGTCCGTCAGCGGAGTATCGAACCCCAGCGGTTGCTGGGCGACGAACTCCATGACGTTGGCGGCACGGGCCGCGGCTTCCACCTCGGCGTCGGTCTTGCCGACGGCATTGAAGGCGATGTTATTGCGGATGGTGTCGTTGAATAGAACGACGTCCTGGCTGACGAGGCTTATCTGGGAGCGTAGATCCGCCAGCCGGTATTCGCGCACGTCGACTCCGTCCAGCAGCACCGAGCCGCGCTGAACGTCGTAGAAGCGGGGCACCAGGCCGGCGAGCGTGGTCTTGCCGCCGCCGGAAGGGCCGACGATGGCCACGGTTTCCCCCGGGCGCACGTGAAAACTCACATCCCGCAAGACATCGCCCTTGTCGCCGTCGTAGGCAAAGGAGACGTTGCGAAACTCGATCTCGCCGCGCGCACGCTTCAGTTCGATCGGGCCGCCGCCGTCCTCGGTGGGATGATCGATGATTTCGAACACGCTCTGGCCCGCGGCGATGCCCTGCTGCAGCGGCCCGCTCATGCTCACCAGGCTGCGCAGGGGCGACGGAATGAGCATCAACGCCGTCAAAAATCCGAAGAATTCGTCCACGCGCAGATGATGGGTGAACACCTGCCGTATGGCCACGAAAAGAACGCTTGCCAGCGCGATCGACGCGATGCACTGCACGACCGGATTGCTGATTGCCCGCGCCCGGATCAGCTTCATATTCGACACGCGATTGTGCTCGTTGACTCGTTCGAATCGTTCGGTTTGATGGTCCTCGGCATTGAAAATCTTGATCAGCCGATGTGCATCGATCGCTTCCTTGGCGACTCGCGTGATGTCGCCCATGGAGTTCTGGATGCGTTCGCTGTAGCGGCGAAAGCTGCGGTTGGCGATTTTCATCAGCCAGGCGATGATGGGCGCCGCGATGAGGCAGAACACCGCGAGACGCCAGTTCATGTAGAACAGTGTGAACAACAGTGCGAGGATGTTCAGGCTGTCGCTGATCAGGGATATGGCCGCGGTAGTCGCCGCTGCCGCGACCATCTCGATGTTGTTCGTCAATTTCGAGAGCAGATGCCCCGACTGTTGTTGATCGAGATATGCCGTGGGCAGCCGCAGGTAGTGCGAGAACACATCGCGCCTCAGACCCTTGATGACCTGCCTGCCGACATAACCGGAATAGTAGCTTTGCACGTAGTCCCCGACGCCGCGCAGCGTGAACAGCACCACGACTCCGAGGGGAACCTTCCACAACACCGTAGGATCCTTCAGCAGGAAGGCGCCGTTCAGGAATTGCTTGACGAGGTACGCCAGCGCGGCGTTGGAACCGGCGAACAGGACCGAACCCAGCACCCCGACCAGAAATACGCCGAGGTAAGGCGTTGCGTACTTCACCAGCCGCCGATAGATCGACCAAGAACCACTGCTCGCATTAAGGCTCGCTGCAGCCTTTGTGTTCAAGGCGGGGCTTCCTCGTGCACGGTCGCGATGTTCAGCTGAGCGAACCCCAGCTTGCCCGCCACATCCATGGCGGTGACCACGGCCTGATGCGTGGTGCGTGCATCGGCGCGGATCGTGATGGGTCCGCGGTCCGTGCCGGCTTCCTTGAGCAGGGCGGCTCGCAAGGTATCGGGACTGGAGTTGATCAACGTGCGTTCATTGACCCGATAGGCGCCTTCGGCCGTCACCGTGATCACCAGGGGTTCGTGCGAACCCCGCGGCACGGGTACCTCGCTCGCCTGGGGCAGCTGCACCTTGACGCGGCCCTCTTGATTGAAGGTGGTCGACACCATGAAAAAGATCAGCAGCACCAGCAGCACGTCTATCATGGAAATCAAGTTGATTTCCGGGTCTTCACGATGGCGTGGGCGTAGGTTCATTTCAGTTGGCCGCCGTCAGCCTGCCGCGCTCGTCCAGAGTATCGACGAGCTTCATCGCTTCCTTTTCCATGCGTATCACCAGGCGTTCGACCTTGCCGCGCAGGAAGCGGTAGGCGATCAGCGAGGGTATGGCGACGGTCAATCCGGCCGCCGTCGTGATGAGCGCTTCACCGATGCCGCCGGACAGGATCCGCGGGTCTCCTATGCCATTGGCGGTGATGGCGTTGAAGGCATGAATGATACCCGCCACGGTTCCGAGCAGGCCCAGCAGCGGCGCGACCGCCGCTATCGTGCCCAGAGTGTTCAGGAACCGCTCCAATTCGTGCACCACGTGCCGGCCGCCGTCCTCGAGCCTCTCCACCATCAGCGCGCGCGGCCTGTTGCGATTCGCGAGGCCGATGGCCAGCAGCTTGCCCAGAGGCGAGTTCTGCTCCAGGGCGACCACCAGCTTGTCGCTGAGCTGATCGGCTTCTATCCAGTTCCACACCTTCTGCGACAGGTCGCGCGGTATCACGCGGCTGCTTTGCAAGGTCCAGAGCCTCTCCAATATGATGGCCACCGCGGCGATGGAACATAAAATGATCGGCCACATGAAGCCGCCGCCTGCGCGGATGATCTCCCACATTGCGTCCTCTTCGGTCAAGTATAAATCTGCGGGCATGATACTTGACCGCCGACGGATGAGATACCGCCATCGGACCGAGGCTAACTCATTGATTTGCGTAACGGTCGTAGATCACTGTCGCCGGCCGGCGAAAACGGCATAATGCCGAGTCCTGGGGGAATTAATAGCGATATGCAACGCTGGCTGAAACGCATTACGCCCGACCGCCATACACTGGAGAAACTCTGGTGTTTGAGGCCTTTCAAGGCGGTCGTGCTCGATCGCGGATGCTGGACTTTCCATCGGCACAGCGTCACCCGGGCTTTCGCGCTGGGCCTGTTCATTGCCTTCATTCCACCGACTCCCCTGCCCGTGCATCTGGTGGCCTGCGTCGTACTCGGAATGCTGTTTCGGCTGAACCTGCCGGTGCTGGTCGCCACGGTATTCCTCAGCAACCCGTTCACCTGGCTGCCGCAGGTGGCCGGTTCGATCTGGGTGGGCGCCAAGCTGATGGATATGGACCTGACGCCCTTCCTGAGGGTGGTGCATCACCACCACCTATGGATGCAGGTGGGCCAATTGTGGGCACCGCTGCTGCTCGGAGCGCTGGTTCTCGGATCGATCGCAGCCGGGGCCGGCTACGTGCTGGCGCAACTCGCATGGCGCGCACGCGTCGTCTACCACTTGCGGCGCAGGCGCGCCCGATCGAACGACACGCACTCAAACGGCGGAGTTGCGCGCGGCTAGCATACCGTCGGACAGAACCAGCACGCGATCGAGCCGCGCCGCCAGGCGCTCATCGTGGGTCACGATGACCAGGCTGGTACCGAGCTCGCGGTTGAGTTCCAGCATCAATTCGAACACCTGCGCCGCATTCTGGCCGTCGAGATTGCCCGTGGGTTCGTCCGCCAGCACCAGCTTCGGTTGAGTCACGAGCGCACGGGCCACCGCGGCGCGCTGCCGCTCGCCGCCGGAGAGCTGGGAGGGGCGGTGCGTGAGGCGCTCAGCCAATCCGACGCGCGCCAACAGGGCGGCGGCTCGTTCCTTGGCGGCGCGCGGATGCATTCGCCGCACCAGCAGGGGCATCGCCACATTCTCGAGCGCGGTGAACTCCGGCAGCAGGTGATGGAATTGATAGACGAATCCCACGGCGCGATTGCGCAGGTGGCCACGCTCGGCGTCGCTCAGGCGATGCATTGCGGATCCGGTGATTTCGACGGTGCCGCCGGTCGGCAAATCGAGCCCTCCCAGCAACTGCAGGAGCGTCGTTTTTCCGGATCCCGAGGCGCCGACGATGGCGATGCGTTCGCCCGCGAGGACGCTGATGGAAGCGGAGCGCAGCACCTGGATTTTAACATCGCCCTGGACGAATTCCTTGACGAGGTCCCTGCCCTCGAGCACCGCTGCATTTGCATTCGACGTCATCTTCCGTTCCTCAATCGTTTCGCAGTGATTCGGCTGGCGGCAGGCGCGCGGCACGCGCCGCCGGATACACGGTGGAGAGACAGGCGAGCACGAATGCAAAACCGCAGATGCGCGCCACGTCGGCGGTCTGCACGCGGGCCGGCAAGTCGCTCATGAAATACACCCGCGCGTCCAAGAATTTGAATCCCACGATGCCTTCGAGCCCGTGCACCAGATCCTGCAGATTGACCGCGATCAGGACACCCAGCAGCACTCCGAGACCGATGCCGAGCAGTCCGATCAAGCTGCCCTGGACGATGAACACCGTCAGAATGCTGCGGGGCGAAGACCCGAAGGTGCGCAAAATCGCGATGTCGCGGCGTTTGTCCTTCACCACCATGACCATGGTTGACACGATATTGAATGCGGCCACCGCCACCATCAGCGACAGAATGAAGAACAATATGCGTTTGGTGATGGAAATCGAGCGGAAGAAATTGGCATGCTCGGCGGTCCAGTCCTGCACTTCCCAGTCCCCGCCGAGCGAAACGGCGGCGGCGCGCGAAATCCGCGGCGCGGCGTACATGTCGGTGAAACTCAGGCGAATACCCGTTGCCTCGTCCCCCATGCGCAAGAGCTTGGCGGCATCTTGCATGGCCACGATGGCGATCCGGCGGTCGTATTCATACATGCCGATGGACAGGATGCCGCTCACCTGGAACGCGCGCATGCGCGGGATCACCCCGACCGGGGTGACATCGCCCTGTGCGACGAGCAGCACCACCCGATCGCCCAGCTTCGCGCCGAGCTCCTCGGCGAGCGCCTCACCCAGGATCACGCGGTACTTGCCTTCGACAAGATCGCTCAAGCGGCCGCTCAACAAATGCGGCTCCAAATCCACCACCTGCCGCTCCGCATCGGGCAGTATGCCGCGCAGCAGGACACCCGACGATTTATCGCCGTGGATCATCATGCCTTGGTCCTCGATATACGGCGCCGCACCCTTCACTCCCGGAAAATGCTCGAGTTTCCCGACATCGGGCCGCCAGTCCGCCACCCGTCCTTGAAGTCCAGAAATGGTCGCATGCGCCGTCAGGCTCAAGATGCGTGTGCGCAGCACCTCTTCGAAGCCGTTCATGACCGACAGCACCACGATCAACACGGCGACACCCAGTGCCAATCCGAATATCGCGATGCCCGCGATCAAAGACAGCGAACCGCGTTTCGGCGATGCGCGCAGATACCTCAGCCCGACGAATCCCTCGTACCAGTAGCGCATCATTCGTATCGCAGGGCTTCTGCGGGCTGGGTGCGCGCCGCTTGCAGGGCGGGATACACGGTCGCGACCAGGGTCAAGATGAACGCGGCCATGCCGATCCTCACCACATCGCCCGGGTGCACTTCGCTCGGCAGACCCGATATGTAGTACACGTCCGGGTCCATGAAGTGAAAGCCGAATGTCTGCTCGAGAAAGGGCACGATGACATCCACGTTCAGAGCAAGGGCGAGGCCGAGCGCCACCCCGGCGGCCGCGCCGATCCAGCCAATGAGCACCCCTTGGGTCATGAACACCGCGATGACGCCCCGGGGACTGAGGCCCAGAGTGCGCAGAATGGCGATATCCGTGCGCTTGTCGTTCACCACCATGACCAGCGTGGCCACTATGTTGAACACGGCGACGGCGACGATGAGCATCAGGATCAGCCCCATCATGGTCTTTTCAATGCGTATGGCGCGAAAATACGCCTCGTTGTCCTGAGTCCAATCGCGCACCTGCAGGCCCGGCGCGAGCCGCGCTGCGGCGATTCGTGCCAGCTCGGGCGCCTTCAGCACATCGTAGAATTTGAGCCGCATCCCCGTCGGGCCGTCGAGACCACGAAGAGCCTCGGCATCCTGCAGATTGACCAGCGCCAATACACTGTCGTGCTCCTGCAGCCCGACCTCGAAAATGCCGACCACATGAAAATCCCGCAGACGCGGCACGATGGCGTCGCCGCCGCCGGTGGCGGTTCCCGGAATCATCACCGTCACCGTGTCTCCCACTCCCGCCTGCAACTGGTAGGCCAGCATGCGGCCCAGGATGATTCCGTTGGATCCCGGCGTAAGGTCGGTGAGCTTGCCCTCGCGCAGGGTGTCCTCAATGGACGTCACTTGGGGCTCCAGAGCCGGGTCGATGCCGCGGACGATGGCGCCGCTCATGGAGGGCGCCCGGCCCATCATGGCATCGGTATCGAGAAACGGAGCAGCGCCCAGCAGGCCCGGCGATCCCCGCAGCTGCTGGATGCGGGCTTGCCAGTCGCGAATAGGCGCGCCGGCGGCGTTCAGAGTGGCGTGCGCCGTCAAGCTCAGCAGGCGGGTCCGCAATTCGGACTCCAGGCCGTTCATGACCGACAGTACCGTGATCAGGGCGGCCACACCCAGAGCGACCCCGACCAGGGACACCCAGGTGATGAAAGACACGAAGAAGCTATGCTCGCGGGCCAGGGAGTAGCGTAGGCCCACGAAAACTGGGAGGGGCTGGAACATGCGCGGGGATTAAACCACAAATCGCAATGTAATCAGAGTGTTAATTGGGTCAAGTATTGCCCCCCCGGGGCGGTGCTATAGTTTAGGAGGCCCAGGGTTTATACAGTATTAAGGGGTAGACAAATGAAGTACGCCATGAGGTATAGAAACCTACTGCTGGCGGCAGTGTTCGCCAGCGGCATTGCGGGTGCCGCGACCGTTGCGGTTGACAACGGCATCGCCGTGAAGGACTCCGATGTGGCCACTCCGAACCGCGGAATGACCATGAGCCAGGTGGCGGCCAAGTTCGGCGCCCCGGTCAGCAAGCTTGCCGCCGTCGGCAAGCCGCCGATTTCTCGCTGGGAATATCCCGGCTTTGTGGTGTATTTCGAATCCAACTATGTAATTGACAGTGTCATTGGCAGCGTGGCACCGAACGGCACAGCCCCGGCCAGCGACGCCCCGAGCAGCACGGCGCCGAACTCCTAAGCCAAAATCGCGTAATATTCGAAGATCAGGCCCACCGCGACCCGTTCGCGGCGGGCATCTATTTTTTTCGCTTTCCTTGAAGTGTCGATGCCCCTACTCGAACCCAGTCTCCCGGTTACCGAAGCGCCCGTCGTCAAATGGGGCAAGCTCTACGGCGCGGCGGCGGCGCTCGCCATCGCCGAAGCTGCGGCGCGCTCGCACGCGCCGCTCATCGTCATCACGCAGAGCTCGCGCGAAGCAGAGGCCCTCGGCGATGAAATTCGATTCTTCTCCGACGGCAGTGCGCCCGTAAGGGTTTTTCCGGATTTGGAAACCCTGCCCTACGACGGATTCTCGGCGCATCCCGACATCACCTCGGCCCGGCTCGCCACCCTGGCGGAGCTTCCGCGCGCCCGCAAGGGGGTATGGCTCGTTGCCGTCAACACGCTGCTGCAGCGGTTGGCGCCGCGTAGCTATGTTGACGCCTACTCGCTCAAGGTTCATGTCGGCGAAACTCTCGACCTCGAAGCGCTGCGTGCCCAATTGGCTTTGGCCGGCTACGCGGCCGTCACGCAAGTCGTTGCTCACGGCGAATTCGCGGTCCGCGGTTCGCTCATCGACGTCTTTCCCATGGGCTCGGATACTCCCTATCGAATCGACATGCTGGACCGCGATGTCGACAGCATCCGGCGCTTCGATCCGGATTCGCAGCGCTCCTTGGAGAAGCTGGACCGCATCCAGCTGCTGCCCGCACGCGAGACGCCGCTGAATCCCGATGCGGTGCGCGAGTTTCGCCGCCGCTATCGCCTGCGCTTCACGGGCGATCTGTCGGAGCAGGCTATTTATCGCGACGTGAGCGCCGGAATAGCGCCTGGCGGCATCGAATTCTTCCTGCCCCTGTTCTTCGACCGCACATCCCATCTGTTCGAATATCTGCCGCCCGACAGCGTGCTCGTGGACATGAACGATGCGGCGTCCGGCGTGGACAGCCTCTGGAACGGCATAGTCGAACGTCATGAGCAATTGCGCCATGACCGCCACCGCCCGATCCTGGACCCGGCGGAAGTGTACTTGACGCCCGCGGAATTCCAGGCCTCGCACGCAGCCTGGCGGCGGATTCAACTGCACACCTTCGAATGGCCCCCGGAGACCGCGGGGCCCATTCAAAATTTCCCCAGCACCGCGCCGGCCGCGGTACGCATCGATTCGCGCGCCGAACAGCCGGCGTCGGAATTAGCGGCCCACATCCAAGCCAGCCCGGCGCGAATCCTGCTCGCCGCCGAGTCGGCGGGACGCCGCGAACTGCTGCTCGACTTGCTGCGCGGCCGCGGCATTCAAGCGAAGATCTTCGAGAATTTCGCGAGCTTCGTCGGCAGCTCCCTCAGCCTTGGAATTACGGTGTCGCCCGCCGTGTCGGGCATGCGGCTGGATGAGCCGGCGCTGGAAATCCTGACCGAGGCGCAATTGTTCGGGGATCGCGCGCGACAGGAACGCAGGCGCCGCCGCGCCGAGCGTGACCCGGCCAAGATACTGAAAGAGCTGTCGGACCTGCGCATAGGCGCGCCGGTGGTGCACGAATCCTACGGAGTCGGCCGCTACGTCGGACTGCAGACCATGGACGTGGCCGGCTACACCGGCGAGTTTCTGGTGCTCGAATATGCCGATGGCGACAAGCTGTACGTTCCGGTGCAGGCGCTGCACCTGGTATCGCGCTACACCGGCGCGCCGGCAGAATCGGCGCCGCTGCACAAGCTCGGCGGCGAGCAATGGCAGAAAGCGCGCCGCAAGGCGGCGCAGCGCATACGCGATGTGGCCGCGGAGCTGTTGGATCTGTATTCGCGCCGCGCTGCCCGCCAGGGCACGCAAATGCTGTCGGGCGAGGCCGAATATCGCGCCTTCCAGGCCGGCTTCCCCTTCGAAGAGACTGCCGACCAAGCCGCCGCGATCGACCAGGTACTGGGCGATCTCAAATCCGACAAGCCCATGGACAGGGTCATCTGCGGCGATGTCGGCTTCGGCAAGACCGAAGTCGCGCTGCGCGCCGCCTTTGTCGCCGTCCAGGCCGGCAAGCAAGTCGCGGTGCTGGTGCCCACCACCCTGCTCGCCCAGCAGCACTACACCACCTTCGTCGATCGGTTCGCCGACTGGCCGGTGAAAATCGAAAGCCTGTCGCGCTTTCGCAGCAACAAGGAATCCGAGGGCGTGCTCACCGGCATCGCCGAGGGCAAGGTGGACATAGTCATCGCCACTCAGCGGCTGCTGCAGGGCAAGACGCGATTCAAGGACTTGGGCCTGATCGTGATCGACGAAGAACATCGATTCGGCGTGCGCGACAAGGAGAAGCTCAAAGCCCTGCGCACCGAGGTTGACGTGCTCACGCTGACGGCAACGCCCATTCCGCGCACCCTGAACATGGCCATGGGCGGACTGCGCGATCTGTCATTGATCACGACTCCGCCCGCAGAACGCCTGGCCGTGAAGACCTTCGTCCTGGAATGGAATGAAACCATGGTGCGCGAAGCCGCTCTGCGCGAGATTCGCCGCGGCGGCCAGATTTACTTCGTGCACAACACCATCGAGACCATCGAAAAGACGGCGCAGGCGATTCGCGAGCTGGTGCCGGAAGCGACCGTCGCGGTGGGCCACGGCCAGATGCGCGAGCGCGATCTCGAACAGCTCATGCTCGATTTCTATCATCGGCGCTTCAATGTGCTGGTCTGCACCACCATCATCGAAAGCGGCATCGACGTGCCCACGGCCAACACCATCGTCATCGACCGCGCGGATCGTTTCGGCCTCGCGCAAATCCATCAATTGAGAGGCCGGGTCGGGCGATCGCACCACCGCGCCTATGCCTACTTGATCACGCCGCCGCGAAAAGCCATGACCGCCGATGCAGTCAAACGCCTCGAAGCGCTGGAATCGCTCGAGGAACTCGGCGCCGGATTCACCCTGGCCACCCACGATCTCGAGATTCGCGGCGCGGGCGAGCTACTTGGCGACGAACAGAGCGGACAGATTCAGGAGATCGGCTACAACTTGTACATGGAATTGCTGGAGCGCGCCGTTGCGGCGCTGAAATCCGGCAAGCAACCCGATCTCGAACGGCCGCTCGACGCCGGGCCCGAAGTGGAACTGCACCTGCCCGCTCTGATCCCCGAAGACTACGTCCCCGACGTGCATCTGCGCCTCGTGCTGTACAAGCGGATCGCCGGCACTGCTTCGCGCGACGAACTCGACGAATTGAGAGTGGAGATGATCGACCGCTTCGGGCCTCTGCCGCCCTTTACACAATCGCTGTTTCGCTCAACCCAGCTCAAGCTGCGCGCCGCGGAACTCGGCATCCGCAAAATCGATGCCGGCGCCAACAGCGGCTATTTCATATTCGCCGAAACCAACAAGGTCGATCCCAAACGCGTGCTCAAGCTGGTCCAGGGCCGGCCGAAAGAATATCGCCTCGACGGACCTCTGAAACTACGCTTCGCCCACGACGCGCGCACCGAGGACAAGTTGTTCTCACGCATCGAACAGCTGGTCAACCAACTCACCTAACACCCCGCAGCCGGCGTTAAACCGCTCAACGGATTAAAGCCCCGCCAGAGGGTAGGTACTCATGAAGCGACAACTGAATCCGCCAGTTGTCGCTTCATGAGTACCTACCCCCTGGCGGGGCCTCAACCCGTCGAACGGTGTAGCGTCGGTTACTGAATGGCGCCGAGGTAGTCGCCCTTGCCCACTTCGACTCCACCCTTGCGCAGCAGCGCGTACGCGATGCTGATGTGGAAGTAGAAATTCGGCAGCACGAAGTCCGTCACGTAGGCGACGCCGGTGAATTTCAAGGTGGCGTTCGGGAACTTGAGCTCGATGCTGCGGCTTTCCGAGTCTTTTAGCTGAGCCGCGGTGATCGACTTGACGAAGTCCAGCGTCTTGGCGATGCGTGCTTTTAGATCGGCGAAGGTCGCCTCCGTATCTTCGTGCTTGGGCACTTCGACCGCCGCCAGCCTACCCGCCGCGCCCTTGGCCGTGTCGCAGGCGATTTGCACCTGGCGCACGAGCGGAAGCATGTCGGGAAACAAGCGCGACTGCGCAAGCACCACCGAATCGAATTTCTTCGCAGTGGCATGTGTGGCCGCCTTGTCGAGGATGGCCGACAAATTCGTCAAGCCGCGCGCCAATACCGGAATCGAAATGTCATACATGGAAATCGACATCAATATCTCCTTCGTGAACCATCAATAGGGGTTCGTGAACCATCAACAGGGGCGACACTGTAACCAAAGTTGCATGGGTTGAGTAGAACTCCGCGTCGCACCACGGCGCGGTCACCTGCGGCGACGCGGTTTCGGCCGAGCGCTCACTGTAAAAAGACGCTCATCAAACTGATGCCGTCGGATGTCGACGATCTCAACGCCCGGCGCTGCGGCATGTGCGGGATTCACCAAGATGTTGCGATCGGTTGCAGTGTGTATCGATGGCACTGAAAGAGCTAAAGACGAATTGACGCGCAGCCAATCATCTCCAATACGGCGCGTATGCTGGTTCGCCGGGACGGAATTCCATTGTTTGGTCAGCTCGCCAATGGCGAGCATCTGAATTTGCGCCTCAGGTATTTCAATCTCATGAATGGCGTACGGGGCTTTGGGGACGAAACGGCCGATGTGCACACGTGTCTCCAGCACCGCCAGGGCTTCGGAGCTTGCGGTGTAGACGATTCGAGATCCCCTCGAATGCCAGCGGCCATCGACGACTAGACCGCCCTCGCCCGACAACACGGTCTTGGAATACGCTTGCTTGCAGAGGCGGAAAACGCGCACGGGCCGGCTTAGGCGAGTTGCGCGTGCTCTATTCGCTGCAACAGTGAGCGCACCTGCTGCCGGCCAGCCTCGGTAGAAAGCAGGTCACGGGGCCGCTGCCCACGCAACGCAAACTGAGGTTCTTCCAGCCATGCAATGGCAGTGTCGCGTTCACCGAATACGTCTTCCGCGAGCGCGTAAGCGGAGGCCACCGCGTACAATCGGTCCGATACATCGGCGGACAGTCGCCCCGTACGGGCCGATTTCAGCCGAGTCAATGTGCGTCCACCCAGGCCCAGCAGCCGGGCAAAATCGCTATCAGATAGACGCGCCGCGCGCTTAAAATGGGGGAGTGCCTTTGCCGGGAAGCCCTCGCCCAACGCCTCGATGAGTTCGAGCGGGTCGCGTTCCACCGCCGGAAGGCCCAGGATGCTCTCAGCCGTCATATTGCACCGTACTAGCCAAGTGGCCACATTTTACTCGCCACTTGGCTGAATAGCAAAATCGAGGTCCCATGCTCCCCTTCTCCGCAGCCTGCGAGCGCAACAAAGACCCCATCCTCGAGGTGTTGCGCGTGCGCTTTGCCGACCGCACCCAGGTTTTGGAAATCGGCAGCGGCACCGGCCAGCATGCCGTCTATTTCGCGCAGGAACTTCGCCATCTGACCTGGCACCCCACGGAGCAATTGGTGTATCTCGCGGATTTGACGGAGCGCGTAAAACTCGAAGGGCCCCACAATGTACGCGCACCCACGCTGCTCGACGTCCGTCAGGCCGTGTGGCCGGTGCACGGCGTGGACGCCATGTTTACCGCCAACACTCTGCACATCATGTCCTGGCCCGAGGTGATGGCCCTGTTCAATGGCATAGGCACCGTGCTGGCGCCGGGCGGCGTGCTGTGCATTTACGGGCCGTTTCGTTATGCCGGCAGATACACCTCGGACAGCAACCAGGAATTCGATCGCATGCTGCAGGAACGCGACCCTCAATCGGGCCTGCGCGACATCGAGGCTGTCAGCCTGCTCGCCGACCAGTATGGCTTGCGCTTGGATGCCGACTTCGACCTGCCCGCAAACAATCGCCTGCTGGTGTTCACCAAGGAACCCGGCTAGTACATCTGCACGGTGATGTTGACCGGTTCACACGGTCAGGGGGGATAAGGAGTTGGAAGCCAACGTAAAGGCAGCAGTTGGCTTCCAACTCCTTATCCCCCCTGACCGTGCGCACTGGCCGAGGTACATCACCGTGCAAGATGTACTACATCAGCGCGTGAGGAGCAGATCCAGTGCCCTTGGCGGGATGGTGTGGAGCGGTGAGAGCATTCGCCCGAGGGGCTGAGCCGTTGGCCGGCAACTGCTGCCTCGTTGCCGGCCAACGGCTCAGCCCCTCGGGCGAATACCGTCAACCGCTCAACATCATAGTGCCGCGGTACTAGCCGATCAGCGACCTAAGCCGCTGCGTACGCGTGCCCCCAATGCTCTCGGCCGCCCGGAGCAGCAGCTTGTGCGCGTCGGCCGCCGGCAATGCGCGGCTGAAGAGGAAGCCTTGCGCTTCGTGGCAGTCGTGCTCCTGCAGGAACAGCAGCTGCGGGAAGCTCTCGACGCCCTCGGCGGTGACGTTGATTCGCAACGATCTGGACATGGCGATGATGGCGGCGGCAATCGCCCGATCGTCGCTGCAATCGATGAGGCTGGTCATGAACGAACGGTCGATTTTCAATCGGTCGACGGCGAAATGCCGCAGCCGCCCGAAGCTCGAATAGCCCGTCCCGAAATCATCGATGGCCAGCATCACGCCCAGTTCCTTCAGCTGCAACAGCGCCTGCTCGGCCCAGGCCTCGTCCTTCATGACCACCGATTCGGTGATTTCCAGCTCGAGCATGGACGCTTCGATACCGGTTTCCTTGATGATGGCGGCCACCAGTTGCGGAAAATCTCTGAGCACGAACTGCTGCCCCGAGACATTGACCGCCATGCGAGTCACGGGCAACCCTTCGTCGACCCAGCTCTTGGCCTGCGCGCAGGCATTGCGCAGCACCCATTCGCCTATGCTCAGGATCAGGCCGGTCTCCTCGGCCACCGGAATGAACTCCGCCGGGGTCACCACGCCCAGCTCGTCGTTGGTCCAGCGCAGCAGCGCCTCCATTCCGGACACGCCTCCCGTGCGCACGTCGAACTGCGGCTGATAGTGCAGGGTGAACTCGTTGCGCTCCAGCGCGCCGCGCAACTTGGCTTCCAAGGTAAAGCGATGCAGCGCCGCATCGTTCATCGAGGCATCGAAGAACGCGTACATGCCCGGCCCCTTGCGCTTGGCGAAATACATGGCCAGGTCCGCATTGCGCAGCAGCGTATCGACCTCCACGCCGTCCGCCGGGAACATGGCGATGCCGATGCTCGGCGTGACGACCAAGGTGTGCAGAGCGAGGCGCATCGGCTCCTGCAGCTCGGCGATCAGGCGCGCCGCAACCGCCGGCCGCATCGTCGGCGGAGCGTATGTTCGGCAGGATCACGATGAATTCGTCGCCGCCGAGGCGCGCGATGTGGCTCGAGCCGGGCGCCCGGCGATTCGTCCACCGTGTCGTCGGCGCGCAGCGAGCTGCGCAGGCGCGCCGCGACCTGACACAGCAGTTCGTCGCCGACGGCATGGCCGAGCGTATCGTTCACCCTCTTGAAATTGTCCAGATCCAGGTACAGCACCGCCAGCATGCGCTGGTGCTGCTTCGCGGCCGTCGAGCGCACTGCTCAGGCGGCTTGCGCGATTGCTCCCGGTTCGGCAGCCCCGTCAATGCGTCGAAATAGGCGAGCTTGACGATGCGATGTTCCGCGCGCCATTTGCTGGCGAGCGAAATCGTCATCTGGCGGATTTCATGCGGATGAAACGGCTTCTGCAGATAGGACAGCTTCTCCTCCGGCGGCACCATGCCGCCGATGTCGCGCGGATCGACGTCCGAATAGGCGGTGCAAATGACGATCTCGATGGCCGGATCGAGTTCCCGGATCCGCGCCGCCGCCCACACACCGTCGGGGCCCGGCGGCATGCGCATGTCCAGAAACGCGACCGCAAAAGGATCGTCCGCGCGCAAGCGCCTCACGCACGGCGGCGACCGCGGCTTCGGCGCCCTCGCAGAATACCGGCGCGAAAGTGGTATCGCTGGACGAGACGCCCTTCGCCAACTGATCCTGCATGGCTTTGCTGAACAGCCGCTCGCGCAAGTTGTGGAACACGGCGGTTTCGCTGCTCATGTCGGCTTCGGACAGGATCTGCCGATAGGCGTCGCGCACCTCGGCTTCGTCGTCGGCGACGAGCACTCGAATCGGCAAGCGTCTTTTTGTCGGACACGGACAAACCCACTCCTTAGTTGATTGAGCGATCTTCTCGAACCGGCAACGGCAACATCAAATGCATCGACGCGCCCAACCCCGGGCCCTCGCTCGCCGCCCAAATCCGCCCGCCCAGCGCGCCGATCGCATTGGCGCACCAATGCAGCCCGATGCCGTAGTTGGTTTCGCGCGACTTGGTGGAGAACCCCTTGTCGAAAACACGCTGCAGATTGTCGGCGGCGATGCCGACGCCGTCGTCCTTGCAGTGCAGGTGCAGCTGCTCGCTGTCGGCGTCGCGGACGATCTCGGCGGCGAAGTGCAGCACACCCCTGTCCCGGCCCGCGTCGCGCACCGCGTCGGCGGCATTGATGATCAAATTCTGCAGGATCAGCCGCAGCACTGTGCGCGCCACCTGCACGGCGCCGATCTTGCGCATCGACTCATCGCTGTCCACCACCAGGCGCTGGCGGCAGGTGTCGGGCACGATTTCCAATGTCTGGGCGACGAGATCGGGCAGCCGCACCGACTCGATCACGTGCGAGTTACGCGTGGAGCGCATGAGCTCGCTCAGCGCCGTCTGCACGATGGTGGCCTGCCGCTGTACCACAGCGACCTCGTTCTGCGATTCACGGACGGTGCTCGCCAATTCGCGGCATGCCAGGCGCATAAATTCCTCGAGATCGGCATACCGAGCCGAGCCGCGAGGCTCCTTGGCGAGTTCCGCGAGCGCCAGGCCGACATCGTCGGTGGGCGCATCGCGCAGCCGATCGCCGAGCTTCGCGAGCCTGACGCCGAGCGGGGTCATGGCATTGCCGAGATTGTGCAACACCCCCTTGGCGAGTTCCGCGAATCCGGCTTGGAACGACTGATCGACGAGTTGCCGCCGCGAGTCCGCCACGCGCTCGACCATTCGATCGAATTCGCGTGCAAGCAAGGCGATCTCATCGCGTCCCGGAAGGTCCAGGCGAGCCGACAGGTCGGTACCCTCGCCCACCGCCACGGCGTGCCGCGTCACGCGCGCCAGGGGCCTGAGCACGATGCGGTTGAGAGCGACGACCAGCAGCAGCAGAACGGTGACCGCCGCGCCGATCAGGTACAGCGAGGCATAGGTCACCGCGCCATGACCGCGCTCGGTGATCCTGCGCGGGACCTCGACGCGGAAGCTCATCACGGGCCGGTCATAAACGTCCGCGAAAGACCTGACGACCTGCGTCGCAGCGTCAGTCTCGGTGATCTCCTCCGCGCCGCTGCGTGGAGTAGCCGGCAGCATGGTCAGGCTGGCCTCCGCCTGCGTGCCGATCAAATGCACCTGGAAAGTGGTGAGCAGCCTGCCCATGATCACCATCCCCAAGGGTTGTCCGCCGCCACTGCCGTCCAGCACCGGCGCGGCGGCGATCATCATGATGCCCTGGTTGGTGCGAAGCAGCCCCCTCGCCGGCTTGCCTTCGGCCAAGTTCTTGCGCCAGGGAAAGTCCTCCGGCAACGCCTTGCGTGCGGCCAGATCGAGATCCAGCGGCCCCCCGGTTTCCAAGTTCCGGGCGATCGAAGATACATAGCGACCGTTCAAATCGACGATGAGCATGGCATTCACTTTGAGCTGCTTCATCGCCACGGGTGTGATATTGGCCTTCACGAAGGCCGCGTCCGGGGATTGCACGAATTGGTATATGTCCGCCCAGTTGCCCCAGTCGGCGGCGCTCAATTGCAGGCTCTCGAGAGTCACGTCGAGCGCGAATGCGATGCGCTTCATCGAGGTATCCGCATCTTCCCGCTCGAGCTGAGCAAAGCTCGGCATCAGCACCTGCTTCTGCACCGCGATCTCGAGCGCGATCAGCACCGCGAACAGCAGCGCCAGCAGCGAAATCATTTTGGTGCGGATATTCATCCACCCTTCGTACCAGAATTTCCGCCGTGCGGCCGTGCCTCTGTCTTATTTCGTCTCATTTCGAGTCGGGCGCAGCACTGTATGAGGCTGGAATGAGAAGCGCGTCACGATGCCGCGCGCCGCGCGCCGCGGGGCCGCCATTAACTCTGCTTAATCGGTGTAGCCCTATCGCGGGCCCCCGCGTTACTTCATGCAAGAGCCGGCCTTCCGCTGGCTGCAAGGAGTACTTATGTTAAGTTTATCTCGCAAACGTCTGACCTTCGCCGCCATGCTCGTTTCGTTGGCCGGCGTCGTCGGCACCGCATCGGCGGAAACCACCTGGCAGAAAAATCACCCGCGCCGCACGCAGGTGAATCATCGCCTCGCCAACCAGAACAAACGCATCCACCAAGACGTCAAGAACGGCACGCTGAGCAAGGGGCAAGCGGCACAACTGCACCATGAGGACCATCAGGTGCGGCAGGAAGAACGCGACATGGCAAGCCAGAACGGTGGCCATATCACGAAGCCGGAACAACGGGTGCTGAACGGCCAGGAGAATGGCATCGGCAGTCAGATTCCGCCGAAATAGCCGAACGGTGTCCGCGCGTCACGGGGAAGCGATCGGCGCTTCCCCGTGCGCTGCTTAGAAACGCAGAGACAGGCAGCTCAGGCCGCCGTCCATTTTTCTGAATTCGGACACCTCGAGCGCCAGCACACGGCAACCCCGTGCCGCGACGGCCGCACTCAGGAGCGGGTATCCCGCGGCAACCAGCACGGCACCATTCACGCGTACGCAGTTCGCCGCGTAAGCCTCCTCAGGCGTTACCGTGATTACATCGCGGACATCGATTCCCGCGTGGGATCGTAGCTCACGCTCGATGCCGTCCTGTACCACCCAGAGTCCGCCGCCCAGATAGGCAATGCCGCTCTTCAAGTGCAGCAGCGCAGCGTTGTCCCTGATATCGATGATGCTCGATGAATATTCCCACCGATGCAGATGCTGCGCCAATTGATGCGCTCCGTTCTCGTTGGTGCGCGCCGACACGCCGATCAGAAAATGTCCGTCCGCTTCGCAGATATCGCCGCCGTCCACGGTGCCCGGAGCCTCGATGGCAGGCAACTCCGGATAGAAATTTCGCAAGCACAATCTCATGCTCGTCACTTCGCCCTCCCGGCTGGCCGCGCCCGGCCGCATGACGATGGCCCCCCGTTCCGTCATGACGGCCGTGTCCTCGACAAAGGTTGAGTCAGGATACGCAGCGTCCGGCTCGAGGCCGGTCACTTCGAGACCGCATTCGCGCAACGCCTCCACATAAAGGGCATGCTGCTCGAGTGCGCGGCCAAGATCAGGCGGTCCCTCGCTCGCACTCGACAGCCCCTCCGCAAAGGTCCGCCCCGGAACACGTACTATGGCGCGAGCAAAATCCATACTATCTCCACCATTACCACGGTGCGTGATGTTGACCGGTTGTAGCACCCACCGAGAAGCCTAAGCCGCTGAAGGCCACTGCTGCCTTAACGTGGCCTTCAGCGGCTTAGGCTTCCCGGTGGGTGTTTCAGCCGTGCCACTTTCACGCCTCTCACGCCGCCTGATTGCGTCCTGATTTTTTCGCGATCTGCAGCTGCTTCTGCGACTTCTCCACCAAGCCTGCGGGGCTGTCGGCCGACTCCGGCACGGCGGCGCAGACGCCGACGCTCACGCTGATATAGCGCAGGATCGCCGAACGCGGATGATGGATTCTGAGCTCCCGCACTCTTTCGGCCATGAGCTGGCCGATGCGCAATGCCTGCTCGGTCGTCAGGCCGGGCGCGAACGCAATCAGGCTGCCGCCGTCGATGCGCGCCGTCACATCGCTCGAGCGGCGCAGACATCCCGACACCACATGCGCCACGCGGCGAATCGTCGAATCGCCGGCGGCGCGGCCGAAGGTCGTGTTGTAGAGATCCAAGGCATCGATGTCGATGGCAAACACCGCGATGCTGCGTTTTTCCCGCTGCGCAAGCGCCCAATCGCGTTTCAGCAGTTCTTCGAGATAGGCCAGGGTAAATAGGCCCGTCAAGCGATCGTCGCGAATGGCCATGGCGGTGGGTTGATGCGCCCCGCTCAATGAATCCCGGCTCAGCTTGGGATCGACGCGCAACCGTTCGCCCGCATCGCGGTGATGGCCCGCGAAATGAGTGACGCGACCGTCCGCATCGAGCAGCGGCAGAATCGTCATCTCGTTCCAGAATACCGTGCCGTCCTTGCGGTAGTTGCGCAGCAGCACGCGGCAGGACTCTCCGCTTCCCGAGCGCCTCGCGCAATCGATGCCGCCCGTCCTGTTCGCGGTCCTCTCCCTGCAGCAGGCGCAGATTGCGGCCGAGCAGTTCGGCCGCCGAGTAGCCGGTCAAGGCTTCGAAGCCGGGATTGGCGTAGATGACAGGACGCTCGGGGTTTTGCGCGTCCACGAGCACCACTCCCTCGGGCGAAGTCTCGACCAAGCGCCGATACATATCCGCGTCAAAGTCCGTCATGACTCGCCCTCTGTCAGCACCAGCGGCGGCGTGGGTCCGACAGCGCCGCGATCCGTGCCGCCGTCTCCTGCCAATGCCGGTTGTCGTGCAAATCCACCGGCGCCTCGCCGCGGGCACGCATTCGCACCAGCCGCGCCTGCGACGCCGCGGAAACAGCATCGGCCCCGCAGGCTGGTCCAAGACCAATTCTACGGAATATCGATCATTGCAAATGGGCAGGACGTCGCAACCTGCGGCAATTGCCAGTTCGGCGCGCGTCCACGACGTCGCCGAATGCGGCGGCTCCCGCCATGCGTCAGGTCGTCCGCGAATACGCAGCCGTGAAACCCCAGTTCGCCGCGCAACACCCCTGTGATCCAGCGTTGCGACAAGCTGGCCGGCAGCGCATCCATCGCCGGGAACACCACGTGGGCCGCCATGATCCCGGGGACATTGTTGTCGATCAGCGGCGCGATAGGGACGAATATCCGCCTCCAGATCGGCGAATTCGCGCCGATCCACCGGCAATGCGACATGCGAATCGGCAACCACCGCCCCGTGGCCCGGAAAGTGCTTGGCGACCGCCGCCATGCCCGCCTCGCGCATGCCCGTCAGGGTGGCCACGGCCAGTGCGGCCACGGTAGTCCGGATCGCTGTGGAAGGCGCGATCGCCGATGATCTCGCTCACGCCGTAATCGAGGTCGACGCAGGGGGCAAAGCTGAAATCCACGCCCACGGCGCGCAATTCCGCGGCCAGGAGCCAGCCGACCGATTGTGCAAGCGCCAGGCCGTCGCGCCGATCCTCATCATACTGCCTGCCCAGCAGACGCGCGGCCGGAAGACGCGTAAATCCCTCGCGAAAGCGCTGCACCCGGCCTCCCTCATGATCCACCGCGATCAACAAATGGGGCGAACGCAGGGCGCGGATCGCGGCCGTGAGCGCGGTGATTTGCGCCGGATCAGTGTAGTTTCGGGTGAACAACAGCACGCTGCCGACCAGCGGATGGGTGAGCACGCCGACATCCTCGGCGCTCAATTCCGTGCCGGCGATATCCACCATGAGCGGCCCCAGCCCGAGGCTCATGCGGGAGCCTCGAACACCGCGATCGATTCGACGTGCGTCGTATGCGGAAACATGTCCATCACCCCTGCGTGGGTCAGCTTGAACCCTTGGTCGTGAACCAAGATCTCAGCGTCCCGCGCTAAACTCCCCGGATGGCAGGAAATATACACCACGCGGCGCGGTCGCCAATGCGCCATGCGCGTCAGCAGGGCCGCGGCCCCGGCTCGTGGCGGGTCGAGCAGCACCCGATCGTAGCGCTCGTTCGCCCAAGGCCCGAACTGCGCCGGTTCGAATAGATTCTCCTTGAAGAATGCTGCGTTGCCGATGCCGTTGCGGGAGGCATTGGCTTCGCCCTTGGCGACCAGCGCCGAATCGCCCTCCACCCCGACCACCCGCCGCGCGCGGCGCGCCAGCGGCAGCGTGAAATTACCCAACCCGCAAAACAGGTCGAGCACCGCGTCGTCCTGCGCCGGTGACAGCATCTCCAGCGCCGCCGTCACCATGGACGCATTGACCTCGCGGTTGACTTGTATGAAGTCCACCGGACCGAATTCGATGACCACGCGCCCGGCGTCCACCGCATAATTCAGAGGTGCATAGCTCGGAAGCAGGGGCCGTACGCTGTCGAGCCCGCCGCTTTGCAGAAATATCTGCACGCCCTGCTGGACGCCGAACGCCGCGATTTTTTCCATATCCGCGGCATCGGGTGTCTCCAAAACACGAAACACCAGCGCCATCGCCGCATCCCCGGCGGCCACTTCCACCTGCGGCAGCTTCTCGCGGATGGACAGCGTTTCCACCAGGGCGGCGAGATCCCGCGGCAAATCGGCCAGCGGCTGCTGCAGCACCTCGCACCGCTTTACGTCCGCTATGTAGGGCTTCTCGCGCTCGCGAAACCCGGCCAGCACGCGGCCCTTCTTATGCACGTATTTCACGCCGAGTCGCGCGCGGCGCCGATAAGCCCACTGTGGACCGCGCAGCGGCGGCAATACCTGCTCCGGGCGCACTCTGCCGATTCGCTCCAGATTATCGAGCAGCTGGCGCTGCTTGGCCGCTATTTGAGCCGGCGCCGACAGATGCTGCAGGGAGCAGCCGCCGCAAATCCCAAAGTGCGCGCAGGCCGGCTCGACTCGATCCGGCGAGGCGGACAGCACTTCGACCAAACCGGCCTCGTCGAATTGCCGGCGCCGCTTGATGATGCGCAGGCGGACACGCTCTCCCGGCAGCGCGCCGTCCACGAAGACCGCCTTGCCGTCGAGGCGCGCGATTCCCCTGCCGTCATGCGCCAGATCCAGGATATCGGCTTCCTGAATGGCGCCGGAGCTCAACTCACGGGCCATGCCGCCGCAAACTCCTTCAGATGTTCCGTGCTCGATTCTTCCAGCAGCTTGCGAACGCGCGCCACCTCGTGGGCATGTTCGGCCGGGTTGAGATGTCCGCGCACGAGCTCGAAGCGCAGATAGATCAAATAAGTGTTCAGCACATCCGTCTCGCAATAATCGCGGATCCGTCCAAGCCCACCGCGCAGAAACTCGGGCCACACGTCGGCGCCGTTCATTCCCACCTTGCCGGGGAAGCCGAGCAGAGTGGCGATGTCGTCCAGGCTCGCACGGCCGCGCCCCTGAAAACCCGACAAAATATCCATCAAATCCATGTGCCGCCAATGGAACCGGCTCAAGTAGTTGCTGTACCTGAAACTCTGGTCGGAATCGCCCATTTCCCAGTAGCGCGCGGCGGTCACGCCGTGCAGCAGGCTTCTGTAGTGCAGTACGGGCAGGTCGAACCCGGCGCCGTTCCAGGAAACCAGATCCGGCGTGAACTTATCCAAGCCGTCGAAGAAGCGTTCGATCAATACCTTCTCCGAAGAGCCCTCGTCGCCGAGGCTCCATAACTTCAGAGAGTCCCTCGAACGCATCGCCACGGAGATCGCGACGACGCGGTGCTGCTCGTGCGACAGGAATTCGCTGCCGGTTTCCTGGCGGCGCTTGGTGAACATGATCTGCGCCACCTGCTCATCCGACAGATCATGCAGGCCATGAAGACGCCTGCCGAGGTCCGTATCGGGAACGGTTTCGATGTCGAAAACCAGAGTATTCATGTGGGGGTATTCATGCCGGCGCTCGTCGCATGAGGATCGCGACCGCCACCACCAGGCCCGCCTCGTCGGTCAAGGTCACGTGGCCTTCACCGATGCCGAGGCCGTCGCGGACCTTGGCGCCCCGCGGCGAGTACACCACTTCCGGTTTGCCCCAGGAGTTCTGCACGACGCCCACGTCACGTATCCAGATGCCGTGCGCAAACCCCGTACCCATGCCCTTGACGATGGCTTCCTTGGCCGCGAAACGCATGGCGATGAATCGGACGGGACGCGCCGTACGCTCGAACTGCACCCGCTCCTCGGGCATCAGCAGATGCGACAGGAAGCGTTCGCCGTGCTTCTCGTACACGCGCTCGACGCGATCGACCTTGAGCACATCGATGCCGATGCCGTAAATCATATCGCCTCACGCCCGCGCCGCGCGCATCATCTCTTTCATGTCGCGCACGGCCTTCGCCAATCCGTCGAACACTGCCCGCGCCACGATGGCGTGGCCGATGTTGAGCTCGACGATTTCCGGAATGGCAGCGATCGGCTCCACGTTGTGGTAGTCCAGGCCGTGGCCCGCATTCACGACGAGCCCGAGCCGCGCTGCGAATTTCGCCGCACCGAGCAACCGCTCGAATTCACGGGCACGGGCGGCGCCGGTGGAGTAAGCGTAGGCGCCGGTATGCAGCTCGATGACCGGAGCCCCGGCGCGCTGCGCCGCCTCTATTTGCGCCAGATCCGGATCGATGAACAAGGAGACCCGGATCCCCGCGGCGCCGAGCGCCTGCACGGCGTCGCCGACCCGCGCGCCCTGGCCCGCGACGTTCAAGCCTCCTTCGGTGGTGACTTCCTGGCGGGATTCAGGCACCAGGCAGCAATCCTGAGGCAGCACCTTCTGTGCGATCCGGATCATCTCCTCCGTCACCGCCATCTCAAGGTTCATCCGGGTCTGCAAGGCCTCGCGCATCACCGTGACATCGCGGTCCTGGATGTGCCGCCGGTCTTCGCGCAGATGCAGGGTGATGCTGTCGGCGCCCGCCTCCTCGGCCGCCAGCGCCGCATACAAGGGGTCGGGGTAACGAGCACGGCGCGCCTGGCGCAAGGTGGCCACATGATCGATGTTCACGCCGAGGGCTATCCCCGGGTGCAAGACGCCGCCGCTCATGGACACTCCTCCTGCAGCGATTCGTTCCGGCGCCGCGGCCCACGCGCCTCCGACGGCTCACGGTGGCGCAAGGCCAGCGCCACTTCGCGGGATTTCAGGGAGCGGCCGTCCAAGCACTCGTCTATGGCCGTGCGCAGTATGCGCTTGGCATCGCGCAGCGAGCGGGTGTCGCCGAAGCTCTCCGCCTGTAGATCAGCCATGGATTGACCGTACACGGCGCCGGGTGTCTCGGCCACGCAGCGCTGCAGGCCGCTTTGCAGGGCGAACCGATAGTATCCGTCACGATCCACGGGGGCTCCGTCGCTCGTCCTCGCGAGATCCAACCCGTAGCCCAAATCGTTAAGCAATCGCTTCTCGAAGCAGCGCAGCGTGGGCTCCTCGATCTCCCCGCCGCACAGCGCCTGCACGCAGGACGCATAAGAGAGGAAAATCTCGGGATGCGGATCGCAACGCTGCGTCAGCTTCAGCAGCAGCTCGTTCAAATAGAACCCGCTCATGAGCCGCTCAGGTGCAAGACTGGTCGCCAGGCCGTCGATCTCTGCCGAGACGAGTTGACAGGCCTCGCCTCTGCCGGACCAGGACACCAGCATGCGCTGAAAGGGCCGCAATACGCCTCTCAAGGTGGATTTGGGTCCGTTGGCCCCCCGCGCGAACAGGGTGAGCCGTCCGTACTCCGCCGTGAAAACCTCGACGATGCGGCTGGTGTCGCGGTAGGCATATTGGTGCAGCACATAGGCAGGCGCCAACCACACGCGCCGTGCGGGCGGCCTGCCTGCGCCGTTCACAGCGTGTCGTACCCAAACTGGCGCAGCACCATCTCGCTGTCGGCCCAGTTTTCCTTGACCTTGACCCAGAGCTCGAGATGCACGGAGCGCTGCCATAGATCGTTGAGCTCTATGCGGGCGAGCCGGCCGATTTCCTTCAACCGCTCGCCGCCCTGGCCGATGACGATGGCCTTCTGCCCGGCACGCTCGACCCAGATGACCGCGTTGATCATGATGCGATTGTTCTCATCCGCAAAGCGTTCGATTTGCACATTGATGCCATAGGGCAATTCCTCGCGCAGCTTCAGAGTCAGCTTCTCACGCACGATCTCGGCCGCATGGAACGGCTCGTCCCGATCGGTGACCACATCGGAGGCGAACAGCGGCGGCGATACCGGCAGCCGCGAACCGATGAGATCGACCAGGCGATCAAGATTATCAGACTGCATGGCCGATATCGGTATGATTCCCGATGCTGGGATGCGCTGCGTCATCTCCTCGAGGAAGGGCAGCAGCTGCTCCTTCGGGAACACCCGATCGACCTTGTTGATGACCAGAAACAGCGGCTGCTTCAAGCCCCGTACGCGTTCCCACACCCACAGGTCCTCGTCGGTGAAGCGCATGGCTTCGATCACGAACAGGATGACGTCCGCGTCCTGGGAAGACGAAATCGCCACCCGGTTCATGTATTGATTCATCACGCGGCGCGTCGATTCATGCAGGCCCGGCGTGTCGACCAGTACCAATTGAGCTTCGGGACGGTTGACCACTCCCAGAATCCGATGCCGCGTGGTCTGAGGCTTGGCGGTGACTATGGACACCTTGCGCCCGACCAAGGCATTCACCAGGGTCGACTTGCCCACGTTCGGCCGGCCCACGATGGCCACATGCCCGGCGCGAAACTTCAGATCGCTCATACCGGCTTCCGCATCTCGGACGGCAGTAGATCCAGCAATTTCGCGGCGGCCAACTGCTCGGCGCGGCGGCGGCTGGCGCCCTCGCCCACGGCCACGAGCTCCAGAACGGGGATTTCGCAGCTCACGGTGAATGACTGCATATGAGGGTCGCCCGTCGCTCCGGTCAGGGTATAGACGGGCAAGGCCAGTCCGCGCCCCTGCAGAGCTTCTTGCAGACGCGTTTTCGGGTCCTTCAGCATGCCCGCCGCGGGCAAATCCGACATCCGCGGCTCCATGATGCGCGCCACGGCCGCCGCCGCTGCGTCGAACCCCGAATCCAGAAAAATCGCTCCCAAAATAGCCTCCAAGGCATCCGCCAGTATCGACGCCCGGCGAAACCCGCCGGTTTTCAATTCACCCGATCCAAGCCGCAGGTGCTCACCCAAGCCGAGATCGCCCGCGATCTGCGCCAAAGTCTCGCCGCTGACCAGCCTCGCCCTGAGCCGCGACAGGGCACCCTCATCCGCCTGCGGATGAGCATCGTAAAGCAAACGCGCCACGCTGCAATTGAGAATCGAATCACCCAGGAATTCCAGCCGCTCGTTGTGGTCGGCGCCGGCGCTGCGATGAGTCACGGCGACATGGCACAGCGCCGGATGCTGAAAAACGTGGCCGAACGCACTTTCGACCCAACCCAGCAGATCATCCGCCTGGCGCAGCGGAATCACTGCACCTTCACGGTCTTGTCGAAATGCACGGCCAGCGATACGTTGCCGACATACGGCTCCGAATCGTCGTAGGCCACGTGCATCGATATTCCGCTGTCGTCCTTGGTGATCTCGATATCCTTGTCGTCCACCGCGGTGATGGCCTGCACCTCCCAATGCCTGGACAAGGAAGTACGAATCGCCTCGGGACTGGGATTATCGCCTTTGAAGTCCGCGGCGACCGCATTCAACGTGCGCACGATGTTCATGTAATTGAGGTACACGGGAACGAGGCGGATCCCCGCGTAACCGATGATGCCGACCAGCACCAGGATGCAGAGCAGCCCCAGGAATGTCATGCCTTGCTGCGATCGGCGCATTTGCTTTGTCATATCCCTACTCCCTAGGCGCTGCGCGCCGATTCCCAGGCGCTGCGCGCCGATTCTTAGGTGCTTCGCACCACCTATCAACGGGGTCGAAGCGACCCCGACCGTTAGGTGCTCGCTGCGCGAGCACGGACCTCAAGATAAAGAACCCATTGGCCTGTGTTGGGCCCTTATTGAATCGCATTTCCGATCCGGCGCCAGAGAGGTCCGTCACGGGTGTCAAGATTAAGCCAAATTCGCACCGCTTTACCTACGAGATTCTGCTCCGGCACGAACCCAGGGGCGTCCATATCGTCCTGGAATCGGCTGTCCTTGCTGTTATTGCGGTTGTCGCCCATGAAGAAATAGTGCCCGGGCGGCACCACCCATTCGCCCGTCTTGACGCCGCCGTTGGCGAACATGACGAGATGGCGCTTGTCGCCCAGCTGCTCCAAAGCCGTGGGTGCGCCTGCGTAATTCCACAAATCCTGCTTCGGGCCGGTGTAGATGGGCCCGCGTTCCTGGAGCTGGGGCTTGCCGTTGACGTACAGCTGGTTGTTCTCATCCACCCGGATGCGATCGCCCGGCAGGCCGACCAGCCGCTTGATGTAGTTGATTTTCGGATTGGGAGGCAGGCGGAAGACGATGACGTCGCCCCGCTGCGGCGCGCCCGTGGGAATCAGCAGCGTATTGCTGACCGGCAGACGCAAGCCGTAGGAATACTTGCTGACGAAGATGAAATCGCCGTCGAACAAGGTCGGCATCATGGAGTCGGAGGGGATGCGGAACGGCTCGAACAGAAACGACCGTATCACCAACACCAATACGATGACCGGAAAGAAAGAGCGCGCATATTCGACGGCAATGGGTTCGCGCACGCGTTCGGGGGCCGTACCCGCCAGGGCCGCGCCCTGCTTGCGGCGGCGGGCGAAGAAGGCCCAGTCCAATAGCCAAATGAGGCCCGAAATGGCGCCGACCACCACCAGCATCAGGCTGAAATCCACGGCCTCGTAGCGGAACAGGCGCCACAGCATCGCCAGCGACAGGACCACCAGCACATACCCCGCCATTTTCGGCGGCCACGGCTCCTCCACGCTCGTCGCACCGGGATCGCGCTTGGGCCTGAAGAACCAGCCGTCCACCAGAATGACCAGCACGCACGCGATGCCCGCGCACAGCAAGCCCATGAAAACGCTATCGCCATCGTTCACGAAATACCCCCGAAAATTGGCCCCGAAAATTCAAACAAGGGATGTCGATCGGCAAGAAGCTCAATGCGTCTTCTTACCCACCTGAAGAACGGCCAAGAACGCTTCCTGTGGAATCTCCACCTGACCCACCTGCTTCATGCGCTTCTTCCCGGCCTTTTGCTTCTCGAGAAGCTTGCGCTTGCGGGTGATGTCGCCGCCGTAGCACTTGGCCAGCACGTTCTTGCGCATGGCCTTGACGCTGGCCCGCGCAATGATATGGCTGCCGATCGCCGCCTGCACGGCGATGTCGAACATCTGCCGCGGGATCAGTTCCTGCATCTTGTCGACCAATTCCCGGCCGCGATTGTAGGAGTTGTCGCGGTGGACGATGAGCGACAGCGCATCGACCGGATCGCCGTTGATCAGTACATCGAGCTTGACCAGAGGTGCGGCCTGGAAGTGGCTGAATTCGTAGTCGAAGGAGGCGTAACCGCGGCTCGCGGACTTGAGCCGGTCGAAGAAATCGAGCACCACCTCGGCCAGGGGCAATTCGTATTGCAGCGACACCTGGCTGCCGAGAAACAGCATTTTCTTCTGCACGCCGCGCTTCTCGCTGCACAAGGTCAGGACCGCGCCTACGTGATCCGGAGGCACCAGGATATTGGCGGTGATGATGGGCTCACGCAGCTCGGAAATGCGGTCCTGGGGCGGTAGCTTGGACGGATTGTCGACGTTGGTCACGGACCCGTCGGTGAGCAGCACCTCATAGATGACGGTCGGGGCGCTGGTGATCAGATCGAGGTCGTACTCGCGCTCCAAGCGCTCCTGCACGATGTCCATGTGCAGCAACCCCAAGAATCCACAACGAAATCCAAAACCCAGCGCCGTCGACACCTCGGGCTCGAAATGCAGCGCCGAATCGTTGAGCTTGAGCTTCTTGAGCGCTTCGCGGAATTGTTCGTAGTCATCGGAACTCGTGGGAAACAGGCCCGCAAACACCCGCGGCTGCACCTGCTTGAAGCCCTCGAGCGGCACTTGGGCGGGATTGTTCTCGAGCGTTATGGTGTCGCCCACCGGCGCTCCGTCGATTTCCTTGATGCCGGCGATGACGAAGCCGACTTCCCCCGTATTCAAAGAGTCGCGGGGCACGGGCTTGGGCGTGAACCGGCCGAGCTTGTCCACTTGGTGACTGCGGCCCGTCGACATGACGCGGATCTTGGCTCCTGTGTGCAACGCACCATTCATGACGCGCACCAAAGAAACGACACCGACGTAATTGTCGAACCAGGAATCGATGATCAGCGCCTGCAAAGGACCATCAGGATCGCCTTTGGGAGCCGGGATGCGCTTGACCAGCTGTTCCAGCAATTCGGCGACGCCGAGTCCCGTCTTGGCGCTGACCAGAGCGGCATCCTCGGCGGGGATGCCGATGATCTCTTCGATCTCATGGATGACCTTGGCCGGATCCGCGGAGGGCAAATCGATCTTATTGATGACCGGCAGCACCTCGAGCCCCTGCTCCAAGGCCGTATAGCAGTTGGCGACGCTCTGTGCCTCGACACCCTGGGCGGCATCCACCACCAACAGCGCTCCTTCGCAGGCGGCCAGCGAGCGGGATACTTCGTAGGAGAAGTCCACGTGCCCGGGCGTGTCGATGAAATTCAGCTGGTACAGCTCGCCGCTGACGGACTTGAAGGCCAGCGTGACGCTCTGCGCCTTGATGGTGATCCCGCGTTCACGCTCCAGATCCATCGAGTCGAGCACCTGGGCTTGCATTTCCCGCGCGTCCAGCCCGCCGCATTCCTGAATGAATCGGTCAGCCAACGTCGACTTGCCGTGATCAACATGAGCAATGATGGAAAAATTGCGGATATTCTTCATCTAGGCCTGGGTTTGGACAAACTCCTCATTATACCGGTCGGCGATGGTAAGCGAGGGCCTTATGTACCTCCTCGACGTCCAAGCGCCCGTGGCACACCAATTCGCCCGCGAACAGCAGCACCGGAATCTTATGGCCGTAGCGCACTTTTGCCGCAGGGTCGGCATCGACGTCGAGCACGTCGACGCCGACCGAGCCGGCTTCCGGCAACGCCGCCAGTTCGAGCAGCATCTCTTCGCACAGGCCGCACCCGGGGCGCGAGTACAGCAGGAAGCGCAAGGACTCCCGCGGCATCGGGTCAGCGGCTGCGGGGGAGTTCGGGTCGGTCGGAGGGTCTGACCGAGTGGGCAATGAACTCGACGGTCTGAGCGGGCACCTCACCGACCGCGGTGACCTGGTGGCCCTGCACGACCGTGGAAAAAGCGTATCCCGAACCGACCCGCGCGAGGCCCTGCATGGGCGGTTCGGCGGCCGTGCTTGGGCTCGCGTCTGCGCCTGGCGGATCGCCAGGCGGCGCCTCGACGAATACCGAGACGGTCGCCAACCCATCCGAGTACACCAAGTGACTTGCGGGGACGGTCGCTCCGCCGATGGTCTGCGCGCCGGCCACGGTCAGGTGAAATCCGGGCGGCAATTCGCTGGCCCGAAAGGCCGACACCGTCGGCGACGCACTCTCCTGCGAGGGTCCCTGGCGCACCCATCGCATGCCGTCGGTGTGCACCGCCGGCGTCAGATCGCTGTCCGGAATATTCTCGGGCATGTCCAGGCGCGCGAAGAATATCTGTTCGATTACCTGGCCGCGCGAGTCGCAGAGCTGAGTCTTGAGGGGCATGGCGGTCTTTTCATCCAGCCACAGCCGATAGCCAAAACGGAATTGATCCTTGGGGTTCACGGCGATGACCCGAGCCGCCCTGCCGAGTATGTGCGTGTCGGGCAACGACTCGATTCGATAGAACTCGTTCACGTCCGCGCCGAACTGCGGCAGCGACCCCAGAAACGGGCCGCGATCCTGCCTGGGCTCCACCAGCACCGTATGCTGGTCAGGCAAGTAACACGTCAATTCATCGTTGTTGCGCACGAACTCCCGGCCGGAACCATCCAAGGACTGCAGCCGCTCGGTCACACGTCCGGCACGCACCCGGTGCACGATCCGCATGGTCTCGACGCGGCCCTCGCTCAAATGAAAGAACGTGCCGTCGTAATTGCGGGTGGCCAAGGCCTGACTCATTTTCTGCAGCCATTCCCGCGGGTCGTCGGCGCCTCGGGAGCGCTGAGGCAACGCGGTCAACAGCGCGCCCACGACGGCGCATGGAACCAGCCAGTTGGCTCGACGGCGAACGAGCGTGGTCATGGAACAACGGGCGCCTGCGCCTCATGAGACGCAGGCTGCTGCTCCTCGGCGTCGATGAGTAAATCAGCCAGTACCCCGCGCTGATCCAGGCCGGAGGAATATCGGCTGTGCGCAAAAACATAATTCGTCAGCCGGGCCTGCGGTATGGCCGCGGGAGCGGCCGGCGACACCGGCGGCACGGTATAGGAGATGGCCTCCCGGGGCATTTGCAGTGCGCCGCCCTGGGGCAAAACCGCGTTCTGGGCCAGCAAAGAAGGTTGCGCCCGCACCGCTGCACTCTGCACGGCGACCACCGCACCGGACCGCAATCCGGGCGCGACCGCCCGATGCTGCAGGGCGACGACGGCCACCGCGGTGACACCCGCGGCCACGGCGGCTCCTGCGAACGGCCGCCACCATCGCGGAGAGCGACTCTGCGGGGCGTGCCCGTTGACCGGTATCGACTCACCGTCGATGGCGAGATTGACGCGCCCGACGAAGCCCTTTGTCATAAGACTGTGGGTGCCCCCGCGGACCGCCTCGCCGATCAAGGCATAGCGGCCGAAGCTCTCGCGCAATTCTCCATCGCGGCTCAGCCGCTTCAGCAGGAGTTCGGTTTCCGAACTGGGCAGTTCTCCGTCGAGAAACGCCGAGACTTGTTCACGAATTTGTTCGCTCATGTGTCCTCAGGCCGACCAAGGCCGCCGTCGAATATGGGTCGTAGCTTCTTGTCGATCGCCTCGCGTGCGCGAAAGATTCGCGAACGCACAGTACCTACCGGGCAGTCCATGGTTTGCGCAATATCTTCGTAACTCAATCCTTCCAGCTCGCGCAGAACGATTGCGGTACGCAGGTCCTCCGGCAAATTCTCGATGGCGCGATTCACGGTGTCGCGAATCTCGTCGGTGAGCAGCAAGCCTTCGGGAGTCTCCGACTCCGCGAGACGAGCGTGCAAGTCATATTGTTCGGGATCCTGGAGGTCGAGATCGTAGTCCATGGGGCGCCGCTTCGTGGCGACCAGGGCGTTCTTCGCGGTGTTGATCGCGATTCTATACAGCCAGGTATAAAACGCGCTATCACCGCGAAATGACTGCAACGCACGGAATGCTTTGACAAAAGCCTCTTGTGCGATGTCTTCAGCCTCGGTTGCATCGTGCACGTAACGCATGATCAGCTTCAGCACCTTGTGCTGGTATCGCAGAACCAACAAATCGAACGCCGCGCGCTCGCCGCGCTGGACTCTCTCGACCAGTTTGAGGTCACTCTCTTCAACGCTCATGCGTGATCCCAAACCGGCAAGTTCAAAAACCAGCCTGTCGCGATAGACCGACCCGCCGAGGAAAAGTTCGACAAATCGCGGCACTGATCGATTTTAAACGTGACTTTGCGCACAGCCTGGGATTCTAACAGCGACGGCCAGCCGGCTTCCGATCCGGGGGAGGGTTTCGATCGCAGGACGGCCTTTGGCCGGCGTGCGGGTTGCAATCGGATGACAAGCCGCGACCGGAGGCCGGGTAGGCGGTAATACGCTCGATCAGGGTCGCGAATTCCGGCGGCGGCTGCTGCGACCCCAGGCAGTAGGCGTAGAGAATCGTGTCCTCGGTCTCCAATAGCCGTCTGAATGCATCTTGCTCACGGTTCGATGCGCTGCAGAAATACCGCTCCAGATAGCGAGCCAGCAGCACATCGAGTTCCTTCATGCCGCGGCGGCACCGCCAGCGCAGTCTCCCGAGATCCTGAGGGCCGGCCGCCGGCAGCGGGGCACGCATCAATGGCGGCGATGAGCCATCATTTGCTTGATCTCGCCGATGGCCTTGGCGGGATTGAGATCCTTCGGGCATGCCTCGGTGCAATTCATGATGGTATGGCAGCGGTACAGCCGAAATGGATCCTCGAGCTGGTCGAGACGCTCGCCGGCCGCCTCGTCACGGCTATCGACGATCCAGCGGTAGGCCGCCAGCAGCGCTGCGGGTCCCAGGTAACGGTCGCTGTTCCACCAATAGCTGGGGCAGCTGGTGGAGCAACACGCGCAGAGGATACACGCCGAGGGCCGATCGACCTTTTCCTGGTCTTCCTTCGACTGCAGGCGTTCCCCGTCGGGCGGTGCCGGCGTACGGGTCTGCAGCCAGGGCTTGATCGAGGCGTACTGAGCGTAGAAGTTGGTCAGATCGGGGACCAAATCCTTGATGACCGGCATGTGAGGCAAGGGATAGATCGCGATGTCGCGCTTGACATCGGCGCAGGCGCTGATGCACGCCAAGCCGTTCTTGCCGTCGATATTCATCGCGCAAGAGCCGCATATGCCCTCGCGGCACGAACGCCGGAAGCTCAATGTGGAATCGACCTCATTTTTGATCTTGATCAGGGCGTCCAGCACCATGGGGCCGCAGGCGTCCATGTCGATCTCATAAGTGTCGAGGCGCGGATTCTCCGCCGAGTCGGGGTCGAACCGGTAGATCCTGAAGACGCGGACATTCTTGGCGCCCGCCGGTGCCTTGAACACGCGGCCGTCCTTGCGCACCTTGGAGTTGGCGGGAAGCGAGAATTCAGCCATCGATTGCTCCTACGGGTCCGGGTCCGCGTCTTTAATAAGTTCGCGCTTTGGGCGGGATCGACTGCACATCGTCGGTCAAGGTGTTCAGATGCACCGGCCGGTAGTCGAAGCGGGTCTCGCCCGCAGGCGAAACCCAGCACAGCGTGTGCTTCATCCAATTTTGATCGTCGCGATCCGGAAAATCCTCGCGCGCCTGCGCACCGCGGCTCTCCCGGCGATTCTCCGCCGAATGCATGGTGGCGACCGCCTGTCCCAGCAGATTGTCGAGTTCCAAGGTCTCGATGAGATCGGTGTTCCATACCAGCGAACGATCCGTGACCCGCACCTCCGCGAAGGAGGCGAAGACTTCCGCGAGCCGGCGCTTGCCGTCGTTCAAGGATTCGCCGGTGCGAAATACCGCGGCGTCGCTCTGCATGACCCGCTGCATGTTCAGGCGCACGTCCGCGGTGGGCCTCGAACCCTTGGCATGCCTGAACTTGTCCAAGCGGGCCAGTGCGCTGTCCCCGGCGTCGGCCTGGAATGCACGATGCGCGGTTTCCGGTTTCACCACCCGCGCACAGTGGCGCGCCGCTTCGCGGCCGAACACGACCAGGTCGAGCAGCGAGTTGGATCCCAGGCGGTTCGCGCCGTGTACCGACACGCAGGCCGCCTCGCCCACCGCCATCAGTCCCCGAACCACCGTCTCGTTGCCGTTCACGCGGGTGATTGCCTCGCCGTGCACATTGCACGGGATGCCGCCCATGTTGTAATGCACCGTCGGCAATACGGGTATGGGCTCCTTGTTGACATCCACCCCGGCGAATATCCTCGCGGTCTCGGCTATGCCGGGCAGTCGCTCCTTGATGACCGCGGGGCCAAGATGCTCGAGATGCAGATAGATGTGGTCCTTGAGCGCACCAACTCCCCGCCCTTCGCGGATCTCCACCGTCATCGCGCGGCTGACGACGTCGCGTGACGCCAGGTCCTTGGCATTCGGCGCGTAGCGCTCCATGAATCGCTCGCCGGCGGCATTCGTCAGGTACCCGCCTTCGCCGCGCGAGCCCTCGGTGATCAAACAGCCGGCGCCATAGATCCCCGTCGGATGGAACTGCACGAACTCCATGTCCTGCAAGGGCAGGCCTGCGCGCAGCGCCATGCCGCCGCCGTCGCCCGTGCAGGTATGAGCAGACGTGCACGAGAACCATGCCCGGCCATAGCCACCGGTCGCCATGATGACCATGTGGGCACGGAACCGATGCAGGGTACCGTCGGACATGTCGAGGGCAATCACGCCGCGGCACTCGCCGTTCTCCATGATGAGATCGAGGGCGAAGTACTCGATGAAGAACGCCGCCTCGTGCTTGAGCGATTGCTGATACAGAGTGTGCAGCATGGCGTGGCCGGTGCGATCGGCCGCCGCGCAGGTGCGCTGCGCTATGCCCTTGCCGAAGTGAGTGGTCATGCCGCCGAACGGACGCTGGTAGATGCGGCCGTCCTCGGTGCGCGAAAACGGCACGCCATAATGTTCGAGTTCGATGACCGCCGCCGGCGCCTCCTTGCACATGAACTCGATCGCGTCCTGATCGCCGAGCCAGTCCGATCCTTTCACCGTGTCATACATATGCCAGCGCCAGTCGTCGGCGCCCATATTGCCGAGCGCCGCCGAGATGCCGCCCTGCGCGGCGACCGTGTGGCTGCGTGTGGGAAACACCTTGGTCAGGCAGGCGGTGGACAGGCCGGCTTCGGCCAGGCCGAACGTGGCGCGCAAGCCCGCGCCTCCGGCGCCGACCACCACCACATCGTAGGTGTGGTCGATGAATTTGTATTCGCTCATGTCTTCAGGATCCGAACGCGACGTGCAAAATTGCGAATATGCCGGCGCCGCCGACCAGCACGTACAGAAATCTCAGCAGCAGCAGCGACAATAGCTTCGTGCCCGCGGCATGCACGTAGTCTTCGATCACCACGGTGGTTCCCAGGTAGGAGTGATACGTGAGTACGGCAACCAGCAGCACGGCCAAAAGACCGCTCAATGGAACCGACAGCCACGCCCTCACCGTCGCGTAATCCAGCGCCGGCAGCGCCAGCAGCGACAACAGGAACCACAACGTGAGCGGAATCAGTGCAACGGCGCTCACCCTCTGCGCCCACCAATGGCTCGTCCCATCCTTGGCTGAACCCAACCCGAGCACCCGACCCACTGGGCTGCGCAAGCTCATGCGTGATGATTCCATGCCAGAACCCATACGCAGGCGGTCAAAGCCAGCGACCCCAGCACGACGAGCCAACCGCTGGCATGCCGCTGTGTGCGCTCGAAGCCGCGGCCCACGTCCCAGAACAAATGCCGCACACCGTTCAACAGGTGGTAGAGGAAGGCAAAGGTCCAGCCGGCCAAAGCCACCAGGCCTATCGGGCTCGCAAACACCGCCGCCGCCGCGGCATAGGATTTTTCGCCGGCAGCCAACGATGTCAGCCAATAACAGAGCGCAAGCAATCCGAATGCCAGAACGATCCCTGTCGCCCGGTGCAATATCGAGAGGCTGTTGCCGATTTGCCATCGATAAATCCCCACATGGGGAGAAAGCGGACGGGGGCGTGCGGGCATCATCGTTCCTCAGAAATCGATACAACGGCCACGCAGTTCCCAATCCCCGAAGCGCGTGGGCTCCGGCCCCTCGCGGCCGCCGACCTCGCGCGGTCGGGGTGGAGCAGCGGGTGTCGCGGCAGGGTGTTCGCTCTGATCGGGTTTGGCCCGCGTCTCGATTCGGATCTGATCTTCGGAGTTCGTCATCAGGGTCGAAAGTTTGCCAGAAAACGTCGCAATAGAAACAGTTGATTAGGTGAAAAGTCCTACTCCGCACTTGACGGCATTTTACTCGTCGCCGGCAGCCCCCCTTCTCCGGGCCTCGAAGCACCGAACAATTCATTCCGTTCGCGCCCTGTTGACTTTAGGGTTCGAGTACCCATTTTATAGCTGATGAACGCCGACACGCCGCCCGAATCGGGCCGATTACCGCATTTGGGCCTATTGCGATTCACCGGACCCGACGCCCAAAGCTTTCTGCAGGGTCAGATATCCAATGACACGCGCCGCCTCTCCGAGAGCCGGAGCTTATTGGCCGCGTACTCGAGCCCACAGGGGCGCGCACTCGCGCTCATGCATCTGCTGCCCCATTCCAGTGGGATCGCCGCCATCCTGCCACGTGAGCTGATTGCGCCGACCATGGAAGCACTGCGCCGGTTCGTGCTTCGAGCCAAGGTAAAGATCGAAGACGGCAGCGAAGCACTGAGCGTCGCGGGCCTTCATGGTGCGCAAGGCCTGCCGTCCGCCGGCATCGATGCGCCATCGGACACCTCCTATATAGAGAAGAATGGCATCGGCATTGCTGCGGTCAACGGCGATCGCAGCCGCTACTGGGTCATCGGAGCTGCGGGGAGCCTGGCGGAGCACGGGTTAGCCGGCGACGCCTCTCGGGTGGAGAAGGTCGAACACCACTGGCGTCTGGCGGACATTCGCGCCGGCCTACCGCAGATATATCTGGCCACGCGCGAGGCCTTTGTCGCCCAGATGCTCAATCTCGATTTGCTGGACGGCATCAGCTTCAGCAAGGGCTGCTACACGGGACAGGAAATCATCGCCCGCACCCAGCACCTGGGCCGCATCAAGCGGCGCTTGTACCGATTGCGCCTGCCGCTGGGCGACTGGCGCATAGGCGCCCCGCTTCACCTGAGCGACGGCCGTGCCGGACGTATCGTCGAGGCGATTCAGGTCGGCGATGGCTTCGAAGCGTTGGCCGTGCTCAATCTGCAGGCGAGCGGGAGCGCGACCGACACCGCCTCCTCATCCGTCGTGGAAGCGGGGGACGGTGACGCGACGGCGAGCGTGCCCGTCGCTGCCACGCCATTGCCGCTTCCCTACAGCATCTCGGCACCGTGATGTTGACCGGCACGGTGATGTTGACCGGTTAGTGGCATTCACCCGGGAGGCTAAGACGCGGACCGGCAACTGTTCCCCGTTGCCGGGCCGCGTCTTAGCCTCCCGGGTGAAGTCTCATACCGCTCGACATCACTGAGCCAAAGGCAACTCGAATTGCTCCGTCGACGCGGTGATGTACGTCGACCAGGTGCGCTCGGTCAGGGGGGGATAAGAGGCTGGACGCCAACTGCTGCCTTTACGTTGGCGTCCAGCCTCTTATCCCCCCCCTGGCCATGCTCGTCGGGGGGATGTACATCACCGCAAAATCCAGGCATGCGAAACTCCCGTTGACTAGAATGACGGCCAACAACAAAAAACTCCGGCAGTCGGAGCGTTCGTTCACTCGTTCAAGGAACAAAGCATGCGCCAGCATTGTCTTGCCCTCGCGTTTCTCGGCTCTTTCCTCGTCAACGCAGCAGCTTTCGCCGCTGCCCCACTGGACAACATCCCACTGGTTTGGAAGCCCACGTCGGTTTTCTCGGAGATGGGCACGCTCGATCTCAGCGGCGCAGTGATCACGACGAAAATCCGTTTCGAGCCCTTGGCCGACACGCGCCAGGATCCGGCCCGGGTTGCCGAGAACCGCGAAAAAGCCCAAGTCCGTCCGATGACCACCTCGACCGATGTCGCGGTCTTCGTCACCGATCACCTCAAGAGCACCGTGCGCAGCGCCGGCTTGAACGTCGTCGACGGCGATGCGGACATCACCGTCAGCGGCGACATCCGCAAGTTCTTCGTCACGGAAGACAGCACCTACAATGGCGAGATCTCGCTGATGATCCACGTCAAGGACAAGAGCGGCAAGGAGCTATGGTCGGGTGTCGTGAACGGCGACGCCACACGGTGGGGCCGTTCCTACAAAGCCGAAAACTATTTCGAAGTCATGTCGGACATGATTTTGCGCGCGGCCTTCAATATGCTCTCGAGCGATGGATTCCACGCCGCGCTCGCGAAACCCTGAGCGCGGTGGACCGTATCGGCCGAGTCGATCACTACGACCAAATGCATTCGACGCCGGCGGCTTCGTGAATTTCCGGATCGCGGGTAATTAGGGGCAGATCGAGGACCACGGCTGTGGCTGCGATTAGCCGGTCGCCACGTTCCGGGATGGAGTAGAGTCGCTGGGCCGCATAGACGATCTCAGCGGTCAATTCAGCCTCGTGGTACTTGCCGCTTGCGAAAGCGGCCCGCACCCACGTCTCGAATGAGACGTCGGCGGTGGCCGCGCCTTTATAGTAGGCCTCGCCCAGTTCGACGAGCGCCGTCGCGGGGATATATATAGAACACTCTCCCGCTTCTGCCCGCTCAAAAAGTCGGCGCGCCGCCCTACCCAAGCGCTTGGATTTGCCCGCCGCCATCCATATCAGCGGATGCGTATCCGTCACCGCGAGCGCCGTATCCTCCGTAGCCATGGGTCTACTTGTCGAACGACGCTGATTTCTTGTCCCAGAGGGCTTTCTGTTCGACTCGAATTTCGGCCAGCACTTCATCGACGTCCCGCGTAAATTTCAGGCTTCCGATGAGCTTGAAGTCCCGGGCGGGCTTAGCCTTACCGGACTCCATATCGCGCAGCCGCTTCGCAGCGCTTTCCAGTTCGTTGAGATAGTCTTCGCCGACAAGCACCGCGCGATTACCGACGCCACGGCTGGTGATGACGATTTTACGACCTCGATGTCCGGTGACGGTCGCGAACAGGTCGAAAAATGTTTGCCTGGCGGCGGAAATACTCAGTATCGGGTGCGCCATAGCGGTCTCGTTAGACGTACAATTAACTTGTACAAGTCTAGATCGATTGCCGGATGTAAGCAAATGCGTTCCGGCCGGTGGGCCGCCCCGCGTTAGAGGTCGATGATCTCAACTGCCTCGGCGCGCAAGGTCTCGCCAAGAAAGGTGCTTCCCACCCTCGCAAAACGCGCCGCCCCATCCGTGGCCAGCCAGTAGACGGCGCCTGAGGCGGCCGGATCCGTCCGGTCAGCGTAGCTCACGGCCCCATCTCGTGTCGCTGCCCCGTCTCGTGCCCCTGCCCCGTCTGGTGCCCCTGCCCCACGAAGCTGCCGCAACACCGCGGCTGCAGTCGTTGCCGCGGAATCTACGATGGTCACCTGCGGCGGCAGCACCGCGCGGATGGACTCGGCCAGCGCCGGAAAATGCGTGCAGCCCAGCACCAAGGTGTCGGGTGCCTCACCCGACTGAAGTATCGGGTCGCCAGATATCGGGTCGCCAAATATCGGATTGAGGTAGCGGCGCGCGACCGCCTCCGCGATGGGACCCTGGGTCCAGCCCTCTTCCGCCATCGAGACGAATAAGGAACATGCCCGGGAGGTGACCCGGGCGGCGGGATTCAGTCGATGGATGGCCGTTTGATAGGCGCCACCGGCCACAGTGCCTTCGGTCGCGATGACGGCGATGTGCTGCGATGCCGATGCGGCGACTGCCGCTTCCGCCCCCGGTTCAATCACGCCGATGACCGGCAGCGTGGGGTGATGAGCGCGCAAGGCATCGAGTGCTGATGCAGATGCCGTGTTGCAGGCAACCACGAGACAGCGGATGCGCCGCCGAATCAGCGCAGCGGCGCACTGCAAGGAATAACGCACGACGGTTTCGGCGCTCTTGGTGCCGTAAGGAAGCCGCGCGGTGTCGCCGAGGTAGATGAAATTCTCGTTGGGCATCGCTGCGCGCAGTGCCCGCAAAACAGTCAAGCCGCCGACTCCCGAGTCGAATACCCCGATCGGGTTCAAGACTCGGGCCGCATGTGCGGGAACAGCAAGACATCGCGAATCGAGGGTGAATTCGTGTACAGCATGACCAGACGGTCGACGCCCAACCCCAGTCCCGCCGTGGGCGGCATGCCGTATTCCAGCGCCCGCACATAGTCGGCGTCGTAGTACATCGCTTCCTCGTCGCCGGCATCCTTGCGCTCGACCTGGTCCTTGAAGCGCTGCGCCTGATCCTCCGCGTCGTTCAGCTCCGAAAACCCGTTCGCGAGTTCACGGCCGCCGACGAACAGTTCCCATCGATCCGTGATGAAGGGATCGGCGTCGTTGCGACGCGATAGCGGCGACACCTCAGCGGGATAGGCATAGGCGAACGTGGGCTGCACCAGCGTGTGCTCGCCGGTTTTCTCGAAAATCTCGATTTGCAGCTTGCCGGCACCGTCCCCCGGCTTATGGGCAATCTTCATCTGATCGCATACGCGCCGCAAATAGCTCGCGTCGCGCATCGACATGGGGTCTATCTCGGGGTTATTCGCCAGAATGACCTCTTCGATGCTCATCCGCGCGAAGCCGCGCGACAGATCGATTTCAGTGCCCTGGTACACGATCTTTCGCGAGCCCAGCAGGGTGTCGGCGAGGCCTTGAAACAAGGTTTCCATCATGTCCATCAGATCGGCGTAATCGGCATACGCTTGATACAGCTCGAGCATGGTGAACTCAGGATTGTGCTGCGTCGACACGCCTTCATTGCGGAAATTTCTGTTGATCTCATACACGCGCTCGAAACCGCCGACGGTGAGCCGCTTCAGATACAGTTCCGGTGCGATGCGCAGATACATGTCCGCGTCGAGAGCGTTGTGATGCGTCTTGAAGGGGCGCGCCGCGGCACCGCCGGGAATGGGGTGCAACATGGGCGTTTCCACCTCCAGGAATCCCCGCGCATCGAGGAAGGCGCGCAGGTAGCGCACGATTCGCGAGCGCGTTTCGAACACCCGCCGGCTGTCCTCGTTCATGATCAAATCGACGTAGCGCCGGCGATACCGCAATTCGGTGTCGGCGATCCCGTGCCACTTGTCGGGCAATGGCCGCAGCGACTTGGTGAGCAGCAACAGCCGCTCGACCCGCACAGACAACTCGTTGGTCTTGGTGCGGAACAGCGTTCCTTCCGCGCCGATCACATCGCCGACGTCCCATCCCTTGAATTCATCGTAAACCTCGCCGAGCGTCTGGTGCTGCAGAAACACCTGAATGGCACCGCTCGAATCCTCGAGCCGTGCGAAACTCGCCTTGCCCATGACCCGCTTGGCGCGCATCCGGCCCGCCACCTTCACGCGAATGGGTGAAGCTTCGAGCGCCTCGGTACTCTTCTCGCCGTAGGCCGTCAAAAGATCCGCGGCCAGTGCATCGCGGCGGAAGTCGTTCGGAAACGCGATGCCCCGCTCGCGCAACTTCGCAAGTTTCGCGCGCCGCTCCGTGATCAAGTGATTCTCGTCGTTGTCGCTCATGGTCGCTGACTCATCAAAGTCCCTGTTTCAAGCTAGCCTGCATGAATTCATCGAGTGCTCCGTCGAGCACGGCCGTGGTATTGCCGATCTCCACCCCGGTGCGTAAGTCCTTGATCCGCGACTGATCCAGCACGTAGCTGCGAATCTGATTGCCCCAGCTTACGTCGGATTTCGAGTCTTCGAGCACCTTTGCCGCCGCGTTGCGCTTATTGAACTCGAGCTCATAGAGCTTGGCTTTCAACATTTTCATCGCCGTGGAGCGGTTCTTGTGCTGGCTGCGCTCGCCCTGGCAGGCAACGACGATGCCGCTCGGGACGTGGGTGATGCGCACCGCGGATTCTGTCTTGTTGACGTGCTGTCCGCCGGCTCCGCTGGAACGGTAAACATCCGTGCGCAAGTCGGCAGGGTTGATCTCGATGTCGATGTCGTCGTCCACTTCCGGCGAAACGAAAACCGAAGCAAACGAGGTGTGTCGGCGATTGCCGGAATCGAACGGCGATTTTCGCACCAGACGGTGCACGCCCGTCTCCGTGCGCAGCCAGCCATAGGCGTAGTCCCCGGTCATGCTGATGGTCGCACCCTTGATTCCGGCCACTTCACCCGCACTCTGATCGATGATTTCGGTCGCGATGCCATGCGCGTCCGCCCATTTCAGGTACATGCGCAACAGCATGGCCGCCCAGTCCTGGGCTTCCGTGCCGCCCGCGCCGGCCTGTATATCGAGAAACGCATTGTGCGAATCCATCTTGCCGGGGAACATGCGCTGGAATTCGAGTTGCTCGACCTCGAGGGACAATCGCTTGGCGTCGGCCTCGATTCCCTCGATGGCATGCAAATCCGCCTCTGCCGCGGCCAGATCCAGCAGTTCCCCCGCATCGCTCAGAGCGCGCGTGAGTCGATCGAGACCGCCGACGACCTGCTCGAGCTTGGCGCGTTCTTTTCCCAGTTCCTGCGCACGGTCCGGATTGCTCCAAACGCCGGGCTGCTCGAGCTCGCGCTCTACTTCCTGCAGCCGCTCGTGCTTGTTATCGTAATCAAAGATACCTCCTCAAAGAGTCGGTGCGCTCTTCGAGATCTTTGATGAATCGTTTGACTTGATTGAGTTCCATGGCTGCGTAGCCTAGCACACAAGCCCGGCAGATGCCGCCGCTGGCCGGCTAAATCAGCCTCAAATGCTGGCAGTTCAATTGCAGCCGCTCGCTGCCGAGGTACTCGTTGATCTCGAGGCGATAGGCAGCTTGGATGCGCGCGCCGCCGCGCAACTGCGGATCTTCCGCGGCACCGCCGACGTAGCCGAATGCGATGGCCTCGACCGCCTCGTCTCGCGCCGTGGCGCTTGGACCGCCGCCGCCGTCCGCGGCCTCCGCCATTCTGAGCCGCATCTTCAGATGTTTGCCGCCGACGATGCGCACATCCGCGATGTGAAAATCGCCGTCGAATACCGGCTCCGGAAAGCCCTGCCCCCATGGCCCCCCGCCCCGCAGTGCACGGGCGGTATCGAGAGACATGTCGCCGGCTGCGAGCGCGCCGTCCGATAGGATCAGCCCTGCCAGCGATTCGCGGTCCGTGCGCGTGGCGATCTCTGCGGCGAATGCGGCTTTGAACTTCGGCAGGTTCGCCTCAGGCAGGCTCATTCCTGCGGCCATGGCGTGGCCGCCGAATTTATCGATGAGACCGGGATGATGAGTCGCAATGCTGTCCAGCGCATCGCGAATATTGACGCCGGAAACCGAGCGCGCCGAGCCGCGCAGGGAGCCATCCTCGGCGCGCGCAAAGGCGATGACGGGCCGATGCAGCCGGTCTTTGATCCTGCCCGCTACCAGACCCACCACGCCTTGATGCCAGCTTGCGTCGAACAGGCACAGTCCTAGCGATTCGTCTCCGTCCCGGCCGAAGCGCACGCCTGCGGCGATGTCCAAAGCCTCGATCTGCATGCGCTGTTCAATCTCCCGCCTCTCCTCGTTGAGCTTGGCGAGCATTGCAGCCAGACGCGCCGCCTCGGACGGATCATCGGCCAGCAGGCAGGCGATGCCGACACTCATATCGGCGAGCCGCCCTGCAGCGTTCAGACGCGGCGCCACGGCAAAACCCAAATCGGCGGCGGTAATCTGCTCGAAGCGCCGGCCGGCCGATTCGAGCAATGCGCGAATACCCGGGACGCAGCGGCCGGCACGAATACGTCGCAGCCCTTGCGCAACCAATACTCGATTATTTCGATCCAGCGGCACCACATCGGCAACCGTGCCGAGGGCCACCAAGTCCAGCAACTCCGCGACTCGAAAATTCTCTTGAGCCAGGAGTCTTGCCAGGGCCGCGATCACATAGAACGCGACGCCCACGCCGGCCAGGGCTGGGCTGGCGAACCGGCCGTTCGCAAGGTTTGGATTGACGATGACTTCCGCGCGCGGCAGTACGCCCCCGGGCAGATGGTGATCCGTCACCAGCACGGGCACCCCCAGGCCGTGTGCCGCCTCCACCCCGGCCACGCTCGACACGCCATTGTCGACGGTCACGATCAACGAAGGCCGGCGCGTGGCCGCCAGTGCCACGATTTCGGGTGTCAGCCCGTAACCGAAACGGAATCTATCGGGCACCAGGAAATCGACGTGCGCGAAATGCATGGCGCGCAGACTGCGCACGACCAATGCCGTGCTGGTGGCCCCGTCCGCGTCGAAGTCGCCGATGACCAGCACCCGTCCCGTGGAGCGATGCGCGGCCAGCAGCTGCGCCGCCGCGTCCACCCCATCGAGCGAACCGACCGGCAGCAGGCGATCCAGCGACAAATCAAGATCGGCGTCGCACTGCAGGCCACGCGCCGCATAGACGCGCCGCAGAATGGGATGCACATCCGCCGCGAAGCCGCCTGAGGCGACAGGCGGCCGCCGCCGGATCTCCGAGGTCACTGGAAAAACTCCCACCAAGGTCTGCGCCGCCGCCAGGGGCGCCAATTCCAGCGCCCCCTGACGCTGTAGCAGCGGTCACCCCCCGACAGATCGAGTCGCGCAATCCTGCCCGCACGCAAGTCGGCGAAGGAGCGCTCGAGCCAGCGGGACTCCGCATCACTCCAGGCGTCCGTACCCGGTTCGGCATTGATTGCGATGACGCCGCTGGCTGGGTTCGCCGCGCCCGGCAATTCCGGCCGCGTGCCAAACGCTGCGACGAACGGGTCCTCCCCTGCCGTCCAGCCCTCGACCGGCGGCAACGACGCGAGTGCAGGACCGCCTCCCCACAACCATAGGCCGTTCACCGCCGGCGCCGCGTCGGCGGCCCGAGTTCGATTCACGGCATGCTCGAACAGCCACATCTCGATCTCACTCATGAGCCGCCGCAGCCGCGGCGCGTCGGGACCGGCCGGTAGATAATCTTCAATATGTCGGTCAAGCACATCCTCAGGATCACGGGTCGCCGCATCGAGCACGGCGGTCGGTTACGCAGAATAAATCGGGCGCCCGCGGCGTCTGCGATCGGCCGCAGATCAAGCGGATGCCGGCGTCATGCCACACCCGATTGAAATCCGCGGCCAGCGCATCCGCTTCGGCCCGGCTCAGGGACAGGATACCGTCGCCAGCCAAACGCACATTGCTCATTTCGGCGAGGTAATGAACTGGTGTGGCGATGAACACCGTCGCGCGGCATCGACCAACCCCTGCTCGGCGCACAAGGCGGCGGCGCCCACGCCCGGCATGGCGGACTGAGGGCGCAAGCAGGCGAAATGCATCGGCGCGCCAATCCGTTACCACAGTCGATGTATCGGCGCGCGCCAGCAACCGTTCGAGCAACGGGGCACGTTGCGGGCTGCCGGCGCCCCGGTGGGTAAAACGGAAGTAATGGATGGACACAAACGCTCCGGCGCCAATTTCAGTATCTTACGCATATGCGCTTCACCCAAGACTCGAGTTCTACCTCCCATATTATCCGCGCGATACGGAACCGGCGAGTTGCGTATCAATGATGACACGTATCGGGGAACGGTCATCGTCAGTGCGTCCACCGTGCTGCCGCTGCCCGAGGTCCGCGACGTGAATGATCTGGCCGAATCTCGATCCGGCGCGCATTCTTGCGCTGGATCCTGAGCTCGTTCTGCTGGGAACGGGACCGCGTCAAATTTTTCCGGCCGCAGCGTTCCGCGCCCGGTTCCTGAGTGCCGGGCATCGGTTTCGAAGTCATGGATACGGCGCAGCCTGCCGCACGTTCAATGTGCTGGTGGCCGAGCAGCGCCGCGTGGTGGCGTTGCTGATGGTGTGAGATCAGAAGAAATAAAATGGCAGGGCGCTTACGGAATACACGATCGATACGGCATCGAGATTTATTGTACTTCTTCTTGATCTTGTTACTCTTTTTATCCCTAATTACCCCGTGTAAACCTGCAGCGCCCCGCAAATGGACTTTCCCGATCAGCGCGCAGTTAAACACACGAAATGCACAGCTCGCAAGCCAGGTGGAATATGTTTAAATGTAAAATATCTGATATAAATCAATGATAATTACAGGGATATTCTAGAAACTATCTCGCCTTCGGAAGATACGGCAAGGGATCGACGGGCCTGCCGTTCTGGCGAATCTCGAAGTACAGGATCGGCGATTGCTGCGGGCCCTCGCCCCATGTGTGCGATCACCTGACCCTGCGCGACTTCCTGGCCGTCGTGCACCAGCATTTCGCGATTGTGAGCGTACGCGGACAGCACGACTCTCGGCGTGTTTGATGATGATCAAATTGCCGTAGCCGCGCAAGCCGCTGCCGGTATAGACCACCCGACCCGCGCTCGCGGCGCGCACGTCCTGCCCCAAGCGGCCCGAAAGTAGAATGCCCCCGCCCGGTACCGAACGCAGTGCGCCCATGCGATCGGTGGGCCAAACCCATCTCAACGACTCGTTGACGCCCGCAGGCGGCGCCTGTGCATCGTGAGGTCTCGCATCACCTGCCTGTGCGTTTCGAGCTTGCGCGCCGCGCCCGTCGGCACCACTCGGCACCGGCGTACCGCGTGAGCTGGGTGGGCTGGCGGTGTTGGGCGGGCTCGGGTTGCTGGGCGGGCTCGGGTTGCTGGGTGGCCTCGCGGTGCCGGGTGCGCTCGCGGTGCTGGGTGGCCTCGCGGTGCCGGGTGCGCTCGCGGTGTTGGGTGGGCCGGCCGTGCTGGGTGGGCCGGCGGTCCTCGGTGGGTTGACGGGTGTGGGTGTGGATCGGGGTGCTGCGCGCGGCGCGGCGCGCTGGAACGATGGCTCTCTCCCGGGGCCCAACACCAAAACCTGCCCTACCGAGATGCGGTAATCGGCACCAATATGATTCCACCGCGCCAAGTCGCGAAAGTCGAGGTCATGACGCCAGGCGATGCTGTAGAGCGTGTCGTTGGGACGCACGACGTAATTCGCCGGCTCCTGCGCCGGAGTATCGGCACAGGCGCAAAGCAAGAGGCAACACAATCCAAAGGTGCAAATCGAGCGCGAGGCGCGCAAATTTACCGCTGCAATCCCGACAGCAAGGGTACGAAACTCACGGTGCCGAGCGATTGACGGTCGATCCGCGTCTCACCCTTGGTGTAGCGATAAAGCTCTTGGCGGCCTTCCGGCCCTACCGGCGCGATCAATCGGCCGCCGATGGAGAGCTGCTCGAACAGCGCCGGCGGCACCGCATGCGGGGCCGCGGTCAACAATATTCCATCGTAGGGTGCGCGTGCCGCCCAACCGATGTTGCCGTCGTCATGGCGGAAATTGACATTGCGAATTTTCAGCTCACGCAAGGTACGCCGCGCGCGTCCCAACAGACTCGCTATGCGTTCGATGGTATAGATCTTCTCCACCAGGGGGGAAAGCACCGCCGTCTGATAACCGCAGCCCGTGCCTATCTCCAGCACTTTGCGGGTCTCTCCAGCCGCGAGCAGCGCTTCGGTCATGCGCGCCACCACGTAGGGTTGCGAGATGGTTTGACCGAACCCGATCGGCAGAGCGGTGTCCTCATAGGCGCGGCTGGCCAAGGCCTCGTCCATGAACAAGTGCCGCGGCACATTGCGAATCCGATCGAGCACCCGCCGATCGACGATGCCCTGGTCCTGCAGACGCTGCACCAGGCGCTCCCGGGTCCGCGCCGAGGTCATGCCGATGCCGCTGAGTCGCGGACCTTCCATGAAGCTACTCAAGCTCGAGCCATTTGTGCAGCTGGGGCAGCGCCGAATGACGGGTCAAATCGATTTGCAGGGGAGTGACCGAGGCAAACCCTTCCGCCACGGCATGGAAATCCGTGCCCGGTCCGGCATCCTGGCCGCTGCCGGCATTGCCCACCCAGTACACGTTGCGCCCCCGCGGATCTTTTGCCTTCACGATGGACTTGCTGCGATGGCGGCTGCCGAGGCGTGTCACCTTGAGGCCGCGGAGCTGGCCATCCGGCAGATCCGGCACGTTGATGTTGAGGATGATGGGACCGACCTCGGGCCCCTGTAAACGTTCCTGCGCCATTCGCCGCACCAATTGCGCGGCCACTTGCGCGGCGCCGGCAAAATTGCGCGGACTACCCGGTTCGACACAAAGCGACACGGCGATGGCCGGAAGGCCGAGGAATCGTCCCTCGACGGCCGCGGCCACGGTACCCGAGTACAAGGTATCGTCGCCGAGATTGGCGCCATCATTCACACCGGACACCACGATGTCATGCTCGAAATCGAAAAAGCCGGAGATCGCCAGATGCACGCAGTCGGTGGGCGTGCCGTTGACATAGTAGGCATCGGCGTCATAGCGCGCGGCGCGCACCGGCACATCGAGTGTAAGAGAGTTGCTCGCACCGCTGCGGTTGCGATCCGGGGCCATGATGGTCACGGCGCCCAGGGGCCGGATGGCTGCCGCAAGCGCTGTCAAGCCCTCCGCACGGTAGCCGTCGTCATTTGAAAGAAGGATTTTCACGAGATTTAACAGCCGGCCTCAAGCTGGCGGGTGTCGCCGTGCGGACTATACTGTAACCCTGGAAACCCGGATAGCTGATCGAGCCCCCTATTCATGGCCAAACAACGTTCCCCAAGCCGCAGCAGCATCGACATCGCCGCAGCTGCGGCCGATCCCGACGCCGAAGCATTTCGCGCCGCGGTGCGTGACGTCAAGCCGCTGGCACAAACGCCGGCCGCGGCGGGTCTCTCGAAACCCAAGCCCCGTGGGCGCCTGCGCAAACCCAGGGCATCCGCCACGGAAAATCTCGATGAGACCATGCCTCTGGTAGCCGATCCGGCAGCCGTCGAAGGGGCTTCGACCGCCGCTGCCGTGACCGGCGATGCCGCCCTGTCCTTCCAACGCGCCGGCGTGCGTATACAAGTCATGCGGCGCCTGCGCCGCGGCCTCTATCCCGTCGACGATGAACTGGACCTTCACGGGCTCACTCAATCGGCAGCGCGCAACCAGCTCGCGGACTTCCTTGCGCACAGCCGTGACGGTGGGCTGCGCTGCGTGCGGATCATCCACGGCAAGGGCTATCGTTCGGGCGCTCGAGGCCCCGTGCTCAAGGTCGCCGTGAACCTCTGGCTGCGCCGTCACATGGACGTGATGGCGTTCGTTTCCGCACGCGCCATAGACGGCGGCGCCGGCGCCGTGTACGTGTTGCTCCGAGCCTGAATCACCGCTCCGGTACGCATGACGAATGCCTCGGCCTTACCGACCCTCGTGTTGCTGCCGGGACTCGACGGCACGGGGAAACTGTTCAGCGAGTTCGTGAAGAGCTTGGGATCGGACGTTGATTCGCGCATCGTGGCATATCCCAAGGATCGCGCCTTGGGATATGACGAACTCGAGACTCTGGTGCTGGCCGCACTGCCCCGCGACCGGCGATTCATTTTATTGGGAGAATCTTTCTCAGGCCCCATCGCCATCCGCATCGCCGCGCGCCCGCCGGCGGGGCTGCTCGGCGTCATTCTCTGCGGAACGTTCGCCAAGAATCCCTTTCCCTGGCTGCGTTGGGCGAGGCCGTTGGCCGCGTACCTGCCGTTGAAATCGCTGCCCCGTTGGCTGCGAGCGCCGCTCATGTGGGGGTCCGCCTCGCCGCAGCGAGCCCCTGCGCAAACCGAACGGGCGATGACGGGCGTCTCGGCCGAGGTCATTCGCCGGCGCATCGCCGCCCTGCTGAGCGTCGATGAGAGCGCAGCGCTGGGTCGCATCCGCGTGCCCACCTTGTTGCTCAGAGCCGTTCGCGACCGCGTGATTCCGCGTGCCGCGACACGGTGGATTCTAAAAACTCTGCCCACCGCTCAGCTCGCCGAGATCGACGGACCACATCTGCTGCTGCAAGCGCGACCCGCCGAATGCGCGACGGTAGTATTGCAATTCATGACGGTGATGTTGACCGGTTCACAAGGTCAGGGGGGATAAGGAGTGGGAAGCCAACGGGCCGGATCAGTTGGCTTCCCACTCCCTATCCCCCCTGACCGTGCGCACTGGCCGACGTACATCACCGCACAAGATGCGCATCACCATCTGGAGGGAGCAGATCGGGTAACGTCGGCGGGGTGGTGTGGAGCGGTGAGAGTATTCACCCGAGGGGCTGAGCCGTTGGCCGGCAACTGCTCTCCCGTTGCCGGCCAACGGCTCAGCCCCTCGGGCGAATACCGTCAACCGCTCAACATCACAGCGCCAACCTACTACTCGTCGGCATCGAGCTCAGGAACGCCGTCGAGCTCGCATATTTCGTGCAGCACCGCGGTGGCGAACTGGCCGCGGCCCAGTGAAAAGCTCAAGGTCAGGGTGCCGCCGTCGTGTTCGGCGGATAGCTCGCGAATCGCACAGCGCAAAGCCCGCCGCTCCTGCAATAGGCCTTGAGCCGCCAGCAATTCGGTGACCGCCGCAAATTCACGCGACACCTCGAGTTCGTGCTGCAAGGCCTGGCCCTGGCTCGCGGGCAGGCCGCGGCCCCACAGCGGCCCGGAGGGATGGATGTCGAACACGTTCAAGCGGCGCCGCAATTCATCGTCCACTGCGCTGACCGAAAAGTGGCTGCCGCTGCCTTCGAGGCTGGCCAGATCGCCCGGCGCGAGTTGCGACCAATCGCCCGCCTCCACACGCCGCGCCAGCACCGCGTTGAACACCAGGGAGCGTGCGGCCGACAGGGCGAAGCTGCGTTCGGCACGGCCGCGGGGCGCGTCGCCGCTTTGCGTCCACGCCGCGGTGCGGTCGAGATTGTAGCCGTCGCGGCCGAAACGCTGCGGTCCGAAATAATTGGGAACCCCGTGCGCGCGCAAGGTCTCGAGCTTCGACTCCAACTGCTCACGCGACCAACTCACCTGGCGCAAGCGGATACGAAAGCGGTTTCCGGACAGCGCGCCGCGCCTGAGCTTGCGTAGATTGGCGCGCGCTTCGAGCACCTTGAACTCAGGTGTACGTACGTTGAGCCAGAACTCGGCCGCCGTGGCAAGGCTCGGTACGCTGAACCACTGCACTGCAACCGCATGCCGATCCTTCAGGCCCGCATAACCCACATCGACGGAGGGTACGCCCGCGAGGCGCGCAATTTCGGCCGCCACCCAGCGGGTATTGGCGGTGCGCTTCTCCACGCGCAGCAGCCAGTGCGGTCCTGTCCCGGACGGCTCGAAGGACAGCTGCTCTTCGACGTGAAAATCCTCCGGCACGGCCTTGATCTGCGCCGGCGGCAGCGGCGCGCCATGAGCTCGCGCCGGCTGCAATGCGGCGCGCGTCCACGAATCGGCCCGCCTGCCGTGCACGCTCAAATCTCAGGGACCCAACAAGACGGACGCGAGTGCGGCCAGCCCTTCGCCACGGCCGATGAATCCCAGCTTCTCCGTCGTGGTGGCTTTGATGTTGATGAGCTGCGGCGCCGCGCCGAGATCGGCGGACAGATTCGCCGCCATCGCGGCGCGATGCGCGGCGATGCGCGGCGCTTCGGCCAGCACCGTAATATCGGCGTTGATGAGTTTCATCCCGGCGGCCTGCATGCGTGCCGCCACGACCCGCAGAAATACGCGGCTGTCCGCGCCGCGATATCGGGGATCGCTGTCGGGAAAATGCTGGCCGATGTCGCCGTCGCCCAACGCGCCCAGGATGGCATCGCACAATGCGTGAATGACGACGTCGCCGTCCGAGTGCGCCACCACGCCCTTGGCGTAGCGCGATGCGTACGCCGCCGAGAATGACGTGGTCGCCTTCGCCGAAGGCGTGCACGTCGCAACCTTGTCCGACTCGCATCGACCTATCCTCCGTTGTTTTCAGCTCCGTCATCTTCAATATATCGGCCGCCATGGCCAGGTCTTGCAGGCGCGTTACCTTGACGTTGAACGGCGAACCCTGCACCAAAGTCGGCCGCAAACCCAGCCGCTCGATGGCCTGCGCCTCATCGGTCACCTCGACGCCGGCGAGCTTCGCCTCCTTCAGGGCACGACGCAGCTGCGCGAAGCCGAACACCTGCGGCGTCAGTGCGCGCCATAGTCCCTGTCGATCCACGGTCACAACCTGATCGCCGAGTTCGCGCTTGACCGTGTCGACGACAGGCGCCGCCAGCACCGCGCCATCCCGGCCCACCGCACCGGCTGCGAGCGCCGCGTCGGCTGCGCTCGCCACACCGACGGCGTCGAGCAAGGCGCCGAGATCGGCCGCACTCAGGCAGGGCCGCGCGGCGTCGTGCACCAGAATCCAATCATCCGCGGCCGCTTGGGCTGCCAGGGCGTCCAGGCCATTCACCACGCTATCTTGGCGATTGGCGCCGCCGACGGTGGTCTGCAGCTTGGGGCTCGCGAGCCTGGCCGCGATGCCCGGCCAGCGATCGTCATCCGCAGCCAGCGCAACCACCACCGCATGCACCCGCGGCTCGGCCAACAGCGCGCGCAGCGACCATTCCAGAACCGTGGCGCCGAGCAGCGGCGCATATTGCTTGGGAGCGGCTCCGCTTTGTTCGGATCCTGCTGGCGCGGGTTCGGCAAAACGCGCGCCGCGGCCCGCCGCGGGAACGATCGCCCACACGCGCCGCCCGGAGAGCGGACTCATTGTGCTCGAGCGGTAACGGGAGCTGCGGCGGTAGGCGGTGCCGGCGTCGCCGCAGTGACGACTTGGTAGAAAGTCTCGCTGTTGCCGACCATGCCGAGTTCGCTGCGCGCACGCTCTTCGAGAGCAGTCAGACCTACCTTGAGGTCGGTCACTTCCGCAGCCAATTGGCGATTGCGCTCGCTTTGCTCATGATTTGCCGCCGCCTGCGCATCAACGGCGGCCTGAAGACGCGATACTTCGCGCAATCCCTGATCCGAGAGCCACAGCCGGTATTGGAGCAATACCAGCGCAAGACCCAGGACAGTAGCCAAAATCCTCATGGGGACAGGAGCTTAGCATGAACTCTTAAGAAATTGGAACCGATAACGCGCGTATCCCAGCATAGCCGGCCTTGGAACCCAGCTCACCCTCGATCCGCAGCAGCTGGTTGTACTTGGCAATGCGATCCGAGCGCGACATGGAGCCGGTCTTGATTTGGGTCGCCGTGGTGGCCGCGGCGATATCGGCGATGGTCGAGTCCTCGGTCTCGCCCGAGCGATGCGACACCACGGCGGCATACTTTGCCTCGTGCGCCATGTCGATGGCCGCCAAGGTCTCGGTCAACGTGCCGATTTGATTCGGCTTGATGAGAATGGCATTGGCGATTTTCTTGGCGATGCCCTCGGCGAAAATCTTGGTGTTGGTGACGAACAGATCGTCGCCCACCAGCTGCACCTTGGACCCCAGCTTCTGGGTGAGAGTCGCCCAGCCTTCCCAGTCGCCCTCGCTCATGCCGTCCTCGATGGTGACGATCGGGATACTTGCGCGGCGAGATTCGCCAGGTAATCGGCGAACTCGGATGGCGTTGAAATGGCGGCCCTCGGATTCGAGGCTGTACACGCCGTCCTTGAAGAACTCCGTGCTCGCCACGTCGAGGCCCGAGATAAATATCCTTGCCGGCGCGGTATCCCGCTCTGTCGATGGCTTCCAAAATCGTGGTGAGAGCAGCCTCGTTCGACGGCAGGTCGGGCGCGAAGCCGCCTTCATCGCCGACCGCGGTATTGAGTCCCTGCGCATGCAGCACCTTCTTCAAGCTGTGGAAGACCTCGGCACCATAGCGCACCGCCTCGGAGAACGACGGCGCGCCGATGGGCAGAATCATGAATTCCTGGATGTCGACGCTGTTGTCCGCGTGAGCGCCGCCGTTGATGATGTTCATCATCGGGACCGGCAGAGTGAGATCCGCGGTGCCGCCCAAGTGCCGATACAGCGGCAATCCATTGTCGCGCGCCGCCGCGTGCGCGGCCGCGAGCGATACGGCCAGAATCGCGTTCGCGCCCAAATTGGATTTGAACTCGGTGCCGTCGGCCTCGATCATCTTGGCGTCGAGCCCGCGCTGATCCTGGGCGTTGTAGCCGAGCAGAAGATCGCGCAGCGCGCCGTTGACGTGCGCGACCGCCTTGAGCACGCCCTTGCCGCCGTAGCGCTTGGCATCGCCGTCGCGCAATTCCACCGCCTCGCGCGAACCGGTGGAAGCGCCGGAAGGCACCGCCGCACGGCCGACGATGCCGGAATGCAGCACCACGTCGGCTTCGACGGTGGGATTGCCGCGCGAATCGATGATCTGGCGGCCGCGAATATCGACGATACGACTCATAGCAAGGATTCCTCGAATGGTTGCTTTTTCACCGCGTCATCCAGTTCCTTGAGCGTGGCGAGCAGCGACGCCATGCGGTCCAGGGGCCACGCATTCGGCCCATCGGACAAGGCCTTGGCCGGATCGGGATGCGTCTCCATGAACACTCCGGCCACTCCGGCGGCGACCGCGGCGCGCGCCAGTACCGGCACGAACTCGCGCTGGCCGCCCGATGCGTTGCCCTTGCCGCCGGGCAGCTGCACCGAATGCGTGGCATCGAACACCACCGGGCATCCGGTGGCGCGCATGATGGCCAGAGAGCGCATGTCCGACACCAGATTGTTGTAGCCGAACGAGAAGCCGCGTTCGCACACCATGATCTGTGCGTTGCCGGTGGACCGCGCCTTGTCGACCACGTTCTGCATTTCCCAGGGCGACAGGAACTGGCCCTTCTTGATGTTCACCGGCTTGCCCTGCGACGACACCGCGACGATGAAATTGGTCTGACGGCACAGAAACGCCGGTGTCTGCAGCACATCGACGACAGCGGCCACTTCGCCGAGCGGCGTATCTTCGTGGACGTCCGTGAGCACAGGCACGCCGATCTGCTCGCGCACACGGGACAATGCCTTTAAACCCGCCTCGATGCCCGGTCCCCGGAAGCTGGCGCGCGACGAGCGATTCGCCTTGTCGAATGAGGCCTTGAATATGAACGGGATACCCAGCCTGCCGGTCATCTCCTTCAAGCGTCCCGCAACATCGAGCACCAGTCCTTCGCTCTCGATGACGCAGGGACCGGCGATCAAGAAAAACGGTCTGTTGGCTCCGACCTCGAAGGAGGTCAATTTCACGCTAATTCTCCGTGAGCTGCTGCGAGGAGGATATCAAGCCGTCGCGCGTCCGGGCTGTAGCGCGGCGCGATACTCGCGAGCTGCGCGCACGAAGCCGGCGAACAGCGGATGCCCGTCGCGCGGCGTCGAGGTGAACTCCGGATGGAACTGGCTCGCCACGAACCAAGGATGCGAGCGCAGTTCGATGAACTCCACCAGCCCGTCGGCCGAGAAACCGGAAAAGCTCATGCCGGCCGCGGTCAGCTCGGCGAGATAGTGATTGTTGAACTCATAGCGATGACGATGGCGCTCGAATATCGATTCATTGCCGTAGATCGTGCGCACCAGAGAGCCGGCCACCAATTTCGCTTCCTGCGCGCCGAGCCGCATGCTGCCGCCGAGGCCGGATTTCTCATCGCGCACCTGCTGTCCGCGCTCCAGGTCCTGCCACTCGGTGATCAAGGCGATCACGGGGTGATTGGTGGCGCGGTCGAACTCCGTGCTGTTCGCGCCCTTCAGCGCGAGAACATTGCGCGCGTATTCGATGATCGCGAGCTGCATCCCGAGACAGATGCCGAGGTAGGGAATGCGATTTTCGCGGGCGAACCGTATCGCCTGAATCTTCCCCTCGATGCCTCGGTCACCGAAACCTCCCGGCACCAAAATGGCATCCATGTTCTGCAGCGCCGCGGGACCCAGCCGCTCGATGTCCTGCGACTCGAAATAATGGATGTTGACGCGGGTACGTGTCTTGATGCCGCCGTGCATCAGCGCCTCGTTGAGGGAAATATACGAATCGCGGATTTGCACGTACTTGCCGACCATGCCGATGTCCACCACGGCTTCGGGGTTCTGCTTGGCGGCGACGACCGCCCGCCATTCCGGCAGATCCGTCGTCGGCACATCCAGGCGCAGCTTGTCGACCACGATGTCGTCCAAGCCTTCTTCGTGCAGCAGCATCGGAATCTTGTAAATGTCGTCGGCATCGACACCGGAAATCACCGCCCGTTCCTCGACATTCGTGAACAAGGCGATCTTGCGGCGCTGCTCGTCGGGCAGCGAGTGCGCGCAGCGGCACAGCAGAATATCCGGCTGTATGCCGATGCCGCGCAACTCCTTGACCGAATGCTGCGTGGGTTTGGTCTTGATCTCGCCCGACCCCCCGACGATGGGCACCAAGGTCAGATGCATGTACAGCACATGGTTGCGCCCGAGCTCCACGCCCATCTGGCGGATCGCCTCGAGAAACGGCAACGATTCGATGTCGCCGACCGTGCCGCCGATTTCCACCATGCACACGTCGGCGTCGCCGGCGCCCATGCGGACGCGGTACTTGATCTCATCGGTGATGTGCGGGATCACCTGCACCGTCGCGCCCAGATAATCGCCGCGCCGCTCCTTGGCGATGACGCGCTCGTAAATCCGTCCCGTCGTGAAATTGCTGTTGCGCCCGGCCGTCATGCGCACGAAACGCTCGTAATGACCCAGATCCAGATCGGTCTCGGTACCGTCCGCGGTGACGAACACCTCGCCGTGCTGGAAGGGGCTCATGGTGCCCGGATCCACGTTGATATAGGGATCCAGCTTCACCATGCTGACCTTGAGCCCGCGTGCCTCGAGGATCGCCCCCAAGGAAGCCGCAGCGATGCCCTTACCCAGCGAGGAAACGACGCCGCCGGTGACGAATACGAATCGAGTCATGTAGCCACCGCCGATAAAAATAAAATATTCGCGCAACGATACGCGGCGCGAGGATCAACAGCCCAACAGGGAACAATGGGAATTCGACGGGAATTCAGGTTAGCAGAACACGAGCCCTGCGACAATCTATTAAGGCGCTGCGCGCCACCTTTCAACGGGGTCGGGGACGACCCCGCCCTTTAATGGCCAGAACTAATTAAACAATAATCGGCCCCCCTTCCCACACCACACCGAGTCCCGGCTCGCCGCACGCCACACACCAGCGAGCGTCCAACCACAGGTCGGCGACGGCGATCAAGGAGTCGGCTGCCCAAACCAAGGGCAGTGCATCGCGCAGCCACGGCAACACGCCCTGCGACTGACACAGATGCTGCACGCTCTGGGTCCTGGCTTGGGATCCGGGCTTCAGGGTTTCTCCTCCGCCGCGCCGGCGTACTGTCAGGGTTTCCGGTAAGCGCCCCGCATCGATGCCGCCGGTTTGAGTAACCCATCGCAACAGCCCGAGGTTCGGTCCGAGATCGAGCTCCGCGCCCGGCACGACATGCCAGTGCAGTGTTGCGTCGAGGCGCGGCGGGTCGGTCTCCGTCAAGAAAACTCTCTGCCTGTAGCGGCGCAGTGCACAGCCGCCCCACTCGATCACCGGCAGGTGGTCGGCTTCGGCCTCGAATATCTGCCGCAAGGCCTCGGTCAAGCGCGCCTCCGACGGCGGTTCGACCCCCGCATCGCGCAGCCACAAACGCAGTGCGCCGATACATTCCTGAGGACTCAGAGCCCGCAAGCCCGGTACCGACAGCGCATCGCCGTCGCGCAGCCGGCCCACATCGAGCGCCGCCGTATACTCGAGCAAGTCTTGCGCCTCGGCGACGTGCCGGGCCGTGCGCGACAGCGCCGTGCCGGCGCCCGGCCACCGGGCCTTGATCAGCGGCCAGACCTGCCGCCGCAGATAGCCGCGATCGAAGCGCAAATCCTCATTCATGGGATCTGCGACACCGCCGCCCGCGCGCGCGCCGAACGCGACCAGCTCGCTCTGCGGCACATCGAGCACCGGCCGCAGGTGCCAGCCGCTTCCCAAGGGGCGGCAAATGGGCATGGCCGACATGCCCTTGAGCCCGGCTCCGCGCAGAACCTGCAGCAGCAGCGTCTCCGCCTGGTCTTCGCGGTGATGCGCAGTCAACAGGCATTCACCGGGCCGCAACTCTGCTGCAAGCGCGGCATAGCGCGCGTCGCGCGCGGCCGCCTCGATCGACGCGCCGGGCAGCGTGCGGACATCGACGGAAATCACCGCCAAGGGAACGCTCAAGCTGGCGCACAAGGCCGCGCAGGCCTCACGAAAGGCGGCGGCAGCGGCTGCAGACCATGATCGATGTGCACCGCACGCAACGGCAAGCCGCGAAAGCTCGTACCCAAAGACGCCGCGGCGGCCAGCAGGCTGGCGGAATCCGCGCCGCCGCTCAAAGCCACCACCACCCCGTGGCGCCCGCAGGCGCATGGGCCTCGAGGCCGCACGCAGGGAGGCCGCGGAAAAGCTCATGTGCGTTTATGTTGCGTGCGGCGTTGGGCGTCGCACCATGGGCTAGGCGTCCCGGAACGCACCGAATCCGCGCAGGCGCGCCTGCCGCGCATCGAGCAATTGCGTCACCGGCTGATTGCGCAGATCCGCCAAATGCTTGAGCATGCTTTGCTTGACGGTCTCCGCCATGGCCTGCGGATCGCGATGCGCGCCGCCGTGCGGCTCCTTCAGCACTTCATCCACCAGGCCCAGCTTCTTGAGCCGCTCGGCCGTACCGCCCATGGCGTCGGCCGCGATTTCCTTTTTTTCCGTGCTCTTCCACAGAATGGACGCGCAGCTTTCCGGGGAAATGACCGAATACACGCTGAACTGCAGCATGATCAGCCGGTCGCAAACCCCGATGGCGAGCGCGCCGCCCGAGCCGCCCTCGCCGATGACCACGCTCAACACGGGCGCCGCCAAATTCGACATTTCAAACAAATTTCGCGCGATGGCCTCGCTCTGGCCGCGCTCCTCCGAGCCGATGCCGGGATAGGCGCCCGGGGTATCGATCAGAGTAATGACCGGAATGCGAAAACGCTCCGCCATCTTCATCAGCCGCAATGCCTTGCGATAGCCCTCGGGCTTGGGCATGCCGTAATTGCGCCGCACCCGTTCCTTGGTATCGCGGCCTTTCTGATGGCCGATCAGCATCACCGGGATATCGTCGATCCGCGCCAATCCGCCGACGATGGCCAGATCGTCGCTGTACATGCGATCGCCGTGCAATTCATGCCAGTCGGTGAAAATCATGGACACGTAGTCGAGCGTATAAGGACGCTGAGGATGACGCGCTAACTCCGTGATTTGCCAGGGCGTCAGGCTGGCGAAGATGCTGCTCGTCAACGCTCTGCTCTTCGATTGCAGGCGCTTGATCTCTTCCGTGATATTCACGCTCGAGTCGGCGCCCAAGAATTTCAGCTCCTCGATCTTCGCCTCGAGCTCCGCGATCGGCTGCTCAAACTCTAGAAAATTCATCGCCATGTGGACGTTTCCTCGCCGCGGATATCATTACGTTGACCATACACTAAATACCATCCTTCGCGGCCGACTAGCGCCGTCAGTTTATCGAGCAAGGCCCGCGACGCATGCACCGACCAAGTGTCCGGCAAATTGAGCCGTCCCGTGCAATCGGGCCGATTGACCACAACGCCGATGCCGCAGGGACCGCGCAAATGAGGCTTCAACATCTGCTCGAATCGATTCATGCCGTCCGGAGCATCGAACTCGGCGGGCCAGCGCAGCCAGAGGCGGCGCGCGAAGCGCTCGCGCGCCCGGTCGATGTCCATCAGAGTCTTCGCCTGCAATCGCCACGCCTCGATGAAATCATCGAAGCGCAGCGTACCGTCGACGATCAGGATCGCGTCCTTGACGATGATGTCGCGATACTGCTGAAAGGTCTCTTCGTACAGGCTGACTTCGAGCCGGGCGCTGCGGTCGTCCAAAATCAACGTCACTCGATTAGGCCGTCGGCGGATTTCGAGCACCAAGCCCGCGACCGTGGTCGCCTTTCCGGCCGACCAGCTGCGCGCACCGTCAACGGGCGCAGCCGGCTTGGGGCCGCCGACGTCCGCAAGACGACCGCTGACCAGAAATTTCAGGTCCGGCTCATAGGGCGTGATCGGGTGGCCGGTCAGAAACAGCCCCAGAGTTTCGCGCTCTCCGGCCAGACGCTGCGCCTCGGACCAATCCACCACGACCGTCTCCGAGGCCGTGCTCAAGCCGAACAAATCGACCTGACCCACGCTCATGGCCCGGGAATTCTGTTCGCCGAGCTGCATCGCGCGATCGAGTTCCGCGGTCAAGGTCGCGCGATTCGGCCCGATCCGATCCAGGCTGCCCGAGCGGATCAATGCCTCGAACACGCGCCGATTCACGCGCTGCAAATCGATTCGCCGGCATAGATCCGGCAGACTGGCGAAAGCTCCGTTGGCGGTGCGCTCCTCGATGATGGCCTCCACGGCCGATGCGCCCACGCCTTTGATGGCTCCCATGCCGTAACGAATGCTCATGGGGCCCGAGACGCGGAACGCGTACACCGACTCGTTCACGTCGGGAGGCTGGACGGCGAGGCGCATGCTGGCGCATTCGTCGATCAGCGTGACCACTTTGTCGGTCTTGTCCATGTCGGAGGACAGCACCGCCGCCATGAAGGCCGCCGGATAATGCGCTTTGAGCCATCCTGTCTGATAGGACAGCAGGGCATAGGCCGCGGAGTGGGATTTATTGAAGCCGTAACCGGCGAATTTCTCCATCAAATCGAAAATATGCGTGGCCTGCGCCTCACGCACACCGCGCGCCACCGCACCGCTCACGAATACGGAGCGCTGCTTGGCCATTTCTTCGGCCTTTTTCTTGCCCATGGCGCGCCGCAGAAGATCCGCGCCGCCCAGGGTGTAGCCGGCCAGGATCTGTGCGATCTGCATGACCTGTTCCTGGTAGAGGATCACGCCGTAGGTCGCCTCGAGTACCGGCTTCAAATCCGGATGCAGGTAATCGATGGTGGCGCCGCTGGTGTCGTGCTTGCGCGCGATGAAATCATCGACCATGCCCGATTGCAGCGGTCCGGGCCGGAATAGCGCAACCAGTGCCACGATGTCGCCGAAGCGGTCCGGCTGGAGGCGGCGGATCAGGTCCTTCATACCGCGCGACTCGAGCTGGAACACAGCCGTCGTCCGCGTGCTCTTCAGCAGCGCATAGGTCGCCGCATCGTCCATGGGCAACCTGCTCATGTCCAGCGGCGCTTCATTGAGCCCGGCGCGCATGGCATTGATGTCGCGCACTGCCCAGTCGATGATGGTCAGTGTGCGCAATCCCAGGAAATCGAACTTCACCAAGCCCGCGGCTTCGACATCATCCTTGTCGAACTGAGTCACCGGAGTGGTGCTGCCCTCTTCGCAGTACAACGGTGTGAAATCGGTCAACACCGACGGTGCGATCACGACGCCGCCGGCATGAGTTCCCGCGTTGCGCGCCAGGCCTTCGAGGGACCGTGCAAGGTCGATGAGCTCGCGGAGCTCCGAATCACTCTCGTACAGCCGCCTGAGCTCTTCCTCTTGTTCGAGCGCCTTGTCGAGCGTGATGCCGATCTCGAAGGGAATCAGCTTCGCGATCTTGTCCACGTACCCGTAGTTGTGTCCCAGCACCCGGCCGACGTCGCGCACCACGGCCTTCGCCGCCAAAGTACCGTAGGTAATGATCTGCGATACGCGTTCGCGGCCGTACTTGTTGGCGACGTATTCGATGACCCGGTCGCGGCCTTCCATGCAAAAGTCGACGTCGAAGTCCGGCATGGAGACGCGTTCAGGATTCAAGAACCGCTCGAAAAGAAGATCATGCTCGATCGGATCCAAATCGGTGATGCCCAGTACGTAGGCGACCAAGGATCCGGCGCCTGAACCGCGGCCCGGCCCCACCGGCACGCCGTTGCTGCGCGCCCAGCGGATGAAATCGGCCACGATCAGAAAGTACCCGGCGAACCCCATTGAACAGATCACGCCAAGTTCCAGATCCAGACGGGCCTCGTAATCGGCCACCGGAGCAGGCACTAGCGATGGGCTCTGTTGCGCACGGGGGCTCATCGCTGCGTGCGCTTCGGCGGCATGTGCGCTCTGTGGTGCAGTCAGGCGCGCCTGCAGCCCCTGGACGGCTTCCGCGCGCAGATACTCTTCGATGCTGCTGCCCGAAGGCACCGGGTACGCCGGCAGCATCGAGGAACCCAAGCGAATTTCCAATGAGCATCGCTTGGCGACTTCTATTGTATTATCAAGCAGTTCTGTCGCATCTTTAAAGAGCTCTCGCATTTCCGCGGGAGACTTCAGATACTGTTCTTCGGAGTAGCGCCGGGTGCGGCTGGGGTCGGCGAGCAGCGCGCCGTCATGAATGCACACCCGCGCTTCATGCGCCTCGAACTCGGCACGCGCCAGAAACCGCACGTCATTGGTCGCAAGCGCGGCCACGCCGCTTTCCTGAGCCAGTTCCATCACCGCTTCGGCGTATGCCTCCTCGCCCGCTCTACCCGTGCGCTGCACCTCGAGGTAGAACCGGTCGCCGCACAGCTCCTGCCAACGCGCGAGGCATCGCAGCGCCTCGTCGTCCCTGCCGCGCGCAAACGCCTGCCCAATGTCGCCCTCCGCACCGCCGGACAGAACGATCAATCCTCGCAACATGTCGCTTTGCAGCCAGGCGCGATCCAGCATCGGTGCGCCGCGTTGCTGGCCCTCCAGAAACGACCGGGTTACCAGCTGGGTCAGATGCCGATAACCCATCAGATTCTGGCAAAGGAATACCGCACGCGAGGGCGGCGTGCGTTCTCCCGCTTCGCGAATCCAGATATCGACCCCGATCAACGGCTTGACGCCCGCGGTCAGAGCCTCCTTGTAGAATTTCACCATGGCGAACAAATTGCTCTGATCGGTCAGAGCCACCGCCGGCATCCCCGCCGCCGCCACCGCCGTCATCAGATCCGGCACCCGCACTATCCCGTCGACGAGGGAGTATTCGGTGTGCAATCGCAGATGAACGAACTGACTCAAGCGCCCGCCTTCCGCGCGAGGCGCACCGGAGCGAACGAGCGCCGGTGCAAGGGGCATGGCCCATGCAGATTGAGAAGCCGCTGATGGGTGGGCGTGCAATATCCCTTGTGAGTTGCGAATGAATATGCGGGATATAGTGTATCCATATGATTCATATACCCATCCCTGGCTGTTTTCGCCAAGATAGAGGCCGCGCTGATCGCAGGCTCGGTGGCGTCGCCGCCGACGATGGCACGCGCGGTAATCGTCTTGCCCAAACCACCCAAATGCGGCAGTTGGTTACCATCCACCAACACATGATCGGGCGTCAAGGTCATCGCCAGCAGCGCTCGGCGCATCGCCAGAAAGGTGGCCTGCAGTATGTTCAGCGCATCTATTTCAGCCCGGTCCGCCCAACCGATGCCGAAGCACAGCGCGTCGCGACGAATGACCACGCTGAGAGCGGCCCGCTCCTCCGGGCTCAAGACCTTGGAATCCGCGACCCCCTCGATGGGACGGCCGCGCCGCAGAATCACCGCCGCGGCAACCACCGGCCCCGCCAGCGGCCCGCGCCCCGCCTCGTCGATGCCGGCGATAGTTCGTCTCATCGTGATTCCGCCGCAACGCGCGCGCGGGACTGCAGCAGCGCGATGATTGCTTGCGCCGCACGAGCACCTGCGTCGCGGCGCAAGGCGGCATGAATTCGCGAGAACTCGGCTTCCAGCGCGCTACGGCGTTCGACATCGTCAAGCCACATCAAGAGCTCCGCTCCGATCGACTCGGGGACAATTTCGTCCTGAAAATACTCGCCGACGACGCGCCTATCCGCAAGTAGATTTGGCTGTGCGAAAAACTTGGTCTTGACCAGATTCAGCCGGCGCACGAGCCACACGGTCATCGCTCCCAGTCGATAAACCACCACCATGGGGCGTTTGCACAGCGCCGCCTCGAGACTGGCCGTTCCCGAGGCCACCATGACCACATCGGCGGCGATCAGTGCGGTTTGCGCCTGGCCGTCGGTGAGCCGCACATCGAGACCAGGCGCATGGAACTCGAGCGCCCGTGCGAATATTTCGCGCGCCGCGGGGCTGGCCATCGGCGCCACGAATACCAACTGCGGGCGCTGTGCAGCGAGCCAGCGCGCCGTGGCGGCGAAATCCCCCGCCAGTCGCGACACTTCGCCACGCCGGCTGCCCGGCAACAAGGCGACGACTTGCGCATTGGGATCGATGCCGAGCGCGCGGCGCGCAGCCGGACGGTCAACCTCGAGCGGAATCGCGTCGGCCAACGGGTGCCCGACGAATTCCGCCGGGATACCATGTCCATCGTAGAAGCTCTTTTCGAACGGCAGCAGGCACAGCACCAGGTCCACGGATTCGCGCATGCTGCGCGCGCGACCCTGCCGCCAAGCCCATACCTGGGGGCTCACGTATTGCACCGTGGGAATGCCCGCGGCGTGCAATCGCCGCGCCAGCCGCAAATTCGTATCCGGCGCATCGATGCCGACGAACACATCCGGCCGCGCCTTGAGGAACATCTCCCCAATACGCCTCAGCAACCGCGCCAGCCGCGGCAGATCGCGCAACACTTCGAACAGCCCCATGACCGCCAGCGACTCCGACGGCTCCCAAACCTCACACCCCGCCGCCTCCATCTTCGGCCCCGCCACCCCGAAGAACTCGGTCTGCGGAGCCAGTCGGCGCAAGGCGTGGATGAGATCGGCACCCAAAGTATCGCCCGACGCCTCTCCCGCCACCAAACCCACTCGCAGTGGACCGGACATGCTACCGAACGATGCTGCGTTCGCTGCGCTTGATGAACTCGACGAAGAGCCGGATTTCCGCCTGACTCTCGGCCACTTTCTCCAGCTCCTCCACAGCCGCGTTCAGTTTCAGCCCCGAGCGATACAGCAACCGGTAGGCGCGCCGTATGTTCTGAATCTGCGCCGGAGTAAAACCGCGGCGCTGCAGCCCCACCGAGTTGATGCTGTGCGGCACGGCCGGCCTGCCCACCGCCATGACGTAGGGCGGAACATCGCGAGTCACGGCGGCGTTGTGGGCGATGAAGCTGTACGCGCCCACCTTCGTATACTGGTGCACGGCCGACAGTCCGCCCATGGTGACCCAGTCGCCGATCTCCACATGACCGCCCAGCGTGGCGCAATTCGCCATACGATCTGATCGCCCAAATGGCAGTCGTGGGCGACATGCGCATAGGCCATCAGCAGATTGTCGTTGCCGATACGCGTCACGCCCTTGTCGTGAACGGTGCCCCGGTTCACGGTGACGGATTCGCGAAAGACATTACGGTCGCCGATTTCCAGACGCGTCGGCTCGCCCTGGTACTTCTTGTCCTGCGGCGCGTCGCCCAGTGAGGCGAACTGGAATATCTTGTTGTCCGTCGCCGATGCGCGTCGGGCCGTTGATCACCACATGCGGGCCCACCCAGGTGCCGGGCGCCGATGACCACGTCCGCACCGATGACGCTGAACGGCCCGATCTCGACGTCCGCCGCGATTTGCGCTTGCGGCGATACCACCGCGCGCGGATCGATCATCCCGGCTCTCCTTTGCTGTCTCCCTGGGCCTTGGGACCCTTGGTCTCCGGCGCCACCATGATTTCCGCCGACGCCACCTCGGCGCCCTCCACTTCGGCCACGCCGTGAAACTTCCAGATTCCCTTGAAGGCGCGCTTCAACGTGACCTTGAGCACCAGCTGATCGCCCGGCTCGACCGGCTTGCGAAAGCGCGCATTGTCGATGGCGACGAAGTAGAAGCGCGTCTCGGTGTCCGGCACCACTCCGACGGTCTTGAATGCCAGGATCCCGGCGGCCTGCGCCAGCGCCTCGATGATCATCACCCCCGGCATCACCGGCCGGTGCGGGAAATGCCCCGGAAAGAACGGCTCGTTGAACGTCACGTTCTTCAGTGCGCGGATGTGCTGTCCGGATACGCACTCGAGGACGCGATCCACCAGCAAGAAGGGATACCGATGCGGCAATTGCCGCATGATCGCTTCGATATCCATCTTCTCGGATTCCGCCATCATCGCTCCTTTGTGTCCAGTCGTCGTAAATGCGCCACCATCCGCCGCCACAGGCGCGTCTCCACGGTCGGCATCCCGCTCGAGTAGCTGCCGGCCTGCCTGATCGAGGCGCTCACCAGGCTGCAGCCCGTCACCACCACATCGTCGGCAATCGTCAAATGACCGGCGATGCCGACCCCGCCGCCGATCATGCAGCGCCGGCCGATGGTGGTGCTGCCGGAAATCCCCACGCAACCCGCGACCGCGGTATGCGCGCCGATGGTCACGTTGTGGCCCACCTGGATCTGATTGTCCAGCTTCACCCCATGCTCCACGACCGTGTCCTCGATGGCGCCCCGATCGATGGTGGTGTTTGCGCCGATTTCCACGTCGTCGCCGATCTGCACGCCGCCCACCTGCGGCACCTTCACCCAGGTGCCGGCATCGGAGCGCAAAACCGAAGCCGTCGGCGCCGACCACCGCTCCGGCATGCAAGATGCACCGCCGGCCGATGCGTACGCCGGGGTACAGGCTGACCCGCGACACCAGCCGCGAGTCGGCGCCGATCACGGCCCCCCTCTGCACCATGCAGCCGGGGCCCACGACCACCCGCTCGCCGATATCCGCGCCGTCCTCGATGACCGCCAGCGGCCCGACGCTGGCCGACGGCGCCACCTTGCGCGCCCGCCGACACCACCGCGGTCGGATGAATGCCGGCTGCGGGCGCGGTCCGCGGGTGCAGCAGGTCCGCGATGCGCGCATACGCCAGATAGGGATTGGGATCGATCAGCGCCGCAACGGGACAGGCCGCCGCATGCTCCGGTCCCACCACGACGGCGGTGGCGCGCGTGGACTCCATCTGCTTGCGATAACGCGGATTCGCCAGGAAGCTCAGGCTGCCCGCTTCGGCTCGCGACAACGTCGCGACCCGCGATACCCGCAGGTTCGGCTCGCCGCGCAGCCCGAGGCCGAAGCGTACCGCCAAATCTCCTAGGCTGAATTCTCCCTGCACCCGCGCAACCTCGAACTCCTGCCGGTTAGATTATTTGCTGCCCGGGGGCTTGGCCGGAGACGTCCCGGCGGCGGGCGCCTTCGTGCGGCGCTGTGGCCGGCAGAGTGGTCGGCTTGGTCGCCAGCACCGCCAGCACGTTGGCCGTGATGTCGAGCGGTCCCTTGGCAGTAGAACACGCCGTCGCCCAGCACCAGATCGTAGCCCTGCGCAGTCGCATACGCCTGGATCTCGGTGACCAGGTAGCGCTGCACCTTGCCGATTTCCTCGTTGCGGCGCGTGGACGCATCGTCCTGGAATTCGCCCGCCTTGCGCGAGAACTCGCGCTGCTCGTCGCGCAATGTCTTTTCCGCCTTCGCGCGGTCCGCCTCGGACATCACCGCGCCTTCCTTCTGCAACTTCTCGTCGCGCGCCTTCAGGTCGTTCTGCATCGTCAGCAGCTCGCGGCGCCGGGGCGCGAACTCGTTTTCCAGGGCCTGCATGGCCGTCTTGGTCTGCGGCGCATCCTCGAGAAGCTTCTGAAAATTGACCACGCCCAATTTGATTTCCGCGCTCGCTTGGGTGGACATCAACAGCCCGCACAGAAACAAGCTCAAAAAAGGCACGCTGCGATTGAAAGTCGGCATATTGTTTTTTAGGACCTCGAATATTTGGGTCAAAATGCTTGACCGATGGAAAACTGAAAGCGCTCTGTTTCGTCGTTGAATTTAACCGTGTTGCCGGGAAACGCATTCAATGGGACGCCGTATGAGAAACGGAACAGACCCAAGGGCGCAAGCCACTGCACCGCGATACCGGTCGATCTCTTCAGGTTATCATAAGCGAAGTGGTAATTGACCGGCGTTACGTCGTCCTCGCCGAGGAATTTTACCTTATTGCCGGTGTAGAACACGTTACCCATGTCGTAGAACCAGCTCACCCGGGCCGCGCTCTGCCATTTATCCGGCACCGGGAATATCAACTCCGAGCGGCTGATCACCCGGAAGTTTCCGCCGTACGGGTTGCCAATGCCGATGTTGTCCCTGGGCCCGAGGGTGCTCTCCCGGTAACCACGGACGCTGTCCGGGCCGCCGGCGAAGTAGTTCAGGTAGGGGGGCAAGGCGGTCGTTTTACCCAACGACGAGGCGTAGTCCACCTGTGCGTTGAGGGACAGCACCCATTTGCCCCACAGATGCACGTACTTCAGCGCTTGGAGGTTGGTGGCGTAGTACTGCACGTCGCTGAGCGGCAGCGCGTAGCGGCCCGAGACGCTCAGATGCAAGCCCCGGTCCGCGAACAGCGCCCGATTGCGCGAATCGTAGTTCCAGCCGCCGGTGAGCTCGTAGGTATAGAAATCGGAGCCGTAGATGGTGAATGGGCTGTCCAGCGAATTGACCAGTCCGTCGCCGTTGGTGTCGTCCGCCTCGCGCGTGAAGGTCTTGCCGTTGGTTCTGACCCAATCCACGGCCTGCTGCGAACTGAACCCCTGGGAGACGACCAGGGTGTTCCTGTTGACGGACGCACCGACTTGCACGAACTGGTACTCGGTGATCGGGTAGGACCACTGCTCGGCAAGGGTGATCTGCGTGGTCCCGAACGAGGACGAGGCCGCGTTGAATTGCGTCGTGTCCCGGTACGAGAGTGAGGTGGTGCGCGCGACGCCGTCGATGGTGGTGTACGGGTCGGTGTGCGAAATCACATAGCTCTTGCTGAACTTGCCGGCGTTGATTTCCAGCGCGACGCGATCGCCGCTACCCAGGAAGTTGCTGTGCACGAAATTGCCGTTCAGGCTGAATTTCTGCGCTTCCGAGTAGCCGATGCCGCCGCCGAATTGCCCCGGCAGGCCTTCCTTGATGTTGTAGTCCACGTCCACGAGATCCGCGCTGCCGGCGACCGGCTTGTTCTCGAACTCGACTTTCTCGACGTAGGGCAGCCGCTGCAGGCGTTCCTTGGAGCGCTCCACCGCCGAATTGGACAGCCAGCCGCCTTCCATCTGGCGCATCTCGCGGCGCAGCGTTTCGTCGTTGATCGCCGTGATGTTGTTGAAGTTGATGTGCCGAACGTAGACGCGATTGCCGGGCTCGATGAAAAAGGTGATCGACACGGTCTTCTTATTGTTGTCCGTAGTGGGCACCGGATCGATCTTCGCGAATGCGTAGCCGTCCGCGCCCAGGCGGTAGCTCATCAGCTGCTGCGAGCTGGTGACGGCCTTGCGCGAGAAGATGTCGCCCGGGTGGATCTGCAGCAGTCTCTTCAGCTGATCTTCAGGCACCACCATCGTGCCCGCGAGCTTGATTTCCGACACCTTGAAAACATCACCCTCGTTGACGTTCACGGTGATGTACATGTTGTCTTTTTCGGGCGCGATCGTGACCTGCGTCGACTCGATCTGAAAGTTGGCGTAGCCGCGGTCCATATAATAGGAGCGCAACTTCTCCAAGTCGCCCTGCAGGGACTCGCGCGAGTAGCGGTCATCCTGCTTGTACCAAGACAGCCAATTCGGGGTCTTCAGCTCGAGGGTGTTGAGCACGTCCTTGTCACTGAACGTGGTGTTGCCGACCAGGTTGATCACCTCGATCTTGGCGCGCTTGCCCTCCTTGATGTCGACGAGGATGTCCACCTTGTTGCCCGGCAATTCGGTGATCTTCGTATCGACGCGCACGGCGTACTTGCCGCGGCTGAAATACTGGTCGGTGAGGTACTGCTTCACTTCATCGAGGACGGAACGGTCGAAGGTCTTGCCCTGGGCAAGGCCCACGTTGCGCAAGCTCTTTTGCAAGTCCTCGGTCTTGATGTCCTTGTTGCCCTTGATCTCGAACTTGGCGATGGAAGGCCGTTCGACCACCACGACCAGCAAGGTATTGCCGTCGCGGCGCAACTCCACGTCGCGAAAGAACCCGGTCGCATACAGCGCCCGCATGGCCTCGCCGATGCGCTGGCCATCGAGGTGATCGCCGATGTTCACCGGCAGGTAATTGAATACCGTGCCCTCGGAGATACGCTGCAGGCCCTCGATGCGGATGTCGCCGACGGTAAAGGTTTCCTGCGTCGTCTGTGCGCGCACGAACGATCCCAGGGGCTGGATGGCGAGAGCCACCAGGCAAGCCAAACGCAATTCAAGCCGCACGCGACAACGACCGATTGCTATTTCTATTGATCATGATTTCCCGTTAATTCAAATGTCTTGATATATCGTTATAAAAGGCCAGGCTCATCAATACGACCAGCAGCGCAATTCCGACTTGCTGGCCCAACAGCTGGGCGCGTTCGGACAGCGGCGTCCCCTTGACCGCTTCCACCAGCTGATAGACCACCTGACCCCCGTCCAGCAGGGGCACCGGCATCAAATTGAGCACGCCCAAGCTCACGCTGATGATCGCCAAAAAAGCCAGGAACGCGGTCAGCCCCAGGTAGGCGCTGATGCCCGCGAATTCCGCGATGCTGATCGGACCGCTGATGTTCTTCGCGGACACCTGGCCGGTCACGATACGCCACAGCATCTGCACCGTGAGCGAGGACATCTCCCAGGTCTTCGCCGCACCACCCACCACCGCGTCGATCGGACCGGAACGATGCGTCTCCACCAGCCCCGGCGGCCAGCTCTGCGGCCCCTCCTCGAGGGTAATGCCCAGTCGGCCGATCGGCTTGCCCTGCTCGATGACGCGCGGCACCGCCGCCACCATGCGCAATCGCTGGCCGCCGCGTTCGACTTCGATCGAGATGTCGCGCCCAGGGGCGCCGCTCACCAGGTCGATGAATTCCATGCGATTGGCGATCGCCTGACCGTCCACCGCCAGCAGTCGATCGCCGGCCTTCAATCCGGCGTGCGCCCCGGCGCTGCCCGCGGGCGCATCGTGCACCAGCGTGTTGGCATTCCAGGTCGCGAGGTCGAAGCCGAGCCCGGGCAGCAGCTTGCCCGGCTCGGTCATGGCGCGCCGGTCCGCGTTGACCCGCAGCGTCAGCGCGCGCTCGCCGCCGTCGCGGCGCACACGCAGGGGAATCACACCGTCATCGGTGAATTGCCGGATCAGCGCGATTTGCAGCTCCTCGGTGTCCTCTACATTGCGGTCGCCGACGCGCACGATCTCGTCGCCGCGCTGCAGACCGGCCGCGGCGGCGGGACTGTCGAGCCGCACCTGGCCCGACCACGGGTTTGACGATTTCCGTCCCGACCATCGCCAGAATCGCATACAGGAACGTGGCGAACAGCAGATTCATGGCCGGACCCGCCAGCAGCACCGCTATCCGGTGCAGCACAGGGCGGCGGGTGAAGGAGCGATGCAGCTCCTGCGGGCTCACTTCGCCCTCGCGCTCATCCAACAATTTCACGTAGCCGCCCAGCGGTATGGCGGCCAGGCAGTATTCGGTGCGATCTGCATCCTTGCCCACCCGCATCAGCAACGGTTTGCCGAAGCCGATGCTGAAGCGCAGGACCTTGAAGCCGAGTTTCTTGGCCACCCAATAATGCCCGAATTCGTGGACCGCCACCAAAATCCCGATCGCGACCAAAAAGGCGGCGACAAAAACCAACATCTTCATGCGAAGGCTCCAGAGCTGGGCTCGATCAAGGCAACAGCCAAGCGTCGCGCTGCGGCGTCGGCGTCCAAAACGTCCCCCAGAGCCTTGACGGGCGACGAATCGAGGCGCTGCAACACTTTGTCAATGACCGCAGCAATCGCAGTAAAGTTCAAGCGGCGGTCAAGAAACGCCTGCACCGCGACCTCGTTGGCTGCATTCAGCACCGCCGGCGCAGTGCCGCCGGCCCGCGCCGCGGCTCGGGCCAGCCCCAGGCTCGGGAATCGCGCGTGATCCGGTGGCTCGAAACCGAGCTGCCCGATCTCGGCCAGATTGAGCGATTGTACACCGGAAGCAAACCTCTCCGGCCAGGCGAGCGCCTGGGCAATGGGAGTACGCATGTCGGGAGCGCCGAGCTGCGCCAGCATCGAGCCGTCCGCGTACTCGACCAGCGAGTGCACGACGCTCTGCGGATGGACGATGACGTCCACCTGTGACTCGGGCAGGCCGAACAGCAAGGTCGCCTCGATGACCTCGAGGCCCTTGTTCATCAGGGTCGCGGAATCGACCGAAATCTTGCGGCCCATTTTCCACTTCGGATGGGCGCAGGCTTGATCCGGCGTGACGTGGGTCAAGCTGCCAGCCTCGGCGGTGCGGAACGGGCCGCCGGAAGCGGTCAGAATCACGCGGGTCACGCCGCGTGCGACATCTCCCGGAAGATAGCCTGCCGGCATGCATTGAAAAATCGCATTGTGTTCGCTGTCGATCGGAATGAGCTCGGCGCCGGCGTGGCGAACCTCGTCCATCAAGATCTGGCCGGCCATGACCAGCGCTTCCTTGTTGGCCAGCAGTACCCGCTTGGCAGCGCGCACGGCGGCCAGTGTCGACGGCAGGCCGGCCGCACCGACGATAGCCGCCATCACCACATCCACGTTGCCGGCGGCGACCGCTTCTGCCAGCGCCTCGGCGCCGCTCTCCACGCGGGTCGCCGCGCCGCAGGCACGGAGCGCGTCGCGGGCCAGCGCCGCCGCCTTGGGGTCCACCAGCACCACCGTCTCTGCTTGAAACTGCCGCGCCTGCTCGACGATCGCTTCCCAGCTGCCATTGGCGGCCAGCACCGCCACCCGGAACCGTTCCGGATGCAAGGCAACCACGCTGAGCGTGCTGCGCCCGATGCTCCCGGTGGAGCCGAGAATGGCGAGTCCGAGCGGCGCGCTCATGCGATCACCCCGGAGCCGAACAGTCCGAGCGCGTACAGCGGAGCCGCGGCCGTCACGCTATCGATGCGATCCAGCAGACCGCCGTGTCCCGGCAACAGTGTGCCGCTGTCTTTGAGCCCTGCGGAACGTTTGAACATGCTCTCGGTTAGATCGCCGATGATTGAAAAAATGCCCACCGCGCAGCCAAATATCACGGCCGCCGCGCGGTGACAGACCAAAGTGGGCGGCGCCGCACCAGGCGACCAGCGCCACCAGCAGCAGGCCGCCCAGCGCTCCCTCCGAGGTCTTACCCGGACTAACGCGCGGCGCGAGTTTCCGCCGACCCAAACTGCGCCCGGCGAAGTACGCGCCCACATCGGCCGCAATCACCAGCAGCACCAGCCACAGCACGGCTTGCGGGCCGCGCGCGTAGCCGCCGGTGGCGACCTGAAGCCTCGCCAGTGCGATGAAAGCCGGCACCAACACCGGCAGCCCGCAGGCGAGCGCCAGCGCTGCGTGATGCCGCGCGGGAGCCAGGGATAGCCACAGCAAGGCGATCACCCACCATGCGCAGGCGATGGCCAACAGCAGCAGCAAATGCGCCGGTGCGTCGGTCCAGCGCCACGCGGCGCCCAGCAGCAGTGCCATTCCGGCGGCGTACGCCAGACGGGCCGCAGTGCCGCGTAATGCACCGAAAGCCGCCCATTCCCAGGCGCCGATGGTGAACACCGCGCCGAACGCCAACGTCGTCCATGGCGGCGGATAACAGGAACAAGCCCGCGAGCAGCAGGCTTGCAAGAACCGCCGCGGTGAGGATTCTCGTCCTAAGCATTGGGCGTCCTACGCATCGGCTTTCGCAATGAGCTGCCCTGAGGTCTTGCCGAAGCGGCGCTCGCGGTGGGCGAAATACTCGAACGCGGCGTCCAGATGTTCCGTCGAAAACTCCGGCCACAGCTCGTCGGAAAAATATAACTCGGTGTAGGCGAGATTCCACAGCAGGAAGTTGCTGATGCGCCGCTCGCCGCCCGTGCGAATCAGCAGATCCGGATCGGGGATGCCGGCCAGCGCGAGACGGTCGGCGACCTGCTGCTCGCCGATTTCGGCCGGGTTCAAGGCGCCGGCCGCCGCATCTGCGGCGAGCGCACGGCAGGCCTGGACGATGTCCCAGCGCCCGCCGTAGGCCAGGGCCACGATCAGCCGAAGTCCCGAGTTGCCCGCGGTGAGCTGCTCCGCGCGTCTGCATTCGCCGCTCGAGCGCGGCGCCGAGCAGCCCGCGGTCGCCGATGAAGCCCAGACGCACCTGATTGCGGTGCAAATCCGCGACTTCGCGTCCCAAGGCATCGAGAAACAAGCTCATGAGCATGCCGACTTCATCGGGAGGCCGCAGCCAGTTCTCGCTGCTGAAGGCGAACAGAGTCAGATAACGCACATTGCGGTTGGCGCATTCCTCCACGACTCTGCGCACCACCTTGAGGCTGGCGCGATGCCCGGCGGCTCGCGGCATGCCGCGCGACCGGGCCCATCGGCCGTTGCCGTCCATGATGATCGCGACATGCTGCGGCGAGTCGGCCATGGCATTAGGTGAGTGCAGGTCTTTCTCGATGATCAGACCTGCATCAGTTCCTTTTCCTTGTCGGCCATGGCCTGATCGATCTCCGCGACGTGCTTGTCGGTGAGCTTCTGGACTTCGTCCTGGGCGCGCCGGTCATCGTCCTGCGCGATCAGCTTTTCCTTGAGCATCTCCTTCAGTTCGGTCATGACCTCGCGGCGCACGCCGCGCACGGCCACGCGGGCGTTTTCCGCCTCGGATTTCACCACCTTGATGATGTCGCGGCGGCGCTCCTCGGTGAGCGCAGGCATGTTGATGCGGATGAGCTGACCGGCGGTGTTCGGGGTCAACCCGAGATCGGACTTGTAGATCGCCTTCTCGATGATCGGCACCATGGCCTTTTCCCAGGGACTCACCGTCAAGGTGCGCGCATCCTCGGTCGCGATGTTGGCCACCTGGTTCAACGGCATTTCCGAGCCGTAGTAGTCGACCTTGATGTGTTCGATCAGGCTGGTATGCGCACGGCCGGTGCGCAGCTTCTTCAGCTGATCCCTGAACGCCGTCACGCATTTCTGCATGCGCTGCGTGGCGTCCTTCTTCAAGTCATCGAGCATAGGCCCCCCTTAAGGCTCGGCGGTTACGACGGTGCCGACGTCTTCGCCGAGAACGATACGCATCAAATCCCCGGCGTTGAACAGGTTGAACACCTGCAGCGGCAGATTGTTTTCGCGGCACATGACGATGGCCGTGGCATCCATCACATCGAGACGATCGTTCAACACCTTGTCGAAGGTCAAGCGCGTATAGCGCTTGGCGTCGGGATTCTTGACCGGATCCGAGTCGTAGATGCCGTTGACCTTGGTCGCCTTCAGCAGGATGTCGGCATTGATTTCGATCGCGCGCAGGCTGGCCGCGGTATCGGTGGTGAAGAACGGATTGCCGGTGCCGGCGCCGAAAATCACCACCCGGCCCTTCTCCAGATGCCGCACCGCGCGTCGCCGGATGTAATCCTCGCACACCTCGTTGATGCGCAGCGCCGACATGACGCGCGCATAGGTCCCCAGACTTCTCCAGTGCGTCCTGCATCGCCAGCGCATTGATCACCGTGGCCAGCATGCCCATGTGATCGGCGGTGACCCGGTCCATGCCGGCGCGGGCCAGACCGGCGCCGCGGAAGATATTGCCGCCTCCCAATACGACCGCAACCTGCACCCCCATCTGGGTCAGGTCGCGAATTTCGCCGGCGATGCGCTTGAGGATGACCGGGTCGATGCCGTAGTCCTCGCCGCCGAGCAGCGCCTCGCCGGACAACTTGACCAAAATTCTACGATAGCGAGCCGTGGCGTTTGTGTTGGTCATGATCTCGTATCCGTACCCTACTATAAAAGACCCCGCAGGCGCGGGGTCTTTCAGTCCAGCCGTGAGGTCTAGTGTTTTTTGGGATCGCCGCCGCCCGGGGTTGCGCCGCCACTCCCCTTGTCTTGCGCCTTCACCTGAGCCATCACCTCGCCGACGAAATCGTCCTGCTTCTTCTCGATGCCGTCGCCCACTGCGTAGCGCACGAATTGCACCACCGAGGCGTTCGCCGTCTTGAGCAGCTTCTCGACCGTGGTGTCCGGATCCTTGACGAAGGGCTGGCCCACCAAGGTGATTTCAGCCAGATACTTGCGCAGCCGGCCCTCGACCATCTTGGCGATGATCTCCGGCGGCTTCTTCTCGCCCTTGGTCTGCGCGGCCAGATATCTCGCGTTCCTTGTCGAGCACGGCGGCGGGCACGGCGCTCGCGTCGATGTAGGCAGGATTCGCGGCCGCGACGTGCATGGCCAAGTCCTTCGCCAGGGCTTCATCGCCGCCCTTCAACGCCACGAGGCTGCCGATACGGCCGCCATGAATATAGGTGCCGAGCGCCCCGGGAGCGGTCACGCGCACGAAGCGCCGGACCGAGATGTTCTCGCCGATTTTTGCGATCAAGGCCCGGCGTTGCTCCTCGAGGGTCGTGGCGCCGTGCTGCAGGGAGAGCAGCGCCGCTACGTCGGCGGGAGCCTTTTCGAGAGCCGTCCGCGCCACCTGACGGGCGAAGGCCAGAAACTCATCGCTGCGTGCTACGAAGTCGGTTTCGGAGTTGATTTCCACGAGCACGGCGCTGTTGCCGTCCCGCTCGACAGCGACCGTCCCTTCAGCCGCGACGCGGGCCGCTTTCTTGTCGGCCTTGGCGAGGCCGGATTTGCGCATCAGTTCGGCGGCGGCGTCCAGGTCGCCCTGGGTCTCGACCAGTGCCTTCTTGCACTCCATCATTCCCGCGCCGGTGCGCTCGCGGAGCTGTTTGACTGAATCTGCGGTGATATTCATTGGTTTAGAACGGCCGCGAGCGGCAGTTTCCCTCAATATTGACCATTGACGATGGGCCGGCGCGTCGAACTCTCGAGCGCCGGCCCGCTGAAGTGCCGATTAGGCGCCGCGCCTCGGCGCGCTGCGTCCTACCGGCCGGCGCCGCGGGGCACTGGCCGGGCGGGTCTCTGCCGGCGGAGTATCCGCGGCATCGACATCGTCGGCTTCGACTTCGTCGAGCGAGGCTACGGCGGCCACGCCCGGCGCCGCGGTCACCGGAGCCTTGCGGCGCGGCGGCGGCCTCTTCTGTCCGCCGCGTGCCGGCGGGGGCGGCCGGCGACCGCCGGCCGAACGCTTCTTCGGGTTGCCTTCTTCGTCCAGCTCCACGAATTCGTCCTCGCCGACCGGGACTTCGGGCAGGGAGGACTTGCCTTCCAGCACCGATTCGGCCACGCCGCCGGCGTACAGCAGGATCGCACGCATGGCGTCGTCGTTGCCTGGGATCACATAATCGATGCCGTCGGGCGAGCAATTGGTGTCCACCACCGCAACCACCGGGATGCCGAGCTTGCGGGCCTCGTGAATCGCGATCTGCTCATGGCCGACATCGATCACGAACAGGGCGTCGGGCAGCGCCGTCATGTCGCGGATGCCGCCCAGGCTGCGCAGCAGCTTATCCATCTCACGGCGCAGCATCTGAGCCTCTTTCTTGCCGCGCCTGTCCAGGGCTCCGCTCTGCGCCATATCGTCCAATTCGTTGAGCCGCTTGATGGACTGCCGAATGGTCTTGAAATTCGTCAACATGCCGCCCAGCCAGCGCTGGTTCACATAGGGCATGCTGCAACGGGTGGCCTCCTTCTGCACGGCGTCCCGGGCCGACCGTTTGGTGCCGACGAACAGCACCTTCCCGCCCTCCGCGGCCACGCCTTTGATGAAAGCCGCCGCCTGGGTATACAGGGGCTGGGTCTTTTCCAGATTGATGATGTGGATCTTGTTACGTTCGCCGAAGATGAAGGGAGCCATCTTGGGGTTCCAGAAGCGGGTTTGATGTCCAAAATGGACGCCCGCTTCCAGCATCTGTCGCATAGACACGCTGGTCATAAAATACTCCTGTCGGGTTGAGCCTCCGCGTATCCCAATCGGCAACCCGTCGAAGCCTTGAAATCCCAAGCTTTGAAGCTTCAGTTCTCAGGGTCTCGCCGGGCACCCAGCCGATTGTGACGACACGCGTGTGGGGTTGTTAAAAATAGCCGCGCTTTATACCATGAAGATCTACCGGAAACAAAGCCTACCCCTATGACCGTGACCATCAAAACACCCGCCGAACAGGAAAAAATGCGCGCCGCCGGCCGGCTGGCCGCCAGCGTGCTGGACATGATCGAGCCCTTCGTCCAGCCCGGGGCAACCACTGACGAGTTGGACAAGCGCTGCCATGACTTCATCGTGGACGAACTCAAGTCCATACCGGCCAATCTGAATTACCGCGGATTCCCCAAAACCATCTGCACCTCGGTCAACCATGTCGTATGCCATGGAATACCGGGCGATAAGCGCCTGAAGAGCGGCGATATCATCAATATCGACGTCACCGTGATTCGCGACGGTTTTCATGGCGACACCAGCCGGATGTACTTCGTCGGCAACGCCGCGGTTCTCGCCCGCCGCCTGACCGCCACCTGCCATGAAGCCATGTGGCGCGGCATTCGCGTGGTCAAGCCGGGTGCGCGGCTGGGCGACATCGGCTACGCCATTCAGACCTATGCCGAGAGCAACAGCTTCTCCGTGGTGCGTGAATACTGCGGGCACGGCATAGGCCGCATTTATCACGAAGATCCGCAGGTGTTGCACTACGGCAAACCCGGTACGGGTCTCGAACTGACGGCGGGAATGACTTTCACCATCGAACCCATGATCAACGCCGGGCGCCGCGATGTGCGGCTGCTTCCCGACGGCTGGACGGTGGTGACCAAGGATCAGTCGCTGTCCGCTCAGTGGGAACACACGATTCTGGTCACGGACCAAGGTTTTGAGGTGCTTACCCTGGGCGCGGGCGTCGGTTTGCCGGCCGCCGCGGCGGCTTCTTGAACGCCCACGGCAAATTTCTCGATCAACCCGCCGACTGGCCCTATCTGAGGACCGTACCCGAGGCTCTCGAGGAGGGCCAGTTCTCCCCCATCGTCTTCCGGCAGGTCCTGGAACGGGGCACCGAGCTGCTGCAGGAGCGCTTCGCCGCCGACGAAGCCGTCGAAGACCTCGTTCGAGACCGTGCTCGTTTGGTCGATATCACCTTGCGTGCCGCCTGGGTAGGCCACACCGGCAAATTTGCCCAGGATCTGGCGCTGGTGGCCGTGGGCGGCTACGGACGCGGCGAGCTGCACCCCAGCTCGGATATCGACATCATGGTGCTGCTGCCGAAGAGCGATTCCGCCGATTGGCAGCCGGACATCGAAAAGTTTCTGACGTTTCTCTGGGATATCGGCCTCGAGGTCGGCCACAGCGTGCGCTCCATCGACGACTGCCAGCGCGAGAGCCTGGCCGATATCAGCGTCGCGACCACCTTGTTCGAAGCGCGCCTGCTCGCGGGCCCTGAATCGCTGTTTGCCGGCATGCGCCGCGCGCTGGCATCAGACCGCCTCTGGACCTCGCAAGACTTCTTCGAAGCCAAGATCAAGGAGCAGACCGAGCGCCATCACCGCTACTTCGACACCGCGTACAACCTCGAGCCCAACGTCAAATCGAGCCCCGGGGGCCTGCGCGACATCCACACCATTGGCTGGGTGGCGAAGCGCCATTTCGGCACCGACACTCTCGATGAGCTGGTGGCGCACGGTTTCCTGACCCGCGATGAATTGCGCAAGCTCAAGGCGGGCCAGTCGTTTCTCTGGAAGGTGCGCTTCGGCCTCCATGCGCTGACCGGGCGGCGCGAGGACCGGCTGCTGTTCGACTATCAAATCAAGCTGGCGAAAATGTTCGGCTACGAGGACGCCAGCTTCACGCTGGCCGTCGAACAGCTGATGCAGAAATACTATCGCACCGTCATGGACGTCAGCCTGATGAACGAAATGCTGCTGCAGCTGTTTCGCGAGGCCATCCTGACGCAAAGCGGCCCTCCGCTGCCGATCAACGCGCGCTTCCAGATCCGCAACGATTATTTGGAAGTGACGCATGCGGAAGTCTTCGCGCGCCACCCATCCGCCTTGCTCGAGATGTTCGTGCTCTTGCAGCAGCACCCGCAGCTGCGCGGCGTGCGCGCCGAAACCATCCGTCTCATCGGCACGCACGTCGGGCTCATCGACGAAGAGTTCCGGCAAAATCCGCGCCACCACCGGCTGTTCATTGAAATTCTCTGCGCCCCCGTCGGGGTCACGCATGAGCTGCGGCGCATGAATCTGTACGGAGTGCTCGGCCGCTACATTCCCGCTTTCGGCCGCGTGGTCGGACGCATGCAGTACGACTTGTTCCACGCCTACACCGTGGACGCGCACACCTTGTTCGTGGTCAGCAACCTGCGACGCCTGGCGATGCCGAAATTCAACGACGAATTTCCGGCCCTGAGCCAGATCATGCAGTCACTGCCGCGCCAGGAGATCGCCTATCTTGCCGCGTTGTTTCACGACATCGCCAAAGGCCGCGGCGGCGATCACTCGGAATTGGGAGCGGTCGACGCCGAGGCGTTCTGCCTCGAACAGGGACTCGGCCGGTACGAGGCGCGGCTGGTCGCGTGGCTGGTGAAAAATCATTTGATCCTATCCATCACCGCGCAGAAGAAGGACATCAGCGATCCCGACATCATTCATGATTTCGCGCGCCGGGTCGGAGATCAGGCTCACTTGGATTACCTCTATGTGTTGACCGTCGCGGACGTGCGCGGCACCAACCCGAAACTGTGGAATGCCTGGAAGGCGCGTCTGTTCGAGGAGTTCTACGAACGCACCAAGCGCGCCCTGCGCCGCGGCCTCGAGACCCCGGTGGACCAGGAGGAACTGATCCGCGAGACACAGGAGCAGGCGCGCGCACAGATGCCCGACGTTCCGGCGGATCTGATTTCGCAGGTCTGGGCGCAGTGGACTGAAGCCTACTTCCTGCGCTACACGCCGGAGGAGATCGCCTGGCAGACCGCGCTGCTCGCGGACCGCCATCCACGCGACGACGCGCCTCTGGTCGCCATTCGGCAGCTGACGGACCGCGGCGGCACGGCGGTGTTCACCTACGCCCCCCGCCTGCTGCGAAGCTTCGCGAGAACCACCGCGGTCCTCGATCAAATGGGACTCAACGTCGTCGACGCCCGGCTGATCACCAGCGCCAACGGTTTCAGCCTGGAGACCTATGTGGTGCTCGAAGACAACGGCGCGGTGATCGCCGACGCGGCGCGCATCCGGGAAATCGAACAAGGGCTGTGGCGCAACTTGCGGCAGCCCGAGGATTCGCCGGCGACGGTAACGCGCCGCGCGCCGCGCCAGGTCCGCATGTTCTCGACGCCCACCCAGGTTAATTTCAGCATCGACAACCGCAACGGCCGCACGATTCTCGAACTGATCGCCGCCGATCGTCCGGGACTGCTCTCCGAAGTCGGCAAGGTCTTCCGGACCGAGCGCGTGGCGATCAACGGCGCCAAGATCATGACGGTCGGCGAGCGCGCCGAGGATGTGTTCTACATCACTGATGCCGAGGGTGGTCTGCTGCAGGAGGAGGCTTGTCAGCGGGTGCAGGATTCGCTGGTGCGGGCGCTTGATCGGCGCGACTCTCAGAGGTAACAACGCCTCACCGAGTCAAGGAGCGGTAGAGGGGTCGGTATCTGTGGATCGACAACGGGCTGGATCAGTTGTCGATCCACAGACACCGACCCCTCTACCGCTGCTTAGCGCGACGGGCGTGGGACAGTGAGAGTCGCGGCGTTCAATTTTACGGGGGGACTTTGGGAGGGGTTCGTTTAAGATGGCGGGCCCTATGTAATTGCGGAACTTGCGAGCCTCCATGTCATATCACGAATTACAAGCGACGATTGAAAACGCCTTCGAGGCGCGGGCCAAGATCACACCGGCGAACGTTTCCGCGGAAACGCGCGGGGCGGTGGAGAGCGTGATCGGGCTGCTCGATGCGGGGACTCTGCGCGTGGCGGAGAAGGTCGAGGGGGCATGGCGGGTCAATGAATGGCTGAAGAAGGCCGTGCTGCTGTCGTTTCGCATTGCGGACAACGCTCCGGTTGAGGCCGGGGCGCTCAATTTCTACGACAAGGTGCCATTGAAGTATGCGGGCTGGAACGCGGCGCGTTTCGCCGAGGCCGGTGTGCGGGTGGTACCGCCCGCGACGGTGCGGCGCGGCGCATTCATCGCGTCGAATGCCGTGCTGATGCCGAGCTACGTCAACATCGGCGCCTACGTGGACTCGGGCACCATGGTCGATACCTGGGCAACGGTGGGCTCCTGCGCGCAAATCGGCAAGAACGTGCACCTGTCCGGCGGTGTCGGCATCGGCGGCGTGCTCGAGCCGCTGCAGGCCAGCCCCACCATCATCGAGGATGATTGCTTCATCGGCGCGCGCTCCGAGATCGTCGAGGGCGTCATCATCGAATCGGGCGCGGTGATATCCATGGGCGTGTTCATCGGCCAGAGCACGCGTATCTATGACCGCGAGCGCGACGAAGTTCTGTATGGCCGCGTCCCCGCAGGCGCCGTGGTGGTGCCCGGCTCCCTGCCCGCGAAGAACGGCAAATATGCCCTCGCCTGCGCCGTCATCGTCAAACGGGTGGACGCCCAAACCCGCGCGAAAACCTCCCTGAACGAGCTCCTGCGCAACACTGACTAATACCTTCGGCACGGTGATGTTGACCGGTTCACAAGATCAGGGGGGATAAGAAGCTGGACGCCAACGGGCCGGATCAGTTGGCGTCCAGCTTCTTATCCCCCCTGACCGTGCGCACTGGCCGACGTACATCACCGCGCAGGAGGTACATCACCGTCTAGAGGCAGCAGATTCGGTGCCGTCGGCGGGGTGGTGTGGAGCGGTGAGAGCATTCGCCCGAGGGGCTGAGCGGTTGCCGGGCAACTGCTTCCTCGTTGCCCGGCAACCGCTCAGCCCCGCGGGCGGATACCGTCAACCGCTCAACATCGCAGTGCCGAGGTACTATTCCCACACTTGAGTAAGAAGTTCGTCCAATGCAGCGACGATTCGCTGACTCTCGTCGCTCAGAGAATCGACCAATTCACCGAGCTGGTCGGTGGGAATGGAGACAATTTCGAGCGGATGCAAGACTACCGGCGTACCGCGAATTTTAAATGTCGGATTAAAACCGGCATGACTCACCTTGCCGAGCGCCGATCTTCGAACCAATGGAACAACCACTCTTCGACGGTATTCGTTGAACTGAGAGGATTGAACAACTACGACAAACGGAATGCTATCCCGATGTTTGCCCAAATTGCGATGCACGTCGAACTGGGGCATTAGAGTGACGAATACTCGTCGGCAATCGAGCCGGAATTAGCATTGAACTCGTTCCACATTAGGATGGTAGCCTCGAGGGCTTTCGCTTTGGCGAGACGCTGCTTTCGCTCTTGCGCGACGAATTCGGACAAAAGAGACTCAACGACACCGGAAAGATTGTCGGTCATCACCTTGGCTTCCTGCACCAGGTCTTCGCTCAAAGTCAGATTGACTGCGCGTTTTCGAGCATCGCGCCGGTAAGCCTTCATGGTTGCATCTCCTGCATGCGCATCATATGCGCATGCAAGTCCAGTCGCAAGCCGCCCGCCGAGTACGTGATGCGCCAGCAGCTCTCCGTTGGCGGCGCGGCACTCGGCCGTACCGCGCTCGGTCATGATGGCCAGCCACATCGCAACGTCGGCCGCGCCCATGATGGTGATGCCGCTCAGGATGCCGCCGGGGCGCTCCAAGGAAGCGGCGGCCCACGTCAACCGAAGCGGCCGGTGATGTAGTCTTCCGTCAGCTTCTGCTGCGGGTTGGTGAAAATCCGTTCTGTCGGACCGACTTCGACCAGATCGCCCATGTGGAAATATGCCGTGCGCTGCGATACCCGCGCTGCCTGTTGCATATTGTGCGTCACGATGACGATGGCGTAGTTGGCGCGCAATTCATCGATCAGGTCCTCGATATTTGCGCTCGCAATGGGGTCCAGAGCCGACGTAGGTTCGTCCATCAGTATGACTTCGGGATTCACGGCGATGGTGCGCGCAATGCACAACCGTTGCTGCTGTCCTCCGGAAAGACTGGTGCCCGGGGTCGACAGGCGATCCTTCACTTCATCCCAGAGTCCGGCGCGCGCCAGACTGGTCTGGACCAGTTCGTCCATGTCGCTGCGGCTCCGGGTCAGGCCGTGAATCCGCGGTCCGTACGCCACGTTGGCGTAGATCGAGTGCGGGAACGGCGTGGGCTTCTGGAATACGATCCCGACGCGCGCACGCAGCTGCGCGACGTCCTGCTTGCGATCGTAAATGTTGAACCCATCCAGCGTGATTACGCCGTCGACCCGCGCGGCCGCGATCGTGTCGTTCATGCGATTGAGACAGCGCAGGAAGGTGGATTTTCCGCATCCCGACGGTCCGATCATGGCCAGCACTTGATTGCGCCCTATGTCGAGATCGACATTCTTGACGGCGTGCTTGTCGCCGTAGTGGACGTTCACGCCGCGCGCCCTCATGACGAAATCGTTCACCGACTCGCGAGACGGCGCAGCTCCATTGGCCCGCGAGGCTGCGGCGGTGCGCGAGGTGAAGGAGAATTCGTCCATGCGCTGTCTCAGCCGAACCGTCCGGTGATGTAGTCGTCGGTTCTTCGATCCTTCGGCGAGGTGAAATATCTGGCTGGATGGGCCTATTTCCACCAGTTCCCCCATGTACATGAATCCGGTGACGTTCGACACGCGCGCCGCCTGCTGCAGATTGTGCGTGACCACCACGATGCAATACTTCTCGCGCAGCGCCTGCAGGGTCTCCTCGACCCGCAATGTGGAAATCGGATCGAGCGCCGCCGTCGGCTCGTCGAGCAACAGCACTTCGGGCTTCACTGCGATCGCCCGCGCGATGCACAGCACGCTGCTGCTGCCCGCCGGACAGGCTGCGGCCGTCGGCATGCAGCTTGTCCTTGACCTCGTCCCAAATCGCCGCATCGCGCAGCGCGGACTCGACGCGCGACTTCAGTTCCGCGCCGCGGACCCCGCCGCCCAGCCGCAAGCCGAACGCCACATTGTCGAACACCGACATCGGAAACGGCGTCGGCTTCTGGAACACCATGCCGACCCGGTAGCGCAGTTCGGCGACGTCCACCGTGGGCCCCAGAATATCGCGGCCGCCGATGAGCACCTCGCCTTCGGCGCGCTGATTCGGATACAGGGCGTACATGCGGTTCAGCACGCGCAGCAAGCGTCGACTTGCCGCAGCCCGACGGCCCGATGAACGCGCTGATGGAATGGTCCGCCAGGGACATGTTGATGTTGCGCAGCGACTGCGACTCGCCGTAGTAGAAATTCAAGGCGCGAATTTCGATCTTCGGCGGCCCCAGATCCTTCGCCGGCTCCGGCGGCACCACGAGCGGCGCGCGCATTTTCAAATGCTTCGGCGGTTTTGTCGAGGGCATCATCGGCCGGACCCTCGCTCGGCCTGCAGCAGCGCCAGTATCACCCGCGCGGAGATGCTGAGCACCAATATCGTCACGGTGATGATCAAGGCGCCGGCCCACGCAAGATCCTGCCAATCCTTGTAGGGACTCAAGGCGAACTGGAATATGACGACCGGAAGATTCGCCATCGGCGCGTTCAAGTGCGTGCTCCAAAACTGATTGTTGAGCGCCGTGAACAGCAGCGGCGCGGTCTCCCCGCTGATGCGGGCGATGGCCAGCAGCAGGCCGGTGACGATGCCGCTGCGCGCCGCGGGATACAGCACGCTGATCGTGGTGCGCCAGGGATAGGCGCCGAGCGCCGCGGAGGAATCCTTCATGCCGACCGGCACCAGATTGAGCATATCTTCGGTGGTGCGCAAGGTCACCGGAATCGCCAGTATCGCCAGCGCAAGGGCGCCGGCGATGGCGGAAAAATGGCCCATGCGCACCACGACGATTTCATAGACGAACAGGCCGATGATGATGGAGGGGGCGCTCAACAGCACATCGTTGATGAAACGAATGACCGCGCTCAGGCGCGAGTTGCGGCCGTATTCCGCCAGATAGGTGCCGGCCAGAACGCCGATGGGCGATCCGATCAATATGCCGAGCAGCGTCATCACCGCGCTGCCGTAGATGGCATTGAGCAGGCCGCCTTGATTGCCGGGCGGCGGAGTCATCTGCGTAAAGAGATGCCAGGACATTCCCGCGAACCCGTGCGACAGCAGGGTCCACAGAATCGCGGCCAGACAGACCAGCCCCGTCATGGTGGCGATCAGAGAGAGCGCGAGAAACGCGGCGTTCTTTGCCTTGCGCAAGGCGCGCCGTTTCATGCGACAGACCCTCCGCCCCGCTCCAGGCGCCGCAGCATGGCCTGGGCCGCCGCAATCACGGTGAAGGTGATGAGAAACAGCAGCAAGCCGAGCGCAATGAGCGACGAGGTATAGAGATCGCCCACCGCTTCGGTGAACTCGTTGGCGATGGCCGAAGATATGGTGGTACCGGGAGCCAGCAAGGAGGAGCTGATTCGATGCGCGTTGCCGATCACGAAAGTCACCGCCATGGTTTCGCCGAGCGCCCGCCCCAGGCCCAGCATCACTCCGCCGACGATGCCCACGCGCGAATGCGGTACGACCACGTTCCACATGACTTCCCAGGTGGTGGCACCCAGCCCGTATCCGGATTCTTTGAGCATGGGAGGCACGGTATCGAAGACGTCACGCATGGTTGCCGCAATGAAGGGCAGCACCATGATGGCCAGGACCACGCCTGCGGTGAGAATCCCGATGCCATAGGGCGGCCCCTTGAACAGATGCCCGACGAAGGGCATGTGCCCAAAGTGCCCTATCAGCCAGGGCTGTACGTGCCGCTGCAGCATCGGCGCCAGCACGAACAAACCCCAGATGCCGAAAATGATACTGGGCACGGCGGCCAGCAATTCGACGGCGACGCCTATCGGCCGTTTCAACAGCGGAGGACAGAGTTCGGTCAGAAACAGCGCGATACCGAACCCCGCCGGCACCGCCAGCAGCATGGCGATCGCCGAGGTGACGATCGTGCCGTAAATCGGCGCCAGTGCGCCGTACTCGTCGGTTACGGGATTCCATATCTCGCGCGTGACGAACGAGAACCCGAAGTGACTGCACCGCCGGCCATGCACCGCGCACGAGCGAGATGGCTACTCCGCCAAGGATCAATAGCACGAGAATCGCCGCGCCCAGCGTGGCTGAACGGAAGATTCGTCTCGTAAATCAACTGCTTTGCGGCGTGCCTCGGATCGATTATCGCCACGATGTCGGTTTCGCTCCCGCTATTTGCCGCTCCACACCGGATGGCCCGCCGATGTGATCTCCGAGGTCCAGGTCTTTTTGACCTGGTCGATCAGCGGCGCGGGCAAGGGTACGTAGTCCAGCTCGGCCGCCATACTAGCGCCATCCTTGTACGCCCAGGCAAAGAACTTCAACGCTTCGTTGACGGCAGTCGCATCGGTAGGCTGCTTGTACAGCAGAATGAAGCTGGCCCCGGTGATCGGCCAACTCTTGGCGCCCGCTTGATCGGTCAATATCAAGTAGTAGCCGTCCGAATGGGCCCAGTCGGCATTGGCCGCTGCCGCCTGAAAAGAATCGGCGCTGGGAGCCACCACGGCGCCCGATTTGTTGGTGAGCAGGGCGTACGCCATCTTATTCTGCTTGGCATAGGCATACTCGACATAGCCGATCGCGCCGTCGGTCTGGGTGGTCATGTTGGCGACACCCTCATTGCCCTTGGCCCCGATCCCCGCCGGCCATTGCACGGACGTATTCGCACCGATGCTCGACTTGAATTTGGGGTTGGCCTTGGACAAGTAATCGGAGAACAGGAAGTTCGTCCCTGAGCCGTCCGAGCGGTACACCGGTGCGATCGCCGTGCTCGGCAGGGCCAATTTCGGATTCAGGCGCTTGATCTGCGGATCGTCCCACTGCGTGATGTCGCCCAGATAAATGCTCGCCACCGTGGCCCCGTCCAAGTGCAATTGGCCGCCCTGAATCCCCTTGATGTTCACCACGGGCACCACCCCGCCGATGACCATGGGAAATTGCAGGAGGCCCGCAGCCTGCAAATCTTCGGGCTTCAAAGGCATGTCAGAAGCGCCGAAGGTGACCGTCTTGGCCTTGATCTGCTTGATGCCGCCGCCCGACCCGATGGACTGATAGTTGAGACCCACTCCGGTCAGTTTCTTGTAGGCATCCGCCCATTTGGCATAGATCGGGTAGGGAAAAGTGGCGCCCGCTCCCGAGATGTCTGCCGCCGCCATAGCCACCATGCCCACAGACGCGGCCGCTGCAATCACAAGACCGTTGATTATTCTCACTTATATTCGCTCCGGTTCGAGATTGGACCGCGTGAAATTCACGGGCAGACGTCTGGATGAGCCCAAAATTATCGATGCGAATTGTGACAGTTTTGTGAAATGCGAGAAATTAAAGGAAAATCCGCAACTTAGAAACGCCCTACGGGAGGCGGCGGCCGGCAGCCCCGCCGCCCGCCCCCCGAGGCTCAAACGAGATCAGAAGCTGAAGGTGGCCTTGACGTAGTAAAAGCCACCGTCGATGCCGATCGGAGAGAAGGAGGGGTACTGCTGCACCCCCAGGTTGTCATTGTAGGCAAGATTATCCAAATGAGAGCGCAGCGTGCCGTTGAGCTTGTCCGGATAACGGTCGAATAGATTGAGCGCCCCGATATTCATGCGGAAATAGTGCGTGAACTGATAGCCCAGGTCGAGGTTGGTGATCGCCGTCACGCCCGTCTCCGAGCGGAAATACTCGAGAGCATTCGCGGGGTTGTCGCCGTCGTCGTTTTCCCACTCCGAGGCCGGCCCGTAGATTTTTTCCACGAGATTGACCGACGCCTTGCCCAGCGTCCACAGGGCGCCGAGGTTGACGACGTATTTCGGACTCGCGGTGGTGATGTCGGAAAGCGACTCGGCGTTATACAGCGTCAACCCCACCAATTCGGCTGGTGTACCCGGGACGCGGGTGATGACGGTCTGATTGTACTCCGCCCCGACCGACCAATTCACGTGACCGAAGGCGTAATCGTTGGGGAAATTGAACACCAGATCCGCGCCGTGCGTGCGGGTATCGATGCCGTTGGCGAAAGTGGACACCCCTGTCGTGCCATTCTGCACCACATCCGGGTCGAGGGAATTTCCATTCGCTGCGATGGCGGCATTGACCGCCGACGCCGAGGGCAGCGGAACACCGTTGACGGTGCCGTCGAGGACGCCCGTGGGGACGATGCGGTTGGTGATGCTTATCTGGTAAATATCCAAGCTTGCGTTGACGCCGGGCGTCGGCCGCCACAGCAAGCCGAGGCTCAGATTGACCGAATGCTCGGCTTGCAGGCCGTTGCCGAGACCCAGCAGTTTGCCTCCCGGCGAGTTGGGGGGCAATTGAACGGTCGCGGTATTGGAGGTGACATTGGTGGCAGAGTAGAACTCTTCTGCCAGCGTCGGCGCTCGAAAGCCATTGCTGGCAGTGCCGCGCACGGCAAACTCCGGCGCGAAATCATACCGCGCGGTGAGCTTTCCCAAGGTCGCACTGCCGAAATCGCTGTAGTGCTCGTAGCGGGCGGCGGCATCGACTCGCAGCTTGTCGACGGGCTTGGCCGCGAAATCGATGTACACCGCTTCATTTCTTCTATCGTGGGTGCCGGCATCGGTGGGCGTGAAGCCGGGATAGGATTGCGCGCCGCCCTCCTCATACGAAATCGGAACACCCGCCCCGACACCGTAGGTATCGCGCCGGTATTCAGCGCCAAAGGCCACGTTCAACGGACCCGCCATTCCGACGTCGAAGTCACGATTGAAGTCGAGCGTCGAAGTCCACTGCGTCGTCTGCAAAAATCCATCGTAGTAATTCGACGGCGTCGGAATTCCGGTCGATGCATAGACAGCGCTGTTGGCGGAATTCAAGGTGAAAATCTTGGGTTTGTCGCCGCCGTAGGTGCTGCTCAAATCCCAATTCCACAGCGCGACGACGCCCTTGAAGCCGGCGGTGATGGAGTAATCCGTCTCGTGCGTCAACTCTTGCGGGTCGAAACCGAAAGGAAACGGATAGGTGGTGACCCCCGTCGCCGGATCGGTATAGGAGACCTTGCTGGGCGTGCGGTAATTCTGGAACGCGGCGGCCGTCTTGTCGCCGTAGGTGCCGAAGGCATAGAACTCCTGGCCGTTGCCGAAGTCGAATCCGGCGTTCAGCGCGAAGATCTTCTGTTCGTACTCGGCGTCGCCTTCCTGGCCGTTCAAATTCGGATACCCCGGTGCGTTGACGACATTGTCATTGGGATAAGTACCGGAAGCGGCCGCGTTGATCACCCGCGGATCGATCTGGCCTCGATTGCTGTCGCCATGATGGTGCACTTCGGCCGTGAGATTCACATAACTGTTATCGATGGGGGCGAAACCCACGTTTGCCGACACATCGCCCGTATTGCCGCCGCCGTCCATGTAATTGCCATAGGTCCCGGTGATGGTGCCGCCCGAGGAGTTCTTCTTGAGAATGATATTGACCACCCCGGCAATGGCGTCGCTGCCGTACTGCGCCGCGGCGCCGTCGGTCAGCACCTCGATGTGATCGATGGAATCGAGCGGAATCATGCTCCAGTCGACGCCCGCGCATCCCTGGTACGGATCGCCCGGATCGATCTCGATGTTCGCCGTGGTATGCCGCCGCTTGCCGTTGACGAGCACCAGCACATCGTTGCAGCTCAGGCCCCGCAGCTTCGCCTGCAAGGTCTCGCCCGCAAGATCGTTGCCGTAGGCCTGCATCACGAAGGAAGGCACGACCTGCGCGAGCGCCGTCGGGAGATCGGGGGCGCCCGTGGCCCGGAGCGCCTCGACGCCGATGACCTGGATCGGGGCCGGGCTGTCCGCCGCCTTGAGCCCAGACTGGCGCGAGCCGGTCACGATGATTTGATCGAGCCCGTCCGATGCTCCCGTAGTGTCGGTATTGGCGGCGAGCGTTTGCGCCCAGACGACGCCCGAACTCAGCAAGAAAACAACAGAACTGGCCGCAATCGACCTGGATGATCTCATAGACATCGCCTTCTTAAAGTTGTTTGGCTATTTCGCTCGAGAGCAACCGCGCATGGCGGCAGCCCGGATTACCGTCGGCATCAGCACAGATGCCGGGCAAGAGTCGATTCTCGGTATATTCTACCGTATATAGCGGACGCCAATAAGGCAATCCATCCATCCGTTTGAATCTCTCTGCGATTATTTGTGCGAGAGTGCCGGTGCTTTTGGCGCAGTGATGTCGAGCGGTATGAGACTTCGTCCGGGAGGCTAAGATGCGGCCCGGCAACTGTTCCCGTTGCCGGGCCGCATCTTAGCCTCCCGGGTGAATGCCACTAAACGCTCAACATCAGGGCGCCTTCCGCGGGTCGCGGCGAAGTCCGCGGGACTCGAGACGCAGCTTCAGCCAAGTCGGCAGTTTCGTGAGTACGCCGACGAGCCATCTATAGCGCCATCCGGGCACGACGAAGAGTGTCCCTCGAGCCAGCGCTCTCAAGGAATCATCCACCACCCGGTCAGCCGTCAGCCAAAAGGCTGCGGGAGCGATGCGATGCCGGTCCTCGGCCATGCCGTCGTGGAATCCCGAATAAGTGAATCCCGGGCAGAGAGCTTGAACGGCGACCGCCGATCCAGCTTTCTTCAAATCCAGGTACAGCCCCTCGGTGAACGTGCTGAGCCAGCTCTTCGTCGCACCATAGCTCGCGCTGCCGGCGCGCTGCGCGAACGAAGCGACGGAGGACACATTGATGACGGCACCACGATTTTGTGCGACGAGTACGCGCAGCGCCGAATGCGTCAGACGAATGATGGCCATCACGTGCAAGCGGTGCATATCCTCGATCACATTGAGGTCCGCCTCCCAAAAGGCGGCTCGGTAGCCGAATCCCGCGTTGTTGACCAGCAGAGCGAGATTGGGTTCGGCGGCGATTCGATCCGCCACCACGGCCAAATCCGCGGCGTTGGTCAGATCGGCAACGATGACGCCGACCACCGATCCGTGCCGTGCGGTCAGCTCCGCTGCCAACGCGGCCAGACGATCCTGGCGCCGGGCAACGAGCAGCAGGTCGTGATCCGGTGCGAGCCGGCGCGCAAACACCATCCCGATGCCGCTCGAGGCGCCTGTAATGACCGCCAATGGTTTTGACATTCGCCCGCCCGTCAGACGTGATAGTCGGCCGCGACGGTCTCATCGGCCGGCGGGCGCCCTGAACTCATCGCGTTGAACACCGGAGTGAGCACGGCCGCCACCGCCAGATTCAGCATGACCGTGTAGACGGCCGTGTAGCCCGGGAAGGTATGGCTGCCGACCACGAGCGGAAAGGTGGTCGTTAAATTCGTCGCGACGGCCATGGTCGTGCCCGCGAAGGTACCCACGGCCCAGCCCGCGAGAAGCGCCCAGGAATTGAACCAGCGGGTATAGGCGCCCAGCATCACCGGCGGCAGTGTTTGAATGATCCAGATGCCGCCGAGCAGCTGCAGCTCAATGGCATATTTCGTCGGCACGAACAGGATGAAGACCAGCGCGCCGCCCTTGACGATCAGCGACACCCGTTTCGCAATCTGCGCCTCCTGTTTGGCGGTCGGATTGCCGTTGATGAACTCACGGTGAATATTGCGCGTGTAGAGATTCGCGGCCGCGATCGACATGATGGCGGCCGGCACCAGGGCGCCAATTCCGATCGCGGCAAAGGCAATACCCACGAACCAGGACGGAAAGCTGTGCAGCAGCAGCGCCGGCACCGCGAAATTGCTGCCGAATTGCTTGAAGCCCGCAGCGTACTCCGGCAGCTTGTCGACCCCCGCGGCAATCACGAAAAAGCCGAACAGGGCGAGCAAGCCCAGCACCACACTGTAGGCCGGCAGCATGGCGGCGTTGCGCCGGATGGCATGGCCGCTGCTGGCGCTCAGAATCCCCGTGAGCGAATGGGGATACAGAAACAGCGCCAGCGCCGAACCCAGCGCCAATGTGGCATAACCGCTGTAAGCGCCCGTCGTATTCGGCCCGGGGACCGCCAGCAGCAGCTTGTTTGCCGGAACCGCCGCGAAGATCTTGCCGAATCCTCCCAGCTCGATCGGAATGACGATGATTGCCACCAAGGCCGTGGCGTAAATCAGTAGATCCTTGACGATGGCAATCGACGCCGGCGCGCGCAGCCCGCTCGAATAGGTGAAGGCGGCGAGCACGACAAAGGCGGCGAGCAGCGGTAAGTCCGCGCCCATTCCCGTCCCCGAGATGCCGAGTGCGCCGATCACGACCTGTATGCCGACCAATTGCAGGGCGATGTACGGCATGGTCGCAACGATTCCCGTCACCGTCACTGCCAGCGCCAGCCAGCGATTTCCGAAGCGGCCGCGCACGAAATCACCTGCCGTGATGTAGCCGTGCTTGTGGCATACATGCCAGAGCCGCCGAAATACCAGAAACAGCAGGGGGTAAATGATGATGGTGTACGGCACCGCGAAGAACGCCACGGCGCCGGCGCCGAAGGCAAGCGCGGGAACCGCGATGAAGGTATAGGCCGTATAGACATCGCCGCCGACCAGAAACCAGGTGATGAGCGTGCCGAAACGTCTTCCTCCGAGTCCCCATTCGTGGAGCTGATCGAGATCGCCCTTGCGCCAGCGAGCAGCGGCGAAACCCAGCCAGGCGACACAGCCGAACAGCACCACGAAGATGCCCAGCGCAATCCAGTTCACATCCGGCACGACGATCCTCTGGCGTTAGTTCTTTTCAATCACTGGTGGCGAAATAGACGATCGCCGTGAACACCGCGCTGACGATGACCCAGAGAAGCTGGAACCAGTAAAAGAACGGAATGCCAATCAGGGTGGGTTCCACCCTATTGTAAAAGGGAGGCCAGAGAGCCACGGCAAACTGGATGACGAAAAGCAGGTACCACCAGCTCCATCCGCCGCGCTTCTTTTGTGCACCGATCATGCTGAAAGCATCCCCCCGGCCAGAACGTCCGTGGAGGCAGATCCTACGCGCCTTGGCCTGCGCGTGTCAACTTCATGGCCGCTGCTCTTGCGGCCATGAAGTCGGTTTCGTTCTCTCGAGAATTTAGAACTTGAACCGCACGCCCGTCGTCGTGGTGATGTCGGTCGTATGGAATGCATACCCATTCGCCTGACCGTCATGCACGCCGGTATACATGGAACCCGCGTACACATCGAACCGCTTGGTCAGCCGATAGTCGGCCAACAAGGAATAGGCATCCGTGGTACCGCTGCAGGTTCCCGCGATGCTGCTATTGCAGCCGGCTGTCGAGCCTATGCCGTAGGAGTTCTGGTGATAGCCGTAGAAGGCGCCGACCAGGTCCAGATCCGGTATGACCGTGTATCTAATGCCGGCCCAAAAAACTTCCATCTCCTTGTCGGTGGGAAACGCCGTATTGCTGACGAAGCCGAACGTGTAGGCGGCGAAATTGACTCCCGCCTTGAGCGGAGTCTCGGGGTTTGCGAACTGGATATGCTCATAGCTTGCAAAGAACTTCACGGTACCCATGTCGTACAAGCCCATGATGGCCCAGGACGTATTGTCCGAAACGGTTGCCGCCAGCGTATTGCTGGGTGAGTAGCCCAATCCGGCCAAATCGCCGACCTGGGCAGCACTGAGCGCGGATGCGCCAATCGCGTCTCTTATCTTGGAATAGTACGCATCGACCGAAAGACCCGCATAATCGGCACCCAAAGACAATTGGAAGGCCGAGCCGGCGGCGCCGGTGGACTGGTTGAACTTATAAAGGGCACCGGCGTGAACCGGCCCGTAGTTCGCCGTGTACTTCAACGAGTCATCGAGCCGCCGATCCTCCGTGTCGCCGCCGCCCGCGGTCGTTCCCGACAGCCCGATCAGCGAGAAGGCCTGTGCGGCGTAGTTCGGGTCGTACTTGGAAATGCCATCCGCCAATGTGGTGTTCTGCCGGCCGAACGTGATCGTGCCGTAGGTCTTGGAGCTGAATCCAGCGAAGGACTGCTGGAAGGCCTGGCCGGCCACGCTGCTGTCCAGGTTGGTGTTCTGGGTCCCCGACGCCGCCGAGCGGCCATTGTTCTGAACCAGCGATTTCAATCCGTCGCTGAGCTCGCCGGATTGGGGATTGAACCAGGTTTCCAGCTTGAACACACCGGACCAATCGGCGTAGATCGGCTCATTGCCCTGCAGGCCGATCCTGGACTGGCTCAAGTTGTTCGGCGTCACGCCCGTGACCGAATGATTGCTGTTCTTCTGAACGATATCCGCGCTGCCCGCGGGATAGAAATCACTGATCGGCGCGCCATGCGTCTGGTTCTGAACACCGACGTCGATGATGCCGTACAGCGTGATGCCATGCCAGGACAGGCTCTGGTCGTCAGCGGTGCCGACGATCGTTCCGGCCGGCGGCTGGGCCGCGCTTTGCGCCTGCGCAACACCGGTCGCAGCCGACAGAGCGCCCAGCAGAAGAATGCCCTTCGAGAGCAAAGATGCGGGATCGCCGAGGGCGCTTCGCGTCATCCTAGAATTTGTCACATTTGCGTCACTCACAGCCTTTACTCCCACGGTTAGAAGGTCGCATTACACCCACGAATTGTGACATCAGTATGACAGGGGATTTGTGGACCAGCATTACCTGCAGGATATTACGAGCTTTAGGTTCAACAGGCAGATGTCCTTTTTTCGCAACAAATGTTGCGAGACCATTGAGTGGTGATGGCTGCAACCACCGCTATTGCGCACCGCAGCAATGGAGATTGCGGCCGTAGGTAGCACTGAGGAATGGATTACCGGCTCATTCCCGGCTGCCTTGCGTCGCTTTGCGTCCCGGTGTGGCGCCCGCGATCAGTACGCGATCGCCGGTGGCCAGGGAATCAGGAGGGCTTTCGATCACCCGATCGGAGGGCGCAAGGCCGGTGAGCACTTCGACATCGGTGCCGAGATTGCGGCCCAGCTTCACGGGGCGCAGCTCGACCCGGTCTCCGGCACCCACCACTGCCACCTGCATGTCGTCCTGGCGAAAGACCAGCGCACTGGTAGGAATTCGCACCATCTGCGGATTGCCCGGCAAGTCGAAGTGCACCTCGGCATAAGTGCCGGGCTGCAGCAGGCCATCGGCATTATCCGCATGAAGCTCTACGAGCAGGGTCCGGGCAGACTCGTTGATCGCCCCTGAAGTCGTGGCGACGACCGCCTTGAATACCCTGTCCGGGTATTGAGGCAGGTCCAGATCCGCCGCCATGCCCGCCTGCAGAGAAGCCGACATTTCCTGTGGCACCTGCACGAAGACTCGCATCTCATGCACGTCGGCAACCCGAAACAGCTGGGGCGCGCTGCCACCGCCTGTGCCCCCGCCGGAGCCGCTGCCGGCAGTGATGAGAGCGCCGATATCGGTATTGCGGGCGGTCACGATCCCGTCGAAGGGAGCCACGATGCGCTTGAACTCCTCCAGCGCATTGAGCCGGTCCACCACGCCCCGGTCGGCATTGACGTCCGCCAAGGAGGCGTTGTACCGGGCGGTGGCGCTGTTGAAGTCCGCCTTTTTGGATTCCGTCTCCTGCTCGGACACGACGCCCTTAGGGGAATCGCGCCAGCGCGCATAAGTCGTTTTGGCAAATTCCACTTCCGCCTCGCGGACCTTCGTTTGCGCCTCCGCAGACTTGAGGTTGGCCTCGGCGGCCGCGAGTTCCGCGTCAAGGTCGGGGGCGTCGATCTGGGCAAGCAACTGCCCCTTCTTCACATGCGCACCATAGTCGAAGTACCAGTCCTTCAAGTATCCGTTGACCCGGGCATAGATAGGCGCCTCGTACCAGGCCTGGACGTTGCCTGGAAGAACCGTCTGCTGACCGGAAACACCGCGCTGCGGCACGATGAGGTTGACCGTGGGTATGGCCTGGGTATCAGTCCATTGCGCGACATTCCGTGCATGAACCCACCGCAGCCCGAGGCCTCCCACGGCGATCAAGACCGCGATGGCGAGGGTGGCAAGACCTGCGCGCCGCAGCTTGCGGGTGAACTCCGGCGGCGGCTGAGTCGCTGCGCGGACAGCGATCTGTTCCTGTGCTCTTAACTCGTCGTTTTCGCTCAAGACTATCTCCTTTACGGGTTTGGCGCGGCGGGCAATCGGCCTGAGTTGCCGCCGGCCGGCGCATTCGATTTTTTGCGATGCAGGACGCTGAATACGGTCGGGACGAAGAAAAGCGTTGCGAGCGTGGCGATGGCCAGGCCGCCGATGACGGCCCGGCCGAGCGGCGCGTTCTGTTCCCCGCCTTCGCCGAGCGCCAAAGCCATGGGCACCATGCCGATGATCATGGCGAGCGCCGTCATGAGCACGGGGCGAAACCGCGTGAAGCCGGCCTCGAGAGCGGCCTCAGCGGCATCGAGCCCCTGCTCCAGCCCTTCTCGGGCGAAGCTCACGAGCAGGATGCTGTTGGCCGTCGCGATGCCCATGCACATGATGGCGCCCGTGAGAGCCGGCACCGAAAGGGTCGTGCCCGTTGCGAACAGCATCCAGACGATGCCGGCCAGGGCGCCCGGCAGCGCCGAGATGATGATGAACGGATCGGTCCAGGACTGGAAGTTGACGACGATCACCAGATAGATGAGCACGACGGCGCCAAGCAGGCCGAAGTACAGCTGGCTGTAGGCGTTGTTCATGGTCTGCACCTGACCGCGAAGCGCCACATGGGAACCGCGCGGTACGGCGTGCTTCGTGGCGTGCACAATCCGGTCGATGTCGCCCGCGACGGCGCCGAGATCGCGCCCCTGCGTGGCGCCATAAATGTCGATGACGGGCTGGACATTGTAATGCGACACCACGCCGGGACTCGGGCCCGTCGTAATTTGCGCGAGGCCGCCCAAAAATTGCGGCGCAGGGCTGTCCGACGAGGTGATCGGAACATTCGACAGATCCGAAATGCTGTCGATCCGGTATTGCGGCATTTGCGCGATGATGGGGTAGGAGACGCCGTTGCGCGTATTGAGCCAGAAATTCGGCTGCACCTGGCCGCTGCCCGACAGCGTGACGAGCAGGCTGTTGGCCACATTGCGCTGGGTCAAGCCGACTTCGCTGGCGAGGGTGCGATCGACATCGACGTTGAGCTGCGGATAGTTGTACACCTGCTGGATGCGCAGGTCCGCGATGCCCGCAACCTTGCGGATGCGCTTCAAGAGGTCGGTGGCGTAGGCGTAATTGGCTTTTTGGTCATTGCCGATCACCTGCAAATCGATGGGCGCAGGCAGGCCGAAATTGAGGATTTGCGAGACGATGTCGGCCGGCAGGAACGAGAAGGTCGTGCCGGGAAACTTCTGCGGCAGAACGCTGCGCAGCTGCTTGATGTACTTCTCGGTCGGGCCATGGCCCACCTGGAGGGCGATCAGTGCATCGCCGTCCTCGGGTCCGATCGTCCCCGTGTTCTGGTAGGCCATGTTGATGCCGCTGAACGGCAGTCCGATGTTATCGACGATGTTGTCGAGCTCGCGGGCCGGAATCGTCCGGCGCACGATCTGCTCGACGAACTCGAACAGCCGCGCCGTCTCCTCGATGCGCGTGCCGGGCTGTGCACGCACGTGCATCAGGATCTGCCCGGAGTCGACCGCGGGGAAGAAGTTCTTGCCGAGAAACGGCGCCAGCGCGAAGGAAATTACCACACAGGCAAGAAACCCCGACATGAAGAGTGCCGGGTGGCGCAGCGCCAGCGACAGCAGCGAGCGGTAACGCGCGCGAATCCGCGAGAAGCGCTCTTCGAAGGCCAGCTGGAATCGCTCGAGAGCATTGCGCGAACGGGCCGGTGCAACCTCGACCGCCCCGCCATCGCCGTGGCCCCGCAGCAGGTAGTTCGCCATGGTCGGGACTAGCGTGCGTGAGAGAATGAACGATCCGATCAGCGCGAAGACCACCGCCTCGGCCATCGGCCGGAAAAGGAAGCCGGCGACGCCGCCGAGCTGGAACATCGGCACGAACACGATGCACAGGCACAGCAGCGTCACGAACGCGGGAATGACGATCTGCTGCGCGCCGTCGAGAATCGCCGGCTCGATCTTCTTGCCGAGTTCGAGGTGGTAATTGATGTTCTCGATGGTGACGGTGCCGTCATCGACCAGGATTCCGACGGCAAGTGCAAGGCCGCCGAGCGTCATGACGTTGATGGTCTCGCCGAGCCAGGACAAAGCCGTGAGGGAGAACAGGATGGCCAGCGGGATTTCGATGAGAATGATCACGGTCGAGCGCCAGCTGCCGAGGAACAGCAGGATCATCACGCCGACCAGAGCGGCGGCGAGCACGGCCTCGCGGATGACGCCGAAGACCGCGGCCTTCACGAACACCGATTGATCGCCGACCGCGTGCAGGTTCAGATCCGCCGGTAAACTCTCCTCCACGCGCGGCAACAGCGCCTTGATCCCGGCGATGATGTCGAGAGTAGAGGACGAACCGGCCTTCAGAATGGTCATCAACACCGCGCGCGCACCGTTGACGCGGACGATATTCGTCTGTGGCGGCGAGCCCTCGTGCACATAGGCCACGTCATGCACGAAGATGACGGTGCCGTTGACCTTCTTCACCGGCAGATCGTTGATCCGGTCGAGCATCACAGGACTGGCATTGAGTGCGATGTTCCAGTCGAACTTGCCGATCTTCGCGTCGCCCGCCGGCAGAATGAGGTTCTGCGCCGAGACGGCATCGACCACATCGTCCGCCGAAACATTGTGCGACTGCATGGCCCGCTGATCGAGATCCAGTTGCACGTCGAGAACCTTGCCGCCGTAGGGTGAAGGGACGGCGGCGCCTGCGACGGTCGCGAGTTGCGGCCGGATGAAGTTCTGCCCGGAATCGAACAGCTGCATTTCGGGGAGTTTTCGGCTCGAGAGCGCCAGCTGCAGGATGGGCACGCTCGACGCGTTGTAGCTCAAGACATAGGGCGGTGTGATGCCGGGCGGCAACAGCTTCAGCACAGTTTGCGACGCCGCGGTCACCTGCGCCATGGCGGCGGCGATGTTGACGTTGCGCTGGAAGAAGATCTTGACGACGCCGTAACCGTCGAGGGACTGTGACTCGAGGTGCTCGATATCGCCGACTTGCGCGGTAAGCGTGCGCTCGTAGTAATAGATCACGCGCCCGGACATGTCGTTCGGCAACAGCCCGGTGTAGGTCCACACGACGCTGATCACCGGGATGTTGATGTTGGGAAAGATATCGGTCGGCGTCATCAATGCCGAGCGCACGCCGAACAGGGCGATGAGCAGCGCCAGTACGACGAAGGTATAAGGACGCTTGAGTGCAATCTGAACGATCCACATGCCGGCAATCTCCTAGGATTTCCGGTTGCGATGCATGAAACTGAAAATTGTCGGCACGAAAAACAGCGTCGCGAGAGTGGCCACGGTGAGGCCGCCGATGACGGCCCGGCCGAGCGGCGCATTCTGCTCTGCGCCCTCGCCGAGCGACAGGGCCATGGGCACCATGCCGATGATCATGGCGAGCGCCGTCATGAGCACGGGGCGGAACCGCGTGAAGCCGGCTTCGAGGGCGGCGGCGGCGGCGTCGAGTCCCTGTTCCAATCCTTCTCGAGCGAAGCTCACGACCAAGACGCTGTTGGCCGTCGCAATGCCCATGCACATGATGGCGCCCGTAAGAGCCGGCACCGAAAGGGTCGTGCCCGTCGCGAACAGCATCCACACGATGCCGGCCAGGGCGCCCGGCAGCGCCGAGATGATGATGAACGGATCGGTCCAGGACTGGAAGTTGACGACGATGACCAGATACACCAGCACCACCGCTCCGAGCAGTCCGAAGTACAGCTGGTGGTATGCGCTGGTCATGGTCTGCACCTGGCCCCGCAGCGCCACGTAGGAACCGCGCGGCACGGCGTGCTTGGTATCGCGCAGGATGCGCTCCACGTCGCCCGAGACCGCGCCGAGATCACGTTCCTGCGTGGCGCCGTAGATGTCGATGACGGGCTGGACATTGTAATGCGACACCACGCCGGGGCTCGGGCCGGGGGTGATGCGTGCCAGGCCGCCGAGATATTGCGGAGTCTGGGTGGCCGCAGAGGTAATGGGCAGGTTGGACAGATCGGAGACGCTGTCGATCCGGTATTGCGGCATTTGCGCGATGATGGGATAGGAGACGCCGTTCTCTGTGTTGAGCCAGAAGTTCGGCTGTACCTGGCCGCTGCCCGACAGCGTGACGAGCAGGCTGTTGGCCACGTCGCGCTGGGTCAAGCCAACTTCGCTGGCAAGAGTACGGTCAACATCGACGTTGAGCTGCGGATAATTGTTGACCTGCTGGATGCGCAGGTCCGCGATGCCCGGAACCTTGCGGATGCGCTTCAAGAGGTCGGTGGCATAGGCGTAGTTGGCTGCCTGGTTATTGCCGATGACTTGCAAATCGATGGGCGCGGGCAGCCCGAAATTGAGGATTTGCGAGACGATATCGGCAGGCAGGAAAGAGAAAGTCGTGCCGGGATACTTCTGCGGCAGAATCGTGCGCAGCCGCTTGATGTACTGCTCGGTGGGCACATGGCCCTCCTTCAGGGCAATCAGCGCATCGCCGTCCTCGGGCCCGATGGTCCCCGTGTTCTGGTAGGCCATGTTGATGCCGCTATAGGGAAGTCCGATGTTGTCGACGATATTGTCGAGCTCGCGGGCCGGAATCGTCTGGCGCACGGTCTGCTCGACGAAGTCGAACAGCCGCGCCGTCTCCTCGATGCGCGTCCCCGGCTGCGCGCGCACGTGCATCAGGATCTGCCCGGAATCCACCGCGGGGAAGAAATTCTCGCCGAGGAAGGGCGCCAGCCCGAGCGACAGAATGACGATGACCGCAAAGCCGACGATGACCGGTTTCGGCCGGCTGATGGCCAGCGACAGCAGAGACCGATAATGGCCCCGCGCCCACGCGAAGCGGCGCTCGAATTCCTCTTGAAACCGCTTGAACGGATTGCGCGAGGGCGCCGATGCGGCATGCGGATCGGCGTGGCCGTGCGCCTGCGGGTCGTGTGCCTGCGGGCCGTGTGCCTGCGGGCCATGTGCGTGCAGAAGAAAGCGGGCCATCGTCGGCACCAAGGTCCGCGAGAGCACGAACGAGCCGATCAGGGCGAAGACCACCGCTTCTGCGAGCGGCCTGAACAGATACCCTGCGACGCCGCCGAGCCCGAACATCGGTGCAAAGACTATGGAGAGCACGAGCAGCGTGATGAACGCGGGCACGACGATCTGCTGCGCACCGTCGAGGATTGCCGGTTCCACTTCCTTGCCCTGCTCGAGGTGAAAGAAAATGTTTTCGAGCGTGACGGTCCCCTCGTCGACGAGCATGCCGACGGCGAGCGCCAGACCGCCCAGCGTCATGACGTTGATGGTCTCCCCGAGCATCGCGAGAAAGGTCACCGAGAAAAGGATGGACAGCGGTATGGAAACGATGATGATCATCGTCGAACGCCAGCTGCCTAGGAACAGCAGGATCATGAGGCCGACCAGAGCGGCGGCGAGCACGGCCTCGCGCAAGACGCCGACGATGGCGCCCTTGACGAACAGCGACTGATCGCCCACGGCATGCAGGCCAAAACCCGCGGGCAGGCTTTCTTCGACCCTGGGAATCAACGCTTTGACGCCCTGGATGACGCTCAAGGTGGAGGCCGAACCGGCCTTGAGAATGGTCATCAACACAGCGTGCACGCCGTCGATACGCACCAGGTTGGTCTGCGGCGGAGCGCCGTCGTGAGCGAAGGCCACGTCGCGCAGGAAGATGACCGTGCCGTTGACCTTCTTCACCGGCAGATCGTTGATCTTCTCCAGCATGATCGGGCTCGCGTTGAGCGCCACGTTCCAGTCGAACTTGCCGATCTTCTCGTCGCCGGCCGGCAGAATCAGGTTCTGCGCCGAGACGGCATTGACTACATCGTCCGCCGAGACATTGTGCGACTGCATGGCGCGCTGATCGAGGTCGACTTGAACGTCGCGAACCTGGCCGCCGTAGGGCGATGGCACGGCAGCGCCCTGCACGGTGGCGAGTTGCGGCCGGATGAAGTTCTGGCCGAGGTCGAACAGCTTCATCTGCGGCAGCTGCTTGCTCGATAGAGCCAGCTGCAGGATGGGCACGGTCGCGGCGTTGTAGCTCAAGACATAGGGCGGCGTGATGCCGGGCGGCAGCAGCTTCAGCACCGTCTGCGACGCCGCGGTCACCTGCGCCATGGCGGCGGCGATGTTGACGTTGCGCTGGAAGAAGATCTTGACGACGCCGTAGCCGTCAAGGGACTGTGATTCGATGTGCTCGATGTCGCCGACCTGCGCCGACAGTGTGCGCTCGTAGTAATAGATCACGCGCCCGGACATATCGTTCGGCAACAGCCCGGTGTAGGTCCACACGACGCTGATCACCGGGATGTTGATGTTGGGAAAGATATCGGTCGGCGTCATCAATGCCGAGCGCACACCGAACAGGGCGATGAGCAGCGACAGCACGATGAAGGTATAAGGACGCTTGAGCGCAATCTGAACGATCCACACGCCGGCTATCTCCTAGGAATTCCGAATACCGCGCATCAGGGCGCGGAACTGCTCAGACTGCGCCGGAAGGCCGCAATGATCGCGGGCTGCGATTGCCGGATCGGCGGAACAGACTGATAGCCCTGCCATCCGCCGCCGAGACTCTTGTAGAGCTGCACGAACTGTTCGCCCTGAGCGACTTGCGCCGACGCGTACTGTTCCTGGAGGTCGTAGAACTGCCGCTCGGCATCGACGACATTGAGGAAATCCGTCAAACCACGGTTGTATCGCTGGGTTGCCAGGTCGACGGCGCGTTGCCCGGCAATTACCGCCTCGCCCAGGTTCTTCAAACGGTCCTGTTCGGCGCTGTAGGCGTCCGCCGCAGTGTCCACTTCCCGTACGGCGTTCAAGATGGTTTTGCGATAATTCATCAGACTGGCATGGGCTTCCAAATGCGCTATGTTCACCTCGGCGTCGATTGCGCCGAAGTCCAGCAACGGCCAGGTCGCGCCCGATCCGAACGCCCAAATATGCTTGCCGATGCTCGGAGTAGACCCCCAGTTCTGTCCTTGCGCCCCGAGAGCACCGGCCACGATCACCTGCGGAAATAGATCCGCGGTGGCGACACCGATACGTGCGGTGGCCGCCGCGAGATCTCGCTCGGCCTGTTGAATGTCCGGACGGCGCTTGAGCAGATCGAGCGGCGCTCCGGCCGCGACGGCTCCGGGCATCGAGGGGATCAGATCCGGCTGGTTGAGTTCCTGGACGATTTTCTCCGGGTACTCGCCCAGCAGCACGGCGAGCGTGTACTGCACCGCGCTTATTTGCGCGTCGGTGGGTGCGATTTCCGCTTCGAGCGTGCTCAGTTCCCGTTTTGCAAGAGCCACATCCAGCTCATTGGTGATTCCGCGGTCGTACCGGATACTCACGAGGCGCAGCGATTCCCGCAGGACGTTGCTGGTATTGCGCAATATGCCGGCCTGAACCTGGTATCCGCGAAGATCGATGTAGGCGCGGACCACATCCGCAACGAGGGATCTCACCACGTCGCTGCGTGCGGCCGCGGCCGCCTGCCTGTCGTAGCGTGCCGCCTCGAACTCACGACGGTATTTACCGAAGAAATCGAGTTCCCACACCGTGTCGAATCCCGCGATGGTATTGATGTGCTGCAGTCCCGCCCCGGTGTCTGCGGACCTCAGGGCGTCATCCGCGAGTCCCTTCGTCAGGTCCGATCCCGTGCCGCGTCCCGCCGCCGCGCCGGCGTCTACATCGGGTAGTGCGTGACCGACGACCACGACCTCATAGGTGCGCGCCTGCTGCAGTCTCGTCAATGCGATTTCCACATCCAGATTGGACTTGACGGCCCGCTCGACCAGGGAATCGAGCTCCGGATCGTTCAGCGAACGCCACCAGCTTGCCAACTCCGGAACAGGCCCGGCCGCAGTGGCCGAGGCAGGGGAATTCGTTGCAGCTTTTGCCGCGAACTGCGCAGGTGTATCGGGCTTCGGAGCACGATAGTTCGGACCCACCGCGCATCCGGTCAAGCCCACAACGAACCAGAAACAAATTGCCGGGACAGCCTTCACGTCGGTAACCTTCCGGTGTGGTGACAGCCTCACGATGAACCTGCCGGCACCCGCGGTCAGGTGCCCAAAGTCATGGTTCCGGTATGACGAAAGTCACGAGTTGGCAGTGACGAAAGTCACCAGCACATCTGCACGGTGATGTTGACCGGTTCACAAGGTCAGGGGGGATAAGAGGCTGGACGCCAACGTAAAGACAGCAGTTGGCGTCCAGCCTCTTATCCCCCCTGACCGTGCGCACTGGCCGACGTACATCACCGCGCAGGAGGTACATCACCTTCAGACGGACCAGATCGAGTGCCGTCGGCGGGATGGTGTGGAGCGGTGAGAGTATTCCATCAACCGTCCAACATCATGGCGCCTCGGCGCTAGCGATCTGGCGCCTAAGTACCGCGCTTGGCGGATATCACGGCGAGCGCCGTGCGCGTGTTGGCATGCAGCTTTTCCATGATGCGGCTGACATAGTTCTTGACCGTGCCTTCGGCCAGGAAAAGCGCGTTGGCAATTTGCCGGTTGCTCATGCCCTCGGCGATGAGCCGCAGAATCTTTTCTTCCTTTTCATTCAGCGTCTCAGCCCCGACGGCGCGCTTCTGCTCGGCGTGCGCCGCGTCCGGCACGTACTCGGAAGAACCCGCGAGGCGGCGGAACTGATCCATGACCTTGCGCGCGATCTGCGGCGTCAGGCGCGACTCGCCGCGCCGCAGGGCTCGGATGGTGTCGAGCAGTTCCTGCTCCGTAACGTCCTTCAACAGGTACCCCTGCGCGCCCGCCCGCACCGCTTCGAATACGGTTTCATCGTCGTTCAGCGTGGTCAGCACCAGGATTTGGGTACCCGGAAGCATTCGCGTGATTTCGCGTGTCGCGGCCACGCCGCCCAGGCGCGGCATGTGCAGATCCATGAGCACCACGTCGGGGCGCAGCTGCTCCGCCATGGCAACGGCTTCAACTCCGTCGCAGGCCTGCCCCACCACTTCCATGTCCGGCTCCATGGACAGGAGCACGGTGGTGCCCCGCCTGACGAGCGCCTGGTCTTCCGCAATCAGAATGCGGACCCGCGGTGTGCCGGCCGCCTCTTCCTTGGTCATGGAATTCACTCACATCGAGACTCGTTGGTAATCATGCGACTCGACAGGCATCATTTGGAAGTGACTTTCGTCACTGTCGATGAAAACTCATGAGCACGCTGCGCCTGTCGAACTCCCTGATCGCCTTGCTGCGGGATATGGATCCGCGGCGCAGCCTGGTCGCGCGCATCATCTGGCTGATGATCGCTCTGGCGGCGAGCTTTGCGATCGCGGCGTCGATCTGGGCGGGACGAGTCGCGCGCGAAATTGTCCTGCAGCAACACGTCCGCCGATTGGCTCTCGAGACCGACCAACTGGCCTCGGACTTGGGCCAGGCGGTCAGTGCGCGCCTGGATGCCCTGCGCGCCGCCGGGAACCCGGCCAGCGCCGCGGGCGTTTTCGAGCGCCTGGCCGGGGCCTATCCGGATCTTGGCTGGATCGCCGTGACCGATGCCGACGGCACGGTGCTTGCGGCGAAGGAAAGTAGTCTCGTCGGCAGCAAAGTAACCGATCAGCCGTGGTTTTCCTCGGGACTCGAGGGGCCTTGGATCGGCGTGATTCAAGGCATGCCGCGCACGGGCGGCACCACACCCCTGCTCGGGGATCTATCCGCACCCATCACCGATGCTTCCGGGCAGGTCTTGGGGGTGATCGCGGCGCATTTGAACTGGCACTGGGCGCCGAACGATGTGCAGCGGCTGAACGATGCATTGAACCCCCGCGGCTCCGCGCAAACTCTGGTGCTGGATGGCACCGCGAAGGTGCTCGTCGGGCCGGATGCGTTGCTCGGCAAACGATGGGAAGGCGTCGCGCTGAAGGAGCCCCCGCCGATCGAACCGGATTCAATCGAACCGGACTCGGCCGACCCTGGGCCGACCGAATCGGGACCGGTGGAATCGGGGCCGGCCGCCGAGGCTCCGTCCAAACCATCGGCCACTCCGCTGTTCGAGCGGCTGCCCGACGGCGCCATGGTGGTGGTCGCGCGGGCGCCGATGAGCGTGGGCTCTCAGCACCCGATGCTCGGCTGGCAGGTGCAGCTCAGCGAATCCAGGGAGCACGTCTATCAGCGCGCGAACGCGCTGGCGATTCGCATTGTTTGGATCTCGATCTGCCTCGGCACGATCACTGCGTTGATCGGGGCGCTGGGCGCGCGCCACCTGACTAATCGCTTGCGGCGCCTGACTCGTTCCGCCGCTGCGGTAGGCCGCAATGAGATGGCGCAAATCGAGGTGCCGAAAGGCCGCGATGAGGTCGCCCAGCTTGCCGCGGCATTCGCCAAGATACTGGACGACCTGCGCCAGGAACGCACCGAGTTGCTGACACTGAGCAGCGAACTCGAACGCCGGGTCGCCGTACGAACACGGGAGGTTGAGCGTCTTGCCGAGGAGTCTCGTTATGCCGCCGTCGTGCGCGAGCGCTTGAAAATCGCGCGCGATCTGCACGACACCCTCGCCCACTCGATGATGGCCATGCTCAGCGAGGTGCGCCTGCTGCGCAAACTGCAAGTGCACGATCCGGATTCGCTGAGCGAGGAGCTGGCTCGCGCAGAAGAAGTGGCGCACGAGGGCCTGAACGAGGCACGCACCGCCATCACCCAGATGCGGGTCAACGCAGTACGCGACACCGGCCTCGGCGCGGCGCTGCGCACGGCGTTCGACCGGTTCATCGATCGCACCGCGTTGCGCGGAGAATTCCTCTCGGATCCCGAAGCCGGCCGCTTCGGCGATGAGCGCGCCGAAACCCTGTTTCGTATGGCCGAAGAAGCCATGCGAAACATCGAGCGCCATGCCATGGCCACCCACACCTCGCTCGCACTGAAGACCGTCGATGGAACGCAGCTGCAATTGCGCATCGAGGATGACGGCATCGGATTCGACCCCGCCGCTCCGCGCCAGGGACACTACGGCATCGTCGGCCTTCACGAGCAAGCTCAGCTCATCGGCGCCCACCTGCACATCGACAGCGCCCCCGGTCGCGGTACGACGCTCACCATCACTCTGCGCATGAGCCCCGAAGAACTCTAACCCGCACCCTCTCGCCTCAGCACCACGAACCTCTTCTTAGGACCACGAACGGGCATATGTTCGTCGGCGATAGCAACCGGCCAGGGGGGTGGTAATCATGAATCGACAACTGAATCCGCCAGTTGTCGATTCATGATTACCACCCCCCTGACCGGTTAGAACCGCCGAACGGCTATATGCCGGCCCGTGGTCTCAAGGCGCGAGGAGCAGTTCGAGGATGCGGTGATAGATGCGGTGGAGGCCGTCGATGTCGCCGATACGCACCGCATTCGTTCACCTTGTGAATGGTCTCGTTGATGACCCCGAGCTCGATGACCTGGGCGCCCATGGGGGCGATGAATCGACCGTCCGAGGTGCCGCCGCCGGTCGATAGCTTCGGAGTGATTTGCAATTGCTCTTGCACGGCGCGGGTGGCGGCGTGCCGACAGTTCGCCCGGAACGGTCAGGAAGGGGTATCCGGAGATGAACCATTCCAGGGAGTACTTGACCCGATGCCGCCGCAGCAGTTCCTCCACGACGGTCTTGAGGCTGTCGACGGTTTGTTCCGTCGAAAAGCGCAGATTGAAGCGCGCCTTCAATTCTCCCGGGAATGACATTGGGCGCGCCGGTGCCCGCGGAAATATTCGATACCTGGAAAGTGGTGGGCTGAAAATGCTCGTTGCCGTGATCCCAGGTCCGCGTCGGCGAGTTCGGCCAGTGCCGGCGCCACGGCATGCACCGGGTTGTCCGCGAATTGCGGGTAGGCGATGTGCCCCTGGATGCCATGCACCGTCAGACGGCCGCTCAAACTGCCGCGGCGGCCGATCTTGATGGTGTCGCCGAGCGTATTCTCGCTCGACGGCTCGCCGACCAGGCACCAATCGATGCGTTCCTCGCGTTCGCGCAGCACCTCGACCACCCGGCGCGTGCCGTCCACCGACGGCCCCTCCTCGTCGCTGGTGATCAAAAAGGCAATCGTGCCGCGATGCGCGCGGATGCGCGGCGCACGAACTGCCTCGCAGGCCGTCAGCATGGCGGCGAGGCCGCTTTTCATGTCGGCCGCACCGCGGCCGTACAGCAAGCCGTCCTTGATGACCGGCACGAAGGGATCGCTCTGCCACTCGTCCAGCGGCCCCGAGGGCACCACGTCGGTATGTCCGGCGAAGCAAAACACCGGCCCGCCGCTGCCGCGCTTTGCCCAGAAATTATCCACCGGCCCGAAGCGCATCTTGTTCCACGGCGAATCCCGATGGCCTCGAGCCGATCGATCATCAACTGCCTGGCAGCCGCCGTCGGTGGGGCTGACCGAGGCGCGCGCGATCAGTTCCTCCGTCAATCTGCAGGGTGTCGGACTTCGGCGGGGTTCGGCATCAGAAGCGCAGCACCGGAGGCTGGCGCCGCAGATTGATCCACAGGCCGTAGACGCCGAGAGCCAGCGCGGCGATGAGCACCCAGGCCGGCATGGCGAGCCCAAGGAACGTCCATGTCACCTTGGCGCATTCTCCGGAGCCGGTCAGCACCTTGACCAGCACCTCGCTCAAGGAAAACACCTTGAGCATGAAATCCAGCGACGCGCCGCAGGCCGGGATGCTGCCCTCCGGCAGGCTCTGGATGTACAAGCTGCCGCGACGCGCGACGCCGACGGTGGCCAGCGCCGCCAACGGCCAGCAGCACGCGTACACGCGCCGTGCCCCAGCCCACCGGATCGTGCGCGGCGGCGATGCAGGAACACGATGCCGATCGCGAATACGCCGACGCGCTGAAAAATGCACAGCGGACAGGGTTCCAGATGCAGCACGGTCTGGGCGTAATAAGCATAGGCCAGCAAGCCCACGCAGGCCGCAAAGCCGAGAAGATTTCCTTGGCGCGAAGTCATCAGCCGCGCAACAAGGCCTGCGCGGCGTCGATTTGCTTGGCGACGTCCTCGAGCGAGGTGTGCCGGATATCCTTGCCGTGAACCATGTAGATCACGTACTCGCAGATGTTCTTGGCGTGATCGCCGATACGCTCCAGGGCACGCACGATCCACATGATCTCGAGCGCGCGCCGAATGGTGCGTGGGTCCTCCATCATGAAAGTGATGCACTGCCGCTGAATCGATTCATATTCCTCGTCCACCATCTTGTCCTCCCGCGCGGTCTTGAGCGCCGCCTGCGAGTCCATGCGGGCGAAAGCGTCGAGCGCATCGTGCACCATCTGTGCGACCTGCCGTCCCAGATGCTTGACCTCGCGGTACTTGTCCGCGGGCCGCTCCATGGTGGCAAGCCGCGATGCGATGTAGCCGATCTTTTCGCCTTCGTCGCCGATGCGCTCGAGATCGGTAATGGTCTTGATAATGGCGACGATGACCCGCAAATCCCCGGCGGCCGGCGCCCGGATCGCCAGAATGCGGCTGCACTCCTCGTCGATCGACACTTCCATGCCGTTGACTTTGTAATCGTCGGTCGCAACCGATTCGCCCAGGCGGCTATCGCCTTCGACCAAGGCGGTGATTGCCTTGTGCAGCTGCTGCTCCACGAATCCGCCCATCTGCAGCACCTGGTTGCGGACTTTCTCCAGATCCTCATTGAAGCGGCGGGAGATGTGGTGGGTGAGATCGGCCGTTTCCATAGAAATTACCTTAGCACTCGATCCTGGGGGACGCGTGAAAATACTGGCGTTCGTTTACATCCGATTGCGCCCCGCGTCAACACCAGGGGGAGATATTTGTGACATTATGCGCTCGCCGCCGTGCGCACCGCCTCATGGCAGATCCGCGGTTGCGGGAAATGGCAGGTGAACGTGCTGCCCTTGCCCTCGCTACTCTTCACATCGAGCCAGCCGCCGTGGCGCTGCAGGGCATGTTTCACGATGGCCAAGCCCAGCCCTGAGCCGCCTTGCCCGCGGGAACGGCCCGCATCCACTCGATAGAACCGTTCCGTCAGGCGCGGGATGTGCTCTGCGGGTATCCCGATGCCGCTGTCCACTACGGAGAAGTATGCCCCGTCCTCGTCGCTCCACCAACGCATGCGTACCACACCCTCGGCCGGTGTGTATTTCATGCCGTTGACCAGCAAATTGGTGAACGCCGATTCGATTTCGTGGGCGGAACCGAACAAACCATCCTCGGACTCCAAATCAAGGAGCACCTGGCGCGGCCTATCGGCGCTGGCCAGCGCGTCGCGATGCAGCCGCTGCAGCATTCTCGGCACATCGATGGGATCGCGCGGCGCCTCGCCGTCCGTGGATTCCAAGCGCGACAGCACCAAAAGGTCGGCGATGATGGCGTTCATGCGCTGCGCCTGGGCGCGCATGTCCCTGATGGGTCCGGCCCACGCGGAGTCGATGGACGGATCGTCCGCCAGGGTATCGAGGTAGCCGGAAATCACCGTCAGCGGAGTGCGCAACTCATGCGACGCATTGGCGACGAAGTCCTTGCGCATGGCCTCCAGGCGCATTTGACGGGTCACATCGCGTACCAGCAACAGGGACTGCCCCCCGCCGTAGGGCACCACTTGCAGCGCCAGGTACAGATCCAGTTGCACCGGCGGCCGTATCACCAGAGGCATCGCAAAATCATCGCCGTGCAGGTACAGCACGAACTCCGGCGAGCGGATCAGGTTGTCTATCCTGAGCCCGAGATCCATCGGTCTCTTGAGGCCGAGCAGGCGCGCCGCCTGGCGGTTGAACCAGACGATTTCGCGCTGGGTGCTCAAGATGATGACGCCGTCGGGCAGCGCGGCCGTGGAACGGCGCAGTTCGCGGAACAGCTGTATCAGGCGCTGCTTGTGGAACTGCTTGCGCCGGTGCAGCCGCACCACTTGGGCGACGATGTCGCCCCAAATTCCGCCCATCGTGGGCGGATCCATTTGCGAGCGCAGGCGCAGCCAGCGGTCGAGGCGGTAGAGGGCCAGCAACTGCCAACCCAGGTACAGGCAGGCGGCCCCCAGAAGCCACAGCCAAATCGGCCCTATGAGCAGGCCCAAAACCAGGCCCAACGCGAGAATGCCCGCGAGGCGCGCGAGCGCAAAAGTCCACATCGCCGCCATTGACTTCGCGCCCGCCCTCCCTATGAATCCCGGGTGGAAAACCGATAGCCGGCGCCACGTACGGTCTGCACCAACCGCTCCAGCAGATAGGGCTCGAGCGCCTTGCGCAGCCGGCGGATGTGCACATCCACCGTGCGCTCCTCGACATAAGTATTACCGCCCCAGACTCGATCGAGCAACTGACCGCGCGAGAACACGCGTTCCGGATGCGTCATGAAGAAATGAAGCAAGCGATACTCGGTGGGCCCCAGAGGGATTTCGCGGTCCCCGGCGCTGACCCGGTGGCTCGAGTCGTCGAGCTTCAGGCCCTCGGCCTCCACGATGTCGGCGGACCCGGCCGGCGCAGCGCGCCGCAGCACGGCTTGGATGCGTGCCAGCAATTCGCGCGGGGAAAACGGCTTGGTAATGTAGTCGTCCGCACCGCCATCGAGGCCGCCCACCTTATCCTGCTCCTCCGCGCGAGCCGTGAGCATGATCACCGGAATCTCTTCCGTGTCCTTGGCGCGCTTCAACGATCGGGTCAGTTCCAGGCCGCTCATGTCCGGCAGCATCCAGTCGACCAGCATCAAGTCGGGCCGCACATCGACGATCCGCGCGCGCGCCTCGCGGCAGTCTTCCGCCTCCCGGACGTCGTAGCCGGCGCGCCGCAAGCCGAAGGCGACCATGTCACGAATCGCTTTTTCGTCTTCGACTATGAGGATGCGCTTGGCAGTCATGTAGTTCTAGTCCCTTGATTCTCTTAGCCCACTATTACAGCGTTCGCCTGTGACAATTCCGTGACAGCCCCTATTTGACCCCGCGCTCGGCCTCGGTCAAAGCCACTTTATCGCGCAAATACAGAGGACTTAAGGCGGCGGGATCGATCCCCTCTCCGAGCCCCAGGCGCAGCGCACCAAGCCGCGCGAACTCGCGGGCATCCGGAAGGGCACGGCAATCCTGCGGATCGATCTCGAGGCCGGGCAATTCGGCAAGCGCCGGATAGGCTGCGAAGCCGCGGCCGATTCCTCGATATGCGCCGGCGGGGTATCCGCCGGGGTCAGGGAGCACCACGCTCGCAGGCGGCCCGACGCGAGCCGCACCCACTGCGGTCAGGCCCCGCGAGGCGTCCGCGGCGAAGCATCCCCAATAGACCTCTCCCATGCGTGCATCGAGACAGGCCAAAGCGCCTGCCGCCCCCTTATGCACGATGCGATAGGCCAGAGCTTCCAGGGTCGTGATCCCTACGGCGGCAAGGTCCGCGCCGAACGCGAGACCCTGAGCCACCGCCACGCTGATCCTCACGCCGGTGAAAGCGCCGGGACCGATGCTGGCGGCAATTCCGTCCAGCATGGACAGCGTCATGCCGGCCTCCGCGAGGACCTCATCGACCATGCCGAGAATCCGCCGAGCATGCGACAGTCCGCCCTCAGAGGATCGGCCGACCAGCGCATCGCCGTAGAGCAGAGCCACCGAGCATGCTTCGGTCGCCGCATCGACCGCAAGGACCGCGCCCATGGCTAGGTCACCTGTGAGGCGCGGGCCATCGGGGGAGCCAGCTGCGCCAATTTTTCGGCGAGAAACGCCGCGGCGACTGCACCGTTCGTAACGGCCGGACTCGGCGGCAATGCCTCCAAGAACACTCGTCCGTAGGCCTTGGTCTTCACTCGCGGATCACCGATGACGATCACACCGAAATCGTCGAAGTCTCGGATCAAACGTCCGGCGCCCTGCTTCAATGCCAGCACCGCCTGAGGCAGCTGATACTCGAAGAATGGATTGCCGCCCCGCCGGCGGATACCCTCCAGGCGCGCTTTGAGCAGCGGGTCGTCAGGCGAAGCAAAGGGCAGCTTGTCGATCGCGACTATGGACAGTGCCTCCCCCTTCACATCCACGCCCTCCCAGAAACTGCCGGTGGCGAGCAGCACGGCGTTGCCGAGGTCGCGAAACCGGCTCAACAGCGCCTCGCGCGGCGCCTCGCCTTGTACCAGCACCGGAAACGGCGGATTGGGAAAGCGCGCATGCAAGGCCCGAACGCCTTCCGCTAGTCCCCGATAACTGGTGTAGAGCAGGAAAGCGCGCCCGCCGGCCGCCTCGAGCAGGGGTGCACAGGCATCGATGAATCGGGCAGCGAAGGCCGGATCCTGCGGCTGCGGCATGTGCGGCGGCAGAAAAATACGCGCCTGGTGCGGATAGTCGAAGGGACTGTCGATGCGCACCGTGCGCGCTTCCGGCAATCCGATGCGCGCGGCAAAATGCGAGAAGTCCTCGCCGATGGCCAGTGTCGCGGAAGTGAACACCCAGGCGCAGGGCCGCGATTCCACATATTCGCGCAGCCGTTCTGCAATCTCGAAGGGCGTGTATTGCAGCAGCAACCCGTTCGGGTTGACGTCCACCCAGCGCAATCCGGTGTCGCCCGACAGCTCGCGCAAAGCGGCGAGCGAATTGGCCAAGGTTGCCGCGCGCCGGGCGCAATTCGCGACCCCGGCGCCGGCGCCGAAACCCTCGAGCCGGATCGCAATGTCGCTGAGGGCGGTTTCGAGTTCCGGCAGCGCATCCAGAAAGGCATCCGGCAGGCTATCCCACTCATGGCGCCCCTGCTGGTGCTGCAAGGCGCCGCGCAGTTCCTCGATCTGACTTTCCACGGAGATGACGGCCGTGGCGGTGGCCGGATCGCGCACACCGGCCGCGAGCATCTCCGTGGTCGTATCTCGCAACAGAAGCTGTACCTGGCGGGCCGACCAGGTTTGGCCGAAGAACTGTGCCGCGATATCCGGGACCTGATGCGCCTCATCGAGAATGACGGCCTCGGCGCCCGGCAACAGATCGCCGAAGCCTTCGTCCTTGAGCGCGAGATCCGCGAGCAGCAAGTGGTGATTCACCACCACGATGTCGGCGGCCTGGGCGTTGCGCCGCGCCTCGAACACATGGCAGCGCGAGAATTGCGGACACTCCGATCCCAAGCAGTTTTCGCGGGTCGAGGTAATCTGCGGCCACAGCGAGGACTGTTCGGGCAAATCGGTGAGCTCCGATAGATCCCCGGCCTTGGTTGTCACGGCCCATCGCGAAATCTGCGCCAGCGTGCGCGCGGCGCCACGGTCGCCCATCGGCAAGGACCCTTGGCCGCTCGCAAGCTCCAGCCGATGCCGGCAAAGATAGTTGGCACGACCCTTGAGCAAGGCGATCTTCGCCGGCAATCCCAAGGCTCGCGCCAGCAGCGGCACATCCCGGCGAAACAGCTGATCCTGCAAGGTGCGCGTGCCCGTGGAGATGATCACGCTACGCCCCGACAGAAGCGCCGGAATCAGATAGGCGAAGGTCTTACCCGTGCCCGTGCCCGCTTCGACGATCAGGGGTTCCAGACGCGCCAGCGCGAGGCCCACCGCGCTTGCCATCGCGGCTTGTTCGGGGCGATACGCATAGCCCGGCAGGGCCCGCGCCAGCGGACCCTCGAGGCCGAAAACATCTTTGTAGTCGCTGTTCATTGATCCTGTAGTCAAGGCCGCTAGCCTACGGTGTTTGCAGCCCGGTTATTTCACGAGTGTGCGAAAACGCACGAACGCGACCGAATTGGCTTTCAAGCTGTTCTTCAGCTGCCAGCGGATGTCGGTGTAGTCGGCGGCCACCGCGGCGCGCAGCTTGCCGTCCGGGCCCTTCACCTTCAGATCCTCGGTACGCGCAAAGCGGTGGCCGCCATCCACCGAATAGCTGACCTGCGCTCCCGGACCCACCGCTGAGTCGGCGATATACCGCATGTGCTCGGGGATGGGATAGGTAAAGCTCGGCGCATCCAAGGCTGTCGCCGCGGTATTGCGCACTTCGAGGGTGTAGATCACGCGGTCGCCCGGCACCACCCTGTCCGCGGGTACGAGTTCGACAGCGGCACGGCCGCCGGTACCCGCCGGACCGGCGTCCCCCGCCCTGCCTGCGTCCCGCGCCCTGCCTGCGTCCCGCGCCCTGCTCGCTTCCCCTGCCCTGCTCGCTTCCCCTGCCCTGCCCGCGTCCCCGGCCGTACTCGTTTGCAGGGCCACCTTCGATTCAACTTCGGCGATGGATTTGATCTCGAGGGAACTCGCCGGCTCTTGACCGCAGGTCGGTGCCGCAAAAAAAAGCGCGAGCAGCGCGCCGCAGACGGAGAGGGCCGGAAAATGTGTACTCATGATCGTGGGGCACATTCTAAGACATTCAGAATCAATTACTTATAGGAAACATCGCAAGCCCGTACGGTACCGGGCAAATGCGACAGCGCTATCGCATCTTCAGTCTTTGTCTGACTTGGCTATCAAGGCAGCCATCTGTCATCCTTCTGGGTCTATTAAGCCAGCTTCTAAGGACCTCCCCCATGGCCACCGCACCCCAGCAAATGACCGCACTCGAGTCCCTGAACCGCGATGTTTCAGCCTGGGTCGATGAGGTGGCGAAGCTCACCCAACCGGATCGGATCCATTGGTGCGAAGGGAGCCAGTCCGAGTTTCAGCTGCTGCAACGCCAATTGATCACCGCCAAGGAGTTGCTGCCGCTCGACCCGCAGAGCTTTCCGGGCTGTGTACTGTCCCGCTCGAATCCATCGGATGTGGCGCGTGTGGAACACCTGACTTTCGTCTGCACGCGCAACAAGGACGATGCGGGGCCGAACAACCATTGGATCGATCCGGTGCAGGCTCATGCCCAGATGGATGCCTTGTTCGCCGGTTGCATGAAGGGACGCACTCTGTACGTCGTTCCTTATTGCATGGGGCCCATCGACTCGCCGTTCTCTCGATGCGGTGTCGAGATCACGGACAGCGCGTACGTCGTGCTCAACATGCATCTCATGACGCGCATGGGGCGTGCGGCGCTCGAGCGCATCGGACGCGACGGCACATTCGTGAGAGGCCTGCATTCCACCGGGGATCTCGATCCGAAGCGCCGCTTCATCATGCACTTTCCCGAAGAGCTCTCGATCAAGAGCTTCGGATCCGGCTACGGCGGCAATGCGCTGCTCGGAAAGAAGTGTCACGCCCTGCGCATCGCCAGCTGGCAGGCGCGCACCGAAGGCTGGCTGGCGGAGCACATGCTCATTGTCGGCATCGAAAATCCACAGGGCGAAGTTCACTACCTGGCCTGCGCCTTCCCCTCCGCCTGCGGCAAGACCAATCTGGCCATGCTGATCCCACCCGCCCACTACAAGGGCTGGAAGGTCTGGACGGTCGGCGACGACATTGCCTGGCTGCATCCGGGCAAGGACGGGCGGCTGTATGCCATCAATCCCGAGTCCGGTTACTTCGGCGTCGTGCCCGGGCACCAATGCCAAGACCAATCGCAATGCCTACGAGATGATTCGTCACGACACCATTTTCACCAATGTCGGTCTCACCGCCGACAATCAACCCTGGTGGGAAGGCTTGACCGAGGGCAAGCCCGTCATCGACTGGCAGGGGCGGCCCTATGATCCGGCGAACGGACCGGCCGCACAGCCGAACTCCCGGTTCACCGTCGCGGCCAGACAGAATCCCGGTTATTCAAAGCTCGCCGATGCGCCCGGCGGCGTGCCTATTTCCGCCATCGTTTTCGGCGGCCGGCGCCGCACGCTCGCGCCGCTGGTATATCCAGGCCCGCAACTGGCTGCATGGCGTGCTGGTCGGAGCCGGCGTCGCCTCGGAGACCACGGCCGCGGCGACCGAGGCAGTCGGCGTCGTGCGCCGCGACCCCATGGCCATGAAGCCCTTCGCCGGCTACAACTTCGGCGACTATTGGGCGCACTGGATCAATGTCGGCGCCAAGCTCAAATCGCCGCCGCAGATTTTCCACGTCAATTGGTTCCGCCAGAACGAGCGCGGGCAAGTTTCTGTGGCCGGGCTTCGGCGAGAACCTGCGCGTGCTGCGCTGGATCATCGATCGATGCAAGGGCACCGCCAAGGCGCGCGACACCGCCATCGGCCATCTGCCGGAGCCGGGCGACTTGGATCTCAGGGACCTCGAGATGGCGCCGAGCGCGATCGAGGAGCTGCTGACCGTCGACCCGCGCGCTGTGGCAGGACGAGTTCGCCGGCATCGACAAATATTTGAGCGAATTCGGCGAGCGGGTGCCGCAGGCGCTCAAGTCGGAGCTCAAGGGCGCTATCGAGCGGGTTCACTCCTCGCAGGTGTAGCGAATCACCTGCGAGGAATTGCTGTCCGGCGCCTTGCCGAGACCGATCAGGCCCTCGCCGCGAATCTGCATGGAATCGCGGCGCACGAACGCCTCTTCGCCGTCCTTGCCGAGCACGAAGGTGCCGTTCGTGCTCTGATCGATCAGCATGAATTTATTGCGGTTGATCTCCACGCGGGCATGCAGCCGCGAAATCAGGTTGCCCTTGACGACCAGATCGTTTTCCTCGGCGCGGCCGATGGTGATGTTGGCGCGCCCTTCGTCCACCAGCACTTCCTGGCCCTGGTAGCGCAAGCGCAGCCGCTGCGATCTTGTTTGCCCGCTCGCGCTCGCGCGAAGTGATGGCGATCGCGGGCACCATGCTGGTGACGTCCTCGGTCTGCCACAGCACCTCGAACAGCGCCACTTCGCTGCTGCGCCCCTTGAGCGTGGCGATGTCGATCTGCCGCACCGACGCGCGCCAGTCGCTCGACAGCTGCTCGACCATGGTCGCCGTGGTGATGATCTGGCCGGCTTTGGCCTGGCTGGTCATGCGATTGGCGGTGTGCACGGCCGAGCCGAAGATGTCGCGGTTCTCCAGCACCACCGGGCCGAAGTTGCAGCCGATGCGGATGGCCACGGTTTGCTCATCGACCTTGAGCTGGGGGTGCAGCACGATCTGCTTCTGCATCTGCGCGGCGGCGTTCAGGGCATCGTCGGCGGTCGGGAAGGTCGCCATGACCTCATCGCCCATGGTCTTGATGACCGTGCCGTGATTCTGCTCGGTGGCCGCCCGCATCACATCGATGCAGATCCCCACCATGTCGCGCGCGCGCAGATCGCCCAGCAGTTCATACAGCTTGGTGCTGCCGACGACATCCGCGAATACGATGGCGAGTTCGATTTCTTTGCCCATGTCAGGTCATTATACTTAATCCGATGCCGCGGCCGCTGCAAGCCGTTTACGCCGCAATCCCCTGGTTCAGTATCGGAAGCGCCGAATAGAGCGTTTCGGGCACCGCATCGGGGCGTGCGGCCACCTCGGACAGAAACCGGCGCCAGGCGCGCGCGCCCTCGCGTCCCGGCCATCAAGCCGTGCATGTGCCGGGTGATCGAGTGCAGGCGTATACCCCGCCGCGCGCAGACCTTGGCGTAGGAAACCACGCGCTCGATGATCTCCGGGGGCTCCGGCACGCGCCAGGCCGGGTCGATCGAGGGCCTGCTCCAATTCCGCGAGCAACGCGGGACGGTGGTAGGCCGCGCGACCGATCATGACGCCGTCGAGTCCCGCCGCCACGTGTCCGTGGATTTCCGCTACCTGGGACAACCCGCCGTTCAATACCAGGGTCAGCTCCGGCCGCTCCCGCTTGAGCCGGTGAACGTAGTCGTATTTCAGCGGCGGAATCTCGCGATTCTCCTTCGGCGACAGGCCCCCCAGTATCGCTGCGCGGGCATGCACGATGAGCGCCGCGATGCCGGCTCCGGCGACGGCATCGACAAAAGCCGCGAAGAATTCATAGTCGTCGCGATCGTCGATGCCGATGCGGCATTTGACGGTCACCGGCAGCGGCGTGGCGTCGCTCAAGGCCCGGACGCAATCGGCTACCAGCGCCGGCCTCAGCATGAGACAGGCGCCGAAGGAGCCGTTCTTGACCCGGTCGCTGGGACAGCCCACGTTCAGATTGATCTCCGCGAAGCCCGCGGCCGCGCCGATCCGCGCCGCCGCCGCAAGCTCCTTCGGATCGCAGCCGCCCAGCTGCAGGGCCACCGGATGCTCGGCGGCGCTGTGCTCCAGCAAGCGGCGCGCGTCGCCGCGCAACAGGGCCGTGGACACGATCATCTCCGTGTACAGCAAGCGCATGCGGCGCGAACAGACGGTGCACGTAGCGGCAGTGGCTGTCGGTCCAGTCCATCATCGGGGCCACGGAAATTCGGCGATCTAAGCCTTTCATTTAGCCAGTATAATTGTAATTCGCGGGCTCGCACTGTCAATTCGCCGAATCCTTGAATGTCAATTAGCCGAACCTTTAGTTACAATCCGCCGGGCCATATATTGACAATCCGCCAGAGCTTTTCGAACCGAAATCGTAACCCATGTATCCCCGTTTCATCGAACATCGCGTGCGAGATGCTCTAACGGATACGCGGGTCGTCTTGATTTCAGGTCCACGGCAATCAGGGAAGACAACTCTTGCCGAAAAACTCGCTGTGACGGCATGCCCTATCTGACTCTCGACGATCAAACGACCCTCGACACAGCACGGGACGACCCCGTCGGCTTTATTAGAGGATTGGACCGAGCGGTCATCGACGAGGTTCAGCGGGCGCCTCAGCTACTTTTGGCGATTAAGCGATCCGTCGACACTGATAAGCGTCCCGGCCGATTTCTCCTCACCGGATCAGCCAATCTCATGACCCTTCCGCAGGTGGCGGACTCGCTTGCCGGACGCATTGAAATCACCGATCTCCTGCCGCTCTCCCAAAGCGAGCTGCGCAAACAGCCTTGCGATTTCCTGGAGCGCGTCCTGAACGGAAAGGCACCCTCCACTGGTGAGATGACCGTCGGGGCCGAACTCATCGAGCGGGTCGTTGCGGGAGGCTATCCGGAGGCGATCGCACGTAAGTTACCGGCACGTCGCCAAAAATGGTTTCTGGATTATATTCGCGCCGTCATCGAGCGCGATGTGCGCGATATATCTCACATTGAGTACATCCGGCAGATGCCCAAGCTCCTGCGCGCGCTTGCTGCGCACTCGGCTCAACTCGTCAACTATTCGAGTGTGGGAGCACCCCTGGGGATCGGGCACGTGACGACACAACGTTACACCGACGTGCTCGCGAACCTCTATCTGGTCCGTACACTGCAACCTTGGTACACCAACGAGCTGAAACGATTGATCAAGACTCCCAAGCTGCATTTTCTTGATTCGGGACTTTTGGCGGCGCTCAGAAACCTCTCTTTAGCGCGGCTGAAATCCGATCGAACGGCCTTCGGCCCACTGTTGGAGACATTTGTCCTCGCAGAGCTCCTCAAGCTTGCAAGCTGGAACACCGAGCGCCTCGAGTTCTTCCACTTCCGCGACCGCTATGACAACGAGGTGGACATCGTCATCGAGGATGCGCGCGGCCACGTAGTCGGCATTGAAGTCAAGGCAGCTGCGACCGTTTCGGGAGCCGACTTTTCAGGTTTGCGCAAGCTCGCGGAGGCCTGCGGCAAACGCTTCATCATCGGTTTGGTATTGTACGACCACGATACCGTCGTCCCTTTTGGCGAACAACTATTCGCCGCTCCGATTTCGACTCTATGGAGTTAGAGCGGTTTCAATTGCCAGCCCTCTATGTTCGGCAGCGTACAGTCATTTTACCGATCATCTGCTTGAATATGACGCGGGACAAGGACGCCACAGGTCGAACGTTGCAAAACATACTTCTCGTTCAGGACCATTCACGTCACGCAGACGCAGTTCGAGACGCGCTCACCTACTCGAGCGACGGCGCTTTCCGAGTAATCTGGCTCACGCGCTGCTGCGACGCATTAAATCACCTCGCCGACAAGCAACAAACCGTCGAACCGGTCGCCGCGGTCTTGCTCGATCTGTTCCTTCCCGACAGCTCTGGAATAGAGACCTTTGATCGTTTGTTTCAAGCGGCACCGCAGATTCCGATCCTCATTCTCACTGCGGTGAGCGATGAAGGTACCGCGCAATTGGCGGTGCAGCGCGGCGCGCAAGAGTATCTCTTGAGCGATCGCCTGGACGCCTATTTGTTGCCGAAAGCAGTCCGCAGCATGATAGAGCGTGCCGTCAACATGGAGGCGCTATTCGAAGAGAAGGAACGCGCCCAAGTGACGCTCGACTCCATCGGCGACGCCGTCGTCAGCACCGACGTCGCTGGGAACGTGACCTATCTGAATGTCGTGGCCGAATCCCTGACCGGTTGGTCGCGGCAAGACGCGGCAGGCCGTCCCTTTGGCGATGTGTTTCGTATCATCGATAGCGTTACGCGCGGCCCGGCGCGCAACCCCATGGCATTCGCGATTCAGTCAAATAAGACCGTCAGCCTCACGCCGAATTGCGTATTGATTCGCCGTGACGGGGTCGAGTCGCCGATTGAAGATTCGGCTGCCCCCATCCATGATCGCTATGGACGCGTCACTGGCGCCGTCATGGTGTTTCACGATGTCAGCGCGGCGCGCGCAACGACGCTCTCCATGTCCTACTTGGCTCAGCACGATAGCTTGACCGACCTCCCCAATCGACTGTTGTTGAATGATCGGCTCACTGAGGCGCTCTCCCTCGCCCATCGTTACCAGCGCCAACTGGCGGTACTATTTTTGGATGTGGATCGCTTTAAGCATATCAACGACTCCCTGGGTCATATGATCGGCGATCGGCTGCTGCAATCCATCGCGCAGCGCCTACTCGGCTGCGTGCGCGAGTCGGACACGGTGAGTCGCCAAGCAGGAGACGAATTCGTGATCTTGCTCTCCGAAGTGGCGCACGCGTGCGACGCGACGGTATGCGCCGACAAAATCCTGGCCGCGTTACGCGTTCCCCATACAATCGATCAGCACGAAGTGCATATCACGGCGAGCATCGGAATCGTCACCTATCCCGACGACGGTTCGGATGCCGACGCATTGATGAAGCACGCGGATTTTGCGATGTACCATGCCAAAGAGAACGGGCGTGACAACCGTCAATTTTTTAAACGAGATATGAATATACGGGCGCTCGAGCGCCAGTCCCTGGAGAACGGCCTGCGGCACGCATTGCAGCGAGATGAGTTTTCCCTGCACTACCAGCCCAAATTGAATCTACGGACCGGTGCGATCATGGGTGTCGAGGCGCTGATCCGATGGAATCACCCTGAGTTCGGAACCGTGTCGCCGGCCGACTTCATTCCGATCGCAGAAGAGTCCGGGCTCATCGTGCCGATCGGTCGCTGGGTTCTGGCTGAAGCCTGTCACCAGGCGCAGGCCTGGCAGGACATCGGATTGGCACCTATCCGTATCGGAATCAATATTTCTGCCGTAGAGCTGCGAGCCGACGATTTCGTCGAGTTTATTGGCGATATGATTGCGATGACCGGATTGGACTCGCGCTTCTTGGAACTCGAATTGACAGAAACCTTCCTGACACAGGACTCGACCTCCACGTCCGCAGTCCTGCACGCCCTCAGGGCCATCGGCCTGCATCTCGCGCTCGATGATTTTGGCACCGGATACTCCAGCCTGAATCACCTCAAGCGCTTCCCGATCGACACATTGAAAATAGATCGGTCATTCGTGCACGGCATCACTTCCAATTCTGACGACGCCAGCATCGTCGCGGCGGTGATCAGCATGGGTGGCCACTTGCATATGCAGGTGATCGCCGAAGGGGTTGAAACTCCGGAGCAGCTCGCCTTCCTTCAATACCACGGGTGTCTCATCGGACAGGGCTACTATTTCAGCCGGCCCGTAGCCGCTCGGGAATGCACTCAACTCCTGCGACGCGGCATAGCCGCGGCAACGTCCCCATCGTCATGGCAGTAAGATAGGAACGACTCCCACAGGACATCCTGGGCTGCTGCGGGCAGTTCGAGTCTCTGCCGCGTTCCCCGCAAACCTAGGCAGACACTGCCTTGGCGCTTGGCGATGCGAGACGAATCTCCGGCAGCGTTCGGTCAGTAAGGGAGCGTAGTTCCTCTAAAGCGTGCACGAGCAGTATGCCGGTTGCTCCGCCTATTCCTATATTCCCAGTCTTGATTGCAGTAATTGATTGGATGGCGATATCGATCAGCCGTCGGTGTTCGGCGGCAAAGACAACCAGGCGTTGTTGCAAGGTTTCCGCTTGGCGGTCGATCGATGTCTGGCGGACAGACCCAAACGACGCGACGGCGTCCGCAATCGCGTTATCGAGACAACGATTTAGCGTGCGAAACTCATCTGTGGAGATGGGTACCTCCTGCTCGACCGCCAACGCCGTCACGCATTGGCACACATCCCCATAGTCGTGCACCACTTGGTCGACGCTGAAACCTAGACGCAGCAATTCTGCGCCGTGTAGGGCCGCCGCGCGACCGATCTCCGTGCGCGCCGGCGTTGACTCCGAATCGACACTGCGAATGTCCGTGTTTTGCTCGTCTCGAAGGGTTTCGACCAGCTGTTGCAGGAATAGCGGCACGCCGTGATCTATCGTTGCAAGGGTCTCAACGGGCTCGAACCTTTTGGCGACATTTTCCCTACAACGACTGATCAATAGCTGACGATTCAACGTCAAAAATTCGTGGAGCATCTTGCGGACACTACTACCCTGCCGATGGCCCCGTCTGTGCGAAACCGCACATGACGGTGCAGATTTCTATTGTGCAAATGCAAACCCGGATTTGTTCTCTTTGGCCCCATACATGGCCTCGTCCGCGCGTTTGATCAACGTAGCCGCACTCTCGCCGTCTTTTGGGAACACCGAGATTCCAATACTGGCCCCAAGACTTGGGTTTACGACGACGTCACCTATACGCAGGTCGTATGGCGCTTACCCGACACGGTTTGGATTTCCGCGTTCAGAATTGATCGTCATTTAATATCCAGGTGCCGGTGACGCGAGATTCCGCCAGCAGGTCGCCAAGGCTGCCTACCCTGCCCAAGGCTACCTACCCCACATTGTCCGCTTGCCTGGCATGCCGTTCCGTGCCTTAACGTACATAGTCATCTCCAAAATGCCGTTTTGGCAACGATGGCGGCGGATAACGGCGATGATTCTTGCCTTACATCCCCTGGCCTCACGCTGCCGTGTTGGTAAGCGGTGTGTTTGAGCTTGTGGGCGCGGCAGGGGTGTTGCTTACGCGAACGCGGCGCCTCGCCGGCTGGGGGCTATTCATTCTTACGCTTGCCGTGACGCCCGCGAACGTCTACATGCTGCAGCGAGCCGACCTATTCAGCATCCCGGTATGGGTCCTAGTGGCGCGGCTTCCGTTGCAGCTGGCTTTACTTGCTCTCATCCTTTGGAGTACAACTCCTCCACATGGCCAAGCATCAGACTCGGTGGAATGAGCGCCCAGCGCCGGAGGATTACACCGCGGCGCTCAACTATCTGACGTTGCAGTTTCTTCATCGTATGTGCGCCGCATGCCATGCGGACGAGGATTCGCCGGTGCGGGGGATTCTGGTCGCACCATCCGCGTGAGCCGGACCAAAGTATCTGGTGTGCTGCCCCACGGCTGGGCTGGCATCGATTTCTCCAAAAGTGCGCTTCGCGTTGCTCAGCAGCTCATTGGGAAGCAACTGACCGTTTCGGGGGTGGGTGGAATCATTGTCGAAACGGAGGCCTACGATGAAGGGGAAGCGGCGGCACATTCATATACCGGATTGACTCCCCGCAATGCGCCGCTGTTCGGACCGCCGGCGCACGCCTATGTCTATTTGTCTTACGGGATTCACTGGTGTCTCAACATCGTATGCCGAGAAGCGGGACATGGCGCCGGCGTGCTAATTCGCGCCCTGGAACCCACCACCGGCATTCCGGCCATGATGCGCCGGCGCGGGGCGTCAGATCCGCACATGCTCTGCTCAGGTCCGGGCCGCCTCGGCCAAGCTCTGGCGGTGAGCCCCCAGTTGAGTGGCAAAGCGATTGATAGCTCGCCGTTCGAACTCAAAACCTCCATCACGGCCCCAAGCATTGTGCGTGGCCGACGCATTGGCATTACCAAAGCGCCGGAGCGCATCTGGCGCTTTGGTTTGCGCGGCTCGCCATTCTTGAGTCGGCCATTTCCAACTCTGATGAAGGTCTAGGTCTGGGCTGATCCTCGCCTATGCGGCCGTGGCGGCGGAAAGGCGCTTCACCGCTTGAACACGAACGAATACCCTCATCGCTTCGCGAAACAAATTGGCCTGGTCCATTCCAGCGGCGCTCCTCCGAAGGTGAAAAATTAATTTAGACCTCGTCGGCCAATGGGCCCGATGTTGAAGTATATCGCTGAGGCTCTTGAATTCGCTGCCAAAGAAGGCGGCCGCCGGTTTTTGTGCGCTGCGACGCCAAGAAATCCGATAAACAAATGACATTGACATGATTCAGCAAAAACCTGAATCTGCAAATAACGCGGATTTTTTTCTTGCGCGGCGCAATAAAATAATATAAGGGGTGAAAACAGTGCACGGGAACTCCGTCGATCACAAGCGGCTCATGCGCGAATCGACCGACCGCGTGCATAGCGCCTTATACAGCGAGAATCCCAACGAACAACTGGTCGCCAGCCGGCTGCTGGAGAGCCCGGCGGCGTTTCGAGCCTGGGAAAGTGAGCATTCGGTACTGATGCGGGAGGTCGCGAACCCCAGCTTCAGGCGTACACAAGCGGCCCTGCTCAAGAAGGCGACTTTTCGGCTGATCCACCGCAAGGCGCTGTTCGAATATCTGCGCGATGTGCGAATTCGCGGCACCGAGCGCCGGCGCATCATCGTCTCTTTCCATCCGGCGCAGGACTACACCCGCTCTGTCATTGCTGAGCATGGACTATATCTGCGCAAGGCCTGCAGTTTTCTCTGCACGAGCCACGTCGGCGGCAATGTCGTGGGCGACTCGGGATTTTTCGATCCGATGAGGCGCTATCAAGAGCTCTACGCGGAATACTTCCAACTCTTTTGCAATACGCATTTCGGCAGGGACTCCACCGATATTGGACCGCAGGCGGAGTTGCTGCCATTGCTGAAATACCAGCTCGAAGAGTGCCGCATGGCGATCATGAATCCGCAACCGGAGACAGAGTGGCTGATGCGCGAAGCCGAATTCCGCCACCCCACTGGCGATACGGTCCGGCTGCCCCGGCTGGGCGGTTTTCAGCAGAAGCCCTAGGCCTCGAAGCCGAGACCTACATAGTTCTCGGCCATCGCCGTCGCCGCGGCCGCCGACTCGCTCAAGTACTCGAGCTCGGCCAATTGCAGGCGGTAGGCGAATTCGTCCTCCGAGAACTTGTGCGTCAATTTCGTGAACCACCAGGAAAAGCGCGTGGCTTTCCAGACCCGCGCAAGCGCGCGCGCCGAATACTCCTCGAGCAGTGTCTCGCTGCCCGAATGGTAGTACCGCGCGATCGCCTCATACAGCACTTTGACATCGGCGGCGGCCAGATTCAGTCCCTTGGCGCCCGTCGGCGGCACGATGTGCGCGGCATCGCCCGCCAGGAATAGGCGACCGTGACGCATGGGTAGCGACACGAAGCTGCGCAGCGGCGCGATGCTCTTTTCGATGGAAGGCCCGGTGATCATCCGAGCCGCCAGGACCGGGGGAAGTCTGGCACGGAGCTCGTCCCAAAACCGATCGTCGGACCAATTCTCGACCGAGTCATCCAGTGGACACTGGATGTAGTAGCGGCTGCGAGTCTTGGACCTCATGCTGCACAGAGCGAATCCGCGCGGGTGATTGGCATATACGAGTTCCTCGGAAGCGGGCGGCACATCCGCCAAAACGCCGAGCCAGCCGAACGGATAAACGCACTCATGCTGCCGTTGCTCCCCCGCAGGAATGCTGCGGCGGCTGGTCCCGTGGAAGCCATCGCAGCCGGCGACGAAATCGCACTCGATGTCGTGCCGCGTACCCTCCACTTCGAAACTCACCCGGGCCGGACCGCCGCGCAGCCCGTCGAGGGAGACGTTCTTCGCCGAGTAATGGATTTCTCCGCCCGCAGCGAGATGCGCGTCGCCGAGATCTTTTTGAATTTCGGTCTGCCCGTAGACCGTGACGTGCTTGCCCGTCAGCCCTGCAATGTCGATGCGATGGGTGCGTCCGTCGAAGGCCACCTCGAATCCGCCGTGCCGCAAGCCCTCTCGGTCCAGGCGGGAAACAACACCCGCGTGCCGCAGCAGATCCACCGTGCCCTGCTCCAGTATCCCCGCCCGGATGCGCCCCTCGACGTATTCGCGAGTGCGGCTCTCGAGCACGACGGATCGAACGCCGGAGCGCTCCAAGAGCCGTGCCAGCATCAGTCCCGAGGGACCCGCACCGATGATAGCCACCTGCGTCCTTGTCATGCTGACATGGTCTGGCAAATATCCCCTCCACGGAATGGACGGCGCTCGGCAAAACTTGTACTTTTCCGACATGGTCGCCCCGCCCAAAGCCACCCACCGCGTGGCATCCGCTTCCCCGGTGCCCGCTTTCTTTCTCTATGGGGAAGCGCCTCAGGCACCGGACGAAGCCACCGTGCATGTCGAGACCATCGCCGCACGAAGCCGGCTGCACGATTGGACGATTCGGCCTCACCGACATCGCGACCTTTATCAAATATTGCTCGTGCAAAAAGGAGCCGTGACGGCGCGGCTCGATCGCGAGACCTGCGCCCTGCGCGGCCCCTGCGTGGTGATCGCCCCTCCCGGCGCGGTGCACGGCTTTGAATTCGAAGCCGACACGGTGGGATGGGTGTGCTCGTTCTCGATCGGCCTCGCCCAGGATCTGTCGGCCCGGTCGGCCGGCTTTCGCCGCTTTCTCGAGCAGCCGGCGGCCGCAGCGCTGTCGACGGCGACCGTGCTCGCAACGGATCTCGTCGAGCTTTCCGAGATGCTCCTGCGCGAATTCGAGCGTTCTGCTCTGGGCCGTGAAACCGCGTTACGCGGCTTGCTCGGCGCCTGGGCGGCCAATGTCTATCGCGCCGGACAGTCAAAGATGCGCGATGCGACCGAAGTCGGCGGGGGCAAGAGGGAGGTGGTGGCGAAATTCCGAGAACGCATCGAGCGGCACCTTCGCGAGCACGCCGGCATCCGGACTTATTGCCGGCTACTCGGAGTATCGGAATCGCAGCTGCGCCGCGCCTGTCTCGCCGTGACCGGGCAGGCGCCGGTGGCGCTGATTCAGCTGCGCATGCTCGTCGAAGCCGAACGGCAATTGCGCTATACCGCCATGCCGGTTACCGAGGTCGCCTACTATTTAGGATTCGAAGACCCCGGCTATTTCTCGCGGTTCTTCAGCCGCCGGACCGGATTGTCGCCGAAAGCGTTCCGCGCTCAATCATGCCGCCATCCCAAGCCCAGACTCTTCTGCAACGCCACGTAATCTTTGATCAAGTCGGCATCGCCTGAGATTCGGTTCTGCTGGGCTGAAAAGCGCGTCCGTTCGGCATCGAGCCAATCCAGGGCGGAAGAGGTCCCCGCCTGGTAACGCTGCTGCGTGAGAGTGGCCGCGCGGGTTGCCGAGGTCTCGACATTGCGCAGACTGACGACATTATCGCGCTGATGTCCGTAGCGCGACAGCGCCACATTGGCATCGCGCAGCGCGCTCAGGACGGTGCTTTCGTACTTCGCCTCGGCTTCGTCGAAGCCCGCTTTGGCTTGGTCCACCTTCGCCTTGGTACGGCCGAAGTCCAATCCGTTCCACTGCAGCAGCGGTGCACCGATCCAGGTAAAATTGTTCGACCGCAGTAGATGTCCCGGGTCCGAGGCAGTGAAACCCAGGTCGCCGATCAAAGTCAGTTTGGGGAACCAGTCGGCTTCGTGCTCGCCAATCTGAGCATTCGCCGACACCAGCCGCCATTCGGCCGCGCGGATGTCCGGACGCTTGCGCAGCAGCGCAGCGGGATCACCGACCGCAACCGTCGCGGGCAGCGCGGGCAGCTGCGCGGCGGTGGTCAGTTCGATATCGAGCGCGCCGGGCTCGCGGCCGGTCAGAACGGCCAGCTGGTCGAGCGACTCGGTGATCTGCGCGTCGAGCGGTATGAGGGTCTCACGCGTGTTCTCGACCTGGGTGCGGATCCGCTCGACATCGAGGTCGGATGCAACGCCTTGCTCGCGGCGCTGTTGGGTGAGCGTCAGTATCCGCTCTTCGAGTTCAGCCGACTCGCGTACCAGGGCGATACGTTGCTGTTGGTCGCGCAGATCGACATATGCCTGGGCGATCTCGGCTGAAAGTTGTACATGAGTATCGGCGAGATCGGCATCCACGGCCGATGCCTCGGCAGAGGCCGCCTCGATCGCGCGGCGCGTCCCGCCGAATATGTTGACCTCCCACGTGGCATCGAAGCCGACATCGTACAGGCTGGCCGACGATATATTGAGCGGGGAGCTGGGCAAATGCGCGTGCAGATAAGCGACGCTCCCGGACGTCTTGGGTAACTCATTGCTCTGTTGTCCGCGCAATCCCGCTCGAGACTCCCGCAAACGTGCCTGTGCGGCACGGATATCGGGACTGTCCACCAGCGCCGCTTCGATCAAGCGGTCGAGCTGTGGATCATTGAGCGATTTCCACCACGCCGCTGCAGCCGGCGTAGCCGCTGTCACATCCTTGGGTGCACGGTTGAACGAGCTCGCACGAGCAGCGACGGGTGCCACCGTCGGCGTGCCGTGGTAGTTCGGTCCCAGCGTACAGCCGGCGATGGCGGCGGTGCCGGCGATCGTGAGCATGCTCAAACGCAATTTCCCGCAGATAAACGGCATCAAACCACCCTCAATGGCCGGCCTGGGCGGGCGCGGCCCCGACCTTTGGCTTGCGCAGAAACAGCGCAATGGGAATGCACAGCAGTAACGCCACTCCGAGCACATAGAAGGTTTCCGAATACGTGATGACCGCAGCCTGTTGTTGCATCACTCCACCCAGCTGCATGAGCGACTGCATGCCCGCGTACGCCTTGTCGCCGGTCCGCGCGAGAAATCCTGCCGAGGTGGCCGCGATATGGTCCTGTCCGATCAGCGAATTTGCGGTGAGCGAATCGCGAATGACGGCATCGTGGAATGCGTTGCGTCGGTCGATGTACACGCCGAGCAGTGCCAGGCCGACCGAACCGCCCATATTGCGGGCCATGTTGTAAAGACCCGCCGCATCGCCGGCCTCCTCTCTGGAAACGGCGGACATGGATGCCTGATTCAGCGGCATCATCGCGAGCATCTGCCCCACGCCGCGCAGCAGTTGCGACGCATAGAAATCGTGGCCGACACTTTGTGCGGTCAACGCGATATCGAGCAGGCAGCTTGCCGCGAAGCACAGCAGGCCCGCTATGACCATCACCCGTGCATCGACCCTGGTCAACAGACGAGGCAGGATGGGCATCATCAGGAAGGCAGGCAGCCCAGACACCAGCATGATGGCGCCGGACTGTTCCGCGTTATAGCCGGCAATGTTGCTCAGGAATTGTGGCAGCAGGTACGACACGCAGTAGAGTCCGGCGCCGACAATGAAGACGATGAAAATGACGCTGGCATAACTCCTGTTGCCGAGCAGGCGCAGCCGGACGACCGGCCGCTTCGCGATGAACTGGGCGACGATCAACACGCCGATGCCCACTACCGACAGAATGCTCAGCCACACGATCATGGGCGAGTCGAACCAGTTCTCCCGCTGGCCTTCCTCCAATACGACGGTCAGCGAGCTCAGGCCCGCAGATAGCCCGACGATTCCGAGCCAGTCGGCGTTGACGAATTGATGCCAATCGGGGACGCTCTTCGGCAAACCCGCATACAACAGCGCCACCAGGGCTACCCCAACGGGTACGTTGACGAAGAAACACCAACTCCAATCGATATGCTCCGCCAACCAGCCGCCCAGTACCGGGCCGAGAAGCGGGCCGGTGAGCACGATGAGGCCGAACAGCGTCATGCCGATCGGCATCTGGTGGGGCGGCAGCCGGGTTCTGACGATGGTTTGCGCGGTCGGGATCATCGCCCCGCCGGTGAATCCCTGGCCGATCCGGCCGATGATCATCTGCGGCAGACTGTGTGAAAAGCCACACATGACCGAGAATATCGTGAACAGAATAGTGTTGCTCAATAGGAATGACCGCAGCCCCAAGACTCGGGTCAGCCATGCCGCCAGCGGGATCATCACGATTTCCGACATGAGATAGCCGGTCGAGATCCAGGTGCCTTCGGTGCCGGTGGCGCCGATCTCGCCCTGAATCTGCGGTAAGGCGGAATTGGTGATCGAGATATCGAGAGTCGCCATCAGCGCGCCGAGCGCACCGGCGACCACCGCGATCCAGTCAGCCAGCACGGCATTGTGCAGGCCCCCGGCGGATGCAGACGCCGTCGTCTGCTCAGCCATTGGCATTCTCGCGCTGCAGGCGTTTCGCGGAGTCTCGGCCGCCGCGCGTGTTGACATGGACGGTCACGGACAGGCCGGGCACCAATACCTGGCGGGTCTCCAGCCCGGCATCGATGTGGATCCGCACCGGCATTCGCTGCACGATCTTGGTGAAATTGCCGGTGGCATTCTGAGGCGGCAACATGGCGAATTGCGAGCCGGTGCCCGGCGAGAAACTAATCACCGTACCATGCAGGTCGATGCCCGGCAGAGCGTCAACGTGGATCGTCGCCGGTTGCCCGGGGCGCATCAGGCCGATCTGCGTTTCCTTGAAATTCGCCTCGAGATAAACATCCTGTACCGGCACGATGGTCATGAGCCTCGTGCCCGGCTGCGCATACTGCCCCACCCGCACGGTACGATCGCCGACACGGCCGTCCAGAGTGCTGCGTATCACCGTATCCTGCGTGTCGAGCTGTGCCTGGCGAAAACTGGCCTCGGCCGCCTCGAGCTGAGCGCGTGCCTGATCGACCTGCGCCTGGGTGGCTGCCGGTTGCCGCTCGGCGGCCTGCACCGCCGCGACATCCGCTGCGACCGTCGCGGCAGCTTGGGCACGCTCGTTTTGCAGGTCGGCCAGTTTCTCCTTGGTTTCTGCGCCCGTTGCCACCAATGGCTCGTAGCGCTTTACTTCTTCGATGGCATGGCTTTCGGCCGAGCGGGCGCCCTGCAACTGCGCTCGTGCTTGCGCGATACTGGCCTGTTGCTGCAGTAGTTCGGCTGCGCCGCGCTCGATATCCGCCCTGCGCGCGGCGATGGTCGCGTTGGCCTGTTCCAGCACCGCCTGGTATTGACGCCTATCCAGTCGTACCAGAGGCTCTCCCGCCTTCACCGACTGGTTATCCGCTACATAGACCTCGGCAACGTAACCCGACACCTTCGGTGCGATGGTCACGCTGTCCGCCTGCAGGTAGGCGTCATCCGTGCTTTCGATGAAACGTCCGACCGTCCACCATCGCAGGCCCCAAACGGCGCCGATGATCAGCAAGATTGCCCCACCCGTCAGCAGCAGGGTACGCCGGCGCATACCCGGCTTGGCCGCGGACGCGCCCACCTGCTCCACCCGTTCACCCGCGACGGCAGTATCCATGAGTATTCCACATTTATTCCAAGTGATATAAATATGCCATCTGGCTAAAGTATGTCAACTGGTATATTTTCAATTGTGACGATTCAACACTTGGGAAGGTCGATGGCACATGCGGCAAAGCACCGGCACGCGATCGAAGGCGGATATGCCAGAGGAGAGGAGACGCGTGCGCGAATCGTTGCTGCGGCGCTGAAAATGTTCGGTGAGCAGGGCTTCGACGGCGCTTCGACGCGCGATATCGCCGCCGATGCCGGCGTCAATGCGCCCGCGCTGCAGTATTATTTTGACACCAAGGAAGGGGTGTATCTCGCCTGCGTCGAGCACATTGGAAAGCGCATATGGGAGTACCTGTCCGAAGTAACTGCGGACGCGGAGCGTGCGCTCGCGGCGAATGCCGACGATGCTGAGTTGATCAGGGCGTTCTGCGCGATTCAGGAACAGCACGCCGAATTCATGTTCACATCGAAAGAGACCAAGAACTGGGGCCTGTTCATGGCTCGCCTGCAATCCGGCGAGGGCCCTCAGGCAGGTTTCGAGTTCATCTACAAAAATGTGAGTTACCGCTTATCGAACGTGATGTCCACGATTGTCGGCCGACTGCTCGGCCGCCCGGCCGATGACGAGGAGACAGTCGTCCGCACGACGACCCTGAGCGGCCAGCTGCACGTTTTTCACATGGCGCGCCGGAGCGTGCTCGCCAAACTGAATTGGGACAGAATCGATGAGCCCCGCCTCGCTCTGCTGAAGGGAATCATTCGCGAACATACCAGCGTGCTGCTGCGCGCGATGGTCAAGGCACGTGACTCCGGGCGCGCGGCCCGTAGCGAACCACGCGGCAAACGGAGCGCTTCTAAAGCGAAAAGAGCAACGAGAGCCGCAGCGTCGTACTGAGGTCAACGACCCGGCCACCAATTCCAGCGCCCCGCGAGCCGGATGAGCGCGGGCCCGACCGCCATGCGGATCACGGTCGAATCCAGAAATACGGCGACGCCCAGCGCGAAGCCCAGAATCTTGATGAGCACGAAGTCGCCGAAGACGAACGCGCCGAAGATCATGACCATGATGGACGCGGCGAAAGTGATGACGCGGCCCGTGCTGGCGAGGCCCTCGGCCAGCGCAGCGCCATCGGCGAGCCCGGCTCGGCGGCCGTCGGCGATTCGCGCGACGAGGAACACTTCGTAATCCATGCTCAAGCCGAAGACGATGCAAAACACGACGATGGGCAATATCGGAAAGCCGCCATGCATGGGGCTCGGGAGCCCCACGAGGCGCGCCCCGAGCCCGTGCTGAAAGACGATGGCCACGGCGCCGTAGGCGGCAGCCACCGAGAGCAGATTCAGCGCCACCGCTTTGATGGGAATCAGCACGCTGCGAAACGCGAGCGACAAGACCAGCAGCGTCGCGCAAATGATGCTCACGATGACGGGTCCCAGCGCGCTCTTGATGGCATCTTCGTAATCGGCGTTGAAGCCTGGCAGGCCGCCCACGTCGACGTGCGCGCCCGCAATCCCCGTGAGGGTGTCGAGATTTGCGGCGCGGATCTCCCGTACCAGACGCACCGCATCGGGCGCCGCCAGGTCCTTGTGCGGCAGCAAGGCGAGCAGCACCGCACGGCCATCTGCGCTCACGAGACTGCGCCGGTCCGAGTCCGAAAGACGCTTCAGGAACTCGGGGCCGCCGAGTGGTGCCGGGTTCAGCGTGGTGACCGCCCAGACGTGCTGGATTCTTGGATCGCGCGCGAAGTATCTCGCGAGCCGCGCTTCGGCACGCCACCCTGCTTCATCTTGAATGGTGGTTCCCTGCGGGAGATAGAGAATCACCTGAATGATCTCGCCGAAGCTGCCCCGGGCTGCGGTGTCTATTTCATGCAGCACCCGCACCGATTGAGCGGTATCGGGTAGCCACCGGCCACGCGGCAGATCGATGCGCAGATGCGTTGCCTGAGCCGCCAGAAGCAGAAGCGGTATGCCTGCGACCGCCAGTACGCCCAAGGGGTGACGCATGACCCAGTATGCCCAGCGCCGCCAGTGGCGACGGGTCGCAGGCGTGCGCGCGAGCCCGACCGAACCGGTGTCGATCCACGGACCGATCCAGGTAAGCAGGATCGGCAGGAGCGTGCTCGCGACCAGCACCGCGACCATGGTCACGACCAGCCCCCCCATACCGATGGATCTGATCTCGCTCACCCGCACCATGAGCATCGCGGCGAATCCGATGGCGACCGCCGTGCCTGACACCAAGACTGTGCGTCCGCCGTGCCTGGCCGCTTGAATCACCGCTTCCGGCCGCGACAATCCCTCCTCGATGCCATCCCGGTAGCGACTCACGATCAGGAGCGCATAGTCGATGCTCAGCCCAAGCCCCACCATGCTGACGATGCTGACGACGATCAGGGATGCCGGCCAAACCCGGTTCACCGCCGCCACCACTCCGAGCGCCACCACCACCGTCAGAGCGCCGCACAGGACGGGCAAAATGGCGGAAATCAGACTGCGGAATGCGATCAACAAAAGCACCAGCGTCAGAGGAAGGACCCGCCATTCGGCGGCGCGAGTCTCGTCGGCGCTGATGCGGCGTAGGTCCGCATTGACGGCCGCCTCGCCCGTCCAGCCAAAGGAAATACCCGGGTATTTCCCCTCGAGACGGGCGTGCAGCGCCTCGGTTGACTGGCCGAGCCGGGTCATCAAGGCATCCTCGGCGCCTTTTGGGGCGTTCAGCCCGACGATCAGTATCGGGCTGCCGTCGTCGCCGAGGAACAAGGAATCTCCACGGTCCAGATAGGACAAGACGCCGCGCACGCCGGCGGTGCTGCGGATTTGGTCGCTGACCTGTCTCAGCAATGCCTTACCCTCGGCGGTTCGAGGGTCCGGCGCCGCCGCAATCCTCAAGAGCGCGATCTTCGCAATCGGCGACTCGAATTGCTGCTGCAGCGTCGCCTCCACGCGCAAGGACTCGCTGCCCTTCAGCCGGACCCCGGCGTCGAGTTCCTGGTTGACCCGAGCGGCAAACGGCAGCGCGGCGAGCGCCACCAAGACCCAGACCGCGAGGATTAGCCAGCGCCAGCGCGGGAAGAATTGTGGTTGATTCACCCGCTCATGATATCAAGCCGGAGATGGTTAACCCCGGCCGCGAGGTGGATACTTTTCGATACCCATGCAGACGGCATCGGGGATGAGGCAGGAGGCGTTGTCCCACCTGGATGAGGGGATCGCCGCGCCCTCCTCCGGCTGACCGGCGCGGAGTGCCGATAATCTGAAGCAGGCGATGTCGAGGATTGGACCATACACGTGAACTAATCCGCCAACTCAACCGTGTCGCTACTCGTCGCTCGTGCCATGGCCGGCGCTTTCGCACGATGCACGCTGACCGACTTGGTCTCGAACGCCGCAAGAACGGTCTCGTCAATGTCGTGTTCGACCACGAGGTGATCTATCTGATCGATGCCGGCGACATGGTGGGCGGCGGCACTTGAAAATTTATCCGTGGTAACGACGACAGCCGTCTCTCCGCTGCTCTCGATCATTGCACGCTTGATCAGCGCCTCTTCGCTGTCCACGCTCCAGACGCCCGTGGCGGAATCTATCGCGCATGCTCCCGGAAAACACAAATCGGCACGAACACGGCGGATCTCGGCTGCCGCCTGAATGCCGACCGCCGAGCCGGCGCGCTTATCGATGCGACCGCCGATCATCAGAATCTCGAAGCCCTGCCGATCGATGAGCCGCTGAGCAATATCCGGCGCCGTGGTAACAATGGTCAGGCGCATTCGATCCGGAAGAGCATCTGCGATGGCGCCATTGGCGGAACCCGAATCGATCAGGATGGTCTGTCCCGAACGGACGAGGTTCACCGCCTTGCGCGCGAGACTCAGTTTGGCCTCCACCTGCAGCCCCTGCCGCAGATTGACCGCCGGCAGATCCGGGCCTACCAGGAGCGCCCCTCCGTAGACACGGCGGCAAAGCCCGCGGGCGGCCAGCTCGCGCAAATCGCGACGAATCGAATCCTCCGAAATCGCAAAGGCGGTGGCCAGCTCTGCCGCAACGACGCGTCCGTGACTATTCAAGCGCCGCAATATCTCGCGCTGCCGCTCCTCGGGTAAGGCGTCCGAGGACCCGGAACTCATGCGTCGGCCTTGACCGGCCGCGCGGGCAAGAGGCCTAGACTTGCGAAGTCCCGCCGCAACTGAAGGGCGTTACAAAAATGGATGGCGTGAAAGCCCAGCAGGCCTGCCGCCTGCACATTCTTCAGCGTGTCGTCTATAAAAACGCTGCGACTTGCTTCGATACCGAATCGCGACAACAGCAACCTGAAGATTGACGGGTCAGGCTTCGCTAGGCCCTCCTTTCCCGAAACCACGATGTCTTCGAACCACCGGAGAAATGGGTACCGTGGGAGCGCGTAAGGAAATGTGAATTGCGACCAGTTCGTGAGGGCAAGCAAGCGCAATCCCGTGCCCCTCAATTCATCCAATATGGCAACCGAGTCGCTGAGCGCCTCACCCAGCATCTCTTCCCAGCGCTCTCTATAAGCTCTGATCAGAGCCGCGTGCTCAGGATGCGACGCGATCGCCTCAGCGGTCGCTTCGTCCCAGGGACGGCCGGCGTCCTGCCGTGCGTTCCAATCCGGACTGACCACCTCGGCCAGGAACCGCTCCATGCCTTCGACGTCTTCGCCGAACAGCCTGCGATACAGATGGCGTGGATTCCAGTCGAGCAGCACCCCGCCAAGATCGAATACAACGGCGGTAATACGGGTATCCGGTGCAGGCCTGGATCCAGATCCAGATCCAGACCCTGACTCAGATCCAGATCCAGATCCAGACCGAGAATCAATCACGTCCTTTAATTTCATGGCCCGCCCCACCCAAACACGCATCACCATGCACAATCACTACTAATCATGCACAAACATGCAGTGCCATACAACCGAGCTTGTCGTGAAGACATCCCCACGAGGCGCGTCATGCCTCCGGAGACAACACCGCGTAGGCGAGTTGGACGACGCCGTGATCGAGCACGTCCGCTGATTTGAACTGCATCCTCACGACCCCTGCCAGGCCGTTGCGATAATCCACGATCCCTTGAATTTGCTCCGCTCCATCGAGTGCTGGAGCGACCAAGACTCGCAACTCGTCGACGACCTGGGCGGCTAGGAAAGCGCCGTTCGTTTTGGCTCCGCCTTCGACCACGAGGTGCGTAATGCCAAACTGCTCGCGCAAGCACATCCAGCAAGCTCGGGATGTCAAACTCTGCGCCTGCAGAGACAATGTACGACACGCCATCGGCCGCAAGTTCGGCCAGATGGCTATCGGGGGTATCTCGACCCACGAGAACGATGACGTGATCGCCGCTCAGTTTCCCGCTCTGAAAGTGAAGCTTGCCGGAAGGGTCTAGCGCAACGGCGAACGTGGCAGCATCTGTCTTGGCAATGTGTATCGGTCGTTCAACCTTCCACGGTCCCGATGGCGCGTGGGGGCCGCTCTTACTCATCTCCGCCATGGTGACACGCCCGACCAGCCAGGCATTGGCCTGAAGGGAGGCATGAACTTTCTCATACTGCCCGGACCAGTCGCGTCGCGTACCATCGGGACTTGCGGTGAAACGACTGGGATGTAGCCGGCCATCGATTGAAGTCACCATCAGTATCGAGACATGAGGTTTCATTCACACTCTCCGGGTTTGAGGGCATGCAGAACATACTCCCTTGCCGCTTCGACTAGTACCGCGGCACGGTGGTGTGGAGACGCGGACCCGTCCGGGTCTACTGATTTGGCGAACTCGCAGGGGGCGACTGCGGCTGAGGCTGCGGCGTTTGATTGCGTGCGCAACCCGCTGCAGTCATCAAGACGGCGGCGCCGGCGAGGTAAACTGGCTTTAAGTTCATGGCGTCTCCTACTGAGGATAAGGTACCCTTAAGAGACTCTCTTTGAGGGGGTGCGAGTAAGCCCTCAGAACGCCTCATTGAATGCGGGACAATGCCGACAAGCCAGATGCCCAGCCCGTCGGAAATCACTGACAGAGCGTGTAGCGAAACCACGCCTAAGGTGGCCCGGCGCTTTCCGACATCATATCAATCATGATGCGGGTATTACGTGATCGTTGGTTGGGGCTGGACGGCGCCCGCCTGGACGACCAGGTTCCCGCAGCGGAACGGCACTTCGTGCAATGTCGCAGTTGCGGCCTCACGCAAATTCAGCCGCCCGTCGAGTGTTGCGAGATAGTGACTTGCAGCCGCTGCAAGACACAACTGGAACATAGCGCCGGCAAGAGTCTCGATGCGACGTTGGCCTGTTCGGCGAGCATTTTGCTCCTTCTCATTCCGACGTGGGCTGCGCCTTTCTTGACGACCTCAGCGCTCGGCGACACTCTCACGAGCTATTTGCCCATGAGCGTGTCAGTGGTCTGGCGCGACGGCGCACCGTTACTGGCCATCGCCGTCAGTTTGTTCGTGCTGGTATTTCCCGTGATTCGTTTCGGCGCACTGACCGCGGTGCTGTTGGCGCTCCGGCTTGGACGCCGGCCGCCGTGGCTGTCGTCCGTATTCCGTCTCTGCAATGTGCTTCAGACCTGGGCGATGCTCGACGTATTTCTTTTGGGCTTGATCGTGGCGTATTTCCGTCTACGCTCATCCCTTATCGTGTCGCTCGAGCCTGGCGCCATCTGCTTCATTCTTGCGGGTATGCTGTCCCTGGTGGCCCGGGCTACGCTGGACAAAGCTCGGGTCTGGCGCTTGATCAGTCCCGACCGCCGCTCGATTCGCGGCCCAAGCATGGTGTGCCTGAGCTGCGATCTGGTCTTGCCACAAACGAATGGTCCGCAAACCTGCACGCGCTGTGGCGCCACCGTTACGCCGCGCAAAAAGCATGCGTATTCGCGCTCAATGGCGTTGCTATTGACCGCCGCATTGCTCTATTTGCCTGCCAACATCTATCCGATCGCGACGATTCCGATCGATCTTAGACCCACGTCCTATACCGTGCTCGGCGGAGTGATAGATCTCGTTAAATCGCACCTGCTCGGCTTGGCCGCGCTGGTATTCACCGCGAGCTTCACCATTCCTCTGCTCAAGATGTTGGGATTGGCCTGGTGCGCCTCTTCGGCAATGTGCGGCTCGTGCCGCTTCCTGATCGGCAAAACACGCGTCTACCGCGTCATCGAGGAGATCGGGCGCTGGTCCATGGTGGATCCGTTGACCATAGCCTGCTTCGTACCAGTGCTGCAATTCAACGCGCTGCTCGAGGGACATGCGGAGCCTGCGGCGACTCCGTTCGCGGCCGTGGTCATTTTGACGACTTTTGCGGTCCAATTTTTCGATCCACGCAAGATGTGGGACGTCGCCGGGCAGAATCCATGAATAGCCCGGCTGACCCAGAATCCGGCACCCCCCCACAAACCGCGAGCCGCCGCACCGTCTGGCCCAATGTGGTGTGGCTCATCCCAATCCTTGCGATGCTCATCGTCGGCTACCTGGGCGTCAAAGCGGTGCTCAATCGCGGTGAAGTGGTAACCGTCACTTTCAGCAAGGCGGCCGGTGCAAAACCGGGCGAGACCCAGGTGCTCTATCAGGGCATCCAAGCCGGCCGGCTGCTCAAGATCGTGCCCAATGCCGACGGCCGGCGGCTGGACTTTCAACTGCGCCTGGTGCCCGCGGCGAAGAATGGACTGAACACCAATGCGCGATTCTGGCTCATCGGCGCCAATCCCAATTTATCCGATTTGAGTTCCCTCAAAGCGGTGGTCTCCGGAATCGCCATTGGATACGCGCCCGGCGACGGCGGCGAGCCCGCCGACCACTTCGAGGGACTGAATGATGCGCCGCCGATACTGCCGGGCGACAAAGGCACGCGCTATACGCTGCATGCTCGCACCCTCAACTCCATTCATGAGGGCAGCATAGTGCTCTTCCGCGGGCAACCCATCGGCAAAGCCATCGAGGTTAAATTCGACGGCAACGAGGGCTTTCGTTTGAGCGTTTTCATTTATCAGCCTTACGACGCGCTGATCCGACCAGGCGCGCGCTTCTGGAAGATCACTCCCATGCACCTGTCCTTCACGGGCGGAGGTATCTCCGCCAATATCGCACCGCTGAGCACCCTGCTCGCCGGCGGCATCGACCTTGAGGTTGATGGTGCTGCTTCCGATGCACGGCAAAGCCCGCCGGACACGGAATTCACGCTATATTCCTCACACAACGCGGCACGACAGGGATTGTCCGGCCCGATGGTGAGATATGAATTCGCCTTCGATGCTGCCGCCGGCGTGCTCGATGAGACCTCCGCGGTGACGCTTCTCGGATTTCAGATCGGCGAAGTCGAGTCTACCCGGTTGACCTACGACGATCACACGGGCGCCCCCTACGCGATCGTCACTGCGGTGCTCTATCCACAGCAAATGCATCTGGTGCCCGATTCGAGCGCGCATGCACGGCCTGCCGATTGGCGTGCAACCACCGACGCGGCGCTCGAGCGCCTGATACGCGCCGGGTTTCGTGCGCGTCTGCAGCAAAGCCCGCCGGTCCTCGGGGATGAGTCCATTGAGCTGGTGCGCGTGCACGGCGCACCGGTCGCACGACTCTCAACTGATGGGGACAGCCCGCGTTTTCCCAGTGCGCCGGGTTCGAACAGCCTTGATGAGGTGACGACAAAGGCGGACGAGTTCCTCAGTAAGCTCAACGGTATCCCGTTCGAAGACATCGGCGCGAACTTGAGCCAGATCACCGGCAATCTCAATAAGCTCCTATCGTCCGCGGAATTGAAGGACAGCATGGCGCATCTGCGCTCGACGTTGGCATCGCTCGATGAGATGCTCCGCGATGCGAAGCCGCAAATCGGCCCGTTGCTCAGCAAGCTCAACGACGTCGCGGCGGAGCTTTCCGGTACGGCGGCATCCATGCATCAGATATTGGAAAAGGGGGGAGGCAGCGAGGACGCAAGCTTGCTCGATGCCATTCGGCAGATCACCGAGGCAGCACGCTCGATCAAAACGCTCACCGATTACCTCGACCGGCATCCCGAAGCGCTGATCCGGGGCAAGAGGCCCGATAAATGACGAACTCCAGGTCACCAAGCGCAGTGGCGTGCATCGCGGCAGTGGTGGGTATTGCGGCACTGGCGCTCTGTGCCTGCCACAGCGCCCCGACACGCATCTATGACATCAATCCCGCGCCGCCCCTTACGCGCATGGATAATTATCAATCTCCTCCGATTCGCATCGACACGGTTGATGTGCCTCCCGGGTGGGATCGCATCGAGATCCTGACCCCCAAGGCCGGAGGCGAATTAAAAATAGACGATTTCGATCGCTGGTCCGCTCCGCTCGCGCAAGTGATCCGGCAGGTGTTGTCTGCCGACCTTGCTGCGCGATTGCCGTCGGGCGCCGTGATTTATCCTCACCTTCCGAAGCCAGGCAGCGCTCTCGGAGTCAATGTTGATATCTTGGATTTCGTCATTGGCTCAGCGCAGAGTTCGATGTCGGCGAGTTGGGTCATCACACCCGCCGCGGGGCCTCAGGCGGCCCGACGCAACGTTGCGACGCTGAATAACCCCGTGGCGGCCACGGACGCGGCAGCGGTTGCCCGCGCGTGGAGCGAACTGATCGGCCAATTGGCCGATCGCATCGCCGCCGATGCAGCCTCATTCAAGGTTCCCTAGGGCTCGTGCAGGAGGTTTACGATGAAAAGCTTGCTTCAACGTGCATCCGCCGCGCTGGCGTTCGCGCTTCTCTGTGCCGGCATGGCGCATGCGGATAGCTATACCGACGCGATCAATACCTTCAAGGAGGCCGGCAAGAGCGCCACCTTCTTCCACAAATCGTACGGCTACGCCGTGTTTCCGACCATCGGGGGCGCCGGTTTTTTGGTCGGCGCCGCCCACGGCAAGGGCCGGGTCTATGTGCACGGCGTGCTCACCGGCGATACCACCATGAATCTGCTCAGCGCGGGATTCCAAGCGGGAGCGAAAGCCTACAGTGAGATCATTTTCTTCGAGGATAAGCGCGCGCTCGACGCGTTCGAGTCCGGCGACTTCGAATTTGGCGCCGATGCGAGCGCGGTTGCAGTCACGGCGGGAGCGGAAGCAGGCGCCGGCACCGCGGGCACCAGCACGGAAGCCAGCGCGGATTCATCGAATGCCAACACGGGAGGCAGCTACCACAACGGCATGGCCGTATTCACCATCGCCAAGGGAGGGCTGATGTACGCCGCCACGATTTCCGGCCAGAAATTTACCTTCACGCCCCGCGGCGGGAGCTGAACTCCTAGCGCGGGACCGTTCCGGCGGAATTGACGGCGGCCGTAGATGCAGCCAGCCATTCCCAGGCGGGCGCGACGTCAATCGTCGTGCTCTCCATCTCGATACGGTCCCGTTGATTTAGGGTAAGAATCAGTGGCCGCCGTCTTCCGGGCAGTGCGGCGGCGCGTACCGCGCCTCTGACTTCGCGTTCCTGATTGCGGGCATTGAGGTCCGCACAGACCTGGATGGCTTCGTTTTCAGTCACGAAATCACATTCCCACTGATGGATTTCTCCCGCGTAGCTTATCGCCTTCTTTTGCCTGCGAAGAGCAAGGAAAACCGCGTTTTCGAGGCGATGTCCGAGGTCTGCGGTCGCTTGAGGCGAATTCGCGCGGCGCAGCCCGTTGTCAATCGCGTAGTATTTGTTTGGCGTGACGACGCGCTTTTTGAATGAGGGGCTGAACTTCGGGACGGCGAATAGCAGGTACGCGTCTTCCACGTACTGTAGAAAGCGGGATGTCTGTGCGACCGTGGGAATGGACAACGACTTGGTCAGTGACTGCATCGAGAAGGGCAGACCGGTGTTAGCCAGCAAAAAGAGCACGAGATTCATCAGATGCCGGATCTCACGGAGCCGATAACGACTGGCGATGTCACGCTGCACAATGTCGCGAAGCAGCTCTTGCAGGAGCTGCGAATTGCGCTCCCGCAGAAAGGCAGGAAAGCCGCCATCGTCGAGATAAGCCACGAGCGTCTGTTCACCCGGAGACTGGTTCGTATAGGCCAAGTATTCGGTATAGCTGAACGGAAATACTTCAAACGAGAGATGGCGACCGGTCAACTTCGGTCCCAATTCTCGTCCTAGGAGCGAGGCATTTGAGCCCGTCAAACACACCGGGCGGCCACGATCGAGCAGCGTGCGTACCAGTCGTTGCCATCCTTCGACTTCCTGTACTTCGTCGAGGAAAACCCGCGCGTTTTCGGGAGCAAGCTCTTCGATCAAAGACAGAAATGTCGGAAAGTCGCGAGGCGAAAGGTCGTACAGGCGCGTATCTTCGAGATTGCAATAGAATAACTTCTCGTGGCCACGCATCAATTGGCTCTGCAGCACACTTTTCCCTGCACGCCTGACGCCGGTCAACACGAGGGCCTGGCTCGAGCGGGCAGGCATGGCTTGAATCAGCTCGCGGTCCAACACGGGACCCGGGACGGCCGGGGAATGTTGGTCGGCCAGGATATCTCTCAGTGTATTTCGTAATATCACACTAATTAAATATCATAAGATACACCTATTCCGCAAGTGCACGCACAAATGTTTACCGGTCATTATGATTGGCAATCCTAATATCCCCACCATCGAGCGCAGCAATGACTCCCGACTCACCCCTCTCCGACGGCGACGTACTCACCTGCGTGCGCGTACTGCGCGCCATCGAGGCCGATCGCTCGCACCTGACGCGCCTCACTCAGCAACAGCGCCGCGAGTTGCTCACGCTCGCCGGCCTCGTGGCAAAACCCGAGCGGCAGGATCTCGTGAAGATGGCGAAGGCGTTTCGCCGCGCCGAACGCGAAGCGGTGAAGGAGCACGATCGGAAAGTACTGGCGACGGCGGCGCTGCGCGTCCAGCGCCGCTCCGCGGAATATGCGCCACTGCGGCTGGAGCCGCCCGAAGCCCGAAGAACTCGCCGGCGATCGCCCCGCATTCCACCAGGAGCGCGACTGCTACGTCTGCAAGCAGCCCTACGCGAAGATGCATCGCTACTACGACTCGCTATGCGATGCGTGCGGCGACTTCAATTATGCCAAGCGCGAGCAGACGGCGGATCTCGACGGTCACTACGCGCTGGTCACCGGCGCCCGGGTGAAGATCGGTTTTCAAGCCTCCCTGAAACTCCTGCGAGCCGGCGCGCATGTCGTCGTCACCACCCGCTTTCCGGTGGATGCCGCCGACCGCTATTCGAGGGAACCGGATTTTCCGGCCTTCCGCACGCGTCTGCAGATCCACGGCCTCGACCTGCGGCATACTCCGAGCGTCGAAATCTTCACGCGATTTCTGCTCGAGCGGCTGCCTCGGCTCGACTACATTCTCAACAACGCCTGCCAGACCGTGCGCCGTCCGGCGGGTTTCTTCCAGCACCTTCTTGCCGGCGAAGCCGAATCGGCCGCCGCGCTTCCCGAGGAGCGGCGCGGCCCGCTTGCGAGTCACGATGAATTGCTGCGCACCCTGCAGGGATCGCGGGCGCACGACGCCGGCACTCTGGTCGCCGCGGCGGCGCCGAATCACGGCGAAGGGCTGCTGCACAGCGCAGCGCTCTCGCAACGGCGCTATCTCGATGAAGACTTTCGCGACGGCGAGGCGCTTTTTCCGGCGAACCGCTACGACGAGGACGGCAGCAGGTGGATTTGCGCGAGGTCAACAGCTGGCGGCTGCGCCTGCACGAGGTCGAGACGCCCGAGCTGCTCGAGGTGCAGCTCGTGAACGCCATCGCGCCCTACATTCTCAACGCCCGGCTGAAGCCGCTGATGCTGCGGACGCCCGGGCGCCACAAGCACATCGTCAACGTCAGCGCCATGGAGGGCCAGTTCTATCGCACCACCAAGACCGACAAGCATCCGCACACCAACATGGCGAAAGCGGCGCTCAACATGATGACGCGAACCAGTGCGCCGGACTTCGTGAAGGATGGCATTCACATGAACGCGGTCGATACCGGCTGGGTGACCGACGAGGACCCGGCCGTCCACGCGGCCCGCAAAGCCGAGCTAGGGTTTCGCGCCGCCCCTGGACATCATCGACGGCGCCGCGCGCATCGTCGACCCGATCTTCGGCGGGCAGCTCACCGGCACGCACGTGTGGGGCCAATTCCTCAAGGACTACAAGCCGGCGCCGTGGTAACTCCTCCGCCCGATGCGCGATGCGCGATGACAGCTGCGACTCTCGTGCCGCCGGCGCGTTGTGCCGCCGGCGGATGCAGCTAAAAACCCAGGGTCAGCTGCGATCGATTCGCCGGCGGCGGCCGAAACAGCTCGGTGGTCAATTCGTATCTGTCGCGCGCAGCGTCGAAGCCGCACTTGCGCCGCGCCAGCTCGAATCGCGTGCGCAGCAACTCGGCATACGGCCCCGTGCCGCTCATGCGTTGGCCGAACTCGGCGTCGTAATCCTTGCCGCCGCGAGTTTGGTTGATCAGCGACATCACATGCTTCGCCCGGTCAGGGTAATGCTCCCCCAGCCACTCGCGGAACAGCACCTTCACTTCGTGAGGAAGCCGCAGCAATACATAACCGGCGCTGCTGGCGCCCGCCTCTTTGGCCGCCGCGAGAATATCCTCCATCTCATGATCCGTAATGGCCGGGATCACGGGCGCGACCAGCGCGCCCACGGGAATTCCCGCCTGGGCCAGTTCCCGCACCACCCGCAAGCGTGCCTGCGGCGAGGCCGCCCTCGGTTCGAGCGTGCGCTTGATGTCATTGGTCAGCGAGGTGATGCTGACCATCACCTGCACCAGCCGGTCTCTGGCCAGATCGCTCAACAAATCGATGTCGCGCACCACCAGCGCGCTCTTGGTGACAATCGTCACCGGGTGCCGGCACCGTGCCAGAACCTCGAGAATGCCGCGGGTAATCCTCAGCCGCTTTTCGAGCGGCTGGTACCCGTCGGTATTGATGCCGAGCGCGATGGGCTTGCAGATGTATTTGCGCTTCGCCAGCTCGGCCTCGAGGATATTGGCGGCGTCCGCTTTGTAGAAAAGCTTGGTTTCGAAATCCAACCCCGGAGACAAGCCCAGATAGGCATGAGTCGGGCGCGCGAAACAATAGACGCAGCCATGACTGCACCCGCGGTAGGGATTGATCGATTGATCGAACCCGACATCGGGTGAATCGTTGGTGCTGATGACGCTGCGCGCGTGATCGGGAAGAACCGTCTCACTGAGGTGCTCGACGATCTCATCCTCATACCACCCATCATGTGTTTGCTCGCGCGACGTCGCCTCGAAACGCACCGCGGGATTCGAGGCCGCGCCGCGCCCCTTGAACTGCTGATGGCCCATGAAGTTTCGTGTCATGACAAAACTCTACGCGCCCGCGAGGCACCCGTAAATCCAGTACTGCGCGGCGCCCAACACTGTATATCGCCGAATCGCCCGGGTACCGTCGGCACCATGATGTTGGCCGGTTGACGGTATTCGCCCGAGGGGCTGAGCTGTTGGCCGGCAACGAGGCAGCAGTTGCCGGCCAACGGCTCAGCCCCTCGGGCGAATGCTCTCACCGCTCCACATCACGGTGCCAAAGGCCACTCGAACCGCTCCGTCTGCGCGGTGATGTACAGTGACCCAGTGCGCACGGTTAGGGGGGATAAGAGGCTGGACGCCAACTGCTGTCTTTACGTTGGCGTCCAGCCTCTTATCCCCCCTGACCTTGTGAACCGGTCAACATCACCGTGCCGAAGGTAAGCGTTATCGCACCGAGTGTAGGACGCGCAGCGACAAGCACACGCGCAATCCACCCCTGCCGCACCCCCGTGGCGGCGTGGAGAATGGCTGCCATGGACGAGTCATTGACCCGTCGTAATATCCACGGAGGCAATATAATGAAATTACTAGCCAGTTTGCTCGTTGCAGCATCGATGCTCGCGGGTTGTATCAGCAGCAGCAGTCCCCCGGCGCCGCAAAAGACCACCGTGGTCGTACCTCAGAACGGCGGAACGACAGTGGTCTGCCAGGACGGCACCCAGCCGCCGTGCCGCTGATCGGCTAAGCGGTACAACTGAGCGGCGCCGTTGGGCAATTGAGCGCCGGCGCCGCTCAATCCATCGGTCGATTGCTTTTTCTCGAGCCGACGCACCTGGCCCCATAACTGGCCGGCGAATATGACTCCGGCACTGTGGATGGGCAGCGCTGCGGCGCGAAGCGATTCCGCCGCCCAGGTGTTGCAAGTATGGAAGGCCGAGTAGCGCGGCGTCGCGGCGAAGTACGAGCTGCCTTCGTAAGGACCGGTTGCGTAGGGCGTGATACCGTTTTCCAAGGAGTGCCAGACAAAAGCCTGGGTGTCGCGCGCCTGCTTCTGCGTAACGGATAAAGCGACCACGTGGGCGGCTCCGAACGCATCTTGCGGGGAGGACGCCAAGGCGGTGGCCAAAATCATGCCCCGCCCCGGCCATAGCGCCGCCAGCAAAACCGGCGCGCTGCGATCCTTGGCCAGCAAGTAGTGTTGATCTCCGAATGAGAAAAACAGGTACCGCACTCCCTGAAATTGGCCCACCACCTCTTTCAGGGGTAGCCGCAGATCGTCCACCGCAAATCCGATATCCATGTGCCAGCCTCGCCGGACAACGTAGATGACTACGGACTTCGCCGCGTCGGCGGCGTCGGCATCGGCGGCGTCGGTACGCGGCACCGAATCCTGTGGCGCGGACTCTTGCCGCACGGACTCTTGCGGCGCCGCATCCTGCGCCGCGCGCACACACAGCGGCGACAGCAAGATGAGCAGCAACGTCAGCAGGTAGCTTCGACCGCGCAAACTATCGACGATAGCTCATTTGTTCGAAACCAAGCCGAAGCGCTGCGCGATCAGCATCAATTGCAGAGCGCTCGTGGCACCCAGCTTCTGCTTGATCGACGATTGATGATTGGCTGCGGTCTTCGCGCTCAGCCCCAGGCGCTCGCCGATCTCCTCCACGCCGTATCCCTGGCTCAGCATCCGCAGCACCTCGAGCTCCCGCGTCGAACAAGGTGCCGGCGAGTTCATTTGTCGCCGAGGACTGCTTATTCATCGCCATCTCGATGTCCGGGCTCAGATAATGCCCGCCGCCGGCCACGGCACGCACGGCTTGCACGAGCAGATCCGGGGCGCTCGCCTTGCTCAAATAGCCCCGGGCGCCGGCATCGATTGCATGCCTCGCATAAATGCCGTCGTCGTACATGCTGAACATCAGCACACAGGCATCGGGTCTGTGCGCGATGATGCGCCTGAGAATTTCTATGCCGCTCACTCCGGGCAGCGCTATATCGAGCACGACGACGTCCGGCCGAAGATCGGTATCCAGGCGAATGGCCTCCGCGGCGGTGGCGGCCTCGCCGACCACGGCCAGCTTCTCATCGCGCTCCAATAAGCGTCTATAGCCCTCGCGCACGACCGCATGATCGTCCACCAGCAACACGCTGATGCGCTCGTGTGCCGAGGTGCTCACGATGGGCCGCCGGGCATGGGGAGCGAGGAGATGACCCTGAAGCCGGCGCCGCGCTCGCTCGCCAGGGTAATCGATCCACCCAGGGCGGATACCCGCTCGCGCATTCCGATCAACCCCAGTCCGGCTCTGGGCGCCCGCATATCGGCGCCGCAGCCATTGTCGGCGATGAGAATATCGAGGCTTGGCCCCCCCTCTGCGGTGCGCGCCGTAGCGATCCGAATCTGCGCCTGGGTGGCCCCGGAATGACGCGCCATGTTGGTAAGTGCTTCTTGCACGAGCCGGTATATTACCAGTCTGCGGGTCTCGTCCAAGCTCTCCAGATCGGCGTCGATCGACATCTCTATCGTGACCAGCGGAAGCCGCGAGCGCCACTCGCCGACACAGTGCTCGAGCGCGGCGGCGAGACCCAGGTCATCGAATCCCACGGGCCGCAGCTGACGAATGAGGCTCGCCACCACTCCGTAGACTCTGTCGATGTTGGCGATCATCGCGACTGCCGCGTCTCGTAGCCCGGAGCCGCCCGCGCCCGTTTCGCGAATCGACACGGCATCGAGCTTGATGGCATTCAGATACTGGCCCAGCTCGTCATGCAGATCGCGCGCCAGAGCCTTGCGCTCATGTTCCTGTACGTTAACGTATTGCTGCGCCAGCCGCTGATTTTCCGCGAGCGCCTCCGCCAGACGCGCCTCCATGGTGGTGCGCATGCGAAGCTGACGTTTTGCCTCGAAGTAACGGCGCGAAGAGAACCAGATCAAGCTGATCGCGATCACCAGCAAGACACCCGGGATTTCGTCGATCTGCAGGCGCTCGAGCGGGCGCGACCATTGGAGCAGCGCTTCGCTCAGATTGAACTTCGCGGAAAGATAATACGCGCCGACCGCGATGAGCACGATCAACACGAAGTCGCGGCGCGCCGAAATCCTGCGGCCCGCATCCTCCTCGACAGTAGGCTTGATGGTCATCGCTCACCCTGCTCGCATCGCCGACGATGCGGATTGCTCCCAGGATAGTGCCGTTCGAAGGGAAACGCCTAGTACTTCGGCGCGGTGATGTTGAGCGGTTGACTGTATTCGCCCGAGGGGCTGAGGCGTTGGCCGGCAACGGGAGAGCAGTTGCCGGCCAACGGCTCAGCCCCTCGAGCGAATGCTCTCACCGCTCCACACCACCCCGCCGACGGCACCCGATCTGTCCCCTCTCGACGGTGATGTACATCCTGCGTGGTGATGTACATCCTGCGCGGTGATGTACATCCTGCGCGGTGATGTACATCCTGCGCGGTGATGTACATCCTGCGCGGTGATGTACCTCGGCCAGTGCGCACGGTCAGGGGGGGGATAAGGAGTTGGAAGCCAACTGCTGCCTTTACGTTGGCTTCCCACTCCTTATCCCCCCTGACCCTGTCAACCGGTCAACATCACCGTGCCGATGTATTAGCCCTCGGAGGCTCTCGCAGGTAGGGAAATTCCTTGGCCGAACGAGGCCTGGCGATGTGGAAGCCCTGCGCGAAGCCCACCCCCAGCCGCCCGAGTTCGGCCAGCACTTCCGCCGATCTCCACCCGCTCGGCGATGGTCTGAATGCCCATGGTTCTGCCGACCTGGCTGATCGCCTCCACCATGCTGCGATCGACCCGGTCGCGGGTGACGTTCTCGACGAATTGCCCGTCGATCTTCAGATAGTCGACGGGCAGGGTCTTCAAATACATGAACGACGACAGGCCGCTGCCGAAGTCATCCAGCGCAAAGTGACAGCCGCGCGCCTTGAGCTCGCGCATGAAATACACCACGTTGCTCAAGTTGGCGATGGCGGCGGTCTCCGTGATTTCGAAGCACATCGCACCCGCCGCCAGATCGCTGCTGCTCAACTCGGCGATCAGATATTCGAGAAAACGTTCATCGTTGAGCGAGGTACCCGACAGATTGACGGCGATCGTGAAGGGCTTGACTCCCGATCCGGTGCGATGCACCAGACGGTCGAGCGCCTGCCGGACCACCCAACGGTCGATCGACGGCATCACGTTGTAGCGCTCCGCCGCCGGAATGAATTCGGCCGGCGCCACCAAGGCGCCTGATTCGTCCCGCAGGCGCAGCATCAGCTCGAAATGCTCGCGCTCGTGTACCGTCGCGCCGATCGGCACGATGGGTTGGTAGAACAGCTCGAAACGGCTTTCATCGCAGGCTCGTGTCAGCTTCGATACCCAGTGCATCTCGCGATGCCGCTCGGGCACGTCGTCGGGCTTGTAAAGCTGGACGCGATTGCGTCCGAGGTCCTTGGCCGAATAGCAGGCGACGTCGGCGGCGCTCATGACATTGGCGACGGTCGGCGTCTCGCGGGTGATCTCCACGATGCCGATGCTCACGCCGACCTCGAGCATGCCATCCTGCCATATGAAGCGATAGTCGCGGATTGCCTGGCGCAGGCCCTCCGCGATGCGCAGCGCCTGATCCAGCGAACAGCTTTGCAGCAAGATGCCGAATTCATCCCCGCCCAGACGCGCCAGAGTATCGCCGCTGCGTATCCGCGATTGCAGCACCGCGGTGATCTGCTTCAGCAGCTGATCGCCCGCCGGATGCCCGCAGGTATCGTTGACCAACTTGAATTGGTCCAAGTCCAGGTACAGCAGAGCGTGCCGGTCATGCCGGCTCCTGCCGCACGTTCTCGACGGCGGCGGTCAGGCGGTTTTCGAATTCGCGCCGGTTGATCAGTCCCGTCAGGGCATCGTGACTCGCCTGGTAATGCAGTGCCCGGTGCAGTCGGCGCTCCTTGCTCACGTCATGGAACACCATGACGGCGCCGATGAGATTGCCGGCGCGGTCCCGAATCGGCGCCGCCGAATCCTGAATGGCCAGTTCCTGGCCCCGGCGGTTCATCAGCACCGTGTGCTCGGCGAGCCCCAGCATCTGTCCTTCGCGCAGGCAGCGCATGACCGGACTTTCGCTGGCTTCGCGCGTCGCCTCCTCGACGACGGTCAGCACCTCGCCGATGAGGTGACCCTGCGCTTCGCGGTTCTCCCATCCGGTCAAGCTTTCCGCGACCGGATTCATGTAATCGATGCGCCCCTCCGAATCGGTGGTGATGACCGCATCGCCGATCGACTGCAAGGTGACCTGGGCGCGCTCCTTGGCCTGGAACACCGCGGTTTCCGCCTTCTTGCGCTCCGTGATGTCGGTGATGCGTGCCCTCGTACCCGGTGACCCGGCCCTGCTTGTCGCGCACCACCCGGCTCGAGTCGATGACCACGAGCATGGAGCCGTCCTTGCGCCGCAGCACGTATTCCTCGTTGCGCAGTTCGCCCTCGCTCTCGCACGCGCCGCACGAAGATCTCCCGGTCGCTGGGATACCAGTAAAGCGCGGCCACCGGCACCCGGGAGAGTTCCTCGGCCGAGTCGTAGCCCATCAGGTTCACGAATGCCGGATTGGCGACGAGGATGCGGCCGTCGCGCGAAGTCTGGTACACGCCCTCCATCATGCTTTCGAACAGGCCGCGAAATTTCGCTTCGCTGTTGCGCAAGGCATCCTCGGCGCCGCGGCGCTCGATGGCGATGCCCGCGATCTGCGCCATCCGCGACATCAGCTCCTGGTCGCTCGCCGGCGGCAATGCCCGGCATGGCGCCGATACACCGCGAAGGTGCCCACGACCCGCCCGTCCGAGGCGACGATGGGCGTTGACCAGGCGGCTCGCAGCGATGCCTGCTGCGCAGCCTCGCGCCGAAACTCCCAGAGCGCATCGGTCTCGATGTCGGCGACGGTGACCTGGCGCGGCAAGGTACACGGCGGCGGCGCAGGAACCGTAGCGGATGCCGATCGGCACATTGTCCATCGCCGCCACGAACTCGCGCGGCAAATTCGGCGCGACGCCGAAATTCAACGCCTGGCGTTCATGATCGAGCAGATTGATGGCGCACTGGCTCTGCGCCATGACGCGTTCGATCAGCTCGCAAATCGCCTCGAGCGCCGAGGACAGCGGGGCATTGGCGGCGATCTTCTCGAACACCCGGCGCTCGCCCGCCGCGATCGCGTCCGCCCGCTTGCGCTCGGTGATGTCGGTGATGCTGGCGCGGATCAGGCGGCGATTGGAACTCGGCAGGCGCACGAAGCGCACTTCGCAGGGCATGCGGTCTGCCCGGTGGCGTCGCAGTGCGCCCACTCGAACACCGGCGCCTCGCCCGACAAGGCGCCCTCGATGAAGCCGCGCGGGCGCCCGAAGGACGGCGTGCCGTCGGCTGGTGCGCGGGCTGATCTTGTCCGGGCCGCTGGCGAGCAAGGCCTCGCGCGACATCTTGAAAAAACGGCAGGCATTGTCGTTGACGTCGACGAATTTGCCCTGGTCGACGTCGAATACCACGATCACTTCGGGGGCGTGCTCCACCAGGGTGCGGTAGCGCGCCTCGCTCTCGCGCATCGATTGCTCGGCGAGATGCCTCTCGGTGATGTCGCGGATGCTGACGATGTAGCCGTCGCGCCGATTGAGCTTGGCCTTGCTGACGGCGATCTCCACCGCGACGCGATTGCCGCCCTTGGCTCGCCCCCAGGTCTGATGCGCCGCCAGATCGACGTGGGTGTCGTCGATCTTGGTGGCGAAGCGTTCGAGAAAATCGCTCGCTCCGCGTCGCGATGTCGGGCAGCAGGAATTCGAGCGAGCGGCCGAGGATCTCCGCCGGCGAGTAGCCGAAGATGCGCTCGCCGGTGGGATTGAAGGTCTCGATGTGGCCGGCATCGTCCACCGTGACGATGGCGTCCTTGACGTTGTCCAGGATGGCCTGCAGATGCGAGGCGGTCTGCTCGCGAATCTCGCGGGTGAGCGCCTGCGCCTCGTCGGACATGAGCTGCATCGAGCGCACGATGCCGCGCCGTTCGCCGTCGATCCGGTCGTAGTGCGCGCTGACGGTCTTGAGCAGCGCGTCGAGATCCAGCTCGCCGCCGCGGCCGCGCGCCTCCGCGATGCTGGCGCTCGAGCAGGTGGTTCAAGCTCGTCCGCCGGCGGCGTCGGCTCGCTACGAACTGCGGCCGCGATATCGCGTGACAAGTCCCTGATCTCCCGCACTTAAATTACGGCGCGCAGACAGCGCCGAAAGTACGGTAGATGTTAGGGAGATCCCGCAACGACGGCGTGACGGGCGTCTCGGTTCGATCAATAATCGGTTAAATAACCGACGCTCGCGCTACCCCGCTTCAGGACCCCTGATCCACCGTTTCGCGCTCCGATCGCTTGCGATCGTTTTCGCGCAAATTGCGCTTGCGCAAGCGAATGGACGTGGGGGTCACCTCGATCAGTTCGTCGTCGTCGATGAACTCCATCGCCTGCTCGAGAGAGAAACGGATCGGCGGCGTCAGGACCACGTTCTCGTCCTTGCCCGCGGCGCGCATGTTGGTCAGCTTCTTGCCCTTCAGCGGGTTCACGACCAGGTCGTTGTCGCGATTGTTGAGGCCGATGATCATGCCTTCGTACACCTCTTCGCCGGGACCGATGCACAGCCGGCCGCGCTCCTGCAGGCTGAACAGCGAATAGGCCAACGCCACCCCCTGGCCGTTGGCGATCAATACGCCGTTCGGGCGCTGGCCCAGTTCGCGCTGCACCACCGGGCCGTAGTGATCGAACACATGGTGCAGCAAGCCCGTGCCGCGGGTCATGGTGCGAAACTCGGTCTGGAATCCGATCAGGCCGCGCGACGGCACCATGTAGTCCAGGCGCACCCGGCCGCGGCCGTCCGCCTGCATGTCCTTGAGTTCCGCGCCGCGGCTGCCGAGCGCCGACATGATGTCGCCCTGCGCATCGGCGTCGGCATCGACGGTGACCTGTTCGTAGGGCTCGTGCGCGGCGCCGTCGATCTGCTTGATGACCACGCGCGGCCGGGAAACCGCCATTTCGTAGCCCTCGCGGCGCATGTTCTCGAGCAGCACGCCGAGGTGCAATTCGCCGCGGCCGAACACCACGAACTTGTCGGGGTCCGCGGTGGGCTCCACGCGCAGCGCCACGTTGTGGATGGACTCGCGGTCCAGGCGCTCGCGGATCTGCCGGCTGGTGACGAACTTGCCTTCCCGGCCGAGGAACGGCGAGGTGTTGACCTCGAAAGTCATGCTGATCGTCGGTTCGTCGACGGTGAGGCTCGGCAGCGGCTCCACTGTCGCCGGATCGCACAGCGTATCCGAGACCTTCGGTTCGGCGATGCCGGCGAAGGCCACGATGTCGCCGGCGCTCGCCGACTCCACCTCGACCCGGGTCAGCCCGTGGAAGCCCAGAATCTGGGTGATCCGTCTCGGGGCGCTGCTTGCCCTCGCGATTGACCACCGTGACGGCCATGCCGCGCTTGATCGTGCCGCGCTTGATGCGCCCGATGCCGATGGCGCCGACGTAGCTCGAGTAATCGAGCAACGTGACCTGCAGCTGCAGCGGACCGTCGGCATCCACGTCGGGCGGCGGACAATGCTCGACGATGGTCTTGAACAGAGGCTGCATGTCGCCGTCGCGCACAGTCGAATCGAGGCCGGCAAAGCCGCGCAGCGCCGAGGCATAGACCACCGGGAAAATCGAGCTGCTCGTCGGTCGCGCCCAGCCGATCGAACAAATCGAAGGTCTGATCCAGCACCCAGCCCGGACGCGCTTCGTCGCGGTCGATCTTGTTGATGACGACGATGGGGCGCAGGCCGTGCTTGAACGCCTTTTGCGTCACGAAGCGGGTCTGCGGCATGGGCCCGTCCACCGCGTCGACCAGCAGCAGCACGCAATCGACCATGGCGAGCACGCGCTCGACTTCGCCGCCGAAGTCGGCGTGCCCGGGCGTATCGACGATGTTGATGCGGTAGTCGCCCCAGGTGATCGCGGTGTTCTTCGCCAGGATGGTGATGCCGCGCTCGCGCTCCAGGTCGTTCGAATCCATGACCCGCTCCTGCAGGTCCTTGCGCGCATCGAGCGTGCCGGACTGGCGCAGCAGCTGATCGACGAGAGTGGTCTTGCCGTGATCGACGTGCGCGATGATGGCGATGTTGCGAAGTTTCTGAGTCACGGTGAGGTCCCGGGGAAACCGCACCATTATAGAGCCTTGGGGAGGCTCGCGCCTCAGTTTCGCCGTTTCACCGCTGTTTTCAGCGTTCCACGATGAGGGGGATGGAAAACGCGCGCGAATCGGTCATTTCATCGTGTTTGAGCGATACGGTCAAACCCAGCAGCAGGACGCCATCCGCGCTGGGAGTCACCGTGACGACCTGGCGGTACACCTGACCCGTCTCGACGGCGGGCAATTCGACTTTATTCGAGGCCCGGCGCAACCGTCAGCCCATCGCCGCCGGTCACCTGGATGTTGGCCGGACTCGCGTCGATTTGCGGCATGACTGCAATGTCGATATCGAGCGGCTGCCCGACCTTCGGTCGCTGCTTGAGCTCGAACTTCAGCGCGACAGGCAGTTGGGATTTCCCTTGGGTGGCCGCCTCGACCATGCCGGCCGTCAATTGCGCGGCGCTGGGACCTTTGTTCGCAGCCACCGGCACTTTGACCTGCGGCGCGGGCTTGGGCTGAGTGGGATTTCCTGAATCTGGGTGACAGGCGCTCAGCACCGCGACGGTGCAGAGCGTTAGGACTCTAGCGGTCTTCATCTCCCTATAATCACCAAATATGCAGCCGATCACAACTCGAGCGGCGGACCGGTGACCGCCGCCAGCTGGTCGTCGAGCGCCCGGTAATGCTCCTCCCAGTAGCGCGGCTCGGCGAACCAGGGGAAGGCTCGAGGAAATGCCGGATCGTGCCAGCGGCGCGCCAGCCATGCCGAATAATGAATCATTCGCAGGGCCCGCAGCGGCTCGATGAGCGCGATTTCGACGCGATCGAAGGGCAGGAATTGCTCGTAGCCCTTGAGCAGATCGCTGCAGCTGCGTGCGCATTTCCTGCGGGCCGCCCGCCAGCAGCATCCACAGGTCCTGGATGGCGGGACCGGTCGAGCAATCGTCGAGATCGACGAAGTGCGGCCCCTGGTCCGTCCACAGGATATTGCCGCGGTGACAGTCGCCGAGAATGCGCCCGAGGGTGCGCGCCCCGCCAGCCGTCGGCGCGCACTTCGATCTCCTCCAGCAAGGCATCGGTCACATCGGCGTACTTGTCTGCCAGATAGTCGGGCATCCAATCACCCTCGAGCACGAAATCGCGCGCCTTGCGGCCCAACTCGTCCATGGATAGACGCGCCCGGTCTTGAAATCGCGCGGCGCGGCCGACGCCATGGATACGGCCGAGGAAACGCCCCACCCATTCTCGATCCTCAACCGTCCCAAGCTCGGGCCAGCGGCCGCCGCGGCGTGGAAACACCGCATACCGAAAACCGTGGTGGACGTGCAGAGACACCCCGTCGCGAAGCAGCGGAGCCACCACCGGAATCTCCTGGGCCGCCAGCTCACCGGCGAATGCGTGCTCTTCGCGGATGGCGGCGTCGGTCCAACGGCCCGGACGGTAGAATTTGGCGACCAACGGCGTACCATCCTCAATCCCGATCTGGTACACCCGATTCTCGTAGCTGTTGAGTGCCAATACCCTGCCGTCGCAGCGATGACCCACCGCTTCGATCGCGTCCAAGACGGTCTCGGGAGACAGTTCAGAATAGGGTGCGTCACTTAACATTCACCGAATTCTACAGGTACGATGCCGTCACTCATTAGGCGAATCACGCTGCTAGAATGCCCGCAATGAGATTTCCCCGACCTAAGTCATTGAGCGGGCTGATGCTGATCGGCTTCACGATCGTGGCTACCCCGCTGCTTTTCGCCATCATGAATGCCGCCCTGCAGATGAATCGCCTGTCGGCCCGCAGCGAACAGCTGGTGGTCCACGGCGTGCGGGCAACCCGCAACAATCAACGCATGTTCGAGGAAATAGGCGCGCTCGAGCGCACCGCGCGCCTATATCAGATCGTCGGCAATGCGGATTTGCTCGATGTTTATGCACGCATCCACGGCCGCCTGATATCGACGGTCAACGAACTTTTGGCGCTGCCGCTCGACGCCCAGACGCGCGACGGTGCGCGTGCCTTGGAGAACGAAGCGGAACGATTGCACGAGGAACTGAGGCAGGATTCGCCCAATTCCGCACGCATGGCGGAGCTGGTCGGCGGGTTTCCGCAGCTCTCGGATATGGCCTCCCAGGTCTCGAGCCGCGTCAGCGCACAAATCGATACCGAATTATCCAACCTGCAGAGCGCCACCCAGGGTGCACAGCGCAATCTGTTTTGGGAGACGCTGCTGCTCGTACCCCTCACCCTGGCGGTGGTGGGCGTGTTTACTTATTTATTCGGCCGGCCCATCCGCGCCATCGACCGCGCCATCAGCGAACTGGGGCGCGGCACATTCTCCCGGCCCATCGCCATCCGCGGACCGGCGGACCTCGAGCGCTTGGCAGCGCAGCTGGAATGGCTGCGCGGCCGCCTGCTCGATCTGGCGCAGGAAAAGAACCGGTTTCTGCGGCATATGTCACATGAGCTCAAGACCCCGCTGGCGAATATACGCGAGGGAACCGAACTCTTGATGGATGGCGCGGTCGGTGAGCTGCAAAGCAGTCAGCGGGAAGTCACGGCCATATTGCGCGAGAACGGAATGAAGCTGCAGCGACTGATCGAGAATTTATTGTCCTTCAGCGCCTGGCAGGCCAAGAGCGTCGGCTTGGAAATCAGCGAATTCAAATTGCGGCCCCTGATCAAGGGCGTCTTGGAAAACCAGCAGCTCACACTCGTGGCGCAGCGCGTGCGGCTCGATGTCCACGTCGAAGATCTCACCACTCTCGCCGACCGCGGCAAGGTGCGGCTGATCCTCGACAACCTGCTGTCGAATGCCGTCAAGTTCACCCCGCGCGGGGGTACCATCTCGATTCATGCGCGGGGCGAACGCGAGCAGCTGGTGCTGGATGTCATGGACAGTGGGCCGGGGATTCCTCCGGAGGAGCGCGATCGGATCTTCGAGGCTTTCTATCAGGGGAAGACACCGCAGGGGGGCCATGTGAAGGGCACGGGAATCGGCTTGTCGGTGGTGACGGAGTTCGTCAACGCGCACGACGGCAGCATCGAGATTCTCGAAGCCAAGGCGGGGGGTGCGCACTTTCGCGTGCGCTTACCCATGAGGCAACCAGCGACGCCACGTGAAAAAGCCCATGCAGCATAAATGGTTGCGCGTCGCAGCGGGCGTGCTCGTCGTCGGCTGGACGAGTTCCTGCGGCATGCCCTTTACCCGCCAACCGGCGCCGGCCCCGGCGCAACCGGAAAGCGCGCAGCAGAACCTGAGCCCCATCGCGCCCCTGCTCGAGCTGATGAGCAGCCTGCCCCAAGGGGACCCGGCCCGTCAGGCGGAGCTGTTCCAATCGGCCAAAGATGCGGCCGATTTGACCCCTACCACCAGCAACAAACTGCGCTATGCGGTGGCGCTGGCGACCCCTGGATACAGCGGCAGCGATCCCGTCGCTGCACAGCGACAGTTGTCGGAACTGCTGGCCAGGCCTGAAACTCTGCTGCCTATTGAGCGCTCATTGGCCTTGGTCGAGCTCAAAGAGGTCGAACAAAGACTGATACTTCAGGCCGAGATCCAGCGGGCGCACGATGATGCAGCGCATGACGATATGCGCGACAAGCTGCAGGCGACCAACCGGCGCCTGGCGGCGGAATTGGACGAAAATGTGAAGTTGCGCAAGGCTTTAGACGAGGCTCGCGCCAAACTCGATGCGGTCACCCATATCGAGCGATCGATCAACGATCGCGCGACGAACGGATCGCACACACCCGACTGACCGGGAGCTATGGAGAAACCGCTTTGAACGCCTACTCGATTGCCGCTACGGCTCCCCTCTCGTTCGGCTTCGGCCTGCCGGCCGGTTCACGGGAAACTCAGGCTCCCCAGAAGCGCAAGGCGCGCATCCTGGTCGTCGATGACGATCCCGGACTTTTGCGGCTGCTGACCATCCGCCTGCGCGCCGAGAACTATGAAGTCGAAGCGGTCGAAAGCGCGGCGGCCGCGCTGGCTGCCTGCGTGCGTTTCCGCCCTGATCTCGTGATCACGGATTTGCGCATGGACCAGATGGACGGCATCGGCTTGCTCAAGGAGCTGCAGAGCCGCTGGCCCGGCCTCAGAGTGATCATCCTGACGGCGCATGGCACCATCCCGGATGCCGTGCATGCCACACAGAGCGGCGCCTTCGGCTTTCTGACCAAGCCGGTGGATAAGCAGGACTTGCTCGATCATGTGCAAAAAGCCCTCAAGGTATCCGGTTTCGCGCACGTGGATGAAGATTGGCGCTCGAACATCATCACGCGCAATCAGCTCATGGAGGACAGGCTGGCGCAGGCCAATATGGTGGCCGGCACCGACGCTCGCGTATTGCTGACGGGCGAGAGCGGCACGGGCAAGGAATTGTTGGCACGCGCCATCCACGAAGCGAGTCCGCGGCGCAATAAGCCGTTCATCACCATCAATTGCAGTGCGATGGCGGAAAATCTTCTCGAGTCGGAACTGTTCGGCCATGAAAAAGGCGCCTTCGCCGGTGCCACCCGCTCGCAGAAGGGCCTGTTCGAGACCGCCGACGGCGGCACTTTGTTGCTCGATGAGGTCGGCGACATGCCCATGCGCCTGCAGGTCAAGCTGCTGCGGGTGCTGCAAGAGAATCAGATTCGTCCCGTGGGCGGCGCCGAGCCCGTGCCCACCAATGTACGCATCATTTCCGCGACCCATCGCGACCTGCACGAATTGATGGTTGCCGGCCAATTCCGCGAGGATCTGTATTACCGGCTGAACGTGGTGCACATCGAGATGCCCGCCTTGGGCCGCCGCCGCGAGGACATTCCCCTGCTGGTCGCGCATTTCCTCGAGCAAATCGCCAAAGAAACCGGTCAGCGCAAGATCTACGCTCCCGAAGCCGTGGAGCTGCTGGCGACTGCCGAATGGCCCGGCAACGTCCGCCAGCTATATAACGTGGTACGTCAAAACGTGGCACTGTCGCATGGCGCGATCATTACCGCCGAACTGGTGCAGCAATCGCTCGGCGGAAACCCGACGCGGCTGCCGTCCTTCGACGAGGCGCGCGATGAGTTCACCCGAAATTACCTGTCGCAGATATTGCAGATCACCGGGGGCAATGTCAGTCAGGCGGCACGCCTGGCGAAGCGCAATCGGACTGATTTCTACAAACTGCTGTCGAGGCACCAGTTGTTGCCGGATGACTTCAAGAAGAGCTGACACCATTCGGCGGGCGACGATCGCTCGTCGCCCGCTACTCCGCAGGCACCCATTCTCTCAGTCGTAGCAGTCCTCTCAGCTGTAGAAGTCGAGGATGGTGGCGACGACGTGCGCCAGCTGCGCCTCCTCGAGTTCCGGGTAGATGGGCAACGCCAGGGTCTCCTCGGCGGCTCGTTCGGAATGCGGAAAATCGCCGGGTCGATAGTCCAAGTAGGCGAAACAGGCTTGCAGATGCAGGGGCACCGGGTAGTAGATTTCGCTGCCGATGCTGTGCTCGGTGAGCCGCTGTTTCAGAGCGTCGCGGCGCTGCACCCGCACCACGTACTGATTGAAAATATGCCGCCCGCCCTCGATGGCCGTCGGCGTGCGCAGTTTCTCACCCAAGCCTGGCGTCGGCGAAGGCTGAATCGTAGTACGCCGCGTTGCGCTGCCTGCCCTGGGTCCAGCCGTCCAGGTACTTCAATTTCACGCGTAATACCGCGGCCTGCAGCTCATCGATGCGGAAATTGCCGCCGATCACGGCGTGAAAGTACTTGGGTTTGCCGCCATGGACGCGCAGTACCCGCATGCTTTCGGCCAGCTCCGCATCATTGGTGGTGCAAAGGCCTGCGTCGCCGAACGCACCCAAATTCTTGCTTGGAAAGAACGAAAAGCAGCCAACGTCGCCGAACGTGCCGACACGCTGGCCGTTCTTGTACTCCGTGCCGATGGCCTGGGCGGCATCCTCGATGACCCTCAACCCATGCTCGCGCGCCATCGCGATCAGAGGCGCCATGTCGGCGGACTGGCCGTACAAGTGCACGGGCATCAGCGCCTTGACCCGGCCGCCGGTGGCGCGGTTGAGCAGCTGGCCACCCTGCTTCGTGCAGCGTTCATCGATGAAGGCTTGCACCGCGGCCGGGGACAAGTTGAAAGTCAGTGGGTCGATATCGCAAAAAACCGGCCGCGCACCGGTGCGCGCGATCGTTCCCGCTGTGGCAAAAAAGGTAAAGGGAGAAGTGATGACCTCATCCCCTGCGCCGATGCCGAGAGCCATGAGCGCCAGCAGCAAGGCATCCGTCCCGGAGGACACGCCGATGCCGGCCGACGCCCCGCAGTAGCGCGCGAGCTCCTCCTCCAGAGCGTGCACGTGGGCGCCCAGATATGAAATGCTGGCTGGCGCACACTTGGTCGATGGCCGGCATCACCTCGGCGCGAATTTGGGCAAACTGAGCCTTCAGATCGAGTAACGGGACGTTTGTCATAGTCATTAGAATACCATTGGGCCAGGGACGGCCAAGATTCACCAACCGGAATGATTTAACATTATGCCGAAATGGGTCACGCAATAACCCACGGATTTGGCGGATAATAGTGCTTGATTTTATCGCACTCCCGCCACTCGCCGGCATCATAAAAGCCGGCCCTGGCATAATGGATATCCGATGACCCAACCGGTCTTGTTCAAACAGAGTTTTTTGATCGCGGTGTTGGCCGGCGTGCAGGCGCTCATGCCGGCGCTGGTCGCGGTGGGATCGCTGTACGTCACCATCGTGTTTTTCGGCATTGTGTTCGACAGATCCTCCCAGGCCATCATCATTGTCGCGGTGCTCTGCCTGATCCTGGTGCAGGCGCCCCGCGAGGTGACGACGCAGATCACTTCCCCGCGCCTATCGGCCGTCGCAGACGTGATTTTTCGCTGGATATTGCTGCTCGCCGTGATGTTGGCCATCGGCTACATCACCCGCTCCCTCGCCGAATATCCGCGCCGCATATTTCTCACCTGGGCGGTGGTCACGCCGGTCGCACTGATCTGCTCGACGCTGGCCATGCAGGAAGTGATGCATCACTTCCTGATGAACGCCTTCGACAACCGTAGCGCGATATTTGCCGGGTACAACAACAGCAGCTTGGAGCTGGCCCGGCGGCTGACGAGCAACCCCGCGATGCGCTTGGAGGTCTCCGGCTTCTTCGATGACCGCAGCAGCGATCGGCTCGGAATGGAGTCCGACGCCAAGCTCGTCGGTACCTTGAGCGACCTGTCCTCGTACGTGAAGGAGCACAGTACGGATGTCATTTTCATTGCGCTGCCCATCCGGCATGTGAAGCGGGTCATGAACCTTCTCGATGACCTGCGCGACACGACGGCCTCGATTTACTACGTGCCCGACATCTTCGTATTCGATCTCGATCCAGGCGCGCTCGGGCGAGATTCACGGCATCCCCGTGGTCGCCATGTGCGAAACGCCCTTCTACGGTTACCGCGGCGTCACGAAGCGGCTGACCGACATTGTGCTGTCCGTCATGATTCTGCTGCTGTTCCTGCCGCTGCTGCTGTTGATCGCGGTCATGGTCAAAGCCTCCTCGCCCGGACCCATCATATTCAAACAGCGCCGCTACGGCCTGGATGGACGGGAAATCGCGGTATACAAATTCAGAACCATGAGCGTGACCGAGGACGGCACAGAGATCCGGCAGGCCTCCAAGACCGACAACCGCATCACCCGCATCGGCGGCATTCTCCGGCGCACCTCGATGGACGAGCTGCCGCAGCTCATCAATGTGCTGCAAGGTAGAATGAGCCTGGTGGGTCCCCGCCCCCACGCGGTAGCGCATAACGAGGAGTACCGCAAGCTCATCAAGGGCTACATGGTCCGCCACAAGGTGCTGCCCGGCATCACCGGCCTCGCGCAAGTGAACGGCTGCCGAGGAGAGACTTTGCAGCTCGAACAGATGGAAGCGCGGGTGAACTACGACCTGGACTATCTCAGACGCTGGACGCCGATGCTGGACATCAAGATCATCTTGCTGACGGCGGTCAAGATTTTTCGCGACGATAAGGCGTACTGAGTACTTCGGCGCGGTGGTGTTGAGGGGTTGACGGTATTCGCCCGAGGGGCTAAGACACGGCCCGGCAACGGGGAACAGTTGCCGGTCCGCGTCTTAGCCCCTCGGGCGAATACTCTCACCGCTCCACACCACCCCGCCGAGGGCACTCGATTTGCTCCCTCTAGCTCGTGATGCACCTCCTGCGCGGTGATGTACGTCGGCCAGTGCGCACGGTCAGGGGGGATAAGAGGCTGGACGCCAACTGCTGCCTTTACGTTGGCGTCCAGCCTCTTATCCCCCCTGACCGTGTGAACCGGTCAACATCACCGCGCAGGGGTGCTAGATCTATGGCGGCGGTTACCAGCTTCTCGTGAAATAGAAAGCGTCCGTGCAGGGGCGGCGAGGCATAGGTGGCGATGGCTACGGGCCGCGTTGGGTGGACCAGGAATGAGCCGTCGGAGGCATTCCAGGTGGGGGCTTCGATGCGCACGTCGTGGAAACCCAATCGCTCGCGCACCAGCGGGTACTGGCATTTGTAGAAAGCTTCCTTGGCGGAGAAGATCAAAGTCACTGCGGCGGCTTGCTCCGATACCGGAAGGGAGCGTAGCCAGGCTATTTCGCCAGACAGACAGATGTGGGACCAAATCTCGACCTTGACGTCTCCGACCACTTCGCTGTCCAGCCCCACCGCTTGGATGTGCCGCCGGTCGGCGACGACGGCGGCGCAGAATCCGGCGGTGTGGGTGATGCTCCCGACCAGGGAATCGGGCCAGATCGGTTGCCGGTCCTCGGCTGCCCGGACGGGGAAATCGGGCATTCCGAATTCCGCCAAGGCTCGCCGTGCGCAGAGGCGCCCTGCCGCAAATTCCTGCCTTCGCTTCGCAACGGCTCGCCCCAGGTGCGCGGCTTCTTCGGGCAGCAGCAGCTGGGGGTCCCCCGGCTCGCGCAGGGTGGCCACGATGGCGCCCGCAGAGAACAAGCTGCCCAGGCGGGTCGATAAACTGGCTGGATTCATCACAGATCGATATGTATTTGATCCGCGGGACAGTTTGCCAGGATTACAACTGCTTGCCGCTGGTTTAGGGCATGGACGATAATGACCAATGCAAAATGTCATAGTAACCGGCGGCAGCCGCGGGCTCGGGCTCGCGATGGGTCGCACTCTCGCAGCGGCCGGCTATCGAGTCATCGCCGTTGCGCGCGGCAGCACTGAAGAATTGGAGGCAGCGAGCCGGGCGGCGGCGGACGGCGGCCATGGCGCCATCGAGTTCCGGGCCTGCGACTTATCCGACCTGGGGAATATTGCGCCGTTCGTGAAAGCGCTGCGTGCGGACTTCGGCCCCCTCTACGGCCTGGTCAACAACGCCGGCTTGGGCACCAGCGGCCTGCTCAGCACCATGCGCGACCAGGACATCCAAAAGCTGGTTCAGCTCAATACGGTCTCGCCCATGATCCTGTCGAAGTACGTGGTTCGATCCATGATGGCGCAACGCAATGGCCGCATCATCAACATCGCCTCCATCGTGGCCTCCACCGGCTACAGCGGACTCTCGGTTTACAGCGCCACCAAAGCCTCGTTGATCGGTTTCACCCGCTCCCTGGCGCGCGAGGTGGGACAGCTCGGCATTACGGTGAACGCCCTCGCACCGGGCTTCGTCGCCACCGAGATGACTCAGGAACTGGACGAAGCGCAGCGCCAGCAAATCGCCCGGCGCAGCGCCATGAAGCGCATGCCCGATCCCATCGACGTGGCGCGCAGCGTGGAGTTCTTGCTCGGCGACGGCGGCCGCAATGTGACCGGCACGACGCTGACGATCGACGCCGGCAACACGGCATAGTGGCGCCCTCGGCAAAACTCATCCACGCCTAGGGCGCTTTCGCCCGCCACGCGGTAGCGAGTTTTGAAATGTGAACCTTGCCGGCGGTTACTAGTCTGACTCGTGAATCGACGTTCAAAGGACCATCACCCTATGACAATGGCAACCACAGTCACCTTCAAGCGCCCCGATGGGAAAGTTATTGAAGGCTACCTGGCCGAACCGGAGCACGCTGCCGGTGCTGCGGCAGTCGTCGTCATCCAGGAGTGGTGGGGAGTCAACCAACAAATCCGCGGCGTCGCCGACCGTCTGGCCGCCGCAGGTTACATTGCGCTCGTGCCCGACCTGTACCGCGGCAAGTCCACGGTTGAGGCCGAGGAAGCGCATCACCTGATGACGGGTTTGAACTTCGGCGATGCCGCCTCGCAGGATGTCCGTGGCGCCGTGCAGTTCCTCAAGACCCGCAGCGGGAAGGTCGGCGTAACCGGCTTTTGCATGGGGGGCGCGTTGACTCTGCTGGCCTTGTGCACGGCTCCCGAGATCGACGCCGGCGTGGTCTGGTACGGCTGCCCGCCGCTCGAATACATCGATGCGACCAAGATCAAGGCGCCGCTGCTGGCGCATTGGGCCACGCAGGACGAGTTCTTCCCCATCGCCACCATCGATCCGCTGCAGGACAAGCTGCGCAAAGCCGGCGTGACCTTCGACTTCCACCGCTACCTCGCACACCATGCCTTCGCCAACGAGACTGCCGTCGGCCCGGGCCGCATCCCCGCCACCCAGTACGATCCCGTCTGGTCGCAACAAGCGTGGGATCGCACCTTCAGCTTCTTCGGCCGGCGGCTCAATGACGGGTAAGGCGACATCAAGCGCGACTCGAGCGCTCTTACACGAGTTTCAGATCCACGGGCGCCGTCTGTTGAAAGACGCGCGAACTCTGAGTGGGCGACAGACCCCAAAGCGTGCGGAATAGCCCGCCCAGCACGGCGCGATAATCGTTGAGCACCGGATAATCGCGATCCTGGAATAAGGTGCCGTGAGCCAGTCGCTGCTGCTCACCGACGATGGTGCCGCCCTTGATCGAACCCCCGAGTACCCAGTACACCGTCCCATGACCGTGGTCGGTTCCGCGATTGCCGTTCTCGCGAAAGGTTCGTCCGAATTCCGACAGCACCACGACCACGGTGTTGTTCCACTCGGTGCCGAGCGACTGCGAGAATACCTGCAGCCCCCGCCCCAGGTTGCCGAGGTTGGTCGCCAGTGTGCCCTGGGCCGCACCCTCGCCGACATGGGTGTCCCAGCCACCGACGTCGATGAATCCGATTCGATATTTATCGCGCATCAGCCGACCCATGCGCTCCGCTTCGAGTTCGAAGCCCTTGGTATTGATCGCGTTGCGGTTGGCCGCAGTCATCTCGTCGGCCATTTCCTGCGCCACCTCGTGACGCAACTCCAGGCCGCTGCCGACGGCCGCCTCCAGATGATGGCCCGCATACATGTCGCTCAAGATACGCGCCTGCCGATCGTCGAACGACGGCTTGCCGACACTCTTGAGCGAGAGATTGGGGACGGTGGCCGCGCCCTCGAAGGAAAGCGGCAGAGCGTCGGTGAAGGCGATCGACAGGTTGGCGCCGGCGGACCCCACCAAGGTATCGGATAGCCGGCCGAGAAAGCCGGAACGATAGTTGCGAGTCCCGCCCGTCGGTTGGCCGAGCTCGATGCTATCCTGGGTCTCGAAGTGGCTGCGCGACAAATCATCGGTGCCGGCGAACGGCACGAAGGCCGCCTGACGCTGCGAATACAGGGCGCCGATGGTTTCACGTACCGCCGGTGCGAGCGCCCAGTCCGCGTTCAACGCCAGCGCACCGGTGCTGGAGGTGGCGTCGGGCTTGGCAATCGCGATATTCGGGCGAGCCTCGTAATAGTAGCTGCTCGAATAGGGAATCAGCAGATTGGTGGAATCGTAGCCACCGCGCAGGAAGACCAGCAGGAAGCGCGGTCCGGTGGCGGGCGCGGCATACAAACGCCCCGCTACGCCGGCGCTCACCAGCGCCGCGCCGCCGAGCTTGAGCAGATGACGACGATTCATGGGGACTCCGGGTGCTCATTCATAGCTGAAATCCGGCGATGAAAGCAGAAAGGTATTCCACTCCTGCTGGGAATTAGCGCGATTGAGCGCATCCTTGGTGCGTGCGGCGAGAAACGGTTCCACCGCCTCGAAGTACAGCCGATTCGACAATTGCGGAAAGCCGGTGGTGGTTGCCGCGCTGCCATCCTCCGGGTCGAACAAACCGGCGTTGCCCGAACCGATCGCACGCGCAATGTCGAAGCGCCGGCTCATTTGACCGGAACTGGCCCAGTTCAGTTCCGTCAGCGGATAGCCGTCGGGGGTCTGGCGGCCGTAGGGAGCCTCGCCCAGGCCATTGAGCCAATTGAGCATGGGGTGAGTGTTGTTGATCGGCCGGCCGTCGTATGCGAAGCGCACCGCCGAGACCACGAAGCGCCTGGGGTCCTTGAATTTCGCTCCGAGTGCGGTGTTGATCTCGCGCGACATGAACAGGGTGTGCAGCACTGCGGCGATATCGCCGTCGGTATGCGTGAAGGTTTGCGCCATGCGTTCGACCAGCGCAGGCGGCGGATTGTCGGCGACGAAGTACATGGCCAGCTGCTGCGAAATGAAGTGGGCGCAAGCCGGCCGGCGGACGATCACGTCGATGGCCTCTTCGACCTCGGCAAAGCCCTTGCCCTCGATGCGGGTCCCCAGCAGAGTCTTGACGCCGAAATCATGCCGCGCGGGATTGAATTCGAAGGCGCCGCTGCGGCGATACAGGTGTTGCAGTTCCGGCTTGAGCTTCGGCTCATCGCCGGCATTGACCCCGAACCCCGTCAGCACGCGGGCGAGGTTCTGTACGTCCGACTGCGAGTAGCCGCCGTCCACTCCGAGTGTGTGCAGCTCCATGAGTTCGCGAGCGTAATTTTCATTGACGTGTCCGGCCGCATTCTGATTGTTGTCCAGATACTGCAACATGGCCGGATGCTCGAGCGTTGCCAGCACCAGATCTTTGAAATGCCCAAAGACATGCGGACGAATCGCCTGCTCTTCGTAATCGCCCACCAGCCAGCGCAGATCGGCCTTGTTCTGATACACACTGAAGTGATTGAGCCAGAACCACACCATCTGCTCCTGCAGCTGCGCGGGTGAGTAGACGTCGCGCAGCAGGTCACGGCGCGCGGCTTCGTACGCCATTTTATTGCCCTGCTCATTGATGGCCTTGCGCGCCTGTTCTTTATCCGGCCCGTCGGGCATGGCGTTGATAGCCTTGTGCTGTGCTTTGACAGCAGCCAGCGATCGCAGCGGATCGGCATGGGTTACGCCGAGGGCGGCAATTTCCGCGGCAATCGGCGCGGGCAAGGGCAGGTCCTGCGGATGCAATTGGCGCTCGAGAAACCCTTCGCGGCCCAACCGGCGATATTGAGCGACGATGACGCCGTCCAGACCGAACGATACGCGTTCCAGCCACAGCATGTCCTCGCGATGCAGAACCGGCAACTCCACCGAAGTTGCATGCGGGCTTGGACCCTGGGAGGCCGTGTTGCGATCGGCCTGCGCGGCGCAGCCCGCGAGCAGGGCAGCAAAGATTCCGGGCGCGACGGCGCCCAGATGCGCCGCCCATCGTTTCGATTCATTGCACTGTCGGCAGATGCGGTTTCCGATGGCTGCACCCTCGCGTATGGCCGGGTTCGTGTCCAGGGCCTAGGTACAACAACGCCGCACCGCTCGTTGAGTTGACCTGACTGTTTCCGGCTCTACCTCGACGAACTCAGGCGTTAGGACACAATTTAGCTATTTCGGCGTGATCACTACGGAGCCGAAGGTTGCAAGAGTACGATCGATGCTGAGGAGCCGGAATCCGGCATGCCGAGCTTGCGCGTAAAGAAGTCGATCGAACGGATCACCGTGGCTCTGACGTAATTCGCACGAGACGAGCAATGCCTCCATGTGAATCGGCAACGGACGCAGACCGTTGGCGAATGCCTGATCGGCAAGGCGCCGAGGCTGAACTGCGATCCTTCCCTTACGCCATTTGAGACCCAGCTCCAAAATTGAAGCTTCGGAAAACCACACACCTTCGGCATTTGCAATGACCGAACGAGAAGACGCGTTCAGTTCCGGGGCGTCAGTGAGCACCCAAATTAGGCAATGGGTATCGAGAAGCAACTTCACGGATTCAGAAGATCGTCGTCCGTGAGCGGCGCATGGAAGTCCGCGGCCAACCTCAGCTTGGCAGGCTTGATACCTCCGAAGCGAACGCCGCTGCGCGAGTCGGCAGTCGTCACAATTGGTGTAAGCCGCGCAATCGGCTTGCCAGCCCGTGCGATTACGATCTCTTCACCCGCTTGGGCCTTCTCCAGAAGGGCAGATAATTGACTCTTAGCCTGATAAATGTTGACCAGCACCGCGCACCTCTGAATCCACTTGGTCAAATACTAGCAGATTTGACCAAGTCATTCCACATGCCTCTGAAGGCTGAAATGCTCGTTATGTTCCGCATGTGAGATTGGAAATTCAGCATTCCGGTGTAGAGTTGAGTTTCATTGGCATAACTGCCGGTACACGAAGGTGGAATTCATGTCTAACACCATTAGCCGTCGCGACTTCCTTGGCGGTACCGCGCTGGTCATCGCCGCCGGCCTGACTCCGCTCGCTCAGATGCGCGCCGAGTCCGGCCGGTACTATCCGCCCTCGCTGACCGGCCTTCGGGGCAGCCATCCCGGATCGTTCGAGGTCGCGCATCAGGTTGGCCGCGAGGGCAAGTCGTTCGACATCTCCGGCCTCGCCGTCGAGCAAAGTTTCGATTTGGTGGTGGTCGGTGGCGGCATCAGCGGCCTCGCGGCGGCGTGGTTTTACCGCGAGGCGCACGGCCCCACTGCGCGCATCTTGATCCTGGAGAACCACGACGATTTCGGCGGACACGCCAAACGCAACGAATTTCGGGTCGACGATCGCCTGCTGCTCGGGTATGGCGGCACCGAGTCGCTGCAATCCCCCAAGACCTTTTTCAGCAAGACCGTCAACCGGCTGCTCCGTTCGCTCGGTGTCGACTTGAAGCGTTTCGAGGCGGCCTTTGACCGCAAGCTCTACGGATCGCTCGGCCTGGCTCACGGCGTGTTCTTCGATCGCGAGTCGTTTGGCGTAGATAGGTTGGTCGCCGGCAACCCAGTGATCACCGGGGGCGATTCGTTTGCAAGCGATGCCAGGCCTCGCCCAATCGAGGCGGTGGTCGCCGAGTTCCCCGTGTCCGATGACGCCAGAGCGCGGCTCATCGAGTTCTTCAAGCACCCGAAGGATTATCTCGCCGGTAAGTCGCAGGCGGAGAAGATCGCCTACTTGAAGAAAGTCAGCTACCGCGACTTCCTGCGCAAGGATGCCGGGCTGGGCGATGAGGCGGTGAAGTTCTTCGATGGCTCGACCGTCGGTCTCATGGCCATGGGCCCAGACATACTGCCGGCGCTGGATGCGATGAGCAGCCAGTACACCGGCTTCGCCGGCCTTGGGCTGGGCGATCTCAAGGACCCGGAAGTGGCGGCCTTCGAGGAGCCCTACATTTACCACTTCCCCGACGGCAATGCCTCCATCGCCCGACTGCTGGTCCGCAGCTTGATCCCCACGGTGGCTCCGGGCCATACCATGGATGACGTGGTGCTCGCCGATTTCGACTACGCCAAGCTCGATGTCGATGGCGCGCCTATTCGTTTGCGCCTGAACAGCACGGCCGTAGCGGTCGCCAACGCCCGCACTCGGGGCGGGCCGGTGGATATCGGCTACATGCGCGCAGGGTCTCTGCATCGAGTTCAAGCCAAGCAATGCGTGCTCGCGTGCTACAACATGATCATTCCGCACATCATGCCGGAGTTGCCCGAGGCGCAAAAACAGGCGCTTGCCCGCAGCGTCAAGATGCCGCTGGTTTACGCCAACGTTGCCATTCGCAATTGGCGTGCCTTCGTCAAGCTCGGTGTCGATGACATCTACAGTCCTCATGCCTACTATTCGCAAACCAAGCTCGATTACCCCGTGGCGCTCGGCGGCTACCGCAATCCGCGCGACCCGAGCGAGCCGATGCTGTTGCATATGGAGCACATACCGCTCACGCCGAATCGGGGTCTCTCCAATGTCGAGCAGTTTCGCCTAGGAAGGCAGCTGCTGCTCAGCACGCCGTTCTCGGAATACGAGGCGCGAATCGACCGACCAACTTGACCGCATGTTGGGTCCGGGTGGATTTCAGTCGGCGCGCGACATTGCCGCGATCACCGTCAATCGCTGGCCGCATGGCTATGCCTACAGCGCGGATTCCTTGTTCGATCCGGAGACTCGAGGACCCCAGCCCTATGAAATCGCCCGCAAGCGCTGCGGCAGCGTCAGCATCGCCAATTCCGATGCGGGTTGGAATTCCTATACGCACGAGGCCATCGATCAGGCATGGCGTGCGGTCAATGAACTGAACTCGTGAGGCCGGGGTTACACCTCCAATCGATCCGTGGGCCGGGCCACCAGCGCATACAACACCGGCATGAGGAAGATGCTGATCAACAGCCGCGTGAACAGGCCGCTGACGATGACCAGCGCGAAGGGTCGTTGGGTGTCGGTGCCGACGCCGGTGGCGAGCGCCACCGGCAGCAGACCGACCGCGGCAACCAGCGCGGTCATCATGATGGGGCGCAGCCGCAGGATGGCGCCTTGGCGAATCGCCACGGCCACATCGCCGCCGCCGCGGCGCAGTTCGTTGACGTAAGAGATGTACACGATCGCGGTTTGCACGGAGACGCCGAACAGGGCGAGAAAACCGATGCCGGACGAGGCCGAGAACGGTGTGCCGCTGATCCACAGCGCCACGATACCGCCCACGGGCGCCGACAGCAGCACGCCGAGCACCGTGATGACGGGGAACTTGAAGTTGCCGTAAAGCGCGAACAGCAGCAGGAATATCAGGAACAGAGTCAGCGGCAGCACGATGCTCAGTTGCTGGCGCGAGGCAGTGTATTCGGTGTACTCGCCGCCCCAGTCGAGTCGATACCCCTGCGGTAGGCCGACCTTCTCGTTGACCTGGTGCATGGCATCGCCGACGGCGCCGGCCAGATCGCGCCCCTCCACCGAGAATTGCACGCCGATGTAGCGCGAGTTGTCCTGCCGGTAGATGAAGGACGCGCCGCTGGCCACGTCGATGTCCGCAAATTCCTTCAGCGGTATCTGCTGACCGGCGGGCGTGGCCACCAGAATGTTGCCGATCTCCTCGGGATTGTCGCGATATTGCTGCTGCAGACGCACGATGAGATCGAATTGCTTTTCTTGCTGTACCACCTGGGTCGCCGCATCACCGCCAATGGCGGTCTGGATCAGAGCATTGATGTCGGCAACATTCAAGCCATAGCGCGCAATCCGCGCGCGGTCGATCTTGATGGCCAGGCTGGGTTGTCCGAGTTCCTGCACCAAGGTGACGTCTTTGATGCCGCGCACCCGCTCGAGGATCTGCTTGATGGCTTTGCCCTTCTGTTGCAGCGTCTCCAGATCGGACCCGAACACTTTCACGGCCAGCGCGCTTTTCAAGCCGGTTTCCGCCTCATCCACCGCGTCTTCGGCCGGTTGGGTGTAATTGAAGGTAATGCCGGGAAAGGCCGCGAGCTTCTGATTGATGGCGTCGATCAATCCGGCCTTGTTGCGATAGGCGCCGGTCCATTGCGCATAGGGTTTCAAGTCGACGTAGAATTCCACGTTGAAGAATCCGGTCGGATCCGTGCCGTCGTCGGGGCGGGCGAGTTCCGAGGCGACCGTCGTGACCTCAGGAAAGGATTTCAAGATCTGTCGCACCTGGGGCGTGATCTTCGCCGACTCGTCGAACGAGATCGTGTACGGCATGGTGGCGCGCACCCAGAGCGCACCTTCATCGAGGTGCGGCATGAACTCGGCGCCGATGCGCGGAATGAGCAGCAGCGAACTCAAGAGCAGCAGCGCGGACGCCAGCGTGGTCCCGTACGGATGCGCGAGACAAAAGTCGAGCCCGCGCGTGTAGCCCGATTTGATGGCTTCGAACGCGGCATTGCGCCGCTCGCGCACGCCCTTGCGCATGAACCAGGCACACAGCACCGGCAGCAAGGTGAGGGTGACCAGCAGCGAGCCCACCAGCGCAAACACCATGGTGTCCGCCATCGGCTTGAACAGTGTGCCGGAGGGCCCGGACAGGACGTAGATGGGTAGGAAGCCGGCGACTATCACGGCGACCGAGTAGAACAACGGCCGGTCCACTTCGGCGGCCGCCTCCAGAATGATTTGCACCACGCTGACCGAGGAGTTCTTGCGAGCGACGATCTGGCGGAAAATATTTTCCACCATCACCACGCCCCCGTCCACCAGGATGCCAAAATCCACCGCCCCGATCGACAGAAGATTGGCGGAGGCGTGCTGCAGATCCAGGCAGATGAACGCAAACAGCAGGGCGAGCGGAATGCTGGCGGCAACGATCAGGCCGGCACGGAAGTCGTAGAGAAAAAAGACCAGCACCACGACCACCAGCACTATCCCGCGCAGCAAATTGCGTTTCACGACTTCGGTGGTGAGCGAAACCAGGTTGCTGCGGTCGTAGAACGGATGGACCTTGATATCCTTGGGCAGGATCTCATCGTTGAGCTCTTGGGTCTTCGCTTCGACTCCTCGCAGGACGTCCTGGGTCTTCTCGCCGGTGCGCAGCAAGATCACGCCTTCCACGGCATCGTCCTGGCTCTCGAAGCCGAATTCGCCGAGACGCGGCGCGATGCCGATCTCCACCCGCCCCACGTCTTTGACCAGGACCGGCACGCCATCGTGCACCGCGACTACCACGTTGCCGATATCCTCGAGCGTCGCGATGCGGCCCAGGCCGCGCACGTAGTAGAACTGGCCCCCTTGCGAATAAAATCCGCCGCCGGCGTTGTCGTTGTTGGCCGTCAGCGCGCTTTCGACCTGCGCCACGGACAGGCCCACCGAGGCGACGCGGGCGGGATCGAGCAGCACCTGGTACTGCATGGTGCCGCCGCCAAAGCCCGAATCATCCGCCACTCCGGGAACGGACTTGAACTGCGGTTCCACCACCCAATCCTCGAAAGTCTTCAGCTCCATCGGCGAGCGGTCCGGGCTCTGCAGGACGTAGCGGTAGATCAGCCCGGACGGCGCGGACATGGGCGACAGCGTCGGGGACACGCCGGTCGGCAATGTGAGTTCCGAGAAGCGATTGAAGACCTGCTGGCGCGCGAAGTAATTGTCGGTGCCGTTCTGAAAAGTGAGGATCACGTCGGACAGGCCGTACAGCGAGATGGAGCGGATGGTGCTCAAATTTGGAATGCCGTTCATCTCGCGTTCCACGGGCACCGTGATCAGGCGCTCGACTTCTTCGGCGGCGCGGCCGGGCCATTGCGTGATGACCTCGACCATGGGTGGGGCCAGATCCGGATAGGCGTCCACGGGCAGGCGCCGCAGGGAGAAGGAACCGACGCCGATGAGCAGCAGCACCATCAAGACGACGAGAAACCGCTGGCGCAGCGAGGAAGCCACGATGCGATTCATCATCGACCCCGTACGCGGTACGGAAGAGGCGGGAGGGAGCTCTTCGTTCATTGATTCTGCATGAACTGAAGAAACAGGGCTCCGTCCACCACGATCTTGTCGGCCGCCGACAGGCCCTCGACGATGTCGTATGCATCGCCCGTGCGGCTGCCCAAGGTGACGTGTCGCCGCGCCAAGCTGCCATCGGCCTGGAGTTGGTACACGAAGGGCAGATTTTCATCATCGCGCAGAATCGCCGACACCGGGATCAACAGTCCGCGGCTCTCCTGGCGGGCCTGCACGCGCACGCGCACATACATTTGCTTTTTGAGCAGGTCGCCCGGGTTGTCGACCACCACCCGCACCGCCACCGCGCGGGTGTCGGGGTCCACCAGCGCCGCGATGTTATCCACCTTGCCGGAAAAGGACTTCGAGCCAATGCCGCTGTTCACCTCCGCCGCATCGCCGACACTCATCGCGGTGAGATCCGCGCCGAAAACCTGCGCCATCACCCAGACACGCGACAGGTCTGCCACCGTGAAGCACGGCGTCGTGCCCGCTTCGAGCAGTTGACCGGGGGTCACCAGTCTCTCCACCACGGTGCCGGCGACCGGGGCACGAATCATGCCCTCGACGCGCACCACTTTGCCCCCCGCCTGAATCGACTGGATGGTCGCGGCCGGTACCTGCAGCGACACGAGTTCCTGCAAGGCCGCGTCGCGGTCCGCCTCGGCGTTGGCGGCGTCGGTCTCGGCCTGCGCCGCCTCGCGCTGCGCGACACCGTTGTGCGCGAGCAGATCCCGGTCGAGATCCGCCAGTTTGCGATTGGTCCGGGCGGTGGCGAGCGCCTTTTGATAGGCGCTGATCGCTGCGGCAAAATCCGGCGAATCCACCGCGGCCAAGGCCTCGCCCTTCTTCACCTGCTGACCGAGCGGCACGAGCAGCCGCGACACCGGACCGGAGAACGGCGCCAACACACTGGTGGCCTGATCGTTGTCGAAATCGACCACGCCGGTGGTCTCGATGGTTCTGTGGAAGACGGCGCTCTGCACTTCACGGATCTGAATGTGCCCGCGCTGCGCATCGCTCAAGTGCACATTGCCGAGATCGGCCCGCGCCGCCGGGTGGGTCTCGTCGGCCTTTCCGGAACAGCCGGTCAGCCACGCGGCCGCGATGAGCGCCGTTGCCAGCCAGAGACGACATTCCGTGCATTGCCGACGATGCGACATCGCCTCGAACGATCTATTTTGCATATTTACCTGTGGTCAAATCCGCGCGGTTCCACCAACCGCCTCCCAAGGCCTGAAACAAGGCCGCCGTGTCCGCGTAGCGGCTGGCCTGCGCCTGCACCAGCGCAATCTGACTCTGCTCATCGGCCTGTTCGGCGTTCAGCAGCGACAAATAGTTGGCATAGCCATCGCGCCATTGAAGCCGCGCCAGATCTCGTGTGACTTTGGCCGCATCGGCGGCGCTCTTGGCCGCCTTCAACGACTCGGCGTCCTGTTCGAGCGCCGTCAACGTGTCGGCGACATTCTGAAAGGCCGCGAGCACGGTGCTGCGATACTGTTCCGCGGCCTGAGTATAGGCCGCCTTGGCGGCGCGTTCTTGGTGCAACAGCTGGCCGCCCTCGAACAGCGGCGCGGTGGCATCCACGCCCACGCCCCAAAATCCCGTGCCACCGGAGAACAACTGGCTGAAGAAGGCGGCGGAGCTGCCGGCATTGGCGGTCAGCGGAAAACTCGGCAGCCGGTTCGCGATGGCGATGCCGATCTTGGCGCTGGCATCGTGCAGGTTGGCTTCGGCCTGCAGCACATCCGGACGCTGCGCCACCAAGGCGGAGGGCAGGCTCACGGGCAGTTCCTCGGGCAATTGCAGCGTCGCGAGGTCAAAGGATTCGTCGGGTGCCTCGCTCGGAAATCTCCCGGTCAGTGCCGCGAGCAGATCGTGCAGCTGCGCCAGCTGCTTCATGAGCGGTGGCAGCGTCGCGGCGAGCTGCGCCAGCTGCGATTCCTGCGCCGACACGTCCAGCTGACTGGCGTAGCCTTTGGCCAATTGATTGCGCAGGATCTGCAACGCCTCGGTACTGCTGGCGATGAGCCGGCGAGTCGCGTCAACTTGCATCTGCAGCGAGCCCGCCTGAATCGCCGCGACCACCACATTGGACGTCAAGGTGGTGTAAGTCGCCAGCATCTGAAAACGCACGCCTTGTTCCTCGGCCTGCAAGGATTCCACGGTGCGCCGGTTCAGACCGAACACATCCGGCAGGTAGGTAACGGTGACTTCGGGGGTGAACAGATTGAACAGAGAAGCATTCGAATTGAGCGTCGGGGAGATCTGCCCCGACTGGCGTTGCCGCGTGGCCGAAAAATCCGCGACCACGCTGGGATAGTAAACCCCGCGCTGCGCGAGGACCTGTTCGCGCGCCACGGACAGGGCCGCCTGCGCCGCTTTCAAGTCCGGATTGCGCTCCAGGGATTGATCGATCAGCGCATTCAAGGCGGCGGAATGAAACAGGGTCCACCAGTCGGCGGCCAGATCGCCGCCTTTGGCAAAGCGCTGGGCAGCCCCGCCGGCCGTATCCGCGGTGGCGACCGTGCTCGACTGGGGATGGGCCGTGTAGTCGCTGACCTGCGGGGCTGCAGGCCGCTTGAAATTCGGCCCCACGGCGCAGGCGGCCAACATCAGCAGGGTCAGGGGGACCGCAACGCGGCGCGGCAGGCGTGATTGACGGGTCAGGCTCATAAGATTGCGCGCTGCTGTGTTACGAGTTGGCTGCCGCAGCCAGTCAGCGCGGAGACAGGATGCGGATTATGCGCCAACAGAGTACTCCTTGCGGAGAATAGACGGCATAATCTCCGCATTATATGCGGAGATTGAAATGTACATCTAGGAGCAGCCTGACTGACCTGACTTGACGTGGGATAGCGGCCACCTTGCCGCTCTGCTGGGGCAGGCCTCACGCGAGCAGGGCCGTCTGCTCGGCAGGATGCAGGATGTCGGCTTCGACCTGCGTCGTGAGTCGGCCCCGGCTTGCTTGCCGACTCAGACTGATTATTAAACGCGTGCCTGGAAGCACCGGCCATCAAACCCGCTTACGGCGTCTTCGCAGTTTCGGCTCGAAATCGTGCGAGGACTGCTGAATTAAGTGCCACAAAAACTGGGTAAACTTTTTAGTGCTCCCGCCGAGTTGAGCCTCTTCGATGAGTTTGAAGAAAGGGATGCGTTCATCGGCACGAATGGTGACCCAGAGATACCCCGCACGGAGCAGCACGTAGTTCATCAACAGTCTGCCCAAGCGGCCGTTTCCGTCCATAAAAGGGTGAATGGTGACGAACTCCAAATGCGCAAGCAGCGCGCAGGATGCCGTCGGCGGGGTGGTGTGGAGCGGTCAACATCATCGTGCCGCGATACTAGTGGGACCCGAGGCCTCCGTTAAAGGCCTTATGGAGTTCCAACCAGACACGCGATGAGGCTGCATCGCCGACCAGCACGGGAACCGCGCCAATGGGCTTGGCCACTCCCAGCTATGCTCTTTGAGTCTTGTCGCGGGACAACATACGTGGATGGAACATCGTAAAGCGGGTCCATGTCTCGCTTCGTGATGATGCGGCGCGCTTAAAATCCAACCATGTAGGGATTTGTACTACGCGCGCAATGCGCGCTACGTGATTCGGGATAGCACCTTTCTCTAAGTGCGCCCCCAATTCACCTCCCGTCGCGAATTCACTAGATTGGCTAATTTTATAAAATTTAGCTAAAATTGGAACGCTTTTAACGGAGTGATGCCATGACTCGAGTATCTAGTATTCGACGCGTTTTGAGGCCGCGACAGCTCCGTCGCACCCATAAAATTCCTGATCAAGTCCAGGGCTCAAAGACAATCAATGCGACGCGAGCCAAGAACGCCTTCGGCGAGATCATGGAGAGCGTGCGAAAGTCCGTGCCCGTCTTCATCGAAAAGCACGGCAAAGCTGAAGCGGTCGTTCTCAACGTCAGCCAGTACCGGACACTTGTGCGCCAAGCGCGAACTCCCGACGAAGTGCACCTGGATGGATTGCGAGAAGACTTTGAAACGCTGTATTTGTCCATGCAGGTCAAGAAGTCACGTAAGGCAGTAGACAGCCTGCTGTCGGCTTCAGCGGAGGATTTCAACAAAACCGCCGCAGAACGCGCAAAAAGACGTGGCTAGACGTCCCGGGCGAATCCTCGTCGCAGCTGGCACCAATGGCGCCGGCAAGAGTGCCATCGTGGGTGAATTTCTAGCCGCCAAGGGCGGTGCGTACTTCAATCCCGACTTGGTGGCTCGAGAGCTCATTCAAAAGGGAGTGACGACCGAGCAGGCCAACGCAAGTGCCTGGAAGCTTGGGTTTGACGCTCTACAACGAGCCATCAACAACAACGAGGACTTCTCCTTCGAAACTACGCTCGGCGGTAACACGATTGCCCGCGAACTGCACCAAGCGATCAAAGCCGGGCTTAAGATTTACATTTGGTACGTTGGCCTAGCTTCACCGGAACTGCACATCGCGCGTGTGCGGGCGCGGGTAGTTCGTGGAGGTCATGAGATCCCGGAGGCCAAAATCCGCGAGCGATACCCGAAAAGCCTGGCGAACCTCGTCTCTTTCATCGGTGCAGCAGCCGAGGTTCACGTGTTCGATAACAGCGCCGAATCCGCGAACGGACTCCCCCAAACAATGCGTGTATTCCGAATGCGCGACGAGAGAATCATTGAACCGGATCTTGAAACTCTAATGAACCAAACACCCAATTGGGCCAAACCGGTCGTTGCGGCCGCTGTCAAGGTAGATACGGCACGACGAAACGCGCGAAAGAAGAAGCGGCTCTAAGCAAGTCACCGTGATAGTTCGTACTGGAAAGTCGCGCACCATCGTGACGATGAATTTGTCCGTCCTTCGTCCCCTCCATTAGCGAAAGATCCAATGCAACTACTGCGAAACAGGGCTCTTTGGGGTGTTGCCTTCCTGCTGCTCACGCTGGCGGCGGGCTACAAGCTTCGCCGGGCTTGGGAAGGAACGCGCGGCTTTTACTTGTGGAAACAAATCTCAGGCAAGGCACATCAGGGCCAGTACGTCACATCGGACGGTGCGCAAATATATTTTGAAACATTCGGCAGTGGGGAACCGGTTCTCGTCCTGCACGGCGGTGGCCCTGGCTGCCTGGAAGCGATGCAGAGGCAGATCCGGGCGCTCGCAGACAATTATTTTGTGATCGCCCCTGACAGCCGGGCCCACGGCAGGTCCGGCGACGGCAGCGGGCCGCTCACCTATGTCCAGCACGCCAGAGACATGATCAAGGTCTTGGATGAATTGAACGTTCCCGCTGCGAATGTCGTGGGCTGGAGCGATGGCGGTATAGTAGGCCTCGAACTTGCGATGCACCATCCGCAACGGGTCCGCAGGCTTGTCGCCATCGGCGCCAACTACAATGTGGATGGACTGATCCAGAAGCCTGAGGAGAGCCCCGAGGTCTGGCCGCTCGATGGTGCCTGTGCCCGCGTGATTCCCGACCCATCCCTCTGGCCGTTACGCTTCCGAAGAGTAGTACAGATGTGGAGGACGCAGCCCAATTATGGCTTGGCTGACTTAGGGACAATAAAGGCGCCCGTGCTTATTATGGCGGGCGAGTTCGATGCGATCCGGCGTTCACACACGGATCAGCTCGCAAAAGCCATTCCAGGCTCGCACGAGGAAATTATCGAAGGCGGCGGGCATTCCGTGGACTACAAATCCGGCGTCATCAATAAAAATGTAATCAACTTTCTCGCGTCACCGCTCCCAGCTGATACGGGACATTGAAACCAGTCTACGGGTAGCTGAAGTCCGGGTCAACCGACCGCAATTCGTCCATGAACAGCTGGAACGCTCCGGCATCGCTCTCAAATAGCCGCCGCGCATAGCTTGTACAGTGCCGGCCCCACACCATCCTATCGTCAGGGGACGAAAGGATATCGCCGATCTGCTGGTTTCCAGCCGCTTCCTTGACAGCCCTCATCCAGTTCCTGGCTGTGTCTTCCAATTTGTAGCGGGCATTCTCCCCACCCTCCCGCGCCTGTTCCTTGTATAAGCGCCAAAGATAGGAAGGGCTGTTCGACGCCACGAATTGGAACCGCCCTGCCTCCTTGGCGAGGCGGACCAGGAGATCGGCATCCTCATAGCTGCGCATGGCTTCATCGAAGCCGTGAACGCGTTCCAGCGCGCTGCGGCGTATGAGGCACGCGCCGTGATGCAGCGGGGCATAGTACATACAGAACATCAGTGGATGTTTGCCTTCATACCGCGGGGCGTTGATCGGCCCCGCAGGAACGAAATTCCCCTCTTCCCGATAGACATGGCGCCATGAGGAGTAAATCGCCGATACGTCCGGACCCGCCGCCCGCGCGTGCTTCATCTGCGCTTCGATCTTATCTGCGGCAATGGCGTCGTCGCTATCGAGGAACTGAATCCACTCGCCTTTCGCCTGCTTCACAGCCACGTTGCGCGCGGCGCTGACGCCTCTGTTGATGCCAAGCTCCAGAACCGACCAACGGCCCTTGAAGTTGCCTTTCAATATTTCGCGGGCGGTTTGTACAGTTCCATCCTGCGAGCCATCGTCGACGACAATGATCTCGATCTGCGGATAGGTTTGGGAAATAGCGCAGCGGATCGCCTGGGCGATATCTTTTTCCGCGTTGTACGCGGGAATGACAATGCTGACGAGCGGATCAGTGGGCGTGAATTGGCCGTTCGGGCGAACGGTTGCCGAACCGGACAGTGCCTTCGAGGGGGTGCGGGCCGACCGAGCTTCCAAGCCCGCGGCGATGATTGCCGCGGCTTGGCCAGCACCAGGCTCATCGAAAATTGACCAGTGCTCTCCCGCGAATCTGAGCACTTCGACGCCTTCCGTTGCCAGCCGACTCCAGCCAAGGCTGGAGTCGGCCAGCCATCCCGTGGGACGGTCTTCGCAAACAAAGATGTGCGCACGCCCATGAAAGGCCTTCGGTTTGTAAGCGCCTTGCAGTCTCCACAAGTACGCCCACAGGTCCCTGCCGTACTGCACAATTGCTTCTAGTTCCGGATCAGACGAAACCGGATTGATATCTGCGGACGGAGCGCGGCGAAACCATTTGTGGGGTTGCATCATCAAAACGAAGCGCTTGATCATCAATCTTTTCAGGCTCTTTCGTCCGGCGCGTATTTCCATGTAAGTGCGCTTTTTTTGGGAGGCAAAATCGGTTGCCTTCAGCCACGCCTTCCCACCCCGGCGCCGGACGTAGTCCGGGGCCCAGCCATCGATGATGCCGACGAATGAAACCTCGTGGCCCATCTGGACCAGTTGCTGCGCCGTTTCGAAGGCCACGACGCCAGCAGCGCACCAGCCGATCACCGCATACGGTCCCTGAGGCTGGGTCTCGCGGATCAGCCTGACGCATTCGCCGGCCGCATCCTCCAGGCGGGAATATTTCGTCTCGAGCGGTTTTGCAGGATCGAAAAGTTGCAATCCGATCACAGGCTGGTCGTTTCCCAGATGCCTTGCAATATTGAGATACTGCGTGGGTGAAATGATGGAGAAGAGAGGCGGCTTGGTTCCGTTCGGCTGGATGGGCACCACCGCGTAGGGAGGACTGATGCTTGGGCTTCCTCCCTGCTGAAGCAGCGAACTCAGCGAGGCGATTGACGGCGCTTTGAATAGTGAAGTCAGATTGAGCGAATGGCCAAACTCCGCTTCTATTAGCGTCAGCATTCTGACCGCCAGCAGAGAGTGTCCGCCGAGATCGAAGAAGTTCGCGTTCCGGCCTATCCGCTCCAGGCCCAGGAGCCTGGCCCAGATTCGGGCAATCTTCTCTTCGACAGAGCCAGCGGGTGCTTCGTAGGCGTCCTGGACATAAGCGCTACTATCTGGCGCGGGCAGGGCTTTGCGTTCTAACTTGCCGTTGGGCGACAAAGGCATGCGATCGAGGCGGACGAAGGCGGCAGGCACCATGTATTCCGGCAGCTTCGCCAGGAGATGCGCTCGCAGCGATTCCACCGCGATGTTCGCGTCCGATACGTAATACGCTACGAGACGCTTGTCTCCGGAGCTGTCTTCACGTGCGAGGACAACAGGCTCCTGGACGCTCTCGTACTCCGCCAGCCGCGCCTCGATCTCGCCCAACTCGATGCGGAAACCGCGAATCTTCACCTGGAAGTCATTGCGACCCAGATACTCGATAACCCCATCGGCCGTCCACCGGCAGAGATCCCCTGTTTTGTACATGCGAGCGCCGGACTCAGCAGAGAACGGATCGGCCACGAACCGCTCGGCAGTCAGATCCGGGCGATTCAAATAGCCCCGCGCCACACCGGCGCCGCCAATGTAGAGTTCGCCGGCAACGCCGATGGGCGCGGGATCTCCGCGGGCGTCGAGGATATACATCTGCGTGTTCGCTATCGGCCGGCCGATAGGGGTCGTCGCGGTCAAAGGAAAATTCGCAGGAACTTCGTAAACGACGCAGCCGACAACCGTTTCGGTTGGCCCATACTCATTCACGATGCGCACATCTGGCTGCATCTGCTGCCAGAGCCGCACCGTTGAAGGCGCCAGTGCTTCGCCGCCAACGACGAACAGACTGGCAGAAGGCTGTTTTCCTTGCGCGGCCACCGTGCGGCCCACGGCGTCCAGATGCGCCGGGGTGATCTTCACCAGCCCGGCACGCTGCTTACTGCAAAGCAGCTGGCCCAGGCCATCGATTTCGTTCCCCTCTGACACAATCTGCAGCGCGCCTCCACATAACAGCGGCGCAAAGATACTCGTCACCGTGGCATCGAAGGAAAGCGATGAAGAGACGGCTGAACCGGCGGTTGGGGTGTAGAAGTGCCAGGCCCAGTACAGGTAATTGAACAGATGCCTATGTTCGACCATCACGCCCTTGGGCATGCCGGTTGAACCGGAGGTGTAGATGACATAGGCGAGATGATCTGCGCTGAGCCCGGCCCGGTCCGGATTGCTGTCCGGCATGCCTGCCCAGAGCGGCGCGTCGGCGTCGAGGGCGATGATCGGCAGGCTGTTCGCACCGGCCGGCAGCATGTCCTTGAGATGCGCCAGGGTGAGCAGCGCCGCGGGCGCGCTGTCCTTCAGGATATAGGCCAGCCGCTCCTGTGGATAGCTCGGGTCCATTGGCACATAGGCGCCGCCCGCCTTGAGGATGGCCAGCAGGCTAACGACCATTTCCAGGCCCCGCTCGATGCAAATGGCGATGAGGTCTTCCGGGCCAACCCCCAGACCCCGCAGGTGATGGGCCAGTTGGTTGGCTCGCGCGTTCAGCTGCGAGTATGTGAGTGTGCGCCCGTCATGAACAACGGCCACGGCATCCGGCGTCTTGGCGACCTGCTCTTCGAAAAGCTCGTGGACATACTTATCGCGCGGATAGGCGGCGCCGGTCGCGTTCCATTCGACGATCAGCTTGTGCCGCTCCTCTTGCGGCATCACGTCGATAGAGGCCGACAGCGTATCGGGCGCCGTTTCCAAAGTTCCGGCAAGGCGCTCCAGTGCGGTCCGCATATAGACGCATACGGTTGCCGGGTCAGCCGGATTTTGAGCCCAGGCCGAAATCAGAAGCGTTTCTTCCCGCTCCGAGGCGATGACTGCCAGCGGCCACGCACCAGCGGACAACTCCTCAGCCCAAACGTGCCCTTCGGGCAGACCGTATCCGAACAGCGCCGACAAGGAATATGCGGCGCCAGGGTCGCCTTCCGGCAGGAGCGCTCCCCAAGTGGGCAGGAAATTGCGTATCTGGTTGATTAATTCATATGTCTCCCGCGCCGCGGTCTCAGCCGCGCGAGTGGCGGCGTCAATGCGCATCGGGACAGTTTTCGTAAACGGCGGCAGCGCACCGCCAAAAGTCACGCTGTCTTGTCCGCAGAATCGCCCAAGGACAAGAGACCATGCCAGGCAGACGAGGCTCTCCATGCTTACGTCAAGTGCGGCGGCCCGATCCCTGAGGCGGCGTGCGAGAGGGCGTTCCAATTTGAGACTGGCGCTTTTCGCCACCCGGCGCTCGTCTCGGATAAGCCCGAAAGGCGCGACCGCCCCATCGGCGCCGCCAAGCATTCTTTCCAGAAGCTTGTTCGCGTTCGTGGCGTTCGAGCCAGCCTTGGCCCCGGGGTTCCCGTCCTGACCAGCATGATGATTCACATGCGGCAGCACTGCCCTCTCCTGTTTCAGTTGCGTTACTGACGCGCGTCGTGCTTGATACCGATCTTCCATACCGGATTCAAATCAAGATGATGCCGTGCCGGCATCGGTGATCAAGTATGGCGTCCCCACAGGTAAGCGATAAGTGTCCACCTGAGCTAATTCAACACGTTACGCTTAGGGGAGCGCATAAGTGTACAGCGTTTTTGTGATCCGCCAAGCTGAGGCGCACTCGCGCAACCGGACGGAGAATCAGGGATGCGGCGGTGACGCCGGGTCGAGTTGATCCGACGGACTTTCCGACAAAACTCATCGTGCACCTTCCTTAGAAATCAGCGCCGATCCATTGCATTGCTGCAGGGTAGCTGAACGCCTGTTCAGGGCGCTTCTGCTTTGCAGTTCTTGACTCCGCAGGCCGGCTAAATTTATGTGTTCGGTTCGTGCTATTGGGTGATCAGGAGGAGCACGTCACGGAGCAAAAGGCGATATGTGAAATATAAAAGCCGCCCCGAGAGCAGGCGGATATGCTCCAAGTTGCAAACGACCAGTCTATAGACTAGTCTTTAAATATCGACTGGAGGCAGTTACTCATGAAAATTGAAATCGGCGCCTACGAGGCAAAAACGAAACTCCCGGAGTTGTTGCGCCAAGTTCAGGCAGGCAAACGATTCACCATTACAAATAGGGGCAAGGCCATCGCGGATCTCGTCCCGAGCGAGGGCCGGACTGCCAAAAACCCGGCGGCAGCCATCGATCGATTTCTCGCATTCAAGAAAAGCAACCCGGTACGAACGAAAATCGACATCAGGGCCGCCATCGAAGAAGGCCGGGAATGAGATTTGTTCTCGACGCCTCGGTCACGTTGTCCTGGTTACTGCGGGACACCGCCCCGCGCGACGAGGCTTACCCTTTGGCAGCTTTGAATGCCCTACGAGATCCCGACACCGTGGCCGTGGTACCAACGACATGGGGACTCGAGATTGCGAACGTTATCGCGCGCAGTGAAGCCAAAGAACTGGTGACCGCAGCACAGAGCGGGTCGTTCATCTCGTTGCTCGAAGGTCTATCGATAGAAGTCGATGCCGATACGTTCACGCATGTTCTTTCCGATACCCTGCAGCTGTCACGACGCCATCGGCTGTCGTCCTACGACGCATCGTATCTGGAGCTTGCCCTGCGCAACGGCGCCCCGATAGCGACTCTCGACGACGACCTTCGGCGCGCAGCGAATAAAGCAGGCGTCAAGACATTCAAGCCGACATGATGCGGCTCATTGCCGCATGGATGGAGATAAAGAGCATAGAAGCCGACTGAGATAGCAATCCGCTCCGATGGAGACCGCGACGGACCGGAGGCCGAGTCGCCCGTTTAAAAGTGGCGTCCCCACAGGGACGCGATAGGTGTCCACCTGAGCTAATTCAACACGTTACGCTTAGGCGAACCGCATGAGTGTGCATGCCTTTTATTGCACGCCCAAGCCGGGACGGACTCGCAGTAATTTCAACAAGGAATGTCTTGAATTTTTAATGGTGGGCGTAATTCGGAGTGGATAAACTGCACCGCAGCAAAAATTACACGGAGGTGAATGGATGAAACGGCTAATTCTTGCAGGAGTGCTCAGCGCATCGGTGTCGAGCGCGTTTGCAGCCAAGGACAAGCTCCAAGAGTTTCACGCACTGTGTAACCCTCACGCGGATACCCCTCTGTCTACGGAAATTCCGTGCGTAAAGGCGCTGGTCAACGCATCACACGACCCGATTTATAACGCGACCGACCCAGCCACCCAGATTTATCTAATTGACGCGGACAAGCTGCTTGCTAACGTCGAGAAAAAGCGGATTTCCGAAACTGAGGCACGCGAGAAGCTATTACGCATGTTGCTTGCTCTACAAGATCGGCATCGCCCCGAACTCGCCGCGCAGGACAATCGGGAATACATGGCGGAACAGCAGCGAATAGAACAGGAGGCGGCAGAGGGACAGGCACGTCTCGAAGCGGAACGCGAGGAACGGATCGCGAAGCGGCAACAGGCGGAGCAGTCCCAAAGACAGGCACAAGCTAACGCCGACGCTGCCCAGCAACGCGAGAACGCAGTTTCCTATTGTATCGGGCAAGTCGTCACGAAGAACCAAGCGTACGCAGCAGCGCAGAAGTCCCCGGGAGCGGCCACCGCCGGCCAGCAATTGGGAATGCTACTGTCCGGTAATACTCCCCGAAGTCTGTGTGAGCAGAATCCGCAGTTCTATCAAACGATGCCCGCTGCGCCGGTCGTGACCAAATGCCAACGGAATGGATTCGGCCAGAATGTTCAAGTTACTTGCGCCACGAACTAGATATCAGCATTCGCTGCGCGCAGGTCCCGTAAAGACACGCTGAAATGGAATGCCCCACCTCTTGCACGCGGCGCGGTTGAAAATGGCGCTGTAAGACCACGAGGCGTACTATCTCGCTCGACATTACGGGAGGCACGTTGCGTATGAACATCGAAGCATTATGGGCGGTTCAATTCACAGGGGCACGCGGGGTCCGCACCGCTCAATCTGGCGGCGTACTCGTGTTTGAGAGCAATCGCCTTTTCGGCGGCGACACGTGGATGTGGTACACCGGCACCTACAAACGCCACGACAGCGGGACCTACGAGATATTCCTTCAAAGCGGAGTTCACTACCGGGAAGGCGGCCAATCGATCTTCGGCGAACCCTTGCAGCCACGGCGGTACATGGGCGTCGCGCAGATCGTCGATGACGATCACATAACCGCAAAGCTCACGGTCGAAGGAAACCCCGAGATGGTGCTGACTGCTATCCTTGCGCGCGTCGCTCCGCTGCCGTAATCGAACCCACGTCAAGACCAAGCCGCGCAGCAGCCATCGCCGGAGCCGCATCGGGAGCCGTGAGTCAGTAGGGCAGCAATTTACTTCGCATAGGGCGTAACTCCCTGCGGTAGGCAACTAACGGTAAGAACTGCTAGCTGCCCGTACTGATCTTTTTTGGATGAAGTAGTAATCCATGGATCAGTCCCTGTTAGTTTTGCACCTTTGTCGTCGGGGAAGCCCCACTGAGAGGCGGTTGCCGCACATTCGTATTTCGAGTTGTAGTACGCAGATGCACGAGGGTATTGGCCAGGGTTCTGAACCCATAAGACTGTAGGTATTGACGGAGTCGGAGGAATAAGAGGAACTGTAGGAGGCGCGTTCTCTAGTTTTGTTAGACGGAGATCCAGTTCTTTCTGTTTTGCAGTAATGGCAGACGGATTAAAATCACATCCGCCTATAACGATAGATGCTGCAAGCGGCAGCAGAATACTCACCCGGACAATATGATTTTTATTCATTATTGCTAAGGCCATCTTAGTTATAGTTCTTTAGTGATTCACTAAGGACTTTTGAAATAATATCAACGCCAGCATCCCTGACACCTGTTCCAACTTTCTTTAATGCCTTCAGGTACCACTTGCTAGTTTCACCTTCAGTGATCGTTGGCGTCTCACCTTTGGACTCATCTTCAAGGACTGCCCGACGAAGTTCTTCAAGCTCTGCCTTGTCATATCCAAGCTTCCCAACTTCCTTCAACAGTCCTTCAATATCGCCTTGTTGGTTGTTAACTTGGACATTTGTACTGCCAATTATCGCCGTCCCGCCACCAGTGTTTATATGGTAGATGTGAGTGTGAAACATGCTACTCGTATCGATGGTGGCAGTTTTCTCTTTCAGTTCTTGAGGTGTGGCATTTAGACCAACAATACCTTGAAGCTCAAGGGCGAAGTCTAGGAGTCGTGATCGGACCTGAATCACTATCCTTTCCACTTCCGCCATGTTGAGTTCAGCCCAAAGTTTGATTATGTGAGTTCCAGGTGTGAGAACTTTTAGAAATGCTGGTGCCCATTCGGGTGGGAGATTTCTAATCAGACCTTGATGCTTCGCTCGATACGTCTTTACTTGTTCTTCGATTGTCCCTATGGCACTCGACATCATTAATGTGGTGACAGTCTCCGTCTGATTTTCAGTCAACTGCTCCATTGGAAGAACGAAATCTAGGTCCTGGTTCTGTCCCCAGGTTACGTGAGCATGTGGCTGTGATGACACGATACGGTACGAAGGTAGTTCAGCACTATCGGGGTAGCCGGTGAGTTCATTGGTCACCCACGGCACTAATTCCTTGTGCCCAATCGTATGTAGAAGCCTCTTCGTCTTTAGGAGAGCGCCTTCAAGGCTCCCGTTTTGGTCACTTAACAGGTCAATGATGTCGTCTAGCAGCATTGGTACGGTCACTCCCTTGAAACCCTACCGTATTCTAACCGATGCGGACGGTTCAAATCGGTACCGGTTCAGTGACTCTTATAACCCCGTGGCGCAGTTTCTCGCATTGCTCTAGCCGTGCATTGCCTCTCACGGCACTTTGTACAGCGCATACGCTTGACCACATCAGCTAGTCTTGCTTCCCACGTAGCAAAGGCAGCGATGGTGTGCGGGTAGCAGCGGCGAGTGTGGCCGCAGGCTTTACAAGTCAGCAAGATTTCGTACTGGCCGAATTCATCGCTCAACTTGTCTATTTTGAGGTCTTTCACGTGGTCACTGTACATAAACACAGGTATCGGCTACAATCCTCCCATGCGGTTGCTAGTCCACATCGAGGGCGCAACAGACCAGGCCAAAGAGCGCGCTGGGGAAGCGGCCTGGAAAGTGTTTGAAGAGGCGCGGATACATCCGTTTGATTCCGCTGCGGCTATTTTCAAACGGGACGGTGAGCAAGAAGATTTGACGGAGCGTGAATGCTCGCTGATCGAGCTTTGGTACAGAGCGGAGAATGCCGCCGCTCAAGCCGTTGGCGCAAAGTCTCCGCATGACATGAGTTTGGAACTCGATATTTCGGGATAACCCAATGTGCGGCCGTTATGTATCCCCCGACGATGCAGCGATAGAACGCGCGTTTAATCTTGTGCACTCACCCGGCCTTGTAGGGCGACCAAGCTACAACGTCGCGCCCACCCAATTAATGCCCGTCATCCGCGCTGTCGATGGCGTGCGCGCGCTTTCTTTGATGCGGTGGGGTCTAGTGCCCTTCTTCGCAAAAGGTGTCCCAGGACCTTACAGCACGATTAACGCCCGAATCGAAACCATTGAAACGAGTGCGAGCTATCGTGGACCGTGGAAGCGTGGGCAGCGGTGTATTGTCCCCGCCGCTGGTTTCTACGAATGGCACTTGAACGACGATGGCAAGAAACAGCCGTTCTACATCAAGACCGCGGACCATGAGGTGCACGGATACGCCGGCCTTTGGGATTCGTCCACGCGAGAGGACGGTACGACTATCGAGTCCTTCACCATCATTACCTTGCCGGCGAATCCATTGATGGCCGACATTCACAACGCGCCAGGCAAGCAGCGTATGCCGGTGATCCTAGATCGAAAGGATTACGATGCGTGGCTGTCTGGTACGGTTGACCAGGCGCGGGCCGTACTCAAGCAATACCCCGCCGACTCGATGCTCGCGTGGCCGGTCAGTACGCGAGTCAACAAGCCGCAGAACAATGACGCAACACTGATCGAAGCTTTGAACTCATAGTTTGCTCTTCATGATTTCAAGGAGCGCGCGGGCAACGCACTTCTTTACTGTGAAAACGGTAACGCCCCATTTCTCTGCAATCTCAGGGTAGGTGTACCCGCTGCGAGCGGCGGCGTAAATCTCCCACGTAAACTGGTCTGCTTCACTCATCGATATTAGAGTGACGAGCAACCGGTGCTCGGCTTCCAGGGGATCGCCGCGCAGATCATCGCTGTCTTGCTTCTGATGACGGTTGAGCAATTCGTCCACATTGGCGGACGGCGGCAGTGTGCCGTCCAAGTGATAACGTTTCCGCTTTAACTTGAATAGCCGCATGTAGTCCTCCCGCATGGCCGACTTCGCACATTAACGCGTCGCCACGGCCCTGTAGCGTGACTTTTTGTTAGGCTCAAGCGTGACTTTTTGGCATGCTCAACCAATTGACTTCGGACATGGAGTGCCGAAACTATACAAATGCGTCAGATTAGGTGATGCCGTTTGCGTGCCGATTTCGTCTATATCTGTGGTGGGGTATCGGCGCTGGATGCAAGGAGCTACGAATGCGGAAACCGGGAGTTAGGGCACGCGCCAAGGAGAGTGGCCCCGCGTTGCTGGTCGCCTTAGAACGGCTGTTGAGCTTTCCCCAGAACCAAGACTCGACCGATCCCAGGCTTTACGATGCGATTCACGCCGCCCGGGTGCTAGTTGACAGACTGCGAGGGCCTCCTAAAGCCTAGTCAGCCCGCCGAATGTTATGCTTCGGCGATGCGCAGATCGAAAGCGGATTCAAAGGCGGTCCTTACTGGCATTGGCACTGAAATCAGGCGCCGCCGCCAAAAGCTGGGCATCTCGCAAGCCACGCTCGCACAGGCAGCCAAGGTGCATCCGAACGTCGTGGGGCGAACGGAGCGCGGAGTATATAACCCGACTGTGTTGATCCTAGACGCCATCGCCACGGCGTTGGGTACGTCTATGGTTGATCTGCTACGCGGTGCGATCAAGTAGGGCTTCACCCGTGCTGTTCCGCGAGGAAGTTCGGTGAGATAATTCCATCCGGCTATGCAAGGGATGCAACTGATGAAAACAACAATTACCATTGTGACGGCTATCGTTCTTTTCTGCCTCACCGTTTTTAGGTAAGCAAAGGGTCCGGTATCTTTGTAGCCAAATGCTGCATTAGCGTGCGAACGGAGCGAAGTATCTCCTCCGCCTCATCTGCCGAGTATTTGCGACCTACGTGCATGGTGGGATTGCGCCAGGCTTGCTTAATAGTCATCAGATCGCCGCTGATATCCCGAAAGAAAACTTCATCGCGCTTCCAATCGGCGTCCTTGGAATGGTGATCCGCAGAAATTTTCGCTTGAATCTGCTTTAGGTAGCTCTCCCATGATGGAGCGTAAGGAATACCCAGTAACAGCGCTAGGCCCTTTAATCCGCATTCCACTACCCGCATCAAATGCATGACCGCGGCGGTTCCGCGATCTAGGGCTAAACATTTCCCGGCTTCTTCAATATCGTCAATTGCATTGGGAAACTTTAGCGCCACGTCAGGCCCGAATAGTTCGGGTTTCTGGTAGTAGTCGAGGCGACTCGCCTTGATGAACAGGAAATATCTTGAATTAATCTGGTCTAGGATTCGCTCCCTCAGATTCTCCAAATCCTTAGCCGCACTTATTACGGAATAGCTACGTTCCGTAGTGGGCAAGCTTTCGATCATTCGCTTAATAAGCGGAGGGACCGATTCGAGGTCCATTACTTCGGCCATTTCCAGAGCAATGTCCAGATATCTCAGGATGTATATGGCATCCTGGGCGCTTACTGCCGGGTCCCCAAGCAAGGGCAGCCTCACTCTTTGTGCGTAGTCTTTCTCGAAGTCATAAAGACCGTACATGAACCGACTAAAAAGCATCGCGTATCGTTCGAGCATACCCAGGAGACTCCATAGCTCAGGACTGCCGGAATCGAATTCCGGGAAGTCCCTTCCCAATGACAGATTTCTCGCAGCACTATACCCGCTGTCGGCACGTCAAAAAAATCGCGACGGAAAGACCAAAGCACCGTACGCCTTTCCGGCTCATACGCGGCCTCGGCGCGCACGGGGGAGTGCACGTTTTCACGCTGTGCAACGGGCTGCCTGTACTATAGAATCTCGGCGACCTCACGACACCGAACGGAATCTGTGCCAGATTGGATAACAAGCCTTGTCGATTGGTTAGCGAGACCCAAAGTAACCGGTGTGGTCAGTGCCCTAGGACTTGTGCTGACAGTGGGTGGTTTCGGTTTTACGCTGTATCAAGTCCGCAAGTCCCGCACAGCGGCCGAGGCGGCGGAAAGAAGCGCTAACCAAGTGCGGCAAACCATCGAGCATTTTGATGCCATCTCTGAATGTGCGACCGCCATTCAAGCGCTAGAGGAAATCGAACGTATGCACCGTGCCGGACCCCTCGGCGGACTTCCAGACCGCTACACGGCCGTAAAAAAGGGACTTATTGGGATTTCACGCGTGAAGCCTGGCCCGTCAGAAGCTCACCGCACTGAGCTACAGGACGCAATCGCGCAAATCACGACGCTAAAAAACACAGTTGAGAAACATATCGCGCAGAGCGAAGCGCAGGTTAATTCCCAAAAGCTCAACGGTATAACATCCAAGATAATTGCCACTCTAACTGAGCTTTCAATGGAACTACGCCGCGTCAAGGCGCAAGGTGAATCCTAATGGCATATGAGAAATTGACACAGCTTCTTCTTGAGCTAATCAGAAACACAGAACTTGGAAACTTGAAATGGGAAGGTACCGCTGCCGACGGCGTCTACCAGGTCTCTTTCCCTCGATTCACGGTCCAATTATCTGAGCGCGACCCTGACAGACCTGATTGCACGTTTGTGCTAAGTATTCTCAACAGTGAAGGAGCAGAAATTGAGCAGGCGACCCATGAAGATTTCTCGGGCGCATTGAAACAACCTTATTCGATGATGAAGCAGTTATACGCCATGGCGCGGCGACGCGCACTTGGGGTCGAAGATGCTATCGACGTCCTACTCAAGAATCTGTCGGATGAAATACCTTTCTGATAACAGAGCGCCGTAGATCAGGTATCAGTGCCTAATACACGTGTGGAACAGCGAGAACCGGATCGGATAGGCCGCCGCTGTCGGCGCGTTGTTATAGTCCTAGAGCACACGACCTGACGGGCCGTTACAGTTCGAGTATCAGTCGAGAACAGGGGGACGTGGTGGCCTGGAAGGGGTGACGGTGATTCGCAAACCCTCATTAACCGCGACGAAAATCGAAATCGTCCTCCCGGACGCGACAATGCCCGCTCCCAGGCGGGCTATACGCTACCGTAAGCCGAGGCGTCGAGCAGCCTTGAGCAGTGAGGGCGCGTGCCATCGTCCGCCGCCTGGTGAGGCTATACGGCAGTCATTGAGCCATTCGGAAGCCGCACGAAGCGAGCGGCCATCAAGAGCCGCCACAATCGACTTGCGCAAGGTTTCGGCAGTCGCCATAGCCGCGTCCTTATTCGCCTGTGCGCCCTTGTCCGCGATCTCCTGTACTTCGCTCTTGGATCGAGCAGCCATGCCTAACTTCGTCCTGCGCGCCTTGGCAGCCGCTAACCCGGCTTTCGTTCGAGCGCTAATCATGTTGCGCTCTTTCTCGGCCAGTGCCGCATACAGGTGCAACACGAACGGATCTGACTGCCTGCCCAGGTCGCACACGACGAACTCGACACGGTGAGCCATCAATCCCGAGATGAAATGCACGTCCCGCGATAGTCGGTCTAGCTTGGCAACCAGTACCGGAGCTTTGGCTTTGCGAGCTACCTTCAACGCGGTAGCAAGCTGCGGGCGACGGTCTAACGCATCGGCACCTGAACCAGTCTCGATTTCCTCAAACACCTGGGTAACATCCAATCCCTCGGCGGCGGCAAAGCGGGCGATTGCTGCGCGCTGCGCTTCCAAGCCAAGCCCTGAACGGCCTTGCGACGTGGTACTGACTCTGACGTAACCGATTGCTTGTGCCATGTGGTGCGTGTCCGTGTAACCCAGTGAGGCAACTTTAGACTAACAATCGGTGCTTGTAAACACCTCTTGACGCTCGTCGGGACATGTTTACAGATATGGAACGACACCATAGCCGCGCCACGGAACCGGCCACGGTCCGCCGTCCTGGTCGCCGCCTGGTACGCCGTCCTGGGCGGACGACGGCTTGGTCGTCCTGTCCGCGTCTACTGTGACTCGATGATTGTTGTAGCGATCAATGATCGCGTGATGCTCGTTGATGTATGAATCAATCTTCGATTGTTCGCCGACGATTTTTCTGGCCGATTCGACCGGCACCCAGCCCCCTCTTGAGACTGCAACCATGCCAATGGTGGCGCATTTCCTGACGAGGGGTATTTTTTAGGGTGAGGGGGAATATTTTACAGGGCTTTACCAAGGACCTTTATACGACCGCAAGTCTCAAGCCATTGATTTTATTGATGGTGCGTTTCAAAAATTCACCTTAAAAAAATATCAGTAAAACATCGGGGAATAGTGAAATTTCGAGGTGTAGTCGATGGAGGTCTGTCCGGGCGGAAGGTGGCGGGTATTTGGCGGAAGGGTGGGAAATTTTCCTCAAAACGGGCTAGTTAGATGTACCTGGAGAATCGAGGTCGATTTTCCGGGTATTAGTAGTTGGAGGGGTAGCCCTCTCACACCAGGCCGTGTTCCGGTAAAAGGTCCTAGACCCGTTGTAGCGATCAAAGATCGCGTTGGGGTTGGGGACACCAAGGCCACAAGCACACCATCCCCGCTGGTCTGCCCTTGTCGGGTGTGATTCTCAAGAGAGCGATTGATGTAAATCGCAATCGGTGCCGAAGCCGATCTGAAAGCAGAAATGGACCTGCAACGCGATGACTGGGTGTCGCGTCAAACGATGTCCGATATAGGCTACAGCCGGGAGCGGACTAACGGGTAACTCCCCAAGCGATGACGCCATAAGGTGTCGGCGGTACGCCGCAATGCGTACTAAGCGGTTCGTGTGTTTCTGGATAACTGGTCGATACACAACCGAGAGCGGAACGAGTCCCACCAAGACGCCCAAACGGGTGGGGGTAGGGCAAGGCGATAGCTGGCGATCACTAGCACTATCGAGACTGGCTAGGTACACCGCGCCTCTTGTGGGCGCGGGAAAGCAGTCTTTAATCCTTGCGAAATAATACAGAACCTCTCTGTAGGAGTTGTTATGCACGTGATCTTACAAGGCCCCTCTTGGGGCAGGTACGAAACGAAGTGAAGTAACTGACACCGGCCTTTGGGGCCGATCTACATAAGATCGCAAATTACCTTTACTCAGAGTTAGTTCTTAAGTTCTCTGCGAATAATTCCGCCTCCCAGTCGAGGGAGGCTGAGATTGAAGTCGATCAAACAATACGGGACTGCTGAATGAATCTTGATTTGCCGGTCTTTGATGGACCGGCCCGCACAAAGCACGAAGAATTGGTAAAGGACTTCTTTCGCGCCAAAGCCGCGCATCGCTTCAGCCAACCCCGCCAAGCTGCTCGACGGCAACCAGAGCCGCCACACAACGCAGCGCCCAAATCCTCCACTGCACGCCAGCGCCGATTAGAACGGCGCCACGCGCTCGCCTTATCGCTACAGAAAGCCTAGTCCCCCGTCTGGCAGGTTCGCGGTCTTCCCTAATCCCGCATTGACGTTCATCCCGCCCTATCCGGTTACGAATCAAGCGCGAGGTTGAAAAGGCCGCACTCCAAAACCGTCAGCGAATCCGCCCAGCCAGAGCGGCAAGCCGACGCCCTTCCGCATCCGTCTCCTGTAGCGATGTTCCATCGCGCAGGGAAGCCCCGCGCTCCCGGATGCAATCAACAGATAGTGAAATGACAAACAACGAAGACAGCACCTCATTACAAAATAAGACCCTGACGCTGAAAGACACTTCAGCAACGTGCAAACACTGCGCCCAGCCGATCAAGTGGGTCCGCACAAGATCGGGCAAGTTCGCTCCGATTGCCAATGGCCGTGACCATCGCGAGACTTGCACGGGCCTTTCGCCCGCTACCAGAATCAGCGTGCGAGATAAGAACCACGAAGCCCGCGTCACAGGCTTTTTTCGGTCGGTCGGTGCACGATGAACCGCGTACTCCGTGGCGACCACTGCCAATGCTCAGGCCCTCCCTATCGAGGGTGCGGCCAGCACTTCAACAGCGTCCGTGCATTCGACAAGCACCGTACCGGCGAATGGACGAATAGGCGATGCCTCACCGTCGATGAGATGCGCGCTAAAGGCATGGCACTTAGCTCGACCGGATTTTGGGTAAGCAACCCTTCTCCGCAGGGACGCTTCGAAGCCGCGCTCAGAGGCGGCGGCCAGGATACCGATTCCACGCGCACGCGGATGCATTCTAGCGGTGATCTCATGAGGGCCGCTGCATGAGTACCCTACAAGACGATCTCCCGTCCTACGCACTCCCCGACACATCAGAGAATAATTTCAATATACCGCTTGTTGAAATACGCCTCACTACCGAAATCAAAAACGCCAGGGGCGTGGGCGGGGTGAAGTACGGCAAGCGGACTGCGGAGCTTTCCTTCGGACACTCCCGTACTGAGTTCTCGGCGACAGACGAACATCAGACCATCCACACGCGAGGGGCCGTCCTCGCCGCCGTGGGTGCGCTGGCTTCCTTGAAACGTCGCTGTGCAGTAGAGATTTACACCGACTCAACCTACTTGCTCCAGGGTGCCACGACCTGGTTTCCGTTGGGAATGTCCCTAGGCTGGCACGCTGGCCCGAAGGCAGGGCGAATCAGGAATCATGATCTGTGGGACCAATTGCGCGACTTAGCCGCGCGACACTCCATAGACTGGATTGGCCCGCGTCGCATGGGCGATAGTGAATTTTCCGGCATGATGCCGGAGATATCGACCGAACTGTGGCGGAGAACCCGCGGCGACGGGCACGACACATGCTACCTCTACGCTGGCCGCGTGTTGCCGTGGGACGAAGCTCTTGGCGCTTACAGAACATTCTCCGCGGATGAGAAAAGCTCGGACGTGTGTTGCAACGTCGGTGGCGACGACACCGCAGTAACCCCACTGACCGCGACGGAAAAGAAAGCACGCAAAAGAGTCATCCAGAGAATCGCCGAACACTACCGGCCTGAGCACATCCGCCCCGCTGGTTCGCCGTCCGCGACGAACGGCTCGCATAAGCCGTCCGACACGACAGCAGCCCAGCCCTCTACCCCACTCACCCTCGAACCCAGCAAGGTCAAACAGCTTTTCGCCGCGTTCGAGGAACTACAACCCGGAACAGTATCGCCCACCGGGACAGTGAGCTTTCTTCGCTACCCACGGGCTGACGCCCGTTTTCGATCCCCGACCGCACGCACAGCAAGACTTGAATTAGGACTAGAACAATGAGCGCAGATACCCAAGACATGATTAACCAATTGCAGGCCACGCTCGCGCAAGGTCAGCAACCGTCCATTTTCGGGATTTCCGCGCCCGCGAATCCCCAGGCGTTACAAGCTTTGCTCGGACAGTTACGTCAGCAGCAGTACCAACAACAAGCTAATGCACCGACCCCCGGCCCTTACGGCTATTTACACGATGCCGGCAAGCTGCAAATGAACTCCGTTGGTCAGCAGCTTGGGCAAGCTCTAGGCGCCGCGATTCCGATGGCCACCCAAGGCGCTCAGGCTCCGCAGTCGGTCATGAACCAGATTTACGGCGACGGATCACAATCCAGCGCCCCTGGCACGCCGTCCGCGGCGAGCGGAGAGGGAGCGTCAGGACAAGCCGTGCCGGTACCTCTTACCTCGCAATCGGCGATTGGTGCCGCGATCCAGAAAGGCAAAATGATCTATCAAGCCCAGATTGCTGCCAATGTTCCGCCCGACCAGGCGAAGCTCAACACTCTGAAAGCTCTCGTGTCCCTCGGAGTACCCGGCGCTGACTCGGCGCTCGGCGATGCCCAACAAGCCGTTCTCAAGAATCAAGCAACCCAAGCGGGCACAGTCAAGAGCACCGGAGAGGCCGCGAACTACAGTTCATTGATGCAGGATCGACTTTTCAATCAAGCGAAAGAGACTGCACAGTTTATCCCGCGTCCTGACTTGTCTAACTCCGAGTACCTGGCACAGCAAGACCCAAACACTGGGAAGATTGAGTACTCGAAGCGTGGCGACAAGATGCCGCCCCCGCCGCTTTCCCCGCAAGCCGATCAAGCTAGAGATCAGATAGCACAGAAGATTGCCACCTACGATTTACAGCTGAGCACAGCAGCTGGGCGCGGCGGTCCCGATATGCGCCAAGACTTGCTCACTCGTGCCATTGCGATTAATCCTGACTTTGACGAAAAGAACTTCAAACAGTCACAGGATGCGCTCAAGGCTTACGGCCCGAGCGGAACGCAAGGCCAGTTGATGATTAAGACGCAAAACGCAATGAACCACCTTGCCGCGCTAGATCAGTGGGGGCAGGCTCTCAACAATGGAGATACCCAGAAAGCGAACCAAATTGCTAACTATCTGTCGGGCCAATTCGGCGGAATCGCCGCTCCGACGTACCAAGCGGTTGCGCCAATAGTAGCTGGTGAGGTATCCGGCTCTCTGGTTAAAGGTGGCGGCGGCGTTGACGAACGTCAGGCGCGCGTACAGGCGTTATCTGGGGACCTAGGTGACCCCGCGCGAGCCAGTGCAATAAACGGGATGCGGTCATTGCTCGGTGCGCAATACAAAAACAATCAGAACCTCTATGAACAGACAACGCTCCGCAATGACTTTCAAAAGCGATTCCCAGTAGACGGCGGATTCCCTCCCCCGCCTGGCGTACCCCAAAGCGGCGCAGCCGCGACAAGCGCCGGGAACGCTGCGACAGCCCCGGCCGGGTGGACGTTGAAAATAGATGCGCAAGGCAATAAGGCGTTCGTATCCCCGGACGGTAAACAATTCCAGGAAGTGAAATAATTATGGCATTCGATCTTTCAACCGCACGGCCCGTAACCAGTGTCGCGGGTGCTCCGGGCGGATTCGACTTATCTTCGGCGCAGCCAGTGAACGGAAACCCCAGCTACCTAAACTCTGCGCTGGATATCCTGAACAGAGTTGGAAAGGGTTATCTTTCTGCTGGCCCAGCGGAAGCCGCTGCACACCTAGGTACCGGCGCAGTCGCCGGCCTCGGCGGGGGTTTAGGCTTTTTGAGTCAGCTGGCCACGAACGGCGGCAATGTCGATGACGCCAAGAAGTTTCAGCAACAAGTACAACAAGACTTGACATACGTTCCGCGCACGACTGCAGGCAAAGCTATCGCCAACGCTGCGGATAAAGCCCTCGGAATAATTCCAAGTGCGCTCAACGAGGCAGGCGAAGCGACGACCGAGGCAGCTACCAACTTAGGCGCTAGCCCTCAAATAGCTGCGGGCCTAGGCACAGCCGTCAACACAGGCGGCAATGCACTGTTGAACCTCCTACCGTTGAAAGGGGCTTACCGTGCGATTGCGGGTGCAGATGACGCGGCCACAGCCGCCGCGAGTGCCGTGCAGCCTACAGCGCCCCGCCCTGCCCCGACGACTCCCGCTGAACTGCTGCAACAGTCGCTCGATAACGGCAAGGACGTGGGCTACCAAGTCACGCCGAACTACTCCCCGACCGCATCATTCCTTGATCGGCTGGGACAAGGTATCGCAGGCAAAGCACAGGTAGAGCAAGCCGCGCGTGTTCAAAACCAAGGTGTGACCAATGCGTTGGCGGCCCGTGCTGTCGGGCAAGATCCGTCATCTCTGGTGACCCAGCAGTCATTGCAGGCGATTCGCCAAGCTGCCATAGACAAGGGGTACTTGCCGATCCAGGACCTAGACGGCCCGATACAAGCCGACGCGCAGTTCATGCGACAACAAGCCGCCATCAAGAGCGCGAACGGAGACGAACTATCGGGCAACCCCGACGTGGCTGCCACGGCTAATATCTTGATGGGGTTGAAGTCCAAAAGCGTGCCGGGTGACGCGGTCGATCCTATGACGCTTCAACAGCGGACACCGTTACCGACTTTCGACCCTGCGGTAGTGACCGATCAAATCAGCACACTTCGCAATCGAGCAAAAGATGCGTATGCCGCTGGCCGGCCAAGCGCCGGGGCAGCCTTCCGCCAGCAAGCAGGGGAACTTGAGTCCCTAGTTGATAGGCACCTTCAGGACTTGGACGACGTGTCGCCGGATGTACTCACGACTTATAGGGCAGCCCGTCAATTGATCGCGAAAACGCATGCCGTGGAAGACGCCTTGAACACGTCCACGGGTAATGTGGATGCGAGCGCCATCGGCGGCGCCTTGCAGAATGGAACGCCTTTGACTGGCGACTTGAAAACAATTGCAGATTTCGCGCGGAGCGCGCCAGGGATTGCAGGTGTTCCCAATGGAGCACCCCTTCCTACCTCGCCTTTCAACACGCTTGCAGGGGCAGCAGCAGCGCACGGAACCGGCGGTGCGAGTCTCGCATTGATACCAGCCGCGCGAGCGTTCGCCGCCAAGTGGCTCTTGCAGCACAATGACAAACCGGCACTCTTGCAACCGACTGGCAAAACCCTGGGACAGACGGCACTCGATGCGGTGCACGGAAACTCAAAAGCGTTTGCGGCCCTTTACGGTGGCGACGCGCCTGGTGTGCTGCTATCGACCGGCGACGAGGACAACTAATCGCCGAAACATGATCTGAATTACAAGAGAGCGCTTCTTGACTTCGATTAGACGAATACACCAACAGCCTGTAAAATAGTCATTACGAATCACGTCTACGTGGTTCATGCAAACCGCGCGGCCCGCGCCGCGTCCCCCGCTACCGTCCGGTAGCTAGACTCTCGGAAACATACTCGATTACAGCGACGCCGCGTCATATGCGGCGTTTCTTTGCTCGAATGTTTCCGCTATCAACGATTACACACAAGGAACAATGACATCTAAGCTGAGGAAGCCCGTAGGGCTTGTTGCCAAAGCGGCATCATCAAAACAAATCAATCTGAACTGGGACCCAGCGGCGCCCAGTGAGGGAGTAGTCGCGTATGACATTGAGCGTGGCTGCCCAACTGCAACTAGAGGTGGTGGGTTCACGCAGATAGCGGCTGTCGCCGGGACTACGTATACCGATACCGGAGGCTTGTTTTCCAAAACCCAGTACAAATATCGTTTGCGTGCCGTCAACGTCGCTGGTGACGTGTCGCCCTATTCCGCCGTATCCAAAATTAAAACACGTCCGCGTCAACCTGCGCTTAAAGAATTTTGGACGAAAGCTAACGCGGCATTGGCCGCCGCGAAAGAGGAAATATGGTGGGAGTTGTCGGCAGACGATGGAAAGACTTGGCATCGAGACCCCCTCGGCGACGCCTACGATGATAAGAAAACATATCTAATCAAGCTTTCCCCCTATGTAGACGCCTTGTGTCAACTAAAAGCGATAGAAGCCACCCTGAACGCGAGCAACGCCAAGGGATGGCCGGCAGAGTTCTGCGGCAAAGGATGGGATACGGACGTTCACTTTGCGATTATGGGTTATGAGGACGCCAAGAAATCCCTGCTTACATTCGACGGAACAAAAGGGACTCTAGCGGACAGGCTTTTCTACCGGGCACGTAGCGCTGTCGAGGAAGCCGCCAAGGAAGAGGCAGACTCATGGGGCGGCAAGCGCGTGCACAAGAAAGACATAGCGCCGCCTAAAGTATCGAACTTCAGCACAGGCAAGCTAACGCGTAATCCAATTACCGGAGACATTCCGCCGTCACTTGGTGAGATCGCCATGAACTCACTCACCAGTCGCGAGGAAGATCCATGGGATGCGCTCGATGCTGAGATCACCGTCAACAAACTACTGGCGGGGCTAAAGCCGCAGCAAGCGAAACTGTTGAGATGGCGCATAGGTGAAGAGGCCACATTGGCCGCAGTTGCTACCGCTAGTGGACACTCCAAATCCGCGGTAGACCGAGACGTGAAAATCTTGATGGCGAAAATTCAACGGACTCCCCAGGTGGCGGAGCTTGTCTAGATGAACCTTTTTAGATCGGTGGCGGAAATGGCCGGGGCAATCGGGCGTGACTCGACGATGACGACGGCACTTGTGTTCACTCGCGTAGCCAACTCCGGCTCGTCAGGGATGTTACAAGCGACGGTCCAACGTGAGCTAGGCATACCGCCTGCGGTGCTGACTCGCACAGTTCAAACACTGTCAAAACTCGGACTGATCTCGCGGAGTATCGATAGCGCCGATGGGCGTCACCACATTCTACGCATCACTGACAAAGGGCGAAGCGCGTTGAACGGTGGCCTCGTGGCTAGTTGAACATCACCATGTAAAGGTGTTGACGACGCTGATTCATAAGGAAATTTAGCGCACCAATTCGCACACAGATTCTTGTATTTTGATTCGTGTACGACTCACTAACTCACAGGAATTTATTGGCATGGAAAACACACCAGAGACCCCGATATCTATCACCCAATACCGGCGCTCACGCGCCCAGGATGCTGCGATAGAATCGCTGATTCTTGAGAATGAAAGGCTCCGCGATTCCGCCCTCCCAGGGTACGTTTTATTGGTGGGAGCTAACGCCAAGAGATTGGGAATCAAATCCGCCGAGCAAGCTGTAAACGCTGCTCTCTTGCATAACGATTTCGATGAGTCGCGAGACGCGTCAATGTGTCTCGACATGTGCGAGGCGTTTCTCGAATATATAGAGGGTCGTGCCTTGGCTGCCGCTTCTGCCCATAGCGCTGATGAACAGTGCCCGTGCGGTGCCTTTGAAATGGATGGGCAGGTACTCCATTCCGCACTGTGCACGCTCGCGGGAGCGAACTACAAGCGTGTCGGCAATATGGGCAACGTTCTCGCTTTCCGACTGCGGAAAACACTGCGCTAATGCTTACGCTTCGGAAGCATAGGAGCGTAGCGTAATGAGCGGCGCCAGTTCGACCGTGCAGACTGAGCACGGCGGCGCCCAAGCCGTGGGCGCAACAGTGAAAGCCGCCCAGAGGGCCGGCCAGCGCAGGCAATGTAGTGACGCGGGGACCGAACGCATTACAATGCTACCCATGAAAGGTGTTCTAGACGAATCCCTTGCACTCGATCTAGTGATGGACGCATTGAGGGGAAAGCATGAAGGCGGCTATGTATCTGCGGAGTTCGAAGGATCGGAGCGACGTGAGTCTAGCCGCCCAGCGGCACGAACTAGAAAAGCTAGCCACCTCACGCTCATTGACGGTGGTAAAGGCGTATGAGGATGCTGTCGAGTCCGGTTCGACCGACCAGCGTCCGGGGTTTATCGAACTAGTCCGCGCCCTAAAGAACTCGTCTCGTGGATGGGACTACCTCCTGGTTTACGATACAAGCCGCATTGCGCGGCGCCGCTACATCGCCCAGGCCATCAAGCACGAAGCGAAGAAACGCGGCGTTACGATCCTTTACGCCCGTATGCCTGCGGACCTCGACCCGGTAGCCGAAATCGTCCTTGAGTCGGTGTTTGAAGCGATGGACGAGGCGCATTCGTTGATGTCCCGCGAGAAAGGTTTGGCCGGTATGGCCGAGAACGTTCGCCGTGGATTCCGGGCCGGAGGCCGGGCACCGGTTGGCTATGAGCTTAAGGCTCTGACAACCGGCACTATCCGCGAAGGTTCCCCGGTCATGAAGTCCAAGCTGGTCCTCAGTGCGAAAGCGCAAATGATCAGCGAATACCTAAAGGACCGTGCCAATGGCGTACCCCGCACCATAGCCGCCAAGAAAACTGGTATGCCGGCTACATCGCTTATCGGGGTCGAGTGGAATGCCCTCACCTATGCCGGTCACACCGTGTGGAATCGCCACGCCCCGAATGGAGGCGGTACCAAGATGCGCCCTCGGTCGGCATGGCAGATGACGCGGAACACGCATGAGGCGTTGATATCCGATGCCGAGGCCGAAACGATCCTGACCAAACTTGAGACTAGCCATGTCGGAAAGTCCGTGTCCCAGGCTATGGCTGCCAATTCCGATTACCTTTTGACGGGCCTCCTGTACACCGAAGACGGCCAAATGTGGGTCTCTCACGGAAAGTACTACAGGCTCAAGAAGCGTGACGGTCTCCCAGGTAAGACCGTCCTTGCGGACTCGGTCGAATGCGCTGTACTTGAGCAGGTTGAGGCCGGCATGAAGTCGGATTTGTTCTTGCGAAAACTCCTGGCCGCAGCCCAGCGCCATCGCCGGACGACCGACCCAGCCGCCGCTATCGATCAGCAGATAGCAAAGCTCGAAAAGGAAAAGAATCGTGCGGCAGAACTAGCCCTCACGTCCGACTCCGACACGTTTATAGCGCTCGTGGAAGAGCGTAGCCGGCATATCGAGTCCCTGCGCAGAGAAGCCGAGGCGGTACGCCACGACGACACCTTGTCGAAACAGCTTGCGGGGATGACGGTCGAAGGACTTAAGGGGCTATTGGCGGACCACAGCCCGGAAAAGGCGTTGGAGATTCTGGTAGACCGAGTCGTCCTAGAACGGGACCTGACGTGCCAGATCGAGCTAAAGGCTGTCCCTGGCCGGAATAACCGGTGGACAGGTGTGGCGTCCCCACGGGGATTCGAACCCCGGTCGCATCCGTGAAAGGGATGTGTCCTAGGCCTCTAGACGATGGGGACGCAGGCCTGAAAAATCGAATCTCCAAACAACAAACTGGTGGAGCCAGGCGGGATCGAACCGCCGACCTCTTGCATGCCATGCAAGCGCTCTCCCAGCTGAGCTATGGCCCCACATGGAGGCGCGGGACGTTACCTGACGGGGGCCAATTCGTCAAGAAATTGAATGAACTACGCTCCCCAAACGCGCCCGCGCCTTGGCTCAATCGAGCCAGGGCCTCGGTTTTTCCCAAAATCGCCAGTGTGGCATCGATGGGCGGAGACACGGTTCCGCCGCATACCGCGAGGCGGATCGGCTGGGCAAGCTTGCCGAGCGAGACCCCTTTGGCCGTCGCAAAGCCGCTGATGAGCGCATGGATGGCCGGCGCCGACCAGTCCGTCAATTGACCCAGTTCGGTCGAGGCTTCGCCGAGCAGCGCCAGCACATCGGCCGTTACGTGTTTGCGCACCGCTTTCTCGTCGTAGGCCGTGGGCGCCCGGAAGAAAAACACGCTGTTGACCGCCATTTCGCGCACCGTCTTGGCGCGCTCGCGCTGCGCGAGGACGATTTGCTCGAGCTGCGCCTCATCGGCGGCCTGGATGCCCTCGCGCTCCAGATGCCAGCGCAGCACCGGCACGATGCGGGACGCCGGGGCGCGCATCATGTGCTGCTGATTGAGCCAGGTGAGCTTTTCGACGTTGAAGGCCGAGGCCGATTTGTTGACGTCGGCGATGTCGAACAGCCGGATCATCTCCTCGATCGAGAAAATCTCCTGGTCGCCGTGCGACCAGCCGAGGCGCACCAAGTAATTGAGCACCGCCTCGGGCAGGAAGCCCTCGTCTCGGTACTGCAGCACGCTGACCGCCCCGTGGCGCTTGGACAGCTTCGCCCCGTCGGGACCCAAAATCATGGGCAGGTGTGCGTATACCGGCGGCCGCTGCCCCAATGCGAGCAGCATGTTCAATTGCCGCGGCGTGTTGTTCAGATGATCGTCGCCGCGAATCACATGGGTGATCTGCATGTCCATGTCATCGACCACGACGCAGAAATTGTAGGTGGGGGTGCCGTCGGAGCGCGCGATGATCAGATCGTCGAGCTCGCTGTTCTGAAACACGACCCGGCCGTGCACCACATCGTCGACGACCACCTCGCCGGTGAGCGGGTTCTTGAAGCGCACGACGTGGGCGACTCCCGGCAGCGAATCCGTGCGCTCGCGCCAGCGTCCGTCGTAGCGCGGCTTTTCGCCGCGCGCAACCTGCTGCGCGCGCATCTGCTCGAGCTCCTCCTTGCTGCAGTAGCAGCGATAGGCCTTGCCGCTCGCGAGCAGCTCCTCGATGACCTCCTTGTAGCGGTCGAAGCGCTTGGTCTGAAAGAAGGGGCCCTCGTCGTGGATCGAGTCCGGCCCATTCCATGCCGTCGAGGATCTGCTGGATGGCCTCGGGGGTCGAGCGCTCGAGATCGGTATCCTCGATGCGCAGCACGAAGTGGCCGGCATGACGCCGGGCATATAGCCAGCAAAATAACGCGGTCCGCAATCCGCCGATGTGCAGGAAGCCGGTTGGACTGGGGGCAAAGCGGGTACGAACGGTCATGGATTATCTGGGGAAATTAGGGGGCGCAAAGTTTAGCAGAGGCCCCGTGAGAGAGCGCAGATGAGGCCTCGTCAGTTGGGGCGGTTGTCTTAAGCAGATGCCCGCTGTCATACTTCGCAGCCGACTAACGGGCGGTTAGCTCAGCGGTAGAGCACTGCTTTCACACGGCAGGGGTCACAGGTTCAATCCCTGTACCGCCCACCATAAAAATCAATAAGTTACAAACGTTTCGGCCCCTCCAAAATCCCAGTACGCTAGTCCATACGGTAACTCAACCAGGTGATGGCCTCGGCGCACCTTGAGCCGCAAGCGCCACCATCGCGTCGTTCTCCGCAGTGGTCCCAGGCGGAATTATCGACGGCATGATCTGCCCCGGAATTACTTGTTCAGTGGGCTGTGGCGGCGCGTATTTTGAATACATCCGCCCCATCGGGTCGTGAATGGCTCGATTGTCCATCTCGATTTCAAAGTCCTCGTACAATTTCCAAATCAGTGCCTCCAATTTTTCGGGCACTGTCTCGACGACCTTTAGTCCCAACTCTTTCCGAGCCTCCTGCCGATGTATCGGGTGCCCGTGGAAATAGAGCTTCGATGCTAAGGTGTCAATAATTTCTTCGATTTGCTTGGTCGAACCGGCATCAGGTATGTGAGTCACTTTACACCAATAGCACCTGGTGCTACACTAACTAATGGTTGATGCGCCGCCCGAAATGCCGCGGGTTTTCAAAACAGCGTGGTTTGCCAAAGCAGCAAGGAAAGCGCTCATCAAAGATATCGAGTTATGCGAGGCGTTCGCTGAGATGCGGAAAGGCCAGTGCGAGGATCTCGGCGGGGGCGTATACAAGAAACGCCTAGACAAAAACAGGCAGCGAAGTATTGTGCTTGCGAAGGGCGGATTGCATTGGATTTATCAATATCTTTTTGCAAAAAAGGACCGCGACAATATTGATGACAAAGAACTCGAGGGCTTTCGAAAACTCGCCAAGAATTACGAAGCTCTCACTCCAACGCAGCTGTTGAAGCTCCTGGAAGCCAAGGATCTGACGGAGATTTGCCATGTCAACGAAGCGAAAATTCAAAAGTGATGCGTTGGAATCGATTCACGCCTCTGCAAGCGCGTTGCATAAAGTTGGCGCCCTCGATAAGGCGACGATGAAGGACTTCGACGCGTTGGCGTTTGCGGAACTGCCTGTCATCAAGCCTGCCCAGATTAAGCAGCTACGCGAGAAAAACCGAGTCAGCCAACCTGTGTTTGCGCGCTATCTGAACACCAGCGAAAGCACCGTGGAGAAATGGGAGACCGGGGCTAAGAAGCCGAGCGGCATGGCTCTGAAACTTCTAAAGATCGTCGAGAAGCATGGCCTTGGCGTATTGGCTTAGTCGGCACCAGAAAAAGATCTTCACCAGTTCAAGCAAGAAGTCTGAGCTTCGAAGGGGAAGAAGGCCGAGCGCACCACGGTGAAGAAAGAAAAGAAGGCTGCGAAGCCCAAAAAATAATGGAGTTTGGCGATGTGCAGAGCATGGATTGCGTTGCTTGTGATTTTGATTTTTGGGTTGATGAGTTCATATCACCCAGCCCCACGTGGCAGGGAACATCGTGAGCAGTACGAGCGCCATAGTGATGGTGGCACGCCCGACTGCACCAATAATTGCGCCGCTTCCGATGGTTCGACGCCCGCTCCCCAATTGCCGGTCTCTCCACTCACAAATGGGAATGAGCCACCACCAGCAGGGGAATCCGATCAGTCCGCGCCTCAAAATCGGTGGTCCCTTAACGACCCGAATACGACGATTGCCGTATTCACAGTCATATTGGCATTCGTCGGTGGTTCTCAAGTCCGAGTTGGCTATTTGCAGCGGCGCGTTTACACGGCCCAAACCGAAATTTCCAAGGCTCAAAATCAGGCGTTTGTTTATTTGGAGCCGCTGAAAGTCCGCCCCATGGCTACAGGCGACGACGAAGTGACTGTTGAATGGATGGTACATATCTCGTTTAAAAATAGCGGAACTACCCCCGCGACGCGATTGATTGTCGATGTCCGACGCGCCGTCCTCTCTACCGCCGAACTCCACTCCTTCTCCTTCGTTCCAGATTACTCTAGGTCCCAGAAATTGTTCCTCGGACCTCAAGCTTCCGCGGAAATCTACGGGCCAACATTTGGAGTTAGGAACATTGAGGACACTTTTGGTCAAAACAAAACGCATATCCTGGTATGGGGCTGGGCAGAATACGAGGACGTTTTTTCCACCGCGCGACATAGGACGGAATTTTGTTTTGAACTCACTGGAGAATACGTGGCGGATTTGGACCGTCCATCGGCGAGCCACCACGTCCCGTACTTCGTTATGCACCCGCGACATAATGGGGCTGATGACGAATGCATGCATCAGGCGCGCTCCTATCAGGCATAGGAGCGCCCCAACTGAAGAAAAACCGGAAGCAAACAGGGTAAACACGGAAAGCTTACCGAACGGGAGTTCACCCGGGCGGCAAGAGAGTTCGCGCCTCCGGTGAAAAGCCCTCGCAAGTGAGCGTTGTCGCGTGCGTCAATGCGACGCGTGACGCAAGTCCCTGTTTTGTCGTTTTATTTTAAAGAATTCGTCTGTGGCAGCGCGGGCCCTAGCTACATCAGCGTCACGACAAGTCCGCGGCGAGACAAAACGGCTATTTGCGCCCGTTGCCGGCAAAGGCGGCGGTCACACCGAGGCCGATGAACACGCCACCGGTAACGTAACGTTCCCAGCGCAAATAGTGCCCATTGCGCTTGACCCATCGCCCAGCCGTGGCGGCGACCAATGCATAAAGAGCATCACTCGTCAGGCCCATCAACGTAAACAGCAGACCGAGAAAGGCGATTTGGAACGCCACCGCGCCGCGCGAGGGATCGACGAATTGCGGCAAGAACGACAAGAAGAACAGCGCCGTCTTCGGATTCAGCAGATTGACGACGAAACCGTCACGATAGAGCCTTCCTAAGCTACGCCGCGGCAACTCTGTCTGCGCGGCCGGTGTGTCAGGCCGGCTGAGAATCCGCCGCGCCCCGATATAGATTAGATAGGCGCCACCCGCATATTTGACGACTGCGAAGGCAAGCGCTGATGAGGCCAGCAGAGCTGACAGCCCTAGGGCCGCCGCGAGCACGTGTACCAGCGTTCCTGTTGTGATACCACAAACCGAAGCCAGCCCGGCGATACGACCCTGTTCGACACTGCGCGCGACGATATAGAGAACGGCCGGACCCGGTGTCAGCAACAGCAGGATCGCCGCCGCGGAAAAAATTCCGATCGACGTCGGATTTGGAATGACGATGTCCATTTAAGGAAGTTCCGTCCGTACGATTATCGCCCTACCTTAGCTGATGCAGGACAACCTGCCAACCGGATCGGGTGGAGCGATGCACGCTCTAATTGGTCATCCGCCAAATCGAGCGATCACCCCAACCGGCTAACGCAGCCGTTGCCCAGGCCGTGGACTTATCCTGATGGCAGGCGTTGCAGGCATTCGGGATTTTGAGTGTGTCGGTCTGCGCCGGTGTCACAAAATGAAACGTATGACTGCTGACGTTGACGTCCGCGATGGTCTGCTCGATTTTCGGCATGTGACAGGCGACGCATTGACTGCCCGGGCTATCCGCTTTGTGGTGAGTGTGTGCCTCGATCGACACGGCGTGCGGACCGTTTTGCGTGTTCGGGCCGTGGCAGGTGCTGCATACATCGTTGATCGGTTTGCGGAGCATCGCCTGGTTTGAGGTACCGTGCGGGTCGTGGCATGAGAAACACGTGACTCCGCGCGAGTACATGAGACTCTGCACGAAGTCGTTCCCCTGCATGCGGTTTTTGCGGGCGGTACCGTCCGGGAAATGGGTGAAGGTCAGCTTGCCCAGTTCATGGGGCTCGAGCTTCCAAAAGTCGGACAGATTCGTCCCGACGCCATAGCCCACCGGCCAATCATAGTATTTGCCCTGGATCGGGTTTTTCAGCGGCTGCCCCTGGGAGTGGCACTGGATACAGGTGTCATTCGCCTGCACATAGTTCATCCGTGCGGGATTGATGATGTTGTCCCGAGTCGGATGTTCGGCATGGACTGATCCTGCGCCATGACAGCGCTCGCAGCCGACGTTCCATTCGGCCACGCTATTGTTCTCGATGTTGAAACCGACCGAGTGGCAGCCGTCACATAGAGGGCCTGTCGGTCGCTTGGAATTGTCGCCAGGATCGGGATAGAGCGGCGCCCACCAGTCGGTATTGTCGGCGACGTGATACGGACGCCACATCTTGTGGGTCACGTCCCATTGTGCGGGGAAGGGAACATAGTCGTCGCCAACCTTCCTGAAGTAACGCTGCTTCCAGACGCTGCCATACACGAAGGCGACATCTTCCCTCTTGAAAGTCAGCAACGGATCGGCTTTGGAGAAATCAGGAATGATCGCTTCGGGGTGCACCTTGGGATCGCGCACCACATTCGCCATCTTGGTCTTGCTCCAGCGTGCGAACACCTCGGCATGGCATTGTTGGCAGGCGCCAGAGCCGATGAAGTGCGCGTCGGGCGCCAAAGCGCTTGCCGGCGGTCCCGCAGCGCTTTGCGCATCCAGGGATGCGACGAGCGGCAAGTGACGCACATACGCTACCAGTTGCCAGAGCTGCCGGTCCGGCATGTTCCAAGCGGGCATTGCGGTATTTCGGATACCGTTTCGAATATGATAAAAAATCTCGCCGTCCGACATCGAGGTGACGAGAGCCTTTAGCGCCGGGGGCCGTGGGTAGGTACCCGCGCCAATCTCCGTCTTTCCGCCGCCGTCGTACGCATGGCAGCTTTCGCACTTCTGCCGGAATAACTCCCGGCCGGCCGTGATTCCGGCAACGTCCTGACCCAGTGGGTTCGCCCTTTGTACATCGCTCGCCGGGACGCTATGGTGCAGAAGCCAGGTCGCGATGCGGATTTCGAGGGCTGACGGATCGTTGCGCGCCATGGAGAAGCCTGGCAGCACAAAAATATAGGCTGCCGCGGCCAATAGGACGAGAGCGCCCAAAGCAAAGCCGACGATACGACCTGCCTTGGAGCGTCTCGGGTCGCTGCTGTCGAGACCGCTACGCCGCACGACGTTTGAGTCTCACCGATCCAGCGATCGGCTGCGCTCGTATTGCGACCTCCTCGACTAAGCGCAGCCAGGTCCAGAATGCCAGGCCGCGTATCAGCGCGAGCGCAATCAGACCGCACACTAGAATGGCTCGAAAATCGGCCGTGGATTTATAAATGCCCAGATCTTGCGCGTTGTCGTTATCCAGTAACAAGCCGAAGTCCAAAATGCCACCATGCCACATAAAATTCACGATCCCGATGATCTGCTTGGTGCCAATGACGAGGTAGATCACCAAGTAGACTAGGCGCGACAGCTGGCGGGAAAATCGGCGAATGTCGGCCTTTTGTGAGGGTGGAGAGTGCTTGAGCCACCAGAGGAATCGCGCGATGACCAAGCCGACGAGGAGCAGCCCGAACAGCGCGTGGACGCTACTCCTCAAGGTGGGTGCCATTGCAAGCCGCGAATCGCGCACGAGACCGAAGACGCCAACCAACACCGCGAGCACCGCCACGCCCCAATACAACGCCAAGACTTGCCTAACACGGCGAGCGGGACTACCCGAAGCAATCAGAGCGTCATCGATATCGGCGACCACAGTGCAAACTCCAGTGCGTGCATCGGCACGTCCCTCTACACCATAATATACTTTGTACTACAAAGTTAATCACGCAGTTGACGTCACCGCGCTGCGGTCTAAGGTCCTTTACGGATGACCTTGACACTTTTCATGGCTTAACTGACGTTTATAAACATGCAGCGTGTTCTCATGGGCCAGGGGTCTCGGGGGAGACTTGAGATGGGGATATGCGATTTAAGAACACGAATTCGAGTGTGGATGCCGGGGTCCACAGCGACTCTCGTTGGAATCTTCACCGCCTTAGGGTTGTGGCTGGCTGGCGGCTTCCTGCTTCAACACCCAGGCCAATCCGAATCTCAGGTGCACCCTGACCAAGGTGGCTGGAATCATCGACACCGTCCAACGCTATGTGGCAAAAAATGCGGCGGGCTGCATGCCGGCGGCGCCGCGGATGGCTGGACCCTCCCCGGCCGGCGGCTATGTATTTGAGGTTTCCTGTCTGAGCGGCACGAGCTACCTGGTGCATCGCGCGAACGACGGCGCGTTCGATACGCTGTCGGACTGCGCCAGCGCAGAACTCTCTGGAAAGCGCCTCCGGTGAAATCGACGGCACAGCCTAGACTCGCACCGTAGCGCGATTGGGCCATGTTGCTGCGGAATCATAAATTTGACATAATGCAACTCAAGACGCTCGTTAGATCACGGCGTTTCCTGGCGGCGAGGTCTATAATGCCCCAGGGAATCTAATCATCGAACAAGGCGGTCGGGATGAAAAACGCGTATCCGGTTTCGCTCGCTGTATTGCTCACAGCCGTTCTAGTGGCAGTGCCTCTGGCTGCTGACGCCCAATCGGAAACCTTTGACTTTAGCGGCATCGTCACTTCGAGCAGCAACGCTCCTTCCGTCTTAGACGGAATGACGATAACCGGCACCTACACAATCGATCTTGCAAACGGAAATCCATATTCGGGCAGCGGTTCTGTCAACTACTTTGCGCCGTGGGTTTACGCAGTAAGCCCGTCGCCGGACGGTAATCCATTAGGGTCTGCCTATGTGGAACCCGGCGCGGTATTTGCGTTGACAGCAAAAGTTGGTGCGTTCAGCTACGCAAGCGTCGCCTCCCCTCTTTTCCCCAATGGCTCAGAGGTTACGGGGTCGGACCAGGGCGGAGGGTACTTTGCATTCGAGACCTCTACGCCCAAGAGCTCGTTCAGCAGCTCATCCAGCTTCGAGATCACGGGTGGCCCGGCCTACTCTCCCAACGGGATACCCTTGTTCGGTCAAGGGTCCACGGGTATGGGCGATGTGATCATTGACGTTGGCGGAGTCCAATCAGTCATTGATTACAACATTAAATCCATCAACGCCGCACCTGAGATGGACCCTGCATCCGTCGCGAGCGCACTCACGCTATTGTTCGGCAGTCTTGCCGTACTACGCGGCCGGCAGCGCGGGAGCCGCCTCAGGGCCGTAGTCGCCTAAAGTTTCGAGTTGAGACTCCGTAGAGCACCGTGATATCGCTTCTGCGAGGGGCATAACAACCCTCTATTTGTTGTTCAAAAACCACGCAAGGTTACTGCGGAAGCGGTTGACGCGCTGATGCAACCTTTTTATTTTTATGGGAATAGTCTGCGAATTGCGACGGCCCAGATATTGCGACCTCTCCTGTTCGAGGTCATGATGCCGTTAAGCAACGGAGTACAGCGATGTCAGAGAATCCAGCAGGCATGGAACGCCTGGCGCGCGATGACGCGCAATACCGGCCGCTGCGATCCAGTGGCACTGCCCCCGATCTGACGGGCGGGTCGGTGCAGAACAAAACAGTGCGGTTCGGTAGTTTGGAGTCCGCCCCTATCACCTTGGCGAAGCGCACCCTTCTGCCGCTGATCGTCGTTCTCATGCTCGCTGTATCCGTATTCGCCTTCGGCCGGACCCTGTCGTCGCAAATCTGCGCCCTGGGCCTCGCCGCCTTTCTGATTGCCGCGCAGGTCTTCAGTCCCATGGATCTGCAGAACACCCGGGGCGCCGAGCGGACTGGCCGAGCCGTGTCGCGCATTCTGCTGGAATGGAGTTGTGTAGCCGCCATCCTGGTGTTTCTCGCCGCCTCGTTCAACCTCACGCCTGCCTTCTCGCACGACATCATTGCGAGCTGGTTCCTGCTGACGCCCGTCGCCTTGCTGCTGGTGGACTCGTGCAGAGCACAGATTGGTCGATGGCTATCGTCGGACCGCGGCGTGGCCCAGCGATACATCATCATCGGTGCCAACGATGTAGGCGCCGAGCTGGCGCGGCGCATCGAAACCGCTCATGCGGGCGAGAAATTTTTTGGCTTCCTCGATTTCCGCAGCGCTGAACGCGCAGCGGGCGGACTCGACCGGTCGGTGACGGGCAACTGCACGGCGCGTGATTTTGCGGATTTCGTGCGCTCTCATGCAATCGGCCGGGTTTATCTGGCACTGCCGATTTCCACGGCACCGCGCATCGAGGAGTTGCTCAAGGAGCTGCGCGATACGACGGCCTCCGTCTACTTCGTCCCGAACATCTTTGCCTTCGATCTCGTACAAGCTCGCTACGTGGAGATCAAAGGCATGCCCGCATTCTCGATCTGCGACTCGCCACTGCAGGGGATGAGTGGCTTTTGGAAACGCGCACTCGACGTCATGCTTGCGTGCATCGCTCTGGTGTTCATCTTGCCCCTGCTGCTCATCATGGCGCTTGCCATCAAATGGTCATCTCCCGGACCGGTACTGTTCAAGCAACGCCGCTACGGCCTAAACGGCGAGGAAATACTGGTCTACAAATTCCGCAGCATGACGGTGTGCGAGGATGGACCCGTCGTGGCTCAGGCCACCGAGAAGGACTCCCGGGTGACGCCGCTGGGCGCATTCCTGCGGCGTACGTCATTGGACGAGCTACCGCAAATTTTCAACGTACTCGAGGGCAAGATGAGTTTCGTGGGTCCGCGACCTCATGCGGTCGCTCACAATGAAGAATACCGAAAGCTGATCAATGGCTACATGATTCGCCACAAGGTACGCCCCGGCATCACCGGCTGGGCACAGGTCAACGGCCTGCGCGGTGAAACCTCGACCATCGACAAGATGCAGAAACGAGTCCAGTACGACCTTGACTACCTCAGGAATTGGTCGCTATGGCTGGATTTGAAGATCCTGGCGAGGACGGCGCTGACCGTGGTGTACGGCCGCAACGCGTACTAGTGGGAAATTGCAGATTCTGACCCGCAAGCCCGGTCATTTGAGTGGAGCTCGAATCTGCTTTGTGCAATGCTGCACATCCGCGGTGGATGCGCCCAATTATAGTGCGGGCGGACCAAGTCAAACCGTTACAGGACTCAGAAATGACCACCCGCGCGAGCACCATCGATGTAGTAGTTCCGACGTTTAGGGAAGCGCGAAACATTCCGCTTCTGATCGAGCGGTTGGGTGTCCTGAGAGCCTCACACAACCTGCGCCTGACCATAGTCGATGACAACAGTCGGGACGGAACCGATGAAATAATCCAACGACTGAACCTCCCCTGGGTCAATTTGATCGTGCGAACTTCCGACCGCGGATTGAGTCCCGCCGTGTTGGAGGGCTTGAGATGCACCTCAGGGGACACCATTGTCGTGATGGATGCTGACCTCAGCCACCCTCCCGAGGCCATTCCGAAAATGCTGGATGAACTTAGCAATGGATCTGATTTCGTCGTCGGATCCCGGTACACAGAGGGCGGCGTCACCGATGACAACTGGGGTGTATTCCGTTGGCTCAACAGCCGTGTTGCCACGTTGCTTGCACGACCGTTCACATCAATCAAAGATCCGATGAGCGGTTTCTTCGCGCTCGAGCGAACTACCTATTCGAAAGCCGATTTTCTCAATCCGATCGGCTACAAGATCGGCCTGGAACTGCTAGTCAAGTGCGGCTGCAAAAGAATATCGGAAGTGCCAATCGAGTTTGCAGATCGAGTCCACGGTGAAAGCAAGTTGAGCCTGGGGGAACAGCTGCGTTATCTCCAGCACATTCGCCGCCTCTTTTTGTACAAGTACGGTACCTGGAGCGAGGTGGCTCAGTTCATCGTGGTCGGCGCGAGCGGAGTACTGGTCAATATTCTCGGCGTTACGGCCCTACTGCGTGCCGGATTGAGCGCCGATGTCAGCATTGCAGGCGCGATCTTGATATCCATATGCACCAATTTCCTTTTGAATCGCCGCTTCACATTTTCACACTCGAAAAGCGGCCACATGCCCACGCAATTTTTGAGGTATCTCGTGTCCGTCTCCTTTGGGGCCCTGGCCAACTACCTCATCGCAATATTCCTGCTCGATTTATTCCCGAGATTGATGCCGCAGCTCGCATCCCTCGGCGGAATTGCGGTCGCGACAGTTGTGAATTTTGTTGCGTTGAAGTTCGTTGTCTTCAAGGGAAAACACTACCGACCACGCGGGAGCGACGGCGGTGGGTGACAGGCCGACCGTCAAATTTGCACAATCAAGTTGGACCGTTGCGCTAGTCGGTGTCGTCACACTGTTCGGGCTGACGGTAATTGAGTTTGCCAAGCGACAAAGCGTATGGACGGATGAAGCCACCCAATTGAGCGGGTTGAGCTTGGGGTTTGTCGATCAGTTGCGGTGGTTGGCAGGTTACCTGCCGCACGCGTTTGCCTTACCACTCGATCGCACGCCGCCTCTTAGTTATTGGCTGGGCACCGCATGGATACGTGCATTCGGCAACGCCGTTCTGACGCTGCGCCTTTTGTCGGTGTCGCTCTCGGTTGCCTCGATTCTCGTCCTATTTGCGGTCGCCCGGGAACATCTCGACCGTCGTTGCGCATTCATCTGCGCGGCTTTGCTGGCTCTTTCGCCGAACTTCGTCATAGAGGCCGCGGAGATCAGGGCGTACGCGGCATTCATTCTTTTCTCGACCCTGTTAATTCACTGCTACTTGCGGCTGCTCGCCGCCAGACCCGCACCCTCCGGTTGGGATCTGTGGGCATTCGCGCTCTCGGCTACACTGTGTTCCTACACCCATTTCTTTGGAATTTTGATCTCAGTGGGTGCCGCTTTGTGCCTGTTTGCATGTTATTTTCTTGATTTTCTTGGGGGGTCGCGTGCAGCCGGCTTTAGGGTTGCGCGGCAGGGCACCTGGCCGATACTGTTTTGTCTCCTGAGCATCGTTGCGCTGGTGCCAATCGTTCTTGCCGCCGTAAATATCTCCGCCGTAGGTGCCGTCGGCGACGCTGTAGCGGCCACGCCGTTCAGCGTGCGAGTTCACGACCTGATCAGGCTCATATATAGATTATTCAGCCACCAATCGATGCTTGGAATCCCGGGCCTATCGGCGGCGGCCCTGCTGGCCGGTGTGACGCTGATCATTTTCGCCGTGATTCCCGGATCCGATCGACGCGCCAAGCAACTGTTTCTATTCCTTATCGTGAATCTCACTCTGACCGCAGTCGCTGGCCTTGCCACACATGCGTTCAAGGCCTTTACCCCATCGTACAGCGTGTGGGCATTGCCTGTAATCGCGCTGCTGTCCGCCACCGCGCTAAACCACGCAAATCGCTCCATTCGCGCGGCAACCGTTGTGTGCATCGGCGTTATCGCCGCGGCAGATTGCTTTGGAGCGATGCGGCTGGCCCTCGAGGGTGAGATTTACGGGCATACGCGCTCCGCTGTTATCAAAACCGCCGTTGACAGCGCCGGCCCTGACAGCTCCATTGTCTTGTATCTCAACAACGCCCCATCCATCTATTTTGCGCTGACCTACTACTACGGCAGCAGCTTGCGGCAGTACATCGCCGCAGAGAACACGGTTCATTTGGTCGGGTCTCAAATCGGAAGCGCTTCAGTGAAGCTCTGCGACCTGAATGCGCGTACTTTGATCCTCGCCCACGATCAGCAGTTATCGGCAGAGGAACTGCAGTTCCTGGCAACCCATCCAGGCACGCACATGGACGCATATAAGGCGCTCCATGATTTCATGGCAGCCCATCGGTCAGAACTGGCGACGCGGTGGACATTGGTTTCGCAGAATGAATATCTTGCCCAGTCCGGGCTCGCGCTCGCGGTCTTCAAGAACCGCACGACCGGCGTTTCTCCGGGCCTTGCGAACTGCAACACTGACTGACCAGAAAACCGATTCCGCCGTCTCTTTCACCCTCAAGGTCGAAAGCGCCCCTTTAAGTCAAGAAACGGGCGCTCTAAAAACCGATAGCTCACGCCGGCGACAGCCACAGAAAGAAACACATAGAGCATGAGGCGGACTCCATACACAAGGACACGCGAATATCCTATAGACGCCGGTCCGGTGGCCCACCAGACAAATATGCGAACGACTTCGTGGTAGAGATAGATACCATACGACACCTTTCCAATATATATGAGCAACGGCCGACTCAGCACGAGTTTCCATGCTGGATTGACAGGCGCGTACCACAAGCCGGCGATGGATGAGACGTAACAAAACACCAAAGGCGGCAAAAGGAAATGACGCACCTGCGTTTCCGTTAGAACTCGTAGGCTAGCGATCGCAAACACGATCAGCGTCGAAACTAACGCGAGGCCAAGTAGATTATTAACCTGTGTTCGCAAAAGACGGTGCACGACGTTTTCACGCCTACATTGATGCAGACTCACCGCAACCGCAGACGCAAGGAAAAGCGAAAATCCGCGCGCGTAGAGCAAATGCGGGTTGCGCTCCTCTGGCGTCGCGAGAGCGACAAAGCATGTGAATACCGCCGCAAACAAAATCCATGAAATCAAAATGCGGTATTTGGAATATTTCAAAGTCAGCAATAAACAAATGGGCCAGAAGACATAATATTGCTCTTCAACAGCAAGCGACCACAAATGAATCGTCGCGCCTTGGCCGTTCCATATTCCCGCCATCGGAGCAAAATTGATAAAGTAGGCCCAGAGCGCAACGGTAAATTCTCTCGGCGTCCAACCTCCGTACGCCGAGACCACGCTGTCCGGCCAATACCAAATTGCAAGAGTCACGCCGAGAGCATACAAATAGTAGGCCGGCATTAATCGCAAGAAACGCCTCGCCCAAAATTTACTCAACGCAATATTTGACGATGCTCTCCATTCATTTAGGAGTAGTGTGGTTATCAAGAATCCGCTCAACGCGAAGAACAGGTCTACGCCAAGCCAACCGGCATCGAATCCTGGCACGCCCGCATGAACCGCCAATACGCCTAGGATGGCGAACGATCTCACCGAATCCAAATACGAAATGTAATGACCACTACTAGGGGGCTGATTGGCGGAACTTGGCATGAAGCATCCTGGGCCCTTTGCTCGTCCTTCTACACAAGATAATTTCAGCACCGGACTCCCAGGGCAGAACGGACATTCAACACAGCGGTGGCCGGGGCCGTTCGGTTAGATTTTCTTCATTTGTATTCTATCAGGCGTGATTGTCGGCCCAGCTTGCGGCGCGCAAAATATTGGAGCTGGCCCAGTAATTCGGGAAACTTTCCGATCACGAGGAATGCGGCATTCAGCCAATTCTCGCGTGCTGATCGCCTGCCGCGTAGAGCCAGACGGACAACCTGGATCGGATAAACTGCGAATGCGAGCAACCCGGCGGGTCCGAGCAGCGCGGTAGCCAGCAACGCGAATATCGGTATCCCCAAAGCCCAGAACCATGCGCTGTACGATTCTCGGACATTGTGCCGCTCGGGGGACGCGCCGTGCAGACCGGCGCCTTGTGCGAACGCATGACCGGCGCGCAGCGACCGTTTCCACCATTGGCCAAACCGCAACATTGCGGAATCGTGCAGCGCCATTTCATCGACAACGCGCCACACCCGCCACCCCAAGGCCCGCACACGCACACAAAGTTCCGGTTCTTCTCCGGCGATCAGGTCTACTCTAAACCCCTGCACACGCTCGAACGCGCTGGCGCGGAACATGGCAATGCCCCCGCAGGCCTTGGCTTCGCCGACCGGCGTATCCCACTCAATGTCGCAAAGAGTGTTATAGACAGAGTTCTCCGGATATTTCTCGCGCAGCCGGCCCGACACTGCCGCGACGTCTTCGTGATCGTCCAGGAACTGTGCGGCTTTCGTCAGCCAACCGGCGCACAGCTCGCAATCGCCGTCCACAAACTGAACGAAACTCAAGTCCGGGCGCATGTCGCGCAATCGTTTGAAGCCTTCGTTGCGTGCTCTGGCGGCGGTAAAAGGCCTGCTGGGATCGAGTTCGACAACCTCCGCACCCAGCGACTTGGCAACGCTGACGGAACCATCGGTAGAACCCGAATCGATATAGACAACCAGCGGCGCATGGCGAACCTCCGATGCCAGACATCTGCGTAAGCGATCTCCCTCATTTCGCCCGATGACCACGACGCCAGTCACGGATGCAATCGCGGCGCTGTCACCTACGTATTGCGGCTCCCCTTGATTCGGCATCAGTTCACCGTGCCTAGAGGCAATGAATCTCGCCGTGCCCGCAGCGCATTCATTAAACTATCCATGGACGCGACCACCAATGTATCGCTGGCAAACCACAATCCCGAAAGCAAGCGAGCGGCGCGCACCCGCCGGTCTCCCGTAAAGAACACCATCGGCGATGCCTTTATCGCCAAGGCAAACCGCAGGCTCAATGATATCCAAGAGAGCGTACCCTTCATCACTCTTCGTACTTGCACTCGATCGGATGGGGCGTCGCCTACTTCCGCGACCGCGGCATGTGTAACGTATACCTCGAACTGCGCTCTGGGAAACGCGTGGCAAAGGAGTTTCAGATCGGTTGCCCAGTTCCCCGTCGGCGTCAGGAGCAGCACGCGCACGATTTCCGCTTCCCAGTTGGCGGACACCCACCGGGCAACCGCTTCTTGCCGATCCGGCTCCGCCATTTTTGCCGCCATGATCGCCGACGGTTGAAAATTGTCGGGCAGCCGCCTTAGTGTCCAGAGAATCTCGGCGTATTCCGCTGCCGGCCGATAGGCGCGCGCACTCACCTCGATGTCCTTGCGCATCGCTGCGATATTCTGCGAGGCATAAACCGACGCCAGCCTCAATTTCCGATCAAATGCTGCATCGATGGGAATCAATTCCCGTTCCATGATCACGCCGGCGCCCTTCCAAGCCTCGATCGCATCAGTCATGCAGCGAGAATAGGTCGAGAAATAGGGCACATCCTGGTACACGCGCCAGGTCCGGCTGGTGGCCAGCGATGGATCGGACTGGAACACTTCGCAGCAAGCATCGATGGTGAGCATGTGATCGGTGTGCGGACCGCCCAACGGAATCCACACTTCCGCCGACGGAATATCCCTCAAGAGGCGCCGCACCGCCTCTGCCCATCGCTTCTTTTCCTCGTCGTCCGCCATTCGCGAGGTTGCCGTGCGGACCGACATACGGTGCCGCCGGAAGTAATCCACAGTCCAATTGGCGTCGCGGTAGCGTAAGGCGGCGTCCGTCAATCCCACGGAAAGATGCTCGCCGCCGATCATCCGAACGAACAGCTCCGACTCGCGCCGGCGAATGTCGCTGACTTCTTCGATATTAAAATGATCAAGGCCCACGTCGTGATAAAGCGTGTGGTTACTGCGGCTCGCCAGGGTGGCGACTACGAAGACGCATTCGAGGCGCCGGAGCCACATGACGCCCCCGACGCTCAGTGCCGCATCGTCTGCATGAGGTTCGATGACGAGCACCCGCCGTCAACCGCTCGGAAAGGTGGGTTCGATCAGCTCGCAAAAATCGTTTCGCAGGAACTCACGGATCAAGGAATCCGCATCCTCCCCGCATGCCTCCTGTATCGCCTTCACGCTCTGCGTTTGCTGGATCAGATCCCAGAACCTGACTTCGGCCTCCGAAAACCGCTTGCACGGTTCCTTTGAAGCCATGAAGAAAAGCTCGTTCCCAAGCAGACGGAAATGCGGTCTCCGAGTGAGAAGACTGTCCGATCGCAGCTTAGGCTGATCATCCAAGCCTCTCTCCCTACCCACTTTGGTATCTAAATCTGTCAAGCAGCATAAACGAAAGGTTCGTGCCATGTGGGCACTGCAACCTTGGGGGCGAGATCGCTACTCGCAGGGCGGCCCAAAAGGGTCAGGATGAAGCCAATGACGGGTATCAGAAATCTCCGAATCTCCTGGAATTTTACCTCCTCTGAAGTATCTAAGGGGTCAAAATCAAGAGCATTCTCGGGTCTTGCAGGATTCGTCACATAATCATGCTAGTTTTCCGCCCGGTAGGAGGAAATTGCCATGTTGCCAACTTGGGCTCATCCCAACGATTCGGGGCGGCAGCAACATCGGGCCGGTCTAGTGACCGGCGCGCTGTTTTCCCTGTAGAATCCTTGAGTTATGTAAATCTGGGCCTTGACTGAATTTGAACATGCTCCGCACAGCAAGCAACTCGGAACCCTTTCGCGCCCATTCGGCTGATTCTGCATCAGTTCCCCTGGCGTCCGCTATCGATGTCGCCGTAATCATCGTCAGCTACAAATCCGCTAAATTGACCGTCGAAGCCCTCAGATCCCTGGCGGCCGAGCGGGCGACACCGGGACTGCACGTAAGGGCGGTGGTCGTCAACAATGCCTCGGGAGATATGCCGGAAATTGTGCAGGCGCTGCAGCATTTTGACTGGACCTCCTGGGTTACCCCGGTACTGGCGCCCATCAATGGCGGCTTCGCGTACGGAAATAACCTCGGCATTGTGCAAGCCTATGCATCAGGCACTCCGTCGTACGTCTTTTTGTTGAACCCGGACACACAGGCACGGCCCGGAGCCGTTGGCTCACTGGTTCGCTTCCTGGAGGCTCACCCCAAGGTCGGGATTGCAGGGTGCAGTTTTGAAGGCGCGGATGGAAGCGACTGGCCGATCGCGTTTCGTTTTCCGACCCTGGTGACCGAACTGACCCAGGGACTCGAATCTCGATTGCTGACGCGCTTGCTGCAATCGTGGACTACCGTGAGATCCATGACACGATCCGAGGAGCAGGTTGACTGGATCAGCGGCGCAGCGGTCATGATCAGACCCCAGGTGCTCGAGGCCATAGGCGGTTTGGATGAGAATTACTTCCTCTGTTTCGAGGAAACGGACTTCTGTCGGCGTGCGAGATCGGCAGGCTTTGCCACCTGGTACGTGCCCGAAAGCCGGGTCATGCACATCGGCGGCTTCAGCACAAATCCCAACAATTTGAGAATGCCTTCGCATTGGTTCGAGTCGCGGCGGCGCTACTTCGCGGTCACGTTCGGAATCCCGCGGGCGATGGCTATCGATGTTGTCGCCGTGATCGCTCATTTGCTGGGTTCGTTGAAGCGGATAGTGCGACGGCGGCAGCACATGGGAGTTCCCTATTATATTCGCGACCTCGTGCACCACAGCATACTGTGGAAGCGAAACCGGAATATTCCTCCGGCCCGCTCGCGCATACCCAGTGCAAAAAAGTTGTAGCCACCGCAGGCGACTCGAGTTCTATGGCGAGAACAGCTCATCTGTGAGTATTGCTTCGAGAGTCGTTCTCGAGTCGAACTTACTGAATACGTGATCGGCGCCATCGATAATATGCATGCGGCAGCGTTCACCGAGGCGTCCGAGCGAGATGCCGGCTTGCATTTTAAGAAGCGCAATTCCGCGCTCAGTGCGTCCAAATACAAACACCATCCGCACTCCCCGTGCTGCAACCTCTTGAAGTTCCGAGCCAAGATCGTTGGGAAGGCGGATGTGCAGGAAACGAGCGAGGTTACGAAGATTCGACTCCAGGGCCAGCGATAGCCTGCCCCAATACGTTTTCAAGATATAGCGGACATTGATGTCACCGCTCAGCAGCCTCTTCAATGTCTCCGTGGAAAACTTCTTGCCGCGGTGAGCCTTCTTGCCGACGAGCTCCACGAGCTGAACATCGTGGATGCTCATACTTTCGTTCCAGAAAAAAACCTCCGGATTGATCATCAGTATTCGATTGGCCGGAACGGCGGCGACCGCGGCACGCAACACGTGATAGGCGCCGGAACACACTCCACCGAGGGTGACGTCGCTAACGCCGTATCGGGTCCGCACCCACTCGACCGCGGTTCGAATATCATCGACCGCCGCGGGCGGAAACACTTCGTTGCCCGGCCGGCCTGGGCGCGTGGCGCTGTCCCCAAGACCCGCCAGATCCATGCGCAAGACGACGCACCCGCGCCTGGCCCAGCGCCGCGCGAATCCAACGTACATGCCGGTTGCACCTATGTGGTAATCAGCACCGGCGTTGACCAAAATGACCGCGCGACGCGGTATCTCGCCCGGCGGGGGTTCGCTGACGATGCCGAACAACATCGCCTGGTATGTGAAAAACACCGGGCGCTCGGTGACTCCGGCCAAATCCATCGCCATGATCGGTGGCGCGATGACGCGATCCCCGTGGCGCATACCCTCTCTCTCGGCAGTAGCTGATGTGTTGAGCAGAGGCGTCAGCCATTCGCACATCGCGACAATCATTTCCTGTGGGATGCTCGCGAACTGCGGCGCGGTCATGATCATCTCCACCAAGCCCGGTAGCGACCGATGCGTTGGCGGAGTGCCGAGCTGGGAAAGCGCTTCGACCCATGCACGCGCCACGGGCATCCGGTCACCATCGATGATGAGCATGTTGGCGACGGGCAGCGCGCCCAGCGTCTTCAAATCGACGCGTTCGAGCGCCGCAAGCGTCGCCGCGGAGAACATGAAGCCGCTGACTTCCATCGAGCCCGCACCCGCGGCCGCGTTGACCGCGCCGGTGCTTACCTGCGTATCCGGGGACTCTGTGCCGATCAACCCCGCCATTCGCGTCGTGCGCAGCTCCCGCAGATATCGTCGACCGCTGACAATCGGTGAGATGAGAATTAGACCGGCTATGGCCTTGCACTCGTTGGCCGCAAGCGCCGCCAGCAATGCCCCGAGGCGAAACCCGAGGACATAGACGCGCTGCACGTCGGTACGTCGTTGCAGCTCGGCGACGGCGGCAATGACATCCTGGGTCCACGTGGCCACTTGATCGGCCTGGGCGTCGATTTCCGAGGAATCGCCGGTACCTGCATAGTCAAATCGCAACGTCGGCACGCCGAGGGCCGCCGCCGCTTCGGCGAAGGCTCGCACACTGCGATGTGCACAAATTGACTCGTAGCCGAAGGGTTTGCAGACAACCAAGCCGATATTCGTCGATTTGCCTACGGCAGGCCCATGGTGCCAGCCAAAAAGCCGATGCGGGCCGGAGTCGAAATAAACCGCATCCGCCAAGCTAGCGACAGGTTCGTTCTCGCCGTCAACGAAAGGTCGAGCGCTCATAAGCTATACGGATGGCACATTCGAGAAGTGCTCGAGCCTCTCGAATACAATCGGTTCGGCCCGGTTCTGCGGATTGAATGCATGATACAGACGAGCGGCCCAGTGGCGCTGCGGCCATGATTTTAGCAGGAGCTCGCTCATCAGTTGGGGCTCCTCGGAAGGCAGGTCGTGGTGGCTCGCGTCGATGTATGGGCGGCACGTCTCGCCCGCCGCAAGAGCCTGGGGAAACAGGGCAATCGTCTCCTTGTTCACTGGATTCTGAATTCGCGGGCGCGGTTCCCCGCGCAGAGCCGCACTGAAAGCGCCTGCGAGGCTCCCCTCGGCGGGCAACTCGATATGTCCTAGCTGAGTACAGCGAGGATTCATCTCGATCAAGTAAGGGGTGCCGGTCCTGGACTCCAAGATGAAATCCAATCCATAGAAACCCGTAAGCTTTAACTTGGACACAATGAGTTCGGCGGCATTTCGCATGTCTTCGTTCTGAATGACTCTGACAATCGTTGCCGCACCCGTCGGCCCCTCACTTGCGACGACTACGACCGACATCATGGATAAGAGCTCGCCGCGCCAGCATGCCAGCATCGCATTCGCGGGGCGGCCCGGTATGTACTCCTGGACGGTCACTTCGCGCAGGCTCTTCTGCCGCCGCGACCACAATGAGAGCACGTCGCGGTCGATGGCGAGCCGCTTCCACGCGGCCAGCACCTTGTGTGGCGAGCGCAGCTCGCGCCATGCGGCGAGCGAGTCATCCAGAGTGCGTGAAATCCTGACACCGTGCCCTCCGGTTTCCCCATCCACTTTGAGCACGGCCGTATGCGCGACATTTTCATGCCATGTCACCAGATCTTCGGCGGCGGCAATTCCCTGTGTCCTCGGCACCCGTATGCCGAGGCCGATCGCCGCAGAGAGAAAGCGGTATCGGTTATCGACCACCGGATAACTCTCTGGGGGGCCCAAGGAACCCTCAATCAGAGATCTGAGGGACGAATCGAGACCGTGCAGCGCATGCAGCTGCGCCACCACTCCATCGTCGCAGGGGATGAGGATATCCGGCCGGCAGTCGTGCAAAGCACGTCGCAGGCTGGCGAGCGAAAATATTCCGCCGTAATGATAGATATGGCGAATTCCCGAGACATGGGTCAGTGGGTGTTTCGGGGGGCACAGAGCGCTCACGGTGCAACCAAGCCTGTGCAGCGCCGCGGCCAATCGCGCCGACAGGGGCCACCACTTGGCAGCCAACAACATAACCGACGGCTGATTATTCAAAGCGATCTGATCAATGCAATGTGACCTTCATCCTGTGATCCGCCTTTGTCACGGGGGTGGACCCCTACTTGGCGGCAAACGTCATTTACCATAATCTACGATTCCTCTGCCATCACGATGCGGCTTAAACGTGACCAGAATCGCAATTTATTTGTGGCAGCCTATTCGAGGAACGATGCATTTACCTGACGAACCCGTCTATCTTTTTGAACTCCGCCTCCTAATGTGAGCGCCTTCGCAACTATTGACTGCGTCCGTGCTCAAGGGGTCGAAACAGTATACTTTCAGCGCCTTGCTCGCATTGTGTTCGAACCCCGGTTTTCTTGAAGGGCTGCTAGCCCAAAGACCGGCCTAGCTTATTTGGAGCGCATTTTGACAATGACCACCGCGGACATCGCCATCATCGGGGCCGGCCCCTATGGCTTGTCGCTGGCCGCCTGCCTGCGGCCGTATGGGCAAAGCGTGCGGATTTTCGGCTCACCCATGCGTTCCTGGTCACATCATATGCCGCGGGGAATGCACTTAAAATCGGAAGGATTCGCCTCGAATTTGCACGATCCGGGCTCCGAGTTCACGCTCGAAGCTCATTGTGCCGAGCGGGCGATTCCCTATGCGCACATCGGCCTTCCGGTGGCCATCGAGACCTTTATCGGCTACGGCCTGGAATTCCAGCGACGCTACGTGCCGCAACTGGAAAACGTGCAAATCACCTCCCTCAAGCAGTCTGCCGGAGTCTTCGAACTGACGACGGCGACCGGGGAAACGGCGCGGGCACGTCGGGTCGTGGTTGCCGCCGGCATAGTCAGCTTTGCCCACCTGCCCCCCGAACTCTCGTCCATTCCCGGTTCAATGATCTCCCATAGTTCCCAGCACAGCGATTTGAGCGGTTTCAAGGGCCGGAAAGTCGCGGTAGTGGGCGCCGGCGCGTCCGCCGTCGACATAGCAGCCCTTCTCCTTCAAGCCGGTGCCGAAGTGGAGCTAGTCGCCCGGCGAGCGGCGATCCAATTTCATGATCCACCGAACGAGCCGCGCCCTCTGCTGGAAAGGCTGAAGGCACCGCGATCGGGCCTGGGGATCGGCTGGCGTTCGCGCATGTGCACGGACATTCCGCTGGTTTTCCATGCGATGCCGAGTTCGTTCCGCGTCAAAGTAGTCAAACGCCATTTGGGACCTGCCCCCTGCTGGTTCACGCGCGACGCGGTCGATGGACGGATACCGATGCATTTGAGTACCACAGTCGCAGGCGCCGACTCGGTCAACGGCAAGGCGCGCCTCGTGTTGCGCCGGCCTGGGCGGGAAGACATGCGGCTCGAAGTAGATCACGTCATCGCAGCGACCGGATACAAGGCTGCCGTATCGCGATTGTCATTCATTGATCAATCATTGCAGGCACAAGTGCGCACGGTGGCTGAAGCACCGGTCTTGAACCGCCAATTCGAATCGTCGGTACCCGGGCTCTATTTTGTCGGTGCGGCCGCCGCCAATAGCTTCGGCCCTCTTCTGCGATTCGCCTTTGGCGCCCGATTTGCGGCCAAACGAGTGGCCTCGCACTTAGCCAGAAACTAAGTCAGCCGCGTTTCAATGCGGCTAGCGCTCGAGCTTGAGCGCGTACGCTGCTGAAACTCTCATCGATCTCTATCGCTCCGATTGGGGCTGGCTGCGACGCGGCCGCGTCAACGTCTGTTCAATCCGCTTTTGAACATAAGCAATGGACCGCATGGGAAGTGCCTCCAATCAGCGACAAGCAAGGGGTACAAGTACGCGAATTGCGACAGGTTGGCAGATCCGAAGAAGCAATCGATTATCCCGCTGCCGAGATAAGCACCACACCCTGCCCTAAAGAGAATATCTGCAGCGGGTGCCATGGAAGATTGTGACGGAGACGCCTGATGAGCTTAGTTGGTCGCAGCCCCCGCTTTGGATCGAAAGCATCTTCGGATACCGGGCACGGTAGTCAACTCCGCAGCAACCGCCGAATATCGCATTCCGCCGACGTTTGGCGGGTATTGCGCTGGGCACTCGGGTGTGCGGCATTTGCGGCGCTGGCGGCCTGCGGCGAATCAACCTCCGCGGAGACAGAGGCCTCGAGCCCTTCCAGCGTCAGCACAGCGACAACTGCCTCCACTGACACGGCGAAGCCGGCGGTGACTCTGGTCGCGAAGAGCGCCAGCGTCCCCAAGGGCAGCGCGACGACTTTGCAGTGGAGCGCAACCCACGCGAAATCCTGCACGGCTTCAGGCGGATGGAGCGGCAGCCAGCCGATGACCGGTACGATAGCTACCAGTCCGCTCACCGCGAACACCAGCTACACATTGACCTGCACTGGGAGCGGCGGATCAGCCTCGCAATCGGCGGAGGTCGTCGTGACCTCGCCTGTCCCGACGATCATCATGTCGGCGTCGCCGACGACCGTCGCCGCTGGCGGCACGTCCAGCCTGCGCTGGAGTTCGACCAACGCGACCGCCTGTACGGCCTCCGGGGGCTGGCAGGGCGCCGTCGGCACCAGTGGCACCTGGTCAACGGCTGCGCTGTCCAACACGACCGAATATGAGTTGACCTGTACGGGAACTGGTGGCTCTGCGACCCAATCGGCCACCATTACCGTCTCGGCCTCGGCGCCTTCTGTCACCCTGACTGCCGCTCCCAGCACCGTCACCTCGGGTGCTTCCACGACGCTGACTTGGGCTGCGAAGAACGCCACCTCATGCTCCGCCTCAGGTGGGTGGTCCGGGACCAAGGCTGTCAGCGGCTCGCAATCCTCGGGTGCGCTGAAGGCGAGCACGACCTTCACGCTGACCTGCACCGGGACTGGGGGCACTGCAGCCCAATCCGCGACGGTGTCGGTCAGTGCGACGCCGCCCTCGGTCGGTATCTCTGTAGCCCCGAGCACCATCGCCAGCGGCACGAGTTCTACGCTGACCTGGACTTCCACCAATGCGACCTCTTGTTCCGCTTCCGGCGCCTGGTCGGGCACGAAGGCCCTGACCGGATCGCAGTTGACGGGTGTTCTCTCCGCCAATGCCACCTACACCCTGGCCTGTTCAGGACCCGGAGGCACCGCGACCCAATCCGCGACGGTCTCCATCAAGGCAGCCGCACCCACCGTCACCTTGAGCGTGGGTCCGAGCGCCATCACCAGCGGCAGCAGTGCGACATTGAACTGGACGGCGACGAACGCCACCTCCTGCACCGCCTCGGGCGGCTGGTCGGGCGCGAAGGCCGTGACGGGCAGCCAATCGACCGGCGCACTGACCGCCAGCGCGACATATACGCTGAGCTGCACCGGTCAGGGGGGCAGCGCCGCGCAGTCCGCCACAGTGACCGTCAGCAAAACTCCGAGCGCGACGGTGAGCATGAGCGCGAGCCCAAGCACCATTACGAGCGGCGGCAGTACCACCTTGACTTGGGTGTCCAGCAACGCCACCGCCTGTACCGCCTCCGGTGGCTGGACAGGCAGCAAAGCGATCAGCGGCTCCCAATCCAGCGGTGCCCTAACGGCCAGCACGACCTATACGCTCACCTGCACCGGTACCGGCGGCAGCGCCTCGCAGTCCTCGACGGTCTCAGTGACCGCGCCTGCCCCGGCGGTGACCTTGGCGGCAAGTCCGAGCACCGTCGCGAGCGGCAGCGGTTCGACCCTGACTTGGTCCGCGACGAACTCGACCACTTGCACGGCCTCGGGAGCTTGGACGGGCACCAAGGCCGCGAGCGGTTCTCAAGCTACCGGCGCGCTGACGGCCAACGCAACCTATGGACTCGCCTGTTCCGGCACGGGGGGCAACGCGACCCAATCCGCGACAGTTTCTGTGACCGCGCCCGCTCCGGTGATCACCTTGGCGGCAAGCCCCAGCACCGTCGCGAGCGGCAGCGGTTCGACTTTGACTTGGTCGGCCACAAACGCGACCTCTTGCACGGCCGCGGGAGCTTGGTCGGGCACTATGCCGGTGAGCGGTTCGCAGTCCACGGGCGCGCTCACAGCCAATGCGACCTACGGCCTCTCCTGCACCGGTAGCGGCGGCAGCGCGACACAGTCCGCGACCGTTTCCGTTACTCAGGCACCCGCCATCACGCTCGCGGCCAATCCCACCACGGTGGCGAGCGGCGCCGCCTCTTCTCTCACTTGGTCCGCCACCAACGCCACGTCCTGCACGGCATCCGGCGGCTGGAGTGGATCCGAGCCCACCAGCGGTTCGGCGAGCACCTCGGCTTTAACCGCGACGACGAAATTTACCCTCGTCTGCACGGGAACTGGTGGATCGGCGACGCAAAGCGTGACGGTGTCGGTCGCCTCTGCCCCTTCGGCGCCGGTCAGCGGTGTGGCCTGTCCGGTGACTAGCGGCCCTCTCACGCTGAATGTGAGCACGGTGCGCACGACAGGCGTATCACCGTTCTTGATGTTCTTCGATGCCACTGCCACGACCGACACCTCGATCGCCGCCAACACCACGGCCTTCCAGAACGTCGCCTACACCTGGAATTTCGGCGATACCGGCAGTTCCGGGACGAGCACCTGGGCATACGGCTCGAATCCAGGGAAGAACAGCAAGAACACCGCCACCGGCGGTATCGCGGCGCATCTGTACGTTACCTCGGGTACCGACACCACCTACTCCGCCACCGTGACGGCCACCGACGGCACCAACACGGCCACTTGTTCAGTGCCTGTCACCGCCTACGATCCTTCGGGCGCGAATGGCTTCCCCGCGACGGCAACGACCTGCGTGGCCGCTGCTTCCACTCCCGTGGCAGGGAGCGGCGATTGTCCCGCGGGTGCGGCGGTGTTGACGACGTCGAGCTTCACGACGGCCACGGGATCTTCCTATGTGGGAGCCGGCAAGCGTGTGCTACTCCACTGCGGCGATACCTTCACCGGCAGCGCCTCGACGGTGTCCGGAGCCAAATGGAGTGTCGGCGCCTACGGAGGCTGCGAAGGGACTCAGACAAGCCGCCCCGTCATCAAAGGTTCGCTCGGTATCAGCATGCAGGCGACCGGAGATGGCCGGGTCGCAGATTTGGACTTTGAGAGTGTCGGATCGAACGCAGCTGTCTATTCCGACAACAACTACGACTATGTGACCTATCAGATCACGATGTACAACCTACTCTCGAACGGCAACGACGAAAGCTATTACATGGCACAATGCGCCCAGTGCGGCTACATCCAGCTCGTTCAGACAGGGATGGGGTCCAATCAGGGCACCTACATCAACTTCGCGGAGAACAACCAGTCTCAGTGGGGCACCAACAGCCTGTACAACAACATCGACTACCAGGCGGTGCTCGGCAACAGCTTCAACGGCACGGGGGCGCCCAATAACGGCTCTGGCATAGAGACCGTTCGTGTGTCGGCCTGCCGGATGTGCGTGTTTGCCAACAACACCATGGAGAACGCCAATAACGTCGGGGCGGTGTTCAAGCTCCACAACGGCAACACCAAAGACAGCTCCCCGACTTGGACTGGCGTCTACACTGAGCTCATCGAGATCTCGGATAATCTGTTCAGCGGCACCTCGGGTGCGAACCTTGTCGAGGACGCACCGCAGAATTCCAACTATGACGAGCGGCTGCGCAATATCGTCGTCGAGCGCAACATCTTCCAGGGAAGTGATACGGGCGGTGGCCGGCAGATTCTGGTCTCTGCGGTGAACGAAACCCTGCGCGACAATGTGTTCAATCAGAGTGTGGCCGGCGGCGGTGACGGCATCCAAGTGGCCGAGCGCGGCATTGAGCCGGTTCCCCAGTTCGTGGAGGTCTACAACAACACCTGCTACGCCGGGACCTGCGCCGCCTTCTCCGGATCCAACTTCGCCGCCCCCGGCATCAATTCCTGGGCGCAGAACAATCTGTGCTACACCGGGACTTGCATCTCCAATAGCGGCACCGGCAACACGGTGAGCAACAACAGCGTATCGACCAGCAGCAACCCGGGGTTCACGAACGCCAGCGGCAGCTTGAGCATGATCTCAGACTTCAAGCCCACAGCGAACTACTCGGGGGCCACCAGTCTGCCCGTGTGGTACGACGCCTTGGAGACCGCATGGGCGCCGACTTGGAATCTTGGAGCAGTGCACTTCTGAAATAGTTGGCCTTGATTGCGCGATCAGATCGAGGCGAATTGTTCGTCAGGCGTTGCGAGGTCCACTCCGTCCGCGGTTGCACGGTGTGTTTGAAGCCGAAGTCACGCGAGAGCTCGTGCGTCGAACGCAGCGAGCTCGCGGTGGCATCTAAAGCCCGAATAGCTGGCTTACGCGCAGAAGTGAGTATCCAACGATAATTCCGGCAATGGCAAATGCCAGTGATCGCATTTCGTGCGGCAAAGACAATATCTTGTACTTGGCCATGCCCGACCAAATCACGACAAAGACAGGCAATTCGGTGAGTGAGACCGCACACACGATCCCCTTCATTCCAAAGAAGTGCCATCCGAGAGGAATCATCGTGAATATCCAGATGGCGCGGCAAATGTTCTGCCCGACAGAATATCGCGAGTGCCCCAAGGCAAACAAACTCGAAGCACCGCCTACGAGCATCGAAATCATGATTAGCCTTACTGACAGAATCTGCAGCATCCACCCCGCGTCCTGATAGCGGGAGTCGTACAGAAGCTTCACGACTACGCCGCCGACCATCATGAGCACGCCAATGGGCATTATTATCAAAACATCGGTACCCAGGCGCATTTTATAAAGCACACTGCGCAGTCGGTTTCTATCGGAGATAGCCGTCTGGCTCAAGGCGGGAAATAAGACGGTATCGGTCAGCTTATTTATTACGCCGGATATGGCTTCGCTGAGCATGATTGCAATGCTGTAAACGCCCAACAGCTTGGAATCGAGAAATCTTCCCAACAGCAAACGATCGCCTTGGAAGTATAGTAAATATATTGCACTGCTGAAAAACACCCACTTGCCAAAATTGGCCAACTCACTAAAGGCTGCCGGATCCCAATGAAACCTGTTGCGAATGCCGGGCAGCAATATATGACTGCCCAGCACTTGGGAAATCCTCCCCGCCACCGCTCCTCCCAGCAATGCCCATACGGTCGGGTGTATGAGCGCCCATCCTATGGTCACTCCCAATCCAACAATCTCGTTGATAAGCTCCAGCATGGTGATTCGGCTATAAGCCATGTTGCGTTGGCAGCTGTAGGTGTTCGTTGACCCTAATCCCTCAATCAATACCGTGAGCCCCGCCACCGGAAGTAGAAGCGCAAGTTGCGGTTTGTGATAGAAAAGAGAAACTGGGTATGCTATGACGCAGACAATGCCGCAAAGAACCGTTCCGCGTATCGACTTCATGGTCCAAGCGGTATTCAGGAAATGCGGATCATCGCCGCGCGGACTTCGGACGATTCCGGGCGACAGACCCACGTCGGACAGTAGATCGAGGCAAGTCAGAACTGCCCACACGATCGCCATGACACCGTAGGCTTCGGGGAAAAGGAGCCTGGACAGAATCAAGCTTTTGCCGAGGCGAATAGCCTGTCCGGCCGCAACGCCGCCGAGCGTCCATGCAGACCCTTTCAATACGGCCCTCTTTAGCGATTGCATGATATTTTTTACTTCTTTGCTTCGCGGTGCAACATCCATAAGATTGTACGGAGCGCACCTTTGAACAGCACGGTGGGTCGCACATGCATTGCTGTGCGTACTACCGCCTTCCAACCTCTCAGCGACGTCGGCTGTCTGGTGACCGCAGCGCGTGCATATTTCCACGCGAGGGAAATATTGTCATTGCGCAGAGCGTACTGAGCCCAGCTAACGTAAACCTGCGATTCAAGCGGCCTCTTTTCCGTCGCGATCTTTGGCACTATCACCAGCGTCCCGCCATTTTGCAGCCGATCCGCTCCGTTGGCCTGACGCTCGCGTGCCAGGGCCAAGATGTGATCGCGATAGACAGGCCACTGCGGCCCAAGGGTCGCGCATACGCTTGATAGGTGCTGGCGATAGTAGTAGAGCACCTCGGGTAGATTCGCCATCTTTCCTGTTTCACTTAGTCTTAACAAAAGATCAAAGTCCTCACCGATCTTGAAGGGCTCTCGAAAGCCGCCAACCCGCAATGCTGCCCCACGCCGCATCATCGTCGTCGGGAATCTCATGGCGCCTCCCTTTTGCTGGTCGATCAATATATCCGGATGAGAGGACGGGTAATGTTCGATATTCAAGAAATTACCCTCCGGATCGATGCATTGGGCCGCACTTCCCAAACACACCAGCCCCGGATCATCAGCGAAGCCGCGGAGCCCAGAGGCTAATCGATTGGGCAAGGAAATATCGTCCGAATCCATCCACGCGACGAATTCACCTCGGGCCTCTCTGAGCAGTTCATTCCTTGTGGCAATTAGCCCCCGATTTTCTCTAGTCACAAGCCTCATGCGCTTCTCCCGCGCCGCAAACGACTCGAGTATCTTCGTTGACCCATCGACCGACCCATCGTCCACGACAACCAGCTCAAAATCCACGAAGGTTTGGTTGCCGATGCTGTCCAATGCGTCCTGGAGATAACGAGCAGTATTGAACACCGGCATCAAAACGCTGACACGCGGCTGAAAATCGCTGTTGTCGGCATCGCGACGCTGGACGCTGTTCATTGATTATGGTTCCGGCTGCTTTTGATAAGATGTAATTTAATTTGCTGACTACGCCAAATGCGTCACCTATTCGGCAGCATGTTGAACGCCCACAAGATCGCGCCGTTGCTGAGATCGCCATAGATACGAATAAGCTGCCGCAATTGCGGCGAGCATGTAGAACACTCTCTCCGCACCGCCGCTAAAGCTACCGTTCTCTATGAAAAGAAGTGTCCCAAGCATGCATGACACAATGCTGGCGCCTAATAAGCTGAAATCCTTATCGACGCGCTTTGCCTCTCTCGTAGCCTTCCAGGCCTTGAAGAGGGGGATCAAAAAGAAGGCTAGAAATAGCGACAGGCCAAGAAAGCCATTGTCCAACAGTACCTGAATGTATGAATTCACGAGATCGATGATGCCCTGGCCCTGGCGCAGATCCTGCATTTTCAGGAGCGCCTCTTGATCGCCGAGCCATGGGCTCTCTTGAATAATTTGCCAGGCGCGGTCGAGCAATCGCTCGCGATAGACAATATTGGAATTATCGACGCTGCCGCCGAAGAAAGGCAACACGCGTGCGACCCTTGCACCAAGCGGAGTAAGGCTCACAATGAGCGCGGCAAACAGCCCTATAAACGCGGACTTAATGACCCGAGAATAGGCCCGCGGGCCGAGCGCTGCCGCAACAAAGTAGACGAAGACTGCTGCGATCCACGCGCCGCGCGCGTACGCCGCAAAGAGCCCCGACCACAACAAAAGAGTGACGGCGACCCGCTGTCCTTTGGATTTCACGTGAGTCTGCAGGTATAACCAGACGCCAAACGCGACAACCAATAAGTCTCCGAGACCCAATGAGTGTCCCGCCGAAGCGATCGAACGGAGGCTCTCCCCACGCATTAAATAGTATGAAATGCCGATTGGGATGTCCCACCGGCCGGCCATATCAGCGTAGAGCAGCCAGTGCTTCGCGCCTTCAAAAATCGCTACAGCGGCCATTACCCCGCAAGAAAGACAAAAGCTCGCCAAATTGTCCAAAATGGCCCGACGATTACCGCTCGCACGGCTGATCGAGAAATAGGGAACGAATACGCTAAAGAAGAACACAAACCCTCGCCGCGCGCAGTCCGTAAATGTTGCCGGGTAGAGGCCGCCGTCGGGTCTTTCATAGTGCACAAACAAGACAGCTGTAAGGGCGCCATAGGCGACAAGGCAATAGTCCATGGTCTGGAGCCCGAGAATTCGATTGTCTTCTTTCGATCGGATAAGGCGCAGTGCTGCCGGCGTCAGGACGCAGAACGACAGCAGTAAATAGTTGTCGATGATAAAAAGATAAGGCATTCCCACCATCGGAACTGGGACACCCATTGGCGGAATAACGTGCAGTAGAAGCAGATATAGTGCGACCGGATTCGAATCCCTTTTCCCCGCTATTGCGAGCACAGGAACCGCCACCGCGACGAATAGCCAGAAGCTTGGGCTAAGGAAGGCGGTGATCGTCAGCGCAAACCAAACGTTTCTGCGTCGAGAAAAGTCCTCGGCCGTCATGAACAGCAGAGCGATAGGTTTTGATAAACGGAATATCGCGGTGGCGATGACCAGAATACAGAATAGTTCTTTCAGGCTAAGAAGCATGTCCGTCCGTCGCGATCGCCGTTCTTCCTCGGAGGCACCCTACTCTGCTGCATGTCGCTCGTGGATGGGATCGGTCCAGCCTGAAGTCGCGGATAACAATCCACCGTGCGCCAATAGACCTTCTTGTGCAACTCCGCGGCGAATGCTCAGAATATAGCGTCTAGCGCAGCTTTCCGATGTTGCGAGAGATGATCGGCGGTAGTATATCCCGAGCGAAACGGCGCACCCGCTGCCCCACGCTTAGCCGGAAATCGTCCTCTTTTCGGGCCTTGAACAGCGTCGAGTGTTCTCCGGTTACCTCTTCGGCCGGCCGCCCATTCGTGAAATAGTACAAGGCGAGTGATTTGCGGGTCATGCCTTCGGGACATTGCAATGGATCGGGATGGCCATGGAAGGTAAAATCCGTCGTCCCAAAAACGGCCAATCGATTGTACAAAGGCAGTATTTTTGCCTCGCACTTCGTCACGTCGCGATTCCACAACTCGAGGTGGCCGCCATATTCCTCTCGCCAGTCCTTGTTCAAATACAATATGACATTCAATCGCCGGTCGAGGCCAAAGCGGCGATGCTTATTGAAGTCGGCATGTATTCCCAGTTTTCCACCCCGCGGTATCTGGTGCAGGCCCCCGCCTTCAAAGCACGGGTCCGAGATCAGATTCTCGATGCCTGTCGCCTTGCTCAGAAATTCCAGGAACGTGATTGAATTCAGGTGATACAACAGAAGGCGAGTAATCGACCCGAACGATGCTTCGGCTGCCGAAGCCAACTTAATTTCCTGCTCGTTATCGAAAGTCTGCCATTTGATCTGGCCGGGCTTCGGAAATTCCGCCAGTACTTGATCGACGATGGCCGGGTCGAAGAAATTGTTGACGACAAAATGCGGAAACGGCTTCGCCGAAGAATACGCGAGCCTCGTTGACTCCGCTATTTCGTTCATCCGAGAAAGGGGGAGAAACGACCGTATCGACATCGGGAAATCGGCGGCGGCGTTCATCTGCAAGCTCTGTTCGTTGTCACCATAAGCATGGAAAAATACCATAGTGTCGGCGCAGGTCGGTGTGAACCACCTCGCCGATTCAGGATAACATAATGCATCCCAATCATTCCGTCAGCGCCCTAAATCGCCGCATCAGCCTTAGCCATGGGCGGCCCGGGGGTAGGGAAGCCGTCCAATGACAACACCCACCGCCCCGCAGCATTAAAGATAGACCTGATGCCGGTGGCACCAGCGAATGAACACATAGATCGCCCAAATGCGTGACCAATACATCCCGGGCGCCCCGTCGAGAAACGCCTGCCACAGGCGCCGCACGGTGTCGGGGTCAAGGCCGGTGGGCTTGATCGCCTCCGGGTCACGCATCGTCCCATCGATCATCTTGCCGAGACCGCTTCTCAACCAACGATCATAGGGCAGCACGAAGCCGGCCTTTGGCCGGTCAAATAGCTGCGGGTTCAAGCCGCCTAATCCAATTCGGCGGAGAGCGGCTTTCTTGCCGATGGGGTCGAACCGGTTTCTGGTGGGCAGGCGCTCGACGTTCTCGACCAGCACCTGATCGACCAGCGGCAGGCGAATTTCGATCGATGCGGACATGCTCGTCGCATCCGTATCGCGCAGCAAGCGTTCTCCGAGGAATAGAGTCCTCTCTAATAAGCCGATCAGAGGCAGGATTTCACTCGAACCCATTTCGGAACGAAGGCGTGCATGCATCGCCTCGGGCAGACCGTTCAGGAGACCGTGATCGAGGCGCCCTCCGAGCAGTTGGCGCTGCGAGGCCGGGACGAACAATGCATAGGCCAACTGATAGAGCGCCAATGGATCTTCACCCCGTGCCAGCATATCCGGCAGCTTGGCCCACCGGGTTTGCGGCGGAAAAGCCCCTTTTGACGGCTGGATCGCGGAGGCTATGGCACGTCCCAGCGCCACTCGCAAGGGGGTGGGAATCCAACGCGCGGATCGGGACCAGCGCATGAGCTTCGGCAGGTCCCTGAACGTCGTATAGCCGCCGAATAACTCGTCTCCTCCGCTGCCGACCAAAGCCACCTTGAATCCCGCTTCGCGTACCGCGTGCGACATGTAGTAGGAATTGAGGCCGTCGAAGGTGGGTTGATCCAGACTGTCCAGTGCCGCATCGAGTTGCGCGACAAAGTGCGCTTCGGTGAGGACTAGTTCCTGATGTCGAGTGCCTATGGCTTCGGCAACCTCACGGGCTATCCGTCCTTCGCTGAATTCCGCCTCGTCAAAATTCAGGGTGAACGTGTTTACACGATCGCCCGCCGCCTTCTGTGCGAGATTGGCGACCGCCGAAGAATCAACCCCGCCCGATAGAAAGACCCCCAGCGGTACATCGCTGGCCAAATGCACCCGCACCGAATCCTGCAATACCTGCGCCAATTCGTTCTCTTGAATGGGCGACATTGTGTTGCGCCGATCGGTAGTCCAATAATTCTCGCGGTCTCTTTCGATCCCGCGCCGGTCGTAAATGCGAAATTCGCCCGGCATGACCGATTCGATCTGCTGAACGGCCGTCTGCGGCGCCACCATGAAGCCGTTCCAGACCACAGACGCTGCGGCCAGAGGATTCAATTTAGGCTTGCCGAGAAGTCCGCTGGCCAGAATGGCGCGCACCTCGGATGCGAACACTAGAGACCAGGCGCCGTGCGGGTCTGTATTGTGCGCGACATAAAGCGGCTTGATACCGAGTGGATCGCGAGCGATGATCAGCGAACGATCAGGGACGCTCCAGAACGCGAATGCGAACATCCCTCGCAAAGTCTTGATTGCGTGGCGCCCGTTGAGGCTGAGCGCCCGCAGCATGACCGCCGTATCGCCGGTGGATTGAAAATTGTGTCCTGCCGAAATCAACTGCTTTCGGAGCTCGACATAGTTGTAGATTTCCCCGTTGAGCACGACCACATCTCCAGTAGTCGGGTCGACCATCGGCTGGGCCGCTGCATTGCTAAGATCTAGGATCGATAAGCGGCGGTGCGCGAGCATCACGCCCCAACCACCGTCGTCCGGGACGGACGCCCAAAACCCTTCTCCGTCCGGCCCTCGATGGGACATCGCGTCGTTCATGCGCTTGAGAGCGGCCCGGTTGGTCCCGTCCATGCGCCCGATGAGACCGGCTATTCCACACATAAACGTCTAACCTCGTGATCGATCACGGATGGGCGCGGAAGCCGCAACCATCGGCCTGGGAACCGCTTATCGTCCCTGGCTCGCCGCCGGCTGGACCGGGGGTTCCTGTGTAAGTTCCGCAATCGCGCGGCGCTTACCTACGAGCAAAGAGCGCATTTGGTAGCGGCGCAGAAACTTGCGGAAATTCATGTTCTCATATCTTGGCTTTCGCAGCGCGGCGCTCTTGATCCATCCCCACATCATCGCCAGGCTGCCCAGCACGTAGGGTTTCTGATTGACTCGCGATAATGCGCTCGCCGCCAAAAACACGAATCCGGTGCCCATGAAGTATTGGCCATAGCCATGACGCATCCTGCCCGTGTAAATGCTTTGCTGGCTGGAACCCATCGGCCGCAGATGAACGAAGCGTAGCTCAGGCTCGTCCCAACTGCATGCGATCCAGCCGTGCATCCGGCACAAATGGCAATCGATGCCGTCCCACATAACTTCTCTTACGAAACCGCCGACTTCCTCGAAGCAGTCGATGCGGTAAAACTTCGTCATTCCAAGCGAGGTATCGTCGCCATGGCGCTCGAAGACCAAAGCGCCATCCTCCTTAATATACGATTTGCCGCTGCACGTGGCGATGCGGGAATCTGAATTCATCCGTTGAATCAAAACCTCGAAGTAACGCGGCGGCAGGAGCAGATCCAAATCGAGCTTGCAGACAAAATCGTATTGGTTACGGTCAATGGTTTGATATCCGGAGTAGAAGGCGTCCACGACGCCCGGCCCCACCGCCCTATGACCTCGATCGGTGCGTGTGACGATCGTTATCCACTCGTATCGCGATGCATACTCGGCCAAGATCCGGGGAGTCTCGTCCGTGGAGCCATCGTCCACGATGACCCATTTCGTCGGCGTCAAAGATTGCCCGATGACGCTGTCGAGCGTCTGTCGCATGAATTGCTCTTCATTGCGACAAGGCGAGATCAATACATAGCGATTCTTAAGTGGCATGTTCAATTCAAGAATCCAAAGAATGGATATGCAAATATGCCATTTTTCGGGGCAACACTTCCGTGACCCCCGTATCGGCCGCAGGGTTGCCCGGCGTCGTGATTCGACGTTATGCAGCGGCCGGACCGAGGTAAATCCGTTCGAATAGTTGATTGCCTGGTCCGCAGTATACATGCGTTCATTGCTCCCCCTCCCGACACCAAGGAATTCATCATCTCCTTGGGGCTTACTTCTCGAATCGCTTTCTTAGGGCCCCAATAATCCCTACACTAGAGGGGGTGGATTTCGTCGCCTAGAACAAGAATAGACAGTGAGTGACGTGATGTGGCTCTCATTCGGACGGTGCGCTCAATCACATGTCGCATATTGGCGACGTACGCGGTCAGCGACATTTGGCTACGCCTTGGATGGCATCGATCATGGTGCGATGGATACTATAATAACCGAGACACGGCGAAATTCGCCGATGCCGTTTCCGATGCGTTATCGACTCTTGGCGGTTGTGTTCGCATTGACCTTGGGCTTATCCGCCTGTGGCTCCGTGGACACAACGGGCACAAACGGGCAGGCAAGTACTTCCTCAACTACCCCCCCCGCGCAGCCGAGCACCACGGTCTCTGCCGTCGGCGCGAGCACGACGGCACCCACCGTCACGATCAGCTCCGCCCCCAGCATCGTCGCAAACGGTAGCAGCACGACGATTACCTGGTCTTCAACCAATGCAACGGCGTGCATGGCCTCCGGCGCTTGGACCGGGACCGAGCCGGTCAGCGGCACGCACGACACGGGTGCGCTCACGGCAGACACAACCTACACCCTGAGCTGCACGGGACCTGGGGGAAGCACTCAGCAATCGACCACCGTCACCATGAGCGTGCCGGCCACATTGGCATGTACGGGCACGAGCGGCCCCCTGACGCTGAATGTGAGTACGGTGCGCACGAAAGGAATTTCACCGTTTTTGATGTTCTTCGACGCCACCGCCACGACCGATACCTCGATCGCCGCCAACACCACGGCCTTCCAAGACGTCGCTTACACCTGGAATTTCGGCGATACCGGCACTTCCGGGACGGGCACTTGGGCATACGGCTCGAATCCCGGCCATAACAGCAAAAACACTGCCACCGGCGGGATAGCGGCACATTTGTACGCAACACCCGGCGTGGACACCGCCTACACTGCCACCGTGACCGCCACCGACGGAACGAACACCGCCAGCTGCCAAATCGGGGTAACCGCTTACGATCCGGCGGGGGCGAACGGCTTTGCGGGCACCAATACGACGTGCGTGGCGGCCTCCGGTACCCCTGTAGCGGGCAGCGGAGATTGTCCCGCAGGGGCTGCGGTCTTAAAGACTTCGAGCTTCACAACCGCCACAGCATCTTCCCATATCGGGGCAGGCAAGCGCGTGCTGTTCCACTGCGGTGATACCTTCACCGGCGGTGGCTCGACGGTATCCGGAGCCAAGTGGAGTATCGGCGCCTACGGAGGCTGCGAAGGGACGCAGTTAGATCGCCCCATCATCAAAGGTTCGCTCGGTATCGCGATGCAGGCGACCGGGGATGGCCGTGTGGCTGATTTGGACTTCGAGAGTGTCGGATCTAGCGCGGCCGTCTATTCCGACAGCAATTATAACTACGTGGCCTATCAGATCACGCTGGATAATTTGTTGTCGAACGGCAACAACGAAAGCTACTACATGGCGCAATGTGCCCAGTGCGGGTATATCGAACTCGTCCAAACTGGGATGGGGGCCAATCAGGGCACCTACATCAACTTCGCGGAGAACAACCAGGCTCAGTGGGGCACCAACAGCCTGTACAACAACATCGACTACCAGGCGGTGCTCGGCAGCAGTTTCAACGGCGTGGGGACGCCCAATAGCGGATCTGGTATAGAGACGGTGCGCGTCTCGGCATGCCGGATGTGCGTGTTTGCCAATAACACGATGGAGAATGCGAATGACATCGGAGCGGTGTTCAAGCTTCACAACGGCAACACCAAGGACAGCTCCCCGACCTGGACCGGCGTCTACACCGAGCTCATCGAGATCTCGGATAATCTGTTCTCCGGCACCTCGGGTGCGAACCTGGTTGAGAACGCACCGCAGAATTCCAGCTATGACGAGCGGCTGCGCAACATCGTCGTGGAGCGCAACGTCTTCCAGGGAAGTGATACGGGCGGTGGCCGGCAGATTCTGGTCTCTGCGGTGAACGAAACCCTGCGCGACAATGTGTTCAATCAGAGTGTGGCCGGCGGCGGTGACGGCATCCAAGTGGCCGAGCGCGGCATTGAGCCGGTTCCCCAGTTCGTGGAGGTCTACAACAACACCTGCTACGCCGGAACCTGTGCCGCGTTCTCCGGAACCAACCTCGCCGCCCCCGGCATCAATTCCTGGGCGAAGAACAATTTGTGCTACACCGGGGCTTGTATCTCCAATAGCGGCACAGGCAACACCGTGAGCAACAACACGGCGTCGACTAGCAGCAATGCAGGGTTCACGAATGCCAGCGGCAGCTTGAGTGTCATCTCGGACTTCAGGCCCACCGCGAACTACGCGGGCGCCACCACTGTGCCCGTGTGGTACGACGCCCTGGGGACCGAATGGGCGCCGACTTGGAATCTTGGAGCAGTGCACCATTAGTCCGCAATCGCGTTGGAATTGGTGTTCCTTTATGCCGGGTGGCATTCTGTTTGAATGCGCGATGGAAGCCTTGGTGAACATGTAGTTGTTTCAGCGCGCAATTTGCAATTGCTGGCGTGCGCACTGGCTGTCGTTTTGTTTGCGTCTGAGCAGTCCGTCGGAGTCAGCAGTCCAAACGCTCCCCCTAGAATAGTCCCTGCCGTCGCGACCAACGTGGCTGCCGGTTTGGCCTGCCCGGTGACCAGCGGCCCGCTCACACTGAGGGTGAGCGCGGTCCGTAACTCCGGCGTATCGCCGTTCTTGATGTTCTTCGACGCCACCGGCACGACCGATACTTCGATCACCGGCAACACCACGACGTTCCAGGATGTCACCTACACCTGGAATTTCGGAGATACCGGCGCCTCCGGGACCGGCACCTGGGCATATGGCTCGAATCCGGGCCATAACAGCAAGAACACTGCCACCGGTGGAGTAGCAGCACATCTGTACGTAACGCCCGGCGTGGACACAGCCTACACGGCGACCGTGACCGCGACGGATGGCATCAACACGGCCAGGTGCGGGATCGAGGTGACCGCTTACGATCCGGGGGGAAAGAAGGGCTTTACGGGCACCAAGACCACGTGCGTAGCAGCTTCCGGTACCCCTGTTCCGGGCAGCAGCGGTTGTCCCGCGGGGGCGGCGGTCTTAAGGACTTCGAGTTTTACCGCCGCCACTGGATCTTCCTATATTGGAGCCGGAAAACGCGTACTGCTCCACTGCGGCGATACCTTCACTGGCAGCAGCCCGTTGGTGTCCGGAGCCAAATGGAGCATCGGAGCCTATGGAGGCTGCGAAGGGACGCAGACAAATCGCCCCATCATCAAAGGTTCGCTCGGAATTGCCATGCAGGCAACCGGAGATGGCCGTTTAGCAGATTTGGACTTTGAGAGTGTCGGATCGCAAGCGGCTGTCTACTCCAACAGTAACTACGACTATGTGACTTATCAGATCACGATGTACAACCTGCTGTCGAACGGCAACAATGAAAGCTATTACATGGCGCAATGCGCACAGTGCGGCTATATTCAGCTTGTTCAGACTGGGATGGGAGCCAATCAAGGCACCTACATCAACTTCGCAGAGAACAACCAGGCTCAGTGGGGCACCAACAGCCTTTATAACAACGTTGACTACCAGGCAGTGCTCGGCAGCAGCTTCAACGGCGTGGGGGCACCCGATAACGGCTCCGGCATAGAGACAGTGCGCGTCTCGGCCTGCCGGATGTGCGTGTTTGCCAATAACACGATGGAGAACGCCAACAACATCGGTGCAGTATTAAAGCTTCACAGCGGCAACACCAAGAATAGCGCAGCGGCTTGGACTGGAGTTTACTCTGAGTTCATCGAGATCTCGGACAATCTCTTTGCCGGCACGTCGGGTGCGCAACTCCTCGAGACTGCGCCTCAGAACAGCGTCACCGATGAGCGGCTGCGCAACATCGTCCTCGAACGCAATTTATTCTCCGCAAGCACGGGCGCAGAAGGCGGCAGACAAGCCATGGTGTCCGCGGTCAACACAACGCTGCGGGATAATGTGTTTTATATGCCGGGGACTACCGCGCAGTATCCATACTACGGCGCTCAGATAGCGCAGCGTGGCATCGAGCCGGCGCCCAGCGCAGTCGAGGTGTACAACAACACCTGTTACGCTCCCAACGGCATTGCAGGCCAGGCGTGCATCGGGCTCGACGGCGTGGCCATGCGAGGCTCTGCGCTGAACAGTTTCGCCAAAAATAACCTGTTCTACATCACAGCCGCCGGCCACTCAACCGTCGTGAACACGGGGAAGGGAAACACAATCGCTGGCAACACTTCGACATCTTCAGACAATCCGGCATTCAGCGACGGCAGTGGCAAATTCAATATCATCTCGGACTTCAAGCCGACCTCGAACTACGTTGGGGGCGTGAGCGCACCCGTGTGGTACGACGCCCTCGGCGTATCTTGGCCGCCGGCTTGGGATCTTGGGGCGCTCCATCACTGACTACCGATCACCCGACGGCACTCCCCCACCACTCCTACACGGTGTACGCAATCTGCGACATCGGTGGCGCAGTTTAGAGACAGTAGAAACCGCCTCTCGTTGCGGTTAAAACGAGCACCTGACTTTTAAGTCAAACGCGGGCGCACCGGTTTTTCCGCTGCCGTGGCTTCATGTCACTGTTCGCGCGTTTTTTTTACCAACCGAATAAAAGGGGTACTTGATGTCGTTACATCGAGCCGTCGGACTTTTTGTTGTCGCATTCTTCATCGGTTGCTGGGCAAGCCCCGGCAACGCCGCCACCGATACCCAATATCTCTATGTGGCCCATACAACCGCGTCGCTGGTGCAGAACAGCGGCGCGGAGAATGTCCTCGTGTATCGCAACGGCAGTACCAGCGGCGCGGTAAGCGTGCTGTGCAAAACCGTCAACGGCACGGCGATTTCCGGACGAGATTTCACCGCAGTAAGCACGACGCTGAAGTGGGCGAGCGGCGAATCGACGGCCCAGCAGTGCAGTGTCCCTATCAGCGACACAACGCCCTTCAGCGGTCCACGGACATTCGTCGTCCAATTGTCCGACCCCACCGGCATAGCGCTGAACTCGGCCGATGAAGTCACCGTTACCGTCTACGGCAATAAGGGCGGCGGCGCGGTATCGGTCGCTGCGCCCACTTACACAGTCGCACAGAGCGCGGGGAAGGCAACGATTACCGTGAATCGCACGGGCGGCTCGGCCGGCCCCGCGGATGTGTACTATGCCTCCGCGAATTCCTCTGCAATTGCCGGAACCGACTACACGTCTGTATCCGGTCAACTCTCGTGGGCAAACGGCGACGCGGCGCCCAAAAGCTTCAGCATCCCCATCAGCAACGCAAAGCCATTTACGGGGACCAAAACCCTGGCGATCGCCCTCGCCGATCCGGTTAACGCTGACCTTGGCAGCGCCAAGTCAGCTATCGTGACGATCGACGGCGGCGCTACGAGTACCGCAAAGCCCTCCGTGACGATCTCGGCAACGCCGACGGCCGTTGAAAGCGGCGAGAGCCCCTCGCTGACATGGACGGCGACCAATGCCACCACCTGCACCGCCTCCGGCGGATGGAGCGGCTTGATGCCTTCGAGCGGCACCACGTCGCCCGGCGCGATCTCCGAATCAACGACCTATACACTGAGCTGCACCGGAACCGGGGGTTCGGCCTCACAGAGCGTGTCCGTGTCCGTGGCGTCGGCCGCTACGGCCAGCGCATCGGCATGCCCAGTGACCAGTGGGCCATTGACTCTGAAGGTGAGCGCTATCCGCTCTACCGGCATATCGCCGTTCCTGATGTTCTTCGACGCCACGGGCACGACCGATACATCGATCGCCGCCAACACCACGGCTTTTCAGAACGTCACATATACCTGGAATTTCGGAGATACCGGCACCTCCGGGACGAGCACCTGGGCATACGGCTCGAATCCAGGGAAGAACAGCAAAAACACAGCCACCGGCGGCATCGCGGCCCATCTGTACGTCACCTCGGGTTCCGACACCGCTTACAAGGCCACCGTGACCGCCACCGACGGCACCAACACGGCCACGTGTTCCGTACCGGTTACCGCCTACAATCCTTCAGGCGCAAACGGCTTTGTGGGCACCAAGACCACGTGTGTGGCGGCTTCCAGCACACCTGTTGCCGGCAGCGGCGATTGTCCCGCGGGTGCGGCAGTGTTGAAGACTTCGAGCTTCACGACCGCCACCGGATCTGCCTATGCGGGAGCGGGCAAGCGGGTGCTGTTCCACTGCGGCGATACCTTCACCGGCAGCGCCTCGACGGTGTCCGGAGCCAAATGGAGTATCGGCGCCTACGGAGGCTGCGAAGGGACGCAGACAAGCCGACCCATCATCAAAGGCTCACTCGGTATCAGCATGCAGGCGACCGGAGATGGCCGGGTCGCAGATTTGGACTTTGAGAGTGTCGGATCGAACGCAGCGGTCTATTCCGATAACAACTACGACTACGTCACCTATCAGATCACGCTGGATAATTTGCTGTCGAACGGCAACGACGAAAGCTTTTACATGGCGCAATGCGCACAGTGCGGCTACATCCAGCTGGTTCAGACCGGGATGGGGTCTAATCAAGGCACCTTCATCAACTTCGCCGAGAACAACCAGTCTCAGTGGGGCACCAACAGCCTGTACAACAACATCGACTACCAGGCGGTGCTCGGCGACAGCTTCAACGGCGCGGGGGCACCCAATAACGGCTCTGGCATTGAGACCGTTCGTGTATCGGCCTGCCGGATGTGCGTGTTTGCCAACAACACTTTTGAGAACGCCAATGACGTGGGAGCGGTACTCAAGCTTCACAATGGCAATACCAAGGACAGCTCCCCGACCTGGACCGGCGTTTACACCGAGCTCATCGAGATCTCGGATAATCTGTTCAGCGGCACCTCGGGTGCGAACCTTGTCGAAACCGCGCCGCAGAATTCCAACTATGACGAGCGGCTGCGCAACATCGTCGTCGAGCGGAATATCTTCCGGGGCAGCAGCACCGGCGGTGGCCGGCAGATTCTGGTCTCCGCGGTAAACGAAACCCTGCGCGACAATGTGTTCAATCAGAGCGTAGCCGGCGGCGGTCAGGGCATCCAGGTAGCCAGGCGCGGCATCGAGCCGGTGCCTCAGTTCGTGCAGGTCTACAACAACACCTGCGATGAGGGGACCTGTGCCGCGTTCTCCGGATCCAACTTCACCGCCCCCGGCATCAACTCCTGGGCGCAGAACAATCTGTGTTACCTCGGCAGCTGCATCTCCAACAGCGGCACGGGTAACACCGTCAGCAACAACAGCACATCGACCTCGAGCAACCCCGGGTTCACGAACGCCAGCGGCAGCTTGAAAATCATCTCGGACTTCAAGCCTACTGAGAGCGACACAGGGGCCACCACCGTACCCGTGCATTTTGACGCCCTCGGCGCCGCATGGGCGCCAACCTGGAATCTAGGAGCGGTGCACCACTGAGCGAGAAATAGTCAACCTCAGCGATCCGGATGTCCGGAATTTGGGCGGCGGCAACTTTGCCGCCGCCCATTTTATTTCGAGGCTGCGCCGGCCAGCTCTCCCTACTCGCGGGATGCCGTGGACCGGAAAAGTGCGGCGAGTTTCGCCGCCTCGACGTCGATCGAATGACGTTCGATGACCCTTTCGTATCCGGCATCGCCCATTCGGCGGATTTCTTCGTCCGATCTCGACAAACAATCCTCCATGGCGGCGGCAAGCTCGTCGAGCGATCCGGCCGGAAACAACCACCCATTCTCGCCGGCGCGCACCAGTTCGGGAATACCGGCGACAAAGGTGCTGAGTACCGGCCGGCGAAGCGCCATTGCTTCCATGATGACGACCGGCAGTCCTTCTGCAAACGTCGGCAAAACTAGTGCGCGGGCAGCCAGGATTTCGTCGCGTACGCTGTCGCTGCTGATCCACCCGGTGATTCGCACGGTGTCCGTGAGGCCGTGACGTTCAATGGCCGTTTCAATCTCGGCGCGCAACGGCCCGTCACCGGCCAAGACGAGATCCATTCTGATGCCCTTCGCCCGCAGACGCGCCGTCGCCTCGATCAACAGAAGTTGGCCCTTGGCCTCACATAGCCGGCCGACACAAACGAACCGTCGCGCTTGCGGCGGCATCTGGGCTGCCGTGCGATGAAATGAGGGTTCGATTCCGCAGCGCACAACGTGGACCTTTGGCCATTCCACTGCCTTACACCGCAGGTAAAGTTGGCTGCGGCCGTACGAACTGATGCCCGCGACGAACGCTGCCGTGCCGACTTTCTCCGCGAGACCCATCGGCGATTCGAACTCCTCGGGGCCGTGGACGGTTAGGCTGAAGGGTGGGCCGCCAAGGATTCGCGCGTACATGCCCACCTCGGCGGAATTGGTACCGAAATGGACATGCAATCGATCCGCTCCCGATTCGAGCAGCCACGGCACCAGGCGGCATGCCTCCGCAACGCAGATCAGTCGGCGGATAACTCGGCGGTCGGATCGACGGGATACTCGTACGGCTAGGCGTAGCGCCCGGAAGAACTTCAGCGGCGATGTGACCACGGCGCGCAGCACGGGAAGCACGAGGCCCCATACGCCTTGCCGCAATATGTAACGGGTTCTCGCAAGTTCCTGTCGGTCTTCCGGATCCGGAGTTGTCTCCGACCAGCCGCGAAGTGCAATACGCTGAATGTCGAAGCCCTGCCGCTCCAACGCCAGAATCTCGCGGCGAATGAACGTATGGCTGACTTTCGGATATTGATTGATGAAGTAGGCGATTTTCAAGATCGAATTCAACGTCGCCTGCAGGCGAGATTCGGATTATTGTAGAGTCGCATGCGTCTAGAGAATCGAATGCGCGAAGTCTACCTCATTAAGCTCGCGCCAAACATCGACACGCATCGCATAGCTTATTGTTGGCCAAAGAACCCACAAGTCATGGGCATATGCGGCTAATATCCTCAAACATGCCAGGAAATAATCCCGCACCAAAGAATGACGAACCAGAATGCGGGCATCGACTCGAGTGTAAGTGATGGCCTCGGCCGCCGGTATTGAAGGTCTTGGTCTCGTCGTCATCGGCCGTAACGAGGGAGAACGGCTCGCACGCTGCCTCGCCTCGGTGCGCTCCACAATCAATCGCGTTTATGTGGATTCGGGTTCCACCGACGGCAGCGTCGAGCGCGCTGAGCGCGAAGGTGTCTCGGTAGTCCGGTTGGAGATTCCCCCCAATTTCACGGCCGCGCGCGCGCGCAATGCCGGGCTCTTGCGATTGCTCGAGGAAAGTCCCGGCCTGGAATTCGTACAGATGGTCAACGGTGACTGCGAAATCCATCAAGACTGGATACCGGCGGGTTTGGCGGCGCTGCGTGCCGAACCGGACCTCGCGGCGGTCTACGGCCGGCTTCGCGAGCGCTTTCCCGAGCGCTCGGTTTACAACGCCCTGTGTGACGACGATTGGAACGTGCCCATCGGGGAGGCACCGATAGTCGGGGGGGTGGCTCTTTTTCGCATATCTGCACTGCGCCAGGTGGCCTTTTACGACTCCGCAATGATCGCCGGCGAGGAGCCGGATTTGGCGATGCGCATGCGAAAATGCGGTTGGAAGCTGCGTCGGATCGACTCGGAGATGGGATATCACGATGTAGATATCACCCGATTCGCCCAATGGTGGAAGCGCACTCGGCGCACGGGACACGCCTACGCAGAACTCGCCCACCGTCACCCCGACGCGCGCAATCCGAATTGGCCGCGGACGACTCGCAGCATCATGGCTTGGGGCGGCGCGATGCCGCTTTTACTGGCCGGCGCCGTGACCCTAGCGTTCTTTGATGGTACCCGCGGGTGGTTGTTTGCCGGGCTTGTTTTCATGATTTGGCCCTTGCGCACCCTGCAGATTGCGCTGCGCGAGCTGCGCGCGGGCATGAGCGTGAAACTGGCTGGTGCCTCGGGCGCGCTATTGATGATCGGCAAGATTCCTCAGTTTGTGGGACTCGCCGAGTTTCATCAAAATCGCATATTGGGACGGACCTCGCAGCTAATCGAGCACAAGGATCCCGCGGAACGTAAGGGATAGCGCATGTGCGGCGTGTCCGAGTCTGAGTCTGAGTCTGAGTCTGAGTCTGAGTCTGAGTCTGAGTCTGAGTCTGAGTGCAAATTCGAGTTGAGTGACAATGCATTTCAGGGGGTAAGGTCTTATACTCGGATTTTTACCATTCTCGCAGGGGTCCATTCATGTCGCTCAGATCTACAATTACCGAGCAATTCGAGCAAGTTGCGGTTGAACAAAAGCGCAAGCTGACGCGTCTCTCGGATGATCTCAAGCTTCTGGAGTCGGGCCTCGATTCGCTCAGTTTCGCGTTGATCGTTGCCCGTCTCGAAGACGCGCTCGGCTTCGATCCCTTCGATACCGATCAGGACATGAAATTTCCGGTCACCTTCGGCGATTTCGTAAAACTTTACGAAAATCACGCGAAGTAGGCCCTCGCCCGCAGGGATCCCGCATCAGGAATAGTCCAAGACTTCGACTCCTCGCGGCCATCTCCTGGTGCACCGATTGAACCGGTGCATACGCCACTGCTTCATTGCTCTGGGGGCGTCCTGCCTCGCCGGAGTTGCAATGGCGGCCTCATCGAGCGCCGGAGCCGATGAGCCGGACAAATCTGCTTGGCCGCAGGGGATTCTGCCTTGGAATACTTCGCCGGTCGATCTGTCCTTCCTCAATGCACCTGAGGTTCCCGCGGGCAAACGCGGCTTCTTGAAGGCGCATGGAGACAAGCTGGCGTTCGACGATGGCACTGTCGCACGATTCTGGGGTACCAATGTCACCGCCAATTCCCTGTTCGGGACCTCGAACGACGATGTAAAAAAGCAGGCGCATCGGCTTTCCGAACTCGGCTTCAATCTGGTCCGCATTCATCACCACGACTCGGAGTGGGTTGATCCCAATATTTTCGGCGGCCGAGACGCACTCGATACGCGGAGCTTGAGCGCGGCGATGCTCGAGAAGCTGGATTGGTGGATCAAGTGTCTGAGGGATGAAGGCATTTACGTCTGGCTCGATCTTCACGTGGGCCGCCGAGTCAAGGCGGGCGACGGGATCGAGGGCTTCGATGAGATGCGCCAAGGCAGACCGACGGCGAGCCTGGTCGGCTACAACTTCGTCAGCCGCAGCATCCAAGAGGCGATGCAGCGGTTCAATGAGTCATATCTGGACCACCAAAATCACTACACGGGATTACGCTACAAGGACGACCCAGCAATTCTCGCCGTATTGATCTCCAACGAAAACGACCTGACTCACCATTTCGGAAATGCGCTGCTGCCGAACAAGGGCGTACCCCAACTCTCGAAAATCTACCTGCGCGAGGCCGAGAAATATGCGGACAAGTACGGCCTTCCCAGAGACAGGGTGTGGCGCGCCTGGGAAGACGGTCCCTCCAAGCTATTTCTCAACGATCTGGAGCGGCGCTTCTACGTAGATATGATCGGACATCTGCGCGCTTTAGGCCTCAAGTCGCCCATCGTCACGACCAGCAGTTGGGGAATGGATCCGCTGAGTTCGCTTCCTGCATTGACCGCAGGCGACATCGTCGATGTTCACTCCTATGGAGGAGTGGGAGAGCTGCAAAACAATCCTCTTTCGACTGCCAATCTCGTGAATTGGATCGCGGCGGCGCATGTCGCTGGCAAGCCGCTTACCGTGACGGAGTGGGGAATCGATAGCAACGCTTCCTTGGCTCGTGACCGCCAAGACATTCCTCTCTACATCGCGGCTTCGGCGTCGATGCAAGGCTGGAACGCCGTCATGTTCTATGCCTATTCGCAGGAAGCGTTGAATGATACACGGAGTACACCCTCCGTTTACCAGGCATACAATGATCCAGCTCTAATGGCGAGCATGCCCGCAGCAGCCATGCTTTATAGGCAGAATCACGTCAGGGAAGCCGGTACGGCCTACGTGTTTGCGCCCAACAAGGAGATGCTGTTCGATCGGTCGATATCGCCCACCACCTCCGTCGCATTGCGCACCGCCTCCGAGCGTGGAAAATTGCTCATCGCCTTGCCGCAAGTTCCTGAGCTGCCCTGGCTTCAGAAGAGCATCGTCCCGGTTGGCGCACAAATACTGCGAGACCCTGAGCAGTCCCTGATACCTGCCGGCGCTTCGGAGATTGTCTCGGACTCGGGTGAGCTGAAGCGCAATTGGAGCCAGGGCACCTTCACAATCGACACTCCACGAACTCAGGCGGCGTTGGGTTCGATCGGTGGGAAAGCCGTCGCCCTGGCCGACGTGAAAATCGACATCGCGACCAGAGACGTGGTAATCGCGGTCCAAAGCAGGGATGGAAATCCGATTGCCCAATCGCGGAATATCATGATTTCCGTCGGCGCACGCTCGATACCTCGGGCCGCCGACTCACTGCCGTTTTACTCCGAACCGGTTGAAGGGGTGATTCTCATCAGAGCGCCGCCGGGCCTGAAGCTGGGTGCCTGGGACGCTCGGACCGGTCAAGTGCGGCGACTGCCCACCGCCTACAGGGACGGGCAGTATGTTTTGGCACTCGACCCCTCTCTGAGGAGCTCATGGTTATCCCTCGCATCAGGAATACACCATAACTAGCTGTTATTGCATGTAATTGGGCGACCCCGCGACTCCGGGGCAGACTGCCGGACGATAACACAGCAAATACTGTAACAATTCGCGGTGACTATTCGCCTACAGACTTCTTGCTGTCGAATGGCAAAAAACGAGATAGATCCCTCAAACCACTCTCGCGGATACCCGTATAATTCGACTGTCGCAACTTGGCGACTTGAATACCGGCGTTGCTTTCGTGGCTACTCGGAATATGACCAACGTCCTCCACATCGACGACTACGAACTACGCGAGGCGCGGGATATCACGGCGGCGTTCGGCACTGATCGCTTCGGCTACGTAGTGACACCCAATGTCGATCATGTGATCCGTCATTGCCACGATGCCGAATTTCGCAAATTGTATGCGCAGGCTGCTTACGTGTTTCTGGACAGCCAATTTCTGGCCCATCTGATCGGTCTTCTCAAGGGGCAGCGCCATCGCGTGACCCCGGGCAGCGATTTGACTGCGGCGTTGATGTCCAGCGTGATCAAGCCCAATGATGCAACGGTATTGGTGGGCGGCAGCGCCGAGCAGGCCCAGGAGCTGCGGGATCGTTTCGGATTCAAGGCCCTGCTGCACATCGATCCGCCCATGAATTTCATACACGACGAAAAAGCCGTCGAGGCTTGCCTGTGTGCGATCGAAGCAGCCAGTCCCTTCAGGTTCTGCTTTTTGGCCTTCGGTACCCCCCAGCAAGAAATCATCGCGCTAAAACTCAAGGAGCGCGGAGTCGCCCGCGGCCTTGCGCTGTGTGTGGGTGCCTCGATCAATTTCATGACCGGCGTGGAGAAGCGCGCGCCGCACTGGATCCGAAGATCGGGATTCGAATGGCTGTATCGTCTCGTTCGAAGTCCGAAAAGATTGGCGAATCGATACTTGGTGCGTGGGCCGCGCATCTTTATGCTCCTGCCGCACATCGAACTGCGGTTGCGGCGGTCGGCCGCGGCACCGGCTGAACTTCCAAGTATCTCGGCAACTCACACGTTACCCGCCGCCACCGGCACTCACGGCTGACGTTGGTCTCGGACCGTTGACCTCCACTGCTCGATTCAGGCCCGGCCTGCCCGCGCGCCTCGGAATGCTTGGAATTGCATTCCTCGGCGAGAAGATATTCCTGAACCGGTTCGTCGATTTCGATCTCGCACAGGAGGCTCGAGGATTCGGCGCCGTGCTGCGCGTGGCCCAGCATTTGGGATTTCGCTTTGCGGCGGCATTCGCCGCGGCGCTCGCGCTATTTACCTACGTCCGCGGCTGGGACGCATTGAGGACCACCGACTCAGCCATCCGCGCAGCCCCGTTGCGCATCGGCTGGATGCTCGGACATTTCCTATGCATCGCGGCGCTGGCACCGTTGAGCTATCTCTTGTATCGCTACACTGCCAGCGATCTGTCGCTCGCCGCTGTGGTGGGGCTTTGGACCGTGATCGCCGTTGCCGCGGCGCTGGCCGCACTGCTGACCATGGCTCCCCTCGCCCTTTGGCAGGATGCGGTGCGCGCCCTCGGCGGGATCTGGTGGTACGCCGCCATTGCCGCGCTGCTCGGTACCGGCGCGCTGCAGTTGTTTCAAAGGCTCTGGGAACCGACCTCGGCGCTCACCTTCGAACTGGTGCGCCACTTGCTCGGACCGATTCTGCCCACGCTTCGCGCCAATCCTGTGGCATTGGAACTCAGCACTCAGCACTTCGCGGTGCAGATCGCTGATGAGTGCTCGGGGCTCGAAGGCGTCGGTTTGATGCTCGCCTTCTCCGGCGCCTGGCTGGTTTGCTTCCGGCGCGAATACATCTTCCCCCGCGCTTTGTTGCTGATCCCGGCGAGCGTGCTCTCCATATTCGCGCTCAATGTGTTGCGGATTGCCGCATTGATTCTGATCGGAGACGCCGGTTTCCCCGATGTCGCCGTCTACGGATTTCATTCTCAGGCCGGCTGGATTGCCTTCATTGTGGTGGCCTGCGGCCTGGTGTTGTTGAGCCGGCGAAGCGCCTGGTTGAACCGCACGGCCGCGCAGCACGACTCAGCGCCGGTGATGCACAATCCCACGGCGGTCTATCTCATGCCCTTGCTGGCGATTCTTGCGGCGGGCTCCCTGTCGCGCGCGTTCTCGGGCACTTTCGAATTTTTCTATCCCCTGCGGGTGATCGCGGCCCTGCTGATGCTCGCGCGCTATCGGCGCAGGTTGGCGGCGATCGATTGGCGCTGCAGTTGGCGCGCGCCCGCCGTGGGGACTTGCATTTTCCTGGTGTGGGTGGCCGCCGCGCACTTTCTGCTGCCGCCCAGCGCCATGCCCGAGCAGCTTTCCGCGGTTCCTACCGCGGTGCGCGGAGTGTGGGTAGCCAGCCGAGTCTTCGGCTCCGTGCTCATGGTGCCCATCGCCGAGGAACTCGCCTATCGCGGTTATCTGATGCGCAGATTGATCCAGGCGGACTTCGAATCCCTGCCCTTCCTCGCGGTGCGTTGGCCGGCGTTGGCGCTGACGGCGGTGGTGTTCGGCCTTGCGCACGGCGCACTGTGGGCGCCCGGCATCCTCGCCGGACTCGCCTACGGCCTACTGGTGATACGCCGCGGTCATCTCGGCGAGGCAGTCGCAGCTCACGCGACTACCAACGCGCTGATCGCCGTCAGTGTCCTGCTGTGGGGCCAATGGCAACTCTGGTAGCTGCGCCCGAGCATTTTCTTTTAAATTGCGGTAGGGACGCCGGTTACCCGGCGCCCCCCGCTCAGATCCCGGCGGGCGCGATTCACGCACCGGGCTCCCACCTTGGGTGATTGGCGGCGAAGCGGCGTTCAGGCCATGGATGGAGGACCCGAGCAAGGGGCAGCCAGCGTTCGGCTATGCCGAACATACGGGCCCACGTCGTGCGTTGGCGCTGGCTACGACGCCGGAGCGTCCATAACCATGCCTTGATAACGCTCTGGCGGAAGACCTGTAGGCTGCTGCAGTTAGTGGGCACGCCATGGTACTGGTTAAATCCCCGCACCACGCGTTGCAACCACTCCCCCTGCTGGGGGATGGTGCAGTTGATTCTTCTTCGGAGTCCGTCACGCACAGCCCGCACCGTGGCACGCAGTTTGTCACGGCGCGACCGGCGGTTAAGCAGGAAGGCACCTTGACGCGAGCGACCACAGATGTGGGTGAAGCCTAAGAAGTTGAACGTCTCAGGGCGGCGAAGGCCACGCATGCCTCGATCCCGGATCGCATAGCGACCGAACTCGATGCATCTGGTCTTATCCGGATGCAATGACAGTGAGAAGGTTTCCAACCGCTCTCGAAGCTCCGCTAAGAACCGAGTGGCATCGGCCAGGTGCTGGAAGCCGACGACAGTGTCATCAGCGTACCGCACCATGATGACCCTGCCTCGCGCTGTGCGATGTCGCCAGCGATCAGCCCACAGGTCATAGACGTAATGCAGATAGATGTTCGCCAACAACGGCGAGATCACTCCCCGTACACAAAAGGCAACTTCCAATTTGACCGCGTAGTAGCTGGTGGTTGGAGATCCTTACCAGTCATTGATTATCGTCATAAGAAGTAATATATTTATGACATATGACACGATCGACGAAAGCCGAAAAAGCGAAGCAACTGAACGCCGCACATCGCTTGCTCCAACGCGGCATGGCGCTCCCCGACGCGGCGCAGAGGCTATCGCAAAAGTTCGATCTGTCGGAACGACAAGCATACCGATATCTCGAGGAAGCCGCACAGCTCGAAGGCCCGGTCGAGGTGACCGAGGCGACGATACCCATAACCCTCAAACTTCCGCCCGACACCGTGCGTCTCCTGCGCCTGCAGGCGGCTCGCAGCGGTACGACCATCGGTGCGCTCGTCGCACGAGCTCTGGACGCGTTTATAAACGCGTTAAAAGGGCATGGCTGAGCGGCGCCAACGACGCGCCGCTCCCCAAGTCTCCTTCGACTATACGTTTGATCGACTGCTCGAGTCGAAGCTCGCGCAGGTCTACTCTATTCTGGTTCCCGGACACGAACGCCTGATCAGCGGCGGTCCCACAAAGGAGTTCGAACATGAAATTGGCCGCGATCTACGCTCGAGTATCCTCGGAGCAGCAACGCGAGGAAAAGACGATTGCGAGCCAGACGGCGGCGTTGATCGAGTTTGCGAAGACTCGCAGTCTGGAGGTGCCCAAGGAATGGGTGTTCGAGGACGAAGGCTATAGCGGCGCCACGCTCGAGCGTCCTGGCCTTGAACGCGTGCGCGATCTCGCTGCGGAAGGTCAAATCCAAGCCGTGTTGGCCTATTCACCGGATCGCTTGAGCCGCAAATACGCGTACCAGATCTTGCTGATTGAAGAGCTTGCCAAACATGGAGTCGAGACCGTGTTTGTCAACGCGCCACAAGGCACGAGCGCGGAGGATCAACTGCTCGTGCAGTTCCAGGGCATGATCGCCGAGTACGAGCGGGCGCAGATCCTGGAGAGATCTCGGCGTGGTAAACGGCATCGCGCGAAATCCGGTGAAGTGAGCGTACTCAGTGGCGCGCCCTATGGATACCGGTATGTGCGCAAGACAGAGGAAACTCTAGCATTTTACCAAGTAATTGATGCGGAATCTCACGTGGTTAAACGAGTATACGAGATGTACACCGCCAAGAATCTGAGCATCGGGGAGATTACGCGCCGACTCAATGCGCAAAAGGTGCCTACCCGCAAACACGGATCCCGCTGGGAGCGATCGACCGTATGGGCTATGCTCCGTAATCCGGCCTATCGCGGGGCCGCCTCGTTTGGAAAAACGCGCGTCGCCGGCCGCATTCGAGTGACTCGGGCAATGCGCCGCCGCGGCGGCTTCGTATCGAGCGACAGCGTTGGACACGAGCGTCCGCGCGAGGAGTGGATCGAGATCCCGGTGCCGGCCCTTGTGAGCGAGGAGAGCTTTGCTCGAGCACAGGAGTTGCTCCAGGAAAATAAAATACGCTCGCGGCGTCGAACGATCACGCCGAGTGTTGTGCAGGGGTTGGTCAGTTGTCAGAAATGCGGTTACGCATTTTCGCGCACATCGACGTACACCTCGGCACGCAAGATCCATTACTACAAATGCATCGGCTCCGACAGCTGGCGCAAGTTCGGCGGTCCGGTGTGCGACAATAAGCGTTTCGTGCGCCAGGATTTGCTTGACGAAGTCGTTTGGAGGGAAGTCGTTCGATTGCTCGAGGATCCCACGTTGATACAGCAGGAACTCGATCGGCGATTGGTTGCGGCTCGCTCCGCCGATCCGACGAAAAAACGAGAGTCCGTGTTACAGCGAGAATTGACTCGTGTCGGCAAAAGCATCGAGCGTGTGCTCACCGCATATCAAGAGGATCTGTTGTCTCTTGAGCAGCTACGCGAGCGGATGCCGTCTCTCCGGCAACGTGAACAAACGTTGCGCACAGAATTGCAGGCGATCGCGGACCAGACAAATGATCGCGCCAAGTTCTTGCGTCTAGCCGAAACGCTCAGCGCATTTCTCGCGCGCTTACGCAGCGTCTCTACCACGCTCGATGTCATCGAGCGCCAGCGAATCGTAAGGCTCGTCGTCAAGGAAGTGCTTATCGGCGACGACAACATTGTCATTCGACATAGCATCCCCGGCGGCCCGGCGAGCCCGCCCAGCGGCGCTTTACCGGGCCCCGACTGCCGCCGCGAAGTACCGATCGGCGGAAATTACCTTATGCGTTCGGGGAGTGCTCACCGCACCTTGCGGCGTGCCCGTTGACGTCGGCAATACCTCTCCGTTCAACATCACTCCCGCCGTTAGCCATTTTCGGATCAAACGAAGCAGTCGCACATCCCCAACTCGGTGTTCAATGAACCGCATCAACCAGTCATGGTTGACAGAGTCAAAGAACGCCCGGATATCGGCGTCGATAATCCAGTTCACCGGCGTACGGATAATCCCTGTCGCCAACGCATCGAGCGCTTGATGCTGTCCGCGTTTTGGCCGGAAGCCGTACGAAAACCCCTTAAAATCCGCCTCATAAATTGCATTGAGCACTTCCACCACAGCGCGCTGGACGATTTTATCCTCGATCGCCGCGATACCCAGCGGCCGTTGCTTTCCATCCGGTTTAGGGATGAACTGCCGCCGCGAGGGTTGCGCACGATACGCGCCACGATGAACGCGGCCATGCAGATCTTTGAGTCGAACCTCAAGGTCCTTCCCGTATTCCTCCCACGTCAAACCGTCGATCCCGGGTGCCGCATCTTTCTTCAACCTGAAGTAGGCGCGGCTCAGCAGATCTACATCGACGTGATGAAGTAGGGCGGTGAACCGCTCCTTCCTATGAGCTTTTGCTCTTTCTCGCACACGTTCAAGCCCCTGTAACACGCGGGTCCGGCTCGGCGTCCGGGTCGTGCGGTTCTCGTTCGTGATTCCCTTGGCCCCGCCCCTTGGCTCCACCGCTGCCGCGCCCGTCCGTCCGGGGTTGTTCGGCGGTTTCACAGCTACTATGGGCGAGTCTGACTTCTCCGGGTCGTTCATCATCGGATTTGGCTCGTCACCTTCCCGACACGGACCACACCATTGTGGCCGACCTGGAGATCTCTCAGCTCCCGTATAAGGGTCGTACGTGCATGCCAGGGTCTCTGACCCCGTAGGGCCCGATGTGGGCTCGCGATATCGCCCGCATCGGTATTGCCTTCCGCCAATATGAGAGCGTCGGCACCCATGACTAAATTTCGAGGCTCAATGGCTGGCCTACACGCACCTCTGTCAACATTTCACGCCAGACCTCACGATCCGTCGCGCATGACTCGAGGCCGGCATGAATCGCTAGTTCCTTGCCGCAGGGGACTTCCACCCCCTACCCCTTACCGATTTTTCTGACATTTACCATATTGTTTTTCAAATGTGATAGCACACGGCAGTTTGGAAACCCAGTGTTGCTACTTGGAGACGGTGACGTTAGTATTTTTCTCGCCCGGTTCCGTTCGAAGATTGAGGACACCACAGTGATTCGAAAAATCAGTTTAGCGCTCGTGTTGATGACCATGGCGGGCGTAGCGTCTGCCGCCAATCAAGACCAAGGTGGGCAGCAGTGCCTCCAAATCCTTTGGTTCCCTCCTATTTTTTGTTTTGCACCGACGCCAGGCTCGCCGCCGTCGGTCAAGGCTCCTGAAATCGACCCGGCGTCGGCGATGGCAGGACTCACGATGCTGGCAGGCGGCTTGGCCGTATTGCGCGGTCGCCGCCGAATAAAATCGAAGGAATAAAGTCAGTACTTTAGGAAACTACGGACCCGGGCTCAATGCGCCCGGGTCGCTTTCGGGTTTATTGCCGTTCGGCCGATAACCCACCGTCAAAACAACGCGATTCTCGCCGTATCCATAGATTCCCGTGGTCACTTGAGCATTGTGCTCATAGCGTAATTTGACCACCAATCCGCGTCCATGCCGCCAGGTCAAACCGGCCGCGACCTGCTCGTTGCTGTAATTGGGCGTGCCGAATTGACCGGTGACGGTGCTGTGAAGGTAATCGGTTTTGTAGATTCGTCCCACGATCTCAGCGGTCAGCGCTCGCGTCATTCTTCGCTGCACCCGGAATTCAGCCCCGCCGAGTGTGTAGTCGAGCGCGGCGGCGCTGCCGATCACGGGGGCGCCAGGCAGCGGAGCAACGCTCAGGGGGACGCCCGTCAAAGTGACGCCGGTTACGGGGGCGCTATCGTAAATGTCCTTTTCCCAGCGGCCGCTCAAGGAAATCAGCGTGCGGTTGCGCTCGTACTGCCACGCGGCTGAAGCGTAACTGCTGGTGTAATTATCCGTTGTCTGCGCGGCGGGCGCGGTTCCGACCAATCCGATCGCCCCGCTCTGCAGGCCGCTGAAACTCGTACCGGCGTCGGTCAAGTCGCGGCCGGCCGTCAATGTCAGTTTGGCTGACGCGGAGAGTTTGCGCGCCAGATTGATCTTGGCGAGAGGGCGGGTGGTCGAGCCGTACTGATTGATCGTGGTGGCGCCAAGATCCGCAGACAGGTCGGTGCGGGCGCCCTTGACTTCGTAGCGCAGAAAACCGCTGCTGCGGTCAAAATCGCTGTTGACCACAGTATTCGTGAACAATACGCGCTCGGTTTCCCCGTTCAGCGAGACGCTCGATTGTGCCGAGAGCTGGTATCCCCAGGCGAGATCGCCCAACAGCCGATTGCTGTTATAGGGACTGGTTTCGTAGTCCGTGCGCGCGTAGCGCGCGCTCATTTTCAGATAGCTGCTGGCGCCGAAGCGCAACGCGAAGTCCGGTCCCGTGCTCAGGTAATTGACGTTCTCGAGATTGGTCGGTGTCACCGGCGTGTATGCATCGAGCGCGGCCTGCCCGAAGTCATCTTGGACCACCCACACCAGCCGGTCAGGAATGATCGCCAGATGAGCCGAGCCATCGAAACGACCTATCAATTCACCACGGTAGGCACCCTGTAAATAGTCGAGGTACGTGAAATTGCCCTTCGCATCCACATCCAGCAGCCGGCTTTGCTGCTTGATATCGAAGTCCCCGTCTGCCACCGCCATGGTCTGGCTGACTTTGTTCGTGGAAGCCAGTGTTACGTTATCCGATTCGGCCACACCCACATCGACGCCGTAAACCAGGGTGTCTGCTTTGGATGAGGCGGATGACGTATCGGTGCCGAAAGTCGGCGGGTCTGCTCTGGACGCAGAGGCCAAAGCGCAGAGGGAGGCGATTGCCACTGCCGGACATCGCCTACCCACTCTATGGCGCATCGCCCGCAGCCCCGTACCCGTACGACCCATACCCGTAATAACCCTCGAGGCGCGTCACCTGGACCTGATTCAGGATGATGCCGCCCGCCTGTTGAGCATCGAACAATCCCAGTGCATCCTGCACCGCGTGCCGCGGCGTCTGGCCTGCGCGCACTACCAGAGCGACCTGGCCCGCAATCTTCACCAAAGTGCGCCCTTCGTTGGTGATCAACAGCGGCGGTGAATCCAGCAGCACGATGCGGCGCGGATTGCGTTTGGACAGATTCACGACTATTTGGCGCATGCGATTGCTGCTCAAGAGCTCAGCCGTTCCCTCCCTGCGCTTTCCGGCCGGCAAAATGGACAGGCCGCGCAAGTGCGTCTGCACGATCAGGGATTCGGCATCGACGGACTCGTCGGCCAAGGCATCCAAGAGGCCGGCTTCTTCCTTCAATCCCACGATCTCGCTGACGTGCCGCTTGGCCACATCGCAGTCGACGAGCAACACAGAAATATCACGCTCGAGCGCCATGTTGAGCGCAAGGTTAATGCTGGTAAATGTCTTGCCGTCGCCGGGCAGCGCGCTGGTGACCATGATCACGAGCGGTTCCCCGACCGCAGCGAGGCCCGACATGGCCTTGTCGATGAGCGGGCGCTTGATGCGGCGGTAGTGATCGGCAAACGGCTTGTCCATCCCCGATTCCGGCAGATACCCGCGCGCGCGTAAGGCGTCCATATCCAGCGTCATGCTCTTCGCCGGCACCGGCGCCGCTTCGGCTACCCGATCGATGATGGGCGGCGGTGCAGCCGGCTTCGATCCAGCCTCCGCCACGGCCGGTCCGGCGGCGGCGCGCGCCTGATTTCTCATCCGAGCGATTGCCTGCTCGACCAGGCTCATGTCGTCACCGAGGAGCTGGTGGTCTGGGTAACCAGTCTGGCGCCCACCCAGTTCAAGCCAAGCGCAATCAGCAAAGCCACCACCAAGCAGGCCATCGCGGTGGAGAATTGCCGCATGTTGCGGCGAACCTCTTGCTGCCGCCGGCTCGGAAACGCCACATTGACGACGCCGAGGACGGGAAAGGCAGTCAACTGATTCACGGCAGCCACTGAACTCACGATGGGCTTGAGCAGATGCAGCCCATAGGCTAGTGCGCAGCCGAGCAGCATGGATCCTATCCAAATGCCTCCCAGCAGCGAAGTGCGCCTGGGCCAGACCGGAGGGATCGGAGCCGTGGGTGGCAGTACCACTTCAAAACGCACCGACCCCGCGTTATCCGCGCGCTCGCCCAGCCGCGCCTTCTGGTAACTCTCGAGCAGCGCCGTGTACTGTGCCTTGTTGACATCGTAGTCGCGGTTGAGCTGCTGAAATTCCGCTTCGACCTGGGGTGCGCTGTTCAAGCGCTGCCGCAATTCGGCAACGGTGCCCTCGTGCTGCGCCAACTCGCGCCGCAACGCGGCGATATCGACATCTTCTTTGTTGAGCTCGGTCTGAATACTTTGGTACACGGGGTTGTTTCCGGCGCCGCTCGATGCGACGGCGCTGGCGTCGCCGCGCCGCAGGCTCTCGAGCTCGACCGCGCGCCGTTTTTTCAGTTCGTCCAAGGTTGCACGCGCAGCGATCACATCGGGATGCTGGTCGGTGAATCTGAGCAGCAGTTCGTCCAGCCTTGCCTGCGCCTGCTGTATGCGGCTCAGCGTATCGCCGCCGCTCGCGGGCCGGCCATCGACCAAGGTCGGCGATGCGCCCGCCGCCGAAATGGCCGTATCGCCATGCAGCTGCTTGGCCAGCTCGTCGCGGCGGCTCAAGGCGATGGACAGATCGGTCTCGGCCTTCTTGGCCGCGTCCACTTCATTCTGCAATTGGGCGAAATAGCCGCCCTGCTCGCTCGGCATCAGGCCCACGTTCTTCTTCTTGAACGCGGCCAGCTTGTCCTCCGCCGCGCTGAGGCGTTGTTCGTAGTCCTTGATCTGCGCTTCGAGAAATGCCTGCGCATGTTCCGAACCCTCGCGCTTGCCTCCCAGGGTTTGCTCCACGAAGGTATCCAGCAAAGTCTTGACCACGTGCAAGGCGCGGTCGCGGCTGGTATCGGTGTAGTGGAAGCTGTAGATGGTTCCGGCGGTGCTGCGCTCGTCGCCCTGGCTGCCGGCATTGACGACGGTCATGGAGATCCGGTCGCCCAATCTATCGAGGACTCTGGCGCGGTTCCGTGGGTCCGTGACACTGTCCGGCAGCACCCCTGTTTCCTTGGCGATCTGTTCCAACTGCGGGCCTTCCAGCAATGACTGGCGCACATAATTGATCTGCGCGTTGACATTCTGGTCGGTGGTCAATCCCTGCAAGGCCGGCTTCAGCGCCGTACCCGTATCGACGAAGACGCGTGCATCGGCCGCGTATCGATCCGGAAGCGCGAACACGACCAGCCAGCCAACCACGCAGGCGATCGAGGCCGCAGCCAATGCCACCCACCGAAAGCGCCAGGCGCTGCGCACCTCTTCCAGAGCTCGGTCCAATTCCTGTTTCATCGCGACGTCCTGGTCATCAGAATCGGGTTTCCGGCACGACTAAAACGTCGTTCGGCCGGAGCGCCACGTTTTGCTTCATGTCTCCGTTATTCAGCAGAGAGTCGAGCTTGACCTTGATCTCGGTTTGCTTGCCGTTCTCGGTGCGGATCAGTTGGGCGCGATTGCCAGCTGCGAACTGGGTCAATCCACCCGCGGCCAATACCGCATCCAGTACCGTCATCCCCTCCCTGAAGGGCAGGGACTCCGGAGTTTTCACCTGGCCGATGACCTTGACCTGACTGTAGACGCTCAGCGCGATCGTGACGACTACGCTGACCTTGGGCGACTTGATGTATACGGCCAGGGACTTTTCGATGTCGCGTGCCAGTTGGGAAGGAGTCTTGCCGACGGCGACCATGTCCTCGACCAGCGGCGTGGAAATCTTGCCGTCAGGGCGCACGGGAAGCGTGGCCGTCAGCTCGTCGTTCTGAAAAACGGACACTTTCAGCGTATCGCCGGGCCCGATGCGGTAATCGGGGGACACCTCGGCCTGCGCCGTGGCGGTCGTCGGCGCATCGGCGGCCAGTGCCCCATGTGGTGCGACCGTGGCAGCCATTACGGCCAGCAGACAAATCGTCAGGTACCCAAGTAATCCCCGCGATTTCAATGATTTGGCTCTAATCACAAAAGTTATCTTACCTCGGCGGCGGCCGACGCGGACCTGAATTGTCAAATTCAATCGAGATCGCCGCAAGAGGTCGATTTAACCACGTTCGGTCAGGATTTGCCGTGACGATGTCCGCAAAAGCAGACACTTTCAAGGGTGGCCGGTTCTTTGGCGTACCGCCAGCCCTGCCGCCGCCATCACGCCTGCCGCCGGCGGATCGCTGATAACATCCCAAATCATGGAACGACCGCTCCTCAACACCTATTGGGTGATCCCGGGCCAGCTGCTGGCGGGAGAATACCCGGGCGATCCCAATGACTCGCAAGCGCGGCAACGCCTGGAGCGGCTGAGCGGCGTCGGCATCGATAGCTTTATCGATCTGACGGAAGAAGGCGAGCTGCCGCCGTACCGCCTTTTATTGCCCAAGCACGCGCAATACCTGCGCTCCCCCATCGTCGATACCCGGGTACCCAACAATGTCGCCCAGACGCAGCAATTGCTCGACGCCATTCGTGCGGCTCTGGCTGGCGATAGACGCGTCTATGTGCATTGCCGCGCCGGCATCGGCCGTACCGGCTTGGTCATAGGCTGCTATCTGGCGGAGGAGGAGTCCAGCGGCAGAACAGCGCTCAAAACTCTGAACCGCCTATGGCGCCAAAGCGAGCGCTCCGCCGCCTGGCCCGAAGTACCGCAGACCGCGGAACAGGCCGCCTACATTCGCGGCTGGCCGGGACTGGCAAAGAGAACCTTGGCGCTCGCTTCGTCAAGCCAAGCGCGGTAACAGCTCCGCAAGTACGTACAGCGTCTGGTCCAACGGCACGGTTGATCCCTCCAACAATCAGGCTATCGACAATAAATTGGACAAAATTCCGCCCTATGAGCGAAGGTTTGGACATTTTCAACCACTGATCGAGCCTATCGGCAGCGAAATGGACAGAGCGATTCCACACAAGTACCCCCGCGAACGTTTAATCCATTGATATCAAACGATAATAAGCCCCCAGTTTTATCCTATCAGCGGTAAAATGGACAATATGAGGCTCTATCGGCTACAATATGGACACAAAGGACCAGTTCCAGCGTCCTCTCGTAGAAGATTTGGACATGGCGCTTATCGTTTCACCACCCTCATCGGATCCTCGACACCGCCAGTTACGACGGCTCGCCAAGACCGGGAAGCTGCGTCAGCTCCACTCCAAGGTATACACCGACGATTTGAAGTCGCCGCTCGCAAGTATCGCGAGGCGTGAGGCCTTCGCTCTAGCTGCGGTGCTTGTGCCCGGCGCGGTGATTAGTCATCGCTCGGCGCTCGATTCTGGAATATCCGATAGGGGCATCATGCATCTGACCGGATCCGTGCGGTACGACTATAAGCTCGACGGACTCACCTTGCAGGTGCACAAAGGCCCGGCGGCGCTCGCGAGCGACGCGCGCATCCCCACCATGGTGCCTGGCGCGGTTACCCACCGATCCTCGAACGCACGCGCGCTCTTGGAGAATCTCGAACTCACACGCACTCGTGCCGGGCGCGAGGTGCCGGCCGCCGGCCGCACGGCGGTAGAAGCCTGGCTCGACACCTTTCTCGCCCGGCACGATGAGGCGGCGCTCAATCGCCTGCGAGACCAAGCACGTGAGATCAGCGGAGAGTTGGGGCGGGCGCGCGAATTTTCGATCTTGGATTCCATCGTGGGCACACTCATCGGCACTCGGGAAGCCCGAGTGACCCATCCGTACGCCGCCGCCCGCGCGCGAGGGTTTCCGGTCGATGCCGAGCGCGTGGATATGTTCCAGCGTGTTGCACGGTACTTGAATTCTAATCCACCAACTATCCCCTCAAGTTCTCCCGATCAGCGCGATCGAATGCAGTCATTTGTGGAGAGCTACTTTTCCAACTATATCGAAGGCACGAAGTTCGTTATCGAGGAGGCGCTCAAGATCGTCAATTCACGATCACCGCAAGAATTTCGTGAAGATGATTCGCATGATGTCATCGGCACGTTCGATGCGATCGAGGCCTCGAAAGCCAATCCGACCATGCCTGACACGACGGAGGGCTTCGAAGCACTGCTGGCGGGCTGGAATCGCCAGGTGCTATTTTCGCGCGCGGGTAAAGCACCGGGCGAATGGAAAGTCCGCGCAAATCAAGCGGGCGCTACCTTGTTTGTGCGACCGGATCTGGTGCGCGGCACCTTGATGAAAGGGTTCGAACTGATCGCAGCCAGTCCCCTTCCCGAAGCGCGCGCGGCACTCGCGAAGTTCGTTGTCGCGGAAATTCACCCCTTCCAGGACGGCAATGGGCGCACCTCTCGTTTACTTATGAATCTGATCCTCTCGCAGTCCGGGCTCACCCGGATAGTGATACCTACGGTATTTCGTGAGGATTACATCTTGGCGCTAAAAGCACTCTCCAACGAAGGGCATGCCGAACCCTACGTGCGAATGCTCACGACCGCCGCTAAGTTCAGCGCGCTGCTCGACTACGCAACGCCTGATAGAGTATTCGTACAGTTGGATAAATCTAATGCCAAGAAAGAGCCCGACGTCGCCAAGTTAAACCTCGGCGCCCTGCCCTGATTGAAAATCGTCCACGATCATCGTGGAAGTCTGTGTACGATCGGCTGGGCGCGCCGGCGCTTCATGCCCGTGGCACGCTTGCGCTCCTCGAGTCTGCGTTGTGCAACACCCGTGGTATCCGCGCTTGGGTTTGCGGCCGCCGTAATCAGGTGCAGCAACGATGCAGCTTCGAGAGCAGAGAGCCAAAACGAGAAGCCAACGGACCTATCCCCCTGTTCGATCCGAATGAGCGTGATACGGCTCATGTGCGCGCGCGCCGCGAAATCCTCGCGGGTGACATTGCGCGCGAGGCGCGCGCGCCGCACCGCATCGCCCAGTTGGGTGGCGGTTTGCTGGACAGACGGACTTGCGGCAACGAGTTCGGGGCGGCGCATGATGTTCTCCTATCTCCCGCAGCCATAAGATATCCATATGGATACTTTGTCAAGCGTCAGGCCAAGTACGGTAGTTACCCCGGCACGGTGGTGTAGAGCGGTGAGAGTATTCGCCCGAAGGGCTGAGCCGTTGGCCGGCAACTGCTGCCTCGTTGCCGGCCAACGGCTCAGCCCCTCGGGCGAATACCGTCAACCGCTCAACATCATGGTGCCGAGGTAGCAGCTCAGACTCGGGCGCCCCACGAAACTGCCTCGGGTCCCCCCATACAGTGGTACCTTGACGGGCTAAGCCGCCAGGAGACTCACGTGAATCAATACAAGCCAAGCCCCGGATTAGGGCGCCCCTCGAGCTCGCCCACCGAAGATCCCATGATGGACTTTCGGGCGCGTCTGGAGCATCAGCAAGCCGAAGCCGCGGAGCGTCGCCGCGTGGATTTGGCGGAACAATCTTCGCGTTTGAAGACCGCCGAAGAGAGGATCCGCATTTGGGAGCGCATTCACGAAGTGACGCTGCCGCGTGACCCCGCCCATCGACTGGTCGATATCATCGCGGCCAACACCGGGCTCACCGATGCCGATGTGCGCGACGAGCAAACGCGCCGCGCGACGCTGCGAGCCGCGGTATAAGCTTGAGGGACACCGGCAGCCCGTGATGCCGGTTAGATTTCCCAGGTTGCGCCGACATCGATGATGCCGCTGCCGCGCAAATGCTCGATGACCCGCAAAGCCGCTGCCTCGGGCGTCAATCGGGCCGTATCCAAATGTAGTTCCGGGTTTTCGGGTGCCTCGTACGGCGAATCGATGCCTGTGAAGTTCTTCAATTCGCCGCGGCGCGCCTTCTTGTAAAGTCCCTTGACGTCGCGCGCCTCCGCCTGCGCGAGCGGCGCATCCACGAACACCTCGACGAATTCGCCCGCCTCGACCAGGCCGCGGGCCATGCGCCGCTCCGAGCGAAACGGCGAAATGAAGGACACCATGACGATGAGTCCGGCATCGACCATCAGGCGCGCAACCTCGGCCACACGCCGGATGTTTTCCACTCGATCCTCGTCCGTGAAACCCAAATCCTTGTTGAGTCCGTGGCGCACATTGTCGCCGTCCAGCAAGTAGGTTTGCCGGCCGTCGGCGTGCAGCTGCTTCTCGACCAGGTTGGCGATGGTCGACTTGCCCGCGCCCGACAGGCCCGTGAACCACAGTACACAGGGCTTCTGGTGGCTCAATCGCGCGCGCGCGACCTTGTTCACATCGAGCGCCTGCCAGTGCACGTTCTGCGAGCGGCGCAGCGCGAAGTGCAGCAGGCCCGCGCCCACCGTGTTGTTGGTAAGCCGGTCGATCAGGATGAAACCGCCCAGGACCCGGTTGTCCCGGTAGGCTTCGAAAGCGATGGGGCTCGAGACCTCGATCCCGCAAATGCCGATGTCGTTGAGATCGAGCTTCTTCGCTGCCAGATGCTCCAGGGTGTTCACGTTGACCCGATACTTGATCGGCGCCACCGTGGCCATCACCGTCTTGGTGCCGAGCTTGAGCAGATAGGAACGGCCCTGCAGCAGGGGCTCATCGTGCATCCAGACGATGGTCGCCTCGAACTGATTGGCGACCGGCGGCGGCTCCGCCGCGGCTGCGAGCACGTCGCCCCGGCTGACATCGATCTCATCGGCCAGAGTCAAAGTCACGGATTCCCCGGCAACGCCCTGCGCAGCCTCGCCCTCGCCGGAAAACACCCGCGCCACCGTGCTGGTGCGTCCCGACGGCAGGACGCGCAGCGAATCGCCGGGGCGCACCGTGCCGCTCGCGATGAGGCCGGCAAAACCGCGGAACTCCGCGTTCGGCCGGTTGACCCACTGCACCGGCATGCGAAACGCACCGCCCTGTGCCGGATCAGGCACTTCGACGGTCTCGAGATGCTGCAGCAGTCCCGGGCCCAGGTACCAGGGTGTGCGCTCGCTTCGCGTGGTGATATTGTCACCGGCGACCGCGGATACCGGAATGCAGGTGACGGCCTCGATCTTGATTTGATCGGCGAACTGACGATAGTCACGCTCGATCTTGGCGAATATCTCCTGCGAGTAGTCCACCAGATCCATCTTGTTCACCGCCACCACGATGTGGCGAATGCCCAGCAGCGCCGCCAGATAGCTGTGCCGCCGCGTCTGCGTAAGCACCCCTTTGCGCGCATCGATCAATATCACCGCCAAGTCCGCCGTCGATGCACCCGTCACCATGTTGCGCGTGTACTGCTCGTGGCCCGGCGTGTCGGCGACGATGAACTTGCGCTTCTCGGTGGTGAAGAAGCGATACGCCACATCGATGGTGATGCCCTGCTCCCGTTCCGCGGCCAGGCCGTCGACGAGCAGCGCGAAATCGAGATCTCCGCCGCGTGTGCCGACCTTCTTGGAGTCATCCTTCAGCGCCGCGAACTGATCCTCGAAAATCATCTTCGATTCGTACAGCAGGCGCCCGATGAGCGAGGACTTGCCGTCGTCCACCGAGCCGCAGGTGATGAAGCGCAGCAGGCTCTTGTCCTTGTGCCGCTGCAGATAGCCTTCGATGCCGCCGACACCGAGATCCACAGACAGGCCCGTGCCCGTGCCGCCGCCCGCATCCGAGCCCGCGTCGCCCTGCGCGCCCATCAGAAATACCCCTCTTGCTTTCTCTTCTCCATCGACGCAGCCCCGTCCTTGTCGACACCGCGTCCTTCGCGCTCCGACGTCTTCGTAGCCAGCATTTCGGCGATCACTCCGGGCACATTATCGGCACTGCTGAGGGTCGCTCCCGTCAGCGGATAGCAGCCCAGAGTGCGGAAGCGCACCGACAGGGTCTGCACGCGATCGCTGGCGCTCAGCGGCAACCGGTCATCGTCGACCATGATCAAGCGGCCGTCGCGCCGCACTACCGGCCGGGGTTTGGCGAGATACAAGGGCACGATCGGCACCTGCTGCAGATGGATGTACTGCCACACATCCAGCTCGGTCCAATTCGACAAGGGGAACACCCGAATGCTTTCGCCGCGGTTCTTGCGCGCGTTGTACAGCGACCATAATTCGGGGCGCTGATTCTTCGGATCCCAGCGGTGCTGCGCGGAACGGAATGAAAACACGCGCTCCTTGGCACGGCTCTTCTCCTCGTCCCGGCGGCCGCCGCCGAATGCGGCGTCGAAGCCGTGCTTGTCCAAGGCCTGGCGCAAGGCCTGCGTGAGCATGATGTCCGAATACGCGGCCCCGTGAGTCCACGGCTTGACGCCGGCGCGCTCGCCCTCTTCGTTGGTATGCACCAGCAGTTCCAAGCCGTACTTGGCGGCCGTGGCGTCGCGGAATTCGAGCATTTCCCGAAAATCCCAGCCCGACGCGATCTGCAGCAGCGGGAATGGCGGCTTGGCCGGCGCAAAGGCCTTGCGTGCCAGATGCAACATCACCGAGCTGTCCTTGCCCACCGAATACAGCATGACCGGCTTCTCACACTCCGCGACCACTTCGCGGAAGATGTAGATGCTCTCGGCCTCGAGTCGCTGCAAATAATCCAGAGCGGACATTACCCTGTGAATTTCGCCGGAGTCTTGCGGCGCACTTCGTCCGCGGTCACGCCGGGCGCGACCTCGATGAGCTTGAACGCATCCTTGCGGCTGGGCCGCGAGAACACCGCCAGATCGGTGATCAGCATGTCGACGACATTGGTTCCGGTCAAAGGCAGTTCGCAGCGCGACTTGAACTTAGGGTCGCCGTCCTTCGAGGTGTGATCCATGACCACCACCACTCGCTTGACGCCGGCGACCAGATCCATCGCACCGCCCATGCCCTTCACCATCTTGCCCGGAATCATCCAATTGGCGAGGTCGCCGTTTTCCGCCACTTCCATGGCGCCGAGGATGGCCAGATCGATGTGGCCGCCGCGAATCATGCCGAAGCTGTCGGCGGATGAGAAATACGAAGTCATGGGCAGCGCCGTCACCGTCTGCTTGCCGGCATTGATCAGATCGGCATCTTCCTCTCCCTCGAACGGAAAAGGTCCCGTGCCCAGCATGCCGTTCTCCGACTGCAGCACGACCTTCATGCCGGGCGGAATGTAATTCGCGACCAGGGTCGGAATGCCGATCCCCAGATTCACGTAAAAGCCGTCGGCCAGCTCCCGCGCCGCACGCGCGGCCAAATCCTCACGCGACCACGGCATTCGACTTCTCCTCACGCTTGCGCACAGTGCGCTTCTCGATCAACTTGGTATAGCGCGGGCCCTGAATGATGCGCTGGACGAATATACCCGGTGTATGGATGTTGTCCGGATCGAGGGATCCGACGGGCACCAGCTCCTCGACCTCGGCGATGGTGCAGCGGCGCGGCGGTCGCCATATTGGGATTGAAATTGCGCGCGGTCTTGCGGTAGACGAGATTGCCCTCGGTATCGCCCTTCCATGCCTTGACCAGCGACACGTCGGCCACCAGCCCCGTCTCGAGCACATAGGTCTCGCCGTCCACGAGCTTGCGTTTCCTTGCCTTCGGCGACCAGCGTGCCGGCACCCACCTTGGTGTAGAAGCCGTAAATGCCGGCCCCGCCCGCGCGTATGCGCTCGGCCAAGCGTACCCTGCGGATTGAACTCGAGTTCCAATTCGCCGGCCAGATACTGCCGCTCGAATTCCTTGTTCTCGCCCACGTACGAAGAAATCATCTTGCGGATCTGGCGGGTCTGCAGCAGCAATCCCAGTCCCACACCGTCGAGACCCGCATTGTTGGACACCACCGTGAGATTGCCGATGCGCGACGCATGCAGCGCATCGATCAAATTCTCAGGGATACCGCAAGCCCCAAATCCACCGCACATCAGAGTCATGCCCTCCCTGATGACCCCCTCCAGCGCCGACGCCGCATCCGGATACACCTTGGTGTTCATCGGACCCTCTTTGTAACGTTGATCATCCCATCCCCCTGAGCCCGACCCGCTCGCCGGGCCCCACCGCTAGTACCGATACTGGTCGACCTTGTAAGGCCCCTGCTTCTCCACCCCGATATAGCGCGCCTGGACATCCGTCAACTCCGTCAATTGCGCGCCCAGCTTCGAGAGCTGCAACCGCGCGACTTTCTCATCCAGATGCTTCGGAAGCACGTACACGCCGATCGGATATTTCGGGGTGTTGGTGAACAGCTCGATCTGCGCGAGCACCTGATTGGCGAAGGAGGAACTCATCACATAGGACGGGTGCCCCGTGCCGCAACCTAAGTTCACGAGCCGGCCCTCGGCCAGCAGAATGATCCGCTTGCCGTCGGGAAAAATCACATGATCGACCTGCGGCTTGATGTTGTCCCAGGCATATTGGCGAAGTGCGGCCACTTCGATTTCATTGTCGAAATGCCCGATGTTGCACACGATGGCCTGATCCTTCATGCGCTTCATGTGTTCGTGCGTGATGACGTGGAAATTGCCGGTCGCCGAGACGAATATGTCGGCCTTGTCCGCGGCGTAGTCCATCGTGACCACCCGGTAGCCTTCCATCGACGCCTGCAGGGCGCAGATCGGATCGATCTCGGTCACCCACACCTGCGCCGACAGGGCGCGCAAGGCCTGCGCCGAGCCCTTGCCCACATCGCCGTAACCGCAGACCAGAGCCACCTTGCCCGCGATCATCACGTCGGTGGCGCGCTTGATGGCGTCCACCAAGGACTCACGGCAACCGTACAAATTGTCGAACTTCGACTTGGTGACCGAGTCGTTGACATTGAAGGCCGGAAACGCGAGTTGACCCTCCTTCGCCATTTGATAGAGGCGCTTGACCCCCGTGGTGGTTTCCTCGGTGACGCCCTTGATCTTGGCGAGCCGCGTCGAATACCACTTCGGATCGGCGGCGAGTTTGGCCTTGATCGCGGCGAACAGGCATTCCTCTTCCTCGTTGCTCGGCCGTGCGATCAGGGAGGCGTCCTTCTCCGCCTTGGCGCCCAGATGCAGCAGCAGCGTGGCATCGCCACCGTCGTCCAAAATCATGTTCGAGTGGCCGCCGTCCGGCCATTCGAATATCCGATGCGTGTAATCCCAATACTCGGCCAGCGACTCGCCCTTGACGGCGAACACCGGCGTGCCGCCGGCCGCAATGGCCGCGGCCGCATGATCCTGGGTCGAATAGATATTGCACGAGGCCCAGCGCACCTGCGCACCCAGGGCATTCAGGGTCTCGATCAGCACGGCCGTCTGAATGGTCATGTGCAACGAGCCCGTGATGCGCGCGCCGCGCAAGGGCTGTTGGGCCGCGAACTCGTGCCGGATGGCCATCAGGCCCGGCATTTCAGTTTCGGCGATCTTGATTTCCTTGCGGCCCCAGTCCGCCAGGCTCAAGTCCTTGACCAGAAAATCGTGCGTTTGTTTGATTGCTGCGTTCATCTTAAGTTTTCCTCAGGCGCTTAGGCAGCGCGCGTGGCCTTGAGCTCGGCGGCAAGCGTGCTCGCCTTGTCGGTGCGTTCCCAGCTGAACTCGGCCTCCTTGCGGCCGAAGTGCCCGTAGGAAGCGGTCTTCTGATAGATGGGCCGCGCGAGGTCCAGCATTTCGCGCAAGCCGAATGGGGTCAGATCGAAGTGCGCACGCACCAGCTGCGTCAGACGCGTATCGGGCAATTTACCCGTGCCGAAGGTTTCGACCATGATGGAGGTGGGTTCAGCCACCCCGATGGCATACGAAACCTGCACTTCGCAGCGCTCGGCCAGACCCGCGGCGACGATATTCTTGGCCACGTAACGGGCGGCATAGGCCGCCGAACGATCCACCTTGGAGGGATCCTTGCCGGAGAAAGCGCCGCCGCCATGGCGCGCGAATCCGCCATAGGTATCGACGATGATCTTGCGTCCCGTCAGGCCGCAATCGCCCACCGGCCCGCCTATGACGAATCGTCCGGTGGGATTGATGTGGTACTTGGTGTGCTTGTCGATCCATTTGGCCGGCAGCACCGGCTTCAAGATCTCCTCGATGACGGCCTCGCGCAATTTCTTCGTGCTGATGCTGTCCTCGTGCTGCGTCGACAGGACCACCGCTTCGAGCCCCACCGGCTTGTCGTTCTCGTAGCGCAAGGTGACCTGGCTCTTGGCGTCCGGCCGCAGCCAGGGCAGCTTGCCGCTCTTGCGCACCTGGGCCTGGCGCTTCACCAGACGATGCGCCAGCGTGATGGGCGCCGGCATCAGCACATCCGTTTCATTGGTGGCATAGCCGAACATCAGGCCCTGATCGCCCGCCCCCTGCTTGCGCTCGTCCTTGCGATCGACGCCCTGGGCGATGTCCGGAGACTGTTTGCCGATGATGTTGAGCACGCCGCAGCTGGCGCCGTCGAAGCCCATGTCCGAGTGGTCATAGCCGATATCGAGCACGGTTTTGCGAACGATGGCCTCGACGTCCACCCAGGCACTCGTAGTCACCTCGCCGGCCACGATCACGACGCCGGTCTTGACCAGGGTCTCGCAGGCCACCCGGCCCTTGACGTCCGCGGCCAGAATGGCATCGAGGATGGCGTCCGAAATCTGGTCGGCGACCTTGTCGGGGTGGCCTTCAGAGACCGATTCGGAGGTAAAGGAGAAGCTTCTGCTCATGCGTCGAATTCCTTGCTGTTTAGCCAAAATTGTCCCGATACCGGCGGTCGAACTCCGCCTGGGTAAAGCTGTGATTCTGCGGCCCGCGCGACTCGATCTTGATTGCGCCCATCAGGGACGCTACCCGGCCCGTGGTTTCCCAGTCGAGGCCTCGTAACAGGCCGTGAATTAGACCAGCGCGATAGGCATCCCCGCAACCCGTGGGATCGACCACGGCCTTCGGTTTGGCGCATTGCACCCGGAACTCGCGCCCCTGGGTGTAGATCACCGACCCTTCGGCACCCTGGGTCACCACCAAGGCATCGACCTGGGCCGTAATATCAGTGACCGTGTAGCCGGTCTTTTGTTGCAGCAGACCCCATTCATAATCGTTGACCGCCACCCAGCGGGCCTGGGCGATGAAGGTTTTGAGCTCCTCGCCGCCGAACATGGGCATGCCCTGGCCGGGGTCGAAAATAAAGGGAATTTTCGCGGCGGCAAACTGCGCCGCATGCTCGATCATGGCCTGGCGGCCGTCCGGGGCCACGATCCCGAGCGCAATGCCTGCTCCGGCATCGGACACCCGATTCAGGTGGGCGTGCTGCATCGCGCCGGGGTGAAAGGCCGTGATCTGGTTGTCATCGAGGTCGGTCGTAATGAAGGCCTGAGCGGTAAAGGTACCGTCCACCACCTTGATGTGGTCGAGGGGTATGCCCTGGGCCGTCATTTGGTCGCGGTACGGCCCAAAATCATGGCCGGCCGTGGCCATGGGCACTCCCCGATCGCCCAGCAGCTTCAGGCTATAGGCGATATTCGCGGCACAGCCCCCGAACTCGCGGCGCATGTCGGGAACCAGGAACGACACGTTCAAGATGTGAATCTTGTCCGGCAGAATGTGCGATTTGAAGCGGTCCTGAAATTGCAAAATCGTGTCGTATGCCACCGAGCCGCAAATCAACGCGGCCTTCCCGCCAAGGCTTTCCTGCACCATCCGCACATCCAATGGGGTTAAAAGCTCATTCTACAGGCAAACACATGACGCCCGCTGTAGCGAATCGCGACCTGTTCAGGGAGAGGTGCGCCACGGGGCCTCCCGGGCTAAAATCCCGATAAATGAGCCCCACGATCTGGCGAGAATCGGGTTTTCGATTTTACTTTTTTTCCCGCGAAGAACCGCGGATGCACATTCATGTACAGTGCGCAGACGGGGAGGCAAAGTTCTGGCTTGAGCCTACTATTGAAATGGCCAGGAATTACCGGCTAAGTGACCGGCAAATCAGTTCGATCCGTACGGTGATTGAGGCACATGCAAATGAGTTCCGTAGCGCCTGGACAAAGCACTTTGGTGGCTGAAGTAACCAATGTTTCCCGCCACGGCTTTTGGCTGCTGTTGGGGCAAGAAGAGCTATTCGTCCCGTTCTCGGACTTTCCCTGGTTCCAGACGGCGGCGATCGGTGCGCTTACGAATGTCGAGTGGCCTTCTCCGGACCATCTTTATTGGCCCGAGTTAGATGTGGATCTTGCGGTGAGCTCAATTTACCATCCCGACCAATTTCCACTCATTTCAATGGTAACGGGTTGACGTCATGTTGACGGCCCTTAGTTGCTGAACGGATTGCGCTCCTGATCCTCGGCCGCAATACCTGCGGCATTTGGGACAGCGCCAGCCGCTATGAATGGCTGGTGACGAACGGTCTTGGCGGTTTTGCGTCCGGCACGGTCGCGGGCGCCAATACCCGCCGCTACCATGGATTCCTCGTAGCGAGTCTCAGGCCCCCGGTCGAGCGCACGCTGCTGGTAGCCAAAATCGAGCTGAGCGTAGGGTATCTGGGCGTTGACACCGATTTGTCGGCCAACGAGTTCGCGGGCGGGGCGATCAGCGGGCAGGGATTCGTCCACCTGCAATCTTTTGCCCTGCGAGACGGCATTCCGACCTGGCGTTATGCGGTCGCCGACGCGCTGATCGAGCAGCAGATTTTCATGGCTCCGGGCGCCAACACCAGCTACCTGCGTCTCGAATTGCTGCGCGCTTCCGCACCCCTCAGCGTGAGGCTCAAACCGCTGGTCGCGTATCGCGACTACCACAGCCACAACCGCGGAGCCCAACCGTTCCAAATCGAGTCGGATGCTGAGCATTGCCGGATACAGGCATTTGCCGGCGCCCGCCCCTACCGAATGTCGTTCAGCCAGGGCCGATTCACCGCGGCTCCCGAATGGTATTGGAACTTCTGGCATCGAGCGGAAGCGGAGCGGGGTCTCGATGCGTCGGAAGATCTGCTGACCCCCGGAACCTTCGCCGCAGATTTGAGCCCGAACCAGCCGGTGTACCTGGTAGCCACGGCCGACAGCGCGCCGCCCGCCGCGGGTTCGGACGTACTCGACACGTTGCAGGCGGCCCCGCAGAGGTTGACCGCGCCATTGCCGGACAGCGCGCCGGCGTGGATTCGCACGCTCGCGCAAGCCTCGGATCAATTCATCGTGCGGCGTGGCGTGGCGCGCACCGATCCATCGCCCGGCGCCGCCGCGGCAGCGAATGTCCGCTCCGCCGCGAACACCAGCGGCGCGGCGTCTTCCAGCATCATTGCGGGCTACCCCTGGTTCGCCGACTGGGGCCGCGACACCATGATTTCCTTGCCCGGTCTCACGACTGCATTGAGACGTTACGACCTCGCGGCCGATATCCTGCGCACTTACGCGCGCTTCGTCGATCACGGCATGCTGCCGAACGTCTTTCCCGACCAGGGCGAGGCTCCGCAGCTACAACACGGCCGATGCCACGCTGTGGATGTTCCATGCGCTCGACGATTACTTGGGGGCGAAGCACGATCCGGATTTGGTGAGCGAATTGTTTCCCGCGCTGATGACCATCATTCACGCGCACGCGGAAGGCACGCGCCACGGGATTCGAGTAGATCCCGCCGACGGCCTGCTGCAGCGCGGGCGAGCCCGGAACTCAGCTGACGTGGATGGATGCCAAGCACGGCGATCAGGTATTCACGCCGCGCATCGGCAAGCCGGTGGAAATCAACGCGCTGTGGCTGAACGCTCTGGATGTGGCCGTGCGCCTCGCTTCGCAGGTGGGCAATGATGGCGAGCAAGCGCTTCTGCGAGTCCCTGCTCGCTCAGAGCGCGCTCGGGTTTCAGCCGCTTTTGGAATGAGGAACGCGCCTGCCTGTACGATGTGATCGACGTCGACGGCGGACACTCGCGCGATCGCGCGCATTCGGCCGAACCAAATCCTGGCGGTCTCGCTGCCCTGCTGCGCCTTGAGCCCCGCGCAGATGCGCGCCGTGGTCGATTGCTGCGCGCGCGAACTTCTGACCAGCCATGGACTGCGCAGCTTGAGTCCGAAGGATCCGGGTTATATCGGCCGCTATTCGGGCGATGTCCGAGCAGCGCGACGCGCGCCTACCACATGGGCACGGTCTGGGCCTGGCTGCTCGGGCCCTTTGCCCGGGCCCATTACCGCGTGTACGGCGATGCGCGGCTGGCGCAATCCTTTCTCGACCCTCATGGCGCAGCACCTCGACAGCGCCTGCTTGGGTTCGGTCAGCGAGATATTTGATGGTGACGCACCTCACAGTGCGCGCGGCTGTTTCGCGCAGGCATGGAGCGTCGCTGAGATACTGCGTTCCTGGATTTACCTCGAGCGCAAGATCTCGAAAGCTTAAGGATTCGCATCGATGAATACCGAGCGCAGAGCGCCTGCTCGCCAATGTCCCGGGCCACGACGGCTGGCATCACTGGGGTCCCTACCTGAGCGAGCGCCAGTGGGGCACGGTGCGCGAGGACTACAGCCCCGGCGGCACGGCCTGGGACTACTTCCCGCACGATCACGCGCGCAGCCGCGCCTATCGCTGGGGCGAGGACGGCATCGCGGGTATCTCCGATGCCGAGCAGCTCGTGTGCCTGTCGCTGGCGCTGTGGAACGGCCGCGATCCGATCTTGAAGGAGCGCCTGTTCGGCCTGACCAACGCCGAAGGCAATCACGGCGAGGACGTCAAGGAGCATTATTTCTATCTGGATGCGACGCCGACGCATTCCTATCTGAAGATGCTCTACAAGTATCCGCAGCGCGCCTTTCCGTATGCGGATCTGGTCGCCGAGAACGCCCGGCGCGGCACGGAGCGTCCGGAATACGAGCTGCTGGATACCGGGGTGTTCGCCGAGGATCGCTACTTCGATGTGTTCGTCGAGTACGCGCAGGCCGAGCCCGGCGACATGCTCATGAAGATCACGGTGTGGAATCGCGGCAGCGCACCCGCGGAACTGCACCTGATCCCGCAGCTGGTACTGCGCAACACCTGGACCTGGGAACCCGGCTCGGTCAAGCCCAGATTGCGCGTCGTCGGCGACGGCGCCGTCGGCATCGAGCCCGCCGCCTTGGGCATGAGCCGGCTGTACTTCGAAGGCGATGCGGAACTGCTGTTCACCGAAAATGAATCCAATGCCCCGCGGCTCTGGAATATCGGCGGCCCGGGTTATTTCAAGGATGGCTTCCACGAGCACATCGTCGGCGGCCACGCCGATCGGGTCAATCCCGCGCAGATCGGCACCAAGGCGGGCGTGTGGTTTCAGTCGACCATCCCCGCCGGGAGACAAGCGGGAATTCCGCCTGCGGCTGTCACGGCGCACCATGGCCGCGCCGTTCGAGGAGTTCGAGAGCTGCCTGTCGCTGCGTCGCGCCGAGGCGGATGAGTACTACGCCGATCTGCAGAAGGACATCGTCTCGGCCGATGAACGCGTCGTCCAGCGCCAGGCATTCGCCGGCCTGATCTGGAGCAAGCAGTTCTACCACTTGGACATTCCGCGCTGGCTCAAGGGCGACCCGGGCCAGCCACGCCCGCCCGCCTCGCGCCTGCACGGCCGCGATACCGAATGGCGCAATCTCAACAACGCCGACATCGTCTCCATGCCGGACAAGTGGGAGTATCCCTGGTATGCCTCCTGGGACTTGGCCTTCCACTGCATCCCCTTCGCCCTGATCGATGCCGAGTTCGCCAAGCATCAATTGGTGCTGCTGACCCGCGAATGGTACATGCACCCCAACGGGCAAATTCCGGCCTACGAATGGGCATTCGGCGACGTCAACCCGCCAGTGCATGCCTGGGCGGCATGGCGCGTGTATCAAATCGACCGCAAGCAGAACGGCGGCAACGGCGACCTCGAGTTCCTGGAGCGCGTGTTCCACAAGCTCATGCTGAATTTCACCTGGTGGGTCAATCGCAAGGACAAGCTGGGAAGAAACATTTTTCAGGGTGGATTTCTGGGGCTCGACAATATCGGCGTGTTCGACCGCAGCGCCCAGCTGCCCACCGGCGGCTACATCAATCAGTCGGACGGCACGAGCTGGATGGCGATGTATTCGCTCAATTTGATGCGCATCGCACTCGAGCTCGCGCAGCACAATCATGTGTACGAGGACATCGCCAGCAAATTCTTCGAGCATTTCTTGAATATCGCCGAAGCGATGAGCTGCATGTACAACGCGGGCGTCGGCCTGTGGGACGACGAAGATAAGTTCTTCTACGACGTGCTCACTCTTCCGAATGAGGAACGCGTGCGGCTGCGAATCCGTTCCATGGTGGGGCTGATCCCCCTGTTTGCGGTCGAAACCTTGGAACCGGAGCTGCTGGAAAAGCTCCCGGGCTTCCGCAAGCGGCTGGAATGGTTCCTGGAACATCGCCCGGACCTCGCCGGATTGGTGTCGCATTGGCAGTCTCCGGGGCGCGGCGAGCGGCGGCTGCTATCCCTGCTGCGCGGCCATCGGATGAAGAAACTGTTGCAGCGCATGCTGGATGAGTCCGAATTCCTGTCCGACTACGGGATTCGCGCCCTCTCCCGCGTGCATCTGGATCAACCCTTCGTGCTCAAGGTGGACGGCAGCGATCAGTCGGTGCGCTACGCCCCGGCCGAATCCGAAACGAGGCAATTCGGCGGCAACTCCAATTGGCGCGGACCGATCTGGTTTCCGATGAATTTCCTCATCGTCGAGTCGCTGCAGAAGTTTCATCACTACTACGGCAACGATTTCAAAGTGGAGTGCCCGACGGGATCGGGCCGCTTTCTCACCATCGACGCCGTGGCCAACGAGCTGTCACACCGCCTGTCGCGCATCTTCCTGAAGGACGCGAACGGCGAGCGCGCCGTGCTGCGCCACCAGCCCGCGCTGCAAAACGATCCGCACTACGAGAATTGCATCCCGTTCTACGAGTATTTTCACGGCGATACCGGCCGGGGCGTCGGCGCATCGCACCAGTCGGGGTGGACCTCGCTGATCGCCAAGCTGCTCATGCCGCGGGCGCATGACTAACTCGGCCGTCCGGCCGAATTGAACGCCGCGAACGCGGCGGCCCGCAGGGCGAGGCGCGTAGCGCCGAGTACTAACTCGGCCGTCCGGCCGAGTTGAACGCCGCGAACGCGGCCTCAAGGGAACAACCACGCGCGTATCGAGAGGCTCCAGAAGATCTGATTGAACGTCCAGCAGCAAGGGAAATCGCCCCCGCGTGGCCTCGTTGCGATTTTTGTAAACAGCAAACTGGGGCATTAGAAGCTGCGAGCGTGATCGCCAAACGAACGATTCTCATCGACATCGTGCTTATAAGCTTCAATAGCCGCTGCGTTCTCAGTCTGCCATCGGTTGCGTCTTCGAATGCGAAGTTGATCCGCCAGCGCCGCTTCCAGCATTGCCGATAGATTAATGTCTTCAGCCAGCGCCGCATCGAGTAGCTCGGACTGGATTGACACGTTGACTGCTTTTTTGGCGCTCATGGTGAATCACCCGCATTGCGAATGCGCATGGTCTATGCGCATGGAGATCGAGGCGCAATACGACGTGAGTAGGCCCTATGCCCGTCGCTGGCCGATTGAGTGCGCAAGGCCACGCGGCCTTTCAAGTCCTCGATGAACTCCTATCCGTACCCGCATCGCGTCCGCCGACGCATTCAAACCAATTTAAACTCGTCGAAACGCTACTTTACGATCTCGCCTTGGGTCGATCGATTCAAGGTGGTCCGTTGGAAACCAATTGCCACGCGACGGCGCGGGCCGAGACGTAACATCTTCAGCATACGGCTGCACAAGTTCTTCAATCTGCTTCAGCCGTTTACGAGCAGTCACTAACTTTCGGTTGTCTCGCTTGTTCATTGGATCACTCCATTAACGGAGGTGGCACCATAAATGACTCTTCTCGGCTCTCAACAGTCTTGCAGGCCGAAGGCCCAGAGACAAACACTTCTGTCCTTGTATATAACTCATATATGGCACGCCAAGTTGGCGTGTTGACATCTAGATTCTCAATAGACAACCCGCACCTACTGGCTTCCTCGCGGTTAATCGACCTACCATGTGAAATGGTCCCCTTATCCGGGTCCAGAAAAACACCAATAGATCTCTTGATGGCTTTCTCTGATTTTTTCTCCATACAACCAGATTTCAAGATTTTGACAGCAATGCTTTCAGAAAGTTTTATCGCGTCCGCATAGCTATTAATCTCGCGGACATCAAATTTCTGAAGTTGCTGAATGAAAGGCTCAAGGTTGCCCTTCGTTTTTACCGCACTATCGAACAAAGATCGATATCCAGAAACCAGGCTATAAGCAGAAAATATTCTGAATCCGCCCGGTTCGCGGCGAATTATTTGCGGATCCACGGGACCTAGTTCTGAAGGGGCCGCCATGAGAATTTTACTAGCGCCCATACAGATAATGGTAGCGGCTGATTTTGCCTTACCGGGTACAATCGCCCAGTAATCTCCGGTACCACTATATGCCCTACAGGTGTTAACTATCCTTTCGGCCGCTAACCCGTCTCCACCCGGAGAACTGACCATTAGAACAAGTCCCCTTGATACGTCGATGTGCTGCAGCACGCTTTGCAGCATGTCGCAGGTGTCATCATCAATATCTACCCCGTGGTTAAAGGACGTGAAAAACGTAACTAGCGTTCTTCCACTCAGGTACTTCTCGACCTCATCGAAAAGAGATGCACGGGTTGTAGGACCTTGAGCTCGTTCTGACGAAATCTGCTTATGGATATTTTTGGCCACTATTTCACCTTCCATCGTGCCGACGCAGCAATTTTGGCAATCTCGCTACGCTCCTGCTTGGTAAGCCTTTCGGCCCGCGCCTTACCTCCCTTAAGGCCGCCCTGTCGCCCTAGCGCTACTGCAGCAGGGTTCTTGCCGTTTACCGTAGTATCGGGGGGTGCGTCGCCTGTCGCCATGTCCACAATAAGCTTAGCGAGCTGGTTGGGATCGCGCGGTCTTTTGGATTTTGAGGCCATGCGCAAGTGTGGCACGAAAGGCTTGAGCGCTCAAGCATGTCAAATTCAAACTGAGACACTACCAACCACCTGTATAGAGGTGAACAGCAACTGTGTCTCTAGGCGCCAGTCCCCGGCGACAACCTATCCGTCAGTTAAGTACCCCAAGGGGCGAGGCCGCGGCATGCAATGGGCGAGAAAAGCGGGGCTGGGCCAGTCGATTGACCAGCCCAGCCCCGCAGTGGGGAAATGCTTAGGGTCTAGGAACCCTTATGGTCCGCCTTCCACTTCTCGACGGCGGCCATGGTGTTCCCGACGTGCTTGTCGGGATCGAGCGCCGTGTATTCATAGATGATCTTGCCGTTGGGCGCGATCACATAGGATGTGCGATTGGCGTACTCGGGCTTGATCGCCAGAACGGCGTCATAGGCCTTGGTGATGCTCTGGTCCGCGTCCGAGGCCACCGCAAATTTATTGCGGCACTCGCTCACGGAGAACTTGTTGAGCGTGTCGATGGGATCGTGCGACACACCGATGACCGTAGCGCCCAGGGCCTTGAACTTATCGGTGGCTTCGGCGAACTCGTGAGCTTCGACGGTGCAGCCCGGCGTGAACGCCGCCGGATAAAAGTACAGCACCACCGGACCGTTCTTTAGCGCGTCGGCCAGGGAGAACTTGAACGGCTTGCCGGCGAGAGTGGCCTGGGTGGTGAAATCGGGGGCCTGCGCGCCGGCCTTCAATGCCGCATACAAGGGCGCGGCAAGTACCGCACTGCCCAGGGCGAGAATCATTAAACGCTTCATGATTGGGTTCCTTTGGAGCCGAATCGGCTCGAAAACAGTCTGCGCCATCCCTTTTTGGGCCGCAACAGCCGGGCCAAGCAGCGGTCTCGCTGCCGCTCCGCGCGTCTACTGCGTGGACGCCGGCCCCTGCCGGGCGTCACTTCAACACGTCGCGCAGCTCGCGGCACACCCTCGCCACATCCTCGTCGCTCATGGCGGGAAACAGCGGCAGCGTGACGGTCTCGCGTCCGACCCGCGCCGCCACCGGCGTGTCCTCGTCGCGGTATCCCTGCTCCCGATAATATGCGAGGCTCGGGAATGCTGGGATAGTGCACGCCGATGCCGATGCCGCGATCCGCCATGATGCTCTGGAACGCCGGCCGCGTCATGCCGCGCGCCGCGAAATCGATCAGCACTTGAAACATGTGCCAGCTGTGGCCGGAGTCGCCGCGGGCCGGCAGCACCACGCCCGAATAGCCGTCGAGTTCCTCGAAGTAGCGCGCGGCCAGCGCGCGGCGCCGCGCGTTGAATCCGTCGAGGCGGCGCAGCTGATCGATGCCGACCTGCGCGGCGACGTCGGTGAGATTGCTCTTCGCGCCCGGGAACATCACGTCGATTTCGCCGGCGGCATTGCGCTTGATGCCGTGGAATCGATACTGCTCGAACAGTCTCCGCCGCCTGCGGCATCGCCGGTGGAGATGGCGCCGCCTTCGATGCTGGTCATGTTCTTGTTGGGATGAAAGCTGAACACCACCAGATCGCCGAAGCTGCCGATGGGCTTGCCCGCGATAGCGCGAACCGATGGCATGCGCCGCATCTTCGACCACGCGCAAGCCCGCTCGGCGGCCAGGCCATAGAGCGCCTCCATGTCCACCGGCAGCCCGGCGAAATGCACCGGCATGATGGCGCGGGTCCGCGCGGTGATGGCGGCGGGCACCTGATCCACATTGATATTGCGCGTGTACAGATCGATGTCGACGAACACCGGCTTGGCGCGCACGCGCGCGACCACATTGGCGCTCGCCGCAAAGCTCATGGCGGGAACGATGACTTCGTCGCCCGGGCCGATACCGGCGACTTCCAGCGCCATCTCCAGACCGGCGGTGGCCGAGGTCATGACCCGCACGTGGCGGTCTGCCGCCCAGATAGGCCGCGAGCGCCGCTTCGAAGGCCTGCACCTTCGGCCCGCTCGCCAATTGACCCGAACGGAACACATCGGCGACCGCCGCGATGCTCTCCGCATCGATGGACGGCCGCGTAAACGGAAGAAAGGGCTTCATGTCGAACTCCTGGAAACGAGAATCACACCGCCGCAAATCAACGCGATGCCAAGCACCTTGGCGGGCGCCATGCTCTCGCCCAGCCACAGCACCGACACCGCCGCCACCACGACGTAGCCCAGCGACAGCATGGGATAGGCGGTGCTGACCGGCGCCTTGGACAAGGCCGCCAGCCACACGCATACGCTCGCGCCGTAGCACACCATGCCGGTCCAAAACGGCGGGCTCTTGGACAGGATCACGATGGCGCCGCCCAGGGTATCGGCGCTGAACTCCGAGAAATGCGCCAGCGGCCGGGTCGCCACTTTGAGCAGCAATTGCGCGGCGGCGTTCAATCCCACGCCCGTCAGGATCAGCGCCCAGGTTATCCAGCTCATTGCCGCGCCACCAGCACGCGATTGACGTCTGCGCCGACCAGGCGCATCGGCACGCCGCGGCTTTGAGATCATCGAACATCCGTTTCTCCATCACCGCGTAAGCGCGGGTTTGCGTGGACCAGCGGCGCAGGAACTCCGCCACATCGGCAATCTCGGCGTCGGGCGCCTTGCGCAGTCCATAATCCAGTTCGCCACGATACGCCACCAACATGACGGTTCGGCGCAAATAGAAGGTCAGAGATTGATCGTAGGTACCGACGCTGTACAGCGGCGCATCGCGCTCGGCGGCCGGAAGCGCGGCCGCGAGATCCACGCCGGAGTAAATGGGCGCGACCAGGGCCGCGGCGCGGATCAGCAGCAACCACGCCAGGCACCAGCCCACGCCGAGAAATACTCCGGCTCGCGTTGCGTCTTCCCTGTGGCGCAGGAGCACATAGGCGCCCGACAGCGCGAGCAACACCCCTATCTCCCCCGCCGGTCTTGCCAGCGGCAGGAAGTAGTGGCTGCGATCCGACGCAGAGACGACACTCGGCCACTTCAGGCTCGCCACTCCCAGCGCCAAGCCGGCGACCAGGGTCAGTGCGGCCGTGATGCGAAAATCGCGCCTCAGCCGCTGCGCGGGTTGGGCGCAGATGAGCAGCGTCAAGGCCGGCATGCCGGGCAGTATGTAGGGCATGAGCTTGGAGTCGGACAGGGAAAAAAAGACGCCGATGAACACCACCCAGATCCACAGGAACAGGCCCGGGTCGAAGGCCGCGGGGGGAACAGCCCGCCGCCACCCGGCGCCCAGCACCCGCAGCGCCGGCAATGTCCAGGGCACGCTGCCGCCCAGGAACACTGCGGCGAAGAACCACCACGGCTCCTGGCGGTCGGCGGCGGGAGTCAGGTACCGCGCCACATGCTCATGAACGAAGAAGAACTCCAGGAAATCCGCCAGCCGCCGCGCCGCGAGCCAGTGCCAGGGCACCGTGATGCAGAGAAACAGCGGCAGCCCCCATTTCAAGTGCAGCCGGCGCCATGGGCGTGAAATCGCGTGAATACAGCGCTGTACAGAATCAGCACGGCGGCCGGGATGGCCGCGGCGACCAGCCCCTTGGTGAGTACGCCGCATCCGGCCGCCGCCCATGCCAGCAACATCCAGCCGCGGGACTGGGCTGACCGCTGGGCCAGCAGGAATGCCGCGAGGCTCAACGTCATATAAAACGTCAGGCTCATGTCCAGGGTCAGCATCTGGCCCAAGCGCCACGAACATCAGCATGCCGCACAGCACCGGCGCAGCGCGCCGCCCGGCATCCGCGCCCCAGAGCCGGCGTGCGGCCAGCCAGACCAGGAACACCGTCCCCAGAGCCGTCAGCGCCGAATACAAGCGCGCGGCGAACGCAGTCGGTCCCAGCAAGCTGATAGCTCATGGCCGTCGCCCAGTACTGCAGCGGCGGCTTCTCGATATAGGCCAGGCCGTTCAAGTGCGGAATGACCCAGTCGCCGCCGCTCAGCATCTCGCGCGGAATTTCCGCGTAGCGGCCTTCATCGGGATTGAACAGCGGACGCGTGGACAAGGTCGCGAGCCACACCATGGCGAGCAGCGCGGCCAGCGCCCAGTACATCCACCGTTCGCGCGCGCGCCGGCGGCGAGGACGTTCACGTCGACGCCGTGAACCGCCAACAAACCGGAGCGTCCCGCCACTTCGCCCATGACCACCGCTCGCGTGGGCAATGGCCGCCGCATCGCCAGCTTCATGAATCTTGGCCATGCGCGTGATGGACGCACCCGAGTCCCGCCATTTCACCAGCAGGGATTCGAAGGCATCGAGCAGCAGCATGCCCTCGAGCTCTGCGTGCAGAGTGAATACCTGCAAGCCATCGCCGCACGAGCCTGCACGGGCACCCGTGGCAACCCCGGCCGCAGATTCGGCATCGGCGGCGCCCGCCGCCTTGGACAAGCTGAACACGGCGTCCGCAATACTCGCCTCATCGACACCGTCGACGCCCAGGACCTCGTCGAAGGTCGGTAGCGTGGTAGGCAGCTGCGGACAGGCACTGACGCCGTGCGCCAGCGCAGGAAGGAACGGCGGTCCACCGCGGGTATCGCTGGCGTAGCGCAGGCCGTACTCCGCTTCGAGCTCGAGGCCGTGAGCGTTGATCTGCCAGCCCGCGGCAGCATGCGATTGCGGTGGGAAGCCGAACACGCGCTGAAAACCTTCGATGCCCCGCTCGAATTCCACCCGCGTCCAGGCCGCCGTGGCCTTGGCCACGTAGTCCTGCCAACGCACATGATCGTAGGTATGCAAACCCACTTCGAAGCCGGCGTCGTGCACGCTGCGCATGACCGCGCCGGCGCTGCGCCCTATGTCCGGCCCCGGCAGCAATACGCCATATAACAGGGTCTTCAAGCCATAGTGCTTGAGCACCGAGGTGCGTGCGACCTTCTGTGCAAAACCTTTGCGAAACACCCGGCGCATGGCGCGTCCCGTGTGGTCGGGTCCCACCGAAAAATAGAAGGTGGCATCGACGCCATGCTTCTTGAACAGCGCCATGAGCCGCGGCACGCCTTCGCGCGTGCCCCGCAGGGTGTCGACATCGACCTTCAGGCCGATGCGCGCGCCATCAAGCATCGTGTGACAACAGCGCCGAGGCCGACGGCAGGCTATGGGCGTAGGAATCGAATATGGCGTTCAATGCCGCACGCATGTCGGTCTTGGGCGTCCAGCCCAGTTCCGCCGAGGTGTTCTTGATGGACGGCAGGCGCGCCGGAATGTCCGCATATCCCTTGCCGTAATAGTCCAGCGCCGAAATATCGACGAGCCGGGTATTGCGCGCAGTGGGCGCGTACTCCGGCCGGGCCAGGGCGATGTCCAGCATCATCTGCGCCAGCTCGCGGATCGAATAGGAATTATAGGGATTGCCGATATTGTAGATCTTGCCGTCGGCGATGCCGCCCGGGTTGTCGATGACCTTGGTCAGGCATTCGACCGCATCGTCGATGAAGGTGAAGGCGCGCGTTTGCTTGCCGCCGTCCACCAGCTTGATCGGTTCGCCGCGCACGATGTGGCCGAGGAACTGCGTGAGCACGCGCGAACTGCCCTCCTTGGGATCGTCCATGCTATCGAGGCCGGAGCCGATCCAGTTGAAGGGGCGGAACAAAGTGAACTGCAGCCCTTGCTGGCCGTAGGCGTAGATGATCCGGTCCAGCAGCTGCTTCACGCAGGAGTAAATCCAGCGCTGCTTGTGAATGGGGCCCAACACCAGCTCCGTCGTATCGGAATCGAATTCCTTGTCCTTGCTGGCTCCATACACTTCGGATGTCGACGGAAACACCACCCGCTTCTTGTATTTGACGCAGTGGCGGATGATGGGCAGATTGGCCTCGAAGTCCAGCTCGAACACTCGCAGCGGCTCGCGCACGTAGGTCGCCGGCGTCGCGATGGCCACCAGCGGCAGAATCACATCGCACTTGCGGACGTGGTACTCGACCCATTCCAGATTGATCGTGATGTCGCCTTCCACGAAGTGAAAGCGGGGATTGCCGAGCAGCGTGCCGACGCGCTCGGATTGCAAATCCATGCCGTATATATGCCAATCGGTGTGAGCCAGGATGTACTTGCTCAAATGATGGCCGATGAATCCATTGACCCCGAGAATCAGAACGTTTTTCACAATAAGCCCCTACTCACGAAAATTCCATTGCTCTCATATTTAGCTCGCGTATCGAACTGCTCCGTCGACGCGATGATGTACGTCGGCCAGGTGCGCACGGTCAGGGGGGATAAGAGGCTGGACGCCAACTGCTGTCTTTACGTTGGCGTCCAGCCTCTTATCCCCCCTGACCTTGTGACCCGGTCAACATCACCGTGCCGCGGTACTAAGTACGAGCGGCTGCTGCGCCAAGGCCGGCGGCGCATTATCCGGCGTCACGGGCTTGCCGTCGAACGCGAGCTGCAGGATCCGCAGGCGCCGTCCGTCGACGCAGTCGGCAAACCATTCCCCGCCCTCGGCATACAGACAGGGCGCTTGACGCGCGTGCCGGGCCGGCTGTGCGTCCAGGCGCGTCTCGAGAATCGCCAGCCTACACCCGTTGACCTCGGTAAACGCGCCCGGAAAGGGCGGTGCCACGGCCCGTACCAGGTCATGCACCGCGCGGGCCGGGCAGCGCCAATCGATGCGCCCTTCTTCAGGCCGGCGCCGGCCGAAATAGGACCCCGCCTCGAGGTCCAGCGGCCTCGCCTGCACCGTGCCCGCCGCCAATGCCGGCAGGCTGCGCCGCAGCACCTGCTCGGCCGCGCCGGCCACCTTGAGCGACACGTCGAGCGCCGTATCATTCTCCAAAATAGCGATGGATTGCTGATCCACCAGCGCACCCGCATCGGGCTTTTCCAGCATGTAGTGCAGGCTGGCGCCGGTCACCGACTCACCTTTGAGAATGGCCCAATGCACCGGCGCCCTGCCCCGGTATCGAGGCAGCAGCGATCCGTGCATGTTGAGCGCTCCGCGGCGCGGCACGGTCAGCCAGGCTTTCCCCAGCATGTAGCGATAATAAAACGAGAACAAAAAGTCCGGGGCCACGGCCGCCCCTGCCGCCACCCATTCCGGCGTATTAGGATCTTCCGGTGTTTCGACGCGTAGTTCGTGCGCCTCGGCCAGTTCACGCACGCTGCCGAACCACCGGCTCTCGCCGGGATCATCGGCGTGAGTGAACAGCAAGGGAATCTCCACGCCCTGCGCCAATAGCTCGCGCACACAGCGAACTCCGACTTCACTGTAGGCGAATACTACCGCGCGAGTCACCGCCGGACAGCCTGGCCGTGCCCGGCGCCAGTCTGGGCGGAGGATACCTCCACCGGGACCGGCTCCCCAGACTCGCTCCCCTCCTCCAGCACCGCCTCCACGATGTAGCGCGGCCGCTCGCGTACCTGGGCGTAGATGCGCCCGACGTATTCACCCAGCAAGCCGATGCCGAACAGCGCCACCCCGATCAGGAAGAACACCAGGGCGAACAGGGTGAATACGCCTTCGGCTTCCGGTCCCACGATGATTCGCCGCACGAACAGATACAGCACGAACAGGGCGGAGAACATCGCCACCGTCATGCCCACCATCGAAAAGAGCTGCAGCGGCACCACGGAGAAGCCCGTGATCAGGTCGAAGTTCAGGCGAATCAGGCTGTACATGGAATACTTCGAGCGACCCGCGAAGCGTTCCTCGTGGGCGATGGGCACCTCGATGGGCCTCATGGCATACAGGGATGCCAACGCCGGAATGAAGGTATTCACTTCCCGCGTCTGATTGAGGGCCGTGACGACCGAGCGCGCGTAGCCGCGCATCATGCAGCCCTGGTCGGTGATGCGCACCGGCGTGATCAGCTCGCGCAGCTTATTGATGCGCTTGGAGAACCAGCGCCGCCACCACGAATCCTGGCGCTGCTGGCGGATGGTGCCGACATAGTCGTATCCCTGCTCGAGCATGCCGACCAATTTGCCGATCTCTTCCGGCGGATTTTGCAGATCCGCATCCAGAGTGACCACGTACTCGCCGCGCGCGTAGGCAAGCCCCGCCATGACCGCCGAATGCTGGCCGAAATTCGCATGAAACAGCACCACGCGCGTGTGCCGCGGCCGCGCCGAGAACTGCTCGCGCAGGACGGCGACCGAGCGATCCCGGCTGCCGTCGTTGACGAACACGATTTCATACGGGATGCCGAGCGCATCGAGCACCGGGTACAGGCGCCCGAACAATGTCGGCAGCACCGCCTCTTCGTTGTACACCGGAATGACGACGCTGAGTTTGGGAATGGCGGCCATGCTCATGCCCCCGTTAAGCGTCCGCCGCGACCGCGCCTTGCGCCTTCAGCGCCGACAGCAATTCCTGGGTCCTGGCGCGCATGAGATCCACCGAACCTCGTGCCTCGACGTTGAGCCGTATCAGGGGCTCGGTGTTCGAGCTGCGCAGGTTGAAGCGCCAGTCCGCGAACTCGAAAGACACCCCGTCGGTACGGTCCACGACGATCGCCTGCGGCGCGTAGTGCGCTTCGAACGCGGCGATGGTCGCCTTGGCGTCGGGCACCCGATAGTTGAGCTCGCCGCTTACGGGAAACAAGCCGATGCGCTCGCCGACCAGCTGCGACAGCGCCACGCCCGACTCGCTCAAGATTTGCGCGACGATGAGCCAGGGAATCATGCCGCTGTCGCAATAAGCGAAACGCCGGAAGTAATGATGCGCGCTCATTTCGCCGCCGTAGACACCATCGACCTCGCGCATGCGATCCTTGATGAAGGCATGGCCGGATTTCGAAAGCACCGGGACACCGCCGTTCGCCTTGACCACTTCCACGGTGTTCCAGGTCAGACGCGGATCGTGCACCACCTTGCCGCCGGGAGAGCCTCGCAGCAGAACGGAGGCCAGCAGGCCGACGATGTAGTACCCCTCGATGAAACCGCCCTTCTCGTCGAAGAAAAAGCAGCGGTCGAAATCACCGTCCCAGGCAATGCCGAAATCCGCGCCGTGCCGGCGGATGGCCTCGGCCGTGGGCGCGCGGTTCTCCTCGAGCATGGGGTTCGGGATGCCGTTCGGGAATCGGCCGTCCGGCTCGTGGTGTACTTTGACGAACTCGAACGGCAGCTTGGGCTCGAGCTGGTCGATGACCAGGCCCGCTCCGCCGTTGCCGGCATTGACCACGATCTTGAGCGGCTTGAGCTTCCCGATATCGACATAGGACAGCAGGTGCGCCACATAGGCATCCATGGTGTCGATCTGCCGGCGCACGCCGGCACGCGTCGCCGCGGGAAACTCGCCGCGTTCCGCGAACTCACGAATCTCCCGCAGGCCGTTATCGCCGCTGATCGGCTTCGAGCGCTCGCGCACGAATTTCATGCCGTTGTAATCGGGCGGATTGTGGCTGGCGGTCACCATGATGCCGCCGTCCGCCGCCGCATCGTTGAAAGTCGCGAAGTACACCCCTTCGGTCCCGCAAACGCCGATGTCGTCCACATCGACGCCGCTGTCGGTCAGTCCGCGGCACACGGCGTCGGCGAGGCCGGCGCTCGACAGCCGGATGTCGCGCCCCACCACGATGCGCTTCGGAGTGAGAAACTGCGCGTAGCCGCGCGCCACGCGGTAAGCCACATCGTCATTCAGCTCGACAGGAATCCGGCCGCGTAAATCGTACGCCTTGAAGCAGGTGATCGATTTCAAGTACTGGTCCCTTGGCGGCCGTAATTGTCCTGGAAGCGCACGATGTCGTCCTCGCCCAAATAAGATCCCGATTGCACTTCGACGACGTGCAGCGGCACCTTGCCGGGATTCTCGATGCGGTGCGTGGCGCCGATGGGAATATAGGTCGATTCGTTCTCCGACAATAGGAACGTCTTGTCGTTGCAGGTGACGCGTGCCGTGCCCTGCACCACGATCCAATGCTCGGCGCGATGGTGGTGCATCTGCAGCGACAGCACCGCGCCAGGCTTGATCGACAGGCGCTTCACTTGAAAGCGCTCGCCGTTGTCGATGCTGTCGAAGCTGCCCCAGGGCCTGAATACCTCGCGATGCAGGGACGACTCGCTGCGCCCGGACTTCTTGATCATGGCGACCAGATCCTTCACATCCTGCACTCGTTCCTTGGGCGCCACCAAAATGGCGTCCTTGGTTTCGACGATGATGTGATCGTCCATGCCCACCGCCGCGACTAGGCGGCTGGTGGAGTGCACGTAACAGTCGTGAGTGTCGTGCACCATGACATCGCCCTGCAGGACATTGCCCTCTTCGTCGGCCGGCAAGGCGTCGAACAGCGATGACCAGGAACCGACGTCGCTCCAGCCCGCGTCGAGCGGCAGAACCAAGGCATCGCGGGTCTTCTCCATCACCGCATAGTCGATCGACTCGCTGCGGCACTTTTCGAATTCGGCCTTGTCGATGCGCATGAAGTCCAGATCCGTCTTGGCCGCGCCGAACGCGGCCCGGCAGGCCTCGAGAATGTCAGGCGCCAGCGCGCCGAGCTCCTCCAGATAGCGGCTCGCCTTGAACACGAACATGCCGCTGTTCCAGTAATAGTCGCCCGAGGCGACGAACTGCGTCGCCAGATCCAGCGGCGGTTTCTCGATGAATTGCGCCACGGGATAGGCGGGACCGTTGCTCGGGCCCTCTCCACGTCGAATATAGCCGTAGCCGGTCTCAGCCGCATGCGCCACGATGCCGAAAGTCACGAGCTTGCCGTCCTGCGCGAGAGCCGCCGCCGTTTCGGCCGCGGTTTGGAACACGCGCAACGCACGGATCACGTGATCCGCCGGCGCCACCACGAGGGTGGCGTCAGGATCGATCTGCTGCGCCCTGAGGGCCGCAAGCGCCACCGCGGGCGCCGTGTTGCGGCCTGCGGGTTCCAGAAGAATTGCCGCTGCGCCCATGCCCAGCGCGCGTATCTGCTCGGCCACGGTAAAGCGATGTGCTTCGTTGCATACCACGATGGGCGGTGCGGCGCCCGCAATGCCCGCCAGACGCAGCACCGTATCCTGCAGCATCGTGTGCTTGCCGGTCAGGGCCAGCAATTGCTTGGGATACATTTCTCGCGACAGCGGCCAGAGCCTAGTACCGGCGCCGCCCGACAAAATTACTGGAACTAATAAAGCCACAATTCACTCGCTTTTGGTGGGTTTGCCGCGGCCGATCGCATAATAGCTGAAGCCGGCACGCGCCATTTGTTCAGGGTCATAAAGATTCCGTCCATCGAATATTGCGGGCGTGCGCAGTGCGCCCCGGATGTACTCGAAATCCGGACTGCGAAATTCGCGCCATTCGGTCACGATGGCCAAAGCATCCGCGCCCTGCATGACCTCCGGGCTGGTCTTGCACAGAACCAGATCGGCCCGCTCGCCGTAAATCCGCAGACACTCGGGCATGGCGACCGGATCGTAGGCCCGCACCCGGGCGCCCTCCGACCACAAGGATTCCATCAAGACACGGCTGGCCGCTTCGCGCATATCGTCCGTATTCGGCTTGAAGGCCAGGCCCCACAGGGCGATGGTCTTGCCCCGCAAATCGCCGAAGTGCGCCTTGATCTTCTTGAACAGCACGTGCTTCTGGCGGTTATTGACGCTCTCCACCGCTGCAAGGACGCTGGCGTCGTAGCCCACCTCGTCCGCCGAGCGCTTCAGCGCCTGGACATCCTTCGGAAAGCACGAGCCGCCATAACCGACGCCGGGGTAGATGAAGGCATAACCGATGCGCGGGTCCGACCCTATCCCCACCCGCACCGATTCGATATCGGCACCGAAGTGTTCCGCCAGATTGGCCAATTCGTTCATGAAGCTGATCTTGGTGGCGAGCATGGCATTGGCCGCGTACTTGGTCAGCTCGGCGGAGCGGACGTCCATGACGATCATGCGGTCGCGATTGTGGGTAAACGGTTCGTACAGCGACCGCAGCAACTCCGCCGCGCGGTCCGAATCCGTACCGACGATCACCCGGTCAGGCCGCATGAAATCGCTGATGGCCGCCCCTTCTTTGAGAAATTCCGGGTTCGAGACCATATCGAACTCGATGGCCGCCTTACGCTGCGCCAGCGATTCTCCCACCGCCTGGCGCACCTTGTCGGCGGTGCCCACCGGGACCGTCGATTTGGTGATCACGACCTTGTACTCACCCATGTGTTCGCCGATGGAGCGCGCCACCGCCAGCACATAGCGCAGGTCCGCCGAGCCGTCCTCGTCGGGCGGCGTGCCCACCGCAATCAGCTGGAACAGCCCATGATCCACACCCTCCTTGGCGTTGGTGGTGAACTGCAGGCGGCCGGCATCGAAATTGCGTTTCACGACGGCGTCCAGGCCCGGTTCGTGGATCGGCACCTCGCCTCGCTTGAGCATGGCGATCTTGCGTTCATCGACATCGACGCACACCACGTTGTTGCCGGCATCGGCCAGACAGGCGCCTGTGACCAGGCCCACGTAGCCGGAGCCGAAGATCGTGATTCTCATACGTAATATTCTGATTTAACTGGAAAAAATGACCTGAAAGCCTAGCGGATTTGCAGAATCAAGTAAAGCGGCGATGGTTCGCGGGCATACGCGTCGCCTCAGCCCCAAGGCTCCCGTTCGGCTCAGCCCCAAGGCGCACGCTGCAGCTTTCGCTCCCAGGCCAGGGCATGGGTCACGATCGCCTGCAGATCGTCGTAGCGCGGCTGCCACCCGAGCTCTGCACGGATGCGGTCGGCCCGCGCTACGAGGTAGGCGGGATCGCCGGCACGCCGCGCCTCCTCGCGGATGGTCAGGGACCGCCCGCCGACTGCTTCCACCATGCGCAGCACCTCGCGTACCGAATAGCCGTGGCCGTAGCCGACGTTCAGCGTCACCGATTGACCGTTGGCGCGCAGATAATTCAGAGCGTTCAAATGCGCCGCGGCCAGGTCCTCGACGTGCAGATAGTCGCGCACCCCCGTGCCGTCCGGAGTGGAATAGTCGCTGCCGAATACAGACACATGGGGACGCTTGCCCACCATGGCCTCGCAGGCCACCTTCGTCAGCAGGGTCGCCCCCGGCGTCGCCTGCCCGATCCGGCACTCCGGGTCGGAACCCGCCACATTGAAATAGCGCAGTGCAACATAACGCAGCGGATTGACCGCGGCGACATCGCGCAGCATCCACTCGCTCATGAGCTTGGAAGTGCCGTAGGCATTGATGGGTCGGGTCGGCGATTCTTCGTCGGCATAGCCCTGGTCCGGCATGCCGTAAACCGCCGCCGTGGACGAAAAGATGAAATTCTTGACCTTGTGCTCGATGCAAGCCTGCAGCAGGGCGCGTGTGGCACAGGTGTTGTTGCCGTAGTACTTGAGCGGCTGGGCCACCGACTCCGGCACGACGGTGTGGGCCGCAAAATGCATGACGGTGTCGATCCCGATGATCGACCAGCAGCCGCGACACCAGTGCATGGTCGCCCACATCGCCGACGACGAGTTCGCCCGCGGTCACCGCCTGCCTGAAACCTCGGCCGAGGTTATCGAGGACGACCACCTTTTCGGCGGCCTCGCCCAATTGCCGCACCACGTGGCTGCCGATATAGCCGGCACCGCCCGTAACTAGAATGCTTCCGTTTGACACACCTGCTCCTCGCGAGCGGGCGGGTGCCCGCTAGGGATGCGCAGTATCGGTGGGTCCGCTGTTTCTTACAATGCGGCGGGGTTTCAGACTGGTTACTTTGCGGTCATCGGCGATCAAGGTGGTCTGCCGCGCCCACACCAGATCGTGCGATTCAGGGATCGGCTTGTATTCCTCGACGACTTCGCCCAACAAATGCAGTGCACGATGACAATCGAACCGGCTCATCGCCACCAAGATCTCTTCGAGCAAGAACTGAACCTCCTCCCAGGGCAGGGAGTGCTCGATGGCTCGCAGGATCATCGGGTGCTCGGTCCCGGTGACATTGTTGCCTATCAGCAATTCCTCATAGAGCTTTTCCGCCGGGCGCAGGCCGGTATAGGAGATTTCGATGTCCCCGTCGGGATGCTGCTCATCGCGGACGGTCAATCCCATCAGATTGATCATCCGCCGAGCCAGATCTTCGATACGTACCGGCTTGCCCATGTCGAGCACGAACACATCGCCGCCCTCCGCCATGGAGCCCGCCTGGATTACCAGCTGCGCGGCCTCCGGGATGGTCATGAAGTAGCGGATCACCTCCGGGTGAGTCACGGTGACAGGGCCGCCCGCCTTGATCTGCTCGTTGAACAGCGGCACGACCGAACCCGACGATGCCAGTACATTGCCGAAACGCACCATGCAAAACCGCGTCTTGCTGCCCCGGCGCTGCAGGCCCTGCAGAACCATTTCCGCGAACCGCTTGGTGGCGCCCATCACATTGGTGGGGTTCACGGCCTTGTCGGTGGACACCAGGACGAAGGTTTCCACTTCGGCCTCATGGGCGGCCTCGGCCGTGTACCAGGTCGAGATCACGTTGTTGTGGATGCCCTCGATCACGTTCCGTTCGACGATCGGGACATGCTTGTAAGCGGCGGCGTGATACACCGTTTGCACCCGGTACGCCTGCAGAATATCCCGCATGCGAAACTTGTGATGCGCGTTGCCGATGAGTCCGACCAACTCTATTTTGATCGAATGTTGTTCTGCGAAAGCACGCAGCTCGCGCTCGATGTTGTATAGAGCCAGCTCGGACATTTCGAACAGGATCAGCCGCTTAGGTCCAAGACCGACGATCTGCCGGCACAATTCGGAGCCGATGGAGCCGCCGGCGCCCGTCACCATGACCACGCGATCGCGAATGCAGGCATCGAACAATCCCGCCTTGGGCGGCACCGAATCGCGTCCGAGCAGATCGCGCGACATCCACCTCGCGGATGTCGCCGACCGATGCATTGCCCGTGACCAACTGTTCGAATTCGGGAACCGTTTGTACGTGCACCCCCAGAGGCTCCAGTTCGTTCAAGATTTCCCGGCGCCGGCGCCGGGTCAGGGACGGCAGCGCTAGCAGAACGCGGTCAATGTTGCGATCTTTGATCAAAGCAGGCAGCTGGTCGGGCGAGTAAACCTTGATCCCGTTGACCATGCGCCCATGCAAGCTCTTCTTGTCGTCGATGAAGGCCAAGGGGTCGAAGGCACGGGTGCTCGCCAATGCGGTGGACAGGCGTGCCCCGGCGTCGCCCGCCCCATAGATGGCCACCCGAGCGACCGTCGGCTGCAGGTAGTGGGTGAGCAGATAGTAGCGAACCACGAAACGGGAACCGGCGACATACAGCAAGGTCAGGCAGGAATAGATCGTGACGACGCTGAAGGAAAGCGCCGGTATGGGCAGCAAGAGCCCGAATCCCACCAGAAAGACGCCGGCCAAGAGCACCGCGAAGGCAACGGCGAACACGGCCTGATGCCCGAGAAAGCGGATGACGGCCCGGTACAAACCCATTCGCACGAATATCGGAGTGCTGATGGCCACCACGGCTACATAGGCGGGCCAATCGGCGATGGAGAATGCGGGGTGGCCGGCCTTCAGACTCAAGGCAGCCCACAGGGCCAGGGGCATCATGGCCGAATCGGCACAAACCGTAACGACCCGTTTCAACGGCCGTGGCAATTCCACGGTTTGCTGTGCAAAGTCGTCAGATATTTCCAATGTCTTGGAACGCAAAGTCAACCTCCCTGACACGCATCCTCACCGGCGGCCACTCGTTCAACTTCAACGCCGACAGGATATTTCTCCCTGTCGCACAGTGTACGCATTAGTACCCTGGCGAGGCCAAGTTTATGGTGCGTTACCACGCACAACGCTCAAAACTCGACTGGGTTGACTACACTGCGGTGCGTCTAGAGTCGCGCGTCGGCTGAATGCTCCTTGAACCAAGCGTAGGTTCGTGCAATTCCGCTTTCGAGAGAGATGCGAGGCTTCCAGCCCAGATCGGTCAAGCGGGTCACATCCAATAATTTACGCGGCGTGCCATCCGGCTTGGTCGAATCGAATTCCAAGCGGCCCCCGTAGCCGATCGCCGACAGGACCAGTTCCGCAAGTTCGCGGATCGTAACGTCCTGACCCCAGCCTATATTGACGATCGGCTCGGCGTCATAGTTCTGTAATAGGTACAACACCGCATCGGCCAGGTCATCGACGTGCAGAAACTCGCGCCGCGGCGTACCGGTTCCCCAGACCGTCACGCGGCCGTCGCCTCGCGTTTTAGCCTCATGAAACCGCCGGATCAACGCCGGCAACACATGCGAGTTCTGCAAATCGAAATTGTCGCCCGGTCCGTAGAGATTGGTGGGCATCAAAGAAATGGCGTTGAATCCATATTCCCGGCGATACGCCTGGCACATCTTCACGCCGGCGATCTTGGCGATCGCGTACCACTCGTTCGTCGGCTCGAGCGGACCCGTGAGCAGATAATCTTCCTTGATGGGTTGCGGGGCCAGCTTCGGGTAGATGCAGCTCGAGCCCAAGAAGACGAACTTCGCCACGCCCGAACGCTGCGCCGAGTCGATCACGTTATCCTGAATCAGGAGATTGTCGCGGATGAACGTCGCGGGAAAAGAATTGTTGGCGTGAATGCCGCCCACACGCGCCGCGGCCATGATGACGGCATCCGGACGCTCGGCCTCGAAGAATTGCCGAACCGCGAGCTGATCGGTGAGGTCCAGTTCGTGGTGGGACCGCAGGATCAAATTCTCATGACCGCCGTTCTGCAACGCGCGCACCACGGCCGAACCCACCAAACCACGGTGGCCGGCAACGTAGATTCTCGATGTCTTGGTTATCTGCACGGCAGACTACTCATGGTGCTTGTAAACTTTGTAGCCCTCTTTCTCCACCAATGAGTCACGCTTGGCCAGATCCAAATCGGATTCGACCATTTCTCTCACCAACTCCGAGAAGCTGACTTCCGCGGTCCAGCCCAGCTTCTCTCGAGCTTTGGTGGCGTCTCCCAACAGCGTCTCCACCTCGGTGGGCCGGAAATAGCGGGGATCCACCCGAACGAGCCGGCGCCCCGTCACCGTGTCGATACCGACTTCATCCACGCCGTCGCCCTGCCATTCGATCTTCATATCGAGCAATGAAGCCGCGGCAACCACGAAGTCGCGCACCGAATACTGCTTGCCGGTCGCGATGACGAAATCTTCGGGCTCTTCCTGTTGCAGCATCAGCCATTGCGCCCGCACATAGTCTCGCGCATGGCCCCAATCGCGCCGCGAATCCAGATTGCCGAGGTGCAGCGTTTCCTGAAGACCGACCTTGATGCGCGTCAAAGCGCGGGTGATCTTCCGCGATACGAAGGTCTCACCCCGCATCGGCGACTCGTGATTGAACAGGATGCCGTTGCAGGCATACAAACCGTAGGCTTCGCGGTAGTTGACCGTAATCCAATACGCATACACCTTGGCTGCGCCGTACGGGGACCTGGGATAGAACGGCGTCGTCTCGCGTTGCGGAATTTCCTGCACTTTGCCGAACATCTCGGAGGTGGAGGCTTGATAGAACCGGGTCTGCTTCTCGAGACCGAGGATGCGAATGGCCTCGAGCACCCGCAGCGTGCCGATCGCATCCGAGTTGGCGGTGTATTCGGGGGTTTCGAACGACACGGCGACATGGCTTTGGGCCGCCAGATTGTAGATTTCGTCCGGCTGAACCTCCTGGATGATTCGAATGAGATTGGTCGAATCCGTCAAGTCCCCATAGTGCAGCTGCAGCCGCACATCCGTGTCGTGCGGATCCTGGTACAGGTGGTCTATGCGGTCGGTATTGAATGAGGAAGCCCGCCGTTTGACGCCGTGGACGGCGTACCCCTTTTGTAGCAGCAGCTCGGCAAGATAGGCGCCGTCCTGCCCGGTGATTCCCGTAATCAATGCTGTCTTCGCCAAGTCTCTCTCCAAAAAATAGGTATACGCTGCGGAACTCTAACCGATTGATGTGACTGATACATGAGGGATGAGCATAATTGAAAGCCGGGACGTCCTGTCCCGCTGCCGCGGCTCTCGTGCTGTGGGAAAAGTCCTACCGGAGACCTTCCGGGTCGCCCGCTTTACCCCGGCTCCCCCCGCCCGCTTGGATTTCGAGCGGGAACCTCGCGCAGGCTTTGGAGCCGAACCTTCAGTGTGAAACCCCGTCCCCGCGCAACACTTTGACGGCTGTCAGCCACAGGATACGAAGATCGAACCAGAAAGACCTTCGCCGCAGATACTCAACGTCCCGCTGCACCTTCTCAGGGATCGGCAGCTCGTCGCGGCCTGTGACTTGCGCCCAGCCGGTCAGCCCAGGCGCCAACGCATGCACACCCTGCCGGGTGCGCAACTCGATCAGGTCCGCCTGGTTGAACAGCGCAGGACGCGGCCCGACGAAGCTCATGTCCCCCTTGAGGATGCTCCACAGCTGCGGCAATTCATCCAAGCTCGTCTTGCGTAGCAAGCGTCCGATAGTTGTTACATAGGTGTCCGGGTTATGTAATAAATGCGTGGCCACGGCGGGCGTGCCCATACGCATGCTGCGGAACTTCGGCATGCTGAAAATCCTGTTGTTTTTACCGACCCGTTGCGACCAGTACAAAGCCGGCCCGGCAGAAGTCGATCTCACGAGCAAGGCAATGATGACAATGGGCACCGCCAGCAGCACTGCGGCGCACGCGGCTAACAGCAGATCGAACGCTCGTTTCATCAGATCCCGCCGAGCATGCACGCCAGGAAAAGCCAAGCGCGACCCTGCAATTCGCGCCGCAGCTTGTGCACCTTGGCGGCCAGGGCGACTCTCGAGAGGATGCCGCGTGCTTCCACCAAGCGCATCGTGGCCGCGCATTCGGCCGTGAATGATGGGCCGTCGCCGACCAGCCGCGAGATCTGCAGTATCTGTTCCCGATACCAACCCGAACGAACCTGAGCCAGCCGGCGGCGGAATGCCGCCCATCCCCTGTTTGCGCCATACTCATTCTTGTCGTGCTGCCGGTAGAGCATCGTGGGACGGGGCATGATATGCCACGTGAACCCGTGCGAGCGAACCCATGCGTAAAGCATCCAATCATGAAATTGCACCGCCGCCGCACCACTTCGATTGCGCGCCAGGAATTGCTTGAAGCCTGCCGCGCATTCGGCCGTCATCACATAGGTGCACCCTGGACCGGCGGATTCGAAAAGAAAATCGAGACTGCGCTGCTTCTGGGACTTCCTGATGAGCTGCTGCCTGCCATCAGGCCACAGCGCAATGACGTCGGATGACACGGCCGCCGCTTTGCGTTCGCGCAGCTGTCCTATGCTCAAGGCCAATTTCTCCAAAAACCAGATATCATCCTGATCGGACAACGCAATGTATTGATATCGAGAAACATCCACGTCTTGCAGGAGTCTGTAGAAATTTCGGGCCGCGTTGCCGAAGCGCTCCACGCGGGGAAGCAGCGACATACGCGCTTCTTTGCCCGCCCTGTCGCACAGCCACTCCCAGGTCCCGTCGGTCGATTGGTCGTCGCTTGCCCAAATATCCACGGCGCAGGAGCTCTGTTTCAATATGCTCTCCACCTGATCGGCCAGGAAGGAGATTCCATTGTAGGTCGCAAGAAGTACTGCGACCCGGGGCACAGGAAGATCCATAATCGGATTATGGCATTCTACCCACCACCGCGCCGCCCTACCTGACGCGCCCTATGACCGCGTCCAAAGTTGCAGTGACGGGTGCTGACGGCTTCGTAGGCCGGGTACTCTGTGAATTGCTGGGGTCGGCCGGCCATCAGGTAATCCCGCTGACCCGGACGCAGTTCGTTCTCGGCGAGCGTCAAATAGCCAACCCATCGCTCGAGTCGGCAATACGGGAGGCGCGCGCGGTGATTCACCTGGCCGCACGGGCACACGTAACGCGGGAAGCGCACGACGATCCTCTCGGAGAGTTCCGCAAGGTGAATCTCCATGGCGCGCTCGCCGTCGCGGAGCTGGCCGCGCGAGCGCGCGTGGCGCGATTCGTGTTCGTGAGCTCGATCGGGGTGCTCGGCAACGCGAGCGGCGGCCGGATATTCAGCGAGAGCGACGCGCCCTCGCCCGCGGAGCCATATGCGGTTTCGAAGTGGGAAGCGGAACAAAGTCTTCGAGTACTCGCCAAGAGTTCAGCACTGCAAATAGTGGTGGTTCGTCCGCCGCTGACCTATGGGCCGCACGTCAAGGGAAACTTCCTGCGTCTTCTGCGCCTGGTGAACAGCGGCGTGCCGCTGCCGTTCGGCGGCGTGCGCAATTCCCGCAGCTACATCGGCGTGCACAACCTATGCGAATTCCTGATTTTATGCGCTTTTCATCCGTCCGCGAACGGCCGCACTTTCAACGTGTCCGACGGGGAGGATCTTTCAACGCCGGAGCTGCTTCAGTTGATGGCTGCCGCGATGGGTAAGAAAGCGCGATTGTTCCGCTGTCCGGCACCGCTCCTGCGCGCCGCGGCAACCGTATTGCGCAAACGCACCGAGCTGGATCGTTTGACGGCCAATTTGCGCGTGGATTCGAGCCTTGCGCGGGAGGCGCTCGGTTGGCGGCCGGCCCTGGATCTGCGAACGGGAATTGCGGAGATGGTTCGCTCATTCGTCGGCTAGCCCTCGGCACGGTGATGTTGACCGATTCACAAGGTCAGGGGGGATAAGGAGTTGGAAGCCAACGTAAAGGCAGCAGTTGGCTTCCAACTCCTTATCCCCCCTGACCGTGCGCACGGGCCGAGGTACATTACCGCGCAGGAAGTACATCACCGTCTAGAGGGAGCAGATCGGGTGCCGTCGGCATCATGATGTCGAGTAATAGTCCAATGAGCACACTTCAACAGAGATTTACACGATGGCTCTCAAACTGACGCATGCGATTAGAAACCTCCTGCTGAGTAACCATATTCGAATCAGCAGGACGACGGACAAGGCCAAAGTTCTGGATTTCCTCTCATCGGTCAAGCCACTTCAGACGAATCACGAGCTGATTCGTTTGGGGGGCGAGACGGACGGAGGATATCTCGTACCAAACGATATCGAAGGGATCGATGTCTGCTTTTCACCCGGCGTCTCACAAGTGGCGGCGTTCGAAGAAGACTTGACCAAAAGAGGAATACGGTGCTTCCTCGCAGACTACTCCGTCGATTCCCCGCCGGTTGCAAACGAGCTCTTCGATTTTGAAAAGAAATATCTTGGTCCTGTCGACTCCGGGAATTTCATGACCTTGGAAAGTTGGATAAACATCAAGGCGCCCACCAAGTCCGACTTCATCTTACAAATGGACATCGAGGGCGCGGAATACGGCGTACTTTTCGATACGAGCCCGGAGACATTGAGGAAATTCCGGATGCTGGTCGTCGAGTTCCACCGGCTCGACGCTCTTTGCGACAAAATGGGCTACGAACTCATAAGCCTGGTTTTCGCGAAAATACTCAAAGACTTCGAAGTCGTTCACATACATCCCAACAACTGCACCGCGCCTGTTCACTTCCAGGGTCTGGCCATCCCCCCCGTCATGGAGTTCACGTTTCTGAGAAAGGATAGAATCCACGCTAGGGCGCCCGCGACCTCTTTTCCTCATAAACTAGACCGGGCGAATGTTCCCTTGGATACAGATTTCGCATTGCCAAAATGCTGGTACGGGCCAAACTGAACGAGGAGACTTGTCATTGCCGGCCTACCAGCGCGGGCATTCAAACGCTTATGCTGGGCAAACGTCGAATCAAGCGGCGCATATACAGGATCAGCGGCGGGCCGGTCATGACCGCCCAGACCACGACCGTGGTCCACGGTATGGCGGCCAGTCCAAAATGCTCCGTGAGCACAATCTTTAGACTCAGTGCGACGACGGCCGCCGGGGCCAAAATCGCAAGCTGGAAATTGATCTTGCCCATGGCGTTCAGGAAAAACGACGCCTGTGTCAGGAGCGTGGTGACTACACCGGCGATTCCGTAGCCCACGATCAACATCGTGGACGGATGCGCGTTCGGCCCGGCCCAAACCGAGATCAGATATCGTCCCGCAAATCCCATGATAATTGCCGCGATTCCGGAAACCAGCAGTGCGGCCGTCAGCGCCCGAAGCAGAGTCCACCTTACCCAGCGAACGTCGCGCGACACGATGGCTTCGCGGTACGCGGGCCACAGCGGCTGGGAGAGAAGCACCAGAAATATGGAAACCAGCTCGAATGGCTTTTGCGCCACCGAAAGGTCGGCGACGGACTTGGGCCCCAGTATGTGACCGGCGATCAAGGGGTCTATTCCGCCGATCAATGCCGCCGTCGCCTGCAGAAGGAAGAACTGCAGTCCCACGAGCAACATCTGCTTTGGAAGGCCGCTATCCATACCCCGTTCGACGCCGCTCGCTGGGCTTCTGGGCGCCATACGCCACAGCCATGAAACGACGTTGGCTGCGCCTGTCACCAACGGACAACCGACGAAAATGAGGCAGAGCGTCGGCAGCCCGGCTCCATGCTCCAGTGCCAGGATTATTCCCGCCAGAGAAAGGCCGTTTCCCAAACCCGTCCAGAGATTTGCCAAATAACCGCGCTGCAGACCCATTTGCGCCTGCTGAATCACGTTGATGATCAATCTCAGGCAAAAGGCCAGGACCAATATCAACAGGGTCGGACCCACCTCGGCGGATGCCGACACGCTGCTGATGTTGAACAGCTTTGGCCAATCGACAAACGGGTATGCAGCCAGAAAAGCGGCCCCTATGGCCGCTGAAAGCAGACATTGCATTCGCAGCGCCGTGCGAATCGACCGCCAGATGAGCCCTTCGTCGCCTTTGCCGAACCCAACCGAGACCGCATTGAGAAGGCTGTTTCCCAGCCCAAAATCTGCGATGGACAGGATCGCCTGCAGCGAGGCAATCGACATCCACAATCCGAACCGCTCCGCGCCAAGATGCCGCAGCATCAACGGGATCGTGATCAGACTCGTGATTCCAACGAGCCCTCTCGCAGCAACGCTGGACAACCCCGTCATGGCCGTGCGTAGGCTTCTTCCGACGGGAGTTTTCGGATTCATGCCCTCCGAACCCGCATGTCGGTGAACAGAATCTCGGCCGCGCCGGGAGAAGAGATTCCTATCGCCATGTACGCCGCCGCCGCGGGCGCCGTAATCGGGCCTTCTGACAATGTCCACACATCATGGCCGATCGAGTTTTGATCGGCGATCGGGTCGATGGACACCACCTCCCCGTTCAACGCGTAGAACGATGCAATGAGGGCGGATTGTTTACCCGTCGCCATCCTGATCCAGCCCGAAATCCAATAGCCCTCTCCGGGCCGGACCCGCAACATCGAATGCTGGATAGTCGATAAATTCGTTGGATCGCCGCTGAGGACGATCGCGCGGCCGCTTGCCTTCAGGGTCAGCTGACCCGCCAAATAATCAGCCGGGCCTTTGGACGTTGTGCTGGCCAGAGTTGTCCCATCTGCGGAGGCGATCAACTTCCACCCGGTCGTCGTATAACCCATGTGGTCCACTTGCGAATCGCTCAGGAGACTGCCAGCCGAATCCGTATCGAGGATGTAGGAATAGGGATCCGCGGCGGTGATGCTCATTCGATGGTTGCGATAGCGCACGACCGTCGTGCCGGCGTCATTGCGTTTGACCAAGCTCGAATTCCCGTTCGCCTTGCGCCACGGCCACTCCGAGGATCGAGTGTTGCTGAGATCGACCTCAAAGGCACCCGTGCCCGAGCAGTCGATCATGTGCGTGTGGTCCGTGGCGCCCACGTTTTTTTCCCGGAAAAGCAGCAGCCCGTTCAGCGTCAGGACGCCCGCGGCCCCGGCTTTGACGGTGATCGCGCAAATTCCTCTGGGAAGGATCTGGTAGGAGCCGCCATTGATCTGCACCCCGTCGCCGATGACTTGGACCGGAGCAGCACCTTCCCAGTACGCCCCGTCGATGGTGGCGTTCTGCAAATCGCATCCAAAGCCGGCTATCGAGCTGCTGAATATGATTTCGCCACCCTGAACCAGCAGCGCTCCGACTTCGTTCTCCACTGACCGCGCGCTCGCGGGAAGCGACGGCTTCGTCCACGTCGAAGCGTCGCGAAAGAAGGTTGGCGCGATGAAGTGAATGAATCCTTCGATCGAGTTTTGAAGAAAGGGGTTCGACACTCCAATGGTGCGCCAACCATGAATGACGTTCTCGCTTTGTATGACCGCCGTCGCGGGCTGCCCGGGCAACGCCCCGTACACCATGGCACGCCGGCAGGATTGATGCAGACAGCCATATAGGGTGTTGAACTGCGTGCCGGTGGCGTTCGACCACCACGTCGCGCAAATATAGGCCGGATTGGGCGTGGCGACTCCGCCGCTGCCTGTCATATCCACCCAATAATCGTAGAAGGTGGTGAAGTTCGAACGAATCACCACGGCCGCGCTTATCGAACCCTCGGCGCCCGTACCGATGCCGCGGATCCTCGACCCGTTGAATCGGACGATGCGTGGACCGCGCGCCGGGAAAGTAACCGTGGTTACCCCGTAAATATCGCCCTCATTGCCCACGTAGCTGTCATTGCACGAAATGCACGCAGTGAGCGCGGCGGTGTCGTCGGCAACGCCATCGCCGGCCGCGCCATAGCGTCTGGGGTTTCCGGGCGGATACGCGAAATTTGCCGGGGTGATGTTCGCGGCAACCTCCGCAGCGGTCCTGGGGTAGAGCGCCCTGCCTACGGCGGATCGAGACAGGTCGCCCGGGCTGCCCGACCCCGTTTCGACAGGCGCTGCGTCGGAGGACAAAACGTTGGGCAGGAGCGCCGATTGGACCCCGAGTAGTGCGAGTATTCGCCGCCGCGAAACATTGAAAAGCGCCATATGCTTAAGCTTCCTGCGCCCTGATCACGTCCAACCCATCGCGATTCATGTCCACATTTTTCGGCGCCCGGTCAACCGGCGGTAGACGTCGATGATTTTCATCGCACCGCGCAAGGGGAGCACGATGGCCAGAAATGTTTTCACCGCCGACTTCAGACCGAAGAACAGCTGATGAGGTAAATGGGTCGATCCCCTTCCGAGTTCCCGATTGAGCCTGATGATCTCGAGCGCCGCCGCCAGATTCTTGCGGGGACTGGAACTGACGCCGCCCACGCCAACGCGGGCGATGACGCAATCGAGGTACAGCGGAGGAGTAACCGCGATCGCTTGGGCGAAAGATTTATAATCCGCGACAATTTTATACTTCACGTCGAATTCATGATCGATGAGAAACTTCCGGCGTTCGAACACACCCTGATGTTGAGGCATCGCTTGCCGCCCTCCCCTCCATTTGTCGCTCATGGACGCCCAGGGTCCGTTCTCTTCTTCGACGAACGCTCCGTCGGCGCTCAACCTGACTACGCGGCCGTATGCCGCCTGCACATCGCCGCCTGCCGATTTCAACCGCGCGGCTGCGTTCTGAATGCTTTCGCGGTCGAACAGCAAATCGCCGGCTCCCAGAAATAGAATCCACTCGCCGTGAGCGTGCCTCACGCCCTTGTTGAACGCGTCGTAAATGCCTTCATCCCGTTCGCTCAGCCAATGATTCACCGCATGTTCGTATCTTCGAACGATATCCACGGTTCCATCGGTGGAGCCGCCGTCGATGATCAGATATTCAATGTCCTTCGAAGATTGGGCTATCACGCTTTGGATCGTCGCTTCCACCGCATTTTCATCGTTGAAGACGACGGTTATGATCGTTACCAGGGGAATGCGCGATTCTTGGTTACGACCGCCCATCACCGCCTCTCCGGTTACCGCGCCCATCTGCGAAGCCCGGAATAGACATGCTTCAAGACCGAAAAGACAAACAGGCCCGGCAGCAGCCAGACGCGGTATGGCCAGGCTCGCCGGCAGAACTTGTAATAGACGCGCATTTCCCCGATACGCATTTGCAAAGTATTGCCGCTCAGACCGCCGACGGAGAGTTGCGGGCGGCCCAGGCAGGTCAGAGGACTGCCCAAGAGCCGTAGAACGCCGCAACGTTCCGCAATTCTCATCCAAAGATCGTAGTCCTCGCAATGACGCATCGTTTCGTCGAAAATCAATGCCGGCTGCTTTCGCGCGACTGCACAAGAGGTTTGTGCGGGGTTGCGCAACAGCATTCCAGGGAGCGACAAGGGCTGCGTCCGGTAGCGCTCCGTCTGCACGTCGTCGCTTTGCCGCATATCTTCGGCACGATGGTCGGCATGATCGTGGCACACCAGACCGGCGCTCGTGGTGCCGACGAACCGATCGACAATTGCAAGTTTGTTGCTGCTCCAAGTATCGTCGGCATCGAGGAACGCAATGTAGTTTCCCGCCGCCTCGCGAATTCCCTTGTTACGCGCAGCCGATGGGCCTGCATTGCGCGCCAGACGAAAGTATTGGAGTTCGATCCCCGCCGCCGCAAACTCCCCCTCGCATCGTCGCACAGCCGCCTCGGTCCCATCGCCGCTGGCGTCGTCGATGACCAGAGCCTGCAAGGGAGCGAGCGTCTGTGCGGCAACCGACCTCAAACATGCCTGAATGGTCTTTTCCGAATTGTAGGCGGGAATCACCACCGAGTACGCCTCGCTCATTGCAGGCGTCTCCGTCTCAGAAGCCATCCGAGCGCCACCATCTCGAATACGAAAACCAGGTGAAACAACAGATTGGCGAAGAACGAAAGTGCCAATCCATGCAGCACGACGATGACCATGAAAAACGCCGCCGCACTGTTGGCGGCTCGCCGCCGCAGCCAGGAGAATACGACGCCGCATAGCAGAGTGAAGACAATCGCGCCACCCACGCCGAAGTCGGTCAGAAACGACTGCAACAACGAGCTGACGTTCAGATCGCTGCTCACGAGATCCCATTGTTGCGTGGCGCCGGCCGCCGCCAGAAAGTCATCGCGCGCGAATGACGGAATGAAGGTTCCTGCGGTCTCGAGCGGAAAGTAATTCGGTGCAATGTCGATGTTATGGTTGACATTGTTGAGCGGCGAAGCCAGATAGATGTAAACCCAGATAAACGCACTCGGGAGCCAGTCGGGATAGTCGAAGGTAGGCACCGCAATACTTATGATTGCATCTCGGCCGCTGCGGGCGTCACCCACGTACCCGAAAACCAACAGCGTTGCGATGATCAGGATGCCCGTTCGAACCAAGATACGCGGGGACGGCCGCCTGATGCTGAAATAAATGAACAGGTATTGCACGAGCACGGAGATCAACACCTGGCGGCTCACCACGAGAATTGGGTAAGCGATGGAAGTTATCGTCAGGAGCCGCGCTCTCTTGGATGAACCCAGAAGTACTCTGGCAAATGTGACTATACAGCCCGTATAAAACAGCGCATTCAGAACACCGTGAAATCCAGGTATTCCAAAGTCCCCATACGCAAGGGGGCCTATGCCGATCAGGCCGAGAAAAGGAACTCCTCCGAAATAGACGATTTCGAACGAAATACCCAGTGAAAAAACGATCCAGATCGCCTTTATTCGCCGTCCGACCCGCGGCGAGTTGATGACCGGCCGCAGCGCATCCAGATTTATCTCCGCGGCAGCCAGCCGCCCACGATACGGCAGTGACTCGAGCATCCATCCGGTGATGAAACTGACAGAGGTTCCGGCGACCAATACGACGGTGCCGGGCTCCATCGGATCGAGCACGTAGCTGAGCCTGAAGGAATAGATGAACAGGACGAACATCCACGTCGCTGCATACATGAACGCAGGATTGAGCAGCGTCATGCGTCGTAGCTTCCGTTCGTCGCGCTGCAAGACTGCGTACGCATCTTGTGAACCTGAAGCGCCTTCAGGTCCATGACTATGTAGGAGGCCGCAATTCCGCGCGCAATATCCGGCGGCGGCGAACCCCATCCCGGGCGAGGACAAAGGCCCCAGAGCTCATCATGCCCAGGAAAAATGCCCCCAAGACGATCAGAACACGATGAGGGTGCGCGACCCACTGGCGCTTGGGTACTTGGGCATGATCGATGACTCGAAATGCATATTCCTTGTCCGCATTCGCAAGTGCCAGTTTTTGCAGGTCGATTTCCAGGATTCGAGCGATCGATTGCTGTAGTGCCACCACGGAGGCGGCGGCCAGTTCCTGTTTCAAATATCTTACGCTGCCGTCGGCATCTGCTATCGCCCGTTGACGCATGCGGTCATTGGCCCGCTCTACGAGCAGATCCGCCCAAGCTGCGGCAGTCGCCGGGTCGGTCCAATCGACGGACAGCGTAATCAACCCCGTCTTTTTATCCTCTTTGATGGTGAGAATGACCTTTTCGAAGTAGTCGATGCCGTCGCGAATATCCGGTTGCTTGTCGATATCGGAGGATGTCCAGCGTTTGGCGGAGGCGTCCCATTCGCGGTAGAAAAAAACCGGCAGCAGATCCAGGTCCTTGATGAAGGCTTCGGCGAATTCACGCGACTTGAGAACCGCGATCGATTCCGCCGATTTGTTTTCGCCGCCTAGGTCGATCCCTGCAAGACTCGCCAATCCCCCGAGCCCGCCTCCGCTCAGCCCACCCAATAAACCCTGGTTTTGCTTCTGATCCGCCAACTTCATCAGGACCTCGGCCCGATACCAGTCGCGAGCCACGAAGACATAGACCAAGGAGAGGCCGACGATGACCGCAGTCGTGGTGATCAATATCCATCGATTCGCCCACATCAGGGCGCCCATCTCGAATAGATTCAGCCCCTCATCGCGATCCAGCTGCCCATCCGCATGCATCATGGAGTTCGCCATTCGACCAACGTCGTCATAGGTCTTGGTGCACCAATATGAATCCGATGGCCAGGTTGTAAATGATCGTGGTAATGGCCTGCCACAGCGGCAGTAGAGGTACCCGTTCCGTATCCAGCGGCACGACAATCGTATCCCCCGGGCGTATATCCACGGACTGCGAGCGCCTGAACCATCCGGAGCGGCCACCCGAGATGACATCGCCATTGGCGCGCACCACATAAATGCGCTTGCGATCCGCTTTCTGGGTTGCTCCGCCGCTCTTTGCAATGTAATCGTCGCGGGTCAGTCCCGCCTGGAATACATGCGAGGTCGGGCTCTGCACCTCACCCAGGATGGTGATTTCCTGGGTCGTCTTCGGCACCAACAGCTTGTCGCCGTCCTTGACGACGACATCGTCCGGGCCGCCTGCCTTCCCCTTGTACACGGCCTCGACATCGATCACGAGCCGGCCCACGGGTTTTGCATTGCGAAGCTGACCCAGCAGCTGTTGTCCGATCGCCAGCCCCGCGCTGGCCGACTGACCCCCACCCCCGGTGGCTGAGACGGCGCTGCCCGCCACAGCCTCGAGCGACAGAGCCGCCAAATCGCTTTGCAATCGATTGGCGAGCAATTCCAACTGATCCTTTTCCCGCTTCTTCAGCTCTTCGCGGATGTAGACCGTACCGTACGGGAACGCATCGGAGGTAAACCCGCCGGCCCGTTCCAACACCGAATGCAGGGTCTCTCCTTCATGGATCGGATACGTGCCCGGGAATCTGACCTCGCCCTTCACCACGATGGTGCCGGGCTCCGCCCACATCGGAATCGGCTTGATGACCAATACATCGTAGGGCTGCAGCAGCAGATCCGCGGCGGCATCTCCGTGCCAGATCGCAGCCAGGTCCACCGCTATGAGCTCGGTCTTGCGCGCATCTCCATCGACCACTGCATAGCGGGTCAATTCCGCCTTGCCTCGATACGCGGCGTCTTCCAAGCTGCCGCCGGCGCGAATCAGATCACTGACGTGCATCTTCGGCTCGAGCGGATACTTGCCCGGCGCCTTGACCCGGCCATCGATGCTGACCAGCTGTTCGGGAACGTCGGGGTTCGCCTGCAATTCGAGATCCCGGATGATGGGCTCCAAGATACGTTCGCGGCTCGCCGACAGATTGAACACGTAGAGCTTGTCTCGCGGACGAAGTTCCGGGTCGGCCGCGGAGCCCCGGGCGGCCAGCGCGTGCCTCAGATCCGCCGAAATCACTTCCACCGTGTCTTCCGGCGGCTTTATGCGGCGAATCATGATGTAGTGCGGATCGGCATTCGGCCGCAGCTCGCCGAAGCTGCCGAGGACATCGGTCAATCTCATGCCCGCGTGGTACTGGAATTGTCCCGGTCGATACACATACCCGGTGAGCTCTATCGAATTCTCGAGCGTCGGCCGTATCGGGGGTATATCCAGCTTATCGCCGTTAGCCAACAAGGTATTGCGGCTCTCGGGTACGGTCAGATCGATATTGCGCATCTGATGCAACTGGGAAGGCAGAATTCTTTCCAGCTGCCCGAGCTTTGCATCGGCGTCCGGCAACAGGCCGCCCGCAATGTCGATTGCCTGGCCAGCCGTTTTTTCCCCCTTCAGTTCGTAGATGGCTGGCCGTTGCACCGCACCATAAACCGACACGGTATTGCCGATGGGCGGAATGAAGATGACGTCGCCGGGCATCAGCTGCCTATCGCCGCTCGTATCACCGTGCAGCAGAAGATCGTACAAATCGAGTGTAGTGACCAGACGGCCATTGCGTTTGAGTTGGATATTGCGCAGTGAGCCGATTGTCTTGACGCCCCCGCTGACGAAAAGCGCGTTCGTCATGGTCGACAGGCCGCTGACGGTATACGAGCCAGGCTTCTCGGCTTCGCCCAACACAAAGACGCGGATGGAGCGAAGATCGCCCATCGTTACACCGACTTGTGTGCCGATCAGTTGCTTCGCTACGCGCTGCTGGATGAGTTCACGCGCCGAGTCGAAGGTCATGCCGCCGACTTGAATGGGGCCCAGTTTCGGGAAATTGATCCGGCCGTCTCTCTGCACCGTCAGTTCGTAGCGCGAGGTCTCACTGCCGAAAAGCTGTACTTCAAGCGTGTCGCCGGGCCCGACGATGTAGTCGATCGGGACCTGGATATCCGACACCGGCGCAAAGGTGCTGGGGGATCCCTCGAAAAGGTCATATCCAAACGGCTTGAGCGCCTCTGGGCCGCCCGGTTGTACTCGCATCAGCGTCAGCGCCACGAAATAGTCGTTGAGATCCGGATCGGCGCCGAGCCGCTTCGTCGCCTCGGATGCGGTCAGGCCGGCCACGGGAACGGACGGCAGCCCAGGGAGCTCGAGCACACCGAATCGATTGAGCTTGTACGGATTGCCGCTCAATATTCGCTTGCGAAACTCCTCCGAGCGGCTCTTCTCCTCGTCTGTTTTCGGCCTTTCCAATCTACCGGGCGGTGGACAGCGGCTGAGGTCAACGGAACTATTGGAACTTGCGCCATTGGCGTTGCTGGCCCCACTGAGGGCGTCAAGGCCGCTCAAACCGCCGGCGCCGGTCAGCGCGCTGAGCTTGCTGAGGGTGTCGGTGCTGGCACTTGCACCGGCGCCGCTGACGGGGCCGGTGGCGTTGTTATTGTTGTCGCTCTCCGTGCCATTGCCGTTGCGATTGCACGCGGCATCGAGCGAGGTCAGATCGATCAACACCGTGTCGTCGGCGCGTAATTCCGGATCCTCACCGCGCTGACGCAGTATGCGTCCGTCCGCGCTCAGCTGCAGTTTCGCCTTATTCTTGTCCGATGGGGCACGCTCGGACTTGGACTGGACAGTCTCCGGCGTATTGAGCTTGGAATCGGTCTTCTTGCCGGCGTCGCCGCCCTTGCCACCCAGAACGCTTTGCAGGAGCGAACTGCCCTGGTCCCCGGACAGGCTATCCTTGAGCGATTGAATCGGATCGTCGGCCTGGCTTTGACTTTGCGCCGATCCGGCCACGCCCATCGTCAGCAAGACCAAAAGGGCGCCTAGCGATCTACCGCGCATGGTGCGACCTTGTGTTCATGGCCCACGTCGCATTCATGGCCCACGTCCGGCGGCGACCAACGTAATTACTTGCATTTACTTACAGACCCCAATTGCCTTGAGCGCTTTCGAACGGCCGGCCGCCAATAGCGGTGCACATGATAGCCTGTGTTGAGTTCCCGGCAACCCCGCCGGTGGCCCATCGCATTACCAAAGATTAACCGCCAGGCCGCTCAACGCTTGTAATTTTTCTCCACCCAGTCGGCGTAATCGCGCCCCAGCAGCGGTTTCCACCACCCGGTGTGGGTCAGGTACCACTCGAGCGTTGCGCTCAAGCCGCTTGCAAGATCGCGTGCCGGCGCGTAACCCAACTCGTTCTTCGCCTTGGTGTAGTCGATGGCATAGCGCCGGTCATGTCCAAGGCGGTCGCGCACATGCGTTATCAAATCGGCCGCTCGCCCGGCCTGAACGGCCGGCGATGCCGGGAAGGCTGAGCGCAAGTCCGCGCGCGCGCCGATCGACTGATCCACCAACCCACACAGCGTCCGCACGATCTCGATATTGGTCGTTTCGCTGTTCCCGCCGACGTTGTATACCTCGCCCGGCTTGCCGCGCTCGAGCGCCAGCGCAATCGCCACGCAATGGTCTTCCACATGCAGCCAATCGCGCACCTGCAACCCGTCGCCATACACGGGCAACGGCTTGCCCAGCAAAATGTTGACGATGGTGAGCGGAATCAATTTCTCGGGAAACTGATAGGGGCCATAGTTGTTCGAGCAATTGGTGACCGTGGTGTCGAGCCCGTAGGTCTCATGGTAAGCCCGCACCAGATGATCCGAAGAGGCCTTGCTCGCCGAATAGGGCGAGTTGGGGGCGTAAGGGGTCGCCTCGTGGAAGGGCGGGTCTTTCGGCCCGAGAGACCCATACACCTCGTCCGTCGACACATGATGGAAGCGGTGTGCGGGAACGGTCTTTCGATCGATCCATAGCGCTTTGGCCGCCTTGAGCAGTGCGTGAGTGCCGACGATATTGGTGCGTATGAAGTCATCGGGACCCAGGATCGAGCGGTCGACATGCGACTCCGCCGCAAAGTGCACAAGGGTGTCGATGCGATGCTGTTCGAGCAGCGCGCGCACCGCGGCCTCGTCGCAGATATCGCCTTTCACGAACAGATATCGTGGGTTGGCGTCCAGGCCGGCGAGGTTGTCGATATTGCCTGCATAGGTCAGCGCATCGAACACCACCACCCGGCCCTCTCGAGAGTTCGCCAGCCAGTGGCGCACGAAGTTCGCGCCGATGAATCCGGCGCCGCCGGTGATGAACAGGTTATGGGGTTCGAAGCTCATCCAGGATGGTCCTTAAATTGTGCCGCCAATGACGCGCGGGCGCGTCGATCAAGGCGCGCGTGGATGCTGTGTCGAGCACGCTGAAGGCAGGCCGCTGCGCCCGCGTTGGATAGGCTGAGCTCAGAATGGGGATGATGGGCACCGCACCAGTCAATAAACCGCGCGCCAGAGCCTCATCCTGAATGGCGACGGCAAAATCGTACCAGCTCGCCACCCCGAGATCGGTCCAGTGGTAGACCCCGCCGGGCGCCTGCGCATCGATCAGGCCCCAGATAGCCGCTGCGGCGCTCGATGCCGACGTCGGAGCGCCGATTTGATCGCAAACCACGCTCAGCTGCGGCTTTTCACGCATCAGTCGCAGCATGGTCAGCACGAAATTCCGCCCCACGGAGGCATATACCCAGGCCGTGCGCAGCACGATCCCCGCGCCCTCTGCGCCCAAGACGCGGCGCTCGCCACCGAGTTTGCTGACGCCATAGACGCTCAAGGGATTGGTTTGATCCAGCGGCAGATAGGCGCGGTTCGATGTTCCGTCGAACACGAAATCGGTCGATAGGTGCAGCAGCCGGCAATCGGCTTTCGCAGCCGCGGCTGCCAGGACGCCCACGGCGGTATCATTGACGGCGACGGCCTGTGACGGCTGATCTTCGGCCACATCCACGGCGGTGTACGCGGCGGCGTTGACCAGCCACTGCGCGCGAGTCTCGGCCAGCGCCAGCGCAACGCCCTTCGCATCGCCGATGTCGAGTTCGCCGCGCGCCTTGGCCACTACCTGGTGCTGCGCGGGAGCCGCCGCCACGACGGCACGCGCCACCTGACCGCCGCCGCCGAGCACCAGCACTCTCACGCGAACTTCTCGATGTCCGCAAAGCTCGCACCGCGCGCATCCTTGGCGGAGAGCTTGGGAGTGGTCCCGGGCGGAAGCGGCCAGCGGATGCCGAGGGCCGCATCATCCCAAGCCAAGGTGCGCTCATGCTCCGGGCTGTAGAAGTCCGTGCACTTGTAGACGAAATCGGCCGATTCCGAAGTGATCAAAATTCCGTGCGCCAGGCCCGGCGGAACCCACAACATCCGGTGGTTCTCGGCGGATAGTTCCACGCTCCAGGAGTTCCCGAAGCTCGGACTGCTGCGCCGCAAATCCACGACCGCATCGAAGACGCTGCCCAGTGTCACGCGCACCAGCTTCCCCTGCGTATGCTGCACCTGCAAATGCAGCCCGCGCAATGTCCACTGGCTCGAGCGGCTGTGATTGTCCTGCACGAACTTCGCATCGATCCCTGCCGCTTCGAATTTATCTTCCTGCCAGGTCTCCATGAAGAATCCGCGGGCATCGCCGAATACTTGCGGCTCGATCAGGACCACGCCCGCGATGGGAGTCTGGGTAAATTTCATGGTGTCGAACGCCTCAATCTTGCGACTGCTCGTTGACGATGCGCAGCAGGTACTCGCCGTAACCGCTCTTCTCCAGAGGCTTGGCCAGCGCCACCAATTGATCCGCGCTGATGAATCCCGAGCGCCAGGCAATCTCCTCGACGCAGGCCACTTTCAGTCCCTGTCTTTCCTCGATGATGCGTACGAAGACACCCGCATCGAGCAAGGAATTGTGCGTGCCCGTATCCAGCCATGCCGTGCCGCGGCCGAGCCGCTCGACGTGCAGGTCGCCGATCTTTAGGTACGCACGGTTCAGATCGGTGATCTCCAGCTCGCCGCGCGGCGACGGCTTCAGCGCCCGGGCGAACTGCGACGCGCGGCCGTCGTAAAAATAAATGCCGGTGACTGCGTAGTTCGACGGCGGCGCCGCCGGTTTCTCCAACAGATCCGTCACCCGGCCTTCGGCATCGAACTGCACGACGCCATAGCGCTCAGGATCCTGCACGTAGTATCCGAATACGGTCGCGCCGGACTCGCGCTTCGCCGCCGACAGCAGCAGCGTCGTGAGATTCGCGCCGTAAAATATATTGTCGCCGAGGATCAGTGCCGACGGTGCGCCGTCCAGAAACGCCTCGCCGAGAATCAGCGCCTGGGCAATGCCATTGGGAACTGCCTGGACCACATACTCGAACGACAGACCCCACTGGGCGCCGGTGCCCAGCAGATCGCGAAAGGCCGCCTGGTCCCGCGGCGTGGTGATGATCAGATACTCGCGAATGCCCGCGGACATCAGCGCCGCGAGCGGATAGTAGATCATCGGCTTGTCGTAGACCGGCAGCAATTGCTTGCTGAGGGACAGCGTGATCGGATGCAGGCGGGTGCCGGCGCCGCCCGCCAAGATAATGCCCTTGCGTTGTTTTGACAAAATACCGCCTCGATGATTCGACGCGCGATTATAGGGTATTACGCCCGTCCAAACTCGGCGATGCTTCGCCATAGTACTGAAGGTACCAGTTGACGAAGCGCTTCACCCCCGTTTCCAAATCCGTGCCCGGCCGGTATCCGACGTCTCGCGCCAGGGCCTCGACATCGGCCCAGGTATCCGGCAAATCTCCGGGCTGCAGCGGCAGCAGGTTCTTCCGCGCCTGGCGCCCCAAACAGCGTTCGAGCACATCGATGTAGCGCAGCAGAGCCACCGGCCGTTGATTGCCGATATTGTAGATTTTATAGGGCGCTGCGCCGATGGCTGGATCGGGCGCATCCGAGTTCCAGGCCGGGTCCGGCGCCGCCACGTGATCCACGGCGGCGGCGACTCCCTCGACGATGTCGTCGATATACGTGAAATCCCGCTGGTGATGGCCGCCATTGAACACATCGATGGGCGCGCCGGCGAGAATGTTCTTGGTGAACAGAAACAGCGCCATGTCCGGCCGCCCCCACGGGCCGTACACGGTGAAAAACCGCAGACCCGTGGTCGGCAAGGCGTACAGCGACGAATAGCTGTGCGCCATCAGCTCGTTGGACTTCTTGGTGGCCGCATACAAGGTCAGGGGATGATCGGTGTTCTGCCCTTCCGAGAACGGCATCCGTGTGTTCGCGCCGTACACGGAACTCGTGGAGGCATAGACCAGGTGCTCGACGCCGTTGTGCCTGCAACCCTCGACCACGTGCAGAAATCCGACGATATTGCTCTGCACATAGGCGTGTGGATTGACTATCGAATAGCGCACTCCCGCCTGCGCCGCCAGATGCACGACGCGCCGGAACTTCTCGGCACGGAACAGCGCATCCATCGGCTCGCGGTCCGCGATATCCATCTTCACGAAGCGAAACGCCGGATATCGCCGCAGAATGTCCAGGCGCGCGGCTTTGAGACCCGGGTCGTAATAGGCATTGAGGTTGTCGAGCCCGACCACCTCGTCGCCGCGTTCCAGCAGCCGCCGCGCGGTGTGAAATCCAATGAAGCCGGCGGCGCCGGTGACCAGCAGCTTCACAATCTTCGCCACACCGTTTTGCCGCCCGACGCCTTGTCGAGCAGCGCGAGCACATGCTCGTGCGCGGCCATCTCCTCCTCGCCCGCCCTGATGACGCTGATGCGCGCGTCGGCGCCCGTGCGCGGCGGCTTGCCGAAGCGCGCACGTCCTAGCGCCGCACCCGGTCCGGCGCTCAACGTGAATTTGGCCTGGCCGCCGGTCATGGCCAGGTACACCTCGGCCAGGATGCGTGCGTCCAGCAAGGCGCCGTGATATTCGCGATGCGAGTTATCCACCGAATAGCGCTTGCACAGAGCGTCGAGGTTGTTGCGCTGCCCCGGATGCATCTGCCGCGCGAGCACCAAAGAGTCGAGCACCCGGCACAGATCGTCGACCTTGCGTGCAAATGCCACGCGCGCGAGTTCGGCGTTCAAGAACGCGACGTCGAACGGGGCATTGTGAATGATGAGTTCCGCGTCGCCGATGAACTCGATGAATTCCGAATGTACCTGCGAGAATGTCGGCTCGTTTGCCAATCTCGCTCGCGTCAGGCCGTGCACTTGCTGCGCGCCCTGATCGATGTCGCGCTCCGGGTTCAGATACTGATGGTAGTTTCTGCCGGTGAGCCGGCGATTCATGATCTCCACGCAGCCGATTTCGATGATGCGGTGCTGTAGTTCGACTTCCAATCCCGTGGTTTCCGTGTCCAGAACGACTTGGCGCATCTAGGATCTACCGTGCCGCCAATAGGCGGTCGATGGCGACGTTGGCGAGCTGATCCACGTATTCATTGCCTTCATGTCCCGAATGTCCTTTGACCCAATGCCATTCGATATCCTGCTGCGCGGCGGCGGCATCCAGCAGCTGCCATAAATCCTGATTCTTGACGGGCGCGCGGGCCGCCGTGCGCCAGCCGCGTGCCTTCCAGTTCGGCAGCCATTCGGTGATGCCCTGGAGCACGTACTTCGAATCCGTATAGAGCTTGACCGCACAGCGGCGCTTGAGCGCGCCCAAACCTCCGATCGCCGCCATCAGCTCCATGCGATTGTTGGTGGTCGCGGCCTCGGCGCCCGAGACCTCTTTGCGCTCCTTGCCCGCGACCAGCAATGCCGCCCAGCCGCCGGGGCCGGGATTGCCGCGGCAGGCGCCGTCGGTGAATATTTCGACTGGGGTCATGTCATTGACGCACTTTGGACGTGGGCTCCGCCGCACCGACCAGCACCCGTTGCCGCACTCGCCGCCGCGGCCGCACCAGAGTCATGGTTTGCACACGCTTGCGCGCCTTGATCAGGTAGGCACCGGCCGTCCATGCGGCGCGGGGCAGCCGGCCCTTCGCGGGTCCCTTCGTGGGCAATAGGCCAAGATAACCGTAGACGCTGTCCACATCGAAGCCGAGCAACGCCACCCAATCGCGCAAGCGCCGCTCGGACAACAAGCGCTGGGTCTGCGGTGGAAACACCGGCCGCCTGACATACCTGGCGAACGCCCGGCGAAGGCCCCAGCCGCTGAAGGGGTTGAAGCCGCAAATCATCAGACATCCTTCCGCGCACAGCACGCGCTCGGCCTCGCGCAGCACCGCATAGGGATCGTCCACCAGCTCGAGGGTATGCGGCAAAAAGATCGCATCGATGGAATCGGAACGAAAGGGCAGAGAATCGACCGGCGCGCACAGCGTGACCCCCGGAGCCATTTCCGGCGCCAGCAAGGTAGTGTGCTGGGTGCGTGCGCCATCGAGCAAGTGCCGCGCAGGTCCCCACGCGCCGACTTGCAGCAGCTCGAAACCGAACACGTCATCGAGAGCGAGGGGCGCCAGAGCGGCCTCTTCACGCAGCACTCGAGCGCCCAGCGGGGCCTCGAACCAGGAAGAGGATTCGCGCGATACGTCCAACCAAGGCTCCTTCGTGAAAATACTAGCGAACTTCAAATGTTACAGGTTAAATACGCCGCAAAATGTCTATTCACGTCACGCCCATCAACGTGCGCCCGGTGCGCGCATTCTCGGACAACTACATCTGGCTCATCGACTCGCCTCGCGCGCGCGGCCGCGTGGTTGCAGTCGACCCGGGCGATGCCGAGCCCGTCATCGCCGAGTTGCAGCGCAGCGGAGCCAGCTTAGCCGCCATTCTACTGACCCACCACCACCCCGATCATATCGGCGGGGTTCCGGAACTGTTGCGCCGATGGCCGGTCCCCGTGATCGGACCCGACGACAGCCGGATTGCGCAGCGCACACTGACCATCCGCGACGGCGAACCCTGCGACTTGCCGGACTTGGGACTTTGCTTCGAGACTTTGCAAGTGCCCGGGCATACTTTAAGCCACATCGCCTTTTGGGGGCATGGGGCGCTGTTTTGCGGCGACACGCTATTCAGCGCTGGCTGCGGCCGGATGTTCGAGGGTACGCCTACGCAAATGAACGCATCGTTGACCCGCTTGCGGAACTTGCCGCCGGACACCCAGGTGTTCTGCGGCCACGAATATACCGCGGCGAACCTGCGTTTCGCATTGACGGTGGAGCCCGGCAACACGGCCGCGCTCGAGTACCAAGCCCGCGTGGAGCGCGTGCGCGCGAAGGGCGAGCCCTCGCTGCCCTCGACCATGGCGTTGGAAATCCAAGTCAATCCCTTTCTGCGCTGTGACCACGCGGCGGTGGTGGCGGCAGCACAGACCCATGCGGGCAGATCGCTCGACGGTGCCGCCGAAGTGTTCGGCGTATTGCGCGCCTGGAAGGATCAGTTCCGCTGACGGACGACACTATGACGCTCGCCATTCGACATTTCTCATTCATCGGCGCGCTGCTGTTGCTCGGTGCCTGCGCGCATCAGGCAGCCAAGCAGCCACCGGAACACCAGCCCATCGTGGCGCCGGCAACCGCCCGCCGAAACGCCCATGACCCCGAGCGCGGCCGCGGATGCGACCCCCTCGCTCGCCATGCCGAGCGAATGGCAGCACCACAACGGCGAGGACTACGACGATCTGTTCGACCGCATGCGCGCCGGCTTTGCCCTCGATGAGGTGCAGGAGCCCGCGATCGATCAGCAACTCGCCTGGTTCGAGCACAACCCGGAGTATCTGGAACGCGTATTCCAGCGCGGTCAGCGCTACATGTATCACGTCGTCACCGAGGTCGAGGCACGCGGCATGCCGCTGGAGTTCGCGCTGCTGCCGGTGGTGGAGAGCGCCTACGAGCCGTTCGCCTATTCGGTGAGCCGTGCCGCGGGCCTGTGGCAATTCATTCCCGGACACGGGCGTGCGCTTCGGCCTGAAGCAGGACTGGTGGTACGACGGCCGGCGCGACGTCATCGAGTCGACCCGCGCGGCGCTCGACTATCTGCAGGCGCTGCACGATCAATTCGACGGCGACTGGCTGCTGGCGATCGCCGCCTACAATGTCGGCGAGAACACGGTGCAGCGCGAATTGGATTACAACCGCGCGCACGGCAAGCCGGCGGATTTCTGGCACCTGAAGCTGCCCGCCGAGACCCGCGCCTACGTGCCGAAACTGCTCGCGATGAAGCGCCTGATGGCCGAACCTGAGCGCTACGGCCTGGAATTCGCGGCCATCCCGAACGAGCCGTATTTCGCCGTCATCGATACCGACTCGCAGATCGATCTGAAGATCGCGGCGCAATTGGCGGGCACCAGCTACGATGAGCTGGTGGCCCTGAATCCGGGCTACAACCGCTGGGCCACGGACCCCGACGGCCCGCACCGCATGCTGGTGCCCATCGACAATGCCGATGGCTTCGAGACGGCTCTGAAGACCCTGTCGCCCGAAGAGCGGGTGCGCTACGCCGTTCACGAAGTCGAGCGCCGCGACACGCTGGCGACGATCGCCAGGCAGTACGGCACGTCGGCCGCGGTCATTGCCAAGATCAACGATCTGAAGGGCGGCAAGGTCACGGTGGGCGAATCCCTGAAGATTCCACAGATCAGCGGACAATTGCCGGACAAGGTATTGCTTGCCGCTTCGCGCGTCGACCGGCCCGAAACCGATACCGGCGGACGCCAGCAGCATCAAATCGTCTACCGCGTCCGCGCGGGCGAGACCTTGAGCAGCATCGCGCGGCGGCATGGCATGCCGGTGAGCACCCTCGCCCGCCTGAACAACATAGGAGCCGCGGATTCGCTCGTGAAGGGCCAGCGCCTGGTCATCAAGGCGAGCGCGCGGCGCTTTCGGGATGAGGGCGGGGAACCCGGCCGCCGCGTGCTCTACACTGTGCGCCGCGGCGACACCGTATTCAGCATTTCCCACCAATTCCAAGTCTCGGTGCCGCAGCTCAAGACCTGGAACGGCCTGAACCAGCATCACCAAATCAGAGCCGGGTCAGCGTCTGGTCATGTACGTCGAATCGAAAGGGCAACAAGGATGAGTAGTATGGGTTTCTTGAGCGGCAAACGCGCACTGATCGTCGGACTCGCCACGGACCGCTCCATTGCCTGGGGCATCGCGCAAGCCATGCACGCCCAGGGCGCCGAGCTCGCATTTGCGCACATCGAACGCATGACGGACCGCGTCGTGCCGCTCGCCAAGCAATTGGGCTCGGACATCACCTTCGTCATGGATGTCGCCTCCGATGAGGAGATCGCCAAGGGGTTCGCGCACCTCAAATCCCGCTGGGATGGCTTCGACATCCTGGTGCACGCCGTGGCCTTCGCGCCGCGCGAAGCGCTCACCGGCAATTTCATCGACGCCACCTCGCGCGAAGGCTTTCGCATGGCCCACGATATTTCGAGCTACAGCCTGACGGCGCTGGCGCGCGCCTCGCTGCCCTTCATGCAAGGACGCGCGGGCTCGATCGTCACCCTGAGCTACCTGGGCGCCGTGCGCTCCATCCCCGGCTACAACGTGATGGGGCTGGCCAAGGCCAGCCTCGAGGCCAATGTGCGCTTCCTTGCCGCGGACGTAGGCCCGCAATGGCATACGCGTCAATGCCATTTCGGCCGGTCCGATCAAAACGCTGTCCGCGGCCGGCATCCCGGGCCTGCGCAAGATGCTGGCCCATGTAGCGGCCACTGCTCCCATCAAACGCAATGTGACCATCGACGATGTAGGCAACGCAGCCGCCTTTCTATGCTCGGACCTCGCCGCCGGCATCAGCGGCGAAGTACTGTACGTAGACGGCGGCTACCGCACCGTAGGCATGAGCTTTCCATCGGACGGAGACTGAGTCCCACGGCGCCTGCACCCCACGGCACCTGAACGCCGCGGCACCTGAACGCCGCGGCACCTGCACGCCGCGGCACCTGAACGCCGCGGCACCTGACAGGCGCGGCATCCAAAGGCTGCGGCACCCGCTCGCGCCCGAGCAGCGGTCACACGAAACGAACCTGCGCCCTACCGACCCATTCGGCATTGCTCATGTCAACCGAACCTGGGTACTCACGTTTTAAGGTAAAATGTGTAGGACACGGCAAAAGGCTGTCTGGAGGAGTCATGTTATGTTAATTCGTCATCTCGTTCGCGCTACGGCTGCAGGCGCCTTGGGCGTCGGTCTTGCGGCTTGCACGACTCTGCCCGTCACCACCGACGCCAATCCAAGCATGTCGGTATCGACCTGCCATACCTACACGTTCGCGAATGAACACGTCGCCAATGCCGATCATCCCGCCGCCTACGGCAACCCGTTGAATGCCCAACGGTTGCGCGAGGCCGTGGCGGTCAATCTCGCCGCCAAGGGCATCCAGCCCGCAGACCCAGCCACGGCCCAGTGCGTGGTCGGCTATGCCATGGGCTCACGCCAGGTCTTCAATGACTACTACGCCGGCTGGGGCGGCTGGGGCTATGGGGGCTGGGGTGGCGGCCGGCGCGGCGGATTCTATGGCGGCTGGGGCTGGGACGGCCCCTATGTGAGCGACGAAACACGCATCGCCGTCGATATATTCGACGCCAAGTCCCGAACGCCGATTTGGCATGCCTCGGTCAGCCAGAATGTTTCGAATCTGACGGGCCCGAACGCCGAAGCCAAGATCAGCCAGGGCACCGCGGCAATTTTCGCGAAGTTCCCGCTCGCGACGCTGCCAGCCGGCGGCGGTCGCACGACCTAGACCTCGGCACCCGATCCGCTAGACGCTGACGTACCTCCTGCGCAGTGATGTACCTCGGCCAGTGCGCACGGTCAGGGGGGATGAGAGGCTGGACGCCAACTGCTGCCTTTACGTTGGCGTCCAGCCTCTCATCCCCCCTGACCTTGTGAACCGGTCAACATCACCGTGCAGGGGTACGGGCGACTCGCTGTACGAAGACGTAGTACAGCAGCGCCAGAACCGCCGCCACCGCCAGCACCAAGGCGAAGAAGCGGTGCAGCGAGCCCGCCAGAAGCTCAGGATGCTGCCCGACGGCCTGCCGAGCCAGGCCAGCACCGAGCACCACAGGAGCGACCCCAGCAGCGTGGCGAGCGCATACCAGCGAAAGTCCATCCGCAGTATGCCGGTGGGGATGCCGATCAAGTGGCGGATCACGGGCAGCAGCCGGGAGAAGAACACGCCGGGCGATCCGTAATGAGTGCACCAGCGCTCCGCCAGTTCGAGTTTTGCCCGCCCCAGCCCGACATAGCGCCCAAAGCGCACGATGACCGGATGACCGAGGAGGCGGGCCGCCCAGTACATCGCCGCAGCCCCCACCCAGGACCCGGCGGTGCCGGCCAGCACCACGCCCAAGCAGCGAGAATTGGCCCTGGGTATGTGCGAGATAGGCGGCCGGCGGAATGATCACTTCGCTCGGGATGGGCACGAAAGTGCTTTCCAGGGCCATCAGTCCGGCAATCAGCCAGTAGCCGCCCTGGCCTAGGGTCGCCAGGTACCAGTCGGAAAAATGGTGCAGAAACTCGTGCAAATTACTCGATTGCCTGCGGATTCAAGATCACCTTGGCATCGGCGCGCGCGCCGGCGGCATAACTCTGCGCCTCGACCGAGGCGATTTGCGCAGCGAACTGGCGGCGCATGTCCAAATCCGGATGGCTTCGGATCGCCAGGCTCCTCACGCACCGCGCTCAAGGCGATCACCGCGGCGTCGCCATTGGCGAGCCGCGTCTGCGCATAGATCGGCTTGCCCGCCGGCTTGGATTCGCCGAAGGCCGTGGTGCGAACTTCCAGCGGCACTTGCTGATCCGAGCGCGCAACGAACTTGGGTGGCACTACAGCCTGGTCCGAAGCTCTTCGCCACTGCGTCCCAGGACTCGCCGGCCTGCAGGCGCTTGACCGCATCCGCGGCCGCCGCCGCGGCGAGTTCCACGCCGCGCTGCTTCTTCCAGGCCGCCACTACCTCGGTGCGCACCGCATCCAAGGGCTTCTGCTGCGGGAGCTTGTGATCCGTGGCGCGCAGCACCACGCCGCGGCCCTTCTCCACTTCGACGATGGGGCTCAAGCGGCCGTCGAGCACGTCCTGGCTGAAGGCGGCATCGATCACCGCGGGCACCTTGCCCAAGGCGCCGCCGCCGTCGATGCGGCTGAAAGCCGGCACCTCGAGCACCGTCAGCCCGGCCTTGCGCGCCACCACATCGATGTCGGTGGTGTTCTGCAATGCGGCGTCGGCCAGCTGCATCCTGGGCGTTGTTGAACAGCTTCTCGGCTTCGTTGCGGCGATAGTCGGTTTCCAGATCCGCCTTGCTCTGTTCGAATGTCTTGACCGCGGTCGGGCTGTATCCCTGCCAGCTTGAGAATGTGATAGCCGAACTGAGTCTTCACCGGTCCGCGAATCTCGTCGACCTTCATGCTGAAGGCGGCATCGGCAAATGGCGGCACCCAGGCCTTGCGCTCCGACCACCCCAGATCACCGCCCTGCTGCGCGGATCCCGGATCCTGCGAGAATTCCTTGGCCAACTTCGAGAAATCCTCGCCGGCCTGGGCACGCTTGAAGATCTCTTCCGCCTTGGCCTTGACCGCCGCGTCGTCTTTCGGGTTCGCGACCGGCAACAGAATATGGCTGACCCGTCGCTGCTCGGGCTGAACGAAGCGCTCCGGAGTCTTTGCCTTCTGCTCGTCGTAATAGGCCTTCAGCTGCGCGTCGTCGACGTTCACTTTCGCGCCCAGCTGCGACCAGGCTGATTTCGACGTAGTGCAGATCCACCGTTTCCGGAGTCATGTATTCGGATTTATGCGCGTCGTAATAGGTCTTCAGGGCGGCATCGTCGGGAACGGCCTGGCTGGCATATTTCTCCGCCGGCAGGGTCAGCCATGCGAGTTCGCGCTGCTGCTTGGTCAACGCGCGGATTTGCTTGATTTCAGCCGCGGTCGCGAAGCTGGATAGGGTCAGGGCCGAGTCGAGCTGCCGCAACTTCACGTCGCGCTTGAACAAGGCTTCGATTTCGGGAATGGAGCGGCCCTGCGCCCGCAACACCGCCACCGCGTGGGCGTAATCGAACTTGCCGTCCACTTGAAATATCGGGATTTGCGCCATGGCCTGCAGCAACTGCTGATCTGCTGACGCGGTAGCCGAGCTTATCGGCGCGAGTGACCAGCGCCTCGCTGTTCACATAATCATCGAGCACGCGCTTCTTGATGTCGTTGCGCTGCGCATCGCTGAGCGAACCGTTGGATTGCCGCTCGGCCTGGGCGAGTTGCTGCTGGTAGGCCTGCCGACCTCTTCAGCGGCTACTTCGCTGCCGTTCACCTTGGCCGCATAGGTCGGTGCGCTCAGCGTCCAGTTGATGCCCCAGAACACGAACACCAAACCGATGACACCCAGCACCACACCGGCCAACCAACCCTTCAACTTGTCGTGTATCGACTGCAGCATGATCCCACCCTTTCATACCCCAAGGCGCGGCCAGATGGCACGCGCAGAACCTCTAGGAAATGGCGGAGTGGACGGGACTCGAACCCGCGACCCCCGGCGTGACAGGCCGGTATTCTAACCAGCTGAACTACCACTCCGCTGTTGGTGGGTGCTGAGGGGATCGAACCCCCGACCCTCGCCGTGTAAAGGCGATGCTCTACCAGCTGAGCTAAGCACCCTCTGGAAGAGGCGCCGAAGTCTACGCGACGTTCTTTCGCTTTGCTAGTGTTTGTCAGCTCGACGTTGGCACAATGATGTAGATCGGTCCATATGGCAGGTCTGGGGGGATAAGGAGTGGGAAGCCAACGGGTAAGAGCAGTTGGCTTCCCACTCCTTATCCCCCCAGACCGGACACGGTGGATCGATGTACATCACTGGGCAGGCAGACGGGGCAGGCACACGGCGCAGCTCCAGCCCCCGGGCAGAAGGCACAGCTATTGCCGTAGTGCAGTGATGTCGATGGGTACGAGAGTTCGCCCGGGAGGCTAAGACATGGGGCGGCAACTGCTCCCCGTTGCCGCCCCATGTCTTAGCCTCCCGGGCGAACCCTTAGACCGCTCAAACCTCACCGCACTCCGGCGTTAGTGCGCGTGAACTGCACTCTTGACGCGCGCCGGTTTGCGCCGCCGCTTCTCGCCGGCAATGGCTTCGGGCGGTTTCGTCTCGGCGGCCGGGACCGGCAGCGGCACAGGCATGTGGGTCAGCGCGACTTGCAGCACTTCATCGATCCACTTCACCGAGCGGATATCGAGCTTTTCCTTGATATTGTCGGGAATCTCCGCGAGGTCCTTGACGTTCTCGTCGGGGATCAGCACGGTGGTGATGCCGCCGCGGTGCGCCGCGAGCAGCTTTTCTTTCAAGCCCCCGATCGGTAGCACTTCGCCGCGCAAGGTGATTTCACCCGTCATCGCCACGTCCGAGCGCACCGGAATCTTGGTAAGCGCGGAAATCAACGACGTGCACATGCCGACTCCGGCGCTCGGGCCATCCTTCGGGGTCGCGCCCTCCGGCACGTGAATGTGCACATCGGCCTTCTGATAGAAATCCACGTCCAGGCCCAGCATGGCGGAGCGGCTGCGCACCACCGTCATCGCGGCCTGGATCGACTCCTGCATCACTTCGCCGAGCTGGCCCGTGTGCGTGAGCTTGCCCTTGCCCGCCACCACCGCGGCCTCGATGGTCAGCAGTTCGCCGCCGACCTCGGTCCATGCCAAACCCGTGACTTGACCGATGCGGTTGCTCTCCTCGGCCTTGCCGTAGCGGAAGCGGCGCACGCCCAGGTATTTGTCCAGATTCTTCGAATCCACGGTCACGGTCTTCTCGGCCGGAGAGAGCAGCAATTGCTTGACCGCCTTGCGTCCGATCTTCGACAGCTCGCGTTCGAGGTTGCGCACCCCGGCCTCGCGGGTGTAGTAGCGGATCATGTCCTGGATGGCGACATCCGCCACCACCAGCTCATCGGGTTTCAAACCGTTCTGCTTGACCTGCTTCGGCAGCAAGTAGCGGCGCGCGATATTGCTCTTCTCATCCTCGGTGTAGCCGGGAAGGCGGATCACTTCCATACGATCCAGCAGCGGCGCCGGGATGTTCAGGCTGTTCGCCGTGCACACGAACATGACCTCGGACAGATCGAAATCGACTTCCAGGTAGTGATCGTTGAAGGTGCTGTTCTGTTCGGGGTCCAGCACCTCGAGCAGCGCCGATGACGGATCGCCGCGGAAATCCGTCGACATCTTGTCGATTTCGTCGAGCAAGAACAGAGGATTGCGCACACCGCACTTGGCGAGATTTTGAATGATCTTGCCGGGCATGGAGCCGATGTAGGTGCGCCGATGGCCACGGATCTCCGCCTCATCGCGCACGCCGCCCAAGGACATGCGCACGAACTTGCGGTTGGTGGCGCGCGCCACGCTCTGTCCGAGCGAAGTCTTGCCCACACCGGGCGGACCGACCAGGCACAGGATCGGACCGCGCAGATTCTTGACCCGCTGCTGCACCGCCAAGTATTCGACGATGCGCTCCTTGACCTTTTCCAGGCCGTAGTGATCGGCCTCGAGCACCTTTTCCGCGGCGGTGATCTCGAGATGCACCTTGCTGCGTTTCTTCCACGGAGACTTCACCAGCCAGTCGACGTAGTTGCGCACCACGGTGGCCTCGGCCGACATGGGCGACATGAGCTTGAGCTTGGCGAGTTCGGAATTCGCTTTTTCGCGCGCCTCCTTCGGCATGCCCGCGGCTTTGATGCGCTTCTCCAGTTCGCCTATTTCATTCGGCGCATCGTCGAGCTCGCCCAGTTCCTTCTGAATGGCCTTCATCTGCTCATTCAGATAGTACTCGCGCTGGCTCTTTTCCATCTGCTGCTTGACCCGGCCGCGAATGCGCTTCTCGATCTGCAGCACGTCCATCTCGCCTTCGATGACGGCCAGCATGTGCTCGAGGCGCTTGCGCACATCGGGGATTTCCAGAACTCTCTGCTTCTCGGAGAGCTTCAATGACATGTGGGCGGCGACCGTGTCCGCCAATCGGCCGGCCTGCTCGATACCCGCCAGCGACGTCAGGATCTCGGGCGGCACCTTCTTGTTCAGTTTTACATATTGCTCGAACTGGGTGATGACGGAACGCGTCAGCACGTCCATTTCGCGCTCTTCGTAGCGCTCGATGTCCGGCAGCGCCGTCACCTGCGCGGAAAAGAATTCGCCCTCGGTCAGCTTTTCGATGCTGGCGCGATCCACGCCCTCGACCAGCACCTTGACGGTGCCATCCGGAAGCTTGAGCAACTGCAGGATGGTCGCCACCGTGCCGACGCGGTACAGATCGTCGGCCTTGGGATCGTCGACGTCCGCCTGCTTCTGGGCGACCAGGAGAATGCGCTTGTCGGCCTTCATGGCCAGGTCCAGCGCCACGATGGATTTTTCCCGCCCGACGAACAGCGGAATCACCATGTGTGGGTAGACCACCACGTCGCGCAACGGCAGGACAGGCATGCCGCTCGGGGGCGTTACTGATTCGGGGACATCGGCAATGGGTTCGTCGCTCACGAGGCTAGCCTTTTGTTTGGGGCACGTACGGCAATACGAAAGTACATGCGGCCGCCAACGATGAGTTTCAAGCTCGGCTCAGAGATGATCCGAGCCCGTTGGGCGCCGCTGTTCCTCGACCGGAGCCACCAGCCGAGTCTCCTCGGTCCGATGGACGATGTAGGGTTTGCTGTGGCCTTCGATCACCTGCTCGTCGACCACGACCTTCTGCACATTGCGCAATGACGGCAGGTCGTACATGGTGTCCAGCAGCACATTCTCTAGAATGGTGCGCAGACCCCTGGCTCCCGTCTTGCGCTGCATGGCTTTGCGCGCCACCGACCGCAGCGCGTCCTCGCGGAAGTCCAGTTCCACGCCCTCCATGTCGAACAGCTTGCGGTACTGCTTGGTGAGAGCATTCTTCGGCTGCATCAAGATCGAAATCAGCGCGTCTTCGTCCAGTTCCTCGAGCGTGGCAACCACCGGCAGGCGGCCGACGAATTCCGGGATCAAGCCGTACTTGATCAGATCCTCGGGCTCGGTGTCGTGGAACACATCGTTGCCGTGCGGGCGCGCATTCTGTTCGCGTACTTCGGCGACGAAGCCGATGCCGCTCTTGTGCGTGCGGTTCATGATGATTTTTTCCAGACCCGCGAACGCACCGCCGCAAATGAACAGAATGTTGGTCGTGTCCACCTGCAGGAATTCCTGCTGCGGGTGCTTGCGACCGCCCTGCGGCGGCACCGAGGCGATCGTGCCTTCGATGAGCTTCAACAGCGCCTGCTGCACGCCTTCGCCCGACACATCGCGGGTGATCGACGGGTTGTCGGATTTGCGCGAAATCTTGTCGATTTCATCGATGTAGACGATGCCGGTCTGCGCCTTCTCCACATCGTAATCGCATTTCTGCAGCAGCTTTTGGATGATGTTTTCGACGTCCTCGCCGACGTAGCCGGCCTCGGTCAGCGTCGTGGCATCGGCGATGGTGAACGGCACGTTCAGCAGGCGCGCCAGCGTTTCGGCCAGCAGCGTCTTGCCCGATCCGGTGGGCCCGATCAGCAGGATATTGCTCTTGGCGAGCTCCACTTCGTCGCGCGAGCGCACGCCTTCGGTGCCGCGCGTCTGCAATCGCTTGTAGTGGTTGTAAACCGCCACCGACAGAACCCGCTTGGCGCGTTCCTGGCCGATGACGTATTCATCGAGAACTTTCTTGATTTCCTGAGGCTTGGGCAGCTTGTCGCGGGTGCGCTCGGCGCGCTCCTCGAGCTCTTCCCGGATTATGTCGTTGCACAGCTCCACGCATTCGTCGCAGACGAACACGCTTGGGCCGGCGATGAGTTTCCGAACCTCGTGTTGGCTCTTTCCACAGAAAGAGCAGTACAACAGCTTGCCGTCATCATGTTTGCCGCGCGAATCTTCGCTCATGCTGTCCTCAAATTGGCCGCGGCCTCCCAAAATTCTGGGGGACAGCGGCTACAGTACCGACTATATAGCACCCGGCCGACCTCACGCAAAGATAAGGTCTCGCGGGCTGTGACCGGGGTCCGGTGGGGGCGATTCTGGGGTTCACTGGGCGAATTGGGCTCTCTTCAGGCCTTTGCAAGGATCTCGCCGCGCTTTTCGAGCATGGAATCGACCAAACCATAGGCTCGGGCGGTTTCCGCGGTCATGAAATTGTCCCGGTCGCTGTCCTGCTTGATGCGGTCGATGGTTTGGCCCGTGTGCTTGGCCAAAATTCCGTTCAATCGCTGTTTGGTCTCCATGACGTCGCGGGCATGGATATCGATGTCGGACGCCTGGCCCTGAAACCCGGCCGATGGCTGGTGGATCATGATTTTCGAGTTCGGCAGGGAATATCGCTTGCCCGCGGCGCCGCCCGCCAGCAAGACCGCGCCCATGGAGGCCGCCAGCCCCACGCAGATGGTGCTCACGTCGGGCTTGATGAATTGCATGGTGTCGTAAATAGCCAGCCCGGCGCTCACCGATCCGCCCGGAGAGTTGATGTAGATGGCGATGTCCTTCTCGGGGTTTTCCGACTCCAGGAACAGCAGCTGCGCGACGACCAGATTCGCCATGTAGTCCTCGACCGGACCGACGATGAAAATCAGGCGCTCCTTGAGCAGCCGAGAATAAATGTCGTAGGCCCGCTCGCCGCGGGCGGTCTGCTCGACCACCATCGGGACCAAATTGAGTGCGCGCGTCGTCATCTGTGTTAAACCTGCCTTGTCTATGCGCTAACGCGCAATTTTTAACGCGCTTGCGCGCGACCTTTCAACGGGGCCGGCGGCCCCGCCTGATAAGTTGCTGCGCGAGCAAAAAACCAACTTAAGCTCTGTGAGGACTTCCCGGGGTCATTTCAAGGGATAGGCCCTGTGGCTTACCCCTCGAAATTCATCATCTCCTTGAAGCTCGACACCTTCTCGTGCACCTTAGCATGCTCGAGAATCCAATCCACGACCTGGTCCTCAAGCGCGAGACTTTCCACTTGGCGCATGGCATCGGCGTTTTGCTGATAGGCGCGCTTCAGGGCCGCGGCATCGCCGTCGCCGTAGGCGCCCACCATTTCGTCCAGGCGAGCGTTCGACGCGCTTCGGATCCAGCAACCAGATTCTGGCGGCGGATGACGTCGTTGAATAGGAGTCCCAGAGCGACGCGGCGGCGCGCGGGCTCGACCAGGGGCTCGCGCGGCGGCGCCTGCGAGACGTCCTTCGCCCCGGTCCGGCGCATGGCTTCGATCTGCATGTCCCGGATCTGCGACTCGAGCAAGGCATTTGGCACGTCGATGGGATTGGCCTGGTACAGCTTCTCCATCACCGCCGTCTTGTTGCGGTTGCGCAGGTTCTGCTCGAGTTCGCGGCGCATATTGGCCGCCACATCCTCGCGCAGCTTCGGAATTCCGCCCTCGGTGACACCGAACGCGGCGCAGAATTCCTCGTCGAGTTCGGGCAGCTTCGGCTCCTCGACCGACTTGATCTGCGTGCTGAAAACCGCCAGTTTGCCGGCGATCTCCGTGGCGCGATAATCGGCGGGAAAATTCACATTGATGTCGCGGTGTTCGCCTGCGGCTCGGCGCCCGATCAACCCCTGCTCGAGTTCCGGCAGCATGCGCCCCTCGCCCAGCACGATGGCGATGTTCTCGCCCTTGCCGCCGGCAAACTCCACGCCGTCGATCTTCCCAACGAAGTCGATGGTCACCTTGTCGCCGATCGCAGCCGCGCGCGCCACCGCGCACGTATTTCATCTGCTGCTTGCGCAGACGCTCGATCATCGCGTCGATGTCGCTCTCCGTGACTTCGGCCGTGATGCGCTCGAGTTCCAGCGATTCCAAGGGCTGCAGCGTGACCTCGGGGAATACCTCAAACGTCGCGACGTACTTAAGGTCCTGGCCCTCGTCGATGCTCTGCGGCTCGATGCGCGGATTGCCCGCCGGCGAGAGCTGTTTCTCGGTCACCGCCTCGGCAAAGCTCGACTGCAGCAGTTCGCCGATCACCTCGCGGTGCACCTGTGGACCGAACTGCTGGCGGATCACCTTGAGCGGCGCCTTGCCCGGACGAAAGCCGTTGAGGCGCGCCGTGCGGCTCAAATTCTTCAAGCGCGCGGCAATTTCCTTGCTGACTCGTTCGGCCGGCACCTGCACTTGCATGCGGCGCTCCAATTTGCTGATACTCTCGACGGAAACCTGCATGTCAATCCTCGTGGTTTAGCTTTTATTGTCGGCAATGGCGACCAATGCTTGGTGCGAAAGGCGAGACTCGAACTCGCACGGGTTACCCCACCAGATCCTAAGTCTGGCGCGTCTACCAATTCCGCCACATTCGCATCGGAATAGCCCTCTAGTATAGCTGTTACTTGAGCCGGCGAATCGGACTTGTTTGTTTGGCCCGGGGGCCTAGCGCGGCTCGCTTTCGCGGACCAGCAGGCGGGCCACTTCCCGCAAGGCCGGCAGGCCGTTTTCCAGCATGAAGTACAGCGGGCTATCGCCGCTCGAACGGCGGCGCCTCGCGCGGCGCATGCACCCAGGCCCAGGCGCGATCCTTGCGGCCGGCACCCGCCGTCAGGGAATACTGAATATTGGCGATCAATGCCGCCCGCTCCTGCTGCGTTGCCGAAAGACGCGGCGCCTGCCCCAGGCGATAGCGCTCGAGCACCTGCGGGGACGGAATCTTGAGCAGCCGGCATTGCTGCAGCGGCGAGAGCTCCCAGGCGTCGGCAATCGCGAAGAATCGCTTCAGCGCACTGGTGCTGGTGTGCCGGGCCGCGCGGCGGCTCGCCGGCTGCAGCACCAATCGCGGTCCAGTACGAGGCTTGCTGGGCAATGCCGTTCTCATGGTAGGTCCCAGCATACTCCCTAAACGCTCGCGCGCTCGCCATCCTGGCCGTGCGCTGGGTATCATATCGTTATATGTCCATAACTTTCGCCGAGCGGCTCGCCCGGGCGCAACGAACTCAGCGGCAGCCTGGTCTGCGTCGGCCTCGACCCGGACCCCGCGAAGCTGCCCCAGGATCTTGCTGGGGATCTTGCCGGCACCGAGGAGTTCGGCGGCGCGGGGCCTCATTGTTCAGGCACCGCGCCCCTGTATGCCTTCAACCGCCGCATCGTCGATGCGACGGCCGACGTCGCGGCCGCCTACAAGCCGCAAATCGCGTTCTACAGCGCGCTCGGCGCGGAAGAACAACTGCTCGCCGAGCATTCGCTACATCCGCGAGCGCGCACCGCACGCTCTGGTCATTCTCGACGCCAAGCGCAGCGACATCGGCAATACCGCCGAAGCCTACGCCCGTGAAGCATTCGACCGGTACGGCGCCGATGCGGTGACCGTGAATCCCTACATGGGTGAAGATTCGGTGCGGCCCTTTCTCGCCCGGCCGGACCGCGGCGCCATCCTGCTCTGCCGCACCTCCAATCCGGGCGCCAAGGATTTCCAGGACCTGCTCATCGACGGCCTGCCGCTGTATCGCCGCGTCGCCGAGCGCGCCGCCGGACACTGGAACGACGCACCGCAATCTCATGCTGGTGGTGGGCGCCACCTACCCGCGCGAAATGGCGGACCTGCGCCGCGCGCACCCCGACCTGCCCTTCCTGGTGCCCGGTATCGGCGCGCAAGGCGGCGATCTCGAAGCCACGCTGGCCGCGGGCCTGGATGCCCACGGCGCCGGACTCCTGATCAACTCCTCGCGCGGCATCATCTACGCCGGCGGGGGCTCAGCCGGCGCCATCGGTGAGGCGGCCGCCGAACTGCACTCGGCCATCAATCGGCACCGGAGGCACAGTGATGTTGAGCGGCCGGTTTAGAGTTCACCCGTGAGGCTGAGTCGTGGCGCGGCAACGGGGAGCAGTTGCCGCGCCACGACTCAGCCTCACGGGCGAACTCTCGTACCAGTCAACATCACTGTGCCCCACCGCAGCCAGAACCGCTCCTTGCGCGGTGATGTATATCGGCCAGCGCGCACGGTCAGGGGGGATAAGGAGTGGGAGGCCAACTGATCCGGCCCGTTGGCCTCCCACTCCTTATCCCCCCTGACCCTGTGAACCGGCCAATATAGATCACCCTGCAGGCGCAGTCTCAGCTACCCGTGTCGACTGGAGCTGAGTTCAACTTGTAGACAACCCCATCCTTCATGACGAAGCTAACCCGCTTCATGATGCTGATATCGTCGATGGGATTGCCCGGGACCGCCACGACGTCGGCAATCTTGCCCGCCGCTACGGTGCCCAGATCCTTGTCGTGCTTCAGCAATTGCGCCGCGCTGATGGTGGCCGCCTGAATCGTGTACATCGGCGGCATGCCGGCTCCCACCATCAACTCGAACTCATGCGCGTTCTGGCCGTGCGGATAGACCGCGGCGTCGGTGCCGAAGGCAATCTTCACATGGGCCTTGTAGGCACGTCCCGCGGTGGCTTGAATCAAGGGGCCGATGGCCGCCGCCTTGGCGGCGATTTGCGGCGGGTAGTAGCCGGGCACCTTGGCCTGCCGAGCGACGAAGTCGCCGGCGATGATGGTGGGCACGTACCAGGTGCCGCGTTCCACCATGAGTTTCATATCCTCGGCGTCCATGTACGTGCCGTGTTCGATGGAATCGACGCCGCCGATCACGGCGCGGCGAATCGCCTCGGCGCCGTGCGCATGCGCGGCCACCGTGAATCCATAATCGTGGGCGGTCGCGACGACGGCCTTGATTTCCTCCAAGGTCATCTGCGCATTGTCGGCGCTCGAGCTCTCATCGAGTACTCCGCCGGAGGGCATGATCTTGATCAGATCGGCTCCCACCTTGTAGTGAAGGCGCACGGCTTTCGCCGCGTCATCCGGGCTGTTGATGATGCCCTCCGTGGGCCCCGGATCGCCCGCAAGATCCTGCCGGTAGCCATCGGTCGGATCGGCATGGCCGCCGGTGGTGCCCATCGCCTTGCCCGCCGTGAAGATCCGGGGTCCCGGAACGACTCCGGCATTGATGGCGTTACGCAACGAAATCGACTCATTGTCCGAATCGCCGAGATTGCGCACGGTCGTGAATCCGGCCAGCAAGGTGCGGCGTGCGTAGACCGTTGAGCGGATGGCATAGTCCGCGACATTCCAATGAAACTTATCGACCGATGCGGTACGGCTGGTCTCGTCCGTGAGATGAGTATGGGCGTCGATCAATCCCGGCATGCAGGTTTGCGTACCGAGGTCGATGGTTTTGGCGCCCGCGGGCGCCTGCGTTCCGTTCACGACGTCCTTGATACGGCCGCCCTCGATCACGATCGTGGTGGCACCGAGCATCTTGCCGTTGGCCGTATCGATGAGATGACCGCATTCCAATGCAGTGACCGCCGCCGCGGTCGGCGCGGGCTCATCGGCTCCAGCCGCGGCGCCGGCGGCGAGAGTTGCTGCGATGGCCGCAGCAAGAGACAGGGAGTGTCGGGTTACGATCGGTGAGGGCATAAATCCTCTCGTTATTTTGCGCAGTGCATCAGGGACGCGCATTCCAACACAGGGCATCTCTGCGTTCAATCAGGCGGAATATCAAACGGCGCTGATTTCGTCGGCCCGCTCATGCCACCGGCGAGCGGTCCGCCATCGACAGCATGGCCTGCAGCAGCACGTTGGCGCCGGCCTCCAGGTCACCGGGCAGCGCACTCTCCGCTTCGTTGTGACTGAGGCCGCCCGCGCACGGGACGAAAACCATGGCGGTGGGCACCACCGCGGACACATTGCAAGAGTCGTGGCCGGCACCGCTCACCATCTCCAGGGAATCAAGCCCGAGTGCCGCCGTCGCGCCGCGCACCGCGGCGACGCAGGCCGGATCGAACGTCACGCCCGGCGCCTCCCATACACAGCGTAGGGTGCCTGCGAGGCCGTGCCGCTCGAGCGCGCCATGCACCAGCCGGTTCATTTCTTCGCGCAAGCTCGTGTACTGCTGCGCATCGGGATGTCGGATATCCACGGTGAAACGCAGACGGCCCGGCACGGTATTGGGCGATCCGGGCAGCGTCTCGATGAAGCCGAACGTGAGGCGCGCGTCGCGGCCGCGTTGCTCGGCAGCCGCGTACAGCGCCGGCAGCAAATCGGCCAGCACTCGAATCGGGTCGCGCCGCATATCCATGGGCGTGGGCCCCGCATGCGCCTCCTGGCCTTCCACCACCACCTCGTGCCGGCTCATATGCTGTACGCCCGTGACGATGCCGATGGTCTTGGCCTTTTGTTCGAGCACCGGTCCCTGTTCGATGTGCGCCTCGAAGCAGGCTTTGACCGCCTGCCGCGCGAGCGGAACACCGATGGGCACGCCCGCGCGCTGCAGTTCGTGGCGCACGCTGATCCCGGCGCGGTCGGTCAAGGCATGCGCCGCGTCGAGTGCCAGCCGCCCGGACCATACGGCCGAACCCATCATCGCCATCGGAAAGCGGCTGCCCTCCTCGTTGCACCACACCGACAATTCGATCGGATGCACCGTCTCCAAGCTGTGGTCGTTCAGGGATTCGATGACTTCGAGACCGGCGAGCACTCCGTACACGCCGTCGAACTTGCCGCCCGTCGGCTGGGTATCGAGATGGCTCCCCGTCATGACGACCGGCAGCGCATCTTCACGCCCGGGACGGCGCAGGAAGAGATTTCCCACGGCATCGGTTCGCCCGCGGCAACCGGCGGCCTCAGCCCACTGCGACAAGAGCTTGCGGCCCGCCATGTCGGCGTCGCTCAACGCTTGTCGGTTGCAGCCGCCATGCGCGGTCGCACCGATTTCCGCCATCTGCATCAGCCGCGACCACAAGCGATCGCCGTTCACGCGCAATTTTTTCACCATCGTTGTCCCGCCTGTTCTTCGGCCCGCGACGCGCCGGCGATGATCGCATGAGGGCGGCGATTGGCCCAAATGATCGCGGGAAATTCTGTACGATGCAGCGGATGCCGATCTACCATGGCCGTAAAGTCCTCGCCGCGCTGTTCATGGCAGGATTCATGGTCTACGGCGGCGGCTTGTATTGTTTCGTGCTGTTGGTTCCGCCTCTCACCGAGGAATTTCACTGGAGCCGCGCGGCGACCGGCGGCCTCGTGACGGCGTTCTGGCTCAGCGCTCCGCTGATCCTGCTCGGCGGCGCCGCGATCAAGCGCTTCGGCGCCATGCGCCTGCTCATCGCCGGAATGATCATCGAGGCCGTCTGCCTGGCGATGTTGTCGACGGTGTCCACGTTCGGCGAAATGTACCTGCTGCGCGTCGCGATGGGCGTCGGCAAGGTCATGTTCGCCGTGACTCTACCCTACACCGTATCGCGCTGGTTCTCCCGCCACTATTCACTGGGGCTGGGCATCGTATGGGCTGGCTGGCATATGGGCGGCATGGTGCTGGTGCCGCTGACCGGATTGATCATCGTTCACTACGGTTGGCGCGCGGCCTGCCTTGCCATCGTCGCGGGCCTGCTGACCATCGGTCTGGCACCGATACTGGCAACCAAGGGCCCGCGTTCGCCGCGCGACTTCGGGCTCGGACTGGACGGCGATCCGCTGCAACCCGAGCATGCCGGCACATCGATGAGTGCGGCGGTTGCGGCTTCGGCCGAAGCGGCGGCGGCCGCGAACCCCGCCGGATCTCTGAAAGATCTTCTCGGATCGGCGACGTTCTGGACGATCGCACTCACCACCCTGTTTTTCTATACGACCTACGGGGGATTGCTCACGCATCAACCCTCGATCGTCGAGGGCGCGGGTTTCACGCCGCGGCTGTCATCCATCGTTCTTGGCTCGACGGCCGGATTCGCCGCCTTCGGGGGCATGGCCGCCGGCTGGTTCCTCGACCGCTTTTCCGTGCGGGCGGTGGGCATCGCCATGAACGTCTTGCTGCTGGCGGGCGCGCTGTCCCTGCTGTGGGTGGCACGGGATCACTCGGCCGCGGCGCTGGTCAGCTACGCCGTCTGCTTCGGCATTACCATCGGCGGCAGCGACCTGTACTTCGTCGCGCTGCTGCGCCGGCGCTTTCCGAAAGTCAGCCTGGCGTACAGCTATAGCGCCTGGTATTTCTGCCAGATTCTGACGCTCTCTCTCTCCGGCCCCGCCGCCGGTCGCGTCTTCGATCTCACCGGCAATTACGATCGGACTCTTGTGCTGCTCGCCGGCTGCGCCTTGTTCTCCTTGATTCTGTCGGCCGCTTTGCTGCGCACCCAGGGTGATGCGCCCTCAAGGCAGTGACTGCGATGGAAGGTGGCCGGCGGATCGAAATCTCCGCCGGCTCCTCCTCTTTTTCCCCCGTCGGAGCTTAAAACTTCTGCCCGAACTGCAGCCACACCGTCCTCGGCTGTACCGGAATGACATAGGGCTGGTTGCAAGTGGTCGGTGTGCAAGCCGCGAACCGCGTCAGCTCACCCAAAGTGTTGAACACATTGTCCACGCGGACCTGCACCTGCAAACCGTTGCGCTCGACACCGGTTGCCAGGTTGACCAGCGTGTACGGTGGCAGCTCGCCGAGATGCTGCTGGCCCTCCGGCCCGTTCTGATAGAAGGAGGGAAACAGCAGCGGCACCGACGAATCCTGATACACGACGGCGGCCTGGCCGTACCCCTTCCAATCGCCCAGCGGGAAGTTGTAACGCGAGATCAAATTCGTCTTCAGCCGCGGTGTGCCGGGCAGCCTGGTGCCCGCGGGCGCATACGGCCCGTTCACCGTCGTTCCGTCCGCGTAGGAAATGGGCGAGCCCGACGAGCCGCTGACCTGATTCGGGCAACTCGTCGGAAAGGTCAGCGTCGTGGTGCCGCAGAAATTCTTCGTCAGCTCGGCATCGATGAATGTCGCGCTGCCTGAGAACACCCAGCCACCTCCGGCCAGCCACTCGAAGTTGGTCTCGACGCCGCGGCTGCGCGCCGCAGCTGCGTTCTGCACGACGGTCACACTGTTGGGACCCAGGTAGGAGAACTGAAAATTGTTCCAATCTTCCCAGAAAAGGGCGCCGTTCCACCGGAGACGCTCGTCGAGCCACTGCGTCTTCCAGCCGATCTCGTAGTTCTTGAGCTGGTCGGATTGGTAGGGAGGAAAAATGGCATTGATATGCACGTCGTACACTCGATTGACGCCGCCCGGTCGGAACCCTGTCGAAAACGTCCCGTACACCAAGTGGTCGGGATCGAATTTATACGTGAGACGCGCCAGCTCCGTATGCCCGTCGGCCGAGACACTGGTGAGATTCAGATCGGTACAGGGCGCGTAGTTGAACGGCGCATAGGTCGGATTCGGCGTCCCTCCGGGCGGTCCGCAGGTTGCCTGGCCGGAGTGCGGTCCAGGTCCGGTGTAGGCCAGCGAATAACCGTAGTAACCCTGCAGAGAGTTGTCGTAACGGTATTGCCGGAATCCAGCCGAGACCGACCAATGGGACGTGATGTCCCAGGTGCCTTGTGCAAACGCGGCGGAATCGCGGTCGACGCGCTGCTGGTCGGTGAGCCAGATGGTGTTGGTGTCGAGCCCCGGGACCGACAGACTTTGGGCAAACCCCTGCGGATTGGATCCATACGGGTTTCCGTCGAGACCCGGCATCACATAATTCTGCCAAATGTCGTGCACTTGGCGCTCGGCAAACAGACCGAAGGTTCCTTTGACCGCCTTCTCCTGCGGAGTGCTCACGCGCAGCTCATTGCTCCACTTGGTGTAGTGATTGTCGCTGATCACGAACTCCTGCGGTTGGACGGGCTGTCCCTTGCTGTTCACCCAGGCAGCGCCCGAGCCGTAATACTTGTCATACCAATACGAGTAATCGGAATAGTCCGCGATCGAGTGCTGGTTGCGCACGAACCAAGCGCCCGCATAGGTGATGTCGAAGTCATGCACCTTGCCTTCGACGGTGAGCGCGGTCTGCGTGAAGGAATCCTGATCGTTCTCCGGGCCGGAGTGCACGAGATCGAGAGGACCAACGGCCGGGTCATATCCGAAAAAGCCGTTTGCGGCGATCGACTGGCCCATGAACGTGGGAGTCACCGACCAATTGTCGCTGAGATCCAGTTTCAGTGCGGCGCGGCCGCCGCGGGTCTCGGAGGTGTTGTAGTTGTTGCTGACGGAGCCGGCGTTGCTCAAGGTCAAGCCGGTCGCGCCCGTCCACGTCGGGAACGAACGATTGCCGTTGACGATGCCTGCATTGACATCGGTGCCGGCGACATTGTTGATGTAGCCGGGATCATGCTCGTCCCAGCCGACGAGACGTATGGCCGCGATCGGCGAGAGCGGGATATTGACGAAACCTTCGGCCTTCCAGCCCTTTCCACCGCCGTTGGTAATCGCATCGCCGGTGAGATCGTAGCTCGCTTCGAACTTGGTAGGGTCCGGCTTGTTGCTGATGATGCGGATGGTGCCCGCTTCGGAACTTGCACCGTACAGGGTGCCTTGCGGTCCTTCCAGCACTTCGATCCGCTGGATGTCGTACACATGCATGTCGACCGTGCCGTCGATCGTCGTCACCGGCTGCTCGTCGAAATACGTGCCGACAGTCGGTTGCGAACCGGAATGGTTGCCATCCTGGCCGCTGTTGATGCCGCGCATGTAGACGTGCGTCGTGCCGACGCCGTTGCCGCCCTGCCCGATGCTCTTGATGGTGGTGACGCCGGCCAGGTATTCGACGTAATCGTCGAGGTTGGCGATATTGAGCTGCTCGATCTTCTGTGTTCCGATCGCCTCGATGCTGACCGGCACGTTCTGCAGGTTCTCCGTCACTTTTTGCGCGGTGACGGTCACCTCTTCGAGCGTATCGGGGCTCGAGGCTTGCGTCGCCGGGGCGGTCTGGGCATGCACCACCATGGGCGCACCTCCGGCGAGAATCGCTGATATAGCTGAAGCGAGCGGCAATTGCCGCAGCAGACGGCGGTGAGCGGCCCGGCCGCCGGCATTTGGGTGTTGACGCCAACGCGTGTTGAATCGGCTACTGCTCATGATTTTACTTTGCTCCCTTCTAATTGTGATCGACCGACAATTTAAAATCTAAACTGGTGACGTAACCTCCGGTACGGACGGATAGCGCTCGAGGACCGCGCCCAGCGCTTCTTTCAAGGGGCCGAGCCAGGGCTCGTAACGCCGCCAATGATCCATTGCGTCGCGGAAAATGGGTTGACGCACCTGCTCGGAACTCGCCGTGCGCACCGCTCTGTCGTTCTCGTAGAAACGCAGGCAGCTCTCCTCGAACGGCAGCCCGCAATACTCGAGCAGCCGGCGAACTTCGCTCTCCGTGTCCTCGATCATGGATTCGTAGAACACGCGATGAACACGGCCGGGCAACACGGCATCGATGTGCGCCATGAGTCCCAGGTAGTCGGCGTAGTACCGGCCGAGATCGGCAAGATCGTAGGTAAAACCCTGGCCCCGGGCAAAATGCTGCTTGAATGCCGAGAAGCAGCAGCCAAGTGGATGCCTGCGGGCGTCGATGATCTTCGCGTTCGGCAGGATCAGATGAATCAACCCCACGTACAGGCAATTGTTCGGCATTTTGTCGACGAAAAACGCCGCGCCGGTCTTGCGATGGACGCGGGTGGATGCGAGGTACCGCTCGCCGAGCGCGCACCGCTCGTCGGGCCCGAGCGCGGCAACCGCGTCGAAGAAGCGTCCCTCCTGTAGCGCCGCATCCCGCCCCAGCAGCTCGCGCGCGATTTGCGGAATGTCCGGCAGCTCCACGGTGCCCTCGACAGCCGAGTGACTGGCGAGTATCTGCTCGAGCAGAGTGGAACCGGCCCGCGGCAGGCCGACGATGAATATCGGGTCTTGCGCCGCGGCACCCCCCGACTTGCGCGCCGCGAAGAAATCGGCCGTGTACTGCTGCTTGCAGTGCTGCACGAATCGAGAGTTTTCCTGCGCAGAGTAAGGGTACGATTCCCTGTGGAGCGCATTTGCCCGCGCGTAATGGGCAAAGGACTCCTCGTACGATCCTTCGTCCTCGAGTGCCTTGCCGAGCGAAAACCCAAAGTGCACACGGTCCTCATTCGCGAGGTCCGTCCGCTGCAGTTCTCGGCGCATCCCGAGCGTGTCGGCCTGCGAGAAGCGGAAGGTCTTGAGGTTGGCGAGGCTCCAGTAGGCTTCGCCCAGCGTCGACTCCAGCTCGATCGCGCGCCGGTATGCGGCCACGCTCTCGTCCTGGCGCCGCGCCGTCTTCAGCGCGTGGCCGAGACTCATCCAGATTTTCGGCTGCCGCGGATACCGCTGCAGCACCTGGTCGTAGATTTCGATGCAACCGGCGTAATTACCCATATTGGCAAGAATCGCCGCCTTGAGGTTCAGGTAACCCGGATTGCGGGGTTCCTTGACCAGCAACTGTTCCACCTGCGGCAACGCGTCCGCGGGTTTCGCCTGGCGATTGAGCACAACGGCGTAATTGTGGCGCGCCGCATCGAAACTAGGGGCCAGAGCGAGGCATCGCTCGAGCAGTTCCTGGGCGTCCGAGTACCGGCGCAGGCGCCCCGCCACCTCCGCCAGCATGCGCAGAGCCGCCACGTCGGTGGGATAGAGGGACAAATGTCTGCGCAATTGCGCATCGCACGCGGGCAAGTTATTGCTCAGTAAGGCGGCGGCGGCGGCGGTCAGCCGCGGATCTCGCGTGCCCGCCTTGATGTATCGCGCCCGAGCCTCGTCGGCCCCGGCTGCGTCGCCGTCGGCATCCAGGTAATCCGCCAGTACGCGCCATCCGTCGGTGGAACCGGGCTGCAGGGTCACCGCGCGGCGCAGCGAAGCGATCGCCTCCCGGCAGTGACCCGCTTCGCCCCTGGCGATTCCGAGCTCGAGGTGTGCGGGAGCGAAGTGCGCCTGCTCGGCCGCCAGAGGCTCGAGAATGTCGAGCGCCAACTGAGTCTGGCCGGCGATTCGGCGGGCGGCACCCAGGATCAAGCGGGCGCGCGGATGCGCGGGTACCGCTTTGAGGATTTCACTGGCCTGTTCCGCGGCAAGTGCGGCATCCCTCTCTAGCAATCGCGCGGCGTGAGCCAGCGCGACGTCCACCGTTCCAAGGGGTTCAGAAGTGGCGTTCAATTGTCATCCAACATCCCATCCCTACGATTCGTTATGAGCATAGACGATTCGTGATGGCCTTATTAGGAATCTGCGGCAGTCACTTTGTCAAATCTGCAACAGCCGCTTCGGCGCCTATTTTTACGCTGGCGGGCACCCGACAGAGTTCTGTGCCGCATTGCAGGTGGCGCCCATGGCCACGGCCACAACCTATTGAAAAATAAAAACTTAGTGGTCAAATGAAGCCCGCTGTCAACGCGCCGCCGAACGGCCGGCGCGGCGTGGCACGGGGTACTGTACGAGCGTTCAGAAAGTTTTCTCGCCACAGCGTCGTTCATCCCCATGAGGCAGGCAACGAGACGCATCAGCCCCTGATGAGAGGGCTAGGCCTCGATGAGAGGGCTAGGGGGTCGGACGGGCACCACTGCGCACCGCCTCGAGGAACTCCTCCACATGCTCCCGCGGCGTCGAGTACGAGGTCACCAGCCGTATCGCGACACCGCTCGCGGTACTGAGTGGCCATCGATAGAAACCGAATCCCTGGCTCTCCAAGGAGGCGACGATTGCTTCGGGCAGGGCGACGAATACCTCATTGGCCTCGACCGATTGCAACAGCGCTGCGCCGTGGACGCCGCTCAACCCCTGAGCCAGTGCCGATGCCATTGCATTCGCATGGCGGGCGTTATCGAGCCACAGTCCATTCGCGAGATACGCCAGGAGCTGCGCGCTGACGAATCTGAGCTTGGACCACAGATGTCCCGTCTGTTTGCGGCGGCGCTCGAAATCCCGTGCCCGCGCCGGATCGAAGAACACCACGGCCTCGGCGCATAGAGCTCCGTTCTTGGTCGCGCCCAGCGACAGCACGTCGACGCCGCTCTTCCATGTGGCCTCGGCAGGTGTGCAGCCGAGATGCACCAAGGCGTTGGCGAATCGCGCGCCGTCCACGTGCACCGGAAGCCCGTGCTGCCTGGCCAGGGCCGCGAGCGCGGACACTTCGTCCGGCTGGTACACCGTGCCCCATTCGGTGGCCTGGCTCAGGCTCAAAGCCCCGGGCTTGACGTGATGCACGCCCATGTCCTGCGCATGGGCAATGGCGCTCGCCACCTGTCGCGGCGTGATTTTCCCATCGGCCGCGGGCAATCCCATTGTCTTGGCGCCGCCCGTGAAGAACTCCGGCGCCCCGCATTCATCGGTCACGATGTGGGCCGCATCGTGGCAGTACACGGCGCCGTAGGGCGGCACCATTTGCGACAGTGCCAGCGCATTGGCGGCCGTCCCCGTCGTCACGGGGAAAATCGCCACCGCAGCGCCGAATATCTCGCTCGCGACGGTTTGCAGCTTGCGGGTGAGGTCGTCGCCACCGTAGGAGGGAGCCGTGCCGTTGTTGGCGGCGTTGATGGCCGACATGATGGCGTCGCAAACCGGAGATACGTTATCGCTCTTGAAATTTCGGCTCAATGGAATACCTCGTCGGATCGTTCAGACGCAGCGCGCCGTGCACGGCGGGCGGCGATTGTAAGCGATTTGCGCCGTCGGGGTCAGCGCCGCCAGTCGCCTGCATCGAATTCGAAAGTCTGGCCCTCGCGCTGCCAGACGACCGCGCTTCGCCGCACCGTCAAGAACCAGGTCTGCTGCTCCAAGGGCTTGTGCGGCTTGAAGCATGAGGGCTGAAGCACGGCCACCGCCGCCCCGTGCTCTGGATCGCGCACCGATTCATAGCGTATCGCATCGACGGCTGCCAGGCGCGCCGCGCGCGCGAGGTCCTGCGACGGGGCATAATCGTTCGGGTGAGTCCAGTCGGCGCGCGACTTCTTGAAGGGAGACTGAGTCAGATCGATGAGACGTGCGTCGATACCGGCGCGAAAAACGCTTTGCGGGGACGGCCCGATGGCATCGAGTGCGTCGCTGTCCATCAGAAAACGCCAGCGCCAATATCCCAGCTCGGCGCAGGCGGTGCGCTGTGCCTCCGCACCATACCAAATTCCCGAATCGGCGGGAGCGCGGAACCTCGATCCGATCGGCGAGGAGTACCGAAACGGGGTGGACAGCAGGTAGTGAAGGTCGGCCGCCGCGGCAGGCAGCGGCGGCTTGCTCTGATCGAGCAGCCGCTCGAGCATGAGCTGCTCCTCGACTCCAGCCACCAGCCGCAGCGTCGAGGCGATATGCTGGGCTTCCACAGCCCGCCATAGACGCCGCCTCGATCGCAGCGCCTCAGATCCGACCGCGCGCGCAGTCCAGGTACTGGACGACACGAACCAATCCCTCTGTACTGCGGATCAACTCGATCGGACGGCCGGCAAGTGCCTGATTCGGTCCATTCAGCCAGCCGCGGGCCACCGAGTCGTTGGACCCGATCACCGCGTCGAGCGAACGAAACAATCTCACGAACAGGGCGCCGAGCTCCCACTCCTTTTTCTGCATGTCCAAGCTGTAAGTTCCGTTCGCCATGCGCGAAACGGTCGAGGGGCTCAGACCGAGGATCTGCGCGAGGCCGGATTGCGTAATCTCGAGCAATGCCGATGCGCGCAGAACCGCACCGGTCATCACTCGGCGGGGTTCGGGCTTGGTGGTTGGCGAGACGCGCGACATCGAATGCCTATGGAAATATTTCTACGCATTCCATTCTACTGAAATGTGACTGATCCGGCAAACACCATGACGGACGTCCGATGACGCCTGTGTCCCCGGCTGTCCTCATCGTCCGCGCGGCCCCCAAACGTTGCCTGCCGCTCAAAAGCGGCGTGGATCACATCCCGGATCGGTGCGGCCGCTGAAAACACCGCACTGCCGCCCACCGGCCGCCAGCACCGGCAAACATGCGTGAACTGCGTCGAAGTCTTGGAAAGCAGCTATATCCAAGGCCGCATTCTGTCGCATAGCATTTGCCCGAAGATGGATCGGTGGTGTGCGATGGGTACCACTGCCAGCGCAATGTCGCGGTGTTCGAGCGGTACTCTGGAGTAGGCAATGTCAAACGGGAAGAACCCGTTGGTTTTAATGATGGCTCTTTCCATGCCAGGTGCTGCAAATGCACTCGGCTTGGGAGATATCCATGTCGATTCCGGACTCAACGAACCTCTCGCTGCCGAGATCGACATCATCGGCGCCACCGCGACCGAATTGACCGACCTGCGGGTCGCCGTGGCAAATCGCGAAACCTTTCTGCATTACGGCGCCGATCGTCCGGGGTTCCTGTCCTCCGCAACATTCAAGGTCACTCAGGACAGCCATGGGCGGCCGGTGCTCGCCGTTCGTTCCACGGAATCGTTCACCGAACCGGTGGTGAACTTTCTCGTTGACCTACGCTGGCACAACGGCGAGATGATTCGGCAATACACCTTGCTGCTCGATCCGGCGGGTTTGGCGACCCCGATGCCGGCCGCGAGCAGTGTTCCGGTCGCGACCAGTGTTCCTGCCGCGCCCGTCGCCACCGCGACCGTCGTCCCCGCGACCGCCCTGCCCGCAGCAACCCTCCCTGCGGCCGCTGTATCTCCGCAAGCCGACCCACCGCGCGATCAGCCCGATTCGGCGCGCGATCAGGGCGCCGGACGCAAGACCACGCACATCAAAGTCGGCGCGAAAGCTACTCTGCGCGGCATCGCGTGGCGCGTGGGCGAGCGCTCGGAATCTGATCTGCAGAGAATGATGATTGCCATCTTCCGCGCGAACCCCAATGCCTTCGAGGGCAATATCAACCGCATACGTCGCGGTGCGGTGCTTACCATCCCCGCGCGCACCGAACTCGCAGCGATCTCCAAGACCGACGCGACACGCGAAGTTCAGACCCAGATGGCAGCCTGGCGCGCGCACGCACGGGCGCCCGCGGCGGCCGATACGGCGTCCGCGAACGCCGCAGCATCGGCAGTCATGGCGGCATCGCCGAACGCTGCGACGGCGCCGTCGAGCAGCGCCGCCGCCTCGGGCAGAACCGCAGCGTCCGACACCCCCACCGACGCAGCGCTCGACGCTCAGGTTCGATCGATGGAACAGGAACTGAGCGAGATGAAGGGTTTGATGCAGAAGGAAGGTGAAGAATTGCTGAGGTTGCAGCATCAAGCAGTGCCGGCCGCCGATCCGTTGCCCGCGGCCCAGCCCCTGCAGGCAGCCGAGGCGCAGCAGACGGGGCCTCAGTCCGGACATTCGGTTCTCGTCCCGATCACGGCCGGTCTCGGAGCATTGGCCGCGGCACTCGCCGGACTTTATTTCAGATTTCGCCGCCGTGCGCCCGCGATGGGCGCCAAGGATGGCGTCGTAGCGGCCGCCCAGACGGCGACCGTCGAGGGCATGGAGCGGCAGTCAGATCTCGTACGCGAAGCGAATCAGCAGAGCATACAGGTCAGTGAGCAACTCGAGTTGCCCGACGAAATGCCGGCCGGCGCCAAGGCCGACGCCGCGGACGACACCGCCGAAGTTTTCGTGGACGTCGACGATGCGACCCACCCCTTACTGCCGATATTGACGTCCGCCACGATGGCGACGTCCGTCACGATGGCCGCGCGCAGCCAAATCGCCACTGCTTCCTCGAACGCCGCGGTGCATGAGCCGACGGTCAATATGCATGTGGACACAGTGAACCTGCGCGCCGAACCGACACGGCTCGACTACAACCTGCTCGATCTCGACCTGACGGCGCAACACGTGCAGATGCCGAGCGTGCTCAACGAGCATGCGGTGATCAAGGAACGGCGCACGAATCTCGCGGATGTGCTGAAGCTGGCGATCGAGCGCGAACCCGACCGCCAGGATCTGCGCATGAAGCTGCTCGAGTTGTACTACTCGGCGGCCGCCACGAACCGCCGGGCGTTTCTCGAGGTCGTGCAGAAATTGGCGCGCGACCGCGACCACTTGCAGGGCGGCGAGTGGGACAAGATCGCGTACATGGGCCGGCAAATTGCGGCTGAAAATCCCCTGTTTGCGGAAGAATCGGCGTCGGACGACTTGGCCGATTGCGCATAGCGCTCACCGCGGCCGCGCCGAGCGAGCCGGCAAGACTTCACCTTCCCCAATATTGAACGGCCGATCAATAGCGTATATTGTTGGGCATGGTTGTCGGGGGATCCTCCATGCTGAGCCGCCTCATCGGTGTTCTGCTGCTGACAGCGTGCGTGTCGATTGCGGCCGCCGCCGTGCCGCCCTCGGCTCCGGCATACGGCGTGCGTCTCGAAAAGACCTGGATCCCCATGAAGGACGGCGTCCGGCTCGCCGCCACTCTCTACATGCCCGCCAACCCCAAGGCCGGCGAGCACTTTCCGGCGCTGCTCGAGTACCTGCCCTATCGAAAGGATGACGATGAGGCCGTGCGCGATTACGGCACCCACAGCTATTTCGCACGGCGCGGTTTTGTCGGCGCACGCGTTGATATTCGAGGATTCGGCGAGAGCGAGGGCGCGCCGCCCGATCGCGAGTATTCGGCACAGGAACAGGAAGATGCGGAACAAGTCATTGCCTGGCTGGCCCGTCAGCCCTGGTCGAACGGCAAAGTCGGCATGCTGGGCATCTCCTGGGGAGGTTTCAATTCGATCCAGATGGCGTTGAGGAAGCCCCCCGCCCTCAAGGCCATTCTCGCCGTCGCCGCTACCGAAGAGTTGTTCAAGGAAGACGTGCACTACATCGACGGAGTATTTCACGTCGATGAATTCGAGCTCACGATGGATCTGGATCAGGGGCGCCCCGGAGCGCCGGATTTCAGCCTGGATGAGTCCGTGATCGGCCCGCGCATGGACTCACCGCCGTGGTCGCTCAACTACATGAAGCATCAGCGCGACGGCGCGTTCTGGCGTGCACCGCTGCGGCCGATCGAAACCCTCGAAGTGCCCGCCTTCCTGATCGGCGGCCTGCAGGACGGATACCGCGACAGCATTCCACGCATGCTGGAAAAAGTGAAGGCGCCGCTCAAGGCCTGGATCGGTCCCTGGAACCATGGCTTCCCGAATGGCAGCGACTACGGCCCGATGTATGAATGGCGCGATCAGGCCGTGCGATGGTTCGACTACTGGCTCAAGGGACGCGACACGGGCGTACTGGAGGACCCCCGAGTCGTCGTCTATCAACAGCACTGGCATGCACCCGAATCACAGTCACAGGACATACCCGGAGAATGGCGCGCCGAGACCTGGCCGCCCGCCGGCTTGACGCCCATGACCTTGTATCTGCAGCCGGATCATCGCCTGTCGGCGGAGCAGCCCGCAGCCCGCCGCGACCAGCTTCGCTACACTCCATCCGCGGGCGTGGAGGCAGGATTCTGGTGGGGAGAACTGTTGACCGACCAGAGACCGGTGGACGCCTTCAGCCTGACGTATGACTCGCAAGTGCTCACCGAAGATGTGGCCATTCTCGGCCTGCCGCGTGTGAGCCTGCGCGTCGCAGCCGACGCGCAGTTGGCCAATTGGTTCGTGCGGCTGTCCGATGTCGCGCCCGATGGGCGGGTGACCATGGTCACGGGCGCCGGCATCAATGGCGCGCAACGCAATTCGATGGAGAAACCGCAAGACCTGGTGCCCGGAGAGATTTATCCCCTGTCGATGGATTTGCATCTTGCGTCCTGGGTGTTCCCGAAAGGACATCGCATCCGCGTTGCCGTATCCAATGCGCTATGGCCCATGAATTGGCCGACACCCTACCCCATGACCACCTCCGTGATGCTCGGCGGCGATTCCGCGTCGCGCATCGTTCTGCCGCGGGTTCCCCTGCACGGGCCGACGGCTCCCGCATTCGCGGCCCCCGAGCCCATCGAGGCGCCTCACGGCATCACGGGCATCGGTGGCGGCGGCGCAGCGTGGCCGGGAGAGTGGACTGTGCTGCGCGATGAAGCCAGGCAGCGCAGCACGGTGACATGGAAGGGCACGACCGCGGTGTCCTATCCGTGGGGAAGATTCGATCACTCGGAGAAGCTCACCTATGACATCGACGATGCGCATCCGGACCTTGCGCACGTGCAGGGAGATTCGGAGTACAACCAGGCGGTGAAGAATCACGTGCTCACATGGCGCGGCCGCCTCGATGTATCGAGCGACGCGCAGACTTTTTTCTACAAGTACACCCGCACCTTGCTGCGGGACGGCGCGGTCATCCGCACCAAGACCTGGGAGGAGCCGATCCCGCGCGACCACCAGTGATGTAAGTCGGCCCAATACGCACGGTCAGGGGGGATAAGAGGCTGGACGCCAACTGCTGTCTTTACGTTGGCGTCCAGCCTCTTATCCCCCCCTGACCTTGTGACCCGGTCAAATACATCTCCGTGCAGAGGAACTAGGAAGCGGCCATGGCCAGGTCCGGGGTTGCCCGTGTGCCGTTCAGCTTGATGTTCAAGCGCAGTTCGTTCGCCGAATCGGCGTTGCGGATGGCCTCGTCGTACGAAATGTCGCCGCTGTTGTAGAGCTCGAACAGCGACCAATCGAAGGTCCGCATGCCCAGCTCGCGCCCTTTGGACATGAGGGTCTTTATCTCGTGAAACTCTCCCTTGAGAATTTTCTCGGCGATGATGGGCGTGTTGATCAGGATCTCCATGGCCGCCCTGCGTCCCTTGCCGTCGACCGTACGGATCAAGCGCTGGGACACGATGGCCCTGAGATTGCCCGAAAGGTCCATCAGCAGCTGTTTGCGCCGTTCCTCGGAAAAGAAATTGATGATGCGGTCGATGGTTTGGTTGGCGCTGTTGGCGTGCAGCGTGCCCAGGCATAGATGGCCGGTCTCGGCAAAGGCCACCGCATGCTCCATGGTTTCGGCGTCGCGTATCTCGCCGATCAGAATGACATCGGGCGCCTGGCGCAGGGTGTTCTTCAATGCATGATGCCAGGAATGAGTGTCGATGCCGACTTCGCGATGCGTGACCAGCGATTGGTGAGATTGATGCACGAATTCGACCGGATCTTCCACGGTGATGATGTGGCCCGGTGTCGAGCGGTTGCGATGATCGATCATGGCGGCCAGCGACGTCGATTTACCCGAACCGGTGGCGCCCACGACCAGAACCAGGCCGCGATTGGTCATGACGATTTCCTTGAGGATTTCCGGCAATGCCAGCGTGGCGAAATCAGGTATTTCCGCCGGGATGGTTCTAATCACCATGCCGACATGCTGCTGTTGAACGAAGGCGTTGACGCGAAATCTCGCCACTCCCGGAACCGACATGGCGAAATTGCATTCGAGTTCCTTGGCGAACTCCTCGCGCTGGCGCGGTTCCATCAAAGAATCGGCCAGCTGCCGAGTGAACTCCCCCGAGAGTTTCTGCGAAGTCATCGGCCGCATGGTGCCGTGAACCTTCATGCTGGGCGGGAATTCGTTGGAAATGAACAGGTCCGATCCCCCTGCCCGGCACATCGCCGTCAGCAGCTTGATCATATAGGACTTGGCTTGTTCCTCGGTCATCGGCATTTCCTTTGAGGCCATGGCGGCGGCGATTATTCGGTGCGGGGGGCAAATGTACAGGGACGGTTTACGGCCGTCCGCGATGCAGTTATCAACGCGAGCCGCCGGGATGAACGGCGCGGCGCCGTGTAGGGATTGCCCCTACTGAGGGCGTAGCCGCCGCAGGTTGCAATGGATGTACATCGGCTTATAATGACCATAAATAGTAGTCACTAGAGGACAGGCCATGGACATCCCCGCTGCCGTATTCAAGGCCGAATGCCTGCATTTAATGGACGAAGTCGCTCGGACAGGGCAGCCGATCGTGATTACCAAGCATGGAAAACCCGTAGCGCAGCTGGTGCCCATTCCTGCGCAACCCGAATCGCTGTTCGGCTATATGAAGAACACCGTAAGCATCAAAGGCGACGTCGTAGCGCCCCTACGGGAGGAATGGAGTGCGTTGTCCGGTGATGAGGATCATCTGTATGCCATTGCGCCGGCGAAATCACGCCCGCGGCGCGCCAAGAGGCGCAAGTGAGTGCTTTGCTCCTCGATACTCATATATGGCTGTGGTACGCCGAGGGTAGCAGCGAGCAATTGCCGTCAACGAGTGTCAAAATACTCGATGAGGCACGAAGAAAAGACGGCCTTCTGGTGTCGGCGATTTCCGTATGGGAAATAGGAGCGCTGAGCGCCAAAGGCAGAATTCAACTGTCCATCCCGCTGCGAGACTGGGTCGCGAAAGCGCTCGAAGTTCCTGGCATCCATCTGTCGCCGCTGGATGCCGTCACGGCCGCGGAAAGCACCCTGCTCCCCGGTCACCCGCACGGTGATCCTGCAGACCGTTTCCTGATGGCGACGGCGCGCACGCACGGCGTGGCCCTGGCGACTCGCGATGAGAAAATCATCGAATATGGGAAAATGGGCTTCTTGCGCGTCGTAGAGTTGTAGTTTCGCGATTGCCCCTACTCGGACCTGTTACCGCGCACGGCGCGGCGCAGCCTGCCCAGATCGTCGTGCCGTGTGGCGATGTCGCGGCGATCGGCGGCCAGCCGCAAGTCGCGCAACACTTCCAGCGAGCGCAGCAGCACCGGCAGGGGCGGCCCGCTGGCCGTAATCCCCTCCAGTCCATCCTCATTGAGCTTTGCCGCCGGCCCCTCGATGAACCGCCTGACCAGGCCATCGTGGTGCTGTGCAGCCCCCTGCCCGAATAGATCGCAGATCTCGAGAAATGCGCCTGCATTTTGCTGAAACCAATCCGCGTTGCCATGCTCGTCAACGAGCGCCAGCAACTCATCGAGCAGGCTGGTGCGCGTCATGCAGTCGCGCAGTCTGGCCTGATCGGCCGGCGCCATGAACAGCATTTTGTCGACCAGCAGCTGCGCATAATAGGGGTCGTTGGCACGGCATAGCCCCAGCAGCAGGTTGACCTCGTTGATGCCCGAAAAATCCCCCGCATTCGCGCCGCGATACTCCTGGCGGCCAACGCGGTACGGTTTGTAATACGGCCGCACCGAATAGAAAAATCGCTCGACATCCAGCTGATTCATCAAACGGTCGTTGAACCGAATCACATCGCGAAGCGCCTGCTTCGCGGCGTCGAACATGACGTCCGCCACGGGACTGGAAACCCCGAGGTGCACGATGCTCGTGAGCGCATCGGCCGCGCGCTGCAGCGAGAGAATTCCGCGCGTATTCTCGTCGATGAACAGGAACTCGTCCGGGAGCGAGGTAAAGCTTTTGCGAATGCCGGCGCGCGCCCTGTTATGCATCGCCAAATGCCCCGTCGAGAATCGCGGCGCCATGCCGAGCGAGGCACCCAGGTGCAGCGCCAAAGAGGAAGCTTCCGGGAACGGCGAGCGCTCTTCCCGCGCCGGATTCGTGAGCTCGTGCCGCCGTAGCGCGCCCATGTACAAGCCCACGCTGCCGAGTACGCCGTAGGCGCTGTCGAATCCCTCCCCGGTATTGCCCTCCGCGAGCAGCGCGACGACGTGCGTGTGCCCTTCATCGCGCAGCAACCCCTTGATCGGATCGCCGCAGCCAAGCACCTGGGCGCGGTTTTCCTTCGCGAAGTAGAGATTTTCCAACTCCGTGTTCATCTGAACAAAGGATGTCCGTATCCAATGTTCGAATGCTTCCGCGCGCCTACTCATGGCTGCTTCAACCCGTGCATTTCCCGGCCGCGTTGCCGCGCATATCCATGTCCATTCTCAGCATCATAAGCGATAGTGATGCTCATTAAGTCAGTACTTATTAAGTCAGTACTTAATAAGTCTTTGGTTAATAAGTTCATCTTGTGCTGCGCCACACAGAAGGGATGCGGCCGCCATTCCGCGGTATCATTGAAACCCAGCGTTTTAGGAGACGATTAAGCTTCATGCCCAGCAAAATTCCCCCCGGCGAGGCCCGCGGCTGGATCGTGCCCATAGGCGGGGCCGAGAATAAGGAAAACGATCGCCGCATCCTGGAGCGCTTCGTACGCGTCTCGGGGGGCGCGGCAGCCGATATCGTCGTGATCCCCACCGCCAGCCGGATGCACGAGACCGGGCCACGCTATGAGAAACTCTTTCGGGACCTGGGCGCCGCGCAGGTGGCGGTGATGGACTTCGATACCCGCCGCGATTGCCAGGAGCCCGGGCGATTGCGGCGGCTCGAGGCGGCGACCGGCATATTCTTTACAGGCGGCAACCAATTGCGCCTCACCACCCTGCTCGGTGGCACGCCGGTGGCGAAGCTCATCCGCGTCCGCAACGCCCACGGCGTCACCGTTGGCGGGACCAGTGCGGGCGCCAGCATATTGAGCGAGCACATGATCGCGTTCGGCGACGAGGGCTCCTCGGTAATCTCCGGCAGCGTGCGACTGGCCCCGGGCCTGGGGCTTACCAACCGTTTCATCATCGACCAACACTTCCGTCAGCGGGACCGCCTCGGGCGGCTCATCACCGCCCTCGCTCACAACCCGTTCGCGATAGGCATCGGTCTCGATGAAGACACCGCCGCCTTCATCAGTCCGGACGAGACCGTGGAGGTCGAGGGCAGCGGCGGCGCGACGGTGGTGGATGCGTCCGAGGTCAGTTTTTCGTCCATCGGCGAAGTGGATGAAGGGCAGCCGGTCTGCGTGCTCGGACTGCGGTTGCACATTTTGGTCGCCGGTGCGACATTCAACTTGCATACACGGCTGGCCGCGTCCGGAGGGCTGGTCCAGCCAAAAGAATAATTTAAAGGGACCACTAAAGGGCCGCATAAGCGGCGGAGCAACGCCATGCGTATTCTCGATCGTTCCGTCTATGTTGGTCCGTCCCTGTACGCGCATTTTCCCGTCATTCGCCTCGAATTGGATCTGGGGGCTCTGGAGAGCTGGCCCACCGGTCGTCTGGGGCAGGGTTTCGTCGATGCGCTGGCCGCCGCCCTGCCCGGCCTCTCCGAACATGGCTGCTCGTACCAGCAACCCGGAGGCTTCTTTCGGCGCATGCGCGAGGACCAAGGCACCTGGCTCGGCCACGTTCTCGAACACGTCGCCATCGAGCTGCAAAACATGGCGGGCGAGGAAGTCACCTTCGGCAAGACCCGCAGCGGCGGTTCGCCGGGGGTCTACACCGTCGTCTATGAATACGCGCAGCGCGACGAGGGCATCGCGGCGGGCGATCTCGGCTTGCGGCTGCTGTGTTCGCTTTTGCCCGCGGCGATCCGGCCCGCCGGCTCTGTGCCCGAGGGCTGGACCTGGGTCGAGGCGCGCGATGAGTTCATCCGCTTCGCGCAGCGCCGGGCGCTGGGCCCATCGACCGCCGCATTGGTGCGCGCGGCGGAAAACCAGGGCATCCCCTGGCTGCGGCTCAATGATCAATCCTTGGTGCAGCTGGGCCACGGCAAGTATCAGCAGCGCATTCAGGCGACCGTGACCAGCCGCACCTCGCACATCGCGGTGGAACTGGCCAGCGACAAAGAGGAGACCAATAAGATCCTGGCCACGCTGGGACTGCCCGTGCCGAAGCAAGAGTTGGTGCAGAGCGAGGGGCAGGCGGTGCGCGCCGCACAGCGCATCGGATTTCCCGTGGTGACGAAACCTTACAACGGCAATCATGGCCGTGGAATTTCGATTCGGCTCATGACGGATGAAGAAGTGGCGCAAGGCTACGCCGTGGCTCGCGAGCATTCGCGCTCGGTGATAGTCGAGACTTTCCTGGAGGGCGACGACCATCGGCTGCTCGTGGTCAACGGCGAGCTGGTCGCCGCGACACGCCGCACCCCCGGCCACGTCGTGGGCGACGGTCGGCACACGATTGCGCAGCTGATCGAGACCGTGAATCGGGATCCGCGCCGCGGCGTGGGGCACGAAAAGGTGCTGACCCGTCTGGAACTCGACGCCCAAGCCGAGAAGATGCTCGCGCGAGTGGATCTCCAGGCCGACTCGGTCCCGGCTCCGGGTCAAACGGTGTATCTGCGCTCGACCGCGAATCTATCCACGGGCGGCACGGCGACCGACGTCACCGATATCATACATCCCGACAACCGCGAGATGGCGGAGCGCGCCGTGCGCGCCATCGGCCTGGATGTGGGCGGCGTGGATTTTCTCTCCAAGGACATCACCGAAAGCTACCGCAGCATCGGCGGCGGGATCTGCGAAGTGAATGCGGCGCCCGGTTTTCGCATGCACGTCGCGCCCAGCGAAGGCACACCCCGCGACGTTGCCGCGCCGGTCGTCGCCATGCTGTTCCCGGCAGGCGCCTCCTCGCGCGTGCCGATTGCGGCGGTCACCGGCACCAACGGCAAGACCACGACGGCGCGAATGCTCGCGCATCTCACCAAAATGGCTGGCTACACAACGGGCCTGACCACCACGGATGGAGTCTACGTCGACGGCCAGCGTACTGTGCAGGGCGACATGACAGGGCCAATTTCCGCGCGCATGGTATTGGCAGACCCGCAGATCGACATGGCCGTGCTCGAAACCGCGCGCGGCGGGTTGCTGCGCGCAGGCATGGGTGTGCGAGAAGTCAACGTCGGCGCCGTATTGAACGTGCAGTCCGACCATCTGGGTCTCAAAGGCATCGATACGCTCGAACAGCTCGCCGAGCTGAAACGCATCGTCGTGGAGGTCGCCACCGACTGTGCGGTGCTGAACGCCGACGACCCCCTCGTGCTCAAGATGTCCGGCTACACTGAAGCCAAAAACATTTGTTATGTGACCATGAACCCGCAGCACACGCTGGTGCGCGAGCACATTCGCGCCGGCGGCAGGGCGTGCGCGCTCGAAGCCGGAGTCAACGGTCAAATGATCACGCTCTACGATCGCGGCGGTCATATTCCTCTGCTTTGGACCCACCTGATCCCGGCCACTCTCGAAGGCCGCGCGACGCACAATGTACAGAACGCGATGTTCGCCGCCGCCATGGCGTTTTCGCTCGGCATCAAGCTCGACCCCATCCGTCAGGGCTTGCGCACCTTCGACTCGACGTTCTACCAGGCACCCGGACGCATGAACATATTCGACGAGCATCCGTTCAAGGTGCTGTTCGATTATGGACACAATGCGCATGCCGTCGGAATGTTGGCCGATCTGGCGCAGCGCCTCGATGTCGCCGGCCGGCGCATCGTCGTGCTGGCGGGGCCGGGCGACCGGCGGGACGAGGACCTCGTCGCCATTGCCATGGCGGTTGCGGGCCGCTTCGATCATTACATCTGCCGCCGCGATGACAATCTCCGCGATCGCGGGCCGGAGGAGGTACCGCGCATTCAAGCGCAGGCATTGCGTGCGGCGGGAGTGCCGGAGGGCATGATCTCGATCATTCCCGACGAGCAGGAAGCCATCGACGCCGCGTTGCAAATGGGTGCGACGGGAGACTTGGTGCTGATTTTCGCCGACGCCCTCGTACGCTCGTGGAAGCAGATCACCAAATTCAAGCCTATTGGCGCCGCGGCCCCGCGATCAGCATCGTCATCCGCAGCGTCGTCTTCGCTCTCCGCATTGCCCTCGTCCGGCAACGGCACCGGCGCGGCTTCGGCGGCGGCGGCGCAGACCAAGTCGGCCTATGCGGCCCATCGCGACCAGGGCGCCGCGACGGCGTCCGAGCGCTTTCCGGACTTCAATCCGGAAGGTTTGATCCGGGACGAGCGCGGCATTCGCATGGCCAAGGAGAGCGACGACTGAACGCCCTGCCCCCGCTGCCGTTCGAGGATTCACGGCGCCTCACGGGCGGCAATCTGTTCTTCGCTTCGACGGGCGCGGTGCTCGAAGTCGTTGTGCCCATCGACGACGATCTGCTCGCCGCGTGGCGGGCGCGGGTCGATCGGGCGGCCACCCGGCTAGGCTGGGTTGACCGTCAGGCTGTGGCGCGCAAGCATGCGGGAGGCGCGTCGCTCGCCATCACGGCGCCCTACGATCAATTGTTCCTCGCGACGGAAGTCAACGAGTGGGCGTTCTGCGCGGCGTTGATCGAGCACGACCCGGCCCGATGGAACCTTCTGGAGGAGACACTGGTCGAGGAAGCGCTGGAGGCGTCCGAGAACACCGCACACCCGGAACCCGATCTTGCGCCCGTCATCGATGAATCCAGGGCCTTCGCGCGCTTCGAGCGTCTCGCGTCCCGGGAATCCAATCCCATGTTGCGTGCGCTGCTCGATGCAGCCGCGGCGCGCGGGCTGCCGCACGTTCTCGATGAGTCGGAGCTCACGCTCGGTGCCGGTGTGGGTGGTTGCAGTTTCGCGCTTACCGCCCTGCCGGATGCCGCGGGTATTCGCTGGGAGCGGCTGCGAGACATCCCCACGGCGATCGTTACCGGCTCCAACGGCAAAACCACCACGGTTCGTCTTCTCGCCGCCTGCGCTCGCGAGCATGGCTGGCGCGCGGGATACAACTGCACGGATGGGGTATTTCTCGACGACGAATCTCTGGCGCAGGGAGATTATTCCGGCCCCGTCGGCGCTCGCATGGTGATGCGCGAGCAGCGCACCGAAGCGGCCATTCTGGAAACGGCGCGGGGCGGAATCCTGCGCCGCGGTATCGCCGTGCCGCATGCCGACACCGCGATAGTGACCAACGTAAGCTCCGATCATTTTGGCGAGTACGGCATCCACGACCTTGCCGGGCTGGCAGACGTCAAGCTCGCGGTCGCGGCCGTGGTGGTGCCGGCCGGCTTGCTGGTGCTGAACGCCGACGATGCGCTGCTGCGGGCGCAGGCCGATATGCTGATGCAGCGTTTCGGCCGCTGCCCTCCCTTGGGCTGGTTCGCCCTCGATGCCGATCACGCGACTCTGCGCGAGTATCGCGATCAGGGCGCCTCGACCTGCGGGGTGCGCGAGGGCCGCCTGTACCTGAGCGACGGAGGCGCCGAGCATGATCTAGGGCCGGTCGCCGCCATGCCTCTATCGATGGGCGCAGTCGCAAGCTACAACGTCGCGAACCTTGCCGGAGCGGCGCTTGCCGCCGTCGCGCTCGGTGTCGCGCCGGCCACAATCGCCGCGGTGTTCGCGCGCTTTGGTGCCGATCTCAAGGACAATCCGGGCCGGATGATGCGCTTCAAGGCGGGCGCAGCGACGGTACTGATCGACTACGCTCACAATCCCGACGGTCTCCGTGGATTCCTGGCGGTGGCCGATCACCTGCGCGGCGGCGCCGGCCGTCTCGGATTGCTGCTCGGCCATGCCGGCAACCGCAGGGATGGCGATATCGAAGAATTAGCCCGAACGGCCGCTGAATTTCGGCCCGACCTCATCGTCGTGAAAGAGGACGAAGCTCATTTGCGAGGCCGCGCACCGGGCGAGATACCCCGCCTCATCCGCGCCGAGCTGCTGCGTCTGGGATTCCCGGACTCCGTCCTGCCGGTTCGCAACAGCGAAGTGGAGGCGGCACGGTATGCTCTCGACTGGGCGCGTCCCGGCGACGTACTTGCGCTGCCTCTGCACTCCTCGAGCGCACGCGCCGCGGTCGTCGCAATGCTCGAATCTCATAAGCGGTAAACCGCCAGCGCGTCGTAATGCGGGCGTGCCTGCTCGGCCAAGGCCTTTAGGTGCGGTGGTAGTTCCGTGGCGACCCTGCGCTTCGGCGCCTCGAAACCCGTGGACTTCTCGACGGCCTGGTACCACGCCGGCGCCCATACGCCGTCGCTGGCGCGGCGTCCCGGCGGCCATCGCAGCATGGCCGCGGTGTAGGGAATTCCAAGCGCATTGCACAGCCGCTCGAGGGTGCGGGCGGGACCGGCCACGATATCGGCGGCATCCACCACCGGCGGCGGCCTGCCCAAGCGCTGTGCTTCCGCCTCGAACAGCTCGCGTTGCTGCACGAATCCTATGTCCGCCAGCGTGACCTCGTCCCTCTTCAACGCGTAGGAGGCCAGCACCGAGGTGGGATCGCGAATGAGAAAGGCATTACGCACATGGCCCATCCAGTCGCACCCGTCGCCTGCCAATACATGCAGGGTCATATGCTTCTGGTACCAAATGGGCTTATTTGCCGGCGCAGGCCCGAGCAGCAGCGCCGCGACCGCTGCCGGATCTTGCGGCTGCGAGGCCATCACCTCCTCGCGCATGGGATGATCGATGCGGGTCCGAGCGAGATAAGCGGCATAAAACGGCTCATCGCTGACGGCGGTGTCGCCGCGTGCCTCGAACGAGCGCATCATCGCCGTCGAGATGTTGCGCGGTCCGGACCACATGGCGATGCGAATCGGCGGGGTGTCCATCAATCTTCAGCCGCGTAAGAATCCTTCAGCGCTTCATAGAGCGTGCGCAGCCGCCGGGTAACCGGGCCGGGCAACGCCGCCGGAAGGCGATGGCCGTCGATCTCCCGTACGGGGGTCAGTCCGCCGAATGTGCCCGTGACGAAAGCTTCCTCGGCGGCGTGCGCATCGTCGATCGCGAAATTGCCGAGCCGGACCGGAATGCCGTGCTGCTCGCACAGCTGAACCACATTTGCACGCGTGACGCCGTTGAAGCAGTACTCTCCGCTCGAAGTCAGCACTTCCCCGTTTCGAACGCAGAAGAAATTCGTCGCATTGCAGCTCGACACGAAGCCCGAAGGATCGAGCATCAGCGCTTCGTCCGCGCCGGCGTCGATGGCTTCGAGAAGCGCCATGATGAGGTTCAACCGGCTGTGGGAATTCAATCGCATGTCGAACATGTGAGCCGGAGTGCAGCGGATCGATGAGGTGCGCAAACTGAGGCCGCGCGCGGCGAGATCGGGACCGGGCACCTTGTATTCGGCGACGATGACGACGGTCGCCGGCCCGAGCGCGTTGCGCGGATCCTGGTTCGGCGCCGATTTTTCGCCGCGCGTCACCATGAGCCGGATGTGCACCCCGTGGTGCATGCCGTTGGCCGCGAGCGTACGGCGTATCTCGGCGGTGAGGGCGCTGCGATCGAGCCCAATGTCGAGCCTGATCTTGGCGGCACCCTCGTACAGTCGATCGAGATGCTCATTCAGGAAGAGCAGTGCTCCGTTGTGCAGCCGCAGGCCTTCCCATACGCCGTCGCCGACCACGAACCCGCCGTCGAAGATCGACACTGTCGCCTCGCGGCGCGCCACGAGTCGGCCGTTGAGGCTCACCATGGCCGCGGCGTTGCGAGGATCGGCGGTGAAGTCTTGGCTGCCGGGCATAGGCGCTACTCCATCTCGGGATAGGGTCCCTTCCCGCCTTCGCTGATGAATCGGTCGATGCGCGAAGTCAGCACCGGCAGCGGCACGGACCCAAGCTCGAGCACGGCGTCATGAAACGCCCGAACGTTGAATCGGCCGCCCAGCGCCTTTTCAGCCTTCGCGCGAGCTTCGAGTATCGCCATCTCGCCGAGGTAATAGGACAGCGCCTGCGCGGGCCACGCGATATAGCGGTCGATCTCGGTCTGGATCTCATGGTCGGGAAGTGCCGTGTACTCGCGGAAATAGGCGATCGCCTGGTCGCGCGTCCATCCCTGCGAGTGAATGCCGGTATCGACGACCAGGCGTGCGGCGCGCCAGATCTGGTATCCGAGCATGCCGAAACGATCGTATGGCGTGTCGTACATTCCCATCTCGACCCCGAGTTTCTCGCAATACAGAGCCCAGCCCTCGCCGAAGGCGGAGATATAAGTATGCTGGCGGAATTGCGGCTGATCCCCGTGCTCCATGGCGATGGGCAATTGAAAAGCATGGCCTGGTGCGGACTCGTGCAATGTCAGAGCCGTGAGGTTGTATAGCGGACGGCTCGGCAAATCATAGGTATTCACCAGATAAAGTCCGGGGCCGCCGCGGCCGGCGGTGTAGAAAGGCGCAAGATCGTCCGGCACCGGCCGGATCGCAAAGCGCGCACGCGGCATGTAGCCAAAGAACTGCGATGCCTTGCCGTCGAATCGTTTTGCGATCCAGGCGGCATGCATGAGCAGGTCTTCGGGTGTCTTTGAATAGAAGCGTGGATCGGTGCGCAGCGAGGCAAGAAACGCCGGCAAATCACCCTTGAAACCGGTCTCCTGCATTGCCGCCGTCATTTCATTGCGCAGCCGGGCGACTTCACGCACCCCGAGCGCGTGAATCGCGTCGGGGGTCATGTCGAGCGTCGTGAATTCCCGAATCTTCGCCTGATAATAAGCTCTTCCGTCGGGCAGATCCTGCGCGGCCAGTGTCACCCGAGTCTGCGGCACGTACTCCGTGCGCATGAACTGCAGCAGATCCCGGTATGCGGGCTGAACCATCTCCTGAATCGTCTTGACCGCCTGCGCGCGCAAGCTCGCCTGGTCCGCGGGCGACACTCCGTTCATCTCACGGAAGGGCACATAAAAGAGGCTGGCATCCGCCGCCACGTCCGTGACGGCGGTTATCGAAGCATCGCGGCCCTGCATGGTGATGCGCGGCGGAGTGAATCCACGTTTCAGGCCGGCCCGCATTTCGTCCATCTGCCCGCGGAAGTAGCGAGGTATGTCACGCATCTGCGATATCCAGTTTTGGTAGTCCTGCAGCTTGCGAAACGGACGGCGCGCCGTGTAGCCGAGGTTGGTCCAAAACGTCGTATCGGAATTGGCGGGCATCTCGAAGTCGCGGAAACGCTGATTCGCGATCAGCACCTCGATTTGCGGACGATAAACATCATAATTGAGCCGCTCTTGCGGCGACAAATCATCGCGGACCACGCCATCGAGCTTGCGGCGCACGTCGAGCCAGTATTGAAGCCGCGCCTCCTGCGCCGCGGCCCCGACATCCGGAAGGTGATCCGCGATGGGTTTCTGGCTGTCTTCGTCGTCGGGGATCTGTGCCTCGCGCCAAGTCCATTCGGCTGTATAAATCGCCTGCAAGGCGGCGTCGGCGTCCCGCTGTTTGGAAGTCTGCGAGCATCCGGCCGCGCAGGCCACGATCACTGCAGCAACGAGCGCTCGTCCAAGGCCTGTGAACACGCAACTCTTCATCGCCGGGCAGCCTCTGCCGGCGCCTTCGTCCAGCATATTATTGAACGCTTCGCATTGTCGCTTGAATAATGCAGTATAGCCGACGTGCAGAACCGCAAACACCCGGCTGCAGACTTGGCGACCAAACGACAATTCCAGGAGATGCCATGGCTCACGTCACCGTCACCAGCGAATTCCACTTCGCCCAGCAAATCGCCTCCGGCCATCATCGATTGACGGCAGACGAGCCCATCGCACGCGGAGGCGGCGATTCGGGCGCTTCGCCCCATGAGCTGCTGCTCGCAAGTCTCGGAGCCTGTACATCGATCACCCTACGAATGTATGCCGGGCGCAAGGACTGGGAACTGGGAAAGATCACCGTCGGACTGCGCTACACCGCCAGCGATGAGCAGAAACATCACATCGATCGGCGGCTGTCGTTTTCCAAGCCCCTGACCCCCGAACAGACACAGCGCCTGCTGGAAATCGCGGCCAAGACGCCGGTTACGCGCACTTTGCTGGCCGGTGTCACGATCGATACCACGATCGTGCAGTAGTTCGAGCGAGGCTTCAGAAAACGCTTCTGACGACACCGCCGTCGACTTTCAAGGCCGCACCGGTGGTTGCCGATGCAAGCGGACTCGCGATGTACGCCACCAACGACGCGACCTCCGCGGGCGTGGCAAATCGCTTGATGAGCGAGGTTGGCCTGACCGTCCTGAAGAACTCCTTCTCGAATTCCTCGAACGACTTTCCCTCGGTCTTGGCCAGGGTGGCGACGAGATCCTCCACCCCCCGGGACTTCGTTGGCCCGGGTAGGATGCTGTTGACGGTGATACCCGTACCGGCAACCGCCTCGGCCAAACCGCGCGACACGGCCAATTGCGCCGTTTTCGTCATTCCATAGTGAATCATCTCCGTCGGAATTTGGATTGCGCTTTCGCTGGAAATGAAGATGATTCGCCCCCAGTTGGCGCGTTTCATCGAGGGCAGGAATAAGCGGCAGAGCCGCACGCCGCTCAGAACGTTCACGTCGAAGAACCTCTGCCAATCCGTATCGGGAATGTCCTCGAAAGCCTTGGGCTCGAAGATGCCGAGGTTGTTGACCAGGATTTCTACGTTCGGATGTCGTCGGGCAAGTTCCTCTGCGGCTTCGGCCTTGGCAAGATCACCCGCGAATCCCTGCACCTCACCTCGGGCCGTCGATCGCAGTCGCGCAACCGCTTCATCGACCGAGGCCTGATACCTGCCGTTGATGATGACCCGGGCTCCTTCATGCGCCAATGTGGTTGCGATGGCGAAGCCGATGCCGACCGTGCTGCCGCTGATCAGGGCGAGTTTTCCGTCCAATGCGAGATTCATGGCGATTTCCTTCGGGCTGGATGAAGAATCCAGACAAACAAATGACCACGAAAAGCGCGCCGCGTTCCGCTAAAGTCTTGAGGGCGGCAAGCAACCCATGGTAAATGAGTGGGCAACGCACGAGGGGATGAAATAAATGGATGCTGGCACCGGCTTTTGGCGCAACCTACCCGAGATCATATGGCGTGCGCTGGTATTCATCGTTGCCGTTGCCATCTTGATTTTCGTCTCGACTCGATGGGACTACTGGGAAGGCAGCCCCGGCTGGAAAACGACCGACGATGCCTATCTTCAGGCGGACGTGACGCCGATCGCCAGTAAGGTTGCGGGGTATATTCTCGAACTGCCGGTGCAGGACTTTGAACAGGTGCATGGCGGAGAGCTTCTGGCGCAGATCGTGGACGTGGACTATCGCGCCGCGGTCGCCCAGGGAGAGGCCAATGTCGCGTCCGCGACCGCGCAATCCGACGCGTTGAAGGCACAAACTGAGCTGCAAACGGCCAATGTTCGGGCGGCGCAGGCGGTGGTTGCCGCAACCGCGGCCTTGCTCGAACAGAATACGCGCGACCTGGCACGTCAGCGCCGCCTGCTGCAGACCGGCTCCTCGTCCACGGAAGCCTCGGAGAAATTGGACACCGTGCGTGCGCAGCTGACCGCGCAGCTCGCGCAGAACCGTGCGCAGGCCGACGCTGCCGCCCGCCAACTCGGCGTGCTGGCGGCACAACGGGCGCAGGCCGACGCGACGATCGCCGCCCAGCGCGCCAGCCTGCAAACCGCGAAGCTGAATCTCGGCTATACGCGCATCGTCGCCACCCAGGACGGCGTCGTGGGACAGAGGCAGGTGAAACCCGGCCAATACGTGGGCGTGGGGACCCAGATCACGAGTCTCACGCCGCTGCCTCACGTCTGGGTCATTGCCAACTACAAGGAGACCCAGCTCACCCACATGGGCGTGGGCCAGAGAGCCGAAATTCGGGTCGACACTTTTCCTGGCCATGTATTGCGCGGTCACGTGCTCGCTTTCGCGCCCGCGTCGGGCGCGCAATTCGCCCTGCTGCCGCCCGACAATGCCACCGGCAATTTCACCAAGGTCGTGCAACGAATAGCCGTGAAGATCGTCATCGACGATGCCGATGGACTCGCCGACCGGCTGGTTCCCGGCATGTCCGTGGTGGCCCGGGTTGAAGCGCGGGAGCCCGCGCGCCGGTGAACGAGGCAGTCCAAAATCCGCTCGAGGGTAAGCCGCCGCCGGCGCCGCCCGCGCCCGCCGGCTCTCCGCCTGCACCCACCCAGATTCCCTGGCTGGGTTTGTTGGCGGTGCTGATGGGAACGTTCATCTCCACGCTGAACGGGCGGCTCTCGACTTTTGGACTGGCCGATATCCGTGGTGCCGTCCACGCCGGATTCGATGAAGGCGCCTGGATTACCACGGTGCAAGCGGCGGCCCAAATGCTGATCGCCCCTGCAGCCGTCTACATGGGAACGGCATTCGGTCCGAGGCGGGTCCTGTTCGTCGCGGCCTCGGCCTTCGGGCTGATTTCCATCCTGACGCCGCTGGCGCCGAACTTGCCCACCCTGCTGGCCCTGCAATTCACGGCTGGCTTGGCGTCGGGTTTCTTCGTGCCGCTGACCTTGAGTTTCGTGCTGCTGAATACGCCGCCCAAATACTGGGCCTACGGCATTGCCGTCTACGCGTTGAATCTCGAACTGTCGCTGAATATTTCCGCCTCGCTCGAAGGATGGTATGTGGATCATCAGTCCTGGCGCTGGATCTACTGGCAGAACGCGCCGCTCGCGGCGGTCATGGCGCTGTGCCTGTATTACGGCGTTCGCCCCAGACCCCCTCCCGCCAATGTGCCGAGATGCGACACCTTCGGCCTCGTGTCGGGAGGCTTGGGGCTGGCGCTGATCTATGCGGCATTGGATCAAGGCAATCGGCTGGATTGGCTCAATTCAGGATCCATCTGGGCTCTGATGCTCGCGGGAATGGTCCTGTTGGCAGGTTTCGTCGTTCACGAGACGCGGACGGCGACCCCTCTGGTCAACCTCAAGGTCGCACTGGCGGACCCCTTGCCGCGCCTGCTGGTGCTCATTGCACTCTTGCGCTTGACCATACTCTCCAGCGCCTACTTGATTCCTTTGTTTCTGGGTGCGGTACGCGGCTTTAGGGCACTGGAAGTGGGCCAGACCTTGATCTGGATCGCCATACCCCAGCTCGTCTTTTGTCCATTGGCAGGCCTCATGCTGCGCCGCTCCGATCCGCGTTTCGTGGCCTCGATCGGCTTCATTTTCATCAGCATCGCCGGCCTCATGGTGGCTTATGGTCTGACTCCGATCTGGGGCTCGGACCAGTTTCTTCCGTCGCAACTGCTCCAAGCGGTGGGGCAGAGTTTTGCGCTGTCGGGGGTGCTGTTCTTTGCCGTACTGCATCTGCGGCCGCAGGACGCACTGACGTTCGGCGGCGCGGTGCAAGTCGCCCGACTGCTGGGGGGTGAAGTCGGCACTGCGTTCGTCGTCACCTGTGCCCGCGTGCGGGGTCAAATCGCATCGAACCTCATCGGACAGCATGTGCAGGTCGGCGACGGGCAGGTACTTCAAAGACTGCAGAGCTACGCGGCCGCTACGGCAAGAGCGGGAGATCCGCAGTCGGGCTTCGTTCGCGGGGCGAGTCTATTGGGAAGTACGGTGCGCGCCGCGGCCACCACTCAGGCGGTGATGGATACCTTCGTCGCCGTCAGCGCCCTGACCGCCGTCGCGCTGATATTGGCCATTGCGCACAAACCGGCGCCGCTGGGGCCCGCCTCCGCGCGGCCGCTATTCGCGCCGCGGAATTCCACGCCATGACTCGCCGTATTTCCCTGGTGTTGTGTTGCGCACTCGGCCTGTTATCAGGATGCCGAGTCGGGCCGGATTACCGCGCGCCCGCCAAACCGGCGGGCGCCGAAGCGCCCTTGGTATCGTTCAACACCGCGACGCAAAGCCTGAGCGAGCCGCCGGATGATTGGTGGAAGTTGTACAACGATGCCCATCTTGACGCTTTGGTTCAGGAGGCATTCACAGCCAATACGGACCTCGCTGCGGCAGAGGCCAATCTCACGGCGGCGGCGGCGTTGCTCTCGGCCGCCAAAGCGGGACGCTACCCGGAGACCCAGGTTGCCGTCGGCGCAACCTTTGGCCGCGATCCCGTCACCGAAGAGATTCTGGAATTCGGCGGCCATCAGCCCGAGACCGTGTGGCTCCTGGAGGATCTTTTCGAAGTATCCTACGAAGTTGACCTGTTCGGCCGCGTGCGCCGCTCCGTCGAGGCATCCGCGGCCGGCGCACAAGCGCAGGCCGCGGCACGTGACAGTCTCAAGGTCGTTGTCGCCGCGGAGACCGCGCGTGCCTACGCGGAGATCTGCGCCCTGGGCGAACAGCTCAGCGTCGCACGGCGCTCACTCGACGTCGTGAGCCACGAGGCGGAAATCACGGCGCGCCGCCATGACGATGGTGCCAACTCTGAATTCGATGTGGTGCGGGCGCAAGGTCTGGTCGCTCAAACACGCTCGGCCATTCCGCCGCTCGAAGGCAAGCGGCGCGCGACTCTGTTCCAGCTTGCGGCGCTTCTCGGCCGCACGCCGGCCAATGCGCCGACCGAGGCCGAAAAATGCGACAGGCCGCCCGCCCTCACCGCCCTGATCCCCGTGGGAGACGGTGCGGCGCTGCTCAAGCGCCGGCCGGATGTGCGTCAGGCAGAGCGGCTACTGGCGGCTGCGACGGCACGAATCGGCGTCGCGACCGCGGATCTTTATCCGAAAATCAGCCTTTCCGGCTTTTACGGCGGCATCGGACTCACATCGGCGGATTTGACGAACGGAAGCGGTCTCGCTTGGGGCGTGGGACCTACCATCAGCTGGAGTTTTCCGAATCAGGCGCTGCCCCGCGCCCGGATTCGCCAAGCCAAAGCCAACGCAGCCGCGGCGCTCGCCGGCTTCGACTCCGCGGTTCTCACGGCGCTCAAGGAGACCGAGCAGTCGCTCGCGGTCTACAGCTCCGCGCTCGATTACAGGCAGGCGGTGGCCGACGCACAATCCCGTGCTCATCGTGCATTCGACATCGCACACGGGGGATTCCTGGCCGGCTCCGTCAGCACCCTCGATCTGCTGACCACGGAACAAGTGCTGGTCGCCGCCGACGCGGCCGTCGCGGCTTCCGACTCGGCGCTGGTACAGGATCAGATCGCGGTATTCAAGGCGCTGGGCGGCGGCTGGCGCCGCAGCGGGGACTGAACTCGGCCCGCTCCGCTCAATGGGTACCCGTTGCGCTTGCCGCTCTGACCGGAAGCCTCCAATCGGGCCGGATGAAGTGGCAGGTGTAGCCGTCGGGATAGCGCTCCAGATAGTCCTGGTGCTCCGGCTCAGCCTCCCAGAAATCCCCGACCGGGGCGATCTCCGTCACCACCTTGCCCGGCCACAGGCCTGAGGCTTCGACATCGGCAATGGTGTCCTCGGCGATCCGACGCTGCTCGTCGTTCGCATAGAAGATGGCCGAGCGATAGCTGAGCCCGCGATCGTTGCCCTGACGGTTCAGCGTCGTCGGATCATGAATCTGGAAAAAGAATTCGAGGAGTTGACGGTAGCTGATTATCTTGGGGTCGAAGACGATCTCGATCGCCTCGGCGTGCGTTCCGTGATTGCGATAAGTCGCGTTCGGCACATCGCCGCCCGAGTAGCCGACCCGCGTGGAAACCACCCCCGGATAGCGCCGCAGCAGATCCTGTACGCCCCAAAAGCAGCCGCCTGCAAGGATCGCGCGCTCGGTTGATGCAGTCATTTTCGCTCCTCCGATTCGAGGCACGAATGATACCATTCAGGGCATGCGAACGGACCACGGGCAGAAGAGAATCATGCCGGGCCGCCGCGCTGTGCTGAAGGCGCTGGCCGGGGCGGGAACCGGAGTGATGATGTCGCTCGCGCGACACAACGCACTTGCAGCACCCGGCGGAGGGACTACGCTGCCGTTTGAGAACGGCGAGCGTGAACTCGTGGCCTTTCCGCAGAAGCGTCCCTTGATTCTATTGACGAGCCGGCCGCCACAGCTCGAAACGCCGTTCTCGGTATTCAACGCGGGCGTTACGACACCGAATGACGCGTTTTTCGTGCGCTATCACTGGAGCGGAATCCCCCTCTCCGTCGATCCGCAAACCTATCGATTGCGCGTGAGCGGCAAGGTCGACTCCCCGCTCACTTTCTCCCTGGATGAACTCAAGCGGCTTGGCGAACCTTTGGACGTCATGGCCGTCATTCAATGCTCGGGCAACAGCCGCGGGTATTTCGTGCCCCGGGCAAACGGTGGACAACTCGCGAACGGCGCGATGGGCAACGCACGCTGGACCGGCGTGCCGCTAAAGACCCTGCTGGAGAAAGCCGGTGTGCAGAGTGGCGCCAAGCAAGTGAGTTTCGACGGCTTGGATCGTCCACCTCTCGATGGCAGCCCGGATTTCGTGAAGTCTCTCGCAATCGACCATGCGCTCGACGGAGAAGTCATGCTGGCTTGGGCGATGAATGGCCAGGACTTGCCCATGTTGAACGGCTTCCCGTTGCGCCTGATCGTGCCTGGATACTACGGCACCTACTGGGTGAAGCATGTCTCCGATATCCAAGTGCTCGATACCGAATTCGACGGATTCTGGATGAGCAAGGCCTACCGCATTCCCGACAACGCCTGCGCATGCGTCGAACCGGGCGCCGCTCCCGGGAAAACCATACCCATCAACCGCATGAATGTGCGCTCCTTCATCACCAGTCTGACCGAAGGCCAGAGAGTCCCGGCCGGTAAGGAGACGCTGGTAAGGGGAATCGCCTTCGACGGCGGGTACGGCATCGCCGAGGTCGCCCTGTCCGCGGACGGAGGGCGAACCTGGCGCGAAGCACGGCTCGGCAAGGATCTCGGTCGCTATTCCTTCCGCGAATGGACTACCGCCTTCTCGCCCCGAAACGCGGGGCCATACGAACTCAAGGTTCGCGCCGTCAACCGCATCGGTCAGAGCCAACCCATGACCCCGCTTTGGAATCCCATGGGCTACATGCGCAACGCAGTCGAGACCACGCGTGTGTTGGCCGTCTGATGAGAGTGCTTCGGTCGGCTCTGATGCTCATGGTCTTGCAGGGCGTCACCGGCGTCCGCGCGCTGGATATCACCTTGCCTGCGGAAACGGCTGCTTACCGGGCAAGCCCGCTGCCCGGCTATCAGCTCGTACGACAGAACTGCCTGATTTGCCACTCGGCGCAGTACGTACAAACCCAACCACCCACCTCTGCGCGCGGGTATTGGGAAGCGACCGTCGTCAAGATGAAAAAGGCCTTCGGCGCGCCGTTCCCGGAGGAGGACATCCCCTCCATGGTTGACTATCTCGTGAAAACTTACGGCGCGGAACACTGAGGCTGCGCCCGGCCCACCGCGCGATCTCGGAGCAAGCTGCTCCAGGCGGCAAGGAATAGCGCAGCCATCGTCAAACCGACACTGGCCCAAGACAGATCCGTCAGCTGCAATCCGGCACCCAGCATACAACTGCCGATCCAGGCGCCGACGGCGTTGCCAAGATTAAAAGCAGCCTGATTGAGCGTAGAGGCAAGATTCGGCGCCGCCTCCGCGTCCCGCACGATGAGCGTCTGCAGCAACGGCACCAGGGCGAACGCCAGTACTCCCCAAAGGAACAGGCCGCCCAGCATCGGAATCCGCGTGGCGCTCGCGAAGTGAATCATCGCCAGCACCACCGCATTCGCCGCGATGATCGACAAAATGGACGGCACGAGACGACGGTCGCCGAGTTTTCCGCCGAGCGTGCTGCCCACGGTCAAGCCCACGCCGAACAGCAACAAAATGGGTGCGACAGCGCCGGCGGAAAAGCCGCTGACCTGGGTGAGCGTTGGGGTTATGTACGTAAAAACACAGAACAGGCTGGCAGAGCACAGAACACTGGTCAGAAGCGAGAATTGAACGCGCGAATCGCGCAGCGTGACGAACTCGCGCATGATGTTGCCTTTGGGAGCGGCAATGCGGCGCGGCAACAGCCACGCCAGGGCCGCGACCGCCATCAATCCGATGCCAACGACGGCAGCGAAGGTCATGCGCCAGCCGAACTCATGCCCGATCAAACGACCGGCGGGAACGCCCAACACATTGGCCAGCGTGAGACCGGTGAACATGAGCGCGATAGCTTGCGCACGCCGGTTCGGCGCAACCAAACCGGCGGCAACCACGGACCCTACGCCGAAGAATGTCCCGTGGCTCAGGGCGGTCACGACACGAGCGATCATCAATAACCGGTAATCGGGCGCAAGCGCACACAGCAGATTACCGAACGTGAACAAAGCGGCGAGTCCGATGAGCGCGGGCCGGCGCGGCAGCCTGGCAGTCAGCACGGCGAGGATGGGGGCGCCGATCACGACGCCCATGGCGTACCCGGTCACGAGCAGTCCCGCTTGCGGAATGCTGACGGCCAGATCGGCGGCCACGTCCGGCAGCAATCCCATGATGACGAACTCGCTGGTGCCGATCGCGAAGGCCGCAATGGCGAGTGCGATGAGCGAGTACGGCATCAAGCTACCGATGGGGTGGGAATGAGCGTATCGCCGATCAACACGCGATCGGTTCGAGCCCGCTCCCATTCATGCAGCGTCAAACCGTTGGACTCGAATAGGGCGCGGATTTGCCCAATTCGCCAGCCGAGAATCTGATCGAGCACCGGCACGAGAATGCTGAGGGCGTGGTCGCTGAGAACCGTGCGTTTGGCGATTTGCGCCAACTGCCGATTCTCGGAAACGGCAATCGTGAAGCCGTCCCGGTTATTGACATGCAGCATTGCGTGCACGTCCGAACTGCCGTCGCCCACGTAGATGACGCGATCCGCCGCAATGCCGAAGCGACGTTCGAGTTCGTCCAGGACCGCAACTTTCCCATAGCCGGCCCGCACCCGCATGATCGACCGCACTTCACCCGACAGAGAGTCGTAGTCCAGCTCGGTTCCAAAGATATGGTCGGCAGACACGATACCGTCGAGCGCCGAGACGACAACGTCCTTCGGCGCCGCCGAAATCACGAAGAACGAGAAGCGATAGCCGCTCACCCCTCGCTCCAAAAATTCGACCAGCGGCCTGATCGCGCTCTTCAAACGGACCCGCCGCCCGGCTTCCACCAGGTGCTCGCGGCGCACGCCGCGAAACTCCGGATCGTGACGAATCAGGTAGGCTAGCTCGCCGCCTTGTTGCACGAGATTGCTATGCGCGAGCCCTTCGACCTTCTGATGGAAATTCCGGATTCCCAACAGCTCGCTCAGCACGAACCCCGAGTCGTTGAAGCTCAAGGTCTGATCGAAGTCGGAGGCCAGCAAATAGTGCTTGGGCAGAGTAGACATGCCCGGAGTGTAGCAACGCACGCGGCCGCACGCGGTCCCGTGCAGTTGATAAGATTTCACCCCTCCTGCTGTTTTTATTCATGCAGGCTGTAACACCACTGCAACTTTCCGTACCGGCTGTAGGGCGGACGCATGCTCGAGAAGATCGGCGAACACGGCCGTTGCCGTGGGAACCCTGCCTGCGCCGAGTCCCCGCAGCGCAACAACGGCACCGTCGCCGGTCGTGATCTCGAGACGATTTTCAGCACCACGTGCGCCGGCGAGAAAGTCCGTCGCGGGGACCAGGCGTGGCTCGACCGAATAGCGAAAGCCTCCCCCGATGCGCTCGGCCACGGCCAGCAGCACCCTCCTGCCGGGCCGCAAGTCACTAGCCGCGCTGCTCGCCTTCTCGTCGATGCCCGCGAGCGCTTCGCAGAAGGGCACGCCGCCGAAAGCGACTCTGCCTAGAATCTCGATCTTCCGCGCCGAATCGAGCCCGCTGAGATCGGCCGTCGGATTCCGCCTCAGCGAAGCCCTTCTCCTGCGCATTGCGCAAGGCCTCCGCAAACGACGCGCCCTCCGAGCGCCGATCGAGAACGTAGTTGCACGTACCGTTGACGACTCCGCGAATCCGGCTGATTGAGCCGCCGATCGCCAGACCTTCCACGGTCTCCAGCATGGGCACGGCGCCGCCGACGGCGCCTGCGTATCGAATCAGCCGTTCTGGACCCACGAGCCGCGGCGCGAGCGCATTCCACTGCGACGCCAGCAGCGCCTTGTTCGCCGTGACTACTCGCAGCCCCCTGCCGAGGGCCTCATTCATGCACGCGCGCGCCGGTTCGATTCCCGGCAACGCCTCAACCACTACCTCCGGCTCGCGGGCGAAGGCCTCCTCCTGCGTGCTCACCAGAAGCGAGCCCGGTATGCCCCGCGCACGATGCTTTTCCGGGCTTCGCACCAGTGCGGCCACCACATCGAACAACTCGGGGAACTGCGCACAATAGTCGAGCACGCCGGCACCGACGGTTCCCAAGCCCAGCAGCGCGACGCGAATGCGTCGTTGACCCGGCGTGGGTCCGATGATGGATGGGCCCGCGCCGATCCGCGTGCGTTGCGGGTGCCCGATACGCGCCAGATCCAGCGTCAGCGCCCGGTCGCGCGCAAAGCGAACCGCCTTCGGTTGTACGAGGGACCCCGCGCAAGCCTCGGCAGTTGCAAAGTCCGCCTGCGTGAAGCGTCGCGGCACGCGATCACCTGCAACCAAGCACGCCGGATCCGTCTCGTACAGCCCATCGACATCCTTGAGCAGAATACATCTCGCCGGCAATTCCGCGGCCAGGTAGAGCGCGGTCAGGTCCGATCCGCCACGGCCGAGCAGCGCAAGGCCGCCGTCCGGCGCCTGCGCAAAAAAACCGGGAACGACGAGAACCGGCGTGACGTCGAGGAGTGCTTCGAGCCGATCGACACGCACCTGCGTCAATTCGGCGTTCGAACGATCGCCCGAAGCGGTCAACCCGATGTCGCGAGGATCGGTGTATCGAGCGGGAATACCCGCCCTGTGAAGTGCCGCGGCAAGCTGAGCGGCACTGGCGATCTCACCCGTTGACAGCAGAACGGCAAGAGTCGCTGGATCGGGCGCATCGCCTCCCGCCGATACGTCCCCGAGCAAGCGATCCGTCACGCCCTCGAAGGCGGAGACGACCGCGATAACCCGCCGGCCCCGGCGATAATGGCGGTAGATTTCAGTGACGGCGATCGGCAGCGATGCCGGCGTCCGCAGAACCGAACTACCGAATTTCAGAACGACGTTGATACTTGGGATCGACATGCAGCACCTGTAAGTCTCGGGACACGGGCGCTGATGAGAAAGGACACGGACGCGGGCGCGTACGGGCCGGAACCCGACGCAAAAAAACAGCCGACGACGCAAGGGAGACGCCGCTTTAGCTGTATTTTTAACGCGCCCGCAAGCTGAACTTCAAATCGGCGCGGGCACAGAGTAGCGGCAGCGGCTCAACCGGTCAATGGCGGATGCGAATTTTGCGTGCAAGCGCGCACCGCGCCGGTACCCGTCCTAGAACGCGATGACACCGCGCGCGTTCTTGCCGGATTGGAGGTCCGCAAATGCCAGCGCCGCCTCCTCGATGGTGTAACGGCGAGTGATCAATTCGTCGAGTTTCAGGCGGCCGCACATGTACAGCGCCAGCAGTCGCGGGAAATCGACGTGCGGCACACAGGAACCGAAATAGCTGCCGGTGAGAGTCTTCTCCTCGAACGGCAGCGTCATGGTGCGCACCGTGGTGGAGTCACCGGGCTTGGCCACGCCGACGACGATCGCCATGCCGCCGCGCGCGATGGCGCGGTACGCGAGCGCGGAGAGCTCGCCGCTGCCCACGCACTCGAAGGCATAGTCCGCGCCGCCGCCGGTCAGTTTCTTGATCGGTTTGACGAGATCTTCCCCAGCTTCGGCGGGCAAGGTGTGGGTGGCGCCGAACTGCTTCGCCATCTCGAGTTTCGCCGGCAGCGTGTCGATTGCGACAATCATCCGCGCTCCGGCGATGTGCGCGCCCTGGATGACGTTCAGCCCGATGCCGCCGCAGCCGATCACGACGACGCTCGAACCCGGTATGACGTGTGCCGTGTTGAACACCGCACCCACCCCGGTGGTTACGGCACAACCCACCAAGGCCGCGCGATCGAGCGGAATCGAGCGATCGATCTTGACCACATTCTCGACCGCCAGCGTCGCGTATTCGGCCATCACGCCGCAGCCGGAAAAGATGTTGAGCTCGTTGCCCTGTGCGTCGCGAGTGCGCAGCGTCCCGTCGGGCAATGTGGTGAGCGCCTTGCCCTGCTCGAGGCACAGGACCGGGCGTCCCATGGCGCAAAAGCGGCACTTGCCGCACATGTAAATAAACGATGAGACGACATGATCGCCGACAGCCACGCCCGCAACGCCATCCCCCACCTCCACCACCTCGCCCGCCGCCTCGTGGCCCAGAATCAGCGGCAGCTTCAGCGGGATGGTGCCGTTGGTCGCCGATAAATCAGAATGGCACACGCCGCAAGCGGCGAGCTTGACCATTACCTCGCCGCGCTTGGGCGAATCCACGGTGATGTGCTCCACCACCACCGGCCGGTCCAATTCGCGGCAGATGACCGCGCGAGAGATTGTAGCCATGTAATATCCTCCTGTGCGATTAGCGAAATTCGGCGCGAATCAACTCCGAGTGTTCGCCAATGGCGGGAATTGGGCCGAAATGCCGCTGTCCGTCATTGGCAATTGCCGGAGGAGCCACGAGCCGTGCGGTTCCGGACGGCGTGTTGACAAGGATACGCCTGAGTGCAGGGTGCATCGCGAGGCCGGCGATGTCGTTGACGATGCCATATGCGGTGTTCGCCGCACGCAATCGAGTCATTACTTCGTGACGCGCGAGGCCTGCAAAGGCGGTGGCGATGCGCGCCTCCACTGCGGCCCGGTTGGACACGCGCGCCACGTTCGATTCGAATCCCTGCCGGGACGATAGATCCGGTTCTTCCAGAAAGTGTGCACAGAAATTTGCCCACTCGCGTTCGTTCTGAATGGCGATGACCACTTGCACGCCATCCGCGGCTGTAAATGCTCCGTAAGGACAAATTGTCGGATGTGCGAGCCCCATGCGCTCGGGCATGCGCCCGCCGCCTTCGAATTGCAGCAACGGTACGTTCATCCAGTCGGCGATCGCATCGAACAAGCTGATCTTGAGTCCCTCACCGAGCCCGGTGCGGCTGCGCCCGATCAATGCCTCCAACACCGCGGCGTGCGCCGACATGCCGCATGCGATATCGCAAACGGAGACGCCCACGCGCCCGGGACCCGCCGGGTGGCCTGTCACCATGGTCAAGCCGCTCTCCGCCTGCACCAGAAGATCGTAGGCTTTCATGTCCGCGTAGGCGCCGTTCTCTCCGTATCCGGAAATGTCGACGGTCACCAGCCGAGGGTATCGGGCACGCAACTCCTCGGAGCCGAAACCGGCGCGCGCTGCCGCCCCGGGCGCCAAGTTCTGAATGAAGACGTCGGCACGCTCGAGAATCGCATGCAGCAACGCGGCGTCGTCCGCACTCTTGATGTCGGCCACGAGGCTTTGTTTGCCACGATTGAGCCAGACGAAATAGCTGGATAATTGCCCCACGGATCGATCATAAAAGCGCGCGAAGTCTCCTTCCGGGCGCTCCACCTTGATTACCCGGGCTCCGGCGTCGGCCAGACGAGAGGAGCAATAAGGCGCGGCGACCGCCTGTTCCAGCGACAGGACCAGCAGACCCTTCAGCGGGGTGCTCAGAATGACCTCGGAAGGCCGAGCACGTGCTCTGCTACGTAGGAAAGAATCAAATTGGTCGAAATCGGAGCAACTTGGTAGAGGCGCGTCTCGCGGAACTTGCGCTCGATATCATATTCGCAGGCGAATCCATACCCGCCATGCGTCTGCAGACAGACATTGGCTGCCTCCCAGGAGGCGTCCGCGGCCAAAAGTTTTGCCATATTGGCCTCCGCGCCGCAGGGCCGATGGGCATCGTACAGGGCGCAGGCCCGGAATCTCATGAGGCTGGCGGCCTCGACATTGACGTAGGCACGCGCGATAGGAAATTGCACACCCTGGTTTTTGCCGATGGGGCGTTCGAATACGACACGCTCGCCAGCGTACTTTGCCGCCTTGTCTATGAACCAATATCCGTCGCCGATGCATTCAGCCGCGATCAGGGCACGCTCCGCATTGAGGCCATCGAGAATGTACTTGAATCCCGAGCCTTCCGCGCCTATCAGATTCTCGGCGGGGATCTCCAGATTGTCGAAGAACAACTCATGGGTTTCATGATTGACCATGTTCGGGATCGGCCGCAGCGTCAACCCCCTGCCCACCGCGTCGTGCAGATTGACGATAAAAACGGAGATTCCATCGGATTTGTGCTTCACCTCCGCAATCGGCGTGGTGCGCGCCAGCAACAGCATCAAGTCGGAGTGCTGCACACGCGAGATCCACACCTTCTGCCCATTGATCACGTAGCGGTCGCCCTTGCGCACGGCCGTCGTCTTGAGCTTGGTAGTGTCGGTGCCGGTGGTGGGCTCGGTCACGCCCATCGACTGCAGCCGCAGATTGCCCGCGGCAATCTGCGGCAAGAATTGGCGCTTCTGCTCCTCGGAGCCGTGCCGCACCAGCACGTTCATCACATACATCTGTCCGTGGCAGGCGCCAGAGTTGCCGCCGGCATGATTGATCTCCTCCATGATGACCGAAGCCTCGGCCATGCTCAGCCCCGAGCCGCCATACTCCTGAGGAATGAGTGCGGCCAGCCAGCCAGCCTTGGTCAAGGCATTTACGAAATCCTCGGGGTAGCCGCGCTCAGCATCGATCTTGCGAAAATATTCGCCCGGAAATTCTGCGCACAGACCTCGCACGCCTTCGCGAATGTCCAGGTAGTCTTCCGCATTTTTCATATGCCCACCATTGCTCAACTTTCTTTCCGGCCGCCGACCAGGCGCTGCGCCGCCTGTAGATGCACGATGTCGAGCATTGTGCCGTCGAGCGCCACGGCACCTGCTCCAGGGACCTTCTCAAAAGCCGCAATGACCCGCCGCGCATGCTGCAGCTCCGCAGGCGATGGCTGAAATGCGTCGTTGATCACGCCGACCTGATCGGGATGAATTGCAAGTTTTCCGGTGAACCCTGCCGCGCGCGCACGCAGACATTCGGCGCGAAGCGCGTCCAGGTTCTTGAAATCGGTCGTGACTGTCTCGATCGCATCTACCGAGAGCGCCCGCGCCACCAGCAGGCACTGAAGCCGTGCGCTGCGCAATGCAAAGTTCCACTCGCCGTCGGCGTCGCGCGAGGATCGAACGCCCAGCGCAGCAGCCAGATCTTCCGCACCCCAAGTGACGCCGCTCAAGCGCTGCAGTCGCGTCTGCAGGTAGCCGGCGGCAGTCAGAATGGCGCCCGGACTCTCCAGAAGAGGAATGAGACGGGTGGTTCCCGGGCCAATACCCGCTTGCGCCTCGCGTGTGCTCAGATCTTCGCTGAGCGCGGCGAGCGCGGCAGGATGATCCACCTTCGGCACCATGAGACCGCAAGGTCCCGCATCTACGATCGCCGCCAGATCGAGCCGTGAATCGGCCGTATTCAGCGCATTGATGCGCACCCAGAGCCTCGCGGACGCAGCGCTGCGCGGCGACTGTAGAAATGCGCGCGCCAGTTCACGCGCCGCCGGCTTGCGTTCGGGCGCCACCGCATCTTCGAGATCCAGAATGAGGGCATCCGCGCCGCTGTCAGCGGCCTTCGCGAGCTTGCGCTCGCTGTCCGCCGGCACAAACAACAGCGTATGTGGACTCATACGTCGAGTTTTGCGCCCAGATCGAACAATTTGGACGCGCTCTCCAGCCCATCGATGTCGAGGATGGCGGCGGCAAGCGTCGCCGTCGGCACCCCACCCAGCGCAGGCTCCGATAGGTTGGTAAATTTTGCCAGCAATTCTTCGCCCGAGAGAAAGTTGCTCGGCTCGCCTCTCGGCACGACTATCTTCTTGACGAAGACCTGGCCGCGGGCATGTACGGTCAGTTTGCCCGACATATTGGCGGGAAACTCCGCTTCAATTTCGGCGTCGTACGCGCAGTGCATTTTGGGCAGTAAATCTTGAATCCGGATGTCGCGCAACAAGTTGTAGCTATCCCACCTCATGGCTCCGGTGGCCAATGCGACCGACAGCACGAAAGGCGCACTGAACTGGCCGTTGACGATGTTCTGGGGATCCGCCTTCTTTTGTGCCGGCTCGCCGACCAACAGCATGCCTGCCTTCGACAATCCGTAGACCACCCTCGAAATTTCATGCGCTTGCAAATCGTGTTCGGCGCGCAGGGCCAGCGCCGCATCTATGCCGGCGTGACCGTAACGGCAGGACGGGTAAGGCTTCACGCCGGTCGCCATCAGTTCGAAGACGGTGCCCAGATCTTGCGTCACCCGCCGTGGCGACGGTGCGGGCGCATACGAGCGCAAAAACCCATGTGTACCTTCAATGGCCTCGCCGGCCCCTTTGAACCCCTTGCTCGCCAATGTCGCCGCGACGAGCCCGGCCATTGCGGACCAACCCACTTGAAATCTCTTGGTCCATGCCCCGTTTTGCAGAAACTGCAGGCTGCCGGCGGTCTGGCTCAACGCAATACCCAGGGCCGACGCCACGCCTTCGGCATCGAGTCCAAACACGCGGGCCGCGGCCGCGGCGGCCCCAAAAGCACCGCAAGTTGCCGTTGGGTGGAAGCCCCGCTCGTAATGTTCACCTGCCGGAAGTGCCAGCGCCACCCGGCAAATGACCTCGTATCCGGCAATGATTGCCGCCAACGTTGTCGCACCGGAGGCGTTTGTCATCTGCGCGGCCGCAAGCGCCGCCGGAATCACGGGAGCGCCCGGATGCAGAGTACCTGCCGCATGGGTGTCGTCGAAGTCCAGGGAGTGCGCAAGTACGCCCTGCAGAAGCGCGGCACCCGCAGGCGAGTAGGTGCGCGAGTCGCCAAAAACACGGCTCGCACCTTCCGCCAACCCCAGCGCATCGATTGCCGACAATAATGCCGGCGTACTCTCGGTCTCGCGGCCGCGAACGATATTGCCGACCAAGTCCAGCAGGAGCAGACGCGCACGATCGACCACCTCTGTCGGAATCTTGCCGACAGTGAGCTCGGCACAGAATTTGGATAACTCGGTCGTAACGCCCACGCAGCTATACCTTGGGTGTGGGTGCCTGGCCCTCGGTCGCCGCGAGACGCGGCTTTTCCACTCCCGCAAGATCACAGAGCACGTCGGCCATCGCCGAAAAATCGGACTGGGCATAACGTCCGGCGCGCGCCACCGAGAACATCTCACGTGCCGCGGCCGCCACCGGCAGCGGCAGCTTCGCCCGGTTCGCCGCATCCAGGATCAACGAGAGATCCTTGTGCGCAAGATCGATGGTGAAGCCCGCCGAGATGTCGCCTTTGAGAACTTTGTTTGGCCAGTTCATGCGCAGCTGGCCGTTGAAGGCGCTGGTGCCGTCGATCACTTCTAGCGTCTTCTTGAGATCGAGACCGAAGCGTTGTGCCAACGCCAGCGCCTCCGCATTGAGCTGGCAGGAAACGCATGCCAGGTAGTTGTTGACCAGCTTCGTGCGGATGCCCGTGCCGACCTTGCCGCAATGATGAATCGTCGTTCCCATCGCCTGCAGAAGCGGAAGCACGCGTTCGAAGTCCTCTGCGGAGGCGCCGACCATGAACAGCGATTCACCGCGATCCGCATGGCTCGCGAGGCGGCCAACCGGTGCATCGACGACGGAAATCCCCTTCTTGGAAGCACGTTCGGAGAGCAGGTCCGTCAGATTGGGGTCGATCGTACTCATGTCCAGAATCAGCTGGCCGGCGCGCCCATGGGCCAGCAGACCTTCGGCTCCAAGAACTACCGCTTCGACCTGGGGCGAGCCGGGCAGCATCGTGATGACAATGTCGCAGCTGCGCGCAATGGCGGCGATCGATTCAGCCGGCTTGGAGTTGAGCTGCCCCAATGCCTCGACCGCTTGCAGATCGACGTCGTACACCAGCAGTTCGAAGCCCTTCTTGCGCAGATTGGCAGCCATCGGCCGTCCCATTCGTCCCAGTCCGATAAATCCGATCTGTTGCATTGCTGATTCGCTCATGGTTGGTACGCCGATCAGGAACTGATGTAGGTTGTTTTGACCGTGGTGTAGAACTCGGCTGCGTAGCGGCCTTGCTCGCGAGGCCCGTAACTGGAGGCCTTACGTCCGCCGAAGGCTACGTGGTAGTCCAGGCCGGCGGTCGGCAGATTGATCATGACCAACCCCGCTTGTGAATGCGCCTGAAAATGCCGGGCGTGCTTCAGGGAGGTCGTGCAGATGCCGGCCGCGAGTCCGAAGTCGGTGTCGTTGGCGACGGCAAGAGCTTCGTCGTAGTCCCGTACCCGGATTACCGAGGCGACCGGACCGAAAATCTCTTCCCGATTGATCTGCATCCGATTGTGGGTGTCGGTGAACAGGGCCGGTGCCAGGTAAAAGCCGGGCGTGTCGCGCTCGAGAACTTCACCACCGATGAGACGCGCGCCTTCGCGGCGGCCAATGCCCAGATAGCGAAGATCGGTGTCGAGCTGCCGTTGATCGACGGCCGGACCTATATCGGTACCCGGCTTGAGCGCGTGATCGATGTTGAGCTTCGCCATCCGCGCCTGCACGGCGGCGACGAAACGGTCGTGGATATTGTCGGTGACAATCAGGCGGCTGGAGGCTGTACAGCGCTGACCTGTCTGAAAGAAGGCGCCCTTGACCGCGCAGTTGACGGCGGTATCGAGATCCGCATCGTCGAGCACCACCAGTGGATTTTTGCCGCCCATCTCCAGCTGCAGCTTGACCATGCGCGCAATGGCGCGGCTTGCGATGTCACGGCCCGTTGCCACGGAGCCGGTGAAGCTCAGCGCATCCACGCCCCCGATGATGGCCGGACCCAGCACGGGACCTCTACCCATCAGAAGATTCAGGGCGCCCGCCGGAACGCCGGCCCGGTGCAGAATATCGACGAAAGCCCAGGCCGTGGCAGGCGTCAGCTCGGCGGGCTTGAACACGACGGTGTTGCCGAAGGCGAGTGCCGGCGCAATTTTCCACGCGGCAATTGCAATAGGAAAGTTCCAGGGCGTGATTATCCCAACCACCCCGACCGGCTCGCGGCTCACATCGATGTCCACCCCCGCACGCACCGGAGGAAACTTCTCGCCGGTCAGGCGCACCGCCTCGCCGGCAAAGAACTGCACGATCTGACCCGCCCGCATGACCTCACCGACAGCCTCGGCTCGAGTCTTGCCCTCTTCGCGCGCCAGCAGTTCGCCGATTTCTTCACGCCGAGCCAGCAGTTCGACCGCTGCCTTGCCCAAGACGTCTGCGCGCACTTGTGCGGTGGCGTGCGACCAGGCGGGAAATGCGCTGCGCGCGGCCTCCAGCGCCTGTGTCACATCGGCAGGCGTCGCATCGGCGTATTCGCCGACGACATCATTCGTATCGGATGGGTTCACGTCCCGTACGCCTGCTTGTCCGCCAGTCCATTCTCCGGCAATTAGATTTGCGAACTGTTTGATGGGAGATCTCCTGTATGACTAGCGGATGATGAAAGGGTTTGCGGCCAGGCCGTAAGGGCTATCGTTCGCGATCGCCAACGCCTGTTCCTCATCGTCGAATGGCAGGACCGCCAGCACGGGGCCGAACACCTCCTCACGCGCAATGCGCATCGTGTTGTTCACGTCCGTAAAAATCGTCGGTTCCACGAACCAGCCGGCTCCGAGCCGCGCCTCACCCGGCGTGCCGCCGCCCAAGACACACCGAGCGCCGCCTTCACGCGCGAGCGCGATATACTCGAGAATACGCTGTCGCTGTTGGCGCGTCGTCACCGGCCCGACTTGAGTGTCGGCAAGTTTGGGATCGCCGATGCGCGCGGTTTTCGCAAGTTGCACCAGCCGCTCGACTACTTCGTCATGCACACTGCGCTGCACGAGCAGCCGGGAGCCCGCAATACAGGTCTGGCCGCTGGCGGCGAAAATCCCTGAAATTGCGCCATTCACCGCATTGGGGATTTTCGCATCGGCAAAGATGATGTTCGGTGATTTTCCCCCGAGCTCCAGGGTCAGATGCTTCAGACCGTCCGCAGCGGCATGGTACACGCCCACCCCGGCGGAATCGCCTCCCGTGAACGCAATCTTGTCAACGCCGGGATGCTGGACCAGGGGCACGCCCACCTCCGCAGGCAATCCGGTAACGCTGTTGACCACGCCGGGAGGAAATCCAGCCCTTTCGAATAATTCAAGGAATGCGAGAGTTGAGGCGGACGCGTGCTCAGAAGGCTTGACCACCACGGTATTCCCGGCCGCCAGAGCCGGCGCCAGTTTCCAGGTCAGAAGAAGCAGTGGAGAGTTCCAAGGTGTGATGCAAGCAACGACGCCGAGAGGCTCACGGCGCGTGTACGCATGCATTCCCGCCTTGTCGATCGGCAGCACGCAGCCTTCAACTTTATCCGCCAGTCCCCCGAAGTAACGGTACCACTCCGGTATGTAGCGCAGCTGCGCAAGCATCTCGGACATTAATTTGCCGTTGTCCTGCACTTCGATCGCCGCGAGCCGCTCGGCTTCGACGGAGATGAGATCGGCCAGGCGCGCCAGCAGCTTGCCGCGTGCGGTCGGCGTGAGGCCGCGCCATGTCGGGTCGCCGAAAGCGTGCCGTGCCGCGCCCACTGCGGATTCAACATCGGCCGCGTCGCAGCGCGGAATTCTTGCCCACGGCCGACCCGTGTAGGGGTCGTAAGACTCGAAAGTGCCGCCCCCCGCGGCAGCGACTCTTTTGCCTGCGACTGTATTCAAATAGAGGGGTAGATCGGTCATCGCGAATCCGCACTCAGGCGACTGGAAACCCCAACCGGGCGCGAAAGCGGTTCTTGAGGAAAACGCCGTCGCGAGCGGGCAACGCACGCGGTAAACTGCCGGCCGCAATTCGCACCGACACGTAGCGCGGGCCACCGGTCAGCTTCGCCAGCTCCGCTCGGTAGCCGCCGATCTCGGTCATCGTGCGCAATTCCCCGGCCGAAGCGAAGCCGGTCGCGGCGGCAATGCGGCACAGATTCACACCGAGCGCGGTATGGCTTTTTTGGCCGCCTGTCTCACCGTACTGGCCGTTGTCGAGTACCACCAGCGTCAAATTGCCAGGCTTCTTGACGGAGATGGTCGCAAGGCCGCCCAAACCCATGAGCTGTTCTCCATCTCCGGTGATGACGACCACCGGGCGCCGCGGCTGCGCCAGCGCCAACCCGAGGCCGACCAACGCTGCGCCGCCCATCGCGCCCCAGAGGTACATGTTGTTGTCATGATCGCCGGCCGCGAATACATCGTAGGACGAGGAACCCAGCCCGGTGATCACGAGAACATCGCCGCGATCACGCAGCAATTCCCGCACCGCATCGCGGCGATTGAGCCTCTCAAAATCGTCCGCGACCGTCATCGAGCCTCCCACTGCTTGCGGCCAATCAGGCGCTGCGACAAGATGACCGCCACAGCCTGATCGGCGTCGAACGCCATCACGGCGGCGGCAGATACCGCCTCCGGAGCTTCCTCGGATGTGTTGGCTCGGATCGTCGTCACTCCCATCAACTGCAACGCACCCGGCGTGGCGCTACCCATCGCCACCTGCCACGGATTGAACTCCGCCCATTCGCCGCGCATCGTGATGAGCATGAGCAATGGAAATCGGCAGTTCGACATGAGTGAAAGCATATTGACACAGTTCCCCACGCCACTCGATTGCAGCAACAGCACCGCACGTTGTCCGCCGAGCCATGCGCCGGCAGCGACGGCGATACCTTCTTCTTCGGTGGTCAATACCGTCGTTTGAATCTCCGGGTCGCCGTGCAGCAGTTCGATCAGCTGCGTATGCCCCGCATCGGGCACATAGCTGGCCTGACTGACATGCGCCTGTTTGAGCACACGATAGATCTCCGTGGGCCACGCGGCATCTTTTGTCATAGTTTATAACCCGAACGTGTCAGCAAAACCCCATCCTCAGCGATCATGGTACCGCGGCGGCGCTCAGCGCAGGGAAGGGAAAAGCGGCGGGTCCTTACGTTGCTGGGTGGTCTGTTCGAAGTCGTACGCGTAGCGGATCAGCGTTGCCTCCCTAAAGGCCGGGGCCAGGATCGTCAATCCGGCGGGCAGGCTGCCATGCGTGAATCCCATAGGAACGGTGATGGCTGGGAAACCGGTCTGCGGCGAGAGAATCTGGCTATTGTCGCCTGCCGGGCTGGTGGTGTCGCCGACCTTGCGTGGAGGGTTGCTCCAGGTGGGGTAGACGATGGCGTCGAGATGGTTCTTTGTCATCGCCGCGAGTAGCGCATTGCGGAAGGCGATCTTTGCCGGATCGTGGTACACGTCGGCGCAGGGAGAACGACGGTCATCCTTCTGCGGGGGCCCAATGAATGCCGTGATCTCCTTTTCGATGTAGGGCAGGTAGAGACCGGAGGCCACGATGGATTTGAGATCGTGGTACGGCGCGTTGGGGTGGTGCGCCAGATAGGCATTCAGGTCGGCTTCGAAGTCTCCGCACCAGAGACCCTTTTCAAGCTCATCGTAGCCGGGAATGGTCAATGGATCGACGAGCACCGCACCTTCCTGCTGCAGAGTTTTGAGAGCCTGTTCGGTGAGGGCCTTTATTTCGGGGTCGGTCTCGTCCGTTTCGAAGTACTGCCGGAAGACACCGATGCGAGCGCCTTTGAGGCCGCGGCGCTCCAGGTATCGGGTGTAGTCAATGTCGGTGGGATGAGGGAATCGTTCGGCGGCAATCGCGGTTATCGGGTCGGCAGGATCTGGTCCGGCAACTACCGTCAACACTACCGCAGCATCGGCCACCGTGCGCGCCATGGGACCGCCTACATCGTTATGCGCGAAGAGAGGAATGATGCCGGACCTGCTGGTGAGGCCGATAGTAGGCCGGATGCCAACCAGCGCGTTATGCGACGAAGGACCACGGATGGAGTTGCCGGTATCGGTGCCCAGGCCGGCCTCACCGAGACTGGCAGCAACGGCCGCAGCGGTTCCTCCGCTCGATCCGGCGGGAACGCGGGTGAGGTCGTACGGATTGCGGGTGATGCCTGCGATGGAGCTGGCGGTGAGATAAGGGCTGAAAGCCCATTCGGCCATGTTCGTCTTGGCCAGGATAATCGCTCCTGCCGCTCGAAGCCTGGCCACCATGGCGGCGTCGTGCTCGGGGATGAATCCCTTCATCGCCAGCGAACCACCCGTAGTTTGCAGCCCTGCCGTGTCGTAGTTGTCCTTGATCAGCATGGCGATACCGCCCAATGGCGGCAGCTTGTGCGTGGCGGTGAAGCTGCGATCACAGGCGTCGGCCTCGGAGAGCGCGTCCGGATTGATGAGGACGATGGAGTTGAGCTGCAAGCCACCGATGGGGGTCTGGTCGTAGGCGCGGATGCGGGCCAGGTAGCTCTCGACGATGGCGCGACAAGTGGTACGGCCTTCGCGAATGGCAGCCTGGGTTTCAGCGATGGTGGCACCGACGACGTTGAATGGCCTGGCGGGCGACTGCGCATACGCCGATGCTACGAGCGCCGGCATGAGCAGCGCCAGGAAGCGAAATGAGCGCGGCATCAGATGCGGACCAACTCTTGCTGGCAGGGACCGGTGACCGAGGCTTTGCCTGAAGTGATGAGCATATTCATTTCTCTGCGGATGCCGAATTGAGGGACGATCCTAACGCACACGAGCCCAGCTTGCTTTATTCTAGTGAGTTCGGATCCGGAAAAAACGCAGCACGCTGACAAATCTCCGCGGCGCGCAAAGTGCTTGATTGCGCTCGAAAAAAATTGTAGTGCAGCGGCGAAGCGACGGCACGGAGCATCATTTCGATGTGGACACCGCCGCGCGGCGTCGTGGGTATTGTGTTTCAGCAGCACTGGCGTAGGATCTGAGCAAGGTGCGCTCTCGCGTGAGTTGCCTGACTCCGCCGGCGAATGGTGAGAAGTGTGATCTACGCACCTTTGGCCCGGCAGCGTGGCGATCCGCATCTCCGCCGGCCGCGCAGGGTCGCTGCGTCGCTGGTGCAATCGAAGCTGCTCGCCCGCATTCACACGCCGTTCAATCTGTGACACATGCAGCTAAGAAGGCTGTTGACATAAATCCCGACTGACTCCAGTGTAGAGCACGAGACATCGGGGCGTTCTAATATCAATCGCACATCGACCGATCAGATGATTTTTGAGGGGGAGGGTTTTTGGATTTAGAGTGAATGGTGATGTAGCTGCGCGGAGGACCTTACATGCAGCCAGAGACCAGCAACACTGACTCCGACCGTCGTTCTACTTTCATTGAATCTTTGGGCGCGTTCGGCCGCCAGCACCGCGCTCAGCACTGGGAGGGCACCTTCGGTGACTTCCTCCACAACATCCTACCGGCCAATCCCGCAGCCTTCACGCGCGCAAGCCACCAATATATATGGGACATGCTCCGCTGGTACGGCCGCGAGCGCACGGGCGATGACGACACGGCGCGTGCGCAGGAGCTGTTTCGCCCGGAACTATTCGGCATCGATGAACCGCTTGCGCGCGTCGTCAACTATTTCAAAGCGGCGGCGGCCGGATCGGACGTGGGCCGAAGGCTGCTCCTGCTCCTGGGCCCTCCATCGGGCGGCAAGTCCACTCTCGCAATCCTGCTGAAGCGCGCCCTGGAGGAATACAGCCGCACCGATGACGGTGCGCTGTACGCCATCAAGGGCTCGCCGATGCATGAGTCTCCGCTGAATCTCGTTCCGGCGAGCCTGCGTGGTCCATTTCGGGAAACCTACGGCGTCAACATCAACGGAGAACTGAGCCCCTGGGCGCGCGACCGTCTGGAGCGCGAGTACCAAGGCGACTACGTGCGCGTGCCGGTCGAACGCGTGTTCCTGTCGGAAGCCATGCGCGTCGGCGTGGGCACCTATGCGCCGCACGATCCCACCACGGCGGATATCGCAGACCTGGTCGGTTCGGTGGACCTGTCGAAGGTGGCAGAGGTCGGCGATGAAGGCGACCCACGCGTCTGGTCCTGGTCCGGGGCCGTCTATGCGGCGAGCCGCGGCATGCTCGAGATGATAGAAATCCTCAAGGTGAAGCGCGAGTTTCTCTACCTTCTTCTCACGCTGACGCAGGAAAAGAACGTCAAGGTGTCGCGCTTTCCGCTCATCCACCTGGACGAGACCATTCTCGCCCACACCAATCTGGCCGAGTTCAACAAGTTCCTACAAGAGAAGGAGAACGAGGCACTGCTCGACCGCATGGTCATCATCAAGGTGCCGTACGCGCTTTCCTATCACGACGAGGCACGCATATATCAGAAGCTCGTCTCCGGGGCCCCCGCCTTCCGCCATGTCCATCTCGATCCCCACGTCCTGAAGCTGGCGGCCGTCTTCGCCATATTGACCCGCCTGGCGAAACCCGAACGGGAAGGATTGGACGTGGCGAAGAAACTGCGAATTTATGCGGGTGAATCGATCGAGGGCTTCGCCGACACCGAATTGACGCACCTCAAGGCGGAATCGCCGGACGAGGGATTGTCGGGAGTGAGCCCCCGCTTCGTGGTCAATGCCATTTCCAATGCCATCACCCGAAGCGACGCCAAGAGCCTCACGAGCATGGAATTGCTGCTGGCGCTCAAGGATTCCATCGACAGCGATGCCCGGATGGATGCCAAACAGAAAAAACTGTGGATGGATCACTTGGTCCTCGCCCGCAAGGAATTCTACAACCGCTGGGTCAAGGAGGACGTCCACCGCTCGATGTTCGCATCGTTCGAGCAGGAAGCGCAGCAGCTGCTGGAGAAATACCTCGATGAAGTCGAAGCTTCGCTCGATCAACGCAAGGTAACCGACCCCATCACCGGCGAGACCCGTCCGCCCGACGAGCGGTTCCTGCGCTCCGTGGAGGAGAAGATCAAGGTGTCGGATTCCGGCAAGCAGTCCTTCCGGCAGGAAGTGGTGCGCAAGGCGATGGTCACTTTCAAGGCCGGCGAAAAATTCTCGCTGGACAGGCACGCGCGCATGCACGAGGCCATCGAGCAGTATCTGTTCGCGGAACGCCGCGACGTATTGCGCCTGGTCACATCCAGCGCACGCCCCGATGACGACGCCCAAAAGAAAATCTCGGCCGTACAGCAGCGGCTGATCGCCGAATATGGCTATGACGAGCACAGCGCAAAGGAGGCATTGAACTACGTCACGACATTGTTGTCGCAAGAGTAGATCTCGATGAAAGTCTCCGACAGGAGCTGGAAGTGAGCAAAGACGAGTCCACATCGAGCAGAGCGACGGTTGCGGGTTGGTACGACCTGTTTTCGCGCGGTGCGCGCGACTGGTTGCGGCACAACGACAAAGTGCGCGAGGCGGTGCGCGCGCACCTTCCGGAGGCCATCGCCGGAGGCGATGTGCTGAGCGGCGGCACAAAAACCATCCGTGTGCCGGTCCGCATGCTGGAGCACTATCACTTTCGACTGCGGGCGCCCGAGGAGCAGCAAGGTGTCGGGCAAGGCGCTGCCAAACCCGGCGACATCCTCGGTCAGCCGGGCGCCGCACCCGCACCCGGCAAGGGCGGCGGCGGCCGCAACGATGGCGGGTTCGAATTCCTTCTCGAGTTCAAGGTTAACGATATCGTCGATTGGCTATGGGAAGAGATGAAGTTGCCGAATTTACGCGCCCGTACCGGCCGCGCCGAGGAAGCCGATTGGATCCGGGAGGGTTGGGACCGCCGCGGCGCGCGCTCGCGGCTGGACCGCAGGCGCTCGATGCGCGAATCCATCAAGCGCCGCGAGGTCCAATCCGCGGATTCGCCGCGGTTCACGGACGATGATTTGAGGTTCCGCCAGCTGACGAAACGCGAGCAGCCCGCCACGCAGGCCGTGGTCTTCTTTCTCATGGATGTGTCGGCCAGCATGTCGGACCGCGACCGGCAGCTCGCCAAGTCCTTCTTTTTCTGGGCGGTGCAGGGATTGCGCCGCCAATACCGTTATTTGGACACCGTTTTCGTCGCCCATACGACTGAAGCCTGGGAATTCAATGAGGAGGAATTCTTCAAGGTGAGCGGCAGCGGCGGCACGGTAACTTCGTCCGGATTGAAGAAAGTTCGCGAAATCATCGGCGCCCGCTTCGACCCCAGCCGTTACAATGTATATCTCTTCTATGCATCGGACGGCGACAATGCCTCGAGCGACCATGCCGACGCCGGCGCCGAGTTGGAGGAAATCGCCACGCTCGCCAACTACACAGGCTACCTTGAAATCTCGACCACTTCGCAGGGCCGGCTCAATAGCGAATGCGGCAGCCTATTCAAGGCTCTGGCGGATGGGGGAAAGCCCGCGGCCAGTTTCGCCATCAGCCGCTTCGAAGACATATGGGACGCCGTTCGGCACTTCTTCCAACATCAGGCGGCAGGTTGACCTATGAATCGGAGACCACGATGCCGACTGCGCATGTGAGCAAGCAATGGCGTGAATTGCTGCCGCGTATCGAGGAGCTTGCCGCTCGCGCCGGCCTTCAATACAACCCGGTCGACTTCGAAGCCGTACCGGAGACCTTCATGATGGAAATTGCGGTGTACGGACTGCCCGTGCGCATGCCGCACTGGTCGTTCGGCGTACGCTACATCAGCCAGCTCATCCAGCATCGAATGGGACATTCGCGGCTGTTCGAAGTCGTGTTTCCAGGCAATCCCGGCCATGCCTACCTTGCCGCGGGCAACAGTCTGGCCGAGAATATGCTCGTGACGGCGCATGTTCTGGGACATGCGGATTTCTCGCGCAACAACATGCTGTTCCACAACAGCCAGCAGCAAGTGGGGGATCATATCGTCGAACAGGCCGCGTCCCACGCGCGGCAAATTACCATGGCCGTAGAGGAGCATGGTTTGCAGAGAGTGGAGCTCGTGCTCGACGCGGCTCTCGCGCTCGAACAGCACATCGACGTTGACCGGCGGGTGCAGAGGGAACGGTATCCCGAATACGAGGTGCCCGATGAGGAGTTGCCCGACGGCGCGTTCAGCAGACGGTTTGCCTCTCTGAATCCGGACAGCGCCGCACGCGAGTCAGGGCCGAAACTCAAGCGCGCGGCGATACCGCCCCACCCGGAGCGCGACCTGCTGTGGTTCATCGCCAACTACGCGCCCGAGCTCGAGGGCTGGGAGCGGGACATTTTTCTGGCGGTGCGCGAGGAATCGTTTTATTTTCATCCGGTGCATGCGACACAGATCATGAACGAAGGCTGGGCGTCCTATTGGCACGCGCGATTGCTGCGGGAGGCGGACTTCCTGCCTCAAGGCGCCTACGTCGATGCCATCAAGTGCCATTCGGACGTGGTACGGCCGATTGCCGGCGGCGATAAGGTGGCGCTGGGAATCAACCCCTACCACCTCGGCTTTTCAATGTGGGAAGACATCGTCGAGCGGGAGGGCATGGATGCGGCGCGCCGCATCATGCACGAAGATGACGATGTGAGCTTCGTGCACAATCATCTCAATGCCGAACTCGCGGCAAAGCTGCAATTATTCCGCTTCGGAGCCGACTCTTCAGGATCGGTAAAGGTTCTGAAGACCGACTTGGACGCACTGCATGAAGTAATCGTCGGCCCAAAATACAATTTTGGAGCGCCGTCGGTGTCCGCTTCGCACGTGCGTGTTGACGGGACACTCGAGCTCGCGCACGACTACAAAGTTGACGGGCGCGGCATCGATGTGGAACGCGCCAGGAAGGTATTGGGCTACATCGAAAGAGTTTGGCGGCGTCCTGTAATATTGCATACGGTTCGACCCGCACGGCGCGGCGTTCGAGCTGTCGGCGGCCGCTGCTCCCGCGACCGCCTCTTTCCGCTCCTAAGCCGAGAAGCGTCTCACGATGATTCGTCATTTATATGCAGTCCTCGGCCTGCTTCTCGTACTGGCACCCAGGAACCCGATCGCCGCAGCCGAGATGTTCGCGCCGCCGCCCAACCGGATAACGCCGGTTCGGTCGCCCGACGGGGTGACCTTCGAGGCGTACGAATGGGGAAATCCGGACGGCAAGTCCATCGTGTTCATCCACGGCATTTATCAATCGGCGCTCTCCTGGGCCAAACAGGTCGGCGATCCGGCACTCGCCCATAAATACCGCCTGGTGGCGATCGATCTGCGGGGTCACGGGGCATCTGAAAAGCCGGACGGCGCGGAGTTCTATCGGGAAGGCAAGCGCTGGGCGGACGACATCACGGCACTGATGGACACATTGCATCTGAACCGGCCCGTGATGGTGCCCTGGTCCTATGGGGGGCGGGTGCTCAACGATTATCTGGCGGTCAACGGCGACGAACGCCTCGGCGGAATCGTCTACGTCGCGGTACGATCGACAACCGATGAATCGCCGGAGGCCCCCAACGTGCGCCGCACCGAGGCGAGCCGGGACGCGTTGAGCTCCGATCCGACGACATTCATCAAGGGCACGCGTGAATTCGTCGAATTATGCTTCGGCAAGCCTGCGGCGCCCACGGAAATCGAATGGCTGACCGCGGCCAGCATGCAGACGCCGCTCTATGTGCGCAAACAACTCGCCGGCCGGCCGCTGGCCTATGCTGAGGTGCTGAAGTCAATCCGGGTCCCCACCTTGATCATCCAGGGCGACATCGACGCGGTGGTGTCGCCGCAAATCGCGCAGATCACCCATCAATTGATTCCGCATTCGAGCCTGTCGGTCTACCACGGCGTGGGTCATTCCAGCTTTTTTGAGGCGCCGGAGCGCTTCAATGCCGAATTGGACCGCTTCATGGAAGGACTGCAGACTTCTGCACGGTGATGTTGACCGGTTCACACGGTCAGGGGGCACATCACCGTGCCGAGGCATGCGTGCGCCGGCTTCGCAGAAACCGCAAAGAAGCGAGCAGGCTCAACGCGAGCCAGTCCATTGCGCCGCCTCCGCCACCGCTGGACGGCGCCGTCGGCGTCGCGGCTGCCTCTCGGGAGTAGCCGGAGACACCGCCTGCATTCACCGCGGCGACGACAAAGTAATAGGCCGTGCCGGCACTCAGCCCGCTGATGGTGATGCTCGGGTTCGTGATTCCCGTCCTGATGGGCTGCGGACTCTCTCTGCCCGATGATGTTCCCTCATACACATTGTAGCTCGCGGCGCCGGCGGCGGCGCTCCACGTCAGCGACACCGTTCCGTTACCGGCGGCTGCGGCGAGCCCGGTCGGTACCGCGGGCGGTACCGTCACGCTGGCTTGCGCAGAGGGGCTCGAGGAACCTCCGGCATTCGCTGCGGTGACTGTGAAAAAATATTGCTGCCCGGGCGTCAGCCCGTTGAGCGAAAGAGAGGTGCTGCCCGATCCGGACACCAGCAAAGTGCCCTGTGCGCCCGACGTGGTTGCTTCGAATACACTATAAGTGCTCGCCCCATTACTCGCTGTCCAATTGAGACTGAGGGCATCACCGGCCGCGACGACAACCTTGAGGCCGGTCGGGGGTGCGGGCACGATGGTGACTTGTACTGGGCTCGAGGTCCGGGAAACCACGCCGGCCGACACGGCCGCGATTGCAAATACGTAGGTCTGTGCGAATTGCAGACCTGCCACCGTCGTTAACGTGCCGGCCACTTGCCGCTGTATCGGCGTCAATGACACCCCGCTCGGAGCCGTGCCTTCATAGATGTCGTAACCCTGGGCCGCGCTCGCATCCGCGGTCCATGTCAGTGTCGCCGTTTGGCCCGATGCGCTCACCGTGAACCCGGTCGGCGGCGACGACGATCGAAACGCCGCAATGAGTCCGGCGGCGTTGATGCTGCCGAGTCCCGTGGCGATATCGAATCCGCTGCCCGCGACATAGTCCTGTGCGCCGTTGGCCTCCATGATGCCCGTCGCATCGCCCGCGTAAGAGCCGCAGGTGCTGGCTGGCAAGCTGCCAGCCGCCTTCGCGGCGTAATTCGCAACGCTGCAAGGTTGTGCGTTCGAGCCCTCGGTTACATCGTAGAAGATACATCCTGCGTTGGTGATGTCACCCTGGCTGGCATTGCACGCCGTCACCAAGGCGGCTGAGTTGTATTCGGCCGCTGCCAGCCCATAGAAAGTGGGGTTCACCAGCCCCTGACGCCCGTCTTTCTGAGCGCCCGTGATTTGCGTCTGATCGACCAGCGCCAGGATGGCGGCGACGGCGGGTGCGGCCGCGGAGGTTCCATCCACGACCTTGATCGTTCCCGTCGCCGCCGGAGGAAATGTCGGCGCCTGGGTCGGATCGCATGGAGTGGTGTCGTAAGAACAGATGAGCCATCGGGTGGCTATCATGGACACATCGGGAATGGCCCGGGCACCGAAATTCCCGATACCGAGAACGCTCGCCTGCCAGCTCGGTTGCGGGTAGCCGCCGGTGCAGATGCCCGCATTGCCGGTTGCCGTGCAGCTGCTGAGGCCGCCGCCGGCACCTAAAATCTGGATGAACGGATTCGCAGCACTTGTGCCGGGCAGCTGAGCGGTGTTGCAAAATACGATGGGGTCGCTGACGTTGAAATAATCCGCAAGAACAGGATTCGCGCAGGAGTCGTTCCACACCATTTCCGGGATGTGAAACGAGGCGCTCTCGAGGGTTCCCGGTAGGTTCGACGTGTTCCAGTACTGCGACTCTGTTGAGGGATCGAAGTCGGTGCCGCCGACCGCGAGATCGTAGGGAGTCGACGCCAGTCCATTGACCGCAAAGCCGTCGGTGTTCACATCGTTCGCCTGTCCCAGGTCCGAGCTCGCCGTACAGGATGAGACTCCGGCGTCCGCCGAAGCAACCGTGACGGTGATCCCCTCGCTGACGGCCTGCTCCCAGAGCGCATTGATCGTGGTATTGGCAGCCGCCTCGTCGCTTTCGCATTGTCCGAACGAGACATTGAGAATTGCGGCCAAGTTCTGATCGATGACGTACTGTGCGGCGATCGTGGCATTTTGATCTCGTACCAGTAGAAGCTGTGCACCGGGCGCAAGCGCACCGACTATTTCGCTGTCGAGATACGCCTCATCCTCGTTACTGTCGTTCGTCTGGCCAGGATCCTTGCCGCCGTCGGTGGCGGGCACGGGTATTGAGCTGAACTGCTGCGCTGGTAAGCCGAATTTCGAGCCGGCCACGCCGAAGGCGGCCCAGAAGGTGCTGAGAATGTTGGAATTGATGTCGCTCTGTGCGGCGATGGCAACGGTCACACCAGCGCCGGTGATGCCTTGCGGGTACACCGGCAGGAGATTGTAGATCGCGGCAAAGTCAGTGGGGCCGACATAGCCCGGATACTGACCCGACCCCGGATAGTAGGTGTTGGGAGACGCTAAGCGAGCTGCCTTGACGCCGAGCGGGGACAATGTCCCGCGCGGCAGGGGCCTGAGCGGCTTGACGCCGGGCCTTGGATAAAAATCGTTCAGTCCGCGAATCGCCGCGACGAGGGACATGAATGAGGCTGGAATCATCGGATCGGACAGGTTCGAGTAATGCCGCTCGCCCTCCACTTCGAATAGATGGATTGACATGCGAAAGGCCGCCTCGATTTGCGCCTTGCTTCCGGAAAACGGCAGATGACCCCGGCCGGCAGGCACCGCTCCCACTTTCAGTCCATTGGAGTTGAGCCAAGTTGACAGTGCCGCGACGGTGGCATCGGTCGCACCGAAACGCGCGCCATACTCTGACGGCGTGAGCCAATGATGGTAGCGCTGCGACTTTGGATTCTGCTGGTCGGCCAGGAGCCGGCTGAGCGCCTCATCCTGCTGCTTGGTCTTCGCAATCACCAGATCGAGGCCTTCCATGCGCAGCGAACTCGGCGCCTCGCCCACATCGAAACGGGATTGTGCGAATCGGTGAACGTGGCCTGGCAGCGGCAGAAGCCGGGAACCACCCGCGGCCTGCTGCGGTGATTGGCCGAAGGCAGCATCGATCCCCGCACCAAGCAACGCGGCGGCGGTGAAAAACGAGAACGCCAAGACGCTAGAGCGGATTGAGAAGCGCTTCCTGAGCGCATCATCCCGATATAGGTCCATCTTCAAACTCTCCCCCAACTCACGCCAGCCGGTTACCTTGACCGGCTACCCCACGGTTCAAACTAAGAAATTTTTATGTGTTCAGTCTAAGCCAGATCGAGGAAAAATGGCGAAGTGTTTGAATTCCCTAGTACCTCTGCACCGTAATGTTGACCGGTTCGCAAGGTCAGGGGGGACAAGGAGTGGGAAGCCAACGTAAAGGCAGCAGTTGGCTTCCCACTCCTTGTCCCCCTGACCGTGCGCACTGGCCGAGGTACATTACCGCGCAGGATGTACCTCATCGATCGCCGTCTGTATGTTCTTATGCCATTTGAGCCTTGGACAGGCCAACGGCGATTCTTGATATTCTCGCCCTCATCAGGTTGGTTTAGGGAAAATCATGATCAACATGGTTGTGCGGCCCTGACCTAGGGCGCAATGTAATGGGTGACCGTCGGTGCGCCTTTGGTTTGAAAACGAAGGACCTCCGCTTCAGCCTGCTTGTCGGCGTTGGTCACCCGCCGATGCTGACGTTGGTGCTCGATCCACGAGTTGACGAGAAATGTCTCGAGCCAGCGGCCGGAAACGGCAGTGTCCTCGAAAATTCCCCACCGGTAGGCGCCATCGCGTTTACGTTCGGCCGCGGTGCCACGCAGTGCTTGAAGAAATGCATCCCTATTTCCCACCGCCACATGGTATTCGACGGTGACCAGCACGGGTCCACGATCCTGGTCGATTTTGGTGTTCACGACCGGCTCCGGCCAATGCATCGAGGGCGTCAAATCCAGGTGGGGGCCACTGTGAAGCTTCCACCGGTGCAACAGCGGCACCGCCAGCAGAGCACCTCCTGCTGCAAGGTAGTGGGCGGCCGAGAGACCGAGGAGCGACGCAACTTGCCCCCACACCAGGCTTCCGAGCGTCAGGGCTCCAAACATGACTGTCGCATAGGTCGCGAGACCACGGCCACGCACCCAGCCCGGAAGCGCCATTTGCGCCGAGACATTCAGAGTGGCCACCACGACAATCCATGAAATGCCAGCTAGAAAACTCGCGACGAACGCGACGGCCGGCTGGTGTGCCACGCCGAACAGAAAGAGCGCGAACGCCGTGCCGATGGTCCCAAAACTGATGAGACCATCGGTCCCCAGCCGCGTCCTCAGCTGCGGCAAAGCAAGAGCGCCCGCGATCGCGCCGACGCCGATGACTCCCAAGAGAAGGCCGTAGAGCTCGGCGCTGCCGGTGAGCTGATTCTTCGCCACGAGCGGAAGCAGCGCCCAGTACGCAGCTGCGAAAGTAAAGAACCCCATCGCACGCATCAACGTCGCACGCAGCCTAGGGTTGTAGCGAGCGTGGCGCAGTCCGATGAGAATCGCATTTCCAAAGCGCTCGGGCGCCAGTGTCCGCAGGGTCAGAGAACCCGCTCGCCACCAGAAAAGAGCCCCAATCACCCCGATGCTGCTGGCGGCATCGATCCAAAATGGAGATGACATGCCCCACCAGGCGATCACCAGTCCGGTCAGTGCCGGCCCGACAGCACGGCTGACGTTGATGCCGGCGCTGTTCAATGCCACCGCTGGCGAAAGATCCTCCGGCCCGACCAACTGAGGCACGATGGCTTGCCATGCGGGCGAGACCAAAGCCGAAGTCACACCCTGCATGAGCGTGAATACAAGCAGATCAATGGCCGTCACGCGGTGCAGCGCCACCAGCCAGGCCAGCGCGCCGATGAGACACATCTGGATCGTCTCCACCACCAGTAGAAGGCGCCGCCGATCGAGAATGTCCGCAAGAGCGCCGGCCGGCAGCCCCAGGAGGAACATTGGCAACATCGTTGCCACCTGCACCATGGCGACAGTTCGCGGATCCGTATCGAGCGTGGTCATCAACCATCCGGCCGCAGCGCTCTGCATCCACCCGCCGATGTTCGAGACAACGGTCGCCGTCCAAACCACCGTGAAGGCAGCGTGCTTGAAGGGTCTCAGCGGGGATGTCTGCTGTTTCAGCGCCGCTCTCCTTCGGAGTTTCGATTCTACGTCGGTGGCTCCGCGCACGTATCGTTACGGCACGAGGTCGGCCCGTTATTGTAAGCGCTCTTCTGGGTCACCCTCGCGGGGACCGCTCAAACGTAGCGCGGGATGGGACCATCCTGCCGGGTAACGTTCGATCCTAGGTCAATGAAAACCTCATCGACGTAGCACCATCCCCAACCCTCCGGCGGGTCATAGCCTTCCATCACGGGATGCTGTGTCGCGTGAAAATGCTTCGTGGCGTGCTTCCCCGGCGACTGGTCACAGCAACCGACATGCCCGCAGGTTCGACAAATCCGCAGATGTACCCATTCTTGGCCGATTTTCAGGCATTCCTCGCATCCGCGGGCGCTGGGATGCACCTTTTTAATACTTGCCGCATGCGAACAGCGCTCGTTCAAGAGGTCTCTCCCCCCACATCAATAGAAGCCGGACATTCGCCCCCCGCATACGCAAGAGCAGTTCCACCGGGTAGACTTGCCAATGGACACTCTACTTAGCATGAACCCACGAAAAACTGAACGCAAGACAGTCGGTGCTCGATCCTACCTGCTGACGGCGATGGAGGCATGATGAAGAACATCGACAAGCTCATGACTTACACGACCTTGGTTGACATCCTCGAGAGCAATCGTGACCTCGATCGCGCCGTCACCTATATCAACGGCGAAAATCACGAGCGGCAGCTGCCGTACCGCGATATCCATGCACGGGCGCTCGGCATCCTGTACCACCTGCAGGCCATGGGTGCGGTGCGTGGCGAGAAGATGATTATCTTCCTGAACAACAACGAACAATTTCTCGACGGATTCTGGGCGGCGATTTGCGGCGGTATCGTACCGGTGCCGCTCGCGGTAGGCATCAGCGACGAACACCGGCACAAGCTGCTGCGAGTGGCGCGCAAGCTCGACAATCCCGTTTTGTACACGGACTCGAAGAATTTGGAACGATTACAGGCCCTCGCCGAACGAGTGGGCGAGTCCGCCCTGTTCGATCAGCTCAAGGCACGCAGTTTCTTGGTGGAGTCCATCAGCGATATCTCCCGACGGGGCAAGCTCTACCACCCGTCGGCGGACGATTTGGCATTCATCCAGTTCTCCTCCGGGTCCACCGGCGAACCCAAGGGTGTGATGCTGACGCACGGCAATCTGGTCGCCAACACGCAAGGAACGGCGGCGGTAGGTAAATTCACCGACCGAGACGTGAGCTTGAGCTGGATGCCATTGACCCATGACATGGGACTCATCGGCTTCTATCTGATGCAATTCGCATGTGGCGTGCACATACATCTGATGCCCACCGATCTGTTCGTGCGCCGGCCTCTGCTGTGGCTGCAGGAGGCTTCGAAGAAGCACGTTACCATCACCTGCTCGCCCAATTTCGGCTATCGCCATTTTCTCAAGGTACTGGGCGATCGCCGCCTCGAAGATATTGACCTGTCGGCAATACGGCTGATCTACAACGGAGCTGAGCCGATTTCCGTGGCACTGTGTAACGAGTTCATGGATGCGCTCGCCTATACCGGCCTCAAACGCCACGCCATGTATCCCGTCTACGGACTCGCAGAAGCCTCGCTCGCGGTCACCCTGCCCTCGCCCGGCTCCGACTACCGCTGGATTCGCGTGAATCGGCACAAATTAGGAGTTGGCGCGCGCATCGAACTCAATCCCGCGAATGCGCGCGATGTCATCGAGCTCATGTGCGTCGGACCGCGGGTTCCCAATACGGAGTTGCGCCTCGTGGAGAATGCGCCCACCGCGTTGCCGGAGGGTATCGTGGGCCACATCCTGATACGCGGCCCCAGCATCACACACGGTTATTTCGGCGATTTGAAAGCCACCTCTGAGGCTATCAGCACGGATGGCTGGGTGGATACGGGCGACCTTGGAGTACTCCACGAAGAGGCGCTGTACATCACGGGCCGCAGCAAGGAAATCATTTTCGTCAATGGTCAAAATTACTACCCCTACGATCTCGAGAACATCGCTCAACATGCACCCGGCTTGGACCTCAACAAAGTAGTAGCCACGAACATCGCCGGCATCGACTCCCAGAGCGAGGAACTGGGCGTGTTCGTACTGCACCGCGGTACCATGCAGGAGTTTTTGGCCACCGCCGCCGCCGTCGGCCGGCTCATCAATGAGCATACGGGGCTCGAAGTCGCGCAAGTCATTCCGACCAAGCGCATTCCCAAGACCACGAGCGGCAAAGTCCAGCGACATCTGCTCGTGCAGGCCTTTATCGACGGGGAGTTCGACACGGATCTCGCCGAGCTTAGAACCCTGCGTGAGGCTCGAGGCGGCATGAAGCAGCGGTCCAGTTCCGATCTGGAATCGCATTTGCAGTTGATTTGTGAAACCGTGTTGCCGGGCAAGCGCATCGATATCGATGACAACCTATTCGAGATCGGCGCGAGCTCGCTCAAGCTCATCGAAATTCACGAGAACATCAACCGCGACTTCAGCGGCCTGATCGATCTGACCGAGCTATTCGAGCATCCGACCATCGCCCAGCTCGCACGGCATCTGCAGAGCAAGCTGGAAAGCTCCGCGGCTTAGCGGTGTGGGAGTTCCATCACGAGGGATCACCCGTCAGCCCCGAAGTCAAACGAGCCACCTGCAAGTTACGATGAGCCGTTTCGCGGCGCAGCGCCGCTGCCTTCTCCAGACGCCAGCGACGAAACGAAATATGCAAGTGGGCGCCCGAAAGTACGACGCCCGCAATGATCATAACGAACATCAGATCGTCGAAGCTCATAAGCTGCAAAGACTATTCCTCTGGCTTTAGAGTTTAAAGCCCATATATTCGATAGGATGTATCGAAGGATTCGATATGATCCGACGCAGACTGCGAGAGCCTGCGATCGGCCGCCTCAACTCACCGGCCAGTCACCGCTCTTACCTCGTATCGAACCGATCCAGGTTCATCACCTTGTCCCACGCGGCAACGAAGGCTCGAACGAACTGCTCCTGCGCATCCGAGCTTCCATAGACTTCCGCGAGAGCACGCAGCTGCGAGTGGGAGCCGAAAATCAGATCAGCGCGCGTGGCCGACCACTTGAGCTCGCCGCTCTTGGGATCGCGGCCCTCATACACCGTCTTTGCCTCCGAGGTCGCCGTCCATTGCGTGTTCATGTCGAGCAGGTTCTTGAAGAAGTCATTGGTGAGCGCCTCCGGCTTCTTCGTGAAGACGCCGTGTTTGCTTTGCCCAACATTCGCGTTCAGCACGCGCAAACCGCCCAACAGCACCGTCATCTCGGGCGCGGTCAGCGTCAGCAGCTGTGCTTTGTCGAGTAGAAGTGCCTCCGCGGCCACGGAGAATCGGGTCTTCTGGAAGTTGCGGAAGCCGTCCGCCACCGGCTCGAGCGCGGCGAAAGATTCCACGTCGGTCTGTTCCTGCAATGCGTCCATGCGTCCGGGTGTGAAGGGAACGCCTACATCTTGGCCGGCATTCCTCGCCGCCTGCTCGACCCCGGCACAACCGCCGAGAACGATCAGGTCCGCGAGCGACACCTTCTTGCCGCCGGCCTGTGCCTTGTTGAACTCGCTTTGGATGCCTTCCAGCGTTTTGAGCACTTTTGCAAGCTGAGTCGGCTGATTGACTGCCCAGTCCTTCTGAGGCGCGAGGCGAATGCGCGCGCCATTCGCTCCCCCACGCTTGTCGGAACCACGGAACGTGGACGCCGAAGCCCATGCCGTTGAGACGAGTTCCGAGACAGTCAGCCCCGAGGCCAGGATCTTGGCTTTGAGGGCGGCAACGTCCTGCCCTTCGATCAGTTGGTGATTCACCGCCGGAATCGGGTCCTGCCAAATGAGTTCTTCCTTGGGGACTTCCGGCCCGAGATAGCGTGCCCTCGGACCCATGTCGCGGTGAGTGAGCTTGAACCAGGCGCGCGCGAACGCGTCCGCGAACTGTTGAGGCTGCTCGAAGAAGCGACGCGAGATTTTCTCGTAGGCTGGATCGAACCGCAGCGCAAGATCCGTCGTCAACATCGAGGGTGTGATGCGCTTCGAGTTCTCGTGCGCGTGAGGCACCGTCCCCGCTCCTGCGCCGTTCTTCGGCTTCCACTGATGTGCGCCCGCCGGGCTCTTCGTCAGCTCCCATTCGTAGCCGAACAGATGCTTGAAGAAGTCGTTGCTCCATTGGGTCGGCGTACTGGTCCAAGTGACTTCCAGGCCGCTGCCGATTGCATCTCCCGCCCAACCTGTACCGAAGGTGCTCTTCCAGCCGAGGCCCTGCGCCTCGACGTCACCGCCCTCCGGAGCCACGCCGACATGTGACGCGGGGCCCGCGCCATGGGTCTTGCCGAACGTGTGGCCGCCGGCAATCAGCGCAACGGTTTCTTCGTCATTCATCGCCATGCGAGCAAAGGTCTCGCGAATGTCGCGGGCCGCGGCAACGGGGTCTGGGTTGCCGTTCGGACCTTCTGGGTTCACGTAGATCAGGCCCATCTGCACAGCCGCCAGCGGATTGGCGAGATCCCGCTCTCCGGAATAACGCGTGTCGGCTCCCAACCATTCCTTCTCGGTACCCCACGAGACATCCTGATCGGGCTCCCACACGTCGGCGCGACCCCCGGCGAAACCGAAGGTTCTAAATCCCATCGTCTCGAGGGCGACGTTGCCCGTGAGGATCATGAGGTCGGCCCACGAAATCCTGCGGCCATATTTTTGCTTGATCGGCCAGAGCAAGCGACGCGCCTTCTCGAGGTTCACGTTATCCGGCCAACTATTGAGCGGCGCATAGCGTTGCTGCCCTCTGCCGCCGCCGCCGCGGCCGTCACCTGTACGGTACGTCCCGGCGCTATGCCACGCCATTCGGATGAACAACGGACCGTAGTGGCCGAAGTCCGCCGGCCACCAGTCCTGAGAATCCGTCATCAGAGCCGCGAGATCCTTTTTTAGCGCCGCATAGTCGAGGCTCTTGAACTCCCTGGCATAGTTGAAATCTGCGCTCATCGGATTGGACTTGGAGGAGTGCTGATGCAACAGTTCGAGCGGCAAGTGTTTCGGCCACCAATCCTTGTTCGATGTGCCGCCGCCCAATGTGTGATTAAAGGGGCACTTTGCTTCAGTTGCGTCGCTCATGTCATTGCTCCTGCCTGAAAAGGATGCAGTCAATATAGACTCGCGCCCTGGATCGTGCCGGCGTTTTTTTCGATTGCGGTAATAGACAGCATCGATGGGCGTTGAGTTACTGCTTCACCGCACGATTGCTGTCCATACCCCAACGGTACCCCGCCAATTCGGCGTTGGTTTGCAGCGCACCCCACATGCGAATCTGGAACTTGGTGCCGCCAATGTCGCGCGGCACTTGCACCGCCCGTTCGGGACGATCGATCAGATCCACGACCTGCGCCACGAGCTCTTCGTCCTTGTCGGTGATCTCGATGGCGTTGTTCGGAAATTGATTCTGCAATTCGCTCACCAGCATTTCCGGATCATCCCCCACCATGATCGAGCGGATCAGCTGCTCGGACACGGCAATGATGACGAAACCCAGTGTACAGGGTGCAACCGCGAAACCGATGGTCGCCGCCGCCCGGATGAGTGGAATGAGCACGTCGGCCGCTTGAGATTCGGAGTGATCTTGATTGGATGTAAGCATGTTGATTCCTCAAATGAATGGTTGGGGGTTGGGCCGCATTTAGCTCGCGCTGAAACGCTCGCCGACCAGTTGTTCGCTTTTCTGCCAAAGCGCTTGCGCGCGCTTCGGATCTAGGGCGTAGGGCTGCACACCGCCTCGGACGCCGGGTGTCGAGACAATCTCGGCGACATGGCAGTCCTCGCAATAGTGCCCGCCCACAGCCTCCGCATCGGCCACGCAGGCTGCCCACACCGAAGTGGCCGCTCCCTGGGGGATGCTCTTCCAGCTGAAGGGCGGCGCGCCCTTGGGTTGGCTCGCGTTGATGTTGGCAATCAAGTTGTTGCGCACCTCGGCCGTCATATGTCGACCCAATTCGGTTTCAATCGCGCCGGGATGCACCGCCGTGGCGCGCACACCGCGCGCCTTGTGGCGGCGATCAAACTCGACCGCAAACAATACGTTCGCGGTTTTGGAGCGGCCGTAGGCGACGAATTCGGCGTACTGCGAATGCTCGAAATTCGGGTCCTCGAGATCGACGTCGGCAAATCGATGGCCTGCCGAGGACAGATTCACCAGGCGCGCGCCCGATTTGAGCAACGAGGCGATGCGATTCACGAGCACGAAATGTCCCAGGTGATTGGTTCCGAATTGCATCTCGAAGCCATCCGTCGTAGTGCCTTTGGGGCAGGCCATGACGCCGGCGTTGGCGATGATGAGATCGAACGGCTTCCCCGCGGTCAGTAATCCATCGGCGCAGCGGCGCACGCTCTCTAACGAGGCCAGATCGAGTTGAATGACGCTCAGGGAGCCGCCGAGCGCAGCCCGTGCGCGCACCTGCTGGGTGGCGTTTTGCGCCTTGGACAAATCTCGCGCCGCACCAACGACTTCCGCGCCGTGCGAAGCCAGTGCGCGCGCCGTCTCGACTCCGAGGCCCGCCGACACGCCGGTCACCAGCACCCGCTTACCGCTCAAATTGATACCCTCCAGCACCTCCTCGGTGGTGGAGGTCGCTCCAAATGCATTACTCATGGTGAAAACCTCGCTATCGGTGCCCGCTCTATCGCGGGACCCTGAAAAAGTGGTCTAATTGAATTCGGAGGGATCCTCCGGTTAATATACGGAGGCACCCTCCGTTTTGCAAATACTATTTCAAGTTTCACCAAGGAGCAGTTCGATCAACGCGAAACGCACTCCCGCTGCCGAAACGCGCAAGCCCCGCGCCGACTGTACCCGCAACCGGCAATCGCTGATCGATGCGGCCAAGGCAGCCATCGCCGAGGCCGGGATGAACGTGAGCCTGGAAGAAATCGCGCGGCGCGCGGGCGTCGGCATCGGCACTTTGTATCGGCACTTCCCGAGCCGAGAGGCGGTGGTAGAAGCCGTGTATCGCCGCGAAGTCGAGCAACTCGCCGCAGCAGTTCCGCAGCTGCTGGAGGACTGGCCTCCAGGAGAGGCGCTGCACAAATGGATGCACCTGTTCATCGACTACATCGCTACCAAGCGCATGATCGCACCCTCCTTGGGGCCCCTCACTGGCCGCTCCTCCGCGCTGTACGCAACCTCCGCCGAACTCATCACCGGCGCCATTTCCACTCTGGTAAAGCGCGCGGTCGCCGGCGGCGATGTGCGCAAGGACATCGCCCCGTCGGATTTGCTGCGCGCCATGGTCGGCGTCAGCTATCAGAATCCGGACGCCGGCTGGGAAGCAAGCGCCCGGCGCGTCATCGATTTGTTGATGGATGGGCTGAGACGCGTCAAGCCGTAGGCGCGAATCCGCGCCGGCCTCGATTAGTGCGGCGTCTCGCCTGCTCCGATGACAAAGTGGGAAATCGGAGCCGAAATCCCGTTCACGGTCGCACCCCCATGATGAATTGATGGGAACATCGGCTGCATGTTTTGTGGGAAACCAAACTTTGGTTGAGTCAAGGCATCCAGCCGCGCACGCTCTTCCATCGTCAGCATCACATCGAGCGCCTTGACATTGTCCTCGAGCTGCGCCATCCGCCGGGCACCGATGATGGCCGACGTCACGCCAGGGCGTCCCTGTACCCACGCGAGCGCAATGCGCGCAGGCGTTGAGTCGCGCGCCGCCGCTATCGCGTCGAGCTCGTCAACCACCGCATAGGTTCTCTCACCTAGGAAAGGGTCAAGAAAGAAGCCCCGATCACCCTTCACCTGACCAGCGTTCTTTCGAGTGTACTTGCCGCTCAGCGCACCGCTTTTGAGCGGTGACCACGGCGTGATTCCCAGGCCAAACTCCAGGGCCATGGGAACGAGTTCCTGCTCGACCGTGCGCTCGAGCAGCGAGTACTCGATCTGCAGGCCGACGAAGGCCGACCAGCCACGAAAACGCGCGATCACGTTGGCTTCGACGATCTTCCAGGCGGGCGTGTCGGAAACGCCGATGTATCGAACCTTGCCGGATTGAACGAGGGCTTCCAGCGCTGCCATGGTCTCCTCCATCGGCGTATGAATGTCCCAGTTATGCAACCAGTAGAGGTCGATATAGTCGGTCTGCAGGCGGCGGAGAGAATGCTCGCAGGCCGCGATGATCGACTTGCGCCCGGAACCGCCGCCGTTGGGATCACCCGGATAGAGATTTCCGCTGAATTTCGTGGCAATGACCAGCCGCTCCCGGCGGCTCGGATGGCGGCCGACATGGTCCCCGATGATCTTCTCCGAATGGCTCTTTGTATAGAAGTTCGCGGTGTCGATGAAGTTGCCGCCGAGTTCGATGTACCGATCCAGAATCCTTTGCGATTCCTCGACGCTCGTGCCCCATCCAAGATCTTCACCAAAAGTCATCGTCCCGAGGCAGAATGGGCTTACCCGAAGACCGGAACGGCCGAGGGTCACGTAGTGATTGAGCGGCATGGCAAGGCCTCCTTTAAGGTCTGTTCATCTCTGTTTTAGTTCATAAGCGATATTATTCAATATTAAACTAATGGATGCAAGCTACCATGGCGAAGATTGACGCGACGAAGGTCTGGTCTCTGAACTACCGCCTGGTGAGCAAGGTCATCGTGAGCGTCGCACCGCAACTCGGCGCGCTCCATCTCGAGACCAAGGAGCTTTTCATTCTGGCGGCGATCGACGAGCACCCGCATCCCGCGGCGCTCGCCGACACGCTCTGCATGCCCAAACCGACCGTGACGGTCTATTTGAAGCGGCTCGTGGCGGCGAATTTCGTGCGGCGAGAAATCGACGCGGGCGATCTGCGCCGCCATCGGTTGAATCTCACGCCCGCGGGCCGCAAGGTCATGGTTCGAGGCCTGGCGCTCCTATCCGAGGCCTTTGGTGCGCGGCTTTCACGGTTGAGCGCCGCCGAACAAGCGCAAATCGCGGCGTTGCTCGAGAAATTGAGCTGAGATAATCACATGCGCCGCACCCGGAATCTCATACAACACGGTCGGTACGTGCTGCATCTACGGAAATGATGTTGGGTGATTCTGCAAGGATAGAATCGCTCGCTCCGAGCAAGTCAAGCAGGTAGTGTGCCAACGATAAAACTCGAAGGAAGGCCTTATGATCTTGGAAATCGCCGAAATCGACGTCAAGAGCGGCTCGGAAACCGCATTTGAGGCCGCGGTTACCGAAGCAACCTCGTTGTTTGCCGCAGCGAAGGGTTGTCTAGGCATGGAGCTGCACCGAGGCATCGAAGCGCCGAGCCAATACGTTCTGATGGTCCAGTGGAATACGCTCGAGGATCACACCGTCACTTTTCGAGGCTCGCCGGAGTTCTCCCGATGGCGTGAGCTGGCAGGCCCTCATTTCGCCAAACCGCCGCAGGTACGGCATGTGCAGCTCGCCGTGCGGACCAACGGTAACTCGGGATGACCAGCCCCTCGTCTCGATCCGGCCCATTGACCGGTCTGCGCGTGCTCGAATTTGCGAGTATGGGCCCGGGACCGCATTGCGCCGTGTTGATGGCGGACCTAGGCGCTGAGGTGGTACGGATCGACCGAGACGGCGGTATGCAAGGATGGCAAGGAAATATCGGTGGGTGCGCTCGAACCAAAATTTTATAGGGAACTGCTCGAACGCATTGGAGCACCATCAGACCTGTTCGACAGACAAAATGATTCTGCAACCTGGCCGGAACGATCGAAAGTACTCGAGGAAATCTTCCGCGGCCGGACCGCGACAGAATGGCAGCAGCTCTTGCAGGGCACGGATGCGTGCTTTGCGCCCGTTCTAGATTTAGGTGACGCTCCGCACCATCCCCACATGAGCACGAGGCAGGTGTATGTGGAGACCAACGGATCACTGCAGTCCGCTCCGGTGCCTCGGTTCTCCCGTACTCCCGGAGACATCCATGCTTCCCGGACCGACGGCGACATCGTCTTACGACAGTGGTCGCAGACGCCGCAACGTGAGCATGGGAGGCGTAGCGAGGAATAATTGACCCCTCGATGGTGCCCATCGCATTTTTATCTTTGCCATCGAAGGTGTAGAGTGATGAAAGTGTGGTATCACGGAATTGGTCGCACATCGCATCGAGCGGTTTTCAGAACCGCTGCTGCCACTTTAGCTTCTGCGATCATCGCCCTCTTTTTCACACGCCCCATGCCACTGCACGCCGAACCCGACGCCCCTCGCGGCGACCCGGCGTCGGGCAGTCGCCTGTTCGAGCGGAACTGCGCCGGATGTCACGGCATTGAGGGCACGGGCGGACGTGGCCCGAACCTTCACCGCCCGGTGCTCGCACATGCCTCCAACGTGGAGGAGATTGCCGCGGTGATCACCACGGGCATTACGCCGGACATGCCGGCCTCGCCGTTTCTCTCCGAGGCGGAACTTACCGGCCTTGCGACATATGTCTACAGCCTGGGCCGGTTGCCGCCCGTCGCCGTGCCGGGAGACGCGGCCAAAGGGCGCCTGATATTCGAGCGCAGCGGTTGCCTGAGTTGTCACATCCTGCGGGGCGAAGGCAATGGGTATGGACCTGAGCTCACGAACATCGGTGTCGCCCGCAGCGCTGACCGATTGCGGCAGACGTTGCTGGACCCCAAGAGCACCCTACCGAAGGACTTCTTGCTGGTCGAAGTAGTCACCCCCACCGGACAGACGCTCCGCGGCGTGAGGCGCAACGAAGATACATTGACCCTCCAGCTGCAGGACGTCACGGGTACCTTTTACAGTGTAGAGAAATCGCAGCTGCGCTCCCTGTCGCGCCTGACCGGCGAAACGCCCATGCCGTCTTTCGGCAAGACACTCTCCAAGCGGCAACTGGATGATCTGGTGGCCTATCTCGTGCAGCAGGGGCAGACCCCATGATCCGTCCTCTCATCTTGCTGGCCATGGTGACCAGTGTAGCGGCCTACGGCCAGGTGCCTTTCGAACGTATCGTCAATGCCAGCCATGAACCGCGGAACTGGCTGACCTACTCCGGCAACTACGCCGGCCATCGCTATTCCGAGCTGAGCGAGATTGATCGCAAGAGTGTCGCTTCGCTCAAAGTGGCATGGGCGGTCCAGATGCCGAGTTCCCGAACGGAGACCACGCCGATCGCCATCGATGGCATCTTGTACATCACGGCGCCCAACATGGTCTCGGCCATCGATGGCAAGACCGGCCGGTCGCTGTGGACCTGGACCCGTCCGCTTCCGCCCAAGTTCCGCATGAACGGCTTCGTCGCCGTCAATCGTGGAGCCGCGGTGCTCGATGACACGCTGTACGTCGGCGCGCTGGACGGCGTCCTGATTGCGCTCGATCTCAAGAGTGGCAGCGAACGCTGGCGAGCACCGGTCGCTGACTGGCATGCCGGCTTCGCCATCACCTCGGCACCGATTGCCGCCGCCGGCAAGGTGGTCATCGGCGTCAGCGGCGGCGAAGCGGGAGTGCGCGGGTTTCTCGATGCCTACGACGCGAAGACCGGCAAGCGTGCCTGGCGCTTCTATACCGTGCCGGCACCGGGTGAACCCGGCAATGAGACCTGGGCAAACGACAGCTGGAAGACCGGCGGCGGCACGACCTGGACTCCAGGATCCTTCGACCCGGAGACTGGCATTCTCTTCTGGGGTGTGGGCAATCCCGGACCTGACTGGAACGGCGACGGACGCAAAGGCGACAACCTGTATACCTGCTCGCTGCTCGCCCTGGATCTGGCGAGCGGAAAGCTCCGCTGGCATTTCCAATTCACGCCGCATGACACCCACGACTGGGATTCAGCCCACATTCCCCTGCTGATCAACGGGCGCATCAATGGCGCCGAGCGCCAGCTGGTCGCAGTCGCCAACCGCAACGCCTTCTATTACGTGCTGGACCGCAGCACCGGAAGCTTCATTTCCGCCACTGCCTATGCCACGCAAACGTGGAACGATGGCTTCGAGGCCAACGGGCGACCCATTGTGCGACCCCAGAGCGAGCCCACCGAGCAGGGACAGCTGGTGGCCCCCGACTTCAACGGCGCCACCGTGTGGCCCTCGCCTTCATACAGTCGGCAAACACAGCTGGTTTACGTCGCGGCGCGGGACAGTGCCACGGTGTACTTCAAGCGCGACACGCCATACGTCGAAGGCACCTACTTCATGGGAGGAACGTACGGAAGCGTGACCTACCCAGAACACAAGAGCGCGATTCGGGCCCTCGACGCGAGCACCGGCAAGATGGCCTGGGAGTTCACGCTGCTCACACCTCCGTGGGCAGGGGTCCTGTTCGACGGCCGGCAATCTGGTGTTCTCCGGATCCAGCGAAGGCTTGTTCTATGCTCTCGACGCGCAGACCGGCAAGCTGCTGTGGAACATCCATCTCGGGGGTGAGATCACCGCGAACCCGATGGCGTACGCCATCGATGGCCACGAGTATCTGGTAATTGCCGCGGACCGGGTGCTGTACGCATTTGATCTGCCCACGACCGGGAACGCATTGGCGCGTTGAAATCATCGCTTGCATCGTATGCCAGGGAGAGCTACGGGCCGAGCGATGGCGATAATATAACCTGGAGATAAACGATGGCCAAGAACGTGATTTGTCTTTGGTATCAAGGCGCAGCAGAGGACGCGGCCCGGTTCTACGCTCAGACCTTTCCGGATAGCTCGGTGACAGCCGTTCATCACGCACCGGGCGACTACCCTGACGGCAAACAGGGACAGGTGCTTACAGTCGAGTTTACGGTACTTGGAGTGCCCTGCCTTGGCCTCAATGGCGGCCCAGCCTTCAGTCACTCAGAAGCCTTTTCATTTCAGATCATCACTGAAACCCAAGCCGAGACGGACCGCTACTGGAACGCAATCGTCAACAACGGCGGCACCGAGAGCGCGTGCGGATGGTGCAAGGACCGATGGGGCTTATCCTGGCAGATCACCCCGCGGGCGCTGTTGGACGCAACGACCGATCCGGACCGTGCGGCCGCCAAGCGCGCGTTCGAGGCGATGATGAAAATGAAAAAGATCGACATCGCCACAATCGAAGCGGCACGGCGCGGAACAGCGAATAAAGTTTGACGTGCAACACCCGGATAACCGTGGAGGCATGCGCCTACGTCAGATGACGTAAATGGCACGGCGGCGGGCATCGGCGTAAGCGCGATTTCTGCATGCATGAGTAGCAAACTTGCAAGGGCGGCGTCGCCTTGAGGCATCACGGCGCGCAATTCCACGCAGCGTAACTGGCCGCAAAAGTCCATGTTTTTTAAGCGATTTCTTGATGTGCTCGATTTCTATACGGCGCGTCCGTAACGACATCGCCTTCTGCAAAATATCGCCGTGAAGACATGCTTTGCGAAATTGACGCTGCACTCGATGTACATGTACTTTCAACCCGTTGTACATGCCGCTTTTTGTCTCAAGCTTCCAAGCAAAAAAAATCAGGGGGCGTAAATGAATTTACCGTTGTTTCGCTCTGGCGCGGCGTTGCTGCCCGGCAACGCTCTTCTCCCCTGGTCCATCCGCGCATTCGCCGCACAAACCCGTCCTATCTTGAGGCTAAATTTTATGCGTTCTTTGACGAGCATTGCTTTATTCGCCGTGTTGACTGCAGCGGGCGCGCAGGCTGGGACGCGCGCCCTGGAGCCAAAGGACTTGTTCCACATGCAGTGGACCGGTGATCCGCAGATTCGTAGGGACGGCGCGCTGATCGCTTATGCGCGCACCACCAACGACATCATGACAGACCGGCTTGCACAGTCGCTTTGGCTCATCGATGTGGCGACCGGTACGCAGACGCCGCTGGCGGCCGGGCTGGGAAATTATTCATCGCCGCGTTGGTCGCCGGATGGATCGCGGATTGCATACCTCGCAACCGGGGCGGACGGACGCACGCAGATCATGATTCATTGGATGCGCGGGGAGACAGCGAGCATCACCAATCTCATCGAGACGCCGAATGACATCGCGTGGTCGCCGGACGGCAAGCAGATTGCCTTCATCATGTTCGAGCCGTCTCCGGCACCGACGCTTGGCACGCCGCTGAACAAGCCACCGGGGGCCGACTGGGGCGAGGGACCGATTGTCATCGATTCCATGAATTTCCGCGCTGATGGACAGGGTCTTGATCCGCATGGCTTCCGGCATATCTACGTCGTGTCGGCGGACGGCGGTGGCACCCCGCGGCAGTTGACCTCGGGTCCATTCAGCGATGCCGGTCCGCTAGCTTGGTCGCCGGACGGCAAGTCGATCTACTACGCGGGAAATCACGATCCGGAATGGAGCCGTGAGCCGGAGGATTGGGCTCGCCACACGGCGATGACGCTCAGCATCTACCGAGTCGGGACAGAGGACGGCAGCATGCAGCAGCTCTCCCACGACGTCGGTCCTTATCATACGCCCGTCGTGTCGCCGGACGGCAAGCGCATCGCCTTCCTCGGGTATCACGATAAGCACATCGGCAATCAGAATGCGCTCCTCAACGTGATGGACGCCGACGGCAGCAATCTGCATGTCATTAGCGGATCGCTGGATCGCTCGATAGCCGACTGCACGTGGGCCGCCGACGGGCGCAGCCTGTACGTCGAATATACCGATCACGCCGTCACCAAGGTTGCCAGAATGTCGCTCGATGGACGGGTGGAAACCCTGGTCACCGGCATCGGCGACATCCTCGGGACCACTCAGCCGCCCTATTCGGGGCTCGGCTATTTCGGGGCCGACTTCACGGTCTCCACCAGCGGCGTGATGGCTTACAACGGTGGCGGCAGCGACCATCTGCCCGAGGTCTACACCATGCGCGCCGGCAAGACACAACGTCTCACGGATCTCAACTCGGAGCTCTTCAAGGAGGTGGCCATCGGTCAGATTCGGGCGCTGCCGGTAAAGTCGTCGGCGGACGGCCGCTCGATCGACGCCTGGGAAGTGCTGCCGCCGAATTTCGATCCCGCGAAGAAATATCCGCTCATGCTCGAAATCCACGGTGGACCGTATGCGAGTTACGGCCCGACCTTCTCCGCGGACTTCCAGTTCTACGCGTCCGCCGGCTACATCGTGGTTTACAGCAATCCGCGCGGCTCGACCTCCTACGGCGAAGAGTTCGCCAACCTGATTTACAACAACTATCCGAGCCAGGACTACGATGACCTGATGAGCGTCGTCGATACCGCGATTCAGAAGGGCAACGTGGACTCTGACAATCTGTTCGTGCTCGGTGCTTCCGGCGGCGGTCATCTAACGTCGTGGATCGTGGGCAAGACGCATCGTTTCCGGGCGGCGATCACGCAGCGTCCCGTGATCAACTGGACCAGCTGGGTGCTGACGGCCGACATGTCGGCCTTCGGTGCCCGTTACTGGTTCAAGCAATTGCCTTGGGACGATCAGGAGACCTACTGGAAGCACTCCCCGCTATCCCTCGTGGGCAACGTCACCACTCCGACCCTCGTGGTCGTTGGCACCAAAGATCTGCGCACGCCCGTTGGGGAGTCCGAGCAGTACTACCAGGCCCTGCAACTGCGGCATGTCCCGACGGAGCTCTACTATATTCCTGGAGGGGCGCACGTCTTCATCCGACCTTCGCAACTTGCGCAGTTCAGTACTGCGGTCGTCGCCTGGTTTGAGCGCTACCGGAGTGCGTCGGGTCACTGATCGGAAGCCTTTTCCAACTTCTTCAACCTGTTAGCCAGTAATTCCTGTTCCCGCAGGTTCTTCGTCATTGCGATGGCGCGTTCGATTTCTTCCCGTGCCTCAGAGAGCCTGCCCATCTTCATCAGCAGGTCTCCGCGAACACTGGGGAAGAGATGGTAGCCGGCTAGCGTAGGACCATCGGCGATGGTGGCAGCGGCGTCGAGTGCGGCGAGTCCTGCGGCTGGGCCTTGGGCCATGCCGACGGCGACCGCACGATTGAGTGCCACGATTGGGGATGGATTGATTTGCAGCAGGGCGTCGTAGAGAAGAACGATGCGGTCCCAGTCCGTCTCTTCGGCGGTGCGGGCGCGCACATGACATGCGGCAATGGCTGCCTGCAACGCATAGGATTTCGCGCCGCCGCCCAGTGTTTGCGCTCGTTCGAGCGCGGTCATTCCTCGCTGGATCTGCGCGTGGTCCCACAAGGAGCGGTCCTGATCCGGCAATAAGACGGCCTCGCCGTTTTTGCCGCGGCGCGCTGCGTTGCGCGATGCCTGCAACTCCATCAATGCCACAAGGGCATGGACTTCCGATTCGTTGGGGAGCAGTTGTCCCAATATGCGCCCTAGGCGCAGCGCCTCTTCAGAGAGGGCGGCCCGCATCCATTCATCGCCCGAGCTCGCGGTATAGCCCTCATTGAAAATCAGGTACACCACCATGAGCACAGACTCAACCCTGCAACGCAACTCGTCCTCACCCGGCGTCTCGAAGGGAACGTGTGCCTCTGAGAGGGTCTTCTTGGCGCGAGAGATCCGCTGGCCCAGCGTCTTTTCCGGCACAAGAAACCCACGCGCGATCTCCGTTGTGGTGAGGCCGCCGATCAGGCGCAACGTGAGCGCGATGCGCCCTTCCATCGCAAGCACGGGATGGCACGCGGTGAAGATGAGCCGCAGCACGTCATCATCGATCACCTGATCCAGCGAGTGCTCCAACGCGTCTCCAAGCCGCTGCTGATGCCACTCCAGCTCACGGGCAATTTCTTCATGCTTTTGTACGAGCATGCGACCGCGCCGCAACGAATCGATCGCGCGCCGCTTTGCCGCCGTCATCAGCCATGCCCCGGGATTGTCAGGGATGCCTTCCTCGGGCCAAACTTCAAGGGCAGTCACGAGCGCATCCTGCGCCAGCTCCTCGGCAATGCCTATATCGTGGGTGACGCGGGCAATCGCGGCGATGAGGCGCGTGGACTCAATCTTCCACACGGCCGCAATCGTCTTATGGGCATCGCTCATACGTATGCGGTTACCGGGGCAGTTGCTCGAACCCTTCCGCCGCCTTCCGCACGTCTTCCGGAAAGTCAGACATCTCGTGAATCTGGCGGATTTCGATCCTCTCGTTGTTGGACATGGGTGCCCGCTTTGCCCATTCGATGGCCTCTTCGCGTGAGCGCACCTGGATGATCCAGTAACCGCCGATGACCTCTTTCGACTCCGCAAACGGCCCGTCGGTCACAGTCGGCTTGCCGTCCTTGTAAGAGATACGCGCTCCCGTGGAAGGAGGAAACAGTCCATCTAGTGCGAGCAGAACTCCCGCCTTTTGCAACGACTTGTTGTACTCCATCATCTTCGCTACCGCGTCCGCGGTGGGTACTGCATCCGGCGCGGCCGATCCGTATCCTTCGGGGATCACCATCATCATGAATCGCATTGAATCTCTCCTATGACTGGCTCTTCAAGGGCCCGGCGAACTTGTAGGCATTGATGACGACGCGAGGCTTTCCGGCCGGTGTATCGCGACGCATTTCGTCCCCTAAGTCATTTTCTATTCGGCCGGATTCTAAGGAATGCTCGCACCTCGACAGGAACCCGGCAGGCGACGACAGCTTTGCGCCCCCAGGCCAGCGCTTCGTCCATGTCGGCGCATTCGAGGATCCAGAAGCCGCCGATGTATTCCTTGGCTTCGAGGTAGGGGCCGTCGGTGATGGAGACATTGCCGTCAGGCTGTTTGCGCAGCGATTTGGCGCGGCTTGTCGATTCCAGGCCGCCCGCGAAGAACCGGGCGCCTGCGGCTTCCATCTCTTCATTGAGTGCGCTGATGTCGCGAATCATCGCCTCACCTTCCAGCGACGGGTCGTAGTTTTCGGGGTGTTGAATAGCAACTAGATACTGCGGCATGTCTTCTCCTGTAATGGTGCTTCAGACGGAGCTCTCTGCCCGGCCTTCCCTACAACGACGAACGGCCAGACCGGAATTCTACAAGCCATCGGGAAATTTAATTTCTGGTGTGCGTCCGGTGATACGTACTTGGGGGACGTATGCGGCGGACTGGCATCGCCTCGGACGGTCTTACGCCGCTAGTTTGAGCTTTGGTCTGAGTCCGGCACGAGCCGCCAACCGTACCAATAGGTCCATGCTGAATCGGTCGATCTTGCCTCGCTTTAGATCCGACACGCGCGCCTGGGTAATGCCCAGCACCTTGGCGGCCTCGGCTTGCGTCATGCGGCTCTTTTCCAGCCATTGCTCTAGCCCCATTGACAGTTGCGCGCGCATCTCCATTTCCGCCGCTTTCTCCGGAGGAAAAATATCGTAAAAGACACTGCGCCCTGGCGGCGTTATGTGACGGGGACCATGTTCACTGTTGGCAGCCTTCTTGACTCTCATAACTTCACCTTCCAATCGCCTTAAATCGCTTCTTTGCCAATTCCAAATCAGGTCGGCTCGTCTGCTGTGTCTTCTTCTGGAAACAATGCAACACATAGACTCCTTCGGGCCGCGTCGCGAGATAGATGATCCGGAAAATTCCGGCTTCGTCTCGCGCGCGAATTTCCTTGACCCCAGCGCCGATAGTTGTCATTGGCTTCCAATCCTTCGGCTCGAACCCACACTAGACCCGATACAATTCAAAGCCCAGGGAATCCTGCACTGTTTCCGGAAACTCTCTCAAACCCTCCTTGCTGCCGCCCATCCAGACTACTGGTTTCACGGGCAGATTATGCGCGATCTCGCATGCATATGCAATATGTGGCATAGTACTGAGGTTGTGATTCTTACAGCGCGTCCTGCGGACGCTACAGCGACCAAGAAATGCGGTTTGAATAGCACAGCAGGGGTTGAATAGCACAGAGCTTGTTTTTGACGGCTACCGCAGGACGTGCAAGGTGCTGAAAGTGAATGACAAATTGGTGGGCCGTGTAGGGATCGAACCTACGACCGGTTGATTAAAGCCACCCCAGCTAACTGGTTAATATAGCTTTACAAACAATCACTTAAGCCTTCGCAGCTGTGCGACGATTTGCCAAATTCTCCGGAGATAAGCCTTTGAATAGACGAATATCCACGATTTCCGATAGCACAACTCAGAAGCGTCGTTTTGAAACGTAGGTACACTCAAGCGGCTGGTTGAATCGCAGAGCTTCTTTCTTGTCGTTTAACGTTAAGCGTTATATCATGTCTCCGTGATCAAGGGATTCCATTGCAGGGATACAAAAGCCCTGTTCGAAACTGGCAAGTGCAAGAGATTCTCGACGATTGTTAAAGTCGCCACTCGGAAGTTGGTGCAACTGGATGCGGCGCAAACCCTTGAATTCTTGCGCTCGCCACCGGGCAACCGGTTGGAAGCGCTGAAAGGTGAACGCAAAGGGCAGTTCAGCATTCGGATCAATGACCAATACCGACTTTGCTTTCGGTGGACCGACGAAGGGCCGACGGAGGTAGAGCTCGTGGACTATCACTGAGGGCAGCGAAGATGTTTAAGAATGGAATGCGGCCGGTTCACCCCGGCGAGGTGCTTCGGGAGGATTATCTGAAGCCGCTTGGCATGAGCGCCAACGCGTTGGCGAAGGCACTCAGCGTACCCGCACCAAGGATCAACGATGTGGTTCGTGAGCGGCGCGGCATTTCTGCTGATACCGCCATGCGGTTGGCGCGATATTTCGGTGGTGATGCGCGTTCGTGGCTTAACCTTCAGGCCGCCTACGATTTGCGGGTAGCGGAAATCAGCAATGCCAAGCGCATTGCGCGAGAGGTTTCGCCCGCCGCCGCTTAAGCGGAGGCAGCATCCGGTCATCTCCGGCCTCTCATTTTTTTTTGAATTCTCTGATTGCGCCCGCTGACCTAGACTGAGATTGACCGACACAGAGAAGACACCATGACGAAGGCCATGCGAAAACTTTCGACCGTGCTCGCTGCTGTGGCTGTGTTCAATTCCCTGTTTGCTGGCTACGTTTTTGCGGTGGCCAATGATGCGGTCGAGGTGCGCGAATGGAAGGTGCGCTTCGAAGAGTACCAAGTGCCTGCCGATCAGATCCCTCGAACCAGAGCAGCATGCCCTGATTTATGCGTGCCGCGTCACTGGCATTTAGTCTGCCCGAGTTGACGCCACAAATAAGTAAATTCCACCGCGCGGGCAGTCGACCTGAGATGCCAATCGCCCGGCGCCGGCCCCCCCGCAAGTTCCCAATAGTGCCCGCCCTGCCCGTCCTCGAAGTACAGATTATCGTGCCCCTTCTCCGTAAGAAGGGCCGAAAACCGCCGTGCCTGCCCGGGCAACACGCGGTCATCATCCGTCGAGGTGATGATGAGAGCCGGGGGATAGCGAACATTCGACGGTGCAATGTTTTGCATCGGTGAATAGGTGCTCAAGTATTGGCGCGCGACACTTTCGCGAGGATCACCATACTCCGCCGTCCAGGTGGAACCTGGCGGAAATTCGATGAAATTCAGCATATCGGTCAGAGGTCCGCCGACGATGACGGCATTCATGAGCTGGGGGTCGCGCTCCATGACAGCTGCGGCCATCAGTCCACCATTGGAACGGCCCAAGATTCCTGTGTGGCTCGGCTGAGTGACCCCGCGGCTGTGCAAGTCCTTGAGGACCGCAGCCATGTCATCGAACGCCAGATAGCGCTTGTCTCGCATGATTCCCCAATGCCACTCGGGCGCGCGCTCGCCGCCACCGCGAAGATAAGCATGCACATACACGCCCCCGCGCTCCAGCCAGAGCTTTCCAAACAGCGGCTCGTAGCGGGGCGTCAGCGGAACATCATATCCCCCGTAGCCGTAAACAAGGGTCGCCGAACAGTGGTCGAACTTGAGGTCGCGGCGGCGGGTGACGCTGTAAGTGATGAGCGTCCCGTCGGAACTGCGCGCCTGGTTGTACTCAGTGAGGAGGTTGGACGCATCGAACAATGCGGGCTGTTGGTAAAGGAGCCGCTTCTCAGCTCCAGTTTGCGGATCAACCTGCACAATCCGATCAGGCAGGAGCTGGGACTGTTCATGCAGCAACAATTGGCCCTCCGCGAAATCCACTATCTGGATGTATCGTCCACTCGGCAGTGGAATGGTCCGCGCCTCCCATACGCCTGCCTTGCGCGGGGTCAGCTCAACCACCCGGCTCGCGTAGTCGTGCAGCAGCTCAATAAACAGGCGTCCGTCGCTGGATCGGGTGCTGCGAATCGCATCATCGCCCGTGGGGGCATAGATCACTTCGACTGATGAAATCTTCCCCTCGCGCATCAGTGTGTTCAGGTCGATCGCAGCCAAAGTCCCGTTGGGCACCACGACCCCGCTCTCCAAGGTCCAGTCCCGGTTCGGACGGATCAACAGCTTGTCCGCGTGCACGCCCATGACAACCGCGGCTTCCGGCAGGGCAAGCGGACGCGAGTTTCCATCGAGCGAGATCAGCTGATATTCGCGCCGCTCGAAGTCTTTGTCCCGAGCGGCAACGAAGTTGCCGGAGGCCGCTGCCTTGACCAGCTCGACACTTACACCGGCGTCCGAATCGCGGCCTTCAAACAGCATGCGTGACGATTTCAACGGGGTGCCACGCGGCCATACTCGGATCGTGCGCGCAGTGAGTCCCTCTGTCATTTCGCTGCGGACGAGCGCCGGCGCGACGAGCAAAGTGTCCGCGTCATACCACCACGTCTGCGTCTTGCTTTCCGGGATATGAAATCCATTGCGGACGAACTGTTTGCTGTTCAGGTCGAATTCCCGCTGCTCGGCGGCGTCCTTTCCATTGCGAGACAGAGAGATGAGACAGCGGCTCTCAAGACAATCGGCGCCGGCGAATATGAATCTGGCATGCTCTGCTACCGCGAGCGCCTGAACATCGATGACGGTCTCCCAGTTCGGCGCTCCAGCGAGATAGTCAACTCGCCTGGTGCGCCGCCACACCCCGAACGGACGGTCACGGGTCTGCCAGTATTGGTAGACGTGGTCACCCATGAACGTTACCGGTGTGAGACGGCCAGGATCAGTCAGGATGTCGGCCGCCGCACTCTCAAAGGTTGCGAAGCGCGGATCTGCTCGCAACTGCGTCAGGGTTTGCGAGTTCCGCTCCTCCAGCCACTTGATGGTCTGGGCACCGTGATCGTTGAGCCAGGCGGGCCCATGCTCCGGTGCGCCGTGCGCAAAGGCCGCCAGCAGCGCAAAGGACATAACTGACATTCGAGCAAGGCCATTTAGGCGGATTTTCACAGGTATTATTCTCTATCAAGAGCGTGGAATGACCGATTGAGCCGAGCACTGCGGGGATCGCAAGTGATCACATTATATCTGCCGTACGGAGAGATCCGACGAGTTATGCTGTTCCAGCCATCTGTAGTCACAGAATTTGCGTGATTCGCAGTTGCAGGTCCTCTCATTCCCCACAGATTTTGTGCCCAATCTACAATGCCACCGTAGTTCTGGACGTGCACTCGGGTTAAGGCGTGGGCAACTCCACGTCCAAGACGGTAGCCGCTAAAGCCTTACCGTGGGCATCCAGAGCAAGTGATCGTGTGACTCCAGTATCGAGAGCATGCTCCAGAACGAAGATCAATGCTCCCATGGACGGAAGTTCATATCGGAATATGGAGCCTTTAATAATGGGAGCAAAATGATCAGCGATTTTTGTAACGGTTAAGCATTTTTCCAGCTGTGCGTAATTCCGGATATCATAGGCAATTACAGATAATTGGGCTGTGTCACCTTTGTCGCCACTTCGTGCGTGGGCGATTTCCCTCACCAGCATGTTAGGCAACCTCATAATGTATCGACGGCACAACTTCTGTCCGGGGCACTAAAGTCGATAGAACTGCGGTCACCTGCTTGATACCCCTGGTAACTCCCCCTCCACCAGAAGGCCCGTTGGTATAGAGGCTTTCGACCTCGGCGCCGAGCCGCTCTGCGTCCCGTTTGGATTTGGTTCGACCTATCACGCGTGCCCGCACTTCGGGCGGCGCCTGAATGCGAGCAGAATGGGCTGCTAGGTTGACCGCGTTTACCCCAATCAATTCCAGTCTAAGGTCGGTGACTTCAAGCCCCACAAGAGAAATGCGTTCTTTGACGATGTCGAGAGCCAGATTGCCTCTCTCCAGACAACCGGGCCCGGCATAGGAGATTTGACCCTCACCCACATACCCGTCTTGGTAACCAATGGAAACCTTCAGGGTATCAGGACGTCGCACACCGCTCCCACCCCTAAACGCTACGCGGTTTGGACCTACACTCTTTAGGCTAACTGATGACAAGTCGGCTATGACATCTGGCTGATAATAGGCAGTGGGATCAAGGATCTCGTATAGCAGCTGCTCAGTGCAGGTCGAAACATCGAGCCTTCCGCCAGATCCATCTACTTTTGAAAATAGCGCTGTACCTTCTGAATCCACTTCCGCAATCGGAAATCCCAGGCGCGCTAGGTCGGGCACGTCTTTGAATCCAGGATCAGCGTAATAGCCTCCAGTCAATTGGCCTGCGCATTCCATTAGATGACCAATGATCGTTCCGCGACCCAAGCGTGGCCAGTCATCAAAAGCCCAACCAAACTCGTAAATCATAGGCCCCAGAAAGAGGGCAGGGTCTCCGACCCGTCCTGTAATAATCACATCGGCGCCGCCGCGAAGCGCTTCCACAATTGGCTCGGCGCCGATATACGCATTTGCTGAGATGATGGACGGCCGCAGTTCGCTGACCCAGCCCGGGCGCTCAATCAGCCGATAATCATTTTTCTCCAGCAACCCGAGAACGTCGTCGCCGGCGATAGCAGCTATCCGCAGTCCCGTTAGACCTAATCTCCGAGCAACATTTGCAACGGCTTTGGCCGCAGATTGTGGATTTGCCGCGCCCATATTGGTAACTATTCTTATGTGCTCATCCGCACAATATGGGAGAACTGCTTCCATGCGCTCGATGAGAAGCGGATCATATCCGAGGCTGGGATCGAGCTGCTTGCGGGCCTGAGCAAGCGCGATAGTACGCTCACCAAGGCATTCAAATGCCAAGTAATTCAGCTTGCCAAACTTGGCAAGTTCAACTGCGGGTTCAATTCTATCGCCAGAAAAGCCCGCCCCGCCGCCAATTCTAACGGTCTTCATCAAGAACCTTCCGATGCCGCCCAATGCGTCTTTGCCCTACACGCTAGGGTAGGTTGGCCGAAGCCCTGCTGCTATAGATGATGCCCAGTGCAAGAAGGCAGCCAATCGCGATCAGAAATGGCGCACTCATTCCCAGAAATATGGAATTTGGAGAAACGCCTTTACCGACCAAGTTTCCCACCAAGAGAGCTCCAACGATCTGACCACCGCGACCAATTCCCGTCGCCCAACCCACGCCGGTCGAGCGAATCGCCGGAGGATACGAGGCAGTCACAACGTAAAGAGTCCCCGCTACTCCGCCCCCCTGTAACAGGCCAATGGCAACTATGGCAGTTGCAACAAATGGCGTTTCATGAAGCCAGAGAGACAGACCCACGGTAAAGAGGGCTGAAATCCCAAGACCAACCGGTAGGAGTCGAAATGGGCTGATTCTATCCAGAAGATACCCTGAACCAACTTGACCCGGTATTGCCGCAAAATTATGAAACGCGATCATCAACGCGACAGTAGAGATGGCAAAGCCTGTCAACTTCAGTAGCGCGGGAGCCCACAACACAAAGAAGTTGGTGATCAAGAACGTGCAAAACATGCATATCCAAAGCAAAATCGTACTTGGTCCTCTCCCCTCGCTGAAAATATCCAGAACACCCGTTCTAATCTGCTTTGGTTGTGCGCGCGCTTGCTGAAATTCGACATTGGTGAAGTCAACGGCCGGCGCGAGCCTTTCTGCGATGCGCTTTATGCGTTCTTGAGCACCATTTTGACGGACAAGGTAGTGGAGCGATTCCGGAAGCATTTTCAACTGAAGGGCAGCCGCGATGAACGCCAAACTGCCGCCAAGGAAAAACATTGCTTGCCAGCCATATAAAGGAATCAGCAGTGATCCAATAAGGCCACCCGCCAGACCGCCGACTGGGTAACCGCACCACAACAGCCCGATAGCGAAAGCTCGACGTGGTGTCGGAGAATACTCCGAAACCAAGGTTATAAAGCCAGGCATTGCGCCGCCCAGGCCGAGCCCCGCCACCAATCGCAATGCAAATAATTCGTTTGTCGATCGAGCAAGAGGAGTGGCCATGGTCAGCGTGGCGAACAAAATTGTGCAAATGAGAAGTGCTTTCTTTCGTCCAATCCTGTCTGCAAGCGTTCCTAGAAGGGCTGCGCCGATCAAGCCGCCGATCGTTCCGGCCGAAAATATCGCGCCAAATGCCGACAAGGGTATGTGCAGAGTGGCTGCAATGGCCGTTGAAGAGAAGCCGATCATTTGATTGTCGATCCCATCGACGACCGCTGTCGCAAAGCATATGGCGACGACAAGGCGTTGGAATGAACCGAACGCGCTATTGTCGATTAAGTCTTGAACACCCACTGCAGTCGCCATGTTTACTTCCCTGAACCGATATTTTCATTCTTATTTTTCTTGTGTTGATGAATACTATTCACATAGGCCATGATGTTTCGTAGTTCATCATCACTCAGCAGCTTTTTGGTAAAAGGAGGCATTACGGAGATTGGATTCCGGACAATCTGACTGAAGACTTCGAAGGTCCAAGCGTGTTTTGTAAGTTGCGGCCCGGTATCTTCAGCGCCTTGAGCCGCATATCCGTGGCAGGAATAGCAGCCGGCACCTATCCAATCAGCTTTGCCTGCCCGAAGGTCGCCCTCCTCGCCAGCGGATTTGGCGTAAGGGGAATTGATTATCTGAGCCAAAAATATCATGGCCGGAATGAAAACTCTAATTTGGCGCCGCATGTGTTGCTCCGGTCAGCGAGGCTGAGTAACCACGTCCACCAATGCCGGCTCGCCACGGCGAACAACTTCCATCGCACGGCGAATTGCAGCGCCCAAAGCGGCCGGGTCTGCAATGGGACCTTCCGCGTACAATCCCATGCTTGCTGCCAGCTTGGAGAAGTCGATATTCGGTTTCGTGAGTGTGGTGCCGATGCCGAAATTTCGGAGACCACGCTCCAGACGATTTTCGATACGCTGCAGGTGCATCAACTCTTGGTGGTAGGCGCGATTGTTGAACATCACGAACAATATGGGAATTTGGTGATGCGCTGCGGTCCAGAGGACACCAGGCGCATACATAAGGTCGCCGTCAGGCTGAATGGTGACAGAAATTCTCCCCGCGTCTCTATTGGCCAGCGCCGACCCAACGGCCGCCGGCGCGCCATAACCGATACCGGAAGCGCCGCTCCCACCCGTGTGGTGGTAGTATTTCTCCATCGGCAATAATCGTGTTGCTAGAGGATTGGGCGCGCCGACCAAGGACCAATCGTCGCCCTTTATTTGCTCATACAGTTCCATGATGAGACGCTCGGAACTGACCGGGCTAAGATTCCAGACTTCCTGGATTCGCGCCTCGCGCTGCTTTCTCAGGCGGCCAGCCCTTTCCGCGCACTTCGCGCCGCGGCCCTGCAATGTAGCGATGCGGCCGGCGTCGAGGCGCTTTTCGATTTCAGCAATCAAGTTTGGCAGCGTCGTTTCGGCGTCTCCGGCGATTGATATGTCCGCTTCCGCATACCGCTGAAAGTCCTGGTAATTGGACTTTATGACGGTGCCCGCAGTACCGATTGTAAGGATCTTGCAAGTATCCCCGCCGGCTGTATGCCAAGGCCGACCGGGCACGTCCCTGAGTACATGGTTCAAGGACCAAACGTCCGCCAGCTCCAGGGCTAAAATTACGTCAGCTTCTCTGAGCAATTGGCTCCTCTCGCCCGATAGGTTCAGTGGGTGCTGAGAGGGAAAATTGAATCGATTTCCAGTATCAATCACAGGCGCTTGCAATGCCTCGGCCAGCTGTATGAGCAGGGTATGGCCATTTGGAGTTCGCCTATAGCGATCGGCTATTATGACTGGACTTTCCGCTGCGACGAGAAGTTTAGCGGCCTCCGCTACCGCCCCGCTGTCTCCCTGAGGGTGGCGGTCAATGGAGAGTTTTGGAATGGACAACGAAGCTTGATGCGTCGGAGCCAGTTCCATTTCCTGCAAATCCGCATCGGCAGTGATCAAGACAGGCCCCATGGGCACGGACAATGCGATTTTCATTGCCCTGACTTGTGATTCGGCAAAATGCTGGAGGGAAGCAGGCGTGTCATCCCACTTCGTAATGTCACGAACCATTGCGGCGCCATCCTGCACGCTATGCTGCCATTCGACGCCTGGCCGACGGGTATTTGCATCGGCAGACACAGCTGTGGTGATTAGGACCGGCACGCGATCTGCATATGCGTTGTATATCGCCATGGATGCATGCTGGAGACCGACGGTTCCGTGAACCATCGCCATCATCGGCTTACCGGCAATTTTGTAATAGCCGTGCGCCAGTGCAACTGAACTTTCCTCGTGGCAGCAAGTCAGTATTTCCGGCTGCGCATTACCGCCATAATTTATGATTGATTCCTGCAGGCCACGAAAACTCGACCCGGGGTTGCATGCGACGTAATCGACGCCGAGCGTCTTAATCACGTCCACCATGAAATCCGCACCCGAGCGCTTGAACGTCATTGGGGGAAGTTCGGCGGGTGTAGTGTGCTCGGCGTCCGGATCGGCTGGCGGTAGAGCCGCTTTTGCCGGCGGGGGCGCGGATTCACCTTCTGACCAGGCAGCCGATGGAGATACGCTGAACGCGCCGCCCACCAGCGCGGAACCACCTAGGAATGCCCTCCGGCTGAGACCAGAACTCTTTACCCGAGCCATACTTCGACCTTCCTACTCAGTTTTTTTTGAAAGTCTTTCCGAACGGAGCTCGTTTGGATCTCGCCAAACAGCGAACGCAGCGCCCACGCCGGTACCGGCTTCTGTTCGATAAAGAGGCTGATACTCGTCCCATTGGATTACCAACCCTTCGATGGCGCCTGCCATTGCTATCCAGTTCCGGATCTCCGACGATCCGGCATTGAGATATTTCACCGGAATACTGCGTAGGGTCTGGGAGTCGTTGTTTCGGAGCGCGCGCAAAACATTTCTGTCCAACTCTTCTTCGACGACAAAATGACTTAAGCCGCCAGATGCTATGACGGCGACACGGAGCACCTGACCGCTGTTTTCGATGGCGTCACGCAGAGCCCGGCCGATATCGAAACATCGCGCAGGAACTGGTACGTTGGGGGGGTAATAGGTGTTTAGCAGTAGTGGAATTACAGGGACATTCAGGCCCGACAACAAACGGTTGATTACGAAACCGATTCCATGCCCGAACCCGGACCGCTCTGGATCTTTAATCTGCGCCGCCGCGCCCACATCCACATGCTTTTCGATCAGGAGCTCGATGAGCCGCTTGCTGAAAATCGGCATGGCAGGAAAGGAATGCGACTTATCCATCAGGTATTGCTTTGTCATCTCTTTATAGAACCGAGATGATCTGTCGAGCGTCGTATGCCTGAAGGCATACGGCAATGTAATCCCTGTTTCCCCATAATAGATTGAGACGGCGGGCGTGTTTGCCAAGCCGAAGAGTTCAGACTCGTCGTCGGTGATGATAATCACGACATCCGGACGCGCCGCCTTCAATTCGCCGGCGATACGATGGATTGAGTTTTGACAGATTGCGTTTTTCGCGACGAATACCTCATAAGTCGCTTCCGGTGCGAAACGTCCCTGCACTCTCTCCAAGAGCATATCGTAGGAGATGTAATCGCCATTGAGCGTATTGAGCCTTTGGTTCTTGGTGTCCCGCCTGGCGTATTCCTCCCAGAGCTCCGCACTAAACGTCAGGAGCGGTGTGTGAGAGGTTCCTGCTGCAAATACAACATGAGACATGACGGCCCTCCAAGCGCGAAGATTTGCTCATTATGAGCATTATATGGGTATACCGTCCCATATAATAATTATTGTCCGCCCAAAATGAGTCAAGCAAAAATACCCGGAGCACCGACCGCGCACGTCGATAATCTCATTAATAGATTGTTTTTACACAATAAAATCAATTATTGCCTGCCGCGTCCTTAGGGAGGGTCTCGCCTTGACCGGGACCCGGTTGATGATTTAATGGTACAATAGTACCATAACGGCATCTACTTTCGGACGAAGTCAGAGGTAACTTTTATGACGCAACAGGGACTGACGCGCGGCGGCATTGAAACAGTAGGGGAAAAAAACGTTCGGCTAACGAGGTTCGACCGCGGCACACCAATGGGTGAATACCTGCGCCGTTTCTGGCATCCGATCGCGACCTCTGACCAAATTAAGAAGGGCGCCGAAGTTTTGATCATCCCAGTGAAATTGCTCGGAGAGCGCCTGGCCCTTTTTCGCTGCGATGACGGGTCTGTCGGTCTCGTTGCTGAGAAGTGCCCCCACCGCGGAGTTGCGCTCTCTTACGGGATGGTCGAAGGCGATTGTATTCGTTGCCCGTATCACGCATGGAAATTCGACAAGAAGGGTCAATGCGTCGATCAACCAGGCGAATCCGCCAACAGCACCTTCAAGGATCGCATCAAAATCGCCGCGTATCCCACGCAGGAATTCGGTGGTCTGATTTGGGCCTACATGGGGCCATTACCCGCCCCACTGTTGCCGCGATACGAATTCATGGTGCGGGAGGACTACAACCGAGATGTGGGCATTTCCCGCCTGCCGTGCAATTGGCTGCAAGTGTCGGAAAATACCATGGACCCGGTCCACATTGAATTCTTGCATATGATGTACACGAACTATGTTCGAAAGCAAAAAGGCCTTTCGACGGTCCCATTGCGCAAGCATGTCAAATTGGATTTCGAGTTGTTTCCTTATGGGATTGTCAAGAAGCGCTTGTGGGAAGGCGACAGCGAAGATTCCCCAGAATGGACCGTCGGCCATCCGCAAATCTTTCCGGGGACGGCACAAGTCAAATTATGCGAGGGTTGGGTTCAATATCAAATACGCGTTCCGATCGACGATACGAATACCTACATTTATTGGTACAACTGCAGAATCCAAAACGCAGAGAATCCCCCTCGAGCTGAAGTGCCAAGCTGGGAAAACCCGTGGGCAAACGAGGAGGGTAAATACATCCCAGAGCAGATCAATGCTCAGGATTGCATGGTCATGATTTCGCAAGGTGACATCGCCGACCATACTCTCGAAAATCTCGGGGAAAGCGATCGAGGCGTGGTTCTATATCGCCGCACTCTGCTGCGCGAGATCGAAAAGGTGGAGCGTGGAGAAGATCCAATGGGAGTAGTACGCGACGAAGCTAAAAACACTCCTTGGCTGGAAATGCCAATTGAGCCAGAGCTTTCATTCGGATTTGATGGAGTTAGGGCATCGGCTTTGTATGACTCGCCCATGAGCGATCCGACTCGTAGACGGCTCTCCGAAGCAACAGACAAATGAGCGTCCGGATCGCCTATGTCGGAAATCACTAATCTGCGCGTCACTTCGGTGATGTGGAAGTCCGACTCGATACGGGTGATTGAACTGCGTTCGCCCGACGAGGGGCCGTTAGCACCCTTCTCGGCAGGCAGTCACATAGAGTTGCATCTACCCACGGGGTTGGTCCGGAGTTATTCTCTTATAAACTCCCAAGACGAGAGATACCGTTACGTAGTGGCCGTCGCGCGGGACGCGGCAAGTCGTGGAGGGTCGGTTTTCATCCATGACAACCTTCGTGTGGGAGATATCATTCACGCTGGGGTGCCGCGCAACCTTTTCAAGTTGAACGAACACTCTCCCTCGGCAGTTCTAATCGGCGGCGGAATTGGGATCACGCCTCTGATCAGTATGGCAATACGCTTGTCTGAGCTGGGCCGAAACTGGAGGCTCTACTATGCGGTTCGAACCCGCAAAGAGGCGGGCTTTCTGCGCGACTTAGCGATTTATGGTGACCGGGTGCGCGTTCACAGCGATGACGAGCAGGGTGGATTTCTCGATATTCGTTCGATAGTGCACTCAGCGCCTCCCAATACGCACTTCTATTGCTGCGGTCCGAGACCGATGATGAAGGTTTTTGGCGAACTCACTCGTAACTGGCCTCCCGACTGCATTCATGTTGAGCATTTCACCCCCATTGACACCGCGGCCGTAGCCGGCGGCTTTTTGCTACAACTCGCGCGCTTGGGGCGCACGGTCGCTGTGCCCGCCGGAAGCACCATATTGGAGGCGTTGGCGAACGCGGGGATCGAAGTGCCCAACTCGTGCCAGCGCGGAGTGTGCGGGACCTGTGAAACCCGGGTCCTTGGTGGAACGCCCGATCACCGCGACAGCATTCTAACGCCAGGTGAACGAGCGGCGGGTAACACGATGATGATTTGCTGCTCGGGCTCGCTGACCGAGCACTTGGTCCTCGATATCTAGAACAAGTCGTTGGCGAATGCATGATTGTTTGCGGCTAATAAAGGTGGATGAAGACAATGAAATTGAAAATTATCGACGCTCATGGCCATTTGGTGGCGCCGGAAGCCTTTTATGCTCATCGCAACCACTTGATTGTCAGTGGCGGTCAAGTAAGCGACAACTTTAGAGCGTCAATCTCGGATGCTGATTTAGAAAAATCAGTCACGTCCAACGTAGCCATCATGGACGGAGTAGGTACCGACGTCCAACTCCTGTCACCTCGTCCATTTCAAATGCTCAACGGAACCGCTCGTTGGCCGGACATCGTTTCTTGGACAAAGGACAATAACGATGTCATTGCGCGAGCGGTAAAGCTCTTTCCTGATCGCTTTCGTGGCGTAGGCTCTTTACCTCAGCAGGTGGGCCGCCCGGTTACCACGATTTTTGATGAAATTAGCCGCTGTATCGATGAGTTGGGCTTCGTGGGGGTTTTGCTCAACCCAGATCCGAGCGAGGGCCACAACACGTCTCCACCGCTCGGCGATCCGTATTGGTATCCGTTGTACGAGCGCCTTTGCGAGATGGATTTGCCAGCGCATATTCACAGTGGCAGCTGTAGCAATTGCCGTGAAACATACGACGAGCATTTCATTGCTGAGGAGAGCCTTGCAATTACATCGATCTACAGATCGCGGGTTTTTGATCGTTTCCCAGATTTAAAATTGATGGTCAGCCACGGCGGCGGTGCAATCCCTTACCAAGTCGGGCGCTGGCGCTCTCATTTCGAGCGCGGGAAAGCAGCGGGCCACATCCCTAAGGATGCGGCCAGCTTCGACGAAGTCGTAAGAAAGTTCTGGTACGACACTTGCCTGCATAACAAGAGCTCACTCGAATTACTATTCGAAGTTGTCGGCACCGACAGGTGCTGTTTCGGAACCGAGCGACCGGGAAGCGGTAGCGGAGTTGACCCGTTGAGCGGCAGGTTCTTCGACGACATCAAGCCTACGATCGAAAGCATTGGTGGATTGAGCGAGGCGGATTTGGACGGCGTATTTCGCTCCAACGCTCGCAGACTGTTCAGCAAACTCGATCTCTGAGTGTTGGTACTCTCGGCCGCAAATGGCGCTGCTGTACTTGTTGGGGAGGAGATAGATGAGCCGTAGAAGTGTTGTCATCGAAGGTTTCGGTCATGGGACACAGCCCATCCCGGCGGCTTGCCGTATCAATGAGATTGTTATGACAGGAGGGATCTACGGCCTTGATCCCGAAACGGGGAAAGTGGCCGACGAGATTGATAGTCAGGCGGGGCTTATGTTTTTGCAGCTCGATCGCATACTCTCAGGGGCTGGTGCCAGCACTGCCGACGTCATCAAGATGACTTTCTATGTGAAAAATGCCGAGGCACGGGCCGTTATCAATGCTCATTGGCTTGGTGTCTTTCCGGATCCGGCATCTCGTCCGGCTCGCCAAACTCTAATCTATGAGCATTTGGCAGGAAACATACTCGTGCAATGCGATGCAATTGCCGTGATCTCGAAAGGTATCTCGGTTGAGCGATCCGAGGAGAGGTAGGGAACGTAAAATGGCGACTGAAGTATTCAAACCGGACGTTGAAGAGGTTGTCCGACGCCTGCGTCGATTAGATTGCTGCGCCGTCTCTGATGCGTTTGACCGCCTGGGGCTGAAGGGTGTTGTCACTGGTGTACCGAGAAGTTCGGGAAATGGCCTCGTTGCGGGACGTGTAAAGACGGTAAAGTTGGGGTTGGGCGATCCGGCGCCAGGTTCTCCCAGACATTTAGGTACTGCTGCGATTGAAGACTCTGGTCCTAACGACGTGATAGTCGTGGAACAGCGCACCGGCCATGACGCTGGCAGCTGGGGAGGCTTGCTAACGCTTGCGGCAAAAATCCGCAACGTTGCTGGAGTTTTGGCCGACGGACCCGTACGCGATATCGACGAGGCGCGCGCCCATGCATTCCCGATATTTGCACGCTCATTTACAGCTCGCACCGCACGCGGCCGATTGGTTGAGGTGGGGCACGACGTGCCGATCATCTTTGAAGGAGTGCGGGTGAATCCGGGTGATTATGTGATTGCGGATTCAAGCGGCATCGCCTTCATTCCTGCCAACAAGATCGCACTAGTACTGCAGGTGGGCGAGGACATCGCGGCCAAAGAAGCGCACATGGCGAAGGCGTTGCTCGATGGAAACGCCGTGAGCAAAGTCATGAGCGGCAACTACGAAAATATGCTCGAAGGGTGAACAATGGTTGGAAAAGAAGCGAAATCAAAGCCCGACGCCAATGTGGAGAGAGCGGCGCGACTTGACACGGCGACGTTGAGCGACGCTCTCGACAGGCTGGGCCTCCTTGGCCAGTGCAGCAATATCAAACCATGCGATGCGGGATTCCGTTTGGCTGGTCGCGCATTCACCGTTTTATACGGCCCTGCGGCATCGCCACCCGGAACGGTAGGCGACTACATCGATGATGTGGAAGCTGGAAGCGTAATTGTGCTGGACAATGGGGGCCGAGAGGATGCGACCGTCTGGGGCGATATCCTCACCGAAATTGCCCACCGGCGCGGCATATCGGGGACGGTGATCGACGGTATCAATCGAGACAAACATCTGTGCCTATCGTTGAACTATGCAGTATTTAGCCGAGACAGTTGGATGCGCACTGGGAAGGACCGGGTTCAAGTCGAAGGGGTGAACAGGCCCGTCACAATCGGTGGGGCCCGCGTCGCGCCGGGAGATATTCTCAAGGGTGATGCAGATGGGGTAGTCGCCATCGCGCGGGAGCACGAGGAGGCCGTATTGGCCGTCGCTGAGGAAATTGGCGACGCAGAGGAACTCATTCGTGTCACAGTCAGAACTGGAATGCGTTTGGACGAAGCGCGACGCCTTCATCATTATCACCAGTTGCAGAGCCGTAAGAAATGATCGGGCCGGATATTTTCGATCCCATAAAGACAACTCGGCGCCTGTCGGAACGCCCGTCAGCCGCAACCATCGTTCAGGCGTCGAATCTGCCCGCTGCTACATTGCATGAAGCTGGCGGTAAGATCGGCGCCCTCCCGCGCGCGATTAAGCCGGTAGCGCCCGACATGCGCCTAGCCGGTTCAGCAATTACGGTTCACTCGCCCGGTGGCGATAACCTCTGGATCCACAGGGCGATCTATAATGCGGGGCCCGGTGACGTTTTAGTCGTCTATGTTGGTGATGTTTACGACCACGGATATTGGGGTGAGGTCATGTCCACGGCCGCCAAGGTGCGGGGACTTGCCGGGGTGGTCATTGACGGGTGCGTTCGCGATGCCGTCCTTCTTGGAGATATCGGATTTCCAGTCTTTGCTCGCGGCCTTTGCATCCGGGGCACGAGCAAGGATTTCGGGGCCCGCGGTTGGATAAATGCCCCAATCAAATTGGGGGACGAAATTGTCCGGCCCGGTGACCTCATCGTAGCCGATGGAGATGGTGTCGTGTGCCTGCCAAGAGAGCGAGCAACCACGATTGTGGAGTCCGCTGTCAAACGTGAGACTCAAGAAGCGGACATTCTCAGGCGAATCAACGCCGGGGAGGACACACTTTCCATCTACGGTTGGAATGGAGGAGATAAGCAAAAGTAAGGGAGATGAAAGTGGAACAAAATGGCGAAAATGTGCAGCAGATCAAAGAGCGCGTGGCACAGGCGTGCCGAGTTCTGGGTGTTTTCGACATAACTCCCTCGATATTCGGTCACGCTAGCGCTCGGATTCCCGGCACCGATCGAATTCTTATTCGGGCTCGCGGACATGAAGAGTCCGGCGTGCGATACACAAGCGATCTAGATGTCATTGAAATCGACCTGGACGGCCGTCGAATTGGAGGTGCGGACGACGGCTATAGCGCTCCCCTGGAAGTGCACATTCATACCCAACTGTATCGCCGACGTCCCGATGTGTTTGGAGTGGTTCACGCGCACCCATCGGCGGCAGTGCTCATGACAATATGCGATCGGCCGCTTTTGCCAATTTATGGTTCTTATGACCCGTTTGGTTTGGCGCTTGCGCTCAACGGTATACCGACGTTTGACCGAAGCATTCTCATTAGAGAGCCGAATTTAGGTTCGCAATTGGCAACGGCAATGGAGGGATCACAGGTTTGTCTGATGCGAGGACATGGCATCACGACCGTAGCAAACAGCGTCGAAGAAGCAGTTCTCCTTGCCATACAGCTAAATACGCTAGCGGAAATGAACTACCGAGCTAGCGCCATTGGTAATGTGAGATCTATTTCGTCAGAAGACCAGGAGGTATTTCGAAAATTTGAAATCGAATCTGGCAATAAGCAAGGCCAACCGATAGCAGGATTGCCGTCTCGCCGAATAGCCAGCATGTGGCGGTACTATGCCCGATATGCCAACGGGGACTTGGCGTGAAACCGGCAGAGGCGCTGGTATTATTTCGCCGCGCGCTGCTTGCCCGACTTGAGTTCTCGGTCGGTCACGGGCCGTGCAGCAGCGTTTGCGCGATACTCCGCTGCATCCTCAATTGCAGCACGTAGGATCCGCTGACCCACCCATGATTTAACTTTTAGCGCTTCGCCTGAAGACAGTCAACAAATATCGTTCAACACGATCATCGACTCAATTCCACAGAGAAGACAGAGAGCCGCGGTTAGCTGGTTAAATCTTGCTGGGCCTAAATCTTTCTTCAGCGATCCCAAAGCATCTTCTAACCACTTGCGGCGAAAAGTCGGTCTATGAGAAACATCGCCAGTTTCAAGCTCAACAGTGAAATGGACCAGAGATCGGTACGCAGCTTCGTGAGCTATCGTCATCTCATGACTTCCCTTGATGACAGACTGGAGTTTCTCCATTGGCGAGCCAGGTCCCAGCACGAATTCCGTCAAGTGCTTGGCCTCTAAGCTGTCTGCTGCAACGAGAGTAGCCTGTGCCCCGAGCATCTCCGAAGTTGGAAAGTACCGATAGGCGGTTGTGCGGCTGACCCCTGCGGCGTCGGCAACATCTGTGACGGAAATCGGTTTGCCACTGCGTATTAGGTCGGCGGCGATGTTAATGAGTACATCGCGCGTGCGCCGCTTTTGATTCGTTCGACCTAAGTCGAGATACGCCTCCAACCTATCAGCATGAGGCAAGCGCGTCTTGGCACTGTCCTGTTTTTTTTCCGATCGGCTGCTCATTGAACATTAACTATAACACGATTCGAACCGAATCTCGGGAATGTGGCCATTGCGATGGGATCTCGAGAGTCGGCTGCGGGCTTGGATCAAGACTGCACGGGTCACGCACGCCGCACCGAGGTACCAACAAAGAAGTCGATACGTGAGAACGGTGCGCGATCGTCGAGGCAGTGCCTTCAGCCGACGGTGTTTCGGCGCTGACGCTCGAAGCCAATCCATTCCTCGCTGCGTCGCAACGTAGTGTCGCTCAAATTCCGATGGATGCTGCGGTCTTTACAGCGATCGCACCTTCATGGTACAACAGTCCCGTAATGATAATAATGTTTCGTAAGATCGAAGCAAAATAGGGCGCGGGGGAGGCAGGCTTGAGAATGCAACTGGCAAATCGCTCGAGGTTTACGCGCTTGTGTGGCGCCTCTGCAGCCGCGGAACCTTCGTTACGTCCAGCTCCGGCTATTCCTCCCTCAATCGAAATAAGCGAGCCATCGTTTTTTGGAGCGGACTTGGGTGGCCTGGCTGGAGCAGACAAACATTGCCAGGAATTGGAAGCGACAGGAGGAGAGGCTCCATTTTACTACTTTGTCGCCGATCCCGGTCGCTGCTTCATGAAAGCGCGACAAGGGATCAGTTTTCCAGCGTAATCCGCTGTGCCTAGAAACACAAAAATTTGAACGGGGGGGTCATGTTCAAGAAAGCCTGTCTCTTGATAACAGTATCGTCATTTTTCGCCATGTTCGATGATATCGAGGCGCTCGCCCAATCCGTCTCATCGGACAGCGACACATCCGAACTGGAGACTGTAACGGTTACCGCCCGTAAAACATCGGAAAATTTGCAAAAAGCTCCAGCCAGTATCGTTGAGGTGAGTGGTGCCCAACTTGAGGCGATGGGTGTGGATGACCCGCAGTCGCTGGAAAATGTTCTGCCCAGCGCGGAGCTAAGGCTGGAGGGGCCAGTTACCCAAGTCTATATACGTGGTATCGGAACGCGGGTGGATCAACCCAATTTCGCTGCCGCTTCTTCGTTTCTATTTGACGGCATAGTAATTCAGAGGTATGGCACATCCGGCCTTGTGTTTGATCTTGATCGCGTTGAATCGATCGCTGGCCCTCAAGGTACGCTATACGGTGGAGCAGCTTCTGGCGGAGCGATCAACGTATATTCCGCGAAGCCTTCGGGCAACTACGACGGTGACGCGCTAGTCGAGTACGGCGATTTCGACAGCGTTCATCTTTCGGTGGCTCAAAACGCCCCCGTAACGGACGATATCAGCGTCAGGGGTGCCATCAACTATGATCGTCGCGACGCGTACTACAGCGCCGGAATCAACTCGCAAAACAATATGCAAGGACGTTTTTCTGTACTTGCGCAGCCGTCGGAAGATTTAACCATACTCGCCTTCTACTCTGGAGCGCTCGACCACGGAAAGCCGATAACCACTGCCGCAAGTTCACCTCTCAAGTTTCCGAATAATCCATGGGAGCTACCGGCCATTGGCCCGGCTGGAAACCCTATCAATGCCAGCTTTACGCACCAAGATAATTGGAGCGATATAGTGGGTGCCAATATCGAGTGGAAATATGGCGATAACAGGTTCACGTACATTCCTGGATTTGTCGATTTTACGGCGAACTACATATATTTCACTGGATATGGGGGTAATCTGCTGCATGTCTACGACCATGAGGTTCAGGATTCGCAGGAGCTGCGATGGAACCGCACCGTAAGTTCTTTCGACTTGAGTGCAGGTCTATACTATTCGGACAACAAAATTAATTTTAACGATGCTCTATTTAGGCCGAATTCGGCAACGGCGTTTTCCGAAGTAGCTTTAAATACGACCACGCAAACTGACACGAGTTATGCGATTTTCAGTCAGGCCGTCTATTCGTTCAATGAATCTCTCCGTGCAACTCTTGGAGCGAGAGCATCCGACGATGGAGTGTCCGCCGCAGGTCTGGGCGCGTCGTCAATCCCATTTGATTTCCAAAGACATCAAACGACGCCCGATTATAAGTTTGGCATTGACTACGACCTTTTTCCCGCAATCCTCCTGTACGCCAATGTTCAAACCGGCTACATTCGATTTGGGTACAATCCTGATGTGCAGCCGTCAGCCCTCGTACCAGAGTCTAGGCTTTTGGCACTTTCAGGTGGTGTGAAGTCACGATTTTTAGATAATCGGCTCGAGCTGAACACCGAAATCTTTCATTACCGATACTCGGACTTCCAGGCTATCACGGTCGTAAATGCCACTGGACTATCGACCGTTTTGAATGCCCAACAAGCAATAATCTACGGTGCCGACACGAGCCTCGAGGCCATTTTACCTTTCGACACCAGGCTCAATGCAGGCCTCTTATTGGAGAGTGCTCACTACGATCAGTTTTCCGGAGTCGGATATAACTACAGCGGAAACCAAATACAGGATGCACCAGGCGTAAATCTCCTCGCCGGCCTGCGACACACAGAGCATTTGGCCTCAATCGGTGATCTCCTCGGCGAGGTCGACACTCACTACAACGGCGGCTATTACGGGAACTTCAATAATTTCATTAGTACGCGGCAGGATGCATTCACGCGCACAAACATTTCGCTTACATATACTCCAACTGGCTCAAAATGGAGCATAGCGGCCTACGTAAACAACGTCGAGAATTCCGTTGTTTACAATACCTTGTCGCCCGGTGCGACTCCCACTACTCCTGCATCCGGAGGACTTGAAGCACCGCGAACGTTTGGGCTCAGACTTTCAGCAACTTGGTGAGAGCGGTCGGCTAATTTGACGGTAAGCAGGAGGCCAAAACCCATTGAAGGTCGCTAGCGCGGGCGGCACCCTACAACGATTCATCCAGTAGAAAATCTTCGAGAGTGACTCCGCGAACCGCGCTGCCATCGAACCGATCCGAACTGACGACCAGCAGTTTCTCGCGGGAAAAGGTTCTGATAAACCAATCGAATTCGAATGGCGAAGCGTGACCGGCCTTCACTTCGATCCAAGGTCTGCCCTGGCGGACGAAATCGATCTCGTGTTTGTCAGAACGCCAGAACAGCGACTGCAAGGGTGACGGATGGCCCTCTTTCGCGGCTCGTCGGAATAATTCCGAGGCCACCGCCCATTCCCACCACACACCCTTTTCCTCGCCGGTGACTCTTTCCAAAGAAGTTGGTGTCGTGTGACGGTTTGTCAACCAAGTATTAGCAGCGAGAAGATTGACGAATGGATACTTGGAGGCCTTGCGCGAGACCCGCACCTTTCGAGCCGGATCCCAAGGCTCGCTGGCCCCCAGAACCAAGAGATCGCTCAGCAAGTCGAGGTAGCCGTGTGCGACCGTATTGTTTGCCATGCCGGACTCTTCCGCGAGAGTTGTCTGCGCAATCGGCGAGGTACCGCAGCGCATGAGCTGCTCTAGCAGTCGCAATAGCATGGGCCGCGAGCGGCCGGCCAGCGCGCATTCGCCGTAGATCCATTCCGCGGTCGTTTGAAATACGTATTCAGGGACCGAACCCGTTTCAAGCACGGCCGCACACGCGGGAGGCGAGCCACCCGCGATGAGATAGGCCGCCAGAGTCTGGCTCTTGAGCGTCGGGAAAGCCTTGTCGTAGAAAATCTTGTACGGAAGCTGGACGAATAAATAGATCGTTCGCGCCAGCTTTCCTTTGCGGCCCGGCAGCAACTCCGCCTCTCGTTGAATGTCGCTGGCCTTGGAGCCAGTCGTAATGATCAGCACTCTTCGCAGAGCACCCCTATCCGCAAGACGTTTGATCGCTTTCTGCCAGCCGGCGACCGCCGTAATTTCGTCAATGAAGAGGCGCCGAACCGACGGTTCTTCCGGAAAGTGACTCGTCAGTGATTCGATATCGTCCTCGAGCTCGTCGGGGCCCGCGATGTAATCACCATTTAAAAAGAGCGCGGTCCCGGGCCCGAACTGCCGGAGCGTTTCCCGCAATTGGTATTCCAGCCAAGTGCTCTTGCCGTACTGCCGCGGCCCGCGAATGACGATGATGCCGGGTTCCTGCGGTAGCTCGGCAAGGCCGAAGTCCCAGTTGAAGAATCCGCTGGCAGGGGCCGCTTCAAGGTGAGGGAAGAGCCCCTCTCCCTGCGTAATTCCCTTTAAATACAGTCTGTTACGTTCAGCAACGTTCATAGCGTTGCATTTTACAACGTTCATAACGTTGCATCAATGACGCATACGCCCAATCCACACTCAGCGATGCAGTGCCACCTCTGTGACCCTCGTTCGGCAATAGACCGTTTGGCACGTTCTGCAAGAGCATTGGCGTCTTTTGCTAGTTACGCCGACCCGCTCTTGAGCCACACTGAAATTGTGAGCTTGGGTCCTGAGAGACACAGCGACCTTGGTAAAGCCGAAACCTCATGAAGGGTGACACAAATGAAAACACATGAAACCACGACTCCGGTAAGAGCCTTTGATCGCGCCTATATCAACGGCCAGTTCGTCACTCCCCATGGAACGCAGATCGTCGATCTGGTGAACCCGACCGACAACAAGGTTATCGGCAAGGTCACCATGGCAGACGAAATCGACACCCGAAAAGCCATCGGTGCAGCGAAAGAGGCCTTCAACTCCTTTTCGCAAAGTAGCAAGGAATACCGGATGGAGCTCCTGCAGCGGCTGCACGACGCCGTGGCCAAGCGAATGGATCAACTCGTTGAAGCGACGGTCGTGGAATACGGCGCACCGCAAGACCGTGCGAAGGGCTCCAACAACCTCGCGGCGAACATTTTCCTGCACTTCAAGAAAGTCCTCGAAGATTTCGACCTGGTCAAAACTGTCGGCACATCCAAGGTCGTGATGGAGCCGGCCGGCGTGGTGGGCATATTTACGCCATGGAATTCGAGCGCCGGCTCGATCGCGATCAAGGTGGCGCCGGCAATCGCTGCCGGATGCACGGTCGTCATCAAGCCCAGCGAGATGAGCGCTATGCAAACCGAAGTGTTGATGGACGCCTTTCATGAAGCCGGGTTGCCTCCTGGCGTCATCAATGTCGTGACGGGCCTCGGCGAGGTCGTCGGGACGGAGTTAACGCAAAGTCCCGACATTCAGAAAATCGCTTTCACCGGTTCGACGCAGATCGGAAAACTGGTCGCCAAGAACTCCCTGGACACGATGAAGCGCTTGACGCTGGAGCTCGGGGGCAAGTCGCCCAACATCATCCTGGACGACGCCGATCTCTCCACGGCGATCCCGATGGCCATCAACGCCTGCTACCTGAATAACGGGCAGGCCTGCATTGCGGCTTCGCGTCTGATCGTGCCGGAAGACCGCCTCGACGAAGTGAAGCGATTGGCCAAGGCGGCCGTCGAAAAAATCAAAATGGGCGATCCGAGGGACAAGGACGTCACCCTCGGCCCATTGGCCAGCACAAAGCAGTACAAGCGCGTGCAGGAGTACATCAAGTCTGGGATCGAGGAAGGTGCGGAGCTCGTCATCGGCGGGGAAGGTCATCCCCAGGGACTTGAAGGTGGGAATTTCATCAAGCCCACCGTGTTTGCCAACGTCACCCGCGAGATGCGTATCGCGAAGGAAGAAATCTTCGGACCGGTCCTGTCGATACTGACGTACAAGACGGAAGCCGAGGCCATTGAAATCGCCAATGACACCGAATTCGGCCTCATCGCCTACGTAAGCTCGGCGGACCCGGAAAGGGCCACCCGTGTGGCGCGCAAACTCGCCGCCGGCCGCGTCCTGATCAACACATTAAGTCACGATCCGTTTGCTCCCTTCGGTGGGTTCAAACAATCGGGGATCGGTCGGGAAGGCGGGATCTTCGGGCTGCAGGAGTACCTGGAACCCAAAGCGATCATCGGCTAACCCGAGGAATGTCCTGACAGCGCGATTGCTTCCAGACGAAATGCCAGCGAGAGAAAAAATGACCGTCCACGTGCCAGACCGTTTCAAAGTCGCGAACGCCTTTTGGATAGGGCTCGCTAAGATCGGACTTACGCCAGCAGCGGTGCTGAGCCAAGCTCGCTTGCCACTGACTGTTTACGACGGCAAGAAGAACCTCGTCACAACGGCGCAGTTCTTCGCACTCTGGCGTGCCGTGGGCGAGCTCTCCGCTGATCCGGCCGCGGGCCTAAAAATCGCCACCCAGATCGACGTTGGCAATCGGCCACCGTCAACTATGGCGGCCTATTACGCCCGTGACTACCGGGATGCCCTCACCCGCCTTGCTCGCTTCAAGCAACTGTGTTCGCCCGAGGAACTGCAAATCAAGGTGAGCAAGGACGAGTGCGTGATCGAGCCTGTGTGGCTCCACGCGCAGGAAGAAACGCCGCCTCTGTTGACAGACGCCGCCTTTGTCTCCTTCGTTGAACTTGGTCGCCGCGGCACAGGGCATTGGGTGACGGCGAAAAGGGTCGAGCTGAAGCGCAGCGCGGAGGCGACCGGCTTCCACGAAGCCTATTTCAAGGGCCCGATCACGTTCGGAGCGCGACGGAATGCGCTCGTCCTGCACGCGACCGATCTCGATCGGCCGTTCCTTACCTACAACGCCGAGTTGCTTGACATGTTGAATCCGCAGCTCGAACGCGCGCTTGAAGAGCGCCGTGCGCAAAGTTCGATCAGTGAGCAGGTGAAATGGATTCTCAAACGCCTGCTCGCGGGAAGCCGGCCGGAGATATCGGCCGTGGCGCGCGAGCTCGGGTTGAGCGATCGGACCTTGCAGCGGCGAATCATCGATGACGGCGCAACCTTCCGGCAGTTGCTTCTTGAGGCGCGGCAGGAACTGGCGCACGAGTACCTCAACCGGCCGGAGATGGATGTCACGGAAGTGGCATTTCTGCTCGGCTACGAGGATTCGAATTCTTTCTATCGAGCTTTCCGAACGTGGGAGGGGACGACACCCTCCCAGTTGAGGGCAGCGCTCCGACGATCTGAAACTAGGCAATAAGTGCAAGAGGATAGGCAGGAATTTATGAACGACGTATGGTTAGAAAACTTGCGCGTTGGAGCTTGGCTTGGAGACATTCGCTCTTGGCGAGTTTCGCTGAATAAGCTGCGAAACCGGCGCCCTTACCCCTGAGCATCTTCGATTCGCCAATGGCACAGAGGCCGTTGAATAGCACAACATCGCGAGCGAGCGATGCAAACGTACCGCCGCCGGTACAATGCCGCTCAATCAAAGAGTTGCGAGTGTGTTTATCGCATAAAGTCAGCTTCAACAAACCTATGCATTGCCGCCACAGCTTGCATCTGCCTAGTGCCGCCGCTATCGACGTTCCGTCGTCCGAACGTAGTGCAGCGATGGCGCCGGCGGCACCGAGGCCGAGTCCCTTCAGAACTGCCTGAAAAGATTTGCGTGGGTCCCACTCACAGGCAGCAACTCGCTCCGCTCCTTCAGTTTTACCTCCATTGTTCCGCGGAAGGAGCGGTAGATCGTTTCGATGGCTCCGACATTGACTATGAAGCTGCGATGGATCTGCCAGAATGTATCGGGGTTGAGCTTCTCCCTCATCTGCTTCAGGGTTGAATTGAGCAGAAAGGTACTCGTACGCGTCGCAAGGGTTGTGTATTTATTGTCAGCGCGCAGATAGCATATCTCGGCCGTGGCCACCACGCGCAGCTCGGATTTGTGGGGCACGGTCAGCCATTGGAGGTACTGCTGCTCGCTGGTTGAAACGGCCTTCAGGATGTCTTTCAGCCCCCGCAACTCGGCCGGTAGGTGCACTATCCGCTCCTTCAATCGCTCGATGGTGCGCTGCATGCGCACCATGGTCGGAGGCTTTAAAATATAGTCGAGCGCGCCTTGCTCAAACGCGGTCACCGCGTATTGATCGTAAGCCGTGATGAAGACCACATGTGCCCGTCCGCTCGCGCGCTCCGCAACGGCGAGGCCGTTTGCTCCCGGCATTTGGACATCGAGAAAAACCACATTCGGCGAGAAGCGGTCTATGGCCCGAATGGCCTCAAGGCCGTCGGCGACTTCGCTGCAGATGACGAGCTCCGGCCACAGGGTGTTGAGCGCCAGGCGGATCTCCTGCCGCAGGAGCGGCTCGTCCTCGGCGATGATTGCCGTGGGGGATTTCATAGCCCGGGGTCGCGCATCGCAGGCGCGACACCCGACGCGACACGCATGTCACGCAGATCTTCAATCAACCGGTCAAGCTCGCGATCGGCAGAGGGTGCACATGTGGCGTATAGATTTCTGATACTGGCCAGTGACGCGAACAGCGCGCCGGGATCGATCGCCGCCTGAGCCGTTGCGAGCCGCGACTCGATTAGATGCCGCTCGAGCTCGACATGCTTAAGCTCTGCCGCCCGAATCCCTTCGAGGATCTGGGTTGCCCTGCGCCGGTTGTGGTAGGCGAGCATGGCAATGCCCCCCACAGTCACAACATACACAACGTCCAAGGTGAAGGCGACCCATTCATTCGGTGCGGGCGCCGAAGTCGCTGTGCCGGCAGCATGGGGGTAGAGCTGTCGACTGATGGATTCGACGATTGCGTTGCAGGAGCTCGCCGCTAGAAGCGCCAAAGCATAAGCCCCGAACGCGGGTACGCCACGTCGCGACGCTTCCGCTGCGCAAGCCGAGGCCAGGATGATCAGGAGCGCGCCGACAGATGTGAAGATCATATTCAGGACAAATTGCCGATCCGATCCTGCGGAGCCAATCTGCTGAAGATAACGCAGCAGATTCACCAGCGCGCCGATCGCTTGAGCGGTGAGAATCAGCCGCAACGACAGCTCACCTGACACGGTCCGCAAAAAATCCACGGAGCGGATAGTGCACTGCGAAAGCCGCGTCGCTCTGCCGACGATACTCAAAGGTTCGCCCTCATCGGAATGCGAATTACGGCCACGACGCCGTGGGGTTCGCTGCGACTGAGCGACACAGTCGCCTCGTCGCCGAAGCGCATCATGAGTCGCATACGTACGTTGGACAGGCCGCTTCCGAGACCATGCTCGACCTTCATACCGTTTCCAGAATCCGCAACCCTCAGCACGAGTGTCGAGCGTTCGTGTGCAGCGCTGACCCGAACGAAACCACCTTCCACAGCCGGATTGACACCGTGCTTCAATGCGTTCTCGACGAGCGTCAACAGGACCATTGTTGGGATTTTCGCGGCAGCCAGCTCCGGCGGCAGCGTGACCTCGTATGACAGTCTGGTGCCCATGCGTATGCCATAAATGCCAAGGTACGCCCGAATTAGCTCCATTTCGTCCTCGAGAGCGCATTCCTCCTGGCGCAGCTTGGGAAGCGCGGCGGCGAGGTAGCGCATTAAATTGTCAATCAACTGCACGGCTGCGATGCGCTCGATTCGTGCCAGAGTGCGGACGTTGGCCAGTGTGTTGAAGAGGAAATGCGGCTCAATCTGTGAGCGCAGCAGATGGAGCCGCGCCTGCTGCAACTGGGTGTCAAGGGCGGCTGCATCGATCTTTGCACGCACCAGCGCATCGGACACTCGCGATGCGTTCCGATAATAGGTGAAGGCCCAAAGCAACAGGGCTGCGAGCACGCTGCTCTCGAGCTCGTTTGCCAGCCATCTGACGTGATCGATCACACCGCCCGGCCAAGAGCGGCTGAACGGACCTTCCGGAAGCAGCCACCAGCACCAGAACATCAGGAGCGCCAGAGCCACGGCGAAATGTGCCGAGCGCCTCCATCCGGCAACGGGCGCCAGATTCAAAATGACGGCAACAAATGGTACCGGCGGCAGCGAACACAGCGCATTCAGCCACGAGACTGATGCGGCGCGATGCAGAGATTCGGCCAGACCGGACCGCGAAGCATGATCGACGAGAAACTCGAGCGTCCATAGAAGATTGAACACAATGGTGACACTTAGCAGAAATCCCGTTCCGGCAAATAGGCCCCGCACCCGGCTCCAGCGAAGAATCTGATGCCGGCGGGGTAGGGCGAGGACCGAAGTACTCATCGATGTCCGGACCGAGTGTTTTTCATAGCGACTCACAAAGCAGCGCTGCGCTCAAGGTGTTCGACCCGCGGTCCGTGCGATGTTAGCGGACTATTCGCCGCGAATCACTTGGAGAACGGAGCGACTGGACCGGAAAGGCAGTGCAATTTGGGTAGCCTTGGGGCACTCACACCCGTTTAAGCGGCACTCACACCCTAAATGGCCGCGCTCGTCGGAAAGTTGCGCGCGACCTTCACTTGACCTTGCGCAGCGATGCACTCGGCATCAAGTCATGCCCTCGAATCGCAGACACTGACGTGAGTTGCAGACGGCTGCTACGACAGGAAGCTTCGCGCTCACTCCGAAAAACATGGCATTCCCTCCGCCGAATCCCGTTTCGTCGGAACTTTGTGGCCCTCGTTTCACCTCTCCTCGAGAATCGCCTCCAACGACCTGCACCTATGCGAGGTCGGTACCACCAACACATCAACTGAGGAGATCGCCATGAAGCCTTTCGCAGCCATAGCCGCCGTCCTGAGCCTGTCCGTACTTTCCAGCGCACACGCCGATTCAGCCCTTGGAGTGCCTTCGATGACAGTCCATTTCGCCGATCTGGATCTGACCCGTACGGAAGGACATGCAGCGCTATACCAGCGTCTCACCAGCGCGGCCCGCTCGGTATGCCAAAGCCTCAATCCGGAAAATGAACGAGGGACCCTGCACTGGCATCTGCGGGAACTCCATAACGCCTGCATCAATCAAGCCATCGCGGGTGCGATCGCCAAAATCGACCGGCCGACGCTTACCGCTTACGCCGCAACTAAGATTACGCTGCCAACTTCCAAATACATAACGCTCACGCAGAAATGAGGGCTGCAGCGGCGCTCTAAGAGGTCAGATGAGCAATCGTCACTCCACTCTTGGAGCGCCCCGGGTACTGATGTGAGCAGTCGCTGAGAAGTGCAAGGCGGGAAGCCGCGACTTACAACATCGTCGATGCCCTCATCCCGGGAGCTTCTTGTCACGCGCGCAATGTGTGGGGCTGTAGGTTCGATTCGCAGCCCGCCATGCCCTGTCCCGCGCTCATTAATTTATAAGGATTTTTTTTGAATTGGTGGGCCGTGGGCGATTCAGGCTGTTCCGCCGGTTTTTGTTCGGATCAGGCTCATGTGAATCAGCTTTGATCGATTAATCGATCCTTATTGCCTTAAGGATTGATTTTAGAGGCATGTTACTTGACTTGGATCGCTAGACACCCTATGCTCTATGCTCGATTAATCGAGCAATATCTATCTAATGAATGATTAAACGAGCATGAAAGTCACCCAATCCGCGGTTCTTAACCCAACCCTCGCCGCCGAGGCGAAAAGGCTGGGGGCGGCCCTCGCACGCTTGCGGATCGCTCGAGGCATGAAGCAAGACCAAGTGGCGCTGCGGGCAGGCCTTTCACGAAATACGGCGTATCGGATGGAAAAAGGCGATCCGGGAATCGCCATGGGCCAACTCCTGCGTTATTTGGACGCCATTGTGCCGGGCAAGACACTACTCGATCTCTTGTCCGAAACGGATCCCGCTTTGGCTGCCCTCGGCGCACAAGAACAGCGGCGCCGGGCAAGGGCCCTCACGAAACGCGAACTGGATGAGATCGACTTCTAGCCATTGCCGTGACAGAACAGAAATTGTATGTCTTCGCCTACGTCGATACACAGTGGGTTCCTTGCGGCCAGCTCACCTTGACGGAGGACGGAACGAAGCTATTGGCTTCGACATTCGCGTACGGACTGCGATACCTGGAACGTCCCGGTGCTCTCGAAGTCGATCCGGTGAGCTTAAGCCTTCGGGACAAGAGCGCAGTACGCGGTAACGCCCTGTTCCCACCCAGCAACCTCCCAACGTTCGGTGGGATTCGCGATGCCGCACCTGACGCCTGGGGCCGCCGGGTAATCGAGTCGCGACTGAAAGTACCCGCGAATAGCCTGCCGGAGTCTACTTACCTGCTCCATGCAGGCAGCCAGCGTGTGGGAGCACTCGACATTCGCCCTTCCAGAGACTCGGGCACCACGCCAGGCTATGGCACTTGGGACAATCTACAGTACCTGATGGAGGCCGCCGAGCGCATCGATGAGGGTTTACCCGTCCCGGCAAATCTCGAAGAAATTTTCATCGAAGGCAGCCCGCTAGGAGGCGCACGCCCGAAGGCAACGGTTCGTGACAACGCGCAGGTGTTGTGGCTGGCAAAGTTCTCAAGCCGAAGCGATGCGCTGGTCGTTCCCATCGTTGAGACCGCGACTCTGCAACTGGCGGCAGCGGCAGGTCTCACTGTTCCGCCGGTCCGGCTGATTCATCTGGGCGCCCGCGCCGTGATGCTCATCCGCCGATTCGATCGATATTGGGCGAAGCCAGGTGAAGATGTCTCGTTGCCGGGGAATCTGCTCAGCACGGCTCCGGCGGCCGGGTTGGCGGAGAAGCGTTTGGGGTTCGTCAGCGGTCTCACGCTGATGGCATGCGACGAGATGGAATCACCGGACAAGTCCTACGCCGACTTGGCGCAAGCGATTCGACGCTACTGCCATCCGAGTGTGATTCGAGAAAATAACCGCGAACTGTTTGAACGCTTGGTCTTCAATATCTTCGTCAGCAACGACGACGATCATCTGCGCAACCACGGGTTCTTGTGGGATCCACGTCTTCCGGGATGGCGACTGAGCCCGCTATATGACGTGATGCCGCGGGCAAGCTTGGCCTCCGAGCGGCGCCTGCATCTTGGCGTCGGACCAGAAGGGCGACGCGCCACTCTTGACAATGCATTCGCCGGTCGTGAGACCTTCACGCTATCTTCGGATGCTGCCGGCCAAAGCATCGCTAAAATCTGGAGGACTGTGCGCGAATGGAAGGTGCACTTCGAAGGGTACGAAGTGCCTGCAGATCAAATCCAAAAAATTGCCCCGGCGTTTCGGCACATTGATGAGGTGTCAACACCGGCGCTACGTAAGCTTATTCCCTGAGTCCGGAATCTTGCAGAGCAGCAGATAGGCCGGTGAATATCAGAAAGAAAGCTGCGGCCCGCGTTTGATGACTAGCGGTGCACGTCGCGGCCTGCCTGACTTTTGCGCCAGGCTGCCGGTGGCATGCCGACAACGCGCTTGAACGCCCGGGCAAAGGCGGCCTCCGACTCGTAGCCAACTTCAAGCGCGATGTCAGCGACCACCCGGTGTGACTCCCGCAATAGGCTTGAGCTCAATTGAATGCGCCAGCTGGCCAAGTACTGCATCGGTGCCTGCCCCAAGTAGCGCACGAACCGATCGTGCAAGGCCGAGCGGGACAGACCAACCTCCTGGGCCAGCCCATCAACGCTCCAGACCCGTGCCGGACTGCCATGCAATAGTTCCAGCGCGCGGCCCACATAGCGTTCGCGCAGGCCTGCGAGCCATCCGACCGAATCTTCCGGCAAGCTGTCGAGATAGCGCCGCGCGGCATCGACGAACATCATTTCCGATAGCCGTTCGAGGACAGCATCGCCGCCAGGTCGGCGTTCATTGCTCTCCACCACCGCCTGGTCGATGACTTGCCCGATCCAACCACCGGTTTTGGAGGCGGGAAGATGCAGAATACGAGGCAGCGCCGCGATCAAAGGGTTAAAAGGCCTCATATCACAGCCGAGAAATCCGCACACCGCGATGGCATCGGCGCTATCGACCGGCAACGAACCCGCATTCACTACTCCCTCGTGAAAGGATAGCGGGAGTGGCCTGGGGAACCCGGCGAACGCTGCTTCTTTGGCGGTCTCGGCATCGTCCGGTTGAAGTCCCGGGGCGCTGGAGAGCACGTGACTATCACCCTGCGGAAACATCACCACATCGCCGGCACTCAATCTCACCGGCGGGAGGCCCTCGACCGCCGCCCAGCCGCTGCCCTTCGCGATCATGTGATATTCCATGACATGGTCGCACCCGGGCATGATGGTCGCGGCAATGTCTTTTGCTGCGGACGCACCCGCTGCCCATCGGCCGCGAAAACTCACGTAAAAGAATGCCGCGCCACGTAGATGGACCGTTCGCAACAAGTCTGACAACGTATCGCGGCTCATGGAGGTCATGGGTCCTCTGGACGCGCGAGCAAGACAACAGGACAGCCGATCAAGTGATCGATCGATTCGGATGCGCGGGCAAGTGTGCCGGACGATTTGTGCAGCGTCAATTGAACGATTGCACAACAATATCTGCAGTCGTCATCGCAATGACTCAGACGATGATGCCAAATCAATGCCCATTCTTTCAATTTCAGGAGAATCCAATGGAGACAAATTCAGTGACTGCCGTTGAGCGACCGATCGCAGTGCGCAACGTGGACTTCGCTGTCATCAAACAGCGTCAGCAGGCCACGTGGGCGAGCGGTGACTTCGCCATCATTGGCACGACGTTACAGATCGTGGGCGAATCGCTGGCGGAAGCCGCCGATGTGAATGCCGACGAACGGGTGCTCGATGTGGCCGCCGGCAACGGCAATGCCTCGCTGGCCGCCGCGCGCCGCTTCGCGCAGGTGACCTCGACCGACTATGTGTCTCATCTGCTTGATAAGGGCGCGGCGCGCGCCCGGGCAGAAGGATTGGCCATCAAATTCGAGACGGCGGATGCAGAAAGCTTGCCATACGCCAATGATGCTTTCGACGTGGTTCTGTCCACCTATGGAGTGATGTTCGCTCCCGATCACGTAAGATCCGCGCGGGAACTGCTACGCGTGACCCGCTCCGGCGGACGCATCGGTCTTGCCAATTGGACGCCTGAAGGCTTTTTGGGAGACCTCTTCCGTCTGGTCGCAAGCTTCGTACCGCCTCCCGCCGGGCTGCAATCACCCGTGCTGTGGGGGTCGGAGCCGCATATTGTCGCGCTGTTCGGACCTCAAGCAGCCGACATCCGTTGCGTGCGCAAGCATTTTAATTTCCGCTACCGATCCGCATCGCATTTTATTTCCATTTTCCGCAATTTCTACGGACCGACGCATAAGGCATTCGCGGCACTCGATGAGGCGGGACAGGTACGCTTGAATGAAGCATTGAGCCAGTTGCTCGAGCGGCGAAACGTGGGACGTGCCTCCGCATTGGTTGTGCCAGGGGAGTATCTAGAAATTGTCATCACCAAAGCCTGATGACCATGACACTTAAGGACCGGCGTGGTTATAACATTTCGGGGGCGTCGCCGGCCGACGGCGACGCCTTCGAGCACATACTTGAGTTGCATCTGAGCTGGCAGTGTGGTGTCGAAGCAGATCTACAAAAGTTGATTGCGGAAGCGCCGCGCTTCACCATGGCACATGTGCTCGAGGCCTACCTCGGCCTCTGCAGTCGCGATGTGGCACGCGTGCAACGAGCGCGATTCGCGGTTGCACGCGCCGGCGAGTTGCCCGCGAATCATCGCGAGAGCCTGCATGTCGCTGCCATCCGCGCGGCACTCGACGATGATTTCGCGGCCTTTCGATCCTGCTTGCAAGGCTTGCTGGTTCAGTATCCGCGGGACCTGCTGGCACTGCAGGTGACACATGCCATCGACTACTTGACGGGAGACATCGAGGCCATGCACGCCCATATCGCCGCGGTATTGCCGAATTGGTCGGTAGCGGTACCGGGCTTTCACGCCGTGCTAGCCATGCAGGCGTTTAGCCTCGTCGAAGCCACTCATTATGAAGAGGCCAGGGATCGTGGCCTCCACGCGCTGTCGCTCATGCCACGCGATGCGCGCGCACTTCACGCGCTCGTACACGTGTGCGAGATGAAGGGGGACCCCTTCGGCGGCGACCGGCTGATGTTCGAGCGGCGAATCTTTTGGGCCGATTCCGTCGCGGCGACGCATTGCTGGTGGCACTGGGCGTTGTTTCATTTGGCTGAAGGCGCGGTGACGGATGCGCTGAACATATACGATATGCGCCTGCGTCAACCGCGGTCGACAGAATTGGCAGACCTCATCGATTCGTCGGCGCTTCTCTGGCGCTTGGCGTTGCTCGAAGTAGATACCGGCTCCCGCTGGAACGAGTTGGCAGACGCCTGGGTCTCGCGCATTGACGACGGCTACTGTACCTTCAACGACATGCACGCCATGGTCGCCTTCGTGGGCGCAGAAGACTGGCAATCCGCCGCACGCCTCGAGGCTGGGTTGCTACGCGGCCGGATGCAGGGCACGAGGTACGGGGAGACGACACGTCTCGTTGGGTTGCCCGTCTGCCGCGCCATTCTGGCTTTCGGAAAGGGACACTATGCTCGGGCAACCGAGCTTTTGAGCACGGTTCCGACAATGGCGCGGCGAATGGGCGGCAGTCAGGCGCAGCGCGACCTCTTGTACCTGACGCTGATGGAGGCCATCCACCGTCTGCGACGGCCCGCCGGCCGCGTAGCCGCCTGAGGCAATCTCATCTACGTGCGCGATGTCGGCGGCACGTACGGGGCACGCGGCGAGAAGGACTTCTCTATTTTGAATTTGAAGACGTGCGAACTTCAGGCGCTCGGAGGACAATCACCTTAACGACAGTTCGGAGACGTACGGCATGGTCAAATTTCAGCCCGACGGATGGCATACCATTACGCCGCGGATCATCGTCCGGGATCCGGAAGACTTTATCACGTTTTTGAAGACGGTCTTCGATGCGCAGGGTGAACTTCACCCCGGCCGACCCGCCGAAATACGGATCGGTGATTCCATCGTCATGGTCAGTGACGGCGGTGGTCTCCGCGAGTCCTACACTGCGTTTCTGTACATTTACGTGGTGGATGTCGATGCGCACTACGCCCGAGCGATAGCGGCGGATGCGACCTCCCTGGAAGTACCGGCCGACATGCCCTATGGTGACCGCCGAGCGATGATCCGAGATCCGTGGGGAAATACATGGCAGATTGCCACCCGTCGGCACGATCACCAGGTCGCTCGAACCTGAGATAATATGTCGGCCGCTTCGATCTCGCTTCGGTGGTCCTCGAACCAGAGCAGCATGCCCTGATTCATGAGAGCCGCGTCACTGGCATTTGGTCTGCTCGAGTTGACGCCACAAATAAGTAAATTCCACCGCGCGGGCAGTTGACCTGAGATGCCAATCGCCCGGCGCCGGCCCCCCCGCAAGTTCCCAATAGTGCCCGCCCTGCCCGTCCTCAAAGTACAGATTATCGTGCCCCTTCTCCGTAAGAAGGGCCGAAAACCGCCGTGCCTGCCCGGGCAACACGCGGTCATCATCCGTCGAGGTGATGATGAGAGCCGGGGGATAGCGAACATTCGACGGTGCAATGTTTTGCATCGGTGAATAGGTGCTCAAGTATTGGCGCGCGACACTTTCGCGAGGATCACCATACTCCGCCGTCCAGGTGGAACCTGGCGGAAATTCAATGAAATTCAGCATATCGGTCAGAGGTCCGCCGACGATGACCGCATTCATGAGCTGGGGGTCGCGCTCCATGACAGCGGCGGCCATCAGTCCCCCATTGGAACGGCCCAAGATTCCTGTGTGGCTCGGCTGAGTGACCCCGCGGCTGTGCAAGTCCTTGAGGACCGCAGCCATGTCATCGAACGCCAGATAGCGCTTGTCTCGCATGATTCCCCAATGCCACTCGGGCGCGCGCTCGCCGCCACCGCGAAGATAAGCATGCACATACACGCCCCCGCGCTCCAGCCAGAGCTTTCCAAACAGCGGCTCGTAGCGGGGCGTCAGCGGAACATCATATCCCCCGTAGCCGTATACAAGGGTCGCCGAACAGTGGTCGAACTTGAGGTCGCGGCGGCGGGTGACGCTGTAAGTGATGAGCGTCCCGTCGGAACTGCGTGCCTGGTTGTACTCAGTGAGGAGGTTGGACGCATCGAACAATGCGGGCTGTTGGTAAAGGAGCCGCTTTTCGGCTCCAGTTTGCGGATCAACCTGCACAATCCGATCAGGCAGGAGCGGGGACTGTTCATGCAGCAACAATTGGCCCTCCGCGAAATCCACTATCTGGATGTATCGTCCACTCGGCAGTGGAATGGTCCGCGCCTCCCATACGCCTGCCTTGCGCGGGGTCAGCTCAACCACCCGGCTCGCGTAGTCGTGCAGCAGCTCAATAAACAGGCGTCCGTCGCTGGATCGGGTGCTGCGAATCGCATCATCGCCCGTGGGGGCATAGATCACTTCGACTGATGAAATCTTCCCCTCGCGCATCAGTGTGTTCAGGTCGATCGCAGCCAAAGTCCCGTTGGGCACCACGACCCCGCTCTCCAAGGTCCAGTCCCGGTTCGGACGGATCAACAGCTTGTCCGCGTGCACGCCCATGACAGTTGCGGCTTCCGGCAGGGCAAGCGGACGCGAGTTTCCATCGAGCGAGATCAGCTGATATTCGCGCCGCTCGAAGTCTTTGTCCCGAGCGGCGACGAAGTTGCCGGAGGCCGCTGCCTTGACCAGCTCGACACTTACACCGGCGTCCGAATCGCGGCCTTCAAACAGCATGCGTGACGATCTCAACGGGGTGCCACGCGGCCATACTCGGATCGTGCGCGCAGTCAGCCCTTCCGTCATTTCGCTGCGGACGAACGCCGGCGCGACGAGCAAAGTGTCCGCGTCATACCACCACGCCTGCGTCTTGCTTTCCGGGATGTGAAAGCCATTGCGGACGAACTGTTTGCTGTTCAGGTCGAATTCCCGCTGCTCGGCGGCGTCCTTTCCATTGCGAGACAGAGAGATGAGACAGCGGCTCTCGAGACAATCGGCGCCGGCGAATATGAATCTGGCATGCTCTGCTACCGCGAGCGCCTGAACATCGATGACGGTCTCCCAGTCCGGCGCTCCAGCGAGATAGTCAACTCGCCTGGTGCGCCGCCACACCCCGAACGGACGGTCACGGGTCTGCCAGTATTGGTAGACGTGGTCACCCATGAACGTTACCGGTGTGAGACGGCCAGGATCAGTCAGGATGTCGGCCGCCGCACTCTCAAAGGTTGCGAAGCGCGGATCTGCTCGCAACTGCGTCAGGGTTTGCGAGTTCCGCTCCTCCAGCCACTTGATGGTCTGGGCACCGTGATCGTTGAGCCAGGAAGGCCCATGCTCCGGTGCGCCGTGCGCAAAGGCCGCCAACAGCATAAAAGGGATAAACGACATTCGAGCAAGGCCATACCCTCCTTAGGCGAGAGCGGCGCACTGCCGGAATCGATCCGGCGTGCGTGCTCTCGCCCAGTGCTGGCTGCTATTTTTCGTGAGTGTTAGAACCGATAACTCACCCGAGCGGATCCTGCTTGCGAGGTGTAGCCATGGCCGACATCCGGGTCATACATCAAAGAGAATGACCAATGAGTCGAGTTGACCACATCCCCACCCACTGCCAATCGGCCCAGCGTTCCGGGACCCGCAGTCCTCACCGAGAAGGGCGCGCCCGCGGGTTGGTCGGCGAAGTGCGCCGTCGTGGTCCAGTCCATTGCGCTGTCGAATTCTGCCGCCACGCTGACGAACGGATGAAACACGGTCCCTGAGGACGTTCGATAATGGGCCCCGAATTCGGTGCCTACGCCCCCGAGTAACGCGGTGTCGGATCGTCCCTCCACTGCCAAGTTGAAGGGCGAAGTTCCGCTCTCGGTGAACGCATCATTGGAGACAAAGATCGCGTGCCCGTCGATGAAGGGCTTCACGTAGTACGTTTCGCCAGACATTGGAATCGAATACGCGGCCCGCAAGTGAGCACCGATCTGCCACTGCCGCGGCGCGGCGTTGGCCGTCGCCGCGTCATCCGCTACCGTGATGGTGCGCGTGCTGCGGTACGAACCATAAGCGCCATCCACTGCACCGGACAGCTCCACGGGACCGTTCGCATAGTTCAGGGACGTACCGGCGATCGCCGTGCTGCCGTTGATCTGCGAGTCTCGAGCATCATCCTGCAGAGTACTGTTTTCCGAGCCGGCCGCGACCACGAGGGCAAGGTTCTCGCTCAAGCTCACTTGGCCACCCACTTCAAGCGTATAGGCATCCGCGTGATACCCAACGGTATCGTTGCGAGCATCTTGGTCGGTGGAACGATCGAACACGCGTGCCCAAGTGCAACTGTCGCCGACCTTCTGGTCCGAGGTCATCTCGCGACATCCGCCGTAGAGATCGAACGTAAAGGAGCGGCTGCTGTTGATGCGGAATGCACCGAAGGCTCCCAAGCCCTCACCCGCAATCGAGTGCAAGCTCGACGCATAGTCCGCATTGCCGTTGATTTTCTGCAGTGTCGAAAAGCCGTTGAGCGTGGCGCCGCTGTCGAAGATGCTCTGCAAACTGTTCGCAACCGCCTGTTCGGGATGACCGAAACCCGCGGCCTGTTCGGCGAAATGCGCCTGCGGAGTCACTTCGAGCGTATTGCCGACCTGTTCGACTTGATAGCTGTAGAGATGCGTTGCAGAAGCCTGGACCGTTGGCTCGAGAGTCAGGGGTCCCGTCGCGGACACCACCTCCAGGGTCGTTTTGCGCAAGCTCGTGGCCTGCACATCGATGGTACCGGCAATGGTCGCCGCCCCGTCGATGGTCAGGACATCGCTTTTTCCCGTCGCAAAATTCGCATCGACCACTAAGCTACCGCCGGCCTTCTGAACGTAGTCGCCGCTGATCGTCGTCTTGCCGATCACGCCGGGGCCTCCCACATTGATCGTGCCGGTATTGACGAGCGGACAGTTGCCGACCATCACCGAGTCGCCGGCGTTGAACGTGCCGTTGTTGGTGAAACAACCGTTGCCGCCACCGTTGGTGAGCAGCACGTCGCCGGCCATGGTGCCGTTGTTGATGACGGAGGTGTATCCGGCGTTGTTGTAGACGGCAACCGCGTTGGTACCGGAGCCATAGGTCTGCACCAGACCATTGTTGGTCACCGTGTTTGCGTCCGCGGCGTCCTTGCCGCCATGGTCGATGTAGATTGCGGCCGAGGTGCCATTCGCTCCGGTCGCGACATCGTTCTTTCCCACCACGATCGTGCCACTGTTGCCAATGGTAATGTTGATCGGCGAGTTCGACGTGCTGTCACCCTCGCTCTGCGCAAAGATGCCGCCCGACCCCGCGCCGGTAGCCTGCACTGTGCCGTTGACCGCTACATTGATGCTGCCGCCCTGGCCCGAGCCGCCCGCGGTGCCGATGTACGCGCCGGTGGCGTTAGTGATGCGCCCGCCGCCGCCGCCGATGGATTGCAGGAACATTGCCGGCGCGTTGTCTCCCGAAGTGCTCACGGTGGCGTCTTGATCTACGGTGACACCGATGTAGCCGCCGTTCCCCGAATGTGAGGTGCCGCTGCCGAAGGTGGTGTATGTCTCGTTCGCACCAGTATCGCCGGCGAGACCGCCGCCGCCGCCGATGGATTGCGCGAGCACGCCGATGGAGCCTTTGCCGCTGGTGGTGATGTTATCGCCCACCGTGACGAACAGGCCGCTGTTGCCGCCCCCATCGTCGTTGACGGAGCCGGTCATCTTGCCGCTGCCGAAAAAGTCCTTGCCGCTGGTCCCCACCGGCGTGCCGCCAAGCACCAGACCACCGCCGCCGGCGATGGATTGAGCCAGGATGCCGTAACTATCGTCTCCCGATGTCGTGATCGTCCCGCCGCTTTGCGTCGTCACGTCCACGAGACCGCTGAGGCTGACTCCGACGCCCTGAGCCCCTCCCATCGTCAGATTGATGTTGTACTGGGTCTCTTTGCTGCTCGTGGATCCGCCGCCGCCTTCGAGATCGGTTGCGATGGTCTTTTCGATGCCGCCGCCGCCGGCGATCGACTGCGCCACGATGCCGCTCGAGTCATGCCCCAGGGTTTGAATGGCGCCGGAGCTGGTCACATAGACCTGCGCAGAGGCGTCGTTGACCTCGCCCTTGGCAGGCGGCGGCACGCCATCGGCGCCAATCGACAGCAGCAGCTTGCTGAAGGCGCCATCGCCGGCGCTGGTGTTGCCGCTATTTTTGCTGTTCGAGGAGATGGAGGTCGCCGACACTCCGTCTATACCACCGCCGCCTGCAATGGACTGCGCGATGATGCCCTGCGCGAGCACGCCCGCAGTCGTGATGCTGCCGGTGTTGACGACGACCGCCTGTCCGCCATTTCCGCCGCCGGCTGGGGCTTTGGCGTCCCACGCGCCACCCAGTGTGATCGTGCCGGAATCGCCGTTGCTAAAGGCTGTGCTGGAGGCTCCTCCCTTGCCGCCGCCACCGCCGATGGACTGGGCGATGAGGCCATCTGAGTCGTCGCCCATGGTCGCGACAGCGCCCGCATTGTTGACGTTGACGGTGCCTCCATCGCCGCCGGAGCCGCCCGTGCCGCCGACTGCCACATTCAGTGTGATTTTGGTTCAACTGATTATCGTCCTGTGACTTACCGCGACTCTGGGCGGTATCGTCGAGCTCATCGACCGGATCATCATCGCCGAAGGCGCTGGGGAGTGTGGTGTTGCCGAGCAATGCATTGGCCAGGCCGATGGCGCCGCTGAGATTGGTATAACCATTGATGGTGCCTTGCGGATTGGCGTTGAAGTCCTTCGCAAGATCGCCCAATGTCGTCTGCGCGTTAACGCCGCTGTTGCCGCCGTCGCCCGTCGAAGTCTTGGTGCCGAGATTGCTGGCCGACTTGCCGGCCGTGCCACCGCCGCCACCGACAGATTGCGCGAGGATACCGGTCGCGTCCGCCCCGTACGTCAGAATGACGCTGCCCGCGGTATTGTTCGCTGTGACGAGCGCCGCTTGGGCGGAGCCGCCCGCGCCGCCGTTGCCACCGATGTTGACGCTGCCTGTAAAGCTGCCACCGCCGCTCGAGGATCCCGCAGCGCCAGTCGTTGGTCCCGAAGCGCCACTGCCGCTGGTTGATCCCGCGGCGCCGCCGGCGCGCCCGCCCCCGCCGCCAATCGATTGCGCCATCAGGCCGATGGATCCATCGCCCAATGTGATGATGGTTGCCGCGCTATTCGTCGCAGTCACGTTGCCGCCATCACCGCCGCTGCCGCCTGATCCGCCCATGGTGATGTTGGTGCTCAGCGATGTATCGGCTGTCGATTTCGACTTGGCATCCCCGGCGCCGCCGTCGCCGCCGCCGCCGCCAATGGACTGCGCCGCGACACCGTCGGCTGACTCGCCCAACGTGACGACAAGCCCTGTGTTCGCAACACTCGCCGTGTTGCCGTTGCCGCCGCTGCCTCCCTTGCCGCCGAAGGCAAATGAGGCCGCAAGACTATATTCGCCGCCCGAAGCGGTCGAGGACGCCGAGGCGTCTCCCGCCACGCCGCCGCCGCCGCCAATCGACTGCGCCAACATGCCGCTCGCACCGGCGCCCGATGTGGTCACCAATCCGGCATTGCCGATTTGCACGCTGCCGCCGGCGCCGGCGCTGCCGCCGTTGCCGCCGATTGCGGCACTTAAGGCAATGTTCGGGTAATCATCCAGACCATAGCTATACGCTTTCGCAGTCGATGCGCCGCCGACACCGCCGCCCCCGCCGATCGCCTGACCTAAGATCCCGAAAGAATCAGACCCGAGCGTCGAGACCTGGCCCGCATTGGTGGTGGTTTTGCCGGGAGCGAACCCAACCGAACCCGCATTTCCGCCGACACCGCCGTCGCCGCCCACGGATATCGAGGCACTGAATGTTATGGAGTCGGACTTGCTGTAGGCAGACCCTCCGTCGCCACCGCCACCGCCGATGGACTGAACCACCAAGCCGGATGCATGCGCGCCCGCGGTGTTGATGACACTGCCCGCTTCACTGGTCAGCTCGGCGGTAGAGCCATCGCCGCCGGCACCGCCGGTACCGCCCACTATCATATTCAGGCCCACACCGGTTCCTGTCGCATCACCGCCCTTGCCGCCGCCGCCGCCAATGGACTGCACGGCAATACCGTCGGCGTTAAAGCCGTAGGTTTGAATGGTGCTTTGCAGATCCACGGTTGCGCTGTTGCCGGCCACTGCGTTGCCACCATCACCGCCCACTGCGAACCAGCCGCTTGCCGCGGAGCCGCTGCCCCCGCCGCCGCCGATCGACTGCGCGAGAACGCCCGATGATCCCTCGAATTTTGTCGGGTCCACATATTGCCCGGTGACGATATTGATCCCCGAGCCCGTGACCGAGACGGTTCCTGCCGTTCCGCCAATCGAACCGGCACCCCCATTGGGACCGACGACGAACTTGCTCGCGGAACCGCCATCACCGCCATTGCCGCCAAGCGATTGGGCGAGCACGCCCGGAGAATACGCTCCGGTCGCGATGATCGAACCACCCTGAAAGGCGACACTGACATTGCCCGCAGCATTGCCGGCTCCCGCGGTGCCGCCCGATCCGCCGTTGCTGCCCCCCGTGCCCCCGGTGCCACCTTGGGACAACGCATGCAAACCGGCATCGTTGTCGTTGGCCTCAGTGATGGAGACCTGGGGTCCCACCGTGACACTGACGTTACCCGCCGTCCCGCCTTTGCCACCGGTACCTCCCTGTGTGCCATCAAATTGCTCCGCATCGCCGCCCAATCCACCCGTCCCACCGACGCTTTGGATGAGAACACCGCCAGGACCGCTGAATTGATTGCTGCTGCCGGAGGAATTGAGCAGTGAGATGGTGACGTTGCCGCCATTGCCGGCCGCGGCCGCATCCGCGCCCTGGGCGTTTAGACCTGTCTCATAGTTCGCCCCGAAGCCGCCGGCCCCGCCCTGACTCGATATGAAGACCGAGCGTGCAGGTCCCGCCGGCGAGGTCACTTGCCAGTTCCCATCGATCGTGCCGCTGATCGCCCCGGCATTGCCGCCCGTTCCCGCCGCGCCATCCGTTCCATCGTCATTGGGGCCCTTGCCCGAGCCACCGCCCGCTCCGCCCTGCGAAAAAATCGACAGCGCATTCGCGCCGTAGCTGCCGCTCGAAACGCCGCTGACTGCGCTGCCCACCGTGACATTGACATCCGCCGCCTGTGCTCCGGCCCCGCCGGTGCCACCCGTCGTGCCCGGTTTGAGCGGGTTCGCATGATAGGCGTCGCCACCACTGCCGCCGATAGTTCCAATATCCAAGGGCGAAAAGATCGTGTAGACCGTGCCCTTCTGCACGTAGTCGGAGAGCTGCGCCGCGCTCGTGAGCGAGAAATCCAGCGTGCCGGTCGTTCCGCCGGCACCGCCGCTGTGACCGTTTCCCTGGGCATCCCAGGTCGTCTGGTTGGGAGGCGTCGCCCCCGTCAGGTGTGCAACACAGGTTTGCGTTCCGTTGCCCTGCGCCGGATTCGTGCAGGGAACATCATCGGCGAACGCCAACGACATACCCACGAGCGGCGCGCTGAGCAAGGTGCCGAACTGCAACAACATCACCGAACAACGGTGCGAGTGCTGTGAGTGGGCCGACAAGATGCGCTTGATGCTGGAGGAAAGAATGTTCACGTTAAAGCTCCCTGAAAGTTGGCAACAATGAATTATCTAGACAGTGTCTACATTATTTACCAGTTATCTAGTCAGTGTCCAGATATGGCTGGTGAAATCATTTGTTGCGACGCGCAACGAACGCCAGGCGCCGATCGATAAGGAAATATCCGGTAAATAGCGATGAACGTACCTCGGATCCCACGTACGCCGTCCGCCCCTCTCTCATCCTTGGGTCGATAGTTGTTGCAAGCCGAGGCGGCGATCTTTACAATGTCCACATCTTGGCCCGCCCACACAAAGACACTTATCACCACGGCGATTTGCGCGAAGCCCTGCTGAAGGCTGCCGAAAAGATTATTCGCCAGGAGGGATTGCACGCCTTGACGCTGCGAGCCGCGGCTCGCGCAGCTGGAGTTTCCCATGCAGCACCCGCGCATCACTTCAAGGACTTGGCGGGACTGTTGACCGAACTCGCGATCGTCGGCTTTAGGCGCATGCGCGACTATATGGAGCGCGCGGCACGCGAGCCTTCATACATGCCGTGGTTTCTCGCGCGCGCCTACGTTTTGTTTGCCATCGAAAATCCGGAACTCTTCTTACTTATGTTTCGCAGCCAGATCCTCGACCCGAAGAATCCCACGCTGCAGCACGAGCGTGCGGAAACATTTGCACGTCTCGCTCAAACGAGCGACGTCGCAGTGGAGAATCTCACGCTCGCGCAGCTCGGCGCCTTAACGGCGGGCTGGTCCATTGCTCACGGCTTTGCGATGCTTTACATCGACGGACCCATCAAGCGGCTGCTCAAACATGCGCCGCCTGATACGGAGATGTTTGATCTGCTGCAGGCCGCCTATGCGACTTTGACGCACTCGAAGCAGAAATCCTCGGACCCAAGTTAAATCGTTGACTACGCAACGTAATCGTCGAGGCTCCGACAAAACAACGCCGGTCCTCAGCCAACTGTTGCCCGGTCCGACCGTGACGACCGGGAGAAATCCGGCACTCCCGGGGCGTTAGCCCCGCCCAGATGGGTGTCAATGGCGACTTTGCCGCCATTGGTACAGCGGATGAGTTTCGGCCGTTGCTTGAGCAGCGGGATGAGGGGCCTTCGTTCCACCGAATCCGATTCGTTCTTCATGCAACGGATAAAGCGACACCTGCGTCGCAAAACGTGGAGCTGCAACGATCTTGACACCGGCAAGATCGATGTATATCATTTATCTTGACACTGACTAGATTAAAACCTACGGGAATTTAAAAGGAGAAAGCCATGAATAAATATTTAGAATTTGGATTCGTTTCTAATGTGATGACACGCCACAAATACGGCACAACCATCGGTAGTGCGATGGTCGCCATCGCTCTGTCTTGCTTCACGGGCAGCTCGTTCGCTCAGTCCATCGATCAGCCCTCGTATCAGGTACCGGCACAGGGGATGGAGAATGGCAGCGCCGACGACACGGTGCCCGCCACCCTGTCGGCGACGATGGACTGGTCTAATTTCGCTTCCATCGGCAGGGGCTACCGCTCCTCGACCGCGATGCATTATTCCGGGCTGATGGTGGAGGTGCATGACGCCACGAACCCATATTACTTACCACACAGCACCGGAACCTGGTACCACATCGGCCAGCTGAATGCGTCCGGCACGAAGGTGAACTGGGGACCGAGCCGGCACCTGACCTGCTGCTTCGCCATGTATCCGAGTGTCGCGATAACGAACGAGGGGTACGTGATTTTCTCCTACTCCACAGGCCAGAGTAAGAAGAATTCCGACCTAAAGATGATGGTGGGCACGGTGGACGTGAACGGCGGTGTGGATCAGGAGATCCAGTGGAAAACGGGGAAAACGGGCAACCTGCCGTTCGATTCCGGTTACCACAATACGCTGGCGGTAAATGCGAGCGGCGTGATCGCAGAGGCCCATGAGTCCGGCAGCGGGGGTAAGGGAATTTACTATCGCCTGGGTCACCTGAAGGACCCGGCGAACGGTGACTTCAACGTTGTATGGGACACCGGCGATTATGGAAAGAATTATGGCAATGGCATCAATCCGCATATTTCGATCGACGATAATGGCGAGGTGGTGGAGGTGCACCAGGCGGCCGCCAATGATTACAAGTTGCATTACATCCGCGGGAAGCTGAACGCGAACTCGATAAAGTTCAACAACTCGCAGCCACAGTACAACAGCAACGGCCAGCGGCCGGCGGTTGCCCTGCAGAACGATGGGTACCTGGTAGAGGTCCACGACAACGGCGACTCCGTGTTCTACCGCACTGGGCAGCTGGATTCGAAGGACGCTTCGAAGATTAACTGGTCGGAGACGCAGCCGACCCCGAAGGGAAAGTCCCTTGAGTCGAATTCGGTTTCGAGCAACGGGTATTTCGCGGTGGCGACGGCGTTCGACGACGACTACGATACGCTTCGCTATTCGGTGGCGGTGGCACCGTAAACTGGGCCAGCGACCGCGCCGGACCAACGGCGCGGTCGCTCATGGAGGGCTAAGAGCTGTCAGAAATTTCCGCATCATGTCCGGGCCGTACATGTGCTTTATCGCCATGCCGGGAGTATTGCGCCAGGGTCTCGAACAACACGGTCGAGCCCTGCTCGTCGGCGCCGATCACCTGATGCGCCCACCATTGGTGGCCCAGTTCGTGCGCGCCGACGTAGGTCGCCATGTTGACTAACTGCCGCAATTCCGTGTAAGCCTTTGATTTCCATATTTATAAATCGCGCCGATGCGCCGGTGCGCCCAGTCATGCCCACCCAATGGTAGCTATCTTCGAACGCGACACTTGAGTTCGTGGGAGACCGCTTGTGTCTTAGAATAATCACACAATCCGTGCATTTCCTGTGACAGGCAGTCAATCCCTCACCGTTGGGAGAATAGACATGGCGAACGTTCTTGACGAACTGGCCGACTTGGCCAGCCACATGAGGAGCCGCCGCGACGCGTTGCTCGGCGCCTGGCAAGGAGCCATCCGACGTGATCCGAATCTCACCGGTGGCGATGCATTGCCCCGTGCAGAACTCCTGGATCATATTCCGGCGCTGCTCTACGCGTTCGAGCAGAGTTTGCGGCATGTGCCGACTGAAGCGCTCGCCGAGGCAGCGGGTCAGACATCGGCCGCGGCGCACGGGTTGCAACGCTGGCTGCAGGGGTATGATTTGCGCGAGGTCACTCGCGAGCTGGGAAAACTCAACGGCTGCGTTATTTTCGAACTCGATATGTATGCCAAAGCCCACCCCGAGGTTTCAGCCGAGGCGTTCATGCGTGCTCGACAGGCCTGGGCGACGCTTTGCTGTAGTGCCATCGAAGAGAGCGTGAATCAGTACTTCAGCCTCCAACAACAGGAGGCCGAAGGCCAGGTGAAGGACCTAGAAAAAGCGCTCGAAGAAATTCGCGTTCTCGAGCGACAACGCGGCGATCTATGGCGCGAAGCGGCCCATGACCTGCGCGGCAATTTAAGTGTCGTGGCGAGTGTGACCGTCGGGCTTACGCGTCGCGGTAAAGAAGAGTCCTCGCGGGACGAATTCATCCGGATTCTGATGCGCAATGTCACCTCGCTGCATCAATTGCTCGATGATGTGACGAGCCTCGCCCGCCTTCAGGCGGGACGTGAGGTGCGCCAGATCGAGCCCCTCGATGCGACCCCCCTCCTTCAGGCTTTGTGCGAGAGTATCCGCCCGATAGCGCTGCAGCGTGGTCTGTATCTGAAATGTGCGGGACCCGAAGGTCTCGCGGCCGAGGGGGATGCCGTCAAGATCCGGCGCATAGCCCAAAACCTCATCCTCAATGCCGTCAAGTACACCCATACCGGGGGCATCAGCGTTAGCTGGGGTGACGGTGCTCCAAATGACTTGAAACGCTGGACCTTGAGCATCCAAGACACCGGACCGGGTTTCCATACAGCATCCGCGCAGCCGCTCGCCGCGGCACTCGAATCAACGACCGAGGCGAATCCTATGGCTGCCAGCCACACCAGTCTCGAAGACATGGGCAAACAAACATTGCGTGGCGATGCTGGCGAAGGGATCGGTCTTTCAATCGTCAAGCGCCTGTGTGACATGCTGGACGCCTCGATCGAGATGCAATCGATCAAGGATCAGGGCACGACGTTTCGGATTTTATTCCCGCGACACTACGCGAGCTGAAGTGAGTATCGGGGCGCCCGAAGGTGCGGTGCTCGCCGGGCGTCCGCTTGCGCGACTCATCGCTCAGGTGCGTTGTCAGGAGCTGACGCGACGGTCCATTGCGCCGATAATTCAAAGTGGGAGTCGTGCACTCAGTATGGTGTCACCGCCGGGCGCGCGCTCGATATCGACACTGCCTCCGAGGATTCGCAGGCGGTAGCGCATCGTTGCCAGCGAGATATCCGCGTCTTGCTCCGCTCCACTGCGCATGAGGAAGTTCTCAATCGGCAGTTGGCGCTGGATCCATAATAGGAAAACTCTGGGGGATGCGGCCATGCGTTCGTAGCGCTCATACACGTGAGATAGATCTGACAGCCTGCAGGGCTTGGAAGCGCTCGCGATTTCAATCAAGGTAAGAAGCTGCTGACGTCGTCGTTTCACCGGGCATGATCTTCACGGCCATCGTTGGCGGCGTTGACTCTGTTGTTGAGCCAGGCCCTTCGGCATGACATTTGGGTCGTCGATGGCCTCGTAGTCGAAACAATTTTTGATGATGAGAACCCCGGTTTGCGCGCGGCAAAGTGAACTGGTGTCCTGGGAAATATGCAGCGTGAACCGAACTAGAAGGGAACTTTGTCGCTCCCCTTCCGCCCGTTTCCACTCGCCGCCGATCATCCGGGCGGCCTGCCGCCGGCAACGACGATGGGTTCTCCGAGCGCTCGCCTATATTCGTCCTCGCCGATCGCATCTACCGACCGCAGCTTCGCCAGCAGCGCGTCGATCAGCGAACGCAGTCCAGGCCCCGGCGTGCCGTGCGCGAATGAACTCTGGTATTTGATCGGCCCGGGGATGATCGCGACCAGGAAGGCCATCTCGGCTGGCGTCAGCTCTCGGGGTTCGCGATCGAAATAGCGGCGGGCCGCGGGCCTCAGGCCACGCAGGTCCGGTCCCCATTCGATGATGTTCAGATAGATCTCGAGGACACGATCCTTGCCGAGCGCCGACTCGAGCAGGAACGTGATGGCCAGTTCCTGCAGCTTGCGTCCGAACTGCTTGATCACTCGCGTTGGCTGGTCCGAGATGGCGTACCCCGGGACATTCACGCCATAGCTCAGGCCTCGGACGGTTTCCTGTGGCTGGCGACGGACGACGGCCTGTACCGGTTTGATGGACAGTCATTCGATCGCTTTGAACCGGCGTCGGGCGATCCTTTTCCCGGAACTCAATTCACTGCAATCGCGGCTACCTCCGACGGCGTCCGAAAGGCGCGCAAGCATTCCGCGATCGCACCGCGCCCGCTACCCATCGTGCTCAAATGGTTCACATCGTGGTATTAGCTGCGAGGACACGAAGAGAGTCGGCGAACGGACTTCTCGGATGCGGCATCACGCGCCTGGCCATAAATCTATAAAGCCACGCTTGAGCCCGATCATAACCGCGTGCGTGCGGTCAGTGGCGCCAAGCTTCGAGAGAATACTCGTGACGTGGTTTTTCACCGTGTGCTCGGATATGTTCAGCGCAGAGGCGATTTCGCCGTTGGAACTGCTTGCTCGATGGTTTGATTGCACGGATCAGTGAGCGATCGCGAATTGATCCAAACTCGTCAGTGACATGTGCTCCGACTGTGCCGAGCTAGGTTGAGTTGCAGATTCGTGGACCAATTTTGATGCGCGCGATGTATATGGCGGGGAGTGTTAATAGTGGGGAGTACAAAAGGCGAAACTGCGCTTTTCTTGTTTGTCAGGCGGTTGGCGTTGCAGGTGTGTAGGTTCGATTCGAGCCCCCGCTACGCTCTGTCCCTACTGCCATTGATTAATAAGGGATTTTTGTGCGGTTTTCGGTAAATGGTGGGCCGTGTAGGGATCGAACCTACGACCAATTGATTAAGAGTCAACTGCTCTACCAGCTGAGCTAACGGCCCAATATAACCTTTAAAATCAATATGTTAGCAGAAATCGATAGACGAATTTAGCCGCTAAACATCCTATATACGTCACAAATTGTAATATTAGCGACGCAGTTTCTGCCCCTGGGACACAACCCCGCGGGACACAACCTCCGCCCATCAAATAACGGGCGGTGCGTAGTGTACTCATTTTTCCTGTAAATGGCTTTGTGATTGTGGCCACCACAGGGTCTTAGCTTTCCCAGAGCTCGTTCGACGGTGCACGGAGCTTTGGGTTGCCAGACTGTAAGGGAGTCATACGGGTCAAACCTATTGCAAAATGGCGGTGAAGTCGCCATTCTGAGTCCCAGAACGGCGACAGGGTCGCCATATTCCGGATCACCAAATGGCATTCATCCCACGCCTGCTGGCCAGCGGCAGGGATCATTTCTTCCTCCTCGGACCGCGCGGCACCGGCAAAACCTCGTGGTGTGCTCAACAGTATCCCGATGCTTTGCGTATCGATCTCCTCAACCCCGCGGTTCTGCGACGATATGCCGTCGAGCCCGAATACCTCATAAGCATCGTCGAGGCAAATACAAAAGTCCGACACATCGTGATCGATGAGGTCCAGAAGCTCCCTACCCTACTCGAGGTCGTTCATTTACTGATCGAACGCAAGGCGGGCCAGCAGTTCATTCTCACCGGCTCAAGCGCACGAAAGCTACGCCGTCAGGGAGTCAATTTGCTCGGCGGTCGCGCTAGCCAGAAGCTCATGTATCCCTATATGGCTGCGGAGCTCGGCAAGCGCTTCAAACTCGACACCGCGCTTCGGCAGGGAATGCTGCCGGTTGTATGGGGGGCGGACGATCCAACTGCTGTTCTCGATGCCTACAATGCGCTCTATCTGCATGAAGAAGTGCAGGCGGAAGGGCTGGTGCGCAACATCGGTGCCTTTGCCCGTTTCCTACAAGCCATGAGCTTCAGTCATGCGGCCGTGCTGAATCTGGCCAACGTGTCTCGCGAAGCGCAAGTGAGCCGCAAAACGGTGGAAGGATATCTGGAAATTCTCGAGGACCTACTGTTGGGATTTCGGATCGACGTCTTCACTAGACGTGCCAAACGCGAACTTGCGGCTCACCCCAAATTCTACTTCTTCGATACCGGCGTATTTCGCGCTAACCGGCCTGCCGGACCGCTCGATACAACCACTGAACTCGATGGCGCTGCGATAGAAGGGCTAATCGCTCAGCACCTGCATGTCTGGTGCAGCTACTCGAAGGGCAGGCACAGCTTGCACTACTGGCAGACTCGATCACGCACCGAGGTAGATTTCGTGGTCTACGGAGAGTCGGGAATCTATGCGATCGAGGTGAAGAACTCGAGACGAGTCGACTCTAGCGATTTGACTGCGTTAAGGCATTTCGCCGAGGATTATCCGCAGAGTCAGCGGTACCTGCTCTACCGTGGCGAAGATCGGATAAAGCGTGACGGGGTGTTGTGCATGCCGTGCGAGGATTTTCTCTTGGCGCTGCGACCCGATAGCTTTCCGGATTGATCAGCGTGAGCTCACGTATCACTGGGATTGGTTTGAGTCTCGATTACGCAACTCTCGAGATCCTTCGTCGCCAGCACCCTGCCTGGCGTCTATTGCTTGCGGAGCACGCCGCCCTCATCGCCAGCAATTGGGGACTGAGACATTTCCAAGGTCCGCGATGGAATACCTCAACGAATGGACAGCGAACGAGAGGGGATGGCTTCGAAAACACTATCCCCCGGGGTCGGACGAGGCGCATTTCGAATTAACTCCGGCCACAGAAAGGACTATCGCCTGGCTCGCAAGCCTTGCCAAACGACCGTTCGTGGGCACCGAATCGCGGCTGCTAACATTATTCGACCTGCTGCGACAGATGAGCGAAGGCAGCGAATCCGATCCGCAAGCTCGCAGCTAACGGCCCATAAACCTTGCAACCAACAAAACCAAACTCGCACCCAGCCATTTAAGGTGGGGTGGACGACGGGGCTCGAACCCGCGACAGCCGGAATCACAATCCGGGGCTCTACCAGCTGAGCTACGTCCACCATCGTCGTACTTCCGACTGGCATGGCGCGCCCGGCAGGAATCGAACCTGCAACCGCCGGCTTAGAAGGCCGGTGCTCTATCCGGTTGAGCTACGGGCGCCTTATAAATCAACAAGTTACAGCGCCAATCGTAATTTTTCAGGCCGATGCTCGGGTCCCAGGCAAACCGAATCGGAAGTGCGCGCGGATTATATAGGAGTTTCCCAGATTTTGAAGCGCCGAATGCGCCGCCGCCCAATCCCGCCCGGTCCGCCCCACCGCATGAGGATTTATCGCACCCGAGTCGCGGACCCGGATGCAGGCGCCCCTCAATTCTCCACCGCACGCTTCAGCTTCGCTAGCGCATGGTCCCATTGCTGGGCAATCGCTTCCAATGACCGTCGCGCCTCATCCAACTGCGTGGGTTCGAATTCCCACAGCCGCTCGCGCCCGACTTTTACGTCGCGCACCAGCCCCGCGGCCGCGAGTACACCCAAGTGTTTGGTGATCGCTTGCCGGGTAATCTCCGTACCCGACGTCAGCTGGGTGATGGACATGGCACCGCCTACGCACAGCACCGCGATGAGCCGCAGCCTCACCTCATCGCCCAGCGCCGCGAATAGCGGCGCGCAATTGCGCAGCGGCTTGCTCGCCGGTGCGGATCTACGATTGGGCGACATGCTTTTCGATATTTTTCATCTGCTCCTCCCACCCCGAACTGTTCATGCGAAATGCCGTCGCCCGGCGCGCCGCCGGAATTTTATCGAAGCCGGACTCCACGACACTGAGCACCACGCCGCCCTCGCCGCCCTCGAGCTCAAAGACGACCAGGGTCGTGGGCTCCGGCGAATAGTTGACGGTCACATCGATGGCGGCCGGATGCCAGCGCCAGGATAACAATCGTTCCGGAACGATGCGTTCTATGAACACCTCCATCACGAGGTGCTCATAGCCGGGATAGGTTATCTGCCCCTTCACGGGCTTGCCCGCGACGAAAGCTGCGCCTTTGAAATCGACTCCGAACCAAGCGCCGAATTCCTTGGCATCCGACAGTGCGCGCCAGACTCGGGATCGCGGCGCCTTCAGCAGAATTTTTCGTTCGATGCGGTCCGTTGATGTGCTCATATGCAACCCCCTGGATGCATATTAGGCGACCCCGCCCACATATGCAACTTAAATGTTGCATATCATTCCGGCATGCTCGCCGCAGACCAACGATGCCCCCGAACTGATCTGTAAGGATGTGTCCGGTATGGACATTTTTGAAAATGGTCGGGGCGACAGGATTCGAACCTGCGACCTTCTGGTCCCAAACCAGACGCTCTACCAAACTGAGCTACGCCCCGAGTACCGAGGCGCGCTAGTCTAGCCTACCCGGCCGTCCGCCGCGACCGGTGATGCATGACAAATGCCACAGCGACTCCCAGGAATGGCAGCAGCGCGACCACCTCCACCCCATGCACGATCATTGCCCCCGCCAGCAGCGCGCCGAACAGATATGACACCACCACGGAGCTCTGGATCTTCACATCCTTCAGCCCCGACACATCGCCGTTGGCGATGGAGTCGGCGATGGTGCCGACCAGCTTGGTCAGCGTGGTGGTGAACACGATGGTGGTCAAGCTGATGGTCTGGCCGATGACGGCCTGCAGGCCCATGGCCACGGCGAGCAGCACGATCTGCAGGTGATCCGAAGGCGCGTGGGCGGCGTGCGGGGTCCACATGGCGTAAAGCGCGAAGAACAGCAGCAGCCCCGCCTCACTGCCCAGCAACAGACCCAGCGCCTGTTCCTGTGCGCGCCCGCGACGCTGCAAAACCCCCAGGGCGCAACCGATGGCGAATCCGACCAGCGCAACCACCGATCCCATGGCCGATTGCGAATCGCTCTGTGCGACATAATACGCGAGCAAGGCGAAGTTGCCCGTCATCGCCGATGCGAACACGCCACCCAGGGTGGCGAAGCTGATGACATCCACCGCCCCCGCCGCAAAGGCGGTGAGCAGCAGGATATATTCGTTGTATGTAAGGCTGACTTTGTCCGGCATGGATTATCCGCTCGGGGGCCCATGCTACCAGACCCTTACGGAGGATCGACGACGTATCCCTTGGCGCGAAGCTCATCGACCAGTCCGCCGTGTTCGAGCAGCATGTCGATGTTCACCACGGCCACCGTCACTCCGCCCGCGCTCAAATGCTTCTCGAAGGCGGCGATCCAGGTTCGGCGCATGCGTGCGATGAGTTCCCCCGGACCCACTCCCTCGTCGAGCGCCGCGCGACAGGCGCCGACCTCCCGCGGTTCAGGCAGGCTCATGATGCGTTCCACGTTGCCGTTGGCCCACGCCTGAGCGCGGTCCACCAGGCGCGGCAAATCGGTTTCGAGCGTCGCCAGGGACGCCGCAACGCAGGCGTTCTCGGTGGCCGCCGGCAGGTTCTTCATGGCATCGATCACATCGCCCACGCCCGCGATCTTGATCTCCTCCACGGGAACGTCGTGCTTATCCGCGAGCTTGCGCACGGCCGCGCCCAAATCCAGGTGCGTGGACAGGCCCACCTTGTGAAATGCCGCCTGCTCCAGAAACGCCGATGCGACCAGGGGACGGAATCTTTCCCACCTGTTGGGATCGTCGCTGTATTTGGCGCGTTGAACCGCATAGCGCGCGTGCAGATCCGCGGGCATGACATCCACCAAGCGCTTGCCGCCGCCCACCATCAGCAGCTTGTGCTCGGTGATGAGCAGCCACAGTATCTTGACGATGCCTATTTCAAAGGGCTTCTGAATGAGCACCTGATTGGCGCCGGTCAGCACTTTCTCCACCTGACTCGAACGCCAGGTGATCCCCTTGGGCAGGGGCGACATGCTGCCCAGTATCCACAACTGCCCGGGGCCGGTGCCGTGCACATGCCACATGCCGGGCCCCGTGCGTTCGCCTGTGACCACCAACTCATCCATCACCTGCGGCGCCTGGTCCGCATGGGACACGATGAAAATCGAAGCTGCGGTCAGCAGAATCGCCGCGAATGAAGCGGTCCGGGCGCGCATGCCTCAGATGTCCGCGGCAGGCGCCGATCTTCCGGCAGCGCTGCTATCGACGATCCTTGACGTGGAGTGCCTTGCCGGCCGAGCGCGGCAGAGAGCCGCTCGCGGCGACGCGAATGTCCGCGGATATTCCAATGTTGTCCTTCAATTTTGCAGCCAGCAGCAGTCCCTCGGCCTGGCGTGCATTATCGCTAAGTTCAGGCCGGCCTTCCACGACTATCGAGATCTCATCCAAGCGGTTCGGCCGCGTGATCTCGATCTCGTAATGCGGTGCCAGACCCTTGCAGCGCAGGATTAGTTCCTCGATTTGCGAGGGAAAGACATTGACGCCCCTCACGATCAGCATGTCGTCACTGCGGCCGCTGATTTTGGCCATGCGACGCATGGCCGTGGCCGACCCCGGCAGCAGCCGGGTCAGATCGCGTGTGCGGTAGCGAATGACGGGCATGGCCTCCTTGGTCAGCGAGGTGAACACCAATTCGCCTTGTGCGCCGGCCTCGGCGACCTTGCCGCTGACCGGGTTGACGATTTCCGCGATGAAATGATCTTCCCAAATCGTCGGACCATCCTTGGTGTGCGCGAATTCCTGGGCGACGCCCGGACCCATGACCTCCGACAATCCGTAGATGTCGCAGGCATCGATGTCGAACGCGGATTCGATTTCCGCGCGCATGCCGTCGCCCCAGGGCTCGGCGCCGAAGATGCCGATGCGCAGCGACGTCGACCGCGGATCGATTCCTTGGCGCCTGAATTCGTCCAGGATGGAGAGCATGTAGCTTGGCGTCACCATGATGATGTCCGGCTCGAAGTCGCGGATCAATTGCACCTGCTTCTCGGTCTGCCCGCCGGACATGGGGATCACCGTGCACCCCGCCGCTTCGGCACCGTAATGCGCGCCCAGGCCGCCGGTGAACAAGCCATAGCCGTAGGCGATGTGCACCTTCATGCCCGCGCGTCCGCCGGCCGCCCGGATCGATCGGGCGACCAGATTGCCCCAGGTGGTCAGATCGTTGCGTGTATAACCGACGACAGTCGGCTTTCCCGTCGTGCCCGAGGAGGCGTGAATCCGCGCGACTCGTTCCCGCGGCACCGAGAAGAATCCGAAAGGATAGGCATCACGCAAATCCGCCTTGGTCGTGAACGGGAATCGCGCCAAATCCGCGAGCGAGTGCAGGTCCGCCGGATGCACGCCGGCCGCGTCGAATTTCCGCCTGTAATTGTCGTTGTTGGCATAGGCATGGCGCAGTGTCGAGGCCAGGCGCGTGAACTGCAGAGCTTCGAGTTCAGCGCGGCCCGCGCCGAGAATCGGTTCCAGAGCCCACAGCTCTTGGATATCGCGAGCACTCATCGCGGCGCCACCTCCACCCGGCTACTCGGATTTATCTTTATCGACGGCCCGGCCATCGGGGGCCGGACGATCGAAGGCCGGCCGGCGCTTCTCGCGGGCGGCAGCCAATCCTTCTCGCACATCCGACAATTTAAAACCCAGGAATTCCAGCGCCAGCGATGTGTCGAAGCTCGGACCGGCCATTCGCAGCCAATTGTTCAGCGCATGCTTGGTCCAGCGGATGGCGGTGGCGCTGCTCGCGGCCAGCGCGCGTGCGGTCTCGAATGCGGTGTCGAGCACCTGGGCATCGGGCACGGCGACGGCGACGAGGCCTATGCGTTCGGCTTCGGCGCCCGACAGCGATTTGTTGGTCAGCAAATGATAGCGGGCCTTGGCGAGACCGCACAGCAAGGGCCAGATGATGACGGCATGATCGCCCGCCGCCACGCCAAGCCGCGTGTGGCCGTCGAGAATGCGCGCATTGTCCGCGGCGACGGACACATCGGCGAGCAAGGCGATGGCGAGGCCCGCTCCCACCGCGCTGCCGCGGATGGCGGACACCACCGGCTTGGAACAATTGATCAGGTTGTAGACCAGGTCGCTCGCTTCCTTCCACACCCGGATCAAGGTCGCCTCATCCTCGATCATGCGATCGATCATGTCGAAATCGCCGCCGGAGGAAAAATTCGAGCCTTCGCCGCGGACCACGACCACGCGCACGGCATCGTCCATGTCCACGGTGCGCCACACCAGGGCGAGGTCGCGGTGCATGGCCTCGGTCGCCGCATTCAGCCGGCCCTTGTTCGACATGACGAGTTCCAGTATTCCCGGCTCCGGCGCGAGAAATTGCAGGCTCGGAAACTCCCGTGCGTAGCGGGCGAGGTCGATCGGCGCATTGGCAGCGTTTGTCGGCTTGCTCATGCTGCGCTCTCCGCTGAGTCGGGTACCGCGTGAATGCTCACCATGGTGAGCACGGTGTAGGAAGCCACCGTCTCCTGATTCTGATTGGTGATTTCCGTGTCCCAGGCTACCTCGCCCCAGCCCTTGTCGGCGCGCAGGCTCTTGCGGGCGCAGGTGAGGCGCACTTTGATCCTATCGCCGGGCTTGACCGGCTTCACGAAGCGCAGCTGATCGAGGCCGTAGTTGCCGAGCACCGGACCATAATCCGGGTCGACGAACAGCCCCGCCGCGGCCGAGATGAGGAAGTAGCCATGGGCCACGCGCCCGCCGAACAAGCGGATTGCGGGCCGCCTCAGTCTCGCTCATATGCGCGTAGAAGTTGTCGCCTGACAGCGCCGCAAATTCTTCGATGTCCGCAACGGTCACTTCGCGTTCGCCCGATTTCAGCGTATCTCCCAATTCCAGATCGTTGAAGGGAATGCGGAAGGGATGGCGGCCGGCGTCACGCAGCCGGCTGCCGCGCACCCATTCTCCGCTGACGGCGGTGAGAGTGTCGGGAGAACCCTGGACGGCGGTGCGCTGCATGTAGTGAAGCACGCCGCGAATGCCGCCCATTTCCTCGCCGCCGCCGGCGCGGCCCGGACCACCGTGTATCAGCGGCGCGAGCGGCGAGCCGTGGCCCGTGGACTCCTTGGCGCAGGTGCGGTTCACGACCAGGATGCGGCCGTGATACGGAGCCAGCCCGAGAACGATGCGCCCCGCGAGGGCATCGTCGGCGCAGAACACCGAGGCCGCGAGACTGCCCCCGCCCCGTCGCGCCAGCGCAATCGCATCGGCGGTGTCGCGGTACGGCAGCACGGTCGCCACCGGGCCGAAGGCCTCGACTTCATGCATGGCGCGCGCCGCGGACGGATTGCGCGACAGCAGCAGCAACGGCGGCACGAAAGCGCCGCGCGCACGGTCCGCTCCCTGCACCTCGAAGCCATCCGGATCGCCGGCGACCAGATCTGCCTCGCCGCGCAATTCGGCGACGCGGGCCAACACATCGATGCGCTGCTCCTGACTCACCAAAGGGCCCATACGCACACCCTCCGCCCTGGGATCTCCGACGACGATCTTTTGCAGCGCCGCCTGCAGCGCGGCGACCACATCCCCCGCCGCCGCCGCGGGTACCAGCGCCTTGCGGATGGCGGTGCACTTCTGCCCCGCCTTGACGGTCATCTCGCGCACCACCTCTTTGACGAACAGATCGAACTCCGGCGTGCCGGGTAGCGCATCGGGCGCCAAAATGCTGGAGTTCAACGAATCGGTTTCTGCGATGAAGGGCACTGCGTGCCGGATGATGACCGGATGGATGCGCAGGCGCGCTGCGGTGTGCGCCGACCCAGTGAACGACACCGTGTCCTGGCAATTCAGGTGATCGAACAAATCGCCCAGGTTTCCGCACACCAGTTGCAGCGCGCCCTCGGGCAGGATTTTCGATTCGATCATGCGGCGCACGACCAGCTCCGTCAGATAGGCCGTCGCAGTGGCGGGCTTGACGATGGCCGGCATGCCGGCCAGAAGCGTAGGCGCCAGCTTCTCCAGCATGCCCCACACGGGGAAATTGAAGGCATTGATGTGCACCGCCGCGCCTTCGCGTGACACGAAGACATGCTGGCCGACGAAGCTGCCGCTCTTCGACAAGCCCTCCACGGCGCCATCCACATACACCCGCGCGTTGGGCAGCTCGCGCGACCCCTTGCTGGCAAACACAAAGACCGTGCCGATGCCGCCGTCGATGTCGATCAGCGAGTCGCCCTTGGTCGCGCCGGTCCGATACGACAGCGCATAGAACTCTTCTTTCAGCTCCGAAAGACGCTTGGCCAGCGCCTTCAATAGAGCGGCACGCTCGTGGAAAGTCATCGCACGCAGCGCCGGGCCGCCCACCTCGCGGGCATGCTGGAGCACACCTGCAAAGTCGATACCCGTGGAGGAGGCGTGAGCAAAGACCTCGCCCGTCGTGGCATCGCGCAATGCCGCGCCTTCATCCCGGCCGCCCTGCCACGCGCCGCACACATAGCTCTGCAGTTTCATGAAGTATCCTTGGGGTCAGGCGGAGGAAGTGGGGGAACGCAAGCGTGCACAGCGTCCGCGGAACTGCGCCAACACCGTTCCGGAGGCGTTGCTCACGGCCACGTCATAGATTCCATGGCGCCCGCTGCGCGATACTTCGGCGGCCGTGGCGATCACCCGCTCGCCGCGCGGCGTAGGCGCGAGGAACTCGATGCTGGCACCCGCCGCCACCATCGAATCGCCCTGGGAGTTGCAGGCGAAGGCAAAGGCGCTGTCCGCGAACGCAAAGACGATGCCGCCGTGGCACATGCCGAAGCCATTGACCATGTCGGCACGCACGGTCATCGCGATGCGGACCCGCCCGGGCGCGACGTCGAGGATTTCGATGCCCATCGACTGCGAGGCAAGATCAGCGTCATACAGCGATTGAACCACTTCGCGGGCGCGACGCGCGGCCTCGCTGGGCACGCCGGCCTCGCGGGGCACGCCCGCCTCGCGGGGCGCGCCGGCCTCGCGGGGCACGCCGATGTCGGGGTCTTGCATCTGGCCCATGCTCAGCGCCCCGTGAAGCGCGGCGGCCGCTTCTCGATGAAGGCAGCCACGCCCTCGGCGTAGTCGGCGGATTTTCCCAGCTCCCGCTGGGCATCGCGCTCGACATCGAGCTGCTCGGCGAGCGAGCGTTGCCAGCCGCCGCGAATGGCGGTCTTGGTCAAGGCCAGTCCGCGGGTGGGTGCCTCCGCCAGCTGCCGCGCCAGCGCATCGACTGCGCCCGCGAGTTCGGCATCCTCCACGCATTGCCAAATCATTCCCCAGGCCGCAGCCTGTTCCGCGGGCAGCTTGTTGCCGAGCAGGGTCAGGCCGAGCGCCCGTGCATTGCCGACGAGGCGCGGCAAGGTCCAGGTGCCTCCGGAATCCGGCAGCAATCCGATCTTGGAGAAAGCCTGCACGAAGGTGGCGGAGCGCGCGGCAATGACCAGATCGCAGGCCAGCGCGATATTGGCGCCCGCGCCCGCCGCCACACCGTTGACCGCCGCGATCACCGGCATGGGCAACGCCTGCAGGGCCAGCACCAGGGGCTTGTAGTACTTGTCGATGGACTCGCCCAGATCGACTCCCTGAGAGCCGGGCGCCACCGCACGATCGCCCAGATCCTGGCCGGCGCAGAAGCCGCGCCCGGCGCCCGTGAGCACCAGCACGCGGGCGCCGCACGCCGGGCAGCTGCTCCAGCGCCTGGCGCACCTCCTGGTGCATGAGCGTATTGAAGCTATTGAGCCGGTCCGGCCGATTCAAGGTGAGACGGGCGATGCCGCCGTCGACACTGAACAAAATGGTGTCGTATGCCATGTGCGTTCCCCCGGACATCGGTGCGATTATTTGTGATCGAAGCTAATTTCGAGCGTGGCCGTCGTCGGCCGCGCCTGACAGCACAGCACGAAGCCCGCGTCGGTTTCCCAGGGCTCCAAGGCGATGTTGTGAGTCATTACGGCGGCCCCTTCGGTGATTCTCGCACGGCACGTGGCGCATATGCCCGAGCGGCAGGAGAACGGCAGGTCGAGCCCTGCCCGTTCTGCGGCATCGAGCACCGAGGCATCTGCGGGCGCCATGGGAAAGCTGCGGCGCCGGCCGTCCATGGTGACGGAAACAGTGGCCAGCACTTCCTGCGGCGCCGGCGCGCTTCTCGTCAATGGAGCGGCTGCCGACAGCGCAGCGCCGTTATCGGCCGCTCGCGGCGCGGCCGCGGCAAAGCGCTCGAAGCGAATCGGCGCACTGCCGTTCAACTCCTTGATGGCGTTGCGCAGCTCATCCACCATGTCCCCGGGGCCACAGATAAAGTACTCGTCCGCGGCCGCCATCTCGGCCAGGTGGCGCGCGAGCTCGCTGGACCTTGCGCCGCATCGATGCGCCCATTGAGCCATTCGGCCTGCTGCGGCTCGCGGCTCATCACGAAGTGCACCGCGAATCGGTCGATGTAGCGGTTCTTGAGCGCCAGGGTCTCCTCGAGAAACATGGTGCGCGAAATGCTGCGGTTGCCGTAGATCAGAGTGAAGCGGCTGTGCGGCTCGCGCGCCAGAATGTCCGTGGCCAGCGACAGGACAGGCGTGATGCCGCTGCCCGCCGCGAAGGCCACATAGGAATGGCGGCGCTCGGCGCTGACTGCGGTGCGAAATCTGCCCATCGGCGTACCCACATCGAGCAGCTCGCCGGCGCGCAATCTCGAGGCCAGCTCGCCGGACATTCGGCCTTGCGCTTGATGCCGGATCCCGAGCTTGAGCGACGCGCCTCCGGGAGCCGTGACGATGGAATAGGTGCGCCGCTCCTCGCGCCCCTCGATCATGCGCCGCACGGTGACGTACTGCCCCGCGTGAAAGGCGAAGGCGTCGCGTAGCGCAACGGGGATTTCCACCGTCACGCACGCGGCATCTTCGGCAACGCGCTCGACGGCGGTGACTTTCAAGGGATGGAAGTTCAGCATGCGGGTCCGATAGCTTGGGTCAGATGCACTTGAAGTATTCGAAGGGTTCGAGACAGGCGCGGCAGCGATGCAGCGCCTTGCAGGGCGTTGAACCGAACTCGCTGACGCACTGCGTATCGATCGAATGACAGCGGGGGCAAGCCACGGGCCGGCCGCCTCGCAATACCTCCCTCATGGAGGACACCGATCGATCCGGCGGCACGATACCGTAGCTCGCGAGCTTGCGGCGCCCTTCCTCGCTGATCCAATCGCTGCTCCAGGCCGGCGATAACACCTGGGTCACGGCGAACTCTCCGACTCCTGCGTTTTTCAACGCCTCCTCCACGGAGCGCCGGATCACTTCGGTGGCCGGGCAACCCACATACGTGGGAGACAGGCCCACATCGAAACCGCCGTCCGACCGCGGCGTAACGCAACGAATTAAGCCCAGATCGACGATGCTCAGCGCCGGAATCTCTGGATCTTCGACGGACGCAAGAGCCGCCCATGCCAGCGCCAGGCGCCGATCCACATCGGTAGAGGCGCGGACTGACACGGCCACCGGCGCGGGCGAGTTCACCAACGCGCTCCCGGATAGGCTCGCTGCAAGTGCTGCATCTCGGCAAGAATATAGCCGAGATGTTCGCTGTGCTGGCCGCGCTTGCCATGCCAGGAATGCGGGCGGTGGGCGGGCCGCTCGAGCGTCGCCTCGGCCAGTATCGCGTCGATGCGCGCAGCCCAGGCCGCCTGCACTTCCGCCAATCGCGGTGCCACGCCCCGCTCGGCCATGGCCCGATCCAGTTCGTCCTCGGCGAAAAATTCCACGGTGTAGGGCCACAACGCCTGCAGCGAATTCTGTACCCGCGCATGACTTTCCTCGGTGCCGTCACCGAGGCGCACGAGCCAGGCGCTGCTATAGCGCAGGTGATAGCTGAATCTCTTTGACGGACTTTGCCGCAATCGCGGCCAGGCGCTCATCGGTGGACGCAACCATGCGCTGATACAGCTCGAGCTGAAAGGCGTCGATCAGCACCTGGCGCACGATGGTCTGGCCGAAATCGCCGTTCGGCTGCTCCGCCAATATGGCATTGAGGTATTCGCCGTGCTCGCGTAGAAAAGCCATCTCATCTTCACCGCGGCCGCGGCCTTCGACTTCGCCGGCATAGCTCAGCAACAGCCGGGCCTGCCCGATCAAATCGAGAGCGATATTGGCCAGGCCCAGATCCTCTTCGAGCGCCGGACAGTGCCCCACCCATTCGCCCAGCCTTTGTCCCAGCACCAGGCTCAAATCGCCGAGGCGCAGCACGTAGCGGAACAAGTCCTCGCTCATAGGGTCTTGACCTCGTCCGGGATCTCATAAAAGGTCGGGTGCCGATAGATCTTGTCCCGGGCAGGTTCGAACAGCGATTCGCCTTCCGCCGGATCGGAGGCGCTGATGTCCTTGGAGGGCACCACCCAAATGCTGACGCCTTCCTGACGCCGCGTGTACAGATCGCGCGCGTGTTCGATGGCCATGCGCGCGTCGGCGGCATGCAGGCTCCCGACGTGCTTGTGATCCAGGCCGCCGCGAGCGCGGACGAAGACTTCGTATAGAGGCCACTGGCGGCTGTCTTGCAAGGGGGTATTCACGGAAAGGTACTCCTAGGCGGCGGCCGGCGTTGCGGAACGCAGGCGCTGCTTCTCTGCATAAGCGCTGGCGGCATCGCGCACCCAGGCGCCCGCGGCGTGGGCGTTGCGGCGCGCGGCGAGCCGTTCCGCATTGCACGGCCCATTGCCTTTCAGGACTTGATCGAACTCGGTCCAATCGATGGGTCCGAACTCGTGCTGCTGCTTCGCCTCGTCCCAGCGCAGCAGCGGATCGGGAATGCTCAGGTCCAGGAACCGGGCCTGCGGCACCGTGAAGTCGACGAACTTCTGCCGCAGTTCATCGTTGGAAAAGCGTTTGATCTTCCAGCGCTGCGACTCGCCGCTATGCGTCGAATTGGCATCCGATGGACCGAACATCATGAGCGCGGGCCACCACCAGCGGTTCAGCGCCTCCTGAGCCATGCGCTTCTGCTCCGGTGTGCCCTGCGCGAGGTGCACCATGAGGTCGTAGCCTTGGCGCTGATGGAAGCTCTCTTCGCGGCACACCCGCACCATGGCACGCGCATAAGGACCATAGGAGCAGCGGCACAGCGGAATCTGATTCATGATGGCCGCGCCGTCGACCAGCCAGCCGATGGCACCCACGTCGGCCCAGGTCGGTGTCGGATAATTGAATATGCTCGAGTACTTGGCTTTGCCGGACAGCAGCTGATCGATGAGCTGATCGCGGCTCACCCCCAGTGTCTCGGCCGCGCTGTAGAGATAGGCGCCATGCCCGCCCTCATCCTGCACCTTGGCGATCAGAATCGCCTTGCGCTGCAGCGTCGGGGCGCGGGTGATCCAATTGCCCTCGGGCAGCATGCCGACGATTTCCGAATGCGCATGCTGAGAGATCTGGCGAATCAACGTGTTGCGATAGCGTGCCGGCATCCAATCCTTGGGTTCGATCTTCTCTTCGGCATCGACGCGCGCAAGAAAGCGCTGCTCCAGCGCGGCCTCATCCATCGGTGAGGAGTCCGAACCCTGCATATCCAGCGCCTGCGTATACATGCCTGCCCCCACGAGTTGCCTGCGCATATTGTGATACAGAAATTATAAAAAATCAATTTTTTCTGTATCAGAACAATGGAACGCGCTACCATGCGGGAAAATGACCGATCACGCCTCTGCCGCCGCCGCCGAACTCGTCGCGCGCTTTCGCCGCCAGCGGCCGCTGCGCGGCGGCTCGCTCATCGTGACCCTATTCGGCGATGCCATCATGCCGCGGGGCGGAGCCATCGCCCTCGGCAGCCTGATTACCTTGGCAGCGCCTTTCGGCCTCAACGAAAGGCTGGTGCGGACTGCGGCCGCACGTCTCGCCAAGGACGGATGGCTCGAGGGACGGCGCAGCGGCAAGCTCAGCGAGTACCACTTGTCGAGCGATGGCCGCGAACGCTTCGCCGAGGCGACGCGGCGTATTTACAGCGCACCGGACCTGGCCTGGTCGGGCCGCTGGACTCTCGCCATCCTGCCGCCCATGCGCGCCGCCGAGAAGAAGGGACTCAAGGAGGAACTGATCTGGCGCGGTTTCGGCGAACTCTCGACCAATGTGTTCGCCCATCCCGAACTCGATTCGCGCTCCCTCAGAGCGACTCTGCATCCCAAGGGCTCGTTGTCCAAACTCATCGTCTTCGACGCAAATCTCGCCGCCGACGATGCGCCGCAGCGTCTGGTGAAGCTGGGGTGGGACCTCGAAGACCTGGGCTCGCGATACCAGCGCTTCGTCAAACGGTTCGAGAGCGTGCAGGCTGCGTTGCATGGCGGCCGTGGCACCGATCAGCAGGCCTGCTTCATCGTGCGCACCCTGCTGATTCATGAATACCGCCGTCTGCATCTGCGCGATCCGCAGCTGCCGTCGCGGCTGTTGCGCCCCGACTGGCCGGGGAGCCAGGCCGCCGCTCTGTGCCGGGACATCTATGCGCACGTGTTCGCCGCCTCCGAGGCGTATCTGTCGCATGCGGCTGCACAACTGGACGGGCCGCTGCCGCCGCCGGACGCATCCGTGACGCAGCGATTCGGCGGCATAGGGGCCGGATAGGCTGCGTAGACTCAGGCTTCGTCAGCGGGCCACTGCTCCAGCGTGGCGACCACCGAACTGAGAAAGGCATTGGCCTGGAAGGCGTCCAAAGCCCGATGATCGATCGTGAGGGTCAGATAGCACATGGACCTCACGCTGATCGCCTCCATCCCATCGATCTCAACCGCACACACCCGGCGCTGCACCTTGCCGACACCGAGAATCGCGACCTGCGGTTGATTGATGACGATGGGTGCGGCAAGCAGGCTGCCGCCCACACCATGATTCGAAATGGTAAAGGTGCCGCCGCGAACATCTTCGGGAGAGAGTTTGCCGGCGCGGGCGGTCTCCACCAGCTGACCGAGCCGCTGCGCCATGCCGAACAGATTCAATCCCTGAGCGCGATGGATTACCGGCACTATCAATCCCTTGTTGCCGAGAGCCGTGCCGATGCCGATGTTCACATCCGCGTGCAGCTCGAGCGCGTCCGAATGAAATGTGGCGTTGACTTCCCGGTGGGTGCGCAGCGCCTGGGCACAGGCGCTGACGAAGTAGGCGGTGAGCGTGAGGCGGGCGCCCCGAGATTCGTAGTCGGCCGCATGCCGCGATCGATGCGCCAGCACTCGCGTGAGATCCGCTTCGAACAGCGTGGTGACATGCGGAGACTCCATGAGGCTGCGCGCCATGTGCTCGGCCACGCGGCGGCGAATGGCAGTGTGCGGAACTCGGGTACTGCCCCCCACCAGGCCTTGGGCACGCGCGTGCTGCGGCGGCGGTGCACGCTCCACCGCCCCATTTGCCGCACTCAACGCATTTGCTCCGTTCGTCCCGCCGGCCGCATAACGGGTCACGTCTTGTGCCGTGATGCGCCCATCGCGGCCTGTACCCAGGATGTCGGTTGCGGCAATCGAATGTTCCTTGAGCAGACGCCGCACCGAGGGACTCAAGGGCTTGGCCGCGGTGCCCGCCGCGGATACTGCCCGCGGTGCTTGGAACGCGGCGCTTGTCGCAGACTCAGCGCTGGCCGTGGAGTCAACGCCGGCGGTGGAGTCAACGCCGGCCGGCGACTCGACTCCCGCCGGTGATTCTGCCAACGCCGCACCGCCAAGACTCAAGCGCGCGATGACTTCAGCCGGAATCACCTCTGCGTTCGCCTGCTTGATGATTTCGATCAATATGCCGCTGGCGGGCGCGGGAATCTCCACGGTGACCTTATCGGTCTCGAGCTCCACCAGTGGCTCGTCCTTGGTGACCGCGTCGCCCACACGTTTGCACCACTTCAAAACGGTGGCGCGAGTTCCCTCTTCATTGGGGGGCACCAACACGTCGGCCAGCTGGGCCATATCAGACTTCAGCCAGGGCGACGATTGCCTGCGAAATCACTTCCACGCCGGGCAGCACCGCATCGAGCAAAACCGGGGCGTGCGGACTCGGCACATCCGGCATGGCCAGGCGTTCTATGGGAGCGTCCAGATCGAAGAAGGCTTCCTTGGCGATCACCGCCGCAATCTCGGCGCCGAAGCCGGCGGTGATGGTGTCCTCATGAACGATCAGGCAGCGTCGAGTCTTGCGCACCGATGCCAGCGTGGCTTCGCGGTCCCAGGGCGACAGGGTCCGCAAGTCCAAGAGGTCCGCGGAAATTCCAGTGTCCACGATGGCCTGCTCGCAGCGCTCCACCATGGCTCCCCAGGTGACCACCGTGAGCATCGTGCCCTCGCGCAAAGTAGCCGCCTCGCCAAACGGCACCACGAACTCGTCGCCGGGGTAGGCGCGGCGCGCCCAACTGCCGTCGAGCAATGACCTATGCTCGAAGAATATCGTCGGGTCATTGCCGCGCAAGGCGCTGCGCAGCAGCCCCACCGCGTCCTGGGCATTCGAGGGCATGGCCACGCGCCACCCCAGCCCATGAACCCACTGCACTTCGTTGGATTGGCTATGCCAGGGATCGCCGCATTTGAAGAATCCCCCGGGGATACGCACCACCATGGGCGCGGCGAATCGATTGACGGTTCGCCACCGCATCGTCCCGCAATCGTTGAGCTGTTCGGCCGCGGGGTCCGCGTACTTTCGGAATTGAATCTCCGGCACGGGCATGAGCCCGGCGGCAGCCATGCCGACCGCGCGGCCGATGATGCCTTCCTCGGAAAGACTGGTATCGAAGACCCGGCCGGCGCCGAATTTCTCCTGCAGTCCGAGAGTGGCCGCGTGCACTCCGCCTTTACGGCCGACGTCCTCGCCGAAGACCAGCATTCGAGGGTTGACCGCCAGCTCATGCTCGAGCGTGCGGCGCACGGCGGTCACCAAATTGATGCGCGGGCCTTGTGAGCTCGGGTGCACCGTGCCCGGCGACGGCACGACGCCTTCGCAACGGATCCCCCCTGCTGCTGCAGGTCGATGGAGCCGTCGGCTGCCGATTCCGAAAACAGATAGCGCCGGATGCGGCCCGGGTCGGGAGCGCTGCGGCCTTCGACGGCGGCCAGCGCCTCGGCCACGGCGTGGCGGCCCTGCGCAACCTCGAAATCCCAATCGGCGGCCGACACCACATCCGGCACCAATTGCGCGCGCAGCTTCGCCAGCGGGTCCCGCTCCCGCTCCGCGGCGATCTCGTCTGCGCTTTTGTAGGTTTGAGTGTCCTGCCCCGAATGCCCGGAAAGCCGCGGCACCAGCAGTCGGATCAGTGCGGGGCCGCCGCCCAAGCGGACTCCCGTCACCGCATCGGCAATGAGCCCGGCAACGGCCATCGGGTCCGAGGCATCGCCCTCGAGCACCCGAAGACCCCGAAAGGCTTCGAGATTGCGCGCAATGTTGCCGCCTGGCGTCTGCTGCCGCGACGGCACCGAGATGCCGTAGCCGTTGTCCTCGATGAAGAACAGCAGCGGCAGCCGTTCAGTGGTCGCTATGTTCAGAGCGGCCCAGAAGCCGTTCGTGGCCGTCGAGGCATCTCCGCCATGCGCAACGGCGATGCTGTTCTCGCATTCCTTGTCGCCGAGTACCGCGGCGCGATAGCGTAGTGCCTGCGCCCAACCCACCGCGGGCGTGTACTGGGTCCCTACTCCGCCGCACACCGGCAACACACAGGCGCCCGATTTGCGCGGCAAATTGAACACCACGCCGATATCGCGCCCCTCGCTCATCCCGCCGACCCGCATCATCGTCGACGCCAGCGCCTCCTCGGGCCGCAACCCCAGGCTCAACAGCAAAGGCCGCGATCGGTAATAAGCGCCTACACCGTCTCGAGCTCCGCTCAGCCGGCTGCCCAGCAACACCTGCGTGAGTTCGTGCCCGCGAGCCGAGAACTGGTAGAGCACCTTGCGCTCCGGAAGCAGGGTCGATTCTTCGAGATCGTCGAGCGCGCGCGAGGTCGCTATTTGACGCAGCACAGCACGCCATTCGAGAGCACTGGGCTTGTATTCCTGACTGACCGGCTTGGGGTTCGCACTCATAGTGCAAGACTAGTCCAGCCGAATGGACGACAGTCGCCAAAAACATCACAAAATGGCGTACCATTTGGCGATATTCACCAATAAATTACCCTCCTGGAGTCATAACATGGAGTTTGACCGCTTTGATGCTCGGATACTGTCCGCACTGCAGCGAGACGGTCGCCTGGCGGTGGTGGAACTCGCAGAGGCCGTGGGCCTCTCCCCCACCCCCTGCGCGAGGCGCATCAAGGCGCTGGAATCGAGCGGCGCCATCCAGGGGTACGCGGCCATCCTCGATCCCGTTCACATCGGACTCGCAGTGCTCGCCATCGTCCAAGTCAAATTGACCGAGCACACCGACGAAACGGTGGCGAGATTCGAAAAGGAAATTCTGCTCATGGACGAGGTCACCAAATGTTTTGCGATGACCGGAAGCTATGATTTCATCCTCGAAGTGTATGGCAAGGATTTGGATGCACTGAGCAATGTCGTGCTCAAGAAGCTCATTCGCGTACCCAATGTCCGCGATATGCAGTCGAGCGTGGTGCTGGCCACGGTCAAGCGCTCCGCGCGAATCCCTCTGGGACACCTACAAGTATGAGCACCAAACCCGCTGCATGGCTCATTGCCACCTGTCTGCTGGCCGTCTATGTCATCTGGGGCACGACCTACTTCGCGATCAAGGTGGGCATCGAAGGGGTGCCGCCGTTCTTTCTGGTCGGAACACGTTTCCTGGTGGCGGGAGGGCTATTGTTGGCCTGGCAGAAGCTCCGCGGCCGACCGATGCCGGCGGCTCGCCAATGGCGGGGCGCGGCCCTCGTAGGATTTCTGCTGCTCGTCGCCGGCAATGGCGGCGTCGCCGTCGCTGAACACTGGGTGAGTTCCGGCGCCACCGTGGCGCTCATCAGCGTGATGCCGCTGGCAACGGCGCTTTGGTCGGGTTTTTTCGGCGAATGGCCGCACCGCATGGAATGGGGCGCCATCGCTCTCGGGGCGGTCGGCGCGGCGGTGATGCTCACGGGTCGCGACCTGCAGGGAAGCGTCATAGGAACCCTCGTGATTCTGTTCGCCGTCACCTGCTGGTCGCTCGGAACGGTCCTGGCTCGCCGCGTAGACATTCCACGCGGACCCACGGGATTCGGCGCGGAGATGTTCGCCGCGGGGCTGATGGCCCTCGCGGTGAGCGCAGCGCTCGGTGAGCACTGGGTTCTGCCGGCCTCGCCGCGAGTCTGGGAAGCCTGGGTCTATCTGGTGCTATTCGGTTCCGTGATCGGATTCTCCGCCTATCGTTTCGTCGTCGAGCACGTATCCTCCACCCTGGCGTCGACCTACGCCTACGTCAACCCGCCGGTCGCTCTATTCGTCGGGTGGTGGCTGGGCAATGAATCCTTCTCCCCCAATACCCTTCTGGGCTTGCCCATCGTGCTCGGAGCCGTGGGCTTGCTCGCATGGATTCAAGCCCGCGCCCCCGCTTATCCCCTCGCGAGCAAGGCATCGGCATAGCCGCCGCGCTCGATTCCGGCGGCCGCGACGGCGGCCCGCACGCGCGGGCTCAACAGCGCCGCAAATTCGTCGGCATGACGGTAGCCGTTCATCGATGCGGCGATGGCGCTTCCCGACACAGTGGCGGGATGAAGATAAATCTCCGTAATGCCCGGGGGTAATCGCGCGAGAACGGCCAGCAGAGCCGCCTCGTCCATGGCGCCACTCGCTGCCATGCCGAATATGCTGTCGTTGTGCAGCATGCGTGCCGCGCGCAGCCGGCGCTTCATCAACGCATTCCACGGAGCCAGCATGGCGGCGCTCATCCACGGGATCCATCGGCCGCCGCGTGCCGCGAACCAAAGAGGTTCAACCGGGAGCCTCACCGCTGGCACCCCGAACTCGCCGCCGATTCGCAGCAGCATCTCCAACAGAGTGGGGTGCAAATGAAAATGCTTGTGCACATTGACATGATCGAGAGTAAGGCCCGTGCGTGCGAATGCCGAAAACTGCGCACGGATCTCCGCTTCCAGTTGGCGGCGCAACTTGGGCACTGCGAAGAACCTTACGCCGTTGACGAACATCCGACTGTTCATGTGGCCGGACTCATCGGCGAGGCCGGGGATCGCATCGGGTCCGAGCACCGCGCGGCCGTCGGCGAGGACGAGATGCAGGCCGACACGCAGGCGCGGCAACTCGCGTGCGCGCCGGATCGCGTCGGCAGCGGCCGGCGCCCCGACCATCAGGCTCGCCGCCGTGAGGATTCCGTCCCGGCTTGCCCGCTCGATCGCTTCGTTGACTGCTTCATGCAGCCCGAAGTCATCGGCCGTGACGATGAGGAAGCGCTGCATGGTTACTCACCGTACGCCCGAGCCGCCGGCCTTGCGCGCCGCGACGGGCACGCCGGGCTGCGCCGCCACGCCGGGCTGCGCCGCCGGATCAGGCCCTCACGACCGGTTGCGCCGAGCCATCGCGAGTAACCTCGTAGCGCTCGTCGCGCCAGTGCACGTGGCGCGTGACGAAACTCCAAGCCCACAGGCTCGAGATCAACAAGTCGCGCAGCGGCAAAAGCGCAAGCTGTGTGCGGTTTCGGCCCGGCTCGCGCATCGACAAATGCAGCATGACTCGCGCAGCCGCCGTTGCAGCGAGCAACCCGACGGCGGGTGCCGCGCCTCCGTCCAGCACAGTACCCAGTGCCGCCACCGGCACACCGAAGGTGACGAAGGTAAAGGCATACCCGAGGGGCTGAATCGCGCGGATGGTGCGCAGCCATCTCAGCTCGTGGCGCACGAGATCGCCGAAGCTGCGTTCGGCAACGCAAACGTTGACCACCACCTCGGAGAGCACCGTGCGCAGCCCCAGACGGCGTGTCAACTCACCCAGCCGATAGTCGTCCGCCAATTGATCGGCAATCGACGCAAAGCCGCCGATTCTCTCGAGTACCTGACGCCTCATCGCGATGGTTGCGCCGAAGGCGAAGGATCTCGAGCCGGCCATGGCCGCCACGAGCACCGACGGTATGAACCATTCGTTGATGAACAGCGATCCCAGGAGCGACCACAAGCCTCGGCGCGGACAGCCCCGATAGGCGCATGTGACGATGCCGACGTCGCGGTCGAGAAGCGGCGCCACGATCCTGGCGAGATAGTCCCGCTGCACCCGGACATCGCTGTCCGACAGCACCAAAAACTCGTGGCGCGCCAGCGTCATCATATTGGCGAGATTGCTCACCTTGCGGCTGCTGCCATGATCCCGCCGGTCGACGACGACCTGTAAATCGCGCTGCGGAAACTCCTGTTTCAATCGATCGACGATGGCGAGGGCCGGATCGTCCGAATCGCGGACCCCGAAGATCACCTGAAACTCATCGTAAGCCTGATCGCAGAAAGACCGCAGGCATTCGTACGTTTCTGGTTCGGCGCCGCACAGCGGCTTTAGAATCGTGACCGCAGGCAGCTTCCTCGGCGTGAGCCGCGAGGTCCTGACGCGCATGCTCACGGCAATGCACGCGATGACGCCGTAGGCCATCGCGAACGCCGCGAGCGCAAATCCCACCCAGGGGAGTACGGAACGGATCGAAATCACGGCGCTCTTCCCGCGAACTTACCACCGACGGGGCTTGTCAGATTCATCAAAGGTTCACGATTCCGGGTCATCTTCAAAATGCCGCAGCGGGCCGTCCGGGCGGCCGCGGTGTTCCTTGCCAGTATGACATGCGGCATTAGCACTCCAATGTGACATGTCACAGTTGAACCGGTTCCCTTTGTCATAGACACTAGCCGGCCGCGCCGCATTCGGCGAGGACCGCCGAGCAAGCTGATTCATGCCGCCGCCTGACGGTCCCGTCAGGTAGCCTCTTTGAGGCTCCACTCGGGTTTTACGGCGGCCGCGGCATCCAACAGCACTTGCTCGAGCACGGTGAGATAATCGACGTAGCGCCTGCGCCCCAATGCGGTAATGCGGCAAAACGTCAGCGGGCGGTTATTCTGGAAGCCTTTCGTGATCGTGATCAACTTTGCCTCCTCGAGTACCTGCAAATGCCGGTTGAGATTTCCGTCCGTCAGCGCGCACAGTTGCTTCAGATCGCCAAACAGCAATCCTTTTGAATGAGTGACGAGCGAAGTGAGCACGCTCAGGCGTGCGCGTTCGTGAATGACCCGGTCCAGTCCATCGTATGCGAAACGAGGAGAGGTGTTCTTCTTGGTGCCACGCTTATTCAAGGGACTCTCCATACCCGAACTGAAGAACGGCGGCGACCAGAAGCTGGCCGACGCCGAAGGGGATACCCATCGACCAGGGCGAGAGGGCTTGCGTCGCGCTGCCGGCTGCCAGGCAGAAGAGCCCGGCGGCCAGATACCAGACTCCGACTGCAAACATCTGCCGCGGAAGAAACCGGCACGACGCGAATACCCCTAGGCTGAAGATCAATTCCCACAGGCCGGGCAACATCCAGCACAGCTGGGAGGCTGCCCTCATGATGACGGCCGTCAACAGAAATCCGACCACGATGGAGGGCAGGAACTGGGAGACCGCGGACTGGACCATTTCTCTCGCAAGTCCCACATGGACCCGGCGCGCGCGCGCGAAAGTCTCCATGCCGGTCAGAAGCACCACCACGGCCGCCGTCGCGGCCCATGCCGCGAGCCATGTCGCGGGATCCGGCTTCGACGTTTTCGCCATCCACTGTGCCTGCAACGCCGCGACCACGAGCGCGAGGATTCCGCTGACGGCGATCGATGCGGGGCCGTAGCCGCGAAACTCCGTGCCGCGCGCCACCTGATTGCGGATGGTGTGAATCTCGGACAGTGCCTGGCGCAGGTCTTTCATCGAATGCCCTCATTTCCATTTTGCTACACAAAGTCACATACCCCAAAGCCGCACGGCGGTCAACTGTGCTTGCGCTCCGCTTTGAAACTCTATACTTTGCATTGCAAAGCATGAGAATACCCATGGCAACCACCGGCGCCGCTCGCCCGCCGCTTTCGCTGCTGCTCGCCCTGGCGGCGGGCATTCTCGGCCTGCTTCATGACTCGTGGGCAGGCTCCGCCGCGGCATGGTCGCTGCACTGTCACGCCTTGTTCGGCGCACTATTGTGGGGGTCCGTGATAGCGGGATTTTACTTCGGTGCGCGCCGCCCGTCCCGCAACCCGGGGTTCGATATCCATGCGTTTTCCCGCAAGCTGTCACGGCGGGTGTACCTGGTGCTCTACCTATTGATGTTCTTCAACCTGGCCATCGATATTCTCGGCGGCGAGCCGCATCGCTCCATGCTCCGGACCGCCGAAGATTTTCGCAGCTATCTCGCCTGTGGCTGCGTGGCGCTGGTTACGATTCACCTTTTGGCCGGGTCCTTCAATGTTGCAGCGCCTGATGCACTTGCTGCACGCAGGCGGAACCTTCCCCTACCGCTGCCGCCACCCGTTTGACGCTTCCGCAGCGCACGTCGCCCACTTCGCCTCGGCACAGCACCACCGGGACATCCTCCGCCGAGACGTGAAACCGTTCCAACAGCGCCTGCACGCCCTGATCCGTGTTCACATCGAGATTGACGAAGGGAAAGGAATTTCGGGTCAGGAATTGCTGCAGCCGCAAAGTTCCGGCCGAATGGGTCGAGCCCAGCAGGATGACGTCGCCGCTTTGCGACGCAATCAAACCTACGCGCCTCAGAATGTAGGCGCGCACGAACAGTTCGCTAAGCTCGGCATCGGTCTGAATGATGGCGCGAAGGCGCTCCTCGGTGATCACCAGAACCTCGCCCGCTTCGCGGACCCGCGAACGCGCCAGACTGCCGATGCCCTGAAGCGTGCTCATTTCTCCCGAGAAGCTGCCCGCCGTGTGCACCACGACCAAAACTTCGCCGTCCATGCCTGGCTGGACCACTTCGATGCTGCCCGAGAGCACTACGAGCATGGGGATATTGCGGTCGCCGGGCTCCGCCAATATCTCGCCTGCGCTCATGCGGCGATGAGTGCCATGCGCCTCGAGCCTGGCGATCTGTGCCGCGGTCAGCTGCGGAAACATCTGAGCTTTGCGGCCGCGAAAGGCGGGGCCGTCCGCTATCCCGTGGCCGCTGACTTCCGTCATGCCAAGAACACCCGGATCGCGTCGGTGGCCGTGGCGGCATCCAGATGCATGCATTGGCCGCGCGTTATGTGCATATGAACTCCGGTGGTCCTGATTTGCCGTTTCTCCGACATCGCGAACTTCGCGGTCGAACGGCGCTCTAAGCCCAGGCTGAACCGAATCTCAGGGGCTCTTTATCCTATGCTTTCGCGAAGTCACACGTTCATATTAGCAACAATTCTAGCTGCAACGGCTCAGGCCGACACTGCGCCGTTCGACCTCGCCGGACCCACTCTCGAGGTCAATATCACCCGGGGCGCAAAGACGTTGCCCCTATCCGCGGTTCCCAATCTGGTCGCCGGAGACCGCCTATGGATCAAGGCTGATCTGCCGGCCACGCAGTCGGCCCATTATTTGATGGTGGCCGCGTTTTTGAGCGGCTCGACCAACCCCCCACCCGAGACCTGGTTCTTTTCCTGCAAGACCTGGACCGACAAATGCGCCCAATGACGGGCTGACGGTGACCGTGCCCGAGGGCGCGCAGCAGGTGCTGCTGTTCCTCGCCCCGGAAACGCGCGGCGACTTTAGGACCTTGGTGGGCACGGTGCGCGGGCGTCCAGGCGCGTTCGTCCGCGCCTCGCAAGATCTCAATCAAGCCGAGCTCGACCGTTCTCGCCTGGAACGCTATCTCGCGGCGAGTCCACGGCCTCAACGACGCAGACCCGTCCAAGCTCGCGGAAGCCGCCCCGCTCCTGGCCCGAAGCCTGGCCATCAAAGTCGATGAGAAGTGCCTCGACAAGATTCCCGAGCTGCAGGCTCCGTGCCTGACGCAGGGCCAGGAGTCGCTCATTTTGAACGATGGGCACAGCACCTCGATCGTCGAGGCGCTGACCTCGGGTCCGGGCAGCGATTTGGCGATGGAGGCAAGCTATACGCCGCAGCTCAGCTACGGCTACTACAGCCCGTACATCGCGTCGGTGCTCGATATCGCACGCATCTTCGACTCCTTCCGTACCGCGCAATATCAATACATTCCGGCGCTGGCGTCGCCGCACGGCGACAAGATCGCTCTGACGCTGAACGCGGCGCCATCCTTTCACAGCCCGAAATCGGTCCTGGTGGTGGCGCTGCCGGCGGTGGAACAGGCGCAGCTGCCTCCATTGCATGCAGTAAATCCCAAGGAGATCTACTGCGCCGGCCGGACCTCGTCTGGTGCTGCCGGTGGACGGCGCGCCTTTGGTGTTTTCCACCGGCTATGCGCACGGACGTGACATTGAGCCTGACCGGGCAGGACGGCAAGACCATCGACCTGCCCGCCACGGCCGATGCAGCGCAGGGCGGCTACGTCGTCGACACTTCTGCGCTGCATTCCGCGGTATTGGGAGACAGCGTGCATGCGTCTCTGCAAGGCTACTGGGGCTTTGAACGCTACCATGGGCCGGGATTCGTCCTGATGAATGCGCGCATGCAAGGGCTGGGAACTCGCCGCCGGCGACGAGGACGCGTTGGTGGTCGGCCGCCAGGATACCGTCCACTTGCAGGCGGATAACGTCAGTTGTGTGGACGGCATCATGCTGAAGGACCCCGCCGGCAAGGAATTGAAAGCGGAATGGAAGGCGGTCAAAGCCAACGAACTCGAAGTGAAGCTGCCGCTGCAGGACGCCAAGCCCGGCGCCATGACCCTGGTGGTGACTCAGTTCGGCGCCGCTCAACCCGAACCCGTTTCCATACAGGCCTTTGCCGAAGCAGGTCACTACGACGGCTTCGACATTCATTCCGGAGACGCACAGGGAATGCTGCAGGGCAGCCGCCTCGACGAGGTGGCGAGCCTGTCGATGAAGAACGTCGTCTTCGTGCCGGGCGAACTGTCGACCCGCAACGGCAGTGACGCGCTGCCGTTGATCGCGCAAGACGCTCAGGCCGCGGCAGCCCTCAAGCAGGAGCATGGCATCGCCGTGAAAATCACGCTGAAGGACGGCCGAGTGGTGCCCGCGACCGCCACCGTGGATGCGCCACGCCCCCGGGTGACGCTGATCGGCAAGAACGCCCAATCGTCCGCCTCCGGCAAGGACAGCAATATTCAATTGGTGGACCCGCGCGAGCTGCCGCAGGACGCCACGCTCACCTTCGCGGTGCGCACGCAGTGGCCCGCGTATTTTTCGCGGGACGAGAACATTGAAGTCACCACGAGCGATGAATCGTCCGCAACCGTGCTGAGCTTCGTCAACGGCGGCATCACGCTCGAGAATGCCCAGGTCGCGGTGGCCACACTCAATCCGGCCAAGTCGTTCGGTGCCTCCGCGTTCGGACCGCTGCAGTTTCGGGTGGTCGACAAAGGCATCGCCGGGGACTGGCAGCCCTTGGGCGATTTGGTGCGGCTGCCCGTGCTGAAGGACCTCACCTGCCCTTCGACGCCGGAGCTGGCGTGCAAACTCTCCGGTTCGAATCTGTTTCTCGTCGACTCCGTGTCCAGCGATCCGGGATTCACTCATCCCATGCAGGTCCCCGACGGATTCCTCGGATCAGCGTTGCCGGTTCCTCACCCCGTGACCGGCCCGCTCTACGTGAAGCTGCGTGATGCTCCCACGGTGATCAATCCCGCCACCTTGGAGGCGCAGCAGCTGCCGCCCTCGCCCAACGATCAGGCGCGGGCGCGCGCCGCGACGGCACCCACGGCATCGCCCGAAACGCCACCGGTGGCGCTGCCTGCCGAGAACCCACACTCGCCGCAGTCGAACTAAGCACCTCGGCACGGTGATGTTGACCCGTCACACAGTCGGGGGGGATAAGAAGCTGGACGACAACGTAAAGGCAGCAGTTGTCGTCCAGCTTCTTATCCCCCCTGACTGTGCGCATTGGGCCGACCCACATCACCGTGCCGGATGTGCATGACCCAGGACGAGCAGATTGAGTGCCCTTGGCGGGGTGGTGTCGATCGGTGAGAGCATTCGCCCGAGGGGCTGAGCCATGGCCGGGCAACTGCTGCCTCGTTGCCCGGCCATGGCTCAGCCCCTCGGGCGAATACCGTCAACCGCTCAACATCACGTGGCGCATGGGCACTAAAAAATGCCCAACGCGATACCCGACGCCATCGCCGCACCGAGCTCTTCGCAGGATTTCAGGTCGCGCTCCGCTATGTGCTTCGGCCGGAGAATCTCTTCCGCGGTCTGCGCGCGCGTGCAGACGATGAGAGGATCGGCAATGGGCCGCAGGCGCCAGCCGGTTGCAATGCGTTCGATTTGCTGCGCGGCGCTGTGGCCGTCGCTGCCGGCGCAGATCAGCGTCGCGTACGGCCTGCCATTGAGCCGATCGAGCGCCGAATAGTAGGTGCGATCGAAAAAATCCTTCATCTGACCCGACATCGCGGCCAGATTTTCCGGTGTCGCAAAAATATAGCCGCCGGCTTCGAGCACATCGGCCGCCTGTGCATCGCCCGCGCGCAGCAGGGATACTCGCAGCTCAGGCTCGCCGCGGCCACCGGCAGCCGCCGCCTGCGCCATTTGCAGCGTTCCCCCGGTCATCGAGTGGTAAACGATCAGTAGTGTCTTCATCATTGTCCCCGGCCCGCGGCCGTGAGCTATGTCCTACAGATTACGACGATGCCTGCCGACGGCACTGCCGAACTCATTCACGCACACTGTTGCCATTGGCAGAAAATGCCGCCCTGCCGCAAGAGGTGCGATCATGCTTCATTATGCCGTTGTCTTCTTCATCATTGCCTTGGTGGCTGCCGTATTCGGCTTCGGTGGCATCGCCGCCGGCGCCGCCGGCATAGCGAAAATACTGTTCATCGTTTTTCTGATCGGCGCGCTGGTCAGCTTTTTGATGAGCGTCGGTCGCCGCGCCTGAGGCGGCCAATCCACTCGAACGAGGAGTCTCAATGGAATCTGCAGCCAATTCGTCCGCCGCGCGCAAGGCCGGCCATGTCGCCAATGATGCCGTCAAAGGCTTTCTGGACAGCGTCGAGGATCTGACCAACGCCGTGAAGGATATCGAGTCGCCCGACATTGCCAGGGTCCGCGCCAAAGTGCGGCTCGCACTGGTCGCCGCAAAAAGCGCGGCGGCCGACACGGCGGCCCAGATCGGCTCCGGCGCCCGGCAAATCGGCCAGCGCACCGACGGTTTCGTGCGCGACAATCCCTGGCAGGTGATCGGCATTGCAGCCGTGGTGGGTCTCGCAGTGGGCATACTCGCCAGCCGGCGATCCTAGTCCCTGGCGCGATGATATGGGCCGGTTGACGGTATCCGCCCGAGGGGCTGAGCCGTTGCCGGGCAACGAGGAAGCAGTTGCCCGGCAACGGCTCAGCCCCTCGGCCGGATACTCTCACCGCTCCACACCACCGCGCCAAGAGCACTCGATCCGCTCCCTCTGATGGTGATGTACCTCCTGCGCGGTGATGAACCTCCTGCGTGGTGATGTACCTCGGCCAGTGCGCACGGTCAGGGGGGATAAGAGGCTGGACGCCAACTGCTGCCTTTACGTTGGCGTCCAGCCTCTTATCCCCCCTGACCCTGTGAACCGGTCAACATCACCGTGCAGGGCTCATGCCCGCCGCCACTCAGTGACGCCGCCCGCCTTGTCGTCGAGCAGGATTCCGGCGGCGGTCAATTGTTCGCGAATGCGGTCCGATTCCGCGAAATTCTTGGCGGAGCGTGCCGCACGGCGCGCCGCCAGCAGATTTTCAACGTCCGCATCGGACATGATCTTGTCGCCGACGCTGCGCTTCAAAAACGTATCCGGGTCCTGCTGCAGCACGCCGAGTACCGCGCCCATGGCGCGCAGCGTCGCCGCCGCACCCGCAGCCTTGGTTGTATTCCCCGCCGCCTTCGCCTGATTGAGTTCCCGCGCCACGCCCTGCATGACCGCCAGCGCCTCGGGAGTATTGAAATCGTCGTCCATGGCGTCGCGGAATCTCCCGAGCCACCCGGCATCGACGGGTCCCGATGCGCCTCCATCCTTCAAAGAGCGGTACAGCCCCAGCAAGGTCTCGTCCGCTTGCGCGAGCTGCACGGTCGAATAATTGATGGGCCCGCGATAGTGGCTGCTCAATAGGAAGAACCGCAGCACCTCCGGATCGCGCAAGGTCTTGAGAACCTCGCGCACCGTAAAGAAATTGCCGAGGGACTTCGACATTTTCTCATCGTTCACCCGCACGAAGCCGTTGTGCATCCATACGTGGACGAAGGGCGTGCCGCAGGCCGCGCAGGATTGCGCAATCTCGTTCTCGTGGTGCGGAAACTTCAAATCTTCGCCGCCGCCGTGGAGGTCGAAATAGCCGCCGAGCAGTTGCGTCGACATGGCCGAGCATTCGATGTGCCAGCCGGGACGGCCGTCGCCCCAGGGCGAGGGCCAGGAGGGCTCGCCCGGCTTCGCATGCTTCCACAGCACGAAATCCAGGGGATCGAGCTTGGCCTCATCCACCTGTATGCGCGAGCCGGCGCGCAAGTCGTCGATTTTCTTGCCCGACAGCCGGCCGTAATTCGAGAACTTGCGCACCGAATACATGACATCGCCGTTGACTGCGACATAGGCGTAGCCCTTGTCGATCAAGGTCTGGGTCATGTCGATTATCGGGCCAATGTATTCGGTGGCCCGCGGCTCCAAGTCTGGTGTTCGAAGCCCAAGAGTGGCGCAGTCCTCATGCATGGCCGTGGTGAAGCGCCGCGCCAGATCGGCCCAGTTTTCACCATTCGCGGCTGCCCGCTCGATGATCTTGTCGTCTATGTCGGTGACGTTGCGGACATAGGTGACTGCGTAGCCGGAGGAACGCAGGTAGCGCTGGATGAGATCGAACACGGTCAGCATGCGCGCATGACCGACATGGATATAGTCGTAGTTCGTCATTCCGCAGACATACATGCGGACTTCGCCGGGCCGCAGAGACTTGAACTCCTGTTTCTCTCCCGTAAGGGAATTATGAATTTTGAGCATGGGACTCGAGGCGGCGGCGCGCCGTCTCCGGCGGCATGAGTTTGAGCAGAGGCCCGAGTTCGGGGCCATGAGTCTGGCCGGTCAAGGCGACTCTGAGCGGCATGAACAGGTCCGCTCCCTTGCGTCCCGTGCCTTCTTTCAGAATTTTGGTCAACTGCTTGAAATCCGACGCTGATCGTTCGAAGGCCGCGGCGGCGGCGGCGAAGAATCCCGGCCCGGCAGCTGCAACGACGCTCCGTTCTGCCTCACCCAGAGGCGGCAAGTCGCCCCGCACCACCGCCCGCCAAGGAGCCGCGTCGGCGGGCAGCACCACATTGTGGCGTACCAACTCGATGAAATCAGCCGAATCGCCCGAGTCCAGCCAGGTTCCGATTTGCGCGGCCGACATTCGCTCCACCGTCTCCTTCTGCCAGTGCGCCAATTGGGCCTCGTCGAAACGCGCCGGTGCGCGGCCGAGATGCTCCGGGCGGAAGTGCGCCGGCATGTCGGCGGCGGCCAGCCAGCCATCGTGGTCGCTCGCATGTCCCAGGCGGAACAAGTGATTGAGGACGGCCTCGGGAAGGAAGCCGCGGGCCCGAAATTCCTGAGCACTGGTGCTGCCGTGCCGCTTCGACAGCGGCGCGCCGTCCTCGCCGACCAACAAGCCCACGTGGCCATAGCCGGGACGGCGCATCCCCAATGCATCCAGAAGCATGAGCTGGCGCGGCGTATTGGTAAGATGATCATCGCCGCGCAGCACCTGCGTGACTCCCATGACCGAATCGTCGACGGCATTGCAAAAGAAGAACGCCGAGGTGCCGTCGTCGCGCCGGATGATGAAGTCGCCGATGTCACCGGACAGGAATCGCTGCGGTCCATGCACGGCATCGGTGAATTCGATGACCTGCATCGGCCGGCACGGCGAATCGAAGCGTCGGCCTCAGGCCCCGAGCCTCGCGTTCCGCCCGCTGCGGCGCCGTCAGATGCCGGCAGGTCCCCGCATAGCGCGGCGGCTTGCCGGCCATGCGCTGCAGTTTGCGCGACAGCTCCAGTTCCTCCGCCGTGCAGTAGCAAGGATACGCCAGCCCGCTTGCCCTCAAGCCGCTCGAACAAGGTCTGGTAAAACTCGCCGCGTTCCGCCTGGGAGTAAGGCGCCGACGGACCGCCGATATCCGGCCCCTCGTCCCAATCGATGCCCAGCCAGCGCAGGTCCGCCATCAATTCATCGCGGAAGCGCAACTGGCTGCGCTCGACATCGGTGTCCTCGATGCGCAAAATGAAGCGGCCGCCGCTCTTGCGGGCCCAGAGGTAGCTGAAAAGCGCCGTGCGCGCATTCCCTAAGTGCAGGGAACCGGTGGGGCTGGGCGCAAAGCGCGTGATGACGGGCAGCGAATCGAGCGTTACGGACATATCTCAAGATTGTACCTATTCGAGTAGAATCCCGAAGCATGAAACAGATAATACTCATCGCCGGATTGATTTCAGCCGCCTTTCCCACGTTGAATTTCGCGGCCGACGCTCCCCCCGCCGCGTCGGGGACGGCTGCGGCAAGCTCGGGCGCCGGCGCTGCCGCCGCCAAGACCCAGTCGAAGACCGATGGCTCCGCCGCAGTCACACCCGCGGGCCCTGCGACTCAGGTCCGGGTGGTCACCTCGATGGGCAACTTCATCATCGAATTGAATGCCGAACGGGCGCCGCTGACCGTCCCGCATTTCCTGAAATATGTCGACCAGGGACATTATACCGGCACGATTTTTCATCGCGTGATCGCGAACTTCGTGATTCAAGGCGGCGGCTTCGACAAGGACTATAAGCCGACGTCCCGCGCCCGCCAAGGTGGTCAATGAATCCGGCAATGGCCTGACCAATGTGCGCGGCACCGTGGGCATGGCGCGCGGCGCCGAACCGCATGGCGGCGATGTGCAGTTCTATGTGAATCTCTACGACAACGAGGCGCTCGATCCCAGTCAAGACGCGCTGGGGCTATGCGGTCTTCGGCAAAGTCGTTCAAGGCATGGACGTGGTCGACAAGATCGGCAATGTCGCGACGAACACGCATGGGGCATTCAAGGAAGACGCCCGGTGGAACCGGTGATAATCGAGCGAATCGAGCGCGTTGCCGCCCCTTGACCATCGCGGGCTCTTGACCGCCGCCGGCTCCTAGCCTCGCGTGGCCGCGCTTTTCATTTCAGATCTGCACATCGACGCGAGCCGCCCGGCGATCACCGATCAATTCCTGGGCTTTCTTGCCGCCGAGGCGATCCGACGCCGACGCCTTGTACATCCTCGGCGACCTGTTCGAATCCTGGGTCGGCGATGATGCCGCGGATCCATCGCAAGCCGCGGCGATCGCGGGAATTCATGCACTGACCTCGCGTGGGCGTGCCGTGTTTCGTCATGCACGGCAATCGCGATTTTCTGCTGGCGGAAGGCTTCTGCCGCATGACGCGGCGCCCAGCTTCTGCCCGATCCCCTGATCGTGACTCTGTACGGAGAACCCGTACTGGTGATGCACGGCGACGCGCTTGTGCACCGACGATCGCGCCTACCAGCGCCTGCGCGCCACGGTGCGCGAAGCCGGCTTGGCAGCGCCAATTTCTCGCCCTCTCGATTGCATCGCGCCGCGCGCTCGCCGGCGCCGCACGCGCCGGCAGCCAGGCGCACACCGCCGCAGTGGAATACGCCATCACCGACGTCAACGCCGGCAGCGTCGCCGCGGCTTTGCGCAGCGCCGGAACCACCACCCTATTGCATGGACACACGCACCGGCCCGCCATTCACGCCCTGCAGGTCGACGGCCGTCCCTGCACGCGCATCGTGCTCGGCGATTGGTACGACCAGGGCAGCTTGCTGCGCTGGGACGAGAACGGGCCCGAGCTCGAGTCGCTGCCTCGCTGAGGAACGCTAGCGTTTTGCTGCCTTGCAGCAAGCACCAACGTCCTTTGGCCACGCCGGATTAAAGCGGTCCTGAGTGAAATCGAAACACCGTGTCAGGTTCGGTGATCAGCTGCGCTTCGAGTGCGGCAAACTCCTCGATTCGCGGCTGCAGCTCGACCCCCGCGCGCTTGCCGGCGCGCCGCGCCAGATCCAAATACACCCTGTAATGGCGCGCCTCGGCATTGTGCAGACCCTGAAACAAGTCACCCAAGGGAGCACCAATGGCTGCACTCAAGACGGCGAAGCGCTCGCAGGACCGCGCCTCGATGAAGGCGCCGCAGATCATTAGATCGACTTCGCGATGCGGCTCGGCCTTTGCCACCAGGCGGCGCAGGCGCTCGGCGTAGCGTCCGGGAGCGAGCCGCTGCGGTGTCACCCCCAGGGCCCGGATGAGCTTGGCCACCTGCTCGTAGTGACGCAGCTCCTCGCGGGCCAGCCGCGACATCTTGTCCGTCAGCTCGAGATCCTCCGCATAGGCGAACATCAGCGCGAGCGCGGTCGACGCCGCCTTCTTCTCGCAATTGGCGTGATCGATGATCAGCACATCCGGCGAGGCACAGGCCTGGGCCACCCAGTCCGAGGGGGTGGGAACACGCAGCAAAGGATGCGTGAAGCTCGGGGAACCTGAAATCACGCCGGAGTCTTCAGCGACGAAATCGCCTCGAGCAGCGCGCCGGCCGACTGATACCGGTCCGCCGGCGACTTGGCGAGCAAGCGTAGCAATATCTCCCGGTAGTCGGCGAATTGCGGCGCAATCTCCGGCATATCCGCCCGCTTGTGCTTGTAGATCACTTCCATGGCGGTCGCACCGGTGTAGGGCTTCAAGCCGGTCAGCATCTCGTAGAACATGACACCCAAGCTGTATAGATCGCTGCGCCCGTCGATTTCCTCGGCGTGTCCCTGCTCCGGACTCATGTAGTACGGCGTGCCGAATATCTCCCGCGTGCCCGTCAGCGACACATCCAATTCGTTCGCCTTGGCCAGCCCGAAATCGATGAGGCACACCGAGCCGTCGGCGCGCAGCATCACATTGGCCGGTTTCAGATCCCGGTGCAGCACCCCGACCGAGTGAATGGCCTCGAGTGCGCTGGCGGTCTGCTCGAGGAATTTGAGCGCCGTGATCGGCAGCAGCGGCTTTTTCATCCGCTGCCGCAAATCGCCGGCCGGAAAATGCTCCATCGCAATGTAGGCGTGATCGTCAGCGATGCCGAGATCGTAGATTCGCACGATATTCCTGTGCTTCAAGCCGGCAACGATTTCATATTCCTGCAGGAAGCGGTCGAAGCTGACGATGCGCTCGGAAACGTCGGGCACCTGACTGAACACCTTGAGCACGACCAGCGTGCCGGCACGCTCGCTCTCGGCGAGATAAATGGTGCACATGCCGCCGCTGCCGACTTGCCGGATGCAGCGATGGCCGCGGATCATCACGGACCCGAAGCGGTAGCGCTGTTCAAAATCGGGATGCGCCCTCTGCATGGAGAGTGCCTGCCTGTGTTCGCGCGAAGCGGCCGTGATGGCCTTGACGAGCCGTTCACGATCGATCTTGCGGCCGAAAAGCCGGTACAGCCCGGGAACCGCGGCAGGTTCGGACGCCGGTGCGTCCTGCAGCATGAGCAGCACGATGGGCGCGAACTCGGGCTTGGCCAGCAGGCCGGTCGCCAGCGCCTCCGCGGCGCTGGTCGGCGGCGCGCCGACGATGATGACCGCGTCGAAGCCAACGGCAGCAAACTGCGCGTCGAGAGGGCCATCCTCGCCCAGGCGGTGTTCCACCAGGGCGGCATCCGGCCATTCGATCTCAACGTGCTTTCTGACCAGCAGTCGATAATCGTCGCGTGCAGCGATCACCAATAGACGCATGGCACGCCGCCGGCCGGCACGGGCAGGTTATCGGACCGACTTGAGTCCACGACCGGCATCATCGCGGCGCTGCTGCTTGGCTTCGTCAGACCGCTCTCCGCGCAACCGTTTCAGATACTCCGGCGTCACGTCGCCCGTGACGTACACGCCCGAAAAGCACGATGTATCGAAATCCTCGATCTTCGCATTGTCGTGGCGAACCGCATGCTCCAGATCTTCCAAATCCTGATAGATCAACCAATCGGCGCCGATGATGTCCCGAACCTCCTCGTCGGTGTGGCCGGCGGCCACCAGTTCCGACGCGTCGGGCATATCGATGCCGTAGACATTGGGATAGCGGACCGGCGGAGCCGCGGATGCGAAATAGACTTTCTTGGCTCCCGCCTCGCGCGCCATGTCGATGATCTGCGCGGATGTCGTTCCCCGCACGATGGAATCATCGACCAGCAGCACGTTCTTACCGCGGAATTCCAGATCGATGGCGTTCAGCTTGCTGCGCACCGACTTCGAGCGCTGCTCCTGGCCTGGCATGATGAACGTGCGGCCGATGTAGCGGTTCTTGATGAAGCCCTCGCGGTACTTGATGCCGAGCAGCTGCGCGACCTGCACCGCACTGGTGCGGCTGGTGTCGGGGATGGGAATGACGACGTCGATATCGTGGTCGGGCCGTTCCCGCCTGATCTTCTCGGCCAGACATTCGCCCATACGCAATCGCGCCTTGTACACCGAGATATTGTCGATGATCGAGTCGGGCCGCGCGAAATAGACGTATTCGAAAATGCACGGCGTATGCCGGGCCATGGCGACGCATTGCTGCGCGTAGAAACGGCCCAGCTCATCGATGAACACGGCCTCGCCGGGCGCCACGTCGCGCACCATGTCGAATCCCAGCATGTCGAGAGCCACGCTCTCGGAGGCCAGCATCCACTCGGTGCCCTTCTTGGTGTCGCGCTTGCCGATCACGAGCGGACGTATCCCGTTCGGATCGCGAATGCCCAAAATTCCGTGACCGATCACCATCGCCACCACCGCGTAGCCGCCCCGGCAGCGGCGGTACACCGCGTTCGCGGCCGCAAAAATATCCGCCGGCGTGACGCGCGGCGTGCCGACGCGCTGCAGCTCGGACGCGAGCACGTTCAGCAGCACTTCGGAATCGGACTTGGTGTTCAGATGGCGGCGATCCTCCCGCACCAGCACCTCGGTGAGTTCGCGGGCATTGGTCAGATTGCCGTTGTGGCCCAGGCAAATGCCATAAGGCGAGTTCACGTAAAATGGCTGCGCATCGTTCGCACTCTCGGCGCCCGCCGTCGGATACCGGACATGCCCTATCCCTACATTGCCCCTGAGTTTGAGCATGTGCTTCTGCTGGAACACATCGCGCACCAACCCCGAATCCTTGCGCATGAACAACTCACCGTTCGCCGAGGTCATGATGCCCGCGGCATCCTGGCCACGGTGCTGCAGCACAGTCAGCGCGTCATAGATGCGTTGATTGACGGCACTCACGCCCACCATTCCGATGATTCCGCACATGAAGAACCTCCGCTAGTTCGGACCGACTTTGACCCCTGTCAGGCGCTCGAGCTTGGCCCAAGGCTCGCCTTTCTCGCCGACCATGGCCCGCAGCCAGTCGCCGACCGTTTCGCCGTAGGGAACCAATTTCGAACGGTTCCACCACTCTTCGTGATTCAAATGCAGCAGTTCGCAGCCGATGATCAACAAGCCCACGAGCAAGGCGCCGCGCACCATGCCGAACAGCAGCCCTAACACCCGATCCATTGCGCCCAATCCCAGGCTGCGCGTGAAGTAGCCGAGCAGCATGCCGACGATCCAGCCGATCAAGAGGACGATCACCAACACACACAATCGTCCGACCCAGGGCGCCACTTTTGGATCCGCGAGCAAGCCTCCCAAGTGAGGCACGACGATAGGCCCGAACTTCCATGCCGCCCAGATGGCGACGATCCAGAAAACCAAGGATGCGGCTTCGCGCACGAATCCACGCAGTAACCCGATGATGGTCGAACTCAGCAGAACCAAAATTATTATTACATCGGCCATGTTTAGGGCATTCATTCTACCGGACCATGCTGGGTGACGTTGTGAAACGAGCGTCACAAACCTCAAATCAAGCCGGGGGCACCAGGCTCCCGATATGTCCCAAGCCCTTCAGCTTCGCGGCCGCCTGGGTGGCGGCCCCGCGGTCCGCCAGGGGGCCGATGCGCACGCGGTACCGCGCGGCGGCTCCGGATCCGCTCGACAGTACGAATACCGAAAAGCCCTGCCCCTTGACCTGGCGTGCCAATTTGTCGGCGTTCGCGCGGCTGGCAAAGCTGCCGAGCTGCACCGTCCACCCATGGCCCGCCGCCGCGGCTTTCGAAACCGTGGCCTGCGCAGGTGTTGTGGGGGTCGGCGCCGCAGATTCAAGCGGAACCGCACCGGCGCCGGCGGTCGCGCCAGCACCAGCCGTTGCACCGGTACCGGCCGTTGCACCAGCACCGGCTGTCGCGCCGGCACCGGACTCCGTGCGCTCAGCGGCTCCGCTCGGCGTTCCCGGCGGCTGTGGGGCGGGAACCGGGGCGGGGGTTGCTGGCTCGATAACCGGCGGCTTCGCCGTGGCCAGGTCCACGGTGACGTTGCGCACCGGTTCCGGTGCGCTCATCGGGAGCTTGGGGCCGACGGGAGCCGTCGGGGGGCCCGATAAAAGCTCCGGCACTATCAGCACGATGAGCACCGCCAAGATCGTTGCGCCGACTAGACGTTCTTTTACGCGTCTTTCCATGGCGACTGCCTCAAACGTAAGTGGCTCGGGGCGCCGCAGTATATTCGGGAATCTCGGTCCGTGGCAGAAACTCGTGCGCCTCGAGCCAATCGAGCGCCGGTCCCACCGTGTGGAAGGAGCCAAAGACCAGGATTCGATCACTGGGATTTGCATGGGCGAGAGCGGCCGCGCAGCCGGCGGCCGTACTGTCCGCCGCCTGCACCGGCGCTGCGACTTTCAGCCTGACCGTTTCCGCCAGCGCGGCGCCGCTGCGGCCCCGCTCTCCCTCGGTGGACACGCACCACCAGACATCCACGCAGTCGCGCAATTCCGCCGCGACGCCCGCCGCATCCTTGTCGGTCAAAATTCCGCACACTGCCAGCGTGCGACCCGCGCTCGGGAGATCACGCAAATTGCGCGCCAGCACGCGCGCCGCGGCTGGGTTATGCGCCACATCCAATATCCAGGTAGGTGCGCCGGACCGGGCGGGAGCAATCACCTGGAAGCGTGCGACCAGCCGTACCCGCTCGAGCCCCTGCGCCACCGCCGCGGCGGAGATCGGCAGGCGCACATCGATCTCCTCGAGGGCCGCGAGGGCCGTCGCCGCATTCGCGTATTGAGTGTCCCCGACGAGCGCGGGCGCGGGTAAATGCGGCAAATTCCAGCGGCTGCCACGGTACTGCCAGGCAGCATCTTCTCGAACATAGGTGTACTCGGAACCCAAGCGCTTGAGCGCTGCGCCGATCCCACGGGCCGTATCTTCGACCACAACGGGCATGTCGAGGCTGCCGAGCACGGCCGGACGGCCACGGCGAAAAATCCCTGCCTTCTCGCGCGCAATGGCTTCGAGGGTCGCGCCCAGGTACTCCTGATGGTCCAAACCGATGCTCACCACCACGGCGACATCCGGATCGACCACGTTGACGGCATCCAATCGGCCGCCCATGCCGATTTCGAGTACCCATGCATCCAATTTCGCCGCCTCGAACACCAGCAGCGCGGCAAGCGTGTTGAACTCGAAGAAAGTCAGGCCCACCTGGCCGCGCGCGGCTTCGATGCGTTCGAAGGCCGATACGAGTTCCTCCGCGCTGACCCAGCGATCGTGCACCCTGATGCGCTCGCGGTAGTCGCGCAGATGCGGCGATGTGAAGGTGCCGACCCGGTATCCCGCGGCGGCCATGATGGAGGCGCAGTAACCGCTCACCGAGCCTTTGCCATTGGTCCCGGCCACGGTGATCACAGGAACTTTCGGCGGGCGCCAGCCCAGGCGATCAAGGACCTGGTTCAGCCGGTCGAGCCCAAGATCAATGGCCTGCGGATGAACCTGCGTTTGGTAGGCGAGCCACTGCTCGAGACTCGACATGGCGCGGCCGGTCTTTATGCTGCAGCTTGTTCTTTGCCGGTCAGCAGGCGCAGCATGGCGCCGATGCGATCGCGCAGCTCGCGCCGATCGACGATCATGTCGAGCGCGCCGTGCTCGAGCAGGAATTCGCTACGCTGAAATCCTTCCGGCAGGGTTTCACGCACGGTTTGTTGGATCACGCGCGGACCCGCGAAGCCGATCAGCGCCTTCGGCTCTCCGATATTGATGTCCCCCAGCATGGCGAGGCTGGCGGACACGCCGCCCGTGGTCGGATCCGTCATGACCGACACGAAGGGCAGCCGGGCCTCCGACAGGCGTTTGAGCGCCGCACTGGTCTTCGCCATCTGCAGCAATGAATACAGCGCCTCCTGCATGCGCGCGCCGCCGCTCGCAGCGAAACACACCAGGGGCATGCGATGTTCGAGACAATGCTCGACCGCGCGGACGAATTTCTCTCCCACCACCGATCCCATGGAACCGCCGAGAAAACGGAATTCGAACGCGCAGGCGACCAAGTCCAAGCCGGCCAATTTTCCCGCCATCACGATCAATGCGTCGCGCTCTCCGGTCTGCTTCTGCGCCTGGGTCAGCCGGTCCTTGTAGCGCTTGGAGTCCTTGAATTTGAGCGGGTCCTCCGGTTCCACCTTGGCGGCAAGTTCGGTGGTCGATCCGGTGTCGAGAAACTTCGCCAGCCGTTCGCGGGCGTTGATCCGCATGTGGTGGCTGCACTTCGGACATACGTGCAGGTTGCGTTCGATCTCCGCACGGTACAGCACGGAGTCGCAGGCCGGGCACTTCATCCACAGCCCTTCCGGCACCGAGCGTGTGCGGCGCTCGGTTTTGATACGCGACGGGACTATTCGCTCGAACCAGGACATGCGCTAGTTTAGCTCAATCCGCGCGGCGGCGGCAGCCGTTGATGGCGGCAATAGGTCCTCGTCCGGCGGCGCGGGGATACCGAATGCCGGGGGATATTCCACCCGCCACAGGTACAGACCGGCGGACGGCGCCGTGGCCCCCGCGAAGCGGCGATTTGCGCTCGCCAGCACCTGGGCCACGCTCGCCGCCGGATCCGCTTCGCCCTGCACGGCGACCAAGGTGCCCACGATGTTGCGCACCATGTGATGCAGATAGGCGTTCGCGGCAATCTCCAGCCATACATAGTCCCCGCGGCGCCGTACCTCGATCCGCTCGACCCGCCTGATCGGGGTCTTCGATTGACACTCCACGGACCGAAAAGCGGAAAAGTCATGCTCTCCAACCAGCGCCTGTGCCGCCGCGTGCATGGCCGCCGCGTCCAGAGGACGATGGATCCATGCCGCACGCAGCCGCTGCAAGGCGGAGCGCGCGCTGCGGTTCAAGATGCAGTAGCGGTAGATACGGCGAATCGCGCGGTGCCGCGCGTGGAATCCCGGCGTGACTTCCCCGGCCCATTGCAGGGCTATCGAGGGCGCCAGCCGCGTGTTCGTGCCCAGCACCCAGGCGCGGGGCGTGCGTGTGGCGCCAGTGTCGAAGTGGATGACCTGGCCGGCCGCGTGCACACCGCTGTCGGTGCGGCCGGCACAGATGACGGTGACCGGTTCGCCGGCCACGAAGGACAGCGCCGCTTGCACCGCATCCTGGATGGATGCCGCATGATCCTGGGACTGCCAGCCCGCATATTCGGTGCCATCGTATTCCACGATGGCGGCGACGCGGCGGCTACCAGCGCCCTGTGAGGCCTGCACGTTAGCCGGGCAGCGTCTCGATCAGGCGCTGCGCTTCTTGTTTCTGGCTGGCGGAGCCTTCCTGTACGACTTCCTCGAGGATGCTGCGCGCGCCTTCGGGGTCGCCCATGTCCATATAGGCCCGCGCCAGATCCAGTTTGGTGCCCACCTCACTCATGGTCACCGGTTCCAGTTCCTGAATCGCCTCGTCGGCCTGCAGCTTGGTGGTGCGCGACGTCGGCGTGATCTCCCGCATCTTGTTGGTCGGTGCCTCGCTGCCGTTCAACGCCTCGCCCACATCCAGATCGACGCGGCGGTTGCGCTGGCTGGCCTCGAATACCTCGGTCGAGAACATCTCATCTTCCGCGCGGGGCTGCTCGACGGTGTCGCCGCTTCCCAATGCGTTCGCGAGCCTGTCCAGATCCAAATCGATGCTGTCGCCGCTCAGTCCGCGCAGCTTCGAGGTGGAATCCACGTCCACTTTCTCGGCATCCGCGATATCGGAGAACTCAGGCGACTTGAAGCGCGACGTAGACGCTGAGTCGAAATTGCGCGGCATTTGCACGGTGGGCGCGGATTCGGGACCCAGCACCGCGGTCTTGATTTCCTCGTGATCCGAGCCGAGATCGGCGACGAAAGAGGCCTCCAATTCGCGTTCCAATTCGGTCAAGTCGCGATCGCGCGAGCGGCTCTCCGCCTCCTCCATCATGCGCCGCGACTTATCGTCGAGACCGGCCACCATGGTGGGCGCGTCGGTCGGATGATCGGTCTCCGCGAGGTGCGAGTCGCTGATCGAGGGCGCTCCGGTCGCTTCGAGCTGATCCAAATCCAAGCCCAAATCGTCGATGGACACCTCGGCGGTTTGATCGGGACTCGCCGAGCCGAACCTCGAAGAAAGACGCTCGCGCACATCGTTCGCCTTCAGGGCAGGCGACTCGGTGGTGGGTGCATCCGTGAAACCCATCAGCTCGGATTCGACGGTAGGCTCGTCGCGCGGCGGCATCTCGCGCGTCGGAGACTCGTCCGCACCGCGCTCCGGGGCGTCCAAGGTAAAGTCGAGATCGGAGGAGGAATGCAGCGCGGGCGATTGCCCGGTCGACGCCGTATCGTCGCCTTCCTTGGCGAGAGGGTGATCCAATTTGCTGCGCTCGCCCTCCGGATCGCCGAACAAGTCGATGTCGACTCGGTTTTCGCCGCCCTCCAGGTTCAGATCGACCAAGGCGCCGGCGCCGCGGCCGCTTCCGGCGGTCGTCGCGAACAGCGGATCGTCGGGGCAAATCTGCTTGCCCATGATGACGATCTTTTCCCACTCTCCTGCGGGAGCCCGGTCGCGCGTCGCCTCCAGTCCCTTCGCGGTTTGCAAGAAGGCGTCCTTATTGCCCCAGACGAAGTAAATCTCCAGCAGCTTCAGCCGCAGATCGCGCCGATCCGGTTCGCGCTCCAAAGCAATGCGCACAAGGTCGGCCGCCTGATCGTACAGGCCGTAGGCCATATGAAAATCGGCTTCAGCCAGAGGATCGCCCTGATCCAGATTGACCGCGCTCTCGCTCGACAGGGTGTCGTCGGGCGATTTGATCTCAGAGTGCGTATCGCCCAAGGGGTCGGGCATGTCGCCGAACTCCGGCTGCCGATGCTCGCCGGATTCCTCGACCACGAACGACTCGTCGCCCTTGCGCAAAGCAGAGAGCTTGGCGGTGGGATCGCGGAAGTCCGCGACGTCGGTGTCCTCCAGCTTGCTCGAATCGCCGAGGCTGCTCTGCCGGCGCCGCCACGCGGCGAACAACAGCAGTGCGAAGAATGCCAGGATCACCGCGAGCGGCACCCACCAGTTGGCGGCTACCCAGTCGAGCCAGGACCCCGATTCGGCGGGCGCCGCTACCGGTTTCTTTTGGGCCACGTGGGTCGGCGCATGGACCGGCGTCGGCGGGGAGGTGCTCGCGGCCGGTGGCGGCAGAGCGGTCGCCGCCGGTGCCGGCGCCTGTGCCGTGCTCGGCGGTGGCGCGGGAGTGGTTTGAGCCGGGGTCGGGGGCGCCGGAGTCGGCGCCGTGGCAGGCACGCCGAGTTTGCGCTGCAGAGCGCTGAGTTCGCCGTTTCGGATATCGATCAAACGATGCGATTCCGCGAGCTGCCCCTCCAAGTCCTTGACCCGATCTCTGAGCGCCTGTGCTTCCGCGCCGGCAGCATTCGATTGGCCGCCGCCTGCGCCGCCACCCGCGCCTGGAGTTACGAGCCGCAGGTGGCCGCCCGAGGCGCCGCCGTTCGCCGAGCGCCAGGAGTCCATCTGGCGACTCACTTCGCTCATCGCCTCGCTTTGATTCAATGCGGCTATCTGCTCCGCTCCCGGGACGCGCAACACCGCACCGCGGCGCAAAATATTGATATTCCCGCCGAATGCATCGGGATTCGCGCGATACAGGGCCATCATGGTTTGGTCGACATTAGCCGGCGAATTGGCATTCAGGCTGCGGGCGATCTTGGTGAGCGTGTCGCCGTCGCCGACTCGATAAGTATTGCCGGCAATCGGCGCTTCGGCCGAGGGTGCGGCAGCCGGCGCGCGAACCGCAGCCGGAGGAGTCGCAGCGGGCGCAGGCGCAGCGCGCCGAGCCGGAGGGGCGGCAACGGCGGGGGCGGTCACCGGAGCAGCATTGCTCGCTGATTCACCCGGCGTGTACACCGGCGGGTCCAGCAACACCGTGTACTCGCGCATCAGGTGGCCGCGCGCCCAATTCACGTCCACCAAGAACGTCACAAAGGGCTCGGGAATGGCGTCGCTCGAACGTACCAGTAAGGCGTCCCGGCCGTCCTTGCCCTTGCCCACCTTGAAGGTCAGTGTCGACAGGAACGGAGGACGATCGATGCCGTAGCGCGAGAATGCGTCCTTGTCCGCCAGCGTCGCGCGCAGAGCGGTCAATTCGTCCGGCGTGGCCGCGACCAGGTCGATCTCGGCGTTCATCGGCTCATTGAGGGCCGAATTCAGGTGGATCTCCCCCAGGCCCAACGCCCAAGCAGAGGAAGGCCATAAAAAGGATGGGGATAGCAGGCACGCCAGCAGCATCAGGCGGGGCATCGTCACGGACATTTCTACTCCCAGGAATCGGGTGGGCAAGCGGATAAAGTTCATTGTGCTATAGGAGCTTGCAATCGAATTCTCACATGCCTTTTACATAAGCCAATAACTATATCTCACCGGGATCTATTTACCAAAATATGGGCCACCGAAACTGCGTTATGTGCCGCACATTTCCGAACATTATCGGCCACGACCCAAAAATTTAGAGCGCGGTCACGGGTCGGATCGGATCGTAGTCGGCCTACATATACCTTATCGGGTGCCGTTGCCAATGTGGCGGGGGTCGGAAATTCCGCGGGCGCGTCTGCCTCGATGAGGCTCAAACCCATGCCGCGCCGCAACACCTCGGCCGCATCGGCCACACTCAGCGCCCGCTCGAAGCTGGCGTGCACCGCAAGGCTATGGCCGAAGAATACCGGCACCCGTACGGCCGTCGCATTGATCGCGAGGCGCGGCAGACCGAGCACTCGGCGCGTCTCCTCCCACAGGCGCCGCTCCTCGCGCGACACTCCGTCTTGCTCCAAGGTATCCACTTGGGGGATCACATTGAAGGCGATTTGCCGGCCAAAGGCTCGTCCCCGCGCCTTCTTGCCGCTCAGCATGGCCACGGTCTCCCCGGCGAGTTCGTCCATCGCGCTCCGTCCGCTGCCCGACACCGCCTGATACGTCGCCACCTCGACTCGATCGAGAGCCGCCCGGGCGTGCAGCGGCGCAAGCACGGTGGCCAGCGCCACGCTGGCGCTCCCCGGCAGCGCGACCAACCCGCGCCCACCCACGGCCTCCAGCGCGCCGGGATTGACGTCCGCCGCCACCAGCGGCACGTCGGCACGGGTTCGATACGCCGCCGAGCCGTCGATGACCCAGGCATGCGCGGCAGCCGCTTCGGCATAGCGCTCCGACAGCGCGGCACGCCCGCAAAAGAACGCCAGATCCACGCGGGAGAAATCGAACGCGGCGACGTCGCTCACCGCCAACTGCTTGGCTGCCCCTGCGCCTTCCCCCGCCCCGCTTTCCCCCGCCGCGCCTTCCCCCGCCCCGCCGTCCGCCGCCCCGCCGTCCGCCGCACCCTCCGCGTCCGTCACCGGCCGCCCGACATGGCGCTCATCGTCGAGCAGGTGCAGTTCGCTGAAAGCGAATTTGCGCGCGCGCAACTCGTCCAATACCGCCTCGCCGATCAAGCTCGAAACTCCAACGATGGCTATTCGCAATGCGACACCCCTACTCATGACTAACTAAACGACTGGCGTGGTCCGGACCACATCGCCGCATTGCGCGCGAAAGCGCAGGTAATGATCCATCAGCACCAGCGCCAGCATCGCCTCGGCAATCGGCGTGGCGCGGATGCCCACGCAAGGATCGTGCCGCCCGGTAGTGACGATCTCGATCGGGTTGCCGCGAATATCTATGGTTTCGCCCGGCACCGTGATGCTCGAGGTCGGTTTCAAGGCGAGGCTCACCACGATATCCTGGCCCGAGGAAATGCCGCCCAGCACGCCGCCGGCATGATTGCTCCTGAATCCCTGCGGAGTGATCGCGTCGCGGTGTTCCGAGCCACGCTGCTCGATCGCGCGAAAGCCCGCTCCGATCTCCACTCCCTTCACGGCGTTGATGCCCATCATGGCGCTTGCCAGGTCCGCGTCGAGCCGCTCGAAGACCGGTTCACCCAAGCCGGGGGGCACGCCCTTGGCGATCACCGTGACCCGAGCACCGATGGAATCTCCCGCCTCACGGATGCGCCAGATGAACTCCTCGAGTTCCTTGACGCGGCTCGGATCGGGACAGAAGAAGGGATTGTCGTAGGCAGCGGCCGGATCGACCGGCTGCAACACCAGCGGGCCCAGCTGCGCGAGATATCCCTGAATGCCGATTTGCAGACGCTCGCGCAAATACTTGCGCGCGATGGCACCGGCCGCCACGCGCATGACGGTCTCGCGCGCGGAGGAACGGCCGCCTCCGCGATAGTCGCGAAAGCCGTACTTTTGAGTGTAGGTGTAATCCGCGTGTCCCGGGCGAAACCGGTCCTTGATCTTCTCGTAGTCGCGCGAGCGCTGATCCTCGTTCGCGACCAGAAGGCCGATCGGAGTGCCGGTGGTCTTGCCTTCGAAAACTCCGGACAGGATGCGCACGGTGTCGGACTCGCGCCGTTGGGTCGTGAACTGCGAGGTGCCCGGGCGCCGCCGTTCGACGTCGGCTTGCAAATCCTCCTCGCTCAATGCCAGGCCCGGCGGACAGCCGTCCACGACGCAACCGAGCGCGGGGCCATGGCTCTCCCCAAAGCTAGTCACCGTGAAGACCCGACCGAATGTATTACCCGCCACGCGCTGGTTCTCCTTTGCGCACCGCTTCCAGATCCCGGGCCCGCAGCAGGAATACCCCGCCGCCGCCCATGGCAATTTCCGGCCAGATGAACGGCAGGCTGGGAAAGGCGCGCAGCAGCGCGTCCTCTGTATTGCCGACTTCCACGACCAATATTCCGTCGCGGCTCAGATGCTCCCGCGCCGCGGCGAAAATCGCACGCACCGAATCGAGGCCGTCGGCCCCCGCCGCAAATCCGAGCCGCGGCTCGTGCCTGTACTCGCGCGGCAGCCTGCGCAATTCCGCGAGCCCGACATAGGGCGGATTGCTCACGATGATATCGTAACGGCAACCCTGCACGGCATCGAAATAATTCGATTGCAGCATGCGGACACGCTTTTGCAGGCCCAAGCGGCGCAGATTGCGGCGTGCCACCGCGAGCGCGTCCGTGGACACATCGACGGCATCGACAGCTGCCTTGGGGAAGACCGTGGCACAGGCCAGTGCAATCGCACCCGAGCCGGTTCCGACATCCAGAATCCTGCGCACGCGGCGTGCATCCACCCAGGGCTGAAAGCGCTGCATGACGAGTTCGGCGATGGGCGAGCGCGGCACCAGAACGCGCTCATCCACATAGAACTCCAGACCGGCGAAGAAGGATCGATGCGTCAGATACGACAACGGCAGGCGATCGGTGATGCGCCGGCCGAGAAGCCCGTCGATGCGCGCGATCTGCCGCGCCGTCAGCCGCCTGACATAGGCGTTCGCACCCAGCTCATGCTTGAGCCCGGCGGCGAAGAACACGAGTTCCGCGGCCTCATCGCGGGCATTGTCGGTGCCGTGGCCGAAGTGCACGCGCGCGCGGTGCAGCGCACGCGCGCAGCGGTCGACGGCGCCCCCGACGGTTTCGCGCGCAGTGCCGGCGGTCTTGGCGGTGGCGCGGCGCGACGCTCGGGCGCCGGATTCAGCGGCTATGTGGGATAATCGGCGCATGGCCATTCAATCGAAACTCCTGTCCTTCTCTCTCGTCTGCATCGTCTGCATCGTCGGCATTGCGGGCGCCGCCGCAGCGCTCATGTGGCGCCACCACGCCGCTCCGGTCGAATTGACCACCGGAATTCTTCTCACGCCCAGCCGCGCGCTGCCGGATTTTAGCCTGATCGACCAGAAAGGTCGGACATTCGGCGCCGCCGATCTGCGCGGCCGCTGGTCGCTGCTGTTCTTCGGCTACACGAATTGTCCGGACTTTTGCCCGACCACACTGACCACGCTGGCTGCGATGGAGAAAAGCCTGGCAGCGGCCAAGGCGGCGGTACTCCCCCAGGTCGTCTTCGTGTCGGTCGACGCAAAACGCGATACTCCCGCGCAGCTGGCCAAGTATGTGCCGTACTTCGATCCCAAATTCATCGGCCTGACCGCCGCCGACCAGCCCAGCATCGAAAGCCTGGCGAATAAACTGGGGGTCGGTGTCACCATCCAGCCGACCACCGACGGAAATTACACGGTCGATCACTCCGGAGCCATTTTCGTGCTCGATCCCAGCGGCCGGATCGCCGCCATTCTCAGCGGCCCGTTCAGCGTGGGCGCCTTGCAGAGCGATTTCCAGCGCATCGTGGCTGCCGGCGCATGAACCGAACGGGCGGGGACACGAACCCCGGCGACCGGGGGGCCGGCGCACCCGCCACCGTGGAAGGCACGGGCGGAGGTTTTTTCGGCCGGCTCTTCGTCTGGTTTCAATACCTGCTGCCGCAGCACGCTCTCTCACGGCTGATACTCGCGGCGACCCGAGTCCGCGTCTCGTGGTTCAAGAACTGGACCATACGCGGGTTTCTCAGGCTCTACACGGTGGACATGAGCGAAGCCGCCGAGAGCGATCCCTATCGCTACGGCAGCTTCAACGAGTTCTTCACGCGCGCCCTGAAGCAGGGTGCGCGTCCCATCGCGAGCAGCCATGACGCCATCGCCTGCCCCGTCGATGGCCGCGTCAGCGAAGCGGGCACGATCGACGGAGATAGGTTGCTGCAGGCCAAAGGCCGCTACTACAGGCTGAGGGAGCTGCTGGCCGAGCAACCCTGGGCGAGCCGCTTCGAAGGCGGCTCCTTCGCGACCATCTATCTGGCACCCTTCAACTATCATCGCGTGCATATGCCGCTGCGCGGCGAACTGCGGGAGACCGTGTATGTTCCCGGCCAGCTGTTCAGCGTCAATGCCGTGACCGCACGACATGTGCCCGGTCTGTTTGCGCGCAACGAACGCGTCCTGACGCTGTTCGACACGGAATTCGGCCAGTTCGCGCTGGTGCTGGTAGGAGCGCTCAATGTAGGCAGCATGGCCACCGTATGGGCGGGAGACATCACGCCCGCGGCGCGGCGCGCAGTCACCCGGCTGCCGGCCACTCGCACGACCTTGGAGAAGGGCGCAGAACTCGGCCGCTTCAACATGGGCTCGACCGTGATCCTGCTGTTCGAACCGAGTCGCGCGCGCTGGCAATCCGGGGTACATGCCGGCAGCGTCGTGCGTCTGGGACAATCCCTGGGTGGCGCGGTATGAGCGATCCATCGCAGGCCGCGGCGGGGACTGGCGCCCGACGGCCGCCATGAGCGCCCTGCAGCGCCGCGCCGCGATGTTGAGCGCTGCGCGAGAGTTTTTCGCGGAACGAGGCGTGATGGAGGTCGAGACGCCGATATTGAGCGCAGCCGCCGTGAGCGACCCTCAGATCGAATCGCTGGTCACCCAGATCGCCGGCATGGCGGCACCGTTCTACATGTGCACCTCGCCCGAATACGCGATGAAACGCCTGCTCGCGGCGGGCAGCGGCGACATTTACCAGATCTGCAAGGTATTTCGCGACGGCGAACGCGGCCGCTGGCACAACCCGGAATTCACCCTCCTGGAGTGGTACCGCCTGGGCTTCGACGATACCGCCCTGATGAGCGAGGTCGAGACACTGGTCGGCCGGCTGCTACAGCCCGATCGCCAGCTCGAGCCGGCGGAACGGCTCAGCTATGCGGCCGCTATCGAGCGCCATGCGGGGGTGAACATCCACGCCGCCGGCGACCGCGATCTCATGGAGGCGGCGCGCCGGCACGGAGTGGATTGTCGCGCGGATCTCGACCGCGATGCCAAGCTCGATCTATTGATGGGGCTCATCGTCGGGCCCCGCCTGGGCCGCGAACGGCCTTGCTTCATCTGCGACTACCCGGCATCGCAAGCCGCGCTGGCGCGCCTGAAGCCCGGTCTGCCGCCGGTCGCCGCGCGCTTCGAGTTCTACCTGGACGGCATCGAATTGGCGAACGGCTTTCACGAACTGGTCAATGGCGGCGAACAGCGGACGCGCTTCGGGCAGGATCTGGAGCTGCGGCTAACACGCGGCCAGGTCACGCCACCGCTCGATGAGAATCTCCTGGCGGCGCTTTCAGCAGGCGTACCCGATTGCAGCGGAGTGGCCCTGGGCTTCGACCGCCTGGCCGCCATCGCCCTGGGCGCGCCGCAACTCGCCGACGCCATGGCTTTCACCATCGACAACGCCTGATCTTCGGCGCGGTGGTGATTGTTGACCGGGTCACAAGGCCAGGGGGGATGAGAGGCTGGACGCCAACGTAAAGGCAGCAGTTGGCGTCCAGCCTCTCATCCCCCCTGGCCGTGCGCACCTGGCCGACGTACATCACCGCGTCGGCGGGTCAGTGCTCGGGCCGTGGGTACAGTGCTGGGACCGTGGATGCAGTGGGGCCGTGGGCGCAGTGGTGTGGAGCGGTACGAGACTTCGCCCGAGAGGCTAAGCCGCGGGCCGGCAACTGCTCTTCGTTGCCGGCCCGCGGCTTAGCCTCTCGGGCGAATGCTGATAACGGGTCGGCATCACTGTGCCGACGTCGCTGCTAGTTCTTGCCGCGCGACAAGTACTCGCCGGTGCGAGTATCGATGCGCAGGATTTCGCCTTCGTTGATGAACAGCGGTACGCGCACCATCGCGCCGGTTTCCAGCTTTGCGGGCTTGGAACCGCCGGTTGCGGTATCGCCGCGAACGCCGGGATCGGTCTCGATCACCTTGAGTTCCATGTGCGCGGGCGGCGTCACCTGCAGCGGCACGCCGTTCCACAACGTGACGACGCACACGGTGCCGTCCTTCAGCCACTGTGCGCCCTCGCCCACCGCTTCTTTGGAGGCGGTGAGCTGTTCGAAGGTCTCGGGCACCATGAAGTTGAAGAAATCGCCGTCCCGGTACAGGTACTGCATATCCGTATCGACTACGTCGGCAGCCTCCACGGTGTCTCCAGACTTCCATGTGCGCTCGATGGTGCGGCCCGTTTTGAGGTTGCGCACCCGGACGCGGTTGAAGGCCTGCCCCTTGCCCGGCTTGACCATTTCGTTCTCGACGATCGCATAGGGATCGCCGTCGATCAGGATCTTAAGACCGGACTTGAATTCGCTCGTGCTGTAGTTCGCCATCGAAGGCCTCGGACTCTGGGGGGCGCGTATCATAGCCGCAACCCTCCCCCTTAGCCAATTCCAGGCCGATGGGTCCGTATCGGCCCCCTCCCCGGCTGCCCTGTGTCGAGTCCCCTCGCCCTGGGGAGGTTGATACCGGTCTCAGAGACGCCGGTCCCAGAATCGATGAATACCTGGTGTTACACTCTTGAGCCCTTTATTAGGAGAATTTTGACCCGTGACCGAACAGGGAGCCGTTCCGCTGATCGTCATGACGAAGTCGCAGGACCACGTTGAGGCGATCAACAGCACTTTGCGCAAAGCCGGTCATCCGGTGCACTGCACATGGCTGCCGGACGCCCGCGACCTCGGGGACGCACTGACGCAGATCAACCCCGAGATGCTGGTCGCCTTCATCGAGGAGCTCGGCATCGACCTGGCCTCCCTCATGAAGATCAAGCAACAGAGCGCGCCGGGGATGCCCGTGCTCATCATGCGCGAACGCGTTGATGAGGCCGCCATCGCCGACGCCATGCGCCCTGGGCGCGCAGGATGTGGTGACGCTGGCCAACCGCAGCCGGCTGCAATCGGTTGCGACCCGGGAGCTCCGCGCCTACCGCCTGGAACGCGCGCTCTCGACCACACTGTCGTCGGCTCGCGAGTATCGCGAGCAGCTGCAGAATTTCCTCGAAGGCTCCGCCGACGCCATCACGCACGTGCAGGAAGGCATCATCGTGGATGCGAACCGCGCATGGCTCGAGCTGTTCGGCTATTCGGGCGACGACGCGCTCACCGGCACGCCGCTCATGGATCTGTTCGAGCAGGAGACTCATCCTGCGCTCAAGGGCGCCCTGGTCGCCTGCCTGCAGGGCAAGTGGGCGGGTCACGGCCTGAAGGTGCAGGCGCTGCTGTCGGACGGCTCGAACTTGGCGCTCGAGCTGCTGCTCACCAAAGCCGACTACGAGAACGAACCGGCCATTCGCATCTGCCATCTCGGCGACGCACAAGAAAGACCACGATCTCGAAGTGCGGCTCGCCGATGCGGTCAAGAACGACGCCTCGACGCGCTTTCTGCAGCAGCGCTACCTGATCGCCGCGGTGCGCGAGCGCTGCGCGCACGGCATGAAGGGCGGCGTGCGCCAGTTCGCCCACATCAAGCCGGACCGCTTCATCGAAATCCAGAACGCCATCGGCGTGCTCGCCAGCGAGGACTTCATGGCGCAGCTCGCCGAACTGCTGCGCACGCAGCTGACCGCCACCGACCTGTGCGGCCGCTTCGGCGGCAACGGCTTCCTGATCCTGCTCGAGCGCGGCACGGCGCGCGACGTGGAAACTTGGGCCGAGAATGTCGTGAAGCGCGTCAACGAGCATACGTTCTCCATCGAGGACAAGACTCTGTCGGCCACGGTGACCGTGGGTCTGGGGCTTCTGCCGCACGGCGAATCCCGACGTGGGCGCGGCGATCACCGATGCGATCAGCGCCACGCGGCGCGGCCGGGAACTCGGCGGCAATCAGATGTACGTCGTGGACAAGTCCGACACCGACACCCGCGTGCAGGCCTACGACAAGATCTGGGTCAAGCACATCAAGAGCGCTCTGATGGAGAACCGGTTCCGGCTGGTGCAACAGCCGATCGCGAGCCTGCTCGGCGAGGACAAGGGCATGTTCGACGTGCTGGTGCGCATGCTGGACGAACAGGGCAACGAAGTGCTGCCCGCGGAATTCATTGCGGCCGCGGAACGCAACGACCTGATGAAGAACATCGATCGCTGGGTGATCGGCGCGTCCATGTCCTTCGCCGCCAACCGCAAAGCCGCGTGCATTTTCGTGCGCGTCTCGAAGGACACGCGTGCTCGACAAGAGCCTGCTCGGCTGGCTCGACACTCAGCTGAAATCGCTGAAGATCGAAGCGAAGCGGATTTGCATCCAGGTGACCGAGGACCTCGCGAATCAGTACGTGCGGCAGACCAAGGAGCTGGCGGAGAATCTGCGCAAGCTCGGCTTCCGCTTCGCCTTGGAGCACTTCGGCACCGGCCGCGATCCCCTCAAGCTGCTCGCCGACATCGACATGAATTTCATCAAGATCGACGGCTCCCTGATGCAGGGCCTATCGACGAATCAGATCCAGCAGCAGCGCGTCAAGGGACTGGTCGAGGCCGCGAAGCGCAAGGGCATCGAAACGGTGGCCGAGCGCGTGGAAGACGCCAATACCATGGCCGTGCTGTGGCAGCTCGGCATCGAATTCATCCAGGGGTACTTCGTGAACGCTCCCGAGGATGTGACCATGTCGAGCGGGGACCGCCGCTAGTATCTCGGCGCCCCGCCAAGGGCACCGACTCTGCCCCTCGTGCGGTGATGTACCTCTTGCGCGGTAATGTACCTCGGCCAGTGCGCAGAGATACTAGCTAGTTAGGCCGGCGAGACCTCGAGACGGTCGACCTGTTTGTAGGCGCGGGAGAACCGCTGGCGGCGCTGGCCTTTCTTGTCCTGGAATTGCTTGAGGTCGTCGAACTTCAGCTTCATCGGGGCGCTGTTGCCGCTGTAGATCGTCAGCACTTCGCCGGGAGATACGACTGCCATGGCCACCAGGTATTCGTCGCGATCCGCGGATTTCTTGCCGGGGATGCCGAATAGATTCTGCCCCTTGCCCGCGGTCATCTCCTCGATCTGAGCAGCCGGCAGCGCCAGCACTTCGCCGTCGTTGTTGACGAATATCGCCAGAGCCGTCTTTTGGGCCAGGGGCTGCGCCGGCAGGACTCGCGCGTTCTCCGGTACCTTGAGGATGGATTTGCCCTTCTTGTTGCGTGCGTACAGCTCGCGCAGCTTCACCGCGAATCCGTAGCCTGCATCGCTCGCCAGCAGCCAGACATCGTCGGGCTCGCCGATCAGCACGGCGGCGAAGGTGGCGCCGTCCGGGGGATCGACGGTGCCGGACAGCGGCTCCCCGTAGCCACGCGCAGCAGGCAGTTGGTGGGCATCCAGGCTGTACGCCCGGCCCGTGGAATCGATGAAAACGGCTTGCTGCAGGTTGCGGCCGCGGGCGGCGGCCTGAAACTCATCCCCGCTCTTGTAGCTCAGGGAGCGCACATCGATGTCGTGCCCCTTGGCCGCACGCACCCAGCCCAGGCGGGACAGCACCACCGTGGTCGGCTCGCTGGTGAGAAGCTCCGTCTCGGAGATGGCCTGCGCGGCCTCGCGCTCCACCAGGCGGGTACGCCGTTCGTCACCGTATTCCTCCGCATCGCTCAACAATTCGTCGCGGACCAGCCGCGTGAGCCGCGCCTTGCTCTTCAATATGCCCTCGATCTCGTCCCGCTCGGCGCTGAGTTCCTTCTGCTCCTCGCGGATCTTCATCTCTTCGAGCCGCGCCAGGTGGCGCAGCTTGGTCTCGAGTATCGCCTCGGCTTGCTCGTCGGACAGCTTGAAGCGCTTGATGAGCACGGGCTTCGGCTGATCCTCGGTGCGCACGATGCGGATCACTTCGTCGAGGTTCAGATAAGCGATCAGCATGCCGTCCAGGATGTGCAGCCTGGCGCTGAGTTTCGCGAGCCGGTGGTTCAGGCGCCGGGTGACCGTGGACTTGCGGAATTGCAGCCATTCCAGCAGCAGCTCCTTCAATCCCATCACCCGCGGGCGCCCGTCGAGGGCGATGACGTTGAGATTCACCCGGTAGTTGCGCTCGAGGTCGGTGGTGGCGAACAGGTGCGCCATCAGAGCCGCGGTGTCCACGCGGTTGGATTTCGGGACGATGACCAGACGGGTGGGATTTTCGTGGTCGGACTCGTCGCGCAAGTCCTCGACCATGGGCAGCTTTTTCTGCTGCATCTGGGCGGCGATCTGCTCCTGGACCTTGCTGCCCGACACCTGGAACGGCAGTGCCTCGATCACGATCTCGCCATCCTCGATTTCATAGGTGGCACGGGCCTTGAAGCTGCCCGACCCGGTTTCGTACATCTGCACCAAGTCGTCGCGCGGCGAGACGATTTCCGCGCCCGTGGGCAAATCCGGCCCCTTGATGTGCGCCATGATCTTGCGCGTGCTCAGATCCGGATCATCGAGCAGCGCCACGCAGGCCTTGACCACTTCGCGCAGATTGTGCGGCGGAATGTCGGTCGCCATGCCGACCGCGATACCGGAGCCGCCGTTGAGCAGCAGATTCGGCACGCGCGCCGGCAGCATGGTGGGCTCATCGAGGGAACCGTCGAAATTCGGCGCCCAATCCACCGTGCTGGAGCCCAGCTCCTGCAGCAGCAGAGTCGCATAGCGCGTCAGCCGCGACTCGGTGTAGCGCATGGCGGCGAAGGATTTTGGATCGTCCGTCGAACCCCAATTGCCCTGCCCGTCCACGATGGGATAGCGGTAGGCGAAATCCTGCGCCATGTGCACCATGGCTTCGTAGCAGGCCGAATCGCCGTGCGGATGGAACTTGCCGATGACATCGCCCACGGTGCGCGCCGACTTCTTGTGCTTGGCGCCGGCCGCCAGCCCCAGCTCGCTCATCGCATAGACGATGCGCCGCTGCACGGGCTTCAGCCCGTCACCCAGATGCGGCAACGCCCGATCCAGAATGACGTACATCGAGTAGTCGAGGTAGGCGCGCTCGGCGAACGACTTGAGCGGCTCCTTCTCGACACCTTCGAAATTGAGTTCTTGGTCTTTCATGATCGTCGCGTTCTGCAGAGGCGCTAGATATGCGCCAGATTGCCTTTGGATCTCCAGCCACTCGCGCCGGTCGCCGGCGCGCTTTTTCGCCAGCAGCATGTCCAGCATTGGGTCGGGACTGTCCTTCGCGTCGATGGTCATCTGCACCAGGCGGCGCGTCTGCGGCGCCATGGTAGTCTCGCGCAATTGCAGCGGGCTCATTTCACCCAGGCCCTTGAAGCGCATCACGACCGGCTTGGCGCGGGGATTTTCGGCGGCGATGCGCTTCAGCGCCTTCTCGCGCTCCGCCTCATCGAGCGCGTACACCACTTCCTTGCCGGCATCGATGCGAAACAGCGGCGGCATGCACACATAAACATGCCCCGCCATCACCAGCGGCCGATAGTGGCGCAGAAACAAGGCGCACAGCAGGGTGGCGATGTGCTGACCGTCGCTGTCCGCGTCCGCCAGTATGCAGATCTTGTGATAGCGCAGGCCCGACAGATCGGTGGCGGCGGGATCGACGCCGATGGCGATGCTGATATTGTGCACTTCCTGGGACTGCAGCACTTCGCCGGTATCCGCTTCCCAGGTGTTCAAGATCTTGCCGCGCAGCGGCATGATGGCCTGGGTCACCCGGTCGCGGGCCTGCTTGGCCGAGCCGCCGGCCGAATCGCCCTCGACCAGGAACAACTCGCCGCGTGCCGGATCCTGGCTGACGCAATCGGCGAGCTTGCCCGGCAGCGCGGGGCCGGCCACGATGCGCTTGCGCGCGATTTTCTGGCTGTCCTTGAAGCGCTGCTGCGCATTGGCGATCGCCAGCATGGCGATTTTCTCGCCCTGGTCCGGATGCTGATTGAGCCACAGCGCGAAGGCGTCCTTGATCACCCCCTGCACGATGCCCGCCGATTCGCGCGACGAGAGTTTCTCCTTGGTCTGTCCGGCGAATTGCGGCTCGCGCATTTTCATCGACAGCACGAAGCTCACGCCGTCCCAGACATCCTCGGGCGCGAGCTTCAGGCCGCGCGGCACCAGATTGCGGAACTCGCAGAACTCGCGCACCGCATCCGCGGCTCCCGACCGCAAGCCGTTGACGTGCGTGCCGCCCTCCACGGTGGGAATCAGATTGACGTAGCTTTCGGTGATCACGTGCTCGGACTCGAGCACCCAGGCGAACGCCCAGTCGAGCGACCCGCCGTCGATGTCGCGCTTGCCGTAAAAGGTCTCGGCCGGCAGCCATTCGCCCTTGCCGAGCTCCTCCGCCAGATATTGATGCAGGCCGCCCGTGTAGAACCACTCATCGCGCTCGCCGGTGGATTCGTTGGTCAGGGTGACGCGAAGATTGGGGCACAGCACCGCTTTGGCGCGCAGCACCTGCTTGAGCTTGGGAATCGCGAACTTGTCGGTGTCGAAGTACTGCGGATCGGGCCAGAACCGCAAGGTCGTGCCGGTCTTCGATTTCGGCACCTCGCCGACCACCTCGAGCTTGGATTTGAGGCGGCCGCCCGCGAAGCTGAGGTTGTATTCCTTGCCGCCGCGGCGCACCCAGCACTCCAGGTGCTTCGACAGTGCATTGACCACGGACACGCCCACGCCGTGCAATCCGCCGGAATGCTGGTAGGTCTTGTCGTTGAATTTCCCGCCCGCGTGCAGGCGCGTCAGGATCAATTCCACGCCGCTGATCTTCTCCTTGGGATGAATGTCGACGGGCATTCCGCGGCCGTCGTCCTCCACCTGCAAGGAGCCGTCCTTGAACACCGTGACGTTGATGTTTTCACAGTGGCCGTTGATCGCTTCGTCGACGCTGTTGTCGATGACCTCGTGCGCAAGATGATTCGGCCGAGTCGTGTCGGTATACATGCCCGGGCGCCGGCGAACCGGGTCCAAGCCGCTCAATACCTCGATATCGGAGGCTGTATAAGACGATGCCATCAGTTTCCCAGGCGCTTCGCGCCAGTTTTCAGGCGCTTACGCGCCACCTATCAACGGGGTCGAAGCGACCCCGAATTTGGTTGTTCAGAGCCGTGCATTGCTCACGTTGTGAAGGCGGCGGAGTCTAGCACGCGAATCCGGCTCTGATCAGCTGGCAGCCTACCCACGATTCGGCTATCGTTCCACCATTATGGGAATCGCAAACGTTCAGAATCTGGTGCGCACATTGCCGGTGCTGCCCCGCCCCTACGGCATTCGCGTACGTCTGCGCCCCGGAGATCCCTTCGCGAAGCTGCTGGGCGCCGACTGGCAGAAAACCCATTGGTTCTTCACCGCCGAGGAACGCGACCTGGTGCTCGAGGACATGTCCCGCAAGCACGAATACTCCCGAATCGGCGACCAGCCGGCCCTGGTATTCGAGAAAGTAGAAAAACTCGCCGAAAGCCGCAACTTCTAGCGCACCCCACTGTTTCCCAACGAAATGCCTCCGAAAACCTCAAAGTCGGGGTCGCCTCGACCCCGTTGAAGGGTGGCGCGAAGCGCCTAGGGATCGGCGCGCAGCGCCTAAAAAGTACGACCGAGAAACAAATAATACCCCGCCGTCCCCGATTGATCGTAGCCCGACCCCAAATACAGGGGGCCGAGAAACGTGTCGAAGGCTACGAATATCGATCCATCCTTGCGCGCCGACCCAAAATTGATGTCGCTACGACGCTCGTAGGTATTGCCCACTTCGAATGATGCGCCAATATAGGCGGGAAACTCGAAGAAGCCCTCGCCGCCGTGACCGATTTTGCGAAAGTAGATCGCGCGGGCAATGGCGTAGTTGGGGCCGGTCAGCGAAGTGGGCGCGAGACCGGACAAACTGAAAAGTCCGCCCAAGGAATAAAATTCGGGCAAATCGGTGGGTTTGAGGTTGCCGTCCAAGGTAGTGCCCGCCGAGGTCCACAACAAAATCGTGTTGCGCCCGCTCGAGCGCGCCATCAACCAATCGGCCGTAATCTTATCGAAGGCCACGTCTCCTCCCAGATTCACTCGATTGGCATCCCACTGCAAAGTGAAACTCTGGCCCTCGCGCGGGAAGTGGATGTTGTCCAGTTGGTCGTAGCTGAACTTAAAGAAGTACTCACCGATGTTGTACGTTGGCTCTACTAAACCCGGGTCGCCGTAGCGGTCGTGGGTCTCGCCGTTCGTGCGGTGATACCCCGCACGGATTTCTCCCCAGTCGCCGAGGGTTCTCCCGATGTCGAAATCCGCTTCCGCCTCGCGGTCCCGAAAATCCGCTACTTCGAAATTGTTGACGTAGATCGGAAGGTCGCGAACCTCGATGCGCGCGCTCGGCGCCACGAACCAAGTTCGCGTTGCATCAATCGGCTGATAAAACTCGCTGAATATCCTCGGGTCGGTGCCGATTTGCACATCCGTGAGCAACTCTGCGCCCAGTTGATTGATTTCGGTCAGCACAAGACGCGCTGCGGCGTTGTAGTGGCCGTCGCCCTGGAAGTCATCCTGCAAATTCAAGCCGAAGCGTAAGTAATTGGGGCCCCAAGACTTGCGCCGTGCCTGAATTTCGAGCCCGGAGTCCTCGTCGGCGCAAGTACCTGCGCCTGCGCCGGTGCTTGCGCTCGTACCGGTACCGGCGCTGGAGTTCGTGCCGGTGTTGGCGTTGGCGTTGGCGTGGACCTCATTACCGGCGCCGGTATTAGTGCTTGTTCCAGCGCTAGTTCCAGTGCTGGTGCTGGTGCTGGTACCAGTGCCAGTGCTAGTCGCAGTCCCAGCACTAATGCAGGGGTTGGGATTGGTGCCGGCACCAGGACTGGTGCCACTGCCGGCACTGGGACTGATGCCACCGCTGGTGCTGGTGCCGGCGCTCGCGCCGGTGCCTGCGGGTTGCTTGACCAGCGTGTAGTCGAGAGTCTCGAAAATCCCCAGGCCGTACAGCTCCGTGATGCGCTTGCCGACCTCATCGAGGTCCAAGGGCTTTCCCACCAGCGGCTGCATCTCCGCCAGGATGGTTTTTTCATAGCGTTTGGACTGCGGATCGACGCGTACGAACTTGATGGGCGGCAACCCAGGCTCGCGGGCGCCGCGCCGCGCCAAATATTCCCGATACGCCGTGTCGCCGACCCCGTACGCCTCGAGCGCGGCCGTGGCTGCCCTTGCCGCGTCCTCGCCGCGGGATATCACGCTGACGGCGGCGGTAAAATCCGTCGCGGGCGTCGAGCCCAGATTGGGTTCGATCAGGACATCCTTCGGGCCGAGGCTTGTCCGCTGCTGATCCGAGTCCTTGCGCACCAAAATAGCCAGCATCTGATTGGAAATCGACAATGCGGAATTCAGCGCGCCGCGCGGCTGCAGAGGAAAACTCACATCCGAGACGATGAGAATGTCCGCATGCATGGCTCGCGCCACGTTGATGGGCAAATTCTCCGCCAGGCCGCCGTCGACCAGCAGGCGGCCATTCAGCTCAACAGGCGCGAACACTCCCGGCGCCGACATGCTGGCGCGCATGGCAATCGAAAGATCGCCCTTGTCCATGATTACGGCATTGCCGGTTTCCAAATCGGTCGCTACCGCGCGAAACGGCGTGGGCAATCGGTCGAAATCGGTGCTGTTGCTGAAATGCAGGGTCAGCTGGCGCAGCGTCTCCTGCAGCTTCTGTCCTTGAATGAAGCCCTTCGGCAGTAATACCTTTCCGTGCTTGAGGCCGAGCGGCAAATCGACCAGGAAATTGCGGTCGTCCTGTTTGCGCCTGAAGGCCAGATCACGGCGCGGCGGAGCGTCGTGAAACGCTTCCTGCCAATCCACCGAGCGCATGGTGGATTCGATCTGATCGACCGTCATGCCACTGGCATACAGTCCGCCGACGATGGCGCCCATGCTGGTGCCGGCGATGCAGTCGATGGGGACCTTCAGTTCGTCGAGGATCTTGAGGACGCCGATGTGCGCCATACCGCGTGCGCCGCCGCCCGATAGAACCACGCAGATCCGCGGACGAACCGGTGCATCGGGCGATGGCGTGTCGGGCGTCGCCGCGACGGCCCCGTGCCATGCGCAGGCCGCCACCATCGCACAGAGCAGTCCCCGCCGTGAAAAGTGGTTCCCCATGGTGGGGATATAGTTTAGAGCACGAGGTTGATGGTGGTGGCTGTAAACGTATTGTTGCTGGCGTTGTAAAAGCCCCTGGCTTGGAACTGCAGCGCCGAATTCGTCGCATTCATCGTCGAGTTCACCTCGTTAACCCAGCTGAAGAACGTGGCGAAGCTGCTGAGGGCGGTGGCCGGGACGTCTGTAGGACTGGAAGGGTTGACCGAGGACGTGATGGGGTTGCCGACCGAATACTGCGGAGCGAAGGTCGAGAGCGCGGTTATAGGTTCCGTTTGCGGGTAAGGCACAATCTCGGGATTCGCCGCCAGCGACGCCAAACTTGTGTTCTGCGCTCCGACGCGCATGACCGCTGTTTGCAACTGCGGATTGCTCAGATCGATAGAGAACCCTTGGCTGGTCAAACCGGTGAACGGTGTAGCCGTTCCGGATGGCCACGTGACTCGTATGCTTGCCGGTGTGCACACCTGGCTTCCGACACCGCACATCTGATTCCCGGGGGCCGTCGAGTTTCCCGGAGCCGGGGTCGTCCCATAACCGCCGGCTACCTGCACGGAGGCTTGCGAATTGACGGCCGTGGCATTGAAATCGGGCGGCGCAGATCCAAACCCGTTCATGATGCCGTTGACCCACACTGAATCACCCGCAGCGAGGCCGGCGGGTAGTGCCAACGAACCGGTATTGATGGTAAAAGCGGCCGGCGACGGATTGGGCGCGGCGCCCGTACCGTTGCCCGCGAAATCACCAAACACGCTGACCGGCCAATAGTCGATGTTCTGTACATTCATGACCAGGCTGCCGCTGGCCGAGGACACGAGCGAACCGAAGAGTTGTGTGTTCAATATGCGCACGGAGCCAGTGTCGGTGCTGCTGTTTCCGGTGGCATCCAGAGTCATTACCGGGTCCAGCACTGTGTTCGCGTTCGGCAAGATACCGCGCGCTATAATGTTCTGGCCGACCGAGATGGCATCGGAATTCAGGATGGCGGGGGAATTGTCAACCGTGACGGTGGTGTTGGGCCCCAGCAGAAGCGTCGCGTCCGCCGTGGTGGTCGGGAGGAGCAAGCTCGGGTTGGCTTGGTTGACGAAGATCTGATCATCATTGAAGAAGAATGTCCAGTTGCGCAGCGTCACTGTATTGCCGCTTCGCGCGACCACGTATCCGCTCAACCCTTCGGTGAATATGTCTTCGACCGTGCTGCCACCGAGTACATACACCGGGTAATATGTTCCGGCGGTTGCAGGCGGCGAGGGGAGATTATTGATGTCCGGCGTAAAGGTCGTATACGCGGTAGTCATCGTGGTGCCGGCGGACAACTGCTGTAGTGCACTGATGCCGGCCACCCCGACATAGGAAACGCCGTTAATCGTATAGAGCGTTTTCGCTGAATTGAACAGAGAGAGCGAACCCAGACTGTCCGCCTCGTCATTGAATGGACGCACGAACACGCTGTAAGTACCGATGTTACCGGGTATCGCCGGAGTGGTGGTCCCGTTGACACCCGCGATAGCGCCGACGCTGGAATTGATCAAGGGACCACGCACACGGATGAGCTTCGTGTCGGAAGGCTGGATGCCGACCGTCAAGAACGGCCTGACGACTACCGTTGCAGGACTGGTGGAGGTATCGATGTAGTTCGAGGCAGCCAGATCGAAATCGATGGCTAGACGCTCGGCACTGGTTGACGCAAAGGTCCCCGTGATGACCATCGGCTGGAGAGGATCGAAATTCACGGTGACCGATATGGTCGTCATCGCTTGGCCGTTGGGAGCGACTACGTTCGCCTGCTGTGGCTTGCCGTCGGGGCCGATGACGGAGATCACAGACTGACCGCCGTTCACCACCGGGGTGTAGTCCAACGTAATGGTAGCTGAGGTATAGGTGTCGTTCGGAATGCTCGCGCTGCCATACAGTTCAGCGTAGTTATTGAGCTGGGTGAAATCTATGATTTCCGGCGTCGCCAGTGCGGTAATTTCCCCCACGTGTTCCCCGACCAGGGTGACCGAATCGACGGTGACTATGTAAGCGGCGAAATCGCCCGGTTCGACGGTCATCTGAGTCCAGGCGATGCCGAAGCCGCTGGTGAGGGGATTGTGGCAGCCGGCCGCCACGAAGGCAGCGACGCAGATGAGGGCACTCAACGATTTGCGGGCATATCGATTGAAAAATGAATGCACTACAGCTTCCGATTTTGTGGGGGACAGGGGTATTTAGGCTGCGTAGAATAAAGACTTTCGAGAGCCTGCGCGCGGCAAAGTTCCATTTTGCGGGGGTCAAGGGCCTTTGGGGCGTGGCACTTGCTGGGTTATACAGTGGATATTGCCCCCGCCGAGCAGCACTTCGCGGGTCGGGATTCCCAGCACTTTGCGCGTCGGAAACAGCCGTTTGAGCGTGCGGGCGGCCGCGGCATCGTGGCGTCTATCGTACAGCGGCATGACGATGCATTTGTTCGCAATGTAGAAGTTGACATACGACGCCGGCAGACGATCGCCGGCCTTGCGAGGATGGGTGCCGGCGCGCGAGTCCACCCCGGCCGCTTCCTCGGCAGTCATGTACAGCGGCCCCGGCTGGTGGATTTTGTGAATGGTCAGCTGCCGCCCGCGCGCGTCGCGAGCCTTGCTCAGGCGCTCGTAGGCGTCGTGCGAAATCTCGTATTGAGGGTCCTGCCGATCGGAGGTCCAGGTGAGAGCCACATGCCCGGGGCTGGTGAAGCAGGCCAGTTCGTCGATATGGCCGCCGGTTTCATCGAGGTACACCCCCTGGCCCAGCCAAATCACGCGAGAGACGCCGAGATAGCGGCGCAGCTGCTCCTCCACGTCGGAACGCGTGAGTTGGGGGTTGCGATTCGGATTGAGCAGGCATTCTTCGGTGGTCAGGCAAGTGCCTTGGCCGTCCACATGAATGGCGCCGCCCTCGAGCACGAATGGCGTCCGGTAACGGTCCGCGCCCTCGATTTCCAATACTTTCTGCGCCACCTCATCGTCGCGGTCCCAGGGAAAGTACAGACCGCCATCAAGACCGCCCCAGGCGTTGAAAGTCCAATCCACGCCGCGTCTGCGGCCCTTGGCGTCGATGACGAAAGTCGGTCCACTGTCCCGTATCCAAGCATCGTTACTGCTGATTTCGAGCACGCGCACCGCGCCTGGCAGCCGCGCCCGCGCATTTTGAAATTGTGCGGCCGAGACACCCACGGTGAGCGGCTCGCCGCTGGCGATGGCAGTGGCAATGGCCGCGAAAACAGCCTGCGCCGGCTTAGCTCCGCAGCGCCAATTGTCCGAACGCTCCGGCCATAGCATCCAGCAGCCTGAATGCCGTTCGAACTCCGCAGGCATGCGGAAGCCATCCTTCGCGGGGGTTGAAGTCAGTGTACGCAATGCGAGTCTCCAATGCTGCATGCTAGCATTGCGGCCAAATCCATAGGAGCGCTGAATGTCAGACGTAAAATCGGTTCAACTACAAATCCCTCCCGGGGGAGAGAAAATTTCGATCTCGAACGGCACGTTACGGGTGCCGGACCAGCCCATCATTCCCTTCATCGAAGGCGACGGCACCGGCCGCGATATCTGGCGCGCGAGCGTGCGGGTGCTCGACGCGGCCGTGCAAAAAGCCTATGGCGGCAAGCGCAAGATTCACTGGATGGAGGTATTCGCCGGCGAGAAGGCGAACAAGGCATACAACTCCTGGCTGCCGGATGAAACCGTCGCCGCCTGCCGCGAGTATCTGATTTCCATCAAAGGGCCGCTTACGACCCCCGTGGGCGGCGGTATTCGCTCGCTCAATGTGGCGCTGCGCCAATTGCTGGATCTATACGTGTGTCTGCGGCCCGTACGCTGGTTCAAGGGCGTGCCCTCTCCGGTCAAGACGCCGGAAAAGGTCGACATGGTCATCTTCCGCGAAAACACCGAAGACATCTACGCCGGAATCGAGTTTGAGGCGGGCACCGCAGACGCCAAAAAATTCCTCGACCTGTTCAAGCAGAATTTTCCAAAGCAGTTCGCCAAGATCCGCTTTCCGGACAGCTCAGGGATTGGCCTCAAGCCCGCATCGAAGGAAGGCACGGATCGATTGTTCCGCGCCGCCCTCGCCTATGCCGTCGCCAACAAGCGCAAGAGCGTGACGATCGTGCACAAGGGCAACATCATGAAATTCACCGAAGGCGCGTTCCGCAATTGGAGCTATCAATTGGCGGAAAAGGAATTTCCCGATCAGGTGTTCACTTGGGAACAATGGGAACGGATCAAGTCGGAGAAAGGAGAAAAAGAAGCCAACGCACAGATGGATGCCGCCAAGAAGGCAGGCAAGATCATCGTCAAGGATGCGATTGCGGACATCACCCTGCAGCAGGTATTGACCCGCCCGGACGAATTCGACGTGGTCGCCACCATGAATCTCAACGGCGACTATCTATCGGATGCCTTGGCCGCCCAGGTCGGCGGCATCGGCATCGCGCCGGGGGGCAATATCAACTATTTGACCGGCCATGCCGTATTCGAAGCCACCCACGGCACCGCGCCCAAGTATGCGGATCTGGACAAGGTCAATCCCGGATCCGTCATCCTGTCGGGCGAGATGATGCTGCGTTACATGGGCTGGCTGGAGGCCGCCGACGCCATCATCGGCGCGATGGACAGAACGATCGCGCAGAAGACCGTGACCTACGATTTCGCGCGCTTGATGCAGGGCGCGACCGAGGTCAAGTGCAGTGAGTTCGGTGACAACCTGATTCGCAATTTGTAGTGCGCGGCTGTTAGTGCGCGGCGCGCGTCGCTACCGAGCGGCGTGCGCCAACTTGAGAGGCACGGCTTGGGGCACGGATCGCTGCTTGAGGATGTCGAAGGCGGCGATCCGGTAGGCTTCGGTCATGGTGGGGAAATTGAAGATCTGTTCGATGAAGAAGTCGGCCGTCGCCCCGGTGGCAACCGCCGCCTGGCCGAGATGCACGAGTTCGGTGGCGCCCTCGCCGATCACTTGAACGCCGAGTACCCGGGCGGTGCTGCGCTCGCAAAGCAGCGCCAGGAAACCCACGGGTTCGCCCGCGATGTGGGCGCGGGCAACCTCGCTGAAGTCGGCCCGGCCGACGATCAAGTCGATTTTTTTTGCCGCTGCCTCACTCTGCGACAGGCCGACGCAGGCGATTTCCGGAATCGTGTACACGCCGCTCGGCACCAGGCTGGTGACGGCGGGCGGCGGCAGCCCTAGGGCCGCGAGGGCGGCGCGCCTGCCTTGGTCGGCGGCGGCGCAGGCCAGCGCGGGCGGTCCAATGGCATCGCCGGCGGCGAAAATTCCAGGGATGTTGGTTTCATAGCGCGCATCCACCTGCACGTGCCCGCGATTGCTGATGGCAAGCTTCAGGCGGTCGAGACCGATGCCTTCCAGATTGGCGACGCGGCCGAATGCGGCGAACACGATGTCGGCTGATAGTGAGGCGCCGCCCCGTATCTGCACCTCCACCTGCGAAAACCCGTCGAAGCGGGCGCCCGCCACCTCGGCGCCGCCCTGATACTTGCCGCCCATGGCCTGGAAGGCTGTCAGAAATCCGTTGCGCAGCGCCGGGTCGAGAAATCCCAGCGGCTCCGCCGCCTTGTCGAGCAGAGTCACTGCGCAGCCCAGCGCGGCGAAAATGGAAGCGTACTCACAGGCAATCACGCCGCTGCCCAGCACCACCATGGAGCGTGGTATGTAGGCCAGGCTCAGTATCGAGTCGCTGTCGAGAATGTGCTCATGGTCCACTTCGATGGCCGGCACATGCCGCGGACGCGATCCCGTGGCCAACAGCACCCGCGGCGCTCGCACCACGTTCCGCGACCCGTCCAGGCGCTGCACTTCGATGCGATTCGCATCTAGAAAGACACCGCGGCCGCGAATCAGCTCGACCCCGTTGCGCGCCAGCTGCGCCTGCAAATATCGGTCTTGAGCGCCGATCACGATGTCGACGCCGTGAAGCAAGGCGGACAGCGGAGCATCACCACGCAGCTCGACGGCCAGCGACGATGCGCTGCCCTGCATGCGGCGATAACGCAGCGCCTGCTCCCGCAGCGCCTTGCTGGGAATCGTGCCCGATAACAGGCAGGAGCCGCCGACTTGCGAATCCCGCTCGATGATGGCGGCGCGAAAGCCGGCTTTGGCCGCCTGAATCGCAGCTTTCTGGCCGGCGGGGCCTGACCCCACGCAGAGAAAGTCGAATTCGTCAGGCTGCACGCTACAGGCCCGCCAAGGCGCGCACATGATCGCGTTTTGCGAGCATGCGCCGCCGATCGTCCGGGAAAACACCCAGCTGCTCGAATACCGGATCGTCGATCACCACGTCCTCCTCCAGCAGCTGCGGGTGCATGGTGTGGGCGGCCAGTAGATGCGCGGCATGCACGGTTCCCGCGAGATCGCCATGGTTCGACTGGCGATAGTTGCGCCAGTCGCTCGCCGCATCCTGGACATCCTTGGGGAGCAGCCAGCTGCCCATCAATAGACGGCCGAAGGTGGGTTCGAATTCGACGACGAGATCGCCGAAGCTGCGTGTGTCCATCACCGTGCGCTGCTCTGTCTCGAAACGCGACAGAATCTTCAATGCGAGCGCCGCCCCAGTACGATGCATCAACGCGGCCAGAAAGGCGCTCTCGACATGCTTGCGGCGTTCGCGCGCAATCTCCTTGGCCCACAGACCGGCCAGCCACGCCTCCTGCCACAGCTCTTCGGATTCCGGCTCATGCCCGGGAGCGACGAATACTTCGCCGCGCAGCATCACTGCCATGGCAATGTTGCGCACTTCCGCGACGCCTAGCCACGAAACCGCCTGCTGCAGCGACACGATTGCCGTGCGCGGCCGCAACGCAGGAGAATTTGCGACCCGCATAATTTCGCCTGCAAGTGCCGGATCGGATTGAATCAAGCGCGCCAGCTGAACCGCATCGGTGGCCTGCTGGGCCGTAAGCTCGGCGAGCTGGGCGCATACCCTCGGCAGCGGCGCTATGGTCTGCGGACTGCCCGCGGATCGACTCAAGTAGTCGCGCGCTGCCTGGGAATTCGCTACGGGGAGTACGACGACGGATTCCACTGACCATCCTTAACTGAGTGCGTCAATCCCCCTAGATCGGCATGCAGCGGCGATGCTTGAGGTGATTCCCTTATGTAAAAACAATAAGTTAAATTGTCGCCGGGTCAGCATTCGCCGCATCTGCCATGTAGATCTCATCCGCCTGATGCGTAGGACTCCACCACTCCATAGAACACAATGACGAAATTGAGCCCCTTCCCAGGGCGGCACACAGATTCCAGTGGCACCGGTAGGATCGCTCCTACGGTTTTATCTGAACCGAATTCACATCGGGTTCGCGAGAATGGGCACTGATCTATCGGCATAAACGAAGGGGAGGAAGCCATGCTTACATCTCACTCGCGACCCAATGCGCTGCACCGAACCATGATGTTCCTCGGCGCCGGATCCCTCGTGCTTTGCGGTCTGGCGGCTGTGTCGCCGTCCGCGGCCGCCAAGGAGAAATATTCGATCGACCCCCTCACCGGCACGAAGTACAAGCCGGAGCCGGAAATGGGACAGCTCTTGATGACCCTGGCGGCACTGGGGGGAAAGCCCCTCGATACGCTGACTGCCACGGACGCCCGGCTACAGCCCACGCTGGTAGACGCGACCTATGCTGAGATGAAGAAAAGCTCAATGGACACCGATCCCAGCAAATTGGTGTCGGATGTCACGACGACTGATGCCACCCTGCTTGCCGACGATGGCGCGGAGCTGGCTGCGACCGTCTATACCCCCACAGGCCCAGGCCCCTTTCCGGCTGTGGTGTATTTTCACGATGGCGGATGGGTGATCGGCAGCCGGCAGGCGTGCGACCTCACCGTACGAACGCTGGCGAAAGAAGCGCAAGTCGTGGTGATTTCCGTCGATTACCGATTGTCCCCGGAGCACAAATTCCCGACCGCATGGAACGATGCGCTCGCGACTTACAAATGGGTGGCCACAAAAGTGGGTTCGTGGCGCGGTGACCCGCGACGATTGGCGCTCGCCGGCGAAGGAGCGGGCGGCACCCTGGCCATCTCGACGGCGCTGTCGGCGGTGGCGGCCGGCCTGACCAGGCCGCGAGCGGTAATCGCGATTTATCCCCTGGTTCAAACCGGCACATCGACGGAATCCTACGTCAACAGCGCCAATGCCAAGCCATTGAACAAGGCGACGATCAATTGGTTCTTCGAGAATACGTTGAGCTCGGCTGCCGACAAGGCAGATCCGAGGTTGAATCTCCTGCACGCGAAGTTAGCGGACCTGCCGACGGTCACCATTATCAATGCGCAAATTGATCCTCTGCGAGGCGACGGCGCCATGTTGGAAGAAGCCTTGAAGCAGATACACAACCCGGTACTGCGCAAGGAATACGCGGGCGTGACACACGGATTCTTCGGCGCCGCTCCGGTTGTGCCGACGGCGAAAAAAGCGCAGTCGTTTGCCGCCGATCAGCTCAAGGAAGCGTTCAAGGAATAGACGGCGGTCGGCTGCACGGTGGTGATGTTGACCGGTTCACATGGTCAGGGGGGATGAGAGGTGGGACGCCAACGTAAAGACAGCAGTTGGCGTCCCACCTCTCATCCCCCCTGACCGTGCGCACGGGGCCGATGTACATCACCGCGCAGCCGGAGCTTCGAGTGGCCTTTGGCACCCTGATGTTGACCGGTACGAGAGTTCGCCCGAGGGGCTGAGCCGTTGGCCGGCAACTGCTGCCTCGTTGCCGGCCAACGGCTCAGCCCCTCGGGCGAATACCGTAAACCGGTCAACATCAGGGTGCCGAGGTACTCGCTAGAGAAAGGCCTTATCGAGCGCCTGACTGAGGTCCTTGATCAGGTCCGTCGCGTCCTCGAGGCCGATCGACAGGCGCACCGTGCCCGGCGTGACCAGCGAAACGGCACGCTGTTCCGCGGTATATTCGTGGCTGGCGAGCAGTTGCGGGGGCATGACGAGCGATTCGGTCGAGCCCACGCTCGCTGAAATCGAGAAAAACTGCAGCGCCTCCGCAAACCGGGCGCCCTGCTCGAAGCCGCCGTCCAGTTCGATCGTCACGACGGTGCCGAAATCGCTCATTTGCCGCCGCGCCAGCGGGTGCTGCGGATGGCTGCCGAGGCCGGGGTAGTGAACCCGCTTTACTCGCGGATGGTTCTCGAGAAATTGACTCGCGGCGAGCGCGTTGGCGCACTGACGCTCGTAACGCAGGAAGTAGGTGCGCATGCCGCGCTGGATCAGAAAAGCCGCGTGGGGATCGAGCGTCGGGCCCATGGTGCCGATGTCCTTGCGCATGGCTGCAATCAACTCGCCGCGGGCGATGATCGCGCCGCCCATCACATCGCCGTGGCCCGAGGCGTACTTCGTCAGGCTGTGCAGGAAGATATCGATGTCGTAGGCGCCGTGGTTGTGAAACCCGGCAAACGTATTGTCGAGCACCGTGAGGGCGCCCGCGCGCCGCGCATGCGCCGTCAGATGTTCGATGTCGGCTATTTTAGTCACAGGGTTCGTGGGACTTTCGAACACCACCAGCCGCGTCGGCACTTCGCGCAATACCCGTTCGATGCCCGGCAGATCCTCGATCGAGAGCAGTGTATGTGCGACACCGAACTTCGCCAGAAGATGCTGCACGATGTAGCGGGTCGGACCATAGGACTCGACGAAAGCGAGAATATGATCGCCCTGCTTGCACAGGGACAGAAGGCTCGCGGCGATGGTTGCGACTCCGGACGCCGTCAGCAGGCAGTCGTCCCTGCCCTGTAGCCGCGCGAGCAAGAGCTGCAATTGCTTCAAGGTGGGGTTCGACGAGCGCGAATAATAGAATCCCTCCCGCTGGCCGCGCAGGTAGCGCAGAGTCTCCTCGGTATCGTCGAACGAGAACTTCACCGACTGATAGATCGGCGCCACCAGAGGACGGTTATCCGCCGGCAGCGGAACGTCGGGCGGATGATTCACTAGCGTATTTTTTTCCATACCTACTCCGCGACGCCTGCGTTCAATGGCTGCTCGTGCGGCGGATGAAATCCGCGACATTATCGTGCAGCAATTTGAGCGAGGATTCCTTGGCATAGACCATGTGGCCCGAGTCGTAGAACTTGAACTCGATATTGGCTTCCAAGTTCGCCGGCATGGGCAAGTGGTGCATCTCATATATGCCCTGATAGAAGGGCGTCGCGAGATCGAAATACCCCGCGTTCAGCTGCACCTTGAGGTTCGGATTGATCTTCATTGCATTGGCCAGATCCGGCATGACATTCGATCCCTGGCGCGAGGTCCCCGGCCGCTGTTGTCCCGGCAGCTGGTGCTGAAAGTTCCAGGTCCCGAAGGTTCCAATGCTGGGCTTGAATATCTTGCCCTCGCCATAGTGCAAATCCTTGCGCGCATAGTCGTTGAACGCCGAGACATACGCCGAACCCAGCGCGGTGGATTGCGGATCGTAGTCGGCACGCTGCGCCAGAGGGTCGAGGTCGGTGCCCGAAAACCGGGTATCGAGCCGGCCGGTCGTCATGCCCTCGTCGCCCTGCAGATTCTGGCGAAATTCGCCGCCGTCGATGCGCAGGTCGGCCTTGAGGATGTACGCGACGGGAAGCCCTGTGTACTGATGCAGCTTGTCGGCGACGGCGGCGCGGTCGGCGGCGCTCAGATCGGAGCCGGCCGCAAGCGCACGGGCGTAATCGCCTATGGCGAACTGTTCGACCTCGGCGAGCAAGGCTTCCAGGTTGCCGTGCTCGCCGGGCAGCTTATGGTGGTACCAGGCGGTGGCGGCAAAAGTCGGCAGTTCGGTCTGGTAGGGCAGATCGACGCCGGGATTGTTCGTCGGCCGGTCGGGACTGAGATCGAAGTTGAGGATTTGCGAGAGCAGGATCACGCCGTTGAAGTCTATCGAGCGGTCCGCTTCGAGCTGATTGATCAGCACCGCGGAGCGCGGCGTGCCATAGCTTTCGCCGAACAGATACTTGGGCGAGTTCCAGCGGCCGTACTTCGACAGAAACTGCGAGATGAATTCGGCGAACGCATAGGCATCCTGATCGACGCCGAAAAACGCCTTCTCCTTGTCCTTGCCCGCGATGCGGCTGAAGCCGGTTCCGGGCGCGTCGATGAAGACCAGATCGGTCGCATCGAGCAGGCTCGACACGTTGTTGACCAGGGTGTACGGCGCCGCCGGCGTGTGCGCGTCGGTCGACGTGACGATGCGGCGCGGCCCGAATGCGCCCATGTGCAACCACAGCGTCGCGGAACCGGGACCGCCGTTATAGACGAATGTCACCGGCCTCGCGCCGCCGCCATTCTTGAAGTAGGCGACATAGAACATGGAGGCTTCGGCGTTCGGATTCTTCCCCTCGCCCCCCTCCTCCCCTGGCGCCGCGTTCTCCTTGTCCGCCTTGGGATCGCGCGGCACATCATCCCAGCCCTTGGGGTGCACGATCAGCGTACCGGCAACCGCCTGATAGGAGATCGCCTGGCCGCCGATGGTGACTGTGCCGTTGCTGGTCGCGGACTCGGGCTTGAAGGGTTCGAACTTGCCACCGTCCGGCTTCTCGGAATCGGCATCCGGTTTCTTGTCCGGCGGGCCCCCGCCGCCGGGCGGCGCGGCCAGGGACGCCGCGGCAATCGTGAGCAGGGCCGCCGCCGCAACCGGAAGGAATCTGAAACGCTTCATAATGGCCAGTCTCCTTAAATTCTCATTTCTCGTTGCTGATTGACCTCAAACCATTGACGCAGTACCGCGAGGCCCGCTGGCACGTGCGAGCGCCCAAAACCCACTCGCAAGCAGTTATCGGGCACGGGACCGAGTTCGGATCGATAGATGCTCGAGGGAAGGAACAGAACGCCCGATTCTTCGACGAGCCGGCGCGTGAATTCTTCGACGCCCTCCGCGCCCTTGTAGCGGATGAAGCCGACGCAGCCGCCGTCGGGCTCGCGCCAATCGAACAGATGCCGGTACTCGGAAAAAAATGCACTGAGAACGGACAGGTTGTCGCGCACCACTTTTCGATTCCGTTCGAGAATCTTCTCGCGCGCCTTGAGTGCGATGCGTGCCAGCACCTCGGAAGGCGCCGCGTTGCATATGGACAGGAAATGCTTATAACGCTCGAATCGGACCAGCGTCGCGCGATCCTTGCAAGCCAGCCAGCCGATGCGCAGCCCCGCCAGCCCATAGGCCTTCGACATGACGTTGAGGGATATGCCGCGTTCGTAGACATCGACTGCCTGCGGCAGTCGCAGCGCGGGATCGCGTTCGATCAGCCGGTACACTTCGTCGCTGAAGAGCCAGATACCGCGCTCCCGGCAAATATCGACGAGCGCGTCGAAGATCGCGCGCGGAAGAATTTTTCCGGTGGGATTGTTGGGAAAGTTGATCGAGATCAATTTCGTATTGGGGCGCAACGCCGCCCGCAGAAGATCCAGATCGAGATCCCAATTGCGGTCGATATCGAGAGGCACGCCGGTGACTTCACAGATGCTCAAGGGTACCGTCTCCGCCGCCTGATAATTCGGCGTGACGACGATGACGTGGTCGTCCGGGCTAAGCAATGCCCGCATCGCGACGTAAATACCTTCTTCGGCGCCCGCAAAACACAGCAGATGCTCGGGCTTCACCGTGTCGTACGTACGTGCAATCTCAGCGCGCAGCTGCGGTGCGCCGAAAGTCTCGGTGTAGCCCAGGCCGATGGCGTCGAAGGCGGCGCGATCCTCGGGTGCAGCCAGTGCGAGCAGCTGCGCGAGCGTCATGTTTTCGCCGTCGGACCCGGCCATGTTGTACTTGGCGGCGAATTCCCACTTCGAAAAATACACTTCGAGGGCGAAATCTCTCATCGGCTTCGTATGTATGACATTGCCCTCGACGTATTCGCGGCTAGGTGCCGCCGATCAGACGAACTTCCCGCTGCGGATACGGAATGCAGACGCCGCGCCGGCGCAGCTCCGCGAGCAGCGCTACATTGAGCTCGCCCGCAACCATACCGTAGTCGGCCACCGCAACCCATGGCCTGACCGCAATTTGCACCGCTGAATCAGCGAGGGAGACTACCTGAATCACGGGCGCCGGGTCAGCCAATACGCGAGGGTTGGCCCGTACCAGCTCGCCGATGGCGCCGAGCGCGAGGGCAAGATCAGATTCGTACGCCACTCCCACCCGGATCTCCGACTGACGAATGCGGCCGTAGTTGTGCAGGATTTCCCCTACAACCTTGCGGTTCGGAACGACGATGCGCGAGCGGTCGGGATGGATGAGCGCGGTATTGAATAGCGTGATGGCTTCCACCTGGCCCTCGACACCCACGATGGCGACGTATTCGCCGACGCGGTACGGCTTGGTGAAGATGATCGTCAGGCCGGCGACCATATTGCTCAGCACGCCCTGCGTCGCCAGAGCGATGCCCGCACCCGCGACGCCCAGTCCGGCGATCAGAGGCAGCAGCTCGACGCCGAGATTCTGCAGCGCCATGATTGCGAACAAGGCGACCACCAGCACGCGCGCCACCCGGGTCAGGAGCTGCACCACCGGCGGCTCGAGGTCGAGCCGGCGCAGACCGCGCTCGATCGCGCGCCCGGCCCAGCTCGCGACGAAAAAACCCACCGTCAGAATCAGTATCGCCACCAGCAGCTTGGGTCCGAAACGGATGGCCAGATCGATCAATGTGTCCTTGGCGTGCGCCAGCGGATCGAGTTGATTGTCCATAAGTATCCCCTTGCGCGCGCCGTCCGCGGAAGCAACCGGCGCGCGGTATTGTTGCTCGAGCCCAGCATACAGTCGCCGCGAAGCGCGGCTGAGGCACTGACCCAGTGCCGCCCCACTTCCCTACTTTACATTTTTGTATACAGCCTGAAATAAAACCGTCACCCGGTGAAATCACCATTGCCGAGTCAATTTGCGTTGCGTCAATGCAACCAATGGTTATGTCAGCTTGTGTTCGTCGCCTCAGTGCAACGAATGTTCAACTCAAAGGGTGAATTAATGTCGCTATATGATGGCCGCCGACACTTGCTCGGCCGGCAACTCCTGTGCACCAGCCTGATTCTGGTCGGCACGACCGCCGCTCACGCCGCCCCCGACGTGGCAAGCTCCGATGCGGATGCGGATCAAACCGCGGGGCGCAGCCTCGACCCGGTGCTGGTGACCGCGCAAGCCTTGCGCGGGCCTCAGACGGCTCCCTCCCAGGGATCGCTTGTTGCAACCCAGCCACAATCGGTCGTCAGCGGCGACTTCATCCACAACAACGACTCGCCCGTGGCGAACTATACCGACATCATCAAGTTCACCCCCAGCGTGTGGACGGTCAACCCGAACGGTCCGGGCCTGTCCGAGAATCTCGGCACTTCGATCCGCGGCTTTCAGGACGGACAGTTCAACGTCACCTTCGACGGCATTCCGTGGGGCGACTCGAACGATTTCACGCATCATTCGACCAGCTACTTCATGCCGCAGGATATCGGCAACGTGGTCGTCCACCGCGGTCCCGGCAACGCGGGGACGGTGGGCGATGCAACCTTCGGCGGAACGGTCTACGTCCAATCGGCCGATCCCAAGAAGACCCAGGGTTTGACCACGCTGCTCAGTTTCGGCAGCTTCAACACGCAGCTTTACGGCGTGCGTTACGACACCGGCGAGATCGATCAATGGAACGGGATGCGTGCGTTCGCCAGCTTCAAGACCTTTTCGTCGGATGGCTACCTCACCAATGCCAACCTGGATCGTAGCAACGCCTTCGTGAAAGTCATCCAGCCGTTGAACGACACCACCGACATCACGTTGGTATCGAATCTGAACAAGGTGAAGCAGAACCCGCCCATCGGCGCCACCCTCAACCAACTGGCCCAGTTTGGCGTGAACTACGCGTACAACAGGGACCAGAACAGCCAGGGGTACTACGGCTACAACCTGGACCGGATCACCACGGACTACGAATACATTGGCCTCAACTCCAAAGTGGCAGGCTGGACCTTCGACAATAAGCTGTATACCTACGCCTACTTCCACGATGGCTTCAATGGTCTGGACCCGGGCGGCTCGCTGCCCAACGGCGCACTGGACGTTGGCGATGTGCCCAATGGCACGGTGAATCCGAACGGCACGACCAATCCTGGCGATGTTCCGGGCCAGAAACTGACCAACAACTACCGGTCGCTGGGCGATATCTTCCGCCTGTCGCGCGATCTCGGGCCCGGTGAGGTGCAGGCCGGAGGCTGGTTCGACCACCAAACCAATTTACGCGCGCTGACCGAAGTCGATTTCAGCAACAACCAGGGCTTCAACTATGACCTGGCCGTACCGGCCGGCGCTTCGCCCGAGGCGGCGTTCATCGATCGTCTGCAGCACAATCAGCTGTTCACGCGGCAAGCCTATTTGCAGTACATCTGGCACGTCATTCCGGGCCTCGACGTGACGGCCGGCGACAAATACGTGAACTTCGAACGTGTCATCGTTTCCCCGGTCAACCAGGGCACCCAACTGCCGTTGGACTACAGCCAGAGTTGGACTCGCGAACTGCCCTCGTTCGACGTGCATTACAAGCTGGCGGACAACTGGTCGGCCTATGCGCAGTACGCCAAGGGTTTCCTGGCGCCGAACCTGAATATTCTTTATGTTGCCAACCCCGCCTTGAACACGGTAAACCCCGAGGCCACGACCAATGTACAGGCGGGCACCACATGGGTGGGTAACGGTCTGAGCGTCTCGGCCGACGTCTACACCATCAATTTCAACAATGAAATCTCTTCGCGCACCGTCGATAATTTCAAGGAGTTCTACAATTTGGGCGCCACCAAGTACAAGGGCATCGAAACCGAGGCAACCTACTTGATCGGTGCCGGATTCAGTGTCTACGGCAACTGGACTTGGAACAGCGCGCGCTTGGAGAGTGACCAGAGCTGGGTCCCGCTGACGCCCAATCGCACGGCGGCACTCGGCCTGATCTATGCCCAAGGCCCCCTGCAGGGTTCGCTCATGGAGAGATACGTGGGTGTTCGCTACGGCGATTCAGAGGATGCGTATCGGTTCAACGCCTATGCGACCGCCGACGGGGCGATCAGCTACAGCTTCGGTACCCTCAGCAATGCCGTGAAGGATGTCAAGGTGACTGCGACCGTGCAGAATCTGACCAACCGCACCTCCATCTACACTCTCGCAGGCTACACGAGCGGCGCCACTCCCCCGGGCTTCGCGAACGGCAATCCGCTGTACTTCACGCTTCCGGGCCGCAGCTTCCAGGTCTCGCTGTCGGCGTCATTCTAGGGCGGTGTCGGCCGCCTTCCGGCGGCTTACGCTCACGCTGCACGGCCCACGGGGGTCGTGCAGCGTCCTAGGCTTCGGTCTTGTCCAGCCTGGCCGTCCGCGCCATCCAGAGGCTGACGCCGACGATCATGATCGTCACCACCGTGATGGTGATGGTCGCAAGCACGTTGATTTCCGGACTGACGCCGAGCCGCACCTTCGAGAACACCACCATGGGCAGCGTGCTGCTGCCGGGACCCGACGTGAAACTCGAGATCACGAGGTCGTCCCACGAGAGAGTGAAGGCCAGCAGCCACCCCGACAGAATGGCCGGAAAGATGATGGGCAGGGTGATGACGAAGAAGACCTTGAGCGGACGGGCGCCCAGATCCATGGCGGCCTCCTCGAGCGCCGTATCGAAAGTAGACAGACGCGAATTCACGATCACCGTCACGTAGGCCATGGAAAACGTCATGTGGCCGATGGTCATGGTGGTGATGCCGCGTCCGGCCGGCCAGCCGATCAGCTGTTCCAGGGCGACGAACAACAGCAGCAGCGACAGGCCGGTGATGACCTCGGGCATGACCAACGGCGCCGTGGTCATGGCGTTGAGCGTGAAGCGTCCCCGGAATTGACTGAAGCGCGCCAAGCCGAACCCGGCCAGAGTGCCGAGGATCACCGCCCCCGAGGCGTTGATGACGGCGACTTTGAGGGAAATCCAGGCGGCGTCGAGTATTTCCTCGTTGTTGAGCAGCGAGTGGTACCACTTGAGCGTGGGCGAATTGGCCGCGTCCCACACCGTAACGAGCTTGGACGCATTGAACGAAAACACCACCATGGACAGGATGGGGATGTACAGGAAGGCGAAGCCGAACCCGAGGCAAGTCAGGATGAAATACGAGCTTTTGTAGTTCATCGCGCCCCCGCCTGCCTGCGCCCCGAAGACTCATTGCGCCACCGCCTGCCTGCGCCTCGATGACTCATCGGGCGCCCGCCGATTCTCGCGCCTGCACGCTCTGGTACCACATCATGAAGGGCACCAGGAGCACCAGCAGCAGTATCGCCACCGCGCTCGCCACCGGCCACGCGCGGTTGGAGAAGAATTCATCCCACAGCACGCGCCCGATCATCAGCGCGTTGGGACCGCCCAACAGCGCCGGGATGACGAATTCACCCACCGCCGGAATGAACACCAGCATGGAGCCCGCCAGGATGCCGTTGCGGGACAGGGGCAGCGTAATCTTGTAAAACGCCTGCCAGGGCCGGCATCCGAGATCCTCCGCGGCTTCGAGCAGCTGCCAATCCATTTTCTCGAGATTCGCGTACATCGGCAGAATGAAGAAAGGCAGGTAGGAATACACGATGCCCACGTACATGGCGAAGGGCGTGTACAGCAGGGTCAGCGGCTCATGGATGGCCCCCAGCCACATCAGCACATTGTTGATCACGCCATTGGCTTTCAACAGGCCGATCCACGCATAAACCCGCAGCAGCAGCGATGTCCAGAACGGCAGCACGACCAGCAGCAGCAGCACGTTGCGGGTCGCCGGCTTGGCGCGCGCGATACCGTACGCCATGGGATAGCCCACCAGCAGGCACAATAGCGTCGAGATGAAAGCGACCTTGATCGAGTTCAAGAACGCGTTGATGTACAGCCGGTCCGTGAACAGGAAGGCGTAGTTGTTGAAATTGAGCTTGATGGCGAGAGAATTCTTGCCCACCCACTCGAGCAGCGGCTTGTAAGGCGGTATGGCCAGATCGATGTCCGAGAAGGAGATCTTCAGCACGATGACGAAGGGAACGACGAAGAACAGCATCAGCCACAGATAGGGGAGCACGACGACCAGGCCGCGGCCCGTCACGCCGCAGCGCCTCCAGATACCGGCTGTCCTCGCGGAGCTAACGGGTCACCACCACCGGGCTGGTCGCGTCCCAGGAGAGATATACCTGCTGGTCCCAGGTGATGGCTTCGGCATGGCGCGAGGTATTGGGCTGGGTCACACGCACCACTTTGCCGGTGGGCAGTTTGACCAGATAAATCGACAGGTCGCCGAGATACGCAATGTCCTGCACCGCGCCCCGCGCCACATTGTCCGTCCCCTCGGGGGGCGCCGTGGACATGAAAATCTTCTCCGGACGCACCGCCGCCCAGACGACCGCTTCCGGCGGCGCACTGATCCCGTGGCTGACGTAAATCGTGCCGCCCAATTCATCCGAGCCGATTCGCACGTACTCCGGCTCATCCTCGATCAGCTTGCCTTCGAACATATTCACGGAACCGATGAAATCTGCCACGAATTTCGAACTCGGAAATTCGTAGATCTCCGAGGGCGTCCCCGCCTGAACGATTTCGCCGTGGTTCATGACGCCGATCCGGCTCGCCAGGGTCATGGCCTCCTCCTGATCGTGGGTCACGACGACGAAAGTCACTCCCAGCTTGTCTTGCAGGCTGATCAGCTCGAATTGCGTGTGCTCGCGCAATTTCTTGTCGAGAGCGCCCAAGGGTTCATCGAGCAGCAGCAGTTTGGGACGTTTCACCAGGGATCGCGCGAGCGCCACCCGCTGGCGCTGGCCGCCCGATAATTGATGCGGCTTGCGCTTCGCGAAGTCGCCCAGCTTCACCAGATCGAGCATGGTGGCCACGCGCTCCTTGATTTCGGGCTTGGGCACGCGGTCCTGCTTCAGGCCGAAGGCGACGTTCTGCTCGACGGTCATGTGCGGGAACAGCGCATAGGACTGGAACATCATGTTCACCGGCCGTTCATAGGGCGGAACGCCGGTCATATCCTCGCCGTCGATGAATATTTTCCCGGAGCTCGGCGTCTCGAATCCCCCCAGCATGCGCAGCAGCGTGGTCTTGCCGCAGCCGGAAGCGCCCAGCAGGCAAAATATCTCTCCCTTGTAGATTTTCAGGCTGACATCGTCGACCGCCTTGAAATCACCGAAGGACTTGGTGATGCGGTCCACCTGCACGTAGGGGCGCGCGTTCGGATCCTTCCAGGGCTCCGCTTTGACCGCCGCTCCACCGGATGTGGCCATCGCCTACTGGCCCGTCTTGAATTTTTGCCAGACGCGGGTGATGGCGCGGGTTTGATCGGCGGAGTCGGCCAGCTGCACGGCGAGCTTCTGCCGCTGCTCGGGCGGCGGATAAATCCCTGGGTCATCCTTGACCGCAGGCAGCACCAGCGGCTGCGAGGCGGAGTTGCCATTGGCATAGCGCTTGAAATTCGAGATGTCGGCGATGACCTGCGGGCTCATGATGTAGTTCAAGTAGGCGTAGGCGCTGTCGGGGTCCGGCGCGTCCTTGGGGATGGCCAGCATGTCGAACCACAGAATCGAACCCTCCTTCGGCACGGCGTACTTGATTTCGATGCCCTTGTTGGCCTCGCGGGCGCGATCGCGCGCCTGCATCACATCGCCGTTGTAGCCCACTGCCAGGCACAGATCGCCATTGGCCAGTGCCTCGATGTACTCCGAAGAGTTGATGTTGCGGATGTAGGGCCGGATCTTGAGGAGCACGGCCTCTCCCTGGGCCAGGTCGTCCGGATTTTGGGAATTCGGATCCTTGCCGAGATAGCTGTAGACGGCGCGCATCATTTCGGCGGGCGAGTCGAGCACGCTGATGCCGCACTTGGCGATCTTGGAAGCCACCGCCGGATCGAACACCATGCGCCAGCTGTCGAGCGGCGCGTCCGGCATCAGTTCCTTGATCATCTTCTCGTTATAGCCGATGCCGTTGGTGCCCCACATGTAGATGATCCCATGGGCATTGTCCGGATCGTGCAATGCCACCTTCGCCATGAGCTGGGGGTCCATGTTCTTGAGGTTCGGCAGCTTCGACTTGTCGAGCGTCAGATAGACGCCGGCCTTGATCTGCCTCTCGAAGTACGAGGCCGTGGGGACGACGACGTCGTAGCCGCTGCTGCCCGCGAGCAGCTTGGTCTCCAGTGTTTCATTGGTGTCGAAGTAGGCGACGTGCACCTTGATGCCCGTCTGCTTCTCGAAATCCGGCAGGGTATTCGCCGCCAGATAGTCGGACCAGATGTAGAGATTCAGCACTTTGCCGCCGCCGGAGGCCTTGTCGGCGGCGCCGGATTCCGTGCCGGAGGCGGATTTGCGGTCCCCGCATGCACTCAAAGCCAACACACACCCGAGGACCAGAACCGCCGTCCGACGAACGCTGAACATCAAACGCTTCCCCTTATATACACCCTGCGCACACGCGTCTGAACCGAATGTGCCATTCCGTCCAGACTCATGTCCGCTTTATATAGTAGCAGCGAGGGGCGCGCTATACGTTCAACAGCAGGTGCTCACGCTCCCAGGAGCTGATGACCTGCGCAAAGGTCTCGTACTCGGCTTCCTTGACCGCGGTATAGGCGAGCACGAAGCGGTCGCCGAACAGGTCCACCAGCGCCTTGGACTCACGCAGCAGGCGCAATGCCTCCGCCAGGGTGCGCGGCAGGGCGATCGCCAGGTCGTAGGCGCTGCCGGCGATGGGCTCGGACGGCTTCAGTCCCTCGATCATCCCAAGATAGCCGCAGGCGAGGGAGGCCGCGATCGCGAGGTAGGGATTCGCGTCGGCGCCCCCGACCCGATTCTCGACGCGCCGTGCTTCGGGGCCGGACATGGGCACGCGCAAACCGGCCGTCCGGTTGTCATAGCCCCAATGCACGTTGATGGGCGCCGAGGAGTAGCGGCTGATGCGTCGGTAGCTGTTCACGTTCGGAGCGAACAGCGACATGGCGCCGGGGAGATATTTCTGCAAGCCGGCGATGTGTCCGAAAAACAGCGCCGAAGGCGAGCCGTCGGCGTTGCTGAATATGTTCTTGCGGGTCTTCGTGTCAACGATGCTTTGGTGCAAGTGCATGGCACTGCCCGGCTCCTTGGCCATGGGCTTGGCCATGAACGTGGCGTACATCTTGTGCCGCAAGGCCGCCTCGCGGGCCGTGCGCTTGAACAGAAAGGCCTGGTCGGCGAGGCTCATGGGATAACCGTGCAGCAGATTGATTTCCATCTGCGCCGCACCGGCCTCGTGGATCAGGGTATCGATTTCGATGTCCTGAGCCTCGCAGAACGAGTACATGTCGTCGAACAGCGGATCGAATTCGTTGACCGCCGCGATGCTGTACGCCTGGCGGCCGATTTCCGGACGGCCCGAGCGGCCCACGGGGGGCTTCAGGGGATAGTCGGAATCAACATTGGGTTCGACCAGGAAGAACTCGAGCTCCGGGGCCACCACCGGTTCCCAGCCATGCGCCTCGTAGAGATCCAGAACCCGCCGCAGCACGTAGCGCGGCGCCATGGTGACCGGCCGGCCATCGCCGTAGAAGCAGTCATGGATCACCTGGGCGGTGGGTTCCGCCGCCCAGGGCACGACGCGTACGGTCTTCGGATCCGCCTTCAGGACGATGTCGATGTCCGACGGATTCATGGCGCTCTGATCGTCCGGATAGTCGCCGGTCACCGTCTGCAGGAAGATCGCCTCCGGCAGGCGCATGCCCTCCTCTTCGGCAAATTTTTCCGCGGGCATGAGCTTGCCGCGCGCCACCCCGGCCATGTCCGGAATGATGGCTTCGACTTCCGAAATACCGTGTTCTTTCAAGAATTGCTGAATCGTGCTGGCCATAAATCACCTTTCAACTATGCGCGCCCGACTGGCTTCACCGAATGCCGCGAACAAGCGCGCGAGAAAATGGATTCTCTGCGAACTGCCATTCCGGATGCCATTGCACGCTCAGGGCAAAACTCGGCGCGTGGGTCAACCCGGAACGCCTCGATGACTCCGTCCGGTGCGCGCGCCTCGACGGCCAAATCCTTCCCCAGCGTGTCGATCCCCTGCCAATGCAGGGAATTGACTTGCAGGCGATCCTGTCCGGCGATTTTTCGCAGCAGCCCTCCAGGCTCCAGGAGGACTTCGTGAGCCGGTCCGTATTGCACGTCCAGCGGCGTCGGATTCATCCTCGCGGTGATCGAGGTATCCCGGTACCTCGTGCAGCCGTTGGTGCAAGGTGCCGCCGATAGGCGACGTTCATTTCCTGAAATCCGCGGCAAATCGCCAGCACCGGCAAGTCCGGCGGCGACGGCCCGCGGAATCAACGGAAGCGTCGTAGCATCCCGATTTGGGTCATGTAGCGTTCCCGGCTGACTGGCCGGTCCTCCGTAGTGGTGAGGTTCGACATTCGATGCGCTCCCGGTCAGCAACAACCCATCGCAGGCATCCAACAAGCGAGGTCAAATCGATCTCGGACCCGAGAGCGGGTATGAGCACCGGCACCGCGTTCGCGCCCGCGGCAACGGCCTCGATGTACTTCTCGCCGGCCATGTGGAAATAGTGCTTCCCACACAGCCTGCGGTCGGCTGGAATTCCGATGAGCGGCAGGCGAGACATGTTTAATATATTAAACGTCCAGATGGACGATTGAGGCTTCCTTAACGACTGTATTACACCACACCGCCGGTGACTCGTCCCGTTCAAGGCGGCGACAATTGGCTAAGATTTAGGCATTTCCATGACTTAGCGCTGATTTGGTGCGACGCAGCAACATTGCACTTTGAGCTCAAATAACCCGGTAGGCTCACAGGCGTCCGAATCCTGTCAATAGCCATAAGATTTTAAACACCATCCCGATACAAATAGCGCCGCATTGCGCCTGTCCTATCCCCCCGCCCCTTCCTACTACGCCGCCTCCATCGCCTCCTCGGCGACCCTCGCAGGCGAGGCGGCCAAGCGGACACAGCGGAGACGCTGCGCGGCGAGCATCAGAATCGACGTGGTGGTGCTGGGCGGCGGCATTGCCGGCTGCTCTGCTGCACTGCACCTAGCCAAGCGCGGCTATCGGGTTACCCTGCTCGAGGCGCATGTCGTGGGCTATGGGGCCTCGGGCCGCAGCGGCGGGCAAACCATCTTCGGCCTTGCGGCCGAGCCAAAAGTCCCTGATCGCCCAAGTCGGCCGCGACGATGCGCGGCGTCTGTTCGACCTGTCCATCGAGGCGCTGGATCTCACGCAGTCCCTGATCCGCGACTACGCCATCGATTGCGACTATCACGCCAATCATGTCCATGTCGCCGTCAAGCCCCGGCACCTGCGGGAACTGGATGATTGGGCGCGTGAATTGCACGAAGACTATGGCTACCGCGTCGGCGCGTCTGCTGAATCGCGACGAGCTGCAAGCGCATGTGCGTACCGAACGCTATCTCGGCGGGCTCATCGACTCGCGCAGCGGCCACCTGCACCCGCTCAAATTCACCCAGGGCGTCGCGCACGCCGCCGAGGCCGCAGGCGCCAATATTTTCGAGAATTCCCAGGTGCTGCGCTATCGAAGACGGCCCGGAAGTCACTGTGCACACCGCGCACGGGCAGCGTGCGCTGCGCGCATCTGGTGCTGTGTGGCAATGCCTACATCGGCGCCGTCGCGCCGGCGCTGGCGCGCCGGATCCTGGGGGTCGGCACCTACATCATTGCCACGGAACCGCTCGGCGAGGAACGGGTTCGCGCACTTCTGCCGAGCAATGCCGCAATCGCCGACATCAACTGGATCCTGGATTATTTCCGCCGCTCGGCCGACCACCGGCTGCTTTTCGGCGGCCGCGTCAGCTACAGCGCGGTTCAGCCGCCGCGGCTGGCCGAATCCATGCGCAAACGCATGCTGCGAATATTTCCGAGCCTCGCCGACGTCAAGGTGGCGTATGCCTGGGGCGGCTACCTGGACATCACCATGAGCCGCGCGCCCGATTTTGGGCGGCTCGCCCCGAATGTGTTCTATACGCAAGGATTCTCCGGCCACGGCATGTCGCTCACCGGTCTTGCCGGCAAGCTGGTGGCCGAAGCCGTCGCCGGAACTGCCGAGCGCTTCGATGTGTTCGCGCGCATCCCGCATCGCGACTTCCCCGGCGGCCGCCTGTTCAGGCGTCCGTCGCTGATGGTGGCGATGATGTATTACCGGCTGCGTGATGCTATTTGAAGCGAACGACAAAACAGCGATGAATCCGCGCGTGGCGTTCAAAGTCCTTGGGGATGGTCTGGGCGCTGATATCTTCGATGGACAAATCCGCCAGCGCCGGCGCGTCGAGTTTGAAGCGCGTGTAATTGGTCGAGAACACCAGGCGGCCGGATGGGCGCAGCAGCTTCATCGAGCGGCGAATCATGCCCACGTGATCGCGCTGCACATCCAGCACTCCCTCCATGCGCTTGGAATTGGAGAAAGTCGGCGGATCCACGAAGATCAAATCGAACCGCGGGCCCCGGGCTTCCTGCTCCTCGATCCACTGCAGACAATCGGCGCGATACAACTCGTGCCCAGTGCCGCCGAAAGCAGGGTCGCCGAAGCCGTTGAGCAGGAGATTCTCCTGCGCCCAGTCCAAATAAGTATTCGACAAGTCGACGCTGACGGTGCTGCGCGCGCCGCCCGCCGCGGCATAGACCGTGGCGCTGCCGGTGTAGCAGAATAAATTCAGAAAATCGGCGTCCTTGGCCCAGTCGCGCAACATTCCACGCACGATGCGGTGATCGAGAAACAATCCCGTGTCCAAGTAATCGCGGAAATTGACCCAGAACTTGAGGCCGCCCTCCTGCACTGCATGGCGCTCGGCCCGGGTATCGCGCTTTTCGTATTGCTCGCTGCCCTTCTGCGGCTTGCGCACCCGCGAGTGAACGTGAGAAACCGGCACGGCCAGGGCTTCCGGCAGCACCGCCAAAACCTCGCGGCGGCGCTCGCGGGCACTCTCCTGATCGACGGACTTTGGCGGAGCATATTCTTGAACATAGACATGGCGCGCCGCACGGCCATAGAGATCGATCGCGAACGCGTACTCCGGCATGTCCGCGTCGTACACGCGAAAGCAGTCGATGCCGTCCCGTTCGGCCCAGGGGTCCAGGCGTTGCAGGTTCTTGCGCAATCGGTTCGCGAACATCTGGGCGCCCGGCCGGCTCGACCAATCCGCGCGCACCACCTCGGCCGGCCGCTGCTCGCTGGCTTCATTCAAATCGAAGCGCAGCAGGCGGCACTCGATGGTGCCGTTGAAAAACCGATGCGTGCGCTTGGCGTAGATCCCGAGATTCCGGGCGAGCGGAGGATTGCCCGTGAGTATCGCGGCCTGCCAGCCTTGGAAGCGGTCGCGCAGCATGGTCCCCAGCTCAGAATACAAGGCAGGAAGCCCCGATTCCGCGCCGATGCGCTCGCCGTAGGGCGGGTTGGCGACGATGAGCCCTGAATCGCTTCGAGGGCGTACGAGATCGCCGAGAGAACGCTTCTCCACATGCAGCCAGTCCGCCACGCCGGCCTGCTCGCCATGGGCGATCGCCATGCGCACCGCATCCGCGTCCACGTCGGATCCCAGAATGCAGCGCCGTGCAATCCGTGCGGCACGGCGGGCGCGAGCCTCCGCACGCAAGCGCTCCCAGAGCTCCGCGTCATGGCCGCGCCAACCCGTGAAACCGAAATATCCGCGGTCGAGCGCCGGCGCGGCATCCGCTGCGATCAAGGCGCCTTCGGTCAGAAAGGTGCCGGAACCGCACATAGGATCGACGAGCAGGCCGCCCTGCTCGCACAGATTCGGCCAGCCCGCGCGCAGCAGCACCGCGGCGGCGACATTTTCCTTGAGCGGCGCGCGGCCGCCTTCGGTTCGATAACCGCGCCGATGCAGACTCTCGCCGGAGAAATCCACGGATACCAGCGCCGTGGGGCCTTCGACATGCAAGTGCAGCAATACGTCGGGACGCTCCGGCGCGATGTTGGGCCGTTCACCGGTGGCATCGCGCAAGCTGTCGCAGACCGCGTCCTTGAGCAGCTGGGAACCGTAGATCGTATGCCTGATGGAGGCGTTGCCGCCGCTGCAGTCGCAGGCCAGCGTCGCGCCCGGCCCCAGGTGTTCGCGCCAATCGATGCGTTTGACGGCCTCGTAGATGCTCTTCGAACTGCCGGCGTCGATCGATCCCAAGCTCAGCAGCACGCGGGTCGCAGTACGCGACCAGAGGCAGGCGCGATAGCCCACCTCGAGCGTGCCCTGAAATTTCACATCGTGGCTGCGCTCGCGAATGTCGTGGGCGCCGAATTGCGCCAGTTCCTCGGCCAGCACCGAAGCGGCGCCCACGGGCGCGGTTGCGATCCAGTAGCGCACATTGTCATTCGCCTGCGAACTGAACCGTTCCTCGTTCAGAACGGCAGACCGTGCGACTGGCCGCCCATGCACATGAGCATGGGAAGGGAGAGGATGAAATTGATGCGCGATGCACGGCCCGCGGTCTTGCGCGCCGCCGCCTTCTCTTCATCCGACGCGGGCACCAGCCCAAGGATTTTCTTCTGGTTCGGCCAAATGAAGACCCAGACATTGAACAGCATGATGGTGCCGAGCCACGCGCCGACTCCAATCGTTCGAAATCCGGGCTGCAGCATGAACGCCCTCATGAGGCCGTTCGCCGCGCCGTATCCCACCATCAAGTAGCACGCGCCCGTCAGCCACGTGGCGACGGCCGCCCAGCGGAACCACAGCAGCGCCCGGGGCGCGATGTACTTCGATACGCCCGCGCCGCCCGGCCCGCCCTTGTCCGCCGCCGCAACCGCGAGCCCCGGGGTTTGCACCACATTGAAGTAGTACAGCAGACCTATCCACGTGACGCCGGAGACGATGTGCAGCCAGCGGTCGATGCGTATCGGATGGAACGTGGTTTGCACTCCGGACCAGTAGCCGAGTCCGACGCCGATGATAATCGCAAGCACGACGCCTGTCGTAATGGCGCCCTTGACTGAATTGAGCGGATGCATATTAGCCCCCGTTATTAGTATCTTGAGTTATGCGGCCGTAAACCAGCCGCAACACGCAGTTTGCGGCTCCCGATCGAATTCACGCCGGCCATTGTACGCGGCCCCATGGGCCTTGGGCGAGTGCAACCGCAACACGCAGTCAATGGCGATCGCGCAAATCGATCCAATCGAGTTTTGGATGGTTCGAGAAGTAGCGCACCAGGATTCTGTACACATCCACGTCGAAGCCGGCACCTGCCGGCCTGGCGCGCAGCACGGCCAGTTCATCCTCGGAACGGGCCGTGCCCAGGTAGGTCCAGTGATCGATGACGTGAAGGTCGGCGCCCGGAGCACCTTGGAATTCACCGCTGCGCGGATCGCGTTCGCGCAGCGCGATGCGTCCCGGAAACGGCCACGGCTTCAATTTCAATGACGACAGCGCCAGCCGCACGCGTAGATCGTGCAGCATGAGCGGTTCCTTGCCCACGCAGGCGCCCCTGCACTGTCCGATCTGGTAAGCAAGACACGAGCCTGCGCCGTCCTCGAGACCCAACACCCTCAGGCACAGCCGCTGCGCACGCGCAATGTCGCCGAGCGCCTTGCGGGCGTCCTTGTCCGAGTGAAACACACCGAAACACTGCTCGAGATCCGCCGGGTCCACACTGTCGATGGCCTGCACAGCGGCGGGCATGGCGATGGCGGCACTGGGCGCAGCGGCGGCGCGCAATGTGCAGGAGAGCGCTTGGCTCTTGGCGCGCCGGTTGTACAGAGGCTTCTGAGTCTTGATCCACTCGGCTTCACGCAGCAGCGCACCGAGTTCGCCGGCGGTCTCCACCCAATCGATGTGCCGCACCAGACGCCACAGCTTGTGCTGCCCGGATTCAGCGTCGCCGCCCGCCAGTTGGTCGAGCACGCGCGTCCTCAGTGCATGGCTCTTCCCAACGTACAGCAATGTGCCGTCCTCACCGTACAGCCGATATGCACCGTGCCCCTCGGGCAAATCATCGGCGAAATCAGCCGGCAGATGCGCGGGCAGTTTGGGGGCGCCCAGCACGGATTGTACGGTCGCGCCCAGCGCGGCTTGCGGTACCTCGCGCCGCAATTTGAACCAGAAATCGCGCAGCACCTGCGCGTCGCCCAGGGCACGGTGCCGCGCGCTGCAGACAAGGCCGTGCCGTTTCATCACCGCATCGAGATTGTGATGCACATGCTCGGGGAACAAGCGGCGCGACAATTTGACGGTGCAGAGAGTCTTGGCGGAGAACGGCATGTCGAGCCTGCGAAATTCGCTGCGCAGGAATGAGTAGTCGAAGCGCGCGTTATGCGCGACGAACACCGCGCCCTGCAGCTTGCGCAGCACTTCCGCCGCGATCTCGGCGAAACGCGGGGCGCCGGCCACCATGTCGTCGGTGATGCCGGTGAACTGCGCGATGTAGGCGGGAATCGGGCACTCGGGATTGACCAGAGAACTCCATTCCTCGGCGAGCTCGCCGTTGTGCACCCGAACGACGGCGACTTCGGTGATCCGGTGATGGGCTGCGTTGCCGCCGGTCGTCTCCAAATCGACGAAACGCGAGATCCTGCGGAAGGTTCTCGGTCTCAGCCGCGGCCATCGAGCGACAGCAGGGGGTAGTAGAGATCCGGCCGGCGATCGCGGAACACTCCCCAAGACTGCCGGTAGCGGCGCACCTCGTCCAAATCGAAGGTGGCGGTCAGTACGGTTTCCGTCGTGCGGTCCGCCTCGGCGACTTTTTCGCCCGTCGGGGACGCGATGAACGACGAACCGTAAAACGTCATGGTGTACTTCTCGCCCTGCTCGGTGCCGATGCGATTCGAGGCGATGACCGGCATGATGTTGGCGGCCGCGTGGCCCTGCATGGTCCGCTGCCAATGCCCGCTCGAGTCGATGCTCGAATCCTGGGGTTCCGAGCCGATCGCCGTGGGATAGAGCAGCATGTCGGCGCCCATCAATGCCATGGATCGTGCCGCTTCCGGAAACCACTGGTCCCAGCAGATCGCGACCCCGAGCTTCGCGTAGCGGGTCTCGAACACCTTGAATCCGGTGTCGCCCGGTGAGAAATAGAATTTCTCGTGATAGCCCGGACCCTCGGGAATATGCGACTTGCGGTAGCTTCCGAGCACCGCGCCGTCGGCATCGATGATGACCACGGAATTGTAGAATGCGTTGTTGGCGCGCTCGAACACGCTGACCGGCAGCACCACGCCGAGTTCGCGCGCCACGGCGCGGAAATGTTCCACCGCCGGATGAGCGTCGAGGGGCTTGGCCAGTTCCAGATGCCGCGCGGAGTGATCCTTGCAGAAATACGGAGTCTCGAACAATTCCTGGATCAGAATCACCTGAGCGCCGCGGGTCGCCGCCTCGCGCACCAATTTTTCGGCGCGCGCGATGTTGGCGTCGCGGTCCCAGCTGCAGGCCATCTGAGTGGCCGCCACGGTTACTTTGCTCATACTCGTATGCTACTTGATTTTTAAAAACTCGGCGGCGAGCTCGCGCTGACGATTTCGCACTCATCGCGGCCGACGTTGCGGAAGCGATGCGGCAGGGAACTCTTGAAATAATAGGCATCACCGGGCCCGAGCACCCGCGACTCGCCGCCGACGGTGAGTTCGATTTTTCCCTTGACGATCACACCGCCCTCCTCGCCGGCGTGAGTCAGCATCTCCTCGCCCGTATCGGCATTCGGCGCATAACGCTCGTGCAAAATCGACATCGTGCGTTTTGCGAGACGGCTGCCGACCAGGCGCAGCTCGACGCTTCCGGTGCCGATATCGGCGAGCTCCTGCCGAGGGAAGAACACCTGGGGCTGACCGCCGAGATCCAGAGTAAAGAAATCGGCGAGCGCCATGGGGATGCCGTCGAGCACCTTTTTCAGAGAGCTGACCGAGGGACTCACCCGGTTCTGCTCGATCAAGGAAATCAAGCCGTTGGTCACCCCGGCGCGCTTCGCCAACTCGCGCTGCGACAGTCCGTACATCTGCCGCACGGCTTTCAAATGGGCACCTACGTTCAAGCTCATAATGTCTATTATAATAGACAGAAGGCGCCTCAATACAGCAATAATTGAGCTTAGTGTCGATTTTATTTATCATCAGCCCGGCCCGATGATTATTCAATAACCCCAAGGATGCCGCCATGAATGCCCAGATCAGCCCCGCTCTCTCGAACGGCGAACTCGATGCGTTTTGGATGCCGTTCACGGCGAACCGGCAGTTCAAGTCGAATCCGCGATTGCTGGTGCGGGCCGAGGGCATGCATTACTGGACGGCCGACGGCCGCGAAGTTCTCGACGGGGTCGCCGGGCTCTGGTGCGTGAACGCCGGTCATGGGCGGCGTGAAATCACCGAGGCGGTCACCAAGCAATTGAGCACCATGGACTACGCGCCGACCTTTCAAATGGGTCATCCCATTGCGTTCGAGCTGGCCAATCGGCTGGCCGAGATCGCCCCTCCCGGCCTCGATCGCATTTTCTTCACCAATTCAGGATCCGAATCGGTCGATACGGCGCTGAAAATTGCGATTGCCTATCACCGCGCCCGCGGCGCGGGCCAGCGGACTCGCTTCATCGGCCGCGAAAAGGGCTACCACGGCGTGGGATTCGGCGGCATGTCGGTCGGCGGGATAGTCAACAACCGCAAATTCTTCGGCTCCTCGATGCTGCCGGGCGTCGATCATCTGCCGCACACACTGAACCTCGAACACAATGCCTTCTCGCGCGGGCTGCCGCAGTGGGGCGCCCATCTTGGCCAATGAACTGGAGCGCCTGATCGCCCTGCACGACGCCTCCACCATTGCGGCCGTCATCGTCGAACCCATCGCCGGATCGGCGGGGGTGATCCTGCCTCCCATCGGCTACTTGAAGCGCCTGCGCGAAATCTGCGACAGGCACGACATTCTCTTGATTTTCGACGAAGTGATCACAGGCTTCGGCCGCATCGGCAAGCCCTTCGCGAGCCAGGCCTTCGACGTGACGCCGGACCTGATGACCACCGCCAAGGGTTTGACCAACGGCGCCGTGCCCATGGGCGCGGTGTTCGCCCACCGCAAGATTTACGATGCCTTCATGCAGGGACCGGAAAACGCCATCGAGCTGTTCCACGGCTACACCTACTCCGCGCACCCTGTTTCCTGCGCCGCGGCGCTGGCGACCCTCGACGTCTATACCCAGGAGGGGCTGCTGAGCCGCGCCGCATCGCTCGCACCCGAGTGGGAGAGCGCCGTGCATTCGCTGCGCGGGCTGCCGCATGTCCTCGACGTGCGCAATTACGGCCTGATCGGCGCGGTGGAACTCGAACCGCGGGCGGGCAAGCCCGGTGCGCGGGCCTTCGAGGTGTTTCTCAAGTGCTTCGAGCGCGGCGTCATGGTGCGCCAGACCGGCGATACCATCGCCATGTCACCCCCGCTGATCATTGACTCGAAGCAGATCGCGCGCTTGATCGAGACCTTGGGGGCGGTGATCCGCGAAACGGCATAGCACCTCTGCGCGGTGATGTTGACCGGTTCACACGGTCAGGGGGGATAAGAGGCTGGACGCCAACGTAAAGGCAGCAGTTGGCGTCCAGCCTCTTATCCCCCCTGACCGTGCGCACTGGCCGACGTACATCACCGCGCCGGATGTACATCGCTATCCGGCGGGAGCAGATCGAGTGCCGTCGGCGCGGTGGTGTGGAGCGGTGAGAGCATTCGCCCGAGGGGCTGAGCCGTTGGCCGGCAACTGCTCTCCCGTTGCCGGCCAACGGCTCAGCCCCTCGGGCGAATACCGTCAACCGCCCAACATCATGGTGCCGAAGTACTCCTGGGTTCGAATATCGCGTACCACTTCTTGCAGGGCTCGCTGACCTCCCAGGTGCCCTCGAAACCCGCGGGGACGACGAAGGCATCGCCGGCGCGAAACTCATTCTTTTCGCCGCTAAGCGATTCGATGCGCACGCGGCCCTCCATGATCACGCAGAACTCATTCTCGGTGTAGCGCACGCGCCATTTACCCATGGTGCTGGTCCATATGCCGCAGAAGAATTGCTGAGTCGGCTCGGCGTACTGATTCGATACGCGCGCCCGCGGGATGCCGGAGAGTATGTTCTCGGGCGAAGGATTGGCAGACTCTCCCGTCTGAAATCGATCGAGGACCAGGATCTTGGGGTGCACACTCATTCGCTATCGTAGGCTGGGGTCGCGACCGGAAACAAGTGCGGCCCGGAGCATAGTATCTCCGGGCCGCGGCACCCTGCTCCCGATCTTGCAGGTTCACTCTTTGACATTCACCTGGGCGACAGCGGCGCCGTCCTGCGCCTGCAGCGTCAAGCGGACGCGGCGCTCGAGCGCATAGCCGTCGTTGTCGGATGCGACGCTCTGGCTTTTGCCGTAGGCGTTGACCTCGAGCACCGTCTCGTCGATCCCCGCGGCAAGAAACAGGTCGCGCACCGCGTTGGCGCGTGCCTGCGAGAGCTTCAGGTTGTCATCCACCGAACCCCGCGGATCGGCGTACCCATCCACCCGGACCTTGAGCTCGGGAGACTTGGCCACCGCCTGCGCCAGCACCTCGATCTGATGCGCGATCTCCGGAGTGATCTCGGCGCTCCCGGTTCGGAACAATACATCACCCTGTAACCCGTCCAGAGTCTCGCTGGCGTCCTCCCTGGCCTTCTGCTCGGTCTCGACTTTGTTGGTCAGATCACCGAGCCGCGCGCTCAAGCCGCGATTGGCCTCGGTCAGCTCGTTCTTGTCGTTCAGCAACGTGGATTTCTCGCTCTCCAACTCGGATTTGTCGGTCTGCAACGCAGCAACGGTGGCCTCGGCCTTGGGGGCATCGCTCGCCCGATGCACTCGGTTTCCCAGCCAGGTGCCGAGTCCCGCGCCGACGATCGCGCCCACCGGTCCGGCGGCAAACGCTCCGATCACCGCGCCCGTCACGAATCCGATGGGCTCCTGCGGTGTCGCCGGCTTCGGTGTCACCGGCTTCGGTTCGTCCGCCAAGGCCACCGCGCTCATGCCCAACACCCCGATCGTGACCATCGCCCTGGAAAATACAGTGTTCATAACAGCTCCTCGCATCCGTTCACCAGGAGGCGACGACCGTCGCCTCGTGAGAGCTATTACCGTCCCCAATTCAGGCGCCTCTCTGCCCCCATAAGGGCGAATAGTGGCAAACTCCTCATGAATTCCAACGTTCGGCGGTGGTGGTACCCGGAGACGGGGTGGAGGGTGCCAATGGGCGGTGGGTCAGTGACCAGTGAGTGGAGCAGTGACATCAGGCTTTGAGGGAAAATTAGGCTTTGAGGGAGAAGGGAGTGAAATTGGTGTCGCGGTCGTAGTAGTCCTCGTTCTCGGCGCGTTTCAGGAAGGCGACAACGCGGTAAGTCAGGGGCGCGGCGAGGATTTCCCAGCCGCTCTTGAGGGCGTACTGGGTGAACATGATGGCGATGAGGTGCGACTGCGGCATGCGGCCGTAGAAGGCGATGAAGTAAAAAAGCACCGAGTCCACCAGCTCGCCGCATAAAGTGGAGCCGACGATGCGGGTCCACAGCCAGCGCCCTTCGGTCCAGATCTTCATCTTCGCGAGCACGTAGCTGTTGACGAAGGTTCCGCACAGAAACGCGATGATCGATGCCACCACGATTCGCGGTGTATTGCCGAAGATCGCTTCCACCGACGCCTGGGTGGCGCGCGACTGCGCCGACGGCGGCAGGTGCACGACCACGGCCGCCATCAGGGAGGCGAAGGCCAGCGCGCCGAATCCCGCCCACACCACGCGGCGGTCGCGTCCGTATCCATACACCTCGGTCAGTATGTCCCCGAAGATGTAGGAGATCGGAAAGAACAGCACACCGGCGAGAAAAGTGACGGTGCCGATTACCGGCACTTCGATCGAGGTTTCCTTGGCCGGCCCGATCAAATTGGAACACAGCAAAACACAGACATAGGCCGCCATCACGAAATCGTAGTAGCGGTATTCGCGGGGTTGGGCAGGTGCGGACATGACGTCAGTGTAGCGGCAACTGCCCGAGCATTCCGATGATATGTCACACCCGCCGCACCACTGTCGCATTTTGGCGAAGAGCATCACATTACGAAAGGCGCCTATACGGTAGATATAGGACCTGAAACCCTGAAAGCGGATCTATGGAGCACGGCAAACCCTTCAGCGCGACGGACGGTCCGCTCGTCGATTTCGATGCCGTGTGCCAGAAGGTGCGCACGGCAGTGGAACCTGCGCGTGCGCACGCCGTGTCCCTGCATGACGAACACGGCGATGTGCTGTGGCTGAGCGAAAGCTCCATGGGCCCGGATGAACATAACGCAGTCCGCGAGGCGGTCGAGACGTTCTCCGAGGCCGGTAGTCCGCCGGTGCTGGTCCACGATCTGGGCGATTCGCGTTCCGCGGTGCTGATGCGCGCGGTCAACGCACGCCGCGCCATGGTCGGCGTCATCATGCTAGTCCTGGACGCTCGTGTCGTCAGGCAGGACGCCAGCAGCTCGCTCAAAGTGATGACTCCCAAATTACAGCGCGCACTCGCCGACTTCGCCGCCATGCGCCCGGATTCGGCAGCTCCGCCGAATCCACCCGCCCGAGTTGCCGCCGCCCCTCTGACGCTGGTCAACGATGCACCGGCTCAGCCCGCACGCGTGGCTTCGCCGGCCAAGACCTTGCCTCCCGCCGCCCGGCCTGCCATGCCGGCCACCCCCGCTGCGGCACGAGTATCAGCCGCCTCCGCCCCGCCACCGCGGCCGACGGCACCGAGGCCAACAGCGCAGCGGACCATGGCCCCCGCGGAGCCGCCCGTCGTACAGACTGCCGCAATCCCGGGCCACCGTCCCCAGGTGGTGGTGACCCCGGAAATCGACCGCCTGCATGCCGCTCTGCGCCGCAGCCCCATTGCCCTGCACGTGCAGCGCCTGGTCCCCTTGACCAAGGGCAGCCAGCTCAAGCGCTATGAGGTGCTGCTGCGCTCCAAATCCGAAAGCGCGCCGAATGCAGCGCCGCAGGCTATGCTCAAAGCCGCCGTCGACAACGGCCTCGGCTCGATGATCGACCGGCGCGTGGTTACCGAACTCATCGGTCACCTGGTCCGTCACCCGGAAGTCTGGAAATCCACGGCGGTGATGTTCTCCGTCAATCTCACCACCACCGCGCTGCATGACGAGCACTTCCTCAAGTTCATCGAACTATGCCTGGCCAAAGCGTCGCTGCCGAAGGGAATGATTGCTTTCGAGATCGATACGGCGACCGCGGTCAGGCTGGCCGACAAAATGGCCGAGGTTGCCGCCGCCCTACATCGGCTCGGCTGTCCATTGGTCCTCGATGACTTCGCGCTGAAGACCGAGTGCTTCGCGCTGTTGCGCCTGCCGGGAGTCCACTACGTCAAGCTGGCCCCCGAGATCACCGCAAAAATGCGCACCGATAAATTGTCCCAAGCGGCCATAACGGCCGTCGTGCAAATGGCCCGTGTGCTCGGCATGCACACTGTGGCCAAGCGCACCGAGAGCGCCGCGGAACAGGAGTGGCTGACAGCGTTGGGCGTGGACTTCGTGCAGTCGAACTCGATGTCGCCGCCGGTGGCCATCGACTCGCTCTCGAAGGCGGCAGCGCGCTAGACCTCGGCGCTATGATGTTGAGCGGTTGACGGTATTCGCCCGAGGGGCAGAGCCGTTGGCCGGCAACGGGAGAGCAGTTGCCGGCCAACGGCTCTGCCCCTCGGGCGAATGCTCTCACCGCTCCACACCACCCCGCCCAAGGGCACCCGATTGCCCCCTCTCGACGGTGATGTATCTTCTGCGCGGTGATGTACGTCGGTCAGTGCGCACGGTCAGGGGGGATAAGAGGCTGGACGCCAACTGCTGCCTTTACGTTGGCGTCCAGCCTCTTATCCCCCCTGACCCTGTGAACGGGTCAACATCACCGTGCAGAGGTCTCGCTCCAGCCGCCGCCGAGAGCTTTCACCAAGAAGACCGCCGTGGCGAACTGCTGGCCATGCACCTGCACTGCCTGCCGCTGGTTGCCGAGCAGAACTTGCTGCGCCGTGATCATTTCTAGATAGGTGTCCACGCCGCCCTTGTATCGATCGGTGGCGATGTCGAATGCGTCTTGAGCGCTCTTCACGCTGGCGTCCGCCTGGGTGACGGCACGACCGAGCGAGGCCAAGCCGGTGATCCCGTTCTCCACTTCTTCCATGGCGCTCAACACCGTCTGCCGGTAGGTCGCGACGGCGGCAGTGTAGTCCGCGCTCGCGATGCGCACGTTCGCCGTAGTCTTGCCCGCGTCGAACAGTGTCTGGGAGGCCGACAGCCCGAAAGACCATAACAAGCTCGGCGCTTGGAACAGTGTAGAGAGCGCATTGCTTTGCCAGCCGTAGTTCTGCTCGCCGAAACCCGAGCCCAGCACGATACTCGGGTAGTAAGCGGCGCGAGCCACGCCGATGCGCGCGTTGGCGGCGGCCATGGAGCGTTCCGCCGACGCGACATCGGGGCGGCGCTGCAATAGATCCGAGGGCACCCCGACGGGTATCGTCGGCAGCGAAGCGGTCGACAGCGCGGCAGGAATGGAGAAGCTCGGCGCCGGAGCACCGACCAGAGTGGCAATGGCATGCTCGAATTGCGCTCTTTGGTTGACCAGCAGTTCGAGCTGGGTCGCGCTGGAATCGACCAGGGCTTCCTGCTGCGCCAAATCGAGGCCCGTGGCAAATCCCAGATCATGCCGTGACGCGATGAATCCCAGGGCGCCGCGCTGCAAATCCAGGCTGTTTTGCACCACCACGATTTCAGCATCGAGTTCGCGCAAGGCGAAATAGTCGGTGGCCAGCTGCGCCGTCAACAGCAGGCGCGTGTTTTCGAAATCCGCATCCGCCTGCTGTGCCGAGGCCCTCGCACCCTCGACCTCACGGCGTACGCGGCCGAACAGATCCACTTCGTAGCTTACGTTGGGGCCCAGGTCGAAGTTATTTTGCACCGTGGAATAATTCGGCGTTGAATACTCGCTGATCGGACGATTCGCCGCAATTTTGCCGCGGTCCGCGTCGGCCGACAGACCCACCCAGGGAAACAAGCCGGATCTCGCGACGGTGACCTGTTCGTGCGCCTGCTCGAGCCGGGCGGCCGCCACGCGCAAATTCTGGTTGCCGGTGAGTGCGCGATCCACCAGCGGATTCAAGGTGTCGTCCTGGAACAACCTCCACCAATCCCCTTTCAATGCGCCGTCGCTCGGCGCCGCTTCGTGCCATGGCGCATCCGGTTGCCATGCAGGAGGCACCTCCGCCGGGGGCTTGCGGTAATCGGGACCGACGGCGCACCCCGCAACGGCAAGGAGGAAGGCCCAGCACGGGGTACGGCGCATCTACATGCCCTTGTCTTGCAACCCGGCGTCGGTGTGCGGCGCGCCGTCGGTCGGCGGCGCGACGTCGGCCCGCGGCGCGGTGAGGGTCACTACATCGCCGTCGGCGAGCGAATCGGCGGGATTCACGACGATCCGGTCGGTGGCTGCAAGGCCGCTCAAAACCTCCACTCGGGCGCCGAAATCGGTTCCCAACTGCACCAAGGTCAAATGTACCCGGCCGGCCGGGTCCACCAAGGCAACGCGCGTGCCCTCGGGCCGGAACAGCAAGACATTTGTGGGAACCACGAGAGCATGAGCATCGGCACCGATCGGCAGGGTCACCTGCACGTAGGAGCCCGTGATCAGCGCACCGGTCGGATTAGGTACCCGTATTTCAACCTGCATGGTGCGCGTGGCCGTATCGATGGCACGGGCGGTACGCGCAATGGTGCCGTGGTATTGCTCGCCTACCCGCTCCGCCAAAGTCACGGTGACCGGAGTCGCCGACTTTGATCTGGTGCGCGTACACCTGCGGCACGAAGACGTACAAGCGCAGAGGGTCCACCTGGGCGACGGAGAACAGCGCCTGGCCCGTGCCGCCGTTGCCGGCGTTGACGAGGTCACCCACATCGATATTGCGCTGGGTCACGACGCCATCGAACGGCGCCACCACTTGATTGAAGCCAATCAGTTTCTGCAGGCGGCCCACATTGGCTTGCGCCGCGGCAGAGATTCGCCGCCGCCTGGTTGTAGGCGCTGAGACGCTCATCCAAGTCCTGCTGCGTCACCGCGTCATTCTTGCGCAAGGCCTGCCAGCGATCGGCGGTGCTCTTCGCCAGTTCGGCGCTGGCGGCCGCCTGCGCGCGCGCGGAAATGGCCTGGGATAGTTCCTGTTCGACTCTCGGGCGCCGTGATCTCGCGCCAGCAGGTCGCCTTTCTTTACCGAGGCTGCCGATGTCCTTGACCCAGCGCACGATGTAGCCGTTGCTGCGCGCATAGACCGTCGATTGAACGACCCCGAGCAGGTTCCGGGCAGGGTGACCGGCTCACCTCGCCCTCCCGCTTGGGGGGTGATGGTCGTCACGTATTGCTTGGCGTGCAGGGCGGTGGAGGTCTCCAAGGCACTGGCCTGAAAGCTGCGCAGCACGAGCACAATTACGGCGCCCGCCAGCAGCAGCGCCGACGATTCCGCCGACCAGGAACTTGGCGCGCCTCAGCACCGGGGATGAACCTGTCTCGGGCATATCATCTGTCTCAGGCATATCAAGTATTTCCTTCAGCGGCCGGAGCCGCCGCAGATAAGCGGTGTTCCTTGCGCCGTTCAAGGCGCCGATGGACGCCGGCGAAAATCACCGGCACGAAGAACAACGTGGAAACCGTCGCGAACAACAGGCCGCCGATCACCGCGCGGCCCAGGGGCGCATTCTGCTCGGCCCCTTCGCCCAAGCCCAGCGCCATGGGAATCATGCCGATGATCATCGCCATGGCCGTCATCAGACACCGGGCGTATGCGGGTCGCGCCCGCATCGAGCGCCGCCTTGAGCGGATCGAGCCCCTCCCCCATGCGCTGCCGCGCGAACGAAACCACCAGAATGCTGTTGGCGGTGGCGACTCCCATGGTCATGATCGCCCCGGTCAGGGCCGGCACGCTCAAAGTCGTGGCGGTCAGAAACAGCATCCAGCAGATTCCCGCAAGCGCGGCCGGCAGCGCCGTGATGATGATGAAGGCATCGACCCAGGATTGGAAATTGACCACGATCAGCAAGTACACCATGCACGACCGCCATCACCAGACCCGACTCCCAGCTCGATGAACGAGGACTTCATGGTTTCCGTCTGGCCGCGGATCTCGATGCTTACGCCGCGCGGCAAATGGGGGCGCAGCTCGTCTACCAATCGCTGGATATCGGTGGAAATACCACCCATGTCGCGGCCCTGCGCGCTGGCATAGATGTCGATGGTCGGGGCCAGGTTGTAGTGCGACTCGACCGCCTCCTGCACCGCCGGCGCGACGCCGACAAGATTGCTCAGCAGCTGCGGCGTGCGTGCTCAGGGCGGCGGATGCGGCGCGAACCGGCGTGCGCAGCAGCGCGTCCAGGCTGTCGACGGCATACTGCGGCGACTGCACGGCCAAGTTGTATACGATCCCGTTCGCCGGGCTCAGCCAGAAGGCCGGCGAGGTTTGCGAGGTGCCCGCCGTCGACACCAGCAGGTCGTTGGTCACATCGTTGGGGCTCAGGCCCAGTTGCTGCAGCTGCGTGCGGTCCATGTTCAAGCGACACCGTGGGCTGATCGAGCGCTGCTGAATATGCGTATCCACCGTCCCCGGAATCATCTGCATCTGCTTCATGAGCTTCGCGGCGATGTCATAGTCGGCGCGCAAGTCGGCGCCGGTGATCTTCACGTCGATCGCGGACGGCAAGCCGAAATTCAAGATCTGCGTAACCATGTCGGCCGGCTGGAAGAAGAACTCCACCCCGGGGAACCGCCGCGGCAATTCGCGGCGCATCGTCTTCCACGTACTGCTGCGTCGGCCGGTGTCCCTCATTGAGCGATAGCTGGATCTCGCCGTCCTGGCTGCCGAAGGTCCCGGCGTTGCTGTAGGTCTTGTTGATGCCGCTGACCGCCACGCCCAGATTGTCGAGCACCGTGCCGAGATCCGCGGGCGGAACGATGGTTCGGATGCACGCCTTCGACCTGATCGGCCACCCGCGCCGTTTCCTCGATGCGCGTGCCGGTGGGCACGCGCATGTGCAGGCGGATCTGGCCGCCGTCCACGCTGGGAAAGAAATCGCGGCCCAGGATGAACACCAGACAGCAGGACAGCACGCAAAAACCCAGGAAGGAGCCCGCGAACAGCCGGCGATTTTCGAGCACCGCCGAAAGAATGACTGCATAGCCGCTGCGAATCTTCTCGAATCGCGCGTTGAATGCGCCGGTACACGCGCTGCAGCAGGCTTTGGCGGCCGCCCGGCTCGCCCGGTGCATGATCCATCAGCAGCATCACCAGCGTGGGCACCAGGGTGCGCGACAGAACATAGGATGCCAGCATCGCGAACACCACGGCCTCCGCCAGCGGCGCGAACAGGTAGCGTGCCACGCCGCTCAGAAAGAACATCGGCACGAACACGATGCAAATGCACAGAGTGGAGACCAGGGCGGGAACGGCGATTTCGCCGGCGCCCTCCAAAATCGCCTTGTGCAGATCCGAGCCCATGTGCATGTGGCGCTCGATGTTCTCGATGGTCACGGTGGCATCGTCGACCAAGATGCCCACCGCCAGCGCCAGTCCGCCGAGGGTCATGATGTTCAGCGTCTCGCCGATCATGTACAGCGCAATGATCGAGGTCAGGATGGACAGGGGAATCGATACCGCGATGATGCAGGTGCTGCGCCAGTTGCCGAGAAACACGCAGGATCAGCGCGGCCGTCAGGCAGGCGGCGATCATCGCTTCGCGCACCACGCCGCTGATTGCGGCCCGGACGAACCCCGATTGGTCGAACAGCGGCGTGATCTTCAAGTCCTTGGGCAGAGTCTGCGCGACGATCGGCAGTTGCGCGAGCAGGGATTTGACGATGTCCAGGGTCGATGAACCGCCGTTCTTGATGACGGACACCAGGACGCCGCGTTCGCCGTTCTGACGCACGATATTGGTCTGCGGCGAGAACCCGTCCCGCACGTGCGCCACTTCGGAGAGATAGGTGGTCGCGCCGTTGCGGGTAAGCACGGGAATATTGTTGAGCCCGGCGATGGTGTCCGGCGAACCATTGGTGGCGAGCACGATACTCGGTGGCCCCGATCTTGGCGGTGCCGGACGGCAGAACCAGATTCTGGGTATTGACCGCGTTGACCACGTCGTTGGGCGTCAGGCCCTTGGCCAGCAAGGCGTTGGTGTCGAGATCGACCGAAATCACGCGCTGTCTTTCCGCCGTAGGGGTAGGGAATGGCCACCCCCGGGATGGTCACGAGCCGCGGGCGCAGAAAATTCACGGCGGCATCGAACACCGCCTGTTCGGTCATGCTCGGACTGGACAGCCCCAGTTGGATGATGGGAATGCTGGATGCGGAGTATTTGATGACCAGCGGCGGCAGGATGCCGGGCGGCAGCTGGCGCAACTGCGACTGCTCGATCGCCACCACCTGGGCGATCGCCGTCGGAATATTGGCGTTCGGCTGGAAGAAAATCTTGATGATGGCGAAACCGGCCAACGACTCGGATTCGATGTGCTCGATGTCGTTGACCGTGGTGGTCAGGCTGCGCTCGTTGACCGACGTGATGCGCTGGCCGATCTCCTGCGCCGACAGGCCGGTGTAGGTCCATACGATGCTGATGACCGGAATATTGATTTCCGGAAAGATGTCGGTCGACATCTTCAGCAGCACGAGAGGCGTTGCGAGCAGAATCAGCAGCGCCATCACCAGGAACGTGTATGGCCGCCGCAGCGCAACTTCAACGATCCACATTAGCTAGAGAACCTTAAGCTCGCGGCTCCGGCGGTCGGGCCATCCCAACGCAGCGCAAGCCAATCACACTAAAATAGGGGCGCACCGGCGCAATCCGCGCCGCCACCATGACCTCATAGTGGTTAACACCCGGTGGTCAATTTATTAAAGTCTGTTAATGAGTGCAATGAGCAGAGTGGCCATTTGGGGCCGCATGGCTCGACAGCACTTGCAAATCATTGGAAACAAAGCAAACTATACAGGTCTGCAACGAGACACCGGAACCGGGCTAAGTGTTTTGTTAGTCCCATGAGGTTCGGTTCCGGTTCCCGTTAGACTCGCCCCATGACAATCACCGCACTGATCATCCTCTTCGCGCTGGTGGGAATTCTGTTCTTGTTCGCCGCGGTGCGCCGCATACGGCGGCGCAGAGTATTCGGCGGAGTGTTGCATCGGCGCCACTGCACTGGTCCTCATTCTGCTCAGCGTCGGTTGCGGCGCTGATCGCTGCCAATCTGCGCACCTACCAGCGCCTGAGCTTCGAACAGCCCGCCGGCGAACTGCAATTGACGCGCACCGGGGATCGCCAGTTCAACGCCGTTTTGACCTATCCCGGCGGCGAGCACGCGAATTTCGCGTTGCGCGGCGATGAATGGCAGATCGACGCCCGCGTTCTCAAATGGCATGCCTTTGCCAACCTGGTGGGGTTCGATAGCGCGTATCGCTTGGATCGCATCGGCGGCCGGTACACGCGCCTCGAGGACGAGCGCAGCCAGCCGCGCACGCGTGTATTCCCTGAATCAGCCCGAGCGCATCGACCTCTGGGACCTCGTGCATCGCTATCACTCCTGGGTACCCTGGATGGACGCCCTGTACGGCAGCGCGACCTTCCTGCCCATGGCCGACGGCGCGCTCTATGAAATCAAAGTGTCACAGAGCGGCCTGGTCGCACGTCCGCTCAATCAGGCGGCACGCGAAGCGGTAGCCGGCTGGCACTGATGCTCAAGCGCTTCGCGCGGATCGCATTGATCGCGGGCGGCCTCGTCGTGCTGCTCATGGTGCTCACCATGGGCTGGCTCAAAGCCCATGAAGACGAGATCGTGTTCGCCGCGGCGCGCGGCCGGCAGCACATGCTGGGGGCGTTGCCCGCCGACGCGCAGCGCGTGACGGTGCCCGAGCCGAACGGGGTCGCTCTCGCGGCTCTCGTGTACCGCGCCGACGGCAACGCAGACGACGCCCTGTGGGTACTGCACCTGCACGGCAATGCCGATTCGGCCTTCTCGCCTTGGCAGGTGCGCCACTGCGAGGCGCTGCGCGACGCCGGATTCAATGTTCTGGAAATCGACTACCGAGGTTTCGGGCCCACTCCCGGCAAGCCATCCGAAACGGCCATGTATGAAGACTCGGAAGCCACCTACCAGGAACTGTTGCGGCGCGGCATCCCGGCCAATCGCATCATCCTACTCGGCCATTCGCTCGGATCCGGGCCGGCCGTTTGGCTGGCGACCCGGCACGCCGCAGCGGCGCTGGTGCTGTTCGGCGCGTTCACCTCGATACCGGACGCCGCGGCGTACAGATATCCCTATCTCCCGGTGCGCCTGGCAGTCGGGGTGCAGTTCAATTCGCTGGCCCGAATCGGCGATGTGCACATACCGGTGGTCATCGCCCACAGCCGCGACGACAAGGTCATCCCCTACGCGCACGCACTGACGCTGCTCGCGGCGGCCCATGAGCCCAAGCGCCTCATCACCTTCGATGCCGACACGAACGATCGCTTCGGCGGCCATGTCGATGCGCTGTACGAGCATGTGGATATTCTCAAGGCGACGCTTGCCACGCTCGTCCCCGCCCTGGGCGAAGGATCGGCAGTTCAGGCCCCGCAGTAGCATCGAAAGCAACGCCGACATTCGTCCGCTATAATGCGCCCCTCTCCGTGCCGGCTTAGCACAGTGGTAGTGCAACGGTTTTGTAAACCGTAGGTCGGGGGTTCGAATCCCTCAGCCGGCAAACCTCACAAAAAAACTCGAGAAAACGCCTCACGGCCTGACTCGTTTATCGCGATCCATTCGAACCCCCGACATAAAACAAGCCGGGTTCGACAACGCCGCGCAGCGGCGTTGATCGCCCGCCAGGGCGACCCCGAAGGGGCGAGGCGCGCAGCGCCGAGTAATCCCTCAGCCGGCACCATTCTCGTTTTTTAGATTTCCTACTTTTTTAACGTTTTATCGCAACGAAACCCCGTGATTTATGGCATTTTGCGCAAATCAGCTACCGGGCTCGATAGAATTGGCTGGGTGCAAAATCGTGAGCGCCCACACGGGGGATTGGGAAATTTCTGTGGAAAGCGCTGCACCGTGCTGGATATCGTCTAGCAAGGGTGGAACCGTGGCACCCCCTCGATTTCCGTTTGAGTCCATCCGTCTATTGTTCGATTCCGCGGGAGCGTGCGACCCCTCAGGCAAAGAAAATCAAAAGCTTGAGATGCAGCCGCCCCGGATGGGGCGGCTCATCTAGCCTCGAATCTGCGAGGTTCATTTAGGTCTACGGCGGGGTTCGTGCAATTAATGTCAAGAAGTTCGGCGCTGAGCGGCCTACCTTCCCGGCCGAGGCCACTGCACCAGTACCGAAAGTCGGCCTTATGGGGCAACCTCAAATTCTTTGCCCGCCCATTTTTGGATTGCCGCCGTGTTTTGCGGACGGCCGAGGAAATTCTTCACCAGATCGTTGGCTGACATCGACCCACCCGGTTCGAGCACCGTTTTCCTATAACGCATCGATACCGTGGTATCCAATAAATTTTGCTGGTTGAATTGCTGAAAAAAATCCTCGGCGATGACCGTATCCCACATGTACTTGTAATATGCGGACGAATAGTTGGCCAGATGATTGAACTGGGAGGGGAACCTCTCATCCGCATCCAGAGGCGTTATCAACTTGTCGCCACTCAAAATCTTCGCTGCGGTCGCCCCTATATCAATATTGCCGGGATCATCCTTGTACAGGTCATAGGAAATCAGGGAGTACCTAATCTGGTCGGACACCAATTGGGATCGCCCGAACGCCGAAGCGCGATTCATCTTCGCCACCAATTCAGGTGGGATGACTTCGCCGGTCTGGTAATGGCGTGCAAAGGACGCAAGCACCTGTTGGCTTTTCATCCATTCTTCCAGCATTAGAGACGGCGCTTCGTCAAAATCGCTTTCCATCGTGATGCCGCTGACGCCCACCCATTGCTGTTGTCCGCCGAGAATGTGGTGCATCAGATGACCAAATTCGTGAAAGAAGGTCTCGACGTCTCGAATTTCCATGAGGCCCGGATCTGTTGCGGTCGGTTCCGGGAAGCTGCACACCAATACGGTTTCCGGCAATTGCACGCCGCGCTTTCCGTCTAACAGGTTTGAATTTTCGGCGACGCCAAATTTGCCATTGCGCGGGTGCATGTCGAGATAAAAGCGGCCGATCATCTTGCCGCCCGTGCCTTCGTATACGTCCCAGGTTTCAACTGCCGGGTCCCAACTGCGCGCGTCGCTTTCACGCTTGAATGTCACGTGGAAAAGCGTGGCAGCCGTATCGAGTACGCCTTGTTTGACTTTGTCGTAAGCCAGGTAAGGGCGAACACTGCTCGAATCGAAATCGTATTGAGCGCGGCGAACTAACTCTTTCAGATAGAAGTTTTCGTAGCTAAAGACTTCCTTTGCATCGGGCGCGGTTTTTCTTTTCTCCGTCAACAGCATGGCCGCTTCGCGCTGGGCATTGGGCAACATGGCAGAGCCCATTTCATCGAGAAATTTCTCGATGGTGGCGCCGTTGACCACCATGTTGTCGGCGGCGTTGTAATCCGCCCAGGACTTGTAGCCGAGTAGTTGCGCAATCTCATAGCGCGTTTGCATCATGTCCTTGAGAACTTCCTGATTTTTAGGGTAGGCGCGACTGACAAAAGCCACCCACATGCGGCGCCTGAGTTCGTCGCTCTTCGCAAAACTGAGAACGGGGAGAGCATCCACAAAATTTGTCGTCAGGTGGATCTTGCCTTGGGCGTCCGGTTTGTGACTCCCGATGAAGTCGGCCGGCAGGCCATCCAGTTCGGCCGCATTGGCAACCTCGACTGGACTCACCCCATCGGCAATATTGCGCTCGAAGATAGCTTGCGCTTCGGTCAAATGATCCTGCAATTTCTTGAGGCGATTGCGTGTCTTGAGGTCCTTATCGACACCCGCCAAGCGGTATTCCAGAAGCTGCCGTTTCACATAATATTGGGTCGCCGCATCCTCCTTGGAAACATCCAGTTTTTGCAATGCGTGGTAGACGGCCTGGTTCAACGACAGGGCGGTCGCTTCGCCACTGACCCGGGTATTTATTGTGGTGGCATGATTGCGAAAATTTTCGTCCGGATGCACTTGCAGCATGACGCCGGCCAGATCGCCCGCCGCGTTCAATTGGCGGAGCGCTTCGTCGTAGGGCTCCAAGGTGTTTTGGATGGTTCTTACACCCTTGGCGGCGACTAGCTTTGCAATCGAGTGCCTCGCAGCGGCAATGCGCGCATTTTCCATTTTCTCAAATTGCGCCACGTCCGGGTGCTCTGCCCAGATCGTGGGTTGCACCGTTGGGGCGCTCGCCGCTTGCGCAGCACCGCAGTGCGCGCCAATGAGTGTAGCGACAAAAATGCATGTGCCAAGTTTGCTCGAATTCATCATGCTCAATTTCTCAATTTCCTGTATTCGAATTTGTAGTGACTATTCCGCCGCGATTATACAATCGATGGCGCAGAGGTCTGCGTGCGTGCCGCCAAGATTATTGCGAACGACAGAAGTGGAAGACGCACAGAGTTGTTATGTTTGGCTAGTCTACTATCAGCGCGCCAACACGCGATATCTAGAATCATTCTCTGCCTGTTCTTTGTCCCTCGCGCCCCGCTAGCTGCGGCTTCCGTCTCGCACCGATATGCCGGGGCCAAAGTACCAAGCTTGGCTTTATTTACGCCAGCAGACTTCGCAAGCGTTTCGAGGGGTGTCAATTTTATCAAAAAAAGGAAGTTTCAGCGATGCGGCGATGGCGGCCTTATCAGCGCAAAGTTGTTATGGCCGTTGAGGTCGAAGCCGCGCGCAAACCCGTCGCCGAGATCGTCCGAATTTTATCCATCGCTGATAAAATCGGCCAGCGGTTCCATTAGCCATTTGGCAGTGCTTTCCCGGGCTCCCTGCCAGCCCCAGCGCCTTTAGCACTTTGAGCACCGTGCCCAGACTCGGATTGCCATATCATGAAAATGCCCCACTGCGTGGAGGAATATCATGGTATATTTCGATCATGATCGAACGATCGCAACTTCTAACCAAGATCCGGCGGGCGCTGAAGCGCAGCCGCGTGGTGGCGCTCATTGGTCCACGCCAATGCGGCAAAACCACCTTGGCACGACAAATTGAACCGCTCCGTTCTGGCAACTACTTTGACCTCGAGGATCCCGCCAGTCTCGCGCGACTCGATCAGCCGATGACTGCATTGGAAAGTCTGCGCGGCACCGTCGTCATCGATGAGATTCAGCGTCGACCGAATCTCTTTCCCATTTTGCGCGTTCTCGCAGATCGCATGCCTTTACCGGCGCGTTTTCTCGTTCTCGGCAGTGCCTCGCCGGAGTTGCTTCGTCAGTCCTCCGAATCCCTCGCCGGCCGCCTGGAGACCATCCCAGTCGCGGGCCTCAGTCTGACCGAAGTGGGCACCAAGTCACTCAACCGTCACTGGCAGCGCGGAGGATTTCCACTGTCGTTCCTGGCACGGACGAATGACGACAGCGTTACTTGGCGCCGTCAGTTCATTCAGACTTTTCTGGAACGCGACCTGCCGCAGCTCGGAATCACCATTCCGGCACCCGCGCTGTTGCGATTTTGGACGATGGTCGCCCACTGTCACGGGGGTATCTGGAACTCAGCGGACCCAGCACGCTCGCTGGGCATCGGCGAGTCGACCGTACGTCGCTACCTCGATCTGTTCACCAAACTGTTGGTCGTGCGCCAATTGCAACCTTGGCACGAGAATCTGGGAAAACGGCAGGTCAAAGCTCCTAAGGTGTATGTGCGCGACAGCGGCTTGCTGCATGTGCTGCTCGGCATTCAAACTGAGACCCAGCTGATGACGCATCCGAAGAATGGTGCCTCATGGGAAGGCTACGTGCTGGAGGAGACGTTGAAGGCGGTTGAACCCGATGAAGCGTACTTCTGGGCGACGCACCAGGGCGCCGAGCTCGATCTGTTGCTCCTGAAGGGTGGACGACGACTGGGCGTTGAGATCAAGCGAATGGACGCGCCAAAACTCACCGCCTCGATGCGTATCGCGCTTGCGGATCTCAAGCTCGATCAGCTCACGGTGGTCTATCCTGGCACCAAGGTGTACGACCTGGCGCCACAGGCAAAAGTGACCCCCCTGGTCACCATAGCCGAAAAGGGTATCGGGGCCTTCCTACCTGAGCAGCGCTGACGTGGAACTGCACACACATCGCCAATGCGATTATGCGGCCGAAGATAGAATTGATTTGTCGAACGTCGGGGTACGAGCCGCCCGTGATTTGTACGCCGCCTGAGTTAGTGGAGGAGTGAATGATATGTGGCGTGATCCGATCGTCGAAGAAATCCATCGAGTGCGGGATGAGCAAGCCAAGAAATTCGGCTATGACTTGCACGCAATTTGTGAGGATATCCGCAAGAAGCAGGCGACGTCCGGTCGCAAGCTAGTGACGCGTCGGCCGCGCAAGCCGACCGTGCACGATGCGGCCTGATCCTAATGCATCGTTTGAAAACGGCGGATCATAGTGCATCGGTTTTGTAAACCGTAGGTCGGGGGTTCGACAACGCCGCGCAGCGGCGTTGATCGCCCGCCAGGGCAACCCCGAAGGGGCGAGGCGCGCAGCGCCGAGTAATCCCTCAGCCGGCAAACCCGACAGCCCGATACAACGCCCGACGACGCGATAAAAAAACCGTCTGCCCTAGAGTCTCTTGACCTCAAGGACGAGTACTCGGAGTTCGATCTTGAGCGCATGGACCATGAGCCCACGGAGTGCGCCCGTGCCTCTCGAGCTGCGATTTAAGAACGAGGTTCCTAGTGCACTCGTGCAATCGATCTACATCGGTGTTCACGCCTGATCGCTGGCGTCATATTTGTGTGACGAATGCCGCAATGTGTCGGGAGCGGCTGTGACGAGCGCCGTCATTCGACTTGGGGCCACCGTGATAGGGTGGCTCATACGCGAGCAAATGATGATGTACCCATGCTCTGGATCCTCGCTTCGCTGTTTTTCTTCTGGTGTGCGTTCCGTGAAATCCGCAGCAGCTTCATCGCTCCGGCGGGTTACGATCTGCCCCAGCCCATCACGAAACCCTACCTGGCGATCGTATTGATACTCGCCGTGGTGTTTGCTTGGCCCCCGGTGCACACCTGGTACTTCCAACGATTCTTATCCGCCAAAGCAACCGAGCTCGCCGATGATCACCGCGCGATAGTTCATTGCAACACCATTTTCGATACCATGATGGACAGCGAGATGCTGGCCGCCGGCCATGCGGACCCTCGGACCGGCAAAATCGGCATTCAACATCCCTGGTGCGACATCCTGTCGTCCTATCTCCGTCATCCCGGCCGCGCAAGTGCAAAGGAAATTTGGAGTCTGAACATGTTCACTCATGAGAGCATGCACATACGCGGCGAGATGAATGAAGCACGGACCGAGTGTCAGGCCGTCCAGCGCAACTACCGCGCGGCAAAGCTGCTCGGTGTCCCCGACGCGATTGCCAAGCAAAATGCTCTGGACTACTACAACAACAGTTACCTGGAACGCCCCAACAACGGCTTGCTCCAGGCAAGCTATTATTCAGATCAGTGCGCTCCCGGCAAAGCCTGGGATGAGCATTTGACCGACTCGACGTGGGCCACGCCGTAACCCCACGCGGCGGCGACGTCGCGGCAGCTCGTGTACGCGGCAGCTCATGTAATCAGCGAGACGCCGACGATGAGCGCGACGCGCACAATCGGCCCGCGAATCTTGTAGCAAGGGGCCGAAGACCGAGACCGATCTACGGCACGAGCGCCCGATTAAGCAAAACCGCCATACGAACCCCCGCTTTCTCCAGCTGTAGCGCCGCGTCTCGAATCGCAGCAGTCTCGTATGCCGGCGTCAAAGCGACAGCGCCGTGATCATGACAGGTGGGCCGGGACGCCAAGGCGTACACATCCTTGCGCGAAAGTTCGAATGATTCCATAGCCCACGCCTTGGCGCCGCCGCGCGCCCAGGTGGAGAGGTCGTTCGGGGTGATCCGCCCATCCAGATTGGCGGCGATGACATTCGCCCCCCTGCCCAGCGCTTCCACCACACCGACGTCCCAGTAGGCGTGCAGATTGGGGTCGTGACCATCGGGCGAAGGCGCAAGGCGGACGCAGTTGCCGCCCCGATCGTCGTGGTCGGAGGCATGCAGCGGCTGGTGAAGATCGCCGACGAAGTGCATCAAGAACTTCAAGGCCATCAACCGCTCCGCGGGAGCGGTCGATGGGGATTGAAGCTCATGCTCGAACTGCCCGATCTTGTTGACGATGCAGTCCTGTGCGGAGCCGGCGCTCGCAACCCGACCGGCGCCCAGAGCCGGAAAACCAAAGCAGGCAGATTCGAGGTCGGGATGATCGATCTCAATATCGACGAAGTGCCATGCCGCTGTCTCGCGGTGATCGTTGCGGTACTTATCCGCCCAGGTCGCACGGCTGGCGAAGTCCGGCGCCGTCAAGGCATCGGAGTCGCCGGCCAGCATGGTATCCACCTTGGCTTTGGCGGCGGGCGTCAGATGGCGATAGGCGATGAGCGCGGTGACCTTGTGGCCCAGGTCGCCCCAGGCGTTGGCCGGACCCGCAGCGGCGAACATGGCGCACATGATCAGGAAGGTAGGCATCGGTTTCATCGGTGGACGATATCACCCAGCCGGCGCGTCAATCATTGCCGACTCCGAGCGGACAGAAGATCGGGTCCAGGTACGAACAACCGTTCCATCTCACTGGGTTCAAACTTCGTAAGGCCGCCGGCATAAGTGCGCCCGTCGATGACGCTGATACCTGTCGATAGGTGATCCACGAGTGCCCGCAATTGAGTCTCGCTGAGCAGTTCGCGTGGGTATAGGCCATGGGCGATATTGATATGCCGCGCCAATGCAATATTTCGGACGAATGCCGGCGGGCGACGCGCCATGTAGGTGGCAAGAATGGGCGCTGCTTTGCGCAGTCCCACGGACCACCATGCACGTCTATGGCTCGCTATGTATCCTTGATCACCTCCACGCTTCAGCGCCAGTCGCAGGAACCGATCGACAGCTTGCTTATCCTCGCCTTCAAACTCGCCAAGGTCTTCGGGCAGGTTAACGACGCGACGCAGGCGACTCGAATCCTCGAGGACCTTATCCGCCATGATCAGTTCACGCGCCTTTGTAATGCTCGGGAACAGCACCCTTTCAGGAAGCTCGGCCGTGTGATCGCCGGCTATCCATAATCGGTTGGCACCTGTTACTTGGCCACGATGCACCCGGCAAAGCTCGCCCAATTCAACAAAATCTCTGGGGCATTCCCGTGCGGCAAATGTAAGGCGGGACCAGCGCCGCTCGGATTCCAGTCTCTCACGTCGTACCAGGCGGCCTCCGCCGAGATCCCTCAAGTCCTTCAGCCGTTTGACGCGCCTCAGCCTGACTGAGGCAGGCTTCGTTCCCACCTTGAAGAAGGTGACGGCGGCGGTACTCGCAGCGTCCGGAAAGGGCGCCGCGGCCGGTTCAATCACCACAATCCCCTGCCCCCCCAACTTACCGAGAAACAAGGCACGGAGGAGCTTTCCGTAATTAACATCCAGCCATTCCGCCGCCGTAATCAGCGCGCCGTAATCACCCGCCCTCGCATTGAGAACTGTGGCGAGAAAGAAATAAACGTGGAGTCCTGCAAGCTGACTCGCGTCCAGTCCGAATTCGCGCGCTTTCTGCACCAGCCACGCCTTCCATCGAGGCTCGATCAGGTGATGACGAACATAGGGGGGATTTCCGATGAAGAGCGTGCGCCCCTTGGCGCCAAGTTTCGTTTGCCGATAGTCACCCAGAATGATCCGTGAGCGATGCCCAAATCCTCCGGCCGCCAGGTTTGCCCGCGCAATGAGTGCAGCCAGCGGATCGATTTCCACGCCAATCAACTCTGCTCGAGGAAATGCGGACGCTGCTCCGACCAGAAACCGTGCTGAGCCGACCCCCGGATCGACAACGCGCGCGGGTGATTCCTGATCTTGCGCCCAGGCGAGCATCGCCCGCACGATTCCCGACGGAGTGTAGGTGGCACCGAGATCTCTGCGCTCCTCCTGTGTCCGGAGTTCCGCAAACATTTCGCCAAGTGGATCCTCATTGGCGACGATGCGCTCGCGCAGTCTGGCCACCGTTTTGGATGACAGGGCCGTAGCACCGGCAGCCAGGGAGTCTTCCTCTCGAGACCAGCCAGCTATCGTCCGCGCACCCAATTGCAGCGCGGCCGACACAAGGCTGAAACCGGCGTCTTTCATCGCCGCACTTTACCGAATGGATACACGTTGGTGTACCCACCGAATTCTCCGCGGGCGTCAGGGCCGCGGTAATCTCACCCGGCCCAACGACTCGCTGTGGCGAAATTCATAACCCATTGTTACAAATGTAATTTTCTCAGAGATGAACCGATTCGGAGCGAGCGCCCGGGATCGGCCCCACACCATTCGGACGGCCGAGGGTCTGCATACTGTTAAACTGCCGCGCCAGGGATTCTCGCCGCCCTCTTTGGGGATTTAAGTGAAAAAAATGCTGGGTCTAATCCTTGTAATGTCATTGGCTGGTTGCGCCGTTTGCAAGAGCTCAGATTCGCCTGAGGTGTGCCGGACGAAGGAACGCGACCACTCGCAACCTCATGCAGACTTTGCAGTTGCACGCTTTGCTGCATTTCAGATGGCGCTTGCTGCGAAAGGTCTGAGATGATCCGCCAGCGCCTTGCGGAACGCCGGCCGCGCCTCGCAGCAGGCCTGATAGACACAGTTAGTTGCAGTCTCAGCCAGGCTGGTACAGTAGCCTGAGCGACAGAACGATAATGGAGCAGCCATGAGCGAAGGAATCGACTCTGAGCACAACCTGACATTGCCCGGGTGCGGCACCGCAAGGCGCGGCGGTACCCCGGGCTTTCTTGCCGCGATTGCAATGATCGTTGCCCTATCCGCATGCGGCGGATCGTTCGACGGCGATGAATCCAACAAGATCAATGGGTCCATCGATGTGCCGGCCGGCAAACCGCCAGGCGCGGTTGCCACTGTCAATGGCTCGATTCATATCGATGACAACGCGGCGGTCACCAGTGCGACGACTGTGAACGGCGGCGTCCAGCTGGGCGATCATGCGACTGCATCGTCGCTGAGCAGCGTGAACGGTTCCATTACGCTCGGCCGCGGAGCTCACGTGTCGGGCAGCGCTTCCTCGGTCAACGGTGCACTGAGCTTGGAAGATGGCGCCGACATCACAGGCGCGCTGTCGAATGTGAACGGCAAAATCACCCTCACCGGAGCGCACGTGGGAGGCGGAATCAAGACCATCGACGGCGGCATGGACATCGGCGGCGCGTCGCGTGTGGAAGGCGGCATTCTGGTGGAGAAACCAACCAGTGACCTGGTGCAAATAATCCACAATGTTCCGCGCATCGTCATTGGACCCGGCGCGACGGTGCAAGGCGATCTGCGCTTCGAACATCCCGTGCAGCTCTTCGTCAGCGACAAAGCAACCATCGGCACGGTGACCGGTGCGACGCCGATCCCATTCACCGGAGACACTCCCCCGAACTGAACAGCGGGGACGATAACCTGTCCCCACGGCGCAAAATTTGTGATACTGCGGCCCGATCAACGCATCGAAAAAGGTAAAGCCATGCAAACCCCTCAGTTCCGCACATTGTTTGCCGCCACCGTGCTCGCCTTTACTGGATCTATTACCTCCGGGGCCGCCGCACAGGTGGACCCCGCACTGGCCGCCGCGGTCGCGAGTCCCGCGCGCAGCCCCGCCGCGGTTGCACGGGATTCGGTGCGTCACCCCGTCGAAGAGCTGACATTCTTCGGAATCAAACCGACGATGTCGGTGGTCGAGCTGTGGCCCGGCGGCGGCTATTGGACCGACATCCTGGGAGCGTATCTCGCCCCGCACGGCCACTACACGATTGCCCAGCCTCCGTCGGGTAACGGCGAGGAAGATCAGCAGGCTCAGCGTTTGAGCGCTCGGCTCACCGCCGAAAAGGACCGGCTCGGCAACGTCAACGTAACGACGTTGGGACGCGGCCACTTCGACATCGCTCCGCCGGGCTCCGCCGATCTCGTGGTGACGTTCCGCAATTTGCACAATTGGATGGATGGCGGCTATGCGGACGAAGCGCTGGCGGCGATTTTCAAGGCACTCAAGCCCGGCGGCATTCTCGGCATGGAAGAACACCGCGGCAGCAATGATCAGCCGCAGGATCCAAAAGCCAAGAGCGGCTATGTGCGCCAGGACTATGCGATCGCTTTGGCGAAGAAAGCGGGTTTCGTCGTCGTCGCTTCATCGGAAATGAACGCGAACCCGCGCGACACCAAGAACTGGCCGGACGGGGTCTGGACGCTGCCGCCCAGTCTCGCTCAAGGCGATAAGGACCGCGCCAAATACGTTGCCGTCGGCGAGGCCGACAACTTCGTCATCAAGTTCCGCAAGCCGCAATAGTGTGATTCAAATTTCCGGCCCGATGACAATGGGCGAGCCGTCGCTGAATCGCGAGATGCGAAATGGCTCCGGGTCAACCGAGGGCGTCTCGCCGATCGCAAGTTGAGCGGCCAACCGCCCTGCGGCCGGTCCGATTCCAAATCCGTGTCCGGAAAATCCGGTGGCGACGGTCAGTCCCGGCAGATCCCCAACCGCGCTGATGTAGGGCACTACGTCCGGCGTGACATCGATATAGCCGCCCCACTGCTGCACGATGTGTACGCCCCGGAACCGGGGATACAACTCGATCATCGCGGACAGCGCCTCCTCATTCAGGGTTCTATTCGGCGCAGGATCCAGCACCCGCGCCGCTTCGAAGGGACTCGGACGATCCAGCGGCCAGCTGCGCGGCGCGCGAAACTCGCGCAGCGACTGCGCATTGACGCGCACCCGCATGGAGCCGTGTTCCTTACGGATGGTCGGCAGAAATTCGCGCAAGTACCGCAGCGAGTCGGGCACGAAGGGCGCGACGTAGCCTGCGCCCCTGGCAAGGGTATATCCGCCATCACGCCGCTTGCGGTAGCCGACCGCATCCAAATAGGTACAAGGGTCCGGCCCGTCCGCGACGGGCGCCGTGCGCATGACGGAGGACAGCACCTTCAGTTGCGGCAGGCGGATGCCGAGGCTTGCGCAGAACAGGCTGGACCAAGCTCCGCCGGCCAGCACGACGGCCTCGCAGGCGATACGCCCTCGCTCGGTAATGACCGCTGCCGCGCGGCCGCCGCTGCGCTCGATACCACGCACAGCGCAGTGAGCGAGAATGACCGCCCCTTGCCGCTGTGCGGCGCGCGCGATCGCCGGCGCCGCCCGCTGCGGTTCTGCGCAGCCATCGGTGGGCACATACAATCCGCCGGCAAAGGTACGGCTCGCCCCCGGCATGAGCGCCGCAAGCTCCGCGCCGCGCACGATACGGGTACCGATATCGTAGGGTCTAGCCATGTCCGCCCACGCAGCAAACCGGGCCTCGTCGGCTTCGCCCTCGGCCACATAGAGGACGCCGCACTCGCGAAACCCCGTGTCGGCATCCGTCAGACGGTTCATGCCGCGCCACAGCTCCAGACTCTCCACGATCAGCGGCATTTCACGCACGTCACGGCCGGCCTGCCGGCACCAGCCCCAGTTGCGGCTGGATTGCTCGCAAGCAATGTATCCCTTTTCGCAGAGCACGACGGGAATGCCCCGGCCGGCCAGCGTCAACGCAGCGAAGGAGCCGATGATGCCGCCGCCGATGATGACCACCTGGGTCGCGGCAGGCATGTGCTCATCGGAAATGACGGAATCGACGTAAGGGCCCATGCGACTCGCCTTGATTTTATCGTTGACGCCGTGGATCGGGTGATCGATCCGCGTCGCTGTGTTTCCGGGCCACCATTTGCAAGTCATTCTAACCTGGATGGATAAGGCAGAAACATTTTCGGCGAATTACCGCCGATGCCAAAACGCTGCGTCATGAAATGGCAATATACTGTTGGTCACGGCACGGCCCGAACCAGGTCCCAGTGAGCAGCATGGATCACACCATCCCCTTCATCGATATCGGCGCGCTGTTCGGGATACCATCGCGCGCACGTGATCTGACGGACCAAGCCATCATGGCGGCGGCAGCCGCGCCGGGTTTCATGGTGGTGGGAGGCTTTCCTCCCGATGTGCCCACCGGCCGTTCGGCTCGGGCGGAGCTGCTGCGCCTGTTTCAGCTGCCCGAGCACGAGACTCGCAAACTCTGGCGCCAGAAGTTCGATCCCTCGCACCCCAACATCTATCGCGGCTGGTTCCCGCTGCAGACCGGATTTCTGACCGCCAAGGAGGGCATCGACATGGGCGCCGACATAGCTTATGGCGCCTCGTTGGTGCACGCCGACGATCCCTTGCGCGAGGCCAGTCCGTTGCCCTCCGCCGAGGCGCTGCCGGGCTGGCGCGAATCGGTGGCTGTCTACTATCGCGCCATGGACGCGGTGAGCCGGGCATTGATGCGGGCGATCGCACGCGGTCTGTCCCTGCAGGAGCATTTCTTCGATCAGGCATTCGACAAGGGCCTATCGACCTTGCGCTTGCTGCGCTACCCGATTCGAATCGATGCGGAGCAAACCGCCCGGACGGACCCGAGCGTGTGGGTAACCCATGACGGCAACCGGTACCACGTGAATGGCGCGCCGCACGTCGATTCCGGATTCTTGACACTGCTGGCGCAGGATGGAATCCCTGGTCTGCAGGCACGTCACCGCGACGGTACCTGGCTGGATGTGCCGCCCTCCGACGATGGCCTGGCGGTCAATTTCGGCAAGGTCCTCGAGCGCTGGTGCGGCGGGCGAATCAAGGCAACTGAACACCGCGTCATCGGCAGCGGCTGCGAACGCATGTCCATCCCTTTTTTCTACGAAGCGCGCGCCGATGCCGAGATCCGGCCCCTGGCGATGGACGGCGCCGCCTCTTTCGAGCCCTTTCTCTACGGCGACTATCTGTGGGCCACCACGACCCAATTCGTCGAATTCAAGGGCATGGAATCGCTGCGCAAGCCCATGCGCCCCTGACACCGGAACGGGGGACGCGAATTAACCTCATTCGCACGCCCTCCAGCCTTGAACGGTCGGCAGATGCCCCCACGCTGAGTTGGTGACCGCGCGCCGCCTATTCCTGAATCCACTGTGGCTGCTCCTCTCGCTGCCCGTCTACATAGGCTGGCGGTTGTTGCCTGCACTATCGATCGGCCCGGTCGGCGTTTGCGCGGGCATCGCCTTCCTGATCTTGTGCTGCGTAGTGATTCCGCTGTCGGTTCGAAATCATAGGATCCACAATCCCCGGATGGAAAATCTTCTGGCTTGGGTCGGCGTTCTGTCCATGGGAACCTTTTCCTCGCTGTTCGTCTTCACTCTGCTGCGCGATCTCGTGCTGTTGGGTGCTCATTTGCTGCTGCCCGCGCAACAGGCTGCATCGCTGGTTGCGCCATCGGCGCGCTGGGCTCTGGCGCTCACCGTGTTCGTCACGGCCGCGGGGCTGGTGATCGCGCGCCGCCTGCCCCGCATCGTCCATGTCGATATCCCCGTCAGCGGTCTTCCCGAAGCCCTGCACGGCTTTTCGATTGCGCAGATCAGTGACGTGCATGTCGGACCGACCATCAAGCGGGGCTTCGTCGAGAAGATCGTCGCTCTCGTCAACGGCCTGAAAACGGATCTGATCGCCGTAACCGGCGATCTGGTCGACGGCTCGGTGGAGCAATTATCCACGCACACCGCGCCCCTCGCCGGGCTGGCCGCACATCACGGTGTGTACTTCGTCACCGGCAATCATGAGTACTACTCCGGCGAGCGTGCATGGACCGCGGAGATCCGGCGGCTCGGGATGCAGGTCCTCAAGAATGAGCACGTGGTTTTGCAGCACAAGGGCGCTTCGCTGGTTCTCGCTGGCGTCACGGACTTGAGCGCCCATCATTTTGATGCCGCCCAGCACAGCGATCCTGCGGCAGCGCTGCGCGGCTCGCCGGCCGATGCCGGAGCCAAAATCCTGCTCGCTCACCAGCCGAATTCCGCCCCGGCTGCGGCCGGCGCCGGCTTCGATGTGCAACTCTCGGGACACACCCACGGCGGCCAGTTCTGGCCATGGAACTTGTTCGTGGGATTCTTCCAACCCTTCACCGGCGGCCTGTATCGGTTGAAGAATTTATCGGTCTACGTGAGCCGTGGCACGGGCTACTGGGGACCACCGAATCGCTTCGGCGTCCCCTCGGAAATTACCCGAATCCGGCTGATCCCTGCCGCAGCGTAGCGCCGGGCTGCGCTGGGCGGACGATGCACGGATGCGTGGCGCCATGCAGCACCGCGACGGTATAGTGCACGCAACGGCAACCCAAGGGCATGGCTATTGAGCGATCCGCTTTTTCGACTGCCGGCTGCTTATACCGGAACGCACCGGGTCGTGGCCGAGGAAATCGACGAATACCAGCACGTCAACAACACGGTTTACCTGCAGTGGCTGGATCGCATCGCCTGGGCGCATTCCGCGGCGCTTGGCCTGCCCATCGAACGCTGTCTCGAGCTTCGTCGCGGCATGGCCGTACGGCACACGCGCGTGGACTACCTCGAGGCTGCGATTCTCGACGACCTGCTGCTGATCGGCACATGGATCGTGGCCTGTGACGGCCGGCTGCGATGTACCCGCCGCTTCGACATTCTGCGGGCATCCGACGGCAAGCGCGTCTTGGAGGCGGAAATCGATTTTTTCAGCATGAATCTCGACACCGGAAAACCGTACCGGTTTCCGGGCGAGTTCACCACGTGCTACGCACCGTTGCCCGAAGTGGTTGCCGCCTACGCGCAATTGCGCGACGAATTGGCCGGCGTGGGGCACTGGCCACGATGACGAATCGTGCCGCGTGCGCGCCCCGCGCCGTGAGCCTCAGGGTGTTTGCGTGAGCATCCCCTGCTCGACCAGCACCGGCGGATGCCGGTGGTGTGTCGCCTGCTCATAGGCATAGGCGTAGCCCAAAAGATCGCCATCGCGCCACGGCCGCGCAGAGATCTCGAGCCCGAACGGCAGGCCGCCCGGGTAGAACCCGCCCACGACGACGACGGCCGGCACCCCCAGCATGTTGACCCAGCTCGTGTCGGAATGCGGCCCCCCGGTCACCTGCCCATTCTGCGGCATGGTCTCGTCAACCGGCGGCATCTGGATCGCGGGATAGACGTAGCCGTCGAGATGCAGACGATCCATGGTTTCGAGATAGGCGTCCATCAACCGCTTGCGCGGTGCGTAGTAATTCGCCTGTGCTTGGGCATCGGTTTCGATGTTTCGCTGCGTGATCGTCAGATCGCCGAACTGCGAGTTGGCAGTCTCGGTACCGATGATGGACTGCCCCAGCGGCTGGCCTGCGACCGCCTCGTATTCTGCGGCAGAGTGGTATTGCGTGGGCCCGAAAGTCTGCAGAAAAAGATCCGTGCCCTCCTTGACGTAAGGATAGGTTGCCACGCGGGTCGCCATCGTCGCGAAGCTGTCGGGGAGCACCGAATCGTCCATCACGATGGTCGCTCCGGCCGCTCGAAGCTCATCGAGAGCCTTCAGGAAGGCGGTCCGCGTCGCCGGATCCAACGCATTGTTCTGGTCGGCAGCCTGCTTCGCGGCGAGCACCTGCGGCACGGCCGCCGGCACGCCGTGGAATGGAGGTCCCACGCCATCAAGAATGAACGCGGGGACTCCGAAGCGCTTTCCCTTCAGCGCATCGGCTTTCAGGTACTGCGTATATGGACCCGCCTGCGCTTTCGCCGCGGAGTCCCTCGTCGGGGGATCGAGCGGATCGGGGCCGGCCATCACGGACAGCGCGATCGCCGCGTCGGTCACGTCGCGTGCGATGGGACCCGTATTGTCGAGAAGCCAGTCGAGCGGCGCGATGCCAGCGATGCTGACCAATCCCCGTGTCGGAAATACGCCGATGAGAGCGCTGGTCGCCGCTGGCATCCGGATCGAGTTGCCGGTATCCGTGCCGGTGCCCAGCACCGCCATGCTGCCGTTCACGGACGTGACCGTGCCGCCCGACGATCCGCCCGGGGAAAATCGCACATCGTACGCATTGCCGGTGCGGCCGAACGAACTGCTGCGGGTGGTATCGGAGTTTGCAAAATCCGGCATGTTCGTATGGCCGATCAGGACAGCCCCGGCGGCGCGCAGCTTCGAGACGATGGTCGCATCCCGCGGCGCGACGAGTTCATGGCCCGGAATCGTATAGCCGTCCCAACCGTCTGTCGTTACCTGACCCTCGATGCTGGTATTGGCCTTGATCACGATGGGCACACCCCAGAGCGGACCGCGCGGACCGCCGCGGCCGGCCTCGGCATCCTCCCGCCCCGCCGTTTCCAAAGCCTGCTTTTCCATCACCTGCTCGACCGCGCGGTAAATCCCGTCGTACTTATGAATCCGCGCAAGATGCCAGCGCACGACCTGCGTGACCGTATACTTGTGCTCGGCGTAATAGCGTTCGAGCTGCGGGACGGTCACCTCGATGAGGTCGCGGTCCATCGCATCTCCAGTGGGACCTTTCGGCGCCGCCGCCGCTGAGGCGGCCAATCCGGCCGAAAGACAACCGAGGACGGCGAGGAGCAATACAAGGCGTTTGAACATGGTCGAAGGTTCCAGTTGAAAGAGTAGTTATAAGCTTCGAATTTGCGACAGCACCGACACCGGTCTCGATGCAGACCTTTGGCCCTATCTTACCTTTCGCTGGCCTCATTAAAACTGTCAAATTTCGTGTGCTCACACGGCCACGCTCTACGCTGGCACGGTCTCCGCGCTCCCTCCACGTCTATTCCGGATAGACCATGACGCTGTCGGCAACCGAGTCGGCGACGTGCTCCTTGGTAATGACTCCGGCTACGTCGGCGTCGCGAGGGATGCCGCGCCCGCGCACGACCACCGCCATGATGGCCTTTCTGCGCCACATGCGGCGGATCACTTCGAAAGCGGTCTCCCCCTCCCCCACCACGGTAAAATTTCGGCTGGCGACATCGCCCAAGGCTCACTCCCGTCTTCGCGCCTTCCAACCCCCGGCTGAGGCCCGTATTGACGCGGATCACGCCATAGATATGGCCTTTGTCGGTAACCACGACGTGGCGCAAACGTCCTGCGTGCTCGGGCTGGCGCAGATAGTCATCGAAGCTCGCATCCGCCGGCAAGACCTGGATATCGGTGTCCATCACTTCGCGCGCGGCGCGGACCAGAAACATGTTGGCATGGCGTGCCTTGGGAATGGCGCGGCCTCGGCGCACCAGCTTCAAGGTGTAGATGGTCTCGCGGGAGAGCACCCGGCGCGCACCGATGCTCATGGCGACTGCCACGATCATGGGCATGACGATGCTGTAGTCGAGAGTCATCTCGAAGATCATGGTAACCGCCGTCATCACGGCGCCGGTTCCGCCGCCCACCATCGCGCCCATGCCGACGATGGCGAATGCGGGAACGCTGAGGTGAAGGGGCAGCCCGGCACTATTCAGAAGCGCGGCGAAGCCGCCGCCGAGGGCGGCGCCCATGAACAAGGACGGCGAAAAAATTCCGCCGGACGAACCCGACCCGAGACTGAGCGAAGTCGCCAGCGCCTTGCACACGAACAGCAACCCCAGCAGCCAAAATGTCGAAATCTGGCCTGCCAATATCGCCTGAACGGTGGCATAGCCAACCCCATCGACGTAGTACTGACCTAGGGTGCGCAGCAATGCGTACATGAGCACGCCGAGAATCAGCATCCCCAGCATGTGCCGTAGATAGCGAGACTTGATCCGATCGAAGAGATCCTCGGCCAGATGCAGTGCCCGGATGAAACCCGCCGCCGCGACGCCGCTCAGGGCGCCCAAAACAGCGAACAGGACGAGCACCAGCAGTGCGCTCGAATCGACCGCCATGGCTTGAAGCGGCGGCACATGGAAAGCGGGCGCATCGCCGAAGAACCAGCGGCCCACGAACGTCGCCGTACCCGTCGCGATCGCGACCGGAAGAAAGGTCTCGACGCTCACCTCGGGCATCATCAGCTCGATGGCGAACATCACTCCGCCGATGGGCGTATTGAAAGTCGCCGCGATGCCTGCGCCGGCGCCCGCCGCGACCAGAGCGATGCGCTGGCCCGCCGGCATGCGGATGATCTGTCCCAGCGTGGAGCCGAGCGCCGAGCCGATCTGGATGATCGGACCCTTCCCGCCCGACCGATGAACCGCTGCCGATCGCAATGGCCGAAGCCAGAGATTTCACCAACGCCACGACGGGTCGGATCACGCCGCCCTTGTAGTAAATCGCGTCCATCACCTCCGGCACTCCATGGCCTTTGGCCTCGGGCGCAAAATTGCGTCACCAGGAAGGTGACGCCGACGGCGCCGAGCACCGGAACCAGTATCACCAGCGCGACCCCACGGCGAGGGTGCGGTAAAAATATTGGCGTCGTAGTGGATGATCGCGTGGCCGGCGAACAGCAGATTGTGCATGCAGGCCGATCAGAGCCCGGAATAATACGGCGCCAAGGCCGGTGACTACGCCTAGGCCCAGCGCCAGCAGCGAGAGCTGCGCCAGCGGCATCGGTCGGATCTCTTCGCTTTCCCCCGCCATCCAATCACTTTACCACCGATACCGCGAGCTTCGGCGGCGGGCAGTCATTGACCGCAACGACCGCGGCTCTGCTGAGTTACTTGATCGGCTCGGCCTTGATCGCTGGCCTGGGACGCGAGGTGGTTGACGGCGTGGCCGCGGCTCGGGACGCGGCGTTGGGCGGCGCTCGTGGCGGTGTTGCGGCACTCGCAACCGTCTGGCGCGGGGCCGCCGCCGTCGGCGTACGGGACACCACGCGGTTCGGTGCGGTCGCGACCTGATGGGTGGGGGATGGCGTGCTCGGTGACGGGCGTGGGGCGGGTTGCAAGTGCATGCGCTCGGGCTGCGAGGGCAAACGTGACTCCGCGGCGAGTCGTTCCTGCGCGGTCGGAACACTGCTCGTACCGCCTGGTCCGCCGTTGTAGCTCACGCGACCAGAAGCTGTGTGGTTGACCACGGGCTCGTCGTAAACATGGTGGAGCACGCTGGCGTTTACGTTGTTCACCGCACGGTTGTACTCAAAGACATTCCCGGCCCAGCGTCCGCCCACATAGCCCCTGCCTCCGTAGCCGAAGCCGTAGTTGATACCACCGTAGTAGCCCACGTGCGGGCCCCAATAGCCCCGATGAAATACAAATACGGTGCCGGCGTAAGCCCAATAGTTGGGTGTCCAGAATACGCCTACGCTCGGTGGGGACTCCCACGCTCCAGGCACCCAGTAGTAGGAAACGCCGTCCCACGCCCAATAACCCGGGGTCCACAGGTCGCCGTCCTCCGGGCAGGGCGGTTGATCGGCGGCGGGGAGCTCCGGCGGCGCCATGGATGCACTGATGCCCACCTCCGCATTCCCGTCATCAGCCGGCGCTGCGTCCATGGTTGAATTCGACAGATCCGGCCGATCGCTGTAGGTCACATGACCCGCGGCGTCCACGGACTTGTAGATCTGTTGCGCCCACGGTGTCGCCGGCCAGACCAACAGCGCCAGCGTCATCGACAGAGCGTGGCGCCAGCGATGCGCGGCGGCGGGAACCGGGCCTGAGAGAGCAGTGTCCATGGGCGCACTCTAGCGGAGCGCAGGCCACTCACCCGCGAAGCCGTTCGCAGTGCGTGCATGCCAGGGCGATGAATCCACCCGCCAGAGGGCATTACTCACTGTTGCGAGACGCAGCGCACAGTAGCATATTGGTGAATTCCCAGACGAGGGGCATTCCGCATTCGTAAGATGCGCAGCATCGCCCCGCGGATGAATTGATCGAGATTCCCCCGGATCTTCTACATGCGCTCGACAAACAGTGCCTGAAGCTCGTTTACCGAGGTGGCAGCGGAATCAACCCGGGGCATATGGAGGTCAAGAGCCGCCGCGGCGTCGGCAATTTCGCGAAGCTGCGCGCGAGTGCAGCTGCGTCGGGGTCGCGGCGCCTCGTATGTCTTCTTGAGGCTTTTGGGTTCGATGAAGCTCTCCCATCGCCGTGCCTGCGACCGACGGCGCGCCGCCCGCGGACACCGGCAGTCGCGAGTCGGCGGTTGGTCGCAGTTACTTGCCGAGGAACTCTTGCGGACCCAGCGATGCGGTGTGGTTCTTGTCCATCATGTCGAACACTTTGGTCTCGTACGCGATGAATTCATCGTGGGACACCGTGCCGTCGCCGTCGGTGTCGATCTTGTGCATCATCTCCCTTGTTTGCAGGCCCCGCGCGTAGCCGCCAGTGGCAAAGGTGACCATCACGCTCGAGGGGGCAAGAAACTCCTTCTCATCGATGGTACCGGTCTTGTTCTTATCCAAAGCCATGAAGATTTTCTCCTGGTAGGCCAGCCACTCCGCCTTGGAAACCGTACCGTCGCCGTCGGTATCTATCTTGTGCATCTCATCCATGGTCCGAAGTCCTCGCGCATAACCGCCGGTCGCGAACGACACCATGTCATCGGCGATGGCGAGAGATGCGCACGAGAGTGCGGCGGTAAGCACGGCAAAGGCGGAACTCCAACGAATTTGTATTTGTGACATGGTACGTCTCCTTGGGCTGATATCTATTGGATTGCAACCAACGTCTGATTTCTAGACCATTTGTGAAGCAGACCTGCAGTCTGCGCCAAATATTTCAGCTTTGATCGATTCCTTCGCGCGGCCGCACTGGACCGTCGCCTCATCTACGAAGGGCAGGTGCACTGCGGGTCTCATTGCACGAGCATCGCCGCCCGCCTTTCGGTTGAATTTCTTCTTCAGCAGTTATTGCACGTCCAGGCCGATTCGCTCGCGAGCGGCGCAGCTTTGAACGCCGCGGTAAGGAAGTCGGTGAAAGCTCGCACTTTTGGCGACGGGCGAGGCCCACCAGGCATCACAGCATGCACTTCCACGGGCTCGAGCCTATAGTCGGGCAGCAGCGCCACCAACGCACCCGACCGCAGTTCTGTGTCGCACATGGCCGTCAACGCCTGCACAATGCCGAGTCCCACAATGGCGCTGGCGAGGCGGCCAGGCCCGGAATCGGTGTGGATGCGGCCTGTCACATCCACCGAAATCACGGTATTGCGGCGTTTGAAGATCCAACTCTCGCGACCCGAGCCGCTCGGGTCAAAAAGGCAGTCATGGCTCGCCAAGTCCGCCGGAGTTCTTGGCGTACCGCGCGCCTTCAAATACCTGGGCGCCGCCACGAGGTATCTCGGCAGCGTCGCGAGCCTTCGCGCGCCGAATGTGGAATCCGACAGCTTGCCGAAGCGGATGGCGACATCCACACCTTCCGCTACGAGGTCCTGATAGAGGTCAGACACACGCAACTCCATTCGCAGCAGCGGATGGCGTTCCAGGAATTCAGGCAAGAGCGGAATGACTTGGCGCGTACCGAAAACCACCGGAAGCGCGACCCGTATTGTGCCTCGCAGGGAATCCACCCCTCGCGCCGCGTCCTCGGCGCTGTCCAATTCGGCAAGGATGTCGCGTGCCCGCTCGAGGAGCAACTCACCGGCTGCGGTCAAGGTCAGCCGTCGTGTGGTGCGCAGCAGAAGCTTTACCCCGAGCCGCGCCTCCAGTTCTCCGACGATCCGCGAAACCGACGGCTGAGACAGATTCATGTCGCTGGCGGCGCGAGTGAAGCTCGCGCTTTCACCCACCCGCACGAAGACCGCTAGTTCTAGGAGTCGATTATTCATTTGTCACCCGAATAAATGTTATTCAATCTACACGGATATCTTCAAGCGAACGGATAAGTCAAGCTCGCTCTTTAGTTAACCCAAAGGAGCCCACCATGTCCCTTCAAGGCCGCCTAGACACCCTCAAGGCCAACTTCGAGGCCGGAAAGCTTGGTTTTCAACCAAAGCCCGAAGTGCTCGACATCATGCATCGCGCCACAGCGGAACTGATTGCCTCCGGCCAAGCGCTCACCGCCAAGAAAGCGGGCGACAAGGCGCCAGGGTTCACGCTCAAGGATCCCGAAGGAAACCTCGTTTCCTCTACGGAGCTATTGGCGCAAGGGTCGCTGGTGATTTCGTTCTATCGCGGGGTCTGGTGCCCCTTCTGTAATCTCGAGCTCCAAGCCCTACAGGCCGCGTCGTCGCAGATCGAGGCCCGCGGCGCCCGCCTCGTCGCCATCTCGCCTCAAACGGGGTCCAACAGCCGCAAGTCCCAGCGCGATAACAAGCTGACCTTCCCGATCCTGAGCGATGAGAAGAGCCGCGTCGCCGCCGCCTACGGATTGCGCTTTTCACTTCCGGACTACCTCGTCGAGCTCTACAAGGGCTTCAAGAACGATCTGCCGGCGTTCAACGATGATCCGGCTTGGGTACTGCCGATGCCCGCGCGCTATGTCATTGGCAGCGACGGAATCATCGCTTATGCCGAGGTCAACCCGGACTATACACAGCGTCCCGATCCTTCCGAACTTCTCCCGGTGCTCGACAAGCTGCGCGTAACCGCGGCGGCCTGAGCGGTCGTCCGGCAAACCCTACGGAGGCCTGCATGATCCTCTTTTATTTTCACCCCACCCCCAACCCGGCAAAGGTCGCTCTCTTTCTCGAAGAAGCAGGACTGCCGTACGAAACGATCCCGATCGACACCAGCAAGGGCGAACAGCACACGCCCGCCTTTCGAGCCATCAATCCGAACGGCAAGGTGCCGGCGATCGTTGACACCGACGGGCCCGGCGGCACGGAGGCGCGTGTTTTCGACTCCACGGCGATCCTGCTCTACCTTGCCGAGAAAACCGGGAGGTTTCTCGGTGCTCCCGAGGATCGGCCGGAGTTGCTGTCGTGGTTACTCTTCCTCGCCTCTGGCCTCGGGCCGTTCTCAGGTCAGGCCGTGCACTTTCAGTTTGCGGCACCGGAAGGTCTCGACTACGCGGTGAACCGATACCGGCGCGAAGCCGAACGGCACTATCAGGTTCTCAACGACCATCTGGAGGGGCGGCAGTACATCGTCGGCGGCGGGTATACGATTGCCGACGTCTCCGCCTGGGGCTGGCTGGACCGGGCCTCGCGGGTGCGCAAAGGCGCCGAGGACCCGCTCGGCGCGTATCCGAACCTCAAGCGTCTCTTCGAGACGGTTGACGCGAGGCCGGCGGTCGCACGGGCACGCGAGGTCGGCAAAGATCATCTGTTCAAGAAGGTCAATGACGAGGAGACCAAGCAAGCGCTCTTCCCATCCAATTATCCGCCGGCTGCGCGAGCCGGACTCGAGCAATTGCGCAGATGAACATGGCTGAATCCCCCGAGTACACGCCGCCGAAGGTCTGGACCTGGGGTAAGCCCAGCGGTGGTACGTTTGCGAATATCAACCGGCCGATCGCCGGGCCCACGCACGAGAAGGATCTGCCCGTCGGCCGGCACCCACTCCAGCTGTATTCGCTCGGCACGCCGAACGGCGTCAAGGTCACGATCCTGCTCGAGGAGTTGCTCGCGCTTGGACATACGGGTGCCGAATACGACGCCTGGTTCATCAAGATCGGTGACGGGGACCAGTTCGGCTCGGGCTTTGTGAAGATCAACCCCAACTCGAAGATTCCGGCGCTGCTGGACCGCAGCGGGCCGCAGGCCATCCGCGTGTTCGAGTCAGGATCGATCCTGCTGTACCTGGCCGAGAAGTTCGGCGCATTTCTACCGAAGGACATCACGTTCCGCACCGAGACCCTGAACTGGCTCTTCTGGCAAATGGGCAGCGCACCCTATCTGGGCGGTGGATTCGGCCATTTCTATGCCTATGCGCCGACCAAAATCGAATATGCGATCGACCGCTTCACGATGGAGGTGAAACGGCAGCTCGATGTGCTCGACCGACGGCTGGCGGACAGCGAATACCTCGCCGGGGACGACTACACGATTGCCGACATCGCGGTATTTCCCTGGTACGGCGGGCTCGTCAAAGGCTGGGCGTATGGCGCGGCAGAATTCTTAAGCGTGCAGGACTACCGGAATGTCCAGCGCTGGGCAGACGCCGTTCTTGCGCGACCGGCGGTCAAGCGCGGACGCATGGTCAACCGCACGAGCGGCGATGCGTCCGAACAGCTTCGCGAACGCCACGACGCCGGAGATTTCGACACCCGGACGCAGGACAAGATCGCAGGAACACAGCCGACCTCGAAGTGAATGCGCCAGACTACCGCAAGCTAGGCTTCACTCTCTCACCAAAGGCAGAGCATAGTGCAGCGCACGGCTGCCACCCAAGGCACATCAGGGCGCCATCTTCGCGGCTTCTTCCTGCCATATGGAACACGCGAAGCCGACAGGCTCCGCACAGAGGCGGCTGAAGAAGGTCCTCCAAGCGGACCGCGCGGCGAAGTAGCCAAGGTCAGGCCGCCGAGGAACATCTTGAGTGTGCAACGCAAGCCGCCGCATCTGCAGCTGCCATCTCGAATTCTGACCGTCGCGCATCGTCGTCTCCTGTATCCTCTTTCACTAGGACCGGGAATCGCTTGACATCATTGCTTCGCCGGGATTATTTTTTTGGCCCGTTTTTTCCTGATTCGCGATCCCCCTCTTTCCCGGCCATACTCCCGGCGGTTCGCAGCCTGCACTCAGGTCAGAGGAGCTGAGATGAGCCTTCCGCTTCTGGTGTTCGATGTCAATGAAACCCTACTGGATCTCGACGCGTTGGCGCCGCACTTCAAGCGCATGTTCGGCGAAGGCGCTGCTCTTCGAGAGTGGTTTGCGCAACTGATCCTGTATTCCGAGGCGATCACGCTGAGCGACAATTACGCGCCTTTTGGCGAGTTGGGCGCAGCGGTTCTCAACATGCTGGCCGCCAGTCGAGGAGTTCGTATCGGCGAAGAGGATATTCAGACGCTGAAGGAGGCGGTGGCGACGATGCCGCCGCACCCGGAGGTGCCGGGCGCGCTCTCGAGGCTGCGCGACGCGGGGTTTCGCCTCTTCACGCTCACGAACAATCCCAAAGAGACCTGCGCACGGCAGTTCGAACGCGCCGGAATGAGCCGCCTGTTCGAGCGGCAGTTCAGCGTTGACGATGGCGTACATCGCTACAAGCCAGCCCGCGAGGTCTATCGGGCGGTGCAGGCTTCGCTCCAGGCGCCCCCTTCCGATTTATGGATGATTGCGTGTCATACCTGGGATATTCTGGGGGCGGTCGCCGCAGGTTGGAATACCGCATTCATAACGCGTCCGGGCAATGCAACATTGGCGGTCGGTGGCCAACCCCTGATTGTGGGGGCCGACATCGACATCGTTGCCGAGGCGCTCATCCACCGGTTCGCCTCCTAGCGTCCAATCCAACCATCGATGACGCGCGCGAAACAGTGCGTACCTCGATTGGGGAACGCCTAATTCCGCACGGCAGCGACCATGCCTTCGCTGATCCAGCGCCCGAGCAGATTGCCCGCGACTTGCGTACCCTCTGCTTCACCCACTTCATCGATGATCCCGCGGCAAATCTCGCCAAAAGTCCTGCCGTCTGCAACCATGGACATCACCTGCGATTCCATGGGATCCAATGTTCGAAAAGTCGGCGAGTATTCTCTGCGCCATATGGCAATCACTGCCGGTGCATCGAGAACTGCCGCCGCCGGAGGAGTTTGGCCGGCATTGATGGCCGACCAAATGGCCCCCGCATTGGTCGTCGCAGGCAGAGTCGAGAAGGTCGCAACGAGATCCAGCAGCGCGCCATTCCAGTCGATGTGCGCCAACGCCGCCAAATCGAGCGGCGCAGCGTCCCGGCCGACAAAGGCGAGTCCGAGATCGCGCTCCAATCGCGCCAGCTCGCCCACTTCAGGATCATCCGGATAGAGCGCATCGATGGTTTCCGGGAATTCGAGCGCGTATGCGTCGAGCGTCCAGTTGTGTGGTGGCCGCCGATCGATGTGCGTGGCCGCGGCGGTGTCGAATGCGTCCTCACCGAGCCACGCGCGAACCGTCGCGAAACTCTCGCTGAGGCAAACCATGAGCTGGCCCCTATAGTTGTTCAGGTAGACCGCCAGACCCGGCTCGGCACGGTCGCCGAAGCGGGCCGCCGCATCGCTCGATTCGACGGTCAGCCAGCTGCGGAAATCCCGCTGGAGCGCCGCAAGGTTCATGCCGCTCTCCGGAATTTTCCTTGGGCTATGTCACGTGCCAACTCGAGCTCGGCCAGCAGGGCGGATAGCGGCGGAATGTCGCCGTCCCGCTCGATCATGGTCGCTACGAGGCCAAGCCGCTCGAGCGCAGACGCGTAGAGCGCCCACACAGGGTCCGGGACCGGTTTGTCGTGCGTGTCGATCAGCAGGTCGCGGCCTTGACTGTGGCCGGCCAGGTGGATCTGGCGGACGCGGGCCGCCGGGATTCCCGAAAGATACGCCTGAGCGTCGAAGCCATGATTGCTGGCGCTCACATAGATGTTGTTCACGTCGAGCAGCAGGCCGCAACCTGTGCGCGTACAGACCGCATCCAGAAATTCCCACTCAGTCATGTCGCCGGGAAAGCTGACGTAGCTCGATGGGTTCTCGATCAGCATGGTCCGGCCGAGCGTATCTTGCGCATGATGGATGTTCGCGCTGACCACATCCAGGGCTTCCTGGGTGTAGGGCAGCGGCAGAAGATCGTGTGAGTTGAAGCGCTCGATGCGCGACCAGCTCAGATGGTCGGATATGAAGAGAGGATCGACCGCATCCGCCAACGATCGCAGGCGTCGAAGATAGTCGTCGCGCAGCCCATCGGCCGATCCGAGCGACATCGAGACACCATGGAGCGCGACCGGGTGACGTTCGCGCACGCGCTCCAGTACGTGCAGAGGCCGGCCGCCGTCCACCATGAAGTTCTCGGAAATCACCTCGACGAAATCGACCGGGACGGCGGTTTCTTCCTCGAGAAAATCGTGATAGTGCGGCTTGCGCAGGCCGAGACCGAACTGGTGCGTTTGAAACATGCGCGCCTCGTGGAGAATTCGGGACCGGTCAGAGGGTTGACCGGTCCCGTCCTCGCGTTACTTGGACGGTTCCGTGGTGGTGCCCCCGGCCGCCGTGCAAGCCTTCGCAGTCTCCGCCTTGAAGCCCTGGCCCTTGCAGCTGTTCATGCCCTTGCAATCATGATTGCCCGACTTGCAGTCCGACATCCCTTTGCACGAATTGACACCGAAGCAGTGTACCGTGTCCGCGGCGAAAACCGGGGTCGGGACGGATGCGGCGGAAAGCGCGAAGAGTGCGGCGGCGGCTGCGAAGCCTGCAGCTGTTTTGGAGGTGGTCAACATTATCGTCTCCTTAAGAAGTGAGTTTTGCCGAAACGGCATCCCTACTTACGTGAGGTTTGAGCGGGTGGTTACACATTCCTACCAACGCATGAGACGGGGACCGAGCAATGCACCCGCGCCGGCCGCGGCCACAATTCCAAGGCTGTACCACGTGAGCACGAACGTCGCGGATGCTTCCGGGCAATGCAGACAGTAAATGGCCGCGGCCCAAGCGCCCGCAGCCAAGCCTGCAGATGCTCCAGCGGCCCGTAGCCGGGTCGGCGCGAACTGTCGAAACGACCAGAGCAGCCCGACAAAAATTGGCGCGGCAAGCGTCAGCACCAACCATGGGCAAATCATCCAGCTTTGGCCCCGCCACATCGCCAGCCAGTTGGCGGAAGGCGTTCTGGCGAGTTCGCCGATGCCTATTCCCGTCAAAATGAGCACGGGGAAGAGCAGCACCCAGAGGCCCCGCAATGAACCCGAAGTAGGCCGCGCCAGTTGGGCGACGGTATAGCCCGCGCCGACGCCCAGCGAAATCGTATAGGCCCACTTCATCCAAAATGAGAACCCGTGCATCGCGGCACGCAAATCGGGCCGGACTCCCAATACCGCTACGACCAACACCGCCGTCACGAAGCCGCCGGCAGCGATGCCAATTCCAATCCGCCGCGCGAACGCATGGGGCGCCACACGGGGGACGTCCTTGCTCAGGGTTTCAATGAGCTGTTGGGTATTCATCTCCATGCGCCTCTCATTCGATCGGCAATCGCCTTGAATCCCCGATGCACCGAGATCTTGACATCAGACTCCCCTATTCCGGCTCCGACTGCCGCCTCGGCGATGCTCTTTCCCTCGATGTGGGTATCGCGGATCGCACGCGCCTGTTTAGGCGATAGCGTGTCGAGCAGAGTGTCAATGTCCATGCGGGCACTCACTGCCTCCTCGAATCCCTCTGCGAGGAGGATATCCTCCACATCCTCGATTGGCACCGACACCTTCTGCCGACGAAAATGATCGATCATGCGATAGCGCGCCACCGCGTACAACCACGCGGTAAAAGGGCGGTCGCGATCGTAGGACGCTCGGCGCGTGTGCACGGAAATCAGCGTTTCCTGTACCAAGTCTTGCACATCCTCTTCGGTGCCATGCAGCCGGCGCCGATAGAAGGACTGCAGGAGCGGCACGAGGGCGCGCAGTAGCGCCGCGTGGGCCGTGGAATCGCCGTCCAATCCATCCAGCATCCACACTTTGAGTTGAGCCTCGCTTTCAGGCGTGCGCATTTTCGCTTTCCTACCTACGTGGCCTATGTGCGTTCGGTTACAACTGGACCGGATTAGGGAGTGGTAAATTGCAAGCGTGGATCTGTAACCGTGTCGGCAGCAATGACGTACTTGGTTCCATGACCTGCCAAATGCCTCCGCGAGGTCAACGTAGGGCCGCAGGGCCGGCACGGGCAAGGAGGTTTACACAGATTGGAGCAACGCTATGACCAAGACTCATGTGACCTATGCAACTTTAGCGGCCACGATCGCGCTCGCCCTGACGTCCGTCGCCTCCCAAGCGGCCGAGCAGGCCCAGCCGGCGCAGGACAAATGCTACGGCGTCGCGCTCGCCGGCAAGAATGATTGCAAGGCCGGCGCAGGTACCTCGTGCGCAGGCACATCCAATGCCGACTACCAGGGCAATGCCTGGAAACTCGTCAAAGCGGGCACGTGCACCTCGATCAAGACCCCGAAGGGTTACGGCTCGCTCACGCCGAAGGCGTGATGCCGGCGCTCCGCCCGCCGTCCGGGCAACCGGGGCGGTCGGAAGCAACAACAGAAGGAGTCGGTTCATGTCGTCGCTAGTCTCGCTTTACCGCCGCGCGGGGCAGCTTGCCTCCCGCTTGCTGCCGCCGGCCCTGCTGCTGCTCGTGGCCCGGTGTGGCATCGCAGCCGTGTTCTTTCAATCGGGACGGACCAAGGTCGAAGGTCTGCTCACGATCACGGATGCAACCTATCAGCTGTTCAGGACCGACTATGCATTGCCCTTCATGAATCCGGTGGTTGCGGCACATGTGTCAACTTACTCGGAGCATCTGTTTCCGATCCTGCTGGTGCTTGGGCTGCTGACCCGCCCGGCTGCCCTGGCGCTCCTGGGGATGACCAGCGTGATAGAGATTTTCGTCTATCCGGATGCCTGGCCGACCCATCTGAGCTGGGCCGGTCTGCTCTTGCCGCTCATCGCCCTGGGCGCAGGACCTCTATCGCTCGATCGCTTGCTTCGGATCGAACGGGCCTCGCCTCCACGATGAGGCAGGCGCCAGGGTTCCCTCAACTGTGGCGTAATGGAAGAGTAATCAATCGAGTAAGCGGGGCGAGTTCCGCAGTCTGATCGAAGCGAATACTGCCCGAGGGCTCCGCCGCCACTCCAAGCCGTTTGAACAGGTCCGCCAAATTGCCATCAAACGCGCGGGAGGAAAATCTCTCGTATAGGGTGGTGAGGGCGGTCGTTCCGGTGGCTTTGTCGCCCACCGTCATCATCTCTTCGGGCGACCAGTCGACACTACTGCCGCCGCTCGCCCGATTGACGGCACGCAGGGCATCGCATAGCAAGAAGCGGCCGCCGCTCTGCCGATAGATCGCGATCTCGGCTTCGAGCCAGAAAATGGCCCCGCCCCAATAAAGGCGGCCCCATTCATGGGTCCCGTCCATTCCACCCGTGCCGGCCAGAGGCATCCCCTTCGGCATGCCGTCGATCGCCTCCCTCCACACCTCGGAAACCGCCAAGTCTCCCGCTTGCGCGCGAGCGATGGGTTCGATCCAAGTCGCGCTGCCTTCTTGCATCCACAAAGCTCGACGCGGAAGATCGGGAAGGGCCGCGTGTACCATCTCGTGCACCAGTATCCAATCTTCGGCAAACGCCTGTTCACCCGCCTCGGTGCCGACATTGATGCGTGTGGCGGAGCCGCGGTAGCCGTAGGTCGTTGCGTGCCCAACGCGATCGCCGGGCGTTGAAACGACCAGAAGTCCATAATCCCGCGTTGGGTACCTTCCAAAGTAGGCCGACATGGCCCGCGCGCTCTTGCGTATCCAACGCATCACACGTTCCCTGTCGAGTCCGGGAGCGCCGTCCGCGAACACAACGTTGATCCTGCCGCCTGCGACATCGAGCGCGGTCCCCCGTTGGCGGCGCAGCGCTTCATACATATCGTCAGGCTCTTCGTAGCTGCGGTCCGATGGCGAAGATGCGAATAGAGATCCGGAAAGCAGAGCCCCTGCGCCCATCAATAGCTGCCTGCGGTTCACCAGCTCAGCACCCGCGGTCCGAGCGATGCGCCGACCTTCCCCGCGGCGATGAGGCCAAGCGAGTACCAGATCAATGCAAACCCGGGCGACGTCTCCACGCAATGGAGCGCATAAGCTGTTGCACCAAGACCTCCCGCAACCAACCCCGCGGCTGCTCCAGCCGCCGCCAAGCGTGTCGGTGCCAGCCCTGAGAGCGCCACCATGAGCGCTACACATGCCGGCACCGACAGCCCCAGCACATAGACCGGGCATTGCCACCAGCTCGCTCCCATCCAAAATGCCGCGCTCGGGGTGGCCGGAGCCATCGCCCAGTCGAGGGCGGTTACGACGAACAGCAGGCTCACGGGTGGCCAAAGCAGGCGAGCCCATCGCACCGGACCGGAATCGGGCCGGCTTAGATTCTCCAACGCTCCGAAGCCGAGGACCGACACCGATGCCGTGTAAATCACCTTTACCCAGAACATCGTCGTCAGGGCTGCCGACCGAAGGTCCGGCCGGGGTCCTAGAGACGGCCAGTACAATGCGAAGGCAACCGCGGTGACGCCGCCGGCGGCGGCGGCTATCAATAGGGACATCCTCGCTCTGGTTCCGCGTATCGGTTTCAGATTTGCGGAAAGCATTGCAATCAGCGCATCGTTCGTCATCAACTGCATCCTCGAGCGCGCGGCCGGCGGGCCTCCACACTACACCTTCGATTCGTGGCTCAGTCTTACGTTCGGAGCGAACCGACAATTGGTTACCGAAACCTGGACGATTGTCATGCAGCGACACCGCCGCGCGCCGACCGTCAGTCTCGGTCATTGTCATGGGATGTCTTTCCACTATGCGTTGTAACCGTGTCGGCCCAGGCCACGTATTTTCAAGTACTGATCCTTATTGACGTGAGAGGCCCCATGAATATCTCCGCAAAGCGTATGCACGTGACTGGCGGATCGAGCGGGATTGGATTTGAAATGGCGCGTGCAATATGGGTGGCGGCGATGGTGCTCGCGTCCGCAGCGGCTGGGTCGGCGGAAAATGACGGGGCAGCAGGTGCTTCGCGAGCGCCTGTCGTCGTTGAACTCTTTCAGAGCCAGGGTTGCTCGGACTGCCCGCCGGCGCAGGAAGATCTCAATCGCTTGGCCGATAGCCCGAACATTCTCGCACTATCCTACGGTGTCACGTACTGGGACTACCTCGGGTGGAAGGACAGCTTTGCATCGCCGCAATTCACACAACGGCAGGTAGATTATTCGGCCCGCAACCATGGGATCGGCGTTGCGACACCTCAATATTGGATCAACGGCCGCCAGACGGTTCTCGGCGCCAATACATTGCGCGTGTCTCGATTGATCGATCAGGCCGACTTGAGCGGAGGACCTCCGCTGTCGGTGGCAGGCTCGAATTTGACCGTCGGGGCGGGAAACGCGCCGAGCGGAGGCGCCGACGTCTGGCTGGTCCGCTACGATCCACGGACCATCCAGGTTGCGATCCGCGCCGGTGAGAATGGCGGCCGCACCATTCCGCATCGCGACGTCGTGCGTCAGCTCATCCGCATCGGCCGCTGGAGCGGTACACCACAAACGATCGTTCTGCCCGGCGACGCGTCGGACGGTCTCAAGAGCGCCGTGTTGGTCCAGGCCGGGGCCGGTGGCCCGATCCTGGCCGCGACGAAGTTTTAGAGCCCTCCCTTCGCCTTTGAGGAACTGGCGGCGGCGGAGCTGGACTCCGCCTTTTTTTTGAGTACGCTTGGTAAGACGAAGCTCTCGATTTACCACGGACACCAAAGCGCACGCACTTCCGGTTCCATCGGTATTCATCATCGACGCCTCCGGCGTCATTCGCTACGTGTACTCCAACCCGGATTTCCGGATCCGCCTGCGTGCGCAGGAATTGTGGAAGGCGGCCGCCCCGCTTGCACCCGCGCGAACGCTCCATGATGGCCGGGACGGCTGACATGGTGGCCCCGTCGTTGGACGACGCGGCATCTGACGAACGCTGTGTTGCCGGCGCGGTGTATCAGGGGAGGAAGCGGAACTGCCTTAAAAACCGGAGTCCATGAACTATCAGGCAGTTACGTGAAAAGTGGCGGAGAGGGTGAGATTCGAACTCACGTGCCGGAATTACCCGACCATCCGATTTCGAGTCGGCGCCGTTATGACCACTTCGGTACCTCTCCGGTTAACTTAAGATTTGCGAAATTTACTTAATTTTTTACAGCATTAACTTAAACATTGCTGCAGTGTGACGCAGTAGCCATTGACGATAGAAATGCATTTGTCAAGAGCCCGTGGCCTTAAATAAGGGGTTATTCTAGCGCATCGGCAATGGGCCTGTCTCATCAATAGAACTTGCCCCGCCTCACGGACTCTAATCAGCCCACGACCGTGCGTAACTCAGAAATTCCACATCCATTGGCAGCGCTGGACGAAAGTCGTCATTTCAGTTTCGGCCATTACTTTGCTGGGGACGTGCACCCCGCTGCCGAGCCTGATCGAGCAGATCAAGACCGTCGGGGAACTTCGTGTGGTTACGCGCAATGGGCCTCTCGCCTATTACCGCGGCCCCGATGACATGCCGGAAGGGCCGGAATACGAACTGGCACGCCGTTTCGCGGATGAGCTGGGGGTAAAACTCAAGATCACGCCGGTACGCACCTACGCGGAAATCTACACGGCCCTGACCACCGGGCACGCGCATCTCGCTGCGGCAGGATTGAAAGTCCCTTCGCAGAGCATTCCCGGCATCGAATTCGGCCCTGCCTACCAGAGGGTCCGCGAGCACTTGATCTACCGCCGCGACGCGGTGCGGCCCGGCTCCCTCGCTGAAATCGGCACCGGCGATCTGGAAATCGCGGCGGGCAGCTCGCACGCCAAGACTCTGCAGGCTGCCCGCAATTTACTGCCCGATCTGGTGTGGGTGGAAGATGCCAGTACCGATACCCAGGCGTTGCTCGACGGGGTGGCGGACGGCACCATCGACTACACCATCGCGGATTCAACTGAATTCGCATTGGCGCACGATGCCCATCCGGATCTGCGCATAGCCTTCGATTTCCCCGGCAGCCAGTCGCTCGCTTGGGCCGCCAGTACGCACGATCCGGGATTCCTGCAGGATATGAACAATTATTTTGCGCGGCTCAACGTCAGCGGAGAACTCGCCGCCATCGTCAAGCGCTACTACGGACGCTCCGAGGACTTGGAGTTCGCCGGCACGCGCGGTTTCATGCTTCATTTGCAAAGCCGCTTGCCGCTCTACAAGAAGTGGTTCGAGGAAGCCGCTGAACAAAGCAGCCAGGACTGGCGCTTGTTGGCTGCCATCGGCTATCAAGAATCGAAGTGGAATCCCAGAGCGGCCTCGCCGTCGGGCGCCAAAGGGCTGATGCAGCTCACCGTCGATTCGGCGACCGCCGCCAAGGTAACCAATCCCTCCGATCCCCGGCAGAGCATCTTCGGCGGCGCCCGATATTTCCGGCAGGTATACGAGAAAATCCCCTCTCACGTGCCGGAACCGGACCGCACTTGGTTCGCGCTCGCGGCCTACAACATCGGATACGGACACCTGGAGGATGCGCGTGTGTTGACTCAAAAGGCCGGCCGCGATCCGGACTCATGGCAGGACGTGCGTGAATTTCTGCCGCTGCTGGAGCAGGAGCATTGGTACAGCCAGACCGAGAACGGATACGCCCGCGGCTGGGAGCCGGTGCGCTACGTGGACAACGTGCGCGGCTATCGGGATCTGCTGGAATGGGCGTGGGGCGCCGGAGGCGCCGCAGGCACCGCCGAGAGCGCCGCCCTGAACTAGCGGCGGGTTTCGAAGAAATTCCTCAGCAAAGCGGCGCTTTCATCGCTGCACACCCCGCCGAATACGTCGATGCCATGCCCCAGCTTGGGCGCGCGCGGCAAGTCGACGGCGCTGCCGCAAGCACCCGCTTTCGAGTCCCAGGCACCGAATACCACCCGCGACACTCGCGCGTTCAACACGGCGCCCATGCACATCGCGCAGGGCTCGAGGGTCGCGTACAGCGTGGTTCCGCCGAGCCGGTAATTGCGCAACCGCCGTGCGCCCGCACGCAGCGCCATGATTTCCGCATGCGCCGTCGGGTCATGATCGGCGATCGGCCGGTTCCACCCTTCGCCGATCACCTCCCCATCCAGCACCAGCACGGCCCCGACCGGCACCTCCTGAGCCAGCGCCGCACGTTGCGCGAGATCGAGCGCGAGCCGCATGAAATCAACATCGCTGGGCAAGGGCAATTGTCTCCCCCTCAATCTGGCGCCGCGCGAAATCTAGCGCCGCGCGAAGAAACGTATCACGAAAATCGCCGCCAATACGCTCAATAGCGCGGCCGCGCTGTAGCTCAGTGAGTTGTGAATGCCGACGACCGCACCGAGCAGGCCGACGCTCAGTCCGCTGAAAGTCCTCAATCCCATCGCCGACATCGAGAACACGCCGATCACGCGGCCCCGGATGGCGTCGGGGGCATGCAGCTGCACCAGGGATTGCGCCATCGAATTGAAGCCTAATTCCACGAACCCCGCGACGAACAGCAGCGCGATCGAGATCGAGTAGGTGCCGGAGCGAGCGAAACCGATGAGCGCGCAGCACCAGATCATCGCCAAAATGAATGCCGTGCGCGCCTTCGGCGGAAGCAATCCGCGCCCTTCCAATATCAGGCCGGCCGCCAGCCCGCCGGCCGCATCGGCCGCCAGAAGCGCGCGGTAGGAAAAGTCCACGCGATCATGGCCGAGATCCAGCGCGAACCCGGGCATTTGCGCCTGGTAGGCGTTGCCTACAAAAAACGACGCAGCGCCGATCAACACCGTCATCGATATCAGCACTGGATTGCGCGCAATGACCTGCATGGTCGACCAGATATCCTTGAATCCGTTGACCCCCTGCGGCCGAGGGCGCGCCGCAGAATCATCCGGGCTGTAGGGCGCCCTGATGAGCCAGACGAACAAGGGGACATAGATGGCCGCGTTGATGAAAATGCCCCAGACCGGACCGAAGATCAGAAGCAAAGCGCCGCCGACCGCCGGTCCTACCAGAAACGCCAGGTAGCGCCCCGTCGCCGTGAGCCGGACGGCGCTCGGCAATTGCTCCACGGTGACGATCTTGTGTATCAGCACCTGCGCGGCCGGCAGCCAGATGACACCGGCCAATCCGTGAATGACCAGAAGCACCATAGCCTTCCACATTTGCGCCGAATCCGTCATGAACATGACACCCCAGCCCACCGATACACCGATGAACAGCAGCATGCCAACCTGAATGAGACGGCGGATATCAAAGCGGTCGGCCAGCCCTCCGGTGAAACCCGCCAACAGGAGATAGGGCACCCAATGCGAGACCACGGCGAATCCGCCCAAGGCGGGCGAATGGAACTTCTGGAATATGACCCAGTAACTGATGACGTGCTCGATATTGTCGGCCATCATGGCAGCCGTGGCGGTGAAGAAAAAGATCCGAAAATCACCGTTGGAAAATGAGATGAAGGCGCGATGCTGGGGCGGGCGCGGAGGGGCGGTGAGGGAGTTCAATTGGCGAAGATGCCTCGGTGGCGTCGGTATCGGCTGAATTGTAGCCGAAACCGAGACAGACCCGGCGGACGCCACCCAGCGGTCCTGATGCGAGCCGAAATGGCGAGCCCGGCCGCACGCTTCAGTAGAATCTACGGAACCACGACGAGGGGAGTTGAATGCGCGGATTTCTGTTGATACTGGCTTGTTGGACGGCTCTGCCCGCGTTTGCCGACGAGGGTATGTGGACGTTCGATAATTTCCCGTCGAGCACGGTGAAACAGCGCTACGGAGCCGATATCACGCCCGCCTGGCTCGAGCATGTGCGCCTGTCGACGATCCGGCTGACAAACTGCACGGCCTCGTTCGTCTCACCCTCGGGCCTGATTCTGACCAATCACCACTGCGTGGAATCCTGTCTCGCGGAATTATCGACCAAGGAACAGAGCGTGGTGGAACTCGGCTTCGCCGCGCCGACCCGAAGCGCGGAACAGCGTTGCCCCGCGCAGCTCGCGGACGTGCTGGTAGGCACCGAGAATATAACCGACACTGTCAGCAAGGCCATTGCCGGATTGAGCGACTTGGCGGCCAACGCCGCTCGCAAGAAGACGCTGACCACGCTGGAGCAGTCGTGCGAGCAAGCCAGCCTCAAGACCAAGTCCGGCAAGCTTCGGTGCCAGGTGGTGACCTTGTACGAGGGAGGCCAGTACTTCCTCTACAAGTACAAGCGCTACGACGACGTGCGTCTGGTGTTCGCCCCGGAATCCGATATCGCCGCATTCGGAGGCGATCCCGACAATTTTCAATTTCCGCGTTGGTCGCTCGATTTCTCGGTGCTGCGAGCTTACGAGAACGACAAACCCGCCGTCACTCCTAACTATCTGAAGATCGATTTCGACGGTCCCACCGCCGGCGAAGTGGTGTTCGTTTCCGGCCATCCGGGCTCGACGGCCCGCCTGCAAACGCGGGCTCAACTCGAGTTCGACCGGGATTTACCGCTGCCCATCACATTGATGCGCGCGTCGGAGCTGCGCGGCCGCTTCATCCAGTTCGGCGCCACCAATCCGGCCGACGGACGCATCGTTGTGGCGCCCCTCGACGGTTTGCAGAACGTGATCAAAGTGCGCCGCAAGGAGCTCGATGCGTTGAACGATGACGCGCTGCTCGCGGGCAAGACCGAGGCGGAGGAAAAGCTCCGGGCAATCGCCCATCTCGACGGACCCGATCCCTGGCGCGAAATAGAATCCGCCACCGTCAGCGAACGCGCTCTGTATCTGCGGTACACGTTCCTGGAGAACGGCGGGGGATTCAACAGCGGCCTTTTCCGGGACGCGCGCCTGCTGGTGCGGGGCGCCGAAGAGCGCGCGAAACGCAACACCGATCGGCTGCGGGAATTTACCGACGCTTCCCTTCCGGTGATGGAGCGCGAGCTGTACGCGAATGTTCCGGTGTATCCCGAACTCGAGGTGCTGACGCTGTCCTATTCATTGGAACGCATGCGCGAATGGCTGGGTCCGGACGACCCTGTGGTGCGCAAATTGCTGGCCAGGGAATCGCCTGATGCGCTGGCGGCGCGGCTCATCGCCGAGACCAAGCTCGACAATGCGCAGGTGCGCAAGCAATTGTGGTTGGGCGGCAAGGCGGCCGTCGACGCGTCGCTCGATCCGATGATCGAAATCGCGCGCACGGTCGACCCCGACGCGCGTGCGGTCCGCAGGCAATACGACGACGAAGTGGAGGCACCGATTGCCGCGGCGGCGGAAAGAATCGCCGCCGCACGCTTCAAAGCCTACGGCACCAACGTGTATCCGGACGCGACATTCACTCTGCGCCTGAACTACGGCACGGTTCAAGGGTGGGTGGAGAACGGAGTTCCCATCGAGCCCATCACCTATCTGGGCCGTGCCTTCGAGCGCGCGACCGGCGCATCGCCCTTCAATATTCCGGATAGCTGGAAGAAGGCCAAGGAGCGGCTCGACATGCATACGCCGTTCTGCATCTCGACCAACAACGACATCGTCGGCGGAAATTCCGGCAGCCCCATGATCGATGCCGAGGGAAGAATCGTCGGTTTGATGTTCGACGGCAACATCCACTCCATAGCGGGCCACTACGGGTTCAATGCTGCGAATAACCGGGCCATCGCCGTGCATCCGGCGATCATCAGAGAGGCGCTCGAAAAGGTATATGGCGCCTCTTCGCTGCTCTCGGAGATGAACGGCAAATGAATACCGGCGACTTGCTTCGTGAATTCCTCACCGGTCCCGACTGGCGGCCTCGACCACGAACCTCGGGTCGAAAGCGAAGTTCGGCTCCATCGGCAGGTAGCCGCGCGGATTGCAGACGACTCGCGTGCCGCTGACGACATAATCCAGTGACTCATGCGTGTGGCCGTGAATCCACAGCGATACCGGAGGTCCCACCAGGCGCGCCAGATCGCTGGCAAAGGCAGGATTGAACTGATCACCCTCGTACTTCGGGTGAATGCTGCGCCGATGGGGTAGGAAGTGGGTGACGACCACCGTCGGTCCGTCGAACTCCTCGATGAGCCTGTCTTCCAGCCACTTCACTTGCGAAAGGTGCATTTCCCGCGCGAGCTCCGGGCTGAAGAGTTCCGTGGAACCGCATCGAATCGCTCTAAAATCGGTGATGGCCCGCCTGGCATCGTCCATCGATTGCTGCAGACGAGGTCCGATGCCGTACAAGGCGAAATCGGTCCACAGCGTCGCACCGAGAAAGCGCGTCCCTTCGATCAACAACTCACCGGCATCGAGCATGTTGACGTCGAAGCGCTCGGCCGTCTCGCGCAGTGCCGCCGACACCTGCTCCAGTTGACCGCCATAGAACTCGTGGTTGCCTACCACGTAGACGACGGGTAGCGCCGGAAATTGCCGTCTCGCCCACTCGATGCCGCGAACACCGACATGAATGTCTCCGGCCAGCACGACGACGTCCGCGTCCGCAGGCGGCGGCGTCCAGCCAGCGAACTCCAAGTGCAAATCGGAGAGAACCCGGATCTTCATGTCCGCCCGCTCAATCGGACTTTACGGACCGCAGCAACGGAGCGATCAGATCGATGGGCAGCGGGAAGACGATCGTCGAACTCTTTTCGTTGGCAATATCCGCCAGCGTCTGCAAATACCGCAGTTGCAGCGAGGCGGGTTCATTCGACAGCAGCTTGGCAGCTTCCGCCAAAGTTTGCGCCGCCTGCTTTTCGCCTTCCGCGTGAATGATCTTGGCGCGCCTGGCGCGTTCGGCTTCGGCCTGGCGGGCCATTGCCCGGATCATGGTCTCATCCAGGTCGATATCCTTGATTTCGACATTGGACACTTTCATGCCCCAGGCCGCCGTGTTCGCGTCGAGGACCTGTTGAATGGCGGCGTTGAGCTTGTCACGCTGAGCCAGCATCTCGTCCAGTTCATGCTGCCCGGCCACCGAGCGCAGCGTCGTCTGCGCAAGCTGGCTGGTCGCCTCCCAGGGATTGGCGACCTGCAGGACGGCCTGTGCCGGATCGACGATGCGGAAGTAGACCACCGCACTGACTTTGACCGATACATTGTCTCTGGAAATCACATCCTGCTTCGGCACGTTGAGCACGACGGTGCGCAGTTCGAGTTTCTTCATTTGCTGAATCACCGGCAACACCAGCCGCACGCCGGGACCTTTGACCCCCGTGAACCGCCCAAGCGTGAACATGACCCCACGTTCGTATTCCTTCAGAACACGCAGTGAACTCGCCACCAGCAACAGCAATATGACGACGATGACGGGAATCGAGAGGCTCATCGATGACTCCTTCTAATCTTGTTGTGGTTCCACCCAGAGCGTCATCTGAGCCACTTTGACAATACGGGCCCGCTGACCTGCATGCAATGGAGTCGAGGTGCGGGCATTCCACAACTCTCCTCCATAGCGCACGACGCACCGATCCTGGCAATCATTCACGGCTTCTACGGCTGCGCCGATCATGGTCTCTACGCCTACGCTCAATGGCCGGCGCCGCGCACGCAGCGCCAGCCATCCGATGGCGACGATGACCAGGCCGCCGGCCACTGCAATCCCTACGATCAAGGGCAATGCCACCCTCAACCCCGAGGCATGATTGTCGAACAATATGATGGACCCGATGACGAAGGCCGCCAGGCCGCCGACGCCCAGCGATCCGAACGCAGGCATGAAGAACTCCGTGACGATCAGGCCTACACCTAGGGCCATGAGAGCAAGACCCGCGTAGTTGACCGCGAGCAGTTGCAAGCCGTACAGCCCCAGCAGCAGCGAGAGCGCGCCGGCGACCCCGGGCAGCACTGCACCGGGATTATATCCCTCGAGCAACAGGCCGTAGATGCCGATCAATAACAACCCGTAGGCAATCGTGGGATGAGTCAGTATCAAAAGCACCCGCGTGCGCCAGTCCGGAACGACGCTTTTCACGGCAAGCGCCTGGGTGTCGAGGACAATGTCACGATCCGCCGCTCTGACTTTGCGTCCGTTCAGCTGCCGCAGTAGATCAGGTACGTCCTTCGCGACCATATCAACCACGTGCTCTTCGAGCGCATCGCTCGAGGATAGACTCGCGGCGCCGCGCACGGCGCTCTCGGCCCACACGGCATTGCGGCCGCGCAATTGCGCGAGCGAACGGATGTATGCGACGGCATCGTTGACGGCTTTGCGCTCTTCAGCCGTGCCGGGAGCGATCTCCTCCGCGCCCTTCTGCTGCTTATCGCCGCCCGGATTTACCGTCGGCACGGCCGGCGGCATGCTCGGCTCGCCGCCGATTGATATCGGAGTGGCCGCTCCCAGATTGGTCGCGGGGGCCATCGCGGCGAGATGGCTGGCATAGAGTATGTACGTCCCTGCACTCGCAGCGCGCGCGCCGCTGGGTGCCACGTACGCCACGATCGGCACCGGCGAGGCCAGTATCGCCCTGATGATGTCGCGCATGGACGTGTCGAGGCCGCCGGGTGTATCCATCTGAAGTATGACGATGGGGCTGCTCTGATTGCGAGCGTCTGCGAGCGATTGCTCGACGTAACGACTCATGGCAGGTCCGATGGGGCCGTTGAGTTCGATCAGGGTTGCATAGCGGCCAGTGTCCGCGGCGCCCACGGCACTTCGGCTCGCTGCCGGACTCCCCAGCAACAGGACAATCGCAAGCCACCGCACGCTGCGGTGCAATCCACCCCGCTTGGAACGTATCTCGTTCACTGCCTGCCCCTTGGCGGTGGCCGCATGTCACCAGCCTTTCGATGGTAGCCCGAAGCGGGCGGCGCGTGTTGACTAGATTGTCAGGTACCGCGATTTCCGGTCTACAATTGCTCGGTGACCTTGCTCGACCATCTAGTCGGCGCATCTCGGCGCGTGAGCGCGGCGTCCGCTCGGACCACCAAGGTGCGGGAGCTGGCCGACTTCCTCAAGACGCTGCCTTCCGAGGAAATCGAAACCGCCGTGCACTACCTGTCGGGAGATATACCTCAGGGGCGAATCGGCATCGGACATTCGGCATTGCAGTTCGTCGCAGCAAAAACGCCCGCCGGCGCGCAAACCCTGACGATTGCCGAGGTTGATCACGGTCTTTCCATGCTCGCCCGTATGCGGGGGACCGGCTCTGCGGCGGCCTGGCGCTGCGGCTGGCGCGAGTGAAGCGCTACCGCGACGACAAGCGCGCCGAAGACGCCGACACCATGGAGGCGGTGCGCAGAATCTTCGCCGCTCAAAACGGCGAGGTGCCGGCGACGTGAAATGCCGAGTCTTCAAAGATCGAGCGCGATCGGCTTCTTCATGAAGACCGAGAGCACGCGAAATTCCCGCAACGGCCAGCGTACTGACGTAAGGAGTCTGGTAGCGAGGATGGATCTTGGCAAATACCGCGGGCAGCTTGCCGTCGCGTCCAGACGAAGCCGAACACCCCGAAGGGAGAGATCGGAACCATGAAAATCATGCCGAAGACGATCAGGTCCCGCAGGGTCAGCTCGCGCTTCAGTTCCTGCTTGTAACCAAATTCTTGGAGGCGCTCGATGGGCGATGGCCTCGTCATCTGAAGGGCTGCAACGTCTGCGTCGCTGCGCCGCCGCTCGCGACCAATTCCTTCGGTGGCACGCCCTTCTCGACCCAGGATTCCAGGGCCTCCTGCCAATTCACCTGCGTCGGAGCGTCGCCGCCGCCGCAATGGAGCATCCCCGGCACCATGTACAGCCTGTAGAAGCCGCTCACGTCGCCGGTCTTGGCCAGCAGACGCTCGCGGTATTCCAATGAATAGCCCGGCGCGATGCCGGGATCGTTCCACCCGTGATACTGGATCAGCTTGCCGCCATGCGCCTTGAAAACCGACAGATCAGGGTTGTCCGCATCCATGATGGGGGCGTACTGACGCTCTCCCCGAACGATGTCCGCCGCAGTGACCGTCTTGATGTCGAGCTTGGGATCGTTCATCACCATGTACGCCAAATAGTTCCATGTGAATCCGAGGCCGGCCCCGGGCGTTCGATCGTCCGTGCCCGTGAGCCATGCATCCCAACTGCCCTTGACGGCCTCCGCGCCCGGAAGCACCCCGAAGAGCCGCTTGCTGCTCACCGGATCTTTGAGTTCCTCGTAGAAGACCCGGGCCGTATTGACTTGCGCTTCGGAGAGACAGGCGTCCCCGCCGGCGACAGCGCATTTCAACACGGCGAGATCAACGCGGCACTGACGCGGGTCCTTGAGGTAGGGAGCACCGCCTCCGCAGCTTCGCAGCGCCTGGCTCTGGAGAAGCGCCAATTGGGGTGAAGAAAAGTGAGCTATGGTGCCACCCAATTCAACATTACGTACTGCACCGCCGGTCAATAAACGAGTCATTGCATAGGCCGGGGCGCCGGCCACGATGCCGTCGAAATACGTAGGAAAGCGCTGTGCCATCATCAGCGCCTCGCGGCCGCCGTCGGAACATCCGACGAAGTAAGACTTGACCGGTGCCTTCGATTTCAGTCTGTGGAGGATTTCCTTGGAAGCCACCGCGGTCTCGGCAATAGCTCGCCAGCCATAGTCCGTGACCCTTTCCGGATGATTCAGTGCCCAGCTCGCGTCGATCACATCTGCGGATTGATGGCCGTCGTCGGTGCCGGCCACGGCGTAACCCAGGGAGAGCACCCGGGCCATAGACTGATACGGAATGCTGCCCGCGAAACCGCCGTTGCCCACCTGCTCGAACTTGCCGTTCCACGCGTCCGCCGACGGTATCCAAAGCTCGAACCGGATTTCGGAATCGGCTGTTGGCCTGGATGTTCCCTGTACACGGCAATAATCGGTTTTTGCAGCCGGCATGCCTTTTTCTGCCGGCGACCCGCCCGAAGATCCGGCCGGAACCACTTCCGCCTTCGTGACGGTCACGTGGCCAAGCTGCAGCTGCGTCAACTTGCCGCAGTCCTCGGCGCGCGCGCACGCGAAAATCAAAATCTGTGCCGCCGCTCCGAAAATCAGTTTTCTTTGTAGTGTGATCATGCGTTTCATTCCCTATTCGACGCAACAACCGGGGCGGTTCGCTCGCATCACTCAGGTTGATAACGGCCACCGCGCAAGCGGCAGATGTACGGTCCGCCCGAGCAGGCTATGCACGAGCACGAACTCGCGTACTCTCCAAGCGACCGCATCGCAAGGCCGCTCGTAAGCTTACCGTCTACATCCAGGACGGGACGCTTGATCATTGACGGCTGCCTGCACATCAACGCAATCGCCCTTTCCTGCGTGAGCCCCTCCTTTCTTGATGCCGTAAATTGTGGTGGTCACACTAGCTCAGCCATGCACTGCAAAATCAATACTCGGGCCTGCGCGCAATCTCGCAAGGAGTTGAGCGCTTCAGCACACTTTGAATATTGGGCGATCTCCGCTCACTATTCAATGTCCACCAGATTCAATGACCACAGTATTCAACGTCTCTGTAGCGAGAGTTGACATTCCGTCCTCCCTGCCGAATACTTTGATTGATGGTGAACTATCAACAGCGGCTGGACCGAACCTTCGCGGCGCTCGTCGATCCGACGCGACGAGCGATTCTTGCCCACCTCGAGCGCAAGGAAGGCGCCTCGGTCAGCGAACTGGCCGAGCCCTTTCGGATCAAACTGCCCGCCGTGATGAAGCATCTCGATGTACTGGCCGATGCGGGCCTCGTTACCCGGTCGAAATCCGGCCGCACCGTGACTGTGCGGCTTCGGGCACAGCCCATGCGCGAGGCCATGGAATGGTTGAAGCATTACGAGCGATTTTGGTCCGGAAGCCTGGACCGGCTCGCCCGCTATGCCGAGGCCAAGGAAGCCGAGGCGCGGAGCGAGAGGCGATGACGAGCCTGACCCTGGTGCGCCGAATCAAAGCACGGCCGCAGATCGTCTTCGATGCCGTCACGACGCCCGAAGGCATTGCGCAGTGGTGGGGTCCGGATGAGGGACCGGTGTTGGTGGTCGAATCCGATGTGCGCGTCGGTGGGCGCTATCGCGTTCGCTTCCGCAAGCTCGACGGCTCCGAACACGAGAGCATCGGCACCTATCTCGAAGTGGTCAGCCCGGAGCGAGTCGTCATGAGTTGGTGCTGGATAGGAGGCATGGAGGACCCCGGTGAGTCGCGCGTCGAGATTGCGCTTCGCGCCATTCCCGAGGGCACGGAACTCACCTTCACCCATTCGCGCCTGCACGACGAAGAAACCCGCCGCAGCCACGAGGAAGGCTGGAGCGGTGCGCTGCGCAAGCTGGAAGCGCATTTCGCGGACCAAACCTGACTCGAGCCGTTGCCGCCCAACGGCTCAGCCCCTCGGGCGAATGCTCTCACCGCGCCACGCCACCCCGCCGACGGCACCCGATTTGCTCCCTAGGCGGTGATGTACCTCCTACGCGGTGATGTATGTCGGCCAGTGCGCACGGTCAGGGGGGATAAGGAGTTGGAAGCCAACTGCTGCCTTTACGTTGGCTTCCAACTCCTTATCCCCCCTGACCCTGTGAACCGGTCAACATCACCGTGCCGAGGTACTAATGCATATCCATGGATGCAGTTGTCCCGTCGGACCATTTGCCGACGGGAATATAGAAGATCGTGACTTCGTCCGGATCACCCTCGGCGCCCATCACGGGAGAGCCGGGAAGATTTGCTCCCCAGGCGGACGGGGCGGTATGCGGCTGGAAGAACATCAGATGTGGCTGCCAGTGTCCGTCGACATCCGACAGGTGGCCCTGCTTGGACATCATGTAGCCCATCGAGCCCGGCGCGGGCGCTTGGTGCGCGACGGCTGATGTTTTAGTGCGAGCAAGCATTTCGGTTTTGGGAAGGCCCGCCAGCGCCCACTGCGTCCTTTCCAGATTGACGGGCAGCACGCTGCTCACCGCGGCAGGGTTGAGGCAATCCGGCCCACGAATACTGGGATTCCAGAACACGGGATCGCCGAAGGAGGCAAACCATGAGCGCTCCACCAGGCAGACGAAGCCGTTCTTTCCCTTGATGGCCGTTTCATACCCGTGATCGCCCAACACCAGGACATCGGCGTCGCTCGAGATCGAAGCGGGCGCCGCGCTGCGCGCCAGTGCAATTTCCTCTGACCGGCTCGCAATCCGGTATTGCTCGACAGGAGCCATGCTCGAAAACGAAGTCTTTTTCCCGTCCTGTGCACCGGCCGGCCCGATCGTGCCGATCAGCAAGGCCAGTCCGCAGATACCATATGCAACTCCCGCCGCGAATCCCTGCCGCACGACCGGCAGGATCACGCTGTTGTAGCAGAGCCGCCCCGAATGAATTCCTATTTGCTTTGTCGCGCGCATCGACTGCCCTCCATGTTTCAAATAGTTCACCATTTGGTGAACTATAGCGGATGACATCCATGGGCGTCAATTTGGGCGGCCCTGATGGAATAATTGAACTCCCGGTCCCTCGACTTGAAAAGTCCGCGATAAACGCCGATAATATGCCTCATATATAGGGCATTTTGTTGGAATATGGCCTCGAAAAACACCACACGTGCCGTGCATCGCATGAAAGCATCCGAGGAAGCCCGGGACCCATTGACGCTGCCGGAGCTGCTGCGCTCGCTTCTCGATGCGCACGGGAGGGCTGCGATCGATCGGGTAGCCGACGCGTTCGGCATGTCAAAGACCCAGCTCGCGACTACTTTGGGCTTGAGTCGCGAGTCACTGTACAAAGCAAAGCGGGCCGATGCCGAAAAAACCCAAACCCGCGTGCGGGAGATGCTGGAGGTTATTGTGCGCGTTGTGCCATGGGCTGGCGGGCAGCAACAGGCGATGGCGTGGTATCGCGCGCAACCCATCCCGGCTTTTGGCGGTCGCACCGCCGAGTCGCTCGTCAAGGAGGGCAAGGCCTCGGTGGTGCGCGACTACCTCGACTTCGCGGCACTAGGCAACTTCGCCTAGAGCGCGCCTGTGCGTCTTCAAGGGGTCGCCTTCCGGGCGCATGATCCGCGCTGGTCGTTCAAACCGCTGTCAGGCGAAGGCGCTGCGCTCTACGGCGGTCGCTTTAACCGCAAAGATATGCCAGCGCTGTATCTGGCCCTGGATGCAATCACCGCGGTCCGCGAAATCACCCAAGGGCTCGCACGCAAGTTCGACCCCTGCCTGCTGTGCTCCTACGACTTTGACTGCGAGCCCTTGGCAGACCTGCGGACAGACGCGGCACGCACAACCCATCACGTGAAGTTGAGCGACATGCGCTGTGCCTGGTTCCTTGAAGCCTCGTCTGGTGCTGATCCGGCATCCTGGAAGATTGCCGACCGGCTTTCCGCGGAGGGCTATGCCGGACTTCTCACCCCCAGCTTCGCGCCCGGCGCAACGGAAAGCGCGCACAATCTAGTGCTATGGAAATGGGGCGCCGTGCTTCCAACACGCGTTACGGTTTACGATCCAAGCGGCCGGCTTCCCAAGGATCATCTCTCCTGGCCATAGACAGGTGCCGCCCTCCTCGATATGACCTGCCGATCGTGTCGAGAATCGTTGTCGGAGATTTCGTCATCTGGGTTCTCACTGATCGCATTGAATGGCAGCGTAGATTCCGGATTGGGTCCACGCTATAGTCGTAAATGACAACTTAAGGGTTGTTTACGACATGCAATTGACGGTGCTCGCACTGGATGGAGTTTTCGACACCGGGCTGACCGTGCTGCTCGATACGTTCTCAACCGCAAACGAGCTTGCCTCCGCGCAGGGGATTGCATGTCTCTTCGATGTGACCCTCGTGGGAGTGCGGCCACACATCCGCACCGCACTCGGGCTAACAGCAACCGTCGAGCTAGCGAGCAAGGTCAGGAAGCCGGATTGGGTGGTCGTGCCGGCGCTGAATACCAAGCAACCAGAACGATTGGTCGAGGCCTTGGGGCGTGAGGACGTTCTCGATGCGATGGTGCACCTTCGCGCGTGGCAGGCCGGCGGCATCGGTGTGGCCGCGGCCTGCATCGGCACTTTCCTGATCGCCGAAGCAGGGCTCCTGAACGGTCTGGAAGCAACGACCACCTGGTCGCTCGCTCCCCTCTTCCGTCAACGTTACCCGGAAGTCCGACTGGACGATTCGCGGATGGTCGTCGCCTCGGGCCGCGTTGTCACCGCCGGAGCCATGATGGGACACCTCGATCTTGCGCTTTGGCTGGTGCGACAGGCGAGCCCCACAATGGCTGCGCTCGTCGCACGCTTCATGCTGATCGATAAACGGCCGTCTCAGGCCCAATACATCATCCCAGATCACCTAGCCCATGCCGATCCACTGATCGAACGCTTCGAGCGTTGGGCGCGCGAAAATCTCGCCTCGGGCTTCTCGCTTCAGGATGCAGCCGGCGCGCTGTCTGTCACCCCCCGCACCTTGCAGCGCCGCACCGAGGCGGTGCTCGGAAAGTCGCCACTCGCGTTCTTCCAGGACATGCGGGTCGAACGCGCGCAACACCTCATCTCGATAGGGCATGATCTGGAAAAAATCGCCAGCGAGGTCGGTTATGCCGACTCGGTGACATTGCGAAATTTGTTGCGGCGTTCGACTCGGCCGCGGCGTGCGGGAACTGCGCGCGGAGATGCAGTAATTGGCTGGTGCCGTTTTCCTAAGTTACGCCTCCGAGGACGCTGTGTCTGCGCAGCGAATTTGCTCCGCCCTGCGTGCGGCCTCGATCGAGGTATGGTTCGACCAGAGCGAGCTGCGCGGCGGCGATGCCTGGGATACCGCCATCCGCACACAGATCAAATCGTGCGCGCTGTTCATTCCAATCATTTCATTGCACTCTCACGCCCGAGTGGAAGGCTACTTTAGACTGGAATGGAAACTGGCCGTCGACCGATCGCATCTGATGGCGGCGGAAAGACCTTTCTTTGTCCCGGTAGTGATCGACGACACGAAAGATGCCGACGCACGCGTTCCGGACAAGTTCCGGGAAATCCAATGGATGCATCTGCCAAACGGCGAGACGACAACAGAATTCGTGAATCGGATACGCCGCCTGCTGGCATCGGTCGACTCCGGCTTCGGCTCTGTGTCGACGCCGAGTGCCGCACCGGGAAGTGTAGCGTCGCGGGCACGCCGCATTTCTCTTCCCATGATCGCGTTGACCGCACTGCTGGTTGGTGCTCTGGTCTACATCGTCCTTTCGCACCGATCGACGCCGACCGATTCCGCTCCGGCGTCCGCGCCGTCGGCCGCCGGGACTTCGAGTGCGCAGGCGACGCTCGAAAAGTCGATCGCAGTACTGCCCTTCACGGATTTGAGCGAGAAGAAGGATCAACAGTATTTCTCGGACGGTTTATCCGAGGAGCTGATCGACCTGCTCTCGCAAATCCCCGACCTCAAGGTGTCCGCGCGAACCTCCTCCTTTTCCTTCCGAGACCGGCCGGTGACGGTCGCCGAAATAGGCCGAGAGCTCAGCGTGACCAATTTGTTGGAGGGCAGCGTACGCAAGGCCGGCAACACGGTTCGCATCACCGCTCAGCTCGTACGGGCAGACACAGGCTTTCATCTCTGGAGCGCAACATACGACCGGGACTTGAAGGACGTGTTCAAGGTTCAGGACGATATCGCCCGTGTAGTCGTTGACAAACTGAAGGTGACGTTGGCAGGGGGAATCCCCACCATGGCGGTACGAACCGAAAACACCGAAGTACACAATCTTCTGTTGCAGGGGAATTTCGCGGTTCAAACCGACACCGACGCGGGCACGGCCGAGGCCATCAAATTTTTTCGGCGCGCAATCGCCATCGACCCTGGATACGCTCCCGCCTGGAACGGCATCGGATTCGCAGAATTCCGCCGTGGCAGCAATGTCTACGAGCCGCCCGGCGATGCCTATCGGGTCGCAGAGCAATCGGTCCGGCGCGCCATCGAGCTGGACCCGGGATTGGCGGACGCCTATGGGATATTAGGCACGCTGCAGATGCTGAAGTTCGACTGGAAGGACTCTGCGGAAACGAGGGCGATAGCACTGAAGCTGGATCCCGGCAATTCGAACGCCCTGTTGAATCGGGCGGTTCATACTCTGGTTACGGGGAGCCATGCGGACGCCATCGCACAAATGCAAGAAGTCCTCCAAAGAGACCCACTCAACTTGCTGAGCCGACGTTACGCCGGACGTCTATTTTTCTACGTAGGCCGGCTGGACGAGGCGGAACGGTTGTTGCGGCAAGTGCTCGCCGTCAACCCGAACTTTTCCGCCGCCCACTACGAACTTGGCCGCGTACTTCTGATCCGTGGCGAAACAAGAGCTGCAGTTGAGGAATTCCAAGCGGAAAGCAACCCGAGCTGGCGAAGCTTCGGGTTGCCATTGGGCTATCACGCCGCCCACCGAAACGCCGAAGCCGACGCGGCGCTGAACAATTTATTGGCCAACTCTGCCGGTTTCGAATTGCAGATTGCAGAGGCTTATGCCTCGTTCGGCGACGCCGACAAGGCGTTCGAGTGGCTCAACAAGGCGGTAACCGGAGATCCGGGCATCATCTGGTTCCGCTATGACCCCTTGTTAGCCGGGCTGAGCTCGGATCCGCGCTACCGTGCGATCCTCAAGCGGATGAACCTTCCGACCTTGCCGGACAACCCCTAGCGCTCTTTGTGTGACTCGAGATCGATATCAGCTCAGAGATTTCATCACACGCCACCGGCCAGTCGCGGCCGCCTCGGAACACGGCAAAGTGCCCACTAGCCGCTCGATCTCTGAGGGTTTGACGGCACCGCTAAAAAATTGGCCTTGAGCGCTATCAAATCCGTTACTTTGCAAGAATCCAAGCGTCTCCCGAGTCTCGACGCCTACCGCACATACTTCGAGTTCCAAGGTATGCGCGAGCTTGGCGATAGCTTGCACGATGAGCATGGCTTCGCGCTCCCGAGCCACATCGGCGATGAGCGTGTGATCCACTTTGAGCTCGGAAAAAGGCATTCGGTAAAGTTCCGTGAGAGAGGACACGCCCGTGCCAAAATTATCGAGGGATAAGCCGACCCCAAGAATACGCAACCGCGTGAAAACGTCCAGCATGAGGTCCCTAGCATCGAGGCTCGTCGCTTCGGTGACATCGAAAACCAATTGCTGTGCGGGAACCTCGTTCTCGCGCAGCAGGACGTCAACTCGCTCTGGAAACTCGCGATCAGTGACAAGCTTCGGACTGAGGTTGACCGCCATTTCGAGCGGCAGCCCCCTCGCACGCCATTGGCTGGCTTGGCGAACCGCCTCAGTCATCACGAAATCCGTGAGGCGCACCATCAAGTCATGATCCTCGATTGAGCCAAGAAAATGACGCGGATATAGCAATCCCCGACGCGGGTGCTGCCATCGAACCAGCGCCTCAACACCTTGCATTTTCGGCACGGAGGCACGGATGTCGATTTTGGGCAAATATTCAAGTATCAGTTCGTGCTCGGTGAGCGCGCGTTCGAGTTCGCCGAGCGCAACAGGCGGTGCGCTCGTCAGATACGGCATCAGAAGCCGCTCGATGGCAATCGGATCGAGCGGTCGAGCGGCGACCCCGATCACGCGAACCCCCTGCGACTCGGCAGCTCGTCTGGCCCCGGCAAGAACACGTGCGTGCACGGCGCCAATGAGAAGAGTGGCAGGTTGTGCCGCCTCCACCGCGAGAACTCGTAGCATCGCCAATCCATCAATATTTGAACCGTCCACCGCTAACACGGCCATGGTGGGACGGCGGGCCGCGAGAATGCCCCGTAGACCATCGGCTGAACCGGCCGCGATGTGATCACACCCCAGGTGTTCCGCGACCGTCCGAAAAACGCACAGGGATTTCGGGTCGTTATCCAGGATCAGCAGTAAGTCGTTAGTGTTCATCGGCGAACGCGAAACTCGTCAAACAGGCAAGCAAATTTATTGTTCCACCCATAACGGGCCCGCGCAAGCACGGTTCGTGCGCGCGAAATCCGAAAAATGCAAACTCGTATCGAAGAGGATGTGGCCAAGTCATAACTTCCTATGTTAGAAATCGGCTTGGTTACTGTTATACGCGGACCGCAGGTAACGGACTGTGCACGACCTCACACGCAGGACATTCATGCACCGCGGGGTAACGGAACGGTAAGGTAAGGTAAGCCTAGCCGTTACCTATTCCGGCTAAAATGACTTGCCAGTTCGACCGTCGTGCCTTCACGGCACGAATTGAATCTCCTGGGTGTTCGGAATGTCGCTCGAGACCTTCGCCGCGCTCACGAGCTCATTCAGAAGCGACAATGCTTGCAGGCTATGATCCCGGGGCGCCGTCGCGCTTCTCTCATTTGCTGTGTGAATCGTATAGGTGTCACCGCGATAGGCGACGTGGGTAAATCCGGGCGCCGAGTCCGTGGACAACTCGAATAGACTGTGTTGAATGGTGGTGCCGCACCGGATCACGCCCTAATTTCATCCCTCACTCCCTCAATTTCCCTGTGTTGGGTCGTCGGCAGCTCTCGACGGCTCTAACCGATCCACAATTGTCGGCGATCTCGTGGCCGCGCTCAACCTGGTGCGGCTCTTAAGCCGTACTGTCCCTAGCGCGCCGGAAACGGCTCGCGCCAACCCTCAATTTCGTTCAATCGGTCGTGCCAGCAGCGCAGGTTTGCAAAATCGTCGAGCGGCAGCTTCGCCTCCTCGGCATAAGGAAGCGTCATCGCGACGGAGAAATCGGCGACCGTCAGCCCGTCGCCCACGATCCATCGACGCCCCGCAAGATGATCGTCCAGCACTTTGGCAAAAAGACGGAACTCGCCCAGCTCGCAGGCCACAACGGTTGGATCCGGCGCGCCTATACCGAAGCGTCTCTTGACGATGTTCTCGAAATACAGCGCGCCGCCTGCGCGCGTGAAGTGCTGGGCGTTCCAGCTCAGCCAGCGCAGGATCTCGATCTGGCGCGCATCGTGCGGCCAAAGATCCGCGCCCATGTCCTCTGACAGCTGGCAGATCACCGCGTCCGATTCCCAGGTGATCCGTTCACCCTTCACCAGTGTCGGTACTTTGCCGTTCGGATTGACGGCAAGATAGGCGGGTTTTCGCTGATCGCCCTTGGTGAGGTCGAGATACACATATTCAACAGGCGCGTTAAGGTAGCGAGCGGCGGCGCAGACGCGCCGTGCCGAAAGAATGTCCGAGTAATAGAGCGTCGTCACGGAACTGTCGAGACGTTCTTGATAGTTCACCATATGTGAAAGTATTGGTGCATCCTCCCGCGTTGTCAACCGCGGGCGCCCTGCCGCGCCGGATTCTCGCGCGGCGGGCGGACCACTGCCAAGTCTCTTTGCGCCTACGAGGCCCAAATCCGCGGTATTTTCTAGGCCTTGGGGGGCCTTGCTGCAAGGCGTCGGTTGGCGCCGTTGCTGCGGAGCAAACTCTACCACACCTTTCGGGCAGCCGGCCTGATGGCACTGCCGGCAGGGTGGCACAATTCCTCGAACAGCTTCGACTGCGCCCGCGTCACGACGGGTACGGGGTGTCAGCCGGCACTTACAGCATATCGGGTTGTCAGGGCCCCAGATCATCGAACTCAGCGGGTACTTCCTCCCCGTTGAGGCCGGCGAACGGCTTTAGCCTGGATTCGAAACGCTCGCGGGCACCGGGGTCCGAAAGAGCGGCGTCGAGGGCGCAATTGAGCTCGTACGCATTCACGTCGTATCCCGCCTCGCGCATCGCGGCGTTGACCGCCTCGACGTGTGCACCGCCTGCCTGGTACACGCCGGGTGCGAAATCCGGGTCGATGTCCAGGTTTTCGGGTTCTTCGTAGGATTGCCGGCACCCCGCTACATTCGTCGCGTGATAGTTGCGGCACGACTGAGGGCGTGCCGCGTAAACGGTACATCGCCCTTCGTTCAGAAACGGGCATTTTACGTTGCGAGTGACCCGCTCGCCCTCGCCCAGGTTCCTGAGCGCCGCGCTGTTTACGCGCACCTCCGCATAGACGCGGGCCTTCTCCTCAGGCGTGAACGACTGTTCGACAAAATCGAGGATTCTGAAGACCTCAGCGGCACGAACATCCACCGTGAAGTAGCAGCACCACGTGCAACCCGCTCGACAGGCCAGCGTGCCGACATCCGGGGCAGCGGCGATCCGAGCGTCATGGCGCCGCTGAGAGCCCTCGAGTGCTCGAAGCACTCCCAAGTTTCGGATCTCGTCACGTGCCCGTGCGTGCTCCTGCTCGAGTATGTCGCGAATCAAGGGAAAATCGAGGGTAAACTCCATGGCCCATCTTAATCCAATCCTGCCCGGCGGCCCAGCGCGATATACTTTCGATATGAGCGAAATGCGCATTTTGTCGATCATTCCGCCGATGACGCAGCTCAACACGCCGTATCCGTCTACGGCGTATCTCACTGGATTCCTGCGCTCGCGCGGGTTCAAAGCGGAACAGGCAGATCTCTCCATCGCCCTGGCGCTCAAGTTGCTGTCGGTGGAGGGCGTGCAGGCCATTCACGCGGCAAGTGAGCGCGCTGGCCCGCAAACAACACACGGCAGCCACGCGCTTTTTCGCCGAGCACTTCGAGTCCTACCGCACTACAATCTCGCCGGCCATTCGATTTCTGCAAGGTCGTGATCCCAGCCTGGCTCATCGTATCGCTTCGAGGCATTACCTGCCCGAAGGTCCGCGCTTTGCATCGCTCGAGCACTACATCGACAGCCGGCATGGCGAAGGCGACGCGCTCGACTGGGCCTTTGGTGCGCTGGGGCTGCAGGATCGCGCCAAGCACATTGCCACCCTTTATCTCAATGACCTCGCGGACGTCATCCGCGACGCCATCGACCCGCGCTTCGAGTTCGTGCGCTATGCGGAATCGCTGGCCGCGAGCCAACCGACATTCGATCAGCTGCAAACGGCGCTCGATGCGCCGCACAACCTGGTAGATGCATCCCTGCATGCACTGACGCTCGAGGCGCTGTCGCGGCATCAGCCGAACCTGGTGCTCATCACCGCGCCTTTTCCGGGCAACGTTTATGGCGCCTTTCGCATCGCGCAAACCATCAAGCAAACCCACCCGTCCATCGTCACGGTATTGGGCGGCGGTTATTGCAATACCGAGCTGCGCTCCATGAACGAGCCGCGTGTTTTCGACTACTTCGATTTCATGACGCTCGATGCTGGCGAACGTCCGCTGCTTGCGCTCATCGAACACCTGCAGAACAAGCGGCCGCTCGATCAGCTGGTGCGCACCTATACGCGCAAGCATCAGTACGTCGACTTCAAAGAGCCCGATATCGCTTTCTCCGAAAGCGGCACGCCCACTTACGCGGGCCTGCCGCTGGACGACTATCTGTCACTGCTGGACATGCTCAACCCCATGCACCGTCTCTGGTCGGACGGCCGCTGGAACAAGCTGACGGTCGCGCACGGCTGCTACTGGAAGAAATGCAGCTTCTGCGATGTAAACCTCGACTACATCTCGCGCTACGATCTGGCGACTACCGATGTGCTGATCGATCGGATCGAATCTCTGATTCGCGAGACCGGGCAAACCGGATTTCACTTCGTCGACGAAGCCGCACCGCCCAAGGCACTCAAGTCGCTGGCGAACGCACTGCTGCAACGGAAGCTGGATATCTCGTGGTGGGGCAACATTCGTTTCGAGAAGTCATTCGATGCCGGCCTTTGCCGGCTGCTGGCCGAAAGCGGCTGCATCGCCGTCACCGGCGGATTGGAAGTGGCATCGGATCGCCTGCTCAAGCTCATGAAGAAAGGCGTGTCGGTCGAGCAGGTGGCCCGGGTCACGCGAGCCTTCTCCGACGCGGGAATCCTCGTACACGCCTATCTGATGTACGGCTTCCCCACTCAAACCGCGCAAGACACCGTCGACGCCCTGGAATACGTTCGCCAATTGTTCGCGGCCGGCTGCATACAGTCGGGTTTCTTCCATCGCTTCACCTGCACCGTGCATTCGCCGGTCGGCAAACATCCGGAACAGTACGGCGTGACGCTTGTCTCCGCCGCTCCAGACCACATTCGCCAACAACGACATCAATTTCACGGACGTTACCGGCATCGACCACGATGTGTTTGGCGCGGCGCTCAAGAAGGCGCTTTACAACTACATGCACGGCATCGGACTCGATCTCGACGTGCGCGAGTGGTTCGAGCAACACGCGCCTGTTCGAGGCATCGGCAGAGGGACCCGCCGCCGCGCGACCAGCGCTGTGCCGCGCACGACGGTGCCGCCGAATCTGATCGAGCGGGCGCTGGCCTGAACGCGCCCGCGTGCTCATCGCCTTCAACAAGCCGTTCGGTGTCGCCTGCAAATTCAGCCCGGAGCCGGGCCGCAAGACCCTGGCCGATTACATCGACGTAAGAAGCGTCTATCCCGCCGGCCGCCTCGATACCGACAGCGAGGGCCTGCTGCTGCTCACCGACGACGGCGTCTTGCAAGCGCGCATCGCGGAGCCGAAGCACGATATAGCGAAGGTGTACTGGGCGCAGGTGGAAGGTTCTCCGTCTCCAGCGGCACTCGATCAGCTGCGCAAAGGCGTGAATCTCGGCGACTTCACGACGCGGCCGGCGAATGCGAATCTCATCGAGGAACCGCAGCAACTGTGGCCGCGCGATCCGCCGATCCGCTATCGCGCGAAAATTCCGACGGCGTGGATCGAGCTCACGATACGTGAAGGAAAGAACCGCCAGGTGCGGCGCATGACGGCGAAGGTGGGGTTTCCGACCCTTCGCCTGATACGCGCAGCCATCGGCAAGGTAAGCATAGAAGGACTGGCGCCGGGCACGTGGCGCGAGATCGGCGCCGACGCACCGTGGAGCGGCCCGCGCTGACGTTGTCGAGGCCAGTCAGAATTACGATGGCTGCGATTGAAGCTGTCGCTCTCGACGACCGAAAATCGAATGCGCGATTGTGAAGTAGATCGGAACGAGAAAGTAAATAAAACCCGTAAATCCGACGTAGCGATCAGGCATTTCATGGCAGCCATCAGTTCGGGGAAGGTCTTCGGGACCTCGAGCGATACAACGAGCAGTGTGACGGCGAACGCGAAAACGGCGTCGGTAAAACCTTCGAGCCGCGTAACCTCGGCTCCCCGCCAATGGAAGCCCGGTTCGCCGCTCGTGCGACTTGAGATTAGGTGTTTGCGAAACATCGTAAGTAATAGGGATAGTACCCCTGTGTATTGACAAGGGTACTACCCACCGCGCAGCCACACCAGGCTATCTTCGCAGGCTCGGCCGCGCTATCGCACCCCGATCGACATCGTCCAGCTCCGATCGCCGATCCGTATCAGAAGCTGCATCGGCAGCGCGCCCGGCGGCATGGCGTTTGTCGCCGTAAGCGTCCGGGTTGCTTTCGAGTATCGCAGCCAGGAGGGCAGTCGCTTGCCCTGGAAGGTGATCCGCACGGTACCGGTTGCCGCGGCGTCACGCAGTTCTGGGGGCAATGCAAAGCTGAATCCATTGCCCGAGTCGATGACGGCTTGCGGTATGGAGACCGAGACCGCGCCGGGAACCGACCCCTGCGCCGACTGCACCATTGACACGTCGATGCCATCGCTTGCGGCGACGCCCCCGGGGGCCGAGCTCTCGGCGACGGCAGGTAAACCGTTTGCTCCAGACGAGCCGTTCGCGGCAGGTGAGCCGTTTGCAGCGGCCGCTGCGGCAGTGCCGGTTGAGCCGGTCGGGCCGGCGAACAGCACGAAGTGAGCGGGCAAGGTCAGGTCCATAGCGGCCGGCGGCGGCGTCGGTACCGACAAGTTCACCGGCGGTGCCGGCACCACAGGGGGGACGGTGGCGTCGTCGATTTCGTTGACTATGACCCCAGTCGGGGCAACGGCCGGCGGGGGCGTGGTCGGCGGGGGCGGCGGCGCGGCTGGTGCGGAGGCGGCCGGCGTGATGTTCGCGAAGGCCGAAGTGCTGGAGTTTACGAGTGTGTAATCTATCGCATCCGCACCGCTCAGCATGATGTTCGACACGCTGATGTACTTGCCGTTCCCCACGCTCGCGTCCTGGAACGAGTTCGTGGAGGTGACGGTGAGTGAATCGCCCGGGATGACGTTGTCCGAGAGAACGACGGTTGCGGCCGTGCTTCCATTGTAGACCTTGTTGACGCCGGTGGCCGTCACGGTCAAGGGTTGCGGTGTGACGCTGGCGGCGAGGCCGGTGGGCTGCACCAGAGTGTAGTCCATGGAGTCGGCGCCGGTGAGCACGAAGCCGCTGGTTGTGATGGGCTTGTTGGTGCCGACAGTCGGCGTGAGGTAGCTGCCGGTGATCGAGCCGACAGACACGTTGTCGGAGCCGATGACGCCGGTCAGAACCGCGCCTTGAGTATTCAGGTTCGCCGTCGTCGTTCCGTTGTACACCGTATTGAGTGCCACCACTCCCGCGACCTGAAGCGTCGCCGGCGTGATGTTGGCGCTGCCCGTCGCATCGGCAGGGACTTCGTAGTTGCTGGCGAGCCCGCCGTTCGTGCCGTTGACCAGCTCGAGACCGGTGATCGTGACCGGCTTGCCGTTGCCCACGTCCTTGCTGTTGAAAGCCGCACCGCCGCTGTATACGGCACTCACGGTCTGGTCGCCGACGAATCCCGAGAGGCCATAGCTCACCAAGGTGGCGGCCGTGCTGCCGTCGTAGACCTTGTTGGCGACGACGGTGTTCACGGTGAGCATCTTCGGATCGATGGTGCCGCTGGCGCTCGCTGTCGAGTTCACGACATAGTTCGAGGCGAGGCCGCCGTTGGTGCCATTTTCGAGCGTGATGCCGTTGATGGCGACGGGTATGTCGCTGCCTGCGTTCGCGCTCGAGAAGGCGGCTGAACCGGTGGCTTGCAGCGTTTGGTTGCCCACCAGGCCTGTCAGGGTGTAGCCCGACAGGGTGGCCGTATTCGTGCCGTCGTAGGTCTTGTCGGCGACCGTGCCGGTCAAGGTCACTTCGGCGGGATTGATGGTGCTGGTCGTGTTGTTGAGGTAGGTCACCGCATAATTGCCGCCGCTATTGCCGTCGTTCACGGTCACACCGCTCAGGGTGACGGCCTTGTTGCCGTTGCCCGCGTTCGGGTTGGTAAAGGCCAGCGTACCTCCGCTGATGCTGTCCTGTACGCCGCCGTTACTGGCATTCTGAAACAACGTTCCAGAGGCCACGGTGGCAGCGCCCACGGCCGCGGTGGTGCCGTCGTAGGTCTTGGTGACATTGCCGGCCTCGAGCGTGAGGCTCGCCGGTGTGATGGTGCTGGTGGTATTGGGCACGTAGGCGACTATGTAGTTGCCGCCGTCGTTGCCGTCGTTCACGGCAACGCCGCTCACGGTGACGGTCTTGCCGGTGCCGGCATTCGCGTTGGTGAAGTTGAACGTGCCGCCGCTCAAGGTGTCGCCGCCGAACAGCCGCGTGCCGCCGGCGGCGACGGCCGTGCCCACGGCCGCCAGCGTGCCATTGTAAGTTCTGGTCACGTTGCTGGCGGTCACGTCCAGAGCGGCCGGATCGATGACGAGTGAGCCGCCGTCATAGGTGAAGCTGTAGTTTGCTGCGGTCAGGCCGGCCGGCGTGATCGTGTACGTGCCCGCGTTGCGCGCGCCCTGCGAGCTGCCGCCGAAGGTCACCGTGCCGCCGAGGACGCTGGAGCTTTCTCCGTTGACGAAGCCGCTGATGGTGACTCCGTTGCCGCCGCTGAAGTCCGTGCCGTTGTAAGTCACGGTGTCATTGTTGGCGGTGACGATGAGGCCGGCCTTGGTGACGGTCAGCGCCGTCGCGTTGCCGGCCGCTTGTGCGAAGGTGTAATTGCCGTTGGAGCTCAAGCCGGTGCCGTCGATGGCGTATTGGCCGACGCCGCTGCTCTGCACGGCGGGTGTGGTAAAGGTGGCGCTGCCGGTCAGCACCTCCGCGGAAGTCTGACCCAACACGAAGCCGGTGATGGTCCCGCTGAGCGGCGGATTGGCGGCGCCGTAGGTGCGGGAAGCGGGAGTGGCATTGTAGGTCAGCACGGCGGGCGACACCGTATAAACCGCCGGAGTAGTACCGGCCGCGAGATTGTAATTGGCGGACGAGAGACCGCCCGTGTAGAGGATGTTGTAGGTGCCCGCGTTCAAGCTGTTCGAGAGCGTGGTGTTGAAGGCCGCCGTGCCGGTGGTGCTGTTGCCGACATTGTCCTCGCTGTCGAGGAAGCCCGTGACGGTGTCGGTCACCGTGGCGGTCGGCGTACTGCCGTAGACCTGCGTGGGCGCTCCTTCGATGGCGGCCGTGACGGTCAGCGTCCCCTCGGGGTGGCTGTAGATGAAGCCGTTGCCGCTCTGGGTGACATCGCTCGGCGCATCGGTCGAGAACGTCTCCCCATAGTCGCGGAAGGATGAGGTCAGGCCGCCCTTGACCGTTGGGTCCGCCACCAGATCCGGATTGTCGCTGTAAACCAGCCAGCGATCGCCGCTTCCGACAACCAGCGCCGTGCCGGCAAAGGCCGAGTCGTTGATGAGGTTGCCGTCCCCTTCGGTGGAGGCAACGAGGTTGCCGGCGAGAGCTTCGAGTTGGCCGCCCGTCTCGAGGGTCAGATTCCCCTGGGTGCGCGCCGTGAGATCGCCCGTAGTGGTGCTGACGATGCCCGACACGTTGAGAGCGGTGCTATTGAACAGCTGTAGGCCGGTACCCGCCGTCGAAGTACCCAGTGTGGCGATGGAATTGCCGGTGTTCGTGAGAACGATCGAGCCGCCCGCGTCGGCATTCAAGGTGCCCACGTTGAGGAGCGGTGCGCTCTGCGAGAGGCCCCCGGAACCGCCTGCGGTCAACGCGACCGTGGAATTGCCCGCGTCGATGCCGGCAATGGATAGGTCGCCTGAGTTGACGAAGCTGATCGGATTCCCGTTCGATACGACGGCCAGCGAGTTCACGTCGTTGGCGACATTGTTGAGCGCCACACCGCCGTCGGCGGTGATGCTGAGAGCAGGCGTGCTGATCGCACCGGTTTGCGCCACGCCGCCGGCCGCAGTCAGCGTCAGGCTGTTGGTCGCGAGCGCGCTATTGAGCGTGGTCACGCCGGGAGCGGCATTGGCGACATTGACGGTGCTGCCGCTCAGCACGAGGTGGCCGAAACTGTTGCCGGCATTGGTCAGGTTGATGTTCCCGCTGTTCGCCACGCTCGAAGCCTGCGCCGTGAAACTGGCGACGCCCGTCACCGAGAGCGCTCCGGTCTGATTGATGCCGGTTTGCACCTCGGATCCGCTCGTCGTCACGGTGGGCGGGCTCGCGCTCACGGATATGCTGCCCGTAATTGCGTTTGCCGCATCGTTCAACACGATGGCAGCGCCATGCACCGGCGCGCTCGAGATCGAGCGGAGGGCGCTTTCGCTGATGACCGTCAGATTGCCCACCACGTCCATGCCCGGCAGGCTGATGACGCCCGACTCGTCGAGCACGTTGGTGCTGCTCGTCGAGCCCAACAGCGAGGTCGCGCCGGCGATGTTGCCCGCGCCGCCCAGCACGATGTTGGTGCCGCTGACGGTCAGAGTGCCGGCGACCTGGTAGCTGGTACCCGCCGCCTGAGAGACCGATCCCGTCGAAGTCAATGTGTAATTGCCGCCCACCTGGCTGTTGCCTATGACGGTCGCGCCGGAATTGTCGAGCGTCACGTCGCCGGCGTCGGTGGTCGTGGCCACGGACAGGTTGCCGCCGATGGTGAGAGGCGCCGCTTGCGTCACTTCGCCGCTCGCGCTCAAGGACACGTTGCCGGTCGCGTTGAGGGCGCCTGAGAAGTTGATGCCGCCGGCCGCGGTCACCGCGAGATTCCCGGTGACGGTGGAGGCGCCGATGTCGGCGCTCGCCGCCTCCGCGACCTGGACGTTGTTGCCGTTCAGCACCAAGGTGCCGAAGGTATTGCCGGCATTCTCGAGCGTGATGTTGTTCGTGCCCGCGTTCAAGGTCACCGGTGCGCCGCCCAAAGCCCAGGCGGCCGAGCCGAGCTGGTCGATATTCTGCGTGTTGGTGAGACTGACCGACGAGGGGGAACCATTGATGGCCACCGCGCCGAAGGCGTTCGATCCATTGGCCAGGTCGATTGGGTTGCCCGCCGCGAAGAGCGTGAGCGTGCCTGAAACGATGGAGCCGCCGCTCTGCGTGATGCCGCCGCCGCCATTCAAGGTGAGTGGTGTGCCGGCCACATTGAGCGCACCGGCCACGTTGAGCGTACCGGTACCCGAGGCGGAGCCGATGGTCAGGCTCGCGAGCGTGCCGATGGGCAGTTCGGCCAATTGCGCCGAGCTCAGATTGAGCCCGGCGATGGGGGTGCCGCTGCCGCCGACGGCCACGTCGAGACTGCTTGTGGAGGGCTGGATAACCAAGTTGCCGGACCCGGTGACGGGGCCGCCGAAGCCGATCGAATCGCCCGTCAACGTCATGTTGTTGGCGTTGAACTGCGCCGAATCGGCGAATGTCAGCGCGCCCGTGCCCGAGTTCAGGGTGATCGAATTGCCGGAGGCTGGAATCACGTTGACCGGCGCATTGAAGGTAATGCCGACGCCGCCGAGATTCCCGGTGACGGTGGCCGTGGCGACGTTGTAGACCTGCGGGCCATCGATGGTGAATGCCGGCAGGGTCAGGCCGGAGGTCGCGTTCACGGTGAGGCCGGTCAGAGTGTTCTGCAGCTCGCCCAAACCGCTCACGGACCCGCCGCCGAGGTTCAGCGTCAGCGCCTGGGTGCTGCCGACGGCGCCCCCGAACGTCAAGGCACCGTTGCCGGTGTTAATAGTCAGGTCATTGGCGACCGCCAGGGTGCTGTCGAAGCTGATGTTGCCGCCGCCACTGCTGATGGTGGAGGCGCCGGAAACCGCGACCGGCGTCATGAATTCGATCGGCGCGTTGTTGGCGGTGAGGTTCACGCCTACGTTGGTGAGACCGCCGGGCGCATCCGTCGTCACACCGTGGAACGTGGACGGCGATGAGACGAAACTGATGCTGCCGGTGCCCTGGGCATCCAATCCCAAGGTACCGGTGATGTTCTGGCTCTGCGCCGCCGTGATGCCGTTGACGGTGATAGAGCCGGTGCCGGTCGTATTGAGGCTCAACCCGCCGGAGGTGGACATGAGCGCGAGTTCCGCCCCCGTGATCGTCATCTGACCGGCGATGGGACCTGCCGGTCCGCCCAGGGCAATGTTGCGCCCGTCGGTGGCGGTGATGCTCAAGCTGCCGGTACCCGAGGACAGCGTGCTGCTCGTCCCGAGCGAGATATCGGCGGCGGTGATGGACAGATTGTTGTTCGCCACGGTGAGCGATACGCCGTTGTCCAGGATGAACGAGCCGGCGCCGTTGCCGTCGGCATCCGCAGTGAAACTCGCCGCCGCATCGAGCGTGCGGCTCTGGCTCAACGTGATGTTGTCGAGCGCGGTGTAGCTTTGGTTCAGGTCACCGACCGTGGTGACGTCGGGCAGCGTCAGATCGAAGCCGGAGTCCGTGAAGGCGGTGAGCGCCGTGTTGGAGCCGACCGCGGCTCCTAGCACCACATTGCCGTTGCCCGCGGTGAGCGTCAGGCTGAAAGGTCCGTTCACGGTGCTGGTGGAGCCTGAGAATGAGATATTGCCGCCGCCGGTGGCGATAGCCACATTGCCCGCGAGCGTCGTGGGGCCCGTCACGGTGACATTGCTGTCCGTGGTGGTGAGGTTGCCGCTCAAGGTAACGCCGTTTGCGGTATAGGACTGCGCGCCGCCGGTGGTGACCGCTCCCGCGCTGATGGCATTGCCGCTGGCGGTGACCGATGTCAGGGCGGTGACGCCGCCGACGGCGCCCTCGAATTGCAGCGTGCCGCTGCCGGAATTTGCGTTGAGCGCATGTGCGCCGTCCACGGTCGAGCCGAAAGTAATGCCGATGCCGCCAAGCACCGCATCGGCACCGAGCGTGACCGCGCTGTTATAGGTCTGTGCGCCGCTGGTGGTAACGGCGGACGCGTTCAAGTCGATGCCGCCGGCCGCCGTGGCGGTCAAGCTCGTCAGCGGCGTGCTGCCGCCGACCACGCCCACAAATGTGGTGGTGCCGGAGTCGTCCACCGTCAGCGCATGCGCGCCGTTCACCGTGCCCGACAATTGCACGTCATCGCCCGTGAGCGTGCTGCTCTGGGCAAGCACGACGGGACCGTTGTAGGTTTGCGCGCCGCCGGTGGCGATGCTCGCCGCGTTGAGCGTGGTGGTCCCGCTGCCGAGGAGGGCAAGGCTGGTCAGCCGCGTCGCACTGCCGACCGCGGCATTGAACGCGACCGCGCCGGTGCCGGCGTTGACGGCGAGCGGCTCGGCGCCGTCCACGGTGCCGTTGAAGGTGATTGGCGCATTCGCATCGCCTACCAGGATGGGGCCGGTCGCAAGCGTCACGGGGCTCATGAAGGTGATGGCGCCGGTGGCCGGATCGGCGGCACTACCCACGTTGCCGTTGACCGTGATGCCTCCCGGGGCGGTGAAGGTCATGGGTCCCGCGACGGCGAGGCCCGTGCTCGGCAGGCTCAGGGTCTGGCCGGTGACGTTGAGTGAGGTCAGATTGGAGTTCGGACCGATCTCGTTCAATCCCGTGACGGTGCCCGCACCGCCCGCGAGCGCGTCGAGCGTGAGGTTTTCGGCGCCGCTGACGGCACCGCCGAAGCTGATGGTGCTGCCGTTCGAGAGAACACTGACGGGACCGCCTACGACCGCCAGGCCGCCGTTGAATGCGATGCCGTCGAAGCCGCTGATGGTATTGCCGGCGCTGCCGCCGGTCGTAACCAGCCCGTTGAAGGTGGAACCCGTATTGCCGTCGGCCAGCGTGACATTGCCGTCGAAGGTGACCGGGCCGGCCGCCGTTATTCCCGAGCGCGCTTGCACGGTGCTGTCGAAAGTCGTGGCACCCGACCCTTCCAGGACGATGGCCGCCCCGGTACCGTTGCCGAGCGGAGTCACTCCGCCGACGACGCCCGTGAAGGTGGTCGTGCCGGTGCCGGCATTCACCGTGAGGCTGCTGGTCGCGCTCACGTTGCTGTTGCCATCGACGGTGCTCGCGAAGACCACCGGCGAGTTGGTGCTCGCAACGGTCACGCTCGAGCCCACGCTGACGAGACTGCTGAAGGTGATGGCCCCCGCGGCCGTGCTGGTCACATTGCCCTGGAGCGTGATGTCGCTGTTGTTGGTCGCCGTGTAGGTCTGCGGGCCGGCGATGGAGACGCCGGTCGAGGGAATGGTCGGGTTCAACGCCGTGACGGTGAGGCTGGTCAGGTTCGTGCCCAAGAAATTCAGGCCGTTGAGGGCTGCCGTGCCTGAATTCAACGTGAGGCCGAAGGGGCCCGATACGGTGCCGGCCGTCTGGAAGGTCAACGGCGAGTTGTTCGAATCGATGGTTGCCGGTCCGTCCTCGAGCAGCACGCCGCCATCGAAGCTCATGCCGTTGAAGCCGGACAGATTCATGCCGCCGACCTTGCCGAGCGTGACCAGGCCAGTGAATACCGACGCGGCTGCGCCGTCGCCGAGCGTGACGGTATCTTCGAACGTCACGGGGCCGCTGACCGCGAGGCTGTTGTTGGTGGAGACCGTGGTATCGAACAGGGCGCCGCCGGAGTTCAAGGTCAGCGCGGGCGATGCGCTGGCGGTTCTGCCGAGGCCGGTGACGGCGCCCGTGAACCCCACCAGGCCGCTGCCTGCGTTGACGTCGAGCTGGAAGTTCGCGCCGGACAGCGTGCTGTTGAAATTGACGGCCGAGTTGGTGGTCTGGACGGTCAAGTCCGAGCCGAGCGTCACGGGGCTGTTGAAGGTGATCGCACCGGACTCCGTGCTGGTCAGATTGGTCGTCAACGTGATGCCCGTGCCTCCCGCCGTGTAGGTCTGCGGACCGGCGATGCTCAGCTGCGGCAGCGACAGCGCCGTTCCCGTCGAGACGGTCAGCGACGCGCTGCTGGCATTCACGTCCGCAAGTCCGGTGATCGTGCCGTTGACCGATGTCAGCGTCACGTTGTGATCGCCAATGGTGACGCCGGTGGCGCCGCCGATCACGCCCACGGCAAAGGTGTTGCCGTTGGTGAAGTTCAGGTCGCCGCCCGAGAAACCCGCGGCGAGAGTGCCGACGTCGTTGCCCGTGTTGGTGAGTGTTGCGAAGCCCGTGCCGCTCAAGAGCAGCGATGGCGCCGTGATCGGACCCGACTGGGTAATCGCACCGCTGGCCGAGATGGTGAGCAATCCGCCGGCCGCAATGGTCGAAGTGCCGAAAGTGACGGGGCCCGTGGCCTCGATGTCGGCGTTCGATGCGGACACGATGCTCACCGTGCCGAAGGTGGATGTCGCAACATTGTTCAAATTGATCGGATTCGCCGTGCCCGCGGTGAGCACCGTGTTGCCGGGCACCGTCCATGCGCCGCCCTGCGTGATGCCGGCGGAGCCGTCCTCGGTGACCGTGGCGTCCTGTGCCGTGATGGTCAGGGCACCCAGTTGATTGCCGGCTTGCGAGAGCACCGTGTCATGGCTGCCCGAGTTCAACGTGACGGGTGTGGTGGGCTGCACCCAGGCGGAGGCCTGCGTGATGGGAGCATTCTCGGTGATGCTGATCGCCTCCGGCGTGCCGCTGATGGCGATGGGGCCGAGAACGTTGGCGGGGTTCGTCAGCGTGATGCCCGCCGATCCGACACCGGCCGACACGTCGAGCGTGGTGGTACCGGTGGTCGCCCAGGCATTGCCGGCACCGGTTCCCTGGGTGATGGGGCCGTTCTCCGTAATGCTCACCGCACCGCCGGTGACGGTGAGGTTTCCCATGACATTCGCGGTGTCGGTCAGCGTGATCGAATTGCCGTTCTCCGCGTCCAGCGTGACCGGCACGCCCGTCAGGGCCCAGGCCGTGGCGCCCTGGGTGATGGGGTTGTTTTCCGTGATGGCCACCGAGGTCGGTGTGCCGTTCGCGGTGGCTATGGAGATGTTGCCGAGCACATTGGGGAAGCTCGACAGATTGATCTGATTGGTGCTTGCGTTCAACGTGATCGGCGCGGCGCCGATGTTCCAAACCGACGACTGCGTGATGTTCTCATCGTCCGTGATCAGCACCGAGGTCAGCGTCCCGGCGGTTCCGGTCGTGGTCATGCCGATGGGGCCGATCAGGTTGGTGGTGTTGGCGAGCGTGATCGACTTGCCGCTCGGATTGGCGACGATCATGTCGAGCGCGCTGCTCACCGACCAGCCGCTATCGCCCGCGCCGTCCCAGTTGGAGAGCAGAGGCCCGTCGAGGATGCTGGCATTCTCGGTGATGGTGGCATCGGTGGCCTTGAGGTAAAGCTCGCCCATCACGTTGCCGGTGTTGTCGAGGACGATATTGCCGCCGCCGGCCGTGGTGCCTGCCGTGTTGAAGGCCACGAGCTTGACCACGCCCGACCCCGCGGTGCCCGACGAGCCCACGTCCCAGGCGCCGGTGCCGCCCACATCCGTGATTGCGTTGGTAGCGGCGGTGCCTTTTGCGAAGATGGTCACGCTCGAGGGAGTGCCGCCGAAGGAGCCCGTGGCGCCGCTCACCTGTAAAGGTCCGAGCAGATTGTTCGGGTTGTTCAAGTCAATCGAAGAAGCACCCGAGTTGAGCGTGACGGTGCCGTATGTCGTCCATGCATTGGCCGCACCGCTCCCCTGGGTGATGCTTGCCGATTCCTGGGTGCTGGTGTTGGTGACCGTGACGGCGCCGGGGGAACTCGCGGCTGGGTTCGCCTGCGTGATGGTCAGGTTGCCCATGAACGCGCTCGGTTGAGTCAGCGTGATCGCCTGGCTGCCGGTCGTGGTGAGCGTCACCGGGGACACAACGTTGTTGAAATTGCTCCAGGCCGAGGCCTGGGTGATGGCATTATTCTCGGCGATGTTGATCGCCCCCGCGCTCGCGATGGCGAGCGGTCCGAAGATATTTCCCGAATTGGCGAGCGTGACGCCACTGCCGAAACTGTTGAACGTCGTCGTCGCGGCCGTGTTGTTCATGACCACGGCGGTGCCGAAGACCTGCGTGAGCGTGAAGCCGTTGTTCTGCGAACTGATCGACAGCGTGCCGCCGATCGAAGAATTGCCGAGAATGAGTGACGAATTCGGGTTGAAGGTGACGTTGTCGCCGGTGAGGGAGACCGCGCCCGTCCAGGCGTCATTTCGGGTAAAACTGATGTTGTTGGTCAAGCCCGCGTTCAATGTCGTGGTGCCGGTCACGCTCCAATTGTTGTTGACATCGCTGATCGCGCCGTTTGCGGTGATGCTGAGATTGCCCGAGATGGACTCGTTGAACAGCCCGTCCGCGTACAGATTCAGGGCGCCGTTGTTGACGATGGTCAAATTCCGCGCGCCGTTATTCGCGATGCCGAAATTAAAGAAATCGTTCGACGGATTGTTCATCACGATATCGCCGCTCGAACCCGCCGCCATGATGGCGAAGCCCTGGACGGTGATGGGGCCGGTTTGCGAGATGATATTGGCGGCGTTCGTCGCGGTATTGGCGACGCTGGGACCGAACACATCGAGTATTCCCGTGTTGGTGTTGTTCGGCCCCGTGACCGTCATGGCGGGCAAGGTGATCGAGGTGGCGTTGTTGTATTCCAGATATACATCGTTCAACGTGCCCACCGAGGTGAGGCCCGCCAAGACGACCGCAGATGGGTTGGTATCGCGGATCTCGACGACGTTGAAGCCGGTATTGCTGTTACCACTGGCGGTCGCCAGGGTGACGCCGCCGGTGAAAAGATTGGCCTGGCCGCTCGAGTTGAACGGGTTGGTGGAGCCCAATAATAGCTCGATTTGTCCGCTTCCGTTCGCCGTGAACGTGGTTGTTCCGCCGACCGTGATCTCGGAAAAACCGTTGCCGTTCCCCTGCCCGACCTGCTGAATATTGCCGGCCGAGGTGATGCTGAGGTTGCCGGAAATGTTGCTCGGTGCGCCGCCGTTGTTGAAAAATCCAAAATCGACGCCGTTGGCCGTGGCATTCAGGCTCACGTTATTGGCGGACACGATTTGCATGAAATCGAACGTATCCGCCGCGTTGCTGCCGAGCGTAATGTTGCCGGCGGCACCCGCTGTGAGCGTCGTTTGCCTGGCGACCGAGGTCACCCCGGTATCGCTGATGTTGCCGGTGGTGCTGACGGCAAGATCCAGACCGATGGTGCTGGTGCCGAGTGTCACGGCACCGGTTGCGTTCACGGTCAGGTCCGTCGCCTTGGTGGTACCGGTGTTCACGGTGCCGTTCGTGGTCGTCAGCGTCACCGTACTCGCCGAGGTACCCGTGGTCGGGCCGGTGACGGTGCCGGTAGTGATGGCTCCTCCGGCCTGGACTGTCAGGAAGGTGGCGGTGTTCGAGGACATCACATCGATGGCGCCCGAATCGACGATGGTTGCGGCGCCCCCGGTGCCGCTCGCACCGATGCTCGGCACGTCCAGGATCAATCCGCCGCCGAAGTGATTGCCAGAGTTCGTGAGGCTGATGAACGGATCGGCAATGCCGAAGCCGCCGTTGTTGGCGGTCAAGGTCGTGAGTCCCGCGACTTGCACCGGGCCTGTGGAGGCGATCGGTCCGACGGTGGTCTCGGTCAAAGAACCGGAGAGCGTGGTGGTGGCGAACTGCACCGCGGCGTCGTTGTTCAGCAATACATTGTCGGCCGTGAGTCCGATGGTGGTGAAATGCGTATCGGGCGCATTGACGGTCACGTTGCCGGTTCCGACGCTGATGGTTGCGAGACCGCCTACGCTGACTGCGCCCGAAGCGCCCAGGCTGCCGCTGACATTGGTCACGTTGGCAGCGGAATTTGCCGAGATGCTCAGTCCTCCGGTGAGCACGATCTCGCCAAGATCAATGGTTCCTGCGGCGGCGTTGGCGGTGGTACCGTTCTGAGTGATGCTCAGGCTCGCCGCCGAGATATTCCCGGCTTCGATAGTGCCCGTGAAGGTGCCCGCGGTTCCCGAGTTGCCCGCGGCGCCCGTTCCCATGGTGATGGACACCGTGCCGGTACCGGCGTTGATCGAGCCGGTGTTGTCGAAGACCGCGTTGCCTGCTGCCCGGTCGGCGGGGATCGCGCCCGGATCGTTGGCGCTGAAGGTGATATTGCCGTTGTTGGAGATGACGTCGGCGTTGACGAAGATGCTGCGGCCGGCTTGAAACGTCAGCGCACCGCCGGTGACGCTTCCGGACGTGATGATCGGGCTGCTGATGGTCAGGTCGGTATTGGCTTGCAGCGTGACGGCGGTGCCGTTGTTGGTGAGCGCGGTGATGGTGGTGGGGTCGATGTCGCTGACCGTGCCCGTGCCCGCGCCGGTGGCGAAGGAAAGGAGCCCGGACGACAGCGTGGCGAGACCGCCGTTGATGATGTCGATGTTATCCGGGTCGAGCAGCAGCTTGCCCGCGGCGCCGTGCGGCGCACTCGCATCCACGGTGCCGAGGAAATTGAGCTTGCCCGCGCTGGACACTTCTACGAACCCGCCCGCGCCCGATACGCTGCCGCCGCGCGCCTGGATATTGCCGCCGAACGAGGTCTGGCTGTCGGACCAGATCGCGACGTTGCCGCCGGTGCCGTTCTGGGTCGCACTTGCGTCGATCGTCGCGGTGGTCGCCACGACGGTCTGCTGGGCATCGCTGATGGACGCGTTCTGGCCGTGAAAGCCGCCGCCGGCGAATACACTTCCGCCGCCCGTCGCACCGCTGGCATCGATGGACGTCGTATCGAACAAGCCGACCTGGTCCGCGGTGAGCGTCACATTGCCGCCCTGGCCGAGAGCGCTCGAGGCGATGAGATGCGTGTTGCCTTGCAAGGCGACGGTGGGCGCCCCCGCCGAGCCTGGTGCCGATGCCTGGCTGCCTCCTTGAATCAGAATCTGGCCGCCGCCCGCGCTGCCCGCGGCGTTAAGCGTCGCACCTTGCAAGGTGACGTCGTTGCCGGCGCTGAGCGCAATGTTGCCGCCGCGGGCGCCGGAACCCGCGCTTCCGCTGCCGGTGGCCGCAGCCGACACGGATCCCTGGAGAGAAATATCTTGCGCGGCGTTGATCTGTACGCTGCCGCCGGCCGCGCCTGACGCATCAATCGTGCCGGCGGCTGTCTGCTGCACCGTACCCGCTTCGAGCACGATGCGTCCGCCGGCGGTGGACATTCCGGTGGCTTCGAGCGTGCCCGAATTGTGGACGACGCCGCCCTGAACCTGGTCGAGTGCCTGCGCCGAGAGAATGATGAGGCCGCCGGGCGCGATCACGGCGGATTTGTTCTGTACCAGCGCCGCGATTGTCGACGGCGTCGTCGTGACGCCGACCAGGTGGGTGCCGTCGAAGTTCAACGTGACCGCATCGCCGGCGGCCATGGCCACGGTGCCCATGTGTGCGACGACGACGCCGCTGTTGCGCACTTGCGGCGCGAGCAGGGCGATGTAGCCGCCGATGCCGGCCTGCAAGTTGCCCTCATTGACGACGCTGCCGGTCGCGCCATTGCGCGTCAGGGTGAGGTTGCCGGCCATGAAGTTGGCATTGCTGATGCTGTCGGTAGTCGCCGTGAGGCTCCCGACGTTGACGGAGGCGCTCTTGCCGAACAGCACGCCGCTGGGATCGACCAGAAATACCTGGCCGGTGCCGGTGATCTTGCCGAAGATCTGGCTCGGATTGGCGCTGATGACTTCGTTGAGCGTCGCCGCATTGGCATTCGGCTGAACGAAGTTCACCTGTGCCGCGCTGCCCAGGTTGAACGTATTCCAGTCGATGACCGCGCGCTGCGAGGTTTGATCGACATCGAGTACCGCACTGCCGGGCGTGTTGGCCTTCGTCAGCGTCGCCGAACCGGCCACCACCTTCCCGCCAGTGGGCAAGGTCGTGGGCGCAGGCGCCGCCGGAGAGGCTACGGCAGTGGCCTGTGAGCTCGGAGCGGGAAGACCGGCCGCCTCGAGCGGCAGGCTCGGGCTGAGAGCCGCGATGAGCGGCGACGCCAGCAGAGCCGCGGCGCGCCGGCTGCGCTTTCCGCGGGCCCGTGCCGTTTCGGCAACCGGGATCCAGGCTCCCAGCGCTTCGTTGAAGATCAGGCGAAAAACTCGATTCAGGCTGCCGTGTTTGTTCATGGGAGGCTTTGCGGTAGGTCGGAGTAAATGTTGTGGTCGGAGGTATGGGTCGTGGTAGCCAATCTGGGCGTTAGAACGGCATGCTGAGTTGCACCCAGACACGATCGATGATGAGCGAGCCATCCTGGTCAACGCCGGTGCTCGTGGGATCGGGGTTGCGGCCGATGCGGCGCGCCGCCGTCGCCTTGATGTTGAGTCCGAAGCTCGCCGTCCAGGCGAGCGACACGCCTGCGCCCTTGAGCGTATCGGTGTTCGGGAATGGGGCGCCGGTGTAGCCGTTGTCGCGGTTGATGCGCACGGTGCCGTAGTCGAAGAAGCCGATCGCGGCGAAGTTCAGCGGCAGCTTGAAGCGCGTTTCCAAATTGGCGAGCGCACCTTCGGTGCCGCCGCCCTCATTGGCCGGGTAGGCGCGAACGCCGTTGTATCCACCGAGATAGAGCTTCTCAGACGAGTCGAGATTCTTGTTTGCCCACTGCCCGGCGAGACTCGCATACAGGGAGAAGTAACCGGTCACCGTCTGCTGCCGAGATACCGAGAGGTTCAATTTCTCGAAATTGCCGGCCGTATCCACGGTAGCCGCGTCGGCCGCTTCGTTGGGCGAGCGGGCGAGATCGTCATGGCCGTTCTCCAAGGCGATGCTGGCGGTGTTGATGCCGCCGCCGCCGAGATCGTCGAACAGGTTGCCATTGAGGCTGGCCGTCGCGTCCTGGATCGAATAGCGGGTCGTTGCCGCGCCGCCGGAGAAGTTGTCGAAGCGCTTGTCGTCCAGATTGACCGTGAAGTACAGGTTCGCCAGGCGCGATCGGATCAGCGGATAATTCGCTTCGAGGCCGACCGTGCTCGAGTTTCCGTGCGCATCGAGCGCGCCGAAGTCGGGCGTGACGATATTGTAGGTGAGGTGCGAGCCGTTCACGCCGATCCGCCACCCTTCGCTCCCGACCGGCAGCGAGTACGCGAGCCGCTCATAGTCGCTGCCCTGGCTATGCAATACGATGACGTCGGCGCGGTCGCCGATGCGGAACGGCGCATTGAGACTCGCGTTGACGGTAATGCGCTGCCCGCCGGTGGCGCGCGTGCCCTCGTTGTCGGCGGTCACGAGTCCGGTCACCTGCGGACCGTCCTTGGCGGCAACCACCACATCGGTCTCCCCGGTGTTGGCGCCCTCGGCCAAACTGCCGGTCGCGACCACGCCGGGCAGATCGCTGATCAGCAGCAGTGCACGGTCGAGCGCGTCCGCGCTCACCGGAGATCCGGGGGACTGCGCGGAGTTGACGATGCCCTTCAGCCGCGCGTCCGAGGCCCGATGGGTCGAGCCATCGATGCGTACCGCGCCGAATTTGGCTTCGATGATCTGGATAGTGACCGTACCGCCCGTGATGTCCTGTTGGGGCAAGTAAGCCTTCACCACCCAGCCCGCGCGCCGATACGCGTTCGCCACCGCAATGGCGGCATCTTGGAGATCCGCGAAGGTGAGCGGCCGGCCGATGTAGCTTTTGACGGCCGGCAGGAGCTTCTCCCCGCTCAGCAACGTATTGCCGGCAAACTTGAAGGCTGTCACGGTCACCGTCGCTCCGCCGATGGATTCCAGGGGCGGCGGCGCGATGAACAGCGGGGCCGATTTCGGAGGCAGTGCGGGGCGCTGCCCTTGCTGGATCTGCTGCAGCACCGTTCCGGCGTTGGGCGCGGTTTGTGCGACGGCGAGTACGGGGCAGGACAGAGCGGCTGCGTAGAAGAAAAGTGCCCTTGGCCAGCGTGTTTCCGTGCGGCCAAAGTGCGTTCCATGCAAGCTTTCAATGCGAGTGAACAAGAAAATCTCCCCGGCGAACATTGCCGAGCACAAGGTTGTGATGCCGTACCTGCAGGGGTTGGGCTGCTCGCGCAATCACGAACGGCTGCCAGCATGTACGCGTTGAAATACATTCGACTGAACATATTTTGAAACGGCCCATCGCGTCCTGCTGTGACGCAATATTGGTTTTTCTGCTTCTCAATTTTGTCGCCGAACGGTGCCGGATGAGGAATTACGGATCGCTTAACATGCCTTGTTTTATAGAGTTTTCTCGCGTATCGAGACCGCGTGAAGGATCGCGAGCGATGCAAAAATGGGTGTCGATTGAGGATTTCCCTGAGAGATCTGCGTCATGAATTTGCGATCTCGGCGACGCCTCCGGGGATCATGAGTCGAGCTGATGCGCATTCACCGCGTGACCGAGAGCGCGCGGTACCGGCAGCTATGCTGGATGCGCGATGTTGCGTTATCTCTGACCTCCTCAAAATGTGACCAGGATCGGGGAGCGATGGACCGCTTGCCGCAATACTCTGGGATAGGCCCCTCCCCCCTGGAATCTCCGTGAATCACATCTTTCGTCTCCGCTGGAATCGCTCGCTCTCGCAATGGCTCGTAACATCGGAGCTCGGCAGCCACCTCGCAGGCGGCCGCGGCGCATCCCGACCCGCATTGCGCCGCCGGCGCGCGCTCATGTTGGCGGGAATATGCATGCCGCTGCTGAATGCGACAATGGCATGGGCCGGCAGCCCGAGCGGCGGGCAGGTGACGGGTGGGTCGGGTCAGATCATTCAGTCGGGCAATACGACGACCATAGAGCAGAGCAGCCAGGCGCTCTCGCTCACGTGGCAGAGTTTCAATGTCGGCGCGCAACAAGCCGTGGACTTCGTCCAGCCGAACGCGGGCGCGATCGCCGTAAATCGCATACTCGGCAACAGTGCGAGCGAGATCCTCGGCCATCTCGACGCAAACGGTCAGGTGTGGCTCGTCAATCCGAACGGCGTGTTGTTCGGTAAGAGTGCGCAGGTCGATGTCGGCGGTCTGGTCGCCTCGACGCTCGATCTGGTCCCGGGCGATGAAACCGACTCGCGCGAGTTTCGCGGCAGCAGCGCGGCTCCGTGGTCAATGAGGGCACGATCAAGGCCGCGCACGGCGGCTACGTGGCGTTGCTCGGTCAGCAGGTCGTCAACCAGGGCGTGATTCGCGCCCAGCTCGGGACGGTCGCGCTCGGAGGCGGCACCGAGCAAACGCTCACGTTCAACGGCACCAGGGCGACAAGCTGAACGCAACCGTGCTGACCTCGGGAGCGGGGATGTCGTATGGCCAGCTCGCATACCGCTACTTGCTGAACGGATCGGGCACGACGGTCGGCGTCTCCGCATCCGATCTTTACTATCGCCTCTCGGGCAGTCTCTCGGCGCTTGGAGCGAACGGCACGGCGCAGGTTGACAGCCTGGATGTGAAGCAACCGCTGATCCGCGGCATCGACAGCAATTTGTACCTGCAGTTGCAATTCGACCACCGTCGCCTGGACGACCATATCGATGAAGTCGGTTCGATCACGGACCGGCGCACCGATGGCCTCACGGCCGTGCTAGCCGGGGACCATCGCGATGGCACCGGGGTGACCAATTTCAGCGTCGCGGCCGGCGTCGATCACGTGGCGTTCGACGGCGCCGACTCACGGCTTGCCGATTTGCTTGGCGCCGATACTCACGGCACCGACGCGCACTACGATCTCACCGTGGCACGCTTGCAGCAGCTCAATCAGAACAACGGCGTCCTGCTCTCCTTCACCGGTCAGCTCGCGGACCGCAATCTCGACCCGTCCGACCAGTTCTATCTCGGCGGCCCGAGCAATGCGCGTGGCTACGAAGTAGGCGCGCTCACCGGTGCCCAGGGCTTCCTGATCAGTGCGGAATGGCGCCGCGCGCTGCCCTTGCCGTGGCAGGGAGCGTGGCTCGGCAGCGTGTTCGCCGATCGCGGCCACATCGATGTGTACAAAGATCCGTTCACCGGCAGCGGCACCAACGACGCCACGCTCTCGGACGCGGGCCTCGGGTTGCATTGGGATGGACCCCGGCAATGGGTGCTGAGCATACAGTCTGCCACCCGCATCGGTCCGTCGTCACCGCTGGTGAAGACGGATTCCGGCTCTCGCGTCTGGGCACAGATGCAGAAGGGGTTCTAGCGGCTCAGTGGCCGAAATATCCCCGGCATTGCCGCCAGCCGGTTGCGCTGGGAAGCCGCCCGGCTGGCGGCGATTGCGGGAATAAAACGCCCGTGACATGTGTCTTCCCTTGAGAAGGTTGGTTCCGAGTCACTAATTTAGCGGTGATGAGTGTTCTTTGGCTCAAAGGCCACATTCGCCGCAAGAGGTAGCTATGAGCATTCTTGTACTCAGCGAAATCATGAATTCCCGACTAAAAATACCGGGTGCGGAACCCTGGCATGCGGACCCATTCGATCCAGCCGTTTCCGTGATGACGGACTTTCGCGAGCACGCCTCGGTTACGATCACCGAGACCGCAAAGATCGATGACGCGCTGGAGCACATGAAGCACACCGGTGTGCGCTCAGCGTTCGCAATCGATGATCAGAACCGGGTCGTCGTCGGGATGATCACGGCCTACGACATAACCGGTGAGAAACCGATGCAGTACATGCAGTCGGCGGGAATACCACGCCGCGAAGTGCTGGTCTGCGACATCATGCTCACGCTCTCGGAGTTACGCGTTGTGGATATCAAACAGATCGAACGCGCCACCGTTGCCGACGTGTCCAATCTGTTCGGTGAATGGCCATTGACCCACGTACCGGTCATGGAGACAAACGAAGACGGCGAGCGACGCCTGCGAGGCTTGCTGTCGGCGGCAAAGGTCAAACGCTTGTTGTCAACTCCCGGCAACCAGCACGGTCACAAGACAAGGTCTGGTTCACAGGTCGTCAGTAACTAAGTGGCACGACGGCATCACGCCGCAGCAACTCTCTGTGACCCGAGCTTGGCGGCCTTGAGCACCGCATCGAGCCGCCGCTCCACATCCGGCGTCGCCGGCATCATCGGCAGGCGATGATAGTTGCCCGGAAGAATACCGAGCTTTTTCGCCATGTACTTGATGGGAATCGGATTCGTATCGAAAAACACTGAGCGGTTGAGCTCGAACAGCTCGAAGTGCAGCCGACGTCCCTCCGCCATGTTGCCGGCGGCGACCGCGGTGTACATATCGGCTACCTGGCGCGGGGCGATATTGCTGACTGCGTTGACCATGCCGCAGGCACCCATGGCCATCATCGGGAAGCTCAACTCCTCTAGTCCGACGAAGATACGGAATTCGAAACCGAATCGTGCCAGCGCCTCTGTCACGAGCCCGAGCTCCGGCGCCGCGTGCTTCATCCCCACGAAGTGCGGCGTCGCTGCGGCGATTTGCTCCAGCGTTTCCAAAGTGACGGTCACGGAAGCGCGGCCCGGAATGTGATACATGAGTATCGGCAGATCGGTGCGGCGACCAAGATCGTTGTAGTACGCCGCAAGCCCGCGCTGTGGTGGCCGGATGTAGTACGGCGTGACTATCATCAGGGCGTCGGCCCGGTGCTTCGTGGCATGGTCCGTCAGTTCCACGGTCTCGGCGTGGCTTTGAGAGCCGGTGGCGGCCACCACCGGCACCCTGCCCTTGGCGACACGCAACGCCGCCTCCAACAGGCTCTGCCGTTCCCCAACAGTCAGCACGCTCGGCTCCGCAGAGGTGCCGTTGACCACAATGCCGTGGCTTCCTCCTTGAATTTGCAAGTCGACCAGCCGCTCGTAGGTGGCATAGTCCACGTCGCCGTTTTCCAGAAACGGTGTGATGACGGGCGGATAGGAGCCTTTGAGGAACTGGGGCGGGAGAGGGATCATGATTACCCCTTTACTGTCTTGCGGTTGGTTTCAAAACCGGATTGAGTGCCGAGCAGAACCGCCTCTTCCTTCAAGCTTTCCTGCCAAAGCAGTGACTCCATCAATATGTTCAGAGGCTGATCCTGGACGGTGATTTCGTACACTCTTTCATCGTACGAGGCATGGTTGTGCACGGCCCAGCCCGGCGCGGAGAGCATCAGATCACCAGCCTTCCATTCGTAGATGTTGCCGGCCACCGAACTGCGGCCGCGGCCGCCAAAATAATAATTGATTGCAGCGGAGACGTGCCGGTGAGGGCGATCGATGATCTTCGGCGGCCGGATGGTAATCGTGGCGAAGAAATTGGGGGTAGTGCCGTTGGTGCGACCGGTGATGGGGTTATAGAGAAGGTACAGGCGGCGGCCGGCGTATTCCTGCCCGAGGCCTTCCAACTTCTCGAGTTCCGCCCTGACGCGCTCCCACGGCCAGAACAGCGGCTTCGATTCAACCGCGGGCGGATTGATCAGCAACTCATAGGGCATGAGCATTTCACCATGATCGCCGATCTGAAATGTTCCATAAGGACTGCTGGCACGAGGATCTGCGGCTTCCCTAGGCTTCTCATGCGCAATCACGCCTGAGGGCGGATTCGCTTCCCACAGATAGACCTGCATGAATTGCAGGATAGGGGCGTTGCTATAGGTGAGGCAGGCTTGCAGGCCGGTACCGTTATTGCCGCGCCAGTAAGGAACGTAGGACGGTGTGTTCCAGGTGTCGTAACGCCCGAATTCGATGTGCCGTCCGGCGGTCACTGCATAACCGCCGCCGCGAATGCAAAAGTTCACTTCCGTGGCGTTGTGGCGAAATGACTCGGTCTTCTCCCCGGGCTTGAGCACGCTGAGACTCACCTGAATTCCAGGCGCGAGACCGGGCGCCATCGCCGCAGCGCTTGGATGGACGATCAGTGACGTGCGACGGCCGTTCGCCGGCGCCGGCAAGGAGGCCAAGCGCTCGATCTCCGCATCGATCTGCTCGGCCGTAATGATCACCGGCGCCCAAGGTACATTTGGCGCCGGCGACATCCCTGTGCGGTCGATGAGGCTGGGCGACCCTTCAGGAAAGGTCATACGTATATCTTTCATCGCATTAACTCCGATAGTCCGTTCTAATTCAGTCGCGGTGGAATGCGGCGCGGCGCTTCGATCTGGCGGCCTCGCCCCTGAGCCAGCGCCAGACGATGAATCTCGATACCTAGCGCCATGTCGGAAACCCCCATGCCCATGGCCTTGAACACCGAGAGGTCGCAGCCGGGCAATCGGCCGCGTCCCTCGGCAATCAATTGACTTAAGGGCTTTACAGGCCGCCAATCGTTGCCATAAAACGCGGCAAATTCCTTCGAGAGCCGACGAGCGGCTTGCGGGTCGTCTGCGCAGACCAAGCCTGCGCGCGGCAAAATGTCCGCAGTAAACTCTTCCCGTTCCGGTGTAATCGCACCGATAGCGTTGATATGTGTCTCGGAGCGCGCCATGGCGCTGGTGAAGAAGGCTTCCCGCGATCGGGTCGCGAGCGTGACAATGCTCGCGCCTGCCGTCGCTTCCGCAACCGTGGAGGCAGGAACCACCGTGAAGGGAAACCCCAGGGCCTTCACTGCCTCGACACAGCCGTTCCGGCGCTGCACATCTCGGCCAAACACGCGCACCGCCTTCAGTTCGCGCACGGCAGCCACGGCGGCCACTTGCGCCAAGGCTTGCTTGCCGGTTCCTATCATTGCCAGCACGTCCGCATCCGGACGAGCCATCCATCGAGTAGCTACCCCAGACATGCCGCCAGTGCGCAATTGACCCAATGCAAACGCCTCGATGATGGCGACCAGTTCCCCGGTGGCCGCCGCCCAGATGACGAGCAAAGGCGTCGCGCCGCCTTGCGTATGCGCCCAGCTTTTGGTTCCAACGAATCCAGCGCCTTCAAAGGTGGCGCCGATGGCGTGAAGGGTGTCGCCCTCCCCCCAGGTGACATGGGCCTTGCTCATATTCCGAGCCGTACCGGTGGCCTCGAGTTTCAGTCCGGCTTCGAGCGCATCGATGGCTTGGCGCAGATCCATGAGATCCACGACATCGGCTTCGGTGATCCAGCGAGCCCCGCTACTCATCCGCCAAATCCGTCTTCGAAGATGGAAGGAACCGGCGGCGCCAGCCCCAAGGTATTGACGATCAGGGCATGGGTCACATAGCGGCCGACGACCATGAGCACCGCGACCGCGGACTCCTGACCAATCTCGGCCACCGTCTCTTCGAACAGAACTGCCGCGCCCCTACCCCGAGTCTCGAGAATGCGGAGAACGAGCCGCTGCATCCGCCGCTCCTCGGGTTTCAGAATCGAAGGCTCATCGGGCTCGAGACGATTGATTGATTCGATCCAGTCGCGCCCAAACCCCAGCCGCATCGACAAGCGCTCGTGCTGATGGCGCTCATAGGCATTGTCCATCCAATTTGCAACAGTAAGAGCAATCACTTCGACCAACCGATCGTCCAGCGCACCCTTGCCTGCCTCGGTGAAATCGATGAACGCCGCCAGTGCCTGCGGCTGATGCGCGGCGCATCTGAAGAATTCGCCGAGATACCCGAGCCGCTTGACGCGTGCACCCAGTCGATCGGCCACTGCCGGCGCCAGTTCCTCGAATTCCAATCTTTTTACAGGCATATCACGTCCCGGTGAGTTTGCTTCGGTGGCTTCGTCACTATATATCACTTCGATATCGAACTATTCAAGACCTGTACCTCTGCATCCGTTTTTTTCGCGGCGATGTGTAGTTCACCGCCGTCGGTTAGGTCTCAATTGATCTTTTGATACATGCGCTCGTCGTACAGCGCTCCAAGCTTCGGCGCCAAATCTTCGCGATAGGCGCGCGTGTGCGCCGCCTTGCGATGCGCTTCCAACGCGGCAATATTTTCCCAAGTCTCCACGACCGTAAAATGATTGATACGCGGCGGAAACGCCCGAAAAATCGCGAAATGCAGCAGGCCCGCGTCCCTGCGGCTACCTTCACTGTAAGAACTCAGTATTCGTTCGCAGTCCGCGAGAAAGGGCGGCGGCACATCCACATGAACCAGGACGGTTACGGCATTGGGGGGAGCGACAGCGTTGGCAGATGCCGCCACATTTGGCGCATATTCAGTGTGCGCGCGGCGGTCCCACGGAGCGAGTTGTAAAATTTTCAGCGCATCCGCCAACTGCGCAGTAGCAGCGGCCTTGCTGTGTCTTTCGTAGGCCGCGTTGTCCTGCCACACTTCGGTCAATGCGAAACCATTGACGCGACCCTTCTGTTTGTAGAGATCAATGACTTGCGCGCCGGCCTCTCGGCGACTCACGTCACGATACTGCTCGAGCAAACGAGTTGCCTGCGGCGCGGCATCGGCCAGCACGTCAACATACTCCACCACATGAATCGGCCCCTGCGGCGGCGCGTCGCCCGCCTGCGCCGTCACGAGTCCTAGGTTCACCAGAATGATCGACCACACGATCGACTTCATCGTTTTTCCTGCTGTGCTTGCCGCATGCGGTCGCCGACCTTGGCAAGGCCCGCCTTGGCGCAGGCGTCGTCCGCTTCTTGCGTAGGCGCGCCGCTGACGCCGATCCCGCCGATCGGTTCGTCGCCGAGCATGATGGGCACCCCTCCTCCCAGGGCAATGACCTGCGCCAGATCACGTTGAGCCGCCAGCGCGGGAGTGGTCACCAGGTTCTGCGCCCAATCCAAGGAGGTGCGTCTAAATGTGCGCGCCGTATAGGCCTTGCGCCGGGCGAGTTCCGCATTGTGAGGACTGGCATGGTCGTTGCGCAGAAGCACGACCGACTCCCCGGCCCTGTCCACCACGACGACACTGACGTCAAACCCGTCCCGCTTGCACTTCGCCATGGCTTCTTGCGCCATTGTTAGAGCCATATTGAGCGATACGCTGTGTTGCGTCAGAAGACCGTCGGTTTGCTGTGCCTGGACTGCGCCGAAGATGAGGATGCCGGCGGCCGCGGCCGCAATTGATCTTGACAGGTGGGTCATGTGCGATTTCCTCAGGGTTCGAGACCAGTGCCGTTCGGGTCATCCAGCCGAGCCAAGCGTTTCTGCCAAGCCGGAAGCACGTCTGGATTGCGTACATACAGCGGCGCTTCGTTGCGCAGTATGCGTGTGATGTTTTCCAGTGCCGCGTTCACGAAGGATGCATGCATGTCGTTGACCTGGCCGACGATGTGCGAGATGACCATTACGTTGTCCATCGTGCGCAACGGCGAATCGGCGGGCAGCGGTTCGCGTTCGAACACGTCGAGAGCCGCGCCACCCAGCTTTCCCGATCGCAGTGCTGCTATCAGCGCCCGCTCGTCTATGGCCCCGCCCCGCGCGGTATTGATGAGGTATGCATTGGGCTTCATTTGCTCGAGCTCTTTCGCGCCGATCATGTGCCGTGTGTCGTCGGTGAGCGTGACGTGGATGCTGATCAAGTCGCTCCGCGACAATAGTGTCGGCATATCGACCATAGTGACGCCCTCCGGCGCCTGCGATTGGGGAACGTAGGGATCGTACGCGACGATGCGAGCATCCCAGCCCTGCAGTCGGGAAACCACCGACCTCGCAATCCTTCCCATGCCGATCAGACCGATGGTGTGGCCGCGCACCAGGCGCGCGCGCATATCGCGGTGCTGCTGACGCGGCAGATTCTGCCGCGTCATCCTCTCCTTGCCCGAAAGGTCCAGGAACAATGCAGCCATCAGCATGACGGTCGATTCGGCCATGCCCGTGAAATTCTCCGGAGTTGGCGCGTGGCCGATGATGAGCCCAAGATCCATGGCATCGGCAAGAGCGACCGAGTCGGTCCCGATGGTCGGAAAGACGAGACCGCGTAATTTCGGCGCCGCCTCGAGCATGGCGCGCGAGGCTCGAGTACGAGTGCTGATGAGGATGATATCGGCGTCGGCGAACAGGTCCGGCCATTCGCTCGGCGCGTACTCGGTAATTTTCGGCGGCTCCTCGATACGGCCGCGGATAACGGTGATGTCGCGCGCGCGCAGCTGCGCGGCGATATCATCGAGAATGGCCGATACGGCATAGTCACCGCCCACGAATACGACCGGCCGCCTCATTCTATTCACGCGGCGTATCCGTCTGCTCGGCAGCCCAGCGGCAAATCTCATCCTTGCGCATGCATACCACGCCTGGAAACTTCAATGCATAGTCGAGAAATCTGCCGAGGGCGGCCACGCGCGCGGGCTGCCCTCCGATGCGGTCATGCGTGCTGATCGACAACATGCGGCGACGATGAGCAGCTTCGGCGTAGAGAATCTCGAACTCATCTTTGACATCCTGCATCCACATCTCCGCCGTCGTGGATTGTGCGTGGAAGCGCTCTATATCGTTATTGCGCTTGGTATACGGGACAACACCGAATGGCTTGCCCTTCACGGTAATGAAGAAAGGCTCGTCGCGGCTCAGATCATCGGTGTGATAGAGATAGCCAAGATCCTGGATCAGCCCCAGTGCATTCGGCGAGCCGCGCAGCGCGAAGGCATTGAATCCCACAGGGCGCGTGCCGGTGATCCTTCCGAGCAGCAGCGTCAACTCTTCGTAAGAGGCTCGCTCCTTATCCGCAGGCCAACGCCAGTGCGGCTCCCAGGTCATGCCGTGGCCCGCGATCTCATGGCCTCGTTCATGAATCTCCTTGACGAGTTCGGGCGCCCTCGCCGCGGCGTTTCCCACGACATGGGAGGTGACGTGCACCTTCTTTCGCTGAAACAGATCGAGCAAACGCGGAATGCCTTCTTTCACGCCGTAATTGAACCAACTGTCGATTGCCGGATCGGGAGATTCCGGATCCATCGAGGTGTAGGGACTATAGGCGTTGCGGATGGGCTGCGCGCCTGCCTCGAACTGCATGGACAGAGAGATGACCAAACGCGCCTCACCGGGCCAGAATGTCTTCGGCATTTTTGTATCTCCTAAAGGTCAACGAACCGCCGGCGCACGTGCGGCACTCAGCGGGGGAAGATGATGTACATCCTTGGTCTTGAGCATCTCGATGTCCTGGCGGTAAAACCCTTCGAGATTCTGCGGCGGCAGGGACGCCGCGCTGAATGCAGACACATTGCCTGCGTCGATCACGCGAATGGGCGTCTCAAGCCACCCTTGCGGCACCTTTTCTCCCTTCAACAGGGCGTTGGCCACGGTCCATACGGCCATATAGGCGCTCGTGAAATGCGAGGGCGGAACCGCGGCGGCGATCGTTCCCTGCTGGATACTGTTGCGCACCGCCTCGGGCGTATCGAACACCACCATTTCAAAACTGCGATGGTCATCTTCCTTGATCTTTGCGAGGCTGACCGAATCGTTCTCGCAGGCGCCCACGAGCGCAAGCGCGTTCGGATTGGCCTGAACGGCTTGTTGCCAGAGCGAGAAAGTGGTGCCGCGTTCGTTCTCCGAATTCATGTCCGGTGGCACCAGAACCTTCGGCAGCCGCTCGGTGAGCGCCGTGCGCACCCCAAGCATCCGGTCATCGAGATTTTCCATTCCCGGTACGCAGTTGGCGGTGATGATCTTTCCCGGAACGGATTCCGGGGGTGCACTGCCTGACTTCGCGATGATGCGATCCACGGTCAGATTCGCCACGCGTCGGCCCACGTCGTATTCACGTTGGCCGACGAACAGTGCCTCCGCGACATCCGCACCGGGAGGGGTCATCAGATAGGCGACCGGAATGCCCTGATCCGTGGCCTTGCGGGCGGGCTCCACGAACAGCGACGGCGGCATGGGTGCGACGATAATGGCGTCGGGCGATGTTGAAGTTTCGCTCTGGAAGATCTTCACCTCCTCGCCCGGATCGATCTGCGGTGGTCCGGAAATTCTCAACTGCACGGTGGGGCCGAGATCCCGGGCGGCAGCCATGGCGCCGGCGCGCTGTTCTCCGGCGAACTCATTGCCTGTCGCGCCCAGGACCAGAGAAATGCGCACGCTCTTCTGGGTGGCCGCGTGCCCTGCAGCTGCGGCCCCCGTAGCTGCGTCGTGTGCATTCTTTCCGCAACCGGACACAAGACCCAGCAGCGGCAAGATATAGATCAGTTTGCTCATCTCGTACTCATTTATACGGCCTGTGCCTCAAGTTCGGAGTACTCCCTCTTGAGGGAGCGTCTGTTCATGGCGGATACGAGCGCGTGCTCCGTCAGACCGTCGCCATCGAGCCGACTATGCAGCATCCCGTTGACAAAAACGTGAATCCGCGAGCACACGTTGACCAATTCCAACGGATCGCTCGAATGCATCAGGACCACGCACCCCTGCTCCGCCAGACCGCGGATGATGCCGTGCATTTCGCGCTTTGCGCCGATGTCCACGCCGCGGGTGGGATCGTCGAGCAGAACCAGCGAAGGCTTCGCCTCGAGCCACTTGGCGAAGACGACCTTCTGCTGATTGCCGCCGGACAGCGCGCCGACCTTCTGGCGAACCGATCGGCTCTGAAGCCGGAGTGCCGCGCACCGATCGTGCGCCAAACTGTCGGACCGGCTCTCGCTAAGGAAGAATCCGTCTGCCTGCTGTACCAAGGAGCGTACTGCCGAGACATTCTCGGCAATGCTCTGTTCAATCATCAGTCCGATGCGTTTGCGATCTGCGGGAACGTACGCTACTCCGCTTTGAACCGCCTGATTGATCGAACGTGGGGCATAGCGGCCCGACGGGAGCTCGATTGTCCCTTGCGATGCGCGCAAGCGGCCGAAGAGAATGCCGAACAGCTCCTCGACTCCCGAGCCCATGAGACCTGCGACTCCGATCACCTTGCCCGGTTCAATCGTCCAAGATGGGATGGACAGGTGGGCAGGGCCCTTCAGTCCCGCAATGACCAACGATCCGGTCTTTGCCCTCCCCCGCACGGCAGGGGGCGCTTCGCGACGTCCGGGGTCGAGACAGCCATCGGGGGCCATCCTCTCTCCCGATACGGCCGATTCTCCCAACATGGCGGAGACCAGCTCGGGCAGCCGCTCCTTCGAGGGTTTGAAGTCGGCGGGTACGCGTTTGCCGTCGCGCAACACGACGAGCGCGTCCGCGACCTCCAACACCTCCTCGAGGAAATGCGAAACATAGATGACTCCCACTCCCCGGGCACGCACACCCTTGATGACTTCCAGAAGACGTCTTTTTTCGGCTTCGTGCAACGCAGATGTCGGTTCGTCCAAAATCAGAACTTGGGGTTCCTGTAGAAGCGCGCGGGCGATCTCGACCAATTGACGATCACCCAGGGACAGACGTCCAAGAGGCAGCGACAGTGACACCGTCAGACCCAATTCGGAGAGCGCCGACCGTGCAGCGTTGTCGCGATCGGCACGACTCATCCGCCGGTCGTTGCAACCCGCAATCTCGAGATTTTCGCGCACGCTCAAGGAAGGGAAGAGACTGAGTTCCTGGCTGACGAGCGCGATGCCACGGCTGTTGGCGTCCCACATCGAGTTCATTCGGACGGGTTTGCCGTTGAGCAAAAGATGGCCTTCGTCGGGCATGATGGCCCCGGCGAGAATTTTCAACAGCGTCAACTTTCCGGCGCCGTTCGCCCCCAGCAGCCCCTTAACCTCGCCCGCCGCGAGTTCAAAATCGACATGCTCCAACGCCGTCTGCGAACCGAATCTCTTGGTGATTCCCCTTCCAGCCAGGCGGAAGGACGTCATTGACGGCTCGTTGCTCATGGAAGCTCGCTAGCCCGGCCGGCGGGAGCTTTCCTGCGCTTGATCGTACGATCGAGCGCGATTGCCGCCACGATGACCAAGCCGGTCACGAATTGGGCCCAGTTGCCGCTGACGCCATAGAAGACCAGGCCGCTGCCGATCATCGAAATGAGCAGCACGCCCAGGAACGCACCGAGCAGTGTTCCCGTGCCTCCGGCCAGCGATGTGCCGCCGATAACCACAGCGGCGACCACCTGCAGCTCGAGGCCTGCGCCAAGGCTCGGATCCGAGGCTTTGAAGAAAGCCAGAGTGAGAACCCCGGAAATGCCGCACAGCAATCCGACGATGGCCGTCACGAATATTCGATAGCGCGTTACGCGCACGCCGATGAACTTCGCTGCGTCGATATTCGAGCCGATGGCCCGCACCACCGCACCGAAACGCGTATGCCGGAATACGACATGCAGCACCAGACCCACCCCGGCCAGGAACCACACCGGCACCGGGATGCCCAGCCAGTCGGATCCAAACCATACAAAAAGCGCGTGTTGACGCGGCATACCCGTAATTGCGCGCCCCCCGGAGAGGATCAAGGCTGCGCCTCGAATCGCCGACAGTGTGCCGAGCGACACGATGATGATGGGTACGTCGAGCACACTTGCCAAAGCGCCGTTGAACGCGCCCAGCACACCCGCACTCAGCACGCCAGCCACTGCCGCCAGCCAGGGATCGAGACCGTTGTTGATCAGCAGCGCCACGACGGTGGCAGCCCAGCAATAGATGGAGCCGACCGACAGATCGATTTCGATCATCGAAATCAGATACACCATTCCAAATGCGATGATTCCGGCGAAGGCCGTTTGACGCAGCACAGTCACGATCGAGCGTGCATCGAGGAATTCGGGATGTGGAATTCCGATCAAAAGCCCGAGACACACGACCGCCAGCAACAAACCACCTTCGTCGAGGCTGCCAAGGCGCCGGGTCAAAGTGATCTTGCCCCGCAAGGCTTGATCAATATGCGACGTCATTTTCGGCGGTGCACGCTATAACGCCCAGAACCGAGCATCGCAACCGCCAAGCCCCCGAACAGATAAAACGCTTGGGTCTCGAGAAAATATTTGTCGGGATGAGTTCCCGCCGGATTCTTGCCCAACAGGAACAGATGATTGCCGGAACCGCGCAGCCCCGACACCTCCGCGACGTGGTACATGATGATGCCGATCAGCATGAACGCAACGATCGACAACGCGCCGATCCTCGTATAGAGGCCGAGAATTACCAATGCGGCGCCGATCAGTTCCAGAAGAAAGCCTGCATCGGCAAAAAAACCCGGTAGTCCCCAGGCAGCCACGGCATTGGGAATCCCCGGATCGCCGCGCAAAAATCCGTACGCGTGAAACAGCAGCAGAATACCTACGGTCAATCGGAGGGTCAATTTACCGAAATCGTCAGCATCTTCTCTTCGCATCGTCTGCACCTGCACGGCAGCGGTTTATAACAACAGCGAGGCTGCCATTCTCGCCATTATACTTCGATATCGAACCAATAACATCCACTGACCTTTCAAGGGTTCCAGCCCAGCAGGTGATCGAGCGAAAAATAACCCGCACCATGCACGGCAAAATACAGCGTGCACAGACACCACAACGCGTAGTGCTCGAAGCCATTTTGATTCGCAAACCATCCGTCCTTGCGCAGATGGTGGCATGCAGAGAGCAGCAAGAGCACGCAGCTCACGAGCGCCACGGGGCGCGTGAACAGCCCAAGCGCCAACATCGCCCCACCCGCCAGATTGTTTGCCGTCGACAACCAAGCCCATAAAATGCCCGGGCGCCATCCGAAACGTTCCATGTACTCGGCCGTGCCCTTCACGGATTGAACCGGGACCCCCGTGCCCGGAAAGAAACCGAAGCTCGACCTCAGTACGTACAACACCAGCCAGCCGCCTATCCACACGCGCAACGCAACTTCGATCCCCGCCGTCAATGCTATGGACATGAGTCATATTTCCTGTTTCGGCAATCGCCTCCGGCGTTCCGTTTCTTTAAGTGGCATCGACCCGTATCGGGTCGATGCCTGCCAATGCGTTCAAAGCGCCAGTTCTAGAAGCTAGAACGAAACCGTACACCAAAGGTGCGCGGTGCCTGCGGGAACGTGAACACGTACGGCCCGAGGGTGTTGCCCGCCCCCCAAACCGCGGCGTTTTCTACGTTCTTCACGTACGCGCCAAGGTTCCATTTGCCATCGCCGGAATAGTAAGCGAGCGACAAATCCGTCTTGGTGTATCCCGGCTGTTGCGTGCCCGGAGCATGCTCGAGCGTGCCCCAAAAGCTGCTGGAATAATGCGTATCGACGCGTCCGAGCAGATAGGCATTCGCGCGCAGCGGCCAGATGTGCTGATAGCCCAAGTTGGCCGTCATGTCCGGAGCGAAGATGGTCTGCTGACCCTCCAGGCCAGGGTAATTATCGTAGGTCGAACTCAAATAGCCGATGGTTGCGGTGATTTGATCGTAGTCGGTCACGATTCCCGTCAGGCTGAGTTCGTCACCCCAAATGGTGACATTGGAATTCGCGACCAGGGTATAGCCGGTAACGATGCTCAGGTTCGTGAGCTGCAGATCTTTCAACTTGTAGTAAAACGCCTCGTCATTCAGCTGCAGCCGATTGTCGAGAAACCGGTTCTTGGAGCCCACGGTGAACGCGAGCACTGTTTCAGGATCGATGAGATTGTTGAATGTCGCGGTGTTCGGCAACGTCAGGAAGGTGCCTTCCAAGTAGCCGGTTTGCACGTTCGCATACAGCAGCGATTGGGGCGCCACATCCAAGTCCACGCCAACCTTCCAGTCCACATGGGTCCAGTCGTGATCGAAATCGAAATCCTGCGCCGATGGATTGATGCCGTTGGCGGTCTTGTCGTCGTTCGAATAGCGCAGGCCGCCGGTCAGACGCAGATGGTCCGTCAGCGAATACGTAAGATTTCCATAACCGGCGTAGCTATTTTCCGTCGCATGGGTGCTCAGCCCCAATTGAGACTGAAACGAGGGGAAATCCAAATAATACAGTCCCGCCACCCAATTGAACTTGCCGCCGGGATCGTTTGCCAGCCGTAATTCCTGGGTCACCTGCCTTTCGTCGTTCAGCTCCTGAAAGGAGTAAAACAAAATCCAGCTGTTGTTATCGGAATTGTAGTGGAACCAAGTCGGGATGTACGTCAGCGTGACATCGTCGTTGATCCGCCAGCTGACCTCGGCACCGGCGGCATTCGCCTGCTGAGACGTGGAACCTTTATTTCCCGGGGCGACCGGACTGCCTGGCGGCGGAACCCGGTACGGATTACCGGTGTAGTACGGATTGGAGGAATTGAACGGATACGGAACCCCGACCTGCGCGGCGCCGGTATTATCGTAGTCCGTCACCCAGGCATAGACCGAGAACACACTACTGGGTTTGTACATTGCGCCGACGCGTACACTGATGGCGTTCAGGTCATCCGCCCCGTCGCTGAGAAAGCCGCTATGCCGGTCCACATCCGCAGCAATGCGCACGCTGAAGGTATCCGTGAGGGGCACGTTCTGCACGCCGGTTGCGTGTATCGAGCTGTAGTTTCCGAGCTCCAAGGTACTGTCGGTTTCGTATTTATCGGTCGGCCGGTTGGCCGTGACCAGTATCGCGCCGCCCACGGCGTTTCGGCCATACAGTGTTCCCTGCGGCCCGGGCAACAACTGAGCGCTGGAGAGATCGTAAAACCCCAATGTCGCAGCGAGGCCACGCGAAGCATACAGGTCGTTGAAATAGATCGCTGTGCCTGAATCGATGTAGTCGGAATCCTGGTTCTGCCCGATGCCGCGGACGTAGAACTCCGTGAAGTCATTCTGGCGTTCAAAATTGGAATTGACGATGACGGTCTGAAACGCGCGGATATTGTCGATGCCTTGCGCCACCAGAGCATCGCCCGTGACGGCGGTGACCGCAACCGGAGCGCGCTGCACGTTCTCCGATTTCTTCTCGGCGGTGACGATCACCTCTTCGAGCTGCGCTTGATCGCCACCCGTGCTGGTTGATGGAACATCCTTGTCATCGGCCAGCACCTGATTCGCAAGAAAGCCGGCGATACAGACGAAGACGGCGATCCTCCGATTGGCACGAAGGCTGTGATGATTGGATAGGCTCTTTTGCATCGCGTTAACTCCCCCGGGGTAGATGGTCTTAGAAAATTTTTATATCGAAACTCAAGCGAATCGTAGATTGACGTTCTTGACTTGACTGAAGTCGAACATCTCCTCAATGCACTCCTCCCGCCCTATCCCCGACTGCTTGTAACCGCCGAATGGCGCTCCCAGAAAATGCTCGCTGACATTGTTCACCCAGATGTATCCGGCTTCGATTCGCGCCGCAGCCCGGTGGGCGGTGTTCAGATCCCGGGTCCAGATCGACCCGGTCAGTCCGTACTCGAGCGCGTTCACCTGCCCGAACATCGTCTCTTCATCGTTCCAGCGAATCACCGAAAGGACGGGGCCGAAGATCTCCTCTCTGGCAATGCGCATGTCGGCGGTGACGTCGGCAAAAATCGTCGGCTCGACGAACCATCCTCCGGCCAGCGCCGGATCATCCGGCCGGCGGCCGCCGGTCACCAGACGCGCGCCCGCCTCGCGACCCAACGCGATATATTTCATGACCTTGTTGAATTGGGCTTCGCTGATCAACGGGCCCATCGTCGTCGCGGGATCGGTGGGGATTCCCGGCCTATGACGCGATTGGACAAGTTCGGTAATCCCGGCCAGCACACGATCGTAGATCGATTCATGCAGGAACAATCGGCTCGTCGAGCCGCAAGACTGCCCGGCCCAGGTGAAGTTCATGCCGCGCACGGCGCCTACGATCAGCGCGTCGATATCGGCATCCGGGTAGGCCACCAAGGCATTCTTGCCGCCGAGTTCAAGGATGACCGGCTTGAGAGCAGCGCCGGCCGTCTCCATGACAGTGCGGCCGGTCGGAATGCCGCCGATCAGAGTCACCTTGCGAACCAGAGGGTGGGTAGTCATTGCCTGACCGCATGGAACTCCACCGCTCAATACATTGATCACACCCGGCGGGAACAGACCTCCGATCAACTCTGCGAGCCGCAGCGCCGACAAGGGCGCCTGGTCCGCGGCTTTCAGCACCAAAGAATTTCCTGCCGCAAGCGGAGCGCCGATTTTTGCGCCCGCAAACATCAAGGGATGATTGTAGGCGACGATGCGCGCCACCACGCCGAGCGGCTCACGCACGGTGTAGTTGAGCTGCCCTTCTCCCATCGGAATGGTATTGCCCTTCAATTCGCCGGTGAGACCGGCGAAATAGTCGAGCGATGCCGCGGCAAACTGTGCGTCTCCCATCATCTCGGAGATGGGATTCCCCGTGTTGAGCGCATCGATCAGCGCGAATTCCTTGGCATTCGACCGCAGTATCGCCGCTGCCTCGCGCATGATGTTCGCTCGAGCGAGTGGCTTCATACGGCGCCAGACCTCAAAGCCCTGCTGGGCGGCCCTTACCGCCGCGTCAACATCGTCCGCTTGCGCCTCCGCAACCTCGGCCAAAGCAATGCCGTACGCTGGATCAAGGGTTGCACGGTAACCGCCGGCGGCCGGCCTATGCCATTCGCCGCCGTAGTACAGATCTCGATGGGCCGGAAGAGCGGCCAAGTGGGTATTGCGAGTGCTGCTCATTTTCTCTCCTGGCTGGACGGGGCGCCGCTCATGTTGGAGTCGTAGCCCGGTTGAACACGCGCGTCGATGACCGCCACGCCGCCGCTCCGGACAATGTCGAGGCCCTCAGCGATCGCATCGCGCAGCGCCTTGGGATTCAAAATCGGTCCGATGCCGTGCGCGCCTTGCGCGGTTGCAATCGCCGCAATGTCGATATCAGGATTCGCGATGGATTGTCCGATCCATTTGTTCTCCACCGGCCTACCGCGGCGAATCGCGACGCGCTCCTGATGTAGCTCATCGTTGTAGAAACTTCGATTGTTGGCAACGACGATCAACAGCGGGATCCGATAGTGCACCGCCGTCCAAATGGCGGAGTTGCCCATCATGAAATCGCCGTCTCCCAATACGGCAACCGTCAGCCGCTCACTGTCCTTGAGCGCAAGCGCCGCCCCGACACTCATTCCGGGGCCGGAACCTATGCCGCCGCCGCCGTCGCAGCCGAGGTAATCCAGAGGATGCCGCATATGGCGATAGCCGCCATTCCAGCCGAGCGGAAGGCGCGCCAGGCAAACCGCCGAATTCCCGACCGCATCATTCAATGCGCCGGCGAGACTCTTCATGCCGATCGGCACATTATCCGCAAGCACCTGGGGCGCGGCGTCGCGCATGGGGTTCGACGAGCCGCGCTCGCGCCCGATTCGTACCCTGCTCGCCGAGGTAAGAAGCGGTACCGCCGAATCCGGGTCGCACAACAAACTGCAGTCTGCCGGCGCAAGACCGAAATATTCCTTACCCCAGCCGCGATGAGAATGCTGGTCGAGCGACACCTGCACGACGCGCGCCTTGATGTCGGTACCGCCGAACGCTTCTCGCAGCGTACCTCCCAAGTCGATCCAGTCGAGAGACAGGATGACGTCGGCCGAACGCAGCAGCGCATTGGTGTCGGGTGTGAGGAAGAAAGCCGGCGGCGCAGCCAGCAAAGGATGATCCGTCGGGAAAGATGCGCCCGTCTTCAGGTTGACGATGACGGTCGCCGCCAATTTCTCGGCAAGCTCGACGCGCTCGCGCCAGGCCGCGACGCTTCTGCCGACGCGTCCCATCAGTATCACCGGATTGGCGGCGCCGGAAAGCAGCGCGGCCGCTCTGCCGACCAACTCAGGGCCCGGGTGCACGTCCGGAGCAGGCTGATAGCGGCGCGCGTCCAGAGTCGGCGGCAATGCGGCGAGTTCGGCCTCCTGAATGGCCGCATCAAAATTGACGTAGACAGGACCGCGCGGCGCGGTTTGCGCGATCTGCGCCGCCCGCAACAATGCCTCCAAAGCCGCATCGATCGATCCGGGCTGATCATCCCACTTGATGTAGTCGCGGATGAGCGCGCCCTGATCGGTAGAGGTGTGAATCCAGTCGATCCAGGGGCGGCGCTTCGCCGCATCGACCGGTCCGGTTGCGCCGAGCAGCAGCATCGGCGTGCGGTCGCACCAGGCGTTGAATATGGCCATCGTGGCATGCATCAGTCCCACGTTGGAGTGCAAAATCGCTCCCATCATTCGGCCCGACGCTTTGGCGTAGCCATGCGCGAGCGCCACGGCGCTCTCCTCGTGCAGCGTCAAGATCATCTGGGGGTGCTCATTGCCCAGGTAGTTGACCAGGCTGTCATGCAGTCCCCTGAAGCTTGCGCCGGGATTGAGCGCGAGATAGGGCAACCCCAGCTCCCGCAGCATTACCGCGATCGCATCACTGCCGAAGACCTTGCCGGCCTCAGGCGACGGCGTCGGCGTCTCGGATCGGATGGGGGAAGGAACCTTTGGGTCGGTCACGTAATTACTCCAGGCGATATGACGGAACAATCGAAGTCTCGCTGGTATGCGCGCTTTCCCGCGCCCATATCCTTCGATATCATACTATTTGGCAACGATGAGACGCGCGGCTCCCGAGAAGGAATAGATACATGCTCTTTTTTGATCCACGAGTCACGCTGCGGCCGCAACCGTTGACTCACAATCCGTTTCCAGCTCTCGTGGCGCCCCGGCCGATCGCTTGGATAAGCTCGATCAGCGCGGCAGGGAAGACGAATCTCGCCCCCTATTCCCATTTCAACATCGTGGCCGCCGATCCTCCGATGGTGATGTTCGCGCCGAGCGCCAAGAACGGTGCCGGTGCACCCAAGGACACGCTGAGAAATGTGCGCGAGGTTCCGGAGTTCGTGATCAACCTCGTGGATTGGAAGCAACGAGAAGCGATGAACCTGACTTCCAAGGCCCTTGATCACGGAGTCAGTGAATTCGACATTGCCGGAGTCGAACAGGTACCTTCCATCAATGTTCGCCCGCCCCGGGCCGCCGGATCCCGAGCGGCTCTCGAGTGTAAAGTCTGGCAGATCATAGAGCTTCCCGTGAGCGCGACGCGACGCCAATGTCACATAGTGATAGGCGAAGTCGTGGGCATTCACATTGCTTTGGACGTCATAGTGGACGGCCGCGTGAGCGCCGAACGTCTCGAGCAAATTGCGCGGCTTGGTTATTTCGATTATTCGACGGTGCACGAAACGTTTCAGATGGAACGCCCCGACTAGAAGTCTATCCGAGTAATGATCGCCATCGCGAGAGCGTCCCCCATCGAGCAGATGCGGGACGGCCACAGCAGACGCATCATTATCCGGATAGGCTCCTACGACGACGCGCCGGGTTTTGGCCGGCGCACCGGACAGAACACCCGCCGCTTTCCCGAACGGAGACTGCCAAATATCGTCCTTTGGAATTTTATTGCTGATGTACATGCCCCCCATCACGCCTTTTATTAATTGGTTCCCGAAACTCGGTCAGCTAGGCGATTCCACCTATAGCTAACCTCGCCAAGTACTTCGATATCGAACCAGTCCTTCGATGTCGAAGTATTATACATTTTCCAATCGATGTGCAAGTGCCGCGGCGGACCGCCGCTGTGGCCCGCGTGGGCCGCCCCTCATCAATGCAAAATCGGTGCCGGCGTTGGCTTTGCACCGAGTGTTTGGGATATGCTCTAAGCAGATATATTGTTTAGAATCCAAGACTCTCGTCATGAACTCAAAAAAGGATACCGACCAGAAGGCTTCCGCGCGCACCCCCAAGCGAACCGCGAAAGTAGATCACAGCAAGATCGGTCTCAGTACGGGGTATCTCGTCCGCAAGACATTCCGGGCCTTCACCCGATCGCTCGAACAGCGCTTGGCGCCTCACGACGTCTCGCTGAGCATGTGGTTTTTTTTGCGGCTTCTATGGGAACACGATGGCCTGACGCAAAAGGAATTGGGCGACGAACTCGGTCTTACTCAGGCGACCACCGCTGCCGCGATGGACGTCATGGAGAAGCGCCGTCTGATTGAACGGCGGCGCAATAGTGTTGACCGCCGCAAAATAAACATATTTTTAACCAATTCCGGCCGCGAGCTGAAAACCGTTTTGCTGCCTTATGCCGCGGAGGTCAACAAGGCAGCTCTCGCGAAGGTAACCGCTGCGGAACTTTCACAACTGTTGGAGCTCTTGCGACGCATCAATGGCTCGTTGGACGAAGATTACCGGCCGGCTCAAAAATAGTTTCGCGCTCGAAGCCGGTGCCAGACGGACGATGATGGCCGCGGGGTTGACACCGGACCACAACCCGTTTTTCAACTTGATTTATTCGTGAAGCGAACCACGAGATTCAAGTGATCTTTCTCGCGCCTCACTCCGAATGGCTTCCAGGTGATGATCAAGTCCTTGATGAGGAAGCCCAACGTCATCGTTCCCGTGGCCGCTGCAGCAAAATCCCACGGGCCGATATCCACCTGCGACGATCCGCCCAAGGCTGCTAGCAGCGCGCCGACCGCTACTCCAATCGAACCGACAGTTGATTCCAGGCAAAAACACTGCGCCTGCTTGCGGACACCGAGAGATGACGTGTATCGGCTGCGAAGGATAATCGCGGTGTCGCGTACCAGGCTTTGTGCCAGCAAAAGGGCCGAGAGTCCGAGCACAATCTGCCAAATTGGCATCGGCCCGAAGACATGCGGCCATACGAACCATCCGATCGGCACAGTAGCGGCGATGATCAACACTTCAATTCTTTCGCTTTGCGTCACAATTCATGCCTCCCGTGATGTAACCATACCTGATTGCCCAGACAGGCGGAGCTGGTGCCGTGCGCTTGGCGGTCGGCGGATTGCGAAAGATGGCCGGCCTCCGCGTGTCGGATGGCGCAGTTGCATTTGCCGGCTAATCATGGCTTCGTCCTTCATTCCAAACACCAGGAGGCAACTGTGAAAAAGGCAATCTTCCCCGCGGCAGGAGTCGTGAGTCTCGGACTGATGCTGGCGTGCGGTAACACGTTGGGGCAGGGAGAGAGTCCCGGTGCCGCGAGGTTCGGTGGACGTGCAGCTCACGGAGTACAAGATCGATATGCCCACCTCGATCGGCGCGGGTGCGACGACGTTCAACGTGACGAACTCCGGCAGCGAAACCCACGGCTTTGAGATCGAGGGGAATGGAATCGAGCAGGCGATCAAACCAAGATTGAAGAAAGGCGAAAGCGGTACTTTGCAGGTGGACCTGAAGCCCGGCACTTACAAGGTCTACTGTCCGGTCTTTGGTCACAAGTGGCACGGCATGTCCCTTGATCTGACCGTGAAATGACACGCAGCTAACACAATCGAACATCGCGGCAGGTCGGGCCGGAATAAATCGGCACGCAGGGATGTCTTACTTCCTAGCAACGGGAGACGGCATCATGACGGACACTTGGCCAGACGCGATCCTACGCTTCGCCCGACAGAGCACCGACTGGGGTGTGCGGGCGGTGCGCGGCCTGCTGTGGCCCAAATTCGAGCTTGCCATGCGTCTTTGGCTGGCGCAGATGTTTTTCGTTTCCGGCGCGCTCAGATTGACCCACTGGCCGGCCGCGCTTCATCTGGCCGCTAACGGATATGCCGTTGCTTGGATGTCCTCGGCAAGCGCCGCGTACGTATGTGTTTCGATAGAGGTGCTTGGCGGCGTGCTGCTGGCAGTGGGATTCATGACCCGCTATTGCGCGGCGACCATGCTCTTATTATCGGCGTTGGCTCGATTCGACCACGTGTCGCTCGACACTCAGTTGTTCGCGCTGGTGCTTTGCGGGTGGTACACGGTGTATGGTGCCGGTCCCATCGCCATCGACACTTTGCTGAGGCGCGGCCTTGCGGACAGCGCGCTGCCCTTTATCCCGCGCATCGTGCGGACCTCAGAATGGGTGCGATCCAATTGCGGGCCTTATTTCCTGTCGCTGATGCGCATCTGGCTCGGCACAGCGCTGCTCTTGACGGCGATCCGGCCGGCGTGGATCGCCGAGCACGCCGGCCGATTGTACGCTTGGCTTCCGCTCGACACCGTGGAACGATTCCTCGCAAACGTTGGACTGGTGGGCGGCGCATTGCTGCTGTTCGGTCTAGCAACGCGCTACGTGATGGTCGCTCTCGTCGTGGTGCTGTCGCTCGGTTGCATGATGGATCCGCGTCTGACCGATGCCCTGTATCTGCTGATGATGGCCGGCATTTTCATCATTTACGGAGCCGGAAAGCTCTCGGTCGATCACCTCATCGCCCGCCTTCTGGTGTCCCGCTGGGGCGACCGCTCGCGGCGAAGCGCGACGGCGCTCGAGGCTTCGCCGCGAGTCGTCATCGTGGGTGCGGGGTTTGGCGGACTCAGTTGCGCATGGGCGTTGCGCGGCGCCAATGCCTCGGTCACCTTGATAGACCGCGCCAATCATCATTTATTTCAGCCGCTTCTATACCAAGTCGCCACAGCCGGCTTGAGCCCCGGCGATATCGCGGCGCCGGTGCGGCCGCTGTTTCGGGCGTGGATGAATACGCGAGTATTGCTGGGGTCGGTTTCCGGCATCGACACGGTCGGCCAGCGGGTTTTACTCGGCCACGAATCAGTTCCGTATGACTATCTGGTGCTCGCGACGGGCGCGACGCATAGCTACTTCGGCAACGATGCGTGGGCTCAATACGCCCCGGGCCTGAAGCGCATCGAAGATGCGATCGAGATCCGGCGCCGTATCTTGATCGCCTTCGAGCGAGCCGAGGCGACCGCCGACCCCGCCGAGCGAGCGGCGCTCCTGACCTTTCTCATCGTGGGCGGCGGCCCCACCGGAGTGGAGTTGGCGGGCGCCATTGCGGAACTGGCCCGCTTCGGCATGGAAAAGGACTTCCGCAATTTCGATCCGGCCGATGCCCGCGTAATCCTAGTGCAAGCGGCCGAGCGGCTGCTGCCGGCGTTCCCCGAAATATTGTCGATGCGGGCCCGGCGCTCACTCGAAAAACTCGACGTCGAAGTGTTGACCGGCAGCCCCGTCGAACGCATCGACGCATTCGGTGTGGCGGTGAACGGCAAGACCATCGTCGCGAGAACGGTTCTATGGGCCGCGGGGGTCAAGGCCTCGCCGGCGGCCAAGTGGCTGCGAGCACGCGCCGACAATGCCGGGCGAGTCAAGGTGGCGGCGGATTTGAGCGTGCCCAACCTCAGAAATGTCTATGTGATCGGCGACACCGCCGCGAGCGACGGCTGGAAGGGTCAGAGCGTGCCCGGGCTCGCGTCCGCCGCGACACAGGAGGGCAAGTACGCGGCGCGGCATATTCGCGCGAAGATCTACTGCACCCCCGCGCCCGCCGCATTTGCCTATCGCCATCGCGGCAGCCTGGCGACGATCGGCCGCAAGGCTGCCGTGGCGGATTTCGGCTTCATCAAGTTATGGGGCGCTCCGGCTTGGTGGCTCTGGGGAGCCGTGCACATCGGATTCTTGCTGGGCATACGTAACCGCATTTCCACCATGATGAATTGGTTCTGGTCGTATCTCACCTTGGGTGGTGGCATACGGCTGATCACGGGGGCGGAACTCCACTCCGTGTCGCCCAACGACAAATCGGCCGATCTCCCGGTCTCCACCATCACGTACGCCTTTGAGAATCGAAGTGCACCAAGGAGCGTTCCGGTAGCGGGTTCTACAGTCTCTTGAACGGGTGCTTCTACCGCGGCGCGCTGCGCGCGGCGATCAACACCGCATTCGTGCCGCCGAATGCAAAGGAGTTCGACATGACGGTCCGCAGCGGCACGCCTGCCCGCGCCCGCCCTGCGACATAATCGAGATCGCAGGCGGGATCCGGCGAATCGAGGTGCATTGTCGGCGGCACGATACCACGCTCGAGGCTCGCAACCGCAATCACGAACTCCAATGCACCCGCCGCACCCAGGAGATGGCCGTGCATGGATTTCGTCGAGCTCACTGGCACTCCATAGGCACGCGCTCCGAAGATTTCCTTCAGAGCGGCCGTTTCGACGGCGTCGTTTTGCAGCGTGCCGGTGCCGTGAGCGTTGACGTAGTCGATCGCGTCGGGCTCCACCCCGGCCGCGTTCATCGCCGCGCGCATGGCGCTCGCCTGGCCCGCGACCGTCGGCCGCGTGATATGCGCGGTGTCGGTCGTCAATCCGTAGCCGGACAGCTCCGCGCGGATCTGGGCGCCGCGTGCGACCGCGTGGCTCCACTCTTCGAGAACCACGAATGCCGCGCCCTCGCCGAGCACGAGGCCTGTGCGCGTACTCGCGAACGGGCGACACGAGGATGACGGGTCCCGCGGATCCTCGGCCGCCAGCGTGCGCATGGCTTCCCATGCGCGCAGGACGCCGAACGTGAGCGGCGCCTCGGCGCCGCCCGCGAGCATCACGTTGACATCGCCGTAACCAATTCTGCGGGCTGCCTCCCCAATCGCCACCGCCGAGGACGAGCAGGCCGTGGAATAGGTGAGGTTCGGTCCGCAAAGCTCATAGCCGATACCGATCCAGGATGCGGCGGCATTCGACATCGCGGTAAGAACGTTATACGGTTTGACACGATCCGACCGCAGCGCATAAATGGTTTGATATCCCTCGTCGGTCAACTCGGCCCCACCCATGGCCGTCCCCACGCAAACGCCGCAGCGCTCGCGACGCTCGCCGGCAAAGTCGATTCGCGAATCGGCGACGGCCTGCGCGCTGGCGACGAGGGCGAGTTGACTGACGCGATCCAGCATGCGCAACCGCGGGGCTGGGAAATGCGCGCTCCCGTCGAAGTCCGCCGTTGCGCCGATCGGTGACTTCAGCCGCTCGGCGAGCGGCGCCGCCAGGCGCCTTATGCCAGATCGGCCGGCGGCCAGATTGGCGAACAGCTCGTCAACGGAATTGCCGAGCGGTGCTATCACGCCCAGCCCGGTGACCGCGACGCGACGCATCGTCACGGTTACGATCGCGCGTTCGGGTGCGGATTCCCGCCCACCGTGGCCCGCACCGCCGGCGGCTGCGCGAGCAAGCCGTCGATGTAGGCGACGACATCGCTGACGGTCACCAAATTGGTCGGAGTGTCGTCCCGGATCTTGACGGCAAAGTTGTCCTCGATCTTGAACATGAGTTCGAGCAGGTCGAGCGAATCGACGCCGAGCGTGCTGAGTTCCGCGTCGGGCGCCAGCTTCTCACGAGTAAGATTGAATTCGCGGACCAGAATGTCCTGTAGTGTCTCAAGCGTGCTCATGACATCTCCTCGGTAGGCAGCCCATTATCCGTACAATCCGCGGGTCCGCGAATCACTCGACCGCAAGCAAGGCGCCGTGGCAGGTAAATCCCGCGCCGAAGGAAGACATCCACCACCACCCGCCGGGCGCAGCGTCGGCCAAAGCTGCATCGAGCACGAAGTAGACGAAGGCGCTGCTCAGGTTGCCGTATTCGCGGAGCGCGTCGCGGCTGTAACGCAATGCCTGCGGACCCACGTCGAGGCGGTCCTGGAGTGCGAGCAGTACGTCGCGGCCGCCGGCATGCATTATCCAACCCGTTATCTGCTCGCGGGTCACGCCGGCGCGCGCAAGGGCGGTCGCGAGAACTTCATCGGCGTGCTGCGCGGCCAGCCGGGGTACGGCGCGAGTCAACACGTTGCGCAACATTCCACCGCGGTGCTGGAAGCGCAGCGACTCACGCGCATCCGTGTTGGTCAGCGAACTGGTTTCGCGCCACTCCACTTGGCGCCGGCCGGCCGGACGCCGCTGCGACAAAACGGCTGCGCCGGCGCCGTCGCCGAACAGGCACGCACTGATCAATACGCCGGGATCGTCGTCGAGATACATCGCGGCGCTGCAGACCTCTACACAGATCGACAGTACGTGCTCGCATTGCTTGGCGCCAAGCAGCGCGCTCGCCAGCTGCCAGTTCGGCAACGCCCCGGCGCAGCCCTGGCCCACAAGGTCAAAACCGAGAACATCGGACCGTAGTCCCAGGCGCTCGATGACGTAGCCGCTGAGGCCGGGGCAGAGGGTGCCGGTGCACGTCGACACGACGACCGCATCGATCGCCGGCGGAGCGAGCGCCGCTCGACGCAACGCGACGGTCCCGGCCTGCTCCGCAAGGCGAGGCGCATGCGCGGCAAAGCGCCTGTGCAGCGTGTCAGGGTCGATGGCAAATACTTCCTCGAGCGAGTCCACGGCGAGCCAGCGAGCGTCGATGCCGTTTTCCCGGCGCAGAACCATGTTCGCAATCGCGTGCGAGCGCGTATCGAGGCGGCCGAACCAGTCGGAAGCGGCGAACGCGTCCCAGCATTCCGCCTTTGTGTAGCGGCGTGCAGGAAGCGCGGTGCCAATGGTATTCAAGTACATTCATCCCCCTTAGCGCACTCTCGAAAGAGCCAATCTATAGAGTCCGGCACTTCCGCGCAAACGCTACCTATGCTACCGCACACATGCGATTCCCTGGGTTTTTTACACCAACATCCACGCCAGGGGCAAAAAGTCACCGCGGACCATCGTGAAACGTCCCCATTGGCGAATAAACTTCTCGACAAGACGACCAACCTGTGAACTCGCGCGGCATCGACAGCGCACGATGCCCGGTCGGCCGCACCGAAGGGCGAGACTTCCCGTTGCCTCTGGTACCGTGCTAACAATGCATCCCGCATCTCGTGGCGAACCGCAAGGCATTGAAGATGGCAGCGCCCTCCACCGTTTCCGCCGAGGTTGTCGGTCCTGCGACATGGATCGGATATCTTGCATTATGTCTAGGCATGTTCATGGCGATCCTCGATGTCCAGATCGTCGCCAGTTCCCTACCCGACATCCAGTTTGCCCTGCATATCGCCACGAATCACCTGAGCTGGATTCAAACTGCCTACCTCATTGCCGAAGTGGTCGCGATCCCCTTGACCGGCTGGTTGACCCGGTTGATGTCGCTGCGCGGCCTGTTTGTGACCGCCATCACCGGCTTTGCCGCGTCGAGCGTCGGTTGCGCCGCAAGTCACCAATTCGAAACGCTGTTGCTGTTCCGCATCATCCAGGGATTTTGCGGGGGCGCCCTCATACCGATCGTGTTTACTTCCGTGTTCACGATGTTCCCCGAACGGAAGCATGTCTTGGCCACGACCATCGGTGGTCTTTTCGCCATGCTGGCACCTACGATTGGGCCCGTTCTCGGCGGATACATCACTGAAAATTATTCGTGGCACTGGCTGTTCCTGATCAATGTAGTGCCTGGAATCGCGGCTGCGATGGCGGCCGGCTGCCTGATTCGAATCGGAAGGTCGGACTGGACATTGATGGCAAGGCTCGATTTGCCGGCGTTGCTGCTCATTGTCGTCTGCCTCGTCAGTCTGGAATTGGCGTTGAAGCAGGGGCCCAGGCAACTGTGGAGCGAGGGCCTCATCGTATCGCTCGTGGTGTTATGTCCCATTGCGGGAGTTTTCGCCATCCGCCGCTGTCTGTCGTCGCCGGAGCCGGTCATCGACGTTCGTTGTTTTGCGGACCGCAAATTCAGTTTCGGTTGCGTCTACAGTTTCGTGCTGGGCATGGGGTTGTTCGGATCGGTCTACATCACGCCGCTTTACCTCGGTTTTGTCAGGGAGCACACTCCCTTCGAAATCGGCAAAATCATGGTGGTCATGGGTGCCGCTCAGCTGGCGGTGGCTCCGTTTGCCGCCATGGCGGCAAGACGAGTCAATCCGCTGTTGCTGACGGCAATTGGTTATGGCGTGTTTGCCGCCGGCTTGGTCGCCGATGGCTTCATGACTTACGACACTGATTTCGACGAGTTGCTGTGGCCGCAAATTCTGCGCGGCGCGGCCGTGCTCCTCTGTCTGCTGCCGACGACCAGCCTGGCGCTCGAAGGGCAGCCGATGGCGCGGATGCCGAACGCCAGCGCATTGTTCAACTTGATGAGAAATCTCGGAGGCGCCATCGGGATCGCCCTGATCGATATCGTTCTGGAACAGCGCGCGCCGGAACACGCCGCACACTTGGTCGCCAGGCTTCAGGCAGGAGACACCGCCGCGGCACGCATCGTCGGCATACCTCTATCGCTCTTTCAAAAGGGACTGCACGGGCCCATCGATCAAGCGACCAAGGAGCTGGTTAGGCCCCTGGTCAACCGCGCGGCGCTGGTGCAGTCTTTCAACGAGGCATGGCTGATGCTGGGGACGATTTTCGTGCTCGCGCTGATCGGGGTGCCTGTGATGCGGCGGTTGTGCAGGGCCTCTAATTGCGACGCGCCGAATGAATCACTGCGATTCCGCCGAGAAGATTGATCCACTTCGTCTCGCCGAGTCCCGCAGCGTCGATGCGCGCGGCCAGGGTCGGTTGATCGGGGAACCTTTGGATGCTTTCGGCCAGATATCGATAGGCGCTGCCGTCGTTGGTTATCCATTGACCGAGCGGCGGCATGACCATGCGGCAATAGGCGTCGAACAGGGGCTTGAGGCCGCGTCGCACACCGGAGGTGAATTCGAGGCAGTGGAAGCGTCCGCCGGGACGCAAGACGCGCGCTGCTTCGCGCAGCGCCTGATCGATATGGGTGACATTGCGCAAGCCATAGGCGATGGAGTAGGTGTTGACACTGCCATCCGGCAGCGGCAATTTCTCGGCATTGCCCGTGATCCATTCAATGCCGGAAAGGGCGCCCTGCTCACCGGCGATTTTCGAACGGCCGGCCGCGAGCATGGCGGAATTGAGATCGCAGACGACGATCCTGGCGCCGCCCTGTGTGCGCCTGGAACAACGCAGCGCGATGTCACCGGTTCCGCCGGCAACGTCGAGAATATTCTGCCCCGGCCGCGGATCCATGAGTGCGACCAGGCGAGCCTTGAAGTAGCGATGCAACCCGACCGACATGACGTCATTCATCAAGTCGTAACGCCAAGCGACCGACGCGAAGACACCTTGCACCAGGCGGGTCTTGTCTTCGGGCTTGACGCGTGTTGCCCCGAACCACTCGGATTCACGATCGTCGCGGGTGGTGGTTTCATGTTCTATCGTGGGCATGGCATCGCCTATACTACCGCATGAAGCACGATTTGAGTTGACGCAGCACGCAGCTCGAATTGATGGATACCGAACCCTTGAGCTTCGCCGCCTTCCACGCTTATTTGCGCGATCTTACCCGCATCAATATCTATACCTTGGCCTATCGCCCAACTTTGCAATGGCTGCGCCGGGCGCTCGTGGCGGGCAAGCCGCAGCAGCCCGTGTCGATCATCGATATTGGCAGCGGCGGCGGCGACATGTTGCGCCGGATATGCCAATGGGCGGCCAGGCGGGGGCTCAAGACCGATCTTGTCGGCGTCGATCTCAATCCATGGTCGAAGCAATCCGCGGAAATGACTACGGTGGGCATGCCGGTGCGGTTCGAAACCTCGGACATTTTCGACTTTCACCCCGAGCGCCGGGCCGATTTCATCATCAGCTCGTTATTCACACATCATCTGACGGACGATGAGGTGATTCGCTTCATCCGGTGGATGGACGCGCATGCGGTACATGGCTGGTTCATCAACGATTTGCATCGGCATCGACTGCCTTACGCGTTCATCAAGTGCGTCACGCGTTTGTTTGGCTTCAATCGTCTGGTTCAGCATGATGCGCCGCTATCGGTCGCGCGCGCCTTCGTCAAGGCCGACTGGCACCGCTTGCTGATGGCGGCCGGCATTTCCATGGAGCGGGTGCGCATCACGTGGTTCTTCCCCTTTCGCTATGGCGTGTCCTGTCGATGCAACATCAAGCACCGCGGCGAGGGCAGTTCAGCGGTCATCTGAGGCGGTCGAACGACGCCCTTGCGACTACCTTGCGGCGAATTCATAGAGCAGGCTCCCCGCGCCAGTCATGCAACTGTCATGTTGTTCACTTAATTTTTCGACGGCTTTCGGGAGCCGGCCGGATTCGCCGGCATCAGGCGAAGCTGCCGGCGCGCAAGCCCACAGAAAAACTTAGGAGTCCTCATGCACAAATTCATTGACCGAAAACTACTCGCTGCCGCAGTGGTCGCCGCGATGCCCCTCCTGAATGCGCACGCCGGCATCCAGCTGATCGCGACCTCCAGTACGAGCGGCGCCTCCCAGGATCTCTCCAATGACACCTCTGGGCCGCTCGAGAACGGGGTTCCCGGCAACCGGCTGGGGGGCCTCGGCTCAGCCATTGCCTACGCCGGCGGCGACACCTTCCTGATGCTGCCCGACCGCGGTCCGAACGCGGTGAGCGGGTATGGCGGCACGAACATCGACTTCACCGTGTCGTACATCAACAGATTCCAGACCTACAGCTTGCGGCTCTTGCCGAACGCAGACTTCAACCCGAGTGCGGTCGCCGCCGGCACCGCGCCGTTCGATGTGGCCGCACTGCCCTACATCCTGACGCCCTTCCTGCAGGCCACCACGCTGCTCTCCAACGCGACGCCGCTCAACTACGGGCCGGCCGGGTCGAACGGCACGACGGAGATATCCGGTGCGCCCACCCGCTCCGGCGTGCCGCCGCTCAACTTCGTCAACCACACCCACTATTTCACCGGCCGCTCGGATGGTTTCGATCCCAATCACAACTCGCTGTGGCCGCTGAATGCGCGTCTAGATACCGAGGGCATGCGCATGTCGAATGACGGCCGGTCGGTCTTCATTTCCGATGAGTACGGTCCGTACGTGTACCAGTTCGATCGGACCACGGGTCAGCGGCTCCGCTCCTTCGCGATGCCGGAGAGCTTCGGCGTGGCCCATCCGAATACGACCACCAACACCGAGACAGGCACCGGGGTACCGGTGGTTGACGGCAACAGCGAGGGGCGTATCGCCAACAAGGGCGCGGAAGGCCTCGCCATCACCCCCGACGGTCGGACGCTGGTAGTGGCCATGCAGAGTCCGCTGATCCAGGACGGCGGCACGAGCGGCGACTACAACGCCAACGGCTCCGCCGGCGGCACGCCCTTCACCCGCATCGTGACCATCGACATCGACTCCGGCAAGGTGACGCACCAGTACGCCTATCCGCTCGATACCACCAAGACCGCGATCAGCGAACTGCTGGCCGTCAACAGCCATCAGTTCCTGATCGACGAGCGCGATGGTACCGGCTTCGAGACCGCGAACGACGACAACAGCAACGCGAAGGAGAAGTTTCTCTACGAGATCGACCTCACTGGGGCCACCGATGTCAGCAACATCGCCGATCTGCGCAAGGGCGGCTTCACGCCCGTGGTGAAGTCCTCGAAACCCTTCCTCGACTTGGTCGCGGTGGTGGGTGCGGCGGGAATCGCCGCCAACACCGTCCCGGCAAAGATCGAGGGCGAGGCGTTCGGCGCCGATATCGAGATGAACGGCAAGACCGTGCATACGCTGTACGTGACCAATGATAACGACTTCCTCAGCTTCATCGCCAAGGACGCGGGCACGCCGGCCGCCGACCTCGGCGCGGTCCCGGCCGACAACCCCAATCGAGTTTTCGTGTTTGCATTCGAGGACAGTGACCTGCCGCTGTACGCATCCACGGGGCTCGGCGTCCAACCACAACAGATCAGCGCCAATGCTGTGCACAAGCACTATGACGCGCCAAATTTTGGTGGCTTCGGCTCGCCTCCCTCCGATTGGTTCTTCTGGCCGTGGTGAGCGCGAGTTAGCCTGCCACCGTCTGAAGCGGTGACTTCGGCCTGAACCGCAGGGGCGCTCCGCACACGGCGAGCGCCCCTGCACTTACCCCCATCGAACAGAACCCCCAGCCGAGGCCGCCCTCGACCTCCCGCTGGTGGCCTGGTTCGTCCCCGCCTTTACTTCTTGGCTGCCTTATGCCGGTTTCGTATTTGATACGTTCAACTCGGTATTGGTCCAATTCATACGGTCCCTATCAAATAACTGGGTATTGAAGAACACACCCATTTGGGAGAGAGGGAGAATCGATGGATTTCACGCGAAGAACGCGTCTGAACGGACGCAATGGCCTCGCATTCTCGTTCTATCCGAGGCTCAGGTGGTGCGGGCTGGCTCTGGTGAGCGCCATAATCGTCTCGGCCCCCGCGCTCGCGCAGCAGAAGACCGGACCCGGCATCACCGGCGATGACAGCCTGACATGGCACGGCATTACGCTGTACGGTGTCGTCGACATAGGTCTTCAATTCGATACGCACAGTGCCCCCTTCACCCCATTCCGTCCGGCCGCCAGCGGAAACATCGTGCGGCAGAATAGCGGCCATTCGGTGACCGGTCTCACGCCGAGCAACATGGGCCAGTCGAGAGTCGGCCTTCAGGGGCTCGAGCCGCTGGCTGGTGATTGGTCGGCCGTCTTTCAGGTGGAGTCCTTTTTCAACCCCCAGTCCGGCGAACTCGCCGATTCCCTGAAGTCGTTGGCAGTGAACAATGGCCGATCCCTGGCCAACCAAACGGTCAATGTCGACGGCAGTTCGGCAGGTCAGGCCTTCCAGACCGCATTCGTCGGCCTGAAATCGACGCAGTTCGGGACCGTCACCTTCGGCCGTCAGCCGACGCTGCTATGGGAAGGCATGACCAAGTACGATCCCAATTACGGCGCTTCGGCGTTCGGCCTGCTCGGCGCGTCCAACACGTATTCGGGTGGCGGCAGCCAGGAAGACAACCGGGTCGATTCGGCCGCGAAGTACCGTGTGGATTTCGGCGATCTGGCGCACGTGGGTGCTCTGTACAAGTCCAACGGATCCACGGGATCGGCCAACACCCTCTATCAGGCGGATATAGGCGGTAGATACGCGGGTGCATCGGTCGATGCCTATTATGCGAAGGCCAACAGCGCCATCACGGCGACATACTTGAGCGCCGCTCAAGTCGCGAAGCTCCCGGCGTTGGGGTATTCGATAACGAATTCTCTGGCGGCGACCATATCGGACAATACGACGTATGCCCTCATGACCTCGTATCAATTCGACCCATTGAAATTCTTTGCCGGCTATGAGCACATCAAATATGCCAACCCGAGGAGGCCGCTGAGCGCCGGATTCGACGACATCGGTGGCTTCGTTCTGGCCTTCGTCACCAACAATGCCTACGACAATTCAAAAACCCAGAACGTCTATTGGGCCGGCGCCCGCTACACGGTCGCCCCCTCGCTCGACCTGACCGTGGCCTATTATGGCTACAATCAGAACTCATACGGCACCGGCAAGCAGGCGGGTTGCGCGACGACTGGCTACAGCACTTGCAGCGGCAGCTTCGACGCCTTTTCCTTGGACGCCGACTACTTCTTCAACAAGCACTTCGACGCCTACCTGGGCGCCATGTACAGCGGCGTGCACGACGGCGTGGCCAGCGGCTACCTCCACACGACGAACATCAACCCCACGGTCGGAGTCCGCTACAAATTCTGATCTCGGCCGCGGACGGCGGTACGCTGATGCGCGGCGAGTCATGGAGCAACTGACGGCGCTACTACGCAACCCCATTCTGTGCGCTCTCAATGCTATGCAGCGGCCGGTTTTCTATATATTCTCTGGCGATGGATTTAGGCGTCAGCGCGGACTGGAGCTTCCACGGCCTTCGCGCCGTGGTCTTGGAGAATCGCTCTCTGCGTGTGGTTGTCCTACCCGAGGCCGGCGCCAGAATCTGGCAAATCACCCACAAGCCGACGGATACGGATCTCCTTTGGAACAATTCACGCGTGCGGCCGTCGCGGCTGCCCATGAACTCGCGCTATGACGATGTCTGGAGCGGCGGGTGGGACGAGCTCTTTCCGAACGACGAGGCAACGCTGATCGACGGCGAGGCTTATCCCGACCACGGTGAACTTTGGACAGGGCAATGGCAGGCTGAACCATTCGCCGGCGGCGACGAAGTCGGTGTACACCTTCGGTACGTCACTCCGATTAGCGCGATCGCCATCGAAAAGAGGATCGTGCTGAAGCGCGATTCGGCGCAGATAGAATTCCGGCATGTATTCCGGAACGCTGGCACAACGCCGTTTCCGTTCATGTGGAAACTTCACCCGGCGCTGGCCGTGAGCGAGCACCATCGGATCGACTTTCCGGCGATGAAAGTAGTCCTCGAACCCAACTTTCCAGGGACCCTCGTCGGCGCCCCGCCCAGCTTTGATTGGCCCTATCTCCGAAAGCAGGACGGCACGACCGTCGATCTACGACGAATTCCGCCTTCCGATGCGCGTCAGATGTACTTTTTCTACGGCACCGAGATGCAAGCTGGCTGGTGCGCACTAACCAACACGGCGACCCGTCTCGCGTGTGCTCTGGTGTTTGACCCGGCGATATTTTCGCATTGCTGGTTGTTCGCCAGCTACGGTGGCTGGCGTAGCCACAATGTTGCCGTTTTGGAGCCGTGCACCGGATATCCCGTCAATTTCGATGCCATGCGGGCCGCAGGCCGACACCGGATGCTTGCTCCCGGACAGACTCTTGCTACCGATGTATTGTTCAAGGTACAGAGCGGGATCGACTCGGTTGCTGAAGTAGGTCGTGACGGCGTCCTCAGACCGGCCTAGCTCTCCCTCAGCGCGCCGGCGCGGTCGGCGTCGGCTCCATGGATAGTAAAATCGCCGCGATGATTGCGATTACAACGCCAAAACCCTGATGCAAGGTGAGTTTTTCGTGTAGTACCGCCACAGCGAAGGCGACGGTCAGTAGCGGAAAGAGCGAAATGAGCGAAATCACGATGGACGCCTTACCACCGCTTTCGAGTGCCTTGAAGCTGGTCAGGGCTCCGAGTCCATTCAAAGTCCCCCCGACGACCGCCAGAACAACAGTCAAGGACCGCATGTGCCACTGCAGCGTGACGGTCACGGCGAGCACCAATGAAATAGCAATCATCGCATAGGCGAACCACAGGAAAGACAGCTCGCTCGAAATGCGGTTAGTGGCGAGCTTCTGCGTCACGCCGGTGATCCCCCAAAACACCATCGCCACCGCCGCATAGAAAATCCAGGAATAGTTCATCGCTACTCCATGCTGATGAGGTAAATCGCGATCAGCGCCAAGGCGAGTCCGATTTTCTGCAACAGACCGATCCGTTCGCGCAGAACGGCGAGCGCGAGTATTACTGTGACCAACGGAAACAATGCAGTGACAGGCACCACAATGGATGCCTGCCCACCAACGACGAGCGCACGAAAAAATGCGATGTTTCCGGCGCCACCGAGGATTCCGGTCAGAAAAGCCCAACCGATTCCCGCCCGGCGTACTCCGCCGACGCCGACCGAAAGACTGGGCGAACGCACGGCAATGGCGATAAGGGGTAGAAGACCGAGCGTGAACAGGACTTGGTTCGTATTCGCATCTATATCGTTTGAGGCGAGTTTCGATACCGCGCCCCATGCCCCCCAGCAGCCGATCGTCAACACCGAGTACACGAGCCATTTCGGCATCGCCAACAGCGACGGCCGTTTTCCGTTCTGAGGGGGCGGTTCAGTCACCGCCCACCGACGGTCCCGTTGCTATCGAGGATTCCCGGCTTTTCCTTTCCCACCGGTCCGTATCGCAACAGCTTCATTCGGATTCACCATGAACAATCCATGAGAAATAATCATACTTTATAATTCTATGCTCTTCAACTTAGACCTGCCCGCCCGTTTCCGGTGGGCCGACGCCGTGCCGCGTCAGCGCCTCGGTCGTCGGGCAAGGGCGGCTTTTCCGCTGAGGACCACTTTCAGCATAGCCTCCTCGGCGTCCACGCCATCGCCGCGGCTGATTGCTTCCAGGACATCGCGATGCCCCACGAGATCGCCGCCGACCGTATTGTCGGAGTCGTTCAGAGTCTCCTGCGACAACTCAAAACTGAGTCTCAGAAGCCCCGAAACGACGTGAGATAGGTTCCATAAAAGTGCATTGTGACTTGCCGCGAAAATCGACAAATGAAAGGCCGCGTCCGCCCGTGCATATGACGACATGTCAGTCGTGGCGGCGGCCATCGCCTCATATGCTTTTTCGATGCCGCTGATGTCGGACAGCGTCGCTCGCCCAGCGGCAAACTTCGCCGCGGAGGGTTCGATGATTTGGCGCAGCTCAACCAGGTCCCGGAGCAGATCGTCGCTCAGGGTACTAACGGTAAACCAACCCAAAACGTCCGGATCGACCAGGCTCCAGAGTCGGCTTGGATTGACGCATGTTCCCGTTTTTTGCCTCGTCTGAACCAACCCTTTGGCTTCAAGTATTCGAATGACCTCTCGAATGGTGGGCCGGCTGGCCTCATAGAGCGCGCAGAGCTCACGGTCTGCCGGAAGGTACTCACCTGGTTCGTACTGACCGGTCACGATGGCCGAGCCGATCGAATCGATCAGCCGACCCTGTAGACCACGGAGCCTGTAACCGGTCCGTTCAGCCGCAAGGTCCTGATTTACCGGCGGGTTCCGCGAAATCGCCTGCCGCTTTGGTCGATCTTTCGGTGTTTTCTTCTTCATTGCCGCAGTTCCCCAACGAGGATACCGCGTGATGATAATAGGTTCCCGGGCGCTGAGGGGGCTGAACTATCTCGGTCGGGCAGTTCAGTAGGTGGCCCGTCCACCGGACAAATCAAATACAAAGCCGGTCGTAAAGCTGGCTTCCGCTGAACAAATCCAACAAGCCATGGCCGCCGCTTCGTCGGTTGTTCCCGTCCGCTGCATCGGTATTTTCGCCACCATGTATGCAAGCATTTTCGGATCCGTGCCCTGATTCATTGGCGTTGAAATCAGACCGGGCGCCATGCCGTTGACCGTGACGCCACTCGTTGCATATTCTTTGCCGAGGGCCTTGACCAAGCCGATCACGCCCGCTTTGCTCGCCGAGTAGCCCGCCATCCCCGGGTTGCCTTCCTTTCCAGCGACGGACGCAAGGAGCAGAATCCGGCCATACTGGGCGGGTGCCATGTAGCGCAGAGCATGCTTGGCGGTCACGAAGGACCCCGTCAAGTTGATGTCAACGACCCGCCGAAAGTCACTGGCCGCGTAGTCAATGGCGTTGGTGCTCGTTGGACCGACGATCCCTGCAGAGTGGACCACAACATCAAGTTGACCCCAGCGCGAGACGACCTCGTTCATTCCGGCGGCCACATCCGCTTCGGATGATACGTCGATCAACTTAACCATGGCTTCGGATCCCGAAGCACGGGCTTGCGCCTCTGCCGCTTCGAGCGAATCTTTGCTCAGGTCCCAAAGCGCCACTCGCGCCCCTTCATGGGAGAGCTTGAGCGCGATCTCTCGACCAATGCCGCTTCCCGCTCCGGTCACGACGGCAACCTGACCCGCATAACGCCGAACATTATTTGTCATAATAGAAGCCCCTTGTATTCCCTGCTGGCCGCCGATTGGCGCTGCCTCGCGCCCGTTGAGCCCCGAAATACCGCCGATTTGAGACGGGCACTTGATAAAATCATACTTTATAGTCAAACTCGTTTCTACGCAATGTTATCTATCGAGAGCAGATCGTGTTGAAAATCGACGCTGTGGATTTCTATTACCTGTCTATGCCCGAGGTGACCACGGACGCCGATGGTTCGCAGGACGCCTTGTTGGTGAGGGTGACCGCGGGCGCCCATCAAGGCTGGGGGGAATGCGAAGCGTCGCCGCTCACCTCGATTGCAGCGTTCGTAAGCCCGATTTCTCACGGGGCGTGCCGGCCGGTGGCCGACTCCGTGCTCGGTCAACGTATTGACGATGTTGCCGATATCGATCGTATTGCCGCGCTGGTCGAGCGCCACAGCATGGATCTGCTGCAGGCGGCTCACACCTGGTCCGGGATTGAAATTGCACTTTGGGATCTGTTGGGGAAAGTCAGGGGCGAGCCCGTTTGGCGTCTGCTCGGATTCAAGCGGGCGGGGAAGAAGCTGCCATACGCGTCGATGTTGTTCGGAGACGATCCCAGCGAGACTTTTGTCCGAGTGAAAAAGGCCTCTTCTGACGGATTCCGTGCCGTGAAGGTCGGCTGGGGCCCGATTGGGCAAGGCCGAGTGGAAGTCGATCGGGACCACTTTATGGCTGCGCGCCAGGCGCTGGGGCCCGATGGACAACTCATGGTAGACGTGGGGCAAGTTTGGCGGGAAGACGTGTCCTCGGCGCAGCTGCGTCTCCCCGCCCTGGAGGAGGCGGGGGTTGTGTGGCTCGAAGAGCCTTTTCTCGCCAACGCGTTTGGTGCTTACGGAGCGCTGGCGCAGCAATCATCGCAGGTGCGGCTTGCAGGCGGCGAAGGGGCCCACAACGCGCTTTTTGCGGAGTCCCTCATTGAATTCGGCCGCGTGGGCTTCATCCAAATCGATTGCGGTCGAATCGGAGGCATCCGACCGGCCAAGCGCGTGGCCGACTACGCGGCACAGCGCTCGGTGACGTACGTCAATCACACGTTCACGTCGCATTTGGCCTTGAGCGCCTCACTGCAACCCTATGCCGGGCTGATGGACTACTGCATTTGCGAGTATCCAGTGGCTCCCAAATCACTCGCACGGGACATCACGACGAACCATCTACTCATCGATCACACCGGCGAGCTCTCGCTGCCGGATGCGCCGGGCTTGGGAATTGAAATCAACGAAAGCGCGCTGCGGCAGTATCGGGTCGATGTGGAGATCCTGGTGAATGGCCGCCGCCTCTTCAAGAGTCCGAGTAGCCCGGGGTGAAATCTTTGGACGGCGGCAGCCGCACCGTCCCTCAGAACGTTACCGTCAAACCCCCATCGACAATCAAAGTTTGGCCCGTCATATAGCTGGCGTCCGGAGATGCGAGAAACGCCGCCACGCCGGCCACTTCTGCGGGCAGCCCGGCCCGCGCCATCGGAATCTTGCGCCGTCGCACATACCAGTCCTGAAATTCTTCCGTTGAGGTTTCGTCAACACCTTCGGCGTTCATTGACATGCGCGTCTGGATGAACCCCGGCGCGATGGCGTTGACGCGAATCCCAGCTGAAGCCAAATCCACCGCCAAGCCCCGCGTAAATGCCGCGATGGCGCCTTTGGTGGCTCCATAAGCGCTGCCGCACGGTTCGCTTAGCATCGCCTGAATCGAAGCGATGTTGACTATCACCCCGGCTTGCTTGGCTTGCATGAGAGGAGCGATTGCGCGGCTTACCAAGAACTGGGCGTCCAGATTGATCGAAAACAGCCGCCGCCAATGCTCATAGTCGGCTGCGAGTATATGTCAACTCTGTGCAATTCCTGCATTGTTGACCAGAACATCGACGTGCCCGCAAGCCTTCTCCACGTGCCGCATCGCTTCCGCGATTTTCGATGGCTGCGCCAGGTCGCAAATGAGCGGCTCGACGCCGGCGAGTTCCGCCGCCAGCCTGTCGAGACCCGTCTTGTCTACGTCCAATGCGACGAGTCGCGCGCCCTCCGAGTGAAAGCGGCGCACGATCGCCTCCCCGATACCATTCGCGGCGCCGGTCACCAGCACGACTCGATCCCCGAAACTCGTCACACCGCCTACCACTTCGAACCCGCCCGCGAGGAGCGGTCCGTATGTCGAGCCGATATCATTTTAATGTCCCGCCTCTGCGCCGAATGAGTACTTGACCCGGATTCCGTACATGCGCGGCTCGCCATAAATGCTCGTGGAATATCCGAAACTGCTCGAGAAGGGATTCGGCGTCAACACGTAGGTCTTGTTGGTCGCATTGGTCATGAAGAACGTGGCATCGACGGGTCCGCCAGCGATATGAACCCAATTCAAATTGAGATTGAGTATACCGAACTCATCCTGTACCCCTTCCACTTGCGAGTGGTCGCCGTTCCTTGACTGCCACGCAAACGTCGCTGACGCGCTGATCTCGCCGATACGTGCGTCCAACGGCAGCTGGTAGCGCGTGTTGAGCCCGTACTTGATCGGCGGTCGCTGATCCGTCTTGCTCGCCTCCGCGAAGACGGCGTTAACGCCGGGCTCGAAATTGTTGTAACGGAAATCGAGCCAGTCGAAGAATCCGCCGACCTGAAAGTCCCGGGTGACGTTGACGGTCGTCTCGAGCTCCGCTCCCCAGATCGATGCGTCCGCGGCATTCGCGATGATGAACTCCGGCACCCCGACCGGCGACAAAATGGTCTGCCCTATCTGAATCGCATTATAGGCCTGGTGGTAAATCGCGACGTTGGTACGTCCTTGCGTGTCGTCGATGCTCCAATCGGACTTTACGCCGACCTCTTCGTCCGTCACGAATTCTGGACCGACCGAAAAGTGCCCCGCGGCGGGATCGCCGAAGAGATTGAAGCCGCCGCTGTGATACCCTCGTCTCGACGCAAGGTAGATGAGCGTCTTCGGCGTAATCTGCTCGTCGAGCCCCAACGTCCACGTCGGCGCGTGGAAATTCCCTTTCTGTATGCTCGCGCAGTTCTGATCCGTATTCGGTGGCGGCGGGTCCGTACACTGCGCATTGGCAGTCAATGACTGTGCGTTCGAAAACTCGTAGTCCGACGTGTAGCGGACGCCCGCGGTCGCCTTGAGGCCGTCCACCCACGAGGACAGGTCGTAGGTACCCTGCGCGTAACCGGCGACGCTGCGCTCCGCCGCTTCATGTGATATGACGCTGGCCACACCCAGCAAATCCTGCGGTACGTACACATACGGCTTTGCCGGAAGGTTGAGATAGAAAGCGCCGACGGTCCAATTGAACTTTTGGTCGAATGAGATACCTTGCAATTGCGCCTCCTCGGTGAACTGCTCGGTGTCGTCCTTCTGCAAATACGGAGGAAAGTCTTGAATGGCAAAGGGTGAGCCGTCGAGGTCGAGAGACTCATTGATGCGCGATTTCATGTACCCGAAAATATTGCGGAATTTTAGGTTGCTGCTGATATCGTAGCTGAAAATATCGGTTATAAACGCGCTGTCGCGATTGTTTTTGGGATCCAAGCTCGTTGCAATCTGTGTTCGAGGACCCAGCTTTTGCTGTTCCGCCAAGGCCTGTAGGAGCCCGGGATAGAGCGTTGCGGCTGGACCGTTGGGGTCCACGTAAGTGAGAATGTCGGAGGTTCCGTTGTTGTGGGAGCTCAAACCCGAGTAGACAAACTCATTGTCAATCTCGGCCGTGGGCCGATAGGTCACCGAGATTCTCTCGGCCGAATAATTCACGTTATCCAGCATGAGTCCGCCATTCGGATCGGAGGGCGTTCCCAGGCTGCGGGTGAAACCGTCACGCGTTTTCCCGCTCGCCGCAATGCGGACGAGCAGCGTATCCGAAAACAGCGGCAGGTTCAGCGCACCGCCGATTTCCCGATCGTTGTAATTGCCCGCGGCCAGCTCCAGGTATCCACCGAACTCGTCCGTCGGCTTCTTCGTTTGCAGCAAAAGCGCACCACCGGTCGCATTGCGGCCGAACAAGGTACCCTGGGGACCCTTCAACACCTGCACGTTGTCCATGTCGAAATACATTCCGGGACCACCGATAAGACCGGTCTGGCCAAATCGATCGACGGGTACCGGCACCTCGTCGAAGTACTGAACGACACCGTTTTGACCGGCGGCGCTGACCCCTTGACCTCGAAGATTTACTTGGGGGTTGTCGCGAAACCCGGCGCCGACACCGCCTACCGTCAATGAGGGCACCGAATACTGAAGGTCATTCATGGTGTGAATGTTTTTGTCATCCAGGTCTTTCTGCGAGAACGCCGTCACGGAGATCGGCACTGACTGACTGTTCTCCTCGCGACGCCGGGCGGTGACTACAACCTCCTCGAGCGAATCGCCCCGCGAACTGCCCGGCGTTGTATCGGGCGTCGTGTCGGCAACCGCCGCTCGTCCCCACCCTGTGGCGAGAAATCCGACTATTACAAGACACGGAATACTTTTCGACCAAATTTGCATATTCTCATCCCCGCGTTAATAGCCACGTCCCAATGCTCAAATGCCTGGTTTTTGACGCCTGGACGCCGGAAATTGACGGCGCTTGCGTTCTCTCTGGATAATATATGACTTTTCCACGTGATGGTAAAGTCATACAATTAAGTCCCGGCAACCGACTCAAGGGCTATAAGGGGGGCACCGCGCGCATGAGCGGCAGCCTACTTCAAGTCACTTTTCCCGATGCGCAGTAGAACTGTCCATTGCTATTTCTCGCTGGCGGAGATTTGCGTCGAGTCATCCCGCACGATCTTCCAACCGTCCACAGTCTTCTCAAAAACGAGTAGAAAGTAGCCATCCGAGTTTCCGCCGCCGTTCCGTTCTCGTTCCAAGTGAAAATGACCGGTGACCGTCGCGAAATGCGCATCCAGCGGTTGAACCTGAAGTTGCGAGAAGCCAAGCTGCCCCATCTGTTCGCGCGAGGCGTAGTGCTTGCGGTATTCCGCCAACATCTGCGCATAGCCACGGCTGATGGTATGGCCGATAAATAGGATGTCCGGCGAGTTCTTGTAGCAGGTGGCAAATGCGTCGAGGTCGCCGCGGTTCCAGTCGGCCGCAGATTTCTCCATGACGGCGACGATGGCGGCCGAGTCGCTGGTTTCGCGCGCGAACGCCCCAAACGGAAGGGCTAGCATTGCGGTGACAAGCAGCGGTTGGAATATATTCATGATGGGGATTCTCCGTGGAAGTATTGAAAGACGCGCATTTGCAGATTGCAAATCTCCCGGCCGATCGCGACGATCATATATGCTATGGAGTAAATTGGCAGACTGCCTCTCGAGAACTCCCTAGGACAACAACGAAAGGATGCGCCGCGTGTCGTGGTACGGACTTGTCACCTTTTGCGGCGTGTATTTTCTTGCGGTTGCGACACCCGGGCCGGGAGTCGCCGCCGTGATTGGCCGCGGTCTGGCACATGGCCCACAAGGTGCTGCGGCATTCATCGCGGGCTTCGTCGTCGGCGATTTGATCTGGTTCCTCGGCGCAGCGCTCGGACTCTCGGCGCTCGCGCAAACCGCTCACTCCGCATTCGTCGCGGTCAAGTATGCGGGTGCCGCGTATCTCCTCTTTCTAGCCTATAGACTATGGTCCGCGCCGGCGCGACGCCTCGATCCGATCGACGCACCCGACATCGTGCAACGACCTTTGGCTTCATTTCTCGGTAGCATTTCACTGACCCTAGGCAATCCAAAGCCTATGATATTTTTTGTTGCGTTACTGCCCACCGTCGTCAATCTGGAAAGCCTGCCGGCAGTGGGCTACATTGAAATCACCGCTGCGATCACGGTTATCTTGCCCGCCATCCTGGGGGCCTATGTGCTCGCGGCCGCGCGTGCGCGCGTCTGGTTTCAGAGTCCTCGGGCAAACCAACTGCTCAATCGTAGCAGCGGCACGCTCATGGCGGCGGCGGCAGTCGCGGTGGCCACCCGATAGTAGATGAGACCCCCTGCTCACTTCCCCCCCGACCCCCGCGGTGGCTCAAAAACTTGCAGGCATGGATGCTGAAGAAGAGTCGCCCGCCGCCGGTGGGTTTGAGCCACCGACGGCGGGCGAATTCCAAGATCAGCGGCGGTCGTCTCTGATCACCGCACCCGTCACAGGGTTGATGATGAAGCTCTCCATATGCCGTTCATCGTCGAACATGTTGTCGAATGATCCCGTCACCACATCGAAGGACTGCTTCTGAGGGGCGACGGTAAAGGCCGGCTTACGCAGGCCATTGCTGGGATCACGCGTCGAAGGCCCGTCGATATAGTTGAGATTCCAGTTGTCCTCGATGAATCGCAGCATCGAGGTCTGGTCCGTCAGACTATGGTCAACGTAGTTCACCTTAGCCCAGGGCGATACCATGTTCAGCACCAAGCGCGGGCCGAAGCCGCAGCGGCCCTGAATGGCATCGGACTTCGGCGAACCGCAGTTGCCGCCGTTTGCCGCGCTGATCGCGTCGAATCCTGCGGCGGAGGACGGATTGACCAGCGGCCCCATGGCATGATCGTACCAGCCATCCGAATCGTCCCAGGCGATGAACACGGCCGTCTCGGCCCAATCCTTCGACTGCTGCAGGATGTTGATCGTCTGCGCGAGGAAGCGCTGCTCCGACAACGGATCGGATTCGCCGCCCGGGTGGCCGTCGTCACGGTTGATCCCCTTGAGGAAAGAGACCGCCGGGAGGTTGCCGTTCTGAATCGCGGCATAGAAGTCGAGCAGGTCGTACTGGTGGTTCGCCTGATCCGTCCTGCCGATCATGCCCACAGATGAGGGCGGCAAGTGATGCGGATTGCGGGTCGATGCATAGTATTGGAACGGCGAGTGGTGCGCGTTGTAATCGACGCGCACCGGATGAACGATCGCCGCGTTGCCGTCGAATGAAGTGGTCGAGTCAGGGTGAAGCACATGGGCCGCGTTGCAAACCGCGGGTGCGAAGTTCGCCGTGCCGATATTCTGAGCCTGACCGTCGTTTGCGGCGCCGCCGAATGTCGGCGTACCGAACGGATCGTTGCTGACGCCGGACAAGGGATGGTTGGGATCGGTCGTCAGCGGATTGGCTGCCGCCGCCGTGCGGAAGCCGCCGGCAAACCATCCCCAGGTAACGCCCTTCTCGTTCAACAGATCACCGACATTCTTACCGGTCATTTCGACCGTGACCTTGCCGGCGGCGGTGCCGCCCTTGTCGTTGCCGCAGTCGTCGAGGTAGGGATCCTCGTCCGTGGTCAAGGTGCCGGTTTGAACGGCAACAGGATGCGCCGAACCAACGACGTCCGCCATGACGTGCGGATTGGTGCTACCGACGAAGAACACGTCGGTAATCGATGTGCCCTGAACATTATCAACCAACTGTCCGGTCGCGCCCTTGGTGCCCGTGAAGGTGTGTACCACGGCACCGGCGGTCTGGCCGGTAATGAGATTCAGCGCACCCGGGGTCGAAGGACCATACGTGGTGCCCCAGGAGTTGTCGCTCATGGCAAACCGCTGCGCAAAATTCCACAAGGCGGTGACTGTATTGCCGTCGAAATAGCCCATGACGGTGGAACCGTCGGTGGCGCAACCGGCGCCGTTCTGGAAGTTTTGCTGCGGGAAGCGGTCCAGCAATCCGCTGTCCACGGCCAACTGCTCGCCGTTGTAGTCGTGGTTGTTGGAGCACGTGATGGCCTGCTCATGGGTCATTCGGAAGGGATTGGCGTTGCCATTCGAATCCAGTCCCGTGGGCGTGCCAACCGGGTTATTGGCATTGAAGTCGTGAAGGCCGACATTGACGCGCTCGGGAAATTTGCTATTGCCGTCGGTCAGGCCATTGACAGTCGGCGTCGAGCTGCGTGCCACGAAGCGAGTTCCGTCGGTGTTCTTGGCATCGGGATACGTGCCGAAGTAGTGATCGAAGGAGGCGTTCTCCTGAAATATGATTACGACGTGCTTGATGGTCGGCCGCTTGCTAAAACCGTCATCGCGGTCGTGGTCGCTCGCCTGCGTGGCCGTCGACACTATGCTCGCAGCGAGACATGCTGCGATGAACCCCGCCAGCGTTTTGCTGCGCGTGGTCGATTCCTTATGAGTCATGTGATTGTCCCTCGGTTGTGAATGTTGTTGGCGCGCCGGCTACCTGCCCTGCACCGGCGAGACCATCGTCCGCCGGGCAATATTCCCGACGATCCGTGAATGTTTTATGACGTGGCAACAAACCCCGGCCCATCGCGTGGCCGTCGAGGATCCGGTGCGGACGCTGACACAAATCTGTCAAAAAAATGAAATAGAGTAGCCCCCGGTACTGCGGGTATCAGCCGCACTTTTTTGCAACCGGCAGCATGGGGTCCGCGATCCGTGGCAAATCGTCTCAAAAGGCCCCTTTACGCGGCGGGCGCGATCGCGACAACCCTGTGCCTCGCGAACGTCGCGCCTGCAACGCCGGTCCGCGCGGCGCATTCAGCGGCTCTCGACGCGGCCGCAGGGAGTTTCAAACCTTACGTGCTCGAGCGGATTGCACGCAGCCTCGACGCGGTTAAGAAAATGCGCGACCGCATCGCCGCTCAGGATCTGACGGGCGCACAGCAGTTCTGGCTCGCCGCGCGAGGCGGCTGGGAAGGCTCGGAAGTTATCACCAACGAGTATTTTCCCGATCTCGACCGCAAAATCGACGCCTGGCCCGATGCCGAAAGGGGATTCCATGCGATCGAGGCCAAGCTGTTTGGCGCGCATGACGTACAGGCGCTGCCGGCTGCCGAGGAACTCGTTGCCAACCTCACGGAATTCGAGCGTCAATTGCGCACGACGACCCTCACGCCGCAGGGCCTGCTGAACGGCACGGCCAAACTGATTTACGAGATTGGAGAGAACAAGGCGGAGGGCGGCGAATCGCCCTTCAGCGGCAATTCCCTGGCGGAAATTCGTGACAATCTCGCCTCCATTGCGGCGGCCTACGAGCTGGTTTTCGCGCAAGGGACCAAGAAGAGCAACGCCGAACTGGCAAAATCGTTCTCGAGCGACCTGGCGGCGATGCGCTCGCTGGCGGCGGTGCCGACATTGCAGGCGCTCGATCAGGTTCGGCTGCGCGATGCGAGCGAATCGCTGGTTAATGACTTGGCGATGGTGGGGCAAGCATCCGGTCTCGATAAACCCGGGCTTGGAAATTGAAGAGAAACTGATCATGGCCGGGAAACGGAAACACATTCCACCAGGCATCGCACTCGCGGTACTTGCCCTGACCGCGGCGCTGGCGGGGAGCGCACTCGCTGAGTTCAGCGGAAACGCGAGTCTGCTGCCCGCGGGTACTGAACTCGGTGAGGAAGCTTTCGATCAGCCGCGCGAAGTGTTCCGCTCCGAGAGCAGCGGCGGCCACAAGTCCTACCTCGTCAACATGGGGGACGTGGCATTCAGTTCGCCGTTGACCTTGGGCGGCCCCGCCCGCCAAGCGGGCATCAGCTGTAACACCTGCCACGTGAATGGCACCACGAACCCGAAATTGTATATCCCGGGCTTATCGACGCAGTCCGGAACCTTTGACACGACCGGGCACCTGTTCAATCCGAAAGCCGATAACGGCGTGCTGGATCCGTTGACCATCCCCAGCCTGCGCGGCGCGCATCTGCTGGCGCCCTACGGCCACGACGGACGCACCCTGTCGCTGCGGGATTTCCTGCACAACGTGATCGTCAATGAATTCGCGGGACCCGAGCCGTCAACGGAAGTCCTGGACGCCATGGTCGCTTACATCGAAGACATCGATTTCGTGCCGAATCGGCGACTGGGAGCCGCAGGAAAGCTCACGGGGCCCTTGAGCGATTCGGAAAGGCGTGGTGAGACACTTTTCCATCGGCCCTTCGCGCACGATCCCACTTTAAGCTGTGCCGCCTGCCATGTCCCCACCGGTGCATTCGTTGATCACCGGCAGCATGACGTCGGCTCGGGAGGACTGTTCAAAACCCCGACCCTGTTGAATGCCAATTTCAACGCACCCTACTTTCACGATGGCCGTTACACCAGCTACGCACAGGTCGTGGGCCATTTCGATCGCACGTTTTATCTGGGGCTGTCCGCCCAGGACCGGCAGGATTTGGTCGCCTACCTGCAGGCGATCGGGGATGGGGAGCAGACGCTGCTCCCGGACAACGTTGAGGCGCGTATCCGGGAAATATCCGATTTTCTGAGTGTACTGGACACCGCAATCCCGGAACACAATGTGGCCATTGCCACGATGACGTTGGATGCCATTGACCGCGAACTGCGCGATCTGACCGAGCAGTTTCCGGAGCGAAAGAGTTCCATCGTCTCCGCCGGCGTGGAGCAACGCGGCCAGGCGCGCAGTACGCTGAAGTATCTCGTGCTGAGCTTGCACCAGATCAACAGCGCCATGCGCAGCGGCAATTTCGACGAGGCGGCCGCAGACTTGGCGCATTCTCGCGAAATGCTGTCAGCGGCAGTGCCGGTGCTCGAGGCGAGCGAGCCCTGGTCCTTGTTCAATCGACAAATTCATGACGCCCATTTCGCAGCGGTGCGCAAGTTGTACCGGTCGGCCATAGACCCGGCGCTGGCGCCGCGGCGGCGGTACGATCCCGACTGAGGCGCGACATCTCCCTGTCCTACAGCGCTCATCTACTTGCGATCAGCCTGAACATACGACTCAATCAACCCCAGGAATTTCCAACATGGATCGGCGCGACTTTCTTTTGGCAGGCACCATTGCCTCTCTTGCAGCCCCCGGCATCGTCATGAGCGCTGATGCGCCCTCCATGGTCGAAGAACTGACGCTCGCGGATATTGCTTCCGCCTTCGCCGACGGCCGTCTAACGTCTCGGCGGCTGACGCAACTCTATCTCGACCGCATCCATGCGCTCGACCACCGCGGCCCGAGCTTGAGCGCGGTCATCGAAACCAATCCGCACGCCCTCGACATTGCCGCCGAACTCGACCGTGAACGTCAGAGCCATGGACCGCGCAGTGCTTTGCACGGCGTGCCGATCTTGATCAAGGACAATGTAGAAACAGCGGATCGAATGATGACCACCGCCGGATCCCTGGCGCTCGAGGGATGGTATGCGCCGAAAGATGCACCGCTGGTGGCTCGCCTGCGCGCCGCCGGCGCGGTGATTCTCGGCAAGACCAACTTGAGCGAATGGGCCAATTTCAGATCCACTCATTCCGTGAGCGGCTGGAGCGGCCGCGGCGGCCAAACCCGCAATCCCTACGCCCTCAATCGAACCCCCTCCGGATCGAGTTCCGGGTCGGCGGTCGCCGTCTCCGCCAACTTGTGCGTCGTTGCTGTGGGCACCGAGACGGACGGCTCCATCGTGAGCCCCGCGTCGGTCAATGGCATTGTCGGCCTGAAGCCCACGCTTGGATTGGTGAGCCGCAGCGGCATCGTGCCGATAGCGCATAGCCAAGATACCGCGGGACCTCTCGCCCGCAGCGTGCGCGACGCTGCCGTATTGCTCGGCTCGATGGTGGGCCCCGACGCCGCCGATCCTGCGAGCGGCGCCGTCGGCGACCGATTCCAGAGCGACTATGCGCGCTTCCTCGACCCCGATGGGTTGCGCGGCGCGCGGCTGGGCATCGCCCGGCGCTTCTTCGCCGAAAGCGCGCCGCTCAATGCCTTCCTGGACCAGTGCGTGGCGACTCTGCAGCGCGCCGGGGCCACCATCGTCGATCCAGCCGACTTGCCCATGCATGGCGCGGCGTCGGCCGCGGAACAGGACGTTTTGCTATATGAATTCAAGGCCGATTTGAATGCCTACCTGGCACGGCTGCCGGGCGAGTTCCCGGTCCGAACGCTCGCCGACTTGATACGCTTCAACGAGGCACACGCGGCACAGGAGATGCCGGTGTTCGATCAGGAATTGCTGCGCCAGGCGCAGGCCAAGGGCAGCCTGGATGAGGCGGCATACCAAGGCGCGCGCGAAACCTGCCTGACCGCCACCCGCGGCGGCGGCATCGATGCCGTGCTGTGCGAACATAACCTCGACGCCATCGTGTCGTTGACCTCGGGTCCCGCCTGGCTGATCGACTCCGTGAACGGCGATGCGGACGGCGGCGGATGCTCATCTCCCGCGGCCGTCGCGGGCTACCCGCATATCACCGTGCCGGCCGGCCTGTACCGCGGCCTTCCCGTCGGGCTGTCGTTTTTCGGCGCCGCCTTCAGCGAACCGAAATTGATCAAGCTCGCCTCCGGATTCGAACACACGGCCAAAGGACGCGCGGTTCCGCGCTTCTTGCCCAGCGTCTAGTAGGAGTGCATCAAGGGCCGTCAAGACCACCGAGCGGACCGGTGGTCAGAACTGGTACGACGCTCCCACCGTATAAGTCCGGCCGTAGGCGCTATAACCTGCTCCCACCCCGCTCAAGCTCTGGCCGACGTTCTGCCCGGGTGCCCAGGGCAGCAGCGGGTTGCCGTTGAGGTAAGTCCGCGCGACTGCATCTGTGAGATTCTTGCCTTCGACGTACACCTGGAATTCCCGGGTGAATTTGTAGTGGAAGGTGGCGGTCAGCCATTGGAAGGGACTGGAGACCGCGGGCCAGCCCGGTACCTCGGTGCACTGGGAGCAGGCGTACTGATAGCTTGCGGCGTAGTCCCAGTTGACATCAGCGCTGATGGGACCCTTTTCATACAGCAGCCCGGCCGAGAGGGTCAGGGGCGGTACGGCATTGATTGCGCCGATGCTGTTGCCGTATTGGTCGAAACTCTTGTTCTCCGTGCGCGTGTACTGCATGTGTACGCCGAAGCCATTGTCCATGATGTGTTGCCAGGCGAGTTCGATTCCGTAGAACTCGCTCTTATAGCCATTGGAGGGTTGCGTGATGGTCCACGGGAATGGACTGCAAACTGCTGCTGCCGAGCCCGGGGGTCCGCGCACACACTGTATGGTGCCCAGATTGACGTTGGACAGGGTGCCGGTATAAATGTCGTCGCGGATCTTCTTGCCGAACAGCGCGACCGTCAACGCAGAATGCGGCCGATAGTACCATTCCGCGGAGAGGTCCAATTGTGTCGATTTGATTGGTTTCAGGCCCGCGGTGCCGCCGTAAGTGAGCTGCGGTTGCCCGTTGGTGGCATTGTTGCTCGAGGTCGGCGCCAACTCGTTGAGGTCGGGGCGGGCAATGGCCTCCGCCGCCGCGGCTCGCAATTGCACTTTTTCCGGCACGACCCAGAAATTGAAATTGGCAGAGGGCAGCGGCAGGACGTAGTGGCCCTGCGTGACGGAATTCTGACCCGCGGCATATTGAACATTCCAAGTCTCCGTGGAGGAGTTCGTGTCGGAAGGCGTCCACAGTGAGACAGGTGCAGCCAAGGCGGTCGATGCGGAGGTGTTGGTGCGCACGACGCGCAGCCCCAAGTTTCCGCCCCAGTTCGTTCCGGCGAAGGTCATTTCCGCGTATCCGGACAAGGTCTGTTCCGTGACATCGTACGAATTGTAGGGATTGGGCTGCGGCAGGGTTTGGTTGAAGGCGAAAGGAGTCGAGCAGGGCAGGCTCGTGCAGAAGAACGGGTTAGGTTTGCCGTTCAAGCTCTTCAGGAATGCCAGCAGCTGACTGACATTCAGCTGCGGCAGGGTGGTGGGATAGGATCCGCCGGCTCCTTTCAAGAAATTCGGCAAATTGACGAAGGAAATCACATTGAAACCCTGCGACCCGAAGGAGTACGGGCTGCACTGAACGGGGCAACCCGCGGTTGTATACAAAGTGCCGTACTGGCCGGAGCCATTGGTCCAGTCGTTGCTGATATCGGTGCGGGTCTTCTCGCGATCGCTGTAGCCGGCGCCAAACAGGATTTTGTCGAACCAATTCGCCCCCATGGTGTAGCTGCCGTCGAGCGTGAACCCCGTGATCTGGTCGTGAACCGAATAGCCATTCAGTCCGACGTAGTGGGTTGACCAGTAGTTGTTGTTGTTGAGAAGTCCCGAGTCTATGAGAGTCGTATAAGAGCAATAGCCGGGGTTGGTCGAACTGGCGCTGCCTTTGGGGCACGCCTTCAATCCAAGCTGGCTTGGCGGTATTGCCACATTGAAGTTCGGCAGACTGTTGGGCACATCCGCAAAATTGAGGATGTCCGGGGCGTTCGGTGTATTCGAGACCAGGCCCGCCGTCACGAAGGTGTCTTGCCCACCCTCGGGCCGATCGGCCGTCGATCGATACCCGTCGGCGACAAAGCTCAACCTGTCGGTCGGTTTCCACGCAACATTCAGCCCGTAGACCGAGGTGGTCACCACGCGATTCACGGTGTTGTTCACCGTTTCGGGCTGGAAGTCATTGACCGTGACAGCGGTCACCACGCCGTTCTTGACCACCGGGTTCGACCAGGTGCTGCCTATCGCGTCCGGCGCGGCGAAGTAATAAGACTCGTTGTATCCGATCTGCGGATCGCTCAGGTGGGTCCACAATCCATCGGCGGCTATCTTGAGTTCCGAGGTGGGATGCCACTCGAGGCTGCCGGAAAGCGCGTCGCGCTTCTTGTCATCGAAGATGGAGCCAAAGGTGATGCAGCACGGTGTGGCGGCCAGCGGCGCTCCGTTCGGGTCGTCGAAGGGGAAGGTCGTCGGGCCGTAGATGTTCTGGTTGTAAGCATTGAGCGAATCCGTGCGGATCTTGGTATCGGAATGCACGGCACCGAGTAGAAAGCCCAATGTCTTGTCGTCGTTGGTATCTGAGACGAAGGCTGAAAATTTACTGCCTTTCAGCTTCGACATGTCGTTGTCGTTGCCCTCGGCGTGCACCCCACCATGGAACCCCGGATTGTCGAAGGCACTGGCGGTGCGCAGATTCACGGTGCCGCCAATACTGCCCTCGAGAGCGGATGCCTGGGCGGATTTGAGCACGTCGGCGCCGGAGATGACTTCGGACGGCAGTACGTCGAACGCCAGATCGCGGCTATCGTCATCGGTGGCGAGGATTCGGTTGTTGAGCGTGGTGATGTTGTACTGGGGTCCCAGGCCGCGCACGTTGACATGAATACCCTCGCCGCCGGTGGTGCGATCGATGGTGATGCCGGGTAGGTGTTCCAATGAGTCGGCAACGTCGGCGTCGGGGAATCGACCCATTTCGGTGGCGTTGATGGAATCCAATACCACCGACGCATCCTTCTTGATGTCGAGCGACTTCTCGAGGCTCGCGCGAATTCCCGTGACGACGACCTCTTGCAGCTGCTGGGTATCGGCGTTCGCGTTGGCGGCCGTGCTTGCGGCAGCGGATGCTGCGCCGTCGGTATTGTCCACGGCGAACGCGGCGAAGCTTGCGCCCAGCGATGCGGCAGTGGCCATGAACAAAACAGAACGCAGGCACAGCGTTGGCATAACAATCCCCCATTTTCTAATTCTGGCTGTACCGCAGGGCCGGGCAGCCCGGGACCTGGCGGCCAACAACTTCGACCCTAAACGAAACTGTATTAACTTTCAATAATGATCTACACGGATATGCACGGGATCTATTTGGTGATAATCGATAGAATTATATCTATTGAAATTTACGTAAGTTTCAAATATAACGGATTACGGATCGCGCCCCGACCCCTCAACTGGGAACATGGCTTCGCTTCAGGGATAAAAGTCAATGAAATCAAGATCTTGGTTGGCCTATGCCCTGGTGACGACGGGTTTCTGGGGGGTGTGGGGTGCCTTCACCGGCTTGCCCGCGAATCACGGCTTTCCTGAGACGTTGATTTACGCGGTGTGGGCCGTGACCATGATTCCGCCGGCACTCTTCGCCCTGCGGCGAGCCGGCTGGCGCTTGCAGCACGATGCCCGGTCCGTGTGCTATGGCGCTCTGATCGGGCTCTTGGGGGCGGGCGGTCAGATGCTCCTGTTCCACGCCGTGAGGACGGGACCTGCTTACCTGATTTTCCCCGTCATTTCCCTCTCGCCCGTGGTCACCGTGGTACTGTCCCTAGCCCTGCTGCGTGAGCGTACCGGCAAGCTCGGCGCCCTCGGCATCGTGCTGGCATTGTGCTCGCTTCCCCTGTTCGACTACTCAGGTGGATCTTCGGTCAGCGCCTATGACCAGTTGTGGTTTATCCCAGCGCTGGGTGTGCTGGTCGCCTGGGGTGTGCAGGCATTTTTCATGAAGCTGGCCAATGCGACCATGGATGCCGAAAGCATATTTTTTTATATGACGGTCACCGGTCTCTTGTTGATTCCGGTTGCGCTCGCCATGACGGACTTTTCCATGCCCATCAACGTGGGCTGGGATGGCCCTTACCTCACGGCAGCGATTCAGATTCTCAATTCGATCGGCGCGTTGACCCTGGTGTATGCCTTTCGCTACGGCAAGGCCATCGTGGTCTCGCCGCTGACCAACGCGGGCGCTCCCCTCATCACCGCGGTGCTGTCAATCGTGTTGCTGGGCGCCTCGCCCACCGCAACCAAACTGGTTGGCATCGCCCTGGCGCTCATTGCCGCCCTGTTCCTGGCCATCGAGCCTGAGCCGGTGGCGGTCGCTGTTGGAACATCAACCCCTGAGACCCTCTAGGAGCACGGCCCCGATCATGATTATCCGGCGAGACACGAGCAATCGGCGCGAGCGCATCGTCACCTTGCTGCGTGAACAGGGTAGCGTACAAATTCCGGCGCTGGCCGAACGGTTTCGCGTCTCCACTCAGACCCTGCGCAAAGATCTGAATTTTCTCGACGTCAAGGGTATCTGTACGCGCTCATCGGGCGGGGCCATTCTCAGGCGCGCGGGGCTCTCGCCCACCGAGCAGGCGATCGAGGTCAAACGCACGCTGTTCGCGGAGGAGAAAGCCCGCATCGGGAGAGCAGCCGCCGCGTTGATCAAGCACGATGAGTCGGTGCTGCTCGATTCAGGGACCACTGCATTACAGGTAGCGCGGCACCTCGAGCCAGGCGCTTCGCTGGTCGTGGTCACCAACGACGTCGGGATCATGAACGAGTTGGTGACCCGGGAGAACGTGCAGCTGGTGTTCCTGGGCGGCACGCTGCGCCGGAAGAATTTGTCCTTCTACGGCACGCAGACCGAGCGGACGCTGCAGGATCTGCACGTCAACAAGTTGATTCTCGCCGCCGATGGATTCGACATCGAGAAGGGGCTCACCACGCATTTCGAACCGGAGGCGCTGCTGAACCGGATGATGTGCCGGGCCGCCTCTGAAATCATCGTGGTCGTGGACTCCTCCAAATTCGGGCGGATCTGTCTGCACAAGATCATCGAACCGCAAGGATTCTCGACGCTGGTAACCGACACGGGCATCCCGGATGCGGCGCGCGAAGCGCTGACCCAGGCCGGGGTCAAGGTCATCATCGCATGAACGTCATTCGAGAAATCGTGGCGCGGCACAAGGCGGGGCGTTCCGTGGGCATCTATGCGGCGTGCTCCGCGCACCCTCTGGTGATCGAAGCCGCTCTCAGATCCGTGCGGCGGCAGTCGGGGCCGGTGCTGATCGAGGCTACCTCCAATCAAGTCAATCAGGATGGCGGCTACACGGGCATGCGTCCGGCGGATTTCAGCCGCTTCGTGCTCGATATTGCAGCGAGACTGCGCATACCCGGCGAGCAGGTGCTTCTGGGAGGGGATCATCTGGGCCCGAATTGCTGGCAGGATCTGCCGGCAGAGGCGGCCATGGTCAAGTCGGAGCGGCTCATCGCCGACTATGTCGCAGCGGGATTTCGAAAGATTCATCTGGACTGCTCCATGTCCTGTGCGGACGACCCCACGCCGCTCACCGATGCCATCGTGGCGCAGCGCGCGGCGCGATTGTGCGCCGTGGCGGAGAAAACCTGGGCGCGCGGCGGCGGCGAAGCCCCGGTGTACGTCGTGGGCACCGAAGTACCGGTCCCAGGCGGCGCGACAGAGTCGCTCGCCGAATTGGCGCTGACCGAAGCCAGGGCCGCGACCGCCACGATCCATGCGCATTGGGAGGCTTTTCAAGCCGCGGGACTGCAGCATGTCTGGCCGCGGGTGATCGGCCTCGTGGTGCAGCCGGGCGTTGAGTTCGATCATCATAAGGTCATCGACTTTCAAGCGCCCCGAGCCTCCGACCTGGCCGCTGTCGTCGAAGCGCAGCCTCACATGGTCTTCGAGGCCCACTCCACCGACTATCAGACTCAGGCCAATCTACGCGCGCTGGTGCAGCGGCACTTCGCGATCTTGAAGGTGGGGCCCGGGCTGACCTTCGCCATGCGCGAGGCGCTCTGGGGACTCCACGAGATCGAGCGCGAATGGCTGGGCGCCGACCGGTGTTCGAGGTTGCGGGAGACGGTTCAGCAGGCCATGACGGCCGCCCCGCGCCATTGGAACAAGTACTATCTGTCCGTCAGCCGCCAGTTGACCTTGGATCAACAGTACAGCTTGAGCGATCGGATCCGGTATTACTGGCCGGTGCCGGAAGTCGAATCCGCGCTGAACCGACTGCTTGCGAACCTGGACTCGAAACCGCCGCCCCTGACCCTGGTGAGCCAATACCTGCCTAAGCAATACGAAGCCATCCGCGCAGGCAGAATCGGCCTTCGCGCGCGCGAGCTGGTGCTGCATTCCATCGAACAGGTGCTGCAGCAATATTCAGCTGCCTGCACCGACATCCCGAGCACATAATGAACTACCTGCAATTGGACGAAATTGATCTGAATCGCGGCGGCGCCCTGTGGACGGCGCGCGAGATCGCGCAGCAGCCGGAAAGCTGGATTCGCACGCAGGAACTGCTACTCCAGCACGCCGCGCCGATCGCAGGCTTTCTCGACCCCTTGCTGGCCCAGCCTGATCTTCGAATCATTCTCACCGGGGCAGGAAGTTCGGCCTTCATCGGCGAATGTCTTGCGCCGCTGCTGCTGCAGAAGCTCGGCCGACGGGTAGAAGCGATCGCCACCACGGACTTGTTGTCGGGGCCGAATCTGTATCTCCAGCGCGATGTGCCCACCCTGCTGGTGTCCTTCGGCCGCTCCGGCAGCAGTCCGGAGAGCGTCGCGGTGGTCGACCTCGCGGAACGACTGCTGCGCCAGTGTCATCAGCTGGTGTTCACCTGCAACGAACAGGGAACTCTCTACCAACGTTGCCGCGGACGGCGCAACAGCCTCGCCATTTTGCTGCCGCCCGAAACTCACGATCAGAGTTTCGCCATGACCTCGAGCTTCACGGCCATGATGCTGGCCGCCGCTTTGGCGTTCCACGGCCTGGACCATGCCACAGACGGCGTGCCACGCGTCGCTCGCAGCACACGGCAGGTGCTCGAGCAGCATAACGCGACGCTGCGCAAACTGGCCGCCGAGAGCTACTCGCGCGTGGTCTATCTGGGAAGCAACGGCTTCAAGGGCCTGGCGCGCGAGGCCGCATTGAAACTATTGGAATTGACGGACGGCAGGGTCGTCGCCGCCTTCGACTCGCCTCTGGGCTTTCGACACGGTCCGAAGACCATCGTGAACGGCGACACGCTGCTGTTCGTGTTCATGTCCAACGATCCGTGTACGCGGCCCTACGATCTCGATCTGTTGCGTGAACTGCGCTCGGATGGCCGCGCGGGCCGGGTGATCGCCGTGACAGCGCAGGATCATGACGCCGTTGCCGAAGGTGAGCACCTGCACGCCCCGCATCTGGCCGACGCCAGCGATGGTGAGTTGTACTTCCCATACATCGTGTGCGGCCAGCTCTATGCGTTTCATCGATCGCTGTCCGTGGGCAACACGCCCGACCAGCCCAGCAATTCCGGTACGGTGAGCCGCGTGGTCACCGGCGTCACCATCCATACTCTTTGATGGACGCCCCCCGCTTGTATCTCGGAGTCGACGGAGGCGGCACCAAGACCGCCGTGGTGCTCATCGACTCCGAGGGAAGCATCCGCGCCACGCATCTGGCGCCGGGTTCTTACCACCTGACCGTTGGCTTGGATGCTCTCGGAAGGCTGCTCGCCGACGGCGTCAACGCCGTGGTGGCCAAGGCCGCCGTGCGCATCGGGGAATTGGACTTTGCGTTCTTCGGTATTCCCGCATACGGCGAGGACACCCTGTTGACCGGTCCCCTGAGCGAGCTGCCGAGGCGGTGTCTGCCGGCCGATCGGTATCTGTGCGGCAACGACATGATTTGCGGTTGGGCGGGCTCCCTGCTCTGCCGAGACGGCATCAGCATCGTCGCGGGCACAGGCTCCATTTGCTACGGCGAGCGCGACGGTGCCGTTGCGCGCTGCGGCGGCTGGGGTGAGTTGTTCAGCGACGAGGGTTCCGCCTACTGGATAGCCTGCCGGGGCCTGAACCTGTTCTCGCGCATGAGCGACGGCAGGGCAGCCAAGGGGCCGCTGTATGAGCTTGTCAGGCAACGCTTGGGACTCGCCGAAGATCTGGATCTCTGCGCCCACGTATTCTCGCGTCTCGCGGGCGATCGTGCGCAAATCGCACAATTGAGCAAGTGGGTGACCCAGGCGGCAGCGGCCGGGGATGCGGCGGCAATGACCATCGTGCGCGAGGCCGCAGAGGAATTGGCGCTCATGGTGGATGCGACTCGCCGCCAACTCGAGTTCGGTGTTGCGGAACCGGTGCCGGTCTCCTATTCCGGCGGCGTCTTCGACAATGTCCGCGCGCCGTTGCTCGACCGCTTCACCGCGGCCCTGCAAGCATGTCGGCCCGGCTACCGGGTCAGCGAACCCGTGCTGCCGCCGGGGATCGGCGCCGCCATCTACGCCGCGAAGCGGCACGGCCACCCGCTCTCGAATGCGGCCATCGAGCGGCTGCGCGCGCAAAGCGGCACAGTACGCCAGGAAATCGAATCGTGACGAACTACAGAATCATTGGCGCCCTTTTGGCATTCGGCTGCGTGGCGTTCGCATCGGCCTTGGGCTCCACCAGAACGGGGTCTTTCACGATGGCGGAGTTCGCCTCGGTGGACAAGGTCGATATTCACGTCCACATCAACACTTCCGATACGGCGCTGATCGATCAGGCTGCCGCCGATCACTTCCGTCTACTGACAATCAATGTCGACTATCCCGATTTTCCGCCGCTGGCTGAGCAGCGGCGGGTTGCGCACGCACTGGTCGCGGCCCATCCCGACACTCTCGCCTACGCGGCCGCGTTTTCCATGCAGGGTTGGGATGAGCCGGGTTGGCAGCAGGGCGTGATCCGGGAACTCGACTCCGAATTCGCGCACGGCGCCGTCGGCGTCAAGGTATGGAAGAACATCGGTATGGTCATTCGCGATGCCAAGGGCAAGTTGGTCATGATCGACGATCCGAAGTTCGATGCCGTGTTCGAATTCATCCGCCGGCGCAACAAGGTATTGATCGGGCATCTGGGGGAGCCGCGCAATTGCTGGCTTCCCATCGCGGATATGACTGTGAACGGCGACAAGGAATACTTTCAGGAACATCCTCAGTACCACATGTACCTGCATCCGGAGATGCCCACCTACGAAGAGCAAATGGCGGCTCGCGATCGCATGCTGGACAGGAACCCGAAGATCAAGTTCATGGGCGCGCACATGGCCAGCCTCGAATGGAACGTCGATCGATTGGCGGCCTTTCTCGATCGCTATCCCAATGCCGTGGTCGATCTGGCCGCGCGCATGGGCCAGTTGCAGTATCAATCCAATCAGGACAAGGACAAGATTCGCCGCTTCTTCATCCGCTATCAGGACCGGCTGCTGTATGGCACGGATACGGCGCAGAACTCGAGCGACAAGGGCCCGGCACTGCGCCGCGAGGCCCACGCGAATTGGCTGCGCGACTGGCGGTATCTGAACACTGAACAGACTTTCAGAGTTCCCGAACTCGATGCACCGGTGCATGGCCTGGCGCTGCCCCGGGACGTCGTTCGCAAGATCTACGCCACCAATGCTGAGCGGTGGTACGGCAATCCGTGGCAGACCGTGGAATCGCGCGCGGCCACGCCCTCGTCGAAGGAGTCGAAATGAATCAATGGTTGAAATCGTGCCTCGGGTTGACGCTTGCGGCTGGCATTGCAGTCGGAGATAGCGCGGCGACTGCGGCCGATCAGGCGCACTCGACGTCGCGCGACCGAGCCCAGGTGATCGGTTCCGTGCAGGGGAAAACTCTGTCGGCGGCCATGTACTCCGACGGAGCCTATTCCATCGCCGCAACCGGAATTACCGGCGTGGTGATTCGATCGGACGTCGAGGCCGAAATCGGCCCTCGAGTACTGCGATCGTCGGCCTACCCACAACACCGAATCGCGCAATCCGAGTTTCAAGATGAATTCGGCGCCGGATCGACTCTGACGGTCACGCACACCGGCCTCCCCGGCACGCCGGCTCTCATATGCGAGTTGCGGCTGTACCGGGATCAATCCTGGGGGGAGATCGAAGTCAAGGTGCAGAACACCACGGGCCAGGCGATCTCCGTGAAGGCGATTCGCGCCGTGCACGCAACCGACGCTCCATTCATCAGCCTGAATGGGCCGGTTTCCGCCGATCGCATCTTGTCCGACAGTTACAGCGAGGATCGGCCGCAGCTCGCGATACGCGATCTGGGCGATGGGCGGAAGGGCATGCACCGCGCCGTGGGCAGCCAACTCATCTACAACCGCCAGAGTGGCCAGAGCCTCTTCCTCGGCGCCCTGACCTCGGATCGGCTGCTGACGATCTTTCATCTAAGAGAACAAACCGCGGGCGCTCGCACGTCCATCGTGTCCTACGAAGCCGTCGCGACCGGCACGACCGAAATCATGAAGGGCGAGTCGCTGAAGGAGTCGCCGGCTTCCGAACAGGTGAACTTAAGCCTTTCCGTCAATCCCGGCGAGAGTCTGTCGTCCGAGCGGCTCATGTTCGCCGTGGGCTCCGACTACCATGCGCAGCTAGAGCAGTACGGACGAGTCGTGGGGCAGCTGCACAAAGCTCGGGTAAACGCCGCGACCCCCATCGGATGGTGGAGTTGGACCGCTTATTACTTCGGGATCAATCAGGGTGCCGCCGCCACGAACGCCTACTGGCTCTCCGAAAACCTGAAGCAGATGGGCTACACCTACTATCAGATCGACGAGGGATACCAATACGCGCGCGGCGAATACACCACGGCCGACGCAAATCACTTTCCCCTCGGCATCGCCTATATCGCGGATTTAGTGCGTCACCGCGGCATTACCTTTGGATTGTGGACCGCCCCCTTCGAAGTGTCGGAGCGCGCCTGGGTGTTTCAGAACCACAAGGAGTGGCTGCTCCACAACGCCGCCGGTGAGCTCATTCACATCGGGTACGTCACCGACAAGCAGGATCCTCTGTACGTTTTGGATACCACCAATCCAGGCGCCCAGAACTACTTGAGAGAGACATACACCACGCTTCGCGATTGGGGATTGCGCTTCGTCAAAATGGATTTCATGGACGACACGGCCGTCGAGGGTTCCTACCATCGCCCCAATACCAGCGCACTGGAAGCCCAACGGATAGGCTTGAAAATCATTCGCGACGCCGTCGGCGAGAGCGTGGTGCTCGACAAGGACGGCAGCCCCATGCTGAACCCCGTCGGGATCGTGGACGCGGGCCGTATCTCTCAGGACACGGGACACAGCTTCGATGCCAGCCGCGATGCCGCTTCGGGCATCGCCGCCCGCTACTACATGAACCGCAATTTTTTCATTGCCGATCCCGACGCATTCACCGTCTCCACCCAAACCGTCGATGATCAATCCTGGCATGGAGGACAGCGCCCGCTCACCCTCGATGAGGCCAAGGTGTCCATCGCGCTGTCCGCTGTGTCAGGGGGCATGTTCGAGCTGGGAGACGATCTTCCCACCCTGGGATCTTCCGCGGAACGGCTGGCCCTGGTGAAGAGCACGGATCTCATCGATATGGCCCGTCTCGGGCGGGCATCCACTCCCATCGATTTGATGACCTATGCGCCCCGCGACCGACAACCGAGCATCTTTCTACTGAAGGAAAACGGGCGCCAGTCCGTGCTCACGGTGTTCAATTGGTCGGATGAGCCGCTAACCCGGGTCATTGATCTCGCGAGCATGGGACTCAAGGACCCGGCCAAGTACCAAATCATGGACGTCTTCGGAGACTCCGGCTGCTGCAGCAGCACATCGGACGCGCTCACATTGGTCCAAAAAGCTCACTCAGTCCGGGTACTCAAGCTGATCGACAACTCGGTGCCGGCTCTCGAGCCTCCGTTCGAGATCCAGTCGGCCAACGGCGCGAAGGCGGGCGAGTCCCTGGCCTTGAGCGCGGTTCCCTCGTCCACTGAAGCACCGGTGCTTGCCGTCCACTGGGACTTCGGCGATGGAACGAGCATGGACGGCCTCAAGGTTCAGCACACCTTCACTCATCCGGGTGAATACCAGGTGCAAGCAACCGTAACGGGCTTGGGCGGCATCGCCAATCGCAAGGCTTCCAAGGTCTCGATCACCGGCGATGTCTCCACCAGATTTGAGCCAGGGGCCATGCGGCGCTCCCTGCCGCTCCAGTAGCCGTCGAAGAATCCTATTTCTGTTCATCGCAATCCGTCAAGCGCGAGTAGCGATCAGTAGCTGCCGAGCACGTTTCGAGCACCGTGTCGCGGTAGGTGTACTATTGAAAGAACACTCGCTTGCAGCCGATTCCGGCTACTATCGAGTGTGCGCCCAAGCTTTCGGTGACATCTCTCTGGCGATCGGCCTGTAAATTGATCGCGCTTTTGAAACCCGAATACAAGGACTAGCCAATGATCACGCGCCAACTCTCGCTCGATGATTTTCTGGTGGCCTATCGCGCAATCCTGCAGGAGTTGGTGGCGATGGCCGCCGAGGTCCCGGCCCTCTGGGCCGGATCTCTATCGGAAAATCCGTTCGCGCCGCCGGTTGAGCTGCGCGGTATGCCGGGCGAACAAGATTGGCGCAGGCGTTTTGAGGAACTCATGGCGGCCGCGGCGGGGCTCCGCGCCCGGGCAGCTCTTCCCGCGTTGACCGTACTCTATGAAGTACTCGCGCAGGCGGGAGTTCGGCGAAACTGGGTGGGACCGGCTTCTGCTCGTGCGGGTGGGCGTGGGCAGCAACAGCAACAACAGCAACAACAGCAACAACAGCAGCAACAGCAGCAACAGCAGCAACAGCAGCAACAGCAGCAGCAGCAGCAACAGCAGCAACAACAGCAGCAACAGCAGCAGCAGCAACAGCAGCAACAGCAGCAACAGCAGCAACAGCAACTGCAACAGCAACATGCCGACAACAGGCAGCAGGTCGAGGCGTTGGTGCCTCCGGCTTTTCGCGAGGAGCGTGACTACCTGCTCACGCGGCAATATCGCGTATGGTACGGCACAGACCGGGAGCCCGCCGGCGAGGAGTCGCTGGAGCCCTACTTCACGCGGGAAGTCAGCGAGCAACTTCACCTAGGCTCATGCCTTGTGCACGTTCCGAAGACCCACCGCTTCGGCGAGCTGGGCTCGTCGTGGTTGCGGCAAAAATTTCAGACTTGGGTACTGCGGCAAGAAGCCGACACCCTTCGGATTCTCAGCGTGGAATCGTGCGATGAGGCGGACTTTGTCAACAGTATCGGTGCCGAGCTCGCTCATTGGAAGCGGCGGACCGCACTGATATTCGTACATGGATACAACGTCAGCTTCCGCGACGCGGCATTGCGGGCGGCGCAGATCGGATTCGATCTGCGGGTCGATGGCATCATGGCATTCTTTTCGTGGCCATCGAAGGGCGATTTGCTGCCGTACTCGGCCGATGAGTCACGAGTCGAGCTTGCCGAGAAGCATTTTGTCTCGTTCGTCGAGCTATTGACGAAGGCCCACGGGCTCGAGGAGATCAACATTCTCGCTCACAGCATGGGCAACCGCCTCGTACTGCGCACGGTAGAGAGCTTGTTGCGCCTTAAACGGGCCGGGCAGCTGAAAGTCCCCATTGGACAGATCGTGCTGGCAGCTGCGGACGTCACAGCGGCGTTGTTCAAGCAAATGGCGCAATCCTATGCGGATCTTGCAACGCACCGTGTTACCAACTACACATACAGGGCGGACAAGGCGTTGCTGGCATCACGTAAGCTCCACGATCAGGCACGCGTTGGTTTGGAGCCGCCCATTTTCACCCACCGGCCCATTGAAACCATTTCGGTCTCACAGCTCGACCTCGATCTGTTGGGTCATGGCTACATCGCCACAGCCGAGCCGCTGCTCTACGATCTGGGGCAGTTGATTCATGACAACAAACCGGCAGGAGCGCGGACGAGGGTGCAGCCGGCGTTGCCCCAGCCGAGCACCTACTGGCTCTTGGGTCCCTAGCCCTACTAGCACCGAATCAAAAGCTCAGCGGAATCCATACCACCTGACTGATGGTGGTCAGGGCACTCGCGGCCTTGATAATCTGCAACCTGTTCTCCCCTACCTACCCCCTCTTGTCCCTAATGATTGACTGAGCGACCTCTCGCTCACGATGCTCAAAAGCGTCGGCGAATTGCTCGAGTTCTCCTGCGCTCATTCCGACCTCGCGGCCGCGCACGCGCCAAGTTGAAACTGTCCGTTCGACCTCTGCGAGTGTCTGGACCGCAGCTTTCTTGTCCAGCGTGAAATAGGCGGCCACCGCCATCAGTGCATCGATTGAGGCGGCTGGACCTGCATCTTCGGAGATCCATGTTTTCAGCTCACGCTGACGATCCGGGAAAGGATTGATATCGAAAGCCGGTGATAGCCGCCATTGGTCCTTTGCGACATGAAGAAAGCCATGATTGTGCAAGTGATCATCGACGTTGCTAATAAGGACGGAGAAGGCGATTCGGCGCCAAAGCTCTTCGATATCGACTTGTGCATCTGCCCCATGCTGACGTATTGCATCAACAATTTCGGTGTAGGTATGTTCCGTGGGTGCACCGACGTCCACACCTAGCAGTGTTGCGGCGGAGACATACATGAGTCTCCCTTTGGCAGTACGATCGAATCTACGAATGAGAGTGACAGGGATACCGTCGCTGTCAATGAGCCGTGCCTGAGAAGCATTGACCCCTGCTGCCCTAGCGAGTTGCATCGCCAAGACCTCGCCCTTGGTGACAGCCCGCTCATCCTCGACGCTCGGAAACTTACCAATGCTAAGCGCGCCATCATCGTCGATGACTGAGCATTTCGGGCGTAGCCCCCCCAGCGACGTTCCTCGACCGCGAAGATAAGCAAGGTCTTCTGCCGTTTCGGTATTAGTCTCGACCGCGCGACTAGCAGCCATCAGCGTAGACAGCTCGATCAATGGTGGTGCGGTTCGCCGTCCCTCTCCGGTCGCACGCTGGAAAACGCCGTCCTCATCTTGAAATCGAAGCGCCCCCACGCGATTGACATCATCGACAGCGAGGAGAAAGTCGATAGGCGTGAATGGTTGGTTATCCTGCACTTGTCCGGCCGCTCGGGCTGTTGCTCGACGCTTGGCATGATCACGAAGAATGACGCGACGCGACCAGCCGTCCGGTTCGGTATCGGCTATGGCACCATGGAATATAGATGCATCGCGGCTGGGCGGCTTGTGAAATTGCGCGCCCGTCACCAGAAGTAGATCGGGTTCGAGCGCGAAACGATCCGAAGCGACAAGCCATTCCCGATCGTATTCGAAAGCCGCACTTTGCCGCGCGCCTTGGCTGTCAAAGCGAAGCGTGCCGATGCGACGATTGGCGTCGCCGAGAAAGACGCCGAGCGTGCGTTTCATAGTGCTTGAGGCTCCTTCGGCACACGGACCCGTTTCGGCAAGTGGTCTGCGTCGAGCAAAAGGCCGGTGTCATCTTGGCCAGGATCGGCTAGGGCGGTCAGCGCATCGGATAGCCCCAAAACAAAGAGCGTCATGGCGTAAATTCCAAAGGCAACGGTCGGGTCACCCTTCTCAACTTTCAGGTAGGTATTTTTATGAACGCCAATCCGCTCGGCCATCATTGCAATAGTCAACGAACGCTTACGTCGCGCTACTGCAATGTCATCACCGAGCTTGGCAATAGCCTGTCGCAGGCGTAGTGGCAGGATCGATTTGTTTTTCGTAGCTTTCATAAGGTTTCATAAAATAGACCTAAACCGGCTTAAAGTCCATTTTACGATACCTAATCGAGAAATTATTTCAGTCCGCGACGGAGGTCGAGAGAAAACTTTCGCGGAAACAGTAGCTTAGTTACGATTTTCGATCGATCTGCTCCCACTCAATCGTCGCCGACGCTAATGCCCTAGAAATTATCGAATGGACCACTCCCGCCTCTCCCTCCTCCCCCACCTACTCCGTCCCGCTCGAGGCGGAGCTGCCGGCGTCCTGATCGTCTTCGCAGGGCTTTTCGACATTGCCATCAAGGCCGGCCTGGCGGGCATCCCATTGGCCCTGATATTGACGTCCTGGTTCTTCAAGTACGCGTACATCCTGTTCGACCACATCGTGCGCGGTTTCGACGAGCCCCCGACGCTCGACATCGGCATGTTGAACCCTGTCGATGAACAGCGCCCGCTCGCCCAGCTGGCGATCGCGGGACTGATTTATGCCGCCGTGATGTTCGCGCAGCAGATGCTGGGCTCCGCCGTCGCCATCACCATCGCCGTGGCGGCGGGACTGCTCCTGCCCGCCTCGGTGGCCATCCTCGGCTTGGAAGGAAACGCCCTCAAAGCGCTGTATCCGGTGGCTTGGGTGCGCATGGTCATGGGGCTTGGTCCAATGTATGTCCTCGTTCTCGCGGTTATCTGTGGCTACGCGCTACTTATAGCGGTGCTCGAACGATGGGATCTGTGGCTACCGCTGCAATTCGCGATACCTATGTTTTGCACACTGTCGGTATTCAGCTTTCTCGGGGGCGCGATCTATGAACGGCGCGACCACCTGGGGCTCGAGACCTGGTCTTCGCCCGAACGCACCAAGGAATTACACGCCAAGCAGGACCTGCGCCTGAGCGATAAAGAGGTCCTGGACGCCTACGGACAGATGCGCGCCGGGTCGCACCTCGACGCCTGGCGACGCCTGCAATCCTGGCTCACGGCGCGCGGCAATGCACCCGACGACTACCGCTGGCTGTGCGGTCGTGTCGCCACCTGGGGCGACCCACGCTATGTCACCCGGCTCACCGAAGACTATGTCGAGCGACTGCTGCTGCTGAAACGCAACGGCGAAGCGCTCGACGTGGTCGCCGCGCGCCTGGCCGACGACCCTTCCTTTCGACCCAAAACAGCGGCCACCACCCTGCAGATCGCACGGATTGCCGCTGCCGGGGGCGGAGTACCGCGTGTCGCTAGGACCCTGCTGACCGATTTTCCCGCGCGCTTTGCCGGCGACCCCTGCGTCCCCGCCGCCGCCGCGCTGGCACGCCAATTGGAGGCGTAGCACCTCGTCGGCCAGCAGCGGCCCGCCTACTTCAGTTCCGACCGCGCGCCGCGTCAACGCATATTCGCTCATTCGATGAGTTCAATTTTTGCCCGATGACCGTGAGAACGCGCGAGCTTGCCATCGCAGGTCAGCAGCGGCGCATCCAATGCTTCGGCGAGGGTGACGTAGGCTGCGTCGTAGGCGGTGACGGATTCTCGCAACTCCCAGATCCGCGGCAGCATGTCGTAGTGAGGGGCGCGTTTAACGAGTAAGGCCGCGTGGTCGCCCAGGGCTTCTCTGGCACGGGCCGGGGTGATTTCTTTGAGTTGGGTGAGGCGCCGTAAGGCTTGCGTTACTTCGACGTCCAGAAGGTGTGGGGCGTGCAACCGTTCGTCAGGTGTGAGTGCTCGGGCTTCCACTTTTTGGCCTCGATCCGTTCTCAGGAGAAGCTCCAACACGGCCGAGGCATCGATGACAATCAACGGTGGTCGCGCTCCGTTCGGACGATGTCGGTGGGCGAGGTTTTTCCTCGGTAGGGTTCTCGCAACCGCAGGCGTTCGCGCATTTCCTCCGGCGAGGGGTATTCCGCGATTTTGCGGACTTCGCGGATCAGGTAGTCGGATAGCGGCAGGCCGGACAGCGCCGCACGCGCCTTCAGCTGGCGGTGCAGGGCGTCGGGGACGTGGCGTAGCTGGATCATTTTAGACATGTGAATATGATAGTTGCATGTGCATCACATGTCCAATACCGTTGTGTCGTCCTCTACAGGGGCGCTACTGACGCGGCAATTAATTAGACAATCTCCTGTTTTTCAATATCAAAGCCAACGATTTTCGGTTGATTGCGTTACTTAAGGCATGCGTCTCCATGCCGAAGAGACCAAATTTATCGATGACGAGCGACATCAAGATGTTCGCCGTGATCGTAAGACCCGCAAAGGCGCCGGCGCCCAGATCCGCACGAGGCTTAAGGCCGCAACAATGGGGAGAAAGGAGACCAAGCTGCTCAGCCATGGATTCACTAGCGCTTTCTTGAGCGCGTTGTTCATGGGCGGGCCCCAGGCCTGCAGTGCGCCGGCGATCAGAATGATGGGGTAGAGCCAAGCGGCCGAGATGTTGTCCATTGCTATTTCTCCTCTAGGAAGTCTTCAACCAAATGAATGTAACGAGTGAGGCAAGCAGCGCCGGTGGCATCACGAGGCAGCCCAGCTTCAGGAACTTCCAGCCACTGACCGCTTGACCCTCTCGGCGCAGCGCCACCAGCCATAAAATAGTGGCGAGCGACCCGGTTACCGACAGGTTGGGACCTAAGTCCACCCCAATGAGCAGCGCACCGGTAACATGGGGCGACAGTTGCGCGCCGGTTGCCACGGAGCCGGCCATCAATCCCAGCGGAAGGTTGTTGACGACATTACAGAGGACCGCAACGAGGGCTCCCACAACAAGACCGGTCGCATTCGGCGCCGATGCGGCGCTTACAGGCAGAAAATTCACGAGCGGTGTCAATAGACCGGTTCCCTGCACCGCCTCCACCAGCACGAACAGTCCCGCGACCAAGGGCAGCACGCTCCAGGAAATGTCCTTCGCGATCTTCCAAGGCGTTAGCCGGTTTAAGATGACGACGACCAAGGCCGTGGCGCCGCCTGCCAAAAACGTCGGCAATCCCAATTGCCAATTCAGGCTCGAGGCGATCAGCAACCCCACGGCGGTTAACCCAATACCGCCGGCCGCCAAACGTCCGCCTCGGGACAGCGTCGGCACTTTGACATCACGGGAGATTTCCCCCGTGAGGTCCGCTTGCTGCAGGAAGCGCAAGACCACGAACGTGACGATGATCGAGACAAGCGAGGCTAAGCCGAACTCAGCTAACCAAACCTTCAGCGGCGGCATTTTGGCGCCATACACGACCAAATTGGCGGGGTTCGAGATCGGCAGCACGAAGCTCGCTGCATTGGCAATAAAGGCGCAGATAAAAAGATACGGCAGGGGATTGGCCTTGGCTCGCTTAGCCGCTGCATACACGGCCGGAGTGAGCACAACGGCGGTCGCATCATTGGAGAGAAAAATGGTGACGATCGTGCCGACGAGATAGACAAGCACGAAGAGCCGAGTCGGCGATCCTTTCGAGTGCCTGACGGCGAAGGCGGCCAGCCAATCAAAGAGCTCCTCGTGGCGCGCGAGTTCGGCGAGCACCATCATGCCGATCAGGAATAAATAGACATCGACTCCCTTCAATACCGCCGTACCTGCATCGGGCAAAGGAATGAGTCCAAACACCAGCAACGCGGCGGCCGCGAGCACCACCCAGAGAGCTTCCGGCAGCTTCCACGGCCGGATAATCACCCCAAGAATGGCGAGCGCCGCAATACTCCACGTCGCAATGTGCGCGGGCGAGATCAGCATGAGAAATGAGCCCCAGCACTGAACACGCGCGCTACCATTGTCTGCCATTCCGGTTGGGGCCTAGGCGTGTGCCCAACAAATGCCGCTCCGGCCACGCGCTCAATGCATCGGCATCGCTCCCGTCGGCAATGCGTTGAGGGGGCCGGTAACTGGGAGTGGCGACTACGTGACCCGGTCGCGCGATATCCGTGACCAAACGATGGTCCGCCGGCGAGGTGATCATCACGAAGGGCCAAAGACTGCGTAGCGGCTTGAAGCGCCAGCTGACCACCCCGCGATTCAACGAGGCGAGCGAGATATACGCATGCGCTGAGGCGACCCCAAGTCTTCGATAAAGGGCATCGAGATGCCCCAGCTTACGATCGTGGTCGCCGGGGATCACATGGACGGGGATCTTCAAGTGTTCGAGGGCTCGGCGGATCAAGTCGTATTGGTCGGCCGAGCCGTCATCGGCGTTATCCCCCGGCAACACGCAAAAGTCGATGCGACCCGCCAAATGCGTATTCATCGAGTCTATAATCGACTGGAAATCGCGATAGTTGGTCTCGTCCTCAGCGGTGATGTGCAGGTCGCCTATATGAGCCCAGATCAGAGTGCTGCTGGTTTCGCTGATCATCATGGATGCCATCCTCAACAAGTCGGTGCAAAGACTTGTGCAACGCCCGTGCCACCCATGAATCTTCTCGTTTCGCGAAGGACCAGACCGGTCACTTAAGGCAAGTGTCCGGTAAACTGACAGGTGGTGTCTTAGTTCAGGACGAATAACGGGTCTTAACGAACTAGAGGCCTGCCAGAGCAGCCGGGTACGGTTATTGCACCCTGATCATCCATCGAGACTCTAAGGAAATCATTTGCAGTCTCTGCGTAGTCGGCTGATCGTATTAATCGCCTTGCTCGGCATCGCCGCCATCGCGACGGGCGCGTTGATGATTGGCCTTTTCTACCAATCCGCGAGCGCGCAGGAAGGGGAAGCCGAGGCGCAGATCGCGCGCGCGTGCGATTCGATCGCAGCAGCGTACCGCTTTTACAGCGCCCAATGGCCAGGGCCTTCGACGTCATTGCAGGACGCCGATTTGCGCGCGAGCTTGACCACCGTGGTCCAAACAGCGCTGCGCGATCGTCCCGGCATTGAAGGCGGCCTATGGCAGGCTGACTCAGGAGCCGTGGCCTACGCCTATCCAACCTACCAGGGCGCAGGCCCCAAGACCGACATGCCGCAAGCGGAGGCTTCGCGAATTCAGGCGATTAATGCGGCAGCCCAAGCCGAGGATCGGCAGACGAGCCGCCAGTATCGGGCCGCGACACAAGTGCTCGTCCTCGCGGCATGCCCCCTGCGGGGTCCCATTCCGCAATTGACTGCGTGGACGATGACCCGTGTCGTCACGTTTGCCGGTCGTGCCTACCAGCAACTGATGGCGGGACTCGGCGTGCTGCTCGCGGCGGTAATGGGCGCGACGATATTGCTCATTCGTTTAACCGTCGCCTGGTCGGCGCACGTCGTGCGCATCGAAAAGGCGCTCGAGGCCGACGATGTCATACGACTGCCTCCCATTGAACCCACGGGGGAGAAGGAACTCGACCAGATCATCGCGGCGCTCAATCTGGCGGGAAGGCGCTTGGCCGATACCAGCGAGCGTGCCGAACACTTAGCTCGGCGGGTCGCGAGCGGCGAACGATTGGCGGCGATCGGGCGCGTCGCCGCCGGGGTCGCGCACGAAATTCGAAATCCCATCGCGGCCATGCGCTTGAAAGCCGAGAATGCGTTGCTGGCCGATGCGCCGCGACAAAAAGAAGCCTTGTCGATGATACTGGGTCAGATTGAACGTTTGGATCGGCTGCTCACGCGACTCTTAAGCTTGACCGATCGAGATCCGCCGCAGCGACAATCTGCCTCGGTTCGGACGCTGATTGGATCCTTGGCGCTCGAGCATGCGGAGCAGGCATTTGGCCGAGGGCTCACCATCGCGACCGACATCCAGGCATACACGGCCAACTTTGATGCCGAGCAGATACGCCGCGCGCTCGATAATCTAGTGCTCAATGCCATCGAGGCGGCACCGATGAACTCGCAGATTCTCGTGGGCGCGTACATCGAGGGCGATATACTTCGCTTGTCAGTGCGCGATGCAGGTGCAGGCCCCCCGGCGTCGATCCGAGATCACTTGTTCGAGCCTTTTGTCACCGCACGGCCGGACGGTACGGGACTGGGGCTTTCATTGGTACGCGAGATCGCCAATGCGCATGGCGGAACTGCCCGGTTCGTATCCGACGCGAACGGTACGACGTTCGAGATCCTCATTCCATGGCAATAGTCTTAGTGGTAGATGATGATCCCGCCATGCGCGAGGCGCTCGGCGAAGCCCTCATCGATATGGGACATCAACCGCGGCTCGCAGTATCCGGAGCAACGGCTCTGGTCGCATTGGACCGAGAACCCATCGACGCCGCGTTGATCGACCTGCGGATGCCCGTGATGGACGGCCTGGAATTGTTGGCTCGTATTCGCGAGAAACCCAGAGCGCCGCCGGTCGCCGTGTTAACCGCCCACGCTACGGCGCACAACACCATCGAAGCCATGCGTTTAGGGGCCTTCGATCACCTCACCAAGCCCATCGGCCGCAAAGAATTGTCGCGCGTCCTGACCACCATGCTTGCCGCCGGCGCGGAGCGGCGATCTCCGGCATCCGCCAGCTCTGAAAGCGAACTCGTTGGATCAAGCGAGTCCATCCGCGCCGTGCAAAAGGCTATCGGCCGACTGGCCGACAGCGAGGCGACTGTCCTCATCACCGGAGAAACCGGGACGGGCAAAGAGCTCGTCGCGCGCGCCATTCACGATCACGGGCAACGCGCCCGATGTCCCTTTGTTGCGGTCAATTGCGCGGCAATCCCCTCCGAACTCATGGAAACGGAACTCTTTGGCCATGTGAAGGGCGCATTTTCAGGCGCCGTGCGCGATCGATTGGGCGCGTTTCGCGAAGCTGAAGGCGGAACGCTGTTTCTTGATGAAATTGGCGACATGGATGCGGCGATGCAAGGGAAGATCTTGAGGGCGCTGCAGGAGCGCACCGTCACGCCCGTCGGCGGTACGACAACCTCGGTCAACGCGCGCATCATTGCAGCGACGCACCGCGATTTGGCGGAGCGGATCGCAGAAGGACGCTTTCGCGAGGATCTTTTCTATCGCCTGAATGTCGTGCCCATTCATTTGCCGGCGCTGCGCGAGCGGCTCGCCGATATTGTTCCTCTTGCAGAGTACTTTTTGGCGCGTTCGGGAAGCGGGAAGCGCTTGACGGCGGCGGTCGCTGCCGCGCTCATTCGATACACCTGGCCCGGCAACGTGCGGGAGCTTAAAAATGCCATGGACCGCCTCGATGTAACGGTGCATGGCAACCTCATCGACGCCGCCGATTTATCAACCATCGAGCATTCCGTCTCCCAGGACGCGCGTACGGTGGACTGGCCCGATGAGGATTTGCCAAGCGCCATCCTGCGCCTGGAAGAACTCTTGATCCGCCGCGCGCTCGTTCGCTGCGGCGGCAATCGGGCCGAAGCCGCGCGGATGCTCAACATTCATCGTCAAATGCTCTACACGAAAATGAAGCGCTTAGGGATCGATGTGTCCAATGATAAGACACCCGATGTCTTGGAACCGGACGAATAACCACAGCGGCACGCCGCGAATTCGTTGATTGTCTCAAGTGTGCTCGCTGGCATGGTGCATGCAACTCAAGAACTGTGACTATCACTTTTCTTGGAGGCCCCATGCGATCCCCTCTCCCATCGATTTCTGCAGGCGGCTTGACGCTCCTCACGTTGAGCACTTTGAGCTTCGCGCAAGATGTGGCGCCGCCGCCCCCGCCAGCCCCTGCCTCGCCGCCAGCGGCTGTTTATGATCCGCAGCAATTGCCCGCCATGCGCGGTGAGCTCGATCGGCTGACCCTCACCCCAAGAGGCGATATCGACGGTTTTATTTTGAAGGACGGCACCGAGGTCAAGACCGCGCCGGATCTCTCGACGCAGATTGCTTTCGCGATCAAGCCCGGTGACCGGGTCACCGTACACGGATTGAAAGCGGCGGCGCTGCCTCTGGTGAGCGCGGTATCGATCACCGATGAGGCCACGCACCGCACCGTCACAGATTCCGGTATGTCGGCAGCCACACCGATAACTCCGCCTCCACCCCCGGCGCGGTCTCCTCGCGGTGCTCCGCCTCCGCCGGCCGCTAATCACACTGATTCAACCACGCCAATCGGTAGTCGCCGAAGGGACCGCGATCACGAACGCGTTGGGTACCGTGGTTGACGTGCAGCAGATCAGGCCTTCGCGCAATCAACTGGTGGCCGTGGCCCCCCCCCCGCCCGCGCTATCGATGATCGAGGCCCGGGAGGTCCGCGCCGGCGTCCGCCGTCTGCGCCCGAGGGTGCACCCCAACCACCTCCACCGCCTGCGGACCCTGCAGCAGGACCGGGCACTCCGCCGCCGCCCGCACCACCGGCGTCATAACTCCATTCGATTCTTTCAATCCATTCCCACACGGAGTAATTGTCGATGCCTTACAACGTCAAATCAGAAAGCTTGAGCGGTCACCTGCAGCGCCTGCTGTTCAGCCCAAAAGGTGGAATCGAAGGCCTGCTGCTGCAGGTGGACCATAAGGCCCTCCAGGTGTCCATGGAGCCCGGGAGCGCTGATGCGAAGGCGCTCAACGATGCGGTTGGCAAACCGATTGAGGTTCTTGCCTCCCCTGACCATTTGCCCAAGACTAAGGACGGTACGCATCGCGTCTACCCACGGCGAGGCTCGAACGACCATCTTGGGGACTGTCTTGATCGAGGCACATGAAGTCAACCGAGTAACGCTCGAGTGAATGAGTCGCTCGTTTTGCCCGCACCGTCAACCGATCCCAATACAGATCGGCCGAACTCAGCACGGATCGGCGAGGTAAAGGGCCGTTCGAGCGCCTCGAAGCAAAGCCTTCGAGGCCTCGATTGGCTTAATTTTTTCCTGGCCGACGTCCAAAGCGGTGTGGGCCCATTCCTGGCAATCTATCTTGCGGGATCGGGATGGAACGAGCAGACCATCGGCATCGTTCTCACCGGAGGCGGCATTGCCGGAATTATCGCCCAGACACCCGCCGGCGCATTGGCGGATCGCGTCCGATCAAAACGTACGTTGATCGCGTGCGGTGTCATCGCTCTCGCAATCGGCGCCTTGTTGATTGCCATCCATCCGGCATTCTGGCCTGTCATGGCAGCCCAGACCCTAATTGGCGTCAGTTCCACCGTATTTGGACCCACCGTGGTCGCGATCTCCTTAGGCGTCGTGGGCCGAACACTCTTCGACCGGCGCCAGGGCCGGAATCAAACCTTTAACTCCGCAGGTAATGTGGTGGCCGCGATCGCGATGGGTCTCATCGGCTATTTCCTTTCCAATCGCGGCATTTTCTTCTTTGTCGTGGCCTTCACGATTCCCACCCTATGGGCGCTCGCGCGCATACGGTCTCGTGACATCGACTACAACGTGGCACGCGGCTCGGACGATGGTAACCATGAGCCCGGTGTCTCCAGCATCACGGCGTTGCTGAAAGATCGTCCGCTTCTCATTTTCCTGATTTGCGCGGTGATGTTCCACTTCGCCAATGCGGCGATGCTGCCGCTGTTGGGGGAAATGCTCTCCAAAGGTCATGGACGTACATCGATGATGTTCATGTCGGCCTGTGTGGTAACAACGCAAGTGGTGGTCACGCTGCTAGCCTCATGGTCCGGCATCAAAGCGCGGCAATGGGGACGCAAGCCCTTATTGCTGATCGCCTTTGGTGTCCTTCCCGTGCGCGGACTCCTCTACACATTGACGAATTCAGCTCCCTCTTTGGTGGCCATTCAAATCCTCGACGGCATCGCTGCTGCGATCTTTGGGGTGGTATCGGTCCTGGTGATTGCAGATCTCACCAAAGGCACCGGTCGCTTCAACCTGACCTTGGGAGCGGTGACGACCGCCGTCGGAATCGGAGCCGCGCTAAGTCAGTCGATCGCCGGCGGCATTGTTCATCGATGGGGTTATCATGCCGGATTCGTATTTTTGGCCGCGGTGGCCGCGTTGGCACTGGTTATCCTATGGACGGCAATGCCGGAGACTCGAGATTTCAATAGCGCCGGCCGCCGCGGACGTTGACGGCCGTTTCATGCATACATACCGCAGCACCCAGCGCATGACCGTCGTATGGAAGACGGCAACCTCGCGCTCGGCCATCATCGCGGCCAGTAAGTTTCTATTCCCACTCAATTGTCTCCGAGCCTTCCAACTTGTTGTTTCGGCTGGTGGGATTTTTTTGTCCGTCACAACTTACCGTCAGAATTACCGACAAACACTGCCGCTTGAAGGCGATAGATCTTGAAAGCCCCCACCACCGGCAGACAATGGCGGGCTCTCTCTTCTCGAATTCGCTCACGCCTCCGATTCGCACAAGCGCTGCAGAAACTGGACTGGCGTGAAAATCGGAATGCCTTCATGGGCAACCAACTCCAGAAGATCGCCGTCACCACTGATGATCGCATCAGCTTGTCCAGTCACAGCCAGCGCGAGAAACTTGTCGTCATCCGCATCACGAGAAATTCCGGTCGCTGTTCCGGCGTCCTCATGCCAGAGCGCCAGTTCAACCAGTTCGGACAGGAACACGTTCCAGGACTCCGGCTCACGGTACCGATCGAACTTGGGCCGATCGAGCCGGGACGCCAGTTCACCGAACGTCGATTCCGACAGCAGTATGTCGATGCCGCGGTCCAAGACGGCATCGACCAATTGGCGTGCCGTGCCGGTGGGGGAGATCAGCGCTGCAATCCAGACGTTACTGTCTATGACCAGCCGTTCAACTTTCATCCGCGAGCAGCTTGTCCAGCGAGCCCTCGTTCATGCCATGAGCGGCCGCGTATTCGCCGGCGCGCTGCATGGCCTGACGCATGCGCTCGCGCGCAATACGCTGCCGACGGGCGTAGCTCTCGGCCGAAATCACCACCACAGAGGGACGGCCATTTCGGGTGATGCTGACGGGCTGGCGCTGGGCGACTTCCATCACTTCGCCAAACCGGTTCTTGGCTTCAAGCGCGGTTATGCTTTTCATAACAGCCATAATAGCTGTTATGGACGTAACAGGCAAAGCGGGCAGGCTTATGTTGAATTTGGCCAAGCCGGGGTCGAACCCCATCCAGTCGGCTCGAGTGTGTAACCCTGCGCTCACAACGGACGCCGACCGCCGTCGCACCTGCGGATTGGGTCGCGCGATGCGGGACATTCCTACGCTCTCTTCCGCGCCCGTTCATACCCCCTCACGACAAGATGTCCTCCAGCGTCTCGATGAAGCGCGTCGGTTGCTCGAGCATCATGAGATGGCCTGTGCCCGCAATTGTCACTGTCTGCTTGGACTTCGTCAGCGCCCACTGAGGGACGTCCCACTGCGCATGACTTCGTTCGCCGGACACCAGGAACACCTCGCACTGATCGAAAACACGATGGACGGCTTCAAGATATGCAGGTGCAGCCGTCACCTCGACGATCGAGCGCCCCATCGACTGCAATGTAGTCGCCGGCTGAAATCCCAGCCAATCCCGCGCGAATTTTAAATTGCCGGATGTCGCCGGCACACCTGAACGGGCCAGCCAGCCGGCGGGATCTGAAGTAAATCCTTCCAGTATGGCCGCCACTTGCGGTATGAACATTTGCCCTAGCGAGGCCGACCAGAAAGCGTCCTTGAGCGTGAAATTTCCCTCAACGCTGACCACACGGCGAACCATGGCGGGCTCTCTGTACGCGAGAAGCATTGCGATCGCACCGCCGACTGAATGGCCGACAAGATCCACTCTCTCGTTGCCATATGCGTGTCGTATGCACGACTGCAACTCATCGACCTGTGCGGACAGCGATACTGCCGCCTCGGGTACGTTCCGGTGCTGGCCATAGCCGAGCAAATCCGGGGCCACCGCGACACGGCCACGAGTTCCCAGCGCCATAGCGCTGCCTCGTAGATGCCCGATCAGCCCATGCACGAAGACGACAGGCGGACTCTCGCGATCGGCAGGGGGGGCTAAGATTCGGTTCCAAGTTTGAACTCCTCCTGAAGTTCTTCTATTTCCAGTTGGTGCGTGGAATCGTGGTCCGCGGGCGCCACGACCGCTACGCCACTTTCTGCAAGTTCACCGTATGGGCCTTGAGGGTAACTTTGAGGCACTTCCTTATTGCGTCAAAAATTGCCGCCAGGTTATCCATGCTCGGATTGCCTTTGGGCGACAGCATCCTGTGGAGACTCTTGCTGGGCGTGGCAGTTACTTTGGCCAACCGTTCAAAGCCAAGAGTTGCATTTACGAGATCGCGCAAAATGAGACGCGCCGTCTCCGGCTCGCCACTCAGAAACAGCGTTGCCGCCTCATCCAGGAGCGCTTTCGCGAACGCGGGATCGCGCTCGACGCGAGCGACAACTGTCTTTTTGAAATCGCGAGTAAGCGCCATTGTCGTTACCTCTTTCGCTTCTTGGCATTGCGGTCGATCGGCGGAGGCGCCTTTCGGGCCTTGTACTCCGCGTGCAGCGCTTTCGCCCGATCGATATCTGATTGCTGTCGGCGCTTGGTTCCACCGCCAAACAACACGATCAGCAATTCGCCGTCTTTCGCCAGATAAATCCGATAACCCGGACCCCAATCGATTACGTATTCGCCGATGCCTGCAAACCACTTCACATTGGACGTGTTGCCGAGTTCCATCCGCAGTTTCGCGGTCGTAACTTTGGCCGCCGCCTGCGCGTCTAGGCTGTCGAACCATTCTGCGTACGGACTCGATCCATCCGGGCGAATGTATTCTTCTACCCGGATTTTCATTGGGATATAGTAACTTTTACGTTACCTATTGGCAAGCAACGAGCAGATCATGGTGTGGGGAACCGTCGATGTAGCTCGAGGATTCACGAAGCGCCGTGTTACACCATTGCGAATATGCTTTTATTTATAGGCTTTCGCGTGGCCTGGCACATCGTCTGACGGTAAATCCCGCAAGCAAAATGCTCAGAAAACTTTTACCGTCAAATTTACCGTCAAAAATGTTTGCTTGAATCGCGCCGAGATATGCAGGTGAAATCACAAACCACCTGATCACTCAATGACTTGGCGGCCCCGAAAGCGGCCTGCGACGATTGAATATCAATAGTCTCCGAACGATCGCAACCCATTGATATATATCGCTTATTTGTTGGCCGAAAAAATGAATCACTCCCACTCAATCGTAGCCGGCACTTATAAGCGCCTGAAACTGTTAGTATTTTCCTAAGCGTACAACGAACTTACCGTCAGATCTACCGCCAAATAATTCCGCTTGGGGACGATAGACGGCGATAGATGGCGAAAGGATCGCGCTCCTCTGTGTAGAGCGGCGTATTGATTCGCCGTGCCCCGGCCGACACGCCCTCAAGTCAGTGGCAGACACCCGTGCGATCATACGGGCAATGTTGCTCTCCATAACGACCACGGCGGTGCCGGCAACGGACCTAGGGTACCTCCTGCATAAGAATCCAGGGCGGGTCCACGGGTTCGACCTGTCATTCGGGCATGCAACAGTCTTCTATCCTGAAGCGAGCCCGGATCGTTGCACCGTCTGCCTGCTGCTGGAGGTAGACCCCATTGGGCTGGTACGGCGGAGATCCGGACCAGCGGGCGACGGCGGAATGCTGACGCAGTACGTGAACGATAGGCCGTACGTTGCCTCGTCGTTTCTGTCGGTTGCCATCTCGGAGGTTTTCGGGACCGCCCTAGGCGGCCGATCGAAGGATCGTCCGGAACTTGCTGCGCAATCGCTACCGTTCGAAGTCCGCATTGCGGTCTTGCCGAGTCGCGCCGGTGAACGTCTCATCCGTGACCTATTCGAGCCACTGGGCTACGCAGTCACGACCGAGCGCCTCGCTCTGGACGCCAAATTTCCTGAATGGGGGCCCAGCCGGTATTACTCGGTCTTGTTGACCGGCAATCAACGGCTGCAGGATCTCTTGAGCCACATCAACGTACTCATCCCTGTGTTGGATGACGAGAAGCACTATTGGGTCGGCGACGACGAAGTAGACAAGCTGCTACGCCGCGGCGGCGACTGGCTCCCCGTTCATCCCGCGAAGGAACAGATCGCAAGACGCTATCTAAAACATCGCAAGAGCCTTGCCCTTGAGGCTATTGAGCGCCTCGCGACTGACGCCGATGCCGAGGACGACGAACCCGCGACGCCTGCTACGAAAGCACCTGGTCGCGAAGAGACCTTGGAGTCGAAGATCAGCCTGAACGCCCAGCGGATTTCCCAGGTCGCGGATGCCGTACAAGCGGCGGGCGCCAAATCCGTAGTTGACCTCGGGTGCGGTGAAGGAAAACTCTTGCGCGAACTGGTCAAGCAACGGCAACTCGAGCGCATCGTGGGGATGGATGTCTCCATCCGTTCACTGGAAACTGCGCACGAGCGTCTGCGTTTGGAGCAGCTCTCCCCAACTTTCCGGGACCGGATCCAGCTGATTCACGGATCGCTCATGTATCGCGATCGTCGGCTGCAAGGCTTTGATCTGGCCACGGTGATTGAGGTTATCGAGCACTTGGACGCCGCTCGCCTTCGTGCCTTCGAGCGCGTTCTCTTTGAGCAAGCGCGTCCGAGCACGGTTCTCGTCACCACCCCGAACACGGAATACAACGTGCGGTTTGAGAGCCTGCCTGCAGGACAGTTCCGCCACCCGGATCATCGATTCGAATGGACTCGGGCCGAGTTCGAAGCCTGGTCAACTGGGATCGCCGCGCGGTTTGGCTACGCCGTTCGATTCGACGGCGTTGGCCTAGCGGACGCCGCCCTGGGCGCGCCGACCCAGATGGCCACCTTCGAGATACGCTGACCCATGGAAGTAAAGATTCCCGAACTGGCGTTGGTTGTCATGGTCGGCCCCTCTGGGTCGGGCAAGTCAACCCTTGCGCGAACGCTCTTCAAGCCGACGGAGGTACTTTCCTCTGACTTCTGCCGTGCGCTTGTCTCCGACGACGAAAACAACCAGGCCGCCACGAACGATGCGTTCGAGGTTCTGCACTTCATCGCCGCGAAGCGCCTTCGCGCTGGGAAGCTCACGGTCATAGACGCCACGAATGTGCAGCCGGAGGCGCGGAAATCGCTGATCACGCTTTCCCGTGAATACCACTGCTTGCCGGTCGCACTCGTGCTCGACTTCCCGGAACGTCTCTGTCGGGACCGCAATGCGGGGCGCGAGGACCGCAACTTCGGTGATCACGTCATTCGAAATCAATGCAGCCAGCTGCGGAAGTCCTTGCGCAACCTTGAGCGCGAGGGGTTCCGGCATGTCAGCATTTTCCATTCGCCGGAGGAGCTGGTCGGACTGACCATTCGCCGGGAGCTGCTCTGGAATAACAAGAAGAGCGAGGCTGGACCTTTCGACATCATCGGCGACATTCACGGTTGCCTCGATGAGACTCTCGAGTTGCTCACAAACCTCGATTACACCGTTAGTGATGAAGCCGGCCGCCATCGCGTCAGTCATCCCGACGGGAGAAAGATCGTCTTCGTCGGCGATCTTGTGGATCGGGGGCCTAACTCACCCGGTGTCATTCGACTCGTCATGAATGCGGTCGCCTCCGGTTCGGCGTTTTGCGTTGCAGGAAACCATGACGTGAAGTTGTCGCGCGCGCTACGCGGGCGCGACGTGAAGCTCACGCATGGGCTTGCCGAGTCTATGGAACAGCTCAAACAGGAATCCGACGAGTTCCGAAAGATCGCCGCGGATTACCTCGACGGCTTGGTCAGTCACTACGTCTTCGATGAAGGAAGGCTGGTAGTTGCACATGCGGGGTTGCGGGAGGAGATGCACGGGCGCGGCTCCGGGGCAGTGCGTCAGTTCGCGATGTACGGCGAGACCACCGGTGAGACGGACGAGTACGGCCTTCCCGTCCGCTATAACTGGGCCGCCGACTACCGCGGAAAGGCAATGGTCGTCTACGGCCACACGCCAGTTCCGGAGGCAGAATGGATCAATAACACCATATGCCTCGACACCGGATGCGTGTTCGGCGGCAAGCTCACCGCTCTTCGTTACCCAGAGAGGGAGCTCGTGTCCGTCCCTGCCCGCCGCATGTACTACGAACCCATTAAGCCTCTCCAGGCTGCCAAGGCTCAACCACTCTCGGCGCAGCAAGAACTGGATGACTTGCTCGACATCGACGACGTCACCGGAAAGCGACTCATTGAGACCAGGCTTCATCGCACCGTGACGATTCGAGAGGAAAACTCGATCGCCGCTCTCGAAATCATGAGTCGGTTTGCTGCGAACCCGAAGTGGCTGATTTACCTGCCGCCCACAATGTCGCCAAGCGAGACCAGCAGCAAGGACGGCTTCCTCGAATATCCGACCGAAGCGCTCGACTACTATCGTAGGGCGGGAGTCGAGTCCGTTGTCTGCGAAGAGAAGCATATGGGCTCCCGCGCGGTAGTTGTCGTGTGCCGGGACGAGGCTGCGGCGGTGAAACGCTTCGGAGTTCAGGGTGAAGGACGGGGAATCATCTACACCCGTACTGGGCGGCGCTTCTTCAATGACGACCCGCTTCAGCACGCCGTTCTCGAGCGGCTCGCCGCAGCGCTTGATCGTGCGTCGTTCTGGGAGAAGTTTCAGACGGACTGGTTTTGCCTGGACTGTGAGCTGATGCCGTGGTCCGTTAAGGCCGAGGATCTCTTGCGGACGCAATATGCTCCGACCGGGGCCGCCGCGCGTGCAGCGGTTGAATCAGCCCGCGACTCGCTGCGTCAGGCCTCAAGCCGCGGGCTCGCGGTTTCGGAACTTGAGCATTCCTTCGAAAACCGGGCCAAGCTCGTAAACCAATACGTTGATGCCTATCGGAACTATTGCTGGCCGGTCAACAGTATCGACGATATCAAGCTCGCGCCGTTCCATGTGCTCGCCAGCGAGGGCGCAGTGCATGCCGACAAGACGCACGTTTGGCACATGGAGACGCTTGGGGAGCTATGCCGGCCCGACCCGGGTCTTTTGCTCGAGACGCCGTTTCGTACAGCGCGTCTTGAGGATGCCGATGCAACCGGCGCGCTCGTGGCCTGGTGGGAAGCCATGACGGCGAAAGGAGGCGAAGGCTTGGTCATCAAGCCCGCCGATTTTGTAGTTTTCGGCAAGCGCGGTCTCGTTCAGCCGGCTATCAAGTGCCGTGGTCCTGAATACCTGCGGATCATCTACGGACCCGAGTATTCGCGGCCAGAGCACTTGGAGCGCCTTCGCGAGCGGGGACTTTCCACCAAGCGCAGCATGGCCCTGCGCGAGTTTGCGCTTGGCATTGAGTCGCTGGAGCGATTCGTGCGGGGCGAGCCGTTGCGGCGCGTGCACGAGTGTGTGTTCGGCGTGCTGGCTCTGGAAAGCGAGCCCGTAGATCCGCGACTTTAGGCCGCGCTCCTCAGACCGAATACGGCTCGCAATGCGACACCCCTTAATCGGTTTGACGGAAAGCGGGTTTGCCATCGTGCAGTCTGTTCTCTCCGAGACAGCGTGCAAGGGTCTAGATGAAGTTCTTGCACTTACACCGCTGGGCCACGCTGGATCACGCAATCTACTTGGGACCGAGTGGTGCGCGGCTCTCAGCGTGCGACTTCGAGGGTCGCCCGCTTTGGAGCAGATGCTGAGTCAACTAGTCGCCGTGCAATGCACATACTTTGACAAGAATCCCGAGGTCAACTGGCTCGTCTCCGTGCATCAGGATCTGAGCATCCCGGTGAAGGCGCGCGTTGATGGGTGCAGCCTTACAGGGTGGAACGTCAAAGAAGGGCACACGTTCGTTCATGCCCCGTTGGACGTCTTAGAAAATCTGATTGCAGTTCGCGTCCACCTCGACGACAGCGGACCTGACAACGGGCCGCTTCGGGTAGTTCCGGGGTCGCATTTACTGGGACGGCTATCCAGCGGCCAGCAAGCCCAGCGACGCCTCGACCTAGGCGAATCTGAATGCCACGTTCCACGGGGCGGAGTTCTCCTAATGAAACCCCTGCTCTTGCACGCGTCGTCTAAGGCCGCCTCCCCTCGGCCGCGGAGGGTGCTGCACTTCCTTTATGGACCGAAGCAATTGCCGCTCGGACTCGAATGGGCGGTCGCCGTCTAAACAAAGAATATTCGCAATTTAAGTGGCCGGCGGAGAAGCCCGCGCCCTACGCCTCCTTACCGGTCACGATGCATCGCCCGGATATAACTCGGAATAACGCGGATCGGCATGTTCCCAGTTGGCGCTTTTAGAGACCAAATAGTCCCGCACCAGGTCGAGCCGCACTTCTCCAGGGATGTTGATTGCCATATAGCCACGATTGGCGCCCTCGTAGCTACAACCCAAAGCGACAAGTCCCTTGAGCAATTGGTCTGACGAGTTCCCGTCTTCGACCGGCGGGTCGAACTTAATGCGAACCGTTCGGTTCCCCGACTTCTTGATCACTCGCTGGAAGGTAGGGCGCTCTTCAAGTGGATCATACGGGGCGTATACGATGTCCTCCCAAGATACCGAGTATGCGTAAAAAGGGGAGTTGTCGAGCTTATATTCATCATTTCCGAGTGCGGTTGCCCAGAGCGTCTCGACTTCGACGGAGCCATCGTCGTAGGTCACCCTGATAACCACTTTAGCGTTGGCCGTCACGGAATCGGTCATGACCCTGTACCCAAAAACGGTCCCCATCCTTTCGTTGACGTATTGCGCTGGGCGCCCAAGATCCGAAGACGCGCAGAATTGGTACCGGCTGGCGCGCGCTCTGGGTACCGTGGGCGTTGGCATTCTGGCTGTGGGGCGGATGGGATTTCGTGTTTTGGGGTGTTTGTGCGCGGGTCAGCGCTGGCGTGTTTGGCCATTGGATCATCGGCTATATGGCACATAACCACGGCGCCGTTGTCCGGGAAGTTCGCGGCGCCGCGGTACAGGGTCGCAATGTGCGGATGGCGTCCCTCTTGACGATGGGAGAGTGCTGGCACAACAACCACCACGCATTTCCGGGCTCGGCACGCCTGGGATTGGCGCCGGGAGAGTGGGACCCGGGCTGGTGGGTATTGTCAGGACTGAAGCGTCTGGGGTTGGTATGGGGCATTCGATTACCGGCGGACTTACCCGTTCGACCGGAGGTAGTCACTGCACGCCACGACACGGTGAGAGAGGTCAATGCCACCACCGCCTTCTGAAGCGTCGGCGCCAACCCAATCGTCGCCGTCGATCTTTCAGCGGAAGCGCTGGCTGTGGCCGACGGTTCTGGGTGCCCTGATCGGGATTTGCCTCCGCCTTTCGTTCTTTGGTCATCCTGGCGGGCCTTACAACCCGATGATGGTGTCGTTCGCATTGTTGGTCCCCTTGGTCATTGGGGTCGTCACGGTAGTCACTGCTGAGCGCACCGCGCGCAGAAGTTGGGGCTTTTATTTCTGGGCCTCGGCCAGCGCCAATGCACTGTGCGCGTTTATTGCATTTCTGGTGACCATCGAGGGCCTCATATGCGTCATTCTTGCCGTGCCGCTGTTCGTGGTAGTCGGAGGCGTTGCTGGACTGATCACGGGAATGGTATGCCGGCTGACCAACTGGCCTAGCCGAGGCGTCTACGGCATCGCCCTGTTGCCTCTGTTGCTCGGTGGATTTGAGCAACGTCTGCCATTGCCGCAGACGGTACTGCAAGAGGAACGCGTCCTTGTAGTAGCGGCCCCCGCGGCAGCCGTTTGGAATCAGCTGATGTCTGCGAGAGATATACAGCCGGAGGAAATGAACCAGGCTTGGATGTATCGGATCGGCGTACCCCTCCCGCGATCGGCTATCACCGAGAATCAGGCGGGTGCTCTCATTCGGCATATTACGATGGGCAAGTCCATCCACTTTGATCAGGTAGCCACCGACTGGGTTCCCAACCGGCGAGTGCTATGGACATATCGATTCACCAAGGATTCATTCCCACCGCAAGCGCTGGATGATCACGTTCGCATCGGCGGCACCTATTTTGATGTCCTCGACACCGAATACACGTTACGAGATATTCCAGGTGGAACCGAAATTCACGCCAGCATGCACTACAGAGTCAGCACAAATTTCAACTGGTACGTAAGGCCAATTGCTGCCTTCTTGGTCGGCAATTTTGAGCAGACAGCCCTGACCTTCTACGCGAGAAGGGCCGCGGCCGCGCACGAGCAGACTTGAACTGACCCTCTCGGCAGATCATCGATCAGTTCGGTGAAGGCCACCCTGTCGCGCGCGTCGGGACTGTCAGCGTAAGCGCGGGTCGGGTTTCTGGCAGTTTTGCCCCCATTCACGGGCTTACGTACTGACCGCGAACCGTGGCAAGATCAAACGGGACGCCCTCGTCACTCCCACTCAATTGTCTCCGGCACCTATAAGCGCCTGATACTGTTAGTCTTTCCCTAAGCGTATAACGAACTTACCGTCAGATCTACCGCCAAATAATTCCGCTTCAAGGCGATAGACGGCGATAGACGGCGATAGATGCCGAAAGCAATTGCGTCAAGTTCGACGGATCTCACCGGGTAGCGCAGGAAAGCCAGTGGACTTGCGTTCCATAAAATGGAATTCTGAGTTCCAATTTTGGGAACTTGAAGTTATGCTTTGCCTCCATGATCGTCATCGGCACTGATATCGTGGAAGCCTACTTCAAGTCACGGGCTGGCCATAGGGGAATCAAGGCTGCGCGATCT
>CAWECC010000003.1:0-576007 GCA_963807505.1 uncultured Gammaproteobacteria bacterium | reverse complement strand
AGCAGCGACCAGTCGTCGTTGTGTCGCCGAAAGCGGCGCACGAGATCCGCCAGCGAGCAGGCCACCAGAAAATACTCCTGTACGAAGCGCAGCCCCTGCCCGAGTCTGGTGGAATCATCCGGATACAGCACCCGCGTCAGCGACTCCGCCTCGAGCGCCTCAGCCACCGCACTGACGAACTCGCCGTGGCTGAACGCCTGGAAATCGAAATACTCAGGCGCCCGGGCCTCCCATAGACGCAGAGTATTGATGGTCCGGCCGCCGTAACCCACGACCGGACGATCGTAGGGAATCCCGATGAGACGCGACGGTTTGCCGACTATTGCACGCAAAGTGCCCTCGCGGACTTCGAAAGAGCAAGCGAGCTGAATTTCGACTTGATCGCGAAACCGCCGCACCTCCCACGGGTCGCGCCGTGCCAGCCAGTTATCCGGCTGTTCCTCCTGCCAACCATCGCGGATGGCCTGCTTGAACATGCCGTACTCGTAGCGAAGACCATAGCCCATCGCCGGAAACTGCAGCGTGGCCATGGAATCCAGGAAGCACGCCGCCAGGCGCCCGAGGCCGCCATTGCCCAATCCCGCATCGGGCTCTTGTTCCAAGGTCTCGAGCCAGTCGATGCCTATCTCCTGGACCGCACGGCGGGCATCCGCCTCCAGCAGCAGGTTCACCACATTGTTGGCAAGCGAACGGCCGATGAGAAACTCCATGGAAAGATAGTAGACGCGCTTGGGATTCTCGCGCGCATAGGTGCTCCTGGTGTTCAACCAACGCTGCGTCAGAACCTCGCGTACCGTGAGAGCGAACGCTTCGAAGCGTTCGCGGGGGGTTGCATGCGCCGCGTTGACCACCTTGTCGAACACCAAATGGTGGTCGTAGAGCGCCTTGCTGATCCGCGTAAATTCGGACAACTCGCCTATGTGCGCGTCCCGGGCCGCCGCGGCCACTTCGGAGCCGTCCGCGTGTATGGTCGATCTTGTCTGATCTGTGCTCATATTGCATTGCCCTCACGTAGACCGGCGGACCGGTGTTGCAGTGCTCGGCGGGTGCGACGAATAAAACGGCACCAGCCTCAGTGCGGTTCGTCCATAGACTAAAGATACCGCAAAAATATTTGTGAATTATTACCACGGGACCCGCTCAGCATCATGGGACCCCGTCCGCGCTGCGCCAACCCGCTGCGGCGGCAACTAAGCTCCGCCGACGGCGTGGGCCGCCGCGTCGATGCGTTCCAGCATCGATACGAACGCGCGGATTTCGGCCGGCTTGAAGCCGCCGAAAATTTGCGCCTCGATCGCCAGCGCCTTAGGTGCGATGCGACCGTAAAGTTCCCTGCCCTGCGCCGTGAGTGCCAGCAAATGCGAGCGCTGGTCCCCCGGGTTGGGCGCACGCTCGATCAATCGTCGTCCGGCAAGCGCAATCGCCGCCCGGCTGACGGTTACCTTGTCCATGCGCGTGCGCCGGCAGATTTCGAATTGACTGATTGCGTCGGTCTCGGCGATGACGGCCACCAATCGCCATTCCGGAATGCGCAGTCCGAACGCGGCGTCGTAAGCCGTCGCCACCGTGTCGCTGACCAGATTGGACGCCAGCGACAGGCGGTAGGGCAGGAACTGATCGAGGACCAGCTTGGTTCGGTATGTCATGCGGGCGGTCACCTTGCACAATGGGGGCGTTTTATATATAGTAACAAATGATACTACTTTAAGTGGAGACTGCGATGGAAAATCCACGTGAAAACCCACTGGGACTCGATGGCTTCGAGTTCGTAGAATTCACCGGCCCCGATCCGCAGGCGCTGGCCGCCCTGTTCTCCTCCATGGGCTTCACTCACCTGGCAGATCATCGCTCCAAGAACGTGCGGCGATATGCGCAGGGCGACATCAACTTTCTGCTCAACATGGATGCCAGCGGCCAAGTGGCGGACTTTCGCGCCAAGCACGGGCCATCGGCGAATGCGATGGCGTTTCGCGTGAAGGATGCGCGTCTCGCCTTCGATGAGGCGCTGCGCCGCGGCGCCAAGCCGGTGGCAGGGCCGCTGGGCCCGATGGAACTCAACATCCCCGCGATCGAAGGCATCGGCGGCTCGAATCTGTATCTCGTCGACCGCTACGGGGCGCGCGAGATTTACGACGTCGATTTCATCGCCGTGCCGGGCGCCGCCAAGGATCAGCGCAGCGTCGGCTTGCATACTCTGGATCATCTCACCCACAACGTGAACCGCGGGCGCATGGCTCATTGGGCGGAGTTCTACCGGAAAATCTTCAATTTCCGCGAAATCCGCTACTTCGACATCGAAGGCCAGGCGACCGGATTGTTCTCCAAGGCCATGACGGCGCCGGATGACAAGATCCGCATCCCGCTGAACGAAAGCCAGGATGAGAACAGCCAGATCGAGGAGTTCCTGAAGCAATACAAGGGCGAGGGCATTCAGCATCTGGCGCTCGCCACCGACGACATCTTCGCGACCGTGGACAAGCTGCGCGCCAACGGTATCCGCTTTCAAGATTCGCCGGATTCATATTTCGACATGATCGACTCGCGATTACCGGGGCATGGCCACGATGTCGCCGCGATGCGCAAGCGCCGCATCCTGATCGACGGCGCGCCGGAATCGGGCGGCGGTATTCTGCTGCAGATCTTCACCGAAAACATGGTGGGACCGATTTTCTTCGAGATCATTCAGCGCAAGGGCAACGATGGATTCGGCGAGGGCAACTTCAAAGCGCTGTTCGAAAGTCTCGAACTCGATCAAATCCGCCGCGGTGTCGTCAAAGTCGCGACATGAGCTATTTGAGCGGCTTCGGCAACCATTTCGCGACGGAGAGCATTCCGGGCGCGCTGCCGGAGGGACGCAATTCACCGCAGCGCACGGCCTTCGGCCTGTACGCGGAGCAATTGTCCGGGACCGCCTTCACGGTGCCACGCGCGGAGAACCGGCGCAGCTGGCTGTATCGCCTGCGCCCCTCCGCGGCACATCGGCCCTTCACTGCCTATCCGCGTGAGACCCTGCTGCGTTCCGGGCCCTTCCATGAGGCCGAGCCGACACCGAACCGGCTGCGCTGGAACCCGGCGCCACCGCCCACGGGCACGGTGGATTTCATCGACAGTCTCGTGACCTACGCGGGCAACGGCGACCCCGGGCAAGGAAACGGGATGGCGGTCCATCAGTACGCGGCGAATCGCTCCATGACGAACCGTGCGTTCTTCAATGCCGACGGCGAACTGCTCATCGTACCCCGTCAGGGCCGCCTGCGCTTCGTCACGGAAATGGGCGTGCTCGAGGCCGAGCCGCAGCAAATCATCTTGATCCCACGCGGCGTGCGCTTTCGGGTGGAACTCATCGATGCGAACGCGCTCGGCTATGTGTGCGAGAATTACGGCGCGCCCTTTCGCCTGCCCGACCTTGGGCCCATAGGCTCGAACGGGCTCGCCAACGCCCGCGACTTCGGAGCGCCGGCGGCTCGTTTCGAGGACAGCGATGCTCCCACCGAACTCGTTCAAAAATTCGCGGGCAAGCTGTGGAGCACCCAGCTCAGCCATAGTCCGCTGGACGTGGTCGCCTGGCACGGCAACCTCGCGCCCTACCGCTACGATTTGCGGTGCTTCAACACCTTGGGCACGGTGAGCTTCGATCATCCGGACCCTTCGATATACACAGTGCTGACTTCGCCCGGCGAAACCGCCGGCACGGCGAATTGCGACTTCGTGATTTTTCCTCCGCGCTGGCTGGTTGCCGAGAACACCTTCCGCCCGCCGTGGTTTCATCGCAATGTCATGAGCGAGTTCATGGGTCTGATTACGGGCCGCTACGATGCCAAGGCCGCGGGCTTCGAGCCCGGAGGCGCCACTCTGCACAATCAAATGTCGGCGCACGGACCCGATCTGCAGAGCTACCGGAAGGCGGTCGAGGCCAGCCTCGAGCCGCAACGCATCGACAATACGATGGCTTTCATGTTCGAAAGCCGTTGGGTCATTCGGCCGACCCGTTTCGCGCTCGATACGCCGTCATTGCAGCCGGATTATGATGGCTGCTGGAGCGGCTTCGACAAAGCCGACGTCAGCCGATGATCGACGAGACCCATGACCCCCATCGTGCCAGCTGGGTGGAGACTGCCGTCGGACACCCGGAATTTCCGGTGCAAAATTTACCCCTGGGGATTTTCAGCGAACCGCGCGGCAGGCCCCGGCCCGGCGTCGCCATAGGAGACTATATTTTCGATCTCGCCGACGGCGTGAATACCGGACTGCTGCCTGAGTTTCCACCGGAGGATTTATCCGCTGGCACCCTCAATGGAATTCTGAGTTGGCCGGCGGCGCAGCGGGCCGCGCTGCGGCGGACGATTTCGGATATTTTGTGCGATCGCCGCTACGAAGGGTTGACGCGTCCCCTGCTGTACGACCGGCCCGGCAGCACCCTGCACCTGCCGGCATCGATCGGCGACTACACGGACTTTTATGCCGGCATCAATCACGCGATCAACGTGGGCAGGCTATTCAGGCCCGATAATCCGCTGCTCCCGAACTATAAGAACATGCCCATCGGCTATCACGGCCGCGCTTCATCGGTGAGACCCTCCGACACGCCGGTAGTTCGGCCGCGAGGCCAGCGGCTGCAGAGCGGCAATCCAACGCCAGGGTTCTGGGCCACGGCCAGACTGGATTTCGAACTCGAGCTCGGGGTATGGATCGCCCGGGGCAACGCCCTGGGCCAGCCCATCGGCATCGCGGATGCTCCCGAATACATGGCCGGCCTGTGTCTTTTGAACGATTGGTCCGCTCGAGACATTCAGGCATGGGAGTATCAGCCGCTCGGTCCCTTCCTGGCCAAGAGCTTTCATACCACCGTGTCGCCCTGGATCGTGACGGCAGAGGCACTGGAACCGTTTCGAATCGCTCAACCTTCTCGGCCGGCTGAAGACCCCAAGCCGCTGCCTTATCTATGGTGCGACCGGGACCAACGATTGGGAGCATTCAATATCCGCTTCGAGGTCGATATTTCCTCGAAAAAAATGCGCGAGGCTGCCCTGCCGCCGCATCGGTTGAGCTCCGTGTCCGCATCGCATCTTTATTGGACGGTTGCGCAAATGATTGCGCACCACTCTTCCAACGGCTGCAATTTGCGACCCGGGGATCTCTTTGGCAGCGGCACCATATCCGGGCCGACTGCGGACGGTTTCGGCAGCCTTCTCGAGATCACCCGGGGCGGAAACGAGCCCATCACCCTGCCCACCGGAGAGACGCGCACGTTTCTGGCCGATGGCGATGAAATCGTCATTTCAGCTTTCGCCGCCGCGCCGAATCGTGTGCAGATAGGCTTCGGAACATGCCGCGCGTCGATCGCGCCGGCGCCGGACGGTTAGCCGACTGTCATTTCGGCACTCAAATGCTCAGCGCGCCCCATGACCGCTGCGCGATCGCATCAAACGGACGGTGGCGTCGAACATGAGACGGGCCACCCGCAGCCCGCTTCCCAAATCCATGACTGCGTCGCGGCAACGCCGCTGAACCGCCTCGCTGAGCACCACGTTCTCGCCCCCAAGCGCATCCGCGCGGCACTGAATTTCTGCCGCGCGCTGCACAGTCCACAGCAGCGCGAAGGTCGTCGGGATATCGCGCTCGCATACCGCCACCCCATGGTTGCGCAGAACCAGCACATGCTTGTCGCCGAGGCTGGCAATCATCCGGCTGCGCTCCTCATCGTAGAGAGTGATGCCCTCGAAATCGTGGTAGCCAACCCGGCCGTAGAACTGGGCGCTATAAAAGTTATTGTGGTCGAACCCACCGCGTTTCATGGCGACGGCCGAGACCGCCGTCGTGTGGGTATGCGCCACGCAAGCCACATCCGCGCGCGTCTCGTGAATGGCGCCGTGCAAGGCGAAGCCGGCCGGATTGCCCGGATACTCGGACGGTTCGACCAAGCGGCCGTTGACGCCCACTTTGATCAGGTTCTGCGGAGTGATTTCGACGTAATTGAGGCCGAAGGGATTCATCAGATAGTGGTGCGCCGTACCGGGGAGCCGCACTGAAATGTGATTGAAAATCAGCTCCGTCCAGCCGAGAAAATCCACGAGATGATAAAAATCGGTGAGTTCGCACCGTAGGCGCCACTCTTCCGGGTCCATTGCGGAGGGGGACGAGCGAGTCGGCAGCATATCGGTAGCTCCTGTCCAGCGGTACGGTATTATACAAGCGAACAGGGGGGTCTCCATGAACAATCCCGTCCGGCCGCCGCGCAACGCCGCCGTGACCTTCATCTTCGTCACCGTCCTCATCGACATGCTGTCCTTCGGCATGATCATTCCCGTGCTGCCCATGCTGGTGCAGGACTTCGTCGGCGGCAGTGCGGCTCGCGCGGCGCAGATATACGGTCTATTCGGCACCGCATGGGCGCTGATGCAGTTCATCTTCTCGCCGGTGCTGGGCTCGCTGTCGGATCATTTCGGCCGGCGCACGGTCATCCTCACTTCCTGCGCCGGTCTGGGTCTGGATTTCATTCTCATGGCGCTCGCGCCGAATCTCTGGTGGCTGCTGGTGGGCAGAGTGATATCCGGAATTACCGCCGCGAGTTTCAGCACCGCCGGCGCATACATCTCGGACGTGACGCCTCCGGAGAAGCGCGCCGCCAGTTTCGGAGTGATCGGCGCGGCCTTTGGTGTGGGCTTCGTATTGGGGCCGGCGCTGGGCGGAGTGCTCGGCGCCATTTCCCCGCGCCTGCCGTTCTGGGCAGCGGCCGTCATGGCCTTGGCGAATGTCTGCTGGGGTCTGTTCGTGCTGCCGGAATCCCTGCCCAAGGAAAGACGTGTGCCCTTCTCCTGGAAGACCGCGCATCCGCTGGGAGCGTTGAAACTGCTGCGCTCCCATCCCGTGCTCTTGGGACTGGCAGGCAGCTACTTCCTCATGAATCTGGCGCATGTCGTCCTCCCAAGCGTCACCGTGCTGTACATGCATTATCGCTACGGCTGGGACGCGCGCTCGGTGGGCCTGTTGCTGGCAGGCGTCGGAATCTGCTCGCTCATCGTGCAAGGATTTCTGGTCAAGCCCTTGGTCAGATGGCTCAAGGAGCGGCGCGCGCTGGCCGTGGGCTTGACGTTCGGCGCGGCGGGTTTTGCGATCTACGGTCTCGCGCCCACCGGAGCCCTATTCTGGATCGGCGTGCCGGTGATGGCCTTGTGGGGCATTGCCACCCCGTCGCTGCAGGCCATCATGACGGGACTGGTGGGCCCCACCGAGCAGGGACGCCTGCAGGGCGCGCTCGCCAGCCTCACCGGCCTCGCGAGCCTCTTAGGTCCCACGGCGTTCACGCAGACCTTCGCAGCCTTCATCAGCACCCGCGCGGATTGGCAGATGCCCGGCGCGCCGTTCTTGCTGGCGGCAGCGCTGGTATTCATCGCCATGCTGCTGGCCTGGCGGACCACCCGGCCTTCCAGAATTCCCGCCGTTAGCGAAACAGCATAGTCCGCAATCAGCCGTCCTCGCCCCAATCTGGGAAGGCCCGCAAGGCGTCAACGTAGTTGTGGATGACGTCCGTATGGGCGTCTTCCTGCCAGCCGCCGGGTGCGGGATTCTTGAACAAATCGCGCGGACGCCCCGACTCGTCGATGGAATAGAGCGTGAAATTCAGCACCTGCCGCGCTTCGTGGGCCACGGCCGGCGACCCGATGGCTTGCGCGTAAAGCGCGAGCACAGCACCGTAAGTCGAGTTGATGCCGCCCCATGCCTGCTGATCCTCATCCTGCTCGTGACAAACCGTGATGCCGAATTCCGCATGCGTGAAATTGCGCCGGACGAACTCGATCAGCGCGGCCGAATCCTCGCGCCAATCGGGATCCAGCCCTTCCCTTCGTTCGAGCAGGTACCGCGCAAGATTGAGCGGCGCCCAGGCGGTGCGATTGGTGGGCGTGTCGTGATCTTCGAAAAATTGAGCGAACAGAGCGCCATCGCGGGCGGCGCTCGGAATTTGATGCCGCCGGATCCAAGTCCACAGCAAATTGCGTGGAGCGGAAAAATCCGCGTAGCCCTGCGCCAGCAGCACATCGTAGAGCCGCAGTACATAGGTCATGTTCCCCGACACGGACCCTCGTCCGGCGCCGTCCCGATGGTCGACGCGAAAGGGCCACGGCGAATGGGACGCATCGCCTTCCTGTTGGTTGGCCGCGAGCACGCGCGCATTCTGCAGTGCCTGATCGAAGTACCTGCGTTCGCCCGCGGCCTGGGATAGAAGCACCAGTGCGTAGCCGGCGATACCGCCCTTGTCCGGCTGTATCTCATGAGGACGATCGCTTTGCGAGCCGCAATCCGCGGTCAGCGGAAACTGATCCCGCTTGCCGGTCGAGCGCGTGAACGACGGATATCGGCCGGAAGCCGGCGTCAGGGCCTCTCTCACCAGATAGTCACCCATGGAGCACGCCGTGCGTAGAAACCTTGAATCCCGACTGCCGCGCAATTCGTGGAATTTCAGGTAGGAGAGAATCCCCATGCCGTTCTGGGTTGCGGGAATCGTGTCAGTGCGATCAGGGATGGGAGTCCACTGTCCGTCCAGGAAAGTCGCAAGCACGAAGCGGGGATACCCCCGCTCCGCAGGACACTGCTGGTAGAAATTCATCTCAAGGTCCAAAGCCTCGTTCCACGAGGTCCAAGGCCTCAGGCGGCCCTGCGCATCGAAGCGCGCCTCATGTCCTGCAATGATGACCGGCCGATGGGTTTGAGGATCTGGCATGCATTAAAGATACTGGCTTATTACCGGAATGCAAACGGCGTCGATTCGTTGACCGACTCTGCGTACTACGTGGTGTGCGCCGTTTCTGCTACAGCATCCCGGGAGCCTCATGTCGTACATCATACGCACGGAATCCCGCACTGAGATCGAACTCGTAAAAACCTAGCGCGTGGTCTAGTAGATCTCTAAGTACGTAAATGCTGAGCAAGCCACCGACAGATAGCCCTCATAACCCGGCGTCACAAGCCATTGCCGCAGCGGCTTGGCAGGCGAGAAAATGACAGCTTGCGCGGCAGCGGCGCCGGATCGCCGGCGCCGCCCCAGCCGAATCGGCTATTTAGCTATTGAGTACGATCCCAATCGCGTGCGCTACCGAGTGCCGAGCCTCATCGATGTGGTGTATCACGCGCAACTGCAGACCCCGCGTATCCGGCTGGTCCTCCTCGCCCGAGACATCCCGCTTGGCCTTGTCTAGCAGTTCCATGGCTTTGTGAAAGCGGCCGTTGCGTTCCATATGCGCGTCCACCGGCATGTGGTCTTGAATGTCCTTGCCGTCCATGATCGCCGCATGCTTGATCTCATTGATCGCCTTGTCGATCTCGACGATGGCACGCTCTTCCTGGTGGTCCACCGGGTCGCTGCTGAAATGTTCGAGGTGGGCGCGGGCATCCCGCAGATCGCTGAGCGCATGCAAGTAGGCCGGGTGTTTGCCGGGATTGTCGGCCCATGTGGGAGCTGCGACGAACAGCGCGACGGTCGCAGCGGCGACGATTTGCAGCATTGAGGAACGCATAAGTTGATCTCCTGATCTTGGTTGTTGCGACGTCAAATCAAATGACCTGCGCGGATACTAGGGCCCGCGCAGCCTCGCCGCACCATACGTTTTCGTAATAATGAAGCGCTGTCGTTGTGCGCCGACAGCTTTGATTAAGACGAGCTAATGCTGACGCACCGTTAATGACTGACCGTCGTCGACGCCTTGACAAACTGTAGTAGAGCTCGGGAAAGATGCGGCCAAATTCCGAGACCACGACAGGGGCGCCGACCATCATCAGCGCCAGGCAAACGAGCGTCGGTTATCGCGTGGACCGATCCCGAATCCAACACGCAATCGTTCCCCTGAATCGACGGCCAGTAATAAAGTTCGTAACCCATGACCCCACCTCGCGTTGGCGTATGTCGCCGACAGATTACCCGTTGAAGGAGGAGTTCCATAGTCCCAAGATCGGATAAACTGGCCGCCGCGAAAATCGGCAAGAAACGGCCATCGAAATCGGGAGTCCACTTATGCTCAGTCGTGCACCGTCACGATCAGTTTTTCTGGCGGCGGCCATCGCCTGCACTCTCACCACCGTGAGCATGGCGCAGGCGCCCACGCCGAGGTCCACGCCCGCATCCGCGGCCGCGCAGGATCAAACGGCCTTTCGGGATCTCTACCGGCAGCTGATCGAGATCAACACCACGCACTCGGTGGGCAGCTGCACCGCGGCCGCCGAGGCCATGCGCGCCCGCCTGCTCGCGGCAGGCATCCCTGCTTCCGACACGCAGATTCTGGCTCCGCCCGACCGGCCGAAGGACGGAGCACTGATCGCCGTGCTGCATGGCCGGGACCGGACGGCGAAGCCAATTCTGTTGCTTGCACACATCGACGTGGTGGAAGCGAAGCGCGAGGATTGGGAACGCGATCCGTTCAAACTGGTCGAGGAAAAAGGCTGGTTCTACGCGCGTGGCGCGAGCGACGACAAGGCGATGGCAGCGGTCTTCACCGACAGCCTGATCCGCTACCGGCAGGAAGGCTTCAAGCCGCGCCGCGATATCAAGCTGGCGCTCACCTGCGGCGAGGAGACATCGGAGATATTCAACAGCGTCCGATGGCTGACTGAGACTCAGCCGGCCGTATTGACGCGCATTGTTCGCCCTCAACGAGGGCGCGGGCGGGGAGCTCGACCAGAATGACAAGCCGGTCGCGCTGCAGATCCAGGCCGGCGAAAAGGTGTACCAGGACTTCGCCCTCGAAGCCTCCGATGTTGGCGGCCACAGTTCGCGGCCCACCAAGAACAATCCCATCGTCGGCTCAGCGTCGGGCTGGCGAAACTCGGCGCGCACGACTTTGCCGATCGCGCTGAATCAAGCGACCCGCGGCTACTTCGAGGCCGAGGCCAAGCTGATGTCGCCCGAAGTGGCCGCCGATATGCGCGCCGTGCTGAAGAATCCGCCGGACGAAGCGGCGGCCGAACGCTTGTGGGCAGTCAATCCGGGCTGGAACGGTTCGCTTGCGCACCACCTGCGTGGTCACCGAAATCGAGGGCGGCCATGCGCCGAATGCCCTGCCGCAACATGTGCGCGCGAACGTGAATTGCCGCATCCTTCCCGGCGTGCCGATTGCCGAAGTGCAGAAGGAAATCGTCCAGGTGCTCGGCGACGGCAAGATCAGCGTCTCCCCGACCGGCGAGGCCGGAATGCAGTCCCCGCCGCCGCCGCTGTCGGAGCGCATCATGGGACCCATGCGCAAGGTTGCCGGGTCGATCTGGCCCGGCGTCGCGATCGTACCGACGATGGCGACCGGCGCCACCGACGGCCGCTTTCTCAACGCCACGGGTGTACCCACGTATGGATTGTCCGGCATGTTTCATGACGCCGAGGGGAGCCGCGCTCACGGACTCAACGAGCGCATCAGAGTGAAGTCGCTGATGGACGGGCGCCGCTTTCTGTACGAGGTGGTGAAATTGTACGCGAATGGCTCTGATTGAATGAGCGCCGCCGGATCGGCTGCCACCTCGGCAACAGATATAGCTGCCCGGCTCGACCGGCTGCCGCCCTCGCGCACGGTGTGGACTATCGTCCTGCTGATCTCGCTTGGCTGCGTGTTCGAGTTCTACGACCTGTTTTTCACGGCCTACGTGGCGCCGGCAATGACCGAGAGCGGATTGTTCACGCAGGAGTCCTTGGGAATCTTCGCCTCGTTGCAGGCGATTCGAGTCGCCGGCTTCGGCACTTTCGTGTTTTCGACATTCGCCGGACTGTGGTTCGGCGTGGTGGCGCTGGGCCACACGGCGGACCGCTTCGGCCGCAAGACCGTGTTTACCTGGTCCCTGGTCTGGTACTGCTCATGCACGGCCATCATGGCGTTTCAGCGCTCCGGACTGTGGCTGAACATCTGGCGGCTGATCGCCGGCGTGGGCTTCGGCGTACAGCTGGTCACCGTCGACACTTATATTGCCGAACTCATGCCGCGAACGCTGCGCGGCCGGGCGTTCTCGGTCAATCAGTTCGTCTCCTTCTGCATCGTGCCGGTGGTTGCATTGCTGGCATGGCTCATCGTGCCGCTCAAACCTCTGGGTTTCGACGGCTGGCGCTGGGTGGTTTTGCTGGGCTCGGCCGGCGCAGTGGCCGTGTGGGGACTGCGCGCGGGCATTCCCGAAAGCCCGCGCTGGCTGGCCGGCAGAAACCGGGGCGAGGAAGCGGACGCCATCGTCAGAGACATCGAAGCCAGAGTTGCCGCGGAACATGGGGGCACGCTGCCGCCGCCATTACCGACGCCGCCGGCCGCGGTCGGACAGAGCAGCCAGGCCACGCTGGCGGATATTTTTTCGGTCAAATACCGCGGCCGGACGATCATGCTCTCGATATTCAACGCCGCCCAGGTCATCGGCTTTTACGGCTTCAACTCCTGGGTCCCGACTCTGCTCATCGCACGCGGCGTCAATATCACGCATGGCCTGGAATACGCCTTCATCATCGCCATCGCGCAGCCGTTCGGCCCGCTGCTCGGCAGCTGCTTCGCCGATAAGATCGAGCGCAAATACCAAATCATCGCCGGACTCGCCGGCATGGGCCTGTTGATGGCGGCCTTCGCCGTCGCCACCTCCGCGGTCGTGCTCATTCTGCTCGGCATCGCTTTTACGCTGTCGGCGAACGTCATGTCCTTTGCCTATCATGGCTATCAGGCTGAACTCTTCCCAACCCGCATCCGTTCGCGCGCGGTCGGCTTCGTCTATTCATGGAGCCGCATCGCCGCTGCGTTCTCCGGCCTGATCGTAGGTACACTGCTCGCCACCGGCGGCGTGCCCGCAGTGGCCGTGTTCATCGGCGGCGCCATGGTCGTCGGCATCGGCCTGATCGGAATTTTTGGGCCCCTGACCAATGGGTTGGCGTTGGAACAATTGAACGACGAGTAGATCGCCGAGTTGATTTGGCTCCGTGCAGGACTACTGCACGAGAACCTGGTGCTTGATGAGCATTCGAACCCCGCTCGCCCAGCCCTCCTCCCCGCCGGCGAAGTTGGCGGTTTGAGAATCGATGACCTTGCCGGTGCTCGTGTCCCGAATCACTACTGCAATGTAGTAATCCGTTTGCGTTGCGCGATTGACGATCCCGATCATCGACTGCTGTGCGCCCAGCTTGCGCGCAATTTCCGCCTCGCAACCGTCGCAGTTGCGCAGAGTTCGATCGTGAATCTGCGTGGCGTCCACGCCGTTGACGCTGACGATGCTATAGCGGCCGGAGCCGCCGAGTTGCTCGCGGGCTGCCATGGTCGCCTTTTGGAGGGACTCGTCGTGGGTTGTGGGCTTGCCGACGTATGCTGCCGCCGGTGTGCCGTCCTCCAACTCGAACTCGAATACCGCAATCTTGACGGCACCGGATCCGGCCGACTCGGCGCTCCTGCCGCCGCTCATCGCACCGATCACTACCATGATGCACAGGAACGATGCGTTTCGCATTGCCTCCCATACCTTGTCGGCAGGCGCTTTCCGCTGTTTCGCAATGGTTTGCTTGGCACGCATCGATCGCTCGTTTCGGGTCTTGACGTTAAGGGGCGTTCCAGCCGCGGCAGCCGCCGAGGAACAGCGAAACGGACTTATCGGCCCAGGTATCGAGTTCGGCCTGCGTCATCGGCGTGCCGTATCCCATGGCCCGGCGCTGCGGCAGCGAGACGATCATGACAAGGAACTGCTGCGCGGCGAAAACGCGATTCTCCGCACTCAGCGTCGATTCGCGCGGATCGCGGGAAAGAAGGCCGCCGATCAAAGCGATCGCTTCGCGCGTGCTCCCGTCGTTGTGCACGGCGCGAATCAGCTCGGGAAATCGCGCGGATTCGGCCATGACCAAGCGATGCAGCGCGAGGGCCGTGGGCGCCAGCGCCGCGCGCAATATCATTGCAGCGAGGCGGCGCAAGACATCGTGCAGGGTCGCCCCCTCGATCAGCGGTACTCCCGGCGCAGGCCTGATCTGCTCAATGATGTCGTGGACGACCGCGGCAAACAGCGCGGATTTGTCGTCGAAACGATGGTACAGCGTGCGCTTCGAAATTCCCGCGCGTGCGGCCACCGCTTCGATGGTCGTCGATCCATAACCCTCGGCGAGGAACAATTCGGTGGCGACTTCCAATATTCGCTGCCGCAGACGCAATGCATCGGCACGCGAGGGCCGCCCGCCTCGCCCGACGGCTTTGGTCGCCTTCCTTCGGTCCATAATTCTTCTTATCGCCGGTCCTTAGTTTCTACCGATGCGCGTATCCACCCGAGCCATACGAAACACGGCCGCCGCCGGCGCCATAGTAGCCGGGACGAGGCGCGTAATATGTGCGCGGCGCATAGGAGACGCGCGGCGCCGGATAGTAGGCACGCGGCTGCGGATAATACACAGGCGCCCGCGGATAGTAGGCGGGGGCCGGTGCATAGTAAGTCCGGGGCGCGGGGTAGTACGCGGGCGGCGGCGCATAGGCTGGCGGTGCACTGCCGTAAGCAGGCGCTTGAGGTCCATCCGATGCGACGGCCGACAATGCCGCCGACGCGACCACGATGGGCAGTGTCGCGAGACCCACCACCGCCCCAACCAGGCCCCTGCCCAGTCCAAAAGGATGCAGAGGTCCGACACCATGCCCGGCCGCCGCGGCAGGCACCATGGGAGCGCAGGCGATGGCGGCTGCGACAGCCGATCCGAAAAGCGCTTGTTTGATGCCAGGCATGGTGAACTCCTTGGGGTGAAGTCGGGACTAGCTTGCAGGGAGCATACGCCGCCAAATATTGAAACGCAACGGTACCGTTTCATTATATTCCGAGCATCGCGAAGAGCCGGTCCTACAGCGCATACGCGTCGCGGGCCCGGAATTTCCTGCGTGCTCGAAATTGCAGCGGCAGCCGATCGCATCCGACTCGATTGATGCCGACTATGGCGCCGATAGAGAGCAGCGATTGACTTGTCGCCGCCATGGGGTCTAACTTCATGCGAGCATATCCCATATTGATTCCGAATTTTCAATCGGAAGGAGTGAGCCGTGAACTTGAAAGGTAGTAAGACGGAAAAGAATTTGAAGGACGCATTCGCAGGCGAATCGCAGGCGAATCGACGTTATTTGTACTTCGCTGCCAAAGCGGATGTCGAAGGATTCAATGACGTGTCCGCGGTATTCCGTTCCACTGCCGAAGGTGAAACAGGCCATGCCCACGGGCATTTGGAATATCTGGAGGCAGTGGGCGACCCGGCTACCGGGCTGCCGATCGGTGCAACCTCGCTGAATCTCAAAGCGGCGATTGCCGGCGAAACGCACGAATACACGGACATGTATCCCGGCATGGCCAAGAGCGCGAGAGACGAGGGTTTTGGCGAGATCGCGGATTGGTTCGAGACGCTGGCCAAGGCGGAACGCTCGCACGCCAATCGTTTCCAGAAGGCGTTGGATAACCTGTAGTCCTTCGGCATCGTCGTCGGGCGATGCATCCAGCGGGCTCCGTTCTAGGAGCCCGCTATTATTTTGGCCGGGGGTGAAATCGTGTCAGACGGGCAGACCAACTCGGGCCGTGAGGGCAATTCAGGCCGTGAGGGCAGTCTCGAGGCGCCCACTCGCCATGCCCTCGGCTGGCAGGAACCTCAATTCTACGACGCCGATGCGCTGCAAAAAGAACTCGAGCGCGTGTTCGATATCTGCCATGGCTGCCGCCGCTGCTTCAATCTGTGCGACTCCTTTCCGACACTGTTTGATTTGATCGACGAGTCGAAGACCGGCGAGCTCGACGGCGTCGATAAAAAGGCCTTCGGGCAAGTGGTCGATCAATGTTACCTCTGCGACATGTGCTACATGACCAAGTGCCCGTACGTGCCGCCGCATCCGTGGAACGTCGACTTTCCGCACCTGATGCTGCGTGCCAAGGCGGTCAAGAATCGCGCCGGAGAAACGCGCTGGCGCGACAAGGTTCTGAGTTCGACGGACATGGTCGGCAAGCTCGCGGGCATTCCCGTGGTCGCCGAGGTGGTCAACGCAGTCAATCGGAGTTCTCTCGGGCGCAAGGTCCTCGATGCCGCGCTCGGAGTGCACCCCGATGCTCCCGTGCCGCCCTACCGGTCGAACACCCTGCGCAAGCAACTCGCCAAGCGGTCCGCATCGGCGGCTGCCGCGCAGGCCGCGGGAGGAACCCGGGGCAAAGTCGCGTTGTTCGCCACCTGCTACGCAAATCGCAATGAACCGCAGATCGGGCTCGACCTGGTGAGCGTGTTCGAGCACAACGGCATCGAGGTCGCGCTGGTCGAGTCGGAGAATTGCTGCGGCATGCCCAAATTGGAGCTGGGAGATCTACAGGCGGTTGCCGACTTGAAGACCAAGAACCTGCCGCATCTGCTCGCGATGATCGAACGCGGCTATGACATCGTCGCGCCCGTCCCTTCCTGCGTATTGATGTTCAAGCAAGAGTTGCCGCTGATGTTCCCCGACGAGCCCGGCGTCGCGACGGTCAGGCGGCACATGTTCGATCCTTTCGAATACTTGGCGCTGCGGCATAAGGCCGGACGGTTGCGCACGGATTTCACCCGCCCTCTCGGCAAGATCGCCTACCACGTGGCCTGCCATTTGCGGGTCCAGAATATCGGACTCAAGACTCGCGATATATTGCAGCTGATTCCGGGAACCACGGTGGAACCCATCGAACGGTGCTCGGGTCACAATGGCACCTACGGGGTCAAACGGGAATTCCGGGACAAATCCATGAAGATCGGCAGGCCGGTCATGCAGCGTGTACAGGCGAGCGGCGCGGACTTTTATGCCAGTGATTGCCCCATGGCGGGACATCAGATCGAAAGCGGCTTGGAAAACCCGCCGCCGCCGACGCATCCGCTCACTCTGCTCAGAATGGCCTACGGACTGGTGAGCGCATAACGTGAAAAAACTAACCCGCCAGGATCTCTTGAGCTTGGAGCAATACGCCTCCGAAAGGAAGCGCCTGCGCAGCGAAGTCATTGCCCACAAGCAGCTGCGCAATGTGCAAGTCGGACCCAACATGACCTGGTGTTTCGAGGATTACACCACCATACGCTATCAAGTCCTCGAAATGCTGCGTGCCGAGCGGATATTCGAGAGCGACGGCATCCAAGCCGAGATCGATGCTTACAACCCGCTGATTCCCGACGGCAGGAACTGGAAAGTGACTTTGCTGCTGGAATTCCCCGATCCGGAGCTGAGGCGAACCGCACTCGAGAAATTGATCGGCGTCGAAGATCGGTGCTGGATTCGCGTCAGCGAAATGGAGCGGGTATTCGCAGTCGCCGATGAAGACATGGAGCGCGAAAACGACGAAAAGACTTCGGCCGTGCATTTTCTGCGCTTTGAGCTGTCGCCCTCCATGGCCGCAGCGATGAAAGGCGGTGCATCCTTGAGCATCGGCGTGGATCATCCAGAATACCGGCATCTACTCAGCCCCCTGCCGCGCCCGGTCCGTGACAGCTTGAGACTCGACCTCGACTAGACCTCGGCAGGGTGATGTGCATCCTGCGCGGTGATGTACGTCGGCCAGTGCGCACGGTCAGGGGGGATAAGAGGCTGGACGCCAACTGCTGTCTTTACGTTGGCGTCCAGCCTCTTATCCCCCTGACATTGTGAACCGGTCAACATCACCGTGCAGAGGATGCATATCCGGCACTCGACCAAGCAACTACCATCCCTCACTGGAGAGAGAGATAACAGTAGCAGAATGAAAGACTTAGGCAGATCCGGAATCTTCAGTATCTGAGTACCGCCTTCTGTGACATAGTCATTACAATGTATCGAGAGAATGTGGTATGACCGCAGGAAGTGAGCAGGCCGAACGGGCGGAGCCGCGGATGAGCAGTGAAGGCACCGCTCTTGCCTGGCTGGACGCCCTGGTCGGCGGAACCTGTACGACTGAAGAATTCTTGGCCGCCGTGCACGATCAGGTGTACGGCAATGCCGATGCTGCCTGGGAAATCCTGTCGCAGCTCGACCAATATTATCGCCGCGGCAAAATAAAAACCGACGTCTTCCTCATGGTGAAATCCCGGCTCGAAGACTCGGCGCTCGACGGAGATGAAGACGTCACGGCGAGCTTGGCGGCGACCGTGGCAGCGCGCCTGGCCGCGAGCGCGAGCCCAGCACGCTCTCAGGCTTCCACCCAAGTGACGGCACCCGTTACCGCATCGCAGACCAAAGCGTCCCCTGAATCTCGCGCTGCAGGACCTCGATCCGCGGCGCCGCGAGCCGCAGCGCCCCAATCCGCGCCACCTCGATCCGCGGCGCCTCAAACCACGACGTCCCAACTCGCACCCTCTGTATCCGTGGCGCCTCAAACCGCAGCCTCCCAATTCGTACCCCCACCCTCCGCGGCATCGCAAACCGCAGCGCTTGAATTCGCACCATCTCGATCCGCGGCATCTCAAACCGCAGCGCATCGAGAAATAGCCATCGGAGATGTGCTACGCAACCGCTATCGAGTGGTCGGCGTGCTCGGCTACGGTGGAATGGGCACTGTATTCGAGGCGACGGATGAGTATCGCGTCGATCTGCCGACCACCAACCAGCGTTTGGCCATCAAGGTCCTGCACTCGGCGGTTGCCCAGCGGGAAGAACTGCTCGCCGAGCTGCAACGCGAGTTTCAGCATCTGCAACTGCTGTCTCATCCGAACATCGTCCGGGTCCATGAATTCGACCGCGACGGCGACATCGCCTTCTTCACGATGGAGTTTCTGAACGGGGCCCTTTTGAGCCAGGTGCTGATCGCAAGAAAAACGATTGCCTTGGCGCGGCCGTATGCACTCGCCATCATGCGCGATATCGGCGCCGCGCTCGCCCATGCTCATTCGCGTGGGATCGTGCATGGAGACATTAATCCGCAAAATATCTTCATCACGAATGGCGGTGAATTGCGGGTCTTGGACTTCGGCGCCTCTCACAAGATACTCCGCGACGGATGGACTGTGGGGCGCGAATCGGCGCGAGAGCCGGTCGCCACCCCCGGCTATGCAAGCTGTCAGCTGCTCGAAGGCCAGTATCCCGACGCGCGGGACGATGTATTCGCATTCGCCTGTGTCGCGTACGTGCTGCTGGCGGGAAAGCATCCCTTTCCGAACCGCACCGCCGTCGAAGCCTGCGCGCAAGGTTTGCGTCCGGCTCGTCCGCCGGGAATCACGAGTCATCAGTGGGGGGTACTGCGCGAGGGCCTACGCTGGGAGCGAGATCGACGCCCAGCGGATGTAGGCGAATGGCTGGACCGGTTCGATCTGGCAGGCGCCGCGCGTCAGCTGCCCAAATTACCCCTGATCGTGAACACGCCGACGACGCCGAAACTCAATGTCAAACGAGTGGCGGCCGGCATATTCGTGGCCGCGCTGCTGGCCGCCGTTGGCTTTTGGGTGGTATCGAACTACGATTCTCTGGAGCAGCAGGTCACCGCATGGACCAGCCGTGCTCGATCCGCGGCCGAGGATGCTCGCACATTGCCTGCGGCCCCCGGGCCCGTGGCCGCCGATCAAGCACCGCCTCCGGCGGCAGCCGCTCCTCCGGCGGCAGCCGCTCCTCCCGCGCCTCCGGTCGCTGCGCCAACCACTCAGACTGCGCCGTCCACGGCCGCCGGAGCGGCGCCGACGCAGCGCGCGAATCCTGCTCTTTCAGCCTTGATGGCTGCACCGATTCCCGCCGCCCCCTCGTCCACGACGGCACGGGCTAGCGCAACGTCCAAGCCGCAACCGGCGATGGTTGCACGGACCTCTGCCGCCGACGCATCGGCTCGCGGCGCCAATGCGGGGCCGGCTCGCATCGAATTAGCGGCCGACACCGTCGACGTCCAGGCCCCCGATACGACGGCCAGCATCGAGGTCCACCGCAAAGGGAACCTTCACGGCGACGCCAGCTTTACCTGGTGGACCGAGTCCGGTACGGCAAAGCCGGGGCAGGATTTTTCACCCGTCATGCCGCGTGAGGGCCACATCGAGAACGGCAGCGCCAGCGTGAGCCTGAGCGTCCCGGTTTCCGGTGCGCCGCGCACCAAGCCGAAGAGCTTCTATGTGGTGATCGACCGGACCGACTCGGGCCCTGCGCTGGCAGGCCGAACCCTGACCATGGTGACCTTGCAGCCGCCGGACTAGGGCGCTCGATTTGCTCCCTCTAGACAGTGATGTACCTCCTGCGCGGTGATGTACCTCGGCCCAATGCGCACAGCCTGGGGGGACTAAGACGCCGGACGCCAACTGCTGCCTTTACGTTGGCGTCCGGCGTCTTAGTCCCCCCAGGCCGTGTGACGGGTCAACATCGCCGTGTAGAGGTGCTAGCCCTCGGTCTCGTGCTGCGCGCCGCCGCCGAGGCGCGCCCAAATGCCGTCTATCAGAGCATCCGACATCCCCGCGTTCTTCATGATGTCGAGCCTCTCATCGCTCGAAATGACGGCCTGCGATTCGAGAAGCGAGACAGTGGCGAGCAATTCGCCTACGTGAAGCGCGGTCGCGAGAGATTCACTGCTGGCTTTCTGCAACGCCGCGATGAGCCGCGGGGAGGTTTCCCAGTCGCGCGCGATGCGCTGCGACATCTGCGCACCCAAACTGCAGACCAATTCCACGAATAAGGTTGGATTCGGAGTGAGCATGGGTGCGCGCGAGTATCCATCGAGAGCAGCGCTGTAAACCACCAGCGGGCCCAGCGCGCTCATCAGGACGACCAGCTGTGCTTCGAAGCGATCCTCGGGGTGCGTCTTTGCTGCGAAGAGCTCGGCGGCGCGGGCCGCTCGCTCCGTGCGCTCCCAGAGCATGCGCGGCAGTCTCGGAAAGTTCGTGCGGCTGGCGCGAAAGACCGGGCGCAGCATGGCGGTGGCCAGTAGGCCGCGCAATGCGTCCACTCCGCACACGACGATGGCCCGCTGAATGCTTTCGATCGGCGCGGGAGAGGTTCGGTACAGGCTCGAGTTCGCCAGGCGCAAGACATCAGCCGTCAACACGGGATCATGAGCAATCATTCGCGACAGCTTGTCGGATGCGGTCGCCGGATCATTGACGGCTTGCATGAGCTGCGGCATCAAAGTGGGACGCCGCGGAAAATAGTTCGGGTCGAGCTCGTCGACCTGCAGGACGGCGTGGATCAGATCACGGACTCGGGCATGGGCTCGCACCAGAGGCGGCGCCACCGACGGCGTACCGAAAGCAAGCCGCCACAGCCGCTCCGCCATGACATCGCTGGCCAGCTCGAGTTTCGAGGCATCGATTCCCGGGCTCGCGGCCTCGGACGGCGCGGCATGAAGAACCACGGGCGCAACGCCGGTCCGCGCTTGCGGCCGTCTCGCCCTCCGGTAGATCATCCATCCGGCCAGAAGCGCCAAGCCCGCAATCAGGATTTCGGCAACAATCATTCAGCTGAATATCGGCAGGCGGCCCGATTTCTGAAATCCCGCCGGCAGCCCGTGGGATCAGGTTTTGTCGAGATAGAACCGATACTCCGCGGAGTACGGCACACGCACCTCCCTGCCGGCGGAGGCCTGGTTGCACCCCTCCGATGGGGCAGTGCCGCCGACCGTGTGCAGCCGCTGGATGAAGCGCACGGCTGCGAATATTCCGCTTCCCGGCGCCGACTTCGCGCTCAGCAGCAACCATGCAACGGCGTTGGCTGTCGGGCTGTCGGCCCGGGCCATCACTTCACCCGTCACTTTGCTTCCGTCCACGGCTTCCCAGGTCGGGCCCGCATAATGCTTCGCGATCCTGTGGCCCGCCTGATCGGACAGGTCCGCCTCGGGCGCCTTCAACACCCATTCGAAGCGGCCGGTCCCGTCCTTACCGGCCCCGCAGCTGTAGATCTGTACACCCACGGCATGCAGTTTCTGGGTCAATACTGCGCCCGGCGGTACCTGCAGAGATGCGGGGATATCGTCGGCCCTTGCCGGAGACGAGGCCGCGTAACCGACAATCAAGCCGGCGAGCGCAAATCGAAGGGCCATCGGCCTCAGCTGATTATTCACCGTCATACCCTCCTGATTCACATTCACAAACGCGGTTCTCACAAACGCGGCTCCGACGCTCTCCGAAGAAGAGCCGCCGTCTGCCCGGCACAGTGAGATAATAAAGCCCATATGAAGGCATTTCGCAATGACATCCCTTTCATCAAGGACATGGGCGTCGAATTCGTGAGCGCGGAGAACGGCCACGCGGTGGTCGCACTCGACCTCGCCCCCCGTCATTTGAACAGCTGGGCGGTGGCCCATGGCGGCGTACTCATGACCCTGCTCGACGTCGCCATGGCGGTCGCCGGCCGATCCTTGGACCCCACCGCGGGCGGCGGCGTAACGGTGGAAATGAAGACCAGCTTCCTGCAGCCGGCCAATGCCGGTACACGTCTCATCGTCTCGGGGCATGTCTATCACCGCTCCAGCGCCCTGGCCTTCTGCGACGGCGAAGTGCGCGACACCGAGCAGCGCCTCATCGCCAAGGCGATGGGAACCTTCAAGTACCTGAAACAGTAGCGCATATGGCCTTCGACCCCGCAGGCCTTCTGCGATTCACAGCGACCCTGCTGGCCACTCTGATCGTGGGATGTTCAGCCGCCTGGGGCGCATTCGCGCTGTGGTATCAAGAGCCGGGCGGCCAAGCGCTGAAGACGGTGAGCGTGCTCCTGTGGGGCGGCCTCAATCTGATCTTCGTGATGGCCTTGTGGCAGGGACGCGTGACGTTCGGCCTTCTGACATTCGTCGCGGCATTCGGCGCCCTGCTGATTTGGTGGCGGGGGATACTGCCGTCGAACGACCGGATCTGGGCCGACGACGTGGCGCAAATGACCACGGGCACCGTCGATGGCCATCGAGTCACCTTGCACAACGTGCGCAATTTCGACTGGCGCAGCAATACCGACTATACGCAGCGCTGGGAGACGCGCGACTACGATCTCGATCACTTGAATTCGGTCGATATGATCGTGTCCTATTGGACCGTGCCGGCGATCGCGCACATGCTGATTTCGTTCGGCTTCGGCGGCGGCGAGCAGGTGGTCTTTTCCGTGGAGATCCGCCGCGAGAAGACCGAGAGCTTTTCGGAGATCGGCGGCTTCTTCAAGGAATTCGAACTCAGCATCCTCGCCGCCGACGAACGCGACGTGATCCGGGTTCGAACCAATGTCCGCGGCGAAGACGCCTATCTCTACCGCGTGCGCATGCCGGTCTCCGCGATGCGCTCGCTGTTCCTCAGCTACGTGGAGCAGGCCAACGACCTGGTGCGGACGCCGCGCTTCTACAACACCATTACGGTCAATTGCACCACTCTCGTCTACCACATGATGGAACGCATCGTCGGTTATCTGCCGTTGAACTATCGTCTGATTCTCACCGGTTATCTTCCCGAATATGTCTACCGGGTCGGCGGCCTCGACCAGCGCCATCCGCTGCAAGAGCTGCGTGCACGGGGGCGCATCACCGACCGGGCCAAAAAATCCGATCGCAGCGCTTCATTCTCCGCCGATATCAGACAAGGGACCGCGGAAATGGATTCTGCGGAATTGCCGGTGGACGCCGGCCACGCCCGGCGTTACTGATCCTGGGCGGCCGCCGCCGTGGCCAAGGCGCCGAGGCCGGCGATATTCTTCATCAGATCGGCAGGAAATCCATGCCGGGCTTGAATGTACTCGGGGTCGTTGTACGCCACCCAGGTTCTATCCTCCTCGTCCTGCCAGACGAGTATTTTGAGCGGCAGATCCACGGCCACCGTGGGCGCTGCAACGATCAGCGGCGTCCCTCCCTTCGGGTTGCCCAGAATCACCAGTCCCGTCGGGCGCAGGGTGAGACCCGACCGTTCCGCATCGCCGCTGAAATCGATTTGCGCGAATACCGTGAGGCCCCGCGCTCGCGCCAACGATTGCACGCGCTGCAGCACCTGCGCCACGCTGTGTTTGCTGGGTAGTACTCGCAGACCATCGGGGGTTTCGGTACTCATGCCAAACTCCTTCAGTGCAGGGGAGTGAAGCCCGAGGCCTTGAACGCTATCGCGCCTGCAGGCCCGCGGACGTATGCGACAAATTTCGCCGCCTCGAGCTTCGCCGTGCTGGTCAGGGCGATAGGATAGATGATGGGCAAATGACTGTTGGCGGGGAACACATCCACTATGCGCACTTGCTTGTCGATCAATGCATCGGTCTCGTAAACGATGCCGAGCGGCGCCTCACCCCGGTCCACGAACGCCAGCGCCGAGCGGACACTGTCCGCCCGCACCAGACGATCTGCGACTTCGTTCCAGACTCCCAGAGTGGTCAAGGCCTCTTGCGCGTAGCGTCCGGCGGGTACTGCGCCCGGATCGCCGGTAGCCAGGCGGCGCTTCCCCAACGCCGCGGCGAGAGGAAAATGGGGCGCGATCGCCAGCTTGATTTTGCTGTCGGCGGGCGCAATCAGCACCAATCGATTGCCAAGCACATCATGTCGAGTGTCGCGCTGAATCAGATTTCGCGTCTGCAGATAGTCCATCCATTCGAGATCGGCCGAGAAGAACACATCGGCAGGCGCGCCATTTTCGATCTGGCGGGCAAGGGCGGAGCTGGCCGCAAACGAGAACCTGACCGGAATGGCGGTATCGTTGGTAAAGCTGTCACCCAGACCCTGCAGCACGTTGGTCAACGAGGCGGCTGCGAATACCGTGATCGGCGGCTTGTCCGTGTCCGCCGCCACTCCCGGCAAGCTGCACAAGGACAGCCATAGGACCCACCACATGCCGACGAGTTTTTTCACGAGTGGTTTGTCACGAGTTGTCTAATTCTGCGCCAAAACCGGTTGCCCGCTGTATAGCTCCGGAAAAGTCCGCTTGAAATTTTCGATCTTGGGAATATCGAAATAGGCAATATAGGGCGCGGTGGGGTTGTGGACCAAGTAGTCCTGGTGATAGCCCTCTGCAGCGTAAAACCCCTTCAGGGGATCCACGCGAGTGACGATGGGCCGTGAAAATGCGTGAGACCGGTCCAATTGACTGATGTAGGCCTCCGCAATCCGCTTCTGGTCGTCATCGGCATAGAATACGGCGGAGCGGTACTGGCTGCCCACGTCGGGTCCCTGCCTGTTGAGCTGCGTGGGATCGTGCACCACCGAGAACGCGATCTGCAGTATTTGGCCGTAGGAAATCTCGGCCGGATCGAAAGTGATCTTCACCGACTCCGCGTGACCGGTGTTCCCGGAGCTCACCGTCTCATATTGCGCGGTCGCCCTATCGCCTCCGGCGTAACCCGCAATGACCTTGCGAACCCCTCGAACGTGTTCATAAACTCCCTGCACTCCCCAAAAGCAGCCGCCGGCAAGCACCGCGGTCTGCAGCGGTCCCGCCGTTTTTGGATTGTCGATTGCCGGAGGCGCGATCACCACGGGCGCCTCTGCTCCAAACAGCGGCGACTGCCAAACGAAGACGCCGATCATTCCGAACGCAACCGCCGCAGTCCAAAAAGAAGTTCGTAGTTTCATGATGTCCATAATTGGTGATCTCTCAGGCGCGAGGCACGAAGTGCAGTGCCACCGAATTCATGCAATAACGCAACCCAGTCGGCCTCGGCCCGTCATCGAATACATGCCCCAGATGCGCGTCGCACAAGCGGCAGGCGATCGCGTCGCGCTCCATCCCAAAGCTGCTGTCGGCGCTTTTAACGACGTTCAAGTGCGAAATCGGCTGCCAAAAGCTCGGCCATCCCGTACCCGAATCGAACTTGGTCTTGGAATCGTATAGCGCGGTATCGCAGCACACGCAACGATAGATGCCGTCAGCATGATTGTGGTCGTACTCTCCGGAAAACGGCGCCTCGGTATCGGCTCGACGTGTGACGCCGAAAGCCGAGGGCGTCAGCTGCGTACGCCATTGAGCTTCGCTCCTCACGACCTTGGGCATGCGTACGATTCCCTCGCTCTTGCCTGCCGCCGAGAATTGCTCGACGGACACGTCCTGGTTCGGCGCCGGCGCCGACAGCGTCGCAGCCGAGGACCGGAGGCCATAGCCACCGGCCGCCATTGCGCCCAGTCCGGCGAAGATAAAGACGCGGCGGCTCACCGCTTCGCCGGCCGGCCGCGCGATTGATGACATTTTCTTGAACAGCATGGTGGTCCTCATCCAAAGGTGAACGAATACGCCTGGACACCGGGGTCCAGGAATTCGATTGAAAAGACATGCTCCCGCACATCGCCCGACTGCCGAATCAACTGATACAAACGCTGCTCGGTGACCGCACCCTGGCCATCGGCATCGGTATCCGCTCCGTGACTGGCAGCCGGTGCGGCCCCATCCAACAGCACGCGGAAACGCACCGGCTTGCCGCCGCCCGGCCCCAATACCAGGTGCAGATCGCGAGCAAGGAAGCGGAATTCGATTTTCCCCGGCGCCGCACCCAGCACAGCTTTCTCCGGATCCACCGTCCAGGTCCCGGCCAAGGCCCATTGGTTCAGCGTGAGTGCGCCGGGCGCTGCATAGAGCTTGGGGCGATCCTGCGCGAAACCACCCACGGAACCAAAATTCTCGGCCCGTTGATATCCCACATAAGTTTCCGGCGATTGGACATGCGCCTCATCGGCCGCCGCCTGCACGCCCACGGCCCTCGCGGGTTCAATGCCGGCCGGCGGCAGGCCGGTGTACCCCGCCTCGGTCAATAACTGCCGGATGGTGGCTTCGGATTCATCGTAGCCGCCCTCACCGAAATGATGGGCACGAATGTGCCCCTGAGAATCGATGAAGTAGTGCGCCGGCCAGTACTGATTGTTGAATCCCTGCCATATGGCATAGTCATTGTCGAGCGCGACCGGATAGGTGACTTTCAGGTCCGAAACGGCGCGATGCACATTGCCCGCATCTTTCTCGAAGGCAAACTCGGGCGCGTGGACCCCGATGACCACGAGCCCATGATCCTTATATTTGTCGTACCAGCCCTTTACATAGGGCAACGCGCGCAGGCAATTGATACAGGAGTAAGTCCAGAAATCGACCAGCACCACCTTGCCGCGCAAGCTCTCCGCCGACAAGGGCGGGGAATTCAGCCAGGACGTGGCTCCGCTCAGAGAAGGGAGGTCCCCTTCGACGGGCAAACCCGTGGAATGCTTGGCCTGCATCATCATGGCGCCGCCGGATGCCGAATCGTGCATGGCCATCGTCATGCTGGCGTTCTGCGGCGCGGCTGCCGGATTGATGCTGCCGATGAGCGAGCTCTCCAGCTGGTTGGTGCCCCCAAGCGACCAGCGCGTCAACACCGTGCTGTCCCAACCGAACACGATGGCCACCACGGCGAGCAGCACCGCGGCGCCCAGCGCCCGTCTCACCCATTCGCCTGCGCCCAGCGATTTCTTCAGGGTGGCAAATACCCGCCCGCCGGCAAAGATAGCGACCGCCAGCGATGTGGCGGCGCCCGCCGCATAAGTGAACAAGAGCAAGGTGGTGCGCGGGTTCGGCCCTGAAATCGCGGCGCCCGTGAGCACCAGGCCCAGGATCGGACCCGCGCAGGGTGCCCACAGCAATCCCGTCGCCACTCCGAGAAGAAGGGCGTGAAGAGGCCCCAGAGTTGACGCGCCCGCGGGCGCCGAATGAACCAATCGATTGCCCAAGGCGACGAAGGGACGCGCCAGCGCGTCGGCCAGCCGTCGCGACAACAGGGTCGCCGCGAATGCCGTCAGTAAGATGAGCGCAAAAATGCGTCCGTACTGATTGACACGAACCGCCCAGGCGCCTCCCACGGCGGCCAACGTGGCGATCCCGGCGAAAGTAACCGCCATCCCGGCGAGCAGGGGCAGTCCGTTGGTCAGAAATCTCTGCTCGGACCGGGCGAATACAAAGGGTAGTACCGGCAGTATGCATGGACTCACAATGGTCAGGACACCGCCTAGAAATACCAATAGCACTACAGTCATTCTTATATGCTCTGCGGTTGTACGCTCCTCGATTAAGACCGGAGCGGCGTGCACTTTATTGCAAAAGAGCCGCGCTACGCCCTCTCGTATACTACGGTCTCGGCCCGCCTGCCGGGCAATCTGGCGAAGCCCGCCTCAGGTGCCGCAAAACGTCTGCCGGACGCGCTCCGCGGGCTGCGGTGCGTCGGCATAGGATTCGAATCCCTCGCCGAGCCTATACGGCTGCGAGAGCACCTCCGACATCCGGGCAAAGGGCTCGAAGTCCTGGCGCTCGACGGCAGCCTCGATGACTTGCTCGATGCGATGATTGCGCGGAATGACCTCAGGATTGGTCTGACGCATCGCCGCCGCGCGGGACCGCGGGTCCAATGGATCTCGCGCCAGACGCGCCCGCCAGCGCACCGCCCACTCGTCATAGTCACGAGGATTCACGAATAACGTGCGTACACGCGGGTCCGCCGCTTCCCGCTCGGCGGCCTCGCACAGCCCACGGAAGGTCAGCGTGAAATCCGCCTGATTGCGATGCATCGCGTCGAGCAAATCGTCGGCCAGCGCCGCATCTCCCTCCTCGTGCGCCGACAGGCCGAGTTTGCGGCGCATTCCGGCCTGCGATTCGTCCGCGAAGCGTGTCGAAAATACCGTCAGTGCCTCGCTCGCGAGCGCGACCGCCCTATCCCCGTCCGCATCGATGATCGGCAGCAGCGTTTCGGCGAATCGGGCCAGATTCCACACGGCGGCATGCGGTTGATTGGCGTAGGCGTAACGGCCCTGTCGGTCGATGGAGCTGAACACCGCGGCCGGATCGTAGGCGTCCACGAACGCGCAGGGACCGTAATCGATGGTCTCGCCCGACACCGCCATATTGTCGGTGTTCATTACGCCGTGAATGAAGCCCACCTGCATCCACTTCGCCACGAGCGATGCTTGGGTCTCGGCGGCCGCGCGCAGCAACGCCAGATAAGGGGACGGCTCGGACTTGGCATGCGGATAGTGGCGATCGATCACGTAGTCCGCGAGCCTGCGAACGGCCTCGACGTCGTCTCGGGCGGCGAAGTATTGAAACGTGCCCACGCGCACGAAGCTGGCGGCCACTCGCGTCAATACCGCTCCCGGAAGCGCTGCTTCACGAAAAACAGACTCGCCCGTCGCAACCGCGGCGAGTGCACGCGTCGTCGGTATGCCGAGCGCATGCATCGCCTCGCTGACGAGATATTCGCGCAACACCGGCCCGAGAGCGGCACGCCCGTCGCCGCCGCGCGAATAAGGAGTCCGGCCCGAACCCTTCAGCTGAATGTCGCGGCGCATGCCGGCGCAATCGACGACTTCCGCCAGCATGAGCGCTCGGCCGTCGCCCAACTGCGGAACGAAATGACCGAACTGATGGCCGGCGTAGGCCATCGCAATGGACTCAGCTCCCTCGGGCACGAGGTTTCCGGAAAATATTTCCGCCAGCGCTTGCGCATCGAGATCGCCGATACCGAGCCCCAACTCGCGTTCGAGGGCGAAATTGAATCTCAGCAGCCGCGGCTTCGCGACCGGCGCCGGCTTGAGCCGTGCGAAGAAGTGCTCGGGTAGCGCAGAGTAGGTGGGTGGCTTCATCACGTCGCGTCTCGATCAAATACCCATGGCGTCGGCCAAGCGATAGGCGAACACCGACGGTGAGAGAAACCAGGGTTTCCCGTGATAGTAAGGCCGCGATGGGAAGGGCAGCCCGTCCAAAGCGGTGCGTCCCTCCACAAGTCCCAGCATCTGCTGCCCGATCCGGCTGCCGAAATACGGCGCGAGGGGAACACCTTGACCACAATAGCCCATGCAGTAATAGACCCCGTCGTGCCGCCCCAGATGAGGCAGTGTATCGAAGGTATAGGCGACCCACCCCACCCACGCGTGGCTCAGGCGCACGGAATGCAATTGGGGGAGTATGCGCTCCATCATCCGCCTGAGGCGGGGCACACAGGCGAGCGGATCCGTCTCAGCCAGCGCCGCCCGGCCGCCGAATACGATGCGCTCGCCGTCCGCCGAAGGCCTGAAATACACGACGACTCGCCGCGAATCGACGATGTTTCGCCCGCGGGGAATCAGGGAACGAATCCGGTCGGCACCCAAGGGTTCGGTGGCGATCTGGTAGCTGCCGATGGGGATCACTCGGCGCCGATGCCATGGGGACAAGGAACCCGAGTATCCATTGGTCGCCAGCAATACCTGTCTGGCGTGAATCACTCCGCGCGGCGTCAGCGCCTCGAATCCCTCGCGGGTCGCTTTGAGGGCATTAACCGGGCAAAGGTCCACCACCGATGCCCCGCTGTCCTGCGCGCGCGCCAACAGCCCGAGCAGCAGCCGCGTGGGATCCACGGAGGCGTCATCAGGGTACACGCAGCCGCCATGATAGAAATCGCTGGCGATTTCACTCTGTTGCTCCGCTCTGGAAACGACGCTGATCCTCTGCTCGAGTCCCCGCGGCTGATTCTGTGCATCCCGCGCCATTCTCTCGAAGTGCCTGGCCGTATGCGCCCCGAAAAAACACCCGTCTTCGCGCCAGCCGCAGTCGATCTCCCGGGCCAGCGAGCGCAGATACGCCACCGCGTCGAAGCCTTCCCGGCAAATCCTGAAGCCCACGTCCGCGCCGTGCTTCGCCTTCAATGCAGCGAAGGACGGCTTGATGCTGTAGGCCACCTGGCCTCCATTGCGGCTCGAGCACCCCGCACCCAGCGCACCGCCTTCGAGCACCAGCGTGGAACGTCCCGCCGCTGCCGTCTCGCGAGCCGCGGAGAGGCCGGTGTAGCCGGCACCGACGATGAGCACATCGACGCGGGCGGGCAATTCCCGCGTGGCCGGCGGCGCAATCACAGCGTTCTCCATCCACAGCGGTATTGCCGAGATCGGATACTGCGTCATGTCGGATGACCGAGCATGGGTCTAGGCCGCCGCTTCAACGGACCGGCTGCTCGGGATCGCGGCTCCCCGGGTGGCGAGCCACGAGCCCAGCAGGATCAGCACGAAGGCGAGGATTCCGCCCCACCCTAGCCGTTCGTGCAGCAGACACACGCCGAGCAATGTCGCGACGACGGGATTGATGTAGGTGATCACGGATGCGCGGGAGGCACCGGCGTGACCCACGAGATAGAACATGAGCAGCATCGCCAGGGCCGTGCATACCAGGCCCAGCATCGCCACGGATGCCAGGACCGGCGCCGACGGCATCCGCGTGGGCAAGGTCAGCAAGGCCGGAATGAGCAGCACGATGCTGGCTACGGCCAAGCTCGCGGCAAGCGGACCGAAAGGGTCGAGCCCACCGAGGTGCCGTTGGATGATCAGAGGTCCAATGGCATAGCCCAGCGTCGCAATGAGCATGCAGGCGGCCCCGGCCCATCCCAGGGGTCCTTCGATCGTGCCGAATCCAAGCAGGGCGACTACACCGACCAACCCCAACCCGAGACCCAGAATGCGCCACAAGCCCAGGCGCTCGTGCACGCCGAAGAATCGCTGGATCAGCGCGATCGACAAGGGCACCATCGCGATGAGGATTCCGGTCACCGAAGAACCGATCCAACGTTCACCGAGCGAGATCACCGAAAAAGGAACGGCGAACTCGGCCACTGCAAACGCACAGATTGCCGCCTTGTGTGTCCCCAAGGACTGCAGCGCACCTCTGCGCCACGCAATCGGCAATAGAATCAAGGCACCGAGCGTCACCCGGCCGAAAGCCACGACGACGGGCGAGAGCTCCTGCACCGATATTTTGATAAAAAAATACGGGATGCCCCAGATGATGCCAAGCGCGGCAAATGCTCCCCATCCTCGCCAACTCACCTTTCATCCCCCTTGCCGAATTGCACGGCATCGTTGCCGGCAATGCTACCAGGGATTGAAGCGGCAGGCTGCGCGCGGGGTGAATCGCGCGTAGGTGCAGGCGCCGGTTTCGGCGCAGCTAGGCAGCGCCCGCGCCCGCTCCGGCCCTCCTCGCCTTCGAAAGCCGCGAATACAGCTTCAGATAGTTCTGTGCCATGTGCTGCGCCGTGAATCGCTGGTCGAACTCCGCACGTATGCGATCGCGGTCGAGCAGGCCGATCTTGCGCACCGCGTCCACCGCCTCACTTTCATTCTGTACGATGAAAGCGGTGACGCCATCCTCGAGAACCTCGGGCACCGACCCGTTTTCAAATGCAATCACCGGCGTGCCGCAAGCCATCGCTTCGATCATCACCAGGCCGAAGGGCTCGCGCCACGCGATGGGGAACAACAGCCCGGCTGCATTGCCCAGAAAATCGCTCTTCTGGTGCTCGCCGATCTCACCGATGAATTCGACCTGTCCGCAGCGAGAGCAGCGGTTCGATGGTGGTCTTGAAATATTCCTCATCGACGCGATCGACCTTCGCGGCGATCTTCAATGGCATGCCGGCTTTGGCAGCGATACGAATCGCCGCATCCGGCGCCTTCTCCGGCGAAATGCGGCCAAGGAAAGCCAGGTAGCCGCCGGCACCCGAACCCTTCGCCAGCAGATGTTGGCGGCAGACCGTGATAAATCGTCGCCACATAGTTGGCCTGCGGCAGCGGCCTGCGCTGCGAGTCCGAAATCGACACCACCGGCATGTCGTCGTACACGCCGTACAGCGGCGGCAATTCGGGCATATCGAGCCGGCCATGCAGCGTGGTCACCGAAGGCACGCCGAGAGACCGCAGCAACGGATAGCCGAAATAATCCAGATGGGCGTGAATCACGTCGAATTCATGCGCGCGGCGCGCCACGATCTCCAACTGCATGAACACGGGCGCCAGATAATCCTTCACGCCCGGATCGAGGCGCAGAGCGCGCGGCCATATCGGCGCAAGCGTCGCCTTCGTCTGACTGTCGCCAGAAGCAAACAACGTCACCTCGTGTCCGAGTTCGACCAATGCGTCTGTCAGATAAGCGACTACACGTTCGGTACCGCCGTATAATTTTGGGGGCACCGCCTCGGTCAACGGTGCCACCTGTGCAATTTTCATGATCGGGTCTCCCTTGAGTTGAGGTGATGACAAATATTTGGATGTGTTGAAATCGATTCGGTTCCAATGTTTGCATGAACGGAACGGATTGAGATTAACCTACTCTCAGTGATTGCGAAGAATCAATTCGAAAAGGTTTTCCTTTGTAATTTCTGCAACCAATCTCCGCGCTAAAGCGTGATGACGAGGAATAGGCACGTGAAATCATCTTCGATCGCCGATGCAGTGAAACCTTCCGACTCACCCGCAGATTCCACCGCTGCGGACGAAACCTCGGTACCGCAGTTCTATATCGCCGCCAGTGCGTCGCTGCAGGAGCGGCGCACCCGGACCTTGAAGCACGGCGACACCTTCGCGGTGTTCGATCATCGCGGCGACATCGGCAGCGAGCCCGGCAGCTCCGAAGGCTTGTATCACCGCGATACCCGGATTCTGTCGCAGCTGAGTCTGCTGCTCGAAGAAGCCCGTCCATTGTTGCTGAGTTCGAATACTCAGGACGACAACACCATGTTCAGCGCCGATCTCAGCAATCCGGATCTGCTGGCCGATGGGCAGATCGCGTTGCGGCGCGAGCAGATCCACTTGCATCGAATCAAGTTCGTCTGGAACGGCGCTTGCTACGAACGTCTCCTGGTGCGCAATTTCAGCGATCGGCCGCTGCGCATTCGCCTTGCTCTACAGTATGGGTCCGACTTCGCCGATCTATTCGAGGTGCGTGGTGAACGGCGCGCCGCGCGCGGCACCACTTCGGCCGAACGCTGCAGCGATCGCAAGGTCGCGTTGCGCTACATGGGGCTGGACAAACTCGAGCGTGTAACGAATCTGGAGTTCGATCCCGCGCCGCGGACGCTGACCACCACGCGCGCTGCGTTCGAGATGACGCTGAAGTCGAATCAAGCACGGCGTATCTTCGTCCGGGTCGGCGTGCCCGAAGCGGATGATGGCCAGTGGAACGGCCGGGTGTTCTATCGAGGCATGCGTGCCTCGCGTCACGCGCTGCGCGAGTCGAGCGCGCGTGCGGCCAGTATCGACAGCTCCAATTCGGTGTTCAACGAGATTGCGCGCCGTGCGGTATCGGACCTCTACATGCTGATCACCGATACGCCGCAGGGGCCCTACCCTTACGCCGGCACGCCTTGGTTCAGCACGCCCTTCGGCCGCGACGCGATTATCACGGCGCTCATGACCCTGTGGGCGGACCCGAGCATCGCCCGGGGTGTGCTGAAATTTCTGGCAGCGACGCAAGCCACCGCCATCGAACCGGAGCGTGACGCCGAGCCGGGGAAAATTCTGCACGAGATGCGTCACGGTGAAATGGCCAATTTGCGGGAAGTACCGTTCGGCCGCTACTACGGCAGCGTCGATGCGACACCGCTGTTCGTGCTTCTGCTCGGCGAATACTTTTCGCGCACCGGCGATCTCGACACGATACGCGAGCTCTGGCCGAACGCGGAAGCGGCGCTGGCCTGGGTCGATACCTACGGAGATCGCGACGGCGACGGCTTCGTCGAGTACTACCGTCAGACCAAGGAGGGCCTGGCCAACCAGGGGTGGAAGGATTCGCAGGACGCGGTGTTCCATCGGGACGGACGCTACGCCGAGGGGCCCATCGCCCTTTGCGAAGTGCAGGCCTATGTCTATGGCGCCAAACACCATGCATCGCTGCTCGCAACAGCGCTCGGCCATCGCACGCAGGCAGAACGCCTGCAAGCGCAGGCCGAGGCGCTGCGCCTGAACTTCGAGGCCAAATTCTGGTGCGAGGAATTGTCGCTGTATGCGATCGCGCTGGACGGCGCCAAGCAGCCGTGCAGGGTGGTGTCATCGAACGCCGGCCAGGTGCTGCTGACCGGAATCGCATCCGCGGAGCGGGCGCAGCGCGTTGCACAGACTTTGCTCGGACCCGCCTGTTTCAGCGGGTGGGGTATTCGCACCCTGGGGCTGTCGGAGCCGCACTACAATCCGATGGCCTATCATAACGGCTCGGTGTGGCCGCATGACAACGGACTCATCGCACTCGGACTCTCGCGCTATGGCCATAAACAGGCCATCGCTCAGATCTGCACCGCCATCTTCGATGCGGCGAGCTATATGGATCTGCGGCGCTTGCCGGAGTTGTTCTGCGGCTTCTTGAGGCGTCAGCACAATGCCCCGACGCAGTATCCGGTAGCCTGCTCCCCGCAGGCTTGGGCGAGCGCCACGGTGTTTGCGCTGTTGCAAGCCGCTTTGGGACTCCGGTTATTGGAATCCACCGGAGAGATTCGCTTCTACCGCCCGATATTGCCCGACTTCATGGACCGGCTGCATCTGCGCAATCTGCGTTTGAACCGCGGGTCGGCCGATGTGTTGCTGCAACGCCATGGTAACGACGTAGCGGTGACTCAGACCCGCCATGAAGGCGACGTTGTCGTCGTGGTGCGGTACTAGCACCTCGGCATGATGATGTTGAGCGGTTGACGGTATTCGCCCGAGGGGCTGAGCCATTGCCGGGCAACGAGGCAGCAGTTGCCCGGCAATGGCTCAGCCCCTCGGGCGAATGCTCTCACCGATCGACACCACCCCGCCAAGGGCACCGAATCTGCTCCTCACGCGGTGATGTAGTACATCCTGCGCGGTGATGTACGTCGGCCAGTGCGCACGGTCAGGGGGGATAACGAGTGGGAAGCCAACTGCTGCCTTTACGTTGGCTTCCCACTCGTTATCCCCCCTGACCCTGTGAACCGGTCAGCATCACCGTGCCGAGGTACCAGGAGCCTGTCAGTCAGACAGGAGCCTGTGCTGCCGCTTTTGGCCGCTGCGCCGGCGCCGGCGCCGGCTCGTCCGCGTCCGGCGGCGGCCGCGTCTCCGGCATGACGGACAGCACGAGCAGCACTGCGAGGATGCCTACGGCGGTAAGTGAAAAAAACGCAAGGCGGGCGCCGTAGTGGTCCGCCAGCCAGCCCGCGGCAGGTGTGCTGAGGGTGCTGCCGATGCCGATCCCGAATCCGACGAAGCCCAGCGAGAGATTGAAATGTCCGGAGCGCGCCGCGACGTCGCTGACGATCAGCGGTACCATGATACCGAAACAGGCGGCGCCGATGCCGTCGAGCGCTTGCACCGCCACCACGAGCGTCGGGTTCGTCGAGGTTGCGAACAGCAGGCCGCGCAGAGGCAGCATGCAGAAGCCTATCAACAGCACGATTCGGCGGCCGCGGCTTTGCGCAAGACGTCCGACGGCGGGAGACGCGAGCGCCACGATGATCTGCGGCAGCACGATACATGCGGCGACCAATAGACTGGGGTTGCCGACTTTCGCGGTCATGATACCGCTCATCAGCATCAGCATCGGTGCGTTGGCGAAGGTGAACAGCATGGCGCAGGCGCAAAAAATCAACAGACGGCGGTCCGCCAAGACGCGCATGAATTGCGCTCGACCCTGGCCCGGCCGTCGCGGGGGTGCCTGCAAATCGGGACCGGCGATCGCAACCCGGCGCAGCGGCAGCAGCGCCACCAATGCCGGCAAAGTCAGCGCCGCCGTCAGATAGAACACCGCTCGCTCGGACACATACTGCCCGCACGCGCCCATCAGCGCCGCGCCGACGCCGTTGCCGATCGCCGCATAGCGTGCGTTTTGCCCGAGACGCAAGCTCATGCCAAAGCGCCCGGCGATCACCAAACTCATGGCCGCAATGGCCGGACCGAGCGTGCAACTGGAAATCCCATGCAATATTTCCGCGAGATACACGAACAGCGGAATCGGATAAATCGCGAACATCAAGGCGCAGGCGGTGAATGCCAGTACGCTGAACGCGGCGACCCGGGTCTTGTTCGATATCGCATCGACCACCGCGCCGGCCGGCACCTGGCTCACCATCGAGGCAACCGTGCCGATACTTAACGCAAGACCGATCGAGGTTTGTGTCCAGCTCTGGCTGATGAGATAGACCGCAATGAAAGGCCCGAAACCGGTCTGAATGTTGGCAACGAACATGTTGAACCAGTCGAGTCCGCGGCCCGCGGCAGCGGTTCCTGCGGGGTGGGGACTCGCCGGATGGTTGGGCTCAGCCGTGGTTGGCATTCATTCACTTCTTATCGTCCGCGGGCGGTGCGGGTGGCGTGGATGGCGCGGCGGGGACCTGCGGTGCCATGAGCGCCTTCGGATGCGTGGCGTCCTTGTATTCCGGTGCCGACTGCAGTTTCTTCTCGCTCGTAATCAGGGTCAGAGGTTTGTCCGCGTCATTGGGGTCCACACGCAACAGCGACCAATCGACCGGAATGCGGCGGTTGCCGACACCGAGAAAGCCGCCGAACTCAATGATGGCGACGCGCACACGGCCGCTGTTATCTGCCAGCACATCGACCACGCGGCCCAGATCGTCGCCATTCAGGCCCTGAACTTTTTTGCCCAGGATGGACACTACGGGAGCGTCGAGCGGCTGGACCACGGCGTTGACCATGGCCGGCGCGGTGGCCACGGGCGCGCCGGAGGGTGGTGCAGCCGGCGCCGGCTGCACCGGCTTGGGTTTGGGTCTGGGCTTCGGCTTTGGCTTCACTTCCGGCAAGCAGGGCGGCAGAGCGACTTGCGCGTCACTGGGCACCTCCGGAGTCGGTATTGCATTACTGGGCTCGGTTTCCGCGGCTGGTGGCGCAGACTCCAGCGGTGACGGTGGAGGCGTCTCGGCCACCGTGTCGGGACTGCGGCCTGCGGGTGCACGCTCAGCCACCGGTGCGCTATGGCAGGCCGACAAGATCCACGACAGCGCCGCCGCTACCGCCATGCACCGCCACTGGCCGCCTCGCCAATCCCATCGGGTCGGGGTCACGCGCGGTGCTCCGCGCCCGAGCGCATTTGGCGTGCATACATATGGCTGTACGCGCCCAGGGTGTGCATCAGCCGCTGCGGTGCACCGTCTTCGATGATGCGGCCGCGATCGAGCACCACGATGCGATCGAAGGCATCCAGCGTCGACAATCGGTGCGCAATGGCGATCACGGTACGGCCTTTGAAAAGGCGCGACAGCGCCTCCTGAATCGACTGTTCGGATTCGGTATCGAGGGAGGAAGTCGCTTCATCGAGCAGCACGATGGGTGCATCCATGAGGAAGGCGCGCGCGATCGCCAGACGTTGCCGCTGGCCGCCCGACAACTTCATGCCGCGTTCGCCGACCAGAGTATCGAAGCCCTGAGGCAGGCTATTGATGAACTCGGTGCAGCGCGCCGCTTCGACGGCGCGGAACACTTCCTCGTCGCTCGCCTCGGGGCGACCGTAGCGCAGGTTTTCCAGCAGCGAACGATGGAACAGCGAAATATCCTGCTGCACCACCGCGATCGAACCGCGCAAGCTTTCCTGCGTCACCCGCGCAATGTCCTGACCATCGATCAGCACCTCACCGGTATCCGGATCGTAAAGTCTTTGCAACAGCGCGAAAATGGTGGTCTTGCCCGCGCCGGAACGGCCCACCAGGCCGACTTTCTGGCCCGCCGGCACATCGAGATCGAAACCCTTGAGCACATCCTGGCCGCTGGGATAGCTGAAACTCACTTGTTTGAAGTGGATTGCCCCGCCGCTCACGGCCAGCGGCCGGGCATCCGCCGCGTCCAGCATTTCATGCGGCAATCCGAGCACCTGCACCGCTTCGCCAAGCTTCGCGAACTGCTGCACCATGTCCACCAATGCCATCGCAAAATCGCGCGAGGCGTGCAGGATGGTGAAGCCCAGAGTGGTGGTCAAAACCACGTCGCCGGTGGAAATCTCGCCCCGGCGCCACAGCTCCACCGACCAGACCATCACGCCGGCGGTGACCACGAACACACTCACCGCGTGGAACAAGCGCAGTCTCTCGAGCGAACGCAGGCTGGCGCGTTGCGCCTGCATTTCGTCCTGGATTTTCGAGCTCAGCCGCTCATGCTCGCGCCGTGCGGCGCCGAAGGAGCGCACCAACCCGATGTTGCTGACGACGTCGGTGAGATCGCCGCTGACATGCGCGGCGTGACCGGCGAAGCTTTGGTGCAGATGGGAGCCGTGAGCTGCCATCCAGCCTATGGTCGAGCCCAGCACCCCGACGATGACCAGCAATACCGCCGTCAGATGCCAGTTGATCGTGCCGAGCACGAAAATGCTGCCGAGCACGGCCGCGCCCGGCGGGATGGTGGTCCATGTGAGAGAGTTCTCGATGGTCCACGCGGCATTGGCCGCCGCGGTGATACGGCCCGCCAGTGCGCCGGGAAAGCGCTCGATGAAGTAGCGCGTGCCCTGGCCGGACAGGTGATTGAAGAGATCCAGGCGGATGTCTCCCCCCACCGCCACGAAAGCATACGTTGACACCCAACCGGCAAGCCGCCACAAAAGATTGTCCGCAGCCACCAGGCCGAGAAGCAGTGCCACCGCGCCCCACAACGTATAGGTCGGCGGCTGCTTCGTACCCAGTACGTTCAACAAGGTTCTTGACGGCATACTGAGAGCCCACCGCAGAGGTCACCGCGGCCAGCACCGCAATCAGCACGATGCCATGGCTCAAGAAGCGCCGCCGCACGTAGCGTGCGAGAAACCGGATCGCCCCATGGGATGCATACCGTGGCAAAGGCGTGGTGATTTCCGCGGGGCCGTGGATTTTTGGCATCGGTGGCTATTCTTAGCCATTCGATAAGGCGGACAGGCCGGATAAAGGTGTCAGTCCTTGTCAGTATCCGCTGACACGGACGGGGTCCGGCGCCCCGGGGTCGGCGTTGACCTACAAATAAAATCAAAGAAATTGCGCGATGGAAGCGCGGGGCGGAGATGCCGTCGAGCATCGCTCAGCGCTAGGATTTGCTACGACACAAGAAATAAAAGCGAGCGGCGCATGGCGTTCTTTTACAACGAAAAACATTCATTGCACTATCTTGTGCGCGGTCGAGGCGACCCGCTGCTGCTCATACACGGACTTGGCGGCAGCGGCGCAGACTGGGCGTTTCAAGTCGCGGTGCTCGAAAGGAGCTTTCGCGTGATCGTCCCGGACCTGCCGGGAAGCGGACACAGCCCGCCGCCTCGGGATGAATATACCATCGCCGGATTTGCGTCCGCCCTGTGGTCTCTGCTCGATCATCTCGGAGTATCGCGAACGAACATCATCGGGTTTTCCATGGGCGGCGCCGTCGCCCTCGAGATGGCGGCACAGCGCCCGGCCTGCGTGCCGCGCCTGGGACTCATCAACAGCTTGGCCACGTACCGGCCGGACGACTGGCGCAAATGGCTCGAAGTGCATGTGTCGGCGCTGCTGGTCCGGTTGCTGGGCATGCGGCGCGCGGCCTGGCTGCTCGCACTTCGCTTGTTCCCCGAGCCTTGGCAACGCGCCATCCGGGAGCACGCGGCCGCCGTGGTCGGCGCGGTCCCCGCCAGCTCCTATCTGGGCATGGGGCTGGCATTGGCACGCTGGGCCATCATCGATCGGCTCGATAGCGTGACCAGCCGGATTTTGATGATCGCGGCCGAACACGATTTCACCCCGCTCGCAGAAAAGCGCGCGCTGGCCGCGCAGCTCAAGGCCGACTTCGTGGTGGTGCGTGGTTCGCGCCATGGGACTCCCTTCGACTCGGTGGAAGCAACGAACGCCAGCCTGCTCGCGCTGCTGACCGATCAGCCGCTGCCGCCGCGGGCACGCTGGGTCCGCGACTCTCCCATGCGCACGCAGGCCCTTTCGCTGGCCGGCAGCATCGCCGAAGAGCACGCCATGGGGCGGCGATCTCTGTCTACCACCTCGGCAGTGATGTTGACCGGTTCACACGGTCAGGGGGGATAAGAGGCTGGACGCCAACGAAAGGCAACAGTTGGCGTCCAGCCTCCTATCCCCCCTAACCGTGCGCACTGGCCGAGGTACATCACCGCGCAGGAGGTACATCACCGTCTAGAGGAGCAGATCGGGTGCCGTCGGCGGGGTGGTGTGGAGCGGTTGACGGTATTCGCCCGAGAGGCGGAGCCGTTAGCCGGCAACTGCTGCCTCGTTGCCGGCCAACGGCTCCGCCTCTCGGGCGAATACCGTCAACCGCTCAACATCATGGTGCCTAGCCGCGTCCCGAGCTGAACGCCGCAAGCATGTCCTCGTCCTCCGGTTTCTCGGTCTCGGCGCTGTCTGCGAGCAATTTCACGCATTGCTCGGCGGGCATGGGCTGCGCGAACAGGAAGCCTTGTCCTACGCCGCAGCCGAGCCGCCGCAAAATCTCTGCCTGCTGATAGCCCTCGATGCCCTCGGCGATGACCTGAATCTGCAGATGCTTGGCGATCGCAATGATCGCGCTCACGATGGCGAGGTCGCTCGAATCCGTCACCAAATCCCGCACGAAGCTGCGGTCGATCTTGAGCGCATCCACGCGCCAATTTTTGAGATAACTCAAGCTCGAGTACCCCGTCCCGAAATCGTCGATGGCGATCTTCACGCCGAGGTCGCGCAGGCGCGCCATGGTGTCCTGGCGGCTCTCGCCGCCCGGCACGCGCGGATCGAACATCGCCCTCTCGGTCATTTCGAGCTGCAGCATCTCCGGACGCAGGCCATGGGTCTTGAGCAGCGTGGCTATCGTCGATTGCAATTCGCCGCGTTGCAGCTGGGCCGGCGCTATGTTCAGCGACATGGGTACCAGCGGCACTCCGGCCTTGCGCCAAGCGCTCATGTTTTGCAGCGTTCGGTGCAGCACGAAATTGCCCATGGGAACGATGAGGCCGGTTTCCTCGGCCACCGGAATGAACTGATCGGCCGGCACCATTCCATGCACCGGATGGCGCCAGCGAATCAACGCCTCGAGCCCGACGACCTTTCGCGTCAGCAAATTGACGAATGGTTGGTAATGCACATCCAGCTGCTTCAGCCGCAGCGCCTCGCGCAACGAGGCCTCGACGGCCACGCGGTGCTTGAGCTTGCGGTTCATGGCGTGGCTGAACATCTGCACGTTGTTGCGGCCGCGATCCTTGGCCTGATACATCGCGGTGTCCGAGTGCTTGAGAAGCTCGACCATGTTGGACCCGTCCCGCGGAAACACGCTGACACCGACGCTGCCCGTCGTCTGCAGGGGATGCCGATCGATGATGATGGGCTCATTCAGGGTTTCGATGATACGGCCGGCGCCCAGCGTCACCTCGTCATAGGACTTGACGTTGCGGAACACCACCACGAATTCGTCGCCGCCCATCCTGATAACCACGTCGGAATCGCGCACGACGGCCCGGAGCCTGCTCGCCACTTCCTGGAGCAGCTTGTCGCCGGTCTCGTGGCCGCGGGTATCGTTGATGTGCTTGAACCGATCCAGGTCCAGAAATACGACGCCGAGCATGCTGGCTGCCGCTTGCGCCTCGGCAATGGCGTTCGGCAGAAACGCGGCCAGGTGGTGCCGGTTCGGCAGCCCCGTCAGTTGGTCATGGTGCGCCATACGATCGAGGCGATGCTGATTTTCAATCAGCTGCTGCTCGGCTTTGCGGCGCAGTGATACGTCGTGCGTGACATACGCGAGGACGTCGCGGCCATCGACGTCGAGCGCATTGCATCGCACCTCGATGTCTATGAGGGACCCGTTCTTGCATCTGTGCTGCATGTTCAGCGCCATTTGCGAATTCGCGCCCCGCAGGCGAGCCAGCACGCTCTCGGGCGCCGCATCGCCATCGGCGAAGATGTCGCGCAGAGTCAGCGCCTGCGCTTCGGCACCCGTGTATCCGAGCCGCTCCAAGAACGCGGGATTGGTGTACGACACCGCTTGGGTCTGGGCATCCACGATGACGACGCCGTCATTGGCTTGATCGATGATGGCCTTGTAGCGTGAGTCGGCGGATTCTTGACGTTGAACATGGCTCTTGAATGCGATCCATGCGATGACCGTGGCGGCGATGAATCCCGATATTGCCGCGCAGACATAGCCCATCCAGGCGCTGCCGCTCGATGCGGCCAAGACGAATAAAATAGGGACCGGCAGACAGCAGGCGACCAACCGTGCCGACCTTCGGGTGAACCCTGCGTGAATCCGTCCGCGCATTGCCGCTTATCCGGCAGAGTTGCTGCAACAGGCGCGAACGTAACGATTCGACATAACTTGGGCGGAATTGAGTAATGTTACAGCAGTATGTTCCATACCGGATGGGCGAACCGATATGCGGCACACAATACTGTGTAGGACAATGCGCTTGGGCGCGGGACAATCCGCTCGGATTCGGCTCCATCCGCCGCACGAACGGCCCGCCATCAAGATCGGCGAGCAGCGGCCGATAGCCTCCCGGCTGCGTCCCTAGCCGAGATGCACCGCGCGCGTCAACCGCTGCAATGCGTTTGCATATTATTCACACGCACGCCCTGGCTTTTGAAACAATGTGGGGCATGCCCATGGTCCGCCTCGATGTGCGCCTCGACACCAGTCTTGAATTGCTGCTTCAGCGAGCGCCCGCAGCGCAGACGTCCCGTGTTCTCGCGACCGTGGTTGCCACGGCTGGCTCGACTTATCGCAAGCCGGGAGCCCGCATGCTCATCATGGCCGACGGCAGCTATCTGGGGCTGCTCAGCGGCGGTTGCCTCGAATCGGATCTCAAGCTCCACGCGCAGCAAGTCTTGGAGAGCGGCGAGCCGCGCGCCATCGAGTACGACATGCGCGGCCCCGACGACATCCTGTTCGGCCTCGGCGCGGGTTGCGAAGGCGCGATGCGCGTGCTGCTCGAGCCTGCGGGTCCGGGCAGTCTCGCGTCGGCGGCACTCGAGGCAGCCGGACGCACCACGCAGACGGATCGGCCGACTTCCCTGATTTCGGTGCACGATTCCGCAGATCTGCCGCTCGGTACCTATGCCGCTGGGGCGCCGTTGCCGCCCGTGCTGGTCAACGCCGCCGCAGAATCGCTGTCGGAGCGCGCCTCCCGCGCCATCGATTGGGACGACAGCGGAAGCCGCACGCGGGCATTCGTTCAATTTCTCGCGCCGCCGCCGCATGTGCTGATCTGCGGAGCAGGACCGGACGCGCAGCCGGTAGTGGGCGCCGCCCGTGCCCTTGGCTGGCGCGTTTCCGTCGTCGACCATCGGCCGGCCTACGTGAAAGCGGCGGATTTCCCGGGCGCTGAAGTCTGCCTATGCGATCCACGCTCGCTGCGCACCGCCGTCGCAATCGAACACTGTCACGCCGCCGTGGTGATGAGCCATCATCTGCCCTCCGACACAGAGTATTTGCGCGAACTGGCCCACGCCGGTGTCCCCGCCTATGTCGGGCTATTAGGTCCCGCTGCTCGCCGCCGCCGGCTCGTCCAGGAACTGGCTTCCGTGGCTGAAAAGCTGCAACACCGGCTGCACAGCCCAGTGGGCATCGACATCGGCGCGGTGACTCCGGAAGGCATTGCGCTTGCCATCATCAGCCAGATCCACGCCTGGCTGGCCGGGCGCGGCAGCGTGGAATCTTCAGTGCTCTGATGAATCGCGCACGAGATCGCCGTGGCCAGCAAGAGGATGCCTGTTGACGTGTGTTCGCGTAGACTCCACCCTCACGGCGCTCAGGCTATTTGCAGAAAAACAACAATAAGCCGGACGCAGAGGAAGCATATTTAATTGTTCAGTGCAGGGGAGACAGCCATGTTCAAGTTACTGAGGCCTTTGAGTGCGGCTCTGGGCGCTGCACTGCTGTGTGCGTGCGGAGGGTCGAGCAGCCCGACGGCGACGGTCGCCGCTTCCACGGCACATGGAACACTGGCGGTGAATCCGCCGTTTCGCATCGCCTCGCTGAACGCCGCCACCTTCCAGGCGCAGCTGGCCGCATCCAGCAGCGGCGCGCAGCTCTTGCAAATAACCGGCAATCCGAGCTGCGGCGTGGATTTTTACTACATCAAATTCTGGACCTTGGGCGGCGCCGGCGAGACCACCGAGTCCTCCGGCGCGTTGATGGTGCCCACGGGCGCCGCCCCGGCCTGCTCCGGACCGCGTCCCATCGTGCTATATGCGCACGGCACGAACCCCGACAAGACGCTCAACATCGCCGATATCACCAACACCTCCAATACCGAGGGCGTGCTGATCGCGGCCATGTTCGCCGCGCAGGGCTACATCGTGGTGGCGCCGAATTACGCCGGCTACGACATCTCGACCCTGGGCTATCACCCCTTCCTGAACGCCGAACAGCAATCGGGCGAAATGATCGATATCTTGACCGCGGCGCGCACGGCTCTGCCCAAGACCATGAGCGCGGCGACCAGCGACAGCGGCAAGCTGTTCGTGACCGGCTATTCCGAGGGCGGTCACGTGGCCATGGCGACGCAGCGCGCCCTCGAAGCGAGCGGCGCGGTTGTCACCGGCGCAGCGCCCATGTCCGGGTCCCTATGCGCTGGAAGCCTTCGGCGACGCCATTTTCTTCGGCAGCGTCGATCTCGGCTCGACGGTGTTCTCACCGCTGCTCACCACCAGCTACCAGAAGGCCTACGGCAATATCTACACCACGCCCAGCGATGTGTACTCCGCGACCTACGCGAACGGCATCGAAACGCTGCTGCCGAGCGCGACGCCGATCGACACGATTTTCTCGACCGGCTTGTTGCCGGAGACCGCCGAATTCGACATCACCACGCCGGTGGTGCGGCCGGCAGCCCGACAGCTGACGGCCTTCCTGTCGGTGCCCGGCAGCGCCAGTTATCCGCTGCCTCCCAACGCGCAGACCCCGCTGTTTGCGGCCGGATTCGGCTCGCCCTACCTGATCAACAATTCGTATCGCGTAGCGTATGCGGCTCGATGCGGCTGACGAATCCGGACGGCGGAACTCCTTCTCTGCCCAGCGCCGGCGCGCCGCTTGCCGGCGACCGAGCCGGTGCAGACCGTTGCGCCAGGCCTTCTATAAGAATGATCTGCGCAACGGCGCATGGGAGCCCAAAGTCCCCGACTCTGTTGTGCGGCGGCGATGGGGATCCCACGGTGTTCTTCTCCGTCAACACCGGAACCATGGCAGCCTTCTGGGCTCCGCTGGTGCAGGCCGGCCTCATCACGGTACTGGACGTGGGCGGCACTCCTGCCGGCCCGTTCGCAGCCGTACAAGCCGGCTTCCAGGAGAGCCAAGCGGCCCAACTGGCCTTGTACGAATCGGCGGCGGGCGGCGGCCTGTCGCCGGAGGCGGCGGCAGCAGCTCATCGTGGAGAGCTACCACACCTCCGTGGCGCCCTTCTGCACGGCCGCCGCGCGCGCATTTTTCAGTGAACTATAAGGGGACGGCCATGACGACTTTCTCTGTCCGCATACTCTCCGCCGCTCTCGCCACCGTGTCCGCGGGACTTTACTGCGCGGCGCCGGCGCTGGCCGATGACTCCCCCAACAGCGCGCGCATCGGCCTGTACTCGGTGTTCTACCATGTGAGCGCGGACGATCTGTCCGGACCCTTCGTGCCGGCGGGAGCCAACATCGATGCCAACAACGTCGAGACGTTGTATCTGGCCTATGTGAGGACCCTGTCCTCGCACTTCGACGTGGAACTGACCGCGGGCTACCCACCGCTGCAGAAAACCGTGGGCAAGGGGCCCGCCACCCTGGGTTCGGTGCCTTACGACGGACAGGTCATCGCGACGGCCCGATGGATGGCGCCGACGGTGCTGCTGGAATACAAATTCCTCAGTGAGAACTCGAAGATGGCGCCCGTATATCGGGGTCGGCGTGAATTACACCACTTTCTACGACCGCAATTCGACGGCGGCAGGGCGAATGCCGCCAGCGGCGGCCCCACCAAGCTTTCGCTGACCTCTTCGGTTGGGCCGGCCGGCACGGCGGGCGTGGCATACAACATCGCGGGCCATTGGCATGCGTATGCGTCCTATTCCATCTCCAAGGTGAGCACCGACCTCACGGCCGACACCGCGGGCATAATCCGCACCACCCACATCAATTTCGGGCCGCAGGCATTGGTGGTGTCCGTGGGCTACTCCTTCTAGCGCGGCCGCAACATGTCTGAACCCGGGGCGCCGCCAACCTATCGGTCTGGTACACAATCCGTTCCCGCCGGCGGCGCCACATCGACGCCCGAGGAACGGGCGGCGGCGCTTGGCCTTCCTGCAGAAACTGGCGGAAGAAGTCTCCGAGGGCTCGATCGATCTGCCGTGCTTCCCCGATGTGGTCATCCGCATCAGCACGGCATTGGCCGATCCGAACACCACGTCCGATCATGTGGTCACCATCGTCGGCGCCGAGCCGCGTCTGGCGGCCCGCATATTGCAGACCGCGAATTCGGCCGCGTTCAATGCCGCCGGCAAGCCCTTGACCGATCTGCGCTCCGCCATTACACGGCTCGGACATCAGATGGTGCACGGGACCGCAATGTCCTATGCCATGCAGCAGATGAAGGACGAAGCATCGCTGCGCTCGATCGCCGAGCCCTTGACGCAATTGTGGAACAAGAGCATCGCAGTCGCCTCGATCAGCCGGATCGTCGCCGGGCGGACGAAGCTGAGCACGGACGAGGCATTCCTGACAGGCCTGCTGCACGGCATCGGCAAGCTGTACATCATTGCTCGCGCGGCCACTCAGGCATCCGGCATTCGGCAGCCTGCATTCCTGGCTGGACCTGTTGGCGGGCTGGCAGGCGTCCATCGGCAAGGCCGTGCTCGAAAGCTGGGGTTTCTCGGAGGAGCTGTGTGACGCGGTGGGCGAGCAGGAGGACTATGACCGCCGCTGGAAGCATGAGGCGAAACTGTCCGATGTGCTCATCGCGAGTCTCATTCTCGCCGACACGCTGACAATGCCCGAGCCGCGCACGGCACCCACGGAAGGGATCAACGCCTTTCTAACCCTCAAGGTGGCGGCGGTGGATTGTTCCGCCATTCTTGCCGAAGCAGAAAAACAAATCAGCCTGGTGCACGAGGCACTGGCGGCCTGACGATGCTATAGCCGATGCAACGACCGCGTGATGGACGGGCTCGAAACTTCGAGCTCTTTCAGGAGCACTCACAAGCCTGCCACCACGGAGTTGCGTTCTCATGTTTGCCAAGTACCTGGCGATTCAGCAACTGCGGTGGGCCGGCGCGGCGTCGGTTTTGATGCTTGGCGCGTGCGGCGGCGATTCCATGCCGAACAGCACGACGCCGGCGTCCAGCAGCAGCCCACCGCCATTGATGGCCACATTTGACTCCATTCAAGCCAACATCTTCACGCCGATCTGCTCCGGCTGTCATGGCGGAGCCAATCCGGCTGAGAACCTCAATTTGGACGCCACGCACAGCTACAATGATCTGATCAACGTCCCGAGCACGGAGGAGCCCTCGATAGTGAGGGTAAAGCCAGGCGATCCATCGCAAAGCTACCTGGTGCTGCATATTCAGAAAGAGGGAGACGGTGCCTCTGCCACCGACCTGTCATTTATCGAGCAGTGGATAACGGATGGGGCGCCGCCCAGCACAACGGCAACGACGATGGCCGATAAATTTGAGATTGCCGCGGTTCAGCCTGGCAGCGGCGATGTAGAAAACGCTCCGCCGCCGCGGATCATCGTAGGATTTACGCAAGAGCTCGATGCCAATCGCATCGGCGGTGGATCAGTGCTGCTCGAGCGCGTCGAAGATGATGCCGCTCCTCAGGCGGCCGCGACCCCCATCCCGGCAACGGTATCGATGCCTGCAGGCAATGCGCGCGCGCTGCTCGTAACACCGTCGTCCGCGTTGATGCCCGGCAACTATCAAGTGGTGTTGAATCCGGCCGCAGGTGCCGAACTCGCCTCGATCGGCGGTGCGGCTCTCAGCGCACCGGCGCCCGGCGTAAACGTCGAACGTGTCGTCACGCGATTCAGCGTCGCAGCCGGCGAGAGCGGCAAGTCGCCGGGGCACTGATTCAAACCCCGTCGGTCTCATACCTTTGACCCCTGCCTTCACGGCGGCGCGTTGCGGCTATCCGAATCCCGTGAGAGCATACCGGCCTTTTTAAGGGGGCTTCCGATGACGTCCATCGAGCGCATAAAGGTAAGGGTCCTGGCTCTTATTTTCGTGTCTGTCGCCTGCCCTTTGACGGGCGCATTGGCCGCGGCGCCCACCGCCTCGCCCACCCATCCCTCGCGCGAAGTGCTGCCCGACAGCGTCGTGCCCGTTCATTACGATCTCACACTCGCCCCGGATTCCGAAACGCTGACCTTCCGGGGCAAGGTCGCCGTTACGTTGGATGTACGTACTGCCACGCCGGGCGTGACACTGAACGCGGTCGGCCTGACGTTCGATCACGCCACTCTCGACGGCGGCAAGGACGCGGTGGTCACATTCGATGACAAGCTGGGCCGAGCCACTCTTGGCTTCGACGCGGCCGTCGCGCCCGGCAAGCATGTTCTCTCGATCGAGTATCACGGCAAGATCGGTCAAACCACGCTCGGCTTCTTCGCCATGGATTACGCGATCCCCGAAGGACGGCGGCGGACACTGGCGACCAATTTCGAGCCGGCGGCGGCGCGGCAGCTGCTTCCGTGTTGGGATGAACCGGCACGCAAAGCCACCTTCACCGTCTCCATCGAAGCGCCCAAGGATCGCATGGCGCTCTCCAACATGCCCATCGCCGACGTCACGCCGCTGTCGGCCACGATGCAGCGGGTACGTTTCGCGACCACTCCCAAGATGTCGACATATTTGTTGTTCGTCGGGGTCGGGGACTTTGAACGCATTCACGCAACGGTCGATGGCATAGACCTGGGCGTCGTGGTGAAGCATGGGGATACCGAGAAGGCGCGCTACGCGCTCGATCAGGCAGGCAAAATTTTGCATTATTACAATGAGTATTTCGGCATCGCTTTTCCGCTGCCGAAGCTCGACCTGATCGCCGCTCCCGGCCAGATCCAAGGCGGCTCGATGGAGAACTGGGGAGCGATCTTCTATTCGCAGAACCATCTGTTGTTCGACCCGAAGACCTCCACCGAGTCCGACCGTCAGGAAGTATTCGAAGTCGTCGCCCACGAAATGGCGCATCAATGGTTCGGCGACCTCGTCACCATGGCCTGGTGGGATAATCTGTGGCTGAACGAGGGCTTCGCCCGCTGGATGCAGACCTTCGCCGCGGATGCGCTGCATCCGGAGTGGGAAACGGGCCTGCAGGCACTGGCCATCTTCGATGCCGGCAAACGCGCCGACGCGGTTCCCTCCACACATCCGGTCGTGCAGGAGGTATTTACCGCCGATCAGGCCTCAGAGTCGTTCGACTCGATCACCTACGACAAGGGCGCGGCCATCATCACGATGATCAATGCCTATGCCGGCCGCGACAAGTTCCGCGAAGGGGTGCGCCGCTACATGCGCGCGCATGCGTACGGCAACACCGTCGATGTCGATCTGTGGCAGCTCATTCAGCAGGAAGCGGTCGGTAAGCCCATCGTCGAGATCGAGCGAGACTTCACGCGGCAGGTAGGCGTTCCGTTGGTGACAGTGACCTCGGCCCGGGCTGGCGTGCACCTCGAGCAGTCTCGATTCGCCGCCGACCCATCGACCATTGCCGGGCTGACACCGCAGCGCTGGCGGCTGCCGCTCGCTGCGGTGCCCGCGAATGCCGACTCGGTGGGCGCGGACCGGCAATACCTCCTGTTGCAGGGCGCGGCCGACGTCACACAATCGCCCCCGCTGCTCGTCAATGCGGGGCAGACCGGCTACGCTCGCGTGCTGTATGGCGATGGCACGTTGGAAGGCGTGGCTGCGAAAATGCCGGCACTCATGCCCGCCGACCAGATCGGTCTCATGGATGATGCGAGCGCGCTCGGATTCGCCGGATATTCCTCCCCCGACGACATGCTGAAACTTGCGATGGCCATTCCCGCCGAGGCCAACCCCATCGTCTGGGAGCGCGTGATTCGCTTGCTATCGGACCTCGACGACCATTACGCCGACTCGCCGCAGCGCGTCGTCTTTCGGCACTTCGCCCTCGATGTCATGGCGCCTCTTGCGGCACGGCTGGGTTCGGCCGGAGCCGCCGACGAGTCATCCAACACCGCGATCCTGCGCAGCAATCTCAACCACGCCCAAGGCCGATTCGGTGATCCCGCTGTGATCGCCGACGCGCGCAAGCTCTTCGACCAGGGCGGCGGAACGGTTGCCGAGCAGCGTGCAGCCCTCGACATCGTGGCCGAACATGCCGATGCGAACACCTTCGATTTGCTGCTGGCGCGCTCGGCAAAAACCCTCGACCCTCTCGAGAAGCAGCACATCACTCAGGCCCTGGCGGGAGTGTCCGATCCCGCGCTTGCCCGACGCTTCGCCGACATTGCGCTCGGCCGAGACGTGCCTGCCGGTTCTGCCCCGCGCCTGCTGGTCGGGCTGGCGCGCCGGCACCCCGATGCGGTGTGGGAAATCCTCGCACCGCGGCTCGGCACCGCCGGACTGGCGATGGACAAGACGGACCAATGGGAGACCGCGGGCCGCATCGCCGGCTTCTCCGCTGATCCGAAGCGAATTGCCGAACTCGAGGCCTATGAAGCCCGCAACGTCCCCGCCGATGCGCGCAAGCCTTTTCTTGGGTCGATCGCTTCCATCCGGCAGAACCAGCGCATCGCTACGAACGTACTGCCGCTCCTCGATCGATGGATTGCGACCCACGGGACATCGACCGCACGTCGGTAGCCAGCGCGGATCTCGAATTTTCTTGCTCTCAGCTGAACCGTTTTGCGAAAATGTTGTCCTGACTGTATGCGTAAAGTACTGATACTCGTTATGGCTGCGCTGGCCGGATGTGCCAGTGCCCGGGTCCCGCCTTTGACCGAGGGCGGCATGCACGTTCGGCAAATATCCGTCGAGGATGGGCTGTTTTGCACCTACATTAAGAACGTTGACTACGTCGCCAAATTGCACGGCACCGGCAAGACCTATCAGCTGGTTCATCAGGCGGGAGAGAACGGGCTGCGCAATATGATTGCCGACGCCGGAGGAAATGCCTACGTCTATACCCGGGTGGATGCGGAGACCTTTGGAGGTCAGATCCATTACGCTGGAGAAGCATTCAAGTGCCCAGCCAAGTAGCTCGCGCAGCCTTGGTCGTGGGGATCGCAGGTGGATTGGCTGCTTTGGCCGCACCTGCGCTCACCGCATCCGCCGAGTCCGCACCCGCGACGGCCATGCGATCCCCCGCCGGTGCAGCCGACTGGCATGCAACCGTTCGCGATTTCGCCGCCAAACACTTCAAGAATCCCGCCTGGGGGTATTCGCACTGCATGCGCGACTACGCGCTCGCGCGTGAATTGGCCGCCGCCGATCATGTGGCGCTGGATGACGATGTACTGTTCGCGGCCGCCTATCTTCACGACATGGCGGCATTCAAGCCCTGGGAAAACGAAAAGCTGGATCATTCGGACGTGGCGGCGGGACTCGTCGACACGGTGCTCAAGGGGACGGGCTTTCCGATGGCAAAGATCGATGCGGTCCGCGGAGCGATTCGCACCCACATGTACTATCGGGATCCCGTGGGGCCGGAGGCGCTGTATCTGCACGATGCGGATGCCCTGGATTGGCTGGGCGCCATCGGCGTCGCAAGAATCATGGCGCTCGTCGATCCGAACGGCGGCGCGCCCGACGGCCCGAAAGCGGTCAAGATGCTCGAGGACAATCTGAAAAACGTCCCGGCGCGAGTGCTCTCCCCCGCTGGCCGCGCTCGAGTGGCCCCGCTCAAAGCTGAGCTGGAGGAATTTCTCAAGGATTTACGGCGCGAGACGGAAAACCTGCAGACGCTCTAGGCCTCGGCACCATGATGTTGAGCGGTTGACGGTATTCGCCCGAGGGGCTGAGCCGTTGGCCGGCAACAAGGCAGCAGTTGCCGGCCAACGGCTCAGCCCCTCGGGCGAATGCTCTCACCGATCCACATCACCCCGCCGACGGCACCGAATCTGCTCCTCATGCGGTGATGTACCTCGGCCCAATGCGCACGGCCAGGGGGGATAAGAAGCTGGACGCCAACTGCTGCCTTTACGTTGTCGTCCAGCCTCTTAGGCCCCCTAGGCCGTGTGACGGGTCAACATCACCGTGCCGAGATACCGTGCTGAGGTACTAGGCGTCATCGCTCATCAACAAGTTTTGGAAGGGCCGCCGAGACTTCCAGCGATAGGTGCGGAAGTCCCGTTCGTCGGTGGTCAGGATGCGGCCATGCCCCAATGATTCAGCCAGAAGCACCAGGGATGCATCCGCCAGATCCATGGGCAGATCGGCGTAGCGCTTCATCAGCCCGGGCACCTTCAGACAAGCCTCCGGAGCGATGTTCCACACCGCGATGTCCCCCACTGCAACGTCCTGCATCAGGGCGATCGCTGGCTCCGCACCCAGCCACCGAGTGATAAGATGTGCCGCCTCGGTCAGTACAGGCCAAGTGGTAATCCATTTTTCCTTGATGTCTCGAGACACGTTCTTAGCCTGAACATGCCAAGCGTCATCCTTATCCAGCAATGCATAAAGAAAACCGGCATCGGCCAGGATCATTCCCTCGGTCCCGAACGCCCGGAAGGTTTGATGGAATGCTTGGCCGCCATGCCCTCCCCGAAAAGCTCCTTGGCCTTGACCGAAACATTCGCTCGCCCGCTACCCTGCTGGCCGATGAAACGGCTCAGATTGGGCAGCTTGGACTGCGTCGAAGCACTCACCATCTCGTAGTAGTGTGCAACGCTTGCCTTCAGCACCTCCGATACGCCGAGTCCGGTCGCTTCGCTCAAGAATTCCATCTGCCGTTCATACTCGCCGTCGAAACGCGCATTTACCCGCATAACCGCACCGCCCATCCGCCTAAAAATATTGGATGCAAGAGTACTCCGTATGTCAACGTATGTCAACGTATGACGATGTATGTTGACGACGGGCATTGACCGCAATTCCACCTCGGTTCCGGGCGCCGAGGCCACGTGCCGACGTCCGGCCCTTATTTTGTCGGGCTGCGATGGATCGGGTCGATCCAATAGACCTCTTCCACCCGCTCCGCTGCGTCGATATTGAGGTTGACGACCACCGCCTCATTGTCGCTGCGCACCAGCACGCATTCGAGAGGTGTGTCGCTGGAACGATTGATCTCCTGATGCGGCACGTAGGGCGGCACAAAAATGAAGTCGCCGGCGTCCGCCTCGGCGACGAACTCCAGCCGCTCGCCCCAGCCCATCCGCGCGACGCCGCGGACCACATAAATGACACTTTCCAGCGCGCCGTGATGGTGTGCGCCGGTTTTGGCATTTGGATGTATGACCACGGTTCCCGCCCATAGCTTCTGCGCACCGCGAGCGGAATTCACAGCTGCGGCACGCAGCATGCCCGGGGTCTGCGCGGTGTTGCTGTCCAGCCGATCGCTTTTGATGACTTTGACGCCTTCGATGCGCCAGTCGCGGTGCGGAAAGTCGGTCATACCTGCTCCATGACGACGCGGTGCCGTCGATTGGCTTGGTCATTATGTGCACGAAAGCCGTATATTACCCTCGCTCACCCGCTTGGGTAAGGCGGGGGGCTTGAACCGGACGCCCGCAGTAGTTGAGAGGAGAAGGTGATGCGTCTCTTGGTCGTCGGAGCCGGATCGACCGGCGGATATTTCGGGGCGCGCCTCGCGCAGGCGGGCCGCGACGTCACCTTTCTGGTGCGCGGCGAACGCGCTGCGGATCTGCGGACCAACGGCCTGCAGATCGTCAGCCCGCACGGCGATTTGACGATCTCCCCGAAGCTCGTGACCGCCGGTGAGATTGCGGCACCCTACGCCGCCATTTTGCTCACCGTAAAAGCCTTCTCGCTTGAAGCGGCATTGAAGGACATAGCACCCGCCGTCGGTCCCGAGAGCGTTATCCTCCCCGTGTTGAACGGCATGAAGCACGTGGACATTCTGCGTGAGCGCTTTGGACGGACATCCGTGGCAGGCTGTGTCTGCATCATCTCCTCGTACCTCGATCAGAAGGGCCGCATCGTTCAACTGACCGGGCACCAGAGTCTCGCGTACGGAGAATTCGACGGGATGCCGTCCGCGCGACTGCAGAACATCGATGAGTTCATGCAAGGCGCGGGCTTCGACGCGCGATTGTCGCCGAGCATCGACCGTGAAATGTGGGAGAAATGGATTCTCCTGGCATCGCTCGGAGGCATCACCTGCCTGATGCGCGGCAGCATCGGAGAAATCGAGGCGGTGGAAGGCGGCCGGCAATTTGCGCGGCGCTTCCTGGGTGAGGTCGTGTCCGTCGTGCGGCTGGTGGGAACACCGCCGAGCGCGTCATTCATGGAAATGGCGGAATCGCTCCTCACGGCACCGGGATCGACGCTGACCTCGTCCATGTATCGCGATTTGCAAAAGGGGGGTCCCATCGAGGCCGATCAAATCATCGGCGATCTCCTGGCGCGAGCTCGCCCCAAGAATATCGAGACCCCCCTGCTCGCGGCGGCATACGCGAGTCTGTCGATCTATCAACGCCGGGCGCCCTCTAACCTGCAAGCGCCTTGATCAGGACGTCCCAAAAAACCAATCCATTGTAGAACTCCTTCACCCGGATCCGTTCGTTGAGCCCGTGCGCAAACTCTTCGCTGTCCATGATGAAGACGCTGCCCGCACCATAAGTGGGGATCCCGGCATTGCGATACACGGCGCCGTCGGTTGCATAGGCCGCTTGCGTCGGCACCACGGGCGCGCCGGGATCCGATGCCGCAACGGCTTTTGCCACCGCACTCATGATGTCGGGACGCATCGGAGAGGCGTCCGACACCAGCGCATCGTAGCCCTGCTTCACATCCACTTTGGGGCCCACGAGCCCCTGCAATGTCTTCTGCACGTCTGCAGCGCTGGTGCCCGGAAAAATCCGGCAATTGACGGTCGCAGTCGCCGACTGCGGCAGCGCGTTTTCCGCATGGCCGCCCGCGAGCATGGTGGCCACGCAGGTGGTGCGGATCCGGCCGATGAAGGCAGGGTTCTTGGAGATCTCGGCCGCTGCCGCTGCATTACCCGGGTCGGCTGCGAAACGCGCCATGGCTTCGCCGAGCGGCCCTTGGGTTACACGGCTCGCCGCCTTGAAGTCGCCGAGGGTCCACTCATTCCACTTCACCGGAAATTCGTAGCGCTGTACCGCCTTGAGGGCGTCGGCCAGTTCGTAGATCGCGTTGTCGGGGCGCGGCTCGGAACTGTGACCGCCGGGATTGTGAGTCGTCAGCAAATATGCGGCCGAGCTCTTCTCAGCGCCTTGGACGTAGAATATGAGCGGCTTGGCCGTGCCCTCGCTGAGCACGCCGCCGCCGCCATCGCCATTGAGGGCGAATTCTGCGTCCACCAGATCCCGATGAGCGGTGACCAAGTCCCTTGCCGTTGCCTGCGCGGTCTCCTCATCCCCGCTGAATGCGATGATGAGATCGCGCGTGGGCACGAAACCTTCGGCCTTGAGCCGCAGGAAAGTCGCGGTCAGCAACGCCACTTCCTGTTTGACGTCCGACGTCCCGCGGCCGTAGAAGAAACCATTCTCCTCGGTGAGACGGTAGGGATCCCGCTGCCAGTCGCTGCGCTTCGCGGTGACCACGTCCATATGCGCAATGAAGGCAATCGGTTTCCCGCCGCTGCCGTCGCCCCGGTAGCGCACGACCAAGGACGCGGTCTCGCCCAACGGCAGGATATGGATGTCGGCGGCGGGAAAGCCGCCGGCCTTGAAGCGTTCCGCGAGATACTTGGCCACCGAGGGGCACTTTGCCCTTGCCGATCGAGCTTTCGATGCCCACGATGTTGGCAAAGATCTCGCGCGCCTGGGCGCGCACGGCCTCCGGCGCCGCCACGTCGGCATGGGCGGCCATGGAAGCGTTGCCGCTGACGCCTGCGTTGGCGTTGGCATCGACCTTCGCGGCAGCCACACCCGCGCCCAGTATCGCCGCGCCCAAACACAGGCCCAGGCCTTGCAATCTTATTCTTTGCATTCTTCCCCCGTAGCAGTTCTCATACCAGTCCTGTCAGAATAACCGAACATCATGCAGCACAATGCCCGAATTCCGATTTGGACGATCGCCAGCCCGGTGTTCGCGGGGGCCGTACTGCTCGCGGCGGGCTTGGGATTCGGCGCAATACTCGTACCTTTCATCGCTGCCGGCGTTGCCGCCAGCGTGCTCGCCGCGGTACATCATGCGGAGGCGATTGCCCATCGCGTGGGCGAGCCCTACGGCACCTTGGTTCTGGCGCTGGCCGTCACCCTGATCGAAGTCGCGCTCATCGTGTCCTTGATGGCCGCGGGCGGCGAGGAAGCCGCGGGCCTGGCGCGCGACACGGTGTTCGCGGCCGTGATGATCATCCTGAACGGCATCATCGGACTGTGCCTGCTCGTGGGGGGCCTCATGCACCGCGAGCAGAGTTTCAGCCTCGACGGCGTCAGTGCGGCGCTGGTCGCTCTCGGGGCCATCGTGATACTGACGCTGGTCTTTCCCAATTACACCACCACCACCCCCGGCCCCTATTATTCTCCAAGCCAGCTCGGGCTCATCGGCCTCGTGACGCTGGTGATTTACGGCACTTTTATCTTTACGCAAACCATCGGCCACCGGCAGTACTTTCTGGATGACGACGCCGATGAATCGGTGCAGCACGCGACGCCCCCGAGCAACGCGATGACGGCGTTGAGTTCGATTCTCTTGCTGTTTTGTCTGGTGGCAGTGGTGCTGCTCGCGAAGAAACTGGCGCCCAGCCTCGAAGCGGCGGTAACGCACTTCGGAGCGCCGGATGCCGTGGTCGGAGTCATCATCGCGGCCATCATTCTGCTGCCCGAAGGACTCGCGGCGCTGCGGGCGACGCGGGCGAATCGCCTGCAGAACAGTCTCAACCTTGCCTTGGGGTCGGCGCTTGCCAGCATCGGATTGACCATTCCCACGGTCAGCTTCCTGTCTCTTTTCACGAATACGCATCTGCGCCTGGGGATAAATTCCGAGTCTTCGCTGCTGCTGATGCTCTCGCTGTTCGTGGTGGTGGTGGCACTGCGCACCGGGCGCACCATCATCTTGCATGGCGTGGTGCTGCTCACCGTTTTCGTGGTGTATCTATTCACCACCATCGTGCCCTAGGCAGCGTCATTCGCTTCGAGCGAAATGAGACCTACCTGGTACCAAGCGTTTTTGCCCGTTGTTCAGGCGCGCGCGGCAACTTCGTCGATGTGCTTGAGCAGATCGGCCGGGTCCTCATAGACCCGAAAGGCTCCGGCGCGCGCCAGTTCCTCTTCACCGTAGCCGCCGGACAGCAGACCCACCCCCAGCCCCCGCGCGCGCTGTGCGGCGATCATGTCCCAGATGCTGTCTCCGAGCACGAGCGAGTTGCGGATATCCACGCCGAGGCGGTCGGCCGCCGTGAGGAACAGATCAGGATCGGGTTTGGCGTACTTGACCTGATCGCGCGTCACCACCGGCACCTGGGCCGGATCCACGCCGAGGGCAGCGAGATTATGTCCCGCGGTCTCCATGCGTCCGCTGGTCGCGATGGCCCAAGGGATGCTTTGCGCGGTCAGATAATCCAGCAGCTCGCGCGCGCCGGGCAGAGGCTGAACGCTGGCCGAAAGGGCGCGATAGGCTTCGGCGTGACGCACGCGCAGCCGCTCGAGACGCTCCGGCGTATTGTCGAAGCCGGTCTCGCGCAGCAATATGTTCGCGAACAAGCCGCCGCTCATGCCGATCTTGCGATGGATGCGCCATACCGATAGCGGGATACCCTCCTGATCCAGCGAAGACTTCCAGGCAAGCACATGCTGGTACACGCTGTCGATGAGCGTGCCGTCGAGATCGAAAAGAAAGGCGGTTTTATTGCGCGTCATGCGTGCCCTTCCCGGGGCTGGCGCATCGGTGCCGCGAGATAGCAGCCGAACTCTTTGACGAAATCCACCGAGACGCGGGCATGAACGCGGCCCTGGCGGTCGAGGAACTCAGCCTCGTCGTCCAGAGGCACGACCGCCCCGTGCCAGACGTTGGGATGCAAGTACAGGCCACGGCCCCCGCCGCACCAGAAGGTCGTGAATTTTTCCGGCGTTACATCATCCCCCGGCAGCGCCAGGGGGATGACGAAACTCTGCCCGTTGAGCGGATAGAAGAGCTGGCCACCGTCCGGGTGATAATTCGCCCGCCAGATCAACGCGCGCTCGCGCAATCGGTCGCAGCTGCCCGTCGCCGCCTCCTCCGGCCAGTTGCTCCAGCCGAATAGATAACTGTCCCCCACCGCGTTGTTTCTCGCATAAAGAGTCTCGCCCTTCCAGCAAAACTCGAACAGCCCCTCGGTGACCCCTCCCTGATCTCCCGAATTCAGGTCGATGGGCCGCCACCCCTGCGCGGGCCAGCGCACGATCTCGATTGGGAAGGTCTTAGGATCGTCCACGAGACAGCCATAGCCTTTGAGACTGGCCTCGGTGGCAATTTTGATCGGCGTTTCGTGCGCCCGCCGCACCCCGGTCGTGGGTACATAGGCGAATTCCCATTGACTCATGTCCATGTTGTTCGTTCCTGCGATGAGATCTCTGAATTATGCCGCGCGGAGTACCCGCTTGTTAGCCGATTTCCCGCGCGGGCCCAAGATCGGGTGAGTCGGAGTGGTCGCCGAATGCGCCGGCAGGCTTGCGGCCGATCAGCACGGCAATGATCCCCGTGGACAGCACGCTCCCCGCCAAGGCCAGCAGACCCCAGGTGAAGCTGCCGGTCGCATCCTTGATCCAGCCGATCACGAACGGTCCGGCAAATCCCCCGACATTGCCGAGCGCATTGATCATCGCAATGGCACCGGCCGCGGCGGCACCGTCCAAAATCGACGCCGGAAGAGTCCAGAAAATCGGCAGGATGGCCAACGTACCGGCCGCACCAATGGAGATCGCGGCAACCGACAGAACCGGCGAATTCACCAGCCAGGCGCTCCCGGCCAAACCGCAACACGCGACCAGAGACGCAACAGCGATATGCCAAACCCGCTCCTTCATCCGATCCGAGTGCCGGCACCACCACACCATTCCGATGGCTGCCGTGGCATAAGGTATCGCGACCGCATTCCCGACACTGCCGGTAGCAATGCCGGCATGCGCGAAGATTTGCGGGATCCAGAGGATGACTCCGTACAGGCCGATCTCCACTCCGAAATAGCACAGGCTCAGCGCAAGAACCCGCGAACTCGTCAGCGCTTGGAACACCGTGAAGTTCCGGGTGCGGTAGGATTTCTCTGCGTCTAGTTTATGGGTGAGCCAATGACGCTCCTCGGCCGTCAGCCACGCCGCTTGGGCGGGAGTGTCCGGGAGATAGACGAGTGTCACGAACCCCAGCACCAGGGATGGGATCGTCTCGGTCAGGTACAGCCACTGCCATCCCGACAGGCCGAGTGCGCCGTCGAGCCCCAGTATCGCGCTCGACAGAGGTCCGCCCAAAGCGGTGCTGATCGGAACGGCCGTCATGAACAATCCGACCAGCCGGGCGCGTCCGGCGGCGGGCACCCAGTGGGTCAAGTAGTAAATCACTCCGGGGAAAAAACCCGCTTCAGCGACGCCCAACAGAAAGCGCAGCACGTAAAATCCGGTCGCGCCTTTCACCAAGGCCATCGCGCCCGCGATGATGGCCCATGTAATCATGATCCGCGCCAGCCAGCGCCGGCCGCCGACCTTGTGCAGAATCAGGTTGCTCGGGACTTCGAACAGGGAATAGCCGAGGAAGAAAATACCCGCGCCGAGTCCGTACACGTACGCCGAAAAGGCCAGGTCGCGGCTCATCTGCGCGGCGGCGAAGCTCACGTTGACGCGGTCGATGAATGCGGCGAAATACAGCAGGGCAACGAATGGAATCAGTCGGTTGCCCACCTTTTTCAGTGTGCTGGCTTCGAGACGGCCGCTTGCTTCGGGGCCGATCAAGCGGGCATACCCGGCAGGATCCAGCCCGCGGGCCGGAGATTGGGTAAGATGTTGGAGAGATCTGAGGGAGATTCGATGAAAGCCATCTTGATAGCCTCGTTTGTACTCGCTTTGAGCTTGGGAGCGGGAAGCGCCCAGGCCGACAGCCAAAAGCTGCGCATCATCAGCTGGGCCGATTATGTACCCGCCGACTTGATCGCCGCATTCAAAAAAGAAACCGGCATCGACGTGGAATTGACCCTGTCGAACAACGAGGAAATGATCTCCAAGCTTCGTGCAACGGGGGGCGCCGGCTACGATCTCGCCCAGCCTTCCCAGGATCGCATCCTCGCCGCGCAGCGCGAATTCGGGATATACAAGCCGCTCGATCTTGCCAAAGTCAAGCTGGAGCAGTTCCAACCCGAGTTCTTGAGACATCGTCCGCAAGAACACCACCCTCGACGGCAAGGTGTATGGACTGCCGTATCTGTGGGGCACCGACGGCCTCGTGGTCAACAGCAAGCGCGCCAAAATTGCCGACTATCCCGATCTGTGCAGGCCGGATCTGAAGGGCAAGACCGCCGTCCGCCTGAAACGCCCCACCCTCATGGCGTTCGCATTCGCCGCCGGCAAGGATCCCTTCGCGCTGTACGGCGATCCCAAAGCCTATGGCGCGCTCATGGACCAGGTAGGCGCCACGCTCATCGCCTGCAAGGCGAATTTCAAGTTCTTCTACGACAACAAGGACCAACTGCTCAACGGCATGCGCTCCGGCGAAGTCGTGGCGGCCATGATGTGGGACACCGGCGGCTGGACGCTCAACCGCGAGAACCCGGACATTCAATTCATCGTGCCGCGCTCGGGCGCGCTCGGCTGGCTCGACACCTTCGCGCTGCCGGCGCGCGGCCGCAACGACGCCGCGGCCTACGCCTGGATCAATTTCACCATGCGTCCCGGAAAATGCCGCTCGGGTAGTCAAGTCGGTGGGCAGCTTCTCCGCCGCCGTGAACACCGCGCCGCTGGTCGATCCGCGCCTGAAAGCGCAATTCGCCGCCGCATTCCCCAACAGCGACCTGAAGAGCATTCACTGGTATCCCGCCATACCGCCCGGCCTCGAGGAAATCGAAGGCCGCGTGCTCGACCGCGTGAAGGCCGCCAATTGAGCACGCCAGATCTGGTGGCGGACGCCGTGGTCAAGCGGTTCGCCGATCACGTAGCGGTGGATTCCCTGTCGTTCTCGGTCGAACGCGGCAGTTTCTTTTCCATTCTCGGTCCCTCCGGCTGCGGCAAGACGACGCTGCTGCGGATGATCGCCGGGATTCATCGCTCCGGACGGCGGCGATATCGCCATTGGCGGCAACAGCATGCGCGGCGTGGCGCCGAATCGCCGCCCGGTGAACATGGTGTTCCAGCAGCTGGCCCTGTTTCCGATGATGTCCGTGGGCGAGAACGTCGCGTTTGGACTGGCGCGCCGCGGCGTGAGCCGGGCCGAGAGAGTGAAGCGCAGCAACGCCATGCTGGAACGGGTGGGATTGGGCAATGCCGCGGACAAGCGCGTCGATGAACTGTCGGGCGGACAACGCCAGCGCGTCGCCATCGCGCGCAGCCTGGTGCTCGAGCCGACGCTGCTGCTGCTCGATGAGCCCCTGGGCGCGCTCGATCTGAAGCTGCGCGAGCACATGAAAATCGAGCTCAAGCAATTGCAGGCGGCGTTCGGCACGACCTTCGTTTACATCACCCACGACCAATCCGAAGCGTTGGTGCTTTCCGATCACGTGGGCGTGATGAGTCACGGCCGCTTCGAGCAGCTTGGGCACGCCCCAGGATCTGTACTACCGGCCGCAAACGCCCTTCGTGGCCGGCTTCGTCGGCGCGAACAACCGCATCGTCGGCCGCTGACCACGGCGCCGACGGTGATATCGCCGAGATCACGACCGCCGACGGTTGGGTGGTGCGCGCGCTCAAGACCGGCCCGATCGCCGTGGGCGATGCGGTCGAAGCATTCGTGCGGCCGGAAGTGGCCGTCCTGGCACGCAATGCATCCGACTTGCCGCCGCAGCACCCGCATCACACCGGACAGGTGCAGAGCGTGCTGTTCGACGGCGCGAATTCGGCGGTGTTGCTGCAGGAGGCTCGCACCCGCCGCGAATTTCGCATCGCCCTGCCGCAGACCGGCCAGTTTTCGGACTTGAAGCCGCAAGAAAAAGTGATGTTCAGTTTCGATCCGTCGAGAGCGGTGTGTTTCCTGCGCGCACCGGCTAGAGCGGCTAATGCGACGCCTCGCTGGCACGGGCGGCTCACGCTGGGCCTGTTGCTCGCGCCGGCCCTGCTCTGGCTCGGTGCCCTGATCATATTGCCGCACGTCGATCTGGCCGTGCTCTCCTTCCGTGAGCGCGTCGGACCCCGTCAGTACGCCGCCAGCCTGGCGCAGTACAAGATCTTCTTTGCGGAGCCTCTGTACTGGCATGTCTTCCTGCGCACGGCGGTGATGTCCGTGCTCGCCACCTTCCTGACCCTGCTGCTGGCGTTTCCCATCGCCTGGATCATCGCGAAACTGGCGCGCGGCCGGGCCGGTTCCCTGCTGTTCATCATCTGCCTCATCCCGTTTTGGGTCAGCGAAACGGTGCGCACCCTGGGGTGGATGATTCTGCTCAGGGAGTCCGGCGTTCTGCCGGCATTGCTGGTGAAGCTGGGCATCACGGCGATGCCGGTCGAACTGCTGTATCGAGACGCGACCATCCTGGTCGGTTTGGTGTACACATCGCTGCTTTTCATGGTGGTACCGCTGGTATCGAGCCTCGAGAGCCTCGACAACTCTCTGATCGAAGCGGCGTACGATCTGGGCGCGGGTGGATTTTCCATTCTGCGCAGCATCGTGATTCCTCACGCCGCGCCGGGCATCACGGCCGGCTGCATCGTGGTGTTCATGCTGACGCTGGGCAATTATCTGACACCCACGCTGCTCGGCGGCAAGAACTCGCAGTGGTTCACCGAGCAGATCTATACGCAATTCATCACCCGCTTCAACTGGGAACAGGGCGCCGCCTTCGGCTTCCTGCTGCTCGGGCTGTCCACCGCCCTCGTCATCCTGGGCTTGGCGATCGAGCGGGCAGCGCTTCGGCGATGTCATGAGGCGCACATGATTCCCTCCCTGCCGCGACCCATGTGGCTGCGGACGGCCACCGCGGCGTACCTGATCGCGTTTCTGGTGTTCTTGTTTCTGCCGCTGGCGGTGGTCGCGGTATTCGCCTTCAACGATGCACCCTATCCCGCGCCACCCTGGCACGGATTTACGCTCGACTGGTTTCTCGGCAGCACGACGCGCGGCCGGACCGGGCTGTTCGCGGACGGCGAATTGCTCGGCAGCATCTGGACCAGCTGCATCGTCGCCTGCTGCGTGACGGTGCTGTCGGCGCTGGTCGGGACCACCAATGCATTTCTCATCGAGCGCGGACGCTTTCGCGGCAAGCAGGTTTTGTCGATCCTGATGCTGGCGCCGCTGGTGATTCCCGGCGTCATCCTCGGCATTTCCATCCTCGCTTTCGCGAGCCGCCTTGCGGAAATCGCGGACGACAGCTTCGGCTTGGAACTCGATTTCCTGCGCCCGGGATTGCCCCTGGTCGTGCTCGGCCAATTCTCGTACATCGCGACCATCGCCACGCTGACCATCAGCGCTCGTTTGCGGCGCTTCGACCGCACTCTGGAAGAGGCGGCGCTCAATCTCGGCGCCTCCAAGGCTGCCGTGTTTCGCACCATCTTGCTGCCGTACCTGCGGCCCGCGCTGCTGGGCTCGGCCGCAATCTCATTCCTGATGTCGTTCGCGGACTTCAACACCACCCTGATGCTGGTCGGTACGGACACGCCGCTGACTGTCATGATGTATGGGCGAATGCGCGAGGGAGCGACTCCGGTATTGAACGCGGTCAGTCTATTTCTCATGATCGCGTCGGCGGTGCTCGCTCTCACGCTATTGCGCCGTGGCGGGCCGTCGCGGGCGAAGCCGCCGGAATGACCGGCCGCATCGGGCGCCGTCCGGGCTAAGCGGCGGCGCCCAGAATCTCTACCAGCTGAACCCTGCGATCCCGCGCCGCGGACTCGAATTCAGAGCTGATGTTGGTCAGTTCCTTCTCGTTGCGCGCGCTCATGACCTTGATGAGGCAGGCGCGGTCGCGCCCCCGGCGTTTCGCCACGTACAGAGCCTTATCGACCAGGCTGATGGCGCTGTCGAGCGTAATGTCCGTCGCCGCGCCCGCCATGGGGAAGCTCGCATACCCGATCGAGATCGTGCATCGGATCAACTGCCCGTTCCACAGGACGGGTTCGCATCGCACCGCCTGCAGCAGCCGCTCGGCGGTCGCATCGGCCTGCGACGGCGTCATCGGCCCGAGCACGGCCAGGAATTCCTCGCCGCCCCAACGCACGAGCTTGTCGTCCCCGCGAAGCGCCGCGGAGAGCCTCTGGCTCATCGCCGCCAGAACCGCGTCGCCGGCCGGATGTCCGTAGGTATCGTTGATGCGTTTGAAGTGATCGAGATCAGCCAGCAGCACGCATCCCCCGACCGGGCGGGCACCTTCCACCGCCAGCACCCGCTCGTTGAAGTAGCGGCGGTTCGACAACCCCGTCAGCGGGTCGTGCTCGCTGCTGAAGCGCAGCCGCTCGTTGGCCCTGCTCACGCGCGCGAACGCCCAGAGGAGCGCGGCACAGATGAACGCGATGAACAGCGCGCCGGCGAGAATCAGTTGCTGACGCAAGCGCTGTTCGCGCATTTCGGCAACCTTGAGCGCGTTGTCGCGGCGTAACAGCTCTAGCTCGCGCGCCTTGCGCTCATCGTCGAATTGCGCGGAGAGTTCGAGGAAGGCGCGCTGGCGCGTGTTCGTCATGAACCTCTGGCTGGTCTCGTCATAACGATGATAGACCTGAATCGCCATCATCAAGTAGCCCGCATGCTCCAAGGCATCCGCGTATTCGCGCAGCAGCTCCTTGGCATCCAAGAGGTCGCTGCCCGCGAGTGCGTCGGCTATGGCGGCCTCCGCGAGTTTCTCACCCGCTTTGATGCTGCCCAGTCCGATATAGGCCAGGCCTTCGTTGAAAAGGGTCGTTTGCTCATCGTCGCGGTGATTCGTCCGCTCCATGATGGGCAGCGCTTCCTTGGAATATTTGAGCGATTCGGCGAAGTCGCGGGTTTTCAGATAGGAATCACCGAGATTGACGAGCGCCAGTTCGAGCCACTTGCTGCTTCCCGAGCGCTTCGCATGCTCGAGCCCCGCCAACGAGGCACGCCGTTCCTCGATCCTGTCGCCGCGCCGATCCGCTACGTCGGCGGTGCGTTCCTCGGTTTCCACCAATGCCGCCTCATCGCCCACGCGGGTAGCCAGACTGCGCGCCGATTGCAGCTGCGCGATTGCCCGATCGAAATTGCCGCTATCCGTGTAAATTCGCGCCAGAGCGAGCATCGCGTGCAGCGTTCGCGGCTCGTCGTGCATTTTGTTGGCCAGATCCAACGCCTGTTCCAGAAAGGGCAGCGCCGCCTCGTCCTTGCCCAGCATGCGCAGCACGTGACCCTGCAGCGACACCACCCGATAGCGTTCCCTGTCGAGGCGAATGCCGTCGATGTCGATCCCCTTGAGTTCGGCTTCGGCCACGGCGTACTGGCTGTGCTGGCGCGCCGAGTAGGCACGCACGAAGCGTCCCGCACGCACCGCCGAGTCATCGCCCGCATCCGCGATGCTTTCGAGCCGCCGCTCGACTGCATGGACGTCATTGTCGCGAGAGCTGTCCGCGTAAATCATCCCGCGAATCTCGAGCATGTCGATCTCGGATGCCGGGTCCCCGGACACCGGTGACGCCGCATCGACTATTTGAATGGCACGCTCGGGATCCGACCATTCCAGCATTTCGAGCTGATCGGCGAAGCTCGACGAGGCCGCTGCCGCCACTGACGCTGCTGCTGCCGCGCCGGACACGAAGGCGGACAATAAAATCACTGCGGCCGCCGCGAAATGGTTGAATTTTCGCATATCTGTCAGCATCGAATTGCAGTGCAGCACCCCATAAGCCGCATTGTTGCCACGTTCGCGGCCGAAGTAGCGTGACGAAGGTCATCTCTCAAACAATCTTAGGAATTAGCCCTATATACGCGGGCAGAGAGTGTGACGCACGTCGTCACCGCTCTGCCGCTACGGGCGGAAAAGGTGGGCCGCGGGCCGGCCCTCAGTCGTCCACGGCCGAATAAACCAGATCGCGGAACAGCGTCCGGTAATAGTCACGCAAACCCGGTGCCTGGATGAGCAGCAGCGCAAATAGCTGCTCTGCCGGGTCCACCCAGAAAGTGGTGCCGGCCAGCCCACCCCAAAAGTACTGGCCGATGGAGCCGGGCACATGAGCGATGCCCGCCTGCAGGCGAACGGCAAAGCCGAGGCCGAACCCGTGGCCGGGAATCAGCAGATCGGGCGCTCCGGTAATCGGCCCGAGGTGGTCCGCAGTCATGAATTCGATCGTCTTGCGGCTCAGCAGCCGGCGCCCCTCGAGCGTTCCGCCATTGAGCAGCATCTGCAGAAAGCGCGCGTAGTCGGCTGCCGTCGACACGAGGCCGCCGCCGCCCGATTCGAAGCCCGGCGGATCTCGGACTTCGAGCAACTGCACCGTCACGCCGCTGTCGGGATCTCGGCCGAACGCTTCGGCGATGCGCGAGTGATGGCGCTCGGGCACGTGAAAGGCAGTGTCGGTCATGCCGAGCGGCGCCAGAATGTGCTGCTCGAAGAACTCACTCAAAGTCTTTCCGGACAGCACTTCGACCAGACGGCCGAGCACATCGGTGGAGCGCCCATATTCCCAGCGGCTCCCCGGTTGATGGAGCAGCGGCATGCGGCCGAGAGTGGCCACCTGCTCGGCGTTGCTCTGCGCGCGGCTGTCCACCTTCGCGCTCCTGTACATTCTGTGCACCGGCCCGGAGCCGCGAAACTCATAGGTAAGGCCCGAAGTGTGGCGCAACAGATCCTGGACGGTCACGGCGCGCACAGCCGGCACGCGCTCGAGCACTCCATCGCGCTCCACGGCAACATCGAGGGCGGCGAGATCGGGAAGGTATTTGGCAATCGGATCGCTGAGCAGAAACCGCCCGTCTTCCCACAGCATCATCGCCGCCACCGACGTAATGGGCTTGGTCATGGAATAGATGCGAAAGATCGCGTCCTTCGCCATCGGCGCGCCGGCGACCGCATCTCTTTGCCCGAAGCTCTCGAAATACCCTATGCGGCCGCGCCGGGCGATGAGCGCGACAGCCCCCGGCACCCGCCCACGTTCGATTTCGCCCGCTATGACCGCGCCCAGCCGAGCGAGCCGAGCGGACGAGAGGCCGATATCTTCCGGCGCGGCAAGCGGCAGCGGCGGCGTCATTGCGGCCACCTGACCTGCAGCAGCGCGGGGAGATCGGCCAGCGAATCGAGCAGCGAATCGCAATCCAATGTGCGCGGATCTCGGCCCTCATTGTATCCATAGGATACGCAGACGACCGGAATGCCGGCGGCCCGTGCCGCCTGGACGTCATTGACCGAGTCGCCCACCATCAGGGACTCGGATGCCGGCACCTGCAGCGACTCGCACGCAAACAGCAAGGGCTGCGGGTCCGGCTTGCGGCGCACGCAGGTATCTCCGCCGACCACGACGTCAACCCAGCCTGCCAGGTCGAGGCGCCTGAGCAGCGCATCGGCGAAGCGGTGCTGCTTGTTGGTCACCACGGCCGTCCGCAAGCCCGCGCGATGCAAGCGATTGAGGGATTCCGCGGCGCCCGGATACGGCCGTGCGCGATCTTCGTTCGATTCTTCGAGTTCGCCATAGTGGTGAAAAAATCGTTCAAGCGTGGCGGCCTGGGCCGCTTCGTCCATCGTGCCGCCCTGCGCAGCCACGGCGCGCTCGATCAGAATCGGCGAGCCGCGGCCGATCATGCAGCGTACATCGCTCTCTGGCAAGGGATTGTAGCCAAACTCGAGCATCGTGCGGTTCAGCGCCAATGCGATGTCCGCGACCGTGTCCAGCAAGGTGCCGTCGAGATCGAACAGCACCGCCGACAGGGGCTGCCCACGCCAGTTCGCCGCCGCGGATTTATGCATCGATGTTGACGCTGACCGGACAATGATCGCTGCCCATGACGGCGGGATGTATCTCGGCGCTCTTCACGGCAGCGCGCAATTTTTCCGATACGAGCACGTAGTCGATTCTCCACCCGATGTTGCGCACCCGCGAATTGGCGAAATGACTCCACCACGAGTAGTGCCCATTACCCTGCGTGAACAGGCGGAAGGTATCGACGAAGCCCGCATCCACGAAATTTTGAAATCCGGCGCGCTCCTCGTCCGTGAATCCCTTCTTGCCGCGATTGGGTTTGGGATTGGCTAAGTCGAGCTCGGTGTGCGCCACATTCAGATCGCCGCAGAAAATGACCGGCTTCTTCTTTTCCAGCTGCTTGCAATAGGCGAGAAAGGCCGGATCCCAGTGTTTGAAACGCAGCGCCAGGCGGCTGAGGTCATCCTTGGCGTTTGGCGTGTAGACCGTCACCACGTAGAACCGGTCGAACTCCGCCGTCATGACCCGGCCTTCCTCGGCGGCGTCGCGCTGCAACTCGTCGGCAAAGGCGAAGCGCGACGCGAATGCTTCGGGAAAACCGTTGACCACGGACAGAGGTTCCTGCTTGGAGAAGATCGCCGTGCCCGAATAGCCCTTCTTCACGGCGGAATTCCAATACTCGCGATAATCGGGCAAGTCGATCTCGAACTGCCCGCGCTCGGCCTTGGTCTCCTGCAAACAGACGATGTCGGGCCGATATTCGTCAAGAAATGGCTGAAATACCCCCTTCTTGAGCACCGCCCGAATACCGTTGACGTTCCAGGAAAAAATCTTCATGGCAAATCTCTCATCTGATGAACCGGCCGAGACCCGACATTATGGCGTAACCTCGGGCGGCGGAGGCTCAAAACGCGCTCAAATCATCGGCCCCAATGGCCGGTATTGACAATCATTCGCATTCGCGTTCACAATAGCCCCCATGATCATTTGCATCTGCAAGGCAGTTTCCGACCGGCATATCCGCGCAGCTGTAAACTGCGGAGCAACCAGCCTGCGCGACCTCACCCGCGAGCTCGGGGTGGGCACCTGCTGCGGCAAGTGCGTCCCTGAGGCCAGGGCCACCCTGTCCGACTCCCTCGACGCGCGCAGCCAGCCCGACGCCCTCGCGGTGGCCTGAACGCCCACGGGCGGGAACCCTCGCCGCCACAGCCTCGATTGATGCCCTCTGAAGCGCCCTTCAGGCTTACAATTGTGAATTCGGGCGCAATTCGGCGCCGAGCATCGAAGGGGCCAGCATGCAGGGTGACGCGACAGTTTTGGATTTCCTCAATCAGGCGCTGAAGAACGAGCTGACGTCCATCAATCAGTATTTCCTGCATGCGCGCATGCTCGACAACTGGGGGATGAAGCGCCTCGGCAAGATCGAGTACGAGGAATCGATCGACGAAATGAAGCATGCGGACCGCTTGGTCAAACGCATTCTTTTTCTGGAAGGGCTGCCGAACCTGCAGGATCTCGGCAAGCTGTTCATCGGCGAGGATGTAAAAGAGATCTTATTGTGCGATCTGAAGCGCGAAATGGCCGCGCATCCTCTCTACGACGCCGCCATCGCGCATTGCGAATCGATCAGAGACTTCGTGACTCGGGAGTTGCTGGTGCACATCCAGAAAAGCGAGGAAGAACATATCGACTTCATCGAGGAGCAGCTGGGGCTCATCGACAAGATGGGGCTGCAGAACTACATCCAATCAGCCACCGGCGAGCTGCATGGAGGCGGGTCTGCCTGATGCCGCCCCGTGCGCGGCACGCAGACCTCTGCGCGGTGATGTAGACCTGTTCACAAGGTCAGGGGGGATAAGGAGTGGGAAGCCAACGTAAAGGCAGCAGTTGGCTTCCCACTCCTTATCCCCCTGACCGTGCGCACTGGCCGACGTACATCACCACGCACGATGTACATCACCGTTTAGCGGGAGCAGATCGGGTCCCGTCGGTGGGGTGGTGTGGATCGGTGAGAGCATTCGCCCGAGAGGCTGAGCCGTTGGCCGGCAACTGTTCCCTGTTGCCGGCCAATGGCTCAGCCCCTCGGGCGAATCCCGTCAACCGCTCAACATCATGGTGCCGAAACACTAGCCTGCGGCGGCACGCAACCCGCTTTCACGCGCCGGCTTTTGCCACTTTTCGAGCATGTCCGCAAGCATCGAACGATCCACAGGCTTGGCCAGGAAATCGTTCATGCCCGAGGCAATCGCCCGCGCACGGTCTTCGGGAAACGCATTTGCGGTCATGGCGACCACCGGCACCTCATGATCGAGAACGGTCGAGGCAGGATCGCGGATGATCCGAGTCGCCTCGAATCCATCCATTTCCGGCATCTGACAATCCATCAGGACTAGGTCGTAGACGGACTTGCTGAGCATGTCGATGGCCTCGCGCCCATGCCTGGCCACGTCCACCTGATGCCCCAGTTTAGCCAGCATGTAGACGGCAACCCGTTGATTGACGAAGTTGTCCTCCACCAGCAGCAAGCGGCCCGGGATGAACTGAGCCGCACCGGCGGCGGACGGCTCGCCGACCGCATCCACCAGCAGCGGTACCGCTGCCGACGCCTGCGATGAGGCTGGTGCTGCCATCGGCATCGCCGGTGCACTGGCTTCGCCCCGCGCCGGTTCGGCGGCAAGCAGCGGCAACGTGAACCAGAAAGTCGATCCTCTACCAGGCTCACTGTGCACACCGATGGTGCCGCCCATCAGCTCCACCAGCGTTTTACTGATGGAAAGACCGAGTCCCGTGCCCCCATAGCGCCGCGTGGTCGACGAGTCGGCCTGCGTGAAGCGCCGGAACATTCGATTCAATTGCTCCTCGGATATGCCGATACCGCTGTCAACCACGCTGATCTTGAGCTGATCCGCGTCGAGCCGCGCTACCTCGATGCGGACCGCACCGCGTTCGGTGAATTTCACGGCGTTGCTGGCGAGATTGAGCACGATCTGCCGTATGCGCACCGGGTCTCCCTTGATGCTCCGTGGCAATGCCGCATCGTAGGACAGGATCACGCGCAGCCCGCGCTCGGCGATGGCCGAGCGCAGAATCTTGCGCACCTCATCGCATACCGAGTACAGATCGAGGTCGATGCACTCGACCGTCATATGGCCCGCTTCGATCTTCGAGTAATCGAGCACGTCGTTGATGATGGTGAGCAATGCATCGCCGGAGTGCCGCACGGTCTCGGCGAACTCGCGCTGCTCGGCATTGAGCGGTGTTTCGAGCAGCAGCTTGGCAAAGCCCAGCACGCCATTCATCGGAGTGCGGATCTCGTGGCTCATCATGGCGAGAAAATCGCTCTTCGCCTTCGATGCCGCTTCGGCGCGCTGCGCCTGCACCTCGGCCTGCTTTTTTGCATCGGCCAGCCGGGCCTGGATGATTCGATCTCGGCGCCTGGCGCGCGAGGCCGTGCCGCTGAGACGAAAGACTACGAAGCCGGCGAGCACCGACAACAGAGCCACGGCGGCAAAGGCGCCGATGCCGGCGTAGAACAGCCCAAGAGAGGAAACCACCATCACGACGCATCCGGCCAGCATCCCGTGTAGCAACGGACCGGCGATGCGTCCCAATAGGCGTTTAGCAGTGTGCATGGTCCAGGATAGGTATCGGCTCGTCATGGCGAAGCTATAGCGTACGGCCTTCCCAACCGTCCGGTAGAAAGAGGCCGGAGAAGTGCGACGCTCATCAAATAAAACGAGCACGGCTTTGGGGCTATCTGCATGGCTCATAACCCGAGAGACCCCTGCAAATTTGCAATTTGGCCGCCTCGCGGGTTCCAATTGGACATTAGGGGATTGCCTGACAAAGATACGGGAAGCCGTTCAATAACGACCGGAGGGCATGATGCTCAAGAAAATTCTGATCTTCCTCGTCGCTGTCCTGATTTTGGTCGCGGTCGTCGGCCTTTTGCTGCCACGCAACATTCGCGTAGAACGCTCTGTCAATATCGAAAGGCCGGCAAGCCTGATCTATGCGACCGTCAATTCGTTTCAGCTATTCTACAAATGGTCGCCGTGGCAGAGCTTGGACCCGAACATGCGCCAAATCACGGAAGGCGCGCGCGACGGTGTCGGCGCCAAACTCATTTGGTCCGGCAACGACAAAGTGGGTTCCGGCACTCAGCTGATCACTGCCTCGACTCCCGATCGCTCGGTCGCGAGCGATATCGATTTCGGAAAAATGGGCGTAGCTAAATCCACCATCCTGCTGGACCCGCAAAACTCATCGACCCGGGTCACGTGGACCCTCGATGTCGATATGGGCGCGAGCCCCATCGGCCACTACTTCGGGCTCATGATGGATCACATGATCGGCAAGGACTACGAGCGGGGCTTGAGCAAGCTGAAGGCGCTGGTCGAGAGCATGCCGAACGTTAACATCGCCGGCTTCGTCGCCGAGCCGGTGGAACTATCCGCCGTCCCCATCGACCGCGCCGCTGTCACCCCCGACGGCAACGTACGAGTCGCCCAGAGCTACGCAGGCAAGGCTCTGAAGACCACTCACGTCGGGCCCCACGACACCCTGCCGAAGACCTACAATGCCTTCCGCGCCTACATGGCCGCGCACGATTACACCGCAAACGGTCCGTCGTTTTCCCGGTACGTGGATGACCCTGCAAGTACGACGGCGGAGAAGCTGCGGACTGAGATCTATTGGCCCATCCAATAGGCACCCCTGACATCACCGGACTTGCGTGGTTCAAGTGATCCGCGTGCCCGTGAACGTGGCCTTGCCCAGCAGATGCTTGGCGGCGCCGCTGATGCGGTCGGCTTCGACGGCGGCGGTGAATTTGAGACTCAGGCGCATCGGCTTGGTTATCTTGGCCGACCAGCTGAGTTGATTGCCGTTGACCTTGCCGTCGCTGATCTCGGTAAAGTGATCGGGGCCGGACATCGATCCCGTCAATGTCGTCCCCTCGGTCTTCAGTTCGAGCACGCCCGATTTGTCGCCCGCCGGCGTCCTGAGGGTGACAATCCATTTACCGTCCACCATATGCATCACCTCCGGCGTGCCTTGTGCACGGTTGTGCGCTCACTGTCGAGCATCGATTGAAATTTGTCCGCTGCAAATTCCACGAAGGCTAATACTGCGGTAGGAATCTGCTGGCTGCTCGGTAGTATCACGCTCAGGTCGGCGCCGTCCCGGCGATACTGGGGCAGTACGTGAATCAAGCGTCCGGCGTGGATGTGTGGGGCGACCAGCACGCTGGGCAGGAATGCAATCCCGAGGCCGGCGAGGCAGCCATTGATCAGAATGCGCGCGCTGTTGGCGCTGAATCGGCCGCTGACTTTGACCTCCTCGCTGCCGCTCGGCCCGCGCAGTGTCCAGGTCGCGGCACCCGAGCGCCCCGAGGCCGTCAGACAGTCATGCCGGCTCAATTCCTGCAATGTCCTCGGGCTGCCGCGGGATTGCAAGTAAGCGGGACTGGCAACCAAATTGAAGGATTGCGACATCAATCGCCGGAATATGGATTGATGATCCGAAACGGTGCCCCCGCGAAACGCCACATCGATGGCCTCGCCGATCAGGTCCGCGCGCGCGTCGTTGAGCACGAAATCCAGCCGCACCTTGGGGTGCAGCGCCAAGAATTGCATCACCCACTCGATCTTGAAGAAATCGAGAAAGTCGGCCGGCGCCGCGATTCGCACCGTGCCGCCTACAGTCTGGCTGTCGCCGGCCAAATCCTTTCCCGCTTCCAAAACCCCGTCCACCGCCGGCGCGCAGCGCTCGAAGAAGGCCGAGCCCGCCGCAGTCAAGGTCAGCTTGCGGGTCGAGCGCTGCATCAGGCGCGTATCGAGGCCGGCTTCCAGCTGACGTACTCGCCGGCTCAGGGTGTTGGGCGGAACTCCGAGCCGCCGGGCCGCTTCGGCAAAACTCCGAGCGCGAACCACTTGCACGAACATGCGAACTTCGTTGAGGTCCAGCATCGGATTCCTTACAGAACCGGCTTAGTCTATTCCTATTATGCCATCTTGTCGTTGAATGGGTGCTGGCATAACCTTCTCACTCTCGGCCGCAGGGCCCTCAAATTCGAGACTCACATGGCAAAAGTACTGGTTCTTTATTACTCGTCCTATGGTCATGTCGAAACGATGGCAAATGCCGTCGCCGAGGGTGCCCGCTCGGCCGGCGCCCACGTCGATATCAAGCGCGTTCCCGAAACCGCGCCCGCGGAAGCGGCCAAGGCAGCACATTTCAAATTGGATCAGAGAGCGCCCGTGGCCAGCATCGAAGAGTTGGCGAACTACGATGCCATCGTGGTCGGCAGCCCGACTCGTTTCGGCCGCATCGCCTCGCAAATGGCGAGCTTCCTCGATCAGGCCGGCGGCCTGTGGATGCGCGGCGCCCTGCACGGCAAAGTGGGTGGGGCGTTCACGTCGACCGCCACCCAACATGGCGGCCAGGAGGTGACCTTGTTTTCCGTCATCACCAATCTATTGCATTTCGGCATGACCGTCGTCGGCCTGCCCTACAGCCATCAGGGGCAGATGACTCTGGATGAAATTGTCGGCGGCAGTCCCTACGGAGCGACGACGGTGGCCGGCAGCGCCGGCCAGCGGCAACCGAGCGCGCTGGATCTGGCGGGCGCGCACCACCAGGGCAAACTGATCGCAGAGACGGCGAACAAACTATTCCCCGGCTAGATCGTTCGCCGCGCCCTATACGCAGGCCGTGGGGCTGCCGCGGACAGGCGCCGCTGCGCGGGCAAATGACGCTGGCCGGCGAATCGAGCGCCTCGGCGATCCACGCGATGTTGAGCACCTGCGAGGCGGCGCGAATGGCGGCGGCGGCGCGCTCGGGAATCACACCGTCGCCGCCGCCGCGCCGGCAGGCCTCGGCGACCGCCGCGACCGTCTCTTCACCGTCGAAGCCCTGGGCATCGAGCGCCGGCAGCAGATCGACGCCCACGGAGAGCACATGCACTTCATCCAGCGCGTCGCGCGTCAGCAATGAATGACAGCAATACAGACGCGCGCGCTTGCCGTCCTGCATCACCGAGATCTGCGACTTCGGCTTTTGCATCGGGCGGCGCCGCGGGAGTCGTTTGCAGCAGGCGAAACACCGCCCACCGCGGACAAGGATCGGACACCAGACTCATGTTGCCCCAGGGCAAGGGAATGCCGTTGCCGCGATACACCGCGCGCAGGTAGCCGGGCGCGTAGGCGTCGAAGAAATGCCAATGCCGATACGGCGAGACGGCCGTCATGCGCCGCATGACCAGCGCCGGCGTGACCCCGAGTTTGCTGGCAGGCGGCGACGGCATGTGCCTCGCGGATCAAGAAGCGCCGGAACGGCACCCGCGGGCACAGCAGCGCGCCGGCAAAAAAACTGCATTCGAAATCGCGCCAGGCGTAGAGCACATCCTGTGCGCCCATGCCGGCCGCCGAGCCGGCCGCTTCGCCATCGCCCGTATGAATCGCGCTGTGCGGGGAAATGGCGCCGTCGCCGTTGTGCAAAATCTTGTGACCGATGAAGAATGCCAGTTCGTACTTCAGCCGCTCTTCTTGATTGCGCAAGCGCTTGTTGATCAACACCGTCCCGGGCGCATCGAACTGCGATCGCACCAGCGCCCCGCTCGGCTTGCGGGCATCGCCGTCGAACCATCGCACTTGCAACCCATGCCGCTTGCAGATGGCCATGACGGCATCCAGGTCGAGCGGCATCTGGCGCTTGCCGCACTCCTCGGCGGCGCGCTCGATGTCGGGAAAATTGTTGTGGCGCGTTTCCTGCCAGACGCGGATCAACAATTGCGCGAATTGCCGGCCGGTGGTGCCGGTTTGCGACAGCAGCTCCGGCAGAGCGTTCTGCAGCAGCTCATGCGAGAACAGAAATGCGGGCTCCAAGGGCATGGCCTCGAGGCCGCCGCGTTCGCGCTGAGCCGGCGCCGCTTCGACTTCGGTGTTCTCATCGAGGAACCATCGCGCATCCTTGCTGAAGATCCCCGCCAGCATGTCCAGCATATCGGCCGACGGCATGCGCTTGCCGGTCTCCACCATGCTGAGGTAGGACACCGAGGGGGCCCCCGCCGCGTCGATTTGCACGCAGCGGGCCGAAAGCTCGTCCAGGGTCAGGCCATTGCGCTTGCGCAGAGACCGCAGCTTGGTCCCGAGAAAATGCCCCTGTCGGATCAGTCCCGCCATGCTGCACCGCCACGCCGTCCGGTTGTGAAATTCACACTGTCAAATTTCTAATGTGTAAATCCGCGCTCGCCGTACTCTAAGCTGCCTCTATTCCGAGAAGCAAGCTCGCGTGCATTTGAGCCCCTGAATTTGGTGCCCCGAAGGAGAATTGAATTGAGCGATAAAACCACCGACCGTTGGTCCGGTATCCAACGTCCCTACGCCACGGCCGACGTCGCGCGGCTGCGCGGTTCCGTGCACATCGAGTATTCCTTGGCGCGGCTGGGCGCGGAGAAATTCTGGCGGCAACTGCATAGCGAGCCCGTGATCGCGGGCCTGGGTTGCATGACAGGGAACCAGGCTATTCAGACCGTGCAAGCCGGGTTGAAGGCCATCTATTGCTCGGGCTGGCAGGTTGCCGGCGATGCCAATACGGCCGGAGAGGTGTACCCGGATCAGAGTCTGTATCCGGTCGACTCCGTGCCGAAAATGGTCGAGCGCATCAACAACGCGCTGCTGCGCACCGACCAGATCCATCACATGGACGGCAAATCCGACATCGATTGGCTGGTCCCCATCATCGCCGACGCCGAGGCCGGTTTTGGCGGCAATCTCAACGCCTTCGAATTGACCAAGGCTCTGATTCGCGCCGGCGCGGCGGCCGTGCACTTCGAAGATCAACTGTCGTCGGCGAAAAAATGCGGACATCTCGGCGGCAAGGTCCTGGTCTCGACCGCCGAAGCCATCAACAAGCTGGTGTCCGCGCGCCTCGCGGCCGACGTGCTCGGCGTGCCGACGGTGGTCATCGCCCGAACCGACGCCGACGCCGCGGACCTGCTCCTGACCGACCATGATCCGCGCGACGCGCGCTTCCTCACCGGACAGCGCTCGAGCGAGGGGTTCTTCTACGTGAAGGCCGGCATCGAGCAGGCCATCGATCGCGGCCTCTCCTACGCGCCATACGCCGATCTTCTGTGGTGCGAGACCTCCAAACCCGACATGGCCGAGGCACGGCATTTCGCCGACGCCATCCATGCCAAATTCCCGGGCAAGCTGCTCGCCTACAACTGTTCGCCGTCGTTCAACTGGCAGGCCAAGCTCGACGCCGCGTCGATGAAGCGCTGGCGCGAAGATCTCGCAGCCATGGGCTATCGCTTCCAGTTCATCACGCTGGCCGGCTGGCATGCATTGAATCTTTCGATGTTCGAACTGGCATCGGCGTATCACGCGGACGGCATGCTCGGTTATTCGCAGCTGCAACAGCGCGAATTCAGCCAGGAAGGCGCGGGTTATCGGGCCGCCAAACACCAGGCTTTCGTGGGCACCGGCTATTTCGACGCCGTGCAAACCGCCATCAGCGCAGGCGCGCATTCCACCGGCGCCATGGCCGGCAGCACGGAGACTGAGCAGTTCACGACGCCGGCGAAACCGGCCGTGAAGCGGGTGGTCGCCTAAGCGGCCGAGCGCATGAGTGCCACCGTCACGTCTGCCGCGACGAAGGACGGCGTCACCGCGAAAGATTACGCCGCGCAGATCGCGGAACACTTTCGCCTGTACAACGAGGAATTCGGCCGGATCACGCGGCGCGCCGCGCTGAACTTCCTCGCCGAGGACTGGCACACGGCACAGCTCGATGCGGTCGCCCGCATCGAGCTGTACGAAGTGCGGGTGGCCCGGGCGGTCGCGGCGGCCTCCGGCCAGCTGCAGTCGAAACGCAACGATGTGGCACTGTGGAGCGACGTCAAGCGAGCCTACGAAATCATCGTTGCGCGGCGCCCCGACAGCGACTTCTACCGCACCTTTTTCAATTCGGTGACTCGCGATTTGTTCGGTACGGTGGGGGTCAACCCGGAAGTCGAATTTTGCGCGACCAGCGTGGGTCGCGCATCCGGCGCCGTGCCGATCCGCGTCTATCGGGTGGGCGGCACCCTGCCGACGGCCGTGCGCGAGGTGCTCTCGGACCTGCCCTTCGGTGCGGCGATCGACGACCCGGACGCAGCGGTACATCGCATCAGCGCCGAAATCGGCCGCTACTTCCAGACCGGCCGGGGCGGCCACCCCGAGTCCATCGAGCTGATCGAACCCTTGTTCTACCGCGGCATGCACGCCTTCGTGGTCGGCCGCCTGATCGGCGACGGTGCGATCACGCCGTTGGTCATCTCCTTCACCAACTCCTCCAAGGGCGTGCGGGTCGATGCCGTATTGCTCACGCTCGCCGATGTCGGTTCGCTGTTCGGTTATTCGCGTTCTTATTTTCACGTGGATTTGCCGGTGGTCAGTGCGGCCATCACCTTGCTGCGCTCCTTCCTGCCGCGCAAGTCCATCGACGAGCTGTACACAGTGCTGGGCCGCGCCAAACAAGGCAAAACCGAACGATATTTTGCGCTGCAAAGGCACCTGGACAAATCCATCGACAGTTTCGTGCGCGCCCCGGGCGAGCGCGGACTGGTGATGATCGTATTCACCCTGCCCTCTCACGATCTGGTATTCAAAGTCATTCGCGACCAATTCGGCGCGCCCAAGACCAGCACGCGCGAGGACGTCATCGAGCGCTACCAGTTCGTGTTCCGGCACGACCGCGCGGGCCGCCTGGTCGACGCCCAGGAATTCAAGCGATTGCGGCTGCCGCGGGCACGCTTCATGCCTGCTTTGATCAACGAGCTTCTGAGCGAGGCCAGCGACAGCTGCCGCATCGAAGGCGAGGATTTGATCATCGAGCACTGCTACATCGAACGCCGCTTGCGGCCGCTCAATCTATTCCTGCGTGAGGCCGATCCGGCCGCCGCCGAATCGGCCATCGTCGACTACGGCAATGCACTGCGCGATCTGGCGGCCAGCAATGTGTTTCCCGGCGATTTATTGCTGAAGAATTTCGGCGTGACCAATCACGGCCGCGTGATCTTCTACGACTACGACGAGATCTGCCTGCTGTCCGATTGCGTGTTCCGCGACCTGCCCAAGCCGAGCCGCGAGGATGAGGAGTTCAGCGGCGAGCCCTGGTATTACTGCGGCCCGCACGACGTGTTTCCCGAACAATGGCTGCCCTTCCTCAGCATTCCGGCGGCGCTCAGCCCGGTATTCATGCAACACCATGCAGAGCTTCTGACCGCGGCATGGTGGCGCAACATGTCGCAACGCTGCCTCGGTGCCGCCTGACCGGTCAACATCATGGTGCCGAGGCACTGGATGATTTTCCACCATGGTATGGCCAACACACCGGCGGCTATCCAGAAAGTTGAATCGCCTCCGTGCAACAATAGGGCTCCGAGGACGGTGTTGCCGTACTCCTGCAAGAAATTGCGCAAGCCTTTGCTGTCGTTGTAGCCCGGAGTGGTGGTCGCTTTCACCTCTACGGCGAGGAGCCCGCCTTGCCATTCGATGACGAAGTCAACTTCCTCACCGCCAGAGGCGCGCCAGTACAGTATGACAAGCGCTAGGGAGGGAGAGAACCTCGCTGCCGATAAATGAACACGGTCTTCCCCGGCACCTCGTGCGCCGATTCGACCCCCTGCCTATCGGACCTCAGCACCAGATCCCACTCGCCGCTCGGCAAGCGCACCCGCTGCGCGGCGACGGCGAAGTTGAACACGCAGAGCAGACCACCGTGGATGAACGTGAGCCATGCGGCGCCGGCATTGAATTTAACGGCCGCTTTGCCCCGGCCCATCGTGCCCCTCCCGTGCCGCAGACGGATGAGCCGCCGATACCACTCCAATAGTTCGGCGTGCGGCGGTTGCGACATTTCCGACCAGTCAAGCTTGGAGCGAGTGAAGGTCTCGACTTCCTGAGGGTTGGGTACGGCGCCCTGCCAGCTGAAACTGCTGAACTCCTTGCTCCGCCCTTCCGCGACCAGCCTTCCCAGTTCGGCGTTCTCATGGTCGGTGAAATATAGAAACGGCGTCTTTGCACCCCATTCCTCGCCCTGGAACAGCAGCGGTACGAACGGCGACAGCAGCGTCAACGCAGCGATCGCTTTGAGTTCGGGCACGCCCAGCATCATGCTCAGGCGCTCTCCTTGGGCTCGATTGCCGATCTGATCGTGATTTTGCGCGCTCACGACGATCTGATCCGCGTCGACGCCTCGCGGCGGACGCCCATGCCGCCGTCCGCGATGCCGGGAGTACTGCCCCTGGTACACATAGCCGTGGCGCAGGGCAGTCGCCACGTCCTCGAGGCCTTGGAAATCCGCGTAGTAACCGTCGGTCTCGCCCGTGAAGAATCGGTGCACCGCGTGATGGAAGTCGTCGGCCCAGTGCGCGTTCAGGCCAAAGCCGCCCCTGAACGGCGGCTGTACCAGGCGTGGGTCGTTCAGATCGCTCTCGGCGATGAGTACGAAGCTGCGCCGAAGTCCTTCACCTAGTTCTCTCACAGCCGTCGCCAGCTCCTCGAGCACGTGGACGGCCTCGAAGCTGAAAATAGCGTGTACCGCATCGAGGCGCAGCCCATCGAATCCATAGTCGCGCAGCCACATCACTGCGTTGTCGATGAAGAAACGGCGTACGGCGTCGCTGTGCGCGCCGTCGTAATTGACCGCGGCGCCCCAGGGGGTTTTATACCGGTCCGTGAAATAGGGTCCGTACTGCGCCAGATAATTCCCGTCGGGGCCCAAGTGGTTGTAGACCACATCCAGCAGAACCGCGAGGCCCAGCGCATGACAGGCATCGACGAAGGCGGCGAGTTCCTGCGGCGTGCCGTAAGCGGGAAACGGCGCGTACAGATCGACGCCGTCATAGCCCCATCCCCGGCGACCCGGAAAGGTTGCCAGAGGCATCAGCTCGATATGGGTGATACCCAGGTCAACCAGGTGCGCAAGCTTCGACTGTGCGGCCGCGTACGTTCCCTCCGGCGTGAAGGTACCGACGTGCAATTCATAAATGACGGCGTCCCGCAGCGGCCGCTGCTCGACCGCAGTCTCGCGCGACCGAAGCGCGCCAAGCGCGTACGACGCGCCGTGCACGCCGTCCGGCTGCCAGCGCGAGCGTGGGTCGGGGGTGGGGCCGCCCCCGTCGATTGAATACCGATAGCCGCCTTGCAGGAGAGATTCCTCGACATCGCCTTGCCACTGGCCATCCGCACCTGGAAGGAGCGCGATTCGATGCTCCCGCGTCACCAGCTCCACCGATTTGGCCAACGGCGCCCAGACCGCGATGATCACGCGTCCTCCCGAATCAGCAGCGCCACCGGAAAAGACTTGAACAGCTCGTCGGGCACGACCTCTCGCCGCACAATGGCCTCCGTCAGACAGTTGCGCCACACGCCCCCCGGCAGCGGCAATCGCGTATCCCCCCATTCGCCGCCCAGCACCCGGGTGAAGCGCGGCACGACGGCGATGAGATTCTCTCCGCGGCGAAAAGCCAGCAAGCGCCCCAGATGCGTTCCCTGGGCAACCAGCGGCTGATACTTGCTCTGCGCGGAAAAATCGGCTGCGCGCTCGCGGCGCACGCCCAAAACACGCGCCGTCATCCATAATTTCGGCAGTCCGGAATCCCACTCGGCCAGCACTTCGGGCGCCGACAGCACCCGTGCGCGCCGAATCAGCTGCGAACGCAGCTCAAAGTCCACCGGCCGCCGATTGTCGGGATCGACCAGACTCAAGATCCCACAATTCCGTGCCCTGATAGAAATCCGGCACGCCCGGCGCCACCATCTTGATGAGCGTCTGCGCCAGGCTGTTGATGCGGCCGGGCAAGAATCAGCGGATCGACGAAGCGTTCCAGGCTGCGAATGAACTCCGGCGTCTCGAATATCCCATCGACGAAGCCCCGGATCTTCTCCTCGTAGCCCGCCATTGGGCTCGTGCCAGGAAGTGTTGATCTTCGCCTCGCGGCAGGCCTTCAACATGTATTGCCAGCAGCGCTCCCGATCGATCGGCCATGCGCCGATCAGCGTCTGATACAGCAGGTATTCCGCGTGCCGATCCGGCGTACGCGATTTCTGCCACGCCGGCGCATTCAGTTGCGACCACTGATGCAAGGCCTCGGCCCATCGCTCCGGGAATCTCCGAGAGCATCGAAATTCGCGTGCGCACATCCTCGCTGCGCTTGTTGTCGTGGGTCGAGGTGGCGAGCATGTTGTTCGGCCAGCGATCGCTCAGGTGAGTGGCAGAACTCTGGAATTTATCCGCGGAGATGCCGACCAGCGAGGCCTGCGATCCCACTTCGTTGCACGAGACCAGCCGGTCGAAGCAGTAGAACGTCGTGTCCTCCACGCCCTTGGCCATGACGGCGGGCGTCAGCTGCTGCCATTTGGCGACGAAATCGGCTTCAGCCTCGTTCAAGCCGAGGTTTCCCGAGCAATGCCGCCACAGAAATCGAACGCGGCGGCATCGATTTCCGGAGAGCCGATGCGCGCGCTTTGCATCGCCTCGCCAAGAATCCGCCTGTCATCGTCGTGCGAGTTTGCCGGCGGTGCGGTAAGTTCGGTACACCGGCAGTGCGACGATCGAGCCGCACCACCGCCTCGCGCAAATGACTGCGGGCTCAAATCGCGCGTCCGCCAGTCAGCCCGGGCGATGGCCAGGGCCGCCGCGGTCAATTGCTCGAGATCGACAGGCAGAAGGTCGGACTCGATGATGGCGCGCTTCTTTTCGCGCACCAGCTTGGCGAAATTCACGGAGTGTCCGGTGAAATCCGCGTAGGTCGCGGTGAGCACATCGATGCGCTGATCGTCCATCCACAGGCGATTGACCTTGGCCAGGAACTCATAGCCGACGGTGCCGTCGATCGGCCAATCCTCCTTCAGCCGCTCGTCGTTCTCCAGAATCTTCTCGACATAGATGCGCCCCTGCGGCAGCAGCGGCGCGCAGTCGCTTGAAATACGCCGCCGGCTCGCGCAAGCCGTCGGGATGATCGATGCGCAAGCCGTCGATCTCGCCGCGCGCTACCATCGCCTCGATGCGCGCGTGGGTGGCGGATGCCACGGCCGGCATTTCCGTGCGGATGCCGATCAGCGAATCGATGTCGAAAAATCGGCGGTAGTTGCCCAGTTCGCCCGAGAGTTTCCAGCCGTGAAGCACGAAGAACTGCCGCTGCAGCACGGCGTCCAGCAGCTCCTTGTTGCCTCGCGCGCGATCCACCGCCAGATCCAGCTGTCCGCTTTGGCAGGCGCTCGACAGGATATTCTCGGCCTGAGCGGCGTGGCGCCGGTACTCATTGCGGTCCTTCTCGCCGGCGGATTCCATGTTGAGCAGCCGTTCGAGCTCGGCGAAACAAGGCTCATCGTTCGCTGCCCGGCCGCCGTTCGCCGGCGCCAGTTCGGTTGCCGACAGCAACTTTCGCCATGAGGCGGGCCCCAAGGGCCACGAATTGTCGTAGTGCCTGACGCGCGGGCGGCCTTCCTTGATTTCGATGGTCAGTTCGCCGGCCTCAATGGCCGCTCCGTAGGGCCGCGCCAGAGAACATAGATGCACGCGGAAAGCGCTGCGCGGCGGGTTCCTGAAATCGAAATACCCGATGAACTCGCTGAACGGTCCATGCGCCAGGACATCGTCCCACCAGGGATTGCATTGCGAGGCGGACATGTGGTTCGGCACGATGTCCAGCAGGATGCGCAATCCATGCGCACGCGCGCATTGCGCGAAACTCGCCCAAGCGGGCTCGCCGCCGAGATCCGTGCTGACCCGGGTGGGATCCGTGACGTCGTAGCCATGCTGGCTGCCGGGAACTGCCTGCAGGCAGGGCGAAAGATATACATGGCTGATGCCTAAATCGGCCAGGTACGGCAGCACCTGCTGTGCCGCCCCCAATGGGAACCCGGCATGCAGCTGCAGCCGATAGCTAGCGATCCACTTGCCGTTCATGGCTCAGCAGGACGAAGGAGCGGGCCGCCAGACTGACATGCCGATTGCGCTTTACCGACTCCTGCTCGACCGGCAGAGTCGGACGGGCCGTATCGAACGCCACCTTCCAGCCCGAGGGATACAATTGATGCGAGATGCGGAACGACACCGGCTCATGATGGGCATTGAGCAGCAATAGAAAGTCCGCGTCCTCGGCGCACCGGCCCTCGCCGTCCCGGATCTCCGGCGCCGTGCCGTTGATGAACATGCCGAGAGTGCGCATCCAGCCGCCGTCCTCCCAGTCCTTGGCCTCCATCCGCCTGCCGTCCGCCCTGAACCACACGATGTTCTTGTCCGGATGCTTCGCTTCGGGATCGCCGTCGTAGAAGGCATAGCGGTGAAAATTCGGATGCCGTTTGCGATATTCGACGACCCGCTGCGCGAATTCCAGAAACGCCGCGCGCGGCGGGTCCAAATCCCAGTGATACCAGGATATTTCGGAATCCTGACAGTAGCCGTTGTTGTTGCCGCCCTGAGTGCGGCTCAACTCATCGCCGCCGGAAATCATCGGCGAGCCCTGAGCGAACATCAGCGAGCACCAAAAATTGCGCATTTGGCGCTCGCGCAGCTCGATGATTTGCGCATCGTCCGTCGGGCCCTCCGCGCCGCAATTCCAGGAACTGTTGTCGTCCGCGCCGTCGCGGTTGTCCTCGCCGTTGGCCTCGTTGTGTTTATGATCGTAACTGACCAGATCCTGCAGCGTGAACCCGTCGTGCGCGGTCACGAAATTGACGCTCGCCGAGGGCGGTCGGCGGGTGGTTTCATAGAGATCGGCGCTGCCCGCAAGGCGGGTCGCGATTTCCGAGTGCAGTCCCATGTCGCCCTTCCAGAACTTGCGCACGGTATCGCGATACTTGCCGTTCCATTCCATCCAACCCAGCGGAAAATTGCCGACCTGATACCCCCCTTCGCCCAGATCCCAGGGCTCAGCGATCAATTTCACCGGGGCCAGCGTCGGATCCTGATAAATCGTGTCGAAGAAGGCGCCCAGCTGATCCACCTCCTTGAGTTCCCGGGCGAGCGCGGAGGCAAGATCGAAACGAAACCCGTCCACGTGCATCTCCGTGACCCAGTAGCGCAAACTGTCCATGAGCAGCTGCAGGGAATGCGGATGCATCATGTTGAGCGTATTGCCGCAGCCGGTGAAGTCCATGTAGTGCCGCGCATCGCCGGGCACCGTGCGGTAATAGGCGAGGTTGTCGATGCCGCGGAAGGAGAGCGTCGGACCGGCGTGATTTCCTTCGGCCGTGTGGTTGTACACCACATCCAGTATCACTTCGATGCCGGCATTGTGCAGCGCCTTGACCATCTCCTTGAATTCGCGGATCACATCGCAGGGATCCTTTGGATTGGAGGCATAGCCGGGTTCCAGGGCAAAGAAGCCCAAAGTGTTGTATCCCCAGTAATTGCGCAGCCCCTTCTCGACCAGATGGCGGTCCTGCAAGAAATAATGCACCGGCATCAACTCGAGCGCGGTGACTCCCATGCCCTTGAGATGCTTGATGATGGGTTCGGACGCCATACCCGCGTAGGTGCCGCGCAGGGCAGCGGGCAGATCTGGATGCAGCTGAGTCATGCCGCGCACATGAGCCTCGTAAATGATGGTCTCATGCGCCGCGCGCGACGGCCGGCGCTCGCCGGACCAGTCGAATCGGGGATCGATGACTGTCCCTAAGGGAGCGAATGGCGCGCTGTCCCGGTCATCGAAGGATAGGTCGCCGCCCGCATCACCGACCTGATAGCCGAAGAGCTCGTCCGCCCAGGTCAACGGCCGGCCGATCGCCTTGGCATAGGGATCGAGCAATAGCTTGTTGGAGTTGAAGCGCTGTCCGCTCTCGGGAATGTACGGCCCCTCCACGCGATATCCGTACAGCTGCCCGGGGCCGATGTCCGGCACGTAAATATGCCAGGCACCGCTGGTACGCTCGCGGATGCGGATGCGCTGTTCGTTGCCGCCGGACGCGTCGAACAGGCACAGCTCGACGGATTCCGAAGTCTCCGAAAATAACGAGAAGTTGACGCCTTTGCCATCCCAGTTTGCGCCGCGCGGAAACGGCGACCCGGCGGCCTGGTGAGACCGGTCGAAATTGGCGGAAATTATTGAATGCTCCGTGGTCATGGGTCGGATCAAGCGTCCAGCCCTGTGAGCATTATTGATGCTGGGATCGCACGGACCGTAGGCGCAGCGCCGCAGCAGGTGTCGGCTGACCTCTCTACAGCGTGTAGGACTATGCGCTCAGCCCCTCGGGCGAATGCTCTCACCGCCCCACACCACCGCGCCGACGGCAGCCGATCTGCTCCTCATGCGGTGAAGTAGTACCTCCTGCGCGGTGATGTACCTCGGCCCAATGCGCACAGCCTGGGGGGACTCAGAGGCTGGACGCCAACTGCTGCCTTGACGTTGGCGTCCAGCCTCTGAGTCCCCCCAGGCCGTGTGACGGGTCAACATCACCGTGCCGAGATACTAACCGGGCCATGTCCAGTCGCGAATCTCCGGCATGTCCTGGCCGTGCCGATCGATGTAGCGTTTGTGATCGATCAATTTATCGCGCAGCTGCTGCTGCAGATAAATGCCCCGACTGCCCGTCTGCGGCAATCGAGTGACGGCATCCATCGCCAAATGAAAGCGGTCCATGTCGTTCAAGACCGTCATATCGAACGCCGTGGTGATCGTGCCCTCCTCCTTGTAGCCGCGCACGTGCAAGCTCTCGTGATTGTGGCGGCGGTAGGTCAGGCGATGAATCAGCCAGGGATATCCATGGAATGCGAAGATGACCGGCTTGTCCTTGGTGAACAGCGCATCGAAATCGACGTCGCTCAGACCATGGGGATGCTCCGATGGCGGCTGCAGCTTCATGAGATCGACGACGTTGACTACCCTGATCTTCAACTCCGGCAGTTCGCGGCGCAGGATCGAGACAGCCGCCAGAGTCTCGAGAGTCGGCACATCGCCCGCGCAGGCCATGACCAGATCGGGCTCACTTCGCTGATCGTTGCTGGCCCATTGCCAGATCCCGATCCCTTCGCTGCAATGCTTGACCGCTGCATCCATGGACAGCCATTGGGGAGCCGGATGCTTGCCCGCCACGACCACGTTGACATAGTGGCGGCTGCGCAAGCAATGGTCCATCACCGACAACAGGCAATTGGCGTCCGGCGGCAGGTACACACGCACGATCTCCGCCTTCTTGTTGGCCACATGGTCGAGAAATCCGGGGTCTTGATGCGTGAAGCCGTTGTGGTCCTGCCGCCAGACATGCGAGCTCAACAGGTAATTGAGCGATGCGATCTTGCGGCGCCACGCCAAGCCCGCCGTGACCTTCAGCCATTTTGCATGTTGATTGAACATCGAGTCGACGATGTGAATGAAGGCTTCATAGCAATTGAACAAGCCATGCCGCCCCGTGAGCAAGTAGCCCTCGAGCCAGCCCTCGCATTGGTGCTCACTCAACATCTCCATGACTTGACCGCTGCGGGCCAGGAACTCGTCGTTGTCGGCGGTCGCGGCCAGCCATTGGCGATTGGTCGTTTCAAAGACCGCTTCCAGACCGTTCGACAAGGTTTCATCAGGCCCGAAGATGCGGAAATTTCGCTGTACGGCATTCAATTTGAGCACATCGCGCAAAAATCGACCCAGCACGTGAGTATCGCCGATGCCTTGTATTCCCGGCTTGGGAACATCCACCGCATAGTCGGTGAAGTCCGGCATCCGCAAATCGCGCAGCAAGATGCCGCCGTTGGCGTTGGGATTCGCGCCCATGCGGCGCACGCCGCTCGGCGCCAGAGCCGCCAGTTCCGGCCTCAGACGTCCTTGGTCGTCGAACAGTTCTTCGGGCCGGTAACTGCGCAGCCAGCTTTCCAACTGCCGGAGATGCTCGGGATTCTTGGCGGGATCGGACAAGGGCACCTGATGCGACCGGAACGTGCCCTCATTCGCCTTGCCGTCGACCATCTTCGGTCCCGTCCAGCCCTTGGGCGATGCGAACACGATCATCGGCCAGCGCGGCCGCTCTGCTTTGCCGTGGACGCGGGCGTCCGCCTGGATCCGGCTGGATCTCCTCGATGACGGTGTCCAGCGTCGCGGCCATCGCCTCGTGCATGGGCATAGGCTCATGGCCTTCGACGAAGTACGGCGTCCAGCCATAGCCGCGCAGCAGCTGCTGCAATTCTTCGCGGGAAATTCGCGCCAGGAGCGTCGGATTGGCGATTTTGTAGCCATTCAAATGCAGAATGGGCAGCACCGCGCCGTCGCTGGCCGGATTCAGAAATTTATTGGAATGCCACGAAGTGGCCAGCGGTCCGGTCTCGGCCTCCCCGTCGCCGACCACGCAGGCCACGACGAGCGAGGGATTGTCGAATACCGCGCCGAAGGCATGACTCAGTGAGTAGCCGAGTTCGCCGCCCTCGTGAATCGATCCCGGACATTCCGCCGAGGCATGGCTCGGAATCCCGCCGGGAAATGAGAATTGCGTGAACAGCCGTTTCAAACCGGCTTCATCCTGACTGACGTCGGAATACACCTCGCTGTATGTACCCTCGAGATAGGTGCTGCCCACCACCGCCGGGCCGCCATGCCCGGGGCCCGACATGTAGATCATGTCCAAGTCATACTTCTTGATGATGCGGTTCAGATGGGTGTAGATGAAATTCTGTCCGGGAGTCGTTCCCCAGTGCCCCAACAGCATGTGCTTGACGTGCGCCAGCGTGAGCGGCTCCTTCAGCAGAGGGTTGTCGCACAGATAAATCTGCCCTACGGACAAGAAATTGGCCGCGCGCCAGTAGGCGTCTATCTTCGCGGCGAGATCGGCATCGAGCGTGGGCTTCGTCGCTTGTTGCTGCATTGTCTAACTCTCCTGTGTCATTCGAGGCTGAGCAGTCATTCGAGGCCAAGTACGTGCAGGCTCGACGCGGCAATCACGGATTCCTCATCGGTGCGGATCACACGCACCGCAACGGATCCCGTACGCGACGAGATGCGATCCGCATGCCGGTCGTTGGCGGCCTCATCGATGTCGATCCCCAGAAAATCCAAACCTTCACAGATGCGCTTGCGCACGGGCGCCGCGTTCTCGCCGATGCCGCCGGCAAATACCAATGTGTCCAAGCCGCCGAGCACCGCGGCGAACGAGCCGACCCACTTCTTCGCCTGGTAACAAAACAGCGCAAGCGCTTCGGCCGCACGCGGATCGTGCGCTTCCCGCTCGAGCAGATCCCGGACATCGGCGCTGCTCTCCGAGAGCCCGAGCATTCCCGATTCATGATTGACCATGGTTTGAAATTGCGCCGCAGTCATCGCATCCGTCAGCGCAAGATAGCTCATGAGCCCGGGATCCAAATCCCCCGTTCGAGTACCCATGACCAACCCTGCGGTCGGCGTAAATCCCATGCTGGTATCTACGGAGCGGCCGTCGCGCACCGCCGCGAGGCTGGCGCCGCTGCCCAGGTGCGCCAGGATGACGCGGCCACGCGTCGCGGCCGGATCGCCGAGGCGTGCCAGTTCCTGCATCAGATAAGTGTAAGACAGGCCGTGAAAGCCATAGCGCTGCACGCCCTTCGCCGCGTAGCGGCGCGGAATCGGCAATTGCGTGGCAACCGTCGGCATGGTGCGATGAAATGCGGTGTCGAAGCAGACCACTTGCGTAATTTCGCGGTGGCGCTGCGCAATCGCCTCGATCAATTCGATCTCTCGCGGCAAGTGTTCGGGATCGAAGGGGACCATACGCTTGAGTTCGTCCAGCAAATTCGCCGTGACCCGCTCCGGGTCGGCGTGCTGCATGCCGTGGACGACGCGGTGCCCCACGCCCTCGACAGTCTCGAACAATGTCTGCGATTCCAACCAGTCCAGCAAAAACCCGATCGCAGTCGCCCGTCCCTTGGCCCCGACTTTCATGGCCGTCGGCGGCCTGGCACTGCCGTGATCGATGGTCAGGGTCGCATCGTCCCCGCCGATGCGTTCCATTTTCCCCTGCAGCAGCCGCTTCATGGGTTGGCCCGCCGCAAAGAATGCGAAGCGAATGCTCGAAGAGCCGCCGTTGATGGTCAACACATTAGGCATGGGCTCGATACCCTCGCGTAAACGACACCTCTGCGCCGGCAATGGCCGCGGTAGGACAAACACCTACACGCGCATGTGCGCACTCATGAGCGCCTACAATAGACCATCAGGTCGCAGGCAATCGCCTAAATTCACGAGGAAACAAAAATGTCACACTACTACCTCGGCACCGTGATGTTGACCGTGCGCACGGGCCGAGGTACATCAACGCGCAGGAGGTACATCACCACATGAGGCGCAGATTCGGTGCCCTCGGCGGGGTGGTGTGGGCGGTGAGAGCATTCGCCCGAGGGGCTGAGCCGTTGCCGGGCAACTGCTGCCTCGTTGCCCGGCAACGGCTCAGCCCCTCGGGCGAATACCTCAACCGCTCAACATCACCGTGCCGAAGTACTACGCGAGTAGACCTATTCGCATTTGGTGAAGAATTTCGCAATCCTTTGCGCAGCGTCGGGCGCCAAGCCTTCGTTCTTGAACAATTCGAGCGCGTGGGCATCGTGCAAACTCAAACCATCGATCTCGATCAGCGCCCGCTTGTTCACCTGGTTGGCGTACCAAGAGTTGCGCAATATGTCGGCAGACAGCGCACTCAGTTCGGCGTCGAATCGATCGTCGGGGAAACAGAAATTGGCGAGGTGCATGGCTTCGGCCTGCTTGCCCGAGTAACTGCGGCAGCTGAACATCATTTCGCTCGCCTTGGCGGTGCCGATGCGGTGGGGCAGCCGCAGGCTCAAGCCCCAAACCGGTGTCAGACCCCAGCGCGCGTAGACATCCGAGAACTGCGCCGACTCCGCGGCGACGATCAGATCCGCCGCCAGCGCAAGTTCCAGCGCGCCGGTGGAACAGTGCCCCTGCACCGCGGAAATCACGGGTTGCGGCAAATTCGCTATTTTCTGAATGACCTCCGAGTGAAAATGAGGCTTCGCATGTGCCTTGACGTGATCGAGAACCTCATTCATGTCGTAACCCGCAGAAAAGTGGGCGCCGGCGCCGCGCAAAATGACGACGCCGATGGTCTTGATTTCGCGCGCAATCGCATTGATGTGTTCGTCCAGTTCCTCGAACACATCCTTGGTCAGCGCATTGCACTTCTCCGGGCGGTTCAACCAAAGGGTCGCTGCACCGCCGTTATTTTCCCGACGCACCAAGTCATTCACAGCGTCTCTCCCGTGCGATTCCACCATCCGCCGCCGAGCGACTGGAACAGGCCTGCCGTATCGGAATAGCGATTGGCCTGTGCCTGCACCAGAACCAATTCCGCCTGGCGGTAGGACTGTTCCGCGTTCAGCACCGCCACCAGGCTGATCGTCCCCAGCGTTCGTTGCCGCTTCGCGAGATCAAAGGTCTTTTCGGCCGCCTGCTCCGCTTCGGCACTTGCCTTCAGCGCGTCGGCGTCGGCCTGCAAGGCGCGCAAGGTATCGGCCACATTCTGGCACGCAAGTATCACGGCGGCACGATATTGCGCGGCCGCCTGGTCCAGAGCGGCGTCCGCGGCGCGCTTCTTATGAAGCAGCGCTCCCGCATCGAACAGCGTCTGGGTCAGCGAGGCCCCCGCGTCCCAGAACCCCGTGTAGGGACTGAACAGCTGGCCGAGCTTCAGTGCGCTCGAGCCCACATCGGCGTCGATCGTGAATTGTGGCAGCATATTGGCGAGCGCCACCCCCACGGCGGCCGAAGCAGCATGCAGATTCTCTTCGGCCTGGCGAACATCCGGGCGCTGCTCGACCAGTTTCGACGGCAGGCTGACCGGCAGATCCGCCGGTAGAGTCAGTTCGTCGAAACGGAATGTCTCCTCCGGTTCCTCCGACGGCAGCCTTCCGAGCAACGCCGTCAAGGCATCGCGTGTCTGCCCCAATTGCTTTTGCAGCGGGGGCAACGTCTGCGCCGTCTGCGCCTCCGCCGATTGCTGTGCGAGAACATCCAGATCGCTCGCGGTACCGAGCGTCCGCTGACGCTGTACGGTCTCGGTCAACTGGTGCTGCAGCTCGAGCAGCCGTTGCGTCGCCGCGATTTGTCCGCGCAACGAAGCCTCCTGCACCGCAGTCACCACCACATTGCTGCTCAAGGTCACATAGACGGCTTCGAGTTGGAAGTGATTGCTTTCCTCTTGCGCCTTGGCGATTTCGACTTGGCGCCGCGTGGCGCCGAAGACATCCGGAGTGTAGCTTAGCGTCAGCTGTGCCGTGTACAGGCTGTAAGTCGTGTTCGGCGCCACGGTGGGGCTGGTCAGCGTACCGCTCGGGAACTCCGAGCGATCGCCGTTGAAGCCTCCCTGGACGGTGGGTAAGTAGCTGGTGCGCTGCGCCAGGTATAGCTCGTGCGCCTGCCGCAGCGCCGCCTGAGCGGCACGCACATCCGGATTGGCCTTCAGTGCCTGCTCGATCAGGTGATTGAGGTTGGGCGACTGGAACAAGGTCCACCACTGGCTGGGAATGTCCATCACCCGCGACGAAGTGCTGCACATTCCCGCCCGCGCCTGCGGCGGCGCCCTTGCCCTCGGCGGTAGTGACATCGCCCTGCGACGGTGCGCCTCCGTACCCCGTGGCCGCAGGCGGTGCAGGCCGCTTGAAATTAGGCCCGACAGCGCACGCCGACAGACTGGCCAGGAGCGCAGCGGCTGCGAGCCGGGCAACGATTGCGAGCCGCGAAGACATCATCGTCCCCACCGGGCTTCGCCGTGCCGCTGCTCGGCCCAATGCTCGATGACGTGATACATCGAGGGCAGAACGAACAGCGTGAGTACGGTGGAGATCGCAAGCCCTCCGACCACCACGGTCGCGATTCCGCGCTGCACGTCGCTGCCGACTCCCGTATGGATGGCGGCCGGCAGCATCCCCAAGGTGGCCACGGTGGCCGTCATCAGCACCGGCCGCAAGCGTTCGGTCGCTCCCGTCATGATGGCCTCGTGCAGCTCCAAGCCGGATTTTCTCATGCGATTGAGGTTCGACACCATGATGATGCCGTTTTGCACCGCCACGCCGAACAGGGCGATGAAACCGACGCCGCTCGCGACATTGAGGTTCTGACCCGTCAGATGCAGCGAAATCAATCCGCCCAAAGTCGCCAGCGGCACCACGCCGAGGATCAGCAGCGCCTGCCTGAACGATTTGATTCCGACGGTGAGGAATATCAGCATCATGCCCATCACCAGCGCCAGGATCACCAGCAGCCGCGCCTCGGCGCGCCGCTGGTTTTCGAACTGTCCGCCCCATTCCAGCCTGATCTTGCCCGGATCGAAATGGACTCGAGCCGCAATCTTGGCCTGCGCTTCTGCGAGGTATGAGGTCAGATCGCGATCGCGGTTGTCGATGCGGATCGTCAGATTGCGCTGGCCGTTCTCGCGAGTCACGGTGCTCTCGCCCGAGCTTGCACCCGGATGTCGGCGAGCTCGGACAGCGGCACCTGCACGCCGCTCGCGGTGTTCACGAGCAGGTTGCCCAACGCCTCGGGAGAGTTGCGCGTGTCCTGAGTGAACCGCACCGTCAACGGATAGGTCCGCTCGCCGACATACACCGTCGACACCGGCGCCTGGCCGACGCCCGTCTGGATGACATTCTGCACATCGGTCATGTTCACGCCGTAGCGCGCGGCCTTTTCATGATCCAGCTTGATCTCCATCTGCGGGATTGGCGGCTCCTGGAAGATCGAGGCGCTCGAGGTGCCCTGGATGGAATAAAGCACGTCCACGATTTGTGCGCCGATGCTGCGCAGCTCATTGAGGTCGTCGCCGTAGATCTTGGCCACCAGCGGACTGTGCGCGCCGCCGATCATGTCATTGACGCCGTCGATGATGGGTTGGCTGATGCCGATGGAATAGCCCGGAAGGTCCTTGGCGAGGCCCGCCGCCAGTTTGTCCACGAATTGTTTTTTCGATTCGCCGGACGGCCAGGTGTCGTACGGCTTCAACCCGACCGGCGCCTCGATGTGGGACATGGTCCACGGATCCGTGCCGTCATCGTTGCGGCCGGTCTGAGTGACCACATAGGAGACTTCGGGGTACTTGAGTATGGCCCGGCGCAGGTCGCTCGCCATGTCGCTAGCCTTGTTCAGCGCCAAGCCCGTCGGCATCTGCACCTGCAGCCACAGCGCACCTTCATCCAGATCCGGCAGGAAATCGCGGCCGACCGTGGCCCCCAGGCCGACCACCGCCAACAGCGCGAATATCACTACGCCATAAATGATCCGCGGCTGATCGAGGCAGGCGGCGAGCACTCGGTCGTACGCGACGGTCAGGCGTTCCAGCCATCGATTGTGATAAACCCGGCCGGGCTTGCGGAACGCCAGATACGCGAGGCCCGGAACCAGCGCCAGAGCCGTCAGCAAGCGCGCCGAACAGTGCATAGCCCATGGTATAGGCCATCGGCGTAAACAGCTTGGCTTCGGCCCGCTCGAACGAGAACAGCGGCAGATAGGCGGTGATGATGATCAGGCTCGCGAAGAAAATCGGGCGCGTCACCTGCAGCGTCGCGGCCTTGGCTTCGCTCTCGCTCAGTTCTTCGTTCGGCATCGCCTCGCGCCGCCGCAGCACGGCCTCGGTCACGACGATGGCTCCGTCCACCAGGATGCCGAAATCGATGGCCCCCAGCGACAACAGATTCGCCGACACGTGGGTGAGGTTGAGCAGCGAGAAAACGGCCACCAGGGCGAGCGGAATGCTCACCGCCACGACGAAGGCGCTGCGCGGGCTGCCCAGAAAGATGATGAGAATCAAAAAGACCAGCGTGATGCCTTCGAGAATGGTTTGGCCGACCTTGTGGATGGTGGCGCGCACCAAATCGTCGCGGTCGATGTAGGGCTTGATCCGCACGCCGGCGGACGCCAATTTGGCATTGAGTTCGGCCACCTTGGCGTGGAGACCCTGCAAGGTCTGCGAAGGATTCTGATACTTCAGCATCAGGACGATGCCTTCGATGGTGTCGGGATTCGCATCCTTGCCCAGGATGCCTTCGCGTTCCTGATGGCTGAGCGTGGTGCGTCCCAGGTCGCGCACCAAGACGGGAGTGCCGCCCACCTGGGTGACGACGATGGAGCCGATCCCCTCCAGATCGTGAATCAGCCCGACTCCGCGGATCACATAGCTCTGATCGCCGCGCGAAACCCTGCCGCCCCCCGCATTGGTGTTGTTGTTGTTGATGGCATTGATGACATCGGTGATGCCGAGGCCATAGTGTTGCAGCTGCTGGGGATTCAGGTCCAGCTGGTATTCGGTGGTGAAGCCGCCGAAGTTGGTGTCATCGACCACCCCGGGAACGGATTTCAGGGCGGGAATCACGGTCCAGCGCTGGATCTCCGACAGTTGCTGCAGATTCTTCGAATCGGACTCGAGGGTGTAGCGGTAGATCTCGCCGCCGGGACCCGCCACGGGATCGAGCGACGGCGATGCCCCGGCCGGCAGCACCGCCTGATTGATACGCTCGGTGAGGCGCTGCCGTACCCAATAGTCCTCGTACCCGTCGCGAAACAGAACCGTGATCAGCGACAGGCCGAAGGTGCTCGATGAGCGCATCAGCAGAAGTCCGGGCGTGCCGTTGATCTCGCGCTCGAGCGGCACCGTGATCAACTGCTCCACCTCCTCGGCGGCAAGCCCCGGAATTTGCGTCGTGACCTGCGCCGCGACATCGCCCAGTTCGGGGTAGGCCTCGACGGACAGCGTTTCCCAGGCATAGACACCATAGGCAGCGAGCAGCGCGGCCAAGATCATGACCGCGATGCGCCGGTGCAGGCAAAAGCCGACGAATTGATCAATCATTCAGCAGGATTCCGCCTTTGACGACCACCTGCTCGCCGGCCGCGACGCCGGAGCGGATGGCCACCGATGACCCCTCCTCCAGCTGCGGGTCGACGATGCGCCGCTCGAAGGTCCATGGCGCGGTGGCGACGAAAACACTGGTTCTGTCGTTGTTCATCAGCAGCGCCGAGGCCGGCAGCACCACCTGCGATCGCGCCGACCCCATCAAGGTGACGGTCGCAAACATATTCGGTTTGAGCGAATAGTCTTGATTGGCGAACGCTATTCGAATCTTGTTGCGGCGGGTATCGGGCTCGATGACGTCCGACACGAACAGGACTCTGCCATGCAGTACTCGGCCGGAGTAGGCCTCGAGGACGACTTCCGCGTCTTGATTCTTGGAAACCGCCGCCACGTCCTTCTCAGGGACCATTGCCGTAACCCATATGATGCCCAGGTCGGCGACGGTCATCATGGGTTGCGTCGGATCGTTGATCATGTTGCCGGGCGTGACCGACAGTGCGGTGACGCTGCCGCTCACCGGCGCGGTCACCGTCAGCACATTGGAAAGCGATTTACTGCCGGGCACCGCGCCCAGCGATTTCAAGCGCGCCTGCGTTCTCGCATATTCCGCCGCCGCTTGCGCGTTATCGCTTCTGGCCTGATCCAAGTCGCGGTCCGAGGCGGCACCGAGCTTGTTTTGCGCTTCCTGGCGCGCGAGATTCTTTTCGGTGAGGCGTGCGGTGTCGGCAGCCTTCTCGTCGTCATCGTAGGCCTGGCCAAGATCCGGCGAATCGAGCACCGCGAGCACCTGACCCTTCGTCACTCGGTCGCCCAGCGCGACTTTCAGCGAAATCAACCGGCCGCTCAGCGGGGTGAGCACGGCGGCGGTACGCGCGGGGTCGGATTCGACGACTGCGGGCAACACCAGCCTCGCACTGACGGCCTGCGCCGGTGCCGCCTCGACGGTCAAGCGGCTACGCAGAGCCGAGCCCTCGGGAACGACGATCTTGTCGCCCTGGCGGACCATCAAATCCGGTTCTTCCGGCCCTTTTCTGCCTCCCGCGAACAACCCAAATCCGCGTGTGAGAGCGAGAACCAGGAACAGCACGCCGAGCAGCACCCCGCCCCAGAGAAAGGCCCGACCCCGCGAATTTGGTTCATGTTCGTGTATCGGCATGACGTATTCCCAAGAAATCTATCCACACTCCAAGGACGATTCGACTCTGCCGGTCAAAGGTGACAATTCGTCAACTTCGTCCGCCAAGGCATATCGCCGCCCGGCCCCGCTCGACGGCACCGCCCGTAGCCGAACCCACGCCCCGCCGGGGACCCCGCAGCCGGGCTAGCTGCGCGATCCTATGCCTCTTCCTTTATCCTGTCTAGGGGGATAGGATACGCGCCATGGAAATCACATGACGCATAAGTTTCCCGAAATCGCCGCACGACTAAAACGAGCCCAGGGACACTTGGCAGCGGTCATCGACATGATCGAGGCGGGCCGCCCGTGCATGGAATTGGCACAGCAGCTGCACGCGGTGGAAAAGGCCATCGGCAACGCCAAGAAAGAACTCATCAAGGATCACATTCATCACTGCATGGAAGAGACTTCCGAAGCATTGCCGCGCGAATTCAGGGATTTGATCAAAGAGATTCAGGGAGTGACGAAGTATCTCTAGTGCCTCGGCACTATGATGTTGACCGGTTGACGGTATTCGCCCGAGGGGCTGAGCCGTTGGCCGGCAACGGGAGCGCAGTATGATGTACCTCGGCCAGTGCGCACGGTCAGGGGGGATAAGAGGCTGGACGCCAACTGCTGCCTTTACGTTGGCGTCCAGCCTCTTATCCCCCCTGACCTTGTGAACCGGTCAACATCAACGTGCAGAGGTATTAGCACGGCACCGGCGACTTTGTCACTTGCCCCTACGGCGTGCGCTTGAGTACCATGGCCTCGCTGTTCGGCCCCAGGGACGCAAACGCTGCGCGCGGAGACATCGCCTCACAAGCATCGACCAATAAACATTGATCAGCGCTACCAAAAGGAGATCGCCATGGGATTAGGTGCGGAATTCAAAGAATTTGCGATGAAGGGCAATGTGGTCGACTTGGCGGTCGGCGTCATCATCGGCGCAGCCTTCGGAAAAATCGTTTCCTCGCTGGTCGGCGATATCTTCATGCCGACTATCGGCAAGGTCATAGGCGGCATCAATTTCTCTGATTTGGCGGTCACTCTCGGCAAGGACCCGACAGGCAAGGAGGTGCTGATCAAGTACGGCTCCTTCGTTCAGACCATTTTTGATTTTGTCATCATCGCCCTGGTACTGTTCATGGTGATCAAGGGCATCAATCGGCTCAAGAAGCCGCCTCCTGTCGCACCGGAGCCCCCCGCGCCGCCGGCCAGGTCGGAAGTACTGCTAGAGGAAATTCGCGACCTGCTCGCCAAGCGCGGCTAGGGCCTCGAGTCTCGGCGCAAAAGGTGCACGCCTGCACGGCGTGCACCTGCGTCCCATTCATTCACTGTAAGGAGCATCATGTCCATAGTTCGCGTCATCGCCACGACTGCACTTGTCCTCGGATCCGTATTGAACGCGTGGGCCGATGACGCGCCCGCCCCGGCGTCGGCGACGCCGGCACCCACGACGCCGCCGCCTCCGCCCAAAGGGGTCTGGATGGGCAAGGGACAATTCGGCTTTTTGGATTCCCACGGCAACAGCGATGCCGAATCGATCAACGGCAATGTCGACGTGTTTCGCTATGACGGCGACTGGAAGAATGACCTATATGCGGGCGGACTGTACGGCAAGAATTCCGGCATCGTGTCGGCCGAGCGGTGGGAAACACGCCTGCAAAGCAACTACAACATCTCGAGCAATTTATTTGCATTCGGCGGATTTCGCTTCGAACACGATTTATTCGACGGCTTCCAATATCAAGCGAGCGCCACCACCGGCTTCGGGTACAAACTCATCGATGCGGCCGATACCAAACTGACCGGGCAAATTGGCGCGGGCTATCGGCAGCTGCGCCCTGAAGAAGTAAATATAGAGAACGGCATCGTCACGTCTCGGGTGCTCGGGGAGAGATCGGAGGAAGGGATCGGCACGGCGACCTTGGATTTCTCACAGTCCTTCTCGAAGACCACCATTCTCACCAATAAATTCCTCGTGGAATCGGGCCCGGGCAACTCGATGCTGCAGGACACCATTGCACTGAACGTGAAAATGTCGAACAAGCTGGCCCTGAGCGTCGGCTATGGATTCATCCACAACAGCAATCCCCCTCCCCCGATCAAGAAGCTCGACACGACGGCCACGGTCAACCTGGTATTTGCGCTCGGGCCACAGACGCTGTAGTTAAGGAACTCGACGCGGAGTTTGGCAGAACCGTCATTTCCATTTTTCACAAGGAGCGGCAACATGGGTATGTTCGACGGATTGCTGGGCGGAGTGGTTGGCGCCGAGATGGCGACCGTGGTCAATGGTCTGATCGAAAAACACGGCGGTATCCAGGGTATCGTCTCGCAGCTGGAACAACAGGGCCTGGGCGGCACGGTACGCTCATGGGTGGGGACCGGCGCCAATCAGCCCATCAGCGCCGATCAGATTCATCAAGCGTTCGGCTCCGACACCGTGAAACAATTGGCCGCCAAGGTCGGCATGTCCCCCGAGGACTTGGCAGCCAAATTATCGCAGATTCTCCCGCAGGCCATCGACAAGCTGACTCCGGGTGGTGTCGCGGCGAAAACCTGAAGGGACCCGGCAGATCCCTCGTCTAAGCGGCGTGGCTCAGCGCCAGGAGCCACGCCGCGCCTATCGACAATAAGGCACCTGCGGCCGTGGCGATCTGCAAGCGCCTGCCACGGCTGCGGGGCATGCCGCTGTGCGCATAGACCCACCCGGTGGCGACACCGAAAAGAAAACCGAGCGCGTGCCCGAGCACATCCACGTGCGCATTGCCCGCGCCCAGCAAGGTCAGCAAACAAATCCCCGCGATCAGCGGCGCCCAGCGATACCAACGCCGCTCCCGCAGCGTAAGCCTCTGGCGCCACGCCAAGCCCGCGAGCAGCCCCAGGGCCGCGAACACGGCCGTGGAAGCGCCGACCGCGCGGTGAGTCACCGGTGCAATGAGTATTTCCACATAGTTTGCGAGCGCGCCTGCCCCAAGAATGCTCGCCCATGCCACGCCGGGCCCCAGCAAACGGCCGGCCGCCATTCCCGCGAACACACCGAACAGCAGATTGCCGAGCAGGTGCTCCTGATCCAAATGCAAGGTCAGCGCCGTCACCGCCCGCCACCATTCGCGCGCCGCACCGGAGTCGAGGGCTCCCTGCGACAACCAGTCGGCGCCGAACAGTCCGGCGCCGGCACAGTAAGCCGTGAGCAATAGAACCACTATGTAGCCAAGGGCGCCGATCCCCGCGCCGGCAAACGGCTCGATCGAGGTGGGCGCACTGCGCGGCACGCTGCGTTCCGCGGAGTAGCGACTGATCTCCTCATACGCGCGATGAACCGAGGGAGGCGCCACGGCGAGCACCCAGGCATCCCCGTTTTCCCGCACCTCGTGTTCGACGCCTTTGGCCTCGAGCACCAGGCTGAATTCGCGGCACAGCGCCTGCGATCCGCGATAAACCACGGCGGAAGCCGCCGTCGGTTCCGCATCGGGGAGCATGCCTGTGGATGGAAGGGTCAATACACGCACTCTGCCGAATCGAGATTCGACCCCAATGGGGACGAGGCCGCCTAAATCAACGGTCGGCCATGGAACTCACCCGTCACGTGACGCGCGGCGGCTGATTCCGGAGCATTTGGTAGATTTTCATGACCCGCGGCACATAGGCCATGGTCTCGGAAAAAGGCGGGATCTGGCCCCCATTGCGGTCGACCGCATCCTCGCCCGCATTGTATGCGGCGAGTGCGAGCCTCACGTCCTGACCGAAGCGGTCGATGAGAAACTTCAAGTAGCGCGCACCGGCATGGACGTTCTGGAGGGGATCATAGGGGTTCGAAACTCCGAAACGTGTCGCCGTCGCCGGCATCAGCTGCATCAGTCCCACCGCGCCCCGCTTCGAGACGGCGCGCGAATTGAACCCGGACTCCACGACGATCACGGCTCGCAATAGGTTCGGTTCCACGGATGCCGAGATGGCCGCCTTCTCGATGATGGAGTCGTACTGGCCGGCTCTGGCCAGCAGCATGGCGTCGTACCGGTCGCCGCTCGCCGTCCTGTCCCGCGGCGACAGGATCAACAATCGATAGCGGTTGTTGTCCGGGACATCCGTGTAATGCCTCAGCCCATCCGCGTCCACGTAGGTATATATCTGCGAGTGCGCGGCGGCCGCCGAGGCCGCCAGCAGGGTGGCTATCAGAAATGTGGACTTGAGCACCATGAGTTCGCGGCTTCCTTGCGTGAAAGCCTATCGCGAAGAGCGCATGCGCCGATGGGACGTACATCAAGAAACGGCCATCTGGCACGGGAGCCCATTCAGGGCGGGCCCGGCGGCGACATAATGCTAAAGTTCCGCCCCGTCCGCCGATATCTTCGGCAAATTACGCGAAATAGAACCCGTGTCCGAAACCGCCGACTGGAAACAAAAATATCGCGACTCGCTTCGAGAGATGGAAGCTGAGGAGAAACGCTGGCGGCATGCCGAGCAGGTATTGCGTCGCCTGATCGGCCGGCTATGCGCGGCGGCCATGGGCGTGGATCCGCAGCTCGACGACGAATTGACGGCGCTCGCCGCCGCAAACAGGCGCAATGCAGACGCGGTGCAGCTCGAGAAGCTCGCTGGATCCTTGACCGTTGCCGTGGTGGCCGTCGATGCGACATCACCCGTTCGGCATCTTGCCGCATCGGCGCCGCATCTCGTCTCGGCCGCCCCTCACCCCGCGGCCCCCGATACGAAATCCGACCGCTGGAATTCGACCTGCGCCGCCCTTGCCTCGTTGCTCGAGCAGATCAAGCGGGGCGAGCCCGACCCTTCGAAGCTGCTCAGCCTGACCACCGACCTGGAACAGGCTGAAACCGACGCCGTGCTGGCCGCCGTCGTGGCCCGCATGGCGGAGATGATTCACGCGCGTGGCGAGTCGCTGGCGCGCGAGCGCCTGCAGGCTGCGACGGTGCTTTCGGAAGTGACCCAGCGTCTCGAGGAAATGTCGAACCACCTGCTGGAATCGGACAGCGCGAGCCGCAGCCGCTTCGATGACACCGAATCGCTCAACGACACGATGATGTCGCACGTCCGCGAACTCACCGACGAGGTCAGCGGGGCCACGGAACTGGGGCTGCTGCAATCCGCCGTCAGCGCCCGGCTCGAGTCGGTTTCGCGGCAGATCTGCGACTTTCGGGCCCGCGAGGCGGTCCGTCTGGTCGAATACAACGGTCGTGCCGAGCACATGCGGGAGCGCATCGCGGACCTCGAGCGCGAAGCCCAGGAACTGCATTCCAAGCTGGATCTGGAAAAGCATGGCGCACGGCTCGATCCCTTGACCGGTGTCGCCAATCGAAAATGCTTCGACGAACGATTCGCTCAGGAAATCGCACTCCGTGCACAAGGCGGAGCACCCTTGGGTCTGCTGCTGTGGGATATAGACAATTTCAAAGTCATCAACGACAGCTACGGACATCGCGCAGGCGACCGTGTCCTGCAGAGCGTGGCCGGGTGTTTCACCTCGGCGCTGCGCGCCGCCGACTTCGTCGCGCGCATCGGGGGCGAGGAATTCGCCGTGTTGTTGCACGGACTTCGGCTGCAGGACGCGGTGAACATAGCCAACCAGGTGCGAACCGCGGTGCAAGGCCTGCGGTTTCACTTTCGCGGGACGCCGGTCCGCATCACAGTCTCATGCGGAATCACCGAACTGAATCGGGAGGATGCCTCGGAACAAGCCTTCGATCGCGCCGACGCGGCCCTGTACCGCGCCAAAAGCGGCGGCAAGAATCTGTGCATCGCCGCCTAGGCGCTCGCCTGGCGATATTCGCCTAGTTAACAGATATTTAACGTATTTTCTCCGACTAGCAAACGGATTTTCGGCAGGCTATGGCTAGAATCATCTCCCAGCCTGTCCATCTCCCCCGCCCCGCAACGATGTATTGCGATCGCAACGGATAGAGGACGGCGCGTTGACAGTGCATTGCAGCATTATGGGGTGCGATTAGATTTCTATGTCGGTTCCCGAAACGATAGTCACCGAACCTTCAATCGCCGTCCCCATCGGGGACAGCGGCAGCGCGGGCCACCCGAGTGCCGTCGCGCACCCTGCGGTTGCCGGACACCCCGGCGTTGTCGGCCACGCCGGCATCAAGGTCGATCGCCGCAGTGCCCTGGGCCTGCGCACCTGGCTGCTCACCGCCATGCTCTTTCTCGTGCCCCTGGTCACCTATTGGCCGGCGACTTTCCACGACTTCGGATTGCGCGACGATTACTCCAATTTGCGCGAGGCGCACGAGGAGATCGGCAAGGTGGTTCAGTTCTGCGCATCGCATGCACGGCCGATCTACGGTTGGCTGCTGCAGGCCACCTACGGCCAGACGGCCTCGGTGCAAGATCTGCAGTGGATGCGTCTTACCGCATCGCTTCTCTTGGGAGCGCTCTCGCTGGTCAGTTTTCGCGGCCTGCGCGCGCTGGGTTGGCCGTTCAGCCCGAGCCTGTGTTTCGCCGTGTTGCTGTCGTTGATTCCCTCCGCGCAGGTCATGGCGGGATGGGCCGTCGGCTGGCCGTACGTGGCAACCGCACTGCTGGCCTGCGGCGCGTTCTTTACCGTCGAAGGCGCCTTGAACGTCGGAATGAGCGCCGGCGCCGGCCGCGCCGTGAGCCAGTGGATGGTGGCCGTTGGGCTCATGTTGATGAGCGCGCTCATTTATCAGCCGAGCGCACTATTCTACGTGGTGCCCCTGGCGGGCGGGTTGATCGTGCAGCGGCAGCGCACGCCGGCTCAGTGTGCGCGCTGGGCCGGGGCTCATTTGGGATTCGTGGTTGCGAGTTTGGGTCTGGCCTATTGCACGATGACCGTGCTGTACGCGTCCGGGGTCTTCGTCAAATCGGGGCGGATTGCCTTCGAGCACCACTGGGGCGGAAAGATCGCCTGGTTCCTGGGGGAAGTATTGCCCAACGCGCTCAGCATGTACGTGTTGAACGATGACCATCGCCGGGATCACGCACTGTACCTAGGCTGCGCGGCCGTGGTCGGCGTGCTTTTGCTGGCCGGCGCTTATATGGAGTGGCGCCGCTACGGCCGTTCGCGCGGCATGATCTGGCTGGCGGCATTGCTGGGCCTGCCGGTGTTCGCCTGCGCGGTAAGCTTGATCGCTTCGGAACACTATGCGACCTACCGCACGATCCTGGCGATGACGGCCGTGATCCTTTGTTTCTTGGTGGCCTCGGTCCGCGCACTGACGGAAAGCTGGGGCCCGCGCGGCCGCCGCATGCTGGCCGCCGTGGTCATTTCTTGCGCCTTCTTCACCGCCCAGCATCATGTCTATGCACTGATCGCGGTGCCCCAGGGTAATGAATGGCAGTTGATCATGGCGGGCGCGAGGCAAGTCCGCCTGGACCAAGTCCACCCGGACCCTCTCCGCCCGGACAATGGGCGCCCGCGGATTTTTGCCATCGCCTCCGCTCCGGCGGACATATCGACCGCTACGATCTATCACGATGAATTCGGTTCTCTGTCGTCGAATTCCGAATGGGTGCCGAAGGAAATGTTCAAACGGGCCATGCACGACCTGCATCCCGAGATCGCGGATCTCGACTCCCGCTATGAATTCTCTTCGGGCCCCAGGTTACCGGCCGACCAGCGCTACGATGTCGTCATCAACCTGCACCGGCTGCGCCAGTTCTACACCGACAACTGAGCGGCGCGGCTCAGATACCCAGAAAATCGGCGATACGTCCGTGCACAATCGCGGCCCGCACGGCGAACTTCCATAGCGCGTGAAAGCGCATGAGTTTCATGCCGGTGATGGGCATGTCGAAGGCAGACGATGGGCTCACCAAGCGGCGCGCGAGCTGCGCGCCCATGGCCGTTGCCATGGCGACGCCGCGGCCATTGTAGCCCAGGCAGGCCGTCACTCCGCCGGCGGGCTCGTGGATGTGCAAATACTGATCCGGTGTCATCGCGAGCCGGCCGCCCCACGCGTAGTTCCATTGAGCCTGCGCGAGCGCGGGCCACAGGGTGCGCGCATAGGCCAGCAAATGAGGGATGGCGGATGCAGAGGATATTTCGCGCATCGGGCCGCGGCCGCCGATCAGCAGCCGCTGGCCGCCGTCCACCCGGTAATAGACGGTGACGGTGCCGCTTTCATAGAGCACCGCCCGGCTGGGCATAATTCCGCTGGCAATCGCTTCGGGAAGCGCGCCGGTGGCTGCGATCGCGCCAAAGAGCGGCACGATCGTGCGGCGCAAATCCGGCCACAGATCGTCCGTGTAGCCATTGGTGGCCAACACCACCTGCGGTGCGGACACGACTCCAACGGAGGTCGCTATACGCCAGAGGGCGCCGTTCCGTTTCATGCCGAGCGCCCGGGTGCCGCCGTGAACGGCCGCGCCCGCGCCAAGCGCCGCGCGCGCCAGGCCGCGCGCATAACTCAAAGGATTCAGATCCCCGCCACGGCGATCCAGCATGGCGACCCGGTAGCGCGCCGTGCCGGTCGCCCGCTCGAGACTCGAGCCCTCCAGCAGTTCGACCGGAGCGCCGCGGCGCGCCAGCTGCTCGGCGCTGGCACGCACCCGTCCCGCATGCTTCGGCCGTACCGCGGCACGCAGCGTCCCATTGCGGCGGGCCTCGCATCGAATGCCGTGACGCGCGATGAGATCGAAAACCAACGCGGGCGCCGCGCCGGCGAACGCATTCATGCGCCCGCCCAAGTCCCGGCCGAATTCGCGCTCCACCTCGTCCGGGTCATGTTTGAGGCCTGGATTGACTTGACCGCCGTTGCGCCCGGAAGCGCCCCAACCAGGCTCTTCGGCCTCGAGCAGCACGACGCCGGCACCCTGCTCGGCGAGATGCAGCGCGGCCGACAAACCGGTGATGCCCCCGCCCACGACGGCCACATCGGTTCGCACATCCCCGTCGAGCGGCGGCGTCGGGGAGGCGGGTTCCGCGGTGTCTTGATACAGGCTGACCATGCTAAGTGATACGGTGCACTCGGGATGCCGAAAGCGGCACGTTAGCTTGCCAGAACGACTTCGACAGCGGAATCATCGATGATCACGCAACCTTTACAATGGATATGCGCCGTCCTGGGCGCCTTGATGGTCGGCATATCGAAAGCCGGCATCACCGGACTGAGCCTTCTCTCGATCGCGCTGTTCGTGCACGTGTTTCCGAGCAGCAAGCAGGCCAGCGGCTTGATACTGCCGCTGCTGATATTCGGCGACATTGTCGCGGTTCTGTCCTATCGGGCGCACACTCAGTGGCGCTATCTGTGGAAACTGCTGCCGTGGACGGCAGCCGGGGTGGTGCTCGGATATTTCGCTCTCGGTCATATTTCCGACAAAGCCGTGCGGATCATGATCGGGGCGATCATCGTGTTCCTGTGCCTCCTCGGCTATGGGCGCAGGTACCTGCGCGCTGAAACGCAGGAAACAACGCTTACACGTCATTGGGCGCTCGGGGCGGCGCTGGGGATCACGGCCGGTTTCATCACGCTGATTGCCAATGCCGCCGCCCCCCTGATGGCGATTTACCTGGTCGCCATGCGCTTGCCCAAGATGCAATTCGTCGGCACCGCCGCGGTGTTTTTCATGGTGCTCAATCTGTTCAAGGTGCCCTTCATGGTCGAGCTCGGCTTGATCACGGCACAGAGCTTCGAATTCAATCTGATGCTGGCGCCGGCCGTGCTGCTCGGCGCATTCATGGGCCGCTGGCTGCTGATCCGCATCAATCAGCGGCTGTTCGAGACTCTGGTCCTGGCGTTGAGCGGGATCGCGGGAGTCTTGCTGATGGTGTGACCCCTGGTCATGAGGTAACCCTGGGTGCCCGGCCCTGCGGGCCCATTGCGACCGGCATTGTCAACCGGGCCCGGCGAAGCGCAATATTTAGGCTCGAGTAGTCCAAAGGTGTAGCCTAATCGTCTCAGCAATAACAATGGGGATAAGAGATGCAGTACCAAGGTCTGTTCGGTCTCATCGTTCTGATCGCCGATGTCTGGGCCATCGTGAATATCTTTCAGAGCAGCGCGGATACGGCGAAGAAAGTCATCTGGACGGTGTTGGTGATCATCCTGCCCGTGCTGGGATTCATTCTTTGGTATTTTCTCGGGCCCAAGACCGGCAGGGCGTGACTGCGTCGCACGGGCACCGGCGCGACGGCTGAAGGCTCGGGAGATTCATGCATTCACGCAGTCATGAGCGCCACAATTTGGGCGGCGTGGGCTGGCTGCGGGCCAGTGTCCTGGGTGCAAACGATGGCATCGTGTCGACCTCCAGTCTGATCCTGGGTGTCGCGGCCGCGCATGCCTCGCAGGCCAATATCCTGCTGAGCGGGACGGCGGCGCTGGTGGCCGGGGCCATGTCGATGGCAACAGGAGAATACGTCTCCGTGCGTTCGCAAGCGGACACCCAAGCCGCCGCTCTCGCCCAGGAGCGCGCCGAACTCGAAGTGGATTTCGCGGGCGAGCGCCGCGAATTGACCGAGATCTATGTGCGCCGCGGGCTCGACGCGAAGCTTGCCGGGCAGGTCGCCGCGCAACTCATGGCGCACGATGCGCTGGGCTCCCATGCCCGGGACGAATTGGGGCTCACGTCCGTCTCCAAGGCGCGTCCATTGCAGGCCGCGTTGGCGTCGGCCGCTAGTTTCGCGAGCGGTGCCGTTCTTCCCTTGTTGGTGGCAGCCTTTGCGCCGCCGCGCTATCGCATAGTTTCCATCGTCGCCGTGTCGCTGCTGTGTTTGCTGATCCTGGGCGGCTGGTCAGCCAAGGTTGGGGGCGCCAATATTCGCGCAGGCGCTCTGCGGGTGGCATTTTGGAGTGCGCTCGCCATGGGCGTGACCGGCCTGGTCGGCGCCATCGCGGGCGGCCTGGGTTGATGCAAACCGCACTCCTGAGTGTCGCACAAATGGCCGAGGCCGACGCCGCGGCGATCGCCGCGGGCACAGCCGGGTTCGTACTGATGGAGAACGCCGGAAACGCCGTCGCGCGGGAAATCACCCGGCGCTGGTCCGCACGCCCGGTCACCGTTCTGTGCGGCCCCGGGAACAACGGCGGCGATGGCTTCGTCGTGGCTCTCGCCCTGGCGCGAATCGGCTGGCCGGTGCGCGTCGCCCTGCTCGGCGCTCTGGAAGAACTTCGAGGTGACGCCCGGCTTCATGCGATGCGATGGAGCGGCGGCATCGAGCGCGCGAACCCCGCCGCGCTCGAGGACGCCGCGCTGGTGGTCGACGCCCTGTTTGGGTCCGGGCTGAGGCGGCCGCTGGAGCCGCAGGTCGCCGCTACGCTGAACGCCGCGGCGGCGCGCGGCGTGCCGCTCGTTGCCGTCGATGTACCGAGCGGCGTGATGGGTGATACCGGCGAGAGCATGGGCGCAGTGCCCGCGGCTTGCACCATCACCTTCGCACGCAAAAAACCGGCCCACGTGCTGCTGCCGGGCCGGGAATTGTGCGGAGAAATCGTGGTCGCGGACATCGGCATTCCCCCGTCCGCGTTCGAATCGCTGTCGATCACTGCGTGGGAAAACGATCCCGCACTGTGGCGCGCGCAGCTACCGCAGGCCAGGACTTCGGCCAACAAATATACCCGCGGCCATGCCTTGCTGCGCGGCGGCTATCCCGTGACAGGCGCAGCCCGGCTGGCAGCCCGCGCCGCGGCGCGTATCGGTGCAGGTCTCACGACCATTGCCGTACCGGAAGCCGCGTTCTCCATCTATGCCTCCGCCCTCACCAGCATCATGGTGCAGCCGCTGACGCAGGATGGCGACTTCGCACGCCTGCTGAGCGACTCGCGCTACTCCGCATTCCTGGTCGGGCCGGGCGCAGGCGTCAATGACACCACCCGTGAGGTTGCGCTGCAGATCCTCGGAACCGCGCGGCCTGTGCTGCTCGATGCAGACGCGATCAGCGTGTTTGCCTCCCGGGCGGACGAGCTGGCGCAAGCGGTACATGGACCCTGTGTCATGACGCCTCATGACGGGGAATTTGCGCGGGTCTTCGACCCTCGCGGCGACAAGCTGAGCCGCGCCCGAACCGCCGCGCGCCAAAGCGGCGCCGTCATCGTGCTGAAAGGCGCGGACACCGTCATTGCGGCTCCCGACGGCCGGGCCGTCGTCAACACGAATGCCCCCGCCAGCCTCGCCACCGCCGGTTCCGGCGATGTGCTCGGCGGACTGATCCTAGGTCTGCTTGCCCAGGGCATGGACGCCTTCGCAGCGGCCGCGGCCGGTGTCTGGGTACACGGCGCAGCGGCGGTGAATTTCGGCCCCGGACTGATTGCGGAAGATCTGCCGGACCTCGTGCCCATCGTGCTGCGCCAGTTGGAGCACGCGTGAGCTTCGGCCGTTGAATTCCTGGTTTCCGCGGATCACCGTTCATACCCTGGTCATTGTGATCAGCGTGCTGGTCTATGTCTTGACCACGCGCGTGGAGCGCGAACGCCGCCCGCCGTCCATCGCCATCGCATGGGTTCTGGGAATGATCGCGGTGCCCTATGTCACCTTGCCCATGTACATTTTATTCGGCCGCCGCAAGTTGCCGCGCAAGGTGCTGAAGTGGACCGGTACGCAATCGCTGTGTGATCACTGGGCCGAAGATCTGATCGAGAGTTTCGGACTGGCGCGCTGTGCTCCCGCTTCGGTTCGCATGCACCAGGACGGTCGCGAATCAGCCTCAGCCCTGTTCGCCACCATGTCGCAAGCGGCCGAGAGGCTGGATATCTGCACTTACATACTCGGCGACGACGCTTTCGGGCGCGAGGCGATGCAATGCATGATGGCGCGAGCGCGGGCGGGCGTGCAGGTGCGATTGCTCGTCGATGGCGTGGGCGCCGCCCAGATGCCGCGCCGATGTTTCCGCCAATTACACCTCGGGGGTGTCGAGACCGAAGTCTTCAGTCCGCTGTTCGCTCGCAAGACGCAGGGTCCGCGCAATTTACGCAATCATCGCAAAATGGTCATTGCCGACGGAGCTCAGCTCTGGGCGGGTGGCAGAAATATCGCGGCGGAATACTTCATCGGGCTCGAAGGAGCCAGGCCCTGGCGCGATCTGACCTTCGATTTACAAGGACCGGTTGCGGCGGCGGCAGCCTCGCAATTCGAAGCCGATTGGGTGGCTGCGGGCGGCAGGCCCGCGGCGCGTGCCGCCACGCCGGCGACTGCTGCGTCCATGCCGCAATCAACCGGTGGCCGGGCCCAGTTCCTGCCCAGCGGCCCGGACCAGGCCGAGGATACCGTACACGCACTGCTGATCGATGCCTGCTTCCACGTCCGCGAGCGCGTCCTCGCGGTCACACCTTACTTCGTCCCCGACGCCAGCTTGGAAACGGCGATGCGCCTGGCCGCGCGGCGCGGTGTGAAAATCGACTTGTGCATTCCCGCCGTCTCCAACCATCGCTTGGCGGATTTTGCGCGCAACCGCGCACTGCGGGCGCTGACGGAGGCTGGAGCGAGGATTCATCTGCTGCCGTACATGATCCACGCCAAGGCGGTGGTATTCGACCAGTCTCTCGCCCTTTCCGGGTCGGTCAATCTCGATTCGCGCAGCCTGCTGCTCAACTATGAATGTGCCGTCGTTTTCTATGGAGCAACAGAAATCGATTGGCTGGCACAATGGATTCAAGCCTTGATTCCCGAAGCCTTGCCCTATGATAGCCGTGCTCCCGCTCTGTGGCGCGATATCGGCGAAGGCTTGCTCCTGACGGTTGCATATCAACTGTGACGGTGAGATCGACCGCAACGGGCTGTCATTCGGCTGTAGCTCGAGCGTAGGAAAGCACCTACACGGGATTATTGATCGGCCGTGCGCCACGCATAGTATCCTTGCACGCTCGCCGCGTTGATTGGGCAGGTGCCGTGGAATTCAAGGACTATTACAAAGTCATGGGTGTGGCGCGCGACGCCACCGAGACGCAGATCAAGCAGGCGTACCGCAAGCTTGCCCGCAAATATCACCCGGACGTCAGCAAGGAAAAGGACGCCGAGGCGCGTTTCAAGGAAGTCGGCGAGGCCTACGAAGTGCTCAAGAGCGCGGAGAAGCGTGCCGCCTACGATCAACTGGGCCAGGGGCATTCCGCGGGAAAGGATTTTCGTCCGCCTCCGGATTGGGGCGCCGGTTTTGAATTCAGCGGCGCGGGCGCCCGCGATTCGGACCACAGCGATTTTTTCGAGTCGTTGTTCGGCGCTCGGGCGCGGCGGCCGGGATCCGGCAACGGCGAAGACCATCATGCGAAGGTGCTGCTCGATCTCGATGCCACGCTCCGGGGCGGCGCCCGGCAGCTCACCTTGCGTGTTCCCGAATTGGATGCCGAGGGTAGGCTGGCTTTTAAAGAACGCGTACTCAACGTCCAAGTGCCCAAGGGCATCCTGGCCGGCCAGAATATTCGGCTGGCCGGCCAAGGCGCGCGCGCGGCGGCCGAGTCAACGCCGGGCGACTTGTTCATCGAAGTCGAATTTCAACCGCATCCTCTATACAGAGTCGACGGGCGCGATTTATATCTCGATCTGCCGGTCGCCCCTTGGGAGGCTGCGCTGGGCGCCACGGTGAAAACGCCGACACCGGCGGGAACCGTGGACTTGAAGATCCCGGCCGCCTCGCACGCCGGCAGCAAATTGCGGCTAAAGGGCCGGGGAATCCCCGCCTCCCCGCCCGGGGATTTTTACGTCGTTCTGCAAATAGCCCTGCCCGCCGCCGGCGACGAGAAGGCCAAAGCTGCATATGCGGCCATGGCCGCGGCGCTGCCCTTCAATCCTCGCGCGACTCTGGGAGTGTAAGCCATCATGTCTTCATCGCAAGATCAGGCACTGGCCGGTGCGATATTCGAGGAAACCGCTCTGCTCACGGTCGGGGACCTGAGCCGCATGTGCGCGGTCGAGGAACGGCATATCGTGGAATTCGTCGAAGAAGGCGTGCTCAGCGTAGTCGAAATCAATACGCCGGAATGGCGCTTTAGCGGCACCGCGTTGCGCCGCGCGCGCCTTGCGCTACGCCTGGAACGGGACCTTGAACTCAATCTCGCCGGCGTCGCGCTGGCGCTCGATCTGATGGAAGAACTGCAAACCCTGAGGCGCGAACTCAATGCGAGACGCTGAATGACCATACTCGAATCCGATGCCTTCGTGTTCTTCGGCGCCACGGGCGACCTGGCATACAAGAAGATATTTCCGGCTCTCTATGCCATGGTGCGGAGCGGACTCGACATTCCCATCATCGGCATGGCACGCGCAGGCTGGACCCTGGACAAGCTCAAGAAGCGCGCTCGCGACAGCGTCGAACACAGCGACGATTTCGATCCTGCGTGCTTCGAGAAGCTCGCCGCGCAACTGCGCTATGTGGGCGGCGACTACACGGATCCTGCGACCTTCACGAAACTGAAGCAGGCGCTCGGAACCGCAAAGCGGCCGATCCACTACCTGGCGATTCCCCCCAGCATGTTCGCCAGCGTCGTGCAGGGCCTGGCCAAGTCGGGTTGCGCTGCCGGTGCCCGGGTCATCGTCGAGAAGCCCTTCGGCCGCGATCTCGCGACGGCTCAATCGCTCGATCGCACGCTGCATGAGGTGTTTGCGGAACCCGCCATCTTTCGTATCGATCACTATCTGGGCAAAGAGGCGGTACAGAATCTTCTCTATTTCCGCTTCGCCAATACTTTTCTCGAACCGATTTGGAATCGCCACTACATCAAAGACGTACAAATCACGATGGCCGAGAAATTCGGCGTGCAGGGCCGCGGCGCCTTCTACGAGGAAGTCGGCGCCATTCGCGATGTGGTGCAGAATCACCTGTTGCAGGTGACCGCGCTGCTGGCGATGGATCCGCCCACTGGGCATGAACCTGCAGCGATGCAGGCCGAAAAATTGCGCTTGTTTCGCGCCATGCGGCCGCTCGACCCGAAGGAAGTCGTGCGCGGTCAATTCAAGGGCTATCGCGACGAGCCGGGCGTGGCCAAGGATTCGCAGATCGAGACCTTCGCCGCGCTCTGCCTGCACATCGATACCTGGCGCTGGGCGGGCGTCCCCTTCTACATTCGGGCGGGAAAATGCCTGCCCATCAGCGCCACGGAGGTCACCGTCACTCTCAAGCGCCCGCCGCTGTCGATCTTCGATCCCAGCGAAGTCATGCCCCGAAATTATTTCCGCCTGCGCCTGAGCCCCGAGGTGGTGATCAGCGAGGGTGCGCTGGTGAAGCGAAACGGCGAACACATGCATGGCGATCCCGTCGAACTGATCGCCAGGCATCACTCGGAAAGCGAGAAATCGCCCTATGAACGCCTGCTGGGCGATGCCATCCGCGGCGACACGTCGCTGTTCACGCTGGATGACTGCGTCGAAGCCGCGTGGGGGGTGGTGGATCCCGTATTGACGGCCGGCACTCCGGTGCTGGAATACGAACCCGGCACCTGGGGACCCAGAGCCGCCGCGGAGGTCGTGAATGACGGCGACACCTGGCATGACCCGGTCACCGAGAGATCCCTACCATGTTAAATGCCAATCCCCTCGCCGGCCGCCCCGCGCCCGCCTCCTCGCTGGTGGACATACCGCGCCTCGTCACGGCCTATTTCAGTGAGCGGCCTGACCCCGGCCTGGCCTCGCAGCGGGTCAGCTTCGGCACTTCCGGCCACCGCGGCAGCTCTTTCGACTCGAGTTTCAACGAATGGCACGTGCTTGCCATCAGCCAGGCGATCTGCGAGTACCGCCGGCAGCAGGGGATCCAGGGTCCGCTGTTCATCGGCTTCGATACCCACGCGCTCTCCGCGCCGGCCTTCGCCACCGCCCTCGAGGTGCTTGCCGCAAACCGCGTCGAGGTCATGATTTCCGCCGGAGATGAATACACTCCGACCCCGGCGGTTTCGCACGCCATCCTCACCTATAACCGCGGCCGCGAGAGCGGCCTCGCCGACGGCATCGTCATTACGCCCTCTCACAACCCTCCCGATAACGGGGGTTTCAAATACAACCCGCCGAACGGCGGACCCGCGGACTCCGATGTGACGAAGTGGATCGAGACCCGGGCCAACGATCTGCTGCGATCGGGCGCCGGGGCCATCGACAGAATGCAATACGCCGCGGCGCGGCGTGCCGCCACGACCCACGCTCACGACTACCTGCAAGCCTATGTCGGCGACCTCGGCGCCGTCGTGGATATGGACGTGATACGCGGCTCGCACGTCCGAATGGGCGTCGATCCCTTGGGCGGAGCCGGTGTGCATTACTGGGCGCGCATCGCCGAGCTTTACCGGCTCGATCTGACGGTGGTCAATGACGAAGTGGATCCTACGTTCCGGTTCATGACCCTGGACTGGGACGGGAAGATCCGCATGGACCCTTCTTCATCGTATGCCATGCAGAGGCTCATCGGCCTGAAGGACAAATTCGACGTCGCTTTCGCCTGCGATACCGACCACGATCGCCACGGCATCGTCAGCGCGAGCAGCGGCTTGATGCCGCCGAACCACTATCTCGCTGTGGCCATCGACTATCTGTTCCGCAATCGCGTTCGCTGGCGGCCGGACGCGGCCATCGGCAAGACCGTGGTGAGCAGCGCCATGATCGATCGTGTCGGCGGCCGGCTCCGGCGAACCGTGTACGAAGTTCCAGTGGGTTTCAAATGGTTCGTTGCCGGCCTCGTGGACGGCAGCTTGGGATTCGGCGGCGAGGAGAGCGCCGGCGCTTCGTTCAGCCGTCTCGACGGCAGCGTCTGGACCACGGACAAGGACGGCCTGGCGCCCGCGCTGCTTTCGGCGGAGATCACGGCGCGCACCGGGCGGGATCCCGGCGAGGCGTACCGCAACCTGTCTCAGGAACTGGGCCCCGTGTACGCCAATCGCGTGGACGCCGCCGCAAACGCGGAGCAGAAGAAAAAACTCGCCAAGCTCGATGCCGCCCAAGTGCGGATCACGGAACTCGCCGGCGAGCCCATCGATCGAATTCTGACCAACGCGCCGGGCAACAATGCGTCCATCGGCGGCGTGAAGGTGATCTCGCGCGGCGGCTGGTTCGCTGCACGGCCGTCGGGAACCGAGGACATCTACAAGATCTATGCAGAGAGCTTTCACGACGCCGGCCATTTGGACCGGCTGATCGCCGAGGCGCAGCAGATCGTCGATGCGGCGCTTGCGGGCCCCTGAGCCCGCGAGCGGCCGTTTGCAAGCACGCGACAAAATCGTCCTGAGCAGCACGGCCAAGCGCCTGCTGCCGTGGTTGGTCGCGGTGGGCTTTTTCATGGAATCGTTGGACACGACGATTCTCAACACCGCGGTCCCCGCCATCGCGCAAGCGCTCAAGGTACAGCCGCTCAACATGAAGGCCGTGCTCGCAAGCTATACGCTGAGTCTCGCTGTATTCATCCCCATCAGCGGCTGGATGGCCAACCGTTTCGGCACGCGGCGTGTGTTCGCATCGGCGATCGGCATTTTCACGCTCGGCTCGTTTCTCTGCGGCATCTCGAGCAACATCCACTGGCTCGTGGCCTTCCGCGTGCTGCAGGGCTGCGGCGGCGCCATGATGCTGCCCGTGGGACGGCTCACCATGGTCCGCGCCTTTGCCAAGTCCGAACTCATCAGTGCCATGAGCTTCGTCGCCATTCCCGGCCTGATCGGCCCCATGCTCGGGCCCCTGCTCGGCGGCCTGATCATCGGGTATTTTCATTGGAGCGTCATTTTCTTCGTCAACATACCGATCGGCCTGTGCGGCTTGTACATGGTCTACCGGCATCTGCCCAATTACCGCGAGCGGCGCAACCATCCGCTCGACATCGTCGGCTTGGTGCTGTTCGGCTCCGGCATTTCACTGCTGTCCTATGTGCTGGAAATATTCGGCGAAACCACATTGAGCGGACGCGAAATACTGGGATTGCTGGCCATGTCCGCCGCACTGCTCGGGGCCTACGGACTGCACAGCGAACGCACCAGGCATCCGCTGCTGCGCCTGGGGCTGGTGCGCATCCGCAGCTTCCGCGTCGCGGTGACCGGCAATCTGTTCACTCGATTGGGAATCGGCGGAATTCCGTTTCTCTTGCCGCTGCTGTACCAGGTGGGATTGGGCTTCTCGCCCATCCAATCCGGACTGCTCATCATGCCGCAGGCCCTGGCCGCAATGACCCTGAAGCTCACGATGCCGCGCATATTGCAAAGATTCGGCTACCGCAGAGTCCTGATCGCCAACACAATCTGCCTGGGACTGATGATTTTCATTTTCTCCACCGTGGATGCCGGCACGCCGCCATGGGTCATCGTGGCGATGGCTTTCGTCTATGGATTCCTCACGTCCCTGCAGTACACCAGCATGAATACCCTGGCGTATGCCGATGTGAACGCAGGCGAAGCCAGCGGCGCCAGCACCATCGCGAGCACCGTCCAGCAGATGGCGGTGAGCTTCGGCGTGGCCGCGGCCTCGCTCGCCACGGCGCTGTTCATCCCCGATAATTTGCATGCCACGGGAGCGCAGATGATCCACGGCATCCATCTCGCGCTATGGGCGCTCGGTGCCCTGACCATCGTATCCACCGTCGTCTTCGTTGAACTGAAGGCCGGCGACGGCGATGCCGTGAGCCGCCATAAGGCCGAGCTGCCGAGCGGGTAGGGATCAGAACAGCGCCTGCCTCACCGGGGAGAATCGCGGTCAGGAACGTTTCAGCATGATCATGACCGCAGGACTCCCGACCGGTTCGAAGCGGCCGGTGAATTGCAGACCGCCGGATGCCGCGTTGATGCGGAAGGAAGTGATCGAATCACCCTTCTGATTGCACGAGTAGAGAAACTCGCCGCTAGGATCGATGGTGAGGCAACGCGGATAGTCCGCGTGTACCCAGGTTTCGGAAATCATGCGCAACTGGCCGTCGTTCGCCACCGCAAATATCGCGATGGCATCGTGCAATCGATTCGATACGTACAGAAACCGGCCATCGGCGGCAATGACGATTTCGCCCGACAGATTGCTGCCACCAAATTTCGGCGGCAGCACCGACACGAGCTGCTTGGGGTTGAATGCGCCTTTCGAGGCGTCGTAATCATAGACCGCGATCTTTGCGTCGTGCTCGTACAAATTATAGAAAGTGCGGCCGTTCGGATGGAAAACGAAGTGGCGCGGCGCAGCTCCGGAGGGCGCCGCGACGACAGGCACGTCGGCGGGCAGCAGCCGACCGGCCTGCGGGTCGAAGCGCCAGACCAAGGTCAAATCCAGTCCCGCGTCGTTCGCGATGACGAACTGTCCGCTCGGATCCGGCGCGACCATGTGCACGTGCGGAGCGTCATGGTCGCTGACCGCGAATTGTCCCGGTGGATCGTCCACGGCGCGCGGACGATGGTGCTGTCCCACGCTCGGCCTCACGTCCGTGGCAGCACCCAGAGCACCGTCCTGGTCCACGGGAAAAACGGCCACATTGCCGCCGCCGTAATTGCCGACGAACACGAACTTGCCTGAGGGATGCACACTGGCGTAGGCAGGTGTCGTGCCGGCCGAACTGACGGCTCCCAACCGCTTGATCTGCAGACTCTGGCCGTCGATCGCGTACGAAACCACAGCGCCGTTGCGCGTTCCCTGGTAATTGTCGATTTCGCTGACCGCGTACAGGTGCGTCTGCGCCGGGTTCAGGGCAAGCCAGGATGGATTTCGAATATCGTCGAACACCTGCAGCTGCGTCATCGCTCCGGATGCCTTATCGAGGCGAAACAGGTAGATGCCGCCGCCGTTCGGCGTGTAGGTGCCCACATAGGCATAGGCGTAGGCCGCCGGCGCGGCACCGGTTGCGGGCACCGCACGCACCGCCGCCGCATCGCCGGCACGGGGGCAGGCCGCCGGCGCGGCGAGCACCGATGCTGCCATTAGAAAGTCGCGGCGGGTGATTTTTGGGTCTAGCAACGCATCCCTACACTGGAACGGGCCTTCAGTTCTGCAATGTCAGGGTAATGCTCGAGGCGGTCAGTGTAAATGTCGATGCGGAGTATTGCCCGACGACGGTCAGGTTGGTCGCCAGGGCAGCGCCATTCACAGAGCCGTTCAGCTCCGTTTGCAGCTGCGTGACGAATGCGGTGAAGGTATTGAAGTTCTCGGTCGTCGAACTCACGGAATGGCCGATAGTGAATATCTGGTTCGCCGTGGTGGAGGTACTGGGGATGATGATGGGCTCCGACGACAGCCCGATGAGATCGATCACCTGGGCGCCGACCTGGATTTCGTGCCGCACGCCGATACCGCCGGCGGCGATATCGAGATCGATCCCGGAGCTGTCGAAAGTGGAGAACGGCGTAGCCGTCGCCACGCCCCAATCAAGGATCAATTCCGCATTGATCGTGGTGGAATCGAGCAAGGTCGTCGCGGTGAAATTCGGACTCGCCGCGCCGAAGGAGCTCGTCAGCCCCGTCACGATGACGGGTGCCCCCGCCGTCGAATTCGCCAGGCTCAGAGAACCGGTGCTCACCACATACGGGCTCGCGGACGCGCCGGATCCTGTGAAGTTGAACGGAGCGACCGCCCGGACGCCAAGTTGCGAGAGGGTAAGGTTCAGGCTGCCCGACCCCTGCGCCGAAACCAGGCCGGACGCCGTGGAGAGGTCCAGGCGCACGCGGCCGGCGCTGGCATCCAGGGTCGCATTGCCCGACGATTGGCCGGTGAGAATGCCGAAGGCATCGATGGACGAGCCCACGGATACTTGCGCCAGGGTGTAGGCCCCGGCGCCCTGCCCAAATTCGGTGATCACGGTGTTGGCACCCATGGTCACGGTGGTGGTGCCGGGGATGAATGTATCGCTGCCGTCTGCGCCGACCAGCGTGGCGTCCTGCATCGCCAGCGTGTTGCCGCTGCGCGCCGTCACGACTCCCGTCACCTTGTCCAAGCCTGCACCCTGCACGCTGCTGCCCGCCAAGACCTGAGTCGCGGAAAACGTCACCTCGGTCGATGTGGCGATGCTGTCTTCCACGACGCCATCGGCCGTCGTCGCGTCCTCCTCGTCCGTCGTATCGCTTGTGCTCGAGGTCTCGTCGGTGGCGGTGAGTGTTCCGTAGGCGATGGCCAGAGTACCCGAACTCAGGGCCGTGAGCGCCGTGACACCCGGAGTGCCGACGCTTGCCTTGCCGTTGATTTCATAGGTCGTCGCGGCGGTCGGAACGATCGACAGCACTCCCCCTCCGGTCGCGGTAGCGGTGCTGTTGAAAGGCATGGCTCCCATGCTGAACGAAGCGCTGGTCGTGCTCGTCGTGGTCGGGTTGGAGACATTTTGGAGCGGACCGCGGATGGCCACCTGCTTGGCGTCGATGGGCAGCGCGCTGGCGGCGACCATGGGCGTTACGAGCACCGTATTGTTGGTCAAATCGACGACATTGGACGCCCCCATGTTGAAATTCATGGCCAGCAGCGCCTGACCCTTGGACGCGACACCGAATGTATTGTTCGGATCCAGAGTCACCGTGATCTGGACGACACCCAAGGGTTGGTCGTTCACGTCGATGGGAGCAAGCTGCACACCGTTGATGCTGCCGTTGTCATAAATGATCTGGGAGGAGGTGTAGTCCAGGGTGACGACGGCGCTGGTGTAGGTGCCCCTCGGAATTTTGGCCGCTCCCAGTACTTGGTCCAAATTGGTCAACGTCGCGAAATCGACGATGGTGCTCGCCGGCAGTATCGTCAGCTCCGAGCCGCCGCTCGAGGTCAGCAGATCCACGGACACCAGCGTGACCCGGTACGCGAGATAATTATCCGTCGATGGGGTGCTTGTCATCGTCACCACGGCCGTGGCTCCGTTGCAGGCTGCGAGGCCGAGCAGTGCGGCGCCCATGGGCACCAGGAGTAGGCAGCGCCACATGCGGCGCGCGGTGGCAAGAAGACGTGAGCAAGGTGCGTTCATGGATGCATCGTCCCTTATTGGCACGATATTGTTCTGCGATTCATGTTGCAATTGAAGCTTCGAATAGGAAAAGATCTGTGAAGTCGCCTCAAGTGGGGCGGACAGGCGTCGCCTGCCGGCGACAACTGGGAGATTGGCGCGCCCCGCGGCGCAGGTCAGGCTGCCGGCTTGCCCGGTCCGGGTTCCAGCGGCAAGTCCGGCGAATCGGCCGCCGGCGGTGCATTCGCCCGCCGTTGCTGTTTCGCGTCCTGGCGGGCTTTGCGGGCTGCCTCCTTTTGCTTCTTCGCGTGACGATAATTCGGCTTGGCCAACTAATTCTCCTGGCGGGGGTTTAATACTACTCCGCCTGCGCTGAAACACGAACCGAAAAACGCTGCCAGGAACCGCAAGAGCCCGTAATCGCCGCCTGCTACTATACCGGGGCGTGGCAGATCAAACACAAAAATCCTGGGTGCGATCGGCAAGTTTCGGCTTAGGCGTGCTCGCGTTCATCAATTTATTGAGCTACTTGGATCGCTACATCGTATCCGCGCTCGCCGAAAGCCTGAAGCATGCGAATCTGGGGCTGTCGGATGCGAACTTAGGATCGCTCATGTCCGGGTTCTTGATCGTGTACACCCTGACGGCACCGATATTCGGCGCGCTGGGCGACCGGCGTTCGCGGCCCCGGTTGATAGCCCTGGGCGTGGCCTGCTGGAGCTTCGCCACCGCCCTGTCGGGATTTGCCGGCAGTTATCTGACGCTGTTTGCGGCACGCGCCACTGTCGGAGTGGGTGAAGCCGCATACGTTACCATCGCCCCAAGTTTACTCTCCGATTATTTTCCCGCGCGCCAGCGTGGGCGCGTGATGGCTATTTTCTTCTGCGCCATTCCTGTGGGTTCTGCGCTGGGCTATGTGGTCGGGGGACTGGTCGATAAGCACTACGGCTGGCGGGCCGCGTTCTTCGTCGCGGGCATTCCCGGCCTGCTGCTGGCGGCACTGTGTTTGCTGCTGCGCGATCCGCCGCGCGGAGGACAGGACGCCGGGATCGCTCCTGCCGTTGAACCCGCGCCGAAATCTGCCTCGGTCACGAGCATAGGAAAAAGCACCTGGGCGGCGTATGGCCGGCTCATGCATAACAAACCCTATGTGCTCACGGTTCTGGCCTATGCCGCCTACACCTTCGCCCTGGGCGGCCTGGCGTTTTGGATGCCGGCGTTTCTCGAGCGCGCCCGCGGCATGCCGCGCAGCGAGGCCACCGTCAGCTTTGGCACCATCGTGGTGATCACCGGCTTCATCGGCACTTTCGTCGGCGGCTGGCTGGGCGACTACTGGGCCAAGTATTCGCGGCAAGCCTATCTGTGGCTGTCCGCGATCGCGACCTTGATTGCGGCACCCTGCGTGTGGCTCGCGCTGACCACGACGTCGCATACCGCGTACGTGACCTGGATGGTGGCGGCGCAACTGTGCATGTTCCTGTCGACCGGCCCGATCAACGCGGCCATCATCAATCTCGTCTCCGCCACCGAGCGGGCAACCGCCATCGCACTCAGTGTTTTCGCCATCCACGTGCTCGGCGATGTGCCCTCCCCCTATCTCATCGGCGCCCTGTCGGATGCCTCATCCCTGGAAGCAGCGGTCAAAATAGTGCCCATCGCCGTTTTCATCGGCGGCCTCATGTGGATATGGGCGGCGCGCGCGCAATCCCAAGCACCACCGCTCGACGCGACCTCTCCCTCCTAATCTTGCAGCCGATATTGCATTGCTGACGGTGGCGGCCCGGGAGCGGGGTCGGTAGTCATGAATCGACCACTGAATCCGCCAGTGGTCGATTCATGACTACCGACCCCGCTCCCGGGCCTCTACCGTCAAACGATTCAATATCTGCTCCCAGAATTAGGTGAGGAGATTGCGTCAGCTTCGGGCAGTGTGGATTTCGTCGAGCTGGGCGGACAGGTCGGTGCGCGCGGCGATGTCCTCGATGTCGGCGGTCACTTTGCGCTGCCAATTGGGATACTCGTGATCGGTTCCGGGTACGTTCACCGGTTCGGTCATGCCCAATAGATCCTCGATTTGCAGGGCGGCCAGAACCGTCGCGGAGCGTGCGAGATATAGATGCACGGCATGCGCGAGTTCGGCGGCGAACGGATCGAACGGCGTCGCTGGATGCGCGGGTTTGAGTCCCTGCTCCTGCAGGGCTGCCAACAGCAACTCCCGGTCGTGTGCACGCTCCCGTGTCACTTCGCCTTCGAGCTCTGCGCTGGGATACAGATTCAAGCGGCGGCGCAGTTCGATGTCGCGTCCGTCCCAATAGCTGCGCAACGTCGGCAGGTCGTGGGTGGTGACTGTGGCGAGCGCCCGCCGTACGTACTCCTCGGGGCGTCGGAAGCGGCCGTCCAATTTCTCGAACAACAGCACCTTGTAATTGTAGAGCCCGTACTCGGGCATGGCCCGGCGCATCTCATCAGGTACCACCCCGAGATCTTCGCCGACAACCAGACAAGCGTTGCGCACGCTCTCCAAAGTCAGCACCGTGAGCAACTGCTCCAGGGGATAATGTACGTACGCACCATCAGCGGATGAGAATCCGGCCGCCACCCACCATAGGCGGAACAGCGACATCACATGATCCAGGCGCAGCGCCCCGTAGTAGCGCATGTTGTTGCGGATCAGTCGCGCAAAGCCTTGCAGCCGCTGCGCCTGCATGACGGAAGGATCCGGCGGCGGTATGCCCCAGCCCTGACCCTTGAGCGCCAGAGGATCCGGCGGCGCACCGATTTCAGCGCCCATGCAGTAGCTGCTGCGATCCGCCCAAGTCTCTGAGCCGGACGGATTGGCGCCCACGGCGTAATCGCCGTACAGACCGATGGGCATGCCGAGTTCACGAGCCAGCGCCTGTGCGCCGCGCAGTTGCTCGTGCGCCAGCCATTGCAGGTATGCATAGAATTCAACTTCTTGCGGATGAGCCGCGGCGAACTGCGTCGCCGCCTCGCCGTTCACGTCCCGGACATGCTCCGGCCAACTCAACCAGCCGGAGGCGGTCCCCGAGGCTGCGCGAAAATAGCGGTCGAGAGCATCGAAGCGGGCATGCATCCGCAGAAGATCGCCGCCGCCGGCCACGAAGGCGAGGAAATCCCGGGCGCGACCGGTTCCGGCGGCCAGATGCCGGTCCCGGAAATCGCGATACAGCAGCTCGAGCATTTCGAATTTGAGATCCGCCACGCCGCGGTAATCGACCAGTTCATAGCCGCGCAGATCGCGGAGGCGGCGAGCGACGGAGGGATCGGCCAATCGCTCGCGCACCGCCGCGCAGTCGCTGAATTCCGGCACCAGCGGGACTGAAATGTACAGAACGTTCAGAAAATGCCGGCTGGATGCGCTATACGGCGATGCTCTCGCCGGGTCGGCGGGCGCAAGCGCATGCAGGGGATTCAAGCCGATGAATCCCGCGCCGTGCGGGGCTACCCAGCGGATCAACGATCTAAGATCGTTGAAATCCCCGATACCCCAGTTGTCCCGTGAGCGCAGCGTATACAGCTGCACGGCGACGCCCCACAGCCGCCGGCCGGCAACGATGGGCGCGGGCTCGTAGCATTGCGGGGGAGAGACGATGAGCAAGCTGCGCGCGGCGGTGCCCGCGCCAATCTTCGCCTCCAACTCGTGGTAGCCCGCAGGCAGATCGATCGGCAGTTCGAAACGCCGCCGCGTAATCCATGAGCCGTCGACGTCGCCTCTCCAGATCTCGGCGCAATCGGCTGTCGAGGTCATTCCATCGCGCCTCGAACCGTCCTCGAAGCATACCGACCATACCATCGTGGATCCGAATTCCTGGGCAGTTACGTTGATGTCGAGGCCGATCCGCGACCCGCGCGCCGCTGCGATGGGCGGCAAGAAGCGGCGCCGGCTGTCAGTCTCGAACCGGCCGAGTTCCAGCGCCAAGGCGGCCGGGTCATCGACGCGGCATCCCATGGCGCGCAACAGGCTTATCTTCGTCTCCAGACTGAAGTACTTCAGCTCGCCGCGATAATCGTGATAGGCGTCGCCGATCCCCCGCAGGCGCGCCAGCCGTTCTATCAAAGCTGTATCCATGATTTCAGCACTCCAATAGCGCGGCACTGCTGGCGTCGAGGCGGTAGTCGCGAGCCTGACCAAGGCTCAGCGCCGCGTAAGTATCGAGCGCCGTATCGAATTGGCGGATCCAAGGCTCGCCGGCCGGTGTCGCCGGAAGGACAAAGGTCTGTGCCGAGCCTTCGGCGTTCAGCAGCAGCAGCAAGCGCCCCTGCAGATTGTCGCTCTTTCCGAACCAAATACCCAGGGTGCGCAGGCCTCCATCCTGCCACTCGCCATGCTTCATCTCGATGCCGTTCACGTTCAGCCACGTCACGTCCTTGACGCCGGCGCGTGACGCGGCGCCCTTGAGGAAAGTTTCGCGACGGAATTCGACGTGCCGCCGGCGCAATTGCGCGAGCAATTGCACGAATCTCAGCAAATCGAGGTTGACGGCCCGCAGATGCCAATCGACCCAGGATATCTCGTTGTCCTGGCAATAGGCGTTGTTGTTGCCGCGTTGCGTCCGACGCGAATTCGTCGCCCGCCTGCAGCATGGGCACACCCTGCGACAGAAACAGCGTCGCCATGAAATTGCGCATCTGCCGCTTGCGCAGTCGATTCACGCCGGCCTCGTCGGTCGGGCCCTCGGCCCCGCAATTCCAGCTCAGATTGTCGTTGTGTCCGTCGGCATTGCCTTCCAGATTGGCTTCGTTGTGCCTCTCATTGTAGGAAACGAGATCGTGCAGAGTGAAGCCGTCATGCGCCGTCGGAAAATTGATGCTCGCCGTCGGCTTGCGGCCGTTGTGCCGGAACAGGTCGCTCGAGCCGGCGAACCGCTCGGCGAACTCGCCGATTTTGCCGGCGTCGCGCCGCCAAAAAGAGCGAACCGCGTCGCGGTAGCGGTCGTTCCATTCCGCCCAGCCGGGCGGAAATCTTCCGAGCTGGTACCCGCCCCAGCCCACATCCCAGGGTTCCGCGATCAGCTTGACATAGGCGAGCGCGGGCTCGGCGCGCAGCGCCTTGAAAAGACCGGATTGTTCGTTGAAGCCGTTGCCTTCTCGACCGAGTACCGTTGCCAGGTCGAAACGAAATCCGTCCACGTGCATGTCTTCGACCCAGTACTTGAGGCAGTCGATGATCAGAGCGCGAACCTGCGGGTGCTCGCAATTCACGGTGTTGCCGCAGCCGCTGACATTCTCGTAGAAGCGCTTGTCCTGCGGCATGAGACGGTAGTAGACCGAATTGTCGATTCCGCGCAGCGACAGGAGGGGGCCGCCCTCATTGCCCTCGGCGGTATGATTGAACACAACGTCCAGAATCACTTCGATTCCGGCCGCGTGCAGCGCCTTGACCATGGTCTTGAACTCTGCGACTGCATCATGCAGGGCGTATTCGTTCGCCGGCGCGAACCATGCCAGCGAATTGTACCCCCAGTAATTGCGCAGTCCGCGATCGCTCAGAAATCGTTCGCTGACGAAGGACTGGCATGGCAGCAATTCGACCGCGGTCACGCCGATGGACTTCAAATGCTCGATGACCGGAGCCACCGTCAGGCCCAGATACTTGCCGCGCCACTGCGCCGGCACCGCGGGGTGCAGCTGCGTAAAACCCTTGACGTGCAGCTCGTAAATCACCGTATCGCGCCAGGGATTGGCGGGCGGCCGGTCGCCCCCCCAATCGAAGGCCTCGTCGATGACCCGGGAGCGCAACGGCGCGGAGCGCGAAAGCTCGCGCGCATAGGGGTCGATCAACGCGACCGCGCCGTCGAAGCGGTGACCCTTCTCCGGTTCGTTCGGCCCATGAACGTAGAACGCGTAGTGGGCTCCGGGGCCGGCGCGCCGCGGCGAGATCAAGCCATGCCAGACATCGCCGGTGCGCGCCGGCAAATCGTAACGCTCGAGTTCGGCCCCGCTTTCAGCATCGAATAAGCAGACCTCCACCCGGGTCGCATTGCTCGAGAACAGCGCGAAATTGACGCCGCGCCTGCTCCATGTCGCGCCCAGGGGACGCGGCAATCCCGCCTGAATGACCTTCACTCCACCGGCCCGATGAAAAACATCGCCGCCGAGCGGCGGCAGATTCAGCCGCAAGGAATGCGAATACCCTTGCACGCCCTCGTGCGCGGCGTGCAGCTCGGATTGTCGGTTGTAGCCCGAACCGCCGAAACGCGCGTCGTCCGAATCGAATATTTTTTGATAAGATCCGGGCTGCGCGACCCCGATGGCATACCCGTCGCGCGGCACCGGCGTCGCATTGAATACGCAGGTGATGGCGGCGCCGGCGTCCCGGCCGGCGCAGCGGCGCGCAAACGCCCAGACGCTCTCGTCGGCGTTGTGCAGGTCCACCCAGCGGAATCCATCGTGATCGCAATCGCTGCCGTAGAGCTGCGGCAGCCGAGCGGTACAGACGATTCAACTCGCGCACGCAATCGCGCAAGCGCGGAATGCTCGGGCACCGCCAGCTGCGACCACTCGAGCTGTTCGTGATCCCGCCACTCCTGCCATTGCCCGAATTCGGAGCCCATGAACAAGAGCTTTTTGCCGGGATGGGCGCACATGTAGCGCGAGCAACAGGCGGAAATTCGCACGCTTCTGCCAATCGTCGCCGGGCATCTTGGCGAGCAGCGAGCGCTTGCCGTGCACCACTTCGTCGTGCGAGATCGGCAGAATGAAATTCTCCGACCAGGCGTACACGAAGGAAAACGTGATCAGCTGATGGTTGTAGCGGCGATACACCGGGTTCGAGCGCCGCATACCGCAAGCGTGTCGTTCATCCAGCCCATGTTCCACTTGAAATTGAAGCCGAGTCCGCCGTGTTCGGGCGGCTGAGTCACGCCGGGGAACGAGGTCGATTCTTCGGCGATCGTCAGCACGCCCGGGAAACGCGCGGTGCACGGCATCGTTCATCTGACGCAGAAAATCGATGGCCTCCAGGTTCTCGCGCCCACCGTCGCGGTTCGGCAGCCATTCGCCGGGCTTGCGGCTGTAGTCCAGGTACAGCATGGACGCGACGGCGTCGACGCGCAGACCGTCCACGTGGTAGCGATCCGCCCAGAACAGAGCGTTGGCGACCAGAAAATTGCGCACTTCGTGACGGCCGTAATTGAAGATCTTGGTGCCCCATTCCATGTGTTCGCCGAGCCGCGAATCGGCGTGTTCGTACAGCGCGCTGCCGTCGAAGTGCGCCAGGCCATGAGCGTCGCGCGGAAAATGCGCCGGCACCCAGTCGAGGATCACGCCGATTCCGGCCTGATGGCAGCGGTCGACGAAATACATGAAGTCCTGCGGAGATCCGTAGCGCGCAGTCGCCGCGTAGTAGCCGACCACCTGATAGCCCCAGGACGCGTCGAGCGGATGCTCCGCCACGCCCATCAATTCCAGGTGCGTGTAGCCCATGTCCATGACGTAGGGAATCAGCTGCTCCACCGCCTCGCGCCAGCTCATGAAGGGCGGGACGCGTTGATCCCAGGGACGCCGCCACGAGCCCAAGTGCACCTCGTAGGCGTTGAAGGGCCGGCGACCGCGGATCGCCGTGCTCGCGCTGCGCCAGCCACTCCGAGTCCTGCCAGACATGGCCGTCGAGAGAGGCCACCACGGAACAATTCTCAGGGCGCAGCTGCATCGCAAAGCCGTAGGGGTCTGCCTTGACGAACAGTTGGCCCGAACGGTCGCGGATCTCGTATTTATAGGCGGTGCCGGCGCCGACGGCCGGGAATGAGCCAGTTCCCAGATGCCCGACGAGCGCGCGGCGATGCATGACGTGAACGTCGCCGTTCCAATGATTGAAAGCGCCCGACCACGCTGACGCGCTCGGCGTTCGGCGCCCATACGGCGAATCGTGTGCCCGCCGCGCCGGCGCCGGCGTAAGGATGCGCGCCGAGCTTGTCGTAAATGCGCTCGTGCTTGCCCTCGCCGAACAAGTACAGATCGAAATCGCGTAATCGCCGTGTCGGTCAATTGTGCGCGCCTCACATCACGGGCTTCACTGCCCATATCCGGTCCGCGTACTCGCGGATGCTGCGGTCGCTCGAGAAATAGCCCATGTTCAGACAATTGATGATCGCCTTGCGGCTCCATTCGTCTTCGCAGACAGTACAGCGCGTCCACCTGATCCTGCGCCGGGCGTAAGCGGCGAAATCCGCCAGCACCAAGAAAGGCTCGCCGTCGCTCGAGCAGCCGATCGACCACCGGCTTCGCGTCGTCCGGGCGCCCGGGCGAAAAGAATCCCGACTCGATGAGATCCAGCGTGCTTTTGAGATCCGGATTGGCCTCGAGTTCGCGCCGCGGCTGATAGCCCGCGGCGCGCCGCGCCGCCACCTCCTCGCGCCGTAAGCCCGAAAATGAACACATTCTCCGCGCCCACGTGGTCGCGGATCTCGATATTGGCCCCATCCAGCGTGCCGATGGTCAGCGCGCCGTTCAGTGCCAGCTTCATATTGCCGGTCCCGGACGCCTCCATGCCGGCGGTGGAGATCTGTTGCGACAGATCGGCCGCAGGCATGATCTTCTGCGCCAGAGACACGTCGTAGTCCGGCAGGAACACGACGCGCAGCTTGTCGCGCACGGACGGGATCCGCGTCGATGGTGCGCGCCACGTTGTTGATGAGCTTGATGATGGCCTTGGCCATCGCATAGCCCGGCGCCGCCTTGCCGGCGAAGATGACGGTGCGCGGCACGACGGCGGCATGCGGATTCTCGCGGATGCGCCGGTAGCGCGTCACGACGTACAGCAGATTCAAGAGCTGGCGCTTGTACTCGTGGATTCTCTTCACCTGCACGTCGAACAAGGAATCGACGCTGAGCTCCACTCCGGTGCGCCGCATGACCTCGTCGGCCAGCCTCTGCTTGTTGGTGCGCTTGATGCCGCGAAACTGGCGGCGAAATTCCGCATCGTCGGCCGCTCCTGTCAGGCGCCCAAGTTCCTCGAGATCGTTCTCCCAAGCACGACCCCAGGCGCTCGGTCAGCAGCGCCGACAGGCCGAGATTCGATTGCTTGAGCCAGCGCCGCACGGCGATTCCATTGGTCACGTTGATGAATCGATCCGGATACAGCTCGGCGAATCCGCTGAACACTTGCTTGCGCATGAGGTCCGAGTGCAGCTGAGCGACTCCGTTGACCCGGTGGCTGCCGATGACCGCCAGTGCGCCATGCGCACGCGGCGCTCGCCCTCATCGTCGATGATGGACAGGCGCCGGCGCAGGCCGTCGTCGCCGGGGTAGCGTGCCTCGACCGATTGCAGAAAATCGCGATTGATCAGGTAGATGATCTGCAGATGCCGCGGCAGCAGCCGCTCGAACATGGCCACCGGCCAGGTTTCGAGCGCCTCCGGCAACAAAGTGTGATTGGTGTACGAAAACACGGCGGTCGTGATCTGCCAGCTTTCGGGCCACGACATGCCGTGCTCATCGACCAGCAGCCGCATCAGCTCCGGGATCGCCACCGCCGGATGTGTGTCGTTCAGTTGAATCGCGATCGAGTCGGGCAGGGAGGCGAGCGAACGCCCCTCGCTGCAAATGCGTCGCCAGGATGTCCTGCAGGCTGGCGCTGACGAAGAAATACTGCTGCTTGAGGCGCAGCTCCTTGCCCTGCGGCGTGGAATCGTCCGGATACAGCACGCGCGACAGATTCTTTGCGTCCACCTGCTCCTGCACGGCGGCTGCGTAATCGCCGGCATTGAAGGCGTCGATGTGAAACGGCGTGATGGCGCGGCCGGACCAGAGCCGCAGATGATTGACGGTGGGACCGCGGTTGCCGGGAATCAGTTGATCGAATCCGATCGCGTAAATGTCGTTGGTATCCACCCAGCGATGCGCGGCATCCAGGGCCCCGCTCTCGCCTGCCGCATTCTCGCTGGGCCTTTCCCGCCTGCCCCGGCGCGCCGTTCCCATGCGCCACGACCCGCCGCCGAACTGCACGGTGAAGCGCACGCTTCCGGGCGCCGATTCCCAGACATTGCGCAGGCGCAGCCAGCTGCTGGCGACTTCCCGCTGCCCGCCGTCGGCGCCGATGACCTGCGTGAAAATTCCGTAGTCGTAGCGAATGCCGTAGCCGACGGCCGGGTAATGCAGTGTGGCCAGAGAATCCAGGAAGCAGGCCGCCAGGCGTCCCAAACCGCCGTTGCCCAAGCCCGGGTCGACCTCCTGCGCCGCAATGTCCTCGAGCTCATGGCCCAACTCGCGCAGCGCGGCTCGCGCTTCCTGCATCAGGCCGCCTTCCAGGCTGGACAATGCGTTCATCAGGGAGCGGCCCGGAAGATATTCCACCGAGAAATAGCACACCCGCTTGACGTGGGCGTTCGCCACGCGGCGCTGCGTGGCCAGCCAGCGCAAGGTCAGCTCCTCACGCACCGCCAGCGACAGGGCATCGTAGATGATCCCGCGCCGTCGCCGACTCCACGGATTCTTCCCGAGCGTCCGGCGTGAGCCGATCCAACAAAGCCGCTTGCAGAGTGCCGGGCTGCAGAGCGACATTCCGGCGGGTAGCAAACTGGGTATCGATCGAGTTCATGTATGGGGTTATTATAGGGACCTTGACACAGGGACGGCGGGCGGACCTCACAATGCGTAACTTAAATTGACTACCTCTCCATTGGCTGTCGGCATCGACGTCGGCGGATCCTCCATCAAATGTGCGCTGGTGGATTTGAGCACGGGCGCGTTCGCCGGCGAGCGCTTCAGTGCACCGACGCCGGCGCAGGACTCCACCGAAATCCTGCTGACCGCCTTGCAGACGGCAGTAGCAAACATCCCAGGCAATCACGCGGTGGGCCTGGCATTTCCCAGCGTGATACGCAACGGCACCGTGCGCACGGCGGCCAATCTCAACAAGGCATGGATCGGAAAATCCCTCGCCGACCTGGCCGGCGAGCGTCTGCGGCGACCCGTGATCGCCATCAACGATGCCGACGCGGCGGGACTCGCCGAACTGCGCTACGGCGCCGCGCGCGGCGTGCCGGGTACCGTGCTCTTGCTGACCCTGGGTACGGGCATCGGCACCGCCTTGTTCGTCGACGGCAAACTGGTGCCGAACACCGAATTCGGCCATCTTCAGGTCGAGGGGCGCGAAGCGGAACTTCGAGCCTCCGGACGTGCCAAAGTGGATCAACATCTGGGCTGGGACGGGTGGACCGAGCAGCTGAATTTGGTATTGCGGGAGATGCATGCATTGCTTTGGCCCGACCTCATTGTGTTATGCGGCGGCATCACCGAGGAACCGGAGAAATTCATGGACAAACTACACTGCGAGGCGCGGCTGTGCGTAGGCACCTTACGCTCGGAGGCCGGCATCGTCGGCGCCGCCTTGGCAACGTCCGTGGTGTGACGAGAGCGGCACTTTCAGCCGCCCTCTCGCTCGCGCTCGCCGCATGCGCGAGCGCGCCGCCCAAGCTGCATAGTCCGCCGAGCTCCGGTCCGGCCGCCGCCGGCTCATCGAGCGCCCCTTACGTCACGCATCCCGTGTCGGGCGAGCGCGAGCGCATGATCGACACCGCCGCGTCCATGCTCGGTCAACCGTATCGCTTCGGCGGCGCCGCGCCCGGCGGATTCGACTGCAGCGGATTGGTGGTGTACGCGGCGGCCGGCGCAGGCATTCATGTGCCGCGTACGGCGCACGAGCAGCTCGGCTTCGGCAGGCCGATCGACCGCGGCGAGCTGCAAGCGGGCGATCTCGTGTTCATGCATCTCGCGCACAAGGAACTGCACGTCGGCATCGCCGTCGACGGCGAACGATTCATTCACGCGCCTTCGACGGGCGGCCGCGTACGCATCGACTCTCTCGCCGCGTCTCCCTATGCGCGCGGCTACCTGGGCGCTCGACGCATCATCAGCACACAGTAAGAGCGCCACCCTTCGCGCCGCATCGGACCGGCCATAGTGCAATACCTCGCTGATCAGAAGCCCGAGTCCGGGTTGGCGCCGCGCGCCGGGACATTCGAGCGCTACCAGCTGATGGAAATATTGAATTACATCACCTCGGAAGTGCACAAGGGGTTCAGCCCACTCTTCAATCCGAAGATTTCCGCTGATTGGAAAGCCTCCGCGCTGGCCAATCTCGACAAGAAATTCGCCTGGCTGTCCAACTTCCTGGCAGGCAAGACCTACCTCATGGGCAACACCTTCACGGTGGCGGACGCGTATCTATTCACGGTGCTGAGCTGGAGCGGTCATGTGGCCGTCGATCTCGGCAAGTGGCCGGTGTTGACCGCCTATCAAGCGCGCGTCTCACAGCGTCCCAAAGTCCAACAAGCGCTCCGCGAAGAAGGCCTGCTCAAGTAGATCGCGCCGGCTATTCGGCTCGAGCCAGGACCGCCGCATCGACCGCGTCGCTCGCCACCGCCGCGAATTGCAGGGACGCGAGCCGCGCATAGAGCGGACTGTGAATCAGCAATTCGGCGTGGGTCCCCACGGCGATCTTGTGGCCGTGATCCATTACCACGATGCGATCGGCTTTGAGCACGGTGGCCAGCCGATGCGCGATGATGATGGTGGTGCGCCCCTGCATGAGCTTCTCGAGAGCTTCCTGCACCAGCCGTTCGGACTCGGCGTCCAACGCGCTGGTGGCCTCGTCCAGCAGCAATATCGGCGGATCCTTGAGGATGGCCCGCGCCAGAGCAATCCGCTGGCGCTGTCCTCCCGACAGTCGCGTGCCGCGCTCGCCTAGGAAGGTGTCGTAGCCCTGCGGCAATTTGCGCAGGAATTCATCGGCCGCGGCCGCGACCGCGGCCGCCTCGATCTCGGCATCGGTCGCCGCCGGCCGCCCGTAGCGAATGTTCTCGCGCGCGCTCGCGCCGAACAGCACCGTCTCCTGCGGCACCAGACCGATCTGTGAGCGGATGTCCTGCGGCCGCAAATCCACGAGCCGCCGGTCGTCGATCGATATTCGGCCCGAATCCGGATCGTAGAATCGCAGCAGCAGTTGAAAGGCCGTGCTCTTGCCGGCGCCCGAAGGACCCACGAAAGCGATGGTCTCTCCCGGCTCCACATCGAGGCTGAAATTGGCGAGCGCCGAGCTGTCAGGACGCGACGGATAGTGGAACGTGACATTGTCGAAGCGCATCGCGCCGGTGACCCGCGCCGGAAGATCGGCGGGGTGCGCCGGAGCCTCGATGGTGGGACGGGCCTGCAGCAGTTCGTTCAAGCGTTCCATGGCGCCGGCCGCGCGCTGCATCTCGCCCCACATTTCGGTGAGCGCGGCGGCGGAGCTGCCGACGAAGCCGGCGTACAGCAGAAACTGCAAGAGCTGCCCCCCGGTCATGGTGCCGCCCAGCACTTGACGCAGGCCCAGCCACAGCACGACCGTGATGGCGGCGAATACCAGCGTGATACCGAACGCCGTAAGCGACGCGCGCACGCGCGTACGGCGTATCGCCGTGACGAAGCTGCCTTCGACCGCATCTCTATAGCGTTCGCTTTGCAGCTCTTCCAAAGTGAATGCCTGGACGGTCTGGATTGCGTTCAAGGTCTCGCCCGCAAGTCCGCTGGTGTCGGCGATGCGGTCCTGAGCCGTGCGCGACAGACGTCGAACCCGCCGGCCGATGACGATCAGCGGAACGACCACCACGGGTATCAGCACCAGCATGATGCCCATGAGTTTCGCGCTGGTCAGCCCCATCATGGCGAGACCGCCGATCAAGCTCAGGGAAGAGCGCAAGACGATGGACAAATTGACGCCTGAAATGGCTTGCACCAGCGTCGTGTCGGTGGTCAGTCGCGACAGTACCTCGCCCACTCGGGTGGTTTCGTAGAACAACGGATCCATGTGCACGACCCGCCGGTAGACAGCCGACCGCAAATCCGCGACCACCCGTTCGCCGAGCCAGGTCACCAGATAAAACCGCAGCGCTGCAGAGAGTCCGAATATGACCGACGCGGCCAGGAATCCGATGAGACAGCGGTTGAGGGCGCCTGAATCCTTCGCGGCAACGACGTGGTCGATGACCTCGCGCAGCGCCACGGGCAGCGCGAGCATGGCAACCGAGGCCACCAGCAATGCAGCGACGGCGGCTGCCAACATGCCCCGATAGGGCCTGATGAAGGGCAGCAGCGCTCGCAGCGGATTCAAACTCTTGGCGCGGGGACGATCGGCAGCGTTACTCATGGGTGCCATGATCCCATAACTCAATCGAAACCGCGCAGCGGATACGCGATTACCTGGCGGAGACCTGCACGCTCGTTGCGTGCCGACAACGCTCACCTCGGGTAGAATCTACCGCAATTGCCTCTCAGGTAGCGGGCCGTTATGGGTCTGTGCCAAGGGAATTTGGAGCGCCAGACGGGCGCACATCGATCAAACGAATGGGGATACATCATGCGGGAACACCGGAAAAATCCGCCGTTGCGTAACGGCTACAAGTGGCTGAGGCCCGTACCTGCGATTTGCGGCGCTCTGGCGGTCATCGTTTTACCCGGCTTGACACGTGCCGATAACGCCGCTCCGGCTGCGGAGGCAGCCGGACCGCTGCAGGAAATCGTCGTGACCGCGACGCGCCACGAGGAAGGCCTGAGCAAGGTTCCCATTAGTGTCACGGCATTGACCCAGGACGCCATGGATGTTCGCGGGATCAAGGACTTTCAGGATGTGGCGCGCTTCACGCCCGGAGTCAATGTCGACAACTCCGGCACCAACAACATTGCCATCCGCGGCATCGCCTCCACCGGCGGCGCCGGCACCACCGGCATTTACATCGACGACACGCCGATCCAGATTCGCGCGCTCGCCTTCAACCCCGACGACACGCTGCCTAAAGCTTTCGACGTCGACCGCATCGAGGTGCTGCGCGGCCCGCAGGGTACGCTCTTCGGTTCCGGTTCCGAAGGAGGCACGGTTCGGTACATCACCAATCAACCGAGTCTGACGCAGTCGAGCCTCTATAGCCGGGAAGAGGTCTCCGATACCGAAGGCGGTGCCCCAAGCTATGAGTTGGGCGTGGCGGGCGGCACGCCGCTCATCGACGGCACCCTGGGCGTGCGCGCCGCCGTCTGGTACCGGCGCGACGGGGGCTGGATCGATCGCATCGACCCGGTCACGCTGGCCACCGAGCAAAAGAACGCGAACTTCGATGAGACGACGCTGGTGCGGCTCGCCGCAGTCTGGGCTCCGTCCGACAAATGGACCGTGACCCCGAGCTACTACTACCAGGATCGATACCGCAACGATGTCGAGAGCTACTGGCCGCTGTACTCAAATCCCAGCGAGAACCGCTATGTGAATGCGGATCCGACCGAGCGTTCCGACCCGGACACGTTTTATCTGCCCGCGCTCAAAATCGAGGGAGACTTGGGCTGGGCCAAACTGATCTCCAATACCTCGTACTTCCACCGTCAGGAAGAGACTGGCTACGACGGCACCTTGTACAACCTGTCCTTCTACCAGTCGTTTTTCGGCCCCAATGGCGGGCCGGTGAGCCCCCTGCTGCTCGACGCCGATGGGGTCCATCTGCCTGCCGCCGCGAGCAATTACACCTCGCCGGCGTCGATCGACAACGGCCAACAGAACATCACCCAGGAATTCCGGCTGCAGTCCGGTACGAGCTCGGCGCTCATTTGGACCACGGGTCTGTTTTTCAGCTCGGATCGGCAATCGTATCTCGAGCAGATTCACGACCCGCAGCTGAATCAGCTCACCGAGGCGGTCGCCGGCGTGCCCTACACGCAGATCTTCACCGATCCTAACGGCAATCCCGTACCCTACGATCCACGCTTTCCCAATGATTCGTACTTCCTCAAGACCCAGGCCAAGGACCAGCAATACGCGTTGTTCGGCGAAGCAACGTACTCCTTTACCGATCAATTCAAGGCAACGGTTGGAGCGCGCTACTCGAAGACCGAGTTCTCGTTCAACACTCTGACCGGTGGACCGCAGTTGTTTCTGGCGCCGCAGACCAACAGCGGCGACGTGAAGGAGAACTCCTTTACGCCGAAGGTAAGCCTCGATTACCAGTACGATCCGCACGATCTCTACTACTTCACGTACGCGAAGGGTTTCCGTCCGGGCGGTGCCAATAATCCGGTCCCCTATCCGGCCTGCCATACCGACTTTGCGAATTTCGGCATCGCCGGCGCCCCCGCCACGTACAACTCGGATACCGTGAACAGCTTCGAGGTTGGAGCGAAAAACAATATCGACAATCGCGTGAAGATTGCCAGCAGCATTTACTTCATTCGATGGAACAACATCCAACAGACGGTAGTTCCTCCCATCTGTCAAATCTCGTTCATCGCCAATCTGGGCCAGGCGGTTGCCAAGGGCGCCGATGTTCAGGCAGAAATCGCAATGACCGACAGCCTTACGCTGGAGTTGGCCACCGGCTACACGGAAGCCCGCTACAGCCAGAATTCAACTTTCTCGGCGGCCGAGTCCGCGCCGATCGTTGAAAAAGGCGATGCCATCGTCGGCCAGAGCGGACAGCCCGCGCCGCCTTTCACGGCTTCGGCGGGGGTCGAGTACAAATTCGACGCATACGGTCACGACTCTTTCTTTCGCTTGGATGACGAATTCGAATCCCGCCCCAAATGGATCGGTGCAATACAGGACGCCAACACGTTGCAATACGATCCGGGCAACTACACGGTGTCTTCGACGAATTTTGCCTCGCTGCGCACCGGCACCCACTTCGGCGGGTGGGAAGTCGCTGCGTTCGTCGATAACCTGACCGACAACCACACAGTCACGAACTACGAGTTGTCCATCTATCCCGGTCCGGGCGAATCCCGCCTCGAGCGCCAGTTCGCGTTTCGTCCCCGCACCTTCGGTATGACGTTTACATACCGCAACAAATAGTTGCGGCAGTAAACGGACGACCGGCGGTCCGTGCCCTGCAGCAATGCAGGGCACGGACCGTCGCCTGCCCGCTACATCTATCTCCGGCCCCTATCTCGGCACAAAGCGCCGACCTCCTGCACGCCGTGGCATCGGCGGTTGCGCGAGTTTTTACGCAGTGGTACTGTCGGCCGGGAGTTATCTAACTATATAACTGATTTTTGGGGATACGATGCAAGCTACTAATTCAAAGCCTTGTAATCGGCCGACTTCCTTGCAAATGTTGTTTTTACGCACCCTTATAGTGGGCATGGCAGCCTGCGCCGCGGATGCGGCTGTGGCCACTGATGCGACCACGGAAGAACCGGCCGCCACCGGGGGTGGCTTGGAGGAAATCGTGGTTACGGCGACGCGTCGTGAGGAAAGCATCAGCCGCGTACCGATCAGCATTACCGCCATCAACCAGGACGCGATCGACCAGAAGGGCATCAAGGACTTCTCGGACATCGTCCGGTTCACGCCCGGAGTGGCCTTCGACTCCAGCCAGACGAACCAGATCTCGATTCGCGGCATCTCCTCGAGCGGCGGTTCGGGCACCACCGGAATCTACATCGACGATACCCCGATTCAGGTGCGCAATCTGGGCTTCAATTCCGACGATACGCTGGTCAAGCTCTTCGACCTCGACCGCGTCGAAGTGCTGCGCGGTCCGCAGGGAACGCTGTTCGGCGCCGGGTCGGAGGGCGGCACGGTGCGCTACATCACGGTGCAGCCCAGCCTCACCGAAACGAGTGTCTACGCCAAGGGCGAGACGTCCTACACGGAAGGCGGTGCGCCCAGCTATGAGTCCGGCTTGGCGGTCGGTACCCCGGTCGTCGACGGTGTGTTCGGGATACGCTTCAGCGCCTGGTATCGGCGCGATGGCGGTTGGATCGACCGCATCGACCCGACCACGCTCCAACTCGTGGACGCGAACGCGAACCGCGACGGTACGGCGGCACTGCGGCTCGCCGCGCTTTGGCAACCCAACGATGCAATCCGCGTGACCCCCAGCATTTTGTATCAGAACAGTCAGCGCAACGACGTGACGATCTATTGGCCGGAATACTCGAACCCAGGCGCCAACAGCTACGTCAGCGCGGATCCCACGGCTCGCCCGGAGCCGGACGTGTTCTACCTCCCCGCACTCAACGTTCAGGCGGACTTGGGCCCAACGAGGCTGATTTCGACGACCTCGTACTTTCACCGCGACGAGATCAGCGGCTATGACGGCACGCTGTACAACCTCGGTTATTATCAAAGCCAGCTCCCGGCGTATGGCAACGCCGCAGGCATGGCAGCCTTCCCTCTGCTCGACGGATCGGGGGTGCACCTCCCTCCGGGGCTGACCGATTACCGTTCCCCCGCGAGCGTCACCAACACACAACGCAACATCACTCAGGAGTTCCGTCTGCAGTCGACCGATCCCGCCGCCCGCGTGTCGTGGACCGCGGGTGTGTTCTACTCGCTCGATCGTCAGTTCAGCCTGGAGGAAATCCATGACCCGATGGCGGACGCAGCTTTTCAATCAACTGTTCGGCTATCCCATCGCGGATTTTTTCGGCACGCCTCTGAACCCGAACGGCACTTCCGTTCTGCCGATGGGCGATTCTTATTTCAACCGACTACTGAGCTTCGACCGCCAGATCGCCGGGTTCGGCGAGGTGAATTTCAAAGTGACGGACACCCTGAAACTCACCGCCGGGGTGCGCGTCTCGAAGGACTCCTACGCCATCGAAAGCCTGTCGGGAGGACCGCAGAACAGCGGGACGCGGGCCGGCACTCAGTCGAGCAGCGAGACACCCGGTCACCCCCAAAGCGGGCATCGAGTGGCAGGCCGACCCGAACAACCTGTACTACTTCACCTACTCCAAGGGCTTTCGCCCCGGTGGCGGCAATCCGTCGATCCCGTACGATCCCACGTTTCAGAACCCGACGGTCGGATGCACCCAGGACTTCCAGAATCTCGGCTTGAAAAACGGCGCGCCGGCCACTTACAAGTCCGATTCGGTGCAGAGCTTCGAAGTGGGCGCCAAGAACAACATCGACAATCGTATTCGTTTGGCCACCAGCGTCTACTACATCAAGTGGAACAACATCCAGGAAAATGTGGTGCCGCCCATCTGCCAAATCCAATTCACCGAAAACCTCGGCAACGCCGTCTCGAAGGGCTTCGATCTGCAGGCCGATTTCCAGGTGACCGACGCATTCTCCCTCGAATCGGCCTTCGGCTTTACGGATGCGCGTTACACCACGAGCACCTTTATCGGCCCGGTGCACACCGGGCTGCCGGTGGTGGCCGCGGGCGATGCGATCGCCGGGCCGAACGGCATCGGGACCGGCTACTCGATTCCGCCCTATTCGATTACCCTGGGGCCGGAATACAAGTTCCAGGCGTTCGCACACGAATCCTACGTGCGCGCGGATTGGGAATACCTGGCCGGAGATAAGTGGCTGCATGCCTCCCAGGATCCCAACACATCGTCGTATGATCCCAGCGCGTTGCCGGACGAGCGCGCAGAGTTTCGTCTCGATGCGCGCCGGCACCTAGATCGGCGGCTTCGGGGTATCGCTGTTCGTGGACAATCTGACCGACAGCCATACCCTCCTGAATTACAACCACCAGACCAACTCTTACTACGGCAGCGGCGCTTTGATGGCAAGTCCCGCCTACCGATACATTACCTATCGGCCGCGGACCTTCGGCATTACGGTGGTGTACAAACACTAGTACCCTGGCACGGTGATGTTGACCCGTCACACGGCCTGGGGGGACTCAGAGGCTGGACGCCAACGTAAAGGCAGCAGTTGGCGTCCAGCCTCTGAGTCCCCCCAGGCTGTGCGCATTGGGCCGAGGTACATCACCGCGCAGACGGATCAGTTCGAGTTGCCTTCGGCACCGTGAGAGCTAAGCGACGGCTCGTTTTGATTCCCGGCCGTACGCATCGCGCACCGCGGCCGCCAGGATATCCAGGCCTTCGTTGAGTACGTCATCGGGAATCGTCAGCGGCGCCAGCAGGCGCACGACGTTCAGCCGCCGTACCGCAGGACAGCAGATATCAGGCCGCGCGTCTCGGCGTGCGTCAGTATGGCCGCGGTCAATTCGGCGTCGGGCTCCTTGGTCTTCGGGATCCTTGACCAGTTCGAAGGCCACCATGGCGCCCAGACCGCGCACATCGCCGATGCAGGGCAATTCCTTGGCAAGCGACTGGCAGCCGGGTGCGCATTTTGTCGCCGACACTGGCCGCTCGCTGGCACAGTCCCTCGGCCTCGATCACATCCAGTACCGCATGCGCCGCCGCGATGCTGATGGGATTGCCGCCGTAAGTGCCGCCCAAGCCGCCGGCATGCGCCGCATCCATGATGGTGGCGCGGCCCGTCACGCCCGACAGCGGGAAGCCGCCGCCCAGTCCCTTGGCCACGGTGATGAGATCGGGCACGACGCCCGCAGTGCTCGATGGAAAACATCTTGCCGGTTCGCGCGATGCCGCCCTGCACTTCATCGGCAATCATCACGATGCCGTGCTCGTCGCACAGACGCCGCAGCGCGCGCAGGAAATCGGCGGGCGCCACATTGAAGCCGCCCTCGCCCTGCACCGGTTCGATGATGATGGCAGCGACCGACTTCGGATCGACGTCGCCGTGAAACAGTCGGTCCAAATCGGCCAGCGCCTGTTCCGTCGTGATGCCGCGATAGGGTTGCGGAAATTCAGCGTGATAAACCTCGGCGGGAAACGGGCCGAAGCCGCGCTTGTACGGCATGACCTTGCCCGTGAGCGCCATGGTCATGAGCGTGCGGCCGTGAAAGCCGCCGGAAAAGGCGATGACCGCGGAGCGCTTGGTGTAGTAGCGCGCGATCTTGATGGCATTCTCGACCGCCTCGGCGCCGGAATTCAGGAACAGGGTCTTCTTCGCGAAGTCGCCGGGCGCCAGTGCATTCAGCCGCTCGGCCAGGCGCACATAGGATTCGTAGGGCGCGACGTGGAAGCAGGTATGCGCAAATGCCTGCGCCTGCTGCGCCACCGCCTCCATGACCCGCGGATGGCGATGGCCGGTGTTGACCACCGCGATGCCCGCGGCGAAATCGATGTAGCGCCGGCCGTCCACATCCCAGAGCTCGGAATTCTCCGCCTTGGCCACGTAAATGCCGCGGCTGCCCACCCCGTTGGGCACGGCCGCCGCCTTGCGGGCTTTGAGTTCGGCTGATTTCGACATTCCAGATCCCCTTTAATAGCGTTGCCAGGACCGGCGAACGGTATCATTGGGTAGTCATTTTGAGCAAAAACGGGCGGTCCCCAGCATGGCCAATAACGCATTCCCAGCGGAATCCGCATCCCCGGCGCCCGGCGCCATGGGTCCGGCGCCCGGCGGAACCCAGAATGTGCGCATTCTGCGTTCCGGGGCCGATAGTCAGGTGATCGAAGGACGATCGGGTGGCGGTTGAGGCGCCACTGGAATTTCTGCTGCACCATCCGTCGCTGGGGGGCGAGCCCATGTCGTTCGGCACGACCATGCGCACGCCCGGCGACGATGAGTGGCTTGCCGCGGGGCTGCTCTACGGTGAGGGCATCGTGAATAAAACGGCCGACATCGAGGCCATCGAGTCGAGCACGCGGCGGCCGAATGTGGTCAACGTACGCCTGCATCCCTCGGTGCAGATAGTGCCGAACACACCCTCCCGCCTCTTTTCGGCCGGCTCGAGTTGCGGTGTGTGCGGCACCACGGGACTCGATGCCGCCATCGCGCGCGCTGCGGCCACGCATATTCCGGATACCGGGCACACCTCTCTGTCGCTGCTGCTGCGTCTACCGAACCGCATGCGCTCGGCGCAGTCGAAGTTCGGCGACACCGGGGGCGTCCACGCTTCCGCGCTATTCGATTTTTCGGGAAATCTGCTGAATGTGGCCGAGGATGTGGGCCGTCACAACGCCTTCGACAAGCTGGTCGGCATGAATCTCATGGCGGGAAACCTGCCCCTGACCAACCGCATCGTGGTACTGAGCGGCCGCGCCAGCTTCGAGCTCGCGCAAAAGGCGATCCGCGCCGGCGTGAGCGTCCTGGCCGCCATCGGCGCGCCCTCGAGTCTTGCGGTCAGTCTCGCACTGACGTCCGGGCTGACGCTGGTGGGGTTCCTGCGCGAGGCGCACTGCAATGTGTATTCGCACCCCGAACGATTGACGCTGACCTCGGCGTGAGATGCTACGTGCGTTCGGGCTTGAACTCGTCGCCGCAATCCTTGATGCCGTTCAGCCAGCTTGTTGCAAGCGCCGCACTGTCGCTGAACCAAGCGCGGCCGGACCGCACCGCATCCAGGACCATGGGATAAGTCACCGAACAGGGGTAGCTGACCGATTCGTGAACGGCCGAGACGAAATCACGCCACTGCCGGTGATTGGAGAACTTGCGCCGCACATTGTCGAAATTTGTCATGGTTGATAATCCTGTTTGCGGCCTAACTACGCCGCGACAAGAGAAACCCGGCCGCGACGCCTACGAGGCCAACGACCGCGAGCGCAGCCCACGGATTGTCGTGCACATAGTCATCGGCATCGAGCGCCGCTGCGCGCAATCTGTCGATCCATGAATCGGCCGCATCCACGATGGGGTCGGCCACCGCAGCCAGAGCACCCGACGCGCTCGCGCCGAGACCGCCCACATGCAAATCCCTTTTCTGGATAACCGAGCTTGGGTGGGTGGTCAGCATCGCAGCATCTCCTCGATAGAGTGAACGGCACTTTTAATGGAGTATGCCCAGTGCCGCGTTTGCCCACAGTCGGTTGCCAGCACCGCTCCGCGTAGGATTGCGCTCACGGCGCCGATTGGCGACAGGGCAGTTTGCTTGCCTCGGTGCCATGATGTTGAACGGTTGACGGTATTCGCCCGAGGGCTGAGCGGTTGCCGGGCAACTGCTTCCTCGTTGCCCGGCAACCGCTCAGCCCCTCGGGCGAATGCTCTCACCGCTCCACACCACCCCGCCGAGGGCACCAAATCTGCTCCTCATTCGGTGAGTGCCTCCTGCGTGGTGATGTACCTCGGCCAGTGCGCACGGTCAGGGGGGATAAGGAGTGGGAAGCCAACTGATCCGGCCCGTTGGCTTCCCACTCCTTATCCCCCCTGACCTTGTGAACCGGTCTACATCACCGCGCAGGGGTATTAGTTGACCTGGTAGCCCCGCCCCTGCAAACACGCCGACATCGCGCGGTCATAGTTGCCGCGAGCCACATCCGGATTGCCCGCGGCTGCGCTTCCGCCTCCTGGCTGCGTGGGATCGAATCCGGTCTGCCCCTTCGCCCAATTGTTGCACTCGAATTGGTCGGCGCTCTGCTGTTCCTTGGTCTGGCCGTTCTTCGGGTAGATCATCAAATCATTTTGCACACCGCTATCCGGGGGCGGCTGCTGATCCGGCGGCGGTGCAGGCGCGTCGGGAGGCGCATCGGGATCGCTGGGCGGATTCGCCACGGCATAGCCGTTCTGGTCGGGTTGCCAGGTGTAGTAGACATTGTCGGCATAGTAATAGGGGACGCCGCCGAACCACACGGTCGAGTAGTAAGGCGGCAGGACGCCGACGACCAGGCCCACCGGCGGCGCTATCACGACAAAGCCGGGACCGCGCGGCGCATACCAAACGCCGCCGCTGAAATAATAGCGATTGCTGCCATGAAAATAAGGCCGATAACCCTCGGGCAGCGTAGCCCTGACCGTACCCGCCTGCGGATAGTAGCGGCCATGGTTGTAGCGGCTATCCAGTACCTGGCCGCGCCCGTCGAACACCGGCCGCGCTCCATTCGGGCGGGGCGCAGGACCCGGCCGCGCTGCCGCGGGTCGCGCTGCCGGCGCCCGGTTCGGTTCATCGGCGGCCGCTGCCGTCGTGCTGGCCGCAACGCCCCAAAACAGCAGGGACACCGACAGCAACGCGGTTTTCAATGCCTTATCCATGTTCGTCTCAGGTGATTGTATAGCCGCGTCCCGTCAAGCACGCGCCGATTGCACGTCGATAGGAATCGGCCCGCGCGCGCGCGGCGGCGATTTGTTGTGCATTCATTTGCGCCTGGACCTGCCGCGCTTGCGCCTGAGCATTGGCGTCCACAGACGATCCCACGATGGCTCCCGTGGCCCCACCGATGAGCAAACCGGCGCCCGCATTGCGCGGCCCGCCGATCAGAGCACCGAGAATTGCACCGCCGACGGCGCCTGCGGCCGTCGCTGAACCGGGAGGATTTGCCGGCTGAACGACGACCCGTTCATAGGGGTTGGCGTCCGGACGGCTCGGATCGACTCCGGTTTGCTGGACCGCCCAAATATGGCATTCATACCGGTCACGCTCGGTTTGTTCCGGGCTCTGACCTTGGGCGGGATAGACATATAGCCGGGGTGGCGGTGGCGGCGGCGGTGGCTGCACCGCGACGACGCGCGGCGGCGGCGTCACGCAAGCCGCCAATAGAACCGTCAACGCAACCGGCGCGGCGAAGCGCAGTCGAGCCAGGGATGAGGGTGAAAAATGTTCCGATTTCATCAGATGTCTCCGCAAAGAGCTAAACGCAACTTGCAACGCAAGTGCCCGAATCCTTTAGTTTCCTGTCCTCAATCAACGCAAAAGACCCGGTTTAGTTGACAGCAAACGCCCCCCTTAAGTTCGCCGTCCGGGGGGCGGGAATTACTTCCCCGGCTTACGAAACTTTAATATGAACTGGTCGGTCTTGCCGCGGATCGTCGGATCGAACACTTTCAGGGTGTGGCCATCGCTCGCCTGCTGCAGCAGATTGCTGCTCCCCACGAAGACGAACCCGGCCGCCAAAACCTCCCTTTTCACGGCTTCCGGATCGATCCTATGTAAAGTCTTGGTATCCCGTGTGCCCGACCCCGCCTCCGCGGTGTGGTCCAGGATGAGATAAATGCCGCCGGGCTTCAGGTCGTCGAACACCATTTTGTTGAACACGCCCACATCCAGCCCGGGGAAATTGTGCAGGTCATGGTAATTCTGCGACGTCCATATCAAATCGACGGGTGCCGGCACGGCAAGCTGGCTGAACGGCTCGACCACGACGCTGACATTGGAGTAGTTCGGATCGGCCGCGATCGCCTTGACGCGTGCGGCAAAATCCGGGGCATCCGGCGGCGCGTCGGGAAAGGGAGCCGGCACCAGGGCATACACATGTCCCGAGCCGCCGACGGCCTTGCTGAAGATGCGCGTGAAATAGCCACCGCCCGGCAATAGCTCGGCGACTTGCTCGCCGGGCTTGACGCCGGTGAACGCCAGAGTCTCCGCCGGTTTACGGTTCGCGTCCCGCTGTTTGTCGGCATCCGGACGACTGCTGTCGGCGACCGCAGCGGTGATGTTGCTGGGAACGGATGCGGCGTTTGCACAGGTTACTGCAAGCGTCAGTGCGGCCGCCAAAGCGACCGCCGGAATGAGCGGATTGCGAATCATGAATACTCCATCCAAGTTGAGTCAGTGCAGAATTTATTCTCGTCGCATTCTAGCACTTGCCGGCACGCCTTTTGACTGCCGCGGCGGCACCGCCGGCGTATCATCCCCACAACTATGATGGCTGCCCGCAGGTTGAACGCATGAGTCTGAGCGTTTTCGATATTTTCAAGATCGGCATAGGCCCATCCAGCTCGCACACCATGGGGCCGATGAATGCGGCCCGCAGCTTCGTTGAATTGTTGGCGGCCCGCGGTTTACTCGAAAGCACGGCTCAGGTATCCGCGCAGCTCTACGGCTCCCTTGCATTGACCGGCCGCGGCCACTGCACGGACCGGGCCATCCTGCTGGGCCTGGAGGGCTTGAGTCCCGACACCATCGATTCCTCCACCGTCGAACCCACTCTGCACAGAATTCGGATCGAAGGCCGTATCCGCTTGTTAGGACGGCACGAGATTGCGTTCGACGAGCCGCTCAATCTTCTGTTCCACATGGACCAGGTACTGCCCGGACATTCCAACGGCATGCGCTTCACCGCACACGATGCGGGGCTGCAAGTATTGGCGCGGGAAGAGTATTACAGCATCGGCGGCGGTTTCATCGTGCAGGCGGGTGCCGAAGCGAACGTGGGCGCCGCCCGCCGCGAGCCTCCATACGAGTTCAATTCGGGCGCACGCCTGCTCGAGCACGGGCGGGCTCACGGCTTGGAAATCCACGAGCTGATGCTTGCCCGCGAGCGCACCTGGCGCAACGATGCGGATATCCGCTCCGGCTTGCTGCGGATCTGGCAAGTCATGCAGGATTGCGTGCGCCGCGGCTTCGAGGCCCAAGGGCTGTTGCCGGGAGTGTTGGGCGTACGCCGGCGTGCACCGAAACTCTACCGCCAGCTGATGAGCGGCAATCCCCTGAGCCCCATGCATGCCCTGGATTGGGTCAACGTCTTTGCGCTGGCGGTCAACGAAGAAAATGCGGCCGGTGGCCAGGTGGTGACGGCCCCGACCAACGGCGCGGCAGGGATCGTGCCGGCCGTGCTGCATTATTACCGGCGATTCGAGCCCGGGGCCGACGACGACGGCGTGATTCGCTTCCTGCTCACAGCCGCCGCGATCGGCATGCTCTACAAGCAAAACGCCTCCATTTCCGGCGCCGAGATGGGCTGCCAGGGCGAGGTCGGCGTCGCCTGTTCCATGGCGGCCGCCGGCTTGGTGTCGGCACTGAACGGCAGCAACGAGCAGATCGAGAACGCCGCTGAAATCGGCATGGAGCACAACCTCGGCCTCACCTGCGATCCGGTCGCGGGACTGGTGCAGATCCCTTGCATCGAACGCAACGCCATGGGCTCGGTGAAAGCCATCAATGCGGCGCGCCTGGCGATGCGCGGCGACGGTTTCCACAAGGTATCGCTCGACCAAGTGATCACCACCATGCGCCAGACCGGACTCGACATGTCCACCATCTACAAAGAGACCTCGCAGGGCGGCCTCGCCGTCAACGTCCCCGAATGCTGAGCGACCGGCTAACCCCCATTCCCACTGCAAACGTTGGTTGTATTGCTCAACGGTTTAAGACCGGGCGAGAGGGGCCTCATCATGAATCGACAACTGAATCCGCCAGTTGTCGATTCATGATGAGGCCCCTCTAGCCCTGCCTTACGCCGCTGAACGATACAGTCACGACTTACGGGGGGAATGGAGGTCAGCCGGTCGCTTGGAGACCCTGTGCGATCCCGCTGATGGTGGCGCGTAGGGCGCCGAAGAGCGCTTGGTCCTCGCGGCCTGTGGCGCGCCAGCGCTGCAGTAGATCCACCTGCATGAGATGCATGGGATCGATATAGGGGTTGCGCAAATTGATCGACCGCTGCAGGGTCGGATCGCTGTCGAGCAGTCGCGCAGAGCCGCGCAGCCGCAGCACGTGCGCCACAGTCAACTCGTATTCCCTGCGGATGGGTTCGGCCTGCGTCCGCAACGCATCGCCGGCCAGCGCATCGTAGTGACTCGCGATCTGCAGGTCGGTGCGCCCCAGCATGGCTTCCACATCGTCGAGCAGGTGCGCAAAAAAGGGCCAATGCGCGACCATCTTTTCCACCACATCGTCTCCGTGCTGATCCAGCGCGGCGGACAGACCACTGCCGAAGCCGTACCATCCGGGCAGCATGTGGCGGCTTTGCGTCCATGCGAATACCCAGGGAATGGCGCGCAGCGCACGGATCCCCTTGCCGTCGGCGCGGGTTGCCGGACGCGAACCGATGTGCATGCGTTCGATTACGTCGAGCGGAGTCGCCGCGCGAAAATATTCGAAGAACTGCGCATTGCCGAACACCCGTTCGCGGTAGACCGCCAGGCTCCGCGCAGCGATGGTTTGCATGGCCTCCAGGTACACGGCCGGTGTCGGCGGCCTCGCTCCGGCATGCGCCGTCGCCAAGGCCACCGATGCAAACGTTCGCTCGAGCGTGCGCATCGCGATCGGCCGTAAGCCGTAACTCTGATTGACGACTTCGCCCTGCTCGGTCAAACGCAGGACGCCGCGGATCGGCCCCGGACGGCGCCGCCTCTACCAGGTTCTCGGTGCGGCCGCCGCCGCGCGCCGGCGTACCGCCGCGGCCGTGGAAAATGAGCACTTTGATGCCGGTCTCGCGCGCCGCCTCCAGCAGCCGCGGTCTGCGCCACCTGCAGGGCCCAGCGCGAGGCCGCAATTCCGCCTTCCTTATTGGTGTCGGAATAACCGATCACCACCATCTGGCGATTGCCGCGGGACGCCAAATGCCGCCGGTACGCGGGCTCTCGGTGAAGCGCACGCAGGACCTCCCCCGCCCGCTCCAAGGAGTCGATGGACTCGAGCAGAGGTGCCACGTCGAGGGGCGACTCGCCGGTGCGCTTGTCGCTGATATCGGCCCAGCGGGCCAGCAAGCAGAACGGCGAGCACGTCTTCTGGCCCCTGTGCGCCGCTCACGATGTATTGGCCGATGGCGCGGCCGCCGAATTTGTGCCGCGCCTGCGCGATGGCTTCGAACACCCAGAGGCTGCGCCGGCCCAAGGCGTCGAAAGCCGAAGTCGGCCCCTGATCGCGGGCCAGCAAGTCGCGCAGCTGCTGCAGCCGCTCCTCGGGGGCCAGCGCACGGCCAGTCCGGCATCACCGAGGCCCTGCGCAATGACTTGATCATGCATGTGCGCGTGCTGGGTGACGTCCAGCGTCGCAAGATGAAAGCCGAAAGTGCGGACTCGGCGCATGAAGCGCCGCACCAGGAAGTATCCGGCATGGCGCCCGCGATTCAAGGTCAGGCTATCGGCGGCCAGGGCTATGTCGGCCAGCAATTCGTCCGGATTCTGATAGGCGTTCGGGCGCCCGTCGTAGGTCGCCTTGAGGCGCTCGCCGATTTGGCCGAAGAACATCCGGTAAGGCATGCGGTCGTGCCGCGCCGGCGCGAGCGCCTGGGCGCCCGGCAATATCGCGCTGTAGGAATCGATGCGTGCGGCGAGCGCGGCGCTCACGCCGACGCGGTTCGCGCTCTGGCTCAACGTCTCGGCGAGCTGGCCGCATTCCGCAAAATAGGTCGAGACGATCACCTGCTGATGCCGATGCAAGGTCTCGCGGATGGTCTTGCCGTGCACGTCGGGATTGCCGTCCATGTCGCCGCCCACCCAGGAGCCGAAATGCAGAATGCTCGGCACGTCGAGCGTCTCCGCCGGCACCGAAAAGGCCTTCGCCAGCGCCGCCTCGATCTCCTCGTAGAACAACGGCACGACGCGGTAGAGAATGTCGATCAAGTAGAACAGCACGTGCTCGCGCTCGTCGGCCACCGTGAGGCGTTCGCGGGGATGCTCCTCGGTCTGCCAGATGCTGGTGACCTCGAGCCGCACGCGCGCCCACAGGGTATTCAATTCGGCCGGCGTCAAAGCCGGATTGAGCCGGTCGAGCAGGTCCTGCGCGATGTGCTGCTGTTTGCGCAAGATCGTGCGCCGGGTCGATTCGGTCGGATGCCCCGTGAACACCGGCTCGATGCTCATGGACCCGATCAGATCAAGCGCCTGCGCCAAGCGTCACCCCGTCGCGCTGCAGGCGCGCGATGCAGTCGGCGATGCCGCCGGGCTGCGAAGTGCTGGAATCGTTGAGGTACTGGCGGCGACGGCGCACACGATGCACCTTCTCCGCCGTATTCACCGCCTGGAACCAAATCGAGAACGCGCGAGTCAAGTCGGTGGCCGCCGACGGCGATCGGCCCGCAGTACGCTGCTGTAAACCGGCCTCCGCTCCTGGCTCCGTCCCCGCATCATCCGCGGAAGCGCTTTCGCGCCGCCGAATTGCCGCCATCCGATCCCCTTCCACGAGCTGGAAGAACTCCTCTCCCCCCTGGTCGCGAAGGGTCTCGCCGATCAAGGTGCCCAAGGCATGCACGTCCTCGCGCAGTGCCGAGTCCTTGATGGGAAACTGAATGTTTTGGCGATACATAGTGCTAGGCTCGCGACAGAGAACGGAGAAACACTACCATGAGCCTATTGGCCCAGATCGCTATATTTCTCGCCGCCGCCGTCATCGCAATCCCCATATTCCGCTACTTCAAATTGGGCTCGGTCCTGGGCTACCTGGCTGCCGGAATCATCATCGGCCCCGGCTGTCTCGGCCTCATCAGCCGGATCGATGCCACCGAGCACATCGCGGAGTTCGGCATCGTACTCCTGATGTTCGTCATCGGGCTCGAGCTGCAGCCCTCGCGCCTGTGGGTGATGCGCAAATCCATCTTCGGATTGGGACTGGTGCAAGTGCTCGCGACCACTGTAGGCCTTGGTTCGGCCGCGTATTTCGGCTTCGGGCAAACCTGGCAATCCGCGCTGATCATCGGCTTCGGTCTGTCGATGTCGTCCACGGCGCTCGTTCTGCAATTATTGGCCGAACGCGGCCAGCTCAACTCTCAATATGGCCGCTCCGCCTTCAGTATCTTACTGTTTCAGGACGTTGCAGTCTTGCCGGCGCTCGCCCTGCTCCCGCTGCTGGGCGTCGCCGCCGCCAGAAGCGGCGGCCCGGACGGCTGGTTGGCGATCAAGTTCGTCGCCGTGCTCGCGACCGCCGTCATCGGCGGTCGCTACGTGCTGCGCCCCATGCTGCGGATCGTCGCCGCGACGCGCGTCGCCGAAGCGTTCACGGCGGCAGGACTGCTGGTCGTGATCGGAACCGCGCTGCTCGTCAGCCAGGTCGGATTGTCGCTGCCCCTGGGCGCCTTCCTGGCCGGCGTACTGCTCGCGGACAGCGAATTCCGCCATGAACTCGAGGCCGACATCGAACCGTTCAAGGGTTTGCTGCTGGGCCTGTTCTTCATCACCGTCGGAATGTCGGCCAACCTGGCAACTGGTGCGCGAAAAGCCGCTGACCCTGCTCGGCCTCACCCTGGGCTTCATGCTGGTGAAGGTCGCCGTGCTGCGCGGCATCGGCCGGCTCGTCCGGACTGCCGAACGCGGCCGGCCGCGGCCTGGCATTCAGCCTGCCGTCGGGCGGCGAATTCGCGTTCGTGCTGTTCGGGCTCGCCGCGACTCTCGGCATCATGGATACGGAAATCGCCGAGCTCCTGGTGCTGGTCGGTGACCGGCTCGATGATCTTGAGCCCGCTGCTGCTGATGCTGCACGATGCCCTGTTCAAGAAGAAGGAGGCGGACAGCCGGCCGTTCGATACGCCGGACGAGCTATACCCCAAGGTCATCATCGCGGGCTTCGGCCGCTTCGGCCAGATCGTCGGCCGCATCCTGCGTGCCAAGCAGATTTCCTTCACCGCGCTCGAGGCCAGTCAAACTCAAGTGGACTTTCTGCGCCGTTTCGGCAATCAGGTTTTCTACGGAGATGCCTCGCGCCTGGAATTGCTGCGCGCCGCGCACGCCGAGAATGCCGAGGTCTTCGTGCTCGCCATCGACGACGTCGAAGCCTCGGTGCGCACCGCGGAGCTGATCCGCAAGCATTTTCCGCACTTGAAGATCTTCGCGCGCGCGCGCAATCGCCAGCATGCGTTTCGGCTGATGGATCTGGATGTGCGCTACTCGATTCGCGAGACCCTGGGATCGAGCCTGGAGATGTCCGCGAGGGTCCTCGAGACGCTGGGACTGTCCAAAGCGAAGGCGCTGGAAACGGTGCGCCGGTTCCGGGCTCACGACGAAGCCACCATGGCGAAACAGCTGGCGGTGAAAGACGACGAAAGCAAGTTCCTGCAGACGACCCGCGAATCCGCCGAGCAGTTGCTGCATCTGTTCGAAAGCGACGCCGTTCAGTCCGACGGACCGGCCCCCTAAGCGCTCCGGACTCTCAACGAGGGCTGTTGAGCAGCACCGTGGTGTCGAAGCTCTCGAAACCCGTCAGAACGCGGCGATAGGCGTTCTGCATGATGCGCTCCGCGTTCTTGTCGGTGCGCGCCCCGAGCAGCATGCGAATGACGACTCGTCCTGGGGACGCGCCGCGTCCTCGCCCAGTATCTGGTACGCGAAACGCGCCAGTCGCTGGTTCATTTCGTTGGCGAAACGCAGGCGCACCGCATCCTGGCCGTCGCCCGCTCCCACCTTGGCCTCCTCGGCGATCTCGAAGATCAGGCGCGTGACGAACCGGGCCTTGTCGACCAGGCCCAAGTCGCTGAAGAACTCGATTTCTGATTGAATGTTCATCCGGCTGGGAAGAAATCTATGGGTTTGGTGGCGGTCAGAGTCGCGACATCCTTGGCCTCGAACCTGAACAGGCGGACTGCGCGCCAGCAGCTTGCTCTCGAATTCCTTGTCGTTGAGATCCGACGAAACGATGCGCGCCGCCGTGATTTCGCCGGACGGAGCGATGGTCAATTCCAGCACGACCTTGCCTTGCAATGCCGGATTGTCGCGCAGGGCCCGCGCATACATCGAATCGATGGCGCCTTTGTTCTTGGTGAACACCAGCGCGATTTCGTCCGCGCTGCGCGAAGCCTTGCCGCTGCCGCCGGCGCGGGTCGCCGCCTGGCCCGATGTGCCGAGGTTCGGGTCCTTCACCTGCGTCGTGTGGATGCCGTTCAGCGAGCCCGAACCCGCGGCGAGGCCGCTGCTGCTGGGCGCGCTGATGCCGCCGCTGGTGCCCCCGGCCTTCGACGTGATGATATTTCGCGTCACCACGCTGACATCGCCGGGGTCGGTGGTCTTGGGCTGATCCTTCGCGAATTTGTCGAGGTCGACCTGATCGCGCAAGGCCGCCAAGTCATCCATGCTCGCCAGCAGTCCGCTCTTCGATGCCTTGACCCGCGCATCCACGGGCGGCGTCGGCTTGGCGGCGACCGGCGCCTTTTCGACCGGCTTTTCCGGCTTGGGAGGCGGAGGCGGAGGCGGCGGGGGCGGCGGCTCCATGACCAGCTGCACCACTCTCTCGGGCAATGAATCCGTGTTCACGACCCGCTCGTGCCGCGGCAGAAAAGGCATGAGCACCGCGAATATTGCAAACACGATCGCGAGATTGCGCAGAATGTTGCGGAAGCGCCGTTCCATCTCCTCCGACGGCGACCAAGGCAGCTCATAGCGCCGGTAGTACGGCGCGAGTCCGGTGGGGATGCGTTGGGCGGGATTCGCGGCGGCCATTTAAGTCGCCGCCCTTTCACGCTCGACCACGGCGAACGACACTTTGCCGTACTCGGCTTCGCTGCAAGTCAGCATGATCTTCTTCAGCACGCTGTAAGGCGTGCTCTTGTCGCCCATGATGGTGACTTCGCGCTTGGAGATGTCGGTTTGCTGCGCGCTGTTCAGGCTACGCGCGTTCTGCGCCAGCAGCGCCGCCTTGAGCGGCGCGAAAAACGGTCCCTGATCGGCCACGACTTCGTTCAACGAGCCGACCAGTTGCCCGTCCACGTACACCGAGTCCTTGGTGACCATGACCACCACGGCGGCGCTGGGCTTGCGATCGGACAACGACTGAGGAATCGATATGTTCTTGGTGTTCGGCAGGATATCGACCTCCGCCGTGTGCGCCAGCAGGAATACCACCAGGATGGTCATCATGTCGATGAACGGAATCAAGGCGAAATGATTCGCACCATGCCTGCGCCGCCGATGGCGCTTGATCCGGGAGGACATCATGTGGGCGCATCCGCAATGGCGATATCCGGAAACAGCTCCGCTTTGGAAAACGGCGCCACCGGCAGCTGATACACGCGAACCGCGTCCATGACCTGCACCAAGGTATCGTAGTTGACCGCCGGGCCGGGCAGGATGGTGGCGTCGGTCATCTGCGGGAATTGCGCTTTGACCCGCCGCATGAATTCCGACAGACCGTCGTAGTCATAACCGGCCGCGGTGTTGGCCAGCGTCTTCAAAGGCCCGGAGTTCCGGTCGTTGATCACGAGGTCGTCGGGACGAATGATCACTTCGAGCTTCAATCCCTTGGGCAGGTCGAGCGGAGCAGCATTGCTGCTGGCGGGCAGATTCATCTGAAGAATGTTCGTCTTGGAAAACACCGCGGTAAAGATCAAGAAGAACACCAAGATCACCATCATGTCGATCATGGGCACGATGTTGAGGTCATCACGTCCCTGGTGGTAGCGGGCGTGATTGCGTCGGACTAGGCGCGCGGACTTTGACTTCATGGAGAACGCTATCCTGAGGGCAGGTCTCGAGCTAGATGGTGCCGCGGGCGGCGGTCGGAGCGCGTGCCGCAGAGGCGGCCGCAGCCGCGGGTTCATGCGCCGGGCGGTCGCCTTGCCGTTCGCTGATGGAATTCAGGAATTTCACGGAGGCAATCTCCAAGCTGTCGATGAGCGAGGTGGTCTTGGATTCGAGAAACATATGCGCCGTGAGCAGAGTGATCGCCACCGCCAAACCCGATGCGGTGTTGTTCATCGCGACCGAAATGGCCGCCGCCAACAGGCTGGCCTTCTCCGCCGGATTGGCGGTTGCCACGGCGCTGAAAGCGCCGATCAAGCCGGTGATGGTGCCGAGCAAGCCGATCAGCAAGCCGACGTTGGCCAGGGACGACAAATAGTGAGTGCGTTTCTCGATGCGCGGAATGACCTCGAGCAGGCTCTCGTCCATCGCCTTTTCGATGTCGTCGCGGCGGCGTGCGCTCGCGACCCGGGCCACCCCATAGTTCAGTATGGTGGCGATCGACGCTTTGGAGTTCTGCGTCAGGCCCACCACCTGTTTGAAGTTGCCGGCGCTCAAGGCGGGCACCAGCTCATCCCACAAGCTGCGGTTGCGAAAGGTCTCGCGGGTCAGGTACACGTACCGCTCGATGGCGATCGATACCCCGACCACGAATATCAAGGCCAGGGGGTAGAGGAACACTCCGCCGTCCTTGAAGAAATTGACCACCGAATTCATGAAATTCATCTGCGCGCTCCTAAAAAATGCCTTCCGCTCCGAACTTAAGATTCAACCAGATTCTGTACAATTAGCAGCGGACTTACTTCTCACCCTGCTGCGCCGGCTTGGGCGGTGCACCATTTTGAGACGCCTCTGCTTGCACTGCGTGGTAATAAATCACCTCGCGTTTGAATACATCCCGATCGACGGGTGCAAGAATTTCATCTACCAGGCTATTCATGGGCTTGGCCAGATCGCCTATATCCGATTTCTTCCACGGGACGATATACATGACCTTGGGCTGCTCACGGTCGCCCGTGACGGTCGCCGTCCCCAGGTCGATCCGATCGGTCTTGGAAGCTGATTTCTGGCCCGATCCTGAGCCCGGCACGGCGCGGTCAGCCGAGGTCCGGGCGGCGGTGGCGGGGTGGCCGGAAGACGGTGTGGCGGCCGCGGGAGGCGGGCCTCCAGCGGCGGGATTTGTCGCAGCCGAGCGGTCCGTGGCCTCGGGGTTTGCCGGACTCGAAGTATCGGCGCGCGGCTCCCCCGCCTCGGATTGCGCAGTCGCCTTGGACGGCTTGCCCGTGGGAGCAGGCGTCGCCGCGGACGGCGCCGGTGCGTCGGACCCGGGGGGCACTGCGGGTGAAGCCGGCTGTTGCGCCACCGCGGTCGCCGATACGGCGCAACATAGGGCTATTGCACTCAAGATCTTGGCTACGCTGTTCATGCGGCCTCCTTCTGGGGCGTCGGCGGCGGCGGTGTCGCCGGCGGCGGTGCCGTTTCCGGTGCTGACGTCGGTGCCGTCACCGGCGGCGACGCCGTTTCCGGCGCCGCTGTGGGTGTCGATGTCGGGGCCGGCGCCCGTGCCGGCGCTCCGGTGCGCTTGCGCAATTCCGCCAGCCAGCCGGTGACCTGTTTATTCTCACCGGCAATTTCCATGTAGCGCTCGAACTGCTCGAGCGCCTTTTGCGGCTGCGCAAGATACAGATCGTAGAGCACGCCCAGGTTCAGATGCGCCGGAGCGTAATTCGGATCAGCGGCTATCGTACGCTGATAAGCCGCCTCGGCTTCCGTGAATTTACCCAGCTTTCGCTCGACGATACCCAGTTCATTGCCGGCCACCACATTGGTCGGACTATTTTCGAGCGCGGTCTTGAAAGCAGCCTCTGCTTCCGGCAGACGCGAATCGCGCACATACAGCAGTCCTAAATTCAGCTGCGGTCCCGTCAATTGCGGATAGCCGGCGACCAGTTGCTGGAACTCCAGCTCCGCGTCGGTATTGCGCCCCGATTTCATGAGCTGCAGTGCCTGCGCATATTGCTGTGCCGCACGCTCGGGGATGGGCGCGGAGTCGGATGCAGCGCCGGCACCTGACGCCGCGGTGCCGGATTCCGCGGCGGTGTGCTGGTCTTTCGCAGGCGCGCTCGACGCCCGCGGCGGCGCGCTCTGACAAGCAGCGAGCAGCGCCAGCGCGCTCACGCTAACGAATCGATTCGACCAGCTGCTCACCGATCTCCACCTTGCCGTAACGGCCTGGATTGAGTTGTGCCAGCGCGGCAAAGCTCTTCTGCACCCACTCATCGTAGGTGCCGTCCTTGGTGCGCGCCGCGTTGACTTCATGCAATTTGATCGCCTTCTCCTCGAACGGAAAAGCCTGCTCCTCGAGCAATACGTCGTACTGCTCCAATTCGTCCTTGTTCAGGTTCTTCGGCCGCTCCGAGCTCATCAAGTCCTTGCCCAGCTGACGATACAACTCGGCGCTCTCGAAGGTCGCCGCGGTCGTGACGTCGGCCACCTGGTAGTCGGCCGCCTGCTCGTAGGCCTTGAGCGCAGCCTCCATGGCCTTGCGCTTCTCGGCCAGCGATTTCTTGAGCGGCACCACGAGTTTGATGCGCTTGAATTCCTCGCGCAGCGGGATTGCCAAGGTCAAGGTGGCCTTCGCCGCCAAGGCCCGGCTGCGATCGGTGCGCGCCGCGCCCGCGGCACGATCGGCGGCGATGATGTCCTTCAGCCAATAATCGCGAGCCGTCGGTATCGCCCGGCTTTTTCGGCCATCAAGCTCAGTTTGTTGCGTGCCTCCATCGCCGGATTCAGCGGCTGCGGGAAATGCTTGACGAAGGCCTCGAGCATGGCGTGCGACTTCGCCGTGTCGCCCGATTTGTCGTACAAATCGGCCGCCTGCAGAGTGGCTTCACGCTGCACGTCCGGCGCTTCGCCCGGCGCCTGCGCAATTCGTTCGAACTCCGCCGCCGCCTGCCCGGGATGATTCGATTCCGCGTAGGCCACCGCAAGATTGCGTGTGACATCGGCCTGCAGTGGACTTTGCGGGAAATTGCGGCGAAATCCCTCCAGCACGACGATGGCCCGATCCCATTGCTTGTCCTTGATGAGCAGCGCCGCCGCATCGAAATCCGCATTCGCGCGCACCTTCGAGGTCGGCGCCAACGCCGCCACGCGCAGGAAATCATCCACCGCCGCTGCATTGTCGCCGGACTTGCTCTTCTGTTCGCCCTGCTTGTAGATCGATGCCGCCAGCCGCTCGACGATCACCGGCCGCTCCGGATCGTTGGCCGGCATCAGAGTCTGCGCGTGGGTGTAGGCGGTTTCCGCCTTGTCGAACACGCCCTGATCGAAATTCGAATTGCCGATCACCGTCCAGGCGACGCGTTGCTTGGTGGCATCCACGGGCGGCTGGCGCGCCAGCAGCGCCTCGGACGCCTCGACCGCCCGCGGATAATCCTTGGCCGCATACAGATCCGTGGCGGCGCGCGTCAGCACCTGCGCACTCTCCGGATGCGCCGGGAAGGTCTGCGCGAATTTCAGCGAGCTGTCGACGCTGCGGCTGTGAACCGCGGCCTTGGCCTCGCCGCTCAAAGTCTCTTCCTGCTTGCCGTAGGCGACGATCGGCAGCATAGCCCGCCGCCGCGGCCTTCTCATGTTTGCCGTAGTGATAAGCGGTGCTTTCGTATTCCTTCGCCGCCTCCAGATATTGCTTGCTCTCGAACAAGGTGTCGGCGAGCAGGAAATTGGTGACGGCCGAATCCGGATCGTCCGGGAAGGAAGTGAGGTAACTGCGGTACCACTTCGCCGCCTCCTGATAATCCGCCACATTCTTGGTGCGCTGCGCCTGGGCGTGGTAGTACTGCGCCACGTCCTTGAGATTGGTTTTGAGTTCGGCCACGACTTTGGGCTCGTTCTTGACCTCTCGACCCTGCCAGTACGCCGTGCCGAAGCCGTAGTTCTCGACGAACTCCTTCTTGCCCTGCAGCACGAGCTGCGGGAAACCGCCCTTCTGGTAGGCCTCGATCGCCTGCATCTCCAGCAGCGGCGCCTTCTCGTTGTTGCGATCCTGCGAAACGAAAGCTCGGTAGCTGTCGGCCGCGTCCGTGTAGCGCTCCTTCTCCATGTAGAGATCGCCCAGGCGCGCATACAGAAGATACGAATACGGCCGCGGCGGCCGGCCGGGCGGCGTGTGGCGCTTGACGAACTCGTCGACGGTTTTCGGGCCTTCCAGATAGGAGAAGGTGATGCTCATGACCCGAAAAGTGTCCTCCACCAATTCGCGATTCGGCCGGCTCAGGGTCTCGAGCTCGACCAGCTCGTTCGGATCGCGCTTCGACACCAGCACCGAATCGAGCACGCCTGCGAAAGAATCCAAGCTGCGCTCGTTCTCGCCCTGCTTGAACAGCGACCAGCCGTGCTTGTAAAGGCTCTGGTTGTAGAACGGGGACGACGTCCCGATCTTGATGACCGCTTCGTACGCCGTCTGCGCCGGGGGATACGCCTTGTCCGAGAACAACAATTCGCCGCGCCGAAACTGTGCTTCGTCGATGTAATGGCTGTTCGGATAGCTGGCCACCAGCTGATCCAGGGACGCCAGCGCCTTGTCAGGCTGAGCGTTGAGTTCGTAGGCGCGCGCGAGCTGGTAGAGCACCGAGTCGTTACGCTCGTACTTCGGATAGGTTTTCAGCAAGGCGGAATACAAATCAATGGCTTCCGTGGCGCGCAAGCCCTCGTTGGTCACGAGTTCGCGCTCGATGCGCTCGGACTCGGAGCTCTCGAGGTTGAGGTCTCCGAGGCGCCGCAACGCTTCGGCGCGCAGCGCGGCATCGCCGGCATTGAGGTCGAGAAAGCGCCGATAGCTGTCCATGGTCTTCTTGTCGTCGACGTTCTTCGGCGGCTCGGTGTTGACGTCCACTTGCTGGCCTTCGAGATCCTTGATGGTCGGCGGATTCTGATTCGCGGCATGGCCCAGGCCCGCCAGCAGCGCCGTGGCCAGTGCCGCCGCGCCCACTGCACCGCGTACTCCGCTCGGCGCGGAGGGTGCGCGGGCCCCTCCGCACATGGCGAGTGCGCGCCTCCCCCTCGATATGGCGGGTACGCGCTTCGTCACGGCTTTGCCGCCTTCGGCTTATTGTTCGTGGCGTCGTAAATCGCCGCCAGCTCGTAGCGCGCCTGAAGCTGGTAGGTCGCGATGCGGGCTTTCTGGCCCTCGAGTTCGCTGATGGCGAGCGTCTGTAGAAACCGATTCTGCTGTTCCGATACCTCGGCGAGACGTTGCTGCAATCCATCCATCCGGGCTCGTATGGCTGCGATTCGCCCGCCATAGGCACCGGTATTGGCCGGCACTCCGGCCCGCGCCTGCTTCACCAGCACCGCCCGCTTCTGTGTTTCCTTGAGTTCAGCTTCGAGTTCCTTGACCGAGCGCCGTTCGTTCCACAGCCTGGCTTTGAAGCTCGACGACAGCCGCCAGTACATCACGCCCTTCATCAAGCGCAGCTTCTCCCTCATCTCGGCCAGATCCGGGTCGTCCGGGTGCGCCGCCCCCGTTTCGACGAAAGATAGTCCTCGATGCGCTTCAATCTCGTCCAGGTGCGCTGCTCCTCGGGTGTGCCCAAGGCCGCGACGTCGCTGGACCTTTCGATTTCGTTGATGCGTGATTCGAAATCCACGCGCTTTTGCGTCAACCCTTCGAGATCGGTCGCCGCCATGACGGCATCGGCCTTCGGCACACGCTCGTTGTATGCCTCCTGGCGGGTATCCAGCATGTCGTCGAAGGCGGATACGTCTTCGCGCCAGGCCTCCAGATTGCGGCTCATGAAGTTGAGTTCGCGATAATTCTTCAGGCCTTCCTGAAACTCGTTGCTCGCCAACAGCGCATACAAATAGCGCGACTCGGGAGCATTCGGCAGAGTCGTGAGCTGCCAATACCAAGTCAATGTGTCTTTTTTGTCGTCATCCAGCAGGCGGTCGAGCAAATGTCCGTTGCGGATCTGCTCGATCGAGTCGTCGATGAGCTTGCATCTCCGCATCGAAGGACTCGATGGCGGTGTTGTAGTACTCGGCAGCCTGACCCGTCGCTGACAATTGATTGTAAGCGTAGGGCACCGTGAGAAAGGACTCCTGGACCGCCGAGTCGAGCAAGCTGCGCTTGCGCAGAGTCAGCCATGGCACCAGCGCGCGTTTGAATTCACCCATTCCGGCATCCGCCCAGCCGACGCCGAGCAACGCCTTGCTCGAGAAAGGGCCCTCGAGGCGTATGCGCTCCAGGATGGGTTTGGCATCTGCCGGCCGCTTCGCCTGCAACAGCGCGAATCCCAGCGCCAGATTGGCCTTGTCCTTGAGCGACAATAGCTCCTCGCTGCGGGTCTCCATGCGCCCCACCTGGTCGAGATAGCGGATGGCGTCGGCGAGCCGGTCCTTGCGCACCAGAGCCACGCCCAAGTTGAATTGCGCGTAGGCGGTCCAATCGGGGGCGCCATGCCAATTGCTCAGCGCCGCAATGGCGTCGTCGTACCGATCCTGCCGCATCATCAGCTGCGCCAGCAGCATGTAGCGCTCGGCGCTGATGCGCGGATCGACTTTGTCCGAGACTTGGCGCAGGGCACGCTCGGACTCCTGCAGGTAGCCGCGCTGATACCAGACCTTTCCCAGATAGAACCAGGCCTTGTTGCGCACCGCTTCGGAGGTGTTTTGGTTCAGCAGCGCTTCGAAAATCTTGCCGGCTTCGACATGCTCGCCCAGGGACAGATACAAGCCGCCCAGCAGAAGCTCCGCTTCGCCCTGAGTGTGCGGGATGCGGTCGAGCTGCCGCGCCGCGAGCAGGCGTGTAATCGAATCGAAATAATCGTCTTGAAAGAAGTAGAAAAGCACGTCGCCGTAATGCAGGTCTTTCACGTCCTGCGGCGGCAGGCCGTCGGGATCCGGCTTGATGTTCTTGGCATACGCCACCGCCGGCGGCAGCGCCAGCAGCAACCCGCTCAGGATGAACGGCCGGAGTTTGTTACTCACGCGTTGCACGCATTATTCCCAATCTTTGATCAGAAACTCTGGCTGATGCTTGGCTACCCGGTCCGTGATCTTGAGTTCCAGATACTTGGCGCCCACGCCCTTATCGAAGGTAATCGTCGCGCCGCGCTTGTAGTCCCGCTCCTGCGGGCCCTTGCCCGTGAAAAACGCCACCAGTTCATGCTTGCCGACTTTCAGATTGCCCAGGTAGATTTGCTGCACGCCGCCCTTGAGCAGGGCATCCGCCTCGCGCGCCGTGTACAAGTAGTTCTTCACTTCCTTGTTGTCGATCTTGATGGTTACGGAATCCAGGGCAAAAAACGCGCCGACGTCCATGGATACGTACAAGGCAACCTGGGTGTTGGCGGGGAACAGCAGTTCCTCCTCCAGCACGAACAAATCCTTGTTCAGATCGATGACGTCCTTCTTCAGCCCCTGCACTTCCTGATCCAGAGTCTCGAAGTCGGCGGGCGGTGCGGCGGCCGGCGCAGTGCCCGCGGCGGTAGCCGCAGCGGGAGGCGGTGTGGCGGACGTGGGCGTCGCGGTAGCAGGTGTAGCAGCAGCGGGCGCTGCGGCAGCCGCTGTGGCAGTAGCGGGTGTGGTAGCGGCGGCCGCTGTGGCGGCAGGTGCCGCGCCGGCCGGCGAAGACACCGCCGCCGCGCCCCAGGCACAGGCCAGCAGGGCCCCGCGCACGATGATCGACACAACTCGATACTTGGAATTCATAGACCGACCTATTGCTTACTCGCGCAGCAATTCGCGAATGTGATCAAGATAAGCGCGCTCGTCGCCGCGCTTGAAGCCGACGTTGGTGTACCGTACGACGCCCGCGCGATCCACCAGGATCGTCATGGGCATTTTCTGCAGCAAGTACTCCCGGCCGATATCCGAACCGGTGTCGAACATGATGGGATATGACACTTTCATGGCGCCCGCAAACTCGCGCGCATGGACCAGGTCCTCGTCGACGGACACTCCGAGCACCACCAGACCGGCGCGCTCATAAGTGGTGTTGATTCGATCGAGCGCCGGCATCTCCTGCCGCGAGTCGCCGGCCCACCGTGCCCAAAAATTCACCAATACCACCTGGCCGCGAAATTCGGACATGCGCAGGTTACTGCCGTCCATCGCCTTCAGCACGAAGTCGGGCGCCTCCTTGCCCAGCAGGGTCGGCGGCGCTGCCGCGATCGACGGCACGGCGGATGCGGCACAGAGAATCAGGCAGCCGGCGAGCAATGCTCTATGCATGCGGCGAGCGCCTCACCGCAACAGTCTTGAGCTGATGGTTTTCGAGACCCGCCCGCAGCACGGCGATGAATTTTTCACTCTGGTAACCCGCTGTCCTAGACCTTGAGTTCTTCAAAGGCCACCTTATGCAAAATCGCAGATGCCGGCCCCAGTGTCAACGCAACACCAGGCCGCACGCGAGATTTCTGTATGACTTAGCGCACATTCGTGGAAATTAGTCGAAATTCCCGAATGCGCGGTAAGCAGGGCTACCCAACGCAACTTCGGGGGCGCCGGCCCAATTCATTACAAGCGACCCGCTTCTACGTAACAACCCTGTCTCTGGTTTGAGACAAGGCGCCAGCCCGCGATCAACCGGGAACTTTGCCGTTCACCAGGCTGGCGAGGGGTTGATAGGAAATCAACGACTGTAGAGCGGAACCGGTGCCCAGCGTGTTGTTCAAGTTCGGCGCGGGATACAGGCTGGGAAAAGCCGACGCGGCTGAGGCGTTGTGGAGCGCCATATAGTTCAGAACCACGATCTGCACCAGGTTGAAGACATTGTTGCCCGCGGGGCTGCTGGTCGTATTTTGCGAGCCGTCCGGATTGCAATAGCCCAGCTGCAGGCTCATTTCCGGATTGCTCTGCGCGGGTTGGGGCTTGGCCTTGGGATCGTAGACCAAGAAATAGCTTGCCGAGACATTTTGGTTGTCGCCGGTCCATACGCACTTGCCACGGCCGGCCGCGGAGTCGTCGATCATGCCGTTGCTCGCCAGCGAGCCGTCGCTGAAGATATAAATCATCACCGGGCTGCCGACACGCGCGGCATATTCCAAACAGGCGCCGATGCACTGGCCTGCCGAATAATCCCGCGTCTCGCCGGTGGCGCGCTCGCCCGTGTGATAGTCGAAGCCATCGAGTTGGATGGTGCCGGCCGCCGCATCGCCGTCGATCACCAGCTTCATGACGGCGGCGGTCTTCCGAAAGTCGGAATTGCCCTGGTATTGAGCCGTCGAGAATATTCCGCTCGAACCGACGATATTCGGATCGACGTCGGGATTGATTGCGGCGGGGCTGGGATACCTGTTGAGCAGGTAGGCGGCCTTGGTGTAGGCGCAGGCCTGGGTTCCGCTCGGCCCCAACGCAAGCGCATTGGCGTTCGCCACCGTGGGGGCACCGCCCGGAAGGCCGCTTCCATAGGCGGTGACCATCGGGTACTTGGCGTCGCTGATGCGCTTCATCGACATCAGCACATTGGTTACGTCGGTCGGTACCGTGATCGGCCCGGTTGGATTGGGGAGCAAGGTGCTCAGCTGTCCGGTGTTGACCAAACCCTGCGAATCGGTGGAGTCCGCGATCTTGGTGGGCTGCGCGGCAATATTGATCATGTTCGGCGGCGCCACCGAGTTGCCGCCGGAAACCGAACTTTCGGAGCCGATCAGGTTCAGCAAGGCGCCCCGCGCGCCCACCTGGTAAATGCCGTACATCGGATTGTGAGGATTGTTGCTGGTGTCGTTCTGCGAAAGCGCCGGAATCACCGTGCCTGTGGTATTGGCCATGGCCGACGGGGTCGACACGACGCTCTTCATGCCGCGCAGGTGGGCGCTGTCGGAATGGAAACGCAGCCCGAATGTGCTGTCCACGAAGCTTCCGGTGCTGCTGGAATTGGGCACCATCGTGCCCGGCAAACCCAGCTTGTTGTAGCCCGCCACGCTCAGAAAATCCAGCTGGCCGCCGGGGCCTCCGACCAGAACATTCGATCCCAGAATATTGCCGCCGCCCGACAGGTCGAAGCAGATGAAAGGAATCAAGCCCGCGCCCGCCGTGATCCCGCAGGCGGTGATCGCATTCTGAATATCGGTCGGCAGCGTCGGCGAAGCGGCCTGCGCGGCCCGCGGGTCGGCGAGCAGGCTGATAAGCGGCGGCATGAGCACCGTCGCACCGCCCGTCATGAAACTCTGCGCAATGAATTGCCTGCGTGTCGTCGGCCGCGGGTGATCTTGATGGCGGAGCGGTTCGTGCAGTCCCAGGCCCTTGGGTAATTTCCCGGATATCTTGCGCATGTGTAGCCTCTTCGTTTCGTCTTGCTTAATTGATCGACATGTCGGCGCTGCCGAACGCCGCGGCGCAGGCCGCGGCGGTCACTGCCATGACGCGCGCCTGGTTGGTGCAGGGGCTGCTGCCGTTGCAGAGAATGCCGATCAGGTTGGTGAGCTCGGTCGTGACCGTCGACGCTGCCGGCTGGCTCGACATGCCGACCGCCGGCATCTGGCCGGAAATGCTGGTACCGAGCACCCGCGCCGCAAGCGCGCTGGCGACCAGACCGGTCTGCGCAGGGAAGGTCGAGCCGCTGAATGTCACGCCCGGAAACATCTGCGCCGCCAGCGACGGGGTATTGACCATGGTATTGCAGTATTGAATCGCGAGCTGCGCGATACCGACCTGGTTGGCGGCCGAGAAGGCTTCCAGAGTCGGCACCGAAGGCAGTTGCTGCTGCACGCCGCCCGGCATGCTCGGCGTGCCCTGATACGTGGCGCTCACCAAGGCATTGGTGACCGGCACACCGGTGAGGGCAGCGAGCGTCGAATTGACGGACGCAAAGGTACGCACACCGACATCGGCCACCACCGGTCCGAGCGGCATCGGCGGCGCCGTGTACTGGGCCTGCGGGATCGGGTAGGACTGACTACCGAGCGTGTCGAATTGCAGGAAGAAAACGTCGGTGAGCGGCCCGCTTTCCAGGCCAACGACGGTGCCGACGTTCGACAGCACTTCGCCCTGGGCAGTGTAATTCGCCGCAGTGATCGAGCCGCTCAGCGGCACATAGGCCTGGCCCACCTGCGGGATCCCACCGTTGATGCCGATGCGCATGCCCGCGATGGGAATGCTGCCGGGCTTGGCCGTCGGATCCAAGGAAATGAACGTCGGCTGGTAGAAGAGATAGCCGTAGCTATCGTACTGGCTGACCGTGAACTCGATATAGGACTGGGGCACGCCCGTCTGGCTCGCCACGTTGAACAGCAGGTAGTAGCGCTGGCCGACGCCGGCGTTGTAGTTCTGCAGGACTTGCGCGGCGCTCATGGCGCGGCTGTGGATGGCCACGAACTTGATCAACCCCTGCCAGGAATCGTCGCCGGACACTTCATTGCCCAGTACCAGGGCAAAGGTGCTGTCCCAGTTGGAGATGGTGCCGCCCTTCTGCGGATCCGCCACGTTCATATTCACGCCGTTGACGTAGATCTGGCGTCCGTTCACCGGATCGTAGGTCAGCACCACATGCTGCAAGGAAGCCTGCAGCACCATCGCAGCGTCCGGGGTCATCAGCTGCGGCATGCCGTTGAGATCCGAATTCGAGCTGCGCAACATGAAGTCATAGTCTTGATTGGTCTGACCGAGCGTGAAATTGCGCGTCGTGTCGCCGCCCGAGTAGCTCACCATGTAGGAATTTTTGACGGCGACGAGGGCCGGCGCGACCCAGGCCTCGACCGAGAACTCGCCGGTGGCCTGAATCAGAGTGAAGAGCTTCGAGCTCGCGGCCGTATTCGCCTGCGCCTTGCCGCCGGCGCCCACGGTGATGCCCCAGCCGCCGGCCCAGGTCACATTGCCGCTGATGGTCAGATCTGCCTCAGGATCGACGCCGCTGGTGTCGTAGGCCACATACCCCGTACCGGTTTGGAATTCGTACTTGGCGATGGTGTCCGCGTCGTAGCGGTTCGCGCCGCTCGCCACCGTGCCTTGAGTTAGCGTCAGAGCGCCGCTGACGACGTACGAGGGGTTGATGCTGGTCGGGGCCAGGCTCTGTGCGAACGCCTGAATTTGGGCCAGCATGAGCAGCGCGTCCGTGGCGCAGTTGCTCCAGCAATTGTGATTGTCGATGGCGAGGCGCTGATAGAAGCGCGAATTCGTGCCGCAGGCCGGAGGCGCCGTGCCGGCGATGAAAGGCGAGCACCCGGTGAAGTCGATTTTCGGTATGGCAGCCTGGTAATCGACGAGGATCTGGCTCACCGGTCCCGCAAAATAGGGCGCCTGCGGCGCCGATGCATTCGGCGAATGACAGCCGGAGCAATACTGTCCGGTCAGCGTATATATGGTGTTCTGGTACTCGGTCGGGTCCGCCGGGAAATTCAAGCTCTGTCCCACCGATTGCATGGGCGGCGCCGTCAGCTGTACCTGGGTGGAGGACGTTGCGCCGGTGGCGCTCGCCCAGTTGCTGATCCATGTCGTCAAGATCTGACCGCAGGCACTGCTGTCCGCCAGCCAGCAATTGTGGCCGCCGCTCACCTTGGTCACGATGAGCGACTGGGAGGGCGAGGCCAGATTGACGACGGTATTGGCCTGCGTGTAGGCAAGGTTCACATTGTCGCTGCGCGCGAAATTGGGCATCTGTGCCGGCGAGGTCGAGTTGTGGCATTGGCCGCAGCGGTTCTGGGCACGCACATTGCTCCAGAAACTGACCTGGAAGGCCTGGATATCGGCTGTTGCCGCCGCGGGCCCCGTATAAGCGTTGGCCGTACTGCTCGACGCCCCGGCTCCGGGGGTGGCCGTCGTCGGAGAACTGGCGCCGCTGCAGGCGCCCAAGGCCAGGGACGCCGCGAGGACGAGTAGACCGGTTATGCGTGTCAGGTTCATGCTCAATTCCCCATGCAGTAGGCGGCGCTCTGCGCGAAGACCTGCCGCAAGTTGTAACCACTTTGGAATGAGGTGATCATCCCGTTGACCGCGGAGAGGTCGGCGGAGCTGCTGGGCGCGCGCAGGCACACATCCTTGAACACCCGGGTCACTTGGCAGCTGGCGAATGCCTGGCTGCTCGCGAGTTCCATCCCCAGGGATTTGGCGCCGTTGCCGCTGCCGCCGCCTGGGGCCCAGCCCAAGACCTGATTCGGTCCGGTGCGCCACCGGTTTTGCCAGCTATCGTCCGGAGTCACGAAGCCTTGCGGGAAATTCGTGTTGTTGATGAAGTACTTGGGCTGCACCTGCCCGGCCGTGTACACAATCTGTCCGACGGGCCAGGCGGTCGCCCCGATTTCGCTCGCGGGGTAGGTAAAGTTGTAATAGGCGAAGGCCTGAGCCATCGGGTCCATGCCGCTATGGCAGCCGATGCAGTTGGTCAGGAACAAGGTGCTGACCCCGCCCGGGCTGCGGGTCACGTCCTGGCGGATCCGGTCCGGCGGTCGGGTGGTGTCCATGACCAAAGGCAGGTCATTGCACAAATGGTTCATGACGGTGAAGCGGAACATCGCGCGATTCGTGCCATTGACGAAGAAGGCCATGGCGGCACCGCGAGTCGTCATCACGCCGGCGGTGGCTGCCGACGGGATGCCGGTGATCGAGGACTGAGTAGTCGGGGTCAAGGCCGTACTCAGATCGACGTTGTCGTCATCCATCGTCTGATACAGGTTGTTGTTCGCCGGCGAGTACGCCGGCAGGCTGTAGGCGGACGTGGCGCTGGCATTCGCGATGTACACCAGATCGGCGCTGAGCAATTGATTGAACGGGACGTTGTCGCGCACCATGCCGACCACCGTCGCGGTGTAGTCGTTGAGCGGCACGAACACCGATTGATCGCGATTGGTCCAGGGAGCGGCCAGGTTGCGGATGGTGTAGTTGTAGAACGCCGGGTCGTTGGTCGCCATGAGCGCGGCGCTGACGGCATCCGTGCCCATCATCGAAGCGAGCACGGTGGCCGAAGGCGGCACCCCGGCGATGCGGTTGTAGATTCGCGCGGCCTGATTGGCGTTGGGGTTGGCTGCAAACGCCGCCGTGCCGACCAGCGCCAGCGCGGCGGCAAGCGCGCCCGCACGCACACCGGAGGTCATACGGCGCGGCTCCGTCGCCGCATCGCCCACAATTTGACGCATTGGTTGATCCATCCCGTTCTTCATGTTCACATCCACTGGCGTGAGTTGCTTTTTTACTCGGCGCGAATATACCCAGCACGAAAGCCTTCAAGTAATGTCTCATCCGCACGACGTCGGTAATTCGCGACATATCGACCGGCCTCCGCTCGCCTATATCCTGAGGCTGGGATTTGCGCACCATCCGTCGAGACGCACAGAGAAACGGATGCAGGCAAGTTCTTCTGTGAGTGCGTTAACAGAATGCGCACGAACATCGAACGAAGATGCACATGTGAGACAAATTAAGTTCAATACTGCGGTCCGCCGGACCCGAGGTCGGCCACCGCACCCATCGTTGAATATGGATAGCCGACAAATGATCACTTCTCGGATGCGTGAACCCCGTCACGTTTTGCTCAAGCTGGCGGCGCTGGCGCTCTGCCTGCCGATGTTCGCGATACTGGGATGCACCGCCGCTTCGAGCGGGCACGCTCCGGGCGTGGCGGGCGGCGAAACTTTGACTCCGGGCATCACCAATTTTCCTCTCGCCTACATCAAGCGCCCGGCACCGGTGGCGAACGCGAAGGTATCCGCAAACGACATCCCTCCGACCGACATTGATGTGCTCGACCTGATCACCTCCACGCCGGGCGGCGATTTGTACATTCGCAACCAGGCCAATGCCGCCGGCGCCGAAGTCAACGTCACGGGCTCCCTCACCCAAGGCATGGGCGACGTCCGCGACCTGGACGTATCGCCGGACGGATCCACGATCGTGTTCTCGCTGCGCCTGCCGTTGAATCCCAATATGGCCAACACGAATGTCAAACAACCCAATTGGCATATCTATACGTACAACGCCACGACGAAAGTCGTCACGCAACTGACCAATGACGACATCACGAGCGGCCATGACGTCGGCGCGCACTATCTGCCGGATGGACGCATCGTGTTCACATCGACGCGCCAACTCGCGACGCAATCCATCCTGCTGGACGAAAACCGCCCCCAATACCAGGCCGTGACCGACAACGGCCCGCAGCAACAGGCCATATTTCTGCTGCATGTCATGAACGGCGACGGCACCAACATGCATCAGATCAGCTTCAATACCAACCACGACTTCGATCCGTCGGTACTGAGCAACGGCCAGATCGTGTTTTCGCGCTGGGAACTCACCAACGGCGCCAATCAGGTCAGCCTCTATCAGACCAATCCGGACGGCTCGGGACTTCAGCTCTTATATGGCGCCAACAGCCACGCCACCGGGGTGAACAGTGCCGGCACGAACAACAACGTCATTCAATTCCTGAATGCACGGCAGCGAAACGACGGCTCGTTGCTCGCCATCGTGCGGCCCTTGCTGGGCACGCAGCAGGGCGGCGATATCGTGGACATCAATACGGCCGGTTTCGTTGAAATCCACCAGCCCTCCACTCCGAGCGGCGCCCCCGGCACGGGGCAGGCCAGCGCGACGACCTTGGGAATCACCACGGACGCGAACAAGCCCTCGCTCGGCGGAAGGTTCTACTCCGCCTATCCGCTGTACGACGGTACCAACCGCATGCTGGTGAGCTGGTCCCCCTGCCTGGTGCTGGTCGCCGGCGCAACCGAGGTCTGCAACGGCTCGAACACCTCGGGTGCCAATGTGCAGATGGCCCCTCCCGAGTACACGCTTTGGGTCTACGACTTCGATGCCGGCACGCTGGGCCCGGTGTTGAGCGCCGCTGCGGGAACGATGATCGTCGAACCGGTGATCCTGCAGGCGCGCACGCCGGCTCCCACCGACATCCCGGACGGCGCCGGCGGCATACCGGATACGGTTCCGGCGACGAGCGCGGCTCAAACCGCGGCGCAGAACCTGGCCACCAACCAGGTCGGCGTGCTGGATATCAGCAGCGTCTATGACATCGACGGCGTCGATACCGCAAATCCGAACATAGCCGGCGTGGCGAATCCCAGCCAGGCAGCCTTCTATGGGCGGCCCTACCGCTTCATCAGAATCGAAAAGGCCGTGGAAATTCCCGGCATGACGGTGCGCAAACTGAATGGCTCCGCGTTCGGACCCCTGGGCAGAGCTCAGGGCATGCGGGAGATCCTCGGCTATGCGCCCATCCAGCCGGACGGGTCCGTCCAGATCCAGGTTCCGGCGGATGTCCCCTTCATTGTCGACATCGTCGACGTGAACGCAAGACGCGTCCAGACGCTGGCGACCCATACCAGCTGGCTGCAGCTGCTGCCGGGTGAAACCAAATCCTGCAACGGCTGCCACAGCACGGCCGACAAGACCTCGCACGGCCGCTCGGGGTTGACCAACCCGGTCAACGCCGGCGCGCCGACCACCGGGCAGCCGTTCCCGAGCACCAATCCCTCGCTATTCGCCAATGCCGGCGAAACCATGGCGCAAACCCTGGCACGGATCACCTGCGATCCGGCAAGCGGCGTGGCTTGCTCGCAGATCCTGAGCACCGACGTGATCTACAGCCCGGTCTGGACCACCGGCGTGACCCTGGCCGGAGTGCCGGCGGACACACCGATCTCCTATCTATATTCGGAGCTCAATTCGCCGCCGCCCACCCTCGCGGACAGCGCGAATTGCGCCCCGTGGACCGCGTTCTGCCGCGCCACCATCGAGTACTACCCGAACATGCCGCCGCTGAATTTGGGCCAGCTGCAGCCGATTTGGAACTTCTCGACGCGGACGGCGACCGTCAACGGCGTGCCGAACACCCCGGTGGTCTGCGTGACCTGCCACAATCCCGAGAATGCGGCAGCGAATGCCATTCAATTACCCGGGGGCAATTTGGATTTGACCGGCGGCACCTCGACCGTTGACACCACCGTCGTCACCTCCTATGAGCAGCTGCTGTTCCCTCGCGACGAAGAGGCGATTATCATGGGCGTGTTGCAAGATGTAACGGTACCCGAGCCGGGTCCGCCCGATCCGGTCACGGGTTTGCCGACCACTATCATGGTTCCGGTGCCATTGACAGCGCCGGTGGTAGCCGGCAGTGCGGCCGGATCGGCGGCGAAATTTCTGAGCTCGTTTGACGTTAACGGCGGTAATCCGAACAACCTGGTACCGGACCACACAGGCTACTTGACGCCCGCGGAGTTGCGTTTGATCTCTGAATGGCTGGATATCGGCGCACAGTACTTCAACGACCCGTTCGTCGCGCCGGTTGCGAACTGAAATTCAAGATGCGTCCACTGCTCGCGCTGATGCTGTTGCTGCAGGCATTTCATAGCACTCTTGCGCATGCCGCGGAACGCCACCTCGAACTCGTCGTCACTCAGCCCTACCTCGAAATGCACTCGGGGCCAGGGCGAGGATTCCCGGTTGTGTACGTGGCGGAGCGCGACGAACTCATCACGGTGCTTTACAGCCGTACGGAGTGGTACAAGATACGCGCACCGCACGGACAGGAAGGCTGGGTGCGGCGCACGGACTTGGCGCTCACCACGCTCACGTCGGGAGAGCCGGCGCCGATACCCCCCTATCCGGTTTTTTCGACGCACCAATGGGAAGTGGGCGCCGGTTACGGCGTCTACAACCGGCAGAACCTCGTCACCGCCTACGCAGATTATTCGCTCACCGACAGCATCGACGCCGAGTTCGTCGTGCAGCAAGCCCTGGGCACGCTCGACAACCGATACGTCACGACGATCGGCCTGCGGCACACCTTCGTGCCGGAGTGGAAGTGGTTCTCGCCCACGGCCGGCCTCGGGACCGGCTACCAATACATCGAGGACAAGGTTCCGCCGGCCCCGCTCGAGAAGAGCAACCAAATGGCCTACGTCTCGTTGGGCGCTCGGGGATTCATCACCAGGCGATTCATGTGGCGCGCCGATTGGCGGCACTACGTCGTCTTCAATAATTTGAATGTGAGCGAGGAACTGGAAGAATGGAAACTCGGCTTTGCAGTGTTCTTTTAGCGGCCGCGCTGCTGGCCGGCTGCAGCTGGTTCCATCGCGGCGAACAGGCGCCGACTCAAATCGTCGCCGAGGAGCCGCAGGGAGAACCCGCGGTCATCGAACCGCAGGTCAATCGCCGCGAAGTGAAGACTCCGAAGATCAAGGCCAAGGACTTCGAAGTCGGCGCCTACTTCGGCGCCCTGAGCATCGAGGACTTCGGCACCAATCCGATCTACGGCATCCGCGCCGCCTATCATGTGTCCGAGGATATTTTCCTGGAAGGATTTGCGGCCTATTCCAAGGCGGGCCAGAGCAGCCTCGAGGAAGTTTTCCCGCAAATTACCGTGCTCAGCAACTCTGGGAGACAGTTCACGTACTACGACCTGGACGTGGGCTACAACGTACTGCCCGGCGAGATATTTCTCGGCCGGGGCCATGCGTTCAACTCGGCTCTCTACGTCACGGTCGGCATAGGCGATGTGAAGTTTGCCAGTCAGGACCAATTCGCACTGAACTTCGGAGTGGGCACTCGCATTCTGATCACCGATTGGCTCGCCCTGCACATGGACGTCAGGGATCACGTGTTCGAGTCGGATTTGTTCGGCGTCGACAAGAACGTCCATAACATCGAGGCCACTCTCGGTTTGACCACATTTTTCTGAGGAGAGATCCATGCAAAGCACTACCGCAAAACTCTTGAAACGCTGCGCCCTGGCGGCTGTCTTCATCGCGGCCACCGGATTCGCGGCCGACGCGGGCGGACCCGCACCCGCATTTACGCTCACCACCCTGGAGGGTGCGCCGGGCGCCTTGAGCCAGTACAAGGGCCAGGTCGTCATGGTGAACTTCTGGGCGACCTGGTGCGGACCCTGCCAGCAGGAAATGCCGCTGCTGGACCAGATGTACAAAAAATACAAGCCGGCCGGCTTCACTCTGATCGGCGTGAACGTGGACAAAGAGGCTCCTGCCGTCAAAGAGCTCCTGGCGCGCAAGCCGGTCAGTTTCCCGGTTCTGCTCGATCCGGCGAATCAGGTCAGCAAGGCCTACCATGTCGATGAGATGCCGAGTTCGGTGATCATCGACCGCAAGGGCGAGATTCGCTACATCCACCGCGGTTACCGGCCCGGCGATGAGAATGAATATCAGGACCGCATTCGCCAGCTCATACGGGAGTAGCCGATGATCCGCCTCCGCTGCCTGAGTTTGATCGGCGCCATGCTGTTCCTGAACGCCTGCGGCGGCATTCAGCCCTGGGTCAAGCCCTATGAACGCGACCGCTTGGCGGACCCCATCATGGCGTGGGACCGCGACCCGATCTCCACGGCCTACATGGATCATATCCGTGAGACCCGGGAAGGATCGCGAGGCGCCACGGGCAGTGGGGGCGGCGGTTGCGGCTGCAATTGACGAAGATGACTCCGCCGAACCGCATTTTGGCCCGGATCGCCGTGGCCACGGCGTTGCTCCTGGTGCGTGCCACCAGCGCGGACGTGTTGCCGGACGATCGGGCCGATCTTTTCTACAGCAAGTACAGCGGCGGCGGCATGGACATCACCGGCGAATCCGTGTCGGTGCACAAGAACATCACGGACAACTTCGCGCTCGAAGGCAATTATTTCATCGACAAGGTGAGCGGCGCCTCCGTGGATGTCTTGAGCCAGGCGAGCCAGATCAAGGACGAGCGCAAGCAAAAGACCATCACGGCCGAATTCATCCACGACAAAACGACGTATACAGCCTCATACATCAACAGCGCGGAGAGAGACTACATCTCCAATACCGTGAGCTTTTCCCTGAGTCAGAGCATGTTCGGGGATCTGACGACCTTGAATCTGGGCTGGTCGCACACCCACGACACGGTCGGCGAAAACGACGGCACCGCCTCGGTTCCCATCATTACCTGGCTGGGGCACGCGGAAGACACCAGCTACTCGGTGGGACTGTCGCAGATTTTCACCAAGAATCTGATCGTCGGCGCGACTCTCCAGGTCATCACCGACGACGGCTATCTGGCCAACCCCTATCGATCCATTACCTATCTCGACCCAACCAGTGCCAAGGGCTACAGTTTGGCAAGCCAGGTCTATCCCGACACGCGCACCAGCACCGCGGTTCAAACGCAGGCGAAGTACTATCTGCCTTATCGGGCCGCGGTCACGGGTTCGTACCGGTACTTTCGCGATACCTGGGGCCTCATAGGCAATACCTACGAACTCGACTACACCCATCCCATCGGCAATCTATGGACTCTGGAGGGGAGATTCCGCTTCTATAAACAGAATCACGCAAATTTCTACAGCAATGAATTCCCGTTCGCCGACGCCCAGAATTTCGTGGCCCGGGACCAGGATCTGGCGGCGTCGGAAAACACCACCATCGGCGCAAAGGCCACCTACGCCTTCCTGACCAACGGCTGGAAGATGTTCAAGCGCGGCACCGTCACCCTGGACATCAGCCGCATTCAATTTCATTATCTGGACTTCACCGATATCAAAGACTATCCCGACGACCTGCCGAACAAGGCGCCTCTGTATCAATTCGACGCCACCGTCTTGCAGGTATATATGTCGATGTACTTCTGATCCGAACAGGGAGCCCGCTTGAACGACCGAAATTGCCGCAACCGTGCGGTCACCCGACGGGTGGTCATGAAGAATCTCGCGATTGCCGCCGGAATCGCGGCCGCACTGCCATCCCGCCAGGCATGGAGCGCGGAGCCGCAGCGCCTAGACGTCAAGGACCCGGCCGCCATCGCCCAGGGCTACGTCGTGAACGTCTCCCAAGTCGACCCCAAGAAGTACCCGCAGTATGCGCAGGGGCAGAGCTGCGAGAACTGCCTGCAGCTGCAGGGAACCGCGGGAAATACCTACCGTCCCTGCAGCCTATTCCCCGGCAAACTGGTCTCGGTCAGCGGCTGGTGCAAAGGCTGGACCGCTGAAATGTAAGCGTCCCGGACGCGCACGCCGACGGCAGGAAAATCGACGAAGAAGCCGTCGATCCCGCGACGCAAATACCGCTGGATTTCGGCCTCGAGATCACCATGCGCCGCGGGCGACCCGCCGCTGCGCAAATCCTCGGGAAGAAACTCATTCTCGGCGCGAAAAGTCCACACATGGACTTTAAGATTCACCGCGTGCGCCGCGCGGATGCCTTCGGCCGTTGCCAACTCCTTCGCAATGCCGATCCCATCGGCGTATCGGGCAATCTCACCCAGGTCGCCCAGTTCGTGCTCCAACAGCTGCAGCAGGAACAGGCGGGTCATGCCGCGCAATTGACGTAGGTTTCCCGGATCGAAGGACTGGATGATCACCGGACTACCGTCGGTGCCGTAGCCGTGGCGCTGCAGGGTATCGAGGACGGCCTGCTCCTGCGGCAAACCGATGGCGGCGAAATGCGCCGGATGCTTGGTCTCGGGGTAAACCCCGATCTTTTCGCCGCTGCGCCCCCGATTCGCATCGGCCGCCAATTGCATGATTTCATCGAAGGTGGGGACCGTGAAGCGTCCGTCAAACGCGCAGTTTTGCGGGCGCAATTCGGGAAGGCGTTCCCGGGCACGCAGGGTCTTGATCTCCGCAAGGGTGAAATCCTCGGTGAACCAGCCCGTCATGGTTTCCCCGTCGATGATTTGAGTACGGCGTCGCGCCGCGAACTCGGGGTGTTGGGCGACGTCGGTGGTGCCTCCGATCTCATTCTCGTGCCGTGCGACGAGCACGCCGTCCCGGGTCATGACCAAATCCGGCTCGATGTAGTCGGCGCCCTCTTCGATCGCCAGCCGGTAGGATTCGAGGGTGTGCTCCGGGCGCTCTCCGCTGGCGCCGCGATGAGCAATGACGAGGATGTTGGGCAAGGGGCACCTGACTGATATTGTGACGATGCCCCTCAGTTTAGCGCATAGGCAATCGAGCCAAGGCTCCGTTGTCTCGGAGCCTCGGGCCTCGAAATTGCCCCCGAAGGGTTATCGCGGCGGCGTTAGAACCGAAATGCCCGGTTCATAGGCCGACATCAACTTATTCGTGCCGGGGACCCACGACGACTTCTGACCCCGGGCACCTTCTCCCCAGTCCGCGCGCAACGATGTCGGTTGGGCCGCGAACGCGACCCCGATGGCGAACACCGCGGCAGCCGCCACCATCACTTTTCGACGATACATTCCTCAACCCTCCGCGACTAGATTTGATGCGGCGGGGTCGACGGCACCGAGTCCATCAGCGACGCATGCGGCGGGGTGGACGGCACCGAATCCATCAGCGACGCGTGCGGCGGCGTGGACGGTACCGAATCCATCAGCGACGCATGCGGCGGGGTGGACGGTACCGAATCCATCAGCGACGCGTGCGGCGGGGTGGACGGCACCGAGTCCATCAGGGATGCATGCGGCGGGGTGGACGGCACCGAATCCATCAGCGACGCGTGCGGCGGGGTGGACGGCACCGAGTCCATCAGGGATGCATGCGGCGGGGTGGACGGCACCGAATCCATCAGCGACGCGTGCGGCGGGGTGGATGGCACCGAATCCGTCAATGCAAAAGCGGAACTTGCTACCGCGCAGCCGGCGACCAAAGCAATTAAACTGATCTTCATGATGATCTCTCCGATTAACTTGTTGGGAAAACATGACGAGGCGGCCTGTCGAATGAGGCACCCCCTGGAGGTAAGAGCGACGCCAGGACGGAAATTCCCTCATGTCGGCGCCACACTGTATGCTTAGGGGAAACCCCGGTCCCACGGACCAGGGATTTCTGCGGCGCTGAGAGAAAGACGATGCAAGTCCCGGCCAACTTCACACAGCTGCTGACCGAGTGGCGGTCTGGCCACCCTCAAGCGCTGGAGCGTTTGACACCTCTGGTATATGACGAACTGCGCCGCTTGGCGCGCAGCTACATGCGGGCAGAGCGAGGTAGTCATACTCTTCAAGCTACAGCGGTGGTGCATGAGGCTTTCATGCGGTTGGTTCACGCGAATGTCGCACTGCAGGATCGAGGGCATTTCTTCGCGCTGGCCTCGCGCCTCATGCGCCGCGTATTGGTCGATCACGCAAAGTCACGTTCACGCATGAAGCGCAATTCCGGCACCCGGGAGCTGCTTGCCGAAGAAACGGGAGAGGAACTGCCGACGATAGACTTCGACGTCGTCGCCCTCGATGACGCCCTCGAGGGCCTTCAAAAGATGGAACCGCGCTTGGCCCAAGTCGTCGAGCTGTTCTACTTCGGCGGCCTGACCTATGACCAAATCGCCGCTGCACTCGACATGTCCGCGGCAACGGTTCACCGCGACATTCGGCTTGCGCGCGCCTGGTTGCTGAACGAAATCAGCGGGAGTGAACCCGTATGATTCCCCGCGCACGCTGGCAGCAGATTCAGTCGCTGTTCGAGCAAGTGATAGACACGGGCGAACAGGAACGCGCGGTGTACTTGGCGCGTGCTTGCGGCGACGACTCGGAATTGCGTACATCCGTCGAATCCCTGCTCAAATCGGACGCACGGGGCGGAGACATGCTGCTGCATGCCATCGGCGAGGCCGCGGAATCTCTGTTGGAGGACCACCGGGACCGATTGATCGGCACGCGCGTGGGTCCATACCGCATCGTGTCCATTCTCGGACACGGTGGCATGAGCACCGTGTACCGCGGCGAGCGCGACGACTCGCAATACAAGCAAACCGTCGCCATCAAGGTTTTGCAGCACGCAACGCTGCATCCTCGATTGCGCAGCCGGCTGCACAGCGAGCGGCATATCCTTGCGACCCTCGATCATCCCTCGATCGCACGTTTGATCGACAGCGGCGATCTCGAGGATGGAACGCCCTATCTGGTGATGGAACACGTGGATGGGGAGTCCATCGACACCTATTGCGACAGCCGCACATTGTTCGTTCGGGAAAGGATCGAGCTGTTCATTCAAGTGTGCGCCGCCGTGCAGTATGCGCACCGCAACCTGGTGGTGCACAGAGACATCAAGGCCTCCAATATCTTCGTCACGGGCGACGGCGCACCGAAGCTGCTTGATTTCGGCATCGCGAAACTGCTCGCCCCGGAAAGTCTTTCGCACACCTTGCCGGTGACACGGCTTCAGGAAAGAATCCTGACGCCCGAGAACGCGGCGCCCGAACAAGTGCTCGGTCGACCGATCACCACGGCCACGGACATCTACGCGCTCGGGGTCCTGCTCTATCAATTGTTGACCGGCCGTTCACCCTATCGGCTGTTGAGCTACAGCCAGCTGCAGCTGGAGCGCGCCATCTGCATGGACGATCCGGCGCGGCCGAGCCAGATCGTGGTTTCCAAATTGAGCGGCGAAACGGACATCGATCGCAGCCGCATCTCCGATCGCCGCGGACTCTCGCCGCAGCGGCTGCGCGCCCGCTTGAGCGGCGATTTGGATGCCATCGTCGCGATGGCGATGCGCAAAGAGCCGGACCGCCGCTACCCGTCGGTGGAAGCGCTCGCGGATGATTTGAACAGACATCTGCTCGGCCAGCCCGTGCGCGCGAGACACGGCGATTGGCGCTACAACGGCAGCAAATTTCTGCGGCGCCATGTATTCGCCGTGGCTGGCATCGCCGTTGTTTTCCTGGGCCTCGCGCTCTTCGCAGGCGCCATGCTTTGGGAGAATCACCGCATCGAGTTAGCCCGGGACGCCACCGCCCAAGAGCGCGATCGGGCGCAACAAGTGTCGGCATTCCTGGTGGACGTGTTCTCCCAGGCCGATCCATTCAATGCTCAAGGCAAAGAGCCGACTGCCAAAGAGCTGTTGGACCGTGGCGCGGAAAAAATCTCTGGAAACTTGAGCCTGCAGCCGGAGGTACGTGCCCAGCTCCTCGAAAGCATCGGTCTCGCCTATCGGCGTCAAGGGTTGAGCGAACGGGCAATCCCATTGTTCGAACAGGCACTGGCGATACGCCGTCAAGAGCGCCCGCTCGACAACGGGCGTGTTGCGGTCGCGCTCGCGAATTTGGCGCGCGCACTGACCGATTCCGGTCACTTGATTTCAGCAGAGGCCTATCTGGAACAGGCGGTGGCGCTGTCAGAAAGCGGTGGCAACTCCCAGGCGACCGAGACCGCAGATATTTTGGTGCAATATGCCACCTTTGCCCTCGATGCCAAGAGCGATTCCGCTCGTGCCTCAGAGTTATACGGCAAAGCGCTCAATATCTATCGGGTTGCGCTCGGCAACAAGAGTCTGCAGGTGGCCGCGACGCTGAACGGATTGGCCGACGCTTCGGTGTGGAGGAGCGACTATCCGCTGGCCGAGCGCTATCAGCGGGAAGCGTTGGAGATTTTCCAGCAGACCGTCAGCCGCAACCATCCCGACAATGCCGTCGCGCTGGCAAACTTGGGTTCCATACTGACTCAACGGGGAAAATACGAGGAAGCCGAGCAGGTCCTGAACGAAGCCTTGCAGATCGAGCGCACCGTATTCGGAGCGGATAACCAACGTACGGCGGCGACCGAAGCAGACTTGGGAACGCTCTACGATCGAGAGGGAGACACCGCTCGCGCCGTTGCAGCCACCCAAATCGCGTTAAAAATCACCCGCGACCGGCTTGGCCCCAGCCACTACATGACTGGATACTACCTCGACGCTCTGGCGAATGAGTATTTGAGAGCCGACGATCTTGTGAGCGCTGAGACCAACGCCCGCCAAGCACTGGCCGTCTACGCCCAGTCGCTGCCCGCGCGTCATCTGTTCGTCGCCTCCACCCATCAGCTGCTTGGCGAGGTACTACTGCGACGCGGTTCGCTGGCGGCCGCCGAAGCGGAGATTCGCACTGCGGTGGATATGAACGCGGCTCTGGCCGGTTCCGATAGCTGGCGGGTAGCACGCAGCGAGGCAAGCTTGGGCTGGGTCCTGATCAAGCGCGATAGAGCGACGGAAGGCGAACCCATGCTCCTCGCGGCACGCTCCAAACTGTTGGCGACGGTGGGTGCCCAGCATCCCGCGACACAGCAGGCGACCGCGCGGCTCGCCGAGTACTACCGCGTGCATCATCGCGATGTCGATGCCGAACGGGTTCTCGCGGCGCCTGACAAGCGGTAAGCTTGGGGGATTACCCAGCCGGCACGGGGTCCGCCCCGCTATGGCGGTGCGATAAGCCTTATCAGGAGTCTTGATGACAATTAGAAAAGAACTCGCTTCTACGCTGGTTTTCTCCGCCATCCTCGCCATCGCGGCGATTGTAAATGTTGCACACGCCGACGGACGCGAAGAAGGCCGGCTGTTCACCGCCGCCGGGGTGCTGCAAGAGGTTCAAGGCATGCCGGATCAGCGAATCCCGGATGCGCTGCTGTCGCGTGCCTACGGCATCGCGGTAATTCCCGATGTCACCAATATTGCCTTCATATTCGGCGGCCGCCACGGCAACGGCGTGCTCGTGGTGCGCGACAAATTGAACTCGCCCTGGAGCAATCCGTCGTTCATCGCGCTGACCGGCGGCAGCTGGGGCCTGCAGTTGGGAGCGGAGTCCACGGATCTCATTTTGGTGTTCACCACCAAGACCGGCATCGAAGGCATTGCCGGGGGCAAACTGACCTTGGGCGCGGACGCGTCGGTGGCCACCGGCCCGGTCGGGCGGCAGACCTCCGCTGCGACCGATGTGCAGTTCAACGCGGAAATTTATTCCTACGCACGCACCCGCGGTCTGTTCGGCGGCATCGCGTTGGATGGAAGCGTCGTCTCCATCGATAAGTCCGCCAATAGCGCGCTGTACGGCAAGCGCGGCGTGACGGCCACGGAGATTTTCTCCGATCAATCGCCGGCCCCACCGCCGGCGGCGCAGCGGTTCCTGGACCAATTGGCGCAGCTGACTCATACGCAGGCGCGAGGTTCGCCGGCGCCGCAGGCCGATACCCCGGCGGCTGCGGCAGCTCCCGGCGCTCCGGGGACCCCAGCGGCGCCGGGCACGCAGCCCCCGCCCAGCCCGGACGCCCCCCGTACCTATCCCTTGGAAACGCAGAAATAGAACCCTGCGCGCCGGTATCTTGGGGTGAATGGCGCTTACTTGGCGCCAAGTAAGCAATTCACTCTTAGGTTGTGAAGCAGCGGCAGCCGATGCTACGGCCGACCGGCTGTCTTATTGGTTCGACTCGCGCGCCACGGGCGGACTCGCATCGTTGACCGGCGGCGGTGAGGCTGGGGGTGGTGGCGGTTCGACCGGCACCAACGGCAGGTGATACGCGTCCACTTTGGGATTCTTCGCCTCTTCTTCCTGACGCTGCTTTTCCTGGGCCAATCGCAGTTGTTCGCGACTGTGCTCGAATTCCGCGGCGCGCTTCGCCTCTTCGGCCGGTTCGCTCTGGTTGGCTAGACGCTCGATGGCGATCCGCGCATTCTGGCACTCCGCATCGGTACGCGCCTTGGATCCGTTTTGATTGCACTTCATCAGAACGCCGTCGAGACTCACTCGATCCTCCATCAGATCGGTGACCGTCATCGGCGCAACAACCCGCGGACTACAGGCCGCGGTGGCCCAAATGGCGGCACCCAGGTACCCGACAGCGACGATTGATTTGATTGGGGTTGACATAGAGCTTGCCTCCGACAATGTTACTCAAAATCGGCCACGGCGGGACCTCAGAGGCTGTGACGCGCCTCACGACTTGGCAATGTTTCCCTGGCAGAACCCGGTTGCACGCCCGGGTTTGACCCCGCTGCGGCGTCTGTGTACCGTTCTCAGCTATGCCGACCCCCAAAACCGAAAAAGAACCAAAACCCGATTTCGAGACGGCGATGCGCGACCTTGAAGATCTGGTGGGCCGCCTCGAGCAGGGCGACCTGCCGCTCGAGGAATCTCTGGCGGCGTTCGAGCGCGGGGTCATGCTGACCAGAACCTGCCAGACGGCGCTCAAAGAGGCGGAACAGAAAGTCGAGATCCTGCTCAAGAAATCCGGCGAACCCGCTCTTGAAAACTTCGCGGCCGACGAATCCAAAAGCGGCTGAGCGCACGCCGTGAGCGCCGACGCCTTGGAGGCAAGGCTGCGCGGTTATCAAACGCGCGTGCGCACCGTACTCGACGCGGTACTTCCGGCGGCCGACGTGATTCCACAGCGCCTTCACGCGGCACAACGCTACGCTGTCTTGAACGGCGGCAAGCGCCTGCGCCCTTTGCTCGTCTATTGCACCGGAGAAGCCCTCGGGCTGGACCCGAATGTACTGGATGCGCCGGCTGCCGCGGTGGAACTCATTCACGCGTATTCTCTGGTTCACGACGATCTGCCGGCGATGGACAACGACGACCTGCGCCGCGGCCAACCCACGACGCATCGCGCCTTCGATGAAGCGACCGCGATCCTCGTCGGCGACGCGCTGCAAGTGCTGGCATTCTCGTTGCTGGCTCGCGATCGTGCGGCCGGCGTAAGTCTCGATGCTCGCTTGAAGATGATTCAGATTCTGGCGGACGCCAGCGGCACGGTGGGCATGGCGGGTGGCCAGGCACTGGATCTTGCCGCGGTGGGTCGTAATCTCGATCTCCCCGAACTCGAGGCCATGCATCGGCTGAAAACCGGCGCCTTGATCCGTGCGAGCGTACTGCTGGCCGCGGCGTGTTCTCCCAAGCTGACGCCGGCGGAATGGGAAGCGCTCGATGGCTATTCGCAGGACATCGGGCTGGCATTTCAAATCCAGGACGACATCCTGGACGTCGAAGGCAGCACCGAGGACCTGGGCAAGACCATCGGCTCCGACGCGGCGCGAGCCAAACCCACCTACCCCAGTATTCTCGGCCTGGAGGCCGCCAAGACACGCGCGCGAGAACTGCAGCGGAGGGCGGGCGAGCGGCTTGCACTCTTCGGCGGCCGTGCTCAAGTGTTGACGTGGCTGGCCTCCTACGTCGTTGACCGCCGGGTGTAGGCGGCCCGGCGGCCCCACCCAACGCGCCATGGGCAGACTGCCTGGCGGATGCCGCGCTTGATATGGTCGCCCTGGGAGTGCAGATTGATGCCCCGCGACGGCCGGCGAGACGTCAAACGGCCGCCGCCGCCCCTGATTCCGCCTGCCGCCTGCCCTCCCGGGCCGGGCCACGAGCCAAGCGCCACCGAATCGTCTAACATTCTTGGAATTCGCGGTTTCGGCACCATGTAGGCCCCGATCGCTTGAAATTTCAACTTTTGCTCGCGCAGCGAGCACTTATAGGTCGGGGTCGCCTCGACCCCGTTAGCAGTTGCGCGAAGCGCGTGAGTATTCGTAGCGCCTGGACAAGGACCCCAATATGACCGTTGCCGCCCCCGTCAAGAAGCCGAATGTGAAGCCCGTGGAGGACGTGCAAGGCCACGCCGACACGCGCCAGATACCCATCAACAAGGTGGGCATCAAGGACATCTATCACCCCATCAAGGTGAAGGACCGCGCGCGTGGCGAGCAGCATACGGTCGCGAATTTCAACATGTACGTGAATCTGCCCCACAATTTCAAAGGCACGCACATGTCCCGCTTCGTCGAAATCCTGCATCGGCACGAGCGGGAGATCTCCGTTGATTCGTTCGGCAAGATGCTCGAGGAAATGACCGGGCACCTGGATGCAGACGCAGGCCATATCGAGATGACCTTTCCCTACTTCGTCATGAAGAAGGCGCCGGTCACCGGCGTCGAAAGCCTGATGAATTACCAGGCAACCATTTTTGGCAAACACTGCAAAGGCAAGACGGATGTCTGGCTCAAAGTCGTGGTCCCCACCACCAGCCTCTGCCCCTGTTCGAAGAAGATTTCCGACTATGGCGCGCACAATCAGCGTTCGCATATCACGTTGACCGCGAAGCTGGTCGAGCACATGTGGCTGGAGGAACTGATCGACATCGCCGAGCAGCAAGCCTCATGCGAAGTCTATGGAATCCTGAAGCGCCCCGACGAGAAATACGTGACCGAGCGCGCCTACGACAATCCGAAATTCGTCGAAGACACCGTGCGCGACGTGGCCGTGGTACTCAACAACGATAAACGCATCCGCGCCTATGTGGTCGAATCAGAGAACTTCGAGTCGATTCACAACCACTCGGCGTACGCCATGATCGAGCACGACAAGGAGACGGCGCAGTAGGTCGGCACGGTGATGTACGTCGGCCCAGTGCGCAAGGTCAGGGGGGATAAGAGGTGGGAGGCCAACTGCTCTCCTACGTTGGCCTCCCCCCTCTTATCCCCCCTGACCCTGTGAACCGGCTCAATATCGTCACCGCGCAGAGGTGGTTAGGAAACGCCCCGCTCGGCGCTTTGTAGCCGCCCGATCATGCTGCGCAAGAACACCTGGTTGAAACGCAGCTGGCACTCAGCCGACACCTGCTCGAGAAGCGTGGAGCTGACCTTCATCACCGTGACGGTGCCGGAGGCGTTGATGGTGGCGGTGCGTTTTGCGCCCCGCACATAGCTGGTCTCGCCGAAGCAATCGCCGCTTTCGAGGTATCCGAGGGCCCGCCCCAGCCGCTGCACGCTCACCCGTCCTTGCACGATGATGTAGAAACGGTCGTCCATTTCTCCTTCCTTGACGATTTCCTCGGAGTCGGCATAGTCCTGCCAGCTGCTGGCGCGCAGAACTTCCCAAATTTCCCCATGCGAGAATTCGTGGAAGAATTTCAATTTGCGCAGCAGGCTGAATTGTTCCTGCTGATCGATCCGGTTGTACTGCGCACGCAATTTCTGATGCACGCGGGTGAGTTCGGCCGCGAAATCGAGGCCGGTTTTGTAACGCTTGTCCGGGTCCTTCTGCAGGGCCATGGCGGTCACATTCTCGAGCTCCTCGGGGATCTCGGGACGCAGGGTATGGATGGGCGGCGGCGTGGCGAACACGATCTGATGCAGCAGTTTCTGCAGATTGCCGGCCCGGAATGGCCGCGTTCCGGTCAGAAGCTCGTACATGACCGCTCCGAGCGAGTACAGGTCGGAGCGATTGGTCAATTCGATCGATTGAACCTGCTCGGGGGACATGTATGACGGGCTGCCCGCGATCCCCTCGATCCTGGAGATTTCCGAATCCGCCACCAGGGCGATTCCGAAGTCGATGATGCGCACGTCGCTGTCGAGAGTGAGCATGATATTGCTGGGCTTGATGTCGCGATGAATGACGCCGCGGCTGTGCGCGTAATGAAGCGCACGCGCCGCCTTGTAGACCAGCTCCACGACATCGTCGATCCGCAGCAGATTGTCCGGGCGGCAATAGGCGGCGAGAGTGCGGGCCCCGTGCACATGCTCCGTCACGATGTAGCAGTGGCCGTTCTCCTCGCCCGCGTCGTAAATCGGCAGAATGTTCGGATGCTGCAGCATGCCGACCATGTGCGCTTCGGACAGGAACATCTTGCGCGCGATGCGCTTGCGGCTTTCATCGCCGCTGGCGTCGACGTTGTACACTTTGATGGCGACGTCGCGCCCGTAATAAGGATCGTGAGACAGGTACACCACGCCCGTGCTGCCGCGTCCGACCTCGTTGATGATCACGTACTTGCCGATCTTCTCGGGCAGCGAAGCGCGGCCGCTCTGCGGCTTCGCGTAAGTAGTTGGACGATTGTTGCTCAAGGTTAACCGTGCGGTGCGGGTCGAATTCGACTGATCGACGCAGAGGATACTGGGCGGGCGGGACCCAAACTGTGATTTGGGTCGAGGCTTAGGCGAAGTGATCCCATCCCCGCACGCCGGGCACGAAATCTCCGCCGTTTAACGACCAGGTCACACCGCCGCCCGCACGGAGTTCGCCGATCGTGGTCAATCTTAAGTTCAATTGGCCGGCTGCGGCTGCGAGTTCGGCGTAGCGCGGTGCCGGCACCGCGAGCAGCAACTCGTAATCGTCGCCCGCCGCCAGCGCCCAAGCGAGCGCTTGAGCCGCAGGCACCACCGCGCGCATCGCCTCCGACATGGGCAGGCGCTCGACCGCCACATGGGCGGCCAGGCCGCTCGCCTGCGCCAATTTCGGCAGGTCCCCCACCAATCCGTCGGACAAATCCATGGCCGCGCTCGCGATGCCGCGCGCCGCCAGGCCGAACCGGACCCGGGGCGCCGGATACTCGAATCGCCGGATCAGCTCCAGGGAGGCGGGGCGGGTTTCAGGCAGCACCGCGCCGACGAACTCGAGGCCGGCGCCTGCATCGCCCAATGTGCCGGTCACCGCCAATAAGTCTCCGGCTCGAGCGCCGCTGCGGCGCAGCGCCGCGCCGCGCGGCACATGACCCAGCAATTGCACACTGATGGTCAAGGGCCCTCGGGTCGTGTCGCCGCCGACCAATGCAACCCCATTCGCGTCGGCAAGATCCAATAAGCCGGCGGCGAAGCGCTCCAGCCATGCGCCGTCCACGCTCGGCATCGTCAGCGCAAGCGTCGCCCATGCGGGAGTCGCGCCCATCGCGGCCAAGTCGCTCAAGTTGACGGCGAGCGCGCGGTGACCTATCGAGCGGGCATCGGCGCCCTCCGGGAAATGCCGCCCCGCCACGATGGTATCGACGGCGGCGACCAATTCAGTGCCTGGCGGCATGTCGAGCAACGCGGCATCGTCGCCGATCCCGAGAATGACGCCGGCCTGCGCCGCACTCCCCGAATCGGGCGCGGCGGAATGACGCATGAAATAGCGCCGTATCAATTCAAATTCGCCGAGATTCCCCCCCGCTGCGTTCATCGGATTCTCCGCGAGATACTCCGGCCTTCAGCCCGGAAGGCCATACTCGTGCGGCCGCAATTCCCGCGCGGCCCGATCCAAAACGGCATTGACGAATTTATGCCCATCGGTCGCGCCGAATTGTTTGGCCAGCTCCACCGCTTCCGCCAGCGCCACCCGATACGGTAATTCGGGATGAGACTCCAGCTCGTGCATCCCCAGCCAGAGCACCGCATGCTCGATGGGGTCGAGTTCATGCGGCGGGATTTCACATAGCCCGGCGAGGCGCGAATCAAGCGCCTCGCGATGCGGCTCGATCGCTGCGATCAGCACGCGAAAATAGTCCATATCGACCCGATCGGCCTCCGGATCGGCCGCAAACTCCGCTTCGACGGCCGACAAAGGGCGCGGGTTCATCTGTATCTGATATAGCGCCTGCAGAGCCAACCGTCGTGCGTGGCTGCGGGCCCGATGGCCGGAGGGCGGCTTCGAGGAATTCTCCCTCGCGGGGGCACGCTCGGCGGGAACGCCCTCCCCCGCGCGGGGACGCTTGACGGTCACGCCTCAGGGATCCAGGCGACGCAGCAGATTGGCCATTTCTATGGCGACCAGCGCTGCGTCCGCACCCTTGTTGCCCGCTTTGCCGCCGGCGCGATCGACGGCCTGCTCCACCGTGTCGGTGGTCAGCACACCGAATGCAATCGGCACCCCGGATTCGAGTGCAATGCGCGCGATGCCTCCGGCACATTCACCGGCGACATAGTCGAAATGCGGAGTCTGGCCCCGGATCACGGCGCCGAGCGCGATGAGCGCCTCATAACGGCGCGACAGCGCCAATTTACGCGCCACGAGGGGGATGTCGAACGCACCCGGAACGCGCACGATCTCGATCTGCTTCTCGCCCACTCCGTGGCGCTTCAGTGCATCGAGGGCGCCGCGCACCAGCGGCTCCACCACGAAATCATTGAATCGGGCGGCGACGAGCGCGAAGCGCAAATCGCGCGCCAGCAATTCGCCCTCGACTATCTTCGGTTGATCGTTAGGCACAAGTCTTTCCTCTCTGGAGATCCGCGCGAAGTATAGCCTTCAGCGCCCTCATTCGCCGCCGTCGACATAACTGGTGACCTCCAGGTCGAAAGCGGCCAGACCCTGCAATTGCTTCGGCGCACTCAGCACACGCATGCGCTTCAGGCCGAGATCCTTGAGGATTTGCGCGCCGATGCCGTAGGTCCGAATCACAGTCGCGCCGGGATGGCGGGTGTTCTCCGTCTTGTCGTCCAGCAGCCGCACACTGTCCATGAAGTGGCGCGGCGTCTCTTCGGGCCTCAAAATCACGATCACCCCCGAGGACTCGGCCGCCACGCGCCGCATGGCCGCGTGCAGAGGCCAGCCGAGCCGCTCATTACGGACCCCCACCATGTCCCGCAGGGCGTCATTGATGTGTACGCGCACCAGGGGCGGCAGCTCGGAATTCAAATCGCCCTTGACCAAGGCGATATGCACGGTCTTGTTGACGTGATCCTCATAGCAGGACAGCTTGAAACTGCCGTACTCGGTCTCGACGTGATCCTCGTAGATGCGTTCCACCGAACGCTCGTTCTTCAAGCGGTAGCGGATCAGATCCGCGATGGTGCCGATCTTCAGACCATGGGTTTTCGCAAACAGCTCCAGATCCGGCCGGCGCGCCATGGTGCCGTCGTCGTTCAGAATCTCGACGATCATGGCCGCCGGGGAAAATCCCGCCAGGCGCGCCAGATCGCACCCCGCCTCCGTATGGCCGGCGCGCGTCAGCACGCCGCCCGGCTGCGCCATCAGCGGGAATATATGCCCCGGCTGGCGCAGATCTTCCGGCCTCGCGTTGGGCGTCACGGCGGTCTTCACGGTGTGCGCACGATCGTGCGCGGAGATCCCCGTGGTCACCCCCTCGGCAGCCTCGATCGACAGGGTGAAGTTGGTACGATGCGAGCTGTCGGTGTCGCTCACCATGAGCGGCAGACGCAGCTGACGGCAGCGCTCGCGCGTCAGGGTCAGACAAATCAGGCCGCGCCCGTAGCGCGCCATGAAGTTCACATCCTGGGGACGGACGCAGTCCGCGGCCATGATGAGATCGCCTTCGTTCTCCCGGTCCTCGTCGTCCATGATCACCGCCATCTTGCCGCGGCGCAGGTCTTCGAGGATCTCGTCTATGGTATTGAATCCGGGCATGTGCACTTACTCTTCAGTTTTCGTCATGAGCCGTTCCAGATAACGGGCGATCACGTCGATTTCGATGTTCACGCCGTCGTCCACTTTGAGCTCGCCCAGAGTGGTCACCTTCAGCGTGTGGGGAATGATATTGACGTCGAAGCAGCGTCCGTCGACGTTGTTGACGGTCAAGCTGACGCCGTTGACGCAAATCGACCCCTTCGACGCCACGAAGCGCATCAGGGCGGCCGGCAACTCGAACTCCAGGCGCCATGACCGTGCATCTTGAACCAGTGTCCTGCAGCTTGCCCACTGCGTCGACGTGACCGCTCACCCAGTGGCCGCCCAACGCGTCTCCGGCCCGCAGGCTTGGCTCCAAGTTTACCCTCGATCCCGCCCGCAAGTCGCCCAGCGTCGTTTTGGCCATGGTTTCGCGCGAAACATCCGCATAAAAGCACGCCCCCTCCTTGCGGGTCACGGTCAGGCAGGCTCCTTGCACACTGATGCTGTCGCCTATTGCCACTCGCTCCAAATCGAGCGCCGCGGCGTCGACCCCCAATTCCAAGTCGCCGCCCTTCTCCGTCAAGGAGCTCACGCGGCCGGTCGCTAGGATAATTCCGGTGAACATAATCAACCTCTGCGTGGTGTGAGAACGAGGCGCAAGTCTGCCCCGACGCGCTGCACATCCTTGAATTGGAATGCGGGCAGTGAGCCCGGCGGCCCCAGCCCGCTGACGTGCAGGAGCGGTGCGGCATCGGCACCGAGCAGCGCCGGGGCGACGTATAGCAAAAATTCGTCGACGAGGCCGGCCAGAATGAACGCTCCGGCCAGGCGCGGCCCGCATTCGACCAACAGCTCGTTGACCTCGAGCTCGGCCAGGCGAGCGGCAACGGCATGCAGATCCACGCCGCCCGCCGCTCGCGGCAGGCGCTCGACCCTCGCCAAATCCTGCGAGCGCTCCGGAGCATCCGTCGCGGCAAATACCAGCGCGCCGCCGCCGTGAAACAGTTTTGCCGTGCTCGGGCACGAGAGCATGGGGTCGAGCAATACTCGCAGCGGCTGCCGCACCCAGGAACCGTAGGCCAATCGCACGTCGAGCCGCGGATCGTCGGTGCGTACCGTCCCGGCGCCCGTGAGTACCGCGCCGCTGCGGGCTCTCCATGCCTGCACGTCGGCGCGCGCCGGCTCACCGCTGATCCAGGCCTGCCCTCCGGAGGCCGGTGTAGTGCGTGCATCCAGGCTCATGGCCAGCTTCAGCCGGATGAAAGGCCGGCCGCGCTCGAAGCGCGAAAAGAAGCCGGCGTTGAGCTCGCGCGCCTGCGACTCGAACACACCGACCGACACGTCGATTCCCGCGGCCCGCAGACGCGCGATGCCGGCGCCGGCCACGCGGGGGTTCGGATCGACGCTGCAGCACACCACCCGCGCCACACCGGCTGCGATCAATGCCTCCGCGCAGGGAGGAGTGCGTCCCGTGTGGCTGCAGGGTTCCAGAGTGACGTACACCGTGGCGCCCCGCGCCTGCGGACCTGCTGCCCTTAGCGCCAAAACCTCGGCGTGCGGCTCGCCCGCCCGCACATGCCAGCCCTCGCCCAGCACCGCGCCGTCACGCGCCACCACGCAACCGACCCGCGGATTGGGATCGGTGGTGAACAAGCCACGCGCCGCCAGTTCAAGCGCCCGTGCCATATGAGCTTGATCGTGCGCCGCCATGGGTCCGGCCAGCGATTCGGCGCCCTGCTTCATTGGTCGTCGCCGCTCTCTTCGCCATCCGGCAGCAGGGGCAATTGGTCCTTGCTCGGCTCGCGGCGGCGGCGATGGCGGCGCAATTGATCGATCTCCGTACGGAAGGCCTCGATGTCCTGGAAACTGCGGTAAACCGAAGCAAATCGCACATAGCCCACTTCGTCCAGATGGCGCAGCTCCTCCATGACCATCTCACCGACGCTGCGCGAGGCGATTTCCCGCTCGCCCAGGCTGCGCAGCTTGTGGCAAATTCTCGCCACCGCCGCCTCGATGGCATCGCGCCCGACCGGACGCTTCTCGAGCGCCTTTTGCATCCCGTGCAGCAGCTTGTTCTCATCGAAGGGCTCTCGGCTGCGGTCGCCCTTGACGACGGTGGGCAGCAACAGCTCGGCCGTCTCGAAAGTCGTGAAGCGCTCCGTGCACGCCAGGCACTCGCGGCGCCGGCGAATCTGTCGCCCTTCGCCGGCAAGACGAGAGTCGATGACCTTAGTCTCCGTGTGGCCGCAAAAAGGACAGTGCATGGGCGGTACTTAGGCAGGTCTCGGTCCGCACCCTGGATCCGGCCACAAGGCCGGCGCGATCCATAGTCCAAGCGTCGGCCCGGCAGCTAGCCATAGACGGGAAATCGCCGGCATATCTTCTCCACTTCGGCCCGCACACGGTCCACCACCGATTCGTCGCCCATGTGATCGAGCACATCCGCGATCCAGTGGGTCAATTGCCGGACCTCGGCTTCCTTGAAGCCGCGGGTGGTCACGGCGGGCGTGCCGATGCGCAATCCGCTGCTGATGGCCGGCGGCCGCGGATCGTTGGGCACCGCATTCTTGTTCACCGTGATGTGCGCGCGCCCGAGCGACGCATCGGCATCCTTGCCCGTGATGTTCTTGTCGATGAGATCGAGCAGGAACAAATGATTGTCGGTGCCGCCGGACACGATCTTGTAGCCGCGCTGCTGCAGAACCTGGGTCATCGCCCGCGCGTTGGTGACCACCTGTGCCGAATAGACCTTGAATTCCGGCTGCAGCGCCTCGAGAAAGGCCACCGCCTTGGCGGCGATCACATGCATCAGCGGGCCGCCCTGAGTGCCCGGAAACACCATGGAATTGAATTTCTTGTGCAGATCGGCATGCGGCCGCGCCAGGATCAGCCCGCCGCGCGGGCCGCGCAGGGTTTTGTGGGTGGTGGTGGTCACCACATCGGCGAAGGGCACGGGATTCGGATACAGACCGGCGGCCACGAGGCCCGCCACGTGCGCCATGTCGACGAAGAAATAAGCGCCGACCGAGTCGGCGATGGCACGAAAACGCGCCCAGTCGATGACCCGCGAATAGGCCGAAAAGCCGGCGACGACCACTTTGGGACGGTGCTCCTTCGCGAGGCGCGCCACTTGATCGTAGTCGATTTCGCCGGTATCGGGCTTGATGCCGTACTGCACGGCCTTGAACAGCTTGCCCGAGAAATTGACCTTGGCGCCGTGGGTCAGGTGGCCGCCATGATCGAGGCTCATGCCAAGAATCGTATCCCCGGGACTGAGCATGGCCAGATACGCGGCGGCGTTCGCCTGGCTGCCGGAATGCGGCTGCACATTGGCGTAATCGGCACCGAACAGCTGCTTGGCCCGGTCGATCGCCAGCTGCTCCGCGACATCGACGAATTCGCAACCGCCGTAATAGCGCTTGCCGGGATAGCCTTCGGCGTACTTGTTGGTGAGCACCGACCCCTGGGCCTCGAGTACGCGGGGGCTCGTGTAGTTCTCCGACGCGATGAGCTCGATATGATCCTCTTGGCGATTACGCTCGTCCGCGATCGCCTTCGCGAGTTCTGGATCGAAGCCGGCAATCGTCATTTGAGCTGTAAACATGCAGCGAATCTCCCATGGATAGCCGCTCATTATAGCTGATATATCACTAAGGTTTCCACTGACTTACGTCGATTGAGCGAGCTCTGCGAGAGAGGCCCCTCGCAGGGTAGGTAGTCGTGAATCAACCACGGGCGGATTCAGTGGTCGATTCACGACTACCTACCCTGCTCGGGGCCCTTACAGCGACGAACCCCAACGACATTCGGTGCTAAAGTACTTCGTATATCTCCCGGAGCTTGCGTTCGAGGGAGCGACTCACTCAATACAGGTAAACAATGGCTCAGTTCATTTACACCATGAACCGGGTAGGCAAGGTCGTGCCGCCCAAGCGCATTATTTTGCGCGATATTTCCTTGAGTTTTTTCCCGGGCGCCAAGATCGGCGTGCTGGGGTTGAATGGCTCAGGCAAGTCCACCCTGCTGAAAATCATGTCCGGGGTGGACAAGGATATCGAGGGCGAGGCGCGCGCGCAGGCGGGCATCAAAGTGGGCTATCTGCCCCAGGAACCGCTGCTCGATGAAGCCAAAACGGTTCGCGAGGTGGTCGGCGAAGGGGTCGGCGACGTGCAGAGCCTGATCGATCGCTTCAATGCCATCAGCGATAAGTTCGCCGAACCCATGTCCGACGATGAAATGAACAAGCTCATGGAAGAGCAAGCCAAGATGCAGGACAAGATCGATGCCGTCGGCGGCTGGGAACTCGAGCGCAAGCTGGAAATCGCCGCCGATTCCCTGCGCCTGCCGCCCTGGGACGCGGTGGTGGGCAAGCTGTCCGGCGGCGAGAAACGCCGCGTGGCCCTGTGCCGCCTGCTTCTGTCCAAGCCCGACATGCTGCTGCTCGACGAACCCACCAACCACCTGGACGCGGAATCGGTGGCATGGCTCGAGCACTTCCTCGAGGAATACCCGAGCACGGTCATCGCGGTCACCCACGATCGCTATTTTCTGGACAACGTGGCCGAGTGGATCTTGGAGCTCGACCGCGGCCATGGGATCCCCTGGCAGGGCAATTACTCGTCCTGGCTGGAGCAGAAGGAGCAGCGCCTCGCGCAAGAAGAGCGCCAGCAAGATGCGCTGGCCAAGACGCTGAAGCGCGAATTGGAGTGGGTGCGCACCAATCCGAAAGCTCGCCAGGCCAAGTCCAAGGCGCGTCTGCAGCGCTACGAGGAACTGGCGTCGCAGGAATTCCAGAAACGCAATGAGACGAACGAGATTTACATTCCGCCCGGCGATCGGCTCGGAGATCTGGTCATCGAGTGCAAGAACCTGCGCAAGGGATACGGCGATCGGCTGCTGATCGATTCCTTGAGCTTCAACCTGCCGGCGGGCGGAATCGTCGGCATCATCGGGCCCAACGGCGCCGGCAAGACCACGCTGTTTCGCATGCTCTCCGGCGTCGAGAAGCCCGACGGCGGCGAGATCCGCCTGGGCCCGAGCGTGAAGCTCGCCTATGTCGATCAGTCGCGCCAGGCGCTCAACGACAAGAACACGGTTTGGCAGGAGATTTCCGGCGGGCTCGACCTCATCAAGGTCGGCAACTACGAAACCTCTTCCCGCGGCTATGTCGGACGCTTCAATTTCAAAGGCGTGCAGCAGCAACAGGTGATCGGCGATCTGTCGGGCGGCGAGCGCAATCGCGTGCACCTGGCGAAGGTGCTGAAAGCCGGCGGCAATGTACTGCTGCTCGACGAACCCACCAATGACCTGGATATCGAAACGCTGCGCGCCCTCGAGGACGCACTGCGTCGCGTTCCCGGGCTGCGCCGTGGTCATCTCCCACGATCGCTGGTTTCTCGATCGCATCGCAACGCACATACTCGCCTTCGAAGGCGACTCGGAAGTGGTCTGGTTCGAGGGCAACTATCAGGAATACGTCGAGGATCATAAGAAACGCAAGGGCGAGGATGCCGCTCAGCCCCATCGAATCCGCTACAAACCACTGGCAGGATAAAAAAAATGAGCATGTACATCACGCCGCACGACGAACTGCACGTCGAATATCAGGGCATTGCACTCACCTGCCCTCATTGCCAGACGCTGACCCACCTCACGGCGACCGCCGTGCCGACATTCGACGAACTGAGCCGCCTCAAGCCCAAGCACATCGGCATCGTGTTCCGCTGCGATGCCTGCGCCGAGCCGGTATTCCTGCGGTTCGCGGTCAAGGCTTACACCACCCTGCGGGTGGAACTCGCCTCGAACTATGCGGAAGTGGAGCGGGCGCGCGAGAATTTCCCGCTGACCTATCTTCCGGAGGAAGCGGAGGATCTGTTCAAGGAGGCGCTCAACTGCTATGCGGCAGGGTGTTTCAATGCCTTCGGCGCCATGAGCCGGCGCACCGCCCAATCACTGTTCCGCGAGCTCGGCGAACGCGGCAAGCTCGAGCTCTTCGACTCCTTGCAGGAAATCCGCTCGCTGGCCGAACTCGATGACGATACGTTCTCGACACTGCGCGCGGTGCTGTTCGGCAGCGACAGCGACCCCTGGCCGCATCACCCCGACATCGACTCCGAGCGCGCTGGCATCCTGCTCGAGGTCATGCGCGATTTGCTGTATCAAACCTTCGTGCGCAAGGCGCGCCTGCTGCAGGCCATGACGTTCCGCAGGTTCGTCGCGCCGCCCACGAAAGTCGAAGTCAGTTAGGCCGAACGGCTACCTCTCTGGCTACCCGCTGGCGGGGCATTGCTTGGCGATTGAAGCCATGCAGAGGGATAGGTAGTCATGAATCGACCCCTTGAATCCGCCAGGGGTCGATTCATGACTACCTATCCCTTTGCATGGCCTTAACGCGTCGAGCGATGTCACGCCGGGGGGACCCCGAGACGGTGGGTTCGGGCTAACCTACGAATACGCGGGCGTTGCGAAACAGGCGCATCCAGCCGCCGTCTTCGGACCAGGCCTTGGGCGACCACGAGTTTTGTACCGTGCGGAACACGCGTTCGGGATGCGGCATCAACGAGGTGACGCGGCCGTCGGCACTGCACAGTCCGGCAAGGCCTAGGGACGAGCCGTTCGGATTGAAGGGGTATTTCTCGGTTGGCTGCTCGCGATTGTCCACGTACTGCAAGGTGACCAGGCGTCGAGTCATCAGGCTCGCGGCGTCCGACCCCGAATCGAATTCGGCTTGGCCTTCGCCGTGCGCGACGACGATGGGAAGAACGGAATCTTGCATGCCGGCGAGCAGCACGGACTGCGACGCGGGGACGCGCACCAGAGTCAGGCGCGCCTCGTATTGTTCGGATCGATTGCGCACAAAGCGCGGCCAGCCTTCGGAGCCTGGTATCAGCTCCTTCAACGCCGACAGCATCTGGCAGCCATTGCACACGCCCAGGGTGAACGTCGCGCTGCGGCCGAAGAAAGCCGCGAACTCGTCGCGGGCCACGCCGTTGAAGAGGATGGACTTCGCCCAGCCCTCGCCGGCGCCGAGCACATCGCCGTAGGAAAAGCCGCCGCAGGCGACCAGCCCGTGGAATCGGCCCAGGCGCACTCGCTTGCTCAGAATATCGGTCATGTGCACATCGTAGGCATCGAATCCCGCGCGCGTGAACACGGCGGCCATCTCGGTCTGACTGTTGACGCCCTGTTCGCGCAGGATGGCGACCGCGGGGCGCGCGCCGCTCGAGATAAAGGGTGCCGCTATATCTTCGTTCAGGTCGTAGCTCAAGGATGCGTGCAGACCGGGGTCGGCCGCGTCCGTGAGGCGAGAATATTCCTCGCGCGCGCAATCCGGATTGTCGCGCATCTCCTGAATGCGGAAGGACACCTCGCTCCAGCGGCGGCGCAGGTCCAGGCGCGAAGCGGAATACACCATCCGGCCATCGGCGCGTACTTCAACGCCATCTCCGGCGCACGGCTCGCCGATGTCCCGGGTCAGGGGAGCAAGCCCCTGGCTGTCCAACACCTCGAGCGCCTCGGAAACTCGCGCGGCCGGCACCTGCAGCACGGCGCCCAGCTCCTCCGCGAAGCAGGCGGCGATGCTGTCCCCCACCGCGCCCAGGTCGATGGCGAGCCCGCAGTGGCCGGCAAAGGCCATCTCCAGCACGGTGAGCAGCACCCCTCCGTCGGAGCGGTCGTGATAGGCGAGGAGCAAACCTCGATCCTTCAGTTCGCGCAATGCGGCAAACAAGGCGAGAAGAAGCGCCGGACTATCGAGATCCGCCGGCTCGCCGCCGCATCGGGTGTGTACCTGAGCCCAGCTGCTGCCGCCCAGCCGGTTCTTCCCTGCTCCCAAGTCGATCAGCAGCAGACGCGAGGGCTGCGATAGATCCAATTCAGGCGTCAGGGTGGCGCGGACATCGGCCACGGGCGCAAACGCCGAGACGATCAGCGAGACGGGCGCGACCACCGAATGATCGCCGGCACCGTCCGTCCAGGCGGTTCTCATGGATAGAGAATCCTTGCCGACCGGGATCGTGATACCCAACGTCGCGCATAGCTCTATCCCGACGGCACGCACCGTGGCATACAGGTCAGCGTCCTCGCCCGGCTCGCCGCAGGCCGCCATCCAATTCGCTGACAGGCGAATATCGGTGAGACTGTGCACGTCGGCGGCGAGAATATTGGTAATGGCTTCAGCCACGGCCAGCCGGCCCGATGCAGGTGCATTCAGCACCGCCACCGGCGTTCGTTCGCCCACCGCCATGGCTTCGCCGCCATAGCCGTCGTAGCTGTTCAGGGTCACGGCCACATCGGCGACGGGCACCTGCCACGGACCCACCATCTGGTCACGGCTGATCATGCCCCCTACGCTGCGATCGCCGATGGTGATCAGGAAGGACTTATCGGCGATGGCCGGCAGGCGCAGCAATCGACCGAGGGACTCGCCGATCGTGGTCCCCGCGGTCGAGAGTGCCGTCGCCGCTGCGCTCACCGTTCGCACATCGCGGATCATGCGCGGTGCCTTGCCCAGCAAAACCTCGATCGGCATATCAACGAGCGTCTCGGAGCGAAGCGAGTCGGTGACGAGCAAGCGGCCGTCCCCGGTGACCTCGCCCACCACGGCGAAGGGACAGCGCTCGCGCTCACACAGGGCTGAGAACAGCGGCACGCTTCCGGGTGTCAGCGCCAGTACATAGCGCTCTTGCGCCTCATTGCACCAGATTTCCATCGGCGACAATTCGGACTCGGCGCTCGGAATCTTGCGCAAGTCGATGCGCCCGCCGCGCCGGCTATGTGCGATGGCTTCGGGCAGGGCGTTCGACAATCCACCGGCGCCGACATCGTGGATCAGCAAAATCGGATTCGCCTCGCCCATGGCCCAGCAGCGGTCGATGACTTCCTGCGCGCGGCGTTGAATTTCGGCATTGCCGCGCTGCACCGAGGCAAAATCCAGGTCGGAGGTGCTCTGTCCGCTACCGACGGATGACGCTGCGCCGCCGCCCAAACCGATCAGCATCGCCGGGCCGCCCAGAACGACGAGGGGAGCGCCGACGACGACGTCTTTCTTCTCCACATCGGGCCTGCGCACATTGCCGAGACCGCCGGCAATCATGATGGGCTTGTGGTAGCCGCGAATCACGCTGCGGCCGGACTCCTCCCCTCTCTGCTCGAAGGTCCGGAAATAGCCGCAGACATTCGGGCGCCCGAACTCATTGTTGAAGGCGGCGGCGCCCAAGGGCGCCGCGATCATGATGTCGAGCGCGGAGGCGATGCGTTCCGGCTTGCCGAAGTCGCTTTCCCAGGCTTGAACCATCCCGGGAATCCTCAGATTCGACACCGAGTAGCCGGTCAGGCCGGCTTTGGGCTTGGCGCCTATTCCGGTCGCACCTTCATCGCGAATCTCGCCCCCTGCGCCGGTGGCGGCACCGGGAAAGGGAGAAATCGCCGTCGGATGATTGTGGGTCTCGACCTTCATCAAAATATCGACGGGCTCGTGCACGCCCACGTAACGGCGCGTCGCAGGATCGGGAAAGAATCTCGTGGCGTTGCCGCCTTCGATGACGGCGGCGTTGTCCCGGTACGCCGAGAGCACGCCGCTGGAATTGCGGGCATACGTGGCGCGGATCATCGCGAACAGCGACAGCGGCATGGCCTCGCCGTCGACCCTGAACTCGGCATTGAATATCTTGTGCCGGCAATGCTCCGAGTTCGCCTGCGCGAACATCATGAGTTCGACATCGGTGGGATCGCGCCCTAGTTTGCCGAACGCGGCCACCAGATAATCGATCTCATCGCTCGACAGCGCCAGTCCCCAATCACGATTGACCTTGCCCAAGGCTGCGTGACCGTCCTCGCCGAAGCTCACGACCCGCAGCGGCCGCGCCGCGGCGCCGTGAAACAATCCTTGCGGCTCGATGGACCCGGCAGAATTGATCGGTTCGATCCAGATCGACTCGGTCATGCGATCGTGCAAGTGCGCGCCCAATTGCCGCAGCTCCGACAGACCCAATGTCGACGCAGACTCGATGAAATAGACCGTGCCGCGCTCGACCCGCCGAACGGCATCCAGGCCGCAAACGCGTGCAATGTCCGTGGCCTTGCTCGACCAGGGGGATTCCGTGCCGACGCGAGGCGTCACGAGCAGACGCTGGCCTGCATCCGAGGGCGGCGCAGTGCGCGGACCATAGGTCAGCAGCTTTCCGAGCACCTCGAGTTCGGCATCGGTCAATGGCCGCGAAACATCGACGAAGTGCAGCCAGCGGCTGGCGAGCCCGATGACCCGCGGATCCTGCGCCCGCAGCGCACGCAGCAGGTGATCGAGGCGAAATTGCGACAGCGCCGGCGCGCCGAATAAACTAAACATGCAGCATTCTGACAGGCATACCTATTTGCGGGCGTTGGAATCCCCGCCGGGTGTGTAAATCGGGACCGGGAATTGAGCCACGTTCGAGCCTTCCAAAGCCACCACCTTGCTGACTCCCTGCTTCTTGACCTCATCGATGCGCAGCACCGAATGCATGGGCAGGTAGGTGCGCTTTACATCATTGAATTCAGCTTTTATCTTCTCTTCTGAGGGGTCGACGACCACCGTCGAGCGCTCGCCGAACACCAGCTCCTCGACTTCGATGAAGCCGAACAGGTTGCCGTGACTCACTTTCCGTGCGTAGATCTCGTAAACCTTGCCCTGATTTACGAACATAACTTTGAAAATGTGACTCGCAGCCATTCAGGAAGCTCCAACCATTGCTAGTATTTCACCATATTGTACGGGCACTTAGCGCATACCTGTCGCCCCGTGGGAGGGATTGAATATGGCCTTGCGCTTACGCGTCGTCAGCGACCATGCCAGCCGCCTCGGTGAGCAATCCACCAAGGTGTTCGGCGTGCATGGCGGCACTGTCGGGCGTTCGACTGACAATGAGTGGATTCTACCCGACCCTGAGCGTTACCTCTCGGGCAAACATGCCCGGGTCGATTTTCGGGCCGGAAACTACATCCTCGTCGACACCAGCTCCAACGGAACCTACATCAATGGAGCCCAGGTACCCCTGGGCAAGTATCATGATTACCAGCTAAAGGACGGCGACTATATCCGCCTCGGCGAGTACGAGCTGCTGGTCAGCATCGATAAGAGCAATGATTTTCCGCCCGAAGAGAGCGCCATCGTCGCCTACGATGGACAATCCCCCTCCTCGGCGGTCAGGAAATCCACCGCCGATGACCTAGGGGCAGATTTGGACTTGAGCGAGCTGCTCGAGCCCAGCGACCTCTTGAGCGGCGATTCCGGGGTCCGTCCGCGAGACGCCTACGGCCAAGCCCTGTCCGGCCGGTCGGGACCCCCGTCGCAACCGTCTTTGGAGGCGGAGGCCGATGCGTCCGGCACCCCCTGGCACATGATGACCCGTCCACTCAAGGTCGAGGGGACCAAGGGCGAAGGCGCGAGAGCCGAGGGCAGCGCGAGCAGTGCAGGCAGTGCAATACCCGCGGCACGCGGCTCGAATCCCGTACTCTTCGACGGCGATTTCGACGTTGGCCTGACCGCCTTCTGCCGCGGCGCCGGAATCGATCCGCAAAACCTGACCTCCGAGGCCCGCGGTGCGGCGCTGCAACTAGCCGGGCAGCTGCTGCGCGAGGCGGTCCTCGGCTTGATGGACCTGAACCAGAACCGCAACGAATTCCGCAATCGCTTCCGTATCTCGCCGCCCCCCAACGACGGCCCGGAATCCCCGCTGAATTTCTCGCGGGGAGTCGATGAGGCCCTGGTCCGCTTGCTGACCACCCTATCGACCCGCGCAGGTTCGGTCGAGGCGATACGCCAGAATTTTCGCGAGCTCAAGGCGCAGAACACCGCCTCGCTCACCGCCACCCGCGCCGCCTTCGAGGAGTTTCTCGGGCGCGTCGATCCGAAGGAGCTCGAGGAGCGTTTTGAGCGGGCCACCAAGCGCGGCGTCTTCGGCTCCGCGAACAAGTCCAAGTATTGGGATCTGTATGCCGAGATGTTCCCGGGCCTGGTGCAGCGTCCCGCCGATGGATTCCCGCATTTATTCACCGAAACCTTCGCCAAGGCCTACGAGGCGAAATTGCGCCTCCTGGTTCCCCCGCGGCGCGGCTTCGGCGCCGACCGCGGCGCCGAGGCAGCACAACTCGACGAATCGAACGATCAAGCGATCGGCGATGTGTAAGGCTTATCGCACGGCGTCCGACGCGCGTTGCGTCCGACCAGCGGACAGACGTTTCCGCGGAAACGTCTCGGCATCCCGCCTTCCCTCAGATGCACTCCCACCTTCCCGCACGGGCGCTGCACCTTCCCTAACGGGCGCCACGCATAGAGAATGAGGCGTGCGGCTCCTAATCGTAGAAGACGATGACATCGTCGCCGACGCCATCACGCGCGGCCTGAGCGCCGCGAATTACTCCGTCCACCGGGTCGCCAGCGCCGAGGCCGCTCAGGCCGCGATCGTGGATGAGGAATTCGCGATGGCGGTAATCGACGTCGGGCTGCCGGGTGCCGATGGCTTGACGCTGGTGCGGCGCCTGCGCAGCGCGGGCAAGACCCTGCCCACGCTGATTCTCACCGCCCGCTGTACTCTCAACGACAAGGTCAAGGCGCTGGACCTGGGCGCGGACGATTTTCTGAGCAAGCCCTTCGAAGCCGCCGAGCTGGCCGCGCGCTGCCGCGCATTGATGCGCCGCTCGTACGGCGCATCGAGCGGCATCATCAAGCTCAATCGCATGAGCGTGGACCTCCCGGGCAAGCGGCTGTGCATCGATGACGGCGAGGTGGAGCTGACGGCACGCGAATGGTCGCTGCTCGAATGCCTGGTGCGGCGGGTCGGCTTGATCGTTTCCAAGGAGCGGCTGCAACAGGCCGTCGCGACTTCCGACCATGACATCACGCCGAACGCCGTCGAAGTCCACATCTCCCGCCTCAGGGCCAAGCTCGGCACCGCCGCCGTGGTGCGCACCTTGCGCGGCCTGGGTTATCGCCTAGAAGAAGCAAAATCCGCGTGACCTCGTCCATCAGCCGGCAATTGATATTGTGGCTCGCGATACCGCTCATGCTGCTGGCACTGTGCGGCGCGCTGGTGCACTACTTCAACAGCGTCGCGCCCGGAGTGATCAGCAGCGACCGGCGGCTGAAAGAGGCAGCCAACGCGTTGATGGCGCATGTACTGATCAAGAACGGCCAGGTCACGCTGGATACAGGCGGGGAAGGCAGGCCCGCGCTACCGGCGCGTGACTCCATCGTCTATGCCCTGCGCGACAACCAAGGCCGGCTCCTCGCCGGCGACGCGCAATTGCCGGCCGTGCCGATGACCAGCGAGACCAGCCAGCTCATCGCGATGGCGCAGGTCGATCATCGCAGCGTGCGCATGCTCACGACGCGCTTCGACACGCGTGCCGGGGTCATCATCATTACGACGGCAGATATGAGGCCCGGAACCGAACCCGCGGCACGGTATGGTCTCATGAGCACCCTGCTCTGGGATTTCGTGCAGCTCGATATCACCCTGGTGCTGGTATGGGTCGGCATTCAGCTCGGTCTACGCCCGGTCAGGAGGCTGCGTAATGAGATCGCCGAGCGCTCGCCGCTCGACTTGCGGCCCATCATGGAATCCTCGGTACCGCGCGAAATCGCTCCCGTCGTCGTCACGTTGAACCGGTTGTTCCAGATGCTGCGCACTGCCGTGCAATCGCAGCAGCAGTTCATCGCCAACACCGCGCATCAATTGCGTACGCCGATCGCGGGCATGCAGGCTCAGCTGGACCTTTTGGCCGCGGAGCAGGCTGCGCAGCCGATCAAGGGCCGCCTGCTGACGCTACAGGAGGGGATACGGCAGTTGGCACATGCCGCGAATCAATTGCTCACCCTGGCGCGGGCCGACCCCGGCGCAAACCTCGCTGCCAAGAATCAAACGGTGGATTTGAAGGCCATCCTCGGCGAGGTCGCGGCCAAATTCTTCGACCGCGCACTGCAAGCGAACATCGACCTGGGAATCGAGGCGCAGCCGGCCTCCATCCATGCGGACCCCTCCCTTCTCGACGATTTGGTCAGCAACCTGGTTGACAATGCATTGAAGTACACGCCGGCCGGCGGCGTCGTCACCATGCGCTCGGGCCTGAAGAACGGCAGGGCCTATCTGGCAGTCGAGGACGACGGACCCGGCATCCCGGAGACAGAGCGGCCGCGGGTACGGCAGAGATTCTACCGCTCGCCCAACTCCCCCGGTCACGGCAGCGGTTTGGGGCTGGCGATCGTCGATGAGATCGCCGCGCTCTACGGTGCATCGGTCACTCTGGGCTCCGGCGCTCATGGGCGCGGGACCCTGGTGCTTGTGCAGTTCAAGGATCCGGTGACGACCCGTCCGTAGCAAGACGCCGTGCCCGAGGTAAGCCCCCTCGCCCGAAGCCCATCCATCGGCGGCCGCATCGGTTCTCGCCCTGGGAATTCTGCGCACTGCGTCACGATCCCACGCGACAGGAGCCAAACGTCAGCTTCGCGTAAGGCTGGGTGTCTAACCTTCGGCACATGGAAACCTGCCCTCGGACCCGCACCCAGACCGGCTTCACGCTGTTTGAGCTGCTGATGACCATCGCGATCGCGGCCATCGTCGCGACTCTCGGCATCCCCTCATTCCAATATGTGACGAATTCCAATCGCATCTCCTCCGAAGTCAACGGCCTGCTCGGCGACCTGCAGTTCGCGCGCGCCGAAGCCATCAAGGAAGGCCAGAACGTCACCGTGTGTCTGTCTAAAGGCAGCGTGCTCTGCGACACCACGGGAGCCGCCTGGCAGAGCGGCTGGATCGTCTACTCGAACCCCACGGGCAACGGAGCGAACACGACGATTCCCTTGGCGGGATCCATCTTGCGCATCCAGAACACCTTCACCAGCACCGATACGTTCACGGCGGCACCCGGTTTCTCCGCCATTACATTCAATCGCGAGGGCTATGCCATCGGTGTCGGCAACGGAATCCTGGTCACCTTGAAAAACGCGGGTACCGAGAATACCGCATGGACCCGATGTCTGTCGGTGGGCGTGAACGGGGCGACGCAGACCGCAAGATACAACCAAACCATCAACGGCGTAGGTACCACAACTACCGGCACGGGCACGACAGGGGCGGTATGTCTATGATGAATCGCAGCGACTCTGGCGCTTCGGCGCACGCACGGGCAGGCGGCTTCACCCTGATCGAAGTGCTGGTGGCAGTGGTCGTCATCGCCATCGGCCTGCTCGGCATTGCAAAGATGCAGGCACTCGCCTATGCGAGCACCGGCACCGCCAGCCTGCGCTCGCTGGTCGCGCTCCAGGCCTCCGGGCTCGCCGCCAGCATGCACGCAAACAGCCCCTACTGGTCCACAGGAACGGCACCGGCTCTAATCACCATTACTACCGGCACCGGTACCTCCAGCACCATCAGCACCATCAGCGACAACACTCTCAATACGACGGCCACGACTCTGAAGTTCTGCAATTTCGGTACGCTGGCCACCGGGGTCTCCTGTACCCCGGTGCAAATGGCTGCTTTCGACTTGCATACCTGGGCCAATGCCCTGAACGCGCCGGGAATGCTATTCAATTTGAATCCCGTCACGACCATTGCCTGCCCCGCCACCAGTTTACCCATCAACTGCGTGATAACGATTACCTGGAATGAGAAGGCGGTTTCCATCAATAGCCAAGGCGTCGCCAATACCGTGGTTGCCAGTGGCTCCGCCCAGAACGGCACCTTCCAACCCACCTACACTCTGTACGTGGAACCGTAGGGCAATGAGCATGCAGAGTCGCAAAGTTTGGGTTCGCGCGAAGCAGCGCGGTTTCACGCTGATCGAAATCCTGATCGCGCTGTTGATCGGCGTTTTCCTGCTTGCCGCGTTGCTCACCATCGTGCAAGCCAACCGCACCGTCTACGGCGACCAGAGTCAGCTGGCGCAGCTTCAGGACGACGAACGAATGGCCATGACCCTCATGACCGACATCATCCAGATGGCCGGCTACTTCCCGGCTCCGCAAACCTACAGCTCGAGCGTGCTCACCGCCACCCCACCGTTTGCGCAGGGTCAGTCGATATCTGGCACATCCTCCACGGCGGTCCCCGGGGACCAGATCTCGATACGCTATGTGACGGCGCCCGGCGACGGCATTCTGAATTGCAGTGGGCTGTCGAACACCAATCCCGTCGGCGGCGCGAATATCCTGTATGTCAACACTTTTTCAATCGTGGGCGGTCAGCTGGTTTGCACACTGAGCAGCAGCGCGGCCGCCACCCCCGTCCAGTACAACCTGGTCAGCGGCGTCACCAATGCCACCACGACCTTGGGCATTACCAATTTGAGCATTTTCTACGGCGTAAAGACGAATACGACAACCGCCGGAAACAGCGCCGACACCTACTTCACCGCAGCCCAAATGAACGCTCATACCCCTTCACTTTGGGGCAACGTCATCTCCGTGCTGATCGAGCTGACTTTTACCAATCCGCTGTTTACCAATGCCAGTTCCCTTCAACCGGCGACGATTGAAATTCAGCGCGTCGTCGGCGTCATGAACCAACAGGGCCCCATCATCAACCCACTGGGAACGGTCAATTGATCACTCATCTACAATGCGAACGAACCGCACAACGCGGCGTCGTGCTGGTTTCCAGCTTGCTGCTGCTGCTGGTGGTCACCATCATCGCGCTGAGCATGTTCCGCAGCTTCGGCATCCAGGAAAAAATAGCCGGCAACATGCGGGAAAAGCAGCGTGCCTTGCAGGCCGCGGTGACAGCACAGCAGTTCGCCGAGGTGTGGCTCGCCAACAACGGTGGCAACCCCTCGTCAGCCGTAGCCTGCACCACTTTGCTCAATGGCACTACCGGCCAGGGGCAGATTTGCTCCACTCTAGCGCCAAACGTAACCCCCGTTTTCACCAATCCCCCTTGGCTGGTCAACGGTACGCCCGTCGGAGTGACTTTTAGCCCCAATGGCATGCTATTCAACGGACCAGGTGTCCCGAATGTCGTTACCAATCCTACCTACGCCAGTCCGCCGACTTTTTATATCTCCGACTTGGGTGCCAATGCGGGGCCAGTAGGGGGCGAGGTCTATCAGATCGATGCGGTGGGCTACGGTGGCAATTCCAACACCGTGGCTGTGGTCGAAAGCACTTACGTCGTGTCTGTCAATAATGGCTGTAATAGTTGTCAACCATGAATATCAAATCAACCATGAATATTAAACATCTAGTTGTGGTTCTGGCCGCCCTCCTGGGCACGCTGACATCAGGCCAAGGACGGGCGCAAACCGTCTTCACCGAGAATTTCACCGGCGCCACCACTAACAATCCGTGGTATTTTTTCAGTGGCGCCTGCCTGACTGCAGGCACATCGACCTCGACCAACAGCCCGGGCTTGATCCCAGGCTGCGTAACAGCTTGGTCGAACTACTATTCGACGGCGTCGGACAAGGACCCCTATTTGGTCGGCGGCAATAGCGGTTTCTTGGGTTCGAGTACGGCCCCGTCCAGCGGCTCCAACCAAACCCCCGACCCCGTAGGGAGCGGCGCATTGCGCTTTAGCAACGGCGCCCCCTACGGCCATTCTGAGAGGGGTGCCATCATCTCGCAGAATCCCATCAATACCGGACAGGGAATTCAAGTCAGCTTCAAAACCGTCACCTACCACGGCGACTCGGGGGGTGCGGGGGGCGACGGCGCCGATGGAATCAGTTTCTTCTTGCTAGATGGCAGCAAGGCTCCCAGCATTGGCGCCACGGGCGGCAGTTTGGCCTACACTTGTTCCAATTCAAACGCCAACTATGACGGCTTGAATGGCGGCTACATTGGCTTAGGGATAGACGAATTCGGTAACTTTCTGAATGGCACCTCGCTAGAGCCGGGCTATACGGCAGGGGGAGGCACCAATCAGGCCACGGGCGACAATACGGCGTTGGGCTACGGCTATAAGCCGGATCGCATCGGCTTACGCGGCGCGGGCAGTATCTCCTGGGCGGCGCTGACCGCGGCGTATGGCACAAACCAAGGCAGTGGTCTCCCCTACTACCCGGCCAGCCTGGCGACGACGTTCCCCAATTCTGCTTTTTCTTGCAGTAGCGGCACGAATCTTGGCAGTGACCAGTGCTTCACCTGTCCGACCAGCGTTACCGCTTACACGGGGGCACCTAGCACTCCGGCCGGGACCTTGGGGTTCAACTCAACGACTACACTGTGCACCGATACCTTCAATACCTCGGTCCAGACCTGCCCGCCCGCGAGTTCCTTTCAATCCTATAGTGGGGCTCCCAGCAGTCCGACTGGGACCATCACCTTCGTTGGGACAAATTGTATCGATACCGTCTCGGTGTCGAAAACCTCAAAAGGTAAAACTACTACGACGACGACGTCCTACACGGGGCCATCGATAACAGTTTTTACCGCACCCCCCACCTCCTCAGCCCCCGCTACTGTGGGTGGCGGCAGCGGCACCAGTCTGGCGACATCGGCGGTACAGCAGGCTTGCTCCACGGGGAACTTGTACAACTACGCCAATCCGTCGGCGCCGCTGGCAGTCACGACCGCCACCCTGACCACCGCGTCGGGCGCAACCAATACGGCGAACCCAGCCGGCATTCTCGATTACGCGCCTATTCCGAATGCTTATAAGGAACTCACCGCTTTCACGATTGCCAACGAGAGCGCCACGACGCGCGCGCAGGCTACGCCGATCGTATACAACCTAAAAATTACTCAGAATGGACTGCTGAGCCTGTCCTACAGCACAGGTGGTGCATTTTCGTCCATCATTCAGAACCAGTCCATCACCACTGCTAACGGGCCGCTGCCCGCCACATTTCGCTTCGGATTCGCGGGCTCGACAGGCGGCGACACCAATATCCACGAAATCATGTGCTTCAAGGCGGCTTCCGCCACGACGTCGGGCAGTTCCACGGCCGTCAACCAAGTACAGGCTGCGAAGGTCGAGGCCGGTACCCAGGCGTACTTCGCTTTCTACAATCCGAATGATTGGACCGGCACGATCACGGCGAATAATTTAAATAACACCAACGGCATGGTCACGATCAATGGCCAGGCCAATTGGGACGCACAGTGCATGCTGAGCGGCACACCCACCGGCGCTACGTCGGCTGGCGGAGGATGCGCCAGTACTGGAGTCGGCGGCCCGACCAGTGCGAACCCAGCGCCGACCTCTCGGGTCATGCTCACCTGGGACACCACCAACAGAGCCGGGATTCCCTTCGAGTGGGCCAATTTGAACGCAAATCAACAGACAGTGCTCGATGACGAAAATGGCACTCCCGACATCGCTGCCGACAGCCAGTTTCGGCTGAATTACCTGCGCGGCGATCGCACCAACGAAATCACGTCTGCGGGGACGGGCCTATATCGGGCGCGCGACGGTATCCTAGGCGATATCGTCGATTCGAGCCCCACCTGGGTAGGCCCCCCTTCATCGGCGTTTACGGCAACTTGGACTGACCGCCTGAATCCGACGACGGTCGCGCCTGAAAATACGGGCACCCAGAACTATCGGGCATACATCACCGCCGAACAGGGGCGGCTCAATGTGGTGTATGCCGGGGCCAACGACGGGTTTCTCCATGGCTTTGAGGCCGGAAGTTTCGATACCAATGGGAATTTCTGCGGCACAACGGGATCGTTGTTGACAACTTGCGCGGCGACTCCGAACGATGGCAAGGAAGTACTTGCTTACATCCCTGGATCGACCCTGTTCGGCCATGCGCGGTCCACCACCACCGGCGGCTGCGCAGCCACCAGTGTCAGCACCGGAACCGTGGTGCAAAACATTCACGGCTGGACTCCTGCCCTCGGTACCAGCGCGTCATGCGAAACCCCGGAGCTCGATTATTCCGCCACGCCCTATGGTCATAACTTCTTCGTGGATGCCACTCCCGGAACGGGCGACTTGTTCTTCGGGGGTGCCTGGCATACCTGGCTGGTCGGCGGCCTGGGAGCGGGTGGAGCGGCGATTTATGCGCTGGATATCACCGACCCAACCGGCAGCGCCCCCAACACCACCGCGTTCACCGAGAGCAATGCGAAGAACCTTGTCATCGGCGAATGGAATTCGAGCACCATTACGTGCACGAACGTAACCACTTGCGGCACCCATCTCGGCAACACTTTCGGCACGCCGCAAATCCGCCGCCTGCACAATGGCAACTGGGCTGCCATCTTCGGCAATGGCTTCGGCAGCGCTTCGGGCGATTCAGGCATTTACATCATGTCGATCGACAACACGTCCGCTACCGGAACCCCGGGGGCCGCGACGTTCTATTACTTGAGCACCAATCCGTCGGGCAGCAGCAGCAACGCAATTTTCGCCGGAACGGGTACACAATCGGCCGGCGTAGTAACGATCACCTCTGTTACTTCGGGATCCATCTTAGTAGGCGACGTGCTCAATGGGTCAGGTGTCATTGCGGGCAGCACAGTGGTCAGTTTTGGCACCGGCACGGGCGGCACCGGGACCTATAACGTGAGCACATCGGGCACAGTGAGTACTGCGGGTACCGTCACGATCGGCAACGGCATCGCGTACACTGCGGCCGCCGATCTGGACGGCGATCACATCACCGACTACGTGTACGCAGGCGACCTGCAAGGCAATGTCTGGCGCTTCGATCTGACGAGCGCCAACCCCAGCCAATGGGGCGTAACCAACTCGAGCGGTGTCTCTATCAACGGTTCGACCGGCGGAACGCCGGCGCCCCTGTTTACGGCGAGATCGTCCAGCGGACAAATACAACGCATTACGACTCAGCCACTGGTGGTCTCCAATATCGTTCCGGGAGCCGGGCAATTCCTGCTGATCGAATTTGGCACTGGACAACGGACCCAGGTCACCAATGCGGCTCCGGAAGCCTTCCAAAGCGGCACGCAAACTCTGTACGGTGTGTGGGACTGGAATTTGTCGGCCTGGAACGCCCTGTCATCAGGCAGCCGATATGCGACCATCGCATCATCCGCGACAGGCCTTAGTTCACCGTTTGCTCTGAGCAGAGCGAATCTGACTGCACAGACGTTCACATCCAACACGGCGGATGGCACCGTCGACGGCACGAACGTCGCGATCTGCTGGAAGGGCACCACGTCTTGCTCCTCGGGCAATACGTCCTTCGGCTGGCTTGCCGATCTGCCCGGCGCGTCGGAGCAGATCATATTCAACCCCGTGTTCTTCCAAGGCGGGATCCTGGTGAATTCCTCCATTCCCGCAGTCAACTCCGCGACCTCCTGCACCATCAACACGGATACGGGCTTCACCTATGCGCTCAACATCGCCAATGGCGGCGTATTCAACGACACCTTTCCGTCGTTCACGTTCACAAACCCGACCACGAACATCAGCACCGTGGTGGTGGATCCGATCGCGGCCGGGATCGAGACCAACGCCACAGGCAGCGTGTTCGTCGTCAACACCGCCCAAAACGTGACCAACATTGTTTACCAGACCGTGACGCCAGGGCCTAGCGGGCCTGGGGGAGGGCCGGGCGGGCCGGGCGGAAGTACGCCATTTCACTTTCCATCGAATACGAAGGCCAATCGGTTGACCTGGGTCGAACGTCGATAAAAGGCTGGAGGAACACCGCATGCTGAGGCAAGCACAGACGCACAAGGCCAAACTGGCCGGATTCACGCTCATCGAACTGATGATTGCGGTAGCCATCGTCGGCATCCTGGCGACCATCGCCACAACGTCCTACCAACGGCAAGTGATACAGTCTCATCGCACCGACGCACGGACCGCGCTGTTGGATTTGGCCGGGAGAGAGGAGAAGCTCTTCAGCACGACCAATGCGTACACCGACGTTCCGGCTAACTTAGGCTATGGGACTTCCACTTCGCACGCTTCCACCCCGACAGCTGCGTTCCCGGTCAGCAGCAGCAACGGCACCCCCTATTACGATGTCTACATCCAGACACCGGATCCCAATCAGGGAAGTGCACCGAACACCTACTTGATCACCGCCTTCCCAATTCCCGGCAACTCGCAGGCCGGCGACACGACGTGCACCAGCCTGAGCGTGAGCCAGCTCGGTCAGCAGACCGCAACCCCTCCGGGAACAACCCCCCCGGGGGCCGCCTCGGCGACGTGCTGGAGTAATTGACGCTCAACCCGAGGCACCGATCCGAATGCCAGCACCGATTGCTGGCAGTGAGACCTTGCATTACCGCCGCTACGCATACTCGGTAAAAAGCCGAGCTTGCCCGCTAAGCCCGTTCGCGATCGCGGTCCAAACGTGCGTTGGGAACTGCGCCGGTAGGAGCCGTTCAACGCGGGTAAGCGCCGCGGGGACGGCAGCGGCGAGGGCCAGGAGTTCAGGGTACAACTCGGGGTCTCCACATCGTGACGCGAGTTCCTTGAAGTGCCGGGGCGCAATCTCTTTTATTCGATAATGATTGCGTCGTCCCCTTATCGACATCGCGAGCTTGGCGTCCTCGATGGCGAGCTTGTTTCGGCCATGCCCGATGACCGGCCACGCCGACAACACGTCGTATAGCGGCGTGAGCTGAAAGGCGCCTTGCGGGCGATGGAATATCGAGAAATTTTTTGCATGCCCATCGGTCGCGCAGAGCATCCAGAAAGCGAGTTGCGCCTTCACGAACGTGCGGCGGTCGTGAAGTCCTGTGGCGCTCGTGGCCAGCAAGCCCAGGCAGGCTTGGATGCCTGGGCCGCCGTCTGCTTCATACTTTCGATCATATGGAGTACCGGTTGCCTGACAAAAGTCTTCTTGAGGAAGGCGAGCGATCCACGCACCCTGAGGAGGCTTAAATCCATCCGCCCGCGCCTTCTCCGTGCCGACTACCTGCCAGCGGCGATCGAAACGCTCGACGACGAGGGCTTTGCGCTCGCCGAAGGTGGCGATCTCGGTGCGCGCGACGTCGATCCCGAGCTCGCGGATGATCTGCGCGCAGAGCCACTCATTCTCGATGGAGTCCCTCATGTCGAGATCGCGCCAGCCGCCTACGATGCCGAGGGGAAGTTTCAGAATGTGCGTCGTGGGTGTGGCACCGAGCGGCAAGTGCCAGTCGGTACCCAAGCGCAGCAGCGCCGTCTTCTCCTGCGCGCCTGCAATGGAAATTCTGAAATGATCTTTCATGTCCTCATCTTGGGCGTACACGCCCAACGGAGCCGATGTGATCGACGCCAGAATCCGTTCGACATCGAATTCCGACAGTTGCCGGCTCTCGACGCGATCCCATCCCGCTGGTTGGATATCGGGTGGCAGAAGTTGAACGGCGCCGACGCAATCACGGCCGATGGCAGTAAGCAGATCGAACGCATCGGTTGATCGGGTGTGGTATCGCCCGCGGATGCGTTGGCGGATTGACGGTGTATCGGGGAGCAAGTTGTCGAAGAATCTCTCGACCTTCTCACCGCGGATCTCTGCGGCGCCTGCGGTGATGGGTAGCGACAGCGATAAAGCACGAGCCTGGGGCGAAGCAATCCAATTCTCGTCGTATCGCAAAAAGTGCTGCCCCGTCCGCGTTTGACCCCAAACGCCAACTCTCTGGCCGTTCATCCAGATATAGAGTTCCGCCACGGCTACCAGTCCGCGCCGGTCGGAGACCTCTGGGTGGCCGTCGACGCAGACGGAGTGCGAAGAACCGCTTGTGCACCCAGGGCGGTCAACAAACGGACGAACTGGGCGACACTGGTTGCGCCCGGATTTTTCTCAATGTCGCTGATGCGTGCTTGATCCACCCCTAAGAGGATGCTCAATTGCTTTTGGGTTAGCCCCTTCGCCTTGCGAAGCGCTCGAAGGTGATCTCCCAACTGATCGGGGGTCTGTAGTAGATAGTCCATACATGGCTTATAGCACATAAAGGCAATATATGTGCTTAACGCCATATCGTACGTTTATGGCTTGCAGCACATATGCAGCACGGCTGCGATAGATTCAAGTAGGGTTTATATCCGATCGGCCATACACCGGATGAAGGCGCTTGCGCTATGAATATGTGCCTGGCGCGCAAAGCCCTCGCCATCCCTGGCCGAGGGCCGTCATTTACCGCGATTTACCGCGCGCTGTATCCGCGCCCCTCGACACAAGCCGCCATGGCGCGCTGGTAGTCCGACCCATTCTGCGCGACCTGGCCGGCCTGACTCGCGGCCCATTGCTGGCACTCCGCCTTGTCGGTGGCCTGCTGCTGAGCGCTCTGGCCGTTCTTCGGGTACATGAATATCTGTCCCGGATCCCCACCACCATAGTTAGGCGGCGGCTGGTTGGCTGCCTGGCCGCCATCGGGCGGCGGTGCAGAATCAGGCTGCCCTGAGGCCGGCGGCGGCGCATACGAAGGAGCTGCGCCCGCACCGGCATTAGGATCCGCCACCGGCGGCGGGTCCGTTGCCACATACCCGCTGTAATCCGGAGAGTAGGTGTAGTACACGTCATTGGCGTAGTAGTACGGAGTGCCACCGTACCAATACGTGGCATAGGCCAAGGGTAGGATCGGCAGGAACCAAGAGAAGCCTACCCCGTAGTACGCCCGCGGCCAGAAACCGCCGCGCCAGTAACCGCCCCGCCAGTAAGCCCCGGTGGAGTACCCGTGCCCGTAGAAGCCGGCACCACGGCCGTAACCCCCACGGTAGCCCCCGTAGGCCGCACCATGGAATCCTCCGGCATAGCCCGCTCCGCCAAAGCCGCGGCCCCCGGCAGCGTAGTGAGCGCCGCCGGCGAAGTGGCCGCCCGCGCCCGCCGCAGCGTGGCCGCCGCCGCCGAAGTGGCCACCACCACCACCGACATGGCCACCACCACCCGCGTGACCTCCGCCTCCGCCCCCGTGTTGCGCCAGCACAGGCGCCGCAACGATCATCGACCCCAAAACAGCGGCTGCCAGAAGAAAGCCCCTACCCTTGGTACCCATGATTTTCACCTTCAGTTACCGGCCTCGCCCTCGCACGGCCATTTAAACCCTTAACTCATCAGACCTACCGTATATAACGCGGTTCAAGCTGTTTGGTGCACAGGACCCATGCCCAATTCCGCAGCGCGGTGTTTAACATAATGTACCGCCCCTCCGCCCCGGCGCGAGCTCGCTCGAAGAACCTTGAGTTGGCGTCACTCACGATCACACAACTTACATAGGCTCTATCGGTGCAGTTATCAAGGCGGGCAACTTTGCTGAGCCGGGATCGCACCGAGATCGACATTGCCGCCCAACGTCCGCGCCGAGCAGCATAGACTTGCTTTACGATGACAGCACGGCAGCGAACGCCGCCGCGAAACCCGTCAAATCGCGTCCAGCGCCGCTCCCAGATCGGCGATGAGATCGCCGGCGTCTTCGATGCCGACCGAGATGCGGATCAATGCGTCCGTAATGCCGATCCGATCGCGCGTCAGCTTCGACACGCCCGAGTGAGTGGTGCTGGCCGGGTGTGACATCAGGGTTTCGGTGCCGCCGAGACTCACTGCGAGCTTGATCACCTGCAATGCGTCGAGCATGCGAAACGCCTCCGCCTCGCCGCCCTTGACCGCGAATCCGAATGTAGAACCTGCGCTCTGGCATTGCCGCTTGAACACCGGGTATCGCGGATCGTCTTCAGCCAAGAACCCGAGATAGTTGACGCTCGCGACCTTGGGATGATCGCGCAGAAAATTCGCCACCAATGCGGCATTCTCCGCCGCCTTGCGCATGCGCAGCGACAAAGTCTCCATGGAACGCATGATCATCCAAGCGGTGTTGGGATCGAGCTGGGTGCCGAGCGCGCCGCGCAATTTTTTGACCGGGCCCACGGCCTCCCGCGAACCGACAACCCCGCCGGCGACCAGATCCGAATGCCCACCCACATACTTCGTCAGGGAATACATGACCAGGTCGGCGCCATGGCCCAGAGGACGCTGAAAAACAGGCCCCAGAAAAGTGTTGTCCACCACTACCGGCGGCCGACCCCCACTCTGCCGGGCACCGATCTGCTCCGAGATGTCGCGCATCAGCGCAAGATCGACGAGGCTATTGGTCGGGTTCGCCGGCGTTTCCACGATAATGAGGCAGACCCGGCCGCCGCTTTCGCCGGCCAGCTTGGACGCGCTCGAGGCCGCCTCGGTCACCGCGTTCCTGTCATGACCCAGGGTAAAGCTGACCGTCTTCACGCCGAACGCGGGCAAGGTCTTTTCGATGAGGGTTTCCGTGCCGCCGTAAAGGGGCTGGCTCATGAGAACGACGTCGCCGGGCCGCACGTGAGTCCACAGGACCGTGGAAATCGCGGACATGCCGCTCGAAAACACCGCGCCGGTCTCGCCCTCTTCCCACAACGCCAGGCGATCTTCGAGCACTTCGAGATTGGGATTGTTGAAACGAGAGTAGACGAGCCCGGAGCTCTGGCCCGCGCCCGGCTCGCGTCGGCCGGAGGTGAAGTCGAAAAAGTCCTTGCCGTCCTGAGCCGTCTTGAACACGAACGTCGAAGTCAGGAAGATCGGCGGCTTGAGCGATCCTTCCGATAAGCTCGGATCATAGCCATAGCCCATCATCTGGGTTTCAGGCTTGAGCACGTGTTTGCCGATTTTGCGTTTATGATACGTGTCGTAGCTCACGCTTCCCCCAGTCGGTAGATTTCATAGGGACAATATACCCCGTGGACCCGAGGCGCGTAACTGCGGTGAATCATTGGATCGGGTCGTGTCGTTTCACCGCCTTCAGCGTCCCATACTTCGCCGTCGCACTAATCGGGCAATAGCTGGGGTGCCGCATCCTGGCTGGTCGCCGCGCTGCCGGCGGAGGCCACCATGATGCTGGCGATCGCCGTCCACTGTATCCAGCTCAGGCGTTCGCCGAGAAAGCACAGACCCGACAGGGCGCCGAGCGCGGGATCCAAGCTCATGAGTACTCCGACCGTCCGTGTCGGCAATCGCGGCATCGCGAGCATCTCGAGCGAATATGGCACCGCACTCGACAGCAGCGCTACTCCCAGAGCCGCGGGCAGGATCGCCGCCGACAATAGATGAGTTCCAGCCTCCGCGGCCCCGATGGGTACGATCACCATGGCGCCGATCACCATACCCAACGCGGTGGTCTGGCCGCCGTGCGCAGCTCCAGCCTTGCGGCCGAAATAAATGTACAAAGCCCAGAAAAGGCCGGCAAGCAGGCCGTAGGCGACCCCCGCGGTATCGAGCGGCTGGGAGCCGAATCCCAGCGGCAGCAGGGCAAGCAATCCAAGCGCCGCCATCAGTATCCACATGAAATCGATAGCGCGACGCGATGCCGCCATGGCCAGCGCCAGCGGCCCGGCGAACTCCAGTGCAACCGCAATCCCGAGCGGGATGGAACGCAGCGACAGGTAAAAAAAGAAATTCATGCAGCCCATCGACAAGCCGTACATGACGATCACGCGCATCTCATTCAATTTCAGGCGCATGCGCCAGGGACGCCAGACGGCCAGCAAGATGAGGGATGACAGCCCCATTCGCAATGCCGTGGTGCCGGCGGCGCCCACCGCCGGAAACAATCCTTTGGCGAGCACGGCGCCCAGCTGAAAGCAAAACATCGCCGCGATCAGCACGGCGATGGGCACGAGCACGGTGTCTGTCTGCAGATACTTCATGGAGTATGATCATACATCGATGCTTCGCGAACAATCATGCGCAACCCGATCAACGATTTCCTCGCACAGCGATCCCTGGTCGTCCTGGACGGCGCGTTGGCGACGGAACTCGAACGGCGCGGCGCAGATCTCGCGGACCCGCTTTGGTCCGCGAAATGTCTGATCGAACGACCGGACATGATTCGCGACGTGCATCTTGACTACTTTCGCGCCGGAGCCGATGTCGCCACGACGGCGACCTACCAGGCGACCTTCGAGGCCTTTACGCGGCGCGACATCGATGGGCCGGCCGCCGCGCGCTTGATGCGCGAGGCAGTGGCTCTGGCGGCCGCCGCGCGCGATGAGTTTTGGGCCGCCGCCACCAACCGCGTCGGCCGCTCGAAGCCCCTGGTCGCTGCATCGATCGGGCCCTATGGCGCCATGCTGGCGGATGGGTCCGAATATCGCGGCCGCTACGCACTGGACGATGCCGCGCTTGCGGACTTCCACCGGCCGAGGCTGCGAGTGCTGGCAAACGCCGGCGCCGATCTTCTGGCCTGCGAAACTCTGCCATGCTTGCGCGAGGCGCGGGTGCTGGCGAATCTGCTGCGGGAATTTCCAGACGTCTACGCGTGGATCAGCTTTTCCTGCAAGGACGGCGCACACGACTGCGAAGGCGAAGACATCGGCCGGTGCGCCGCGGAACTGCACGGCCACGCGCAGATTGCCGCGGTGGGCGTCAATTGCACGCCGCCGCAATACATCGCTCCGCTGCTGCGGCGAATGCGTGGCGAGACCGACAAACCGCTGCTGGCGTATCCGAATTCGGGCGAGCATTACGATGCCTCGTCCAAGCAATGGAGCGGCGGCGCCGCTCCCCTTGGGTTTGGCGAGACAGCTCGCACTTGGTATGCCGAGGGAGCACGCCTGATCGGCGGCTGCTGCCGCACCGGACCTGCGGATATTCGCAGCGTGAAGCAATGCGTGCATCCCGGATAATCGGACTCGCGGCCGGCTTGAGCTGGGCGCTCGCAAATCCCGCCGTCCCTGCGAACCGGGGCGCCGCGACCGACCAGAGCGCCGCGACCGACCGGAGCGCCTCGACCAGCCAACGTTGCCTGAGCCCCGCGACCTTCTCGCTCGAAGTCCAAGGCGGCCTGCTGTGTGTCGCGGTCGACGACCCGACCCACGCCGTCCAGCCGCGGCTGCTGAGGGACTGGATTGCACGTTCGGCGGGTATCGTCGCCGACTACTACGCGCGCTTTCCTGCACCGCTCGTCGTGCTGAGCATCCGGATCGCGCCGGGCGGCGGGGTGCGCGGCGGCCGTACGACCAACGATTCGGGGCTCGTCATTCAGGTGACCGTCGGTCGCGATTCAACGGCGCAGGAGCTCGCGGCGGATTGGGTGCTCGTCCACGAAATAGTGCATCTCGCCCTGCCCGAATTGGGCCGCGGCCACAATTGGCTCGCGGAAGGTTTGGCGACCTATGTGGAAGGCATTGCACGGGCGCAATTCGGCAATCGCGACATCAGCGACGTATGGGCGGAATACCGGCACTCGATGCCGCTCGGCCTGCCGCGCGCCGGGGAAGGCGGCATGGATCAGACACCGAGTTGGGGACGCACTTACTGGGGGGGCGCTTTGTACTGCCTGCAGAGCGACATCGCGATTCGCGAAGGCACGGGCAATCGAATCGGGCTGCAAACGGCATTGCGAGCCATCCTGCGAGAAACCGGGGGATATCGCACCGAACGCGATATTGACGAAGTACTGCGCATCGGCGATGCCGCCACCGGGACCCGGGTACTGGAAGATCTCTATCGCGAGACCAAGACAACGCCGCAGACGCCCGATCTCGACCGGCTGTGGGCCCGTCTCGGCGTGCCGGACGACCCAAAATCACAACCCTTCGACTCTCACGCGCCGCTGGCGGCGATTCGCGCCGCCATCACCGCCACGCCGTCCGGGAGCCGCTGATCCCAGCCAAGTCTCCTGCGGCCGAGTACTAGTGCTCTGAAAAATGCGGTTCGCGTTTCTCGAAGAAGGCGCGCACACCCTCCACGCAATCATGGGTCTCGAGCGACATCTCCTGTGCGCTGCGCTCGGCACGCAACTGCTCCTGCAGGGAATTATCGAACGCCGATGCATGCAAGGAGCGAATTTGGCCGAGTACGGCGCACGGGCCCGCGGCAAGACGATGCGCCACCGCCTGCGCGCGCACCACGACCTCGCCGGCCGGCACGACCGCGTAGGCGAGGCCCCAATCGAGCGCCGTCTTGGCGTCGATGCGTTCCGCGAGCAGCAGCGACGACAACGAACGGCCCCCGCCGATGCGACGCGCCAGATGAAAAGTGATTCCCGCATCCGGCACCAGCCCGAGACGCGCAAATGACGGCAGGAAGTACGCATTGTCGCCTGCCATGATGATGTCGCTGGCTAAGGCAAGGCTCATGCCCGCGCCCACCGCCGCGCCGTTCACCGCCGCCACGATGGGAAAGCGGAAGCCGCTCAGGCGCAGAATCAGAGGATCCATGAAGCGGCGCATTTCGAAGTGCGCCCTCTGCCGCGCTTCCTGGGTCTTCAGATCGACCGAATGCAGATCCAAACCGCTGCAGAACACATCGTTGCTGCCCGTGATCACCACGGCTCGGGCGCCGCCCTCGCCTTTTTGAATTTGATCGAGCGCCGTATGCATCGCGCGGATGATGGTGATGTCGATCGCGTTGCTCACCGCCGTGCGCTGTATGGCCAGGGTTGCAACTCCGTCGGAAACCGTGAACGATAAGCTATTCATCCTGCCCTCCTAACGTTTGCCAAGCGGATTCCAGCTCTTTATTGTCCTGGCGCCTTATTCAAGATCCGCCTGGTGATCATGCCCCTTGCACTGCGTCGCTGCAAGGACTGCCTGGTGTTGTTGCGCACAAAGACATGATGTCGCAAACTCCGCCGCGCTTCAGCGACCCGAACCGGAGATAACCATGTGGATGTATCATAGGCGCGCATGCACCGTCTTGGCTGCGGCTGCTGTATTTTGTTCGCTGCTCGTTACCGCCTCTGCAGGCGCGGCCGACACGCTCCCGAGCGAGACACCGGCTACCTTCGTGCCGCGCGTCGACAGCTTCGATTATGTGAAGCGTGAAGTCATGATTCCCATGCGCGACGGAGTCAAGCTGCAAACCGTCATTCTCATTCCGAAAGGCGCGCATGGTGCGCCAATTCTGTTATCGCGGACTCCCTACGGTGCAACGGACCGCATCACGAAGAACAGCAGCGCCCACTTGTCCGCGCTCATCGACAGCACCGACGTCGCGGACGACGCCGTCGTCAACGGCGGCTACATTCGCGTGATGCAGGACGTCCGCGGCAAGCACGGCTCCGAGGGCGATTATGTCATGACCCGGCCCCTGCGCGGGCCTCTGAACCCCACTGCCGTCGATCACTCGACCGACACCTACGACACCATCGACTGGCTGGTCAAGAACATCCCCGAATCCAACGGCAAGGTGGGCATACTCGGCATTTCTTACGACGGCTTCACCTCTCTGATGGCGCTCGTGAATCCCCATCCGGCGCTGCGCGCGGCCGTCCCCATCAATGCCATGGTCGACGGTTGGAGGGGGGATGATTGGTTCCACAACGGCGCCTTTCGCCTCGACAGCCTCACCTACATCCATGACCAGGAAGCAACCCGCGGCAGCCAACTTGCCTGGTGGTCCGATCATTACGATGACTACGATACCTGGCTGAGCGCCGGTTCCGCCGCCGACATGGCACGGCTGCACGGTCTGGAGCAGGTCGGCTTTGCCGCGAAGGTCATGAACCATCCGGCCTATGACGCATTCTGGCAGGACCAGGCCTTGGACAAGATTCTCGCCAAGCAGGGCGTCACGGTACCCACCATGTTGGTGCACAGCCTGTGGGACCAGGAAGATATTTACGGCAACATGGCGCTCTACAAGGCGCTCAAAGCAGCGCAGCCCGACAACCCCAATCTGTACCTCGTCATCGGGCCCTGGTTCCATCACCAGGAACGCCTCGACGGCAGCGCGGTCGGACAGATTCGCTTCGGCAGCGACACGGCGCAATATTTTCGCCTGCACGTGCTGCGGCCGTTCTTGGATCACTATCTAAAGGACGATCCGGCGCCCGCCGCCGTGGCGCCGGTCACCGCCTATGAAACCGGTACGAACCGATGGCTGGCGCTGCAAAGCTGGCCGAGCGGTTGCGCGTCCGGCTGCGGCATAGAGCGTCAGAATCTCTATTTGCAGCCCGGCGGGAATTTGCGCCTGGGTTCATCCGGCGCGGCAGCCTCGGACTTCGAATCCTACGTCTCCGATCCTGCCAAACCAGTTCCGTATCTGCCGCGACCCATCCATATCCGAGGCGCGGAAGGCGAGCCGAACTGGCAGACCTGGCTGGTGAGCGACCAGCGGGACGCGGCGGCGCGCACGGATGTATTGAGCTTCTCGACACCGGCGCTGACGCAACCCGTGAAGATCAGTGGCGAACCCATCGCCAATCTCATCGCCTCGACCACCGGAACCGACGGCGACTTCGTCGTGAAGCTGATCGATGTGTATCCGGATGAAGTCGGCCGTGAACCCAGGATGGGCGGATATCAGCTGATGATTTCAGCCGACATACTGCGCGGGCGATATCGAGATTCGTTCAGCAATCCCAAAGCCATACCGGCCGATCAAAAGCAGGTCTACCGTTTCGCGCTGCCGAATGCCAACCATGTGTTTCTGCCGGGACATCGCATCATGGTTCAAGTGCAATCGAGCTGGTTTCCGGTGTACGACAGAAATCCGCAGACCTATGTCGAGAATATCTTTTACGCGAAGCCGGCCGATTACAAGAAAGCGACCATCAAAGTATTCGACGGCGGCACTAACGCGAGCTTCGTCGAATTGCCGGTGGTGCGAGCATCTCCATAGCGGGCGAGTCCCTCGGCACCCTGATGCTGACCGGTTGCCGGTATTCTCACCGCTCCACACCACCGCGCCAAGGGCACCGAATCTGCTCCTCATGCGGTGATGTAGTACATCCTACGCGGTGATGTACCTCGGCCCAGTGCGCACAGCCAGGGGGGGCTCAGAGGCTGGACGCCAACTGCTGCCTTGACGTTGGCGTCCAGCCTCTGAGTCCCCCCTGGCCGTGTGACGAGTCAACATCACCGCGCAGATGTACTAGCGCGAACACCCGGCGAGCCGCTGCCCGCCGGCGTCGCTATCTATGCCTCGTCGGCGCCGCTACCTATTTTCAGGCTCGTGGTGCCCCTGCTCTTTCTGCGGCTTGGGACGCTGCTGCTGCTGTTGTTTCCCGGGCTGTTGCTGTTTCCCAGGCTGCGGACGCGCGTTATTGGCATTGGGCCGAGCGCCGGCCGGCGGTGCGCCGCCCGGTCGCGCCGCTGCACCGTGCGCACCGACCACTCCCGGTCCGTTGAACGCACCCGGTCTCGGGGTCGCCGCAATGGCCGGATGACCACCGTTGGCCCTCGCGGCCAGCCCAGGATTCCGGGCAGCTTCCTGAATGTGCTGCCGCTGCTCCGGCGTCGCGGCAACATGCCGTTCCTGCGCAAACGCTCTTTCCTGCGGGGTCGCAACGGCGTGAATACCGCCGGCGCCGCCGTTAAAACTCACCCGGTTGACGGTGACGTTGTTGACCACGGTCTCGTGGTACGTGTTGTGAATAATGGTCACATTCACGTTGGCGACGGCCTGATTGTAGGCGAAGCTACCGCCTACCCAGCGGCCGCCGGCGAAGCCCACGCCCCCGTACCCGAATCCATAATTCACCCCGCCGTAGAATCCGACGTGCGGACCCCAATAGCCGGCATTGAAGGCATACACTCCGCCTACGAAACCCCAATAGCCAGGAGTCCAGAGCAATCCGACGCTCGGCGGCTGCACCCAGGTACCGGGCACCCAGTAATATCCTCCGCCGCCCCAGGCCCAGTAGCCCGGAGTCCACAGATATCCCTCAGCGGGGACCGGCGGCTGGTCGTAGTCCGGTAATGGTGGCGGCGCTTCAGTCGCCTGCACTTCCCCCTCGCCGGCCGGCGCCTGATAGGCCTGGTAGGCAGGAGGCGGGGGCGGTGGTGGGGGCGGCGGTGCATAAACACGCTGCGGGGGCGGCGGCGGGGGCGGCGCAACGACGCAGCCGCCGAGCAGAGTGGCTGTCAACAATGCCAGCGCAACGCCCGCCTGCAGCAGTGTGATGTGATTAGAAGTGTTCGGTGATCTCGACATGGTGACCCGCCCTTTATGATGTTGTGCCACAGCGTACTCAGGCGTACGCCGTCCATGGGGCATATAACGTCACACTCTGAGGATCGCCTACCTCTGTGAAGCGATTGTAACGCGCGGGCTGTCCCCAGACGGCGACAGCCTTGTTGCACACGCCACACATTCCGTCGCCGCCATGCGCTGACAGCCATTCCTGGCGCTACTCGTCGATGGGACGCTTGAACGTTTCGGGCAGCAAAAACAGTCCCAGGATCAGCGTCGCTCCTGCGGCAACGATTGGATACCAGAGCCCGTAGTAGATATCGCCGGTCGCAGCCACCATCGCGAACGCAGTGGTCGGAAGGAAGCCGCCGAACCAGCCATTGCCGATGTGATAGGGCAGCGACATGGCACTGTAGCGAATACGTGCCGGAAATAGTTCAACCAACAGCGCGGCAATGGGCCCGTACACCATCGTCACGTACAAAACCAAAACGAACAAGATCAACACCACCATGGGCTTGTCGATGGCCGCCGGATTCGCCTTGTCCGGATAGCCGGCCGCCGCCAGCGCCGCCTTGACCTGCGTTTGGAAGGCCGCTATCGCCGCCTTGCGTTCCTTGCCGGTAACGACCGCGGGATCGGGCGCCGTGAATGTGCCGGTGCCGCTGCGGATCTGCGCGACGGTCCCGGGCGGGGCATCCATTCTTTGGTAGCTAACCCCCGCCTTCGCGAGAAAGCTCTTTGCAATATCGCAGGACGTCGAATCGAATTTGTTCTTGCCGATGGGATCGAACTGGAAAGAGCATTGGCGCGGGTCCGCAACCACCGTGATCGGCGCCGCGGACTGCGCCTCATACAGCGCCGGATTGGCGTAACGCGTGAGCGCTTCAAAGAGCGGGAAATAGGTCAGCAGCGCCAGCAAGCAACCGGCCAATATAATGGGCTTCCTGCCGATTTTGTCCGAAAGCCAGCCAAAAAATATGAATCCCGGAGTCGCCAGCGCCAGTGCGATTGCGGTCAGGATATTGGTCGTCGCACCGTCTACGCGCAGCGTCTTTTCAAGAAAGAACAGCGCGTAGAACTGTCCCGTATACCACACCACCGCCTGGCCCATCACCGCGCCAAATAACGCGATGAATACGATCTTGAGATTGCCCCAGCGTCCGAACGCCTCGGCGAGCGGGGCTTTCGACGTCGTTCCGTGGGCTTTCATCTTGACGAATACAGGGCTCTCGGCCAGCTGCATGCGTATCCACAGCGAAACGGCCAACAGAACGCTGGATACGAGGAAAGGGATGCGCCAGCCCCAAACCTTGAATGCATCCTCGCCCATCGCCGTGCGAGTGCCGATGACCACCAGCAGCGCGGCGAACAAGCCGAACGTCGCCGTGGTCTGAATCCAACTGGTGAATAGCCCGCGCTTGCCCTGCGGCGCATGTTCGGCGACGTAGGTTGCGGCGCCGCCGTATTCGCCGCCCAGCGCAAGTCCCTGCAGCAGGCGCAACAGCACCAGCATGACGGGCGCTGCGACTCCGGCGGTCGCATAGCTCGGCAGCAATCCGACCGCAAAAGTGGCGACGCCCATGATGCTCATGGTGATCAGGAATGTGTGCTTGCGCCCTACCAGATCGCCCAGCCGTCCGAATACCAGCGCGCCGAACGGCCTCACCGCGAAGCCGGCCGCGAAGGCGGCCAGAGCGAAGATGAATCCGGTGACCTCATTGACGCCGGAGAAGAACTGCGCACTGATGATGGTGGCCAGCAGACCGTACAAATAGAAGTCATACCACTCGAATACGGTACCGAGCGACGAAGCTCCGATCACCAGCCATTCGCTTTGCACTGCGTGTCCCTGCGTGGACAGAGCGTCTGCCGAGGACGTACTAGCCATGGATACCCCCATTCGAAGTTTTAGTTATTTTCCGCGCGACCAACCTATCGCTTCGGTGGCGCGGCGGTGATAGCCGTCCGCAGTTCGGTCAGTTTCGCCTTGATGACGGCCGCGTTGTCCGGGCCCATCCGGATCAGCAATTTCTGTCCGGCGGGACGCGCCTCGAGCGCCGGATCGGCGAAGGTGTACATGACATTGGGCCGAATCAGCTGGATCGGCGCAGTAGGCTGCGGAGCGGCCAGCAAGCTGTCGATCACCTGCACCAGCCGGTCGTTGAAATAGCCGTTCGGATACCCGAGGTCCTGGTACGCCTCTTGAAACAGCGGATAGAAATGAACATAGATGGCGGCGACCTGCTGCATATCGAGCTTGCCTACCACGGCCACCATGGGCTGATAACGAGCGAAGTTCTGCGGATCGAGAGTCGCATTCAATTCGTCGCCCTTGGCGACGAAGGAGCCGGCGAGTTCGGTGGTCGGCCGCTTCTCCACCGCTATTTTCTGTCGCGGCAGATTGTCGATGGTGACAACCAGGTGCCGGACGATGCTTTCCGGCCGCAGATAGTCTTTGAACGCATCCTCGCCGACCAGGGACTTGAGCGCGTCGCTCAGCGCCGGGTCGCTGTCGGCGAGCGCGGGTACCGGCCCCTGCAACGCCTTATTTTCCTGAGCCGCAGGTAATGGATGCTGGATGGCAGGTTCCGCCACGGGCGGCGCCGGGGCCGGCGCTGGCATCTCCACGGGCACGCTCGGCAGCGGATGACGGGTGTGCAGGTAGTACCAGGTACCCGCCGCGACGACGACCACCGCGGCCGCCACTCCTATGATTGGCTTATTGATCATCATTGCTCCCGGAACTAGCCCGTTCCTGCTTTCGGCATACGCATTTGCAATTCGTGACGGCGATAATCGATAACCAGCGTATCGAGCAGCCCCAATGCATCCATGCCGATCAATATCGTGGGCTCGCGCAAGAGATTCCACTGCTTGAAGATGTACATGTCGCCGAACGTCACGCCGGAATCGAGAATCTGAATCCTGCCGAATTGTATCGCGGGCATGGCTATGATTTCACCGTTCTGAACGTCCTTCGTCGCGCCGACGATCTGGTCGGGCTTGCCTCTGAACGTCAGGCTCCTCCCGGCAAGCGCGTCCCGCAAGGCGAGGTTCGCGATGGTCGTCTGACCGCCGGTGTCGATGATGGCTTTGGCGTGTACATCGCCGATCATCACGTTGACGACAACCAGGGTGTTGCGTATCGAACGAAACGGCACATCCACGAAATCGCGCTCGGATTTCTCGTTGCGCGAATAGGTAATGGCGATTTTGTCGTGACGGAAGTCGATGAAAATTCGCTTGCCCGCCAACCCCTCGGCTCCGAGTATTCCCTGCGCGCCACCCAGCGCATCTGGCACGATGGGCAAGATGGCGGAATCGACGGCGAGATCGCCGACGGTCAGGGTATCGACGTGTATGGTCGGCACCGTGGCGAAGCCCGTCACCCCGCGCAGTATCACCGGCGGTGACTGGTTCGTCGGAATGCCGAGTGCCAGCGCGACGAGCGCGGTGACGGCGCTATGACTGGCGCCGGTATCGAGCACCAGCCGAAACGGCCCGTGCCCGTTGATCATCACCGGCGCCCAGATGCGCCCTATTTGATCGCGCCGGGTAGGCGAGACGTAGCGCGGCTCGGGCGCCTCCACCATGATTTCTTCGAGTTGCTCGATGGCCGTGGTGGCGGAGTCCTGCGGCGGGGTGTCGGGAACCGAGCCCCTCGCCCACGGCGGGCATAGTGCAATTGCGCCGAACAGGGCGACGCAAGCGCTGCACCGTGTCGTCCGGTGATGCCAGGTGCCTGGAACTCCATGAGCCAACATGTTCAATGCTGCCATCCGCCTTGTCTGTAGAGCATAGCACCGGGCTCATCGATGTGGCACTTACTTCGGCCCACCGAAGCTTGATTGCCGATTCGGCGTGTGTCTGCGAATATCGGTCGATGGCCAACGAAATCACACGCCGCGACTTCATGAACGGCGCGAGGTCGACGATGCACACGTATCAAAAACTATCTGACTTGCAGGCGCTCACCGGCTCGATCCTGGGAACCAGCGAGTGGCTCAGCATCGATCAAGCCCGCATCGATCAATTTGCGGTGGTTACCGGCGACGATCAATGGATTCATGTCGACCCGGTGCGCGCCGCGGCCGGACCTTTCGGCACGACCGTGGCCCACGGGCACTTGACGCTCAGCTTGCTGCCCGTCATGGTCAGGACCGCATTCAAGGTCGCCGATGTACGCATGACCGTCAACTACGGCCTCAATCGCGTGCGGTTTCCGGCGCCGGTCCCGGTGGGTAGCCGTCTGCGGGGCCACTTCAAGCTCGCGAGCTTCGAGCCCATTGCGGGAGGCGCACAGGTGATCGTCGAAGTGACTTCCGAACGCGAAGGCCACTCAAAGCCAGTGTGTGTGGCCGAGTCGGTGGCGAGACATTATGTGTAGCAATAAACGCCGGATTACAGGCTGCGGCGCGTAGCTCATCTCCGCGGCCCCGGCCGGAGTCGCGGCCCCAATTTCCCATAGCTCGCATGTATCGGCTCATAAGCCGCGTTAATCCATTGATTTTTGCAATCAATTGGACAGATATATGAGCAGGGCACCATACTGGCTAAGCCATGTATCGGAGTGCATATGTTGAATAAACCGGTCGTCCCCATTTCGCCCGCGGGCGCCACCAAGGAGCGCAAGCGGCAGGGGCCTAAAGGCCGCCGAGTCGATCCGCAGGCGCTCGCCGAGGTGGAGGCCATGCTCAGCGCGCCGCTTAGGCACGACCTGCTCATCGAATACCTGCATCGAATCAATGACCGCTACGGCCAACTGGGCGCGCCCCACCTGGCTGCGCTCGCGAAGCTGCTCGGACTGGCACAGACCGAAGTCTACGAGGTGGCGACTTTCTACCACCACTTCGACGTGGTGAAGGAAAGTGCCGGTGGAGGCTTGGCGGCCGCGCCGGCGTTGACGGTGCGCGTATGCGATGGACTGAGTTGCGAAATGGCCGGCGCCAAGCACTTGCTGGAACGCCTCCCCGCCCTGCTCGGGCGCGAGGTGCGCGTGATCCCCGCGCCCTGCGTGGGGCGCTGCGAGCAAGCTCCGGTGGCCGTGGTGCATCAGAACCCGGTGCCGCGTGCGACGCTGGAATCTGTGCAAACCGAAGTGCGAGCCGGTCACACGCTCGCACAAGCCCCAGGACTACATCGACTTCGACGCCTACCGGGCCCAAGGCGGCTACGCGCTATTGCGCGACTGCATGGAGAACCGGCGCGACGTCGAGAGCGTAATGAAGACCATGGAGGACTCGGGCTTGCGCGGCCTCGGCGGCGCAGGCTTCCCCACCGGGCGCAAGTGGCGCATCGTGCGCGCCGAGCGCGCGCCGCGGCTGATGGCCGTCAATATCGACGAAGGCGAACCCGGCACCTTCAAGGACCGTTGGCTATCTGGAGCGCGACCCGCATCGCTTCCTCGAAGGCATGCTCATCGCCGCGTGGGCCGTGGACATCGCCGCCATCTACATTTACCTGCGTGATGAGTATCACGGCTGCCGCGCGCTGCTCGAGGCCGAACTCGCCAAGCTCGAGGCGAATCCGCCCGTATCTCCCCTGCCCAAGATCGAACTGCGGCGCGGAGCGGGCGCCTACATCTGCGGCGAAGAGTCGGCGATGATCGAATCCATCGAAGGCAAGCGCGGCATGCCACGCCTGCGTCCCCCCTATGTCGCGCAGGTGGGCCTGTTCGGGCGGCCGACGCTCGAGCACAACTTCGAGACGCTTTACTGGGTGCGTGAGCTGCTCGAAAAGGGCGGCGCCTGGTTCGCATCGCAGGGCCGCAACGGCCGCAAGGGACTGCGCAGCTTTTCGGTCTCGGGCCGCGTCAAGAATCCGGGCGTGAAGCTCGCGCCGGCCGGCATCACCATTCGCGAGCTGATCGACGAATTCTGCGGCGGCATGCTGGATGGCCACGCATTCTATGGCTACCTGCCGGGCGGCGCATCGGGCGGCATCCTGCCGGCGTCGATGGGCGACATTCCGCTGGATTTCGATACCTTGCAGCCGTATGGCTGCTTCATCGGTTCGGCGGCCGTGATCGTGCTGTCCGACGCAAGATACGGCCAAGGACGCGGCGCGCAACATGATGCGCTTCTTCGAGCATGAGTCCTGCGGACAGTGCACTCCCTGCCGCGTGGGCACCGCCAAGACGAATGTGCTGATAGCGCAACGACAAATGGGACAAGCCGCTGCTCGCGGATCTATCGCAGGTGATGCGCGACGCTTCGATCTGCGGTCTGGGGCAGGCCGCACCGAATCCGGTGGATTGTGTCGTGAAGTACTTTCCGAACGAAATTGCCTGAGGACAACCGATGAACGCGATCACCCGCGCCGAACGCGCGCAGTTCGAAGCACCGACGGTCACCTTCACGCTCAACGGCCGCGAAGTCTCGGGGCTCGAGCACCGAGACCATTCTCGAGATCGCGGATCACGAAGGCATCGAAATCCCCCGCCTCTGCTACCAGGCCGGGCTCGATGCGGTGGGCAATTGCCGCTCCTGCATGGTCGAGATCAAGGGCGAGCGCGTCCTCGCCGCCTCCTGCTGCCGCACGGCGCAAGCCGGCATGCAGGTGACGACCGACAGCGCGCGCGCGCGCAAGGCACAGCAGATGGTGATCGAGCTGCTGCAGTCGGACATGCCGGAGAAGGAATACACACGCCATAACGAGGTCGATGATTGGGCGGCGCGCCTGGACGTCGGCAAGCCGCGCTTCGCACCGCGGCCCGGTGTCGCGCCCGATCTCACGCACGCCGGTATCGCCGTCAATCTCGACGCATGCATCCAATGCACGCGCTGCCTGCGCGCCTGCCGCGACGAGCAGGTCAACGACGTGATCGGCCTGGCCTTCCGCGGCCAGCACGCCAAGATCGTGTTCGACATGGACGATCCCATGGGTGATTCCACCTGCGTCGGCTGCGGCGAGTGCGTGCAAGCCTGCCCTACCGGGGCTCTGATGCCGGCGCGCGAAGTGGCGCTGACCGTACCCGATAAGACCGTCGATTCGCTCTGTCCATACTGCGGCGTGGGCTGCCAGCTCAACTATCATGTCAAGAACGACAGCATCCTCTACGTCGAGGGCCGCGACGGTCCGGCCAACCACGCGCGCCTGTGCGTCAAGGGCCGCTACGGATTCGATTACGCGCGGCATCCGCAACGCCTGACCGTGCCGCTGGTTCGCCGTCCGGGCGTCCCGAAGCGCGGTGACTTCGTGATGGATCCGAACAACGTCATGCAGGTATTCCGCGAAGCCACCTGGGACGAAGCGCTGGCGCTGGCGGGCGCAGCCTTGCGCAACCTGCGCGACACGCATGGACCGAAGTCGCTGGCGGGATTCGGCTCGGCCAAGGGCAGCAACGAGGAAGCCTATCTGTTTCAGAAGCTGGTGCGGCTCGGCTTCGGCAGCAACAACGTCGACCACTGCACGCGCCTCTGCCATGCCTCGAGCGTGGCGGCGCTGCTCGAGGGCATAGGCTCGGCAGCGGTGAGCAATCCCGTGATGGACGTGACCAAGGCCGAAGTGGTGATCCTGATCGGCGCGAATCCGACCGTGAATCACCCGGTTGCCGCGAGCTGGCTCAAGAACGCCATGCGCAGCGGCACCAAGCTGATCCTGATGGATCCACGGCGCAGCGAATTGGCCCGCACTGCCTACCGATATCTGCAATTCAAACCGGATACGGACGTGGCATTGCTCAATGCCATGATGCACGTCATCGTCGAGGAGAACCTGGTCGATGCGAAATTCGTCGCCGACCGCACGCTCGGCTATGAGGCGCTGGCGGAGAACGTGAAGGGGTACAGTCCCGAGCTGATGGAACCGATTTGCGGCATTCCCGCCGAGACCATCCGCGAGGTCGCGCGGCTTTATGCGACGAGCCGCGGCTCGATGATTCTCTGGGGCATGGGCATCAGCCAGCACATCCACGGCACCGACAACGCTCGCTGCCTGATTGCGCTCGCGCTGATGACGGGCCAGATCGGCAGGCCCGGCACGGGTCTCCACCCGCTTGCGCGGGCAGAACAATGTGCAGGGTGCCTCGGACGCGGGCCTCATCCCGATGATGTACCCCGACTACCAGAGGGTGGACAACCTGCAGGCGCGAGAGCGGTTTGCAAGGGCCTGGGGAGTGCCGGCGGCTCAGCTCGATGACAAGCCGGGCCTGACAGTCGTGGAAGTGATCAAGGGAATCATCGCGGGAAAGGTCAAGGGAATGTACATCATGGGCGAGAATCCCGCGATGAGCGACCCGGACGCCGATCATGCGCGAGAAGCCCTGGCCAAGCTGGACATGCTCGTGGTGCAGGACATCTTCCTCACCGAGACCGCCTACCTTGCCGATGTAATCCTGCCGGCCTCCGCCTTCCCGGAAAAAACCGGCAGTTTCACCAACACCGATCGTTTCGTGCAGATGGGACGCCGGGCGCTCGACCCCGCCCGGACAAGCGCGGCAGGATCTGGACATCATCATCTCCTTGGCGCGTCAACTCGGACTGCCGTGGGACTACGGCACGGGTGATGCAGCGGCGGCACTGGTCTTCGATGAAATGCGCCGCACCATGCCGAGCATCGCCGGCATCACCTGGCAGCGCCTCGAGAAGGAACACAGCGTCACCTACCCATGCGAGAAAGAAGGCGACCCTGGCACTTCAGTGGTATTCACCGAGTCCTTCCCCACGGCCACCGGCAAGGCGCGCTTCGTGCCGGCCGACATCATCCCCGCGGATGAACGGCCGGATGCCGACTACCCAATGGTCCTGATCACCGGCCGCCAGCTCGAGCACTGGCACACCGGCAGCATGACGCGCCGCTCGGGCGTGCTCGATTCGATCGAGCCGGATCCGGTGGCGCTGCTGCATCCGCAGGATCTGATCACCCTCGGCGCGAAGCCGGGCGACCTGATCACGATTGCCTCGCGCCGCGGCAAAGTCACTCTGTACGCGAGAGCCGACGATAGCTCGCCTCACGGCGCGGTGTTCGTGCCCTTTTGCTACTACGAGGCCGCGATCAACAAGCTCACCAACTCGGCGCTCGATCCGTTCGGCAAGATTCCCGAATTCAAGTATTGCGCGGTCCACGTGTCACTCGGCGGCGTCCCTCCGGTGCAGGCGAGCTACGGCGGCGGCCAGATCCTCGCACCGAAGACCGAACCGGCCGAGGTGTAACGAGGCGGCCCGCTGGGGCCCGCGGCGGCGGAAGCCGGTCGGCCGGCCACTCAGGCATTGTCGGCCGCTGCTGGGCCGCTGCTCAAGTGGGCGGCCGCTGTGACTGCTCGAGCTCGGTCAGCGTGTTGATGTTGAAGAACTGGGCGTCATCGTCGAAAACCACGCGAGTATTGCGCTGCCCGCGAGCAAAGAACCCGGTCTTGCGCTCGCCGGCATCAATGAACGCAGCGAGCGCGTCCTTCAGAGAGGCCTTCATGAGACAAAATACGGGCTGCGGGAACAAATCCTCTCCCACGTGGGTGTAAGCAACGGCGATGTCGACGTCGGCGCTCTGCAATCCGTCCACCAATCGCGCCACCAGATCGAGCGGAAAGTTCGGCGTGTCGCAGGGCACGGTCGCCAGGAACGCGGTGTCACAATGCGCGAGTCCCGCCAGCATTCCAGCGAGCGGGCCGGGAAAATCGGGCACCTGGTCCGGCCACACCGGGGCGTTCAGCGCACGATACGTCTCCTGATTGCGGTTCGCGTTCACCATGACCTGCCCCACCTGAGGTCGCAGCCTCTCCAGGGCATGCTGCGCGAGCGGCCGGCCTCTGTACATCTGCAGGCCCTTGTCCACGCCTCCCATGCGGCTGCCGCGGCCCCCCGCGAGGATCAGGCCCGTGATGTCGTTTCGCGCGACCGTTATCATGAGTACATACTAAACATCGAGGACCATCGCCGCCATGCAATCCAGTGACATCAGCGCCCTTGTCCTGGGGACGGCCGGCCGTGCGCCGGTTCCCGTGCCGGATGCACCGCGACTCAGCGCCGCGTCCGTCGCGCCGCTGCACAAGATCGCTGCCGTCGATGAACGAGGCACGGCGCGCTCACTGTACCTGCCCATTGAACGGCCTTTGACCATCGCCTTCGATGGGCGCGAACTCGTCACCTTGATGACGCTCGGTGCCGCCCCCGAGTGGCTGGTTCTCGGGTATTTGCGCAATCAGCGGATCATCGACGATGTGGCCGCCCTGCAATCCATCGAGGTCGATTGGACGCAGAACATCGCGCGCGTTACTTCGCGGCAGGACAGGTCCGACGAGTCCGTGAAGGCGGCGGCGCAAGGAGCCGGCGCCGCAACCCCGCTCGGCTGCGCACTGGGCACGAAATTCGGCGATGTCATGCGGCCCCTCGACACGGGCGCGGCAAAGGCCGCCGCGGGTCGCCTCCACGAGCCGTCCATCGCCCACGCCGAAATTCTTGCGATTCTCGAGTGCATGCACCGGCACGATGCCATTCATCGGGCCGCCGGCTCCGTGCACAGCTGCGGATTGTTTCAAGGCGGGGAACTCTGGGCGGCGGTCGAGGATGTCAGCCGCCACAACGGCATCGATACCATCACGGGCTTCATGGCGCTGCACGGGATGCATGGCGCGGACAAGACTCTCTTCACGACCGGCCGCCTCACCGGCGAGATGGTGATGAAGGCAGCGCACAATGGAATTCCCGTGATGATCTCGCGCAACGGCACCACGGCGATGGGCTACGACCTCGCAGCGAAGCTCGGCATGACGCTCATCGGCCGCGCAGCGAACCGCCGCTATGTGTGCTTCATCGGTGCCGAGAGGATCGGCCGCGACGCAGGACCCACGTAGCCGAATGTGCCCCTCATGTGGCGATGTTCATCGTGCGCGGTGATGTACCTCGGCCCAATGCGCACGGTGAGGGGGGATAAGAAGCTGGACGCCAACTGCTGCCTTTACGTTGGCGTCCAGCTTCTTATCCCCCCTGACCATGTGAATCGGTCAACATCACCGTGCCGAGGCCTCGTTGCCGCTGAGCGATCAGCAACATATTCCCCATCGTTCATATCGTTGCCGCGAAGATCACGTGGTAGTTTCCCGACCCGAATTCATCAGGGCGATGAACGCCCTCATTTACCGGGATAATATGAACAAATCTGCCTATTTGTTGTTGTGGATCAACGCTTCCATCGTCGCCGCGAGCCCTGTCTGCGCGGACGACAATTCGAGTGCCGCGCTAGGCTCCGGCGCCCAAGGCAACTCTGCGCCGAGTTCCTCCAACCCAGCCTCTGCGAGCCAGACCACGCTGCCGCGCATCGTCGTCACCGGCACGCAGGCGCCGGACAACAACTACCGCGTCGACAAGGTGGACTCGATCGGCCCACTCGGCACGACGGACATCCAAAACACGCCATACTCCATCGCAGTGCTGCCCCTGGATCTCATCGAGAATTCACAGGCGGTGAACTTCAAGGACGTGTCCAAGTATCTGCCGCTCGTGGAATACCAGGAGCAGCAAGGTCCGAACATCCTGCGCCCGCAAACGCGCGGCATTCAGGGCGGCAACTTCCAGAACTCCAAGATCGACGGCATGACCATGTACATCACGGTGGCAACCGCGCTGGAGCAGTTCCAGCAAATCGAGGTGGTCAACGGCCTATCGGCATCGCTTTACGGACCGGCCAATCCTTCCGGCATGTTCAATTTCGTGTCCAAGCGGCCCACGCAAAACGACCTGCACGAGGTGAGCGTCACCTACAACAGCAACAGCATCGGCACGGCGCACATCGACTTCGGCGGACCGATCGACAAGAACGGCGTCGTCAGCTATCGCCTGAACGCTCTGTACGGCGCCGGAGACGGATGGGTGGACGAGAGCCATGAGCGGCGCGCACTGGGAGATCTCGGCATCGATGTGCGGCCCTGGGAGAACACGGTGCTCGAGCTCAACTACACCGATTACCATCTCACCGATACGGGCTACCCGGGCTGGTTCACTTACAGCCAGAAAATTCAGTTGCCTTCGGCTCCCGACCCGCAGGAGGTCGGATACGGCCAGAGCTATCTGGGCACGGACCTGCACACCGAAACTGCGACTGCGCGCATCAAGCATGATTTCGATTCGGATTGGCATCTGGTGGTGGGCGGATTGAATCAGGACGCGACGCGCAACATCACCACCGGCGTGAACAATCTCACCTCCAACGCCGGAGCGTATACGACTTCCTTGGGCTCGACCTTCGCGCCCCGCTTCGTCATCACCAGCGATACGGCGTATCTCGACGGAAACTTCTCGACCTTCGGAATCGGCCATGATCTGGTGATCGGCACGGCAGGATATCGGTCCCAGTCCTACTCGCTGCTGAAAACACCGACGGCGGCCGAATTGTTCCTGGGCACGGCCAGCATCGACAGTCCGGTCAGTTATCCCTATCCGGCGCAGGGCATTCCCGACCCTTATGCCAATTACGATTCGTCGACCGCGTATCAGCAGGGCATCAATCTGAACGACACGCTGCGCTTCAACCCCTATTGGGCGGCGCGCCTCGGGGTGAGCCAGGACTGGTTCCATACCGACAACTACAACCCGAAGTCGGTGCCGACGACGGAGTACGCGGCCCACGGTCTCAGCCCCACCGGCAGCATCATTTTCAATCCGGTCAGCAGCCAGACCGTTTACGCGACCTACGCGAGCAGCTTGCAGGCGGGAGATCTGGCGCCGGGCGGGACTGTCAACTCCGGCGAGAGTCTCGCTCCTTACCGCAGCAGCGAGTACGAAGTGGGCTACAAAGCCACCGTCGAGAAGGTGAATCTGACGGCGGCGCTATTCCGTATCCAGCGTCCGTTCGCAAACGTCAACACGGCAACGAACGTGTTCGAAATATCGGGCGAGCAGGTGAACAAGGGCGTGGAGTTCTCGGCCGTGGGTGAGGTGATCGAGAACGTCACGGTCTACGGAGGCCTCACACTCCTGGACGCCCGACTGGAAAACACGCCGCTCGCGTCCACCAACGACAAGCTGTTCGTAGGGGCGGCGAAGGTCAAGGGCAATGTGCTGGTGGAATACCGCATCCCGACGCTGCCGGGTTGGACCGCATCGGTCGACTATCAGTTCACGGGTCCGCGCGCCGGTGACGATACCAATTCATTTACGGTGGCGGGCTACAACTTGTTCGATGTCGGCGCGCGCTACGCCTCGACCATCGGGAACACGCCGGTCACCTGGCGTCTGGCGGTGGACAATGTCGCCGATCGGCGTTACTGGTCCACCGTCGGCCCGAGCGATCTCACGGGCGCGAACACCGGCAGCCTGCTGGCGCATCTCGGAGAACCGCGCACGGTGCTGGCGTCCGCGAGCTTCGGCTTCTGAAGCGGCGCACTCACGTGGGATACATGAAGCCGCTGATATGCGCCATCTGGCTCAGCGGCTTCGTGCTGACCGCGTTTGCGCAATCGCCGTCCAGCCCTCGTTCGGCCGCGGCGCCCGCGACCCGGCAGATCACCGACGCCGCAGGCCGGATCGTGTCCCTTCCGCCGACGGTGAATCGCGTGGCGGACCCATGGCCCGCGAACAACGCCATGGTGCTGATGCTGGGAGGCGCCGACAAGCTGGTGGCGACCAGTCTGCAAGCGCGCAATCAGCCCTGGCTGCGCAGGCTGTATCCGCGCATCGCCCAGGTTCCCGCCGCCTTCGATGCGGCCGGCGGAGTCAATGTCGAGACTCTGGTCGGGACGCAGCCCGATGTCGTCCTCATGGCATATGGAGGATCGCTGCCGCATTGGATGGACGCGGTCGACAGCTACCATGTTCCGGTGGTGATGATGCCCAATAGTTCCCTGGATGGCTTGAAGACCACGGTGCGCATGACGGGAGAGGTTCTCGGCGAACATGAGTCGCAGGTGGCGGCGGAGTATATTCGCTACTTCGAGGACAATATTCGCAGAGTCACGCAGGTCACGAGCAAATTGCCGCAAAGCGAGCGCCCCAGGGTATTACACACCGCCACACCCGGCATTCTCGTCGTTGACGGCCGGGAGTCGGTCATCGATGATTGGATCAATGTCGCGGGCGGAGTCAATGCCGCCGACGTGGTGGGCCTTGGCCGCCCTGTCACCATGGAGCAGGTCGCCGCCTGGAATCCCGACGTGATCATCGTGGGTACCGCGCCGAACCAGCAAAACCGCAAGGCCATTCTCGACGATCCGCGCTGGCGGCAGATCAAAGCGGTCAGAGAGGGCAAGGTTTTCGTGAATCCGAGCGGTGCCTATCTCTGGGACCGTCACAGTGCCGAGGCGGCCTTGCAGGTGCTGTGGGCGGCAAAGCTGCTCCATCCCGCGCAGTTTGCCAATCTCGACGTGAATCAGGAGACGAAGCGCTTCTACGCGAGGTTCTTCCACCATGTACTTACCGATTCTGAATTATCCTCGATCATGAACGCGACAGAGCCTTGACCAGACCGCGCTGCACCGTATTCCTGATCCTCTTACCGCCGGCATTGCTGTACGCCTCGCTGTTCGTGGGCCGCTTCGCCGTGTCTCCGATCGACGTCGCACGCATTCTGTTCGCGCAAATTTTCCCCATCGCGCACGACTGGCCGAAATCCGTCGAGACCATCGTCCTGCAAATCAGATTGCCGCGAGCCCTCATGGCCATGTGCGTCGGGGCGGGCCTCTCCATCAGCGGTGCGGCCTACCAGGGAATGTTTCGCAACCCCCTGGTGAGCACGGATATCCTCGGCGTGACGGCGGCATCCGGTTTCGGAGCGGCGGTGGCCCTGTTGCTGTCGGCAAACGCGCTCGGGCTGCAGCTGACCGCCTTCGCGTTCGGGCTCGCAGGCGTCGCGCTCACCTATCGGCTCGCGCGGATCTACCAAACCACGCCCGTGCTGATGCTGGTGTTGTCCGGCGTCGTGGTTGCCGCATTCTTCAGCGCCCTGTTGAGCGGAGCAAAGTATGTCGCCGACCCCGAATCCAGGCTTCCGGCCATCACCTACTGGCTGTTGGGCAGCCTCAATGCGGCGTCGATCAAGGGACTTGCGATGGCCCTGCCGCCCATCATCTTGGGCAGCCTGGGTCTGCTGCTCGTCCGCTGGAAGCTCAATGTGCTCGCGATGGGCGACGAGGAGGCGCGCTCGCTCGGCGTCGAAACCGAACGCCTCAAGGGGATCGTCATCGTGTGCACCACCTTGATCACGGCCGCGGCCGTTTCCGTTTGCGGCATGGTCGGCTGGGTCGGGCTGGTGATTCCCCACGTCGGCCGCATGCTGGTTGGGCCGAATCACAGGCTCCTGCTGCCCGCCACGCTGAGCATAGGCGCGAGCTATTTGCTGTTCATCGACGACATCGCAAGAACGGCCACCGCCGGCGAGATTCCGCTCGGGATACTCACGGCAATCATCGGCGCGCCGTTCTTTGCGTACCTGCTGCGCAGAACCAGCGCAACGTGGCACTGACCCGGCCGCTCATGGCGCAAGCTCAGCCACTCATGGAAATCCGCGGCGCCGCTTTTCGCTACGGGGCGCGCGAAATATTCAGCGGCATCGATCTCGACGTATTTCGCGGCGAGCTGCTTTCCGTTCTGGGACCCAACGGGTGCGGCAAGAGTACGCTGCTTCGCTGCATCGGCGGCGCGCTGACATTGCACGCAGGAACGGTGCGTCTGGACAAGATCGACATCTCGAGTCTCGACCCAGGGGCCCGGGCGCGGCGGATCGGCTTTCTCTTTCAGAACCACACGCCCACATTTCCGTTCCTCGTGCTCGAGGTGGTGAGCATGGGGCGGGCGCCCCATCTGGGTCTGTTCGGAGTACCTTCGTCCAAGGACATCGCCTTGGCCGAGCAGGCGCTCGATAGAGTCGGAATCCTTCACCTCAAAGACAGGCCCTACACCGAGGTGAGCGGCGGAGAACGTCAGCTCGTGCTCCTGGCGCGCACCTTGGCGCAGCAGCCAGACGTCATTTTGCTCGACGAACCCATGTCGCACCTGGACTTGAGAAATCAGGTACGGTCGTTGAAGGCGATCGGCGAACTGGCCGCGCAAGGGGTCACCATGATCATGACCACGCACGATCCGAATCATGCGCTGCAATTTCCGGGCAGGGCGGTCATGATGAAGCCCGGCGGCACGGTTGTCACCGGACTCGCATCCGAAGTCATCACCGACGCCGAGCTCACCTCGACCTATGGGATCGACATCGCGGTCGTCAGGGCGCCGCGCCCCAACGGCCACGGAGATATCAAGCTGTGCAGCCCGTGGTGAGGCGCCCAGGCGGCCGCGCCGCGAAATCCTCGGCGTAAAGCCCGGCTCTGCCGCAAAACGGGATAAAATAGCCGGGTGCGCCATACGAAAACTGCGACGAACTCCAACGGTGAGCCCTCTTTGAGCCTGCACCTTCGATACTCATTCGAGCCCGGCGAGCAGCGCGGCGCAGCCTTGAGCAACCCGCTCTTCGAGCTGCTGGCGGCCGTGCTCGAGAAGGGCTCGATACGTCACGCCGCGCAGGCACTCGGGTATTCGTACCGGTACGTCTGGGGCTCGCTCAGGAGGTGGGAAGAGACCCTGGGCGAACCCCTGATCCTCTGGTCGCAAGGCCAGCGGGCGCGGCCCACGCAGTTTGCCGAGCGATTGCTGTGGGCAGAGCGGCGAGCGCGCGTGCGCATGCAGCCGCACATCGAGGCGCTGCGCTCCAGTCTCGGCCGCGTGCTCGCCGACGCGCGCGACCCGCGTCATCAATTGCTCACCGTGCGTGCCAGCCACGACATTGCGCTTCCCGTACTGCAACAACACGCCGCAAAAGCCGCCGATCTGCATCTGGACATTCGCTTTCAGGGAAGCGTGCACAGCTTGCATGCATTGAACGACCGCCAGTGCCTGGTCGCCGGCTTTCACGTACCGCTGGTGCGCGGTGCCGCACCGGTGTTCGCCAAGGCGCTCAAACCCCTGCTCAAACCCGGGTTGCACAAATTGATCGGCTGCTCGCGCCGCACGCAGGGATTGATGGTGCGCCGCGAGCACGCGGGGACGGTTCGTAACCTGTCGGACGTCATGCGGCACCGGCTGCGTTTCGTCAATCGACAGCCTGGCTCGGGCACGCGAATGCTGGTTGACCATCTGCTGCACGAATCTTCCATCGACCCGGGATCGCTGCCGGGCAATGACGGACTGACGGAGGAAACGCATGTCGCCGTAGCCGCGTGCGTGGCAAGCGGCCTTGCTGACGCAGGAGTCGGCGTCGAAGCCGCCGCGCTGCAGTTTGGCCTGCATTTTGCGCCGCTGGTCGAGGAGAACTACTTCCTCGCCTGCCTCAAATCCAATCTCGAGCATCCGGCCGTGCGGCGCCTGTGCACGGTGCTCGCGGGCGAAGGGTGGAGCGGCATTCTGGCGAACTTGCCCGGTTATCGGCCGGCGCTTGGGCCGGGGAAGGTGCTGGTGATGACGGCGGCGCTGCCGTGGTGGCGGTATTCGAAGGCCAAGGTCGAGCGTGCGGATACTGCGCCGGCCGCTCGCGGCGCCCGCGCACTCGCCGCATTCGGTGAATAGCCGCCCTGGTGTCGCCTCAGTGCTGCGCCAGCGCCCTGACGTGTGCTACCGCGCTTCGGCCGAGGGCTGAAAGATTGTAGCCGCCCTCGAGCATCGAGACGACGCGTTGCTGCGAATGCCGCTCCGCCACCGCCATCAGCTCGCGCGTGATCCACGCGTAGTCGGCCTCCACCAGCGCCATGCCGCCGAGCAAATCCTCGCGATGCGCATCGAAGCCCGCGGAGATGATGATCATCTGCGGCTTGAAGCTCTCCAGCGCGGGCAGCCATTGCGCTTCAATGGCCTGCTTTGCCGCGGCGCCGTCGCTGCCTTCGGCCAGGGGCACGTTGATCATGTTGGGCGCGGGATTGGCAGTGCCGCTGTAGGGATAAAAGGGATGCTGGAAAAAACTCGCCATGAGCACTCGGTCGCGCCATTGCGGCGCGCTGAACATATCCTCGGTGCCGTTGCCGTGGTGGACGTCGAAATCGACGATGGCGACCCGTTCGAGACCCTTTTTCTCGATCGCATAAGCCGCCGCGACGCCGACATTGTTGAATATGCAAAAGCCCATCGACCGCACCTGGGTCGCATGATGGCCGCAGGGCCGCACCGCGCAGAAGGCGTTCACGGAGCGCCCGGCCATCACTTCGTCGACCGCCAATAGTCCCGCGCCCGCCGCGCGCCGCGCTGCGCTCAGCGAATGGGGATTCATCGCGGTATCGGGGTCGAGCTGCACATGCCCTTCGGCCGGCGCGTTGTCGAAAATCAGATCCACGTAGGCCGAGCGATGCACCCGCTTGAGATCGTCCGGGTCCGCCAACGGCGCTTCCAAGCAGCGCAGCTCGTCCAGCACACCGGACGTGCGCATCTGCTCATTGACCGCATTCAAGCGGGCGGGACACTCGGGATGTCCCGAACCCATCTCGTGGAGCAGGCAATCCGGGTGAGTGATGTAGGCCGTGGTCATTGCATGCGATTCCGTAGTCCAGCGGCCTTACATTCTAGCGGGAACTTCCCAGGGGCACATAGAGGCCCGCGGCCCTGCCGGCGTCATACACGCAGAATCCCATCTAGGCAAGCACAAGGTCGAATCGTGGTTGCAAATCCAGGCCGCGCGCAATTTCCCATACCGCTGCGGTCACTGGCGCGAGCATGGGCTGATTACGGGCGATCAAGCCGATGGCGCGCGTCAGCTGCGGCACGATCGGCCTCGCCTGCACTCGATTCTCAAGATCGAAGAAATTCAGCAAGCTATGCGGCACGATGCTGAAGAGCCCGGCGTCGCTCACGTGCGCATAGAGGGAAAACAATGAATCAGTCTCGAGAATGACTGTGGGCTGGACGCCGGCCCGGCGGAACGCGCTCTCGATGATCTGCCGGTTGCGCATCTTTCCGGTCAGCAGGCACAGCGGCAGCCGCGCCACCTGTTCCCACGTCAATGCGGGCTCGAGCGAGACTTTGCGGTTGGCCAGCAACACATACCGCTCGTCGAACAAAGGCAGCTTCTCGAATCCCTCGATCACCTTGTCATCCAGGTAGGTTAACCCGATGTCGAGTTCGAAGTGATCCAGCTGACTGACGATGGCGTCGGCGGTCAGGGACGACAGCGTGTGGCGAATGTTCGGATACGCGGAAAAGCACGGCCCGGTCAAGAAGGCGGCGATGGTCATCGCCGTCGGTATCGCACCCACCCGCAGAGTTCCCGTCATGGTCGATTTCGAGATGGACGCATCCTCGCGCATGTGTGCAAGCGAGGCCAGCGTTTGCCGGGCCCAGGCCAGAACCCGCTCTCCTTCGACGGTCAGCCCCAAATAGCGGCGTCCGCGCTGTACTATCATGAGGCCGAGTTCCTTCTCCAAGCTGCGGATCGCCGATGACAGAGCCGGCTGCGACACATGGCAAACTTCGGCGGCCCTCGCGAAATGCCTTTCGCGGGCGAGAGTGACGAGATATTCGAGCTGGCGGATGAACATAGGCCGGTGAAGCAGATTAAAAGACCGCTGACGCCGAGGCAATTCCTCATTTAATATCCAACCTCCGCCGTCGCGCCAGCTCATGCGACGGCAATACCTAACCCCCTCGGAGAAGTCGATGTCCGTGCCTGCTGAAATGACGGTGGTTGAAATCGCGGCTCCCGGTGGACCGGAGCAGCTGAAGCCCAAACAAAGGCCGGTACCGAAACCGGGCGATGGTGAAGTGCTGGTGCGCGTAGCGGCCGCCGGAGTCAATCGGCCCGACGTCATGCAGCGCCAGGGGCGTTATCCACCCCCCGCAGGAGCCTCCGATCTGCCCGGCCTGGAAATCGCCGGGGAAATTGCTGCACTGGGGCCCAAGGTCTCCGGCCTGTCGATTGGCGACAAGGTCACTGCGTTGCTGCCGGGCGGAGGCTACGCCCAGTATGCAATCGCGGCTGCGCCGCTGTGCCTGCCGGTGCCTGAAGGCGTCAGCATGGTGGAAGCGGCCGCCATCCCTGAAACGTTCTTTACGGTATGGACCAATCTATTCGACCGCGGCCGCTGCAAGGCGGGAGATGTCGTACTGATTCACGGCGGCACCAGCGGCATCGGAACCACCGCCATCCAGCTTGCCGCAGCCTGGGGAGCCCGTGTTTTCGCGACTGCGGGCTCGGACGACAAGGTGCAGGCCTGCCTGAAGCTCGGTGCCGTTCGAGGCATCAATTATCGGACGCAGGACTTCGTCGAAGTGATGCGCGCGGAAACCGGGGGCAAGGGGGTCGACATCACTCTGGACATGGTCGCCGGCACCTATGTCGCGCGCAACCTGGAGATCGCGGCTCTCGAAGGCCGGGTCGTGACCATTTCTCTGCTCGGCGGAGCGCGAGCGGAGATCAATATGGGCACCATCCTCACCAAACGACTGACGCTCACAGGCTCCACGCTGCGGTCCCGGACCGTGGCACAGAAAGCCGAGGTCGCCGATGCGGTCCGGAAGAACGTCTGGCCGCTGCTCGCGTCCGGCCGTGTCCGGCCCGTCATTCACGCCACGTTTCCGCTGGCCGAGGCAAGCGAGGCGCATCGGCTCATGGAGACCTCGAACCATATCGGAAAAATCGTGCTGACCATCTAGAAAAAGCATGCCCGCGACAGAGCCGGCGGCGCTCATTCATCGAGGCGCCTTTGGGCAAGCGGTGCCGGCCGCAGGAGATTGAGGCGCAGGCATTAGGTGATATAGTCTCAGCGCAACAAATTCCCCGGCCGCTGCGTTGGCGCCGGCCGGGGCCAACAGAGCGGCCGATCGCCGCAACAATTCCGGGGAGTAATCGTGAGTTCCGATATCGGGATCGCTCAGAATGCAACGTTGAAGCCCATCGGCGAAATAGCCGCTCGCTTGGGAATTCCGGCTGCCAGCATTGAAAATTACGGCCACTACAAAGCGAAAATCGCACTCGATTACATCGAGAGCCTGAAGGACAAGCCTGACGGCAAGCTCATTCTGGTGACCGCCTTGAGTCCCACGCCCGCGGGCGAAGGCAAGACCACCACCACGGTGGGTCTCGGAGACGCGCTCAACAAAATCGGCAAGAAAGCCGTGATCTGCCTGCGCGAGCCGAGCCTGGGACCGGTATTCGGCATGAAGGGCGGCGCGGCCGGCGGCGGTTATGCGCAGGTCGTGCCGATGGAAGACATCAATCTGCACTTTACCGGAGACTTCAGCGCGATCGGGCTGGCGCACAACTTGCTCTCGGCGCTGATCGACAATCATATCTACCACGGCAATGAGCTGGGATTCGACGTACGGCGCATCGCCTGGAAGCGCGTCGTGGACATGAACGATCGCGCCTTGCGCGAGATCACGGTGGGCTTGGGCGGTCCCGGCAACGGTTTCCCGCGCCAGGACGGTTTCGACATCGTGGTCGCCTCCGAAGTCATGGCCATATTCTGCCTCGCCAAGAGCTTGGTCGACCTCAAAGAACGGCTGGGCAAGATCGTGGTCGGCTATCGGCGCGACCTGACGCCCATACACGCCCGGGATCTCAAGGCTCAGGGCGCGATGACGGTCCTGCTCAAAGAAGCGCTGAAGCCGAATCTGGTGCAGACCTTGGAGAACAATCCGGCCTTCATCCATGGCGGTCCTTTCGCCAATATCGCACACGGCTGCAATTCGGTACTCGCGACCACGACGGCACTGAAGCTGGCCGACTACGTGGTGACCGAGGCCGGGTTCGGTGCAGACCTCGGCGCCGAGAAATTCATCGACATCAAGTGCCGCAAATCCGGTCTGCGCCCGGCGGCCGTGGTGATCGTCGCGACCGTCCGTGCCCTGAAGTATCACGGCGGCGCCGATCTGAAGGAGATCAACAAGGAAAATCTCGCGGCGCTGGAAAAAGGCATTGCGAATCTCGAGCGCCACGTCAGCAACGTGCGCAATCAGTACGGCCTGCCCTGCATCGTCTCGGTCAATCACTTCACCGCCGACACCGAGGCGGAACATGCGCTGCTGGCCAAGAAAATGGCCACGCTCGGCGTGCCGCTGGTGCTTGCGCGGCATTGGGCCGAAGGCGGAGCCGGCGCGACGGACGTCGCCCGCAAGGTCGTGGAAATCGTCGAAAAGGGCGAGTCCAATTTCCGCTTCGTGTACGACGAGAAGCAAACCCTGTGGGACAAGGTGAAGACCATCGCCACGAAAGTCTACGGAGCCAGCGACATCTCGGCCGACTCCAAGATTCGCGCGCGGTTCGAGGAGCTGCAGAAGAACTACGGTCACTACCCGGTGTGCATCGCCAAGACCCAGTACTCCTTCTCCACCGATGCCTCCCTGCGCGGTGCGCCGAGCGGGCACATGGTCAATATTCGCGAAGTACGTCTCGCGGCCGGCGCGGAGTTCATCGTAGTGGTGTGCGGCGACGTCATGACCATGCCGGGACTGCCCAAGGTGCCGTCCGCCGACAAGATCGACATCGATGCGGAAGGGCGGGTAGTCGGCCTGTTCTAGCGGCTCAGCGCGGCGCTGTCGGCCGAGGGTACGGTATTCGCCCGGGAGGCTGAGAGGTTGTGCGGCAACGGGGAACAGTTGCCGCACAACCTCTCAGCCTCCCGGGCGAACTCTCATGCCGTCGGTCAACATCACCGCGCTCGAGGCGCCAGAAGCGCTCCGTCCGCCTGGTGCGTTGATGCACGTCGGCCGAGTGTGAACGGCCTGGGGGGATAAGGAGTTGGAGGCCAACTGCTTCCGCCCGTTGGCCTCCAACTCCTTATCCCCCCAGGCCCTGCTCACTCGCCCAACTTTGTACCAACGGCCAGCCCCGCCTCGGAGCAAACCTGCGGCGCCGGCAACTTCTTGCCGCCGTCAAATCGCAGCTTGGACACCTCGATCTGTCCGCCCTGCACGGCCACGAAGAAACTTTGCTCGCCGATGGCGGTGACCGTGCCGACAGCGCCCTTGACCTGCTCGAATCTTCGCGCAGGGTGCTTGCGGACGGCATGCAGTTGCAATTTCTTGCCGTTGAAGGTGGTCCACGCGGCCGGGGCCGGATCGCAGCCGCGGATGAGGTTGTGGACCAGGTCGATGTGATTGTGCCAGTTGATCCGGGCTTCGGCGTCTCGGCACCATCCTTCGTAACTCGCCTGAGACTCGTCCTGCACCCTGCCCTCAGCGGCGTGGTTCACCACCAAGTCCGCTGCCTCCTGGAGAGCCGCGATCCCCATCGGGAATAGACGATCGAAATACACGCTGCCGAGTGTGTCATCGGGACCGATGGGGGTCTCCTTCTGCAGCAGGATCGGACCCTCATCGAGGCCGTCGGTGGGCCGAAAAATGCTGAGGCCCGTGTGCGTATCGCCGCGAATGATCGGCCAGTTGATGGAACTGGGACCCCGATAACGGGGTAGCAGCGATGGGTGGTACTGAATCATGCCGTGGCGTGGAATGGTGGCGAATTCCTGCGGTGCAAATTGCAGGACATAGGCCATAACCCCGAGCTCGGTGTCGAGGGCGCGCAGCGTCTGCCGTGCCTCCTCGGTTTTCAGCGACCCGAACTGGTACACGGGGATCTGTAGCTGCTCCGCTGCCAACCGCAGAGGATCGGCCGCCGTGCCCGGCTTCTCCGGGGCGCAGAACACCCCCGCAACCGTATCTTTACGCGCGAGGAATGCCTCGAGTACGGCTTTGCCGAAATCTCGCTGACCGACGATGGCTATCCGCATGACCAAATCCCCCTATACTCGCCTTCCAAATCCATTCTCCTCTCAGTAATGACTTGCCAGTTATGAAGATATCTCATATATCAACAATTTGATTCTCAGGGTACAATCGGCCCAAAATGCCGATTGAAGGAGATCCCATGGCCGGCCGCAATTTTCTGTTCGTTCCTGGTCCCACCAATGTGCCTGACCGGGTACTGCGCGCCATGGCGGTGCCGATGGAAGACCACCGCTCACCCATCTTCCCAGAATTGACTCGCGCCTGCTTGAGCGCCTTGAAGCCCGTGTTCAAGACGGCGTCCGCCACCCCCATACTATTTCCGTCGTCGGGAACCGGCTGCTGGGAAGCCGCGCTGACCAACTGTCTGAACCCCGGCGACAAGGTGCTGACCTCCCGTTTCGGCCAATTTAGCCACCTCTGGGCGGATATGTGCGCGCGGCTGGGCTTCGATGTGGAGATTCTTGAAACCCCCTGGGGCGAGGGCGCGCCGGTGGAGCGCTACCTGGCCTCGCTCAGCGCCGACAAGCAGCACAAGATCAAGGCCGTATTGGTGTGCCAGAACGAGACCGCGACGGGCGTGACCAGCGACATCGCCGCCATTCGCGGGGCCATGGACAGCGTCAAGCACCCTGCCCTGCTCTTCGTGGACTCGGTCAGTGCGCTGGCCAGCATCGACTTCCGCATGGACGAGTGGGGCGTCGATGTCTGCGTCAGCGGCTCCCAGAAGGGCCTGATGCTGCCGGCGGGGATGGGCGTCACCTGTGTCAGCCAGAAGGCATTGGAAGCAGCCAAGAGCGCAACGTCGCGCCGCTGCTATTTCGATTACGGCGACATGGTGAGCGCCAACGCCTCGGGCTACTTCCCGTATACCCCATCCGTACCGATGATGTACGGCCTGCGCGAATCCCTGGCCATGCTGGCCGAGGAAGGCCTGGAAAACGTGTTCCATCGCCACAGCTACCTCGCCGGCGGCGTGCGCGCCGCGGTATTCGAAGGATGGAAGCTGAAGCTGTGCGCCACCGCTCCGAAATGGTATTCGGATACCGTATCCGCCATCATGGTGCCGGAAGGCATCAATGGCGCCGAGGTTATCGCACGCGCTTTCAAGCGCTACAACCTCGCGCTCGGCGCCGGACTATCCAAGGTCGCCGGCAAGCTGTTCCGCATAGGCCATATGGGCGATCTGAACGAACTCATGCTGCTCGGCGGCATCGCAGGCGCCGAGATGGCGATGCTCGATGTGGGCGCCAAGCTCGAGCCGGGCAGCGGCGTGGCAGCCGCGCAGACCTACTGGCGGAGCAACCCGCCTGCCAGAGCGGCGAACAGCGCCACCGACAGGAAAGCCGGCATCGCCGCATGACGACGCGGATCGTGTTCCTGGACCGTGCCTCGCTCAAGGCCAAGGTCCGCAAGCCGTCCTTCGCCGCCGAGTACATCGAGCACGAAAAAACTGCCGTCGGCGAGATCGTGCCGCGCTTGGCGGGCGCCACCGTTGCCATCATCAACAAGGTGCCGATGCGCGCGGATACATTGCGGCAGCTGCCGGACCTCAAGATGATCGCGGTGGCGGCCACCGGCTACGACGTCGTGGATATTCCGTACTGCAAGGAACACGGCATCGCCGTCGCCAATATCCGCAATTACGCGGTGCATACGGTGCCCGAGCACGCTTTCGCAATGATCCTGGCGCTGCGGCGCAATTTGCTCGCCTATCGGCAGGACGTGGAGAACGGCGTTTGGAACAAATCCGATCAGTTCTGCTTCTTCACTCACGACATCGGTGATCTGCATGGCGCCACTCTCGGCATCATCGGCGAGGGCGCCATAGGCCAGAGCACTGCGGCGATCGGGCGCGCCTTCGGCATGCAGGTGCTGTTCGCCGATCACCCGCCGCCGAAGATGGCCGGCGTATCTTTCACGCCGCACGAGCAGGTGCTGGAGCAATCCGATGTCATCTCGCTGCACTGTCCGCTGCTGCCTGCCACGCGCAATCTGATCGACATCCACGCCTTTCGAAAAATGAAGCGCAATACCCTGCTCATCAATACTGCCCGCGGCGGGCTGGTGGACGAGACGGCACTGATTCAGGCTCTCGACGAAGGGCTGATCGCCGGCGCCGGCTTCGATGTGCTGACCGTCGAACCGCCCCGCGACGGGCATCCGCTGCTCGACGTGCGGCGCCCGAATTTCATCCTTACGCCGCACGTGGCCTGGGCTTCGGACGGAGCCATGCAATTCCTCGCCGATCAGCTCATCGACAATATCGAGCACTGGGCTGCCGGCAAGCCGCAACATCTGGTGACTTGACGCCGTATCCGGTGACTTGCAAGCTGCCAACCACGCTAAATCGCTTGACGGGCTAAGACCCGCCGAGGGGGTAGGTACTCATGAAGCGACAACTGAATCCGCCAGTTGTCGCTTCATGAGTACCTACCCCCTCGGCGGGTCTCAGCACATCGAGCGATCGAGAATGGTTGACCAATTTGGCAAGCACCGAGCGCCCGACATAAGAATGAAAAAGCTGCTGTACCAGTTCGATACTGACGCGTTGCCATCGGTCTTCGACAATGTCGTAGGTTTCGATGGTGGTGCCGATCATGTCTCAGCGTATGGCGGAGTCACCGCAAAGAACGTGGGCGGCCTGGTCGAAGGGGCCATCTTCACCCGCGGCCTCAAAGACAAGAAAAACACGGCAATCTTCATCGGCGGCGGCATCATGGCAGAGGGCGAGGCGGTGCTCGCCGCGGTACGCAGGATTTTTTTTGCCCAGTTTCGCGTCTCGGTGATGTTCGACTGCAATGGCTGCAACACGACGGCCTCGGCCGCCGTGGCCTGGCTCGCCCACGGCCGTTCCCTCGCCGGCAAGCGCGCCGTCGTGCTCGGAGGCTCGGGTCCGGTCGGTCAGCGCGCCGCCGTGCTGCTGGCCCGGGAGGGCGCGGATGTGGTGATCACCGGCCGCAAACTCGAGGTTGTCCAAGCGGCCTGCGACTCGATCCAGGTACGCTTCGGAATCGCAGTCCAAGCCGTCGAGGCGGCGGGCAACGCCGAGCGCGCCGCCGCCGTCGGGGGCGCGCAGATCGTACTCGCGACGGGCGCCGCGGGTGTCACGCTGCTCGACGAGAAGCAGTGGCAGGACAGCGCAACACTGGAATTGGTGGCCGATGCCAATGCCTCGCCGCCGGCGGGAATCGAAGGCGTGCGCCAAAGCGATCGGGGTGCGCAGAAACACGGCAAGATACTCTTTGGCGCGCTCGGTTTCGGCGCCCTCAAGCTGGCGCTGCATCGCGCCTGCGTGGCTCGCCTCTTCGAGCAGAACGATCTGCTGCTCGATGCGGAAGAAATTTACGCCATCGCCAAGACGATGGTCGGTTGATGCCGGTCGATACATGCTCCGCAAACCAGGACCCGCCACATCATGACAATCGACGTTTCCGTTGAAAAATTTCTGGACGATCTGGCCAGCCGCAACCCCACGCCCGGGGGCGGCAGTGCCGCCGCCATCATGGGCGCCATGGGCGCCGCGCTCGTGTCCATGGTCTGCAACGTCACCTTGGGAAAGAAAGGCTACGAGGGGGTAGAGGCCGAAATGCGCGCCGTACTCCACGAGTCCGAAAAAGTGCGCCGGCGCCTGGCAGAGATGGTGGCCGAAGACATCGCTGCTTTCGACAGCATCTTGGCCGCGTACAAAATGCCCAAGACAAGCGACGACGAGAAGGCGGCACGCGCCGCCGCGATCCAAGTGGGCCTGCGCCGCGCCACCGAGGTTCCTCTCGATTGCGCACGCGTATGCGCCGAAGTCATCGCGCTGTCACGGCGCGCCAGCGAGCACGGCTATCTCAATGTCATCAGCGACGGCGGTGTCGGCGTGCTGGCGGGGTTCACGGGACTGCGCAGCGCCGCACTGAACGTCTACATCAATGCACCCGCACTCGAGGATCGCATCTTCGCCGAACGGGCGACGGCGGAGCTGGAAAAGCTGGTTGCGCATTGCTCCGCCGAGAGCGAGGCGGTGTACAAGATCGTGCGCGACAAGCTGGGCTGAACACCGGCAGGGGTCCGCGCATTCCCGCCGGTTGATTGCCGCGGCGGGCTTGACGACTGACCGATGGTCAGTCATTATTGTGCCGGTGCAAGCAAGCGCGGCGAGCACCCGAATGCACCCAGCCCCCTCTACCCGACTCACATCGCTGGCGGCCCACCGCCCCTTCCTCTACTACGTATCCGGGCGTGGCTTTTCCGAATTCTCTTATCAGATCGGCACGGTCGCCGTGGGTTGGCAGGTTTATGCGCTCACCCACAGCGCCTTTGACCTGGGCATGGTGGGACTGGTGCAGTTCATCCCGAGTGCGCTGCTGGTCTTCGCCGCCGGACATGTCGCTGATCGTTACGACCGGCTGCGCGTAGTGCAGATCTGTCAATTCCTACAGGCACTGACGGCGGCGTTCTTAGCCTGGGGCACCTTCGCCGGATGGCTGACCCTCGCGCAAATCTTCGCCGCCATGGCGCTCTTCGGCATCGCCACCGCTTTTGAAAATCCGGCGGCGGGGGCGTTGCTTCCCGTCGTGGCGCCTGAAGGCAGGCTGCAAAAAGCTACCGCGGTCTTCACGGCGACCTGGCAGATAGCGACCATCAGCGGGCCGGCTTTGGGGGGTCTGGCTTACGCGGCGGCTCCGGGGCTGCCCTATGCAGTAATGGCGGTGTTTTGGCTATTGTCCGGCGCGTCGAATGGGGCGATCAAAGTGAACCGGATCGTGGAGGCAGCGGAACCGCCGACGCTTGCATCGTTGTTCGCGGGCGTGAGTTTCATACGTCGCAACCCGGCGATACTGGGCACCATTTCGCTGGACCTGTTCGCAGTACTGCTTGGGGGAGCCACCGCGCTGCTGCCGATCTACGCCCATGACATTTTGCACACCGGATCGTGGGGACTGGGCGTGCTGCGTGGCGCTCCCGCCGTCGGCGCGCTGCTCATGTCCGCGGTGCTGGCCCGGCATGCAATCTCGCGGCGCGCCGGCATTCGGATGTTCCAGGCCGTCATCGTCTTCGGCTTGGCGACGGTCGTGTTCGCATTCTCGCGCTCCATCGGGTTGTCGATTCTTGCGCTCGGCGTCATGGGCGCAGCCGATACCGTCAGTGTGGTGATCCGAATCGCCCTGGTGCAGCTTGCCACGCCCGATGCGATGCGCGGCCGCGTCGGCGCCGTGAATTACTTGTTCGTCAATGCGTCCAATCAACTCGGCGAATTCGAAAGCGGCATGACGGCGGCCTTGTTCGGCACGATGCCTGCGGTCCTGCTCGGCGGACTCGGCACCATCGCAGTGGCTCTATTGTGGATGAGACTGTTTCCCACGCTGCGCGATGTCGAGCGCCTGGACGAAGCGATGGAGTAGGTGCGTATGAAACCGACCATAGAGAACCCGGCGCGCCCGCGCACGAAACCAGCGGGGATCCGGCGGGAAGAATTGCTGGACGCGGCAGAGCAGCTGTTCCTCACGCGGGGCATCGCTGCCACCAGCGTCGATGCCATCGTGGGCGGTGCCGACGTCGCCAAAGGCACGTTCTATCTCCACTTCCAGTCGAAGGAGCATCTGCTGGCAGCGCTGCAGCAGCGATTCATCGACGATGTGTGCGCCGATCTTCGGGCGGCGGTCGACAAATGCCCGGCCGGGGACTGGCATGCGCGATTGCGGGCGTGGGTCTTCGCCGCGGTCGATGGCTATCTGGACCGCATGGCCCTGCACGAAGTTGTTTTCCACGAATTTCGCCCGGACGATCCGCACGCAAGCCATCGAAATTCCACGGTCGACCAGCTCGCCGAATTTTTGGCGGAGGGAACCCAGGCAGGCGCCTGGTCGATCGAGGATCCGAGGCTCCATGCCATCATGCTGTTCCATGCGCTGCACGGCGCCGTCCACGATGCCGCCGCGCAGGCGAAGGTCAATCGCAAACGTCTGGCGCGCGCTCTGCAGACATTCTTCGAGCGTGCGGTTGCCGCACGGCCTGTGTGAGACGGGGCCAGACCACCGGGCGGGCCGGCCGGAGCAAGTCGCGCAAAAAAGTCCGCCGTCGCTGGCGCATCGCGAGCTTTCTGCCGAGCCCCGCCACGCGGCGCCTGGCACTGCGCCTATTCAGGAGCGCGCCCTTGCTGATGCAGGCGCTGATCGTGCTGACGTTGACCGCTATTCTTTGGCTGGCGGTCAACTGGATCTACCAGGTGGTCCGCAAACCTTCGGAGCTGTTCTTTCCCGTGAGCGGAACGCTCAACAAGACGCCGGCAGAGACCTGGCGGCAGTACGCGCCGCTCTTTCAGAAATATTCCACGAGGCTGATTTCCCCCGAGCTGCTCGCGGCCCTGGCACAGGTCGAAGGCTCCGGCAATCCAATCGTACGCACTTACTGGCGCTGGTCCTTCAAACCCAAGCCCTTCGAGGTATACCGTCCCGCCTCGAGCGCCGTCGGCATGTACCAGATCACCGACGGCACCTTTGCCGAGGCCCGGCGCTATTGCATTCATGCTCATGCCGTCGCCCTGGATGGCCCGTGGGATGACTGGCAATCGTGCTGGTTCAATCGTTGGTACACCCGGGTGATCCCGTCGAACGCCATGGAACTCACGGCGGCCTATCTCGATGTCAGCGTGGCGAATGCTCTACAGCGCCACCATGTGAAATCCGCGGCCGCCGAGCGTATTCAGGAATTGGCCGCGGTGATCCACCTCTGCGGTGCGGGTGCGGGCGACGCCTACGTGCGGCGCGGACTGCGGCTGATGGAAGGCGAACGATGCGGAGATCACGATGCCCGGGAATATGTCGCGCGCGTGAATGCCATGAAGCGCGTGTTCCAAACCATCGAGGATACGACGCCTTGATTCCCCTCTATTTATCTGATATATCATATTTAGCCAATTGAAAGACAACACCGGGTTTCAACCTGTTTCGAAGAGTCATTTGGGGGAGCGCAATGTCAGTTCAATTCAAGAGCCGCCACCTAACGCTGAAGATACTGCCTGCAATCACGCTCGGCGCCCTTGGCTTTTGCGCATCCACGATGGCCGCCACGAGCGGGCCTCTGGTGGGCGCAGGGGGGTTTCCCGTGCTGGCGGAAATCGTGGTCACGGGCACCAAACAGCGATCAGCAGATGACGAAAAGCTGAACGACGAAGTCAAGACAGCGATGAAGTCGGACCGCTATTTCTATGATTACCACGTCGCTGTGGATACAAAGAATGGTGTCGTCACGTTGCGGGGATTGGTTTTCGACGACTGGGATGTACGTGCGGCGATCCGCATCAGCAAGCGAATCCCCGGCGTGAAACGCGTCGTCAACCAGCTCGAGATCGGCGCACAACCCTAACGCGAACCGGTCCGCCGAGGGCGGGCGCCGGCGGCATGGCTGCCGTAGCCTAGCTGTCGATGAGAATGGCGCGAAAGTCGTTTACATTGGTGAGCGTGGGTCCGGTGGTCACCGAGTCGCCGAGTGCGGCAAAGAAACTGTGGCCATCATTGTTGTCCAGCATGTCCTTCGGCCGCAGGCCGCCCGCCCACGCCCGCGCCAGCGAGTCTGGAGCGATGATGGCGCCCGCTATTTCCTCCTGTCCGTTGACGCCGTCGGTATCGCCCGCCAGTCCGTGAATGCGCGGGTGGCCGCCGAGTGCAATCGCCAACGATAGTAGAAATTCCACATTGCGCCCGCCTCGCCCGTCGCCCCGTACCGTCACCGTAGTTTCGCCCCCCGATAGAAGCACGCAAGGCGCCGTGACGGGCTGACCGCGCTGCGCGACTTGGAGTGCGATCCCCGCCAAGACCTGGCCCACATCGCGCGCCTCGCCCTCGAGCGCATCGCCGAGTATGTGGGGTGCAATGCCGTGGGCCCTTGCAACCGCGGCGGCCGCTTCCAGCGCCATCTGGGGCGTGGCGATCATGCGAACGGTGGCATGGGCCAGCCGTGGGTCGCCGGGCTTTATCGACTCGCCGCGCCCGCTTTCCAGTACGTCGATCACGGGAGAGGCCAGCTCGATGCCGTAACGGCGCACGATGCCGAGCGCGTCGGCGCAGGTCGTGGGATCCGCCACCGTCGGGCCCGAAGCGATGTCGATCGGCCGGTCGCCCGGCACATCGGAGATCAGCAACGTGAGCACGCGTGCGGGATGACAGGCGGCGGCCAGCCGGCCACCCTTGATGGCGGACAGGTGGCGGCGCACACAGTTCATCTCACTGATGGTGGCGCCACAACGCAGCAGTTCGCGACTCACGGCCTGCTTGAGATCGAGTGTCAGCCCCGGGGCAGGCAGCGGCAACAGCGACGAGCCGCCGCCGGAAATCAGGCACAGAACCAGGTCATCCTCGCTCAAGCCTCGTACGCACTCGAGCATTCGCTGCGCGGCGTGCATTCCGGCCGCATCGGGCACGGGATGGGCGGCCTCGACGATCTCGATGTGTTCGCAGGGTACCGCATAGCCATAACGCGTGACCACCAAGCCGGAGAGCGGCCCCGGCCAATGCTGCTCCACGGCGCGCGCCATCGCCGCCGATGCCTTTCCGGCGCCGACGACGATGAGTCTGCCGCGCGGCGGAACGGGAAGGTGGGGCGGAATGCACACCCCCGGCTGAGCCGAAGCAATGGCGGCATGGAACATCTGCAGTAACAGGGCCCGCGCCTCGGCAAAGCGTGAGGATTCGCTCATCGCGGCGGCGCGAGCATGTTCGTCAACGCGCCGATCCCATCGATCGCGATCTCCACCGTGGCTCCGTCCTTGATCGAGCCGACCCCCACGGAAGTCCCGCACGCGATCACATCGCCGGCCAGGAGCGTCATGTCATGGGAAACCAGACTGACCAGTTCCGCGGGCGGAATGATCATGTCCGACAGCGGATAATTCTGGCGTTCGGTCCCGTCCACCTTGGTGACCACGCGCGCGCTCGGCCAATCCAGGTCTGTGGCGATGAGCGGACCCAGGCAGCCGAAGGTATCGTAGCCCTTGGATCGGCACCACTGCGCGAAATCCGGATTCTCATTGAGCACTTCCGCCGCGGTCACATCGTTGACGCAGGTATATCCAAAGATGCAGCTCTGCGCCTCGCCGGCCGAGACGTCCTTGCAGCGGCGACCGATGACGATGCCCAGCTCCCCCTCGAACACGATCTTTCCCTTATAACCGGCCGGACGGCGGATGGGATCGCCCGGACCGATGACCGATGTGCCCGGCTTGAGAAGAAACAGCGGATGCGCCGGCGCTTGCTTGGCCAGCTTTGCGGCGAGGGCGTGGAAATTATTCCAGAGCGCGACCATCTTGGAGGGCGTGCACGGGCTGCGCAGCGTACAGGCATTCATTGAAATCGTGCGGCCCGCCGGCCGCGGCGAATCGAACAAGTCGCCTTCGTACTCGACGATGTGCTCCTCCTCGAAAATGCCGAATCCGTCGCGGCCGTCATTCGACCGGAACCTCGCCCATTGCACCATGATCAGCCTCGCATCGGCATGTGGTCGCCGGGCGGCATGCCGGTGCGCGCCGGCATGTCAGAGCACCGACTGCAGCAACTTACCCATTTCCGCCGGATTGCGCGTCACCTTGATCCCGCACTCCTCCATGACGGCCAGTTTCTCCGTAGCCGTGCCCTTTCCGCCGGAAATGATCGCACCGGCATGGCCCATGCGCTTTCCCGGCGGCGCCGTGACGCCGGCGATGAATCCGACCACGGGTTTTTTCATATAGTTCTTTATCCAGCGTGCGCAGGTTTCCTCATCGTCGCCGCCGATTTCGCCGACCATGATCACGGCGTCGGTTTCAGGGTCGTCATTGAACATGCGCATGACGTCGATATGCTTCAAGCCGTTGACCGGATCGCCGCCGATGCCCACGCAAGACGATTGTCCGAGGCCGAGTTCCATCAATTGGCCGACCGCCTCATAGGTGAGAGTACCGGAGCGCGACACCACGCCGATGCGCCCCTTCTTGTGGATATGGCCGGGCATGATGCCGATCTTGATCTCATCCGGCGTGATCACTCCCGGGCAGTTGGGTCCGACGAGCACGGTCTTTTTGCCTCGCATTCGATTGCGGGTGGCGATCATGTCGCGCACCGGCACACCCTCGGTGATGCAGATGACCAGATCGAGTTCGGCATCGACCGCCTCATCGATGGCCGAGGCGGCGAAGGCCGGCGGCACATAGATCACCGAGACCGTCGCGCCGGTCCGCTCCCGGGCTTCTTTGGCGGTACCGTAGATGGGGATCCCCTCAAAACTCTCTCCTGCCTTGTTCGGATTCACGCCGGCGACGAAGCAGGACCTGCCGTTGGCGTAGTCGCGGCATAGCCGCGTATGGAAAGCGCCGGTCTTTCCGGTGATGCCCTGGGTCATCACCTTGGTATTCCGATTGATCAAGATGCTCACGTAAATCGGCTCCTCACTTACTTTCCGGCGACCGCGGCGACGATTTTCTGCGCCGCGTCCGCCATGTTGTCGGCGGAAATGATCGGCAGTCCCGAAGCTTCGAGTATCTGCCGGCCCAGCTCCTCATTCGTGCCCTTCATGCGGACCACCAAGGGAACGCCGAGCTTCACCTCCTTGGCGGCGGCGATCACCCCTTCGGCGATGGTGTCGCAGCGCATGATTCCGCCGAATATATTCACCAGAATCCCCTTGACCGCGGGATTCTTCAGCATGAGCTTGAACGCCTCGGTCACCTTCTGCGCCGTGGCGCCGCCGCCGACGTCGAGAAAATTCGCGGGCTCCGCGCCGAATAGCTTGATGGTGTCCATCGTCGCCATGGCAAGCCCCGCTCCGTTGACGAGACAACCGATGTTGCCGTTGAGCGAGATATAGGACAGATCGAACTTGGAAGCTTCGATTTCAGCCGGATCCTCCTCGTCCAAGTCGCGCATGGCGACTATCTCAGGGTGCCGGAACAGCGCGTTGGAATCGAAGTTCAGCTTGGCGTCGAGGGCGAGCACCTTGCCGTCGCCTGTGAGGATCAAGGGATTGATCTCAGCCAGCGACGCATCGCATTCGTCGAAGGCTCGGTACAAACCGTGCATGAAGTTTCGCGCCTGCGCGAGCGAAGCCTCGGGCACCCCGATCTTTCGTGCGACGTCGTCGGCCTGCACGTCGGTCAAGCCGAGGACCGGATCGATGGCGACCTTGTGGATGCGCTCGGGCGAGCGGGCGGCCACCTCTTCGATTTCCATCCCGCCCTCCGAGCTTGCCATCAGCGTAACGCGCTGCGTGACGCGGTCGACGACCATGCCCACGTACAGCTCCTTGCGGATATCCGCGCCCTCTTCCACGAGCAGCCGCTTCACGATCCGTCCTTCGGGACCGGTCTGATGGGTAACGAGCGTCATACCCAGGATTTTCGAGGCATGGTCGTGCACTTCCTCGAGCGATTTCGCCACCTTGACGCCGCCTCCCTTGCCTCGGCCACCCGCATGGATCTGCGCCTTGACGACCCACACCTTGCCGCCGAGCCGGCGCGACGCCGCATCCGCTTCGGCCACGGAAAAGCACGGCACACCTTGCGGTGTCTCCACCCCGTATTTGCGCAGGATTTCCTTGCCCTGATACTCGTGAACGTTCATACCAGCCAACCTCGAATTGCGATTGCGTACATGCCTGCTGCCTCTGATGTGAGAAACATATGGTGGCCGACCGGCACCGTCGCGCGCGAGCTACCCTGGGCTGCCCGGCGATTTCCCTTCCTCCAAGCTCCTCGCCAGGAGCTTGGTCAATGCGTAAACGGCGTCCAGATGCGGAGCCGGCGTATCCGTCAGTCTCGCCAGCTCGATCACCGAACCCAGCAGCGCATCGATTTCGAGCGTACGGGCCGCCTCGACATCCTGAAGCATGGAGGTCTTGTGATGCCCGACGCGCTCCGCACCGGCGATGCGCTTATCGATGGAAACACGGAAGGTGACGCCGAGCTTGGCGGCGATATTTTGCGCCTCGGTCATCATTTCAGCCGCGAGCGCGCGGCTGGGCGGATATTGGCAGATGCCCGCGAGAGTTGCCCGCGACAGGGCACTGATGGGGTTGAAGGTCATGTTGCCCCACAGTTTCAGCCAGATTTCCGAACGGATATCGCCGAGCACCGGCGCCTGCAGGCCGGCCCTGACGAGGCAGTCCGCGACCCGCGTCACTCTTGCGCTCGTCGTGCCGTCCGGCTCGCCGACCGGGAATCGATTGCCTTCGACATGCCTCACGACCCCGGGAGCGATCAGTTCGGTTGCCGGATACACCACGCAGCCGATGACGCGCTGCGCCGGGATGTGGCTGCCGATCACGCCGCTCGGATCGACGCTTTGCATCCGGGTGCCCGCGAATCGGCTGGGATGCCCATGGAAGTACCAATAGGGAATGCCGTTCTGCATCGGCACCACAATGGTGTCGGGACCGAAGAGTTTCGGCACATCCAGCGCGACGGATTCGAGCTGGTGAGCCTTCAATGCCAGGATGACGAGGTCCTGCGGGCCGGTCGCGGCGTAATCGGCGGTCGCCTTGACCTTGGCGATGACCTGCTCGCTGCCATCGGCCCGCAGCAGCCGGATGCCGCCGGATCGCAGAGCCTCCAGGTTCTTGCCGCGCGCAATGAAGGTCACGTCCTCGCCGGACTGCGCGAGACAGTGACCCACATAGCCGCCGATGGCGCCGACGCCGACGATCGCAATCTTCATTGTACCCCGCGCTTAACTATGTGCGGCCACGGACGCCTGCGCGTCCGTGGCCTTCGGCCCTCCCCGGAGCGGGTCCTAGCCCGCAACTCCGGCGGAAATTATCTTCGCACTTAGAACTTGTAGTTCATTCCCACGGAAAAACCAATGGGTTTGCACTGGTTTCCACCCCACGTGGTCGGACCGGCGCTGCTGTAGTCATTGACCAAGCTGCTCGTGCCGTCGTGGCAGTCGGTGGTCAGGGACCGGCCGCCGGCGCCCAGATCGTAGTGGGAATTGCCGTGGTTCTGCGTCTCTGCAAAATCGGCGTAGGCGTAAAAGTGCTTGTCGAAACGATGCTTCCAGGCGATGGTGTACAAGTCCGCGGTGTCAAGCGTCACCCTCGGATCGTAGTTGTGCTGGCCGGCCGGATCGCCCGGCGTCGCGCCGGCGTGCGCATATCCGAGGCTGACATTGTCGGCAGCTCCCAGATCCTGCGTCAGGAAGAACCACCAGCCGTCTCTCGTCCGCTCGTTCTGGAATTGCAGATCGGCCGGCACGAATCTCTTCAAGTACTCGTAGATCGAGCCGAAGGACAGTCCGAAATCGAAGGTGTACTCGAGCCCGGTCTTGAATGCCGATTCGTTTGCGATGTCGGTGGCGAACTCGGGGGTAAACCCGTTGGTGAGAATGTAGTTTGCCCCATATTCCGCAACTAACGCATTGTAACCGCCGCAGTCGAGCAACGGAGCGGAAGCTGGGTTGGCGCAGCCGGCGCCATTGGCGGCGGTGCCGGTGGCGGCGAACTGGGCCCCATAGACCGGGCTGTTCGAGCCGATGCCGTCGCTGTTGCGGTTCACGTCCTTGTGCAGTTCGTACGCGACCGTGCCGTAGAAGCCTCCGGCCTCGACCTTGATGTCGGCGCTCCAGGCGGTGCCGAACGATCCGTCGTCGCAAGCGAGGGGCAGATTGCCGCTGCCCGGCACGTTGCCGCCGTTGCAATCCGGCGACCCGGCCGACTGCACCACATTGTCGAAGGTGCGGTTCTGGCCCGGTGCGAACAGAACGTCGAAACTGACCACATGGAAGAATTGCGGCGATTCGTACCAGATCGATTGGCCCAGGCGGGTGCCGAATTCGACTCGGTTGTCCCCGCCGGTGTTGCCCATGATGACGGCGTAGTCGCCGAGCATGCCGGAGAAGGGATTCATCCGGTCCGTGGACTTCTTATAGGGCGAATACGTATCACCGAACTTCAGCTTGCCCCAACCCTGCGGGTCGGCCGAGCCGATGCCGACGAAGTTATCGCCGTAACCTAGCGCGGCCTTGACCACGTTCGATTGCTGAGTGTACGAGGTGTACAGGCCCGGGGATGCGGTGAGGGACGGCTGCGTCTCGATCTGGAAAATGAAATCGGTGTTGCTGTGCCCGATCTGGATCGCGCCGTGGTACCCGAGAACCGATTTGTTCGTTCCCAGTTCAGGCTGGTAGCCCACCTGGCCCACCGGGCCTGCCCCGTTGTTTTTCGGGTTCGGATTGCGCGTACAGGTCGTATTGACGTACGGGTCGGTGCAGCCGAAGCCCCACGCAGGACCGGTGATGCCCTTCGATACCTCATCCACGGAGACGTCGAGCGTGCCGTAGAATCCCTTGATGATCTGATGCAGCAGAACCTCCTTTTCCTGGGGTGCTGCTACGGGTCCCGTCGCGGCCGATGCGGGCGGCCCGGCTTGCTGCTTCGACGACAGAGTTTGAACTTTCTTCTGCAACTCCTGCATCTGCTGCTGCATGACGCGCATCTGATCCTTGAGCGCTTGCGCGTCTTGGGCATCGTCCGCGAGGACGACTCCATTGAAGGCGACACCGGCGGCGCATGCCGCAAGCGCCACCAACATAGGCCTTGCCAAATTTAGTTTAAACATTGTGTAAATCCTCATGAAACGCGTTTGTTCGAATCATTCTCGTCGTTGCTGCCCACCCTCACCTCTCACCGGCCGGACTCGTGAGGTTGATCCGGCCGTCCCCCTCCCCTGGATGCGATTACTCACCCCCCTACAGCGTGTGCAATCTCCCTTGTCGATACCTCTATGCTTCGGGAATCAGACCGGCGCCGCGCGCCCATCGATACTTCGCGCCGAGAACGGCCACCGGGATCTCGGTGGAATAGGCATAGGCGGGAATGCCGTGCTGATAGAGATATTCCGCCGCCTCTTCCACTTCCACGTCGCCGGCCAACGAGGCCACCACCGGCTTCTCAATGCCTTTCGCGCGCATTTCGGCCACCACTTCGACCATCAGTTTCGCGAACACCATGGGTGGCGTGATGATGGTGTGCCAGTAGCCGAGAATCAGCGCGTGGATGCGCGGATCCTCGAGTCCCAGCCGCACGGTGTTCTGATAGGTGCTCGGGGGCTCGCCGCCGGTGATATCCACCGGATTGCCCGCAGCACCAAACGGTGGAATGAACTTGCGGAACGCGGCGTCGAGGTCGGCGGGCATCGTCATCAGCGACAAGCCATTGTCCACGCAGGCATCCGAGAGCAGCACGCCCGATCCGCCGGCCCCGGTGATGATGACCACATTGTTGCCCTTCGGTGTCGGCAAGATGGGAATGCCGCGCGCGAAATCGAGCAGGTCGCGCAAACTTCTCGCGCGGATGACTCCGGACTGCTTGAACACATCCTCGTAGATCTTGTCGTTGCCGGCAAGCGCGCCCGTGTGTGAGCTCGCGGCCCGCGCGCCCATGCTGGTGCGGCCGGCCTTCAAGACCACGATGGGCTTCTTCTTGGATACCCGCTTGGCCACTTCCGCGAAGGAGCGGCCGTCCTTCAAATCCTCCAAGTGCTGCGCGATGATGGTGGTGTTCTCGTCCTGCTCGAAGAACGTGAGCAGATCGTCTTCGTCGATATCGGACTTGTTGCCGAGTCCGACGATGGCCGAGACGCCCATCTTGGCGGAGCGCGAGAAACCGATGATGGCCATGCCGATGCCGCCCGACTGCGAGGACAGCGCCGCGTGGCCCTTGACGTCGTATGCCGTGCAGAAAGTCGCGCACAGATTGCTGGGCGTGTAATAGAAGCCGTAAATATTGGGCCCCATCAGGCGCACGCCGTACTTGCGGCCGATCTCGATCAATTCGTTCTGTCCGGCCACGTTGCCGGTCTCGGCGAATCCCGAGGGAATCAAGATGGCGCCGGCGATTTTCTTCTCGCCCACTTCGGTCAGTGCCTGCGCGACGAATTTCGCCGGAATGGCGAACACCGCGACATCGATGTCGCCCGGCACATCCTTGACGCTCTTGTAGGCCTTCTTTCCCATGATGCTGTCGGCATTGGGGTGGATGGGATAGATCTCGCCCTTGTAGCCGCCGTTGATCAGATTCTTCATCACGGAATTGCCGATCTTGCCGTTCTCGGCCGAGGCGCCGATCACCGCCAAGGCTTTGGGCTTCATGATGCGGGTCATCTTCTCGACGATGGCCGCCTGGCTCGGACGATCGCGCGCAGGGGCTGGATTGAAGTCGAGCACGATGCGCACATCGGCCGCTGTTGCGCCGTGTTCCGTGGCAAATACCGGATTCAGGTCCATTTCCGATATTTCGGGAAAATCGGCTACCAATGCCGACACTTTCTCGATCATCCCCGCGAGCGCCGCACGGTGCACGGGCTTGGCGCCGCGCACGCCGCGCAGAATCTCCGCCGCCGCGATGCCGTCCAGCATGGACAGCGCCTCTTCATTGCTGGCGGGCGCCAGCCGGAAGGTGATGTCCTTCAACACTTCGACCAGGATGCCGCCCAACCCGAAGGCCACCAACTTGCCGAACGCCGGGTCGGTCACCGCGCCGATGATGACCTCCTGCCCGCCGGCCAGCATCTGCTGAACTTGCACGCCGAGAATCTCGGCTTTGGGGTCGTACTTTTTGGCGTTGCCGACGATCGAGGCGTAGGCATCCTTGGCCGCCTCCGCCGATTTCACTCCGACGATGACCCCGCCTGCCTCGGTCTTGTGCAGAATCTGCGGCGAGACGATTTTCATGACGACGGGAAATCCGATGTCGGAGGCCAGCTTGACCGCCTCCTCGGCGGTCCTTGCCACGCCTTCCTTGGGAATGGTGATTCCGTACGCCTCGCAGACACCCCGCGCCTCGGGAGCGGTCAGGGCTTCGCGCTTGGCGGCCTTGGCCTGGTCGAGAATCCCGCGAACGGCGTTCTTGTCATGCGTCGTCATCGATTTCCTCGACCGCCGCGGGCGTACGTTCGCCCCGCTGCCACTCGTATGTGATTCAGGTATGTCAAATTACTTTCTTCGATCTGAGCGCGGCAACGTCGGCGGCGGCATACCCGAGTTCCGCCAGCACCTCGTCGGTGTGCTCGCCCAGCAGCGGCGAGCGCGTGACCTCGGTCGGGCTGTCGCTCATCTTGATGGGGTTGCCCACGGTCAGGTACTTGCCGCGCTGCGGATGATCCACCTCGACGATGGTGCCGGTCTCGCGCAGCGACGGCTCGTTGGCCAGCTCCTCCATCGACAGGATCGGACCGCAGGGAATGTCGTGCTCGTTGAGCAGCGCCATGGCCTCGAACTTGGTCTTCGTCACGGTCCATGCCTCCACCGCCGCGAATACCTCCTTGAGCCGCGGCAGGCGCGCCTCCGGCGTGGCGTAGTCCGGATCGGTGAGCCAGTCCTCCTTGCCGATCACCTTGCAGATGTCCTTCCAAACCGGCGCCTGCGCGATGAAGTACAGATAGGCGTTGGGGTCCGTCTCCCAGCCCTTGCACTTGACGATGGTGCCCGGCTGGCCGCCGCCCGACGCATTGGCGGCGCGCGGCACGGCGGTGCCGAACTTGCCGTTCGGATACTGCGGATATTCCTTCATGACCTGCGTGCGATCGAGGCGCTGCTGGTCGCGCAGCTTGACGCGGCACAGATTCAGCACGCCGTCCTGCATCGCCGCCAGCACTTTCTGGCCGCGGCCGGTGGTGTTGCGCTGGTACAGCGCCGCGACGATGCCGAGCGCCAGGTGCAGGCCGGTGCCGCTGTCGCCGATCTGCGCGCCGGTCACGAGCGGCGGCCCGTCGTCGAAACCGGTGGTCGAGGCGGAACCGCCGGCGCACTGCGCGACGTTCTCGTAGACCTTGCAGTCCTCGTAGGGGCCGGGGCCGAAGCCCTTCACCGAGGCGACGATCATGCGCGGATTGAGCTCCTTGAATCCGCTCCCAGGTGAAGCCCATGCGATCGAGCGCGCCGGGCGCGAAATTCTCCACCAGCACGTCGCAGTGCTTGACCAGCTTCTCGAGCACCTGCTTGCCGCTCTCGCTCTTGGTGTCGAGCGTCACCGAACGCTTGTTGTGATTCAGCATGGTGAAATACAGGCTGTCGACGTCCGGGATATCGCGCAGCTGCTCGCGCGTGATGTCGCCGCCGCCGGCCTTCTCGACCTTGATCACGTCGGCGCCGAACCAGGCCAGCAGCTGCGTGCAGGTCGGCCCCGACTGCACGTGCGTGAAATCGAGAATGCGGACGCCGTCCAATGCCTTGCCCATGCGAAACTCCGGCCCGCGTTCACTTGTACATCGTCTGATTCTTGGTGCCCGGCGCGTACTCGCGCGGATCGACCCAGATGTTGACCACCGCCGAGCGGCGCAGCTTCTGCACCGACTCGCGCGCGCGCTGCAATGCCGGCGCGATCTGCGCGGGGTCGCGCACCTCCTCGCCGTAGCCGCCGAGCATTTCGGCGAACTTGCCGAACGGCACGTCGCCGAGCAGATTGCCGACGTTGCCGCGCTGCTCGCCGTATTTCGCCAGCTGACCGTAGCGGATCTGGTTCATCGCCGAGTTGTTGCCGATGACCGCGAGATAGGGCACGCCGAAGCGGTTGGCCGTCTCCATGTCGAAGGCCGTCATGCCGAACGAGCCGTCGCCGTAGTAGCACAGGACTTCCTTGGCAGGATTCGCAAGCCCCGCCGCGATCGCAAATCCGGTGCCGACGCCGAGCGAGCCGAGCGCGCCCGGATCCATCCACTGGCCCGGACCGCGCGGGCGCACCGCCTGCGCCGAGATGGTCACCACATCGCCGCCGTCGCCGATATAAATCGTGTCGTCGCGCAGGAACTCGTTGAGCTCCCAGGCGACGCGGTAGGGATGGATCGGCACGCTGTTCGACTTGAACAGCGGCATGAGCTTCTCGGCGGCGGCGGTTTCCGCGCCGCTCAGCTGCTTCAGCCACTGTTGGCGCGCCTGGCGCTTGTCGTTCTTGATGCGGCCGGTGGCCGCCTGCAGCACCGCGCCCAAAATCGCGCCGGGATCGCCGACCAGCCCCAGGTTGATGTCGCGATTCTTGCCGACGGTGCGGTAATCCATGTCGATCTGCACCAGCGTCAGATCCTTGCTGATGCGCTTGCCGTAGCCCATGCGGAAATCGAACGGCGTGCCGACGATCAACAGCACGTCGGCGTTGGCGAACGCCTGGGTGCGCGTGCGGTCGAAATGATGCGGATCGCCGGGCGGCAGCAGGCCGCGGCTCGCGCCGTTGAAGTAGCCCGGGATATCGAGGCCGCGCAGCAGCGCAATGGCCTCCTTGTGACCGCGCGCGGTCCAGACCTGCTGGCCGTAGAGAATCGCCGGCCGCTCCGCATTGACCAGGATGTCGGCGAGCTTCTCGATGTCGCGCGGGTCGCCGATCGAGCGCGTCGAGGCGCGGTACTTGCCGGGCTGCGGAATGACGGCCTTGTTGATGTCGACCTCGCGGTCGAGCACGTCGCGGGGAATCTCCAGGTACACAGGCCCCGTGGCGCCGTTGAACGCCTCGCGCGCCGCCATCGAGATCATGTCCGCGACGCGTTCCGTGCTCGATACCGTTGCGGCGAACTTGGTGATGGGCGTCATCAGCTCGACGTGCGGCAGATCCTGCAGCGAACCCATCTTGTGCTGGGTCAGCGCGCCCTGGCCGCCGATGTGCAGAATCGGGCTCTCGGAGCGGAAGGCGGTGGCGATGCCGGTCACCGCATTGGTGCATCCCGGCCCCGCGGTGGTGACGACGCAGCCGAGCTTGCCGGTCTGGCGCGCATAGCCGTCGGCGGCGTGCGCGGCGACCTGCTCGTGACGCACGTCGATGATGCGGATGCCCTCATCGACGCAGCCGTCGTAGATGTCGATGATGTGGCCGCCGCACAGCGTGAAGATCGTGTCGACGCCCTCGTTCTTCAGCGCCTTGGCGACCAGGTGGCCGCCTGAGATCACGCCGGCATCGCGGCTCTTGCGCTGCAGGGTATCTTCGGCGGTCGTGGTCTTGGGCTGAATCGACGCGGGATTTACGGTTGCCATGTTGCCTCCAAATTCGTGAATCTGATCGCCGGCTGGCGCTGCCGCACGGTCCAGCGATTTCCGAAAATCATCTGATTCTGTATTTGTGCGCCATCATGTGGAGCGCGTACTCGCCACGCCGCCGGACTCCCGGGCAGCCGGTGCATAAGCATCGGCGCTCCTGGCGAAGTGCCGTGCCCGCATGGGCTTCAGTACGAACAGGGCGAGCAGTCGCCGCGATCACGTTGAACGTCATCGCCAGAGTGAACACGGTGACCCAGCCGTGGGCTTTCGCGATACCGGCCGCGACGGGAACGAGCAGCGCCCCCGCACCCTTGGCGGTGTACAGCATGCCGGCATTCGCGGCGGCGTACTTGGAGCCGAAGGTGTCGCCCTGAGTTGCCGGAAACAGGCTGAAGATTTCGCCGTACACGCCGAAATACAGCGCGGTGACCAGCACGAACACGACCGGGTTCGATCCCGACTGGCTGAGCGTGTAGAGCGCGGCGGCGCCGATCAGGAATGCGATGGCCATGGTGTACTCGCGGCCGATCTGATCCGACAGCCAGCCGAAGAACGGCCGGCCTACGCCGTCGAATATCCGTTGCAGCGACAGTGCGAAAGCCAGCGCGGCCATCGTGAAGCCGAACAGATCGACCGGAACCTTGTCGATCTTGAAGTCCTTGGCGATCGGCGCCATGGACGCGGCCATGGTCAGGCCGCCGGCGGCGATCAGCACGAACATCAGATAAAGCACGTAGAAACACGGGCTGCGCAGCACCTCGGCGGGCGTATATCCGCGCGCCGTCTGATTGGGTTTGACCTTCGCCGCTACCAGTTGCGCGGGCGGCGCCACCAGCATCCAGGCGACCACGAAGACGATTCCGCCCTGCAACAGGCCGAAGAACAGGAATGCCTGTTCGTAGCCGGAAGAATTGATCATCTTCAAGATGGGTACGATGGTCAGGGCCGCGCCGGCGCCGAAACCCGAGGCGGTGATGCCGGCGGCGAGCCCGCGCCGGCCGGGAAACCACTTGAGCGCATTGCCGACGCAAGTGCCGTAGACGCAGCCGGTGCCGACACCGCCGATTGCGGCGGCAAAATACAGGACGGTCAAAGAGCTTGCGGTCGAATTGAGTATCCAGGCGAGCGCGACGAGAATGCCGCCGCCGAGCACCACCCATTGCGGCCCGAATCGATCGACCAGGTAGCCCTCCACCGGAACCAGCCAGGTCTCGATCAAGACGAAGATGGTGAACGCCACCTGAATTGCACTGCGGCCCCAGTGGTATTTGGCATCGATGGGATTGACGAACAGCGTCCAGCCATACTGCAAATTGGCCACGCAGGCCATGCAGATGACGCCGAGAATGAGTTGCACCCACGGATTCGCCAATGAGGAGGCCGCGGATTGCTTCGAACTCGCATTCATGTTGTTCTCCTGAGATCTCCCACGCACAAAAATACCGGCGAAGGATCAGGTGGCAATGAGCGCGGCGGGCCGTTGATGATCGATGCTTGTACTAGGTAAATTGAGCCCGCTCGCCGAAATTGACGCACCTTTGCCCCCCTCACTTGGTTCGAACCGGAGGTTCGAACGTTTACAGCCTGCATTCTTAGTGTGATATACCATATACGAACAAGTTTTAGGCTGTCAAGCAAGGGCTCACGGGTGCATTGGGCGCCGATCGTCGAAGCATCGAAGTCTCGAATCAGCGCAGTCTTGCTTCAAAGAATCGCAAAATACTGCTCTTTTGAGATATCGCCCATCGGAGCGGGGATACATGAGCGGAATAACCGGGACGGTTAGATTAATTCATTAGGAAAAAAACACGTGCAATATAATATATCTGCATCGCGAGACCGGAAGCTTCAGGACACGCGAGTACATTTAACCCCGTGTTTTCAGGAATATTGCGATGCGCTACCAATGGGCGTGCCGCCAGGAATAAGCAATGCAAATCATCGCTCTTGTAATATTTGCGGCAATCGCTGTGGCATTATTTGCCGGTCTTTCCATGACTCTCTACATGGTGCTCCCACAGTCCGTGCTCGACTGCGGCGCGCGCCATGGGCGATATGCCGTCCTGGGCGCGCCTGGAAGAACGGATCGACCGCGGGCCGGCATGCTGCCGGTGAGCGATTATGAGCCCCTACAAGGGCAATCAGCCTAGGGCAGACAAGGATGCACCGGCCGGCGCGGCCGATGCATCGACCAACGCATCGAGGGAGCCAATGAACACTATTGCAACGCTGGTACAGCGCACATCCTCCGCGGCTCCCCTGGCGCTCGCACCCCTGAATTCCACGAGTTTGCGTGATCAGGCCTATGCGCTCCTGAAGAATGCGATCGCGGACACCGATATCTACGATCCGAATCAAGAGTTACGGCTCGATGAGCGGCAGCTCACCACGGCGCTGGGCGTCAGCCGGACGCCGATTCGCGAGGCGTTGTCGCTTCTCGAACAAGAAGGCTTCATTCGCACCATTCCACGACGCGGCATCTATATCATCCGCAAGTCCAAGCGCGAAATGATAGAGATGATCCAGATGTGGGCCGCGCTCGAATCGATGGCCGCCCGGCTTGCGACGCTGTACGCCACCGACGCGGAAATCGCGACGCTGCGGCATTTGTTCGACGAGTTCCAGAACTCGCCGCCTTCGGAGCATCTGGACGAATATTCCGACGCCAATATCGCCTTCCATACGGCAGTCATCGCGCTCGGCGGTTCGCAGACCATCGTCGACGCCACGCGCAACCTGCTGATTCATGTGCGCGCCATTCGCCGCGCGACCATTACCCAAAGCGATCGGGCCGCCCGGTCCATCATCGATCACCTGAAGATAATCGAGGCTTTGGAGCGGCGCGACACCGAGTTGGCCGAACGGCTGACCCGGCAGCACACCCTCGACCTCGCTGCACACGTCGATCGCCACTGCGACTTCCTGGATTAGCGGCGCGCTAGGTTCGATCCCGCGCCGCATCTCCCCACTGACCGAGCGTAGGCGAGGCGCCGGCCATGCCTTCGCTCGGCAGATATTGTGGGCTGCCCGCGTCCGCGACTTCGCCGCGTAACGCGCCCGGGGCGACCGCCCGTACTCCGCTCAAGGTATCGGGATCGGAAATCGCGGCTTGAAACCCAGCTCCGTCCACCGATACGGGCACACCCGACTCGATGCGAAGATAGATGCGCCCGGTCGCCTGATCGGCGAAATTGATCGTGCGAAACCCCTGCACGCATCGCCGCAGAAATCCTGTGTTGTGCTCGGCGCCGAGCAGCCGCCGGTCTGCATACAGCAGTTCCGGATTCGCGGCGTCGACATCGACGCGCCCATAGCGTTCGATATCCAGCGTTCCCTTGACGCTCAGCACATTGAAGGTGTCATTGCCGCCGAAAGCCACGGTCCGCGGACGCTCGCCGAGCCGCACCGTATTGTCCAGGAACTCGAAACGAATGCGCTTATCGCTGCGCCGGACCCACGTGAAGAAAACATCGGGAATCCCCGTGTAGGCTTCCACCGCGTGCGCCAGAGTGTCGTCCACGGCTTTGTAGCGGCCGAACTCGAGCCCGCGCTTCCAGGCCCGCTCGACCAACAGCTCGGGCGGCGTGATCATGAAGAATAAATAGACCGTCTGGCCGAAGCGCGTCAATAAATTGCTGCCCGCCTCGTCCGAATCCGGCGCGAAGCTGTCGAATCGAAAGCGGTCGATCAACAGATGAGTCATGTCGCCCCGCCGATGCTTGCGCGCCATGTAGCGGTCGAGCTTCTGGTCGACGATCTGCAATTCGTCGGCGGTGAACGCACCGGCATATTTGTAGGCGGCGCCGAGCTTGCCGTAGTCGAGCAATTGCTTGCGCCAGATGTCCGGGCTGATCAGCGCAAAATCGCGCCATTGCGCGCCGATGTCGCCCGCCAGCGTCTTCTGCAGTGGCCGCAGTGTGCTTTTGCCCGAAGCCGAGGGCCCCTTGGTATTGATGACGATCGGCCGCTCCTGCCGCGGCAGCCGGCGGTAGCCCTCGCTGCTCGCGGCGCGCCATAGCACAGGCTCGATCGCGCGGCCGATCGAATCGCTGCCATACTCGTTGCATGCCAGGTCGATCGCCGCCGAAGCGATGAGCTCCCGCGTGCCCCACGCGTGGCCGTGGGTCGTAAATAGAGCCGACATCACCCGCGCCAGCGCTCGGTACGCGATTCTCTGCCGCAAGTCTTCGCCCGTTCGACGCCAGACGCTCACACTCGGCGATGTGGCCGGGTCCCCAGCCGCCGCCGGCCGGAACCGCGGCCGCCCCGCGGCGCCGCGCGAACCGGCGCAATGCAGGCCATCGCTTCGCCCGCGCGGCCGGCGTCTGCTCCGGCGCCACGGTTGCCAACGCGGCATCGACGGCATCGCGCAGCTCGAACCGGGCGCGATCGTAGGCAGCGTTGATGGCATCCATCTCCGGAAGCAGATGACGCTCGAACAAACGGCTCGCCATTTCACGAAAGTTGATCCCGAGATCGCCGATGCGGGAACCGTCAGGCACCGCGAAGTCGGCGGTGACCCGTATCAGCAGCTCGTGCAGCGCCAGCCTTTGCGGCCGGAACGCCACGAGTTCGCTGGGCGAGAACCCGGTGAGACCTTGCATCTCGGCAGCCGCAGCCAGAGTGGTGAAGACATTCTCCGAACGAAAGATCGTTGACAGATGCAGTAATTCCTTGGGTACCCGCGACTGAATGCCGGGGTTCCAGGGTCCTTGCGGCGGCGCGGCGGCGGGGCCGGTCACGGCCGCTATGGGTTCGCATCCTCTGTCCATGGTATGGATCATACCCATCCCGCGGGCAATGGATGGAAGCCCATAGTTGCGACGCAATTCCCTATCTTGCTCCGCAACATGTGACGCGTTCGCCACCCGTACGGGTGTTCAACTAACAAAATATACCGATAAATCGACATTCGGGCCGGGACGCCCAGTTGACAAGACCGCGACGGGGAATCCAGGCCAATGACTTCGCAATCTATCGGTCGAACGCTCTCCGCGCAGGGGGCAGCCGACGTACCGCCGGCAGGAAGCCTGGACCCCGCATCGAGCGGGCTCGCGTGGGCCGCCGCTTCGCCTCTAGCCTTGCTCGAAAGCGCGCCGGTAGCCATCTATCGGACGGATGCAGTCGGCAACCTGACCTACAGCAATCCGGAATACCGGCGTATGTTCGGACTGGAGCTCGGACACGGTCCCGATGCCTGGGTGCGGCGCGTCCATCCCGACGATCGCGAACGCATGGAGCAGGCGTGGGCGGAGTTCTGCCTCGAAGCCGCTCCTAGCCGATTCGCCTATCGCACCCGAGAGGACGACGGCGCGATCCGCCATTTCTCGGAACAAGTGGTACCCGACGGCGGAGGCGGCTGGGTCGGCACCATCACCGACTTCACCGATCTGGTCACGACGCGCGACAATCTGCGCAAAGCGGAAACCTTGTTCCGCAATACTTTCGATCAGGCGCCCCTGGGCATCGTCTACGCCGACCGCGACGGCAGATTTTTGCGTTTCAACGCAGCCTTCTGCGCGATGATGGGCTTCAGTTCCGCCGAGCTGGCGGGCGGAAACATCGGCGATTTCATGTGTGCGGAGGACACCGCACGCGTCACGGCCGGACTTCTGCGTTTGTGGAGCGGCGACGTGCAGCTCGTGGATCTCGAGAAGCGCTACCTCCGCAAGGACGGCAGCACGCTCTGGGTGCGCACGACGACCGCGCTGGTGCGGGAAGACGGCGCTCCGCCAGAGTACTCGGTCGAATTCCTGCGCGACATCAGCGCCCGCAAGGACACCGAGCAGGAATTGGAAAGAGTGCACAAGCAGCTCATGACCGCCTCGCGCCAAGCAGGCATGGCGGAGGTCGCGACCAATGTGTTGCACAACGTCGGCAATATTCTCAACAGCGTCAACATCTCGGCAAGTCTCGTGATCGAACGCGTCAAGCAATCCAAGGGCTCCGGCGTGTCCCGCCTCGCCGCGCTGCTGCAGGAGAAAGGTTCCGCCGCCGGGGAGTTCCTCACCCACGACGAGCGCGGCAAGCGCATACCGGAGTACCTGAGTTCGCTCGGCGAGCAGCTGGCGAACGATCAGAAAATGGCGCTCGAGGAACTCGCCTCGCTGCGCGACAACCTGGAACACATCAAAGACACGGTGGCGATGCAACAGAGCTATGCGAAGCTGTGCGGCGTCACCGAAACCATCGCGGTGGCCGATCTGGTGGAGGACAGCCTGCGCCTGAACGCCGGCGCCTTCGTGCGCCACGGAGTCACGCTGCGCCGCGAATTCGGCGACGTGCCACCCATCACCGTGGACAAGCACAAAGTGCTGCAGATTCTGGTCAATCTGGTGCGCAACGCCAAGTACGCATGCGATGAGTCGGGCAGGGCCGACAAGCTTCTCACACTGCGCATCGAGAGCGCACCGGCAGGCGTGCTCATCAGCGTCATCGACAATGGGGTGGGCATCCCTGCGGAGAATATTTCCCGGCTCTTCACCCACGGCTTCACGACCCGCGCGTCCGGGCACGGCTTCGGTCTGCATAGCGGGGCGCTCGCGGCGCAGGAACTCGGCGGGACGTTGCGCGTGATGAGCGACGGACTGGGATGCGGCGCGACCTTCATTCTCGAACTCCCTTGCACTCCGGCGGAGCGCGCCCGTGTCTAGCTCCGCTCCGCTCGCCAACCGGCGCATTTTGGTCATTGACGACAATGCCGCCATTCATCAGGATTTCCGCAAGGTCCTGGGCACTCAGACCGAGCACTCCGCGCAGGCGGCCCTCGATGTACTGGAAGCGAATCTATTCGGCGACTCGGTGGTCGCCGACGCTCGACCGAACTTCGAAGTCGACTCCGCTCATCAGGGGCAGGAAGGCGTGGCCATGGTGCATCAAGCGCTGTCCGAAGGCCGGCCTTACTCGATGGCCTTCGTCGACATGCGCATGCCCCCGGGGTGGGACGGCCTCAAGACTATCGAGCGCCTGTGGATAACCGATCCCGACGTGCAGGTCGTCATCTGTTCGGCTCACACCGACTATGATTGGACCGAGGTCGTGCAGCGGCTCGGCCACTCCGACAAGCTGCTGGTGCTGCGCAAGCCCGCCGAACCGATCGAGGTCCTGCAGTGCGCGACCGCGCTCAGCCGCAAGTGGGAAAACGACAGGCTGGTTAGAGAACACGTGCTGCGCCTCGAAGAAGCGATCACGACGCGCACTCGAGGATTGGAAGCCGCGAACCAGAAACTGCGGCACCTCGCCACCCACGATCCGCTGACCGGCTTGCCGAATCGCGTCTTGCTGGACGATCGGTTGCAGCAAGCCATCGCGCATGCCGACCGCGACATGCGCTCCTTCGCGCTCCTGGTATGCGACCTCGACCGCTTCAAGCTCATCAACGAATCCCTGGGGCACCGCGCCGGGGATGAGTTGCTTCAAGAGGTTGCGCGCCGGCTGGCAACCGTGACTCGCGCCGCCGACACGCGTGGCGCGCCTCGGGGGCGATGAGTTCGTTCTCATCGGCACCTCCATCGGCGACGCCGACGACGCCGCCGGCCTGGCGGCCAGGGTGATGGACGTGCTGCAGGCTCCGGTGCGAATCGCCGCCATCGACATATACGTCTCACCCAGCATCGGGATCGCCATGTATCCGGACGATGGCGTTACCATGCAAGCCCTGCTCACGCGTGCGGATGCCGCCATGCATTCTGCCAAGCAACACGGCCGCGGCAACTTTCGGCGCTATGCGCCGGGAATGGATGCCGGAATCGAAGATCGCGTGCAGCTCGAAAGCGACCTGCACCACGCGGTAGCCCTCAATCAGTTCGAGCTCTACTACCAACCCAAGGTCGATACGCAAACCGGCGAGGTACGCAGCGCCGAGGCATTGATACGCTGGATACATCCCATGCGCGGGATCGTTTCGCCCGCAGAGTTCATTCCGCTGGCCGAAGAATGCGGCCTGATAGGCGAAATCGGCGGATGGGTGATCCGGGAGGCATGCAGGCAGACGCGAGTCTGGCAGATCGACGGCGTCCCCGCGCTGCGAGTGTCGGTGAATTTGTCGGCATCGCAGTTCCGCGACAGCGGGCTGCTCGATCTCATTCGAAGCGCGCTCGACGACGCCGGCCTCGAGCCCCGCTATCTCGAGGTCGAACTCACGGAAAGTGCCGTGATGAGCGATCCTGAGAAATCCATCGACATTCTCGAGCACCTGAGCGCCATGGGAGTGCTCGTTTCGGTGGACGATTTCGGCACCGGCTATTCGAGCATGAGCTACTTGCGCCGCTTCCCGATCGACAAGCTGAAAATAGACCGCGTGTTCATCGATGAAATCGTGAGCCGTCCCGAGGATGCCTCGATCGTCCGCGCCATCGTCTCGCTGGCCCACAGCCTGCGCCTCAAAGTCGTCGCCGAAGGCGTGGAGACACCGGCGCAGCTCGATTTCCTGAAGACCGCCGGCTGCGATGAATATCAAGGCTATCATTTCAGCCGTCCCCTGCCCGCCGCGGATTTCGAACGGCTCATGCGCGAGGCGCGCCCGGACGACGATTTCACCGACGACGACGCCGCCCGCACCCACAGCAAGCTCGAAGCCCACGTCCGCCGCTGAATCCTGCGAACAACAAACTTGCGTTTGCCCGGTGGCTAGAGACCCTGATACGGGGTGGATAGACATTGGGCGAACACTGAATCCGCCAGTGTTGCCCAATGTCTATCCACCCCGTATCAGGGTACTACCCACCATGCAACGCAAGTCTGGTGCTCTCAGGATACATTCGCAATTCGGGGACTTCGTCGCGCAGCAGCTTTTGCTGCACGTCGCGCCAGTACTCGACACCCAGCAGATCGAGATTCTCCTCGCGAAAGCAACGGCGCGCATGCGAACTCTTGAGCTGCAGGCCGTACTCGAGCTCTTCGGGCAGGAAGATCACACCCTCCTCGAAAAACCAATCCGGCACCGCTTCCTCGCCCGGCTCACGGTCGGCATTGGTGCGAATCTTCACGTCGGTGAATTTCTCGACGGCGTCATAATCGAAGAGGAACACCCGTCCATAGCGCCCTACTCCGTAATTGCGGGAATCCAGATCCTTGTTGAATATATTGGTGGCGGCATTGTTGCGAATGCATTGCCCCAGACTGACCATGACGGCGCGGGTCGCATTGTCGTCCGCGGTCTCCAGGAAAACCGGCAGCGGTACGATTTTCAACTGGACGATGAGCACGCGAAAATAAACGCCGTCCTGATCTACCTGCACGCTGCCGGCGGCCTGGCGGCAGATCTCGTCCAGCAACGCTGGCTCGAACATGCCGCGGTCCAGGCGCAGGTTGAAGTACATGACGTTGTCCAGCATGCTGCCGGCCCGATTGATCTCGTGCACCACGCGGTATTTGTCGGAAACCGCCGCCACTCCCGGGAAGGCGCCCCACTTGTAGGAACTGGTCGGCTGATCGCGGATGACTTTCAAATGATACGCGCAGGCGTCGAACGTGAATCCGAGTGCGACGGTTCCCGGCACCCCGGGGGATCTCTGCAATCTGTGGCCGCCGCGGACCTGCTCGGTGATCTCGTTCAATATGGCGACCTTGCCGACGTGATTGAAACCGATGGTGGAATAGTGATGGCCGAATGGCCGGCGCGGCATCAGGCTGAAGAGGAATACGCACGTCTGGTAGTACAGCCGGGTCGTCACGTGAAAATTCGCGAGCGCGGAACTGAACAAATCGTGAATGTCGGAGACGCGATGAAGCACGGCATCGGCATAGATCCCATCGGCGCTGTTCAGCAGGGCAATGACGAACGGCACGATGCCCTCGTCGGCCAGTATCCAGCGGCCGACGATGAAGGCGCTCCGGTCGCGGAAGAAGCCGGCATCGACGACGTCGAGCGCCAGCGGCGGCGGCGCGTCGGGCGTGCCGTACAGCAAGGACTCGGCCCGTTCGCGAATTTTTTCGGCGTCGCCCTTCAGATCCCTGAACGGAACCGAGAAGTGGGGGACGCGCAGCGCGGCGCACAACAGTTCCGTGCCGACACGGCCTTGCACCGGCAACCGGCGGTGCACCGATGCCATCGAGTCGGCGCGCAACTCGCTGGGCTGAGGGAAGGAGTAGGCGACCGGTCTCCAGAGGCCGCGGCCGATGTTGCGCCGTATCGAATGCGCGAAGCTGAAAGCGATGTCGGCATCGTACCGATCCACAATCATGGCCATGAACAGGCGGTCCAGCGGGTCCCAAATGCTCGGTTCTGCGGCGAGCGCAGGAAACATCGCGAGGATCTTCGGCCCGTGCTCGGCAATGTAGCGGCTGTACAGCCCCAGGCGTTCCTGGCTGATTCGGATCGATGCGTGAGGATCCATGGTTTCGAAGGCGCGCTGCGCCCGATGCGGGTACTCGCACAGCTGGCTGTAGAAATCGTCGTAGATGGCCACAATCAATCGCGCCGCCGCGCCAATGCGGGCTGCGTCGTCGGAGCACGCACTGAGGCTGGAGTAAGCTTTTAGGGCGGCGAGTTCGGTTTCGGTCGACATGGGTTAGCCTGTGTCGGCGGTATCCTACAGGGATGGCGGTCCGTTACTGATGAAGGTTTCCCCGACACTGTATATAGTGGCTTCCATAAGATCCAAACGCCAAACCATGGCGATTTCTCCCATGCCCGCAACGGAGCAGATGATGCCCTTGAAAACCTGGAATCGATCCATCCTTCCGGCACTGATTCTGCTGGTCTTGCCCGCGCTGTCGATGGCGCAGATATCGGTCAATGTGTCGGTCAACGTGCCGCCCCCCGAACTTCCGGTCTACGATCAGCCGCCGATTCCCGGCGACGGCTATATATGGACCCCGGGCTATTGGGCATGGGGCGACGACATCCAAGATTACTACTGGGTCCCGGGCACTTGGGTGCTCGCGCCGCAACCGGAGTACCTCTGGACCCCGGGTTATTGGGGCTGGTCGGGCGGGGTGTATCTGTGGAACGCCGGCTATTGGGGTCCGCATGTCGGTTTCTACGGCGGAGTCAACTACGGCTATGGCTACGGCGGCAGCGGCTTCGAAGGAGGCTATTGGCAGGGTGGGCACTTGTATTACAACCGCACCGTCACCAACGTCGGCACGGTGAACATCACCAACGTATACAACAAGACCGTGGTCAACAATGTCACGGTGAATCGTGTCAGCTTCAACGGCGGCAACGGTGGCATTCAATCCCGGCCGAGTCCGGCCGACCTGACAGCAGCGCACGAACATCATCTCGCAGCGATACCGGCGCAGCGACAACAGGAGCAGACCGCGCGCGGCAACCCGACGCTGCGCGCCAGCACCAATGGGGGTCATCCGCCGATTGCAGCCACGGCGCGGCCCGGCGAATTCACGGGCGCCGGTGTAGTCCGCGCCCAGCATGGCGGAACCATGAGCGTTGTCCGCCCGAATCCCCAGCCGGCCCCTGGGGCATCGCGGCCGCAACCCGAAGCGGCGAGACAGCAATCCGCTGCCGAATCACATCGCCCTGGGGAACCTGCTGCCGCTGAATCACATCGCCCGGGGGAACCCGCCGCCGCTGAATCACATCGCCCTGGGGAACCAGCTCAAGTGCCGCACCCGGCAGCCCCGCCGCGGCCCGCGGCACCAGCCAGGCCGAAGCCGGAAGCACACCCCGCGGAACATCCTCCCGAGCATGCTCCGGAGCACTAACAGCCAGAAATCACTGCATGAGCACCGTTAGCCACAACCCGGGCGCACGGCAGTTCACCACGGAGGTGGATGGAAGCCGCGCGCAGCTCGACTACACGCTGGTCGGCCACAACATGACCATCACCCACACGCGGGTTCCACCGGAAATCGGCGGCCGGGGCATTGCAGCGGAACTCACGCGCGCTGCCTTGAGCACGGCGCGGGCGGCAGGCTGGTCGGTGACTGCGGCCTGCTCCTATGCGGCAGCGTACATGGCCAAACACCCTCAGGATTCAGCCGAACAGCGCCATATCGACGATCTATTGGACGAGGCGCTCGACGAATCCTTCCCGGCGAGCGATTCGCCTTCGGTTGGGGGTAGCAGCTAACCTCGGCACGGTGATGCTGACCGATTCACACGGCCTGGGGGGATAAGAGGCTGGACGCCAACGTAAAGACAGCAGTTGGCGTCCAGCCTCTTATCCCCCCAGGCTGTGCGCATTGGGCCGAGGTACATCACCGTGCCGGATGTACTACATCACCGCATGAGGAGCTGATCCAGTGCCCTTGGCGGGGTGGTGTGGAGCGGTGAGAGCATTCGCCCGAGGGGCGGATACCGTCAACCGTTCAACATCATCGTGCCGAGGCGCTAGCCCGGCAACATCGGCCGCCCTTCGTGCGCCACCAGAAGATCGTGCATGTCATTCGCATGCTCTTCTTCGACGGTCAGAATCCCCTCCAACATGGTGCGTGTTCCGGGATCGTCGTTTCCAAAATAGCGGATGAGCTCGCGATAGTGATCCACGGCAATACGCTCGGCGATCAGATTTTCCTTGATCATCTCGATCAAGTTGCTTGCGCTGCCATATTCCGATGCCGCACGGGTCGCCAGGCCGGTGGGATTGAAGTCGGGCTTGCCGCCGAGTTGATTGATACGTTCCGCAACTTGATTCATATGGCCCGCCTCCTCCTTGGCATGCTGCGCAAATTCGGCCTTCACCCCCTCGCTGGAAATGCCGGTTGCGGCCACCGCGTGCATGGTGTAGCGCAGCACGCAGACGATTTCGGTGGCGAGCACGGACTGCAGAATGTCGATGGTTTTCTTGACATCGCCTTCATAGGTGAAGGTCACTCCGCCGGTCGAGAGATTCTTCCGTGCGCGTTCGCGCAGGGTTTTGATGTCGGTGAGAAAGGGCTGGGCATTCTTGCTGTCCACTGCTGGTTCTCCTGAACGGTGAAGCTTCTGCGCCAGTTATACACTGTCGCGGCTACTGTATTCGGGAAACCTGGTCGCGCACGACGTCAGCCGACCGCCCAAGCCATTGTCGGCCTACACCGACAACGCCCGCTCCAATCCAGCTACCAGCGGACCTAGTTTCGGAGGATCGGCTTCGAATGTCGGCGTGACCCCATGCTCCCGCAGCGCTCGTGAGCAGACCGGGCCGATCGAGGCGACGATCACCCGATTAAGCTGGTCCGTGAGTGCGGATGCGCAAGCTGTTTTCTCGGCGAAGGCGCATAAATTATGGATCTGCACGGCGCTCGTGAATACCACGGCATCGACACTCGAACGCGCCAGTGCCTCGAGGAGACGGCTGAGCGGCCGGGTATCCGCCGGCAAGGCCCACCTGTAAGTGGCGATCTCGTCAACGCGGGCGCCGCGACCCTGCAATGTTTCCCGCAGCAGTTGATTCGCCGCGCCGTAACGCTGCACCAAAACTCGCGCATCTTGCATCGGCAATTCGGACACCGCCGCCAGAACCGTCTCCGTGGTGAACGGTGTGGCAGCGCGCAGATCGATGCGCACCGCGCGCGCGTTCAATTCTCCGACGGGCTTCGGCCCGCGGACCACCACGGTGGAGGATTCCAGCAATCGCAGCAGCTCGGCCGTGAGGCCGGCAGCGTCGGTGGCCTGAAACAACCCGCGAGTGCCGACACCGGTCTGAAAAATGGCGATATTGAATGGCTCGGCTCGCCACTGCGCCAGCAGCGCGGCCACGGCCTCGGGATCGACGTCCGGCACTTCCTCCAGCGCGGGCGCCAGCAGCGGTATCCCACCTTGCCGCGCAATCAGCTCACCCAAGTGCTCGCCGGTGCGAGTTTCGAGAATCGCCACTACTTTGGACTTCATTTGCGGTATTCAACCACGCGGCCGCCCCGATTGCAGCGTCAATCGCAACGCGAAGCGCAAGCGCCTAAAATGCATCGATGCCAAAACGTTCAAAATGGGCCCTCGCCCCGTCGCTATCCCTCATCTGTCTGCAGTTCGCCGCTGCCGCCGCTGCCCCAGCCCCCGAAGCGTTGCCCGCGGCCGAGCCGGACGATATCCGCCAGGAGTTCGTCGCGGCCATGCAACGCGTCCGCCTGAACATGCCCGATACGCCGGATCCCCCTGCGCTCGTGGCCTATGCAATCCATGACTATCTCGTCGCTGCGAGATATCGGCGCGATCTGATCGAGAAGCCTGACGATACCCTGGACGCGGCAATCGACGCTTTTCTGCTAGCGCGTGCGGGCCTGCCGGTCACTCACGGGCTGCGCCGCGATTGGCTGCAGAGCCTCGCGCGCCGCCGCCGCTGGGACTTGTTCCTGCCGCGCTCCGCTGAGGTCACGGATGCTGTGTTGGCCTGCGACCGGCTCGAGGGCCGCTTGGCCACCGGCGATACGGAAGGTCTCGGCACGGCGGCGCTGGCGCGCTGGAGTCTGCCGCAGAGGCAACCGACGGAATGCAATGACGTCTTCGCGTGGCTACAGCAGCGGAGTCTCATCACGCCGGCGCTGGCGGAGTCCAAGGCCCGTGCCGCTCTCGCGGCCGACAATCCCCGTCTGGCGCGTGAAGCCGCAGCCGATGTGCCGGTGGCGCAAAGCGCCGCGTTGCTGCAATGGTCGGATTTGCTGGAGGCGCCGAAGTCGGCGTTGACCGTTTTGGCGACTCATCCTGCGCTGCCCGTGGAACCGGAAGCGCTTGCCGCCGGTTTCGAGAAACTCGCACACACCGATTCTGCCGCCGCCCTGATACTGTTGCCGCAGATCCTTGCCCGGCAGGATGTGACACCCGCAACGCAAGTGCGGCTGCAGCGGGCGGCCGCGCTTGGCGCCGCCTACGGCCGGGATCCCCGCGCCATGTCTCTGTTCGACGGATTGCCGGCGGACGCCATCGACGGCCAAGTCGAGGAATGGCGAGTTCGCGCCGCACTATGGGCGGGTGACTATGGAAAGGCTCTCGGCTGGATCGAACGCATGCCCGCAAGTCTGGCCGCGCAGCCTCGCTGGCGCTATTGGCGCGCGCGCGCGGTGGCTGCAACGCAGGGAGCCGAAGCGGGAGCGCCGCTGTTCAGCGAAATTGCCAACCTGCGGGACTACTATGGCTATCTGGCTGCAGATCGCCTGCATCAGGGCTATCACCTGAATGTGCGACCGTCTCCGGACGATCTCAAGATGCAGGCCGCGATGGCGGCGGAAGCCGGCATGATCCGGGCCCACGAATTATTCGCCTGCGACATGGCGGACGATGCCGCGTCCGAGTGGAACGCCGCTTTGGGCACGGTCGAACCGGCCGTCAAAGTTCAGGCCGCACATCTGGCAGCGCGCTGGGGATGGTATGCCGAATCCATCTCCATGCTGGCGCAAGCAGGCGAATGGGACGATGTTCGGCTGCGTTATCCGCGCCCTTACCCGGACGCGGTTGCCGCTGCCAGCACACTTGCGAACGTACCCGCCGACTGGATACTGGGCGTCATGCGTCAGGAAAGCCTGTATCGCAGGGATGCAGTGTCGCGCGCGGACGCGCGCGGACTCATGCAGATGCTGCCGGCCACCGCCGCCGCCGTCGCGCGGCGCTGGCACCTGCCGCCGCCGCGCAACGATGGTCTGTTCGATCCTTCCGTTGCCGTGCCGCTCGGCGCCGCCTACCTGCGCGAATTGCTCAACCGTTATGACGGCCGGCTCGACCTGAGCCTCGCCGCCTACAACGCGGGCCCTGCATCGGTCTCCCGCTGGCTGCCGCCCAAATCCATGGACGCCGACGTGTGGATCGAAAACATCCCGTACGGCGAAACTCGCAGTTACGTGCAGCACATATTGGAACACATCGTCGCATTCGCGGCGGTGCGCGATGCCGAGCCGCCGCGCCTCAATGCACTGACGCCGATGGTAGAACCCGCGGCGTCGGCATTGTGATAGTGGATGCCTAGGAGCCGCCGATGAGCCCCGCGGTCACGTTGATCGCAAAGCCCAGTATCGACGCGTTGAACGCGAAGGAGATGATCGTGTGCGCTATGACCACCTTGCGGATCGAGGCTTGAGTCGTCAACACATCGGCGGTTTGGCATGCGGCGGCGATCGTGAAAGAGAAATACGCGAAATCCCAAAATACCGGCTGCGGAGTCTGTGGAAAATGCAGCGGCCGATCATTCTCGCCCACGCTGTAGAACCGGTCCGCGTAATGCGTCGTGAACATGGTGGGGACCAGCACCCAGGAATTGATCAGGGTGAGGGCCGCGAGCGAGAAATGAGCGATTCGATCGATGCCCGTTGTCTGCTTGAGGGTGGCCAAGGGCTGAACGATGGCGACCAGGCTCAGCAACGCAGCGACGATGACGACGGCGAGGATGATGGGTGCCGACTCGTCTTCTTCGATGTATCGCTGGCAGATCTGCTGCGCGGTCAGGCGCGACATCCAAATGAAGATCAGAATCAGGAATAGATCGACGCCGCAGTTCCAGCCGACCAGCACGCGGCTCAACGCCGACCAATGGCTGGGAAGAGGAAAATAAACCGCGATGCCGGTGACCACGGCGATCCAGAATCTCGGATGATAGCCAATTAGCTTGTTCATTTGGACAGCTGCGATGTTTCCCAACCGCCGCCGAGTGCTTCGATCAGCGTCACGCTCGCGATCAATCGGTTCTGCTGAATTGTCAGGGCGGTTTGCTGATTCGCCAGCAGAGTCTGGACGGCAGTGGCGACGGTCGTGTAAGCAACGGTGCCGGCATTGAACTCGTTCAATGCCACGTCCGCGGCCACCTGCGCGGATTTGACCGCCTGCGTCTGGACTTCATCCTCCTTTTGCAGGACGCGTAATGCCAGCAGCTCATCTTCCACCTGCTGGAAGGACGAGAGCACTGTCTGACGGTAAGTGGCCACGAATTGGTCGTAGTTCGCGTGGGCGGCTGCCACCGCCGCGACTTGAGAGCCGCCCTGGAACAGCGTGTCGCTCGCCGACGCCCCGAGGGACCAAATGCGGTTTCCGATGTTGAATAGCGAGGACAGCGGACTGCCTGCATAGCCTCCGATGGCGCTCAGACTGAGCGTCGGGAAGTAAGAGCCGATCGCCACCCCGATGAGCGCGTTCTCCTGCTGCATCTGCCGCTCCGCGGCGGCAATACTCGGATTGCGCTCCAGAAGAGTGGAGGGAACGGCTACGGGAATCTCCGGCACGGTAGACGCCAGCGGCGCCTGCGGAATCGTCAGCTGCGACGGCAGATGGCCGGTCAGGACCGCGATGGCATGCTCGAAGGTTCCGCGCGTTTGATCGACCGCGATCAGCTGGGCCTCGGCCGCCAGCAGCTGTGACTGTGCGCTGGCCAAATCGCCGCCGCTCGCCGTTCCGGACTTCATTTCATTCTCGGTGATTTCGACGACTCGCCGGTCGAGATCCAGGGATTGCGCCAGCAATGTGCGCAGCGAGTCTGAGGCCCGCAGATCGAAGTAATCCGCTGCAAGGGTCGCCTGGGCCGATAATAGCGCGTTGGCCAGATTTGCCTGGCTCACCTGCACGCCCGCCTTGCGGCTTTCGACCTGGCGCCGGATGGTTCCCCAGAGATCGGGCTGCCAGGATATATTGGGCTCGAGCGTGAATTCTGTATGAGTACTTCCGCCCGCGCCGCTGCCGACCGCGCTCGAAACGGACGCGGTGCCCCCGCCGCCTCCGCCACGCTGTACGCCGCCGCTGATGGAAACGGTCGGATACAGTGAAGCCTTGGCTTCGTTCAGCAGCGCCACGGCGTCACGATACTCAGCCTCGAATTCCTTGACGTTCTGATTGGAAATATTGACCTCGCGCTCGAGCTTGTCGAGCTCCGGGTCGTTGTATATGGACCACCAAATCCCCCGGTCCTTGTCGTCCTGCGGGGTACTCGGTTTCCAGACGGGAGCATCGGCGGGCAGTTCCTTGTAGGCAACCGGAACCGGCGCATCCGGCTTGTGGTAATTGGGCCCGACTTTGCAGGCAGACAAGGCGATAGACGCGGCAATCAAGCCGCCCGAGCGGGCCATGCGCAACAACTTGCCAGTGATCATACGCTCGCCTCCGCCGCCCCGTCCGACCACCGCCGCGGCCAGTGACGCTTTACCCAGCTCTGCAGACCATCAAGATAGACATACATCACGGGCGTCGTGTAGAGCGTCAGCATCTGGCTGACGATCAGGCCGCCCACGATGGAAATGCCCAACGGCCTGCGAAGCTCGCCGCCATTCCCATAACTGAAAGCCAGAGGGAGCGCGCCCAACAAGGCCGCCAGCGTGGTCATCATGATCGGGCGGAATCGCAGCAGGCAGGCTTGATGAATCGCCTCGCGCGGCGCAATCCCTTGGGTGACTTCGGCATGAATGGCGAAATCGATCATCATGATCGCATTCTTCTTCACGATGCCGATCAGCAGGATGACACCGATCAAAGCGATGATGCTGAATTCCGTGTGCCAGACCATCAGCGCGAGCACGGCGCCGACGCCGGCCGAGGGCAGCGTGGAAATGATGGTGATGGGATGAATGTAACTCTCGTAGAGAACGCCGAGTACGATGTACACCGCGATCAGCGCCGCCGCGATCAGCAGCGGTTCGGTCGTCAAGGATTGCTGAAATGTGCCCGCCGTACCGGCAAATATGCCGTGTACGGAGGTGGGCATATGGATTTCCTCCATTGCTTGCGTGACGGCCGCGGTGGCATCGCTCAGGGACATGTCGGGCTGAAGATTGAACGAAATCGTGGTCGATGCGAACAGTCCATGATGATTCACCGCCAGGCGCGTCGTGCCGTAGTAATACTTGCTCACCGCGGGCAACGGCACCATGGTCTCGACGCTGGCGCTGACGGCGGCGCCGTTGGACGCGGCTCCCCGGCCCGTGTTGGCGATGGCGTTGGTCAGGGCGTTTTGGAACGAATTGCTCGCACCCGCGCCCGTGGTCGACGCGGTCGCAGTGCCCGCGACCGCCGCCGAGTTGGTCGCGCCGGCCGGGCTCGCGGCACTCGTCGGAGTCGTCGAGCTCGTCGTAGCGATCGTGCCGGTGACACCGGCCACCGCGCCGGTGCTGCCGGCGGTGCCGGCGCTCGAAGCCGATAAGTTGGTGGTCTGCGTGCCGCTGGCCGCTCCGGCCGCCGTGCTGACGTAGATGTCGCTGAGCGTAGACGGGCTTTGCCAGTAGCGCGGCGCGACCTCCATGATGACGTGGTACTGATTCAGGGCGTTGAAAATCGTCGAGACCTGGCGCTGGCCGAAGGCATCGTACAGCGTGCTGTCGATCTGAGCGACCGTCAAACCCAGCCGCGCCGCGGTGCTGCGGTCGTAATTCACTTCGGTCTCCAGTCCTTTTTGCTGTTGGTCGGAACTCACATCCGCAACCACCGGGCTGCGTTGCAGGGCGGCCGTCAGCTTTGGCCCCCATTCGGCAAGGTCATTGACGTTGTCGGCCTGTAGCGTGAATTGGAACTCGGCATTGGACTGACGTGCGCCGATGCGAATGTCCTGAACCGTCTGGAGAAACAGGCGGCCGCCGGCCACTTGCGAAAGTTTCGTGCGCAAGCGGGCGATCACGTCGTCGGAGGATATTTTGCGCACCGACAGCGGCTTGAGCAACACGTACACCGAGCCGGTATTGGTCTGCGAGCTGCCGCCGCCGCTGCCGGCTCCCGTGTATCCGGCGACGCTCTCCACCGCCGGGTCCGCCTGCACGACATCCATCAGCTGGACGAGCTTGTCCTTCATCAACTGAAAGGAGATGCTTTGATCGGCGACGATTCCTCCGGTGATGAGCCCGGTATCTTCTTGTGGGAAGAACCCCTTGGGTATGATCGTGAACAGCAGCACGTTCAGAGCGATCGTAACGGCCAATGCGAGCATCACCAGCCGGCCGTGACGCAGCGACCAGCTCAGTGTGCGCTCGTATGCGGCGAGGGAGCGGTCGAACAGCGTGCGCCGCGTGCGCCGCCCCGGCGGATGCTGGGGTCTTCGCAGCAACAACGCGCACATCATCGGTGTCGTGGTCAGCGAGATCACCATGGAGATCATGATCGCCAGCGACATCGTTGCGGTGAACTCGCGGAACAGGCGGCCGACGATGCCCCCCATGAGCAATATGGGAATGAACACGGCGATCAGCGAAATACTGATCGATACCACCGTGAATCCCACTTCCTTCGCGCCGCGCAGCGCCGCTTCGCGCCGCGGCACGCCGTTCTCGACGTGGCGGGAGATATTCTCGAGCACGACGATGGCGTCATCGACCACGAAGCCGGTCGCGATGGTGAGCGCCATCAACGACAGGTTATCCAGGCTGAAACCGAGCAGGTACATGCCGCTGAACGTGCCGATGATGGAAACCGGCACGACCACCGCGGGCACCAGCGCGGCGCGAACGTCGCCGAGCGTCAGAAACACCACGAACGTGACCAGGGCGACCGCCAGCATGAGCGTCCACTTGGTATCCTGCAGCGAAGCGCGGATCGTAGCGCTGCGATCGGAGACAATGGTGAGATTCACGTCGCTGGGCAGCGCCGCCTGCAGCTGCGGCAGCTCCGCCTTCACTTGGTTGACCGTGTCGATGATATTGGCACCCGGCTGACGCGACAGAATCACGAGCACCGAGGGCACGCCGTTGGCGCGGCCCTCATTGCGCAAGTCCTGCACCGAGTCCTCGACATCGGCCACATCGGTCAGCCGCACCGCGGAACCGTTGCGGTACGCAATGATCAACGGCCGGTAGTCGCTGGCCTGGCGAGCCTGGTCGTTCGTATAGAGCTGGAAGCGGTGATCCCCCTCCTCGATCGCTCCTTTGGGGCTGTTGGCGTTGGCCGAGGCCAGCGCCGCCCGCACATCCTCCAAGCCGATGCCGTACTTGAACATCGTCGTCGGATTCAGTTCGACCCGGACGGCGGGCAATGTGGCGCCGCCGATGGAGACCTGGCCGATGCCGTCCAGCTGGGACAGTCGCTGCTGCAGGACATTACTGGCGGCGTCGTACAACTGACCGCGCGTCAGCGTTTTCGAGGTCAGCGCCAGAATCATCAGCGGCGCGTCGGCCGGATTCACCTTCCGATACGTCGGGTTGGTCGACAGGCTGGTCGACACGTCGGCGGCAGCGGCGTTGATCGCCGCTTGCACATCGCGCGCCGCGCCGTCGATGTCGCGGTCAAGATCGAACTGCAGCGTGATGCGGGTGCTGCCCGTGGTGCTGCTGGAGGTGATCTCCGTGACGTCGGCAATCTGCCCGAGATAGCGTTCCAGGGGCTCCGCCACGCTGGTCGACACGGTTTCAGGGTCGGCGCCGGGCAGCGAGGCGGACACCGAGATCGTCGGATAGTCCACTTGGGGAAGCGGCGACACGGGCAGATAGCAATAGGCCAATGCGCCGGCGAGAGCCACACCCAGCGTCAGCAAGGTCGTGGCGACCGGACGTTCGATGAATGGGTGGGACAGATTCATACCGTCGCCGTATCGGGATCGCGCCGGGGGCGGCGCCAGCGCATCGCCATCCGGTCGAAGGCCAGATAGATGACCGGCGTCGTGAACAGCGTCAGCAGCTGGCTCGCGATCAAGCCTCCGACGATGGCCACGCCCAGCGGCCGGCGCAGCTCCGAGCCCGCGCCGAAACTGAGCATCAGCGGCAGCGCGCCGAGCAGAGCCGCCATGGTGGTCATCAGAATGGGCCTGAACCGCAGCAGCGAGGCCTGGTAGATGGCCTCACGCGGAGCCAGGCCGCCGTTGCGCTGCGCGTCCAGGGCGAAATCGATCATCATGATGGCGTTCTTCTTCACGATGCCGATCAGCAAGATGATGCCGATGATGCCGAGCACATCGAGATCGTGGCCCGCGATCATCAATGCCAGCATGGCGCCGATGCCGGCCGAGGGCAGGGTGGAGAGAATCGTTACGGGATGAATGAAGCTTTCGTAGAGCACCCCGAGCACGATGTACATGGTGACGATGGACGCCAGCAGCAGCAGCGCCTGGTTGGTCAAAACGTTCTGAAATGCGGCAGCGGTCCCCTGGAACGCGGTAACGAACTTGCCTGGCAGCTGAATATCCTTCTCGGCCTGGCGAATCGCCTCGACGGCGGCGCCCAACGAAGAACCGGGCGAAAGATTGAATGAAATCGTCGTCGCCGGAAACTGGCCCAGATGAGTGATCTGCAAGGGGCCGGCGCGCTGGTTGATCTGCACGATCGCCGATAACGGCACCTGGCCGTTGGTGTTCGAGGTGGAGGATGGCAGGTACAGTTCCGACAACCCGGCCAGCGACAGTTGAATCGACGGGTCCGCCTCGAGAATGACCCGGTACTGGTTGGACTGGGAATAAATGGTCGAGACGATGCGCTGGCCGAAGGAATCGTACAACACATTGTCGACGGTGGCCGGTGTGATGCCGAATCGCGCGGCGGTAGCCCGGTCGATCACGAGGTCGGTGGCCATCCCCTGCTGTTGCATATCGCTTGCCACATCGGCGAGCTGCGGCAGCTGCGATAGTTTCTGCATCAGGCGCGGGATCCACAGCGCAAAGTCATTGTTGTCCGTGCTCTCGACGACGAACTGGTACTGTGTGCGGCTGACGGCAGAGTCGATGGTGATGTCCTGCAGCGGCTGCATGTACAGGGTAATGCCGATCACGCCGGCGGTTTCCTGCTGCAGCCTCCGGATGATCTGGCTCGCCGTCAAGCTGCGCTCGGCATGCGGCTTGAGATTGATCAGAAAGCGCCCGCTGTTGAGGGTCGTATTGGCGCCGTTGACGCCGATGAACGAGCTCAAGGAGACCACATCGGGATCCTTCAAGATGGCCGCCGCGAGCGCCTGCTGGCGGTCCGCCATGGCCGCGTACGAGATGGTCTGCGCCGCTTGAGAGATACCCTGGATTTCCCCGGTGTCCTGCACCGGAAAGAATCCCTTCGGGATCAAAACATACAGCAGCAAGGTCACCACCAGAGTGATGCCGGCGACGATCAAGGTAAGGCCCTGACGGTCGAGCACCCACCGCAGAGCGCGGCTGTATTGACCTATGATCCATTGGAAGCCGCGCTCGGCCTTCAAATCCCACTCGCTGCGGCTCGCATCCGTGCGGTGACGCAGCAAGCGGGCGCACAGCATCGGCACGAGCGTCAGCGAGACTGCGGCGGAAATCACGATCGTCACGGCCAGCGTAATGGCAAACTCGTGGAAAAGGCGGCCCACGACTTCCCCCATGAACAGCAGGGGAATCAACGCAGCGATCAACGACACGGTGAGTGAAATGATGGTAAAGCCGATCTGCTGCGAGCCCTTGAGCGCGGCCGCCATCGGCTTCTCGCCGGCCTCGATGTAGCGCGCGATGTTCTCGATCATGACGATGGCGTCGTCCACCACGAAGCCCGTGGAGATGGTCAGCGCCATCAGCGACAGGTTGTCCAGACTGTAGTTCAGCAAGTACATGACGCCGAAGGTGCCGACCAGCGACAGCGGCACGGACAGACTCGGAATGATGGTCGCCGGCAAATTGCGCAGGAACACGAAGATCACCAGCACGACCAGCACCACCGCCAGAACCAACTCGAATTCCACATCGGACACGGAAGCGCGAATGGTCTGCGTGCGGTCGCTCAGGACGCTGATCTCCAGCGCCGGCGGCATGTCGGCGACGACCTTGGGCAGCAGCTTCTTGACTGCATTGGCCACTTGAATCACGTTGGCACCGGGCTGCCGCTGGATGTTCAGGATCAGCGACGGAGTGCCGTTGGCCCAGGCCGCGAGCTTGGTGTTCTCGGGAGCCACGACGATGTTGGCGACGTCGGAGAGATGGACCGGGGATCCGTTGAGATAGGCCACGGTGATATCCCGGTAGCCGTCGATCTCGGTGATTTGATCGTTCGCGTTGATCGAGGAAGCTTGCGAGGGGCCGTCGAAGCTCCCCTTGGGAGAATTGCTGTTCGCATTGCCGATGGTCGTGCGCAGATCATCGATGTTGAGTCCGTACTTGGCAAGTGCCCGCGGATTGAACTGAATGCGGACCGCCGGCCGTTGCCCGCCGGAGATGCTGACCACGCCCACTCCCGGCAGCTGCGAAATCTTTTGCGCCAACCGCGTGAAACTGAGGTCCTCCACATCCGTCAATTTGAGCGTTTTCGAGGTCACCGCGAGCGTCATGATCGGCGCGTCGGCGGGGTTGAATTTGGCGTAGGTCGGCGGCGTCGGCAGGTCGTTGGGCAGCACGCTGCCGGCCGCATTGATCGCCGCCTGCACTTCCTGTTCTGCCACATCCAGGCCCAGATCCAGGCTGAACTGCAGCGTGATGACCGAGGCGCCGCCCGAACTGGCGGAGGTCATTTGATTGAGGCCGGGCATTTGCCCGAACTGCCGCTCCAGCGGCGCCGTGACCGAGGACGTCATGACCTCCGGGCTCGCGCCGGGATAGAACGTCTGGACTTGGATGGTCGGGTAATCGACTTCCGGCAGCGACGACAACGGCAGGAATTTGAAAGCGAACAGGCCGCTGAGCAGGATCGCCGCCATCAATAACGAGGTCGCGACCGGCAGATTGATGAACAGCCGGGACGGATTCATGCCGATCATTTACCCTGTTGCTGTGACCCGTCCGGCTGCGGCGACGTACCCTGCTGAGGCCGGTGGTGGTGCTGCCGATTGGGCTGATCGGCGGAACCGGTGTCGCCGCCATGCATCCCTTTCCATGCGCCCTGCCCTTTACCGCCGCGCTGCCCTTTACCCCCGCCCGTTGCCTCGGTAGGCGTATTGCTCGGCAACGTGACTTTTGCCCCGTCCCGAAGCCGATCGGCGCCGCCGGTGACGACCCTGTCGCCCGGCGATAACCCGGATTCGACGGCATAAGAGTCCCCGTCCTGCGGGCCGAGCTTGATCGCGTGCACCGACACGGTGCTGTCCTCATTGACCAGATACACATAGGTTCCCGGGGCACCGCGCTGCACGGCGGACACCGGCACCGTAACGGCGTCCTTCAGCGTGTCCAACAACATCACGATGTTGACGAACTGGCTGGGGTAAAGACTTTCATCCTGATTGTCGAAGTTGGCCCGCAGCATCACCGTTCCGGTGGTCGCGTTGACCTGGGTGTCGATCGAAGCAAATTCACCGGTGGCCAGTTGCGTCACATTGGCCCGATCGAAGGCGGTGACCGGCAGCTTTGCGCCCGAATGCACCCGCGCCATGATCTGCGGCAGGTTGTCCTCCGGTACGGCATATTCAACCGTGGTCGGTTTGAGCCGCGTGAGTACCACCAAGCCCGTGCTCGAGCCGATCTGCACGTAATTACCAGGGTCCACGAGACGCAATCCCACCCGTCCGTCCGAGGGTGCAGTGATGTGGCAGTACTCCAGGTTGAGCTGCTGCGCCTTGATTTGTGCCTTGTCCATATCGACGGCGCCCTGGTCCTGCTTGACGATCCACACCTGATCCTCATAGGTCTGTCGGGGGATGGACACTTGGTCGGCCAGCGTTTTATATCGTGCCAGATCCATCTGTGCCTGTTTGAGCGTGGCGTCATCGCGGGCCAGCTGCGCCTCATCCTGCTCCAGCGCGGCCTCGTAGGGCCGCGGATCGATCTGCGCGAGGAACTGGCCCTTGCGCACCAATTGACCCTCCTTGAAGCCAACCGACATCAGCAGCCCGCTGATCTGCGTGTTCACGGTGACGGTCGTCAGCGGCGTGACCGCCCCTAGCGCGCGCAGGGTTAAGCGAATGTCCCCCCGCTGGATCCGCGCCACGTCAACCGGCTGATTACCTCCGTCCGTAAAGCGTCCGCGCCGCTGTTGCGGCTGCGAAACGAAGGTGTGGATCTGATAGACGATGCCGGCGACGATCAGCAGGGCCACGACGCCGATGACGGCCCAGCGCAGCGTTCGCCGCAGCGTCCGCGTTCCCCCGGCGGGCGGCTCAGGGTTCGTCCACGAATCCGCGCCGGAAGTATTTTCTGGTTCCATCAAGTAATGATTTCATGCGCCCAGTCGCGAAGACAGGGGGTACGGGAGCGCTTTGCGGGCTGGGCACGCAAAGAAACTCCACTATCGAAAAGAAATGTCATGCGATCGAGAAGTTTTCTTTTGTCCTACTTGCTCTCTTTCGCCACCAGCCACTTCACGAGATCCACCGCCTGATCGGCCCCCCCGGCGGACTCCGTGTTCACCCGGTACTTGCCGTTCACGACGAGGGTGGGCGTGCGGTCGACTTTGTACCTCTGAATCATCTCCTCCGCGGCGCGTACCTTGCTGTCCACCGTGAACGACTTCGCGGTAGCAAGAAATTTGTCGATGGGCACGCCGGCTTGCGCCTTGTAGAACGCTGCCGCGTCCTCGATGGTCGGCAGGCGGCTCTTGATGCCCTGGGTTGCAGGATCGATGATGGCCAAACCGCCCCCCTGCCAGATGGCGTTGAACATGGCATCGTGGGTCTGCTCAGCGACACCGAGAGTTTGGGCGGTAAAGTATGCGAGTTGGAACATGGGCCAGTCCTCGGCCGGGTTGAAGGACGCCGGGATGTAGTCGAGTACGGCGTTCGGCGGCAGGCTCGCCTTCAGCTTATGCATGGTGGACTGGAACAAATTGCAGGCCGGACAGGCGTACGAAAACACTTCGGTGACCTCCACTTTGCCCGGAGGCAGCGAGGTCGGGCGCACCGGACTGATCAAGAAATAATTGACGCCCTCCGTCCAGGTGGGTGCACTACCCGCCGGTGCAGGTGCAGGTGCGCTGCTGACCGGCGCACAAATACTCAACGCAAGCACGGCCGCCGAGGCGACACGATTAAATAATTTCATCGAAACTCCTATACCCGAACGACATTACTCAGGCCAGCGGACCGGCGCGGCACTGTTCGGCGACAGGGCCATGCCAGGCGCTAAGCTCGTCATTTTCCTATATATCACGATCGAGCGGCCGCACGATGGCAAGAACGACTTTGCGAGTCAAGCAGTACCGGCCGGCGCTACGCCAAATCGTCCAGTACCAGAGGGGCATGACGCCGCAACAGCGCGGTCTGCACCTCCCAATGCTCCTTCGCCGGGAGATCCACGAGATAGTGGACTTCGTCGGCCGCATAAGTCGCGATCGGCAGCCCATCGCGGTACAGAAGCCGGTTGCCGGAGAGTGAAGCCAGGCGGGCGCCGGGAGTAAGGATGCCGATCAAGTTCAGCGGATCCGCGGCCGACAGCGACACGTATTGCTGCGTGTTCGGCTTGCGGCGCACGTCGCGCAGCAGGCCGACGGCCTCGGGAGTGGCGTATTGCTCGCCCGAGAAGCCGGCGATGAACCGCCCTCCGCGAATCTCACCGCGCGCCTCCAAGCGGCGACAGCACATCAATATGTCCCGCCACGGCGGCAGCCAATCGGCCTCTCGCCCGAGCAGTTTCCAGAAGATCACTCCCCAACGGCGCAATAGTGAGCGCACGATCTGCTCGACCGCCTCCTCGCCGCGATGCGCACTGCCCGCCGCTGGCCGCCGTACCAGCGCCCAGCGCCCCGCATCCGCCATTCCGAACAAGGCCAGCCGTCGCTTGCGGCGCACCGCATAGGACGTCGATTTGCCGCGGCGTCCGCTCGGCATCAGCAGCACGCGCAGACCCGCAAAACTGTCGGAGTTCACCATGCCGAGCGCCACGAGTTCGGCGAGGGCATCCTCCACCTCCACCGGCAGCATGCCCACATGCTCCGCGATTTCATCGAAGAACGAAGCCCCTTGTTCTCGTATGAATTCGGCGACGGCCTGCGCCTTGGACGTCAGGTGAGCCGGCGCTGATTGATCGGCCCACGCCGCCCATACCGGCACATTGCGCCTTGCCAGCAATGTAATGGGCGTGGAACGAACCGGCGAGGCGCCGCGGCCGCGCTCGGAGTCGTGCGTCGGGCCACCCGCAGCGGATTGAGGTGCGGCGGGCGCGCCCGCGCCGGCCCGAGTGGCGGCGAGCGCGGCCGCACCGCCGGTCTGCGATGCGGTGCGTGCGGCGAGCCGCGTCCAGATGAAGCGCCCCGCGCGGCAATGCTCATCCAGCCATTGCGGCTCATACTCGGCCATGCGCATGGGAATGATGTCCGTCTCCCACGCGGCGGCCGGCGCTTCGAAACCTTCGAGCTGAGTCAGCACCGCTGCCAGCGCATCGGGCCCCTGCATCCGAGATTCCGGCAGCACCCGCTGCCATTCGCAGAGAAACCTCAGAAAGTCTCGCGCTTGCACCGGCTCGATCTCGGCACGCAGGCGCTTGACGGTGTAGCGATGAATGCGCGCCAGCAAGCGGCGTTCGCACCATTCTTCGTCGGAACCCTGGGCCGCGCCCGCACCGAAGCGACCGCGCATGGCAAAGCCTTCCGCCTCGAGCGCAGCCAAGGCGATATTGATCCTCGATACCGGCAGAGCCACCGAATCGGCAATGGCCGACGCCGCAACCGGCCCCAGGCCTTCGAGACGGCCGCGCACGATCTCTACCAAGGATTCATCCGACACTGGTGCGAGCTCGAACAGCGCACGCCTCTCGGTCGCCACCCACAGCGCCGGAGTTCCATTCGACAACTGTACGACACGCCCGTCCGCGGCAAGCGCATCCATCAACGCCGGCCACGCCGCGTTGCCCCGCAGTTCCTCGTCCGTCAGGAAGGTCAGCCACAGCAGCGCATCGTGCAGCTCATCGGGCGTGCGCCGCATCGGGCCACGCCTCGGCGCGAACCCGCGCTATCGCCTCCGGATCGAGCTTGCCGATGTCGGCGGCCGACTCGGGATCCAGCCAGCGGCGGCTCATCACGGCCTGGGTGCGCCGCTCCTCGAGCGGCGCATCGTCCAGATAAGCATAGGGACGCGCGTTCAGGGCTTCGAGCGCCAGCGGCGAAGGCTCGGTCAGATCGCGCGCGACGACGCGGATGTGCGCCGCTCTCGAGCCCGCGCAGCACGTCCTCGAAGCGGTCGATGTCCATGGCGTCTTCGAGGCAATCGCGGATCGTCTGCCGCACCAGCGGATGATCGGGTATCTCGATTTCGCCGGGCAGATTCTCGGCACAGGCCACCTGATCCGGAAACACGGAGGCCAGCAGATCTTCGGCGTTCATGCGCGCGATCTGCGGCGGAATTTTCTTGCCGCCGCGAAAGCGCGGCAGCGCCAGCGCAATGCCGGCGTCCCAGCGCCAGCGCACTTCGAACATCGGCGCCGCGCACAAGGCCTGCACCAGCACGTGGCGGACCGAGTTCGAATTCAGGTAGCGCGCGGCGTCCGCCAGTTCGAAGCTATGCGCATGCGTCAGCGACAGCACGATGTGATCTTCGGTCGCGGCCGCCTGCAATTCGAAGTTGAAGGTACGGCAGAAGCGCTTGCGCAGCGACAATCCCCAGGCGCGATTCACGCGGCTGCCGAAGGGCGAATGAATCACCAGCTGCATGCCGCCGGATTCGTCGAAGAACCGCTCGAACACCACGGTGTCGAAGCTCGGCAGACAGCCGAGCGCCGCGCGGCCCGCGCTCAGGTATTGCACCAGTTGCAAGGCCGCCGCCTCATCGAGGCCGACGGTCCCGGTCAGCCATCTGCGCTGCAGCCTGCGTCCGGCGTCGCCCAGGCGCTGCTCGATTTCCAGCTTGAACCGCGACACCGCCGCCGACAGCTCCTCGGTGCGGCCCGGCGCCTCGCCCAGCCAGAACGGGATGGAAGGCGGCTGGCCGTGCGCATCCTCGACGCGCACCGTGCCGCGCTCCACGCGCAATATTCGATACGAGGTATTGCCCAGCTGAAATACATCGCCCTGCAGGCTCTCGACGGCAAAATCCTCATTGACGGTGCCGACGAGATGAGCCTCCGGCTCCAGCATCACCCTGTAATCGGCATTGTCGGGAATGGCGCCGCCGGAGGTGAGCGCCGTCAGGCGCGCGCCCTTGCGCGGACGCAGCATCTTGTTGACCGCATCGTGATGCAGCAGAGCGCCGCGGCGGCCGCGGCGCGTGCTGAAGCCTTCCGCCAGCATGCGCACGCACTCGTCGAATTCCTCGCGCCGCAATTCCCGGTAGGGATAGGCCCCGCGCACCAGCTCGAACAGCTCGTCCTCGGCCCATTCGCGCGCCGCCACTTCGGCGGTGATCTGCTGGGCGAGCACATCGAGCGCATTCTGCGGAATGCTCAGGCGGTCCAATTCGCCGCGCCGCACCGCATCGAGCAGCGCCGCGCACTCCACCAATTCGTCGCGCGACAGCGGAAACAGCCGGCCCTTGGAGATGCCGCCCACCGATGCCCGGCGCGGCCCACGCGCTGCAGAAAGGCGTTGATGGAGCGCGTCGAGCCGATCTGGCAGACCAGATCCACGTCGCCGATGTCGATGCCGAGCTCCAGCGAGGCGGTCGCCACCAGCACCTTCAGCTCGCCGCGCTTCAATCGCTGCTCCGCATCGAGCCGCCGCTCCTTGGACAGGCTGCCGTGATGCGCGGCGACATTTTCCTCGCCCAGCCGCTCCGACAGATGCCGTGCCACCCGCTCGGCCAGCCGCGCGTGTTCACGAACACCAGCGTGGTGCGGTGCTCGCGGACGAGTTCCGCCAGCCGATCGTAGACCTGCGTCCACACCTCGCCCGACATCACGGCCTCGAGCGGCGCCGGCGGCAGCTCCAGTGCGAGATCGCGGCTGCGCACATGGCCGCTGTCGATGATGGCGCAGCGCCCGGTATCCGCGCCCCCTGCGCGCCCCGCGTCCCCCGCGCGTCCGGCGCCCGAGCCGCCCTCGCCGCCCGTGCCGATCAGGAATCTCGCCACTTCCTCGATGGGCTTCTGAGTCGCCGACAAGCCCACCCGCGTCAACGCGCGGCCCGTCAGCGCCTGCAGCCGCTCGAGCGACAGCGCCAGATGTGCACCGCGCTTGTTGCCCGCGATCGCGTGAATCTCATCGACGATCACCGTGCGGCAGGTCGACGAGCATGTCCCGGCCCGACTCCGAGCCCAGCAAGATGTACAGGGATTCGGGCGTGGTCACGACGATGTGCGGCGCCTTGCGCCGCATGCCGGCGCGCTCGGACTGCGAGGTGTCGCCGGTGCGCACCACGGCGCGAATCGCCACATCGGGCAACTCGAGCGCCGCGAGTTCTTCACGAATGCCCTCGAGCGGCGCGTCGAGATTGCGTTGAATGTCGTTCGACAGCGCCTTCAGCGGCGACACGTAGACGATGCGGGTCTCATCCGGCAGCGGCCTGCCAACCCTTCCTTGACCAGTTGATCGATGGCAGCGAGGAAGGCCGCAAAGGTCTTGCCCGATCCCGTGGGGGCGGCCACCAGCACATGCTGCCCCGACCGCAGCGCCGGCCACGCCCGCTCCTGCGCGGGCGTCGGCGCATCGAAGGTCCGCGAAAACCAGGCGGCGACGGCGGGATGGAACGAATCTAGGGCGTTCATGATGTCGGCAGCAGGGACCCCCAGCATAACCCTCTGCGACAAAAGATGCACAGCGCCCGGCACACCGGGCGCTGTGCCCCTATTTACTGAGCCTCGACGTTCTTCTTCAGGTTATCCAGACCGCCCTGATACACGCCACTGATGGCATCCACGGCGGTTTTGTCGTTTTCGTTGTCCGCGGGATTGTCACCGATATTCTTGCGCTTGAACCAGCCTGACCAGGTGACTGAAGACTTGCCCTTGCCCAGGGATTTCACGACGAGCGTCGAGGTGTAGTCGGTCACCGGCAGCACTCCTTCGACGATGGAGTACTTGAACGAGCGTCCCGGCGCATCGAACTTCAGCAGCTTCTCCTTGATCGTGCCGCCGCCCTTCAGCGTCAGCAGGCGCACGGCGCCCACCGTATTGTTCGTGCCCGCGACGATCTCGTCCGTGGCGACCGCGGGATGCCAGGTGTTCAGGCCGTTGAAATCCTTCACCGCGTGCCAAACTTTCGCCGCCGAAGCGTCGATGTCGATGGTTTTGCTGGTAGTGAGCCGCGGCGCCGCGGCCCAGGCGTAGCTGCACGCCAGCAGAGACAGTCCGGTTACGATGGCTGTATTGATTTTCATTCTCGTGAATCCTCGTGAAAGAAATTTATCGGATCAACTCCCATGATCGGACGGCCTGAGCCAGTGTGCCGCCATAGGCGGAATCAGCAATAGACTGACCAGAGTAGAAGACACCAAACCGCCGAGAATTACCACCGCCATCGGACCCTCTATTTCGTGGCCGGGCTGATGCAGCTGCAATGCCACCGGCAGCAGCGCCAGCCCGGTGAGCAGAGCCGTGAGCAGCACCGGCGTCAACCGCTCCTCGGCGCCTCGCGAGGCAGTGTCCAGATTCCAGGGCTGCGCCTCGACACTCACAAGATGGTCGTAGTGCGACACCAGCAAAATAGTGTTGCGAGCGGCCATCCCGAACAGGGCGACGAAACCCACCATAGCGCCCAGTGTCAGTGTACTGCCCGTCAGAGCCACCGCCGCCACGCCGCCGATCAGCGTGCTCGGCAAGGAGAGCAGCACCAGCATTACGTGCCGGGCATGCCCGAACGCAAGAGCCAGCAATAGCACGATGAGCACGAATGCGGCGGCCGAATGCAGCAGCAATTCATTGCGGGCGGCAGTCTGCGCCTCGGCCGCTCCTCCGTAGCGCAGAAATACACCGGGCGGCAGCTGAACCTTTGCGGCTATCGCCTGGCGCGCCGCCTCGGCATAGCCGGCCTGATCGGCGCCCTTGGGCGTCGCGACGACGATCTGGCGGCGCAGCCCGTCCTGATGATCGACCAGGCTGCGCGCCAGCACCATGGTGACGTGGGCGACCGAGGACAGTGGGATCACAGCACCGTCCCTACCGCGCAGCAGCAATGCGCCCACCGCGCGCGGATCGGCGCCGGCATGAGCGATACGCACGGCCACCGGCACGCTGCGATCCGCTTGGTTGAGCTCGGCCGCCGCAGCTACCGTGATAGGCCGCGTTGAGTGTCTGCAGCACATCGGCAGCCTGCAGCCCATAGAGGGCCAGCTGCCCGGGCAACAGTTCCACCTGCAGCTCCACTTCGCGCGGGGGCACCGTCAAACGAACGGTGCCGCTGTCGGGCAGCTCTGCAGCACCGCGACGATGTGCGCACCGACGAGATCGTCGGCGTCGAGGTCGGAGCCGATCACGCTGATGGAGAACGGCGCGGATTCGCCGGACAGCGTCTCGCCGATGCGTTCAGCCAGTACCGAATAGATCTCCACCAGTTGATTCGGGTAATCGTCGAACACATCGCGTATCGCGGCATCGATCTGACTCGCACTGTGGCCCTTGCTTGGATCGATCTGCACTTCGAACTCGCTCTTGTTCGGCGCGTCGGGATCCTGGCCGTTCTCGGCGCGGCCGATCTGCTCGGCGACGCTCTTGACGCCGGGGATGGCGATCAGCCCCTTGGAGATCAGCTCCCCGACACGGGTGGTCTCGGCCAGCGAAATCCCGGGGCGCAAGCGATGCGTGGGCGATCAGGTAATTCTCGCGGAAATCGGGCAGCAGCCGCGCACCCAGCAGCGGCAGGAGAACGATCCCGGCGACACCGCTCACGAGCACGATCGCGACCAGCGTGCGCGGACGCTTGTTCAGCCACGCGATGGCGCCGAGCTGCCCGCGTTTCAGGTGCCGCAGAAAACCCGCTTCGGGCTTGGGACTGTGCCGCGCCATCACCAGCACGCACAACGCCGGAGTCGCACTCATGGCCACCAGCAAGGACAGACCCACGGCGAGAAGGAATGAAATCGACAGGGGCCGAAAGAACGCGCCCTGCAATCCGGACATCGTCAATATGGGCAGAAACGCCACCGCCACCGCGGCCGTCGCATAGAACACCGGCCGCCGCACCTCGAGCGAGGCGCCGATGAACAACTCGCCGATATCCACATCCCGCGCGGCATCGCGGCGGCGGCGAAGAATATTTTCGACATCGATGACGGCATCGTCGACCACCACGCCGAGCGCAACGACGAGACCGCCGAGAGTCATGGTATTGAGACTCAATCCAAGGCCTCGAGAATCCACACCGTGGTGAGCAGGGCGAGAGGAATCGCGCTGAAGGAAACCAAGGCACCGCGCCAGTCGCGCAGGGTGATCAGCAACAGCGTGACCACGAGCACGGCGCCGAGACCCAGGGAGTTGCGCAGCTTCTCGATGGCGCTCTCGATGAAACTCGCCGGGCGCAACAGCGCAGGATGGTACTGCACGCCCTGCTTGGCCAGCGCCGGCGCCAGCGCATCGAGCTGCTGCTCGAGCGCCCGCGTGACTTCTAGCGTATTGGCGCCGTACTGGGTCGAGGTCTCGATCAGAATGCCGGGCTTGCCGGCGATCAGGGCGTCGCCGAAACGCGGCTCGGCGCCTTCGCGCAATGCCGCCACGTCGCCCAGGCGCACCGGCAGACCGCCGCGCGTGCCGACCACCGTCTGTGCCAGGGCTTCGAGCGTGGCGCCGGGCGCCTGGGCCTGGATCACGATCCGCTGCGTGGGCGTCTCGATATAGCCCCCGCCGATCAGGCCGGTCGCGCGCCTGGCCGCGGCCACGACATCGTCGAGAGTGAGTCCGGCCGCAGACAGTTTTGCGGGATCGATTTCAATCTGCCGCTCGCGAACTTCACCGCCGAAAATCTGCACCTGCGCCACGCCGGGAACCGCCAGGATCTGCGGCTTGACGATCCATTGCACTATGTCGCGCAGTTCTACGGGCGAAAGCCGATCGCTGGTGTAGCCGAAATGCACGAGGTACTCCATCGAGGAGCTCAGCGGCGATAACAGCGGCGCTCCCACGCCCTGCGGCAGCTGACCGGCGAACTCGGCCAGCCGCTCGGTGACGACTTGGCGCTGGCGGTACGGGTCGCCGCCGCGGTCGAACACCACTTGAATCGCCGACAGACCTTGGCTCGACGTCGAGCGCACGGTTTTGACATTCTCGGTGCCGGCCAGCAGCTCCTCCAACGGACGCGTAACCAGCGCCTCGACCTGCGTCGCATCGAGACCCGGTGCCTCGGTCTGCACCAGCACATGCGGCGGTGCGAAATCCGGAAACACGTCGAACCGGGCTGCAACCAATGCGGCCAGTCCGAGTGCGGCAATCAGGCATGCGAGCGCGGTGACAATGCCGGGATTACGCAGCGAGGCGCGAACGATGGCGGCCAGCATTCGATTGCCCTAGTCGTCGTCGTCTTCAACTGCGTGGGCCCCGACTCCCTGCAGCGACCACAACACGCCCGCTCCGCGCACGACGACGTTGTCATCATCATCGACGCCGTCCACCAGCCAGCCATCACCGTAGGCGAGCAGCAGATTCACCTTCACCGGCACATAGCGCACCGCGTCCGCACCGGCCTGCTTCGCCAATTGCTTGTACACATAGGCGCCGTTCTCGTCGTACAGCAGCGCGCTTCGCGGCAGCAGCAGACCCGAGCGCTCAGCGGTCAGCAAGGTCACGGGCATGCGCGCGCCCGGACCCAGGCCGGCGGGCGCGCTCGGTACTTCGATCAGCAGGCCGGCGCTCTGCAATTCCGTCGTTTCCCGCATTGCGCCCAGTACTCGCCCAGGAACCTGGACGCCGTCCACATCCAGTTCGGCCTTGCCCGGCAGCGCACCGAGGATGTGTCGGCCCGGCAAATCGGCTCGCAGCAGCAAGCTGTGCCCGTCGGTCGACATATGGATGATTTTCTGACGCTCGACGAGGGATAACGTAGCCAGAGGGCCCCAATGCAGCGCGAAGCGCGCCGCCGCGATTTGCGCCTGTGCCTGCGCTTTCACCTGTTCCGCCTGCGCCGCTTCGAGCATCTTGAGCGAAGCTCCCGCGCCGCCGGCGTAGAGTGCTTGCAATCGCGCCAGCTCGGCCGCGGCGGCGTGTTCTGCGGCCGCGCTCGCGCTCGAATCGCCCAGGTCGGACAGGAGCGCCGTCGCATCCAGCACCACGCCCAGCGCCTCGACGCGTTCGGGCGCCTTGGTCGGGATGGGATGCGCGACCACGATGCCGACCGCTCGTTGTTGTTCGGCGTTCAGGGTGGGCTGCGCGGATTGCGGGCCGCCGTCAACCGCCTTCTTGTCCTCGTCATCCCCGATCGCGACCAGGGAAAAACTCAACATCGCGCAGCAGGCAACCGACAGCAGGCGCGGCCGACGCACCCGCGCGGCCGTCCGCGGGCGGCGCCGTTTTCCGACTTGACCGTCAGCAATTTTCACTGGCAACTCTCTTTCGGCGTACGGGTATTTTTCCCGAGATATCCAGGGAATAATTCCCTTTTTTTGGGATAATACGCGTACGGGTACGCATATAAAACCCGTGTACCAGAAATGGAACAGTTGCAATCAACGTGATTCATTGTTGGAATCGTCCCATGCAGGATCCACGCACCTCGCGACCGTGGCTGTCCGCGCTGCTGGCAGCGGCTTGTTGTGCCGCGACCGGGACGCATGCAGAACCCGCCGCCGCCGGCGCGGGCCACAGTGAAGGAATCTGGAAAGCCATCGTGCCGCCAAAGTCGATGACGGGCGAATTCGACAGTTTCGATCCGATCGGAGTCGCGGCGGGAGCAAGAATCAAGGCGGATTGCTCTCTGAACTGGATCAATCCCGACGACGGCAAGCGCTACTGCTTTTCGAGCGGCACTTCCCTGGAAATTTTCATGGATATGCCACACGCCCATCTCGAGCGGGCGCAGGCCGAATGGAGAAAAATGTTAGACGCCGAACGAGTCCGCCACTAGGCCTCTGTACCAGTCCTCCGCGTTCCGGGCTTCCTGCTCGGAGCCCGCGGAGCCAGGTCCCACGGGTGCTTCCACGGACCGGATCGTGCCCTCGAGCAATTGAAATCGCCCGTGAATCGACAGTGCCCTGCGGCGCGCCAGCATGCTGTAGCACACACTTTCGAGCAGCGGCGCAGCCGGTTCGCGCCCATCGAGAGCGGCGGCGATGGCCAGGGCGCATTGCCTGGCTTGAGAGTTCGCCGCGGATGCGGCCTTGGGCATGGGATCTGCAATGCACGCATCTCCGATCACGTGCACGCCGGTGACCAGCAGGGATTCGAATGTCTGCGGATTGATCGGGCACCAGCCATGATCGGAAGCCAGTCCCGCCTGCACGGCCGCGATTCCCGGCGCCTGCGGCGGAATGATGTTGGCCACATCGACCGGATGCGCGCCCTGCGACGTGTATAGAAGCTTTTTGCCTTGCGTCGCGACGCGAACGACGGCGCCGCCGTTGACCACCGGAATCCATTCGATCATTCCCGGGTACAGGGACTGCCAGGCATCGTTGAAGGCGTCTTGCCGGGGAAAATGATTGTTGGAATCGAATATCAGCACTTTGGAGCGCGGTTTGGCCCGCTGCAAAAAGGCTGCGATCAGACTGGCACGCTCGAACGGACCGGGAGGGCATCGCATGGGCCCCGTCGGCACGCTGATGGCGACCACCCCGCCGTCATGCATCTCCCGCAGCTGCGCCGCCAGAATTTCCGTTTGTGCGCCCGCCTGCCAGGCATGCGGCATCGCCTGGGCGGTGTCCCGGGAGTAGCCTTCGGGCTTACCCCAAAGAAAACGGATTCCCGGCGCCATGACCAGGCGGTCGTAGGCGAGCTCGGCGCCTCCGGCAAGGCGCGCACGCCGAGACTGCGCGTCGATCGAGGTGACCCAATCCCTCACGTAGTTGACACCCGCGCGCTGCAGGCCGAGGCGCGACACGCTGATGGACTCGATGCTGCGAAATCCGGCGAGCACGCTGTTGCTCATGGGACAGGTCACGTAGCGATCGTCCGGGTCCACCAAGGTGACTTCGATGGCCGGATTCAGCCGGCGCAGCGAGATGGCGCAGCCCGCGCCGGCGAAGCCGCCGCCGACCACCACGACCTTGGCTTTGATTCGGCCGCGCGGTTGCACCGCCCCCACAGCGCGCAGAATGCCGGCTCCCGCGGCGCCCGCCGACAGCTGCAGAAATATCCGGCGGCGCATCAGTGGTCGGCGGCCCCGGACCCGGTTCATTCCCACGCGATCTCCTGGTACGCGCGCGCGACATTTCCCGGATGCACCGCGTCCCACAGCAGCCAATGAGATTTCTCCGCCGCCGCCACATGCTGAATCGCATGTTCCGGCGGCTCGGCTTGCGAGAGTTCGTTGCGAACCCCCTGTTGCAAGGCTTGCAGATAGCGCCGTTCTGGAATGATGGCGGCGGCCAGATCGCCGGTGAGGGGCCCATGACCCGGCACCGCGAGCCTGACCTTCATGCGCGCGAGCTCATCGAGCGCCGCCAACCAGCCCTTGAGGCTGCCGTCCAAGGCCGGCAATCGTCCGCGAAACAGCAAATCGCCCGTCCATAAGGTGCCGCTGTGCGCATCGTAAACCGTAAGATCGCAATCGGTGTGCGCCTTCGGCCACGCGCGCAAGGCCAATTGCCGGCCTCCCAGATCCAGAGTCAAATCGTGCTCGACCAGGAGGTCCGGCCCGACGACCTGTGCTCCGGTCGGCGGCGAATCCATATCGCCTGAGTACTCCTTGACGAAGAAGTCTCTGTTGCGGGCGATGGCATCGGCGAGCGTTTTATGCCCCACGAACTGCGGTTTGTCGTTTTTGAATGCGGCATTGCCCAGAACGTGATCGACGTGCACATGCGTGTTGATCACATAGCAGATGGGCAGCGAAGTGTGTGCGGCAACCGATGCGCGCAATTCGCGGCCGACGCCGATCGAGCCGCCGGTGTCGATGACGGCGACGCATGTTTCGCCGACGATGAAACCGAGGTTGGCGATGTCGTCATGTCCCGGCGCATCCAGCGGCAGCGGGCGCCCGATATGCACGAAAACTCCGGGCGCCGGTTCGCTCAGATTGAAACCGTCCCGAACAGCCGCGGTACAGGCAAGCGGGAACGCCAGCAGCCAGACGGCAACGCGCGACTCAGCCACTCCCATTGGACGCGGTGTAATGCGCCTGCGTTTGCGAATCCAGCGCGTCGATTGCGATTGGCAAGGGCAACGCGCGATCGGAGGAGATTCGCAACGCCGGATTCTCGCTCAGGGATATTCCCGTATCCGCGTCGAGCAACGGAGTGCCGCCGGCATTCACCTGGATGTGGGAGACATAGTGGGCGGGAATGGGATCGCCGGTCCGCGGATCTATCTGGAAGCCGGACGCGTTGGGGTGCCGAATACCGATTTGCACGGATTTGGAGTCGGGTGAGGTCCGCACACGGATCTCGCCCAGCTTGCCCTGCGCCGCTGCGCTCGGCGGCGCCGAGCAGCCCCCGCTGGCTTTCACCCAGGTGCTTCGCATCTCCAGGGTGCCGTCGGCTTCTTCGGCGATGGCACGCACGGAGGTGAATCGATCGATGCGCACGCTCATGTTGATTTCGGTCACGGGCGTGCTCGCAAAATCGAATGTCGCAACGAGCGGCGATGGATTGTTGTCGATGAACACTCGGACGCGCTTGATCCTGCGGTGTTCATCGTCGGTGAATCGCAGAGTCAGAGGGGTCGCGGCAGGATCCGGAGTATTGGAGGGCGCCTCCAAACTCATGTAGGTTTCGTCGACCACTCCCATGGGGCGGTCGCCGTAATATTTCTCGCGCAACAACTCCCAGGCGCTGCCGGAGGGCTGCTGGTCCTGCGCGATCGCATGGATCGGCCCCGCAATGAGTGCCGCCGCCACGCATGGCCGGATCCATGAATACACCAGGTGGTTCACCGCGGTTCCTCTCAGTACCGGACGGGGCGCAGCCGCTTCAACGGCCACTACGCACACTCGTGCGCCGTCGTCCAATCGTTTGGGGCCATCCCTGGCCCGCGCCAGGAATCAGAAGAAGAGAATAGCACCGACCGCGATGTCGTTCTCAATTGCTATGTTGTCGTTCCACGCCAGCGACTCGGAATGGATGTACTCGCCCACCAGCGTGAGGCTCTTGGTCAGACTGTAGTACGCGCCGAAGACGCCCGATTCGTTTTTGTGGACCAAATTGCTGGCATAGGTGCCGGTGGATGGACCGCCCGGGACACTACCGATCGTCCCGAAGCCCTGCTCATCGCTGGCAAGCTTGAGCTGCGAGATTCCGTAGCTCACTCCGAGTTTCAGCTTTTCGATCTTATAGGTGAGTTGAGCGTAGCCGCCGTCGGACGTTCTCTCGTTGCCGTCCGCGGAGGTCGCCAGCACATACAGGCCGGTGGTGCCGACGCCCTTGCCGCCGTACCCGTAAACCACCCCCTCGAAGCCGGCCACGTCGATTTTGACACCCGCGTCCACTGCGGTTCCATGGACTTTGTTGGCAATGCCGGCGGCGATGTTGTTGGGGACGCAGAAAGTGGACCCCGTCGCGCAAACGCTAGGTGCGCTCGCCTGTTGCGTGACACCGTCGATCCACACCTTTCCGCTCAATGCATCGCTCTTCGGATCTCCCCACGAGTATGCGAGCTGCAACTGCCATTGAGGGGAGTTATGAGTGGTGTAGGAACCATTATCGAGCGGTTGAAACGCGCCGACGGAGGCCGTGAAGCCGCCGAGGTTCGCGGTGGTATACGTGATCTGCGGTTCCCAGTCGGTGTAAATATAGCCCAGGCCGATGCGGCCAAGGCTGGTGTTGCTGGGCGCTATGTTGTTTCCCGAGGCGGTGCCCACGCCGAGCAGAGTCATGTCATCGAGGATCGCGTCCTTGCCGAACAAGCCGATATCGCGGCCCATTTTCACCGAGCCCCAGCTTGCGTCGCCGAACGTCAGGAATATCTGACGAGCATCGATGCCGGGGGTTTGCAGCGCCGACGGGAGACCCGGGCCGTTGACCCCCGCTGCCGCGGAGCTGTTGATTCCGGGATACAGGCCGATGGTCGCGCCGATATCGAAGTTGTCCTGACGCGTGGAGGCGCTGAACACCAACGCCGCCGGCAGCAGGCCATTGCGCACCGCGGTCGAATTGTCGCCCGTGCAAGCGAGGCCACCGGATATTTCCGTTTGGGGTTCGCCCTGGGCGTTGAGCCCCGCATTATGGTCGCAACTCGCGTTCACATAAAACGCATTGACGTTGCCCGAGAAGTCTATTTTCCAGTCGCCGGCCTCAACGTCGATTCCCGCGACCGCGCGGGTCATCGGAACCATCCATATCGCGGCGCTGACAGCGATCGCAAGCTTGGTACGCGTATTCATGAACACTCCCCTCCGTTTCGAGTTCTTTACCCTTCCCGCACTCGCCAAACGCCACCGGGCGTCGGGGTGAAGCCTATGTTCATCGTCTGCAAGAGGCGTACCAATGCTGCAACCGAAGGCTCATGAGGCGGCGACCGGCGGCGGCCTGCGGGCTCCCGGTCCAGTCGCCGCGAGTCGTAAAAATCAGGTGAAACAGGGATTCCTCCGATCACTTGCCAATGGCGGCTGGAGCCCGAAAGCCGCTCACCCAAGTGTGGCTTCGGCGCAAATGATGGCGGTTCGCTGCGCCAAGCCTGCCATCAGTGTCACGCCCGAGGACCACTTTGTCGCACCCTTGTATTGGATTAGATACAGACGCCGCGGCCCGCCGCGGGACCAGCGGTCGCTCTGGCATTCCGGTGCAGGGATCCGCTCTGCTTCATTTTTGAAGCACAAACTGTGGCGGATCAGAAACACCGGCTGACGCGGCCGCAGTCTCGCGTTATGTACTGCGTCGCAAGTAATTGATCAGCCAGCGTAAAGCGCGCCCGGGGCGCCGCTGGCACGCTTGCTGCTTGTCGATAGTTGAGAAATTTCGCACCGATATGCTTGTTATGAGGAGCTCAAACCCATGAAGACCAGAGCGGCAGTTGCCTGGGAAGCCGATAAACCGCTGCAGATCGAGGAAGTCGATCTGGCCGGACCGAAGGCAGGCGAGGTGCTGGTGCGCATCGTAGCGACGGGCGTGTGCCACACGGATGCCTTCACTCTGTCCGGAGCCGACCCGGAGGGACTGTTCCCGGTGATTCTGGGACACGAAGGCGGCGGCATCGTGCAGGAAGTCGGAAGCGGCGTGACCAGCGTCAAAGCCGGCGATCATGTGATTCCGCTTTATACCCCCGAGTGCGGCACCTGCGAGTATTGCCTGTCCGGCAAGACTAATCTGTGCCAGAGAATCCGCGTAACCCAGGGCAAGGGAGTGATGCCCGACGGCACCTCGCGCTTCTCGTTCAAGGGCAAGCCCATATTGCACTACATGGGTACGAGCACGTTCTCCGAGTACACCGTGCTACCGGAGATTTCGGTCGCAAAAATCAACCCCAAGGCACCGCTCGAAAAGGTCTGCCTGCTCGGCTGCGGCATCACCACCGGCATCGGAGCGGTGTTGAACACCGCAAAAGTCACGCCGGGCTCGACGGTTGCCGTTTTCGGTCTCGGCGGAATCGGGCTCTCCGTCGTGCAGGGCGCGGTGATGGCCAAGGCCTCGCGCATCATCGCGGTCGACCTGAACCCAAGCAAGTGGACCATGGCCAAGGCGCTCGGCGCAACCGACTACGTCAATCCCAAGGACTACGACAAGCCGGTTCAGCAGGTGATCGTCGACCTGACCAACGGCGGAGTCGACTACTCGTTCGAGTGCATCGGCAACGTTCACGTGATGCGCTCGGCGCTCGAGTGCTGCCACAAGGGCTGGGGCGAATCGGTTATCATCGGCGTCGCGGGCGCCGGCCAGGAAATATCGACACGCCCGTTCCAATTGGTCACCGGCCGCGTCTGGCGCGGCTCGGCATTCGGCGGCGTGAAGGGCCGCTCGCAATTGCCGGGCTACGTGGATCGGTATCTCGACGGCGAGATCAAGATCGACGAGATGATCAGCGAGGTGCTGCCGCTGGACGGGATCAACGAAGCCTTCGAGATGATGCATGCGGGCAAGGTCATCCGGTCCGTCATAAAGTACTGAACGAACGCTCAATACTTGTACTGAACGAGCGCTCAAGACTAGAATTGCGGCGCTTTTGCTTGAGAGATGCCGTGTCAACGGCTGTATTTGCAAACTAGTGGGAGGATAGAGTTATGGCAGTTTCAATTCATCCGTCGGTCGACAACGGCGTCAAGCAGGGATCGAAGGACTTCGCGGGCGGGACCCTGACCTGCAAATGCACGGATAAGCCCGTCAAGGTATCGGTCGGCGCGCAAGTCGCGCACAACCACGTTTGCGGCTGCACCCAGTGCTGGAGGCCGAAGGGCGTGCTGTTCTCGATGATCGCGGTCGTGTCGAAGGACAAGGTGAAGGTCACGCAGAACGGCGACAAGTTGGGCATCGTCGATCCGTCGAAGACCATTCAGCGTCATGCATGCAAGGTTTGCGGCACCCACATGTTCGGCCGTATCGAGAACAACAAGCATGCGTTTTTCGGCCTCGACTTCGTTCACCCGGAGTTGTCGGGCGAATCGGGTTGGGCGGCACCGGGATTTGCGGCCTTCGTCTCCTCGATCATCGAGGCGGGCGCGGATCCGGCGAACATGGGTGCGGTGCGCGGCCGGCTCAAAGAGCTGGGTCTGGAGCCTTACGACTGCCTGAGTCCGCCGTTGATGGATGCGCTTGCGACACATGCGGCCAAGCTTTCGGGCGTTCTGAAGGCTTAAGTTCGAATCGGCGTTTGAACCGTTACGTCGCGGCCCTTGCAATCGGCAGAGCAAGGGCCGCGCCGCACCGAGATCGAATCGTTCACTGTTCCAGAACGATGTTGTGCTTGTGAATTTTGCGGTACAGCGTATTGCGGCTGATGCCCAGAGCCTGTGCGGTGCGGCTGATATTCCAGTGCATTCTCTCGAGTTCGCGCAGCAGCGCCGCGCACTCGGCATCGCGCAAGGCCGCGGATGGCAAGTTTAGCGTCGTTGCGGCAACCGCCTCGGCGTTCCCCTCTGCATTCCGCTCTCCATTCCCTTGGGCGCCCGGAGGCGCAATCGCCCGAGTATCCGTGTGGAGAATCTCCTGAGGTAGGTTCGACAGGCGAATGACGCCGTCGCGGCACAGGGCCGAGGCGGTCCGCAATGCATTGCGCAGCTGGCGGATGTTGCCGGGCCAGGAGTAATCGAGCAGCTTCCGCAAGGCGTCTTCGGCGATTTCGATGGATTCCTGGTCCGTGTTCTCCTCCAGCAGCAGCGTGCGGATCAGGTCCTCCTTGTCGCCGCGGTCGCGCAGCAGCGGCAGATGCAAGGTAATCCCGTTCAGGCGGTAGTACAGATCCTCGCGGAATTCGCCGTCCTGAATCATCTTGCGAATATCCCTGTGCGTGGCGCTGATCACGTGCAGCGTGACGGGAAGCGCTTGGTCGCTGCCGAGCGGAACGACCTCCCGCTCCTCGAGCACCCGCAGCAGGCGAGTCTGCAGCATCAGCGGCATGTCGCCGATTTCATCGAGAAACAACGTGCCGCCGTTGGACTGGAGAATCTTCCCCACGCGGCCCTCCTTCAGCGCGCCCGTGAACGCGCCGCGCGTGTAGCCGAACAGCTCGCTCTCGATCAAGCTCTCCGGGATGGCGGCGCAATTCACCGTCACGAATGCCTTGTCGAACCACAGGCCGCTGTGATGCAAGGCCTTGGCGAAGGCCTCCTTGCCGGTGCCGGTCGCTCCTTGCAGCAGTATGGGGACTTGTTTCGCAAACAACTGCCTGCCGAAGGTCAGGTTTTTGCGCATTTGTGAGTCTTCCCCGACGTGGTGCTGCCCGCGTTCCCGCTGCGCACCGTCGCCCGTTGCACCTGCCGGGCTCGGTGCCGCCAAATCCAAGGTGCGCGCGGCCGGGCGCAACGGCCCCCTCGCAATCGCGAAGAAACGCCGTCCGTGCGCCAGGTCCCGCACCGGCCAGATCGTACTGGGCTCGAATTGAGCGCGGCGTTCCAGGGCGGCGAAGTCGAACTGGAAGAATCTCTCGATCGGTTCGCCGACCAATGCCTTGCGCGTCGAGCAGCCAAGCTGCAGAAGCGCGCTTTCGTTCACCGCCCGAATATTGCCGTCGCCATCCATCGCAATCAGCGCTTCGTGCAACAGCCCGACGAATTCAGGTCTGCTGTGAAAGCGCAGAATCCAAGACTGGCTGAACTCGTTCAGGAAATTCCACCGTGATATGAGGTGCGCGGACATATTGACCAGAGCCATGGTATGGCGCTGGATCAGCCGGCTGTCGCTGGAATTTGCGGTGGACGCATCGAGCACGGCGATGATCGCGCCGTGCGGGTCCAGAATCGGCGCTCCGGAACACGATAAGGAAAGATTGTAGCCGCGAAAGTGTTCTTCGCGATGCACGGTCACCGGACACCCTTCAGCAAGGCAAGTACCGATGCCGTTCGTGCCTTCGTGGCGCTCGTCCCACTGCGCGCCGAGCGTCAAGCCGGCGTGGCGGAATTCGCGCTGCAAGGCAGGGTCGGTGATGGCCGTAAGGACGACCCCTTGGGTGTCCGACAAAATGACGGCGAATCCCGAACCGGCGATCTGCTCGTAGAGGCTCTCCATCTCGGCGCGCGCTACAGGAAGCAATTCACCCATCCGCTGCTGTAATTCCTTCAGCGATTGGGAGTTGAGCACGCTGTTTTGCCGGGGTGCCGACGGTTCGATGCGGTATTCGCGAAGGCAGCGATACCAGGACCGCATGACGTGCGGTTCGATACCCGCAGGTTGGAGTCCGTTCTGCACTACATGAAGAATTCGCGACGCGTGACTCGTCGCGAGATTTAGATTCGTCATGGCATCCCCCGTATTACAGCATGCCGCTCTTCAAACGGCCGCCTCGTTCGTTGCGAAATGTCCACAAAGCGAGCTTCGACGACAAACCAGCCCTGCAGAGCGTGGCCTTTTTACACCGATCGCGCAATCTGCAGCGCAGCAATTTAGTTCGGGTCGGGGGGAGCTCCAAATTTGTAGGCGGGATCGCCGTCATAGTGGGAGCGTACGAAGGCCAGGATTTTCCATAGATCGTCGGCGCTCTTGATGATGGTCCCGAACGGCGGCATGGGCCCGACGACGTTTTCATGGCCGATTCGCGTATAGCCGGCCTTCTGAAGCTCATCGCTCCCCAGCGTCGCCAGACGAAACAGCGTGTCGTCGTCGCCGCCGTACACCCAGGTATCATTGGTCAGTGGCGGGCACATACCGCCTCCGCCGTTCCCGCCATGGCAGCCGCTGCAGGAATAGTTGCGAAACAATTGTTCGCCCTGCGCAACGATATCGGCTTGAGTGTCCTTGTAGGGATTCGACAGCTTGCCCTTCGGCGTTTGCTTGGCCAGATCGACCGGAGAGATCTTGGTGTAGTCGACCGCTGCCGGCGCATCGGCGGCCCACACCCTGCCGAGGGTGCAAAGGGCTGCAACTCCGGCGAATATCGCAAGCATGCCTACAAGCAAAAATCCTCGTCTCACTGCGTCTCTCCTTTCATCGTAGCCTAAATTCATTGACTCTAACCGGTGGCGGCAGTATTGCGCTGCGCGGCCTCTTGTAGGAGTTTGATGACAGCGTCATTGCTGTTCTCCTTCGCGATGCTGAGCGCGGTGCGTCCGTCCTCGCTGCGTGCATTGACGTCCGCGCCCGATTTGACCAGGAGTGCGGCGAGCGTCGCATGATTGCCGGCGACGGCGATCATCAGGGCGGTAACGCCGCCCGGATTCGTCGCGTTGATTTTCGCGCCGCGTCCGATCAGCGCGGTCGCGAGTTCGGAGGAACCTGAGATGGAGGCCAGCATCAGCGGCGTGTAGCCGCCCTGGGCCACCGGCGTATTGATGTCCGCGCCGTGCTCGATCAGCGTCTGCGCGGCTTTCGCCCGGCCGTTCTGGGCCGCGACCGCCAGCGCCGTCAGGCCATCGTTGCCCTTGCCATCCAGCACCGCGCCGTGTGCCAAGAGCAAGTTGACGAACTCGGGACTGTCGCCCCACGCAGCCCACATGAGCGGCGTCCAACCGGTGCTATCCGTCAGGTTGACGTCCGCCTTATGTTCGAGCAGATAAGTCGCTGCGTCGAGGTAGTGGGCACGGATGGCGCTGATCAAGGGTGTGTAGCCGTCGCCGTCACGGACGTCGGCATTCGCACGGTGAGTCAGCAGATACCCAATGCGGGCGACGTCGTCGGCTACGATCGCATTGCTCAGCTCATCATCGGGACTGGCACCCTCCGCCAGTGCCTTCTTCAGGGCGGCCATTCTCGCCGCACGTATGGTTGCGATCTCCGCGGCAGTCCGCACCTCGGGCTTCGCCGGGGCCGGTGCGTAGGGACCATGCGAAGGCAGATCCCCGGAGACCGTGCACTGCTCGCAGCGAACCAAGGGCACGCCGAAATCGACCAGTATCTGGTGAATTTCGCTCTTGTGCTCTGCCAGCGCCTGTTCCACGGCACTCTGGATGTCGGGCCGGCCCCGCGGCACCGCGAGGCTCATGTCGAACTCCATGGGCACCTCGTTCTCCATCAGGTTCACCGGCTGAATGATCAATGGGGCCTTTAGTACCTTTTTATAATAGCCCGCCAGCGGACCCCAGATGGCCGCAACATCGAGGCCTCCGTCGATCACCTGCTGCACCTGGTACGAGGGCTGGTTCTCCGCAACGATGTCGGCGTTGTGGCTCAGATAGTGAACCACGGTGTTGTTGGCGATGTGATGCTCGCTCAGCGCTTCACGGATCGCCGACACCTGGAATACTCCCACGCGCAATTTTCTCAGTGCGGGATCGTCGAGGCTCTTGAAGTCGAGGCCTCGGTCGTTGCGATAGGCCAGCACGAAAGTGGAGCGGTAGAGAGGGGACAGGATCGCGGCCCCTTCGGTATCCGCGGCCATATCCATCCATAGATCGCAGTTGCCCTCGCTCAAGGTCGTGCGCATGAGGCCGCGTTCGATCGAAGGCCGCCAATAATATTGCACGCCCGTGCCCAGGGCGGTGCCGATCAACTGCGCAATCTTGTTCTCGAAGCCTTCACCCTTCTGATTCGACAAGGGCATATTTCCCGGGTCCGCACACACCGTGAGCGATTTGAGCTCGGCGCCGCAGGCCGCGCCGCTCACGGCCAGCCAGCAGGCGATCGAGGCGATCGCCCGCCGGGAAAATCTCACGCTGACTTTGTTCATTTCCAACTCCCCTTTGAGCGGCAATCAAAATTCTGCGCACAAGGTATTCGACCCGTATGCCGGATGAAGGTTTCGTTCACACCCAGCCCCCCGATAAGACAAAGCCCGGTGACTTGCGTCACCGGGCTTTTTCTTCCACTACGCTTAACACTGCGTCGTGTTAGGTGCCCACCCTGAAGGTGTACAGCGTACCGCCCTGCGGTATGTGGTTCAGGCCCGCGGCCTTGGTCATCGCCGTTGCGCCGATCGCGCCGAACTTGTCGTTCAGGTCGAGGCCGGCGGTCACGGGAAGACCGATCCACCCGCCGATGCCGGACCACACGGACACATACTGCTTGCCCTTGACCGAATAGGTGATCGGGTTGCCGATGATGCCCGAGCCCAGCTTACGCGACCAGAGCACCTTGCCGGTCGCCCGGTCCACCGCGCGGAAGTCGCCGCCGAGGCTGCCGTAGAAGGCCAGGCCGCCGGAGGTCACCAGCGCACCGCCCCAATTCGGATACGGATCGGGGATTTCCCACTCGGTCTTGCCGGTGACCACGTTGAACTTCTTGAACTTGCCGGTCACGCCCGGTTTCTCCGGATACATGTACACGTTGGCGAACACATAGACGGTGCCCTGCGTGGTATGCGAACGCTGCTGCGGTTCGAGCTTCCATGCACCAGTTGTTGGTCGGCACATAGAAATTCGTCGGATCGGTCGGATCGACCGCCACCGGCTGCTGGTCCTTGCCGCCCATGGCCGACGGACAGACCTGCGTGTTGTCGCCCACCTTGAGCGGGGAGTGTTCCGGGACCTTGACGGGACGGCCGGTCTTCATGTCGATCTTCTCCGCCCAGTTCGTGGTAACGAACTTGTTGGCCCGCAGCAGCGTGCCGTCCGTACGGTCGAGCACATAGGCAAAGCCGTTGCGGTCGAAGTGCACCAGGGTCTTGTGCATCTTGCCGTCTACGGTCATGTCGACGAGCACGGGCTTCATTGATTCCGTCGTAATCCCACTGATCGAAGGGCGTCATCTGATACACCCAGGCGGCTTCGCCGGTGTCCACATTGCGCGCGAATATGCTCATCGACCACTTGTTGTCGTACTTCCCGCTGTTGCAATGTTCCTGCGTCAGAGGCTCCTCGCAGCGGAATTGCGGCGACCACAGGCCGGGGTTGCCGGTTCCGTAGTAAACCAGGTGCAGTTCCGGATCATAGGCATACCAGCCCCAGGCCGCGCCTCCGCCGCGCTTCCATTCGTCTCCCGGGTAGGTCGAAATTCCCAGATCCTTGCCGGCCTTGCCGTATTCCGGATGCTTCTTGTTGGTATCCGGCGTCAGACACACATCCTTGTCGCTGCCGTTGGAGTAGCACTCCCACACTTTCTTGCCGTCGGCAAGGGCGTAAGCCGTGACCTTGCCGCGGGCTGCAAATTCATCTCCGCCGAAGCCGATGATGACCTTGTCGTTGGCGATGATGGGCGCCGGCGTGATGGTCTCGCCGTGCGCCGGATAGGCGTGCTTGACCACCCAGTCTTCCTTGCCGGTGACGGCATTCAGCGCGATCACATAGCCGTCCAAGGTGCCGAACACGAGTTTGCCGTCGGCATACGACAGACCCCGGTTCACAGTATCGCAGCAAGCGCGCGGCACGGCAGATTCGTCGCGGCCGCTGGTCTTGGTGTAGCTCCACATCTGCACGGGATGATCGGGATCGCTGAGATCCAGGGCTTGGACGATGTTCGGCCAGCCGCTTTCAAGGAACATCATGGGTTTCCCGCCGACATCCTCGATGACGAGCGGCTGTCCTTCATGACCGCGCAAGGTGCCGCTGGATTGCGACCAGATCATCTGCATATCCTTGACGTTATTGGTATTGATCTGGTTGAGCGTGCTATTGCGGTTCAGACTCAGGTTGCCCGCCGGAGCGCCCCACTGGTTTGGATCTTTGAAGCGTTCAAATTGTTCGGAATCCGACGCGGCCATTGCGGCACCACAGGTCGTTACTAGCGCGGCGACGGCGTAAATTATTTTGACCTGACGTTTTGCTGTAAGCCATTTCATCTCAATTCTCCTACTGCGTGGGATCTGAGCCTATCGCCGCTGCCGCGGCAGTTGGCGCGCACACAGTCCTTGATGCTGGGTGCCGTGCGGAAATTCATTTCGTTGTTGGTCGTTGATACCAAAACCCCCTCCTTCGCTTGCTTAACCTACTTTTATAGTTGTCCGACCTCCAATTGTCCGGCCACCCTAATGAGTGGGAACCATCCTGGGCCGCTCCCATGAAATAGCAATGCCTATGCCATCTGCCGTAAAAACAAAAAGAAAATAGCGACCAATCGGAAATTGTTCCAAATCATATGTTTACGATTTTCCCGCAAACAGATCACGGTGCGGCGCCGCGCGGACTGTGTCATACACGTGACAGTGGAGCAGTCGTGATTGCGCCGTTAGTGAGGCGCAGCGCCGCATTTAATTTTGCGAAGCCGTTCGATATCTGTTGTCATGTTGCAAAATCGCATTGTTGGCGAGCGCTGGGGTGGTGAGTTGCCGATGGCCGACGATCGCCGCGAATGGTTCCTGAATCAGATTTTCCGCCATCGGGCGGCGCTGTACCGCTATCTGCGGAAATTCACCTCCGGTGCCGAAGACATCGACGATCTGGTGCAAGAAACCTACGTGCGGGTTTATGCCCTTCCTAATTACCAGGCGGTCGGCTCGCCGCGAGCGTTGCTTTTTCGCATTGCCCATAACATGGCCGTGGAACGCGCCCGGCGTCAGAAATCCCAGGCCACCGACAGCGTGGCGGATTTGGAGCAGCTAACCGTCTATTCCTCTGATGCTCCGGCGGATGAGCAAATCGATGCGCGGCGCCGGTTCGAATCCTTCTGCGCCGCGGTTGACCGTCTGCCGCCGCTGTGCCGGCGCGTATTCGTCTTACGAAAGGTGTATCGGCTGTCCCATGATGAGATTTCGGAGGTACTCGGCGTTTCGCATAGCACGATCGAGAAGCACGTCGCGAAGGGCTTGATTCGCTGCCGCGACTATCTGCGCGATGCCGGGCTGATCGATGCGATTGAATCGAAAGATCGGGCGGAAATACCGCGCCGGCTGCGCGACCTTGGAGACGGTGAATGAGTGAGATCGTGAAATTACGGACGCGCGCCGACATCGACGAGGAGGCGGCGGCCTGGGTCTGGCGCATGGATTCTGCGGGGACCGACGCCGCAGATCGGCAAGCGTTCGAAGCTTGGCAGCGCCAGGATCCGCGAAATCGGCGGGCGGTGTCGGAGTTGTCCGCAGTGTGGAACGCGCTGGACGGACTCGCCGAGGCCAAACGAGAGGAGAAGATCGCCACGTTCGCGAACACGGCGCAGGCCGCGCGCCCGCAGCATCCGCAGCGGTTGTGGATTGCCGCCGCCGCGGCGCTCGCCGCGGTCGCCATCGGTGTCGGCGCGGTCTGGCTGCAGCGAGACAGCGAATTGCAGACCTTGTCGACCGCGGTCGGCCAGCAACGCAATGTCACGTTGGCCGACGGCTCGATCGTGACTCTGAATACCAATACCATCGTCGAAACCGACTTGCGGCGCCGGACTCGAGAGATTTATCTACGCAAGGGCGAAGCGCACTTCCAAGTCGCCCACGACCGCTCGCGGCCGTTCCTGGTGCACGCCGGAGACGCCGTGGTGCGAGCCGTGGGTACCGAGTTCGAGGTCCGAGTATTGACCGATCAGCACGTCGATGTGGTCGTGAACGAGGGTCGCGTCGAGGTACGGCCGGAGCTGCCGACGCCTCAGAATGCGCACGCCCACCCCACCGCGGCGGTCACCGTCCGCGCGCTCGGCGCGGGAGAGCGCCTGTCCACCGCCAGTCTCGACTATGCCGTCATGCCCGTCACGGCGCATCAATTGTCCACCGAACTCGCCTGGCGCGAAGGGGCTATCGTGTTCGACGGCGAGCGGTTGTCGGACGCCATTGCCGAGATCGAACGCTATACCGACGCGCGCATCATCGTCAGCGATCCCGATGTTGCCGCTTTGCGGGTCGGCGGCCGCTTCCGCACCGGCAATGTGCAAGAGTTCTTTGATGCGCTGCAAACGGCGCTGCCCGTATCCATCCGTCACGCCGGCGGCGGAGTGGTATTCATCGACCCTCGGCACTGACCGCCGCCGCAGCTCTTCACAAATGCAGTAGCGGTTTTTTTTCCGCCAAGCGTCTTTCATAACGAAGGCACTGACGCGCCGGCCGTCGAGAAACGGTGCGAGAGGTGTCATCGGGGGATTTCAATGCGGCGACAACTCGCGGTCCTGATCCGCTGCGTGGCTCTGGCCATGCTCGGAACCCAGGCGTTCGCGGACCCGACTTTGCGCCACTTCGATATCCAAACCCAGGCCACGGCGTCGGCGCTCAATGAATTCGCCCGGCAGGCGGATATCACGCTGGTGTTCGCGTCGGCGCTCGTTGACAAGCATCAGATGGTCGGCATCAAGGGCGACTTCACGGTTCTCGAGGCATTGAAAAGATTGCTGGACGGCACCGGCCTGTCGTTTACCCAGGTAAGCGCAACGACGATTGCCATCAGCGCAGAGACCAAGGCGGATCAGCAACTATATCCGCCGGCGAATGGGCCGGGCGCAGCGCCCGACCCGAACGATAATGGAAACCAAACGCAGGGGGAAGGCAACATGAATCACCGTGGATTATTCACACGCATCGCCGCGCTGTTCGCGCTCAGCGGCGCCGCACTGTCGGGCGGTCACGCCTACGGCCAGGACACGGCCGCAACGCCGCCTGCCGCGGCAACCGGCGATGCCAGCGCCGCCAACACCAGCACCCTCGATGAGATCGTGGTGACGGGAACCGCCCAATCCAAGGGCCTCAAGAAGCTCGATGCCAGCTTCCAAATCACCACGGCGAGTCTCGAGGAAATAAGGGATGTAAGCCCATCGAGTTCCGCCGACTTGCTGAAGATCGTGCCCAGCGTCTGGGCCGAATCCGGCGGCGGCGCGGCCGGCCCCAACATTGAGATCGCGGGCTATCCCGGCGGCAGCGGCGCGCCCTACGTGACCTACTCCATCAACGGCTCGCCCATCTATCCTTCGCATAACCTCTCCTTCCTCGACGACTCCTCGTTGTTCCGCCTCGACGACACCATCGAGCGCGCCGAGGTCGTGGTAGGCGGTCCGGGGGTGGTGTATTCCGACGGCCAATTGGGCGCCACCGCAAACTTCATTCTCCGCCAGGGAAGCGCGACCGAGCACGGGGATTTGGGCGTGACAATCGGCTCCGAGGGCCTGTACCGGGTCGACGGATTCTATAGCGGTCCCCTGTCGAAAGACTGGTACTTCAGCATCGGCGGCTTCTATCGTCAGTCCGACGGCATTCGAAGCACGCAGTTTCCCGCCGACGACGGCGGCCAGCTGACCGCCACCCTGTCGCACGACATGGAGAACGGCTCCATCATGTTCTACGGGCGCGAACTGAACGACAAGAATGTGTTCATCTCGGACATACCGTTGGTGGCCACCGGCACGGGCAAAAACGTCAGCTACTCGGCCTTCCCCGGTTTCAATCCGCTCACCGGATGGTTTGCCGGCAGTGGAATTCAGGGGCTGTCGGTCCAGGAGTGCCCGGGATGCGCGCCCCTCACGGCCAATCTGGCCGACGGCCGCGGCTCGAACCTGCATACTTTCGGCAACAATCTCGATCTGGACATCGCCGACGGGGTTCACTTGAGTAACAAGCTGCAATACTCCGGCGGCGACGCGCCCACCATAGGCATATTCACGGGCAGCGCCCCGCCGGTCACCATCAGCAGCTTCATCGCCAGTTCGGTGGCCTCGGCGAACGCCAATAAAGGCGCGGTGGCCGCGGGCGGCCTTGCAACCGGCGGCGCCGCCACCTACGTCAACGGCGGCGGCGCGGTCAATCCGAATCAATATGTGATATCCAACGGATTCTGGGTGGTGGACAAGCAGCTGCAGACCTTCACCGACGACCTGCGCTTCACCTTCCAATTGGTGCCGGGCAATGATCTGACGGTGGGCGGCTATTTCGCGGCCTATAGCTCGAACGACACCTGGTATCTGGGCAACAACGAGCTCATGACGGCGACGCCGAATGCTTCGCTGATCGATCTCACACTGAACAACGGCGCCATCATTTCCAACAACGGCCTGACCAGCGCGTCCACCTTCACGCTGATCGACCGGTACCAAGGCACCAATTACGCCATGTTCGCTTCCGATTCATGGCGCATCGGGCCTTGGCTGCTGGACGGCGGATTTCGAATCGAGCAGCAGAAGGTTGACGGTACCATCGAGAACGACACGGCCACGAATCTGAGCACCAATCCCTTGAGCCTGTACAACCAGGGCGTGAGCGTCCCGAACGGTACCTTCACCACCTATAACTGCGACGAAACGCTCGCCTTGGGAAATGCGCATGAATGCACTCAATTCAAGAAAACCAAGGGCTCCGGTGCGGTGGGCGCAACCTACGAGATCACGCCGCACATGAGCCTCTACGCCCGCGCCGACCAGGGCGTGCACTTTCCGAGCTTCGACGACTTGCGCAACGGCACGCCGCAAACGGAGAGCATCCGGAATTTTCAAGTCGGCTATCGCGTGCAGACCAACACCCTGTATGCCGACGTGGACGTCTTTCACCGCACATTCTCGGGCGTACCGTTCCAGCAGTTCGTGACCACCTCCACCGGCCTGCAGAACCTGGTCTTCACGTACGGAGTAAACAGCACGGGCATCGACTACGTGGCCCGTTGGGAACCGGTGCAGAACCTCAGCTTCAGCATCACCGGCAATTGGCAGGATTCCACTTACACGGACATCATCGCCCCCGGCGGCGCCGGCGCCGACGGCAACGTGCTGCAGCGCCAGCCGCGATTCCAGACTCGCTTCACGCCGGCATACGACATCCCCATGAGCTGGGGCGACCTGCGCGCATTCCTCACCTACAGCTACATCGGCCTGCGTTTCTCGGATCCCGGCAACGCGCAGGTGCTGCCGTCCTATCAAACCCTCGACGCAGGCATCGTCGCCGACATAGGCAAGCACTTCGAGGTGCGCCTGCAGGGCACCAACCTCACCAACGAGCTGGGCATCACCGAGCAGGACGCGCGCGCCGCCAGCGGAACCAGCGGCGCCGCCGGCGGTTTCGCCTTGGGCCGGCCGATCTTCGGGCGGGAGGAAAACATCGGAGTGAAGTACAAGTTCTAAAGAGAATGGCAAACTTGGGGCGCTGAACTTTAATGTTCGGCGGTTGGAGGGCCTGGAAACGGGGCGGTTAGACAAGGGGCGAACACGAAATCCGCCAGTGTTCGCCCCTTGTCTAACCGCCCCGGCTCCGGGTGCTTCCAGCGACGAGCAATACGGTGCTCAACCTCAAGTAGGCGTCATTCGTGCTGAGAAGCGAAGTACAAGTTCGGGGTGTGAGATGACGCCGCAATTCCGTGCTTTTTGTTGGGCTCTATCGCTGGCGCTGCTGCCGATGGGATCGGCTCTGCCTGTAACCGACACCTCGGCCCCGGAGCGGGCCCCTGACCCGCCGCAAGTACTGTTCAAGGATCTGTTCGTCGCCGTGCAAAGCGCGCAGATCTATGGCGACGGCAAGGTATTCCCCGATGCCGTGCCCAAATCGGCGCCCGGCGAAATCTTGAAGCTCTATCATGACGAGAAGCCCGATTCCCCGGCCGCCCTCAAACGATTCGTTGACGCGCATTTCATTGTGCCGGCGCAGATCGGGGGAACGACCTCGCCGCCCGGCCAAGTACCCATCCTCGCGCACATCGACGGTCTCTGGAACACGCTGACGCGCACCTCCACCACTGCGCCGCCGTATTCCTCATTGTTGACGCTGCCGGAGCCCTACGTGGTTCCGGGCGGCCGTTTCCGCGAGATGTACTACTGGGATTCGTACTTCACCATGCTGGGCCTGGCCGAGAGCGGGCGCGGCGACTTGGTGAACGACATGGTCCGCGATTTCGCCCATCTGATCGACACCTACGGCCATGTGCCGAACGGAGCGCGCACTTACTACCTCAGCCGCTCGCAGCCGCCGTTCTTTTTTGCCATGGTCGCACTGACCTCGCCCGGCGATCCGTCCGCCGCGTTTGCGCAATATCTGCCGCAACTACGCCGCGAGTATGCATACTGGATGGAAGGCGAGCGCGGAGTGCGGCCGCACACGGCGCACCGGCACGTCGTGGCAATGTCTGACGGGTCCATTCTCAATCGTTTCTGGGACGACAGGGACACACCGCGCGACGAGTCGTACCGCGAAGATGCGGAAATCGCGCGCGCCAGCGGGCGCCCTGCAGCGCAATTATTTCGCGACATTCGAGCCGCGGCGGAAAGCGGCTGGGACTTCGGATCGCGTTGGTTCGCCGACGGACATAGCCGGGCGACGATGGAAACCACGGAAATCGTGCCGGTCGATCTGAACAGCCTGCTGTTCGGCCTGGAGAATGCCATCCACGCAGGCTGTGTGCACAGCGGAGACAGCGCGTGTGCGCTCGAGTTCGAACGGCGCGCCGCCGCACGCCGCACAGCCGTTAACCGCTATCTTTGGGACCCCTCGAAGGGCGCCTATCTGGATTATCACTGGACGAAGGGTGCACGCCTGCCGCTGGTCTCCGCGGCCACGCTATATCCGCTATTCGTGTCCCTGGCCTCCAAGCCCGAGGCGGCCGCGGTGGCGAACATCGCCGGTCGGGAACTGCTCGAAGCCGGCGGGATCGTCGCCAGCCCCAACGCGACCGGGGAGCAATGGGATTCCCCCAACGGCTGGGCGCCCCTGCAATGGATCGCGGTGTCCGGACTGCGCGACTACGATCAAGCGCCGCTGGCCGAAGTCATTGCGTGCCGATGGATGGCCAACGTCAACGATCTCTACCGGCAGAGCGGCAAGCTGGTGGAGAAATACAATGTGGTCGTTATCGGCCGCGGCGGCGGCGGCGAGTACCCTCTGCAAGACGGCTTCGGCTGGACCAATGGCGTCATGCGAAAGCTCATGGTTTTGTACCCCGCCGATTCTGCGCTGACGTCACCGGCCCGGTGCCCGAAGCTGATGGATCACGTGCAATTGGAGCGGCCCGACAAGGCGCAGTCCTGAAGCTGCGACATGTTGCGCAGCACATGCGTCAGCAGCAAAGCGCCGGCTACCAACAACACGACTAGAATCAATCCCACCAGAGCGCCGTTGCGCGTGCCGGTCGGATCGGACTCTGGGTCCCCGCCCGCAGATCCGTCCCCACCCGGGGGCTGGGGAACCTCGGGCTCATCGGGTTCCTTCGGCAGCCATTTATCTGGATTTCTCACGCTGCGATTTTGACGCACTCGCGTCGTCTTGCAAACCCGAATCCGCTCTTTCGTTGCCAAAATGCCACAATGACCGAAGGGTGCACGGCGAAGCGGAGTTCTGCGGGGCAATGGCGCCGAAGGGTAACAAGTTGACGCCCGAAGCGCGGTGCCTCCCGCACCCTTCCCGTACGCTCAATCCATTATTGTGGCGGACAGCCCACAAGAGGTAAGGTCGTGCGGTGGCCATTCGGCGGCCCTCGGTGACCAATAAATTTGTAAGGGGGAAAGGTATGACAAATCGACGTGTGCTTGCACGACAAGCGTTTGCCCTGGCCGCCGCCGTCTCCGGCGCCTTCGTCCTGAATTCCAGCCGGGCACAGCAGGCAACGAACCAAGCCGCCCAACCCGGCCTGACGGAGATCATCGTGACCGCGCAGAAGCGCGAGCAGAACATCCAGGATGTGCCGATTTCCGTCATCGCCTTTTCTGCGCAGCAGCTCAAGGACGCCGGCATCACCGACATCAAGAATCTACAGAATTTGACTCCCGGCCTGACCGTCACATCCACGACGTCCGAGGACGTCACGACCGCGCGCATCCGCGGCATCGGCACGGTGGGCGACAATCCGGGGTTGGAATCCTCGGTCGGAGTCGTGATCGACGGGGTGTATCGCCCCCGCAACGGCGTCGGCTTTGGCAGCCTTGGTGAAATCGAGCAGATCCAGGTTCTGGAAGGCCCCCAGGGCGAACTGTTCGGCAAGAACAACGATGCGGGCGTCATCAGTATCACCACCAAGCGACCCTCGACGACCTTCGGGGTGACGGCGGAGGCCACCGTCGGAAACTTCAACGATCGGGAAATCAACGCATCGATCACAGGCCCGCTCAGCGATATTTCGGCGGGTCGTCTTTATTTTGGATATCAGAGGCGCGACGGGTTTCTGAATGTAGATACCGGCCTCGGTCCCAATACCAGCAACTCCACCGACAATCGCAACATGTACACCGCGCGGGGGCAATACCTGATCACGCCCAGCGACACCCTGAACTTCTTGCTGATCGCCGACTTTTCGAGGCGCAACGAGTCCTGCTGCGGGGCGGTACAAACGGCCACGGGGCCGTTCGCCGGGATCATCAACGTTCTTGCGTCCGACCCGGCACTCGGAGGTCAACCCGGCGTAACCGGTATTGCCACCAATCCCCTGTCGCCCGCCGAGCGGCTGGCCTGGTCGAACTCGCCGGTCTCGCAGCAGATCCGCGACTTGGGCGTTTCCGGTGAACTCAACTGGGACCTGGGTTTCGGCAAGTTCACCTCGATTACCGCATGGCGCGACAACAGCCTCATCGCCGGCAACGACGTTGACTACACCAGCGTCGATATCGTGTCTGCGCCTGCCAATTCAGGCAACCTGACCGACTTCAAACAAGTCAGCGAAGAGATACGTCTGGCCGGGAAGAGCGGCCCGCTGGACTGGCTGGTCGGAGGATTCTTCTCGAACGAAATACTGGCCTACAACACCGCAATCTACGCGGGCAATGACTTCGGCTTGTACGTCGGCGGCCTCGGGTCCGCATTTGCCACCGGGTTCCCCAACTTCGCCACCATACCCCAAGGCACGTTCACGCCGGGAGTGTCCGGCGAACAGGATTACTATACCGAGGACTCCAAGAGCTACGCATTCTTCACGAACGAAACGTACAACATCACCCAGGGTTTGGACCTGACCGCGGGCCTGCGATATACGGCCACAACGAAAAGCGCTACTTCCAACTACGTGAATCCGGACGGCGGGTTGGGTTGCGCATCGCTGCTGGGATCCGGAACCACCAATATCTTCATCTTGGGATACGGCTGTTCGACGGTGTTCAATCCCTTCTTTTCGCCGCGCATCGGAAGCAACGCACCTTTGACGACCAATCAGTCCTTGAGCGAGGGCAATGTGTCGGGCACGGTGAAACTCTCCTATCACTTCAACGACGACGTCCTGGGCTATATCTCCTGGGCAAACGGTTATAAAGCCGGCGGATTCAATCTCTCTCGCGTAACGGCGCCCACGGGTGCCGAGGGGCCCTTGACGCCGAATTTCGATACCGAATTTCCGCGCGAGGTGGTGGAATCTTACGAAATCGGCCTCAAGAGCCTGCTGTTCAACAATACGCTGCGCTTCAACGCGTCGATATTCGATCAGCAGTACACGAATTTCCAGTTCAACACGTTTACCGGCATTCAATTCGAAGTCACCTCGCTTCGTAAAGTCGAATCCAAGGGCGCGGAGTTCGACACGACCTGGGCCACCCCGGTGTCGGGCTTGACTCTCTCAACCGGTGTGACGTGGGCATTTACCAACATCAACGAGTTCGGCGCGCAATCGCTGGCATTGTTCGCGCCGAATGACACTGCAGCCACTACGCTCAATCGCGAGAACAATCGGCTGTCGTTCGCGCCACTGTGGTCTGGAGTGACTTCCGCCACGTACAGGGTGCCCCTCTCCTCGTCGCTGGAATTTCATGCCACCGCCAGCGAAAAGTACGATTCGTCGTACAATACCGGGTCGGATCTCGATCCGCGCAAAATCCAAGGTGCCTATGGGTTGTTGGACGCGCGCATCGGCGTGGGTTCGGCGGACGGCAAGTGGACGGTGGAATTCTGGGGCGCCAATCTCACCAACAAGTTCTACTACCAGGTAGCCTTCGATGCGCCGTTCCAATACAACCAGATCGACGCGTTCGTCGGCGATCCGCGAACCTGGGGCATCACCGCTCGAACGAAATTCTAGTCCGGACATGACGAAGGCCCAATCGCGCGCTTTTTTTGCACTGTTCGTTTTGTTCGTCGTCAATCTGCTGAATTTTTTCGATCGCCAGTTGCCGGGCGCGTTGGCGGAGCCCATCCGCAAGGAATTTCACTTGAGCGACACCGTCGCTTGGGTTGCTGGGCACGATCGCTACACTGATGTATGCCGTGGTCGGCCTGCCGCTCGGCCGCTTGGCCGACAAATGGTACCGCACCCGCCTCATCGCCCTCGGCACTGCCGTGTGGAGCCTATTGACCGGCCACATCCGGTCTCGCACAAAACTACCTGCAGCTGTTCGTTTCGCGGCTGGGGGTGGGGGTCGGTGAGGCGACCTGTGCGCCCGCGGGGCAATCGCTGATCGGAGATTTGTTTCCGCCGCATCAGCGCGCACGCGCCATGGGCATATTCATGCTCGGTCTGCCCGCCGGCCTTTGTCTCGCTTATTACAGCGCGGGCGCCATAGGCGCCGCCTTCGGCTGGCGCGCGGCTTTCCTGTTCGCCTGTATCCCCGGACTTCTATTCGCATGGCTGGCGCTGCGGATTCCCGAACCCGTGCGAGGCGCCTTGGACGCCGCAAGACCGTCGACAGTCACCGATGCCTCGGTGAAGTCGCCTTACGCCGCGGTGCTGAAGCTGCCAACCATGTGGTGGATCATCCTGTCGGGCATCTTTCACAACTTCAACATGTACGCCATCAACGCCTTCCAGACCCCGTTCCTGCAACGGTTTCACGAAATGGGACTGCAGACAGGCCAGCAATGTCTCCGCCATTTCGGTGGGCGCCGTGGGCGCCATCGGCCTGCTGGTGGGAGGCTGGCTTGCGGACAAGGTCAGCGCGAAGCGCCGCGACGGCCGTCTGCTGCTGTCGGCGTGCGCCATGGCCATCGCAGCGCCCTGCATCTTCTTCGCGGTGAATCAGCCCAAGGGCGCGATTGCCGCGTTCATGTTGCTGATGGCCATCGGCACCATGAACATGTTCGTGTACTACGCCACGGTTTACGCCGCCATTCAAGATGTGATCGAGCCGCGCCTGCGCGGCACGGCGGTGGCCATCTATTTCTGTGCCATGTACGTGCTTGGCGCGAGTTTCGGCCCCCTCGGCCTAGGCATGCTGAGCGATCACTTTGCCCACCAAGCAATGCGCGATGCAGGGGCACGCCGCCATGACCGAAGCGTTCAAAGCCGTCGGCCTGCACAGCGCCATGTACGCCATTCCGGTGCTGGCGGTGCTGGCGTCGCTGGTGTTGTTCGCCGCATCGCGCACCGTGGAGGGCGACATCCGCAAGCAGCAACTGGCTGACGGCCGACAACCGGTCAGGCGAGCATATCGCTGAAGCGCGCCAGGTGATGATCGACATCGCCAAAGCTCATGTCGATCATGGTCAGTCGCTTGAAATAGTGGCTGACGATAACGTCGTCCACCACGCCCATGGCACCGTGCATTTGCACGGCTTCCTGTCCGACCAGGCGCGCGGCCCGGCCGATATAGGCTTTGGCTCCCGATACTGCGCGCCGGCGCACCGCGGCGTCCACGGAATCGGCGTACACGGCTGCGTTGACGGCCATTGATCGCGACTGCTCCGCGGCAATGAACATATCCGCCATCCGGTGCTGCAGCGCCTGGAACTTGCCGATGGGGACGCCGAATTGCTTGCGAGTTTTCAAATAATTCAGCGTGGTCTCATTGAGCGCCGCGATGATGCCCACGGCCTCGGCGCACAGCGCGGCGACGGCTTTGTCCACCGCGCGCTCGACCATGGCCAGGCCGCTGCCGGGTGCGCCGATCAGCGCGTCCGCGCCGACAACGACGTCATCGAGCCGCAAATCGGCGGCGCGATGACCCGACTGCGTGGGGTAAGAACGGAGCGACAGCCCCGCGGTTCCGCGTTCGATCAAGAACAGGGAACCGGCACTTCCTGCGTCGCCGTCGCCGTCGCCGTCGCCGCCGCCGCCGCCTCGCGCCGACACAAGAAAATAATCGGCTGATGGGGCATCGAGCACCACGATCTTCTGGCCCGACAGACGCCAACCGCCACCATTGCGCACGGCGGTGCACGCAAGCCGCGACAAATCGTAACGCCCTGCAGCCTCGTAGCAGGCGAGCGCCAGCTTGAGTTCTCCCCTGCCAATCCTCGGCAGCAGGTTTGCCTTGAGCGAATCGGACCCCGCGTCGCGGATCAATCCGCCGCACATCACGACGCTGCTCAAGAAAGGTTCCAGCAACAGGCCGCGCCCAATCTGCTCCATCACCAGCATGATGTCGACGGCATTGCCGCCCAGACCCCCGAACTCTTCCGGGAACGACAGGGACAACAGACCCAATTCGGCATACTGAGCCCAGGCCTCGGCAGAGAACCCAAGATCCGAGCGCGCCAGCTCGCGCCGCCGCTCGAACTCATAGTCGCGGGAAACGAAGCGCCGCAACGTCTCCTGCAGCGCAATTTGCTCATTGCTGTAATTGAAGTCCACGGCGCTGCTCTAAAGACCCAGGATGTGCTGCGAGATGATGTTCTTTTGAATCTCGCTGGATCCCGCGTAAATCGTGGTCTTGCGTAAATTGAAGTATTGACCGGCAAGCGGCGGTGCGTACGGCCGGTAGTGTTCCGCGAATGAGGGCTCGGCGGCCCAATCCGCCTCGAGTGCTTCGCGAAGATAGGGCAAGGCGTCGGGACCCAGAGCCAGCATTTGCAGCTCGGCGAGCATTTGCTGAATCTCCGAGCCCTTGATCTTGAGCACAGATACCTCCGGCCCGAGCGCGCGCGATTCGCTCGCGGTGGCGGAAAGTACCCGCAGATTGGTGATCTCCAGTGCCATCAGCTCGAGCTCCACCAGCGCGACACGATCGCGAAAGCGTATATCTTGAATCAGAGGCTGGCCGTTCGAGATCTGCCCGGCTGCAATTTCCTTGAGCTTCTTCAGAGCGCGTTTGCAGGCGCCGATGCCGGCATTGTTGGTGCGCTCGTGAGTCAGCAGGAATTTTGCGTAGGTCCACCCCTTGTTCTCTTCGCCGACCAGATTGTGCGTCGGCACCTTCACATTGTCGAACCAGATCTCGTTAATTTCGTGTTCGCCGTCCAGCATGGTAATGGGCTTGACCGTGATGCCCGGCGACTTCATATCAATGAGAAGAAACGAAATTCCCTGCTGCGGCCGCCCCTCGGCACCGGTGCGCACCAGGCAGAATATCCAGTCGGCGTACTGGCCCAGAGTGTTCCAAGTCTTTTGCCCATTGACTATATAGTGGTCGCCCTGGCGCGCCGCGCTGGTCCGCAACGAAGCGAGGTCGGAGCCGGAGCCCGGCTCGGAATATCCCTGGCACCACCAATCCTCGCCTGCAATGATTCTCGGCAGGAAGTATTCCTGCTGCGCGGCACTCGCGAATGTCATCAGCACCGGCGCCAGCATCCTCAGTGAAAACGCGTTCTGCGGCGGCGCGCCGATATCCGCCCTCTCTTCCTCGAAAATATGCTGCTGTATGACGTTCCAGCCGGTGCCCCCAAAGCGTTGCGGCCACATGACGGCGCCCCAGCCGCGTCGATGCAGAATCCCCTGCCAGCGCGTCATGTCGTCCTTCCGCAGGCGCTTACCCAAGCTCGTGCGCGTGCGGATGTCGGCGGGCAGTTCAGCCTCGAAAAAGGCGCGCACTTCCCGGCGAAACGCCTGCTCTTCGGCGGTGTATTTCAAGTCCATGCGAGGTAACCCATCGCGTACTTATGGCATCCCGCGACCGGGTGCGCCGCACTTTCGGCGCCAACTTATTGACCGCCGACGACAATTTCGTCGTCCGAATATCACATCGATTCCTGAGAGGATCAGGTCAATGCGTCAGTCGATCACCACCACTACTTTGCCGCGCACCTGGCGTGCGCCGAGCCTGGCGATTGCCTCGGCACCACGCGCCAGCGGAAAGCGCTCGGTGACGGCCGGCTTTATGCGGCCGTCGAGATACAGGGCCATCAGCTCCGCGACATTGGCGGCGTGCAGCGCGGGATACCGGGTGGCGAATTCACCCCAGAACACACCGACGACCTGGCAGCTCTTGAGCAACGTCAGGTTCAGCGGCAGCTTCGGAATGCCGGCGGTGAAACCGACCACCAGATGCCGGCCCTGCCAGCCGATCGCGCGCAGCGCAGCTTCGGTGTAGTCGCCGCCCACGCCGTCGTAGATGACGTGGGCGCCGTCAGCGCCGCAGGCCGTCTTGAAACGGTCCGTGAGTACGCGCGCCTGGGTCTTGTCCAGAGGCCCTACCGGATATTGAACGCCCTCATCGGCGCCGTGATCTCTCGCCAGCGCGAGTTTCTCCACGCTCGACGCGGCCGCGATGACGCGCGCGCCCATCGCCTTGCCCAACTCCACTGCCGCGAGTCCTACGCCGCCCGCCGCTCCGAGCACCAGTAGAGTTTCTCCGGACCGCAAAGCTGCGCCCGGTCCTTCAGCGCATGCTGCGAGGTGCCGTAAGTCATGAGCAGAGCGGCCGCCTCGTCGAAGGGCATGGCCTCGGGAATTTTCCAGCAATTGCTCGCCGGCCCCACGGCCTTCTCGGCCATGCCGCCGCGCGCCGGAGAGAGCAGCACCCGGTCGCCGACGCGTACATGCTCGACACCCTCACCCACCGCATCGACGATTCCGGCCACCTCGGCGCCCGGAAGCGAACGGACGCGGCGGTTTGTATTGATACAGATCCTGGATGATCAGGAGATCGGGAAAGTTGACTCCGCAGGCGCGCACGGCAACGCGGACTTGGCCCGGCCCGGCGAGCGGCTCCGCAACCTCTTCGAGCACCAACGTTTCCGGGCCGCCGGCTTGTTTGCTGAGCAGTGCTTTCATGAGGGACTCACACGTTGATTGGCGGCTGCGGCTTCGCGATCCTGCAGCTCGCGCCACATGATCTTGCCGGCGCCGGACTTGGGCAGCGCATCGACGAATTCGACGATGCGCGGACATTTGTAAGCGGCCATGTTCTCGCGGCACCAGTCGATGATGGCTTGCTCATCGATCCGGCCGCGCCAATCGGGCCTGAGCACGATCACGGCTTTGACGGTCTCGCCGCGGTGCGCATCCTTGGCGCCGATGACGCAGGCTTCCATGAATCGCGGGATGCTGGTACATCTGGGATTCCACCTCGGTGGGCCAGACCTTGAATCCGGAGGCGTTGATCATGCGTTTGAGCCGGTCGACCATGAAAAAATAACCGTCCTCGTCGACTCTGCCCAGATCGCCGGTGCGCAAGAAGCGCTTGCCGTCGATTTCGACGAACGGCCTGCGCGGTATCCTCGGGCTTGTTCCAGTAGCCCAGGAACACCTGCGGACCGTGCGTGATGATTTCACCGACCTCGCCGGGCGGCGAGTTCCTGCAAGTGACGGGATCGACCACGCGCGAGTCGACACCGTAGATGGGGATGCCCAGGCACTGTTTCTTCGGGTGCTCGCCGGGATTCAGGTGCGTGGCGCCCATGGTCTCCGACAATCCGTACCCTTCGTAGTAAGTGACCCCCATGTCGAGGAGCCGCTGTGCCACCGCCGCAGGCATGGCGGCACCGCCGCCGCTCAGGCGCCGTATCGAGCTCAAGTCGTACTTGGCGATGTCCGGGTTCGCGAAGAAGTCCTGAATCATGGTCGGAATCGCGGTCCAGCTAGCAATCCGGTAGCGCTGCACGCATTCCGCCGCGGCATTTCGATCCCAGCGAGGCAGCATGACCACGGTGTTGCCGACGTAGAGCGGGCCGTTCATGCCGCCCTGCATGCCGGTCACATGAAACAAGCGGAGCCACCGCCATCAACGTGAGTCTCGGGCTGCAGGGAGAACCAGCGCATGCCGGCGATCAGCGTGTGCATGGTACTGCGGTGAGTGTGCATGCAGCCCTTGGGCACGCCCGTGGTGCCGGAGGTATAGGGCATGACGCATAAGTCGTCGGGGCCGGCCGTCAGAGGCCCGGGCCGCAAGCCGCAGGCCAGCACATCGCGCCACAGAGTCACTCCCGGCGCGGTCAGCTCCACTCGAGGCGCCGCGACGAAGTCGGGCACCGTGAGTGTGGTGGGTTGCTGCAGATAGTCCGAGTATGCGGCGACTATCGCCGATTTGAGCACCGACTTGCCGAGCAGCGGTTCGACGCGCGGGTAGAGCTCCTGCGAAACGATGATGGTGCTCGTTCCCGCGTCTTCCGCGTAGCGCAGAATTTCCCTGGTCAGATTCATGGGATTGAGCGGCACCACGACCGCGTTGGCGCGCAGGATGGCGTAGTAGCCGATGACGAACTGCGGACTGTTCTGCATGAGCAGCAGCACGCGATCGCCCTTACGTACTCCGCACGGGCCGCTCGAGGAAACCCGCGACGCGCTCCGCCTGCTCCAACAATTGCGCGAAAGTCACTGCGGTGTCGTAGAACACCAGGAAGGGCTTGTCCGGATAGCGGCGCGCCGACACCTCGGCGTTGTAGAACAGATTGGTGGCCGGCGCGGTCAGCTCGTGCATCGCATGAGCCGGCCAGAACTTGAAATGTCGATCCGACATGGGCGACCTAGGCGCCCGTCCGATAACGCCCCAACTCCAGCTTTCCGATCTGCTCGCGGTGTACTTCATCCGGACCATCGGCAAAACGCAGGGTGCGCGCGGCCGGCGTACGCAGCCGCCAGCGGAAAGTCATCGCTGACCCCGCCGCCGCCGTGCACCTGGATGGCCCAATCGATGACCTGGCAGGCCATGTTGGGCGCGGCGACCTTGATCATGGCGATCTCCTTCTTGGCGGCGCGGTTTCCCACGGTGTCCATCATATAGGCCGCATTGAGCACCAGCCAGCGGGCCTGATCGATCAGGATGCGCGATTCAGCGATGCGCTCGAGCGTAACGCCTTGTTCCGACACGCGCCGGCCGAAGGCGACGCGTTGCTGAGCGCGCTTGCACATCATTTCCAGCGCCCGTTCGGCCACGCCGATCAAGCGCATGCAATGGTGAATGCGGCCGGGACCGAGGCGGCCCTGCGCAATTTCGAAGCCGCGGCCCTCGCCCAGCAAAATATTCTCCGCCGGCACGCGCACATCGATGAAATCGATCTGCGCATGGCCGTGCGGCGCATGGTCGTAGCCGAACACGGTCAGCTGGCGCAGGCGTCTGACGCCGGGCGTGTTCATGGGCACGAGGATCATCGACTGCTGACTGTGAAGCGCGGCACCCGGATTGGTCTTGCCCATGAATATCAGAATTTCGCAGCGCGGATCGCCGGCGCCGGAGGTCCACCACTTGCGGCCGTTGATCACATAGTGATCGCCGTTGCGTGCAATGGAGGACTGTATATTCGTGGCGTCGCTCGACGCCACGTCGGGCTCGGTCATGGCGAAGGCAGAGCGGATCCGCCCGTCGAGCAGCGGTGCCAGCCAACGTGCCTGCTGCTCGGGGGTGGCATAGCGCGCCAGCACTTCCATATTGCCCGTGTCGGGGGCAGAGCAATTGAAGGCTTCGGGCGCCAGATGCGAGCGTCCCATGATCTCGCACAGGGGCGCGTACTCGAGATTGGAGAGGCCTGCGCCGTGCTCGGAGTGCGGCAGGAATAGATTCCACAGATTCTCCGCTCTCGCCTTGCGCTTCAGCTCCTCCATGATCGCAGTGGGCTGCCAGGGATTGCCGTCGCGCCGGTTTTTTTCCATTTCCGCATCGAAGATCGGTTCGGCCGGGTAGATGTGCGCGTCCATGAAACGCTGCAGCTGCTCCTGCAGGAGCCGTACCTTGTCGCTGTGGGAGAAATCCATGATTGAAATTTCCTTTCTTCTACCCTCTACTATTTCGATTGTGGGCCGAAGGATTGCTGCACCAACGCCCACGCCTGTTCCGCCAACGGCCTTGCACGGCGGCCCGCCTCCAACGCCGTTGCGCTCGAGGCATTGCCCTGGATGGCGCGTGCCAGCACGCCTTGCAAAATTCCCGTCAGACGGAACATGTTGAACACCAAATAATACGTCCACTCCCGTGGCGCGACGGGCGCGCGCCCGCGCCTCCGGCAGTAGTCCGCCACGCTCTCGGCCTCGCTCGGAATCTGCAGCGCCGCCCAATCCAGTCCCGCGAGACCCCGGAACTGTTCGGCCGACAAATGGTAGCGCATGCAGAGATAGGCCAGATCGACGAGAGGATGGCCCAATGTCGACAGCTCCCAGTCCAGCACCGCCAGGATTCTCGGCTCGCGCGGATGAAATATGGCGTTATCCAGCCGGAAATCGCCGTGCACGATGCCGGTCTCCTCATCGGCCGGAATGTGCTTGGGCAGCCAGTCGATGAGCCGCTCCACGGCATCGATGGTCTCGGTTTGCGAGGCGCGGTACTGCTGTGTCCAGCGTGCCACTTGACGCTCGATGTAGCGGCCGGGCTTGCCGTAATCGCCGAGGCCCACGGCGGTGTAGTCCACCGAGTGCAAGCGCGGCGATCACGCGCGTCATTTCCTCATAGATGGCACGGCGCTCGTGGCGGCGCCACCTCGGGCAGCGCGGCATCCCAAAACAGCCGCCCTTCGACATAGTCCATCACATAGAACGCGGTACCGATCACCGCCGGGTCCTCGCACAGCGCGTAGGCCCTGGCCACGGGCACGTCCGTATTCGCCAGCGCCATGATCACTCGATATTCGCGATCCACGGCATGCGCCGACGGCAGCAGCTTGCCCGGAGGCTTGCGTCTCAGCACATAACGATGATCGGCAGACTGCATCAGAAAGGTGGGATTGGACTGCCCGCCGGCGAATTGCCGCACGCTCGATGGGACCAGAGAAGCCCTCGATGTTCGCCCGCATCCAAACGGCGAGGCGTTCGGTGTCGAAGGCGTGTGGAGCCGGGGGAGCCCGAAGTCCCTCGGCCGGGCTGCTCATGCCAAGACCTTGGTCATGCCAGTGCCTCGATCATGCCAGTGCCTTGGCGTGCCCGCCCCTCGATCATGGCGGCGCTTTCACGCAAGCGATGCGCCGCCGTCCACGGCAATGTATTGACCCGTCACGTGGCGCGACGCATCCGATGCAAGATAAACCGCGGCGCCCATCAGGTCGGTATCGCCGCCGAGACGCCCGAGCGGAGTTTGCCGGATCACCGAGGCTTCGATCTTTTCGAGCACGCCGCTCGACATCTTCGACGGGAAAAAACCCGGGCAAATCGCGTTGACGCGGATGCCGTGAGGCCCCCATTCCGCAGCCAGCGCACGAGTCAGTTGCAAGGCCGCCGCCTTCGAGGCGTAGTACGCGGCCGCCTTCATTTGCATTCCGACACGCAGCGCCGCGACCGAGGCCACGACGATGATATTGCCGGAGCGCTGCGGTATGAAACAGCGGTTCGCGACCGCCTGGCTCAGCATGAACACGCTGGTGGCGTTCAAGTTCATGACCTTGTTCCAGGCTTCGAGCGGGTACTCCTCGGCCGGCGCACCCCAGCTCGTGCCGGCGTTGTTGACCAGGATATGGATGCCGCCGTAGTGACCCGACGACCGCCTCGACCAGCGCCGGCACTTGTTCCGGCTTGGTCAGATCGTTGACCACGGTCAGTGCGTCGATGCCCTGCTTCGCGAGCATGCGACTTGGCTTCCTCGAGTTCGGCGGGCTTGCGCGCGCTGATCGCAATTCTCGCGCCCATTTCACCGAGGCCCTGCGCGATCTGCAAGCCCGAGCCGCGCGAACCGCCGGTGACGAGAGCCACCCTGCCCTTCAGCTCGAACAACTCGCGCACGCCCATCTAAACCACCTCGAACAGCCCGGCGGCGCCCTGGCCGCCGCCGATGCACATGGTGACGACCACCAGCTTGGCGCCGCGCCGCTTGCCTTCGATGAGCGCGTGTCCGGTGAGGCGCGCGCCGCTGACGCCGTAGGGATGACCCACCGCGATGGCGCCGCCGTTGACGTTCAATCGCTCGTCGGGAATGCCCAGCTTGTCGCGGCAGTACAGCACCTGGCAGGCGAAGGCCTCGTTCAGCTCCCACAGATCGATGTCGCTGACCTTGTAGCCCGGTGCGCTGCAACAGCCGCGGCACCGCATAAATCGGGCCGATGCCCATCTCATCGGGTTCGCAGCCGGCGACCGCAAAGCCGCGAAAAATTCCCAACGGCTTGAGGCCGCGCTGTTCCGCGAGCTTGCCGTCCATGACGACCACCGCACTGCTGCCGTCGGAAAACTGGCTGGCATTGCCGGCCGTGATCACGCCGCCCGGCATGGCCGGACGAATCTTCGCCACCGCTTCCAGCGTGGTATCGGGACGTATGCCCTCATCGCTGGCGATGGTCACCTCGCGCGTGCCGAGAGTGCCGCTCGCCTTGTCGGCGACGCCCATGACGGTGGTCATCGGCACGATTTCGTCCTTGAACTTGCCCGCGGCCTGCGCGGCCGCCGCGCGCAGCTGGCTGCGAACTCCGTATTCATCCTGAGCCTCCTTGCGCGATGTGGTAGCGCTTGGCCACCTGTTCCGCGGTCTGCAGCATGTTCCAGTACAGCGTCGGCTTGTGCTCGATCAGCCAGGGTCGCGGCGCATGTGCGTGTTCGCTTCGTTCTGCACGCAGGAAATGCTCTCGACGCCGCCCGCGACGATGACCGCTGCGCCTTCGGTCATGATCCGCTGCGCCGCCAGCGCGATGGACTGCAATCCCGAGCTGCAGAAGCGGTTGATGCTCAAGCCCGCCGTGGTCACGGGAAGCCCGGCGCGCAGGGCGATGGCGCGCGCGATATTGCCGCCCGTGGTGCCTTCGCCGAAGGTCGAGCCCATGATCACGTCCTCGACTTCGGCGGGGTCGATGCCGGCGCGCTGCACCGCGTGCTGCACCGAATGCGCGCCGAGCGTGGCGCCATAGGTCATGTTGAACGCGCCCTTCCAGCTCTTGCCGAGGCCGGTGCGCGCCGTAGATACGATGACCGCTTCTGTCACTTGGCTGATCCTTTGTATTCGCTGAAGGTGCTGGCCTTGTCGGGCCAGTCGCGTGAGCAGCGGCGCCGGCGTCCACACGCTCGAGTCGCTGCCGGGCTGCAGCCGCGATGCTCTGCAGAGCGCGTGCGACATCGTGCAAGCCCGTTTGGTCCGCATAGAACATGGGGCCGCCGCGATAGGCGGGGAAACCGTAGCCGTTGAGATACACCAGATCGATGTCCGAGGCTCGCTGCGCGATGCCGTCCTCGAGGATGCGGGCGCCTTCGTTGATCAGCGCATAGATGCAGCGCTCGACGATCTCCTGCGGACTTACACTTGCGCGGCGTGATAGCCCTTCTTGCGCCGATACTCCTCGATGATGGCGGTGACCGTCGGGTCCGGAATCGGATGGCGCGAGCCCGCCTCGTATCGGTACCAGCCGGCGCCGGTCTTTTGGCCGAAGCGGCCGGCCTCGCACAACACATCCGCCACATTGGAGAAATCCCGGTCGGGAAACTCGGCCGCCCGCCGCTTGCGCAGCGCCCAGCCGATATCGAGGCCGGCCAGATCGCCGACGCGAAACGGGCCCATGGCCATGCCGAAATCCTGAAGCGCCGCATCGACCTGCTGCGGCAATGCGCCGGCCATGATCAGATCGTGAGCGGCGGCGCCGTAGCGCGCCAGCATGCGGTTGCCGATGAAGCCGTCGCACACCCCGGACACCACCGCGACCTTGCCCATGGTCTTGGCCAAGCGCATGGCGGTGGCCAGCACGTCCTTGCGCCGTCTTGGCGCCGCGCACCACCTCGAGCAGCCGCATCACATTGGCGGGGCTGAAGAAATGCAGTCCGATCACGTCCTGGGGCCGCCGCGTGAAGTTCGCGATCGTCATCGAGATTCAACGCCGAGGTGTTGGACGCAAGAATCGCGCCCTGCTTGCACCACGCGCGTCCAGGGTCTCGAACACCTGGCGCTTCACTTCCATGCTCTCGAACACGGCTTCGATGACCAGATCGACATCGCTCAACGCAGCATAGTCCAATGTCGGAGTGATCAATGCCAGACGTTGCGCGAGGCTGGCCTCGTTGAGCGTACCCTTGCGCAGCGCGCCCTGGTAATTGCGGCGGATGGTGGCAAGCCCGCGGTCGAGCGCCTCCTGCTTGGTTTCCAGCAGCACCACCGGCAGTCCGGCATTGATGAGGCTCATGGTGATACCGCCGCCCATGGTTCCGGCGCCGATGACCCCGACCTTGCGATGGGCCGCATCGGCGTGTCGTCCGGCACGTCGAGAATGTGCGAGGCCGCGCGCTCTGCTTGAAACACGTGACGCAGCGCCGCCGACTCGGGCGACAGCATCAACGTCGGTGAACAGCTCGCGCTCGCGCTTGAGCCCGGCGTCGAAAGGCTTTTCGACCGCCGCCGCGACGGCCTCGACGCAGGCCAGGGGTGCGGGATAGGGGCCCGCCACCGCCTTGACGGTATTGCGCGCGAATTGAAAGAACGCCTCGGCGTTCGGCATGTCCAGCTTCATGTCGCGCACTCGTTTGCGGCCGCCGCTTTTCCGCAACCACCCGGCGCGCAAAGCTCAAGGCAGCTTCCCGCAAGTCGCCTTCGGCGAAGGCATCGAACAGCGGCGTGTCGCGCAGCTTCTCCGAGGCGACGTCGCGCCCGACACGATGATGATTGAGCGCGGCTTCGACGCCGAGCAGTCGCGGCAGCCGCTGAGTGCCGCCGGCACCGGGCAGCAGCCCCAGTTTGACTTCCGGCAGCGCGATGCGCGCCCCCGGCACCCCCACCCGGTAGTGGCAGCCCATTGCCAATTCGAGACCGCCGCCCATGCACACTCCGCCGATGGCGGCGATCACCGGCTTCGCGCTGTCTTCGACCTCGCTGATCAAGGTGCGCAAGTTCGGGTACGCGCACCGCCTTGGGCGTACCGAATTCTCGGATGTCTGCGCCGCCGGAAAAGCCCGCTCCGGACCCGATCAACACGATGGCGTCGACGCCGGGATCCGCATTGGCGCGCTGCAGATGGCCGCCACCAAGGCCTGCGCGCAATTCCTGACCCGAGACTGTTGACCGGCGGATTATCGAAGGTGAGGACGGCGACGCCGTCCTCCACCTCGAAGTTCAGCTTGTTATGCCATCTTGATTCCAGAAATCCTCAATTCCACTGTGCAGAACTGAGTTCCGCCCCCTGGGAGATAATGTAGCAGCGTGCGCCCGCCTTTGAAAGGATGCTCACACCCGCTCGAGTGCCAGCGCCGCGCCCTGCCCGACCCCCACGCACATGGTGGCCAATGCATAGCGGCCGCCGACGCCGCAGCAATTCCTGCACCGCGGCCCCGGCAATGCGCGCGCCGGACATGCCGAGCGGATGACCCAGAGCGATGGCGCCACCATTGCCATTGACGTGTTCGGCATCGTCGGCTAAGGCCAAATGCGCGCACGCAAGCGAGCGCCTGCGACGCAAACGCCTCATTGAGTTCGATCACGTCGAAATCGGCGATCTTCAGCCGCAGCCGGTGCAAGAGCTTCTCGACCGCCGGGATCGGCCCCACGCCCATGATGCGCGGAGCGACTCCGGCGGAGGCAAAGCCGAGCACGCGTGCGCGGGCCTTGAGCCCGTATTTCTCGACGGCTGCGCCTGATGCCAACAGCAGTGCCGCGGCGCCGTCGTTGATCCTCGATGCGTTGCCGGCAGTGACGGTACCCCCGGCGCGCACCACCGGCTTGAGTTTGGCCAGCGCTTCAAGAGTGGTCTCCGGACGAAGCTGCTCATCACGGTCGATCGACCTGCGCGGCGCCGCCTTTGGCCGCGGGCACGGCCACGGGCACGATCTGTTCGGCGAACACGCCGGCCTGTTGGGCGCGTGCGGCACGCTGCTGCGAGCGGAAAGCGAAGGCGTCCTGATCCTCGCGCGACACATTGAATTCCGCGGCGACGTTCTCGCCGGTTTCAGGCATCGAATCCACGCCGTACAACGCCTTCATCTGCGCATTCACGAATCGCCAGCCGATGGTCGTGTCATAGATCTTCCGCCGTGCGCTGGAAGGCGCGCTCGGCCTTGCCCATCACGAAGGGCGCGCGGGTCATCGACTCGACGCCACCCGCGATGGCGAGTTCGATTTCGCCGGCGCGAATGGCGCGGGCCGCCGCCGCGACCGCGTCCAATCCGGACGCACACAGCCGGTTGAGCGTCACGCCGGGCACGTGCGCCGGCAGCCCGCTCAGCAGCAGCGCCATGCGCGCAACATTTCGATTGTCTTCCCCGGCCTGGTTGGCGCAGCCCAGAAACACCTCATCGACTGCCTCGCCGATGGCGGCGTTTCGTGAGATCAACTGCTTGATCGCGGCAGCCGCCAGATCATCGGTTCGCACGCGCGACAATCCGCCTTCGTAGCGCCCGATCGGCGTGCGCACAAAATCACAGATGAATGCTTCGCTCATTACACGTGCGCCCGTTTGTAGAGACTCACCAATTCGCCCCAGGCGCGCTCGGCTTGCGCCTCGTTATAAATCGGCGGCTTGCCGGGGGCATTCGGCATGTCTTTCACGCACCAGCCATGCAGGCAGCCGTCGTAGACCTCGATTTTCGCCTGCAGATTCGCCGTCTTGAATGCTTCATCCAATTTCGTCTTCGCATCGGGCTGCCGCTGATCGTCATTCATCGCGATGCCGAAGTAGTACTGCGCCTTGATTTTCGCGACCAGCAAATGAGGGCTGTCCGGCTTGTCGGTCACCAATCCACCACCGTGGAATGACGCGCCCGCGCCGATACGCTCAGGGTTGGAAGCGGCCGCCTGCAGGGTCATCGGGCCGCCCATGCAATAGCCGAACACACCCATTTTGGCTTTCTTGTTGACCGAGGACTGCGTGTCCAGGAATTTCACATAGGCCGCTGCGTCCTGCATCACGGCATCGCTGGTCAGCGGCGCCCGCAAAGTGTCGATTTTCGCGCGATCGGCCGGGTTGTTGAAATCAATGTCGGTCGACAGGCCGGGAGCCTTCGTCGTCCGGTAGAACGGATTCGGCACGAGCACGGTGAATCCGTCCGCGGCCAGCCGTTTTGCCATGTCTCGCATGGTGGGACGCAGGCCGAACACGTCGGTGAAAAGTATGACGCCCGGCCATGAGCCGCCGCTCGGATGTATGAGCGCGGCATCGCACATGCCGGCGGCTGTCGTAACCTGCACGTCCCTATCCAACATTTGCGCGGCAGTGGCACCCGAAGCGCCCGTTGCTGCGGCGACGCCGGCGGCAATGGACAGAGCGGTGAATTCCCGGCGCGAAATCGTGCTTGGCTCGTCGGACATGTCGCAACCTCCTCGGTACGATTGATCGGGAGGCATTATAGACCCCGCCATGCAGCCGAAGGACTCCGACAGGCGGACAAGATCGCCCGACAGAGCATTTGCCTAGGGCGGGACGCCAGGGTGATACTCAGCGCCGTCACCGCCAAGAAACGTCGGCCGGCAAACAAATGAATACTTTACAAGGTAAGACCGCACTGGTCACCGGTGCGGCCAGCGGTATAGGACGCGCAAGCGCATTACTGTTCGCCGCCGAAGGCGCCTCGGTCGTGGCGCTGGATCTTGCCGCCGAAGTCGAGGCCACGGTGTCGGCGATTCGATCGGCCGGCGGGCGGGCGCTGGCGATCGTCGCAGATTCCTCCGCGGAGAAAGATGTCGCGGGCGCAGTGGCGCTCGCCGTCAAGGAATACGGCGCGCTCGACGTGTGCTATGCAAATGCCGGCATCAGCGGAGGCTTGGTGCCGTTCTTCGAAGAAACCGCCGAGCGCTGGACCGAAGTCCTCAGGATCAACTTGATCGGCACTTTCCTGGCGGCCAAGCATGCTGCGCTCGCCATGGTCCCGCAGAGGCGCGGCTCGATCGTCTGCACGGCTTCGGTCGCGGGGCTGCGTTCCGGCGCCGGCGGCATGCCCTACAGCGCCAGCAAGGCCGGCGTCGTCAGTCTGGTGCAAACGGCGGCCAACGAGCTTGCCGGCACGGGCGTGCGCATCAACGCCATTTGCCCGGGTTTGATCGAAACCGGAATGACGCGCCCGATATTCGAACGGGCCCGCGCCCGCGGCAGCGAAAGCAGAATCGGACAGCTCAACCCCCTGCGGCGCTCCGGAACTCCCGAGGAAATCGCGCGCACCGCGCTGTTTCTGGCGTCCGACGCATCCTCCTACGTCAACGGACAGGCCATCGCCGTGGATGGCGGCCTGTCTACTTCGCACCCCACTGTCATCAAGCCGAACGGTTAAAATGAAACATGTCAACGCATTGATTGTCGCCGCTGCGATTGCTCTTCCCATGGGTTCGCTGCCCTGCCACGCCGCCGCCGGGGACTTCGGCGCGGCGAACCCTTTCCATGAGCCGAGCTCGCTGCCTTTTCAGGCTCCGCCGTTCGACCGGATCAAGGACGAGGACTACCAGCCGGCAATCGAGGCCGGCATGAAGGAGCAGCTCGCCGAGATCGAGCGCATCGCCGATGATTCCGCCCCGCCCACGTTCGTGAATACCTTCGTTGCCATGGAGAGAAGCGGGCGTCTCCTCGACCGGGCGCTGTCGGTATTCAGGGGCGTCAGCGAGGCCGACACGAATCCCGCGCTGCAGAGCGCAAAGTCGGCGCTGGCGCCGAAGCTGGCGGCGCACGAAGATGCCATCCACCTCAATAAGAAGCTTTTCGAGCGCATCGCGGCGGTTTACAAGAAGCGCGCCACGCTCAAGCTCGATCCGGAATCGCTGCGCCTGGTCGAGGTCGCCTACGATGAGTTCGTCCATGCCGGCGCAAACCTCTCGGACACAGACAAGGCTGAACTCGAGAAATTGAACGAAGAGGCATCGACGCTATCGAACGATTTCTCGAACAAGCTCCTGGATGCGACCAAGGGCGCCGCCTACTCGACGTCCGACCGGGCAGCGCTCGCGGGATTGAGCGACGCACAACTCGCCGCCGCGGCGCAAACGGCGAAGAACCGCGAGGCCCAGGGTTACCTGATCCCGCTGCAGAACACGACCCAGCAGCCCGCTCTCGTATCTCTGAGCGTTCGTGCCACGCGCGAAGCCATATTTCAAAATTCGTGGGGCCGGACGGAGCGCGGCGACGCGAACGACACGCGTGCGATCATCGCGCGCCTGGCGCAGCTGCGCGCGCAGCGCGCGAAACTGCTGGGCTACCCGAGTCACGCCGCGTGGAAGCTCGAGGATCAGATGGCGAAAACTCCGCAGGCGGCGCTTGAATTCATGGACGCACTGGTGCCGGTCGCAACGGCCAAGGCGGCGCGGGAAGCCGCGGACATTCAGGCCGCCATCAACGCCCAGAAGGGCGGCCTCAAGCTGCAGCCCTGGGATTGGAATTTCTACGGTGAACAGGTCCGCAAGGCGAAGTACGATCTGAATGAAGCCGAGATCAAACCTTATTTCGAACTGAACAGCGTGCTCGAAAACGGCGTGTTCTATGCAGCCACCCAGCTGTATGGAATCCAATTCAAGGAACGCAAGGACATACCCGTTTACCAGCCGGACGTACGAGTCTTCGAAGTCATCGATGTCGACGGCAGACCCCTGGCGCTGTTCTACTGCGATTACTTCAAGCGCGACAACAAGAACGGCGGCGCGTGGATGTCCGCGTTCGTCCGCCCGTCGAAACTGCTGGGCGAGATCGCGGTGGTCTACAACGTCGCGAATCTGCCGAAGCCCGCGGCCGGCGAACCCGCGCTGATCAGCTTCGACGATGTAACGACGATGTTTCATGAATTCGGCCACGCGCTGCACGGCATGTTCGGCAATACCCGCTACCCCACTCTCTCCGGGACCACGCCGGAGCGAGACTTCGTCGAGTTTCCCTCGCAGTTCAATGAGCACTGGGCGCTTTATCCGGCGGTGTTCAATCACTACGCGCGACACTACAAAACGGGCGCCGTCATGCCGCAATCTTTGGTGGAGAAGATCAAGAAAGCCAAGAATTTCGGCGAAGGCTACGCGCTGACGGAATTGGTGGCGGCGGCCGAACTCGACATGCAGTGGCACGTGTTGCCGGCAAGCGCGCCCCTGCAGGACCCGGATGTATTCGAAAAGCAGGCGTTGGAGAAGACGCATCTTGCCATCCCTGAGGTGCCGCCGCGATATCGATCGAGCTATTTCAGCCATATCTGGGACAGCGGCTATTCGGCCGGCTACTACGCCTACCTGTGGACGCAGATGCTGGCCGACGACGGCTACCAATGGTTCGACGATCACGGCGGCCTGACCCGCGCGAACGGGGACCGCTTCCGCAAGATGGTGCTGTCGCGCGGCAACACGGAAGAACTCGGGAACCTCTACGAAACTTGGCGCGGCAAAACCCCGACCATCGACGCCATGATGAAGTATCGAGGTTTGCGCGAATGAGTGGGCGCCGCTGCGTCAACGTCCCGTATTGATCCACACGACCTTGGGATCGGTGAAGTTCTCAATGGCCATGTCACCATGCTCGCGGCCGAAGCCGGAATCCCGTGAGCCGCCCCACGGCAGGCGCACGTCAGTGGGCCCGAAGGTGTTCACCCAGACGGTGCCGGCCTTGAGCCGGCGCGTGAATCGATGCACGCGGGAGATGTCGCTGCTCCACACGCCGGCGGCGAGATTGTAGACCGTGCCGTTGGCGATTCGGAGCGCGTCCTCTTCATCCTTGAACGAAATGACCGCTGCGACCGGCCCGAATATTTCCTCCTGGGAGATGCGCATCTCGTGGGTGACGCCGGAGAACACCGTGGGTTTCACGAAGTAGCCCGTCTCGCCGCTGCGCCCGCCTCCGGTCACAATCGTGGCCCCCTCGCGGCGGCCGATGTCGATGTAATCCAGAACCCTCTTCATTTGGACCTCGGAGACCAGCGGGCCCATGCCGGTCGCAGTCTCCATAGGATCTCCCAAACGGATCGAAGCGGCGCGCGACGCTATCCGCTCGACAACCTCTTCGTATACGTCCTGATGCACCAGGATTCTCGAACCGGCCGAACAGACCTGGCCGCTGTTGAAGAACACGCCCGCGCTCGCCGCTCTGACCGCGGATTCTAGGTCTGCGTCGGGAAAGATGATGTTAGCCGACTTGCCGCCCAGCTCGAGCGTCACGCGCTTCAAGTTCCCCGCGGCACCGCGAAGGATCTGCCGGCCCACCGCCGGCGAGCCGGTGAAGGTCACCTTGTCGACATCCGGATGATCGACGAGCGCCTGCCCCGCGGTCTTGCCGAAGCCCGGAACGACATTGAGCACGCCGGCGGGGAAACCCACTCGAAGCGCCAGCTCGCCGATCTTGAGGGCGCTCAACGGCGTGATCTCCGCGGGTTTCAAGACGACCGTGCAGCCGCAGGCCAGGGCGGGGGCGATCTTCCACATGCCTATCATCAGGGGGAAATTCCAAGGAATGATGGCACCGACCACACCCAGAGGCTCGCGGACGGTATAGGTGAGCGCGTCGCCGCGCGTCGGTATGACCTGTCCGTTTATCTTGTCGGCCATGCCGCCGTAGTAGGTCAGAGTATCCAGCACCGCCGGGAGATCCTGCCGGCGGATGGCGGATACGGGTTTCCCTGAGTCCAGGCTCTCGAGCTCCACCAGTTCATCCTGCGAATCGCGAATCGCATCCGCGAGCTTCAGCATCAAGCCGCCGCGGTCCGCCGGGCGCATGCGGCCCCATTCACCCTCGAAAGCCGCCCTTGCCGATCGTACGGCGGCATCCACATCGACCGCGTCTGCCTCGGCAACTTTCGCGATGACCTGCTCGGTCGCGGGATTCAGAGTGTCGAAGTAGCGGCCCGCTGCTGTCGGGACGCGTTTGCCGTGGATCAGAAGATTGTGGTGACCGGAGATCGGAGAGGCGGACATAAATACTCCATATATGCTTTATAGTTCATATACTAAAAAATCGATTATCGTGCATACACCGTAGATGGGATTCTACAACTCGCTATTCAAGGGATAAATATGATGGGACATGCCTAAAGAAAGGCACTAAAATATGAACTAAAGTGCCTATGTCCGTATCGGCTAACTATGAACTGGAGATCATAATGATCCGTATCCAAATCGAGCCCGTATGGCGTTTCAGCAAGGACGATGGAACCCGTTCCATGCTCGTGATGATGGATTTCCTGCATGAAATCCGTACCACCGGGAAGATCACCCGGGCCGCCGATCAGGCGGCCATGTCCTATCGGCACGCATGGAACCTGATCGAAAAATGGTCGGCGTTTTTCGAAGCGCCTCTGGTCGATAGGCGCCAGGGGCGAGGCACGACTCTGACTCCGCTGGGCGAGAAGCTGGTCTGGGCCGGTCAGCGATTACGTGCCCGCCTGAAACCCCAGCTCGACAATCTTTCGCAGGAGCTGGAAACCGAGATCAATCAATTGCTGCCGCATGGGCCCGCGATCATCCGCGTTCACGCAAGCCATGGCTTTGCGGTTGCCAAACTGCGGGAGATGTTGAGTTGCGAGCCCGATATCGGTGTCGACCTGCGCTATGTAAGCAATCAAACTTCCCTGACTTCGCTGGCGCGCGGTGAGTGCGACCTCGCGGGAATGCACCTGCCGCAGGGGGAGCTGCGCCGGCGCAGCATTGCCGCCTGCAAGGGATGGCTGTCGCCGACGCAGCATCGGGTCATAAGCTTCGTCACGCGCGAGACGGGACTGATCGTGAAAAGCGGCAATCCGCTGAAGATCGACTCTCTGGAACGCCTGCTCGATCCTGCGGTCCGGTTCGTCAACCGGGATCCGGATTCCGGAACGCGGCGCGTGTTCGAGCAGCTGTTGGCACAGCACCGAATTGACGGTTCGCAAATCAACGGCTACACGCAATTCGAATTCACTCACGCTGCCGTGGCCGCCTATGTGGCGAGCGGCATGGCCGACGTCAGTTTCGGAGTGGAGGCCGCGGCCAGGCAGTTCGACCTGGGCTTCGTTCCGCTCTTGACCGAAGACTATTTTTTCGTCTGCTTGAAGTCATTGCTGCAGTTGGAATCGATGAAGCGCGTCCTGTCGATCATGCGCAGTCCCGCTTTCCATGCGGCAATCTCCGCCCTGCCCGGCTATGCCGTGAAGGATGCGGGCACCATCAAAACCGTGGCGGAGGTTTTTAAAAATCAAAGCTGAGACAACACCAGACAGGTCTGGCATTGTTTGAATTGCCCCTGTCGTGAGGCATGCTTTTTGTAGAAGCGGCGCCGCTAGGGAGTGATGAGAGTGACGGTAGGAAAGTAGGTGTGTAAGCGTCCGACGTCGCGAGTCAGGATTGGCCATTCCATGACGGCGGCGTGGGCGCCGATGAAGAAATCCGGCAGGACGTTGCGCTTGGTGCCGCGGCTACGTCGATAACTCAGGAAGGCTTTGCCGGCGAGAAATAGGGCTTCGCGCGGAATGGGCTCGAGAAGGAGCGATGCGTCTTCGATAACGGTTTCGAGTTCTTCGATTCGCTCGAAGGCGATGGAGAGTTCTGAATAGACGATTGGATTGATGGCGAGCGTGTCGATCGAACTTGCTGCGTCGAGTTTTTGCTGCGACCAATTGGCCCACTGAGCGTCATTTTCAATGACGTCGAGCAGGACGTTGGTATCAACGAGAATCATCTCGTTACGTGCCGCGCGTGAGCGCGAGAATCTCATCGGTCGTCATTCGCACAGTCGCTCGCCCACGCAATTTGGCAAATTTGGTGGGTCTCGGTTTGGTGCTCGGGCGGGCGGCACGCAGTGCGACATCGCCATTTTCGAGACGCTCAAACGTGACGCGCGCTCCGGGTTTGAGGCCAAGATAGTCGCGGACTTTTTTGGGCACCGTGACTTGGCCTTTGCTGGTGAGATTGGTTGCCATAAAGTGTTACCTCAGAACAAGGGTATTACTTTAGCAGCTGCTGGCGAAGAAATCACGGTGGGGTAAGAGGCGGTGCACGTAAATGACCGCTGCACCCCGCCCCGTCGCGGATATTTTTACGGTGCTGGTGAGTTCGCCGTGTTTAGCCGACGAATCGATCCAAATCGGAAGACTGGACCAACAGGGCGGCGGCGGCATTCAAGCCGCTCCCGTCCTCCTGATCGAACCGGGCGATTTGAGGGCTGTCGATGTCGAGAACTCCCAGGAGCCGGCCGCCCTTGATCAAGGGGACGACGATCTCCGAACGCGAGGCCGCATCGCAGGCGATATGTCCGGGAAAGGCATTCACATCCGGGACGATGACGGTCTCTCGGCGCTCGGCGGCGGTGCCGCAGACGCCGCGGCCGAGTGCAATTCGAACGCAGGCCACCTTGCCCTGGAATGGCCCGAGCACGAGTTCGCCCGCTTGCAGAAAATAGAACCCCACCCAATTCAAATTCGGCAATGCCTCGTACATGATCGCGGACATGTTCGCGGCGTTGGCCAGACCATTGCGCTCGCCGGCAAACAACGCGGCCAACTGTTGCTGCAATTCGCGGTAGGCGGCCGCCTTGGGCAACTGCGCGGTGGAATTGACGACATGCATCTAGGGATTCTCCGCGGCCTGTGCGGCCGAGTAGACATACTGAATGAAGCCCTGGTTTTGAGCCAGGCGATCGTACAGCTGCCTCGCCACCGCATTGCTTTGATGGGTCAGCCAATACGGGCTGTTCGCTCCCGCTTTCCGGGATGCCTCGGCAACGGCCTCGATCAGCATGCGGCCGCAGCCGGTGCCGCGGGATGCCGGATCGACATAAAGATCCTGCAGGTAGCAGGCGGGCACCGTCGACCACGTATCTTCGTGATACAGGAAGTGAACGATGCCGATCAGGCGGCCGGCGGAGTCGTGGGCACCGAGGCCATGCACTCGCCCTTCATGCAGGCGCCGCCAGGTCGCCTCCGTGACGGCCGCCGGGAGCTCAACGCCGTAGAAGCGTTGGTACTCGGACCATAGCTGCGCCCAGTGAGAATGCTCTGCGTGTTGTAAGGGCGCGATACGAATTGTCGATCGTTCCTTTCCTGCGTTACGCGTCAATGTGCCGCTCCCGTGGGCTGGCTGAGGGCCCACACATAAGCCGCGAGCGCCGACACCTGATCGGCCGTCAACTGAGCGCCGCCCATGGCCGGCATGGGTGCCCGATAGTTTTTCGGGTGCGGCACTCCGACCCGAATGGTGGCTGCGATCCCGGCACTGCTGCCGTCGCTCCACAACCATCGATCGTCCGTCAAATTGGGGCCGAGGGGCGTGCCCGTGCCGGCCGACCCGTGACAACCCGTGCAGGCCGCACCACCCACCTGGCCGTGGAAAATGCGGTCGCCAAGTACCACCATGTCGGTGGTAGCTCCCTCGGGAACGGGCAAGGTCGCCGTATCTCGGACGCCGGCGTCCGGGTGTGTGCCCTCCGGGGGCTTGGCGTCGGCGGCGACAATGGTCCCCGCAGAAGCCGATGCGCTCGGGCAAGGAACTATGCCGCCGGCCCCGCCCGTTGCAACGGGTCCGCCGCGGTAGACGATGCGATAGATTCTTCCGTGCACATCGTCGGAAACGTACAGAGATCCGTCGGGTCCGACCGCGAGACCGGTGGGACGATGCGCGGCCTTGTCAGGCGATTTCTCGGCTCCCGCAAAACCGTCGGCAAAGATCTCGCACTTTCGGGACGCCTTGTCGCCCGCCAGCGCCTGAAAAACGACGTTGTAGCCTTTCTGCGGATAGGGCGCCCGATTCCATGAGCCGTGAAACGCGATGAATACGCCGTTGCGGTAGCGCGCCGGGAATTGCTCCTTGTCATAGAGCGCCATGCCGTCCGGCGCCCAATGCGCCGGATAGTCCGCGACGGGACCGGTCTTTTTGGCGCACTCGCCACTGCGCTTGCCATCACCGCCGTATTCCGGAGCAAGCACCAGCTTGTTGAGCCCCGGATCGAAGTAGCATTCCGGCCAGCCGTAGTCACCGCTCTGTTCGACGTGCAGCAGTTCCTCGGCCGGCAGCGTAGCCTCCTGCTCCAGCTCATAGACCGCAGGCCAATTCGAGTGCAGCTGGTCGCGGCCGTGCTGTGTGGCAAACAGACGGCCGGCCGAATCGATGGCAAAGCCTTCGGCATTGCGTATTCCGGTCGCAAATCGTTCGGCCGGCGAAAATGTTTGACCGGTCTTGTTCGCGTCGTAGCGCCAAATGCCGCCGCGCGTCGCGAGCTCCGTGCAAGGACTGGCACCGGGCGACTCGAGCGTACGGTTCTGCGCCTGGCAGGCGTTGGTCGCAGTACCCATGTCTACATACATGAGCCCGGTTCCGTCGATTATAAAAGGATGCATCGGGTGATCGCCTCCGAGCGGCAGACCGGTCACGATGGATTGCGGGGCATCCTTCGGCACGATGGATCCGGCGGGCAAGGCGTAGCGCACTATTTTGTCGTTGCTCTCAGCATAAAGGGCGCCATGATAGAAACCGATGCCGGTACCGCCCGCGCCGCCCGTTTGCACAGTCTCGCCGAATCGCAGATTGACGTCTGCCTTGCCCTTGCCGGTACGGTCTTGCAGAGCGACCAAGAAGCCGCCGGCGTGCGGCGTGTCATTGCCGTAATACACCCCCGACCAGGTGTTCACGTAAACGACTCCGCTCGGAGCCACCACCATATGACGGGCATGACCGATCTCATCGGCAAAAATCGTTGCGCAAAACCCGGCGGGCAACGTCAATCCACTATCGTCACCCGCGCATGCGCGATGATCCGCCGCGGGGCCGGCCTGAGCCGAGGTCAGCACCGGCATGAAAGCGAGCATCCCGGCCACCACTGCGAGCCCGGCAGCAGATGGCGGATTTCCTTGAGCGAAAACCAATGGCATTTGACTCCCCGTCGGAATTTGTAATGGGAACACGACGCCACCCCACAGGACCGAGCGCTAATTATGCCGAACTTGCCGTCCCGCCGGAGGAATAGAAAAACCATTACTATCATATACTTACATGATATACAATCATTGCTCGTCATCTGCATCGAACCATTGAGATTCACTTCATGCTCCCGCTCGATCGGCAACAAATCAGTATCCATCGATCGCATGCCGATGCCGACGATGGTGGCTACATGCCAGGCACTTCCGCGGAGCGCCTCTCGGAAGTGTGGGATCTGACACGCGACGTCTGGGCATTTTTTCGGGAAACAAATGCTGAACAAAGACTACAAAGAGATGTTGCAGTGCTTATTAGAGGAAAACGTTAGATTTGCACCCCCGAATGACATATCAGAATCGGATTTTTCGTCCGAAGGCATCATTTTACAAATCGGCAATAGTCCTCGGCGCATCGATATCATCACTAACATCAGCGGCGTCAAATTCGAGCAAGCGTATGCAAACAGGAAAGCAATTTTCATAGAAGGCATCGAAGTGCCCGTGATTTCGTTGCAGGACCTGATTGCCAACAAGCGCGCCAGCGGTCGCATGCAGGACCTTGCCGATATCGAGAAACTGGAGTCCGCTCAAGCCCAGGAGCAGAAGCCCGAAGGATGATCGTGGAATTTGCGATCTCGCGAGTCGATCAGTTTTTCTGTCCGAGATCCTCGGGGGCAGGCGCTGGGTTTTCCCAGGGCCGCCCCCGCTCCAGCAGCACGTTGAGCAGGTTGTCCTGGAAATTGATGTTGCCGGCCAGGTGCACGTGATCCACGCACAGGAAAAAGGCATAGGCCAGAGGGAAGAACACATCATCGGAGCGAGACTCCGTGGGGTCGAGCGACTGGCGCGCCAGCAATGAAGGCTTGGTGACTTCGCCGTCGCCCGGCTCGAGCATCAAGCGAGCATAGTCGATCCCAGGCTGCGGGTCTTTTATCGCATTGGGCAGCAAGCGCACGACGGCATGCGTCTCGGATGCAGGTCCCGACTCCTGCTCCTCGACCACGCGCGCAGGTGTCAAAGTGCAGTCGCCGCCGAACACGACCAGCCGCACCGGTGCGTTCTGCGCCACATTGTAGGTCAGGGACCAGACGAATCGTCTGGCGCGCTCGATGCGCTTTGCGAAGTAGTCGCCCAGCAGGGCGACCCGTTGCCGTCCAGGTTCTTCCGCGGAGAACCGTGCCTTCACGCGCTTTTCGACCGCGGGGTCGAAGACAGACCATTGGTACGACATCCACGTGCCGACGAAGAACAGATCTCGCTCCAACGGCCGCCCCTTGCCATCGACAATCCAATTGGTCACCGGGTGCGGCAGTAGTTCGTACACGCTGGGCATCGTTGCCAGTGCCTCGACTGGAATGGCCTGGCCGCCGACGCGATACCCGGCGAGCAAGCTGCGCAGAGCGCTGACCGAACCCAAGTTGGGCGTGCCGAGCAGGACCGCCGTGCGAATCTTGTCCGCTCCGGCAAAATTGGCGGGGAACTCGTTGCCGTCGAGCACGTCGGCCACACCGTACTGAATGTAGTAGCGGGTGATGAGCCCGCCCATGCTGTGCGCGACAATGTCTACCTTGAGGCTGGGGTCTCCGTAGTCGTGGCGAATTTGTTCGATCAAGGCATCCAGCTTGCGCGCAGTCACCACGTTATCCTGGCGCCAGTCGTAGGGGAAAATATAGTAGCGCCGCCTGCCGGCGTCGGCGGCATGTCCGGGCTGTCCGCGCACATAGCCACCCAGCCGCTCGAGCGTGTCGATGATCGCCCCGTAGTAATCGATCCCCAGCAGGCCACGAAACAGATCGTAAGCCTCGACATCGTCGGCACGAGGTTCCAGGGTCGCAGGGTCAATGTCGAGCGCCAGCGAGCGCGCGGAAAATAGTACGTTGTAGATTGACCCCGGCCAGATCTCCCGGCCGCTGCTGCGCTCGCGCAGCCGTGACCCCAGGATGCCTGGAATGATGATCACCGGGGGCACCTGGCCTCGTTCCATGCCGCTGGCGTACAGTCGGCGCAGATCCGGCGCGGGGGACGGCAGCAGCTGCGCGCCGCCAAGCGCAGCCAGGGCCGCGGCCCCGATGGCCGCGGCCGTCCAGACTGCCCGCCGAGTCAGGCGCTGCGCTGGCATCACCTCACTCGAGTCGAGGAGCGACTCCGGGCGATGTCGCTAACCGGCTGCAACATGCCGGAACATGTGGCTCCGAGCCTCGGCGTCCATCTCGGTCTTGAAGGTGTACTTGTCTTTCAGGGCGTTGGCCCGCAGCGCTGCGGGCCGCGCGCTGATGAGATCAAACCAGCGCTTCAAGCGCGGCATGCTCTCCCAGACCTCATCACCCAGGATGAAGGGCAACGCGCGCACCCAGCCCCATGCGGACATGTCTGCAATGGTGTATGTGTCCCCCAGCAGATACGGCCCGGCAGCCAGTTGCGCATCGAGAATGCCGTAGTGGCGGCGCGCCTCGAACTGATAGCGATCGACCGCGTAGTCCAGACCCTTCGGCGCGTGGTGCTTGAAGTGCACGGCTTGCCCCGAGTACGGACCGATGCCGGTTGCGATGAACATCAGCCATGACAGCAGCTCGCCCCGCGCTTTCGGTGTGTTCGCCGGCAGGAATTGTCCGGTCTTCTCGGCGAGATACATGAGAATCGCGGTGCTGTCGAAGACCCGCACGTCGCCATCCGTGATGGCCGGAGCCTTGCAATTGGGGTTGATCGCGACAAAGCTTGGCAAAAACTGCTCACCCTTGCGGGTATCGACAGGAACGACTTCATACGCAAGTCCCGCTTCCTCGAGGAACAGAGCGATCTTGGCGGGATTGGGAGAGGGGTGATAGTAGAACTTGATCAAGATAGGGCTTCCTTCGGCAAATGAGACGGGAGTTTTACGGGCTGCGCATCAGGCCGTCAACCATGGCCGCCTCGTTCACCGCAGAGCGGCGTTGGTAATAACTCATGGTTTGCGGCGGTCTCCTTCGCATGAAACTGCTCAACCAGATGGCTATGGGGCTCGGGTTTGGGGCAATCGCCTCGTGCATGGCAGCCAGGGCGCAGGCACCGACTCCGCCGCCGGACAAACCGGTGGTGGTGGAACTGTTTACCTCGCAGGGCTGCAGCTCGTGTCCGCCCGCCGACGCACTGCTGGGCGAGCTTGCAAGACTGCCCGATGTCGTCGCGCTCGCGTTTCATGTTGACTATTGGGACAGCATTGGCTGGCGCGACCGTTATGAAATTCCCCTGGCTGCCGCGCGCCAGGCGCGCTATGTGGACACTCTGCGCTTGTCTTCGGCCTTCACGCCGCAGGTGGTGATCGACGGTAGCGCCAGCTATGTCGGCTCCGACCGTGGGCGCATCCTCGCAGCTTTGGCGCGACGGCAGGAACTGGTCCCGGTTGCCGTAGACGTATCGCCCAGTGAACTGACCATCAGCTTGCCGGAACGCGCTGAGCTGCGCGGTTACGACGTCAATCTGGTTGCCTATCTTCCCGAGGCCTCCACGGCGATCGGACGCGGCGAGAATTCCGGACGTACCCTCACCGAATTCAATATCGTGAGGGAGTTCCGCCGCGTCGCGACCTGGGACGGCAAGGCAAGCGTGCTGCGAGTGCCGGTGGCGTCATTTCCCACGGATGCATCCCGCGTGGCCGTGCTGCTGCAAAAGAGCAACCAGGGAAGCATCGTGGGCAGCGCCGTGACAACATTGCGCTGAAACATCAGTGGGGACAATCCATGCAGGGTAGATTTCCAAAGATTTGCCGGGTTGCGCTGTTCGCAGCGCAGGCGCTCGTTTTGGCGTTCCCGACTGTCGCCGCGGCACAGAGCCGGCCCCCGATTACGGCAGAGGTACAGAAGCACATACTGCGCGAGCCCGGTGCGCCCCTGCTGGGGTCTGCCGCCGCCGATGTCACGGTGGTTGAGTACTTCGACTACAACTGCCCCTTCTGCAAGGAGTTGGCCCCGGCTTTTCATCCGTTCATCGATAAGGATGGTGCGGCGGCGGTCCTTTACAAAGAGTGGCCCATCTTTGGCGGAGTATCCGTTTATGCGGCGCGGTCGGCGCTGGCTGCAAACTATCAAGGCAAGTATCTTCAGGCCCACGATGCGCTCATCAGCGGCCCCCGCCTCACCGAAAATAGCCAGGTGGATGCGACGCTGAAAGGGGCGGGAATTGACATGGCCCAGTTGGGGAAAGACCTGGTCACGCATGAGGCTGCCATCGACGGCCTGCTGCGGCGAAACGATGCGGAGGCGCGCGCCTTGGGTCTGCGCGGAACGCCGGGTGTATTGGTGGGTCGGCGCATCGGCGCCGGCATCTCAAATCTGGAAACCCTGCAGTCCGCTGTTGCGGCTTCGCGCCGAGCGGCCGATCGATAGCGCTCGCACAGCTACTGGCTGCAGCCCAGGTGACGGCCTCCTTGAGAGATTCGCCGATTCTGTACTTGGCTGCCGGTGGCTTTACGAAGGAATTCGCGACCGTGGCGCGCGCGAGTCGCCGAGAGGTTTATCTTTGGACCCTCGCTGATATTTTCTAGCGGCCCCCCTGCCAGACTTCGAGCTCCTGCGGCGTGATCCCTAATCCCCCGATCCGCGACGCATCAAGATTCTCGACCTCCGCGAGCACGTCGGAGATAAACTTTTCACGGTGCTGCGGCTCGACGTCTTTCGGGACATTCGCCGTGATCCACTCAGCCACCTTATCAGGCACTACCTTCGCGCGTACCAGTTCCGTCACCAGCGCGCGCCGCTGTGTTCGGTAAAGCGCCGCCACCTCATCGAATCCGACGACTTGGAGGTTGATGTCGAAACGCCGGCAGCTGCGCTGGTAACACCAGATGTAGACATCCGTCAGTGGCCCGACCTGGTTCAGCTCGTAGACCGCAATCGTCGCACTAAGATAGACGCGCTGGTCCACCTCGACGAACGACTGCGGCACGTAATCGCCACCGATCAGTGGAATGATCGACGCAAGCCGCGCGGTGCGCTTGTTCACGTCGATGAACGCTTGCAGATAAGAAATATGTACGAGCAGGAAGAGGCTCTGCTCGAATGGGTCCCTGATCGCGCGCGCTTTCTCGAGCACAGACAACAACAACCGCGTCAGCCTCACCCGCCCGTCGATCGGCGCATAGGTTGTCCCGCTTACGCGAATGCTCTCATCGCGGATTCGTCCCGCAGCGCCCGGTGCAACCAGACTGTCAGCGAGCAAGTAGTGCAGCGTGCGGATCGTAACCTCGTCCATCTGCAGTCTCTCAGCGTTTCGAACCAAATAGCTGATCGCCTCTTTGTGATTGAGGATCATGACGCGCTCTGCGTCCAGCTTGCCCGGCGCGGCCGCGCCCTGTAGTAGCAGTCTTTCCGTATCGAGAAGCGTGTAGGTGTTGCCTTCGAGACGCGATGAGTTGAAAGCAAGATCGATCAACAGCCGGTCGTAGATTTTATTGATGAATGTGCCGGCGCGGCCATAGATCGGATCGCGCTTGCCCAGCGCTGCCAGCTCAAGGCGCTGTTTTTGCGTCAGATAGGCACTCTCGTTCGGTATATAACTTCGAAGCCAATCTTCCCGGTAAGTTGCGGGCGAGCGATCGTAGAGGGGGGCCTCCACCCGGCTGATCAGCCTTTGGCTGTGCGGTGAGAAAATGGACTGGGTCGTCAGAGGCTGCCCGGCAAGTGCAAGCTGAGCCGTGCCCGGAACGAGGGGACGCTCGCGCAGGTGATAGCGCCTGCCCTTGCGCTCACCTTTTGATTCGATTGAGCCAACCTCAACCAGCTCGCGTAGCCAGTTGCGCAGCGTCCTATCCGGTACATCCCCAACAGCTGAAACGATATCGGCGGCCGAGGCCCATGTCTCTGGATGAGACCTGAAGTAGTCAAGAACGGCTAGCTTATCGGCCATATATCGGCAAATATATCGGCCATGACGAGCGAATTCAAGCCTTATCGGCCATTATCGCGATGCGGGGCATGTTCTGGGCGAGACCGCGGCCCATATGCTGGGCCGCGGCCTCTTGCCGCCCGAGAATGCACCGTACTACGCCGCGCCGAACTGGCGGGCGGCGCAGCGGCTAGACCTAGCGGCTATCCAGTGAAGTCACCGTCAGGCTGTTGGTGACATCGTCGATGACTGCATAATTGAAAGGACCTTCGCGCGAGGTGTCGAGTCCGAAGGCGCCACCCTGGCTCGCATCGACGTTGTACTCGCGCACAAACTGCCCCCAGGGGATGAACTCGACGATCTCGCTGGGATGCAGTACGTCCGCGTTGACGGCATCGCCAGCGTATCCGTGCCTTCGTCGAAGGCGAGTCCTGTGGGCCCGAGGATCAACGCGGCCGCATTCGGTATATGCGTGTAACCTGAGGCAATGACGGTTTTATGGAGCACCTTGAGGCCCTTCGCCCCGACCGACACGTCGAGACGCGAGACCGTTCCATTCAGGACGTTGGACACGAAGATCAGGGCGTGATCCCCATCATCGTCCACCGCCAGATCCTAGGGACCATTCAGAAACTGCGCATCGGTCAGGGTTTGCACCACATGACCGTATCGGTCCATGACTTACAGCGCACCCTGGCCGATCGTCGCGCTGGTGCCGTCCGTGGTCGGCACATTGCCCACGATCACGAAGCCGTTGCGCAGCACCCCGAGCGCCGTGCTCAGTCCCGCGAGAGAACTCATAAAGAACACATTGGCGGTTCCCGGAGGGGCGAGAGCTCCCCGCGGTCTCAGCTGCACGATGGTGGTGCCGGCGCCCTGAAGATTGGCGCCGTTGTTGAAGTTGCTGACCAGTACATCGCCGGCGGCGATCGTGCCGCCGCTCGGGAAATTCTCGGGGACGAACGCGACCCCGTACGGATTGACGTCCCCGCTCGACGGTACCGTGGAAGAGCGGCGGCGCATAGATTCGCGGCGGGCCGGTTGCGCGAGGAGTTCCCCCGAGCCAATTCGAATTATTCGCGACTATCCTTGGCGCACCGAGCATTCCTTCGGGCGGAATACCTTTGAATCCCACTCTCTCCATCACAGGGAGCACCGGGGGAAAGTTTCAAGCAGGTGTACCATTTACCGTTTCCTGGACGGCAGCAAGTGGTGCTACCAGCTACAAGCTTTGGGCAGTAAACGCGCTTCCTAACACGGCATCACCATTTGCCCTCATTGACACGTTGACGTCGGGGACTCTCTCCCAGACAATCACGGAGAAAACGGCGGGTGAATACAGTTTCCAGGTTCAAGCCTGTAATGCTTCGGGTTGCGATACAGGCTCGCTTACAGAGTCGATTCCCGTGCACTGATCTGTGATGCTTGCCCAGTAACCGAAGACCAAGGGGAAGCGGCGCACAAGCGCCCTTCCCCCATATGGCGGTGGTTCGGAGATTCCAGTCGGTGCGGGTTGCGGTCGGCGGCGGCGATACCACAGTGAAGATCCCGGCGGCAGGATTTACCCCAGCTTATTCCTCACCATGAGGTACACCGCCTCGCTCTCCACCACGATGGATGCAGCAGGTTTACGGATCTCCCGTTTCGAGCCCTGACCCCTATCGATTGGGATCGGCCTGACCCAGGCCCACCAGCTCGCCTTCGGCAAGCACATGGCCTTGCATCGCCTGCGTCAAAGCCGCATAGCTGTCACCGGCATTCGGCGCGAGCGTGGTGTCGAGCGCGAACAACTGCAAGTGATAGTGGTGCTTGGGCCCGGGCGGGGTGTGCGGACCCATGTATGCATGATTCGGTCCGCGAATATTGGGGCCGTAGCTGGACCCCGCGGGCGGCTCCGTCATGGCAGCGTCAAGCTTGGTGACGCTCGTCGGTATGTTGAACATCGTCCAGTGGAGGATGGGCATGCCGTCCGAAAGGGAGTCGGGGTCCTGCATGATGATCACATAGGATCGGGTCCGGGACGGGCCGTGGGTCCACGACAGGCCGGGAAAGACATTGCCTCGATACTGGGTATTCTCGAAGGGGATGTCGCCGCCGTCCTTAAAGGCGGGCGACTCCACGGTAAGGCGTGCGGTGCCCTTGACCGGAACCGTTGCCAGTGCGAGCTGCGCGGCGCCCGGCGACGGCGCATCGGCGGCGCCGGCCGACACGGCCGCCAAACCCAGTACGACCGCCGCGACTGCCGCAGCAGTGCAAACCACATGCTTCATAAATGCTCCCCGTCCCAATGATGAACGCGATTATAGCCCGGCCCAACGGCCGACGCGTCACCACGCCGTCAATCGGATTGATGTTCGCGCTCAGCCAGTAATACCGCGGTCTCCATCTTGACTTCCTCGACGGCAACACAGCGTGCATCGGGAAAAGACTCCTCGGCCAGGGAGGTAAGCACCCGCCCGGGCGGCGGCTCAACGAATAGACGCGCCCCCAACTCGTAAAGCACGGTGACAGCATCGTGCCAGCGCACGGTGTAGGCGACATTGCTGATCAAATCTTCGCGAATATCTTCGGCGTCGTGCGCAGGCCGTGCGCGCCGATTGCTCACGTACGGCACTCGAGGCGGGTTGAATCGTACGCGCACCATCGCGGTCCGCAGCTGTTGCGACACATCCGCCAGCAAAGGGCAATGTGAGGGGACGCTGACCGCCATGCGGTACGACTTTCGCGCTCCGGTTCGCCGCGCTTCACTCAACACCCCCTCCATCGCCGGGTCAGCGCCGGCGATGATGATTTGAGTCGGCGCATTGATGTTCGCGATGTACACCGGCACGGCAGGGCTGCCCGCCTGCTCGATCAGGCCCCGGACTTGGCGCTCCTCCAAACCGACGATTGCGGCCATCCCATATCCGCGCGGGTAGGCGCGCTCCATCGCCTGGCCGCGCAATCTCACCAGCGACAGCGCGTCGAAGAAGCCCAGCGCATCGCAGGCAACCGCGGCGGTGAAGGCGCCCACCGACAGACCCGCGACGGCGTCCGCCCGCAACCCGTCGTGCGCGAACGCGCGCGCCACGGCGACTCCGGCAATGAGCGTGCCGAGTTGCACCGCGACGGTGGAGGCCAACGCCTGCGCCGAGTCGAGGGTCGACAGATCTTCGCCGAGAAACTGCCGCGCCTCGAGGAGCGTCGCACGCACGGCGGCATGATCGGGCAGGCGCCGCAAGAATCCGGGGGTTTGCGCCCCTTGTCCGGGAAATAGATAAGCGACGCTCACGCAGTCTCCCCTGCCGCCCATGAGGCATGCCACGGATCGGCCACTAAGCGCCCTCCTGAAGGCGTACGCAGCAGCACCACGCCCTGGCCGCTCGCATATTCGCTCAAAGCCACCGCACCCAACGGAGTTTCCAGCAACAAATCGACCCGTGCGGAAAGTCGTTCGAGCGCGGTGAAGAGCGCGGCGGCGTCACGGACCTCGAGCGGTTCCGGTGCATCCAGCACGAGGTCAAGGTCACTCTGTGCCGAGACGCTCGGCACACCGCTGGCGAGCTCAAAGCCCACACTGCCGCCCGGACCCCACAGATCCTCACACCCGTGCTCTTCGAGGATCGCCGCCGCGGCGTCGAGAACCAGGAGCGCCGGCAGCAGCTTCGTTCGGGGCCGGCCATGCCAGGTGCGCTGCCTCGCCAGGATTTGTGGTGTGACGATCTGCTCTACGGCGTGAATCGGCAGCCACGCAGCAGCACGTTGCTGCCGGGCATCGCCGCGAACGCCGACCGGCAACAGGGCTGAGCGTGCGTGGGTCCTGCGCACGACCACCCAGGGTGCTCGATGCAGGGCCGCCGATGACCAATCGGGATGAGCCTCTTCCCAATGCAAATCATCGACATTGCGCAATTGCAGCAGGTTATGCACCCCAAAGGGCCGATCAGCCGGCATCCCACTGTTCCTGCAAACGTTGACGCACTTCGATCGATGCGGCACGCAGGTGCTGTGCCGTCGCCGAGCTCAAGCGCGCGCTCAAGTCGCGGCTACCGGCGCGGGTGTCAGCCACGGCCGATACGAGAGCCTCGCGCACCCGCTGCACATCGGCGGAATCCGGCGCGTCTGCATTCACGCCCGCGATCAGTTGGTGCAACAGTCCCAGCGTCGCATAGGCGTGGATATCGTAGGCCATCGGCGCGAAGCGCGTGCCGAGTTGCTCGATCTCGCTCACCGTGCGGCGCGTGACGCGCGCGGCGGCCTCCTTGCCCATGGCGTGCACCATGACTTCCGGTGAATCGAGTGCCAGAATCCGATTGGCCTGGTAGCCGTGTGCGAGAAACGCGCCCGACATGGCCTTACCCACCAGCAACGCGATGACCGGATGTCCGGCGAGACGCGCCGACGCATACGCATCGGCAGCCGCGGCGCAGGCCAGGTGAATGCCGAGCAATTCTTCGCTCCGGCCATAGGCCTGGCTGGTGACATCGACGACGCAAACAATCGGCCGCCGCAACCCCGAGTCTCCCTCGGCGATGACCCGGCGGACTTGATCGGCGATCGCCCAGCCTTCATCCAGTCCCACCTCGCCCTGGCGAGCTCGCGGAAAGCGATTGTGAGGATCGGGCACGACGGCTATGAAGGTGGCCGACTCCGATCCAAGCGATGCGGGCGCAACGCGCACCGTGCTTGCTCCCTCGGCAAGCATCCCCGCTTGTCCGGTGAGAGCCTGCAGCCAGAGTGCGCCACGGCTGGCCGCCGATGTCTGCGTGCTCATGGGTTGGGTGGGGATCCCCAGCGCTCGCGCAGGCCCGCACCGTCCAAGGGCTGCTGCGGATCGATCGCGGCCAGCCGGCTCCGATAGCGTTGCACCTGAGCGCTGCGTTCTTGCGCCGGCAATCCCCGGGAAAACGCGGCACGTACCGCCGCCCCAATGGCACCCGCGTCATCCTTGAGGAGCTCGTCCGCCATTCCAACCGCGTGGCGCTGCTCGCCGCCGATGAGCTTCCATACCAGTGCTCGATCCGAGGCGTCCATCTCCCCGATGCCCGCCTCCTGCTCGATGACTTCCGGTCCGTTCATGCCGAGCCGCGCTTGGCGCGTCACAATGAGCCAACTACAAAGCGCCGCGGTCAGGGACATGCCGCCGAAACAGCCCACCATGCCGGCCACCACCCCCACCACGGGCACATGCCGCCGCAATGCGACGATGGCAGCATGCATTTCGGCGATGGCAGCGAGACCGAGATTCGCTTCCTGCAGCCGCACGCCGCCGGTCTCCAGCAATAACACCGGCAATACGGGCCTGCCGTGCTCGCAGTCGTGCAACGCAAGCTCGAGCGCGCCGGCAATCTTCGCGCCGGATACTTCTCCCATGCTGCCACCCTGGTATGCACCCTCGATGGCCGCGACGACGGCCGGGCGCCCGTCGAGCGTGCCCCGCGCCAGCACCACTCCGTCGTCGGCCTGGGCGACGATGTCCTGCAACGGCAGCCAAGGGGATTTGAGGCGCTCGAACGGACCCAGCAACTCTCGAAAGCTGCCGTCATCGAGCAGGGCGCGGGCACGCTCTCGCGCCCTTAGTTCTATGAAGCTCTGTCTACTGAGGAGTCTCCGGCCATCGGCAGCGGTCATGGCAACGCTCCGCCGCTCTGCGCTTCAGCCGCTTGCTCCAGTCGTAGCATCACGGTGCCCGGCGTTGCGCCAAAATCATTGATCTCGATGGACGCGGCGCCTTGAAAGTGCTCGAAGAAGCGATCGAGAACGATCTTCCAGGTGGCGCCGAAACCATCGACACTGGTGTTCACGACGACATGCGCGCGGCCATCGGCGGAAGGCTCCAACAGCACCTCGAGATCGCCGGAGGCGACCACGCCCACATGCACCCTTTGCAGCACGGGATGATGAGCGGGATAGTCGAGTTTCAGTCTCTCCATTCTTCCCTCGGTGGAAGAGCGGGGCGACCGACGGCGCGGCGCCTCGCCTGGGTGTGATCGAGAAACAAACATGCGGCCAGTAAGTCGGCGCAACCGCCCGGCGAGGCGTGAAGCGCCAACAATTCCTGGTCCAAACGCAGCAGCTCTCCCCACCCGGGTGCGCTCGAACTGCCGCCCGCGGCAAGCACGGCCCGTGCACCGGTTTGCGCCGCGCGCAGTGCCTGCGGACCGCCGCGATGCAGTAGACAGGTGTCTTGCAAGCTGCTCATGATCGCCAATAGTGCATCGAGTTGTGCATGGTCCTCGTGGGCGCCTCGTGCCCGAGACGACCACAGCGCGGGAAGTCCGATTTTTATCACATGCGGAAAGCCGTCGCGCGCCTCGCCCCGGGCGCCGGGCACCCGATAGCGTTCGCAGACGCGTTGACCATGCGTATCCTGCGGCGGCGCAAGGCGATCGTCGAAACAGGCAACGCGACCTGCCAGCTGCGTGATCGCATGCGGTGCCGGATCGCTGCCGGCCATGGCGCGCGCGGCCACGAGCAGTCCGATGACCCAAATCGCGCCGCGATGCGCGTTGGCGCCGCCGGTTGCGGCAAGCATGGCTCTCTCTCCGCTGCGGCCGATCGCGGCCAGATCTTCCCGCAATGGCTGGTCCGGCACACGACCCATGGCCACCGTTGCCATGTCGCGGAACGCTCCATGCAACGAATGCGCCGAACGCTGTAAGCGGCCGAGGTCCAGATCATGATGGGCGCCGCAGCCGCGTTGGTCGACGAGCGCGGGCTTTGGCGTGAGCAGAGCTTCGTCGAGCAGCGCTTCGACGGCAGCATCGGCAAGCTGTGAGGCGCTTGGCTTGCCTGGCCGAACGAGTGACCTTCTCGCGGGCGCGAAAGCCGGCGGCGCATCGAGGCCGGGCGGCCGGTAATTTGCGGCGGTGTGGCTCACAGTCACCAGCTGCGAAAACGTGTCGGCGGTTTGTACAGGCCATCGGACCAGGCCACCAAGTCCTCGATGCTCCGCGCTGCCAGCAGCGAACGCTTCGCGGCCATGCGAGATACACCCAGATCCTGGGGATACGCAATGATGCCGCGAGCGCGCAGCGAAGCGGTGCGGCCGGCATCGGAACGCAACCCGATGGGTGTGGCTCCCGCTATGGCGGCAACTGCCGCGCGCCGCTCTTCCGCGCCCTGGGTCTTGTACAGGTAGGCGATGCCCTCCTCCGTGACCACATGACTCACATCATCGCCGTAAATCATCACCGGCGCGATCGGCATGCCGCTGTTGCGGCCGACCTGCACCGCGTCGAGCGACTCGACAATGCTGGGTACGCCGCCCTGCTTGAAAGTCTCGACCAACTGCACCACCAGTTTGCGGCCACGGACCACCGGCGCATCAGCGGTGATCAGACTGAGCCATGGCGCGCTGCTGTGGCGGCGGCCGTGCGGATCGTGACCCATATTCGGTGCGCCGCCGAATCCGGCCAATCGGCCCAAGGTGACGGTGGAGGAATTGGCGTCCGCGTCCATCTGCAGCGTCGAACCGATGAACAAATCGACGCCATATTGACCAGCCAATTGGCATAGCACCCGATTGGATCGCAGGCTCCCATCACGTCCGACGAAGAAAATATCGGGACGGGCACGGATGTAGTCCTCCATGCCCACCTCGCTGCCGAAGCAATGCACGCTCCGCACCCAGCCGCTTTCAATGGCCGGTATCAACGTGGGATGCGGATTGAGTGCCCAGTGAGTGCATATCTTGCCCTTGAGGCCCAACGACTCGCCGTAAGTGGGCAGCAGCAGTTCGATGGCTGCCGTGTCGAAGCCTATTCCGTGATTGAGGGCGGTGACACCGTGGTGTTGGTAAATGCCGCGGATTACCATCATCCCCATCAGCACCTGAAGTTCCGTGATGTGCCGCGGATCGCGCGTGAACAGCGGTTCCACTGCGAAGGGCTTGTCGGCGATGACGACGAAGTCCACCCAGGAGCCGGGAATGTCCACCCGCGGCAGTTCATCCACCACCTCGTTGACCTGGGCGATGACGATGCCGTGCCGAAAGGCGGTGGCCTCGACTATGGTCGGGGTATCTTCGGTGTTGGCCCCCGTGTACAGATTGCCCTGCGCGTCGGCTTTTTCGGCGCATACCAGCGCAATCTTCGGCGTCAGATCGATGAACATGCGCGCATACAATTCGATGTACGTATAGATCGAGCCGATTTCCAGTTTGCCGTCCTCCAGCAGCTGCGCTACGCGCAGGCTTTGCGGACCTGCAAAAGAGAAATCCAACCTGCGCGCAATGCCACGCTCAAACAGTGTCAAATGCTCCGGGCGGCTGATCGTGGATATCAGCAGATGGATGTCGTGGATTACCTGCGGATCCACCTGCACAAGAGCCCGCGAGAGGAAATCGGCCTGCTTCTGGTTGTTGCCCTCCAAGGCCACGCGATCGCCGGGACGTATCAGCTGCTGCAGCACCCGCACTATGCTCTTCGGATCGAGGAGTTTGCCGGCACGCAGGCCATCGAGGGCCGCGACACGGCTCGCCTTATCCTCGGGCAGCGTCGTCCACGAGCGCTCGACGATAGAGGTGTGCATAATCCATCGAGTATACGATATCGATTCAAGAATGGGCCCGGCAGATGAACAAGAGTCCGATGGACGAATCCGGTGCGCTGTCGCGCGCGATTCCGCACTCCAAACTATCTCGCGCACAGATCGGCGGTTTTTGGGCCGCATGGACCGGCTGGACCCTGGACGGAATGGACTCGTTCATTTATGCCTTGGTGCTGAGTCCGGCGCTGACCGAGTTGCTGCCCAAGTCCGGCATGGACGGCTCTCCCGCCAACGTCGGCCTCGTCGGTTCGACTCTATTTGCGCTGTTCTTGGTGGGCTGGGGGCTGTCCTTCCTATGGGGCCCGATCGCGGATCGATTTGGGCGTACTCGGGTGCTTGCCGCATCCGTGGTGGTCTATGCCATCTTTACGGGGGCAGCGGCGCTGTCGCAAAACGTGTGGGAATTGGGATTGTTTCGCCTGCTCGCCGGCATCGGAATCGGTGGCGAATGGGCGCTGGCAGGTACCTACGTCGCCGAAGTGTGGCCCGAGGACCGGCGCAAGATGGGTGCAGGTTATCTGCAGACCGGCTATTACGCGGGATTTTTTCTGGCCGCGGCACTGAACTTCACCGTCGGCGCGCACTTCGGCTGGCGCGCCATGTTCCTCTGTGGTCTCGCGCCGGTGGTGCTGTCGCTCTTCATTCTGTTCAAAGTGAAAGAGCCCGAAAAATGGGCCAAGACCGCCGCGGCTGGCCCGAGAAAGGCAGTCAGTCCGCTGGCGCAGATCTTCGCAGCCCAATACCGGCGTCGCACGATCGTGAATGCCGCATTGCTTACCGTAGCCATCATTGGCTTGTGGGCGGGCGCGGTCTACGAACCGAGCGCGATCATCACCCTCGCGAAGAGGCAAGGCATGGATGCCATCAGCGCGGCGCGCACCGCTTCGCTCGGTACCGGACTGCTATCGATCGGCACCGTTCTTGGCTGCCTGGCGCTGCCCCCTCTGGCGGAACGTTTTGGGCGTCGCAAAACTCTGGCTCTCTTCTTTGTCGGGATGGCCTGCTGCATCTGGCTGAGTTTCGGTTGGGCCTTCTATCTGCCCAATGGCCTGGCGCCATTCATCGAAGTGTTGTTCTTCTTGGGCTTCTTCGGCGGAAATTTTGCCATGTTCAGTCTCTGGCTCCCGGAACAGTACGGCACTGCGGTGCGCGCCACCGCCTTCGCGTTCACCACTTCGTTTGGCCGGCTGATCGGCGCCGGCGTTAATTTTCTGCTCGGCGCGGCGATCCATGACTACGGCAGCATGGGTATCCCGGTCGCCACCACGGCGATCGCGTTTCTGCTGGGATTGCTGATCATTCCGTTCGCGGCGGAAACGAAAGGCCAGCTACTGCCGGATTGAACGGCTATCCAGCCGCCGAGTCCGTCTGAACGGGCGCGCTGCGCGAGCGGCCCTGATCCATGCGCATTTCTATTTCTCTCCACAGAGCTGAATAGACCTGCCCTACCGCGCCGCGCGGCGAGTAGGCCGGAATCGGCGCACGGCGCAGACTCATCCTTTCGATCTCGCTCGAATACGGCACCTCGGTGGCCAGCAGCTCGGGGAATTGCTCGCGCGAGCTCGCGATTACGTCGAGGTGCAGGGATTTGCGCCGGTCCACCATGGAGAAAAACGGTATCAGAGCCAAGTCGCTCCAGCCGCTTGCGGCGACGAAGTCGCGCAGTTGGACCAGCATTCGCAGCGACAGCGGCGTCGGCAGCAAGGGCACGACGGCGGCATCGGCTGCGCGAAGCACGTTTTCGGACAACAGCGAGATTCCCGGCGGGCAATCCAGAAACAGCATCGCATACACGTCCCGCAGGGATCGGCTCATTCTCAGTAGACGTTCGGTCGGATGCTTGCGAGCGCTCAGATGCACGTCGAAATTGCGATATGACAAATCCGACGGCAGCACATCCAGCTTCTCGTACCCGCTGGGCACCAGCAATTCCGGCAGCTCGCGCTTTCCCGCCACCAGCTTCTTGACCGAGGCGTGCTCAGTCGGCGCGCACCGCAAAATATAAGTCGCGGCACCCTGCGGATCCAAGTCCCATAGCAGCGTGGATTGCCCTGCGGCCGCGCACAAATACGCCAGGTTGACGGCGGTCGTCGTCTTGCCGACCCCACCTTTGATATTTGTGACGGCGACGATTTTCAATTCTTGCTCGCTACTTGTGCTGCAGCCCCTGTGCGGCCTCACTCAACCATTCGTCCCGATCGGCTGCGGCCGGCAGCGCCTGTGCCGCATCGTGGGCGCGTTGATAGCTCTCCCGGGCGCCGGCCGCATCTCCCGTCTTGGCCAAAGCTTCCGCCAGCGCCAATAGGTTCGGTGGGTACTGCGGCCGCAGCGACACGGCGCGGCGCGCGGCAGCCAATCCGGCCTCAGCGTCACCCGGCCCCAATGGCCATCCCGGGGCCCGGACCAACACCAGCGCGCGCACCCGAGCAGGCCCTGCCTCGTCGTAGCTGGCGTCCACCGACTCGGCGCTCGCCAATGTCTCGAGCATCTTCTTCAAGAAATCACCGGCCAGTGTCGGGTGCGCCCGCGCCTGTAGTCCGAAGGCAACCGCGCGCCCATAGAGGCAGGCCGCCGCCTGCGGCTCGCGCGAAAGACAGGCATCCGCGTCGTGGTCGGCTTCCGCCGCCAGTTCGCTGCGAACCTTGGCGTCGGATTCATGATCGCTGCGTGTGGAATCCGCTTCGATTGCTGCGGCCAGTGCGGCCACCGAGGATGGCTCGACGCTCTGTACCGGCGACGCCGGCCGCCGCGGCTGCGTGGTGCATGCGGTGGCCGCCAGCGCGAGACAGACGCAAGTGAACCACCAAGTGACCGCGGCGCCGCGCTGCGTGCTCACGGCCCCACCGTACCGCATGCTTCCGGCCGTGCGGCACCGATTGATCACGGCGGTGCCGTATCGGCCGGTAACTTCGGCAGCACGAAGCCATGCAGACGCAGCGGCGCCAGCGAGTCGGCACCTCCAGGGGCCTGCCCCATCTTGAGCAACCCCTGCTGCAGGGAGCGCGCTCGGGTGGCGGTCACGCGGGAATCGACTACTACAATGAGGGCGACGGGCAACTCGGGTGACTGAGTCACCGTCTGCAGCTGGGCCGCGAAGGGCAGGCTCGGAAGCGCCGCGGCCTGAGTTGGATCGAGCAATACGGCGACCGGTTCGCCGGCCGCCACTCTTCGAAGAGCGCTCAGGACCTGCCCCGTCGCCTCGATCTTCACATCCGAGGGGAGCGCCCAGCCTTTGAGCGCGCTGTTGCGTACGAAATCAGGGGCGTAGCCCGCAACGCTGAGCAGGGTGAATCCCGCCATCGAGGCCGGCGCGGTGACGCGGCCCGCCTTTGCCACCAGAGTCCATTTTTCCCGGGGGCCGATATCCGATATGTCAGCCTGCACCAGCGGCATCAGATGCAGTTGGGTCGCGTGCTCGACGAAGAACGGGTACGGCACGAAGGCGAGCACCGTATCGGCCGCCTTTAGTTTGGCCACCCCGCCATCCTCGGTCGGGTCATAGACGGCCGCAAGACTTCCGGCGGGCCAGCCCGAGGCTGCCACGGCTGCGCTCGCGAATTGATCCACGAGCGGCTGCGCATCGTTCGCCGCGCCAGGATAGCCGGGGGCACAGAACACCAATGTAGATAGTGATGCAGCTAGCAGTGTACTCATGGGTTTAGGCTATCATGCTCCGGCGCTGCGGGCCTCTCCGGTCGAAAGGAGCGCGTTTATGAGTGTGCCCGCTTCGCCCAAAATCGTTCAACTCTTCCTACGCGTGCTGCGGGTGCGCTCGTGGATAGCCGCCGTATTCCTGATCCTGACCGCGGTGGGCATCTATGGAGCCCTACGGGTACCTGACGATCCCGCGATCGACACGCTGATCGTGCCCGGCGATCGGGTCGCGCGCGCCACTGCCGACTTCGACCGTATCTTTCCCGAAGGTGAGCAGGCGCTGCTCATGCTCGAATCGCCGGACCCTTTGAGTCTGGCCTCGCTGCGCGCTGCCGATCGTCTCGAGCACGATCTGGCGGGTATTGCGCAGGTCCAGCCTCAAAGCCTCCTCGATCTGTACCGTCACGGCGGGTCGGCGGCCGAAATCACCCCCGAAGAGGCCGGACGTCTGCGCACCTTTGCGACCGGCACCGCTCTGTTCCGCCGTGCTGGACTTCTGGGCGACCGGTATCTCGGCATTGCCCTCGAGCTGCATGTGAAATCGCCCGCCGAACGCGATCGCGCGCTGGCGGCGATCGATTCGCTCGCTCTGCCGCTGGAAGCTTCCGGCGGACCTTTCACCAAGGTCCGGCGCGTCGGGTCTCCGTGGCTCGATGCCTGGCTCGAGCGGCAGACCGGGTCGGCCACGGCGCGCTTCATGCCTCTGTTCGGCCTGTTCTTGATGACGCTGGTGGTGATCATCTACCGATCCTGGCGCGCGCTCGGAGCCATCATTCTCACGCTCGGCTCCATGGTTGCCATCTCCATGGGGCTGGCCGATCTGTTCGGCTGGTCGCACACGGTCATCTCCACCCTGGTGCCGCTGACCGTGATGGTGACGACGACGGCCACGCTGGTGTATGTACATTCTCGCTATATCGAGCCGGACGATTCGCCGACTCTGCTCGAGCACCATGCGCGCGCACTGGCGAACAAATTTCTACCCTGCACCGCCTCGATGTTCGCAACCGCGGTGGGCTTCGCCGCGCTGGCGATCTCGGATATCCGTCCGGTGCGCGACATGGGCCTATGGACCGCCAGCGGACTCATTGTGGCGTGGATCGGCTGCTTCACGCTGTTTCCGGCACTGCAGTCGCTGTTGCGCACCCCTCTGCGCTCCGAAAAGGTCCCGGCCGGCAAATGGTTCCCCGGATTCGTCGACGTCCTGGTTCCGGCCAGCCGCCGCTTTCGGTGGCTGTTCGTGTTCGCGGCCCTGGTCTTGATGCTGTGCGGGGCCGGCGCCCTGTTCGGTATTCCCCGCGTGATGGCGCCCTTGGCTCTCGAAATGGACGTCCTGACCTACGTCAATCCCAGCGAACGTGTGGCCCAGGACACCCGCTATTTCGAGGAGTCGAACGGAACGGATGTCGTTGAGCTTTGGCTGCAGACGCGGCCCGGCCATGCACTGGACCCTGACTTCCTGCAGGCTCTGGAGCACTTGACTCACCAGCTCGAAAGCGATCCGCGCATCACCGCCGTCGACGGCCCGACATCGGTGCTGCGATGGGCACGCTATATCGAGACCGGAACCGATCAATTGCCGGACTCGGCATCCGCGTGGCCGAAACTTGCCGGAGATCTCGAGCAGATCATGCTGACCGAGCCCGGAGCGCGAAAATATGTCGAACGTGACGGACCTCGCCAATGTACGGGTCAGCATCCGGGGACGCGCCAAGCTCTTCGGGCGGGTCGGTGCGCTGCGCACATGGGTGAGGAAGACCTGGACCACGGTTCAGGCCGGTGAGCCGGCTTTGCACGATGTGCGCGGCAGAGTGGTGGGCCAGGGAGTCGTGGGCGCGGAGATCACTCAGCGCCTGCTGCCGACGCTCACCCAAAGCTTTGCGCTCACGGCGAGCGTCATTTTCCTGGCATTCCTGCTGGTGTTCCGCAGCCCCTCGGCGCGGCTGATGACCATGATTCCATCCTTTTTCGCCATCCTGTGTGTGTTTCTGGTGATGCGCTTGACGGACATTCCGCTCAACATTGCGACCATCCTCATCGGCTCGACCGTGCTCGGCGCCACCGAGAACGATCAGATTCACTTTTTCTACCATTTCCAGGAGGGCCGCTCGGCCGGCACGACGGCCGGCGCCCTGCAACATGCCATGCTGGTCGCCGGCCGCCCGATTCTATTTGCGACTTTCATCAACGCTAGCGGCTTTCTGGCACTTGCGATGTCCGACCTGCCGCCGATGCGCGAATTCGGCATCGTGGCCTCGTCGGCTTTCGCGCTGGCATTGATTGCCGATTTCACCGCATTGCCGGGGGCGTTGTGGATTCTCAGCCGGTTTGACCGTCAGGCCCGCCCATGAGCCTTCGCTCGCGACGCGCCAGCTACGCATGTAGCAGGCGTATCCTTCAGGCTGGTCCGGCGATCCGAAGGAGCGCTCATGTGCCGCAACATCAAGACATTATTCAATTTTGAGCCGCCGGCGACGGAGGACGAGATCAAGGCGTCCTCGCTACAATTCGTCCGCAAGCTCAGTGGGTTCACAGCCCCGTCCAAAGCCAACCAGGCGGCCTTTGACCGCGCGGTGGAGCAGGTCGCGGCCGCTGCGCGCATCTTGATCGAGTCGCTGGTAACTACGGCCGATCCCCGCGATCGGGAGATCGAAGCCGCACGTGCCAAGGCAAAATCCATCGCCAGATTTGGTGCATGACCCTGCGTAGCTGTGTCGGGCTGGATTGCTGCAAAGCCGCGAATAAAATGCCCTGTCTTGTGTTTTCGGGATTTGGCTCTAATGATAGGGAGCGGTGAGACTCTCAGGAGTGAAGAATGGCGACGGGTTGGGCAAAAGAAGGCGCGGTGCAGGATCAAATCGACGCCACCGTGAAGGATGCGGTCAGCCTTGCAAAAAGCCGGTTGCCCCAAGGCCCCGGCTTGACCCACTGCGCCGAATGCGGAACCGAGATTCCGCAGGCACGCAGGGACGCGATCCCCGGGGTTCGCCTATGCCTGTCCTGCCAGGATGTTCAGGATCGCGACATTGCGCGCTTCAGCGGTTATAACCGGCGCGGCAGCAAGGATAGTCAGCTGCGTTGAGTTCTCGATAACCGGCAATTCAGGGGGCGGCATGAGCGGCGAATGCGTGCTTGTTACGGGGGGCTCGGGCTTCATCGGTGTGCACTGCATCTTGCAGCTACTGGGAGCCGGCTATCGCGTGCGAACCACGGTGCGCTCGCTCGAGCGCGAAGCCGATGTGCTCGCCATGCTCAAGACGGCTGGCGCCGACCCGGGAGATGCGCTCTCGTTTGCCGCCGCCGATCTCATGTCCGATGCGGGCTGGCCGCAAGCCGTCGCCGATTGCGACTTCGTGCTTCACGTTGCCTCGCCCTTCCCCATGAGCGCACCGAATCGCGAGGATGATCTCATAGTCCCCGCGCGCGAAGGTGCGCTGCGTGTACTTCGGGCGGCGCGGGCTGCGGGCGTGAGGCGCGTTGTGCTCACCTCTTCTTTCGCAGCGATCGGTTACGGCTCGACGCCCACGGATGTGCCCTATTCCGAAGCGAATTGGAGCGACCTCAGCGGCGGCAATGTCAGTGCCTATGTGAAATCGAAGACCTTGGCGGAGCGCGCGGCTTGGGATTTCGTCGCCCGCGAGGGTGGCGCTTTGGAGCTTTCAGTCATCAATCCGGTCGTCGTGTTCGGCCCGGCACTCGGGCCCGACTATTCGACCTCGGTTGAGCTGCTGAGGCGTTTGATGGATGGTGCAATGCCTGGCATCCCGCGCCTTTCCTTCGGCATCGTCGATGTGCGTGACGTCGCGGACATCCATCTGCGCGCCATGATCAATCCCGCCGCCAAGGGCGAGCGGTTCCTGGCCGTCGCGGGCAAGTTCATGAGCATCGAGGAAATCGCCAGGGTTCTCAAAGCGAATATGGGTGAGGTGGCAAGACGAGTCCCGACCCGGGTGCTGCCCAATTGGCTGCTGCGCATCGCCGCGATGGGTGATCGGACCGTGAAGCAGATCGTGCCGGAGTTGGGCAAAGTGAAAAGCGCCAGCAATGACAAGGCCACCCGCACGTTGGGCTGGGCACCGCGAACGAACGAAGACGCGATCGTCGCGGCCGCCGAGAGCTTGGTGCGGCTCGGCTTGCTCAAGGACTCGAGAAAGACGGCGTGAAGCGCCGCTATTGACTCGCCGCGCCGCCACACCAATCAGACGCGATGCCAGTACGCGTTTTGTATGCAAGGAATCTCGCCGAGCTTCGCGGCAATCGTTGTCAGCGTGCTTTCTGCGACGCCGGCAATGTCGACTTGCACGTGGAAGGCGCCTGCCGTGCAAAGCTCTGCCGTCACGCTGCGCGGCAGGACATTGAGATTTTGGAAACGCTCCAGCACGCGCGCCAGCGCACCGGGATCGGCGTCAGCGATCACCCGCAGACGCAAAAGAGACAATTCGTCGGGACACATAAAACCGATTCCTCATACACAGAGCGGATTGAGCCCATACCTCGTCCACCCGGCCTTCAGCGAAGGCCGGGCCGGTAATGAGCCAGCTCGGGTGTATGAAAGGTTTCACAGCAGGCAGAGTATGCCGGCTTTCGAGGTCATCGTCACCCTCCCCCGCACGGCCCGTGCATTTCGCGTGGGCGCGGGACCTGTGTCAATATCTGCACCACCTCAACCACGCCCCCGGCACTTTGGTATGGATCTCAGGATGCGGTTGAACGATGTGCCCCCCGAACCGCGGCTGCACGGCGGCGCCGTTTGCGCCGTTTTGGTCACATACCACCCGGATCCAGCGCTTCCGGCACGGCTGAGCCGCATTTCGCCGCAAGTGAGCGCCATCGTCATCGTGGACAATGGCTCGGCAGACGCCGAATTGCGCATGCTGCGCGAGCTTGCCGCGGATCCGCGCATACATTTGATACTCAACCTCGAGAATCTCGGCGTCGCGCGAGCCCTGAATCTGGGTGTGCAGCGTGCCGCTTTGCTCGGATATTCGCTGGCATTGCTGCTCGATCAGGACACCCGGGCCGAAGGTGACATGGTCGAGACCTTGCTTGGCATCTACGCCTCCTTCACCCGCCAAGACCGTTTGGCGGTGATCGGATCGAACTACCAGGACGCCAATAGACCGTCGCCGAATTCGAATGACGAGACCCGGGTGGGCACGTCATGGGACGAGGCAGAATCGGTGATCACTTCAGGCTCCTTGCTTCCGCTGGCGGCCTACGCGGACATTGGACCTTTCAGGGAGGAATTCTTCATCGATTTCGTCGACACCGACTACTGCTTCCGAGCCCGGGCAAAGGGCTACTCTGTAATCAAGTCGCGGAAGCATCTCATGTCGCACACGATCGGAGCGCTTCGCGAGAGCCGCTTTTTGTGGTTTAGAAGGTGGACGTACAATCACTCGCCGGACCGGCGCTATTACTTCGCGAGAAACCATACCGTGCTGATCCGCGAATACGCGAAACACGGCCGGGTGAGATGGATGCTCAAAAGTCTGAACCGCTGCTTCAGACTGTGCAAGCGCGTCGTCTTGTACGAGAAAATGCGAACCCGGAAAATTGCCGCGATCGCGCAGGGGTGGCGCGACGGCGTGAGGGGGAAAATGGGGCCGCGCCATGCGGCCAAGCGGTCCGGCGCATGAAAATCTTCGATGAGCTCAATCTGAAGAATCTCACGAAAATCCTCGTGCTCAATGCACCGCAGAGCTTCGAGCCCGAGCTTGCGGCGCTTCATGGAGTCAGCGTCTCGCGCAGCCTGCGGGGCGTCGCGAAAATCGAATTTTCGCTGGCATTTGTGAGCGAGCGGAAAGAGGTGGATAAACTGGCCGCCTCGATATTAAAAATAGCCGAAGGCGACCCCATCGTGTGGTTTGCGTATCCGAAAGGCACTTCGAAGAAATATAAAAGCGACATCAACCGCGACAATGGCTGGCAGGCGCTCGAACAGGCGGGCTTCGAAACGGTGAGATTGGTTGCAATCGATGCGGACTGGTCGGCACTGCGTTTCCGTCGCACGAATTTCGTCAAAGCCAAGGCCCACGATACCAAGCACCAAACGGCCCTGTAGGAATTCGCTGACGCGGGTTGCCGATCCTGGGTCCTACCACGAAGCGTTGCCGCACCTTAAGTTTTGGTGTGTTACGAAAATGTTACCGGTGCGCTGGGTTGGCGATCATGTTGTGGGTTTTGTCCCCCTGCATGGTGCATGCGCAAACGCCGTCGCCGCTGCAAGAATGGCAGTATTCGGGTGGAATCATTCTCGCGAGACTTTTCGAACCCAATCTGCCGGATTGGCGCGTCGTACTCGGTCCCGCGGCGGAGGTCCAGCCCGTGTATGCCGGTGCGCAGGCGTACCGGGTGCAGGGCGGCCCCACTGTCAACATACAATATCGCGACATTTGGTTTGTGAGCACCGGCGACGGCATCGGCTACAATTTCCTGCGTGGCGACAACTACCGCGTGGGGGTGGCGGCAACTTATGATCTCGGCCGCCGAGAGAGTGACGACTACAACAATCTGCGCGGCATGGGCGACCTGGGGCAGGCGCCGGTGGCCAAGCTGTTCGGCTCCTATGTTCTATCGAAGAAATTTCCGTTGATTCTGCGCGTGGATGCGCGACAGATAATCGGCGGCGCCAATGGTGCGGTCGGGGATGTCGGCCTCTACATGCCTCTTCCGGGAAGTTCGAAGAAGTTCGTCATGTTTGCCGGCCCATCGATTACACTCGCCGATCATCGCTACCTGCAAAGTGAGTTCGGCGTAACGCCGGCGCAGTCGCTGGCCTCAGGACATCCGGTCTTCAATCCCAACGCAGGCGAGGAGGCTGTCGGGGTGGGCTTCAGTGCGACGCGTTTCATCGGCGATCACTGGCTGCTGAATCTGGACGCCGCGATCAGCAAGCTGAAGGGAAGCGCTGATGTCAGTCCCGTGACGGAAGACAGCACGCAACGCACGCTCGCGCTGTCGATCGCCTATCACTGGTGACCAGCCGGAGCGTGTCTCATGCGATGCACGGCGAACGTGCATGATCGGCCAGCACTATCGAGACGCAGGCGGTCAGCTTTTTCGCATAGCCGACATCGAGAAATTCATTCGGACCATGCGCATTGGAGTGGGGTCCGAGCACTCCGGTAATGAAGAACTGAGTGCGGGGAAACTGGCGGCCCAGCATCCCCATGAAGGGAATCGTTCCCCCGCACCCGGCGTGCATGGCCTCGCGGCCGTAAACCGCCTGCGACGCGCGAGCGATCGATTCCTCGAGCCACGGAGCAAAAGTAGGCGCATTCCATCCGCCCGTGGCGGGGTCGGCCTCGAATCGCACCTGGGCGTGATAAGGCGGGTCGCGCTCCAGAGCTGCGCGTAGAGCCTCGGCCGCGCGCACGGCATCGCAGGTCGGAGGCAGGCGCAGCGAAAGCTTGAACGCCAGCTCGGGCAGCAGCACGTTCCCCGCGGATGATACGGGCGGTAAGCCGTCCGCACCGGTGACGGCCAGGGTCGCGCGCCATGTGCTGTTGGCGAGCAGCTCGGCCGGATCGTTCGACATGGCGCAAACGTCTTGCGCCCAGGGCAATTTGCCCGCAACGGTGCTGCCCAGCACTCGAGCCGTGGCGGCGATTTGCGAGCGGCGATCCGGCGGTACGTCCACCCTCAGCTCCTCGAGGAGCAATTCGCCCGTTGCAGGGTTCTCGATGCGCGCCAGAAGCTGTTCCACGATGCGGAAGGGCGTGGCTGCGATACCGGTTGCCATCCCCGAATGAACGCCTTCGGTCAGCACGCGCACATGCAGTCGGCCCGTGAGATTGCCGCGCAGCGAAGTCGTGCACCATACACGGTCGTAATCTCCGCATTCCGCATCCAAACAAACCACCAACGAGGGATCGCCAATGGCATCACCCAGCGATTCCAGGTGTGCGGGCAAATCGATGCTGCCGCTTTCCTCCGACGCCTCGATCAGGAGCACGCAGCGCGCGAGCGGCACCTTCTGCTCCTTGAGCGCCGCGATGGCAGTCAGCGAGCTGAATACGGCGTAGCCGTCATCCGCCCCACCCCGGCCATACAACCTGCCCTCGCGCATCACCGGTTCCCAAGGCCCCAATCCTGGCAACCAGCCTGTAAATTCAGGTTGTTTGTCGAGGTGGCCGTACAGCAGAACGCAGCCGGGAAGCTCGCCCGGTATGTCGACCAGCAGCAGCGGAGTCTTGCCTGGCAAGCGGCGGATTTCGACACGCATACCGGGCACTGCCTGAGCGCGGCACCAGTCCGCCATGAGTTTCACGGCGGCGTCCATATGACCGTTGCGCTCCCACTGGGGATCGAAATGCGGCGATTGATTGGGAATGCGGATGTATGCCTTGAGCCGATCCACAATCGAATCGTCCCAGACACGGTCGATCGCGGTGCGTAGTCTTGCTATGTCCATTGGTAGTCCTGGCAAAAAGCGCAAAGGAACGTATTCATATTGAACCCGGGCCACGGAAAATCTGTCTCATGAGCCCATCCTGCCCAGGAGTCTACATGCGTTATAGAAAATTTGGACGCATGGCTTCTGCACCAAAGCTCCGTCACCAGTGTAATCATAGGCGCGAAGAGCATCGAGCAACTCGACGACAACATCGCCGCGTCCGGCGGCGCCTGACCCGCGGCAGACAATGATTTCAGCAATTGCTCCGATTTCCAGCAGCCGGGCGTCGCACCTATCGTGACCTACCTCGAGGCTCTGCCCTATCGTGCCGAGCCCAACTGTGCGGAAGCGCACTACTACATGTTGGATAACACCAACCCGGGCTTCTATCCGAATGGCTTCCAGGCACCCTCGCCGGGAACTCAAGACATGATACCGGCCTCGCCCGTACGCACGATCGGCGATGCGCTCAATGAAAAGAACATCACCTGGGGTTATTTCGGTGGTTCTTACAACGACGCGGTCGCCCTTTCGAACGACGCGGTCACTGCCGGCACGGCGGCGACTCTGAATTCGTCGACTGCGCTGGCTGAGGCGGCGATCGCGGATCCGGCTCACTCGCTCGGCGTTTCCTACTGCCAGATTTGCAACCCCTTCCAGTACGCGACCTCGATCATGGGCAACGCTGCACAGCGGGCGGCTCATATCAAGGATACGGTTGACCTGCTGGCCGACATTCAAAACAACACGCTTCCCTCCGTGTCCTTCGGCAAGCCCGACGGGTTGCTCGACGGCCATCCGTCATCCTCCAAGCCCGATCTGTTCGAAGCCTATGTACAACAGGTTCTCGACGCGCTCGAAGCCAATCCCACGCTCAAGGCCTCGACCGTGGTTTTCGTCACCTGGGATGAGGCCGGCGGGTACTACGATTCAGGCTTCATCCAGCCGATCGACTTCTTCGGCGACGGCCCGCGCATTCCCTTGCTCGTGCTCTCCTCGTACTCCACGGGCGGCAAGGTCAACCATACCTATGGCGACCATGTCTCGCTCCTGAAGTTCATCGAGCGCAACTGGAGACTGCAGCCGCTGACGGATCGCAGCCGCGACAATCTGCCCAACGCGAAGATGAGAGCCGATCAGCCCTACGTGCCCGCCAACATGCCGGCGCTGTCTGACTTGTTCGACATGTTCGACTTCAGCCATCCCGTCAACCAGTCCTTCCTCCAATAAGGGCCGGAGAGCGGTTAACGTAAAACTGTAACGTCAACTTGAAACCGGTGCCGATCGGAGCCACAGTGTCCGATCGGCACCTTTTTTCCAAGCCTATGTTCGCCGCGATTCATGCGCTGCTCGGTCAATGCTCCATTGCGCTGTGTTTGGCGTTAGCCCTGACGGGCGCCGCCGCACCGGCCGAATCGGCGTCTGCACGCGAATTCTCCGCCGATATCGCCAGCCGCGATGCTGCCGGAACGGCGCTCGGCGCAGGTGCGAGGCTTTATGCCGCGAACGGCAAGGTACGCATCGAAACGCCTGAGGTACCCGCAGGCTTCTTCCTCATCGACAGCCAAGCCGGAAACTCTCTGTTCGTGCGCCCCGCGCAGCGGATCTACATGGATGCCAAGCAGTCAACCCGGCTCACGCAAATCTTCGTTCCGGTCGATCCGAAACATCCTTGCCCGCAATGGCGGGCGGCGGCAATCCAGGCCGGCGTGACCGATGCCGGCGGCGATTGGCGCTGCGAACGCATTCACACCGCGATCATCGGCGGCCGTAACACCACAGAATACCGGGTGATCTCACCTCAGCAGCAGTCGAGCCACCGCTGGATCGATGCCGATCTCGGATTTCCGGTAAAGCTGCAGGCAGCTGACGGTACGACGGTCTCGCTCGAAAACATTCGAATCGAAACGCAGCCTGCCGATTTGTTCGCAATGCCACAGGGCTTTCAAAAGCTGGACCCGCAAGCCCTCATCAACAAAATCAAGCACAGCGACGTCTGGGTCGAGCCGCCGAAATAGGTCAAAGACTAAATCGTGCACCTGGCAGGCCCATTTGGTAATGTTGCGCACGCTTCCGGACAAGTAGCCAACAAATCAGGGCAACAATATGCGATTTCAGCATTTCGTGGGGAAAATGTGCGCGGAGGCCGTGTGCGCGGTCGTTCTCCTCTTGCCGTGCTTCGCTCTGCACGCGGCGGAGGACTCGCCAACCCGGCTGCTGCGGCAACCGGCGGTGTCGAAGGATCATCTCGCCTTCGTTTATGGAGGCGACATCTGGGTGAGCGACCGTGACGGCGGGCACGCCGTGCAGCTCACATCGCACCCGGCCGCCGAATTTGCGCCGCACTTTTCGCCGGACGGCAAGTGGATCGCGTTCTCCGCAAATTACGACAACAACACCGATGTCTATGTCATACCGGTGGAAGGCGGCCAGCCGCGGCGACTGACCTGGCACCCGGCGGCCGACGTCGTGACCGGATGGAGCGCGGACGGCAAGCGGGTGCTGTTCGTGTCCGACTCGGGAAGTCGCCAACAGCAGGAGCGGCCAGTTGTACGAAGTATCGCTCGACGGCGGATACGAGCGGAAAATCATGAAGGCGGTCGCCGTCGAGGGTAGCTGGTCACCCGACGGCAAACGCATTGCATACCGCCCCTACATCATGGCCTACACGGGACCGAGCGGCTGGCGCCAGCACCGCGGCGGCGACACGCCGCCGATCTGGATCATCGATGCTAACGGCAAGACCCTCGAGAAGATTCCGCACGAGAACGCCTCCGACAGCAATCCCCTGTGGATCGGCGAGAACGTCGCCTTCATTTCCGACCGCAACGACGGCGCGGCGAATCTATTCCTGTACGACGCACATACCCACGCCGTACGGCAGCTGACGCATGAAACACCCTGGGACGTGCGCAACGCGGGAGCCTATGGCGACACCGTGGTCTACGAAGCGGGCGGGGAGCTCAAGTCCCTGAATGTCGGCACCGGCGAGATCCGGCCCATACCCATTCATCTGGCGGTGCAGAGCAATCAAGCCCGGCCGCAGTGGAAAGACGCCGGCAAGAACGTCACCTCCGCGTGGCTTTCGCCCTACCGGCAAGCGCGTGCTGATTACCGCACGCGGCGACGTGTTCAGCGTGCCGGTCAAGGACGGTTCGGTGCGCAACCTGACCGCCACCTCGGGTGTGCGCGAGTCCGATGCGCTGTGGAGCAAGGACGGCCAGCGCGTCGCCTATATGAGCGATGAGGGCGGCGCGCAGGCGCTGCTGATACGCGACGCCGCCGGGCTCGAGAAGCCGGTGCGCCATGCGCTCGGCAACATGGGCTACTTCACCCTGCTCGCGCTGGTCGCCGGACGGCCGGCGCATCGTCTTCCAGGACAACCATCTGCATCTGTATGCCATCGATCTCGGCAGCGACGCGGTGCAGCCTGATCGACACCAGCCCGCGGCGCGGCGACTTTCATCACGTCGTTTTCGCCCGACGGCCAATGGATTGCCTACACCGTGGTGGCAGAGAACTACCTGACCAAGGTGCGGCTGCACAGCTTCGCGACGGACAGACGGTCGATCTTGCCGATCAACTTCGTCCAGACCGACGATCCGGTGTTCGGCGGACGGCGGCCTGCTCTACTTCACCGCGTCCATCGATGCCGGCCCGACCCGCGTCACTCTGGACATGTCGACTCAGGAGCGCCCGTTGCGCAAAGCGCATCTATCGCGGCGGTGCTGTCCGCCGACGGCAAATCGCCGCTGGCGCCCAAGACGGGCGACGAGGAACCCAAGGGCGCCAAAGGTGATCACGGCGATAAAGACGCCGGCGGCGACGACGCCTCGAGCGGCGGCAAGGACAAGAGCAAGGACAAGGCAGACAAGTCCGGCAAGGTCGGACAAGCCGCCCAAGCCGACCCGCGTCGATCTTGCAGGCTTGCAGGACCGCTTCGTGCCGATTCCGGTCGCCGAACGCAACTACGACAAGCCTGATGGTCGCATCCGACGGCGCGCTGTTCTATCTGTCGCCGCCGGCAGCCGGGTGCGACGACGGAGCCTCCGGGTGCCGCCCGCGATGCGGACGCCGAACTGTACCGCTACAGCTTTGAAGATCGCGCCGAAAAGCAGCTCAAATCGAACTTGGTGGACATCTCCGCAAGCGCGGATCGGCAAAAAGCTGTTGCTGACCGAGGCCGAGGGGAAAATGGAAGTCGCCGATGCCGGCGAGAAACTCGACGCCAAGCCGGTCGATCTGGGCGGCCTGCGCATGTTCGTCGATCCGCGCCAGGAATGGCGGCAGATCTTCGACGAAGCTTGGCGCATGGAACAGCAGTTCTTCTACGATCCGAACATGCACGGCCTCGATTGGCGCGCAGTACGCGCGCGCTACGAGCCGCTGCTCGAATTCGTGCAGCGCCGCGAGGACTTGAACGACCTGCTGATCGAGATGATCGGCGAGATGCAGGTCGGCCATAACCGAATCAGCGGCGGCGATCTCGACAGCGAGCGGCCGGCCGGAATCGGCCTGCTCGGCGCGGACTTCAAAGTGGAGAACAATCTCTACCGCATCCAAAGGATCTACCGTGGCGATCGCTGGAATCCGTTCCTCGTCGGCCCGCTCGCCGCGGCGGGCGTCAATGCCGCGGAAGGCGACGCCATCCTGGCCATCAATGGCCACGCGCTGGATGGCAGGGTCAATATCTTCTCGCTGCTCGAGGGCACGGTAGACAAGCAGGTAACGCTCACGCTGAGCCGCGACGGCACCACGAAATCGGCGCGACACTGCCATCGTGATCCCGATCGCCAACGAGACGGCACTGCGCCAATGGGAGTGGGTCGAGCACAACCGCGACTACGTGGACCGCCACAGCGGCGGCAAAGTCGCCTATGTGTATCTGCCGGACACCGCGGACGGCGGCTTCACGTTCTTCAACCGGATGTTCTTCCCGGCGGTCGACAAGGATGCGTTGATCGTCGATGACCGCCGCAACAGCGGCGGCCAGGCGGCGAACTATGTGCTCGAGGTGCTGAACCGCAAATATCTCTCGGGCTGGAAGGACCGTGACGGACTGGTGTTCAACACGCCGGCGGCCGGCGATCTACGGGCCCAAGGTGATGTTGATCGACCAGGATGCAGGATCGGGAGGCGACTTCTTACCCTATGGCTTCAGGTATCTCGGCCTCGGCAAGCTGATCGGTACGCGCACCTGGGGCGGCCTCATCGGCATCTCCGCCAACCCGCCCTTGATCGACGGCGGAAGGCTCACCGTTCCGTATTTTCGCTTCTATCACGCCCGAGGGAGAATGGCACGTGGAAAACGAGGGAGTCGCGCCGGACATAGACGTGCCGCTGGACCCTGTCGCCGTTAACGAGGATCGCGATCCGCAGCTCGATGCGGCCATTGCAGAGGCACTGGAACGGCTGAAGACGGCGAAGCCGACCGTGCTCAAATCAGCCCCGCCAGTTCCCACGCAGGTGGGCAAATGATTCGGTCAGGCCCGCTGCAGATCGGCGCCGGATAACCGCATGCGCATCGCCCGGCCGTTCACGATGTCGGAGAAGCTCACCCACTCAGGGCTGTCGGCTTCATCGCGCAAATAAAAGCGGCCGTTTTGCGCAGGCTCCAACGGCACGACGCCGTTGAGCCAGAGTTTGCCGCCTCGTATCGCGATCCTCGCGCTGCCGATCCATGGATCTTCGTTGCGGTAGTGTCCTGCGTAGGCCCGCCATGCGGCGGGCACCTTGAACGAGCGCGCGCCTTTGTTGCCGGCCGCCGCGAACCAGTCGTCGCCCCAGCCCGCCTCGGTGAACGGCGCCTTGGCATCGCTGTCGCCGCTGCCGAACAGCAGGGCGAAGTGAGCATAATCCGGATGTAAAACCGTAAAGGCGTTCTCAGGTTCGATCGCAGGTTCGAGCGACGCCCGTGTGTCTCGATGCGCCAAATAAAGGCGGTCGCCCTCCGCGACGATATTGAGCGTTTGTCCGGCCGTTCCCTCGTAACGTCCGGCGTACTGAGCAGCCTCGGGGACGCGCAGAGCCGGCTTCGGTGGCGGCGGTTCCGGCAAAGCCGATCCGGTACGGCAGGCGCGCATCAGCCGAAGCGCATATTCGGCAACGGCCGTCGGGCGGTAGCCCTGCATGGCATTGATGGAGGCGAAGGCGCCGACGCCGGCCTCCACGTCCACTTGAAGCGCCGAAGCGAAGGACACCATGCCGCCGGTGTGCTTCAGGCGGGTGTGTCCGTCGAGGCGGTCGACGGCGATCCCATACCCGTAGGATGCGCCGGGACCGAACTCCTTGGCCGGCATATGGGGGTGCGCGAACAAATCGAAGCCTGACTCAGACACGATCCGGCCGGCCGGCGCAGTGCCGCGGTTGATGAGCATGGTCAGATAGGCGCCCATGTCGCGTGCGGTGGATGCGATGCAGCCGGAGGCCGCAACCACGGCGATGGGCGGGCTTTGCGAGAGCGGTCCCTGGCGCGGGTAGGGGCGATCGGAATAAGTGGCCTGATAGCTCGTCGCAATCCGCTCGAAGGCGTCGAGGCTGATGACCGGCTCGGTCGCAGTCATGCCGAGCGGTTGCAGGATTCGCGCGCGAAATGACTCTTGCAGCGGCCGGCCATCGAGGCTGACGAGCAGAAGCCCGAGCGCCTCGTAGCCCATATTGCAATAGTGAAAGAAGGTGCCCGGTGCCGCGGTCGGCCGGTGCCGAACTGCCGGGTCCGCGGGGAAAAGCTGCCCATCGGGAAGCGCGGCGGAATGGGTCAGCAGATCGTGCGCGGTGAGCGGCTGAACACCGTCGTCGAAAGGCAGCCACGGCAGATACTTCCGGATGGGGCGGTGCAGATCCAGGGTGCCCTCATCGTGCAGCTGCATCAGGCACAGTCCGAGGAAGGACTTGGTGATCGAGCCGATGTGGAACAGCCTGTTTTCGTTCAGCGGGACGCGCCGGGCAAGATCCTCGACACCATAGGTGCAGACCCGCTGCACGCCGCCCGCGTCGGCGAGGCAGAGCGTGAGACCCGGAGCGTTCATTTCTTGCAGGTACCGCTCAACGTAGCGGTCGAGCAGATCGAAGGACTGCGCATAGGGTCCGGCCGGCGCAGCGCGGATATCGGCGGCGAGACCTCTGCCGGCGGTGGCGAGCGCGCCGATTGAAATACCGAGACCCAACAGTTGCCGTCTGTCCATCACATCCCCCCCTGTGGTTTTCGCCAATGATAGCGTACGGACCGCGGCGCGCTACGTATGCTAGCCTCACGATCCCTCGGGAAGGTGCGCATATCATGCCGAATGTTCGCTCTCTAAAATATCTGTTGGCGATGCTGTGCATGGCGCCCTGCGCCTGGTCCGCCACTCCACGTGCCGATTTCTCGATGGCGCAGGTGCTGCACTACTCGTACGCCTCGCAGCTCACGGCGGCGGAGCGCGCCGATGCGATAGCGTGGGTGAGCAATCTCGGCGGCGTCCGCAACGTGTGGGTGGCGCGCGGACCCGCCTTCACGCCGCTGCAGATCACTCACAACAGCGAAGACGACGGCCAGGAAATTACGCAGCTGACGTTCTCCCCCGACGGCTCGCGCCTGGTTTTCGTGCGCGGCGGGGACCACGACGCGAACTGGGCCGCCGAGGGCGGCCTCTCACCCGATCCGGCGTCCTCGCCGGTACAGCCGGAAATATCCATCTGGTCGGTGCCGCTGGCCGGTGGCGGTGAGCCGGTGAAACTTGCCGAGGGCGATGCACCGGCAATCTCCGCGCAGGGGCAGCTCGCCTACGTGAAGGACGATCATGTGTGGACGGTGCCGCTCGATGGCGGCAAACCGGAGCACCTGTTCTTCGACCGCGGCAAGGACGGCGATCTTCGCTGGTCGCCGGATGGCAGCCGGCTGGCGTTCGTGTCCAACCGCGGCGACCACGCATTCATCGGAATTTTTTCGTCCAAAGATGCACCGCTGGTGTATTTGGCACCGGGCACCGGCAACGATGGCTCGCCCCGCTGGTCGCCGGATGGTAGTCGGGTGGCGTTCGTGCGCCAACCGGGCGATGGCGGTCCACCGGAGCCCGCCCTGACACCCACGCCGCGTCCCTGGTCGATCTGGGTGGCATCGGCCGGCGACGGACTGGGCCGAGTACTGTGGCAGAGCCCGAAAACGCTGGCCGGATCGTATCCCGATGTGGAAGGAGGATCGAATCTGCATTGGATGGGCGACCGGTTGATCTTCCTGGCGTATCTCGACGATTGGCCGCATCTTTATGCCATGCCGGCGAGCGGCGGAACTCCCGTCTTACTCACGCCGGGTGCATTCATGGTCGAGCATGTCGCTGAGAGCCGCGACCATCGGTTCATGATTTACGACGCGAATACCGGCACCGACTCCGCCGACGATGACCGGCGCCATGTCTTCCGCGTTGCCGTCGATCATGGCGCTCCCGAGCCCGTCACTTCCGGTGCCACGCTCGAATGGACGCCGGTCGCCGCGGCCAAGGATCGCGTCGCGTTCGTGGCCGCCGGCGCGCAAACGCCGCCTGCGATTGCCGTCGCGAATCTCGACGGCTCGCATCGCGTGACCCTGGCGGGCGGTGAGCCGCCGCCTGACTTTCCCGTCGCGCAGCTCGCGACGCCGAAGCGTGTGATCTTCCAGGCTGCCGACGGCGTGCAGGTGCACGGACAGTTGTTCGCCAGCGGCGATTCAACGTCTCGCGCGGCAAAGCCCGGCGTCATCTTCGTCCACGGAGGCCCTCCCCGCCAAATGCTGCTCGGCTGGCATTACATGGACTACTACAGCAATTCTTACGCCCTGAATCAGTACCTGGCGGCGCACGGTTTCGTCGTGCTCTCCGTCAATTACCGGCTCGGCATCGGTTATGGGCGTGCCTTTCATCAGCCCGAGCACGCCGGATTCGCAGGAGCGAGCGAATATCAAGACGTGCTGGCCGGCGCGCGTTTCCTGCAGTCCCTGCCGAGTGTGGACGGGAAGCGCATCGGCATCTGGGGAGGCTCGTACGGCGGCTATCTCACCGGACTTGCACTTGCTCGCAACTCCGACATCTTCAAGGCCGGGGCCGATTGGCACGGCGTTCATGATTGGTCGCGGCTGATGAACGACTGGCTCGGCAAACCCGCCGACCGGTACGAGAAAGGCGACCGCGACCAGGCCATGCAAACCGCGTGGAATTCATCGCCCGATGCGAACGTCGATGCTTGGAAATCGCCAGTATTGCTGATCCAAGGCGACGATGATCGCAATGTGCCTTTTCAGCAGACCATCGACCTCGCGCGGCGGCTCGACGCCCGAAATGTTACCTACGAAGAACTCGTGCTTCCCAACGAGATCCACGGGTTTCTGCGCCATGCATCGTGGCTCAAAGCCGATCAAGCCACCGCGGATTTCCTATCCCGCACTTTGGGTGCAGCTTCGCACTAGACCTCGGCACCATGATGTTGACCGGTTGACGGTGATGTACCGCCTGCGCGGTGATGTACGTCGGCCAGTGCGCACGGTCTACATCACCGTCGTGCAGAGGCACTCGCATCGCGCACCGCTTTGAACTCGGAAGTCGCTCGCCACTCGGGCCAGCGGCGCGAGTCCGCCAGCTCGAGCCCGATCCGATAGAACAGGTTGACATCTTCCACCGCACCGTGCAAGTCCCAGAGCGGGCTCCAGGCATCGCAGGTCTGATGGTAGCAATGCGCCGTGTAATCGCTGACCCAGGCGTCACCGGCGGCGCGGCCGCCCTTGACCAGATCGGCACCGCCGCCGATTCCCATCAGCAACAGCGTAGGCACGCCCCGCTTGGCAAGAGAGAAATGATCGGCGCGATAAAAGAGACCGCGCTCCGGCTTGGCATCCGGCGTGACGGTGCGGCCTTGCGCGGCGGCGGCGCGCGCCAGATCGTCCTCCAGCGCATTCTGACCGGCGCCGACCAGAACGACGTCGCGCGAAGCCCCCGCAGTCTGCAGGATGTCGATCGTCAGGTCGGCCACCATTTTTGCCGGCAGGTAGATCGGGTGGACTCCAAAGGTTTCCGATCCTAATAATCCGCGCTCTTCCCCCGTCCAGGCCGCGAAGACCAGCGTTCGTTCGGTCCGCGGTGCCTTCGCAAAGGCTTGTGCGAGTTCGAGCACGCCGGCGATGCCCAGCCCATCGTCATTGGCGCCCGGCCTGATGGTTTTCCCTTCAGGGTCAGGCGCACCGACCCCGTACGCGTCCCAGTGCGCGGCGAACAGAATGGTCTCGTCGGGGTGTTTCGTACCCGGCAGCTTGGCGAGGACGTTGCGGCTCTGCACGCGCGCGGACTCGACCGGCATGTCGATGCTGAAGCGGGCGTCACCGAGTTCCACCGGCTTGAAGTCCGGGTTCCGCGCTTGGCGCTTGAGCGCGCTGAAGTCCAGCCCGGCCTTGGCGAACAGGGCAACGGCGGTTTCGCGCGAGATCCACGCCTGCAGCAGTACGGGCTGCGGCTGGCCGGCCGATCGAACGATGTCATAAGTGCCCCCGACCGAGTTGCCGGCGACATTCCAGCCGTACCCCGCAGCCTCGGTCTCATGGACCAGGAGCGCAGCGGTCGCTCCGCGGCGCGCCGCCTCTTCGAACTTGTAGGTCCACCGGCCGTAATAGGTCATGGCGCGGCCGCCGAACTTGCCCGCCACAGGCTCATTCGGCGCGGCTTCGAAATCCGGATCGTTGACGAGGAAGACGGCAACCTTGCCATGAAGATCGGTGCCCTTGAAATCGTCCCAGCCTCGTTCCGGTGCCTCGACTCCGTAGCCGACGAACACCATGGGCGCGCCGGTGATCGCAACGCGGGAGACGGGGCGAGCCGTCTGCGGGTTGATGTCCCGCCCCGGCAGCAGCGGCACGACCGATCCACCGACCCGTACCTCGAGCCGAGATGGTGTCCCGGCGATGTTGTGAATCAAGGGCACCTTCTGAATCCAGTCGCCGTTCTCTCCACCCGGCTGGAGTCCCATGGCGCGGAATCGATCGATGAGGTAGGCCACGGTCTTCGCTTCGCCCGCGGTGCCGGGCGCGCGCCCTTCGAACTCATCCGAGGCAAGCGTCTTGACCGTTGCCGACATCCGCGCCGAGTCGATCGGCGAGGACGGCTCGGCCAAAGACAGCGAAGATAGCACCAGAACAGGGGCGACCAGCCACAACGTCTTCTTCATCAGATTCTCCGGGAGCCGAAAATAATCACGGCACATGATGCAGGTGCGCGTGCCCGAGCGCCACACCGTCACCGCAAATTCGGCTTCTCGACCATGAAGGGTTCCCGGGAGAACTCGGCCAGGTCTCGGATGAGCGCGGCGGCGGCGCTCGCGATCAAGCGCGCGCCTTTTTCCGGAGACGCCAGCAGCGGGTCCGAACCAATCCTGCCGTCGGGAAATCGAGCGCGATAATCCAAGGCATCGCGGATCGGGCCCGTGGGAGCGATTTGGGGCGTACATACCGCGCGCTTGATGCTGTCGGGATAGGCGCTTTGGGTAATGGCGATTTCCGAAGGTGTGGCGTGCGAGCCGTGTCCAGACGGGAACAGATCCTCCGCCAGCTTGCCTATCCCCGGCAGCTGCCACCAATTTCGAAGCTTCAGCATGTGCGGACAGACTCTTGCGGTGAACGAGTAAGCCGCATAGGCCTCGGAGAAGGCGGCCTCGATGGAGGCGACATTGCCGCCATGCCCGTTCAAGAAGTAAATCCGCTCGAACCCATGCCGGCTCAGCGAAGCCACCCAATCGCAAATCGCAGCCTGGAACGTCGATGGCCGAAGAGAAATCGTGCCAGGGAAACCCAGATGATGCTGGGCCATCCCGATGTTGAAAGTGGGCGCGACCAAGATATCGCCGCCGCCTCGGTGCGCCTCGTTCGCAATGATCTCGGGGCACAGCCAGTCCGTGCCGAGAAGGCCGGTAGGCCCGTGCTGTTCATTGGAGCCGATGGGAATCACCACCGTCGTGGATTCGCGCAACCGATTCTGGATTTCAGGCCAAGTCGATAAGGCAAGGATCATGAGTCACCTCTGCGCGCATGCTAACCTGCGGGCGAGCAGTGTCAATTGCCAGCCCCTCGATGGCTGGGTTAGGCTGGCCCGATCAACCACGGAAGCCGCCCATGGCGATAGGCGATGTCGAATTTGCGATTCTCGGCGCAGGCGCCATCGGCTCCATCATCGGCGCCCACTTGGCCCGATCGGGGCGCACGGTGGTCATGCTGGCCCGAGGGAAGCGTGCTCAGGAGATAGAACTCCGCGGCCTTCGCATCAAAGGGCTGGTGGAGTTCTCGCAATCGGTGCCGGTGTTGACCGATATGTCCGAATTCGGCGGCGCCGAGGTCTTGATCGTGGCGACCAAGACGTACGGCACTGAGGCCGCCCTCGAGCCGCTTCTACATGCGCGGATCGGGACCGCGTTCTCGATCCAGAACGGGCTGATGAAGAATGATCAGCTCGCCGCGGCGTGGGGCAGAGAGCGGGTGCTCGGCGCACTGGCGAATACCAGCGGCGAACTATTGTCCGACGGCGAGATATTGTTCACCCGCAATGAGCAGCTGTGCATCGGCGAACTGGACGGCGGCGTGAGCGCTCGCGCAACGCGGTTCGCCAAAGCCATCGACGATTCCGGTGTGCGCGCCAGCGCCGTCAATGACATTCAAAGCCTCGAATGGTCCAAGTTCGCGGCCTGGGCAGGAATGATGGCGCTGGCGATCACGACTCGCGCCGTCACCTGGAAATATTTTGCCGACCCGGACTCGGCGCTCGTCCTGGCCCGCTTGATACGTGAGATCGGCGCCCTATCGGCAGCGCGCAAGATTACCCTGTCCGACCGGTCGCCGCTCCCGGTGGCGACCATCGGGCGTGTTTCGGAAGCAGAAGCGGTGGCCATCATCCAGGCGCTCGGCAATCAGACCAGGTTGAGCGCCCCGGATCACCGCATATCGACGCTGCAGGATCTGGAAGGCGGCCGCGCGCTGGAGATCGAGGAAACCCTGGGCTATGCCGTGCGCGAAGCGGCGCGATTGAACCTGCCGCTTCCCTTGTTGGAATGCTTTTATCGTCTGGCCAGGGGGATCGACCGAACTCGCCGCTAGTGCCTCCGCACGGTGATGTTGACCGGTTCACACGGTCAGGGGGATAAGACGTGGGAGGCCAACGGGCGGGATCAGTTGGCCTCCCACGTCTTATCCCCCCTGACCGTGCGCACTGGCCGACGTACAGCACCGCGCAGGAGGTACATCACCGTCTAAAGGGAGCAATCGGGTGCCCTCGGCGGGGTGGTGTGAGGCGGTGAGAGTATTCGCCCGAGGGGCTGAGCGGTTGCGGGGCAACTGCTTCCTCGTTGCCCCGCAACCGCTCAGCTCCTCGGGTGAATACCGTCAACCGCTCAACATCACAGCGCCGAGGTACTCACCAGATATGCACGCGTTGGTCGGGCGGCAGGTACAGCTTGTCACCCGGCTTGACGCCGAAGGCCGTGTACCAGGCATCTACGTTGCGGACGACTCCATTGACGCGGTATTCGCCCGGGCTATGCGGGTTGGTCATCACCTGATTGCGTACCGACTCGTCGCGATCGAGCGTGCGCCAGACCTGTGCCCAGCCGAAAAAGAAACGCTGGTCGGCGGTGTAGCCGTCGATGACCGGTGCCGGAGCACCGTGCAAGGAAATCAAATAGGCATCGTGCGCGATGGTGACACCGCCGAGATCGCCGATGTTTTCGCCCAGCGTCAGGCGGCCGTTCACGTGCAATCCTTTGAGCGGCTCGAACTGAGAATATTGGTCGGCCAGTGCATCGGTGCGCTTCTTGAAGGCCTCGACGTCTTCGGGCTTCCACCAGGTTCTCAAGACGCCCTTGGCGTCCGACTTCGCGCCTTGATCGTCGAAGCCATGACCCATTTCGTGGCCGATCACGGCGCCGATCGCGCCGTAGTTGACCGCGGCATCGGCCTTGGGATCGAAGAACGGGGGCTGCAGGATCGCTGCGGGAAAGACCACTTCGTTGAATACGGGATTGTAGTAGGCGTTGATCGTCTGCGGCGTCATCCCCCACTCGTCACGATCGGTCGGTTTGTTCAAGCGGGCGAGCTGCCGATTCCAGTCGAACACCTCTGCGCGCTCGTGGTTGCCGAAAGCATCGCCGGGCCTGACCTCGAGCTTGGAATAGTCGCGCCACTTGTTGGGGTAGCCGATCTTGGGACGAAACGCAGCGAGCTTTTGCAGAGCAACCTGCTTGGTCTCGGCGGTCATCCACGGCCCGCTCGAGATGTGCTGGGCGTAGCCTTTGCGTAAATTCTCCACCAGTGTTTCCATTGCCGCCTTCGATGCGGGCGGGAATTTCTTCTCCACGTAGAGCTTGCCCACGGCCTCCCCCAACGCGCCGTTGGTGGCCTGCACGGCGCGCTTCCAGCGTTCCCGCTGCTGGGGTTGGCCATTCAAAATATGGCCGTAGAATGCGAAATTCTCGTCATCGAACGCCTTCGGCAGCACCGCGGCTTCGCCCCTCAAGTATTGATACGTGAGATAAGTCCTCCAGTCCGGGACCGGGGTGCCTTTGAACAGCTCGGCCAGCGCGGGAACCGCGCTCCATTCGGCCACGACGACTTCCTTGACTCCCGACAGTCCGGACGCCTCGAGTGCGGCGCCCCATGGATACGCCGGCGCGTCCTTCTCGAGCGATGCAACGGTCATGAGGTTGTAGGTCAGATCCCGTTCTCGCCGTTTCGCCACTTCCCAGTGCAGCTTGGCAATCGAGGTTTCCAAGGCCAGGATTTGCGCGGCCTCTGCCTTGGCGTCTTTGTGGCCGGCCAGTGCCAGCATTTTCTCCACGTGTACCAGAAACTTGGCGCGGATATCCGCAAACTGCGGATCGGTCTTCAGATAATACTCACGGTCCGGCAAGCTCAGGCCGGACTGTCCGATTTCAATGATGTAGCGATCGGGGTTCTTTTCATCGAGGGAGATGCCGTAACCGATCGGGCCGTCGAGCGGCATTCCGGGAGCGGCAATCAGCGCAGCGACCTGCTCGTGCGTCTTGAGCCCGGCAATTGCTGCCAGGCCTGCTTTCGCAGGCGCCAGCCCAAGCTGATCGATCTTGTCGGTATCCAGGAATGCCTTGTAGTAATCGCCGATCTTCTGCTCGTTCGTTCCCTTGGCGGCATCGGCCGCCGCGGCGCTCTCGATGATGGCCTTTACATCGGAATCCGACTGCTCCCGCAGCATGGCGAAAGAGCCCCAGGTGGCGCGATCAGCCGGGATTTTCTCGGTCGCCAGCCAACGGCCATCGACGTAGCGAAAGAAGTCATTTCCGGGCTTGACCGACGGGTCCAGGGCGGCCAGATCGATCCCAAAGGTGCCGAAGCGCGGCCCGGCGGGCTTGTCCGTACCGGCCATTCCGACCGAAGTCGCCCCCATCAGGGCCCCCAACGCAAGCACACAGACCCGCGCCATCGAACCCTGCCGACCGATGAGATGCATTTAGACTCCATTAGCTCAGTGAACCGACCATGATCCGCTATCGGACAGGTGCGCGTCGATTAAGTTCTGGTGTCTTGGGTAGCCGCCCTTAGGCCGGCCGCGCGATCTCCTGCATCATGCCCACCACGTCGCAGCCCTTGGCGATGAAGGTAATTTTCCTGGCCATTGTCACGCTCCGTTGTTGCCGTTGCACGAACGGCAGTTGTTGCGATGGTAGTATTGCACTCCAGTTATCGCACGTTGCCGATGCGAGCGGCCATCGGCCGCCGCGCTCGAGGGCCCAATCGATGTCGAACAGCCCATCCTTGTCCATCCCGCTCGCAGAACTTGGCGTGGGAACCATGCGGGCCTGTGCGCTCGGCGGCCGTGAAATCGTTCTGTGCCGCACCAAGGAGGGCGTCTTCGCGCTCGACAATATTTGCACGCATGCCTATGCGCGGCTCAACGAAGGCCGCTTGCGCGGCACGCGCCTGATCTGCCCGCTGCACGGTGCCTCCTTCGACGTGCGCGATGGGCGCGTGCTGGGCGCTCCGGCGGCGCGCCCGCTTGCGACGCACCCGGTGCGCATCACCGGCGATTGCGCGGAGATCTCCGTGACGACCGCCGAGTCCAAGCCGCTGACTCTGTAGGGGTCCGCGCGCCGCGCACGCGGCCGTGCCGCTCAGGTGCGGCCCCGCTTATCGAAGCGGCATGATTGCGGAAGGACTGGGTTTGCCGCGCTCGTTCTGATCAGTCGACTATGGCCTGGTAGGTATAGGCGTGCGACAGGCCGCGCACGTCCGGAACATCGGCCACGGGCGCCGCACCGGTCCCCGCAACCTGCTGAATCATGCCGATCACGATCAGATCGCTGGCCGGGTCGATCCAGAACCAGGTGCCCGCCGCCCCGCCCCACCAGAAGGTGCCCTTGCTGTAGTAGCCCCCGGCCGCCACAGGCTCGGTGTACACGGCAAAATCCAGACCAAAGCCTGCGCCGGGACCGAATATGGACATGTCCGGTGCCAGCACGTTCGTACGCATGATTTCAACCGTGCGCGGCGACAACAGCCGCACGCCGTCTAATTGGCCGCCGTTCAAGAGCATCTGACAGAAGCGCATGTAGTCGCTCGCCGTCGACACCAGGCCGCCTCCGCCCGAGGACAGCGCCGGCTTCGCACTAAAATCGTGATTCAGACCCTCGCTCGTGCCGACCGCATGCAGCTTGCCGTCCTTGTCATAGCTGTACATTTGCGCGAAGCGATTGAGCTTCTCCTTCGGAACGTAGAACCCCGTATCGACCATGCCGAGCGGCTTGAAGATGCGCTTCTCGAGAAATTCATCGAAAGGCATGCCGGACAGCTTCTGCACGATGTATCCCTGAATATCGACAGAAATGCTGTAATGCCATTCGCTGCCGGGCTGGGCATTGAGAGGAAGTTTTGCGACACGGCTGATGAATTCATCCAGCGTGTTGCCGACGTTGAGCACATCCGCGTCGCGCTGCAATTTATCGACCGGCGTGTTGCTGAAATACCCGTAGGTGAAGCCGCCGGTATGCGACATCAGCTCGCGCATGGTGACCGGATGGACCGGGTCCTTGAGCACCACATTGTTGGCGGCATCGGTGCCGTAGACCTTGAGATTCGCAAACTCGGGCACGTATTTGGCGACGGGATCGTTCAGCTGCCACTTGCCTTCCTCGAACAGCATCATCATCGCGACGCCGGTGATCGGCTTGCTCATGGAGTAGATGCGAAAGATGCTGTCCTTTTGCATCGGGGAATTCGACGCCAAATCACGCTTGCCTGCCGACTCGAATTCAACCACCTTGCCGTGCCGCGCGACCATGGTCACCGTACCCGCCAGGCGCCCCGAATCGATCAACTCCTTCATGCCATTGTTGAGCCGCGCCAGGCGCTCGGTGGACATGCCGACGCTCTCCGGCTTTGCCGTCGGCATGTCGTGCGTTCCGGCCGCGAGCGCCGCGCAGGTAAAGAGCGCCGCGCAAGCCGCTGAGATCGATGGTCGAAGATGCATGCATTGCTCCCGGTGCTTTCGCCATTCAATCGGCATTGGGAATCTTCACGATACTGCCCTTCGCCTGGGAATCATTCGGATCTTTGACCACCGTTACGTACAATTCCTTCTCGCCGGGGCCGAACGCCACATTGGTCGTGCCGTCGCCGGCCGCGATCTCGAACTGCCGCAGGAGCTTCCCTTCGGGGGATATTTTGAGGATCTTTCCGCCGGACCATTGGGCGACATACATATTGCCCTTGTGGTCGATCTTCATGCTATCCGGCCCGAGCCACCAGGTATTGACTTTGTTTGGCGTCAGAACATTGAGCAGCGCGAAATTCGCTCTGTGACTGAGCGAACCATCGCCATTCACGTTGAATTTCAGTATGCAATTTCCCACCGTTTCGCTGACGTACAGTGTTTTCTGGTCTGGAGAAATGCCGATACCATTGGCATAATTGAGATCGTTCGCGACCTCGACCCACTTCTGGCCGCCGGGCGCAAGATAAACAATCTTTCCGGTCACTGTAGTCGGTAGGGTGCCATCGTGCCCAAACACCGTCGCGTAGGCGCCGCCGTTGGCCGTCACCATGACATCGTTGATGCCGCCCTCGAATTTATTGCCCCGGTCATCCGTGTCCCACCGGCGTAACTGCTTACCCGACAGATCGACTTCGAGGATCGCGCCATGCTCGGCGGTGCACGCAAGCAGGAGGTTTCTATCCTTGGTGAGGGCCAGACCGTTGTGGCTGCAGCCCGGCAGCGAGTTGAGCACGGTGACGGTCTTGCCGTCCCATTTCGACATCGTGTTCGACACCCAGCCCACGAAGTACAGGTTGCCGTCAACGTACAACGGACCTTCGGGACCCAGAACGTTGTTCACGATAGTGGTTTCGGCAGCGCATGCCGCCGCGACGGCCAGCTGCGCGCAAGCAACAAGGCAGATGAGTCTAGTTATTTGCATATCGAACCCTGATCCAGTGCTATGGAGGTCCCCGTAAGTAGCACCTATTCGATATTTAGACAAGGATCGATCGCCTTATCGTCATGGTAAAGCGGCGCGCGTTGCCCCCATGCCTGCTCGCCGCTACTCCGCGCCATCAACGTAGTATTCGGGCATCAATAATTCGCCCCAAAGTTGATCAGCTTGAACGCAAAGGCAGCCCACAGTACGACGAAGGCCGCTAAGGTAAGTACGATGCTCCAGGTCTTGGCCGGCCAGCGTCGATTTCCCGCCCACACCGTCCGCAGATTCCACAGGATCGCGGCGCAGCCGCTGATAAAAGCGATGGCGCCGAAGGCCTGCGTAAGGAGCAGCCATGAGTCGAACTTGGCGCTGAGATTGCTGTTGTCATTGAGCATCCGGCTGATCGTCCAAGCCCATAGCGCCAAACCGGCGAGGATCGCGATCGCGCCGATCTTGCTCCAGCGATAGGCGCGTAGCGCGCCGGGGTCCAGCGCCAGAGTCGCGCCGTAGCGGCGGCGCACGATGGCAGCGATCGGCCACAGCAGTGCGGTGATCGCAAGCGCCCCCAAGCCGGCGCACAAAGCCGGTGTCAGCCACGCGCCGTCCTTGTACCAGAGCACACGATCGAACACCATGAAGGGCGAAATCTCATCGAAACTGAAACGCACTGCCTTGCCGGCGACCACTTTGGCGGCGAGACGATCATGGCCATTACTGTCCCGCCACACGAAGGGCGCAGTCTCGACCCAGTGCCGCGGTTTGCCGTTCAACCCTAGGAACGGCAGCGTCAATTCGCCCTTGGCATCGACGCCGGCTTTGATCTGCCCGAGCAGCCCAACCGAGGCCAAGAAGTTCGACTGCGATCCGCGCGAATTGACCCAGCGGCCGCTCAGCATCGCCGCATGCCGAGCCGCGGTCTCTTTGTCTACCCGTCCGTCCTTTTCGTCGCCGGGAAAGTAGCGGTCCGAAAAATCCATGAACAGGGCGTTGCGCAGAGGGCCGGCGGCACCGTCCTTGCCCCTGCTGTTGAACGAGACGTAAAAACCCGCGTTTTCCTTGAGAAACAAGTGCAAGGAAGTGTGGAAATACTCTGTGTCGCCCAAATGTGCGATCACTTCCCTGCCGTTGACATTGGTTTCGAAGAAGCCCAGCTCCATCCGGTTGAGCGGCGGCAGAACGGTCAGCGGACTATTGTGCATGGTCTCGGCGGCTTCGGCACCGAGGATGCGGTTGCCGTTATATTGGCCGTTTTGCAGCTGTGCAATCATGAAATGCGCCATGTCCTCTGCCGGGGAGGACAACGCGCCGGCGGGAGCCGGCCCCACGATCTCGAAGGGATGCGGTTCGCCGGAGCTCAGTACATACCCCTTGGACATCAGCGGCGCTAGCGTCTCCGGCAAGGGCTGACGGAAGCTCGAGTGTTGCATGTCGAGCGGCGCGAACAAGTGCTTCTCTATATAGTCATTGAACGACTCGCCCGATACCCGCTGCACGATGTAGCCGGCAAGCGCCGCGCCGTAGTTGGAATACGCCGGGGTCGACCCCGGCGCGAAGACGCGTTCAGGCACCCACTGCTTCAGCAAAGCCTCCAACCCGGGAGCTTTGGGATCCTCGGAAATGAGGCCCTTGACCTGCTCCTCGAAGCCCGCCGTATGCTGCATGAGATTGCGCATCGTGATCGGCAGGCCGTCGCGGGGCGGAATCTTAAAATCCAGATAGCGATTCACGTCGGCATCCAGATCGATCTTGCCCTGCTCGACGAGCTGCATCACGGCGGTCCAGGTGAACAGCTTCGACACCGATCCGGGCCGGAACAAAGTGGTTTTCGGATCGACGGGCGTGCGCTTGGCGACATCCGAATAACCGTAGCCGCGTTCGGTCAGGATTGCTCCATCCTTCACCACGGCGACCACGGCACCGGCGATGTCGCCGGTGTGCAACGCATAGGGCAGATAGCCGTCGAGCCACGCATTCACGTCTTGCGCCGTCATCGCAACGCCGGCGGGTTGGTCCACGGGCGGCGGCGCATCGGCTCCGTCGGCAGATGCCATCACCAGTGTCAGCAGAGCCGCTGTCAGTATCTTGATCGTAGGCATGATTTCTCTTGTTTGATTACAAACCCAATCATTCAGGCGAGACAGGCATCCACCAGCCGTTCGAATTCCGCGCCGGCGCGTATCGGATCTGCGACCGGCAAGCCACAGCGCACACTCTCCTCGGCAAGAATTCGACTCGCAGCGCTCTCATCGAACCCCGATGTGTTCAAGCTGACACCCGCGCAGCGAATCGCCGGATTCGTACGGCGGCCGAGGCGCAGGTTGAGGTCAATGGTCTCGGCGATGTCCGGCATCGGATAGTCGGGATAGCCCATGACGTGCGGGCGCCCGGGTTCGTGGCAGACGACGATGACATCCGGCTGGCTCCCGTGCAGAAGCCCCAACGAAACTGCGGCGTATGCGGGATGGAACAGCGAACCCTGACCTTCGATCACATCCCAATGATCCGACGGTGAATCCGGGCTGAGCATTTCGGCCGCCCCGGCCTCGAAATCAGCGACCACTGCGTCCATTGGAATTCCGCGGCCCGCGATCAGGATCCCGGTTTGTCCGGTAGCGCGAAAATCCACGTCCACACCCCGCCCGGCGAACGCGCGGGCGAGGGCCAGAGCGCTGTACTTTTTACCGAGAGCGCAATCCGTGCCCACAGTGAGCAAGCGCTTGCCCGATCGCCTGCGGCCTGACGCGATCGGTATTTTCGCCGGAGGCGTGCGGACGTCGATCAGTCTGCGGCCACACCGCTCCGCCACGCTCTTCAACAGAGGTATATCGTTGAGCTTGGTGTGCGCGCCGCCGATGATATCGAGACCCGCTTCGAGCGCTTCGATCAGCGATGGCATCCAATGGTCACCGATGATGCCCCCGATATTGGCGACGCCGATCAGGAGCGCGCGCGCACCGCGGGTGTGCGCCTCTTTGGGTGTCAGCCGCGGCAGGTCTACGCTGATTGTTGCACCGTCACACGACCATTCGCCGACGCAGCGATCGCGAGCCCAATCGCGCAGTCCGAATGCGGTTTTCGCATAGCCGCGCTGCGTAGTGTCGCCGAGAAATAACAAATACGGAAAAGGCAGATCCGCGACCTGCGGAAATTGTACCGTCCGAGTGGGCAGTTCCTGTTTCGCGCTCATTATGCGAGGGGAGTCAGAATTTCACAGACAGCGTGAAGCCGATCGTGCGGGGCTGAATGACACTCACGGTGGAGTAAGGTGAGCCGAAGCTATCGTAGTTGGTGATACCGCGCGAATCGCTCAAGTTCTTGCCGTAAATCGTTACCTTGTAGTGATCGTTTTCCAGGCCGAAACGAACAGCGGTGGTGTTGTAGCTCGGCAAGACCACCTGGCCGGGCGTTGCGGCGGAGGAACTGGCGAAATCGCTGGTTTTCGCCCCTATATAGCTCCAGGTGGCACCCACAAAACCCTTGTAGTCGGCGAACGCAGCCCACTCATAGTCACCGTCGAGCGAGGTACTCCACTTCGGGGCATAGGGCAACTCGTCGCCGGAATTGGCGTTCAGGGCCGGCGCGGGCGAGGTCAGATTCGCCTGGGTAAAAGCACCGGTCCATTGGAAGGTCAACCCATGCACCGGAAGATATTCGAAAGTCCATTCCAGGCCCTGAGTTCGCGCCGTCCCGCCGTTCCCGTTGACACCAAAGCCGTCGACCAATTCGAAGAGCTGTATGTTCTTCCAATTGACATGATAAGCCGCCACGTTGACGGAAAGAGTCCCGTCGAGCTGAGTCGTTCTGACTCCGAGTTCTACGTTGGTAGTTTTATCCGCGCCGTATTGCCGCTCCACGCTCGCCGGGGCGCCCGGCGGAATTGCGTTGGGGCCGCCGGGGCGGTAGCCGGTCGCCAAGCGCGCATACACCATGGTGTTCGCGTCCACGTGCCAACGCGGCGCCACCGAATAGGTGAACACATTGGCGCTCGAGTCTGCGTTGATGATTTGCGGGACGGGGGATATCAGAGGATTGAAATTGGTAACCTGCGTCTCGGTCTGCTCATTGTGGGACCAGCGTCCGCCGACTTGGACGTCGAATTGCGGGATGAAGTGATAGGTCACATCGCCAAACCCGGCCGACTCCTTGTAGGTAGATTCGATGACAGGCTGCTCCAACAAGCCGAGCAATGCATCGCCGGGAAGCTGTATCGCATTCAAATGTTCGTTCAACACACCTGTTTCACGAGTGAAATAGCCGCCCACCTGCCACTCCAGTAGATCCGAAGCCGGCGATGCCAGACGAATCTCCTGCGTGAATTTCTTCGAGGCCACGTTGTCGTCGAGAAGGGCAGCGGGAGCCCCGCCAAAAATCTCGCCGGCCAATCCGCCGTATAAGGGCGTCTCATCGGAGTCCGTATCCGAGGTCAACAAGCCGTAACTGGTGCTCGACAAAACACGGAAAGGTCCGGCATTCCAATCGATGGCCGCATTGTAGTTCTCGTACTTGTAGTTACTCGGCTCCGATAAGAGGCGTTCCTGCGCAAGATCGCCGTGCAGCGGCTGTAGAGTGACCGGGTTGATATCGACGGAGTTCGTTCCGTTGTACTTCATTTGCTGCGATGTGGCGGTCAGCCGGATGGAAAGATCATCCGTCGGCACGGCCAGGAAAGACGCCCGCCCGCCCTGCTTGTGACCATCATTCAAGTCGCGCGCACCGTTCGATGGATCATCTATATAGCCGGGCACATCCTGGTCAACGGCGCTGATGCGAAAGGCCATTTTATCGCCGAGCGGCAGGTTCACCATGGCGCGCAACTCTCCGCCGTTACCGCCGTGATCGACACTCTCGCCCGACACTTCGGCCGCACCCGACAGGCTGCCGAGCACCGGGGCGTTGGTGACGAATTTCAGAAGACCGCCTTCGCTATTGGCTCCGTACAGAGTGCCTTGAGGGCCACGCAATACCTCGATGCGCTGCATATCCCAGGTATCGAAGTCGCCGGTGTTGATGGAGCCGTTGAGCAATGCATTGCTCGATCCGAATGGTGCGTCGTCCAGATAGACGGCTACCGTCGAACCCACGCCGCCTGCGTTCTGACCGCGCAAGGTCAGACGGGTATTCCCCGGCTGGATCGCTTGCAGCGAGAGGCCCGGCACCAAAGCTGCGTAGTCGGCGAAGTCAACGGCCTGCAGATTGTCGAGCTTGCTGCCGCCCAACGCAGTCACGCTCATGGGCACATCCTTGAGTTTTTCTTCACGCTTCTCCGCCGTGACCACGATCTCATCCAGAGAGTTGGCGCCGCCCCCCGCCGAGCCGGCCGCGTCGAGCGCCGCACTTTGTTGCCAGATGAAAGGGGTAACCACACCCAACAAGCCGAGCACCGCTGATTTTGCCGCACCGTTCATGATTCTTCCCTTTATTTTGAAACTTTTCTTGAGAGTTCTTTACGCGGGGTCGATAACCAGCGACCGCCCGACGAGATCGATGCCCTTCGAGACGAATTCTTATTGGGATCCGACGACACTGCTCCGCCCCCCCCGACGATGTCGTGACCGAGCCAGTATCGTCCCAAATGGAAAATTGTCAATTTTTTTCTCTGATTAGGCCCAACTACTCCGGTTTTAGGCCAATGAGCACATGGCGCCCGGCCAAGGAATCGCCTGGTTGCGATTGAAAGCCTCGATTTTTATGAGGGCCGTCCTTCGATTGTTGACCCTCCACGCGCCGCATGTAAGCTTCACAGCGGTCGCTATCCTGATTGAGCAATTGGTCCTGCTTGGAAATTATGACCTTGCGGACTTCCTGAATCATGCCCCGGCGCAGCGGCGACTTGCGGATTGAATGGCAGAGTGATCCTGTTCAGGACAGTGCAAAGAACGAATTCGATTCCATGAATAGGGGCTTGTTATGGACGTGAAGACACATCATTCGACTCTGGGAAGCCTGTTGCGCTCGCTGCGCTCCAGAAATGGCTGGACGCTGAAGGAAATGAGTCAGCGCACCGGCATTCCCGTGTTGACGCTCTCAAAAGTAGAACATGACCGATTGACCTTGACCTATGACAAGCTGGTACAACTCAGCCAACGACTGCATATTCGAATTTCTGAGTTGTTCGCCGAGCCCGTCGACAACACGGTCGAACCGGCAGTGACTGCGCGCCGCAGCATCGGCCGCACTGACGATGCGATTCGCGTGAACACGAAGAATTATGAGTATCACTACCTGTGTTCTGAGTTGCGCGGAAAGCGCATGATCCCGATTTTGACGCGTATCCGCGCCAAGAGCGCACAAGAGTTTGGTGATCTCGTCCGGCATTCCGGTGAGGAATACATCTACGTCCTGGAAGGCGGCATCAAAGTTCTTACCGAATTCTACGGCCCCGTCGTTCTCAATGTCGGAGAGTCCATTTATCTCGACAGCACCATGGGGCATGCATATGTCACCGCCGAGAATTGGGATGAAGCGACGGTGCTCGGCGTATGCTCGAGCCCGGATGAGGGGCTGATGGATTCGTTGATGTCTCTCCACGGAGAAGTGGAAGTGAGTCCGTCTCCGCCGCAAAAACTGGCCAATCCGGCTCGCCCGGCACATGGATCGGCGAAGAAACGCAGGCGATAACGTCAATTTGCAGCGCTTGGCCGCCGTGGCGGCGCAAGCGGCACGTACAACGCACTGGGATGAGCCTGGTCGTGCAGCAGCGTCACGGTCACAGCGCGTGCGTCGGCCATGCTCTCATCCGACACCGCTTTCCCGGAGTTGTAATTCTTTTGCGTATAGATCGAATTGATGGGACCGATAACCAATCGAAGCCGGCTTCCCGGAGCCAATTGACGTGAAACAAACGTGAAATGTTTGAAATCGTACAGCAGCGGTTTGTGTGTCGTCACGAGATTCGCGACTCGCAGACTCTCGCGATAGCGAGCCCTTATTCGGTCGGTTGTCAGCAAAATGCTGCGCCCGTTGCCAGTGATCTCATACACCTGCGCCTGAAGATCCGTATCGGGCTGATCCAGCGCGATCCACGCCGACAATCTGAAGAAACCGGAAACCTCGGTATTCTTATCGACCGGATCTGAATAATAGACAAGCTCATGCCCCTCCTGGGCGAAAAGCAGACGCTGATCGGTCAGATCGCTGGGATCGATGCGCGACTCGAGTTCCGCCGTCGAGACATCGCGCGGATCGTAGATGAAGTGATCGGGCGCACCTGACGCGCGCTTCGAGTCTTGTCTCTGCAACATGCCCGAATTCAGAATCTGCGTCGGATTCCCCGAAGAGTTGAGAAGCAGCGGCTGCATCTCGGCGGTAACCTTCTCGAGGCTACTGGCGTAGCGCCATTCCTCCGCCCCCATGACGTAGTACGCGACCGCATCCTTGAGAAACTCCGGTTTCGGACCGCCGGCCATCGTCCAACGGTACCAGGCGAGATGCAGCTGCGGCAGGTCAACCAGGCTGGCCGGACCGAACTCCATTCCACCGATTGAGCTGCGCGGCGTGCGCGTCGCCGCATGATCCCAAGGGCCTATGATCAAGAAGTGCCTATCACGCTGCGCGGCTGACGCCACGCGCATGAAATCGCGATAGTACTCGAGCGCACCGGGCTGGTCATCATCGTAGCTTCCGGTAATCGTCAATATGGGAATATCCAAGGCCTTGAACTGTTCGGTCGTCGGCGTCATTTGATCCAAATAGTCATCAACCGCCGGGTGACGCAGCCATTCGCGAAGCGTCGTTTGTTCGCCGCCCAGCGCATGCTCGAGGTTCGAAAAAGGCTGGCCCGTCGTGAACCGCTCGCGCCATAAGGCAGGCCAAAATTCATCGTCTGCAAAGAGTTTTGGCTGCAATGCGCGGCCGGCGGTGTAGTTCAACCACTGGAACAAGTACTGGAAGGAGATATTGTTGCGCGCCGGGAAATCAACGCCGGGGAACGCCGCAGCCGCGGGGACGATGGTAGCCAGATGCGGCGGGTGATTCTTCGCCGTGGCCCACTGGTCGAAGCCGGCATAGGATCCGCCCCACATCGCCACCTTGCCATTGCAATAGGGCTGGGCAGCCAGCCATTCCACGACATCGTAGCCATCGTTGATCTCCTGGCTGAACGGTGTGAATTTGCCATCGGAGTTACCGCGGCCCCGGACATCGACGAGCAGGAAAGGCAAGCCATGCGCTGCGAAGTACATTGCGCGGTCGTGATAGCTATCGGCGATATACGGAGTCAGCGTGAAGACACATGGCGCGGGGGCGCCCTGCCCCTTCGGCCGGTAGACGGTGGCATTCAGTGCGATTCCGTCCCGCAACGGGATGCGGACCGCCCACTGAATGTCGACTGCGCCTGCCGCAGTGGCATCCCCGGCGCGCGTCGCGTCAACGTCAGCGCAGCTGAGGATGAGCAGAACGACCGCTATTGCCGGAGAACGCCGCAAAGTGAGTCGCGTAAACCCTCTCACCGCTCTGGTCAACCATGTGTGGCTCGGCATCAGAACTTGACTCCGACCGCAGGCAGGCCGATGGCCAGGTGCTCAACTTGATCTGCAATCTTTGTAACACCGACGTCCTTGCCAATTGTGTTCGACAGCACTACGACAGTGGTCTTGTCATCCGGGAATTCCGACAAGGACGCGTTGAAGCCGTATATCCCGCCGCCATGATGGATTTTCCGATGACCCTCCTCTTGCGTCAGAAATAGTGCGTAGCCGTATTCTTCTTTGGATTTCACGGAGGCGCCGGCCGCTGCCATTGTCCGGGTCACAGCCGCGCCCGCATTCTCGCCATTCTTGAGCTTACCCGGCGTCAACATGGCCGCGAGCGAAGCAGGTTGGAGAATTTTGCCGCCAAAAAGGGCCGCATTCCATTTCACAAGATCGCCGGCGGTTGAACGAACCGACCCTGCGCCGCCGGGAATCGACATCGATATGAAGGGGGCATTCGTGAACTTTCCCGGGGCGGTGGCAACATAGCCTCTGACTCGACCGGGCACGAGTTCGGTCTCATCATCCAGAGCGCTATGAGTCATACCGAGTGGCGTGAAAAACCTGGTTTTGAACACTTTTGCCAACGGCTCTCCGGCCACCTTCTCCACCACGCCACCCAGGATGAAATATCCAGAATTGCTATAGGACCAATCCGTTCCCGGCTCGAAATCTTGAGTTTTTGGCAGCTTCGCAATGAACTCAACCATCTCGTCCGTCGTCCGGTGCTCCATTCCATCATTCGTAAAATTAGATTCCGAGGTGTAGTTGTAGATGCCGGCGGTGTGATGCAGCATTTCCTCCAAGGTGATGTCATTGGCATGCGGAAAATTCGCATAGTACTTCGACAGCTTATCTTGCAACGACAGCTTTCCCTCTTCGGCGAGCAAAAGCAACGCCACGGCAGTGAATTGCTTCGTGACAGAGCCGATGCGGAAAACACTCTCATTTGAGACCGGAACACCCTGCTCCAGGTTGGCAGAGCCGTAGCTCTTCATCAAAACCGCGCTGCCATCCTTGAATACGGCGACCTGCAGACCGGGGCTCTCGCCCGCAGCAACGGCGGCGGCGGCGGCCTTGTCGATCGATGCCGCGAGACTGCCCTTGTCAGTGGGTGCGGCTTGGGCCGCCAGCATCGTAAATACAGTGACGACCGCGGCAGCAATACGAGCTTTCATTGGGTTATTAATGTGTTTCCCCTTGCACTGGAATCTTCAACTGACGTAGCGGAACGCACCCGGGTCACCGGGCTGTACGTTTGGCCTGATCGAGTTCAATCGGTTCGACCCGGATATCTGTCAGGAACGAGCTTCCCCTGGTCGATGAGGACCGTGCCATTCACGATCACGTACCGCATCCCAACGCTGGGCTCGCGCGGCGACTGATAGGTCGATCGATCCGAGACGGTGTTTGGATCGAACGCAATGACATCCGCATCCGCACCCTCCTGGAGCCGCCCCTTGAGCCGCGCCGCCGCCGTTGCTTTTTCCAGGCGCTGGGCGGGCATGAGACTCATTTTTCGAATGGCATCCATCAATGTGATGTTGCCGCGCTCACGTACGTAACGCGCGAGAATGCGCGAGAATGTCCCCGCGTTACGCGGGTGTCCGTCCTCTCCATCGCTTGCAATCATCACGAGCGGTGCCGCGATCACGGCGTCCACTCTCTCCTGCGTGTTCATGAAGATCAGAACCTCCTGAGGGGCCGGGTCCGCATGCAGCTGGTCGAATCGCTCCTTGGTCAATCGCTCGCCGGTATCGGGCATCTGGAGCGCGTCATACCCCAGGCCGAGCTTTTCCCGCCATCCTGGATTGAACAGTGCCGAGTTGATGTTGGTAAATCCCGCGACATAGGGATATGCCTCGGTCGTCACATCGAGACCACGGGCGCGGGCGCCGGACACCATCGCGACACACTCGAGCGCGTCCGCGATGCAGCTGCTGTTGATGTGCGCGATCTGCAGCGACGCCCCCGACACCGCGGCCGCTCCGATGACTTCGCTGACCGCCTCGATGCTCGAGCCCGGTTCGAGACGACCAAAGCTTCGGACGTGCGTAAATACCGGCACCCCCCGGCGCGCCGCCAGCCTGAACATGTCGACCACTTCGAAGTGCGTAGCGCCGGGAGTGTATTGAATCCCCATGCCAATGCCGATGGCGCCGGCATCCAGTTCGGAGTTCAGCCGCTCCTCCATCTTTTGAATCTGCTCGGGCGTTGCCGGTTGATTGGTCGCGGCGCTCGAGGGAGCCACAATCACCGGTTCGCGGAACGGGGTGCCGAAAGCCAGCGATCGGGCCGCGCCGTGGCTCGCAGTAGTACCGTAATTGATCAGCGAATGGTCCTTCTTTCGCTGCAGGAATGAGGCCACGTCAGGCACGCCGATTTCCATTTCCAGCCCGGTGGTCACGCCGTCCAAGGCTTTGAGCCGTCCGCTGTTATTATCCTGGGCATGCTGGTGCACGTCGATGAAGCCGGGCGCCACGACGAGACCCTTCGCGTCGATCACTCGCTTGCCCGCAAGAGGCTCCGCCGAGATCCGCACGATCCGATCGCCGCTGATGCCCACGTTGCGGACTGCGTCCAGGCCGGACTCCGGATCGATGACGCGGCCGCCCGAAAGCACGACATCGTAGGGTTGCGCGGCGGCAGCCAGGGTGCTGGCGCAGCAGAGCAGGAGGAGGAGTATTCGGGTAATCATCGATCGTTCTCCGCGGCGTGTTTCTCGACTCATTTACCGGCTTTTGGACTCGCATCCAGTTCCTGGATCGTTGCCTCCGACGGCATGCGCGTGGAGCGCAATCGAGCGGCGACTGCCTCCGTGGAGGTGAGCACCCGCAGGACGTTCTCGCCCGCGAGTTTCGCAATCTCTTGGTCCGTCCAACCACGCCGCAACAGCTCTTCCAGCAGCGCAGGATATTTGTCGACCCCTTCCAATCCCCGCGGCGTCACTGGAATGCCGTCGAAATCAGAGCCCAAGCCGACGTGGTCTACGCCCGCAACGCGCCGGACATACTCAATGTGATCGGCAACATCCGAAAGTGTTGCCTGCGGGGCCGGATGTGCCTTCAGCCACGCATCGAGTGCCGATCGGGCTCGATCGGGCTGGCCGATATAGAGCCCGGCGAAGGGAGGATTGCTCAGGCGCGCCTGCTCCGCGGCATACTCGGCGTCCCACTGGTTGCGTGCCGCCGAAATGTAGCCGGGGTAGAAATTGACCATCACCACGCCCCCGTTTCGCGCCAGCATCCCGAGGACGTCATCGGGCACATCGCGGGGATGGTCGACCAGTGCGCGCGCCGAGGAGTGCGAGAAAATGACGGGTGCTTCGGCGACTTCGAGCGCCGCGCGCATCGTGTCCGGCGACACGTGACTCAAGTCAACCAGCATTCCAAGTCGATTCATTTCGCGGACCACTTCGCGCCCGAAGGGTGTGAGCCCGTGATGCTTTGGCGTGTCGGTGGCCGAATCCGCCCAATCGGTATTGAGCGAATGCGTCAGCGTCATGTATCGGGCGCCGAGTGCATACAGTTCCCGCAATACGGGCAGGGAATTATTGATTTGATGTCCGCCTTCGACTCCGACCAGCGAAGCAATCCGGCCCGACTGATGAATTCTCCGGATATCGGCCGCGGTATAAGCCATCTCCAGATCGGCCGGATAGCGTTGGGTCATTTGTCGGACGATGTCGATCTGTTCTATCGTCGCCTGCACGGCGGCTGATTCGTGCATTTCCACGGGCACGTACACGGACCAGAACTGACCGCCGACTTGTCCGAGTCTCAGACGCGGGATATCCGTCATCAGTGCCACGTCATCCGCCGTAACGGGTAACGCATGGGTATCGCCGCGCAGGTCGATCGCCGAAAGCTTGCTATGAAAGCGTTGGCGAATCTCCCACGGCAGATCGTTATGGCCGTCAATGAGTGGCGTCTGCTTCAGGACATGCGTGACGCGGGCCGCGTAGTCCGCTGTCGTTGAAGCGGCAAAGCACAGAACGGGCGACGTCAAAAATACCAAAACCAGCCAGCGGGATGAGAAACGGACCATTGGCAGACCTCTATCGCTGATGTTTGAAGGGGATACTCGCGACGGTAAATTCCCCAATATCACCGTCGTCGTCCGGCAAAAACGTCAGACGCTTCTTGCCCTGAAAATCGACCAGGAATGTATCGTACTCGAGAGGTTGGAGGCTCGAGCTGATCGCGTGAAAGTGCAACGTCAGCTTGCCGTCTTGGAGCGCGATCTCAGCATCGCCATAGACGGGATTCGCATAGCCACCCGTATAAGCTGACAGCCCTCGGGAAGGGCGAGTGTCCGGATGATCGGGCAGAGACAGGCGGGCGTCGGCGGCCTGCTGTTTTGCCTTTTCGTCCGCCTCGAATTTCTTGTAATGCGCACTCCAGGCGGCATCGGGAAGATGCAACAGCCAATCGGTGATTTGATAGGCCAAGACCTGCCGGTAGGTGCTGCTCAGGTTGATCACCGCGAAGAAACCGGCGTGGATCTCCGGTATCAGCACCACCATCGTCGCGAATCCGCGAATGTCACCCGCGTGCAGAATGAGCTGATGGCCGCGATACTCTTGAACGAACCAGCCGAGCCCGTAACTGATCTGGGTCGAGCCAGGGAAGAACACTGTCGGGATTTCACTGTCGGGTGCAATGACCATCTGAGGGGTATGCATCTCGCGCATGCTCGCCGAAGAAATCAGGCGCTTGCCGTCATACACGCCGTCGTTGAGTTGCAGCATGAGCCATTTCGTCATATCACGCGCACTGGAAACGACGCCGCCGGCCCCTTGGACATTGTCCGGGTCGTACCACGACACCGCCTTGATCGATCCGTCCGGGCTTTTCGTGTGGGGTGTGGCGTGATCAGGAGCTTGCTGCGCTTCGGTGGCGCTTGCGACGGTCTCGTCCATTCCGAGCGGCCGGAAGATTCGTTGCCGAAGCACTTCGCGCCATTGCATTCCGGTAACGTGCAGGAGTGCCTGGCCCGCGGTCGCATACATCATGTTTTGATATTCGAATTGCGTCCGAAATTCCGACTCGGGCTCAAGAAACGCAAGCCGGCGAATCAGCACTTCGGTCGGGATGTTCGATCCCGCCCACATCAGGTCTGCTCCGGGCAGTCCGGTGCGATGGGTCAAGATATCCCGAATCGTGGCGTACTGATCGGCCACCGGATCCTTCAAATGAAAATACGGCACATAGGTGCTTACCTTCGCATCCCACTGCATTTTGCCTTCGTCGGCCAAGATTCCGATCGCGGCGGTGGTGAATGCCTTCGCACACGACCCGATGTCAAAAATTGTGTCGGGCGTCACCGGCTGGCTGCTGCGGATGTCACGCACCCCAAACCCTTTCACGTATAGCACGGATTGGTCGCGCACGATCGCCACCGACACCCCGGGCACTTTCCAATCCAGCATCGAAGACTGAATGAAATGATCGAGCGCAGACGTGTCGACCTTTGACGGACTCGCCAATGCAGGTGCGGCTGCGGATAGGGACAAGGAGAGCAGCAATGCTCGACATGATCTTCCCATTTGCATATTTGCCTTCATTTCGCGACGGCCAGATCGATGTACGAAACATCTTTGAGAGAGTACCTTTTCGCTATGGCTGTTCTCAATTGCAGTCGAAGAGCCATGATCACCCGTTAGTCCGGCTGGCCAATCAATGTCGCGGCGGTGAGAGCTGGTAGAGATGGCGATCGAAGTAATCGTCCGTGGCGTGAAAGAACGTCAGCCATGAGCGATATAGCAATAGGTCATGAATCTCGTCGGGAATGACCACTTGCTCGAACGGTACGCCCTGCTTACGCAGAGCGCGCACCAGATCCACCGTCTGGGAGAACGGAACATTGCGATCATCGTCCGCTTGAATCAGCAATACCGGTGACCGCCAGGTCTCGATCGAGGCCAGCGCGGAAGACTCGAACGCCAGCCGTGCCTGATCCTGCGTTGCATCCGGCGCACTCAACGAGCTATGGGCCGCCATGAGCGCGCTCCAATCGTGGACACCCGCGTAATCGACACCCGCGGCCAAAAGATCGGACAGGCGGGACAAGCCAAGCGCGGTCATCAGTCCGCCGTAGCTGCCTCCCCAAATGCCGATGCGCGCCGGGTCCACATCAGCGCGACTCCGAAGATAGTAGGCCGCACCCTTGATATCGTTCAGCTCGCTGGCTCCAGCCCATGCGAATTTCTCAGGCGCGCGGAAATCCAATCCATACCCCGTGCCGCCGCGGTAGTTCACGGAAAGCACGATATAACCTTGGCTGGCAAGATATTGATTCATCCCATACATATAGCTGTACGCATCCATCGGATTCCAGCCGAGGAGCATCTGTCGAGTAGGCCCTCCATGAAAGAAGAGCACCGCGGGCCTATGCTCGCCATTCTTCGCAGTCGTTGCGAAGAGCTGGCCATGTACGCTGAGACCGTCCGGACTGCGGAATACGACCTGTTGCGGAACGACGAGTTTGTCGGCGGGAAATTCCGGCGGCGTGCTGCTGGGCGCCAAATCCTGGATGTGACCGTTAGCCGTCAGAACCCCGGGCCGCAGCGGGCGGCGTGCATCGCTATGCAAAGCGGCCACGGTCTTTGAATCGCCGGCAAGAACCGCAAAATCTTCGATACTGTCGCCGCGGGTCAATTGCGTCGGTGGTCCGCCGGCCGGCGCGACACTCCATAGATGTCGATGGTCGAGATCATCCTGATTCGCGCTATAGACAATGTGACGCCGGTCGCGGCTGAGTTCAAAGCTAAAGATTTCGAATTGCCCCGGCGTCAACAATGTTGCGTCACCGCCTCGCGTCGAGATGGAATAAAGATGCAGCCACCCGGTAGACTCCCACGGGAAGACCAATCGATTGTCCTCCGCCCACACTAAATTGTCGGCCGACTGGCTCGGAGAGAATGTGCTGCCGGGGCCGGCCTGGGCCTTCCATATCTCGTGGCCCTGGCCTGTGCGAACGTCGGCCGACCATATCGACCACGGCGCACCTTCGCGCTTGAACTCTGCGAGTGCGGCGTGCGTAGGAACACGAATAAATGCGATATTCGCGCCGTCCGGAGCCCATGCAATCGAGCCATCTCCATCGACGCTGGGAGCCAGCCAGGTGACGGAATCTTGCGCGAAATCATAGACGCCGATGAAGCTGTGGTCACCGCGGGCACTCACGAATGCCAGACGAGAGCCGTCGGGCGACCAGTGCAGGTCCTCATCGGCCCCGCGATCGTGCAGCAACTGCCGGGGTTTGGCCGAATCATCGAGCGAGGTAATCCAAATCTGTCCGCTCGAAATGTAGGCGATTCGCTCATCATTCGGGGCGGCGACCGCCGAATGGCCCACCGCGAGTTTACGCGGCGCCGCCTGGGCCACCGAGGCGGCCCAAATCTCCTGGAGCGCTGCGCCCGCGGGATTACTGAGGACATTCACCGGACCACCGCCTTCCAGGCTGCCGCCGCGGACATAAAGCACCGTCTCGCCTTTCGCGTCCCAGCTCAATTCGCCCAAATCGAAGCCGTCATCGCCGACATAGGAGGTGATCGCACGAGATTGATAGCCGCCTTTTTGATCAGACTCTGTGACCCAGACGTTCCGGCTGCCGCGCGCATTGAACACCCAGGTGAAGCGCCCGTGTGCCGGGGCCGCCGCCAAGGACGAGGGGAAAGGCGCGCTCATTAATTGCTCGATCGTGAAAGCGGGTGTTTGGGCCGCCTGCGCCGCACCGTGCCAAGACAAGGCAACCGCAAAAAGAGCCGTACCGAAAACACTCTTCGTCAAACACAATGATCTGAGCATTCGCATCGTTATCCTCGTATTCAAAGCGCAGTTTCAGCAGGCGACAGGGGGCAAGGTATTCATGGTAGAGGTGCTATTCGATTCATATTGCATCCCCTCGAATATTGATTTTTTAAGTCTTGACCGGTTGCAAGGCCATCCCGAGAGCGAAGTGGGCGAAGACATCGCGCTCCGGTCCCGGCTTTCCCGTTTACGACACAACAATCCTGGTGGCACAATAGTGGCCTGAATAGAGAATATATGTCAACAAGAAACAATAATATCCAGACCGGAAGAGAGACAAGGGCCGCCAGCTCACTTGGTGCTTTCGGTCTCTGCAAGGTTCATCAGGTGATGGGCGAGATTAGGGTCCTCACTGGAACAAATGCCGAGCACCAACGCAGTGTCGCAATCCTTTGCGACATAGGCGTGCCCCATCGTGCTGTCTAGGTAGACACCCTGGCCTGCGCGCAGAGTTATGGCCGTGTAGAACTGCAGATGGACTTCGATGCTGCCTTCCAGGACAAAGACGAATTCCTCGCCCTGATGTCGGACCGGCTCTCCAAATTCAGCGATGTCTCGCGCTCGGACGCGAGTGATGATCGGAACCATGCGCTTCTCTCGTAGATCGGCGCACAGATATTCATAGTCGTAGTTCGGCGTAGAGATCCGGACGGAATTTTCGCCGGTCGCCAGGCTCCGGCGCGCCGTCACGACAGATCCCGCAACGGGCGCTTCGCCCTGCGCCAGGAATTCGGTCATCGTCAAGCCGAGCCGCGATGTAAATTGTTGGAGCTTGTCGTAGGTGAGGGAGAGCTTGTCAGCCTCCACCTTCGCCAGTGTCGAGAGCGGAATTCCGACTTTCTCGCTCATCTCGCGCAACGTCCACTCGTTCTGCTGGCGTACGAGGCGGATCAGACGCCCCAGCGTGCTCTGTGCATTCGCTTTCACCTTCGAATGTCTAACGCGAGCCTTCTTCATCCCCTCCTCCCGCGATTTCGCCTCCCATCGTGTGGGTCGAAGCCTATCACGGGCCCAGGGAAGATCAAGAATCGCGACGTCGTGCATCCGTGCCCGATGCCGGACCGTCCATCAGCGCGTTTCGACCGTTCGCCATCATCTTTATGCCGCAGGCCGAGACTGAGTTAATGTTGCATCTGATAAATCGCGTTTCAGGGATATGATCATGCAAAACAAAAGATGGTGGGCATTCGCTGCCCTATTGCTGGTATCGGGTGCGATTCAGCGCAACGCTCATGCACAGGCAACGCACGCCTTGAACGCCGCCGATGCGGAAGCATGGCTCGACGGATACTTCCCCTATGCACTACACGCGGCTGATATCGCCGGTGCCGTGGTGGTGATCGTCAAAGACGGCCAGGTGTTGCTCGAAAAAGGCTACGGCTATGCCGACTATGGCCGGAGCATCCCCGTTGACCCGAAAACCACGTTATTCCGCTGGGGCTCCACGTCGAAGCTTTTCACCTGGACCGCGGTGATGCAATTGGTCGAGCAGGGCAAGATTGATCTCGACGCCGATGTGAACCAATACCTCGATTTCAAAATTCCACCGCGTGAGGGGAAACCGGTGACGATGCGGAACATCATGACCCACACCGCGGGATTCGAGGAAAGGTTGCAGGGTCTCATCGGGGTCGAGGCTGATGGTGTCCAGCCGCTCGATCGATTCTTGAAACAATATGTACCCTCGAGAATTTTTGCGCCGGGCGAGACACCCGCTTACTCCAACTATGCGGCGGCGCTCGCCGGCTATATCGTCGCGCGCGTGTCGGGTATGCCTTTTGATGATTATATGGACCAGCATCTTTTCGAGCCTTTGCAGATGCCCAATTCCACGTTTCGCCAGCCCCTCCCCGAACGCCTAAGGCCGCAGCTGTCGAGGGGCTATCAAGCGGCATCGTTACCTGCCAAGCCATTCGAAATCGTCGGACCCGCGCCGGCCGGCAGTCTCGCGTCCACCGGCGACGACATGTCGCACTTCATGATCGCGCACCTGCAGAACGGGCGCTACGGATCGGGGCAAATCCTCAAATCCGGGACGGCCGAGCAAATGCACGACACGGCACTCACGCTTCTCCCTCAGGTCAATCGCATGGTGCTCGGGTTCTACGAGGACAACTATGACGGTCATCGCGTCATCGCCCATGGCGGCGACACCCAGTGGTTCCACAGCGATATGCATTTATTCATCGATGATGGCGTCGGACTGCTGGTCTCCGTCAACAGCGTGGGCAAAGATGGCGCGGCGCAGGAGGTTCGCTCGCAGCTGTTCCATGAGTTCGCGGATCGCTATCTGCCCGGCCCGTCGGCCGACGGAAAGGTTGACGCGAAAACCTCAGCCGAACATGCACGCATGATCGCCGGCCGGTACAGCGTTTCACGCCGTGCTGAATCGAGTTTCTTGAGTCTGCTCTATCTCTCCCTTCAGGCAACGGTTGCCGACAATGGTGACGGCACGATTTCGGTGTCCTCGGCCACCAGCCCCTCAGGCGTGCCGCTGCGATGGCGAGAGATTGCCCCCCTTGTATGGCGGGCGGAACACGGCAAGGATCTTCTCGCCGCACGAGTCGAGGATGGCAGGGTCGTGCGCTTCGCCTTCGGCGAGGAATCTCCCATCGAGGTATACGACCGGACACCGTGGCCAAAGTCCGCCGGGTGGTGGCTGCCGGTCATTGCGATCAGTGTCGTCGCACTATTGCTGACCACTCTGGCGTGGCCGGTGAGCGCGTTGATTCGTCGCCGCTATGGCGCTCCCTACGCGTTGACCGGGCTCGACGCAAGGGCGCATCGCTTGGTGCGGGTCGCCGCCGCGGCCTGTGCGCTGACCTTCTCCGGCTGGGTGGTTCTGGTCATCACCATGACATCCAATCTCGATTTTATCGCCAAGGCGAATGGCTGGATCGCACTGCTGCGCGTCCTGTCGCCGTTCGTATTTGTCGGTGGCGCCGCCGTCGGTTTATGGAACGTTTGGATCCTGGCCCGCGGCCGGCGCCGTTGGTGGGCGAAGCTCTGGGCGGTCTTACTGGCGATGTCGTTGTCGGCGGTGCTATGGGCGGCTCTCACATTCCACTTGATTTTCTTTCGCCAAGGATTTTGACCATGCGAGAGTTCGCCCCGAGTACGCACCTGGCTTTGGCGGTATCGCTGGCGCTGTCTGGTTGTGCGGTGGGGCCGAACTTCAAGTCGGCGACCCGCCCCACTACCGACGGCTACGTCCGAGGAGCAATACCAACCGTGACCGCGGCAACCGATGTGCCCGGTGGCGCAGCCCAGCATTTTCAATTCGGTCGCGATTTGTCAGGCCAATGGTGGACGCTTTTCGGTTCGCCCAAGCTCGATGCGCTGATCAAGGAGGCGATGGCCAACTATCCGGACATCGCTGCCCAGCAGGCCGCTCTGCGCGCCGCGGGCGAGAATGTCAGGGCCGAAATGGGTGTATTCTCTCCGCAGATCCGAGGGACGGGCAACGCATCACGCGTAAAGGAAAGTGGAGCGAGCATCGGGCCGGGCTTTCCGGGATTCATCACCAACATTTTCCAGGCGACCGTCAACGTATCGTACACATTCGATGTATTCGGCGGCGAGCGCCGCACACTCGAAGGCCTTCAGGCGCTGGAGCAGGCGCAGAATTTCCAGCTCGAGGCGAGTTATCTGACGCTGACATCCAATGTCGTATCCACCGTCATCCAGCTGGCTTCCGTAGCAGACCAAATCGCCGCCACGCGGGAGATCATCGCGCTCGAAACCAATGAGCTCGGCATCGTCAGGCGTCGATCGGCGTTGGGAGGTCAGACCCGTGCGGATGTTCTGCAGCAAGAATCGAACCTGGCGCTGGTTCGCGCGACACTCCCGGCGCTGGAGCAGCAACGGGCGGCGGCCGAGCACCAATTGGCCACGTTGACCGGGCGTTTCCCGAATGATGCAACACCCCCCGAAATCACCTTGTCTGACCTCATACTGCCTCAGGACCTGCCAATCAGCCTGCCATCCTCTTTGGTGGCACAGCGTCCGGACATCAAGGCGCAGGAAGCGCAGATGCGCCAGGCGAGCGCGGCTATTGGCATCGCCGCCGCGAATATGCTTCCGCAATTCACCTTGACCGGCTCGATGGGGAACGAATCTCTGCTGTTCCGCAGTTGGTTTCAACCCAGCGCCGCTGTTTGGAGCCTGGCGGCCGGTATCACTCAGCCCATATTCGAAGGAGGCACCTTGCGCGCCAAGAGACGCGCTGCAATTGATCTGTACGATCAGGCCGGTGCGCAGTACCGCTTGACGGTACTCGAGGCCTTCCAGAACGTCGCCGACACGCTGACCGCACTTGACCACGATGCGCAGGCGCTCAAGGCGGAATACGACGCCCTCAATGCAGTCGAGGCCAGTCTCGATCTGACTCAGAAGCAATATGCAGTGGGATCGGCCAATTCTACCTCGCTGCTGACCGCACAGCAGGCTTATCAGCAATCACGTCTCGCGTACGTTCAAGCCGCGGCGAGTCGCTATATCGACACCGTCACACTCTTCCAGGCGCTTGGGGGCGGCTGGTGGAACCGGAGAGATCCGGGAACGCTGCAAGAGGTCTCGCGCAATCAACTTCTCGCGGAAGCGCAAGAGAAATAAGGAGGAACCGTCGCCCATGGATCAAAAGACAGCGCTGCTCGATCAATTGCGGATCGATCGCACCCAAACGCCGCGACGATCAACCGGACAGCGCCGACCGTGGTGGCCGATCGGCGCCGGCATCGTCATGATCGCGGCCGCGACCGGCGTTGCATTCTGGGTCTTTGGTGCCAGGAGCATACCGGTTCGCTCAGTCACCGCCAGAGCGGTTGCGGCAACCGGCGGATCGTTGCTGGACGCGACCGGGTACGTGGTGGCGTTGCGCGAGGCGACGGTATCGGGGAAGAGCATCTACAAGGTCAACGAGGTTTTAGTGCAGGAGGGTCAGCCGGTCAAGCAGGGTCAGATCATGGCCCGGCTCGATGACACCAATGCTCGTGCGGCCCTGGATCAATCGAAGGCCCAGGTGAAGCAATTCGAGGCGGCGCTCGCCGCAGCCAGATTGGCCGCCGCCGATGCGCGACCGAGCTTTCTGCGCAATGAGAAGCAGCGTGCCGAAGGGCTGATCAGCGAGGATGCGTTCGATACCTCGAAATCCGCCTATGACGCCGCGCAAACGGCAGTAGCGGTGGCTGAGGAGAATTTGACGGTGGCCAGGGCCACTGTCGAAGTAAATCGCCGTTACGAGGATGACACGATCATCGTCGCGCCCTTCGACGGCGTGGTCACCGTAAAAACCGCGCAGCCGGGCGAAATCGTCTCGCCGCAATTCCTGGGTGGCGGAGGTATCGTCAAGATCGTCAACATGGACTCTCTCGAGGTCGATGTTGACGTCAGCGAGAATTTCATCAATCGAGTTCACCCGAAACAACCAGCCTCTATCACGCTCAACGCTTATCCGGATCGGCGAATCTCAGCCGAGGTGATCGCCGTCATCCCCACCGCGGACCGTGCAAAAGCGACAGTGAAAGTCCGCATCGGCTTCAAGGAGAAAGATCCGCGCATCATCCCCGAGATGGGGGCGCATGTGTCGTTCTTGGATGCCGCAGCAGATCTCCCAGCTGGTTCCGCGTCGGCGATACCGGGCGTCATCGTTCCTCTCGCGGCAGTCCAGGGCAATGGTGATGCCGGCATTGTATTTGTAATTACCGGAGATCGCGTCCTACGTCAGACCGTGCGGCTGGGCTCCCGCAATGCCGACAGCCAGACGATTCTCGCCGGGCTGCAACCTGGTTCGGATTTGGCGATTGGAGATTTCAACAAGTTGCGCGACGGCGGCAGAATCCGCATTGTGCTGTAGATCAGCGCTGCTCAAACGCACGTCCGTGGTTCACCCTGCGGTTTGACCACTAACTCGCGCTGCTTTCGCGCCTTAAAGGGCTAAATTTGCCGTGTTTTCCAGTATTTACGCCGGATATTGGATCGACAGTGAAGCGCGGCGTGGAGTAAAATCTTTCCTGAAGAAGGATAGATTGATGATTGACCCAATTCACGGCGGGAAGTCCACGGCCCACCCTGGCGCCATGCTCAAGGCGGTGCGCGCGGAGCGCGGTTGGACGCTGGCACAGGTCAGCGAGCGCACGGGCCTGCCGATTGCAACTCTTTCCAAGATTGAAAACGACAAAATTTCGCTGAGCTACGACAAGCTCGTGCGCATCAGCAATGGGCTAGGCATCGACATCAGCCGGCTCTTTGGGGCGAAAGCCGAAAGCGCGCCCGAGGTCATTCCGACCGGCAGGCGAAGCATTACGCGCACAGGCGATGGCAGTGCGATCGAGACCAAAAGCTACTCTCACCTCTATCCCGCGGCGGATCTCCTCAACAAACAAATCGTACCGATCATCGCCGAATTGAAAGCGCGCAACCGTGCGGAGTTCGGACCGCTCATTCGCCACGGCGGCGAAGAATATGTGATCGTGCTCGACGGTATCGTGGAGTTCCACACCGATCTGTACGCTCCCGTGCTGCTCAATAAGGGCGATTCCATCTATTTCGACAGCAGCATGGCGCACGGCTATATCGCGGCTTCGGATCAGCTATGCCGTATTCTCTCGGTCTGCTCGGCGGCGGATGTGCAGGATGTATTTCGCGCTGAAGAGGCCGTAGAACCGACGAAAATTCGCAAGCCCGCCGTCGTGCGGTCAACGTAGCTGTTGCAGCGAAGCCGGTTCAACGGAGACGGTCTGGCGCCAGATCGGCGGGCTGGACGCCGCAATCGGCAATCACGGGCGGGATCTGTCGATTGCTGGCCAGCGCTGCAGCGACGCGCGCGAGGGCGGGCGAGGTCTGCACGCCGTACCCTCCCTGGCCGGCAAGCCAAAAAAAGCCGGGTGCGGATGGATCGAATCCGACCACGGGGGTCCGATCCTCGGTGAACGTGCGCAACCCCGCCCAGCGATGGCGGATCCGATGCACCGTAATATCGGTCGCGGTGGTTATTCGATCCACGATCACTGCGATATCCCACTCATCGGGCTGCACATCGCACGGCTCCATCAAAGTCTCATCGGCCGGCGACAGCAGTAGTTGGCCTGCATCGGGCTTGAAATAAAAGCTTTCGTCGGCCGCGATGACGAATGGCCATGCACTGATCGAATGACCCTCGGGTGCATCCACGAGGATGGCGGTCCTGCGCAGCGGGCGCAGTCCCACCGGAGGCACGGATGCGAGCGACGCGACTTGATCCGCCCACGCGCCGGCTGCATTGACCAGAATCGGTGCCGTGAAATCTTCGATTCCCGTGTGAACGATCCAATTCTCGCCCGACCTGCGGATCGATTCCGCACGGGCGGACGTGACCAGAGTACCGCCGTGCTTGCGCAGCTGCCGTAAATACGCCTGATGCAGCCCGTGAACATCGATATCCGCGGCATTCGGTTCGTACAGTCCTGTGGCGACATAGCCTTCCCGAAGCACGGGACACAGAGCCCGGGTCGCGGAGGCGTCAAGTTCTCTTGTGCACATCCGCACATCCTGCCGTGCCGCGAAGGTGTGCAATTCTTCGGATTGCTCGCGGGTGGCGATGAACAGCGTCCCGCGCGGCGTGATCAGCGGATGCGGCGCGAAATCGGCCGGTGGCTCGAACATTTGTCCGCGGCTTGCGCGGGATAGGCTACGGATGACGCTGTTGCCGTATATCTCGGAAAACAAGGCTGCCGAGCGGCCTGTCGAATGGTAGCCCGGACGAGACTCCGCCTCCAGCAAGCAAACGGAATATTCGGAGGACAGCTCGGCGGCTACCGATGCGCCGGCGATCCCCGCACCGATGACGAGAAAATCAATTTTATTCATGCCCTGTCTGGCCCTTCGTCATACACGCCTTCCCTGGGAGCTGTTGCATCGCCTTCAGGCGGATACCGCAGGTCTTTCCTTGAACCTCCGGGGCGATAAGTCCGCAGCTTGCAGTCCCTCGGCGGCGATGTCTGTCGGCAGACTCTCATGCTTCACGAGGGCTGCCGCCATTCGCGCCATCGCCGGTGCCGTTTGAATACCATATCCGCCTTGGCCCGCACACCAGAAAAAGCCCGCCACGTGCGGATCGAACCCTAGCACCGGCACTCGATCCGGGGCAAACGTTCGCAGTCCCGCCCAACTGTGGCTGACCCGCCGGACCTCGATATCGACTGCCGTCTGCAGGCGATCCACAGCGACCGCGACGTCCAACTCTTCGGGTTGTGCGTCGCCGGGACCCTGCGGGGTCTCATCGGCTGGCGACAGCAACAGCCGCGTTGCATCGGGCTTGAAGTAGAACGTCTCATCGACATCGACGACTGCCGGCCAGCGGCGAATGTCGATGCCGCCGGGCGGATCTACCAGAAGCGCGGTACGGCGCAGCGGCCGCAAGCCAAGGGGAAGAGCACCGCAAAGCTCAGCGACTTCGTCCGCCCAGGCGCCGGCGGCATTGATCAAAACAGGCGCACTGACCGAGCCTTCCTTCAGAGCAATGGACCAGACTCCGCCGCGGTGCCGCACACCGCCGATTTTGCTGTCGGTCATGAGTATGGCGCCCGCAGCACGCGCACCCCACAGAAAGCCCTGATGGAGCGCATGAACATCGATGTCCATCGCGTCCGAATCCAGAGCTGCCGCGCAGAGGTAGTCTTTGCGCAGCAGCGGCACGCGCGTGAATGCCTCTTGCCGGCTGATGACAGCGATTTTGCCGCCTGATGCATGGAGAGCGGCCACCATCTCACCCAATCGAGCACTTTGATCGGCCCGAGCGATGTAGAGGCAATCTCGTTCGAGCAGCAGCGGATGATCGGAAAATCCGCTGGGGGGATGGTCAAAGAAGGCTCGGCTGGCGCGAGTGATGGCGCGAATTTCGCGGCCGCCATAGCTGGCCGCAAACAATGCGGCGGAGCGGCTGGTGGCGTGCAAGCCCGGCCGCGACTCAGCCTCGAGTAGGCACACCCGTGCGGAACGCGCGAGTTCGTATGCCAGCGAACAGCCCGCCATCCCCGCTCCAACCACTATGAAATCGAAAGTCATTAACCACCTGTCGTGCGCCACCCAGCCAACATATTCTATTTAGAGATTATTTCTCCATATAGGATACAATGTCCTTTCGGTAAAGTGAATGCCGGTTTCAAATACCCATTTGCGTTTTGAATAACCGCGCCTGCCGGCGCGAAATCTCCACCTCCGGTCCTTCGCGCAGCTGCACGTGCAGACGTCCACTGTCGCCAAGCTCCACATTCTCGATGAAATCAAGATTGATGATCTGTCGGCGGTTGGCACGGAAGAAGCGATTCGGATCGAGCCGCTGCTCGAGCGTTGCCAGCGCGCGCCCAAGCAGCGGCTGCGTCTTACCCCACGACAAACGCACATAATTGCCCTCTGAAGTCAGCAACCGCACCTCCCGCAATGGCACGAACCAGCACCGCGGGCCGTCGCGGACGAAGAGCTGCTCGAGCGCGGCATCGGGTTGCGTCGGCCGCGCCGCATTCGCGCTGCCGACTCTGGCGAGTGCGGCGGCGAGACGCGCCGGATCGATGGGCTTGAGCAAGTAGTCGAGAGCGTTGACCTCGAATGCGCGCACGGCGTGCGCATCGTGTGCGGTCGTGAAAATGACCCGAGGCAGGTGCTCGAGGCGGGTGAGCAGATCGAAACCCGAACCACCGGGCATTTGAATGTCGAGAAAGACCAAGCCCGGGGAAAGCGCTTCGATCATTGGCGCTGCCTGTGCAATGTTGCCGGCTTCGCCGATGATCTCTATCCAGGGAAAATCGGTGAGCAGTCGCCGCAGCTCGCGGCGCGCTGGGGGCTCGTCATCGACGATGATCGCTTTCATCTGTGTTGGGGAATCCGGATTCGAGTGGTAGCCATGGCGGATTGCGACAGGTCGAGATCGAGGCTGGCACCGGGGCCGAACAGCAGTCTCAGCCGCTCCTCGGAATTGCGCAATCCCGTGCCCTCGCCCCGGCCTCGCGCGTCGGGCGGCCGCGGATTATCCACCTGCAAAAAGAGCGTGCCGTCCTTGAGCATGGCCGAGATTTTCAACACACCGCCCGAGGGAAGCTCGGCGATGCCATGTTTGATCGCGTTCTCGACGACGGTCTGCAACAACATCACCGGAATGCGTACACTGCCGGCATCTGCCGGCACATCGTACTGCACGATCAGCCTCTCCTCGAAACGCATCGACTCGAGCTCGAGATAGTCCGCGACGATCTCCAGTTCCTGTGCAAGCATCACCAGCTCATCTTGACCGGAACGCAGCGTATAGCGCAGCGTATTCGCCAGGCGGGTCACCGCGCGCTGGGCCCGAGAAGGATCATCGGCAATGAGCGAACGGACGGTATTGAGTGCATTGAATAAAAAGTGGGGATTCAGCTGGGACTTCAACAGCCGAAGTTCGGCCTGCTGAAGCGCCCGCGCGAGTTCGGACTGCCGCAGTTCCGCCCACCTGTGGCGCCGCATCGAGATGGCCACGAAGTAGATGGCCAGCCATATCATGAAGAGACACGCCCAGTTCGTGATATGCAGCGCGGCTACGATCGCCGGCGTAAAAAACGATCTGAAAGCCGGCGCGATCCCTTGGAGAATGTCTCGGGGATCCTGCAATGCGGAAAGGGAAGTGAACTGCGTTAGGAGCCCGAGAGGCGTCCCCAATACGAAACCCGAGACGACGATCCGCCAGGCCAATTGACGTACCTTGAGGGTGTCCCAGTGGCGGGCCGACATGTAATGGCGAAACCAGTGTGTGAGGCCGAATCCCGCCCCATAGAGAAGCAGCGTCTCAACTGTTACACGCACCCAGGGAAGTTTGACAACGGCGATGGCGGCATAAATCTGTATCAGAGCGTACAGTCCCCATCCTGCGCATTGACAGGCCCAATAGACGGATGGCGACTTGAATTGAGTGATCGGAGCAGCGTCGTTCATGTTCCACGCAACGCGGATGCGAGGGGGATGCGTACGGCGCGGATTGCTGGGAAAGATGCTCCGAGCATTCCAATGATGCAGGCCCACGCAATTCCGACTGCGACGAGATGCCAATCGACGGCGAGCGGCACCGCGAGTTGTGTGACGCCGCCACCGTTCGTGCTGACGACATTGCCATTGAACAGGAGCCAGGCCACGCCGCCTCCGACGAGTCCCCCGAGCACCGCGAGCACCAGCGCTTCAGAGAATACCGACACGACAACCGCTCCCGCTTCGAAACCAAGCACGCGCAGCGTCGCGATCTCGACGGTTCGACTGCCGACGGCCGAGTACATGGCATTGAGCGCTCCGAACATCGCACCGATTGCCATGATGCCGCCGACTAGATAGGCCACAATGGATAGCACCTGGGTAAACTCTTGGGTTTGCCGCGCATAGTAATCCGACTCGCGCATAACATCGACTGCCAACGACGGGTTGCGAGCCAACGAAGCCTTGAAATCAGTGAATGACCGCGCCGAATCGAGCAGCACGGCTACCGACTGAAACGAGTTGCGCTGAAAGGCGGACTGCAGAGTGTACGCATCCGTGATCATTCCCGTTTCATGCTCATCGCCGCCGCTTTCGAACACGCCGACGACCGTCCAGTCGCTTCCCCGTATGGAAACCCGGCTGCCTACGTCCAGACCGGGAAACTGGTGCCTTGCGGTGCGGCCGACGATCAGTTCGCGCACGGCGGCCTTGAAGATGCGGCCCTCGATCAAGTGGATTTCAGGCCGTAGTGCGAAAGCTGCCTGGCTCACGCCACGCAACGGTAAATTACCGTTGTTGCCGCTCTGCCTGAGCGGCATGCGTATGACCACCAGGGCTTCCGCCGATGCGATCGGCTTTCCGTCCACTCCACGCCTTATTCCTTGCGCATCTTCGATTGCTTGCGCCGCCTCACGGGAAAGGTTGCTTACGAACTCGAAGCTGGCACCCTCGGCCATGACGATGGCACGATCCGTGTGTCCGGTGCTCCTCATCATCTGGGAGAGACCTGCCACCATGGCGAGAATGCTCACGAGCACACCGACGACGCCTGCAATACCGATCACGATCACCGACGAGGCGCCCAGCCGCCGCGGCACGCTCCTTAGATTCATGGAGGTGACGGCCAAGATCTGCTTCAGTGCATTCATATGAGTCCTCTCACCGGCCCGCCAGTGCGTCTACGATGACCAATCGCTGGGCGCGGCGTGCCGGCGGCAGACCGCTCGCCAACGACAGAAGGACGGCGATCGACAGGCCCGCGGCGATGACCTTGAACGACAGTGTCGCACCGGCGATGCCGAGCGCCGCGGTCACGGGGAAAACCGCCGCGGCGGCAGCGAGCCCCAGCAATGCGGCAAGCAGGCACAGCAGCAGCGATTCGCCTATTATCAGCGCCACCACGAGAAGGTCCGAGAACCCAATCGTCTTGAGGACAGCCAGTTCGGGGATGCGCTCGCGGACCGATTGCATCATCGTATTACCGCTGAGGAACAACAGCGTAAACAGCACGGCGCCGACGATGGCATTCACCATGAAATCGATGTCGCCGATCTGTCTCAGCTGGGACTGGACATATTCTTTCTCATCCTGCGTCAGGGTCTCGTCCGGTGAGTTCATGAAAAGCGCGTCTATCGCCGCACAGATCTGCGACGATCGTGCCGCGGCATCGATCTCGGCCACGAAGGCGTATACGGTCCCGCGCTCGAGGAGCCGTGCTTCATCGAAGTAATCGTAATTCACTATGAGACGATTCGCCTGCGCCGGCTCAGTGGGGACGTCATAGACGCCGATGATTTCGAAGGCCCAGTCGGCGCTGCCGTCTTGCTTGATCACTGACGTACGCAACGGAACGCGGTCGCCGATCTTCCAGCCGTAGGTTTGCATCAACCGCGCGCCGACGATCGCGCCGGTGCGGTTGTGAGTCAAGGCTTGCAGCTGTTCCGGCGGCACCCGCCATTCCGGATAGATCGCAAACAAGTTTCCTGCGTCGGTCGCAAGCACGACGAGGTCGTTTCCCCTCTCCCGGTATGTGGCGAGGATGCCGCCGACGTAGGTCACCCGGCGAACCCCGGGAACTCGCTCGATTCGGGACAAATATGCGCTGGGCAAAGGTTGAACTTCGCTGACGCGACTCACGACATAGAGCCGATTGGCGTGAGATCCGGCGCCAAACCCATTCATCCAGGCGCTCACTCCTTGAAGCAAGCCGAAAAGCAAAAAGGCGATCATGATCGACAGAAAAGTAAACACCGTCCGGGCTCTTCTGCGCCACAAATTCGCCCAAATCAGCGGGAGGAATTTCACGGCGGCACGCCCGTTCCGGCGATCAGCCGGCCTTTGTCGAGGTTCAATTGGCGAGTCGCGCGCTCGGCCGCCTTCGGATCGTGCGTCACCATGACGATCGTCTTGCCCTGTTCTTGATTCACCATCTGCAGCAGATCCAGGATTTGCTGCGCCGTTTGACGATCAAGGTCTCCGGTGGGCTCATCGCACACGAGGAGCGTCGGATCGGCGACCAGCGCGCGGGCAATCGCCACGCGCTGCTGTTGGCCGCCGGACAGCTCCGCCGGCTTGTGGGATCGTCGATCGCTGATGCCGACGAGTTCCAGTGCCGCTCGCACATTGGCATGGCGCTGCGGCTTAGACAGGTTCGTCAAGAGCAACGGCAGCTCTACGTTCTGTTCCGCACTGAGCAGCGGCATGAGATTGTAGAACTGGAATACGAACCCGACATGACTTGCACGCCAACGTGTAAGCTCACGGGACGCGAGAGCACTGATGCGTTCGCCCGCCACCTCGAGATCTCCCTGGTCCGAACGATCGATGCCGCCAATCAGATTGAGAAGCGTCGTCTTACCCGAGCCGGAAGGACCCATGAGCGCAAGAAATTCCCCCGCCTGAATCTCCAGATCGAGGGCATGAAGAACTTCCACGCGCTGTTTGCCGCGGGTGTAGCTCTTGGCGATGTTCCGCAGGGAAACGACGGCGGTCATGACTTTCGTATCCTTCTGATTGCTTGCTAGGGACCTGCGGGCGTCGATGAATATATCGCGCTCGCCACGGCTGGCTGCACCGGCAGGTTGAACGGTCGATTTCCCGTGTCGAGCGGCCGGAATCGGCCGCCGGCCGAGCGTCATCCAAGCCCATAAGCCGCTGGGCAGCGCTGCGCAAAAGGTGCAGAATTCGCCACCCGATACAACGCCCTGGAGTGCCCCGTGAATCGTCCTAACCCGTCCCGCAATCTGGTTGCTCTCATCACCGGCGCATCGCGCGGCATCGGCAGCGTCATCGCGGCGCAGTTGGCGGCACGCGGCGTGAAGGTGGCTCTTCACTACCGCAGCATGCGCGCCGCCGCCGAAGCGGTGCTTGCAGGACTTCCGGGGTCGGGCCACGCCGCATTCGCGGCGGATTTCGCGGAAGCGGGTGCCCCCATGGCTTTGTGGCGGGAAGCCGCTGCGGCGATGGGCGGAGTCGACATCCTGGTCAACAATGCGGGCGTGTTCATGGACCACCCGCCCCTGTCTACTTCTTATGAGTCTTGGCAGTCGGTTTGGCAACTGACTCTCGCCGCCAATTTGACGGGCCCGGCGAATCTGTCGCTATTGGCGGCGCAAAGCATGAACCAACGCGAACCGGTGGATTCCTCGTTCGGACGCGGTCGCATCGTGAACATCTCATCGCGCGGAGCTTTTCGCGGTGAACCGGACAGCCCTGCGTATGGCGCCAGCAAGGCGGGACTCAATTCCCTATCGCAATCGCTCGCCAAAGGGCTGGCACCGAGATCCATCTACGTCTACTGCCTGGCCCCTGGATGGGTTGAAACCGACATGGCGAGTAGTCACCTGACCGGCGCCGCGGGCGCTGAACTCCTTGCGCAGCAGCCGCTCGGCCGGGTCAGCCGGCCCGACGAGATCGCGAACGTGGCGGTGTATTGCGCATTGGATGCACCGGCGTCGATGACCGGCGCGGTCATCGACGCCAACGGCGCGAGCTACCTTCGCACCTGATTGCCGGGCCGTCCCTAGCTGCCGAGCTTCACCGAGGCCTCGCGCTTAAACCATCGTTCCAGCAGGGCGTCGAGAGACACGGAACCGGCCCCTGCAATGGCAAGCCAGAGGAACAGCGCCAGATACTCGAATTCGTCGAATCCGAGCAGGGTTTCGAGCGAGTCGACATCAGCCCATTTCGCCGAGGCAATGGCGACGATCATCGTGATTCCCAAGGCTCCCGCCGATATGCGCGTCAGCAATCCCAGGAGCAGGAACAATCCGCCGAAGAACTCGACGCCGGAGACGAAGGGCGCAACGATTTGGGGAAGCGGAATACCCCAGCCGACGAAGTTCTCCGTCACTTGAGGCAGGGCGTGGAGTTTGCCCCAACCGCTGAGCATAAACACCCATCCGACGGTAATGCGTGCGAACAGGGGCGCCAACCAAGTCAGGTGATGCGCGACGCGACGCGGCCATTCGATCAGCCATTGCACAACGAGTTTCATAAGCCTCCCTCATTTTTTCCTTGTGGAAGCGCACCGCTCGAGCCTCTGCACGAGGTGTAGGCCACGTATTACACCTTAAATAGACCGTGAGGCAGGGGTATTTATTTCCGCACTCCCGCCCAGCGCGACGTCCGACCTCCGATATGCCCCCGGCCGCTGACGGCCCCCGTAATGTTGCGGAACTACAACGTGCGGCTTTGTCTGACATACATCAGTGTCCGACGCATGCATAGTTCGGACGACGGTCGGTGATCCGGATCGTTAGAGGCGCCGGTACTCCCGGTCTGTTCGAGGCAATCCGTTTACAGGAGGCGAGGCGCGGCTGGAAAAGCACGGCCAAAATAATCGTCTATGAACGGAACTCCCAACCGAATAGCTGAGCCCAACGCTTTCAACGAACCCTCTATTGAGATTGGCCGGGTGTTACGTGGCCGGTACGTTCTTGAAAGGCGCCTGGGTAGTGGCGGCAAGGGCACGGTATTCAAAGCGCTGGATCGCTACCGCGCCGATCTTCCCGAAGCCCAGCAATACGTTGCGATCAAGATTCTCCATGCGGCAATCAATGACGATAGCCGCGGGAAGCTGCTTGCAAGGCTACGACGCGAATTTTACTGCGTGCAGATGCTTTCCCACCGGAACATTGTCAATGTATTCGAACTGGACCGGGATGGCGACATCGATTTCTTCACGATGGAATTTATCGAGGGGGAACTTTTGAGCAGCGTGATGGCGCGATTGCATCCTTTGCCTCTGTCCCGACCACAGGCTTGGGCGATCATACGAGAGATAGGGGCCGGCCTCGAGCATGCACATGCGCGGAACGTCGTCCACACGGATTTGAAGCCGCACAACATCATGATTACCCGTTTGGGAGAAATTCGGATACTCGATTTTGGTGCGTCGAGCGCCTCTACCAGAGAGTCGCCGGAGAATCATCCACCTCCGAGACATGCAGTCTCCACGGTAACGCCGGCCTATGCGTGCTGCGAACTCCTGGAGGGGCGGCCGCCCGATCCGCGCGACGACATCTACGCGCTTGCCTGCCTCTCGTACGAATTGCTTGCCGGAACGCATCCCTTTCAGCGCAGACGCTCGACGGAAGCGCGCGATCTTGCAATTGTGCCAAAACGCCCTCCCGAACTGAGCCTACGACAATGGCGGGCGCTCGTAATGGGGTTGTCCTGGCATCGTGCGGGCCGGTCAATACCGATACGCACCTGGCTCAAGAAATTGGATACCGAGCGGGTGGCCTTGCAGCAATTACCGCGCAGTCATGAATTACAATCCGCGCCCACATACTCGCGTCCGGGAGCGCCCTCCTTTAGGGCCACTGCACTGTTCGTCGTACTGCTCATCACCGTGACCTTTGCAGTCTTGGTTACGCGCGTGGCGCCGAACGGGCAACGCGGCACCGGTGCTGTGGCGTCGGCCAATGACGTCCGATCCACCGCGAATCCGGTCGCAGCCCCGGTGGCGATCCAAACCGATCCCCTGGAAGCCGCCGCCAAAGTCAATGCGTCCCCGGCAACTCAGCCGCCACAATCGCCGGTCGCAAACGACGTGAGGCGCGAGGTCAGCCACTCGAAGCTGCCACCCGACTTACCCAACCCCATTGTCGTAACCGCGAATAGCTACAAGGTTCGCTCGGGTGAACATTTTGCTGAAATTCGCGTTCATCGTTCCACTCGATTGGGCAGCGACAGGCGGTTTGTCTGGTGGACCGAAGCCGCCTCGGCGAAACCCGGCGTTAACTACGTGCCTCAGGAAAAAGCGATGCAGTCATTTCCAATGGGAAAAAGCTCGACCAGCTTCTTTGTGAAGCTCGTTCCCAATGCCTCGAGAGCGCAGCCCGAGGTATTTTACGTGGCGATCGCCGAGGCGCGTCACACCTCATCGTCCGGCGAGGTTACGCGTGCCGCGGTTTGGCTGCCGCCGAATGATGAACATTCGGCGGCCGTCGCCGCTCGAAATGACATGAGCACCGCCGGAGCCGCCGGCAGCGTCAAACCAATGTCGCGCCCGACCGTCGCCGACTAAGTACTAACCTCGGCACCATGATGTTGACCGGTTGACGGTATTCGCCCCTCGGGCGAATTCTCTAACCGCTCCACACCATTGCGCCAAAGGCACTCGATCTGCTCCCTCCGACGGTAATGTACCTTTGCGCGGTGATGTACCTCGGCCCAATGCGCACAGCCTGGGGGGACTAAGACGCTGGACGCCAACTGCTGCCTTTACGTTGGCGTCCAGCGTCTTAGTCCCCCCAGGCCGTGTGACGGGTCAACATCACCGTGCCGAGGTGAGTCCCTAAGCCTTAGCCTTGCCGTACCCGATGATGCCCTTGGTCTCCAGGAACTCCAGGATGCCCCAGTCCGCATATTCCCGGCCGTTCCCCGATTGTTTGTAGCCGCCGAACGGGGCGTGCAGATCCCAATCCGGATAATTGATGTTGACGTTGCCGGCGCGCAATTCCGCCGCAACTTTACGCGCGTGCTCCAGATTGGCGGACGCTACGTACGCCGCGAGCCCGTAGACCGAATCGTTGGCCTTGTCGATGGCTTCCTGCTCGGTCCGGTACGGCAGAATGGACAGTACCGGCCCGAAGATCTCTTCACGCGAGAGGGTCATCTCATGTTTCACGTCGCCGAACACCGTGGGCTTGACGTAGTAGCCGCTGTCGAGGCCGGGCGGCCGGCCGGTACCGCCCGCCGCGAGCGTGGCACCCTCATCGATACCGGCTTGGATGAGACGCTGGATCTTGTCGAACTGCACCTTGCTCACGACCGGCCCTAAGACCGTGTCGGCCTCTCGCGGCGCGCCGACGCGGTGAGCGGCTGCGACGCCTTTGGCAATCTCCAAGGCTTCCGCATGACGATCGATGGGAACGAACATTCGCGTGGGTGCGTCGCAAGACTGGCCGCTGTTGGAAAAGCAAGCAGCCGTCCCACGCTTGACCGCGTCCTCGAAGTCCGCATCCGCCAATATGATGTTGGCAGATTTACCGCCCAACTCCTGTGCAACCCGCTTGACCGTATCGGCAGCCGCTTTGGCGACCAGTATCCCCGCGCGAGTCGATCCCGTGAAGGACATCATGGCGATGTCCGGGTGCGCGGACAGCGCGGCTCCGACCGTGGGGCCGTCGCCGCTCACCAGATTGAAGACCCCCTTGGGTAAGCCCGCAGCGTGCACGATCTCGGCGAAGACGATGCCGCTGATGGGCGCCACTTCGCTCGGCTTCAGCACCATGGTACAGCCCGCGGCGATCGCCGGCGCCACCTTGCAGACGATCTGGTTGAGCGGCCAGTTCCAGGGGGTGATGAGGCCCACGACACCGATGGCTTCGCGGACGATGCGGGTGCTGCCGCGTTGAAAGGAGAACTCCAGTTCCTCGAGCGCTTTGATCGTCGACTCGAGATGGACCTGGCCCGCCCAAGCCTGTGCCTCACGCGCGAACTTGAGAGGCGCACCCATCTCATCGCTCACCGCCTCCGCGATGTCCTCGTAGCGCGAGTTGTACAGTTCCAGAATCTTGCGCAGATACCCCAAGCGCTCCTCGCGAGTGGTGAGCGAAAAGGCCGGGAAAGCCGCCTTCGCGGCCGCAACGGCACGATCCACGTCCGCAGCACTGCCCAACGAAATCTTCGTATACGCGCGTTCCGTCGCAGGATTGATGACATCGAGGGTTTTCGCCTGCAAGGGCTTGACCCAGGCTCCGTTGATATAGAAATTCTCGTGGTTATTCGACATTTGTTCTCTCCGATCGGTAAACTAATCATGCGCAGCGTCGCTGCGAACTCCTACCACATGCCGCCAAGAGCCACGGTGATCGCCTCCCCGTTCACGCCCCCGGCAGCCTCACTGCAGAGGAACGCAATCACCTGCGCGACTTCGCGCGGCTCCAGTACCCGTTTCTGCGGGTAGATCGCAGCGCGCTCCTCCCACACTGTCTCGACGCTGATACCGCGTCGCTCGGCCTCGGTCTGCGCAGAGCGCTCGGCCATTGCCGTTCGCACCCAGCCGGGCAGCACTGCATTGGAGGTGACTCCGAACGGCCCCGCATCCTGGGCGACCGCGCGCGCAAGTCCGATAACCCCATGCTTCGAAGCGGTGTATGCGCTGCCGGACCGTTCCGCTTTTTCGCCGGCGGTCGAACTGGTGAATACCACCCGGCCAAAGCCGCGCTTGCACATACCGCCCACCGTCAGGCGCGCGAGTTCGAACGGACCGTCGAGATTGATGCGCATCGTTTCGCGCCAAACCTCGGGATCCTGCTCCCATACGAGCCGCTCGTGAGCCGAGCCGATGCCATGGTTCACGACCAGCAAGTCGATGGGACCCAGTCGTCGCTCGGTTTCGGCAACGGCCAGGGCGCAACCCTCGATGGTGCCGAGGTCCGCCGCGACATATTCGAGACCAACCGTCTCGAGCTCGGCTGCGCTGCGCGATACGGCCATCACGCGCGCTCCGGCGGCCGCCAGCAGCAGCGCCGCCTCACGCCCGATCCCCCGACCGCCGCCCGTCACCAGCGCCACCCGTTGCGTCATTCATCAACTCCCGTATCCAGCCTTCAGGGAATCTTCCCACGCCGGACTGGGGCGGCACAACCGCTGACTCGGGTGCGCGGGCTGAATATCGCCGCTAATCGCCGCAGCGCTAAAGCGGGCCGACCGGTTCTTGACGGACGGCGTATACGCGAAAACCGGCCCTTTCGTAGGTCGGGATTGCCGCCGGATGATCCCATGTATCCGTGTGCAGCCAGATCCGCTTGGGCCCCAAACTCCACTCGTGCTGCAGGGATATCCCGAGCAGCCAGGGACCCAACCCTCGCCCCTGCGCTTCCGGCACCAATCCAAAGTTCTTGAGTTCGGTCTCGGGAAATCCGGCCGCGTCGAACTCACAGAAACCAAGCGCATTGTGGGACGAGTCCCTAAGCACATAGATCCGAAGCGACGATTGCAACAGTACCGTCAACTCCTCGGCCGGCATGCGGAGCCTTTGGTCCCATCGCAGAGGCGAGCCGACCCGCCGGTAAAGCGTCAAGTATTCATCGCGGGAGAGCTCTTCCTTCGTCACGTGTTCAGTGGGTCGACGAGATGCGAATGAGGCCGGAGCGGACCTCAGTTCCAGGTATGTCACTTCCACTATTGTCTGATCCACTTCCCTGTTCCGCGCCGAAGGGGGTTCCGCCCCTCTTCGGCGCCCGAAATTGCCGCAGCGGATCTCACTGTTTCGTCAGTGTGTGAGATGCCGCTCGTGCATCCACTGTCGCACATCGATGTCCACCAACATCGCCCATAGAGCAATCCCTGCCACGACAATACCCGCAACCAGCGTACTGTTTCGCGCCGCTGCGTGTGCCGCAAACTCGAGAATCCAGGGCGACAATATCAACCAAATGCCCAGCACCAGATTAGCAGCTTCCTGCCAAACCTTCGGTACTTGGGCGGCCGCGCGGCCGGCAGCCACTATCAAAAGAACCACACCAATGACCCAGGAATTCCACGTGACCTCGCGCAGACTGGGCGCAAATCCCAGCACCATAGGGGAAATCAAGATCCAGACACCCAGCAAGATCGTGACTCCCTCAGGCCATTCTCTTCTGTCCATAATCCTTCCCTCCCGGCGGTTTACCGTAAAGAGCCCGTGCGCCGCGGATTTTACACCTTCCGCACTAAGCTGTTCTCCGGCACGTATGTGCGGCGCAACAGTATTGCGGGTGAGCGCCGGAATTTTTACGGCTTCCCTCCCCAGGGCAATATCCTCTGCAGTTCCCGCTCCTTATCGAGGAATTGATGTTTGAGCGCGCCGCCGATGTGCAGCGCGACCAGCCCGTACAGCACGTAAGCGAGCGCCGTATGGATGTTTCGGAACACGGTATGCAAAGACTCCTTCGTGTCCGCGGGCAAGGTGGTGATCACGCCGATGCGCGGCCAGGGGAAAGTACCGAATAGCCGCATCGGATGTGTCGCCGCATCCTTCCAGGCTGAATCGTGTATCCAGCCGCTCAGCGGCAGACAGAAGATGAGTCCATACAGAACAACATGCGCAGCCTTGGCGCCGAGCCGTTCCCAGCGCGCATAAGTGTCGGGCAATGACGGCGGCGCGTGGGCGGCCCGCCAAAGGATGCGAAGCAGTCCCAGCCCAAGTACCGTGATGCCGATGGATTTGTGCGTGTCGATCACGGGTCTGCCCCAGGCTTCCGGTAGGTAATCGACCGTCCAGATCAGGCCCACGTTGACGATGATCAATACTGCAACCAGCCAGTGCAGGATCGCAGCCGTTTGGGTGTAGCGATTGTTGTCGATCACGGCGTTTGCCTTTCACCCTCGGCATAAGCGCCTTTTTTGGGTTCCGCCGCGGGTGCGGTGCCCCAGCTCAGCCGGCCGCTCAGGAATGCCCACCACCCCCAGACCGCGCCGCTGTGGCGCATGAGCTGAAAGCTGAACGGCTCCGCGAGCGCAGCGACGAAGGCGAGGCCGAAGCGCGCACCGCCGGCCGGCTCGCCGGTCCAGACCGAGTACAGCCGCACCGACCACAGGTGAAAGGCCAGATCGATGAAAATCTTGCCGGCGATGATCGAGGACACCGGCAGCAGCACGGACCGGCCGTGTGCGGCAAACCAGAGCAGCAGGCAGAACGCCGTAAGGCCATAGACCGGCTGCAGCGTGTCGATCGCTTTCACGGGCATCATCACGCGGCCCAGCAGGCCGTAGCGAGAGTTGCCGGTCATATCGCGATTCCACCATTGCGTTTGCAGGAATCCGGCGAACCAGCGGCGGCGCTGGCGTAAGAACGCAGGCAGGGTCCCCGGCACGTCGGTCGCGCCGCGCGCACTGCCAATCACGCGCACGGTCCAGCGCGCGCCGTGTTCGTAGGACCAGCGGTGCAGGCGGTGGATCAACTCGTAGTCCTCGACCAGGCAGTTTGCATCGAAGCCGCCGACCGTGAGCAGCGCATCCCGTCGAAAAGCCGCGAACGCGCCGGAGACCAACAGCATCGCATCGGCGCGCATCCACGCGGCGCGCGAGATGGAGGCTCGTATATATTCATAGGTCTGGAACCACTGGAAGAACCGGCGAGCGGCGTTCAGTCCCGCGGCGTCCTTCTCGACGACCGGCCGCAACACACCACAGGCCGCAACCAGTTGCGGTTCCTGCCGGAACGCGCCGCACACCGCCGCCACTGCGCCAGGCTCGAGAATCGTGTCGGCATCCACCGTCAGCACGATGTCGGCGGCGATATGCGCGAGTCCCGCGTTCAGTGCGAGCGCTTTGCCGCTGTGTGGCCGGTGCAGCCATGCGAGGTTCGGAATGAGGCTGGATTTTTCCAGGCCGCCCCTTGCGCCTTCCTTGACGCCATAGCGTTCGCGCAGCATGCGCAGGGTGCCGTCGGTGGACCCGTCATCGACGACGAAAATCATCTGCAGTGCTTGTGTCTGGGCCAGCAGAGCAGCGATCGTGCGGGGTAGCGCCGCCAGCTCATTGCGCGCAGCGATGATGACTGCGGCGTCGGGGCCGGCCTCACGGCGATCGGCGCCGGCTGGAGCGCCGGACGGCGTGCTGCGCAAAAGATGGCGGGTGCTCAAAAATACGTAGAACAGCAGCAGCGTATCGTAAGTCACATAAAGCAGCCCGGCTGCCCAGGTCAGCACGCCCGAAAACGTCAGAGCGCCGGCGAGCACGAGCAGCCATAGACCCAATACGACGCCATAGATGAGGATGCTGCGTAACGAAACCGGGCGCGGCGTGTAGCGGGGTGAAGCGCGTAACAGCGCAGCACGGAGCTGGGCGTATTGTTCCAAAATCCCGACGCTCACGCTCGGAAGGGGCGCCCGCAGAGGTTTATTGAAGCCGGCATCGAAAGTTGAGTACCGAGGGGCGGCTCAAAGGTTGCCGAGCGTGGAAAACTGACCCGCCTATGCTGATTACGCACAGGCGGGTCAAGAACTTAGAGACTGATCGTTACCGCCTTCGTGTTGAGGTAGTTCGCCAGTACTGCCTCGCCCATTTCGCGCCCCCAGCCGGACTGTTTGTAGCCTCCGAACGGAAGTGCCGCATCGAAAATGTTATAGCAATTGATCCATACCGAGCCGGCATTGAGTTTCGCCGCCAGGGTATGTGCCTTGCTCACATCGCGGGTCCAGATGCCGGCGGCCAGCCCATAGATGCTGTCGTTGGCCTGGCGAACGAGATCGTCATTCAAATCGGTGAACGGCGTCGCCGCAACCACCGGCCCGAAGATCTCTTCCTGGATGATCTTCATATTCGGCTTGGTGTCTACGAACACCGTCGGCTCGACAAAGTATCCCGCGCCCTCCCGCGCCTTGCCTCCTGCGAGCGCTCGAGCGCCTTCTTTCTGGCCCGCGTCGAGGTAGCCGCAGACCCGGTTGAGCTGCGTCTCGGAAACCACGGGCCCCATCTCCGTCGTCGGATCGAGCCCGGAACCTAGTTTGATTGCTCGGGCCTTTGCCGCCACACCTTCCACGACTTGATCGAAAATGCTCTTCTGCACGTACAGGCGCGAGCCGGCAGAACAGCATTGCCCATGGTTGAAGAATATGGCGTTCGCTGCACCGGCGATGGCGACGTCCAGATCGGCGTCTTTGAGGACGATGTTCGGCGACTTGCCTCCAAGTTCCAGCGACACGTGCTTCAAGTCCTTCGCGGCCGCCTGGACGATGAGCTTGCCGACCTCAGTCGATCCCGTGAAGGCGACCTTGTTGACTCCCGGATGCCCAGCCAACGCGGCGCCTGCCGTTTCGCCGAAGCCCGTGACGATGTTTACCACGCCATTGGGAAGACCCGCCTCCTGCATAATTTCGCCGAGGCGCAACGCCGAGAGGGGCGTTTCCTCCGCCACCTTGAGCACTACGGTACAACCCGTGGCCAGCGCCGGGGCCAGCTTCCAGGCAGCCATGAGCAACGGGAAGTTCCAGGGAATGATTTGTCCCACGACACCGATCGGCTCCGGTCGTGTGTACGAATGGTACTGGACGCCCGGCGTGTAGAGGACCGATAGCGGAATGGTTTTTCCCTCGATCTTGGTGCACCACCCTGCCATGTATTGAAAAATGTCCGCCGCGAGAGGTACGTCGGCGGCTCTAGCAACTGCCATCGGCTTACCATTGTCGATCGATTCCAGCTCGGCGAGTTCATCGGCGTACTTCGAGATCAGGTCGCCGATCCGCCAAATAACCTTGCTCCGCTGGGACGGCGTCATGGCTGGCCAAGGGCCGGCGTCGAAAGCGTGCCGTGCGGCCTGAACCGCGGCGTCTATATCCGCTTTGTCGCCTTCCGCCGCGTGAGCAATCGTGCGGCCGGTTGCCGGGTTCTTGACCTCGAACGACTTGCCGGAAGCGGCCGATATCCATTTGCCGTTGATCAGCAACTTCTTTGGGGCTTCGAGAAATTTTGTGACAGCGTTTGATATAGGGACTTCTTTAAGAACTGCGTTCATCGTGCGATCTCCTCATGATTGGGAATCCAGCCAGTAATACACGTCGATAAAAGCGTGCCGAACCCGCGCGGCATCGTCAGCCGTTCGGTTCGGCATCAACTGTCAGCAGCTCCTCGAAAAAGCCGCCGATTTTTCGGACTCGATCGACAAAGTGAATCTCCAAGATCCAGTGTCGAGGCCTGCCGTTGGCGTCAGGCTCGCGAAGCGATTGATTGTTGCCGTGACGAATCGAGAACCGCGTGGTGTCCGTCGGCTCCCGAAATCCAAATACACGATGTCATCGGCGGCGATACGGCGATCCGGCGCCTCCTCTCGACTACTTCCCTGAATAACGCCTCGGCTCTGATCTGTGCCGCGAGCAGGGACTGCGCAATTGCATCCATTTTTCATCGGCCCTCGATCGATTCGCGCAAAAGCGCGGGGTCACAGCTTACTCCTCATCCGCTGGCCGCGGCGACGCTGCCGGATTGGGGTGCACCACGACAAGTTTCCACACAACGACAAGCCGGCTGTGCCGATGGCGGCAAGGCTCAGCGGTTTTCAGCAACCGGCGCGCTGGATTCGGGAATTGCCCAGCCGGCCCCCAACGCCTTGTAGACGGCAATGAGTGATGTGGCGGCATCGGTGCGGCTTTGGGAGAGCAGCAACTCGGCGCTCAACGACGTACGCTCGGCATCGAGCACTTCCAAGAAATCGATCAATCCGCCCTCGAATCGCTGTTGCGCCAACGAAGCGGCCTTGTCGCTCGCAGCCGCCGCCACCCGCAGCGCATCGCGCCGCGACTGCGAGCGGCCGTACGTGATCAACGCGCCGTCGGTGTCCTCGAGCGCACCGAGTACCGCCCCTTGGTAGCGAGCCAGGGCGGCGTCGGTTTGCGCCCGGGACGACCCGATGCGGGCAAACACCCGGCCGAGATCGAACGCGGCCCAGGAGATACTGGGGCCGGCGGAGTAGGACTTTGATTCGCTTTGGCCGATGCCGCTGAATCCGGGGGCTATATACCCGAATTCGCCCACCAGCGTCACTTTCGGAAACAAATCTCCCATCGCGACGCCCACACGCGCCGTCGCGGCGGCCAGCTGCCGCTCGGCGACTCGTACATCGGGACGATGGCGCAGCAACTGCTCCGGTGTCCCGATGCTGCTCAGGAGCGGCAATTCGGGCGCCGCCGCCTGCGGCGAGAGCGTGTCGACGAGCGCCGTCGGCGGCCGGCCCGTGAGGACGCTCAAACGATAGATGGTCGTCGCTATCGAGGCCTCGAGCGTCGGGATCGAGGACAACGTGGTTTGCCATTGCGCTTCGGCGCGCGACGTATCGAGCTCGTTGCCCCTGCCCGCCTCGAGGCGGGTGCGCGTCAGTTTCAAGGTGCTGAATTCATTCTCCGCGTTGCGTTTCGTGAGGGTCAGCTGATCCTGCAGGCCGCGCAAGATGAAATAGTCGCGCGCCACCTCGGCGATGACGCTGACCCGCGCATCCCGCAACGTGGCCTCGCTCGCCCCCACGTCCGCCCGGGCCGCTTCCACATTGCGCCGCACGCGGCCGAACAGATCGAGTTCCCACAGACCGTCGAACCCCGCTTGTGCGGTGTCGAAATTGCGCTGGGCGTTCGTAACCGTAAAGCCGGGAAATTGCTGTTGCGCATCTTGATTCTGGGCATAGCCGCCGGTCAGCGTCACGGTCGGGAACTGATCGAATCCGGTCAACCGCCGCACGGCCCGCGCCGCCTGCAAGTTCGCGGTCGCCGCCGCCAGATCCTTGTTGTGCACGACCGAATCCTCGACCAATTGCGTCAGCAGCGGATCGCCGAACGCGGTCCAATAGCGCTCGATGGGATCTCCCGCCGCCAATCCCGGCTCGCCCGTATTCGCGAAGGCTGCATCGAGCTGCGTCTCGGGCCGATGATAGTTCGGGCCGACTGCGCACCCGGCAATCGCCGCCGACATGACCATGGCCGCCGCCCCTCTGACGCCGAACCTATACATTGCGTGGCTCCTCTGCGTCGACTGCCGAATATCCCAAGGGTGCTCGAGCGCCGGCAGGTCTATGTCGAGCCAGCCAGGTTTCGATGGTCACGAAGAACACCGGCGTCAAGAACAATCCAAAGCTCGTGACGCCGAGCATGCCGGCGAACACGGCAATGCCGATGGCCTGCCGCATTTCGCTGCCGGCGCCGCTCGCAACCACGAGCGGTATCACGCCAAAGATGAACGCGAACGATGTCATGAGAATGGGTCGCAGGCGCAACCGGCAGGCTTCAATCGCCGCTTCCACCGGCGCCAAGCCGTGTTCCACCCGCTCGCGCGCGAATTCCACGATCAAGATCGCGTTCTTGCAGGCCAGACCCACCAGCACGATGAAGCCGATCTGCGTGAGCACGTTGTTATCGGATCCCTTGAGCCATACGCCGGCCATGGCGGATAGCAGGCACATCGGCACGATCAGGATGACCGCCAGCGGCAGCGCCCAGCTTTCGTATTGGGCCGAGAGGATCAAGAACACCAGCAGGACGCAAATCGGGAACACGAGGAGCGCCGTGTCGCCCGCTGATTTCTGCTGAAACGTCAAATCGGTCCACTCGTAGCCGAAGCCGTTCGGCAGAGTGTCCTTGAGCACCCGCTCCATGGCGGCAGTGGCCTGGCTCGAGGACACTCCCGCGGCACCTTGACTGTTGATGTCCGCGGCGAGATATACGTTGTAGTGCGAAACACGGTCGGGACCGGACTCGAAGCGCACGTCGGCCACCGCGCCCATGGGCACCATGTCGCCGTTCGAGTTGCGCATTTTCAGATTCGCGATGTCCTCCGGTTGAGCCCGGAACTGCGCCTCGGCCTGCGCGTAGACCCGGAAGGTGCGTCCGAAACGGTTGAAGTCGTTGACATAAACCGATCCCAGGTAGGCCTGCAGGGTATCGAAGACGCCCGAGAGGGGAACGGATTGCTGCTTCGCCTTGACGCGATCCACATCGGCGAACAGTTGCGGCACGCTGTTCTGGAATGTGGTGTAGGTCGCATAGGGATTGAGTTCGGGCTGCTGGCGGGCTTTATCGAGCACCTCGTTCGTGACCCGTGCGAGCTCATCGTAGCCGTGCGCACCCCGATCCTGCAGGAAGAGCTTGAATCCGCCGGTGTTCCCCAATCCTTGCACCGGCGGCGGCGGTACCGCGAAAATCACCGCGTCCTGAATCGCGCCGAATTGTTTGTTGAGCGATCCCGCGATGGCAGCGGCCGAGAGGTCTTTGCTCTTGCGCTGGTCGAATGATGTCAACGGAAAGAAAACCACCGCGGCGTTGCTCAGATTGACGAATCCCTGCACCGAAAGCCCCGAGAATCCGATGACATGATCGACGCCGGGAGTCTTCTGCGCGATTTCCGAGATCTGCCGGACTACTTTCTCCGTGCGATCGAGCGAGGCGGCATCCGGCAACTGGACGATGCCTACCAGGTACTGCTTATCCTGGCCCGGAATGAAGCCTCCGGGCACCACATGGAAGATCGCCCAGGTACCGATCAGCAACGCCCCGAACAGCACCAGCACGGTGCGCCGGATCGAGGTAATGCGTGACACGCCGTGCCCGTAGCGCAAAGACGCGCGCTCGAATACCCGGTTGAACCATCCGAAGAAACCGCCGAGCACGCGATTGATGCCGCGCTGAAATGCGTCGGGCGGCGCACTGCGCGGCTTCAGAAGCAACGCCGCCAAAGCCGGCGACAGGGTCAACGAATTGAAGGTCGAGATGATCGTGCTGGCGGCAATGGTGATTCCGAACTGACGGTAGAATTGACCCGTCAGGCCGTTGACGAAAGCGACGGGAATGAACACGGCGCACAGCACCAGCATGATGGAAATGATGGGCCTCGTGACCTCGCCCATCGCGGCATGCGCCGCGGCGTGCGGATTGAGTCCCTCCTCGATTTTGCGCTCGATATTCTCCACCACGACGATGGCGTCGTCGACGACGATGCCGGTTGCCAGAACCAGGCCGAACAGAGTGAGGGAGTTGATCGAGAATCCGGCCGCCAGCAGTGCCGCCAGGGTTCCGACGATCGCCACGGGCACGGCGACCAGCGGGATGATGCTCGCGCGCCAGGTCTGCAGGAAGACGATGACCACGAGCACGACCAGCAACACCGCTTCGAACAAGGTGTGCACCACCGCCTCGATGGAGCTGCGCACGAACACCGTGGGGTCATAGTCGATTTCGTAGGTGACGCCTTCCGGGAAACTCTTCGCGAGTTCCTTCATGGCCGCGCGCACCGACGTGGACAGGTCGAGCGCGTTCGCGCCCGGAAGCTGGAACACCGGAATCGCGACGGCCGGCTTGCCGTCGAGCATGCTACGCAACGCGTAATTGTCGGGACCTAATTCGATCCTTGCGACATCGCGCAAGTACGTGGTCTCGCCGTTGGCGCCGTTCTTGACCACGATGTTGCCGAACTCCTGTTCGGTCTGCAGACGGCCTTGGGCATTCACGATGTACTGAAACTGCGTCCCGGGAAGCGACGGCTGGCCGCCGATCTGTCCCGCAGCCACCTGCACGTTCTGCTCACGCACCGCCGCCAGCACTTCATCGACGTCCATGTTGCGCGCGGCGATTTTGCTGGGGTCGAGCCACAGGCGCATGGCATAGTCGCCCGATCCGAACACCTGCACATCGCCCGCCCCCTGCAGGCGCGCGAGCACGTCTCGAATCTGGATGACCGCGTAATTGCGCAAATAGAGCGAGTCATAACGCCCGTCGACCGAACGCAGGAACACCACCATGGTCAGATCCGGCGAACGCTTCTGCGTCACCAGACCCATCTGGCGCACGACGTCCGGAAGGCGCGGCTCGGCCTGAGAGACGCGATTCTGCGTCTGCACCTGGGCGATATCGAGATTGGTGCCCAGCCGGAAAGTCACGGTGATCGAGAAGGACGCCATCGGGCGTCGCGGTGGAATCGGTATAAATGGCGTTTTCGACGCCATTGATCTGCTGCTCGAGCGGCGTGATGACCGTTTCCGCAATAGTCTTAGGCGAGGCGCCGGGATATTGACCGCTGACCACGACGGTCGGCGGAACGATTTCGGGGTATTCGCTGATCGGAAGCATTCGGCATTGCCAGGAGTCCCGGCCACCGTGAGGATGATGGCGAGCACCGATGCGAATATCGGCCGCTCGATGAAGAATGATGAAATATTCATCGCATAACCTGGGCGCCTTACGCAGCGCGCCCGATGCCCCGCTTCCGGCGCATCGCCGCCCATGGCCACCCGCTGTGGCGTGACGGTGACTCCCGGGATGCACGCGCTGCGCGCCATTGACCACGATGGTATCGCCCGACTTTGAGGCCTTCTCTGACGACGCGCAGGCCATCGACGACGCGTCCCAAGTTCACCTTGCGATACTCGATTTTGTTGTCCGCGCTCCGAGCAGGAACACATACTTCTGGCTCTGATCGGTATTGACCGCGCGGTCGTCGATCAGAATCGCGTTGTACTCATCGCTTCCCAGCAACTGGACGCGGGCGAACAATCCCGGCGTGAATTGTCCGTCCTTGTTGTCGAGCACCGCACGGGCACGGATGGTGCCGGTTTGCGGGTTGAGTTGGTTGTCGATGAAATCCATCCGGCCGGCGATGAGGGAAACCCTCCTCGTTCGCGAGCCCCACTTGGACAGGATTCGGCGCATCGCGCGAACTCGAACGCTGGCCGTCGCGGGCCAGTCGGGTGTAGCGCAGATAAGCCTGTTCGTCGCTGTCGAAATACAGATAAATAGGATCCATCGAGACCACCGATGACAGCAAGGTGCCGCCATTGTTGCCGCCGGTGACCAGATTGCCGCGGGTTACTTCCGCCCGGCTGACCCGCCCGGTGACGGGCTGGTGACGCGGGTGAAGCCCAAGTTCAGCTGTGCCGACTCGAGTGTTGCCTGGGCGCCCGCGCATTGGCCTCGGCTTGAGCGACGGTGCTCGTGCGCTCATCGAGCTCCTCTTGCGACACGGCGCCGCTTTGCCGCAGCCGCTGCACGCGGACCGATTCGATCGCGCGCAAGGTCGAGCGCGGTTTTATAGCGCTTGAGATCCGCCGCCGCGCGGTCGTACTCCGCCTGATAAGGCCGCGGATCGATGACGAACAACAAGTCTCCGCTCTTCACCAAGCCGCCTTCCTTGAAAGCCACCCGGTCGATATAGCCGGAGACGCGGGGACGAATCTCGACGGTTTCCACGGCTTGAAAGCGGCCGGTGAATTCGTCCCAATCCTTCACGCGTTTCTCGAGCACCGTCGCGACACTCACTGGCGGCGGCGGGGGCGCCTGACCGGCTTGGCCTGACTTCCCGCATCCACTGAGCAGCGCTGCGGCGCAGACAAAGCCCATGCCGATCGTCAATTGAATGATTTTAGTCACCCCGGGTCTCCATTGATTATTCGAGAGCCTCACGATTGCGTAGCGACACATGCCGTCGGCAACCGAAGCGCCGCATATCCCGATGTGGGGAGCGCTGATGAACTTACAAATTACTATTTGATATAGAGAAAGAGTTCTGCGGCATGAGAAGCGGTGAACCGCTCGCCCCATGGAATTACTGTAGCACACCCCTGCTGCCTCCTTAAGGGAACGAAAAATTCGCGTTGCACTGCACACTGGCGTCCATCGTGACGGAATTCTTGGGCGAGTTCATGACGGAGTCCTTTCAGGGCCGTGATGGGGCTGGAGCTTTATCGCTCAGAAATAGATTTGAATTAAGCGGGCTTATATCAGATCATTCATGACTTAAATTCAGGAATTGACCATGGCGTTCGACGGAAGGATCGTCTCGGGTGTGAGCGTGCTCGCCGCGGTGGTGGATGGCGGCAGCTTCGTCAAGGCTGCAGAGTTGATCGGTCTCACCGATTCCGGCGTGAGCCGTGCGATCAGCCGGCTGGAGACCCGGCTGGGTGTGCGGCTGCTCGATCGCACCACGCGATCGGTCACCTTGACCGACGAGGGTCGGCGTTTCTACGAAGAGGTGAAGCCGCACCTCGACGCCATCGAGGATGCGGCGACCATCGCTTCCGGCTCGGCCTCGGCCGTGCGCGGCCGTCTCAAGATCGACATCGATCCGTTCTTCCTGTCGCTGATCCTGGCTGGCCGGCTCGGCGCCCTTTGCGAACGCTATCCCGAACTCAAGATCGAGTTTGTGACGAGCGAACATGTCGGCAGTCTGGTGTCGGAAGGCATCGACCTCGCCATCCGCTTCGGACAACCGCGTCTCTCGACGCTCGTCGCGCGCAAGCTGATCGAGGCTCCGATCCTCACAGTAGCTTCGCCGCGCTATCTGAAACGATACGGCAAACCGAAGCGTCCCTCGGATCTCACCCGCCATCGATGCCTGCAGTTTCTCGATCCGTATTCAGGACGGCCGTTCGACTGGGAATTCATCCGTGAAGAGGAGACGATCGAGGTTCCGACCGGCGGCCCGCTGACTTTCACCGATCCGAAGTCGATGCTGCAAGAATGCATCGCCGGCACCGGCGTCGCCCAGGTCATCGGTTGGGGTCTCAAAGAATTGCTGGCGAGCGGAACGCTGATCGATCTGTTTCCGGATTGGCACGGCGAACGCTTCCCGCTGTTCGCCTTCCATCCTTCGCGCAACCATCCGCCGGCCAAAGTCAGGGCCTTCGTCGAGTTCTGCGTCGAGGTTATCCAACGGCTGTAGCGCCTCGCCGCGCCCCGTTCACGGAGCTATTGCAGCGCTCCTCTGCAGATATATTACAGCCAGGTTGCAGCTGCGCACACACCCGGTCAGACTTGTAGGGCGAAACGCGAATGGGCTTGTGAGGGGAAGCCGCCACAGGCGGGATCGAGCACCCATTGCGCGACGACGCAATCATCCGGGCAACGCATGATCGGGGACAACGAAAATGAAAAATAAAGGGGCTTGGCCTCAGCAAAATATTTTCATACGAGATACATCCTCCCCCGATGGGCGAATCAAACGTATCAAAGCAGGGCTCGCCCTCGATTCCGCCGCCATCGATCGTTATATGCGGCACGGATGGGTCGCCGTGCGCGGCTTTTTCTCGGCGGCACAAATTGCAGACATTCAGCGCTTCACGGACGAGACACTGGCACTGCCTGAGATCTCCGGTGCGCAGATGGTCTATCGCGAGACGAGCCTTCTCGATCCGAACGCCCGCGTCATCCAGCGCATCGAAGATCTGTGCCCACACCACCAAGGCTTCGACAGGCTGATCCGCCGCGGCCGATTACAGCGATGCGTCGAACAGTTATTGGGCGAGCCAGCGGTGCTCTTCAAGGAAAAGATCAATTTCAAGATGCCGGGTGGCGCCGGATTCGAAGCGCATCAGGATCAGCAAGCTGGATGGTCAGCCTACGCACCCCTGTTCGTTACGGCGTTGATCTCCATCGATCCAACCACGATCGAAAACGGCTGCCTGGAAATGGCAACCGGCCCCCGCCACACTGGACTCATTGGGCGCGAATGGACCCCACTGACCGCCGGGGAAATGAGGCACGTCGATCTCGAGCCGGTACCGACACAACCCGGCGACGTGCTGTTTTTCGACAGCTACGTACCCCATGCCTCGAAACCGAACCTCAGCGGGAAACAGCGGCGTATTCTCTATCTGACCTACAACCGCTCGTCGGATGGTGATCACAGAGCCCGCTATTACGCTGACAAGCGTGCCAACTTTCCGCCCGACATAGATCGCCGGCCGGGCGTTGAGTACCGCTTCAGGGTTTGAGGAGAAGCCGTGGACGCCTCAAACATCGTGGATGATGTCGCGCTCAACCAGACCTATGCGCATGCCTTCGCACGGGTCCTGGTGCGGCCGCTGCTTCATACGTGGGTGCGGCCGAACCACCTGACAGTGCTGCGCTTGATGGTCGGCCTCGCGGCGTGCGTGCTGCTGTCGATGGGGACCAAGAGCGCAGCAGGCTGGAGCGGTGTCCTGTGGATAGCGACCTGCGTGCTTGACCGGGCCGATGGCGAACTCGCAAGGTTGGGTGACATGCGCAGCGAGAGCGGCAAAATACTCGACTACTATTCGGACATGGTCCTCGACAGCGTGTGGTTTCTCGGCGCCGGAATCGGGCTGCGCCACGGCTGGCTCGGCCACACGGCCGTGATCCTCGGATTGCTCAGCTGCGGTTCGATGTTGCTTTGCATCTGGTATGCGGAAATGTTCGAAAGACTCAGCGCCCCCGGCGTCAAGGCGTGGCACGGGGTGCAGCGCTTCCATCCCGACGATGCCTTGTTCCTGCTGGCGCCCTTCACATGGCTTGGCTGGTTGGCCCCCCTGCTCATCGCATCGAGCGTCTGTACGCCCGTGATCGCGATTGTCATCATTGCACGCTACGTCGCGCTCAAGCGGCGCACGGCCGAAGCGTAGCTGCGTGAAAATCAGGGTTCGGATCGCGTTGGCCCTCGGTTTGGGCGTGGTGATCGCGCTCATTGCAATCGAGGGCGCCGGAACGATTGCAAGTCTGCTGTCCCGTGCAGGCTGGATTTTGCTCTTGCTCATACCCCTTCAAGTAGGGCCGCTCCTATTCGATGTCCTCGGTTGGCGGATGCTCATTTTGGCACCCGTTCGCCTTCCCATGCTTTTTTTGATCGCCACCATCCGCCAGGCCATCAATCGGCTGCTGCCGGTCGCCAATATCGGCGGCGAAATCGTCGGTATCCGCCTGCTCACACAACAGGGAGTGGACGGCACTGCAGCCACAGCCAGTGTATTCATCGAACTCGTGCTTGCTCTGGTCGCACAATATTTGTTTGTCGCCCTCGGTGTCGTGTGTCTGTTCGAACGCACGGATGATGCGCGCGTGACTCACACGCTCGTAATTGGCCTGGCCGCGTGTCTGCCGCCGCTGGTCCTCATGATCGTGATCCTGCGCCACGGCCAGGTTTTCCATCGCATTGAGGGTATGGTGAAGCGCTTCCTGGGTCGCTGGCTCGAGGGTCAGCGCGGTCTCGATCATGGCGCTCGGCTGGATGCCAAGATTCGGGAAACGTTCGCTTCTCGAACGCGCATCTTACGGGCGCTCGGCTGGCAATTCGCCGGTTTTGTCGTGGGTTGCTCCGAAACCTGGTTCGCATTGCGCTGGCTCGGACACCCCGTCGGCGTCGCTGATGCGCTCGTGCTCGAGAGTCTGACGCAGGCGGCAAAGAGTCTGCTCTTCATGGTGCCGGCCGCACTCGGCGTGCAAGAAGCCGGGTTGATCGGCGCCGGCTTGCTATTGGGACTGGGTAGCGACGTGACCTTGGCCCTCTCGCTCGCCAAGCGCATGCGCGAAGTCTTATTCGGCTTGCCCGCTCTCGCGGCCTGGCAATGGATGGAAGGGCGGACGGCATTGCTCCATATTCGCGGCCGCAGCGAACGGTAGGCGTACCGGTCCCATTCGAAATCGCCGCGACGCGGTAGGCTCAGGCGTACGATACGTTTTAGAATGCGTCTTCGGCAGCGGGGAGGCGCCGCGCGATGTTACAATCAAGTGGGATTGCCAAAGGGACGGCCCGATATAAATAGTCGGGTATCAAATGCTCGCGAGGGACTCGAGCTATGGAAAAAATCTTCAATAGGCGTTTGGCCAAGGGCTTTGTCGTCACCGCTTTCGGGACGCTTTTCGCCACGATGGCAGTGGCGGCGGTTTTGCCCGCGAATGCCATTGTGATCGCGGTGAGACGCGGTGACTGTGCCGCAGCGGTGAAGCTCGTAAACCCCGAGGTCAAATCGAACGACGTTGAAACGGCATTCCTCGCCGGACGCCTGCTCGACGAGGGCGTTTGCGTGCATGAGGACTCCGTGGCCGCGGCTCATTACTTTGCACGCGCCGCCGAATTGGGCGATCGGGATGCGGTGCTCGAGTTTGCCGCCAAGGTCGGTCTCGGCGAAGGGACCGATCAGGATTATCAGCGTGCCGGCGAACTCTGCCGCGCCGCCGGAGTCGCTCCACAGAGCCGCCTTTCCAATTATTCGCTCGGCTATGCGTGCACATTGCGCGGCGTAGCCGGCAAGCTGCTGCGAAAAACCCTACCGGCAGGCGCCTTCAAACCCATGGCAGGGGCCACCGTAGGGGTCGAATTTACGCCGGCGAGCGGGCAAATTCGCGTACTGAGGACTCCGCATGTGGGTACCGCCGAAGCCCTAACCGGATCTCAGGTCCCTCTTCCTTTGATAAATGCGCCGCAAGAGATCGACAAGGCATGGCGTAGCGCCTTGGCCGCGGCCCCGAAACCTGATACCGCGCGCCTCGATAATCAGCCCCTCGAACTCTCGCTCGATGTGGATCTGACACTCGTAGCGCAACGCCAAGATGGGCAGGCGCGCAATCAGCAACCGTTCCAGGCTCTGTTTCAAGGAGACATCCATGGGACGACGGTGGGGCACTAGACCTCGGCACGGTGACGTGACCCGTCGCACCTTCGTTGCCCTTGGTCCGCAGGCTCTAAGTAGAATTTGTATTGAACTTGGCAGGAACGCAAAAAACTCCGCGCGCTGTGTCCGGCGCGGCGCAACACGGAGCGATGAGTCAACCACACGACGGCGGCAGTGCCGACGAAGAAAATCCGGTGAGCCGAGCGCGTCAAGGCGCGCAGCGGAGCACCATGGCCGGCTCGCAGTGCCGACAATAGCTGAGACTCGAATCCGACATGGGCGAGCTCATCGGAAACGATGCCGCGGCAGAGAACCCGCAGGCGTTCGCAATCCGTAACCGATTCGAGTGCGCGGTAATATACGTTTCCAATCAGCTCGGCACTGATGAGCACGCTGAGATAGAGCTCGAGCCCGGCGAGTCGTCGTATTTGGCGAAAAACGCGATCGGTCCAGTCGGTTCTCTTCAACGGAATCCCGTGATCCTGCATGAAAGCCTGCAAGAGCGCCGCGTGGCCCTGCTCCTCCCGGATGAGCAATTCAATTATCCTAACCAGATGAGGGATCTGCCTCGCCCGTTCGAAACGTTCGGCCCCCCGCAGGAATGTCCGCCCCTCAGACTGTTCGCCGAGCTGAAACGTTGCGAGGGAACCCGCAATCAGCCGCCGTTCGTCGGGCCTCAGAACATCGACAACGCCGTGCGGAACACGGCGCGGATGCAAGGCGTGATATTCGAAATGATTCAACCAGACCTCGCGATCTCCGGGACCCATGGTGCCACCCTCCTGATTACACTGCATCGAGTGTGAAAGCTCATTGAGATAGCTCCATGGAGGAATTCGGGCAAATTGTGGCGGGCAGATCGTGGCCTTCCCCGCCTCCGATGCGCCAGCCACATCACCGGCGCGGACATCCAGGCGGACGGTGGCTGGGTACAGGTCTAGGCCCTTCGGCGCTCAGGTCCTTCGGCGCTCAGGCCACTCGTCCCAACGTTCCCATGTCGATGACGAAGCGGTACTTGACGTCGCTCTTGAGCAGGCGCTCGTAGGCGGCGTTGATCTGATCCATCGCGATCATCTCGATGTCGGCGGTGATGCCGTGTTCGGCGCAGAAATCGAGCATCTCTTGGGTCTCGGCAACTCCTCCGATGGCCGAGCCGGCGAGCGAGCGGCGTCCCAGGATGAGACCTATGGCCGACGGCGACGGGTGCGCGGTCGCCGGGGCGCCGACGAGCACCATGGTGCCGTCGAGCTTGAGGAGCGAGAGATAATCATCGAGATTGTGGGAGGCGGCAACGGTATTCAGGATGAAGTCGAGGCTGCCTGATTGCGCGGCCATTTCTGCCGCATTCTTCGAGACGACCACTTCATCCGCTCCGAGCTCGAGCGCCGCCTGCTTTTTCGATGCCGAAGTGGTGAACGCCACGACATGCGCGCCGAGGGCGTGCGCGAGCTTCACCCCCATGTGGCCAAGGCCGCCGATGCCGACGACGCCGACCTTCTTGCCCGGCCCGACTTGCCAATGCCGCAGCGGCGACCAGGTCGTAATGCCCGCGCACAGAAGCGGCGCAACCGCTGCAAGGTGCTCCTCTGCGTGCCGGACAGCGAGCACGAAATGCTCATCGACGACGATGTGCGCAGAATAGCCGCCGAACGTATTCGCGCCGCCTCCTTTCGCGACGCCGTTGTAGGTCATCGTGAAACCTGTGGGACTCGCGCAGTACTGTTCGAGGTCGTGTTTGCACGGCTCGCATACGCGGCAGCTGTCGACCATGCAGCCGACGGCGGCCAGCTCGCCCGGCTTGAACTTCGTCACCTGCTTGCCGATCGCGGTCACGCGGCCGACGATTTCGTGGCCAGGAACGCAGGGATACAGGATGCCGGGCCATTCGCCGCGCGTAGCGTGCAGGTCGGAATGGCAAACGCCGCAATACAATATGTCGATCGCCACGTCCTTGGGTCCGGGTTCACGGCGGTCGATCGTCGTGAACGCGAGGGGGCTGGTGGGCGACTGTGCGCCATAAGCATTGATCTGCATGATATCTCCGTTGATTGGTCTCATCGCGGCGGCCGGCATCGGCCGCTTCGTTCATTAGATGTGGGCGGCGTCAAAGTCCGTGCCGAGGCTGACGGTCTTCCAGCGCGCGAGGTCGTCGGCGAGCCGGGCCTGCTTGTCCTGGGTGCGCTTGAAGGCGTCGGAACCCAGCACCAAGTGCAGGGGCGGTTCCGCGGCGCGCACCGCCTCGATGATGGCGGCGACTCCGCGCGCCGGATCGCCGATTTGCTTGCCTGCCATGGCGGCCAGGCGCGCCACGGTCGCTCCTACGCCGGGAGCATAGTCCGCAATCGTTGCGCGGCTGTTACGGATCGACCGGTCGGAGAGAAAGTCCGTGCGAAACGCACCGGGCTCAACCAGTGTCACCTTGATGCCGAGCGGCGCGACCTCCTGCGCCAGGCTCTGCGACATGCCCTCGACGGCGAACTTCGCCGCGGCGTAGAAACCCGATCCTGGCCCCGGAGCCAATCCTGCGATCGACGTGATATTGACGATGTGACCGGATTTCTGCCGGCGCAGATGCGGAAGCACCGCCCGGATGATGCGCCGCGGACCATGAAAGTTGACGTCGAATAGACGCGCGATCTCCTCCTCGCTGGCTTCCTCGACCGACCCCAGCAGTCCATAGCCGGCATTGTTGACGATGACGTCGAGGCGGCCGTGCAATTCTTGGGCACGGGCGATAGCGCCGCCGATCGCCGCAGCATCGGTGACATCGAGCGGCAGCAGGTGCAGCCTACCTGTTCGATCCTCGATCGTTGCCTTGCCGTCGCGCGTCGTGCCGATGACGATGTCGCCCGCTGCGAGGACGGCCTCGGTCAATACCTTGCCAAATCCGCGCGACACACCGGTGATCAACCAAACTTTGGTAGTCATAGTCATTCTCCTCACTCATCTAGTTTCCCGCGCCAAAGGCGGGTGGTGAAATGAACTGGTCCAGCGCATGCCGTCGATGGCGGCGTGAAACACTGGGTGCCGATGGGTTCGAGAAGATTCTAGAAGGTGGCCGTCCGAGGCGGTAGCCTGAAACCATGTACTTCTAGCCTAATTCTGCAAACGTTCATAGGATCGGCCTAGCTCGAGTGACGCCGCCGGCGAAATGAGGATATCCTTGCACGCCATGAACGACGGACGGCGGATCAGATACGGACGGCCGGCGGCGAACGCCCGGCGCAGGACGACGCCGAGGCTGAGGGCGGCCCCGGGGCCGGGGCTGCCGGTGAATTCCGAAGGCGTCCCACCGGTTGCGAGGATTTTCGATCTCATCGCACGCCACGCTGTGGCCGATGGCGCCAACGCCACGGCATTGCCGGGGGTGGTGCTGCTCAAGCAATCGGACGCGACCGCCGTACCGAGCCATTCGGTGCACCAGCCGGCGTTGTGCCTGATCGTGCAGGGCGCCAAACAAGTGATGCTCAACGGCGAGCTCTATGAATACGATGCCGGCGGCTACCTGATAGTCTCGGTGGAAGTACCCATCGCCAGCCGGGTGACGAAGGCGACGCAGGCCAATCCTTATCTATGCTTGCGTATAGAGTTGGATCCGGTTCAGATCGCCGCGCTGATCTTGGACGCAGGCATCCCCTCTCCGGCCGACTGCGCCGTTTCGCGCGCGCTCGCGGTGGCGCAAACTCCTGCCGATCTGCTCGACGCTGTCGTGCGCCTGGCGCGTCTGCTCGATTTTCCGCAGGACATCAATACGCTCGCGCCGCTCGCGATGCGCGAAATTCTGTACCGGCTGCTGAAGGGGGAGCAAGGTGCGCGCCTGCACCAGATCGCCGCGACCGACGGGCGCACGCAGCGAATCTCGCATGCCATTCGGTGGCTGAAGAGGCATTTCGACCAGCCACTGCGCATAGAGGAGATCGCGCGCGAGGCCCATATGAGCACATCGTCTCTGCATCACCATTTCAAGGCAGTGACCGCGATGAGCCCTTTGCAATACCAGAAGCAGCTGCGCTTGCTCGAAGCGAGGCGCCTGATGCTGTCTCAGGACGTCGACGCCGCAACGGCGGGCCATCGCGTGGGGTACGAGAGCCCTTCACAGTTCGGCCGCGAGTATGCCCGGCTCTTCGGTGCACCGCCCGCGCGCGACTTGCGGCGGCTACGTGAGCAGATTCCGACACCGTTCTAGCCCTCCCGCATCGGGAGGGACCCCAGTCCAGCGAGCGCCTCCACATCGTCATTCGATGCCGGCCGAAGGCTTTGGATAGTTGTAATATCGTCAACGATCCCCATAAGTATTGCCATGTCAAGCTTGTGACAGCGCGGAGGATTGATGGCAAAGCAACTTAAGATCGATTTTGTCTCGGACGTGTCCTGTCCGTGGTGTGTGATTGGGCTCAAGTCATTGGAAACCGCGTTGGAATCGCTCAAGGGCGAGGTTGCGGCAGACCTGCATTTTCAACCCTTCGAACTCAATCCCCAGATGAGCGCCGACGGCCAGGACATCGTGGAGCACATCGCCCAAAAGTACGGCTCGACGCCCACGGACATCGAGCGCAACCGCGAGAATATAAGGGCTCGTGGCGCCGAACTGGGATTCGAATTCAATATGCAAAAACGGGGCAGGATCTATAACACTTTTGACGCGCACAGATTGCTGCATTGGACCGAGACCGCAGGCAAGCAGGAAGCGCTGAAGAACGCGCTGTTCTCAGCCTATTTTACCGAGGGACGGAATCCCAGCGATCATGCGGTCCTGCTCGATGTTGCGCAAAAGGTCGGGCTGGATGCGAAGCGCGCAGCCGAGATTCTAGAATCGGATGAATTCGCAGCCGAGGTGCGCGCCCGCGAAAAGTTTTACGCGGATCGAGGCATCCAGGCGGTGCCCTCCGTGATCATCAACGATCAGCACCTGATTCAAGGCGGGCAGCCGGCTGAGATATTTGAGAGGGCGTTGCGTCAGTTGGCGGCAGGATAACGCTGCAGGCACCTCATTTCCCGCTGACGCGCCGCCTCGCCTTGATCAGCACGTCCACCGCCTCCGGCCGATCATCCCAGTAATCCAGCCGCACCCTACCGTCTGGCAGTTGACTCAATGTCGCCGGCTCCGCACTGAACGTGCAGTACCAACCTGACGGCAAGACCACCGCATTTCGCGGCCTACCGAGGCTGCGATCGAACACGAGTTCCTCATCGTCGAGTTTGTAGCTCACCGGTGCCGTGTACGTTTCCGCAATGCGCAACCGTAAGGTCTGCCCCGTCTGCGGCGCGGCGAACGGAATCACGACCACGCGGGCCGTCGGTGCCACCGTTTCGCCCACATTGATCTTCGACGCCGTCATTTCCGCGCCGCTCATTTCCAGCGTCTTCAGTTGCTCTCCCGTATCCAGGATGCTCGCGGAAGGGTGACTCGCGACGCTGCCTTCGCGAACCACATTCGCATAGCCGTTTACACCCACTCGCGATTCCGTGTAGTCGTGATACAGGCTGAACGCGTGCGTCTCGGGTTGCTGCAGGAAGTACACGATGTCCCGGTCCTGATGGGCGCGCTCCGACAGCCGGTCCTGCTCGGGCTCTCCGACAAACGGCGACTCCCAGCTCCGTTGCGTCGTCAAGACCTTGGGCAGTGCCGCCGCTCCCACCTGTGCATCTTTGATGGCCCGGAGCACCAGCGGAGCTTCGCCCTCCCCCGGATGTAGAAAGCTGATCGCAATCCGACCATCTTTCTCCGTCAGAATCTGCGAAGGCACCGTTAATCCCACGACCTCATACCCGGGCGGCAGCACTACTTTGTTGCGCCTGATGCCAAGAGGCCTATTGAATACGAGCGTCTTTCCGTCAAGGTAGTAGCTCTTCGCATCTTGATAGGTCTTGACTATCAGCACGCGGCCCAGGCCGTGTTCCGGAACGGGTCGCGCCAGCGTGACCTTGATGTAGTTCGTTGCCAAATCCGCATTCGACATCAATGGGTCGTTGCGCGCTTCCGCGCCGCTCACCACCTCGAAGCGCAGCGGCGTCCCGAGCATCGCGTCGAAGACGCTCTCATCGCTTGCGGAACTGCCCTTACGGATGGGGTTGTAAAAGAACTTCGCTCCCGCGGTCGTCGCAGCCACTTCATAGAAAATCTTGAAGCTGGCTGTCTCGGGCGCCAATAATTCGTAGCGCGTGTATTCGTCGGTTTCCGTCTGGCCATCCGCCGCCGGAAAGTAGAGCCCATCCTTGGACGCTTGAGGTGCGTCCGCATTGACCTCAGCATGGATTGGAAGGGCTAGAAAAAACGCCAGTCCCGAAACAAGCAGTTTCTCCACGTACCGTCCTCGCTAAATGTCATTGGACCCAGCGGGCCGCGATCATTGCCCCGGCAGCACCGGCACCCACGTGTCGTTTTGCGCTTGGAGAGTCGCGGTCATCAGCACGTTGCCCGCGCCGCGGATGATCCTGTCCACGACCGGGAAAACCTGCCGCGCTTCCGGATCGGCCATCCAGTCGGCGGCCTTGACGTGGTAAGTGTAACGCACCACGGTCTCGGGATGACCATGCACCTGCTCCGGGGGCGACCACTTCACCACCTTATCCAGCTTCAGGCGGGCCACGCACAGATCTTGGTCATGCTCGACCGGCTGGTCGTGCACACCCAGGGTGGTGCGCTTCTTCTGCAGATAAAAGCGCCGGCCCTTGGCGGTCAGCGAATAGCGTCTGGCCGTCTCGGCGGTCGCAACAGTTGACCCGGATTGCGAGCCCTGCACCGCGGCGTTGGTGGTTGCATCTGCCGCCGCCGGCGCCGAGATCTCGGTCGATTCCACCAGCCCTAAGCGCTCGAGCACCGGTAGCTGCACGGCGTCATTGGTGCGGGCGAGTTGATCCTGCTGGCTCACGACCCTCGGCCAGGTGAACTTGCCCACGCACAGGTCCCCATGGTCCGACAGGTAGTGCGTCACCGCACGGGTCAGCTCACTTTCGCTGGGCTCGGCCGTGGCGGCCTGCACCGCGCCCGATGCCCACATCAACGTGCCCGCGACGCCCGCCGCGATCATCAAAGGCTTCGATGTCATTGTTCGCTCGTCATTAAAAGTTTTGGGTCAGTACTCACTTCACACAATTCGGATCTTGCGGGGTCACGCCCTGCACGTAGCCGTCGGTCAGAGTCTCGAGGAAGCATAGCAAGTCCGCCTCGTTCTGAGCGGTCATGTACGGCGTCGCGCCCGGTGACAGGCCAAAGGGAATGTCCGTCTCGTCAACGTAGACCTTGAGGGCGGTCGGCAGGTCATTGAACTGCTGCACCACCCCCTTGACCGTGGGATACCACTTCGCGGGGTTGGTGTCGCGCGTGTTGTAAAAGTCGATTACCTGAGCCAGGGACGTGAACACGCCATTGTGGAAAAACACATTGCGCGTGGCGGTGTTGCGCAGCGTGGGTGTCTTGAACGAGCCGCACAGTGAAGCGCTGGCGGGCATCACGTGCGGGATCAGGTAGGCATTCACCGGGTCCGGATTCACCGCCGTGCACAGCCCCATGTCGTAGTATGTCGGCAGCCCGATCTTCGTCGCATTGGCTGGGATCTTGGGGTTGCGGGGCACGCCCGCGTTCTCGTACGTAAAGTCGGTGAACAAGGCTCCGCCACCGCCGTTAATCGGGCCGTTGTAGTGGCAGGCGAAGCAATTGCCCGTGTAGTTGAAAACGAGATAGCCGCGGTTTTCGGCGGCCGTCAAGTTGACGGGCTGCCCATTGCTGAGCTGCAGCGCGGTGGCGTAGTCGTACTTGCTGGTGAAGGCGTTGAAGCTGGGATCCTGCTGCTGGTAGGCCTGCAGCGCGAGCCCGATATCGGTGAACGCTGCCTGGGTGTTGCTGAAAACATCCGCGCCATAGGCCTGCTGAAACAGTGCCGCATAGCTGGCATTCTGCACCACCGCAACCACCGCGGCCTGGCTGGTATTGGCCATCTCGAAGGAGGACAGCAGCGGTATGGCGGCCTGCTGTGCCTGCGTGTCCGCCCGGCCGTCCCAAGTGAAACCGCCACCGGGTGAGTTCGAACTCACCCCGTCCGGATTGGGGGCGTTGTCGCTGTACGGCGGGATGTACTGCTTATACGTCAGCGTCGGCACGGCCCGCAAGCCCGGCGAGGTCAGGTTTGGGCCACCCAGCTGCACGGCCAGGGTATTGGTGGCGGGCTGTGCGTAGTGATTGTTGGGGTCGTGGCAGGTGGCGCAGGACATCTGCTTGGAGCCCGACAGGTTAGTGTCGAAGAACAGTTTTTGCCCCGCCTGGGCCTGCACGCTCAGGGTCGTCGTTGGGTTTACGTTCTGGGCATGGGCCAGAGCGGCCATGCCACCGAGGAGACAGATTCCAGCGGCACGCGCGGCGCGTCTGACGCCCGCTGCACCAGATAACGCCCGCAAATTCCCAACCATGCTGGCCTCCTGAAGCCTAAAGAGTTCACCTATCTTCACAACAAGCGGGCCGGCGCTCTCGCGCCGGCCCTTTCACGTCCAATCCTTAAGCCAGTAGTCAACTTATTGGGTTGACCACAGGTTCGTCTGGCTCGGATCCGGTCCAGTCGTCGTCGGCGGTGTCACGGCACCGAGGGAGGTGACGCGCGTCACGCCGGCGGGGAACTGGTACACGTGGTTCATCGCTCGTACCGCATCGAAGTGCGGATTCGCGCTGCCCGCAAACTCCGGCAGCACCGTGGCGTTTTCGTTGATGAAAGTCTCCGTGTACTTGGAACGGTTCATATAGGTGCCCGGCTGGCCCGGATCGGACAGCCCGAAGATGTCCTGCAGTGTTCGCACGAACGAGAAATGGCTGTAGTAATCCGTGTCGTAGAGACCCCCTGGCGCATTACCCACTGTCATCTGGTTGGACTGCAGGCCGAATATCGTCACGCCGTGGCCATGGTTGCCCTTGCTGTCCGCGGGCGGCGTGAAGGTAGTCGGGGTAGTCCCGTTGGCACCCTGCCAGGCCTCAGTGAACGGCGCCAATGCAGCGGCACTCGAGACCTCCGTGCCGTTCGCGGTAAACGTGACCAGCTGTGCCTGGCCATTGCCGCTACGCTCCGGATTCCAGCCGCAGCAGGCGGTGGTCGCCGATTCGCCTTCGTCGAAGGTGAGGACGATGGCGACGCGCTTGGTCGGATCGTTCCAAAGGGCGGAGGATTTGATCTTCGTGATGACATTCTGGGCCCAGTAATCGGAACGCGGGCTCAGACCGTCATTGTGCATGTCATCGTCTTGGTCGGGTACGATGAAGTTGTAGTTGGCCACGTTCCCGGTCTGAAGATCCTGCTTAAACTGATCCTGAACCCAGGGTTGGGTGTTACCGGTCCACCAGGAAGTGACGTTGTTGGCAGTGGCAAAGGCCTGAAGCGCGTTGTCCCAGTCACCGGCGCTGGTGAAATTGGTGGTCCCGGTTTTCGTATTGCTGGGAAAGCTGTACGGGATCGCATTGCCGTTGACGTCGGTGCTGCCGAACGCGCCCGAAACGCTACGCTCGTTGAGTGGAAAGTCCGGCTGCGCCGCCGCATCCGCGTACCAGAGGGCCGGGTTGTGCTTCACGCCCCGCAGTGCGCTGCTGTAGGTGGCGCCATCCGCTCCAACGATAGAGGACTCGGCGGGAGTGTCGAACCATAGGCCACCGGTCGCGGAGTTCCACGACGAGGCCCCGGGGTTCGCCTGGGTGCCTGCCGGCGACGGCCACAGCGACCCCTCGTACACATGCCAGCTCAGGCCCGCGGCGTCGATCGAGTTCCACAGATTGGCACGCACGCCCTGCACTGCGGGGTACGGAAGGCCTTCGTCGCTGGTCTGGCCCCAGTCGTCGGCCCCACCCAGCGCCAGATAGTTCGGTTCACTCGGATCGCCGGTGGAGAAGTAGTTGTAAATCAGGTTGCCGGTCTTCAGGAATTGATTCATGAACGGCAGGGTCGTTGTGTTCATGACGGTAGACTGCGACTCGTTCTCTTCGATGATGACGAAAACATAGTCGTATTGCGGCATGCCCTCCAGGTTGAAGGCCCACTGCTGGGCGGCCGGGATGGCGACGGTGTTCAGGTCCGTCCCCGAGCAGCCGTTGGCATTGGTGGGATCAAAGCTCGCGACGGCCGGGCAGTCAAAGTTGCCGCGCAGCTCACCGACGGTATCACCGCGGTCGACGAACTTCGCCGCCAGCGTGAGACGGCCCTGAGCGACCACCGACTCCTTGAGGATGGCTGGCAAGTCCGCGGGATTCTGCGTCTGTACCTGCGTGGGAGGCAGCAGCACGTCGGAGGTGGAGACCCCAATGCGCTGGGCCAGGTTGGCGACGGCCTGGGCGTAGCTCAGACCCTGGTTCTCGATGGCCAGAGCCACCTCTGTGGACAGCGGGGTGATGTTGACAGTCGCGGCCAGCAGGGGGCTCTTGGTCGCGGCCTGGATCTGGGCCGCATTGACCCGGAACACGTTGCGGCTGCTGATCGCATTGCCGCCGTTCGCCGCGCCGGTGCCGATCTCGGCAACCAGCGGCGCCAACGTCGAGCTGGACAACTTGAAGCTGCCCGTGGATGAAGTGGTCGTGAAGGGCTCGTTGGGGTCGCAGGCGCCGTTGCCGTTCAGGTCGAAGCACACCTTGGCTCCGGCATAGACCGATGCCACCGTGCTGGCGGGTGAGGAGGCTGCCGCCGTATCGGCGAAGACCGGCGGTGTAAAGTAAGCGCCGCCGACCACGCCTTGCACGATGGAGTTTGAGGCGAACGCGGAAGCGGAACACAGCGCGAGCGCGCCGGCGACGGCTACCGCGACCTTCGTGGGACGCAGCAGCGGGAATTGGGAATTCATATTCTATTATCTCCAGAATGAATGCGGTGAAAAAATGTCCGATCAGACGGCGCGGCGGCGACGGCCGCGTAAGCCGAAAAGGCCCAGGCCCGAAGCAAACAGCGCCAGAGCGGGTGGAACCGGGACCGGAGTCACTTCCGTCAGCGTCCACGCGGCAGCGTTGCCGGGCAAATCGGTCGCGAGTTGGGTGGCGTTGCCTTCGGCCGTGCTGAACGAATCAGTCTGTAGAAAATTGGCGGCAACCGCCTGGAAGATGCCGTTCGCCGAATCATTGATATACGCGAATTCGTAATCCGGGCTGCCGTTCGTGGCGGCATCGACGTCGGAGAATGCGAAGTTGTTGAGCGCGCCGTTGGCGAAGATGGTCACCGGCGTGGTGTCATCGAACGCCACCAAGGTCGGGTTCCAGGTGTTGGCCTGCAGCGTTGCATTACCCAAGGTAATGCCGCCGGAGGTGACGGGTGCGAAGGCAATGCCATTCAACTGAACTTGGATGTTGCCGATGTTGGTCACGGATTGGCCGCCATTGGTGGTGGTGCCGGTGAAATCGCCGGTGACTTCCTGGCCGTCGGCAAAGGTATAGGAAAAATCGAACGTGCTGGCGCTCGCCGCTGCGCTGGCGCCGAGTAGCGCCGCGGCCACCGCCGCTTTAACGAAACCATTCATTGTTCAGACCTCATTCAGTTGATTGATGGGGGCAAGAGCGAATATTGCTGTCTGTCGTCCGCCGAATCTCCCTAGTGAGACCTGTAGCCAAGATTCGCTTCGCGACTGCGGGCGATCTTGGTCTGGAGTTGTAACTCCTTGTTGAAGCTTATTTGAACTTATTGCAACACGGCAGAAACAGAATCAATCGCATCCAAAAGAATTAAGTACAAACGTCATGTGTCCGTTGACGCTGCGAGGACAAACGGGTGCGATTTGATTACAGCTGCGGCGTCATGTCTGGCGTGCGTCTCGACATGTATGGCCCCCTGCAACCGCGGAACAAATCTGTCACATCCATTTGCGATCATCCGCGGATGAGAGTTGCCGTCTGCATCAAACCGCAGTTGCGCAGCTGGATCGAACACAATCTCGATCGTGGCTGCCCGCCTGATCAGCTCATCGAGGGTATGATCGCGCAGCAATTCGATCCACCGATCGCCCAGGGCTTAGTGCGTGCGTTTCTGGACGCCCGCGCCACGGGTGTGCCGTTGACTGCCGATACCGTGAGGATCGACTTGCCCGAGGCGGCCCACGTGGTTGACCCGCCGCGGATGACGGCCGGCAACTCGATCCGCGTCGCAGACCGGGTAGTGACAGTCGTGGCGCGCGTGTCGCGGCCGCTGATTGCCGTGCTTGCCAATGTGTTGAGTGCTGAGGAGTGCGAGCAGCTGATTGCACTTGCACGGCCGCGCTTGACGCTATCGACCGTGGTCGATCCGGGCACGGGCACAAAAAGCATCGCAGAATATCGAAACAGCGAGGGAATGTTCTTTTTACCGGGCGAAACGCCATTGATCGCGGCATTGGATGCGAGGTTCTCGCAACTCATGAATCTACCGATCGATCACGGCGAAGGCCTACAAGTCCTGCGCTACGGTCCGGGCACTCGCTACACGCCCCACTTCGATTTCCTCGTGCCCCGCAATGAGGCCAGTGAACAGTCGCTCCGCCGCAGCGGCCAGCGGGTCAGCAGCATGGTGGCGTACTTGAACGATGTACCGGGCGGTGGCGAGACCACTTTCCCGCACGCCGGCTTATCGGTTTGCCCGCAGCGGGGGAACGCCGTGTACTTCGAATACTGTAACAGTCGCGGTCAGGTCGATGCGGAATCACTGCATGCCGGCGCGCCCGTCACCGCCGGGGAAAAATGGGCGGTGACGAAATGGATGCGCCAACGCCGCTTTGTATCCGCCTGAATCCATTGGATTCCCTTTGTTAGGAATTCTGGCAAATTGTGGCGGCCGCGATATCAGTCCACTTGACCCAGGATCATGCGCTGAGCCAGTTCCGGTACATGCCGATCCGCCTGGACAGGCGATTGTGGGAAACTATGCCTTCTCGCTTTCTTCCGTAGCTGCAGGCCGCTCGACGACCCCCATGGGCTGCTCGTCGATCTCTCCAACCTCCGCCGTTTGCTCGAGTTCAGGAGGTCGTGCGACGGGATTGAAGTCGCCGGACTGCCTGCGCCACAGATCGGCGTAGAGACCACCCCGTCGCAGTAGCTCACTGTGTGACCCATCGGCGACGATAGATCCGCGATCCAGCACAATGAGCCGATCCATGTCCATGACCGTGCTCAAGCGATGAGCGATCGCGATCACTGTCTTGCCAACCATTGCTTCGCGCATCGCAGCTTGGATGATGTGCTCGCTGTGACTATCAAGCGCGCTGGTTGCTTCATCCAGCAACAAAATCGGCGCGTCCTTGAGGATCGCCCGCGCGATGGCGATACGTTGCCGCTGTCCGCCGGATAGCTTGATGCCGCGCTCACCCACCAGAGTGTTGTAGCCATGATCAAGCTCGATGATGAACTCATGCGCATACGCCCGCCGAGCCGCCAACTCGACCGCCTCATCGGTCGCGCCCGGTCTGCCGTACCGGATATTCTCCATGAGACTGCGATGAAACAGGGTCGTGTCTTGTGGGATGAGTGCTATGGATCGTCGCAGGCTTTCCTGGGTTACTTCACGAATATCCTGCTCATCGATGCGGATTGCCCCCTCGACCACGTCGTGCATGCGCAGCAGAAGGCTCATGAGCGTGGTTTTTCCGGCGCCACTCGGCCCCACGAGTCCGACGCGTTGCCCCGCAGGGATGGTCAGCTCAAAGTTTTTGACGACATTGCGAGCATGCCCCCTCTTGGACGGTGCGTCGTACGCAAAGGCAACGCGCTCGAAATGAACCCCGCCCTGCGGCACCTTCAGCTCAGGCGCGCCGGGCCTGTCCTCGATCGTTGCGGGTACGATCAGGGTGTCGATGCTCTCGCGCGCCGAGCCCAGCTGGTCGTAGAACTCGGGGATTCGCTGCCCGATGTTGTACGCCGTCTGCAGGAGGGAGCTCGTGAGTGCGGTGATCATCACGAAGTCGCCCGCGCCGATCAAGCGGTGCACCCAGGCATAGAGGGCGCCACCGACGAAGACTATCCACATCGTAATATCCATGACGTATTGGACGCAGCGCAGCCGGACGACGGCGCGGTAGGCGGCGCGGCGCCGGTCGCGCTCTTCCCCTGTATAGCGCTTGAGTTCCTCGTCTTCCAGCGCCTGGTTGGCGAAGAAGAAGACGTTTCGGATGTTGGTGAGGACATCGACCACGCGGCCGGTGACGGCCGCCCTCGCCTCGTTGTTTGCGATGGCGCGCCGGGTGCACTCGCGCCCGACGAGGAGGCTGACGGCAAAGTACACGATGATCGCCGTCACGGCGGTTGCGCAGAACTGGGGACTCGCGACGTAGAAGTAAGCCGCGACGAACAGGAAGAAGCACGCTCCTGGGACGAAGTCGAACACCATCATGTCAAATAGCGCGAGCACCTGATCGGGCAGGAGCACCGCCCGATGCGCAATCTTTCCGGACAGTGTGTTCTCGAAATAGGCGCTCGAAAGGCGCTGGGCGTAGGCGAAGACCTCCTCCTTGATACGAACCAACATGGGGGAGCGTGTGTGGTAGGAGCTGAACCACATGCCCCCGTCCATCACGAACCGGGCGACGACGAGAACGACGAAGAGCGTAAACGGCTTGACGAGCTTGCCTGCCTCGGCCGCCGGGCTGTGCATCGCCAGTACGGTATCGGTCAGGCGTTTAGTCGCATAGGCAATCGAGGCAAATATCGCGCGTCCAAGCACCGGGAACACGAGCAACCCCAGACAGCCCCAAAGAAACTGTCGGAAGAAGTGGAACGTGAATGGCAATAGCCGGTTGGGTAGGATCTGAGCATTCATACGACGTTGACAGCAATGAATGACACGCGGTTCCCAGTGACCGCCGCTGCTGCCAAAAATGATACTCGCATCTCGGCGAGCCGTCTTAATTTATTGAGTGGCCGGCGCTGCTACCTCCCTACGCCAATCGAGTCATGTTGGCCCATAACTGACGGAGGCTGGTCAGCCCGCCGTTCGTAGAAGTCCACAGAGTGGCGTCGCATATGAATAATCGACCTGAAAAGACGTTGGGTTTGGATTGCAGCAACGCGTCGAAGGTCTTCCGTCCTTGCTGGGTGAATGGATGTGGGGGCGCCTCTAAATCGATGGACTGTTCCACTAGAACGTCCAGCTTTTGAGGGCTATCGCCGAGCATCTCGAAGTGCGGCAGATGCGGGTGGAGATTGAAAGTGCTGACGCCTTGTAAGAGATTGAATCGATCCGCCCTCGAATTGATGTGGATAGGAGCTGGGGCGCCGTCCCGCATCTTCGCCGGTCGAAGGCCGAAATTATTGGAAACGGGAATACCCAGATCACGAAGCAGCGACCTGGCAAAGCCGCCAAGGCGTTGCTGCCCTGGAAGCCCGAGATCTCCATGGTGATGGAACTCCACTTCCTGGCTATGCAACACCTCATTACTGGGTATGCCCTCGACGTTGCCAATGTCATGATGAGGGCAAACGAAGAGCGTATGGCTCGGATCGTCTAGAAATTTGCGCACCGCCACCAGTTCACTTTCACCGGGACGTTGATCCGTGCGGTGCGAATCGAAGCCGACGATGATGAGTATGTCGGCGCTGTCGAGAAAATCGCCGTCGAGAAGCATTAGCTCGCTCTCGGACGTACGGCGCTCAACCATGCGCACGGCATTGCCTGTGCGGACCCGCATATCCTCCCGGAACAGCGAGTAGTTCTGTAAGAGTATATTGTCCAGAAACCCGGCAATACCTTGATTGAATCGCTCCATGTCCGCCAAGGCTTCGAATTTCGGCCACTGTAGCCGGCGCAGCTCGAACAGCGTCCCGAACCGATTGTCCAGGATGCCAAGAGGAGCGCCCTCCTCGTCCGGGCGGCTCCATGGGAAGTACATCAAGATGTTTCGACCAATCATCGAAGACGCTCCAACCAGCTAAAAAAGTTCCTGTGTAACCCGCTCGCCAAGGCCTGGAATCGCAGCTCGACTGGTTTCTCATCCGCTTGCGCCTCGAGCTCTTGCGGAGGCGGTCGTCATCCCCGTCACCTAGCAGCGTTGTCAGCCGTGCGCCAATGGACGGCCCTCGGCGTCTTTCGCTCCTTCGAAGCGATCGCCTATCACTTCAGGATGGAGCACGGGCGCCGGTGGGCTGATCGTCGGGTTTGAGCTCATGCCGGTGCTCCATTTAGAATCCGGGCGATGTGCATGAACTTGATTGGATTGCCCATATGTAGCGTTCCCACTGGGTGGCCGATCAGTGGATCAGAGCGGTTTTCGCCACACTCACGATTTCGCTCGCCTGGCCATTAAGTACCGCCTTGAGCATCCATAGACTGAATCCCTTCGCTTGCTCGAGCTTGATCTCCGGTGGCATGACGAGTTCCTGCCGATCGGTCAATACGTCGATGACGGCCGGACCCTCCTGTGCAAAGGCTGTTGAGATCGCTGATTTCAGTTGGCCCGGGTCCTCCACGCGCACACCGTAAATCCCCATGGATTCGGCCATGCTTGCAAAATCCGGATTATCGAGCCGCGTGCCCACCGGCAGAAATCCGCCCGCCTTCATCTCGATGTTGACGAAGCCCAGGAGTCCATTATTGAAGATGACGATTTTGATCGGCAGTTTCGACTGCCGGATCGTCAACAAATCGCCCATGAGCATCCCAAAACCGCCATCACCCGACATCGAAATGACCTGCCGGTCAGGCATGGCGAATTGCGCGCCGATGGCTTGTGGCATGGCATTGGCCATTGACCCGTGCAGGAATGAGCCCAACAGCCGGCGCTTGCCGTTCATCTTGAGGTATCGTGCAGCCCACACCGTCGGCTCCCCCACGTCGCACGCGAAGATCGCATCCTCGTTGGCGAGATCGCTCACCACCTTCGCGAGGAGCTGCGGGTGAATGGGTGTGTGTTTCGAATGTTCGTTCGCGAGATCATCGAGACCCTTCCGGGCTTTGGAGTAGTGGCTGACCGCGGCACTCAGATGCGAGTCGTCGGCCCTCGCTGACACTCGCTCGGTCAGTCGCGGTAGGACTTCGCGCAAGTCTCCAATCACGCCGAGATCGAGCCGGCAACGTCGCCCGAGATTTTCACCGCGAATATCGATCTGCGCTATTCGGGCCTTCGTCGGATAGAACTGCCTATAAGGGAAATCAGTGCCGAGCATGAGCAGGGTGTCGCAAGCCTCCATGGCATGGTATCCGGAGGAAAACCCGATGAGCCCCGTCATTCCCACATCGTAGGGATTGTCCCATTCAACGTGTTCCTTGCCACGCAACGCATGCACGATGGGCGCCTTGAGTTTGGCCGCGAGGGCCACCACGGCATCGTGGGCTCCTGCACAACCAGCGCCACAGAGGAACGTCGTCCTTTCGCCCCCATCCAGAAAGTTGACCAAGTCCTCGATGTCCGCCTCGGCCGCACACACGCGAGGCAACCGCGATACCGGCTTGGGAGAGGGTGCCACCGGTCCCGCATCCTTCAGGGCGACATCGCCGGAAATGACAATGACCGCGACGCCCTGCTTCGCGACAGCCTCACGAATCGCCGTTTCGACGATTCTCGGTACCTGAGTGGGATCGGAGATCAGCTCGACATAGTGGCTGCATTCCTTGAAGAGCGATTGCGGATGGGTTTCCTGAAAATAGCTGGAACCAATCTCGGTGCTGGGAATATGCGCCGCGATGGCCACCACGGGCACGCGGTTGCGATGGCAATCGAAGAGCCCATTGATCAGGTGCAAATTGCCCGGGCCGCAGCTTCCGGCGCATACGGCGAGTTCGCCCGTCAGCTGCGCCTGAGCGCCGGCGGCAAAGGCGGCGACTTCTTCGTGCCTGACGGCAATCCACTCGATCTTGTCGCGCACGCGCAGCGATTCGGTGATCCCATTGAGCGAATCTCCCACCAGTCCATAGATACGGCGCACATTGGCGGCTTCGAGGATCTCGACTATTCGGTCGGCAACATTGGCCATCTCAAACCTCCATTGTGCGTCGCAAAGAAGTGGCGCCGCAAACACTATCGGATTTGTTACTGTGCGACGGAAATGATCCTGCCGCAACCCATCGTAGACGTTCACCCCTATCAGGTGATGGCGATGATGACGATGGACCGTTGGCAATGCGCGAAGGCCGCTCAGGAGTTCTCAATGTCGGGCATGATCTTTCCCATTTCCATCGCCTGACTGGACGGAACCTCCTGAATGCCCAAGACGATCTCCTCGTCCGGCGCGCCGGTTGCGGCTTGTACCAACGACCAGAGGCGCTTGAGCATCTCCCGCTTATAGTCCGCGGAGCGTCCGGTCCGGATCAGCAGTGTGAGGGCCGCCGTCGGGGAAGGCCTGCCTGCGGTGAAGCCGTTTCCGATAGGGTACTCTTGAAAGACGATATGCACCCAGTTCTTGGGCACCCCGGCGTACTCGGCGTGAAATGCGGTGAGCTTTTCCGCCAAATCTGACTTGGCAGGACCATCGAGAACGCCGGCTTGCGCCGTGATCGTATACAAGGGCATCGAAACGCCTCCTAACGCCGCCCGACCGCCTGCGCGCAGGCTGGCCTTAAGCGACGTAGTTCTTCAAAATCCGCAGATCGGTGACCGAGTACGCCATACCGAGCCGATACCCTCGCCCGATTCGCAACGGCGCGATCGAATGCATGTCCTCCCCGCGCACTTCCGGAATCGTCAGCTCCGCCGAACCCGCCCACACATCGACGATGGCCAGATTGTCGGTGAGCGACATCGTGAGCTCATCGACCGGTGGCTTCGTCTGGCGCGCCGCCGCGAGCTGCGGGAAATATCGGCGCATCACCGTCGGACGGTTGAACACCTTTGCGGGATCGGTGACCTTCTCCTCGAGCTGCAGACGCGCCGTCGCCAATCGCTCGCCATGCGCGGCAACACTTGCGCCGAAGCGGCTTCCCTTCGCGAGCGGAGCGGCTGCGGCACTGGGTGCGGAGAAGGTCCGCGTTTGGTAGATGCTGCCGAGTTTCTTGGGAAAGCCTTGCGTCCATCCGCGAGCAATGGCTGCGTCATTGTCGACGAATATGTAGGGGCAGTAGTTGATGGGTGTGCGCTCAAAGACGGCCTCGACCAAGCACGAAGGCTTCGCGGTATTGGTAGCGCGCGGGATCGGTGACCTCATCATTCGAGCCCGTGAACTGCCAGTCGAGAAACCAAAAGAACGCCCGCCCCAGAGACTTCTCGTCCGGCGTCACGCCGGGCGGCAACAGCGCCGCGACCGCGGCTGGGTCGGCCCAATATTCAATGGCGAGGCAGTCGCTCGAGTAATGCCAGGGAGGCGGTGAAGCCAATGCAGAGTTGCCCTGCGGCGTGAGAGGAATAGAAAATCCGTGAAGCATGTTGGTGGACTCCTTTTGAAAGGACTGTCACAGCTGAAGGTGTCGTCATTGTGTGCCTCTCGCCGAGAAATCCTTATCCCTCACTTGGGGGAGCACCCCCTTTCGGGGGAGATAGGCATAACGGTGGGTGCATTAGGATAATGTGCCCGCGCGTCGCGTAAGCGTCATCATTAGGCGACACAGCACCGTGACTTCCTCTCTATTACCCGTTTTGATCTTGAGTTTCGTCCTCGTCAGCTACATCGCGCTACGGCCGTTCCCATTGCGGGTTCGCCACTTGTTTGACTTCATGTGTTTTGCCGGCGCGACCTTCATACTTTTTCGGTATCAAACTCCTCCCTTGCCGGGGACCGGCGGGGTAGCTAATGGCGCCTCACTATGGCTGCATGCCGTAGCCGGGATATGGTGGTTGCTCGGCGCACGAGTGCTCGTCGCGGTCATGTCATTCACCCTCGATCGCAATCGCGGCTGGCGCGAGGCACGGCTCTTTCCCGATCTCACCGCCGCCGCCATCTACACCGCAGCTGTATCGGTGGTCCTGATTTCCGTGCTCGCGCTTCCCATTGGCGGTTTGCTCGCGACCTCTGGCGTCCTGGCGATCGTGCTAGGTCTTGCTCTGCAGAACACTCTGGCGGACGTGTTTGCAGGAATCGCATTCGGCATTGAAGCGCCCTTCAATGTGGGCGATCGTATCTCGCTCGGCGACAAAACCGAGGGGACCGTGGTGCAGATGAACTGGCGTTCGATTCGCATTCTCACCGATGGCGACGATGTCGCGATTGTCCCCAACAGTGTGGTCGCGAAGTCCGATATTGTGAACCGCAGCTTTCCGACTCGCGTTCGTTCAGCATTCATAGAGCTCTCATGTCCCGCCACCTCCAATCCCGAGCAAGTCATTGATATGCTTCAACAAGCCACCTTGCTATGTCCCCCTATTCTTTCGGAGCCACCCTCCAGCGCCGTGCTGACACGCCTCGGGTCGGCGGAAAGCCGATATCGGGTGAATTTTTCGGTCTCCGATACTGAACACCTTTCAACGACCAAAGATCTGCTGCTGAGGCATGCAAGGCGGCAACTTTACTATTCCGGCCTCTACTTTCCGCACACTGTGCAAGATATTCGAAAAGCCGATGAAGGTACGGGGCGGCCACTTCACGCAGCGCTGCCGCTTCTTCAAGACATCATCCTCTTTGAAGTCCTGGAGGCGCAGCAACTGGCCGAATTGGCGGCCCACTTAAAACCGCGATCGCTCGAACCAGGAGAGGTACTTTTCGCGCAAGGGGGAACTGAGGCGACGCTCTTTATCGTCGTCTCTGGGATTCTTCAAATCAGCCAACATACGGAGCTTTCTGGGCAGCAGACGGCCGGCTTTATCGGGGCCGGCGACTACATCGGTGAAATCAGTCTGCTCACCGGCGCGCCTTATGCGGCCACGGCCACAGCTCGCACGCATTGCAAGCTCTATGGACTCGACTGCCATGTCCTAAAGCCCCTGCTCGCGGCAAATTCCGACTTGTCTGCCGAATTTGATCGGTCTGCGCGCCGCGGCCTCGCGATTCTCAATCGAGCCGTGGCCGTTCGCGCGACCGATGACAGTGCCCATCAATCGCTGCTGCATCGCATTCGGGAATTTTTTGACGATCTACACTAGCGTACTATCGGTCAATCCATCAAATCACACCGGAGATACGCCGATGAATACCATCACGACCAAAGACGGAGTTACGATATTTTACAAAGACTGGGGCAGCGGGATCGCCCATCGTGTTTTCGCACGGCTGGCCGCTCTCCTCCGATGATTGGGACCCGCAGCTCATGTTCTTTTTGAATCACGGCTATCGGGTCATCGCCCATGATCGCCGCGGCCATGGACGCTCGAGCCAGACAGCCGACGGTCACGATATGGATCACTATGCCGATGACTTGGCGGCGCTGACCTCGCATCTGAACCTCAAAGGTGCCGTGCATGTCGGTCATTCGACCGGCGGCGGCGAAGTAGTCCGCTATATCGCTCGGCATGGCGTGAATCGGGTGGCGAAGGCAGTGCTCATCAGTGCGGTCCCGCCGCTCATGGTCAAGACGGCGTCCAATCCCGGCGGACTACCCAAGGAGGTGTTCGACGGACTGCAGGCGCAGGTCGCCGAACATCGGTCCCAATTCTACCTCGATTTGCCCACCGGGACCCTTTTACGGATTCAACCGGCCAGGCGCGAAGATCTCCCAGGGAGTCATTCAGAACTGGTGGCGCCAAGGCATGATGGGCGGCGCCAAGGCGCACTACGATGGCATCGTCGCCTTCTCGCAGACCGATTTCACGGAAGATTTGAAGAAGATCACGGTTCCCACGTTGGTGATGCACGGCGATGATGACCAAATCGTGCCGTACGCGGACTCTGGTCCGCTGAGCGCCAAGTTGGTGAAGAACGGGACTTTGAAAACCTACGAGGGCTTCCCGCACGGTATGCCGACCACCGAGGCTGCCACGATCAACGCGGATCTGTTGGCGTTTATTAAGGGCTAATCTGGCCCGTGCTCGAGCCGCCGCTCGACTCGAGCACGGGCAAATTCGCGGTTGTGGATCGCACCGTCCGTGCTCTGCCGACCTTTGCCGAAGTCGCTCCCCCAAAGGGGGGACTGCTGGCGATGGATAAACCGATGACACTGCCTAGTCATGAATATTGCGATAAGTTCTGCGGAACGAGGCGGCGCGTCCTACCGCTTTCCGCCGGCGGCTCGCTTGTGGTGCGCGGCGCCACTGCTGGGTTTACTGGGGGGCTGCGACGGCGCTCCCTCGCGCAATATTCTAGGCTCGTATTTTCCGTCTTGGATGGTATGCGCGCTGGTGGGCATTGCCTTGGCACTCGCAGCCCGCGCCATTTTCAAGGCCTCCGGGCTGCTCGCAGGAAATACCCGTCCCCTTCGTCGTCATGCTGGCGATTGCCTGTGCAGGCACCTTCGCGATGTGGCTGATATGGCTGTCTTGAGAGATGCCAATGAGTGAAGGCAAGTCGCTTCGCGGGAAAGTGATTGCCACGACGGCAATCGGACTGGCCATCGTTCTCGGCATTCTCGTCATCTTCGCGATCGATCGGCGGCCTCGCACGCACGACGCGCGTATCTTTGCCTACAGCGCGGCGATGGCGTCGGAGATCAGTGGACGTATTGTCCAGATCCTCGTAACGCAATGATCAAGATGTTGCAAAGGGTGCGCCGCTCCTCGTCATTGATCCGGCGCCGTACGAATTCCAACTGCGCCAGGCGCGCGCTCAGGTGGCCGCCCTCAAGGCACAGATCGCTCTGACGGGACGTCAAGTCACCTCCCAGGGTTCCGGCGTCCAAGCGGCCGAAAGCCAAGTTCAGAAGGCGCGCGACCAGCTGAGGTACGCGCAGGACACGCGCAAGCGCCTCGAGCCGTTGGTGAAACCCGGCTTCGTAACTCAACAGCAATTGGATGAAGCCAAGACGAACGAAGCCGCTGCCGAAGCATCCCTCCAAGCGCTCACCCGAAGCGCCACCCAGGCCCGCCAAGCGGTGGGCGATACCTTGAGCCTCGAAGCTCAATTGGAAGGGGCGGAAGCGGCGGAGGCCAATGCCGCGCGCAACTACGACTTGACGACTCTGCGTGCCCCGTTTGCCGGAAAGGTAGTCGGATTGCAAATTGCGGAAGGCACTTTCGCCGTCGCCGGGCATCCGCTCTTCAGTCTCATCAAGTCCGATGCGTGGTATGCCATCGCCGACTTTCGAGAAACCGAATTGCCGCGAATCGCCGTCGGCGATCGAGCGACGGTGTGGACCATGTCCGAAAGCAACACCGCCTTTGAAGGGCGGGTGGAAAGCTTGGGCGCGGGCGTGCAATCGACGGATCAAGACGGTCCTGGTCTTCCCGTCACCGGCCGCGACCTCAACTGGGTCGTGGTCGCGCAGCGATTTCCTGTCTGGATTCGGCTCGATAACCCGCCCCCCTTTGCCATGCATGTGGGATTAACCGCATCCGTCAAAGTGCATCATGACGGCGCTCGCTGAGTCGCAAGGATCCCGCCCGCTGCTTGAAGTCCTTGCTCTCGAGCTGGCGCCGCGAGAGGGCCGATGGGCGGCTGTCGCGCGCATCGCAACCGGATCTACGATCACAGTGGTCATCGCGATGATCTTTCAGATACCCGAGCCGACCTACATGGCCTATATCGGCTTTCTGATCAGCAAGGATGAGAAAAACGCGACCGTGACAGCAGCTCTCGGCGCATTGGCCGCCGTGACCCTCGCGATTCTCCTGGTCTTGGGCCTGGAACTCATCGATACCGCCGAACCCGCACTGCGATTACCCCTCATGGCGATGGCGACCTTTGCTGCCATGTTTACCGCGCGCACGTTTGCGCTAGGTCCCATCTCCTTCCTGGCTGGCTTTGTCATCGTGTTGCTGCAGTCGCTGGTCGATGACGTACCAAGCCCGGAGGCCCTGACACGCGCGACCTTGTGGACATGGGTGGTGGTGTTCGTGCCGCTGGCCGTGACGATCATCGTCAATTTAGTGTTTGGCCAGGGCGCGGTGGCATTCATGGACCGCAGCGTCCGAAAGGTCCTGAAGGAGTGTGAGACCTCGCTTGCTAACGGCGAGTACCGCAAATCCCTTCCTGAATGGCGTGCACGGCTCCTACCCTTGCTCGAAACCGCGCAACATAGCTCCAAAAGCGGAGCGCGCACCGGCCGAATCACGGTGCCCGTGATACGTGCGCTTCTCGATGCGTTGGTGGTCCTGGAGGCCCTTCCCGGCGATCTGCCGGACGATGTTCGAGAGGAGCTGGCGAGCCGGTTGCGAGCCTGCAGACTCGCCATCGAGTCGGACGCCGCCCCAGCAATGGATGAATCCCTGGCGCCGCCGCCGCAATTCGTCGACTCGAGCAAGGAACAATCCCCGGCAGTGATTGCCGTGCGCAGCACGCTGTCCAGCCTCTTAAGTGCGATTAGCCACCCTGTCACCGCGGCTGACAAAACCGAAGCATTTCACCCGCCTCGACGGCCTCTTCGTCGCCGACGCGTTCAGCAATCCGGCGCATTGGCAATTTGCCCTGAAGACCACGATGGCAGTCATGATTTCGTACGCCATCTACTCGCTGCTCGACTGGCCCGGGATGCGCACCGCCGTCGTCACTTGCTTTTTTGTCGCCCTCTCCAGCCTGGGCGAGACCGTGCACAAGTTGCGTGCTCAGGCTCTCGGGCGCCGTCATTGGCGGACTCATCGCCGCCCTGTGCATCGTCTTTGTCCTCCCGCATCTCACGGATATCGGCCAGCTATGTCTACTGATTGCCGTCGTGTCGGTGGGCGCCGCATGGGTAGCGACGAGCAGTGAATTGCTCTCCTACGCCGGCATGCAGATCGCATTCGCCTTCTTTTTGGGCATTCTACAAGGCTACGCGCCCGCGACCGATCTCACGGTCCTTCGCGACCGAGTCGCCGGCATTCTGCTCGGGAATATCGTGATCACGATTGTATTCAGTTCGTTTTGGCCTCAATCGGCCAGATCCGGTATTCGTGCGGCGCTTGCCGAGGCGCTGCGCGCGATTGGGGACGTGATCCGTCGGCCACGCAATGCCGAGGAGGCTCGCATGCGCACCGTTCAGGCACTGGTGCGGGCCGATCACTTGCGCACCTTGAGCCTTTTCGAGCTGCGAATGCTGCCGAGCCATGCGCGAGCAGAGCCTGAATGTTCCGCTCCGTCGCGAATATCGAACGGCTCGCGGGAGCGGCCTTCGTCGTGTCGACGGATGCGATTTCCCGCTATGCCGAACTGGGATCTACTGCCCGCTTGGCCGAATGGGCCGAGTCCGCCGCAGACAATCTCTCGGGAGATCGGCCAGTGCCCCCGAGTCCCGTGCCCACCGCTTCCTCGCCGGCAACTGCGATAGAACCCGATGCACGCTTGAGCCAACACGCCATCGAACAACTCGAGTCGGAGGTTCAGCATGTTGCTTCGGCAGCGCATTGAACGCTCGACGGTTCGGATTGACCTTTATTGCCGGCGCGTTCAGCGCTCAGCCTGGCGGTCGCGCAAGCGCCGCCGAGTCCCGAGCAGCCCTGGGCGATTCCAGAATCGGCCATCAGCCGCGCCGCCGCCCTGGGCGATACCGGCTTTTCGGTTCCGCACAAGCAGTACGATCTGGCGGCGCTGGTCGATCTTGCGGAAAGAGAAAATCCAAAGACGCGGGAGGCTTGGGAAGCCGCGCGCGAAGCGGCCGCGGGTATCGGCCTCGCAGAAAGCGCGTATCTTCCGCAGCTTTCCTTGCAAGCGATCGGCGGCTTTCAGCACACGCCGTTGCCGATGCCCAAGAAACCTGGTGCCGGCGGGCTATTTCGTCTCCGATACGCGGGAAGTCATTCCCGCGCTGGCTCTGAAATGGTTGCTTTTCGACTTCGGCCGTCGCGATGCCCAATTGCAAGCCGCGCGCGCAGACTCTTTTGTCGCCAACGTGGCCTTCACCGGCGCCCATCAGAAACTCATATTCGAGGTGTCGCAGGCGTATTTCGACTTGGGCGCTGCGCGGGGAAGGCTCCATGCCGCGCAGAAGGCCTTGAGTACCGCTCTCACCACGCAGGATGCCGCCGTCGCCAAGCAGAATAACGGCCTCGCCACCGTGGTTGCGGTGGCGCAGGCGCAGCGACAAACGGCTCAAGCACGCTATACGCTGGCAGCGGCCGAAGGCGCCGAGAGAACCGCGCGCGCAAATCTCATTGCGGCCCTCGGCGTGCCTGCCGCTACGGAAATCGATGTGGTGGATAGCGCGGAGTTGCCGCTACCGCCCGCTCCGGCCGACAGCGTGTCCAAGGCGGTCGATCAAGCGCTCGCCCACCGGCCGGATGTCATTGCGGCGCTCGGCAAAGTGGATGCGGCTGAGGCGGCTCTCAAGGGCGAGCGGCGATCCTACTATCCCACGATCGAACTCTCGGGGCAGGCCTTTCAGAATATTGGGTCGTTGAACTCCGACGGCGGCCCTTATTCGAATATTGATCGGCCTGGACAAAGCGTTTTCCTGTCGTTTAGCGTCCCGCTCTTTGACGGCGGCATGCGGCGCAATCGCATCTCCATGGCCGACGCCAAAGCGCGGGAGGCGCAGGAACAACTGGCGGCGGCGCGCGACTCCGCGTCGCAACAAGTGGTGCGCGCCTATAACGGATTGTTGACGAGCCTGGCTGAGTATGATGCCGCCACGGCCTTGAGCCAGGCCGCGCACACGGCCTACGATGCGGCGCTGCGTTCGTACCGCCAAGGAGTCGGAACCTATACGGATCTTGCCACCGAAGAGAACGCCGTCGTTCAAGGCGACACGCAAGTTGAAGATGCGCGCGCGAATGCACACACGGCTGCGGCCGCCCTGGCGCTTTCCATGGGAGCGATCGACATCGCGGAAGTCACACCCGACGTCACACCCTGATCGTTCGTCGCACCTACGGCTCTTGTCGATCCGCCAATGCCAGAAGGCTCGTATAATCGCGCGCGAGCGCGGCGGCCATGAGCTTAAATGGCGGCGGACCCGAAATGGCCTTTCGGGCATACCATAACCCGCCGAGCGCGAGTACGCCCCAACCGCAACAAACCGCCCACGCCACCGCGATCCGATGCACGCCATCCCATGCCGAGACAATCACTGCGACCGACAGGAAGCATGCAAATATGAGGCCCGCGGCGGCAGAGATGCTCGCGCCCACGGAAGCCTTGACGATCTCGTCGCGGAACTTGTGTAGATCATCTCTGGCGAGCGGGCCGTAATGCGGTGCGCGCTCACGCAGAAACTGAAGAATTGACTTGACTCGGTGAACTCGGCGAAACATGTTTGACCCCGCGTTGGTGAATCTAGTGGTCCTTCGGGGCGGACCCGCCGGCCGAACCTTCGATCGCTTTCTGGCACGGCGCATCGATACCGTTCGCGCGGCTCGCCAACACGGCTACGATGGCATCGGCGAGCGCCGCGATCTCTCGTTGATATCCCTCGACTATTCCTGCGTAGCCGGCATCGATCTTTTCGTCGGCCTGGAATGTACAGGTTGTCACCCGCGCGCCATTGGATCGCTGACCCGCGGCGGATAAGGTTGCACTCCAAGACGCCTCGAGCAGTGCGTACCGCCCGAATTCCGCCTCGAGATGTTGCACGTCGATGTCGAGCGTCAGCTTGGCAAATGCCGTGCCCAATCCGGTCATGCGGCCCAGCCGGCGCTGTAGCTCGAGGCGCAGCGCATCTTTGATTTCATCGTTCACCGGCGACGCCCATCGCTCATTCTCGAGAAGCGTCACCTCGGTCGGCCCGGTGCGAACCATCAGCTCGGCGCGATTGAGTTGCGGCGGGATATGGACGACTCGCACATCGATCGGTGAGGGTTGTCTCCGAGGCTGGCAAGGTCTTGTCGGGCGGCGGAGTCAAGGTGTAATAACGAACCGGCGCCGACGTACAGCCGATGCCGACGCTCACGAGCCAAGCAACAGCGAACCGTAGGTAGAGGCCGTTCACGGTTTGGCGTCCGAGGATGACGGCGCAGGCTTCTGCGGCATCTTCTGCGGTCGCCTCCCGCGCAACAGCGCATCCGGATGACGATCGAGATAGTCGGCCAATTCACGCACGGCCTGCAAGGTGCTGCGGCTCTCCGATAAGGTCTCGGTGAGACCGCGTTGCAACGGCGATTCCACGTCCAAAGTCCGGTCGGCGGAATCGAGCGTGCCATGCAGGGCCGACAAGGTATCCACGGCGCTCGGCAGCACCCGGGTGTGGAGCTCGCTCAAGGTTTCGTGAAGGTCGGTGAGGTCCGTATGCAAATCCGCCGCGATTTGCTCGAGCGGCAGATCATTCACCTTCTTCACCAGCCGGCCGACACTTGCTTCCAGTTCTTGAAAAGTTCCATTCACCGTCGGCAGTTCGAGCGGCCGAATCGACGCATCAAAGGCGGCTCGAGGGCTCGCGGGCAGAAAATCGAGCGCGATATAGAGCTTCCCGGTCAGCAGGCTTCCCGATCGCGGCTGTGCGCGCAGGCCTCGGTTGACCAAGGTTCCCACGAACGCTGCGAGCGTCTCCTCGCTCTCGGTCTTCCCCTGCGCGGCGAGTGCCTCATAGGCTTGCCCCATGCGGCGGGGATAGAGTTTGGCGGTCACAATGACCGGAAAGGATTTATCTCGAGGCTCGTAGCCCAAGTCCACGGCGACGACAGACCCGATGTTTACCCCGACGAATTCGACCGGCGCGCCTACCTCGAGGCCCCGCAGCGCTTGTGCGAACCGCATCCGGACGTAGTGCGGATCCCCATCGGGCGGCGCCATCGCCTCGGTTTCGTTCTTGTACAGGGTGAATTCGCCCGGTATGCCGGCCGCCGCCGGGACGGCTTCGGTCGGCCCGTCGTCGAAGGCGAGGCCTCCGGCAAGCACCGCCGCCAACGATTCGGTTTGCACGTTCAGGCCATCGGCGCCGAGCTTGACGTCGATTCCGCTGGCATTCCAGAAGCGCGTCACGGGCTTCACGAAGCCATCGTAAGGCGCCTCGACGAACACGGTCACTCGCGTGCTGCCGTCGGGCAGCAGATTCTCATCGATCACGCGACCGACCTGGAACTGCCGAAAATACACCGGCGCGCCGATCGCGAGGGAACCGGCGCGGGCGGCGTGCAGCTGAAGCTCGCGACCGCGCGGACCGTGCGAAAGAGCGGGCGGATTCTCCAGCCCGACAAACTGACGCTCACGGTCAGCGTGGCGGCTGCCGGTCTTCATGCCGATATACACCCCCGATAGCAAGGTATCGAGCCCCGACACCGAGCCCACGCCGATGCGCGGCCGCACGATCCAGAATTGAGTGTCCGCCTTCAGCAAGCTCGCCGCATCTTTCGACAAATCGGCGCTCACCACGACTGTTTGGTGATCCGCGCTCAGGACGACGGCCGATACGCGCCCCACCGCGACGTCCCGATACTTGACCAGCGTCTTGCCCACTTGGACCCCCTCGCCGCTCAAGAAGCTGATCGTGATCCGCGGACCCGCATTCTGCCAATTCCTGATGAGCAGTGAAATACCGATGACGGCGGCGACTATCGGCACCACCCACACCAATCGCGGAATCCAACGTCGATTCTGCACCGCCGGCGTGGGAAGCTCCTCTTCGGAAGGTGGCGTCGGCGTCGCGCTCATGCTCGTCGATCCCAGATCAAGCGGGGGTCGAAGCTCAATGCCGACAACATGGTAACGACCACGACGGCGCAAAAGAAGGCGATGCCGGCGCGCGGTTCGGCGGTGCCCAACACCTGAAACTGCATCAGTGCCGAAGTCAATGCGACCACGATGACATCGAGCATCGACCAATAGCCGATGAACTCCACGATCCGGTAGAGGACGGTCCGCTGATGTTGCTCCCATCGGCTGTTCTTGCGTACGGTGAAGAGCAGCAGAGCCGATGGCGATGAACTTCGTGAAGGGCACCGCAACGCTGGCGATGAATATCAACAGGGCGATATCCCAGTCCCCCGCGCGCCAGAACTCGAGAATCCCGCCGAGAATGGTGCTGTCCGCCTCGCCCAGCAATCCGCTGGTGTGCATCACGGGCAGCAGGTTCGCGGGAATGTAAAAGACGATACCTGCAATCAGCCAGGCAAGCGTCATCTCGGTGCTGAAGGGCGTGCGATGCTCGATTCGACTTTGGCAGCGCGGACAGCGCCGCTCTATCCCGAGAGACGCGCGGGACACGGCAAGACCGCAGGTTCGGCAAAGGACCAAGCCGAGTTCGAGTGATTGCTTCAACGGCGTCATGTCTTGACCGCGGGGGCAATCGACCACCAAGACGCCGGGTCACAGCGCCCGAGCAGTGCCAGCACCATTGTTAAAGCCGCGATCGCCCAGATGCCGGCACCCGCCGTAATGGGGACCCAATTCGCGAGTTTCACGATTGCGACCAAAGCGCCGAGCAAGAAGACCTCGGTCATGCTCCAGGGACGCATCCGGTGAAGCAGCCTCATGATCGGTCCAAAGCCGGGCGGCCGGCGTCCCGACGCGCGCGAACAGCAGCACCCAGAAAAGGAGCGCTATTTGCACCGCCGGGATGAGAAAGGTCGTGAACGCAAGCCCCAACGGCGGCGACGGAAATCCAGCCCTGCTGCAATGAGCGCACGGCAAACCAGATATTGGCCTTGGTCTCCATCCCAGCGATCTCGATGCTTAAGATGGGCGTGAGATTGGCGATGGCGAAAAAGATCGCCGCGGCGCAGACGAGTGCCAATCCACTCTCCACGTTCGCGCCAAAATAACGCGCCAGGACCGCATCACAGCGTCGGCAGAGGGCCACATCGCCCCGGCGTAAGGGAATGGCACGATATACGGTGTCGCAATCGCGACAGATGAGTATCGGGTTCACTGGTGCCGCTCGGTCCACAAATCAGGACTCCCAACACGCATCACCCGACCCTCCAGGCGGGAGCGGACGTCACTTTTGGACAATGTGAGCGCCGCGCGCCGATTGACCTCTCGCTTAAATATTCTCGCTGATCATTTCGAAAACATCGCCCGCCTTTCCATGCATAACGGCCTTGATTGAATACATGGCCATCCCATAAACGTTCTCAGGTGCCGTGTGCGGCGGCATCACCAGTTCCATCGGCTCGACCTTGACATTGATCAACGCCGGGCCCGGCTGCCCAAGCCACTCGGCCACCGCGCCTTCGAGTTCGTCCGCCTTGGTGACGGTCTTACCCCACAGGCCCATGGCTTCCGCGACTTTGCCAAAATCTGGATTAAGAAGATCGGTATAGACCGGTAACAATCCTTCGCCCTTCTGCTCGAGCTCAACGAATCCCAATTTACCGTTGTCGTAAACCGCTATCTTGATCGGCAGCTTCTCTTGAACCGTGGTGAGCACATCGCCGAGCAACATACTGAAGCCGCCGTCGCCGGCCAAGGCGATGACTTGGCGACCCGGCTGAGCCTTCTGCAATCCGATGGCATTCCCGATCGAGGTCGCCATGGTCCCATGCAGGAGGCTGCCGAACATGCGCCGCTTACCGTTCGCCTCCACCATTCGCAACATCCACACGAGCGGCGTCCCGTCATCGGCGGTGAACAAAGTATCTTGATTGGCGAGCCGATTGATGATCGACGTCAAATATTGACCAGGTATTTTGCCGCGAGGACCGGGCGTGGCTCTGTCCGCCTGCGCTTTAAGCGCCTTCTTATGACGTTCCACATACGTATTGAGGAATGCGGCATCTTCGCGCTGCGCAACTCGCGGCAACAGCGCCTGAAGCGTGTCCTTGATATTTCCCACCACGCCGAGATCGACCGGATGGCGACGGCCGACGTGGGTCGAATCGATGTCGACTTGGATGATCTTGGCATGGTCCGGGTAGAATTGGCGCCACGCAAAGTCGGTACCGAGAAGCAGCAAGGTGTCGCAGTTCAAAATGGCGTGATATCCGGACTCCGTCCCGATCACACCCGTCATACCCACATTGTTCGGATTGTCGTATTCGATCTGGTCCTTGCCGCGCGAAGTATGCGCGACCGGCGCATTGAGGCGCTGCGCAAGCTCGACGACCTCGTCGTGGGCGTTCACACAACCGGCGCCTGCGTAAATCGTGATGTTCGTGCCTTCCGCCAGCATGTCGGCGATCCGATCCAAATCCTCGTCGCTCGGCCGTATGACGGGCTTGTTGACATGGACTCGAAACGGGGGCTCGCTCGACCGCATCCGAATCCGCGATGTCGACGGGGACAATGAGAACTGCCACCCCCCGCTTGGAGATCGCCGCCTGGCACGCCATGACTGTCTTTCGCAGCGCTTGCTCCGGCGTCAAGATCATTTCGCAAAATACGCTGCAGCCCCGATAGACGTCCTGGAAATCCACTTCTTGAATGAAATTGAATCCAAGCTCGCTCCGCACCACTTGGCTCGCGATCAGGATGACTGGCGCGCGATTGCGGTTCGCCTCATACAACCCGTTGATGAAATGCAAGCTGCCCGGCCCACAGCTGCCGGCCATGGCGGTCAGGCGGTCCATCAAGAGCGCTTCGCCCTGCGCCGCAAAGGCGCCCGCCTCCTCATGACGCATGTGCACGAACTCAATGTCACTGCGACTCAGGCTGGTGGCAAACGTGTTCAGCGTGTCCCCCACGATACCGTAGCAATTCCTGACCCCGGCTGATTGCAAGGTCTCGACGATGACTTGCGCTACTTTCTTACTCATTGGGATCTCCGCTACGTTGAGGGCGGCCCACCGGTGGGCCCGAGACGCTGAGATTGACGCACGGTATGGGGCAGTCCCATCCCCCCAATGGGTGAAAGACAGATCCGACGTGGGGGTCAGTGGATAAGTGGGATATTGGCCGCAAGCGCGAGGTCGGCGGCGGCGTCAAGCTTCCCGTCAATATGAAAAAACCGGGCAACCGTTCGCTCTGACAGCACTTTGGTCATCTTTTCATACCATTTGGCCTTCAGTTCGCTGGTATCCTTTTCGATAGCAAAATCTTCCTTCGCTAGAGATCTCGCTTCGTCCTCACTCATTGAGTTTTTTTGCGCCAAGAAGTCAGTGATCAACCGCACCCTACGGTCCCCGATTTTCTGCCGCTCGGCACGATATTGGTCATAGTGCGGCCAGAATCGGGCGCTCGCGATACCAACCATCGCAGTTGAAAGAAGGCGAGTTTGCCATGAGCTGATTCGGCGGAGGCAACTTGGTGTGACCATGAGAACTCCTAGTACAACGACATTTGAGAGACAATCTTCCAATGGAGATGAGCCTAACGACATCCATGCGGCCAACGGGAACCCCCGTTTAGGTTACTTCAATGCACCGTTGGCAATCCGCACACTCTTATACGAGCAACCTGCAATAATGATCGGCAATCAAGGCACCGAACAGGGCCATCAGGTAAGTAATGGAGAAACGAAAAGTTCGAATGGGAAGGTCGGGCCGAACGCCTCGGTGAAGAGCCAATGCCAGGTAAAGAAAGCGCGCATCGAGCACGAGCGCGGCCGCCAGATAGATCAATCCACTCATGCCAATGACTACCGGAATCAGCGTGCATAGAACGAGCAAGACCGTGTAGAGCAGAATCTGTCGGCGCGTATACGGAATGCCGTGGGTCACCGGCAGCATGGGGACACCCGCCTTCGCGTACTCTTCGCGCCGCGAAATCGCGAGCGACCAGAAATGCGGCGGTGTCCACGTAAAGATGATCAAGAACAACACCAACGCCTGCGCATCGATGGAGTGAGTCACGGCCACCCATCCCAGTACCGGGGGAGCTGCACCGGCGGCACCGCCGATCACGATGTTTTGCGGCGTCGCGTGCTTGAGCCAGCCGGTATAGATGACCGCGTAGCCGATGACTGAACCGAATGTCAATAGCGCGCAAAGACTTCCGACCGACTGCCACAACACCATCATCGAGCCCACACACAGCACTCCCGCAAACACCAGGGCCTGACTCGTCCGCAGACTCCCCGTCGCCAGAGGTCTCCGGCGGGTGCGCGCCATTTGTTTATCGATCCGCCGGTCAAGGATGTGATTGAGTGTCGCCGCGGAGCCAGATGCCATGGCGATGCCTAGCGTGCCGAACACCAACGCCCGCAGCGGCACCATCCCGGGTGAGGCCAGAACCATCCCGACGATCGCCGTGAACACGATCAACGAGCTCACTTTGGGTTTCGTGAGCTCTAGAAAATCGCGCCAGCCTGGCTGGGACAGTGCGGTTATCAGCGAATCATGGGGGGCGATCGCCATGCGCAGTGGATGATTGGTTTCGGCTGCAACGCTACCGTTGCATCTGCATCAGTCGATCCATGGGCATCATGTTGTGGTTCAGATGAGCCATGATGATCATCGACCCGAATACCAGGAGACCCACGACGAAAATGCCGAAGGCGAGCGCGAGAATATTGTTGGTCTGGTCCGGCGCGCTCGAGATATGCAGGAAGAACACCAAGTGAACCCCCATCTGAGCAATCGCGAGTACCCCCAACAGAATGGGGACACCAGGCGGATAGATCACATCGGTCGACGAAGCCCAAAAGGCGACCAGTGTCAAAACGACCGCATACCCCAACCCGATCAGGTAACTTCGGCGCGTGCCGTGCGTGTGCACATTGACTCCCGGAGACACGCCTTGAGCTTCGATTTCGGTACTCATACATGAGCTCCCAAGTACACGATGGTAAATACGCCGATCCAAACGATGTCGAGCGCGTGCCAGAACAGGCCAAAGCAGAAGAAGCGGCGGCTGACCATCGGCTGGAATCCGAGCGTTGCCACCTGCAATAGCATGACGATCAGCCAGCACAGACCGATGGTCACATGCAGCCCATGGGTACCCACCAAAGTAAAGAAGGCCGAGAGAAAGGCACTGCGGGACGGCCCCGCGCCTATGCTAAGCATGTGACTGAACTCGCTCACTTCGAGGCTCAGAAACGTGATGCCCAAAATAAAGGTAATCATCATCCACAAATAAGTCGACCTTCTGTCTCCGCTCTGCACCGCGAGCGAGCCAAACCCGCAGGTGACGCTCGAGGCCAGCAGGCAGGCCGTCTCGATCAGCACGTGCTTCTTGTCGAACAGGGTGGCCGCCGTTGGACCGCCGGCGGCTTCGCCTGAAAGCACCGCATACGCAGCAAAAAGCGCGGCGAATATCACGATGTCGGACAGCAAGAACAACCAAAATCCGTAACCCGCGACCACCCGCGTTGGCGCAGGACCCCGAAGCGAGAGCGGCACCGCATCGCCGCCCGCGAGCGCTTGCTCTGCGGCGCTCATACCACGCTCTCCTTGGGCCCATGGAGCCGCTCAAACGCGGCGACCTTCTCCGCGGGCACCTCGATCTCGCCATCGGTGCGCCACGCCTGCACGAGACCAACCACGATCGCCCCCAGAAGCCCCAGTCCGGCGCCCCACCAGATGCGCCAGATGAGGGAGAATCCCAGTAATACCGCAAAGAACGCAAGAAAGAAGCCTGTCGGATTATTCCGAGGGATGTGAATCCTTTCATAGGTCTGCTTGACGTCGCGATCCTGCGCGGTCCCGCGCTGTTGCTTCATGGCCCAGAACGCGTCCGCCCGCTCCACTTGCGGCAGATGCGAGAAGTTCCACGCCGGCGGCGGAGACGGAGTCGACCACTCGAGCGTACGACCGTTCCATGGATCTCCCGTGACATCGCGATTACGTTCGCGCTGGCGAATGCTCACCGCGAGCTGCACGCCCGTCAGCGCTATCCCCAAGAGAATCAGTATCGCGCCCGCGAGGGCGACGAGCATGAGCGGCTGCCAATGCATGTTCGAATAATGCTGCATGCGCCGGGTCGCACCCATGAGGCCCAGCACGTAGAGCGGCATGAAGGCGAGGTAGAAGCCGAAGAACCAGCACCAGAACACCGCCTTACCCAGCCGCTCATTCAGCGTGAAGCCAAAGGCCTTGGGAAACCAATAAGTGATGCCCGCCATGACACCGAAGACAACGCCACCAATCACCACATTGTGAAAGTGCGCGATCAAAAACAGACTGTTGTGTAGAACGAAGTCGGCCGGCGGAATCGCCATGAGTACACCCGTCATCCCCCCGATGACGAAGGTCACCATGAATCCGAGTCGCCCAATAAATGGGCACCGTGAAGCGGATGCGGCCCCCGTAGAGAGTGAACAGCCAATTGAATATCTTCACGCCCGTCGGCACTGCGATGATCATCGTCATGACGCCGAAAAATGCGTTTACATCTGCGCCGGCACCCATGGTAAAGAAATGATGCAGCCATACCAGGAAGGACAGCACGCAGATCACCATCGTTGCCATCACCATCGAGCGGCGGCCGAACAACGGCTTTCCCGAAAAAGTTGCGACCACCTCCGAAAACACCCCGAACGCGGGCAGTATCAAGATGTAAACCTCCGGGTGGCCCCAGCTCCAGATGAGATTGATGTACATCATCGGATTGCCGCCGAGATCGTTGGTAAAGAAATGAAACCCGCAATAGCGATCGAGCAGCAGCATGGCAAACGTCGCCGTCAGGATCGGAAAAGACGCGACGATCAGGAGATTCGAGGCGAGCGCGGTCCAACAAAAGATCGGCATTTGGCGATAACCCATACCTGGCGCCCGCAACTTCAAGATGGTGGTCGTGAGATTGATGCCCGATAACAACGTTCCCAAACCCGAAATCTGCAAGGACCACAGGTAATAGTCGACGCCGACCCCCGGGGAGTACGCGACTTCACTCAACGGCGGATAGGCAAGCCAGCCGGTGCGGGCAAACTCGCCGACCACGAGCGACACGTTGACCAAGAGCACACCCGCCGCGGATCAGCCAGAAGCCGACGGAATTGAGCACTGGAAAGGCGACATCGCGCACGCCAAGCTGTAGCGGCAGGACGAAGTTCATGAGCCCGATCGACGAACGGCATGGCCACGAAGAAGATCATGATGGTGCCGTGCGCCGAGAAGATCTGATCGTAATGTTCGGGCGGCAGATACCCCTGTGCGTGGCCGGCGGCGAGGGCCAGTTGGCTGCGCATCAACATGGCGTCCGAGAAACCGCGCACCAGCATCAGGAGCGCCAGGACTATGTACATCACGCCGATGCGCTTGTGATCGACGCTGGTGATCCATTCGCGCCACAAGTAGGGCCACCAGCCTTTGACCGTCACCAGCGCCAACACGCAAAAGATGACGAAACCAACGGTGCCGGACGCGATCATGACGACCGGCTGGTCGAAGGGAATTGCCGCCCAGGTGAGCCTGCCCATGCATATTACTGCCCTCGTTGCGGCGAGACGGCCGCCATATGACCCGATGAAATCCTATCGAACAGACCCTCGCTCACCTGCGCGTAGGTCTGCACGCCGTCGGCCTTGGCGGGCCTGTCCAGTTCCTCGAATGTCTTCGCATCAAGGACACCACCCTGCGTCTTGGTAGCGTTGACCCAGTCCTTGAAGGCCTCCGGCTCGGTCGACACAAGATCAAAGCGCATGTCGGAGAAGCCATCGCCACTGAACTGCGCCGAAAGACCCTCGAAAGTACCGGGTTGGTCGGCCTGCAAATTGAGCCGCGTGACCATGTTCGGCATCGCATAGATCTGACTGCCCAACTGAGGCACGAAAAAGCTGTTCATGACCGTCGTCGAGGTCAGGCGAAATCGAAGCGGCACACCCGCTGGGACAACCAAACGATTCAAGCTCGCGATCCCCTCCTTCGGATAGATAAAAAGCCAGCGCCAGTCGAGGGAGATGACTTCGATATCGAGCGGTGCCGTCGATTCTGCCAGGGGCGCCGGGGGATCGAGGTCATGTGACCCCGTCCACGCTATGCCGCCGAGAAAGAGGATGACGAGGGCTGGAATGGACCAGATAATCATCTCGATCCGACCGGAATATTCCCAGTCTGGCCGGTAACGCGCCTGGCTGTTTTTGGCGCGAAACCACCATGCGAATACCAGCGTGAGTACGATCACCGGAATGATGACGGCAAGCATGATCGCGGTCGAATCGTAGAGAATGACTCGCTCTGCCTTGCCCACGGGACCCTGCGGGTCGAGCACGCCCTCGCTGACATGACGCCACCAACATGGCGGCACTTGTCATCGAAATTGACCGCAGCCACATCGCGAACGCGCTTGGCGTTCTCGTGATATTCGGGGACCTCCGATCAGGGCTGGCGGCGTGCATCACGGGCTCCATCGGTATCCACTGACGCAGTTAGACATGACGGGAAATTCTCTGGAAATGTCACGCCCTTCCCAATCCCCCCAATGGGGGGCTTACCTCACAGACGCAATCGCCCACACTGCACGCGTGACTACGTCCCACGCATCGATGTCGGAGCAGAGTTCGCGCGATCTATTGATGGTGACCGCTCAACTCATCGAGGCCGCGTGTCACGCAAGGGACGGTGACAGCGACGGCACCAGAGCCTATATTGCCCGTGCGGTAGCACTATTGGACGGACATCCGGGAACAGGGATTACAAGGCAAACCAGCGACCGAGGATCAAGACAGATCCCGCGCGGCAGTTTCGCGGCGTGGCAGTCGCGACGGCTCGCGGCGCATGTCGATGCCAATCTCGCTGGCAAGATCCTCATAAAAGACCTTGCAGCGTCACTCGACATCACAGTAGGTCACTTCTGCCGGGCATTCAAGCGCACCTTCGGTATGCCTGCTCGCATCTGGATCAGGCAACGGCGCATCGAGCTCGCTCAAGGTCTCATGCTCGCGACGGACGCCTCACTAAGTGAGATTGCCTTGAGCTGCGGCATGAGCGATCAATCGCATTTCACCCGCTCGTTCCGGCGCATCGTCGGCCAGACGCCCTCTTCCTGGAGACAGACACGACTTGGGGCCATTGAGGAACGAGTCACCGAACTGGCCTATGCTCGTACAATCAGGCCGGCGGCAGCAGCCACGAGATCCTCGAGTCCACAGCCGCCGTCCACCGCAACGGTCAACACCAGGGCAGTGGCAACGAGGCTCAGAAATATCTGACGCATATGTTTTGAACTCCTTAGGTTATTGCCGAGCAAACAGCCGGCCGCTATCAGGGGCAAACTTTAACTGGGCGGCACTCACCGCTGACTCACGGATCGATCGGCCGTTCTCCAGATAGCGGGCGATCAATTCCTGGTCGAGGCCTCTCGGAGCTGCAGCGGCCCGCGGATCTTGGCCACATCAGCGGACGAAGCAGGCGATGCACTATTGCCCCAACTTGTGCGAATAAAATTCACGACATCCGCCACGTCCTTGTCGGAGAGTCGCCACGCAAAGCTGGGCATGGTGAACTGCGCCGGTGTGCGGGGCGTGCGCGGGGTTCGCGACCCTTCCAACACGATGGAGATGAGCGACTGCGGATTTTCTGCCTGTACGACGGGGTTGCCGGCGAGGCGCGGGAATACCCGTTCGTATCCCACACCGTCAGGACGGTGGCACGCTGCACAATTGTCCAGGTATATCCTCGCTCCCGGCTTGCTGGCATCGCCATTCTTGAGAGCGAGGTGCTCGAGTGGGTCATAGGCGAAGCGTGCCGCGGGTTCCTCGCCTGGGCTTCTCAGAGATTTGAGGTACTTTGCGGTCGCGAGCGCGTCGGCAGGCGTCATGTACTGCGTGCTGTGGATGATGACGTCGCTCATCGAGCCGAAGGCGATGCCTTGAGCGTTCGCACCTGTCTCCAGAAACTGCGCCAGCTCTTCCACACTCCAAGCGCCGAGAGTTCCGGGGCCGCCATTGCGCAGGCTCGGCGCGAAGTAATTCTCGATGACGGCTCCCGAGAGATAGGCGGCTCCATCGGCGGCCGTCGTCGCTTTCACCTGCATAGTGACCGCACGCGGAGTGTGACATTCGCCGCAGTGCCCCAGTCCCTCGACAAAATAGGCTCCTTGCAACATCTCGGAGTCCATTCCGGGTGATGGCACGAAGGGCTTGGGCTTGGGTGCGAAGAACCACCGCCAAAACGTCAGCGGCCAACGCATCGACAAGGGAAACACGATGTCGTTCGGCCGATTCGGGACCGCCGCCGCCGGGACTCCGTACCTGAAGTACGTATACAGCGCAGCAACGTCTTCAGGACGCGTGTTGTAGTACGAAGTGAACGGCATCGCCGGATACAAACTGTGACCGTCCGCGACACCGAAGCGAAACGCACGGTCGAAGTCATCCAGAGACATGCGCCCTATGCCGCTCTTCGAGTCAGGTGTAATGTTGGTGGTATAGATGGCGCCGATCGGAATGCCCATACGCAAGCCGCCCGAGTAGGCTGGTTTGCCGGGAACACTGTGGCATGCCGCGCAATCGCCGAGCCTGGCAAGATAAGCTCCTCGAGCAATGACGGCTGGAGTCGGTGCCGGCGCGACGAGATTCTTCTCGCCCGTGCTGTTATCCGATACGTGGGCGACGACCACCGCAACCAGCAGGCCCGCCAGGCCAATCGCTAGTACCGTCAGACCGGCCTTCCACTTCATGCTTTTACGAGCGGACCCGGCGACTTGAGATACGTGTCGCGCAGCTGGGCGGCTGAGAAATAGGCGAGGGCCGCCAGAAGACCGGTGGGGTTGTAGCCGATATTCTGTGGGAAGGCTGACGCGCCGTATACGAACAGATTCGAGACGTCCCAGCTCTGGGAATAGCGGTTGATCACGCTGTTGGATGGATTGGATCCCATGATCGCGCCGCCGGTCGTATGGGTACTCTGATAGATGCGCACATCGTAAGGATTGCCTGGGCGCATGAGTATCGTCGCCTGCTTCTCCGGCTTCATGGCTCGCACGATCTCCTCCATTTTGGAGGCGCTGTAGGCCGCCATCTTGTATTCGTTAGGGTGCCAGTCAAAAGTCAAACGCAAGAGCGGCAGGCCATGAGAGTCGGTGTAAGTGGGGTCGAGCGACAAATACCGATCTCGATACGACATCACGCTCCCCTGCGTCCCCAGGGGTGCCGAATGGCGGTAATGCTTGCGTATCGCGGCCTTCCACCCTGCGCCCCACTTGGGTGTTCCCGGCGGAACCATCATCTGATCGATGGGTCGTCCGCCCGTCGCACCTGCATAAATGAGCGATCCGCCGATGAATCCCACCTGCGAATGATCGAAATGGTCTGAATTGAACTCATCGATGACCCGCTGACCCGCTGCGCCCGCTCCGATGAACGGATTGATTTCGACATCCTCGGCGAAGTAGGCAGCGGTCTCCGCACACATCTGGTAGGCGTAGTTCTTGCCCACGACACCTTTTCCGGTGGCCGGATCGTAGGGCGCGCCGATCTTCGAGAGCAGCAGCAGGCGCACGTTATGCATCTGGAATGCGGACAGAACGACGAGCGCGGCCGGCTGCTCAATTTCGCGCCCGCTCTCATCGATGTAGAGAACACCCGTCGCGATCTTGCCCGTGTTATCCAGCAAAATCTTGGTAACGTAGGAATTCGTACGTACTTCCAGATTGGAGCGACCATCCAAGATGGGCAAAATCGTTGTCTGCGGCGATGCCTTGGAGTACAGAAAGCAGCCGAACCGCTCGCAGAAGCCGCAGAGGTTGCATGGCCCCAGCCGCACGCCGTAGGGATTCGTGTAGGCAATGGAGCTGTTCGCCGCCGGCTGGGGAAAGGATTTGTATCCCAGCTCGGCCGCTGCCTTCTCGAAAATCTGAGCCGCATAGATCGCCGGCAACGGAGGCGTCGGGTACTCGTCGCTACGAGGCCCCTCGAACGGATTGCCGCCGGGCTTGATCTGGCCGCGCAGGTTGCCCGCGACACCGGACACGCCGCAGACCTTTTCAAAATGATCGAAGTGGGGCTCTAATTCACTGAACGTGACCGGATAGTCCTGGATGGTCATGTCCGGCGGAATGAGCTTCCTTCCGTAGCGTCCTTCGATGTGGCTGCGCAGATTGAGGTCTTCAGGCGATGCACGCCAGAGCTGCCCGTTCCAATGCACGCCGGCGCCGCCCACGCCATTGCCGAGGACGAAGGAACCATACTTCCGATAAGGGGCGGCGACGTCGTTCGGGGTGTGACGTACCGTGACTGTTTCGTTGGCCAGAGGTTGCCAGAGGTCACCCCGGACGCCGTACTTGAGCTCGTCGGCGATCCTTGGGAACTCAAAATCCGGGGACGTATCGCGGGCCGGACCGCGTTCGAGCGCCACCACGGATAAGCCAGCATCCGTGAGAGTCTTCGCCAGAATGGCGCCGGTCCATCCATAGCCGATGATGACCGCGTCCACGCTCTTTTTACGCTCAGCCATCAGTTGCACCGCTGATTGAGACCGCTCCGTAGGGATAGCGGCGGCCCGCCTGATCGATCCAGTCGGTAAAATCAGCCCGGGCACCGGGAAAGCCGATCCATTTCCACGCGGCCATTCCCCGATTGCCACCGTACAGAGGGTCGGAGAAATAACCTTCTTTGGTATTTGTCAGAAGCTGCGCGAAGAAGACAGTCGCAGGCACCGTAGCAAAAGTGGCTTCGCCCTTCTCCATTGCGGCGAGAAAGCGATCCTGGTCGGCAGCCGAAAGCTGAGAGAAATCCTTGCCTTGCGATTTCCGTGTCGTGGAGTTTGCCGCAGCGATACCGAGTCTATAGATCTCGCGTGGTGTATACCGCAGCTGGTAACCCAGTGTCGGAGGAGAATCGTCCAGGAAGGGGCCTTTCAAATAAAAATATGCACCATGACCATATGGCAGCTCCATTTGGCGGTCGATGAATTCCGGCACGCCCGCATCCACTCCGCCGGGGCCCGCCCCTTCCGAGGGAATCAGGCGCCCCACTGCGGCATTGATGAAGGTCCATTCGGCGCTGTTAAAGTACGTCGGTGCATAGCTGGATGAGGCGGACGTTCCACCGTTGTCCGAGCACGCGGGAATGCCTAGCGCTCCTAGCGTTACCGCCGGCGCGACCCCCAGAAGAAGAAATCGGCGCCTGTCCAGCAGCGAAGAGTTGCCCATTCGATCGCACCTACCGTTTGGCCACTATGCAGTCCCTGGCGCAATGCTGCCGCTCAAAGGCCTGCGACCATATCCCCCCGATGGGGGGCGCATCGGGCCCGGCCTCAACGGAACCACTGTGGCGTCGCGACTCACGGCCCGCTCACAACGCGCTTCCGGCCGTGGCGCAGGCTGCCCGCTCGCGTACGCTGTGATAGAGGGCTTGCGTCTTTGCGTTGGGCGGTACACCGAGGAAGCGCGTCAGCAACTCGCGGCAGCGCCTGTAGGCATGCAGCGCGTCGCTGTGATCTCCGAGCTCCTGGTGGCAGAGCATCAAGCCCCGGTAAAGACCCTCGTTGAGCGGGTCGAGCTCGATTCCGGATTTGTACAAGTCCGCCGCATTCTTCCAACGGCGCGCGTGTTCGCACTCACGCGCCGCATCGCGGATGGCGCGCAGCAGACGATCACGCAACTCCTGGCGCGTCCTCAAGACCCAGCGCTGTTCGGTCTCGTGCTGGAGAAAATGCCCTTGATACAGGAGTCGGAGACGGCCGATCCTTTCGATTCCATCCACCTCCGGATCATGAGGACGCTGTATCTCTTCCTCGAACTCCCACATGTCGACCCACAGCCGATCCCGGTTCAGGCTGACTTTGCCGCCCTCCATGCGTACCACGTCCCGCGCACCGAGCAGCTGGCGCAGCCTGTAAAGTGCGCTTTCGAGCGCGTGGTACGCGGCGTCGCCCTCGGAATCCGGCCACAGCACATCGATCAGCACCCCCGCGCTCACTTCGGTTGCACCAAACGCGATCAGGGCCTGCAGCAACTCCTGGGGTTTGCGCAAGCGCGGAGGAATGGTGAGCGCGGTGTCCTCTGTGAACAAGCGAAAGCGCCCCAACACATGGACTCGAAATAGTTCTCGGTCGGACATAGCAAACCCCCTTGGATTACCGCAGCGCTGTGATCAAAAAACAATGGGAGCGTCGCGTCGAGCGTTGACATGTCTCGAAGCCTAGATCACAGGCACCAAGGTGCGCTTGTAGGTAGAGAACGCCGGATTGTGGAATCCTGCGGACGCGTCATTGTGCGTCCCTTGTAGGATGGGGAGGCACGGCTTGTTGCGAATTCTCGTCAGACCCGCGGGCGGCTACGTATTCACCGTGCGATAGATGATCCCGCCAGGAACTGTAAGGGTGATTACCGTACCGGAACCGGCGGAGCTCTCGACTGATAATTTGCCCATGATGCGGGCAGCGCGCTCGCGCATGCCTTGCAGACCGAAGTGCCCTCGCTTGCCACGATGCAGGATATCGGGATCGATGCCCGTGCCATTGTCACGGATACGGACACCGAGATCTTGCGCATAAGAGAGTTCAACTCTCAGCTGCGTTGCCTGCGAGTGTACGCAGGCGTTGCGGATCGATTCATACCCGATGCGATATACCTCGTCACGGACGATGGGATGCATCTCCTGAATCTGCCCCGACTCCTGAAGCGAGACTTCCATTGAGCTATGGATCCGGCACTCCTCGAGTGCCCGCCGGAAGGCGTCCGCAAGATCATTCACCTCCGTGGCTGAGATGCGCAAGGAATTCAGGGCGGCCCGACCCTCCTCGGTCGCCCGTCCCAGCCAGGCGGACAGTTTCTCCATGGCTTGGCGCATGTGCGACAGATCGGTAGTGGCGCTCAGCGCATCGTCGGCAACCAGCTTGCTACCCTGAATGGTCTGCAGGAACGTGTCGTGCAGGTCGCGCGCGATTCGGGTGCGTTCGTCCAAGCGCTCGTCGAAGCGCGCTTTCATGGCTCCAGCGATGCGGCGCACCCGCAACCGATAAATCGCCCAGAGCAGCAGCACGCCGATAACGGCACATAGTGAGCGAAACCAGATCGTCTGGTACCACGCAGCAGCAACCCTGAAATTCAGCGTCGCTCCGATTTCATTCCATAGCCCGTCATTGTTCGATGCGATCACACGAAAGCGATAACTACCGGGTCGAAGATCGCTATAGAACGCCTGGCGGCGCAACCCCGGATCCTGCCAGCCCTTGTCACGGCCTTCAAGAATGTAACGAAAGCCCATCCTTTGCGGCTGGACGAAACTCAGCGCCGTGTAGTCGATGTGAATGTCCCGCGTGAGTGGTGGAAGAGTAATGGGAGAAGCAGGGGAATAGGTTTTTCCATCAGCAACGAGCCCTTCGACATGTACCGGTGGCTGCGTCAGGTTCTTGTATGAGCGCCCAGGGTCGATCATTTGGAGAGAGGATAAGCCGACGAACCAGAGTCTGCCATCGGGTGATCTTGCGGCGCTCGGCTGGATCCGTTCTGAATTCCATCCCGGGTCTGCTCCATCGAGTGCGCCTAGGGTTGTCACCGTCACTTGGGCTTCGGGGCGGGCCGTCCATTTCGCCAGGTCCGCCGCGGGAATCCGCAGATAGCCGCACCTCGCGTCGAGCCACAGCGACCCGGAGTCATCTTTGAGTGCTGCAGTAACCACGGAGCATGGTAAGCCGTTGTGCGAGTCCATGACGCTCAATGTGCCATTGTCCCACCGATATAAGCCTCCGTTGGTTGCGCCCCATACGACTCCTGCTGAGTCGACAGAAAAGCCGAACATCATGACAGCGGGGGCGCCACTACGTCCGTTAGAGACAATTTTCGCTATGCCATTCAGATAGTGCGCAAGTTTCCCATCCCCCGTGCCGATCCAAATCCCGCCGGCCGGGTCCGCGGCGAGAAAATGAGCGTGCGGCACGAGGGATGAGACATCAATGTCCTCCTGTACCCGGCGGTCTCTGATGCGCAGCAGATGGGTTATGAGCTTCGGATCGTCGTATCCGATGGCCCAGATATTCCCGCCAATGTCTTCTGTAAATGAAAATATTTTTCCGATCTGGTCCAAGCGACGCCCATCCTGCCCGTTGATCTCAAAGAACCTCCCGAGCTGGTACACCATCACCGTGGTATTGATCCCCAGCCAAACCTGACCGGAGCGGTCCTCGAGCAGCGCATAGACATTTTGAATTGGACGTCCGTCAGCCATTGTGGTCAGCGAAACAGAGTCTGGACGAATGAGAGCCAGGGCCCCTCTAAGCCCCACCCAGAGAGAATTGTCGTTTCGAGCAATGACGGCGCTGACCTCGCCCGCTCCACGTAGGCCCTCGGTGGAGGAGAAGCTGACCAGGGGGATGTCTCGAAAGAGATCGACACCCTTGTCGGTCGTGATCCACAAATTCCCCTCTCTGTCTTCGTAGATCGAATTCACTTCATCGCCGGTCAGACCCTGCGCGGCGCCGTAGTGATCCGCATGGCCGTCGTGAATGTGGTAGAGGCCCTGAGACTGTGTTCCGACCCAGAGCGTTTGATTGCGATCCACAAACAGTGCTACCGCTCGAATAGTCGCGCCGTCGAACCCGGGAACCCCATAGCTCAGAAAGCTTCCGTTACTGTAATGGCGCACTCCCAACCCCGGCCCGACGCCGTCCATGGCTATCCAGACTGAACCCGCGGCCCCGGCAGCAATCGCCTCTACGCCGTCACCGGATGGATGATCCATCTGCTCTTGCATATAGTGGCTTATCGAACTCCCGTTCCAGCGGCAGAGCATCTGGCATCCGAACCAGATGTCTCCCGCGCCGTCCTCGGCAAGGGAGGTCGCAAAAGAGGCGGGGTTGCCGTCGCTCTTGTCCTTGGCGTAACACTTCAAATCGTTTCCAACGATTCGGCAAAGCGACCCCTCGATGCCGCCCACGCGAGTGCGAGTAATCCAGATTGCGCCATCATGATCCTCGACGATGCTCTCCACGCCGCCCATCTTGATCGGGAAAGTGAATGCCTCGCCGTCCTTGAGCCGGTACAAGCCGTGATATGTGGCCATCCACAGACTTCCATCGCGGCTACCCAAAAGCCAGTTGATGCCCGATTCCGTTGGGAAGGATTTCTGCGGTAACACTGGGGTCATGGTCACTCCATCAAATCGAAGCAGACCGCCGCCCGCAATCCAGATGTAGCCATCGCTTGTCTGAGTGATCATGTGCGGCCCATGCGGGAAGCCGTCCTGGACTCGCCAGACCGTGTGCGCATATTGAGAAATCAGTCTGTGAGGATCGAGCGCCGAGGTGGTGCCGGTGAGAAACAGCAGCAGAAAGCTACAGATCGCCAGGACGGTCCGATGGCGGCGCCGGAAAAAAAGCGACGGAGAGTTCCGATGCTGTTTCATGCACGCTTGAGATGTTCGGACACGGAGGATCACACCGGTTGAGAGCCGCTCGACAGTAGTTGCGGCACGCCAGTCCTGCCACGTAAGAAGGTAGGGCACCCGTCCTATAGTTATCTACAGGTGCTGTCGCTACATCTGGAGCAGGCCGCGGCGAAGCGCGATCGTCACCGCATGCGTTCTATCCTTTGCCTGTAGTTTGGCGACGAGATTTTTGATGTGGAAGTTGACCGTCGTCTCGGCAATGGCCAACTGGTCCGCGATCTGCTTATTGCGATACCCGTCGCGAATGAGCCTGAGCACCTCCAATTCGCGCACGGTAAGGTCGTCCTCGCCGAGATGCTCGGCCAAGCGAGCGGCCACTTCCGCCGGCACATGCCGCCGGCCTGCATGCACCGAGCGGATCACTGCCAGCAGGTCGTCTTTGGCCATGCTTTTCAAGAGGTAAGCGGCGGCACCGGCTCGCATGGCCCGCTGAATCTCACCGTCGGCGTCCGACGTTGTCAACATCACAATTCGAGCTCGAGGGAACTCACCCCGAATGGCGATCAGAACGTCGGTGCCGTTCGAACCGGGAAGTTGCAGGTCCATCAGGGTCACATCTGGCTGATAGCGGCGAAATTCAGCCACAGCCTCCACCCCATTGCCCGCAAATCCTATCAGCCGCATATCTGGCTGCGATGCGATAACGGTGGCCAATCCCTCCCGGAATACCGGGTGGTCTTCGACGCACAGGATTCTTATTGCCACAGCGGAGCTCAGGGGAACACCTCTTGGAGTCGATTCTAATAGCGGCCTAGGTTCAATGCCCGACGGACCGTTTTGCACCGCACCTTACAAGGTCTGTCTATCCCTATACAAGAGTACAGGGCAGCTACTACGGAATCTGAGGTCGCGGCAATTCCCGATCAGGATAACCCTATCACAGAGAATTGGTACTGGCCGCACAGCGAGTATTTGGCGGCGTTCTTGCTGGGAGTGTAGAGGAAGGCACTGGTAATGGATGGTCACCTCGAAGAGACGCTTGCAGTATCCCAGGCCAGTCCGGAGGTCGGCCAGAGCCGATCGGGCGACTGGATGCACCATGTACTAGCACTGCTGGACGCCGCCATTGGTCACCTTCACCCGGAACAGCCGGCACGCGGCGCGATACTCGAGGCAAGCTCGTTGTTGCAAAGGCAGGTTGATCCACCACCTGTGGAAAGGGCCGCGGCCGGCGGAAAGGAACGTTTGCTGGTATGGCAGGCACGGAAGATGCTGGATTATATCGACAGGCATATCACCAGTCGCGTGCCTGTCGCCGATTTATGCGCCCTGGTGGAGCGCAGCGAAGCGCACTTTTCGCGCTCCTTTAAGGGCACATTCGGATACTCCCCCCACGCCTTTGTGGTCCGGCGCCGTGTCGAATTGGCCGCTAAGCACATGCTTCAGACCGATATGTCCTTGAGCGATATTGCGCTTGGATGCGGATTTGCAGATCAGGCGCATATGTGCAAGCAATTTCGAGTGGTCACTGGACAAACTCCGGCCGCCTGGCGACGTGCGAAAATGGCGCAAGACGCGGACATGGCCGCGCTTCCAGTCCAAGTACCGCAAAGCTCTTGCTCTTGCTCTTGCTCCTGCCGCTACCCGTCACTGGCATCGCGGCTCTGTAGGGTGTAGCGCACGCAAGCGAGCAATTCGTCCGCAACGCCAATTTAACGTGAGCGCGCCGTGGCTCAGAGCAGGCCAAGAGCGCCGGCCGTCGATACGGCGTGGGCGCGCGTCTGCACGGAGAGCTTGATGAAGATGCCTTTGACGTGCGACTTCACGGTCTCGGGGGCAATCTGCAGTTCTCGAGCGATGCGTTTGTTGGAAAATCCAATACTCATCGAGCGCAGGACGCTGTGTTCGCGGGGACTCAGCGACTCCGAGACGCGCGAGGCGCGAGCCGGCAACGCGCGTGCACGCTGTTGGGCGCGGTCCGCGAGAATACTTCCGATGTAGGGTCTGAGCTCCGGGGGCAGGCGGCTGTCCTGCGGGGTGGCGTGGTGAAGGGATAGCAGGAGTTCAGCCACGTGCGCTCCGGCATCGACGAATGTCTGATACACCCCGGCGCGCGCGCCAACCTGAAGCGCTTGAACCAGCATCGCACGGCCTTCGGCTAGGTCTCCGCAAGCGAGCAGAGCGTCGGCCAGCTGAACCGACAATCGCAATGCCCGGTAGTTGTTTCGCTTGTCGCAGCTCGCCGCCTGCAGCTCCCGGAGAATCGTTGCTCCTCGGCACGCGTCCCCGGTGGCGACCAGTACCTGTGCACGTGCCAAGGCGTGGCTGGCAAACAGCTTGTCGTCCGAGGCAAAGTCGCGCGCAAGTGTCTCGAGGCGCTCGGTACAGACCTCTGCGTCGCGTGTGCGACCCTCCTTGAGGAGAAGCTCGGTACGCAGCATCAAGCTCTCCGCCATCATCCCCGCCCAGTCGCGTGCCGCCGCCAGCACCTCCGCCTCTTTCAGGATGAGGAAGGCGAACTCCGTGTCTCCTCGACGGACGGCGAGACGAGCCAGCACCCGATATCCTCGCAAGGCGCTCTCGTCATCCCCTGACGTTCGGACCGCCGTGAGGCTCTCCATGACCAGAGCGTCCAGGCCGGCGCAGTGCCCTTCCTCGTAGAGCAACTCTGCGAGCACGACGGCCGCCCGGGCTGTCACCGGTGATCGCTTCCCGAAACGACTCACGGCTCGTTCGTGCGCGTTCCTTGCGAGTCTCGTCGCAACGGCCAGCCGGAGCTGCTCAGCCTCCACCATCGCCTCGAACGTCGATCCGATGATCGTCGCAACCCCATGCGTGCCGCGATGAGTCGGCACCGCGTGGTTGAGACGAGGCACCGCGTAGTATCGATCAAAGTCTCGCACCTTCCAGTAGCCGATGCGCAGCGCCGCCGCCAGTGCAGAACTCTTACCCCCTGAGCGGTGACGCCTTTCGAGTACGGCAAGTGCCGCACGCACCGTGGCGCCGTCCTGGCTCTTCAGCACGCGCAGCATAGCTCTCAGAACCTCGGCAAACTCCCGCGATCGCGGCGCAACCGAGGCATCGGCACGCGCGGTCTCATTGTCGAACTGCCCGATGGTCGCCGAGGCATCGTCGATACGCAGCTCGATGAGGCTCCGCCAAGCGCGCACGAGCAGGCGCGAGTCCCGGTTCAGGGCCGTGGAATCGTGCTGCCGGATAACTGCAAGAGAAGATTGACGCACAGCTTGAATTGAGCCTCCCGAAGAGATGGATCGTTCGTCAAGCAGGCAGCTGAAAGACATTGCCGCGTGGTTGGTTCCGGCCGAGCGTAGGTCGCGGCGGCTCACGGCAGGCTCACGGGATGCAGGCAGGGAGGATTCTGTGGGCACGTACGCCATGTTTTGACCTGTCAGGGCGAGTCGATGTGGGGCCACCTTGCCCTTCAGCCGTTCGTGTTGCACCTATCCAAAGTTAGGGGTTAGATAGGTCCGAATTTCTAGGACAGGGAGGGGCGGGCTCAGCATATGACCGGCAAACGACACGAGCGCACGATAATCCAGGGCAAGCTGTTTCCCGCCACCGGGACAAGGAAGCCTTTGCCCCGGCCCAGGCTTGATTCGTCCAGCGACGTGCTGGACGGCGTCTTTCAAGTCGTTGTCGTGGCCGCGCCTGCCGGATACGGCAAGTCCACTCTCATGGCCCGGTGGCACGCACGGCTCCTCGAGCGCGGAGTTTCTTGCGCCTGGCTGTCGCTAGATGAAGACGACAACGACGCGGCTCGCTTCCTGCGCCATTTGATCGCGGCACTACAGGTCGCCAGCGCGCACATCGGCAAGGACGTCGCGGAAGACCTCATCGCCGACTTCGCGAGCGATTCAAGGTCCGTACTGGAGGCCATTGCAGGCGACCTCGCTCAGGTCCAACACCGAATCGTGCTGTTCCTAGATGACCTGCAACTTGTCGAGGCACCCGAGGTTCGCAGTATTCTCGATTGGTTGATCAACTATGCGCCCCGACCCCTGCAGTATGTCATCGGCACTCGCCAGGATCCCGGCCTGCGGCTGAGCGGTCTTCGGGTGCGAAGCCAGTTGCTCGAACTGGGAGCCGACCAACTGCAATTTGACGCCAAAGAAGCCGCTCAGTTCTACAAAAGCCGCCTTGGGCGGGAACTGCCGGCGCGGGATTTGCAGACATTGCTGACTAAAACCGAAGGCTGGCCCGCAGCGCTCGAGCTCGCAGCCCTCGTGCTCGCCGGCTCGAGCGAACCGAGAGCGTTCATCCAGAACTTCGCGGGCACAGACACCAGCGTGGTTGACTATCTGTGCGACATGGTCCTGTCACAGATGGACGAACGAACTCGCGATATCGTGTTCCGAATCTCGATGTTCGATCGCATCTGCGCGCCGCTCGCTCGAGCCGTCACAGATGCCGATGACGCCGAAGACGCGTTGCTGGGCATGCGAACGCGCAACCTTTTTCTGATTCCCCTGGACCGATCCTGGGAATGGGTACGCTTTCATCATCTGGTCGGCGAATTTTTCAGCGCGAGACCTATCGCCGAACAGCGCCAGAGCAAGCCAGGGAGTGTCTCGTGCGGGGAGCTCTGTGGTTGCACGCCAACGCCCATATTGAAGAAGCTGTGAATTACATGATCCGGGCCCAGGAGTGGGAGCGGGCCACCCATTGGGTCGCCGACAGTGTGGAGGAATTCGTCTTTCGCCGCGGCTACCATCAGACGATCCTGCGCTGGATGAACGCCCTTCCTGAGGATTGGGTCGATCGCTACCCGGTCATCCGTATCCAGTACGCCTTTGCGCTCTCGTTCTACCATAGGCATCAGGAATATGAAGCGCAGATCTACCGCTTGCAGCAGCTGCTGCAGAATCTCGAGGCGCAAGCCCATCACGACGCCCGCGAGATCGACGAGTTGCGTTGCGCGGTCGAAATGCAGGTCGCCATGTCGGTTGGCTTGCGCGATGACGGAATGCGAGGTGGCGAATTGGCGGCAGCGTGGCTCGCACGCTGGCCAGAGGCGCCGCTAAGGCGCAAGGGCGTGATGGGCAACGTCCTGAGTTTTGGACACAAGACGCGGGGCCACATCGATCGTGGACTGGAGGTGATTGCCGAGACGCGCCAGTGGCTCGAGCAAAGCGAAGGCTACTATGCGCTGAGCTGGACCGCCTACCTCGAGGCCGTGCTGCACCTAAAAGGCGGGAATTACTCTCGACTCGAGGCTTGCGTGCACGCGCGGACTCGAGCTCGTTGAGCGAAAACTCCATGGACATTCCGGGCAGACCAGCCTTTTTCACGCGCTCCTTGCAGGCATCTCTTACGAGTTCGACGAGATCGAGCAGGCTCTTGCGCATCTCGAACGGGCGTTGAGCAGCGTGAACGAATGCCCCCATGCCGACGCGGTGATCGTCGCCTACTTGACGCAGGCCCGCATCCAGCACCTGCGACACGATGAGAGTGGCGCACTGGCGATGCTGAGAGAGGGACAGGAACTGGGTGAACAGCGCGGCTGGCGGCGCGTGACCCTGTCATTGGCGGCCGAAGAGTGCCGTATTCTCGCGCGTGCGGGACATCACGAGGAGGCAACGCTGGTGGCAACGCGTTTCGATTTCCACGAGCTGCCGTCACGTAGTGACGCTCCAACGCTGAGTTCCGACAAGGCATTGCGCGCAGCCTCGCGTTACCTGCTCAAGCAATCGCCGAGAGCCGTTGTCGAGGCGCTGGATGCAGCGATCGAAAATAGCCAGCAGCGCGAACTCGCTCACCGCTCGGTGGAATTGCTGGTCCTGCGCGCCCTGGCAAAAAAGGAGGACGGGGACTGGGCGAGCGCCTTGGCGGACGTGCGTCGCGCACTCACCATCGCGGCTCCGAGAAATTATGTCCGCGTGTTCCTTGATGAAGGTCGCGAACTGGGCGCGCTGATCGATCGGCTCTACATGGAACAACTGCGCGGCTCCGAAGCTGCGCCCCTGGCGCGCCGCCTGCAGCGCGCCATGTACCCGCCTGACGTTCAGGGTGGCGCCCCGATCGGCATGGGCGAGGAGCTGACGAAGCGGGAGCTGTCGATCTTAAAGCGCCTGGAGTCCGGCCTGAGCAACAAGGAGATCGCCGAAGCGATTTTCGTCTCCGAGGGCACGCTCAAATGGCACCTCCACAATGTCTACGGCAAGCTCAACGTCAAGAACCGTACCGGTGCAATGACTCGAGCGCGTGCGCTCGGCATTCTATGACTGGCGACAAGGCTTCAGGGTTTCTCGGCGTAGGCAATGCCCGAGAGATTTCCCTGGGCCATTGCGATGGGCTGCTTTTCCGATCCGCTCAGGTGTGCGCAGTAGATCGAGCCGGCTAGATCCGTGACGAACATCCGATCGCCTCGCACATCCAGTGCGAGGCCGATGCCTTCCATCAAGTGGCCGAGTACGACTTGCTGGTTTAGATGGCCGTCGATCGGTGTGCGGCTTACGGTGTTGCCACGCGGAGGATTACCTCGATCCGTCCAGTAGAGAATGCGATGCTCGAGATCGAGCTCCAGATCGATCGGCTCCGGCAGCCCGTCAAACAGTACCTCGATATCGAGCCGGCTCCTCGGTGTCTGGCCGCGAGGTATATCGATGCTCGCGCGAAAGATGCGCCCGTGCTCGGAGTCATCCGCACCCTTCTGGGTCCAGTACACCTGACGGCGAATCGGATCGACGCTGATCCCGACACACCAGTTCGATGGATCGTGGCGATCGGCCTCGCCCTCGCCCGTCTGGACGAGTATCTCGACCTGCGAGCCATCGAGGTTGGCACGCATCACGCGCATGCCCTCGCGGTCCGACCAATAGAGCTTCCCACTTCTCTTCTCGAGATGAAGTTGCTTTGGCGTGAACGTACCGCCTTCGGGAATGATGAATCGACGATTTCCGCCGTCGAGATCCGTTCGTTCGATCGAGCCGTCATTCCTGTGTGGAATGCCCATGTTGGTCCAGTAGATGTATCCTGCTGCCCAATCGACCGCAAGGCCATCGGGAAGGCGGCACCGTGTGACGAGTGTTTTCGGGTCCGAGCCATCGGGGTTCAGCGAGAAGACGCGGCCACCGCTCAGGTCGAGCACGAACAGTCGTCCGCTTGAAGAACGAGAGTCTGTCATGTTTCCTCCGGAAGGAGATGTCGCGGACACACGATGAAAACGCCGTCCATGGCGGCGTATGCTTGCGCAGCAAGCCTGCGCGTTCGACCCTGTACGCTCTAGATCGAAGTTCAGACGATTGGTATGCAATTGACCTTGAATCGCACCTTGTCCCCGATTTTTAGACTATCTTGTCTCTATATGAAGTGTGGCAGGTACCAATAGCTGGGGTACATCAGATCGATGTAGGCGTCGAATCTGCCAGGAATGGTTACTTATCACGGATCGCATCCTTTGGCCTTTGCAGCGGATGCGCATAAAAAAGCCTCCGCTTGGGAGGCCTTTTTGTTGACTACTAGCGTCTTGGTTCTACGTACTCAATGAGAGGCCCCCGCATATGTTGCACGGAGCACGTAATACAGAGGGGGGGCGAAAGGAGGCCATGCCGAAGTATAGAGATTTCTAATTGGCACGGTCAACAGCCATCGCCTGGCTGTCAACATACGCCAAGGCTGCCAGCCGGATCGCGTCGGATTGCGCCGGATAGGCATGAACAATATTCGCCAACTGGCGCATGCCGATTCCGGCGCTCATGATGACGGACATTTCATTGATCATTTCGCTGGCGCGCGCCGCCACGATGGTGGCGCCTATGATCGTGTCGGACCCTTCTCGTACGTAGACTTTCACAAAACCGTCGTCTTGCCCATCGGTGATCGCGCGATCGACATCCTGCATCATCACGGTGTAGCTCTTGACGGACATACCTCGCTCCCTAGCTTCCTTGAGGCGCATGCCGATGTGCGCGATCTCCGGGCTGCAATATGTGCACCAGGGAATCGTCAAGCGGCTCTGCCGCTCGGCCTTGCCGCACAGCGCATTTTGAACGGCCAATCGAGCCGATGTTTCGGCGAAGTTGGTGAATTTAAAATTCATGCACACGTCGCCGGCGGCGTAAATATCGCCGTTGGTGGTGCGCAAAAAATCGTCCACTTTGATTCCCTGGCCCGGCTCGCAATCGATGCCGGCGGCCCGAAGGTCCAAGTCCTCCACGTTCGGCATCCGTCCGATGCTGAGCAGGATCTCATCAACCGCGATGGAATATTTTCGGTCGCCATTGATCGCTTCGATTATCTTCCCGCCCTTCGCCACATGCGCGCCGGCGACTGTCGTATTCAAGTACGTCTCCACGCCATCTCGCGACAAGGACATTGATAGAAGCTCTGCGGCATCTCTCTCTTCATGCGGTAGAAACTTCGGATCATTCTGCAGGATGGTCACCCGAGACCCTAGTCTGCAGAACGCCTGGGCCAATTCGCAACCGAGCGGACCGCCGCCAATGACGCCCAAGCGTGCGGGCAGCTCACCAAGATCGAAAATCGTTTCACTGGTGAGGTATCCCGCTTGCTCGAGTCCCGGAATATCCGATGATCGAGGCCGTGCGCCGGTCGCGACGATTGCCTTTCTGAAGATTACCGACGAGTCTCCGGCGAGGAGCGCATGGTGACCGACGAAGCGCGCGTCTCCAAGAAAGACATCGATACCCAGCGCGCGGCACCGATCGATGGAATGGTATTCGGCGATGCGGGTACGAATTCGCCGCATGCGAGCCATTACGGCGGCAAAATCGGTCGGCGGCTTACTCGATTCGGGGGCGCCGTACTCCTCACCGTTCCGCATGGCTGCGAACAGCCGCGTGGTGCCGATGATCGCCTTGGAAGGAATGGAGCCGGCATTGAGTGAGTTACCGCCGAGGCGGTATCGTTCAATGAGTGCGACGCTGTGGCCATGGCGTGCGGCTGACGCGGCCGCTGCCAATCCGGCCGGTCCACCGCCCAGAACGGCGACATCGTATACGCTCTGCGGGACGGGATTCTTCCATGAGGCGGGCCGAACTCGACGCAGAAGATCGTCTTGGTTCATCGGCATCGCGACAGCCAGCCGCCCTCAAAGCCCGCGGCCTTCAGTCCCGCCTGGATCCAAGCGCAATTGCGCGTCATTTCCCAGACGAGTCCACTGCGATAATTCTCGATCATCATTACCAACAAACCCTGATCCAGTCCGTACCATCCGTCGGATTGCCAGCCACTGCCACGCTCCGCCAGAGTTGGATTGAATCCGCTGCAAAGCCGATCGTTGGTGCAGACCTGCGGATAAGTGCGCAGCAGATGACGCGTTCCGCGAAGCGCTATGTCTGCGCCGAACGGCAGCGTCGCCAGCATGGCCCACGGCGCAATCGTTCCATCGTCCGGCCCATAGGGTGCGCCGCGCGACATATAGCCGAAATAGCGCCTATCCCGGCTGCTTTGGCGCAATTCACGGTTGCCCGGACCGTCCCCCGCCGTAATTCCCCACAAGTTCCGGTCATATCCCTCGTAGCCGCGCGGGTTGCGTGCGCCATACTCCCGATGGACCGCTATCGCGCTTCTGCTGTTCTTGAAATAATCGCTGCCTTTCTGGCGCATGAATTCGTCGCGAATGCCCCGATAGTCGAGCCACGCATGAGAGAATAAATGGGTAAATAACGGACCCGAATACAATACGTCTTGCCCGAGCAAGTTCTCCCATTGATAGGTGGAAGTCCAGCCGGCGAAACTCGCCGCAGATAGCGGATGCGTCGGGGAACCCAGGCCTAAGACGAACACGATGGTCGCTTCGTTGTATCCCTCCCAGCCGTAGTGGAGAAAGCCGCACTCCGGCTTCCATCCCTGAGCAACCGTTTGCTGTTCGTTCTGGGCCCATTGCCAGTCGACTCGGCGATACAGCGCATCGCTCAGGCTACGGATCTCCGCTTCGTTCCCGCCGCCGTCGAAGTAACAACCCGCTGTGAGAATTCCCGCGATCAACAACGATGTATCGACGACCGATAACTCGCATTGCCATACGCGCCGCCCACTCTGCATGTCCAAGAAGTGATAGTAAAAGCCCTTGTACCCGGTCGCATCGGGACCATCGTTTTGCGCACTCCCCGAGAAGAACCTCAAGATCTTCAACGTCTGCTCCGCGGCTGCGCTGCGCGACACCCAGCCTCTGGCGACGGCCACCGGATAGCACGATAGCGCGAAGCCGACCACCGCGATGCTGCTGGGTGATCCACCACGCGATGTGTCCGCGACGAGCCCGGTTTCAGGGTTGGAATATTCGGTGAGATACGCGAAGGCTGCGCGCTGCAGCCGGTCGAGCAGTGCATCGTCGGACAATGCGAGGAGCGTCTCGTTGGCGGCGTTAACGGGCGAATTCAACGGCGGCAACCGATGGCGGACCCGGCGTCGCGCGCCTCGCCGTAATGGGCGAGGCACCGACCCTCGGTACGAACATCGACGGGCTGTGGGCTAGCGTTTGTCCCCAGTTGCGTGACCTCGGCCGTCCCGCTCTTCGTTGCCCTTGAAGTGGCTTTGGTCAACACGCTTCGACGGCTCTGCCTTCTCGCCTCTGTTCGGCATGGGGCCTTTGTAGCCGTGTTCCGGATGGAAACTGTTGTTTACATTGCCGCGGAAGTTGCTCGGGCCATGAAACCATGGGCCGGCGCCGACGAATATGCCCCCGCTGAACCATTCCGGGCCGTAATAACCCGAAGGAGCGCAACCATAGGGAGCGGCGTCATAGTAACCGTAGGGACATTCGGGAGCCACACCGATATTGACGCTGACCTGGGCAACCGCCCCAGGGACGAACGCCATGAAGCAACTGCCGGCGACGGCAGCTGACATCAGAAATGTAAATGCGCGCATATATTCACCTCGGAGTTTGAAGCTCTAGAGATCTCACATCCGCATCGAGTAGTCTGTTCGGTAACGTACCGTAATGACCGCTAACATGGTTATCATGCGTATAGATGCCGAAAGGGTGTTGCGGCGCCCTAGTACATGAGCTGAAGCCCCCACAAGATCGAAGGAGCTGATCATGCCATTGACGGATGACTTAGACGCGCAGGCGGATGCGCGTCAATCTGCGGATGACAAACACACGGCAGATTTGGATCGCCGTCGCTTCCTGCTCAAGAGCGCCGCCATGGCGGGAATCGGTGGTATCGCGGCGGCCGCCACTCATGACGGCGAGCTCGGGGGCCCCACACAGACCTTTCGAGGCGCGGTGCCTTGGCAAGAAGGAACGGCTGACGCGCCGCCCGGCGCCTCGGGCTCGGGGTACGCATTCTTCACGCCGGCCGAAGCGGCCTTCATTGAAGCAGCAGTGGCCAGGTTGATACCTCAGGATCCCGTAGGGCCCGGTGCCGTCGAAGCGGGCGTGCCTTTTTTCCTCGATCGACAGCTCGCCGGACCGTTCGGGCGGGGCGATCACTATTACCTGGGCGGCCCGTGGCCCAAGGGCACGCCGGAACAGGGCTATCAAAGCCGCTTCGCGCCCGCTCAACTATTACCGCGCCGCCATCGCGGCGATCGACAAATACGTCGGTGCGAATTTTGACGGCGCCACCTTCAGCAAGCTGGCCGCGGAAGATCAGGACAAGGTGCTGAAGGGGCTCGAGAGCGGCGAGATCAAGCTCGATGACGGCGTCGACAGCAAAACCTTCTTTGCCATGCTCCTGCAGAACACCAAGGAAGGCTACTTCTCCGACCCGATCTATGGCGGCAACAAGGACATGGCCGCGTGGAAGATGATCGGCTTCCCGGGCGCCCACTACGACTACAAGGAATGGGTGTCACGACATGGAGAGCGCGTGCCCTACCCCACAGTGGGCTTCAAGGGCCGACCTGGCTGGACGGAGACCTCATCATGACGACCACGCTCAAACCGGTCGATGCGGTACTGGTCGGCTTCGGCTGGACCGGCGCCATCATGGGTCAGCAACTCTGCGAAGCGGGCCTCAATGTGCTGGCGCTGGAGCGCGGGCCATGGCGCGACACGGCAACGGATTTCGCCACGGGATTCGCGCAGGATGAACTGCGCTACATGTGGCGCCACCACCTGTTCCAGAACGTCTCTGACGACACCCTGACCATCCGCAACAACGTCAATCAGGAAGCGCTGCCGATGCGCCATCTTGGCGCGTTTCTGCTCGGCACCGGCGTCGGCAGCGGCGGCGTGCACTGGAACGGCCAGATCTGGCGCTTCCTGCCCACCGACTTCCAGACCAAGAGCCACAACCAGCAGCGCTACGGCAAAGGGTCGGTCTCGGACTACGATCTCACCGTCCAGGACTGGGGCACCACCTATGAGGAGCTCGAGCCCTACTACGATCAGTTCGACAAGCTTTGCGGCACCAGCGGCAAGGCCGGCAATCTGAATGGCAAGATCCAGCCCGGCGGCAATCCCTTCGAAGGTCCGCGCTCGAACGAATACCCGACGCCGCCGATGATCCAAACCTATGCGCCGACCCTGTTCGGCAAGGCGGCGGCAGAGCTCGGGCGCCATCCGTTCCCGCATCCGACCGGCAATCTCTCGCAGCCCTATACCAACCCGCTCGGCGCGCAGCTGGGTGCGTGCACCTACTGCGGGTTCTGCGAGAAATTCGGCTGCGGCAACTACTCCAAGGCGAGCCCGCAGACCACCATCCTCCCCTCTCTCATGAGCAAGGGAAACTTCACGCTGAAGACCGAATGCGAAGTGCTTGCGAGTGGAACTGACGCCCGACCGCAAGCGCGCCACCGGCGTCACCTACGTGAACAGCGCGGGCGAGGAGTTCTTCCAGCCGGCTGAGATGGTGATTCTGTCCGCCTACGTCTTGCAAAACGTCCGTCTGCTGCTGCTCTCCGGGATCGGCAAGCCCTATGATCCGAAAACCGGCGAGGGTGTCGTGGGCAAGAACTACGCCTATCAAACCATGTCGTCGGTGAATGTCTTCTTCGACGACAAGATCTTGAACCCGTTCATCGGCGCCGGCGCCCTGGCGACCGTGATCGATGACTTCAACGGCGATAACTTCGATCACTCCGGTCTAGGTTTCATTGGCGGCGCCTACATCGCGGGAATGGTCACCGGCGGTCGGCCCATTGAAATGATCTATACGCCGGAGGGCACGCCGGCCTGGGGTCTGGAGTGGAAGCACGCGGCCGCCAAGAACTATCTGCGATCGTTCTCCATCAGCGTTCACGGCTCCTGCATGAGCCACCGCGGCAACTACCTGGATTTGGATCCCACGTATCGCGACATCCACGGTCGCCCGATGTTGCGCATGACCTTCGATTTCACCGAGAACGAACACAAGATGTCCGACTATCTGACCGACCGCGCCGCTGAGGTCGCCCGGGCCATGAATCCTCGGGAGATCAAGCTGAATCGGCGCGCCGGCTCCTTCAGCGTCACGCCCTACCAGACGACGCACAACACCGGCGGCGCCATCATGGGCGACAATCCGACAAATAGCGTCGTTAACAAGTATCTGCAGTCCTGGGACGTCCCCAATGTATTTTCGATGGGCGCAGGCGCATTTCCGCAAAACGCCGGCTACAACCCCACCGGCACGGTGGCGGCACTTGCGTATCAGGCCGCCCATGAAATCAGGGCACGTTATCTGAAAAACCCAGGGCCTCTGGTACAGGCGTAACGCCATGAGCCACTTCATGCAACTACGCGCGACCGCACTCGGTGTCGGGATGAGCATCGCGATTTTCCCACTCATGCAAATAGCGATGAGCCAAACGTATCCGAGCCTCCCCGCACACCCGGTGTCTGGGGTCATTCCCACACAAATCCTCTCCGACCCGATCGACGATTCAACTGCAAACGTTGCTCAGCTGCGTCGTGGACAATATCTGGTGGCGGCAGGCGATTGCATGTCCTGTCACCTCCGCCCAGGCGGAGAACCCTTGGCGGGTGGACTGGGCCTGAAAACGCCATTTGGTGTCATCTATACGCCCAATATCACTTCCGATAAAGAAACCGGCATCGGCAATTGGACCGCCGATCAGTTCTTTCGTGCCATGCACGACGGGATCGACGATGAGGGGAACAATCTGTACCCGGCATTTCCCTATCCCTGGTTCAGGCTGGTCAGCCGCGAGGATGCTGATGCCATTCTCGCTTTTCTGAAAACCACGCCGGCGGTCAAGTACACGCCGCCCGGCAATAAACTCACCTTTCCGCTCAACTTTCGCTCGATGGTCAAGGGCTGGAATCTTCTCTATCTCAACTCTCATGATTTTCAGACCGATCCCCGCCAATCGACCGAATGGAATCGGGGTGCCTATCTCGTCAACGGACTCGGTCACTGCGGCGGGTGCCATACCCCCAAGAACGCCTTTGGAGCAGGTAAACGCAAACTCGAGTTGTACGGCGCCACTCTCGATAACTGGGTGGCGCCGGACCTGACCGACAATGACCGCACCGGTCTTGGCTCCTGGACCATCGATGATATAGCCGAATATCTTGGTAACGGCCGCAACCGGCACGCAGGCGCAGGCGGCGCCATGGCCGATGTCATCACCTATTCCACTTCATTGTTGATCGATGCGGACCGCCACGCGATGGCTGTTTATTTGAAGAGCCTGGCCGCGAGTCCGAACGTGAGCGACATCCGACCGGATCCCGGCGCTATGCGGCGCGGTGCGGCAATTTATTCGGACGCCTGCGCATCCTGCCACCTGGAAGATGGCGTCGGTCAACCCCGGTACTTTCCACCCCTCGGACCGAACGCCATGCTGCAGCAAGCGGACCCTATTGGACTTGAACACTTGATACTCGCCGGCGGGCGGATCGGAACCAGCCCTTCGCGCCCCTCGCCTCTCACCATGCCGAGCTTCGCGTGGAAGTTGACTGATGACGAAGTCGCGGACGTATCCACCTTTATTCGCAATAGTTGGGGCAATCACGCGGCGCCGGTTTCGGGCTCCGACGTTCGATCTGCGAGAAGCAAGCTGAACTTGGATACAGTCCATTTCACCGCTAATTCGGGCGATCAGAACTGAGCGTGACTACCCACTCATAGCGTCAGAGCCTGTACAAGGCGCAGAGCTTGTGCCCGTCAAGATCGCGAAGATAGGCCAGATAGAGCTTACCCGCGCCGCCTTCGCGCACGCCCGGAGGGCCTTCACACGTCGTGCCGCCGGCAGCAAGGCCAGCCGCATGCCAGGCATCTGCCTGAGCGGGCGATGCAGCGGCAAAACCGATCGTCATGCCATTGGCGCACGTCGAGTCCTCGCCATTAATGGGTTTTGTGACGGAGAAAACGCCGCTCGGCGTTCGATAAAAGATCCTGTGCCCGTCGACTTTTGCGGGCGGCACGCCAAGCGTACCCAGTACAGAATCATAGAAAGCTTTCGCGCGCTCCAGGTCATTGGTGCCAATCATGATATGGGAAAACATCGAACTTCCTTACTTTGCGAATCCGGGCCGTCTAGCATACCGATCCACTACATCGGTTTGTCTTGGTCAACGGGGGCCGATGTCAAAAAGTGTTCAGGGCAACCACAGTGCGGCGTACGCGGGCTTCAGTCCCGCCGTCCGCGTAGCGGGGAGTGGCTCGCCACCAGGAGTTCCGCTGAACGTTCGACGGCACGACTCCGCTCTCGCCAAGCACTTCGACATCCATAGATGGGCCATAGAAAAACGCTTCGATTCTGCGATCACTCATCGTCCGGTACTCCACATATGCTTAGGGCTCCGCGGACGCCGTATTGTGCCGCCGCCATTCGAGGCGCGCCGCGGATGCACAGAGGAAGATGCAGGCGCTGACGCACCCGAGGGCAGCAGGGAGAGCGTTTGGACCGAGACGATCCATCAGCACACCAACAGTGGGGGGACCTAGAATCGTGCCGACGCCGTAACAGGCAATGAAAGCAGCGTTCGCGCTTACAAGAGTGCCGGCGTCAAATCGCTGTCCGAGAATTGCCAGACCCAACGTGTAGGTAGCTGTGGCAGTGCCGCCGCAGAGGAACACTACTACCCAGAGCGCTGGTGAGCGAGCCAGCAGCAGCATTGACACCATGCACAGAAGTGCTCCTGCGCTCGTGCCTAACAATACGTTTCGTCTCGGTCGGCGATCCGCGATCCATCCGATAGGATAAGTAAGTAATACCTGACCCCAATAAAAGACCGGCAATGCAAACGCGGCGGCGCGAGTAGACCATCTGTTGTCGATCGCGTACACCTGCATGAGGCCCCAAGGGACCATCTCGAGTATTCCGGCGAAGAATGCGACAGTGAGCAGCAAGGGCGCCCGCCCGAACGCGTGACGCAGCCGTTCCTCTCCCCCGAGCACGACGTCGGCGGCCTCTTTGGGTATCAGGAGGATAGGGAGAATACCGATGGCCATGGCAACGGAAGCAGCTAGATATGGAGCGTAACCCTGGTATCCAACGAGTGCGTAGATGCCCGCGCCCAGCGCGTACCCAATCGCCGGGATGATCCCATACAGCGAAGTCACTCGGGCGCGTGAGCGCTCAGCGGAGAAGAGGTTGAGCCAAGCCTCGGTGATCAGTGAAAAATGCCCGAGAGTTGCCCCGCTGACAATCTGCAGAATGATCCACGCCCAGTCGTACGGAGCCAGAGGAAACAACCACACACAGATCACGTCGGCCGACATTCCGACCAGGAGAGCGGGTTTGGCACTCACCCGTCCCACAATACGCGCATAGATCGGTGCGGCAATCAAAAACGGTAGCGCCCAAATGCTCGTCAGAACGCCGATAACGAACGTGCTGCTCCCACGGCCCAGACAGCTTGCAATGATCGTCGGAGTAAGAATGCCCCAGGACGCGCCGGCGCAGACATTGCTGATCAGCAGTAAGGTGAGATAGCAGTGAGGGCGACCTTCTGTGCGCACAAAGCTCCCGTTCGTAGTGACATCCGATATTCATCACACCCCGTTGGCGCTTGAATCGTCGGGAGTAGGAGCGTAAAACCTCAACCATACTTGAGGTCAAGTACATGCCCCGAATAACGCCGGAACAGTACGATCGGCCATTGTCTGCCGGTCAGGTGGCCGCCCGTAGCGCCGTGGCCGTCTCCACCATCCATTTTTATGAAGCCAAGGGCTTGATACGGGGGTGGCGGAGTTCGGGCAACCAGCGGCGTTATGGCCGTGATGTCCTGCGTCGTGTTGCCGTCATCAAGGTCGCCCAGCGTCTCGGGTTGCCACTCACCACGATCCAGAAGGCAATGGACTCTTTGCCTGGCGGTCGCACGCCGACCGCATCGGACTGGAAGCGCCTGTCGAGAGAATGGAGGGCGGACTTAGAGCGCCGGATCGCCACACTCAAGAAGTTGAGCCGTGAACTCGACGGCTGCATAGGGTGTGGGTGCTTGTCACTGAAGATATGCCGGTTGCGCAATGCTTGGGATCACCTCTCTGAGGAGGGGTCGGGTCCTCTGCTGCTCGAGCCGCCGCGCCAAGAAGGTGCATAGGGTCCATCGGACCTACCAGAGAACGACGCGCTTCTCCGGAGGCAGGTACATCTTGTCGCCGTCCTTGACGCCGAAGGCTTCGTAGAAAGGCGCCTGATTCATCTCGGGCACCGTACCCCGGATTGCCAGTGGCGAGTGAGGATCGGTCTTGATGCCAACGATGATTTGATCCGTCCGCTCCTTGCCGCGCCATACTTGCGCCCAGCCCTCGTAGAAGCGCTGGTCGCCGGACTGACCGTCGATCACCGGCGCTTCCTTGCCGCCCAAGGACAGCTTGTAGGCCTTGTATGCAATCGCGATTCCCGAATTATCGGCAATATTTTCGCCCAACGTGAGCTCGCCGTTGACGTGATAACCGGGTACCGGCTCATAGGCGGCATACTGTTCCACCAAAGCATGGGTCTTTGCCTTGAACTTCTCGAGGTCATCCTGGGTGAACCAACCCGGTGCGCTCAGCAGGTTGCCGTTACCGTCGTACTGGCTTCCCTGGTCATCGAAACCGTGACTGATCTCGTGACCGATGACGGCGCCGATGCCGCCATAGTTTGCCGCATCGTCCGCCTTCGGATTGAAGAACGGCGGCTGCAGGATGGCGGCCGGGAATACGATTTCATTCATCTCCGGATCGTAGTAAGCGTTGATCGTCTGCGGTGTCATGCCCCATTCGCCGCGATCGATCGGCTTGCCCAGTTTGTTGAGATTTCGATTGTACTCAAAGGTCCGCGCGCGGATCACATTGCCGACCAGGTCATCCTTTACGATCTGCAAGGCAGTGTAGTCGCGCCACTTCGATGGATAGCCAATTTTCGTGGTGAACTTGGCGAGCTTCTGCTGCGCTTTCTGCTTGGTCTGCGGACTCATCCAGTCGAGTGTATCGATGTCGGCCTTGTAGGCGGCGAGCAGGTTTCGGACCAACTGGTCCATCCGCGCCTTCGATTCCGGCGGGAAGTACTGAGCCACGTAGAGCTTGCCCAGCCCCTCGCCGATCGAACTCTCCACCAAGGCGATGCCGCGCTTCCAGCGCGGACGGTTCTGCGGAACGCCGCGCAGTGCCGTGCCATAAAATGCGAAATTCTCATCGACGAAGTTCTTGCTCAGATACGGAGCGAAATCATTGAGCACTCGCCATCGGAAGTAGGTCTTCCATACCGTCAGTGGCGTCTTCTGCAGCAGTTGATTGAAGCTGCTGATGTAACTCGGCTGGCTTACCACCAGGTAGTCCGCCTTGCCGTCCACACCGGAGTCCATGAGATACGACTTCCAATCATAGCCGGGCGCGATCGCAGCAAGCTTCGCAAACTCGTACTTGTTGTACGTCTTTACCGGATCGCGGTTCTCGACCTTGGTCCACTGCACCTTGGCCAGCTCAGTCTCGAGCCCCAAGACGTCCTTGGCATCCTTGACCGCGGTCTTGTCGCCCGCCAGGGTAAGCATCTTCTCGACGTACTGGCCGTACTGCTTGCGTGCCTCCTCCATCTTGCCGTCGCGCAATAGATAGTAGTCGCGATCGGGCATGCCTAAACCATCCTGGCCCAAGTCAAACACATACTTGGTGGAATCCTTGGCGTCCTGATGCACGGCCGGTGTGTAAGGCGCGCTCACCCCGATTTGATTGAAATGGGCGATCAGTCCCGCGATCTCTTTCCGGTCGTTGACCGTATCGATCTTGGCGAACTCCGTCTCCAGCGGCCTCAAGCCCAGGCCTTCGAGGGCCCCCTCATCTATGAAGCTGGCGTATAGTTCAGCGATTTTCTGTTGGTCTGCATCCTTGGCTGCGGCCGACGTCTGCAAACCCTCGATGATGGCCCGCAGCTGCACCTCAGAGTCGTCCATCAGCTTGTCAAACGAACCGTAGCTGGCCTTGTCCGCCGGAATCTCGGTGCTCGCCAGCCACTTTCCATTGATATGTTTGTAGAAGTCGTCCTGCACGCGGACGCCGTCATCGATGTATTGGACGTCGATCCCGGAGAGAAGCGCGGGTTGGGCCGGCGCCGCAGACTGTGCGGGATTCTCCGAGGTCTGGCTGCAACCCACCATAAAACATGCGCAAGCGGTGCCGAATATCAGTTTGTACATCGCAATCCCTTTGATCTCTTGGCCCAAGGACGACTGACCGCAGATCGGCCGGGCACAGACTAGCTTATTCCGGCGACCGACTTCCCTATTCCTGCAGCATCTTTCCGACAGGTGGTTTCACATTGTGATCGAGCCACGCGCACCCACCTGTTCCAAGCGCGCGGTCAGTCCATCAATTGCGCAAATCGCACGGGCTGACCCGGCCGTGCCACAGCTCGCGCGAACCCGAAATACGCTGTTGAAGGGTCGGGAAAGTCGGATGTGTTGACGGGCTCGTCGGCAATTCCGTCGCTCACCGTTAGCAGCAACGCCACGCAGATCAATTCGCGCACGAAGAGCATTAACACCGTCGGCTGATACCCAGTGCGTAGCAGCGGACACCGCCCCCAGACGGCTCTCCGCTACGGTGTCCTCACCGCCGTGGCACTCTGCGCGGTCGAATCAGCGGTCATCGCCGTCGTGAGATCGAATGCCCGTTGGGTGTAACCCGCCGGTACCTTGAACAAGGACGGATCGGGCTCCGAGCGGTTAACGTTCTGCAGGTTGAGCGACACCTGTCCGCCTAGGGAACTGGTTCCGGTGACCTGCACGGAGACGCCTAGGTCGGGGTTTACCCATTCCTCGACGGTGCTGGTGATCGGCTGTTTGTTACCTAGCACGCCGCTGGGAATCGTCCTGACCACGCGGGTTCCGCTGGCCATCAACCCGTTGATTGTTTTTTGCCCCAGCAACACGGTGTTGGAAGAGGCCTCGGTGAATCTTCCCGCGCCGATACTCATGCCCAACCCCATCAATGCAAAGGGCTCCGGCATATCCGCATCTGTGGGCTGCGTCAACGCAGCGCCGCTGCGGATCTTGATGACGCTGGCGATCTTGCGCTCTGGAGACAGGACGATACGCTGTCCACTCACCGGATCGTTGATGGTGATCAGCATAACGCCTTCTGTTCCAGAGCCGGTTTGGGCAAAGCCGCCCGTAGTGCGCTCGACACGGGTCCGCCCTTGGCTATCCCGATAGCACCGCAACGTCTTGCTTCGGACGATCTGGTTGCCATCGGAGAACACCGTGGTGGATGCGGTGACCACCTCCGCAGAATAGGGTGCGCCCACGGTCGCAGGCGGTTCGGCGGCCAAAAAAGTGCCCGCCTGCACCGGGGCTAAAGTCCCGACGCAACCCACAACCGCCAACCCAGTGCTGATTAAAACTGTCCGCAACATGAGCCTCTCCCTGCAACACGAAACAGTCGGCGGCAATTCTGCACTTTTAGTGGCCGCTTTTCCAGACCGACGCCATGTGATGGGGCGTGTTCAGATAGACCGCCTCGACCGGGCCGATATTTGCGAACTAACCTGATCGACTCGTATTTCTGGCGGCATCTGAGGCGGGTCTTTCGAGCCTCCAGACGACTACGTCGTAATGTCCCATTTCATTTCGATCATCTTGTTGATGCAGTCCTCGGGCAAATACTTCATCCACTGCAAAATGTTGTCTTCTGAGCGTCTCACCGCGTTGGCATCATCGAATCGCGGGCTCATCGCCGAGGCAACGTCCAACGACTCCATTGACGGCTCAGCCAATATTCCTTCTTGAACTTGAGCGTTCGTATCCATGGATTGACTCCGTGTTGTTGGGTTCTTTGTAACGATTACATGATTTGAGTGTCCGCTCTGTGCGTTACCGCGCTTTGAAGAACGCCGCCTGTCGGCATGTCCAAGGTTGCGACCGGACAAGGAACCGGACGGATTTCCTGGGGTGCTGCTTTGCGCGAGTGCAATGTGGCCACTTGATGACTATCCGGCCCAGCGAGTGCGGTGACGTACAGACACTTTCTATAGAAGCGCGCAAGGTGGGACCTTGAGAGCATTCCCGGCACAGTTGCTGGGCGGCAATTCGCCCGTGCCTCTCGATTACCCGGGGAATCACCCTTCCTCCCGATTGACTGGGGCTAATCTGAACCGACACCAGGAGCAAACTTGGCGTATCGACAACACACGAGAAGCAAGCCACGCTCGACCGTCCGTAGGCACTCCGGCCCGAGCTGGCGACGTTGAGCGCCGCGCCTGCAACGGTGGGAGTTCTCGCTGAGCCGAAACCTGCCGTCGGTCTCACTGCCATAGAGGCACAAGCTCGCCTAAAGAGTTCTGGGCCGAATTCGATGCCAGACACCGCGCTGCACCCGATGCGCAGGGCGTTCGCCAAGTTCTGGGCGCCGGTTCCCTGGATGCTCGAAGCGGCTGTTGTGCTCGAGTTGATTCTCGGCAAGTACGTGGAAGCCGTGATCATTGCGATCCTGCTGGTTTTCAATGCGCTCCTCAGCTTCTTCCAAGAAAGTCGAGCCCAGGCGACTCTCGCGGCCCTAAAATCTCGCCTCGCATTGAACGCCTCGGCGCGACGCGACAACGTGTGGAAAACCGTACCCGCGGCTGAACTTGTTCAAGGTGATGTGGTAAAGCTGTCTTTGGGCGCCGTGGTCGCGGCGGACGTGCGCATCTCCACTGGGGAAGTCCTGCTCGACCAGTCCATGCTGACCGGAGAGTCAGTGCCTATTGAGGCGGGTGCGGGCGTGCAGACATTTGCGGGAGCTTTGGTCAGACGGGGCGAGGCCGTCGCCGAGGTGACGGCAACCGGTGCGCGAACGAAATTTGGCCGCACTGCTGAGCTCGTGCGCACCGCCCATGTCGAGAGCTCTCAGCAAAAAGCTGTTTTTCGTGTCGTTCGAAATCTGGCGGCCTGCAACGGGGTCATTATTCTTTTGATGGTCGGCTACGCATATTTTCTGAAAATGCCGGCCGCCGAAATCATTCCGTTAGCGCTGACTGCCATTCTGGCCTCTATACCCGTCGCGCTACCCGCGACTTTCACGCTCGCCTCTGCACTAGGCGCGCGGGCACTTGCGAAGCTGGGCGTTCTTCCGACCCGCCTTTCGGCTGTCGATGAGGCCGCATCGATGGACGTGTTGTGTGCCGACAAGACGGGCACGCTGACCCAAAATGAACTGACTGTGACGAGCGTTCACCCTGTATCGGGGTTCGATGAAGCGCATGTGCTTGCGCTCGCCGCCATGGCGAGTTCTGATGGCGGTCAGGATCCGGTCGATGGTGCAATTCGTTCAGCAGCCACGGCAAAGAAGACCCCAGAGGCGATGCATCTGACCGCCTTTACACCGTTTGATCCCGCGAACAAGCGATCCGAGGCCACGTTCACAGACGCAAAAGGTGCGCCGCAGCGCGTGGCAAAGGGAGCCTTTTCGACGATCGTTGGTCTGGCGCCCGTTGAGGCCAGCGCCGCCACTGCCGCAAAAGATCTCGAGAGTAAGGGGTATCGGGTTCTCGCGGTCGCCACCGGGCCCGCGACGGCGATGAAAATGGTCGGGCTCATCGCGTTGAGCGATCCCGCACGGGCCGATTCTCCGGGTCTAGTGACGGCATTACAGGCCTTGGGCGTGCGCACCATTATGGTCACGGGCGATGCGCCGGCGACTGCTGCGATTGTGGCCCATACCGTTGGGCTCAACGGAGCTGTTTCGCCCCCCGGAATTGCTGCCGATGTGCGACCGGAACAATTCTCCGTCTATGCGGGGGTCTTGCCGGAGGACAAGTACAAGCTCGTCAAGGCTTTTCAGAAGAGCAACCACACCGTGGGAATGTGCGGCGATGGGGCGAACGATGCGCCCGCCCTGAGGCAAGCCCAAATCGGGATCGCCGTCTCGACGGCCACGGATGTGGCCAAATCCGCGGCCGGCATGGTGCTCACCAAGCCGGGTCTCGGGGGAATCGTTGCAGCCGTCAACGAAGGCCGCCTGACCTTCCAGCGCATCCTCACTTACACGTTGAATTCTATTACGAAAAAGATTGTGCAGGTGTTGTTCCTGGGTGTGGCGTTGATCATGACTGGACACGCGATTCTCACGCCAATGCTGATGGTCATCATCATGATCACGGGCGACTTCCTCGGCATGTCGTTGACCACGGATCGCGTGCGTGCGTCGCCGAGCCCCAATGCGTGGAAAATACGCAACTTGACTGTTGCAGGCGCGCTAATGGGAATCGGCGAGTTGGTCTTCTGTACGGCCATCCTGGCATGCGGCAAGTACGCCATGAACATGGATTTGAATACACTGAGAACGCTCGCGTTTGTGGCAATCGTCTTCGGCAATCAGGCCACCACTTACAATAACCGCGAGCGTCGGCATCTTTGGTCCTCCCGGCCCAGCAAATGGGTCTTGGCGTCTTCGGGCGTCGATATTCTGATTGCCACCACCTTATCGGTGGCCGGGATTGCGATGAGTCCTCTGCCGTCCCTCATGGTAATAGGGACACTCGCTGGCGCCGCGGCGTTCACCGTGGCAATCGATTTCGTGAAGGTCCCCGCTTTTCGACGCTTGGCAATAACCTAGGAGCGATAGGAAGAACAAGCGGTTTTATGGGCGTTTAGAGTTCCGAATACGACTTGTGGTTCTGGTGCAGCTGGGATGACATTGGACGTTCTGAATCTCCAGTTCCATCGCGCAAAACAATCGCAATAGTGTCTTGGCTATCGACACCACTACGCGAGGCAGTGGATTTGCCAGTGGCCACCCTCTGGCGAGGTAACCCACGGAATCACAAGGATTTTGACTGGTGGTGAGAGAGGGACTCGAATATCAATTAAATCATATACTTAAAATGAGGCGTCATTATTCGGCGTTGCCGGCGGTTATCGCGTTTGACGGCCTTCGAAATCTCGATACCATAGACGTTGTTGAATTCTTCAACAATGGAGTGTCGATTTATGGCCACCGTCAATTTCAGCGTCCCAGATGACGTAAAAGCTGCGTTCGACAAAACATTCGGAGGACAAAACAAGAGCGCCGTCATTGCGGACCTGATGCGCCAGGCAGTTGCGGATGCAAAACTGCGCAAGCGCCGCGTCGATATCTTTCGTACCCTCACCCAGCGACGTTCGGAGCGCCCTTCGTTGTCTGACCCGCAGATTCGAGCTTCCCGCACCGCAGGCAGAACGTGATTGCAGTCATCGACGCCAGCGTAATCGTCAAGTGGTTGCTGCAGGACCCGCAGCGTGAGGCGGGAACAGATAAAGCAACCCAACTAATGGAGCGGGTAGCAAACGGCGAGCAGCCGGTACTTCAGCCCACACACTGGATCGTGGAAGTCGGCGCAGTACTTGCTCGCGAGAGCTCCGGCACCGCGCTAGACGACGTCGGTATGTTGACCGCCTTGGAATTGCCGACGACAGACGATCCGGAGGTCCTGCGGCGGGGACTAGAGCTTGCGATGGAACTCGAACAGCATCTTTTTGATACGTACTATCACGGTGTGGCGCTTGGAACCTCCGAGTGCACGCTGATAACCGCCGATGAACGCTACCTCCGTGCAGCACGTACCAAGGGAAAAATCGTGCATTTGATGGAGTGGGAATAGCTCGCGGGGCTGTACTGCTTGTCACTTAGTCAGGATCTCAATCCGACCGTGCACCGGGCTATGCCGTCTGCGATCCGACGCCCGCAATCTGGCTGTGGCATCCTTGTATCAATGTTTGCGTTTCGAATCCGCGGGCGACGCTGGTGGCTTGGAGCGATCGCCACTGCGCTGGTCGCAAGCGTGGCCGCGCCGTTGCTGAGATCCACGCTCGAGCACGCGGTTCGTGCGCGGATAGAGTCCGCGGCCGTTCGCCATGGCGCAATTGCCCGAATCGGGCTGGTACACATCGGTGTCTGGCCGTTGCTGCGACTGGAGGGATTCGATCTCGACCTCGGTCATGGACTGCGCGTACATGCCGACATGATCGCGGCCACGTGGCCCGGACGCCTGCGACTCACAGTTCGCGCCGCCGCTCTGGCGGGCCCAGCAGGGGTTAGGGTCAGCGCGCCGGCCACTGCCTGGGACACGGCGGGCATTTTCGGCGACGAGCTACGGCTCGCGCTGGTGGAGCCACAGGCCGGCCTGTCAATCCACAAGCTGGCAGATCCGGTGGGCGGCGCGTGGAACATCGAGGTACGTGGGCTCGACGTCGGCCGTCTGCTCGACGTGCGGCGCGACGCCCACCCGCTGCTCGACGGTGGTATCGAGGACGGCCGCGTGGATTTTCAGTTCAGCACCGATGCGCTCCGTTTTCACGTGGACATGGGCGCGCGCGGCGCGCGCTTGGGAGCGCTGGCGGATCACGCCGACGACGAGATCCAGCTCGGCGATCCGACGGACCTGACCATAAGATTCGATGGCACCTGGCGGCGGGCCGGGGGAGTGGTCGAGATCCCCGAGGTCCACGCGACGTTGGCCGGTGCGGCTCTTTCGGGTTCGATCGCACTGCGCAATCTCGACACCGATCCGGTTGTCGATCTCGCGCTCGGCGTGCAGCATCTGGACTTCGCGCAGCTGCTGGGCGCATCCGGGCTCGGGGTGCCCGAAAGCTTGGGGATGGCGCCCGGGCGGCGGCCTTGACCTTGGCTCGGCCTCGATCGACGTGCGTGTACGCGGACGCCCGGCGGACCCTGCCTCGCTCTCGGTGAGCCAAAAGATCGACTTCAAGCCGCCACGCCAGATGCCGCCGGCAATCTTGCGCCTACGCGGCGATTTCATCTTCAGCTCCCAAGACGGCATCCGGGCCGCACCGCCCCATCGACGTCTCGCCCGCATCCCCCGACTTCATCGCCCTGCGCGACGTTCCGCCGCTGTTCGTGCGCACTCTGCTGCTTTCAGAAGACGCAGGCTTCTACGGGCATCGCGGCATCGACCTACGCGAACTACCCGCCGCGTTGCTCACGAACTGGTCGCGCGGTGGCGCCGCGCGTGGCGCGTCAACAATCACCCAGCAGCTGGCCAAGAATCTGTTCCTGTCGCGCGACAAGCAGATTGGACGCAAACTCCAGGAACTGGCGATCACGTTCTTGCTCGAGTCGGCGCTCGGCAAGAATCGTATTCTCGAGATCTACCTGAACATCATCGAATGGGGACCGGACCTGCGTGGCCTGCGGCCCGCGGCCCGCAGCTATTTCGGTCGCGAACCCCAGGCGCTGACGCCGGCCGAAATGGCTTTTCTGGTCGCGATCATTCCCGGGCCGATCAAATACCAAAGCTCATTCGCGCATGGCACCCCGGGGCCTGGGCTGCGCTCACTGATCGACGCGCTGCTGGCGAAACTTCGGGCGGTGGATGCGATCGGCGAGGAGGAATATCGACAAGCCCTCGACGAACCCATCGTCGTTGCCGGCGGCAGGCCGCGCGGATGATCGGTGGCGAATGGAAGCGGGCGGCCCATATTCGGCGTCCGAAAGCTGCCGCCGACAATTGCTCAAACCGAACATGCATAGGAAAATGAGGGCATGAACGTTAGTGATCGAGGCGCCGCTGTGAAATCAACCGTTAAAGTCGGCCTGATTGGTGATTTCGACTCCTCTGTACCAGCTCATCAAGCCATACCGTTGGCTTTGAAGACTGCGGGCGAACATTGTGGCGTTCAAGCGGCCGTCGAATGGGTGCCAACAGACGAGATCAATAGTTCGGGGCACCTTTTGCGATTCGATGGGATATGGTGTGTGCCCGCGAGCCCCTATCGTAGTATGGACGGCGCGTTGCTGAGCATATGCTACGCCCGCGAAAGAAAAATCCCGTTTCTCGGAACATGCGGCGGCTTTCAGCACGCGGTCATCGAGTACGCCAGAAACGTTTTGGGTTGGTCGGATGCGGAGCACGCAGAAACGTCACCAGAAGCTCATCGCGCTGTCATATCTCCGCTTGAATGTTCGCTCGTTGAAGCGAAGGATTCGGTTCGTCTATTACCTGGCACGAGAATCGCTCGAGCCTACGGCGCCACGAAAATCACCGCGGAGTATCGCTGCAGATATGGATTGAACAATGGATTCCGGGCAGCGCTCACTAAAGGTCCGCTCCGAGTCGCGGCGGAAGATCAACACGGTGATGTTCGGGCGATTGAGTTGGATGGCGAGACCTTTTTCGTTGCCACGCTTTTCCAGCCTGAACGCGCCGCGTTGCATCGCGAGGCGGTACCGTTGGCTGTCGCGTTTGTGGAGGCCTGCGCGGCGCTTCCACCAGCGGCGGCGGTGCGCTAGCCAGGGCACATCAGGGCTTGATGAGAAACTTAGATCAAGAATCGGTCAGTAGAAGAGAATATCGCGCGATCCGGCCAAACAGGACATAACGCCTCGATGACCGTCATCAAGTCATCTAAGGCTTCGAATGGATCACAGCCGGTGGCTGCCGGCACGTGGGCTATACCGCCATCGGCGGCAAACGGTTGACCGCTATCGGTGGGCAGGCTCACTTTAGAATTTCCTCGAGCAACGCCTCACGTTTGAAGAGCCGGAAGTACTCGCGTACCTCGTCCATCTTTAGCGCTTGCCGATTCGCAGCGACTAGGGCCTTGATATCCTCCAGGTCCTGCGTACGACGCGGATTGTTGACGAAGCCCTGTAGCTTCAAGCCAATCAATCCCTCGGTGCTGACGACGCGCACTTCGCCGAAAGCAGTTTGGACCGATGTGGCATTGCTGAGCAAGCCCCGCGCCGCGGGGCGACTGGCGTAGATGAAGTCCACGCGCTCATCACCGCGGAGATAGTTTCCGGCATCGGCACTGCGATGCAGACAGTGGTAGCCGAGCGCTATTAACTCGCGGTCGATGTCCTCGGCCTTTTCAGAGTCGGTGAGCAGGTCGATGTCCTGCGTGGCGCGAATCACTTTGTGAGACGCCAGGGCGAGCCCGCCAATCAACGCAAACCGCACGTCCACCTTGCTCAAGCTGGCGATGACTTCTTCAAGCTGTCTGCCGAGACGGGAGGCTGCTGCCACTGACACTACCTGTTGTTGGTGCGCCCGAACGGGTTCGATCCGCCGACCCTTCTAGAAAAGAACTGACTGGTGGCGAGAGAGACTCTTGCCATTTCGTCCCAAGTTCGCTTGGATTTGTGCGCCGCGATCACGCAAAATGCACTGCTTGAGCAACTGTAACTCATTGATTTTGGTGGTGAGAGAGGGACTCGAACCCTCGACCCCGGCATTATGAGTGCCGTGCTCTAACCAGCTGAGCTACCTCACCATCGACTCAAACTCATCTTATCTCTTCAGGCCTGGCGACCTTAAAGAGCCGCGGATTCTGCGAGAGGCCTCCCACCCTGTCAAGGCGGCCCCGCTCCGCCATCCGGCCGCCCCGGCCGGCCCCTCAACATCCCCTACACATTGAACCTAAAGTGCATCACATCGCCTTCCCTGACAATGTACTCCTTCCCCTCCAACCTCAACTTTCCGGCCTCCTTGGCCCCGGCCTCTCCCTTGTTGGCAATGAAGTCATCATAGGCGATGACCTCCGCCCGGATGAACCCGTGCTCGAAATCCGTATGAATCACTCCGGCCGCTTGTGGCGCCGTGGCTCCCCGATGCACCGTCCAAGCCCGCACCTCTTTCGGCCCCGCGGTGAAATAGGTCTGCAGCCCCAACAGCGAATAGCCGCCGCGGATCACCCGGTTCAGTCCCGGCTCATCCAACTTGAGCTCCTTGAGGAAGTCGCCCCGGTCCGCCTCATCCAGCTGCGAGATCTCCGCCTCGATCGCGGCGCACACCGGCACCACCACCGCGCCCTCCGCCTTCGCCAGTTCGCGAACACGATCCAGCCGCGGATTGTCGGTAAAGCCATTCTCGTCGACATTGGCGACGTACATAATCGGTTTGTCGGTGAGCAGGTGCATGTCCCTGAGCACGGCTCTCTCATTGGCGTCAAGCCCTAAGGTCCGCACCGGCTTCGCCTCGTTCAACTGCTTGCGCACCCGCTCCAGCACATCGCGGGTCTTGATCGCATCCTTGTCGGCCGTCTTCGCCGCCTTCACCGACTTCTGATACGCCCGCTCCACGCTGTCCAGATCCGCCAGCGCCAACTCGGTGTTGATGACTTCGATGTCATTCGCCGGGTCGATCTTGCCGGCCACGTGAATGATGTCGTCGTTCTCGAAGCACCGCACCACGTGTGCGATGGCATCTACTTCGCGAATGTGCGCGAGAAATTTGTTGCCCAGTCCTTCGCCCTTCGACGCCCCGGCCACCAGGCCTGCGATGTCCACGAATTCCACCGTGGTCGGTAGAATCTTCTCCGGATGAACTATCTCGGCCAGCTTCTCCAGCCGCGGATCCGGCACCGGCACCACGCCCACGTTCGGGTCGATGGTGCAGAACGGATAATTCTCCGCAGCGATCTGCGCGCGCGTGAGCGCATTGAACAGCGTGGACTTCCCCACATTGGGCAAACCGACGATTCCACAACGAATAGGCATTAAGTCTTTCCTGCCCGGCTGTGCAGCCGGGTCATGGCGCGTTCGGCGCCTTGTTCAAGTAGTAGCGGCATGCAGTCCGCCGCGGTGCTGACCGCCTCGAGAATGAGATCCTCTTCGGCCCGCGGCGCGCGCGTCAGCACATAGTCGATCACTTCGGCCTTGTTGCCGGGATGGCCTATCCCCAGGCGCAGCCGCCAGAAGGTCTCCCCGATATGTGCAATGGTGTCGCGCAGGCCATTGTGGCCGCCGTGGCCCCCGCCCTGCTTCAGCCGCACGCTGCCCACCGGCAGATCGAGCTCATCGTGCGCCACCAGAATGTCCTCGGGCGCGATCTTGTAAAACTCGCTCAGCTGGCGCACCGACAGTCCGCTGCGATTCATATAGGTAGTGGGCTTCAACAGAACGATTTCCCGTTCGCTCAAGGTGATGCGCGCGGTTTCCCCGGAATACTTCCGATAGTCGCGAAACTCGCCGCCATGACGGCGCGCAAGCAGGTCCACGAACCAGAAACCCGCATTGTGACGGGTGACCAGATGCTCGGGACCCGGATTGCCCAGGCCGACGATAATGCGCAACGGTAGTCCAGACATGAACGCGCTCATTAGTCGATAAATGGAAAAAGTAAGGGCCGCCCTTCCGACGGCCCCACTGATCCGAAACGCAGGAAACGCTATTTCTTCGCGTCTTTCTTCGCCGGTTCCTTCTTGGCTTCATCTTTCTTCGCAGGTTCGGCCTTCTTCGCCGCATCCCCGCCTGCCGCAGCCGCCGGTGCCGCAGCCGCACCTTCCGCCGGCGCAGCGCCTGCCGCAGCCGCCGCAGTCGGCTCGGGCTCTTCCGCACGCGGGCTGTGAATGGCCACGATCGCCACATCGTCCTTCGCCAGCTCGACGAGGGTGACGCCCTCGGGAATCTTCAGTTGCGACAGATGGATGCTCTCATTGAGCGACAATCCGGAAATGTCCACTTCGATGAACTCCGGCAAGTCCTTCGGCAAACACGAAACTTCCGTCTCGGTGCGCATGTGCGACACGAGCCCGCCCTGCGATTTGACGCCCGGGGAAACAGCCGCTCCCGTGAAATGCAGCGGTATGCTGATGCGGATCTTCTCGTTCTCTTCGACACGCTGGAAGTCGATGTGCACGATGGCATTCTTGAACGGGTGCCGCTGCACGTCCTTCAAGATGGCCGCCTGCGTTTGATCGCCCACCTTCAAGCTCAGGATGGTCGAATAAAAGCGCTCGTTGTCGAGCATGATCAAGAGTTTCTGATGGCTCAGGGTCAGGGCGCGCGCATCGGCGTGTCCGCCATACAGAATTGCCGGTACTTTTCCTTCGTGACGCAGGCGGCGGCTCGCACCTTTGCCTTGCGTCTCGCGGAACTCGGCAACGAGTTCGAAAGAGGTTTTCATAATCTTCTCCAGTTACAACACAAACACGGCGCCCACGCATCGCGACCAATTGCGAGGGCACCGACCAATTCGATCAATCTATGTACAGCGAACTCACCGACTCTTCATCGTTGATCCGGCGCACGGTTTCCGCGAGCAGATCCCGCCACGCTCAACTGCCGTATCTTCTTGCAAGCCCTGCCGGCCTCCGACAGGGGGATGGTATCGGTCACCACCAACTCGTCCAATACCGATTTCGAAATGCGTTCGATCGCCGCGCCCGACAGCACGGGGTGGGTGATGTAGGCGACCACCTTGGCCGCACCCTCGTCCTTCAGAGCCTGCGCCGCCTGGCACAATGTGCCCGCGGTATCCACCATGTCATCGATCAGCACGCAGGTCCTGCCCTCGACCTCGCCGATGATGTTCATGACCTTCGATTCATTCGGCCGCGGCCGGCGCTTATCGATGATGGCCAGATCGGCATCATCCAGGCGCTTCGCCAGCGCCCGCGCGCGCACCACGCCGCCCACGTCCGGCGAGACCACGACCATGTCCTTGTACTTCTGCTTCCACGCATCGCCCAGCAGCACCGGCGACGCATAGACGTTGTCCACCGGTATGTCGAAAAAGCCCTGAATCTGATCCGCGTGCAAATCCACCGTCAGCAGCCGGTCGACGCCCGCGCTCGCAATCATGTTCGCGACCAGTTTCGCCGTGATGGCCACCCGCGTCGCCCGCGGCCGCCGGTCCTGCCGCCCATAGCCGAAGTACGGCACCACCGCGGTGATGCGCTTCGCCGATGCGCGCCGGCAGGCATCCGTCATCATCAGCAATTCCATCAAATTTTCCGCCGGCGGATTCGTCGATTGCACGATGAACACATCGCGCCCGCGCACGTTCTCCATCAACTCGACGCTTACCTCGCCGTCGCTGAACCGGCCGACGTCGGCCCGGCCCAGCTGCACATGCAGGTGCCGCGTGATGTCGTGCGCGAGCGAAGGGTTCGCCTTGCCGGTAAACACGGCAATCGTCAATGTATCGAACTCTTTACTCTGCGACATGGGCTCAAGCTCTAAATTGGCTGGGGTGGAAGGATTATTCGGCCCTGCGGGCCTCACCCCTCCGGGGCCGCCCCCAAAGCGGGCGTTATCCTTCCTCTGCTAACTCATCCTACTGGACCTTTTCCAGTCCACGAACTGCTCCAACCGCAAAAATTTGGCTGGGGTGGAAGGATTCGAACCTCCGTATGGCGGGATCAAAACCCGCTGCCTTACCGCTTGGCGACACCCCAATTGGAATCAACAATCAGCGAACTCGCTTGAGCCGATTCTCAGCCGGTCGCTAATCTTTCAAGCAAGGGCGAGTCGTTCAATCCGCGAGCCAAAAATGCATCCAGCTCCGGCGGCAACTTCCGCGCAATTTCCAGTCCAAGCTCAATCGTCTCGACGGCCAAAAAAACACAGGCCCCGGTTCCCGTCAGACGCGCCGGACCAAACCCGACAGCCAGTCGAGCGCGCGCGCCACCTCTGGATATCGGCGCCGTACCACGCCCAAACAGTCGTTTCGTCCACCAGACGCCAGGAAGCCGTGAATTGTGATGGGCGCGGAATTCCTTGTCAATTCAGGATCTTGAAATACCTCCGCCGTGCTCACTCCAATATTCGGCTTAAGAATCAAATAGTTAGCCTCCGGCGGGGCCAGCGGCGGATATAAGGGCGTCAGGTGTTCCCCGATTCCCTCCGCCCAAGCCGCACGGCCCCGGACGAAGACCGGCACATCCGCCCCCAGCTTCAGCCCGAGCGCTGCCAGATCGTCCACTGGCAAGTGCAGATTCCACAAGTGATTGAGCGCCACCAGGCAGGTCGCCGCATCGGAGCTGCCGCCGCCCAGACCGCCGCCCATGGGTATGCGCTTGAGCACTCCGATATCTGCACCGAGTGCGGTGCCGGCGGCTGCCTGCAGCGCGCGAGCCGCGCGCACGCAAAGATCGGCCTCCTCGGCCACACCGGCGATCTCGACGGCGCGCCGAATCCGTCCGTCGCCGCGCGCCTCGATGGTGATCTCGTCGCACAGATCGATGAACTGAAAGCAGGATTGCAGCTCGTGGTACCCGTTCGGACGCCGGCCCACAATATGCAAAAACAGATTGAGCTTGGCCGGCGCCGGCCAAAACCGTGGTGCATTCGAGTTCATCAAGGCGGAAATTCCCAATGGTCGACGGCAATGCGCACGCGCACTCCTTCACGGCTCAACACCAAGTGCGCAGGCAGGGAATCTCCGCCGGCGGGCATGTAGCGATCGTAATCGATGGTCCAATCAGCCTGGGTCAACTGCAATGCACGGTCCTGATCGTTGCGCGTGAGTAAGAACGCCGCGCTCGGATCCGGCACGCCGAGCAGCCAGAAGCGCAGGCGGTCGAGCGGCAGGTCGAATCCCAGCCGTTCCTGCAATTGCGCCAGAACCGCATCGCTCGGCGGCGCGCCGTTCAGTGAAATCCCGTCGGGCGTGCGCGTCAGCACCATCGCACCGATGCCCAGCGGGCCCGACAAATGAACCTCCGCCGAATTCTGACGTTGCCGCCAGTTCAGGCTGGCCTGCCAGCCCTGAGTGCCCACGGCGACGGCGGCACGGCCGTCGAGCTGCCAGGAGCCGAGTTTTTGCAGCACGGCGACCCTTTGCTCCCATCCCGCGGCCGCAACGGCGGGCGCGGGTGCGCGCCGCGTCGTCACACACGCGGCGAGCACGGTGGAGCATAACAAGATCAATAATAAGCCGCGCACGGGGAGTCAATTCACGGCGACAGCGGCCGCATGGTCACGGGCATTGGCTTGCGCGCGGGGGTCGGCGCCGGCAGCGTCCCCTGCAATCGTTGCCGCGTCGCCTTGAGCAAGCGATTGCCGCCGTCGATGGCGGCGGCCTCGGACCAAATATGCTCAGCATCGTCGTGTCTGCCGAGATTCCACAAGACTTCGCCCAGATGCGCCGCGATGTCGCCGCCGCGATCGTCCAGATAGGCGGCCCGCAAATACGTCTCCGCCTCCGCGGCGTGACCCTGGCGGAACAGCACCCACCCCAGGCTGTCCAGAATCGCCGAATTCTTGGGCGACGCAGCGTGCGCGCGTTCGATGAGCCGGCGGGCCCTGGGCAGTTCTCGCGAGTGATCGGCCAGCGTATAGCCCAAGGCGTTCAGGGCCGCCGGATCGTCCGGACGTACCTTCACCAGTTCGGTCAATTCATGCAAGGAGTCGGAGATCCGCCCCTGCTCCTCGTAGGTCGATGCAACGGCATAGCGCAGATCCACATCGTCCGGATACTCCGCGATGCCTCGCTCGAGCAGCGTGACCGCGCCGGGCAAATCACCTGCGTCGGCGGACATCCGGGCGCGAGCCGTGATGATTTCCGGCGCGCGCTGCGGCTCATCCTCGATGAGCCGGTCGAGCAACTCCGCCGCCGCCGCCGCCGCACCGTGCGTCTGTAATATCGCGGTGGCACGCAGCAATGCCGGCACCGCGTTCTCGCCGCTCTGTACCTGTGCGTACAAGCGCAAGGCGCGTTCCGGATCATCCTGGCGATCGGCGATCAGGCCTAGATAATAAGAGGCATCGTCGAGAAATTTATCTGCCCGCAGCAGCTGCGCGAATTTCGCGGCGGCCGCGTCCAGATGCCCCTCCTGAAACTCGATCAAGCCGAGCAAGCGCAGCGCCACGGGCGCGTACTTGGGGTCGCGCGACAGAATTTCCAATTGCTGCGACGCTGCCGAATCGCGCTGCGCCGTCATGAGCAACAGGGCGAGATCCAGGCGATTGTCGGCGGTATCCTCGTGATCGACGGCTTCCTGCGCCTGCGCCAGGGGCTTTTCGGCATCGCCCGCCATGATTCGCGCGCGCGCGAGCGTCTGCAGCAGATCGCGCCGTGCGTTCGAATCCTCCTCATGCCCGCCGGTGGCCGGTATCGCCAGCGCGGCCGTCAAACTATGCACGGCCGCCTCGGGGTCGTCCGCGCGCAGCGCAGCGAATCCCTGCATTCGCAACGCGGCCCCGGACGACGGGAAGAACGCTACCAGTCGATCGGCGAGCTGGCGCACGCCGTAGACATTGTCGTTGCCGGCCAAAGAGGTCTCCAGGGCCGCAAACTCCGCCTCGGTGCCGATGGGCGAGTTCAGGAGCACGACGCGATAGTGCGCGGCGGCCTGATCGATTTTGTACAGCGCCAATGCCGCTCGAGCGGCCGCTCGCTGCGCGTCCAGGGACTTCGGATCCACGGCGATCCAGCGCGCGGCAGTCTTTTCGGCCAGCGAGGGCTGCAATGCCTCCGTCGCGACTTGCGTGGCCCGTTCGAGCAGTCCGACGTCCGAATCGTGCGCCGCGGCGGCCGCATATTGGAGCGCCGCGACCCGCGGTTGGTGCCGCGCAAGGGCTATCTCGGCCGTGACGGTATAAAATGGCACCGGAGCGGTGGCGTCGTCGGCCCTGCTGCCCAGGCCGGCACAAGCGGCACAGGCAGCGAGACCAAGCCCCACCGCAGTCCTTGCAAAAATTGAGATCGAGAACACAGCTCCACTATATCTAAATGACCACGTGTGCGCCGCGGATTCCTGCTTGATCCCGCAGCGCCTCTTACACCAGAATCAGAGGGTTACGACCCAAAAGCGCTTCAATGGCAGTCAACATTCTCGGCATCAATCACAGGACCGCACCGGTCGCCTTGCGCGAAAAGGTGGCGTTCAGCGAAGAGCGTTTGCTCGCCGCGCTGCACGCATTGCACCGGGAAGCCGGCATCGCCGAAGTGGTGATCGTATCCACTTGCAATAGAACGGAAGTGTACTGGGCAGGATCCGCGACGGGTACGGAACTGTCCCGGTGGCTCGAGCAGCACCATGGAAACAGTCTCGATCTTGCCTCGAGCGTCTATGTTCACCAGGAGCGGCGGGCCGTGGAGCATGCCTTCAGCGTCGCTTCGGGACTCGACTCCATGGTGCTCGGCGAGGCGCAGATTCTGGGGCAGCTGAAGGATGCCTACCGCGTAGCGCAGGAAGCCGGCAGCACAGGTCCCTCGCTCAACAAGCTGTTCCAGGCGGCTTTTTCAGCGGCCAAACGTGTGCGCTCGGAGACTCGCATCGGCGAGAACGCCGTGTCCATCGCCTCCGCCACGGTGAGCTTGGCGCGGCGGGTCTATTCCGACCTGAGCGCTCACACCGCCCTCATGGTGGGCGCCGGCGACATGAACGCCCTCGTGGCGCGTCATTTCGCGAGCGCCGGTGTCAAGCGCATGGTCATCGCGAATCGCACCTTGGGAAGGGCTCAGGCCCTGGCCGCCGAACTCAAGGCCTACGCCATCGGACTCGAGGACCTCGATAAGGAACTGGCCCAGGCCGACATCGTCATCACCTGCACCGCGAGCACCGTCCCGCTCGTCACCAAGAGCGCCGTGGAAGCGGCCATTCGCGCGCGGCGGCGGCGGCCGATTTTCATGGTGGATTTGGCCGTACCGCGCGACATCGATCCGGCCGTAGCCGATCTGGAAGACGTCTACTTATTCTCCATCGACGACCTGCAGCAGCTGATCGACGAAAATCGGCAGCAGCGCGAGGCGGCAGCCGGTGGAGCGCGGCTGCTCATCGATGAGGAAGTCGCGCGATTTCTCACCGAATCGCGGGCCCACGATGCGGGACCGGCCATCCGCGCGCTGCGCCGCCAGGCCGAGGAAATCCGCACGCAAACCGTAGAGCAGGCACGGCGCCTGCTGGCCGCGGGCAAATCGGCCGACGAGGTCATCGAATATCTCGCCAACACCCTGACCAATCGGCTGCTGCACACACCGACGCAGGCCCTGCGCCAGGCGGCCGAGCTGGCGGATGCCGCCCTGGCCGAGGCCGTGACCCGGCTGCTGACCGAAGAACGCGACCGGCAATGAGTCGGTTTAGGCCGGCTATAATCCGCGGCCATGAAAGACTCCATCCGCCGCAAGCTCGAAAAACTCGATGAACGATTCGAAGAAATCAGCCGCCTTCTATCGGATGCAGGGCGTCATTTCGCGGCAAAATCAATTTCGCGAACTTTCCATGGAGTACTCCAGATTGGGGCCGCTGATCGATCGCTATCGGCGCTTCATCGGCCCTCGAGGGCGACCTGGTCATCGCCCACGAACTGGCGTCGGACAAGGACTCCGCAACCCAGGCCATGGGCGAGGAAGAACTGGCCGACCTTGCGCCGCGCATCGCGGCCGAGGAACTCGAGCTGCAGCGCCTGCTGGTGCCCAAGGATCCCGCAGGACGACAGCAATATCTTCCTGGAAGTCCGCGCAGGCACCGGCGGAGACGAGGCCGCCCTCTTTGCCGGCGACCTGTTTCGCATGTACGCCCGCTATGCCGAATCCAAGGGCTGGGGGGTCGAAATCTTGAGCGAGAGCCCCGGCGAGCACGGCGGCTACAAGGAGATCATCAGCCGCATCATCGGCCGTGGCGCCTATTCGCTGCTCAAATTCGAATCCGGAACGCACCGCGTGCAGCGCGTGCCCGCCACCGAGGCGCAGGGACGCATCCATACCTCGGCGTGCACGGTGGCCATCCTGCCCGAGCTCGAAGAGGTCGAGGCCGTCGATCTGAATCCTGCGGATCTGCGCATCGACACCTTTCGCGCCTCGGGCGCCGGCGGCCAGCACGTCAACAAAACCGACTCGGCCATTCGCATCACGCACATTCCCACCGGGGTCGTGGTCGAATGCCAGGACGAGCGCTCGCAGCACAAGAACCGTTCGCGGGCCATGTCCTTGTTGAAATCCCGGCTGCTCGCCGCCGAGCGCGAGAAGCAGCAAAGCCAGCAAGCGCAATCGCGCAAACTGCAGGTCGGATCGGGCGACCGCTCCGAACGCATCCGCACCTATAATTTCCCTCAAGGGCGGGTCACCGACCATCGCATCAATCTCACGCTGTACAAGCTCGACGATGTGATGAACGGTAATCTCGAGGAGTTGATTCGTGCATTGAATCAGGAACACCAGGCCGAAGAGCTGGCGCAACAAGTCGAATGACGCCAACGGTCGCAGACGCGCTGAACGGTGCCGCACGCTCGCTTCACAGCTACAGCGACTCGCCGCGGCTCGACGCCGAATTGTTGCTGGGCAAGATCCTCGGACTGCCGCGTTCGGGATTGATCGCGCACGGCGCCGAGCCCATCGCCGCGGACGAGGAACGAGCTTATGCCGGCCTGATCGAACAACGCCTGCGAGGCACCCCGGTCGCCTATTTGACCGGTACGCGGGAATTCTGGTCGCTGCCGCTGCGCGTCACGCGCGGCAGTGCTCGTGCCGCGGCCGGAAACGGAGCTCGCTGGTCGAACTCGCCCTGCAGTTCCTGCCGAAGCATGCCGTCTCCATTCTCGACCTGGGAACAGGCAGCGGCGCAATTGCTCTCGCCATCGCTTCGGAGAGGCCGCATGCGCGGGTCACGGGCGTGGACGTCTCGCCCGCGGCGCTGGAGGTTGCGATTCAGAACTCCCGCGACCTGGGGCTCTCGCACATCGATTGGCGCCTGGGTTCCTGGTTCACGCCCGTGGCCGGCGAGCGGTTCCACCTGATCGTGGCCAATCCGCCCTACATCTGCGCCGCGGATCCGGCGCTCGAGAAACTGTCCGCGGAACCCGCCCTCGCCCTCTGCGACGGACCGACCGGACTCGAGTCCTTGGCGGCCATCGTCAAGGGTGCGGCGGCGCATCTGCATGAACACGGCCGTCTGATCCTGGAGCACGGCTGCGATCAAGCGCCGGACGTCGCTCGATTGATGGCAGACCATCGCTTCACGGACATTCGCTCGCATCTTGATTTCTCAGGCAAGCCCCGCGTCACGCTGGGAACCGTTCATTGAACAAAAGGAAACCTCATGATCCGCTTCGAAACCACGCTCGGCGATTTCACGGTAGAACTGTTCGAAAAGGAGGCGCCCCTATCGGTCGCGAATTTTCTGCGCTACATCGAAGACGAATTCTTCGACGGCACGATCTTCCACCGGATCGTCCCGGGCTTCGTCATCCAGGGCGGCGGCTTCACCGAGGACATGACCCAGAAGCGCACCCAGCCGCCCGTCAAGAACGAGGCTGACAACGGCCTGAAGAACGGACGCGGCACGCTCTCCATGGCGCGCACCAACGACATCAACAGCGCTACCTCGCAGTTCTTCGTCAATTTGAAGGACAACGACTTCCTCGATCACTCGCGCGGCAACTTCGGCTACGCCGTGTTCGCGCAGGTAACCGAGGGCATGGATGTCGTCGACAAGATCGCGGCGGTCGAGACCGGGCGGCGGCGCGGATTCGACGATGTCCCGGTCGAGGCCGTCATCATGAAGAGCGTACGGCGACTACCCGCCTGACGCTCGGCGTGGCGTCGAAAGAGATCATTCCTCGGCCGGCTGGCACGGGCGATCCTGCTGGCTGACTCGCGATTTTCATCGTGGGGAGCATCCTCGCGGCGGTGTCGCTGCGCTGGATCAATCCCGTCTTCACCGCGTTCATGGCCGAAGCGCAAATCGCGGCGTGGATCGAGCCGCGACTCGAATTACGTGTTCCGTCACAGCTGGGTGGATTTGGATCGGATCTCGCCCAACCTGCCGCTCGCGGTGGTGGCCTCGGAGGATCAGAAGTTTCCCGAGCACTGGGGCTTCGACGTCGCCGCCATCGAAAAGGCCTACGCGCTCAATCAGCACAGCCACAAGGTGCGCGGCGCCAGCACCATCAGCCAGCAAGTCGCTAAAAACCTGTTTCTCTGGTCCGGGCGCAGCTACTTTCGCAAGGGACTCGAGGCCTACTTCACCGTCTTGATCGAGAGCGCCTTGGCCGAAGCGGCGGATACTGGAGATCTACCTGAACATCGCCGAGTTCGGCTACGGCACGTACGGCGCCGAAGCCGCCGCGCAGCGGTTCTTCCACAAGCCCGCCTCCCGGCTCTACGCGCGCCGATGCCGCCGTGCTCGCCGCCGTTTTGCCGAACCCGCAGCACTTTTCAGCCGCAGCGCCGTCCCGGTACGTTCAGCAGCGGCGCGAGTGGATACTGGGCCAGATGCAGGCCTTGGGCGGCCCGGAGATGCTGAATGAAATCGACGCCTATCCGAATCGCCGCTGACGCCGCACATGGACCACGTTGAGTGCATCGTGATCGGAGCCGGCGTCGTCGGACTCGCCGTAGCGCGCAGCCTGACACTGAGCGGCCGCGAAACAATCCTATTGGAGGCCGCCGGCGCGATAGGCACGGCCACCAGCTCGCGCAATAGCGAGGTCGTCCATGCCGGCATCTACTACCCGCACGGTTCGCTGAAGTCTCGGCTGTGCGTTGCCGGTCGGGAGTTGCTCTACCGCTTTTGTGCCGCGCACGGAGTCGAAGTCAATCGCTGCGGTAAGTTCATCGTAGCGGCCTCCCGCGCGCAGCTTGCGAAGCTGTCGGCGATCGAGACCGTGGGCCGGCAGAACGGAGTCGAGGATCTGCAGTTGCTCGATGCGGCCGAGGCACTGCGTCTCGAGCCGGACCTGCGCTGCGTCGCCGCACTCTGGTCGCCCTCGACCGGCATCGTCGACAGCCACGGCTTCATGTTGGCACTACGAGCCGAATTTGAACGTTCCGGCGGTACCATAGTGCTTGGAACGCCGGTGCAAAACGGCTCCTGCCGATCGAACAAGATCCGGCTCTCGATAGGACAAGATCCGCTCTACGACCTCGAGGCCTCTGTCGTCGTGAACTGCGCCGGACTGGAAGCCCAGAATATCGCACGCAGCTTCGACGGTCTGAGGGCCGATACCATTCCGGCGCTGCACTATGCCAAGGGCAGCTACTACGGATTCGAAGGACGGGTGCCGTTTCGGCGCCTGATATACCCGGTACCCGAGGACGGGGGGCTTGGCGTTCACCTGACCTTGGATCTGGCGGGACACGCTCGCTTCGGACCGGATGTGGAGTGGGTACCAGCTATCGACTACCGTGTAGAGCCGGACAGAGCCGATCGCTTCTACGCTGCGATCCGTTCATATTGGCCCCTGCTGCCGAGCGATTCTCTACGTCCCGGCTACGCCGGCGTTCGGCCGAAACTTCATGGGCCCGGAGGCGCCGCTCAGGATTTCATGATTCAAGGAGCTGCCTCGCACGGCATCGCGGGCCTCGTTAATCTGTATGGCATCGAATCGCCGGGCTTGACCGCCGCACTGGCCATCGGCGACTACGTCGCCTCCCTCGTGGCGGGTGCCTGATCCGGGACCGGGGCGACTCGCCGCTGTCTCCGTCAAAGCTCTCTCCGTCACAAAAGAGTCAGTGCCACAGGCAGTACGATTCCTGCGGCCAGCAGCCACCAGCCCGTGCGCCTGCGGCGCATCTGCGTCAACCCCATCCAGAGCCCCAATAGCGTCGAGGCGCTGAGTCCCAAGGCGACCAGCAAACAAAACCACTTCAACAGAACAGTGCCTAAGCGCGGCTGATCTTCGCTCTCGGCCTTGGGGGGTTCCTGGGCGCCCGCTCCTTCGGACTTATCCTCCTCGTGCTTCTTCTGCTCGTGCTCTTTCTGCGCGAACACCTGGTCCTTGTGCAAGCGGCTCAGCTTCTCGAGCAGAGCCGGCGGCTCATAGCTGCCATGCGCCTCGTGAAGACTGAAGATCTGCAAAGCCCCGGTGAGGGCAAAAAATAACACGCTGGGTGCGATCAGAATCCCGATGTACATGTGCCAAATTCGAATCGAAGACATGAAAACTCCTGGAAAAGACTTAGTTCAGCTCTCGCGTGACACGCCCTGGAACGAAGGGCGAAGAGGCCAGCCGCTCGCGCAGGAAATCGATGAACGCCCGCACGCGCGGTATCCGATTGTGCCCTCGCAGATAGATGGCATTCAACGGAGCGGCCGACACGGCGTGCTTGGCAAGAACCTGCACCAGTCGCCCGCTCGCCAGATCGTCTGCCACATCCCAGACGGATTTTAGAACGATGCCCATGCCCTCGAGCGCCATGGCATGGGCCGCGTCCCCATCGTTACAGACGACATGGCCGACGATGCGCACGGGACCGGTTTGCCGCTGACTGCTGAACCGCCACTCGGTCAGGGGTGCGGCCCCGGTCACGATGCAACGATGACGCGTCAAGTCCGACAGACGCTGAGGCTGGCCGTGGCGGCGCAGATAATCCGGCGATGCGCACAGTATTCGGCGGTTCTGCACCAGCGTGCGCGCCACCATGCTCGAATCGCGCAATTCACCGTAGCGAATCGCAAGATCGAAGCCGCCCGCAATCAGATCCAGCACATCGTCGCTGAGCTCGAGCTGCATACGCAGCTGCGGATGCAAAGCGCCGAATTGCGCCAGCAATGGCACGAGATGCCGCCGGCCGAAGCTGAACGGCGCCGTTATCTTCAGCAGTCCGGAAATCTCCCGCTGCTGCCGGGCCATCGCATCCCGCGCCTGCGCCAGCTCGGCCACGATGCGCACCGCATGGCTATACAGTAGATTGCCTTCGTCGGTGACCGCCAGGCGGCGCGTGTTGCGGTTGATCAGGCGCACACCCAGGCGCCGCTCGAAACCGGCCAGCCGCTTGCTAATCACGGCCAAGGACAAACCCAGCTCGGCCGCCGCAGCGGTGAGGCTGCCGAGCGCCACGATGCGCTCGAAGGCCTGCAAGCCGGGCAAATCGTCGATGCGCTCCATTCTCAACCATTTGGATATAGTGACTCTTCCACATTGTATATACTCGGCAAAGCTTCCATGAGGGAAAATGCGCGGCTCGTTATTGTTGGGAGTACCTCCACTCGAGGGCAGCCTCGAGCGATCATGATGTTGAGTTTGATGAGATTTCGTTCCTTTTCAGGAACCTGGCGAGTTCCGGGTAGTCAGAGACAGCGCGTGCGTTTGCCTCAGAAACCAGATCTCTTCGCGGTGCCACCATGCTTGCCATAGTCCGCATTGCGCTTGAGCCGGCCCTACACGTTCGTCGTGGCGGCCCTGCTCATTTTCCTCATCGGCACGCTCGCCGCGCTGCGCATGCCGGTCGACATCTTTCCGAGCATCAATATCCCGATCATCGGCGTGGCCTGGCAATACCAGGGCTTGCCGCCCGATCAGATGGCCGGCCGCATCAGTCACCCCGTTCGAGCGGGCGCTGACGACCACGGTCAACGACATCGAGCACATCGAGGCGAATTCGTATACCACCTTCGGCATCGTCAAGATCTTCTTCCACCCGGCGGTCAATATCGCCACCGCCAACGCGCAGGTCACCGCGATTTCGCAGACCCTGCTCAAGCAGATGCCGCCCGGCGCGACGCCGCCGCTGATCCTCAACTACAGCGCCTCGACGGTGCCCATCATCCAGCTCGCGCTGTCGGGCAAGGGTCTGACCGAGCAGACTCTCGCGGACCTGGGCCTCAATTTCGTGCGCACGCGCCTGGTCACGGTGCAGGGCGCGGGAATCCCCTATCCGTTCGGCGGCAAGACGCCCGCAGGTGATGTTCGACCTCGACACCGGCGGCGCTGCAGTCGCGCGGCCTGACCGGCCTCGACGTCGCCAATGCGCTCGCCGCGCAGAACCTGCTCACCCCGGCGGGCACGGAGAAGATCGGCGATTACGAATACACCGTCAACCTGAACAGCGCGCCGTCGAAGATCTCCGATCTCGGCGACCTGCCGATCAAGAGCGTGGGCGGCGCCATGGTCTACATGCACGACGTCGCCCATGTGCACAACGGCAGCGCGGTGCAGACCAATATCGTGCACGTCGACGGCAACCGCTCGGTGCTGCTCAGCGTGTTCAAGAACGGCACGACCTCGACGCTCGACATCGTCAGCGGCATCAAGAAGATGCTGGATGCTCATCAAGCCCTCGCTGCCGGATGCGCTCGAGGTCAAGCCGATCGCCGACCAGTCGGTGTTCGTGCGCGCCTCGATCCAGGGCGTGATCCGCGAGGGCGTGATCGCCGCGGCGCTGACCAGCCTGATGATCCTGCTGTTCCTCGGCAGCTGGCGCTCGACCCTGATCGTGACCACCTCGATTCCGCTGTCGATCCTCGGCGCGATCGCCACGCTGTCGGCGATCGGCGAGACGCTCAACATCATGACCCTGGGCGGCCTGGCGCTCGCCGTCGGCATCCTCGTCGACGAGGCGACGGTGACGATCGAGAGCATCAACTACCACCTCGAGCAGGGCAAGCCGGTCGAGGCGGCGATCATCGACGGCGCCTCGCAGATCGTCGTGCCGGCCTTCGTGTCGCTGCTGTGCATCTGCATCGTGTTCATTCCGATGTTCTTCCTGAGCGGCGTGGCGCGCTTTCTGTTCGTGCCGATGGCGGAGAGCGTGATGTTCGCCATGGTCTTCTCGTTCCTGCTGTCGCGCACGCTGGTGCCGACGATGGCGAAATATCTGCTGCGCATGCACGTCGGCAGCACGGCGCACGGCGGGCTCGGCCGCCCTCGAAGAACCCGCTGGTGCGCTTTCAGCGCGGCTTCGAGGCGCGCTTCACGCGGCTGCGCGCCGGGTATCACGATCTGCTGGCGCTCGCCATCGAGCATCGCGGGCTGTTCGTCGGCGGCTTTCTCGGCTTCGTGGTCGCTCTCGTTCCTGCTCACGCCGTTTCTCGGCCGCAATTTCTTCCCGCAGGTCGACGGCGGTCAGATGCTGCTGCACGTGCGGGCGCCGGTCGGCATGCGCATCGAGGAAACCGCCGCGCGTTTCAACGAGGTGGAAAAGGCGATCCGCGAGATCATCCCGCCGGCCGAGATGGAGACGGTCGTGGACAACATCGGCACGTATCTTTCGTCGATCAACACCATCTACAACAACACCGGCACGATCGGCGAGTCGGACGGCGACATCCAGATCTCGCTCAACGAGGGGCACGCGCCGACCGCCGACTACGTCGCGCGTCTGCGCGAGCGAGCTGCCGCGCCGCTTCCCCGGCATGACTTTCTCGTTCCTGCCCGCCGACATCGTCAGCCAGATCCTCAATTTCGGCGCGCCCGGCGCCGATCGATCGTGCAGGTCCGCGGCAACGATCTCGACGCCGACTTCGCCTACGCCAACAAGCTGCTGGCGCAGCTCCGCCATGTCACCGGCGTTGCCGATGCGCGCATCCAGCAGTCGGCGGCGTCAGCCCACGCTCAATGTCAACATCGACCGCACGCGCGCGCAGTACACCGGCGTGACCGCGGCCGATGTGACCAACAGCCTGGTCGTCAACCTCGCCAGCTCCATCCAGGTGGCGCCCACCTACTGGCTGAACGAGAAGAACGGCGTCACCTATCCGATCGCGCTGCAGACGCCGCAATACCAGATCGACACGCTGCCGGCGCTGCAGAATCTGCCGATCAACGCGACCGGCGCGCCGACCACGGTGCTCGGCGGCATCGCCGACATCCTGCGCGACGCACAGCAATGCCGTGGTCTCGCAGTACGACATCTCCTCGATGGTCGAGATCTACGCGACCACGCAAGGATCGCGATCTGGGCGCGGTCTCCGGCGACATCCGCAAGATCATCGCCGACAACGACAAGGACAAGCCGAAAGGCTCGACCGTCGCCCTCGTCGGCCAGACGGCGACCATGTACAGCGCCTACACCGGCCTGCTGTTCGGCCTGCTCGGCGCCATCGTGCTGATCTATTTCCTGATCGTGATCAATTTCCAGTCGTGGAGCGATCCCTTCGTCATCATCACGGCGCTGCCGGCGGCGCTCGCGGGCATCGTCTGGATGCTGTTCGGCACGCATACCACGCTGTCGGTGCCGGCGCTCACCGGCGCCATCATGTGCATGGGTGTGGCCACCGCCAACAGCGTGCTGGTGATCAGTTTCGCGCGCGAGAAGCTCACCGAGTTCGGCGATGCGACGCAAGCCGCGCTCGAAGCCGGATTCGTGCGACTGCGCCCGGTGTTGATGACGGCGCTGGCGATGGTGATCGGCATGCTGCCGATGGCGCTTGGGTCTCGGCGACGGCGGCGAGCAGAACGCGCCGCTCGGCCGCGCCGTGATCGGCGGCCTGATCTTCGCCACCGTCTCGACGCTCTTCTTCGTCCCTGTGGTGTTCAGCATTCTTCACCGGCACCATGGCGTGAAGCCCATGCCGGAACACGGCCTTGGAGAACCTCATGTCGCCTGATACAAGTCCCGCCCGCCCCGTTCCACGCCGGCTGCGCCTGGTCGGCGTTGCAGCCCTCGCCGTGGCCATCGCCATCGTCGCCTACGGCCTGGTGTCGCGCGCCGCACAAAACTCGCGGCTGCGCGATTTGACCGAAGCGCAGGCCATCCCCACGGTGGCCATCGTAACGCCGACCCATGTGCAGAATCAGTCAGGCCTCGATCTGCCGGGCAGGCTGCAGGCCTTCATCAGCGCACCCATCTATGCCCGCGTGCCGGGGTACCTAAAGACCTGGAAGCACGACATCGGCGCCAAGGTGAAAGCCGGCGAGCTGCTCGCCGAAATCGATACGCCCGATCTCGACCAGCAGCTCATGCAGGCGCGGGCCGACCTGAACGTCTCCGAGGCCAATTCCAAGCTCGCGCAAATCACCGCGGAGCGCTGGCAATCGCTCGCAGGCACCGACGCCGTCGCCAAGCAAGACGTCGACCAGCGCACTTTCACCTGGAATGCCAATGTCGCCCAGGTCAAGGCGGCGCAGGCCAATGTCGACCGGCTGGTCGCCGATGGAAAGTTTCAAACGCCTGATCGCACCCTTCGACGGCATCGTCACCGCGCGCGACACCGACATCGGCGCACTGATCAATGTCGGAGCCTCGGGCGGCGCGCGAACTGTTCGTGGTCTCCGAAACGAGCAAGCTGCGCGTCTATGTCAATGTGCCGCAGAACTACGTGCCCAGCGTGCCGCCGGGCACCAAGGCCACGATCAGCGTTCCCGAACATCCCGGCAAGACCTACACCGGAACGGTCGAGGCGTCCGCCCAGGCCGTCGATCCGATCTCCGGCACCACGCTGATGCAGATCATCGTCGACAACGGCGCAGGCGAGATGATGCCGGGCGACTACGCCAGCATCCACCTGGCTGTGGCCGCGGTGGCCAATGTGCTCAGTGTGCCGTCGAGCGCGCTGATCTTCGATGCCAAGGGGCTGTCCATCGCCACCGTGGATGCGGACAACCGCGTGGTATTCAAGCCCGTGTCGATCGGACGCGACTTGGGTCCGGTCATCGAGCTCGCCTCCGGGCTGGCGCCGGAGGACCGCGTGATCCAAAACCCGCCCGACGGAATCGCCAATGGCACCGAGGTACGGCTCCTGGGCGCGCCGTCGGGCGATGCGAAACCCCGCATCGCAAAGAATACCAATGACAAGGGTTGAGAAACTCCTTCTCGGTTCGGGCACGGCGCTGGCTCTGCTGCTCGGCGCCTGCTCGCTCGCGCCGCCGCTGAAAACTCCGGTCGTTCCCGCCGGGGACGCGTACAAGGAGGGCGGACCCTGGACCCAGGCGCAGACCGGCAGACCGCCTGCCGCGCGACAGCTGGTGGACGCTCTACGGCAGCCCGGAGCTCGACGAGCTACAGACCCAACTGATCGCCGGCAAATCCGACCCTCGCCGCCGCGTTCGCCAACTACGCCCAGGCCCGCGCGCTCGCCGACCAGGCCCGCGCCGGGCTGTTTCCCACGCTGGGCTTGAACGCCGGCGTGCAGCGGGCGCGCGAGTCGGTCAATGCGCCGCTCATCTCGAGCGCCGCTCCGCGCTACTTCGATGACCAATATCCTAGGCGGCAGCGTCAGCTATGAGCTCGACCTCTGGGGGCAGATTCGCAACGAGGTGGAGGCAGGCGAGGCCAACGCCGCCGCGGCCGCCGCGGATCTGGAGAACGCCCGCCTATCGCTCATCGCGCAGCTGGTCAACGATTACATCCAGCTGCGCAGCCTCGACCGCAGCAGCAAGATCCTCGATGATACGGTCGTGGCCTACTCGCGCGCGCTCGTCATCACCGAGCAGCGCCACGGCGCCGGCATCGCCCCCGGCCTCGACGTCTCCCAGGCGCAGACCCAGCTCGATGCCGCACGCTCGCAGGCGGCGCAGACCCTCGCCCAGCGCGCGTTGATGGAGCACGCCATTGCGGCGCTGCTCGGCGTGTCCGCCTCGACCTTCTCGATCGAGCCGGCCATCGTCGACATCAAGCAGCCGCAGATTCCGACCGGTATCCCCGCCACTCTGCTGCAACGCCGTCCGGACATCGCCGCCGCGCAGCGGCGCATGATGGCGGCCAACGCCAACATCGGCGTCGCGCGCGCGGCCTACTACCCCTCCCTCACGCTCGGCGGTTCAGGGTGGCGTCGAGAGCACCTCCTTTTCTAACTGGCTCACCGCGCCGAGCACATTCTGGGCGATCGGGCCGAATGCCCTGCTCAGCGTGTTCGACGGCGGCCTGCGCCGGGCCCAGGTCGCCCAGGCGCGCGCCGAGTTCGACGCCTCCGCGGCCAATTACCGCGGCACCGTCGTCGGCGCGTTTCAGCAGGTCGAAGACGGCCTCGCCACGCTGAACTATGATTCCGAGGCCGCCCGGCAAGAAAAGGCCGCCGTCGATGCCGCACAGCGCACCCTCGACTTCTCCATCGCTCTGTACGTCCAGGGCGCCGCCGACTATCTCACCGTCGTCACTTCGCAGACCGCTCTGCTGCAGACCCAGCTGCAGGCGCTCAATCTCGATACCTTGCAGCTGCAGGCCAGCGTCAATCTCATCCGCGCGCTCGGCGGCGGCTGGGAAGCCTCTAAAAGCTGACCTGCCGAACGCTGGGCTTTTTCAGCGGCCGAGATAGCGGCCCAGCACGTTCGAGGTGACGCGCTCGACCAAGGCATCGCGCCTCAGGAGCGCGGCCACCCACTCGCAGCTCCCGGCATGAAACACTTCACCCTTACCGCGCGTGAAATTGACGATCATGCCGGCACCGCGTTTGACTCGCTCCACCGCCGCCTCGCCGCCGTCTCCGATCAGAGTCTCGGCGACGAATTTCGCATCGTCGTCGGACAGGAATCGATCGTCGAGTCCGACACCGGCGCTCTCCTCTTTCAGGGACGACATGCCAAGCGCCAGGATTTGCAGCCCCTCCGGGGCGCCGCTGGTCTCGGTGGGTTCGGGTAAGCCGCCACGGATCATGTAGTCGATTCCGTCAACCTCGTAGCCGAACGCATGGCCGTCGGCGCCCAGCAAATCACCGTAGTAGAGGCCGGTGCCGGCGAAGGCCCAATGGTCGGGCCGGTAAACGGGGAATCCCCGCACGCCGCGAGGCGCGCAACCGCCCCATCCGGCATACAGTCCATTGGTGGCATTCAGACCGAAGGTCTTGGCCCCGGGCCGCCCCGTCTCGCTTGCCTCCCAGGAGCCGGACGTGCGCGACGGATCCGCAGATCGGTAGACCGGGTCCTCGGCGCGCGCCCGATATTTATAACAAACCTGCGCTTTGCCGCCTCTTTCCAGCCGCGTCTGCCACATGAAATTGCCCGCGAAACGCGCGACATGTCCGCCGCGGTCCACATAATTGTCCACCGCATCGCGCATTTCCCAGGTCCAGTATTCGTCGTGCCCCACGCAGACCACGCAGTCGTAACCGTCGAGAATCTCCGGGCTGAAATGCAATTCATGCTGACTGGCCAGATCGACCGCGAAGCCCAGGCGCTCGGCCCAATGGAAAAAATGCCTGTCGTAACTCGCCCAGCCCGATGAGGCATATTTGTTGGAATAGCCGTTGGCGAAGGCCCATTCCATATGCGGATAGCGCGGCGCGGTGGCGGGCGGCAGGGCAAACTCCAATGGCACACGCGGTGCCTCGTCGGGCAGCACGACAAAACCGCGGCACCACGGGCGTTCGATGCTCACCGTCGTCGCATATTGATTGCGCCCCGGTCCGGTGATTCCTTGGTAATGGTTCGAACCGCCCCAGGTGTTGTAGGCGGTCCACGAACCGGTCGCCGCCACCTGCAGAATGCGGTTCGGCTTTCGGCCGGCCACCGGGCGCACGATGAACAAATGGTGCGCTTGGATCCGGGTGCCATCGCGACCCTGCGCCGTCAATGTGATGCGATAGGCGCCGGAGGGCCAGTCCTCGGCGATGCGAAACTCCAGCGAGGACTCCCAGCCGCACCCGGTCACCGAGCACTGATCCGGTGTGTCCTGCAGCCGTGCACCGGTGACTTCGCGTTTTAGCACCGACGCGGCGGTCGCGCCGTCGCGCATGATCTCCAGCTGGTAGGTCGCGGCGGTCGAGCTGACCTGCAGCAGGACCGTGGCGCCCGGCGGATAGGCCATCGAATCCGTATAGCACCAGATCTCGCCACGCTCACCGTACATGCCGGGACGTTCGTAGCGATGTCCGAATACGGCTTCGCGGCGCTCTTGCGCAGTCAGGCCGAAATCGGGAAATCCCTGCACAGCGGCCTGCAGCGGGTCAGTCATCGAGGCCGCGACGCTGATTGCCGTGTTCGCTTCGAGCGAGCGTGACTATACTGGCTGTCAATGATGTCCCCCCGCTACGGTAATTGAGCCCGTGCAGACCAATAATAAATCGACTCGAATCGAGCAGCATACCATCTACCAGATCCCGCTCGATCAGCGGCATGGCAATGCACGCCAGCTGTTCACCCTCTGGTTCGGCGCCAATTTGAATGTGCTGACCATCGTCACCGGAGCCCTCGCGACGACGGTCTTCGGCCAATCCTTCCTCTCGGGCGTTGTCGCGATTCTCGTCGGGAACCTGGCCGGCACGATCTTCATGGCGCTGCATGCGGCGCAGGGCCCACGGCTCGGCGTACCGCAGATGGTTCAGAGCCGCGGTCAGTTCGGTGCGCGGGGCGCCGCCTTCGTGGTGGCGCTCGTCATCTTCATGTATGTGGGATACGCCGGAACTGCGTTCGTGACGGGTGGTCAATCGCTGCACTTCATCCTGCCCGCAGTCAGCGAGCGCGCGGGCATTCTGGCCATCGCCGTGGTCAGCCTCACAGCGGCGATATACGGCCACGATCTGATCCACTTTTGCACTCGAATGATGACCTACGTCTCCGGCGGCGCCCTGTTGCTGTGCTACATCTGGATCCTGTTCGTCGATCCCATACCGATGACGTTCCTGACCCGAGGAACGTTCTCAGCGGTGGGCTTTTTCGGCATGGTTTCCATCGGCGCACTGTGGCAGCTTGCCTACGCGCCCTATGTTTCCGACTATTCGCGTTATTTGCCGCCCGATTCCGGCCCGCGCCAAGCCTTCTGGTCCTGTTATTGGGGCACCACCTTGGGCGCAGTGCTGCCCATGATCCTCGGCGCGATGATCGGGCCGGTCGTCACCGACGGCAATGTAGTGAATGCCATCGCTCATCTCACCGGCCGCGCCAGCCTGCCGATCATGCTGCTCTTTGCCCCCGGTGTCGCCGTCGCCGGCTCCATATGCCTATACGGCGGAGCGCTCGCGGTGATTACTCTGGGCCATACCTTCGTGCCGCAATGGCGGGCGACTTCGCGCGGGCGGGTGCTCGTGACGCTGGGGGTTTTCTTCGTCGCGATTCTGATCGGCCTCGCCGGTGAATCGAATTTCCTCACGCTCTACAGTCAATTCAACGAACTGCTGCTGTATCTCATGGTGCCGTGGACGGCCGTAAACCTCGTGGACTATTACTTGATCCGCTTCGGCAATTACGATGTCCCATCGTTCTTCGTCGCCGACGGTGGTATCTACGGCCGCTACAATGTCGCCGCCCTCATCTGCTATACGCTGGGCATACTGGTGCAAATTCCCTTCGTCGCCACGGACCTCTACACGGGCTCCATAGCCCGGGCGATGGGCGGCATCGATTTCTCCTGGGTTGTCGGCCTGGCCGTCGTCAGCCCCGTCTATTACTTCGCAGCGCGCACACGTCCGTTGGCCGCCACGGTTTGACGTCCGCCCGCCTCTTCAGTGAATGGCGGCGAGCGGTTGCTGCGCAGGCCTGCTCCGCAGCCTCGGGCTCTCGGCGTGGAGAATTCGCTCGAGTATTTCGGGTATTTCGAATATCGCACGATTGTGAATGCGGCCGACGCCGGTGCGGTACACGCTCATACGAGCCGTCAACGCCTCGACCGCAGCGCGAATGTTCTTGAAGGAATCGAGCACCAGACCCGCCCTGTTCTGCTCCACCCATTCGGTGTTATAGCGCTCCTGCGGCATGGTCCATGAGTTACGCACGACGATGACGGGCAGATGCTGTTGAACTGCCTCGCTGATGCTGCCGGGACCCGGCTTGCCGATGAAGAAATCGCTGAGCCGCATGAAGTAGCGGATCTGCGCAGAAAACCCCACCACGACTCGGGGAGCCTGTGCCCGCATGGCACGCAATTCATCCGCCAGCACGGAATTGTGGCCGCAGATGAGGATCAGCTGCGTATCGTCCAGCCGTTTGGCAATGCCGCGCATCGCCTTCGATCCATGGCCGCCGAACATGACTATCCCCGTCGGCCGATCCGGATCGAGCTGCAATTTGAGCATTTCGGCACGCCGGTCGATATGCAGATCCTGGTAGAAATCGGGGCGTATGATCATTCCGGTGGTCGCATGGATGTTCGTGTCGCCGTAGCCGGCTACCCGCGCCTGTGCGACCGCCTTGGCGGTCCCGCAAATCAAATGCTGCGCCTGATGCGGCTCGATCCAAAAATGCGGCGGTGAATCCGCGAAGTCCGTCAGGATGGTCACGTAGGGCGCGTTCGGCCGGGCCGCGGCCAGCGCCTGATACATGGTGCGGTTGAAGTTCGGCACCAGCGATACGACCATATCGGGCTTGGTCTTGTGCCAGTAGCGCTGCAACTGCGCGGTCAGGGATTTGTGGCTCAGCCGAATGAGCGCCTGTAAAACCTTCAACTCCTGGGCCAGCCCCAGAGTCCAGCCACGCGCCAGGCGCGCGTTATAGTATTGCTCGGGCTTCATCCCCGTGGTCTTGCCGAACACGTCCCGCGGATCGAGTACCTCGAAGAGATTGACCAGCCTCACCTCCCAGGGCAGCGCCAGATCGCGGATCACCGTTTCGAGCGCCATGGCCGCGGAGCGATGCCCGCCGCCGGCGTTGAAATACACCAGATCTATGGTCTTCATCGTGAATATTCTGCGTACGGACTGTGACTAAACTATGACCTCGCCGTCCTGGTAGCCTGTAGCCCCTTGCCGAGGTTGTCGACATGACCGTTTTGCGCACCTGCCTATCGCCGTGGTTGCCGGCCGCGAGCCTGCTGTTTATCGCCGGCGCGGCACAAGCCTCAGACGCAGTCCGTTCCCCGGCCCCGCGTGCCTCAGCGAACGCGCCCTCCTCGGCGACCCAGCCACTCCCGGCGGCCCTGCCGGGTTCAGCGCCGGCCGATACGGCGCATCTCAGTCACGGACGCTTCAAGGACCTCCTGGTTTATAGGCCCGCCGGGGCGCCCACGAGTTTCGTGCTATTTCTGTCCGGCGACGCAGGCTGGAATTCCGCCGCGGACGCACTGGCACGGCAGCTCGTGCAGCAAGGTGCCATGGTAGCCGCCATCGACTGGATACGATTCAAGGCCAACCTCGAGGCCGACGGCGATGAGTGCCTGTTTGCCGACGGCGACTTGGAGAATCTCAGTCACTTCGTGCAAGCCTACTTCCACACGCCGACTTATCTGACTCCGATGCTGGTAGGAGTCTCCTCGGGCGCCGCCATGGCGTACGCCATGCTTGCACAAGCGCCGAGCAACACATTTGCGTCTGCATTGACCCTGGGCTTTTGTCCGAATTTCAATTTAGACAAGCCGCTGTGCAAGGGCTCCGGGCTCGAATTCACTCGAGCTGGCCGGGGCGTGGATTTACTGCCGATCAAGGGCCTCGGCAATCCGTGGGTGGATCTGCACGGTGAAAGCGACCGGACGTCGTGCCCGGTGGGTGCGGCACGCAGCTTCATATCCCAGGTTCACGGCGCAGCCCTCGTCCCGTTGCCGAAGGCGAGCCAGGATTTTGCATCGCTGCACGAGTGGATGCCGCCGTACACGGCCGCCTTCAACACGCTGGCGGCGCGCAGCGCGGCCGCGCGCGTGGCGCCGCCGCCCGCGAGCCTGAGCGATCTGCCCATCGTCGAAGTGCCCGCGCAGCCCCTCGCCGCTCGGGCGGCCGCACAGCCGGCGGGCGCGGCAGCCTCCGACACACCTGCACCGGGCACGGTCCCGTCCGATGTCTTCGCCATCATCATGTCCGGCGACGGCGGCTGGGCGGGAATCGACCAGGAGGTCGCCGCGGCGCTCAGTGCCAAAGGCATTCCGGTCGTCGGCCTGGATTCCCTGCGCTACTACTGGACGGCGCGAACACCGAGCGGATTGGCGGCGGACACCGACCGCATGATTCGCTACTACCTCCCGCATTTCGGCAAGCAGCGTGTGCTGCTGATCGGCTACTCGCAAGGCGCGGACGTGCTGCCCTTCGCCGTCAACCGGCTGCCGCAGGCGACTCGCGCCCGTGTCGCGCTGACCGCCGTGATGGGAATGTCAGAGCACGCCTTGTTTGAATTTCACGTGAGCAGCTGGGTCTCCGACAGCAACTCGGGACCGGCGACGCTGCCGGAGATCAATCGGATCACAGGCATGCCGGTGTTGTGCATCTACGGCGCCGATGAAAACGACTCGCTGTGCCCCAAGCTCGATCCGCAGAGATTCATCGTCGTGAAGCTCAAAGGCGGCCATCATTTCGACGGCGACTATGCCAATCTGGCACACCAGATTCTCGCCGTGGCGAATCCGTAAACCCGTACCGCAGGCCCCGGAACGTCCTAGGCTGCGTCCGCCGCCGCATCCGAACCCGGGTCATATCCCAGATTCGGCCCCAGCCAGCGTTCCGCCTCGGCAATAGTCCATCCCTTGCGCTGGGCGTAGCTCGCCACCTGATCGCGGTCGATCTGCCCCACCCCGAAATAGTGGGCCTGCGGATGCGAGAAATAGAACCCACTGACGGCCGCCGTCGGAAACATCGCGAAGGATTCGGTCAATCGAATCCCCGCGTTGCGTTCCGGATCGAGCAGCTGCCAGAGGGTCGCCTTTTCCGTGTGCTCGGGGCAGGCCGGATATCCCGGAGCGGGACGAATCCCTTGGTATTCTTCGCGAATCAAATCGGCGCCGCCGAGTTGCTCCATTGGGGCATAGCCCCACAATTCGCGCCGCACCCGCTCATGCATACGCTCAGCCAGCGCCTCCGCCAGCCGATCGGCCAGCGCCTTGAGCATGATACTGCTGTAGTCATCGTGCGCGGCCTCGAAACGTGCCACGTGTTCATCGATGCCTATGCCTGCGGTGACGGCGAAGGCTCCCAGGTAATCGGCGCGGCCGCTGCTCGTCGGCGCAATGAAATCCGCCAGGCAGGATTGAGCCTGATTCTGCGGCTTGGATTTTTGCTGCCGCAAGTGATGCAGCCTGAGCTTGACGCTCCGGCGGGTGTCATCGGTAAACACGGCAATGTCATCGTCGCCCGTGCTATTGGCGGGGAAAAATCCCACCACTGCGCGGGCTCGCAGCCATTTCTCCTGCACCAATCGTTGCAGCATGCCTGTGGCATCCGCATACAGACTGCTGGCCGCTTCGCCGACCACCGGATCTCGCAGAATGTCGGGAAACTTACCCGCAAATTCCCAGGCGTTGAAGAAGGGCATCCAGTCGATGTACGGCAGCAGCTCATCGAGAGGATAGTCGTCGAATGCACGGACGCCCAGGAAACTGGGCGCCGGCGGCGCATAGGCGGCCCAGTCGATTTTGAGCCGCTTCGCCCGGGCCTGGGGCAACGACAACTGCGGCGCTTTGACGCTCTTGTTGCGATGTTGTTCGCGGCGGTGTTCGTGCTCGGCCTTGATGTTCGCGATATAGGCATCGCGCGTGCTCTGGGTGACCAGTTGCTGGCAGACGCCGACCGAGCGCGACGCATCTTTCACGTAGACCACCGCTCCTTGGTAATGCGGGTCGATTTTCACCGCCGTGTGGGCGGGAGAGGTCGTGGCGCCGCCGATCAGCAGCGGCTGCTTGTAGCCTAAGCGCTGCATCTCCTTGGCAACATGCACCATTTCGTCCAGCGAGGGCGTAATCAATCCGGACAAGCCGATGAGATTCGCGCCTTCGCGCGTAGCGGCTTCCAAAATCTTTTCACAGGATGCCATGACTCCCAGATCCACGACCTCGAAGTTATTGCACTGTAAGACCACGCCGACGATATTCTTGCCGATGTCATGGACATCGCCTTTGACGGTGGCGATCACCACCTTGCCGTTCGAGCGGCTGCTTCCGTCCTTCTCCTTCTCGATGTAGGGGATCAACACAGAGACGGCTTTTTTCATGACCCGCGCCGACTTGACCACCTGCGGCAGGAACATCTTTCCCGCGCCGAACAGATCGCCGACCACGTTCATACCGTCCATCAGCGGGCCTTCGATCACATCGAGAGGCCGGCTTGACTGGAGCCGCGCCTCTTCCGTGTCCGCGAGAACGAACTCATCGAGGCCCTTCACCAGCGCATGCTGCAGGCGCTGGTCCACGGGCAGCTTGCGCCATTCGAGATCGTCGCCCCGCTTGGGGCCGCCGCCTCCCTTGAAGCGCTCGGCGATTTCCAGCAGCCTCTCCGTGGCATCGGTGCGCCGCGCGAGAATCACGTCCTCGCAGCATTCGCGCAAGTCCGGCGCGATGTCCTCGTAAATGGCGAGCTGGCCGGCGTTGACGATGCCCATGGTCAAACCGGCACGGATCGCATGGTAGAGAAAAACCGAATGCATGGCCTCGCGCACCGGCTCGTTGCCGCGAAAGGAAAACGACACGTTGCTGACGCCGCCGCTGACGTGCACCGCGGGCATGCGCTGCTTGATGGCCGCTGTGGCCTCGATGAAATCGAGGCTGTAGCGGTTGTGCTCCTCGATGCCGGTCGCCACGGCGAAGATGTTCGGATCGAAGATGATGTCCTCGGGCGCGAACCCGATGCGTTCCGTCAGCAGGGCGTAGGCGCGCTCGCAAATGCTCACCTTGCGATCGATGGTGTCGGCTTGACCCCGCTCATCGAAGGCCATGACGACCACGGCCGCGCCGTAGCGCATGCACAGGCGCGCATGCGCCAAGAACGCCTCCTCGCCCTCCTTCAGGCTGATCGAATTGACGATGGACTTTCCCTGCACGCACTTCAGACCCGCTTCGATCACCGACCACTTGGACGAATCGATCATGACGGGCACGCGCGCAATGTCAGGCTCGCCCGCAATGAGGCTCAGAAATTTCGCCATGGCCGCCGCGGAATCGAGCATCCCCTCGTCCATGTTCACATCGATCATCTGTGCGCCGTTGGCCACTTGCTGTCGTGCGATGTCCACGGCCGCGCCATAGTCGCCCGCCTCGATGAGCTTGCGAAACTTGGCCGAGCCCGTCACGTTGGTGCGTTCGCCGACGTTGACGAAAAGGCTGTTCGAATCGATGGTGAGAGGCTCGAGGCCGCTCAAGCGGCACGTCCTCTCGATGCCCGGCAAGGCGCGCGGCGGCAAACCGGCGACGGCGTCAACCATGGCGCGAATGTGCTCGGGCGTGGTGCCGCAGCAGCCTCCGAGCATATTGAGGAAACCGCTGGACGCGAACTCGCGCAAGATGGCGGCCGTCTGCTGCGCAGTCTCGTCGTATTCGCCGAAGGCATTGGGCAGACCCGCATTCGGGTAGGCGCACACATAGGTGTCGGCGATGCGCGAGAGTTCCTCGACGTAGGGGCGCAACTGCTTGCCGCCCAGCGCGCAATTTAGGCCGACGACACTGGGCCGTGCGTGGCGGATGGAATTCCAGAAGGCCTCGGTGGTTTGCCCCGACAAGGTCCTGCCCGATGCATCGCTGATGGTGCCGGACACGATGAGGGGCAGTTCGCAGCCCATATCGTCCAGCACCGTACGCACCGCGAAGAGCGCCGCCTTGGCGTTCAAGGTATCGAACACCGTCTCGATTAGAATGATGTCGACGCCGCCTTCGATGAGGGCTCGCGTCGCCTGCGAGTAGCAGGTCACCAGCTCATCGAAACTGATGTTGCGAAAACCCGGATCATTGACATCGGGGGACAGCGAGGCGGTGCGGCTGGTCGGTCCCAAGGCGCCGGCGACAAAGCGCTGCTGGCCGGTCTCGGCCGATACTTCGTCCGCAATCCGACGCGCCAGACGCGCGGCCTCGAGATTCAACTCGCCGACCAATGACTGCATGCCGTAATCCGCTTGCGAGACGGCAGTGGAGTTGAAGGTATTGGTGGAAATGACGTCCGAACCCGCGAGCAGATACTCGCGGTGAATCGAGGCGATGATGTGCGGCTGCGTGAGCGACAGCAAGTCATTGTTGCCGCGCAAATCGCTGCGCCAGTCTGCAAACCGCTCACCACGGAATTGCGCCTCGCCCAGGGCGTGCCGCTGAATCATGGTGCCCATGGCGCCGTCGAGCATCACCAGCCGCTGCTGCAGCAGTGCGCGAAACGCTCGCGCGCGCTCGGCTTGGGTCGGCGTGGGCACTTCAAGCCACCCTTGCTTCGGTCAATTGCGGCCGCAGACCCAAGGCGTGGCAGATCGCATAGGTGAGCTCGGCGCGATTCAGCGTATAGAAGTGGAACTCCTCGACCCCGTGCGCGCGCAGGCGCTGCACCTGTTCGATCGCCACATTCGCGGCGATCATGTGCCGCGTTTCCGGGTCGTCGTCCAACCCATCGAAGCGCTGATGCAGCCACGCCGGGACGGACGCTCCGCAACGCCCGGCGAAGCGCAACAACTGAGGAAAGCGCGTGATCGGCAGTATCCCGGGCACGAGGGGCGCGCGAATTCCGGCAGCGGCGCAGCGATCCCGATAGCGCAGGAACAACTCCGTATCGAAGAAGAACTGCGTAATCGCGCGACCCGCACCCGCGTCCACCTTGCGCTTCAGGTTCTCCAAATCGGCATCGACGCCGCCGGATTCGGGATGTCCTTCCGGGTAGGCCGCGACCGATACGTCGAATTTCCCCACCCCCGCAAGTCCCGCGACCAGATCGGATGCATAGGCGAAGCCGCCGGCGCGAGGACGGTACCGCCCGTCCGGTGAGGTGTCGCCCGAGGGCGGATCGCCGCGCAGCGCGACCAAGTGCCGCACCCCCTGCTGCCAATAGTCCCGTGCGATACCGAGCACCTCCGCACGCGATGCGCCCACACAGGTCAAATGGGGCGCCACCACCAGATCCGTCTCGCGCAGGATGCGCAGCACGCATTCGTGCGTACGGTTGCGGGTCGAGCCGTCCGCGCCGTACGTTACCGACACGAAATTCGGCCGCAGGGGCGCCAGCCGCTGCACGCAATTCCAGAGCTGCTGCCCCATGGACTCGTCGCTCGGGGGAAAGAATTCGAAGGACACTGCCACTGAATCCGACATAGCAAACTCCCAACCGGGGTATCCCCGACTGACAGCATGCAAGAGCCTGGGTTATGATCCAAACTCATTATTCTCATATTAAGGATGAAACCGACTCATGCCCTCGACGGCATTGGAGCTTCGGCACCTCGAGACCCTGCTGGCCTTGGGTGAATGCGGCAGCCTTTCCAAGGCGGCGGCGCGCCTGTTTCTGACCCAATCCGCTCTATCACACCAATTGAAGGCGCTCGAAAGCCACTACGGGGCGTCCCTGGTCGAAAAGAACGTGCGGCCGCTGCGCTTTACAGCCATTGGCCAGCGTCTGCTTACCCTGGCCCGGGATGTGCTGCCGCAGGTGGCCGAAGCGGGACGCGATGTGGCGCGCCTGGCTCAGGGACATGCCGGACCCCTGCGTGTTGCGGTGCAATGTCACAATTGCTTCGACTGGCTGATGCCGGCCATGGATGCCTACCGCTCCCTGTGGCCCGAGGTCGAGCTCGACATCATTTCCGGCTTCGTCGTCGATCCGCTGCCGCTGCTCGATCGCGGCGAAGCGGAGCTCGCCATCATTCATGACGCACCGGAAGCACATCCCAATGTGGTGTTCAGCCCCCTGTTCCGTTATGAAAGTGTCGCACTCATGAGCCCCCGGCATCGGCTGGCGGCCAAGCCTTGGCTCGAGCCCGCCGATTTCGCCGATGAAACGCTCATCACCTATCCGGTTCCGGATGAAATGTTGGATGTGATGAAGCACCGTTTGATGCCGGCCGGGATCAATCCCAAGCGGCGCACCGCCGAATTGACGGTGGCCATATTGCAGCTGGTCGCCAGCGGCCGCGGCATCGCGGCGCTGCCGTCCTGGACCGTGGGCAACTATATCGAACGCGGCTACGTCGTCTCGCGCCCCATGGGCCAAGATGGCCTGCGCTGCGAGCTGTATGCAGCGACCAGCCGCGCCGGCTCGGAAGCTGCCTACATCCGAGAGTTCATAGCCCTGACCCGCGCCCAAAGCCTGACCGAATTGGCGGGAGTATCCGCCCTGTAAAAGCGTGCACGGACGATGCGCCTCACCAATACCAATAATTGCGCCAAATAACATTTCCAAACCAACGATGAGGATTTCCGACATGCACAAGGCTCTGATAGCCCTTTCCGCTGTTTCACTGCTGGCCGCAGCTCTGCCCGCCGCGGCGCAGAGTGCGCCCGGCGAAACGCAATTTCGCGAGCTCTACAAGGAACTCGTCGAAACCAACACCGCGCTGTCGAACGGCAGCTGCACTGTGGCCGCGGAACGCATGGCCGCCCGCCTGAAGGCGGCAGGATTCGCGGACGCCGATCTGCACCTGTTTGCGGCGCCCGGTCATCCCCAGGAAGGCGGCTTGGTCGCCTTCTATCCCGGCCGCAATCCCAAGCTCAAGGCGGTAATGTTGCTCGCTCACATTGATGTGGTCGAGGCGAAGCGCGAGGACTGGACCCGCGATCCGTTCAAGCTGTTTGAAGAGAACGGCAACTTCTACGCCCGCGGCGTCATCGACGACAAGGCGGAAGCCGCGATTTGGGTGGACACCCTGATCCGCTACAAACAAGAAAAGTACCGGCCGCTGCGCACCATCAAGATCGCCCTCACCTGCGGCGAGGAAACCGCCGGCGCATTCAACGGCGCTCAATGGCTGTCGGAAAACCAGCGCGATCTCATCGACGCGGGCGTGGCCATCAACGAAGGCGCGTTCGGCGAGCTGGACGCCGAGGGGCATAGGGTCGCAATGGAGGTCGAGGCCGGCGAGAAGTTCCCGCAGAACTACCGCCTTGAAGTCACCAACCCCGGCGGACACAGTTCCCGGCCGCTCAAGGACAATGCCATTTACCGCCTCTCCGCGGCCCTGCTGCGCATCGAGGCTTACGAGTTTCCCCGCTCAGTTCACCGACGGCAGCCGGGCCTACTTCACCGGCATGGCGAAGATCCAGGCCGCCAAGGGCAATACCGAAGTCGCCGATGCCATGCGCGCTCTGGTCAAGGACCCGAACGATACCCAAGCCATCGCGCTGGTCTCCTCCAAGGATCCGAGCTGGAACGCGACTCTGCGCACCACCTGCGTCGCGACCATGCTCGACGCGGGACATGCCACCAATGCGCTTCCGCAGCGTGCCCGGGCCAATATCAATTGCCGTATCTTCCCCGGCGTGAGCCAGGAAACCGTGCGCGCCAAGCTCGAGGAACTGGTTGCCGATCCGGCCGTCAAGGTCACCACCCTCGAGACTCGTGGACCGAGCTCGGCGCCGCCGCCGCTGACCGCGCAAGTATTGGGTCCCGTGGAGAAACTGTCCGCGGAATTCTTCCCCGGTGTACCGGTGGTGCCCATCCTGCAGCCCGGGGCCACTGACGGCGAGTTCTTCAATGCGGTGGGCATCCCGACCTACGGCATCGAGCCGCTGTTCGTCGGCCAGGATCTCGGCCACATGCACGGCCTCAACGAGTATGTCGGCGTGAAGTCCCTGCTGGACTGCCGCGAGTTTCTCTATCGCCTGATCAAGATCTACTCAGACCAGAAATAACAATGCTCGCACGGACCGCCCGGAACACCGGGCGGTCCGTCTTTGTCCGATGGCTGGACGGAGAAATCTCGCGCATGACGCCAACCGGCGCCGCCGCGCACGTATAATCCCGTGGCAATGACCAACGAGCTATGTGATGTGGCGGTGATCGGCGGCGGCCCGGCCGGCAGTACGGCTGCCGCATTGCTGGCGAGGCGCGGTTACAAAGTGATCGCGCTCGAGAAGGCGCATCACCCGCGCTTTCACATCGGCGAATCGCTGCTGCCGATGAATCTTCCCGTGTTCGAACGGCTGGGCGTGCTGGACAAGGTGCGCGCCATGGGTATGTTCAAGCCGGGTGCGGATTTCGAAGCCGATAACGAACGCGGCTACAACACCTATGCCTTCGCCCGCGCGATCGGCCAGAGCCCGCCGCATGCCTACCAGGTATGGCGCCAGGATTTCGACAAGATGCTCTACGACCACGCCCGCGAGTGCGGCGCGGACGCGCGCGAAGGCCATGAAGTCGTCAAGGTGGGGCAGGATGGGCCGCGCGAAACGAGACTCGAAGTACACAGCGACGACGGCCGCAATTACCACATTCAGGCGCGCTACGTCGTCGATGCCAGCGGCCGCGACGCGTTTCTCTCGGCGAAGAAGAAACTGCGGCGCAAGAACGACCGGCATCAAAGCGCCGCCATCTTCGGCCACTTCCGCGGCGCCCAGCGGCGCGGGGGCGGGGATGAGGGCAATATCAGCATCTACAGCTTCGAGCATGGCTGGATGTGGATGATTCCGCTGCCCGACGGCGTGATGAGTGTCGGCGCGGTATGCCGGCCGGATTACCTCAAGCAGCGCAAGGGCCGGACGGTGGAGTTCCTGCTCGACACGCTGAAACGCAACGCGGCGCTATGGCGCCGCCTCGAACACGCCATACTGATCGACAATGAAGTGCGCGTGACCGGCAACTATTCCTACGACTCGGAGCGGATGGGCGGCCCGGGCTGGGTCATGGTCGGCGATGCCTTCGCATTTCTCGATCCGGTGTTCTCCTCCGGCGTCTATCTGGCGATGAGCGGCGCGGAGCAGGCGGTGAACGTGGTGGACGGCGCATTGCGCGAACCGGCCCGCGAGGCCGGCTTGCTGCGCAAGCTGGAGAAGCGCCAGCGCGCCGGCATGGCGCGTTTCTCGTTCTTCATCTACCGCTTCAACGGCCCGGTGATGCGGCAGATGTTCCGCTCGCCGCGCAATACCTGGCAGCTCGAGCAGGGCGTGATCTCCATGCTGGCCGGCGACCTGTTCGATACGCCCAAAGTGCTGTGGCGCCTGCAGCTGTTCAAGCTGATCTACGCCATTTGCGGACTGCGCGACTGGCGGCGCTGGCGTGCCGAGCACAAGTACCGCCTGGCGCAGGCGCGCGCGCAGTTCACCGGCGGCAATACGCCGCTGGACAAGGTCTAGTGGTAGCCGTCGGTCAGCGTATTCAAAAAAGCCACGATGTCCCTGATGTCCGCTTCGCTCAACGCGGGTGGATCGCCCGGATGCCGGTCAAAAGGAGCCTCGGTGTCGACATTGCCTCGATACTGCGGCGGCAAGTCATCGAATTTCACCACGGCTCCGTCAGCTCCCCGCGAGTACCATTTCTGCGGCTGGGTATCCCGCTCGGCATAGAAGCGCACCACATCCGCCAGTCGATGAAACACGCCGTTGTGGAAGAACACACGCCGCGTCGCCACATTGCGTAAGGAAGGAGTGCGGAACATGCCGCAATATTCTTTCTTGTCCGCCAAATCGGTACGCAACGGGCCGCACAATCCCAGGTCGAAGTAACGATTGTCCGCATTGGCGGGAATAGCCGTGTTGCGCGGGCCGCCGACCGCGATGTATCCGAAATCCGTGAACTGCGGAAAAGCCCCCTGCCGCATGCCGCTGGGATGGCAACGTGCGCAGTTGCCCCTCGCCGCATCGTTGAAGGCGGCCAAGCCCCGCAATTCGGCCTCGCTCAGTGAAGTCCGGCGCCGCAGCCAGGCATCGTACTTGCTGCTGTAGGGATAGAACTCCTTGGGACTTTGCTGGAAGGTCTCCAGGGACATCAGCACGGCTTTGAACGCTCGCGCCTTATCGTCGAACACCTTCTCGCCGAAGGTTTCGCGGAACTGCGCCGCGTAGCCCGCACGCCGCACCTTGGCGATCACATCCTCGACACTGCCATTCGCCATCTCGAACGGCGAAAACAACGGCAGGCGCGCCTGATCGTGTGCCGATTGCGATCGGCCGTCCCAGGTACGGCCTCCGGCCGGGCCTTGATCGATGCTGTCGTCCCCCTCGTCGTCGAAATAGTGCTCCGTGAAGGGCGGGATGTTTTGGGTGTACATCAACGAAGGCACCGCGCGCACGCCATCCTGCCGCCCATCTTTGCCGCCGAGCTGCACCGGCAATTCATTCGGCGGCCCGAAAGCATGGCGCGGGTCATGGCAGGTCGCGCACGCCATTTTTCCGGAGCCCGACAAGGACGCATCGAAGAACAGCGCGCGTCCAACCGCCGCCATGGCCGCGGCGCTGGGGGTTTTCTCGAAGCTATTTGCGTAGAACGGTGTGCTGTCGGTGGACGCAACGCCCGGGGCACCGATTGCCACGCTCCAAGCCCACGCCACCGCGACGGCCGCGGCGCCGAGGCCAAGGAATCTCCGGCGCCTTTCTCGATACCGCTCGTGGTTCTGGGGTAAGTGCATTACAGGGGCAATATTACCCCGCGGTCAGCGCTGCAGCCCAACGCCCTATACGATGGCGCGGCCCCTATGCGGAGGCGGTCAAATCGCCCGCCCCAGCATCATCGGTGGGTTCTACCGGCTGCGATTCCCGCGGCGGACAGCGAAGGAGCCGAACAGCCCCAAGCCACCCAGCAGCATGGTCAAACTAGGCGGTAGCGGCACCGGCGCGAACGAGACACCTTTGAAATCGGAGTCGGCCGGCGCAGCCGCAAGGGTCGTGAAGTCTTCACCGTTCACCTGGGAAGCTGAGGTGGCGGACAACGTATCTGTAATGCCGTAGAGAAAAGTCTGATCGGTGTCGCCCAAGACGGAACTCGTGGCGAACAGCTCGACCGTGTTGCCGACGACCTGGCCAGTCAGACCGAAGAGGCCGCTCACACCATGCCCGGTACCCGTATCGTTGTCGTTGAGAACGAGATTCAGGCCGGTTGACAGCGTGTAATCCAGCTGCCAGGTGCCGTTGACCAAGCTCCACTTCTGCAGGCCGCCGTCGCCGGGACCGCCGTTGCCGCTGCCGCTGGTGCTGCCGTTCTTCGGATTACCTGAATCGGCCACATACAAAGTAGTGGAATTGGCGTAGAAAAATCCCTCGGGGCTCAGAAACGCGCTGCCGCTGCTGCCGTTGATCGTATTGCCGTTGCCGTTGGACAACGTGACGGCTCCGCTGATCCCAGGCAGCGCAGTCGGCTGCTGATTCAGCGTGGTGGTCGGCGGATTGCCGGCGGCGCCGAGCGTGCCGATGAGGTCGATGTTATGTTTGGCGCTGCCCTCCGTCGAATCGACGCTGACGGTGAGTTGTCCGTTGACGATCTGAACGTCGCGCGTGTCCTGGTTGAAGGTTCCGTTGCTGTTGCTGCTGCTGCTGGTATCCGCGCCGGTGATGGCGGTCGCCGTCGTGGCCCCGACATTGGAGACGAAGAATACTCCGCCGGTAGCATCTTTGTTGCCCTGGCCTGAGATGTAGAAAGATGTGCCGTTCGTGGTGTAAACGCTGCGCGGGTTATTCTCGTTGAATACATTGGAAAGCGCGGTCGTGGAATTGACCGAACCGTTCGCCCCGATCAGCGCGATGACGCGCGAAACATCGCCGGCGTTGCCGGTGACGTTGGGAGACTGCGCCAACGCGGTGCCCTGGCCGTTGACATCTGCGGTGCTGTTGTAGGTGTTGGCGTTGACGCCGTAACCCGCGATCGTCAGATACTTGCCGTTCCCCGACAACTGCAGCGTTCCCTCCGACGTCGAGCCGTACTCGCCGGACACGGCAAAGTTGCCTCCCGGAGTCGAGGTCTGCGGCAGCATCAAGGAGCCCGCCATGGTGGCGCTCGACGTGCCATTGAGCGAGTACTGGTAAAGAGTCAGCGGCGCAGCCTGGTTGTCGGCATAGGAGCCGGTTCCGCTGCCGTCCCCTTCGACCGAGACGACGAGATCGCCCGCAGCGAAGTTGAAGGATGACGACGACTGAGCCTGTGCGGGGCGCGCAGTTCCCAAGGACAGGGCAACAGCGGCGGCGATAGTCAGCGCACCTGGAATAACGACTGACTTGCGAGAATTCATCATTGCAATAGCCTCTGGGGCGGGAAAGGGTGTTCCGGCACGCGTCGGCGCGCGCCGATCGATGAAGGCACCGAATCTATTAAGCCATCGCCGCCGGTGCTTTCAGCCTCTTTCGGCCGGCCCCGACCCCAAGCAACCCCAATCCCGACAGCATCAGAATTGCGGTTCCCGGCAACGGGACGGCGCTAATCGTGCCCGGAGAACCAATTTCCTGACCATTGGCAGAAAGGAACGCGCCGTTGACCCCTACGACGCTCTTCTGGGTCAGCGTCGCGTTGTTCAAACCGGCCGCATTGTCGAAGGTGGCGATCGGAGTTCCCGAATCCGCACCGAAGGCGACGCTGGCAACCAGACTCGAGGTGGCGCTGCTGCCGCTAAAAATGTTAACCATGTCGGCAGTTTGGCTCAGACCGTAATTGGCACCGTCGTCATAGATTCCAAAGCTCAAGCCGGCCGGCACCTTGCTGCCGAACCAGGAAGTCTCGAAGTTGGCGATAGTCGTCGTCGAAGCCGAATTTGTGGCATTGGCTGAGCCTTCGAGGAAAACGACCGACTGCCCCGCCCCAATGCTGGTCTGACCATTGGCGAGCGTGAGCAATGCAGCCCCGAATGTCGCGTTGCCCCCGGACAGATTTCCGATCGAGATCGTTGCGCCGGCAACGTACGGAGTAGTGGTGTTCGAGGCGGCATGGTTATCGACCATGGACCAGCCGGCAATGCTCACCGCGCTGGTGCCGGTGTTTGTCAGCTCGAACCAATCCTCGCTGTAGCCGTCGGAGCCGTTGCTGCCGAACGGGTTAACCTCGGTGATTACAATAGCAGCCGACGCGCTGCCGGCCGCCGCCATCAACACGCCCGCAATGACCAGGGAGAGAGATTTCGTACGCGCAGTGCTCATGGATGTCCTCGAATTGAGAGAAGGTAGCTTGTAATTGGTGCGGCAGAGTGCTTGTGCGACGCAGGATGCTTGCGCGACGTAACATGCACATGACACTTTTTTGAAAACTATGTAACACCAGCCACAGGCGCGTGAGATTTGACAGTCCGGCGCGCACCTGTCAAACGGCCCTCCCGATAATTTGGTGCCGAAGCACAAGCAGATAATGCACGCCGTTCTGATCCGCAATGCGCACGAAAACGTCTACGTACGATTGGGTTGGCCATTTCGGCCCGTTACCGACTGTGAAACTGCGAATCGATGGATTTGCGTCGTCGCCTTCCTGCTCTTCGACCTTGTTTGTCTTCCAGAGAGCACAGGTGTACTTACCAATGCGGATTGCGCAAGGACGAGCCAAGCGCAAAAGATCATCTGCGAGCGAGGTGCCTTTTTCATAAACGATTGCTGATTCTAATTGATAAATATTCTGGCGGCGTTCTTGTTCGGCTTTGATAATAATGCGACCTACGAATGTCAGCTTTAACGTCGCTAGTTCGGAACGGTCTATGACCGGAGTTGCCCGGAAGGAGCGTCTCGTTGCCTATCCTGGCAGTAGGACGTGTCAACTCTTACCTGTAAGTCGTGTGCGTGAGCTTCCCAGCAGCCAGATCTGATCACCGGAGACATGCCACGACCTGCTTTTTAGATGTTGTTACCGATCGCTCGTTTCGCCCGGTCAGCCAGACCAATCGCGACCTGTTGTACTTCGAAAAGATTGCCCCAAAGACTCGCCTGTGGCCAGAAGTCAACGCGTTTCCCGATCTTGGTTTGCTCCCGCAGATGAACAGTGATTCGGTGCATACGGTACATCGTCGAAACTTCGGTGGTAGAAATACTAGAGAACGGTATTTCTATCTCCGTGCGTGCGCGGCGGACTTTCAAGTGATCTCCGCAATCAACCACCTCATCTGCAATACCGAAAAATCGGCCTTTTTGCAGGAAATAGATCCAGAATCCGATCAGAATGCAAATTGGAATTATATGGACGACAGGTTGGTTGAAAATGCTTTTGTCAACGACAGAGGGTGCAGCCACTGCGGCGACAAGTGCCACCGCACTTAACCAAAAGCCGCGTTTGTACAAGACCGTGTCTTTGAATGAAATTACTTGCATCTAACTGATTACGACTCAGCCTTCCTTCAGGAACCCTGTAGCTTCTCTTGCAGCCACATTTTGATCAGAGATTGATAGGTAACATCGACCCAACTGGCTCGTTTCAGCGGACTGTGAAACGAGCATCGACTAGTATTGTACAATCAATCAGTTAGCCAACCCGACAAGACCAGAGGGATTCGTACCTTGGCCAGCTCACCGACGAACGTTTCGACGTTCGGATACGACCGGACGAACGATCTGCGGCCCTTCACCCTGATCGACGGCCGCTTGGGTACACGATGAGGTCCCGTCCTGCGCTCATCGCCGCCTTTCTCGCCGCGTTGCTCTTTGGCGCCAGCACCCCTTTTGCCAAGATGCTGACGGGGAGTGTCGAGCCTACGATGCTGGCTGGGCTTCTCTATCTCGGCAGTGGTGCGGGACTGTGGACGCTCCGGCTGATTCGCGACCGGGGATTCGTGTCGCCGCGACTGCCATCATCCGAATGGCCGTGGCTTCTCGGTGCGGTCGTGTCCGGCGGCGTCCTCGCCCCCGTGCTCCTCATGTGGGGCCTGACACAGACCTCGGCCGCGGATGCGTCGCTCCTCCTGAACCTTGAAGCCGTGCTGACCGCGGTGCTGGCCTGGGTGGTTTTTCGGGAAAACGCCGACCGTCGCATTGTGCTCGGGATGGCGCTGATCGTCGCCGGCGGGGTGGCGCTCGTGTGGCAGACCGCCGCGGGTTCCCGCGGCAGCCTCATGGGTACCCTCGCGGTAGCTGCCGCGTGTTTATGTTGGGCCATCGATAACAATCTAACTCGCAAGATCTCCGCGTCGGATGCGGTCTTCATCGCCGCAACGAAGGGGCTGGTTGCAGGGACCACCAACCTGGCGCTCGCTCTGACGCTCGGCGCTGCGCTCCCCACTGCTGTGACACTTGCGACCGCGATGCTGGTTGGCTTCGTCGGGTATGGCGTGAGCCTCGTCCTCTTCGTCCTTGCGTTGCGCGGTCTTGGCGCCTCACGGACGGGCGCTTACTTCTCGACGGCACCCTTCATAGGCGCCGCCATTGCGATAGCCTTCTTCCACGAACCGATGTCCCTCGCCTTCTGGATCGCAGCGGGTCTGATGGCAGCGGGCGTGTGGCTGCACCTCACCGAAAGGCACGAACACGAGCATGCCCACGAGCCGCTCACTCACGCGCACAGCCACCATCACGATGTGCACCATCGGCACCGCCATGCCTTTCCGTGGGACGGCGCTGAGCCGCATTCACATGAGCATACCCACGAGCCACTCACGCACATCCACCCGCACTATCCAGACATTCATCACCGTCACGGGCATTGACTTCTGTAGATTCAGCGTACGCGGCGACCCTTCGCGTCGATTACCGGCTCCCCGTCTTCCTTTGCGATGGGACCTTTCTGCGGCAAAGGAAGAATGTCCAAGACCACCTCGGACGGTCGGCACAATTTCGCGCCCCATGGTGTTACGACGATCGGCCGATTGATGAGAATGGGATGCGCGAGCATCTGGTCGATCAGCTGCGAATCAATCCAATGATCGCCCTGAAGCCCCAATTCCTCATAAGTTGAGCTTTTTTGGCGTAGCAAGTCGCGGGGACGAATGCCCATCTGCCTAATCAACGACTCGAGTGTCGAGCGATCAGGCGGATTTTTCAGGTATTCGATAACCGTGGGCTCGATGCCGGCGTTGCGGATCAACGCCAGTGTGTTGCGGGACGTGCCACACGACGGGTTGTGATAGATCGTGATTGGAACGGACTCAGGCATTTACGGCCTCCACTTTCTTTTCTGGGGTTTGCTCGACAGCATTTTGGGTGTCGGATAATGCATTGGTCGCATCCTTCACCGGAAGGAGTACACGGGCCATTGCCAGGGCCGCGAGAGCGCCGACGAACTGCGCCAGGATGAACGCGGGGGCGTCGGCGGGGCGAATGCCGGCGAACGTATTGGTCAGCGAGCGTGCAATCGTGATGGCCGGGTTCGCGAATGAAGTTGAAGCCGTGAACCAATATGCCGCTCCGATCCAGGCAGCGACCATCCACGGCGCATCTTGAGCGCGACGGTGACCGAGAACGACGAGCACAAGGCCGAAAGTCGCCACACCTTCCGAGAGCCATTGAGCCGGCCCGGTTCGCACATGCGCCGCCACCTGCCACATAGGCAACTCAAACATGACATGCGCAAGCAGTGCACCGAAACAGCAACCGACGATTTGCACAACCGTGTATAGGCCGGCGTCCAGCCACGACAGTTGGCCGCGTAGCGCCTGGATGGCGGATACAGCGGGATTGAAGTGGGCGCCGCTTAAGGGGCCGAGCAGTGCAATCAAGGTTGCGAGCACCGCGACGGTCGCGCCCGTGTTGGCGAGGAGCGCGACCGCCACGTTGCCCCCGCTGAGACGTTCCGCCATGATTCCGGACCCCACCACGGTCGCGGCTAGGAGTGCCGATCCAAAGCCCTCGGCAATTAGTCGGCGGGACAACTGTTCAGCGCGCATTGTTGGTCGGGAGGTTCGGTGCGCGGCCAATTGCGTCCACACGTTCTTGGAGGCTCACCCGGTCGATTGAGCAGACCGGCAAACTCAGACAGCCTGATGCGGCGTGCAGCAAGCTTTGCTCGCCTTTGGCGCGATCACATCGGTGCCGTATAGGGCGCTCTCACCGGTGGTCAAAAAAGTTTCCCACTCGATGCCCTGAGGGTCATGAGTCCAACTTTTCTCGCTCTGCGCATAGCAGCAGGTAGTCTCGCCTTCCTCGATCAAGGGGCCCCCTGCCTTCTTGAGCCGTCCGTATACTTCGGTGAGTTCGGCACGATCCTCGACCTGAATGCCTAAGTGATCGACGCCGGTCGGACGAGCCCGATTGCTGATCGCGAAGTTCACGCGTGGGTCGTCAAGCATCCACTTGGCGTAATCATCTTTAACGACGGTCGGTTCGGCATTGAAAAGTTCTCGATAAAAGAGGATCGAGGCCGGAATGTCTTTGACGCTGACATGGACGTGGAATCGTTTCATTTCGGTCGCCTCTGTTTAAAGTCGTTTCAACATGAATGCGGAGCTTGCCGGACACAAACCGGCAAATTCTCTCGTCGATCGGATGGCCGCAGGAGCAACGGCGCGGTCAATACGGTGGTAGCCACGACGGGCGAAGAAGGCTTCCGCCGTGGTCGTGAGCAGATATAGTGCTCCCACACCGTGCTTTGCCGCGTGAATCTCGGCGCGCTCGACAAGTGCTGACCCAAGGCCTATCGAGCGGACGCTGGGATCGACGACGAGTGAGCGCAGCAATGCCTCTGTCCCGTAGATCTCGAGGCCGATCAGCGCCGAGGGGCTGGCGGCCGGTCCGCAGTAGAAAAACGAAGTCAGGTCTTTATCGGTCAAATCCGAGGTCGGAAGATTGGCGGCTGCCAGCAGGCCTCTTGCGGCCTCGGGCTCGGGACCTGCACTGATGGTTTGCTCGACCTTTGTCATGCGACTTTGGCAGCGCGCTTCGCGCTTTTCTTCGGTCGAACGGGTGCGCACGCCTCGCCGCACGATTCGCCGCTCCCCGAACAGCAGTTCTCGGTCAGATAGCCGATGAGTCCATTCATCACTTCAAAGTCCGCGCTGTAAATAAGCTGCCGGCTCACCCGCTGCTGCAAGATCAGGCCGGCGCGCTGAAGATTCTGCAGATGGAAGGTCAAGGATGACGGTAAGAGACCGACACGGTCGCCAATGATGCCCGCCGATAGGCCTTCAGGGCCTTGTTCGACCAGCAGCCGATAAATCTTCAGTCGATGTTCATGTGCAAGCGCACTCAGCGCCGCAATGACAAGGGGTGTTTTCATTCTCTTACCATATTACGAGGATATTCGTAATGTCAAGCTCAGAGCAGGGTCGTTGCGGCGGAGCCTCGGAACCGCAGCCATCAGGCGCGCCAGCCTCCCCAGACGATGATGACCATCCCTGTGATGGAAACCGCGGCGCCGACTATGTCCCAGAGCGTCAGTGGCACACGATCGATTCGCCAAAGCCAAAGCAGGGCAACGGCAACGTAGACACCTCCGTAAGCGGCATATACGCGCCCTGCCGCCGCCGGATGCAACGTCAGAAGCCAACTAAAGAGAGCGAGACTTAACGCTGCGGGAACCAGCAACCAAATGGATCCGCCCTTCCTGAGCCAAACATACGGAAGGTAGCAACCGAGAATCTCGGCAAGGGCGGTCAGCACGAACAGTCCGAATACGCGAACAAGAGACATCAAGCAAACTCCCGCAGTTCAGATCTAGCTCCCCACGCGCCAGCCGAATCGAATCATCTCAGGCCTGATAGGCCGTCGCCCCTCCGGTCACTGTGCGAAAGATCTTGATGTCCTTGATCTTGTCCGGATCCACGGTATGCGGATCCTCTGCGAGCACCACAAAGTCCGCCAGCTTCCCGGCCGAAATGGAGCCTTTGATCGTCTCCTCGTGCGAGTTGTAGGCGCCATTGAGCGTATTGATCTGCAGAGCCTCGCTGACGCTGACGCGCTGATTCGCACCCCAGATCTCGTTGTTCCAACCTTTGCGGGTGACCATGCCTTGAATGGCCATGAGGGGCGAGAACGGTCCCGGGTCGAAATCAGACCCCGCCGCGACGTGGATGCCCGCATCCAAAAAGGACCGGTACGCCATGCAGTGGCGCATCAGTTCCTCACCGTAAAAGTGGAACTTATCCGAGTTGTAATACGCATAGCTGTTGAAGGGCGCCGGCACCGCATCCAAGGCTTTCATCCTGCGTAGCAGATCATCGTTGATCAGAGTGCAGTGCGTGATCTTCGGACGCACGTCCTTGGCAGGAATGAGCTTCAGCGCACGCTCGTAGGTCGTGAGCACCATGTCGATGGCGACATCGCCGTTCGCGTGGCAGTTGGGCTGAATGCCGGCGCGGTGCACGCGCTCGACCCAGTCGTTCAGCACCGCCTGCGATTCGGTGACATTGCCTCGATACCCGTCACGCCTGCCGGAATACGGCACGCTCAGCGCCATCGTGCGTTCCGAGAACGAACCATCGACGGTATGCTCGGAGGTTGCGCCAAATCGCAGCCACTCATCGCCGATGCCGGTCTCGATGCCATTGGCAATCATCGCCTCGAGCACCGCACCGTCCGCCTCGTAGCTGACCCGGTGCTTGAGTTCCCCGCTCGCACGAATCTGCTGCAGAGCCATGAGATCCCCACCCTCATGATGCACGCTCGTCAGCCCATAGCGCACGAACTGCTGGGAGATGTGGGCCATGCCCGCGCGGCTGCGCTGCGCTTGAATCGCTGGCGGATAGCTCGGCCGCACACCGACCTTGTCGAACACGTCCATGGCTTTGTCGGTGACGCGGCCGTTGAGCTGCCCATCATCGTCATGGTCGAAGGTACCGCCCGCGGGATTGGGCGTGCCCGGTGTGATTCCGGCCAGTTGCAGCGCCTTGCTGTTGTAGAAACCGGTATGGCCGCCCCGATGATGGACCACGACGGGGTGCTGCATTGACACCTTGTCCAGGTCGTGGACATTCAGCTGCCGCTTGTCGAGCACCTTGGTGTCGTCGAAGAAGTAGCCCTCAACCCAGGTACCCGCCGGCGTCTCGCTCGCCTTCTTCCTGAGCTTATCGATGATACTGTCGATCGTGACGAATTTGACTTCGACCGGATCGCCCACCAGCACCTCATAGAGCAGCGTCTCTCCGGGCGCATGATTGTGGCAGTCGATGAAGCCCGGCACGATAGTCATCTGCTGCGCATCGAACAGCTGCGTGCTGCGGCGAGCCAGATTGCGGACATCCGCGCTGCTGCCCACGGCAACGAACCGCCCTTGGCTTACCGCGAACGCCTCGGCACGCGGATAGCGTGCATCGACCGTGTAGACCTTGGCGTTGAATACGATCAGCTCCGGATCGAGCCTCTCCTGCGCCCACGCCATACGTGAGAACGGCGCGTATACGCATGCACCCAGACCGCCGCCCGCGAGCTGCATGAAACGCCGGCGGCTCAAGTTAGCTTTGATCATCATTACCCCATTTGAACGCCGCCTGCATTGGGCGGGTGCTGTGACCGTCAAGCATATCGCAAACATCAATCCGGCTGGTTGAGATCGCAACAGGTCTGGTTCGCGCCGCCTGCCGCCCTCTCTGTCGATCGAGTCCTGCAGCTGGTTATTCTTGCCTGCGGCGACGGAGTAGTGAGCAGCCTAAGGTGTCCTCGTTTGCCCCCCCTGTTCGGGGGATATATCGAGCTGTCGCGCCCCCGTCAGACTTGGTTCCGGTCTGCATACGCGGACCCACCGCAATGGAGCCATTCCCATGCAGTATTCTGACTACAAATGTTTCCGTTTGGTGTTTGATTCCGGAGTCGCGTTCGTCAGCATCGATCACCCACCGATCAATCTCCTTGATGAAGTTCTGTCAGAGGAATTGGATCAACTTGGCAGGGACCTCGAGGCGGATGAAAGCGTCCGGGTTGTGGTCTTGCAGAGTGCGCTGCCGGATTTCTTTATCGCCCACTCTGGTTTGGGCCGCGTTGGATCAGCTTCTAAAACGGTATCTACGACCCGCAGCTTTCGCTTTACGCAGACGATCGGCGAGCGCTTCAGGAACATGCCTAAAGTAACCATCGCCAAAATCGAGGGCCGGGCTCGGGGCGGGGGGAGTGAGATCGCCCTCGCCATGGATATGTGTTTTGCCGCCCTTGGCAAAGCGATCTTCGGCCAACCAGAGGTGGCGGTCGGACTTGTTCCGGGCGGCGGTTCTACACAGAGATTGCCACGGCTCATTGGACGGGGACGCGCGTTGGAGGTGCTCCTGGGTTGCGATGATCTCTCGGCGGAGCTGGCGGAACATTACGGCTATATCAATCGAGCATTTCCGCCGGACGAGCTGACGCCTTTTGTCGAGAAACTGGCTCACCGCATTGCCTCATTTCCTGCACACGCTATCGCTCACGCCAAGGCGGCCGTAGATACTGGAGCATTTAGCTCCATGGCCGAGGGGCTTCTGGTGGAGGCCCATGAATCCGACTTGAGTGTCGCAAGCGAGGTGACGCAAGCACGCGTGAAGGAAGCATTGAAGGTCGGCGCCGAAACTTATGAAGGCGAGTTGGAAATGGATTATTTATCGAGGCTCTCCCCGACAAGATAACCCCGCGAACGAATCGATGACGCAGAGGCGCGTGTCCGCCCACCACTGAAGGAAATTTATGCGAATTGTCCATTTCGAGAAGGCGGGTGTCCCCGGAATTGCGGTGGATGACGGCTCGGGCTGGCATGGCCTTACTGCGCGCGACAGCGGCTTTCCTGGCACTCTGCCCGAACTGATTGCACAAGGTGCAGATCTATTGCGCGCAGGCAGAAGACCTTCTGCCCAAGCACGCAATCGACCTGAACACAGTTCGAATACTGCCTCCGGTCCCCAAGCCGCCGAAAATCATCTGTGTCGGTCTCAACTACGATGATCACCTTGAGGAAAGCGGACTCAAAAAGCCGGTCTATCCGGAAATTTTCGCACGCTTCGCGACAAGTCTGATCGCTCACCGTGAACCGATCCGGCGGCCACCCGAATCGTCAGCGCTCGACTATGAGGCAGAACTCGCCGTGGTGATCGGCCGGAGAGGACGCCGCATCCAGCCCGACAGAGCCCTCGATCACGTTGCGGGCTACTCCCTGTTCAACGATGCGACGATTCGCGATTTCCAACTGCGCACGCCGCAGTGGACGATGGGCAAGAATTTCGATGCCACAGGGGCATTCGGCCCCTGGCTGGTGACGCCCGATGCAGTGCCGCCGGGGGCCCACGGGTTGCGCATCCAAGGCCGCTTGAACGGCCGAGTCATGCAGGATGCGAATACCGACCAGCTCATCTTCAGCGTCTCCGCGCTGATCGAAATGATCAGCGTCGCGATGAGTCTGGAGCCGGGTGATGTGATCATCACCGGAACACCCGGTGGCGTCGGCGCGGCGCGCAAGCCACCTGTTTTTATGCAGCACGGGCGATATCTTCGAAGTGGAGATCGAGGGGATGGGTGTCTTGAGCAACCCGGTCCAGGACGAGTGAATCAGCCGGTGCGTAGTGACGCGCGATAAATCTCAATCTTAGGTAATACCAACAGGTGGCGGGCGAGACTCTCTGGTGGCCAATAAGATTCACGCTTGTAATAGTCCGCGACAGACGGAACACCCGCCGGAAGTTGAACCCAGGGTTGCTTGGAGGAAGTAAAGATGTGTATATCGGGCGGCAAGTGATCTGGTACGTCAAGGGTGCCGACGCGAACAAACCTGATGACGGGACCCGCGGCAGCATAATTGCTCCATACCGCCACTCGGCATTTGGGGCAGCGCGCGATCTGCTGCCCCTTCCCGCTGTTGGAGGGCGTATCGATGATTTCCGGCTCGGCACCCACATCAACTACGTAATCTGCTTCGATCATGGCATTCAATGCGAAGGACGCGCCGCTCTCTCGCTGGCACCAACGACAATGGCAGCAGTGTACGAACAGCGGTCGCTCAACCATACGATAGCGGACAATGCCGCAATCGCAGCCACCGTCGAGCGGAAAGACATTTCTCGCGGTCATGCGTGCACCGTACACCTTGGGCCAATGCCTGTCTCGCAGTCTACCCAAGGATGCGCCTGAGGAAAATCAGTAATAGAGCAACCCAAACCGGGTAGCCGCGACCGTCAGCCGCGCCGCCGGCAATGCGAGAATCAGACTTCGCGCAATCGGCCCAATCCGACGAGAGCGGCATATTGCAAGAGCATTATGGTCTTGCCGTCTTGGATCGCGCCCGTACCGATCATCTGCAGCGCTGAGGACAGCGGCAACTCCATTACTTCGATATCTTCGCCCTCGGTGGCATCGCCTCCGCCCGCGGACACACGATCCTGAGATTCATATTCGGCAACGAAGAAGTGCAACTTTTCGGTGACGGACCCGGGACTCATGTATGCCTCTAGGATCTTGCGTGGCGATCTGACCCTGAAGCCCGTTTCTTCTTCGGCTTCACGGCGGATGCAAGTACTCGCATCCTCCCCATCGAGCAACCCCGCGCAGGCCTCGATCAAAAGTCCATCATTACAGCCGTTTACAAACGTGGGAAATCGGAACTGTCGGATTAACACCACCGTGGAGCGTTCAACGTTGAACAACAGCAGCACCGCGCCGTTGCCCCGATCATAGGTCTCTCGGCTGAGCTTTTGCCAACGTCCATCCCGGCACTGATACTCGAAGGTCGTTTTCTTCAAGACGTACCAGTCGTCCGAGAGCAGGCGTTCTTCGACAATACGCACACGATCGCTGTTCATAGAGAGGGCCCGGCAATCAACACCAGAAGTCCGGCCGGGTGGCTGAGGCGCTTTGGGCCAATCGAAAGGCGATTGCATTGGCGGATGGGCCACAGGCCGCTAATACGCGGGCGAACACCCACTTCAATAACGGTAAAATCTATGAGAATGCCCAGCAGTGGACTGATGCGTTACGCGAATATCAGGCCGCTCAGACCGAAAAAAGCAATCCGACTTACGACAATGCCGTGCAGCGAATGCGAGACCGCGGCGCGCACTAAAGGTCCATCAACGGCGCCATCGCCAGCCATCGTGTACTCCTCGATCAATCGGCAGATCTATAAGGAAATGGTATGAAATCGCATCTCGGTCACACAGCGTTGCGTTATGGGATAGTGCTATCCGCCTGTGTCTTCTTGAACTCCAGCGTGATTGCGGCCGCTTCACCACAGCCCTACGTCATTCAATCGGCTACCTGTAACGGTTTTCCACGCGTCGCCGTTGATATGGTACCGGGATACTGCATGGGCCTCGTCACCTCCCCTCCCGTCGAAGGTTTTCATCAACGTACGCTTCGCACACCGAGGATGTTGTTGCAATTGGCCGACGATAAGTAAGCGGCTGCCAATCACACCTTCCTGATGCGGACGCTTGGGGCTATGGATGCACCTTTCCCTAAATGGAGAGGTGTGCACATGTCCACTATCGAGCCCGCTATCGAGACCGGTCGTCGTCGTCGACGAACCCACAGCGCCCTATTCAAGGCAGAAGCGGTTGGTGCCTGCCAGCAGGCGGGCGTCTCCGTTGCGGCCGTAGCCCTGGCCCGGGGCTTGAACGCGAACCTGCTGCGTAGCTGGGTGGCGCAGGCGGAACGCGGCAAGACGCCGATCGCGATCCGCCCCACCGCGGCCGCTGAGACGTTGCAGAGACCCGAGTCGTTCGTGCCGGTCCGGATGGCCTCTAACTCGAGCCCGGCGGCGGAATCAATCCGCATTGAAGTGCATCGCAAGGATCGACGCATCACCATCGAGTGGCCGGCCTCGGCAGCCCGTTCATGTGCAGCAGTGCTGCGGGAGCTCGTGAAGTGATCCGCGTCGATGCCGCGTGGTTCGCCATCGAGCCGCTCGATATGCGTGCCGGGGTTGACACCGCACTTGCCCGCGTAGTGACGGTGTTCGGCGAGGCGCGCGCCCATCATGCCTATTTGTTCCTCAACAAGCGCTGCAATCGGATGAAGGTACTGGTACACGACGGCTTCGGCCTCTGGCTGTGTGCGCGACGACTCTACGAAGGCAGCTTCATCCGAGCTGCAACTCGACACGATCGTGGCATGCCAATCTCGAACGATCAACTGCAGGCGCTTATCGTGGGGCTGCCGTGGGAGCGGCTTGATGAGCGTGCAAAGATCCGCGTGCTATGAAGAAAATACCGCTAAAAATGCTGTAAAACGCGCCGCAGTTGTGGCAGCATCGAGGTCCATGGAGTGGACCTCACAGCTCGCTCAGATGGACGCAAAATCGCTGCGGGCTCTGACGACGACCCTCCTCGCGCAGCTCGCCGAACAAGAATCGCAGCTGGCCAGTCGCGATAAGGAACTCAAAACCAAGCAACTGAAGATCGACCAGCTCACGCATGAGATGGCGATCCTGAAGCGTTGGCGCTATGACCGCAAGAGCGAACAGCTTGGACCCGTGCAGCGCTCGCTCTTGGACGAAAGCATTGATGCGGATATCGAGGCGGTCAGCTTCGAGATCGAGGAGCTCACGGAAAGGGCCGCCTCGCCGCCCAAGGATAAGCCGCGACGTGTGGCGCTCCCCTCATCCTTCCCGCGGCATCGCATCCCTCACGAGCCGACGGATACGCAATGCAGCTGCGGTTGCCGGATGGAGCGCATCGGCGAGGACGTGAGCGAGAAACTCGACTACACGCCAGGGGTCTTCACAGTCGAGCAGCACGTGCGCGGGAAGTGGGTCTGCCGTTCTTGCGAACGGCTGGTCCAAGAGCCGATGCCGCCGCATATCATCGATAAAGGCATCCCCACTGCCGGTCTCGTGGCGCAGGTCGCGGTGGCCAAATATGCCGACCACGCGCCCCTGTACCGACAGGAAGCGATCTTCGAGCGATCAGGCCTTGCGCTGCCGCGTTCGACCCTCGCGCAGTGGTTGGGGATCTGCGGGGTACGGCTACAACCCCTGGTCGAGGCCATGAAGGCGCTGATGCTCGCCCGATCGGTGCTCCACGCAGACGAGACGCCGGTGCCGATGCTCAAGCCCGGCTTGGGCAAGACGCATCGGGCGTATCTGTGGAGCTACAGCACCAGCGAATACGACACGCTGCAGACGGTGATCTACGACTTTGCCGAATCCCGTGCCGGCGTGAATGCGCGTTCGTTCCTGGGTACCTGGTGTGGCAAGCTTGTCTGTGATGACTACGCTGGCTACAAGAGGCTCTTCGATCGCGGCGTCGTTGAGATCGGCTGTGCAGCGCACGCGAGACGCAAGCTCCATGATCTGTATGCAAATCATCGCAGCGAAATCGCTGGCGAGGGCTTGAAGTACTTCGCGGCACTGTACGGCGTTGAGGACGAAGCACGGGAACGGAAACTTGATGCGGAGGGCCGGCATCTGCTGCGACAGCAGCGCGCGAAACCCATCGCCGAGGCCTTGCGGCAGTGGTTCACCCGACAACGCGGCCAGGTCCCGGACGGCTCCGCGACGGCGAAGGCTATCGACTACAGTCTTGGTCGCTGGGCGGCGCTCACGCGCTATCTGGATGATGGCGAACTGCCAATAGATAACAACCATCTGGAGAACAGAATCAGGCCGGTTGCTCTCGGCCGCGGAAACTGGCTCCTCTGCGGCTCGCTGCGCGCAGGCCGACGTGCCGCGAACATCATGAGCCTCATCCAAAGCGCCAAGCTCAATGGGCATGACCCGTACCGTTACCTCAAGGACGTCCTGGAGCGGTTGCCCACGCAGCCGGCAAGCCGCATCGAGGAACTGTTCCGCATCGCTGGCAGCCGAGCATCCGCGCCCAGTAAGCTGCGACTCATGCCGTCGCAAAAGCCACATCGAACCGCTGGCACAAAGAAGGCGCCAACCAAGCCTGGTCACTTCGCAAACATCGAATGGTTGATCGCCGAGGGTGGCGCAATCCACGTCGGGCGTGTTGCATCGATCGACTGCATCGCATCCGCCGCGGACGAACACATCTGCTACGCGATGCTCGCT
>CAWECC010000002.1:0-476026 GCA_963807505.1 uncultured Gammaproteobacteria bacterium | reverse complement strand
TGCCCGAAAAAGCCGCCGTGCAGCTGAACGATACTCATCCCAGCTTCTGCGTGCCCGAGCTGATGCGCATTCTGCTCGACGAAGCGCTCTTGGGCTGGGACATTGCCTGGGACCTGTGTTGCAGGACTCTGGGCTACACCAATCACACCCTGCTGCCCGAGGCGCTGGAAAAATGGCCTCTGCCGTGGTTCGAACTCCTCGTGCCGCGCCAGCTCGAGATCATTTACGAAATCAACCGGCGACTGCTCAACGCAGTACGGTCGAAATTCCCGGGCGACGAAGGCCGGGTCAGGCGCACGAGCTTGATCGAGGAAGGGCCGGTCAAGCATGTGCGCATGGCCAACCTGGCCATCGTCGGGACGCACAGCACCAATGGAGTCGCGGAAATCCATTCCAGGCTGTTGCGCACGACCACGGTCAAGGATCTGGCGGAGATGTTCCCCGAAAGGTTCGGCAACAAGACCAACGGCGTCACGCCCCGCCGCTGGCTGCTCCTGGCGAATCCGCCCCTGGCCGGCCTGATCAGCCACGCCATAGGCGACGCATGGATTACGGACTTGAGCCAGCTCAGCCGGCTCAAGCCTCTGGCCGCTGATGCAGATTTTCTCGATCGCTTCAGGCGGGTCAAGCTCGAGAGCAAGAAACAGTGCGCTGCGTGGCTCAACGGGAAGTTCGGCGTGGCGGTGGATCCGAATACGATCTTCGACTGCCACATCAAGCGTATTCATGAATACAAGAGGCAGCTCCTCAATGCCCTGCGCATCGTGGTGCTCTACAATCGGCTACGAGGCAACCCGCACCTCGATCTGCCGCCGCGGACATTTTTCTTCGCCGGCAAGGCTGCACCCGCCTATGCCCTGGCCAAGCTCATCATCAAATTCATTGAAAATCTGGCGCGAAGCATTGCCGAAGATCCGGCCGCGAACCTCAAGCTGCGGGTCATTTTCCTGCCGGACTACGATGTCTCGCTGGCGCAGCGGTTGATTCCTGCGAGCGACGTCTCCAACCAAATCTCCACCGCGGGCTACGAGGCCAGCGGCACCAGCAACATGAAGTTCATGATGAACGGTGCGCTGACCATGGGCACGCGCGATGGCGCCACCATAGAGATGGCCGACGAAGCCGGCGAGGAGAACTTTCTGCTATTCGGGCTGACTGCCGATCAGGTCGCCGGCAGCCGCGGCTGGTACGATCCGCGCTGGCATTACCAGCACGACCCAGAGACGCGGGCGGCCCTGGATCTGATCGGCTCGGGCCATTTCAGCGCTTCGGACCCGAACCTGTTCAAGCCCATCCACGACATTCTGCTGCACGGTGATTTCTATATGCACCTGGCGGATTTGAACTCGTATCTCGAGTCGGATCGGCGCCTGTGCGATTGGTACGGCAAGCCGCGTGAATGGGCACGCAAGGCGGTTTTGAACATCGCGTCTTCGGGCAAGTTCTCGAGCGACCGGACGATCGAGGAATATGCAAAAGACATATGGGGCGTGACGGCATGCCCGGTTACACTCTGAGGTTCGCGGCTACACCATGAGGTTCGATGATGAATGACATGCCAGCGCTCGACAGCGAGGAACTGATCCGCCGCATCAGCCGCGATCTTGCGGATAGCTACGATGAAGAGCTCGAGATCGAGATCGAGGATCGGCATCCGCTGCCCGGGATGCCGGCGGGAGAGAACGCCGATGTGGAAAAGGAGTATCGGCAGCGCTACTTCGGCGAGCTGTTCCGGCTGCAGGCGGAACTGGTGAAGCTGCAGGACTGGGTGGTGGACACCCGCCAGAAAGTGGTGATTCTATTCGAAGGGCGCGATGCGGCCGGGAAGGGCAGCGCGATCAAGCGCATCACCCAGCGCCTGAATCCGCGCGTGTGCCGAGTGGTGGCGCTGCCGGCACCGAACGACCGCGAGCGCACGCAATGGTACTTTCAGCGCTACGCGGAGCATCTTCCGGCCGCGGGCGAAATCGTCCTGTTCGACCGCAGCTGGTACAACCGCGCGGGCGTGGAACATGTGATGGGGTTCTGCACCCCGGAGGAATACGAGGAGTTTTTCCGTTCCGTGCCGGAATTCGAGCGCATGCTGGTGCGCTCCGGCATCCATCTGCTCAAGTATTGGTTCTCCATCACCGACGAGGAGCAGCATTTGCGCTTTCTCGGCCGGATACACGATCCGCTGAAGCAGTGGAAGCTCAGTCCGATGGATCTCGAGTCGCGGCGCCGCTGGGAGGAGTACACCAAGGCGAAAGAAATCATGCTAGAGCGTTCGCACATTCCCGAGGCGCGCTGGTGGGTGGTGCATGCGGTCGACAAGAAGCGCGCACGGCTCAATTGCATCGATCATCTGCTGAAACAGTTCCCCTACAATGAGGTGCACAAGGCGCCCGTCGTTCTGCCCGAGCGCGAGCGTCACGAGCACTACTCCCGGCAGGCCGTGCCGGCCGATATGCTGGTGCCCGAGGTCTATTGAGCGTAGGTCAACGCAGACAATTTTCCACCGCGCCGGCAATCGCCAGGAGCCGGCGGTCGGTGTTGCGAAGGCTGAAGATGGTCAGGCCCACGGGCGCCGCGTCCGGCTCCTGGCAGGGAATCGAAATGGCGCAGCCATCCAGGAAATTGACCACGCTGGAATTGCGCAACGACAACATGTTGAGTCTCACATAGGCCTCGTCCGAGGCCAGGTCCGTCAACAATGGCGCGACGATGGGCAGCGTCGGCATGAGCAGCGCATCGAAAGCGGCCAGACGCGGCGTGACCTGGGCGATGAAGTTTGCACGCTCGGCGTGCAGATCGATGTAGTCGGCCGCGTCCTGCTCGCGGCCGCGCAGAATGCGCGCCGCGACTCGCGGGTCGTATTGCGAGGCATCGCTCGCCAGACGCTCGCGATGCAGAGCATAGGCTTCCGCGGAAGAAAGGCCGCCCTTGCGATTGATCCGCGGCAGTTCGTCGAATTCTTGAACGACGATGTGGCTCAGGCGAGCGTCCGCCTTTGCGAGCGCGCGCAACGCCCGTTCCCAGCCGGATGCGACTTCCGTTACGAGTCCCTCTAGAACATAGCCGCCCAGCACGCCGAAGCGCAGACCCCTGACGCTCATCTCATGAAACGCGGACTCACCCGAGAGTACGGCATCCAGCACGGCGCAACATGCGACCGAGTTGGCGAGCGGCCCCGCTGAATCGAGGGTCCTGCAAAGAGGATAGCAGCCCGCCAGTGGAATTCGGCTTGCGGTCGGTTTGAATCCGACGACACCGCACAGGGCCGCGGGGATCCGGCAGGAGCCGCCAGTGTCCGTCCCCAAGGCGGCAAACGCCATCGAGTCCGTGACTGATACCGCGGCGCCCGATGACGAGCCTCCGGGAATTCTTTTGTTGGCGCGCTCCCAGGGATTCAGAGGCGTTCCATAGTGAGGATTGACACCGAGGCCCGAGAAGGCGAACTCCGTCATATTGGTGCGGCCGATCACGACGAAGCCGGCGGCTTTGAGACGCGCCACCGCGGCCGCGTCCCGGACCGCGGGCGCGGTGCCTTGAAGCACGGTCGATCCGGCCGTGGTCACATCCCCGGCCAGGTCGAACAAGTCCTTTACCGAGATCGGAATTCCGGCATACATGCTGGCCGCCGCACCGCACCTGCGCATCTGATCGTGGAAGTCCGCCGCCGCCAGCGCTTGCTGCGCGTGAACGGTCAAAAAAACGCGCGGACCTTCGCCGTCCGCCGCCGCGATATTCGCCAGACAACCCTCGACCAGCTGTCGGCTGGTGGTGCGGCCGGATGCCAGATCGCGGGCTAATTGCGCGAGAGTGAGTGCGGGGTGCATTCAATGCGCCAGCAGGGTTCGGTGCAATGCCGTACGCCAGCCGGCGACCGCTTCGGTCCGGCGAGCCGCCGGCATCGCGGGGAGGAATGCGGCGCCCAGAGCCCAGGTCGCGGCGACGGCCTTCAGATCCGCCCATACGCCCGTGGCGAGCCCCGCGAGAAAAGCAGCGCCGAGCGCCGTCGTCTCGAGCTCGGTCGGCCGCTCGACACGGGCGTCGAGCACGTCGGCCAGGAACTGGCAGAACCAGTTGTTTGAGGCCATGCCACCGTCCACGCGGATGGTTGCCGCCGTGCTCGCGCCATCCCGGGACATCGCGGCCGTCAGATCCAGCGTCTGATACGCCACCGATTCGAGCGCGGCTCGTGCCAGATGGGCCCCGGTGGCGTCGAGCGTGAGTCCGCAGATCAGTCCGCGCGCACCCGGTTCCCAATGCGGCGCCCCAAGTCCTACGAACGCGGGCACCATGTACACGCCATGACTGTCGGGTACCTGCGCCGCGAGGGCGGCCGTTTCTGCGGCATTGCCGACGACGCGGAGTCCGTCGCGCAGCCACTTGACCGCGGCACCGGCAACGAAAATGGAGCCTTCCATCGCATATGTCGTGCGGCCCTTGATGCGATACGCGGGCGTCGTCAGCAGCCGGTTCTGCGACAGCACCGGCGTGTCGCCGGTGTTGAGCAACGCGAAGCAGCCTGTGCCGTAGGTCGATTTGACCATTCCGCGCTCGAAGCATGCCTGACCGACGAGCGCGGCCTGCTGGTCGCCGGCGATCCCGCCGATCGCAATCGGATGCTCGAACAGTCCCGGAGCCGTATCGCCGTAGACTTCGCTGCTGTCCCTGACCTCGGGAAGCAGGGCGCGCGGTACTCGAATCAGCCGCAGCAGGTCCTCATCCCATTGCTGCCGATGAATGTCGAACAGCAGCGTGCGCGAGGCGTTCGTCACGTCGGTTGCGTGCACACGGCCGCCCGTCAGCCGCCAGAGCAGAAAGCTGTCGATGGTGCCGAAGGCCAGTTCGCCCCGTTCCGCGCGCGCTCGTGCACCCGGCACGTTGTCGAGCAACCATGCGACCTTCGTGCCGGAGAAGTAGGGATCGAGCAGCAGGCCGGTGCGCTGGCGCACAAGGTCTTCGATGCCGTCTTTTTTCAGGCGGGCGCAGACATCCGCCGTGCGCCGGTCCTGCCAGACGATGGCCCGATGAATCGGCGCTCCGCTGCCGCGGTCCCAGACGACCGCCGTCTCGCGCTGATTGGTGATGCCGATGGCCGCGATGTCGCGTGCGCCGAGCCCGGATTGAGCGATGGCTTCGCGTGCCGTCGACAAGGTGTCGCGCCAGATGTCCTCGGCGTCGTGTTCCACCCAGCCTGCGGCCGGATAGTGCTGGGGAAATTCGCGCTGCGCGGCGGATATTTTGCGCGCGTCGCCGTCGAACACGATGCTGCGCGTGGAAGTCGTCCCCTGATCGATGGCCAGTACGTGTCGGGACCGCTGCATGACTAAACTCCTTCAGCCCGCGCTTGCGCGGCTCGCCGGGCCGGAAGAAACGGCCGAATCACCCATTGATACAGGCCCCCGCCGACGACGCCGCCCAGCAGCGGACCGGCGATGGGCACCCACCAATAATTCTGCGGAGCCGGCAATGCCTGCGCCCCCCAGCCGCTAAAGTAGCAGAACAGGCGAGGCCCGAAATCCCGCGCCGGATTGATGGGCCATGCCTCCAGGTATCCGGCGGATGCGCCGATGGTGGCGACCAGCAGGCCGATGATCAATGCTCCGTTGTTGGCGATCGGCGCGAGTGTGTTGAACTCCTCGGTAATGGCGAAGATGCCGAGTACCAGGATTCCCGTGAGCACGATTTCGTCGACGAAGGCGTGCAGGGGTGTGATGCCTGCGCCCGGGTGGGTGAAAAATACGCCGGCCGCGCCGCCGTCGAGATTGCGGCTCAGGTGGTGCAAGTCGTTGTAGTGATCGAGAACGGGAGAGAACAACAGATAGACGAGGGCAGCGCCGAGAAAGGCGCCGAGGGTCTGAGCGCCGACATAGGGCAGCACCTTGGCGCGCGGAAAACCCCGAAATAGAGTGAGCGCCAAGGTCACGGCCGGATTGGCATGCGTGCCGGACACGGGCCCTGTCACGTAGATGGCGAGAGTGACTGCAAGCCCCCAGGCTATACATACGCCCCAGTAGGCTTGGCTGTACGGGCTGGGGTCATAGAGCGTATACATCGCGGCGGCCGAATCACCCAATCCGAGGATGATGAACGTGGCCATGCACTCGGAGAGCAACTCGCCGACACGGGCTCTAGCGGTGCCTGCCTCATCCTCACTACTCATACTTTTTCCCTACGACGAGCAGATCGAACGCGCCTTGGACGGCCAACTGAGCCCCTTTTCCGTGGCGTTGCCGCTCGGAATATTATACTTTAAATTTTCGTTTTAGAATAACTTGCAACAGTATCGCTCGCAAGCGAAACCCGAGGGGTGGGTGCTCAGGCGCTCTCATCACCGACGACGTGCAGGGCCACGCCGTTGGCGACCAGCAGCTGAAGAATGGCGGGCCGGGGCGGCCGGTCGGTGAACAGTGCCGACACCTCGGTCAGCGAGCCCATCCGCACCATGGGATGGCGAATGAACTTGGTGTGGTCGGCGAGCAGAAATGTCTGACGGGAATTGCTGATGATGGCGCGAGCCGCGCGCACCTCGTCGTAGTCGAAATCCAGCAAAGTGCCTTGCTCGTCGATTCCGCTGATTCCGATGATGCCGTAGTCCACGCGGAACTCGCCGATCATGTCGCAGGTTGACTGCCCGACGATGCCTCCGTCGCGGTTGCGCACGGTTCCGCCCGTCACCATGACCGTGAACGAGGTGTTCCGCGACAGAGTCTGCGCGATATTGAGGTCGTTGGTGATGACACGCAGATCCTCATGGGCCGTGAGCGCGCGGGCGAGCGCCGCGGTCGTCGTGCCGATGTTGATGAAGAGGGAGGAGTGATTCGGAATTCGGCTGGCGGTCAATGCCGCGATCGCCTCCTTTTCCGGCGTGCTCAGGCCCTGACGCTCGACGTAGTCGATGTTCTGGATGCTGGACGCAAGGCCGGCGCCGCCATGGTGGCGGCGGATTTCGCCGTCGTCCGCGAGCTTGTTGACGTCGCGGCGCACCGTTTGCACCGTGACGCCGAAGGTCTTGGCCAGTTCCTCGTTGGTCACGTAGCCGCGCTGGCGCACGATGCTGACGATATGGCGGTGTCGATCGTCCGCGCTGGTTCGGCTCATGATCGCATCGGTTCCTTCCGGTTCCATGTGCTGCATGCTCGCTATCATGCCCTATTTGCTTAACGTACGATCCTGCGGCGATCCCGGGTGCTCGATGTCGGGCAACAGCGCCGCCAGCAGGCCGATCAGTGGCAGGAAAGAGCACAGGTCGTAAACGCGCTCGATGCCGATGGAGTCGGCAAGCGCGCCGAGAGAAGCCGCACCCAGACCACCCATGCCGAACGCCAGCCCGAAGAACAGCCCGGAAATCATGCCCACCTTGCCCGGCACCAGTTCCTGTGCGAACACCACGATGGCGGGAAAGGCCGAGGCCAGAATGAGGCCGATGATGACCACCAGCGGGCCGGTCCAGAATAGGTTGGCATAGGGCAGGGCGAGCGTGAATGGCAAGGTGCCGAGAATGGAAAACCAGATTACGCGCTTGCGGCCGATGCGGTCGCCGAATGGGCCGCCGAGAATGGTGCCGACGGCCGCGGCGGCGAGGAAGGCAAACAACTCGAGCTGCGCCGCCTGCACCGATACGCCGAAGCGGTGAATCAGGTAGAAGGTGAAATAGCTGGTCAGGCTCGCCAGATAAACATACTTGGAGAACACCAGCGCCAACAGCACACCCATGCCGCGTTTCACGCTGCCGGGCGGCAATGGCGCGTGATGTGCCTTGTGTGCGCCGCCGCTCGTGAGCCGCGCCACGCCGTGATGCTTGTACCAGATCCCCACATTCCACAGAATCGCGCCGGAGAGCAACGCGAGCAACGCGAAGAATATCAGGCTGGACTGTCCCCACCGCACGACGACCAGCGCCGCAGCCAACGGGCCCAGAGCCTGTCCGGCATTGCCGCCGACTTGAAACAGGGATTGCGCCAGTCCGTGCCGGCCTCCGGCCGCCATCCGGGCGACGCGCGAGGACTCCGGGTGAAACACCGACGATCCTACGCCGAGCAGGCTGGCGCCGATCAGCAGCACCGTGTAGCTATGTGCGATCGAGAGCACCACCAGCCCCGCCAGTGAAAACACCGTCCCTCCGGGCAGCGCGAGGGGCGTGGGGCGGCGGTCGGCGTACGAGCCCACGAGCGGCTGCAGGATGGACGCAGTCAACTGGTAGACCAGGCTGACGATGCCGATCTGACCGAAACTCAGGCCGAAGTCTGCCTTGAGATTCGGATAGATGGCCGGCAGCAGCGACTGCATCATGTCATTGAGCAGGTGGCAGAAGCTGATCGCGAGGATCACGGCAAATACAGTATGGTCGGCCCGTCCCAGGGGACGGTCGGCGCTTTGACCCAAGACCCGCTCTTGCATCGCTATTCCTGCTGGTTCAAAGGGCGCTACCATACGCCTTTGGCGACGGCCCGCTTTACTGGGTGGGTCGTTAACCTTCGAGAGTGGGCCAACATTGCAGCGCATCATCTCCGATGAATTCGAGAATGTCCCTAGACCGGTGCTGGCCATCAGCAACGATTACCCGGCGTCGTACGAACTCGACCGCCATCAACACCGTCGCGGCCAGCTGCTCTACGCAGCGCGCGGCGTGGTCACTGTCAGCACTCCCGAGGGTGCCTGGGTGGCGCCGCCGGAAAGAGCGGTGTGGATACCCGGAGGCACGCCGCATTCGGTGCGCATGGTGGGCGCGGTCAGCACTCGCAGCGTCTTGATCGAGACCGGCGTCTGCGCCTCACTCGGCCGGGCCTGCCGCGTCTTGGGCGTGTCGGCATTGCTGCGCAGTTTGCTGGTAGCAGCCGCGGAAATACCCATGGTGTATGACCTCGCCGGCCGCGACCGCATGGTCGTCGATTTGCTGCTGGCGGAGCTGGAGCGCGCGCCGGTGATTCCGATTGCGGTACCGTTCCCGACCACGCCGGCGCTGGCGCACAAATGCCATGCCTTCCTGGAGCGTCCCAGCCCGCGTGACACCATTGCGGCGTGGAGCGCCGAGCTCGGTATCGGCCGCCGCAGCTTCACGCGCGGCTTTCGGCGCGAAACGGGAATGAGCTTTGCCGAATGGCGTCAGCAGGCCTGCCTTTCGATCGCGCTGCCACGGCTTGCGGCCGGCGAGGCAGTCACCTCGATCGCACTCGATCTCGGATACGATAGTTCGGCGGCGTTTGCCACCATGTTCAAGCGGCGGCTCGGCATCCCGCCGAGCCACTATCAGTCCTGAGCAGCACGCTGACCCGAAATGTCCGCGGTTTCCACGGCCGGCCTGTATGCCTGGCCCAAGTCGGGCAGCATGAGCACGAAGCCGTCGCACTCATAAGCGTAAAAACGCCATTCCCCCACTGTTTTCGGCGTGCCGAGGATCAACAGTTGCCGCCGCAGAGTGGCGAAGTCGTTGAACATGTCCGCCGCGCCCATGATCGTCTCGTACTTTCGCAACAGCAAATCGGTCTCGATTCCCTCGGCCGCATAGGTGATCATCACCTTCAGAGGCGTATTGAACAGCTGCAGCTTGTTCATGGTTTCGAACGAGTTGGAACCCGTGTTTTCATGTTCCAGAGCGACCGAGATCCATTTCGCGTACGTGGCATGATTGCCGGCGTGATCCGTGCCGCGTTCCTCGTAAAACATCCCATCGAGCGTGTGGTACTCCTTTCTCCAGGACAGCAAGCCTAGATGCTTGGCGATCTTGGGGAAAATAGTGGAGCGCATGAAGTAGTTGTAGGACTTGGTCTCGAAGCCGACCGCGGTGCGAAAACCATCCCGCTCGGACTTCATGACTGCCATGAATGCGTTGCGGAAATCCCGGGGTGTCACTCTGATCATCGGCCGGAGAATACAACGGCGCGTTCGAAGCGAGCAACGGTTTCCACATGTTCGGTGAACGGCATGAGATTGAATGCTGCGAGTGCGCAGAGGCGTAACTTGCCGCGTGAGGTCAATTGTGCGGTGTCTCTGAGAAAGGATTCGAGTCCGCAGCTCACATACACGAAGCGCTCGGGCGGCTGCTCGCTCAGATACTCGGTCAGCTCGGGGTCGAGGCCCTTGCGCGGCGGATCGGCGATCACCACTTGAGCACCGGCGGCAGCAAGGTAAGCCGCGCCCGCGGTGCCTGGCACGATCGATGTCCTGGCCCGGTCCTTCGGATCGAGTTCGGCGAGTCCGAGCTCCAGCCCGTGCAGAGACTGCGGACTGACTTCGTTCATGCGCATCTCGCCCGCCTGAGTCAGCACAGACAGGCCGATGGCACCGACACCCGCGTAAAACTCGACGACTCGTGAGCCCTCGGGAATCTCGGCGCGCACGTGCTCGATGATTTGCTGTGCGATGTCGAGATTGTTCTGTCCGAATGCGCCCGGCGGGTAATGCACTGCAGCTCCGCCGAAACGTTCGACCACGCTCCCGGGCCCGCACCAATTTTGGAAGTGGGGGCCCAGGATGGTGTTGGAGCCCTCGCAATTGGCGTTGAACCACAGGCTGTGCAACTCGCTGCCAAGCCGCTCTCGAATCAATTCCAAGCAGGCTGCCATGGGTTCGACGCTCGCGCTGTTGGCGACGACCACCACCTGCGCGGTCTGCGAACTGCGCTCCACGACCACTTGCAGATAACGCGCGAGACCCAAATGGGCGGTATCCGAATAGCTCGTCACCTCGGCATCGACCAAGGCGCGCCGTACGACGGAAGCGACGCGATTGATCAAGGGATGCTGAACACTGCAGTTCGGGATGTGAACCACACGGTGGGTGCCAAGTTCGAACAGCCCGATCTTGGGCGAGCCCAGCCGGCCGCGGATGGCGAGCCGTGCGCGCAGCCGAAAACCGGCGGTTGGTCCGGAGATCACCGGGACCTTGGGCAAGCCGTGAATGCGCGCGAGCTCGTCGAGCGCACCGAGCGCGGCAGAGGCAATGCCGTTCTCACCGAAGCGCGGGCAGCCGGGACAGGGAGGGCGGTGCGGGCACGAGGGTAATCCACCCGGCTGCGCCGCGCGCGCATGCGTTTTCTTTCTCACTGCGAAGTCAGCTGAGACGCCGGGTCAGGGACATTGCCGCGGCGGGGTTGCGCACCTTGTGGCCGCTGATCACATAAAGGTAGACGTCGCGGGGATTGCCGCGCGCGCGAGGCGGCTCCACGTAGTCGAGCCCGTCCGCTGGGGCGCCGCGAGCCCAGGCTCGCGCCCGCGCGGCCCAGAGATCGAGTACCGCGCCGGAGTAGCCCAATTCTTCCGTCGCCTGGGTTCCTATGATTCGCGCGTACACGAAGGGAGCGGTGGCATCGGCGATTTGCGGATGAGCGGAATCGGCGGCGATTACGATGGCAACGCCATGCTCGCGCGCCAGCGCGATGAACTCGGCCGAGCGGAAACTGCCGTGCCGGACCTCGACTGCATGGCGCAGCGTACGGCCGGCCGCTTCTCTGGGCAGAAGCTTCAGGAAGGCTTCGAAGTCGGCTGGCTCGAACTTCTTGGTGGGCATGAACTGCCAGTTGATCGGACCGAGCTTGTCTTTCAGCTCAGTGATGCCGCCTGTGAGGAATTTTGTGATGCTACCGCCGGCATCGGCGAGCACCTTGCGGTTCACGGCGAAGCGCGGAGCCTTCAGCGAAAAGACGAAGCCGTCCGGCGTTTCGTCATGCCATTTGGCGAAGGTCTCAGGCTTCTGTGAACCGTAATAGGTGCCGTTGACTTCGATCGAGGTGAGTTGGCGGCTGGCGTATTCGAGTTCGCCTTTCTGCGGCAGTTTGGCCGGATAGAAGGTGCCCCGCCAGGGCTCGTAGGTCCAGCCGCCGATGCCGACACGAATCGTGCCTGTGCCTGTCTCGCCCATATGCGTTCCGGGGTCCTAAGCAATTCAACCGATGCCCGCGCCAGGGACAAATTAACGCACAATGGACCAAACATACAGAGCCATGGCCGAGTCATCGGTGTTCTCCGCCAAAATTGACCGAGACACTGGCAACCCACGTCCGCGGATCGCCCAGCTGAACATAGACCTCGTTCGGAAAATTCGGCGGAACGTCGCCGAAATAGAATCCGCGCACCGGATAGCGCTTGTCCAACAGATTCCGGCCGGACAGATAAGCGGACCAGCGAGCCGTTTCCCAGCCGATCTTCGCGTTGAACAGACCATACGGCTTGGAAGTCGTCTCGTTCGGCGGAAGATCGAAGTAATACCCGCCCATGCCGGTTACGTCGACGCGCGCGAACGGTCCGCGCGGGTCCCGATAAGTGGCATTGACCGCCGCCTGCCAATGCGGCGCATTTGCCAGCTCGCGCGATACCGTGAGAACGGGTCGTGCCGGAGGCACCTTGCTGCACGAAATCCTCGAAGTATGTCTGCAATAGACCTAGGTCCGCGCCCAAGGTAACCCGGTCGGCTGCGCGCCAGTCGACATCGCTCTCGAGGCCGTAGTTATGGCCGCTCGCTGCATTGCCGGTGTAGAAAACGAAATCGTCGGGATTCGACGGATCGCTTTGGAAGCTGGTCTTGATTTGGGCATCGTGCCGGTAGAGATAGAAGACGTCCGCGTTGATCTTGAGCCGGTGATCGAGCATGTCCGCCTTGTATCCCGCTTCCACGTTGACATCCGTTTCCGGATTGAACAGACAGCTGGTTCGGCAGCAGGCCCTGGCTCAAGTTGAATCCGCCCGCCTTGTAGCCGCGCGACACCGTCGTGTAGAGCGACTGGGTCGAATCGAGCTTGTAGGTCAGCGAGGCATGGCCGCCCCATAAATTGTTGACCGGGCTCAAGGCGGCCGGCGTCACCGATTCGATGGCCGTCGGCGTCACGGGCGCGTTGGTGTAGCCGGTATTCGTGCCGAGGAAATCGGTCGTGGTTCCTTGGTAGTTCGCGCTCCAACGCTCGCCGCGCAGGCCGAAGGACCAGCGCAGATTCGCCGCAAGATCGCCGTCGAGCTCACCGAACAGCGCGAGATTGCGCGCCCGGTAGCCGCTGTCGATGACGTTATCGCTTTGATCATCAACGGGATCGACCGGAGTGCCGAGCGGCTGATAATCGCCGAGGCTCAAATCGCTCAAGGTCTCATCGAGCAGATTTCCATAGAAGCCGACGAGCCACCCGAAGCCATGGGTATCTTCGGTGCCGAGCCGCAGTTCGATGGTCTTCGTCGATGCGGTCCCGGTTCTGGATCTCCGAGTACTGATAGATCGTGGCCACCGGCGCCCACAGGACCGGGTTGCCCCAGTCTCCGTCATAGCTGTATTTGATGATCGATTTGGCATACGTCGCGATCGGCGGTAAACCCGACCGTGTCGCTCGCCAGATAGTGGACGCGGGCCGACACGCCGGTCGAATGCTGCGAGTCGACACCGGGTTGATCCGACTCGGTGTTGCGCGAATTGTCGATGGTAAACGCGTCGTAGCCGTTGTCGATGTCGACCTGCATCGCGGTCAGCTCGAAGCGCAGCCTGTCCGATGGCGTGAAGATCCACTTGGCGCGATAGGTGTACTCATCCTGCACGGTTGGTGTCGTCCCGGTTCAAATACAGGTTGTTGATAGTACCCGTTCGAATAATAGTGTTGCACCGCCAGCCGAAACCCCGAATCGAGTGAATCGATGGGACCGCTGATCACAGCGCCTTCGGATCGGGTGCCATAGTCGCCGCCGTCGAGATCGACGCGGCCGTATAACGTATCGGTGGGCTCGGCGCTGCGCAGGTAGATGAGACCGCCAAGCGCATTCGCGCCGTAGCGGGTAGCCTGCGGCCCGCGCAGCACGTCGACTTGATCGATATCGTAGAGCGTGCCCGCGGTGCCGAGGCCGCTGAAGTCGATGTCGTCGATGAGAAAGCCGACCGACGGGTTGGGCGCCCCTTGATATTGTTGCAATTCGCCGATCCCACGCAGCTGAAAATAGCGCGGCAGCGAGGTATCGCCCGCCCAATTGAGATTCGGAATCAGCCCGAGCACGTCCTCGAAGTTGGCGCGCCCGGCATCCTGCAACATCTGGCTGTCGAGGACGGTAATGCTCCCCGGCACCTCGATGGCAGGCGTGGCCCGCAGCGTGGCAGTGACGATGATTTCGTCGAGTTGCGAGTCGTTGGAGGAAGAGTCGCTTGCCTCGACCGGTATCGAGACCGTGAGCGCAAGCAGCAGAATACATAGAGATGATAATTGACCCATGCTCCCTCCGCCGGTATTAACCGGATCAGGTTCAATGGGTTCACTGGTGTGCGTCGTGACGCTGCCAGCATCTCAGGCCCTCGAGGCCACCCCAGCCTATTGACGCGAGTACTGTAAGGGATTTTCGCTGGAATACAAGTAGTCAGCGTGGATGTGGACTACCAGCCGAGCGCGCACGTGGGTCAATCATGGTGTCATCCTCTTCGTCGTCGTCTAGAAATGGAGAGCAATGACTCGGATATCGTGGGATCTGATCTTGCAATCTGAATAGTCCAAATACTGCGACGAAAGCCAAACCCAGGATCAATTCGATCACGAACAGCGCTGCCATTTCTTCCTCCCGCAAAAGGCCTGAATGAGGGGGTCGCCGACGATGCATAATGTGAAGCGGGATCCGGGAATTGTCTTGTCTTGGAATGCCGGTGTTTGGACTCTTTCGCCAGGCTGGGAGTCCGAGCTTGGCTTGCGTGTGCTCAATCTCGATCGCCGATATAAAATCGAACCGAACTGCCGGAGAATCTGAATGACGTGGAGCAAGAGCCAGCGCAACGTGGTCATTGCCGCCTATCTGGGCTGGACTTTGGATGCCTTCGATTTTTTCCTCATGGTGTTCATGTTCAAGGACATCTCCCGGGAACTGCATTCCAGCATGCAGGTGGTGTCCACCGCGGTGTTGCTGACTTTGGGGATGCGGCCGATCGGCGCGCTGCTCTTCGGCCGGCTTGCCGATCGCTTCGGTCGCAAGCCGACGCTCATGTGGAACATTCTGGCCTACTCGGTGCTGGAAATGGCTTCGGGATTTGCTCCCAGCATGACGACTCTTCTGGTCATACGCGCTTTGTTCGGCGTCGCGATGGGCGGGGAGTGGGGTATCGGCTCCGCTTTGACGATGGAGACCATCCCACCGGCGGCGCGCGGCTTCGTGTCGGGTTTGTTGCAGGCCGGATACCCTTCAGGCTATTTTCTGGCATCGCTTGCCGTCTACCTTTTCTATGACAAGCTGGGCTGGCGCTATATGTTCGTGCTTGGCGTGATCCCTGCCTTTCTCGTCTACTTCATCCGGCGGGGAATCGACGAGTCGCCCGCCTGGAAGGAGCGCCTTCGTACGCCGCGCCTCGGCTTGCTGGCGGTGCTGTGCCGCGAATGGAAGCTGGCCGTGTACGCCGTCATCCTCATGGCGGCGTTCAACTTCTTCAGCCATGGATCCCAAGACGCGTACCCGAACCTGTTCTTGAAAGTGCAGCACGGCTTCAGCACACAGATGGCTTCGCTGATCACGGCGGTCGCGAACATCGGAGCCATCTGTGGCGGTCTTTTCTTCGGTTTCTTGTCCGAAAGGATCGGACGACGGCGGGCCATCACGATCGCCGCGCTCATCGCGCTGCCGGTGCTGCCTTTCTGGGCGTTCGGCTCCACGCCGCTGATTCTCGCCGTGGGTGCATTTTTGATGCAGGTTTCCGTGCAGGGCGCGTGGGGCGTGATTCCCGTTCATCTCAACGAACTATCTCCCGCTGACATTCGCGCGACGTTTCCTGGGTTCGTCTATCAGCTCGGCAATCTCCTCGCCGCGGTCAACTTGAATCTTCAGGTGGCGATCGCCGAGGCGCATGGCAACAACTACGGACTCGCGATGGCCATCGTCATCGGGACGATGGCCGTGGTCATCGTGTTGATGACGGTTTTCGGGCCTGAGCGGCACGGGATTTCCATGAGCGCCGCGGGCCAGGGAGCGCAAGGGGAAGCGGGAGCGGCCGCGCCCCAGGCGACATGAGCCCGCGAAACTGAGTTGCAATGGTTGTGAGAGTCGCCCGCCTCGCACTCGCCTTTTTAACCGCCGTCCTCGTGTTCGGTGCTGCGGCCATGATCAGGCTCGATATGCCGCGAGCGGCGCTGATCGCCAAGTACGCGGGTCCGAGAGCGCGGTTTGTGGCCTTGCCCGACGGCACCGTCGCCCACGTGCGCCTGGACGGCCCCCGGGATAAGCCCGCGGTCGTACTCCTGCACGGGGCAATGAACTCGCTTCAAAGCTGGGATCCCTGGACGCAGCGCTTGGCGGAGAATTACCGGGTAATCCGCATCGACGAGCCGGGTCACGGGCTCACGGGTGCCACGGTCGCCGGCGACTATAGCCGCGCGGGGATGGTTTCCTTCGTGCATGCCGTCCTCGGTCGTTTGAACGTCCGGCGGGCGGCGATCGTCGGACATTCGATGGGCGGCGGGGTGGCCGCGGAATATGCCGAGCACTACCCCAACGAGGTGTGGGCCTTGGTCCTCGTCGACGCTTCCGGCATTCCGCGCACCGGGCCGCGAAGCCGCTTGGACGCCATGGCCCATCATGCATTGCTGCGGCCGGTGCTGCGCTGGACCCTGCCGCGTTGGATGATCGGTGACGGCATTCGCGACGCAGTCGCCGACCGGTCCAAGGCCACCGACGAAATGATCGATCGTATTTACGATCTCGAGCACTTTCCCGGGAACCGCGCAGGACTGATCGGCCACTACCTTGCTCCCAACGACGACAGCGCAGTCGAAGCGGGTCTATCGCGCCTCGCCGTTCCCACGCTCATCGAGTGGGGGGGAGCCGATCCCGTGCTACCCCTGTCGTCGGCAAGGGAATTTCAGCGCCTGATTCGCGATGCTCGTCTCATCGTCTATCCGGGCGTGGGCCATCTGGTACCCGAGGAACTGCCGGAGCAGTCGGAGCAGGACGCAGCGAGCTTTTTGGCCGGGGTTCAACCTTCGGCTGGGCGGTGAGACCATTCTCGTCAAAGACACGGCGCTCAAGGTAGGATGACCGCACCATGTCCACCATACCGTCCGCCATCAGTGCTCGCCACAAGGGTTTCAACCGTGCCGAGATCGTCGACCAGAATTTCCTCGAATTCGTGCAATTGTGGCGGGGCGAGGTGCATGCCGCACCGCGAGACGATGAACCGGTCTTGCGGGGCAGCGCTCTGGATGCCCGGGGCTTTTGCGAGCTGTTCGAATCCCAGATAATCTCGCGGCATCTCGACCTGATGGCGCGCGTGCTGCGTGTGCAGAACAAGGTCTTCTACACCATCGGCTCCAGCGGCCATGAGGGCAATGCCATGGTGGCGCGGCTGACGCGGCATACCGACCCGGCGTTTCTGCACTACCGCTCCGGCGCCTTCATGGCAGAGCGTTTCCGCAAGCTGCCCGGAATGGATCCGATCGTCGATTCGGCGCTGAGCTTTGCGGCCAGCAAGGACGATCCGGCCTCCGGCGGCCGCCACAAGGTGTGGGGCTCCAAGCCATTGTGGGTGCTGCCGCAGACTTCGACCATCGCCTCGCACCTGCCCAAGGCGCTCGGCACTGCGGTGGCGATCGAGCAGGCCCGGCGCATCGGCCATCGGTTGCCGATCCCCGAAGACAGCATTGCCCTGTGTTCGTTCGGCGATGCCTCGAGCAACCACGCCTCTGCGCAGACCGCGTTCAATACGGCGGCGTGGACGGCCTACCAAAAGTTGCCGGCGCCGGTTCTGTTCGTGTGCGAGGACAACGGCATCGGCATTTCGGTGAAGACGCCTGCCGATTGGATTTCAGCCAATTTCCGCAACCGCACGAATCTCGACTATTTCTTTGCCGACGGCCTCGATCTGGCCGACGGCTATGCCCAGGTGCTGAGCGCAGTCCAACACTGTCGCCGCACACGGCGGCCGACCTTCCTGCATCTGAAGACCACCCGTCTGATGGGTCACGCCGGCACCGATTTTGAGATCGAGTGGCGCAGCGTGGAGGAATTGGTCGCGGTGGAAGCGAGCGACCCGTTGCTGCGGTCGGCAGCCATCGCGCTGCAGTCGGGCCTGTACTCGAAGGACGCGGTGGTGAGCCTGTACGAAGCCATGCGCACGCGCTGCTTCGCGGCCGCCGAGGCGGCGGATGCGCGTCCCCGCCTGTCCTCGCTCGCCGAGGTGATGAAACCGCTCGCGCCATACTCGCCGCCGGCGGTGAAGGCGGAGGCCGAGCGCGCCGATTATCCTGAGCAGCGTTTGTTCGTCTTCGGCGGCGAGGCGAAGCTGCCGGAGAATCTGCCGCCGAGACACCTTGCCATCCAGATCAATCAGGCACTGCACGACTTGCTGGCGAAGTACCCCCAGGCGCTGCTGTACGGCGAGGACGTGGCGCAGAAGGGCGGGGTGTACACCGTCACCAAGGGTCTTTACAAGACGTTCAAGGGTGCTCGCGTGTTCAACACGCTGCTGGACGAGACGATGATTCTCGGGCTCGCGCAAGGGTACGCGAACATGGGGATGCTGCCGCTGCCGGAGATCCAATACCTGGCCTATTTTCACAACGCCTGCGATCAGATCCGCGGCGAGGCGGCGTCGCTGCAATTCTTCTCCAACGACCAGTACCGCAACCCGATCGTGATGCGGGTGGCGGCGCTAGGCTACCAGAAGGGATTCGGCGGCCATTTTCACAACGATAATTCCATCACCGCTCTGCGCGACATTCCCGGCCTCATCGCCGGCTGCGCCAGCCGCGGCGACGATGCGGCGATGATGCTGCGCACGATGATGGCGCTGGCCCAGGTGGATGGCCGAGTCTGCGCCTTCCTCGAACCCATAGCGCTGTACATGACCAAGGATCTGTACGAGCCCGGCGACGGCCAATGGCAGTTCGCCTATCCGGCACCGGGCCGTGCGATGACGCTGGGCGAGGGTCGCATTTATAACGAGGCTGCGAAGGACCTGGTTGTATTCACGTTCGGCAATGGAGTGCCGATGGCATTGCGCGCGGCGCGCGCGATCGAGAAAGAGCAAGGGTGGCAGGTGCGTGTGGTCGACCTGCGCTGGCTGGTGCCGCTCAACGATGCCTTCATAGCCGCCCAGGCGAAAGAAGCCAAACGCATCCTGGTGCTCGATGAGGGCCGCAAGAGTGCGGGAGTGGGCGAGGGGATCATTACCGCCATCGCCGAAGCCGGCTGTGGCGCGACGCCCATGAAACGGGTGGTCGGAGCCGACACGTTCACTCCGTTGGCCGGTGCGGCATTGCTGGTGTTGCCCGGCGAAGCCGAAATCGTGGCGGCGGCGCGGGAGTTGGCCGCCCGTTAACTGGCGCCCTCATCCGGGCGGGAATCATCCGCGGCAGGTTCGGGGCGCCGGGCCCAACCCGTCAGCAGCGCGAGAAGCCGATGACTGCTTGTTTCCGGCACGAGAATTCGAACGGCAACGCTGCCGCGAATCGGGAAGGTGAGCAGCACACCTTCAGCCACCGCTTGGGCTTGAACGTCGGCTGCCGTGAAGAACTTTGTCAGATTGGCAGGTTCGCTCGCCAGTAGAGCGGGCAGCAGTTGTTCCTGAGCTTTTCGGGACAACTCCAGTGTATGGCTGTCGGTGGCGCTTCGAAAACCGATACTCATCGATCCGTCCGGCAGAACGGCCGCGCTGTTGAGTTCGGATGCACGCATTTTCATGGCGGTGACCTTGGTGAAGAATGCGGGCTATATTAGCCGAGTCGCCGGATCATGGGCATCTGCAACTTTTATACTTCTCGCGTGTTCTGTGGGTATCGGCGCCCGAGCGCATCAGAATTCGGACCCATGGGCGCCTTTTCAAAGGAGATCACAATGACGCTGAGTGATGAGCTACACAAGCTGGCAGAGCTTCGTGCCAGCGGCGCGTTGACGGAAGAAGAATTCGCGCTCGCAAAGGCCCGGCTGTTGAATGCGCAAGGCGCACGAGCGGACGAACCGGTGGTGGCCGCCGTAAATTCCTTCCGTCGCAGCCGAAGCGACCGGGTGCTCGGTGGCGTGTGCGGAGGGATGGCTCGATCGACGGGTGCGGAATCCTGGGTTTGGAGGCTCATCTTTACCGTGTTGTTCATCTTCGCGGGCGCCGGCCTACTCCTGTATCTGCTGCTGTGGATTTTCGTGCCCAGCGAGTGATCCTGCGCGAATGAACGGCTAACGTTGGTCGGATTCCGGCTGGGAAATGGCGCCTACGAAACTCCGTAATTCGTCAATATCCAATTGCCCATCGTGGTTCCTATCAGCGCGTGCGAACTGCATTTCGAGATATCTAAATACCTGGTCCTTCGAGACCGAGTCTTTTACTGCAATAGACCTTACGTAATCTTCGATCGCCATTACGAAAACCTCCGGCGTTTGCACCGCCTTGATCGGCAAGAGAGGGAGCGCGCGTTTCGGCACCGCTCCTTGAATGCAAGGATAGCCAGGGGCGAATAAAAAAGTTGTAGATAGCGGTTTCGGCGTACTCGCGGTGGCTTCCGTGGGGAGCGCTCCACTGCGAGATTTCCGACAAAAGCAAATGAAATCAACTAACAGCGAGGTAGTGCGCTGCGGCACTGCCGCGCCGCCGCGATCTAAAGTCGGATTAGTAGCGACCCAAAACTCAGCCCGTGCGCTGACCTCCCGGTCAGACCGGCTTCAATACGACGACTGGAATCTGCCGGTCGGTCTTGGTTTGGTACTGGGAATAGGGTCCGTAAATCTCCACCATCTTAGGCCACAGCGCCGCTCTCTCGGCTGCGTCCGCAGTGTGTGCATGAGCTGTGAACTTCTCCGCTTTGACCTGTACCTGGACCTGCGGGTTGGCCTCGAGATTCAAATACCAGGCCGGATGGGCGGGCGCTCCACCCTTGGAGGCGACGACGACATAGTTGGGGCCGGACCGGCCGAAGATCAACGGCAGGGTCAGGGCTTTTCCGGACTTGCGGCCGACGGTGGTCAGCAACAGAGTCGGCACCATTCCCTTGCCGCCGCCGATGCTGGCGTCCCACAGGTATCCGTCCGCACCGTCGGTGGCGAGATAGCGTGAAATATGATCCTTGATCCAAGCGGGAAGTTCTGCAGACTTGCTCGGTTCAGCCATGGTGTCCTCCACGTCGGGGGTTGTCGGGTCGCGGCCAGAAGAATATTACAATACGCCCGCAACCGGCATTATGCGACAGCAGAAATCCCGCGTAGCGTGTCGGCCGCGTGCAAGACGGCATGGGCCAGCCGCAAGCGGTCATCGGTGCTATTCATCAGGGTCGCGGCACCGAAGAAGCTGATGTCCGGGAGAGGCTGCGGAATCGGATCTGTCTCGTCGATGACAAACCCATCGATGATGCCGGCGTAGCGCCGGGCGACGGCCGCTGCGCTGACATCGAGGCCGAGCTCGAGCATCATTTTGGCCGCGGGCCCCTTGATGGCCTTGCCGCCGATGATGGGAGTGACGGCAACCACCGGTGCGTCGGATCGCTCGATCGCGGCGCGAATCCCCGGCACCGCGAGGATGGGTTCGACGCTGACGAAAGGGTTTGAGGGACAGATGACGATGGCGCGCAGATCACGCCGCTCGAGGGCGGCGAGCGCGGCGGGTTGTGCGCGTGCCGTCTCGGCACCGGCAAATTCAAACTCTCGCACCACCGGTCGGCACTGCCGGTGGACGAAGTACTCTTGAAAATCGAGCCATCCATCCGAGGTTAGAACACGCGTGCGCACGGGGTCATCGCTCATCGGCAGCACCTGGACCGTGATACCAAGCTGCTGGCACAGGTGCGCAGTGACTTCGCTCATTTTCGCGCCCTGCGCCAGCCGCCAGCTGCGCTCGACGTGCATGGCGAGATCGCCGTCGCCGAGTCGAAACCAGTTTTCCCCACCCATGCCCTCGAGCGCCTGCATGAACGTCCAGGTCTCGTCGCGGCGTCCCCAGCCTCGGACGGGATCGGACAATCCCGCCAAGGCGTAGATCACCGAGTCCAGGTCGGGAGCGATGTGAAGGCCCAGATGCGTAAAGTCATCGCCGGTGTTGACGATGACGGTTAGTTCATCCGGCGGCAGCGCCATGGTGAGGCCATGTGCGAGCTTGGCGCCGCCCACACCTCCGCAGAGGGCGACCACGTGGCCGGTCATCGGAAAAGATCCTGCTGCTGTGGCCGAAGCAGGGCGGCAGCGGGTTGGTGTGGCGCGCGCAATGCGAGCCCTCGGACCAGAATCACAGGACAGCCCTCGCTTGCTTGACCCATGAGCACCGATGCGGCTGAAGCGATTTCGTCAGCGTGACCCACCACGGTGACGCGGAGAGGACGCCCGAACAGATCGGCTTGACCCCTCAGGTCGAGCGTCGCGGGAAACCCCGCACAGCCGATCGCGACGCCGACCGTCCCTACGCGCCAGGGACGACCGAAGCTGTCACTGATGAGGACCCCCGGCTTGCAGCCGGTCAATACGTACAGCCGGTCGCGCAGGCGCGCGGCGCTCGCATCCGGATCTTCGGGTAGCAGCAATGCAAACTCGCCACCGGCCGGGTCGGCGACATTGGATTGGTCGATTCCGGCGTTTGCCATGGTGAGTCCCAAACGATGCTCGACGATCAGGATGTCTTTGGCAGACCTGACTACCCGCCGCGATTCGCGCAGCACCAGTTCCACCAGACGAGGGTCTTTCTGCACGCTCTGGGCCAGGTCGAGTGCTCTCGCGCTCGGTACGACGTCGGCCAGATCGATCTGCCGGCCCTCTGCCTTGGATATCACTTTCTGCGCGAAGACCAGCACATCGTCGGAACGCAGCGCAAGCCCGGCGCGCGTCAGGGCTGCGGCCGTGAAGCCGGCCAGGTCATCCCCGCGCATTACCCGGGGAAAATCGGGCAATGCGACAAGGCGCAGCTCGGCCGTGGTGCGCAGTCCGGACGTCGGCACGCGCTCAACCAAACGCCGCACGCAGCCTGGGCAAGACCTGATCGGCGTATAGATTCAGAAACCGTGCCTGATCCGTACCCGGCGCGTGAAACACCAGGTGTCTGAATCCCATCTCGATATATGGTCGAATCTTCTGCACATGCTCGTCCGGATCCGTCGACACGATCCAACGTGTGGCCGCGCGCTCGGCCGGAAGCTGATCCGCGAGCCGTTCCATTTCGAGCGGATCTTCGACCGAGGTCTTCTCCTCGGGCGAGAGCGCCAGCGCCGCCCAGTGACGGGTGTCCTGCAGCGCGCGTTCACGGTCGCTGTCGAATGAAACCTTCATCTCGATCATCATGTCGACGTCCTGCGGCGTGCGGCCGGCCGCCTGAATTCCCGCCGCGACGTTGGGCAGCAAGGTATCCCGGTACAGTTCCGGCGCCTTGCCGCTGGTGCAAATGAACCCGTCGGCAGACTGCCCGGCATACTTGGCCATTACCGGGCCGGCACCTGCGACATAGATCGGCGGCATCGGCGTCGGCCGATCATAAATCGTAGCCTTGTCGGTGCTGTAGTACTGGCCCTTGAAGCTCACCCGCTCTTCGCTCCAGAGTTGCCGGATCAAGGCTAACGCTTCTTTGAGCCGCGCCGTGCGTTCTTTCGCTTCGGGCCATGCCAGTGCCGATGCCGGCACTTCATTGAGCGATTCGCCCGTGCCCACGCCGAGGATCACCCGCTGCGGAAACATCACGCCGAGCGTGCCAAAAGCCTGCGCCACCACCGAGGGATGATAGCGGAACGTGGGTGTGAGCACGCTGGTGCCCATGACGATGCGTGAAGTGCGCGCGCCGAGAGCCCCCATCCAAGCCATTGAAAATGGCGCGTGGCCGCCCGTATGTCGCCAGGGCTGAAAGTGATCGCTGATGAACACTGAATCAAACCCTCGCGTCTCGGCGAGAATCGAGTAGTCGAGCAATTCGTTGGGTCCAAATTGCTCTGCCGATGCTTTGTAGCCCAATCGCAGCAAGATGCCCCCTTGCGCTCAGTCGGTCGTGGCCAACGCGGACCGCTCGGGGGCGGACCGGTCGCGGAATATCGCCGCCGCAGTGGCTGCGGCGGGACTGTCATATAGTGTAGTGCGCTGCCGCGCCGGGCGGCCGATGCTGCGGGCCAATGCTTGCAGCCGCGCGGCATCGAGCAGCTGCCCGTGGACGCCGCCCGCCGCGCGCGTAATCGATTCATTCATCAGCGTGCCGCCCAGATCGTTGGCGCCTGCCTCCAAGCACAGTGCGGCGCCCTCGGCTCCCATCTTCACCCAGGAAGTTTGGATATTCCTGATCAAGGGGTTCAACACCAGCCTGGACACGGCATGCATGAGCACGGCCTCACGAAAAGTAGGTCCCGAGCGCGTTCGCCCTTTACGCCAAAGCGGCGCCTCCATGTGCACGTAGCCCAGCGGCACGAACTCGGTGATGCCTTGAGTTCGCTCCTGCAGCGAGCGCAAACGCCTGAGGTGCCGGGCCCAGTGCTCGGGCCTTTCCACGTGTCCGAACATGATGGTGGCCGTCGTGCGCAGACCCACCTCGTGCGCCGTCCCGATGATGTTCAACCATTCGTCCGTGCTGAGCTTGTCCGGACAGATGATGGCTCGGATCTCATCATCCAGAATCTCGGCGGCGGTACCCGGCAAGGTCGACAGGCCCGCATCGCGCAATCGTTCCAAATACGCCGCCAGCGGCAGCCCCAGCGTGTGTGCGCCGTGCCAAATCTCCAGGGGCGAAAACGCGTGTACATGTATCGGCGGCACTGCTTCTTTGACGGCGCGGACGATATTCAAATAGGTGTCGCCCGTGAAGCTTGGATGGATGCCGCCTTGCAGGCACACCTCGGTGGCGCCCGCGGCCGCTGCTTCCACCGTGCGGCGCGCCACTTCGTCGAGTTCGAGATTGTAGGCGGGGCCGCGCAGATCCATGGACCCTCGGCCTTTCGAAAATGCACAGAAACCACAATGGTAGAGGCAGATGTTCGTGTAGTTGATATTCCGATTGACGACGTAGGTGACCGTATCTCCCACCGACTCGTGGCGCAATTGGTTCGCCGTCGCGATCACTTCGTCAAGATCCGGGCCTTCGGCGCCGAAGAGTCTAACAATGTCCGATTCGGTCAGCTCATGCCCCGCACACGCAGCCTTGATGATGGCTCTGATCCCCGCGGTGGGTCCGCGCCTCGACCGCGCGTCGGCGTGCGCCGCGGCGGCCAAGGTATCTGCTTCATGCGAGGGTGCGACAGATGACCAGCGCGTGGCGATCGGCGGCAATTCACAGCCGGCTCCTGCGTACCAGCGGTCTGGACGCGCAAATCCGCGACTGTCGCTGAACCGGCGCACGTGCGGCGTGATGATGGGATCTGTCCAGAGCTCGGGTCGTGCCGCATATGCGGGGGTCAGAGCCAAGCGCTCGACGAGGTTGCGCCCGGCCGCGTCCGTATCTCGGGCGAGGTCCCCAAGATGCGGCCAGGGTGCCTCGGGATTCACATGATCGGGCGTCACCGGCGATACGCCGCCCCAGTCGTTCAGCCCTGCCCGCACCAGGCTATCGAGGCCGTCGGGCTGCAGGTTCGGGGGCGCTTGAATCGACATGCTCGGGCCAAACAATATGCGCGCCACGGCAATTGTCCAGAGTTGTTCTTGCATGGCCGGTTCGGGAGCGGCGGCCATTTTGGTTCCGGACTTGGCCTTAAAATTCTGGATGATGAGTTCCTGCAGATGGCCGTGCGCTTCGTGTATTGCGAGCAGCGCCAGCAGGGACTCGATGCGCTCGCGCCGCGTTTCGCCGATGCCGATCAGGAGGCCCGTGGTCATCGGAATGCCCAGTTCACCGGCGGTCCGCAGGGTTGCGAGCCGCCTCGCTGGCACCTTATCGGGAGAACCGAAGTGCGGTCCCCCGCGTTGGCATAGTCGATCGGATGCGCTCTCGAGCATCAATCCCATCGACGCACTCACGGGGCGAAGCTTGAGCAAATCGGCGGCGTCCATCACGCCGGGGTTCAGGTGTGGCAACAGCCCGGTTTCCTGCAGCACGAGCTTGGCCATGCGCTCGAGGTATTCCAGCGTGCTGGCGGCACCCGCGGCATCGAGCGCGGTGCGGGCCGCCGCGTACCGTTCTTCGGGCTTATCACCCAGTGTGAACAGAGCTTCCTTGCAATCGGCCGCCCGGCCTGCGCGCGCAATGCCGAGCACTTCCTCAGCGGTGAGGTACGCTCCTTTGAGGTGTCGCGGTGCCTTGGCGAAGGTGCAGTAGTGGCAAACGTCGCGGCATAACTGGGTGAGCGGTATGAATACCTTGCGAGAATACGTGACCGTCTCACCGAAACCGGCCAGCGTCAGCGATTCGGCGACCGGGAGCAGCGCCGCGGGCGCAGCGTCCACCAGCAATTCCAGCGCGTCGGCCGAGTCGGGCCGGCGGCCGGCCTCAGCCGCGCGCAGCAGGGCGCTTAGGCTGTGCGTCGTGCGAGCCACGGCTGTCCATCGAGCCGGCTGAGGTCGGCCGGCGAATCCACATCAAATTGCAAACCGGGAAGGTGAACTACCTGCGGACTGAGGCCCATACGTTCGGCCTCCTGCAGATGTAGTTGGCGGCTGTCCAGGCCGAATTGGAAACGAAAAGGCCGCGCCGATGCGAGGCAGAGTGCATTCGTACCTGACCCAGCCGTGTCGGGGGCGATCGCAAAGCCGCCGATTTCACCCGCGTGCGTCAAGCCGTCGATGTCAGCCGCAGTGATCGTCGGCAGATCCGCCGGCAGTATCAGCACCTCTCGGTAACCGAAGTCGAGCAGCATCCGATGAGCCTCGGCCAGCGCGCCATTGAGATCCTCGCCGGTATCGACAATCACCGGGACGTTCGCGGGTACGGTGTCGCGCTCCGGACTGACGACGACGGTTTGACTTACAGCCGGGGCGGCGTCCGCGGCCGAAAGCACAGCCCCCAACATCGATCTGACGAGGTCCAGGCGTGCCGCAGGCGCCAGAGTTTCAGCAAGCCGCGTCTTACAGCGTATACGCTGCTTGATGGCAATCAGGGCGCATGCGCCGCGCTGTTGAAAGGGACGTCGCGTCAGACGCCCGAGCATCGTCAAGCTCATCTAGGTCTCCTGGCGAGCACCTACATCCGGCATCCACAACACGCACGCCCGTTCGTGTCGCCTAGCGTCCTAGTGTAAACCAAATTCTCATGGTCCTGGCGGCGAGCAGCTGCTCGTCGGGCTGCGCCGCCGGCAAAGTGTGCGTCGGTGAAACCCAAGCGCCTCCGGTACATAGTTGAGCACAACTAGCCAAGCAATTTGGCCGACTGCAATGCACAACAGCGCATGCGGTAGCAATGCTACTATTGCTCCATCCGTTTGTCCGTCCGACGCGCGTTCGCGGCACGATTGTTCTGGCTGCGGCAAATCAACCGCAGTATTCTTGGGTCCTCTTCAAGATATCGGAGAATTGTCATGGCTGAAAAAGTCATACCGGATTCACATATCGATCTGTTCAAAAAGAAAGCGTTCGCGCACCTCGCGACGCTGATGCCGGGCGGGCAACCCCAGGTTACGCCGGTATGGGTTGACTACGACGGTCACCATGTCGTCATCAACACCGCCGAGGGCCGCCAAAAGGACAAGAATCTGCAACGTGACGGCAGGGTCGCATTGTCCATCATCGATCCCGATAATCCGTACCGCTATCTGGAAGTCCGCGGCCGTGTTACAGATCGAACCCACGAGGGTGCGGACAATCACATCGACGCGATGGCGAAGAAGTACCTCGGACAGGACAAGTATCCGTACCGTCAGCCGGGCGAAGTACGGGTCATCTACAAGGTGACGCCCGAACGCATCACTTCGATGACTTGAACGACGTTGGATCGCGGTGAGCCGAGAGGTACGCCTAGACCAGGCGCGGCGGCGCCTGTTTCACGTACCGCCGGGAGTCGAGTCAATGGCTAGCCCAACTGCGCCCACCAAAATCGGCCGAACAGACTTTAACGAAGATCGCGGTGGACCGAAGTGCCGAGCCATCATTCCGCCTGCGAAGGGTGGTTGGTCGGAACCGGCGCTGTTCGAGTGGGAGCTCAGAGCGGAGGCGTGGACCGACGAGCATCCGCACAGTGAGTACAACTTCGTCATCGAGGGGCAGCTGTTCGTCGAATCCGGCGGGGTAACCGTCGAGGCGCTAGCCGGAGACGTGGTTCGAGTACCGCCCGGGGCAGCGGGCAGGTACTGGTCGCCGACTTATGCGCGCCTGCTCTCCATCTACGGGCCCAGCCAAGGCGAGCCCAGCAAAAGGCTGGGTTACGAGAAGCTCAACAACAAGAGCGAGCGCGACGCATAATCAACTAGCCGGCTTCGGTCAGCTCAGCTATGGGCCATTATGGAAGCTTACAGGGGGCGGTATGGCAGGAATTGTCGTCTTCTCAACTCATCTATGTTCCGGCGCAGAAGTTAGTTAAGCACTGAGGAGCTTTGGAGACTATGTATCCTCTGACCGACTGGCCATTGTGGTTACTCGGCATACTTTGTGCGGTGGTGACACTGATCGTGATGGGCTGCACGGTCTCGATCCGGCGGTGGATCGGCCTAGAGCGCCTCAGCGTCAATAACGAAGTCGCCGGATTCAAGTTTGCCACGATTGGCGTTCTCTACGCCGTGCTGCTGGGGTTCGCGGTGATTGTCGTGTGGCAAAGATTCAATGATGCCGAGAACGCCGTCGCGCAGGAGGCTGGCGCGGCAGCGACGATATACCGCCTGGCGCAGGGCCTTGGCGATACGCCAGGGGGTGCCATACGCAAGCGTCTATCGGCCTACATCGAGACAGCTCTCGCCCAAGATTGGCCAGCCATGGAACATGGTAAGGGTAGTGTGGGGGCACGCCATGCGCTTGACGATCTCTACGCGGCGCTCCTCACCTTCTACCCTACCAACTCGCGTGACGCAGGCATCCAAGGCGAGTTGCTGCGCCAGCTCGACCATTTGACGCAGGCACGGCGCGACCGGTTGGTGATGGCTTCCGGTACTGTCCCTGGGGTCATCTGGTTCGTGCTGTTCGGCGGCGCAATCATGACAATCTCCTTCACCTTCTTTTTCGGCGCTGAGAATGTGTCCGTCCAGGCGCTGATGACCGGGATAATCACCGCATTAATCTTCTCGGCGCTACTCGTGGCCGTCGCAATCGACCGTCCTTTCACGGGCTCGGTAAAGGTGACTGCGGAACCGCTGGCGACGGTCCTAAGGGATCTGCAAACCTAATCACGGAGTCACCTTGAGTTCATCAAGGAGCGCCTTGTGGAAGGCCGCGGGATCCTGAATCTGCGGCGCGTGGCCTAGCTCGGGAAATTCAACCAGCTTCGCGCCGGGTATGCGTTTGACCGCCGCTTTGCCGAGCTCCGGGTAGTTGCCGAGAGATGCACGCACGGCCGGCGGCGCGAAGTCCTTGCCGATGGCGGTGTTGTCCTTGTCGCCGATCATCAGCAGCGTAGGAACGGCAATATTTTGCAATTCATAGAAGACCGGCTGCGTCAGGATCATGTCGTAGAGCAGCGCCGAATTCCACGCCACTACTTCCTTGCCGGCGCCGTTGTTCAAGCCGGCCAACATCTCGACCCACCGATCGTAATCCGCTTTCCATTGGCCTGCGTAGTAAGTTGCCTGCTCGTAGCGGCGGATGCTGTCGGCGGTGGTCTTGAGTTCTCGTGCATACCACTCGTCCACGGAGATCGCGGGAACGCCTTTGGCTTTCCAATCCTCGAGACCGATCGGGTTGACCAGTACCAGCTGCTTGATCTCGGCCGGATACATCAGCGCATAGCGCACGGCGATCATCCCGCCCGTTGAGTGACCGAGCAGCCCTACATCTCTTAGCCCTAAAGAAGCCAACAACTCGTGCGTATTTAGCGCCAACTGCTGAAACGAATACTGATAGCGCTCCGGTTTGCTGGATTTACAGAACCCAATCTGGTCCGGCGCGATCACGCGATAGCCGGCAGTGGTCAGCGCATCGATGGTGCCGCGCCAGGTGGCGGCACAGAAATTCTTGCCATGCAGGAGAACCATCGTCCGGCCGTTCGCATTTTTCGGGCGCACATCCATGTAAGCCATGTGCAAGCTCTGTCGCTGCGATGAAAAAATGAACTGCTCGACCGGATAGGGATACTCAAATCCCTGCAGCTCGGGGCCGTAAGACGGCGTTTCGGCCCATGCTGCCGGCGCGACGGCAGCAGCCAGGGATGATAGAACGATGACCAAGCAATTCTTGAGAATCATGGAAGGCGGCCAGCGCTGTTTTATACGGAACGGGTATTCTCTGGACTTATGTGCCCTGACGTCAATACGCCGAAGTACGCCCACTTTCCCGGGTGATCTCCTTGGTGCGCCGTCGCTGCCAATCTGATACGCGATGTGTACTATGCTTCGATAGAAAGAAGGTGGTGCTCGATAGCGGCACCGTCCACCGGGAGCACGACTCGTGAAGGTAGGATTTATTGGACTCGGCGACATGGGACTGCCGATGGCTCGTCGGCTGCTTGCCGCGGGACTGGAGGTGATCGCCTGGAATCGTTCCATCGACAAACTGGACGCACTGGTCGCCGATGGGGCCCGCCGCGCCGCGTCACCGGCAGAGGTGGCGGCGCGCTCCGACCTGATCGGTCTCTGCCTCACCTCGGATCAGGCGGTCGAAGAGGTCGCGTGGGGATCTCAGGGTATATTTTCCGCCGCTCTTGTCGGCCGCAAATGGATCGCCGATTTCTCCACCGGCTCGCCCGCCGCAGCCGTATCGTTCGCGACGCGAGCCGAGGGGCGGGGGGCGTCATGGGTTGACGCGCCGGTCAGTGGAGGCGTGCCGGCCGCCGCCACGGGCAAACTGATTGTCTTCGCCGGCGGTGAATCCGAGGCAGTCGAGGCGCTTCAGCCACTCTTTCGACCTCTCTCGGTTCGCGTATCTCATTTAGGCCCCGCCGGGGCGGGACAAACCACGAAGATCTGCAATCAAATGATCGTGGCCTGCAATCTGCTGGTGATTGCCGAGACCTTCGCCATGGCACGGAAGGCCGGCGTCGATGTCGCCGGATTGGCTGCTGCCTTGGAAGGCGGCTTCGCCGATTCCTCCCCGTTGCAGATCTTTGGCCCGCGGATGGCCGAGCATCGCTTCGAGCCCCGTCTTGGAGCGATCGCGCTGATGATAAAGGACGTGGGCTTGGCCACCGCACTATCCGGGGCCTGCGGCGCGCAGACACCGAGTCTTGCGCTGGCGCGCGGACTGTACGGCCGCGTACGTGATCAGGCCGCCATCAACGAGTCGGCCGATATCTCCTGCCTCATCGGTTTGTTCGAATCGTTGTCATCCAGAACACCGCCGTGGCCGTCCAGTTCCTAACATTTACATACGCTGCACCGCTGCAATGAACTGCGGCGGCGAACGACCGTCCTTTAGCCGGCCGGTCGCGCCCAGAACAGGCCGGTTTGCACGATAAAGGAACCGTCGGACTCGAACGCCAGAGCTTCTTGGACTTCGCGCGGCGCCGCGTTTTGCAAAGTACGGATGACGGAAATTCGCTCAGGAGGGGTACGCATTCGTTCCACCCAGGGTGCAAACGCCAGCGGCAATGGCCATTGGGCATGCTCGACATCCACGAATCCAGCGGCCTCGAGCAAGGACCGCCATTCCCGCGCGGAGCGGTTCCGGACATGGGAGGGATCCCGCAGCAATTCCATGGACTGGAGGTGAGTGTCCACCAGAGGCTCTTCGTACCCAAGGACGTCGATGATGAGCAGGCGGCCGTGCGGCTGAAGTACGCGGTGCATTTCCTGCAACGCAGACTCCAACCGCGTCCAGTGATGAGCACTATAGCGAGTGCAAGCCAAGTCGAAACTGCGGTCGGCAAAGGGCAGCGACTCTGCGACTGCCTGCCGCGTTTCGATTTTCGTCAGACGGCGCGCCGCGGCGGCCTTCTCGACCGTGGCAAGCATGTTCGGCGATGGGTCGAGTGCGACCACGCGCGCGAGACTCGGGGCCAGCGCAAAGCTCAGGTGCCCCGCGCCGCAGCCGACGTCGATTGCGTGGCGCGTCGCAAGGGCGGCATGCTCCACAAGATTTTTCGCATGTGCCAGGTCGGGACCCTCGGCGTGCACCCGGCTGGTCAGGTAGGCATGAGCCTGAGAATCAAACTGATCTTGAACGGATTGGCCGTGGGTGCGCATAGCTCGGACTCGATAGTCGAGGAGAAGAGAGATTAACCGATTCGCGAGGCAATATCGGCATTGGTTTCGAGCGAATTCTTCGGTCGCTTCCGCCTCATCTTCCGTTTTGACAGCCAAGCGCGCATCATTTTGAACTGCCGGTGGACTCCCACGTCCGCAATGCTTGCGAGTGGGCCGAAACCGAGCAACCAGATCCCGTTAAAACGCCGTCAAAGAATTACGTGTCTCAACCGTTTGGGAGAAATGTAATGAGCGATGTACGCAGGGAAACCGACAGTCTCGGCGAAGTCCAAGTACCGGCCGATAAACTCTGGGGAGCCCAGACGCAACGATCGCTGGAGCATTTCAGCATCGGCACCGACCTGATCCCGCGCGAGATGATCACTGCATACGCCATCCTGAAGAAAGGCGCAGCCAATGCGAATCATGCGGGCAAGCGGCTCGATGATCGGATCCATGGCCTCATTGTCCGGGTCTGTGACGAGATCCTCGCCGGCCAACACCATGACATGTTCCCGCTGCATGTCTGGATGACAGGCAGCGGCACCCAGTTCAACATGAACGTGAACGAGGTGATCTCCAATCGGTGTTGCCAGCTGGCCGGCACGCCGCTCGGCAGCAAGGCGCCGGTTCATCCGAACGATCACGTGAACATGTCGCAGTCGTCGAACGACACGTTCCCATCGGCGATGTACATTGCGGCGGCGGTGAATGTCGTGGGCCGCCTGGTGCCGGCCGTGAAGGCACTCCATGACGCCATCGATACGAAAGCACGCGACTGGGACGATGTCATCAAGATCGGCCGTACGCATATGCAGGACGCGACGCCGATCACGCTCGGCCAGGAATGGTCGGGCTATGCCGGCATGCTGTCGGATAATCTCGAACGCATCGAGGCTGCACTACCGGGTGTCCATCGTCTGGCGCTGGGAGGTACGGCCGTCGGTACCGGCATCAATGCGGCGCCTGGCTTCGCCGAGGCGGCGGCGGCTGAGATCGCCCGCGAGTCCGGATTGCCCTTCGTCAGTGCACCCAACAAGTTCACCGTGCAGGGCGCGCACGATGCTCTAGTCCAACTTTCCGGTACGTTCCGCACGCTCGCCGTGTCGCTGTACAAGATCGCAAACGACATTCGATTGATGTCTTGCGGTCCGCGAGCAGGCTTCGCCGAACTGATGATCCCGGAGAATGAACCGGGCTCATCCATCATGCCCGGCAAGGTCAACCCGACCCAGGCCGAAGCATTGACGATGATCGCCGTGCAGGTGATGGCGAACGACGTGGCGGTCGGTTTTGGGGGCGCCGGCGGCTACCTCGAGATGAATGTCTACAAACCGCTGATGATCTTCAATCTCATGCATTCGGTTACGATCATGACCGACGGCTGCGCCAATTTCCGAAAATTCCTGGTCGAAGGCACGAAGCCGAACCTGAAAAAGATAAAGGAATACGTCGACCGTTCGCTCATGCTGGTGACCGCTCTTGCGCCGGTGATCGGCTACGACAAGGCATCGAAGATCGCCCACCATGCAATGGACCACGATCTCACGCTGAAGGACGCGGCGCTGCAGCTTGGCTTCGTCACCGAGGCTGAGTTCGATCGCGTCGTTGACCCGGCCAAGATGGTCAAGCCCTATGTTGCCAGTGAATGATCGAAGTGAACTTTCGGCGGATGAGCTTGCTCTGCTCTCGCTAAGCGCCAAGCTTCTGTTCGAGAACGGGCAAACCACTCAAAGCACGATTACCGCCGTGACACGGCTTGGCGTGGCGCTGGGTCATGGCGCGCGCCTCATTCCGCGCTGGGACGAGATCTGTATCCGCCTCGATGAGTCCGTGGATGGCCCAATTGAAATCGTTGGCGCGACCGCGGCCGGTGTCGACATGAACAAGGTCGTCGCCACCATGAAAGTGATCGATGATGTATGCGATCGGCGCATCGACGTCATCACGGCGCGATCCACGTTGGAGGCGATCGCTCGATATCCCGCGGTCGCGGTTGCGCGATTCGCTGTGTTTGCCGGCGCCGGGGCGGCGGCGCTTGGCGTCATCTTCGGTACCGTTCACTGGCACGCCTTGATACTGATTGCGTTCAGTGCGGGCTTGGGCGCATGCCTGCGTCGCTGGTTGGCGGGGGTGAGTCGCAACCTGTTCGTGCAGCCTTTCGGCGCCGCACTGCTCGCCGGTGCCATCGGGGCGGTGGCCGTTCGGCTGCAGTTCAGCTCGGCGCTGCGCCTCGTTGCGGTGTGTCCCTGCATGGTGCTCGTTCCAGGCCCGCACCTCCTCAATGGGGCGATGGATCTCATCCGCGGACGGGTGCCGTTGGGCGCTTCGCGCATCGGCTACGCGAGCCTTACGATCCTGATGATTTGTGTTGGACTGCTCATTGGGCTCGCCATCGGAGGAGTGAGTCTGCCTGTCTCCGGTCCCTCATTCCCGATACCCCTTGCCTATGATGTCACGGCGGCGGCTGTTGCCGTCGCAGCGTATGGCACCTTCTTTGCGATGCCCTGGCGCATGCTGCCCATTCCAACTTTGATCGGGGCATTTGCGCACGCCTGCCGGTGGGCCGTCATCGCCGTCGGCGGCGGCAGCATCGAGACCGGCGCACTCGTCGCCTGTTTGGTGGTGGGCGTTCTCGTCACACCGATTGCCGATCGGCTGCGATTGCCATTTGCGGCTATCGGTTTCGCCTCTGTGGTGTCGCTCATTCCCGGGGTCTTCCTGTTCCGAATGGCCGGTGGCCTGGTCGCATTGATCTCGCCCGGCGGGGACGCATCAACGGATCTGTTCCAGAGTACGGTGACGGATGGAATAACCGCTCTCGCGATCTTTCTGGCGATGGCGTTCGGCTTGATTGCGCCCAAAATGTTGATCGAGCACTTCCGTGAGCGACGCCCCAGTGCTCTATGAAATCGCGCTACACCGCCGCTTGCTGCTTCTGAAGACCATGAGCAGGGCGATCAAGAAGACGGCCGTGACGGCGGCCGCAACCCCCATGCGGGCGAGCACAACGAGGGAGGAGGAGGGGCCTCCGCGGCGAACTTCCGCGACCTGAGGTGCCGTGACGGTGACGCCGGGGCGTCCATAATGCAAGTGGATGGCGACGACATCGGTGCGCGCCTTCTCGTCGATCGTGCCCTCGAGTACATGCGATGCGTTGTCGTGCCCGGTGTAGAGCTTGAATGCTCGCATGCCGGCGCCCGACGGTGTGGTCGCACCCGTCGCCGCTGCGCCGATTGCCGCTTCCACCGATGTGCTTACGCTTCCGGATGCGGCCACAACTCCCACCACCGTCGCGGCGCGAAACAGATCGCGCCTGCGGACGCGCAAGTCCATTGAACGTTCCTCTCGCTTCATAAGGACCCCTCTGCGGGAGAATGCCTCCGATGGAAGCTCGATGTCAACGCAACGTCGGTGCTATTTCATGGTACGCCCCTTACTTCGTGAAAGCTTCGGGCCCAAAGATTTGGCGGATCTCGATGGTGTCGCCTTCCTCCGCCGGGCAGCGCTGCGCCCACTTCAGCACTTCTTCTTTGGACGGCGCTTCCACCAGCCAATAACCGCCCAGCACTTCTTTCGCTTCGATGAACGGTCCGTCGGTCACGGACGGTTTGCCTTTGGCGAACGACACGCGCGCACCCATGGCCAGCGGATGCAGGCCGTAGAGCGATTCAAGTTTGAACGCTTTGCCCAATTCTTCGTTGAACCGACCCATCTCTTCCACCTTCTTCGGATCCGGTGTAAAGCCTGGCGCCACATTGCCACCCTGGTAAACAGCGGGAATCATCAGCATCATGAATTTCATGGACATCTCCTTTTGGTTTGTCTTTGTTGACGTTTGAGACGGGTCGAAATCGACAACTGATAAGAATCTTTTTGTTTTCTGAATGCGGCGCCGCAGCGCGCCGTTGGCAGGGGATGATATCTCTCTGAAGTTCACCGACCGCAGGAGGGCAGAGGAGGCAGTCGGGGAAAGTCACGAGCTTCTGCGCTTGGTCCTTGCCACGCTGCCAGTGGGTGTTTCGGTAACCGCGGTTATTGCTACCGAAGATGCACTGAAGACCGACTGCGGGCTGACGATTGACCGCAGATGGGGCCGCTTACGCAACGTCCATCGCCGCATGCGCGCGTGCGTACTGCGTCGGCGGCTGCCCAACGTGCCGTGTGAAGGCGACGCTGAACGTGCTCGCGGAACTGTAGCCGACGCGCTCGGCGACCTCGGCAACGTTAGCTTCGTCCCGGCGAAGCAGGTCCTTCGCGAGCGCCATTCGCCACGCCAGCAGATATTGCATCGGCGCGACTCCGACCGCGCGGTTGAAGCGCTCGAAAAACGTCGAGCGGGAGAGCGCGGACTCCTTCGCGAGTTCAGCGACCGTCCAGGCATGTCTCGGTCGGTCATGCATCCCTCGGATTGCAGCAGCGAGGCGAGAATCGGCCAGGCCGCGCACGAGACCCGGCGATGCGTTCGTTCCTGCGGCGGATCGAAGCGCCTCGATGAAGAGCACTTCTAGGAGCCTCGCGAGTATGACTTCGCGCGCGGGCCGCTGCTCTCGTGACTCCTCACGCACGAGTTGCACGAGGGTCGCCAGCCGCGCCTCGCCGCGCACATGCACGAACTGTGGCAGGAGCGAAACCAAGAGCGAGGCATCCGGCGAATCGAAGCTGCAGTGCCCAACCATCATCCGAGCATCTGTCGGCCCGTCTTGGGAACCGATCCGAAATTCACCGCTGCCAAGAGCGGTCGGCTGTGCCGTCTCGACCCCACGAGGCGGCGTCTCGAGACTGGACAGGGCGAACCCGTAGGTCGACGGGATCAGCGCGAAGTCTCCCGACAGAAGCTCAATCGGTTCGTACCCGTCCATCGCAATGCGGCATCCGCCTTCGAGCACGACGCAATAAAACGGCTGTCCGGCATCCGAGCGCCTGATGTGCCAAGGGCTCGCTCCGTGGACGAGCTTCGAGAATCGCGCCTGCGGCCTAAGCAGCGTGACCACCTCAGCCAACGGATCAATCATAACCGGACTCCTGCGAATGAAATACGGACCATTGATTGTAGCCCGTACGGCCAGCACGACCTAACCTGTGACCACCTCGAACACCCTCTCCAGGAGTTATATGAAAACTGTCCTCATTACCGGCTGTTCGTCGGGCTTCGGCCTCGAGATCGCTCGCTTTTTCGTGGCCCGCGACTGGCACGTCGTCGCCACGATGCGAACGCCGCGCAATGATGTATTGCCGCCTTCAGACCACCTGCGTGTGCTCGCGCTAGACGTCACAAGTGCCGAGAGCATTCGAACAGCGGTGGAGGCCGCCGGGCCGATCGACGCGCTCATCAACAATGCCGGTTTCGGGGCGGCATCTCCGGCCGAGGTCACTCCAATGGCAACGGTGCGCGCACTCTTCGAGACCAACACCTTTGGCACGATCGCCATGACGCAAGCGGTGGTCTCCCAGTTTAGAGAGCGCAAGGCCGGTGTTGTCGTAAACGTCACCTCGAGCGTGACCCTGAAGACACTCCCGCTGGTAGCTGCGTACCGCGCGAGCAAGGCGGCGGTGAACGCGTTTACCGAGTCGATGGCACTCGAGCTCGAGCCGTTCGGCGTGCGCGTGCGCCTGGTTCTGCCGGGCCGCTCGCCCGAGACGCGCTTTCGCGAGAACGCGCAACCTCATATGCGTGGTTCTGACCACGAGGCCTATGCTGACCTCGTGAAAATGGTCTACGCGCGGTTTGGAGATACGTCGTCGCCCACCACCCGGGCACAGGATGTTGCCGAAGCCGTGTGGTGCGCAGTGACCGACCCATCCTCTCCGATGCGCATTCCGGCTGGTGCCGATGCAGAGGCGTGGGCGCGTGAGGCCGGCTGATGACTTGGTGAGTCCGGGGCCCTTGCTGACTCCTGGTGAAGTGACGGCCCGCGGCCCCGTTGGCGTGGAAACGGATTGAGAACCAAAAGGAAACTTCGAGAGAACGATTTTCAGCGTGAAGGCGGCTAGAGTTTTCAATCGAAGTCGCTTGTCACGAGCCGATGAGGCAAGTTATGAATGTGGAAGGCTGTACCGCGCTGGTCACCGGCGCCAATCGAGGGCTCGGGCGCGCTTTGGCGGGCATGCTCGTGCGACGGGGGGCGCGCAAAGTATACGCGGCTGCGCGGGACCCGACAGCTATTACCGATTCGCGGTTGACGCCTGTCCGGCTGGACGTCACCTCAAAAGAGGATATCAGCGCGGCAGCGGCGGCTTGCAGCGACGTCAATGTTCTCATTAACAATGCAGGTGTCATGCTGGGATCGCCCGCACTTGCCGGTGACGCTGAAGCCGCGCTATGCACCGAATTTGCGGTCAACGTCAAAGGGCTTCTTTCGGTGACCACCGCGTTCGTACCCATCCTGCAAAGCAATGGGGGCGGTGCCATCGCGAACGTGCTGTCCGTTGTCAGTTGGTACGTTTATCCGTTCAACGCGACTTATTGTGCTTCGAAACACGCGGCTCTCGCGCTCACCGATGGGCTGAGAATACAACTTCGCGACAAGGGCACGACAGTGACGGGGGTGTATGCCGGTTTTATTGATACCGACATGGCCGCGCACGTGAGTTCACAGAAGGCATCGCCCGAGGAGGTGGCTGCGCGTCTGTTGGATGGTATCCAGTGCGGCGCCGATCATGTGTGCGCGGACGAGTTTTCGAAGTCCATTTTCCGGACCATGTTCGCTGCTCCTGAGAGCATAGAGCGAGAGATGCAAGCTGAATGGCGCAACAGCCTCACTGCATCCGGAAGTGCCCCATGACCGAATCGCCAAAGTTTACTCGACGAGAACTGATTGCCGGCGTCAGCTTGGGCCTGCTGCCTGCAGCGGCAGGTGCTGCGGAAGTGCAGACAACCGAGCCAACGCCTACACCTGAGGGCATGAGCGTGACTTTGCAAGTCAACAGCCAGGTTCATCGGCTGCTGCTCGATCCACGCGCGACGCTGCTCGACACACTCCGTGAGCGGCTCGCCCTGTTCGGGACAAAGAAGGGCTGCGACCACGGTCAATGCGGCGCCTGCACCGTGCATGTCGGCGGCCGTCGCGTGCTCTCTTGCCTGATGCTTGCCAAGCAGGCCGAGGGCAAGGCAGTCACGACGATCGAAGGCATCGCCGGTGAGGACGGGAGCCTGCATGCCGTCCAACAGGCGTTTCTGGATCACGACGCCTTGCAATGCGGCTATTGCACGCCGGGTCAGATCATGTCGGCGATCGCGTGTATCGGCGAAGGGCACGCCGGATCGCCTGAGGAAATTCGCGAATATATGAGCGGCAATTTGTGTCGTTGCGGAGCCTATGCGGGGATCGTCGCGGCAATTCAGCAGGCGGCGCTGTAAGGACCGCCGCCGTGCAACCATTTCGCCATCTGACCCCCGCGACTGCCGAGGAGGCAATCCATTCTTTGGCCACCTCCGCGGGTAAGCCTCGCCTGCTCGCCGGCGGCACGGCGCTCATCGATCTGATGAAACTGCAGGTGGAGCAGCCGGATCTGCTCATCGACATCACCCGCATACCGGATCTGCGCGAAATCCGTACCGAAGGCGATACACTCATCTTCGGTGCACTCGTCCATATGAGCGACGTGGCGGATCATCCGGTCATCAAGCGCGATTATCCGCTACTATCCGAGGCCCTATGGCGCGGTGCTTCGCAACAGCTTCGCAACATGGCAACCCTCGGGGGCAATTTGCTCCAGCGCACGCGGTGCGCCTATTTCCGCGATACGCAGTTTCCATGCAACAAGCGGGTACCCGGCAGCGGCTGTGCGGCAATCGACGGGATCAATCGCGGGCACGCGCTCCTCGGCACGAGTTCTCAGTGCATCGCCACCTATCCCGGCGATTGGGCGGTGGCGCTCATCGCAATGGATGCCTCCATCGACACTTTGAGCCCCCGCGGTACGCGCAGTATCCCTATTGCCGAGCTGCATCGTCGGCCGGGCGACAGCCCCCATATGGATCATGTATTGGCAGCCGACGAGATGATCGTTCGAACGCGCGTGCCGGCCTCGCCGCTCGGCAAAGCCTCGACCTATTTGAAGATCCGAGACCGCGAATCCTACGCCTTCGCACTTGCATCGGCCGCGGTGGCGCTGTCGATGGACGGCGATCGGGTACGCGATGCGCGCATTGCACTGGGTGGCGTGGCAACCGTTCCGTGGCGCGCGCGGGAGGCCGAGCGAAGCCTCGTGGGTAAGCCACTTGACGAGGCGGCCGCGCACCATGCCGGCGTGCTGGCCTTCGAGGGTGCACAAACGACCTCTGAAAACCGGTTCCGCGTGCCGCTCGGCATCAACACGGTGGCGCAAGCCATCATGATCGCCAAGGCGAGAGGCTGAAATCATGGCCGACATAGGGATCGGGGCGAATGCTCAACGGGTCGATGGCCGCGAAAAGGTAATGGGCAAGCCCTTATATGGGGCGGATCGTCTGCCGGCGCGGACCGTCTTTGCGGCCCCGGTGGCGGCGACGGTCGGCAAAGCCCGAATTACGGCGCTCGACACGGCGGCGGCCGAGCGCGTCAAAGGCGTCCTGGCCGTTTTCACCTATCGCAATATGGACAGGCTGAAGAAGGTCGACTTCTCCTTCGCGGGTGGCCAAGCGATTCAAAGCCATTTACCCATGCAGGCGCCGGAGGTGCTGTATCGCGGCGAATGCATCGCCTTGAGCGTTGCCGAGACGCCCGAAGGGGCACGCGAGGCCGCCTCGCTCGTTCGCGCCACCTACGATGAGCAACCCTTCGCAGTCGAAATGACCGCCGCCGGCGGCACCGAAGTCGTGCAGGCCAAGGCAACCCCGTGGTTTCCCGATTTCGTGAAAGGAGACCCGGTGCCGTTGATCGACGCGGCGCCGGTCTCGGTCGATGCCGTCTATTACAGTGCCGCGCAGCACCACAACCCGATGGAGATGCTGTCCACCGTCGCCGAATGGCGCGATGGAGGCTTGGTCGTGCACGAGGGTACACAGGCGGCGCAAGCGATGAAGATGGGCCTCATCATCGCTCTTGGCCTTCCCGAGGATAAGGTGCGCGTTATTTCGCCCTACATCGGCGGCGCATTCGGGCAGCGCGGCGCCATTTCGCCCCATACCATTCTGGCCGCGGTGGCGGCGCGGCGTGTCGGCCGGCCGGTCAAACTCACCGTGCCTCGAGCACAGATTTTCCATGCCACCAGCTTTCGCGCGGCGACGGAGCATCGTATCCGCATCGGCGCCGATCGTGACGGCCGGTTCGTCGGCGGCCTGCACCTGGTCCGCTCGCAAACCTCGCGGTTCGATCTGATGCCCTATACCGGAGAGGAGACAACTTCACGCACCTATGGATGGCCGGCGTTTCGCGGAGCCACAAAGCTGGTGCAGCTCGATACCCAGACACCGGGCTTCATGCGCGCGCCCATGGAAATGGCGTCGTTTTTCGCACTCGAGAGCGCAGTCGACGAACTGGCCGAGAAGCTCGCCATGGATCCAGTAGAGCTACGCATCCTGAACGATGCCAAGACCGACCCGATCAGCGGCAAACCCTTCTCCTCGCGAAATCTGGTCCGCTGTCTGCAGCGCGGTGCCGAGCGCTTCGGATGGAGCCAGCGCAAGCGCGCTCCGCGATCGATGCAATTGAGCGACGGCACCCTGGTTGGCTGGGGCGTTGCAGCGGGAGCCTATCCCGCCTATATCACGCCCGCTATCGCGCGCATTCGCATGCACGCCGACGGAAGGGTCGAACTCTCCGTGGGAGCGCATGAGATGGGGCAGGGCATTCGCAGTGCCATTGCCGCCGTCGCCGAAGAAGAACTCGGCGTGCCGGCAGGCAAGCTCCGGCTTCTCATCGGCGATACCATCGTGCCGCCTCAGCACGTGACCTCCGGCGCCACGGGCGCGGCGACCGTATCGATTCCCATCGCCAAAGCATCGCTGCGTTTGCGACAGACTCTGGCCGAATTGGCGGTGAAGGGCGGTCGCACCGTATTCGCCGGCGTGGATCCGACCATGACCCGCCTGCGGGGCGGCCGCCTGCACCTCCCGAGCGGTGAAAGCGTGAGCGTGGCCGATATCTTCGCCGGTGCGCGCGTCCATCATGTCGAACGCCGAGGCGAGCGGCACCGCACCCGGCATGTCCCCGGATTCCTTCAAGCAGGCCGCTCTCGGAAAAGTCGCATTTTTCGGCCCCGAGTTCCCAACCCACGTCAGCTTCTCCTACATCGCGCACTTTGTGGAAGTGCGGGTCGATCCGCTCGTGCCGAGGGCTCGAGTGACGCGGATGGTATCCGTCGCCGATTGCGGCCGCGTGCTCAGCCGCCGCACGGCGGAGAGTCAGCTGCTGGGCGGCCTCGTCTGGGGAATCGGCTCGGCCTTGAGCGAAGCGAGCGAGGTCGATCCGCGCTTCGGTGGCTTCTTGAACAACAATATCGCCGAATACCAGATTCCTGTGAATGCGGACGTGCGGTCTCTGGAGGTCGAGCTGCTCGATACTCCCGATCTGATGTTCAGCGAGATCGGCGCGAAGGGGGTCGGCGAAGTGGCCTGCGTCGGGGCAGCCGGCGCGATCGCCAACGCCATCTACCATGCCACCGGCAAGAGAGTAAGAACTCTGCCGGTCCGAATCGAAACGCTCCTTTGAGACGACTTTATGTCATTTGTAACTTACCACCCGCACGGTGTAACACACCGGTAACCGCCTAACCGGAGACTGTCGGTGAGACGGGCGCGCCGACATTTGCGCCGGTGCTATGTAACGCCGTCTCGCCACCGCTCTCTTCCCTTCAATGAGGACCATTATCATGGCATTGCCCACTCACCCTCTCGGCAACAGCGGATTGCACATCACCCGCGTCGGATTCGGCTCGTGGGCCGTCGGCGGCGGCGGCTGGTCGTATGGCTGGGGTCCGCAAGACGATGCGGCGTCTCTTGCCACGATGCGCCATGCACTCGAGTTGGGGATCAACTGGATCGACACCGCGGCGATCTACGGGCTCGGCCATTCCGAGGAAGTGATAGGCCAGCTGCTTCGCGAGTTGCCACGCGCCGAGCGCCCGCTCATTTTCACGAAGTGCGGCCTCGTCTGGGACGAGCGCGCTCGCATGAAACCGCCCCAGCGGAACCTCAGTCCTGACTCGATACGCCGCGAATGCGAAGCTTCGCTCCGCAGGCTCGGCGTCGAGCGCATCGATCTGTATCAATTCCACTGGCCGGACGCAGATACGCGCGTCGAGGATTCCTGGTCCGCAGTGGTGAAGCTCATCGAGGAGGGAAAGATCCGCGCTGCCGGCGTGTCGAACTTCGACGCGACTCTGCTCGAGCGGTGCGAGGCGATCCGGCACGTGGATTCGCTGCAGCCGCCGTTTTCGCTGATCGATCGCGCGGCGGCGGAAAAGGAGATTCCCTGGTGTGCGAGCCATGATACCGGCGTCATCTGCTACAGCCCGATGCAGTCCGGGCTGCTGACGGAGAGTTTCACGGCGCAACGCGTGGCGGCGCTGGCCGAGGACGATTGGCGGCGCCGCGCGGCGGAGTTCCAACAGCCGCGTCTCGACCGGAATCTCGCCTTGCGGGATGCGCTGCAGCCCATCGCGCAACGGCACGAAACCTCGGTGTCGTGCATTGCCATCGCCTGGGCCCTCTCATGGCCCGGAGTGAGCGGAGCCATTGTCGGCGCCCGCACGCCGAATCAGGTGGACGGCTGGATTGACGCCGCGGCAATCCAGCTCACTCGCCGTGATCTCGACGAGATCGAAGCGGCAATCGTGCAAAGCGGCGCGGGCACGGGGCCGGCAATGTCAGCCAAATCGCATGCGCTCAAGCGCGAGGTGGCGTGATGGCAACCACAGTCACCTTCAAGCGCCCCGATGGGCAAACTGTCCAGGGCTACCTGGCCGAACCGGAGCACGCTGCCGGTGCTGCGGCAGTCGTCGTCATCCAGGAGTGGTGGGGAGTCAACCAACAAATCCGCGGCGTCGCCGACCGTCTGGCCGCCGCGGGTTATATCGCGCTCGTGCCCGACCTGTACCGCGGCAAGTCCACGGTTGAGGCCGAGGAAGCGCATCACCTGATGACGGGTTTGAACTTCGGCGATGCCGCCTCGCAGGATGTCCGTGGCGCCGTGCAGTTCCTCAAGACCCGCAGCGGGAAGGTCGGCGTAACCGGCTTTTGCATGGGGGGCACGTTGACTCTGCTGGCCTTGTGCACGGCTCCCGAGATCGACGCCGGCGTGGTCTGGTACGGCTGCCCGCCGCTCGAATACATCGATGCGACCAAGATCAAGGCGCCGCTGCTGGCGCATTGGGCCACGCAGGACGAGTTCTTCCCCATCGCCACCATCGATCCGCTGCAGGACAAGCTGCGCAAAGCCGGCGTGACCTTCGACTTCCACCGCTACCTCGCACACCATGCCTTCGCCAACGAGACCGCCGTCGGGCCGGGCCGCATCCCCGCCACCCAGTACGATCCCGTCTGGTCGCAACAAGCGTGGGATCGCACCTTCAGCTTCTTCGGCCGCTGGCTCAATGGCGGGTAGTGCCAGAGATGAGATAACTTATTAATTTTAAAGAAAATATTGGTCGGGGTGACAGGATTTGAACCTGCGACCTATACGTGGGGGTGATGTGACATGAGGATTGATTTTGAACTTTCGTACTGTGTGTGGGTACAGCACGACTTGTGAGGTTTTAGCCCATGTCCCGCATTATTCACTTCAAGCAACCGGCGGCGCCCGGACTCGCAACACGCTCAATCGCTGCGCCAGATCTGACACGGTAAAGGGCATGTCCATCCGGGCATCGACCCCGAGTTCGCGAGCCACTCGGCGTGCGCCATCCAACGTTGGATCTGAAATGACGATGAGCCATGCTTCCGGATCGGCGGCGCGAATCCCATGCAAGCAATGCCGCATCTGAGAGTCCGCCAGATCGGCGATGACCACAATCGCAGCAAATTGCTTGCGGCCGGCGCTGGCTATCGCCGCGGTGCCGTCAGAGGCTACGTAGGCCGCAAACCCTGCATGCCGCAACTGCATTGACAACACGCCCGCCGCGACGGGCTCCGGATCGAATACTAGGACGGGTAACTTCATAAGTGGACGCGACTCTGTTTAATTCACGCAAGGCCACTTGCCCGCGAGTCCGTTGAGGCGTTGGATCAGGGTTGGAAAAAATAGACCAAGCCTGTCTTCGATCCGTTCGGCGTTGCGCATCGCCATCTTGGTGCGCTGCGGGTCGTGCAGCGTTTGTCCTGCGAAGATGACCAGATTACCGTCGTGTTTCATCGCAACAACGATGGCAGTCCCGAAAACTTGTCGAACGGTTTCGACGTGACGTTTCGCATCGGCGCTCTCGGCGACGAGGTTCATCACAAAAACTCCATTTGTGCCCAAGATCTGTTTCGTATTTCACCGTCTCGATTGCCTTGACGCGCTCGATTGCGAGTGCCAGGGTTGCGGTTAAATTGTCTGCTCCGAGCCTGCGAATCAGGCCGGCGCGCTCGAGTTTACGCAGCACGTTCGGGCGCACCTCGCTCAAGAGCACGGTGGCACCGTGCTTGAGAAAATCGGTGATGATCTCTTCGATCGCGGAAATGCCTGTGGCATCCACGAACGGAACATGGCTCATGCGCAGGATCAGGGTCGTCGCCGGCCGTTGAATGTGAGCGAGCGTTCGCTCGAGCTTCTCAGCTGCCCCAAAGAACAATGGGCCTTCGATGCTGTAGACCACCGCTCCCGCGGGCAGGGAGCCAGCCGGAAGCCTGTTATCGGCGTTGTCTTCCGCGGTACTCTCAACCTGAGCCTCGACATTCACCGCGAGTGACATTCGCCGCATAAAGAACAATGCCGCTAGAATAACTCCCACGTTGACCGCAACCACTAAGTCGACGAAGACGGTGAGTGAAAAGGTGATCACAAGCACCGCCACGTCGGTGGCTGGTGACCCGCGCACAAGCCTTATGACGTGTGGTATCTCGCTCATATTCCAGGCGACCACGAAGAGAATGGCGGAAAGGCAGCACAGCGGGACCGCTGAAGCGAGCGGAGATAGCAGCAAAATGACCAGAATCAGGAATCCCGAATGCACCATTCCGGCAAGGGGACTCGTGGCGCCGTTACGAATATTGGTGGCCGTGCGCGCAATGGCGCCGGTCGATGCAAAACCACCGAACAAAGGTGCGACGATATTGGCGATCCCCTGCCCAATGAGTTCCTGGTTGGAATTGTGTTTAGTTCCCGCCATGCCGTCAGCGACCACTGCAGCGAGGAGTGACTCGATCGATCCCAGCAAGGCAATCGCGAAAGCCGGCCCCACCAATGAGATCACTTGTGCGAGCTGGATGGGGGGTAGCGCGAAGGAGGGCAGGCTGCGGGGAATGCCGCCGAAAGCGGAGCCGATCGTTGCGACGCCTTGAAATTTGAAATATGACTGCATTGCCGTGATGGCGATCATCGCGACGAGGGGTGCGGGAATTCGCTTCAGGTAGCGCGGGCCGGCGATCAAAATCGCGAGCGCCAACAAGGCGAGCCCCGTAGTGGCCAAATTAATCGTTGGGAGCGCCTGCGCTAAAACGAAGAGCTTCTCGTGGAAGTGCAGTCCCGATGGCGCGGGCGATAACCCAAAGAAATCCTTCCATTGGCCCACGAAAATGATGACGCCGATGCCTGCCGTGAATCCTACGATGACGGGACTAGGGATGAACTTGATCACAGCGCCCAATCCTGCGGCCCCAAAGGCCACTAAAATGATTCCGGCCATGAAGGTTGCGATCTGCAAACCCGCGATGCCGTGTTGCGCCGTAATAATCGAGAGCACCGCGATAAATGCGCCGGTCGGCCCCGCGATTTGCAATCGTGTACCGCCAAAGAGCGAGGTTAAGAGGCTGGCGACGATCGCCGTGTAGAGGCCCTGCTCCGGGCGAGCACCAGAGGCAATCGCGAAGGCCATGGCCAGTGGCAACGCTACGACGCCTACCACAACACCCGCGATCAGGTTGTTGGCGATGTGTTTACGGGACCACAAACCGGCCGCTTTCGCTTCAAGCAGGGCAATCATTAGATGTATTCAATCTGCAAAGAAGACCCCTTGTGTGAGGGTCGCCACAGTAACTCTTAAATCATGGTTTATCAATGTTAAAGTATGTATAATGATGTTTAAAACATGATAACTGCATCTCAACTTCGCGCTGCGCGCGCCCTGCTGGGCATTGACCAGCCCACCCTTGCCCAACGCTCAACCCTGTCGCTGCCGACCATCCAAAGAATGGAAACAAGTGACGGCGTGATTAGGGGAAACGTGGATTCATTAGTGAAGGTGATCCACGCTCTGGAAGACATGGGCGTCGAACTTATTGGCGAGGGCAGCACGAGTTCTGGTGGGGGTCGCGGCGTACGGTTACGCGAGGCAGCGGTTCGCGAGACATTGCGAAAATAGAAACTCGGTACGGTTCAACCTGCGATGCGATGAAGTCGCGTCCTTGGCGGTTTCGTCCTTAAAGTCCACGTCGCACCAACGCAGCGCGAGTGCTTCACTACGCCGCGGGGCCGATTCCAATAGGAAGGCAATGAGGGACTCGTAGAGAGGTACAATCGGGTAGCCGCGCCGGAGCTGCCAGCTGTCGATGGCCTTATGAATGACGGCGGACAGCAAATCCATCTCTCGATTGACCGTCGCCGGCTTCGTGGTATTGACGGGCACGCCGCGCAGCTCATCGGCACGGGTGGTCGTGTCAAGGGCCTCGGCCTCTTCATAGGAATGAACGCGCAGGTATTGCGGCGGTCGCCCGCGCGTGCGGATGCGCACAAAGAGCTTCAATGGCCCGCGCGCGATGTCGGCCACGAGCTTCTTATCCTCGCTTAAAAGCTTTTGCTTATAGGCTTGGGCCTCGGTCCCCTTATAGTGGGGAAACGCGTGGGTGAGGTCCGGGCGACGTTTGACGGTGACGATGAACTTGGACTTATTGATGATGCTCGACACGACAGACTCCTCAGGTTAAGAGTCACGTGAAGCGATGTGCTTTAAACGCTCGCGAACCGACGGCCGTGGCACCGAATTGACACCGATTCACGCCTTTTGGGGCGGTTCCGGGCTCAAATTACGGTTTTAATGGTCGGGGTGACAGGATTTGAACCTGCGACCTATACGTCCCGAACGTAGCGCTCTACCAGGCTGAGCTACACCCCGAATCGGCGGCGAAATCAGTTCTTGCGTGCCACGGCGAACTTTGCCAGTTCGCTCAAACCTTCTTTGAAAGCGGTTTCGGGAAGGGGTGCCAGCGCAGCAAGCGCCTGATCTGCCTCGCTTTGAGCGAGGCGCGCAGTGTACGCAAGCCCCCCTAGGCTTGCAACGGCGCGCGTGATTTCAGCCAACTGACCCAGACCGCCGTTTTCGATGGCATGCCGGATCATGGCCCGCTCGTCGTCATTCCCGTGCTGCATTGCGTAAATCAGGGGCAGAGTGGGTTTTCCCTCCGCCAGGTCGTCCCCCAGGTGTTTCCCCAAGCTGGCTTCGTCGGCCTGGTAGTCGAGCGCGTCATCGACCAGCTGAAATGCCGTGCCGATATGCCGGCCATAGCGTGCCAGCGACTCCTCGATCAGCGGGTGGGGCGTCGCTCAGGACGGCGGCGATTTGCGCGCCTGCCTCGAAACAGCCGGGCGGTCTTGCGGCGAATGACGTCGATGTAGCGGGCTTCGGTGGTGTGTGGGTCGCGCGCGTTCATGAGCTGCAGCACCTCGCCCTCGGCGATGGCATTGGTGGCGTCGGCGATGATTTCGCATGATTCGCATGCGATCCAGCGTGACCATCATTTGGAAGGCGCGCGAATACAGGAAATCGCCGACCAGATACGCTGGTGGCGTTGCCGAACACCTCGTTGGCGGTGTCGCGCCCGCGGCGCAGCGAGGAGCCGTCGACCACATCGTCGTGCAGCAGGGTGGCGGTGTGGATGAACTCGATGATGGCGGCGGCGTCGATATGCCGGTCGCCGGCATGGCCGCAGGCGCGGGCGGCCAGAAGCACCAACAGGGGGCGCAGCCGCTTGCCGCCTGCATAAATAATGTAGGTCGCGACCTGGTCGACCAGCGCTACTTGGCTGTGCAAACGCTGCTTGACGACCCTGTCGACGGCCTCAAAATCAGCAGTTACCAACCCACGAATCTGTTCTAGTGTCATGAAGCGCTCAAGCGAATACGCCATGGTACCTAAGATTGCCCTGGCTAGGGCGACGCAGGTGGGCCCGCCAGCCGCTGGGTCGGAGGTCGCCAGTTTGACCTAAAGACCGTCAACCCGTACAATCCGCGGCTCTTTTGCGGCCCTCGTCAAGCCGCTCTCGGAGTTCCAACAATGTATGCCGTGATTGCCACGGGCGGTAAACAGTACCGCGTTCAAGAAGGTGCCGTGGTGCGTATCGAGAAGCTCGACGCAGACCAGGGCGCCAGCGTCGAATTCAATCAGGTGCTGCTGGTCGGCGCCGGATCCTCGGTGACCATCGGCGCCCCCTATGTGGGTTCGGCCAAAGTGGTCGCTACGGTCGAGAGCCATGGCAAGGGCGACAAGGTTCGCATTGTCAAGTTCCGCCGCCGCAAGCATTACAAGCGCGAGAAGAACTCATCGGCAGCCCTATACCGATGTGAAGATCACGCAGATCGTCGCTTAGTTCTCAGGAGATAGCTCATGGCACACAAAAAAGCAGGCGGCAGTACTCGTAACGGCCGCGATTCCCATTCCAAGCGTCTGGGCGTCAAGAAATTCGGCGGTGAGGACGTGCTCGCGGGCAACATCCTGATCCGTCAGCGCGGCACGGTGTACCGCCCCGGCGTGAATGTCGGCATCGGCACCGATCACACCCTGTTCGCCAAGGCGCACGGCGTGGTCGAGTTCCAGGTCAAGGGCGCCGAGCAGCACACCTACGTCAACGTCGTTACCAAGTAGCGATGCCGGCGAGCCCAATTCTGCAATAGAAAGGGTTCGCCGACTGAAACCGTAAAGGGGGTAGGGCAACCTGCCCCCTTTTTGTTTATGCGTCGGTCAGCGCATGCGGTTGATACATCAATGAAATTCGTCGACGAAGCCAAGCTCAAAGTGCAGGCCGGCAACGGCGGCCGCGGCTGCGTGAGTTTTCGCCGCGAGAAGTTCGTGCCCTTCGGCGGTCCCGACGGCGGCGACGGCGGGCTCGGCGGCAGCGTGTACCTGAAGGCCGTCGAGGGCATGAATACTCTGGCCGACTTTCGCATCTCGCGGACCTACAGGGGCCAGAACGGCGAGAGCGGCAGCGGCAACGACTGCACCGGGCATGGCGGCGACGATACCTATGTGTCCATCCCGGTCGGCACCGTGGTGAGCGATCAGGACACCGGCGAGCAGCTGGGCGATCTGGCCGCCGAGGGCCAGACCTTGCTGGTCGCCAAGGGCGGCAAGGGCGGCTGGGGCAATACTCGCTTCAAATCCAGCACCAATCGCACGCCGCGCAAATCGGGCCTGGGGCTGCCCGGCGAGAAACGCGAGCTCATGCTCGAGCTGAAGCTGATTGCCGATGTGGGATTGCTGGGATTGCCTAATGCAGGCAAGTCCACGTTGATCCGCGCCGTCTCCTCGGCACGACCCAAAGTCGCGGATTATCCCTTCACCACCCTGTACCCGAATTTGGGGGTGGTCACCGCGGGTCCCGGGCGCAGCTTCGTGATGGCGGATATCCCCGGTCTGATCGAGGGGGCGGCCGACGGTGCGGGTCTCGGCATTCGCTTCCTGAAACACCTGCAGCGCACCCGCGTGCTGCTGCACCTCATCGACATCGCGCCGCCCGATCCCGATGCGGATCCGGTCAAGGATGCGCGCACCATCGTCGGCGGAGCTCAAGAAGTTTGCCGCTGACCTCGGCGCCAAGGAGCGCTGGCTGGTGATCAATAAGATCGATCTATTGGAGCCGGCGGAAGTCGAGCGGCGCGCCAAGGATATCGTGCGGCGTCTGCGCTGGAAGGGTCCGGTGTTGCGAATTTCCGGCGCCACCGGCGCCGGAACGGACGAGCTGAAGCAGGCGGTGATGCGCTATCTCGAAGAGCATCCGCGCGCCGCGGCGCCGGCTACTTAGCGAGCGCGCGAACCTGCTTGGTGAGGCGGCTCTTATGACGAGCGGCCTTGTTGCGGTGAATGATGCCCTTGTTGACCATGCTGTCGATCACCGGGGTCGCGGCGGCGAGGGCGGAGGCAGCCTCGTCGTGCTTGCCGGCCTTGAGCGCGAGGGTGGCCTTGCGGATGGCGCTGCGCAGCTGCGAGGTGAGCGCGTCGTTACGGGCTCGATGCACCGTCGACTGTCGGGCAGCTTTTTCAGCAGATTTCGTATTCGCCAAGCGCAGACTCCTTCACTGGACTCGAGGCCCGATTCGGACCCCAAAAGAGCCGCGTAGCTTGCCGATTGGCCGAGCCGCTTGTCAATTACCGTGCCCGGGAATCCGCCTGAGTGTCCTGCGGCGCTTGCTATAGTGGGCCAGTGGATATTGGGAAACCTGAGTATAATCACGGCCTTTCGCCATGGAACTAGTTCGCGGCCTACATAATATCTCGCGGCGCCATCGAGGCTGCGTGCTGACCGTGGGCAACTACGACGGCGTGCATCTGGGTCACCAGCACATGATCGGCGTGCTCAAAGCGCGCGCCGCCGAATTACGCTGCGCGGCAACGGTGCTGGTATTCGAGCCGAGTTCGAAGGAATTCATCGATCCCGATGGCGCTCCGCCGCGCTTGACGCGCTGGCGGGAGAAGTTCCTTGCGCTGGCCGCGCAGGGAGTGGAGCGCTTGGTGACCTTGCGTTTCGATGAGTGCATGCGCGCCATGACGCCGCGCGTCCTTCGTCGATGAATTGATCGTCGAGAGGCTCGGCGCCCGGCACATGGTGGTCGGCGATGATTTTCGCTATGGCAGCAATGCCGGCGGGCACGATCGAGAGCCTGCGAATCGCGGGCGCGGCCCATGGATTTGGCGTCGAACAGATGGCGCCGTTCGTTTTCGACGGGGTGCGGGTGAGCAGCACCGCGGTGCGCGAGCGCTTGGAGCTCGCCGATTACCCCGGCGCGGCACGCTTGCTGGGCCGCCCGTATCGCATGATGGGCCGGGTGGCGCACGGGCCGGCAGTTGGGCCGCACGTTCGGCTTCCCGACGGCGAACCTGCGATTGATGCGCCGCAAGTCGCCGGTGTGGGGCATATTGGCGGTGTGGGTTCACGGGATCGCCGCGCGTCGACTGCCGGGGGTGGCGAGCCTCGGGACGCGGCCTACGGTGAACGGAATCGAGCCCTTGCTCGAAGTGCATGTGTTCGATTTTTCCGGCGACCTGTATGGCCGGGCGATCGAGGTGGAGTTCGTCGCGAAGCTGCGCGATGAGGTCAAATTCGATTCCTTGGATGCGTTGGTTGTGCAAATGAAGATGGATGGCGCGCAGGCGCGCGATCTTTTGTCGAAAGCGGACGGTGGCTGATTACCATGGTGATTACAAAGCGACGATTAACTTGCCGAACACGGGCTTCCCGATGAAGGCGGATCTTGCCAACCGCGAGCCCGGAATGCTCGCGGCGTGGGAACGCGACGGCCTGTACGAGAAGATTCGCGCCGCCGCCAAGGGCCGGCCGCCCTTCGTGCTGACCGACGGTCCGCCCTATGCGAACGGCGCGATCCATTTGGGTCACGCCGTCAACAAAATCCTCAAGGACATCATCGTCAAGTCGCGCACCTTGGACGGCTACGATGCGCCCTACGTCCCCGGCTGGGATTGTCACGGGCTGCCCATCGAAATGCAGGTCGAGAAGACGCACGGGCGCGTCGGACAGAAGATCGACGCCAAGGCGTTTCGCGCGGCCTGCCGCGAATACGCGCACAAGCAGGTCGACGCGCAGCGCAGCGATTTCAAGCGGCTGGGGGTGCTCGGCGATTGGGATCATCCCTACATGACCATGGCGCCGCGCTTCGAAGCCGATCAGCTGCGCGCCTTCGCCCTCATCATCAAGAACGGCCATGTGTACAAGGGCTACAAGCCCGTGCACTGGTGCATGAACTGCCGCTCGGCCCTGGCGGAGGCGGAAGTCGAGTACGAGGACAAGACTTCGCCGAGCGTCTACGTGCGGTTTCCGGTCGTCGATCGCTGCCGATCTGGCGCAGCGCTTCGGGATCGGTGCGGGGGATGCCAGGAATACCGACGCCCAATGCCAGGAGACGCCCACCTCGCTGGCCATTTGGACCACGACTCCCTGGACGCTGCCGGCGAATCGCGCGGTGGCGGTGCATCCGCAGTTCGACTATGCGCTGGTCGAATTCGACCTGGGCGGCGGCGCCGAACGACTGATGCTGGCGAGCGAACTGGTCGACTCAGTCATGAAGTCGTTGGGGATTGCCTATTGGGTTCAGATCGCAACCGTCAAAGGCGCGGCGCTCGAGCATGTGCTGCTGCAGCACCCTTTCTATGATCGGCAAGTGCCGGTGGTTCTGGGCGATCATGTCACTCTCGATGCCGGCACCGGCGCCGTGCATACCGCTCCCGGACATGGCTTGGATGACTACATCGTCGGCCGCCGCTACGGCCTCGAGATCGAGAATCCGGTGGGCGGCGACGGCCGATTCCTGCCGTCGACGCCGCTGTTTGCCGGCGAGCAGGTATTCGACGCCAATGCGCACGTGATCAAGGTGCTGCTCGACGAGCGGCCGCTTGCTGAAGGATGAGCCGTATCATCATTCCTATCCGCATTGCTGGCGCCACAAGACGCCGGTGATTTTTCGCGCGACGCCGCAGTGGTTCATCAGCATGGAGCAGGCGGGTCTGCGCAAGGGCGCGCTCGAGGCCATCTCGCACGTCGATTGGATGCCGGCCTGGGGCGAGCAGCGCATCAGCAGCATGATCGCCGGCCGCCCCGACTGGTGCGTGTCGCGACAGCGCACCTGGGGCGTGCCCATCCCGTTGTTCGTCGACAAGGTGTCCGGCGAATTGCATCCGCGCACCGCGGAACTGATCGAGGAGGTCGCCAAGCGGGTGGAGAAGCGACGGCATCGACGCCTGGTTCGATCTGGACGCCGCGGCGCTGCTGGGCGCCGACGGCGAGCCAGTACGACAAGGCCACCGACGTCATGGACGTGTGGTTCGATTCCGGCGTGGTGCATCACTGCGTGTCGCAGTCTGCGTCCGGAAATCACCGTGCCCGCCGATCTGTATCTGGAAGGCTCGGATCAGCATCGCGGCTGGTTCCACAGCTCGCTGCTCACCTCGGTGGCCATGCATGGCCGCGCGCCGTATCGCGGCGTGCTGACGCACGGCTTCACCGTGGATGAGAAGGGCCGCAAGATGTCGAAGTCCATCGGCAATACGCTGGTGCCGCAGAAGCTGACCAGCACTCTGGGCGCCGATGTCGTGCGCCTGTGGGTGGCGGCGACCGATTACGCCAATGAGATGAGCGTGTCGGATGAGATCCTGAAGCGCATGGCGGATTCCTATCGCCGCATGCGCAATACGCTGCGGTTTCTCCTGGGCAATCTGCATGGTTTCGATCCAGCGCAGCATGCCGTGGCGTTCGATGACCTGGTGGCCATCGATCAATGGGCGATCGCCAAGGCGTTCGCCTTGCAGAACGATGTGGTTACGGCTTACCGAAATTACGAATTCCACGATATCTATCAGAAGGTCCACAATTTCTGCGTGGTCGAGCTCGGCGGCTTCTATCTGGACATCATCAAGGACCGGCTCTACACCACCGGTGCGAGCAGCGCACCGCGCCGTTCGGCGCAGACGGCCATGTACCACGTGGCGCAGGCCATGGTGCGCTGGCTGGCGCCGATCTTGAGCTTCACCGCCGAAGAGGTCTGGGGCTTCCTGCCGGGCGCGCACAACGAGTCGGTGTTCCTGAACGCCTGGCATCAGTTTCCCGCCGGGCGCCGAGCGCGTGCCGGCCATCGACTGGGCCGCATTGATCGCGCTGAAGGCGGATGTGGCGCGGGACCTCGAGCGGCTGCGCGCGGCGGGCGATATCGGCGCGCCGCTCGAAGCCGAAGTGACGGTGTATGCGCCGGCGGCGCAGGCCGGCGCGTTTCGCGGCGCTGCGCGACGAACTGCGATTTTTGCTGATCACCAGCCAGGCGCGCGTCATCGAGACCGATACGCCGCCCGATTCGACGGTTCCAACCAGCGAACCCGGCGTCTGGATCGAGGTCAAACCCAGCAGCCAGCCCAAATGCGTGCGCTGCTGGCACCTGCGCAGCGATGTCGGCAGCGACCCGCGGCACCCGGAACTTTGCGCGCGCTGTGTCGTCAACGTCGAGGGTCCCGGTGAGGAGCGTCATTTCGCATGATCAGTGAAGAGAAACGCGGCCGTGCCGTGGCCTGGCTGCTGCTGTCGGCCTGCGTGGTGCTGGCGGACCAGGTCTCCAAGGCCTATATCACGCGGCATTTCATGGAGTTCGAGTTCACTCGAATCCTGGCCGTGTTGGATATCACCTGCATGCACAACGTCGGCGCCGCCTTCAGCTTTCTCGCCTCGGCGTCCGGCTGGCAGCGATGGCTGTTCATCGGCCTTGCCGGCGCGGTCAGCATCGGCATCATCATCTGGCTGTTCAGGCTGCCGCGCGGCGCTCATGCCTTGCTCGCGGCAGGCCTCGCCCTGGTGCTGGGCGGGGCGCTCGGCAATGTCATCGATCGGATCCGCCTGGGGTATGTCATCGATTTCATACACTTTCACTGGGATCGGGCGTATTTTCCTGCATTCAACGTGGCGGATTCGGCGATCACCGTCGGAGCTGCCTGCCTGTTGTTGGATGCCTTATTCGAATCGAAACGGAAAACCTGATGCAAATCTTCTTAGCCAATCCGCGCGGATTCTGCGCCGGTGTGGACCGCGCGATCGACATCGTCGAGCGGGCCATCGTATTGTTCGGCGCGCCGATCTACGTGCGCCACGAAGTCGTCCACAACAAGTACGTCGTGGATCGCCTGCGCACCATCGGCGCGATGTTCGTCGATGAATTGCACGAGGTGCCGGACGGCGCCACGGTGATTTTCAGCGCCCACGGCGTGCCTCGCGTGGTGCAGCAAGAAGCCCAGCGCCGGGCTGCTCAATGTCTTCGATGCCACCTGTCCGCTGGTGACCAAGGTGCACATGGAAATCACGCGCTATGCGCGCGAGGCGCGCGAGGTGTTCTTGATCGGCCACGCCGGCCACCCGGAAGTGGAAGGCACCATCGGCCAATTCGACTCGACGCTGGGCGGCTCGATCTACCTGATCCAGACCGTCGAGGACGTCGGCGAGAGTCGTGGTCCGCAACCCCGAGCCACCTGGCCTTCGTCACCCAGACCACCTTGTCGGTGGACGATACGGCCTCCATCGTCGCCGCGCTGCGGGCCCGCTTCCCGGGACTCAAGGCGCCGGTGAAAGAGGATATCTGCTATGCCACCCAGAATCGCCAGGACGCCGTCAAGGACCTGATCGGCCGCTGCGAAGTGCTGGTGGTGGTGGGCTCGAAATCCAGCTCCAATTCCAATCGCCTGCGGGAAATGGCCGACAAGAACGACAAGCCCGGATACTTGGTGGACGGCCCGGAAGATCTGCACCGCGAGTGGTTCGACGGCGTCAAGACCGTGGGCGTGACGGCCGGCGCCTCGGCACCCGAGATCCTGGTTCAAGGGGTGATTGCGCAGCTGCGCCAATGGGGCGGGCGAGGTGGCCGAGGAGCTGTCAGGGGCGCAAGGAGCATGTGATATTCGCCCTGCCCAAGACTCTGCGCCAAGTGGTCAAAGACGGCGGCAGCCTTTCGTCGGTGGGCCCTACGGGTTAGAATGCGGCCCCTTTCGGGTTGCAACGCCGCAATAGCTCAGTTGGTAGAGCAACGCATTCGTAATGCGTGGGTCAGGGGTTCGAATCCTCTTTGCGGCACCATAACTTACGCGCGTTTCTGAAAGTCGCTGTAGCCAGTTTTGTACCAGGGCAGTCCGCCGCCGGGTGGGGCGGCTTGAGACCGGGCTACGCAGTGAGCTTCGACAGGGCTGCATACTGCTTCAAGTGTTCGGGCGACAGGTGCGCGTACCGCTCGACCATTTTGGGGCTTGCCCACCCACCAAGGGCTTGGATTGCGTAGGCAGGGGCACCCGCCTGCATATGGATGGCACGGATCTCGAAGAACTGAACATGTTGAACGAGAAGAAGTTCACGCTCGATGAGGTTCTCGGTGACTCGCTTCGTGAATTCACCTACGAATATGATTTCGGTGACAGCTGGCGCCATCACATCACAGTCACTCCAATTGCCAAACCGAGGACTGATTGGTCCTATCCGCTGTGCGTCGCCGGCGTCATGTAACCTCCGCGCTACGTCACCTGTGGCGATTCCAAAGACCCAATGGTTGATGTAGAAACTGCGTAGCCCCGCGCTCAATGCGAATCACCCTGCCGAGCGCAACGGCGTCGGTCACCTTGCTGCGCTCGGCGAGGCGAGACGTTTAGTTCGGTGTGAGCTCAAACACTGTTCCGTTGCCGCCGGTGCCACCGGCAGAGGTGGTGCCGAAAAGGCTCCCGTTGTTGCCAATGATCAGAGGCGCCTCCGGAGCGCCACCGTCGTTGCCGCTGGTGAAGTTGTAGAGGATCGTTTCAGTGCCGCTGGGCGTGATCTCGAAGACTGTTCCGTACATGCAGGTGCCACCGGAGCTGCAGGTGCTACTTGAGCCGCTGCTGCCACCTGTGGCGGTGGTGCCGTAGAAGTTGCCGTCGCTGCCCTGGATCAGGGGGGCGTCGGGGACCTGCCCATCGGTGGCGCTATTCCCGAAAGAGTACAATACCGTCTCGGTGCCGCTGGGCGTGATCTTGAAGACCGTGCCGTCGCCGTTGGTGCCGCCAACTGAGGTAGTACCGTAGAAGTTGCCGTCGCTCCCCAGAATCAATCCCGCTTGCGGATTCACTCCGTCGCTGGCGCTACTGCCGAAGGAATACAACACGGCCTCGGTACCGGTGGGAGTGATCTTGAAAACCGTGCCGTCGCCGAGGGCGCCGCCGCCGCCCGAGAGGCCACCGAAAACGGTGATGCCATAGAAGTTGCCGTCACTCCCCAGAATCAGGTTGCCCGCCGGGACTCTCCCATCGCCCGTAGTCGGGAACGAATACAACACCGTCTCGGTGCCGTCAGGGGTGATCATGAAGACGGTTCCGTCATTGGTGGTGCCACCGAAAGCGGTGGTGCCGTAGAAATTGCCGCCGACCTCGATCAGGCCGCCGAAGGGGCTCGCTCCATCAGTGGCGTGAGCGGTGAAGGAATGCAACACCGTCTCGGTGCCGCCGGAGGTGATTTTGAAAACCGTTCCAAGGTTATCGGTGCCACCGCTAGCAGTGGTGCCGTAGAAGTTGCCGTCGCTCCCCTGAATCAATCCCGCTTGCGCATTCGCCCCATCATTGCCGCCGGCGAAAGAATACAACACTGTCTCGGTGCCGCCGGGCGTGACCACGAAGACCGTGCCGTTGTTGCTGGTGCCGCCAGCCGAGGTAGTGCCGTAGAAATTCCCATCAGTACCCTGAATCAATCCCGTTACTGGACTCGAGCCATCGGCAGCGCCCGTGAATGAATGCAGCACCGAATCCATTTGAGCAGTGACGGTCAGCGTGACTGTCGGGGAGGTCACACTGCCGAGCGTTGCACTGATGGAGGTCGAGCCGAGCACCAATCCGGTGGCCTGCCCTTGGGAACCGCTCGCATTGCTGATCGGGGCGATACTCGCGTCGGAGGACGCCCAAGTCACTGCGGTCGTCAGGATCTGAGCCGAGTTGTCGGAGTAGGTGCCGGTGGCGATGAGCTGTTCGATGCCTGCGACCGGGATACTCGGGCTTGTGGGTGTGATCGCAATCGACACCAGGGTGGCTGGTGTGACGGTGAAGGTGACAGCGGGCGAAGTGACACTGCCCAGAACCGCGGTGATGGCGGTCGTACCCGTGGCGACCGAAGTGGCCGCCCCCGCGGTACCGGCGGCATTGCTGATCGTGGCCACCGAGGGGGTCGCCGATCTCCACGTGACCAAGGCAGTCAGGTTCTGCGTGGAGTTATCCGAATAGGTACCGGTAGCGGTGAACGTCTCGCTCGTGCCGAGCGCGATGCTCGGGGCGGGTGGCGTGATCGCAATCGACACCAGGGTGGCTGGTGTGACGGTGAAGGTGACAGCGGGCGAAGTGACGCTGCCCAGAACCGCGGTGATGAGGGTCGCACCCGTGGCGACCGAAGTTGCCACCCCGCTGGTACCGGTGGCATTGCTGATCGTGGCCACCGAGGGGGTCGCGGAGCTCCACGTGACTTGGGCTGTCAGGTTCTGCGTGGAGTTGTCCGAATAGGTACCGGTAGCGGTGAACGTCTCGCTCGTGCCGATCGCGATGCTCGGGACGGGTGGCGTGATCGCAATCGACACCAGGGTGGCTGGTGTGACGGTGAGTGTAGCGCTGCCAGCAAGGCTGCCACAGGTGCTGGCTACCTTGCAGGTCGCAGTGATTGTGGCGCTGCCGGGGCCGACAGCGCTGGCTAGCCCACCGTTGCTGACGGTGGCGATCGCCGTATCGGAGGAGGCCCAGGCCAGATCGGCGGTCAAGTTTTGAGTGGTGCTGTCAGAGAAGGTCCCGGTGGCCGTGAACTGCTCGTTCGTGCCTGCGGCGATGCTCGGGAGGGACGGTGTGACCGCAATCGACACCAGGTTTGAACGGGTCACCGTCAGCGTCGTGGTGGCGCTTAGACCTTGCAGACTCACGCTCAGGGTGGCCGTGCCCGCGGCAATACCGCGCACCGTGCCGGTGCTGGCCCCGACGGTGGCGACAGCCGTGTTGGAGGTGGTCCAGGAAACCTGAGTCGTCACATCGGCGTGGCTATTGTCGCTATAAATGCCGGTGGCAGTGAGTTGCACGGACGTGCCTGCGGCCACACTCGGATTGGTGGGAGTGACCTGGAGCGACAGGAGCTGGGGCGAGATGGAAGACCCATCGCCGTGGCAGCCACTCAGGGTCACGAGACCCAGCAGCAGGAGGAACGTGGCGATGAAGCGAGGAGCACTCAGTGCGTCGCGCAGAGCGCGAATCAAAAGACGGTGAATCATGTTATCAACTCTAAGCCGCAGTCTCTTATTATGTGGATGCCATTGTAAAACCACGGCTCGCTGTTCTTATGTGACTGGGCTCCCAGTCTGTTTGGACTGCACCCGGCTTTTCGGATACTGAGTTGAGGTGTATGGGAAATCTGGCGAGTTCAAGCTAGATGGTCGGATAGTGATCAAGTGGCGTCGGAGTCCAGTCTGCGTTGACCGTCAGCATTCGCTTTTTATACCAATGTTCTTGCTTATCTGATGTTGGAAGGGGATCGCACGTCCGCGGCTAAGGAACTTTTTGAGCGGGATGCGGACTGGCGCAGCGAAGCGTTCATCATGGTGGAATTTTCGAATGTTCTCACCACCTATGTACGCACCAAGGTACTCGCGCGCGATCAGGGGCTAAAGCTTCTGGCTGGAGCAGAAAAACTCGTGCCGGTGTTGACGAGCGTGCAGAATGCACGGGCACTTGAGGTTGCGACGCAATTTGGAATCTCCGCTTGCGATGCGCGTTTCGTTGCTCTGGCTATCCAAATGAAAGTTAAGCTAGTAACCGAAGATGCCAAGCTTCGAGCCGTCGTTCCGTCTTGGACGGTTTCACTCGTAGACGCCGGAGCCTGAGTTGGGTTCTTCACGGATTCGCCAAAGGGGAACACTCGAGTAGGATTTCGTAATGCGTGGGTCAGGGGTTCGAATCCTCTTTGCGCACCAAACCCCAATGTGTCTTTAAGGGGCTATACCGCGCACATCTCCGTGCACTCGGGGTGCCGGCGAACCCGACGCAGCGGTATGTCCGCGGTGAGACGAGTCCTCGCGAATACGCCGATGTATTGGGGACGGACGCGATGGAATTGCTGAGATCGATGGCGAAAGGGAAGGGGTAAGGGCTGGGCTGTCCAGATGGGGTTCCGACGGGCCTGTATTGTCGCAACTCCGGAGGCTGGTTCCGCGGCGTGTTTTCGGTGTCGTGGATGCCGTGAAAAACCATACATAGTTGCACGTAACTATGTACAATTATTCACATGAAATCCAGCCTACGACAGATTGCCGCATCTGCACGCCTAAAGGCCGTCCTGCAGTCTCCAGATTTTGCACGACTGGGCATCCATCCGCAGGAGATAAGTCGCCTCGTGGACAAAGGCGAGCTTATCCGCGTGGGTCGCGGGCGGTACGTGCTGCCACAGGCCGAGCACTCTGAGAATCTCGGACTCGCGCTTGTCGCGGCTGCGGTTCCGCAGTCGGTAATCTGTCTACTTTCAGCCCTTCGATATCACGGCATCGGCACACAGGCTCCTCATGAAGTCTGGATCGCCGTAGCGCAGGGGGCCGCGCGGCCTCGGCTCGACTACCCACCGGTTCGTGTGACGCTAGTCTCCAGTTCGGCGTTTACATTCGGTGTTGAGCGCCATAAGGTCGATGGTGTTCCGGTACGCATCTATTCTCCAGCGAAGACAGTGGCCGATTGTTTCAAATTTAGAAATAAGATTGGTCTTGATGTAGCGATCGAGGCGCTTCGTGAGGCGCTGCGCGCAAAGCGTTGTACCCGGGAAGAACTATGGGCGGCGGTAAAAGTATGCCGTGTGACGACAGTTATTCGCCCCTATCTCGAAGTGATTTAATGGCTGCCTTCACCATGGCAAAAGATAAACCCACAAATACATCAGCGTCCATCCGCCAGCGGCTGTTGAATCACTCAACTGCCATCAAGACGGATCCAAATCTCGTGCTAATCTGGTACGGGCTCGAGCGGTTTCTTTATCGCCTTTCCGTATCAACCCATAGCGAACGATTTGTCCTCAAAGGCGCAATGCTTTTTCGCCTTTGGGGAGGCGTGAATTTCCGATCGACAAAAGACCTCGATTTGCAGGGGTTCCTGCAAGACGAGGCTGAGGTGGTTCGGGAAGTCTTCGCCTCCGTCTGCGCGCAACCCGTCGAAATGACGGGCTGATTTTCGACGCGTCGAGTGTGACAGTTGCCGAGATTCGCGACACGCAGGAATATGGTGGCTTTCGGGTACTGTTGACCGCGAGGCTCGGAACCGCGGTCTTGCGCCTACAGACCGACGTGGGATTCGGAGATGCAATTACGCCGACGCCGGCCATCACTGAATTTCCGTCAATCCTCAGCCAGTCACGCCCTCGCATCCGCGTCTATCCCCGAGAGACTGTCGTTGCCGAGAAGTTCGATGCCATGGTGCAACTCGGAATGACAAACAGCCGAATGAAGGATTATTACGACCTTTGGTTCATATCGAGCCACTTTGAATTCGACGGGTCGACGCTTGCCGCCGCGGTGCAAGCAACTTTCGAGCGCCGGGGGACGTTGATTCCACGACGGCCGCCGATTGCGCTGACGGTGGAGTATGCAACCGACCTTAATCACGTGCGACAGTGGGCGGCGTTTACCAAGAGTGTCGGCGTCGAAGCCACACCGGGTTTGGAAGTCGTGATTGATAGAATTTCAGAATTCGTCTTGCCGCCCGTAATTGCTGCGGCAAACGAGCAGCCGTTCAACCAGCACTGGGAGGTCCAAAGTCGGTGGCAGCCAGTCAGGTGATGTCCATCGTTTGAGTTGTAGTCCGCTATCTCGTGCGTGAGCTGGTCGATCTTCAGTTGCTTGGCTCTGATTTCTGAGCGAGATCGAGCAACGACTCCATGGACTTCGATCCTGCCATCGTCCCGGCCGGGGGTGATTCAGTGGGTCGGTGCGGACGCTCCCCCGAGCCCAGCAAGCAAGGTGCCTCGTGCCGTCAGTTACGTTCCCACTGTTGCTCTACGAGGCGGAATGCCGCGGCGAGCGAGGGCTCCTCGCGGCGCTCGCTGAGACAGATGAATCTAAATGCCGCCGGCACCGTGATTCCCTCGACGATCGTCAGTCGGTGCGCGTGGGCCTCGGCGATGGCAATGGAGTTGCGCGCCAGACTCAAGCCGACACCCGACTTCACCAGGTCGAGCATCGAGGGCTCTGGGTCCACATCTGCAGACTGACCGCGGGCTGGGCCAAGTGCAGTTGCTGTGCCGCACGAGTCAGGTTGCCTTAACGGGCAACGGTGACGAAGGGCCGGAGGAGTGCCGATCCATGGAGTGATATTAAGGCAGCTTATATAGCTCTTGATAAGAAATCATTGGCCAGTCGAGCCCGGACGGCCCTAACCTCAAGTCTCATTCAAAGACCTAGAAGATGATCCTGGCGTTCAATACAGGAGTGAGGTGCCCGGGGAATGCGGAGTTTGGTAGTCGCACAGACAGGGATCTGAGATTCAAAAAAAATTAACTCTAAGCGACAGGGGTAACAAGATATGCATCCGATTCGACAGGGCGGCTTGGCGACGACCAGCGCCGGTAGCACGTCAGGCTCCAGCCAACTCATGGGCCGCTCCCGCGCCCGGGTGATGCAAACGGCGGTTGCGAGCGCAGTCAGCCTCGCGCTGAGCATGGCGAGCGCCAAGGCGCAGCAGGCAACGGCTCCTGCACCGCAGGATGAGTCGGCGGGATTGCAGGAAATTACGGTCACGGCGCAGCGCCGTGCCCAGACGGTCCAGGACATTCCCTACAACATCAGTGTGGTCGCCGGCGATGCGTTGGGGGGACCCAGCGTCGATGATTCTTCCGACTTGGCCAAGGTCGTTCCCGGACTCCTGACCGTCGATTCGGGACCTGCGGCGCGCGGTGGCAATAACAACTTTACCTTGCGTGGTCTGCGTACCGACAATCCAAGTGGCGCCGATACGCCCAACCAAACCATCTCCCCCGTCTCGACCTACTTCGGCGAGACCCCGGTGTTCATTCCGCTCATTCTGCGGGATCTGGACCACGTCGAGGTGCTGAAAGGCCCTCAAGGGACGTTGTACGGCTCAGGCGCCGAAGCCGGCACCATTCGTTTCATCCCCAACAAGCCAGATTTCGATAAATTCACGGCGGACGCCACGGCAGGGGTTGGCGACACCGAACACAGCGGCGGGTCGTTGAACGAACGCGTTGACGCTGTTCTGAATCTACCCGTCTCTTCGGACTTCGCGGTTCGCTTGGCGGCAGGCTATGAGCATTTGGCGGGATTTATCCAAGACGTGAGTCTTGCGACACTCAATTCTTCGGGCATTCCTGTTCCCAGCGTCGCGTCCGATCCGACGAGTGGGTTCAAGATCAGGCCACCCCTGCAAGATGCCAATGGGTCCGGTCAGTCCTACGCTCGAACCTCGTTTCGTTGGAAACCCACGGATGGGGTGGATATCGAGGCAATGTATATGCATCAAAAGACTGATGTGCAAGACTGCCAGTGCAGCAATCCCAACTGGCCCGGCGGCACACAGAATCTCAGTGGCTACACGGGTCCCATCCCGCCGTTTGCGAACGCGGCCTACTCAATCCCGGCAGGAGGGCCCTATACGAACACCAATCTGCTTCAGGAGCCCTATGGCAATCTGGCCGATCTAGGGAGTCTGGTGGCGAGCGTTGACTTTGGATTTGCGACGGCTACGTCCGCGACTTCGTTCTATGATTCTCGCACCGATACGGTGATGGACTCGACGTACCAGTGGGATATCCCGGGCGGCACGAATTTTCTGACGGTCTACGGGAACTATCCGAGACCCATCGCCACCATTGTAGATGGTCTGCAGGACAAGTCCTGGATTCAAGAATTCCGGCTCGTCTCGAACGGGACAAACCTGTTTGATTACGTTGTGGGAGCCTACTACCAGCACGAGACGGGCGTCTCGATATTCAATCAATACATCCTTGGGTTGACGGAGTTCAATACCACCATGGGACTCCCTCCGTTGCCCAACCCTCAAACAGGGGATACGGTGGTGTACAGTGACACGGTGACGACCTTTACCGATCGCGCCCTGTTCGGGGAATTGACCTGGCATGTCACCTCTGATTGGCAGGTCACCGGCGGTACGCGCCTCTTTTCACAGAGTTTTGACGAAAATTCAACTACCGATGATCCCAAGTGCGGTTCCCCGTGCGGTAACTCTCTCGGCGGATCCACGGTAAACAACACCCAGAGCGCGCGCAGGCCACTGTACAAACTCAATACGTCGTACGATATCGCCAAAGATACGAAGCTTTATGCCACCTTCTCCGAGGGCTTTCGCCGTGGAGGAGCGACGGGTCTGGCGGTGGTGGGGCCCTTTGCCTCCGAGGCGCAGTACTCCACCTTCAAGCCCGACTTGGTCAAGAACTATGAGGCGGGCATCAAGGGCGATTTGGATCACGATCGATTCCGGTATGTGGCGGATGTCTTTTACATCGATCTGCTGAACTTCCAATTCGACAGCTACTCTCCCTCGGGCAGTCCGGCCGTCTACAATGGCTCGACCGCGAAATCGAAGGGGTTGGAGTTCCAAATGGACGCGCAAATCACCAGTCAGCTCTCTGGGACATTCAGCTATACCTACACGGACGCGGCGGTTTCGAGTTCGACCAATATCTACGACTTGCCTCCTTTTGCGGGTGCGGGAAGCGGCGGTCCTGTGCTTGCGCCGATACTTGCGGTGCAGATTCCCGAGGGCACTCGGCTGCCCGGTGTGCCCAAGAATGTCTTCAATGTGGGAGTTGACTACAAAATGCCGATCGGCGGTGATTGGGCAGTTGACTATCGCGCTGACGGCATTTACCGTACCAGTGCCCCAGGCGCCATCCCCGGCATTTTCCTGTCCAATTGGACGATGCCGTCCTCCAAGATCATTGACGCGAATGTGACCTTGGAAAAGGGCAAGCGCTGGTCCTTGGAGATGTATGGTACGAATCTGACCAGCGACGCCGGCTACACGGCTGCGACCGGGCAACAGGGGTCGCCGGTGAATACCTTTGAAAATCGGGTCGTGACTCGACCGCGCACTGTTGGGCTGCTGATCCACTATCATTTTGAATGAGGCAACCGAAAGGTGATGAATTTGTCGCCGACACCCGCTGGGGCGGCAGAGATCCATTGCCTCCGAGAGTTGCTGTGGACGCGGAAGGTCGCCGAAGCGCGCGAGCGTTGCGCACGGCTCTTGCTCGCCCATCCTGTCGACCCGCAAGTCCTCTTGCTGGCAGCGGAAATCGCTCTACGGACGGGCGATGTGAGAGAGTGCCAATCCCATCTACAGGGGTGCCTGGCTACTGACTCGCGCGATCCCCACCAGGCGTTGCGCGTAGCGGAACTCCTTTTCTCATCCGGGCAACAGCATGAAGCTTGGGTCGCCGCCGGTCGCGTGAGGGAGCTCGCGCCGGAGCAACCCGAGCTGTGCGACCGATTCGGCACGCTCCTCACGCATCTGGGTGAGATCCGGGAAGCGGTTGCCTATTACGAGCGGGCAGTCGCATCGGCACCGAAGGTCGTTCATTTCCGCTACAACTTGGCCATGGCGCAGCGAATGACCGGAGAGCTCGCTCAGGCCGAAGCCAATCTGGATCACTACCTTTCCGTCCAACCGTATGACGGGGAGGCCCACCATGCACGGTCGGGTCTGCGACGGCAGACTCCAACCTCAAATCATGTTGACGAGCTTGAAGCAAGACTCTCGAGTTGCGGTGCTCACAGAGCAACAGTGGGGCTGGGCTACGCGTTAGCCAAAGAGCTCGAGGATCTCAAGGAGTATTCACGGTCATTCATGCACCTCAGCCGCGCCGCGCATCAGCACCGCGCGATGCTGCGCTACCAGGTAACCGATGATCTTGAAGTACTGGACACGTTGAGGCGACGGCATACACAGGACAACCTGCGCCTCATGGGATCCGGCGTCGATGCCGACGAGTGCGTCTTCATCATCGGACTTCCTCGAAGTGGCACGACACTTGTGGAGCGGATGGTGGGCTCACACTCGCATGTGTATGCCGCAGGCGAACTCGATGCATTTCCCAATGCGGTGATTTTGGCGGGTCGAAGAGCTTCCGATAGACCTCTTGGGAAGCTGGAGCTCATCGAGCAGTCACTCAAAGGTGACGCCGCCAGTCTAGCTCGCTCGTATCTATCGCAAGTAAGGTCCCGTATTGGAAACGCTGCGCGGTTTACCGACAAACTGCCGCTAAATTATCTCTATGCAGGTTTAATACACGCGGCGCTTCCGCGCGCGAAGTTCGTGCTCGTTCGGCGTGACCCGGTTGACAACTGTTTCGCCATGTACAAGACCTTGTTCGCCTCCGGCTATCCATTTTCCTACGATCTTTCCGAGCTCGGCCAATACTATCTTGGCTGGGACAAACTCATGCGGCATTGGCAGCAGTTGATCGGGCCCGGCTGGTTGGAAATTCACTACGAAGACCTGGTTGCAGACCCGGAGCGCGTTGCCAGACAAGTTACAGAACATTGCGGACTATCATGGGAGCCGGCGTGCCTCGATTTTCACGCGAGCCGTGCGCCGGTGGCGACCGCGAGTGCCACGCAAGTCAGACAACAAATCTACACAGACTCGGTGGGTAGGTGGCGGCACTACGAGGCGAACCTTGCTCCGTTGGCCAAATACTTCGAACATCTACAGTGAAGGCGCCAATGCCAAAGCCAAAGCGTCTCCTTGCTGCGCCCAATCACCGTGACGGGCGTTATCTGTCGCGTCGCGAAGCTTTGCATATGGGGTTCGCGGCTGCCTGTGTCGCGGCGCCATCTCTTATGTTTGGAGGCACGGCGGAAGGTCGCAGGCCATTCCCGGTGGTCGAAACGGCGTCAGGAAAGGTGAGCGGGAGGCACCTCGAGGGCATTTCGGCTTTCAAGGGGATCCCCTACGGGGCTCCCACGAGTGGCGCAAACCGATTTCTGCCTCCGCAGCCCGCAATCCCCTGGGCAGGTGTTCGTGACGCTGTCCGCTTCGGCCACCCGTGTCCTCAAGTCCCCGATGAATTTCGCGCATGGAAAGATCCCAACCCGGTAAGCGAAGACTGTCTGGTCCTCAACGTGTGGACACCGCAAGCCCACGCAGGCGCGCGTCTACCCGTGATGTTTTGGATGCACGGTGGTGCATTCGAAAGGGGGTCCTCGGGGTTGTACCTTTATGATGGCCACAACCTGGCAAAAAATGGGAACGTGGTCGTTGTCAGTGTCAACCACCGGCTGAATATCTTCGGCTATACCCATTTTCTCGAGGGTGTAGACGAGCGCTATTCCCACTCGGTCAACTTAGGCCAACAGGATCTCATCGCCGCGTTACGGTGGGTTCAAGCAAACATCGGCCAATTCGGTGGCAACCCTGAAAACGTGACGATTTTCGGCGAGTCGGGTGGAGGCGGCAAAGCCTCCTGCCTCATGGGCATGCCGGCCTCACGCGGGCTATTCCATAAGGCGATCGTGCAGAGCGGATTCGGGCTGACGGCGGCGCCAGCGGATCAGGCCGCCCAACTAACCCGTCGAATATTTGCTCACTTTGGCCTTCGCAACGGTGACGTCGGTGCGCTATCGAAGCTTTCGACGGCCGCGCTCCTTGACTGTTATAAAAAACTCTCCCCACAGGGCATTGACGGGCTATTGAGGGTGCAGTGGCAGCCCGTCGCCGATGGGCAGATGATTCCGCGGCAGCTATGGCTGGGGGACGCGCCACCCTTGGCAGCCGAAATTACCGTTATGATCGGTACGAATTCCGACGAAGCCGTTGACTTCATCGGTGAGCAGCTTCTGCAGCCGATTGAGAGCGATCAAGAGCTCATCGCCGAAGCATACAAATATGCGATCGCCCCGAGTGTTTCGCAAGCGCAGATGCCAAATATTCTTCAGGCCTATCGCAAACTGTTTCCGAAATTCAGCAACACGGAGATGTGGGTGCGCCTGTCCACGGATCTCGGCATGTGGCAGAACGCGCTTCGGCAAGCGCACCGCAAGGTTGAGATCGGGGGACCTCCGATATATATGTACGAATTTGGCTGGAAGACACCTTGCCTTGGAGGAAACTGGGCAACCCATGGAATCGACATTCCGTTTGTTTTCGGCAATCTCAACTACCTCGCTGCCTGGGATGCGAAGGACTCGTACCAGATTCGGGCGGAAGCGGATCCGGAGAACATCCGTGTGCACCTCTCCCGTCAGACGCTGGCCGCCTGGACCGGCTTCGCTCACACCGGTGACCCGTCGACGCGGGACCTCCAATGGCCTGCTTACAACTTAAGCTCCCGCGCCACTATGTTGTTTGACCGGAATTCGATGGTTATCAACGATCCCAGAAAATCCGAACGCGAGATCGCGCTCTCTATGCCTTCCTTGCCGACAGCAATGACTCCAGGTCGTCAATCAGACTATTCGTCAGCGAATGAAGTGGCTCGCGTTGGCAAGCGGCGCCCGCCAGGAGAACCTGATTGAGGTCCTGGGCCAGAGATGCCGGCGAAAGGGGAAGTTGCGAGGCGTGCTGAAGAAGACGCTTTTCTCCGGGATGCGGCACGTGGTTCAATGCGAACAGCACGTCGAAATAACTGGCGAAAAAGGCTGCGATCCGGTGATTTATGGAAATAATGTCGTTGCGATCGACCGCCTTGAGGATTTGGGCCTGAAAGGAAGAATGCGCTTTTCGCAGCAGCGGATAGTTCTTGGCGATGATGGCCGCGGCCAGCGGAAGGGGGTAGGCACGCTGCGCCTTGGCGTGAAGACTGGCGTACCACCCACACCGATCGAAGAGGATGTGGGAGGTTTTGACGTTGTGCCACAGACAGGTGGTGTAGCCCACTGAGCTCTGGTGGTCATCCAAGACACGCGACAACGCGCTTTCGATCCATTGAGGGGAACGGTACATCAAATCCACGTCCACTCCCGTGCTCCGGTCAGTCCATTCGTCTCCGGTTTCCCAGATGCGATTGTCGAGTTCGAACCGGGTCGCCCGAGGTACGAATAATTTCCTCCGACATTCGAGAGTGGGGGCTTCTTGCGCGTAAACATACAGGTCAATATCGGCGCCGGCGTCGGCGACCCCGATTGCGCGCGAACCTCCCAGGGCAATCGCGGTGACTTCAGGCCATGCCGCCACCGCTTCGCACAGTTCACGGACGAGCTTCATTGATGTCAGGGATCCAATGGGTCGCGATTCAAGCGAGCGGCAAATTATGCGGCCGCACCAGCAGATGCCAATCCTGATGCTCCTCGAGTATCAGCGCGATCGCGGCCTCGACGGCCGCCTTGAGTGCGGTGACGTCGTTCGCCACACCTTTCTCATCGAGGGTGGCACGGATGCGCGTGATCGCCCCCTGCAGCTCGGCCACCAGGCGCTCCGACGTGCTGCCGAGCCGATAGGCTTCCGATTGCGCCAGCGCTCCGTGCAATGAGGCGCCGAGCGCCGGGAAGAACGTGGTCACCAGAGTCAGCCACAGCGAGTGAATGAGAAGATGCAGCAACGCACCGGCGCCCGTCAGCGAGAATAAAACGCTGTTCAGCGTGTGCACCCGGTGCCGCAATGCATGCTGTCTGCCCGCGATGCGGCGATGGTAGTGCCGCTGCTGCTCGAGTATGTCCACCGTCCACCGCGCGTAGCTCGAGACGAATGCCGGATTGGACCAGGCTGTCGCAAGCTGACGTCGCGCCAGCGGCTCGTGGGCCGCACAGAGGGCGGCGACATCGTCGGAGCCACGCAGGTGCTGGCCCGGATCGAACACGCGCAGATACCAATTGGGTTCTGCCGCGGGTGCGTCGAAGTCGAGGAGGGGGGCGAGCATGGGCAGATACCAGCTCAATTCAGCCGTGGTGCGTGCGCGCAGCCACAGCGCCTGCCAATCGCGCCGATGACCGAGCCAGTAAATCACGCTGACCGTGCCGATCACGATGACTTCGCCGATGGCCCATAGTGCCGCATAGGGATGCATCAGGCGGTTCTTGCTGTCCCAGCCGAGCGCCAGCGGCATCACCGCGAACAGCACGGCAATCGCACTGAGTAGATAAATGGCCCAAAAGCCGCTTCGGTAGCGGTGTCCATAATGAATGGCCCGCTGGTCAAATCGTTGGTGCGCTCCGGCGATCGCGTCGATGAGCGGCACCAGTGCCGGCGGCGCCTGGGGCTCGGGCGGCGGCGGCGGCGACTCGACATGCGCGCCGGCCAGTAATATTCGCTGAATGACTTGGTGGAGTGCCATCTTCAATCGCTGATGTCGTAAGTAGCGGCAAAGATGCTCTCGGATATTATTCCAAGGCTGCCGTCACCGTAGTCGACCAGCCACTCGCCGGCGCGTCCCTTCAGGCGCGATATGCCGTCGGCGAGCAGCACTTCGAACGGCTCCGTCATGGGGACCGCCATAATGGTATTGGGCAGGCTCACGTACCGGCCCGCTTGTCCGGCGACGGTCGGCGGTACGGGACGATATCGATCGGGAAACCGCGCGCGCGATACGCGCCAGTGTTCTCCCGCGGTACCGGTGATGATGGCATCGCCGGGCGCGGCATGCACCAACCCTTCGGAGGTTTGCACGGTGCAGGCCACCGGCGTGAACCGCACGTCGATTTCGTGCTGCCGCTTGCGCGCTAAAACGCGGTGGGGATCGGCGCTGATCACGCTCGAATAACCGTGCCGTCCGGTCGAGGAATACAGAGGCAATCAGTGCTCCAATTGTGGGTTCAAGTGTGCCGCACCGCAGTGAACACTGCAAGGAGACGCCCCTCGAGCCATTCCACCCCCCTCATCCCGGTTCCCGAACAGCCATTTGGGTCGTCCGCCGGGCGCAGATATCGTAAACTTGAACTGCCCATGATCAAATTCTTCTCGCGCTTGCCCATGCGGGCGCTATATGCATTTTCCACCTTTCTGTATTTGCTGGCGTTTTACGTGGTGCGGCATCGGCATCAGGTGATTCGCGAGCAGATCCGCAAGGTCTTTCCCGATTCGAGCGACGCCGAGCAGGTCCTCATTCACAAGCGGTTTCTCAGGAACTTCTGCGACGTCCTGATCGAGGTGCTGAAGTCGGTCTCCATGAGCGCGGATGACATGCGCGATCATATGCGCATCGTCAATCTGCAGGCCGCGCGGCAGCATCTGGACGCCGGCCAGTCGCTGCTGTTCGTGACCTCGCATCTGTGCAATTGGGAATGGCTGCTACATGGGATGGCGCTGCAATTGGGCTACCCCGTTGACGCCGGCTACAAGCCCCTGCACGATCAATGGGCGGAGCGGCTGATGCTGACGATCCGCTCGCGCTTCGGCGCGAGGCTGGTGCCGGCCAAAGAATTACTGGCGGATTTTCTGAAGCGGCGCGGGATCGTACGGGCGGTGGGCATGAACGCCGATCAGGCGCCGGTCTCGACGGATAAGCGCTATTGGACCCACTTTCTGGGACAGGACACCGCCTTCTATATCGGCGCCGAACAAATTGCCCGCGCGATGCGCCTCCCCGTCGTGTACGTGAGCGTGCGCAGGATTCGGCGCGGGTACTATGAGGCCGATCTGATGCCTCTATGGGACGGCCGCGAACAGATCGAGCCCAACACCGTGACCGAGCGCTATGCGCGCGCCTGCGAAACCGACGTGCTCAAGAGCCCCGCCGATTGGCTCTGGTCCTACCGCCGCTGGCGGCTGAAAAAGCCCTTGTACGGCAGCGACTGATACGCTACGCGGCGGGTGCGGTTTTGAGTTTGCCCTCCAGATGCTTCGCCAGTGCGGCGATGGTGGGATGATCGAACAGCTCGGTCAAATCGATGAGCCCGGGGAACTCGCGGTCCACGTTCTCGTGAATCTCGATGAGCTTGAGCGAGCTTGCGCCGATTTCGAATAAGTTGTCGGTCACCTCGATTCTTTTGCCCGGAAGTGCCGTCTCGCATATCGATTGCAGGCGCATTTCCAGCTCCGTGCCGGATACGTGCGCCGCGCTTCCCGCCGCCTCGCGCAGCGCCGCGAGTTCGGCCAATTCCGCATCGAATTCGCCTTCGATGTAGCTTGCTTCGAGCAGATGCCGCTGCACTTTGCCGCTCGTGGTCTTGGGTATCCGCTTGGTCGGGATGACCTGGGCGACTTCAAGGCCCGTGTGCTCGTTGATGAGGCGGCTGACCGCCGCCGCGGTGGGCAGGAACTCCGCCATGCTGCCGCGATGGAGCACGAACACCACCAGCTCTTCGCCCGGCGAGCCGGGCTTGGCGACTCCCGCGGCCGCGAGCTTGTTCAGGTCCAAACCCGGCGCCCGTTGCGCAATGTTCTCCAGATCGTAGGGATAGTAATTCTGGCCGTTGACGAAAATAATTTCCTTGCTGCGGCCGGCGATGTACAGCGCGCCTTCGTGCAGGAAGCCCAGATCGCCCGTGTCAACCCAGCCGTCCGCGCCGATGGCGAGCGCCGTGGCTTCCGGATCGCCGAAGTAGCCCCGCGTCACGCTGGCGCCGCGTATCAATATGTGCCCGACCTCGTCTTCCGGCATCGGGGCGCGTGCCTGATTCGCGATGCGCAGCTCGGTATTGGGCACCGTGCTGCCGAGGCAGATGAGTTCCAGCGCGTCGCGCGCATCGGCGGGATTGAGTTCGATCCGCGACCCCACTCCGAGTTTGTGCCGGTTGACCCGAATCCAGCGATAATCGCTGCCGGGCTGCGGAAACGTCACGGCCAGCGAGGCTTCCGCCAGGCCATAAACCGGAAACATGGCCTGGTGCCTGAGGCCTGTGTAGGCGAGGGCGCTCATGAACTCGTTGCACAGCGCCACCGAGATGGGCTCGGCTCCGTTGTATATCTGCCGGATCGGGGATAAATCGAGGCCGTCGAGGCGGCGGTCGCCCAGCACCTTCAAGAAATGCCGATAGCCGAAATTCGGTGAACAGGTAATGGTGACCCGCTTTTTCGAGGCCAGTTGCAGCCATAGCAGAGGCCGCCTCACGAACAGTTCGGTTGGCATCAAATTCACGTGCACGCGATTCGCGAACTGCATCATAAAAAAACCGATCAATCCCATGTCGTGCGTCAGCGGCATCCAGCTCAACGAGACGTCCTGATCGTTGTACTTGCTGACGGCTGTCGCCCCTTGAGTGTTGGCGATCAGATTGCCGTGAGTGAGCATGACGCCCTTCGGCTCGCTGGTCGAGCCTGAGGAGAACTGGATGAAGGCCAGATCGTCGGGCGTGGGCCGGTACAGCTTGCCCGGCCTCGATATGTCGGTGATGGACTCGACCAGGAAGCTGCGCGATTTGAGATCGTCGAACAGGGCGGTCTCTCCCACCTGCACGGCGAGCGCTTGGAGGCGCTCGAGATTCTTGGAATCGGTGTACAGCAGGGTTCTGTTGCCCGGTAGCGAGCCGGGGCCGGCGAGCGCGCGCGCCACGCGCAGCAGTTTGTGCCGGTGCTCATCGCTGATGCCGACGGCGAGCGGCACGGGAACGATTCCGCCGCACACCGCCGCCCAGAAACCGTCGAGGAATTGCTCGTTGTTGTTCAGGAAGATGATCATCTTGTCGCCGCGCTGCGCGCCCATGGCCTGCAGGTGGTACAGGATGCCGAGCGCGCGCGCGTACACATCGGCATAGGGCACGCGCCGCTCGGAATTCTCGCCGTCGACATAAGTGACGGCGCGATCGACGCCGCGGTTGCTCTCGAGCATATCGAGCAAGGTGGTGAAATTCGGCAGTCTGACGGCGTCGTTCATCTGGGCTCTACCATCATCATGAGGTTGGATCGCGGACGCAGATTGATCTGCGCCTCGAGTTCAATGGGTTCGTCATTCGCGCGGGTCAGCCGGAAGCGGCGCGACATGGCGCTGCACGTGCACCAGCATCTCGAACATGGCCATATTCTCGCCGATGCAATGCCGCGGTCCCACCGCGAAGGGAATATACGCGAAGCGATGCCGCTCCTCGGCATCGGCGCCGGCGAAGCGTTCGGGCCTGAATTCCTCCGGCTCGCTCCAGAAGGCCGGATGCCGATGCAGCATGTAGGGGCTGATGAACACATCGGTGCGCGGGGCGATGGGATAGCCGCCGAGTTCATCCGCCTCGAGCGTGCGCCGCGTGATCAGCCAGCCCGGCGGATACAGCCGCAGCGCCTCCTGCAGCACCTGGTGCGTGAATTGCAAGGATTCGGCGGCGTCGAGTCCCAGCGTCCGCTCGGAGCCGGCCCCGTCGGCCTCGGCTTGCAGGCGTGCCGCCGTGTCGGGGTGCTGGCTGATGAGGTACCAGGTCCAGGTGAGCGCGGCCGCGGTGGTTTCGTGCCCCGCGACGATCAAGGTCAGCACCTCGTCGATCATTTCCTTGTCGCTCATGGCTTCGCTCGGTATCCCGATCGCGGGTGGCCATCAGCATGCTCAGAAAATCGAAATGCTCCTCCGGTTCGCGGCGGCGGCGATCGATCAGCTCCGCCACCAGCTTGGTGAGCGAGCGGAATCGAAACGCGAATTTCAGGTCGCGGTTCTGTTCCTTGGCGACGACTTCGAAGGGATTCGCGCCGAGCTGTGATTCGAGGCGCGCCAGATCGCTGCCGAAGATCGAGCGCAGCACGATTTCCAGGGTCAATTCGCTGGTGTCGTCGCTCAAATTGACCGGCTCGCCGCGCGCCGCCTTGTCCGCCCAGCGCGCCGCAAATTTGTCGTTCACTTCGCCGATCAAGGCGCTGAATTGATCGATCACCCGGCGATGGAACGAGGGCTGCATCATGCGCCGCTGCCGGCGCCAGAAATCACCCTCGCTGGTCATGATGCCGTTGCCGAGCAGGATCTTGACGCGATCCATCCCCTCGCCCTTGGTGTAATTGCGATGGTTCGACAGCAAGCACCCGCTTGATGTCGTCGGGGTGGTTGATGACGTAGTTATAGACGCCGCGGGCGGGCGCGAAGACTCGATAAATGTCGCCGAATTCGGCGAAATAGCGGCGCAGCCGCGCCAGCGATTCGTCGCTGCCGCCAAGATCGAAGCCTTCGGCGGGCCCGGGGGGCAGTGCTAAGGTTTGCATCGCTCTATTGTAACGTAAGCCCCCGGGGTAACGGCCGCAGCCCCACCTATTGCGGAGCGCGGCGCTGTTCTCGACAATGCCGGCCGTGGACGAAAAACCGGGCGGCGGCCTTCGCAATACCATTTACGAACAGCAGACCCGCTCCGGCCGGCGGCTGACGCGCGGCCGTCTGTTCTTGTACAAAATCCTCGTGCCGGTGGCCGTGTCGTTGCTGCGATTGGTGTGGAGCTGGTCGCGAGTCGTGCGAGTGATCGGCGCCGAGCACATTCCCGCGGCCCTCGGGCGCGCGCCCTCGTTCATACCCGTCTACTGGCATCAGCACCAGGTATTTTGCGTCAAGCACCTGCTCGAGCAGCGCCGCGCCGGCTTGAAATTGGGCTTCTTGATCTCCCCCTCGGTCGACGGCGAGATCGGCGCAATGGTGGTGCGGAGTTTGGGCGGCGAGGTGATTCGCGGCTCGTCCTCGCATACCGGGGCGCGGGCGCTGCGCGATTACTACCAGGCGCTGGCGCATGACAGCGTGTCGCCCGCGATCACGCCGGATGGTCCGCGGGGCCCACCCTGGAAGTTCAAGCCCGGGGCCGTGCTGCTGGCCCAGTTGTCGGGCCGGCCGATGATTCCCTTGAGCTACGCCGCCTCGCGGGCCTGGAAGATCAAATGGGACCGCTTCGTCATCCCTTGGCCCCTGTCGAGGATAGTCATTGTGGTCGGCGAGCCGGTCTATGTCCCCAAGGGTTTGGATGCGGCCGGATTGGAGCATATACAGGGGGACATGGAAAGCCGGCTGCTAGCGGCTTTCGAGGAAGCGCGAGGCGCCCTGAGGTAGGGTTTCCCACCAAGACCTAACAATACAATCGCTTAGCTTGTATTCCTTACAACTTGTGCGAGAATCCAAGTGCATGTGTCAAAAACCGACTGCAGGGAACTGTGTGACGCATTCGGTTTTGAGCTTGAATCCAGTGGCAAACTGTTGATCTACAACCGCAACACCTTTTCTGGGACCTCCCGAGGCGCATGGCAATAGCTCCCCACGATCCCCGCCACCCAGACCTGACCGCCTCGGACATATTGTCCCCGCAGACCTGGCCGAAGCGTGGAAATCGTCCCGCCGTGGGGCTGGACGTCATCTGCACCAAGATCGCGGTCGATTTCCAATCCATGACCGACGTGACGGCATCCGAGATCATCGGCGCCAACTTGGAATTGCTGCGCGAAGCCACGCGCACCGATGCCGCATTCCACATCCGCGTCGATAGGGAGTCGGGATCGTTCACCGACATCCAGGTGGCGCGCGGCATGCTGGCCACCGGCAATCCCGAACAGCTGCTCGGCCAGACCTTGGATGCATTCCCTTGGCTGCAATCGCGCCTGGCTCCCCTGCGAGTATCGGAGCTGCGCGACACCGCCAAGCCCCGGGCCGATCAGAGCGAGGATGCCGGCATTTGGAGCCACCTCGGTATCGGATCGGTGCTCGTCATCGGTTATTTCATCGAGGGCCGCACGGCCGGCCTGCTGGGGATCGCCGGCGCCATGCCGCGCGAGAACTGGGAAGTCCAGCTGCATCTGTTGATGAAGCTGGTCGGCAGCAGCCTTGCCACCGGCCTCGAGCGCATCGGGATCCAACGGCAACTGCGCGACCTGGAAGAGCGCAATGAGCTCGCCCTTTACAGCGCCAACGACGGGCTGTGGGATTTCGACACCGTCAACAATCGCGTCTATCTCTCACCGCGCTGGAAGGCCATGCTCGGGTACGACGAAGGGGACGTGGGAAATGCGCCCGACTGGCGGACGCTGGTGCACTCGGACGACATGTCGCGCGTGCAGGCCGCCATTCGCGACCATGTGGCGGGCAAGACGCCGATATTCGAGAGCATGCATCGCATGCGCCATGCCACCGGCGAATGGCGCTGGGTGATCAGCCGCGCCAAGGCCAAGGTCGACGACAAGGGGCGTCTGCTGCGCCTCGTCGGCGTCGAACTCGATGTCACCGAGCGCAAGCTGTACGAGGAGGCGCTGTTTCGCGAGAAGGAGAGCGCGCAAATCACTCTGCAGAGTATCGGCGATGGGGTCATCACCACCGATGCCAAGGGCGTGATCGACTACGTGAACCCGGTCGCGGAGTCGCTCACCGGGTGGCGCCTCGAGGACGGCCAGGGCCGCGCCATCGAGGAGATCTTTCGCGCCTTCCACGAGGAAACCTGCGAACCCTTGGAGAATCCGCTGGCGGTGGCGATCCGCCGCACGCGCTCGATCAAGTCGGTGCGGCCGATGCTGCTCATCCGGCGCGACGGCAACGAAATCTATGTCGAGAGCACCGCCTCGCCCATACGCGACGGCAGCGGTGCGGTGTCGGGCGGCGTGCTGGTGTTCCACGATGTCAGCGAGGCGCGCGAGCTGAACCGGCGCCTGAGCTATCACGCCAGCCACGACGTGCTCACCGGGCTGGTAAACCGCCGCGAATTCGAGAACCGCATGGAGCGTGCGCTGAAGAGCGCCAAAGCCCGCGAGACTTCGTATGCGCTGTGCGTCCTCGACCTGGATCAGTTCAAGATCGTCAACGACACCTGTGGCCACAGCGCGGGCGATGCCTTGCTCGGCCAGGTGGGAGCACTGCTGAAGTCCAAGGTCCGCTGGCGCGATACGCTGGCGCGTCTCGGAGGCGATGAGTTCGGCATCCTGCTGGAGAGCTGCTCGCTGGACGAGGCCATGCGCACCGCCGAGGCGTTGCGCGAGGCGGTGCGCAACTTCAAGTTCACCTGGGAAGAGCGCACCTTCCGCCTCGGCGCGAGCATCGGTGTGGTGCCGATTTCCGCGGACAACGCCGATGTGGCCTCAGTGCTCTCCGCTGCGGACAGCGCCTGCCAGGCAGCCAAGGAGGCCGGCCGCAACCGCGTCCACAGCTTCGAAGAGAACGACATCGACTTGATGCGCCGGCGGCGTGAAATGCAGTGGGCGGCACGTATCAACAATGCCTTGGAGGAGAGCCGCTTCGAGCTGTTCAGGCAGACCATCCTGCCCCTGCAGACCAACGAAACCGGCGCCCACTACGAGCTTCTGCTGCGTATGCGCGATGAAGCCGGCAAGATCGTCTCACCGGATCAGTTCATGACGGCAGCCGAGCGCTACGGCATCACGCCCAGCATCGACCGCTGGGTGATCGAAAACGCCTTCCGCTGGCTGGTGTCGGAAGCCGACGAGCGCGAGAAATTGACCATGTGCTCCATCAATCTCTCGGGGCAGAGCCTGGGCGACGATAAATTCCTGCCCTATGTCATCGATCAGTTCCACCGCAGCGGCTTGGACGCCACCAAGATCTGCTTCGAAATCACGGAAACCGCCGCCATCGCCAGCTTCTCGCAGGCGAACCGCTTCATTCAGGCGCTGAAGGAACTGGGCTGCAAGTTCGCGCTCGATGACTTCGGCACCGGCCTGTCCTCATTCGGCTATCTGAAGCACTTCCCGGTCGACTACCTGAAGATCGACGGCAGTTTCGTCAAGGAAATCCTGCACGATCCCATCGACCGCGAGATGGTGCGCTCCATCAACGAGATCGGCCACCTGACCGGCAAGCAAACCATTGCCGAGTTCGCCGAGAACCAAGAGATCATCAACATGCTGCAAAGCCTAGGCGTCGACTACGCCCAGGGTTACGGGGTCTCCCAGCCGCAGCGCGTTCTAAAGGCCGCCAGCACCGCCTGATCGGCCTCTTCACGCGTCAAACGGTCGCTTGAGGCGTCAAGAGGTCGCTCAGGCGGTGGGGATGGGCCATTCGAAACGCATGGAGAGATCGATGGCGCGCACATGCTTGGTGATGCTGCCGACGGAGATGTAGTCGACGCCGGTTTCGGCGATCTCGCGGATGGTCGAGGAGGATATTCCGCCGGATGCCTCCAGCTTCAGGGGGCTCTTGGCCGCCGAATTGACCGCCACCGCTTCGCGCATGGACTGCAGCGAAAACTCATCGAGCAAGGCGATATCTGCACCGGCTGCGATGGCCTGTTGCAATTCGGATAGGGTTTCGACTTCGACTTCCACGGGTACTTGTCCGCCGCTGCGTCTTGCTGCCGCCACGGCTTTCGCGATCGAGCCGGCGGCCATGATGTGATTTTCCTTGATGAGGATTCCATCGAACAATCCCATGCGGTGATTTTGGCCGCCGCCGACCCGCACGGCGTATTTCTGTGCGGTGCGCAGGCCGGGAATGGTTTTGCGGGTGTCGAGCAGGCGGCATTTCGTGCCTTCGAGGAGCACCGCGTAGGCATTCGCGGCGGTGGCGGTGCCGGACAGCAGCTGCAGGAAATTCAGCGCCGTGCGCTCGCCGGTGAGCAGGGCGCGCGCCGGACCCTCGACGTTGAACAAGGGCTGATTGGCTTTGACCGCGCTCGCCTTCCGCGACCTGCCAGTCGATGCGGACTTGGGGCTCAATGGCATCGAAGGTGGCATTGACATAGGGCACGCCGCAAATGACGGCGGCTTCCCGGGTGATGACCGTCGCGCGGCCGGTCCGATCGGCGGGTATCAGAGCGGCGGTCAAATCGCCCGCGCCGATGTCCTCGGCCAGCGCGCGGGCGACCTGCTGCGGCAGATCAGCGGGAACCGGAACCGACGGTTGCAAGTGGCAGTTCCTCGCCGGTCAGAACGGCAATCCGTGCGATGGCCCGATCATGCACATCAGCATGGGAATGGACAGCAGGAAATTGGTGCGCGAGGCATACAGGGCGACCTTGCGCGCCGCGGCCTTCTGCTCATCGGTCGCCGGTACGATCCCCAGAATCTTCTTTTGGTTCGGCCAGATCAGGGCCCACACATTGAACAGCATGATGGTGCCGAACCAGGCGCCGATCCCCATGATGACATTGGGGCGGGATACCGGGTCTTCCAGCAGCCCGAACGTAAAGGTGTTGATGAAGCGGCCATGGGTTTGCGACAGCAGATAGGCCCCGGCAAGCCAGGTGGCGAGCGCCGACCAGCGGAACCAGAGCAGGGCGCGCGGTGCGACATATTTGTTGATGCCGGCGCCGCCGGGGCCGCCCTTGTCGGCGGCCGCAACGGCCATGGCGGGGGTCTGCACGGCATTGAAGTAGTACAGCAGGCCGATCCAGAACACTCCGAATATGATGTGCAGCCAGCGGGTCAGGCTGGCCAGAGTGGCCGCATTGAACGTCAGTCCGCCCTCGACCAGTGCCGCAATCGCCACTGCGACGACGAATCCGATAATTAATGGCCATTTCACTGTGGTTAGTGGGTTCATGCGATTTCCCCTTTATTTTGAAATATTCCCTAGACTCCGGCGCACCAAAACCCGGGTCGCCATTGCGCGGATCTTGCACTGCGGCAGCTTGAAAGAACAGGGGCCGCCCCAATAATTAAACCGAATCCGAGGTCTCCTTCAAGTCCGACCACGCATATCTAACTCTGAAGGAACACGGATGCCCGCGGGACTGCTATCGTAGCCGCGGCGAACGGGCTTATTTTTGGAGATTTCTGAATGAATGCCATCGAACGGATCAAGAACCAGCTATCGGCCGCACCGGTGGTGCTTTACATGAAGGGCACGCCTGATTTCCCGCAATGCGGATTTTCGGCCCAAACGGTGGCCGCGCTCCGGGCCTGCAAGGCGCAGTTCGCGCATGTGAACATATTCGAGGATCCGGAAGTGCGTGAAGCGCTGAAGACCTATTCCAACTGGCCGACGTTCCCGCAGCTCTATGTCAATGGCGAACTGGTCGGCGGTTGCGACATCGCGATCGAGATGTACAAGAGCGGTGAGCTCAAGCAGCTGCTCGCGGAAGCCGGCGCCGTACCCGCGTAAGCTGCCTTACCGGCCTAAGCTGAGGTCTCGGGCGGCTTACGGGTCGCCGGAGGCCGAGGGCTCGACCTCGAGCGGTCCCATCGATGCCAGGCGCCGGCGACTGGCGTCGAACACTCCCTGAAACTGATTGCACACCGTGCAGAAAAGATCGGCTGTGCGCTCGGCATCGTAGGCGGCGGAATGTGCGGAGCCGGTATCCCACTCGAGTCCTGCGGCAAGAGTCGCCCGCATCAACACGGTTTGGCCGAAGGCGACGCCGCCCAGGGTGGCCGTATCGAAACTCGAGAAGGGGTGAAACGGGTTGCGCTTGACCTGCGCCCGCGCCACGGCCGCGTTCAAGAAATTCAAATCGAAGAATGCGTTGTGGCCCACGAGCACCGCGCGCGTGCAATCTGCGGCGCGAATGGCATTGCGGACTTCACGGAATATGCGTTGCAGCGCATCCTCTTCGGAGATGGCGGGGCGCAGCGGATGATGAGGATCGATGCCATTCACCGCCAGCGACGCAGCTTCCATGTTGGCGCCCGGGAACGGCTTCACGTGGTAGCGGATGGTTTCGCCGCGCGCCAGGGTGCCGTCGCTGCGCATTTCGACGAATACCGCGGCGATTTCGAGCAGCGCATCGGTTTGCGAATTGAAGCCGCCCGTTTCGACATCGATCACCACCGGAAGAAAGCCGCGAAAGCGCGTCGCAAAAGTAATCGGCTCAATTTGCGTCATGCGGGGCCTGCATCGGCGAGACGCCAGGCGATGGGCTCGCCGCCTCGATAGGGCACCAGGGTGCCGTCGCCGAAATCATAGTGTGTGGGGGGCACCCAGGACTCCTTGACCAAGGTAATCGTGTCGTCGTGGCGCGGCAGACCGTAGAAGTCGGCGCCGAAATGAGCGGCAAAGGGCTCCAGCCGATCGAGGCGGCCGGCCGCTTCGAAGGCCTCGGCGTACAGCTCGATGGCGGCGTGGGCGGTGAACATGCCCGCGCAGCCGCAGGCATTTTCCTTGCTCGCCCGCTCGTGAGGGGCGCTGTCGGTACCCAGGAAAAACCGCGGATTGCCGCCGGTGGCGGCGCCGAGCAGCGCCAGCCGGTCGCGCTCGCGCTTCAAGATCGGCAGGCAGTAGTAATGCGGCCTGATCCCGCCGGAAAAAATCGCATTCCGGTTGTGCAGTAAATGCTGGGGCGTGATGGTCGCCGCGACGCCGGCGCGCGCATCGGAGACGAATTCAACCGCCCGGGCCGTCGTGATGTGCTCCAGCACGACCCGCAGGCCGGCGAAGCGTTCGAGCAAGGGCTGCAGCACCGAATCGATGAAGTGCGTTTCCCGGTCGAACACGTCCACGTCGGGCTGCGGCGATTCGCCGTGCACGAGCAGCGGCATGCCGATCGCTTCCATGCGCGCGAGGACCGGATAGACTTTCTGGACATCGGTCACGCCGGCATCGGAGTGGGTCGTTGCGCCGGCCGGATATAGCTTGACGCCGTGCACGAATCCCGTCGCCCGCGCGCGATCGATTTCGTCCGGCGACGTGGTGTTCGTCAAATACAAAGTGAGCAACGGTTCGAAGCGCGTATTTCCCGGCAGCGCCGCCATGATCCGATCGCGATACGCGCGCGCCGACGCCGCGTTGGTGACGGCCGGCTTTAGATTGGGCATGACGATGGCTCGCCCGAATTGCCGTGCGGTGAATTGCGCGACCGCCGCGAGCGCCGCGCCGTCGCGCAGGTGCACATGCCAGTCATCGGGTCGTCGCAGTGTCAGCGTATTCATTTGCGTGCGGGCGCGCCTGCGGCCTTGGATGCAGGCGAGGGTGCCGGCGGCCAGCCACGGCGCAGCAAATCGAGAGTGTAGCGCACGCCGAAACCGGTGATTTCCGTGGCGATGTGGGCAAGGCCGCCGTGGCGCGAGCCGGCCGCCAGATCGATGTGCAGCCAGGCGATGTCCTTGGGCACGAAGCGGTTCAGGAAGCGCGCCGCCAGGATGTGATCTCCCTTGCCTTCGGTCGCACACTGCAGCACGTCGGCGACGCTGCTCTCCAAGTCCGTGTCGAAGTCCGCGTCCATGGGGAAGCACCAGACCCGCTCACCGCTGCTGCTGCCGGCCGCCTCGATCAGTTCGCGCGTCTGTGGGCGGTTGGTGAATGCCCCGCTGTAACGTTCGGTGAGTGCATACACGCATGCACCCGTGAGCGTCGCGTAGTCGATGATGGCACGCGGTTTTCGGGCCGCCGCGAGGCTCAACGCGTCCGCGAGCACCATGCGGCCCTCTGCGTCGGTGTGTATAACCTGAATCGTCGTGCCGTTGTGGGCGCGCACCACCTCCTGCGGCTTGTAGGCGAGCGGACCGATGAGGTTTTCCGTGATCGCCAGCCAGCAATCCACCGGCATGGGCGAGCGCAGCGCGTGCAGTGCGTACAGGCTGCCCAACGCGACGGCGCTGCCTTCCATGTCCATGTGCATGTCCAGCATGCCTTTGTGGGGCTTCAAGTTGGTGCCGCCGGTATCGAAGCAGATGCCCTTGCCCACCAGGCTCAACGCCGGAGCGGCGGCGCCGCGCGGGCGGTAGGTCAGGCGCGCGATGCCGGCATCGCGCGTACCGTTGCCGCGCGATACCGCGAGAAAGGCGCCGGCGCCCAGGCGCTTGAGTTCAGCTTCGCCGTAGAACTTGAAGCCGAGCTTGAGGTGCCGCGCGAATTCCTGCAGATAGCGGCGGTAGCCGCGCGCATCGAGAGTGCTGGGAGGCAGTGCCGTCAGCCAGCGGGCCAGATTGTTCCCGGCACATGTTGCAAGGGTCAAATCGAGCTCGGGCAACTTTCTTCCCGAAGCGATGTCGATACGAGTCAGCGGGATGCGCGCCTTCGGCTTGCTCTTGAAGGAGGCGAAGCGGAATGCGGCCGCTTCGAGCGCCGCGACCGTGGCGGTCAAAGTCGCGTTCGCAGCCTGCGCCTCGCAGCCTTGCTGCCACAGCAGGAGCGTTTGTGGTTCACCGTCCAATGCGCTGCGGGCTAGCTTGCCGGCCGCCTGCAACCGCTCGAAAGTGCTGGCCTCGCCGGCCAGGCATGCCACGATCAGCAGCGTCTGCGCGCGCGTACCTACCCTGAGGTGGAAGCAATCGCCTGCCTTGCGCACTTTTTGCTCGAAAAGTCCACGCAACACGGCGCCATGCGGTAGTGCCCCGAAGTCCGCCTCGGTCGGCGCAAGCGGCAGGAACACCAAGGCACTGGAATAACGGGCCAACCGTGCAACGGTCACGCGTGCGCCGATTTGGCGCACGGGGACGAGAAGCTGATCGAGGGGCAAGCGAGTGGGCATATCTTAGAACCGCAAGCCTATCCCTTGCTTGACCGTGAAAAACCAAACCCCGAAGATAGCGCAGTTTGACAACGCAGTGGCAGTCAGCGCAGCGGCGCTGTAACGTGCCTGCCATCTTAACAGGACACGTGGGCGTGTGCATTTATGACTCAACAATCGCCGTTCGAAGACATTGATCCCATTGAAACGCAGGAGTGGCTTGAATCCATCGATTCGGTCATGCGTGCGCGGGGTCCGGAACGCGCGCATTTTCTGCTCGAAAAGCTCGTGGACTTCACGCGCCGCTCCGGCACCTACCTGCCGTTCAAGCCCAACACCGCCTATCTGAACACCATCTCCAAGGCGCAGGAACCCGATTACCCCGGCGACCGCTCCCTGGAACGGCGCAACGAGGCCTACATCCGCTGGAATGCCCTGGCCATGGTGGTGCAGGCGAATCGCCAGAATTCCGAGTACGGCGGCCACATTGCCTCGTATGCATCGGCCGCGACCCTCTACGAAGTCGGATTCAATCATTTCTGGCGCGCCAAGAGTGCGTCCCATCCCGGCGACATGATTTTCGTGCAAGGACATTCCAGTCCCGGAATATACGCGCGCGCCTATTTGGAGGGCCGCCTCGATGAAAGCCAGCTGCTGCGTTTCCGCCAGGAGGTCAAGGGCGGCGGCTTGTCCTCCTATCCGCATCCGTGGCTGATGCCGGATTTCTGGCAATTTCCCACGGTGTCGATGGGGTTGGGCCCGATGACGGCGATTTTTCAGGCGCGCTTCGTGCGTTATCTGGAGCATCGCGGCATCGTCCCGCCTTCCGACCGCAAGGTGTGGGCGTTTCTCGGCGACGGTGAAATGGACGAGCCCGAATCCATGGGCGCGCTCACCATGCCGGTGCGCGAGAAGCTCGACAACCTGATTTTCGTCATCAACTGCAATCTGCAGCGGCTCGACGGACCGGTGCGCGGCAACGGCAAGATCATCCAGGAACTCGAAGCGGCATTCCTCGGCGCGGGCTGGAACGTCATCAAAGTGCTGTGGGGCTCGCGTTGGGATCCCTTGCTCGAGCGCGATCAGAAAGGCTTGCTGAAGCGCTTGATGGAAGAGTGCGTGGATGGCGAATACCAGAACTTCAAGTCCAAGGGCGGCGCCTACACGCGCGAGCATTTTTTCGGCAAGTATCCCGAGCTGAAGGAAATGGTCGCGAACATGTCGGACGAGGAGATCTGGCGCCTGAACCGCGGCGGCCACGATCCGCAAAAAGTCTACGCGGCCTACGCCTCCGCCGTCGCCCACAAGGGCGCACCCACCGTGATATTGGCGAAGACCGTCAAGGGTTTCGGCATGGGCAAGGCGGGCGAGGGCTTGAACTCCGCGCACCAGCAGAAAAAGCTCGGCGATCGAGGCACTCAAGGAAGTCCGCGACCGCTTCAATATTCAGATCACCGACGAAGAAATCGCCGGATTGACGTTCAGAAAGCCGGGCGGCGACAGCGAGGAGCTGAAGTACCTGCAGGAGCGCCGCGCCGCTCTCGGCGGCTATCTGCCGGCGCGCTATTCGGCCGCAGACGCCGCCTGGTGGTGCCGCCGCTGGAGGCATTCAGCACTTTGCTGGAAGGCACGGCCGACCGCGAGATCTCCACCACCATGGCACTGGTGCGCATGCTCACCACGCTGGTCAAGGACAAGAACATCGGCAAGCACATCGTGCCCATCGTTCCCGACGAGGCGCGAACCTTCGGCATGGAGGGCATGTTTCGCCAGATCGGCATTTATTCCTCGGTGGGGCAGCTCTACACGCCGCAGGACGCCGATCAGCTCATGTTCTACCGCGAAGACAAACAGGGGCAGATTCTCGAGGAAGGCATCAACGAGGCGGGCAGCCTATGCTCCTGGCTCGCTGCCGCAACGGCCTATTCGAACCATGGCGTGAGCATGGTGCCTTTTTATATCTATTACTCCATGTTCGGCTTTCAGCGGGTCGGCGATTTCATCTGGGCGGCGGGCGACAGTCAGGCGCGGGGCTTTCTGGTGGGCGGCACCGCCGGGCGCACCACGCTCGCCGGCGAAGGATTGCAGCATCAGGACGGACACAGCCAATTGGTCGCGACCACGGTTCCGAATTGCGTGGCCTACGATCCCACCTATGCCTATGAGCTCGCGGTGATCGTGCAGGACGGCCTGCGCCGCATGTATCAAGAACAGGAAAACGTCTTCTACTACATCACCTGCATGAACGAAAACTATGCCCATCCGGCGATGCCGGCGGGCGTGGCGCAGGGCATTTTGAACGGCATGTACCTGCTGCAGACCGGCGGCCGAGGCAAGGTGCGGGTGACCTTGTTCGGTTCCGGGACGATTCTGCGCGAGGTGCTGGCGGCGGCGGAGATTCTCGAAAAGAACTACGGCGTGCCCGCGGATGTGTATTCGGTCACGAGCTTCAGCGAACTGCGCAAGAATGCGCTCGCCATCGAGCGGCACAACTTGCTGCATCCGAGCGAGCCGCGGCAGCAAACCTACATTCAACAGGCCCTGGCGGATCGCGAAGGCCCCTTCATCGCCGCCACCGATTATCATGAAGACCGTCGCCGATCAGATCCGGCAATGGATACCCGGCCGCTATGCGGTGCTGGGCACGGACGGCTATGGCCGCAGCGACTCGCGCGCGGAACTGCGGCGCTTCTTCGAGGTGGACCGGCACTATGTGGCGATTGCCGCGCTCAAGGCGCTTGCCGACGACGGCAAGATCGACAAGCACACGGTGAGCGACGCCATGCAGGCCTTCGGCATCGATCCGGAAAAACCCAACCCCCTGTCGGTTTAAGCGCTATCGTGACTAATCCAACCGAAGTTCTGGTTCCCGATATCGGCGGATTCAAGGACGTCAGCGTCATCGACGTGCTGGTCAAGGACGGCCAGCAGATCGAGAAAGAGACCCCCTTGATCACCATCGAAACGGAAAAGGCGGCGATGGACGTGCCGGCGCCGGCGGCGGGCCGCATCGCGCAGGTCAAGCTCAAGCAAGGCGACAAGGTGTCCGAAGGCTCGCTGATCTTGCTGCTCGAGCCGTCCGCAGCTCCCGCGGCTGCTGCGTCCTCGACCGCATCGATGTCAGGGCGCGGCGCCCGCGCCAGCCCGGGACGCGGCCGCACCGCCGGCGCCTCCGGTCTCTGCACGCTGCGACACGCACCACCACTTCTACGGCGGCCGCTGCGGCCGCGCCCACAGCTGCTCCGATCGATGAAGTGGCGTTCTCGAAAGCCTACGCCAGCCCTTCGGTACGCAAATTCGCGCGCGAACTCGGCGCAGATCTGGGGCGGATCAAGGGAACCGGCGTCAAGGGCCGTATCACGCAGGAGGACGTGAAGGCGCATGTGAAAGGCATTCTGGCGGCCATGCAGGCTCCAGCCGCGGCGGCCGTTTCGGCACTGCCCAAGGTGCCGGTCGTGGACTTCGGCCAGTTCGGGCCCGTCGAAATCAAGCCACTGTCGCGGATCCAGAAGATTTCGGGAGCCAGGCTTCAGGCCAGCTGGATCAATCTGCCGCATGTGACTCAGCACGAGGATGCGGATATCACCGATCTCGAGGCGGCGCGTGCTGCGCTGAAGAGCCAGGCATCTCAGGAAGGAGTGCGGCTCACGCCGCTGGCATTCATCGTCAAAGCCTGCCTGCTCGCGCTGCAGGAATTTCCGCGCTTCAATTCTTCGCTGGACGCGGGCGGCGAGAATCTGGTTTTCAAGAAGTACTTCAATATCGGTTTTGCGGCCGATACGCCGAACGGGCTGGTGGTGCCGGTCATCGCGAACGCCGATCGGCTGAGTCTCTACGAGATTGCGCGGGCGCTCGCGGCGATGTCGGAAAAAGCGCGCGCCGGCAAATTGAAGAACACGGAAATGCAGGGCGGGACATTTACGATCTCGAGCCTGGGCGGCATCGGCGGCACGGCATTCACGCCCATCATCAATGCGCCGGAAGTTGCCATCCTGGGAGTGTCGAAATCCAGCCAGAAACCGGTGTACGACCGGGGCGCATTCCTGCCGCGGCTGATGTTGCCGCTGTCACTGTCTTATGACCATCGGGTGATCGACGGCGCAGAAGCCGCTCGCTTCGTGGTGTTTCTCGCCAAGACTCTGGGCGACGTCAAGGCATTGTTGTGAGCCTCACCGAAGTACGCGTTCCGGATTTTGGCGATGCCAAGGGCGTCAATGTCGTCGACGTCCTGATCAAGAAGGGCAGCGAGATTCGTATCGAGGATCCGCTGATAACGCTCGAGACGGAGAAGGCTTCGATGGATGTGCCATCGCCCGTGAGCGGCGTCGTCGAGTCCGTGGAAGTCAAAAAGGGCGACGAAGTATCGGCCGGAACGCTGATCGCCAGAGTGCAGGTCGCCGAGGCGACGGCCGCGCCGACGCCGGCCATGCCCCCGGCGTCCGCCGCCGCGGCGGCAGCGTCGAGGGCGCCCTCACCCGCAACTGCGCCCGCATCCGCAAAGGCGCCGGCGCCCGCAGCTTCGCTGACACCTGCAAGCAAGGCGGCTACGGCTCCGGCAGGCGGCCGTATCGCTGAGGCGCCGCCAGGTGCCGTTGATTTGGTGGTGCTCGGCGCCGGCGTGGGCGGCTACACCGCGGCATTTCGGGCCGCCGATCTGGGACTCAAGGTCACGCTGATCGAACGCTGGCCGATGCTGGGCGGGGTGTGCTTGAACGTGGGCTGTATCCCGTCCAAGGCGCTGTTACATGCGGCCAAGGTCATCGAGGACGCGGCAGACATGGCCGCCAACGGCATTGCATTCGGGCCGCCGCAGATCGACCGCGAGCGCCTGCGTGCCTGGAAGAATCGAGTCGTCACGCGATTGACCAATGGCCTGTCGATGCTCGCCAAGCAGCGCAAAGTCGAGGTCATTCAAGGCGAGGCCAAATTCTCCGGACCCTTTTCTCTGGAGGTGCAGGGAGCAAGCGGCGCGCGCCGCGTGGATTTCAAGCAGTGCATCATCGCGGTGGGTTCCGAGTCGGCGCGTCTGCCTGGATTGCCGGATGATCCTCGCGTGATCGATTCATCGGGGGCGTTGGAGCTGCCGCTCGATTGCAAGCGGCTGCTGGTGATCGGCGGTGGCATCATCGGCTTGGAGATGGCCTGCGTATACGATGCACTCGGGGTGCGGGTCACGGTGGTGGAATTGAGCGATGGTTTGATGCCCGGCACGGACCGTGACCTGGTGCGGCCGCTGCAGAAGCGGATCGAGAAGCGCTACGAGCGCATTTTGCTCAAGTACCAAGGTCGCAAAGCTCGACGTGCTGCCGGACGGTCTGCGTGCGACTTTCGAAGGGCCGGATGCACCGGAACCGCAGTTATTCGACCGGGTGCTGGTGGCCGTGGGACGTAGCGCCAATGGCAACGCGGTCGGCGCGGCCATTGCCGGCGTTGCGGTCAGCCCCCGCGGGCATCATTACCGTGGACAAGCAGATGCGCACCAATGTGCCGCATATCTTTGCCATCGGCGATGTGGTTGGCGCAGCCGATGCTGGCGCACAAGGCCTCGCACGAAGGCAAGGTCGCGGCAGAGGTGGCGGCCGGACAGAAGTCGGCATTCGATGCGCGCTGCATCCCGTCGGTGGCATATACCGATCCCGAAATCGCGTGGGCCGGCGTCAACGAAATCGAGGCCAAGGCAAAGAACATCGACTACGGCAAGGGCCTGTTTCCATGGGCCGCCAGCGGCCGCGCTCTGGCGCTCAACCGCGACGAAGGATTCACCAAGGTGCTGTTCGACAAGCAGACGCACAGAATCATCGGCGCGGGCATCGTCGGCACCAATGCCGGCGATTTGATCGCCGAAGTGGCGCTCGCGATTGAAATGGGAGCCGACGCGGCGGATATCGGATTGACCATCCATCCCCATCCGACGCTCTCGGAAACCATTGGGTTCGCGGCCGAGGCCTTCGAGGGCACGTTGACGGATCTCTATATTCCGAAGCGATAGCGAGGACGGACCCATGACATCGACCCGTAATTTGGCGCTCTGGATCGGACTGCTCCTCGCCTTCGGGAGTGCGGTGCCCGCGGCGCTCGCCGATGAGGCCTGTGTGGATTTCAAATGGGATGTGAGCAAGGAAAGAGCGTTGTTCGCCGGCACGCCGGAAACATTGCCGGCCGGCAAGGACGTGAAGTCCGCGCCCACCGTCGTGCCGAATCGCTTTTACAAGCTGCAGCTCGTGAACCAGAGTCAAGTGAGCTTCGCCGTAGCTCCCGGCAGGAAAGCAGCGGCCGCATCGGGATTCGCCGGGCTCGCGAATCTGAAAATATCGGCGGCGGGCAGCTATCGCGTTGCGGTCGATCTGCCGATATGGATCGATGTGGCGTCGAATGGAACGCTGGTGGCCGCCCAGGATTTCGAGGGGCAGCATGCCTGCAGCCCGCCGCATAAGATCGTGGAGTTCGACTTGACCGCCGCGCAACCCCTCGTCCTGCAGTTCAGCAACGTCGCGAACGAAAGCATGCTGCTCACCGTTACTCCGTCGCCCCCGCGTAAGTTCTGAGCGCTGAGCCGCGGTGCCGCGTTATGGTGCTGCGATGCAGGTATTGAGAAAGGAAGTCTTGTCGGCGCCGACCAGTTTCTTAGCTTTGGCATCCTTGAGACAGGCGGTGCGTTTGGCGTGTCTCGCAGCGGCATCGCTGGGGGGCGTCGCAGCAGGGGTTCCCGGCGCCGCCACGGCGGCGGTGGCCGGTGCGCTGGCGGGCGGCACATCGGCCAGGGCGGACGGTGCGGTGGCGGACCCGGCGATCGCGGACAGGCTCAGGACCACGGCGGCGGCCAGGGTTGAAAAGCGCATGGGTGTCTCCTTCGATGACTCAAAGCCGCCGGCAGGCGCCGATTGCGCTAGAGAATAGCGCTCGCGCATGAGCGCACCGATGAAGCGCGGATGAAGCTTGCTTAACGTTCGAGGCGCCGGCGGGCGAGAGCCAAGTACCGTCCTTCGTCGGGAGGCGTCCCGGCGCGCTGAGCCTGCCACAGCGCCTCGGCAAGAGCTTCCATGAGCGCATGTTCGGCGTCGTGCAAGTCCCCCAGCCGGGACTGCAATGATTGGAGCAAATCGCGCACCCCCGGAGGCCGGTCGATGGAGATCTGTTCGCGTACCGCGAGGTGCAGCCCCATATGTAAAAACGGATTCTCGCCGCCTCCGGCCGCGCCGGGTTCGAACGCCACCGCGGCGCCGAGGTCGCTCACGATGGCTTGATATTCGGGATGTGCGCCGATGACGTCGGTGATCATGGCTTCTAGCGGCGTCAGCGGGGAGCGCTGCTGATGCTTGCGCCACGCGTCGGAATAGGCCTGGCGCAATTGCTCGCGCGTATGGGAATCAAATATCGGCATGGGATTTGTGACGATACTCGCAAAGATCTGCGATGTGGCAGGTGGGGCAGGCTGGATTGCGCGCCTTGCAGACATAACGCCCGTGCAAGATCAACCAGTGATGCGCATCGTGGCGAAACTCGATAGGCACGGACTTCAAGAGCTTGTCCTCCACGGCTCGCACCGTCTTGCCGGGCGCCAAGCCCGTGCGATTGGCGACCCGGAAAATATGGGTGTCCACTGCGATGGTGGCCTCTCCGAAGGCCGTGTTCAAGATGACATTGGCGGTTTTTCGGCCCACCCCCGGCAATCGTTCAAGTTCCTCGCGCGTCTTCGGCACGGCGCCGCCATGGTGTTCGGCCAACAGCCGGCAGGTCGCAATGATGTTCTTCGCTTTGCTGTTGTACAGGCCGATCGACTTGATGTACGGCGACAGGCCGTCAACGCCAAGCGCGAGAATGGCCGCCGGCGTATTGGCGGCGCGGAACAGGGGCGCCGTGGCCTTGTTCACGCTCTTGTCGGTAGCCTGGGCGGAGAGGATCACCGCTACCAAGAGCTCGAAGGGCGATCGATAATGCAATTCGGTGCGAGGCGCGGGGTTGGCCTCGCGCAACCGCTCGAACATTGCGCGGCGCTTGGCCTCGTTCACGGTTCGCCGGCGGGCCGACGCAGGGCGCCGGCTTTCTTGGCGTCCAGCTCACGCTGCCGTTCCGCAGCACGACTCAGCAGGCGTGCGGTGTGTGCCGCGAATCGCTCCCGGTTGAGGCTGGGCTGGTTCGCGGCCGGCTCGGCTCCGGGCCGCAGCTCGATGCAGTCGACCGGGCAGGGCGGCAGGCATAATTCGCAGCCCGTACAGCGTTCGGCGAGAACCGTGTGCACGTATTTTGATGCCCCGACGATGGCGTCCACCGGGCAGGGCGCGAGACAGCGTGCGCAGCCGATACACCGTGCCTCATCGATCCACGCAACGCGCGCAGGCCCTTCCCTGCCATGGACGGGATTCAAGGGGAGCTCGGCTCGATGCAGAAGCTCGGCCAGGCTTGAAATCGTTGCCGGGCCGCCCGGCGGGCACTGGTTGATATCGGCCGCGCCGCTCGCGATCGCCGCCGCATAGGGCTCGCATCCGGCATAACCGCAACGCGTGCATTGAGTCTGCGGCAGCAACGCATCGATGCGCGCCACGATGTCCGGCGCGGTCTCGGCGATCATCTCATTTTACACGCATGCCGGGCGTCGCTCCCGTATCGGGGGACAGCACGAAAATATCCTTCCCTGCGGGGCCGGCCTTCCCGCCGGGGCCCGCAGCCAGCATCATGCCTTCGGAGGTGCCGAAGCGCATTTTTCGCGGCTCCAAGTTTGCAACGACGACGATGAGGCGGCCTACCAAGGAGGCATGATCGTAGGCCGCCCGTATGCCGGCGAAGATTTCGCGTTGGCCGAGTTCGCCGAGGTTGACGCGCAATTTCAACAGCTTGTCGGCGCCGGCGATGAGGTCGGCGTTCAGCACCTTCGCGACTCGCAGGTCGATGCGTAGGAAATCGTCGATGGAAATCAAATTGCCCTCGACAGCCGTCGCCGCCGCGAGCGTGGCGGTATCCGAAGGGGCGGCCCGGAGCGGCGCTGCCGCGGCAGAACCCCGGGCCGCCGCAGGTGCAGCACCGGTAGACGCAGCCGCGGGGGATCGGGCCTCAGTGGATCGGACCTGGGCCGGTCGAGCCGCGCCGGCCGCGGCCTTCTCTTCCATATCGAACAACGTCTCGAGCTGTTTCGAGTCAACGCGGGTCATCAGGTGCTGGTACGGGTTTATTCGCGTAGGACGCACCTCGGCATCGCTCCACACGAAAGGCCGATCGAGCCCGAACAGTTCGCGTGCCACGCGAGTCGTGAGCAGCGGCAGCACGGGCGATATGAGGACGCTCAGCAGTTTAAAACCTTGCAGCGCCCGCGAGCATACATCCTGAAGCTCGGCGCGCCTGGCCGGATCCTTTGCCAGGACCCATGGCTGGCGCGCATCGAAATCGTGGTTGATTCGATCCGCCAAGGACATGATTTCGCGCATTGCCTTGCCAAGATCGCGAGTTTCGTAGTATTCGGCCACCTCACGCGCCGTGTCGCGCGCTTGCCGGGCGCTCGCCCCGGCGTCATCGGCGTACTCGAGCCCGCCATCAAAATGCTTCGTGATGAAGCTTGCGGCCCGGCTCGCGATGTTGACGTACTTGCCGATCAAGTCGCTGTTCACACGCGCGATGAAGTCGTCGGGATTGAAGTCGAGATCCTCGACGTTCGAGTTCAACTTCGCACCGATGTAATAGCGCAGCCACTCGGGGTTCATCCCAATCTCGAGATAACGCAGAGGACTGATGCCGGTCCCGCGGGACTTGGACATTTTCTCGCCGGATACCGTGATGAAGCCATGGGCGTACACGTGGTCGGGAACCTTGTAGGGAGGTCCCGCGAACTTCAGCATGGCCGGCCAGAACAGCGTATGAAAGTAGATGATGTCCTTGCCGATGAAATGCAACTGTTCGGTATCGGGAGCCGCGAGAAACTCTGCGAAACTGCGTGTCTCGCCGCGCGCACGCGCCTTGCCGGTGTCGAAGTAGTTCTGCAGTGCTGCGAGATAGCCGACGGGCGCATCCAACCACACGTAGAAATACTTGCCGGGCGCATCGGGGATCGGAATGCCGAAGTAGGGAGCATCGCGGGAAATATCCCAGTCGTCGAGCGCCTCATCTCCCTTGCCGGAGAGCCATTCGCGGGCCTTGTTGACCACTTGCGGCTGCAGTCGCCCTGGTGTGTCGAGCCACCCGTTCAGGAACTCGATGCACTTGGGATCCGACAACTTAAAAAAGAAGTGGTCGGAGGTTTTCATCACGGGTTTTGCGCCCGACAGCGTCGAGTACGGGTTGATGAGATCGGTGGGCGAGTTGACGATACTGCAGACTTCACATGCGTCGGCGTACTGGTCCTTCGCGCGACAGTTGGGGCACTCGCCCTTGATGTAGCGATCGGCCAGGAACATCGCCTTCACGGGATCGTAGAACTGCTCGATCGCCTTGACGTAGACCAGCCCCGCCGCTTTCAGCCGGCGGTAGATGTCCTGGGAAAGCGCGACGTTCTCCGGCGACTCCGTCGAATACCAATGATCGAAGTCGATATGGAAGCCTTGCAGGTACCTGGGCCGGTCCGCAGCGATGCGCCTGACCAGCTCCTGCGGGGAGATACCCTCGGTTTCCGCCTTGAGCATGATGGGCGCGCCGTGCGCATCGTCGGCGCACACGAAATGCACAGCACACCCTTGCATCCGCTGGAAGCGGACCCAGATGTCCGCCTGGATGTATTCCATGATGTGCCCGATGTGAAAGGGGCCATTTGCGTAGGGCAGTGCTGTCGTGACGAAGAGATTGCGGGTCATCCGTACAGTTTACCGCAATCTTTAAGATGCCTCGCGGTACTGCTCGAACCGGGATTTGTTGATGGCCTTCTTGAAGGCCTCCTTGCCGGTGATTTGCCGCTGTTCCAACAGTCCTTGTATGGCCGTATCCATCAGCCGCATGCCCACCGCGGAGCCGCTTTGCATGGCGTTTTCCAACTGGTCCATCTTGCCCTGCCGGATCAGATTGGCGACCGCCGGCGTATTGATCAGGATCTCGAGAGCCGCGACCCGTCCCTGTTTGTCGGTCTTGGGAATGAGCTGCTGAGAGACGACCCCGCGCAGGCTGGTCGAGAGCATGGTGCGCACGTGGGGCTGCTTGTCCGCGGGAAAGGCGTTCACCAGGCGATCGACCGTGGCCGCGGCGCCGTTGGTATGCAGGGTGCCCATCACCAAAATACCCATTTCCGCGGCGGTCACCGCGATGCTCATGGTTTCGAGGTCGCGAAGCTCGCCCACCAGAATCACGTCCGGGTCTTCGCGCAATGCCGAGTTCAAGGCGGTCGCGAACGAGGTGGCGTGCACGCCGATCTCGCGCTGGCTGATCAGACAGCTCTTGCGCAGGTGCACGAATTCGATCGGATCCTCGATGGTGAGTATATGGCCCTTCTCGCGCGTGTTGATGTCGTCGATCATGGCCGCGAGCGTGGTCGATTTGCCCGAGCCGGTTTTGCCCGTGACCAAGATCAGGCCGTTGTTGATCTTGCACAGATTCATGACGGCTTCCGGCAGTTTGAGCTCCGCGGCCGTGCGCGCCTTGGAGGGAATCGCCCGGAACACCGCTCCCATGCCGTTCAGCTGGCGCATCACATTGACGCGGAAGCGGGCGACGTTCGGCATGCTGTAGGCGAAATCGGTGCCGTCCTTGGCTTCGAAGCGCTCCACCGACAGCCTGGGCATGATCTCGTACAGCGCCGTCTTGACGAATTCGGCCAAGAGGGGCTCGGGACTCAGCGCTTTCAGTTCGCCGTATTGCCGCACACGCGCCGGATCGCCCGCCAGAAAGTGCAGGTCCGATCCGTTGCGCTCGAGCACCTGGGTCAAGTAGCTGTCGATGGCCGGCACTGAGGTCTCCTACGAGGCTGCCGGCTCGATGACCGGTGCGCCCGACATATCGGACACGAAGCGCTGGAACTGGCGCTTGTCGGAGGCATAGGAGTAGGCGTGGTCGGGATCGATCTGCTTGGCGTTGATGGCGGTGAGCAGCGCCTGATCCAGCAACTGCATGCCGTATTCCTTGCCCATCTGCAACTGGCTCGGAATCTGGTGCGACTGATCGGTCATGATGAGTTTGCCGATGGCCTTGGTCAGCACCATGATTTCGCAGATGGCGCGGCGCGCGCGATGATCGGGGCTCTTCACCAGAATCTGAGTAATGACCGCGATCAGGCTGTTGGCAAGAAAGCTCTTGGTCTGTTCCCGCTCATCGGTGGGCAGGGCATCGATGATGCGGTCGATGGTCTTGGTCGCGCTGGTGGTGTGCAGGGTGCCGAGCACCAGATGCCCGGTTTCGGCCGCGGTCATCGCCATGGAGATGGTTTCGGCGTCGCGCAATTCGCCGACCAGGATCACGTCCGGATCCTCGCGCATGGCCGCGCGCACGCCCTCGGCGAAGGTCGGCAAATGGGTTCCCAGCTCGCGCTGGATGACCTGGCTGCTCTTGCTGCGGTGAACGAATTCGATCGGGTCTTCCAGGCTGATGATGTTCAGCGCGCGTGTCGAATTCAGGTAGTCGATCATCGACGCCAGGGTGGTGGACTTGCCGGTGCCGGTGGAACCGGTCACCAGGATCATTCCCTGGTGATAGTCGCAGAGCTTGCGCACGATGGGCGGCAGCCCGAGCTGTTCCATCGTGGGCATCTGGGTGGGAATGGAGCGAAAGGCGGCGCCGATGCCGGTTTCCTTGCGAAACACATTGACGCGGAAGCGGCCGCCCTCGGCCGAGACATAGGAGAAATCGATGTCATTGCCTTCGCGCAGGTGCTTGAGCTGGTTCTGGGTCAGCACCTCGGTGATGTAGCCCTCGAGTTCGGCCTCCCCCAGGTCGCGAAACTTGATGGGCATCAGATCCCCATGCATGCGCAACATCGGCGGTATGCCCACCGCCAGATGCATGTCCGAGCAACCCTGGGCCACGCCTAACTTAAGGAATGCGTCGATTCTTGCCATAACGTGCAAGGCTACCCGTAAGCGATCGGATTTTCGAGCGTTTGGGTCAGAAATGGCCGATAAACGTGAGGTCCGTCAAGCCCTTATAGGAACTTTTCGAGCGATAGCCGCAATTCGTCCATGCTTTGCGCGCGCTTGGCCTTGTCCAGCGACATGCATTTCATCACCAAATTGTTCAATTCCACCGGCAATTCCTTGTTGATGTCGATGGGCGGGCGGGCCTTGCCCTGGACGTGCTGGTACATCACCGACATGTGATCGCCGCGCGAGTAGGGCGGTATCGCCGCTGAGCATCTCGTACAGAATGACGCCCAGGCTGTAGATATCCGCCCGTTCGTCCACCTTCTTGCCCAGGATCTGTTCCGGCGCCATGTACTTGGGCGACCCGATGACATAGCCGGTCTTGGTCAGCTGGGTGTCGCCCTGGGTTTGCGCCGCCGCGACGCCGAAGTCCACGATCTTGAGCAGGCCCTCGTTGTCGATCAGGATGTTCGCGGGCTTCAAATCCCGATGCACGATGCCGGCCTGGTGCGCGACCGCCATGCCGGTGGCGATGTCGATGCCGAATTTGACCGCGCGCTTGAGCTGCACCGGCTTCTCGTTGACGATCTCCCCGCCCAGGGTGTGCGACGGGAAGTACTCCATCGAGATGGCGTAATTGCCGCGGATGTACAGAAAGTCGTAGATGCGGATGACGTTCTTGTGCGTGATTTTGCGGCTGTAGCGCAATTCGTGCACGAAGCGCTTCATCATCTCCTCGTCGGCCGAGACGTTGGGGTTCAGGAATTTCAGGATCAGGCGCTCCTCGACCACGGTGTCTTCCATGAGCAGCACCGTGCCGAACGCGCCCTTGCCGATCTTTTCGATGAACTTGTAGCGGCCCTCGATGATGTCGCCGGTCTTCAAGGTCGCGATGTCGAGCTTGTTCGCCTGGACTTCCTGCTCCTGAACGACTTTGGCGAGGTCCTGATTGTCGATGAGCAGAGTCTTGGCCGGCTCCTGCATCTTCTCCGCGCGCTGGTTGGCCGCGATTTGCTGCGTCGAGAACCGGTTCTCCAGTTCCTGCATGGCGCGCGCCACCGCTTGGCTGATGGTGCCGTCGGCGCCGCCTGCGATCGCCTGCAATCGTACCCGGATGGTCTCGGCGCGCCGCTCATCGGCCAGTTTGGTGAGCGCCGCAATGGCCTCCGCTTTGATCTCGGTTTCCGGCCGCTGCAGCATGGGCAGCAGGTGCTCGATGCACTTTTGATCGCCGATCTTGGCGATGGCGCGAATCACGGTGGGCAGGGACTTCGGTTGCCCGGCCGCCAGCATCTCCATGAAGCGCGGCAGCGATTTGGTGCTGCCGATCTCGGCGAGCGCATCCACAGCACGTTCGCTCACCCACCAATCGGGGTCCTTGGTGGCTTCGAGCAACTGCGCCACGGCGCGTTCATCCTTGGTTTGATTGAGAATTTCGATGGCGGCGCGCCGAATGTCCTGATTCTCGTCCTTGATGAGAGTGAGCACGGCGTCGACCACGCGTGGGCCCCCGATCTTGCCCAGAGCGTCGGCGGCCCGCGTCCGGACCCACCAATCGCTGTCGGCGATCACTTCGAGCAGGTACTTGACCGACTTCGACGTGCCGACCGCGTTCAATACTTCCACGGCCGCGCGCCGGGCGTATTCGTTCTCGTCCTTGAGCACATCGACCAGGTACTTGATCGTATCGGGATGATTGGCATGGATGACGACGTCGACCGCCTTGTTCTGCACCTCGATTTCCGGATCGCGCAGCATGCCGCAGAGGACCGCAATGTCGAACGGCCCATCCATCCGGCGCCAACGCCGACAGGGCGGCCGAGCGGATGAATTTGCTGTTGTCCTTGAGCTGCTTCTGCACGGCCTGCTGCACTCTGGGCGTATTGAAGCGCGCCAGCACATTGATGATGTGAAGCCGGGCGACGGGATCCTTGCCCTCGATGCGGGCGATCAAGTCGTCGATCGAGGACTCGTCGGCGACCTCGCGCAATGATCTTGAACAACCCGGTTCTTTCGTTCGGCTTCCTGGGAATACGCGGCGTTCAGCAGTTCGCGCACCGTGAAGCGGGTCTTTTGCGCGGCGATCACGTCGAGAATGGCCGGCTTGGGCATGTCGGGCTTGGTCAAGGCCTCGAGCAGCGCGTTCGCCGGATAATTCTTGCTCGACGACAGGGCCCACGCGATCCCGGACATCGCCCGGCCGTTGGCCTCCGCCATGGTCTTCAACAATTGCGGCAGCGTTTTGGCGTCGATCAGCCGCGACAGCACTTCCACGTAGGCTACCGTCTCGCGCTTCTCCGCAGTTCGTCAGGGCGCCGACGATGGGTTCGATGGCGCTCGGACCGAGCGCCAGCAATTTCTCCAAAGCCTTTTTCGCCAGAGGGCTGTCTGGGTTGCCGCTGGACTTAACCTCGGCGATAAGCCGATCGGCACGATAGTTGGCGAATAAACTCATTCGGTGCCTTCAAGTTACACATCCCTCGGGAGCCATCCGTTCTCACCGTCAGCACTGGGGCCCACCGCGGTCTTCATTCTTCATCGTGGATTATGCCATACCGCACGCGCTTGTCCGCCTGCGGTACAATCGGAAGCCTATATGAATCAACCTGCCGCCGCGGATGACGCAATCCGCGAAAAACTAAACACGTATGCAGACCCCTACCTCGGCCAGACTCTGGCTGAGGCGAAGGCTGTGGAGTCCGTCACATTTGCAAGCGGAACGGTGACCGCGCACCTGGCGCTGGGCTTTCCCTGTGCGGACTATGCGGGGGAACTCGGGACCGCATTGCAGAAGCATCTTCAGCCCCTTCTGGGGCAGAATCGCCTGGAGTTGAAGCTGCGGGCGCAAATCACCGCACATGCGGTACAGCGCACGCTCAAGCCCCTGGCGAACGTCAAGAACATCGTGGCGGTGGCCTCGGGCAAGGGCGGGGTGGGCAAGTCCACGACTGCCGCGAATCTGGCGCTGGCCTGGGCGGCTCAAGGCGCCAAAGTGGGCCTGTTGGACGCCGATATCTACGGCCCCAGCCAGCCGCTGATGATGGGCCTGGTGGGCGCCAAGCCGGTCAGCGCAGACGGCAAGCATTTGACCCCGTTGCGTGCGCATGGCGTCGAAGTCATGTCCATCGGCTTCATGATCGACCAGGAACAGCCCATGGCCTGGCGCGGGCCGATGGTGACCCAGGCCCTGACCCAGCTCCTGGGCGACACGAATTGGGGCGAACTGGACTACCTGGTGGTCGACATGCCGCCGGGTACCGGCGACATACAGCTGACCCTGGCGCAGCGGGTTCCGGTGAGCGGTGCCGTCATCGTCACTACTCCCCAGGATATCGCCCTGCTGGATGCACGCAAGGGTCTCAAGATGTTCGAAAAGGTCGAGGTACGCGTGCTCGGAGTGGTGGAGAACATGAGCGTGCACGTTTGCAGCCAGTGCGGGCACGTCGAACATGTGTTCGGCAGCGGCGGGGGTGCTCGGATGGCGGCGCAGTACGGCGTCCAATTGCTGGGCGAGCTGCCCTTGGATATCCGTATCCGCGAGGACGCGGACGGGGGATCTCCGACCGTGGTTTCCGAGCCCGGCAGTGTGCGCGCCCAGGCCTATCTGCAGATGGCGCGCCGCACAGCGGCGCGGCTGTCGACGTTGAACAAGGATTACAGCCGGGCATTCCCGAAGATCACGGTGGAAGCGACTTAAATGAGCATCAAGAGCGATCGATGGATCCGGCGCATGGCGGCACACGGCATGATCGAGCCGTTCTCCGCGGAGCAGGTGCGGGTGGCGGGCGGCCACAAAATCGTTTCCTACGGGACGTCGAGCTACGGTTACGACGTGCGCTGCGCCGAGGATTTCAAGATTTTCACCAATATCAATTCCACCATCGTCGATCCGAAGAACTTCGACGAAAAGTCCTTCGTGGATTTCAGGGGACCGGTCTGCATCATCCCGCCGAATTCCTTCGCGCTGGCGAGCACGGTGGAGTTTTTTCGCATTCCGCGCAGCGTTTTGACTGTTTGCTTGGGAAAATGTGTCACCGGCGATACACGCGTGGTCGACGCCGATACCGGTGCATTTGTGCCGATCACGGAAATGCGCTGGGGCAAGCGAACTTTGGCCTGGGACGGCTGGCGTTTGAAGCCGGCCAAAGTGTCGGACTTCATTCCGCAGGGGAAGCGAGAGATCTTCGAGCTGCGAACCCGGGCGGGGTTGCGCATTCGAGCCACGGCGAATCACCCGTTTCGAATGCTCAATCGGTGGGTGGCATTGAGCGATTTGCGAGCGGGCGATCGCATTGCGATTGCCCGCGAGATTCCCATATTCGGAAAGACGCCCATCGCTGACTGGGAGGCGACTCTCACGGGCTTGATGATCTCGGAAGGTCAGTGCAATACGCCAGGCCACAGCCCCACGTACACGACCGCAGATCCGGCCATGGTCGCTCTACTCGAGTCCGCAATGGCGGCCTCCGGCTTGGGACAGATCACTTATAAGGGTCGCTACGGGTATCGACTGGTCAATCGAAAGGGCAGAGGGGGAATCGCGGAGCGAAATCGCGCCCACGACTGGCTTAAAAATCTCGAACTCAATGTCGGCGCCGCCGATAAGTTCGTGCCGCAGATCATCTTCACGGCGCCCGAGCCCTCGGTTCGGCTGTTTCTGCAGGCGCTTTTCAGCGGCGACGGCAGTATTTACCACTCCGATCGGAGCATCTTTCTCGAGTACTACTCGAAGTCCCGGCGGCTGATCGAGGATGTGCACCATCTTCTGCTGCGATTCGGGATCTTCTCGCTGATCCGCGAAAAGACCACCGCGATCGGGACTCGGGCATGCAAAATACAGATCACGGACAAGGATCAGATCCTGCGTTTTGCCCAGAGAATCGGCTTTTCACCCGGCTCGGCGAAGCAGCGGCTGCTAGAGGAAGAAGTGCTGCCGATGATCGCCGCGCAACCGAGGCGCAAGAGCAACTTCGACACGCTGCCGAGCGAGGCCTGGGCGGTCGCGGGCATGGCGGCGCGGGTCGGCGGACTGAGCTTGAACGCGCTCGATATTCATCCCGACCTACGTCAATCCATGCCGATATCCGCCGCGTCGCGCGTCGCCCTCATGACGGGCGATCCGTATGTCACTCCGCTCGTCGACGGACCTGTATGGGATGAGGTCGAAGTAATCGAGCCCGTCGGGTCCGAAGAAGTCTATGACATCACCGTGCCGACGCTGCACAACTTCGTCGCCAACGATTTCATCGTTCACAATTCGACGTATGCAGCGTTGCGGAATTATCGTGAACGTAACGCCTTTGGAACCCGAGTGGGAAGGCCACGTGACTCTCGAATTCTCCAACACCACGCCGCTGCCCGCGAAGATCTACGCCAACGAAGGCGTGGCGCAAATGCTGTTCTTCGAATCCGACGAGGTCTGCGAGACCTCGTACAAGGATCGCGGCGGCAAGTACCAGGGCCAGCGCGGCGTCACGCTGCCCAAGACTTGAGACCGTTGCCAACGCCGTCGTGGCGGTCCTAGCGATCCAGGGATTTGATCCGCATCGCGAATTCCAGCTTGCCGTCGCGGGTGCGCTCGGCCTGCACCGGCACGAATCCCAGTGACGGCGCGAACCACATGCGCAGGATGCGATTGTTGCCGGTTTGCTGGCTCGAGACGATGACGGTGTCGAGCTCGCCGAGGTCGGTTCTGATCCGGGCGTTGCCTTCCTCGGTGTAGATGAATTCCTTGATCTGATCCTTGTCGATGATATGGAAGGTCTTGGGCAAATCGCCGTTTTTCAGGTCGAGCATGACCTCGACCTGGATGGACATGACGTCCTGAGTCCCTTCTTTGAGCTTCAAATCGACCGGCTTTGCCCTCGGACGTGCCGCTGGCGCGTCCGGCGTCCCAGTCGAAATCCAGATTGACGGTCGATGATCCGTCCTCGCCGCGGTATCTATTGGGGCGAATGTGGTCTGCATTGACGCTGAGCCAGCTCTTCTGAGTGACCTCGCTGCGGTACAGCCGGAAGATGCCGCGGGCCGTGATTGTCCAGGTGTACAGGTAGTGACCGGGTTCCGTGTCCGGCTTCAGCTCGAGGTCGCTGGTGCCCACGTTGATGTTCTTCCAGTCCGCGAGATAGTGGGCGGAAAAAGGCGCGATGGTGGTATCGGTGCCGGACGATGCCGGCGTCCCGGAGGGTGGCTGGGTCGCGGCCGGCGTCTGAGCGGGCGCCGCGGCCGCGGTAACGATTGCGAGCGACAACGCAGCGACTCTTCGAGCCGCCACGGCAGGCATCCTGATGGCCGCTATCGGCCTTCTTGGAACGATCATGGCAGACCCCTTGAGAACACTCATTGGCTGTCTCATCCTTCGGTGCCGGTGAACTGCACAGGCTCAGTCAGTGCATGGTCATCGAGCCACGCACGGCCGCTCTCATACCGCAATCGACCCTCGCAAAACCAGCGAACCGCGAGCGGGTAGATGCGGTGCTCCACGGTTTGCACTCGAGCGGCGAGGCTCTGTTCGTCGTCCGTTGCCGCCACAGCCACCCGTGCCTGGATGACCGGCGGCCCGCCGTCGAGCTTCTCGGTCACGAAGTGCACGGTGGCGCCGTGCTCGGGATCGTGTGCCTGCAAAGCGCGCCGATGTGTGTGCAGGCCCGGATATTTAGGCAGCAGGGACGGGTGGATGTTCAGCATTCTTCCAGCGAATTCCGCGACGAACGGCGGCGACAGGATGCGCATGAATCCGGCCAGCACGACCAACGAAGGCGAGCATTCTTTGACCGCGGCGGCCAAGGTTGCATCGTAGGCGGCCCGGGTTGGGGCGTCTGCGCGTGTCGGCACGTCGGCGGGGGTCGCCGTTGCAGAGGGGATCGCGGGTGCCGCAGGACTCAGGGCCTGCGCCGGCACGCCCAGACTGCGGGCCAGGTCGAGCCCGGATGCGTCGGCCTGGTCGGAGAACACCTTGGATACCGCATAGGGTGCACCCGGGTCGCGGCTGTGTTCGATCAGCGCGCGCATATTGCCGCCGCGTCCCGAGATGAGAATGACGATCGGCCGGCGCGGCGGCGGGCTGTTCAAGCGATGACGACACCGCGCGTTGCCAGCGCGCACTTCGCCGATGACCAGAGCCTCGACGCCCATTTCGCGCAGAAGCCCTATGGCTCGCTGGGCATCGGCCGCCGCGACTTGAATCGTCATACCGATGCCGCAATTGAATACGCGATACATCTCCGCGTCGGCAACCTGGCCCTGGCGCTGCAGCCAGTCGAACACTGCTTCGCGGCGCCAGGACTTGCGCTCCAGGACGACTTCCAAACCCTCGGGCACCACGCGCGGAATGTTCTCCACCAGGCCGCCGCCGGTGATATGCGCTACAGGCCGTGCACCGGGAGCTGCGAGATCAGCTTGCAGCGATGGCTTTCACATAGATGCGCGTGGGCGCCATGAGCCGATCGACGAGGCTGACGCCGTCCAGAGGGGTCTTGAAGGTCGGCGCCGCTGACTCTGCAATATTTTTCGAATCAAGGAAAAGCCGTTGGAGTGCGGCCCGGAGGAGGGCAGCCCCAAAACCACGTCACCGGCACGCGTTGCCGATCCGTCGATGATGGCGTCCTTTTCCACGATGCCGACGCAGAACCCCGCCAGATCGTAGTCCTCGCCGTGATACATGCCCGGCATTTCGGCCGTTTCGCCGCCCACCAGTGCGCATCCCGGCTTGCACGCACCCTTCGACGATGCCCGCGATGAGGCGCTCACCCACCCCGACGTCGAGTTTGCCGGTCGCGAAGTAGTCGAGGAAGAACAGGGGTTCGGCCCCTTGAACCACTACGTCGTTGACGCACATGGCCACCAAGTCGATGCCTACCGTGTCATGGCGGCCGGTATCGATGGCAAGGCGCAGCTTGGTGCCGACCCCGTCGGTTCCCGACACCAGCACGGGCTTGCGGTAGCGGTCCAGCGGCACTTCGACGAGGGCGCCGAAACCGCCTAGGCCGCCCAGTACTTCGCGCCGCATGGAGCGTTTCACGTGGGGCTTGATGCGTTCGACGAGTTCCTCGCCGGCATCGATATCGACTCCAGCCTCGCGATAGGTTACGGGGGCTCGCTCGGTCATTCCAATCCTCTGTGTTAGTGGCAGTCCTACCGCTCCGGCGCGGCGGCCCGGCCAGCTGTGGTATTTTACATACACCATGTCACAGTACTTCAGCGTCTTTTCTCGGGGAAATTTGCGTACGGCAGTGCTTTTGTGCTTGAGTTTGGCGGCACTTTGCCTGGGGAATGCGGCCCTCGCGCTGACTCGCGCCGAGCTGTTTCAGGCGACGGTGCCGGCGGCGGACCGCTCCGAGGCGGCGCAGGCCGGAGCCTTCCAAGCCGCGATGAAAATGGTGCTGGTTCGCGTCACCGGCCGCCGCTCGGCGGAAGACGACCCGGCCCTGGCGCCGCTGATCGGCAATGCGCGCCGCTACGTCCAGCAGTATCGCGGTGCGGCGGATGGCCAAATATGGGTCTCCTTCGATGGGCCTGCCATAGAACGCTGGCTTACTCAGAATGGCCAGCCTCTATGGGGCCATGAGCGGCCGAGCACCTACGTTTGGCTGACTGCCCAAACGGGCCCCCAAGCGGGCACCCTCATTACGGCGGAGGACACGTCCGAATTAAAAGCGGCGATCGACGCGGCCGCAACGCTGCGCGGCGTGCCCCTGCTTTGGCCGAGCGCTGCGGAAATACAAAAAGATCATCTGGACTATGCCGGCGTCAACGCAGCCACGCCGGCCACCCTGGCGGACATCGGGCGGCGCTCGGGCGGCGAGGGGATACTCATCGGCAAAGCCGCGGGAACGAATGACACCGCGGCCGTGCGCTGGACGCTGTTGTTCCAGGATCATAGCAGCGAATTTTCCGGCACCTTGGAGGGCGTGAATCGCACGGCGGATTTGTACGCCGGACTATTTGCCGCCAGCGGCAGCCTCGCTCCGGTCGATATCGAGGTGACTGGAGTCGGCGATGTTCGAGAGTATGCGAATCGTGCAGGCCTATCTCGAATCGTTGTCGTTCATTTCGCACGTGAATGTGGCCGCCCTGACGGGCGATACGATCAGATTTCGCCTGACCACGCGTGGCGGCGCGGAATCGCTGCAGCGCGCGCTTTCCTTGAACGGACAATTGCAGCCGATCGCCGCCGGCGACAATGGGAGTTTTGCGCTTTCAACTTCAGCATTAATCGCGTGTCCTCGTCTCTGCGCCATCTTCCGAACGTCATTACCGCAATCAGAATTCTGCTGGTCGCGCCCATCGCCGTGGCGCTCGCGAATCATCAGCTGGCCGCGACCATCGCCTTGTTCGGTGTGGCGGCGTTGTCGGATGCCGCAGATGGTTTTCTCGCCAAGCGCTTCGGATGGCAGAGCGAGCTAGGCGCAGTGCTCGATCCGCTGGCGGACAAATTGCTGCTCGCGACCGTGTTCATCACCCTCGCGTACTTGAAGCTCGTGCCCTTGTGGCTGATGGCCGCTGCGGTGGCTCGCGACGCGATCATCGTGACCGGTGCGCTGCTTTATAGGTGTTTGATCGGGCCGCTCAACATACGTCCGTCCGTCGCCAGCAAGTTCAATACGCTGTGCCAGGCCGTATTCATCATGGCAGTCGTGGGCAGAGAAGGATTTTCGGTGCCGCCCGCGTGGGCGGTGACGGCGCTCGGCGCCATGGTGTTCGCCACGGTGACGGTGAGCGGCATCGATTATGTCCTGATTTACGGCCGGCGCGCGATGAGCCACTCAGTGCCGCGCGCTGCGGCGCGTGCCGGCGACCGACGCCGGTGAGGCAGCTCGCCCTCGGAGTGCGGTTGCGCGCAGGCGCCGTATTCGAAAGCTTTTGGCCAGGACTCAACGGCGAAGTCGTAGCGGCGGTGCGGGCACCGAGCACGGTCCCGCTGTGGCTGTGGGGCGCGAGTGGTTCGGGCAAGACGCATCTATTGCAGGCCGCGTGCGCGGCGGCGGGCGAAGCGGCGGCGTATTTTCCCCTGGCTCGTCCGCTCGCACTCCCGCCGGAGGCACTGGCGGGGTTCGAGCGCACAGGATTGCTGTGCATCGACGACGTCGATGCCGTCGCCGGCGATCCGGCCTGGGAAAGAGCGCTGTTTCAACTGTTCAACGAAGCGGCCGAGTTGCGCACCCGGTTGATTTTCGCCGCCGCCGGACCGCCGCGCCAATCCAATTGGTGCTTGGAGGACTGGCAGTCGCGTGCGGCCGCCTGCATCGTTTATCAACTGCGGGAACTCGACGACGATGGGCGCATTGAGGCGTTGCAGCTGCGCGCGGCGCAGCGGGGCCTGCAGCTGCCCTATGAGACATCGGAGTACTTGTTGAAGCGCATGCCGCGAGACCTGCGTTCCCTGTTCGAAGTCCTCGATCAACTCGACGAGGCATCGCTCGAGGCTCAGCGCCGGCTCACCATTCCCTTCATCCGGGATGCGCTCGAGAAGCTCGCAGGTACAAAATCATAGTGCAGAACCAGGCGAATACCAGCAGCAGAGCTCATCGACGGCCACCCAGCGCGCGGCGGAGTTGACCAGCAGTTCCGTCAAGGCAAACGCAAGATAGGGAACCGCGAACAAGGTGGCCCATGCGTAGGTATGGCGGCGGCCGCGCCTGAGGCCGTTGAGCGGCGCCAGCAACGGCAACGCGGCGAGGACGCAAATCGGCCACGGATACCCAGCCACTATCCACGCCAGCAGGCTCAGGACGATTGCGAGCCAAAGCCAGAGGGTCAGCGAACGCGACGTGCTTTGCAAGCTCACGCGCAACTCCGCAGCCGGCCGGCAAGAGTGGCCACCCGCAGACCGAGCGCACGCGCCAGCTCGCGTTCCATATCCGACAGCTCGCCGTGACCGCTGAGCGCAGCAACGTGGCTCGCGCCGTAGGGCGTGCCGCCGCTGCGCGTATCGGCCAAGCCCCGCTCGGTGAACGGCAGGCCGACCAGGTACATGCCATGATGCAGAAGAGGGCATCATCATGGATAGCAGAGTCGACTCCTGGCCGCCATGCAGGGTCTGCGTGGACGTGAATACGCCGGCCGGCTTGCCCGCCAGCGCGCCCGAGAGCCACAGCGCGCTGGTGCCGTCCAGAAAGAACTTCATCGGCGCCGCCATATTGCCAAATCGCGTCGGGCTCCCGAGAATGAGTCCGCAGCATTGCACCAGATCATCGTGGGTGGCGTAGGGTGCGCCCGTCGTCCGGCACCGACGGATCGAGCCGCTCCACGGTGGTGGCTACCGGTGCAACCGTGCGCAGGCGGGCTTGCATACCGGGGACGGCTTCGACACCGCGGCAAACTTGCCGGGCCAGTGCGGCCGTGCTGCCTTGGCGTGAATAATACAGAACCAAAATTTCGTTCATCGGCAGTCTTCCGGGGGAATTACCAGTGAAATTGCGTACGTGCTGCGTCGGCGCAACGGATTCTATGCAGCCGCGCCGCACATTGTATAACGGCGGCTGGTTTGACGGCTCAGGCGGCTGTTGCTAGTGTCCCTCCATCCTATGCTGCGTTTCCTCGCTGTATTTGTCGGTGTCGTGTGCCTCGCCGCTTGTGCGGGGGCTCCCGTGCAAGAAATGAGCGACGCTCGTCAAGCCATTGCCGCAGCGCGGAGCGGCGGGAGCGACGAGCGCGACATCACCGGATTTCTACGCCGCCGAGGCCGCCATCTGCGCGCGCAGAATCCCACCTCGAGGCGCAGGAATTCACGCGGGCCCGACTGGCGGCGCTGGAGGCCAAGCGTCACGCCGCCGCTGCGCTCGCCAGCGCGAATGCGCAGCATCCCGAAGCAGCTGCGACTCTGCCGCACTGAGTGCGACCCTTGGATACGACCGTGCGCCGTTTTCTCGTCCTTGGGAAAGTTCAAGGCGTGTACTTCCGCCATAGCACCCGGCTCGAAGCCAAGCGGCTCGGCCTGCGCGGCATCGCGCGCAACTTGCCGGACGGTTCCGTCGAGGTGGTGGCGCAGGGCGCAGCGGCCGCGATGGAGGAACTGCGGGACTGGCTGAATCACGGGCCACCCGAGGCGCGGGTCGATGAGGTTCGGGAGACGGCGCCGGAAGGCGGGGAGTCCATCGTGGAGGGTTTCAGTACACTCTAAAAGCGCCAGGCCCGCTGCCAGCGCTGCATGACCAGCGCCGGATAGGTGTTGCGGCCGACGCTGCCGTTGTAGCGCGCCAGCGCACGCGACCAATTGTGGTTCTCCGCGCGCAGGTAGTAGCGCAGAATTTCGCAGCCCATGCGGATGTTCGGCGCAACCTGCACCAGTTGATTCTGCACGCCGAGTTGGCGCGGCCAGAACGGCATCACCTGCATGAGGCCGACCGCGCCGGCGGGCGATACGGCCCAGCGGTCGAAGCGGCTTTCCACCTCGATCAACGCCAGCACCAGGTCCGGCGGCAGCTGCAGCGTGGGATCGCGCTTCGCCTCGCAATAGACATGATCGAGAATCTCGACCCGCGCTTCGTGCGTGGGCACGAGCCGAGCGAGGCGCGGCTCCATGGACTTGTACCAGACTTCGGAATCGAATTTGTCGGCGAAGCAATCGGTGTCTGCCGATGATCTTTTGCAGCAGCGCCTTTAGTTCTGGATCGCGCTGCTGATCGGCGTGGGCGGTGCCCGCCGGCGGCACAGCTCCATGCCAGAGCAACGAAAGCGCAGGCGAGACTGGCGCGCAGCGGCGCGCCGCATCGGTCACCCCTCAGCCATTTAACTTATGTCGAATATAGCCTACCGGATCCGCCAGGGGGATTTCCGTCGATTCGGTCTCGCGGCGATGACGGTATTCGAGATTTCCCGCGGCCAGGCCTCGCTCGCCGATCACGATGCGGTGGGGTATTCCCATGAGCTCCGAATCGGCGAATTTGACCCCTGGCCGGGCGTCCCGGTCATCGAGCAGCACGTCGATGCCGGCGGCGTTGAACTGCTGGTACAGCGAATCGGCGGCCTGCTGGACGCTGCGCGGACTTTTGATAGTTGATCGGCACCAGACCACCTGAAACGGCGCGATCGCCTCCGGCCAGATGATGCCGTTGGCATCGTGATTCTGCTCGATGGCCGCGGCCACGACGCGAGTCACGCCGATGCCGTAACAGCCCATGTACATCGTCAACGCCTTGCCTTGCTCATCCAGCACGCTGGCGTGCATGGCCTCGCTGTATAGCTGGCCCAGCTGGAAGATATGGCCGACCTCGATGCCGCGGGCGATCTCCAGAGTGCCCCGGCCGGTGGGGCTGGGGTCGCCGGCCTGCACATTGCGGATGTCCACGGACTGTGGCTCCTGCAAGTCGCGTCCCCAATTGACGCCGCGAAAGTGCATGTCCTTTTCGTTGGCGCCGCAGACGAAATCCGCCAGGTGGGCGGCGGCATGGTCGACGTAGACCTTGCCGGTGAAACCGATGGGTCCGATGAAGCCGGGCTCGGTGCCCGTGGCTTTGCGCACCCGGTCGGCGCTCGCCATGCGCAGCGGGCTGGCGACGCCGGGCAATTTCTGCGACTTGCACCGCGTTCAATTCATGATCGCCGCGGATCACCAGGGCGACCACGTCGCCGTCGCTGCCGTCGACCAGCAGAGTCTTGACGCAGCGTGCGGCGTCCACGCCGAGCTGTGCGCTCAGCTCCGCGATGGTGCGCGCGTTCGGGGTGGGGATCTTGGTCAGCGCCTCCGCGGCGGCGGGGCGCGGCGCGGTGGGCGCGACGGTGGCGGCCACCTCGAGATTGGCGGCGTAATCATCGGCGTTCGAGAAGACGATGGCGTCCTCGCCCGAGTCCGCCAGAACGTGAAATTCCTGGGACGTATCGCCGCCGATGCTGCCGCCATCCGCCTGCACGGCGCGGAATTTCAGGCCGATGCGCGTGAAAATGCGCGAGTAGGCCTCGTACATCAGGCGGTAGCCCTGGGCGAGGCTGGCCTCGTCCGTATGAAAGGAATAGGCATCCTTCATCAGAAATTCGCGGGCGCGCATGACGCCGAAGCGCGGACGGATTTCGTCGCGGAACTTGAATTGAATCTGATAGAAATTGACCGGCAATTGCTTGTAGCTGCGCAATTCGCGCCGAGCGATGTCGGTGATGACCTCCTCGTGGGTGGGCCCATAGACGAATTCGCGGTCGTGGCGATCCTTGAAGCGCAGCAATTCCGGGCCGTACTTGGTCCAGCGCCCCGATTCCTTCCACAGTTCCGCGGGCTGCACGGTCGGCATGCACAGTTCCAGGGCGCCGGCGCGGTCCATTTCCTCGCGCACGATGCGCTCCACCTTGCGCAGGGTGCGCAGGCCCAGCGGCAGCCAGACGTACAGTCCCGCCGCCAGGCGGCGGATCATGCCGGTCCGCAACATCAGCCGGTGGCTGATGACTTCCGCGTCGGCGGGCACCTCTTTGAGGGTCGAAATCGGGTTTTGAGATAAGCGCATAGCCGCATATCTTACATCAGCCCCCCTGGTATTATGGCGTCACATGAGCGACGACGACGACTCAACAGAGCGGCCGCGAGGAGTGTACTGGCTGCCGAACCTGCTCACTACGGGGGCATTGTTCGCCGGCTTTTACGCGATCGTGGCGGCCATCGACCTGAAATTCGAGCTCGCCGGGGCGGCGGTATTCGTCGCCATGTTTTTCGATGGATTGGATGGACGGGTGGCGCGCTGGACCCATACCGAGAGCGCATTCGGCAAGGAGTACGACAGCCTCTCGGACATGGTGTCATTCGGTCTTGCCCCGGCCATCGTCACGTATCAATGGGGCGTCGCGCGCATCGCCGAATATGGGCCGTTGTGGCGCCGGCTGGGCTGGCTGGTCTGCTTTTTCTACGCGGCCGCCGCGGCGCTGCGCCTGGCCCGATTCAACTCCAGGTCGGCCACCCAGGACAAGCACTACTTCGAGGGCCTGCCGAGCCCCTCGGCCGCCGCCATCGTCGCAGCCCTGGTGTGGCTGGCGAGCGACCAGACGAACATCGGATTGCCGGGCCTGATACTGGCGTTCCTGGTCACCGCGATTGCCGGCGGGCTCATGATCAGCCGTTTCGCCTTCAATAGCTTCAAACAGGTGAACCCCGGGGCCAAGGTACGCTTCACCTACATCGTCTTGGTGCCGCTGGCCTTCGTGTTCATTTTTCTGCACCCGGCCATCACTTTGCTGCTGCTGTTCGGCGTGCTATGCCCTGTCGGCACCGACGGTGTGGTCCTATCGCAAATTGCGCCGGCGCGTGCGCGGCGGCGTGCACCCATGAATCCGGCGCTGCGCCAGGAATACCTTGCTGCCTTGGGGCTCGAAGGCTGGGTGGTGCGTGGCAAATCGGCGCCGGTCGCCGCACCGCGCGAAATCATCGTGGCGGCCGAATCGCCTGTGGCGCTCGTTAGGGCGGTGCCGCCTGGCGCGATCGCTCGGCCTGATTCAGGGCCGCGCGATGCCGGGGCATCCCGTGATGACTCCCCGACGCGGGAGGCCGGCGTCGATTGGCCGGAGCTACGGGCACGGGTGGCTGCCTGCACGCGCTGCGGGCTGTGCAACACGCGCACGCAAACCGTATTCGGCGTGGGCAACCAGAAGGCGGAATGGCTCATCGTCGGCGAAGCGCCGGGCGCCGATGAGGACCGCCAGGGTGAGCCCTTCGTAGGCCGGGCCGGGCAGCTCTTGAACTCGATGCTGCGGGCCATTGGTTTGGCGCGTGAACAGGTTTATATCGCCAATGTCCTGAAATGCCGGCCGCCCGGCAATCGCGATCCTGCGGCGAGCGAGGCGGCCGAATGCCTGCCCTACCTCGAGCAGCAGATCGCGCTGCTGAAGCCCAAGATCATGCTGGCTGTGGGACGCATCGCCTCCCAGAATCTATTGCGTACCGATGTCACCTTGGGGCGCTTGCGGCGGCAGGTGCACGCTTTTGGTGCCTCCCGCGTGCCGCTGGTCGTAACGTATCATCCCGCATATTTGCTGCGCACGCCCGGCGATAAGCGCAAGGCGTGGGAAGATCTGAAATTCGCCCGCGAGGTATGCGCGCGTGTCTAGCGTCAAACAAGAACTCGAATTTGCCTCGGTCGAAATCAGGCCGATGCACGAGCTCGATGTGCCCGCGATCGTGGTCATCGAACGAGCCGCCTACCAGTTTCCTTGGAGCGAAGGCATTTTCCGCGACTGCCTGCGGGTCGGTTATGTATGCCGCGTAATCGACGTCGGCGGCGACATGGCCGGCTACGCCATCATGTCCATCGGCGCCGGCGAAGCGCACATCCTGAACGTATGCGTTGCCGATGAGTATCGCGGCCGCGGCCTCGCCCGCAGGGTTCTCGCCTATCTTCTCGAGCGAGCGCGCGCCGCCGGCATGCACGAGGCCTTTCTCGAAGTCAGGCCATCGAATACCACCGCCGCCCGTCTATATCATTCGATGGGCTTCGAGCAGGTGGGTGTACGGCGCGGCTACTACCAAGCCACCGTGGGCCGCGAGGATGCCGCGGTGCTGCGCAGAGTGCTCTAAGCCCACCCGCACCCCGTCCCAGACCTGGCGCGCCCCACCCGACGTTTGTATCGTTATTACCTGGAGGAGTACGACATGAGAGCATTGGCGGTGCTGTGCGGGGCGCTTGCCGCCGCGTTCGCCGGAGCAACGGCGACCGCGGCTTCCGCCCTGGCGATCACGCATGTCACGGTCATCGACACGACGGGGCAACCGCCGCAGTCCGATATGACCGTGATCGTGAAAGATCAGCGCATTGTCGATCTCGGCAAGAGCGATGCCGTGCATGCGCCTGCGGGCGCGCGGCTCGTCGATGGCTCCGGCAAGTACCTCATCCCCGGTCTCTGGGACATGCACGTCCACGAGGTGTTCGGAGATTGGATCCCGCGCAATGAAAAAGTGGTGCCGCCGCTTTTCGTCGCGAACGGCATCACGGGCGTGCGCGACATGGGCGGCGATCTCGACGTGCTCAAAGTGTGGCGCGCAGAAATCGCCGCCGGGCGGCTTCTCGGACCGCGGATGATCATCGCCGGCCCCATGCTCGATGGCCCCATACCGCGCTTTCCGAGTTCCGCGCCTGTGGCAAACGCGGCGGATGGGCGCCGGTGGGTCGATGACCTCACGCACGGGGGCGTCGACTTCATCAAGATCCAGTCGCTCGTTCCGCGCGATGGGTACTTCGCGGCGGCCGACGAGGCAAAAAAGCTCGGCATGGTCTTTGTCGGTCACGTGCCCGATGCGGTGCGCGCCTCGGAAGCCTCGAATGCAGGCCAGAAGAGCATCGAGCATTTCACCGGCATCTTCGAGGGATGCTCGACCATCGAGGATCAGCTCATCAAGGGTCCGAAGAGCCTCGGCCGCAACGTCGCGACCTACGATCCCGCCCGCGCGAAGGCGCTCATCGCGCTCATGGCCAAGAATCAGACCTGGCAAGTGCCGACGCTCGTCTGGGAGCGCGGTCAATGGCTCGTCGACGACATCGACCTGTCGCACGATCCGCTCATCAAGTACGCTCCTGCCGCTTGGAAGGACGGTACCTGGCCTATGTTCGTCAAGGACATACTCAAGGACATGGACACCGATCCGCTTCCCGTGCGTAAGAAGTTCGTGCAGATGGAACTCGACATGACGCTTGCCATGTTCCGGGCCGGAGTGCCGTTCCTCGCGGGCACGGACACGGCGGCGGGCGTGCATATCTTCCCGGGATTTAGCTTGCACCAGGAACTCGCCCTGTTCGTCCAGGCCGGTCTGACGCCACTGCAGGCGCTGCAGACGGCGACTCTCAATCCGGCCAAATTCATGAACCGTCTCGCGGACCTCGGAACGGTCGAGCGCGGCAAGCTCGCGGATCTCGTACTGCTCGACGCCAACCCGCTGGAGAATATCGCCAACACGAAAAGAATCCGTGCGGTCGTGCTCGCGGGCCGTTATCTCGACCGCATCGAGCTCGATCGAATGCTGAAAGGTGTGGAGAAAGCAGCGGCCGAAGCAGGCAGCGCGCCCGCGGCGCATGGAAGCGCGCGGTGACCGCCTTCGTCGCGAACGCCGAAAGTCGTGCGGCCGTGCTTGCCGGGCTCGCACTCTCCGCACTCGTGCTCGGCTTTGCAGGCGACGCCGGGGCCAAGCCCGTGAGCGTCGCCGATCTCCTTGCGGACTCACCTGCCGCGGACTGGCGCGTGCCCGATCCCGAAGACACTCTGTACATGGATCTGGCGCACGGACGGGTCGTCATCGAGCTTGCCTCGCGCGTTGCGCCTCAACACGTCGCCAACATCCGTGCGCTCGCCCGGGCGCATTATTTCGATGGTCTCGCGATCGTACGCGTACAGGACAACTACGTCGTACAGTGGGACGATCCGTCCCACCATCGTCCCGTTCCGACGGGGGTGCGTGCCACGGTGGAATTCACCGCTGCTGCCGGTGCCGCCGCGCGCTTCGAACCCCTACCGGATCGCGACGCCTATGCGGCGCAGGTCGGATTTCTCGACGGTTTTCCCGCCGCTCGCGATCCGCGCTCGCACACCGTGTGGCTCGCGCATTGCTACGGGATGGTGGGCGCCGGACGCGACGATCCGCCCGAGAGTGACGGCACCGAGATGTATGCGGTGATCGGTCATGCGCCGCGCCAGCTCGACCGCAATGTCGCGCTCGTGGGACGCGTTCTCAAAGGTGTGGAACTACTCTCCAGCCTGCCGCGCGGCAGCGGTGAGATGGGTTTCTATGCTCCTACGGAGGCGACCGCTCCCATCCGCTCGGTGCGCATCGCCGCCGATGTGCCGAAGGCGGAGCGCACGCCGGTCGAGGTGCTGCGCACGAATAGCGCCACTTTCCGCGCGGTGCTGGATCAGAGGCGCCAACGGCACGAGCCGTGGTTCAAGTTCAGCCCCGACCACATCGACCTCTGCAACGTACCGCTGCCGGTACGCTCGATACCCGCCGCGGGTTTCTGATTGCTCGGCGCCCGCCGCCGAGAGGAGCCTTCGGCGGCGGGCTTTGCGACTACTTGAACTTGTAGTTGAGGTCGACGCCTGCGGTGCGTGGCTGGCTCACCGCGATCCGGTTGAAGGTCGGCAGGTTGACGGCGGCCTGCGTGATGTTGTTGAGGAGCGCGCGCTTGTCGGCGACGTTGTTCATGAAAAGGACCGCGGACCAGCGCTCGCCCTGGAATCCGCCCCGGATGTTGGTGAGATCGTAGGAGGGCAGCGTATTGGTGGCGAAGGTCTCGTCCGTGCGGCTGCCGACGTAGTTCGATTCGGCCCGCGCCGTCAGGGCCAGATCGTCCTTGAGCTCGTGATGGTAGGCGAGCGCGACCGAGGCGCTCCCTCTCGGCACCTGCTGGATCGCCGTGCCCGGATTGAAGCCCGCATCGATGAGCGTCGAGCTCACGAGCGTCGGCGTGCGAATAGGTGACGCTGGCCGAGGCCTCGAGATCGCGCACGACGATCGCGCGTCGCCTCGATCTCACCGCCGTAGACGTGCGCATCGCCGACGTTCGCCGTATAGACGTAGCCGCACGAGGAGAGTGCATTGACCTGCTGCACGCCCACCCAGCTCTCGAAGTAGCCCGCGGCGTTGACGCTGAAGCGACCGTCGGACGAGCGCCACTTCTCGCCGAGCTCGTAGCTCCACACGCTGTCCGGACGTGAACGAGATCGGCCCGTTGACGAACCCCTTGGAGCCGTACTCGGACTGCAGCTGCGCCTCGCAAGACCCCGAGCGGTCCCGAGGTCGGCACCGGGCCCGTGCCGCCGCCGGGGCGGAAGCCCTTCGCCGCCGTCGCATAGACGAGCAGGTCCTTGTCGAATTGGTAGGAGAGCGACACCTTGGGGGTGACGCCCTGAGCGTTCTCCGAGGTGTTGGTGATCGACCGTCGTGTGCGTGAGCGCACCGTACTGGTTGAGCCCGACGGGCGCATCGTAGTGATAGCGGCGCGCGCCCACCGTGACCGCGAAGGGCTCGGTGAAGTTGTAGGTCACCTCGCCGAACACCGACTGCTGCAGTATCTTGAAGGGGCTGTAGTAGCTGAAGAGGCTGTTCGAGCCGAACACCTGCGGCGCCGGTCTGCGAGGGGAAGATGATGTCCCAGCCCGATTCGAAGTCCGAATAGAAGTAGCCGGCCAGCCACTTGAGGCGCGTGTCGCCCACCGAAGAAATGCGCAGCTCCTCGGTGGTCTGATGCGACTGGTTGTCCTCATCCGCGTACGCGGCACCGATGCCGCCGTTGCCCGGACCGTACCGAGAGGGAGGCCCGAGGCCGGTCGTCCACGACTCCGAGGCGTCCTGAATGAGCGGCTCGTGCCGCGACCAGTAGGCGCTCGCCGAGCTGATCTCGAAGGCATCCGTGTGGTACTTGATGCTCAACGCCGTGAGATGGAATTCGTCGCGATAGTTCTCGGGGATGTCGAAGGGCTGGTAATGCGCGTCCGTCCCCGGAACGCTGTCGATGTAGGGCAGGCCGCCGGCGCGCAGCTTCTGATAGAAATAGGACGGGGTGATGGTGAGCCCGTCGATCGGCTTGAACACCGCGCTGATGCGCACCGCGGTCTTCTCGACATCGTTGACGTCGTGATACTCGGTTTGCGATGGGAGCGGCGAGCACGTTGCCGCGGACCGGTGAATGCCGTTGGTCGGCGAGCGGGAACTGCCCGGGCTCGATCACCACCCGGTCGATCCAGCCGGCATCGATAGGAGTAGGAGCCGACGATGCGCAGCGCCGCGATGTCCGTTCATGAAGGGCAGATTGACCATGGCGTTCTCGCCGTGATCGAACCCGCCGTGATCGGTATCGGCGAATTTCGCCTCGCCGGAGGACTCGAATGCGTCAGGGTTCGGCGCGTTCGGTATGACCCTGATGGTGCCGCCCATGGAGCCCGAGCCGTAGAGCGTGCCCTGCGGGCCGCGCAGCACCTCGACGCGATTGAGATCGTAAAGATCGGGCGAAATGACGATCTTGCCCTCGTTGGTCGCGGCCGGCGCGGTCAGCGGCGTCTCGTCGAAATAGAACCCGACCGTCGGGGAGTTGCCGCCGTTCGAGGCGACGCCCCGCATCTCGAACTCCGTCATGCCGGGACCGCTGGTGCGCATCGAGACGCCGGGTACGGACTGCATGAGGGAGGCCAGATCCGTGAACCCCCGGTTCACGATATCCGCGCCCGAGACCGCCGTCAGGCTGATGGGAGTCTTCTCGATCGTCGTCTCGCGCTTCTCCGCGGTAACGATGATCTCCTCGAGCTGTCCCGAGTCTGAATGGGATTGCTGGGCGATCGCGACCTCGGCGAGCATCCCCCCTAAAACCGATACGCAGCCGAAGGCCGCGACGTACTTGAATTTGTAGTTCATGATCTCCCTTAGCGCCCGTCTTCCCCAGGCGCACGGCGAGTATAACCGATGCAAATCCCTTCATAATGGGGGAGTGCCTGATGCAGGGCACGATTTGACCCAGCGGGCGGCCCTCAGTTAGACGGCAGGCGGGCGTTGACGAACCCTGGTCGGCGGGTTCGAGATGTGTACACCAATGTGAGGTAGGCGGTAAATTGGACGATGTAACTACAAGAGAAATAAGGAAAAGACGCACCTTTGCCATTATCTCGCACCCCGACGCGGGCAAGACCACTCTGACGGAGAAGCTACTGCTGTTCGGCGGCGCCATTCAGATGGCGGGCACCGTGAAGGGCCGCAAGGCGACCCGCCACGCGACCTCCGACTGGATGCGCTTGGAGCAGCAGCGCGGCATATCCGTGACTTCCTCGGTCATGCAATTTCCCTATGGCGATTGCATCGTCAATCTGCTCGATACCCCGGGCCATGAGGACTTTTCGGAGGACACCTACCGCACGCTGACGGCGGTCGACTCCGCCTTGATGGTCATCGACTGCGCCAAGGGTGTCGAGGAACGAACCATCAAGCTCATGGACGTGTGCCGGCTGCGCGACACGCCCATCATGACCTTCGTCAACAAGCTGGATCGGGACGGCCGCGCGCCGATCGAGTTGCTCGACGAAATCGAAAGTGTTTTGAAGATTCAATGTGCGCCGATCACCTGGCCGATCGGCATGGGACGCGATTTGCTCGGCGTTTATCACCTGCTCGAAGACAGGCTCTATGTCTACGTTCCGGTGGAGAAGGGCCGGGTCGGAACTCACGAGACCATCGATGGCCTCGGCAGCGCCGAGGCACGCGAGTTCCTCGGCGATCGATATCCGGAGTTCGTGGATGAGGTGGAACTGGTGCGCGGCGCCAGCCCCCGGTTCGATTTGCAGCGCTATCGTGACGCGAAACAGACGCCCGTGTTCTTCGGCTCGGCCGTCAACAATTTCGGGGTCAGAGAATTGTTGTCGGCCTTCGTGACGCATTCTCCGGGTCCGCTGCCGCGTCCGACGCTCCAACGCCAGGTCGATGCCGAGGAATCGAAGCTCACCGGCTTCGTCTTCAAGATTCAGGCCAACATGGACCCGGGGCATCGCGACCGCATTGCATTCATGCGCCTATGTTCGGGACGGTATGCGCGCGGCATGCGTCTGCACCATGTGCGTCTCGACAAAGACGTTCGCATAGCCGACGCGCTGACCTTCCTCGCGGCGGACCGAAGCCAGGCAGAGGAGGCCTATGCCGGCGACATCATCGGGCTGCACAATCATGGAACCATCAACATCGGTGATACCTTCACCGAGGGCGAGAATCTCACCTTTACGGGCGTTCCGAATTTCGCCCCGGAAATGTTCCGCCGCGCCGTGCTGAAGGATCCCCTGCGGATGAAGGCCCTGCAAAAAGGCCTCTCGCAATTGTGCGAGGAGGGCGCGACGCAGCTTTTCAAGCCGCTGCGCAACAACGATTTGATTCTCGGCGCCATCGGCCAGCTGCAGTTCGAGGTCGTCGCCTTCCGTCTGCAGGACGAATACAGCGTGCAATGTGTGTTCGAACCGATCAACGTGGCCATGGCGCGATGGGTGAGCCTCAGCGATGAGAAGCGGCTGCGCGAATTCCGGGAAAAGGCCTATGACAATCTCGCCGTCGATCATGCGGGCGAGCTGGTATACCTTGCGCCCACACGGGTCAATCTCGGGCTGACCGAGGAGCGCTGGCCGGAGATTGAGTTCCTCAAGACGCGGGAGAATTTGGCGGCGTAAACGTTCTCGCGTGGCCCGACCAACCGACGGTATCAGTTAGCCGCGCCGCGGCTTTGCAGCGGCCGTGGGGCGAAAGGCGCGAACAGCGGCGTCGAATTCCCGGATGGTGGTGCGTGCCGCTGCGGCGGCATAGCGCAGACTCGAATAATCCTCGCAGAGTTCGCTGACGGCGGGGCCAATGTCGGGACGCCGCTGTGCGACGCGCAACGCGTAGTCTTCCGCGCCTTCATGCGGCAGCCTTGGTATCCCTATTGCCGCCAATTTGGTACAGAGGCGTGAGTAGGAGCGGACCAGCGGTTCCTTCCGGACGGGGCCGGCTTCGCGGTGCACGGACCATGTCAGCCAGCACAGCGCCACGGCCAGCGCCGCCGCCAGCATCAGCACGAGTTTCTGGCCGTCCGGCTCCGGGATGTGCAGCCAGGCGAGCATTTGCTGCTGCGAATCCTGGTCGAAAAACAGGATTCGTTCGCGCCACATCTGGCGCAGGGCATCGAGACGCAGCCTGGCGTCGGCAAGCCAGGGAGCGCGGCGCTGCCAGCGGCTGACCAAGGGCTCGTCGGCGCTCACGGCGTCGCCGGCGCTGTGCTCCACCCGGCTCGGGGCGATTGCCGAGGTGGGATCGATGCGCAGCCAGCCGCGCCCTTCGATCCACACCTCGGTCCAGGCATGCGCGTCGCTTTGCCGCACGATCCAATAGTCGGCAAACCGATTGAAAGTTCCGCCGTAATAGCCGGCCACCACGTGCGCAGGTATTCCCGCAGCGCGCATCAGCGTCGCGAACGCGGAGGCATAGTGCCCGCAAAATCCTTGCTTGGTGTCGAACAGAAATCCGTCCACGGAATCGTCGGCAAGCAGGGGCGGCGTCAACGTGTAGTAGAAGGGCTGTTGCGAGAACAGGGCGAGGACGGCTTGCAGGTACTCCATGTCGTCCGGATGCGCAGCGCGCAGAGTGTGCGCGAGCTGTATGGTGCGCGGATTGCGGTTCAGCGGCAGCCGCGTGTCTCTCTTTCGCAATGAATCGCTCAGGACCGCCGGCGATTGCATTCGAGTGTAAGAGGTCGCGTGCACCTCGATCGGGCGCGACACGGGGTCGCGCCGCAGCAGGGTGTAATCGGCGGTGAGCACGCCGCCCGCCGAGTCCCACTGCGACGGCCAGTCGAGAGCGAATACCCAGCGGTGCTCGTGCGGTTCGAGGCTGACGGTGTAACGGTAGGCGGGGCCTTGCGGCTGCAGCGGGGGCACGCTCCGAGAATCGAAATAGGAGCGCCGCCACGTGTGTCCGTCGAAATCGTGCATCACCAGTCCGCGCCAGTACAGTTCCTGCTGCGGCGGTGTGGCTGCCGCGAAGCGCACACGGAAGGCGACGTCGTCCGACAGCGCGAGCTGATCGATGTCCCCGGGGCTCATGGTGTCGCTCAGGCCCGATCCGGCGCTGTGTCCGCTGTCCGGTATCTGCCATAACGGTGCGGCGAAGCGCGGGAAGAGCAGCCAGAACACCAGGGCTATGGGCAGCGCCTGGCCGAGTATTTTTCCGGCGTACTGCAGGCTGCGGCGCCAGTCCGGGATGGGCAGGGTGGTGGTCAGCCGCAGCAAGGTGGCCGTCGTCAGCCAGCAGACCGCGATGAGGTAGGCGAGCAGCCAGAAGGAATCGCCCTCGAGCAGCGCGGAGAGTCCCACGAAATAAATGATCAGTGTGATGACGTAGATATCGCGCTGGGTGTCGGTCTCGAGCAATTTCAAGCCCGCCATCAAGGCCAGCAGCGCCGCGCCGGCTGACAAGCCGTTGAAAGTGTGGAATTGACGGAACAGCAGCGCGATACCGAGCGCGGCGATGAGCAGCCGTACGATGCGGGGCGGGGCCGGACGTCCGCGGCGCGCGAGCAGCAGCCGTATGCCGCCGGATACGGCCACCGTCGCCAGCACCCACCCCGGCAGGGTTTCGAAGTGCGCGGCCAGCGCCAGCGCGAGACAGGCCGAGATCCCCAGCAGCTGCCCGTACGAAACCGTTTTGGGATTCAATGCGGCTCCTCGCTCCCGAAGAGGGCGAGAGCGCGAAGGCAGGCGAAACGATGTGCCGCGCCGGCAGCCGGCGCAATCTCCTTGCCCGGGACCCTAAGACCGAAGACGCGCTGCGCGGCGTCGCTCTCCAACACCCACAGGCAGAGTTGCGAAAGTCGGGTTTCGATGTCCTGTCCCTCCAGGGAGGACCATTCCAACCATTCGGGCTGTGCCGCGAGGCCGGTATAGCTGCGCACAGCGGCTTCGGCGCCTCGGGCCAGTACCTTCCACGCCATGTGCTTCAGCGGCACGCCGGGTTCGTAGGCGCGCAGGCCGGCGAAGTCTTCATCGCCGCGCGCTTCCGATCGAGAGGCATATCCCGAGCCGCCCACGGCCGGCAGCGTTCGGCTGCCGCGCGGCGCGGGAGCGACGTAGGCGGTCAGCGAGCCTTGCACGTAGGTCCAGGCGTGGAACCAGCCGAACGGGTAGCGGGTGCGCAGCTCGAACTGGGCGATGCGGGTCACTCCGCGCCGCGCCATCGGGACGGCGACGGGTACCGACTCGCTCGATCCGGCTCCTACGCTGCGTATGCCCAAGGCGCCCATGCAGAGAATTTCCACATCGCGGCGCTCGACTCGCGAATCGTTGCGCAGCACGAAGTCGAAATTCGCCTCGCCGCCGGCAAACGCATCCACTTCGGCGGTTGCGTCCACCTGCAGGCCGACCAGATTGCGGTTGCAGTGATTCATGGTGACCAGCGCGACGCTCGCCATCAGAAAGGCGAAGGCCAGCCCCAGATTGCTGTTGTAGTTCAGCCCGGCGATCAACATCGCGGCCAGCATCAGGGCCAGCATCATGCCGAATCGCGTCGGCAGGATGTAGACGCGGCGGCGGTGAATCCTGATCGGCAGCGAATCGGGGCCGTGCCGGCGCGCGGTCCAGGCACGTAATTTATCGATCGCTGCCTGCCGCATCGTTCATTTGCCCCCGCTCAAGGGATGGGAACAGCCTCGAGCAGCCGAGTCACCGAGGCGGGGCCGCTATCTCGCTGCCGCACGCGATGTTCGACCACGGCCGCAAACACCGCCTGCACGTGCTCCGGAATCACGGCATCGCGGCCGGCGATCAGCGCCCAGGCACGCGCCGCCCGCAACAAGCCGATGGCCGCACGCGGCGACAGGCCCGCGTTCAAGCCCGGCGCGTGGCGAGTGTGCGCCACCAGCGCCTGGACGTAGTCGAGAAGCGCCGGCGCCACATGAATGTCGAGAACGTTCTGCTGCAGCCGCCGCAGGCTGTCCAGGCTGGCGACCGTGGACAGGGCATTCACCAGCTCGCGCCGATCCACGCCGCTCAACAGCTCGCGCTCCTCGGCGGCCGCGGGATATCCCAAATGCACGCGCATCAAGAATCGATCCAATTGCGATTCGGGCAGGGGATAGGTGCCGACTTGATCCTGCGGATTCTGCGTGGCGATGACGAAGAACGGCTCGGGCAAGCGCCATCGTCTGGCCGTCGAGAGTCACCTGATGCTCCTCCATGGCCTCGAGCAGCGCGCTCTGGGCCTTGGGCGAGGCGCGATTGATTTCGTCGGCCAGCACCAGTTGGGCGAAGATCGGTCCCCGCTGAAATCTGAACTTCCCGGTTTCGCGGTCGTAGATCGACACGCCGAGCACGTCGGCGGGCAGCAGATCGCTGGTGAATTGCACGCGCTGGAAGGACAGTCCCAAGGTCTTGGCGATGGCGTGCGCGAGGGTGGTCTTGCCGACCCCGGGAATGTCCTCGATCAACAGATGCCCGCGCGCCAGCAGGCATGCCAGGCACAGGCGGATCTGCGCGTCCTTGCCGAGGATGACGCGGTTGATTTGCGCGAGAATGGCGCCGATCTCGGACTGTGCTGCGTTCATTGGCCCTTGAGCGCGTTCACTCTGGCGATCTGAGCCGAGAGCTGGCCGATTTCAGTGCGCAGCTCCGCGAGCCGCTGCCGGTCCTTGGCCACGACCTCCGGCGGCGCATTCTTGGCGAATTCGGCATTGGCCAATTTGCCTTCCATTTTCTTCAGGTCCACGTCCACCTTGCGCTGCTGCTTCGCGAGGCGCTCCAGTTCCGCCGCCGGATCGATCAGGCCGGCCATGGGCACCAATATTTCCAGGGTGCCCACGAAAGCGACGGCCGAAATCGGCGCGGCCTGCGCGGCTCCCAGCACGCGGGGCACTTCGACGCCGGCGAGGCGCGTCAAATAGCGCAAGTTGCGATCCAGGTAATCCAAATCCAGCGATCCCGCGTTTTGCAGCAGCACCTCGAGTTTGCGGCTCGGCGCTATGTCCAGCTCGCCGCGGATTTTCCGCACGCCCTCGATGAAAGCGATCACCCAGCGCATTTCAGCTTCCGCATGCGGGTCGACTTCGATCCCGGCCGCGCTCGGGAAGGCGCAGCGCATGATGGTGGCGCCGGACGCGCCCGCGCTGCCGCGTACGCGCTGCCAAATCTCCTCGCTGATGAAGGGGGCGAGGGGATGCAGTGCGCGCAGCAGCGTTTCGAGCGTATCGATCAAGGTCAGGCGCGTGCCGAGTTTCGCGGCGGCGCCGGCGGACTCCGATTGCAACACGGCTTTCGAGAGTTCCAAATACCAGTCGCAGAACTCGTGCCAGGTGAATTCGTACAGCGCATTCGCCACAGTGTCGAGGCGGTATTCGGCGAAACCCGACTCCACGCGCGCGAGCATCGCCGCGAGCCGTGCCCGGATCCATCGATCGGCCAAACTCAGCTCCGCGCTCGCCGTATCGCGCGCAACGACCGCGTGACCGGTATCCACGCTGACAGTGTCTGCAGCCTCGGCGCTCTCCACATTCATCAGCACGTAGCGCGCGGCGTTCCACAGCTTGTTGCAGAAGTTGCGGTATTCCTCCACCCGAGCCATGTCGAAGCGCAGATCGCGGCTCTGGGTGGCGAGCCTCGCAAGACTCAGGCGCAATGCGTCCGTACCGAATGCCGGAATGCCCTGCGGGAATTGTTTGCGGGTCGCCTTCTCGATGGCCGGCTTCATCTGCGGCTGCATCAGGCCGGTGGTGCGCTTGGCGAGCAGAGCGTCGAGGGAGATACCGTCGACGATGTCGAGCGGGTCGATGACATTGCCCTTCGACTTGGACATCTTCTGGCCGTCATGGTCGCGGATCAGTCCAGTGACGTAGACCTCGCGAAACGGCACCTCGCCGGTGAATTTCAGGCCCATCATGATCATGCGGGCGACCCAGAAGAAAATGATGTCGAAGCCGGTGACCAGCACCGAAGTGGGGTAGTAGGACTCGAGCGCCTGCGTATCGTCGGGCCAGCCTTGGGTGGAGAACGGCCACAGCGCGGAGGAGAACCAGGTATCGAGCACATCCTCATCCTGGCGCAGCGGCACCGACGCATCGATGCCGTGCGCTGCGCGCGCTTCCGCCTCGTCGCGGGCGACATACCAGCGGCCCTCCGGGTCATACCAGGCCGGAATGCGATGCCCCCACCAGAGCTGCCGGCTGATGCACCAGTCCTTGATCTTGTGCATCCATTCGTAATACACGGCGCGCCAATTGTCGGGCACGAAGCGGATGCTGCCGTCCTCGACGGCGCGGATGGCCGGTTCCGCCAGCGGCTTGATGTCGACGAACCACTGATCGGTGAGCAGGGGCTCGAGGACGGCGTTGCTGCGATCGCCGCGCGGCACGGTCAGCTTGTGCTCCTCGACACGCTCGACCAGCCCCTGAGCCTCCAGATCAGCGAGCACTCGCGTTCGCGCCGCGGTGCGGTCCAAGCCGCGGTACGCGGCCGGCACCGCATCGTTGAGCGAGGCGTCCGGGTTCATGATGTTGATCAGGGGCAGCGAATGACGTTGTCCGACTTCATAGTCGTTGAAGTCGTGAGCCGGGGTGATCTTGACACAGCCGCTGCCGAACTTCGGGTCCACATATGAATCGCCGATGACGGGAATTTCGCGCGAAGTCAGCGGCAATCGCACCCGGCGGCCGATCAGGTGCCGGTACCGCTCATCGTCGGGGTGCACCGCGACGGCGGCGTCTCCCAGCAGGGTTTCCGGGCGCGTGGTCGCGACCACGAGGAAGCCGTCGCCCTCGCTCAGGGGATAGCGCAAATGCCACAGGCTGCCCGCTTCTTCTTCGGCGACCACCTCCAAATCGGAGAGCGCCGTTTTCAGCACCGGATCCCAGTTCACCAGGCGCTTGCCGCGGTAGATCAGGCCCTCCTGATAGAGACGGACGAAGACCTCCGTCACCGCCCGGGACAGGCCGGCGTCCATCGTGAACCGATCGCGCTGCCAATCGACCGAAGCCCCGAGCCGGCGCATTTGCCTGGCGATATGGCCGCCGGACTGCTCCTTCCATCGCCAAATACGCTCCACGAAGGCTTCGCGTCCGAGCTCGATCCGGCTCGAACCTTCGGCGTTCAACTGCCTTTCGACCACCATTTGCGTCGCGATGCCGGCGTGATCGGTGCCGGGCTGCCACAGGGTGTCGAAACCACTCATGCGCCGATAGCGAATCAGAGCGTCCATGATGGTGTCTTGGAACGCATGGCCCATGTGCAGGGTGCCGGTCACGTTCGGTGGCGGTATCACGATGGAATAGCTGGGCCCTTCGCCGCTCGGTACGAAATATCCCGACGCCTCCCAGCGCGCGTAGATTCGCGACTCGATGTCGGCGGGCGAGAAGGCTTTATCCATGGCGCTTCAAATCTCCGCTGTGTCGTCGAGTTGATGCGTCTCCGGCGCCAACTTGAGCTCGCGGTACGCCTTGAAGCGCTCGCGTCCCAAGCGGCGGCGTTCTTCGTCCGCGTCGATGATCTCGGCGATGCGCGGATAGCGTTCCCAGCCGTCGGGCAGGCGGCCGGCGAGATTCACCAGCAAATCAGCGCCGGGCGTGGGCCAGGAAGTGGACGAGGGCAGCGCGACGAGGTGGACCTTGGTCGCGGGATCCACCGAATGCTCATCCGGGCACACCTCGTGGGGGACGAAGGAGCGCTCGCTGAACGTCCACAGCAACTCATCGAGACTCCGGGCGTCGTCCAGCGTGTCGTTCGCGATGACTATGCTCAGATCCCGCAGATAGGCTTTTTCGGTCAGGCGGCAGGCAAATGCCCAGCGCTGTCTGGCGGCAGCGCTTTTCAAAACGTAGAAATCCACCCGCTCGGTCATGTCGTCCGAACGCGATTGATCAGGAAATCCACCAGCAGGGGCACAGGCCGTCCGGTGCTGCCTTTTTGGGCTCCGCTGAGCCAGGCGGTGCCGGCGACGTCGAGGTGCGCCCACTGCAGGTCCTTGGCGAATTTGGAGAGGAACGCAGCCGCCGTGGAGGCGCCGCCTTCGCGTCCGCCGACATTGGCAATATCCGCGAAATTGCTCTTCAACTGGTCGACGTATTCCTCGCCGATCGGCAGCCGCCAGGCACGGTCGTCGGCACGCACTCCCGCTCTCGCCAACTCATCCGCCAGAGCCTCGTCGTTGCTCATCAAGCCGCTGAAATGGTTGCCGAGCGCGATGACGCAGGCGCCGGTCAGCGTTGCCACATCGATCACCGCCGCCGGCTTGAAGCGGCGGCTGTAGGTGATGGCGTCGCAGAGAATCAACCGGCCCTCGGCGTCGGTGTTCAGAATCTCGATCGTTTGGCCGGACATGCTGGTGACGATGTCCGCGGGCTTTACGGCGCCGCCGCTCGGCATGTTTTCGCACGTCGCGACGATGGTCACGAGATTGATCGGCAATTTAAGCTCGGCCACCGCGCGCATCGTGCCGAGGACGGCGGCCGCGCCGCTCATGTCGAATTTCATTTCATCCATGGCGGGTGGGTCCTTCAGGGAAATCCCACCCGAATCGAAGGTAATGCCCTTGCCGATCAGGCAAATCGGCGGCGCGTTCTTCTTGCCGCCGTGATATTCGCAGACGATCAGCCGGGGAGGCTGGTCCGACCCCTGCGTTACCGCAAGGAAGGCGCCCATTTTCAGAGCCTTGATGGCACTTTCGTCCAATACCTTGGTCTTGATGCTCGGAAATTCCTTCGACAGGCTCTGCGCGCGAGTTCCCAGGTAAGTCGGCGTACATATATTGGGCGGCAAATTGGCGAGATCTCGGGACAGCGCGAGGCCGCCGCCCATCGCTGCGCCCATGCGCAGGCCTTCCGCCGCCTCTTTGCTGGCGCGCGCGTCCGCCACCGCCACGCTGACGCTCGACAAGCGCGGCGTCTTGGGCTTGGTGCCGGTCTTCAGATCCGGAACTTTATACAGCTGCGAGCAAAAGACTTCCGCGACGCCACGCGCGCGATACTCCACATCGAGATCCCCGGCCTGCTCGAGCGCAAGGTACACCACCGCATCGGTTGCCCCGGTTTTGGCGAGCGCCTGCACGGCGGCCTGCAGCGCCCTGCGGTATTGCTTGCGGCCGAAGCTCGCGGGCGCGCCCAGTCCGATCAATAGGACGCGCGCAGCCGCCGCTCCCGCCGGCGCGGGTAGCAATAGGACGTCGCCGAGCTTTCCGGAGAAATCGCCGTCCTCGCGCAGCTTTCCGATCAGCCCGCCGATCTGCTTGTCGATCTGATGGGCGGCTTTGCCGAGATCTCCGTCCTCATGAACGCCCACCACGGCGCACCCTGCCTCAGCGCGCGCCTTTGGATCGATAATTGCCGTGAATTCCATGTCCTAAGCTCCGTATTTGTCTATGCCGCCCTGGTTTGTCAACCGGGGGAGTGAGCAAATAGTTTACTAGATTATTGCGAAGGCTCTAAGCTCGATCCCATGAAATGGACCGTGCAAAGATATGTATTGCGCGAGGTTGTGCAAACCTGGCTCGCCGTGACCGGTGTATTGGTGGCGATTCTGGTGTCGAACCAGTTATCCAGAGTGCTCGGCCAGGCGGCCGACAACCAGTACGGCCGCCACGTGGTATTCGATTTGATCGCGCTCGGCGCCATCATGAATTTGTCGGTCATCGTGCCGGTCGGGCTATTGTTGGCCGTGGTGTTGACTTTGGGCCGCCTGTACCACGACAGCGAGATGGCTGCGCTGCAGGCCTGCGGTTTCGGACCGGCGCGGCTGCTGGCGCCATTGTTCTGTTTTGCCGCCCTGATTGCCTTGGGCCTGGCTTGGTTGGTGTTCGTGCAGGTACCGCAGGCCGACCGTCAAGCACAGCTACTGCGCCAATCGGCGGTCAAGGAGGCGCAATTCGGGCAGCTCGATGCGGGCCGGTTCAGGTCGTTCAGCGGCGGGGATGCCGTCTTTTACGCGGAACGGGTGGACGCGGAGGGCATTTTGCACAATGTGTTCGTGCAGCGGGAGTCAGCGGGCCGAATCGAAGTGGCCCTCGCCGATACGGCCACTTACTCCAAGGCGGCGGGCAACGGCGTACACCTCGTGACTCTGTTCAACGGCCGCCGCTACGAGGGCGTCCCGGGGCAAAACGATTTTCGGGTGACTGAATTTCGGGAACACGGCATTCCGATCTCGGCTCCCGCGGATGTCGCCGGGACCCAAGACCCCGACACCAAGCCGACCCGGGAGCTATTCGGATCCGACGCTCCGTCGGACATTGCGCAATTGCAGTATAGGGCGTCCGAGCCGCTCATGGCGCTGGTGCTGACCCTGATTGCCGTGCCCTTGAGTCGCCTGCGTCCGCGCCAGGGCCGATACGCCCGGGTGGGCTTCGCCGTCGTGGTGTACTTCGTCTATTCGAGTCTGTTGTACGCCGCCAAGGTGTGGCTCGAGAAGGGCGAACTGCCGCCGGCGATCGGCGTCTGGTGGGTCCATGCGGCGGCTCTGGGCCTCGGACTGTACCTGTTCGTGCGCCAGGCGAGGTCGGCATGAACATACTCGACCGCTACTTGTATCGCACCGTGCTCGTTTACACGGCCATGGCGATGGCCGTGCTGCTGACTCTGGGCGCGCTGTTCCTGTTCATCAGCCAGCAAAGCGACATCGGCATCGGCAGCTACAGCGCCGGGGAGGCATTCCTGTTCACCCTGCTCAACCTGCCGCAGCAGGCTTTCGAACTGCTGCCGATCGGCGCGCTGATCGGCGCGCTCATGGGTCTCGGCAATCTGGCATCGGGCAGCGAGTTGGTGGTGACGCGTGCCTCCGGCGTGTCCGTTTGGCGAATCGCCTGGCCGGTGGGCCTCGCCGGGCTGACGCTTGCCCTGATCATGTACGGCATCGGCGAGTATGCCGCGCCGTCGCATGGCGCAGTTCGCCAAGCGCGAAAAGACCACGGACAAATTGGCGGACGTGAGTTTCGCCGGCTCGAGCAGCGCGTGGGTGAAGGACGGCAATCTGATCCTGCGCGTGCAAACGGGAGAGGTCGACCGCGCGTTCGGCGGCGTGTCGCTGTTCCAGCTCGACGGGCCGACGAAGCTGCGGTCCATTCAGCGAGCCGAGCGGATTTCGGTCGCGGATCCCGGCCGCTGGAGCCTGCACAATGTGGCGACCACGCGATTTGGCGACGACCACGTCGACAGCGACCTGGTCGGCGAGACCACTATGCGATCGACCGTCAACCCCGACTTTCTGGGGCTCGCCGCCACCGATCCGGACCTGCTGACGCTGCGGGGGCTCGCCTCGTACATCGAGCACCTGCGCCGCAATAGTCTCGACACCGCTTCCTATGAGATCGGCTATTGGTCGCGAATCGCCAGGCTGTTCGCCGTGATCGTCGTGACCCTGCTGTCGCTGCCTTTCGTGTTCGGTCCTTTGCGCACCACCGGCGCAGGCACTCGCACGGTCATCGGCGTGATGCTGGGCGTGGTGTTTTTTCTCATCAACCGCACCATCGAAAACGGCGGCCAGCTGTTCGGCCTCAATCCGGCCATGGTAGGCTGGTTGCCGACTGCCGTGATCGGCTTTTGCACATTGATCGCCGTCTCCAGAACGCGTTAATCCCTCGGCACTGTGATGTTGAGCGGTTGACGGTATTCGCCCGAGGGGCTGAGCCGTTGGCCGGCAACGGGGCAGCAGTTGCCGGCCAACGGCTCAGCCCCTCGGGCGAATGCTCTCACCGCTCCACACCACTGCGCCGACGGCACCGATCTGCTCCTCATGCGGTGATCTAGTACATCGTGCGCGGTGATGTACCTCGGCCAGTGCGCACGGCCAGGGGGGATAAGAGGCTGGACGCCAACTGTTGCCTTTCGTTGGCGTCCAGCCTCTTATCCCCCCTGGCCTTGTGAACCGGTCAACATCACCGTGTCGAGCGTTCTAAGTGGACGACGCGTGTGTTGGACAAGCGATCGTGCAGCGCCAAATGTTCGGGATCGAAGTAAAGCCACAGTACGCCGAGTGCTGCCGGGGCCCAGGCGAGCGCGCCGAACGCGAAGCGCAATGCCGCGGCTTTCAGTGGCATGGGTTTGCCTGCCGCGGTGACGGCGCGAAGATGCCAGGCGCGCATTCCCAAGGTTTGGCCGCTGCGGGTCCAGTTGAGCAGATAGTAGCCCGCGATCACGCCGATCAGCCCCGCGCGGTAGAAATACACCCAGATGCCCGCGGTGTCCGGCTCGATGGCCCGGCGATGATTCAAGAATACCGCGCCGGAGGTGAAGGCTACGAGCAGCGCGGCCAGAAGCACACAGTCGTACAGCAGCGCGGCCAGGCGGCGGCCGAATCCGGCACTCGTGCCGGTGGTCACGACGCGGGTGCTGGCGGGAGTTTTTTCTTCGGCATGGGTACGGCAGAGGACGCCGGATTCGAGTTCGCGGCGCCCGACGATTCGGCGCCCTGGGCGCCGGGCGGCGGTGCCTTCGGAACCAGCAATTGCTCCAGGGGCCGGAAAATCGCATCGAAACGGTAGCTCGGCACTTCGAACGCTCGACCGGCGGTCTGCGCGTTCAGCGCCGCATCCTTGCTCGCCTGCAGCTGAATCCAATGCTTGTCGCCGACAGTGGCGCCGGTCAGTGTGATTACATTGCCGTCCGACATAGTCACCGTCGCGACTGTCGCCTTGCTGAAATCCACGTCGCCGGCCGGTGTCACATCATCCGCGGTCAGTGCGCCGAAGGCGCTCGACGAGGGCGCGAGCGAAGCAGAATCGGCGGCTTTTCGTCCCGGCGGCACGCCATCGAGGGCGAAGCTCGCGGCGGCATCCTTGTCGCCGGCCGCCTTGTCACGGTGAACGGTGTACTCGGCGCCGCCCGCCGGCTTGATCGCCACGCTCTGGATGTTCGCAGCCGCGATGTCGGTCAGTTTCGGCTCGATCCAATAGCGCGGGTCGGTCTCGAATGAAATGGCCGGCTCGACGCTGTAACTGGTGTTTTCGCCGCTGCGCCGCGCGAAGTTGCCTTCCCCGATGGGCTTGCCGATGATCACGGCATGCTTTCCATCCTGTGCAGTGATGCCGAGTTCCGTTCCCGCTGCGCCCGGTAGTCCCGGATCCTCTACGCCGATGATGGCAAATCGCGTTTGATCCGAGGTCTTCTGCTCGACGATCTTGGCGTCGCTCAGGGCCTGCAGCAATTTGCGCAACTTCGATACGTCGGCCGGATAGTCGCCGCGCTCGGCAACCGTCCATCGGCCGTCCTTCTCGTGCACGGTGACGGTGGGAGCCGCACTGCCGCGGCGCACGCTCAAAGAGGTCACCGTGTTCAGTTCGCGGGCCAGCCCCGGCAGCAGAGCGACGTCCTGCGTTTCCCGCTGTGCGTTGCGCTTGGCGCTCAAGTAGAGCGCGCCCGAGATTGCCAGCACCGCGGCGATCAGCAGTGCCGTGAATCGTTGCCTGCTCATGTCGCGCCCGTTCCGGTGGCTCTGCGCCGCCGCCGCAGCGATAGAATGATCACTCCCGCCACGGCCACGCAAAGCGGGGCGATCGCGATATTGATGACCTTGAGCCAGGAATCCAGGCGATCGATGTCCACGTCGAGTCCACGCTGCGTTTCGCGCAGTTCCTTGCGCACCCGCGCCTTCTCGGCCACGAAGCGCTTGAGTTCAGTCTCTTGTTCGGGCGTAAGCGCCAGCGACGATTGATCGTTGCGCTTGTTTTGCAGTTCCGTCAACTTGGTCTCGGTTTGCTGCAGCTCCGCCTGGAGTTCCAGCGCCTTGCTGCGCAAGCGGTCATCCGCCTGGTGCCTGAGCGCTTCGACGCGTTCGAACGGCCGCGAGAACGTCGCGCGTCCGCGCACGCTGATCAGCGCGCTGCTGCCGCTCAAATTGTCGAGAATGTTGGCCACCAGGTCGCCGTTGTTGGCGAACGCCTGGGCGACGCGCTGGCCGAACACCTCGTGCATTTGCACCCACATGTAATCCATCAGCATATCGGTATCGGCAATGATGACGATGTTGGCCGGCTGCGCCGATTTCGTCAGGTGTGCAGCCGGCGGACCGGCGGGGGCTTTTTGGTCCGGCGGCGGACCCTGGGGAAACGCGGAATCCACGGGCCCGGTGATGCGCGCTGCCAGGGCGTAGCGGGTGCCCGTCGGCTTGAACCCGTCGCGCAGCGTCGCCGGGTCGGTGAGAGCGTTGAAGCGCTGCGCGGGAATCGGCGCCGCGCCGGTCGAACTGAGCAGCAGCGGTTCGAAGGTGGTCTTCGCGCCAGGTCGCGCCGCCAGCCAACCGGCCGTCGCGAGATTGATCTTATCCAGCGACGCGGTCAGGACATCCTTGTGATCCATGTTGTCATGGCTGAGACCGAGAATGCCGATGTGGCGCACCGGCGGCGACTGCGCGCTGGTGCGCACGTCCAGGCCCAGATCCAGATCGCCTATGACCTTGGTGCGATCGTAGTCGACGCCCCAGGCTTTGAGCAGCGGTTCGAGATCCGAGGAGTGATCGGCCATCATCCCGGCCATCGGATTGGACGGGTCCTGTCCGCTCGTGTCCCCGCCCGCATTCGGATCCACGAACAGCAATATCCTGCCGCCGCGCATCACGAATTGATCGATGGCGTACAAGGTCTTCGGCGGCAGCTGCTTCGGATGCACCAGCATGAGCACATCGACATCCTGGTCGATGTGATCCACGTCGGGTGTCAAGGAGCGCACGGTGAACAGCTCCTCGAGCTGGGTGTAGATCGGCCAGGGATCGCCCATCTGCCCCGTCATGGGGTTGAATTGTCCTTGCATTCCCAGGGTACTGATGAGGCCGATCACCGGCTTCTTCGGCGTACCGAGCTCGTTGATGAGCTTCGCCACGTCATATTCCAGGAACTCCTCGCGATCGGCCTGGAAAGCCGGTATCGCCGAGCGGCCGTCGGTGGAATTGGTGCCGGCCAATCCGAAATATAGGGCATCGCCGCCGCCGCTTTGCAGCGATTGCAATCCGAACTCGCCGGCCCGGTCCTCGTCGTCGGAGAACGGCTGCGGATCCACGATGCGCAAGTGAATCTTGCCGTTCGAACGCGCCGCCAGTTCCTCGAGGAATTCGCGCACCCGCGCCGCGTACGGCATGACGAGCGGTGCCTGCTTCGCAGCCGCATCGCGCGAGAAATAGAAGTACAGGTTGATCGGCTCCTTGAGTTCGGCCAGCACTTGCTGCGTGCCGCGGCTCAAGGTGTAGAGCCGATTCTGCGTGAGGTCCACGCGCATGCCGCGAAGGCCCACGTTCGACAGCATCACCACAGCCAGGAACAGTACGGCGAGCGCGACCAGGCCGCCCACCCCGAAACCCACTCTTCGCCAGCGACTGCCGTTCACTTATTCCGCCTTTTTCATGTCGAGTACCAGGGCCGTGGCGGCCAACCAAAAGCCGATCAGAGCGCCGAAATACACCAGATCGCGCAAATCGATGACGCCCTTGGAAATGGCTTCGAAGTGGGTAAAGAAGCTCAAAGAGGCGATCGCGTCGACGATGGTCTGCGGCAGAACGCCGCGTACGAAATCGAGCACCAGCGGAAAGCCGGCCAGCAAGAACACGAAACCGACCAGCGCCGCCGTGATGAACGCGATCACTTGATTGCGCGTGGCTGCGGACAGGCACATGCCGATGGAGAGGAAACCGCCGGCCATCAGCAGGCTGCCCAAGTAGGCAGCAAGGATGGCGCCGTTGTCCGGCGCCCCAAGATAATTGACGGTGATCCAGATCGGAAAAGTCAGCGCCAACGCGACGCCGGCGAAGCACCACGCGGCGAGGAACTTTCCGACCACCGCCTGCCACAGGGTGATGGGCAGCGTCATCAGCAATTCGATGCTGCCGCTATTGCGTTCCTCGGCCCACAGACGCATGGAAATGGCCGGGATCAGCACCAAGTAGAGCCAAGGGTGCCAGCGGAAGAAGGGCTGCAGATCGGCCTGGCCGCGCTCGAAGAAACCTCCCACCTGAAAAGTGAATACGGCGGCGAGGACCAGGAAAATCACGATGAACACATAGGCCAATGGAGTTGCGAAATAGCTGCGCAGCTCGCGCCGGAAGACCACCAGAACCTTGCTCATACGGCCGCTCCTTGTACGAGGTCGGATACCCCGATGCCCGGCGGTTGCGTCAATGCACGAAACACCTCGTCGAGGCGGCCGGATTCGAGATGCAGCTCGGGAACGTCCCAGTTGTTCTTCTCGATGATGGCGCTCACCGCGGACAAGGTGTTGGCGCCCGGCTTCGGTATCGCCGTCAACCGCAGCTCACGCGCATCGAGTTCCACTTCGGCAACTTCCGGGAGCAGGGCGATTGAGCGGCGCGCCGCATCGAGTTCCTCGCTCTTCTCGAAGCGCAAGCTGACGGCGTGGTGATATCGGGAACGAGCTTCGAGCGCGGTCGGGGTCTCGTCGGCGACGATGCGGCCGTTGGCGATGATGATGGCGCGTGTGCACACTTCGTGGACCTCCTCCAAGATGTGAGTGGACACGATGACCAGCTTGTCCTTGCTCAGTTCGTTGATCAGGCGCCGCACTTCGTGCTTTTGATTCGGATCGAGCCCGTCGGTCGGCTCATCGAGGATCAGGACCTGAGGGTCGTGAATCAGCGCCTGAGCCAGGCCGACGCGGCGGCGAAAGCCCTTGGACAGCGTCTCGATGACCTGATGTATGACGGGAGCCAGGCCCAGCCGGTCGACGACGACGGCGCGCCGCTGGCGCCGCCTTTCGCCCGTGAGGCCGCGCACGTCGGCGACGAAATCCAGAAATTCGGCGGTGGTCATCTCACCGTAGCTCGGAGCGCCCTCCGGCAGATACCCCATGCAGGATTTGGCGGCCACGGGGGCGGTCTCGATGTCGTGTCCGCAGACCGAAACCCGGCCGGCGGTCGGTGCGATGAAGCCCGCGATCATGCGCATGGTGGTGGATTTGCCGGCGCCGTTGGCTCCCAAGAACCCCAGCACCTCTCCTGGCGCCACGCTGAAAGTCAAGTCATCGACGGCCAGTTTGTCGCCGTAACGTTTCGATAAATTGTTTGTCGTGATCATGGGCGCCTTGGAGCGTTCCTGGATTGAGGAGGTTCAAATTTTTTTTGAGCGCTATGCGTGCGCGCATACGTTATACGCGAGTCCGCCGACGCGGTGAACCGGCTATGGGCTCTCGGTCTTCGAATCGATGGCCGACTTATTTTCTTTGAGTATGCGCCGTACCTCCGGCAAGGACGGCCGGCCCGCCATGCGGGCGATGAGCTCGGGCAATTCGTACCATTTGCGTCCCCATTGCACCAGGCGCTCCGCGTCCGCGACGACCTGCGCGCGCGCTGCATCCGAGGATGCGTTACGTTCGGCCGGCAGAGTGGCCGCGGTTTTGGAGTCGGGTTTGCCGGCCGGTCTCTGGGGCGCCGGCTTTCCAGCGGTTGCGGGCTTCGGCGGGGGTTTGCTGATGGCCTTTGCGCCGTGTTTGGCCGGCGCGGGAGCCTTGCGTTCGGTGCGCGCGACCTGCGCCGTGCTCGCGGGAGGCGGCGCGCGCTTGGTGGGCACGAACTTCGGCATTTCCCTCGTGGCCGTGGCGCTGACCGCAGGGGTCGTGACCGTATCCGACGGGCTACGCGCGGCGTCGTTCGGCGCCTCCGGCGTCAAGGATCGCTCGTTCTGGGCATCGGCGACCGGGATGAAGCGCTCGATGTGTTCGGATCCCACCAGGTTGGCGAGGAAGATCATGAGCTCGAGAGAATCCGAAAACTTAGCGTCTCCCGTCTTGATGCGGTCTTGGACATGAGCCCGCAGGGCTATGGTTTTTTGCATGGCCAGATCGATGATCCAGCGGTTCGGCCGCTGGTGCTCCGCCCACGGCTGGACCTTCCAATAGCTATCGTCGTCGAGGGAGGAGTACTTGGCGTGCAGCTCGAGGCTGTTGAGCCACTTTTCCAGTAGTTCCAGCAGTCGTTGGTCGGCGGGTGTGGCCATGTCTTTGCAGCTCCAGCATGCACCCTAAACGAACCGCCGCCCGATGGCTAGCGGTACATCGCGCCGCCGCCGCGCTAGACTGCCGGCCATGTGTGGCATAGCCGGTATCATTGGTCCGCGGGCAAGCGCCGAGGTTGCGCGCGGCATGGCGCTGCGCCTGCGGCATCGCGGTCCGGACGGCGAAGGGGTATGGGCCCAGCCGGGCGTGGCCCTGGCTCACCGCCGGCTGGCCATCTTGGATTTGTCCGAGTGCGCCACCAGCCCATGTCGTTCGGCTCCCAGGTGCTGACCTACAACGGAGAGATCTACAATCACGAGCGGCTACGCACGCAGCTCGCCGGCCCGTGGCGGTCGACCGGGGACACGGAAGTGCTGGTCCATCTTCTGGCAGGAGCAGGGCAGCGGCTGCCTGCAAAGCCTGGTGGGGATGTTCGCGTTTGCCGCATGGGATACCCGGGAGCGGAAGCTGCTGTTGGTGCGCGATCGGCTGGGCATGAAGCCCCTGTACTACCAGCTGCTGCCGGACGGCATCGCCTTTGCATCGGAGCTCAAGGCGCTGTTGGTCCTGGGTCAACCCGAGATCGATCGAAGCGCGGTGCGAGACTTCTTGTTCCACGGCTACATTCCCGCGCCCAAGACCATCTATCGCGGTATCGCCAAATTGCCGGCCGGGCATATGCTCACCTGGCAGGGCGGCCGCGTCGGCATCGAGCGCTACTGGAATCCGTCGGCCGCCATCGTCGCGCGGAGCAGCGACGACACCGTGCAGGAACTCGATTCCTTGCTTCGCAATGTGGTGCCGGCGCACACGCTATCCGATGTGCCGGTGGGGGTGTTCCTGAGCGGCGGCATCGATTCCGCGCTCACCGCTTATTATCTGGATGCCCCGCGAACCTTCACGTTGGGATTCGACGCGGGTGCACGCTCCGAATCCGCCGCCGCCCGCCGCGCGGCCGAGCATTTGCATACCGAGCACATGGAAATGACGGCGCCGCAGGCGGATTTTGCGGGGGCGCTCGAACAGATGCCCGATCTTTTCGATGAACCGTTCGGCGACAGCGCCGCGTGGTCCAATTATCTCATCGCGCAGTTCGCCCGCCGCGAAGTGAAGGTCGCGTTGAGCGGCGAGGGCGGCGATGAGATCTTCTGCGGCTATCCACGCTACTGGTCGAGGGTCGGCGCACGCTCGACCTTCTTCAACCGAAGCCTGGCCCGATACTTACCGCCCCTGTCGCGGCTGGCATCGTCGATGCAGCGGCGCGCCTACGCGGGATTGCCTGCCTACGCGGCGGCGCTGGGAGGTTCAACGGCAAGGCAGATCGATCACTTGCTGGCGCCGCACTGGCTCGAGCCGGAGTACGACTATCTGTGGTTCTACCGGCAGCACTGGCGCGAGGATCTGCAGCCGCTAGCCCAATTGCGCTGGCTCGATCTGAACACCGATTTGGCCGAAGGTCTATTGACCAAAGTCGATCGAACCAGCATGGCGCATTCGCTCGAAGTACGTCCGCCGCTGCTCGATCATCGCTTGGTCGAGTTCATGCTGAGCGTGGATCCGCAGGTGTTGGTCGATCAGCGGCGTCGGCGCGGCAAATTGCTGGTGCGAACGCTCATGGAGCCGCGACTGCCGGCGGGTCACTTGGAGCAGCGAAAATCAGGATTTGGCCTGCCGGTGCACCGCTGGCTGCGGCATCATCCGCAGGTGCTGCGCGAGGCGGTGAGCCGCCTGATGGAGCGCGGCGTGCTGCGGCGTCCGGTTGGAACCGAGTTTCGCAGGGCCTGGCATCTGCTGGTGCTGGACCGTTGGTTTGCCACTTTTGCCTGACACTCCGCGAATTCTGTTCGTTCCCGTCTCCGGAACCTTCGGCATGGGTGAATACGCGCGTTCCCTTGCCATTGCGCGCGCCGCGAGCAGGCGCTGGCAGGGCGCCGCCATCCACTTCGTGCTGAGCCGCGAGGCTCCCTATGCGGCCGATGCGCCGTTTCCAAGCACCTTGCTGGCCTCTTCGCCGACATTTCATTCCGCCGCCGTGGTCGAGCTGCTCGGGACTTGGCGGCCCGATGTCGTGATCTTCGATAATGCCGGCCGCACGGCGCAGCTGCGCGCAGCTCGAGCGCTGGGTGCGCGCATCGTTTACATCAGCGCGCGCCGTCGCCAGAGACGCAAGGCATTTCGCTGGCGCTGGATGCGGTTGATCGATGAGCATTGGATCGCGTATCCGCAATTCATTGCCGGCCCCTTGGGATTCTTCGAAAAGCTCAAGCTGAAAATTGCCCGCGGCCCCATCGTCCGTTACTTGGACGTCATCTTGTCGCGCGCGGCTCCCGAACAACGCGCCGCCATCCTGGCGCGCGCCGGCTGCGATGCGGGAACCTACGTGCTGGTAGTTCCGGGCGGGGGAACCGGGCATCCTGGGGCGGACGAGGCGGTGGCTCACTTCATGGCGGCGGCCCGCGCTCTCGCGGCGCGCGGGGTGGACACGGTTTACGTGGGCCCCACCGCCGGCACCGGCACGGTCGATGCAGAACGCCATTGGCACCCACTTGGCCCTGTTCCGCAGGCGGAACTGGCGGAGCTCATGCGTTCGGCCCGCTTGATCGTGGCCAACGGCGGTTCGACCTTGCTGCAGGCGATTGCCTGCGGCAATGCTTGTATCGCCGTTCCCATCGCGAAGGATCAATTCGAACGCACGCGCCGCTGTGTCGCCGCGGGTGTGGCCGTATCCGCGGCTTGCGATGCGGCAAGCATCGTGCAGGCGGCCGACGGGCTGCTGCAGGATGAGCCGCAACGGGCGGCGCTGGCGGGACGCGCCGCCCGTCTGCAACTCGCCGACGGCGTCGATGTGGCGATGCAGGCGCTCGGCGGCTTGCTCGAGTCGGCGCCGTGCGCTGCGCCGCGTTAGCGAATGCCGGTGCCAAGGGATAGCATGCCGAACGCTTTGTTATTGGGCTACGATCCGGACCAGCCATCGTTTCGGCACCGCATGCGCTCACTCGTGGGCACGCTCGAGACGGCCGGTTGGCGGGTGCGGACGGAGCGCTTTCCGAGCGGCCGCTACGGCCTTCGGACCTGGGAGCGCCGCGCGCTGCTGCGTGAGGCCGATGTAGTGGTGCTGCACCAGATCAAGTTGAGTGCGATCGAGGCAGTTCTGTTCGCCCGGTTCAGCCGGCGGCGCATATTCGATGTCGATGACGCCATCTATGTGCGTAAGCCCAGGCGGCTGGGCGAGCCGGCGGACGACTCACGCTGGCGCAAGAGAAAATTCGCCGCCACGTGCCGCTGGGTCGATGTGGTCGCTGCCGGCAACGATGTCCTGGCCGGCGTGGCTCGGGCCTCGGCGCGGGATGTCGTGATTCTACCCACCTCGATCGATACGGCGGCCTATCACCCGACGAACGCCACGGCGGCCGATCCGCCCACCGTCGTCTGGATCGGCAGTCCGGAGAACCTGGTTTATTTGGAGATCATGCGGCCGGCTCTCGCGCGCCTCGCAAGCCGTCACCCGGCATTCAGGGTGAGAGTCGTCTGCTCCCGGTTTCCGGACTGGCCCGAAGTCAACATCGAACGCATTGCTTGGAGCTCCGCGACCGAAGCGCAGTCTCTCGCGACGGCGCATATCGGCGTCATGCCGCTGAGCGACGACGAATGGGCGCGCGGCAAGTGCGCCTTCAAGCTGCTGCAGTACATGGCAGCGGCGCTGCCCTGCGTGGCCTCGCCGGTCGGTGCCAACACCGAGGCCGTGATTGAAGGCTTCAACGGCTTTCATGCGCGCAACGCCGATGAGTGGGAGCGGCATCTGGAGACCCTGATCCAGTCGCCGGAGCTGCGTGCGCGCTTCGGTGCAAACGGACTCGCGCATGTCGAATCCCGCTACGCGATGCACACCTACCAGGCTCGGTACCGGGAGTTGCTGATACGGCTGGCCAGGGTCCCGAGCCGGGATTGAATGCAGCGCGCCTCGGAAGCCGGTATCCTTTGAATCATGCATGCCGTGCAGATTTATCAGATCCTGAACCACTATACGCCGCGTGAGGAGCTCGATCCGGGCTTCGAAGTCTTGGACAACTCCGGCAACGAGAAGCCCGATTGGTTCGAGTACTGGCCGATCCGTAAATTCTTGCTCAGCCAAGCGCTGGATGAGAATACCTTCTACGGGTTTCTGTCGCCGAAATTCAAACTCAAGACCAGCTTGAGCTCCGCCGATGTACGCGAATTCATTCTCGCCGCCGGCTCCGCGGTCGATGTCGTGCTCTTGAGCCCGAGCATTCACAACAGCGCCTACTATCTGAATGTCTTCGAACACGGCGATGCCGAGCACCCGGGGCTGAAGCGCGTCGCCAAAGCGCTGTTCGACCGGCTCGAATTGTTCAGCGACCTCGATTCGCTGGTGTCGGATTCCCGGAACACCGTACATTCGAACTATTTCATCGCCAAGCCGCGCTTCTGGAGAGCCTGGCTCGCGATCAACGAGAAAATGTACGCCATCGCGGAAACACCCGGCGATGCGCTCGGCGAGGCACTGTGCGCCCCGACGACCTATCGCGGCGCCACGCATGTGCAGATGAAGATATTCGTCATGGAGCGGGTCGCCACCTGGCTGCTGACCTCGGGCAGCGAATTCACCGCGGCAGTGCGCGATCCTTTCGTGGCGCGCTCGCGGATCTACAAGCTGCCGGTGGCCGTCATGTGCGACGCGCTGAAGATCGCCTACGCGACGCAGGGCCGCTCGCAATACAAGGACGTTTTCCTGCTGCTTCGGGGCCTGCGCAAGTTCCTGAACTTCCAGATTCGGCTCGGCGGCGCGCTGGGATTTCGGCACGTGTCTCCGACCTTGCGCGTCTTGAGATCGTACTGGCTGCAAGATGGCCGCTAGCGACGCACCGGCTCCGATGAAAACCGACGTCATGGCGCAGTTCTGGCGCGGGCGGCGCGTGCTGCTCACCGGGCATACGGGGTTCAAGGGTGCCTGGATGCATTTGTGGCTCAGGCAAATGGGCGCCGAGGTCACCGGCTACGCGCTGGCCCCGGCCGCTGCGCCGAATCTATGGGACATCGTTGCCGGCGCGGGCACGCATGCCACGGACGCGCAGCGCTCGATAATCTCCGATATACGGGATGCAAGGCGCGTCGATGAGGCCGTGGCTCAATCCGATCCGCAGATTGTGATTCACATGGCGGCCCAGGCACTGGTCAGAGAATCCTATCGCGATCCGCTCGCCACGTATGCCACCAATGTCATGGGCACCGCGGTGCTTCTGCAGGCCTGCCGTGCGCTGCGCCATCTCGAGTGCGTCGTGATCGTTACCAGCGACAAAGTCTACGAGAACCTGGGCGAGGGCCGAGCCTTCGCTGAAAGCGACCGCTTGGGTGGTCACGATCCCTACAGCAGCAGCAAGGCCTGCACCGAATTGGTGGCCGCCAGTTTCCGCGACAGTTTTTTCCCCGGCGGGCCGCCGCTCGCCACCGCCCGGGCGGGCAACGTCATCGGCGGCGGCGACTGGTCGGAAGATAGGCTGATTCCCGACTGTGTGAGAGCGCTCGAGTCGGGGAAAGCCGTGAATTTGCGCTATCCCGATGCGGTGCGGCCGTGGCAGCACGTGCTCGAGCCCTTGTCCGGTTACCTGACCCTGGCGCAGGCGCTGGTTACGGCACCGAAGAGCACGCCGCGAGCTGTTAATTTCGGCCCGGACCCGGCATCCTTCTGCACGGTGCGCGAGGTGGTGGATGCTTTCGGAGCAAGGTTCGCGGGCAAGCCCGGATGGGTGCGCGACCCGGCGCCGCAGCCCACGGAGGCGCAAGCACTGACCCTGTCCTCGGAACTGGCAGGACATGCGCTCGGCTGGCATCCGAGGCTCGACATACGCGAGTCGCTGTCGTGGACGGCCGACTGGTACTTGGCCCATTCATCGGGGGAGAACATGGCGGCATTTTCCGAGGCGCAAATGGCGCGGTATCGTGAGCTGATGAGGCGCCTGCAATGAAGTGCGTGATTCTCGCCGGCGGTAAGGGCACGCGAATCGCCGAGGAGTCGAATACGCGCCCGAAACCCATGGTAGAAATCGGGACGCAACCCATCCTCTGGCACATCATGAAATCCTACGCCTCATTCGGGGTCACCGAGTTCATCGTCTGTCTGGGCTACAAGGGATACGTCATCAAGGAATACTTTGCGAATTACTTCCTGCATCAGGCGGATGTGACCTTCGACATGGCGCAGAACCGGGTCGAGTACCATGACTGCCGCAGCGAGCCGTGGAAAGTCACGCTCGTCGATACGGGTGAGGAGACCATGACCGGAGGCCGGCTGCTGCAGGTGCGCAGGTATCTGGATGCGCGAGAACCGTTTTGCATGACTTACGGAGACGGCCTCGCCAACATCGACATCGGCGCGGAACTCGCCTTCCACGCCGATCATGGCCGCAAAGCCACCGTGGCCTGCGTGAGGCCGCCGGCGCGTTTCGGCCGTATCGTCACGCAAGGTACGCAGGTCCTCTCCTTCGAGGAGAAACCCACGGCCGAGGGCGGTCTGATCAACGGTGGCTTCTTCGTCCTGAATCCGAGCGTGCTGGAACTGATCGACGGCCACGGCACCGTGTGGGAAAAGGAGCCGATGGAGAGCTTGGCCGCGGATGGCCAGCTGGCAGCCTGGGTGCACCGCGGTTTCTGGCAGCCCATGGATACCTTGCGCGACAAGCAGAGCCTCAATGCACTCTGGGACAGCGGCGCGGCGCCCTGGAAGGTATGGGAGTGAGCATGTCGGGTCTCGTGACTGCCTGCCGCGCGTGCGGCGGCCGGTTGGCCGTGACGATGGCTGATTTGGGATTGCAGCCCGCGTCGAATGCGTACCTCACGTCATTGGATACGGCGCAGGACGAGAAGCGCTATCCGCTGCGCGCGAAAGTTTGCGAATCCTGCAAGCTGGTGCAAGTGGATTACGACGTTGCACCCCAGGAGTTGTTCGGTAACTACGCGTATTTCTCGTCGTATTCGGATGGCTGGCTGACGCATGCCAAAGAGTACTGTCACATGGCGCACCGGCGGTTCGGGCTCGGCTCCGAGAGCTTGGTGGTAGAACTTGCCAGCAACGATGGGTACTTGCTGAAGAACTTCATCGACATGGGGGTGCCGGTGCTCGGCATCGACCCGTCCGACACCGTCGCGGCCGCGGCCGAGAAAATCGGTGTTCCCACGATGGTCGAATTCTTCGGCGAGAGTCTGGCAAAGCGCCTGGCGGGCGCCGGCCGGCAAGCCGATCTGATCATCGGCAACAATGTGCTGGCCCATGTCCCCATGTTGAACGATTTCGTCGCCGGAATCGCTCTGCTGCTCAAGCCCGAGGGCTCGGTGACGATGGAGTTTCCTCATCTGCTCGAACTCATCGAGCACGTCGAATTCGACACCATCTACCACGAGCACTATTCGTACATTTCACTGTTCGCCATCGAACAGGTTTTCAACCGCCATGGCCTGCGGCTCTACGACGTGGATCGATTGCCGACGCACGGCGGCTCATTGCGGATCTTTGCCGCGCACTCGAATCGCTCGGACCTCGAGGACAGCGCCTTGCTGCGCAAGGTGCGGGCGCAGGAGAACGCGGCGGGACTGGCCGATCTTGGCACCTACTCGCGGTTCGCGGACCGGGTCGAGGAATGCCGGCGGTCGTTGCTGGCATTTCTCGCCGCGGCGAAGCGCGAAGGCAAGACCGTCGCAGCCTACGGTGCCGCGGCGAAGGGCAATACCCTGCTCAATTTCTGCGGCGTGACGCCGGCCGATATTCCTTTCGTGGCGGATCGCAATCCGCACAAGCAATCGAAATTCCTGCCCGGCACGCACATACCCGTGCTCTCGCCCGAGGCTCTGATGCGCGAGCGGCCGGACTATGTCCTGATCCTGCCGTGGAATCTGCAGGAGGAAATCCGTGGACAACTGCAGGGCATCAAGGAGTGGGGAGGCCGATTCGTCACGCCCGTGCCCGTGGTGCACGTCTACCCGTGATGCGCAATGCCCATGGCATCGGCGGGGCGCGCCCGTGATATTCACTGAGTTGCCGTTGTCCGGGGCCTACGCGGTCGACCTGCAGGAATTGCCGGACGAGCGCGGCTTCTTCGCGCGATCGTACTGCCCCGAGGAATTCGCCGCGAAGGGATTGGGGCCTGCGCTGGGACAGTGCAGCGTCTCTTACAATGCCCGAAAAGGCACCTTGCGCGGCCTGCACTATCAGGCCGCTCCGCATGAGGAGCACAAGCTGGTGCGCTGCACGGCCGGAGCCATATTCGATGTCATCGTCGATATCCGCAAGTCCTCGTCCACTTACCGGCGATGGTACGGAGCGGAGCTGAGCATGACCAATCGCCGCGCGCTGTTCATCCCGCCGGGATTTGCGCATGGATTCGTGAGCCTGACGAACGGGGCGGAGGTGTACTACATGATCTCGGCGGCGCATGCGCCGGAGTTCAGCCGCGGGCTGCGCTGGAGCGATCCCGCGTTCCGCATTGAATGGCCTCTGGTACCCGCGGTGATCTCCGCGCGCGATGCCGCGTATCCGCTCATGGATGCGCCGGGCGGCGCGTGACTTCCCCGGGCCGCGTGCTCGTCAGCGGCGCCGGCGGTTTCATCGGCCGCTGGAGCGTGCCCGCGCTGCTGCGTTCAGGCCATGAAGTGCATGCCGTGCTGTCGGCGCATGCGAGCCGCAACGCCCCCGAGCAGCTTCACGGTGCGAGACTGCACTTCGCGGATTTGCTCGATGAGCCGGCGGCCGCGGAGTTGATGGGCCGGGTACAGCCGACTCACCTGCTGCACTTCGCTTGGATAGCCACGCCGGGGCTGTACTGGAACAGCGCGGAGAATTTTCGCTGGCTGGCGGCGAGCGAGCATCTGTTGCGCTGCTTCGGCGCCGAGGGCGGCAGGCGCGTCATGATGGCCGGCAGCTGCGCCGAATACGATTGGTCGCAGGTGGAGGTATGCGACGAGTTGCGGAGCCCGCTGGCAAATGCGGGAGCCGCCGCGAGCGCTACCTCCAAGCCCTTGAGCCCTTATGCTGCCTGCAAAATCGCCCTGCAATCGGCACTGGCCGATTTCGGACGCCGCCAAGGTGTGTCGACGGCGTGGGGGCGCGTTTTCTTCCAGTTCGGCCCGCACGAGCACCCCGATCGGCTGGTGCCGTCGGTGATTTCCAATCTGCTGCTGAACCGCGAAGCGCCGTGTTCGCACGGCAGGCAGATACGCAGTTTTCTGCACGTTGCCGATGTCGGAGCGGCATTCGCGGCCGTGTTGATGTCGGATCTGGAGGGCCCGGTGAATATCGGATCCGACCAGAGAATCGCTCTGGCCGATCTCGTCGATCGTATCGGCCGGCGGATCGGGCGCGCCGACCTGCTGCGGATCGGCGCCCGGCCCTCGGCGCCGGGGGAACCTTCGATACTCGTTCCTGACGTGCATCGCCTGCGCCAGGAAGCGGGCTGGCAGCCCAGCTTCACTTTGGACGCGGCTTTGAACGACACCATCGAATGGTGGCGCGGCCGGTTACTCGGCAATACGAATGCGGTGGCCCCCTCGTGAATGTCGTGCCGGGTTGGCATCCCATAGCCGTGCACTTCCCCCTGGCGCTGGTGGTGACCGCGGCCTTTTTCCTGGTGGCGGCGCGGCTGCTGCGGCGCGAGCGTTACGCCGCGACCCTCGCCACGGTGGGGACTTGGAATCTCTGTGTCGGGGCTGTCGCCGCTCTGTTCGCACTGGCCACTGGATTGGCTGCGCTGATCGGCCTGCACGTCGGCTTGGCCGCGCACCAGTCGATCTTCCTGCATGTGAAGTGGGCGATATTTACCTCACTGGCGCTGCTGCTCCTGGCCGTGTGGCGCGGCGCGGGGGCGCCCCAGGAGTCGAGGCCCTCCTGGCTGTTCATCGTGGTACTGCTTGGAGTGACTGCGGCGCTGGTGGTGACAGGCTATCGAGGCGGGCAGAACGTGTATCTCTATGGCGTGGGCGTCCACACCTCATCGCCCTGATGAACGACCGTCAGCAGTTTTGCTAAAGAGCGCGTTCGCAGTAGGCCCGCCACGTATCTCGGAAGGCCTGTTCCATATGCCGCGCGAAGCGCGGAGCATTCATCAGCGCGGAGCGCTCGAGGCGGATACGCAATTCGCTGCGCAGCGCAGCGAGACGGGGCAGGTCCTTGCCCAGAGTCGCGGCGATGCTGACGAACGCCTCGTCAGACTCGGCGGCAAGGTCGAGCATATCGAGTTGGAATAACTGACTGAGGCCACCTCTGCCGACGCAGGTGCGGCCCACTCGGGTCACCACCGGCACACCCATCCAAATCGAATCCAGGCTCGTGGTGTGGCCGTTGTAGGGAAATGTATCGAGACCCAGATCGATATCCCGGTAGCAGCGCAAGTAATCCGCGCGCGGTTGAAAAGCTCGATAGTCGACGCGCTCTGCAGCGATACCATGTGCCGCGAGTCGCCGCGACAGATGCTCGCGATGCCGGCCGGGCGGAGCCATCAGCAGCAGGCGTGCCGACGTCAGCGCACCCATCACACCGCTCCACAGGCGCAGGGCATGGTCGGTCAGCTTGCAGGGATTATTCAGGCAGCCGAGAGTCAGGTAGCCGCGCTCGAGCGCGGGCAGCGGGCCGACGTCGATATCGCCGGCTAGCGGGTCGTAGCACCAAAACGAATCGGGGAGCCTCAGCGTGCGTTCGGAATAGTGGTCGTCGAAACCTTCGGGATCCAGGCGTGGATCGCTGAGACGATAGTCCATCGCGCCGATTCCCGTGGTCCCGGGGTAGGCCAGCCAGGCGATTTGCACCGGCGCGGGCTTGAGAGCGAAAAGCATGGGCCGGCCGCCCGCCATGTGCATGGTCAGATCGACGAGGATGTCGATGCCGTCTGCGCGAATCAGGCGGCAGAGCGCCTGATCATCGAGGACGCGAACATCGCGCCACACGTCTGCATAGCCGGCGATGCGCCGAGTGAGATCGTCGGGGCGCTTGATGCTGGCATAGCAAAAGATCTCGAACGCCGCGTGATCATGCTGAGAGAGCAGAGGAATCGTGAACAGGCTCTGGCAATGGACGCGGAAGTCCGGGGAAACGTATCCGATTCTCAACCGGCGGTTCGGTTCGGGATCGTTGGCATAGCTATGCGTGCTCATCGCCCCGGCGGCAAAGCGCCCGTTCCAGCGCAGGCATTCCTCGAGGATGGGAGCGGCCTCGGGTGATTGGAAGCCGAGCGCATACGCGAGATTGCTGTGTGTTGGCGCCGCCCCCGGGTCGAGTTCCAGGGCCTTGCGGAAGCTCGCGATCGCGCCGTCGAGGTCGCCCGCATCCTTGTAGACATTGCCGATGGTGTCGTGCAGCGTCGCATTGCCGGGATCCAACTGCAGCGCCCGCGATAGCGCCGCTTCGGCGTCGTCGACCCGTCCTAGGGTGCGCATCAGGCAGGCGGCGTTGTTCAACGCCACGATCGAGTCGGGGCGGAGGCGCAGGGCCTCGTCGTAGGCGGCGTGGCCCGCGCTGAACTCGCCGATTTCGGTAAGGACATTGCCTAGGTTGATCAAGGCGTCCGCATAGTCGGGCCGCAGCGCCACGGCCTGCCGGTACCGTTCGATGGCTTCACGCGATCTGCCAAGACCATGCAAGGCGTTGCCGAGATTGAAAAGCGCCTCCGCATCATTCGGGGCTCGCGTCAGTGCCTGGTTCAAGGTACGTTCCGCCTCCGCGAAGTCGCCTTGATTCCAAAACGCGATGCCGAGATTGACGGCGTGCGACGCCGCGGATGGCTCGAGATTCGAGGCGGTGCGCAGCAATTCGACGGCCTCCCCCAAATCTCCCATTTCGCGCAACACCGTGCCCAGGTTCGCCATGACGCCGGCATTTGCGGGCTCCAACGCCAGCGCCTGCCGGTATGCCGCTGCGGCCTGCGGAAATTGCCGGCGCAGCTGCAGGCAAATCCCGAGATTGTTCCAGGCGTCCAGAAATTCGGGCTGCAGCTTCAGGGCCGTCTCATAGGCGCCGATCGCCTTGTCCCAACGGCGCAGCGCCTGCAGCGATTGGCCTAGCACGAAGTGATAACGCGGTTCAGCGGCATCGGCCGCCGTGGCCCGCTCGACGAGGAGCAGCGCCGTTTCGGGGTGTCCGTCCTGCAATTCCAGAAGACCGCTGCGAAACAGCGCCACCGTGTGCGCCGGGGCGCGCGCCAGCACTTCGCCGTAGAGCCGGCGCGCCTCGGCGAATTTGCCCGCGCGGTGCCGCTCGGTACCGGCTTCCAGCAATTGATCGGTGGTGTCGATGGTCAATTCCCCAGATCGCCCAACGCCTCGATCAACGGCTGAAGGTGCGGCCGCAGGGCATCGGTCCTGCCGACGCTCGAGCGGTAAATCGGCCGCCGGACCTGAGCGAAACTCGCGGTATTGACGATTCGAGAGTTCTCGAAGAACCGCATGCACGCCTCGTTCCACGGCAGGTCGAGGAATTGCAGCAGCCGGTGAGTCTCATCGCGCGGCGCCGACACGAGTGCTTCGTAGTCGATATCCATGAATATTCGTTGCGGCAGCACGGAGCGCCAATGCGCCATTAGAGCATGGTAGTGCCGATAATAGATGCCCAGCTCGCGCTGCTCATAGCTGAATCCAAAGTCGCCGGCAAACAGTTTGGTGTAGGCGGAAAAGCAGGTATCCAAGGGATTGCGCCGGCAGTGAATGATCCGCGCGTTCGGAAAGATCTGGTGAATGATGCCGAGATACAGAAAATTGCAAAGATCCTTGTCGACGATTCGAGCTGCCAGCGGCGAGTAGCGCCTCAGTCTCTCGAGGGCCATGTCGGCGATAGGCCGATCGCCGGGTTCGCTCATCTCGAAAAACGCGCGCAGCCGTACCATCTCGCCGGCGCCATGAACGTCCGGATGGGAGGCCAGTATTTGTTCGATCAGCGAGGAGCCGCAACGTGGCATGCCCACGATGAAGACCGGCACCTCGGAGAGGCTGGCTGGCGTCGTTCTCCGCCGAACGTCGGCGTGCGGCGGACGCTCGGCGCTCGTCGCCATCTGCCGCGCAGCCGCGCCCGCGTCGTAGTCGGTGGCAGCGCGCTTCAAGCGATTGGCCTCATGCCAGTGCGCAAAGGCCCGGTCCGCATCCCCTGTATCCATGTGAGCCTTGCCCAGAGCGAAATGCAGCAGCAGACGATCGCGATACGAGCATCGGCCGAGCAATCCCTCCATGCTGTCGATATCCGGGTCTCGGCTCACGAAGGTTTTCGCACTGCTCTTGTTGTACCAGGCGTCCGCCCAGGTGGGCTCGTGCACCAGGGCTTCATCAAAGGTGCCGCAAGCCTCGGTGAGCCGGCCAAGATGAGACAGCAGTGAGCCCTTATCCGACAGGGCGGGTGCCGGATTGCCTTTGGCCGCTCGATCGAACACCGCCAGTGCCTCGGTAGGCTCGCCGATGAGCTGCAGGGCGAGACCGTAGGCGCGAAGCAGCTCGCTGGATTCGATGCCCCGATTCAATGCGTCTCGGCACAGCAGAGCCGCCTCATCGCAACGATCATCCAATCGCAGCGAGTGAGCTTTCAGTGTCAGCAGGTTGATCTCGCGCGGCCAGGTGTTCTCGACGGCGGTGAGGCGCGCGAGGGCATGCTTGGGGCGGCCCAGCAGTATTTCTATCTCACCGGCGCGTACATGGTGATCGAGCTTGTCCGGTTGCCTCGCAATTGCAAGCTCGGCTTGGATCAACGCCTCCCCGTAGCGGCCTTCCTCCGCCAAGAAGGCCGCGAGACTACCGATGATTTCCGCGTTGTCGGGCTGCTCGCCGAGCAGGCGCTCGAACTGTGCAAGCGCCTCGGCGGTATCGCCCGTTCTGCCCAACGCGACGGCGAGGTGCGCGCGTGCCTGCCAGAAACCGGCGTCCAATTCGAGCGCACGTTGCAGGCAGCGCCGGCTTTCATCGAGCCGGCGCATTTCCAACAACAGGTGGCCCAGGTAGCACCAGCCGAGGGGCAGTGCGGGGTCCAATTCGGTGGCACGCCGTGCCAAGTCAACCGCGGCATTTCGATCAGCTGCCTTGCAGAATAGATCGGCGTAGGTCAGTAGGTACAAGGCCGAGGCGTGGGGCGATTCAGCCGCACGGCGCAGAAAATCCCTCGCCCCGTCCGAATCTCCGTCCCGATGTGCGATGAGCCCGAGCAGATGCAGCGCACCCGCCTCCCCGGGACATGCCTCGAGGATGCCGCGGCACAATTCGCGTGCGGCATCGAAATCGCCTCGAGAGAAACTCAGGCGCGCTGATTGGAGAGGCGCGGCAGGAGAGGACACGGTGATCATCTTGGCATGGACCGCTGCCGTGTGCACGGGTTCGCTGATTGCGATGAAGTACAGGCCATCATTCCGCAAAATGTGACCGATTGCGCTGTGTCGGTGGGTGCACGCGAACAGTATGGTGGGAATAGACGACTTGCAGCCGAGGCGCTTCGTGATCCCACTGAACTCGCGGCAATTTCTACCGGCAAGAGCGTTCTGGTACCTCGCGCTGCGCGCATTGCTCGGAGCCGCAGTGTGCGTAATGTTCGGCCGGTTTGCGCATTTTCTTGCGAATTCCCCGGTCGGCAGATGCAGCGGCGTACTCTGTGGAAACAGCAACAGCGGCGTGATCGGGTGGATCCTCTACCTGCTTGCCGGCATCATGATCGTCAACTCGATCCTGAAATTCAGGTGGTTCTCGTTTACCCTGACGGACCACACCATCAGCATCGATTCCGGTGTCTTCATCCAGAGCTCGCGCGTGGTTCGTTTCGACAAGATTCAGGACGTGGAGGCGAGACGAGACCTTCTGCATATGCTGTTGGGCCTGAAATCCGTGGCAATATGGACCGCATCGCTGGACCAGGTCCGCGGCAACACGCGGCGGCCCGATGGCCTGGTCGTTCTCGAAGCCGACACCGCCGATTGGCTGGCGAATTTCCTGTCCCATCCCGACCGGTCCCGTGCTCTGCCGGAGGATGGCAGCCGTGAAGGCATGCAACCGACGGGGCGCAGCCGCCCCGGTAACTTCGGCGCCGTGATCGGATTCATGTCGGTGGTTTTGCTCGTGGTGATTGCCTGGGGCCTATGGAGTAAGTCCGGGGGCGCTCCGGTTCCCGGCGAGCGGGCCGCCGCGTCAGCACCTCCCAGCGCACCGGCCACTGCCGCTGCGCCAGCGCTTTCCGCTGCACCGGCCCCCGATTCGCAACCGGCCCTTCAGACCTACGCCGCAAATTTGACGGCTGATCCGGTGGATTACACGATTGCCTGCAGCATGGCGTCGGGCGGCACACGCGGCGTGCCTGCTTGCGACAGCATGAAATGGGGGCAGCGGTGCGAACGTGAAAACCAGTTCCGTTCGAACCCGACCTCCGAGAGCACTCGTCTGGTGCTCGCCAACCGCAGCGACCAGACTCTCAAGTTCTACTGGCTCGATACCTCCGGCCAGCGCACCCCGTACGCAGTTCTCGCGCCAGGCCGCAAAATTGGCCAGCCAAGCCATATCGGCGCTCACTGGCTCGTCGCCACCGATGACGGGCGCTGCGTGGGCATTTTCAACGCCGACACCGCGAGAATCGGTATTTTCTAAAATCCGGCGCGTGTTGCGCCGTCATTTTGGAGCCGGGCGAGCGCCGTACAGCGATTGTGCCAGCGAGTGCGTTACAGTGTCGAACACAGCGAGGCGCCGCTTCGATTCGGAGCGACACTTGTACTAAGGAGCGACACTTGTACCAGAATGAACCAGCGGCAAATCGACGCGCGTTTCGGGCGCGCCCATACGGCGTTTGTTGGGCGTTGTTGTTTTGTTTTTTGACGGCGGGCGCCGCTCGGGCCGAGGAGCAGCCCACTGCGGCAATGATGGAGCCGGTACACGGCCTGGTCACGTTCATGAGCAGCCTGCGCCGCGGCGAGCAGCCCACGGTGTTCGCGCGCCGAGGCCTCTGCATCGTCGAGAATTTCGCGCCGTTTCTGTTTTGCGGCTTGCAGGCCGCGGCGAACTGGTCGGCGGGATTCCGCGCGCACGCCGCGGCGGGCGACCTCAAGAACCTGGCTGCGGCTTTCGGCGAAGCGCACGACTTCAATCAGTCGGGCAAGCGCGTCTATTTCTCATTGCCCACGACATGGACGGGACTGACGCATGGCAAGTCCTTCGAGGAGCATGGAGCATGGTCCTTCGTGCTCGAGCAAGAGGATGCGGGATGGCGGATCCTGGGCTATGGGTGGGGAGTGACGGCGTATTCGGAGACGCCGCGGTAAGGAAATCTCGTAGCGCGCATGCCGTGCTCTCGAGGTAAATAAATGGGGACGCGACCCCCGCTCGCGAAGTCTTGCGAATCGGTGCGCAGACATTTAGTCCAGCTAGGTGCTTGATTCCGTGGTGGTGAGGGAGGGCCTCGAATCCTTGACCACGGTTTTGATCCGCCCACATTCCACATGTGCTACACTTTCGCCATATGAGTAAGACAGTGACAATTCGACTCACGGAAGAGCTTGCGACGTGGCTCGAGCAGGCGTCAAAACAATCCGGTGTGCCAAAGGGGCGCATTGTCCGCGAGCAACTTGAGAAAGCGCGCGATGGCGGCAAGGATCCTTCCTTCATGAGGCTCGCCGGTTCTGTGCGTGGAGTGCGCGATCTGTTGACGCGCAAGGGATTTTCGCGTTCGTGAAGGGGATCGCTGACACGGGCTTTTTGGTGGCGTTCGCGAATGCCAATGACAAACATCACAAGTGGGCAGCGCAACTTGCTGCTGGAGTGACGGAGCCGCTATTGACTTGTGAGGCGGTTATCGCGGAGACAGCATTCCATCTGGAGAGTGCGGCCGTGGCTCTGGCGATGGTCAATGAAGGACTCGTCGCGCTGGCATTCGATTGCCGAGAGAATCTCGTTCAGCTTGCCCGTCTGGCCGATCGCTTTGCGGACCAAAAACCGGATCTTGCTGATTTGTGCTTAGTCCGGATGAGCGAGCTATTTCCGAAGCACTCCGTGATAACGATCGACCGCACTGACTTCCAGGTCTATCGGCGAAACAAGCGCGAGGCGATTCCCCTTCTTTGTCCGCCGGTACGTTACTGAGCCGACGGCGTGTATCTGCCCGGCTATGACGCGGCACCGGTGTTTCGGTAGCTGCCGGTACTGACGGCGAGCAAGCTGCAGGCGCTGGTGCAGCAGATCGCCGAATGCATCGGGATGGTGCTGGAGTCACGTGGCCTGGTCGAGCGCTAGGCGGCTTTCGATTCCTGCAGCCGCGCAATCTTAGGATGCCGTCGCTTCCTTGCCTGTGCCAGATCGTAGGCGGACTGCATGCCCACCCACACCTGTGCAGAGGTTCCGAGTGCTGCTTCCAAGCGGATTGCCAGCTCGGCGCTGATACCAGCGCGTTCATTGAGGACGCGCGACAAAGCCACACGACTCACCTTCAGCCGCTTCGCAAACTCGGTCACCGAAATACCTCCATCCTCACGGCAAACAGTGTTCTTGAGCACGCGCCCCGGATGTGCCGGGTTGAACATCTCGCTCATGAAAAACTCCTAGTGATAATCCTGGTAGTTGACCAAGATCGCGTCGCTACCTTCAAATGAAAACGTCAGGCGCCAATTGCCGTTCACCGATACAGTCCAATGCCCAGCTAAATCGGATTTGAGGGGATGCCAGTCCCACCCGTGCAGATTCATGTCCTCCGGCCGCACAGCGTAGCTCAGGGCGGAAAGCTGTTCCTCCAACTTGCGCGCATGCTTCGGCTGTATGCCTGCCTTTGACCCAGTGATAAAGAATTTCTCAATCCCTTTATGGCGGAACGTCTTTACCATATTTGATAAGTGTATCGATACGCGATACAAGATGCAATCAGACCGAGTAGGCAGCCGTTGATTCGATACCGAGCAGGATGCCCGCTCCTTCATTTGTTCACTAGGCGAGGACATATCGCTTCGCACCAGTACCTCCAATATGACGGAGGCACCTTATCCCTCATGAAAGTACGGCGTTGAGAGGCGTTTTGCCTCGCGTAGTCCGGCGAGCAAGATGCGTAAACGAACGTGAACATGGTGGTCCATGCGGCAAGAGCGGGTCTCTTAGATCTTGGAACGGATCAGCACGATCGAGATGAAAACCGCGATGTAGAACACGGCCGCTGCCACCATCGTAGCGAGCAGGATCAGGGCGATCTGCCACCATCGAAATCGCTTCGTTCGAGCGAGACCCAGGACACTCAGGCCGATAAAGGCACCGCAAACGCCAGCCCCTCCAGCAGCGTGCATGTCAATCAGAGCCAATATGCTAATTGTGCCAAGCGCTATGCCGACGACGGCGCCCAGTACCGGACGACTCTTTCGGTTCGGCGCTTCGACTGTGGAAGATTCCATCTCCGCAGTGTAGCGCTCTGTACCGCTCTTGCGTCATCTCTGCGGGGGTCCCGGCTCGAAGGGAATCATGGGTGATATTGGCCGCGGATCAGCTGCGCCGCTTGAGAAGCGCACGCCGTCAACATGATCATGCAGGACATCCACCGCAACATCGTTCCATCATAGCGCAAGGCGCCGCCCCGGCGGCATCCTCGCCGCGGAGGGTCGCGGCATGACGCTCACTATCGGCATTGACCCCGGCTTGCATGGTGCCATCACCATCCTCGATCACTCTGGCGAACTGGTGTCGGTCACCGATCTGCCCGTTATCCGCGATCTGTCTTTCGCGTGGATCGACGGTAGCTCGCTTCAATCTATAAGGCCGTACAGATAGCGCAGAGGATCACTGCGCTCGTCATGAATACCTCGGACGGCACGACGATCTCCGCGGCGCCGACCACGCTGTCAAACACAAGTGCCATCAAGCTGAGATTTCAAGAAGCCTCGAATAGCTGGCTGCGCGAGCAATAGGCTGCTCACGCCGAGATCGAGCGCCAAAACCACGCACGCTAGGCGCCACGAGTGCTTTGGACTGGGCTCGAGGACGCCGCAGAGGCCTTCGCTCTGCGGTGTGTTGCGCCCCGTGTTCTGAAGCTACCGGTAGAGGATTACCGCTACCTGCAGGCCGTCCTCGAGTATTCGAACGCGCATCGGCGGCGCGCCCCAATCATCAGTTAACAGCGCGTGGACCAGCGCCTTGCCTTCGTAACCCTGCACGGCCAACGACTTGTATTTGGACAGGTAGTGATCGCCCGTGAATCGCATCTGTGAGCCGTCAGCCAAATCCGCGAGAACCTTGATCGTCACCTTTCGCTTCCTTCCTGTGCGCCCTGGCGCTGATACGCAATGATACAGGTGGCTCCTACACGTCTTGGCAATGATGCCAGCATGCGGCAGCCCCACCGACCTGGCCTCAGTAGATCGAATTGCGGTCGCGGGGAGAGTGCGTTTAGAGGGGAGGGGTGAGGTGCGCGGCCGCAGCGACACCGCTTGCCGCCTAGGCGTAACCCATTGATTTCCGCCGTGCGGATGCGCGCCGGTTGATGATGCTCACGGAGCGCGATCCGTATGACTCTACGCGGCAGTCGTTCTCGCCATTTGGACGATACCGCTGAAGGGGGCTAGCCCCCAGGCGGTCACTGCAGATAGGCTTCAATCGCCGAGACAACGCCACCGAGCTGGCGCTCAACGTTCAGTAGGGCATGGTCCGGGCCGTGCGTCGGCATGTCGCGGTTGACGCGAACCTGCATGCCGCCTGAGCCAACCGCGCTTCCCCAGTCCTGGCGAATCTGCTGCGCGAGCGTTGCCGCATTGTCAGCGAACTCGCGCAATTCCTTCTCGTGCTTTTTAGACATCGATCAATTCCTCCTTGAGTCACCGGGATTTTAGCAGGGGCAGCGCGGAGTACAGATCCGTATTCGTCCACCGCGCGGGCCATCGGCGGATTCTCGCGGTGGACGGGAGGGGCTGCGGCGAGGATCGCGACATTGCGAGCGGCGACAGTCAGCATGCTTCATTTGAAGCACCCACCCAGTATGATGACGCCGCATATGGCGCGTGAGCCGCCATCTCGACGCGGGCGCTACTTGGCATGTCGGTGTGCTTGGTAGACTGGGCGCGGATCGATGGAACCTATCGCACCCGCGTAGACTGCCCAGGCACCGCCGCAGGTAATATGCTGCGTTGCGAGGCAAGTTAGCCTCCCTTGTAAGTGCAATAAATACTTTAAATTCAATAGCTTGATGGCCACGTCGGTATCGCATCGATCCACAGGATCTGTGAGTGAGAACCTGTTATGGATTTTCCTGTCTACCTATCAGTATGATAGGTGCTCATGGGAGAGCGGCCAAAGGTAGAGAAGTTGAGAATGACTCGCGCAGTTGCGCTCGCGAAGGTACGGGCCGCGGCGGCCGGCTCATCGAATCTGCAGTGGTCCGCGCATATGCGTGAGCGCATGAGTGAACGCGACATTGATGATGTTGACGTGCTGAGGATTTTGCGACTTGGGGACATTGAAGAGGATCCCATTGAGGGCACCAGGCCGAACGAGTGGAAAGTGAAGATTACTCACAAATTGCCGATTGGAAGAGTCGCTGGCGTTGTGGCCGCGATTCTCGAGAACGATCGCTTGCGTCTAGTGACGGCTGAGTGGGAGGACAAAAAATGACCGACATAGTGGAGATGCACTACGGACACAGCGAGAAGCGCGAGCCGCTACCGTACACTTGGAGCGGGCTTGAGGACATTTATCTGTGCAGCGGATATGACCGCATCCCGGTTGACGACGGCACTGAGGACATCGTCATTCACGATATGGATGGCCTGCACCGAGCTATTGGTCATTACTTAGTGACTGAGAAAAAGACACTGGGCGGCAAAGAGGTCAGATTTCTGCGGCGCCAGATGGACCTGACTCAGGCTGACCTCGGCGATTTACTGCGTGTGACCGATCAATCAGTGGCGCGTTGGGAGAAGGGAGAGAATTCCTTTAAGGGCCCGGCTGACCTTTTGTTGCGCGCGGTCTATTTGGCTCATCTTTCTGAAAAAGTTGACGTCCGGGAGTTAGCGAAGGAATTGCGCGCTATTGATTCGCCGGTCTCTCATCATGCTATTTTCTCACGTCGTCAGAAGGACGGCTGGCAGCTAAACGCAGCGTAGACTTTAAGAGCCGTGGAGGACAAAAAGGCCGCCCCGAGAGCAGGCGGCCTTGAGTGAGGGCGAGCGCCCCAGTGGTCGGCGTTTTACTCTCCCACCTGTGCCAGCGCGGTCGTGACATGGCGAGCGATCAGCGCTAGCCGCGTGCGCTGCCTATCGCTATCGCTTACCGGGAGCTGAGACATACGCTGCACGGCGCGCAGAGTTTTGATCATGTGGGAGTGGGAGTTCACCGATTCGACGATTAGCGCGGCGCGACGATTCGCTGAGCCACCGAAGGCTTGAGCGAAGGGCTTATAACTGCGCTTGCTCGCGCCCTGCGCCAGCACCAGAGCCCGGTCCTTGTGGTTGACACAAAGGCGTAAGCGCTTCACGGGGACGGCCGAACCGTCAATGGCCGCGCTCACGGCTGCCTCCAAGTGATCGACCGCGAGCGATATGCATCCATCGCGGCGTCCGCGAAGTTGGCGCAAAGATCCGCAGTCGCCTCAGGTGAGCTGCCGTTATCGCGCAGCAGAATGGATTTGGCGCAGGCGACGAAGGCGTCTTTCCAGAAAGCCTTCTCCGGGGCGGTGAGGGGTTTGTGTGTTTGGGATGGTATGACCGGTATCGCCGATTCTGCCGCGCTCATGACGCCACCGCCTGAGTCACCGGGCCGAACTTTCGAGAGTGCTTCAAGACATCCTCCACATCCCAGCACCCGCCGCCGCTGACGGCACTGCCGAGCATATCGGTGAGGACGCTGCAGAACGCCTGCTCGATCTGCGGATCGCCTGACGCCTCATGGGCGAGTCGCTGCAGGTGCCGATAAAGCACGTTATCCTGCGGCGCTCCATTGCGGCCTTCATCGCACATGCAAATTAGGTCGAGGTCGGACATATCTTCCAGGCATTCGACGGCGAGCACCGAACCACGCTCCCACGCTTTGGCAGAAATTTCCTCGAACTTTGCGCCAGGTCGGTCGATGACGGTATCGGGCCTGATCGGTGTGATTTTAGACACGTTCATTCCACCAATATTGTTGACGACGATTCGCAAGGATGGGCGCGGACGGGCCGGCGGAATGCGGCTGGTATCGTCGTGCGCTTGGATGATGTTCCCGCGCAGCGGAACTTGCGTAGGCATCCGAGATGCCTCCCGGGAACAGATCAAGCACGCCGGGCAGACCCATGGCGATCTGTGGGACGGCGCGGCGCCTAAGCTTCATTCGCCCTGGCGCAGCCTTTGTCGGCGATCGGTGGAGCGTGAACCACATACCGTGCTCATCTCGCTGAGATCTGCCGCCCCTTCGTCGGGCCGAGCGATTCTCGATCATTGAAGCTGTAAGGCAGCCTGCCGCGATGAGCGCATCTTCCGTGCCCAGGTAATTCAAAATGACGGCGCCATTGCCCCTGGCTTGCGCCAGAGGCCACGTTTCAATTTGAATGCTGATCCCATTAGGTAGCGACCCGCGGCGGACCTCGCCTAGGAGAGATCTCCAGTTTCGCCTAGCCATGGGTCACCTCCACAGATTTCGCTTGGTTCCGGTCTCGCCTGATACGGCATCGCAGGCGAGAGCCAGCGCACCGATAGCATTATCAAGAGTCTCCGTGGCCGCACCCGTATCGACTAGATACGGTCCCATGCGGGTATCAGTCGGCCGGGGATCGATCGATATGACGTTAGACATGGGCCACCTCCGTCTCACGCCCTGCATTCACGCTGGCCGGCGGCGCCTCTTTGTCGAGATTGTACATCGCGATGAATTTCTCCAGACCTCCGATCTCTGCATGCGTGCGCAGGGTCAACTCCAAATCGTTCACTTTCGCAGCGTATTGGACGGCATCCTGCACCATTTCGCGAAGGGTAATCATCAAGTACGGCCCTGAGTCCGGCATCGTGAATTCGCACCCCTCAAGCTGCGCAGTGTCGATGGCGGCAAGAAGCGCCATCAGCGAGCCCACGTTTTGCAGAGTGTCGAATGAGTCGCCCTTCGCGCAGAGCGGGTTTGCTGGAATTATCACGCCATCCAGTATTCCATCGATGCGTTCCCGGACGGGTTCCGAAGTCGGTGCTGCATTCTTGGGTTCAATCGATTGAGATCCATCAGCCATTTTCATTACTCCTGTTATTGACGATCGTCATTGGCGTCGCCGGTATTACCCGGCCGGCGCCGCTTTTTGAGGCTGTACGGCCTCAAGATTCTTGGATTGGGTTGGGACACTGTGCCGTCACATGATCCAGCCTTTGCCGCCCGTCGATGGGTCGTCGGTCAGCATGTCGGCTTCGTACTTTTTCGCATAGTGGAATGCGATTGCGATGATGGCTGCGAGGGCGAGCCACGCGGCGATGCGAATGGCCCGGCACCAGCTACTCATGCGCCAGTTCCTCACACTTCGAACCCAGCGATGCGGGCAGTTCAACGGTGCGCCCTTCGAGCCGGTGCCTGTGGTCCATCGCCTCGGACATTTTGGGATGTGTCCCGACGATTTCGTTCTCGTAGGTGTCGATACAAGGTACTGAACGGTGAACCGGCCAGTACGCTGCGAAATCAGCCTCCAGCGCTCTTTCGAGTAGTAAATACTGTCCTTGTCGATGGGGCGGGGATTGGCAGGGGACTGTGCGACGTTACTCATGCGCCTCTCCTCCCTCACTGCCCAACGCTTGGAGCAAGGTCACACTGTCGAGGCCCACATTGATGTCGTGGGCCAATCGGGCAGCAATCGCCGCAATGTCGCTGCCGGCGTCGTCGATCGCGTTTTCCAGCATTTCGAGCAGCGCTTGTAGCTCGCGGGCGCGCTGCTGCTGGTCGCGCAGATGCGCCAAAAGCGCCTCGGGTACCGTTGATATGGCTTCTAGCTGTTCATCGGTGAGGGAATCGGCGGGATGGGACTCGGCCGCGGTAGCGGCAATGGTGTCGGCAGGCATGGACATCTCCTCGAAGCAGTTTTTGGAAAAACATTTGCTTCCGAGAATGCCCGCACGACTTTCCGTACAGATTCCGTACAGCGCTTACCGCCTATACGTAACCCATTGATTTAATTGGCGCTCCCTACGAGATTCGAACTCGTGTACTTGCCTTGAGAGGGCCGTAAATCTGTCTAGGTCTGTCTACTGGCATCTTATAAACAGCTTCATTTATAGGCTTTTAATCCACCATTGTCTATAGCTGTATGCCATAATGTTTTCACGCCGTTTCACGTGAGGGACATTGTAGCGATGGCGGATTTAACGACCAAGACCAAGCGAAAGGAACTTCCGACGGTAACCGAGGGGGGTAACGTGCGGGACGCTCCGCACTGGCAAAGGCTGTCCGAAGGCGCCTATCTAGGCTTCCGTAAAACCTCTGAGACGTGGATGGCCCGATACCGTGGCCGTGACAAGGTCCAGCGATATACGCTGTTTGGCGGCCCCTTAGAATTCGACGAGGCGAAGGCCAAAGCCGAAGCGTGGCTCTCTCAACTCGCCGGCTCTGCGGTGCGTACCGTCAAACGCGACACGATCAAAGCCGCGCTGCAATCCTATCTCGAGCACTTGCGCGAGCACGGGCGTGCTGACGCCGCGAAGGAGGCCGAGTGGCGGTTCAAAAAAATTGTCTATTCGGACCCGCTGGCCGACACATCGCTCGAACGGGCGACGAAGGATGATTTTCGCGAATGGCGGGAGCGACAGAAGCCCGGACGCCAACCTCGGACGCTCAATCGGCACATCCGCTCTGTGGTCGCCGGGCTCAATCACGCGGTCAACGAAGCGGGGCACGTCGGGAACCCTACGGCATGGACCCTAAAGCCCCTGGCAGACGATGTGGAGGACGATGGCGAAACGGCCATATTCCTGACCCCTGAGCAACGCAAGGCCCTTGTGGCAGCCGCTGCGCCGTTTGCCGCGGCATTTCTACGCGGGTTGGAACTGACCGGGGCGCGGCCCCAGGAACTGGCGGCGGCGACCGTCGCCCACTTTGACGGCGAACAGATACGCCTCGCGCATCGGAAGGGCAAGCCACCGAAGCTGCGGGTACGGCATACCGTCCTCGGACCCGAGGGCATCGCGTTCTTTGAGAAGCAAACCGCCGACAAGTCGGCCGACTCGCTGATATTCACCGAGGACGGCGAGACTCAGTGGCGCCGGCACATGTGGGCACGGCGAGTTCGCGAGGCCGTCAAAGCACACAACAAAAAGGCGAAGGGTAGGGAGCGGCTGCCAGCAGAGGTGGGCGCGTATGCGATGCGCCACGCTCGAATCAGCGAGCTTTTGCAAATTCATGGTGTCGATCCGTTGACCGTCGCGGCGCAGACCGGCACCAGCTTGGCGATGATAGAAAAAGCCTACTTGCGGTTCATCCCCTCCGCGATGCGCGAGAAGCTGGCGGGAGTGAAGGAAGCCTGAGGCGATAGGCGGCGGCTCACTTTTTCCTCGCTGGCTTGCTGCGATGTTTCGCCATTCGCTTTCCGGCATTCAGATCGTGCGCCTTGGTCATATGGTCAGAGCAGCAATACTTCCGCTGCGGCGCTCCTCTCGGAGGCTGGATCTCAAAGAAGAATTTTCCGCACGAATCGAGCCGGCATTGGCAGAGCTTCTTACCAAACCCCTTTCCTAGATCGAACAAGAGCGCCGCTCCTACGGTAATCACGTTTTCAAAATTGTCGAACGTGTAGCGGTGGACTATGGCCATTCCATTGGCGGTCGCCATCCAAAACGTTTCGACAGGCAGCCTCGACATAATTCCTTGCGCAGCGAAATGACCGGATACGGCGTCGCGATCGCGAATGAAGGCCGAAAATATGTCGCGGTAGACGACGCGATATCTGGCTGAGGTATCACCTGATTCAGGTCGCTCCTCGGGTTTGGCCGACGGCAATAACCCCATTTCGCGGAAGGCCCTCACTTGCTTGCCGAGCGTTTGCAAGGAGCCTTCAACAACGGCTGTGTCTAAGAGGGCTTCTGAAGGGTCGTAACCCTCCACAACAAGTTCAGATCCGTTGATGAACTCAACAGTTGCCTCAGCGATGTCCTGCTCAGATTTAGGGACGGATTCGAGTTCATCCCAGTCGAAAGTATCGAATCTTATCGTCTTGGCTTTCTTTCGTTCCATTTAATAAGTATTTCCTGGCATCTTGTTGGAACAATTTAATCATTGTTTAATGGAACATGCAAATGCATATGCATCCACGCTTATATCCGCGAACTGATTGGAGGTTGACCCGATGAGTGCCGTCACAAAACCAAACCCACCGCCCGCGCTCGATCCCCTGCAGCGCTATTCGGTCCCTGAGGCCAATGCGCTCTTACGTCAAAGCAACGCTAGGACCTACGAACAAATTAAGGCAGGCCAGCTGCGAGTAATCCGCATCGGCGGCCGCACCTACGTCCCTGGCAGTGAGATCGCACGATTGTCGGCGCTTCCAGCGACTGAGACGGCGAAGGGCTGAGCCGTGCCCCACCGTCACGAACGCGAGCGCAGAAAAGCGCTTGACGGCACGCAATTGGGCATTACAGTACGCGGGAAGACGAAAGTCCTCGGATGCAAACCGAGACGGTTATGGAAAGGCTGATGCCGACCATACCCGATTGTCAGCGGGCCGATGCCTTGCAAAGACATGCGCAAAACGCATTTTTTTGGAGGCTCCCGCGATGAATAACGCTTCGGCGAACGACGCCAACACTCCCGTCCGCTTAGTTCCGATCGAGAAAGTTCAGGCCGCCCTGGCCAACACCTCGCGCGCGAATTTCTATTCCCGCGTCAATCGCGGTTTGCTTCCGACACCGGTTAAGTTTGGAAAGGCGACCACCATCCCATCCAACGAGCTTGATGCGATTGTCGCCGCGCACGTTCGCGGTGCCTCTGACAGCGAAATCCAGCAACTTGTTCGCACGCTTCACGAGCGCCGCGGCGTCAGCCGTCAAAACCCCACCAACGAGATGTGCGCCGCCTAAATTGAAAAAGCCGCGCAGCCTGGCAGGGCGAACGCGGCTAAGAAGGAACGACCGCCGTGAACACTAACCCCGATTCCAGTCCCGTCAAGGGCTTCTTTTGCTTTTTCAATCGACGCCACCGGCTTGGCGTCAGCCGATTCGTGTATCAGGCCCGAAGCCTGGCGAACGAACGGCGCTGCATCGCTCGAATCAGAGCCGCCAAAAGGGCGCGAGACCTCGCCGATCCGGTCGCCGAGCGCGTATTCCGAGCCGGACTTCCGCAGTGCATCCGGATCGAGGCGGCAGCCCCGTCGCGGGATTGGTCTTTCGGCTTCTCGGTGCACGCGCACCGACGCCTATCGAAGTCAAAGCCGCGGAACACCGTCGATGTGCCCGCGAACCCGCGGTGCGGCGGATCGAAGTTTGGACGCGCCTCATTTTCCAGCGGTGCGGTGTATCGCCGGGGTGCCGCATGAGCGCCGCACGCTACGCCGAGCGGTATTGCGAGCGGTTCGGATTCGCTCTCACATGGACACCGCCGGGAGAAAAAGGCCCGCGGCACCCCGGATGGAATCTTGAGGCGAACGCAATCAGGGACGCAGCCACTGCAGCGGCGTTCTGGCAACAGCATCCAACGCACGGCGTCGGAGCGCTGCTCTCATTCAGCGGGCTCGTCAGCCTCGATATCGACCACACCGAATACAGCCGCACCATACTCGGCACCGTCGGCATAGATCTTGATGAGCTGCGCCAGCACGCGCCGTGCATTGTAGGAAACCCCGCGAAGTTCCGGCTCATGTTCGAGGCGCCGGCAGATGTTGACCTACGCCACCGAACGGTGATCTGGCCGAAGCACGAGAACGTAACTCAGTGGTTCGCGGTGCTCGAACTGCGCGCCGGGCCGATCTCCGACGCGTTGCCGCCGTCGATCCACGTAGGCACGGGCAAGCCCTACCGCTGGGAAAACGCGCCGCGAAATGGCTTCCCGCCGCTGCCCGCGCAAGTCCTATCACTGTGGCAAGACTGGCCGACATTCTACCGACAGGCCCTTGCACTGTGCCCCTGGGCGCCCCCACCGAAAGAGACACCGAAGCCGAAGGCGCGCACGAATGAAAAGCCGCGTGATTCCGTCATCGCTGCATTCAACGCGGCGCACGACGTTGCGGCCATCCTCGAGACACACGGCTATGAACGGCGCGGAAAGCGTTTCGCGTCACCGGATACCGGTCACGGGGCGGGCGTCGTGCTTCTGGATGATGGGCGGCGCGTGTTCTGTCATCACGCGGGCGACCCTTTGCACAACGAGCATGCCTGCGATGCGTTCGACGTGTACCGACTGCTCGACCATGGCGGCGATTTCAGATCGGCCGTGCGGGCCGCGGCCGAGGTGCTCGGAATGGTGGCGGCATGAGTACAACGCTCGACGATCTGGAAAGCGATCTGCCCGAACTCGCGCCGGTCGTGCCCATCAGAGGACCGAAAACCAAAGGGAAGGACGCGACGGAACTATCTGGATCGAATCAGCCAGTTATCGAAGTCCAAGCCGGCGAACTCTCAAGTATCGTCGCAAAGGCCGCGGAGGCGCTGATTGCCACAAACGCCGGGATATACCAGCGCGGCGGTCAACTGGTGCGGATAGTCACGCTCGCGCGCGACACCGCGCAGCATGGAATCCGCCGCTCCGCAGGATCGACGGTCATCATGCCGGTGACGCGGGACTACTTGCCCCTTGCCCTCGGCCGCGCGGCCAATTGGGCGCGATGGGACAAGCGCGAGAAAGCAATGCGCCGGATCGATCCGCCCGCCGCGGTGGCAACGGCCATGATCGCATCGGCCGGTGAGTGGAAATTTCCGAGCCTTGCCGGGATTGTCACAGCACCGACCCTGCGAAGCGATGCAACGCTGCTCGATCGCCCTGGCTACGATGCGGAAAGCCACCTCTTCGCCGCGTTCAATCCTGACGAGTTCCCGGCGATCAATAGCAAGCCCTCTCGGGATGATGCGCTTGAGGCGGTCGCGGTGCTCGACAACCTATTCAGCGAGTGCATATTCACCGGTGGCGATCGTTCGGCGCACGCTTCGGTTGCAATCGCCGCGGCCATCACGGCATGCGAGCGGCATGCCATGCCCACGGCGCCGGCCTTCGCCATCTCCGCGCACAAACAGGGCAGCGGCAAGACGACGATCGCCAGAGCCATCGGACAACTCTCGATGGGTCGCGAACCGGCGGTGATCGCTCCGACCGACGATGAGACGGAGTTCAAGAAGGCGTTGCTCGCAACCCTGATTGCCGGCGACCCCGTTGTGTTGATCGACAACGTGGCAAGGCCGGTCGATTCCGCATCGCTTTGCGCAGTGCTGACGAGCCCGATCTACAGCGACCGCGTGCTTGGTGTCAGCCAGAAGGTGAGCGTGCCCACAACGGCGACATGGTTATTCACCGGCAACGCTATCGAATTCGTCGGGGACCTGACGACCCGTGTGCTGCTCTCTGTCCTGGACCCGGAAGTCGAGCACCCAGAGGCAAGGCCTTTCCGGCGCAACCTTTCCGAGTACGTGCTGGAGAACCGTGGCGCCCTTGTCGCGGCGGCCCTCACCGTCTCCCTCGCGTATGCCGCCGCCGGCTCACCCGCCATCAAAGCACCGCGTAGTCGCTTCACCGAATGGGATGCGCTGGTGCGCAATCCGCTGCTGTGGTTGGGAGCGGCTGACCCGCTTGAGACGCAGGCCGAACTGCGAGCGACAGACCCAGTACGCGAGGCGCTTATCGCGCTGCTCACCGCATGGCGCGACACATTCGGAGAGCGACCGGCCAGCGTCGCGAATGCAGTGGAGACCGCATCGGCCACAGGTATGTCGGCAAACCCCCACCTGCTCGACGCTATCAGCGCAGTAGCAGGCGAGCGAAATGGCGGAATCAACAATCGACGGCTCGGTCGCTATCTGGTGCGAAGCATCCGCAGGATCGAAGGCGGATTGCGCTTTGAGGATTCGGGAATCGACCTGATCTCAAAGAACAGACTCTTTCGGGTCTCCGGTGTTACCGGTGTTACCGGTGTATCCGCCAACCCTTCGCGCGAGATTTGCATATGAGAGTTTCCGTGTATGGGCTGAAACAGACACCGAAAACACCGGATACACTGGTGATGCTGATCTCGGATGCGAATCAGTACCCCGCGGAGGCCCCCAGAAAGGCCCTCCCGATGCCCCCTGTAAATCACTGTGCCGACAACACTTTGAGGCTCAACTGATGGGCCGCAAACAGATGTCGGGGGCCGCAAAGCGCAAGTTAGCCAAGGCTCGCGCAATAGTTGGTCAGACGTTAATGCCCCGTGCCCCGACCGCTGCCGACCTGGCCAGCCTGACCGGGGTCGCCCGCGAGGCCAGCAAAAACTATCGCGACTGGAAACAGGGCCGATTGACCCATGACGCCTACTTGGTGAGCGTTCGCGGTCTATCTGCCCTGGCCACGGCTCTGCAAGCGGTCGAGGCCGAGCGACAACGCGAGATCGACGAACGCCTGGCCGCGGGTATCGAAGCACTTGAGCGACAGCGCCAGCCCAGCGTACCGGCGATTGAGCACAACCCATCCGCCGCACCGACTGCGCCCGGAAAATCACTTAGTACCAGCCGGGACGAAGTGATTGAAAGCAGACCCACTCCGATCGTCGGCGAACTGATGCCGCGGGAATCGAGCGATGACGAGGTGAACTCGTGAGCCTATACGGAAATCATCATGGAATATCGGCCACCACAAGCGCGGCAATTCAACAGCTTACGGAAGGCGTTTTATGTATACGCAAATCAGTTGTCATCCGTATATCTATACGCTATGCTCTGAACCTGGAATTACGCAGGTTTCGGAGGATTCGGACATGGGTAAAGGCAAACGAGTGGCGTTCTACCTTCGCGTCTCTACCGGCGGGCAGACTGTCGAGAACCAGCGGCTGGAGCTGGCTGCCGCGGCTGAGCAGCGTCATTGGACGGTGGCCGAGATCTACTCGGACAACGGATTCTCAGGCGCCAAGGGCCGCGACAAGCGCCCAGCATTCGACCGACTGTGCAAAGACGCAGTCGCCGGCAAGTTCGACATCATCGCGGCATGGAGCGTCGATCGCCTCGGCCGCTCGGTGCTGCACCTGGCGCAGTTCGTCGAGGACATGCGCGCCAGCGGCGTCGGCCTGTTCCTGCTCAAGCAAGGCCTTGACAGCGAGACACCTACCGGCCGCGCTATGCTCGGCATGTGCAGCGTGTTCGCCGAGCTCGAGCGCGAGATCATCAAGGAACGCATCCACGCTGGGCTCAACCGGGCACGCGCCAAGGGGAAGACTCTCGGCCGCAAGCGGGTCGATGCTTCCGTCGAGAAGCAGATCCTGGCGCTACGCGCGAAGGGAATGGGCAAGCTCAAGATTGCTCGCGAGCTTGATTGCGGCGTCAGCGTGGTCCAGCGAGTGCTCGCCGCCGCGTAGCGTATTACTTCGGCGCCGCGCCGATCGCCTCGTCCAGGCGCAAACCACAGTTTGGACACTTGCCGAGACGCTCGATCTGCTGAAGCGCGATGGGTCGAATCCGCTGAAACCGGGCGCCTTGCGCCCTAGTCATGACGGCCCAATACCCGAGGGCTCCGAGACGCGCCGAACAGCGCGGACAACGGATGAGACGAAACAGGTTCGGGCCAAAGAGGAACATGAGCAGCAGGCTGGGCATTCCCAGCGCCGGAACGAGAATACCGCCGACTGGCGCAAGCAAGTAAATCGCGGCGACGACGCCGACGGCACAACCACCGCTCAAAAGCCAGTACCGAGTCTGGTGCTTCGAATCAGCAAGGTATTCGCGCAATGTCATAGGCCGAGATTCTACGATCATCGCGCCGCCCGTGCATCGACATATCTCACCGAGAGCGCCGCTCCTAGGCCGTCCTATCGCGTTATAGGTGCCGCATGAGGCGCAGTGGCAGCCTGAACCAGTGCTACTTCTGTGAATGCCATTTCGCCGGCCCGCGACCCTACGGCATGCACTTTGACCCCGTGACCGCTGAATGCCTCACGCCTGACGCGATGCGCGCGGCCGGCCTGCGCTTGAACGCCGCGGGTTTCTGGGTCGTTCACGTGTCCCGTCCGATCGATAGCCGCACCCATACGCAAGAGGTATCCGCATGATCGTTGGTTTAGATCCAGGCGCCGTCAGTGGCGCTTACGCAGTGTTGAGCGACTCAGGCGCACTAATCGAGGTAGATGACCTTCCACAGATCGCCAGCGGCAAGCTGCGCTGGATCGATGCGCCGGTATTGCTGTCTCGGCTGATTGAACTGAAGGCTGGCGGCCCGATGCTGGCCATGGTCGAGAGGCAGGGCGCGCGTCCCGGGCAGGGATTATCCAGCACGTTCACCAGTGCCACCGCGTTTGGCTCACTGCTTGCGACGCTGCAGGTAGCCGGCTGCTCGATTGAGCTTGTCACGGCCGCCTCATGGAAGTCTGCGGTTGGTCTGAGCGCCGATAAGCGGCAATCGCTGGACCGCGCTCGGCTGCTGTTTCCTGGTGCTTCTCTCGACCGCAAGAAGGATCACGGGCGCAGCGAGGCCCTTTTGCTCGCCTATTACGCACTGAATCGCTTGAGGGCTGCAGCATGAACCGACCATCAGCCAAGTGGGCGAGGCGTTACCTGCGCAAGCATCGTCCGCTCTTTGCCACCCAGGCTAAGCGGCAGGCGAATCAGCCTCAACCGAGGTCGCGCGACGGCAACCGGGGGCTGAGGCAAGCATGAGCACACGCAACATCGGCGGTCCGATCGACTGGGCAACGCTCTACGGCAGGGAGCAACATCGACCGACAGATGGCGAGGCGCTGCAGGCCGAATGCCGCCGCATGCACCGCGAAGGGCTCAAGCCCAGAGATATCGCCGTCACCCTGAAGATCGGCGTCGCCGCCGTGCTCCAAGTTCTTGAATTAGCCGCGGAGGCGCAATGACAGTCCGCGCAGCACTACGTGAGCGGGCAAGGGCGCTGCTCGAACAGGTTCCGCAGACCATCACCCGATCGCAAGAGGAGGCGCGCAACGTCTCGCTGAAGGACTTTGTGCGATGGGCTTGGCCGATAGTTGAGCCAGGCACGCCGCTCATTTGGAACTGGAGCATGGATGCGATTTGCGAGCATCTGGAAGCGTTACTGCTCGGCACACTCGGCAAAAACAATCTGGTGGTCACGGTGCCGCCCGGCTTCGCCAAATCAACGATCGTGAGTGTTTGTGCGCCCGTTTGGGTTTGGGTAACGGAGCCGGCATGGCGAGCGATCCTCGCTTCGGGCAACGATCGCGTCAGCACCCGGGACAGCTTGAAACGTCGCTACATCATCGACAGCCACGCATTTCGCCGCGCCTTCGCCCCGGCCTGGGGCCTGTCGGTCGATTCAAACTTAAAAACACGCTATCAAAATACGGCCCTAGGTTTTCACCAGGCGATGAGTACGAACCAGCGCGTGACGGGCGACCGGGGCGATGCGCTCTTTATAGACGATCCCCAAGATGCGGCGAGCGTTCATTCTCAACTTGAGCGTGAAGCGATTGAGCGCTGGTACTTTAACGCCTTCGCGAATCGCCTGAGCGACATGATCACGGGCACACGCTGCTTGATCATGCAACGGCTACACAGCAACGACCTGGCCGGCCTCATTCTCGAACGCGAGGGCTCGCAGTGGGAAGTGCTAGAAATCCCGCAGGAATTTGACGAAGCGCGGCGCAAGGTCACCTCACTCGGCTGGACCGATCCCAGGAAGGAAGATGGCGAGCTTGCTTTCTCCGTCCGCTTCCCGAAGGAAGTCGTTGAGGCTGAACGCGTGCGCCTGGGCCGCAGCGCCTTTTCTTCCCAGCATCAACAGCTACCATTTGATGCAGAGGGCGAAATATTCAAGCCCGATCAGATACAGCTGTGGCCGGCAAACATGCCGCTGCCGCATTTCAAGCGCCGAATCTTAAGTTTAGATACCGCGTTCAGCATCAAATCGACGGCCGACTATTCCGTGATGCTCGAGATGGGAGAGTTTGACCGCGGCGTCATGCTCCTGTCCTGCCTGCGAAAGAGGATGGAATACCCGCAGCTCAAAGCCGCCGCCAAATTCTTAGGTTCCGCCGGTGGAATCTCAGCGGTGCTTATCGAGGACAAAGCATCGGGCCAGTCGTTGGTCCAAGACATGCGCCAATCGACCGGCCTTCCTGTTTTGCCGGTCAAGGTGGACGCAGACAAAGTGAGTCGCGCGCACGTCTGTGTGCCAACGGTCGAGGCTGGCCGGATATTCGCGCCTGCGGATGCACCGTGGCTCCGGGATTTCTTAACCGAGCTTGCAGCATTCCCGAAGGGATCGCACGACGACCAAGTGGACGCTTTTACGCAGGGCATCAGCTATTTGATTCTGAATCGCAGCCGGCCCGCGCGCTGGATTCATTACGACATCATGAGCCGTTAATTCAATTCAACCACAACGACAGGAGATGACCATGTCAGAGATAGAAGACACCGCCCGCAAAGTTCAAGCAGCGAAAGACGCCTTGATAGAGGCCAACAGAACTCACGCCGACGCCAAGCGTCGCGCCCAGGCAGGCAAACACGTTCGGGACCTTTCGCCTGAGGAACTCAAAGCCGACAGGCGCCGCCGCGGGCTACGCAACTAGAGGAAACAACCATGACTAACCAAATAGATCATTTTGCAAAAGTAAACGCTCGTCGCGATGAAATGCTCATCGCACTGGGCGTAAAAGAGCGGGCGTTGACCGACGAGATGGTGACCCTTGAGGAGCGCGCTCGCGGCTTGCGGGCGAAAGCGGACCATCTACTGCAGGACGGTGGCAATGAGAATCATCGGCTCGAAGCTGCGGGCCTTGAAGATCGCGCACGTCGTCTGGCCAGGGGTCTTGAAGGGGTGAGGGCTGATATGGCCAGTGTTCGAGCTTTTCAGTCCCCATCGCTCATGGCGCTGTGGCAGTTCGCCAACGCAAACCACATGAAGGATCTCCGCGATCGGGAAGCTCTACCACGTCAGACCTTGGCCTCTCATGTCGCGAAGCTGATCACGAGCGAAACGCGCCAGCTCGCCCAGGCTGTCGTTGATGCCGAGGCCAACATCGCGCCCGACTCGCGTGATCGACTTGCACCGCTGCTGCTCGCCCTTCCCGCAGGACCGGGGCTCGACGTATGAGCAATCTCGCCATCATTGAAGGCGAATTGCTGACAGCGCGCATCCGGCTACGGCGGGCGGCTCGGGCAGAGGAACAGCACGATGTCGGCTCACCCGCGTACATGGAGATCTTCGAGATCATTGACGAGCTCCTTGCTCAGATCGAGGGCCTGGAGCTTGCGCGGCATGCAATCTTGCGGACCGAGAGGCACACCGTCCAATGAAACGCTGGTACGAACTCAGCATCGGCCGTTGGTCCGCGATGCTCGGACCGAGCGTGACCGGGCGGTGCTGGCTTATCTGTGCGGAGAATACGGTGATTTTCAGCGGTCAATCGGCATGCGAACTGATTGCGCATGTGATCGGTCGGTGTTGGCGGCGAATCGCGCCCTCAGATCAAATTGCCGTAGATCGACAGGCAGATGACCAGTCCCCAAAAGACGGCGAACCAAACCCATGCGCGCTGCTTGCCGCTCAAATCGCGGAATCTGAATCGGTGGTGCGTAACGCGCTGCAGCGGGTACTGGGCCGAGGGGAATCGGTCCGCCATCCACTCACGAACGCGAAACAGCATTGAGGGCATGCGTCAAAGCATACACCTAATACTCGAGTCAATTCCGGCGCGCATGGACGCCGGCAGGGATAAGCCGTGAGTGCCCTGGCCCAAAATCAACCGCGGCCGTCAGCGATGGCTTTGAAAACCGGCTAGCCGGTTCCTCAAAGTCCGGCCAGGCGCTGACCGTTTGCCCCACGAGACGGGGCCCGTACATGGTCAATTTTAGGAGTAAGAGTATGGGGCAGAATCAACAGGACACGCTAATAGCCATTGCCGAGCGATGGGAGGCGCGCGCTCGCCGTAAGTTCGCTGATGCTGAACGGGAAAGTGATCCCATGGGAAAGCGTCTGATCGAACACGGCGCGGCATGTCTCGTCAATTGCGCCATTGAAATCAGGGCAATCCAAGATGCTTCTTGCCTTCGGCCTTCAACCATTCCAACAAAAGGTCGAAGGACACCGATGAGCCGTGTTTAAGGATGGTGTTTTTCGCCTTTGTCCAAATGGTATCGCTACTGGCGGCGTCCAGGAACTCGTGACCGCGCCATGTCAAGCCGCGGATAATCGTATCGTCGCCGGTGTTGAACTTCTTTACTTCACCGTGGATCAGGTGCGCGTCGCGAATCATCAACTCTACGTGAGCGGTGATTGTGGCTCTGTCGTAGCCATCGACTGAGACAGGCCGGTTTAGACCACCCTGCGGAGGCGCATTTGCTTCGATGTCCAGCAGGATCGCGCGGACCAGTTCCATGTCTCGTTTCATTTGACCCCAGCTCCTCGCATCTAATTTTTCTTGCGCTTGACCGGGTTCGGCAGAATTGCGGGGATCGTGAATTTGATATGCGTCGTCGATCCTGTGGTTCCAGTTGACTCGCCTTGCGAGCCCAGCGCGAATATTCCCGCGACCACGCCAATTCCACCCTTCGTCTTGGTGCCGTCAGATACTGTCAGGCCGATAGTAAATTCGATGCTCACTTCATCGGGAGGCAACTCCACCCCGCCCATGTGGATAGCGCCCGGGTTCACGACGGCGCCAAATTTCGACGCAGCTTCGGCGCCGGTCGCGACGCCCTCGGCGATCTCTGCCAAGGTTTGCGATAGGAATTCTTTGAGTTCCATTCTCTGCTCCCTGAATGTGTGTTGGCGTCCCCGGGGCATACAGTATCAGGCTCGCCGTGGAACTGAATAGACGCACGGCCCTCGACATGCCGACAATCCGCCGATGGCCCGCTACCGCTTTACCGCTTACAAGAACGACTCCCAGCCGCGCTACATCGTGCTCTTCGACATGCAGCACCAAGTTATCGAGGTTCAGCGCCTGGAACCCGCCAGCGACCTATCCGGCGCAATGGCGGCCACTATCGAGCGACTCGCGGCCGATGGATGGCAGGCCGAGGGATCGGCCGACTATGGCTCTGTGTTCGTCCAGCGTGCCGGAAATCGGCAGCGGTGCCAGTCATAACGGGTTAGACTATCCACCGACAAGTCGCCCCCGCACTTCGAATCGGCTCCGTATGGAGTGCTTGCCGCGGAAGCCCACGGCTAGAGTGCGGGATCGCTTCCGCCCAATAAATATGCGCTCAGGCGGCGAACAAATCCTTCAGCACATCGGGTCGGCGAGTAGCGATCGTCAGCAGCGATCGAGCGGCGCCGGTCGGTTTTCGCCTACCTTGCTCCCACGCTTCGAGAGTACGGCGCGAGACGCCCAACACATCCGCGAACCGTTGCTGAGACAAGCCCGAGCGCATTCTCGCCTCCAGGACTTCCGGCACCTTGATGTGATGCAGGCGGGCGGCATCGCCGGCTTCGATTTCGCGAGCAGCAGCGAGCAGTTCATCGCCCAGATTGCGGCCGGCTTCGTACTTCGCCAGGGCCTTACCTTTGAGTTTTGCCATCGATGGTCTCCTTAATTTTTGCCAGGACCTTCGCATCAATGTCCTTCTGGACATTTTTCGCATACATGGCCATCAGCCAGACGGTGCCGTCGGCCAGACGATTGAAATAGATCACCCGAACGCCGCCCCGCTTGCCCCGGCCCTCCGCGCTCCATCGAACCTTCCGGCATCCTCCTGAGCCGCGAATGACATCGCCTGCCTCCGGATGAACGGCCAGCCACGCGCAGAAGTCGCCAAACTCGTTGACCGTCCAGTAGTTCGGCCAGATGGCGGAGAATGTCTGTGTCTCGGCGATCGTGAGCATGAACAACATACTACTACAGCGTAGTACATAGGGCAACGCCGTAAGTAGTGACCGACCGCAGAAACGAGAAAGGCCGCCCCGAGAGCAGGCGGCCTTGAGTGACGGCGAGATATGCGATGCTCTTAGGCCGTGCAGCCTCCCGCGAATTCGTTATTGACGACAATCCGTAGGACTGGCCGCAGTCGGATGGGTGCCGGCTCGGCTTGAGCAGCTTCCTGCATATACTCGGGGAACATCTCGCGCACGCCGGGCAGTTGCTTGGCGGTCTCTGGATCTTCCGCCCGGCGGACTAGCTCCATGCGTTTGGGTGCGCCTTTCGTCGCCGAACGCTGCAGCCATACCGCATTACCATGCTCGTCGAACTGGCTAGTTCTACGATTCGCCATGCGTTTCGCCAGCAAGGACGGAGTGATGCAGCCAGCCGCGAGCAGAGCGTCTATTGTGCCCCGATATTCCAGATGGAAAGTATTCCGCCCGCTATACGCCAGCCACGTTGTACCCAGCAGGGTTACGCCACCAGACAGCGTAGCGCGGCGAATGATGTGCTCATACATTTGCCACCTCCGCCGTGCGCTTGCCGCCCTTGCGATTGAGTTCTAGAAACGCCGAGATGTCGCCGACCAGCCTCTCGAGCATGCTGATCGCCACCGTGAGTGCACCGCGCACGGGGCACACCGTCATGCCGCGCCCGTCAGGCAGTTTCTTGTGCCGCAGACCCGCCTCCACGCAGAAAACGATGTCAGCCGAATCCCAAAGGACCTCCATGAATGCCTGTTGTTCCTGCGCGCACGCAGACGTGCTCGAATAGTTGAACAGCAGCTCAGATGCATTTTCGATGTGGCCGATGGCTAAGCCCAAGCCGGCACGCATATCGACCATTTCCGTAGTGAGGTACGGTCTGCCATCCGTATCAAACAAGCCGCAGATGAGGCGCATAAGCTCAAGGCCCGCGTCGAGGCTAATCTGCGCTTTCCGCATCTGCTCGACGCGCTCCTTGCTGAGCACCGCCGGCCCCGAATTGCCCGAATTGACCCTTTTCGCGGCGGCGCCGATCGCGGGATCGCCTTCCAACACGGCGCTCATGACGCCACCCCCTGCCGCACCACGCGTGACCCCTTCAGAGCAACCCTCTTGGTGGAATCCACGAGTTCGCTTACCTCTTTCGCGCGGCTCCCTGGCGCTTCGTCATCCGCTTTCGTGCGCGCGAGGCCCCGATCAATGTCGCCGGCAAGCAATTCAAAACTGTGCGCGTCCAGGTTATCTAGCATCGCCACGCACTGTTCGAGGACCTTATTGATCGTGGAAAAGAAACCTACCGCTTGACCCCTACGCGATTCGCTTGCGCGTGCCCCGAGAGCGGTGGATCGTTCGCTAAGCATATCGATGGCGATAGTCTGAAGGGAACCACCGGCCGCGCGGCAGCGAGGGCTCTCGCGCAAATGTTTCAAGTAGACCAATGCAGCCGCGCGGCCGGCTATGCATCCGCCAGAGTATCCACCGCGAGCCGGAAGGCCCCAGGCGGCCCGCTCAGCGGCCCGTGCTTCTTCGGTGTCGCCCCTCAACAAACGGCGCAGTAATGCCCAATCCTGCAAGCTATTGATGGATTGGCCTTTGAGCGCTTTGTTTACCGCGCTAGTGTTTTTCGATTTAGACATGTGTATCTCCTCGTTGTGTTGTGGAAAGCGGAAGTCTTGACAGTGAGTAACTCGATCGCCGCGTCGAGTTCCTCGCGCGCAACGCGCAGAGAGGTGAGCAATGTCGCCTCCCGCGAGTTCACCCGCCTGGGCGGCAGCGGGACCTGCAGCTCGAGCAGCTGCTCAAGCGCGACAATGAGCATGCGGGCCTGCCCGACGCGATAGGCGGCGCTCATACGGCACCCCCGGCAAGCTGGCGTACCAGATCCTGGGCCGCGACCGTTTCGGCCTGGGCGCCGAGAAGCTGCCGGGCAGTGGCATCGGGCATCCTCTGCGCCTCTTCGAGTGCTTCGTCGAGCAGGAGCCTCGCGGCCCCTAAGTGAATGTTGGCCCGCAGCGCGAGCACGCGCCACGGTTTAGACTCTGAATCAGCCATGTGTTGAATCTCCGGTTCAATGTGTGGTCAGGCGGCGGCGGTGCTGTAACACTGCCGTTCGCCGTTTATTCACCCGATGGCCGCTATCTGGCCCACCTCCGTGCTGGTCAGCATTTCAGCCTCGTACTTTTTGGCGTAGTGGAACGCTATCGCGTAGATCACCGCGAGGGCGAGCCAAGCGGCGATGTGCAAAGCCCGGCGCCCCCAACGTTGGCGATTGGCTACCACCATAAATCCTCCCGGATGTCGTCGGTCATGCGCGCCCGCGATGCCTGGAATCGCCGCTTGACCCACGCGCATGCCGCGCACAGAGCGAATACGATCCGCAAGTACGCGCCGATCAGGAGCAAGGCGGGGGCGGCGAGATAGCGGCGACTCATGTGATCACCGATATGCCGATTACAACGGCGATGAGCACCAGTGCGCCCAGGAACCAATCGGCGATGCGACGGGCCGGCCGCCGCCAGCTACTCATGGGCCAGCTCCTCGCACTTCGAACCCGGCAACGCCCCCGCGGGCAGATCAACGGTGCGGCCCTCGAGCCGATCGCGGTGGTCCATGGCCTCGGACATTTTCGGGTACGTGGCGACGATTTCGTTGTGGTGGGAATCGATCAGAAGGTACTGGACCGACATCGGGCCGAGGCGTTGCGCGATGATGCGCCACCGTTCCTTTGACCAATAGATCGAATCGCTGTCGCGAGGAGCGAGAATGCGTTTAAAGGGGAGGGCGCGCGGTAGATCGGCGGCGGCGGGCGCAATGGTGTCGGCGGGCATGAAGATCTCCTCGAAGCAGTGTTTGGGAAAAACATTTGCTTACGAGATGCCTGCCGCGACTTTTCACGTGGATTTCACGTGGCGTCTGCCGCTCATACGTAACCCATTGATTTAATGGCGCTCCCTACGAGATTCGAACTCGTGTACTTGCCTTGAGAGGGCAATGTCCTAGGCCTCTAGACGAAGGGAGCGGTATTTAGCGGTTCTGGGCGCCTGAATCCAAGAGGGCTGGTAGTATACGGGCCAATTTTTTGGACTCAAGCGGAACCCTTCTTTTTGAACGCATCGTCGACGCCAATTGCCCCCCTGATCATCCCTCGCTCCGAGCATTCGATATCGCGTGCAGCGATCTCGCCGAACGCCCTGAAAGTCCTGTACCGCCTCAAAGAGGCGGGTTATCAGGGGTTTTTGGTCGGTGGGGCGGTCCGAGACCTGCTTCTGGGCATCACGCCGAAGGATTTCGACGTGGCGACCAATGCTCTGCCGGAAGAGGTCAGGCGCTTGTTTCGCAACTGCCGCCTGATCGGCCGGCGCTTTCGCCTGGCACACGTGCACTTCGGCCATGAAATTATTGAAGTGGCGACTTTCCGCGCGGCGGCGGCGCCGGAACGTGAAGATGCCGAGGAAATGGATCCCGACCCGGACAATGAAGGCTCCGCGGAAGAGGGAGCTGTGCAGGGGGGCGCTACGACCTACGATTCCGAGCACCGCGCCTTCGACCAGACCGGACGGATCCTGCGCGACAATATCTACGGCAGCATCGAAGAGGACGTGTGGCGGCGCGATTTCGCGGCCAACGGCCTCTACTACAGCATCGACGATTTCTCGATTTGGGACTTCGTGGACGGCGTCAGCGATGTGCGCGCACGACGCCTGAAATTGATCGGCGATCCGGAAGCGCGCTACCGGGAGGATCCGGTGCGCATGCTGCGTGCGGTGCGCTTCGCGGCCAAACTCGATTTCTCGATCGAGCCGGAGACGGAGGCGCCCATGGCCAAGCTTGCACGCTTGCTGGACGGTGTGCCGCCGGCGCGGTTGTTCGATGAGAGCCTGAAGCTATTCCTCTCGGGTTTTGGCGCGAAATCTTATCGGCTGCTGAAGCAATATGGGCTGTTCGAGCATTTGTTTCCATTGTCCGCGGCCGCCTTCAATCTGCCGCCGTATGCTTACGCGGAGGAGATGCTGGAACGCGGCCTGATCAACACGGATGAGCGTATCGCGGCCGACAAGCCGGTGACGCCGACCTTCCTGTTTGCGGTGCTGCTGTGGAGTGCGGTGCTGCGCGAGCTGAATGAGCGGCAGGCGGGGCCCGCGCCGGATCTTGGGCTGCTCATGCAGGCTTGCGACACCGTACTGCGGGCACAGCAATCGCGCGTAGCCATCCCGCGGCGCTTTGCCATTCCGATGCGGGAATTGCTCATGCTGCAGCCGCGGTTCAACCGCCGTAGCGGAGTCAAATCTCTGAGCCTGATGCAGCATCCGCGTTTTCGCGCGGCCTATGATTTCTTGCTGCTGCGCGCCCAAGTCGGCGTGGCCGATCCCGAGCTGGCCAAGTGGTGGACCGATATACAGGTGCTGCCGCAGGAAGAGCGTGTGGCGCTGGTCCAGGCGCGGCCCGCGGAACCGGCTGCCGAGGGCGAGGGCTCGGTGGCGCCCGGCCGCAGGCGGCGGCGCCGGCGACGCGGCGGAGCGGCACGCAGTTAAGCATGACCTCGCTCTGGCGGCCTGCCTATGTGGCGATCGGTAGCAATTTGAATGACCCGCGGGCACGGGTGTGCGAGGCGTACGAGCGCCTCGCGGCACTGCCCGCGACACTCCCCGTGCGGCGCTCGCGGCTGTATGGCACCCAGCCGATGGGGCCGCAGGACCAGCCGGACTTCGTGAATGCGGCGGCGGGCTTGCTGTCGCAACTGACGGCACGGGAACTGCTCGAGGGCTTGCAGCGGATCGAAGCGGCCATGGGACGCACTCGTCAGGAGCACTGGGGGCCGCGCGTTATCGACCTGGATCTGGTGTGGATGGTGGGGGAGGCGATCGGCGAGGCTGGGTCCATGCTGCGCGGGCCTGGGTTGACGCTGCCGCACCCGGGAGTGTCGACACGCAACTTCGTCCTGTATCCTCTGGCTGATATCGCCCCGACGCTTGCGATTCCGGGACACGGCAATGTATTGGAACTGTTGCGCCGTGCCGGTGATGCTGGGATTACGGTTTTGGAGCAGTAGAAGAAACACTCAATGGCGAGCGCAATACCGCATCGATTCATTGTCGTCGAAGGTCCGATCGGCGTCGGCAAGACCAGTCTCGCCCGCCGTTTAGGGCAATCCCTGAGCGGCCAGCTCATCCTCGAGCAGGCCGACCAAAATCCATTTCTCGAGCGCTTCTACAAGAACCCACGCGCGGCGGCGTTCCAGACTCAACTGTTCTTCCTGTTCCAGCGGGCGCGTCAATTGGAAGAGGTCCGGCAGGAGGATTTGTTCGGCGCCGTGCGCGTCGCGGACTACTTGCTGGAAAAGGACAGGCTGTTCGCGCGCGTGACCCTCGATGATGCCGAATACGCGCTGTACGAACGTGTCTACGAGAGGGTGGTCGTGGATGCGCCCAAGCCCGATCTGGTGGTGTACCTGCAGGCTCCCGTGGACGTACTGGTGGACCGTATCGCCAAGCGCGGCATTCGCTACGAGCAGCATATCGAACGCGGCTATCTCGACAAGCTCACCCAGGCCTATGCGCGGTTCTTCCACAGCTATGATTCCGCGCCGCTGCTGATCGTGAATTCTGCGGCCATCGATCCGGTGAACAACGAGGACGACTATCAGCAGCTGTTCGCCCAAATCAGCAAGACGCGGCGCGGCCGGCACTTCTTCAATCCGGTGGGCAGCAGTCTGCTGCCGCCCGGCTAAAGGTACCCTGTGGCCGCGGCGGGAGTCGTCTCGTGCTGCGCCAGCGCCCAGTGCACGTGCTCACGCACCAGAGGCGAGGGATGTTGCGCGCGGCTTCGCAGCGCCTCCACGATCGTGGGCGAACTCGGTGCATTGCCCAGCGCGACTGCGATATTGCGCAACCATCGCTCATAGCCGATGCGGCGAATGGCGCTGCCTTCCATTCGCCGCTGGAATTGTGTTTCGCTCCAGCCGAAAAGCGCGGCCAGCTGCGAATTGTCCAGGCCGTGCCGCACCGTGAAGTCTTTCTCGACAGTGGGGCGTGCGAACTTATTCCAGGGACAGGCCAATTGGCAGTCATCGCAGCCGTAGACGCGGTTGCCGATGGCACGGCGAAATTCCACAGGGATCGGGCCGCTCAATTCGATGGTGAGATAGGAAATACAGCGGCGCGCGTCGAGCCGGTAGGGAGCCACTATGGCCCCGGTAGGGCACGCGGGTATACAGGCGCTGCAGGTGCCGCAATGTGCGGTGGCGGCCTGATCCGTGGGTAATTCCAGGCTCAGGTAGATTTCGCCGAGAAAAAAATACGATCCGGCGTCGCGATCGATGAGGTTGGTGTGCTTGCCGATCCAACCCAGGCCGGCATTGCGCGCCAGGGCTTTCTCCAAAACCGGGGCGCTGTCGGTGAACGCGCGATAGCCAAAGGGCCCGACTGCGCTCTCGATGCGGTCGCAGAGACGCTGCAGGCGCGCGCGCATGAGCTTGTGGTAGTCGCGCCCCAGGGCGTAGCGGGAAATATAGGCGACCGTGCGGTCGGCCAGCGTGGCTTCGGCATCGGCCGCGTCCACCGGCCAGTAATCCATGCGCACACTGATGCAGCTCACGGTTCCCGGCAGCAGTTCCGCGGGCCTGCTGCGCTTGACTCCGTGGCGCGCCATATAGGCCATCTCGCCGTTGAATCCCGCTCGCAGCCAGTCGATAAAATGTGCCTCGTCGCGCGCAAGATCGATGTGCGCGACGCCGAGCCGCGCGAATCCCAACTCCGCGCTCCAGCGCCGTATGTCGGCCATTAGGGCCGGCGGGTCCGGTATGGTTGGCGGTGGGTTCGAGGGGTTCATGCGCCAAGGCTAATGGGTGACCGGTATAATGGCCACCAACGCCGCAACCCGCCGCGCCGGTATATTCATGCTTCGAGTCTCGATGGATCTTCACCTGGCCGACAGCGGCGTCACGGAGGCGCTGGGGCAGGCTCTCGCGCGGTCGCTTCCGGCCGGCACCGCGTCGCTGGGCGCCGTGGTGTACCTGCGGGGCGATCTTGGCGCAGGAAAGACCACTTGCGTGCGCAGCTTGCTTCGAACATTGGGGGTCACCGGGCTGGTGCGCAGCCCGACCTACACTCTGGTAGAGACCTATGATCTTGCGGCGCTCACCTGTGTTCATGTGGACCTGTATCGCGTACGGGATCTGACCGAAGTCGATGAGTTGGGGCTGCGCGATCTGGTGGGACCCCATTGCCTGCTATTGGTGGAATGGGCCGACAAAGGCGCCGGTGTATTGCCTCCCGCCGATTTGAATTTGATGCTGAGCTACGCGGGCGATGGACGCCAGGCCCATCTGAGCGCCGGGACGCCGCTGGGGTCCACTTGGCTCGAAGACCTGGGATATGACACTAGGTTAGCGCCCTATGTCTCTAATTTAACTTGAAAAACGCTCCGTCTAAGCCTAAGTTACCGGAATGAGGTTTCTGGTCTCACGGATCGCTTGGGTCATGCTGCTGTCGGCATCGCTTATGCTGCAGGCGCACGCAGTGGACGTGAGTGCCATTCGGCTTTGGGCGGGCCCTGACGGTACCCGCGTGGTGCTGGACCTGTCGGGCAGCGCGCAGCATAGCCTGCAGATCCTGAAGAACCCCGATCGCGTGGTCCTCGATGTCGCAGGCGCACGGCTGGCGAGCGGCGCGCGCGCTGCCCCGGCCGGTACCGGGGTGGTCAAAGAAGTGCGCATGGGCCGGCGGCCTTCGGGCGAGCTGCGTATCGTTTTCGACATGACGCGGCCCATCCAAGCCAAGAGCTTCCTGGCGGCGCCCAATAATCGCTATGGCTATCGATTGGTCATCGATCTGGGACAGAGTCAGAGCGTCGAGACACCGGTCAAGGTGGAGCACGCGCGGCCGGATGCCCGCGACCTGGTCATTGCGGTGGACGCTGGACATGGCGGAGAAGACCCCGGCGCGATCGGCATGTATGGCACGCGTGAGAAGGATGTGGTGCTCGCCATCGCCCGGGAACTCGCGCTGAAGATCAATGCCGAGCCGGGGATGAGGGCCGTACTCACCCGCAACGGCGATTACTTCGTGCCCCTGCGCGACCGCATGCGGCGCGCCCGGGCACAACAGGCGGATCTATTCGTTTCCATTCATGCCGATTCGATTCGCGACCGTCGCGTCGACGGCTCGTCCGTCTACATCCTCTCGCAGCGAGGCGCCACCGACGAGGCCTCGCGCTGGCTCGCCGAGCGCGAAAATGCGTCCGACTTGATCGGCGGCGTGTCTTTGGACGACAAGGACGACGTGCTCGCCTCGGTGCTGTTGGACCTGTCGCAGTCGGCGTCTTTGAGCGCCAGCCAGGTGGCCGCGGAGCGGGTGCTGCGTGAATTGAATCGGGTAGGGGAAATCCGCAAGCCACAAGTGCAGCAGGCCCGCTTCATGGTGCTGAAATCCCCGGACATTCCCTCGATGCTGGTCGAGACGGCCTATATCTCCAATCCGCAAGAAGAGCTGCGGCTGCGTTCAGCGCCGCATCAAGCGAAACTCGCCGCCGCCATCCACCAGGGCGTACACGACTATTTTTACGCCAATCCGCCGGCGGGCACTCGCGTAGCACAGCTCGCGGCCGGCGGTCCGCCGCGCGCGGTGCTGGCCCCGGCGGGCGATTCGGGCGGCTGACGGCGACACTCGGGCCATAGGCCCATAGGCCGTAGCCGGCGACGCGGTGAGCCCCGCGATGGCGCAGGCTGTGCGAAAATGCGCGGTTTACGAGGTCGCGCTTGCCCATCCAACTCTTGTCCGATGCTCTGATCAGCCAAATCGCTGCCGGCGAGGTCATTGAGCGGCCGGCGTCCGTGGTGAAGGAACTGGTGGAGAACGCACTGGACGCGCGTGCAAGCCGCATCGAGGTGGAACTCGAACGCGGCGGATGCGGCTTGGTTCGAGTGCGCGATGACGGCATCGGGATTCAGCCCGAGGAAATTGCACTGGCGCTGGCGCGCCACGCCACCAGCAAAATCGCTTCCTTGGACGATCTCGAAAGCGTCGCGACCCTGGGATTTCGAGGCGAGGCTTTGCCGAGCATTGCCTCGGTGTCCCGATTGTCCCTGATCTCACGGCCCGCGGCATCGGCGCATGCCTGGTCCGTCGAAGCCCGCGACGGAATTCTCGCCGCCCCGGCGCCTGCATCGCATCCGCTCGGCACCAGTGTCGAGGTGCGCGATCTATTCTTCAACGTGCCGGCACGGCGTAAATTTCTGCGCACCGAGACCACCGAATATCAGCACATCGTGCGCATGCTGGAACGCCTGGCGCTGTCCCGGTTCGACGTGGCCTTTACGCTGGCGCACAACGGCAAGACGGTATGGTCGCTGCCGGCGGCGAGCACCACTGCGGAGCGTTTGGCGCGCGTGGCCAAAATATGCGGCGAGGACTTTGCCGGCCACGTCATCGAATTGAAGCATGACACCGAGAGTTTGCGGCTGTCCGGATGGCTGGCACTGCCGACGTTTTCGCGCAGCCAGTCGGACCTGCAATTCGCCTTTCTCAACGGCCGATTCGTGCGCGATAAGCTGTTGGCGGGCGCGGTGCGGCTGGCCTATCAGGACGTGCTGTTCCACGGCAGATTCTCCGCTTACCTGCTGTATTTGGAGTTGGACCCGACTGCCGTTGACGTCAATGCTCATCCGCAGAAGCTGGAGGTGCGATTTCGCGATTCGCGGCGCATTCATGATTTCGTGTTTCGCACGCTGGAGCGGGTGCTGTCGGACACGCGTCCCAGCGCCGAATCCGCGGGCAGCGCTCCGCTCGATTGGCTCACGGGCAGTGCACGCTTCGATCGCGTTGCGCCTCCCAATCAGGCGCGATTCGTGCTGCCCGAGGGACGGCCGCCGCCGCCGGGCGAGGATGCTTACCGCAGCTTGGTCGAGCGCGGAGACTTGGGCCTAGGCGTCGGCGAGGGTCAGCCCTTCGACGGCAGCCGGCCAGCCGGCAACGCCCAGTCGCATGGCGACGCCCATTCGCACAGCGATGCCGCGCCGCTGGGATACGCGATTGCGCAGCTGCACGGTGTTTATATCCTGGCGCAGACTGCCGACGGCATCGTCTTGGTGGACATGCACGCCGCGCACGAGCGGGTGATGTACGAGCGCATGAAGATGTTGCTGGCGGGGCAAACGGCGCAGCAGCAATTGCTGATGCCGGAGATTCTGCATGTGAGTCCGGCGCAGGCCGAAGCCGCTGAATTGCATGCGGCGGAATTTGCGGCACTGGGCTTCGGGGTCACGCGTTTGGCGCCCGATCAGTTGGCATTGCGGGCGATTCCCAGTCTCCTGTCGGGACGTGATCCGGCTGGCATCGTGCGCGATGTTCTGTCGGACTTGCTGGAGCAAGGTCACTCGCGGCGGGTCGAGGAGTCGATCAATCACTTGCTTGCGACCATGGCCTGTCACGCCGCAGTCCGTGCGCAGCGCAATCTGAGTCTGCCTGAAATGAACGCCTTGCTGCGTGAAATGGAAGGCACGGAGCGCGCCGATCAGTGCAACCACGGGCGCCCCACCTGGGTTCGCCTGTCGATCAACGATCTTGATCGGCTCTTTCTACGCGGGCGATGACGGACGAGGCCGCCCCGGACCAGGCGCCGCAACGCGGCGCGGCCGATCGCCGGCAGGCGATATTGTTGATGGGCCCCACCGGCTCCGGTAAATCCGATCTGGCGATGCGTCTGGCCGAAATGCTGCCCCTCGAGATCCTTAGCGTGGATTCGGCGCTCGTGTATCGCGGCATGGACATCGGTACCGCCAAGCCCACGGCAGCCATGCGTGGGCGAGTGCCGCATCATCTGCTCGATATTCGCGATCCAGCGGAAAGCTACTCCGTCGGTGATTTCACCCGCGACGCGGCCGGCGCAATGCAGGATATTTGGCGGCGCGGGAGGCATCCGCTGCTGGTGGGCGGCACCATGCTGTACTTCCACGCCTTGACGCATGGAATTGCTGATCTGCCCGCGGCGGACCTCGGCGTGCGCGCCGCGATCGAGGCGCAGGCGGAGTCCGACGGGTGGGCAGCCGTGCACCAGGAGTTGAGGGAGGTGGATCCGCAGGCGGCGGCGCGTATTCATGTCAACGATCCGCAGCGCATTCAGCGCGCACTCGAGGTGTACCGGTTGACGGGCGAAAGCATCACGAGACTGCAACAGAAGCGTGTGTCGGTTTTTGACGACGTTGACGTCACAGAATTTGTGCTTGCGCCCCTTGAACGCCGCGAATTGCACACCAGAATCGGAAAGCGCTTCGGCGCGATGATGGGAGCGGGCCTCTTGGAAGAGGTCAGGGCGCTTTTTGAAAGAAGCGATCTGAGCGCGGAACATCCATCGATGCGCGCGGTCGGATATCGACAGTTGTGGCGACATTTAGCGGGACAGTGTGAGTTGAACGAAGCTGAGAACCAGGCAATTGCGGCAACGCGGCAACTAGCCAAGCGCCAGTTGACGTGGTTGCGCCGGCGCGATCGGGCGCGGTGGTTCGATTCCGTGCACTCTGATGTGGCACCGAAGATGATGGATGCGCTGTCCAAGGGCCAATTCGCAATACCGTCCGGTATCACGTCTTGAGGAGCGCTGTGCTAGCATGAATACGTATGTGCCTGTTGCCGCAGGGAAGTGGTCCGGCAGTTCAAATGACACTAAAAAACAAGGAGCTTCACCCATGGCCCGTGGCCAGTCACTGCAGGATCCATTCTTAAATGCCCTGCGCAAAGAACGCGTGCCCGTCTCAATTTATCTTGTGAACGGCATCAAACTGCAAGGACAGATCGATTCCTTCGATCAGTTCGTCGTCTTGCTCAGAAACAGTGTGAGCCAGATGGTCTACAAACATGCCATTTCCACGGTGGTGCCCGCGCGCAATGTGCGATTGCCGACCGGTGAGGATGGCGAAGTGACGGAACCGGCTATTGTCGAGTGAACCTGGTCGAATGAACCCCGGTCGAGTCGCATCGATCGCGGCCTGCGAACATACCTGTCGTTCACTCAGACAAGTGGCGAGGCGGCACTCTGCAATTGTTTGAACGTCCACGAGGCGGAGAGCGTGCCGTTCTCGTGGGCGTCGGCATCGGGCAGCCCGTAGATCCCAACGATACGGTCGAATTCCGTGCGCTGGCCGCATCGGCAGGGGTGGTGGGAGCGGCGCTCGTGCTTGCCTCCCGGGCCCGCCCGGATCCTAAGTACTTCGTTGGTTCGGGAAAGGCCGAGGAAATACGCGCCAGCGCGGAGGAGCATCATGCGGATCTGGTGTTGGTGGACCAAACGCTGACACCGAGCCAGGAGCGCAATCTCGAGAAACTCACCGGCCGTCGAGTATTGGATCGTAACGGCCTGATATTAGATATCTTTGCCCAGCGTGCCCGTAGTTTCGAGGGCAAGCTTCAAGTCGAACTCGCTCAGCTCTCGCACCTGTCGACCCGCTTGGTCCGGGGATGGACCCACCTCGAGCGGCAGAAGGGCGGCATCGGATTGCGGGGACCCGGCGAGACTCAGCTGGAAACCGACCGTCGCTTGATTGCCAAGCGCATCCGTACGCTCAAGGGACGATTGGAAAAGCTGGCACGGCAGCGCGATACCGGCCGGCACGTGCGGCGCGAGGTGCCGGTGCCTACCGTGGCGCTCGTGGGCTACACCAACGCCGGCAAATCCACCCTGTTCAACGCGCTGACGGGCGCGGCCACCTTTGTCGCCGATCAGCTATTTGCAACGCTGGATCCCACCGTCCGGCAGGTCAAGCTGGCGGGGGTCGGTGAGGTCGTGCTGGCCGATACCGTGGGTTTCGTGCGCGCTCTGCCGCACGAACTGGTGGCGGCGTTTCGATCCACCCTGCAGGAGGCACGCGATGCGGACCTGTTGCTGCACGTGGTGGACGCGAGCGACCCACAGCGCGATGAGCGTATCGAGCAAGTCCGCGAAGTACTGCGCAGCATCGGGGCGGGCGATATCCGCGAGCTGGTGGTGCTCAATAAGATCGATCTGGCGGGCGAAACACCCCGAATGGTGCAGGGCAGGGACGGGGTGGCCACACTGGTTTCGGCCTCCGCGGTCACCGGCGAGGGCTTGCAGGAGTTGCGCGAGGCTTTGGCGCATGCCGTGCGCCCCAACCAGGTGCGCCGGACCCTGCATCTCGAATTGCCGGCTGCCGCCGTCCGTTCGGATCTCTATAAACGCAATGCGGTGCGCGCCGAGCGGCAGTGCGAGGACGGGAGCTGGGACCTGGACGTCGAACTCGATTTAGCCGAAGTGGCCAAATTATTGGGCAGTAAGGGCGTCAATCTGGTGGAAACCAAGGTAAGGACCCGCGAACAGCGCGTGGCTTAAGCTAGCTTGTGGACGGCGGGTCGGCTGTTAGAATGCGCCGCTGTTCACACATAGGCATTACGCATGGCTTGGAACGAACCCGGCGGCGAGAAACGCAATCCTTGGAATCGTCCGCAACAATCGCAGAACGATTTGGACGATGTACTGCGAAATTTCCAGCGGCGCCTATCCGCCTTGTTCGGGCGCGGCGGGGGCGGCGCAGGGGGAGGGGGGCAGAACGCCGCCAGCTTCGGCAGGGGCCTGAGCAGTGTCCTCGTATTGATCTTTGCCGTGTGGATCGGCAGCGGCCTCTACCGCGTCGATGCGCAGGAACGTGCGGTGGTGCTGCGCTTCGGCAAGTATCTGCAGACCACGGGACCCGGCTACAACTGGCATCTTCCTTGGCCGATCGAGCGCAAAATCATCGTCAACGTCTCGCATCAATACAGCGTCGTCGACGATGCCAGCATGCTCACGGCCGACACCAATCTGGTGGAGGTCAAATCCGCCGTTCAGTACATCCAGCCCGATGCGCTCAAATTGCTGTTCAAGGTGCGTGACGTCGAAGACACGCTGACCCAGGTGAGCGAAAGTGCGATGCGCGAGGCCGTGGGACAGGCCTCGCTCGACAAGGCCTTGGCGTTCGATGCCTCCATCACCGACCGAGCCAAGTTCCTGCTGCAAAGGACGCTCGACAATTACGATATGGGAATCCACATCCTGAGCGTGAATCTCACCGGCGTGAACGTGCCGGAAGCGGTGCAGGATGCGCAGCGCGATGCCATCAAGGCCGACAAGGACCGCCAGCGCTATCAGCAGGATGCAGAAACCTACCGCAACGATGTGCTGCCGCGGGCGCGCGGCGAGGCCGCGAAAGAGGTGCTGGATGCCGAGGCCTACCGGCTGCAAGTGCTCGCCCTGGCGCAGGGCGAGACCGCACGCTTCGATCAGGTTCTTTCCCAGTACGAGCATGCCCCGGCGGTGACGCGCGAGCGCATGTATCTCGAAGCCATGGGGAACGTCTACAAGAATTCACGCAAAGTGATCGTCGACACGAAGAACGGCAGCAGCATGATGTATTTGCCGCTCGATAAATTGATTGCGCCGGGACCGCAGTCGGTTGCGAATCCGAACGACACCATGACGGTGCCTCCGGCGCGCATCCCAGAAATTCAAGTTGCGCCTGCCGAGGATCCTGCGCGCGCGCGTGGGGTACGCTGATGCAAAACAGAATTCTGTACACGCTCTTGACGCTGGTCGTCCTCATTTTGGTGGTGCGCTCCAGCGTGTTCACCGTCAGCGAAGGGCAGCTCGCCATCAAATCCATCGGCGGCGAAATCGTCGATTCCAATTTCGAGCCGGGGCTGCATTTGCGGATTCCCCTGGTCGAAGAGGTCAGCCGCTTCGACAAGCGCATCATCACGCAACTGTATCGGCAGGAGTTGTTCCTGACGCGGGAACAGGAACAGCTGAAGGTGGATTTCTACGTCAAATGGCGCATCAATAATTTGCGCCGTTACTACGAAGCCACCGGCGGAGCGGAGGAAGTGGCCAACGATCGCCTCGGCGAGACCGTCAAGGACAGCATCAAGACCGTGGTGACCCAGCGCACGCTGCAGCAGGTCGTCACCGCCGAACGCACCGAATTCACCGATTCCATGATGAAGAATGCCCGCCCGGCGGCAGAGCAGCTGGGCGTGGATCTGGTGGACGTGCGCATCACCAAGATCGATCTGCCCCAGCAGGTCCAGGATTCGGTATTCGACAGGATGCGCGCGACCTTCAAGGCGCAGGCGGCCAAATTGCGCGCCGAAGGCGTCGAATCGTCGGAGCGAACGCGGGCCGATGCGAACAAGCAGCAGACCGAAATTCTGGCCGAGGCGGCGCGTCAGGCCGGGCAGATTCGCGGCGAGGGCGATGCCTCTGCGAGCGAGGTGTACGCCAAGTCATATTCCAAGAACGCGGAGTTCTACAGCTTTTACCGCAGCATGCAGTCGTACCGGGATGCCGTGGGCACCCAGGGCGATGTGCTGGTGATCGCACCGGACAATGCTTATTTCAAATATTTCAATAAATCGCAGCCGCAGCCTCCGCCGAAATGATGGACATAGGGTGGAGCGAACTCGCGCGCTATTTGGCCGGCGCCTTTGCGTTGTACCTGGTCCTCGAGGGTGTGCTGCCTTTCGTCAACCCGACGGCCGCCCAGCGGCTGATGGCGAAGCTCGCCCAGACCGAAGCGAAGCAACTGCGATGGGGAGGATTGATCAGCATGGTGGCGGGATTGGCATTGCTGTGGGTGGCGCGTAATGGGTAAGAACCTGGTCGTGATCGGCTTGCAATGGGGCGATGAGGGCAAGGGCAAGGTCGTCGATCTCCTGACCGACCAGGTGAAGGCCGTGGTGCGCTTCCAGGGCGGCCACAACGCCGGGCACACGCTGGTCATCGGCGGCAAGAAGACCATTCTGTCGCTCATTCCCTCGGGAATTCTCCACGAGCATGTGCGCTGTCTGATCGGCAATGGCGTGGTGCTATCGCTCGAAGCCCTGTTCAAGGAGGCGCAAATGCTGATCGAGCAGGGCGTCCCCGTGTTCGAGCGGCTGCGGGTAAGCCCGGCGTGCCCGCTGATTCTCGCCTCCCATGTGGCACTCGACCGCGCGCGCGAAAAGGCGCAAGGCGCGAACGCCATCGGCACCACAGGTCGCGGCATCGGCCCGGCATACGAAGACAAGGTCGCGCGCCGCGCCGTGCGCGTCTCGGATCTGTTTCACCGCGAGCGATTCGCCGCCAAGCTGGGCGAGATACTCGATTACCACAACTTCGTCTTGCAGCGATATTTTCAGCTTCCTGCCGTCGATTTCCAGCAGGTGCTGGAATCGAACTTGGAACTCGGCGAGCGCCTCAAACCGCTGGTGGCGGACGTGACCGGCATACTCGAGCAGTTGAGCGTCGATGGCCAGAACGCATTGTTCGAAGGGGCGCAGGGGGCCATGCTGGATGTGGATCTGGGCACCTATCCGTACGTGACTTCCTCGACCACCACCGCCGGCGGGGCCGCCGCCGGTACCGGCCTGGGACCGCGGCGGCTGCACGAGGTGCTCGGCATCGTCAAAGCCTATGCCACCCGCGTCGGCGCGGGTCCGTTTCCGACGGAGCTGTTCGACGAGTTCGGCGAACACCTGTCTCGCGTGGGTCATGAGTTCGGCTCAGTGACCGGCCGGCGCAGACGCTGCGGCTGGTTCGACGCCGTCGCCTTGCGGCGCTCCATCGTTCACAACAGCTGCTCCTCGCTGTGCGTCACCAAGCTCGATGTGCTCGACGGCCTGGATACGATTCGTGTCTGTGTGGGCTACAAGATCGGCGGCGCCATTTCCCTGACACCGCCGCTGTTGTCCGAGCACTTCGGCGACGCCGAAGCGGTCTACGAAGACATTCCGGGATGGAAGGAGAGCACCGTGGGGATCCGACGCTACGAGGAGTTGCCCGCCAACGCCCGCAGCTATCTCGAGCGCTTGCAATCCCTGGTTGAGGTGCCGATTACCATCATTTCTACCGGTCCGGATCGCGATCAAACCATCATCCGGCAGAACCCGTTCGGCTGATTCGCGGCGACGCCGCGGATACGATGTTGTAGGCTAGTAGTGGGTGACAGCGATGTCACTCGTCTAAGGTAGTGCTGGCAACGCTATCTGACAAACATAAGTCGAAAGGGGAACACATGGCATACGGAACCGCAGTCGCATCTTCGCCCGCCCAAACGAATGCCGATGGCAGCGATGCCGCCGCCACTTACGCGGCCAATCTGCAAGCTTTCGTGTACGCATTGTTCTTCGTATTCGGCGGGATCACCAGCCTCAATGACGTGATCATCCCCAAGCTCAAGGCACTGTTCACGCTGTCGGTCGCCGAAGCGATGCTGGTGCAATCGGCGTTCTTCGTGGCGTATTTCATCATTTCACTTCCCGCCGCCGCGCTGGTACGGCGCATTGGCTATATGCGATCGGCGGTTGCCGGCCTGTTGACCATGACCGCGGGCTGCTTGTTGTTCATCCCCGCATCCGCGCACGGACTGTTCGGTCTATTTCTACTGGCTTTGTTCGTCTTGGCTTCCGGAATCACCACCGTTCAAGTGGTCGCGAACCCGTTGATCTCCATGCTGGGGCCGGTGCGCACGGTCAGCAGCCGTTTGACTTTCGCGCAGGCGTTCAACTCGCTGGGCACCACCATATTCCCTTACGTAGGTTCGATTCTGATCCTGGGCTCCTTGGCGACGGTTGACCCAGCGACTCTGTCCGGAGCCGCTCTCGACGCGTTTCGCGGGGTCGAGACCCAGGTCGTGGTCCACACCTATATCGGGCTTGCCATCGCACTCGTGCTGCTGGCCGCGATGGTCTGGCTGTGGCGTAACAGCTTGGTCGAAACGCCGGCAGAACCGACGCCCATCTTGCGCGCCTTCAACCTGCTCACTCGGCCGCGCTTTGCGTTCGGAACCCTGTGCATTTTTCTCTATGTCGGCGGCGAGGTCGCCATCGGCTCGCTGATCGTCATCTATCTGATGCAAGCGAACGTGCTTGGCATGGAGCCCGGACTTGCCGGAAAGCACGTGTCGTTCTATTGGGGCGGAGCCATGGTCGGAAGGTTCGTAGGGGCGTGGCTGCTGCGGTTGTTCGCACCCGGCAAGGTGCTGTCCTGCGCTGCGCTCATCGTCATCGTCTTGTTGACGATTTCGGCGAATACCACGGGCCTCGTATCGGGTTGGTCGCTGCTCGCAGTCGGGCTGTTCAATTCCATCCTGTTCCCGACGATATTTACGTTGGCCAGCGAAGGCCTGGGCAAGCGTGCGGCAGAAGGGTCAGGTGTCATCTGCATGGCCATCGTCGGCGGCGCCATCGTGCCGCTGGTGACGGGCCACGCTGCGGATTTGTGGGGATTGAAGCACGCCCTCGTCGTGCCGGCATTTTGCTATTTCACCATTTTCGCCTTCGGCTGGTTTGCGCGGCGGCCGCTGCGGGCGGGGGAGCAGTAGGCGCCCAGCTGAACCGCCATCGGCGGCCGCGGCCGGTGCGGCGCCGGGAACCCGCGTTGCTTCCGGCGGTCGCATTATGAAACTGGAAGGAGGAATCATGTCCAACATTTCTCTCAAAGGCAGCGAACGGGTCGCGGTGCCGGGCGCCCGGACCATCGGGCCCGCCGAGCCGACGGAGCGTCTGCAGGTAACGATGCTCCTGCGCCGCCGCGCTCAGCACGAATTTTCGGCCCGAGTGGCCGCAATAGCTTCCGGCCGCACTCATCCCTTCCTGAGCCGCGACGAATTCGCCCGGCGGCATGGCGCCGAGGCAGCGGATTTGGCCGCGGTGCGCGCCTTTGCGGCGGCACGCGGTCTTGCGGTGGAGCAGGAGGACGCGGCTCGCCGCACCGTGATGCTGTCGGGAACGGTGGCGCAATTCAGCAGCGCTTTCGGCGTTCAATTGCACCACATGAATCATGCCGGCCGACGCTATCGCGGCCGTACCGGAGCGATTCTGCTGCCCGCCGATTTGTCGGGCATCGTCGAAGCGGTCTTCGGCCTCGACGACCGCCCGCAGGCGTCGCCGCACTTTCGACTGCGGCCTGCCACGAGCAAAGCCGTGTCCTACACACCGCTGCAGGTGGCCTCAGCCTATGGATTTCCGGCCGGCACGGGTCAGGGCCAGTGCGTGGCTCTCATTGAATTGGGCGGCGGCTTTGTCCCGGCGGATCTCGATACTTACTTCCAAGGTCTTGGTGTTGCCACGCCTTCGGTGGTCGCCGTGCCGGTGGATGGCGGCGCGAACAGTCCGACCGGCGATGCCAATGGACCCGACGGCGAGGTCATGCTGGATATCGAAGTGGTGGGAGCCATCGCCCCGCAGGCGAACATCGTGGTGTACTTCGCGCCCAATACCGACGCCGGCTTTCTCGACGCCATCACCACGGCGATCCACGACACCACGCATAAGCCCGCGGTGATTTCCATCAGTTGGGGCGGTCCCGAGTCGTCTTGGACGGCTCAGGCGATGACCTCCATGGACGAGGCATTCCAGGCGGCGGCGACGATGGGCATCACGGTGTGCGTGGCCTCCGGCGACAGCGGGTCGAGCGACGGCGTCAGCAGCGGAGATCAGGTGGATTTTCCCTCTTCGAGCCCCTTCGCGCTGGGCTGTGGCGGCACCAGTCTTCAGGCCACCGGCAGCACCATCGCCGGCGAGGTCGTGTGGAATGACGGTGCGGAAGGAGGCGCCAGCGGCGGCGGCATCAGCAGTTTCTTCGCGGTGCCCACGTGGCAGACGGGATTGACCGCCGACGAGCAAGGGCAGTCGGTGGCACTGTCCAAGCGAGGCGTGCCCGATGTGGCGGGCAATGCCGACCCGGAAACTGGGTATGCGGTCCGGATCGACGGCACGAACACCGTGATCGGCGGCACCAGCGCCGTCGCCCCCCTGTGGGCTGCCTTGCTCGCTCGCATCAACCAGGTGTCGGGCAAACCCGCGGGCTACATCAATCCGCAGCTCTATCAAAGCCCGAAGGCGCTGCGCGACATCACGAGCGGCAACAACGGCGACTTCGCGGCCACCGTGGGTTGGGATGCTTGCACGGGCCTCGGCAGCCCGAACGGCGCCGCGCTTGGCGGTGTCATCTAGCCGCCCGCTCTGCCAACGCCCGTGGGCGCGCTTTCACCTCAGATGAAACGCTCCGCCGCCGAACAGGCCGAGCAGCCCGATGACGATCAGATAGAGGGCGACGATGTAGTTGAGCAGCCGCGGCATGACCAAAATCAAAATGCCTGCGATTAGCGCGACCAGGGGGGCTAGGCTGAGATTCACATTCACAACGGACTCCTGAGGGTGAGGCTCACCCCGTTGAGCAAACATTTCGGCGCGAATTACTCGAACAACTTCATTGCGTTTTCCAGGGTCTTCATCACGCCCCACAACAGGGGAATGCTCACGGCAGCCCACAGAACGATGAGTCTTCCTTTCATGCTTGGCTGCCCCCACGGTGGAAATACTTCTCATCGACCGCGCGCATGGCGAAATTGCAAAGGAAACCGATGAGCAGCAGGCCGCCCATGATGTACATGGTGACCGAATACGCCTGCTCCTTGGGCACGCCGCTGTCTATCTGGTACTGCCGGATGTAGTTCACCAGCACAGGACCCAATACGCCCGCCGCGGCCCAGGCTGTCAGCAGCCGGCCGTGAATGGCGCCGACCTGGTAGGTGCCGAACATGTCGCGCAAGTAAGCCGGAATGGTGGCGAAGCCCCCGCCGTACATGGAGAGAATGAGGCAGAAGGCGGCGACGAACAGGGGGATGGATCCCAGATGTCCGAGCGTAGGCACCGTCGAGTAAAGCAGGATGCCGAGCAGGAAGAAGACCATGTAGGTGTTGCGCCGGCCGATGTAGTCCGAGGCGGATGCCCATAAGAACCGGCCGAGCATGTTGAACAGGCTGATCAGTCCGACGAAGCCTGCTGCGGCCGGCGCCGATACTCGGCCGCTGAATATTTCCTGGATCATCGGCGAGGCTTGACCGAGTACGCCGATGCCTGCGGTGACGTTCATACAGAGCACCACCCACAGCAGCCAGAATTGCGGCGTACGCCATGCCATGTCGACCGCGACATTGGCCGTGGTCATCAATTGCTTGGGTTGAGTCGGCGCGGTCCAGCCGGCGGGTTTCCAATCGGCCGCCGGCACGCGAATCGTGTAAACGCCGATCATCATGAACATGAAATAAATCACGCCCATGGTGACGAAGGTCTCGAGCACGCCGTTCGAGCTCGCCGTCTTGAAATGGGCCATGAGCAATACCGAAAGGGGCGCGGCAATGAGGGCGCCGCCGCCGAAGCCCATGATGGCCATGCCCGTGGCCATGCCCGGTCGATCGGGGAACCATTTGATCAGGGTCGAGACAGGCGAGATATAGCCGATGCCCAGTCCGCAGCCTCCGAGCACGCCGTAGCCCAGGTACAGTATCCAAAGCTGATGCAGGTGAATTCCGATCGCGGCAAGGATGAATCCCCCGCCGAAGCATAGGGCGGCAGTGAACATCGACTTGCGCGGACCGGCTGCTTCGACCCAGCGGCCGAACACGGCGGCGGATATGCCGAGGATGGCGATGGCGATGGAAAATACCCAGCCCATTTGCTTCAGATCCCAGTCCCCGGGGGCCGAAGCTTTGAGGCCGATCAGCTTGGTGAGCGGCAGATTGAATGTCGAAAAAGCGTAGACCTGGCCTATGGCCAAATGCACCGCCATGGCGGCGGGAGGTACCAAGAATCGATTGAATCCGGGTGGCGCAACGGTGCTCTGGCGATCCAAAAACGAAGACATCATGAAGGCCCTGTCGGTTATTCATTGTAGGGGGCAATCACCCGCCAATATGCCTTCCGCACCAGGACTTGTCACTACGCAATCCGCCGCGGGACTTTCACTAGCGCGATGGGCAACCTTCCGATGCTGTCACAATCCGGCGCCTGGTGGGACTGGAACGAGCGCAGAGTGGTCATCCTAGCGAGGAATTGCAAATCCGTGGCATTCAGTCTCAAGCGCGGCTCTCGCGATCGACGCCATACGACGAGCGCTCCGACAGTGATGAATTGGAGGCCCGTCGATCGGACGCTAACCGTAGGATTATCAAGGAAAAAGAAGGGCGAAAGAGAGGTGGGCTAGTGCGTTTCCGCACCACAATTTGTGTTAGTTTAATTCAATGGACAAAACGATCACTCGCTACAAGAGCCTGCGCGCGATGAAGCTGGATGAATATCGGGCTTGGCAACGCCTCCCGGGAAGCGAACGGATTCGCGCCGTGATGGACCTCAACCTTGAACTTCAGGCACTGAAGGGGGGGGCAGCGGATGTACCGAGACTTCAAAGAACTATTATCCGTATTCAACGCCGAACAGGTTAGGTATCTGATCGTTGGCGGATACGCCGTTTCCTTTCACGCACAGCCGCGTGCTACCAAAGACTTGGACATCTTGATCGGGGCAGACCCTGAAAACGGCAAAGCTGTATATACCGCGCTCGCGAAGTTCGGAGCACCGATCGAAGGCCTAAGCGCCAGCGATTTTTCCGAGCCGGACAATTTCTTTCGCATGGGTACACCGCCAGTGATGGTGGATATCATGCCCAAAATCAGTGGTGTCGAATTCGACGCAGCATGGCAAAGACGAGTGGATGTTCAGATAGATGACGGTCTGACGGCACCGTTCATTTCGCGTGAGGACCTGCTGGCCGCGAAAATCTCCGCTGGCCGAGCCCAGGATTTAGTTGAACGTTGACGCTTTACGCGATAGTATGAACGACCGCCAAGTCGAGCACACGCCACAATCGTTTCACCCTGTTACGAGCGCAAGAGAAGAGCTTCATCAAGCTAGACAAAGGGGAGTGGAAGATTGGCTAAAGCTGCGCGCTCAGCGGGGAGATTCGCCGACCCTCGAGGAGCTGAGAGCAAAGGGGCTTGAGGACTGGCTGAAGTTACGCAATCAGCGGACGGCGGAGAAGTCTGTGGATTCCGGTGATCAGGCGACGGACCGGGCCCACACCGAGAAGAATGATCTATCGAAGGAACACGATAGAGGGACCGATGACGATCTGAAATCGTAGTTCCAATCCATGCGCGACGAGATTTGCCTTCGAGGAGCGATCCGTCACCGTTGGGGCTAGCGGCGCGTGCCTCTGGGAACCGAGGGACGGTGTGCGATCTCCTGCACCTCGGACAACGCCACCAGCCAGGGGGTGTTGAAGGATATGAACCACTGCGCTTGTTTTGCGGTTTGGGTCAACTGTGCGGAAAGCGCCGCGAAGTCCGCGATGGTCGCGGCCGGTCCCGCTATCTCGCGGCCGACGGAATTGAATTTCGGTACGGCGCCGGTGGCTTCGATATATGGAAACAGCAAAAAGGTGTGACCTGCGCGGGAGACGACGCGCGTCAGGGTTTCGTCGATGTCCGCCGGATCGAAGGGTTTGAGGTTTTCCATTCGCTGTTGCTCGTAAGTAACAGAAATATAAGGAAATTTTAGATGGTGCCCAGGAGAGGACTCGAACCTCCACGAATTGCTCCACTGGTACCTGAAACCAGCGCGTCTACCAGTTCCGCCACCTGGGCAAGATGGGTCCGCCGTATGCGAGGCGCAGAAATGTACGCACTGACCTGGGGCTTGTCAAATGAATGGCTACGCGAATGGGCGGCGCCGGCCGGAAAGCCCGTCCGTGAGCGCCGTCCTTTGGTTAAATCCGGCAATGAGCGATGATCATATGGGCCGGGGCCGGCCGCCCCAGCAGTACCAGGAGCACTGACGATGAGCGGTACGCGAGATCAATCGCAACCAATGCCGGCGGATCGCGCCCTCAGGCAGCAATTCCTGCATGGTATGAGCTATGCCGCCAGCACGGTCAATGTGGTTACAACCGACGGTGTCGCGGGGCGGCACGGAGTGACCGTTTCCGCCATGGTGTCGGTGTCGGCGGATACGCCGCAGCCGACGCTGCTGGTGTGCATCCATCATCTCAGCCCGGTGATCGACGCGTTGCTCAAGAACGGCGTGTTTTGCGTCAATGTGCTGCGCGACGATCAGGCGCATATTTCCGATAATTTCGCGGGCCGCAGCGGAGCCCAGGGCGCAGCCAAGTTCGATTGCGCGACCTGGACGACACAGCTCACGGGCGCGCCGCGAGTGGTCGATTCCCTGGTGGCCTTCGATTGTCGCGTCACGGCAAGCGAGCGCGTGGGGTCGCACTTCGTCGTGTTCGGTTCGGTGCAGGACATCTTCGTGGCGGGCACCGGCGCGCCGCTGATCTATGCCAATCGCGCCTACGGAGTACCACGGCGGTTTCATCCTCGGCGTGTGGCGCGCGGCGGTGCCGAGGACGCTCTGGCCGTCGGCTGCTATCAGGTAATCGCGCCGTACATTCTCCCTGCGCTGGTGTCGCGCATCACGAAATTGCATCCCGCATTGGCGCTGACGCTGATCGAAGCCGACCAGGATCACCTGGCCGCAAGCCTGCGGCGCAGCGACACGGAGATTGCGCTGCTGTACGACGTCGGCTTGAGCGAGGAGCTGCAGGTCGAGCACCTGGTGGAATTGACGCCCTATGTGCTGCTCGCCGAGGGTCACCCATTGGCGGCATCTTCCGCCCTGGCGCTGGCGGATTTGGTGCAGGAATCCCTGATCCTGCTCGATGTCGAGCCCAGCCGGAATTACATCCTGGCGCTGTTTCAGGAGGCCGGCCTCGAGCCGCAGGTCGGCTATCGTTCCAGATCCCTGGAGATGGTGCGCGGCCTCATCGGACACGGTCTCGGATACGGTCTTCTGGCCACCAAGCCGGCGAACAATGTGACCTATGATGGCCGTGCGCTGGTGGCGCGGCCTCTGGCGGGCGCCGTCAAGAACAGCCGGCTCGTGCTCGCCACTTTGCGAGGCCGTCCCATGAGCGCCATCGCGCAGGAATTCGCCGAACACTGCCGCGCGCTTTTCGGACTGAGCCAGACACATCGGTAGAAAACGGTGCGGCCGTCCCGCGGATATGCGCCCGGCGACCTGCAAAGCTGATAATCTGCCGCAGTGACACGACGTGGACCTACGGGCTCGCGGCGCCCCAAAGCGAACCAGGCGAAGACGTCCGGTACGGATTGGCGCGGCGAGGATCCCAATCTAGAACTCGAGAAATCGCGCTACGCGGATCCCATCGCGAGCCGCGAACTGCTGCTCAAGCATCTGGCGGAGGCGCCGGAGCCGTTGACCGCGGCGCGCCTCGCGAAGCGTCTTGGTTTACATACCGCCGCACAGCGCGAAGCGCTGGGCAAGCGCCTGGCTGCGATGGTGCGCGACGGCCAAGCCATCGAGGGGCCGAACGGCTTCGCCACAGCGGGCGAAGGCGAGCGTGTCGCCGGCCGGGTGCGCGGCCGCGCCAACGGCGATGTGCTGGTCATGCCGGATGACGGTTCCGCGCCCTTGGTGCTGGCGCGCGCCGATACGGCGACGCTGATGCATGGCGACCGGGTCGAGGTGCTCGCCGTCGGCATGAACGAGCGCGGACGGCGCATCGCGCGCCTGATCCGCCGCATCGGCGACGCGCCGCTGCGGATCGGCGGCATCTGGCGTGCGGGCCACGATCGCGGGCAAGCGTCGAACCGGAGGATCCGGGACATTGGTACTCGGTCGAGGTGGCCGCGCGGGACCGGCACGGCGCCGAAGACGGCGATTACGTCATCGTCGAGGTCACCAAGCGCCCGCAAGGCGAAGCAGCGGCGCACGGCCGTGTCGTCGAGGTGCTCGAGAACCTGCGTCCGTCGGATCTGGCGGCGCGTTTTGCGATTCTGCGGCATGATCTGCCGCAGGAATTTCCTCCGGAGGTCATTCGCGCTGCGAATCGCTTTGCTCCGGAAGTGCAGGCGGCCGACCGCGAGGGCCGCGAGGATCTTCGCGAATGTCCCGCTGGTGACCATCGACGGCGAGGACGCCAGGGATTTCGATGACGCGGTGTATGCGGAGGCTGTGCGCGGCGGCGGCTGGCGGCTCATTGTCGCCATTGCCGATGTCAGCAATTACGTGCGTTGCGGCAGCGAACTCGACGCCGAGGCGCGCTCCCGCGCCACCTCGGTCTATTTCCCGGATCGGGTCATTCCGATGCTGCCGGAGAACCTCTCCAATCATCTGTGCTCGCTCATGCCGCGCGTCGAGCGCCTGGCATTCGTCTGCGACATGCGTATCAGCAAGAACGGCAAGCCGGGCAAGAGCCGATTTTACGAGGCCGTGATCCGTTCGCACGCGCGGCTGACCTACGACCAGGCGTGGGCTACTTGCAGAACCCGCAGAGACACGCCGGCGATGTGGCACCCGCGGTAGCGTGTCTCGCTGCAAACGCTGTATGCCGTTTACGGTGCGCTGAAGGAGGCGCGCGACGCACGCGGCGCGCTGGATTTTCGCGGCGGCGAGGTCAAGGCGCGCATCGGCGCCGACGGCAGCATCGAGGGATTTTACGCCGTGACGCGCAACGACGCGCATCGCCTGATCGAGGAGTGCATGATCGCCGCCAATGTCGAGGCGGCGGTGGCGCTGCGCCTGGCGAAGGCGGGCAGCCTGTATCGGGTGCACGGCCAGCCCGAAGACAAGCGCGTCACCGAACTGCAGAAGGTCCTGAATGCATTGCAGGTGGGCGCGGTGTTCTCCGAGAAGCCGACTCCCCGTGAATTCCGCCAATTGGTGGAGCGGCTGGCGGCGCGGCCCGACGGCCTGCATGCTCGAGAGCCTGGTGATCCGCTCGCTGGCTCAGGCCGTGTATCAGCAAACCAATATCGGCCACTTCGGCCTGGCGCTCGAAGAGTACGCGCATTTCACTTCGCCGATCCGCCGCTATCCGGACTTGCTGGTGCATCGCGCCATCAAGGCGGCCGTGCTGCCGAATTCGCCGTCCGGGCATCGCTACACGACGGCGGAATTGCAGACCCTCGGCGCCGAGAGCTCGCAGCGCGAGCGGCGCGCCGATGACGCGTCGCGCGATGTGATGGGGTATCTGAAGTGCCTGTACATGCAGCCGCGGGTCGGCGAGACCTTCGACGCCACGATCACCAGTGCGCTCGAGTTCGGACTGTTCGTGCAGCTGAAGGAAATGCCCATCGACGGGCTGGTGCATATCTCCGCCATCCCCGGCGACTACTGGGAGCTCGAGAATGGCGGCATGGGTCTGGTGGGCCAGCGCACCGGCCGGCGCTGGCAGCTGGGCGACACGGTGCGTGTGCGCTTGAACCGTGTCGATCTCACGCAGCGACAAATCGATTTCGAATTGCTGGACGCGGACGGAGCGACGGGACATGGCACGGTGCGGGCGCCGCGGCGCGGCGCGGGCGGTGGGGGCGATGGCGGGCAGCATGTGAAACGCGGGCCGGGCGGCACGTCCAGGCGCGGCGGCGGATCGCAGCGCGGCGGAAGAGGCGGGGGTGCCAAGCGCGGACGCGGCGGCCGTGGATGAGTCGCCGCGGCGGTGTTCAGGACGGCGGCCCAGGCTGAGGAGGCGCGGCCATAGTGGCTGATTCGCGGCGCAATTTCGTCTACGGCCTGCATGCCGTCAATGCGGTGCTGGAACGAGCGCCGGAGCGGCTGCTGGAGTTGTGGGTGGCGCAGCCGCGGGACGATGCCCGCACCCGGCAATTGAACGAGCGGGCGCAGAGCGCGGGCGTGCGTGTTCAGTCGATCGGCAGCGAGGCGCTCGCAAAACTCGTGGGAGATGTGGCGCACCAGGGGGCGGTGGCGGCGGTGCGGCCGCTCAAGGCCTGGGACGAACACGAGTCTGCTCGCCGCATTAAGTCAAGTGGCGGGGGATCCCTTGCTGTTGGTGCTCGACGGGGTCACCGATCCGCATAATCTCGGCGCCTGCCTGCGCACGGCGGATGCCGCCGGCGCGCACGCGGTGGTCATCCCGAAGGACCGCGCCGCCGCCGGTGGACGGCGTGGTGCGCAAGGTGGCGGCCGGCGCCGCGGAATTCGTGCCGGTGGCCAGCGTGACCAATCTGGCGCGCACGCTCGATGCGCTCAAGGAACGCGGTATCTGGGTGGTGGGAACCGACGGGGAGGCCCCTCAGACCCTGTATGCGGCGGACCTGAAGCGGCCGCTGGCCCTGGTGCTGGGGGCCGAGGGAGCCGGCATGCGGCGCCTGACCCGGGAGCGCTGCGACTTTCTGGTGCGCATCCCCATGGCCGGGCAGGTGGAGTCCCTGAATGTGTCGGTGGCGGCCGGGGTGGCCCTGTTCGAGGCGCGGCGGCAGCGGCGGCGAGGTTGACCGTCAGGTTGACCTGTACCGGCCCCAAGCGCGTATCCTTCGCGCTCTTTTTCGCCGGCTCGACCGGCATTCACTCCTTGCCTCACCGCTCGCAACGGGAGGCTAAAACCGTAGGGAGCCTACAATGCGGCATTATGAAATCGTGCTCCTGGTCCATCCGGACCAGAGCGAGCAAGTTCCTGCGATGGTGGATCGCTACAAAGGCATGATCAGTGCCGGCGGCGGTGCGGTGCATCGCTTCGAGGATTGGGGCCGGCGCCAGCTGACCTTCCCCATCTCCAAGGTCCACAAGGCGCACTACATCCTGCTGAACATCGAATGCGATCAGAAGACCCTCGACGAGCTCACCGGCTCGTTCCGCTTCAGCGACGCGGTGCTGCGCAGCCTGGTGGTGAAGATGGATGAAGCCGTCACCGAGCCCTCGCCGATGGCGCGCGCGCCGGATGAGAACGCCCGCCGCCACGATGACTTCGGCGACGATGGCGATGACGACGACATGCCCATGGGCGCACGGTAAGGAATAGGAGACAACATGGCACGTTTTTTTCGCCGCAAGAAGTTCTGCCGATTCACGGCCGATGACGTCAAGCAGATCGACTACAAGGATCTGACCACGCTCAAGAGCTACATCACCGAGACCGGCAAGATCGTTCCGAGCCGCATCACGGGCACGCGCGCGCATTATCAGCGCCAGCTGCAGCTCGCCATCCGGCGCGCGCGCTTCCTGGCGCTGCTGCCGTACACCGATCAGCACTAACGGCGGGCTCAGCACATGGATATCATATTGTTGCAGAAGGTCGCGAACCTCGGCCAAATCGGCGATCGCGTCAAGGTGAAGTCGGGCTACGCGCGCAATTTCCTGGTGCCCACCGGCAGGGCGACCATGGCGACGGCCGCCAATATCGCCAAGTTCGAGGCGCAGCGCCACGAGCTCGAAGCCAAGGCGAATCAGGAACTGGCGGCGGCCCAGGCGCGCGCGCTCAAGTTCGAGAACTTCAAGCTCGAGCTCAAGGCCAAGGCGGGCGCGGAAGGCAAGCTGTTCGGTTCCATCGGCACGGCCGATATCGCCGAGGCGGCGGTCAAGGCGGGCCAGCCGATCAGCCGCAGCGAAGTGCGCATGCCGACCGGACCGATCCGCACCACCGGCGAGCATCAGGTGCAGCTGCATCTGCACACCGACGTTGATGTGACCTTGACGGTCACCATCGTCGCCGAAGAGTAGCGGCGGGCAATCGCGTCCCCTTAGGGGTTGCGCATGGCCGCTCGCGTCGGTAATCGTTCCTTTGGATCGAGCGGAGGCGCGGGCGACGGCCTGCGCCTGCCGCCGCATTCGATCGAAGCCGAGCAATCGGTGCTCGGCGGCCTGATGCTCGATTCCGCCGCCTGGGACCAAGTCGCCGACCGCGTCGCTCGCCGAGGATTTCTACCGCAACGATCACCGGCTGATATTCGAGGCGGTCGCCGGCCTGATCGAGCGCAGCCAGCCCTGCGATGCCGTGACCCTGTCCGGCCACCTGGAGAGCCAGGGCGTGCTCGATCAGGTGGGCGGCCTGGCCTACTTGGGCTCGCTGGCGCGCGACACGCCGACCGCCGCCAACATCCGCGCCTATGCGGACATCGTGCGCGAGCGCTCGGTGCTGCGCCAGCTCATCACCGCCGGCAATCTCATCGTCGGCAGCGCGCTCGAACCCGAAGGGCGCGAGGCGCGCGAAATCGTCGATGACGCCGAACGCGCGGTGTTCGAGATCGCCGAGGCGGGCTCGCGCGGCAAGGTCGGCTTCAGGACGGTCAAGAGCATTCTGCCGGAGGTGGTCAACCGCATCGACGAGCTGTACCACTCCGACGGCAAGATGACCGGCATTCCGACCGGATTCAAACAGCTCGATGAAATGACCTCCGGTCTGCAGCCGGGCGACCTGATCATCGTCGCCGGCCGGCCGTCGATGGGCAAGACCACGCTGGCGGTCAACATCGCCGAGAACGCCGCGCTGGGCTCGAATAAGTCGGCGGCGATCTTCAGCATGGAAATGTCGGCCGAATCGCTGACCCTGCGCATGATTTCCTCCTTGGGCCGCATCAACCAAAGCAATCTGCGCTCCGGCCGACTGCAAGAAGAGGATTGGCCGCGCATCGATTCCGCGATGACGCAATTGAGCAGCGCCAAGATCTTCGTCGACGAGACCCCGGGACTCATCGCCCACCGAGATTCGCGCGCGTGCGCGGCGATTGAAGCGCGAACGCGGCCTCGATCTGATCGTCGTGGATTACCTGCAGCTCATGCAGGTTGCCGGCACCAAGGAGAATCGCGCGACCGAGATCTCGGAGATTTCGCGATCGCTCAAGGCGCTGGCCAAGGAATTGAAGGTGCCGGTCATCGCGCTGTCGCAGCTCAATCGCGGCGTCGAGCAGCGGACCGAGAAGAAGCCGGTCATGTCGGATCTTCGCGAGTGCGTCACCGGGGAGACGCCCGTGATGTTGACCGACGGCCGACGAGTGCCCATACGCGAACTCGTCGGGCAGACTCCCGAAGTGTGGGCCATGAGTGCGGATCAGAAAATCATCAAGGCGCAAAGCGACTTGGTATGGTCAAAGGGAGTACGCCAAGTATTCCGTGTGTCACTGGCGAGCGGCCGTACGCTGCGGGCGACGGCGAATCATCGCGTCTTTACGGGGCACGGATGGAAGGTGGTCGGAGAGTTAGGTCCGGGTTCTCGAGTCGCTGTAGCCCGGCAATTTCCTTCGGTCACCAATCCTGTGACCTGGTCGGACGCCGAGATCTCGCTGCTGGGCCACTTGGTGGGCGATGGCAGCTACCTCACCAATCGGCCCCTGCGCTATACCACGGGTTCGGAGGCTAACAGTCAATTAGTGACCGAGTGCGCAGTGGCTCTCGGCAGCACCGTAACGCGGCATCCGGGCCGCGGCAACTGGCACCAGCTCGTCATTGCGGGCAACGGCAATCGCTGGCACAGCGCCGGCGTCGGCGCATGGCTGAAGGGCCTCGGCATACACAATCAGCGCTCACACCAAAAGCATTTGCCGTCGGCGGTATTCCAACTGGGCGATGCACAAATAGGATTGCTGCTCAAACATTTGTGGGCCACCGATGGGTGTATCCACGTTCGTCCGGCAGGCCAACGTGGCGCCCCGAGAGTCTATTTCGCTAGCTGCAGCGAACAACTCGTCCGAGACGTGTCTGCGCTGCTGTTGCGCCTCGGCATCGTCGGACGCATTCAACAAGTGCGGCAATATAGCGGCAGACCTCTTTGGTCGGTTGGGGTCAGCGGATCCGAGCAGCAGGCTCTGTTTCTAGCCAGAGTCGGAGCGTTTGGACCTCGCGAAGCTCCGGCGAAAGTTTTGGCGGCGAAACTTGCGTTGACGCGCCCGAACCCGAACGTAGATACTTTGCCTCAGGAATTGTGCGCGCAACTACAATCGTCGATGAGAGCACAGGGGTTGACCGGGCGCCAAATAGGATCAATGCGCGGTACTCCATATTCGAGCGATAATTTTCGTCACGCGCCATCACGCGCGACTTTTAATTCCTACCTCGATTTGCTCGATAGCGACGCGCTGAAGATTTGGTCAAATTCTGATCTTTTCTGGGACCGCGTCGTTGCCGTTGGCCTCGAAGGCGAGGAAGAAGTCTTCGACATGACGGTTCCGGGTCCGGCGAGTTGGTTGGCCGACGGTATTGTCAGCCATAACTCGGGAGCCCTGGAACAGGACGCAGATTTGATTCTGCTGATCTACCGAGAAGAATTCTACGAGCCGAACACCACGCGCAAGGGCATCGCCGACATCATCATCGCCAAGCACCGCAACGGTCCGACGGGCGATGTGCAGCTGACATTCCTCGGTCAGTACACCAAGTTCGAGAGCTTCGTGCCTGAGTCTTATGGCGAGGGCGTATTTCGGTGAAGCCGCGGTGAGATTCCGGTGATCCCCATGGTCAGCGCGTCGGTGGACACCGGCGCTCTTCGTCATAATCTGCAAATTGTGCGGCAGTGGGCGCCCAAGTCGCGCGTCATGGCCGTGATCAAGGCCAACGCCTACGGTCACGGTCTCGTCAATGTCGCGCGGGCGCTGGAATCGGCCGATGCCTTCGCCGTGGCGCGCGTCGATGAGGGTCTTACTCTACGGGCGGCCGGCATCGAAACCCCGACGGTGTTGCTCGAAGGCGTCTTCGATCGCGACCAGCTCGAAGCGGCGGCGGCGGCCCGATTCGAACTGGCCGTGCACACGCAGGAACAGATCGAACTGCTGCGCGCGGCGGCGCCCGGCGTCACCTTCAAGGTATGGCTCAAATTCGACAGCGGCATGAATCGGCTGGGATTCAAGGGCGCGGCGTTCGGCGCCGCGCATGCGGCCTTGAGCGGCTTGAGCGCGGTGCAGTCTCCCGTGAACTTGTTCACGCATCTGGCTAGCGCCGATGAGCCGGAACTCTCCACGACCAGCGAGCAGCTTGCGCGCTTTGCGGCCGCGACGCGCTCTCTTCCCGGAGAGCGCAGCATCGCCAATTCGGCGGGCATGCTCAGCTTCTCGGAAGCCCAGGCCGACTGGGTGCGGCCCGGCCTGCTGCTGTACGGAGTGTCTCCCAACGAAGGTGCGATCGGCGCGGACTACGGCCTGCGCCCCGTGATGACTCTGCATTCGCACGTGATTGCCGTGAAGGACCTCGCGGTGGGAGAGCAGGTGGGCTACGGCGGCACCTGGACCGCGGCACGTCCCACGCGGCTGGCGGTGGCGGCGGTGGGCTACGGCGACGGTTACCCACGGAATCTGGCCTCGGGCGCTCCGGTCTTGGTCAACGGCGAACGCACCGGTCTGGCGGGCCGGGTGTCGATGGACATGATCGGAATCGATGTCACCGACCTCAAGCGGCCACCCCAGCTGGGCGATCCGGTCGTGCTTTGGGGAGTGGGGCTGCCGGTGGAGGAAATCGCTGTCTGGGCGGAGACCATACCCTATGAGCTCCTGTGCGGCATCAGCCAACGCGTCGCGGTGAGTTTGCGCTGAGGGCTTTGACCGAGGCCGGCGATTCAGTGCAAACTTGCCCGGTGCATACCGCAACACGGAAGTTAAGTTTGCTCCGCTGGCTTGGGTGCGGCGTGCTCACCGCGGCAAGCCTTGCGGCCTCCCCGGTTCGCGCAGATACGAAGTGCAAGCTCGGCAGGGTAGTTGAATTCCCGATCACGATGTCGGGTTTGAAACCGACGCTTACCGCGAAGATCAACGGCGCGGACGAACAATTTCTTCTGGATAGCGGGGCGTTCTTCAGCATGATCAGCTCCGCCACGGCCGCGGAATTCAATCTCAAGCAGCGGCTTGCTCCAATCGGTTTCAAGATCAAGGGTGTCGGGGGTTCAACCGACGCCAAGATCGCCACCGTTAGGGAGTTCACTATCGCCGGCATACCGATGCATGACATCGAGTTTCTCGTCGGCGGCAGCGAAGCCGGCAACGGCGCGATCCTCGGCCAGAATTTTCTCGAGCAGTATGATGTCGAGTACGACCTCGCCAAGGGTGTCATTCGGCTGTTCAAGGCTGAGGACTGCAAGCATGCGACGCTGGCCTATTGGGCGGCCGCCGGACAACCCGTGTTGACGATGGATATCGGTTACACGACGCCCTTGAAACCCCACACCACCGGCGCGGCATTCATCAACGGCGCCAAGATCAGAGTCATGTTCGATACAGGCGCGTGGTCCTCGATGCTGTCATTGAAAGCGGCCGCCCGCGCGGGCATCAAACCCGACACGGCCGGTGTCGTCGCCGCCGGCTATTCGACAGGTATCGGCCGCAGTCTGGTGAAGAACTATATCGCCCCATTCTCCAGCTTCAAGATCGGCGATAACGAGGAAATCAAAAACATACGTTTGCGCATCGCGGATATCGACCTTGAGGAGGGCGATATGTTGCTGGGCGCGGATTTTTTCCTATCGCATCACGTTTACGTCGCGAATAGTCAACATCGGTTGTACATCACGTACAACAGCGGCCCGGTATTCAATCTCTCAAAATCCGCGTCAGCGGGGGCCACCGATGCGCCGGAGACCAAGAGCCAGGACGAAGAGCCCGCCGACGCGGCGGCGTTTGCCCGGCGCGGAGCGGCGTTCGCCGCGCGGCACGATCTTGAGCACGCGCTTGCCGATTTGACGCGGGCCTGTGAACTGAACTCGAACGAGCCCGAGTACGCTTATCAGCGTGGCATGGTGTATTGGGAGAACAATCAACCCATCCCGGCGACGGCCGATTTCGATCGTGCGCTGGAACTCAATCCGGACTACGTGCAAGCAAGGGTGGTGCGCGCGCAGCTGCGCCTGGCCAATAAAGACATTCCCGGCGCCAATGCCGATCTCGACGCAGCGGATAGAACGGCGCCCAAGCAAGCTGATATCCGCTTCACCCTGGGAGAGCTCTACGGGAAAGCCGATGTCTTGGCATCCGCTATGACGCAATACGACTTATGGATAACCAGCCATCCCGATGACTCGAAAATGATGGCGGCGCTGTATCGCCGGTGTTCGCTGCGAGTCTCGCAGGGACAGGACCTTGACAAAGGCCTGAGCGATTGCAATAGCGCTCTCAGGTTGACTTCCAAGTCGGATCCGGCCGCAGCAAGTATTCTCAGAGCCCGAGGGCTGGTTCGGCTGCGATTGGGAGACTATGACAAGTCCATCGCCGACTTCGACGATTCGCTGAAATTGGCGCCCAAGAACCCTGAAGCTTTGTACGGACGCGGCGTCGCTGAATTGCGCAAGCACAAAACCCCGGAAGGCCACGCCGACCTTGCAGAAGCCTCGAAACTCCGGCCGAATATTGCGGCCGAATTCAGCCGTCGTGGGATCAGTCCGTAAGGTGTCCAAGCCCCGGCCCCCGGCCGGCGACCCATGGATCACCGCCTGCGGTGACTAGCTTTCGAAGAACCCCATCTTCACGCCGGCCAGCTGCACCACGTCGTTGTCGTTCAGACGGCGAGCCTGCGGTCCGATCGGCACTCCGTTGACCTGCGGAAAGTCGTTTTCCTTGCCGCTGTCCACGTGCACGATGAAATAGCCCTCGGCGCGGCGCGTGATGGCCGCCACTTGCACGCCCGGACGGCCGAGAGTGGTGAGTGCCTTGGTCAATTCCAATTCGCGGCCGGCGAATGCACCGCTCAGCACCTGAAGCTTGGCTTTGGGCAGCGCGGTGGCGCTTTCCGGCACGCCGGGACGCTTGGGGGCGGTGGCCGCCACCGCCTTCGCTGCCTGGTCCACCGCGACGCCGACCCGCCGAATGCGGTCCTCGCCCTGCGAGCTCGGGGTGATGACCATGGTCTTTTCGAACTCGTCCTGCTCGGCCTCGCCGTCCTGGCTGTCGACGAACCGCAGCTGATGATGGCCGACGGTGATCACGTCGCCGTGCTGCATGGCGTGTTTCTTGATCAGCTTGCCGTTGACGTATGTGCCATTGGTGCTGTTCAAGTCTTCCAGGAACGAGTCGTTCAGAATGTTGATGATGAGCGAGTGATGGCCGCTCACCGCCGGATTGTCGATACGAATATCGTTGTCCGGAAGGCGCCCGATCGTGTAGCGCTCTTTATTCATGTTGTATTCCGCGAGGATCTGACCATCCAAGCTGAGCATCAGGCGTGCCATTTAGACTCCATATCCCTAACCGAACCATCCCAAGATTTTGTCAAATATACGCCGGTGTGCGGGGAACGGCTCGGCCACGTGCGCCATGATCACCGATACGTTGTCCCGCCCGCCATTGTCGTTAGAGAGCTGAATCAATTGTTTAGCAACCGTATCAAGATTAGCACTAAAGGTGCTGATTGTTAAGTGAATATCCTCGTCCTCGATCATGTCCGAGAGGCCGTCGGAACAGAGCACGTAGTAGTCGCACTTCTGGACCGGCTGCTCGTGGATCTCCACATCGACGTTTTGCTCGACCCCCAGGGCCCGAGTAACATAATTCTTGTTCGTCGCGCGCTGGGCTTCCTGCTGCGAATAAAAGCCTCGGTCCACCAGTTCCTGGAGCAGGGAATGATCCAGGGTCATCTGCTCGAAACGGTTGTCTCGCAGGCGATAAAGCCTTGAATCTCCGACATGCGCGATCGACATCTTGTTGTCGTGAAACAAGCACGCCACCACCGTCGTGCCCATGCCCTCACATTGAGGCTGGGTCTTGGAGGTGTGGTAGATGATTTTGTTGGCTCTGTGAATCGCGTCACGCAAGATGATGCTGGGGCGGGTCAATCCCGTCTCTGCGTCCGGTACGGACAGATCCTCGCGCGCGATGGCGTCGCGGACCAGATTGATGATGGTCTTGACCGCGATGCCGCTCGCGACTTCGCCCGCGTTATAACCGCCCATGCCGTCGGCCAGCACGAATAGGCCGATGTCGGCTTCGGTGCCGATCATGTCCTCGTTGTGCTCGCGGACCTTCCCCGTGTCGGTCAGCGCCACACTGGCGATTTTCCCCTTCAGGCTCATGGGCTATTGTCCAAATCATTGCCAATCATGGCAGTCCACTCGGTATTCGTGACCGGCAGTCTTCCAGGGCTGCGGCCATTTGGGCCCCTGAGTCATACCGCGCGTCGGGAGTCTTGGCCAGCGCGCGATCGATCACGCTCTCCACGCAGGCGGGCAGATCCGGCCGGAAGGCCCGCAGCGGAGGGTGCGGTGCTTCGGCGATCTGCTGCATCAGCCCGGTCATGGAATCAGCGGTGAAAGGAAGCTGGCCGGTCAACAATTGAAATAGGCTAACACCCAGGGAAAACAAGTCCGAGTGACCTGTCACAGTTCGCCCCTCGAGCTGCTCAGGCGACATGAAGGACGGCGTGCCGAGTACGATGCCGGTGCGCGTGCTGCCCGCGCCCGACAGGCGCGCAATCCCGAAGTCGGTGATCTTCAGAACGTCGGTGGCCGGGTCGTACATCAGGTTCGCCGGCTTGATGTCGCGATGCACGACCTGCTGCTTGTGCGCGAATCCCAGAGCATCGGCGGTGCGGGCGATGATTTCCAGCACTTTGCGCGGCTCCATGAGATTGTCGGACTTCGCATAGTCGCTCAAGTGCCGGCCCTTGAGATATTCCATCGCGATGTAGGCGAGCCCACGCTCCTCACCGACATCATAGATGGTCACGATGTTCGGATGATTGAGGCGGCCGGCGGTTTCGGCTTCGCGGAAGAAGCGCGAGCGCGCCTCGACGAGTTCGGCGTCGCTGAACTCGCTGGCGAGCGGGATGGCCTTGATCGCCACCATGCGATTGATAGCCGTATCGCGCCCCAGGTAAACGATGCCCATCGCGCCGCGGCCGATTTCGCGCTCGAGCTGGTAGCGGCCGAGGCGCTGCACGTCGGCCGCACTCGCGTTCGCGTTGGCGTTGGCGGCCGCCGCCGCGGGAGGGGGCGGGCTCGCGATGATTTTGGGCGGTGCGGGCGGCGCCTTCGGCGTGGATTTCGGCTTGGCGCGCTCGGCATCCATCAGGCGCTTGAGGCGCGCGGCGACATCGCGGTAGGTGTTGTCGAAGCGCGCCAAGTGGCGGTAGACGGCGGTGGCCTGGGTCGCCCGGCCGCGCTGTTCCAATTGAGATCCCAGGGTGTACAAATCGCCCAGCACGGTGGCGTTGGGTTTACGGCCCTTCAGTTCCGCGAAGCGCTGTTCGAAGTTATCGAGCAGGCGGGCGGTATCGGCGCCCACCGGTCTCGGGATTCTCGGCGCCGGCGCCGCAGCGGGGGAGGCGAAGCGGCACCAGATCAGGAGCGCACTACCGCCGGTCAATAGAACGATCCCCGGGAGCCACAGCCAGGTGTCCAGATGTGCGATGAATCGGAGCAATAGGCCCGAGCCCAAGGTCCCCAATCCCACAATCGCTGCGATCAGCCCAAATTTGCGCATGCAATAGACATAATCCGAATCTAGAAGCCGGGCAGTATAGGTGATCGGGCCTTGGTAACTGCAATGCTAAGCTCACAAATCGACGCGAAGGAAGCCCATGGCGAAGTCCAAAGAGGTATTTATCTGTCAGAACTGCGGAGCATCTTCTCCGAAGTGGCAGGGGCAGTGCGCCGGTTGCGGTGAATGGAACACCCTACTGGCCGAGATTTCGAGTGCAAATCCACGCAAACCGCCGGGATCGGCCCGGGTCCCCCGGGCGGACGTCTCCTCTTCACTGGCCGCTGAGGCCGTTTTGGAGCAGCCCCGGCTGACCACCGGATCGGCCGAGCTCGATCGGGTGCTCGGCGGGGGCTTGGTCCCCGGTTCCGTGACCCTGATCGGCGGCGATCCGGGGATCGGGAAATCGACGCTGATGCTGCAAGCGGCGGCGGCCCTGAACGGCCTGGGCCCTGTGCTCTATGCCACCGGCGAGGAATCTTTGAAGCAGGTCGCACTTCGCGCCCGGCGTCTGGGGTTGGAAACCGCCGCCGCGCGGCTGGTGGCCGAGACCTGCGTGGAGGAAATAGTCGCCGCGGCATCGGGTCTGGCGGCCCGGGTGCTGATCGTCGACTCCATCCAAACCATGTATTCCGAGCGGATCGAATCGGCCCCCGGCGCGGTCTCGCAGCTGCGCGAGTGCACGGCCGAGCTGGTGCGGTTCGCGAAGACCAGCGGCACCGCGGTGCTGCTCGTCGGCCACGTCACCAAGGAGGGGCAGATCGCAGGTCCCAGGGTGCTCGAGCACATGGTCGATACCGTTCTGTACTTCGAGAGCGACACGGGCAGCCGGTTCCGCGTGCTGCGTTCGGTGAAAAACCGCTTCGGCGCAGCGAACGAAATCGGCGTGTTCGCGATGGCCGAACAGGGTTTGCGCGAGGTCACGAATCCTTCGGCTATTTTCTTGTCGCGGCACGCCGACCCGGTTCCGGGCAGCGTCATCACGGTGATGCGCGAGGGAACGCGCTCGCTGCTCATCGAGGTGCAAGTACTGGCGGATGCCAGTCTCGGCGCCAATCCACGGCGGGTGGCAGTGGGCATCGACGGCAATCGGCTCACCATGCTGCTCGCGGTCGCGCATCGCCATGCGGGGTTGCAATTACAGGGCCAGGATGTATTTGCCAATGTCGTCGGCGGCGTGCGCCTGGCGGAAACCGCCGGAGATTTGGCCATTGTGATGGCCGCGCTGTCGAGCTTGCGCGACGCACCGGTTCCCAATTCCCTCATCGCGTTCGGTGAAATCGGGCTGGCCGGAGAAATTCGCCCCGTGCCCTTCGGCGAAGAGCGCCTGCGCGAAGCCGCGAAGCATGGCTTCAAATCGGCCGTGGTGCCCGAGGCGAACGTCCCCAAACGGCCTCCGGACGGTATGACGGTGCGTGGCGTCACTCGCTTGAATCAGGCCCTCGACGCCTTCTAACCCCGCGCACTCCGCCCCCCAATAGCATTGAGCCGATTGACGGCTTCACGCCCTGGAGAGGGGTAGGGAATCATGAAGCGACAACTGGCGGATTCAGTTGTCGCTTCATGATTCCCTACCCCTTTCCAGGGCTGAGACCGGTCATCGACTCAATGCTATTGGGAGGTCGGATGCGCACGGTTTTGATGGCGTTGTCGGCTGTTTGGAGGACCTCGAGCATGTAGTCGGCCAATTTCAACGTGGTGCCGGGCTCGGGAATGCTCTCTAAATATTCGACGATCAAGCCGTTCAGGGTTTTCGGGCCGTTGGTGGGCAGGTTCCAGCGCATGGATCGATTCAGGGCGCGGATGGTCGTCGATGCGTTGGCGACGAAGCTGCCATCGGCTTCGGCGCGCACGTCCTTGTGCATCATGGTCGCGGGGTCTGTGGTGAATTCGCCGACTATTTCTTCGAGTATGTCTTCGAGGGTGACGAGACCCTGAATATCGCCGTATTCATCGACGACGAAGGCCATGCGGCGCTTGTCGCGTTGAAAATTCAGCAATTGATTGTTCAGCGTGCTGCCCGACGGCACGAAGTAGGCTTCACGCGCGCTCGCCGCTTCGATCAACGCGTCGCGGTCCAGCCGGCCGCGCGCCAGTTCATGAACCACCTGCTTCATGTGCAGGACGCCGATGATGCGGTCGATTTCCCCTTCATAGACCGGCAAACGCGTGTGCTGGCTCTGGCGCAGCTGTTCGACGATCCGGTCCCAGTCCTCGTTGACGTCGATGCCGATGATTTCGTTGCGCGGCACCATGATGTCTTCCACGGTGGCGTTTTCCAGATCCAGAATGCTGACCAGCATCTGCTGGTGGCGATGCGGGATCATCGCTCCGGCTTCCGCCACGACGGTGCGCAGCTCCTCGCTGCTCAAGGAATTCGAGGCCTGCAGCGGCGAGACACCGAACAGGCGCAGCACGCCGTTGGCCAGCAGATTGGTCGCCCAGACGAAGGGATACAGCAGCAGCAGCAGAGGTGTGTAGATGTAGGCGGCCGGCAGCGCCAGCCGCTCCGGATGCAGGGCGCCGAAGGTCTTGGGCGCCACTTCGCAGAAGATCAGCAGCACCAATATCAATGCGGCGGCGCGAGAACGCCACCAGGAATTCGCCGCCCAAGCGCAGGGCGATGAATCCCACCAACATCGGCGCGGCCACATTGACCAAGGTACTCAACAAGAGAATCAAGCCGATCAGGCGGTCGGGATGAGCGAGCAGGGACTCCGCCAGCCGCGCGCCGCGGTGTCCTTCATTGGCGCGATGCCTGAGACGATAGCGGTTCAGGCTCATCAGGGCGGTTTCGCTGCCGGCGAAAAATGCCGCGAGGATGAGCAATCCAGCCAGTGCGCCGAACAGTAATCCTAGTGAAGGATGCGGCATTGCGCGGCCCGGCCTAGCCCCAGTGCCGCCCGAGCACATCCTCGAGGACGAACTTCGCGCCGAAATAGGCCAGCGCCAGCATGCCGAAGCCGCTCAAGGTCCAGCCCACGGCGGAGCGCCCGCGCCAGCCGAAACGGATGCGCCCGATCAGCAGCACGCCGAAGATGACCCAGGCGATCAGAGACAACACCGTCTTCTGAAACAAATGCTGAGCGAACAAATTCGTGACGAAGACGAAGCCCGTGAACAACGACAAGGTCAGCAAGATGAAGCCGGCGCCGATCAGGCGGAACATCACTTTTTCCAAGGCGTCGAGCGGCGGCAGCACGCTCGGCAGGTCGGCAATACGCCGGGTGCGCAGCCGCCGATCCAGAAACACCAGCAGCAGGGCGGTCACCGCCGCCGCGAACAGCAGCGCTGCTGCTGCCATGGAGAGCAGGATATGCGCCGTCAGCTGCCAGCCCGCCGCCGTCGTTTCCGTATAGGTGCGCCCCGTCCCGGTTACGGCCGCACCCACTGCCGCGCTGGCCAGCAGGATGGCGCCGAGCGCGCGATTCTGTCTTTCGATCGAGATGAAGCAGGCGAGCACTGCGAGGGTCCAGGCCAGCAGCGAGATGGCCTCCAGAAGGCCGATGGAAAAAGGCCCATGGATGCGCATGCTATACACCAGGGCATCGCTGTGCGCGACGATGGCTGCGAGGCCCAGAATCCACGCGACGGGTTCCAAGGCTGGTTTGCCCATACTGCGCAGCATGACCCAGGCGCTGGCCGCATAGAGCAGGAACAAACTGATGGCAATGACAAGAATCACGGCTGGCCTAGGATAAGGAGGGCCTGAATGTACCCCTAAAGATAATGACACAAGCTCCAAGAGGCGCCTAGCTGCCGAAATTTGCTAACATCCCGGCATGTTCGACCGACTCACCTCCAGTCTTTCCTCGGCGCTCAAGTCGCTGGCCGGCCGCGGCCGGCTGACCGAGGACAATATTACCGACACGGTCCGCGAGGTGCGGCTCGCGCTGCTCGATGCGGATGTGGCGCTCAGTGTCGTCAAGACTTTTACCGATGCCGTGAAGTCGCGGGCAATCGGAGTCGAAGTCACCAAGAGCCTGACCCCCGGACAGGCTTTCATCAAGGTGGTGCACGAGGAACTGACGCGGCTCATGGGCGAGCCGAGCACCGGATTGAACCTGCGCGCCCAACGCCCGGTCGTGGTCATGCTCGCCGGTCTGCAGGGCGCCGGCAAGACCACGAGCGCCGGCAAGCTGGCACGTTGGCTGATCGAGAAACAAAAGAAGAAGGTGCTCATGGTCAGCACCGACGTGTACCGGCCGGCGGCCATCCTGCAGCTGCAGACGCTGGCTGCACAGGTGGGTGCGGGATTCTCCGCGGCACTCGCCAGCGAAGCGCCGGTGGCAATCGCCAAGCGCGCGCTCAACGAGGCGACGCTGCAAGCCTACGATGTGCTGCTGCTCGATACGGCGGGGCGCCTGCACATCGACGCTGAGATGATGGCGGAGGTCAAGGAACTCGAAACGGCGTTGAATCCACACGAGCGCCTGTTCGTCGTCGACAGCATGGCCGGGCAGGACGCGGTCAACGCTGCCAAGGCATTCAATGATGCCTTGAGCCTCACCGGCGTGATCCTCACCAAAGCCGACGGCGATGCGCGCGGCGGCGCCGCGTTGTCCGTGAGACAGGTCACCGGGAAGCCGATTCTGTTCGTCGGCACGGGCGAGAAATCGGACGGGCTGGAGCTGTTTCAGCCCGAACGCATCGCCTCGCGAATCCTCGGGATGGGCGATGTGCTGTCGCTGGTCGAGCAGGTCCAGGGGCAGGTCGATCAAGAGAAGGCCGAAAAGCTCGCCAAGAAAATCAGCAAGGGTAAGTCCTTCGATCTCTCGGATTTGCGCGACCAGCTGAGCCAGCTGCAGAACATGGGCGGCATGTCGGCTCTTTTGGACAAGCTGCCGGCGCAAATGCAGGCCAATGCGGCGGCTGCCGCCGGTGCGGTCAACCCGCAGAACCTGAAGCGTCAAATGGGGATCATCGACTCCATGACGCCGCGGGAGCGCCGGCGCCCCGATATGATCGACGGCTCGCGCAAGCGCCGCATTGCAGCGGGCGCGGGGGTGCAGCTGCCGGAGGTGAACCGCCTCCTGAAGCAGTTCGATCACATGCAGAAAACCATGAAAAAACTGGCGAAAGGCGGCATGCTGCAGAACATGATGCGCGGCATGGCGGGGCGCCTTCCGCCCGGATTCGGCCGCTAGGGGGCCTGCTACCCCGGTCAAGACCACCCATTTGGCGGCGATTCAAGGAGTTGCTGCTCTTGTTATTGCTCTTATTTGTTGCTCTGGGCCCCCAGTTGTCATTACAATTAGCGGCTACGCTTGGCAAGGTGAATTAAAGATGGTGACGATTCGTTTGACTCGACGCGGCGGCAAGAAGACCCCGTTCTATCACGTGGTGGTGACCGATAGCCGCAAACGCCAGGGGGGCACCAGCCTCGAGAGCGTGGGGCTCTTCAATCCCATCGCCCGCGGCGGGGAAGTCAAGCTGCGCCTGGACGTCGCTCGCATCGAGCATTGGGTCAGCAAAGGCGCCCATATGTCGGATCGCGTCAAGTTTCTACTCACCAGCTTCCGCAAGCAGGCCGCCTAAGGGCCTATGGGGCTTACGATGAGCGGCGAATCATCGGCGCTCATCCAGCTAGGGTTCGTGGGGGCGCCGTTTGGCGTTCGAGGTTGGATCAAGCTACGTTCGCACACCGACCCTCCGGAGCGCCTCCTCGACCATCGCAATTTGCGCATAGGGCGGGGCAGTATCTGGCGGGATTACCGTATTGAGGCGAGCGGCCGCAGCGGCGGTGCGCTGACGGTGAAGCTGGCAGGGGTGGAGGATAGAGATCAGGCGCAGGCCTTGCGTGGCGCCGAGGTTTGCGTGCCGCGCAGCGAGTTGCCGCCGCGGGACGATAAGGACTTCTACCGCGCCGACTTGATTGGCTGCGAGGTGGTGAATCTCGAGGGCCTCGGTTTGGGAGTAGTGCAGCATTTTGTCGAGACGCCGGCGCAGGTTCTGATGGTGGTGCGCGGCGCGCAGGAATTTTGGATACCGGCCGTGCCGCAGCATTTACGGCGGGTCGATTTGCGGGAACGCCGGGTGGTCGTGGACTGGAGCGCAGCCGAGTCGGGCACCTGAGGCTAGGTGCAGCGGCTCGCCTCGAGTGAAGCGCATGCGTATTGCGGTCGTGACATTGTTTCCGGTGATGATCCGCGAGGCTCTGGCGCACGGCGTGGTAGGACGGGCGATGGAGCGCGGAGTCATCGAGGTCGAGTGCTTCGATCCGCGCGATTTTGCGACCGACGTGCATCGCACGGTGGATGATCGGCCCTACGGCGGCGGTCCGGGCATGGTGCTGCAGGTCGAGCCGCTGCGCAGCGCCTTGCGCTCCGCGTTAGCGGCTTTGCCACAGGGCAGCCGGCGCGTGTACTTGGGCGCGGACGGGCAGAGGTTCGATCAAGCCAAGGCGCGCGAGGCGCGCGAGGCTGCGGGTTTGGTGCTGGTGGCGGGACGCTACGAGGGCGTCGATGAGCGTTTCATCGAGCGCGAGACCGACGAGCAGTGGTCGATCGGCGATTACGTCCTCTCGGGCGGGGAGCTGCCGGCGCTGGTGGTGATCGATGCGATTGCGCGGCTGATTCCGGGAACGCTTGGGCGGGCCGAATCGGCGGAACAGGAATCGTTCAGCGACGGATTGCTGGACTGGCCGCATTACACGCGGCCTCCGGCGATGGATGGACAGAGGGTGCCGGCGGTGCTGATGTCGGGCGATCATGCGGCAATACGCCGCTGGCGATTGCGGCAGGCGCTGGGGCGCACCTGGTTGCGGCGGCCGGAATTGCTCGAGCGCCGCGGCATGAGTGATGAAGAGCGGGCTTTGTTGGAAGAATTCAAGATCGAACGTGCCGGCGGCACGGGTCGAATCGAAGACAGTCAAAGATGAGGGCCGAAAGGCGAGGACATGCTATGAACAAAATCATCCAAGAACTCAACGGCGAACGTGCGACGCGCAAGTTACCGGAGTTCAATCCGGGCGACACCGTCGTCGTGCAAGTCAAAGTGGTGGAGGGTGATCGTGAGCGCGTTCAGGCCTACGAGGGCGTCGTCATCGCCAAGAAGAACCGCGGCCTCAATTCTTCGTTCACGGTGCGCAAGATTTCGCACGGTGAGGGAGTGGAGCGCGTGTTCCAGACTTTCAGCCCCTCGATCAGCGAAGTCAGCGTGAAGCGCCGCGGCGCAGTTCGGCGTGCCAAGCTGTACTACCTGCGTGATTTGTCCGGTAAAGCGGCGCGCATCGACGAGAAAATCTGAAGGCCGGCGGTTGATTCCCCCGCCGGTTGAATCTGCAACGGCGGACGTGAGGCTTTGAATGAGTGTCGGCTCTGCTCTCGTGGGATTTTTCGGCTTGGTCTGGCGAATCCTCGAGCGGATCCGCAAGGTTCTGCATCTCATTCTGATGCTGGTGATTTTCGGGTTCGTTCTCGCCGCCCTGCATACGTCCATTCCCATCGTGCCGCACAGCGCGGCGCTGGTGATTGCGCCCGAGGGTGAGCTCGTCGAGCAATTGTCGAGCGATCCCGTGCGCCGCGCCTTGGGCCAAGCCTCCGGGGGCCCCGCGCCTGAGACTCTGCTCAGGGACGTGACAGACGCCATTGCCGCGGCGAAATCCGACGCGCGCATCAAGCTCATCGTGCTCGACCTTGGTTCACTGGATGCCTCGGGCTTGTCGAAGCTGCAAGAGATCGGCGCGGCGCTGCGCGATTTTCGGGCCTCGGGCAAGCGCGTGGTGGCGGCCGCCGATTCGCTGGATCAAACCCAGTACTACCTCGCGGCACAGGCCGGCGAGGTCTATCTCGATCCGATGGGGCTGGTGTACCTCGACGGCTTCAGCTACTACCGCATGTACCTCAAGGACGCCATCGAGAAGCTCAACGTCGACGTCAACGTGTTCCGCGCCGGCACCTTCAAGAGCTACACCGACGAATTCTCGCGCAGCGACATGGCGCCCAGCGAACGCGAGGAGACCTCCGTGTGGCTGGAGGCCCTATGGAACGCCTACCAGCAAGACGTGACGCGCGCCCGCTCGTTGCCGGCCGGCGCCCTCAATGAGTTCGTGGCGGATGAGCCGGCGGCGCTGGCCGCCGTCAGCGGCGATGCGGCGAAATTGGCCCTGCAGCGCGGCCTGGTCACGGCGTTGAAGAGCCGCCGCCAAATGGCCGACGAGCTGAAGGTGCTGGTAGGCGAGGACGAGGACTCGCACTCCTTCAACTCCATCGGGATGAGCCAGTACCTGACCTCGATACGCTCCAAGCATGTCCTGAAATCCAAATCCGATTCCAAGGTCGGCATCGTGGTGGCCGCGGGAGAAATTCTCGACGGGCATCAACCTCCGGGCACCATCGGCGGCGAGAGCACGGCCGATCTGTTGCGCGAGGCGCGCTACGACAATGCCGTGAAGGCCGTCGTGCTGCGGGTGGATAGTCCCGGCGGCAGCATGTTCGCCTCGGAGCAAATCCTGCGCGAGGTGCAGACCTTGCGCAAAGCCGGCAAGCCCGTGGTCGTCTCGATGAGCACCTACGCCGCGTCCGGCGGGTACTACATTTCCGCCGCGGCGAACCAGATATTCGCCAGCCCCACCACGCTGACGGGCTCGATCGGCGTGTTCTCCGTGGTCCCGACTTTCCAGCGCACGCTCGAGAAGCTCGGCGTCAAGGTCGACGGTCTGGGCACCACTCCGCTGGCCGGCGACATGCGCCAGGACCGGACGCTCACGGCCGCGAGCCGCCAGATACTGCAATCGTCGGTCGATCACGCCTACACGGAATTCCTGCGACGAGTCGGAGACGGCCGCAAGAAGTCGGTCGAGGACGTGGACAAGATCGCGCAGGGCCGCGTCTGGGCCGGTGTCGACGCCCAGCGCATCGGATTGGTGGATCATTTGGGCGGCCTGAAGGACGCCACCGATGCCGCTGCGAAACTCGCGGAGCTGGGCTCTGACTATGATGTCGATTACATCGAGCCCGAGCTGAGCCTGCGCGAGGAGCTGCTGATGCAGCTGCGCTCAGAGACTCTGCACATCGCCCAAATCGCCGGACTCATTCCGCCACGTACCGATATCGAACGCGTGCTCGATCCGGTCCTCGAGCAAGCTCGCGCGATTGCAAAGCTCAATGATCCGCGCGGGCTGTATGCGTACTGCTGGTGCCGCGAGCCGCACGTGTCGATCAAGGGGATTGCGGCCCGCTGAGGGGCTCCGGTATGAGTCCGTCTTTGAAATCATCCTACTAAGGTAGTATATTAGTAGGATGAAAGCGAAAACTTCTCTTACTCTCTCGGACGACCTGCTCAAGGAGTTGGATCGCATGGCGGGCCCGAAGGTCTCACGCTCGTCGTTCGTTGAGCGAATACTGCGCGATTTTGTCGATCAGCGAGCGCGGCAAAAGCGCTTGGCGCAGGAAGTGGCTGCCATCAACAGGCATGCTGGGACGCTCAATTCAGAGATGAGTGATGCGCTGTCGTTCCAGGCGAAGATGGATTGATTCTTGCGCAGAGGGGAGCTGTATCGCGTACGCCGTCCGCCGGGTGACACAAAGCCCGCGCGATCGTTTGTGATCGTCAGTCGGCAGGCGCTCATTGATTCCAACTATTCAACGATCGTATGCGCTCCCATATTCACTGAACGGCACGGATTGCCGACTCAGGTCAATGTAGGGGTGGAAGAGGGCCTGAAACTCGACTGCGCGATCCATTGTGACGGGTTGATGAGTCTGGAGAAAGCGCGGCTGACCGATTATGTCGGAGAGTTGAGCGAGGCGAAGACGGAGCAGCTGGATAAAGCGTTGCAGGTCGCGCTCGCGCTGACAAGGATCAACTCATAGGCGAACCGGGCTGGATGGGGTGTACCTGAACTTGGCGGATCGCAAGCCCGTGCGCGCGGTTTCTGGTCTTGGGCAGCGCTGCGCCGGATCTTCTCATGCAAAGCGCTGAGATCGTGAAATCGCTCCGATGAGTTCCGGACATTCTCGAAGAGAACGAAGTCTGTGAGATTTTGCGGATGTAGCCACGCTCGGAGACTCCGACATGGCTCAGGTCGCCGGGCTCATTCGGCCACGCCCCGGCATTGAACGCGTACTCGACCCCGTGCTCAAGCAGGCACGCAAGATTGCCAAGCTCAACGATCCCCGTGAGCTGTATGTGTACCGCGGGTGCCGCGAGCCACGGGTGTCGATTAAGGGGATTGTTGCCCGCTGAGGGACGCGAAGGCGCCTGTCGCGGCGGCAGTTGTGGCGCGATTCGATGTCCGCCGCGACTGCGCCGCCACGGTATGGAGCAGGCGCAGATACGCCGGCAGACACTTCGAACGCAAGTCGTATTCATCGACAATAGTCTGGCGTGTTGCGAGCGGTCTCAATAACGTCATAGTGGAGCGGTTTAGAAACCATCGCTCAGGCCACTCTGCGATAGCGTTGAACGAGCGACGGTGTCGTTGTGATCGGTGGCGGAGCCGAGGTCAAGCCTCGTCGAGCCATCCGTGGCGCTGGACTCGTAGGGCCGCCTCGGTCCATTCCGGACCGAGGCGGTGGACGGCCTCGAGCATGCTGCCCCAGGCATCTTGCAGCAGATCGTAGCGATCCAGCACCATCGCGACCGCGATGCGCTCGCCGGTGGACAGCGTGCCAAAGGACCGTGCATCGTGCGCAACCATGCGCACTTTGCCGCGGATCTGCGATTCTGCAGGGTTCATGGTGTCTATTTGGCGATGGTGGCGATGAACACGGTGAGGTCCGTGACGACTAGCTCTCGATGTGGTCTTTGGCCCGATAGCTCGGACCCTCGATCTGGCAGATATCGGCGTGATGCAGAAGCCGGTCGAGCAGCGCGGAGGTGAGGGTGGTGTCGTTGTTGAAGATTTCCGGCCAGGTTTTGAACGCGCGGTTCGTGCTCATCAGGATGGCGCCGCGCTCGTAGCGCTGGGAGATGACCTGGAACAGCAGGTCGGCACCGAGTTTGTCGATCGGAAGGTAGCCGATTTCGTCCATGATGATCAGTGACGGTTTCAGATAGCGCTGCATGGTACGTTTCAGGGAGCCGGTCCCGGCGGCGGCCGAGAGGGTGTGGATGATGTCGATGGCGGTGGTGAAGAGCACCGAGTAACCGCGGGCACAGGCCGCTTGTCCCAAGGCGATGCTCAGGTGAGTTTTGCCCAGACCCACGGTGCCGAGGAAGATGACGTTGGCCTTCTGCTCGATGAAGTTCAGGCGGAAGAGGTTCTGGATCTGGGGCCGGTTGATCTTCTTCGGCCAGCTCCACTGGAACTGATCCAGGGTCTTCTGCACCGGGAAGCGTGCCCGTCGGATGCGTTGCGCGAGGCTTTTATCCTCGCGGCGGGCCACCTCGCCCTCGATCAAGCGCTGCAGGTAGTCGAGGTGCCCCCAGCCCTGCTCGGCAGCGGTTTGGGCGAGTTCATGGTAACTCGCGCGGATATGCGGCAACTGCAAGCGCTGAAGCAGTTTGGCGAGGGAGTCGCCGTTGCGTTGCTCGTCGTCGGTGTGATCGTCTTTACTCATCGTCTTCGACCTCATAGATGGATAAATCGGGTTCGGGTAACTCGAGGTCGAGCAGGTCCGCCCGCCGTGTGAGCGACAGGGGGCTCGCGGCCGGGGATTTCAGGCGCGCCCGGGATTCGAGGAGATGGGCGATGTACTCGCTCGAGAAGGCGTTGAAGACGATGGCATCCTCGATCGCGCGGTGGCAGGCGGCATCACCGTAGATCTCGGCAAGCGCGATGATCTTGCGCACATGGCCCCGGGCGTTGAAGCGCCGGGCCTCCAGGCCCTCGTAATAGGCCTGCGCCTTGGGCGATATCGCTAGGAACCGCGGCATCACGCGCTGCTCGCGCGCGTTCTGGCGTTGTTCGAGCAAGGCTTTCGGGTGATCCGGATCCTCACGGTCCAGGTACCGGTCATAGCAGCGCACATGCCGGGCAATGAGCTGGTCTTGGGCGTAAATGCACACCCGCTCTGGATAGGCTTTGACGATCACGCGCTGGTTCGCGTACCTCGCCGGCACCGAGTAACGGTTGGTATCGAGGGAGATGCGGAACTGGCTCGAGGCGCGCACGTTCAGGACCCGGCCGAGATCGTACGCATTCGGGTTCGGTCGGCGTAGGCTCTCCCGCTCCTCGGCGAAGAGTTCTACCGGTCGGCGGTGCGTCTCGCCATGCTCGCGCACGTTGGCGATCTCGTTCAGCCACAGCTGCGCTGCCGGGTTCACCGCCGAGAAGTCGGTGAACTCCGTGCCTCGCAGGAAGTTTTTTTTCACATACCCAACGCCCGATTCGACTCGGCCCTTCTCGTTTCCGGCGGCGACATTACAGGGCACGATTTTGAAGTTGTGATGCCGCGCGTAGTCCAGATATCGTGGGTTGAACACCGGCGCGACACCGGTCAGGCGCCGCAGTACCGCGGACTTCAGATTGTCCACCATGACTTTCTCCGGCACCCCGAGCGCGGCGAACGCCCGCTCGTGGCAACCCAAGAAGTGCTCCATGGTCTGCGCGACCGTGAACTCCACGTACATCTGCCGCGAGTAACACTGCACCATCACGAAGAAGCTCAGGCGCCGGCGCGTATTGCCCACCGAGACTGAACCGTACTGACCCCAGTCCACCTGGCAGCATTCGCCTTTAGTGAAGACGAGTTTCAGGTACGCTTTCTGCTTCGGTGGCCGAACCCGGCGCACGTAGCTGTTGACGATGGTCTTGCCGCCCTGGTACCCGGCTTCTCGCAGGCGCTGGAAGATTTGCTGCGCGCTCAAGTCATGCGCTTCGAGCCAGCGGACGATTTGTCCCTTGTAGGGATCGAGTTGGCTGCCGCGCGGTGGGTTCGCACGCTGCGCAAAGCGTTCCCGCCGTGACCACTTCGAGACGGTCTGCCGATGCAGCCCCAACGCCTGCGCGGTCTGCTCGATCGATAGGCCTAACCGTCCACGATGGTCGCGGATCTTGCAGTAGGTTTCATAGTCGATCATCGGCGCGGCTCGTCCGACTCGCCGGATGCGGCAAGCCTCGCCCGCAGCTGCGCAATGCCACGTTCGACCGAGTGCACACCCCTCACCCGCGGCGGTGTCGCGGCCGTGTCAAGCGACAGCACTTGATACAGGGGTCGCTGGTAGGCGATCAGATCGAGACGGATCAGCTCGGCACGCGCGGCGGCCAGGCGCGGCCTCGGCATCGACAGCAGCCGCTCGAGGCTCGCCTCGCCGTAATAGCTCAGGCCCTGCGCATCGGCCACCGTGACCAGCACCAGATACAAGCCGAGGGCATCGAGGCCACAGCGCTCAAGGTGCCGGTCACGCACCAGCCGTTGATCGATCCAGCTGAACTGCGTCGGCACCCGCCGCAGCCGCTCAGGCCTGAGCACCCTTTTCACCGCCATCGCGCACCTTCCTCGCCAAGATGTCCTGGCCGAGTTGTAGCAAGCCGCGCGCGGTGCTCGCGATGTCGTCTTGTAAGGTCGAGTCGCTCAAATGGGCGATTAAGCCAATCAGCACAGGACCTTGCAGTCGAAGCGCGTCTTGCAAGGCTAAAGTGGCGGTTTCTTCATGCGATTCATGCACTTGCGGGGGAAGCGCGTCTTGTAAGGTACGCCTCTTGTGGCGCGCCGTGTTGCGCCAGTAGCCGGGATGATTCCGTTGCCATTCGCGTACCCGGGCGGCGTTGTCGGCTTCACGGAAGTAGTTTCGGTTCTGCGGCTTGGCGAGCCAGCGACGCTGCCGCGCCGCCTTCCCGGCCGCTCGACACGACTGTTTCGCGCAGTACTTCTGGCGCCCGCGATTGCGCACATCCACCGTGAATTTATCCCCGCAGCACAGGCACTTACTTTCTCTTCGCGTCGCCATGGATCCCTCGCTTGAGGTTCCATCTTCGCCGACACAGGCACGCAACCATCATCGCCACCGGCATCAACACCGACGGGAAGAAACCAATGCGAATAAGACGATATTGAAAATGTTCGTCCGAAGAAAACGGACGAAGAAGATGACGATGTTCAGACCGCTGGAATTAGACGAGGATCAAGTCGCCGCTGACATGGCGAGCATTTTGGCGCATGGAGTCGTGTCCGCGACGGTCTTCCAGCGCCTCGATGGCACGGTCAGCAACCTGCTGCGGTGAGAAGAAATTGACCAACAAACCGTTGCCACAATCGCGAATCACCTCTTCCACGGGTTGAGTTCGCGAGCCGATGACCAGGCACCCCGCCGACATTGCCTCGAGCATCGACCAGGAGAGTACGAACGGGTAGGTCAGATATATGTGAACTCTAGAGACTTGGAGCACCTTCAAGAAGGTAGCGTAGGGGACCTTCCCAAGGAAATGGACCCGCGTGAGATCCAGTGCATCTTTCAACTCCACCTTGCCGCAGATCCATGGCCACCCCAGCGACTTCCTGCGCATTCAACACGGCAGCTTCCGATTCGCGCAGGTAGTGGTGAACCTGGGGCGTGATCATTCGGCGGGGACGGTAGACAACCTTCTTGACTCCGGGCAGTTCCCCGTCCCGGCGCTGGGTGATGAAAACAACTTGGTTTCCGGGGGTCGAGCCGAGATACCGTGCGACATGCAAGTATTGGCCTGGAAAATTTTGGTGAGCGATCAGAACATTCATGGTTCTTGGAATCCCTTCATGCCATCTTCTGCAAGTGCCAATCCCGGTCGGATCGGTATTTCAATCCCATCAGCCGAGCAAGGCTGTAGCGCTCCTGCACTATATAGCTCAAGTGGCTCATGTGTCATGCATGCGAAAACTTCGGCCACGTTCAAAAAGTTCAAGAAATTTGCGATGTGGTTCCGCAGATGAGAGTTCGATTCGATGAGCTGATACGGTAATATTTTTCTACAACGAAAATAAATTGTGAGCGATTTAAGTTGTGCTTGACGGCCGAAGGCGACAAGCCGTATTTTTGTTGCCGTCAATTATGATTTGACATGTGTACCGGCTACGTACACGCGTAAAGCACAGGGAGATACAAGGGATGTTGAGTGAGCGCAGAGCCAAATTGCCGTAGCCCTCTAAGTAGTGACAGCGTGAGTGGGTGTGCGAGTCCGGAGACGGGCGGCCCCGATGGCGCGTCACTGTCCGATCGTCACTCTGATGCAGAGGGACCGGGAGCGTGGCCGTCATCACTGTTCTCCGGACTCATTTGTCTGTGCGTTGTCGCCGGTCATCACCAGCGTGCCGCTGACCCGCAGCAACTGGCGTGCGCTGGGCTACGACCCGAACGGCGTGCTATCGGAATCGCAGTTGCTGCTGGCCGCGAAGGAACTGGGCCTTGCGGCAAAGGCGTCCACTACCCAGTGGGACTGCCTGGCGGCGATCACACTGCCCGCCATTGCCCAACTGAAGTCGGGGGAATACGCAGTTCTGTTGCGGGTCGAGCGCGATGACCACGTCATGGTCGGCGATCCTCGCCAGATGCGGCCGCAGTGGATGGACCGCGTAGCTTTCGAGCAGGCGTGGGCCGGCCGCGTGGTGCTCGTCAAGACTCGCCTGCGGCTGGATAACCCGAACCGGCCGTTCGACTTGTTCTGGTTCTTTCCCGCAGTTTGGAAATACCGAAAGACGCTGTACGAGATATTGGCAGCTTCATTCGTCATCCAGTTGTTTGGATTGGCCACTCCGTTATTCACTCAGGTCATCATCGATAAAGTATTGATGCACAAGAGCTTATCTACGCTGCATGTGCTGGCGGCGGGGATGCTCATCATGATCGTCTTCGAAGTGATTTTGAGCGTGCTCAAGACCAATCTCATGGCGCATACCTCCAATCGCATCGACGTCGCGCTGGGGGCGCGGCTATTTCGACATCTACTTCATATCCCGCTGCGCTATTTCGAAGTCCGGCGGGTGGACGACACGGTGGCTCGCGTCCGGGAGCTGGAAAATATCCGGCAGTTCATCACAGGCCCCTCAATTAACGTCGTACTGGATCTGTTGTTCACGGTGCTGTTTGTCGCCGTCATGTTTCTGTATAGCGGCGTACTGACCTGCGTCATGTTGGCGTCATTGCCGCTGTTCGTTGTGCTGTCTGTGGTCGTACGGCCGATGATGCGGGCACGGCTGGAACAGAAGTTCGACCGCGGTGCGGAGAACCAGTCCTACCTGGTGGAGGCCGTGACCGGCGTCCAGACCGTCAAAGCAATGGCTCTCGAGCCGGTGTTTTATCGCCGCTGGGAGGAGCAACTCGCCCGATACGTGACGGCGTCATTCCGCACGACGCATTTGTCCGGAATCGGCAGTGCACTCGGGCAGACTATTCAAAAACTCTCTACCTTATCGATCTTGTGGGTGGGCGCGTACCTGGTCATGCATGGAGGGTTGACGGTCGGGCAGCTGATCGCGTTTCAAATGCTGTCGGGGCGAATCATCACTCCGGTGCTGCGCATGGTGCAATTGTGGCAGGACTTCCAGCAGATCGGCATATCGGTCCGCAGGCTCGGGGATCTGATCAACACCAAGGCGGAGCCCGCGCTCAATCCCAGCAAGATGAGCCTTCCCGCGATCCAGGGCGCGGTGCGCATGGAGAACGTGCGATTTCGGTACCAAGTGGATGGTCCGGAAATTCTGCGCAATTTATCGTGCGATATCGCCCATGGGACTACGGTGGGGGTGGTCGGGCGCAGCGGTTCCGGAAAAAGCACGCTGACCAAGCTGCTGCAGCGATTGTACGTTCCAGAGTCCGGGCGAGTACTCATTGATGGGATCGACCTGCAACAGGCGGATCCCATGTGGTTGCGACGTCAGATAGGCGTCGTACTCCAGGAGAACTTCCTCTTCAACGGCACGGTGCGCGAAAACATCGCAATCCAAATGCCGAGTGCGCCGATGGCGCACATCATGGAGATGGCCAAGCTGGCGGGCGCGCATGATTTCATCTTGGAACTGCCCGAGGCCTATGACACGCAGGTGGGCGAGCGCGGAGCGGCACTGTCCGGAGGTCAGCGGCAACGCGTCGCGATCGCCCGGGCTCTGATGGCCAACCCGCGAATCCTGATATTCGACGAAGCGACGAGCGCCTTGGACTATGAATCCGAGCGCATCATTCAAGACAATCTGGGACGCATCTGCAAAGGCCGGACGGTGTTCATCATCGCGCATCGGCTATCCACGATCAGGCACGCCGATACCATCCTGGTGCTCGACAGGGGTCAGCTGGTTGAGCGGGGTAGTCACAATGAACTGATGGCACAATCGGGCATCTACCATCACTTGTTCTCGCAGCAACTCGGGGGCGTGGCACATGCGGTCGCCTGAGCCGGCCGCCGTCGCGGGTGGCTCCCCGGCGTCCGCCGAGGCCCGCCCGGCGCTGAAATTGGTGAAGTCGGGACCTCCGCGGGAACTGACGGCGCTCGAGCGCGAGTTTCTGCCGCCGCTGCTCGAAATTCAGGAAACACCGCCGTCGCCCGCACAGAGGAAGTTACTCTGGACCCTGATTGGACTGGTGACCGCCCTGATCCTATGGGCCTGCGTCGGAAAGATATCCATCGTGGCGACAGCACCCGGCAAATTCATTCCAGACGGGCGAGTCAAGCAGTTGCAGCCGTTGGAGACCTCCATCGTCAATGCCATCCATGTCAAGGAAGGCCAGCACGTCAGGCAGGGTGAGCTGCTGGTGGAGCTCGATCCCTCAATCAGTTCGGCGGAAATGCAGGCCAACGCCGACAAGTACGGCTTCAATCGTCTGGAACAAGCTCGGCTCATGGCGGAGCTGACCCACGGCCGAGTTCAATTTGCGGCCACCGGCCAATCCAAGGAGAGAATCGCGCTCGAAGAGAAAACCCGCCTCGCCCGCGAGCAGGCACATGCGGCGAAGCTGGCCCAGGCGCAATCGACACTGGCGGAGAAAGTTCAAGCTCTCGCAGCCGCGGAAGCCACGCTGGAAAAGTACCAGGAAACGACATCGATTGCCGCGGAGCGCGAGTCCAGCGCTCGCCCTCTGGTAGAAACCGGAGCGATAGCCAGAGTCGATTACCTGGAGCTGAAAGAAGACCTGGCGGAGAATACCAACGATCTAGCCGCACAAAGAAAAACGGTGGAGCAGGCCAAGGCTGCCGAGGCGGAAGCCCAGCACAATGTCGAGGAAGTCAAACGCGATCATGTGGCCGACATCTACAGCGACCTCAATCAGCGTGTCACGAGCGAGCCTGAGCTGAAAGGCAATCTCGACAAGTCCAAGGAACTCTACGCGCTCAAATGGCTGCGCGCGCCCGTCAGCGGGATCGTTCAAAAGATCGATGTGACGACGATCGGGCAAGTGGTTACGCCGGCGCAATCGCTGGTGACCATCGTTCCCGACGGCACGCCACTGGTCGTCGAAGCCACCGTGACCAACCAGGATATCGGCTACCTCAAACCCGGTCAGCCGGTGGAAGTCAAGGTGGACACTTTTCCCTTTCAGAAATACGGCTCATTGCAGGGAACGCTCGTCTGGATAAGCGCCGATGCGGAAGACAAGAACGCGGCTTCGAACGATTTGGAGACGCGCAGCGGCGCGCAATCGAATGAGGATAACCGACAGTCCGCCAATAATCCCAACGCGGGCTATGTGTACAAAATAAATATTCGAACGAAGGAGTCGCAGTTCATGGTGGATGGTGTTGGGAGGCCGATTCAATCCGGGATGACGGTGCAGGCGGATATTGTGACGGATCGACGGCGGGTGATCGATTTCTTTTTGTCGCCCGTTACAAAGTATCTTTCTGAGGGGTTGAGAGTGAGATGAGCACAAAGCCGAACATGAGAAAAAATAGCGCGATATGCAAGACGCTTGTGTCAGTCTCGATGATGGCAATCACACGTCGTTGCGTTGGGGCATTTGCGTTCGTGGTGATCGCTATCGGGATGCAGTGCGTTCCCAGCGCCATCACCGCCCAATCGGTCAATTCTGCGACATCGCCGGTGCCAGTGCCCGGAAAGCAGGAACCCGCGTCGGCGGCCCCGTCGAATCTCCAGGAGGGGAAATTTCACTTCATCGTGACGCAGGGAAAAGATGTTAAGGTTTGCAAAGCATATGCACGCCGACTCAACAATACATTCTTTTCTCAGTTGCCAGTATGCGATCGTCCAGAAACTCGAGATGACCACGGTTTTGCGTATTTGAATCGCAAATTATTGGGACAGGTTAGGAGTAACTATTTTTACTCCATTGTGGAACCGTTCCTTGCGAACGCTGAAGTGCTGAATGACCGAGAGGGGACGGTTGGAGAGCCGAGCGGTACGTCACTTCCCATTCCCATCTTTAGAGGGGCTGATACTGGAGCATCGTGGACCTACGATCCGCCGGTGGATATTGAAAACAATGGTACATTCGATAAGTTATTGGTTTGGAATATAGAAAATACGGCGAACCCTACTTGCGGCATACCGGACCCAAGGGGGGGGGCGGGTGGAGGCGGTCAACAACTCGTTGTTCTCTCCAACGACGAACGCACAATAGATCGGGAAAAGACCCTTGAGATCTTTAGCCGTCAAGGTACCCCGATGCGGGCATTCGCAGTGGCTGGGCGGCCGGGTACCTATGTGCAAAAGCCGGAATTTCGGCCGATTGGGGCGACAGAGAGTGTTTTCGAATACGAAGGATTGTTCTATTTCGACACGTTTTATGACGACAGCGGTCTAGGGGATTATCTGGGCGAGCGGAAGAAGGATAAGAAGCTAAACGATACGCTGGCGGTATTTATTCGGCAAAATCATGCTACGCGAGAGGTCTGCGAGCTGTACTTGACGAATTCTCGAAATTTTTACGACCTATCGCAGTTCTAAGGAGAGAGCAATGAATAGTACAGTTCCGGGTTCCTATGGACCGAATCTTCCTGCAAACACACTCGACGCCATTTTAGGCGTCCTCGAACAATTGGAGGGATACCAGGGGCTAAAGCCCAGAAGTGTGCCAGGCCAGATCTATATGGATTCCCAGAACCACCCAACAATAGGATACGGCTTCGATCTCACTCAGAGTAACGTGATAGGGGCGGTGCTGGATGCATTGCAAGGCTCATTCACGGTCAACGGTGTGACGTCCGTGGGTAATGTATTTTCTGCGGTCGCTGCGTTTGCAGGCGCATCCAATCCAGCGGTTTCAGTTACCACGACTCAGATCGTGAGTTACTTCTCTTGGATTGTCGAGCAATATGGAAAAAATGCCTCAGTAAGTTCGATCACGCAACTGCAGGCACAACTGGACACAGCATTGCAGGATTTCTTTACCGGTGCAAGACCAGACTTAAATCTAACGGCGACGGGCCAGCCCCAGCTGCCGACGTCACCACTTGCGGTCAATTCAGTAGCGTTCCAATTTAGCCCGACAGATACCAGCGCTGCGCAGCAGGTGCTGTCGGAGTTGATTACGGGAGCACAGATCCCGGAAGCAACAAGGGGAACCCTACCTGTGGTTGGGTTTAGTCCACAACTATATACAGCCTTCGTAAACAATAGCGCGCCGATAAATTCAGCCGATCAAAGCCTAATTGGTGCGGCACCAGATTCTCAACAATGGATTGCTCTGGTAATCGCGGCCTACAACGGATTTCCAAAAGGGGCAGGGGCTGGACTTCGCATGGGGGATCCAGCCGAAACTTGGTATAGGCTGCGATACACCAACAGTATTCCAATTACTACGGGAGTCGCCGCGCGTAACTATATTGAGTTGACGATTTTTGGGCTCAACGGCGGTGCATCCTCAGTGACGGAAGCACTGGCTTTGCAAGATTATGAGACGCTGACGGAGCACCGCCCGAGTATTATTTCTTTTGAACAGCAATTTGGAGCCGATCCTGACGGAGCAATTCCGCTCTCCGGCTTTACCCCAAAGTCGGCGTTGGGTATTGCCAATGCTGACATCGTTGGATTTGGGGGGAATCACTTCATAAGCTCGATGGCTGCACTACCCTCATCTCTCCAAGGTTTACAGCAAGTACAGACGCTTGCTCAGATATTCAATCCGGCCGCCGAAGAAATTGCGAATGTCATTAACGCATCATTCGCAAATGCCGTCCCTCTAATTGGTATTCTCAACGATTCCTTGAGCGGTTCATTTGACGTGCGCTCCACGGATATACTCATTGCGCCGGACAGTAGCGATATCAGTAACGGTTTTGCTGGGCCGACTCAAGACCAAGTGGAGGCCTTGGACTCCCCCAGTGCGAACCATATACTAATCGGTCCTGACACTGCTTATTCTATAACAAGCCAAATCGGCAGCCCGACGACCCAAGCGCCTATCGCGTTAATCGGCGGTTTAGGAAATGATTTGCTGATTGCCGGTGCCGGAAACGAAAGTCTGGTCGCCGGGACAGGCAACGACACTCTAATCGGTGGGGAAACTCCCTTTGCTGCGGGTCCAGCCGGAAATGACACCCTTGAGGGCGGCGCTGGTCCCGATGTTTTTGTATTTGACGCGCCACCCGGAGCCGGAATTACGGAAATCATCAGACCGGTAAACCAGAGTGGTTCCGTGGAAATTCTGGATGGATCTTCACTAAGCGTGTTGGATGGGTCGTCGGCGATTCCGACACTCTCGGCGGATGGCAACACTGTTACTTGGGGTGAGGGTTCGTCCGATGATGGGTCCGGCGTTTCGTATTCATACGACAAGATTACCGGTACGCTGACAATAACGGGTGGAATACTGGGTTCTGGGTCGGGTGCGAACGCGACTAAAATTCAGGATTTCAACCTATCGGCTGCTCTGAACGGGGGTTTCCTCGGAATATCCCTGGAAAAGGAAGCTTTTCTAAATTTCACCGCAAACAAAGGAGTCGAACCCGCCGGCGCCGGATTTCATCGCGGGGTCAACTCAGTCCTATACCTTTTCGACCGATGGCCCGAGCGATACCGCACAAACCGTCACGCTGACGCTATCCGGCGTGGACGCTGCTGATTTTGATGTGACAGTCACCGGCCAAACGGTGCAAAACAACGGCGATGGGAGTTTCAGTTTTACGTTGCCGGTCGGCGAAACGAACATTGCCTATTCGCTGACGAATACGGCTGATGTGGGCGCCAGCGGTACTTTGCAATTGACGGCGACGTTATCGGATCCAAGCGAACCCAATATCGCAGCGGTGACGAGCAACAGCTTAATGCAGGCGTTCGTCGAGCCCACCGATGATCCGTTCAACACTCCGCAGCCCACTCTTTACGACAGAGGTCAGATTTCTGGTGGGCCGGGCAGTCTGTCGTTCGAGTCGTACAGTAATGACCAGGTCGGTCCAGCAGTTTCCGGTACAGGTGATGGCAACAACTATATCGTCGTGAATGAGGTTCCCAATAGCACCGACCAGGAAGTGGCGGCGACCAATGAGAGCATCAATGGCGGTACCGGTAACGATACAATAGAAGCAATCTTCGGGTTTGCGGCCGGTAATGCTAGTGACGGCGGTGTAAATGTCATCAATGGCAACGGGGGCCAGGATGTTATTTTCAGTGCCGATCACCCTGATGACACCTCAGTTTCCGGGATGTCTGCTGTTCGGATTTATGGGAATTCTGAAGTGGGTCTGGCGACCGCAATCGCAGATGCGAATTCCGGTACCGCCACGAATCAACAGGGGGATCTGATTGTCGAGTCGAATTCCAATTCTACTATTGTGGGCGGAAACGGCAATGATCTGCTCATTGAAACGAGCTCGGACGCGGGCGGTGTAATTGTTGCGGGACCTGGCAACGATACCATTCTGGGAAGCGGTGACATAGTCACTACTAGCCCCGATCTAATTGGAGGTTCACTGGGCTTTGATTTTCCCGATGCGGGCTTCACGTGGTCTGCGTCGTTCGCGAATAATCAGCTCTCTCTGGGTGGAGATCTTGCATACACGGTGCAAGGGTTGGGAGAATTTTTCTCAGGTGAAGCGACACCTCCTCCTGCGGGCTACGAGGGTAATGTAGATGCAGATGGGGCGGCTCTTGAGGACGCCAATGACACGATTTTCGGCGGCCGCGGTAATGATGTCATCATTCTGTCCAATGGCGATAATGAAGTGCATTTGGGCATTGGAAATGCCACCGTTCTCGGGGGCACGGGCGATAACACAATTATCGGAGGCGGCGGGAATAACAGCATTATCGGCGGTGGTGGAAATGACTACATCGCTGACGGGAGCGGCAACAGCCTCATCGTGGGGCGCGGTGGCAATAATACGATTATCGGCGGCAGTGGAAACGATACGCTGTTTGCGGGTGACGGCACTGTCAACTGGGCCACAACCGAAACGGGGGACAACTATGTAGACGGCGGAACCGGGAACGCAATCATTTTTGGCTCTGCGGGTGATGACACATTGATTGCTGGCGACGGGAACAGCACGGTGTTTGGAGGCGCAGGGAATGAGTTGATCGAGGGCGGGATCGGTAACGATGAGCTCATTGGCGGCAGCGGTACGGATACCATCGATGCAGACGGGAACGGCAACGATGTCATCCAAGCCGGCGGCGGCAATACGACGGTTTATGGGGGCGATGGTTTAGACACCATTCAAGGAACAACCGGAACAGATGTCATCTATGCCGGCGATGGGGGAACGGCGGCGGCGCCTACGGAGATTCTCACGGGTTCGGGCAGTACGACGGTTTATGGTGGCGATGGAACGGACATCATTCAAGGGACATCGGGAACCGACGTCCTCTATGCCGGCGATGGTGGAACAGAATCTGCCCCAACGCAGGTGATTGCCGGCTCGGGGGATACCACGGTCTATGGCGGCGATGGTGTTGATGAAATCTTTGGCGGTGCGGGGACCGATGTTCTATATGCCGGAGACGGAGGCACGGACGCTGATCCCACTCTAGTTCAGGCGGGCACCGGGACCGCGACCATTTATGGCGGTGCCGGTGCTGCGAATCTGACCGACACCCAGGGGGGCGGCGATTCTATCGTCGGGGGCAGCGGTGATGACACTCTCGCCGGCACGGGTGACGACACGCTAGTGGCGGGCTCCGGCGACGACACCTTGACAGGTACCGGCAACATCACATACCAATTCAATGCCGACTCTGGTAACGCCTACGTGGATGCCACCGGCGGTACCGGTATCCTGGAATTCTCTTCGGACATCGCTCCCAGTGATGTGTCGGTCGGCGTTGATCTATCGGGCAGTGGCTCCCCCGAGTTGGTTCTGCAAGATGACAACGGGACTATTACTCTCGCGGGGGGACTCGCGGGTAACAATATTCAGACCGTGGAGTTCGACGGCGTAGGTTCGACGAGTCTGGCCCAATTGATCCAACAAGCCGATGCCGCTGGCAACACCAGTCAGAGTACCGTGGCCGGCGTTAACGGCAATTTGATCTTCGATACCTCGCCCGGTGATTCGGTGACGGCAGGCACCGGCGAGGACACGATTTCTGCCTGGGGGGACGGCGACACGCTCGTGGCCGGATCAGGCGGTACCTTGATTTATGCGAACGGCGATGACGATCAAGTGATCGGTGGATCGGGCAATGATATTTTGGACGCGCTGGGTGCCAACACCACCCTGACCGGGGGAATTGGGAACGAGATTTTCGATGTCAACAACCCAACCGATGTGGTTGATCCCTCGGGATCTGGTAGTGACACGATCCTCTCCTCGGTCTCTTACACGCTGCCCACTCTCGTGGACACTCTGACTTTGACGGGTAGCGAAAACCTCACAGCGACCGGCAACTCCGACGCCGCGAATCTCATCACCGGGAATTCTGGAAACGATACGTTAATCGCCGGAAGTGGCTCTGACACCCTTGTGTCAGGCACCGGCGTTGATTTGTTGGAGGGAGGATTCGGTGGGGATACCTATGTTATCAACAACTCCGCGGACCAAATCAGTTCGAGACTGGGGTTCCTGGACAATGTGCAATCCTCCGTCAGTTACGTGCTCCAGGCGCCGGTGGCATCGCTCACTCTGACAGGATCGAATGACCTGGCCGCCATCGACGGCTATGGCTTCGCGAAGATCACCGGGAATGCCGGCAATGACACGTTGATCGGCGGATTTGGTTCCGACACCTTGGTGGCCGGTAGCGGAATTGACACATTCGAAGCGGGAACCGGCAGCAACACGTTCGTGGTCAATAATTCTGCGGATGTCATTGAAGGGGCTTTCGAGAATTCTGGCGACGAGGTTGAGGCCTCCTCCAACTATACGTTGGTCGGCGGAGTGGACACGCTGGTGCTGACGGGTAGCGGCAATCTTGCCGGGACCGGCAACGACGACTCCTTTAACTCCATTGTCGGTAACAGCGGCAACGACATTTTGACGGCGGGATCCGGCAGCGATGAGCTACGAGCCGGTTCGGGCATCGACACCCTGGTCGCCGGCAGCGGTGCGGACACCCTGCAGGGACAGTCGGGTGACACCTACGAACTCAACGCCGGCTTCGGAAGCATTGAGATACAGCAGGAGAGCGGAACCGGTACGGTGCAATTCGGCGCCGGCATCACCGCGACCGATTTGCAACTGGGCGTTACCACCGGGAGCGATGGTAATCCCGCCTTGCTGATTCAGGACGGCAACAGTCAGGTCACGATCGACGGAGGATTGAGTGGCGCCATCAATGAGTTCGATTTCGCCGATGGGAGTCAGCTCAGTTTGACACAACTGGTGTCCGAGGAGCCGCCGGTGTCCACGACCGTGACGGGGGCGTCCGGTAATCTGATTTTCGACAATACCGCCGCGGCGTCACTCGACGGCGGTGTCGGCAATGACACTATTTATGGGTTTGGAGCGAATGACACGATTGTTGCGGGGTCAGGTAATCAACAATTGTTCGGCGAAAACGTCAGTGATCTCCTCGTCGGCAGCATCGGGGACGATAGCCTGTACGCGGGCTCCGGGGACGACACTCTGGTGGCGGGGTCCGGCAATACGGAGCTGAACGGGGGCAGCGGAACAGACTCTTATGTGTTGACGGCAGGCGGGACCTCGACCATCAACGCCAGTGCGTCACCTGGAACGGAGATCATCTATCTCCCGCAAGGGCTGACATTGTCGGATTTCACTTCGTTCGAAGATTCAAATGGCGATCTGATCATCCAATCATTGTCAGGTGACACTACAGCCGTTGTGGCGGGCTTCTACAATGCCTCCTCAGACAATAAAACCTGGCTCATCGCCAGCGACACCGACCCGCCGCAGTTCTTGGCGCAATGGGCGGGCTCGCAACAACAGCTGAGTTCCAATTACGCTCAAGAAATCGATAACCTGAAACAAACCTACGAGGCTCAGCTCGGCGTTACCTTGAACGATATCGGTGAGAAAGGCGGCTCGATCGAGGATCCGAAAGCGACGATCCCAGCGAACAGTCCCTCCGTCATCTACGACTACCAATTCAATGGTGTTACCCAGCAATCGGTCACCGTGACGGGCGGTATTCTGAATGTGGGGCCGACCGAGTCGCAGGAAACTCAGGACACAGTACTTCAGGAGCCGACGACCCATACGACCCTTATTCCAATCTACCAAACTGTCGAAACGCCAGCGAGGGTTGTCTTCATTCCGGACGGCGATACTCCGCAGGATCAACTCAATCTAGAAAATAACGATGTGCAGGCAACGGTGATTGGTGGAGTATCGGGAGAGGAAGTGTTTCTTCCATCCGAACCGCATGAAGTGATCACGGGATTTACGCCGGTCACCTCAGTGGTCAATCCCGGACTTGTTCAGGTCAATGAGCAAGAAGGATTCTCCGTCACCAATGTGACGGGAGACGGCGGTAACGATGTCATCACCGCCACCGCCCCCTACGTAGGCGCGATATCGACCGGCAATGGCAATGTGTCGGTGAATCTCGGCGGAAGTCGCCCATTGGCATTTTTCGACGGAGATGTCGTTCAGTTGGGCGCATTCGTCGAAGCGGGTACTGGCAATGACACGATTGTCGGAGGCAGCGGTGCGGATACCATCGCGGCGGGCACCGGATTTGATTATTTGAGCGGGGCGCTCGGCGCAACCTACTACGTGCCGCTCGAAGGGGATGCCACCGATGTGATTGCCGACGCGGTTACTCCCTACGGGGGTGGAAGTGACTTCCCGTTGACTACGTTGGTGCTGCCGACGGGCATTACGCCGCAGGATCTTCAGTATCGTGTTTTTCGGGATCCCAATACGGGGGGGCAGGTTCTCCAACTGCGATATGGAGACTCAACTGTTCTGGTGGATTTTGCAGGGGCATTTGAGAATCTCCCGGGCGGCAACGGTGCGTCGGCGGGAGTCAATCTATTCCAATTCGCGGACGGTACGGTGTTGACGCGCGATCAATTGATTGCCCAAGCTACGTTGCTTCCCAACGATTTCAATCCGGTGGTCAGCGCGAGCAACCAGTTCGTATCTCTGGATCAAAGTGTTTCCGCCTCGACATTCTTTTCTGCGACCGACAATCCCGACAACCCTATTACTTGGTACCAGGTAACTAACACCGGTGCCGGCGGAGGCTACTTCACTCTCAATGGTCAGGAGCAGACCCCGGGGCAGACGTTCTACGTGAGTACGGATCAGCTCTCGCAGCTAGCCTATGTGGGGGGCAGCACTTCAGGCACCGCGGATACCGTTCAAGTGTCGGCTTTCGACGGTGCGATCTGGAGTCCCGCGACCACCTTCGATGTCGTCTCAGATAATGACACCAATTCGTCCGAGGCGACCGGTGCTGATCAGCTCGTGATTGGCAACCCAAATTCCCCGGCCACGCTTACGGGCGGGTTTTCTGGTGATACTCTGGTCGGAGGTTCGGGGCAAGATATTTTCGTTTATGCTGCGGGTAGCGGTCCGGAAGTCATCTCGGAGACCGCCCCACCCACGAGTACCAGCGACAATATTCTGCAGTTCGGTAGCGGCATTACGCCGGGATCGATCACTCTGAGTGAAGCCCCTGGCGGCGTGTTGACGCTGACCAGTGGCAGCAACGGCGATAGTGTCAGCATCGAGGGATTTGATCCTTTCAACCCGCAGGATTCGTTGAGCATCCAGCAGTTTCAGTTTTCAGATGGAACTGATTTGAGTTTCTCGCAGTTGCTGGCTCAGGCGAATGCAAGCGCCGGGAGTTTTGAAGATGCCGATGGCACGACGACGAATTATAGCTTTTCGTCAGATCTGCTGTCTGAAACTGTTACCAATCCGGATGGATCGACCAACAACTTAACGTCCAGTTACAACGCCGATGGTTCCCATACGGATACTGAGGTGTACACAGCAGCGGGTGCGAGCGTCTCCACCACGACGATCGAGAACTTTGACGCGGCCGGGGATCTGTTGTCTAAAGATGTTACCGAACCGAATGGATCAACCAACGATCTAACATTCAGTTACAACGCCGATGGTTTCCATACGGAGACTAGGGTGTTCACGGCAGCGGGTGCGAGCGCCTCCACCACGACGATCGAGAGCTTTGACGCGGCCGGGGATCTGTTGCTTAAAAATGTTGCCAAAGCGGATGGGTTGACCGTCGATACAACGTTCATCGACAACGCGGATGGTTCTGTTATGAAAACCAAGGTGCGCACGGCGGCGGGCGCGAGCGCCTCCACGACGACGGTCGAGAGCTTTGATGCAGCCGGGGATCTGTTGTTTAAAAATGTTACCAAAGCGAATGGATCGACCGTCGATACAACGTTCATCGACAACGCGGATGGTTCTTTTACGGAGACTAAGGTGCAGACGGCAGCGGGCGCGCGTGTTTCCACGACGACGATCTCAAACTTTGACTCGGCCGGCAATCTGCTGTCTGAAAGCATTACCAATCCGAATGGGTTCAACCGACGACTCCACGTTCAGTTATAACGTGGATGGTTCCTCTACCCAGACGGAGGTATACACGGCAGCGGGTGCGAGCGTCTCCACCACGATGGTCTCGAACTTTGACGCGGCCGGCAATTTGCTGTCTGAAAATATTACCAATCCGGACGGTTCGACGGACGATCGCGTGTTCAATGCGGACGGTTCCTACACCGAAACAGATACCCAAACGGTCATAGGCGGCACGATGACGACGGTGTCGATGGTCAATGCCGCCGGCAATCTGTTGTCTAAAGATATAACCAATCCGGATGGTTCGACGGACGATCGCGTGTTCAATACGGACGGTTCCTACACCGAGACAGATACCCAACCCGTCACAGGCGGTACGATGACGACGGTGTCAACGTTCAATGCCGCCGGCCAACTGATCGCCCAATTCATCACGAATGCGGACGGTTCGACGGACGGTCGCACGTATGCCTTCAATGCAGACGGGTCCTACACCAAGACTGATGTGGATACCGCGGCGGGTGCGAGCGTTTCGACGACCATCGTGCAAAATTACGGTGTGCAGGGGCAGCTGCTGAGTCAAGCGATCACGAATACGGACGGCTCGACGGATGATCGCACGTTCAATGCGGATGGTTCTTACACCGAGACGGACACCCAGCCGGTGAGCGGTGGGTCGATGACGACGGTGTTCTCGTTCAATACCAACAATCAACTGCTCACGCAATTCGTCACGAATGCGGATGGCTCGACCAACGACTCGACCTACGTGTACAACAGCGATGGGTCATACAGCGATACCGACGTGGCGACCTCGGCGAGCAGCGGTACCACGACCACGGTGTCCGACTATGATGCCACTGGGAATTTAATCAGCGAAACAATCACTTCTCCCGATGGTACGACGGAGGTGGCAACGGACAACGGGGCGGATCAACTGTACACGAATCCGGACGGTTCGACGGACCATCGCACGTATGTTTTCAATGCGGACGGCTCCTACACCAAGACCGATGTGTATACCGCGGCAGGTGCGAGCGTCTCTTCGAGCATCGTGCAAGATTACGGTGTGCAGGGGCAGCTGCTGAGTCAAGCGATCACGAATACGGACGGCTCGACGGACGATCGCACGTTCAATGCGGATGGTTCTTACACCGAGACGGACACCCAACCGGTGAACGGTGGGGCGATGACGACGGTGTCCTCGTTCAATGCCAACAATCAACTGATCACTCAATTCACGACGAATGCGGATGGCTCGACCAACGACTCGACCTACGTGTACAACAGCGATGGGTCATACAGCGATACCGACGTGGCGACCTCGGCCAGCAGCGGCATTACGACCACGGTGTCCGACTATGATGCCAATGGGAATTTAATCAGTGAAACGATCACTTTTCCCGATGGTACGACGGAGGTGGCGACGGACAACGGCGCGGATCAACTGTACACGAATCCCGACGGTTCGACGGACAATCGCACGTATGCCTTCAATGCGGACGGCTCCTACACCAAGACCGATGTGGATACGGCGGCGGGTGCGAGCGTTTCGTTGACCATCGTGCAAAATTACGGTGTGCAGGGGCAGCTGCTGAGTCAAGCGATCACGAATACGGACGGCTCGACGGACGATCGCACGTTCAATGCGGATGGTTCTTACACCGAGACGGACACCCAACCGGTGAACGGTGGGACGATGACGACGGTGTCCTCGTTCAATGCCAACAATCAACTGATCACTCAATTCACGACGAATGCGGATGGCTCGACCAACGACTCGACCTACGTGTACAACAGCGATGGGTCATACAGCGATACCGACGTGGCGACCTCGGCCAGCAGCGGCATTACGACCACGGTGTCCGACTATGATGCCAATGGGAATTTAATCAGTGAAACGATCACTTTTCCCGATGGTACGACGGAGGTGGCGACGGACAACGGCGCGGATCAACTGTACACGAATCCCGACGGTTCGACGGACAATCGCACGTATGCCTTCAATGCGGACGGCTCCTACACCAAGACCGATGTGGATACGGCGGCAGGTGCGAGCGTCTCGTCGACCATCGTGCAAAATTACGGTGTGCAGGGGCAGCTGCTGAGTCAAGCGATCACGAATACGGACGGCTCGACGGATGATCGCACGTTCAATGCGGATGGTTCTTACACCGAGACGGACACCCAGCCGGTGAGCGGTGGGACGATGACGACGGTGTCCTCGTTCAATGCCAACAATCAACTGCTCACGCAATTCACGACGAATGCGGATGGTTTTACCAACGACTCGACCTACGTGTACAACGGGGATGGGTCGTACCGTGATACGGTGGTAGCCACGCCGGCAGGAAGCGAGGCAACGACTACCGTTTACAGCTACGCTTCCTCGGGGCAGCTACAAAGCACCGATACAACGAATCCCGACGGTTCAGTTACCGATTCCAGCTACAACGGCCAAGGTCAGGTCGTGAATACCAACGACTTTGTTCCCTCCGCCAACGGCTCGTACACGGATACTTGGTCGATGTCGAACGGAACGACGGGAGAATATTGGTGGAACTCGTCCACGTACGAATACCAAGATACTTGGCACAACGCCGATGGCAGCAGTTTCACCGATACCTACCAGTATGCGGCGGGCGGCTCACCCGCAAGTACCGGCGTTTCGTTCACCGAGACTTATAGCGACAGTCAAGGCGATCAAGGCATCCGCCAATATAACGCGTCGAGCGGCATCACCTCGATTTCGTGGGATTCCTCTCAAACCGGAGCAATCAGCGGTATGAGCAGCTCCGACTCGGCGTTCGTCGGTTTGCAGACGAACGGGGAATTGACTAATACCGTGAACGATCCTACTTACTTCAATCCACTCGTCAGCCCGGCGTTCAGTGCGTTTCTGACGGCACACGGATGAGCCGAATCCTGCTCGCGTGGGAACTCGGACGCAATCTGGGACACCTCGCGCGCCTTCTGCCGCTCGCAAAGCGGCTAAAGGCGCGCGGACACAGCACCTTGGTGGCAGCGCAGAATATGGCAGCTGCCGCGAGGGTTCTCGGTCCCGCAGGGATCGCCTTCGTCCAAAGCCCGTTGCATATAGCGGTGCGCAAGGGTGACTTTCAATCGAATAGCTATGCCGATCTGCTGTGGTTGCAGGGCTGGGACGATCGAGCGGAGCTCTGGGGCAGGCTCCAAGCTTGGATCAATTTATATCGGATGTTTCAACCGGAGACGGTGGTGCTCGACTATTCGCCGACGGCGTCTTTAGCCGCGCGAATCATGAAAATACCGCGAGTTTTAATAGGCACCGGATTTGAATTGCCGCCGGCACTCGATCCGCTGCCGCCGTTTCCGGGATATTCGGGGGCGACTCGAGAACTGGCCGTTGCAGCGGAGCAGCGAGTCCTGGACAACGTGAATTCGGTATTGTCGGCCTGCGCTGCAGAATCTCTGAACGCGCTCAAATCGGTCGTCGACGGTGATAGACGCCTACTGACGACGTTCGCCGAGCTCGACCACTATGGACCGCGCGTCGGTGAGCGGTACATCGGGCCTCTTTCAAATCCTGCCGACGGGCGAAAAGTCGAATGGCCGTCGGGCACGAAGAAACGTGTGTTTGCATATCTGAGACCCGAAATGGGTGATCTGACAGCGATTTTAGAGGGCCTCGTCGAAGCCGATGTTAGCCTGATTGCCTATGCACCGGGGGTGCCGAATAGCATTGTTAACCGATTTCGAAATGCGGATCGGGCATTCACATCGGAGCCGGTTCAATATGAGCAACTGTTTGCGAGCACCGACCTCTGTGTCTCATACGGAGCTGCCGGCACGGTGACCACGGCACTACTCAACGGCGTGCCGCAGCTGGTACGGCCCATTCACAGGGAAACACAGCTAACCGCTCACCGCATAGAGCACCTGGGCGTCGGCTCCATGGTGCCGAGAGTGGTTAACTCAGCCGAGTTCGCTGCCAGTGTAAATCGCATTTTGAAAGGCATCGAATACAAATTGCGCGCTCGTCAGTTCGCCCACCGGTATCGCCTGGTCAATGCGGCGCAGGCTGCAGAAGAAGTCGTGGAGATCATCGAAGAGCGTGCCAACCAGGGTAGTATTTCATCGATCATTCACGCCGACCCAGATGCGAGGATCGCCGTCTCGCAACCCGCGAACATTGCAATATCTCGATGAGTGTCGCCGACCGGGATCTAAAATTGCGTCGGCGGGCCGATTTTGTCGCGTTCATCCTATCGACGAGCTTTGCCGCCTTGTGTTCAGCAGGAACGGAGACGTCCGTGTCTCAAGTTGCGGCCCCTCAACCCTCCTGCGCTAGCGAGCAGGCGGTCGCCGCAATCAATCTGGCGGATGCGGTCGCTCAATCACTAAACGACGAGCCAAAACTGGCCATCGCGAAGGAAACTCTCGCAGAGTCCCGTGCCGACCTATCCGCCTCGACGGCGGCATTTCTGCCTGCCGGGCAATTGTTGGTCGACGAAGAACGTTTCGCTCCCAGTAATGGCGAAGCTCCGGTGCAAGTCGTCGGCAATAACATCATCGGTGGTCCAAAATCCGATTCGGCCTACGGCGCACTCAATCTAACGTGGAACCTGTTTAGCAGCGGCAAGGATATGGCGGGATACAGAGGTGCAAAGGCAGCGGTGCGGGCGACGTCGGCGGGACTCGATAGTCAACTGAACGACACTCTAAGCGGCATTTTGCAGGCCTATGCCGATCTGTACGAAGCGCAGACGACGGTCGAATACCAGGCGCGCGCGGTCGCAGCACTCAAAAGCATCGCCGCTCGAGCCGAAGAGCGTCTGACCGGTGGTCAGGGTACGACGGTTGCTGTCGGTCAAGCGCGGGCGGCTGAACTGGATGCCGAGCGCACGTTCAACCAGGGTTGCCGGGACGTGTACGATAAATCGCAGGCGCTGGCGCAGTCATTCGGATTACAGCTCACGCCGGGGCACATTATCAAAACATTAGGTCAAGTTCCTGTCGCCGATCAATCCGATCTCGTAGAATCCGACCTCGACGCTGTGGTAGAGAGCGACCCTGCCGTGATATCAGCCAAGGAGCAAATCACGGCGGCGGAAGACAAGCTCGGTCAAGCGCGAGCACAATTTGGGCCGACGCTTTCGTTGACCGCCCGCCGCGACTACCTGGGCCAAAGTCCTGACGGCTTTGGCGACGCTAACCGCCATATCGGCCCGGATTCATACCGGGTGGGAATAACGTTTGTACAGCCCATATTCCCGTTCGTTACTGAACTCGCAACGGTTGACAAAGGCCAAGCTGAAGTACGCAAAGCACGTGCGAGCTATTTGCAGGCGCGGTTGGATGCGGAGAAACGCATGCAGAGTGCCTACAATGCGGCACGAGAAGCGTTGGCGTCCTATGGCGCCGCGAAGTCGAGCCTCAGCGAGTCTCAGCAGATCCTGATCCTGACACGTTCGCAATACGGAGCAGGCCGCACCGATTTGGACAGCGTGCAGCACGCGCAAATGGATATCGACAAGGCGCAAACGGATGTGGATACCCTTGCCTCGAAGAATCGTCTTGCGAGCTGGGAACTTCAAAGGTCCTTGCGGCCGCAGGACTTTGCCCACGCTCTGTTTACGGTGCTGCATATACCCATGGCGGCAGGGCAATGGCGCAGCGAACCCCCGGGGCACCCGGCGGACGTTGGTCGTTGATTCCGAAGCGGTGGGTGGAGCCGAACACACGGGGCCGCAATGTGCCGAAACGCATGACCAAATCGCGCAGCTCGGCTCGATGGGCGTCAAGGGCCTGTGATGGTCTCATGGTACAAGCGTAGCGTCTTGGTGCGGCCCGCGCCAGTGTGCCTGTTCGCTCTGCCGGAGGGTCCACATACGTATGTTTTGCCGCGAGACCCTTCCTACAGGCTGGACCAATCCAGCGTAATCTTCCCCGACTTGCCCGAATTCATGATCTCGAAACCTTCGCGGTAGTCGTTGATTCCGAGGCGGTGGGTGATCACGGGGCGCACGTCGAGGCCGCTCTGCAGCATGCTCGACATTTTGTACCAGGTTTCGAACATCTCGCGGCCGTAGATGCCTTTGATCACGAGGCCCTTGAAGATGACCTGGTTCCAGTCGATGGCGGTTTCGCCGGGGGGAATACCGAGCATGGAGATGCTGCCGCCGTGGTTCATGGTGCGCAGCATTTCGCGCAAGCGCGGTGGCATTGCCCGACATTTCGAAGCCCACGTCGAAGCCTTCTTCCATGCCCAAATCGCGCATGGCGTCATCCAGGGATTCGCGCGATACATTGAGCGCCTTGGATGCGCCCATTTTGGCGGCCAGGCCGAGCCGGTAGTCGTTGACATCCGTGATGACGATGTGGCGTGCGCCGCAGTGGCGTGCGATGGCCACCGCCATGATGCCGATGGGACCGGCGCCGGTGATGAGCACATCCTCGCCGACGACGTTGAACGCCAGCGCCGTGTGCGTGGCGTTGCCGAACGGATCCAGGATGGAGGCGATTTCATCGTCGATGGCGTCCGGCAGCTTGAAGACATTGCTCGCCGGAATGGTCAGATATTCGGCAAAGGCGCCGGCTCTGTTCACGCCCACGCCCGAAGTGTTCCGGCACAGGTGCCGCCGGCCTGCCCGGCAGTTGCGGCAGTGGCCGCAGGTAATATGGCCCTCGCCGGACACGCGGTCGCCAGTGTTGAAGCCGCGTACCTCCATGCCCAATTCGACGATCTCGCCGGAATACTCGTGGCCGACCGCCATGGGCACGGGTACGGTTTTTTGCGCCCAGGCATCCCAGTTGTAGATGTGCATGTCGGTGCCGCAGATGGCCGTACGATGCACTTTGATGAGTACGTCGTTGTGGCCGACCGATGGCTCAGGCACGTCCTGCAGCCATATGCCGGGTTCCGCGCGTGCCTTGACCAGTGCTTTCATCAGATTCTCCGCGAGATACTCCGGCCGTCAGGCCGGGGAGGAATGAATGATGCCCAAATCGCGTCCTGCGCGACCGAATGCCTGAATAACCCGATCGAGCTGCTCGCGCGAGTGTGCAGCACTCATTTGGGTGCGAATCCGCGCTTTTCCATGCGGAACGACGGGAAAGGCGAAGGCCACCACATAGACTCCCTGCGCCTGAACCCGTTCCGCCAGGCTGACCGCCAGCGGCGCCTCGCCCAGCATGACGGGGATGATGGGGTGTTCGCCCGGCAGCAGATTGAAGCCTGAGGCCTGCATCTGTTCGCGAAAGTAGCGGGCGTTCGCATGCAGCTGCTCGCGCAGCTCGGTCGAGCCCTCCAGCAGGTCGAGTACCTGGATGGTAGCGGCGGCCACCGGCGGTGGGATGCTGTTCGAGAATAAATAGGGCCGCGAGCGCTGGCGTAGCCAGCCGACGATTTCCTTGCGCGCGGCGACATAGCCGCCGCTGGCTCCGCCCAGGGCCTTGCCCAGAGTTCCCGTCAGAATGTCGATGCGGCCGATGACGCCGCGCAGCTCGTGCGAGCCGCGGCCGCGCGCGCCGATGAAACCGGTGGCGTGGGAGTCGTCCACCATGACCAGTGCGCCGTAGCGATCGGCCAGATCGCAGATCTCCTTCAGCTTCGCGATCGACCCGTCCATGGAGAACACGCCATCGGTGGCGATCATGCGCACGCGCGAGCTTTGCGAGTCCTTCAAGGCCTGTTCGAGTTCATTCATATCATTGTTGGCATAGCGCAGGCGGCGCGCCTTACAAAGACGAATACCGTCGATGATGCTGGCATGGTTCAGCGCATCGCTGATGACGGCATCCTGTTCGTCGAGCAGAGTTTCGAACAGACCGCCGTTCGCGTCGAAGCACGATGAGTACAAAATCGTCTCTTCCATCGACAGATAGGCACTCAGGCGCTCCTCCAGCTCGCGGTGCACGCTTTGCGTGCCGCAGATGAAGCGCACCGAGGCGACACCGTAGCCATAGCGCGTGAGGGCATCATGGGCCGCTTTCAGCACTGCAGGGTGATTGGCGAGTCCCAAGTAGTTGTTCGCGCAGAGATTGATCATCTCGCGGCCGTCGGCGAGCCGTACCACGGGTCCTTGCGCCGAGCCGATGATGCGCTCGCGTTTCAGCAGCCCCGCCGCATCGAGCGCTTCGGTGTCGCGGGCAAGCCGCTCGCGGAATTCCTTCAGCACGGGAGTTTTGAGTACAAAATCGGGCCTTTCATGGGGGTATTATAGCGTTCGCGCGGCGACTTCGCGTGGATTGCAGCCGGCGCGGCCGAAACTGCATGCCGGGCGCACGTTCAACCAGAGTTGCCGCGACGTGTAGGCTTTGGGGTCTTATGACAACCGACGAGAAAGCTGACGATCATCGACTGGATAAGTGGTTATGGCACACCCGTTTTTACAAAACGAGGAGCCTGGCGACGGCGGCGATCAGTGGCGGGAAAGTGCATTTGAACGCCGAGCGCGTCAAGCCGGCACATCGGGTTAGGATTGGCGATCGGCTGAGCCTCTCACTGCAAGGGGTCGTTGCCGAGTTCGAGATACTGGGGCTGCCGCCGCGGCGTGGCCCGGCAGCCGAGGCACAGACGCAATATCTCGAGACGCTCGCGAGTGCGGAACGCCGCGCAAAGTTGCGCGAGCAGCAGCGGCTCGCGCAGGTGTCGAGACCGCGGCCCGAGGCGCGTCCGGATAAACGAGATCGGCGGCGGCTGATGCGGCTGCAAAGAGATCAAACTTAGGCTCCGCTGCGCGGTCACCTAAGCTGCGGGCCAGCGCAAGCGAGAAACGCCTCTCAGCATCGAAGGGCCCGGCTGCGGTAATTTAGCTGCGTCATATTTAATATATGAAATAAAAAAGCAGCGATTCGTATCTCCCATGCAGTCTGTTTATAACTCCTGGCTCGTCGGCCTTTCCATTTGCGTGGCCATGGCGGTCTCGTACACCGCTTTGCGGCTGGCGGCCCGAATAGCGATCAGTGAACGGCCGGCGGAGCGCCTGTGGCTGGCCGCAGGCGCGCTGGCAATGGGGGTGGGCATCTGGTCCATGCACTTCATCGGCATGCTGGCCTTTTCGCTGCCGATTCCGCTTGCCTACGATATCCCCACGACGATCGTATCGCTCACCATCGCAGTATTGACATCAGGGTTTGCCCTCGGACTCACGAGCGGCCGGGAACTCACGCTTCCCCGTCTGGCAGGCGGTGCGATGGCCATGGGCACCGGAATCTGCGCGATGCACTACACGGGAATGGCCGCGATCGACGTCTTCCCGGGTATCGCCTATGACCCTGCGCTCGTGGCGTGCTCGATGATCATTGCCGTAACGGCATCGTTCGTCGCATTGTGGCTGTTTTTCAAGCTGCGCGACGGCCGCTCCCATCTGCAGCGGCTTGCGCGGATTGCCGCGGCCGTCATCATGGGGCTCGCCATCAGCGGTATGCACTATACCGGCATGGCAGCCGCCCGATTCTCTGTGGGATCCTTCTGCCGGGGCGGCGTCACCTTCAACAACCTCTGGTTGGGCGTAGTGATCGGACTCTTTGCGATCGGTCTGCTGATCGTGACATTGGTGACGGCCATGTACGATGCTCACCTACAGTCGCGGACCCACAGTCACGCGCGGCGGCTCGAGGCGGCCAACGCCAAGCTGCAGTACCAGGCCACCCACGACGCACTGACGGATCTGCCGAACCGAGTGCTTTTCATGGATCGGCTCGGCCGCGAAATCGCCCACGCTGAGCGCGATGGTCACCTGTTCGCCGTGTTGCTGCTCGACCTCGATCGATTCAAGCAAATCAACGACTCTCTCGGCCATGGCGCCGGAGATCAACTGCTCCAGGAGGTGGGGCAGCGTCTCTGCGGCGCCGTTCGCGAGGTCGATACCGTCGCGCGCATCGGGGGCGATGAGTTCCTGCTGCTGATCGCCGATACCCGCGATCAATCCGATCTGGCGGCAGTCGCCGCCAAGATCGGCAAAGCTCTGGGTGAGCCGTTCCAATTCGGCTCCGCCGAACTGCATACCTCTGCAAGTATCGGCATCAGCGTGTACCCGGCCGACGGCACCGCCGGGGATGACTTGGTGCTCCGCGCCGACGAGGCCATGTATTTCGCCAAGCAGAGCGGCCGTAACTCATATCAATTCTTCAACCGGACCATGAGCGTGTTTTCTCAGGATCGCTTGGACCTGGAAAACGATCTGCGCCGCGCCCTCTCGATGAACCAATTCGAGGTTCACTACCAGCCGAAGAGCGACGTTGCATCGGGTCGCGTCAACAGTGTCGAGGCGTTGCTGCGCTGGCGGCATCCGACGCGCGGCCTGGTGAGTCCGGTGGAGTTCATTCCTCTCGCGGAGGAAAACGGGCTCATTCTCTCCATCGGGGAATGGGTACTGCGTGAGTCCTGCCGCCAAGCGCGCGCCTGGCAGCAAATGGGGCTGCCGTTCCTGCGTGTGGCGGTCAATGTTTCACCGATTCAATTTAGGCAGTCGAATTTCTTGCAAGCCGTGCACACGGCCCTGCTCGACTTCGACCTGGAGCCTCAGTATCTGGAGATCGAACTGACCGAAACCACCGTGATGGACAATGCCGAGGGCTCCATCCAGATCCTGGAGGAGTTGAGCCGCTTGGGAGTGGTCGTGTCGATCGACGATTTTGGAACGGGCTATTCGAGCATGAGCTACCTGCGGCGTTTCCCGATCGACAAGCTGAAGATCGACCGCAGCTTCATCAGCGACCTGACCACGAATTCAGCCGATTCGTCCATCGTCCAGGCAATCATCTCGCTGGCTCACAGCCTGCGGCTCAAGGTGGTGGCCGAGGGTGTGGAAACGGCAGAACAGCTCGAACGGCTGCGTGAACTGGGCTGCGATCAATACCAGGGATTCTTTCGCAGCGCCGCGGTGCCGGCCGCCGAAATTGAGGAATCCATTCGATCGAGCATCGAGGTTGCCGACCCATTCGACGACGTCTCGTTCACGATGACCCACAGCAGGCTGGCTGCGTTCAAGGTGCGCTAATGCGCGGCGAATTCGCCGCTCATTGCGGACCAGCCGTTCAACTTTAGGCTCAGAGATCTTCCGCCGCGCTTTCCGGGTCGTCCAGGTCGCAACTGACGGCGGTCTCAGGCTGCAGCGTTTCCCAGAGCCCGTGGTGCCAGACCGCGCTCGCGATTCCCGCGGTGGGCAATTCCCTCGGGCAGGGTTTGGGTCCGAGACGGCTCGCGAGTTGGCTCAGGCCGGGATTGTGGCCGCAAATCATGATGTGATGCAGGCGGTCGCTGCAACGCGTGAGCAGGCTCCAGGTGGCTTCGGGCGTGGCCAGATACAATTCGCGTGCGCACTGCACCTGCTTGTCGTCGAGCTCGCAGGCTTCGGCGATGATCTCGGCCGTGGCCCAGGCGCGTTCTGCCGGGCTCACCAATATCAAGTCCGGTATGAGATCGCGGTGCAGGATGCGCGACGCCATCTCCCGCGCCTCGATGCTGCCGCGGTGAGTCAGCGCGCGCTCGAAGTCCTCGGCGCAGGCGTCGATGGGCTCCGCTTTCCCATGCCGTAGCAGCGTCAGTCTGCGCGTACCCACAAATGGCCACCTTCAATTTTCGTTTCGAAGACGCGTACCGGCTCGTATGCGGGCGGCGACAGCGCTTCGCCGGTTCGCAGGCAGAAGCGGGCACCATGGCGCGGGCAGATGATTTCAGTTCCCTCGATGGCGCCCCCGGTCAATTCCGCGCCGTCGTGAGTGCAGATGTCTTCGATCGCAAAATAGGCATCGCCGCTGCGCGCGATGGCGACCATTCGGCGGCCGACCGGGATGGAGATCGCTTGTCCGTCGCCGAGCCTCGTGGTGGGGCCCGCATCGATCCATTTCTCTGCCATTTCCTCGCCTCGTCCGGGCCTGCAACCTACATCATGCCGGTTTGCAGGCGGGCTTCTTCCGACATCATGGTTTGATTCCACGGCGGATCGAAGACCAATTCGACGTTGGCCTGCGCAACCGTCGGAACTATCTGCACCTTGTCGCGGACGTCCTGCACCAAAACCTCGCCCATTCCGCAGCCGGGCGCCGTCAATGTCATTTTGATGTCGACGGTGCGGGTGGCATCCTCGTTCTTGCTGACATCGCATTCGTAGACCAATCCCAGGTCGACGATATTGACGGGGATTTCCGGGTCATAGCACGTCTTGAGCTGCTGCCACACGACGTTCTTGATGTCCTCCTCCGAGGCTCCCGGCGGCACCTCCGGTGCCTTTGCGGAGGTCTTGCCGATGGCGTCCGCGTCCTGGCCGGCGATGCGGAATAGATTGCCGTCGATGTACACGGTGAAGCTGCCGCCCAGCGCCTGAGTGATGTAGCCCACCGAGCCGAGCTTGAGATTGACTTCGACGCCGGCGGGAATGGCGACTGCCTTGACCTCGCGCTGTACGACGATGGGTTCGTTTTCGTATGAATGCATCGCTTAGTGGCTCATTCGGTGCTTACCGCAGGCAAACTCTGCGGATGGGCCGATTTAAGCGCGGAGGCGAGGGTGTGCCAGCACAGGCTGGCGCACTTCACCCGCGCGGGAAATTCCCGTACGCCGGACAGCGCCGCGAGCTTGCCCAGCTCCTCGGCGGGGGGCGCGCCATCGTCGGTGAGAAGCTGGTGCACACGATCGAACAGCCGCAGCGCCTCGTCGCGTGTTTTGCCTTTCACCGCTTCGGTCATCAAGCGAGGCGGAGGCGGTCGATATCGCGCATCCCTGGCCTTCGAAGCGGATGTCGCTGATCTTGTCGTCTTCCATTTGCAGGCGCACCGTCAGGCGGTCGCCGCACAGGGGATTGAAGCCCTCGACGCTGGCGTCGGCCGGCTCCAAGCCGCCGAAATTACGCGGCTTGCGGTTGTGGTCGAGAATGACGTCCCGGTAAAGATCGTTCAGTTCCATGGCGTCAGGCGAATAGCTTGCGGGCGCGTTCGACGCCGGCAGCAAGCCTATCGATCTCCTCGAAGGTGTTGTAGAAGGCGAATGAAGCGCGGGCCGTCGCCGGCAGCTTGAAGAAGTCCATGACCGGCATGGCGCAGTGATGGCCGGTGCGAATGGCGATGCCGTCCTCGTCGAGGATGGTTCCCAGATCGTGAGGATGCACGCCGGTGACGGTGAACGACACCAAGCTGGCCTTGTCGCGCGCCGTACCCACGATGTGCAGATCCGGAATCTTGCTCAAGACCGCCGTCGCATGATCGAGCAGGGCGGTCTCGTGCGCGTGCGCGGCGTCCCGGTCCAGGTCCAGCAGAAAATCGGCCGCCGCCCCCAATCCGATGCCGCCGGAGATATTCGGGGTGCCGGCCTCGAATTTGTAGGGCAAGCTGTTGTACGTGGTCTTGGCGAAGGTCACGGCAAGAATCATATCGCCGCCGCCCTGCCACGGCGGCATGCGCTCGAGCAGCTGTTCGCGCCCATACAGGACGCCGACGCCCGTGGGGCCGAACATCTTGTGACCCGAGAACGCATAGAAATCGCACCCCAGTTCCTGCACATCGACGTGCATGTGCGGCACGGCCTGCGCGCCGTCGATCAGCGTGGTGATGCCGCGCGCCTTGGCGGCGGCCATCAGGCGTCGGACCGGCAGCACCGTGCCGAGCGCATTCGACACATGCGCGCAGGCAAATAAGCGCGTGCGCGGGCTCATCAGCGCCGTCACGGCGTCCACGTGGACCTCGCCGCGCGAATCGATGGGCGCGACGACGAGCTTGGCACCGGTCTGTTCGCACACCATCTGCCAGGGCACGATATTGGCGTGGTGCTCCAGATGCGTGATGAGCACTTCGTCGCCCGGTTTGAGCTGCGGCCTCGCGTAGCTCTGCGCGACGAGATTGATCGCCTCGGTGGTGCCGCGCACGAAAATGACCTCGTGCCGCGAGCGGGCATTGATGAAATCCGCCAGCCGGTCGCGCGCGGCCTCGTACATGCGCCGTCGCTTCCTGGCTCAGCGTGTGCACGCCGCGGTGAATGTTGGCATGGTGGTGGCGCTCGTAGTCGTCGACGGCGTCGATCACCGCGTCCGGACGCTGCGCCGAGGCGCCGTTGTCCAGGTAGGCGAGCGGCTTGCCGCGCACCATGCGCGACAGCACCGGGAATTGCCGGCGCAGGGCGTTCACGTCGAATGTGACGGGCTGGTCTGCTAAAGCAACGTTCTGCATCAGGTTCTCCACCTGGGTGTGAGCGGATGTCATCGGAATTTCCGCAGAGTTTGCGAGTCGGGCAATTGGGAGATCAGCGCGTTTTCGATCGCGGCTCGCGCCGAGGCCACCGACATGCCGGTGAGCACATCGGCAAGGAAGGCATATACCAGCAGGCTCTGCGCCGTATCGCGGTCCAGGCCGCGCGACAGCATGTAGAACAGCATGTCGGGATCGAGCCGACCGGTGGTCGCGCCGTGCGCGCACTTGACCTCGTCGGCATGAATCTCGAGCTGCGGCCGCGTGTCGATTTCGGCGGTCGGCGACAGCAGCAGGCCGCGGCAGGACTGCTGCGATTGGGCGTGCACGGCGCCGGCGTTGACGATCACCTTGCTGTTGAATATGACGCGGCTCGCGTCGCCGGCGATGGCGCGCGCCGTCTGACTGCTGCGCGTGTCGGGCGCGCCGTGGGTCACGATATTGACGCAGTCGACATGCCGGTTCTCATGTCCCACCAGCAGCGAATAGCTGTCGAGCGAGGCGCCCGGCTTGTCCAAGTGCGCCTCCAGCGTGCTGCGGACCAGACCGCCTCCCAGCGCGATGGTGAACTGCTTGCACCGGCTGCCCTTGGTCCTGGCGAATATCGAGGGAATCGAAGTGCGTGGCGCCGGCGTCCGTCGCGTACACGCGGTAGTGCTCGAGCTGCGCGTCGTGCCCGAGGACCACGTGGGTGTCGGAATTGGTGAGCGGCGTATGTTCTCCCTGGCTCACATGATGCTCGATGATCGTGGCGCTGGAACCCGGGGCCGCGTCGATGATGACGCGCGGGTAGGCGATATCATCGGCGCCCTTGCCGGTTGCCACATGCAGGATGACCAGCGGCACCGGCACTCGAGCGGTGATCTTGAGATACACGCCGTCGACGAACAGCGCGGTGTTGAGCAGGGACCAACGCCGCTGGTCGGCATCCGATAGGGGCTCCAGATGACGACGCACCACGCTCAGATCTAGTTTAGATAGTTCTCGTATGCTACTGATTTCTATCCCTTCGAATGGCCCATCGGCGAGAGGTATAACGGGATGGCCGTTGACCATGACCAGCGCTGCCGCGCGATCGGTCTTGCCGAGCAGCGACAGCGACGCGTGCGGGTCGATCTCGTCGCGAGCCTTGCGCGGCGCATCCACGAAGCTTTGGGCGGCGAGGCTGCGCAGATTGGTATATCGCCAGGTCTCATCGCGCAGGGTAGGCAGGCCGAGCTTGAGAAATCGCTGCATGGCCTGCTCGCGCAACGGCGACAGAGCATCGGCCGGCCGCGACTGCCACTGGGCGGCGAAGGAGCGCAGCGCCGCCGATTGCGGCACGACGGATGACTGCGATGCACTCATGCGACCTGCGTCTCCTGCACCCAGTCATAGCCGCGACGCTCGAGTTCCTGGGCCAGCAACTTGTCGCCTGATTTCAATATCCGTCCGCCCGACAGCACATGCACCTGGTCCGGCACGATGTAGTCGAGCAGGCGCTGGTAATGGGTCACCAGCACGACCGCCCGTTTCGCATCACGCAGGGTGTTCACGCCTGCGGACACCACCTTGAGCGCATCGATGTCGAGCCCGGAATCCGTCTCGTCCAATATGGCGAGCTTCGGCTCCAGGACCAGCATTTGCAGAACTTCATTGCGCTTCTTTTCGCCGCCCGAGAAACCTTCGTTGACGCCGCGCGTCAGGAAGGACTCGTTCATCTGCATGACTTTCATTTTTTGCCTGATCAGAGTCAGGAACTCATAGGCATCGACTTCGGGTTCGCCGGCCGCTTTGCGCTTTGCGTTCAGCGCGGCTTTCAATAGATAGACGTTGTTGACGCCGGGAATCTCGACCGGATACTGAAAACCCAGAAATAGTCCGGCCCGGGCGCGTTCTTCGGGCGGCAGCGACAAGAGGTCGCGGCCCTCGAAAGTCACCGAGCCGCCGGTGACCTCGTAGTCCTCGCGGCCTGCCAATACTTGCGCGAGAGTGCTCTTGCCCGAGCCGTTCGGCCCCATGATGGCATGGACCTCGCCGGCGCGGACCTCCAGGTTGACGCCCTTCAGTATGTCTTTGCCCGCGACGCGGGCGTTCAAATCCGTAATTTTAAGCAAAATCTTTATGTCCTCGTTACGGCCTGACGGCCGCCTCGTTACAGCCTGACGGCCGACCTTTCAACGGGGTCCGCGGGGGATCCCGAAAATTAACCAACGGCGCCTTCAAGGCTCACGCTCAACAGGTTCTGGGCCTCGACCGCGAACTCCATGGGCAGCTCCTTGAACACTACTTTGCAAAATCCGCTCACGATCATGTTGACCGCATCCTCCGCCGAGATGCCGCGCTGCAGGCAGTAGAACAGCTGGTCCTCGCCGATTTTGGAGGTGCTCGCCTCGTGCTCGACGGTCGCGGTGGGGTTCTTGACCTCCATGTAGGGGAACGTATGCGCCGCGCACTTCGGCCCCATCAGCAGGGAGTCGCATTGGGTGAAATTGCGCGCGCCCGCGGCGCTCGGCAGAATTTTTACCAGGCCGCGGTAGGTGTTCTCGGCATGGCCGGCCGAGATTCCCTTGGACACGATGGTGCTCTTGGTATTGCGGCCGATGTGGATCATTTTGGTGCCCGTGTCCGCCTGCTGATAATTGTTGGCGACCGCCACGGAGTAGAACTCGCCGATGGAGTTCTCGCCTTTCAGAACACAGCTCGGATATTTCCAGGTGATGGCCGATCCGGTTTCCACCTGGGTCCAGGAGATCTTGGAATTGCGCCCACGGCACTCGCCGCGCTTGGTGACGAAGTTGTAGATGCCGCCCAGGCCATTTTCATCGCCCGGGTACCAATTCTGGACGGTCGAGTACTTGATCTGCGCATCGTCGAGCGCCACCAACTCCACCACAGCGGCGTGCAGTTGGTTCTCATCGCGCATGGGCGCCGTGCAACCTTCCAAATAACTGACGGTCGCGCCTTCCGCGGCGATGATCAGGGTGCGCTCGAATTGGCCGGTCTTCGCGGCATTGATGCGGAAGTAGGTGGACAATTCCATGGGGCAGCGCACCCCCGGCGGCACATAGACGAACGAGCCGTCGGAGAACACAGCCGAATTCAGCGCCGCAAAATAATTGTCGCCCGGCGGAACCACGCTGCCGAGGTAGCGCTCGATGAGCTCCGGATGATCGCGGACCGCATCGGAGAACGAACAAAAGATGACCCCGGCCTTGCCCAATTTTTCCTTGAAAGTCGTGGCTACGGACACGCTGTCGAACACCGCGTCGACTGCGACCCCGGCGAGGCGCGCTCGCTCGTGTAACGGAATGCCCAGCTTGGCGTAGGTGGCGAGCAGTTTCGGATCCACTTCATCGAGGCTTTTCGGCGCATTCGCCGGCGCCCGGGGCGCCGAGTAATAGGAAATGTCCTGGTAGTCGATGGGCTTGTAGTGCACGTGGGCCCACGTCGGCTCCTGCATGGTCTGCCAGTGGCGGAACGCCTTCAGCCGCCAATCCAGCAAGAACTGCGGCTCGTGTTTCTTCCCCGATATGGCGGCCACGACGTTCTCATCGAGTCCGGGCGGCAGGCTGTCGGATTCGATATCGGTGATGAAGCCATGCCGATACTTTTGGGCGAGCAGGGCTTCGACATCTTGAGTTTTGCTAGACACTAGAGTTCCAGTTGGTGTTGCGCGGGCCTAAACAGAGGTGGGGCCGGTTTTTGGATATTCACGCGGGGTATTCACTCGAATTTCCGACGCGAGATCGGCGACCCGCAGGGTGGAGGAGTCCAGTCCGGCCAGCTGGCGCAGCGTCAGCTCTTCCAGGGCGCGGCGGATGGCCGCATTCACTCGCTGCCAGGCGCCACCGACGCGGCATTGACGCTCGATTCCGCACTGGCTCGAGGCGCCGCTGCATTCGGTGATGGCGATCGGTCCTTCGAATACGTCCAGGATCTGTGCCGCCGTGATCTGCTCGGGACTGCGTGCCAGCCGATAGCCGCCTTGGGCGCCGCGCGAGGAAATTACCATTCCGGCACGCTGCAGTCCCTTGAGCACCTTGCTCACGGTGGGCCGGCTGAGGCGTGTGCGCTCCGCCAGTTCTGCCGCGGCGCGGTGCCGTGCGGGCTCTTGCGCTAAACTGGCAAGCACGACGGTCGCGTAGTCGGTCAATTTTCCCATTCGCAGCATATAGAACCTGCGCCTCGGCTAGAAGCATGATGTGGGACTATTTTAGTCCTATTTGAATTGAAGGTCCACCCGCAGGGCGGATTAACCTTATTTTGCTATCCTTGCCGCCTCCGACAACCGTCCATATCAGCGAGACACGCCAGACATGAACACGGCAGAACTGAGCGCCACACGCGCGCGCAATAGTCGCAAAAAACAGAGGAATTTTGGCTGCCGACGAGAGCACCAGCACCATCAAGAAGCGCTTCGACAGCATCAAGCTGGAATCCACCGAAGAGAATCGCCGCACGTACCGCGAAATGCTGTTCACCGCGCCCGGCGCCCAGGAATACATCAGCGGAGTCATCCTGTATGACGAGACGCTGCGCCAGAAAACCAAGGATGGCGTGGCCTTCCCGACCTATCTATCGCAGCATGGCATGCTGCCGGGCATCAAAGTCGACCTGGGCGCGAAGCCGCTGGCCGGCTTTCCCGGCGAAACCATCACCGAGGGTCTCGATGGCTTGCGCGAGCGGCTCGACGAGTACCACAAGCTGGGCGCGAGGTTCGCGAAGTGGCGCGCCGTGATCGACATCGGGTCCGGAATCCCGAGTCTCTATGCCATCGACGCCAATGCGGAAGCGCTGGCGCGTTATGCCGCGCTGTGCCAGGAATCGGGAATAGTCCCGATCGTCGAACCCGAGGTCCTGATGGATGGGGACCATACTTTGGCACGCTGCGAAGAAGTGACCAATCTCGTGCTGGACCGTGTGTTCTCGCACTTGTTTGCCGCACGCATATTCCTCGAGGGCATGATCCTGAAGCCGAACATGGTGATACCGGGCAAAAAGTGCTCGCAGAAGGCCAGCCCTGAGCAAGTGGCTGAAGCCACGGTGCGCACGCTGAAGCGCCAGGTGCCCTCGGCGGTACCCGGTATTGCGTTCTTGTCGGGAGGCCAGGGTCCGGTCGAGGCGACGCAGCACCTGAGCTTGATGCATGCCGCGGGTCCCTTGCCGTGGGCGCTGACGTTCAGCTACGGACGGGCGTTGCAGGAGGATGCGCTCAATGCCTGGGGCGGGAAGACGGCCAGTTATTCCGCTGGCCAGCATGCGTTCTCCGTTCGCGCCAAGATGAACGGTTTGGCGGCCGGCGGGGCGTACAAGCGTTCGATGGAAAGTTCCGCGGCTTGAAACTCCGTGTTCTGTTAATGTGCTCCGCGTCATTGGGGCGCGGAACCCGACACCCTTGAACCAAACTGCCTCCATCATCGAGATCCGTAACGTGGATTACGCGATCAGCGGTCGCCCGGTGTTCGCCGGGCTCGACATGGATTTCCCGCGCGGCCGCGTCACGGCGGTCATGGGACCGAGCGGCACCGGCAAGACCACTCTGCTGCGTCTCATCACAGGCCAGGCGCTCGCCGACAGCGGTTCCATCGTGGTGGCGGGACAGGAATTGCGCGGGATCAAGCGAGCGGATCTCTACCTGCTGCGGCGTCGCATGGGGATGCTGTTTCAGAACGGAGCGCTGCTGACCGACCTGAGCGTTTTCGAGAACGTCGCCTTTCCATTGCGCGAACACACGGATTTGCCGGAGCGGCTCATCCGCGAACTGGTGCTCACGAAGCTGCAGGCGGTGGGATTGCGCGGCGCCGCCGAACTCATGCCCTCCGAGCTGTCCGGTGGAATGAGCCGGCGGGTCGCCCTGGCGCGAGCCATCGTCATGGACCCGGAAATCCTGATATATGACGAACCCTTCGTGGGCCTGGATCCCATTTCCCTGGGGGTCATACTGCGGTTGATCCGCCACTTGAACGATGCGCTCGGCATTACCAGCATCGTCGTTTCGCACGATGTGCAGGAAATCTCGACCGTGGCCGATGCGGTTTTCCTGCTCTCCGGCGGCAAGGTGGCCGCCAAGGGCACGCCGCAGGAGCTGCGATCCTATCCCTCGGAAATCGTGCGGCAATTCATCGGCGGTCTGGCCGACGGCCCGGTGCCATTTCATTTCCCGGCGCCCGATTACTTCGGCGAGCTGCTCGCGCGCGATGAGGAGCCATGAAGGTGATAGAGGAGCTCTGGGAAAGCCCGATCGAGTCCCTGGTGGGGCTCGGTTCGGTGGTGCGTTTCCTGCTGCGCCTGGTGGCCGAGGTGCCGCGCGGCTTGATGAGAATCGATTTGGTCGCGCAACAGATATATAACGCCGGCGCGCTGTCGTTGGTCATCATCATGCTGTCGGGTTTGTTCGTCGGGATGGTGCTCGGGCTGCAAGGCTTCGAGCTGCTGCAGCGATTCGGTTCCGAAGAGGCGCTGGGCACGGCAGCGGCCATCGGGTTGGTCAAAGAGCTGGGTCCCGTGATCACGGCGCTGCTGTTTGCAGGGCGGGCCGGCACCGCGCTGGCCTCCGAGCTGGGTTTGATGCGCGCCACGGATCAGCTGTCGGCCATGGAAATGATGGCGGTGGATCCGATCCGAACGAGTGGTGGTGCCGCGGTTCCTCGGCGGCGTGATCGCGATGCCGCTGCTCGCCGCCATATTCAGTGTCATCGGCATCTACGGAGCGCAGCTCATCGGAGTGCAGATCATGAGGGTCGACGCAGGCAGCTTCTGGTCGCAGATGCGCGCCTCCGTCGGCTTGTCGGACATCAATGAGGGCATAGTCAAGAGCTGCATTTTCGGAGTTGCGTGCAGCCTGATCGCGGTGTACGAGGGATATTATGCGACGCCGACGGCGGAGGGTGTCGGCCGCGCCACCACCCGCACCGTCGTCACATCCGCGGTGGTGATCTTGTTCTTCGACTATTTGATTACTGCCGCGTTTCTGTAAAGGGGTATCGTCATGCGCAAATCACGAACGTTGAATCTCGGCACCGGAACATTCGTGCTGCTGGGTTTTGCGGCGCTGTTTTTTCTAACGACACAAACCACCAGCCGCGGTTTGTCCTTCGGAAGCAAGCCGCACTACGACCTCACGGCCAAGTTCGACAATGTCGGCGATCTCAAAGTAGGCGCTCCGGTGTCCATGTCGGGAGTCGAGATGGGGCGCGTGACTAAAATCGGCTTCGATTCCAAGGAATACAAGGCGGTGGTCACGATGCGCATGGATGAGCGTTACAATCAGATTCCGACCGACAGCGATGCCAGCATCTACACGCAGGGCCTGTTGGGAGGCAAGTTCATCGGTTTGACCGCCGGCGGCGCCGACACTTATCTCAAGGACAAAGATCAAATCGACTTTACGCAATCGGCGTTCGTACTCGAGAACTTGATCGGGCAAGTCCTGGCGAATATCGCAAAAAATCCCTCACAGTCGGATTCCGCTAAATCGGCGCCGGACACACCGGCCGCCGCCGCACCGAAAGCCACGGAGAAAAAGTAATGATCAAGATAACGACCCTCGTCATGCTGGCCTCGATCATGGCCGGCGGAGCCTATGCGGCGGATACCCCGGTGGCGTCCACCGCCGCGCCCAGCACCTTGGGCCCGCAGGAATTGGTGGAGAATTCGGCGAAGCGCATGCTCCAGGAGCTCGACGCGAACCGGGCGACGTACACGCAGGATCCGGCGAAGCTGGACGCCTTGGTCGCCAATGTGCTGCTGCCGAACTTCGACACCGAATACTCGGCGCGGCTCGTGCTCGGTCAGACCTGGCGTACGGCGACCCCCGACCAGCGCAAGCGCTTCGTCGATGCGTTCTACCACTCGTTGCTGCGCAATTATGGCGCGGCCTTGGTCAACTTCACGGCCGACCGCTTCAACATATTGCCGTACAAGGGCGATCCCAACGACACCATGGCCACCGTTCGCACGGAAGTGAAGCGTTCCTCCGGGGAAAAAGTACCCGTGAATTTCAGCTTGCGGAAAACCGACGGGGTGTGGAAGGCCTGGGACGTGGTCATCGAAGGCATCTCCTACGTCAAGAGTTTCCGCACGGATTTCGGGGCGGAAATTCAGGCAAAGGGACTGGATGAAGTGATCAACCGGCTGGAAACCCAAGGCAAACTCGGTCCGAGTGGCGCCCCGGAGAGCAGCCATTGAGCGCCAGATGGCCACTGACCGTCAGACGCAGGTATAACGGCGGCGCTGAGCAGGACGCTTCCTTCGAGGTTCAAGGAGGCGACCGTTGCCGCGTGACCGGATCGCTGCATTTTACGACGGTGAGTGCATTGCTGTCCGCGGGCACGGAGGCGATCGGCCGCAACGAGGCCGGCGTGATCGATCTGGCCGGCGTTACCGCGAGCGACAGCGCGGGGCTCGCCTTGTTGATCGAATGGATGAGCGTGGCGAAGTGCGCGAATCGGGCCCTGCGTTACGAGAATATTCCCTGCCAGGTGCAGCAGTTGGCGCGGCTGAGCGAAGTCGAGGAGCTGCTGGTTCCCGCCCGCTAGCTGCGGCAACCGAAAAAGCCTGCCGTCAACCTCCGCGACGGCGCCGCGTTGTACTCCTCAGGTTCAGTTGATTCGAGGAGTTTTCGCCATGCACAAATTCACTGCGCTCGCGCTTACCGCCGCTTTGGGGGTCGCTGCGATGGGTTACACCAAGTCCGCCGATGCGGGCGTCTACGTCGGAGTCGGCTTGCCCGCACCCGTGGTGGTGGCGCCGCCGGTGGTCGCCTATCCGGCCGCCGTGGGCGTATATGCCCCGTATTACTACGGGCGCCCCTACTACTATGGCCCCGGCTTCGTCGGCTACGGATACGGTTTCCGCGGCTACGGATATGGATTCCGCGGAGGGGTCGGCTTCCACGGCGGCTTCGCTCGCGGTTTCCGACGCTAGGGGGTCTCGGAGGTTGCACCACCGCCTGGCGGCGGCGTCGAAGCCGGCGGTGGTGATTCAGGCTGGGGAGGCGCCGGGGGAGGAGAGACGGGCGGTAATGGAGAGGCGGCCGGAGACGTCCGGGAATCAGGCGTATCTTCGCCGGGATCGACCAGCGGCTCCTCCGGCGCGGCTTTTCCGCCGGACACCAGGTAGGCGCGGCGTTGCAGATAGGCGTCGCGGATGAATGCATACGGGTCGTAGACATTCTTCAATGTCTCATCCAAGGACAGCAGGGACGCGCGAGTATCGATGAAATACGGAACAAAGAGACCGTATCTCACCCAGTTGTTCTTGATGTATTGACGGGGATTGGTGTAAGTGTCCACCACTTCGCTCAATCCATCGCGCACATCCGAGGGGCCGAGCAGGGGTAGCTCCACGAAAGGACCGGAATGCACGCCGTAATGGCCCAGCGTCTGTCCGAAATCATTGTTATTGTGGGCCAATCCCGCCGGTGTGGCAGGATCGAGTATTCCGCCGATCCCCACGGTCGTATTGAGCAGCAGGCGGCCCAGATCGGTCGCCGCCGCCAGCAGTTTCAACTGCAATGTGTCGTTGAACATGACCGTCGTCATATTGAGATTAGCGAAGAAATTGGTGACGCCGGTGCGGATGGGCGAGGGCACGACCCGCACATAGGTCTTGGCCACCGGCTTGAGGATGGCGCGATCCAGCTTATCGTTGACCTTGTAGACCCCGCGATTCCATGACTCCCAGGGATCTTGCGGCGCGCGCGGGCTGTTGGGCGGCAGCGTGACACAGGCGCTTAGGCTCAATACAAAGGCAATGCCGAGCGCAGCGCGCACGTACGATGCTTTCGATGCTTTGAGCATTTGTGGCTTCTCCCTTAAATCAAATCGGGTAGCGGCACGATACAGGGGTCCGCGGCCGCAATACAGCGCCGATCGCAAAACCGTCCATCAATGCTGGGTCAATGCCGGCCGTCGCCCTTGTCGTCGGCCACGGTGTTCTTGCGGTCCTTGGGCCTCATCGCGGCGAGTATCTCGTCGAGGCGCGCGCTGATGCGCCCGCGCTGTACCGGGTCCAACCCGGGCATGCTCAGGCCCAGCTCGAGCTGGTTCGCCGCCATCTTGAGATTGCCGTTCATCACGTAGTAGAACGACATGTAGTAGTACGCATCGGCAGGATCGCCGGCGGCGTTGGCCGCCTTCGCTATCAGCCTGGTCTGCTCGGGCGTTGGTTCCACCACATTGAACAGATCGTCGAGGATCAGATGCGCACGCTTGTTGTCGCCCTCATGCATCAGGGTTTCAGCGAGACGAATGGTGACGGGCGCATTGCGCGGGAAATAATATCAAGGCCTTGTCCAGCACGGCCTGAGATTCCTTGAACTGACCGTTCGCCAGATATGCCTGACCCAGCGCACCGTAAAACTGATTCACCTTCGGATACTCTTTCACGAGCGCCTGCAGATCGGGGATGGCCACCGCCGCATTGCGCATCTCGATATCCGCGACGTCATTGCCGTAGCGCTGCTCGATAGTGAGCTCGCCGCCATTCTTCGCGAGGTTGACGTAGTAGTCGTGGGCCGCTCGCGGATTGGTCACGAGCGATCTGAGCCGCTCGCGCATCAGCAAATAGTCCAAGGAATCCGTATGGCGGATGCGGCCGATCTGCTCCGCGCGATTCTTGGCCTCGGCGACACGATCGGCGGGCAGCGGGTGATCGATCAAAAATTGGACGGCGTTGATCCGGCTCGGTTCCGGGCCGCTCGATCCCAAATATTCGAAAAAACTGGCCATCCCAAGCGGATCGTAGCCGGCGCTCGCCATGGTGCCGATGCCGATTCGGTCCGCCTCGAACTCGCTGTGGCGAGTGTAGTTGATCTGGTGCTGGATGGCGGCGCTCTGGGTCGCCAGAATGGCTCCCTCCATGGCACTCGGATCGCCCCGGCCCGCAGTGGCACCCAGCAGGATCGCGGCCAACATGGCGGCGGTCGACATGAGCCCGGCATGGCTTTGGTCTATGAGTTGCCGGACCAGGTGCCGTTGAGTGACGTGGGCCGTCTCGTGGGCCATGACGCCGGCGAGTTCGTTCTCGTTGCGAGTCGCCAGGATCAAGCCGCTTTGGATGGCGATGAAGCCTCCCGGCATCGCAAAAGCGTTGACGATGGGGTCCTTCAAGACGAAGTAGTAGAACTGATGCTGGCCCTCCTCGGCGCGGCTCGACAGACTATGGCCGATATTCTGAATGTAGTCGCTGACCTCGGGATCCTCGAGGACTTGTCCAGTCTGGCGTATTTGGGCAAACCAGCCCACCCCGACCTCATATTCCTCTTCGAGTGACACCGCGGCGGTCGCCGGGCTGCCCAGGTCCGGCAGGTCTTGGTCGACGGCGCTCGAACCGTTGCCGAGACCGTCCGCCCAGCCGACGCCGACGCTGACACTGACGGCTGCAGCGATCGCGAACGCGGACAGGGACTTCAACAATGACATTCGGCCTCCATAAGGCTCCTTGGAGTCCGGCTTCCTATCCAAAGTTCGCTCATTTCCCCATCAAATCAAAGTACTTCGGAGGCGTAGTCCGCCAGGCGCGACCGTTCGCCCCGGACCAGGGTGATATGGCCCGAAAACGCCCAGCCATGGAACCGGTTGACCACATAGGTGAGGCCGGACGTGGTTTCCGTCAAGTAGGGGGTGTCGATCTGGGCAATATTGCCCAGACAGACCATCTTGGTACCGGGACCCGCGCGGGTGACCAAGGCTTTCATCTGCTTGGGAGTCAGATTCTGAGCCTCATCGATGATGATGAAGCGGTTCAGGAATGTGCGGCCGCGCATGAAGTTCAAGGAGCGGATTTTGATGCGGTGCCTGAGCAAATCATTGGTGGCACCGCGTCCCCAGGTGCCCCCGGGCTGACCCTGGGTCAAGACTTCCAGATTGTCCATCAAGGCGCCCATCCAAGGCTCCATTTTTTCCTCTTCCGTGCCAGGCAGGAATCCGATGTCCTCGCCCAAGGGGATCGTGACCCGCGTCATGATGATTTCACTGAAGCGATTGTGATCCAGAGTTTGCGCCAGCCCGGCCGCCAGAGTGAGCAGGGTCTTGCCCGTCCCGGCGGGGCCGAGCACGGTCACGAAATCGATTTCCGGGTCCATCAGCAGATTCAATGCAAGATTCTGTTCGCGGTTGCGCGCGGTCACGCCCCAGACGTTGTTGCGTTCCGCGCGGTAGTCGATGTCGAGTTCCAAGATCGCGGAGTCGCCCTCGATCTTGCGAACGATGGCCTCGACGCCGTTCTCACCGGGATCGTAGACGAACTGGTTGGCATGCCACTCGCGCACCAAAGGCCCGCGCACCCGATAGTAGGTGCGGCTCTGCTGCTGCCAGGATTCCATGCCCTTGCCATGCTTATCCCAGAAATTCGGCGGCAGCTGCTGCACGCCGCTGGCGAGCAGATCCGCATCCTCGATGGTCTTGTCGCTGGAATAGTCCTCGGCTTGCACGCCGACAATGGCGGCCTTGATCCGTAAATTGATGTCTTTCGATACCAGGGTGACCCGGGCGCTGCGGAACTTCTGCTGCAGCGCCAGCGTGTTGGCCAGGATCGCATTGTCCGCCCCATGTCCGGGCAGGCTGTCCGGAAGCACGGACTCCAGCAGTTGGGTTTGAAAGAACAGCCGCCCGCCGGGCGGGCGCTTGCCGTGATTGATCGGCACCGCGGTCGGCAGCGCGAGCCCGCGATCGATCTGCTTCTTGCTGGCGCCCTTCATCAGCTCGTCGAGAAAGCGGCTGACTTGGCGTACGTTGCGCGCCGACTCCGACAGGCCCTTCTTGCCGGCGTCGAGCTCTTCCAGCACGGTCATCGGAATATAGATGTCGTGCTCTTCGAAGCGGAAGATGGCGGTCGGATCATGCATCAGCACGTTCGTGTCCAGCACGAATATGCGGCGCTCTTGCTTGGCCTGGCGGCCTTTTGCGGCTACGGCCCCGCGGCCGTACATTGTCGGTCACAGTGCTTTCACCGCCGCCAAAACCGCCGCGACGTGGCCGTTCACCTTGACTTTGCGCCACAGCGTGCCGCACCACGACCCTTGCCGTCGATCAGGAAGGTGCTGCGCTCTATCCCGAGAAATTTCTTGCCATACATGCTCTTTTCCTGAATCACGTCGTACAGCTTGCAGACTTTTTTGTCCGGATCGCTCAGAAGCTCGAAGGGAAACGCCATTTTCTGCTTGAATTTCTCGTGTGCCGCCATGCTGTCGGCGGAGATGCCGACGATCTGGGCCTTGGCCCTCTTGAATTGAGCATGGGCCGCGGCAAAGTCCGCGCCTTCCTGCGTGCAGCCCGGGGTGTTGTCGCGCGGATAAAAATAAATGACGACGGGGCCGCCGGCCGCGTCGCTCAGCGACCAACTGCCGCCGGTCCCTTCGAGGGTGAATTGCGGCGCCTTCTTGCCTACGTCGATAGTGCTCATGGGCGGTTTCAACTCTTTACGGGTTCGAAAATGGCATCCAAGTTCAGGTGATCGCAGAAATCCATGAACTCCTCGCGCAGCACGCCGATGTGCAGCCGGCTCGGCACGTTCACGATCATCTGCACCGAAAACATCGGCGCACCGGTATGCGCGGCCGCGTAGGAGCGCGTCGACAATTCGGCGATATCGACGCCGCGCTGCGCGAAGAATCCGGACAGTCCCGCAACGATGCCGGTCTGGTCGAGGCATACCACGTCGATGGAGTAGGGCAGCATGTCATTGCGCGCCGCGCGCTCTTCGGTGCGCCGCAATTGAATATTCATGCCGGTGGCGTCGGCCAGCTTTTTGAACTCGCCCTCGAGCTTGGCGAGGGTGTGCCAGTTGCCGTTCACCAGCAGCAGCATGGCGAATTCGTTGCCGAGCGAGGTCATGCGGCTTTCGCTGATGCTTCCCCCGCAATCGGCGATCGCCTTGGAAAGTTCATGGACCATGCCGACGCGGTCCCCGCCGACCGCGGAAATCACGATATGTTGTTTCATTGCTCCAAATTCTACCGGATGGGCGCTTGCCAGGGTGAGTCACGCCACTTAAGGTAGCGATATTTCCTGCGGAGCCTCCCTCGATGTTTTCCGGAAGCATGGTAGCGATAGTGACGCCGATGACCGCGGATGGCGGCCTGGACTGGCCCGCGTGGGATCGGTTGCTGGATTTTCATGCGCGCGAAGGCACCTCCGGCATCGTCGTCGCTGGCACCACGGGCGAGTCCCCGACGCTGACCCTGGATGAAATCGAGGAACTGACCCGCCGGGCGGTCGCGCGCTGCCGCGGCAAGGTCAAGGTAATCGTGGGATCGGGTACTCATTCGACGGCCGGTACGGTGGCACGAACCCACACTTTGTCCCGGCTCGGCGTCGATGCCGTGATGCTGGTCACTCCCTACTACAACAAGCCCACGCAAGAGGGTCTTTACAGGCATTTCATGGCGGCCGCCGAAGCCTCCGAGGTGCCCGTCATCATGTATAATGTTCCCGGCCGCACCGCCGTGGATCTGTTGCCCCCCACCATCGCGCGGTTGGCGCAACATCCGCGGATCGTGGCCATCAAAGAAGCCACCGGATCGTTGGCCAGGGCTCGTGAAATACAGAGCGTCTGTGCGCCGGAATTCACGCTGCTGTCCGGCGACGACCCCACCGCCGTCGATTTGATGAGCGCCGGAGCGCGCGGAGTCATTTCAGTCACGGCTAACGTCGTTCCGCGCCGCATGCGCGAGCTCTGCGATGCGGCTGTTTCGGGGGATTTAGCCAAGGCGCAGGCGATCGATTCGAGCCTGCGGGCCCTGCATAGGGATCTGTTTATCGAAGCGAACCCCATAGCGGTCAAATGGGCGGTGGCGAGAATGGGCCTCATGGGGAACGCAATCCGTTTACCATTGGTCGAATTGTCGGCTGCGCACCAAGATACCGTGCTGCGCGCAATGCAGGCCGCCGGAGTTGTTCTTGAGGACCAAGCAGCATGAGTCTTGATCGAGTTTTTATGTTGATTGCCGCCGCGGCGCTGATGAGTGGCTGTCACTTATTCAGCAAGCTGACACCGGATTGCCATACGCCGCAGGAATATCAGCGGGCCGGTCAGGTGGCGCCCCTGAAAGTGCCGGAGGGGCTCGATTCGCCGAATACCCAGGGCACCCTGGTGATTCCCGCTGTGGCGGTGGCACTGCCGCCGCCCGGGCCGAAAGACACCTGTCTCGACGTTCCGCCCCGTTACGAGCCCGCGCCGCCCAATAAGGCCGCCAGCGAGATGCACACGGTGGCCCCGCCGCCGCCGCCGGTACCGCTGCCCGAGGGATCGGCGCCACCGTAAATTTGATCGCTTGGTCGACCTCCGGTACCCTTGCGGCCGCGTGGAGAGGTGGCCGAGCGGTCGAAGGCGCACGCCTGGAAAGTGTGTAACACCTAACCGTGTTCGTGGGTTCGACCAAATCGGGCCTGGGCGATTTGGGACGACGCGAACGCGTCGGTCCGGAGCGAAGCGGAGGATTCGCGGCGTAGCCGCGAACAATCCCTCCCAGTGTAGAGTTTGAGCAGAGTTTTATGGAGAGGTGGCCGAGCGGTCGAAGGCGCACGCCTGGAAAGTGTGTAACACCTAACCGTGTTCGTGGGTTCGAATCCCACCCTCTCCGCCAGATATTAGGTAGATTTTCGTTGATTTGGATCGGTTGGTAGCGGGGCGACGAAGCGGGATAACGCCCGCCAGGGCGGCCCCGTGAGGGGCGAGGAGTGGAGCAATCTCTGCCTCGCCGCCGCAATTTCGGTATAGCGAGTCTATGGCGGCTCGCGTTTGCATCTTCGCGACGACTGGCCACGAACCCCGTCAGGCCCGGAAGGGAGCAGCGGTAGAGGCTTTAAGTCGGGCGCCGAAGTCCTGCTGGCGCGGGCCGCCTCCTAAAAGCCACGCGACCGTGGTGTTCCGAAGCTAAAATCGCACCTATGAGCTACATCGTACTTGCGCGCAAATGGCGCCCCAAGCGGTTTTCCGAAATGGTGGGGCAGGAACATGTGCTGCGCGCCCTCGGCAATGCGCTCGACAGCGGCAAGGTGCACCACGCGTTTTTATTCACGGGCACCCGCGGGGTCGGCAAGACCACGATCGCGCGCATTCTGGCCAAATCCCTGAATTGCGAGACGGCGGGCGTGAGCTCCAATCCCTGCGGGGTTTGCGCCGCCTGCCGGGAGATCGACGAAGGCCGCTTCGTCGATCTCATCGAGGTCGATGCCGCCTCGCGCACCAAGGTGGACGATACCCGCGAGCTGCTCGACAACGTGCAGTACGCGCCCACCCGGGGCCGCTACAAGGTGTACCTCATCGACGAAGTGCACATGCTCTCGAATCATTCCTTCAATGCGTTGCTCAAAACGCTGGAAGAGCCTCCGCCGCACGTCAAATTCCTGCTCGCGACCACCGATCCGCAGAAGCTTCCCGTGACTGTGCTGTCGCGTTGCCTGCAATTCAGCCTCAAGCGGCTGCCGGCCTCCCTCATCGGCGAGCGCTTGAAGTTCATCGCCGGGGCCGAGAATCTGCAGTTCGACCCGGCGGCGATCGCGCTGCTGGCGCGTGCAGCCGAGGGCAGCATGCGCGACGCCTTGAGCCTGATGGACCAGTTGATCGCATTCGGCGGCGGCTCCCTGAGCGATGCCGCCGCGCGCGCGATGCTCGGCACCATCGATCGCGGACATGTCGGGCGGCTCATCGAGGCACTGGCTCGCGGGGATGGTTCTCTGCTGCTGAACGAAGTCAAAGAGCTGGATCGCGATGCTCCCGACTATGATCGTGCGCTGATCGAGTTGGCGGCGTTTCTGCAGCGCATCGCCATCGTGCAGATCGTGCCCGAGGCTGCGCTCCAAGACGAGGAGTTCGATGCGGATTCACTGACGCGGCTCGCACAGGCGATTTCGCCCGAGGACGTCCAGCTCTATTATCAGATTGCCTTGGATGGGCGCCGCGACTTGGGCATGGCGCCGGACCCTCGCATGGGATTCGAAATGACGCTGCTGCGCATGCTGGCGTTTCGTCCCGATGCAGGGATGATTCAAGGCAATGCAAATGGACGTACGGCGATCACGGGATCGGCCGCTGCGACACGCAGCAGCGCGTCCGCCATCGCGGCGCCTGCCGCCATCATGCCCGGCGGGGCTTTGTCGGCAGGCACACCCGATTCAGCCACTCCCGATGCAGTCACGACGGCCGCCCCTGATGCGTCCGGCGCCAGGCTGTCGAGCATCGATGCGAGCAACTGGCCCGCAGTGGTCGATGCGGCCAATTTGAGCGGCATGGTGCGCCAGTTCGCCTTGAATTGCGTGCCCGCCACGTTCCAGGACAATCTCCTGGTTTTGAAGCTCGACCAAGCGACGGCCGACCGCCGCACGCGGCCTATCGAGGACAAACTCGCGCTGGGCTTGTCGAAGTATCTCGGCAGGGACATTCGCATGACGTTCGAAACGACGCAATCGGCTCTGGATACGCCGGCGCGTCAGCGCCTGCTTCAGGAGCAGGATCGGGTCTTGCGGGCCGCGGCGGCATTTGAGGCAGATCCCACGGTCAAGGGGTTGCGCGAGCGCTTCGGCGCCGATGTGGACGCGGCCTCTGTGAAACCATCGAACTAGCCAGGAGGAGATGGAGATGATGAAGGGTGGATTGGGCAATCTGATGCGTCAGGCGCAGCAGATGCAAGAGACCATGAAGAAGGCGCAGGCCGAACTCGCGGCACTTGAGGTTACGGGCGAGTCGGGCGCGGGCATGGTCAAGGTGTCGCTGAACGGGCACCACGAGGCAAAAAAGGTGTGGATCGAGCCGAAGCTGCTCGGCGAGGATAAGGACATGCTCGAAGACCTGCTCGTGGCCGCCATCAACGACGCGGTGCATAAGATTGCGGCGCGCAGCCAGGAGAAGTACTCCGGACTCATGTCCGGGCTCAATCTGCCGCCGGGCATGAAGCTGCCGTTTTGAGCATCGCGGCGCGCCGATGAAGTACACGCCCACGCTTGCCCGCCTGATCGATTCTTTGCGCTGCCTCCCGGGCGTTGGCCCGAAATCCGCGCAGCGCATGGCGTTTTATCTGTTGGAGCGCGACCGCGACGGCGGCAAGATATTGAGCCAGGCGCTGGCGGAGGCGCTCGACAAGGTCGGGCACTGCAAGCGCTGCCGCATGCTGACCGAGAGCGAGTTCTGCACGATTTGCGCCTCGACCCAGCGCGACGTGGCGCAGCTCTGCGTGGTCGAGTCGCCCGCCGACGTGGTCGCGATCGAACAATCGGGCGGATTTCGCGGCCGCTACTTCGTGCTCATGGGACATTTGTCGCCGCTCGACGGAGTGGGGCCCGCGGAACTTGGCCTGGACGACTTCGAGCGCCTGCTGAGCGGCGGCGAGGTTCGCGAAGTGATTCTCGCCACCAACCCGACGGCGGAAGGCGAGGCGACGGCGCATTACCTGGGCGAACTCGCGCTGCGCTTGGGATTGAAGGCATCGCGAATCGCCCATGGCGTACCGGTCGGCGGCGAACTGGAATACGTCGATGGCGGCACGCTGGCGCACGCACTGGCCGGGCGAACCACCGTCTCCTAGGGCGGCGCCAGCTTCTCGTACAGGCGAAATAGCCGCCGATAGCTCTCGTAGCGGCGCGCGGCGATTTCCTGGGACACGACGGCCTTGCGTACGGCGCAGCCGGGTTCCTCCATGTGCCGGCAATCGTTGAAGCGGCAATTGACACTCAGCCGATGAATCTCGATGAAACCGCGCTCGGCCGCGCGCACGAGGCTTGCCGGCGGCGCAAAGTCGCGAACACCGGGCGCATCGATGACTGCGGCCGCCGCGCCGAATGCGTACCAGCGCGCCGTGGTGGTGGTGTGCCGCCCCTCGACGTCGCGGGTCAGCTCCGCGGTTTGCGCCGCGGCATCCGGAATCAGGGCATTTACCAGGGAGGATTTGCCGACGCCCGACTGGCCGACCAGAAGCGTCACGCCGCCGGCGAGGCAGCGCTCGAGCTCGGCCAGTCCCGCTCCCGATTGAGCGGCCACCTGGACGCAGTTCAGGTTCAAGCCGCGATAGGTCTCGAGTTCCGGCTCGATGGGCTGTATTCCCAAATCCAGCTTATTGACGATGAGCAGGGCGTCCAAGTCCTTCAAGGCAGCGCCCGCCCAGTAGCGATCGACGAGGAACCAATCCGGTGCGGGTTCCGCGGCCACCACGATGGCCAGCCGGTCGATGTTGGCCGCTACGGGCTCGGCACGCCCGCGCGCGTCGATGCGCTCGATGAGATTGCGGCGTGGCTCAACGGACTGGACGGACGGTCCATCGGCGGATGGCGGAAACGCCCAGGCAACGCGATCGCCGCACACGACGCGCTGCTTGCGCCCCGATAGCGAGCAGTGCAAGGTCTTCCCTTCCGTTTGCACCAGAACGCCGCGGCCGTAGCTGGCGAGCACCGTGCCGATGCCGGCGCGTTGCGCCGCGGCTTGCTCTGCTACCATGACGCTTTTGGCCGCCGAGACATCATGAAATCTCCCGAAAATCTCATTTGGATCGATTTGGAAATGACCGGGCTCAAGCCGGAGTCCGATCTCATCATCGAGATCGCGACGATCGTAACCGACAAACACCTCGACGTGCTCGCCGAAGGTCCGGTTTTCGCGATCCATCAGACCGAGGCCGTGCTCGGCGCGATGGATGATTGGAACCGCAATCAGCATGGGCGTTCGGGGCTGAGCGCCCGCGTTTTAGCGAGCCGCATCGACACGGCCGCCGCCGAACAGGAGACCCTGCGGTTCCTCGAAACCTGGGCCGAGCCGGGAAGGTCGCCGATGTGCGGCAACAGCATATGCCAGGACCGGCGCTTTCTGGCGCGCCTCATGCCCGCGCTGGAGAGGTTCTTTCACTACCGCAACCTCGACGTGAGCACGCTGAAGGAATTGGCGCAGCGTTGGGCGCCGCAGGTTTCCGCAGGCTTCCACAAGGAGTCCAGCCACCTGGCCATGGACGATGTGCGCGAGTCGATCCGCGAACTGCAATACTACCGCAAGAATATCCTCTCTATTTGACGGCGTCGCCCGCGAGGAACATCCAGGTTTCGACCACGGTATCGGGATTCAAGGACAGGCTGTCTATGCCTTGATCGACCAGCCATCGTGCGAGCTCAGGATGATCGGAAGGGCCTTGCCCGCAGATTCCGACGTACTTGCCCTGGGCCTTGCAGGCCTTGATCGCCATGGCCATCAGGGCCTTGACCGCGTCGTCGCGCTCGTCGAATGACTTGGCTACGACGCTCGAATCGCGGTCCAGGCCGAGCGCCAGCTGCGTCATGTCGTTCGATCCGATCGACATGCCGTCGAAGTATTCGAGATATTGATCGGCGAGCAGGGCGTTGGTGGGCAGTTCGCACATCATGATGTGCTTCAGACCGTTCTCGCCTCGCTTTAGGCCATTCTCGGCAAGCAGTTGAGTGACGGCCTGCGCCTCGCTCAATGTGCGCACGAAAGGCACCATGACTTGTACATTGGTCAGTCCCATCTCTTCGCGCACGCGCTTCAAGGCGCGGCACTCGAGCTCGAAACAGGGTCTGAACGTCTTGTCGATGTAGCGCGAGGCACCGCGAAAACCCAGCATGGGATTTTCCTCGTGGGGCTCGTAGTTCTTGCCGCCGATCAAGTTCGCATATTCGTTCGACTTGAAATCCGACAGGCGCACGATCACCGGCTCCGGCGCAAACGCCGCGGCGATCTGGGCGATGCCCTCGGCCAGCTTGTCGACGTAGAAATTCACCGGGCCGTCGTAACCCGCGATTTGCTTGCCGATGGTGTCCTTGAGCTCGGGGCTTTGCTTGTCGAATTCCAGCAACGCCCGCGGATGCACGCCGATCATGCGGTTGATGATGAACTCGAGACGCGCGAGGCCGACTCCCTTGTGCGGTATGCCTGCGAAATCGAAGGCGCGGTCGGGATTGCCGACGTTCATGGTGATCTTCACCGGAATGGGCGGCATGGCGTCCATTTCGATGGTGCGCTGATCGTACTCGAGCATGCCGTCGTAGACATATCCGGTGTCGCCTTCGGCGCAGGACACCGTGACCGCCTGGCCTTCCTTGATGGCGGTCGTGGCGCTGCCGCAGCCGACCACCGCCGGGATGCCGAGTTCGCGCGCGATGATGGCCGCATGGCAGGTGCGGCCGCCGCGATTGGTGACGATGGCGGAAGCGCGCTTCATCACGGGCTCCCAGTCCGGATCCGTCATGTCTGCCACCAGCACATCGCCCGCCCTGACTCGCGACATCTCCTTCACGTCCTTGATGATGCGGGCCTGTCCCGCGCCGATGCGCTGTCCGATGCTGCGGCCGCTGATCAATGCCTTCGAACGGGTTTTCAGCGTGAATCGCAGAATCGTGCGGCCGGCCCGGCTTTGCACGGTCTCGGGGCGAGCCTGCAGGATGTAGATCTTGCCGGTCGCGCCGTCCTTGCCCCACTCGATGTCCATCGGCGTGCCGTAGTGCTTCTCGATGATCAAAGCCTGCTTGGCCAGCTCGGCGATATCCTCCTCGGTGAGCGAGAAGCGATTGCGGTCCGCCGCCGCGACGTCGACCGTGCGCACGCGATCCTTCGAGCCCGGTTCGCCGTACACCATTTTGATGGCCTTGCCGCCGAGATTCTTGCGCAGGATCGCGCGGCGTCCGGCGCGCAGCGCGGGCTTGTACACGTAGAACTCGTCGGGGTTGACGGCGCCTTGCACCACCGTCTCGCCCAGACCATATGCTGCGGTGATGAATACCACGTCGCGGAAGCCGGAGTCCGTATCGAGCGTGAACATGACCCCGGCGCTGCCGAGATCGCTGCGCACCATGTGCTGTACGCCGACGGAGAGGGCGACTGCACTGTGATCGAATTTGTTGTGCACGCGGTAGGATATGGCGCGATCGTTGAACAGCGAGGCGTACACCTCGTGCACGCAGGACATCAAATGTTCTTCGCCGCGCACGTTCAGGAAAGTCTCCTGCTGGCCGGCGAACGATGCCTCCGGCAGATCCTCGGCGGTCGCTGAGGAGCGGACCGCGACGGCGAATTCGCTGCCGGTGCCGGCTGCCTTGCCCATTTTGCGCCAGGAGTCCAAGATTTCGTCATGGAGCCGTTTCGGGAAGGGGGTGGCCAGCATCCAGCCGCGAATCTGCGCGCCCACGACAGCCAGCCTTTCCACGTCGTCGACGTCCAGAGCGGCCAGAACGTCCCGGATGCGCTCGTCCAGCCCGTCCTGAGCGAGAAAGTCCCGGTACGCGTGCGAGGTGGTCGCGAAGCCGCCGGGTACCGAGACCCCGAGATCGCGACAATCCGGAGATCATCTCGCCGATGGAGGCATTCTTGCCGCCGACCAGTTCGACGTCTTTGTTCTTGAGCTGTTCGAACGGAATGATATAGGGCTTCATAGTGCGCTGCTTGTGGGGCGGTGATTTAAGTGAAACACTTTGTCGGCGGCGAGGCGCCGACACTTGAGGCTACCGTGATTAAACGAACCGTATTCTTTGTTTCCGATCAAACGGGCATAACCGCAGAAACGATGGGTCACAGCCTCATGACGCAGTTCGACGGCATCGAATTTCGCCAGGTGACTGTGCCATTTATCGCCACGGTTGACAAGGCGATTGAGGCGGTTCGCAAGATCGATCTGGTGGGTATTCAAGAAGGCGTGACGGCCGATCATATTCAGCACCCTGGTGCGGGAGGACGTTCGCAACGTGGTTCGAGGCAGCAGCGGATTTTTCTTGGACTTCTTCGATCCATTCCTAGCACCACTCGAAAGCGAACTCAAGACGCAATCCACCCATATCGCGAGTAGGACGCATCGCATGGCGGATACTCACGCATATGCCACGCGCATAGACGCCACAAATTTCGCCCTGGCCAACGACGATGGCTCGGTGGTGCGCGACTACGAGCGCGCCGACGTGATCCTCGTCGGCGTCTCGCGCTCGGGAAAGACACCGACTTGTCTGTACCTGGCAATGCAGTACGGGATATTCGCTGCGAATTATCCGTTGACCGAGGACGATCTCGAATCGCGAAATCTTCCGCCGCCGCTCGATCCGTACGCGAGGAAGCTGTTCGGCCTGACCATCAAGCCGGATCGACTGCAACAAATTCGCAACGAGCGGCGTCCCGACAGCCGCTATGCGTCGGCGAGGCAGGTGGCCTTCGAAGTCAGGGCGGCGGAGTCACTGTTCGAGAGACATGGGGTGCCGGTGCTCGACGCGACGGAAGTCTCGATCGAAGAAATTTCGACCAGAATTCTCGACCGCACCGGGATCGAACGGCGACTGCGGCCCTGATATCCGGGACGTGCGTGGTATAGTTCGAGGCATGTTAGCGGATCAATGGTGCGAGACGACTTGGCGAGCGAAGCCCGGCAGCTTCGTCAGCCTGATGACGCTTTACGAGAGCAATTTCGTGCGTTTGGGCTGGCTGGTCAGCGACCTGCGCGCCGTGACGGTGCGCCGCGTGTCGCACGTGGCGGCAGACTGTGATCTCTATCTCATCCCCCAGGAGTTGAGCCGCTATACCAGTGTGTTCCGTCTCACATATGAGTTCGAATCCGGCGCGACACCGGTTCGCGACCCGGACTTGGAGGTATGCGTGTATCACGACGCCAGGCTCGCCGAGGTGCGCAGTTTCCGCGGATTCCAGCGCCATCCACAGCTCTCCAAGCTGCAGTTAGGACTCAAGCGTGAACTGGATCAGCGCTGGACCCGCAACATGATGTTAAATAAATGGCTGGAATATTGTGCCGAGCGGGGGCATTACTTCTAGCGGACGTTTGCGCTTCGTTACCGGGGATGTCCTGCGAATCGCTCTCGAGGCTAAGGCGGGACTTTGATCGATAAGCTGAGTTTTCTCAAGGGAGGTGCGGAGGGGGGCGCTGTGAGTCCCGACGAAGAGCGGCTCATGCAGCTCTTCCAGAATCGTGCGGGCCTCAAAAAGGCGTATGCCGACCTCAAGGATGAATTTCATCTGCTGCGCGATCGCCTCAAACAGCAGGAAGGCGCGACCATCCGAGTGCAGGAGCAGCTGGATGCGCTCGGCGATCTGCTCGGCGACCCGAAGACGGGTTTCGGTGCCCTGGTGTTCTTTCAACTGCGCACCCTGTGGAAGACCTGTCATCAGCAGCTCTCGACGTTCGCCACCGATCTGACGCGCCAGCAGGAGGTGCGAGAGACGGCGAAGCACAAGGCGGAGATCGAGGCGGCGAAGAATGCGCGGCTCGCGGATGTCGACCGGCGCTTGCAGGCTGCGGCGACCGAGGCGGACGTGCAGCGCCAGCACCTGACCGCCGCACAGAGCGAGCTGAGCCGGTTGACCGCTTTCTGGCATTATTTCAAGCGCCGGCGGAGTCAGAAATCCCTGGAGGTGTTGCGCCATCGCGTGGTGCTGGCGGACTCGGCAGTCGGCGATCTGCATGCCGAACGCAGTGCCGTCGATCATGAGGCGGCGCCTGCCTTTCCCGGAATCTCGCTGGCTGCGCGCCGCAACATCAATCTTGCCATCATCAGCTATGCCGAATTGCTGTGCGAAAATGTCGACGCCTATGGGCTCGCCGCCCGCGCCAAGGAGGCCGTGGCACGCAGAGTTCACGAGATGAGCTTCGGAAGCCGGGCCGAGTGCGAGGGCTACATGCAGCGGGTACAGCAAGCACAGGCCGCGGTGGCCGGCCAGAAGCAGGTCACCGCCGCGCTCAAGGCCAAGCTGGAGCGACTGCGCAGCACCTGCGAATACCGCAACAACGCCGATACCGTGCCGACAGCCGACTCGCTGGCCCCTGCGCCCGCCGAGCTCGATCTAGGCAAGCCAGCGAAGGCCCCCACCGCGGCCGCCTGGAACGTCCTCGCCGAAGACTACTGGGACCTCTACACCCTGTTGCTGCGCTAGTACTCTTCGGCACCCTGATGTTGACCGGTTGACGGTATTCGCCCGGCGGGCTAAGAGGCTGGACGCCAACTGTTGCCTTTCGTTGGCGTCCAGCCTCTTATCCCCCCTGACCGTGTAACGGTGCTACATCACCGTGCCGCCGTGCTAGTTAGCACGGCGCGCCGTGGTGGGAGTGGCGTGATGCGGCGTCGCCACCGCCATATCCGCGGCGATTTGCGTGGCTTCATCGAGCAAGATTCCCGCGGCCGCGTCGTCCTTGATTTCTTCGAGAGACTTCACCGGCTTGACGTCATGTGCCGTCCGCCAGGCGTTTTCGCGTTGGAGTCGATCATCGTCCAAGCGCTTGCGCTCCGCCTCGCGCGTCTTGATGTTCAGCGACACCGTCTTCTGGCTGCGCATGGCGTCCAGAGCGGCAATATCTTCGTGCAAGTAGTGGAAGTCTGCGCTGTTCGCAGTGCGCTCCTCGTGCAATTTTTCGAGGGTCGCGGTGAGCGACTTCAGGTCGCCCTCGGGATGGAACGAGGCGGCCTCGATGTGATCCCAGGGCAGGGCGCGATCGCGAGTGCTCTCGCCGACCTCGGTGGCGTCGATCAGTGACGGGAGAGCGATGTCGGGGGTCACGCCGCGGTCCTGAGTGCTCTCGCCTGTGATCCGGTAGTACTTGCCTATGGTCACGTTGAGCTGGCCCAGCTCGGGCTTATGTCCGAAAATCGTGTAGTTGAGCGGATGCGCGTTCTGCACCGTTCCCTTGCCGTACGTCTGTTGGCCGACGATGAGGGCACGCCCGTAATCCTGCATGGCGCCCGCAAAAATCTCCGAGGCCGAGGCGCTGAAGCGATCCACCAGCACCATCATCGGACCGCTGTAGAACACCGCCGGGTCGGGGTCATCGTCCACCTCGATGCGCCCGGTGGTATCGCGCAGCTGCACCACCGGTCCACGGTCGATGAATAGGCCGGTCAGCGATTCAGCTTCGGGAAGATAGCCGCCGCCGTTGGCGCGCAGATCCATGATGATGACGTCGGCGCCGTCTTTTTTCAGTTCGGTGATCAGGCGCTGCACGTCGCGGGTCGTGCTGCGGTAATCCTTCGCCCCCGCGCGGCTGGCATCGTAGTCCTGGTAGAAGCTCGGCACGGTGATGATGCCGACTTTCACGTCATGGCCGTTACGCTGCACCACGCGCATGGCCTTGTGGGAGGCCTGATTTTCGAGCGACACGCGGTTGCGGGTGAAATCCACCACTTTTTGCGGCGAACCGGGAGCCGCGCCCGCCGGCAGCAGCTGCAGGCGCACATCCGTGCCGCCCGGTCCGCGGATTTTCTGCACGACGTCATCGAGACGCCAGCCGATCACGTCGACGAGTTCCCCGGTCTTGCCTTCTCCGACCGCGGTGATGCGATCGTTCGCGGCTAGCTTGCCGCTGGTCGCCGCCGGACCGCCGGCAATGACGTCGATCACGGTGACGTAATCGTCCGTCAGTTGCAGCGAGGCACCGATTCCCTCGTAGCTCAAGCTCATTTGAATGTTGTATTCCTCGGAATTGCGCGCCGAGAAATAATTCGAGTGCGGATCCAGCGACAGCACGAAGGCGTTCATGAACGCCTCGAACACATCCTCGGGTTTGCTCTGGTCCATCCGCTTCTCGACATGTTCGTAGCGCTTTCGCAGAATGTCGGCCGCGTCGTTCCATGTCTTGCCTGCGGTCACCAGCGACAACTCATCGTTCTTCACGCGCTTGCGCCACAGCTCGTTCATCTCCGCGGTGCTCGCCGGCCAGGGTTCTTTCTCGCGATCGAAATTGAACGATTCTTCTATGTCGAAATCAGGCTTCTTGTTGAGCAGGTCGATGGCATAGGCCATGCGCTCGCGGCTGCGTTGCTGAAAGCGCCGGAAGATCACGAACGCGGGTTCCACGTCGCCGGCCTTGATGGCATCGTCGAGCTCGTAGCGATAGCGTTCGAATTCTGCGATGTCGCTCGCGTAGAAATAGCTTCGGCCGCCGTCGATCGCATCGAGGTAGCGATCGAGGATGAGGCTCGACAAGTGATCGTCCAGCGGCGCGCGGCGGTAATGTTCGCGGGCGATGATGTCGGCGACCCGGCGTGCGACGTAGTTCTCCTGCTCCGTGGGAGCGAGAGGGGCGGTGGCCGCCGGAACGGGGGGCGAGGGGGTCATGGCCGCGCCCAAAAGTGCGGCAAGTCCCACTGCGCTGGCGCAGACGGCGATGCCGGTGATCCACCGCGAACGCTTCGCCCAAGGCCTATTAGTCATCACCGTACCAGTTCTCCTGTAAACTCTGTTCCCCAGTTCCCTTCAAGGCTAGAGAACCCCGTGCCCCCTAGCAAGTGTATATGAGCCGTAAGGTATGCGTCCGTTCACTGTTTTGATCGGCATTGTCCTTGGGTCCGCGGCTTCGATCACTTTCGGCTTGGGAACAGTCCTGATCGTGTTCTGCATCCTGGCCGGTGAACACCCTGATTTGGCGCGCGAAATGCCGCAGCTTCTATGGGGTTGGGGTGCATTCGCCGTTTTGACCGCGGCCAGCGCCGGGAGTTTCCTCGGGCAGGTCAAAGAGCGTTCCTGGCGCCTCTGGGCCCACCTGGCGACCGCCATCTCCCTGTGCGGCGTGGTTTTGCTGTATTGGCCGCGCCGAAACTGAACGAGGAGTGCGCAACATCATGCGAATTTGGGGCAATTGCGGCATTTTGGCCTGCGCCGGCGTGTTGCTGGCGGCCTGTGCGAGTCAACCCCGGGTGCCGCCGCCGTCAACCGATATCGATGAAACAGCGTATCGCAACCACGTGTGGAAGCTGGCTTCCGATGACTTCGAAGGCCGCAAGCCCGGTACACCGGGGGAGGAAAAAACGGTCGCCTATCTGACCGAGCAGTTTCGCAAATTGGGCTTGAAGCCCGGCAATGGCCAGAGCTTCGTGCAGCAGGTACCGATGGTCGAGACCGTGGCCGGCGCCGATACGGCGCTCTCAGTCGTCGGGCGCAGCGGCACGATCCGGCTCGCCAACGGCCAAGACATGGTCATTTGGAGCAAGCCCGGGCTGCCCGGGGCCGAGCTCAGGCGCAGCGACCTGGTGTTCGTCGGCTATGGCATCGTCGCACCTGAATACGCGTGGAACGACTATGCCGGCATCGACGTGCACGGCAAGACCGTCATGGTCTTGGTCAACGACCCGGGGTATGGCTCGAAGGACCCCAAGGTGTTCAAGGGCGGCGCCATGACCTATTACGGGCGCTGGGCCTACAAAATCGAGGAAGCCGCGCGGCAAGGCGCGGCGGGCGTGCTGCTGGTTTTCGATGCCGATACGGCGGGCTACCGCTGGAATGTGGTGCAGAACACTTGGGGCGGCGCGCAACTGGATTTGTCCGCGTCCGCCGACGATGTCGGACACGCAACCGTCGAGGGTTGGATTCAAAAGGACGCTGCACGAAAATTGTTCGCCGCAGCGGGGCTCGATTTCGAGGCGGCGGCGGCGGCGGCGGCCCATTCAGGATTCAAGTCGGTCCTCATGGGTCTGTCTGTCGACGCGGCTCTGCACAACAGCGTTCGCCAGTTCACTTCCGCAAACGTCATCGCGCTGCTGCCGGGAGGCAGCCGCCGCAAGGAATATGTCTTGTACACCGCGCACTGGGACGGATTGGGCCGCGATCCTGCGCGCCCCGGCCACAACATCTTCAACGGGGCCGTGGATGATGCGAGCGGAGTGGCCGGGCTGCTGGTGTTGGCGCAGTCATTCGCTCGGACCAAGCCGGTTGCGGACAGATCGATGGTGTTTTTAGCCCTGACGGGCGGAGAATCCGGCCTGCTCGGGTCCCGGTACTACGTTGCGAACCCCATCTTCCCTTTGAGGGATACGGCGGCTGCGCTCAATCTGGATTCCCTACGCCCTGGCGGACGGACGCGCAATGTCACCGTATTGGGCTCGGGAAACACCGATCTCGAGGAATGGACGCGGGGGGAGGCGCTACTGCAGGGCCGCACGGTGACCCCCGACCCCATTCCTGAGCAGGGCTTGTACTATCGCTCGGACGATTTCAGCTTCGCGAAAGCGGGGGTGCCGCCGCTGTACGCCATGGGCGGTTTCGACGATTCCGCCCGCGGACCCGTTTGGGGCCGTGCGCAGTTCGATGACTACATGATGCATCGCTACCGCCAACCCGGCGACCAATACTCCGCGGACTGGGATGTGCGCGGCGCGCTCGATGATCTGATGCTTTACGACGAAGTCGGCAACAGAGTGGCGCGCACGCGGCGATTCCCGCGCTGGTATCCGAACAGCGAATTTCGACTGAGCCGCGATCATCAGGCGGAGCCTTGATGAGCTAGGCGGCCTTGCGCGGCAGGCACGCTCACGCGGCGTGCATTGCCTCGTTGACTAGCGCTTGCCGACCCTCATCCAGTTTTTCTTGCGGTCGAAGCTGCCGGACGTGTTGTACGGATCGAAACCACACTTTCCATTCGTGGCCTTGCGAGGTGCCTCATCGAGGCTGAGTTCCCGCACAGCGTTCGCCCGCCGCAATTCACTCACGCCGAAACTGAATGTTGATTCGGGATCATTTCCGGTTTTGCGGTCGCTCATCGTCATCTTCCCTCTACAAATAAAAACCCATGCGTCAATGGCTCAGACAGTATTTTTGAGTTTGCCGACAGGTTCATGTTCCCAAATTGCGACAGCGAGCGGCCTGCGACATCTCGGAAATGTGACGCGCATCAAGTCGATGTGAACATAAGGCGGCGCCGGTGCAGCTTGCGCCGGTGTGCGCCGGTCGCGCGGGATCGTGAATCGGGGCGCGGCGCCTCAGCCGCTGCGGATGAGCGCTGCGGATAGCCGATGGTCGAAGGGCACCGAGCGATTGCGGCCGCGCATTTTGGCCGTGAACAGCGCTTGATCGGCTGCCTTCACGAATTCGGCGACGCTATTGAACAGGGTCTCGCTGCCGTGTGTCGCGCAGCCGACGGAGATGGTCACCGTGGCGTGATCGGAACCGATGACATGTCCGGTAGTGCGAAACGCCGTCACGATGCGCTCGCAAATGCCGCGCGCCGTCTCGGCATCGGTTGCCGGCAGCACCACGACGAACTCCTCTCCTCCGTAGCGGGCGATCAAGTCCGTTTCGCGAGTGTTCGCTCGAAGTATGCGTGCGGTTGCCTGCAGAATCCGATCGCCGGCTTGGTGGCCGAAGTTGTCGTTGATTTTCTTGAAATCATCCAGATCCGCGAAAGCCACGCTCAGCGGCCATTTATGGCGCGTCGAGTTGTCGAATTCGTTGCCCAGGAATTGGTCCAGATGCGCTCGGGTGTACACGCCGGTCAGCTCGTCGCGGCGGGTTTCCTCCTCGAGTTCCAGCGTACGCGCCGGAGCGTCGTCCCGTACGGTCCGCAATGTGTTGATTTCACGAAGCGTGTGCAGATTGCGCAGCATCAATACTTCACGAGCCTGCTCGAGGATCAATTCCGGATGCTGCCGAGCCAGCAAATCAGCTTCGAAAATGGCTTCCGTTTCGGGAATCATGGCGCCGATGGTGCCCAAGACCTGACCGAATGCCATCTTGTCGAGGCCAAGACTGCGTTCTGCGCACAGGGCCGTTTCGGCGAATTGCCGCTGCTCGGCTTCCACCAAGAAGAGATCCGCCACGGGGCCGGACAGCGCCACACAGCGGTCGAAGATCCGTGCGGGATCGGCGCTGAAGCTCAGATCCACACGGTGGCTGTGCTGGATGGCGTGACACAGGCGCGCGGGCAAGTTCCATCCCTTCATCAGCCAGCCGCCGACATGCGCATGATCCACCTGCAGGCGCTTCTTTTCGTGCTCGGCGAGCGCGCTATGGTTGCGCTGCAGCTGCTCCCCTTGGGAGTACAGATCGGGCACGGCTTTGTCCAGCGCCAGCATGCCCACATCCTGCAACAGCGCTGCCAGGAAAATCTCTTCTGCCAAGGATTGGTGCATGACGTCGGCGAGGGCGCGGGCCGCGGTTGCCGCCAGCAGGGCGCGGCGCCAGTACAGTCCATAGCTCAGGCCATTCGATTTACCGCCCCGCAGGGACTTGACCAGGGAGAAACTCAAGGCCAGGGTCAGAGTGGCGTTCAGTCCCAGCACCACCAAGGCTTGGCGCAGGTTTTCACTCTTGCGACGCTGGGCGTACAGCGGCGAATTGGCAATACGCAGAATTTTCGCCGAGAGGGCCGAATCCATGCTCAAGGCCTTCGCGACCTTCCCCATCTCGATGTCCGGGTCCTGCGCGAGTTCAATGATGTGCGTCGCCACGCCCGGGGGCGACGGGAAGTTCACTGACATTCGAAGTTGAGCTTCGATCTCGGGGTTCACTGGCGCGCGCTCCAACGGTCACAATCGGATCTAAATCCACATGTTATTAGTTAACGTCAGCGCCGCGGATAACTTGAATCGCGTTAACTAGGTGCCGGCCCGCCACCAGGCGCGAAGGCCCCTGAAGAGAAGATACAGCCCGTAGGGACCGAGAAATACCGCCCAAGCGGCGATAGACGCCTGCCCCAGGCCCAGGAATAGCGTGTGATAAAGCCGGCCGAGGCTGGCGCCCTCGTAGCGCCCGAGACTGGCCGCGCCGACGTAGAAGATCAGGCCGGGCATGATGCCCACGCCGATCAGCAGCCCCAAGACGGCCAGCCCCAGCTCCATGGACCACGGACTGGTCACCCCGATGCGCCCGAAAAGGCTCCGTGTTGTCATATGTCGGATTGTAAACGAATCCGGCCGGCGACCGGCAGGCGCGGTAGAATCAGCAAGTGCGACGCTGGACTCCGCAGATGCTGTACGACGTGAAACCTTGGGCCTTCATTGGCATCGGGGTGATTTTAGCAGTCGGTACGATGCTGTGGTCGCTGTCGGCCGGCCTTTGGACGGTCTGGCGCGGGCTGCTCTGCTTCGGCGGCGCCACGCTCGCCATCGTCGGCGGAGCCACCCAGCAATTACGCCAAGATTACCGCGCCCGCAGTAAGTGGCGGCGGGACTCAAAGCCTTGATGCGCACGGCGGTCGTCGGAGTCGGCTATTTGGGCCGATTTCATGCGCAGAAATATGCGAGTCTGCCCAACTCGCACTTGGTCGGTGTGGCGGACCCTTCCGCCAAAGCGCGCTCGGCAGTGGCGGCCGAATTGGGTGTCGCGGCCTATGCCGATTATCGTGAATTGCTGGGTGACGTCGATGCCGTCAGCGTGGTGACACCGACCCCCATGCACTTCGAAGTCGCGAAGAACTTTCTCGACGCCGGAGCGAGCGTGCTGGTTGAGAAGCCCATGACGGTGACGGTGGCGGAGGGGGAGCGCCTCATCGAACTGGCGCGCCGCGCCAACCGCGTTCTGCAAGTCGGTCACCTCGAGCGCTTCAACGCTGCGGTGCTGGCGGTTCAGCCCTCTTTGACCGTACCGCGCTTCATAGAGTCGGCGCGGCTGGCCCCATTCAAGCATCGAGGCACGGACGTCGATGTGGTGCTGGATCTGATGATTCATGACATCGACTTGATCCTGAGCATCGTGCGCTCACCGGTGGTGGCGGTCGACGCCATCGGCAGCAGCGTTTTTTCACAGGAGGTGGATATCGCGAATGCGCGGCTGCGTTTCGCCAATGGCTGCGTCGCGAACGCAACCGCCAGCCGCGTCAGCATGAAGACCGAACGCAAGCTGCGCCTGTTTCAGGACGACGCCTACGTCTCGGTCGATTTGCAGCAGAAGGTGCTGACGGTGATTCGCAAGGGCGCCGGCGTCGGCGCGGACGGCGTTCCGCAGGTCGCCATCGAAGAGAATACCTATGAGCAGGGCGACGCGCTCAAAGATGAGATCGCCGCCTTCCTCGAATCCGCAGCCACCGGCAGCCCTCCGGCGGTGAGCGGGGAAGACGGACTTCTCGCGTTGCGGACCGCGGTGAGCATCGTCGAGCAAGTGGCGAATTCTCGCCGGCGATTCTCCTAGACATCATGGCCCCCCGCCGTTCTGGCGGGGGGCGGTTTAATTCAGGATTCAAGTAGTCTGCCTCCCGTCGTATCGTGGGTTGCGCACCGAAGTGCGCCGAGCCACATACAGAACGCCGGTCAGCGTGATCTGCACAAGCCACAGGAGGCAGACTATGAACGAGGTTACCACTGCTTTTGTCGGATTGGATGTACACAAAGAGTCCGTTGCGATTGCCGTTGCGCAGCCCGGCCGTGCGGCACCGCGGTTCCTCGGAACCACCGGGCCGGCGGCGGCCGAGATCGAGAAGGCGCTGAGGCATCTGGGTGCCCCGCCTGAGCTGCAGATCGTCTACGAGGCGGGTCCGTGCGGTTACGGCTTGGCGCGCCAGTTGTGCGCGCGCGGCTATCGATGCGAGGTGATTGCCCCGAGCCTGATCCCGCGCAAGCCCGGTGATCGGATCAAGACTGACCGGCGCGATGCGCTGGCGCTGGCGCATTTTGCGCGGGGCGGGGATCTGACGCCGGTGATGATCCCGCAAGAACCCGACGAGGCGATCCGGGATCTATCGCGGGCACGCGAGGACGCAGTCCGTGCTCGCCTCAAAGCGCGCCAGCAACTCAAGGGGATGCTGCTGCGCCACGGGCGCCGCTATACCGGCAAGAGTTCCTGGACGGCGGCCCACGAGCGCTTTCTATCCGAGGTTCGCTGGGCGCATCCGGCGCAGCACATCGCCTTCGTGGAGTACCGCACGGCGGTGAGCGAAGCCCAGGAACGGGTCGAGCGGCTGACCGCGGCGCTGCGCGAGCAAGTGGCCGAGTGGCGCCTGCAGCCGGTGGTCGGGGCGCTCATGACGTTGCGCGGCATCGAGCTCATCGCCGCGGTCACGCTGGTTGCCGAACTCGGTGACCTCAGACGCTTCGCTCACCCCAAGCAACTGATGGCCTTTCTCGGACTGGTCCCCAGCGAATGCTCCACCGGCGAGACGCGCGTTCTCGGCAGTATCACCAAAGCCGGCAACTCGCACGCCCGTCGTGCGCTGGTCGAGGCGGCGTGGGCCTATCGCTTCCCGGCACGGATCCCGCGCCCCTTGCAGGTGCGCAGCGAAGCTCAGCCCCGAGTGCTGCGCGAGATCGCTTGGCGAGCGCAGCTGCGTCTGTGTCAACGCTACCGGCGCTTGAGCGCGCGTGGCCTGCACCACAATAAGATTTGCATCGCCATTGCCCGTGAACTGGCCGGGTTTATGTGGGATCTGGCACGCCAAGTCTCCGTGCAAGCCTGAATCGATCGACTCGCCCCCACCCTCAATCAACAGGAGGTTGCTCAGGTCCGATCAGAATTACTCCCGACTGGGAACGCGACACGCGAACACGATGAGGGGAATCCTCGAAGGTACTACGTGGGCATCCCGAAGCGATGATCCCCGACACTAGACCGAGGCAGCCCCGCGACGTATCGATGCAATGCGGTAGCCAACCCGCGAATATCAGAATGATCCATCGTCGCACTGAAGCTTCGCGCGTCGCGTTCCTCGTCGAGAGTGACTTTCCACACTCACTGCAAAAACCTCCCCCCCTCTCAAGCGCGGGTCCCTTGCGAGAATCCCGCTTTGCGCCCCGTTGACACGAGGGGCCATATCAGTACCTCTGCACGGTGATGTTGACCGTGCGCACTGGCCGAGGTACATCACCGCGCAGGAGGTACATCACCGTCTAGGGAGCAGATAGGGTGCTGAGGCACTAGCCAGGAAAGTCTTCTAGGGTGAGGTCGGAGTCGGAGCGGGGGAGGTCGGCGCCGCACCTGGATTTGCCGGCGCGCCCGTAGCCGGCGGTGCGGCCGTAGCGCCGGGAGCGCCCGACGCCGGTCCCGGAGTAGCCTGATTGCCGGGCGCATTGTCCGTCACCGTCACCTTGTCCACCAAGAAACGGGTTTCGGCGAAGCAACTGGTGGGAATGCCCGGGTGTTCGGTGTAGTGCAACTGCACCCGATGCCCGACGGCCTTGCTCAGATCCTCCGCGACGGAATTGTCGCGCACGCTGAAGTCCCATAGTTGCGGCGATGCTCCGGAACCCAGGTACTGGCCGCCTCCGTAGTAGAGCGCGATTTCGCCCTCGCGAGTTTTGCAGACCCAGCCGCGGCGTACGAATTTCTGCAGTACTCCCGCACGCTCTCCCTCAGCATAGGCCCATGCCAGCGTCAGCCATGTCCACAGCCCGGCGCCGACAATGATCAGCAGCAGCAATATCGTGAGCCAGCGGCCGAAGCGGCCGCGGGAACCGCGCCGGCCGACGGACTTCGGAACTTCAATCCGCGTCATAAATTAAAAGCGCCCTTGGGGCCACGCTGCCCGCGAAAGCCGGAGACTAACCAAAAATCTCCGGAACCCATTGATAGCGCTATGGTATCCGAATTCCAAGCATAGCTGTTGCCCCTGGCAGTTGCCCATGAGGACACCGTTGCCGGCCCTGAGCGGCAGCGTCGAGGCGGGGCGATCATCCAGAGGTCCCCTCCGAGCAAGGAAATGAGTTGTTGGTTGCCTGCAGCCGACTCCTCCACCGCCGCGGATCCGGGCGGAGCCGGACCTCGACGATCACAACTGGCGGCGAATGTTGCGAATGGCATCCGTCGCCGGTCGTCCACGATTCTTGTCAGCCGCGTATGCGTTCAGGCGGCGGTCGAGTTCGATTCTCTGATCGGCGGTAATCGGAAGTGAGCGCTGGGACCCCCCGAAGGCGTCAGGTGGTGGCAGCAGTTCCATTGAGGTTTTACCAGTTCAGCGGCTTGTGAATCGTGGTGCCCGGAATGGGGTTGGGTAGTTGACTCGACTTCAGCATCCAGGTGCGGATGGATTTCACGAAGTTGGCGTGCTGACTAAGCTGGCGTGAGGTCTTGCGGATCGGCGCGCCGGGTGTGATCAAGCCGATGACTTTGCGATTGACCTCGGAAAAAGCAAGGGCCTCCAAGGAGGCCCCGCGCCCAGCAGCGGAACCACTGGGGTAGTAGTCGCCCTTCTAGCTCAAGGCGTCTGGCAGGTCATCCAAAACCGTTCATTTTTATCCACGGGTGGGGCGATGCGCGATGGACATCACGGCGAGAAATCGCGCTCTCAACGTGCCCTAGACGAGGGTCCTGGAGGGTGGGTTAGCGGCGCGGAATCGCCATTCCGGGCGCCCAAATGGTGGGCCGGGGACTAACCAAAAATCCCCGGAACCCATTGATGCCAATATGGTATCCGAAATCGAAGGGCGGCAGTTGCCCCCGGAGTTGCCCACGCCTCCAGACAAGGTTTTGGCCGCCGCGCGGAAATTCGCTCGCGAGAAATTCGTGCAACATCGCTACGTCATGGTCTTGCATACCGACCAGAAGCACCCGCACGTACATCTAGTCGTGAAAGCTGAGAACGAGCTCGGACAGCGGCTGCACATCGACAAGCAACGCCTGCGCGAATGGCGCGAGGACTTCGCGCGGTTGATGCGCGAGCAGGGTATTGCGGCCAATGCCACGCCGCGGGCCATTCGAGGCGAAAACAAGAAATACCCTCGGGAGAAGATTTTCAAAGCGCAGCGCTACGGGACGTCCACGGCGTTGCATGATCGGGTGATCGGGATCGCGAATGAGCTGTCACGTTCGCGAACCATCGTGGATCCAGCGCGCGACAGGCTGCTCGAAACTCGCAAATCGTTGGTATCAGCGTGGATGAAGGCCGCAGAGGTATTGGATGCGCAGGGCGAGATAGTCCTCGCAGGCGACGTCCGTTACTTCGCCAGCCATCTGCCGCCCGTCCTCACGGACCGGCAAAGATTGGCGACGCAATTCATTGGATTTGTCCAAAAGCAGCGTGGGACTCACCGGGACGGACCTGCATGCGGCTACTCCAAAGACCCGGAGAGGACGCGGTAGGCCGCCTCAACTACGCCTTTGACGTAGATACGTCTTTGACGTATAATCTGGTTGTGTACACGGTCATCGAAACCCCGAGCTTCACTCGCCTGTGGCCGGATTACTGGACCGAGGACGAACGCGGTGAGTTTGTGGCGTGGCTGGCACTGCACCCCGAGGCTGGTGATGTCATCAAGGGTTCGGGCGGTTGTCGAAAGGTTCGCTGGTCGCGCCCCGGCACCGGTAAGCGCGGCGGTGTACGGGTGATCCACTACAACCGCTTGACGGATGGTGTGATTTATTTGCTCGTAATGTACGCCAAGGGTGTGAAGGATTCGATTCCGGCGAAAACGCTTAACACTATTCGGGAGACGATCAATGGCTAAGTTGAGTGAAAAGGAGTTGCGCAAACGTGATGCGGCCCGCGACATCGGTGCGGAACTTCTGGCGTCGGTGCGAGAAATGAAGGCAGGTCAGGCGGGGCACGTGCACCGCGTTCCAGTCTCCGCGATAACCGAAGCGCGCACACGGACTGGCCTCTCGCAGAAACAATTTGCCGAAGTGCTCGGCGTTTCAACGCGAACGCTGCAAGAGTGGGAGCAAGGCAGACGCCAACCTTCGGGCGCAGCGCGCTCACTCCTAGCGATTGCCGCACGTCGGCCCGAAGTGCTGCGGGAGATCATTGCGGCGTAAAAGGCGAGCCGGATTTGCACCGGTCAGCGCCTGCCGGTTTTCCAAGAACCGGACATCTCGGGTCACAACTTGCGGCGAATGTCGCGAATGGCGTCCGCCGCTGGTCGGCCACGAGTCTTGTCAACCGCGTATGTGTTGAGGCGGCGGTCGAGTTCAGTTTTCTGATCGGCGGTGACCGGAAGCGCGCCCTCGTCAGCCGCAATGCTGTCCCAGAGATCTTCGACCAGCTTGATGCGCTCATCCACTGTCAACTGGTGCAATTTCGTTTCCATGATCAGAGCCTCGTTTTCAGCCTGCCTTGAGCATCGGAATCACGTCGGCGCCGCTCTTGAGCTTGTCCAGGTAGTCCGCCCAGGCCTGCATCATTTTCCGGCGCTCCGCCAAATGTGCCGTCCGGTTATAGGCGCGTCCATTCGGATCGGGCACCGCATGCGCGAGCTGGTGCTCGATGAAATCCGGCCTGAAGCCTAAGACCTCGTCCAGGATGGTGCGCGCCATGGCACGAAAACCGTGGCCGCTCATCTCATCCTTGGCGATGCCCATGCGGCGCATGGCAGCGAGGATGGCGTTGTCGCTCATCGGCCGCTGGCTGCTGCGGGCGCTGCAGAAGACATACCGGCCGCGGCCGGTGACAGGCTGCAGATCGCGTAAGGTAGCAACCGCTTGTGCTGAGAGTGGCACGATGTGCGGCGTATTCGTCTTGGTGACCGTGTAGCGCCATTCGCCGCCGTCCAGGTCCATTGCCGACCACTGCGCATGCCGCAGCTCGCCGGGACGTACGAATACCAGCGGCGCCAGACGCAGGGCACAGCGAACCGTCAACGATCCTTCGTAACCGTCGATCGCGCGCATCAGCGCGCCCACCCGCCCAGGATCGGTTATGGCGGCAAAGTGTTCAGTCTTGACCACGGGGAGGGCGCCGCGCAGATCGCCGGTCGGGTCGCGTTTGGCGCGGCCGGTGGCGATGGCGTACCGGAACACCTGGCCGCAATTGCCGAGCGCGCGATGCGCGGTCTCCAACGCACCTCGCTTTTCGATGCGCCTGATCGTTGTGAGCAGTTCCGGCGCTGTCAGTTCCGCAATCGGACGAGCGCCGATCCAGGGGAATATGTCGCGTTGGAACCGGGTCAGTATTCGCTCGCCGTGACCCCTAACCCAGGATTTCATCTGATTGTCGATCCACTCGCGGGTAACCACTTCGAAACTGTTCGCCGCGCCTTCCACCTGGGCGGCTTTGGCGGCGCGGCGGTTCTCGCTGGGATCGACGCCCTCGGCAAGTAGCTGGCGCGCGTCAATCGTGCGCGCGCGGGCTTTCTTCAAATTGACCTCCGGGTAGACGCCCAGCGACACGCGTTTTTCCTTGCCCGCGTAGCGATACTTGAGGCGCCACCACTTACCGCCGCGGGGCGAGACCTCGAGATACAGGCCATCGCGGTCGAACATCCGGACGGTTTTGGCGGCGGGTTTGGCGTTTCGCGCGGCGGCATCGGTGAGCGGCATCTGGGGGCAACTCCCATGCGGGTTGGGCCAGTTGCCCCCAAGATTGCCCCCAGTTGCCCCCGGAAGTCAATGGCAAGCCGCGTCGCTCCCAGGATCTTAAAATCATAAAAAAACCCGCGTTTTATGCGGGTTTAGTGGAAGTCCTCGGATTTTCCCGGATGCTGTCGGACGACCCAAATGGTGGAGCCGGGGGGAATCGAACCCCCGTCCATAAGTCCTACGCTGCAAGATCTACGTACGTAGCCCAGTCTATTGTTCTCGCCGCGCACTACCCAACGGGCAGGGAAAGCATGCAGCCAGCCCGGTAGTTTTTTCGTTTAGCACACCCCAGGCACGTGTGCTCCACTAGCTGATGAGCGCTACACCTGAACGTTCGCATCAGCACGAGCCATCCAGGTTTCAACCGCGATTAGGCGGCTAGAGCGTAGTTGTCTTGATTGGCAACTATAAGTTTGCAAATGGTTTAACGAGGAACCTGCACCTCGGTACGCCCCCGCAGTTTCGCAACCCATGTCGAAACCGGTCGGCCCCAAATCGAGCTACTAGTCTACGCGTTCCGGGTCAATGAACCAAATGTTCTGCGGGCGATCTCGGGGACCCATAGCTGCACCCGCAGCCGCCGGCGCTCGCGGCCCCTGGCCTGCCGCGCCTCAGCGGCGCATTGCCTTCATTATCCGACTCTTGTCGCGCTGCCAGTCCCTATCCTTGTCGGTGGCGCGCTTGTCGTGCTGCTTCTTGCCCTTGGCGAGGCCGATCTCGAGTTTCGCGCGTCCTTCCTTCCAGTACAGTTCCAGCGGCACGATGGTGTATCCACGGCGCTCCACGGCTCCGACCATGTGATCGAGCTGCCGCCTGTTCAACAACAGTTTGCGTGTCCGCGTGGGGTCGGTATCGACGTGAGTCGATGCGGAATTCAACGCGCTGATATGAGCACCGAACAGAAAGGCTTCGCCGTTCTTCAGGAACACATAGGCTTCGGCGATCTGCGCCTTGCCGGCCCGCATGCTCTTGACTTCCCAGCCCATGAGGGAGATTCCGGCCTCGAAACGTTCCTCGATGAAGTAATCGAAGCGCGCTTTGCGGTTAATGGCGATCGGCGGTAATTTCTCGGGAGTTTTCATCTTAATTCAGGAAGTTATCGGACGGGGCCGCCTCGGCCCCGTCAACAGTTGCGCGAAGCGCATGAACATCTGTGTGAAGCGCATGACAATACTACCGATTCGGCGGTGGCGGCGCCCGCGCTTTTGCCGGAGAATCGGCCGCAGCGGTGGCGCAAAGGGAGTACGAATGCAGGTAGTGGAGCGCAGCGCACTCGTGACCTATACGGCCGCGCAGATGTTTGCTTTGGTCAATGATGTGGCTCGTTACCCCGAGTTTCTGCCCTGGTGTGTGGGCGCGCGGGCGGAGGACACTGCCCCGGGCGAACGCATCGCGACGCTCAAGGTGGAGCGAGGCGTGCTGCGGACAGAATTCACGACACGCAATACCTTGCTGCAGGACGAGCAAATCCGCATGCAGCTCCTGCATGGGCCGTTCCGCGACCTGACCGGAGAATGGCGTTTCGAGGCGATAGGCACGCGCGGCTCGCGGGTGCATTTCCGGGTTGCGTTCGAATTCAAGAACCGCCTGACCGCGCACGCCTTCAATGCCGTATTCGAAGCGATTTGCGGCAGCACCGTCGATGCCTTCGTGAAGCGTGCGCAGAAAATCTATCCCGGCTAGATTTGCATGAGCGCAGCGCCGATCCGAATCGAGATCGTCTACGCCGAACCGCAGCGCGCGATCGTCAAGACCTTGAGCCTGGCAGCCGGCTCCCGCATCGCCGATGCTCTGCAGCTGGCGGCGCTCGATCCTGATTTCAGCGGCGTGGATTTGGCGAGTTCCCCGCTTGGAATATTCGGCAAGGCAAGCAGCGCGGAGCACACCCTGAAGGACGGCGACCGCATCGAAATCTACCGCCCGCTCGCCGCCGACCCCAAAACCGCGCGGCGCGCCCGCGTCCAGCAAGCCCGCAAAAAGCCCCCCCAACCCCGCTGACCCGTGCGTCAGCGCTCAGTGCTTGGTGCTTCTCCCCCCGCTCGCGCAGCGAGCGCCCCAAGGTCGGGGTCGCTTCGACCCCGTTAATTTCGCGCGTCAGCGCTCAGTAAGTACGACCGTTCTTGATTTGAGCGGCGGAAGCATCCTGCGCCGCCGCCTCGGCCGCCGACGGCTTATCCAATCTGGCGACCTTGTCGCCGTCGAAGTAGACCGTGACGCGCCGCGAGTCCACGTGACGGCTGCGGCCCTTCTTGAGGTAGTAGATATAGTCCCAACGGGTTTTCACGAAGGGATCGGCGACCATCGGCGTGCCCAGAAGGTAGCGCACCTGGCTGCGCGTCATGCCGGTCTTGACCTGTTCGACCGCCGCCTGATCCAAGAAATTACCCTGTTGAATATTGATGCGATAGACGCACCCCGAGGCGAGCGCACTCAAGGTCATTCCCAAGAAAATCCGTTGAAATGTTGTCGTCAAAGTGGTGCGCAGCCGTTAAATGATTGATAATTGGACTTGTATCATACCCGAGGGCACAGCATGCCGCAGCGCCTGAAACCCGACTCGACCAGTGAAAGCAATGACCTGCGCAATGCAGGCCTCAAAGTCACGCTGCCGCGCCTGAAAATCCTCGACATTCTGGCGGATGGCTCAGCGCGCCATATGAGCGCAGAGGACATCTACAAGAAACTGCTCGTTTCCAACGAGGACATCGGCCTCGCCACCGTGTATCGCGTACTGACCCAGTTCGAGGCCGCCGGCCTCGTCACTCGCCATCATTTCGAAGGCGGCATGGCGGTGTTCGAGCTCAACCAGGGCGGCCATCACGATCACATCGTGTGTGTGGACTGCGGCCGCGTGGAAGAGTTCATGGACGGCGGCATCGAAGAGCGCCAGCACGCGGTGGCCAAGCGCCTGGGGTTCGAGATCAGCGATCACGCGCTCGATCCTTTACGGGCATTGCCGCAAGCCCAATTGCCCGAACCAAAAGCGCCCGGCCACCAAGTAACCCCCTCGGCGGGCGCTCATACCCCCTACGGAACTTACTTAAGCCCGCTGAAGAATGCAGCGCAGGCGCGAGCTTAGGCCGCGTATCAGCGTCGTGATGCCGGTGCGCGCTTTTTCTTGGTCTGGCCAGCGGCGGATGTGGCATGCGCCAGCATCTCGCGCGCATGGGCGCGTGCTTGCTCGGTGATGTCGATGCCGCCCAGCATGCGGGCGATTTCGTCAACGCGCTCGGGCTCGCCCAGGTTTTTCACCGCGGTGCGCGTGATTTTACCATCGCTGAGTTTGGTGACCCGAAACTGGCTATGCGCCTGTGATGCGACCTGCGCCAGGTGAGTGACGCACAACACCTGGGCGCGTTCGCCCAGGTCGCGCAATTGCCGCCCGACGATTTCGGCCACGGCGCCGCCGATGCCGGCATCGACCTCGTCGAACACCATGGACAGCGCGGAGGTCTTTGCCGCCGCCGCCACCTGCACCGCCAGGCTGATGCGCGACAGTTCGCCGCCTGAAGCGACCTTGGCGAGGCTTTTGAGCGCCTGTCCGGGATTCGCGCTGACGAGGAATTCGATGTCATTGCTGCCCTTGGGGCTGAATTCCGCTTCGCTGGGCGTAACGCTGACCGCAAACTGGCCGCCCGCCATGCCGAGGCCCTGCATCAGCTGGGTGATATGAGTGCCCAGTTGAGCGGCGGCCGCCTGGCGGGCCTCGGTCAGGTGCTGTGCGGCAGTGCGGTAGCTGCAGGTTAGCGCGGCCAGTTCCACCTCGAGGGCGGCCAGACTGAGCTGTGCGCCGTCCAGAGCCGCCAATTCCGCTTCGGTACGGGACAGCTGCTCGGGAAGCTCCGCGACGGTCAGCCGGTGTTTGCGTGCCAGGGCCTCGAGGGCGGCGGCCTGGCGTTCGATTTCTTCCTGGCGTGCCGGATCGATATCTAGGACGTCCAGGTAGCGGCGCAGCACTTCTGCGGCCTCCTGGGTGTTGATCAGGGCCTCTGCCAGGAGTTTCCCGGCCGGGGCGAGCTGAGGATCGGCGTCCGCGACATTGCGAAGCGCCGCGTGCGCCCGGCCGAGCAGGTTATGAGCGCTGTCGCCGTCCGATTCGTAGGCGGCAGTCAGCGCGCTTCGAGCGGCCACCGCCAAACGGCCGCGGCCGGCTACGCGTTTGCGGTCCGCGAAGAGCTCCTCGATGGCGGCCACGGTGCTGACCTCGGCCTTGAGTTCGGCCAGCTGGTAACGCAGCAGATCGAGGCGGGCGTCGCGGTTCTCGGCGGCCGATTTGAGCGATTCGTGGTCGCGCCGGCAGATGCGGTAGCGCTCGTAGAGTTCGGACACGGCGCCCAGCAGGCCAGGGTCCGGCAGGTGTTCATCCAGCATGTCGCGCTGGGTGCCGCGGTTCACCAGGTGCTGAAATTCTTGTTGACCGTGGATTTCGATCAGGTACTCCGCCAGTCCGCGCAATGCCTGGATGGGCACCAATTGGCCGTTCACATAGGCCCGCGAGCGGCCGTCCGCCCCGATGACCCGGCGCACTACGAGCTCGCCGCCATGCTCGATGGCCTGCGCTTCCAGCCAGGCTTGCGCCGCCGGGGGAAGGGAGTCGAAGCTCGCGGCGACCTCGGCGCGTTCGGCTCCCTGGCGCACCACATCGCTCCCGGCGCGGCCTCCTGCGAGGAGCAGAAGTGCGTCGACCACGATGGACTTCCCGGCGCCGGTCTCGCCGGTCAGCGCCGTGAGGCCGGGCCTGAGTTCGAGTTCGGCGTGATCGACCAGAACGAAATCGCGCAGCTGAAGGTGGGTGAGCATGCGGGCCTATTCCATCTGGGGGTGATCGTCTTGACGGCCGTAAGCGCCGCGGCCCCAGTGCAGTTTCGAGCGCAGCAGACGGTAGTAGTCGTAGCCCGGCGGATGCAACAGGGTGATCTGCGCGTCGGCGCCCTCGACATAGAGATTGTCGCCCTGCGCGAGATCGCCGATCGCGGTGCCGTCGCAGGTGACCTGACCGCGGGAGTCGAAACGATCCGACATGCGCAGCTGGATCTTGCTGCCGGCGCGCACCACGATGGGCCGGTCGCTCAAGGTATGGGGGGAGATCGGGGCCATCACCCAGACGTCGAGATCGGGCTCGACGATGGGTCCGCCGCAGGACAGCGCGTAGGCGGTCGAGCCGGTCGCGGTGGCGATCACCATGCCATCGCCGCCGTGCGAATTGACGAAACGTCCATTGATCGAGGTTTCGAAGTCCATGGTGCGGCCGGTTTCCCACTTGTTGACCACCACATCGTTCAGGGCGAGGGCGCTCACGGACTCGGCGCCCTGCTTTTCCAGCCGTGCGGCCAGCAGCGAGCGCCTGTCCTCGGTGTAGCGCCCGGCGAGCACGGTATCCACGTCCTCGAGCATGGAATCGGGGCTGACGTCGGTCAGAAATCCCGAGCCGGCCGCGATTGATGCCCAGCAGAGGCACCGAATACCCGGCCACCAGGCGCGCCGCGTACAGCAGGGTGCCGTCGCCGCCGATGGCGACGATGAGGTCCGCCCGGGTGGCGAAGCAGTGCTCGGGGCAGTAGCAGGACGCTGTCGGGCGCAAAGGCGAGTCCCACGCCCGGATCGACCAGGGCGCGCACGCCCTTGGAATGGAAGTGGCCTGCAAGACTCAGCATGCATTCGGCGACGCGCAGATCCTTGGCGTTGCCGACCAGCGCAATGGATTGAAACGATTGGGACATAGCGATTCCTTGTAGCATGACCGCGCCGAGGCGGTCACGCCATGAAGCCGACGATTTTAGGCTGATTCGCTCGACTTGACTTCGGGCGGATACGCTAGGTAGCTTCAAACATGTTATATGGACCGTACCATGACAGAAGGCACCGATGACGGACTCAACGAGCGGGCGCAGCTGCTGCTCAAAGCCCTGATCGAGAATTACATTCGCGACGGGCAGCCCGTGGGCTCGCGCACCCTGTCGCGCGATTCCGGCTTGAGCCTCTCCTCGGCCACCATCCGCAACGTCATGGCCGATCTGGAAGACCTGGGGTTCGTCGCCTCGCCCCATACCTCGGCCGGGCGCATACCCACCGACAAGGGCTATCGCTTCTTCGTCGACACGCTGCTCAAGCTGAAGCCCCTGCATCACGAGGAGATCGAGGAGATCGAGCGCCGCCTGGGGTCGGATGCGGCCAATGGCCGCTCGCTGGTGCAGACCGTCTCGCAGATGCTGTCGAGTGTCACCCACATGGCGGGGCTGGTGACTCTGCCGAATCCGAATTACGTCGCGCTGTCGCAGATCGAATTCATCGCCCTGTCGGAGAATCGCGCGCTCGCCATCATGGTGATGAGCAACCGCGAGGTGCAGAACCGGGTAGTGCAGCTCGACCGCTACTACTCGACCGAGGAGCTGCGCCGGGCCGCTAACTATCTGAACGAGGCCTTCGCAGGGCGCTCGCTGCCGGATGTGCGGGCCCAGCTGGTGGGGCAGCTGCAAGAGACCCGGCAGCACATGAACCAGATCATGCAGGACGCCATCCAAATGGCGCAGAAGGTCTTCGATACCGAGCCCGATGGGGGCGTGGAATATGTCATCGCCGGCGAAACCAATCTGATGGGCTTCGCGGAGCTGTCCAATGTCGATCGGCTGCGGCGGCTGTTCGAAGCGTTCAACGAAAAGCACGACATTTTGCGCCTGCTGGACAGCTGCCTGCGGGCGGATGGGATCCAGATCTTCATCGGCCAGGAATCGGGCTACCGGATCCTGGACGATATCAGTGTGGTGACGGCGCCCTATACTCTGGACAATCGGGTAGTCGGGGTATTGGGCATCATCGGTCCGACGCGTATGGCCTATGAGCGGGTCATTCCTATCGTGGACGTGACTGCGAAACTGCTGGGTTCGGCCTTGAACGCGCGCAAATAGGCCCCAGTTCAGCGGCTTCCGAGCGGCTTGAGTCGCCAATCTTTCGAGGGCTAGCAAGAGTGAATGAAACCAATCATGCCGAGGGCGTAGCGCCCCCGGATGCGGGGCAGGCAGGCGTGGCGGATCCGACGGGGCTTTTGGCTGCCGCGGAGGCCAGGGCAACCGAAAATCGCAATAACTATCTGCGTGCGGTGGCGGAGCTGGAGAATTTCCGCAAGCGCAGCGAGCGAGAGGTAGACAACGCCCGAAAATTTGCCATCGAGCGCTTCGCACAGGAGCTGGTCACCGTCGGCGATGCCTTGGAGGCCGGGATCAACGCCGGCTCGGCGAATCCCGGGCCCGCCCTGTTGGAGGGAGCCCAGGCCACGTTGCGGCAGCTGCACCGCGCCTTCGACAAGGCGGGCATCAAGATCATCGATCCGGCGGGGCAACCCTTCGATCCTGAGTGGCATGAGGCCATGGTGGCCCAAGAGAGCGCGGACCAGCCGGCTAACACGGTGCTGTCGGTGATCCAGAAGGGCTATTCCCTGAACGGCCGTCTGCTGCGGCCGGCCCGGGTCATCGTGAGCAAGGCGGCGGGCGACGCCGGCAATTGAAAAATGCCTCGGACTCCCCCACGTAGCGGACAGGTCAAGAATATTTAGAGGGTTTTACTATGGGTAAAATGATTGGCATCGATCTCGGCACGACCAACTCCTGCGTCGCGATCATGGAGGGCGGCAAGCCCAAGGTCATCGAGAACAGTGAAGGGGATCGAACCACGCCGTCGATCGTTGCCTTCACGAAGGACGGCGAGGTGCTGGTGGGACAATCCGCCAAGCGCCAGGCCGTTACCAACCCCGCGAACACCGTGGCGGCGGTCAAGCGCCTCATCGGCCGGAAATTTACCGACGACGTGGTGAAGAAGGACATGAGCATGGTGTCCTACAAGATCGTCAAGGCCGACAACGGCGACGCCTGGGTGGAGGCGCAGGGCAAGAAGATGGCTCCCCCCGAGGTTTCGGCGCGGGTTCTCATGAAAATGAAGAAGACCGCAGAGGACTATCTGGGCGAGCCCGTCACCGAAGCCGTCATCACGGTTCCGGCGTACTTCAACGATTCGCAGCGCCAGGCGACCAAGGATGCCGGGCGCATCGCGGGCCTGAACGTCAAGCGCATCATCAATGAGCCCACGGCGGCGGCGCTGGCCTATGGCCTCGACAAGGACGGCGGCGACCGCAAGATCGCGGTCTACGACCTGGGCGGCGGAACTTTCGACGTGTCCGTGATCGAAATCGCCGAAGTGGACGGTGAGCGTCAGTTCGAAGTGATGTCGACCAACGGCGATACCTTCCTCGGCGGCGAGGACTTCGACTTGCGCGTCATCAACTATCTCGCCGACGAGTTCAAGAAGGAAAGCGGCATCGACGTGCGCAAGGACCCTCTGGCCATGCAGCGGCTCAAAGAGGCCGCCGAGAAGGCCAAGATCGAGCTCTCCTCGAGCCAGCAGACCGAAATCAATCTGCCGTACATCACGGCGGACGCGGCGGGACCCAAGCATCTGAACATGAAGCTGACTCGCGCCAAGCTCGAGTCCTTGGTCGAAGATCTGGTGCAGAAGACCATGGAGCCGTGCCGGATCGCGCTGAAGGATGCGGGACTGTCCATGAAGGACGTGAGCGAAGTCATCCTCGTCGGCGGCCAGACGCGCATGCCGCTGGTGCAGCAGGCGGTGAAGGACTTGTTCGGCAAGGAGCCGCGCAAGGACGTGAACCCCGATGAGGCCGTGGCGGTGGGCGCCGCGATTCAGGGCGGTGTGCTGTCGGGCGACGTCAAGGACGTGCTGCTGCTGGACGTAACACCCCTGTCGCTCGGGATAGAAACCCTGGGCGGCATCATGACCAAGGTGATCGAGAAGAACACCACCATTCCGACCAAGGCGTCGCAGACCTTTTCGACCGCGGACGACAATCAGACCGGCGTGACCATCCATGTGCTGCAGGGCGAGCGCGACCGCTCGACCGACAATAAGTCCTTGGGCCGGTTCGACCTGACGGATATTCCGCCGGCGCCGCGCGGCATGCCGCAGATCGAAGTGGCATTCGACATCGACGCCAACGGCATCTTGAACGTGTCGGCGAAGGATGTGAAAACCGGCAAGGAGCAGCGCATCGTCATCAAGGCTTCGAGCGGCTTGTCGGAGGCGGAGATCAAGCGCATGGTGGGTGACGCCGAGGCGCATGCCGAGGAAGACAAGAAATTCCGTGAGCTGGTCGGCGCCCGCAACAAGGCCGATGCCACGATTCACACGGTGGAGAAAGCCCTCAAGGATGCCGGGGACAAGGTCTCCGACGACGAGAAGAAGGCGGCCACCGAGGCGGTTGCGGCGGTCAAGGCGGCCATGAGCGGCGATGACCGGGAAGCCATCGAAAGCAAGACCCAGGCGCTCGAGCAGGCATCCACCGTGCTGCTGCAGAAAATGTACGAGCAATCGGCGGCGGGTGCCGGCGGCGGGACCGGCAGCGACGGCAACAGTTCGGCCGGGCACACGGAAAAGCCCAAGGACGACGTGCTCGATGCGGAATTCGAGGAAGTGAAGGAAAGCGATCGCAAGAAGGCTTGAGGACGCGAGTCGCATGAGATTGTTTTGATCTGGACCGCCGGCGATCGGATCGCCGGCGGTTCGTTTTTATGGGACATCCCCATAAGGTGAGCAATGGCGAAGCAGGATTACTACACGCTCCTCGAGCTGCAGAGAAACGCGACGGAGGTGGATATCAAGAAGGCCTATCGCCGCCTCGCCATGAAATACCACCCGGACCGCAATCCCGACGATCCGGATGCGGAACATAAATTCAAGGAAGCGAAGGAGGCCTACGAGATCCTGTGCGACCCACAGAAGCGCGCCGTCTACGACCAGTTCGGGCACGCGGGTCTCGAAGGGGGCCGCGGCGGCGGCTTCAGCCCAGGCGAGGCATTCGGCGACATTTTCGGCGAGATGTTCGGCGATATTTTCTCCGGCGGTCAGCGAGGCCGCTCCCAGGTGTTTCGCGGCGCCGATTTGCGCTACGAACTCGAGCTCGATCTCGAGCAGGCGGTGTTCGGCACCGAAACCGAAATCCAGATTCCCTCTCTGGCGGAGTGCAAGACCTGCCAGGGTTCGGGGGGCGCCAAGGGGTCTACCCCAAAGACCTGCGATACCTGTCACGGCCAGGGACAGGTGCGCGTGCAACAGTCCATATTCACGATCCAGCAGCCCTGCCCGAGGTGCAAGGGCCGAGGCAAGATCATCAGCAATCCCTGCGATACCTGCTTTGGCCAGGGCCGCGTGCGCCAGGAGAAGAGCCTGGCCGTCACGGTGCCCGCCGGGGTCGATACCGGGGACCGCATCCGCCTGAATGGCGAGGGAGAGGCGGGCCGCAACGGCGGCCCCGCCGGAGACTTGTACGTCGAGGTGCGGGTCCGCGAGCACGCCATCTTCGAGCGCGAGGGCAGCCATTTATCGTGCGAGGTGCCGGTCAGCTTCGCTACGGCCGCTCTGGGCGGCTCGGTGGAGGTACCGACCCTCAACGGCGAGGTGGTGCTGAAAATTCCGGGCGAGACCCAATCCGGGCGTGTGTTCCGCGTGCGCGAGAAGGGTGTGCGCCCGGTGCGCGGCGGCGCGGCCGGCGATTTATTCTGCCGGGTCGTCGTCGAGACGCCCGTGAGCCTGAGCGCCGAACAAAAGGAACTGCTGCGCAAGTTCCAATCGACCCTGGAACAGGGCAGCCACCAGCCTCGCGAGCAATCCTTCTTCGAGGGCGTCAAGAAATTCTTCACCGGAGCGGTCGACTAGATTGCAACCCATCGCAATATTCGGCATCACGGGGCGCATGGGGCAATCGCTGCTGCGGGCACTGGCGGAGACGTCCCGCTTTACCTTGAGCGGCGCGGTCGCCTCGGCGGGCAGCCGGCGCCTGGGGCAAGACGCGGCCGGCGAGGGCACACCCACGGGCGTGCTGATCACCTCGGATTCCGCGCTGGGGATTCGGGGCGCCTCGGTGGCCGTCGATTTCAGCTTGGGCAGCGGCGTTGCGGAGCATGCCCTGGCCTGCGCCGCCGCCGGCGTTCCGATCCTGGTCGGTGCCACCGGGCTCGATCCCGCGGGCCGTGAGGCGTTGGCACGGGCGGCGCAGGATATTGCGGTGCTCATCGCGCCCAACACCAGCGTGGGTGTGAGCGTGGCGGCCCGATTGGTGGCGATGGCGGCCGCAGGGCTCGGGCCGTCCTACGATGTGGAAATCTTCGAGGCGCACCACCGCCTGAAACGCGATGCTCCCTCCGGTACGGCGCTCGCACTGGGGGAGGCGGTCGCCGGCGTTCGCGGCCAGCGCCTGCAGGATGTCGCCGTCTACGATCGCACGGGCCAGGACGCGCCGCGGACCGCTGGGAGCATTGGTTTCTCCTGTTTGCGCGCCGGGGACATCGTGGGCGAGCATACGGTGACTTTTGCCGCGGCCGGGGAGCGCATCGAGATCACTCACCGTGCCACCGACCGCATGACTTTCGCGCGCGGCGCCCTGCGGGCCGCCGAATGGCTGGCCGGCCGGCCGGCCGGTCTGTACGACATGCAGAATGTTCTCGGTCTTTGAGTGGACAGCTATCGCCGGCATCGTTAATATTCGCGCCCGGAAACTGATCGCGAATTAACCCATGAAGCGGGAGGACGTTCTGAAGGAGCGCCTCCCGCTTTGCGCATCTGCGGAAAGCGCCGTAGCGCAAAGCGAGGAACCGGAGTGTCGACACCTGCAGTGCTAGCTCTCGAAGATGGCACCGTGTTCCGTGGCGTCTCAGTAGGCGCAAAAGGCAACACGACTGGTGAAGTAGTTTTCAATACGGCGATGACCGGGTATCAGGAAATCCTGACCGACCCCTCATACTGCCGGCAGATTGTCACTCTCACGTATCCGCACGTAGGCAATACCGGCACCACGCCGGAGGATCTGGAATCGGGCGCGGTATACGCCGCCGGCCTGGTGATTCGCGATCTGCCCTTGCTGCATTCGAACTGGCGCGCCACCGAGTCGCTCAACAGCTTCATGCTTCGCTGCAAGGTGGTCGCGATCGCGGATATCGATACCCGCAAGCTGACCCGCCTGTTGCGCGAGAAGGGCGCGCAGTCGGGCTGCATCATGACCGGGGACAAGATCGACGAGGCCGCGGCGGTACGCGCCGCCAAGAAATTCCCGGGGCTGAAGGGCATGGACCTCGCCAAGGTGGTCACGACCAAGAAGGTCTACCAGTGGAACGATGGCCTGATCTGGAAATCGTCCAGCAAGCCGCCGCGGCCGCAGAGCCGCGTGCATGTGGTGGCCTATGATTTCGGCATCAAGCGCGACATTCTGCGGATTCTCGCCGAGCACGGTTGTCGCATGACGGTTGTACCTGCACAAACCCCTGCAGATCAAGTGCTTGCAATGAATCCTGACGGTATATTCTTAAGTAATGGACCCGGTGACCCCGAGCCCTGCGACTACGCCATAGGTGCCATTGCGCGTTTCCTGGAGACCGATGTGCCGGTATTCGGCATCTGTCTGGGCCACCAATTGCTGGGCCTCGCCAGCGGCGCCAAAACCATTAAGATGAAGTTCGGCCATCACGGGGCGAACCACCCGGTGTCGGAAATCGATTCGGGCCGGGTGCTGATCTCGAGCCAGAACCATGGCTTCGCGGTGGACGAGAGCACGCTGCCGGCGACGCTGCGCCCGACGCACCGCTCTCTGTTTGACGGCTCGCTGCAGGGTGTGGCGCGCACTGATCGGCCCGCGTTCAGCTTCCAGGGACATCCCGAGGCCAGCCCGGGTCCGCACGACCTGAGGCTGCTGTTCGAGCACTTCATGTACTTGATGGTCAAGCGCATGCAAGCCAATTCCCGGGGCCGCAATCCCAAACAGAAACCGGCTGAGAGTTAAGTGCCCAAGCGAAACGATCTTGAAAGCATTCTGATCATCGGCGCGGGCCCCATCATCATTGGCCAGGCCTGCGAGTTCGATTATTCCGGAGCTCAGGCGTGTAAGGCCCTGAAAGAAGAGGGCTATCGAGTCGTGCTGGTGAACTCCAATCCGGCCACGATCATGACCGATCCGGAAACCGCGCACTCTGTTTACATCGAGCCGATCAACTGGCGCACCATCGCCCGCATCATCGAGAAGGAGCGCCCCAGCGCCTTGCTGCCCACCATGGGGGGCCAGACGGCGCTGAACACTGCGCTGGATCTGGTGCGCGAGGGAGTGCTGGAGAAATTCAATGTCGAGATGATAGGTGCATCGCAGCGCGCCATCGACATGGCCGAGGATCGGGAGCTATTCCGCAAGGCCATGGCCGACATCGGGCTCGAGACCGCCCGCGCCCGAATCGCGCACAGCATGGAAGAGGCTTTGGCGGTGCAGTCGGAGATCGGCTTTCCGACGGTCATCCGGCCCTCGTTCACCTTGGGCGGCAGCGGCGGCGGCATCGCCTACAACCGCGAGGAGTTCGAGGCCATCGTGGGGCGCGGCCTTGACGCCTCGCCCACCAACGAAGTGCTGCTCGAGGAATCGGTGCTCGGCTGGAAAGAGTACGAAATGGAAGTCGTCCGGGACCGGATCGACAACTGCATCATTGTCTGTTCGATCGAAAACCTCGATCCCATGGGAGTGCATACGGGGGATTCCATTACGGTGGCTCCGGCACAAACCCTGACGGACCGCGAGTACCAACGCCTGCGCGACGCCTCGATCGCGGTGCTGCGCAAGATCGGCGTGGACACCGGCGGTTCCAACGTGCAGTTCGCGGTCAATCCCGACGATGGACGCATATTGGTCATCGAAATGAACCCGCGCGTGTCGCGCTCTTCGGCGCTGGCATCCAAGGCGACGGGCTTTCCGATCGCCAAGATCGCCGCCAGGCTGGCGGTGGGCTATACGCTGGACGAACTCAAGAACGATATCACCGGCGGTATGACCCCGGCCTCTTTCGAGCCCACGATCGACTACGTCGTGACCAAGATCCCGCGTTTCACGTTCGAGAAGTTCCCGGGCTCGAACACGCGCCTGACCACGCAGATGAAATCGGTGGGCGAGGCCATGGCCATCGGCCGGACCTTTCAGGAATCGATGCAGAAGGCGCTGCGCAGCCTGGAGACGGGTTTTGACGGCTTCAACGAGCAGCTGGCCCTGCCGCTCACCGATGAGGCGGCCGAGAAGCTGTCCTACGAGCTGCGCTGGCCGGGGCCGAACCGTATCCTGTATGTCGCCGATGCGTTTCGCGCCGGCTGGACCCTGCAGCAGGTGTTCGATGCCACCAAGATAGATCCGTGGTTTCTGGCGCAGATCGAGGACTTGCTGCACGAGGAGGCGCTGTTGGCCAAGGACGGGTTCGAGAGCCTCGATCTGCCGCGCTTGCGGGCGCTGAAGCGCAAGGGCTTCTCCGATTCGCGCATCGCCAAGCTGACGCTGCGCGATGAGGCGACGGTCCGCAGCCGGCGGCGCAAGCTCGGGCTGCATCCGGTGTACAAGCGCGTCGATACTTGCGCCGCCGAGTTCTCGACCTCCACTGCCTACCTGTATTCGAGCTACGAAGAGGAGTGCGAAGCGAACCCCAGCAGCCGCCGCAAGATCATGATCCTGGGCGGCGGACCCAATCGCATCGGGCAAGGCATCGAATTCGACTACTGCTGCGTGCATGCGGCCATGGCGCTGCGCGAGGACGGCTTCGAAACCCTGATGGTCAACTGCAATCCCGAGACGGTTTCGACGGATTACGACACCTCGGACCGGCTGTATTTCGAGCCCTTGACCCTAGAAGACGTCATGGAGATCATCGAGAAGGAAAAGCCCGAGGGCGTCATCGTGCAGTACGGCGGGCAAACGCCCCTGAAGCTGTCCCGGGCCCTGGCCGCCGCGGGCGCGCCCATCATCGGCACCACCCCCGACAGTATCGATGTCGCCGAGGACCGCGAGCGGTTCCAAAAACTAGTAACCGCCTTGAAGCTCAAGCAGCCGGCGAATGCTTCGGCGCGCAATGAGGAATCGGCCGTGCTGCTGGCGCGCGAAGTCGGGTTTCCGCTGGTGGTGCGGCCGAGCTACGTCCTGGGCGGCCGCGCCATGGAAGTGGTGTTCAACGAGGATGACCTGCGCCAGTACATGATCGATGCCGTGAAGGTGTCGAACGACAGCCCGGTGCTGCTCGATCGCTTTTTGGATCTGGCCGTCGAGGTGGACGTCGATGCCGTGAGCGACGGCGAGGACGTGCTGATCGGCGGCATCATGGAGCATATCGAGCAAGCCGGCGTACATTCGGGCGATTCCAGCTGCTCCCTGCCGCCGAACGGCCTGTCGCGGGAGGTCCAGGACGAATTACGTGCACAGACGCGCAAACTTGCGAAGGCGCTCAATGTCGTAGGGCTGATGAACATTCAATTCGCCATACAAAGCGGCGTAATTTACATCCTCGAGGTCAATCCGCGGGCTTCACGCACCGTACCCTTCGTCTCGAAGGCGACCGGCATTCCGTTGGCAAAGGTTGCGGCGCGCGTCATGACGGGAAAGACGCTGGCCATGCAGGGGTGTACCGAGGAACGCATTCCGCCGTATTTCTCGGTCAAAGAGGCCGTGTTCCCGTTCAACAAGTTTCCCGAAGCCGATCCCATCCTGGGTCCGGAAATGAAATCCACCGGCGAAGTGATGGGCACGGGGCATACCTTCGGCGAGGCCTACGCCAAGGCGCAGGCGGCCTCCGGGGTGGTTCTGCCGACGCACGGCCTGTGCTTCATCAGCGTGCGTGACCGCGACAAGCCGGGCGCGGTGGTGCTGGCGCAGATGTTGATTGCGCGCGGTTTCGAGATTGCCGCCACCGGCGGCACCGCCCTGGTGCTGGAGGGGGCCGGGGTGAGCTGCCGGCGGGTCAACAAGGTGCGGGAGGGTCGCCCGCACGTCGTCGATATGATAAAAAACGACGAGGTGGCGTTGATCGTCAATACCACCGAAGGCAAGCAGGCCGTGCGCGAGTCCCGCTCGATTCGGCGCGAAGCGGTCGCCAGGAAGGTAACCTATTACACTACGGTGGCCGCGGCGCGCGCGACTTGCGACGCGCTCGATCATCTGGGCGACATTGAAGTGAATCGACTGCAGGATTTGCACAAGGAATTGTTGACGTGAAGCGAACCCCCATGACGTTGCACAGAGTGTTGCCAACGTGAAACGCACTCCGATGACTCTTCGCGGCGCCGAGCGGCTGCGAGTGGAGTTGAAACAGCTCAAGAGCGAAGCGCGCCCGAACGTCATCAAGGCGATCGCGGAGGCGCGTGCGCACGGCGATCTCAGCGAGAACGCCGAGTATCACGCGGCGCGAGAACAGCAGAGCTTCATCGAAGGGCGCATCAACGACATCGAGAACCGCCTGTCGAACGCGGAAATCATCGATGTCACGAAATTGACCGCCAGCGGCCGGGTGGTATTCGGATCCACCCTGGAACTCGAAGACCAGGACGGCGGCAACAAAGTCGTCTACCAGCTGGTCGGAGACGACGAGGCGAACATCAAGCAGGGCCTGCTGTCGGTGTCGTCGCCCATCGCCCGTGCTCTCATCGGCAAGTCCGAGGGCGATGTGGTGGATGTGACGACCCCGAGCGGCACGCGAAGCTACGAAATCGTCTCCGTGAAGTACGCATGACGCGGGCGCGCCGACGGTATCGTTCCGTATCGTGATCCGTAATTTCTTTCGCGTGCTGCTGGTGTTGTGGGCCGGCAGCCTATGGTCGCTGGCTGGGGTGGCCTTCATTCTGTTCCACGTCCAGAGCGACCGCCATCTGGCGGGAGTCGTGGTGGGAAGGCTTCTGACCGGGGAAACATACCTCGGTGTCGCGGTCGGTGTCCTGGCCTTGTTGCTGCCCGGCAGAACCCAATTCGTCTGGGGCTATGTGGCCGCCCTGCTGATGGCGCTCAACGAATGGGGGCTGCGCCGGGTCATGGACGTGGCGCACTCCCGAGGCACTGCCTGGGGTTTGGGCTTTGGCGCCTGGCACGGCGTGTCTGCTGTGCTCTATGGCCTGGCGTGCATCGCCGTCCTCGTGGTGATTTGGCGCGAACAATTTCGCTGACACCTCTCGAGAGGGGGCCGGAGGTAGGAATAGTCCCGCGCCCGAATCGGCGCGGGGCGTTTTTACTTTTGCAAGCGAAGGCGCAATCTTGGAGCCGAGCGTGAAATCTTGGAGACGAGCCTCAAAGGAGCGATCCCATGCATGCATTGCCGGCTTACTTGAACGGTGCGAGCAATTGTCCACGCGGGCGCGCCCGCCGGGATGAAGAGCTCGAAGTGCTCAATGTGCTGATGCGCAGTATCGGTTTCGTCCGCGACGCGCGGGTTGAGGTTCGTTCAACCGGGCCGCAACTCCGCAAGCGCGGCCGCAGCAACGCACAGTCCCATATCCCTATGCGGCGGCAATCGGTTTGAGGCGCTTGGGTCGGCCGCGGGGCCGGTACGGGCGCGCGCTGGAGGGCACCGCGTATTCCACGGCGGCTTCCGATACGCTCAGCGTGAAGGGATTGCGAATGGTCACGCCGCCGTAGACGGCGCGGTCCTGCATGTCCTCGGTCAACATCACCGTGCCGAGGTATTAGTCCGGGAGGAGGATTTTGGCGAGTTCTTTGTGGCGCCGGTAGAAAACGCCGACGTGCCCGATGCGCTGCACCAGTTCGCTGGTCGTGCGGCTCGCGAGGGTGGCCAGCGCCTCATTGCGTGCGTCGCGATCGCCGACCCGGGCGCTGACTTTGACCAGCTCATGATCGGTCAAGGCGCGGTCCAATTCCGCCACGACTGCGTCGGTGAGCCCGGCGTTGCCCAGCATGACGATGGGGTTCATGGGATGCGCCAGGCGGCGCAGGTGCTTCTTTTGTTTCTCGGTGAGTGCCATCGCGGCATTATAGTCTCTAACCACAACCGTAAATGACCAATGCCCAAGCGTTCAAAAAGCAGTGCTCGTTGGCTTGCAGAACATGCCAACGATGAGTTCGTCAAGCGCGCGCAGAAGGAAGGATGGCGCTCGCGCGCGGTCTTCAAACTGGCGCAGATTCAGGAGGCTGAGCGTTTATTGCGGCCGGGAATCCGCTGCGTGGACCTGGGCGCCGCGCCGGGCGGATGGAGCCAGTATGCGGCGCGCATCATCGGCGGCTCGAGTCGCATCGTGGCGACGGACATTCTGCCGATGGACGCCATTCCCGGCGTCGATTTCGTGCAAGGCGACTTTCGCGAAGCCGCTGTTCTGGAGCAGGTTTTGCAATGCGTCGGCGCCGACAAGGTAGACCTTGTTTTGTCCGATATGGCCCCAAACATGGCAGGCATAGACGCGATTGACCAGCCCCGATCGATGTACTTGGCGGAATTGGCGCTGGAGTTTGCGGATCGCGTACTGGCGCCGGGAGGCGACTTGCTGTTGAAATTGTTTCAAGGGGCCGGGTTCGATCAGATCATCAGGGATGCTCGCAGCCGCTATGGGCGGGTAGTGACCAAGAAGCCGAAGGCGTCACGAACACGCAGCCCTGAGATCTATCTGTTGGCGCGGCAGTTTGGGATGGTGTAAGTTCGGAACGACTGCCCGGCTCACTTATTGTCGTAATGTGATTGCGGTTGTAGGTGAAACTTGAACGATCTGACGAAACAAATTCTACTGTGGGTCGCATTGGCGGTCATTCTGCTCGCGATTTTCAGCCAATTCGGCATGCGCACCGGCCAACCGGCAACCATCGATTATTCGCAATTTCTCTCCGAAGTGAAGAGCAACAACGTCGATTCGGTCACGCTCAAGGGCGAGATCATCGAGGGTAAGCGGCGTTCCACCGGCGATTCCTTCGTCACCTACAACCCGGAGACCAGCAATACCGCGTTGATCGGCCTGATGCAGACCCAGGGCGTCAAATTCCGCGGGGAGCCGCCGAAACAGCAGTCGGTGTTGCTGCAATTGCTCATATCCGCCTTTCCGATATTGATTCTCATTGGCTTCTGGGCCTACTTCATGCGCCAGATGCAGGGTGCTTCCGGCGGCCGGGGCGCCATGTCCTTCGGCAAGAGCCGCGCGCGGCTGTTGGGCGAGGATCAGGTCAATATTACTTTCGCCGACGTCGCGGGCGTCGAGGAAGCCAAGCAAGAAGTGGTCGAAATCGTCGACTTCTTGAAAGATCCCGGCAAGTTCCAGAAACTTGGCGGCAAGATCCCGAAGGGTGTGCTCATGGTCGGTTCCCCCGGAACCGGCAAGACGCTGCTGGCGCGAGCCATTGCCGGCGAGGCCAAGGTGCCGTTTTTCACGATTTCCGGCTCGGATTTCGTCGAAATGTTCGTCGGCGTGGGTGCATCGCGGGTGCGCGACATGTTCGAGCAGGCAAAGAAGCACGCCCCCTGCATCATATTCATCGATGAAATTGACGCCGTGGGGCGCCATCGCGGTGCCGGCCTCGGCGGCGGGCATGATGAGCGCGAGCAGACCCTGAACCAATTGCTGGTTGAGATGGATGGGTTCGAAGGCAATGAGGGCATCATCGTCATTGCCGCGACCAACCGGCCCGATGTGCTGGATCCGGCGCTGCTGCGCCCGGGCCGATTCGATCGCCAGGTGGTCGTGCCGCTGCCCGATGTGCGCGGCCGCGAGCAGATTCTCAAAGTTCACATGCGCAAGGTCCCGCTCGGCGACAATGTCAAGCCGTCGGTCATCGCGCGCGGCACGCCGGGATTCTCCGGAGCGGACCTCGCGAACCTCGTGAACGAGGCCGCATTGTTCGCGGCGCGGGGCAATAAGCGCTCGGTGACGATGGAAGAGTTCGAGCGCGCCAAGGACAAGATCATGATGGGCGTCCGAGCGACGATCCATGGTCATGACCGAGGAAGAGAAGCGCAACACGGCGTATCACGAGTCCGGACATGCCATCGTCGGGCTGAGCGTGCCGGAGCATGACCCCGTATACAAAGTGACCATCATTCCCCGGGGCAGGGCCTTGGGCGTCACGATGTTCCTGCCCGAGAACGACCGTTACAGCACCAGCAAGCGCCAGCTCGAAAGCCGCATCGCGACGCTGTTCGGCGGCCGAGTGGCGGAGGAGTTGGTATTCGGAGCCGACGCCGTCACCACGGGCGCATCCAACGATATCGAGCGCGCCACCGAACTCGCCCGCAACATGGTGACTCGCTGGGGCTTGTCGGACCGGCTGGGCCCGCAGACTTACAGCGAGGAGTCGGGCGAGGTATTTCTCGGCCGCAGCGTCACCCAGCATAAGCAGGTGTCGGATGTGACCGCGCATGTGATCGATGAAGAAGTGCGCCGCGTGATCGACAGCAATTATCAGCGCGCCTATAAAATCCTGCAGTCGAACATGGACAAATTGCAGGCGATGTCGGAGGCCTTGATCAAGTACGAGACCATCGACGAAGAACAGATCAAGGACATCATGGAAGGCCGGGTGCCGCGCCCGCCGCGGGACTGGGACGATACGCCCACGCCGACGCCCCGAGGTCCTTCGGCGGAGAAGCCGGCGGCGCCTTTGGTGAATCCGGCTGGCCAACACTAACAGGGCGATTATTCACGAGCGAGTGAGTTTGGCGTAGGAGGGTCGGGATGGGGGAGGTCTTTCCCGGACCGCCGTGAACCCATCCCTGGGGGCTGCGGGAAAAACATCCTGTTTTTCACGCTCCGGGAAAGACCTCCCCCATCCCGACCCTCCCTGCGACAGTCTCGTCGTTAGTCAATAATCACCTGCAGAATTGAGTCCCTCCTACTCCCATGCAATGGCGCTGCCGACATAGAACGATTGATCTGGGGCGGCCGGTGGTCATGGGGATATTGAACGTGACGCCGGATTCCTTCTCCGATGGGAGCCGTTATGCGACGGTGGATGCCGCGCTCGAGCGGGCCGCGCGCATCGCAGAGGAGGGGGCGGCGATCATCGATGTGGGCGGTGAGTCCACGCGGCCGGGCGCGCAGGCCGTGGATGAGGAGGTCGAGATCGCGCGCATCGTGCCGGTCGTCGAGGGCATCGCCGCCGCATCGAATATCGCGATTTCCATCGATACCAGCAAGCCTCGGGTGATGGCGGCGGCGGTGGCGGCGGGTGCTTGCATCGTCAATGATGTGTATGCGCTGCGCGCGCCGGGCGCGCGATCCTGGGCCGCGGTGTCCGAAGTCGGCGTCTGCCTGATGCACATGCAAGGAGAGCCGCGTACCATGCAGGACAATCCGCACTACGCCGACGTGGTAACCGAAGTGTGCGAGTTCCTGGTGAGCCAGCGGCAAGCGTGTCTCCAAGCCGGCATTGCTCGCGACGCGATCGTGCTGGATCCGGGGGTCGGCTTCGGCAAGGGACTTGCCCACAACCTGTCGCTGCTGAGGGATTTGCCGCGGATCGCCGATCTCGGCGCGCCGATGTTGGTCGGCGTATCGCGCAAGAGTTTCATAGGCCATATCCTCGGCAGAGCCGTCGATGAGCGGCTGTATGGCGGACTGGGATTGGCGGCCCTGGCCGTGATCAAGGGTGCTCGAATAATTCGCACGCACGATGTCTCTGCGACGAGAGACGCGATCGGCATGGTGAGTGCCGTCCTGCAAGGAATAGACGCTTGAACAAATATTTTGGGACCGATGGTGTGCGCGGCCGTGTCGGCCAGGCACCAATGACCGTGGATTTTGCGTTGCGGCTGGCGAGTGCCGCGGCCCGCGTGCTGGCCCCGGGCGGCGGTCGCGTGCTCATCGGCAAGGACACCCGGGTATCCGGATATATGTTCGAGTCAGCGCTCGAGGCGGGATTCGTTGCCGCGGGCGTCGATGTCATGCTGATTGGGCCGTTGCCGACCCCGGGCATCGCCTACATGACGCAACGGCTGGAATGCAGCTTCGGCGTCGTCATCAGCGCCTCGCACAATATGTATCAGGACAACGGCATCAAATTCTTCGATGCCACCGGCAGCAAGCTGTCGGACGAGACGGAAAGCGAGATCGAGAACCTGCTCGAAGTCCCCGTAGTGACGCAGGAATCGCAGCATTTGGGCAAGGCGATCCGCATCGACCGCAGCCGAACGCAGTACCAGCAGTTTTGTGCGTCGACCATTCCCGCGGGGATGAATCTGAAGGGTTTCAAGATCGTGATCGACTGCGCCAACGGGGCCGGCTACAAGGTGGCGCCACGAGTGCTCGCCGATTTGGGTGCCGAGATCGTGCCCATCGGCTGCTCGCCGAACGGTCGAAACATCAACGACGGCTGCGGGTCGACGGCGCCGGAGCTGCTGCAACTGACGGTTCCGGGAGTGCGGGCGCAGCTCGGGATGGCGCTGGATGGCGACGGGGACCGGGTGGTGATGGTGGATGAGCTCGGCCGCTGCGTGGATGGCGATCAGCTGCTGTATATCCTGGCCAAGGCCGGGCGGCTGCGGGGCGACCTCAAGGGGCCGGTAGTGGGTACCGTAATGAGCAACCTAGGGTTGGAGCACGCGCTTGGCGAGCTAGGCATCGAGTTCCACCGCGCCCGGGTCGGCGACCGCCACGTGCTCGCCACGCTCAATTCTGTGGGCGGAACTCTCGGGGGTGAAACGTCGGGGCATATCCTCTGCCTGGACAAGACCACCACCGGTGACGGTCTGGTCAGCGCTCTGCAGGTGCTCAGCGTCATGAAGCAAACCGGCGCCGGGTTGGCCGAACTCAGCACCGGCATGCGCAAGTATCCGCAGGTGCTGCTCAACGTGCGCGTCGCCAAGCGCTTCGATCCGCTGCAGGAACCGGCCGTATTGAAGGTCGTGCAGGATGTGGAGCGCCGCTTCGCCGGGCGCGGCCGCATCGTGTTGCGGGCCTCCGGCACCGAACCGGTGATTCGGGTGATGGTGGAAGGTGACGACGCGGACCTGGTGAAGCAGGGCGCACGCGAGATTGCGGCCGTTGTCGAAGCGGCCGCAGCCGGGGCGCCGGCGGCGCCGCAAGACCCGGACGCTTGAGGGCTTGCAGTTAGCGGGCCGCGCGGCTAATCTTCGCCGCCTTTCCCGCAGGGGCAAATGCCCGAAGGTAGCCTATGCGTCGTCAGATGGTCGCGGGTAATTGGAAGATGCACGGCTCTCGGGCCGCAAATCAAGCATTGCTCGGCGAATTGGAGATGAATCTCAAGCAGGAGTGGCCGATCGACATCGTGGTCTGCCCGCCTTATGTCTATCTGAGCGAGGCGGTGCGCCTGCTCGAGGATGGCCGCATTGCCGTCGGTGCCCAGGATGTCTGTGCGGAGTCCGGCGGTGCGTTCACCGGCCAGGTGTCCGCCGCCATGCTCAAGGACGTAGGCTGCACCTATGTCATCGTCGGGCACTCGGAGCGGCGGCGCTGGTACCACGAGGATGATGCCCTGGTGGCCCGCAAATTTGCGGCAGCCTTGTCAGCCGGGCTCACTCCGGTGCTGTGTGTAGGGGAGACTCTGGAGGAACGTGAATCGAAGCAGACCGAAGCGGTCATCGCTCGGCAGCTCGATGCCGTCATTGCGATGCACGGGGTCGGAGGCTTCTCGAAGGCCATTCTTGCCTACGAGCCGGTATGGGCCATCGGCACGGGGCGCACGGCCTCGCCGGAGCAGGCGCAAGCGGTGCACTCCTACCTGCGCAGTCGTATTCATGCACAAGATGCTAAGATGGCGCGCCATTTGCGGATCCTTTACGGCGGCAGCGTCAAGGCCGGCAACGCAGCAGAGCTGTTTTCGATGCCCGACGTGGATGGCGGATTGATAGGCGGCGCTTCCTTGAGCGCGGACGAGTTTCAGCAGATTTGCGCGGCTGCGGCTATCGTCCATTAACACCGGGGCCATTGAGAGATTTCATATGTTGCGTGGATTTATTTTAGGTGTGCATGTACTGCTCGCGCTGATGATCATCGCGCTCGTGCTCCTGCAGCGAGGCAAGGGCGCGGAGGCGGGCGCCGGTTTCGGCTCGGGCGCATCGGGCACAGTGTTCGGCGCCCGCGGCACCAGCACCCTGTTTTCAAAATTGACCGCGATATTTGCGGCACTCTTCTTCGTGACCAGTCTGACTTTGGCTTACCTGGGAGCGCGCCCGACCGCCGAGCCGACCAGTGTGTTGGAGCGCGCGGCACAAGCCGCCGCCGCGGCATCGAAACCGCCGGCAATGGCCCCCGCAGCACCGCTCACGGCGCCCGCGCCGGTGACGACCCCTGCGCCGGCCCCGACGCCGCCGCCGGCCAATACGCCCCCTAAGTAAACGTTCTGAAGTAAACTATTTACCGAGTGATGTTTTTGTTTTTATCTTTGTCTTATCGGCGCGCAGCGCCGCAGAATTTTCGGGGTTCGCTCGCGAACCCCGTTGATAGGTGGGCGAAGCCCATGAAAAGCCGACGTGGCGAAATTGGTAGACGCGCTAGCTTGAGGTGCTAGAGGGGAAACCTGTGCCGGTTCGAGTCCGGCCGTCGGCACCATTGTTTTATGTATTCGTGAGATATTTTGTGTGCGCCAAGTATTCCTTTACGCAGCGCAACACCGTAGCGGCTGATACAATTATGGTCAATTGACGTAGTCGGACTTGATGATGTTGCGACAGTACTTACCGATACTGATTTTTATGGGTTTGGCCGGTGTCCTCGGGCTAGCCTTATTCACCATCGGCTGGATACTGGGGCCCCGACGCCCGGATGCCGAGAAGCTGTCCCCCTATGAATGCGGATTTGAGGCCTTCGAGGATTCGCGCATGCGCTTCGATGTCCGCTACTACCTGGTCGCCATCATCTTCATCGTCTTCGATCTCGAAATTGCGTTTTTTTTCCCATGGGCCGTCTCGCTGCGTTCGACCGGTTCCTTCGGCCTGCTGGCCATGCTGATCTTCGCATTGGTGCTGGTCGTTGCTCTGGTGTACGACTACAAGAAGGGAGCGCTTGAATGGGACTAGAAGCCGTGTCCGCCGACACCAGCACGGTGCGCGGCTTCGAAGTGACCACCGTCGACAAGCTGATCAATTGGGCCCGCACGGGTTCGCTCTGGCCGATGACCTTTGGGCTGGCCTGCTGTGCCGTGGAAATGATGCACGCAGGCGCGGCGCGCTACGATCTCGATCGCTTCGGAGTGGTGTTCAGGCCGAGCCCCCGCCAATCGGACGTGATGATCGTGGCGGGCACCTTGGTCAACAAGATGGCGCCGGCCTTGCGCAAGGTCTACGACCAAATGGCAGAGCCGCGTTGGGTGATTTCCATGGGCTCGTGCGCCAACGGCGGCGGCTACTATCACTACTCTTATGCGGTCGTGCGCGGCTGCGACCGGATCGTGCCGGTCGACGTCTACGTTCCGGGCTGTCCGCCGACGGCTGAAGCGCTGCTCTACGGCATCATTCAGCTGCAGAACAAGATCAAGCGCAACAAGGCGATCATCCGATGAGCGTGGATTCGAGCGCCGCGGCGGCGGCGGCAACGCCGACCCGCCTCGAAAGCCTTGCGGCGGCGATTGCAACGACGGTGCCCGAACGGCTGCGCGCGTTGCCCGTTCATGCGGGCGAATTGACGTACGAAGCAGATGCGGAGCATTTGCTGGCAACGGCGAAGCTGCTGCGGGATTCTCCCGGCTTGAAATTCGAAATGTGCGTGGACGTCTGCGGTGTGGATTACCTCGAGCACGGCCGCGCCGAATGGAAGACTCAGGACGCCACCTCGTCGGGCTTCAGCCGCGGCGTCGCGCGCGGGACGATGGATGGACCCATGAATGGACCCGGAGCCGCAGGGCGTCGCTTCGCCGTGGTGTACCACCTGCTCTCGGTCTCGCTCAATCAAAGGCTGCGTCTGCGCGTGTTTTGTGCCGACGACGCCGAACCCATGGTGGATTCGGTGACCGGCATATGGGCCGGCGTGGATTGGTTCGAGCGCGAGACCTTCGACCTGTTCGGCATTCTGTTCAAGGGCCACCCGGATCTGCGCCGCCTGCTCACCGACTACGGCTTCATCGGGCATCCGTTTCGCAAGGATTTCCCCTTGTCGGGCAATGTCGAGGTGCGCTATGACCCGGAGAAGGGCCGTGTCGTATACCAACCCGTGAGCATCGAGCCGCGCGTGCTCGTGCCGAAAGTGATCCGTCACGACAACCGCTATGATCCCGCATTGACGAATGCTCCCGTGGCTACCAACGGCAAACCGAATGCCTGAGATCCGCAACTACACCATGAATTTCGGGCCCCAGCACCCGGCGGCGCACGGCGTGCTGCGCTTGGTGCTGGAAATGGACGGCGAAGTGATTCAGAAGGCCGACCCGCACATCGGCCTCCTGCACCGCGCCACCGAGAAGCTCGCCGAGAGCAAGCCCTTCAACCAGTCCATCGGCTACATGGACCGGCTGGATTACGTGTCGATGATGTGCAATGAGCACGCCTATGTCGGCGCGATCGAAAAACTGCTCGGCATAGAGCCGCCGCTGCGCGCGCAGTACATCCGTGTGATGTTCGACGAGATCACGCGAATCCTGAATCATCTGATGTGGCTCGGTGCCCACGGCCTGGACATCGGCGCCATGACGGTGTTCCTCTATTGCTTCCGCGAGCGCGAAGACCTGATGGATTGTTACGAGGCGGTATCGGGCACGCGCATGCATGCCACCTACTACCGGCCGGGCGGGGTGTACCGGGATCTGCCCGATACCATGCCCAAGTATCAGCACTCCGAGTGGCGCAGCAAGAAGGACGTGGATCGGCTCAACGAGCGGCGCTCGGGCAGCTTGCTGGATTTCATCGCGGACTTTACCAGGCGCTTTCCGGCCTGCATCGATGAATACGAAACCCTGCTCACGGACAACCGCATCTGGAAGCAGCGCACGGTGAATATCGGGGTGGTGAGTCCCGAGCGTGCGATGCAGCTGGGATTCTCGGGGCCCATGCTGCGCGGCTCCGGGGTCGAGTGGGACTTGCGCAAGAAGCAGCCCTATGAGGTGTACGATCGCGTGGATTTCGACATTCCCGTCGGCGTCAACGGCGATTGCTACGATCGCTACCTGGTGCGCGTCGAGGAATTGCGCCAGTCGACGCGCATAGTTGACCAGTGCGTCGCATGGCTGAAGGCCAATCCGGGCGCTGTCATGATCGATGACCGCAAGGTGCGGCCGCCGCGGCGCGAAGAGATGAAGGGCGACATGGAATCGCTGATCCACCATTTCAAGCTCATGACGGAAGGTTACTGCGTGCCCGAGGGCGAGGTGTATTGCGCCGTCGAGGCGCCGAAGGGCGAGCTCGGCGTGTACCTGGTATCCGATGGTGCCAACAAGCCCTATCGGCTGAAGGTGCGGGCGCCGGGCTTCGCGCATCTCGCATCGCTCGATGAAATGGTGCGCGGGCACATGCTGGCCGACGTGGTGGCTGTGATCGGAACCCAGGACATCGTGTTCGGCGAGGTGGACCGATGAGCGTGCAACTGTCGGCGCATGTGCGCGAGGAAATCGACCACTGGGTCGCGAAGTTCCCGCCCGACCGCAAGCGCTCCGCGGTGATTTCCGCATTGCATGCGGTTCAGCACGAGAACGGCGGATTCCTGACCTCCGGGCTGATGGACGCCGTGGCCGAGTACCTGGGGCTGCCGCCCATTCAGGTGTACGAGGTGGCGACGTTCTATTCCATGTTCGAGACCAAGCCGGTGGGCCGGCATCATGTGTCGGTGTGCACCAATATTTCCTGCATGCTGCGCGGCTCGCAGGAAGTGGTCGATCATGTCGAGAAGAAGCTCGGAATCAAGACGGGCGAGAGCACTGCGGATGGGCGCATCTACCTGAAGCGCGAAGAGGAATGCCTGGCGGCGTGCACGGGCGCGCCCATGATGATGGTCGATCACGTGTATCACGAGAACCTGACGCCCGAGAACATCGACAAGATTCTGGATGAATTGACATGAGTCCGAATGGCAGGAGCGAGGCCCGCTGATGGCTTACGAGCAGAATCTGGTGTTGTTCGAGGCGCTGCAATACGAGCGTTCGTGGACGCTCGAGAGCTACCGTAAATTCGGCGGCTATCAGGCCTGGGAGAAGATCCTGCGCGAGCAAACGCCGCGCGAGAAAATCATCGAGGAAGTCAAGGCCTCGGGGCTGCGCGGCAGAGGCGGCGCGGCGTTTCCCACGGGCGTGAAATGGAGCTTCATGCCACGCAGCTCGCCGGCACAGAAATACGCGGTATGCAATTCCGACGAATCCGAGCCGGGCACCTGTCACGACCGCGACATCCTGCGCTACAACCCGCACTCGGTCATCGAGGGCATGGCGATCGGCGGCTATGCGATGACGGCCACCGTGGGCTACAACTATATTCGCGGCGAATTCCTGGGCGAGCCCATCCCGCGCTTCGAGGCGGCGTTGGCCGAAGCCTATGCGGCGGGGCTGCTCGGCAAGAACATCCTCGGCAGCGGAGTGGATTTCGACCTGCACATGTTCATCGGTGCGGGCGCCTACATTTGCGGCGAGGAGACGGCGCTGCTCGAATCGCTCGAGGGCAAACCGGGCAAGCCGCGTTTCAAGCCGCCGTTCCCGGCGAACTTCGGCTTGTTCGGCAAGCCGACCACGATCAACAACACGCAGAGCTTTGCGAGCGTGCCCACCATCATGCGCAAGGGCGCCGCATGGTTCGCGGGCCTCGGGCCGGTGAATTCCGGCGGTACCGCGCTCTTCTCCGTCTCGGGCCATGTGACCAAGCCCGCCAACTTGGAGCTGCCCATGGGGATTCCCTTCAAGGATCTCATGGAGCTTTGCGGCGGCGTGTGGAAGGGACGCAAGCTCAAGGCGGTCATCCCCGGGGGTTCGTCTTGCATGGTGCTGCCCGCCGAGGTGATGTGGGGCGTCAACATGGACTACGACTCGCTCAAGAAGGCCGGCTCATCCTTCGGCACCGGCGCCGTCATCGTCATGGACGAGACGACCTGCATGGTGCGCGCTCTCGAACGCCTGGCGCGGTTCTACATGTCCGAGTCCTGCGGCCAATGCACGCCCTGCCGCGAAGGCACGGGATGGCTGGACCGCATGCTGAAGCGGATCATCGGCGGCCAAGGCAGAAGCGAGGATCTGGGATTGCTGCTGGATGTGGCCAACCGCATCGAGGGTCACACCATCTGCGCACTCGGCGACGCGGCGGCATGGCCGGTGCAGAGTTTCCTGAAACACTTCCGGCATGAGTTTCAATACATGATCGAGCACAAGGGCCGATCGATCGTCGAAGGCGTGGGCGCCGACCCCACGGCCGCGGCGGCATAAGGCGCACGATGAGCGACGACACGGTCAATATCGAAGTCAACGGCGTACCGTTGAAGGCCCGCAAGGGTCAGATGATCATGCAGGCCACGGACCCGGCCAATATCTATATCCCGCGGTTTTGCTATCACGACAAGCTGACCGTCGCCGCCAATTGCCGCATGTGCCTGGTGGAAGTGGAGAAGGCGCCGAAGCCGCTGCCGGCCTGTGCCACGCCGGTGACGGAAGGGATGAAGGTGTTCACCAAGTCGCCGAAAGCCGTTGCCGCGCAGCGGGCGACCATGGAATTCCTGCTCATCAATCATCCCCTCGATTGCCCGATATGCGATCAGGGCGGGGAGTGCGAACTGCAGGATCTGGCGCTGGGGTACGGGCGCGACATTTCCCGCTTCAGCGAGCGCAAGCGGGTGGTGAAGGACAAGAACCTGGGGCCGCTGGTATCGACCGACATGACGCGCTGCATTCACTGCACCCGCTGCGTGCGATTCGGCCAGGAAATCCAGGGCTACCCGCAAATGGGCACGACCGGCCGCGGCGAGCACATGGAGGTGGGCACCTACATCGAGCACAGCGTCGATCACGAGCTGTCGGCCAACATCATCGATTTATGCCCGGTCGGCGCGCTCAACAACAAACCCTTCCGCTATCACGCGCGCTCCTGGGAAATGACCCAGCAGCCGCTGGTATCGCCGCACGACGCCTTCGGCACCAACCTGTACGCGCATGTGCTGCGCGGCAAGCTGATGCGCATGGTTCCGCGCGAAAACGAAGAGATCAACGAAACCTGGATCGCCGACCGCGACCGCTTCGGCTTCGAGGGCATGTATTCGGCGGACCGGGTGTCGCAGCCCATGGTGCGCATCGACGGTGAGCTGCGGGCCGTGGACTGGGAAGTGGCGCTCGCGGCCGCGGCTGAGGGCCTGCAGAAAGTGACGGCCGGGCAGGGCGGATCCGCGGCCGGATTCCTGGCCTCGTCCATGGCGACGGTGGAAGAGCTGTATCTGCTCGCGCAAATTGCGCGCGGCCTGGGCTGCGCCAATATCGACCATCGCTTGCGTCAGCTGGATTTTCGCGCCCAGGAACGGGACCCGGCTTTCCCCGGTCTCGGTCTGAAGATCGCCGACATCGAGCGCCTCGAGGGTGTGCTCGTGATCGGCTCGAATCTGCGGCATGAAATGCCCCTGTTGGCGCACCGGATCCGCAAGGCTGCGGTCAGAAGCGGCTCGGGCGCGAAGGTCGCTTTCCTAAATCCGCGGCGCTTCGAGTATATGTTTCCCATCGCGGCCTACAGCCTCGCCGAAACCGATCTGGTGGGCGAGTTGGCAGCGGCGGTGCGCGCGGCCGCGGCGGCCGCCGGCAAGGCCGTGCCGTCCGGCGTAAGGTCGGCGGAGGTCGGCGATTCTCACCGCGCACTCGTCGCTGCGTTGACGAACGGTACCCGCCGTGCCGTCATCCTAGGGACCCTGGCGCAGCGGCATCCGGCTTACTCGGAACTCAAGGCGCTGGCAGCGATGCTGGCGGAGTTGTGCGCAGCCAGCGTGGGGTGCATCACCGAGGGCGCCAATTCGGCTGGGGCGTACCTGGCGGGTGCGGTTCCGCACCGTGAACCGGGCGGTGCACCGGCTGTCACCGTGGGGCTGTCGGCGCGCGCCATGTTGGAGTCCGCACTGCGTGCCTATGTATTGTTCGGCGGCCTCGATCCGGCCAGCGACTTCGGGGTCGAGCCCAGCGGTTTGGCCACGGCGGAGCTGGTGATCGCGGTCACCACGCATCTGCCCGAGAGCCTGCGCTCGTCGGTGCACGTGGTGCTGCCCATCGGATCCTTCGCCGAGTCCTCGGGTACCTACGTCAACGCCGAAGGCCGCTGGCAAAGCTGGCCGGGCGCCGCCAAGCTGCCGGGCGACAGCAGGCCGGGCTGGAAGGTGCTGCGCGTGCTCGCGAACCTGCTGAATGTGCGCGGCGTCGATTACGTCGGCTCGGACGAAATTCGCGATGCGTTGAAGGCTGTGTGCGGAACCCGCATCGAGGCGTCGAGCAACGGCGTCGCCGGCACCGATGCCGGCTCGCGCGCCGCCGTGAACACGTCTGATGGACAGGCGCCGTCGGGCTCATGGGTGGATATCCCGCCGTATCAGGCCGATGCACTGGTACGAGGTTCCGAAGCTTTGTCCAAAACCAAGGACGGGCGCATGGCCCGCACCGTGATTTAAATGTGGGAGTGGAGCCCCATTCGCGATTGGGTGTCCGGCATCATCACGCCGTACTGGACGACTCCTTTGCTGCTCGTCGTGCAGACTCTGATGGTCATGATCTGCCTCATTCTCACCATGGCGTTCTACACGCTGGCGGAGCGCAAGGTCATCGGCTGGATTCAGGCGCGCAAGGGGCCGAACCGCATCGGCGGCCTGTTGGTGCCGGGTTTGGCGCAGCCGTTCGCCGACGTCGTCAAGCTGATGTTCAAGGAAATCGTCATCCCCGCGGATTCGAACGGTTTTCTGTTCCGCCTGGCGCCGTTCCTGGCGCTGGTGCCGTCCTTGGCGATTTGGGCGGTCATTCCGTTTTCTCCGCAACACGCCTTCTCCAATATCGATGCCGGGCTGCTGTATGTCCTGGCGCTCACCTCCATGGGCGTGTACGGCATCATCCTCGCCGGCTGGGCCGCGAACTCCAAATACGCGTTCCTGGGCGCCATGCGCTCGGCAGCGCAGATCGTCGCCTATGAAATCGCGATGGGCTTCGCCATGGTGGGCGTATTGATGGCCTCGGGCAGCCTCAATATCGGCGACATCATCCAGGCGCAGCACGGATTTTTCGGCTGGAACTGGACCTGGCTGTTCCCGTTGATGCTGGTGTACTTCATCTCAGGAGTCGCGGAAACCAATCGCGCGCCTTTCGACGTGGCCGAAGGCGAGTCGGAAATCGTCGCCGGGTTCCATGTGGATTATTCGGGCATGGCGTTCGCGCTGTTCTTCATCGCCGAATACGTCAACATGATCCTGATCTCGGCGCTGACCGTGATCTTCTTCTTCGGCGGCTGGCTGTCGCCGTTCGACGGCTGGTCCTGGTTCGAGGGCACTTTGCTGGCTGAGCCCAGCTTCTTCTGGTTCGGATTGAAAACGCTGGTCCCCATGTTTACTTTTTTGTGGCTGCGCGCGACATTTCCGCGCTACCGCTATGACCAGATCATGCGCCTGGGCTGGAAGGCTTTGATTCCGGTCACGCTGGTCTGGCTGTTGGTCGAAGGCTTCATGGTCTACTGCCAGGTGGGACCGTGGAAGGGGCATCCGTAATGCAGGGCATTCGCAATTTCCTCAAGACCTACTTGCTCGGAGAGCTGCTACAGGGACTGTGGGTGACCTGGAAGGGGCTGTTTGCGCCCAAGGTCACGATCAACTACCCGGAGGAGAAGACTCCGCAGAGCCATCGGTTCCGCGGCCTGCATGCGCTGCGCCGCTATCCGAACGGCGAGGAGCGCTGCATTGCCTGCAAGCTCTGCGAGGCGGTGTGCCCCGCGCTCGCCATCACGATCGAGTCGGATGTGAGCGCCGACGGCACGCGCCGCACCACGCGCTACGACATCGATTTGTTCAAATGCATTTACTGCGGCTTTTGCGAGGAGGCCTGTCCGGTCGATGCCATCGTGGAGACGCGGCTGCACGAGTACCACATGGAGAATCGCGGCGAGAACATCATGAGCAAGGACAAGTTGCTCGGCATCGGCGAACGCTACGAAGCCATGATTGCGGCGGACCGTGCTGCCGACGCCCGGTATCGCTGATGTTTCCGACCATTCTTTTTTTCATATTTGCCGCGACGCTGATCGGGGCTGCGCTCGGCGTCATCCTGGCCCGAAATCCCGTTTACTCGGCATTGCTCCTGGTGCTGTGCTTCTTCAACAGTGCGGTGATCTGGCTGCTGCTCGACGCGGAGTTCCTGGGGATAGTGCTGGTGCTGGTGTATGTCGGCGCCGTCATGGTGCTGTTCCTGTTCGTGGTCATGATGCTCGACGTCAATCTCGCGGAATTGCGCGAGGGACTGGCGAAGTACTGGCCCCTGGCGGTCGCCGTCGCGGGTTTCGTGGTCTTCGCCATCATCAATATCATCGTGGTCAAGAACCTCGGCGGCATGAGCGTCAAAACCGCGCCGGCGCTGGCCGCCAACTATTCCAACACGCGGGAACTCGGGACGGCCTTGTTCACGCGCTATGCCTATCCTGCGCAGATCGCGGCGGTCATTCTGCTGGTGGCGAGCGTCGCCGCCATCGTCTTGACGCTGCGGCGGCGCCCTGGCGGCAAGCCGCAGAACATCGCGCTGCAGGTCGCGGCGCGGGCCAAGGACCGCGTCCGCATCGTCAAGATGGCCTCAGAGAAAAGACCATGATCACGCTCAATTACGTGCTGACCCTGTCGGGAATTCTGTTTGCGATCGCCGTCGCAGGGGTGTTCCTGAACCGCAGGAACATCATCGTGCTGCTCATGTGCATCGAGCTCATGCTGCTCGCCGTCAATTTCAATTTCGTCGCCTTCTCGCGCTATCTCGGCGATATCGGCGGCCAGATTTTCGTGTTCTTCATATTGACCGTGGCGGCGGCCGAAGCGGCCATCGGCCTCGCGATCCTGGTCGTGGTATTTCGCGAGCGCCGCAGCATCGAAGTCGAAGACCTCGACACGCTGCAAGGTTGAGGGACGCCTAAATGCAGTCGATTTATCTCACGATCGCATTGGCGCCGCTGGCGGCGGCCATCATCGCCGGCCTGTTCGGCAAGAGCATCGGCAAGTCCGGCGCGCACGGTATCACCATACTGTGCGTCGGGATTTCATGCGTCCTGTCGTTCTATGTGCTCTATCAGATCCTGTTCAACGGACTCGCGCCGTACAACGGGACGGTCTACACCTGGCTGGTCAGCGACGGCGTGAGCATGAACGTCGGATTCCTGATCGACCGGCTGTCCGCCATGATGATGGTGGTGGTGACCTTCGTGTCCTTGATGGTGCATATCTACACCATCGGCTATATGGACGAGGATCCGGGCTACCAGCGGTTCTTCAGCTACATTTCCCTGTTCACGTTTTCCATGCTGATGCTGGTCATGTCGAACAATTTCATGCAATTGTTCTTCGGCTGGGAAGGCGTGGGCGTGGTGTCGTACCTGCTGATCGGATTCTGGTACACGCGCCCGACGGCCATCTTCGCCAACTTGAAGGCATTCCTGGTCAACCGTGTCGGCGATTTCGGCTTCGTGCTGGGCATCGCGGCGGTGCTGCGCTACACGGGATCGCTGGACTACGCGACGGTGTTCGCGCACGCCGACCAGATCACGGCGGCGCAGGTTCACGTCAGCGCCACCATCATCTGGCCGGCCATCACCTTCACCTGCATTTGCCTGTTCGTCGGCGCCATGGGCAAGTCGGCGCAAATACCGCTGCACATATGGCTGCCGGATTCCATGGAAGGTCCGACGCCGATTTCGGCGCTGATCCACGCGGCGACCATGGTGACGGCGGGCATCTTCATGGTGGCGCGCATGTCGCCGCTGTTCGAATTGTCGGAGACGGCGCTCTCCATGGTGCTGATCATCGGCGCGACCACCGCGTTCTTCATGGGGCTGCTCGGCATCGTCGCCAACGACATCAAGCGGGTGATCGCCTATTCGACCCTGTCGCAACTGGGCTATATGACGGTGGCGCTGGGCGCGTCGGCCTACGGTGCGGGAATCTTCCATCTCATGACGCATGCCTTCTTCAAGGCCCTGCTGTTCCTGGCCGCGGGCTCGGTGATCATGGCCATGCATCACGAGCAGGACATGCGCAAGATGGGCGGCCTGAGGAAATACCTGCCGATCACCTATTGGACCTGCCTGGTGGGTTCGCTGGCGCTGATCGGCTTTCCGGGCACGTCGGGCTTCTTCTCCAAGGACGCGCTGATCGACGCCGTGCACCTGTCGCATCGGGCCGGCGCCGGCTTACGCCTATTTCTGCGTGCTGAGCGGCGTATTCATCACGGCCCTGTACACCTTCCGCATGTTCTTCATGACCTTCCACGGCCGGCCGCGCATGGATCATCACACGCAGGAACATCTGCACGAGAGTCCCTGGGTGGTGACCGTGCCGCTGATTCTGCTGGCCATCCCCTCGGCGCTGATCGGCTGGTTCACGGTGGAGCCGATGCTGTTCGGCGGCTATTTCGGCGCGGCCATCCACGTACTGCCGGACAACGATGTGCTCGCGCGTGTGGGCGAGGAGTTTCACGGCTCGCCGCTGGAGTTCATGTGGGCGGCATTCAGCTCGCTGGCCGGTGTGGCTGGCCGCGCTTGGGCGTACTCACCGCCTGGCTGTTCTTCCTCAAGAGGCCGGATTTCGCGGATGCGGCGGAGCGTCGTTTCAAATGGCTGCATACGATATTGGTCGATAAATACGGCTTCGACTGGTTCAACGAGCATGTGATCATGGCAGGCGCCAGGCTCCTGGGCGGCGGCCTGTGGAGATTCGGCGATCAGATCGTGATCGACGACGGCCTGGTCAACGGCAGCGCGCGCAGCGTCGGCTGGCTGGGATCGGTGATGCGCTACGCGCAGTCCGGCTATCTGTACCACTATGCGTTTGCAATGATCTTGGGCTTGGCCTCCTTTCTATTGTGGATTTTATGGCGAACATGATGTTCGACGGGCATCTGCTGTCGGTTCTGATCTGGCTGCCCATCGTCGGCGGATTCGCCGTGCTGGCGTTCAACGACCGCATCGCTGCGGCAAAGTGGCTGTCCTTGTTCGTCAGCGGACTGAGCCTGCTGCTCAGCGTGCCTCTGTACGCAGCGTTCAAGACCGGCACCGCCGCCATGCAATTCGTGGAGCGCGCGCCATGGATTTCGACCATTCATGCCGAGTACTACATCGGTGTGGACGGCATTTCGATGCCGCTGATACTGCTGACCACCTTCACCACCGTGCTCATCGTGATCGCGAGCTGGACGAACGTCGCAAAGCGCGTGGCGCAGTATTTCGCCGCCTTCCTGATCTTGGAAGGCCTGATGATAGGCGTGTTCGCCGCGCTGGACGCCGCGCTGTTCTACGTGTTCTGGGAAGCCATGCTGATTCCCGATGTTCATCATCATCGGCGTGTGGGGCGGCCCGCGGCGGGTCTACGCCACCATCAAGTTCTTCCTGTACACCTTCATCGGCTCGCTGCTGATGCTGGTTGCGCTGATTTACATGTACCTGAAATCGGGCAGCTACGAGCTCGCCGTGTTCCAGCGCATGCCGCTGACGCTCAGCGAACAGACCTTCATTTTCCTGGCCTTCTTCGCGGCATTCGCGGTGAAGGTGCCGATGTGGCCGGTGCACACCTGGTTGCCCGATGCGCACGTTGAAGCGCCCACCGGCGGTTCCGTGGTGCTGGCCGCCATCATGCTGAAGATGGGCGGGTATGGCTTTCTGCGGTTCTCTCTGCCCATCGCGCCCGATGCCAGCCGCGAGCTGGACTGGCTGATCATTGCGCTGTCGCTGATAGCCGTGGTGTACATCGGCTTCGTGGCGCTTGCGCAGCGCGACATGAAGAAGCTGATTGCCTACTCCTCGATCGCTCACATGGGATTCGTCACGCTCGGCTTGTTCATCGGCTTTCAGATCGTCTCGGCCACCGGCAGAACCACCGGCATTGCGCTCGGCATAGACGGCGCCGTAGTGCAGATGCTGTCGCACGGGCTGGTATCGGGCGCGATGTTCCTGTGCGTCGGCGTCATGTACGACCGGGTTCACAGCCGCGAGATCAGCGCCTATGGCGGAGTGATCAATACCATGCCCAAGTTCGCGGCCTTCATGGTGCTGTTTGCGTTCGCGAATTCCGGCGTGCCCGGCACTTCCGGGTTCATCGGCGAATTCATGGTGATTCTGGCTTCGTTCAAGGCCAATGTCTGGTATGCCTTCCTGGCGGGCACCATTCTGGTGCTGGGCGCCGCTTACACTCTGTGGTTGGTCAAGCGCGTCATTTACGGCGAAGTCGCCAACGACAAGGTGGCGGCGCTCAAGGACCTGAATGGCCGTGAGTTCCTGGTGCTCGGCGTGCTCGCCGCTGGCAGTGCTGGCGGTGGGTCTGTGGCCCGCACCGCTGCTCGACGTGATGCGCGCATCCACGCAGCATTTAGCCCAGCAGCTGCTGGTCTCGAAGATCCTTCCCTAAGGTTCACGCATGAACTCCTTTGCCCCATTCAATGTCAGCCAGTTCAACGCCGGACTGATCTATGCGTGCCCGGAGATTTTTCTCGGACTGGCCGCCTGCGCCATATTGATGCTGGATTTGTTGCTGAACGACTCGCAGCGGCGCTGGACCGGCGTGCTGGCGGTGATCAGCCTGGTGCTGACCGCGGTTCTGGTGACCATACAGCCGATTCCGCTCAAAATCGTGGCCCTCGGCGGACTGTTCGAATTGGATCACATGGCGCAGCTTCTGAAGGTGGTCACTCTGCTGGTCGTGGCTGCCGTTTTCGTGTATTCGACCGACTATCTGCAGCGGCGCGCGATTCTCAAGGGCGAGTACTACGTGCTGGGATTGTTCTCCACCCTGGGTGCCATGGTGCTGATTTCCGCGGGCAGCCTGATCACGCTGTACCTGGGACTGGAATTGATGTCGCTGTGCCTGTACGCCATGGTGGCATTCGACCGCGAGTCGGGCATCGCGGCCGAGTCCGCGATCAAATACTTCGTGCTGGGATCCATGGCGTCCGGAACGCTGTTGTACGGCATGTCCATCGTCTACGGCGTCACGGGGAGCCTCGAACTCGGGGCGATCGCCAGCGCCGTGCAGCAGCACGGATTGGGCGGCAATATCGGCCTGATCTTCGGCATTGCATTTCTCATCGTCGGCGTGGGATTCAAATTCGGCGCCGTGCCTTTCCACATGTGGATACCGGATGTGTATGAGGGGTCGCCGACCTGCGTGACGGTGTTCATCGGCACCGCCTCCAAGCTGGCGGCGTTCGCGCTGGCCATGCGGCTATTGCCTGAGGCCTTGGCGGGTTCGCAGGCGGATTGGAGTCAGATGCTGGTGGTGCTCGCCGTGCTATCCATGGCCATCGGTAACATCGTCGCGATCGCGCAGACCAATATCAAACGCATGCTGGCCTATTCCACGATTTCCCATGTGGGATATGTGCTTCTCGGAATACTCTCGGGCACGGCGCAGGGCTATCAAGCCTCGATGTTTTACATGATCAGCTACGTGCTCGTCGCCGCGGGCGCGTTCGGCATGGTGCTGCTGCTGGCTCGACAGGGCTTCGAATCGGACAAGCTCGACGATTTCCGCGGGCTGAACGCGCGCAGTCCCTGGTTCGCGGGCATGATGGCATTTCTCATGTTCAGCTTGGCGGGTTTGCCGCCCTTCATCGGGTTCTGGGCGAAGCTCGGCGTCATCCAAGCCGTGCTTGGCGTGGACTATACCTGGCTTGCCGTGGTCGCCGTGCTGTTCTCCGTGGTGGGCGCGTTCTTCTACCTGCGCATCGTCAAGCTGATGTACTTCGATGAGCCCACCGAAAGCGCCTCCATCGGCGGATCGGTGCTCATGCGGACGATACTCAGCGTGAATGCGCTGCTGGCGTTTGGGTTGGGGGTGATTCCCGGACAGCTGCTACAGCTTTGTCAGCGAGCTTTGCAATAGGGAGTCCGCGGGAGCGGGGCGGGGTAGGGCGGCGATCGGCGAGAATCGGCGCAGCCGGGTAGATAATTTCATCGACCGCCTCTTGCATTGGCCGAACTGCCCGGTACAATGGGCGGCTCTTCCGGTGCGGGGTGGAGCAGTCTGGCAGCTCGTCGGGCTCATAACCCGAAGGTCGCAGGTTCAAATCCTGCCCCCGCTACCAAACAAACTTGCAGAGTTTGCATGGTGCCCAACGGCCCGTAGCATCGCCGCCGCCATGGGGACCTGCTCGCTGTAGAGCCGGATTTCCCGCTCATCGGCCTCCATCGTCACCACTCCCACATGATTGCGGAGTTCCTCCCGCGCCCGCGTACGTCGCCGGCCGCCAAGATCTTTTCGAGCCGTTCCACTGCCCGCCGGGCGCGTGCCGGTAAGTCCGCCAGCAGCTTCGTCACATCGACCTTGGGCGCTGCCGCCTTGCTGGGCATCGCTCGCAATGCGTTCAAGCTCAGCCTCGGCCGCTGCCAGCCGAGCCGCCAGGGCAGGGGACGCCCGCAGCAAGCCGCCGGCAATTGCGTCCGTTATGGTCGCGATCTCCGCCTTGAGTTGCCCCATGCGCGCCGCGCCGTCCGGCGCCTTCGCCGTGGGTGCACTGAGCGCCGCTCGGACACGGCGACAGATTTCCTTGATGACAGCGGGGTCCCGCATCTCACGCTTGACGCTTTTGATCACTTCAGCTTCGGCGACCTGGCGGCCGAGTCTCGCGTCATTCTTGCAGGCTGACTCGTGCCGCGTATCGAGGTCATGGGTTACAACGTGCATGCCTAAGTCCGACAGTTCCGCGAGCCGCAGGGATTGCTCGGCGAGATTGCGCCACAGGCGCGAAGCGTCTTCAGCCACGATCACGTCGAATTTATGATGCGGGCGGCAGTCAGCACTCGCTGATATTGAGGCCGCTGCGTCGTGCCGCCACTCATCGCTTGGTCGGCGAACTTGGCAACGACGGTGAAGCCGTGCCGTTCCGCGATGCGCTCGGCAACGCGGAATTGATCTTCGATCGACTGCTCGTGCTGCATTTCGGTGCTATATCTCGCGTAGAGGGCGGCTCTCATTTTTTCCTCGCCGCAGCGCGCCGTCGCTTCTCCACTGTGTCCCTTTGCCGTTTTCTCTGTGAGCGTACAGTCGATGCAAGCGCGTGCGCTCGCTCCATGTGGTCGGTACTAGGGCAGTACTTCCGACTCGGCTTGCCGGGTCCGTTACGCTCAATCCTGAAGAAACGGCCGCAAGAATCCAGTTGGCAACGTCCAACGTCGGTTAACTTGCCGATCGCTCTGTCAGCGATAATCAATGCTGCAAAATTCACCCACTTCTTGCGGTCATCCGAACCCGATACCCGCCAGCCCAACTTAGGGCGCCCCGATTCATCGTAGGTGAGGAGAGGGTATAGCGCGAGGTCCACTTTCGTGTCGATGTCCTCGCGGAAGGTCTTTAGAAACTGCGTGAGCGCAGGGATTCCAGCTGATGCTGTCTTCAAGGTCTCGATCGCATACTTCCGTTCAATCCGAACCCGCGCGGCAAACTCCGCTAGTGCTGTTGCGTGATCGACAAGTGGGGGTCCATGTGGATTGGAGCTCAAAAACAAAACATTTTCTTCTTGTTCAGCCCAGGCGGGATATTTATCTGGGCTGAAGTTAGCATCTGCGCGTGTTCGATTGGCCGTTTTTCCAACGTCGGCCAGTCGCGGCAAAGGCTGAACGTCGCCGTTCGCGAAATCGACCACTCCGTCGATACAATTGTCGATAACGAAACGGGTGCCGAAGCTAGTTCCCAACGCGTAGTCGATGTGATTTGGATCAGTGCTGGGGGTTCCGACCGTCTTCATTGTTTCTGCCTCCACTATGAATGCAACCGGTAAATACTGGTAAACCGAGTTGTTGCCGGTTGCAACCGCTTAATACTAAATTAACGGTGACGAACATCTAAAACAAGTTGAGAGATATCGGGCAATGGCGCTTCCTCAGCACCTGCAGCATTACCGCGGGCTCATAGACCTAATCGCCGCAGCGCTCGTCTGCCAGATCGAGGTTGAGCGCAGGGCCGAGGCGGAAACCGAGGCCGAAGTTCAACCCTTGCCCGCAGAGTCTCGCTATGCAACCGTGAGGCTGCGAGGGTCGATCCGTGAGCGCCGATTATTCGGGGTCGCCTAACCTTCCCCAAAAAATTCGGCCCCGATCGATGTTCGCGCACCGACCAGGGCCATGACCAAAACAGCATGGAGGTGCTGCAATGGCGTCGAAAAAACATACTACAAAACCGCTTCGGTTTCGCGTCGAGCGCATCGGCGACCGATTTGTAATCTTCGACGCGGAGACCTGGACGTACGCGCAGTGTCAGCCGGGCACCAGCAGGTTCCAGGCCGATCAGGAATGCGCCGCGCGCAACGGCAGCGGCCGGCCGAAGGCTTCGGAGTCTCCTGTCCACCAACAATTCCGCGATAAGTTCCAGGGGCCGGGAGTTACGTCGCAGGATCTCGCGGAATATTCCGGACTCCGGCCCCGGGAGCAGCGCTCGCCTGGTCTGGATACGCTGACCCCGAAAGCGCGACAGCTACTCGATAACGCAAAAAATTGGCTGCCCCCGATGCTCAGGGCCTGGGCCAATGAAGTCGCGAGGCAATGCGGCTACGGCGGCGCTCGGCGCCGTATCTGGCACACCTACCTGGTTGTCAAGGCAATTCGAAAGGAGGCGACCACCATCGCATTCACGGATGGCGCTATTGAGGGGCTGCACTACGACGTGTGGCCGACCCTTCCCGATTCGGGGGAATGGGGGGTCGAGATTGAGCAGCGAAAGGCCTTGGCCGTCCACTATTTGTCGAGGGACTCCGACCGCATCAAAGCGGCCTATTTCGGAATCAGTGAGAGCGCCTACCGAAGGCAGCTTAATTCTGCCCACCGAGCACTCGCGCTCCTCCGTGTCGGCGGATATGAGATCCGCTCGGATGGTGGGAATGACATTCACTGGGTTGACTGGTTGGTCGAAGACGAAGATTCACCCGATGAATATGACGACGGCTGGTTCCTCGATGCCGCAGACCGGGCGGGCCTCAATTGGACGAAATGACGATTCTCGCAAAAAGGCAGTGGCACTCCCCAAGTACTATGTTTTTCGAGATTTCAGGAGATTCAGGTCCCTTCAAATGGGGGTCGAAAATCACCGCCCGCTATAATGTGGGGTATAGCAGTTGAAACAGGCCGCCGCTCGGGCGGTCGTACGTGCCCGGCTTTTCTGCCGGCGCGCGTCGAGACACCATTTTGATCAACCAACCACGCGGCGCCTTCGGGCGCCGTCGGACAACTTGGTGATTTTCAGGTCCGGTATCCAGATACCGTACGGATGTGCAGTACGTGCGACCAGGGGTCATACTTAACAATAATGCAGGAAATGTGTCTGGACACTTTTGACGCAGGAATTTCCCCGGGATGGGGCGATAATTTGACTTTAAATCTGGCTTCCAATAGGCTCTTTTTCAGTAGGGTGATTCTGCACCCCAAACGAAGCCCGCCACCTGCGGGCTTTTTCATTTCCGCAGCACTCACATCGAGTAATCCGAACCTATGCACCGCCATTGGCGGGCGCTAGTTCGTGTCCTGCGTAAGCTCAAGCTCACCGATTTTGTGGCCGTCGCCCATCTGGCGAAAACGGTCATTGATATCGTGCGCTCGCTTACCGGGCACAACTAAGCGGCCCGCGATCGTCCGCACTCCTTGCCGCGCCTTCGCGGCCATATTGTAGGGGTGCGTACACGGCTGCCCGTAATAAACGTGATTGCGGTGGTTTGTGGTCGCATGGTCCAGTATTGTCGCTACAACGGACCGACATACCATCGAGGCGCAGGAACATGGATGATCAAACGGCGCGTGAGATAACGAGGCTTCACCGTATCGATCTTCATGCGCAGTTACATTTCTCGCGTGGCCGGGAGCGCGGCAGTATGCATTGGATGGCTCATACAGTACGGGCGCAGTTGATGGCAAAGGCTAAGCTGGAGAAAATCATATTTGGCGGCACGTATGGCTGATGCAAATTTGACGTGGCATGCTGTAAGCGGCCAATGAGCACTATTTGACGGGTACCAACGATTCGGCGCGCGCTTTCAGAGCGCTATTCATCCCCTTCATTGCAACAATCGTGTCATCAATAATTTCTCGGGTAATTCTTCCTACTAGAATTCCGGTAAACTCTTCACTTTGAATCAGGCGCGTCTGATTGCCGTGCGCTTCCAGAACAAAGCGATGTTCGCCATCGAAGATGCCTGGAATCCAGACATGTCCCTTCCATCGCAGTTCTTGATCAACGCGGAACGCCAGTATCCTTGGGCGGAACACCATTCCCGTGTCGATTTCGATGACATTGCCTTCGCGGAGTTCTCCATTGACCCGTGCAATCATCGGATTCCACAAAGGATAATCTCGGGTGACCGTCAGTACTTGCCAAACCATTTGAGGCGGGCTGTCGATCCAAATATCAGTGCTGATGTCCCGATCGGAATGACACGCCAGGATGATCAGAAATACCGCGGCGAGAAGTCCCGCTAGGGTTGCGATCAATTGCCTTGCATATCGCACAGGACGTTTCTCAGCCTCCCATTGCCAGCGATTCAGCCGCGCGGTGAACGGCGGCAGCACGCTCGGTGCGAATGACATCGAGGCGTTTCTGTGCGGCTGCGACGATTTCAGGCCGAGCCCGTTCGGGCCGGCCGGAATCGAATGGCGGCTCAGGCGCGTATTCCAGCGCGAGCTGTACCGTCTGGGCATAGTCGATGCCGGCAATTTCCGCCATCACTGTGAGCGCCATGTCGATGCCGGCGGTGACGCCGCCTCCGGTGATAACATTGCCGTCGCACACAACCCGTGCGGCGTCGGGCATCACTGCAAATTCCGGTAGCAGCTCGCGCCAGGCCCAATGGCATGCCGCCTTCCTGCCACGCAGTAGCCCAGCGGCTGCCAGCAGCAGTGAACCGGTGCACACGGAGGTGATGAACCGTGCCTGCGCGCCGAGACGGAGGAGTTGCGCCAAATAGGGTGGGTTCTCTAGCGCAGCTACAGTCCCGAAGCCGCCTGGAACACAGAGCAGCGCGCATTCCGCGACGTCGGCCAGTCGCACAACACCGGCAAACGTGATGCCACCGTCGGCTTGAATCCTGCCGCCCTCCACTGACGCCAGTACGCACCGCGCGCCAGGCAGGCGAGCCAATACTTCGAACGGTCCCGTGAAGTCCAACTGTGTGACGCGTGGGTAGAGGGCGAATACGACGGGAAAGTCAGCGGTCATAAGTTGCTCCAGATTTGACCACCCAATATTGACCGATTAGGCTATGGCGCAAATGACTTTATTCCAACGTTTTATGCCATGCCTCGTCGTGTCGATTTTTTAATTTATCCCGACTTCCAGTTGCTGGACGCCGCTGGGCCGATCGCTGCATTCGAAATCGCAGAGCGCTACAAGCCGGGCAGCTACGCGCTGCGCGTCGTCGCCGTTGAGCCCGGCCTTGTGGTGAGTTCGTCCGGCGCTTCGATGCACGCCGGGCCGTTAGGGCGCGCGCTTGCCGTAGACACACTCGTGGTCGCTGGAGGTGATGGTTCGCGGGCCGCGGCACTGTGCCCGCGAACACGGCGGTTTATTCAGGCTTGCGCGACCAAGGCGCGGCGCACAACCAGCGTCTGCTCTGGCACTTACCTGCTCGCGACCGCAGGCTTACTCGATGGCAAACGCGCCACGACTCACTGGAGCCGCACCACCGATTTCACTCGCCGGTTTCCGCAAGTATGTTTGGATCCAGACCGCATTTTTGTGAAAGAAGGACGCATATGGACCTCCGCCGGTATTACGGCGGGTATCGATCTGTCGCTTGCGTTGATCGAAGAAGACCTCGGGGAATCGGTCGCGCGGCGAACGGCGCAACAACTCGTGGTCTATTACCGACGCCCTGGTGGGCAGTCGCAATCTCGGCCCTGTTGGAGATGGAACGAGCAAACGGTCGCTTTGCCGCGCTGTTGGATCATGTGCGCAGCAGCTTGAACGCAAGGCACAGCGTTGCGGATCTCGCCGAATATGCTTGCATGAGCCCGCGACATTTTTTTCGCGCATTCCAAGTGGAAACCGGGATGTCCCCCGCGAAGGCGGTGGAGCGTCTACGCGCAGAGACGGCGCGCGGGGCACTTGATGGCAACGGCCGATCCGTTCAAGAGGTGGCGCGATCCTGCGGTTTCGGCAACGCGGAACGAATGAGGCGAACCTTCCGGCGGGTGTTCGGTGCACCGCCTTCCGCCCTGAAATATCAGGGACGCTAATAATTCAGGGCAGAAGCCTTTGCGGCTATCGTCTCAACCAGTTTTCGATTCGCAGTCCGGTTACGCGCGAAAATTCGCTTTCGTTGTCGGTGACGAGCGTGTAGTCGAGTGCTACAGCTTGAGCTGCGATTAGCATATCGTTGCCGCCAATAGGTGTTCCCGCCGCCTCGAGTTGGGTACGGATCAGGCCATAAGCTTCATCGCCCGGCCATTCGAAGGGTAGGGTGTCGAGAACGCTGAGTACGGCCTCCACCTGTTTGGTGAGTCGCGGTGACGCCTTCTTAGTTGCGCCGTAGCGCAATTCTGCAGCAACTATGATGCTGGTGCAGACACGATTTTCACCGAGTTCCTTGATTCGTTCTGCCACACGGCCGTGAGGTTCACGGATCAGATTCGATACTATATTTGTGTCCAGAAGAAACCGCATCAAATCTCGATCTTGTCTGGTGCAGCGTCAACGATCGGCGGAAAATCATCATCGAGAGTCTCGAGTGTGTAGAGAAGCGCGAGAAGAGACTGCGGTGGTACGGCTTCGATGATCAGTTTGTTTCCCTCTTTGCGCATGATTGCGTCATCGCCAGGCAGTTCGAATTCACGGGGGATTCGAACCGCCTGGTTTCGCCCATTCTTGAAAAGCTTGACGTGTCGTTCAGGTGTCAAAATAGTCGCCTCGTTCAAAGTATCGGCATATGACAAAGCATATGCCGATCTATGGGTTTTGCCAACTGTGGAGCCGCTTTACTTTTAGCCAAGCGATATCCGGCTGTCTTGCCGGATTGTAAGCCCCTGTTTTATATAGACTCATGCCTTGAATAAGTTAATTGCTTGGAAGCGAATCACGCCCCCGCTACCAATTTTCCCAATTTTATCTCGATAAATTGGATACTTACGGTTACGGGCGCAGGTACAAATCAGGTGCCGCTGGCGCCATCAATAACATTGTTGGAATCGCATCGTCGAAAGAGCGTTGATGCCGACGTCTTGCTACGTAGCTGCGGCACGGTATTAAGTCTTTTAAACTCCTCGCCATGACCGAGGAACTCGATGTTCTCAGAATAATCAGCGAGCGGCTGCGTGCAGCCGATGTTCCCTTCATGTTGACGGGCTCAGTCGTGGCGCTGATGGAACGGCACGTTGATGCTCTTGTGAGCGCATTCTCTGCGGACTTCTACATCGATGAGGATGCCGCGCGTTCAGCGATCAAGTCGCAGCGAATGTTCAACCTCATGCATCTGGACAGCGCGATCAAAGTTGATTTGATCGTACGGAAGAATTCGGAGTACCGGCAGACAGAATTTGAGCGCCGCAAGTCAGTGGAGTTTGCAGGAATATCAACGTGGATTACGAGCCGCGAAGACCTGATCCTTTCAAAGCTTGTTTGGGCACGCGACACGGGCTCGGAGATGCAACTGCGCGACGTCCGTACGCTGATCGACGAATCCGTTGATTGGCTCTATCTGAAAGACTGGGCTGCGAAGTTGGGCGTCGCCGCCAAACTGGATGAGGTCTCCGAGTGAACGATACCTCCCCCGACATGGACCAAATGGTCGCCGAGCGCTACAAACTCATGACGCCGGATCGGCGCATGAGAATCGCCTCCTCGATGTTCGAGACGGCGCGAGCCATCATCGAGTCTTCGCTGCCTCTCAACCTGACGCGCCGGGAGCGCCGCCTTGCGTTCGCTAAAAGGTTGTACGCCGGCGAGTTGCCCGATGCAGCGTTGCAGGCATTTGCCGATTGGCATGTGCGCGAGACGCTCGATGAGGCGGTTCGCATCCTAGATCAAGGAGCCAGAGGCGATTGAGGATACGACCGGCGACGCGATGCTTGCCGGCCGGGTCTCTCACTTGCCGAAGGAATTGTGATGGTAGGCGCCAACGTCTCAGCATTTTGTTTTACGGCATCTTTGCAATAGCGGTCGCTGACCGGTGAATCGATGACCCAGGCCAAGAGCGCGAAAGCTGCGGCCTTCCTGACTTTCAAGTCGTGCTTATGAAGGACATGAAGGGGGAGATGCCGATGCGGGTACTGGGATGGGATATTCGGGACGTGGATTTCAATGCCGGCTTTTGACAGGATCTCGATGCATCTACAGATCCGAGTTGAGGCAGATCGGTCCTACATGAAACGACCGTTCGGCGCGTAGGGCACCTGGGTTATGGGCAACAGAAGCACGAAACTCCTGAGAGTTGCGTGTGACGAAGGCAATGAGCGCTATTTGACCGGTACCAACGATTCGGCACGCGCTTTCAGAGCGCTATTCATCCCCCTCATCGCAACAACCGTGTCATCAATAATTTCTCGGGTAATTCTTCCTACTAGAATTCCGGTGAACTCTTCACTTTGAATCAGGTGCGTCTGATTGCCGTGCGCTTCCAGAACAAAGCGATGTTCGCCATCGAAGATGCCCGGAATCCAGACATGCCCCTTCCAGCGCAGTTCTTGATCCTCGCGGAACGCTAGGATCCTTGGGCGAAACACCATTCCCTCGTCGATTTCGATGACATTGCCTTCGCGGAGTTCTCCATTGACCCGTGCAATCATCGGATTCCACGAGGGATAATCGCGGGTGGTGGTGAGTACTTGCCAAACCTCTTGAGGTGGGCTGTCGATCCAAATATCAGTGCTGATGCCCCGATCGGTATGACACGCCAGGATGACCATAAATAGTCGCTTTCGTTGTCGGTGACGAGCGTGTAGTCGAGTGCTACAGCTTGAGCCGCGATTAGCATATCATTGCCGCCAACAGGTGTTCCCGCCATCTCGAGTTGGGTACGGATCAGGCCATAGGCTTCATCGCCCGGCCATTCGAAGGGTAGGGTGTCGAGAACGCTGAGTACGGCCTCCACCTGTGTGGTGAGTCGCGGTGATGCCTTTCGACCTCGTGAGTTCACGGCGGATCAGCCGTGGGGCGCGCTCCGCATTGCGTGTATGGCCGGGATCATCATGCGATTGCATTGGACCGATAAGCCCTATCAATGGCATGTCAATAATGACCTTCATGTCGAGACCGCCCTGGCGCTGCGCGCCGCCGCTCGGCGAGCGGCTCCTTCGCGTTTTTCGCGCGTCTCATCAAGGCGCCGCTGCGCAGCGGCGACAATCTCTGGCCGTGCGCGTTCGGGCCGTCCGGCATCGAACGGTGGCGCGGGCGCATATTCGATAGCCAGCTGTACCACTTCCGCGAAATCTGTCCCCGCGATCTCGCCGACCACGGTCAGTGCCATATCGATTCCGGCCGTAACGCCACCGCCCGTGATGAGATTGCCGTCGCGGACGACACGCCCAGGATCCGGCACAGCTCCGAAGATGGGTAGCATGTCTCTCCACGCCCAGTGACAAGCGGCGCGTTTGCCTTGTAGCAGGCCCGCAGCACCGAGGAGCAGTGAACCACTGCACACCGACGTGACATAGCGCGCCTGCTCCGCCAGTTGACGAATCTCGGCGAGATACTCGAGGTCTTCCATCGCCTCGATCGTGCCGAAGCCGCCGGGCACGCAGAGTAGAGCGCAATGATCGACATCGGCGAGCCGAACTACCTGGCTGAACGTGATGCCGCCATCTGCTTCAATGCTAGTGCCCGTCGTCGAGGCGAGGATTGATCGCGCCCCAGGAAGTCGCGCGAAGACCTCGTACGGCCCTGTGAAGTCGAGCTGAGTGACGCGTGGATAGAGGGCGAAAACGATCGGGAATTCCGGGCTCACAGTGTCCTCCTTTTGACGGAGCCATTGTGAGCGCGTATGGTCTTGTCTTAAATGACGTATTTCCAGCATTTTCTGCCATGTCGCGCAAAATAGAAATGCTCATATTCCCTGGGTTTCAGCTGCTTGATGCCGCTGGACCCATCGCAGCCTTTGAGGTCGCCACGCGGTATTGCGCCGGCGCTTACTCGCTCCGGATTGTGGCGGCGGTGCCGGGTATCGTGCCCAGTTCATCGAAGGTGGGAATGCCAGCGGAGTCATTCGGTGGAACGCGATCGATTGATACCCTCCTAGTCGCCGGCGGAGACGGGACTCGGGATGCCATATGTTGCGCAAGAACGGTTCGATTTGTGCGATCGTTCGGATTGAAAGCGCGTCGAGTCGCCAGCATTTGCTCGGGGACTTATCTGTTGGCGGCAGCCCAATTGCTCGACGGCAGAAAGGCGACGACCCATTGGAGTCGCGCCGCAGATTTGGCCGCAAAATTTCCGCTTGTAACAGTCGAGCCCGATCGGATCTTCATCAAAGATGGATCAATCTGGAGTTCGGCAGGCGTCACGGCGGGTATAGACCTCGCACTGGCACTGATTGCCGAGGATCTTGGTGAGGCGATCGCCAGACTTACGGCCAAGCAACTGGTCGTGTATTACCGTCGCCCCGGCGGGCAGTCACAGTTTTCCGAACTCCTTGAATTAACCCCCGTAGGGGGCCGCTTTGGGAATCTCCTCGACTGGGTTCGTGCGCACCTTCATGAGCCGCAGTCGGTCGAGCAGCTCGCGCGTCGCTCCGCCATGAGCCCCAGACATTTCGCGCGCGCATTTCGCGCCGAGACAGGTGTTACGCCTGCGAAAGCTGTGGAACGTCTTCGTGCCGAAGCGGCGAGGGCGGCGCTCGAAAGCGGCGCGAGCTCGGTACAGGTGGTCGCTCAGAAATACGGGTTCAGTGATCCGGAGCGACTCCGACGCTCGCTGGTTCGGCTCTATGGAGCCCCGCCTTCCGCATGGAAGCGGAGGGCGGCGGAGTGAATTAGGAATTCACTTGGCCGACATTCCTCGATGCCCGCTTGGGGGTCGACAGCGGCGGTACGGACAAATTCGGCAGCCCTTGTTTTGGAGGCCAAGTTGACATTTAGCCGACCACACTCAGATTGGACCTCTCTCGTCGATACCCTGCGGGATATTGCCGAGCAGCGTATTGGGTTGACTGAGGGGCGTGAAAGGGTGGTCGCGCTGCGGGGACGCTTGGGGCAGACAGAAAATAATCTGTTCCTTCCTTGATCTGACTCACGACGAGTTGGTACTAGCCATCCGAGGTGGACAGTTCACCTTTTTATTTGACGCAAATGGGATTTTCATCAGCGAGGCCCCAATACCAGTTCAGGTGTAGCCTCCGTCGGCGAGCCCCAGGTAACCGTTGATCACATCCGGCGAAGTGCATCGCCGACGATCCAACCTCCGCTATTGGCCAACTACCACAAAGCCCTCTCGTTGGGCGGCGCGCGCCAGGCGAACATCGAGGCAGACAAATTCCAACGACATGGGATCGTGATCGGCCGCGATCAATGCCGCTGCCAGTTGCAGACTATCGGCAGCGCGGAGGGGATGAGCGCGAAGTAGACGTTCGGCAGTTCGACGGATTGAGTCGGACGGAACGATCTCGTGCCAACTCTCAGCGAGCGCATGCACAGTCGTTAGTGCAGTTGTAACTTCATCGGCGGTGAGCAATCCCTCCCGTTCGCGCCTTGCCAGCGCGGATGCAATTTCAACGGGCGTTCCCCACCATGCGAGCATGTCTGAATCTTGCTCAAGCAGTTTCAGCAGGGAGTCTCGAGTCCGCTCTTCCGCAATCAGCGGAGTAATTGCCGACGCGTCCCAATATTTCACGACAGCACGCCCGGCGCGCCAAGCGGGTGGGGGCTCATCGATCCTCCGACCGATCTTGCTGCACAGCCTCGAGCAATCGCGTGGCATGAGCTAGGGGGTTCAGCTCCGCGACGATGGCCACGGCTGATGCGTGACGTAGCGGAAGTCGTGTCACGCCCTTTGCATGAAGCGATGCAAGTCGGTCAGAACCCAGGCCGGCGGATTCGATTCGCTCGAGGCGAGCAACCGGAACTTCTCGATCATAGATTACAACGGGGTGTCCGGCGCGAACCTTACGAAGGTATGCGCTTAAGTTGTTTTTCAAATTAGATATACTAGCCTTTTCCATTTGGCTATTATAGCTATAATGACCCTACAAGTCGAGTGTCTTGAGTCCCGCGTGCAACGCCGCAGCGCGCATGCGCGCGGCGAAGGTCACGACGTAAGTAGCCGAGCCCAGCCGCGCCGCGGCGACATGCAGTGCGTCAAGCGTCCGCAACGCTACAGACTCGATTTGGAATAAAAGGCGTTCGGCCTCGCGGTGAACCACGGGACTCATGTCGAGGCGGTGGAAGGAGCCTGAATTGGCGTCTGCCAGGACTGCGTCGTGGATCTCCAATGCTTGATGGGCACTGATCGTGCCCTCGCGTCGTCTACGGGCGACTGCGGACAAAACTTCGGTAATGGCGAGTTCCGAGATCATTAGATCCCGGCGGCCTTGGAAAAAGGCTTCAAGCGTGTCGCTCTCGGGTTCCGGTACGTAAAGTTTCGCCAGCGCGCTGGAATCGAGGTAGATGCCAGCATCGGCACCGAGCGCGTCTCGCAGCATCGATCCTTCAGCCACGCTCCGCCCGCTCATCGATGACGGCGGCAGTGAGCGATGCGGCCAACACTGGCATCTTGCGGCGGAAATCGGCGCGGCCTGCAAAAGGTTTGGCTTGCTCGCGGCGGGGCGGTACGAGCCGCGCAACCGGCCTGCCACGATCAGTGATCGTCACCTCGTGGCCCTTGCGCACCTCTTCGATCAATGCGGTGAGGTTCTGCCGAGCTTCACGAATACCGGCTTCCTTCATGGGTACATTGTGCTACATGTAGCACAAACTCGCAAGCGCGAAGTCTACCAATGGCTGACGGTGTAGGCCTAGGCCTAGGCCTAGGTCTTGGCGTCACCGGGGGGCGCCGACGCCTGCGCTAGGGCCGCTGATTTGGCTTCGTAGGAGGCGAGACGCTGTTTTAGCTCCCGCTCTTCGAGCCATCGCGCCGTTTCGTCGCGAATCACCGCCGCAACGCCGGTCACTTTGCGGTTTTCGTCGAACAACATGGCCACGCTAAACGCGATCGACAAGGTGCGGCCGTCCTTGTGATTCGCAGGTACCTTCAACAATTGCGATCCATAGCGCGTCGTTCCCGTCTCCATGGATTTGTCGAAACCGACGTTATGGCGATGACGCAGCCGCTCCGGAATGATCAACGTCAAGCTATGGCCCAATGCCTCAGCCTCGCTGAAGCCAAAAATTCGCGTGGCAGCGGCATTCCACGCGACGATGTTTCCATTGGCGTCCGCCACGACCACGGCGTCACCAAGCGCATTGAACAACTGCGCCAGATCCAACTGTATATTCATTGGGTCAGAATACTCCTGGCAAACGGGAAAAAAGAGGCGCCCATCCGGACGCCTCTCGTTGGAACATCCGACTAGGTTGTTTACACGGCTTTTGCCGCGTGTAACCTGGCAATGTCCGCCTTTCCGTAGCCCAGATCGCTCAGCACTTCATCAGTGTGCTCGCCCAACACGGGCGAGGGCTTCACTTCGACCTCCATGTCAGAGAACTTGATCGGGCTGCCGATCGTCAAGTACTTACCGCGAACCTTGTGGTTGACTTCGACGATCGAGCCGCTCTTGCGCAGATCGGGAGATTCCGCCAATTCCTTCATGGAGAAAACCGGCGCGCAAGGAATGTCGTACTTGCGCAGAATATCCACCGCTTCGTACTTGGTTTTGTCCTTAAGCCATTCTTCAATCGTCTTGAAGATATCGAAAATCTTATCCTGACGTGCTTGTGCCGTCATGTAGGCAGGATCATTGGCCCACTCGGGTTTGCCGATGGCTTTGGTGATCGGTTCCCACGCATGACCCTGAATGGTGAAATAGATGTAAGCGTTCGGATCGGTTTCCCAACCCTTGCATTTCAAGACCCAGCCAGGCTGTCCACCGCCGCCGGCATTGCCGCCGCGGGGTACAACATCGGAGAACGTGCCATGCGGGTATTGGGGGTATTCTTCGAGGTAACCGATTTTGTCCAAGCGCTGCTGATCGCGCAATTTCACACGGCACAGATTTAGCACCGCATCTTGCATCGAACAGGAAACCTTTTGCCCCTTGCCGGTCTTTCCACGCTGCATCAATGCCGTCAAAATTCCGATGGCAAGGTGCATGCCGGTATTGCTGTCGCCCAGTGCAGCGGCAGAAACAGTGGGAGGGCCATCCCAGAATCCGGTGGTGGATGCGGCGCCGCCGGCGCATTGCGCAACATTCTCGTAAACCTTCAGATCTTCGTACGAGTGACCGTCGCTGAAGCCTTTTACGGAGGCCATGATCAACTTGGGATTCAGCTCTTGAATGCGCTCCCAGCTGAAGCCCATTCGATCCAACGCTCCGGGACCGAAGTTCTCGACCAATACATCCGAGGACTTGATCATTTTCTCCAACACTTCCTTGCCTTCCTGGGTCTTCGTGTCGAGAGTCAACGAGCGTTTGTTGCCGTTGAGCATGGTGAAATACAACGCGTCGGCACCGGGGACGTCGCGTAACTGAGAGCGGGTCACATCACCCGATCCGGGACGCTCAACCTTGATGACATCTGCGCCGTAAAATCCAAGCAATTGGGTGCATGCCGGCCCGGCCTGCACATGTGTGAAATCGATGATGCGTACACCTTCTAATGGCAAGGTCATAGTTGGAAACTCCTCAAGGCTGATTGATTCAACATAGTCTTACTTCTTGGTAGCAGTGCTTGCCGGATTCAGATTGGTCAACCGACCGCTCTCCGTACCTGCTGTTTCGTCGATTACGGCATTGATGACTGCCGGTTTCTTCGCCGCGATCGCTTCGATCAGGAATTTCGAGAGTTCGGCGGGTGTGGTGGCGTGATAGCCGATACCCCCGAACGCTTCAATCATCTTGTCATAGCGAGCGCCTTTGACGAAAACGGTGGGCGCGACATCGGCGCCGCCGGTGGGATTCACATCGGTTCCACGGTAGACGCCGTTGTTGTTGAAAACGATCGTGACCACCGGCAGTTGATAGCGGCAAATGGTTTCAAGTTCCATGCCGCTGAAGCCGAAAGCACTGTCACCTTCGATTGCGACCACGGGCAAGCCGCTCGTCACAGCCGCGCCAATGGCATAACCCATGCCAATGCCCATGATGCCCCAAGTGCCGGAGTCAAAGCGTTTTCGCGGCTCGTACATATCGATGATGCTGCGGGCAAAATCGAGGGTATTGGCGCCCTCATTGACCACGTTGATATCGGGTCTCGACTTCAGCACGTCGCGGATAGCTCCCAGTGCGCTGTGAAAGTTCATCGGCGTGGGATTTTGGCCGAGCATGGCGGCCATCTTCGCGAGGTTTTTGTCCTTGCGCGCATTGATGGATGCGGTCCAATCGACGCTCGGCTTGTTGAAGCCAGATTTGATCCCGGCGAGGAGCGCCGATACGCACGACCCGATGTCACCGATCACGGGAGCGGCGATAGCTACGTTGCTGTCGATTTCAGTTGGCGCGATGTCTATTTGGATGAATTTCTTCGGCGCGCCCCAGGTCTTGCCCTTGCCATGCGCCAGCAGCCAGTTGAGGCGGGCACCGATGAGAACGACGACATCAGCCTCGGCCAAGACAAACGAGCGGGCCGCTGAAGCGCATTGGGGATGGTTGTCGGGCAGCAGGCCTTTTGCCATCGACATCGGCAAATAGGGTATGCCGGAGGTCTCGACAAGCGCGCGAATTGCCGCGTCCGCTTGTGCATAGGCGGCCCCTTTGCCAAGCAATATGAGTGGGCGCTTTGCCCCTTTGAGAAGATCGATGGCGCGCTGTACAGCGTCCGGCGCTGGAATTTGGCGCGGAACGGGATCGACCACGCGGACCAGCGACTTCCTGCCATGGGCTGCGTCCAGCGATTGTCCGAGCAACTGCGCGGGTAAATCCAGGTAGACGCCACCCGGACGACCGGACACGGCAGCGCGGATCGCACGGGCTACACCAATCCCAATGTCTTCGGCTTTAAGGACCCGATACGCAGCTTTGGCAAAAGGTTTTGCCGCATTTAGCTGGTCCATTTCTTCATAGTCGCCCTGTTGGAGGTTAACTATTTCGCGCTCGCTCGAACCGCTGATCAGGATCATCGGGAAACAGTTGGTGGTCGCGTTGGCCAATGCCGTGAGGCCATTCAAAAATCCGGGCGCCGACACCGTCAGGCAGATGCCAGGCTTTTGTGTCATGTACCCGGCGATTGCCGCGGCATTGCCGGCATTCTGTTCATGTCGGAAACCGATGAATCGCATCCCCTCAGCTTGCGCAAGACGCGCCAAGTCGGTGATCGGGATACCCACGAGGCCAAAGATCGTATCGATGTCATTGCACTTCAACGCATCGATTACCAGATGAAAGCCGTCCGTCAGTTCGGGCTTTTCGATCGTAGTCAGTACCGGCGGTTGAAAGTCGGCGCTCGTAAAAATGCTTTTTAGTTGGGGTTCGTTCATTTATTGAATTCCATAGCCGAGAAGTTGAACGTGGAAAGGCTGAACAGCGCCGGTTGCCGTTCGCCAGTAGGAAAAATTGCGTCTGTGTAACGGAGGCGAGAACGAATCAATGCGTAGTGCCCAAACTCGTGGTTGGACGCGCTTTGAATGCCAAACAACCGTGCTGAGAATTGTGGGCGACAGGGCCGACCCGATATGGAATACCAACTATTTCTCAAAGAGCGTGTTCCCACATCACGTTAAGTCGCAATTGGTGCCTTCGAAGGCCAAGAGATCCTGACCGTCCCGCCCATTGGGCGGCTGATTTCCATAGTTGTGAAATTTGACCTAAATCGGCGGTGCTCCGCGCCTGCCCTCGAAGGGTCCCAACCGCAGGTGAAGTGTAATATATTATATATTAAATACGCAAGAAAGGGACCCTATGAGGCGCTCTCGATCACTCAGGGCCCTCGAGTGTTGCGCCACTCTGAAGTTATCTTTGGGGGGAGCCTCAGCCGTTGTTACAACGCCTCTTTGAACGCCTCAGGGGCGTCTGCTGGCGCTATCTAAAAGACGGGGCTGCGAAGTTAGGCGGCGCCGCCAAACTGGATGAGGTCTCCAAGTGAACGATACCTCCCCCCGAAATGGACAAGATGGTCGCCGAGCGCTACAAGCTCATGACACCGGATCGGCGCATGAGAATCGCCTCCTCGATGTTCGAGACGGCGCGAGCCATCATCGAGTCTTCGCTGCTGACCGTGACCGAAACGCAAACCTGTCGTTGCCACATTTGTTCGCGTGTTTATCATTGCGGTGAGTCATGTGAGCGCCCTAAGTCCTCGATTTTTTTTAGCAAAATGTGGCAACAGTCAATGTGCACGGTAAGGGCTTGAAGATATTGCTCCACAGTAATACCTGCACCATCGAGGAAATCTTGCGGATATCGCCACAACAGTTCGACGCCGTGATAGTTGAGCCACTTGGTACCTCTGATGATGCAGCGCAGATTTTTCGCATGATCGAGTCGATTGAGGCGCTCGAAGTCCTCTCGGGTGAAGCCTGCGATGATCGCTCGGCGACCGTCATCCCTTGAAACTTTCCTCTTGTGCATCGTCGTCTCCCTGGGCGGGGTTAAGTACGCTCACTCCCTAACGCTCGCAATGCAATTCGCCGTCAGGCCGCTGGATCGTAGATGGCCCCAACGAACAGCAGCGCGCCGCTGCGCCGGTCTTCGATCGCACAGAAAAACGGCCGGTCGACGATCATCCGAAACGGTTGCGCCGGGCGTGCGACCGCGCTAGCCCTTATACCGGTGGTCGTCACAGCCGCGGCTTCTGAACCTTCCTCGTCCACTTTCCAGTAGGTCGATTGAACCACTGACGAAATGACGAAGCGCGAAGTGCGAAGTGGACCAGGCGCCGATGAGAACATGCCCGTCAATTGCGCACCATCCGGGTGGAAAGCGCGTGTCATGCCGAGGGCTTGCAGCGGTTCATTCAAGCGATAATTGGATTTCAGCTCGAAGCGTGGCAGTTCAATCGTCCCGGAGCGCGGCGCATATTGCGCCTGCCAGTTCGTCCAATGCTCGGCTGTCAGCTGCGCTTCCAACGCGCCCAAACTCGATGATTTCGCCGGCAAGAGAACCTCCATGGCGAGATCTCCGTCGCCGAACGAGAGGCGGACCGCCTGCAGCTGCGGCGTTTCGAAGTAGTCGAAGCGTCCCGATTGCGCCATGCGCGGCACTGGTTTGATGGAGCCGCCGGCGAGCGTAAAGTCACGCTGCTGCGTCTGAGCCTTGTCGAACTTATGTGTCCATTGGCCCTTGAAGTACACCGCGTTGAGGAGCAGCAGGAGATCGGCGGGGTCGATCCGGTCGATGACCTTGGCAATCCTGCCGTGCGTTTCTTTGGATGCCCAGCCGTTGATCTGAGTCGCGGCAGTTGGGTCGGAAAAGTCTATATCGGTCATTTCGGCGTCGTACCACGCTTGCGTCTGCTTTACGTAGCCCGGGCGAAGCGTCACGCGACGACTGTCGGCCCACAACGAATCCGCCACGGATAACGTGATGCTATTGGCCGGTGTACGGATGACTTTGATCAGCTGCGCGTTGGCCTCGTTGATCGCACTGAGCTCCCACCCACTGAGCGACAGTGCGGACAGCATCTCCTGTCTCGTTTGACCGTCGGCGCCGTTGAGCACCATTGATAGATCCAGGGCTGCACTGACCGGTGAGAGAACGACGTTGCCGCTTGGGATGGTCTTTTGGACTGCGTTGAGTAAGCGGAAACCAAACGCGTTGTCCGCGTCGGCGACGTTGGTTGATGCGGACGACAGCGCCGCGTGCGTTACTGCAGACCCGAGCAGTGTCGCTTTGACGAATAGGGCGAGCAGTTCCTGTTTGCGGCGCATAGTGCCTTCTGTCAGTGGGTTGCCGCCGCTCGCTGGCTCGCACGGGTAGCGGCCAGCTGATTGATCAAGCCGGCTCCGGCAGGGCTACCCCAGCCGGTCACCAGGTCGTAGCCGCGTACTGCGTTGAAGCCGCTGCCGTCACCCGCCGTAGGTGGGTTGCTGCCGCTGGTGATGTCGTGGAATGCGCCGGAGTAACTCGAGCTGGTGCCGAGGTCGTAGAGCGCGGGATTGATGAACCCGACCGTGCCCTTTCCGTTCGCCACGGACTGCTGATTGACCAGGGCCAAAAAACCCGCCCAGCGTGGCGTAGCAAAGCTCGTGCCGCCATAGCCGGTCACAAAAGTCCCATTGATCACGGTGGGATTGTCGAAATTCGCTTCCGCTGCCACATCGGGAGAATTGCGCAAGGTGGTCGAGCCCAGGTTCGACGAATTGATTACGCCGGAAAGTTGCTGCCAACTGGGAATCGGCGTGCCGCTGTCATAGCCGCCGCCGCTTTGCGCCCACGCAGTCTCCCCTGACCATGCGCCGCCGCGCCCTGTCGTCGTCAACTCCGTGCCACCGACCTGCGTGATGTACGGATCCACTCCGGGGAAAGAGTAGGTCGAGCCATTGAACTCGCCATCGTCGCCGCTTGCACTGACGAAGGATTGGCCCTGTGCCGCAAACTCCTGGAATATCGGGTCGTCACTCGCTGCATCTGCCGGATTCCAGCCCCAGGAGGAGCTGAGCACCTTGGCAACATTGTCGGTCGCCATCTGATTGAGGATCTCGGTGTTGCTCGAGCCTTCATAGAACAGAATCTGCTTGATCCCCGGGGCCATGCCGATTGCATTCACGATATCGAGCACCTGCTCGCCATCATCACAGGAAGAACTCGTGGCCGAGCTCACCGCGGTGCAGGCACCGCTGAATCCGCCGACCAATACATTCTTGATCGGAACGTTGGAAGACATGCCTGTCTTCGAGTAGTAAAGCTGCACATCGCTTGCGAGATATCCGTCAAACGAGAAGATACCGATCGTTTGGCCCGCACCGGTGAGCGGACCGTTACCGTAGTAGGCCGCACGCATGTCACTCGGCAGATACTCGCCGGCCGGTCCGGAGCCCGTGGCGTTCACCGGACCGGTGAGGCTCGCCGCCGCCCTGCGCCGCAGCATCGATTGGGGCAGGACATAGTTGTTCAGTCCGGTGATCTGTAGCAGCGGCACACTCAGTCCGACAACGGTGGGCTCGCGATCCGGTGAATAAAAGGTTCGCGCGTTGGCCGGTCTCCGGTAATAGTTTACCTTTACGTGGAAGGCCCGGTTGACCGTGGCCACGGAGCCCTCGACAGCGAGCAATCGCCGGTTGGGCGTCTTGGCAGTCACGGTGAGGCCATTCGCTTTCGCCCAGGCAATCACCGTGCTGTAGTCCCGGGCCGTCACCGCAAAGCGCTCGGTGAATTCGGACACGCTCAGGTATTTGTGAAAGTGTGGACTCTTCGGGTCATAGAGGTCGTGCAATAATTGAGTCAATTCGGCCTGATTGCGCAGCGGCAGATGAATCGCAAATTTGAGACGCTGCTGAGGGCTAACCGTACCCGTCATCGCAGCGTTGCCGTTGGCCACCGCGCCGGGAAGGTGTGGGGCCAGCATTGCATGTCCGACGGTGCCCGCCGGGGATGGGGGGGCGCTGCTACAGGAGATGCTTGAAGAAACCAAAATGGCCAGATTGGCGACCGAGACAGCGACCTTGAGGTGCTTCATAGTTGCCTCCAGTGACATTACATGCCCGGGCTCTGTGAGTTGAGTCTACGCGGGCGTCGCGTGCTTGTCAGAACTGGCTCCGTCTTCGCGGCGATGCGGCAAATGTCGCCACCGGATCGCCGGCCCAGCGGAGCGCCGGCGGGAGCGCGGACGTTTCATTTCACGTCTCAACGATTGCGCAGTGGCGGTCAACGTGGGAGTGATACTGGCGACCCTGCTCGTCATGCGACGGATGTCGGATGCCGTGAGGATCGAACCTCACACTGGAGGGGCGGCATCCGAACTCAAGGCCATCGTGAGCCCCGGGCCACCGGCGTCGTGATCTACAGTATTGAAGGTCCATTCTTCTTCGGAGCCGCGGTGCTGTTCACCGAGGTTCGTCCGAATGTGTTTTATAAACTCGAGCGCGGCGGCCTGATCGACCTCATCGGCAGGGAGAATGTATTCGAATCGCTGAACGATGCCCTGGCACGCGCCGAGCAAGGGTTGCCACACGCTGCGCGGGACGGTACCGTATCCGACGAAATATGAAAACCACAGGGACTACAAAGCTGACCAGGACCTCCTTGGCGCTGGCCGGCCTTGGGATGACGGCATTGGTCAGCGCGGCCTTCGCAGGTAAAATGGATGCGTTGCGCGGGGACTGGAATCTGAACGTTGCGAAGTCCAAGTTCGAGCCCAGTCCACCCATGAAAAAGTACACGATGAAAGTGGTTGATGCCGGCGCCGACCATTTGCTCATCAAGAGCGACTGGATTGACGCCGACGGCACCGTCGGTCACGTGGAATACTCCACGGCTCTCGACGGCAAGCCGATATCGATCATCGACTATCCCATCGCAGATACTGTGACCGACACGATGGTCACCGCGACCACATGGAAATCCGTTTGGACGAAGAACGGCAAAGTAGTTGAGCGTGAACTCGAGACCATTTCAGCTGACGGAAAAACCTTCCACGAAATCGATCAAGGAAGGGACGAGAAGGGAAGGAAGTACAGAAATCGGTTGGTTTTCGAGCGCCCATGAGGGCTTCGTGACGTTCGCGTACAATGCCCGCTGGCGCGTATTGAAGCTCAAGTCTCATGCAACTACGTAAAAATAATCTCACAAAGCTACGCCACCATCGTTTTGACGTGCTCATCATCGGCGGCGGCATCAACGGTGCAGTCAGCGCCGCCGCCCTTGCCGGCAAGGGCGCGCAAGTTGCGCTGATCGATCGCGGCGACTTCGCCGGCCTGACGAGCATGAACTCATCCAACCTCGCCTGGGGGGGAATCAAGTACATGGAGACCGCGGACTTCGCGCTGGTGCGTAAGCTCTGTATGAGCCGCAACCACTTGATGCGCAGTTACCCGTCGACCGTGCAGGAGATTCGCTTCTTCACGACCCTGACGAAGGGGTTCCGCTATCCGCCGTGGTACCTGCTCATGGGCGCGTGGCTATACTGGTTGATTGGCAACGGGTTCACCCGCACGCCGCGATTCCTCGCGCCGGCGCGCATCCACAAGGAGGAACCGATCGTCGACACAGATAACACCGCCGGCGGCTTCGAGTATTCCGATGCGTATCTGCACGACAATGACGCACGCTTCGTCTTCAACTTCGTGCGAGCCGCGCTGAATCGCGGCTGTGTCGCTGCCAACTATGTCGAGTCCCTTGGTGCTCGGCGCGAAGGGGCAGGGTGGGTCGCACATGCCCGCGACGTCATCGACGGTTCCGAATTCGAGATCAGCGCCCGGGTGCTGATCAATGCCGCCGGTCCCTATGTGGATGCGCATAACTTGCTGACGGGTGAAAAGACGGAGCACCACCACGCACTGTCGAAGGGCATCCATCTGATCGTCGACCGTCTGATCAAAGAGCACCGCGTCCTGGCGTTCTTCGCAGACGACGGGCGCTTATTCTTCGTGATCCCGATGGGCAGCCGTACGTGCATAGGCACCACCGACACGCCCGTGACCGACCCGACAATCGGCATAACGGACGAAGACGTCGCCTTCGTACTCGACAATATCAACAAGCGGCTGAAGCTGGCTCGACCACTCACGACTGCGGACATCATTGCCACACGCTGCGGCGTTCGCCCATTGGCGGTAAAAGATGAAGCAGGAAAAGGCCGGGATTTTCTGCACCTATCCCGCAAACACGTGGTGGAAATGCGGCGTGAGGACGCGCATATCAGCATCTTCGGCGGCAAACTGACCGACTGCCTGAACGTCGGCAATGAAATCAGCGAGTTGGTGCGTTCACTCGGCATTGCGCTGCCGTACCCCCACTACAAATGGTACGGCGAACCGCCCGACACGGTGCGCGAGGAGTTCTTCCATCAGGCAAGATTACTCCAGCTTGACGACTACACGGCACGCGAATCATCCGAGCCTCTGAGCACGCGGCTATGGCGCCGTTATGGTGGTGAGGCTCTCGGCCTGCTCGAGAACATCCGCGAGGATCCCCGCCAGGCCGAGGTGCTCATCAAGGGCACCGAGTATCTACGCTGTGAGGTTGCGCAGGCGGCTCGGCGGGAAATGATAACCAAGCTCGAGGACTTTTTGCGGCGCCGCTCGAAGATCGCTCTCGTCGTGCGGAAGGACGATATTCGACGTTCGCCGGGACTGGCGGAGGCTTGCGAATTGTTGTTTGGCGACCAAGCGGAAGCCAAACTGGCCGAGTACTTCGATGCACCGGAGCGAAAGTGACCGGGCTGGATCTGCGGGCTGGAAAGAATAGCTGAGGTTCCCTCGACCTAGAGATTGTCTGGTCGGGGAACAAGCAGCCCGTGATGGCCTTCGATGGCATTCATGACGACCAAAGATCGAGTGCTTCCGACTGGCGGTCTGAGCCTCATGAGGACTGACGATGACACGACCGGTCAATGAAGCTGAGCGGAGCCGGCTGGGTCTCGATACGCCCATCAGCCGGCGCGACTTTTTGAACGGCAGCCTTGCCGCCGCCGGCGGCGCACTGGCGCTACCCGCAGGCTCAGCCGTTGCGGATACCTTCACCGGATATGGCGGTGTGGGCGACTATGCCAGGTCCAACGGCAACACATGGCCGGTGGTGCAGGCGGCGCATCGCCTGCGCGATGGAGCCTACAGCGAGGCCGTCATTGCCGCCGCGCGGGACGCCGGGCAGTTCGATTTGGTGGTGGTGGGAGGCGGCATCGCCGGCCTGAGCGCCGCACACCGTTTCCGCCAGCTGCGCGGCGCCAACGCCCGCATCCTGATTCTCGACAACCACTCCATGCTGGGTGGCGAGGCCAAGCAGAACGAATTCGAGGTCGAGGGAATACGCCTGCTGGGTCCGCAAGGTTCGAACGACTTTGGCCTGCCCGGAGAGCGCGGCGATTCGCTCACCGATTCCTTCTTCAAGGAGTTTTCGCTACCCCGTGAGTATCAGTGGCAACCCTGGGACAGTGCGCTCAAACCACTGCGTTTCGCGCGGGACAACTATTCAAACATGGACGGCTTTCAGGAAACGCAGGTTGATGTCGGCTACTTCTTCGACCGGGAGCAAGGTGCCGACAAACCGTGCTGGCGCCGCAACATCTGGTCGTCCGCGCTCAAGGACACACCCTACACGGACGCCGCTCGGCGCGACCTACTGCGTTGGCGGGCCAATCATGGCCCGGTGAGCGAAGAAGAGAATCGCTACCTCGATACGCTCACCTACCGCGAATATCTCGAGAACGTCCGCGGCTACGACGCCGCCGTCACGCGCATGGTCGAGCCCATTGTCGGCCTGCTGGCGGGGGTCAGCACCGATGCGGCCTGCGCGCGGCTGGGCCGGCAGTTGGTGGAGGATTCCGCGCGGCCCATGGCGGTGTCGTTCCCCGGCGGCAACTCGCCATTCGCGCGTGCCCTGCTGCGGGCTCTGTTGCCGGCGGCGTTGCCGGGCCGAGATTTCGACACTCTGCTGTACGGGAACGTTGACTTCGGGGCCCTCGACAGCGCTACCCAGAGCGTGGGCATGCGGCTCGAATCCACCGTCTTGCGCGTGCGGCATTCGGGCGCCAATGCCGACGAGGTTGCGGTGGTCTACGAGCAGGGTGGGCGCCTATTCAATGTGCACGCCAGCCAAGTGGTCATGGCAAGCGGCGGCTGGGTCAACAAACACTTGCTCGTGGACATGCCCGAGGATTTGCGCGCCGCCTATGGACAGTTCGGCTACGCACCGGCGCTCATCGTGAACGTGGCGTTGCGCCAGTGGCGCTTTCTGTACGATCTGGATGTTACGGCCTGTCGCTGGTTCGACGACACCGACGGATTGGGCTACTGCTGCAACCTACGCCAGAACATGGTAACCGACCGGCACGCTCCACTGCTGCATCCGGACAAGCCCGCCGTGTTGAGCTTCTACCTCGGTCTGCCGGTACCCGGTTTGCCGGCCGCGACACAGGGCATGGCGGCACGGGCACGCCTCATGAACACCACCTACGCAGACTTCGAACTGCTCATCCGCAGGCAGATGTTACGGCTGTTCGGCGCGTCGGGCTTCGATCCCAAGCGCGACATCGCGGCCATCGTGCTCAACCGTTGGGGTCACGCACGTCTGATAGAACCGCCCGGGTTTCACTACGGTGTCGGCGGTAAGCCCAGTCCCCTGGAGCGTGTGCGCCAAGGCTACGGTCACATCAGCATCGGCCACTCGGAATTGAATGGCGCACAACACTGGGGCTCGGCGCTCGAGTATGGGCGCAAAGCCGGGGAGCGGGCGGCGGCATCGGCCTGAAGAACACCCGCTGGGAGCAGCGCCTCAAGCGGTCTTTCGCATCGACATCGAACGCTGCGAGCAGCCGCGACCTGCCGCTGAGGAATTATAACTAATTGATTGTAAGGAGAATTTTGTCGGCGCCGGAAACCTTGGCTGCAGATGAAGAATCCATGGCAATCGCCTACACTTTGACAGGGACGCAGACGGGCTCCTACATGGGAATTGCCTCCGTATGCAGATATCGAAGTTTGATTCCATCATCGTCGGCGCCGGTCAAGCGGGACCTTCGCTTGCCGGACGGCTTACGCAATCGGGGCGTAAGGTTGCGATCGTCGAGCGCAAGCTCTTTGGCGGCACGTGCGTCAACACCGGATGCATTCCCACCAAGACGCTGGTGGCAAGCGCCTATGTCGCTCGAAAAGCAGCTCAGGCCGCCGAATATGGCATAGTCACGAGAGACGTCTCGGTCGACATGAAAGCGGTGATGGCGCGGAAGGACCGTGTATCCGCCACATCCCGCACCGGCGTCGAAGGCTGGCTGCGCGGCATGGCGAGTTGCACCGTTTACAATGGGCACGCACGCTTCGAGTCCGCGCACGAGATGCGCATCGGATCCGAAACCATCTCGGCGGACGAGATCTTTCTCAATGTTGGCGGGCGGGCGATCGTTCCAGATTTTCCCGGCGTGGATGCCGTCCCGTTTCTGACCAATGTCGGCATACTGGGATTGGATACTTTGCCCCAGCACCTCATCGTGGTTGGCGGCAGCTATATTGGTTTGGAGTTCGCGCAGATCTTCCGCCGTTTTGGAAGCGAGGTGACGATCGTGGAGAAAGGATCACGCCTTGCTTTCCACGAGGATGAAGATGTCTCGGCTACCATTAAAGAATTCCTCGAGCAAGAAGGAATACATATCCGGCTGAACGCAGAGTGCATCCGCCTGGAACGGCACGGCGCCGAAGTTGCGGTTGCGGTCGATTGCCAGGAAGACCCGTCAAAGACGGTGGGTTCGCACATACTGCTTGCCGTGGGCCGTCGACCGAACACGGACGACCTTGGCCTGGAGCGCGCCGGCATAGAAATAGACGAGCGCGGCTATCTGCGCGTCGACGACCAACTCCGCACCAATGTGGGGGGCGTCTGGGCGATGGGCGATTGCAATGGCAAAGGTGCGTTTACGCACACTTCGTACAACGATTTTGAAATTGTCGCGGCCAATTTGCTCGATCATGATCCGCGGCGGGTGAGCGACAGAATTACGGCGTACGCACTTTACACCGATCCTCCGCTTGGCCGTGCAGGTCTGACCGAAAAAGCTGTCCGCGATTCCGGTACACGCGCGCTAATCGGCACCCGTCCGATGACCAAAGTCGGACGGGCGGTTGAAAAAGGCGAGACTGCAGGTTTCATGAAGATTCTGGTGGATGCCGCCACGAAACACATCCTTGGCGCTTCAATTCTTGGAACTGGAGGGGATGAAGCCATCCATAGCATTCTGGACGTCATGTACGCGCGTGCACCCTACACGATGCTGCAAAGGGCCGTTCACATCCATCCCACGGTTTCAGAGCTCATTCCGACCGTATTGGGGGATCTCAAGCCGCTGAATTTCTAATCGGCCATCGAGTGCCGCCACAAAACCTCCTCGACGGCATGCGAACGGCCTTTGCGTAAAATGACGGTGGCACGCTCTCGCGTGGGTTGTATGTTTTGCAGCAGATTGGGTAGATTGATGGTGCGCCAGATTTTGCGCCCGGTTTCGCGCGTCTGCGACGGTCGCAAATCCTTGTAGTGGTGAAAGTAGGACGTGGGTCGCTGGAAAACCGTTCGCTGCAACACAGAGAATCGGTCGATGTACCAATTCTCCACATCATTGGGATCCGCGTCGAGATAGATGCTGAAGTCGAAATAGTCCGCCGCCACCACGGCACTGTCTTTGGATCCTTGTAGGACATTCAGGCCTTCGAATATCAATAACTGGGGCCGATCGACGGTTTGAAACTGGTCCGGGACGACGTCGTAGACTTCGTGAGAATAGACCGGCACTCGAAGATCACGCTTTCCCGCCTTCAAGTTCGCGAGAAAGCTCAGCATGCTTTCAAGGTCGTAGCTTTCAGGAAACCCCTTGCGGTGCATGAGGTCTCGCTTCTCCAAAATCGCCGTCGGCCACAAGAACCCGTCCGTGGCGATGAGTTCAACCGTTCGGTTCGATTGGGCAAGTAGGGCGCGCAGCACCCGGGAGAAAGTGCTCTTCCCGACGGCCACGCTGCCCGAAACGGCGATCACATAGGGCTGCGCGGGATTCGCGGCCAATTGCTGATCCAAAAGACCACAAAGGGGTCCCACTACCTCGGCCACGTCCGAGACCGACATCGGTTCATTGATGCCCTTGAGGGAGGCCAGTGCCTCGGCCGACAGGCGATAGGGTCCCGCGCCAAATCGCATCCACTGTGTGCGCGAGAACGAATCGTAGAAATACGAAGACCAGTTGCGGTTCAGCTGGCTCATCTTCCAGCCTGAGTGCGGCGATACAACGCAATGGCCTCGGCGAAAACGCGATCGGTCATCTCCGCATCGTAACGTGCGCCCTCGTCGCGCATGAAGGCATGCTCGCCGGGCAGTTCGAGATAGGTATGCCGCACGCCGGACGCTTGTAGTGCTGAGCGGATGACGTTGCGGGCGGGTGCCGGGACATGCGGGTCTACGTCGCCGAACGCGAGCAGCAACTCTCCCTTGATTTCGGATAGTCGAGCGAGCGTGCCGGCATCCGGGTCAGCGCCAAGCTCCCCATTGTGCAGGCCTGTCGGATATGCGCACGCCGCTGCGCGGCACCTCGGATCGAATGCCGCTCGAAGCGCAAGATGTCCGCCGATGCAAAAGCCCATGGCGCCGAACGCGGGACCTGAGGGGCTATGCATCACGTCGTTGCGTGATTCGAAATGATCGAACACCGCGGCAGCCGTTGCATCGAAGTGCGCCACCGGGGTGGTATGGGCAAGGTAGCTGCCATGCATGCGACCCGGGTCGTCATAAGCGATCACCAGGCCGGGCGGGCACGTTCGATGATAAATCTCGGGTGCCGCCACCACGAAGCCGTGTCCGGCCAATCGGTTTGCCGTTCGGCAGATCGGTCCAGTCAGCTGAAATATCTCGGAGTACAAAAGGATGCCGGAATATTGGGCGCCTGACTGCGCAGGCTTGGGCGCTGCGACGTAAGTGCGACAGGGGAACCCGTCGATGCGTAGCTCAACGTTCGCGGTGGTGATTTGCATCCGCACAGCCTAACGCAAAGCGCATGGCGATGGAAAATGCGAACGACCCCAGCGCGCGCAACACCGCGTTGCCGCCCAGGTGGCCGTGGCTATCGTTTATTTTCGGTCGCAAACAGACCGTCCGTCCGCGGTCTTTCCCCAGATACCGGCGTCTTCTTGGCAGGAAATCCCTGCTGCTCAGGCTCTATCGGCCGTTGCAAACCGCTCGACGCCGATCGGCTGGGCGCGGCGTTGCCGCCAAAGGTGACGGACCCAGCGGTAACCAAGGAGCGTCGCGAACACGGCGGCGTAAGCGAGCGGGGGTCGGATATCCTCCTTGACGAGCCACCAGTAGTGCCAGACCCCGAGTCCCGCCACGACATAGGCCAGGCGATGTAGCTGCGTCCATCGCCTGCCGAGGCGGCGCTGGGCCTTCGAGGTCGAAGTGGCGGCCAAAGGTGTGAGCAGCAGCAGTCCCAGCATGCCGAGCGTGATGTACGGACGTTTGACGATATCTTGCCAGATCGCGCCGAGCTTCCCGTCCTGGTCGAGAAACAGGTAGGTTGAGAAGTGTAGCAGCGCATAGAAGAATACGAACAGTCCGAGCATGCGCCGAAAGCGCAGCCAGCCGACCCAGCCGGTGAGATTCTTGAGCGGCGTCATCAGGAGCGTCGCCACCATAAACTTCAATGCCCATAGCCCGGTGGTGTGCAGTATCAGCTTGACTGGATCGGCGCCGAGCGACACACCGTCGAGGCTGAATGCACCGGCAACGAGATGCAGCGCCGGAACGAGACATGCGATGAAGACAATCGGCTTGACGATCCAGCGCAGCTGCCAGCTCAGAAATTCCTCCGCAGGTCCAGGCCGCTGTACAGACTCGCGACCTGGTCGGCGTAGCCGTTGAACGGTAGTGTGGGGCGGCGTGAAGCAAAAATGCTGCCGCTGCCGATGCGCCTCTCGGTCGCCTGGCTCCAGCGCGGATGGTCAACGGCCGGATTGACGTTGGCGAAGAACCCGTATTCGGACGGGTTCGAGCCCGCCCACGTGGTTCGCGGCATGCGTTCGACGAACTTAATGCCGACGATCGCCTTGATGCCCTTGAATCCGTACTTCCAGGGCACCACCAGCCGAAGCGGTGCGCCGTCTTGGTTGGGAAGCACCTTCCCGTAGAGTCCGACGACCAAGAGCGTCAAGGGGTGCATCGCCTCATCCATGCGCAAGCCCTCAACGTACGGCCATTCGAGCACGCCCGTGCGCTGCCCCGGCATCTGCTTGGGATCATAGAGGGTCTTGAACTCGACGTACTTGGCCTTAGAGGTGGGCTTGAAGCGCTGGAGCAAATCTCCAAGCGGAAAGCCGATCCAGGGCACTACCATGGACCACGCCTCGACGCATCGCAGCCGGTAGATCCGCTCCTCGAGCGCATGGGGCCGCAAAATATCGTCCAGATCGAATGATCCCTTGATCTCCGCTTCCCCGTCCACCGTGACCGTCCAAGGGCGCGTGCGAAAGTGCTGCGAGTTTTCCGAAGGATCCGATTTGTCGGTGCCGAACTCGTAGTAATTGTTGTAGGTCGTGATGTCCTGGTAGGAGTTCGGGGTTTCCTTGACGCTGAAGGCGGGGTTCGACGTAAATTTTAACGCTGGCAGGTTCGGCGGCGTCTGGCCGAACGCCTCGCCGGCAAAGGAGCCAAGCGCCGAGGTGGCCGCGAGGCCAAGTGTGCCCCCCAGGAGCGCGCGCCGGCTTACGAAGCGCTCTTCGGGGGTGATCTCCGAGGAGGTCATACGGATCGGGTCCGACCATCGTCGCTTCCAGGGTTTGTGGTGTTGCATGCCCATCAGACCGGGCGAGGGGCCGATTTGTTGCAGGTGGCACCAAATCCGCTACACCCATGGTGCGGACATTGAACGACGGTCTGCGCCAAATCGGACAATGTGTGAACGACGGGGGTTACCAAGGGCGATGGATAATAAGCTACTGATTATAAAGGAATTTAGTGCGGGATCGAGCGCGCTCACAAACGGTAAAGATTATTTTTCACCAGACCGATGAACAACGCCCTCATGCAAGTAAGGGGCGGCGAGAAGCGCGGTGATTACCAAAGGTTTACCACCGTAAATAGGGGGCCCACTGCTACATTAGTAAAATGCGAAACGCCATACCTGAGGTTCTTGTGGTGGGTGCAGGTCCCGTCGGATTGACGATGGCGGCCGAGCTTGCGCGCCATGGGGTTCCCTGCCGAATCATCGATCGACTCGCAGAACCGTTGCCTTATTGCCGGGCGATCGGCGTGACCCCCCGGACACTCGAGGTGTGGGACGACATGGGTATCGTCCAACCGATGATCGACGCTGGATTGTGGTTGTCGGGCGTGCGCTCCTTTCTCAATCGCTCCGCGGCTCAAGAGACACCGTATGAGTCTTTCGACCTGCCGTATGGCCATTTAGGTGTTCCGCAGCCCGAGACGGAGCGGGTATTGACGAAGCATCTTGCTACATTCGGAATCACGGTCGAACGATCCATAACCTTGACCTCAATGAGGCAAGACGATCATGGTGTTGAGGTCGGGTTACTCAATGCCGGTAACTCGATCGAGACGTCTGCCTTTCGATACGTTGTCGGGTGCGACGGTGCCCATAGTGCAGTACGCCGCCTGTTGGGAATCCCTTTTGAAGGAGACCGCTTTCCGTTCGAGTTCATGTTGGGAGACGTTCTCCTGGATCAGCATCTTCCACGAGGCGTAGTGTTGCGGGCCGTCCAGCCTGTCGAGAATGGGCCACCCGACTTTCTGGTTGCGATTCCGCTGCCTGAGCGAAACCGTTTCCGAGTTTCCGCGTTGGCCCCAAACAATGGTTCCCCGCACTCCGAGTCAGATCACGGCCTGCAATCTGAATCGCCCGGTCCTTCCATTGAAGAGTTGCAGGTGGTTGCGGATCGCCTCCTGCCGATCAAAGTGGTAATGACCGATCTGCGATGGTCGTCCAGATTCCGAATCAGCATGCGCCTGGCCGCCCGTTATCGTGAGGGAAGAGGTTTTATAGCAGGCGATGCCGCACACATTCATCCCCCTACGGGCGGGCAGGGTATGAATACAGGTATCCAGGACGCGTACAATCTTGCTTGGAAGATGGCTCTGGTGGTCCGGGGCGCCGCTTCGCCGGATTTGCTCCATAGCTATGAGGCCGAACGACGTCCTGTGGGTGAAGATGTCGTCGCTCGGACTCGAACCTCGTCGGAGCAGTTCGGCCGCCGGCAGACTGCTCAACAGGAACGCTTAACCGACACCCAAGTCCTGATCAATTATCGCGCAAGCAGCTTGACGACAGAGGCTGTAAGCGAATCCTCAGGGGAGCTGCTCATTCGTGCCGGCGATCGAGCTCCTGACTGTTCTGGTTTACTTCGCGAGAATGTTCGATATCCGTTTAGACTATTCGATGTCATGCGCGGAGTTGAGCATGTGCTACTCACGTACGTTGGAAGAATTGCTGAACCCGCATACATCCAACTGATCGAGAGCATGGCGAAGAAGCTGAAAGCGGCGGGAGGACCGCAGTGCCGACTCGGCATTATTTGTTCGCCTGATGCCGAGAAGTTCGACGTCGTCGGAGCAACGATCGTAAAAGACGTCGCCGGTGAATTCGTTGCTGCCTATTCACCTGCTATCAATACGGGGTACTTGATACGCCCGGACGGATATATAGGCTACTGCGGGCGGCCGATGACTGAGCGCGGCGTTTTCGACTACTTAAGAACGCTTTCCGGGCTGGACGCTTTTGGGCGCTGAGTCCGGAATGCTGTCGCAGCGGTCGAAGATCGCAAACCGAATACACGATGCGTTGAATTCCATACCGATGAGGTCAAGGCGATGACAGATTCTACGGACCGCGTGACCATTGAACCCCAGAGTATCGTGACGCCTCTGTCGAAAGCGGCCGTGTTTCTGGTTCTCACGCTTGACCCGGCAGCGCGCGCGCTCACTCAGGTGCTCGAGGTGATCAGCGATATCGGAGCCCTCACCAGGGCGGTGGGTTTTCGGGACTTGAATGGCCGCTTATCCTGCAATGTCGGTATCGGAAGCGATGCATGGGATCGACTGCGCCGGCCGCAACGCCCGGCGCAATTGCGCCGTTTTGCCGAGATTCGCGGACCTGTGCACACTGCGCCGGCTACGGCCGGGGACCTCTTGCTTCACATCCGAGCGGAACGGCCTGACATGTGCTTCGATCTCGAGCGGTTGCTGTTACAAGCGCTTGGCGATTGTGTGACCGTCGAAGACGAGGTACAGGGTTTTCGCTATTTCGACTCCCGAGATCTATTGGGATTCGTCGATGGAACCGAAAATCCGACGGGTAGTGCGCTTGGCCAATCGGCGCTGATCCAATCCGATGATGCCCTCTTCGAGGGTGGAAGTTACGTCGTGGTGCAAAAGTACCTGCATCGGCTCGATCGATGGCAGGCGCTGGATACCGGATCGCAAGAGGCTATCGTGGGTCGATCGAAACTGGAGAATGTGGAGTTGGAGGATGCCCCCGGTCGGGAATCCCACAAGACTTTGACCACCATCGTAGATGAGCATGGCGTCGAGCACGATATTCTGCGCGACAACATGCCATTTGGGCGGCCCGGGCATGCCGAGTACGGCACCTATTTCATCGGGTATGCCAGGAATCTTTGGGTGATCGAGCAAATGTTGCACAACATGTTCGTGGGCGGCAAGACTGGCCATCATGACCGCATCCTCGATTACTCAACAGCGATCACCGGCTCGACGTTCTTCGCGCCGTCTAATTCGCTGCTCATGACTTTGGCGGGCTAGCGGGGGTGCCTGGCTGAAGAAATTCTGCAGGGAGAGCTACAGTGGAGTTCTATCCCGACCAGTCAAGAAGACAACATGAGGAAGGCAAGGTCATCATGCAATTTATATTTGACGCCGAATCGTGTGTGCGCAAAGCGACGATAGTTCAATCCTCCGGGCATTACCGCTTGGACAACGCCTCACTGAAGTTCGCGATGACTCTTAAGTTCCCGGCGGCTACGACAAGCAGGCTAAAGAATATTGTTGACGGACAGCCAGCGGCTACCTTTCCGATTGTCTGGAAATTGCTGGCGCCCAAAGTTTATGCCCGCTGTTCGGCAGGCGCGAAGTGTGTGGAAACAGCGCCGCCGCCGCCCAAGGAAGAAGCAATTGGTCCCTCGCCGGAACCCGGCTATATATGGATGCCTGGCTACTACGCCTATTACACCAGAACAGGCTATCAATGGAACGACGGTGAATGGCAACCTTCACGGCCCGGGTACCATTGGAAAGCGCCGTATTGGGAGCAGATGGGTTCCACCTGGGTTTTTACTCCCGGAGAGTGGGAGCAAGATAACTAATCGGAATGACGGGCCTCTCGTGCGCGGACCTCTTCGCTACCCTTGCCGGATGAGGATCTGTTGCGCAGTATATGGCTCGTGAGCAAGCGAGTGCCCAAGCCGAAAAACAACCGAAGGATCCGCCGCACACCCTCGGAAATGCGGGCCCAGGCACTGGCTGCGGCACGGCGCCTCATCATCGACCGGCCGGCCAACGTCCTCACCATGCGCGCCGTGGCCGACGCCGCCGGAGTGACGTATCCCAACCTCAGCCATCACTTCGGTTCGGCGGCGGGTCTTCATGCCGCGATTGCCGAGGATCTCGTGCGCGAAGTGCTGACGGGTTTGCAGACCGTAGGCCGGGAGATGGATACCCACAGGCCCGACTATCGAGCGCTCGTCAACCGGGTGTTCGATCTGTTCGATCGCGACGGATTGGCTCAGGTGCTTGGATGGCTGGTCCATTCGGGCGAAGTCGCTCGTCTCGAGCCCGTGAATCGGTTGTTGGCCGATTTCATCGCACACCGGTCGCGGGACCGTTCCATGGTCGAGGTCAGGCGCATCGCCCGCGTGGCGCTCATCGTGTGTTTTGCTGCCTACTCGGAATCCATTGTTGGACCGATCTTTGGCAGGGTGCTGGATACTCCCGCTGCGGTGCGGCGTGCGCATTTTGCCGCAGCACTCGGAGCCTTGTACGAGGCTTAGTTTCGCGTCCGTCTGACTATTGACGTATACATAAATAGCACCTATCTTAGGGCTCTCTGACTGAGGAGGTCGTCGTGACACACGCTGCTCGCACTCCGGCGGATTTGGTCATCCGTCCTCGAAACGTCACCTTCGCTCGCGGTGATCAGCCCAAAAGATGGTGGAACGGCGGCGATCCGGTCGCCACGGCCTACTACAACAGCCTTTCCCTGACTTTTCCGCTGGGCGAAGCCTTCTTCATCAAGAGCGTGCGCCATTTTCGCAATGCGGTGCCCGCGCAGCTCAAGTCACAGATCGACGCCTTCATCATGCAAGAGGCGGCGCACAGTCGTGAGCACGCGAGTTTCAATGATCTGGCGAGAGGGTCGGGTTACGACACCAGTACGATCGAATCGCAGCTGGTCGCCAGGTTGGCGGAGACCACGGACAAACCGCCGATTGTGAATCTGGCCACGACGCTTGCGCTGGAGCATTTTACCGCCATCACGGCGCACGCTTCCTTGAAGAACGATCGGCATCTGCGCGACATGCCGCCGGAGGTCGCCGCTTTGTGGAAGTGGCATTCCATCGAGGAAATCGAGCATAAGGCAGTGGCCTACGATGTTTTCCTGGCGGTTACGCAGGACTTCTCCCGCCTCAGGCGCTGGGCCTTGCGCTCCTTCGTCATGCTGAGAGTCAGTGCGAGTTTCGTTCGGTCTCGCCTGCGAAATATGCGCAGTCTCTTCGAGCAGGACGGGATTAACACGCCGCGCACCTGGCTTCGCGTGTGCTACTTTCTACTCGTCTATCCGGGCATCTATCGCCGAATATTCCCAGCTTGGCTGGCATTCTTCCGTCCCGGCTTCCACCCGTGGGACACGGACGACAGAGGACTGATCGAAATCAATGAAGCCAAGTTACGCGCGATCCCGTCCTATAGCGAGGGACTGACTGTCAACTCGCCACGCTAGGGGCCGGCGCCGGTGACATTGATTCCCCGATGAAATGGAACACCGCCACAAATAGAGTGATGCCCATCGCGAGCGCGGGTCAAGCACTGTTTGCGGCGACCATGATCGGCCTCGGAATTCTGGGGCTGATCAAGGGCGATTTCGTCGCGGTGTGGCAGCCGGTACCCAAGGGTGTGCCCGCACGCGAAGTGCTGGTCTATCTCTGCGCCTTTATTTCCCTCGCATGTGGCTTGGGCCTGCTTTGGGAACACACCGCCGCCATTGCCGCCCGCGTGCTGCTGGCCTACCTGCTGGTTTGGATGCTGCTGTTCAGAGTGCCCGAGATATTTCCCGCGCCTACCGTCGTAGGTTCCTGGTTCGGCTGCAGCGAAACCGCAGTGATGGTGGCGGGCGCCTGGGTACTGTACGCCTGGTTCGCGGCTGATTGGGACAGGAAGCGGCTCAGTTTTGCTACCGGCGATAAGGGTCTGCGCATCGCGAGGGTGCTTTACGGTCTGGCCTTGATCCACTTCGGCATGGCTCATTTTGCCTACCTCAAGGAGACCGTCGCGCTGGTACCGAGTTGGCTGCCACAGCATGCGGCTTGGGCCTATTTCACCGGGGGTGCCTACATCGCGGCGGGCGCGGCGGTGCTCACCGGAGTGTGTTCTCGTCTGGCAGCCGTGCTCTCGGCGTTGCAGATCGGCATGTTCACGCTGCTGGTGTGGTTACCCATCGTGGCGGCGGGCTCTAGAGACGCTTTTCAATGGAGCGAGACCATTCTTTCGTGGGCACTGACGGCCGCCGCTTGGGTCGTGGCGGACTCCTATCGGGGCACGCCTTGGCTCGCCTTGACCAAGCGCTAGTACCCGGGTTGTCAGTGCAGCGACAGCGTGTCGCGCCGCCACGCCACGTCTTGCCACCGGCCGAAATCGCGCAGCATATCCGGACTGTTGGCCTGTTGCGCCAGGGCTAGATCATCGAGCCGCAGTTCCTCGAAACGGTGCTGGAAACGCCCGCGGTCCTTTACCTCGCGCGCTATCAAAAGGCGCCTCGTGCCCGGCGCGAAGCCAGCAAACTCCACATAGCCTTCTTCGGGATCGTCCGCCCCGGGTGACACTACGTCGACCGTCCAGGTTCCCGACCTTTGATGAAACACCCAGAGTTCACGCCAGCTCTCCAGGGGCTGCACCGCGAGTACCAGCGCCGGACCCTGAGGAATCGCCTGCGCGGAGGCCATCCACACGATCCCATAAGTGCAATGTCGCGCGAGAGGCGCCGAGCCATGCAGGCGCATGTCCTCCAGAGTAACGCACGTTTGCCCTGGAGCACCCGGAGCGGCGCTAAGGATTAGCGGGCCCGCCTGGGGCGCCGGCATCATCGGGGCCCAGCGGATCGCGCCGACCCGAAGCACCGCATCGGTATACTCGGCTCGCCGGTCCTCACCGAGATCGTTCGTATGAACGGCGATGAGCTCGGTAAGCGCGCGCTCGGCTGCCGCTTTGGGCGGCTCGCGGTGCCGAGCCTGCTCGAAGGCAATCGATGCCCATACTTCGGCGCGCCGGGCGTGGACGCGGCTCTTCATCATCGCGCTCAAGTCCGCATCGTCGATCTGGTCGAGCAGCTCGCGGCGCTCGTTGTCGAGGGATGCGCGCGGGACGGGGCCTAGATCCGGATCGATGCAGTCCGGCCGTGTGAGACCGAGCGCGGCGCGCGCACGCTCCTCGGAACCCGCACCGGCCGATGCCAGCACGCGGTGGAACAATTCACCGTCGTAACACACCTGCATCCGGCCATCGCGTTCGAAAGTGCGCATGTGAATGCCGAACTGCTGTACCACCTCGAGGTGTGCGGCGACATCGGCGACGCGATTGGTGCCGCCTGATGCCTGTTCCGCAAGCCGTTCGGCCATGCGGGCGATGGCATCGAAGGGCTCCGCGGTGAGTGCTCGAGCCGGCACGGCTTTGAGATATGCCGCGCCGTAACTGATCCCAAGCGCCTCGGATCCGGGGCTGTCTCGCAGGAAGCGCAGCACGGAGAGTAGCTCGGGTGCACCTGTCTCGGTGAGTTCCACCTGACGGACTGCTTCGCTCCTCAAATATCCGCCGCGTTCGCGGCGATAGTCGTAAATCTTCAGGTAGCCGGCGCGCTCGCCGCGGACCTCGAGCACATCTCCTTGCCAGAGCGCTGTCAGCTCGGCGGCGCTCGAGCGAGGAGCAGCGCGCAGCGAAGCATGATCCAGGACGACGATCGCGATGGAAGCGGTGAGCGCCAGGATCATTGTGAGTTCCCCGACCGCGACTTCTCGCCGGTAGTACCATCGGCGGAACTCGCCGAGCCGGCGCCGATGAGGTTGGAACCTATGAACCGTCCCGCCTCGGGCGCCGGCGCGATGATGACCTGCACCTTATCGGAGAGCTTGTCAGCCAGTGTCTTCTGGATCAGCAGCGGATAGTGCGCGATCAGCGCGCCCTCGCGCTCCATCTGTCCGGCGTTCGCCTTGCCCACCAGATCGAGCCGGTAGGCTTCTGCGTCCGCGAGTTTCTGCCGCGAATCGGCCTCGCCTTTGGCTTCGATGCGGCGGGCCTCGGCGGCGCCCTCGGCGGTGCGGATGCGCGCTACCTTCTCGGCTTCGGCCTCGAGCTGGCGCTGCTCGATCTGCTTCTGCTTGAAGGGTAGGATGTGTTTCATGGTCTCCTCCTGCGCGCGAGCGGCGATCACTTGCTCCTGGCCGGCGGCCTCCGCCGCCGTTTGCCGCCGCACCTTGTCGGCCTCAGCCTCCAATTGCTGCTGTTTTACCTGGGCCTCCTTGAGCTCCAGCACGTAGCGAATCTTCTCTGTCTCGAGTTCCTCGGCGAGAAGCTTTTCCATTCCCGCCCGATAGTCCTCGGGCAAATCCACCTTCCCCATATCCACGCCCCGCAGCACCAGCCCCATCGCCACGAACCTTGGCTTGAGCTCCGTCATCAATTGCTGTTGGATCTCGGCCCGCCTGCGCGAGAAGATCTCGCGCACCGAATATCGGGCGAACAAGGGAAATATGACCCCCTGTACGGCAGGGCGCACGAGGTCGGCACTCAGGTCGTCGGGAAATTCTTTCGACATCTGCGCGATGCGAGCTGGATCGACGCTCCAGCGTACGGCTACATCGATGCCGATCGAGAGTCCCTCGATCGACTGAAACGGGGCGGAACCGGTAGCGCTTGCGCTTTCTGTCGGCCGATACACCTGGTCCCGTGTCGAGTACCGACGCACCTGATGGATACCGGGTAGCGCGAGCACGGTGCCTGCGGTGTACACCTGTACCGAGCCGTCGAGCGCGTCCGTGCGCACGAGCATCTCGCCTCGGCGTACGGTGGCAAAGGGTGGATGGACGTAGAGGCCGTAGGCCAATGCGGCCAGGAGCACGGCCATCACCAGCCCCTTGCGGAGACGGCAGACGGCCGCGAAGCAGGCACGGAGGGACCCGGCCAAACTGGCGGTCAGCCGGCCGAGGCGCTCGAGGATTTCCCGTGCGATGTCATTCATTTGCAAATACTCCCGTTGACTTGTTCTACCGTATCGACGGGAAGAGTCTCGCAGCCGCTTATGGCAAGGTGGTGCGGCAATTGTGGCGCAATGTGATGCCGCTTCTGCGCGCCGGGGCTCAGCATGCTTGGCCATCCGTGCGGTCGAACCGGTAGAATGGCTTTTTGGGCCTGAGAACCGGAGACTCCATTGGGCGCGCGCCGCTACGATATAGATTTACGCAGTGATACCGTTACCCGGCCTTCGCCGGAAATGCGTGCCGCCATGGCCGCAGCGGAAGTGGGTGACGATGTCTTCGGCGACGACCCCACCGTCAATCACCTGCAGGCGCTGATGGCCGAACGTTTCGGCTTCGAGAGTGCGCTGTTCTTCGCCACCGGTACGCAAAGCAATCTGGCGGGCTTGATGGCTCATTGCGGCCGCGGCGATGAGTACTTGGTCGGCCAGGAGGCCCACACGTATAGCTACGAGCAGGGCGGCGCTGCGGTTCTCGGCAGCATTCATCCGCAACCGCTGGAGAACGAGCCGGACGGCGGCATTTCGATCGAACGCATCGCCAAGGCCATCAAGCCCTGGGACGTCCATTTTGCTCCCAGCCGATTGCTGGCGCTCGAAAATACCATCGGTGGCCGGGTACTGCCGCCGGCCTACCAGCGGCAGGTCACGCAGTTCGCGCACGAGAAAGGCCTGATCACTCACCTCGATGGAGCACGAATCTATAATGCCATCGTGAAACTCGGTATCGACGAACGCACGGCCGTCGCGGGCTTCGACTCGGTGTCGGTGTGCTTATCGAAGGGCCTGGGAGCGCCCGCGGGCTCGGTGTTGCTGGGTACCCGGGATTGTGTCGAGCGCGCGCGCCGCTGGCGTAAGGCACTGGGCGGCGGTATGCGGCAGGCCGGCGTGCTGGCGGCGGCCGGGCTTTACGCCATCGAACATCATGTGCGAGGGCTGGCGCAGGATCACGCGAACGCCGAGCATCTCGCGGATGGATTGCGCACCATGGGGTTGCAGGTCGAGCCGCCGCAAACCAATATCTTCTATGTTGGCATTCCCGCTGAGAAAGTGCAGGGCCTGAAGAGCCATCTCGAGGGTCGCGGGATCCTCGCGAGCGTCACAGAGCGCACGCGCCTGGTGACCCATCGGGATGTGCCGCACGCCAAGATCGAGACTGTGCTGCAAGCCTTCCGCGACTATCCGCACTGGGACTCCTAGCGGCGCGCGATTGCGCCGCTGACCGCTCCTTTACACCGCCTTTACATCGACGGCCGCAAATACTGCCGCGTTTTTCCACTTGGCCGCCTACAGTGCCCGGTGTCGCGTAAGTTGCACTGCGGCATTGTGCTGGAAGGAGATGCGGTGGATATCCTGTTCTTGACCGTCTTCGCGGTGTTCCTGCTGCTCGCCCTGGCGCTGGTCGCCGGTTGTGCGGCGCTGGAGCGAAAGAAATGACCTGGGCCTATGTGTTGAGCGGGGCAATCGCCTTGGCGTTGCTCGTCTATTTGGTAGTCGCGTTGATTCGCGCTGAGGATCTGTAATGTCCGGCCAAGCCTGGTTCACGCTGCTGATGTTTCTGGCAGTTCTCGCGGCGCTCGCGTATCCGGTGGGGATTTATATGGCGCGCATCGCCGATGAGGCGCCGATCGGCGGCGTCATCGGCAAATTGGAGCGCGGCATCTACCGCGCAGCCGGCGTCAATCCGGCGCAGGACATGCCTTGGACCCGCTACGCCGTCGCGGTCTTGCTGTTTAGCGCCTTGGGGGTGGTGGTCGTATACCTGATACAGCGATTGCAGATCTGGCTGCCGTTGAATCCGCAGGCCATGGCGAATGTCTCGGCAGACTCCGCGTTCGACACGGCCGTGAGTTTCGTGACCAACACCAATTGGCAGGGCTATGGCGGCGAATCCACGATGAGCTATCTGACGCAGATGGTTGCGCTGGCCGTGCAGAATTTCGTCTCGGCGGCCACGGGCATCGCGGTCGCCTTCGCACTGATCCGCGGTTTCGCGCGCCGTTCGGCGCAGGGCATCGGTAATTTTTGGGTCGATCTGACGCGCAGTACCCTGTACATCCTGCTGCCTTTGTCCATTGTCTTGGCCGTCATATTCATGGGGCAGGGCGTAATCCAAAATTTCGAGACGTACAGGGACGTCAACACTCTGGAGAGCCTGACGTACACCCAACCCAAGCTCGATGCGGCCGGCCAGGCGCTGAAGGATGAGAAGGGCAGTGCGCTGACGGAAACCTTGACGACGCATACTCAAACTCTGGCCATGGGCCCGGTGGCCTCGCAGGAGGCGATCAAGTTGCTGGGCACCAACGGTGGCGGCTTTTTCAATGCCAACTCCGCGCATCCCTACGAAAATCCGACTCCGCTCAGCAATTTTTTGCAGATGATCGCGATGTTCCTGATTCCTGCCGGCCTGTGTTTCACCTTCGGTCGCATGGTGGGCGATTCGCGTCAGGGCTGGGCGGTGATCAGCGCCATGACCGCCATCTTCGTCGTGATGGCGGTGGTTGCCATCTGGGCCGAGAGCCAGGGCAACCCGTTGTTTACGCCTCTGGGCGTGGACCAGACGACACAGCGTGTTGCAAGCCGGCGGCAATATGGAAGGCAAGGAAACCCGATTCGGCATCGTCGCCTCGGCGTTGTTCGCCACCATCACCACGGCAGCATCCTGCGGCGCGGTGAATGCCGTGCATGATTCGTTCACGCCGCTCGGCGGCCTGGTGCCCATGTGGCTGATGCAGTTGGGAGAGGTCGTGTTCGGCGGCGTCGGAGCGGGTCTCTACGGCATGCTGATCTTTGCCATCATGGCGGTGTTCGTCGCCGGACTGATGATCGGCCGCACGCCGGAATACATCGGCAAGAAAATCGAGTCGTTCGAAATGAAAATGACCTCGATCGTCATTCTGGTGACGCCGTTCCTGGTGCTGGTCGGCACCGCGATTGCGGTGATGACGGACGCGGGCAGGCTCGGAATATTCAACCCCGGAGCGCATGGCTTCTCGGAAATTCTGTACGCATTGTCATCGCGCGTCGAACAACAACGGCAGCGCCTTCGCCGGGCTTTCGGCCAACACGCCTTTCTACAATTCCTTGCTGGCCGTGGCCATGTGGTTCGGGCGATTCGCCTTCATCGTTCCGGTGCTGGCGATCGCCGGATCTCTGGCCAAGAAGAAACGCATCGAAGCGACCGCCGGCACGCTGCCGACTCATGGGCCGTTGTTCGTGGCGTTGCTCGTGGGCACGGTGGTGCTGGTGGGCGCGCTGACCTATGTGCCGGCGCTCGCGCTCGGTCCCGTGATCGAGCATCTGCAGCTTCACGCGATTCATTAAAGGGTCCCACCATGGTTCGTCAAGTCATTGACGTTATTCGATTCCGCACTGCTCGGGCCCGGCGGTTGCCGACTCCTTCCGCAAGCTCTCGCCGGCGGTGCAGGTGCGCAACCCCGTCATGTTCGTCGTGTATGTCGGCAGCATCCTGACCACGTTCCTGTTCGTGCAGGCATTGCGCGGTCAAGGCGAGGCGCCGGCCGGTTTCATTCTGGCGCATCGCCGCATGGCTGTGGTTCACCGTGCTGTTCGCCAATTTTGCCGAGGCCCTGGCCGAAGGGCGCAGCAAGGCGCAGGCCGCCTCGCTGCGCGGCCTGAAGCAATCCGTCAGCGCCAAGAAGTTACGCTCGGCGAAGCATCGCCAAGGATTGGGTTGCGACGCCCGCGCCGCAGCTGCGCAAGGGCGATTTCTTTCTGGTCGAGACCGGCGACATGATTCCCGGCCGATGGTGAGGTGGTGGACGGCGTCGCGTCGGTGGACGAGAGCGCGATCACCGGCGAATCGGCACCGGTGGTGCGCGAGTCCGGCGGCGATTTTTCAGCCGTCACCGGCGGCACGCGCGTGCTGTCGGACTGGCTGGTGGTGCGCGTTGCCGTGAATCCCGGCGAAGCCTTCATCGATCGCATGATCGCCATGGTCGAAGGGCGCCAAGCGGCAGAAGACCCCGAATGAAATCGCGCTGACGATTCTGCTGATCGCCTTGACCCTGGTGTTTTTGCTGGCCACCGCCACCTTGTTGCCGTTCTCGCTGTTCAGCGTGGCGGTCGCCAAGCTCGGTGCTCCGGTCACGATCACCGTGCTGGTCGCGCTGCTGGTCTGTCTCATTCCGACCACCATCGGCGGCTTGTTGTCGGCCATCGGCGTCGCCGGCATGAGCCGCATGATGGCATCCAATGTCATCGCCACCTCGGGCCGCGCGGTGGAGGCCGCGGGCGATGTCGATGTGCTGCTGCTCGACAAGACCGGCACCATCACCTTGGGCAACCGCCAAGCCGCGGCATTCATCCCGGCGGAGGGCTGTTACCGAGCAGCAGCTCGCCGACGCGGCGCAGCTGAGTTCGCTCGCGGACGAAACTCCCGAAGGCCGCAGCATCGTCGTGCTGGCCAAGCAGCGCTTCAATCTGCGCGAGCGCAACCTGGGCCAGCTCGAGGCGACTTTCGTGCCTTTCTCCGCGCAGACGCGCATGAGCGGCGTGAACATCGGATCCCGCGAAGTGCGCAAGGGCGCAGCGGACGCGGTGCGCCAGTACATCGAGGCGCAGGGATTCACGTTCCCGGCGCGGGTCTCTCAGGTGGTGGATGAGGTGGCGCGCAAGGGCAGCACGCCCTTGGTGGTCTGCGACGGCGGCCGTGTGATGGGCGTGGTCGAACTCAAGGACATCGTCAAAGGCGGCATCAAGGAGCGATTCGGGGAGCTGCGCCGCATGGGTATCCGGACAGTCATGATCACCGGCGACAATCGCCTGACGGCGGCGGCGATCGCGGCTGAGGCGGGGGTGGATGATTTTCTCGCCGAAGCCACGCCCGAAGCGAAGCTCAAACTGATCCGCCAATATCAGAGCGAGGGCCGGCTGGTCGCCATGACCGGCGACGGCACGAACGATGCGCCCGCATTGGCTCAGGCCGATGTCGCGGTCGCGATGAACTCCGGCACCCAGGCGGCCAAAGAGGCCGGCAACATGGTGGATCTGGATTCGAATCCCACCAAGCTGATCGAGATCGTGGAGGTGGGCAAGCAGTTGCTGATCACTCGCGGATCGCTCACGACGTTTTCGATCGCCAACGATGTCGCCAAGTATTTTGCGATCATACCGGCCGCATTCGCCACCACCTATCCCCAGCTGGCGGCTCTGGATGTGATGCGCCTGACGAGTCCGAACTCCGCGATCCTATCGGCGGTGATTTTCAACGCGCTGATCATCGTCTTGCTGATCCCGCTGGCTCTGAAAGGCGTGAAGTATCGGGCGCTCGGCGCCGCGACTCTGCTGCGCCGAAATCTACTGGTCTACGGCGTGGGCGGCATCATCGTGCCCTTCGCCGGGATCAAGCTGATCGATATGACGCTCACAGCGCTACGGCTGGTTTAGAGGTAAGTGATATGAATGCAATGCTGCGTCCCGTACTGGTGCTGTTCGTCCTTCTGACCGTGCTGACCGGAGTCGTGTATCCCTTGCTCGTCACCGGGATCGGCAAGGCGGTCTTCCCCGATCAGGTGTCCGGCAGCCTGATCATGCGCGACGGCAAGGCCGTGGGTTCGTCGCTGATCGGCCAGTCCTTCCAGGAACCGAAGTATTTCTGGGGCCGCATCTCGGCGACTTCGCCGATGCCGAACAACGGAACCGCTTCCGGCGGTTCCAATCTGGGGCCGACCAACCCGGCGCTGATTGACGCGGTGCGCGGCGCGCATCGCGGCCTTGAAGGCTGCCGACCCGGAGAATTCCGCAGCCCATTCCGGTGGATCTGGTGACTGCGTCGGGCAGCGGGCTCGATCCGCACATCAGCCCGGCCGCGGCTCTGTACCAAGTGGCGCGCGTGGCCCGAACCCGGCATATGGATCCCGCCAAAGTGCGCCAGCTCGTCCTCGCTCACGTGGAGGCGGCCGCAATGGGGGGTGTTCGGCGAGCCGCGGGTCAATGTTTTGTTGCTCAACCTGGCCCTGGATCGCGCACAATAGCGGCAGATGCCGACCCAGAGCGAACAACGCCCCGATCCCGATCTGCTGCTGGCCAAGGTCAAGCGCCAGGAAGCCGATGCCCGGCGCGGTAAGCTGCGCATCTACTTCGGCTCTTCGGCCGGCGTGGGCAAGACCTACGCCATGCTGGTGGCGGCGCCGCAAGCTCAAGGCCGAGGGGCGCGATGTCGTCGTCGGCGTCGTCGAGACTCACGGCCGCTCCGAAACCGCGGCGCTGCTCGGCGATTTGCAGATCCTGCCGCCGAAGCCCATGCCCTATCGGGGCAAGGACCTCAGCGAATTCGATCTCGACGCGGCCTTGTTGCGGCGCCCCTCCCTGATCCTGGTCGATGAACTCGCGCACTCGAACGTCCAGGGGCGCGCCATCCCAAGCGCTGGCAGGACGTCGAGGAATTGCTGGCGGCGGGCATCGATGTATTTACGACCCTGAATGTGCAGCATCTGGAGAGCCTCAACGATGTGGTCGGCGGCATCACCAACGTGCGCGTCTGGGAGACCGTGCCCGACACGGTATTCGACGATGCCGACGAGGTGGTGCTGGTCGATATCCCGGCCGAGGAACTGCTCGAGCGACTGAAGGCCGGCAAGGTGTACTTGCCGCAGCAGGCCGAGCGCGCCGGCGAACAACTTCTTCCGCAAGGGCAATTTAATGGCGCTGCGGGAGCTGGCGCTGCGGCGCACCGCCGACCGCATCGAGGGCGATGTTCAAGCCTATCGGGTCGACAAATCGATCGGCTCCGTTTGGAAGACCGCCAATGCGCTTGCTGACCTGCGTGGGTCCCGGCGCCGGCGCGGAACGGGTGGTGCGGGCGGCGGCGCGGCTTGCGGGGCAGCTGAATGCCGAGTGGCATGCCATTTATGTGGAAACGCCCGGATTGCAGCGCCTGCCCGCGGCGCGGCGCGAGCAGATTCTGGGCACGCTGACCCTGGCCAAGGAATTGGGGGCGACGACCGCGGTGATCGCCGACGCCGATGTCGCGAACAGTGTGATCGCGTATGCGCGCAGCCACAATCTCTCGAAGCTCGTCATCGGCCGCGATCCGGCGCGGCGCCTGTGGCCCTGGCAACGATCGAGCGGCCAGAAGCTGGCGATGCTGGCGCCGGATATCGATCTCATCGAGATCGGCCGCACCGATGGAGCCATGCAGAATGGGGATGCGAGGAATTCCGCATCGTCGTGGCCTGCCTCGTCCGGCCCGGAGTCCGGCGACCGCCGCAAGTTCAAGCGCCTTCGCTATGTATGGGCGGCGCTCGCCTGCGTGGCCGTGACGCTGCTGTCGATTCCGCTCGCCGAGCATTTCGACCGGTCGAATATCGTGGCGATTTTCATCCTGACCGTGGTGCTGGTCGCCGTTCGCTTCGGCCGCGGCGCCGCCGCCCTCGCGGCGGTGCTGAGCGTTTGTTCCTTCGATTTCTTTTTCGTTCCGCCGCGATTTTCTTTTGCGGTAAGCGATGTGCAATACATTCTGACGTTCATCATCATGCTGGCGGTCGGCCTGATCACCGGGCAATTGACCGCCGGCCTGCGTTTCCAGGCGCGCGTGGCCGGGCACCGCGAGGAGCGCGCTGGTTCCCTGTACGAAATCGCGCGCGACTTATCCGGCGCGGTGCAGATCGATCAAGTGGTGAGAATCAGCGACGAATCCATCGAGCGTACTTTTCGCGCCAGCGCGGCATTGCTGCTGCCGAACGCCGCAGGCCAGTTGGCCGCGACTTCGGCGCGCACCGGTACGACGCTCGCAGTGGACATCGGCATCGCGCAATGGGCGTTCGACAAAGGCAGGCCGGCGGGTTTCGGCACCGACACCCTGCCGGGCACCGAAGTGCTCTATATTCCGCTGCGGGCTCCCTCGCATGCGCGCGGCGTATTGGCGGTCAAGGCGCACAACCGCCGCCTGTTGCGCATACCAGAACAGCGGCAGCTGCTCGACACGTTTGCCGCGCTGATTGCCATTGCGCTCGAGCGCGTGCACTACGTGGAAGTCGCGCAGAATGCCGTGGTGCGGATGGAGTCGGAGCGGCTGCGAAATTCTTTGCTGGCTGCGCTGTCGCATGATTTGCGCACGCCGCTCACGGTGCTGGTGGGCCTGGCGGAATCGCTGACGCTTACCAAACCGCCTCTTTCGGAGGAGCAGCTCGAGAGCGCTGAGGCCATACAGGATGAGGCCCGGCGCATGAGCACGCTGGTCAGCAATCTGCTCGACATGGCGCGGATCGAGAGCGGTGAGGTCAGGCTCAATCTGCAGTGGCAGCCCTTGGAGGAGGTGGTGGGCTCGGCATTGAACGCGACGCGCGGTATGTTGCAACACCATCTCGTCGAGGTACATCTGCCGCGGGATCTGCCGCTGGTGCGCATCGATGCGCTGTTGATCGAACGGGTCTTGGTCAATTTGCTGGAAAACGCGTCGAAGTACACTCCGCCGGGAAGCACCATCAGGCTGGCCGCAGAGGTCGTCGCGGATCAGCTCAGTGTGTCGGTATCGGATAACGGACCCGGCCTCCCCATCGGAAGGGAGGAGGCAGTGTTTCAGAAATTTACCCGGGGCGAGCGCGAATCGGCGACACCGGGAGTGGGGCTGGGCTTGTCGATCTGCCGCGCAATCGTCGAATCGCATCAGGGCAAAATCATCGCCAGCCACCGCCCTGGCGGCGGCGCCCGATTCACGTTCACTTTGCCGCTCGGGCATCCGCCCGCGGCTGCCGAGGAGGCGGAGGTTGTCAATGGCTGAGCCCTTGCCCGTGGCCATTCTCGTGGAAGATGAGCGTCAAATCCGCCGTTTCGTACGGACCGCTCTGGAGGCGGAGGGCTGGAGCGTGCACGAGACCGAGACCCTGCGGCAGGGTTTGATCGACGCGGGCACCCGCAAGCCCGATCTGCTGATTCTGGACCTTGGCATGCCCGACGGCGATGGCATGGAACTGCTGCGCGATCTGCGCGGATGGTCGAATGTTCCCGTGATCGTATTGTCGGCACGGGTCGGGGAGCAGGATAAGATCGAGGCTTTGGATGCCGGCGCCGATGACTATCTGACCAAACCTTTCGGGGTTGGAGAATTGTTGGCGAGGGTGCGTGCCGCTTCGCGCCGGCGCCGGGATGCCGGCGCAACTCTCGGCTCCGTTTTCGAGTTCGGCGACGTCAAAGTCGATTTGAGCTTGCGCGCCGTTTACAAGGGCGGGGAACCGATACACCTGACCCCGATTGAATACCGCCTGCTGACCCTGCTGATCGCTAATTCCGGCAAGGTGCTCACGCATCGTCAGATTTTGCGCGAGGTCTGGGGCCCATCGCACACCGAGGACGGCCACTACGTGCGGGTGTACATGGGCCACCTGCGGCAGAAGCTCGAAGACGATCCCGCGCAGCCCAAGCATATCCTGACCGAGACGGCGGTCGGGTACCGGCTGGTGCAGAGCGCTAGAGACTGATCCCGCAACGGCGCCGGCGTGCGGCGCTCAGATCCTGTGGGGTATCGACATCGAGCGCGGCGGACGGAAGATCGACGAGCAGGCGCTCCTTTGCGGGTAGTCCGTTGATCAGTTCACGGAGGCCGATGTCGCCTGTCACCGCCAGCGCGCGCGAGTAGAGGCGACGCGGCAGAATCAGCGGCACGCCGCCGTGCGCTGCTCCTTCATCCGACATTCCCGCGCGCGGCGTCCGTTGCCGCGACACCTCGTCAAGCGATATCCCGTCGCGCCGCGCGATGCGTCTTGCGACCACGCAGCGCCGTGCCGCGAGCCAATGCGATATCAACCGCGATAGGTCAGCCTGCCGCACAACGGCCAAATCGACCGGCAGCAGCAGCACAGCAGGGGCATAGCGAGCCTGCGCGATGCCTCGGCGCACGGAACTCGACAGGCCTTCGGCGCGCCGCGAATTGGCGGCAAACACCACCTGCAACCCTCGCGCTTCGATCCGGTAGCGCGCGGCGCGGCGCGGAAGCACGACGATGATCTTGGCGGGTGCAAGGCGCGCCGCCAGGATCAGGGTTCTGCGCAATAAGCTGACCGACCGAACCCGGGCCAGTGCCTTTGGGCGCCCCAGCCGGGAGGAAAATCCAGCCGCAAGGATCAGGATTTGCAGTCTGGGCAGGCTGACGGCATTCATTGCTATTATGGTGCCATGAAAAAGGACCATGTGAGCTTCCAGCGCCGGCCCTTCTTGACTCCGATTTGGTTGACGGCAACCGCGGCTGCCGTCGTGCTGGGCTTGGCCATTGTCGCCGTGTGGATGTGGGCGACGGCCGGTTCGACCACCTTGATCGTCATTCGCCACGCTGAAAAGGATTTGAGCGTCAGCGCCACGGATCCACCGCTCAGTCAGGCAGGACAGGCGCGGGCAGCGCTGCTCTCGCGAATGTTCGGCGACGCCAAGGTCTTGGGTCACGTGGATGCAATCTATGTGTCGCCGGCTTTGCGCAATCGGCAGACCGCCGCGCCCTTGGCGGCACAGCTGGGCATCGAGGAGGCCGTCGCCCCGGCCGACGATCCCCGGGCTCTGGCAACGCGGGCGCTGCATGAACACCACGGCGGCAGAGTGCTGATCGTCGGGAACAGCGACACCATCCCCGAAATCGTCGCCGCATTGAGCGGCAACCCCAATATTCCGGAAATCGGCGCTCAGGAGTACGGCACGATGTACATCATTACCGTGCCGCGAATCGGCCATGCAAATTTATTGCGTTTGAATTACTAGTACCTCGGCACCCTGATGTTGAGCGGTTGACGCTCCACACCACCCCGCCAAGGGCACCGAATCTGCTCCTCATGCGGTTATGTAGTACATTCTGCGCGGTGATGTACGTCGGCCCACTGCGCACAGCCTGGGGGGACTCAGAGGCTGGACGCCAACTGCTGCCTTTAAGTTGGCGTCCAGCCTCTGAGTCCCCCCAGGCCGTGTGACGGGTCAACATCACCATGCTGAGTTACTAGGGGCCGGACGGCTGGGGCGCCGTGCCTAAGAGGTCGTCGTGGCGCGCAACATCACAGCCTTGCGGACGAAATCCTCGTGACGGCCGATCTTGAAATCCGCCAATACCGCGTCGCGAACACGGCGGCTGGCATCGATCAAGTACGTGGCGCGTCGCACGCCGATCCCCAAGGGGCCGTTGACCCCGTACATTTTGATTACGGTTTTCTGCTCATCCGACAGCAATACGAAGGGGAGATGGTATTTTGCCTTGAATTTGGCATGGGATTCGGGGCTCTGCGGGCTAATGCCGACGACCCGCAGGCCGGCGCTTTCGATTTCGGTGTGGATGTCGCGCAGAATGCAGGCCTGGCGAGTGCATCCGGGAGTGAAATCGGCCGGGTAGAAGTACAGAACAATCGCGCCGGCGCTCAGGAACTCGGTCAGCGACCTGTCCCTTGCCGTCTCATCCGGAAGGGTGAATTCCGGCGCACGTTCATCTATTTTGATCATAATAGCCCCTCCGGGGCCTATCCTAGCCCAGGTGCGGCCCGTCCAGGCGCGATACTTTGGCATACGGGGTCTTTGCTGCTAATATTCCGGGCCCTTTTCCGGGGGAGTAGCTCAGTTGGGAGAGCGTCGCGTTCGCAATGCGAAGGTCGAGGGTTCGATCCCCTTCTCCTCCACCAAACCCAGGGCCGGAGCCCTCACTCCGGCCCGCCGGTTCTCGGCCCCGGTAGCTCAGTGGATAGAGCGAGTGCCTCCTAAGCGCTAGGTCGCAGGTTCGATTCCTGCCCGGGGCACCATTTCTCGGTGAGCGACACCCTTGCGGGCATGGTGCGACGGAATAAAGTCAGCTCGGATCGAGTCTCACTCATTGAGTGGTAACGGCAACGGACTACCCGCATGGATGACAGACGAACCCGATTCGAGGCAGAGGTGCTTCCGCACCTCGATGCCGCCTATCGCTTTGCCCGCTGGTTGGCCTTTTCGCCTGCGGATGCAGAGGATGTGGTGCAGGACGCCCTGTTGCGGGCGTATCGCAGCTTCGATGCGCTGCGCGGTTCGGATGCCAAAGCGTGGCTGCTGGTGATCGTGCGCAACTGCCATTTCACTGCGGCCAAGCAACGTCAGCGGCGCGCCGCGGTGCCGTTGCCCGAAGAAATTGATTTAGAGGACGATCCAGCCATGATCTCGCAAGATCCCGGACCCGAAGCCGCCACGATGCGGCGCGACGAGGCACGTACCCTCGGCCGTCTGATCGACTCGCTGCCCGAGGACCAGCGCACCGTGCTCATGTTGCGGGAGATGGAGGGAATGGACTATGCACAAATCGCCATGGTCACCAACGCGCCGATCGGCACGGTAATGTCGCGTCTGGCACGCTCGCGCGCGGCGCTCAAGGCGCGCTGGCTCAGCGAGAGCAAGGAGTCTCCCCATGCAATGCGCTGAATCTTTGCGGTTGCAAGCTTATTTCGACAGCGAGTTGGATGCGTCGTCGGCGCATGAGGTAGAGCGGCATCTCGACCACTGCGTTGAGTGCCGTGGTCTGCTCAACGACCTGAAGCTGCTGCGCGATGGGCTGCGCCGGGAGTTGCCGATCGAGCGGCCGCCGGGGTATCTGCGCGCGCGGATTCTGGCGGCCATCGATCAGGAGGGTTCGCCGGCGAGGCCTTCGCCGGTCACGCAGCGCGCGCGTCCCACTGCGTGGCGGTTACCGGCTTTTTGGGCGGGCGCCTTCAGCGGACTCGGCGGAGCCGCTGCCGCCGCAGCGCTGGCGTGGCTTCTGATCCTTCCGACCAGCTCCAACGTTTTGGTCAGCGAATTGGTCAACGCGCATGTGAATTCGCTGCTGCCCGATCATCTGATTGCGGTGGTCTCGACCGACCGGCACACCGTCAAGCCGTGGTTTGCCGGACACGCGGATGTATCCCCGAGCGTCGCCGATTTCGAGGCGCAAGGCTACAAGCTCATCGGCGGCCGTACCGACACAGTGCAGAATCAGCGCGCCGCGGTGGTCGTGTACCGGCACGGCGCGCACACCATCAATGTGTTCAGCTGGGCTTCGGATCGGCCCGCGGTCACCGACGGCACCACCCGCAATGGCTATCACCTGGATTTTTGGAAGGAAGGCAATCTGCAGTACTGTGCCATATCAGACACCGGCTGGGATGAGCTGCAGGGGCTGGTCCGGCTGCTGCGTGAGCTGGCGCAGCACGAAAATAGTCCCGCATAGGGAATAAATCCTCCGGTATCGAAGTCCTCTTTCCTATCAAACCACAAGGGGTAGGACGATGACGGATCAAAAGTTGATATCGCGCCGCGGCGCATTGAAATGCATGGCCTACGGAGGCGCCGGGACGTTATTCGCGCTGTCGGGCGGCGTATTCACACCCATCGATCTGGCCAATGCGGCCAGCGATCCGCACGGCACCGCCAAGCTCGGCAAGCCGCTGTTCGTGCAGATCAGCGACACCCACATCGGCTTCAACAAGGAAGCCAACCCGGATGTGAACGGAACCCTGACGCGCAGCATCGCGCTGGTCAATGGCATGAGCGAACAGCCCGGGCTCATCATCCATACAGGCGACATCACCCATTTGTCCAAGCCTTCGGAGTTCGACACGGCACAGCAGCTTTTCTCGGGATTGCGTGTCACTGAAATGCACACCGTCCCCGGCGAACACGACACCTCCGATGCCACCGTGACGGAGTATTTCAACCGTTTTGGCAAGGCCTCGAACAACAAGGGCTACTACAGCTTCGATCACGCCGGCGTGCACTTTATCGGTTTGATCAATGTATTGCAGTTCAAAGCCGGCGGCTTGGGGACCCTGGGGACCGAGCAGTTGGAATGGGTGGAGGCGGATCTCAAGGGTCGTTCGGCCAGCACGCCCATCGTCGTGTTTGCGCACATGCCGCTGTGGAGCATCTATGAGCCCTGGGGTTGGGGCACGGGCGATGCGCCGCAGCTCATGGGGTACTTGCGTCGCTTCGGCTCCGTAACGGTGCTGAACGGTCATATTCACCAGGTCGTGCAGAAGGTCGAAGGCAACATCACGTTCCACACGGCACTTTCCACCGCCTATCCGCAGCCGGCTGCCGGTGTGGGCGGCGGACCCGGGCCGCTCAAAGTGCCCGCCGAACAGCTGCCCGGCATGTTGGGCATACGTACTGTATCGGTGGTCAAGCACCCGCAGTCCATGGAATTCACGGATACGACACTGTCATGAGCGTCAAACTCATCATCGCGGCGGCCATCATGGCCGCCACGATTGGTTTGACTCAGGGAGGCGCGGCGCAAGCCGCGCAGACCATCAGCATCTCGGCCCAGAACTTTATGTTCAGCCCGGCGACCATCACGGTGAAAGCCGGGTCCACCGTCACCTGGGTCAATCACGATGAGGAACCTCACACGATCTTCAACGATGCCGGCTTGTTCCGATCCTCGGCGCTCGACACGAACGACAGCTTTTCATATACGTTCGACAAGCCGGGTACCTACCACTACGTCTGTACCATTCATCCCCGGATGACAGGTACCATCATAGTGGAGTGATCGTTTAAGGAGCTGGCGATACCAAGCGCTTTCTTGCTTGGCGGTCCCATGGCTCCAACGACGGATCGAGGCGCACTGCGGTTTCGATATCGCTTCGGGTATTGCCTGGCCGACCGTAGGCCAGGCCGCGATAGAAATGGGCCCGAGCGATGTTCGGATCGGGCCGTATCGCCTCGTCCCCGTCCTTCACGGCTTGCACATTTGCCTTACGGTTCAACGAAAGGCGACGACGACGGCGGCCGTCAACACCAGCAATACGGCGGCCAGGAAGCGGTAGTCTTGCCACAAGGAAAATTGCTTTAACCGCAATCGCTCGGCGCGGGTGAAAGTGAATTTCCACAGGGCGATACCGCCGGAAGCCGGGGAAGTTGCGCGCGTATACCGGCTGACACCGATCAGAATCGACGCATCGAGCGCCGTGAGAATCGGCGCCGCGTACAGAAAATGTACGTGAGTCCAGCCGAACACCACATTGATCAGAAACAGAGCGAACCCGCAAAGCGGCCCCAGAAGCATGGTTGCCGCGGCGCCATCGGCGTTGGCTCCGCGCCAAAACATCCCCACGAGAAACAAGGCCACCACCGGCGGCACCGCATAGGCCAGCACGGCCTGCAAGTATTGCCACAGCGACGGAAACAATTGCAGCTGCGGAGCCCACGCCATGGCCACCACCAACAGCGCGACGGTGCTGGCGCGGCCGATTCGAACCATCTGGGAATCCGTCAGGCCGGGTTTGAGTTGCTTGATGACGTCCATGGTCACCAGCGTCGAGGCCGAATTGAGCATGGAGGCGATCGACACCATCGTCGCCGCGACGAATCCCGCCACCACCAATCCCACCAGTCCGGCCGGCAGCAAGTGCAGAATCAGATTCGGATACACGAGGTCGGGCCGCGGCAGCTTCGGGAACAGCAGCAGGGCGCACGTGCCGGGCAGCACGATCACGAACAGCACCGGCAGTTTCAGCAGCCCGGCGAACAGGGCGCCCCAGCGGGCATGATCAAGGTTCTTGGCCGACAACATGCGCTGCACGATGGATTGATTCGTGCACCAATAATAAAATCCCAACAAAGGAATTCCGAGCAGCAGCCCGGGCCATGGCACGCCGGGATCGCCGACCGGGCGGATGAGCGATGTCGCTGCCGGGTCGACGCCGCGGCATGACGGCGTGCCAACCTCCGGCGCGGCTGAAGGCGCCGATCGAAATCATCAACGCGCCCGCCATTAATACGATGGCTTGCACCGCTTCGGTGTAGATCACCGCGCGCAACCCGCCCAGAGTCGTGTACAAGCCGGCCGCTCCTGCCAGCAGCGCGACGATCAACCACAGGGGCCAACCGGGAAACAACAGCTGGCAGACCAGCGAGCCGCTGTACAGCACGCCCGCGGAATCGACGAAAATATTGAGGAACAAAGTCAGCAGCGCGAAATGCAGGCGCACCCGGCGGTCGTAACGCCGCTCGAGGAACTCCGGCATGGTGTAGATCTGGCTGCGAATGATGGAGGGCAGCAGGAACAAGCAGAAGAACACCAAGACGAGTACGGCCGACCACTCGTAGTCGTAGACCGAAATGCCGATGGCGTAGGCGCCGCCGGCCAGGCCCACCAATGCCGTCGAGGACATGTTGGAGGCGAGCAAGCGCCAAGCCGATCACCGGCCAGCGGGTTGCCCGCGAAGCCAGGAAATAATCCACGGGCGCAATGCGACGCCGGGACATCAACAGCCCGAGGACGATGAGGCAGCCCGTGTAGGCGGCGACCACCACCCAGTCGAGCACGCCCAGCAAGCTGAAGGCACCCGAGCTACTCGGCATCGGCGGTGCTCATTCCAATACGAATTGACAGCGCTGACATTTTTTCATTTAATCCTGTAAGCTGCTTCCTCGAAGGCGGGCGTTGCACTGTTAGCGGGGTGGGTCACGTCGATTGAAAGTATAAGTATTACAGATGGTTACAGCGTATTCATATATGAGATTGAGTCTGCAAGCAGGGCGCCACTTCAAGGCTCCGGCGGCTCAATGTCCCAAGGTGTAGACAAGGGTCGAGTGAAGGAGAGTTTCGTGCCATCCTGCCCAGCATTCTCGGCCGCGTTCATGTTGTTCGTTTCCGCCGCCGCATGGCCGGCAGCTGCCCCATCGCCCAGTGTACATCCTGAACTTTGGCCCGCCGCGGAACCGGCGGCGGCCGACCCCGCCACCGAAGCGTTCGTGCAGCAACTATTGGCGCACATGAGCTTGGAGGACAAGATCGGTCAAATGATTCAGGCCGACATCGCATCGATTTCCCCGGCAGAGTTGCGCACCTACAAATTGGGTTCCATTCTTGCTGGCGGCAATGCCGCTCCCGGCGGTAATGTGCGCTCTGCGCCGCAAGCCTGGTTGAACCTCAACAACGATTATTATCGTGCTTCGCTGGCGGCGAGCAGCGCGGCGCATCCGCCGATCCCGCTTCTCATTCGGCATCGATGCGGTGCATGGGAATGCGAAAGTCGTCGGCGCCACCATTTTTCCGCACAACGTGGGGCTGGGAGCCGCGCACGATCCCGATTTGGTGCGCCGGATCGGAGCGGCAACCGCTGAAGAGGTGGCCGCCACGGGCATGAATTGGACATTCGCACCGACGGTTGCCGTTGCGCGCGATGTGCGTTGGGGCCGATCCTACGAGAGCTACTCTGAGTCGCCGACCTTGGTGGCCGAGTACGCCGCGGCCATGGTCGCAGGTCTGCAAGGCCAGCGCGGCACGCCGCAATTCATGGCACCCGGGCACACGCTGTCGTCGGTGAAGCACTTTCTCGGCGACGGCGGCACGGTTGACGGGCGAGATCAGGGCGTAGACGTCCTGTCCGAAGCCGACCTCAGCGCGGTCCATGGGGCCGGATACCCGGCCGCCATCAAAGCCGGCGCTTTGATCGTCATGGCCTCATACACCAGCTGGAATGGCGTGAAAATGCATGCCAACCACTCTTTGCTGACCGACATATTGAAGGGACGCTTGGGCTTTCAGGGATTCGTGGTCGGGGATTGGACCGCTCACGAAGAAATCCCGGGCTGCACCAAGTATCGGTGTGCGGCCGCGATCCTCGCCGGCGTCGATATGCTGATGGCGCCGGACAGTTGGCGGGAGCTGTACAAGAACACCTTGCAGCAGGTCCGCTCCGGGGAGATTCCGCAGTCCCGCATCGATGACGCCGTGCGGCGGATCTTGCGGGTCAAGCGCATGGCCGGCTTGTTCCAGCGGGCCGCGTCCCCGGAAGGCTCTGCGGCGGGTGGTTTTTCTCCTCTAGATCTGTCTGCCTTGGGCAGCGCGGCTCACCGAGCGCTGGCACGCCAGGCGGTGCGCGAGTCGCTGGTCCTGCTCAAGAACGATCGCGGCACTCTGCCTCTGAACCCGGGCGCGAGAATCCTGGTCGCCGGTGATGCCGCCGATTCCATGAGCCTGCAGTCCGGCGGCTGGACCATCGACTGGCAGGGCGATCACAACAGCAACGCGGATTTCCCCGGCGCAACGTCTATTTTCAGCGGCATCCAGGCGGTGGTGACGGCGGCAGGAGGATCGGCGGTGTTGAGCAAGGAGGGGAGCTTTGCGGATAAACCGGATGCCGCCATCGTGGTCTTCGGCGAAAGCCCTTATGCGGAATATCAGGGCGATCGTGAGAACCTGGAATTCTCGCCGAACGACAAGCACGAGCTGGCGCTGCTGCGGCGATTGCGCGCGGCTGGCGTGCCCACCGTCACCGTGTTTCTGTCGGGCCGGCCGCTGTGGGTGAATCCCGAGATCAATGCATCGGACGCCTTCGTGAGCGCGTGGCTGCCGGGAAGCGAGGGTGAGGGTGTTGCCGATGTGCTGTTCCGCTCCAGCGGCCGGGAACACTATGATTTTACGGGCCGACTGGCGTTCTCCTGGCCGCGGACCGCGATGCCGGTGACCTTCGACACGGCGGGGAAGGTGTCCGGCGCGCTGTTCGCTCGAGGATGGGGTCTGGACTATCACAGTGCCGTCGAAACTGCGCTGCTGCCGGAAAATCCGCAAATACCGCCGCACTGGGCATCCCCCAGCGGCAGCCTATTTCATGAGGGACACGTCATCGCGCCGTGGTCTCTCTTTGTCGGCGACCACCTGGCCGAGGTCCATGTCACGACGGCACGTCAAGCAAGTCCTCAGGGCAGCGTAGTTGCCGCGCTGGTGCCGGACGGCAGTTCCGTCGTTTGGGACGGCACGCAGAGCGGCACGTTCTTGATTTCCGGCCGCCCGGGCGATTTGCGGCCGCAGGCTGGAGATGGCGTGGCCATCGAGCTGCGCTATCGTGTCGACCGAGTCCCCGATCAGGACGTCAAGATCGGCTTGCGTTGCACCGAAGCCCGGTGCGCAACTTCGGGCGGCGCCATGCTGGATGTGACTCGAGCTTTGAAAGACTCGCCGCGCGGGGAGTGGCGAACCCTGTCGATCCCGCTGTCCTGCTTCACGGCCGCGGGGGACGACCTGGCCCAGGTCTCGGACCCGTTCGCGATCGAGACCTCGGGTCGCTTCGGCCTGACCATCGGGGAAGTGAGCGTGTCGCCGAGTACCTCGGGGTCGGCGTCCCGGTGTCCCGGCACATTCTGAAGCGTTTAGGAACCCGCGGACCCCGGCGAGCCGCTAAAATGGGTTCAACCTCGAGGTCTCCACATTGGCCATTAATCTAACTCCTGCGTCCGTCACCATCCAAGAGGTCGCGGATCTTGCGAAGGTCTCGCCGAAGACGGTATCGAGAGTCATCAACAATGAGCCCCGGGTCCGTTCCGACACCCGTGCGCGCATTCTCGAGGCCATCGAGCGGCTGAACTATCGGCCGAACCTCAACGCGCGCGGCCTGGCGAGCAACCGCTCCTTTCTCATCGGACTATTCTGCGAGAAACCCGGCGATTACTTGAGTGAATTTCAAGCCGGCGCGGTCGCGCGCTGCCGGGAGTCGAGCCTGCATCTGATGGTGGAGCCCTGGGATGTGACGAATCCCGACATCGACAAGCAGATAGACACCTTGCTCGGGCAGCTGCGCCTGGAGGGAGCCATTTTACTGCCGCCCTTGAGCGATCATCCGTTGGTCTTGAACAAGCTGCAGGAGGCATCCATCCCCATCGTGCGAATCGCGCCGAAGCAGCATTTGAGCGCCACCCCGTCCATCGGCATCGATGACTACGCGGCGGCTCGGCAGATCACAGCGCATCTGGCCGGCCTTGGACACCGGCGCATCGGTTTCATCCTCGGCAGACCCGAGCACGGTGCCACCGAACAGCGCTACCTCGGGTTCGTGGACGAAATGCGCGCACAGCAGATTCCCGTCGACTCGGATCTGGTGCAGACCGGAAATTTCGATTTCGGCGACGGATTGATCTGCGCAGAACGAATGCTGCGCTCGACCTCGCCGCCCACCGCCATCTTCGCCAGCAATGACGACATGGCGGCGGCAGTCGTGTCCATGGCCCGCAAATTCGGGCTCGATCTGCCGGGCCAATTATCGGTGGCCGGTTTCGATGACGCGCCCGTCGCCAGCATGATATGGCCTGAGCTGACCACCGTTCGCCAGCCGGTGGCCGAGATGGCGAGAATCGCCGCGGACTTGATCATTCAGTTCGAACCGCGGCGCAACGGCTGGCCCGACCGCATTCCGCGGCACCTGCTCGAGCATGAACTGGTCATTCGCAACTCGACCGCGCGGCCCGCGCGGCGCTAGTACCGCGGCACGGTGATGTTGACCGGTTCACAGGGTCAGGGGGGATAAGGAGTGGGAAGCCAACGGGCCGGATCAGTTGGCTTCCCACTCCTTATCCCCCTGACCGTGCGCACTGGCCGAAGTACATCACTGCGCTGAGGGAGCATCGAAGGCGGGCAACTTCGACAGCGCTCCCAAGAATTTTTCGTAATGGCGCCAGCGGCCGACCGATGATCCGTGCAGCTTCTGGCGCACTTGCCATTTGCTGGCCGTGAGAACGGTGCGCTCGGTCCGGTGGAAGTCCAGGCAGCGCGGGTCCCAGGGCAGACCGATGAAGTCCAGCATTCTTCGGGTCCACGCCTCTTGATCGCTCACCAATCCTTCATACGGCACGTCCAGAATCACGTGGGCGGGCAGCGTCGCTCGCCAGTGATCCATGAGGCGCAAATATTCGCTGTAGTAGTGCGCCAGGTCGTCCAGGTCGTTCGCGTAGGAAACGGCGGTTTCGAATGGCTGCATGTAGATGGAAAGACAGGTGTCGAGGGGATGGCGCTGCATGTGGATGATGCGCGCGTTCGGCAGCGCCGCATGAATCAACCCCAAGAAGGGGAAATTGGTCGGCATTTTGTCGACGACCCGCAGCGCGCCGTTGGACAGCTTGACTAACGAGCGAAGGTAGTCGTCGGCCAGCGTGCGCAACGAACGGTCGCTCATCTCTGCGTTTCCGGGGGACGCGGCATGCGCTGCCGATGCGGCGCTCCAGTATGTCAATTCGCCGGCGCCGAAAACGGCGGAATGCGAGGCCAAAATCTGCTCCACCAGTGAGGTGCCGGAGCGCAGCATTCCGACGATGAAAACCGCGCGCTCGGATTCATTCGCGCCGGTCCTACGGCTGACTCTATTTCGATCCCAGGATCGCGTAATGTCATCGACGGTCCGCGTCAGTTGTGCCCTGTCATGCTTCGCCCGGCGCCGGCTCGTCAGCTCGTTCGCGCGGCGGAAATTGGCGAATGCCTGGTCGAAATCCTGCACGTCATCGAAATATTTTCCGATGGCATGGCGCAAGCTGATTTCGTGACGAGGCGGCAATCCCTTCGCTGCAATTCGCTGTGCCTGCGCAACCCAGGCAGCGTCGGCGACGGTCATTTTCCGCGACCGCGCGAGGCCGGCCCAGGCTTCCGGCAAATCCGGCTGAATCGCGATGGCGCGCGTGAATAATGCCTCGGCCTGCGCAAAGTGACCCATGTCGCCGCTCGAATCCGCCAACGCCACGAGAGCCGCGGCCGACTGTGGATTGATTTCGAGGGCGCGACGGCAACTGGCTTGGGCTGCCGCGGTGTTCCCCTGCAGCCTCAAGGTCACTCCGAGGTTGCAGTGCGCCTCGGCGAAATCAGGATTGATTTCGAGCGCCCGGCCATAGCTTGCGGCCGCATCCTCGAGCTCGCCGAGGCTCCGTAAACCATTACCGAGATTGTTGTGCGCCCCGGCCAAATTCGGATCGATCTTCAGGGCTCGGCGGTAGCTGGCCAGCGCCTCATCGATTCTGCCGAGCTCGAGCCAGAGATTTCCAAAATTGTTATGTGCTTCCGCGAACTGAGGCTCGATTTCAAGCGCGCGGCGGTAGCTTGTGAGCGCCTCATCGATGCGGCCGAGCGCTAGTTGCGCGCTGCCGAGAGCGTCATGGGCCTCCGCATAGCCCGGCTTGAGTTCGGCCGCGCGGCGGCAGCTTGCCGCCGCGTCATCGAACTGTCCGAGATCCAGCAGCGCATGGCCCAAGTTATTGTGCGCCTCGGCAAAGTCCGGCCTCAGGTGCAGCGCGCGCCGGTAGTGTGTGACCGCCTCATCGAGCCGCCCGAGGCGGCCCAGTGCATTGGCTAAATTATTGTGCGCGCCGGCATCCTCCGGCAGCAATTGAGCCGCCATCTCCTGGGCTGGCAGAGAGTCCTTGCCTTGACGCGTCAGAGATATGCCCAAGACCTGCCAAACGATGCCCGCGCTCGGATGCAGCTCGAGTAGCTCCCGTGCCTTGGTCTCCAGCTCCACATAGCGTTCGGCATCGAGCAAAGAGGCAAGCTGATTTAATTGAAGCTGATTCAGTTCAAGCTGATTCAATTCAAGCTCATCCGTGTAGAACGTGGCTTCGGCTGATTCAGGGCCGCAATGGCACTCACCAAGTGATAAAAAGTGCTTGCCGGCACCGGCGAGCCGATGAACTCGCCGTTCGGCAATCGTACGTCGCGCCAAAGGCCGGACACGGGGGCGTCCAGATACGGGAAAAAACTCATGACGGCGGCCTCGGCCATGGCCTCGTAATGCGGCTCTCCGGTGAGGGCTGCGGCAAGCAGTGCCGCCTTGAGCCGCTCGGTTTGCGGCCAGAGGCGTGCGCGGGCATCTTTGATCGAGAAATCATCGTACAGCGCGCCGATGGCCACACCGTTGCGAACGCCGAACCGCTCGCCGATGGAAATGAGCCGCAGAGCCGCGCCGCGCAAGGCTGGGGCAGAATGCCAGCGCTCGCAGCGGAGCAGCAGCCACGCCCATTCGAATTGATGCCCAGGCTCGACGACGCGGCCCGCGGTCCCCGGTGCCGGCTGCCATGTGGCGAGGTAGGATTCGCCGATCGCGCCGGTTTGCTCGTTGATGAGGTGCGAGAGCGCCAATTCGGCGATGACCCGAACGCCCGCGGCCCATCCGGCATCCTGTCCAATCTCAGCCCATGCCAGGTATCCCTCGAGCAGGTGCATGTGCGGATTCGACTCTCGATGACCCGCCGACCCCTCGACGGATTGATATGCGCCGTCCTCCGTGCGCAAATGAGCCTCGATCGCCTGCCGCAATGAGAGTGCGCGCGTCTCAAACTCCGCGCGCACATCGAGCGCTGCGGCCGCCGCCGCGTACCCGAGCAGCGCAAATGCCTGGTCATAGAGCAGCGCACGCTCATCGAGCGCCGCGCCGCCGGCGTCTGTCATGGTGCGGAACAATCCATCCGCGCGCCGATAGTGCCTCTCGAAATACTGGATTCCACGGCTCACGATGCCCATTGTATCGCCTCGCCAGCCGAAGGCGCGTGCCTGGGAAAATGCGTACACCTGCCGTGGATGAACCCGCGCGCGCCGCGGCAGCGCAATCGCATGCCCGTTGCCATCGAGCGCCTCGGCGAACCCACCGTTGCCGGGATCAATGCCATGGTGCGACCACAGGGGGTACGCGGCGGCAACCAGCCATTCCACGAGCCGTGCCCGCAGCGGCTCCAGAGCGCTCACGTGGGCTTGGCGCTCATGTCGGTTTCAGGAGTGCGAAGCGTGTCGGCAGCAGCCGGTAACTGAACGGCAGAATGGCGGCGCCGACGGCCGGCGCATCGTCCGAGGTCAGGGCGCGGGCGACCGGTGCGATGGCCGGTATTTGCGTGGCGAATGCGGCCATCCGCCGGTTGAGCGAAGCTGCCAGCCGGTCGACCAGCGCAGCGGGGAGCCGACCGCCGATGAGTATGGCTTCCGGGTTGATCAGACAATTGATGGCGACAAACGAATCAACCAATGCCTCGGTGGATTCGTGGATCCAGCGATCTACGATCAGGCGTGCGGAGGGCTCGAGGTGCATGAGTCCGCGCGGCGTCGCTACGCGGAAACCCTGTTCGGCGAGGCGGCTGTAGAGGCAGGACAGCGAAACGATGTTCTGCAATTGACTGTCCTTGCCGGTTTCGCTGCGCGCGTGCAGCCAACCGATTTCGCCGCTGCGGCCGTTGGCGCCGCGAAAGTAGCTGCCATCGGCCACCAGACCGCCGCCCAAGGCCGCGGTCACCAGCAGATAGAAAAAGCTTCGATAGCGATGCCCGGACCCAAACTGCATTTCGCCGATCGCCGCCGCCGCCGCGTCGTTTTCGATGAACACGGGAATTCCGAGCACATCGCCGATGAGGTCATCGATTTTGCACCGAGGCCCAGGCCGCATAGTCGGCCGGCTGGTCCGGCAGGTGCGCCCGCGTAATGTCGTCGGGAAAGGCGACACCGACTCCGACGAGGCGGCTGCGCGCGATGCCCGCCTTGGCCAGCAGCTGGCCGATGGAGCGCTGAAAGAATGTGCGCACGGTCGAGGGCTTTGCGAAATGAATTTCCCGCGAGGCGCGTGCGCGCACTTTGCCGACAAAATCCAGCACCACCAGCGTCACGTGATCCCGATCGACATTCAGCCCGATGGAGAAGCAGCTATCGGGATTGACCACGAATTTGCCGGCCGGCTGCCCGCGCGCCCCGTGCAAGCGCCCGGCGCGCAGGATGAGCCGATCGCGGAGCAGCCGGTTGGTGATGTTCGCAATCGCCGCCGGCGTGAGACCGGTCTTCGATGCAAGCTCGGTCCGCGTGACGGGTCCGTTGACCCGTAACGGCGTGCAGCGTGACCCGCTGGTTGTGGTCCCCGGCGCGCGCCAAGTTGGTGCCGGACAGTTGCGGCCCGGGGGTTTCGGCCGCCTGCACTGGACTCTGGACTGGGATCTTCTTTCGCATGGGCGTGGCCGAGTGGTGGGGGTGGCGTAAACCGCTATCAAACGGTGTCGGCCGCGAGCGCCAGCGCGCCCAGCGGTCCTGCCAGCGGTCCCAGTCCCGGAGGCACCGCATAGGCGTCGATGCCGCCCGCGAGCCGGTCCAATTTCAAGTATCCGTTCAGACTGTCGAGAAGTTGCCGCCGCACGGATAGGAGCAGCTCCGGCCGGCCCTCCGCGACTCCGCCGCCGATCAAAATGCGCCGCGGCGCGGTGGCCAGCACGAGGGTGTGCAGCAGTTGCGCCAAGGCGTGCGCCACCAGCTCCCATACGGGGCTATCCTGCGGAATCTGATGAGCGGGCAAGCCCGCACGGGCCGCGATCGCCGCTCCGGAAGCCAGGCCCTCGACGCAGTCGCCGTGAAACGCGCATGAGCCCCGCCAGTCGTCTCCCGCCTTGCGCGCGATGCGGATATGGCCGAGTTCGGAATGGCTGAACCCGTAAGCCGGCCGCCCGTCGACGACGAGACCCACCCCCACGCCTGTGCCCACGGTGACGTAGGCGAAATCGGCCAGGTGCTTCGCAGCACCCCAGCGCCCTTCGGCGAGTGCGGCGCCGTTCACGTCGGTATCGAAACCCACCGGCACGGAAAAAACCTTGGACAGGCGGCGCGCGACGTCGGTGTTGCGCCATCCGGGCTTTGCCGTCGATGTGATAAAGCCGTAGCGCGGCGAGGTTCGATCGAGATCGACCGGCCCGAAGGAGGCGATGCCCAATGCCGCGATCGGGCCGTGCACATCTTTCCAGCCATGAAGAGTCGCTTCGATGAGGCTCAAGGTCGAGTTCGCATCAGCCCCTGTGGGTATCGCAATTTGCGCGTGGATATCGTCCGGGCCGGTGCCGATCAGACACACGCACTTCGTTCCGCCCAACTCCACTCCGCCCAGCAATGGCTTGGGCGCCATCATCGAGTGGGGGTCTCAGGAGAGAAATAGCTGTCGTGAGAGGGCACGGACCGGGAGGCCAGCGCGGTGTCCTTCGAGATCGACTCCAAGATCTCCCGCAATTGATTCATGTTCACCACATCCATCAATGGGTCATGGCTCTCGGGGTTCATGCCGATGCCCTCGAATATGTAGAACCAGCTCAAATCGGTGAATAATTCGCCGGGCTTGCAGCGGATGCGGCCGGTGCGTTTGTAGAGATCGATGCGCTGCGCGAGACTGTCGGGCAGCTTCATGTGCTGACAATACGCCCAATGCGGCGTATCGGTGCGCCCGGTCAAGTAATGCAGAACGATGAAGTCGCGGATGCGCTCGATTTCCTGAATCAACTCGCTGTTGTAAGAGTCGATGTTCGATTGCGCGAACGAGGTATTGGGGAAATGCTCCAGAAGCTTGTATACGCCGGCCATCACCATGTGAATGCTGGTGGACTCGAGCGGCTCGAGAAAGCCGGACGCGAGGCCCAGAGCCACGCAATTGCGGTTCCACAGCAGCTTGCGACGTCCGGTCACGAACCGCAGAAAAAGCGGATCGCCGCAGCGGCTTCTCCTCGACTGCAGCCAGGAGATCGTCGAGCGCGGCCGTGTCGCTGAGGTGGGCGCTGCAATACACATAACCGTTGCCGACACGGTGCTGCAGCGGAATGCGCCAGCGCCAACCGGCGGCGCGCGCATTCGCCTCCGTGTAGGGCGGCCGCGTAACGGGCCTATCGGTCATTACCGCGACCGCGCGATCGCAGGGCAGCACAGCGGTCCAATCGATATAGCCGGTCTCGAGCGCACCTTCGATCAGCACCCCGCGAAACCCGCTGCAGTCGATGTACAAGTCAGCCCGCAGACGGGTAGAGTCGCTGAAGATGATCTCATCGATGAACCCATCTTGGCGCAGGGTGGCCTGCGCGACGGTGCGCTCGAGGCGCGTAACGCCCAGCCGCTCGGAATAGTTGCGCAAATACCGGGCTACCAGTGCCGCATCGAAGTGCAAGGCGTAACGCAGGCCGGAGACGGGTCCCTGCACCGTGGCATCCGGAAAGCAGAATTTTCCTGCGTCCCCGAGCGTCGAGCACAGACTAAAATCGTTGAACCGCACCGGCAGGCCGGCTGCCTTGGCCTTGTGCCAGGCGTGAAAGAAGGGCCGCAGATTGATCATGCTGCCGAAGCTGCCGAACGGATGCCAGTAGGAATGCCCGGCACGCGGCCAGTCGGTGAACTTGATACCGAGTTTGTACGTCGCCTGTGTGTGTTTGACGAAATCGCTTTCGTTGATATTGAGAAACCGCAGCAGATCCACCAGGGGAGGGATGGTCGCCTCGCCGACTCCTACCGTGCCGATGTCGGGCGATTCGATGACGGTAATGGTGCATCCGGTTCCGGGCAAGGCGCGCGCCAGTATGCTGGCCGCCATCCAGCCCGCGGTGCCACCACCGACGATGGCGATGCTCTTTATTTGGGAGTTGTCCGGCATATGGATCAGGACCTTCGACCGAGAACGATCGACGACTCGCACGGGATGAAAAACGGCACCGTCGCATCGCTGGATGTGACGGTGCCGGAACCCCTTACAGCTTACCCTTGATTCCCAGGAAGAAACGCCGTCCGCTTTCGTCGTACGTGAACGGCAGGTTCGACCATTGCAGGTAGGTGTGCTGCGCCGAGTTGGTCAGGTTCTGGAAGGAAAGGAACACGCCCACATGCCTGTTGAAGTCGTAACCCACTTGGCCGTCGAGTTGCCCGTACGGTGCGGAGAATACCTGGTAGGTCGTCTGTACTCCTTTGGCATTCGGGAAGGTGAAGGTGGATCCCACCTGGCTGTCATTGACGGCCTTATCCCGCCAGGAGTACGACAATCGGCTCGAGAAGCCGAAGCGCTCATAGAACAAGGTCCCGGTCGCGGCGTTCAGTGCCACTCCGGGTATCGCAGAGTCGTAGGAGAAGCTGGTGCTCGCGCTGTCGGTCGTCGACTTGGAGTAGGTGTAGTTCGCGGCGAATCCAAAGCCGTTGAGCCAATCGGCTAAATTGGCGAAGGCGTACTGGGCACCGGCCTCCACTCCATAAATGCGGCCGGAACCTTCATTGACTGGTTCCGTGACGTTGCCCGTGTCGCCGCCGAAATCATCCTTGACGAAGGTAGGGATGGTTTTGATCTCGGTGAAGTTGTCCACCTGCTTGTAGAAAGTCGACAGGCTTGCGATGGCGCCCGGCGCAAAATAGTTCTCGTACGACAGATAGAACTGCGATGCGCGATAGGGATCGAGCTGCGGATTTCCCGCAGCGCCGTTGACGAAGAAGAACCCGCCCACCGTGCCGTTGGGTTGCACCCGGGTGGTGCTGCGCGTGAAGTTGAACGTATTGCCCACGCCCAGCTGGAACAGATCCTGCGGCGACATGACGCGTGCCGCGCCGAACCGAACCTTCTGCTGTTCGGTGACATCGAGTACGAAATTGAACGAGGGCAGCACGTCGGTGTAGTTGCGCCGGGTGGTCACGGGCACCACATTGGAGTCGACACCGTTCCACGATGCCGTTCCATAATACGTCGGCGACGCCGCCGTCTGACCGCCTTGAATGGTCAGGTCGGTGTTGACGATCCGGACACCGAAGTTCGCATGGAACCGGCTCGTCGGGCCGCCGATGTCCATCATCAGGTAGCTGGCGGTGGTGCGCTCAGTGACCTGGAACGAACTCAGGTTATCGACGAAGAACCGCTCGGTGTTGTTGGGCACCCCGGCGCCCGACCAGACCGACTGCAAGAAGGTGGCCGGATTGGTCATCCCACCGGTGGTGGGATTCTTCACGGTGATGGTGCCGACCCCAAAGTTGTTGACGTTCAGAGCCAGGCCCGGATTCGACAATGCCGTGGAATAGGGGATGTTGGGTTTGCCGTAGCCCGGATCCTGGTAGTACAGCCACGGGCCGCAAGCGCAGTTGTTGCCGCTACCCGCAACCTCGCCGTCGGCCAGCGTGCCGTTGATGAGGTAGCGGCCGAAGGTTTGATCGACGTCGCGGCCGGCGTAGCGCACGCCCGCCGATATGGTCGTGGGCACATCGGTGACGAAGGCCGGATCCCAATGGATGTCGCCCTTGACTGCAAATTGCTTATATTCGGTCAGGTTGGCCCAGGCCCAGTTCGACTTGAACGTGGTGTAGTTCGGATTGTTCAAGATATCGGCATAGGGCGCCAGGTAACTGACGGAGGGCAGACCGGAGGTGCCGCCGTTCGCGTACGCAAACTCGTACCCGTGTTTGCTGTTTCCCCCTGAGCAGGTCGATGAGCCGTTGTTGCAGCCGGGTGCGGCGGGTGCGGTCGACACACCGGCGCTGGTCAGATACTGCTCGTGTTCGACGTCGGCTTGATCGGCCTGCAGATTCGACGTGGCGCGCGAAAACGATGCGTCGAAGCTGCCGCGCAGGGCGCCGCCCTCATTGAATTTGGTGAGCCATTGAAAGTTGTTCGCCTGAGATTTGTTCTGCTGATACAAGGTCGCGGTTTCGGCGCCGTTGGCATTGAAGGTGCCGTTTTGCACCACGCCGTTGCCGTCGATGGAATACGGCTTGGTGGGGTCGATGCCAGGGAGCAGGCTGCCTGACGCCGCTCCCTGACCGTTGAACCACGCCTTATCGGTATAGCTATAGTTTGTGTCGGTTTCGCTCGAGAAGAACCAGTTGAGGCTGGTTTCGATGTGGTCCGTCACCTTCGCGGCGATACCGAACGAAGCACCCTTATCGTCGCGGTAATCAAAAGCATCCGTGAAATAGCCCAATTGCGGGTCGATATAGGTCTTGCCATTGGGAAGGGCGGACAGGCCGGCCGCGGTCAAGGATCCGGTGTAGGGCCTGGTCGCGCCGGGCGTGATGATCCAGTCGGCGCGATTTTGGTCTTGGAATTCCTTGGTGTGGGTCTTTTCGTCGTCAAACGTAAAGCTCCCGGTGAAGGCCAAGCGGTCACTGACCTTGTAGGAGCCGACCAAGGTGCCCCCCGGGGTCTTGGTGTTGTTGGTGAAATCTCCACTGCTTTCCTGCAGAACTCCGCTGAGGGAAAGGCCATCGGGCTGCTTGAGCGGATCGAGGGTTTTCAGATCGATGGTGCCGCCGAGTCCACCCTCGGTCATCGACGCATCGGGATTCTTGTACACATCGATGCCGCCGACGATTTGACTCGGAATACCTTCGAGGGAGGCATATTGCGAGGTGGCGCCGCCGCCGGCATTCGCCGCTTCGCCGGAAACATAGAATTCCCGGCCGGTCAGAAATGTATCCCCGTTCAGGGTGGTCAGATTCTGACGCAACCCGTCGATCAACACCGAGGTCCCTTGGCCCGCCTGTCCACGGTCGATTTGGACGCCGGGCAGGCGTTGCAGAGACTCGGCCACGTTTTGGTCGGGCATCTTGCCGATGTCTTCGGGGGCCACCGACTCGAGCGGGAGATTGGAGTTGCGTTTGGTGTCCAAGGCCGTCTGCAACGACTGGCGGTACCCGGTCACCACGATTTCCTGCAAATCGTCGGACTTGGTCGAAGTCTGGGTCGTTGTCTGTGGTTGGTCGGCGAAGGCTGCATGCCCGACGAACGAAGTTTCGAGTGACACCGCTGTCATTATTGCTAAACGAGCAGCTTGGCGCGTCCGCTTTTCCTTACGATGCGACATGGTACTAACTCTCCCCAGTAATTTGACTTTCCGGCCATTGGCGAGGTTCAACCGATGCCGGCGTCACGCTTGGGCGTGCTTCTGCCGGACCGCGGTCCATCTGCTTCTTCCCCCATCACTTGGGCTATCACCCAAACTGATCTGATCCGAAGGCTAACTCCGATTCGGCGTCAGAGTCAACGAATAAATATTTTCTTTGTCTTTAATCGATCGTACCGTGCTTCCGTGCGGTTCCTGGATTCACATATTGCGCCGCGCCGCATCTCGGCGTGGCCCGCGCGGCAGATAGCTCGAGCGTTCAAGCGCAACGCCTCGCGTCTCTGGCACAAAGAAAAATGCGGCGATGAATTGCAGCATCATCTTGCGAGAATGCGAATGCTGCGGCTTTCGAATGCGCAGCGATTACCGGAAAGTCGCCGGCGATCGGCGCTTTCAAAATCCAGTGTGTCGCGCCGCCGACGGCGTGACCACGCACGCACTCTGTCTGGAAAAATACGGCAAAAATAGGCAAAAATCACCGTGCCTTCGGTAGGGAGACGAAAAAAATTCCTGCCGTCGGCGAGCAGAATCCCGGTCACGAAATTGAGTGTTGGAACGATCCGACGAACGCACCGCGTCGATGCGAAGGTGCGATCGGCGTGAGGTGCGGCAGAGCGAGCATTGAGGATCCGCCGATGACGACGCCGGCGAAGAATCGATATGCGACGACGAAGAGTTGCCATGCAAGAGCAAGAGTTGACGCAGGAGCGCCGACTGGCGCCGAGATCAAATACATCGAGCCGACGACTCGCAGCATGTCGCGGCTGCCGTAGCCATCGCCGCTGCGGCCGGGGGCGAATGCTCCGAATTATGTGCGCCAGCGTACATAAGAAAATAATTCTCGCTGTGCTCGCGATGCCGGCGACGACGAATGTGTCGAAGTCGCGTGACATGCCGGTCAGACTCGCGACGATGACAGCTCTGCTGCGGGCGGCCGGCGCTCATGGATGGCGGCGTTGCGGGTGAACGCCTGTCGGAAAAATGGAAAAAGGGGTACTGTAGTGTGTCAGCGTTGTCATACGGGTTCACCGAGGGCCGGCATGCGGAAGCGCTTAGTTTGCGGTCTCGCGTTGTGCGCGCTGTGGGAGAGCATCACAGTCTGCCCGGCGCTGTCATCGGGTCCGCCCACGGCTAATTTAGGCACGGCCAATTTCGGCCCATACAACGCCACTTTTCTGGATGGCGGTGTCGGTCTAACTCGCGCCTTGTCGGAGCAGGCGGCTCCGCTGGCTGCCCAGGCACCCTGGTCCATGGCAGGCTGGCTGCGCATGGCGCACCCTCAGTCCGGTCAGGCGATCGTCTGCGCCGTCGGCGATATCGCGGGTGGGAAGTGGTGGGGGTTGGCGGTGAGGGATGGTTCGCTCAGCTTGGTCGTGGGATCCACCACGCTGCGCGGAGGCACCGCACTCGAAGCAGGCCGGTGGTATGCCGTGGCCGCGGTCTTCGACGGTGCGGCTGCGCACCTTTATCTCGACGGCCGGGAAGTCGCGGCCCAACCGTTGTTGACGCCGCGGGTACCCCCGAGTCTCGAGCTGGCGCCGACGACGGCATCGTCGGCAGTCCACGCGCATTTCGGCGGCTCTCTGGCGCAATGGACGCTCATGTCTACGGCCCTCGGTGCCGCGGCAGTGCAGTCGCTGGCTCAGGCGCCGCCGAATTTCTCGCGGGTGACTTTCGACGCCGTCGGCGTGGGTTGGCCTTGGCAGGAGCATGCGTGGCGCGGCCTTCAAAATCCGCAAGATGTGTGGACCCTGCCGCGGGCCAAGAGTCCGCCCGGCGCACCCGTGGCGGAGCCCGAACCTGCTTCAAAGGGCTTGGAGCCGCGCGGTGCCGAACGTTGGGCGCTCGGATCTTGGCGGTTGAGTCCCGCTCCGGCGCTCGAGTCAGGGCTCGCGGCGGGGATGGCACTCGGTGCAACGCTGTCGCAGCCGCAGTACGACGACTCGCGTTGGTATGCGGCGGTGGTTCCGGGCACCGTGCTGACCACTTTGATCGCGCGCGGCGTTTACCCCGACTCGGACTATGGACTGAACAATCTCGCCATTCCGGATTTCTTGAGCCGGCAGGACTATTGGTATCGAAGCATCTTCGATGTGCCTGCCGATCTGCAGGGCAGGGAATTCACGCTGACTTTCAAGGGCATCAACTACGCCGCGGAGGTGTGGTTGAACGGCGTGCGTCTGGGAGTCATCCAGGGCGCTTTCATTCGTGGCGTTTTCAATGTCACCGGGCAATTGCGGGCCGGAGAGAGCAATGTGCTGGCGGTGCGGGTGTCGCCGCCGCCTCATCCCGGCATCCCACATGAGCAATCGATCGCCGCCGGCCCGGGGGAAAACGGCGGCAGTCTTGCGATCGACGGTCCGACCTTCATTGCCACCGAGGGCTGGGACTGGATTCCGGGAATCCGCGACCGCGACACGGGCATCTGGCAGGACGTCGAATTGGCCGCGACGGGCCGGCTGCGGCTGCTGGACCCGCATGTGGTCACTCGTCTGCCGCTGCCGCGCACGGATGCCGCCGATGTCTCCATCTCCGTCGCGATCGAAAATCGCGCCCCATCCGCGGTCCAAGCCATCCTGAGGGCACGCTTCGGCGGCATCGTGGTGCAAAAGACGGTGAGTCTCAATCCGGGTATCAGCGAAGTATCGCTGGATCCGCGAGAATTTCCGCAACTGCACCTGAACGAGCCGCGTCTCTGGTGGCCCAATGGCTACGGGCCGGCGAATCTGTACACCCTTGAGCTCGATGTCCTTGGCGGTGGTGTGCTCTCGGATTCCCTGACGCTCAAGTTCGGCGTCCGCGAATTGACCTATGAACTGTCACTGTTCGACAGCCAAGGCCGACTGCGGCGGGTCGAGGTGGATCCGGCGGCAGGCACTGCCTTGGGCCAGCGCCTGGTCGATGTCCGTCATGAGGCGATCAAGCGCACGCCGCAGGGATGGGCCGAATCGCTGACGCCGGCGGGTGAGACATCGCCGGCGGTGCGCCCCATCGGCAGCGAATCATTGACGCCGTATCTGGTCATCCGCGTCAATGGCGTGCCCATTGCCGCGCGCGGCGGCAGCTGGGGCATGGACGATTCGCGCAAGCGCATCTCGCGGGCGCGCTTGGAGCCGTATTTCCGGCTGCATCGCGCGGCTCAATCTCAACATCATCCGCAATTGGCTCGGACAGAATACCGAAGATGTCTTCTACGATCTCGCCGACGAGTACGGCCTTCTGGTGCTGAACGACTTCTGGGAGTCGACCCAGGACTTCCAGGTGGAGGCTCAGGATCCGGCCCTGTTTCTCGCCAATGCGCGCGATGTGATCAGCCGCTATCGGAATCATCCGTCGATTGCGGTCTGGTTCGGGCGCAACGAAGGGGTGCCGCAGCCCATCATCAACGAAGGCTTGGCCGATCTGACGGCCTCGCTCGACGGCACGCGTTACTACACGGGGAGCTCCAACTCGGTGAACCTGCAGGGGAGCGGACCCTATAATTATCGGCCGCCGGAACAGTACTTCACCAGCCTGGCGCAGGGCTTTTCGGTGGAGGTGGGAACGCCCTCCCTGTCGACTCTCGAGTCGCTGCGTGCGTCCATTCCGGAGGCCGACCGATGGCCGATGGGCGACACTTATGCGTATCACGACTGGCATTTCGGCGGCAACGGCGATGTGGCCACGTTCATGGCAGCGCTCGCGGAACAGCATGGCGAGGGTCGCAGTCTCGAGGATTTCGAACGCAAGGCGCAGCTCATGGACTATGTGTCATACCGCGCCATTTTCGAAGGATTCCAGGCGCATCTGTGGACCAGGAACAGCGGCCGCCTGCTGTGGATGACGCATCCTTCGTGGCCGAGCAATACTTGGCAAATTTATGGTTCGGACTACGACACGGCAGCTGCCTACTACGCGGTGAAGAAGGCGTGCGAACCGGTGCATGCTCAGCTCAATCTGCCTGATTTCACGCTCTCCGTCGTGAACATATCGCGCGCGGCCCATGCTCATTTGAGCCTTCGGACCCGCGTCGTCTCGCTCGACAACCGGCTGCTCGCACAGCGCGTCGATCCGGTCGGCGTCGCGGCGAATTCGGTTGCAACGCTGCCGCCGCTCGATCTCGATGGGCTGCTGAGGCGCGAGGCTCTGGTGCTCGTGAAGCTTACCTTGACGGATTCCGGCGGTAAGATACTGTCCGACAACCTGTACTGGCAGAGCCGTGACGCCGCCGGTCAAAGGCGGCTGGACGATCTGCGCCCTCAACCGATTGCCGTGTCGGCGCGCGCGCGCAAGGATGGCGAGGACACGCGAATCGACGTGGTGCTGACGAATCAAGGCCGAGCTGCCGCGCTCGCGGCAAAAATAACCATGCTGGACGGGCAGGGTGCGCGCGTATTGCCGGTGTACTACGACGACAACTATGTCGCGCTGCTGCCCGGCGAGTCGCGCCGGATCGAGGTGTTGTGCCCGGTCACGTCCGGTCAATGCGCCAGGGTGGCGTTGCGGGGTTGGAATGCCGAGGCGCGGGAAACCGCGGTCGTCGCACCACCATGATTCCGCTTCATTGCTTGGCCGTTACATAGCGCTCCAACGACGGATCGAGGCGCACGGCGGTTTCGATATCGCTTCGGGCATTGTTGACATCGCCCAGCCGCCCGTAGGCCATGCCGCGATAGAAATGGGCCTGAGCCAGGTTTGCATCGAGCCGTATCGCCTCATCGCCGTCCTTTATGGCTCCACGGTAGTCGCGCTGAAAGAACTCGATGAGGCTGCGCTCGCTCCACAGCGTGGCCATCTTCGGTTGCAAGCGAATGGCTTCCGAATAGTCCGCGAAGGCCCCGCTGAAGTTATTCTGACTCCGGTAAAGGACCGCCCGCTTCTGCAGCGCCGGGACCAGCTTGGGGTCGATGCGCAAGGCGGCGTCGTAGTCCTTCAGCGCGGAAGCGGGATCGCCTTGCGCGCCGTAATACACCCCGCGGTTGTAGTAAAGATCGGCCTTCTGCGGCGACAGACGAATGGCCTCGTTATAGTCGTTGAGTGCATGCTGCTTATCGTTCATGCCGAAATAAGCTTCGGCACGGTTCACCAGCAGAAAAGACAGCTGCCTGCCTTGCAGTAACCGCAGCTCCATCGATGCGGTGCATGCCCGGACGACCGCCGGCGGCGCTGCGCTCGCGTCGCGGTTCAGACATTGGTCGAGCAGCTGATGCCTCTCAGCGTCGAGCTTGAATCCGCATTGTTGAATATCGGCCAGCGATCCCCCGGTGTCCGCCACACAATCGGTGAATTGCGTGGGTGCAGGAATCGGGACCGCCTGTTGGGCCGAAGGCGCGGTGCCGGTAACCGTCAGCGGTGGAATCGGCGGCGCGGCCGAATCCTGGGAGGGCGGGGCGGTAGCGGCGCCCCCGCTCGATCCCGCGTTCACCGCCGAATTGCCGGCTTGGGCCATGGCATCGGACGGCGCTGCTGCGAGGCCCAGCGACAATAGGATGGCGGGTAGCGCAAGCGAGAGCTTCATGGCGGTGGTGTCCACGTCGAATAACTGGGACCATTCTACTCCAGGCCTCGTGAGCCGACGACTAGCACCGCGAACGAATCGGCAGTGGGCACCGGGCGAGGATGGGGTTGGTCTCATGGTTCATGGCTAAGCGTGCGCCCATAATTGCTCAACAGAATCTGAACGCCCAGGTAGCCCATGAACTCGGGCTGACTTTCAGCAAATCCCTTGACATTGCGGCCGACCATGAACAGGGCAATAACACCGCGATGCAGCTTGTACCGACCGCCGATATCCAGCGTTGTCGAATGAGATCCGCCGTCACACGCCCGATCATCATAGAGTTCTGTGTCGAGCTCGAGCCGGTCAGTCACCGCACGGCCCGCTACGAGTCCAAGGATACGCTCTTTCGGCCCATGGCCCGCAACGTAGTAGCCAGCTTCAAAATCAACATCGAGAGGGCCCACCTTTTTGCTTACCTCGAACGGCAAAAGGTAGCGCGGCCCAGCCGCCGCAATTGCCTTCTGACGCGCGAGCTCTGATGCGGCCGTCTCGACTTGCGGAAACACGGACATCTGCCATCCATCCTCGCCCTGATCCAGAAAACGCCACTTGACGCCGGGATACCCATTGCCCCACCCGCTTTGGAGCGGCTGGCCCATACTTGTCTGCAAGACGTAAGGCACCTCATAAGTCAGTTGGATGCGATCGCCGACCCCAAAATTCAAGTCGATCTGCGGAACCTGGTACGAAGAGGCGTTACGGGTGACAACTTGCATTGAAGCCAGGTTTATCTCCCAATTGGTGCTGCCTGGAGTACCGGGATCGTTGGTCAGAAACGGCGGCCCGGCTTGGCCCCGGGCGACTGCGGAGACGAAGAGGAGCCACAGGCTCATGTGCACGAAGAACGACCGCATGGTCGATCCGATGGAATGGTTGGAGTGTCGCCTCAATTCGCGTCACTCTAGTTGAGATGCGGTTGGCGCAAGCTTGAGGCTACATTACCGATCGGAAACTTGATCTGGGCCGTCCAAGTAGTTTAATAACGGGATGGGCTCTCAACGAACTCAGCGCATCGCTGCCGAAATCACGATACCAATCTTTTGATAGCCAAGCGTTGGGGCGCCGTCCGCGCGACCGCTGCCAAGTTGCACGGGCGTCTCCGGGCGCGCGGGCGCGGCTTCCCGCGATGCACAGCCCGCAAGCGCCAAGTCGATTGTCAGAATCGAATTGCGGATGAGACGGTTTGCCATGTCTCTTTGAAAGTAGCACACGAGCCAATCGCGAAATTTTACAGTTATTTATAGAAGCAAAATTTGCGGCGAGCCGCCGAGCTATGCCTGTTAGGCATGCAAAGGTTGCCGACACGGTGTTGGATTCGGCGCGCTGCGAGGACTTACTGTCCTGGTGCCCCAAGTTGCCCTTGCGGAGTACAAAAGATGGGATGTCCCGGCGCACGACGAACTGTTGAACCTAAGAACCATTACTTAGGTTGTTTAGCTCTGATTCTATGCATTACGGCGCCTGCGCTACTTTGGGCTGCCGATGCCCCGGGTGCAACGCCTGGAAGCGACACTCTGGCGGAAATCGTCGTCACCGCCGAAAAGAGAGAATCAACGGTCGAAAAAACCCCGCTCAGCATCACGGCGATCTCCGGGGCCGATTTGCAATCTCGCGGCCTATCCAGTGCCCAGGAAGCCATACAGGCCGTGCCAGGCGTTGCCGTGTCATCCGCCGGACCGGGACAGGCGCAATATGAAATTCGCGGACTGTCGGCTGGTGGTGGTGAGTCGCCAACGATCGGGTTCTATTTTGGCGAAACCCCCATCACACCACCCGCCACGGCGACGACAGGAAAGTCTCTGATCGATCCGGATCTATACGATCTAGCCCGGCTCGAGGTACTGCGCGGCCCACAGGGGACCTTATACGGCGCCGGTTCCATGGGGGGCACCGTGAAATTCGTTCCCAATGAGCCCGATCTGAGCTCTGTCTACGGCAGTTCGCGAACGACTCTCTCCGGAACCAGCGGAGGCGGTTTCAACTACGCAGAGCGTACGATGATCAATCTCCCGATAAACGACATATTGGCACTGCGAATCGTCGGAACCTACGCCCACAACAGCGGGTGGATCGATCGCATCGTTCTCGATGATTTCCCTCTCCCCACAAACGGTGGGCTGACCCGAGGGAATGTGCTGTCCGCGCCGGTGTCGAAAGTGCACAGCGGCGTAAATGACGAACGACTCACCGGCGCACGCGTCGCTCTGCTTTTTAAGCCAAACGACATCCTGACAGTTACGCCAAGCGTTTTTTATCAGCGTATCGGCCAGGGCGGCGAGAACGCATACGACAGTAACCCTGGGATAACCAATGCGCAATATCAGCCGTTCGACGTGGCGGAGCCTTTCACGGACAGTTTTACGATATACGCACTGCCGATCACATTGGCATTGACGGATTTTTCGATCACATCTGCCACCTCGTACTGGAATCGCACCACTCAGCAAGTGCAGGATGCCAGTGAAGGTGTTCAAGACGCGTTCGCGGTCCCGGTGTTCCCGGTGTCTGAGGGTGGCATCGGCCCGGTGCAGCCGAATGAAGTTGATACCACGCATGAGTTTTCCCAAGAACTGCGCTTCAGCTCGACGGGGAACGGGAACTTCCAATGGATCGTGGGTGCCTTCTTCAGCGACTTTTATGACAACCTCAATCTATCAGTGGATAACATTCCGGGCCTGCTTACCGCCGAGGATGGCGCGTTCGGTACCACCAACCTCGCGCATGTAGTTGAGCCGCTGCACATCCGTCAAGAAGCGGGATTTGCGAACGTATCCTACCAATTCGAGTATGGTATAAAGCTCGAAGCAGGGGCGCGCTACTATGCATATCAGAGTAGCCTGCAATCTGCCGCCAATGGCTTTGCGTACGGCGGCGACACACCCGTTCTGAACGACGCACGGGCATCGGCTGATGGCTTGAATCCCATGGTCAACCTGTCGTACACGCCCGAGGGCGGACCGCTACTCTACGTGACCGCTGCCAAGGGATTTCGCGAAGGCGCTGGTAATTTTCCGATTCCCACGACCGGCACCATCGGCTCGGAGTGTCTTGCGAATCTTCAGGCCATCGGTCGCAGTAGTGCACCGCCGCTATACGATCCCGACACCGTGTGGAGCTACGAGTTGGGAGAAAAAGGACGCTTTTGGGATGGACGCGTCACTCTCAATACAGATGTGTTCTACACCAAATGGAATAGTGTGCAGCAGCAGGTGGGTCTCGCTTGTGGCCTTGCGTTCACAACCAACGGGCCAGATGCTTCCGTCAAGGGCGCCGAACTCGAGCTCCAGGCGCTTGTGCTACCTGGTTTGTCGTTCATTCAAAGTGTGGGCTACGCCGATGCCAGTTTCTTGGAGAACTACCCTTCCGCCGCCATTACCGCCGGTCAAGCGCTTTATGACTCGCCCCGTTGGACGATCAGCACGAATCTGAGGTACCAGCACCCAATCGGCACTGTGAATCTCGTTGCTGAAGTTCAAAACAGCTATCAGAGCCCAACGATTGATATCAACTACCAAGTCAATGAACTGTCTGGGCGCGACTTGACCAATCTTCGCATTGGCGTTGAGAAGAAGAAGTGGTCCGTCTACGGATTCGTGAACAATGTTCTCAATCGCCACTACGCGATCGAATACCTCAACCTGCTGGCTATCACGGGCCCGGACTACAGCCGAATAGCGACAAACCAACCGCTGACAGCCGGCGTTGACGTCGAATTCAAGTACTGAGATCTCGACCTACCCAACCTCGGATCGCAAACACATGGAACTCGATCATTTCAACATCAGAACGCAGAAGCTCGCCGAGACAGTGCGCTTCTATGAATTCATCCTTGGCCTTCATTCGGGTGTCCGGCCTCAACAACCGCTGAATGGCAATTGGATGTACAACGGACACCAAGCCGTTTTGCATTTGCTCGAGAGCCCTTCGACAGCGGAGGCCACAGGTCCGCTGGATCATGTCGCGTTCGCTTGCCGCGGCCTCGCCGAACTTCTAAAACGGCTCGATGCGTCTGCGATCCCCAGAATTGCGCGCGTAATTCCAGGCACCTCCATGGTGCAGGTGCAGTTTCTCGACCCAAACGGTGTGATGGTGGAGGCGAATTTTTCGGACGAGCCGCTTCACGAACCAAGCACTTCGATGGCAGTCGATGGGCACACGTACTTTTCGAGTTTGCGTCAAAAGACGCAGCCGCACACGCGAACGCTCGAGGCCAACGGCATCCAGACTGCTTACGAGATCTGCGGACAGGGTCCGTTGCTTGTATTGATTCACGGCGCCGAGGCCGACCGTAAGAGCTTCGCGTCAGTGCTGCCGGAACTCTCGAAGCACTTCAGTTGCGTTACCTATGATCAGCGCGACACCGGCGAAACGCGAAATCCGCCGGTTGACTACACAGCCGCAGATCTGGCGGACGATGCGGCTTCACTCATCAACGCACTGGGTGGGAAGGCGCATGTCTGGGGCAGTTCCTTCGGAGGAATGGTGGCGCAGGAGCTGGCGCTGCGACACCCAGAGTGTACCGACAGCCTCATTCTCAGCGTCACATTCCAAAACCGCATCAAAGCGATGGTGGAGCCGGAGCTCTTCATGGCACTGCGGGATCGTCAAGAGCATGATCCAGGCGCACGGATGGAGCTTCTGTCGCGATTCTTCTCCCCCGAAACGGCACTGGAGAGACCTGAGCTTATTCAGGGAGCTCTCAGCGCCTTCATGGGCCGTCCGCACGAGATACAGATGCGTCGCTCCCGCGTTACGGCTCAGTTCGAATCCGAGGGTCGCTTGAGCGGCATTCGTGCTCGAACTTTGGTAATCGGTTCCTTGTCCGACCGAGTGATCGACCCCCTCGCCTCCCTGCGAATTGCAAAGGAAATTCGCGGATCGACGCTGACCTATTTAAATGGCGTCGGTCACGCGATCGCAATCGAGGCGCCGCAGCGCGTAACGCGCATCATCAGGGAGTTTCTTTCTACCCATGAGTGAGCATCACGCTGAGAACGTACCGGTGATCATCGTCGGCGGCGGACCGATCGGCTTGTCCATGGGACTTCTCATGGGACGCTTCGGTATCAATGCGATCTTGCTCGAACGCAATGCGGCGACGACCGATCATCCGAAGGCACGCGGCAGTTTTTCGCGCACGATGGAGCTGTTTCGTCTGTGGGGCGTCGAGCAGTATATTCGCGATCGGGGTTTGCCGCACGGCTCCGATCATTGGGCTGTCGGCCGTAACGTTCACGAGTTGCACGCGACGCGGCACGAAACTGATCCGGGACAGTCTCCAGTCTGGAAAAGTACCGTCGCACAGGATGCGGTTGAAGAAGGGCTGCTTCAAGGCGTTCAGCGTTACCCTAGTACCGACATCCGATTTTCGACGGAATGCGAGGGCTACGAGCAAGATGCGGAGGGCGTCACCGTTCATTGCGTTGACAGCCGAACCGGTCGGCGTTACATCCTTCGCAGCCAGTATCTGATGGCCTGCGATGGTGCTGGAAGCCGGATGCGTAAAATCGCCGGGATCGCCATGACCGGCATTCCATCGATCGGCTACATGGCAAACGACTATTTGCGGGTTGACTTGAGTGACCTGCCGGTCGCACGCGCAGCGGCCGGCATGCTTCTGTCGCCTCAAAGGCATGGTGATCCATGGCTTCTTGTGCTCAATTCCAACGGCAAGGATCGTTGGCTGATTCTGCGACGGATCGGTGGCGAGCGCGACGATCGGCCTAGCGTTCCAACCGATGAAGAGGTCGTGGCCGACGCGCAGCGCCGGCTTGGAGTCGATCGTACGATCGAAGTCATCAACCGCTCCACATGGCGTTCGGCGCGAGAAGTGGCCGAGTGCTACCGCAGCGGGCGCGTCTTCCTGGTCGGCGACGCAGCGCATCGCTTCTTGCCCACCGGCGGGCAGGGCATGAACACGGGCATCGCAGATGCGCACAATCTCGCCTGGAAGATCGCCTTGGTGTTAAAGGGGGCTCTTGAGCCGAGCACATTGGATACCTATGACGCCGAGCGCCGTCCAGTCGGCAACATCACCGCTGATTTTCAATTGAGTACCGGCGGCCGAATGAACGCGCTGCATAAGCATATCAACCTCGATGATGAGGACAGCCGCCAGTTTTGGTTTACGGAACTGGAAAAACATGTTCGCAGCGTCGGCATCACATTAGGTCAATGGTATCCCCGGGGCTTCTTGGTTTCTGACGAAACAACCCCGCCGACACTGGACCCAGAGCGCTACACGCCCGTCGACCGCCCTGGCCATCGGTTTCCCCATGTCTGGGTCGATGCTGACAAACACGAATCCACGATTGACTGGTTCGACACGAATTTCGTGCTGGTCACCGGGCCGGATGCGCACGGCTGGCGCAACGCCGCGGTGGATTTGTCCGCTGAACTAAAAGCGCCCCTCACGGTGCGGATCCTCGAGGCTCCTGATTACGAGCACGGCATTTTTATGGGACCAAGCGGGGCTGTCTTGGTGCGGCCGGACGGGTATGTGGCGTGGCGGACGCCCGCCCGGTCGGAACAACCATTAAAAGTATTACGCGAGCTGATGCAGACGTTGGGAGTTCGTTGACGAGATGATGACTGACTTCACCGCTCGCCCGGAACTGTCGGGCGTTTTTGGCGCCGTAGCATCCACGCACTGGATCGCGTCCGCAACAGGCATGCGCCTCCTGGAAGACGGGGGAAACGCCTTCGATGCTGCGACAGCAGCCGCGTTCGTGCTGCAAATCGTGGAGCCGCACCTCAATGGTCCCGGGGGCGAGGTCTCCCTATTGGCGGCGCGCGGCAACGAAGTTGAGCCGACGGTCATTTGTGGTCAAGGCTTCTCTCCGGCCGCAGCGAGCCTCGATGCTTTCAAGGCGCTCGAGCTTGATTTGATTCCGGGCACAGGCCTGCTCGCAGCGTGCGTGCCCGGCGCATTCGGGGCTTGGTTGACGTTGCTGCGCGACTATGGAACTCGCACGCTGCGCAGCGTGCTGGAGCCCGCGATAGATTACGCACTTCGGGGCCACCCGCTGCTGCGGGCAGCCGTTGACACCATCGCAACGGTGCGCGAGTTATTCGAAACGGAGTGGCCGACCTCGGCCTCGGTATTCCTGAACGGCGGCTGTGTCCCGCGTGAAGGCGAGCTGTTCGCGAATCCTGCCTTGGGCGAGCTCTACTCGGCCATCGTGGCGCACGCCGAGTCGGTCTCGCAAGATCGCGTCGCACAGATCGAGGCGGCGCTGGCGTATTGGTACGAAGGCCCGGTCGCGGCCTCCATCGACGAATTCAGCCGCACCACGGCGGCATTTGACGTCACGGGTCGGCGGCACCGCGGGCTGATCCGCGCGACAGACCTGAACGGATGGCGGCCGCCGATCGAGAGGGCCGTGGGTACGCGCTACCGTGGGGTCAGCCTGTACAAGTGCGGCGCCTGGAGCCAAGGGCCAACGATGCTTCAGGCGTTGAAAATCCTCGAAGGATTCCGCATCGGGGATTTGGAGCCCGAAGGAGATGAGTTCATTCATCTCGTGACCGAGACGATTAAACTGGTCATGGCCGACAGGGATGCCTGGTACGGTGATCACCCGGACGTGCCGCTCGAAGCTCTCCTGAGTCCCGATTACGCCGCGCAGCGCCGCGAATTAATCGGCCGCGAGGCAAGCCTGCACATGAGGCCTGGGAAAATCCCGGGTCGCCAGGGCGCCATTCCCGTGTTTGCCAAAGCTTCACACGCCGCAGCGGCCGGCGGTGGCGAGCCGACCCTGGGCCCGCCTACCCCGGGGCTCGGCGACACGTGCCATATCGACGTCGTGGATCGCTGGGGCAATATGGTGTCGGCGACGCCATCGGGGGGGTGGTTGCAATCGAGCCCAGTCGTCCCGGAGCTGGGCTTCGCCCTGGGGACTCGCATGCAGATGTTTTGGCTTACCGCGGGGCATGCGAATTCGCTGGCACCTCATAAGCGTCCGCGCACGACGCTGACTCCCTCAATGGCATTCATAGATGGGCATCCCTATTTGGCCTTTGGTACGCCCGGCGGAGATCAACAAGAACAGTGGTCGCTGCAGCTGTTCTTACGTCACGTGGACTTTGGACAGCCGCTGCAGCACTCCATCGAGTCTCCCGCCTTCCATACGGAGCACTTGATCTCCAGCTTTTGGCCGAGGGAGTTTCGACCCGGGTCACTGTCCTTGGAGGCGCGTCACGACCCAGCCACCATCGCGGCGCTTCGAAGCCGAGGCCACTTGGTTAACGTTGGCGGCCCATGGTCCGAGGGTCGTCTGTCGGCCTGTGCGCGCGACACTCGTGGTGCGCGTCCCATACTTCGCGCCGGCGCGAATCCGCGGGGCATGCAAGGTTACGCCATTGCCCGATGACGGCTGGCAGTGGAGATCGGACGGATACGCCTGGTGGGTGGTCCTGGTTTTGATGATGGGCATGACACTGTCCCTGGCCGACCGGCTCATCATGGGGCTGATGATTGCGCCGATGCGGCACGACCTGTCGCTCAGCAACACCGAGATCAGCCTGCTTCACGGACTGGCCTTCACCATACTGTATGTTCTCGCCGGATTGCCGCTCGGGAGATTTGCAGACCGTGGTAGCCGTCGGGGGCTGGCGGCTGTCAGCATCATCACATGGAGCTTGATGACCGGCGTGTGCGGTCTCTCTCGCTCGTTCACGCAATTGTTCGCCGCGAGGCTCGGTGTGGGTGTAGGAGAGGCAGGTTTATCACCGGCAGCCGTTTCGATGGTCGCTGATTATTTCCCAGCGAGCTTGCGAGCCCGCCCACTGACTTTTCTTTCGATCGGAACGAGCGCCGGCTCGGGTCTCGCGCTGATGTTCGGAGGCATGATCGTGAATGCGGTCGGCGTGAATGGCGCGGTAAGGCTACCTCTGCTCGGCAGCGTGCATGGGTGGCAAGCGGTGTTCCTTTTGTTCGGATTTCTCGGATTGATATTCGCCACGATTTTTTTTACGGTGCGCGAGCCTCAGCGGCGCGAGTGCGCGCACATCGCAGAGGTGAGCATTGGTGTCATTGCGCGCTTCATCGTTCGGCGAAAAGCTTTCTTCGTCCCACAAGTTCTGGGCCCTTCGTTTTCTGTCATGGCGCAACTGGCCTTCCACAGCTGGATGCCCACTGTATTGATGAGCAAATATCATTGGAACGTCGCGGTGACCGGAATGGGATACGGCTGCTGTGTCGCGCTCTCCGGAGTCACTGGGATTCTTTTGGGCGGATGGCTGGCGCAACGTCGCCGAACCGCCGATGCGCTGGGCACTCAGATAGCGATCGCCGCCTGGGCCGCACTCGGTGCGTTTGTTCCCCTCATTATCGCTCCCTGGGTGCAAGCTCCGACAGCCTGCCTGGTCGTTCTAGGGATAGGGATGACAATGCTCGTCATACCGGCGGCATTGGCCCCCTCGATTCTGCAGGGCACCTGTCCGAATCAAATGCGTGGACAAGTATTCGGTGTCTACATGCTGGTCATGTCGAGTATCGGGTATATTCTTGGTCCACTCGGTGTGGCTTGGATCGCCGACCACCTTTTCGCCGGACCACGGGGGCTCAGCGTCGGCATATCGATCGTCGCCGGCGTCGGGGCCGCGGGGTCGGCTATATGTCTCATGACGGCGCGCACCCAGCGCCACAGGCTAAATCTGGTGCAGCAAGGCTGATTCCCGCTTCCAGAGTGCGGCGCGCGATGTTGTGTGATACAAAGCTGTCATATGTCCGGCCTCAATGTCGATCTGCGCCAGCTGCGATACTTCAAGATCATCGCTGACGCCCGTAGCTTCGTGCGCGGCGCCGACCATCTGCACATCGCGCAACCCGCGTTGAGCCGTTCCATTGCGAAACTCGAGGAGCATGTCGGACACGCACTTTTCGTCCGTCACAGCGGCGGCGTTACTTTGACCGATGCGGGCCAGTTGTTGTATCGGCACGCAGACCTCGTGCTGAAGGGCATGCAACGTCTTACTGACGAAATGGCGGCCAGTGCTGAGGAACCACGAGGCCTTGTCTCGCTGGGTGCACCGCCATCCATGCAATCGAATTTGACAGCGCCAGTAGCGGCGCGGTTCATCAAGTTGTTCCCACTCGCGTTTCTCAATGTGGTGCAGGACACCAGCGCACGCCTAAGGGAGGGTGTAGCGGCGGGGCAGGTGGACCTAATTGTTGTCGCTTCAATGTCATTGACGGGCGGTCTTCATTACTCGCCGCTGGTCAGCGAGAGTCTGTGCCTCATCTGTCGCAAGGACTGCCACCTTGCCTCACGCAGCGATTTGCGCCTTGAACAACTCATCGGATTGCCGCTGATTCTCTGCGGTTATCCCGATACCTTAAGGCTGTACTTGAACCAAGCCTTTGCTCAAGCCGATGAAAAGCCTACCGTGCGATGCGAGGTCAACTCTGCGCAGCTGGTAGCAGATCTGGTTGCGCACGGTGCCGGCATGGGAATCGCTCCATATGGCTCGCTACCGGCGCACATGCAGGATCGCTTACGTGCCATTCCGATCCAAGGGCTCGATGCTTCCTGGACCATCGCCACGTCTTTCGACCGCATCGGATCGACCGCGGTTCAGCACCTGACGCGAATGCTCGAAAACCAGGTGCGTGAAGCTGTGGCGAGCGGCGGTTGGCCAACCGCGCGCTTTGATGGATCCGCGAAGGCTACGTCACCAAGCACTCGCCGCATTGCCGCCTCGACGAGAGGAAACAATGAACGGGGCGCAGATACGGCTGCCCAATTGCGTTAGCGTGCAGCGTCGAAGATGGCCGCTGCCGCCATTCTACTGCGAACCGAGGACCAGCACCGTGAACGAATCGGCAGTGGGCACCGGGCGAGGATGGGGTTGCTCCGGCGTGGGAGCGACCGGCGGCTCGAAGTCGGCGCTCACCAAGTAGATCTTGCCGCTGGCTGCGTCCAGTGCCATGGTGCGTGCACCGCGCTGAGTCGGCACCGTGGCCTGTACGGCGTAGCGATCCGCCGACTGCTGGCGCACCACCGTCAAAGTGCCGTCCCCGTTGGAACTGAACGCCAGCCCGCGCCGTGCATCGAAAGTGGCGGCATCCGGACCCTCGCCGATGGGCACTCGCGCTACCTGGCGGCCGCTGTCGGCGTCCGTGATCGCCATGGTCTTGCCGTCGCAGACCGAGAACAATCGGCGATGCACCTTGTCAACGGCGAGGCCGCTCGGGCTTGCGCAGCCGGGCAGCGGAAAAATGCGCGCGACCGATAATTTGCGGCTGTCGATGACGGCAATCTGTCCCGGCTCGCTTTCGATGTTGACATAGATATGGCCGTTGCCGTCGTCAACCGCGAATTCAGGCTTGTCCGGAACGGCGAAGGTGGCTGCTACCGCCAAGCTCGAGGCATCGAGGACGGTCACGTCCTTGCTCCTGCCGTTGAACGTGAAGACATGCTTGCCGACGGGCTCGTACAAGATGGCGTCCGGATTATGGGCCGCAAGCTTCACCTCGCGGATGATGTTCAAAGTCCGCAAATCGAACACCGTCACAGAGTCGGCTTTGCCGTTGCTCGCGTAGCCTCGCTGCAAGTCCTCGGCCAGTGCGATGCCGTGGACGCCCAGGGTATTTGCGATGGTGCCGATCACCTTTCCCGTTCCGGTACTGACGACATCGACATGCGTCGCGCGGCTCAGAAAAAGGCGCTCGCCGGACGCATCGAGAGTGAGGTAATCCCAGCCGCCGGCACCTCCCAGCGTCCAACGGTGCAGCACTTGCATGTCGGAATGGGCGGGCGCAGCGCCGGCCGCTGTGCCGGCGATGAGAGCTGCGAGCAATAATAATCCGGTGGATCGAAGGATCGTTGCGATGTTCACGGCTGAGGGACCTCCTAGCTCGCCAATATGCCCTGGGGACTCAGCGGTGTTGCTTGTAAATTTGTATAGAAGCCGCTCGGGCGATGCTCGCTATGCCCGGGGTTGCGCTCGGATGAAGGGACCTTTCTGCGAGGGGGGCACCGGCTGCCGCCGCGACTTACGCCAAAGGTCGTAGATCGCCAGCGCGCCGGTCAACGAGGCGAGGGTGGCGAAATAGGCCCGAGGCCCGAAGGCAGTCATCAAGCTGCCCGAAAGCATGGGTCCGATGGCCGCCGCCGACCCGTTGAGCAGCAGCAGGGTGCTGCTCGATGCGACCATTTGCGCCGGCTCGAGCTTGTCGTTGACGTGCGATACGGACAGTGAATAGAGCGTGAGGACGAATCCGCTGAACAGGGCGGCGAGCATCAGGAATACGCCATGGGGCATATCCGGGAACGCGACGATACTGCCTGCAACGATCGCTGCAAGTGTGCAAACGAAGGCGATCACCGTACGGCGATCCATGCGATCCGACAGACGGCCGACTGGATATTGGGTCACCACGGCGGCAAGAATGCTTACCGCCATGAAAGTCGCGACATTGCTGGTGTTCAAGCCGCTGAGCCGCGCGTAGACGGGGCCCATGGAGAAAATGATGGCGGAAATCAGACCGGATACGGTGACCGCCACCACGCCGAGCGGAGAATTGCGGTATAGATCGAGAAGGCGCACCTTACGCGGGGCCGCGTGCTCCGGCAGTTGCTGTGCGGAAATCACTATGGGAACCATGGCGAGTGAGATCAGCACCGACACCAGCATGAACGGGATGGGCGTGCGCGGGTCCGATAGGACCAGCAGGAACTGTGCGGTGCCGAGGCCGCCGTACAATACCAGCATGTACACCGCGAACAATCTGCCGCGATTTGCACGGCTGGCGCGATCGTTGAGCCAACTCTCGGCGACAACGTAGATGCCTGCGAAGCACAGGCCGGAGATCAGGCGCATTGCGCCCCAAGTCAGCGGGTGGACGAAACAGCCTTGGACGAGAACGGCCACGGAAGCGATGGCTGCGAGGGCGGCGAACACGCGAATATGCCCGACCTGACGCAGCAGGCGCGGTGCGATGAGGGTTCCGAGCAGATAGCCCACATAGTAGCAGGACATGATGATGCCGGTTACCACGGTCGGGAATCCTTCGAGCGTGGCGCGCAGGCCGAGAAGAGTGCTCTGCAGGCCGGCGCCGAGCATGAGGACGCCCATGCCGAGAAACAGGGGCCATGTGGTACTGACGACGTTAAAGGGCATTGCGCTTCCGTTCGTTAATGAGCGATGGCTCGCCGCGGCGGCCGCATGGTTTGCATGCGAGCGCGCGGTATTATAGAAGTTATTCGATCGTGACTCTGTAGGAGATGCGGATGTTGAGCCGGCGGAGCAGCCTCGGGCCGATCGCAATCCTCTTGGCGCTCTCGCTTTTGAGCACGGCACCGAATGCCTTGGCCAGGGAGGTTTACAACTTGACCGGATTGCCCGTCTACCCCTTCCTGACCACCGCGGACATGGACGAGGTGGCGAGGACCGACACGATGGGACACTGGTGCACCCGATTTACGGCGGAGGCGTCCGCTCCGCTGGAAGTCGTGGAGAATTGGTACCGCAAAGCCCTGGTCAATGCCAGCGAAACCAACTTGCGCAATGACCAGAGATACCGGGATTACTTGAACCTAACGGGAATCAAGCTCGCCGTGGGGGTCAACTACGTCACCGTGTTCAGAACCGGGAATCAGCCGACGACGTCGATCGAGCTGTTCAAATGCAGTCGTGCGAAATAAACCCGATCACGGCCGGCTCATTCCAGTCGGTCGAAGCGATGCCGGTGCCGTTCCGTTGGCCGGCCGTCACTGACCCGAGACGAAGCTCGGAATGACGCCTGGTACGAGGTATTGCTGAATGATGACGATGACGACCAGCACAAGGGTCAGAACGACGCTGTGAATGAAGGTGCGGGCCAATACCGCTCCTTCCTTGCCTTTCAGATCGGTCACGGATACGCCGGTGGCGATGTTCTGCGGCGAGATCATCTTGCCGAGCACGCCGCCGGAGGAATTGGTGGCGGCGAACAGCAGCGGGTTCAGATGAAGTTGCCGGGCTGCGACCACTTGTAAGTTACCGAAGAGTGCATTGCCCGAGGTGTCGCTGCCGGACAGGAAAACGGCGATCCATCCGAGGAAGGGCGAGAACAGGATGAACGCATGCCCGGTGGACGCGACCGCGAGACCCAGCGTGTAGGCAAGCCCGGAGTAGTTCATCACATAGGCAAGGCCGACAATCAGCATGACGGTCGCGACGGCCTGCCAGATCTGGCGAATGGTGAGCACGGCGCAGCGGAAAAATGCAGCCGGCGACAGTCCTACGAACAAGGCAGTGAGGATGGCTGCCAGCAGGATGGCGGTTCCGGTACTCAGCGGCTGGAAGCTCCAGACCGCGGCATAGGGCTTGTCATGGTAGAGCGTAATCGATATCGCCTTGTCCAATCCCGGCCAATGAACCGCCATTTGGCCGACTGCGGCAATTTTTAGGTAGGTCCATGCAATCACGATGGCCGTCACCAGCAGCCAGGGCATCCAGCCCTGCCATGCCGGCACCGGGCGCGCTGCGACTACGGTCGTTTCGAGCGTCGAGTCGGAAATGGTGAATTCCGCATCCTCCGCGGGATGCCAGATTTGCAGGAACAGCAGGGTGATCGCCAGCGATCCCAGCGCCGCGAACACGTCCGTCAGAGTGTAGTCCAGGTAATTAGAAGCGGCGAATTGCGCCAGACCGAAACTGAAGCCGGCGACCATCAGCATGGGCCACAGGGCGCGGATCGACCGCCACCCGCCGTAAAGTGCCATGACATAGAACGGCAGGAAACCGGCGATGAACGGTAGCTGACGGCCGATCATGGCCGCCAACGCCGTTGCCGGCAGTCCCGTCACCGCACCCAGCACCGTGACGGGCGCGCCGAGGGCACCGAACGCCACGGGCGTCGTGTTGAAAATCAGCACGAACACCAGCGCGTCGAGCGCCGGAAAGCCGCAGATGATCAGTAGAGATGCGGTGATGGCTACGGGCGCGCCGAATCCGGCCACGCCTTCGAGCAACGCACCGAAGCAAAATCCGATGACGATCAACACCACCCGTCGGTCATTGGGCAAGTGCCTGATTATCCACGCGCGGAATGCGTCGAACCGGCCCGATGCCACCGCGATGTTGTAGACCAAGAGCGCGTTGATGACGATCCACATGACGGGCCATAGCGCGAATACGGCGCCGTTGAGGGCCGAGGCGACCGCCATGTTCCCCGGCATGCGCCAGACGGTGGTCGCTATCAATAAGCTGACGGTGAGCCCCGCCAAGGCAGCCTGCCACGCCGGCCGCTTCAGTAGTCCTAGAAGAACCAGAACGGTTGCGATGGGCAGTGTCGCAACCAGGAAGGACAGCGCCAGACTATCGCCGACCGGCGTCAATAACTGGTGAAACATGGACTCTTTACTCTCCGTTTGCGCTGATTCACGCCGCCGGCTTGGGCTTTTCGCGAATCCTACGCTTGTGCCGCCGATTTCGTCACCTCATTAGGGGAGCACCCGCATGGCACGACCGCTCGGTAAACGGAGTCATGCATAATATCGGCAATGGACACCCCAAAAATGCGGGACGACATGCCGCGTGCCGATGCGCGGGCCGCCGCTGTGCCGAGCGCCGCTGCGCAGGCTCAAGCCTCGCGCACAAGACGCCAAGCAGAAGTGGTAGCTGCGCTCAGCGAGGCGCTGCCGCCTGCGGCAATCCTGTTTCGCCACGAGGACACCGTACCTTATGAGTGCGATGCTCTCACGGCCTACCGTGCCTCGCCCTTGGTGGTGGTGATTCCGGAAACCGAAACTCAGGTCGTGGCCATACTCAGAATCTGCCACCGCTTGGGCGTGCCTGTCATAGCGCGCGGGGCGGGTACGGGTCTGTCCGGCGGCGTCACTCCGCATCTGGAGGGCGTGGTCCTGTCGCTCGCGAAATTCAATACAATCCTCGCCATCGATGCCGCGGCCTGCACTGCCGCCGTGCAATGCGGTGTGCGCAATCTGGCCATCAGCGATGCGGCGGCGCCGTACGGTTTGTACTATGCCCCGGATCCGAGCAGCCAGATTGCCTGCACCATCGGCGGCAATGTGGCTGAGAATTCCGGCGGCGTACACTGCTTGAAATACGGCATGACTCTGCACAATGTACTGCGGGTGCGCGGCTACCTGATCGATGGAGAGCCGGTGGAGTTCGGCTCTCGAGCTCTGGACGCGGCGGGCCTCGATCTGCTCCCGGTGATCGTGGGCAGCGAAGGCATGCTGGCCGTCACCACCGAAGTCACGGTGAAGCTCATTCCCAAGCCGCAACTGGCCCGCTGCATCATGGCGAGCTTCGATGACATCGAATCGGCCGGCGCCGCGGTGGCCAGCGTGATCGCGCAAGGGATCATACCCGCGGGCCTCGAGCTCATGGACAAGGCCATGACTGCCGCGGTCGAAGCCTTCGTACAGGCGGACTACGATCTGGACGCGGCCGCCATTCTGCTCTGCGAGAGCGACGGCACACCGAGCTGGAGGTGGCGGAGGAAATTGCGCGGATGGAACAAGTTCTCGGCGCCGCGGGGGCCTCTCGAATGGAGGTCAGCCGCGATGAGACGCAGCGCCAGAAGTTTTGGAGCGGCCGCAAGAATGCCTTTCCGGCGTCCGGCGGGATCAGCCCGGACTACATGTGCATGGATTCCACCATACCCCGCAAACGCCTGGCGGAGATGCTGCGCGCCATCGAGCAAATGCAGGGCAAGTACGGCCTGCGCTGCGTCAATGTGTTCCATGCCGGCGACGGCAATCTGCATCCGCTGATTCTGTTCGATGCGGACGAGCCGGATGAGATGCGCCGCTGCGAGCTGTTCGGCGCCGACATCCTGGAGACCAGCGTGCGTTTGGGTGGCACCGTCACCGGCGAGCATGGAGTGGGGGTCGAGAAATTGAACTCCATGTGCGTGCAGTTCTCGCCGGCCGAGCGCGCACAATTCCTCGCGGTGAAGCAGGCCTTCGATCCGCTCGAGCTGCTGAATCCGGGAAAGGTGATTCCCGACTCTGCATCGCTGCGCCGAGTACGGCAAGATGCACGTGCATCGCGGCATGCTGCCCTTTGCCGACTTGCCGAGGTTTTGATGGATCGGCTGGATCCTGCGCTAGCACGTTTGATCGACCGGGTCACTGCTCGCACGAGCTAATCGTGTCGCGGTCGAGATCCGCGGCGGCGGCACCAAGCACTTCTACGGCGGGGCACCTACCGGTGAGCCGCTGCCCGTGGCCGGCCTTGCAGGCATCAGTTCTTATGAACCCACTGAATTGGTCGTGACGGTTCGCGCCGGCACGCCGCTCACCGAGTTGGAAGCCGCGCTCGACGAGCGGGGCCAATGCCTGCCCTTCGAGCCGCCTCGTTTTGCCGCCGGGGGCACCGTCGGGGGCATGGTGGCGGCGGGCCTGTCGGGACCGGCGCGCGCAACGGTGGGAGCGGTGCGCGACCACGTGCTGGGGGTGACGCTGCTCAATGGGCGCGGCGAGGTTCTGACCTTCGGTGGTCAGGTCGCCAAGAACGTCGCGGGCTACGATGTGTCGCGGCTGATCGTAGGCTCCCTGGGTATTCTGGGGGTCATCTGCGAGGTGTCGCTCAAGGTGCTGCCGATCAACCGGGCCACCGCGACTCTGTGCTTCGATTGGGAAGAAAGCCGCGCCCTCGAGCAACTGAGGAGGTGGGCGTCCCAGCCTTTGCCCGTGAATGCCAGCGCCTGGCACGACGGCCGGCTGCACCTGCGTCTCGCCGGCGCGGCTGCTGCCGTGAGCGCGGCACGCGGCCAGCTGGGCGGCGATGTCGTCGCTCCCGAGGCGGCGCTCATTTGGTGGCACAGTGTGCGTGATCAAGCCCAGGAGTTCTTTGCACTCAGTGAATCCCAATTGGCCGCTGGGGAATGCCTGTGGCGGCTGTCCTTGCCGCCCACCGCCACGCCCGTCAAATTGCCGGGGCGGCAGTTCATCGAGTGGCACGGTGCCCAGCGTTGGTGGCGCACCGCCGCCGATGCCCGAGAGGTGCGCGAGGCCGCCGCGCAGGCTGGAGGACATGCCACGCGGCTTCGGGGCGCCGACAAGTCCGAGGCCGTGTTTTCGCCCGTCAGCGAAGCGTTGATGCGCATTCATCGTGAATTGAAGCGGGCCTTCGACCCGGTCGGGATTTTTAACCCCGGGCGTTTGTACGCGGAGCTCTAATTCCTATGCAAACACATTTGAGTCCGGAATTCGAGAGCACCCCGGAGGGCGAAGAGGCGCGGGACATCGTGCGCAAATGCGTGCACTGCGGCTTCTGCAATGCGACCTGTCCCACCTATCAATTGCTCGGCGATGAACTCGACGGCCCGCGCGGGCGTATTTATTTGATCAAGCAGGTGCTCGAGGGCGCGGTTCCCACACGCAGCACTCAGCAGCATCTGGACCGCTGCCTGACCTGCCTGAACTGCCAAACCACTTGTCCCAGCGGTGTCCAGTACGGGCACTTGGTCGATATCGGCCGGAAGATCGTCGACGCACGGGTGGAGCGCCCGCCGGCAGAGCGCGCCGTCCGCTGGCTGCTCAAGGAGGGCCTCACCTCGCCGCTATTTGCTCCGGCGATGCGAATCGGCCGGGCTCTGCGGCCGCTATTGCCGGCTGCTCTCAAGAACAAGGTGCCGTCGAGGAATGCGGCGGCCCCGCGCGCGGCTCCGGCCCGCGAGCATCAGCGCAAGGTGCTGATGCTGCGAGGCTGTGCGCAACCCTCGATGATGCCCGGCATCGATATCGCAGCTGCGCGCGTACTCGATCGGGCGGGTATCCAGACCGTGTATGCAACCGGTGCCGGCTGTTGCGGAGCTGTGCGCACCCATCTCGGAGATCAGGACGGTGGCCTCGATGACATGCGCCGCAATATCGACGCGTGGATGCCCATGGTCTCCGCGGGGAATGTGCAGGCCATCGTCACCTCCGCTTCGGCCTGCAGCCTCGCCATCAAGGAGTATGGGCACGCCCTGTCCGGCGACGTTCGGTATTCCGACAAGGCGGCGCGAATCAGCGCGCTCGCCCGCGACCTGAGCGAATTGCTGCCGCAGCTCGTGCCCACGCTCAAAGGCAAGCTGCGGATCGACGGAGTCCACCGGCTTGCATTTCACCCGCCCTGCACCTTGCAGCACGGCCAGGGGCTGAAGGGGGGAATCGAGTCGCATCTGCGTACGCTGGGCTTCGATGTCAGCGTTGCGAGCAACGAAAGTCACTTATGCTGCGGCTCGGCGGGCACGTATTCATTGTTGCAGCCGCAGATCGCCGAGCAATTGCGCGACCGCAAGCTCGGGAATCTCGCGCAGCTGGAACCGCAATGCATCGTCTCGGCCAACATGGGCTGCATTCAACACCTGCAGTCGGGTACGCTGACGCCGGTCAGGCACTGGATTGAAGTGTTGGACGGGGCTCTTTTGCCGATAGACGCTTAGTAATTCTGCACGGTGATGTTGACCGGTTCACAAGGTCAGGGGGGATGAGAGGCTGGACGCCAACGTAAAGGCAGCAGTTGGCGTCCAGCCTCTCATCCCCCCTGACCGTGCGCACTGGCCGAGGTACATCACCGCGCAGGAGGCACATCACCGTTTAGCGGGAGCAGATCGAGTACCGTCAACCGTTCAACATCACGGTGCCGAGGTACCAAGCTGGGAGGAGACGTCGATGTGCCTGGTTCTCGTTGTATGGCGCATGCATCCGAGCTACCCATGCGTGGTGGCGGCGAATCGCGATGAGTTCCACGCACGTCCGACGGCCGTTGCCGGCTGGTGGCCGGACCATCCGGCGATACTCGCGGGGCGCGATCTCCAGGCGGGAGGGACCTGGCTCGGAGTTACCCGCACGGGCCGATTTGCCGCGCTCACGAATTACCGCGACCCGGAACGACTTCGAGCGGCAGCGCCCAGCCGCGGTGCACTCGTGACGTCCATGCTCGAGTCGGGTGCTTCGGTCGCCGACGGTTTGGCCTATCTACGCGGCGTGGGTGCCGACTACAACGGCTTCAACTTGATCTTCTCGGACGGCGAGCGGCTCGGCATCTATGAAAGCGTGCGCAACTCCGGCCGCGAACTCGGGCCCGGGATCTATGGGCTGTCGAATCACTTGCTCGACACGCCCTGGCCCAAAGTTCAAAAAGCCAAGACCCGGTTGGAAGCGGCGCTGTCGGATATGAGCGACACGGCATCTCTGCTGGCTTTGTTGCGAGATGACCGCCCGGCGCCCGATGCACAGTTGCCGCAGACCGGCGTGAGCCTGGAATGGGAACGCCTGCTCTCGAGCGCTTTCGTGCGCGCACCGGATTATGGTACGCGCTGTTCGACAATTATTCGCATTGAAAGCCGGGGCCGAGCATACTTCGAGGAGTGGAGTTGGAGCCCCGGCGGATCGGACATCGGCAGGATCAGCATGCAGTTTATGAGAATATAAAGCATGGATTCGCCAGCCTCATCTGTACCCGATCCGTCGCCGCTCGCGAACCGCGAACGCGCCTTGGGGATCATGGCGACGGTGTCGGTGCTGGCCCTGCTGTACTTTGCCCGCGGTGTGTTGGTACCCATCACCCTGGCCATTATCTTGAGCTTGTTGATCGCGCCTCTGGTGCGGCTACTGCGGCGTCTGGGCCTCGGCCAAACCCTCTCGGTGCTGGCGGCCGTCCTCGTACTGGCGCTTTCATTTGCGGCCGTCGCCGGCGTCATCGGCTCTCAATTGATCCGCATGGTGCAGAGTCTGCCTCGATACGAACGAACCATCGAGCGCAAGCTGAAGACCCTGGACGACATCACCGTCGGCAGGTTCAATGCGCTCACCGGGCAGGCGGGGCGCTTCCTGAATCCGCGTATCCCGGATGAGCCGCCGGCCGCTTTGGAGAGATCCCGCGCTCGGCAGGGAGCGGCGATTTCGCAGGAGCCGCATACACTGCACAAGCCCGGGACCTTGCAAGGAGCGGGTACTTCGAAGGCGTCAGGTACTTCGCGGGATTCAGCCACTTCGCAGGAATCGGGCACGACGCAGGCATCGGACGCTTCGCAGGATTCAGGCAGCTCGCCGGAGTCGGGCACTTCGCAGGCATCGGGTACTTCGCAGGACTCAGACGCCCCGCAGGAATCGGGGACGACGCAGGCATCAGGCACCTCGCAGGCACCAGGCACCTCGCGGGATTCGGGCAGCTCGCAGGAATCGGGCGCGGCGCAGGACTCAAGCACTTCGCAGGCATCGGCTGCTTCCCAGGAAACAGAGGCTGAGCAGCGTTCAGGGGCGGTGCAGCAGCCGGTGGCTTTGCGCCAGCAAAAAATTCTCGATCAATCCAGGCTTTTGCTGCTATCCGAGGCGGGCACCAATCCGATTCCGGTGGAGCTGCACCAGCCCCCGCTCAATCCCTTGCAGATCATCGAAAGGATTCTCGGATCGATCTGGGTGCCGATCGAGACGGCGGGTATCGTGCTGGTGGTGCTGGTATTCGTGCTGCTGGAGCACGAGGCATTGCGCGATCGCTTCATCCGCATTGCCGGAGGGGCCGATATCCGCCGGACCACTCTCGCGATCAATGACGCGGGGGCGCGTCTGTCGCGTTTTTTCGTGTCGCAATTCGCCGTCAACGTCGGGCTCGGGTTCACGATCTGGGTAGGGCTTACCGTCATCGGCCTGCCGCATCCTCTGCTCTGGGCGGCGTTGGCCGGAGTGCTGCGCTTCGTTCCCTACATTGGCGTGTGGATAGCGGCGTTGTGTTCGGTGTTGCTGGCTGCCGCCGTCGATCCGCACTGGGCCCTGGCCTTGGAAACCTTGGGACTCTTCGTCGTCGTGGAGTTGATTGCCGGGCAGCTGGTGGAACCGCAGCTGTACGGCCATACGACGGGCTTGTCGCCGTTGTCGGTGGTGATCGCGGCGATATTCTGGAGCTGGCTGTGGGGCCCGATCGGCTTGATCGTATCGACTCCGTTGACTCTTTGTCTCTTGGTTGCCGGACGGCACATCAAGGCGCTCAACTTGCTCGATGTTTTGCTCGGGGATACACAGGCGCTGACCATGCCAGAGCGTCTCTACCAACGCGCGCTGTCGGCGGATTCGGCTGAGATCATCGCCAGCGCGCGGGGTTTTCTCAAACAAGATTCGTTTGCGAATTATTGCGATCTGGTGTTGATGCCCGCATTGCACCTGGCGCGCATCGATCTAGCCGCGGGCACGATCAGCGCCGATCAGCAGGCCAAGGTCCGTAACGCGCTGGTCGAGGTGATCGCGGCCATCGGAGGCGACAGCCGCAAGCTGCCGCGCCGCCACCTCCAATCCTCGGTTCTCGCCAGCACCAACGCAGGCCGCCAGCTGCGCTGGCAGCGGGAGCAAATCAGCGGCCAGTGGCAGGGGCCGCTGGTGGTGCCCGCGGGATCCGTCGTGGTGTGCGTGGGGTTGGGATCCATGGCCGACGATTTCGCGACGGAATTGCTGGTGCGCATCTTGCGTGACCAAAAAATAGATGCCCGCCACATGTCGCTCGAGGATTTGAACACCGCCTCGCCCCCGGGCGCCGCCGAGGCGGTCTCCATCGTCTACGTGGTCAGCGCCTTCCCCAGCGATGAGCGGGGCCGCGGCGAAGGAACCGTGGAGGAAATGCGCCGGCGATTCCCGCATGCCTGCGTCGTGGCGGTATTGCTGCCAGGAATGCTGCTGCAGCCGGAGGCTGCTGTTGCGGACGACATACGCGGAGTTGACAAGGCGGCCAACTCCCTGGGGCATGCAGTCCAGATCTGTCTCGATTTGCATCGAGCCGTATGAAAAAAATCCCATGCTGAAGCCCGCTGCGCGCCTTCCCGCGATCCGTATCCGCTGGCGTATTTTCTCTCTCTTGTTCGGCTTCGGCTTTCTGGCCTATTTGCAGCAAAAGAGCATCACGGTGACGGCCTCGCCCATGATGCCGGAATTGGGGCTCAGCCATTTTCAGATCAGCATGATCGAGTGGGCCTTCGTTTTGGGTTACGGGCTGTTCCAGCTTCCAGGCGGCATATTCGGCCAACGTCTGGGAGCGCGGCGCACCTTCGTCATCATCGGGATTGCCGCGTTTCTGGCGACCGTCGCGACACCGTTGGCGCCGTACTGGCTGACCGGAGCCGGCTTGTTCGGCGCGCTGCTCCTGCTGCAGCTGCTGCTGGGTTGCTCGCAGGCTGCGATTTTTCCGGTATCCGCGGGCATGTTCGAGGTGTGGTTTCCGCCCCGTTGGTGGGCGTCGGTGCAGGGTCTGCAGACCATGGGGCTGGGTCTCGGTGCGGCGTTCACCCCACCGCTCATCGCCAGCCTGATGTCGGTGATGGGGTGGCAGCGCGCATTGCTTTGGGCCAGCCTGCCGGCCGTCGTCCTGATTGCGATATGGGCCTGGTATGGTCGCAATTCGCCGCGCGAGCACCCGTCCGTGTCTGCGGAGGAACTGGCCGAGATCGGCGGCCAGAACATTGCGACCGTCGATGCCAACATCAGCTCCCGGCAGCTGCTGAACATCCTGACGAATCGCAATGTGCTGCTATTGGGCATTTCCTACCTGTGCATGAATTATTCTTTCTATCTGCTTTCCAACTGGGTGTTTCTCTACCTGGTGGAGGAGCGAAAATTCTCGGTGCTGGAGAGCGGCTGGCTGGCGAGCACGCCGCCTCTGGCAGCGGCCGTAGGCGCCGGCGTCGGCGGCGTGATCACCGGGTGGCTGGTGCTTCGCTTCGGCAATCGCTGGGGATACCGGCTCATGCCGCTGGTCGCCATGCCGCTGGCCGGCGCATTGCTGCTGATCTCGGTCGATGCCGCGAATCCCTATTGGGCCGTGGCAGGGTTGGCCTGCTGCTTCGCGGCCGTGGAGCTCAATGAGGGCGCGTATTGGGGTGCGGCGATGATGGTCGGGCGCGGCGAAACCATGGCCGTGAGCGGTGTCATGAACACCGGCGGTAATCTGGGCGGCATCGTCGGTATTCCCATCATCGGCTATTTGGCCGGAGAACATTTGTGGCGCACGGCCTTTGTCATCGGCGCGGGATTCGCCGTCGCAAGTGCCGCAGCATGGCTGGGTATTTCGGTCGATCACCCGGCGGAGCAGGTGTCCGCAGGAGCGGCGGTTGGTGAATAACGGCATGTGGCTGCAACGAACCACCCTGAACGAGCGCCGCGCGATGCTGGCCGCGTATGCCGGCTACGGATTGGATGGCTTCGACTTCATGGTTTACACCTTCGTCATTCCGACGCTGATCACTCTTTGGGGCATGAGCAAAGCGCAGGCCGGCTACATTGCGAGCGCCTCGCTGATCACCTCGGCCATCGGCGGCTGGGGCGCGGGCGTGCTGGCGGATCGATACGGGCGTGTACGCGTTCTGCAGCTCACCGTCGTATGGTTTGCGGCGTTTACCTGCTTGAGCGGCTTCACGCATTCCTATGGCCAGCTGTTGTTCACTCGCGCCATGCAGGGATTCGGGTTCGGGGGCGAGTGGTGCGTGGGTTCGGTGCTGGTTGCCGAGACCATCGAGGCCCGGCATCGCGGCAAGGCGGCCGGCGTCGTGCAGAGCAGCTGGTCGATAGGCTGGGCCGCCGCGGCGCTCGCGTTTTGGGCCGCCAGTGTATTGCTGCCGCCCGCACTCGCATGGAAGGTCCTGTTCTGGGTGGGCATTCTCCCGGCGCTGCTGATCGTCTACATCCGCCGCAACGTACAGGAGCCGGCGATGTACCTGGACATGCGTGCAAGCCAGGTGCGTGCGCGTGAGGGGAGCGCCGATTTCTTGGACATCTTCCGGCCACCTTTGCTGCTCACCACCGTCCTGGCGACCCTGCTGTCGGCCGGAATGCTGGGCGCCTATTACGCGGTCACGACCTGGCTGCCGACGTTTCTGGAGACTGAGCGCCATCTTTCGGTGAGCGGCAGGACCGGGTATCTGCTGATGATGATCGTCGGATCGCTGGCAGGTTACCTGACCAGCGCCTGGCTGTCGGATCTCTTGGGACGCCGCCGTGGATTCATGCTGTTCGCCTGCTGCGGCGCCTTGCTGATTCTCGCGTATACCCGTATTCCGGTGAGCGGCGGGTTGCTGCTGATCGGCTTCCCGCTGGGATTCTTCGTGCTGGGCATTTTCTCCGGCATGGGGGCATATTTCGCGGAATTATTTCCGAACGCGGTGCGCGGTTCCGGCCAGGGATTTTGCTACAGCGTGGGCCGTGCCATCGGCGCCGCCTGCCCGGCATTGATCGGCGCCTGGAGCGCGCATATCTCGTTGGGCCAGTCCATCGGCGGCTTGACCGTGGCGGCCTATGCATTGGTCGTGCTCGCGGCCTGGGCCTTGCCGGAAACCCGCGGCCGCGTGCTCGGCGTCGAAGCGGACGCCGCGGGTTAGAGCATGAGCGGTCGCTGGCAATTTTGGATCGATCGGGGCGGCACCTTTACCGATGTCGTCGGATATGCGCCGGACGGCCGGCTGCACACGCACAAGCTGCTGTCGGAGAATCCTTCGCAATACGCCGACGCGGCGGTGGAAGGCATCCGGCGGCTGCTGGGGCTGGCGCCGGGAGAGCCCATCACCGCGCAACGCGTGGCCTGCGTGAAGATGGGCACGACAGTGGCTACCAACGCACTGCTCGAGCGCAAGGGCGAGCGCACTCTGTTGGTCATCACGCGCGGTTTCCGCGATGCGTTGCGGATCGCGACCCAGGCGCGGCCGCGGCTGTTCGACCGCCACATCGTGCTTCCGGAATTGTTGTACGAACGCGTGTTCGAAGCGGCGGAGCGGGTGGGCGCCCGCGGTGAGATCATCGAGCCGCTGGACGAGGCCGCGCTGCGCACCGGATTGCAGGCGGCGTTCGCGGACGGCTTGCGATCCTGCGCCATCGTGTTTCTTGCACGGCTACCGTTACATCGAGCACGAGCTGGCGGCCGAAAGCTTGGCGCGGCAAATCGGTTTTACGCAGATTTCCGTATCGCACCGTGTAAGCCCGCTCATGAAGCTGGTGCCTCGCGGCGATACCACGGTGGTGGATGCCTATCTGTCGCCGATTTTGCGCCGCTATGTGGATCGCGTGGCGCAGCTCGATGCCGGGCGTGCCGCTTTTTTTCATGCAGAGTTCGGGCGGCCTGACCCAGGCCCATCATTTCCAGGGCAAGGATGCCATTCTGTCGGGGCCTGCCGGCGGCATCGTCGGCATGGCGCGCACGGCGCAGGCCGCTGGGCACTCCAAGCTCATCGGCTTCGACATGGGCGGCACGTCCACCGATGTGAGCCATTTCGCAGGCGAGTACGAACGGGCGTTCGATACCGAAGTCGGTGGCGTGCGGGTCCGCGCGCCCATGATGAGCATCCACACCATCGCGGCCGGCGGCGGTTCCATCATTCGCTTCGACGGAGCGCGTCTGCGGGTGGGTCCGGAATCGGCGGGCGCCGAGCCCCGGGCCCGCCAGTTACCGGCGCGGGGGCCCGCTGACCATCACCGATGCCAACGTCTTGCTCGGCCGTATTCAAGCGGAGTACTTTCCTCGGGTTTTCGGTCCCGGAGCCGATGAATCCCTCGATGCCGGTGTGGTTGCACGGGGCTTCGCCGATCTGGCGCAGCAGATGACCGCGGCCACGGGCAATCCCATCAGTTCCGAGCAGGTCGCGGCCGGCGCGCTGCAGATCGCCGTGGGCAGCATGGCCAATGCCGTGAAGCGCATTTCGGTCATGCGCGGCTACGATGTGAGCGGCTACACGCTGCAATGTTTCGGCGGCGCGGGAGGGCAGCACGCCTGCCAGGTGGCCGATGCGCTGGGCATGACGCGCGTGTTCATCCATCCGCTCGCCGGCGTGCTGTCGGCCTACGGCATGGGGCTCGCCGACCAGATCGTGATGCGGCACGCGGCGGTCGAACTCGAGCTGGGGGAGGCGGGAGTACGTGAAGCGCGGCTGAGCGCGGAGGGCTTGAAAGTGGATGCGTGCGCGGCGCTCGAGGCACAGGGCCTGGGTGGAGCGGCGGTGCCCGCCGGCTCTTCGCGGGCTGTCGATCTGCGCTTCCTTGCCCGCGTGCACGTTCGCTATCAGGGCACCGATACCGCCCTCAGCGTGGATCTGCCCATGCAGGGCGAGCCGGGCGAGGTCGTGGCGGCGATCCGCGACAGCTTTGAACAAGGTTATCGCCGCCGCTTCGCCTTTCTGATGCCGCCATCATTCGATGGTGATCGAGTCCGTATCGCTCGAGTGCATTGCTCCCGGTGCGGATGCGCCGGCCACCGTTGCAGCAGGCACCGTAGAACCGTCCGACGCCGACGCTCGGAATAGTGTAGTGCCGCCCGCCGCGGACGCTGCGGTGAGCATGTACTGCTTCGCCGATGAAGAGCCTGCCGGCCGGCGCGCCGCGCATTTGTTCCGTGCGGAAGGCCTGCGCGCCGGGGCGAGCATCGAAGGGCCGGCCATCCTCGCGGAGCGCAATGCGACCACCGTGATCGAGCCGGGCTGGCGTGCATTGGTGACGACCACAGGCTGCATCGAATTGCGGCGTGTGCGGCCGCGCATCGTGCGCCATGCGGCGGGCACGCAGGTCGATCCGGTGATGCTCGAGCTGTTCAACAATGTGTTCATGAATATCGCCGAACAAATGGGCTTGCGGCTGCAAAACACGGCATATTCCGTCAACATCAAGGAGCGGCTGGATTTCAGCTGCGCTCTGTTCGATGCCGACGGGTCGCTGATCGCCAACGCGCCGCACATGCCGGTGCACCTGGGCTCGATGAGCGAGTCCGATCCGCACGCGTCATCGCACGCAATCCAGGCATGCGCGGCGGCGATGTCTATGTGCTGAACGATCCCTATCACGGCGGCACGCATCTGCCCGATGTCACGGTGGTGACGCCCGTCTATCTGGATGATGGGGACGCGGGTCCGAGCTTCTTCGTGGCCTCGCGCGGCCATCACGCCGACATCGGCGGCATCACGCCGGGCTCCATGCCGCCGTTCTCGGCCAGCATCGCCGAGGAAGGCGTGCTCATCGACAACTTCAAGCTCATCGAGCGCGGCACTCTGCGCGAAGGCGCACTGCGCGACTTGCTCTCGGGCGGACACTCATCCGTCGCGCAATCCCACCCAGAATCTCGCCGACCTGCGCGCGCAAATCGCAGCGAACGAGAAGGGCGTCCAGGAATTGAGATCGACTGTTGCGCAATTCGGCTCGCGGCACGGTGTCGGCCTACATGCGCCACGTTCAGGACAATGCCGAGGAGTCGGTGCGTCGGGTGATCACGGCCCTCAAGGATGGCGAGTTCACGCTGCCGCTGGATAATGGGGCCAGCATCGTGGTCAGGGTGCGCGTGGATGCGCGGCAGCGCAGCGCCACGCATCGATTTCAGCGGCACCAGCTCGCAGCTGCCGAATAATTTCAACGCGCCGCGGGCCATCACCACGGCTGCCGTGCTGTACGTGTTCCGCACTTTGGTGGACGATGATATTCCGTTGAACGCCGGGTGTCTCAAACCATTGCACATCGTGCTGCCCGATGGGTGCATGCTGAACCCCCGTTCTCCGGCTGCCGTGGTCGCCGGCAATGTAGAGACCTCGAGCTGCGTCACGAATGCCTTGTTCGGAGCCTTGGGTGTATTGGCAGCGAGCCAGTGCACCATGAATAATTTCACCTTCGGCAATGCGCAATATCAATATTACGAGACCATCGCCGGCGGTTCGGGCGCGGGCCCTGAATTCGCCGGCACCAGCGTGGTCCAAACGCATATGACCAATTCGCGCCTGACCGACCCGGAAGTCCTGGAGTTTCGGTTCCCGGTGCGGCTCGATTCCTACGAGATTCGGGCCGGCTCGGGCGGCAGCGGGCGCCGGCGCGGCGGCAATGGCGGAGTTCGGCGGATTCGTTTCCTGGAAGCCATGACTGCGTCCATCTTGAGCAACGGCCGGCGCCACGGTGCGTTTGGCCTGAGCGGAGGGGGCGCGGGTGCCACGGGTGAGAATTGGATCGAGCGGGCGGACGGGCGCATCGAGCGGCTCGGGCACTTGGCTCAAGCCGAAATGGAGCCCGGCGACGTATTCGTGATCTGCACCCCGGGTGGCGGGGGATATGGCGACGAGGTGGTATAAAATACATAATGTTCTGTTCTTAATACATTGAAATTAAAGAGCTTAATATGGCATCTATAGAAATGGTCGAAGTCGGAGCGCGCGACGGCCTGCAGAACGAGTCGGTGTTGTTCACGACCTCGCAGAAGCTGGAATTGATCGGCCGCGCACTCGATGCCGGTGTACGGCGGCTCGAGGCCAACAGCTTCGTGAATCCGAAACTGGTGCCGCAGATGGCCGATGCAGAGGCCGTGGCGGCCGGACTGCCGCGCCGCGAAGGGGTGATCTTCATCGGGTTGGTGCTGAACAAGCGCGGTGCGCTGCGAGCCATCGAAGCGGGCATGGAAGAGTTGGGCGCGGTGTGCGCGGCATCCGACGGCTTTGCCACGCGCAATCAAGGCAAGTCCTCGGATGCATCGCTCGCGATGTGCGTCGAGGTGGTGCGTCTGGCGCGGGCACAGGCGCGCCGTGCGCAAATCACCATTTCGACGGCCTTCGGCTGTCCCTTCGACGGCGAAGTGGATCCCTCCCGGGTGGTGGAGATGGCGCGGACTGCCGCGGCCGCCGGGCCCGTGGAAGTCGCCATTGCCGACACCATCGGAGTGGCGAGTCCCGGGCAGGTATCGAGCCTCGTCACCCGGGTCGCGGCCGCCATCAAGCCCTTGCCGGTGCGAGTGCACTTTCACAACACGAGAAACACCGGCCTCGCCAATGTCTGGGCTGCAGTGCAGGCGGGCGCCAAGACCGTGGATGCATCGCTCGGCGGCATCGGCGGCTGCCCCTTCGCGCCGCGTGCCACCGGCAATGTTCCGACCGAAGACGTTGCGTACATGTTGGACCGCTCGGGTTATGACACCGGGTTGGACCTGGACCGTTTGATCGGGTCCGCGCGCTGGCTGGCGAACGCCATGGGTAAGGATGTGCCAGGCATGCTGAGCAGAGCCGGCGCCTTCCCGAAAAAATTACCGGAGTCGTATCTTTGACCACCATACGCCTAGAAATACGCGATCAGATCGCATTCCTCACCTTGGCGCGGCCCGAAGCCGCGAACACCATGAATCTGCAATTCGGCCGGGAGTTTCTCGCCGCGTGCTTCGTGATCGAGGCTGCACCGGCCGTGCGCGCGGTGGTACTGACGGGGCAGGGCAAGAATTTTTGTTTCGGCGGCGATCTGAAGGGCATGGTGGCTTCGGGCGGTGATGTCCGCGCCTACTTGAGCGAACTGACCACCAACTTGCATGCGGGGATCGCTCTTCTGGCGCGCTTGGATGCACCGATCATAGCGGCCGTGAACGGCACCGCGGCCGGCGCGGGCCTTGGCCTGGTGCTGGCGGCGGATCTGGCGATCGCGGCGCGCAGTGCGAAATTTGTTTCCGCCTATACGGGGGTGGGGCTCACGCCCGACGCGGGCTGCACTTTCTTGCTGCCGCGTGCGGTGGGCTACAAGCGTGCGATGGAGCTGTTCCTGACGAACCGCGTGCTCGATGCGCAGCAAGCCTTGGACTGGGGGCTGGTCAACCAGATCGTCGAGGACGACAGCCTGGGGGAGACCGCGGCTGCTCTGGCCGCCCGGTTGGCCGCGGGTCCGGCAGGGGCCTTCGGCGCCGTCAAACGGTTATTGGGCGACTCGGAACTGGGGTTCGAAGCGCAGCTTGCCCGTGAAAGCCGTTCGATCGCTTCTCGAGGCATCAGCGCGGAAGGCCGCGAGGGAATCAGCGCATTTCTCGAGAAGCGCGCACCGCGATTTATGTAGGGGCCGTGCTCAATCCGTGAAAAAGCTGCGGTCGCCGGCGCGAAGCAGGGGCGGCGGCGACGCGGGGCCGCTTGAAATGTTGCAAATTCGCTCATCGCCGGCGAGGGATTTGGGCATTTGTTTCGCTGCCCTGGTTCTCTAAAATGGCGGCACAAGCCTGTTACCCTAGGCATCCTGGACACGAGCAATCCCTATGAGCGCCGTTCCCATTGCCGCCAAGGCGGCCTATCAGCCCACGAACAAGGTTCGGTTCGTCACCGCCACCTCGCTGTTCGACGGTCATGACGCCTCCGTCAACATCATGCGCCGCGTCCTGCAGGCCTCCGGGGCCGAGGTCATCCATCTGGGCCATAACCGCTCGGTGCAGGAGATCGTCAATGCCGCCTTGCAGGAGGACGTGCAGGGTGTGGCGATCACCTCCTACCAGGGCGGCCATGTCGAATTCTTCAAGTACATGATGGATCTGCTGCGCCAGAACGGCGGCGACAACATCAAGGTATTCGGCGGCGGCGGCGGCGTGATCGTGCCGGCCGAGATCCGCGAGCTGATGGCCTACGGGGTGACGCGCCTGTATTCGCCCGAAGACGGCGCCAAGCTGGGTCTGCAGGGCATGATCGACGATGTCATTCGCACCAGCGACTACGATCTCTCTGCACTGGCGCCCGCGGAGGCGGATGCCCTGCAGGCGCTGCGATCGGGCAGCCGGCGGCAGCTGGCGCGCGTCATCACGGCGGTCGAGAACCGCACCTACTCCATGCGCGTCCGCCAGGCATTACTGCAGGCGGCTGCCGCCATCAAGACCCCCATACTTGGCATCACCGGCACCGGCGGCGCCGGCAAATCATCGCTGACCGACGAGCTCATCCTGCGGCTGCGCCTCGATCAGGAGGATCGGGTCCGCGTCGCCGTCATCTCCATCGATCCGTCGCGCAAGCGCACCGGCGGCGCGCTCCTGGGCGACCGCATTCGCATGAATGCGATCGAGTCCGACAAGATTTTCATGCGCTCGCTGGCCACGCGCGATACGGGCACGGAAATCTCCGCCGCGCTGCCCGAAGTGCTCGCGGCGTGCAAGATCAGCGGCTTCGATCTGATCGTGGTGGAAACCTCCGGCATCGGCCAGGGCGAATCGGCCATCGTGCCGCTGGTCGACACCTCGCTGTACGTCATGACGCCGGAATTCGGCGCGGCCTCGCAGCTCGAGAAGATCGACATGCTCGATTTTGCCGACTTCGTCGCCATCAACAAATTCGACCGCAAGGGCGCCGAAGATGCGCTGCGCGACGTGCGCAAGCAGTACCAGCGCAATCATGAATCGTTCACGCAAAGCCCCGACAGCATGCCGGTGTTCGGCACCATGGCCTCGCGCTTCAACGATGACGGCGTCACCGCGCTCTACCAGGCCATGCTGCCGCGCCTCGCGGACCAGGGCCTCAAGCTGGGCGCGGGCAAGCTGCCGCACGCCGCGGTGAAGGCCTCCTCGCGCGGCCGCGCCATCGTGCCGCCGGAGCGGGTGCGCTATCTGGCGGAGATCTCCGCAGCGCTGCGCGAGTTCCACCGGTACATCGGACGCCAGGCGCGGATCGCGCGCGAGCGCCAGTCGCTGGCGACGTCCAAGGCCTTGTTCGCCGCGTCGGGGCGGCCGGTTGCCGGTTTCGACGAGCTGATCGCGGCGAAAAGCGCGGAACTCGACCCGGCGGCGGCCAAGCTGCTGGAGCAGTGGCCGAAGACCCAGGAGCTGTACGCGCAGCCCGAGTACGTCGTGAAGATCCGCGACAAGGAGATCCGCACCAAGCTCACCTACGAATCGCTGTCCGGCACCAAGATCCGCAAGGTGTCGCTGCCGCGCTTCGAGGACGAGGGCGAGGTGCTGCGCTTCTTGCTGAAGGAGAACGTGCCGGGCTCCTATCCCTACACCGCCGGCGTGTTCGCATTCAAGCGCGAGGGCGAGGACCCGACGCGCATGTTCGCGGGCGAGGGCGATGCCTTCCGCACCAATCAGCGCTTCAAGCGGGTGTCCGAGGGCATGCCGGCGCACCGCCTGTCCACCGCCTTCGATTCGGTGACGCTGTATGGCTGGGATCCGGACCTGCGCCCGGACATCTACGGCAAGGTCGGCAATTCCGGCGTGTCGATCGCGACGCTCGACGACATGAAGGTGCTGTACTCGCGGCTTCGACCTGTGCGCGCCCACGACCTCGGTGTCCATGACCATCAACGGGCCGGCGCCGATGATCCTGGCGATGTTCATGAACACCGCCATCGATCAGCAGGTGGAGAAGTTCCAGCGAGCAGAACGGCCGCGATCCGACCGCGGACGAACACCAGAAGATCAGGGCATGGACCCTGTCGACGGTGCGCGGCACGGTGCAGGCCGACATCCTGAAGGAAGACCAGGGCCAGAACACCTGCATCTTCTCCACCGAGTTCGCGCTCAAGATGATGGGCGACATCCAGGAGTATTTCGTGCACCACCAGGTGCAGAATTTCTACTCGGTCTCGATCTCCGGCTATCACATCGCCGAAGCCGGCGCGAATCCGATCTCGCAGCTCGCCTTCACGCTCGCCAACGGCTTCACCTACGTCGAGTCCTATCTCGCGCGCGGCATGCATATCGACGATTTCGCCCCCAACCTGTCGTTCTTCTTCTCCAACGGCATGGATCCGGAATACTCGGTGATCGGCCGGGTCGCGCGCCGCATCTGGGCGGTGGCGATGAAGAACAAGTACGGCGCGAACGAGCGCAGCCAGAAGCTCAAGTACCACGTGCAGACCTCCGGCCGCTCGCTGCACGCGCAGGAGATGGCCTTCAACGACATCCGCACCACGCTGCAGGCGCTGTGCGCGATCTATGACAATTGCAACAGCCTGCACACCAACGCCTACGACGAGGCCATCACCACGCCCACCGAGGAGAGCGTGCGCCGCGCCATGGCGATCCAGCTCATCATCAATCGCGAATGGGGCCTGGCCAAGAACGAGAATCCCAACCAGGGCAGCTTCATCATCGATGAGCTGACCGATCTGGTAGAGGAAGCGGTGCTCAAGGAATTCGATGCCATCGCCGAGCGCGGCGGCGTGCTCGGCGCCATGGAAACCGGCTATCAGCGCGGCAAGATTCAGGAGGAGTCGCTGTTCTACGAGCGACAGAAGCACGACGGCTCCTATCCCATCATCGGCGTCAACACCTTCCGCAATCCGAACGGCGGCGCCGCTCCGGCGACGATCGAGCTGGCGCGCTCCACCGATGCGGAGAAGCAGTCGCAGCTCAAGCGCCTCGGGTCCTTCCACGAACACCATGCCGGCGAGGCGGCGCAGCTGCTCGAACGCCTGCGGCGCACCGTCATCGAGAACGGCAATACTTTCGAAGTGCTGATGGATGCGGTGCGCGGCTGCTCGCTGGGCCAGATCACACACACTCTGTACGATGTCGGCGGGCGCTACCGCCGCAATATGTAGGTTGAACATGCAAGAATATCAAGCGCCGCTGGCCGATATGAAGTTCGTGCTGCGCGAGCTGGTGGATTTCAAGACGCTGGCGGAGTTGCCGGGGTTCGGCGAAATGACCTTGGACGTGGCCGAGGCGGTGCTGGAGGAGGCGGCGAAATTCGCCTCCGGAGTGCTGTCACCGCTGAACCGCACCGGCGACTTGCAGGGCGCGCGCTGGCAAAACGGCGAGGTGCTGACGACCGACGGCTGGAAACAGGCCTATGCGCGTTTCGTCTCGGACGGGTGGGGCGCCCTGGCATGTCCGGCGGAATTCGGCGGCCAGAACGTGCCCCGGGCGCTGTCGGCGCTGATCGAAGAGATGTGGAACGGCGCCAACATGGCTTTCGCGCTCTGTCCGATGCTGACGCGCGGGACGGCGGACGCGATCGAGCTGCGAGGATCGCAGTCGCTGCAGGACACCTACCTCAAGAAGCTGGTCAGCGGGGAATGGACCGGAACCATGAACCTGACGGAACCCCAGGCGGGGTCCGACCTGGCGGCCGTGCGCACGCGAGCCGTTCCCACGGACGACGGCCGCTACCTGCTGACGGGCCAGAAGATCTTCATCACCTACGGCGAGCACGACCTGACCGGCAACATCGTGCACCTGGTGCTGGCGCGTATATCCGGAGCGCCGGAAGGCGTCAAGGGCATTTCCCTGTTCGTCGTGCCGAAGTATCTGGTCAACGCCGACGGCTCCCTGGGAGGGCGCAACGATGTGCACTGCGTGTCGATCGAGCACAAGCTCGGGATCAACGGCAGCCCCACCTGTGTTCTGGTCTACGGACAGAATGGCGGCGCGGTGGGCGAACTCGTCGGCGAGGAAAATCGCGGGCTGGAATACATGTTCATCATGATGAACGCGGCGCGGTATTCGGTGGGCATCGAAGGCGTGGGCCTTTCGGAGCGCGCCTACCAAACCGCGCTGGCCTATGCGCGCGAAAGAGTCCAGAGCACCGAGGCGGGACAGCGCGGCGGCGCGCGTGTGCCCATCATCCGGCATCCCGACGTGCGCCGCATGTTGTTGCTCATGAAGTCGCAGACCGAAGCCATGCGGGCGCTCGCCGCCGTTGCTGCGGTCTCGCTGGATGCCGCCCGCTTGCATCCGCAGGCCGCGGAGCGCGAGCGCCATCAATCTTTCGTCGATTTGATGATTCCCGTGATCAAGGGCTGGTGCACCGAGAATTCGGTCGACATCGCCTCCTTGGGTATCCAGGTGCATGGCGGCGTCGGATTCGTCGAGGAGACGGGCGCCGCGCAGTACTTGCGCGATGCCCGCATCACGCCGATTTACGAGGGCACCACCGGCATTCAAGCCAATGATTTAATCGGCCGCAAGCTCGCGCGCGACGGTGGCCTCGCCGCACAGGCGGTCATCGCCCAGATGCGCACAGTGGCGGCGGAACTCTCGGCCGAACCGAATTTATCCGCCGTCGCGCCGGTATTTTCCGCGGCCATCGATGCGCTGGAGCGGTCGATTCGCTACGTGGTGCAGAACTACGCCACCGACATTCGCAGCGTGTCGGTCGGCGCCGTGCCCCTGCTCAAACTATTCGGCATCGTGGCTGGCGGCTGGCAGCTGCTGCGTTCGGCGACGATCGCGCAGCGGCGGCTCGCCGCGCCCAAGGGGAACGGCGCTGAAGCCGGATCCGCGGATGCGGGATTCTATGAAGCGAAGATCGCCACCGCGCGATTTTACGCCGACTATGTGCTGTCGCAGGCACCGGGCCTCGCGCACGGCGTCGTGCACGGCGCGGCAGGCGCGTTGGCGGAGGGTGTACTTTAATTGGGCGCGATACGCTTCCGCGGTGTCGGATTGCGTTTCCGCGGACACGTGTGCCACGACCATGGATCTTGACGCCCGGTATCCGCGCCGCATCGTTTGCCTGACCGAAGAGCCCACCGAGGTACTTGTACGCGCTGGGCCTCGAGGAGCGGATCGTGGGCATCTCCGGCTTCACCGTGCGGCCGGCGCGCGCGCGCCGCGAAAAGCCCCGGGTGTCGGCCTTCACCAGCGCCAAGGTCGATCGCATTCTCGCGCTGCAGCCGGATTTCGTGGTCGGCTTCTCCGACATCCAGGCCGATATTGCGCAGGCACTGATCAAGAGCGGGATCGAGGTCTGGATCAGCAATCACCGCTCGGTCGATGGGATCTTGGGTTATGTGCGCCGGCTCGGCGCCTTGGTTGGCGCGGCCGACCGGGCGGAGAGCTATGCCCGTGACCTCGAAGCGCACGTCGAAGGCGTGCGGCGGGCAGCCGCTCTATTGCCCCGCCGTCCGCGCGTGTACTTCGAGGAATGGGATGATCCGCTCATCACCGGCATCCGTTGGGTCAGCGAACTCGTCGGCATCGCCGGCGGCGATGACGTGTTCCCCGAGCGGGCGGCTTGTGCCCTCGGCAAGGATCGTATTCTTGCGGATCCGAGCGAGGTCATCCGCCGCGCTCCCGACATCATCCTCGGCTCGTGGTGCGGCAAGCGCTTCCGCGGCGAACTCGTGGCATCCCGGAGCGGCTGGGATGCGGTGCCCGCGGTGCGCGACGGCGAACTGCACGAGATCAAGTCGCCCATCATTCTGCAGCCCGGTCCGGCGGCGCTCACCGACGGGCTCGATGCGATTCACCGCGTGTTCCAGCAGTGGGCGCGGCGGTCCGCGGCCGCCGCCCCGGCGCAGCAGCTTGCATGATGTCTGATACCCATGCATTGCCGGCCGGCGTCCCTGTGCCGTCGCCCTGCGTCGATGTTTGCCGGTTGGATGCGCAGGGGCTCTGTATCGGTTGCCGCCGTACCATCGATGAAATCGCCGAATGGTCTCGAGCCAGTGAGGTGAGGCGGCGCGAGATATTGCGCACGCTTGCGCTTCGTACGCCTGTCACCCCGGTCGCAGATCGCGATCGTGGTTGATGCAATGGCCGCCGAGTTCGGGTCAGTAGCGCGTAGTCAGCGCAGTGAGCCATGCCGGCGAATGATCGAGCAGCCAAGCCTCGAGCCGGCGATCCATATGGGACAGAATGAGTGCTCCCAGCAGCAGTAGCGTGATGCCGAGCAATTGCTTGCCGCGCTGGCCGGCCGTATTGAGCGACCCTCGAACTCGCAGCAGCGTTGCCCGCGAAAGGGAGCCGATCAGGAGCATCGGGACACTGGCACTGATCCCGAAGACAGCCATGAGCGCGGAAATTTGTACCAGGTTCTGGCCCTGGCTCGCGAGCGTCGTAGCGGCGCCGAGCATGGGCCCGACACAGGGACTCCAGACGATCCCCAGCAATAGCCCGAGGGCGAACTGACCACCCAGACCATCGAGAGTGAATCGCGAGAGGAAGCTCTGGCCCGAGCCGCTGAGACCGGCTGTTGCGCGCACGAACAACGCCTGAAGATGAGTTGACAGGAGGATGAGTCCAAACAGAATGAGTAGTACGGCCGCGGTCCGGCGGAAGGTCTCACCATCGAGGCCGAGAGATGCACCGACGCTGGCGAGAAACACGCCGGCTACAGTGAATGACAAAGCGACCCCGGCGGCAAGCGCCCATGGTCCCAAGCGGTGGGCCGCGACGGCTGATCCCATGACGACGGGTACCAGCGGCAGAACGCAGGGTGAAAAGGTCGTCAGGATGCCGGCGAGAAACGCAATTCCGTAGGTTCCCACCCCGAATGTCATGACGAGGTCTTGCCGCGACGCGTCAGGAGATTGCTTTCTTCAACAGTGCCGCCAGCCCCTCGCGGCTGGTATCCCCGGTCGAGCGCGCCACCTCCTTGCCCTGTCGGAACACGACGAGCGTGCTCTGATTGGCCACCTTCAGCGACTTTCGCAGCGCGAGCTCGGTGTCGTAGTCGGCGATCAGAACGGTGACATTCTTGAGCTCAGGAGTCGCCAGGAGGTCTTTGACAATCGGCGCCTGGGCGCGGCAGATCGGGCACCAGTCCGCATGGAAATCGACCACCACGGGCTGGCCGGCGGCCAGCATGCGGTCGAGTGTGGCAGCACTGTAGGGCTGCTCGCCGGCCATTGCGGGCGCCGTCAGAAGGATGAAGGCTGTGGTCAGGAGGGCGAGTAGGGCTTTCATCCGGATCTCCAATACGTTACTGCTATGGAGATGGACCGTGCTCTCAAAGAAAATATTTCAGAGCTTGCTACGGGCGCTTGGCATCGGCCCTGTTCCGTCTGCGCCGTGATGTACCTCGGCCCAATGCGCACGGTCAGGGGGGATAAGAAGCTGGACGCCAACTGCTGCCTTTACGTTGGCGTCCAGCTTCTTATCCCCCCTGACCGTGTGAACCGGTCAACATCACCCGTGCAGAGGTGCTTGTCCGTCAGCGCGGCTGCATTCTGACTGCGCCGTCCAACCGAATGGTTTCGCCGTTCAACATGACGTTCTCGATAATCTGGCCGACCAGGGCGGCGTATTCATCGGGTTCGCCCAGGCGAGGCGGGAAGGGCGTTTGCTTGCCGAGCGAATCCTGTGCCTCTTGGGGCAGTCCCTTCATCATGGGAGTGGCGAAAAGTCCCGGCGCGACCGTCATGACACGAATACCGGAGGAGGCCATTTCGCGCGCCATAGGCAGCGTCATTCCGACAATGGCGCCTTTGGAGGCTGAGTAGGCGACTTGCCCGATCTGGCCGTCGAAGGCGGCGACCGACGCCGTCATGACGATGACACCGCGTTCTCCCAGGGAGTTTGGGGTATTGCGCTGCATTGCCACGGCGGCCGCTTTTGCAACCAGCAGGGTGCCGACCAAATTGATTTCAATCATCTTTCTGAAGAAGCTGCCCGCCATGGGGCCTTGCTTTCCGACCATTCGCGCCGGCGTCGCGATGCCCGCGCAATTGATCGCCGCATTGACGGAGCCCATCCGCTCCAGGGCGCGGTCGATTGCGCCGTTGACCGCGGCTTCATCGCTCACATCGGTGGCGACGAAGGCGGAGCGCTCACCGAGTGCGGCCGCCGCCGCAGTGCCTTGTGTCTCGTTCACATCGAGAAGGGTGACTTTGCCCCCGGCCTGCACGATTCGTTTCGCGACGGCGAGGCCAAGCCCCGAGGCGCCGCCCGTGACGACGGCATGTGTTTCTTTCAATTGCATGGGTAAGTTCTCATAGGTTGTCGAGGTTTGCGAAGGGATGTGCGGCGGTGCTCCACCGACTGCGGAAAAAGGCATCGACCATGGCTTCGGTCACGTCTTCAATCCGGCCGGGCTTCCATTGCGGAGCGTTGTCTTTGTCGATGAGCAGAGCGCGCACCCCTTCCAGGAAGTCGCCCTGCTCGAAGCTTTGCTGCGCCATGGCGAGTTCCATGCGAAAGCAGGCGGCGAGGCTCAAGTCTTTGCCGAGTTGCAGTTGGCGCAGAGTGACGCACAGCAGCGTCGGAGAGCGGCTGCGCATGAGTTGCGCGGACTGATGTGCCCAATCGGCATATTCCTGGCGTGTCTCCGCGTCGAGAGAGGCCAGTATGGCGGGCACGGTGGGCTGAGAAAAATGAGCGTCGATGCCGGGACGCAGCAGGCTCAGCGGCGGCGCCGGCAGCCCTGAGGCTGCGCGGGCATGCATGAATCGCCGCAGATCGGCCGGGGGATCTTCGCTCCAATTCAAGGCCGCCAGGTCGCCGCTCAGTGTCTCGATCGCGGCCGGCGGCAAGTACACGTCGGCCAACTGGCTATACAGCGCGTCGGCGCCCCCAATCTGTACTCCGGTCAATGCAAGATAGACGCCGATCCCGCCCGGCAGGCGGGACAGGAAGTAACTCGCACCCACATCCGGAAAAAAGCCGATCGCCACCTCGGGCATGGCGATACGCGTGCGTTCACCGACGATGCGCAGCGCCGAACCTTGGGCTATGCCCATTCCGCCGCCCATGGTAATGCCGTCCATCAACACCACGTAGGGCTTGGGGTAGGCATAGAGCAAGTAATCGAGCGGGTATTCCCTGAGGAAGAACTCGCGATGCAGCGAACCCGAGGCTTTGAAGCTTTGGTACAGCGCCCGAATGTCCCCGCCGGCACAAAACGCCTTACCGCCCGCGCCCTTGATCAGCACGGCGTGAATCTTCGGATCGGCCGCATAGCCGTCCAGCAAGCTGCGAAGCTCGATGATCATGTCGAGCGACAGGGCGTTCAGCGCCTCGGGACGATTCAGCGTAATGAACGCGACTTGATTGCGAATCTCGCACAATATCTCTCGAGCTTGCGCAGCCGGTACCGTAGCCGCACCCGCTCGAACATTCACAATGTCCGCGGCGCCCGCGGGTGCCGTGGCATTCGCGCTTGCTGCACCGTTCACGCCTGTCTCGCGGTCACGCCGTGCGGATCGATCAAGCGTTTTTCCAGACGGGTGGACGCTTTTCGAAAAAGGCATTGACGCCTTCTTGCTGATCCACACCATCGAACAAATCGACGAAGCGCTCTCTTTCCAAGGCCAATGCCGCGGTACGCGGTGTGCCCTGGCGCGCTTGGTGGATCAGGCCCTTGGCGTAGGTGACGGCGCGCGGGCTCAGGCTCGAGGCTCTTTGCGCCACTTCCAACGCAGCTTGGCGCGCCTGGCCGCGCGGCACCACCTGTTCGACCAGGCCGATGCGCAGCGCAGTCTCCGCGTTGACTCTCTCATTGGTGAGTATCATGCGTTTCGCCCAGCCTTCGCCGACCAGCCAGGGCAGAGTCTGAGTACCGCAGCCGGCCGGCAGCAATCCGACCGACGTTTCGGGGAGCCCCATCTGCGCGTGCTCTTCGGCGATGCGCATGTCGCAGGACAAGGCGCACTCGAGCCCACCTCCCATGGCGTAGCCGTTGATGGCGGCGATCACCACGGGCCGCGCTTCTTGCAGGGCTTCGAAGGCGGTGCCGAAACGGCGCACCATGAGACGCGCCTGTGCCTTGTCGCCGCCGGCAAAAGCCTTCAAATCGGCCCCTGCGCTGAAAAATTTCTCTCCCTGGCCGGTGACGACCACGGCATACACATCCATGTTGCGATTCAACTCGCCGATGAGGGTTTCGAGCTGCAGCAGGCCGGCCGCCGTGAAGGTATTGGCCGACGGGTTATTCAGGGTCAGTACGGCCACGTGGCCGTCGATCTTGCATTCGATCAAGGTGGACTCTCCGAAACTTCGTAGTTTACCCCGGCACGGCTCCCAGAGGCAGACCGGCACCGCGATCGGCCGCGGGCCGCCTTTACGCGATCCCGTGCTCACCGTATCGCGTAAACTATAGGGCTTTCCCCCGGCCACCTTGGTGCCCAAACCGTTCAAAATGCGTAAGCGAAATTGCAACACTGACCCTGTCTCGGCCAGCCGGGGGGCGGTAGTCGCGGCCACGCGGTCTGCGGAACCGGGAACGATCTCGATTTGCTTCGTCGCCGCGGCGCTGCAGGGGGTCCGTTCCCGCGACCTGAATGCCGAGGAGTTGCTGGCGAATGTGGGACTGTCTTCGAGCCTGCTGCAGGTGCCGCAGGCGCGGGTTTCGGCAAAGCACTACGGCGCCCTGTGGCGCACCATCGCGCTTGCCCTGGATGACGAATTCTTCGGTCAGGACTCCCGCCGCATGAAGGCCGGGAGCTTCGCGATGCTTTGCCACTCGGTGCTCAGCTGCAAGACCCTGGGTCAGGCGATCGACCGCAGCCTGCGCTTCTATGCGCTGCTCTTGGACGATATCTCGGGCACGTCCGAACGCGATGCGAATGAGGCGAGAATCATTTTGCACGAGCAAGTTGCGGGCGCGGGGCAGCGGGTGTTCGCGCATGAGCTTCTCTTGCTGCTGCTCTATGGGGTGTCCTGTTGGCTGGTGGGCCGGCGCATTCCCATCCTGCGCGCCGAATTCAGTTATCCGGAACCCGCGCACAGCGCCGAGTACCGGCTGATGTATTGCTCGGAATTGAGCTTCGATAGGCCGAATACCCTGATTGCCTTCGAGGCGAGCTACCTGGACTTGCCGGTGGTCCAGAACGAGCGCTCGATCAAGGAGTTTCTGCGCACGGCCCCGGAGAGCATCCTGGTGAAATACAAGAACGGCAGCAGCCTCACCGCGAAGATCCGGCGGCGGCTCCGTCAATTCCTGCCGGGCGAAGTCCCGGACTTCGAGTCGCTGGCGGACGAACTGAATATGACGGCCGCGACCATGCGCCGCCGGCTGCACGAGGAGGGCGAGTCCTACCAATCCATCAAGGACCAGCTGCGGCGCGATCTGGCCATCGGATACCTGAGCCATTCCAGCCGCAGCGTCATGGACATCGCCCTGGAACTGGGGTTTTCGGAGCGCAGTGCGTTTCACCGCGCATTTAGAAAGTGGACCGGCGCATCTCCGGGCGAATTTCGCCGCACATTGCAGTCGTGAACCGGAAAAATTAACGAATACGGATGGGCGAAAAGTGTTGCAATTCTGCGCAGGCATTTTGAGCGGTTTGGTCACCCTGCCTGCGGCAGCGAATCGAGGATAATTCAACCATGAATTTATCGGGCAAATCCCCGAATGCATCTCCCGGCGCGCGATTTCGCGCCGCCCTGGCCGAGGAACGTCCCCTCCAGGTCGTCGGCGCCATCAATGCCTATGCGGCAAGAATGGCGGCGGCCTGCGGATTCAAGGCCCTGTATCTATCGGGCGGCGGCGTCGCCGCCAATTCGCTGGGGGTTCCGGACCTCGGCATCAGCACCATGGACGATGTGCTGATCGATATACGCCGCATCACCGACGCCTGCCCGCTGCCGCTGCTGGTGGATGCGGATACCGGATGGGGCGGGGCATTCAATATCGCGCGCACGGTGAAGTCCTTCATCAAGTTCGGCGCCGCCGGACTGCATATCGAAGATCAGGTTCAAGCCAAGCGCTGCGGCCACCGCCCCGGTAAAGAGGTGGTATCCCAGCAGGAAATGGTGGATAGGGTCAAGGCCGCGGTCGATGCGCGCACCGACTCCGAATTCGTCATCATGGCGCGCACGGACGCCTTGGCCGTGGAAGGCATCGACAAGCGCCATCGAGCGCGCGGTCGCCTGTGTCGAGGCGGGCGCCGACATGATATTCCCGGAGGCGATGACCGAGCTTGCCATGTACCGGCGGTTCAAGGACGCCGTCAAGGTGCCCATTCTCGCCAACATCACGGAGTTTGGACACACGCCTCTGTACACGCGGGATGAGCTGGGCTCGGTCGGCGTGGACATTGTGCTGCATTGCTGCTCTGCCTATCGGGCGATGAATGCGGCGGCGCTCGCGACCTACCAGGCGATCCGCCGCGACGGCACGCAAAAGAACGTGCTCGAATCTCATGCAAACCCGCGCCGACCTGTACAAGTACCTCGACTACTACGCCTACGAAGCCAAACTGGATGAGTTGTTCGCCGTCGGCAAAGAAAAGTGACGGATTTCAGGAGATGACAATGTCCGAAGCCCCCTCGTCGGCCCCCGGGCCAAACGCCGCGTTCAAACCCAAGAAATCCGTGGCCTTGTCGGGAGTGACGGCGGGCAATACGGCGCTCTGTACCGTCGGCAATACGGGCAATGACCTGCATTACCGCGGCTACGACATCCTCGACATCGCCACCGAATGCGAATTCGAAGAGATCGCGTACCTGCTGGTGCACGAGAAGCTGCCGAATCGCGCGGAACTTGCCGCCTACAAGGCCAAGCTGAAGACTCTGCGCGTGCTTCCCGCCGCGGTCGCCACGGTGCTTGAGCAGCTGCCGGCCGCCAGCCATCCCATGGACGTTCTGCGCACGGGCGTCTCGGCGCTCGGCTGCTGCGATCCCGGAAAGCGAGGGGCACAAGAGTGCGGGCGCTCGCGAAATCGCCGACCGGTTGCTGGCATCCTTAGGTTCGATGCTGTGCTACTGGTATCACTTTTCCCGCGACGGACGGCGCATCGATGTGCAAACCGATGATGATTCGATCGGCGCCCACTTCCTGCACCTCCTGCATGGGCGCCAGCCCTCGGCATCGTGGGTGCGCGCCATGCACACCTCGCTCAATTTATACGCTGAGCATGAATTCAATGCCTCGACCTTCACCGCCAGGGTGATTGCGGGTACCGGGTCGGATCTGTACTCGTGCATTACCGGCGCCATCGGCGCGCTGCGCGGCCCGAAGCACGGCGGCGCCAACGAAGTCGCCTTCGAAATTCAGAGCCGCTATCAAACGCCGGACGTCGCCGAAGCCGACATTCGCAAGCGAGTCGCAAACAAGGAAGTAATCATCGGGTTCGGTCATCCCGTGTACACCATTTCCGATCCGCGCAATCAAATCATCAAGGAAGTGTCCCGCAGCCTGGCGCGCGAAGCGAAGGATATGCGCGGATTCGAGGTGGCCGAGCGGATCGAGTCGGTCATGCACGAGATCAAGAAGATGTTTCCGAATCTCGACTGGTTTTCGGCCGTCTCCTATCACCTGATGGGCGTGCCGACCGCGATGTTTACGCCGCTGTTCGTGATCAGCCGCACCTCGGGCTGGGCGGCGCACATCATCGAGCAGCGCGAGGACGGCAAGATCATTCGCCCGAGCGCCAATTATATCGGGCCTGACAGTCTTCCCTTCGTGCCCCTGGCCGAGCGTCCGTAGCGCAGCGCCGCGATCGGATGTCCGCTCTTTCCTCACCGTCCAATCCATAGCGAGCCTTCAATCTCCCATGTCCCACGACATCAAATCCGCCGAACGTCCCGCACCCGATCACGTCCTGACGGCGATTGCCGACTACGCCTTGAGCTTCCGGATCGACAGCAAGCTCGCCTATGAGACCGCCGCCTACTGCCTCATGGACACCTTGGCCTGCGGCTTCCAGGCGCTGAAATATCCGGCCTGCACGAAATTGATGGGGCCTGTGGTTCCGGGCGCCACGCTCACCAACGGGGCGCGCGTTCCCGGCACGGCATACGAGCTCGATCCGATCAACGCGGCCTTCAACATCGGCGCCATGATCCGTTGGCTGGATTTCAACGACACGTGGCTGGCGGCGGAGTGGGGGCACCCGTCGGATAATTTGGGCGGAATTCTCGCCGTGGCCGACTACCTCTCGCGCTCCGGCAAGCCGGTGTCGGTGCGCGATGTGCTCACGGGCATGATCAAGGCGCACGAAATCCAGGGCGTTCTCGCCTTGGAGAACAGCTTCAATCGAGTCGGGCTCGATCATGTGCTGCTGGTCCGGGTCGCGTCCACCGCGGTGGTGACCGCGCTGCTCGGCGGCTCGCGCGAGCAAATCATCAACGCCGTGTCGAACGCCTGGGTGGATGGCGGAGCCTTGCGCACCTACCGCCATGCGCCGAACACGGGCTCGCGCAAGAGCTGGGCTGCCGGCGACGCCACCAGCCGCGCGGTACGGCACGCACTGTTCGCGCTCAAGGGCGAGATGGGCTATCCCTCGGCGCTGTCGGCCAAGACCTGGGGTTTTCAGGATGTCCTGTTCAAGGGAAAGACGCTGTCCTTGCCGCAGCCCTTCGGCAGCTATGTGATGGAAAACGTGCTGTTCAAGATCTCCTACCCGGCGGAATTTCATGCGCAGACGGCCGTCGAGGCGGCGATGACCCTGCATGGCCGGATCGCCGCCAGGATCGGCGACATCGAGAGCGTGGTCATCGAGACTCAGGAACCCGGGGTGCGCATCATCGACAAGACCGGGCCGCTCGCGAATCCCGCGGATCGCGATCACTGCATTCAGTACATGGTCGCCATTCCGCTGCTGTTCGGCAGGCTCGAAGCTGCCGACTATGAGGACCGGATCGCCGGCGATCCACGCGTCGATGCGCTGCGCGCCAAGATGCGGGTGAAGGAAAACACGACGTTCACCCAGGAGTACTACGACTCGGATAAACGCTACATCGGCAATGCCGTGCAGGTGTTCTTCAAGGACGGTACCGCAAGCGAGCGTGTGCAGGTGGACTTCCCCATCGGCCATCGCAAGCGCCGCGAGGAAGGCATGCCGGTGCTGGTGAAGAAGTTCGAGGCCAGCGTCGCGGCGCATTTCAACCCGAAGCAAACCGAATCGATCAAGGCGATGTTCGCGGACCGGAACGCGTTGGCCGCAATGCCGGTGAGCGAGTTCGTGGCCAAGCTGGTGACGGCGTCCTGACGACAAAGAAATATCGGACCGGCGCGCCGCATTATGACGCATAGGGCTTGCCGAGTACCCCGATGTGTCGGGATAGTGTGACGATGAATCGAGCGAACCTGGCGTTATCCCCTTCAACCTATGAACGGCGCGGCGCCACCGATCGGCGCCGCCGCGTCTGGTGGTCGGTTTGTTACGGCAGTTTCAATCCCCGCCGCAGAACATCCCCGCGCCGTCTCGATGACTCACGCTTTCATTCGCTGGATTGGCATTCGGCTCATTTGCTCGCGGTGGCGATCGGCATCTTGTTATTGTGCGTGGCGGACGCATTTTTTACCTTGATCTTGCTGCAGGGAGGCGCCGCCGAGGTGAATCCCATCATGGCGCTGCTCCTCTACCGCAGCGTGGCGGTATTTGCAACGCTCAAAATGGCCATGACCGGGGCGAGCACCGTTTCCATGGTGGTCCTGGCGCGCTACCGATTCATGCGCCTGCTGCGCGTCGAGTGGGTGTTGTACGGGGTTCTGGTCGCCTATATAGGCCTCATCGGCTACGAGATCTGGATGCTCAAGAGTCCCGCCGCGCCGCCGATCTTGTAATTCTGCCGAATGGCGTCACATTCCATATTGCGCCGCCTTCGGCTAAACTAGGTTCTTGTCCGAAACCCGCCCAATCAGCCCATCATCTTGATGTACTTGAGGTTTTTGCCGCCCTCACTATGAGTCAATCACTCGCCGACCAATTAGCCACCACGGCTCTCTCCGGCGGAAATGCCGGTTTCATCGAGGATCTCTACGAACAGTTCTTGAAGGATCCCGGCGGGAGTCGATCCCACCTGGGCCGCCTACTTCAAGGGCTTGCGGGGCAGCACGCCGGGCGAGGTGGCCCACGGGCCGATTCGCGAGCGGCTGCTGGCGCGTCTTGCAGGCGCCACCGGCACTGGCCGGCGCCGGAAGCGCCGAATCCGGAGGGGCCAGCGCCAAGCAGGGCGCCGTGTCGCGGCTCATCCAGGTCTATGCGAATCGCGGTCACTTGGTCGCCAATCTGGACCCGCTCGGCTTGCAGGAACGCCCCAAGCCCTATGTGCTCGACCTCGAATATTTCGGGCTCTCCGATGCCGATCTGGACACCGAATTCTTCACCGGCAGCCGCAACGCAGCGATCGCCGAGCGCGCCAAGCTCAGGGACATCCTCGCGGACCTGAAATTCATCTACACCGATACCATCGGCGCCGAGTTCGCGCATGTATCGAACACGCGACGAGCGTCTGTGGCTGCAGGATGGCTTTCAAGTGGCGCGCATGCAGCGCCGATTCAGCGCCGACGAGAAGAAGAACATTCTTTGGCAGCTGACCGCCGCGGAAGGGCTGGAGCGCTACCTGCACACCAAGTACGTGGGCCAGAAGCGCTTCTCGCTCGAGGGCGGCGACAGCCTCATCCCCTTGCTCGACGATCTGGTGCAGCAGGGCGGCGAAGACGGGCGTCGAGGAAACCATCATCGGCATGGCGCATCGCGGCCGGCTCAATGTGCTGGTGAACCTGCTCGGCAAGTCGCCGAAGGACTTGTTCAGCGAGTTCGAGGGTCAGTACGATCTGGCGAAGCTGCGCGGCTCGGGCGACGTCAAGTATCACAAGGGCTTTTCCTCGGATCTCAAGACCGGCTCCGGCAACGTGCATGTCGCGCTGGCGTTCAATCCTTCGCATCTCGAGGTCGTGAATGCGGTGGTCGAAGGCTCGGTGCGCGCGCGCCAGGAGCGGCGCGGCGACGCCTCGGGCGACAAGGTGCTGCCCGTGCAGATTCACGGCGACGCCGCCTTCGCCGGACAGGGCGTCATCATGGAGACCCTGCAGCTGTCGCAGGCTCGCGGTTTCTACACCGGCGGCTCGGTGCACGTCATCATCAACAACCAGGTGGGCTTCACCACCAGCGATCCGCGCGATGCGCGTTCCACGCTGTATTGCTCCGACGTTGCAAAGATGGTCGAGGCGCCGATTTTCCACGTCAACGCCGACGATCCGGAGGCGGTGTGCTTCGTCACGCGCTTTGCGCTCGAATACCGGATGAAATTCCACAAGGACGTGGTGATCGACCTGGTGTGCTACCGGCGCCATGGGCATAACGAGGCCGATGAGCCGGCGGCGACTCAGCCGCTCATGTACCAGGTCATCCGCAAGAAGCCGACGGTGCGGCAGCTGTACGCGGATAAGCTGGCGGCCGAGGGCGTGCTCACGCCGGCCGAAGCCGACGGCGATGATGGAGCAGTACCGCGACGGTCTCGATGAGGGCAAGCCGCAGGCGCGCGCCGCGCTCGGCCTCATCGGCAACAAATACACGGTGGATTGGAGCGAGTACCTGGGCGCGGACTGGTCCGAACCGGTGAAGACCGGCGGTGGACATGGGGCGCTTGCGGGCGCTCGGCAAGGCGATCACCACGTATCCGTCGGATTGGGTGTTGCATCCGCGCGTGCTCGCCATCATGCAGGCGCGCGAAAGAATGGTGAACGGCGATCTCGCGCTCGATTGGGGCGCGGCCGAGAATCTGGCGTACGCGAGCCTGGTGCAGGAAGGATATCCGGTACGGCTCACCGGCCAGGACAGCGGCCGCGGCACTTTCTTCCACCGCCACGCGGTGCTGCACGACCAGGCCACGGGCCGCCGCTATGTCCCGCTTGCAGCATCTGGCGACCAATCAGCCGACGTTCACCGTAACCGACTCGGTGCTGTCCGAAGAGGCGGTCATGGGCTTCGAGTATGGATTCTCCACCACCGAGCCGCATTGCCTGACCATTTGGGAAGGGCAGTTCGGCGACTTCTGCAACGGCGCGCAGGTCATCATCGATCAGTTCATCAGCTCCGGCGAGGCCAAGTGGGGCCGCCTGTCGGGCATCACCCTGTTCCTGCCGCATGGCTACGAGGGCCAGGGGCCCGAGCATTCCTCGGCGCGCCTGGAGCGCTTCCTGCAGCTCTGCGCCGAATTCAACATGCAGGTGTGCGTGCCCTCGACGCCGGCGCAGATGTTTCACATGCTGCGCCGGCAGATGCGTGCGCCCGCTGCGCAAGCCGCTCATCGTCATGACGCCGAAGAGCTTGCTGCGGCATCCGCTTGTCGGTGTCGCGCCTCGAAGAACTCGCCACCGGCAGCTTCAACGCCGTGATCGACGAGATCGACGATATCAAGCCATCCGCGGTGACGCGCATCGTGCTCTGCAGCGGCAAGGTCTATTTCGACCTGCTGAAATCGCGGCGCGAGGCCAAGTCGGACTCGGTGGCCATCGTCCGGCTCGAGCAGCTCTACCCGTTTCCTTCCGACGAGTACGAGGCGATTCTGCGCAAGTACGCGAATGCCCGCGAAATCGTCTGGTGCCAGGAAGAGCCGCAGAATCAGGGCAGCTGGTACCAGATCCGCCACCGGCTGCAGTCGAAACTTGGCCCGAAGCACGAACTGCTCTATGCGGGACGCGCCGGCGCGGCGGCGCCCGCCACGGGCATCGCCGCTCTGCACGAGCAGCAGCAGAAAAATCTGGTCACCGCGGCGCTGCAGGGCGTTCCCCCCGAAGAAACCTCCCGACAAACGATGCGCCTCCCCGCGGCTCAAACTAGGACAGGGTAATGACTATCGAAGTTCGCGTACCGCAGCTGCCGGAATCGGTGGCCGACGCCACGATTGTTTCATGGCACAAGAAGCCCGGCGATGCCGTGGCGCGCGACGAAAATCTCGTCGATTTGGAAACCGACAAGGTTGTGCTCGAGGTGCCGGCGGCCGCCGCCGGAGTGCTCAAGGAAATCAAGCTCGGCGACGGCACGACCGTGACCAGCGGCCAGGTGCTGGCGCTGATCGATGAGGGCGCGACGGCCGTGCCCGGTGCCAGTGCACCCGCCGTCATGGCCGCGCCCGGCGGCCCCGCGACGCCGGCGACGGCGGCCGTTGCCGCAGCGACCGCTGCCAAGCTCAGCCCGGCGGCCAAGCGCGTGGTCGAAGAGAACAAGGTCGATCCGAAGGCGGTCAGCGGATCCGGGCCGCGATGGGCGCGTCTCGAAGTCGGATGTCGTGAATTATCTGTCCGCAAAAGACCCTGCGCCTGCAGCGGCGGCTCCCGCGTCCAAGGCTCAGGCGCCGGCGCCTGTTCCGGCGGCGCGCGGCGCGCGTGCCGAGCAGCGCGTGCCCATGACCCGCCTGCGCGCGCGGATCGCCGAACGCATGGTCCAGGCACAGTCCACTCAGGCCTTGCTGACCTCGTTCAACGAAGTGGATTTGAAGGCCGTCAACGAATTGCGCACGCGCTACAAGGATAAATTCGAGAAGCAGCATGGCGTGAAGCTCGGCTTCATGTCCTTCTTCACCAAGGCCTGCGTCGAAGCGCTGAAGAAATTTCCCACGGTGAACGCCTCGGTCGAAGGCAACGACATCGTCTATCACGAATACTTCGACGTCGGCGTCGCGGTATCCACCGATCGCGGCCTGATCGTGCCGGTGCTGCGCGATGCCGATCTGCAGAGCTTCGCCGACATCGAAAAGTCGATCGCCAATTTCGCGTCGCGCGCCCGCGCCGGGACCATCACGATGGAGGAACTGACGGGCGGCACCTTCACGATTACCAACGGCGGGGTGTTCGGATCGCTGCTATCCACGCCCATCGTCAATTCGCCGCAGAGTGCGATTCTCGGCATGCACAAGATTCAGGAGCGCCCGGTCGCCATCGACGGCCAGGTCGTGGTGCGCCCGATGATGTACATCGCGCTCACCTACGATCATCGCATCATCGACGGCCGCGAAGCGGTGCAGTTCCTGGTGACGGTCAAGCAATGCCTCGAGGATCCGGCACGCATGGTGCTCGGCGTATGAGCGACCTTTACGATGTGATCGTGATCGGCGCCGGGCCCGCGGGCTATCCCGCCGCGATCCGTGCCGGGCAGAACAAGCTCAAGGTCGCCTGCATCGATGAGTGGAAGAACACCGACGGCAGCTTCGCGTTCGGCGGAACCTGCTTGAACGCCGGCTGCATTCCCTCGAAGGCCTTGCTCGAATCCTCGGAGCTGTATCAGCGCGCCAAGGATGAGTTCGCGGTTCACGGCATCAAGATCGGCGACCTGAAGCTCGATCTCGCGGCCATGCAGAAGCGCCGCGCATCGGTGGTCAAGACCATGACGGGCGGGATCACCGCGCTGTTCAAGGCCAACGGCGTGGTCGGCATTCAGGGTCATGGGCGGCTGCTGCCCGGCAACAAGGTGCTGCGTGACCGCGGCGGACGGGACGGAGAAGACGCTGGAAGCCAAGCACGTGGTGCTGGCTTCGGGCTCGGTGCCCGTGCGGCTGAAGAGCGTGCCGCATGATGGCAAATTCATCGTCGATTCCTGGAATGCGCTGGAGTTCGACGCCGTGCCCGCGCGGCTCGGCGTCATCGGCGCCGGCGTCATCGGCCTGGAGCTCGGCAGCGTGTGGCGGCGTCTCGGCAGCGAAGTCACGGTGATCGAGGCGCTGGAGCAGTTTCTGCCCATCGCAGACGGCGCGGTGGCCAAAGAGGCCCAGCGGCATTTCAAGAAACAGGGGCTGGACATCAAGCTGGGCGCCAAGGTCTCGGGCGCCGCGGTCAAGGGCATCGGCGGTGGACGTCGTCTACTCCGACGCCCAAGGCGAGCATTCGCTGCAGGTCGACAAGCTGGTGGTCGCCGTCGGACGCAGGCCCTTCACGCAGGGGCTGCTGGCCGAGGGCACGGGCGTCAAGCTCGATGAACGGGGTTTCATCCAAGTCGACGAACACTGCCGCACCGGCGTGCCCAATGTCTGGGCGGTCGGCGATGTGGTGCGCGGCCCTATGCTGGCGCACAAGGGCAAGGAAGAGGGCGTGATGGTGGCCGATCTGATTGCCGGCCATTTCGGCGAAGTGAATTACAAGGTCATTCCCTCGGTGATCTACACGGCCCCGGAAATCGCCTGGGTCGGGCAGACCGAGGAGCAGGTCAAGGCAAGCGGCCGGGCCTACAAGGTGGGCACCTTCCCGTTCGCGGCGAGCGGCCGCGCGCGTGCCATGGAGGCGGCGCAGGGGTTTGCGAAGATCGTGTCCGCCAAGGACGATGATGAGGTGCTTGGCATTCACGTCATCGGGCCGATGGCGGGCGAACTGATCAGCGAAGCGGTGCTCGCGATGGAATATTCGGCCAGCACCGAGGATATCCAGCGCACCATTCATGCCCATCCGACGCTCTCGGAGGCCATTCACGAGGCCGCCTTGGCGGTGGACAAGAGGGCGATCGACGGCATCAATCGCTAGGACCGCGGAACCGATGTTTTTGCTGCGGCATGGCCAGAGTTACTTCAATTTGCATTTCAACGAGACGCGCGTCGATCCGGGAATCGAAGACCCGGAATTGACGCCGCTCGGCATGGAGCAAGCGGCCGCCGCCGCCGCACGTCTTGCGGACACGGCGCTGACCCACATCATCATCTCGCCCTACACGCGGGCTTTGCAGACCGCGCAGCCCGTCTTGGGCATTCACAAGGTGCCGGTCACCATCATGCACGAGGTCCGCGAGCAGGCCGTTTACGCCTGCGATGTCGGCAGCCCAGCCGATGTGCTCGGCGTCCGCTTTCCGCACCATGATTTCGCGCACCTGCCGCGTCGGTGGTGGAATGAGCCGGGCGAAACGGCAGAGGAGACGAGTGCCCGCGCCGATGCCTTCCGCAATTTCATGGCGCTCCGCGCCGACCATGAGACGACGCTCCTGGTCAGCCACTGGGCGTTCATTCTGGCGCTGACGGGGGTGTCGCTGGCCAACGGCGAGATTTTGGAATACGACCCATCGGTGTGATGGTGTGATGTGCGCCACAAGTGGGTGCTAGGGCCGGCTATTTCTTTCTTCTCGCGCTGATGACATTGGGCAATTGGGCGATGCGTGCCAGCACCTGCGAGAGCTGCGGCAGCCCGGTGATCGAGATCTGGATCCGCATGTGAGCGACGTTGTCGCGTTTGTCGGTGACGGTGTTCATTCCGAGGATGCTGATTTTGTCGTCGGCCAATGCGGCGCTGACATCGCGTACCAGGCCGCGGCGATCGAAGGCCTGGACTTCGATGTCCACCGGAAATTCGTGCGAGGCCAGCTTGCCCCAGGTCACCCCCAGCACCCGGGCCGGGGACTTGATGCTGAGGCGGCCGAGATTGGCGCAGGACTGCGCATGAATGCTGACACCCCGGCCGACGGTGATGTAGCCGACGATGGCTTCGGGCGGCACGGGTTTGCAGCAACGCGCGTACGTGGACAGTAAATCGCCGATGCCCTGAACTTCGAGCTCCGGTCCGCGATCGGGCGATGGGCTCTTGGCGCGGGTGCCGTGTTCGGGCCGCGCTTCGCGCGCGTGGACGATGCGCTGGATGGCCCCGGCCATTTGGGCGGGACTGACTTCGCCCAAGCCTAAGGCTTCGTGCAGGGCGTCGGCACTGGGTAATTTCAGTTCGCTCAGCAATTCGGGGATGGGAGGATTGTTGATCCCGAGGCGATGCAGCTCACGATCGAACATCGCCCGGCCCTCGGCCTTGTTCTGAGTGGCGTTCTGCTTGCGGAACCAGGCGCGCACCTTGTTGCGGTGCCTGGGACTGGCCAGAAACCCGGACTGGGGCGAGAGCCAGTCGCGCGAGGGCTGCCCCGTCTTGGCGGTGATGATTTCCACCGTTTCACTGTTCTTGAGCTGGTAGTCGAGCGGCACCATGCGCCCATTGACCTTGGCGCCGCGGGTGCGATGGCCCAAGTCGGTATGCACCTGATAGGCGAAGTCCAGCGGTGTGCCGCCCACCGGCACATCGACGATCTCACCCTTGGGCGAAACCACGTAAATCCTATCCTGGAACAAATCGACCCGCATGCGGTCGAGAAAGTCGCGCGATGTCTCGCCGCCTTCGGTGGGCGACAGCAAGGAGCGCAGCTGGTTTATTTTGCGTTCATAGGCTTGATCGGTGCGGCCTCCTTCCTTGTAGCGCCAATGTGCCGCGACGCCGCGCTCGGAATTCTCATGCATTTCATACGTGCGGATCTGGATTTCCACGGGCTGCGCGCCCGGTCCGATGACGGCCGTGTGAATCGAGCGATAGCGGTTGTCCTTGGGAGTGGCGATGTAGTCGTCGAATTCCCCGGCAATGAACTGCCACAGCGAGTGCACCACGCCGAGGGCCGCATAACATTCCGCGACGCTGTTCACGAGCACGCGGGCGGCGCGAATGTCCATCAGTTGCTCGAAGGCGAGCTGCTTGGCCTGCATCTTGCGCCAGATGCTGTAGATGTGTTTCGGTCGGCCTTCGATGGTGGCTTCGACGCCGGCGGCATGCAATTCGCTGCGCAACTGCGTCTTCAGTTCTTCCATGTAGCGCTCGCGTTCGGCGCGCCGCACCTTGAGGGCGGCGGCGATGCGTTTGTAGTCGGCCGGCTGCAGGTAGCGGAAGGCGAGATCCTCGAGCTCCCATTTCAGCTGCCACACGCCCTAGGCGATTGGCGAGCGGCGCATAGACCTCGCGGGTCTCGGTGGCGAGCTTGCGCTGCAGGATGGGCTCGAGCGACTTGGCGGCGCGCATCTTTTGCAATTGTCCGGCGAGCCGCACCACCACCAGGCGCACATCGCCGATGACGGCCAGCAGCATCTTGCGCAGCGCCTCGGCCTGGCCGGCCTCGAGGCCCTGTTCGGGACTCCAATCGGCCGGCAATCCGAACTCGCCCAGCTGGCTCAAGCTACGCGCCAGGCGAGCCGCGTCGGCAGCCGAAGCGCTTTTCGGCGGCTTCCCGATCCAAGAGTTTGGCGTCGAGCAGCGGCTGCAGCATGGCCGCGATCACCACATCGTCGTCGGCATCGAGAGAGCGGACGATTTCCGCGACATCCAGGGCGGAGCGCAGTACGTTCGAGCCGGCGTCGGTCAGATCGAGGGCGCGTGCCGCCGCGAAGGCGGCGCGCAGCCGCTCGCTCGCCGTGACCGGGGTTGAAGCCGTTGTTTCCACTTGAATTGCCCCGCGCACGCGGTGGGTTTAAGCGCCTATTGCCGGTATCATACGCGCCAATGGCGGATCCGAAGCATGAGGCGGGTGAGGGCGGCGGCGCGGGTGGTCAGCGTGCGCGGCGCTGACCCGGTCGGCGTGCGCGTGCTCGGCATCGATCCCGGTTCCCAGCGTACGGGATTCGGCGTCCTGGATGCCGTGGGCCCCCGATTGACCTATGTGGCGAGCGGCGTGATCCGCACCCAGAAGGGAGAATTCGCCGACCGCCTATGCGAGATCTTTCGCTGCGTCCAGACCATCGTCGCCCAGTACCGCCCGCACGAAATCGCCATCGAGCGGGTGTTCGTCAATCGCAATCCCGACAGCGCGCTGAAGTTGGGGCAGGCGCGCGGCGCCGCCATTTGCGGGACCGCGGATGCGAATGCCGAGGTATTCGAGTACGCGACGCGGCAGATCAAGCAGGCCGTGGTGGGGTCGGGTAGCGCGGAAAAGGCCCAGGTGCAGCTCATGATGAAAAGTATTCTCAAGCTTGACGGACCCGCTGTCGCCCGATGCCGCAGATGCCCTGGCCGCGGCCGTCTGCCATGCACTGCGGGGCCGGCGTGCGGGTCTCGGTGCAGCGTTCTGCGAGCCGCCGGTGATCGGCTTTCTCAAGGGCCGCTTGGCGGTCAAGCAGCCGCCGATGCTGATGGTCGATGTCAACGGCGTGGGCTACGAAATGGAAGCGCCCGATGTCGACTTTCTATGGATTGCCGGCCGCCGGCGAACCCGTGGCGCTGTTCACCCATCTGGTGGTCCGGGAAGACGCGCACATCCTGTATGCCTTCGGCACGGACGGGCGAGCGGCGGTTGTTTCGCGGCCTGCTCAAGGTGTCGGGGGTTGGGCCCAAGATCGCACTGGGCATACTCTCAGGCGCCAGCGTCGAGGATTTTCTGCGCATCATCGAGGCTGAGGACATCGCCATGCTGACCCGGATTCCGGGCATCGGACGCAAGACCGCGGAACGCGTGATCATCGAGATGCGCGACAGCGTCAAGAAGCTGTCGATGCCGGCCGAGGGCGGCAGCCCTGCGGGCATGGGGGTGGGCACGGGCACGGCCATGACTCCGCAAAGCGAGGCATTCAGTGCCCTGATCGCGCTGGGCTACAAACCCCCGGAAGTGGTCCGGCTCTTGAAGGCGGTCGATGAACCGGACCTCGCAACCACCGAAATCATACGGCGTGCTCTGAAGTCGGCGGCCAAGGCCTGAAGAACCAGCATGGGCATTGAACAGGATCGAATCATCGCCGGCCCGGCCAAGCGGGAGGACGAAGTCGTCGATCGCGCCGTGCGGCCGAAAAGTCTTGCCGACTACGTGGGACAGTCGAGCGTCAAGACCCAGATGGACATCTTCATCCAGGCGGCGCGCAACCGGGGCGAGGCGCTGGATCATGTGCTGATTTTCGGACCGCCCGGACTCGGCAAGACCACGCTCGCGAACATCATCGCCAATGAATTGAAAGTCAATCTGCGACAAACGTCGGGTCCCGTGCTGGAGCGTCCGGGCGATTTGGCGGCGTTGCTGACCAATCTCGAACCGCGCGATGTGCTGTTCGTGGATGAGATCCATCGCCTGAGTCCCGTGGTGGAAGAAGTGCTGTACCCGGCGATGGAGGACTCGCAGCTCGATCTCATGATCGGCGAGGGCCCCGGGGCAAGGTCGATCAAGCTCGATTTGCCGCCGTTCACCTTGGTGGGCGCCACCACCCGCGCCGGCCTGCTGACCTCGCCGCTGCGCGACCGCTTCGGCATCGTGCAGAGGCTGGAGTTCTATTCCACGGAAGACCTGACGAAAATCGTCACTCGCAGCGCCTCGATCTTGAAGCTGCAGCTGCAGGCGGATGGTGCGCACCGCATCGCGGAGAGATCGCGCGGCACGCCGCGCATTGCGAATCGGCTGCTGCGCAGGGTGCGCGACTTTGCCGAGGTCAAGGCCGCCGGGATCATCAGTGCGGAGGTCGCGGTTGCGGCGCTCGATATGCTGGAGGTGGATCCTCAAGGATTCGATATGCTGGACAGGAAATTGCTGCTGACGGTGATCGAGAAATTCGATGGAGGGCCGGTCGGCGTTGACAGCCTGGCCGCGGCCATGAGCGAGGAGCGCGGCACCATCGAGGACGTCATCGAGCCGTTTCTGATCCAGCAAGGGTTTCTGATGCGCACCGCGCGCGGCCGGGTCGCGACGCGCAGCGCCTATGCGCATTTCGGACTGGAAGCGCCGGTCGTGGAGCGAGACTCGAACATGCCCCTGTTCTAGTCAGGGAGGCGCAATGACCGGCCGTGGGATCGACGCGGGATTCCCGTTGTAACTCCCTGGATCGTTTGCGCGCGGGCGCGGTCGAACAAGCGATGTGCGAGCGCCCTGGGGTCGATACTGTAAAATGCGGCAGCCCAGTCGGGGCCCCGGGCTGTGCGCAAAATTCGACCGTTCAATAAAGAAGGCTACTAACTAGTTGATTAATAAAGAAAAAATACATGAGCACCGCTTCGAAATCAAGACGCGCATCTACTGGGAAGATACCGACGCGGGCGGCGTGGTCTACTACGCAAATTACCTGAAATTCATGGAGCGCTGCCGGACGGACTGGCTGCGGGCGCTGGGCATCGATCAACAACTGCTGCGCGCGGAGCGGCAATTGCAATTCGCCGTGGTCAACGTGAGCGTGGATTTCCTGCGGCCGGCCGTGCTCAATGATGAAATTCTCGTCACCGCCGACCTCGAACGCCTGAGCGGTGCGACAATTACGTTCAAGCAAACCATCCTGCGCGGAGCCGCGCAGCTCATCGACGCCAGCACCCGCGTCGCCTGTCTCGATTCCGGCACGCTGAAACCGCGGCCGATTCCCAAGGACTTATTCATGGAGTGGCGTAATGGGCAATGACTTATCGATCTGGACCCTGGTGCTCGATGCGAGCGTCATCGTACAGGCCGTCATGGTGCTGCTCATGATCGCTTCGGTCGCATCGTGGGCCGTCATCTTCAAGAAAAGCCGCGTCATTTCGCATTCGCGGCGCCAGGCCGATCAGTTCGAGACGGCGTTCTGGTCGGGCGGCGACTTGTCCACGCTGTATCGCAGCATCGAGACCAAGGGACGGGCGGGCACGGGCGAGCAGAGCATTTTCGAGTCGGGCTTCGGCGAGTTCAGCCGGCTGCGCCAGCAGGGAACGCCCACGGATCAACTGCTCGAGGGGGCGCGCCGCGCGATGCGAGTCGCGCAGATGCGTGAAATGGACCGGCTCGAGCGCAATCTGGCCATGCTTGCCACGGTCGGATCGACGAGCCCCTACGTGGGCTTGTTCGGCACGGTCTGGGGCATCATGAGTGCCTTCCACAATCTCGGCAATGTGCAGCAGGCGACGCTGGCGGCGGTGGCGCCGGGCATCGCCGAGGCGCTGATCGCCACGGCCATCGGCTTGTTCGCGGCCATCCCCGCGGTCGTCGCCTACAACCGGTTCGCCGATCAGGTCAGCCGCTTGGAACTGAGGTTCGATACTTTCGTCGAAGAGTTCTCGACGATTCTGCAGCGCCACGGGCCGTCCCGAACGGCGCAAGCCTGACGCCCATGGCCAAGCCGCTTCGCCGGCGCAAGCTGATGGGAGAGATCAATGTGGTGCCGTACATCGACGTGATGCTGGTGCTGCTGGTCATCTTCATGATCACCGCTCCGCTGCTCAAGGAAGGCGTCAAAGTCGATTTGCCCGAGGCCGGCGCCAAGCCCATCGACCCGGAGTTCCTGGCCAAGCACGAGCCGCTGATCGTGACCATCGACGCGCGCGGACGCCTGTACGTCAACTTTGGGCCGAACCCCGACAAGCCCGCCTCCGAGGCCACCGTGAGCGCGCGCACCTCTGCGCTGCTGCGCCGCGACCCGCAGACCCCGGTCCTGGTCAAGGCCGATACCACGGTGCCCTACGGCACGGTGGTGCGGGCCATGGTGCTGCTGCAGCACGCCGGCGCGACCAAGGTCGGGTTTCTTGACGGATCCCGTGCGGCCGCCGGCGCGAGGGCAAGCCGGCGGCGCCGGCAGCGGTGCAGGTTGAATGCGTGAATTTCTTGCGCGAACATTCATGGGCGGTGGTCGTGTCGGTGCTGCTGCACGGACTGTTGGTGGGCGCCCTGATAGTTACGGCGTTCATTCCCGCTTTTCGGAAGCCGCCCAGCGTGCAGCCTCTGCCCATCGACGCCGTGGTGGTGGATTCGCAAGTTCTCCATGCCGCTCAACAGCGTGCCGCGGACGCCGCGGCGAACGCAGCGGCGGCTGAACAGGCCAAGGCTGCTGCGGCCGACGCGAAGGCGGCTGAACAGGCCAAGGCCGCCGAAGACGCCAAAGCGGCCGCGGACGCCAAAGCCGCCGAGGAGGCTAAAGCGGCCCAGGATGCCAAGGCGGCTGAGGAAGCCAAAGCCGCCGCTGCCGCGGAGGATGCCGCCAAGTCGGCGGCGGCGGAACAGCAGCGCCAGGCCCAAGCAAACGCTGCGGCGGCGGCGAAGGCGGCGGCGGCGCACGCCGCGGCGGCTAAAGCGGATCTGGTACGGCAGGCCGCGGCCGAGGAACGTGCGCAGGAGGCAAAAAGCGCAGCCGATGCGAACGCCGCGGCGGCTAAGGCCGCCGAGGCCAAGCAGGCCGCGGAAGCCAAGCAAGCTGCCGACGCCAAGCGTGCCGCCGACGATCGCGCCCGCCAGGACCGCGAGGCCGAGTTGCGCCGGCAATTGGCGGACGAGGAGCACCGCAACGCGGTGGAGTCCGGTCCCCTGCGCGACAGCTATATCGCCAAATTACGCAATAGAATTCAGAATGCCTGGATCAAGCCGCCGTCGGCAAGCGTGGGTCTTGATTGCTTGGTTGAAGTCACCCAGGTGCCGGGTGGCGAGGTGACGGGCGCGCGCGTCACCCAGTGCAATGGCGATGCGGCCGCCCGCCAGTCGATCGAAAATGCGGTGTATCGCGCATCGCCCCTGCCGGATCCTCCGGACCCGGCGCTGTTTCAGAGAAACTTCGTATTTAGGTTCAAACCCGATGAATAAACGCTTCTCATCCTTGCTGGCGATCGGCTTCCTGTTGTTCTGCTCGAGGACGTGGGCGGAACTCGTCGTCGAAATCACGAAAGGACAGGCCGAAGCCATTCCAATCGCGATCGTGCCGTTCAGCTCCCCGGAGGCCGCAGCCGCGCTCTTTCGATGTGGCGCAGCTCGTGAGCGACGATCTGGCGCGCAGCGGACGCTTCAACACCACGGATCGCAAGGACATGATCGAGCAGCCGCACACCGGCGCCGCCATCTCCTTCGATGATTGGCGCCGGCTCAACAACGATTACATCGTGGTCGGGCAGGTTCAGCCGCGTGGACGCCGATCACTTCAACATCACCTTCGAGCTGTACAACGTGCTCACGCGGCAGCGGCTGCTGGGCTATCAGATCAGCGCCAACAAGCCCGGGACTGCGCCTCGCCAGCCATCAGGTCGCCGACATGGTGTTCGAGAAGATACTCGGCATACGCGGCGCGTTCGCGACGCGCATCGCCTATATCTCCGTGCTGGGGACTGTGCCGCACAGACAACTACCGGCTCATCGTGGCGGATGCGGATGGGGAAAATCCGCACGTCGTGATGCAATCGAATGAGCCGCTGATGTCGCCCGCCTGGTCGCCCGACGGCCAGAGTCTGGCCTACGTGTCCTTCGAGGACCGCCTGCCGTCGGTGTATGTGCAGTTCCTGAAGACCGGCGAGACGGCAACGCGTGTCCGCGCGGGCCGGCGTCAATCAGGCGCCGGCGTGGTCGCCGGACGGCAAGAAGCTGGCGCTGACGCTCTCGACGCGGGACGGCAATTTGGATGTCTACGTGCTGGATCTGGCCACCCAGGCGCTGACCCGCATCACCGATGATCCCGGCATCGACACCGAGCCGCAATGGTCGAAGGACGGCCAGAGCCTTTATTTCACCTCCGATCGCGCGGGCGGCCCGCAGATCTACCGCGTCGGCATCCAGCAGCGGCGACAAGCCGCGCCGCCTGACGTTTCAAGGCAGCTACAACGCGCGGCCGCGGCTATCGCCCGATGAATCGCAGCTGGCTTTCGTCACCCAGGAAGACGGCGGCTATCGCATCGCAACCATGGATCTTCGCGGGCGCGGCGAGGTCCAAGTCCTCACCAAGGGTCGTTTCGACGTGTCGCCGAGCTACGCGCCGAACGGCGCGGAGATCATTTACGCGAGCCGCGATCGCGGACGCGGGGTGCTGGCCTTGGTCAGCGCCGACGGCCGGGTGCAGGAGCGCTTGGTGTCGAGCGAGGGCGAGTTGCAGGAACCCGCATGGGCGCCGTTCTAGGGCGTGGCAATCAAACTAAGTTACACAAATCAAGTGTTCGTCGGTAGGCTTAATGGTTACGTCAATCGGATGGAGAATTAAATGAAAAGAATCGTATCGATCGCCTTGCTGTTCGCCGGAGCGGTGCTGCTCGCGGGCTGCCCGAAAAAGCACAATGTGACCGAGCCGCCGACGGCCGGCACTCAGGTTTCCGGTTCGTCACGGAACCGAAGGCGCATCGACGTCGGCGAGCGCGCTGGGAGGCGATGCCGCCAGCCAGGGCGGGGATGTCACGGGTGCGAACGGGGCGGGTCCTCTGGCACGGAAGGTGATCTATTTCGACTTCGACAAGTCGGAGATCAAGCCTGAGTTCGCCGAGATCGTCTCCGCGCACGCGCGCAATCTGACCAGCCATCCGAATCTGAAGATGAAGCTCGAAGGCAATACCGATAACCGCGGCACCCGCGAATACAACATCGGGCTCGGCGAGCGCCGAGCGCAGGCAGTACGGCGCGCCCTGATGCTGCAGGGGGTCGCCGAATCGCAGCTCACCACGGTCAGTTTCGGTGCCGAGAGGCCCGCGGCCGAGGGGGATGACGAGGCGGCCTGGGCGCAGAATCGGCGCGTGGAACTGGTCTACGTGCCGTGATTTCCCGCGTATCGTTCGGTTTGGCTGGCGGCCTGCCTGCTCGCGCTCGCGATGGCAGGGTGTGCGGGCACTCCGCCGGAAGAGGATCCGGTGCAAATCAAACTGAAGGATCTCGATACCCGCCTGGCGCGCATCGACAGGGTGGTGGCCAATCAAAGCCTGCTCGACCTGGCCAATCAAGACGAGGCGCATGCGCGCGGATCTGCGCGCCATGCACAACGACATCGATCAATTGACCAACAGACTCGAGACCAGCCGCAGGCAGCAGCACGATCTGTACGCCGACCTCGATCGGCGCATGAAGGCCCTCGAGGCGCGGGGCGGCGGCGGTTCGGCCGCCGGGCCCGGGGAGGCGGGAGCGGCCGGCGCCGGTGCGGCCGGAGGTTCTGCGGCGTCCGGCAACGACGACAAGGCCGCCTATCAAGCCGCATTCGACTTGTTGAAGAACAGTCAATACGACGCTGCCATCGCCGCGTTTCAGAAGTTCCTGGTCTCGTTTCCCGACAGTACTCTGGCCGACAACGCGCAGTACTGGCTGGGCGAGGCCAACTACGTCAACAAGTCGTTCACGGAAGCGCAGGCCGCCTTTCAAAAGGTGGTCGACAAATACCCGCAATCGCGCAAGCTTCCCGATGCCTTGCTCAAGATCGGCTACTGCCAGTATGAGCTGAAGGATTTCGACGCGGCCAAACGGACTCTGTCGAAAGTGGCGACACAATTCCCCGACACACCGGCGGGACATCTGGCGCAGCAGCGTCTCGACAATATGGCTGCCGAGAAACATTGATTGGCGCGGCACGAAAAGCCGACCGCCTTCGCATCAACGAGATTTTTCACTCGTTGCAAGGGGAGGCCGATGCTGTCGGCTATCCGACGGTGTTCGTGCGGCTGACGGGCTGTCCGCTGCGCTGCCAGTATTGCGACACCGAGTATGCCTTTCATGCCGGCGACTGGCTGGACATCGACGACATCATAGCCAGGGTGCGCGGCTACGGGGCGCAGCACGTCTGCGTGACCGGCGGGGAGCCCCTGGCGCAGCCGAATTGCCTGAAGCTCCTCGAACGCCTGTGCGACCTCGGCTTCAATGTATCGCTGGAAACCAGCGGCGCCCTGGATATCGCGCCGGTCGATGCCCGGGTCTCGCGGGTGGTCGACGTGAAGACCCCGGGCTCGCACGAGGCCGCGCGCAACCGGCTCGAGAACTTCGGGTTCTTGACCCAGCGCGACCAAGTTGAAATTCGTGATCTGTTCGCGTGAGGACTACGACTGGAGCAAGGCGTTCATGCAGGAGCACGGCTTGACGCAGCAATGCCGTATTCTGTTCTCGCCGAGCTACAACGAGGTTCCGGCCGCCGTGCTGGCGGACTGGATTCTGGCGGACCGTCTGCCGGTGCGCTTCCAACTGCAGCTCCACAAGATCCTGTGGGGCGATGTACCCGGCAAGTGAGCGCCGCCGGGTCGAGCGCGCCGACGAGGCGCGCCATCGTTCTGCTCTCCGGCGGACTGGATTCCGCCACGGTGCTGGCCATGGCGCGCGCACGCGGTTTCGAGTGCCATGCGCTTGAGCGTGCACTACGGCCAGCGGCACAGCGCCGAACTGGAGGCCGCGCGGCAAATTGCCGCGGCGCTGGGCGCGCGCGAACATCGCGTCATGGGCGTGGATCTGGCCGGCATCGGCGGTTCGGCGCTCACCGATGCCGCGCTTGCCGTGCCCGAATCGCCAGCCGCCGGCATTCCCGATCACCTACGTGCCGGCCCGCAACACCCTGCTGCTGGCGCTGGCGCTGGGCTGGGCGGAAGTCGTGGGCGCCACGGATATTTTCGTGGGCGTGAACGCCGTCGATTACTCGGGCTATCCCGACTGCCGGCCCGAGTTCATCGAGGCCTTCGAGAATCTCGCGCAGCTCGCGACCAAGGCGGGTGTCGAGGGCGCGCCGGTTCAAGATCCAAGCGCCGCTGATCGACCATGTCCAAGGCCGACATCATCCGCGCCGGTATCGAGCTCGGCGTGGATTTCGGCATGACGGTGTCCTGCTACCAGGCCGACGCCGGACGGCGCCGCCTGCGGAAAATGCGATTCCTGCCGCCTGCGGGCGGCGGGCTTTGCCGCGGCCGGGGTGCCCGATCCCACGCGCTACGCTGAAGAGAATTGCCGGTGATCTGGCCGGCGCAGTTCGGCTATGATGCGCGGCTCATTGGGACGGTAGCTCAGTTGGTAGAGCAAGGCCCTTTTAAGGCTTTGGTCCTGGGTTCGAGTCCCAGCCGTCCCACCATTAAATCAATCACTTGCGCTTATAATCGTCCTGTCTGTACGGAAATCGTACGGAAAAATTTCTGCGATCATGAGACGCTCGCTCGAGGTGTTCGCCCTCGTCCCGTTCGATCCCTCGCTGCCCTTTATCGCTGATCCAGGTTGGTTTCAATTCCTAGGTAGATATGATTAAATACCTAGTAATTGAGACGGAGCCAAGCCATGAACGATGCCCTGGAAAGAAAAACACTCGAAGCGGTGAGGCGCCTCGGCGTTGCAAGGCCTCGCGACCTGACTCGGCTCGGGCTGCCACGGGAGTACGTGCAACGACTGGCGGATCGCGGCGCCCTGGTGCGCGTGGCGCGCGGCCTCTATGCCGATCCGGACGCGCCGATGTCGGCGCAGCGGAGCCTGGCCGAGGTCGCACGGGCGGTTCCTAAGGGCATCGTATGCCTGCTCAGCGCGCTCAAGTTCCATCGGCTGACGACGCAAGCGCCTCCGGAAGTTTGGATTGCGCTCGGTGTCCATGCCTGGAGGCCTCGGAGCACGCCATTTCCGGTGCGAACGGTCTATTTCTCCGGTGCTGCGCTGACAGAAGGCGCGGAAACGCACAAGATCGACGGCGTGCCGGTGCGAATTTATTCGCCGGCTAAAACCGTGGCCGATTGCTTCAAGTACCGCAACAAGATCGGAGCTGAGATCGCCGTGGAGGCGCTGAAGGATTACCTCAAGCAGCATCCGCGCGGCGCCGATGCGCTGTGGCGTTTCGCGAAGGTCTGCCGCGTGTCGAACGTGATGCGACCCTATCTGGAAGCGGCGGGTTGAAAAGCAAGGGAACACGAGATCGCGCGGCTTCTGTGCGAGCACGCCTGCTCAACCTCGCCCGCCAACGCGGCGAGGACTTTCAGATCACGCTTCGAAACTACCTCTTTGAACGCTTCCTGTACCGGCTCGGCCGCTCACCGGTGCGCGAGCGATTCGTGCTCAAAGGAGCGATGCTCCTGCGGCTGTGGGCGGATCAGCCATACCGGTCGACCCTGGACCTCGATCTGCTCGCACATGGCAGTAGCGACACGGATTCCGTCAGCCGCGATATCGCCGCCATTTGCAGCACCGACGTCGAAGACGATGGGATCAGGTACGACTCTTCGAGCCTCGATGTCGAGCCCATCCGCGCGCAGGACGAATATTCGGGCGTCAGAGTCGTGTTCGATGCTCGACTCGGCACGATCCGCGAGCGCCTGCAGGTGGACATCGGGTTCGGCGATGCCGTTTGGCCACAAGCCGAAGAGATGGAGTATCCCGTTGCACTGGGCGATCCCGCACCGCTGATCCGTGCCTATCGACCGGAAACCGTGATTGCCGAGAAGCTCGAGGCGATCGTCTCGCTTGGGATCCGCAACAGCCGCATCAAGGATTTCTTCGACATCGACTACCTGGCCCGCACCGAGCGCTTCGATCGGCCAGCACTGGTCGAAGCCGTACGTCGCACGTTCCACCGACGCGGCACGCCAATCCCGGCCGAGCCGCCGATCGGGTTGACGCCGGAGTTCTGGGCGCAGCCCGGGCGGGACGCCCAGGTCAGAGCCTTCGCTCGGCGGGCACGGCTAGCGACGACGTCGGATTCGGCCAGGGATCTGGGAAAGCGGGTTGCCGAGTTTGCGCTTCCGATCCTCCGA
>CAWECC010000001.1:935000-2740359 GCA_963807505.1 uncultured Gammaproteobacteria bacterium | reverse complement strand
AGGCCGGTTGCTCTCGGCCGCGGAAACTGGCTCTTCTGCGGCTCGCTGCGCGCAGGCCAACGTGCCGCGAACATCATGAGCCTCATCCAAAGCGCCAAGCTCAATGGGCATGACCCGTACCGTTACCTCAAGGACGTCCTGGAGCGGTTGCCCACGCAGCCGGCAAGCCGCATCGAGGAACTGCTTCCGCATCGCTGGCAGCCGAGCATCCGCGCCCAGTAAGCTGCGACTCATGCCGTCGCAAAAGCCACATCGAACCGCTGGCACAAAGAAGGCGCCAACCAAGCCTGGTCACTTCGCAAACATCGAATGGTTGATCGCCGAGGGTGGCGCAATCCACGTCGGGCGTGTTGCATCGATCGACTGCATCGCATCCGCCGCGGACGAACACATCTGCTACGCGATGCTCGCTCGGCGTGACGGGGAAACCGTGCTGGCATTACTGGCCCGTCTCGACCGATCCATAGCGCTTGCGGTTGAGACTTCCGAACCTATAGACGAAATAAATGGCCCGTGAGCCGATGCGGCCCGTCAAGATGCCTTCGCCGGACGCATACGACGATAAAGCGTGGCTGATTACCGACCTTGGCGGATGGACCGATAAGCGCGGGAAAATATGGCTGATGACCGTTGAAAGTCCGACCAATGTCCATCTACGCGAAGTTCTCGGCGGACTAACGCTCCCACACACCATCGCCTACGGCCCGGACGGCAACATCTACGTGGCAGAGATGAATCGCATTTTTCGCCTCGACGTAAAGACCTGGACGGCTACGAGTGTGGTTGACGGCCTCCCGGGCAATCGTCTACACATTGGACGGCATCCACTGTCCCATTTCACTTTCGACGGCAATGGCGACATGCTTGTCAATGTCGGTGCCGACACAGATCAATGCGCTGACGCCAATGGCGCGCCTCTGGGCGCCAGGTGCCCGGAAACCGACGGCGACGGCGCGCGAGCGGTAATTCGTCGCTACGCCTATCTTGGCAGCGGCCATTGGAATCAGACCCCATCCATCGTCGCCCTGGGACTGCGCAATTCCCTCGTTTTGTTGCGGCATCCATCCGGGACGCTGATTCAGGGCGAGAACAGTTATGATTTCGCGCCGATGGGTGACCGACCATACGATGAGGTCAACGTCATCAAGCAGGGTGCCAATTTTGGTTGGCCCTACTGCTACGACATGGATCAACCGACACCGGCTTGGAGTGCTACCAACGCAATGGATTGTCGCTCCGCCGCTCATGAAAAACCGGTGAGCCTGTTGCCTCCGCATTCCGCGCCGCTGGGAGCTGTCTATTATTCAGGATCAATGTTCCCCAGTCTGAACGGGAAACTCCTCATGAGTTGGCATGGCTATCGGCCGACCGGCTCCAGAATAGTGGCCTTTGACGTGGACGCTGCGGGTGTTCCAATCAATACACCTCACGCACGCTATCCGGAATACCACGACGGGCAAACGATCCTGACGGCCTATCGGTCGGGACCTGCAGCCGAGCCTCTCATATTGACCCCGGGATGGAACTTGAAGCCGGGCGTGCGACCAGCGGGCGCACCGGTAGGGCTCACTATCGCCAAGGACGGCGCAATATGGGTAGCTGACGATCGGAATGCGACGATATTGCGCATAGCTGCCGATCGACCTTGAGACAATCGTGCCTCCCTTGGGCGTCAGTGCGAGAATCACCCCCTCGCGCCGCCCAACCTCCCGTTGATTGCCTCGAGGGCGCTGTTCAGGTTCTGTTCGAGAGCTGCATGGGCATCCAAGGTGACGGGGGATTCCCCGGCCGTGGGCTCCTCCAAAGCTTCGAACTGGCTTTCAAGCAGGCTTGCAGGCATGAAATGTCCACGACGATCGTTAAGGCGGATTTGCGTGTCTTGTGGGCGGGCGCGGAGATACACCAGAAGCAGGTCATCGCACTCCGAGAAGAGCCTGCGCCGATACGACGCTTTCAGTGCCGAACAGGCGACGACAGCGGAGGTCCGAGAGTGCGACAGACCCCGCAGTCTTTCCGCGATAATACCCAACCACGGCGCACGATCTGCGTCATCCAACGGAACACCTCGACGCATTTTTTCTATGTTTGCGGCGGGGTGAAGATCGTCGCACTCGATGAACGCCCAGCCCAGTCGCCGTGCCAGCGCGATTCCCAGTGTCGTTTTTCCGGCGCCCGACACGCCCATAATCATGACTATCACGGCGTCTCCGCCTCCCGTTCGCTGCAAGGGATCTTATAGCAAGTAACGCACCTCAATAAACGGTAGACTGCCCGCGAGTTGCGACCCGCCGGTTTATAGTCATGATCATGCCGACTCGCCAAGCAATTCCCAATCGCCGGTGGCGCGTCGGTGCATTGATGGGAATCGGCATTCTCGTCAATTACCTGGATCGGGTGAGTCTTTCGGTGGCCGCGCCGCAGCTCCAGGTCTCGTTCCACCTGGGGCCCAAACAATTGGGCTTGTTGTTCAGCGCGTTCTTTTGGTCGTATGCGTTGTGCCAGTTGCCGGTGGGCATTCTGCTCGACCGTTTCGGCACCTTGCGCGTCGGTCGGTGGGGCGGCTTTCTATGGGGAGTGGCCTCTACTGCCAGTGCGGCGGTCACGGGGGTCGCCGGCCTGATCGCGGTACGGATATTACTCGGCATCGCCGAAGCTCCCAGCTTCGCGGTCGCCTCCAAAGTCACCGGCTACTGGTTCCCGCGTAACGAACGCGCGCTCGCCACCGCATTGTTCGACGCGGCGGCAAAGTTTTCGAACGTGATTGGCGTACCCCTGATCGCCTTCCTGGTCGTCGCGGCGGGTTGGCGCTGGGGCTTTGGCGTCCTGGGAGCACTCAATTTCTTATATTTCATCACTTTCTACCGTATCTACCGAGATCCCAGCGGCGATGCCCGTTTGTCCGCTGCAGAGCGAGGGTACATCAGCCGCGGCGGCGCGACCCACGAAGGCACTGCGAATGCAGGCGGCGTCGCGGTACTCATCTACCTCCTGAAGACAGCCAAAGTGTGGGGCCTGACGCTCGGATTTGCCGCCTACGGATATGCGTTCTATTTCTTCCTCACCTGGCTTCCGAGCTATCTCGTACACACGATGCATATGAGCCTTCTGGGTTCCGCCGGTTACGCCACCATCCCTTGGATGGTGGCGACAGTCACGGATCTGCTCGTGGGAGGCTGGCTCATCGACACCTTGATCTCTCGTGGACATGGGGAGTCGCTCGTTCGAAAAACCGTGCTGGTGTGCGGCATGGGACTTGGGCTGGCCGTTTTCGGCGCGGCGCGCACTCATGACGCATCCACCGCCATCCTATGGATCTCGGTGTCTCTTGGAGGTCTGGCGGCGGCCGCGCCGGTGTTCTGGTCGATGCCCTCACTGCTTGCCCCGAAGGGCGGCGTCGGCACCTTAGGGGGCCTCATGAACCTGGGCAACAATCTCATGGGGGCGACGGCGCCCGCCGTGACGGGCTATCTCGTCGCTTCGACGAACTCCTTCACGACGGCATTTCTGACGGCCGGCGTGATACTCGTATTGGGAATTGCGTGCTTCTTACTCTTACTTCGTTCGCTCGAACCGATTCCCGACCTACCTTAGAATTTCCTCGAGCAAGGCTTCACGATTGAAGAGCCGGAAATATTCACACACCTCGTGCATCTTCAGCTCTAGCCTCATTGCCAGGAGATGCGGAGGGGAAGACCGACGGCCCAGTTGCTTCTGTTAAACACGCTTGCAAGATACTTGCATTGCTGGCATTATGCAATCATGGCAATTCAGATTAACATCCGTGATGTTCCCGAAAAAGTCCGCGACGAACTAGCCGCCCGTGCGGCTTTGCAGGGTAAATCGATGCAGGAGTTCCTGCGCGCCGAACTAGAGCGATTGGCTGCCCGCCCGTCGATAGACGCTTGGCTTCAGCAGGTGCGCAAGAGAAAGCGCGCGACTCAGACTCGCATCTCCTCCAAGCAGATACTTGAGAACAGAAACGCTGACCGGCGTTGAGTATCGTCATTGATTCGTCTGTCGTAGTAGCCGCTCTCGTTGACAGCGGCCCCCACGGCGATTGGGCGGAAGAAGTTCTTGCAGGTGGATTGCTGCTGGCACCGGAGTTGGTACGTGCTGAAACTACAAATATATTTCGTCGCCTGGAGAGGACAAAGCTAATTACGACGCCAGAGGCCAATGCGGCGCAAGACGATCTCATGCAACTCGATATCGAGTTGTTTCCTTTTGAGCCCTTCGCCGGCCGGATCTGGGAATTGCGTCACAACGTCACGAGTTACGACGCCTGGTACGTCGCCATCGCCGAGGCGCTCAAGCTCCCGCTCGCAACTCTGGACGAACCTCTTTCGAAGTCAAACGGAGTTACCTGCAAGTTCCTGACGCCGAGCTTTTAAGGTCGTGCGCCCGATTGTGTAACTGGCCTAGCCCAACGGTGCCTGGATCAGCTCACAGCCATATTGGACGCCGTCAGCCGGCGGACGCGAGAGGTCTATCTTGCACACCGATTCGAATACTTCCACGCCGAAATCGCCAACGATATGGGCATCGCCAAAATTACTGTTCAAAGGCACATTGCTCGTGCGCATTTAGCCGTCATGAAGCACTCGAAAAGCATTAGTCGTCGCAGTTGGGGCAGGTGCCCGAACGCAGCGGAGCGATACGAGCATTGCGGGCGACCTGAAGCCGAGGGATCAAACTATCGATCGTGGCGACGGCCTCCTCGCAGGCCCTCAGCTCTGGTGAGCGCGATGCCGCGTCGTCGCTGATTTCTGCCGTCAGAAGAATCGACAACTGAGTGAGATCCGCAATTGATCGGTCGATGAGGCGCTTCGGGTCGAGAACCATGTTGGCCACCGGTTTAGGACACTGGACTGTTAATATATACAGTACGATGCTATCGAGGTAAATTCAAGGGGCAAGCGGCATCCCAGCACCGCACTATTTCCCTCGCTTCACCCAGCAGGTAGACCCAGCAGCGATGTTGGCTGACACGCAGGCCAAACGGAGCCGGCAAGAGTTCAGTCGGTGGTCACCTCCGCGAACGGGTATGCGTGGCATGAGGGCATGCGCCGCCTTGAAGAAGCTATCGCGAAGGGTTCGAACCATGTGTTCGAAACGACACTGGGCGGTAAGTCAGTAACGGAAAAAATTCCGGAGGCTGAAAAAACGCACGACGTCTTGATTTGGTTCTGCGGACTATCTTCGCGGCGAAAGAGGTTGGAGGAACAACACCAAGACCTCGTCGATCTATGCGAGCGAGGAGACTTTCGAACAGCCGCACCTACCCCGACACATCTATCCAATCATAGTGGTTGACACCCCGGAGCTCGAGCGCATGATCAGCGTTCCCGGTCCACTCACAGACGGACGTCGGAACGCGTAGATCGCGCACTTGCACGTCGATCACACCATCGTCGGCGGCCCGCGCGGCCAGTGCCCCCGGCTGCGGCTCCGCGTGCGGGCGCTCGGCTTCGGGCAAGTGGTTAACGAGCTCCAGCGCTCGTGCGAGCATCGTATCGGCTTGCCGATGAGCGTGGCGGCGCCCCGCAATTTCCGCCGCCTGTCGCAGGTAGTCGATGGCGCGCGGCCAGTCGGCGCCCTGCTCGAAGTGGTATGCCAACTCGGGCACGACGTCCTCGATCCGCCGCGCGTATATCGCTGCGAGACGTTCGCCAATTCGACGATGCAGTTTCGCTCTGCGTCCCGGCGTCTGTCGATCATAGAGAACTTGGCGGTACAGCACATGCACGAACGTGTAGCGCTCGGTCAAGCTGCCGTCGGGAAGCGAATGGGTACACGCCCATTTCACTATATGACGCCGCCGAGACAGATCCTCATAGAGAGTCTCCACACCGCTCGAATCCATGTCCGATGCGGAACTGATGACGCTCGCGGAGAACGATGCGCCTGCGATACTGGCCAGCTCCAACGCGCTCTGCTCCTGTTCGGACAGTCGCTCTAACTGTGCTTCAATCGTATGGCGCAAATCGTCCGGCACTTCGAATACGATTTGCTCCAATGGCACCTGCAGCTGCCATTGGCCGTTCGCACGGGTGACGAGGTTGCGCTTCGCCATGTCCTCCAGAGCGGCGACCATGAAAAGGGGATTGCCTTCCGAGTGGCGGTGCAGCAGTGCGGACAGTCCTGGCGGCGGGGGACTTGTTGGCAACCGGGCGTCCAAATACTCCTGCACATCAGCCTGACTTAATGGGGTCAAATCGATCTCGCAACACCAGCGCCGAACCAGAAGATCCGATATGAGCGCCTTTAACGAATGGCGCGGGGGACCCAACGGGCGGTATGTCGCAAGCAGCATCAATTTCGCGGGGGTGCGGCGGCGCGCGAGCGCGGAGATGAGATCCATAGTTGAGTCGTCAACCCAGTGTAAGTCTTCGAGAAAGAGCAGAAGTGCAGTCTCCGCGGTGATCGACTCCAACGCGTCACCGAGCTCGCGCACCATGCGCTCGCGGGTCGCTCCTGAGATTTCCCCCTGCAGCATCTCGCGGCGCTCGCGAGTGAGGAGCCCTGGGAGTTGGGCCAGCCACGTCGGGGCCTCTGCTGAGAGGATTTCAACCAACGGTTCCGCCTGCGGGCCGCGGCACAGTCGTCCTAGCGCATCGAGCACCGGACCGTAGGCTTCCTTGCTTCCATACCCTTCGATGCACTGTCCGTGCGCGATGCGAATGCTCTGCTCGCCAAATGCGACCCGCCGCTGAAATACCTCGGCCAACGCCGTCTTGCCGATTCCCGGCTCCCCAGTTATAAAGATGACTTGCCGCTCACCATTTAAGACGCGCTGCCACGTCTCGCATAGCATCTCGAGCACGCCACCGCGCCCTACCAAGTCTTGCGACAACCTGTCGGATACGGTGGTGGGTCTCTCCAGCGCGCTGCGCTCGGACACCGGAGCGATAAACCGATATCCGCGCCTAGCTACCGTCTCGACGAATAGAGAGTGCTTCGGGCGGTCCCCAAGCGCGCTGCGCACCGCAAGGATGTGTTTCTTCACCGCCTGCCGCTCGACCACGCTGTCGGACCATACTGCTTCGAGCAGCTCATCGTGCGTGACCAGGCGTCCAGCATTTTCGACTAGATACGCCAGAACCAAAAAGGTCTTCGGCCTCAGCAGGATGCGCTCCTCCGGCCCGGTGTCGCGACGTCGCCAGAGACATTGATTCAGGATATCGAGCCGGAAGGGAATAAACACTTTCATCGACGATCCGGCAGTCAAACGAGTAACTCCGCGCGAGATGGCGTTCAATGCATTGCACCGGGCGTAGACTCGAACGCCCGGTCGCTGATCGCGACGCCGGCCATCAGCGACGCGACCAACAGGAATGTTGCGTTATTACCGGACGGCAAGTTGACGACGCCGGAATTTTTTCCATAATATGTTTCGCGCTTCGGCCGCCGGGGGCCGAGCAGAGCAGAGCAACCCAGCCACCCGCGAAGTGGATTGCCAGTACAACAAGGACTGCACACCCTTCGTATGGACTGCCACAGCCGACTCGATCCTTGAAAAAATCGAACGTATTTCGTCACGAATTAACGGGACAGGACACTAGCAGCTTTACCGACGCCTCGATGTCGACAGACGGGTACGACGCATCCAATCTTTGAGTTCTGGCTGAAGTGTCAGCCGCTTCGACCTATATGTGAAATCGTACAACTTTTCCGCTACCATCCATTTCATGGATAGCAAACGCCTTGATCTCGATCTGCTGATCACACTGGAGGCGTTGCTGGTGGAGCGGAACGTGACAAAAGCCGCTGCCCGCCTGCACCTGAGCCAACCGGCAGTCAGTGCTCAGTTGAGCCGCCTGAGGGATTTATTCGACGATGCACTGCTCATTCCCGTGCAGCGTGGAATGATGCCGACCGCCAAGGCCATCGAATTGTTCGACCCGTTGCGTCAAGCCCTCGATCAGGTTCGTGCCACTGTTGCAACCCATAGGAACTTCGACCCTGCCAAGGCCAAGCTGATCGTCTCCATCGCCTGTACGGACTACCTGCAAGTGGCAGTGGTCAAGCCGTTCGTCAAGAAGCTCAGGACGATTGCACCCGGAGTGCGGGTGGCGCTCCGCAATCTCGACATGTTGCAGTTGGAGGCTCAGATGGCGCGCGGCGATGTCGACTTGGCGTTCATGACGCCGCAGAACACGCCGCGCGGTCTTCGTGCCAGGCATTTGTTCGACGAGCGCTATGTGCTCATCGGGCGTCGGAATCATCCACGATTGCGCGACGGGATCACGGTCGAAGATTTTGCTCGGTTGGAACATGTGATCGTATCGCCACGCGGTGGTGGTTTCGTCACTCAAGTAGACGACGCTCTGGCTGCTCTCGGATACAGCCGCAATGTGGTGCTGTCCTCGGCTTCATTCTTATTCGTCCCTGAGATCGTGTCTCAGTCGGACTTCGTTGCCCTGGTCCCGGAACGGCTAGTACACGACCGTACCCACAAGCTCAAGTTGATTGACTGTCCGTTTCCCGTGGAGGGCTTCACCATGTCGATGGTGTGGCACGAGCACAGTCACGGACACAGCGGCCAACGCTGGGTTCGGGAAGCTATCGCCTCGCTGATCAGCGCTTAACCCGGGTTGCTCAAGACCTGCTCAGTGTCACTCCTCGACCACCAGCCGCCTATTGTGACCACTCAAGCTTAGGCCCGTGATGCGTTCCAAAGTTAGCGAACCTTGCCGTCACCGCGGCACCAACAAACTCTGAGGGTATGGAAGATGATCACTCCAACTCCGATGCTCACTCCCAGATCTACGGCCAATTCGAGGGGTGCGGAAATCAGCACGCCCCACCCAAAGGCATCTTCGGAGATTAGATGCCTCGTGTATTGGAACTTTGCCCAGGCGGATGCCAACGCGAGAATGATTGCCGGAATAGATGCGAACACGAGTGCTGCCGCAGCAATCGCAGTTGCGGCCGCAACAATAGTTGTCCTTGTTTGATTTTGCCGCCCGCTCACAGTGACCTGCCTCTATGGCGTTGATGTCGGCTGCTTGCAAGTGCTCTGGCGAACTAGAGCACTTGCCGGTTAGCTCGTCAATCGCAAAGTGAACGACAGCTAGCCGGAAGGTACTTCGACGGGTCGAATGACCGAACCTGGGCCGGCCAGAGACCATCGCCCGGCGTCAGTTCCCGTTGCGAACTTTCGACCCGTAGCCGCTTGATCGCACCCGGAGGCTTGGATGCCAGTTATCGGGCCAGCCCGAGAAATACCGTCAGGGCGCGATTTAATCTTACGATATCCTCGTCATGCAATTTTCCGATGCGTTTGCCGAGACGCACTTTCGGAACGGTCGTGATCTTGTCGATCATCAAGCGCGACGCAATCGATAAGCCATTTTTATCCGTCGGCTCGACCAACATCCGCAATAACGGCGCTTCTGTCGGGTCGGTCGTGAACGCGCAGAGCGCGACGGAATTTGTGCCTTGAAAGCGATCCTCCTGCACGATCACGCTGGGCCGCGGTTTGCCCGAATACGGACCGCCGGCCGACACGGTCCAGACCTCGCCCCTTTTCATGCCCCAATGTCTTCGGTTATGGCGTCTATGAATCCCTGGTCGGTCTTGGCAAGCTTGCTGGCAGCGACCGCCTTGGATTGCTTTCGCGCGGCGCTGACGAATGCGACGCCCAACTGCCCGTGGAATTGGCTTGCGCTTTGTTGTCACATATGACAACATTAATTAGGGAGACAGTATGACAAGGACAACGCGACCGATTTCATGGGTCAGCGCGGCGCGTAAGGATTTCGCTGAGTTCCCAGAAGGGGCGCAAGCAATCTGCCTGGCAGCTCTGACCGTCGCGGCCGAGGGCGGCAAGGCAGATATCGCCAAGCCGCTCAAGGGCCTGGGTTCAGGAGTAATGGAGATCGCATTACCCTACCGCGGCAACGCATTCCGGGTGGTCTATGCGGTGCAGGTCGGCACGGACTTATGGGTAGTGCATGCGTTTCAGAAGAAATCGACCCAAGGAATCAAGACTCCGAAGCACGAGATCAATTTGATCACGGCCCGGGTGAAACGATTGAAGGAGATGCTGCGATGAAAAATGAACCCCTGGAAGTGATCCGCGGCAGCGGCAATGTGTTCCGCGACTTCGGCCACGACAACGCCGACGTAGAGCAATTCAAGGCGTTGCTGGCCGCGGAAATCATTAAAGCGCTCGAGCGCGGCAAACTGACCGTACGCGCGGCGCACGCCCGTACCGGAATTGCGGCGGCCGACTTTTCCCGCATCCGCAACGCGGATCTCGCGCGCTTCACCCTGGATCGCCTGGTCGGCATCATCAACCGCCTCGGCTCCCGGGTTGAGGTCAAACTAAAGGTCAAGCCAGCAGCGCGCTCGCCACACGCGGCTGTCGCGTGACGCAATCAGCAACAAGCGTCGAAAAAAGGGGCGTGAGTCAGCTGATTTTTGGGATGTTTATCTTGGTCGAATAAATTTCGCATGGATAGTCCTAATCCTACGATCGATTTACAGCGACACACCTCATCCCTTGACCCTGGATACCCCCAAAACCGTCGCTATGTAACCGGAGACTGGTGGGCGTAGTTGATAGGGAAGTCAACAGGTGCTACAAGCGGGAACGGGACAGCCACGCCGACATTGTTGCCACCCGGTCCCGTGACCAGCATAAAATGAAGAAGCGCCACGGATGGAAAAACGATGCATCCTGTTTAGGACGCCGAATCCTTCCGAAACTCGGGATCCGCCTCATCACGAGCATTGTCTCTGCCGACATTGAATTTATTCACTCTGAAATCGGCGCGCGACACCGCTACGCCGCGAATCACATGCTTGAAGTCGTCCGCAGCTTGTTCAACTGGGGAAAGGTGGCGGGCCTCGTGCTGCCCAACTATCCGAACCCTACGCGAGGAATCAAATGGTTCCCTGAACGCAAGCGAAGACGATACATCACGACGGTGGAAATGCCGGAGCTCATTCGGGCGCTCGAGGAGGAGGACAACGAGTACGCTCGGCATGGACTTTGGCTCCTGTTGCTACTCGGTCTGCGGAGCATCGAGCTGTTGTAGGCGAAGTGGACCGATATCGATTGGGATATGGGCACGCTGTTTGTTGGCCTGACAAAGAACGGCGAACCGCTCCTCGCACCCTTGAGCGATGCGGCGATTGCGAGACTGAAGATGATTCCCCGTATTGCCAACAATCCGTACATCATTTGTGGCCACAAGCGGGGTCGGTCGTTGACAGGGCTCGGGGAACCCTTAAGGCGCGTGCTGGCGCGAGCGGGCTTGCAGAACATTCGGGTCCACGACATTCGGCGCACGGTCGGTTCCTGGCTTGCACAATCGGGCGTGTCGCTGCACTTGATCGGCGATGTACTCAATCATCGCGATTTGAGGACAACCCTGGGCTATGCTTACTTCCAAACGCAGCAGCGCCGGGAAGCATTGAACGGACATGGCGGTAAGGTGTTGTCGCTCGCCGCTGCGCATCTGCGGGTAACGGCGCCACCGAGGGCATTGTCAGCTGCAGTTGTACTGCAACCAGCTGGTCCGCGGTCGCGTAATCGTCATTATTTCAAGCGCGAGTCGCTCCACGAACTCGTATGGACGGCCCCCGTTCTTGAGGTAGCGAAACGGCTCGGGGTATCGGATGTGGGACTTGCCAAGCTCGGAGATACCGACACGGGGGCGTGGCTACTGGGCTACCGAGCACCGCTCCCGCCCGCGCCGGAGAACCTGCCGGAATTACTGAGAATCGGAGGCACGGAGCCGCCACCGGCATCGAAAATGTCGGAGGCCGCTTGAGCGGCCGTAATTAGAGGATCCTGGGAGTGGAGCACATGCGTCTCCAAGGCCCCCAATAAACACTTTCGTAATATATCGTTAATCGATATAATACACGTACGTTTATTCTACCCATATGCCGCGACATTTAGCTCAAACTACCGATCACAGCTCAGACGCAGCCCTCGTGCGGCTCCAAGCCGGCATCCGGTATTTCTTCGAGCCGGCTGAGTTTGCAAGTCAAACCGGGCGGCAACCAGGAACGCCGGCAGTGCGCCTGGCGCTTCATCGCTTGGCCCAGCGTGGTCGAATTGTGGCTGCGACCCGACGCCCATCGGGCTATCTGATCGTGCCACCGGAGCATATGAGCTTTGGTGCCCCGCCCGTGACTTGGTGGATCGATGATTGCCTGCGACGGATCGAGCCCAACTACTACGTCGGATTACTTTCAGCAACTCATCACTGGGGATCAAGTCATTACGCGAGACAAGACACGCAGGTGATGCTTTCGAGGGTTCATCCTCCGCTCACCCCTGGACGGCTGCGAGTTGTCTTCTATGCAAAGAAGCAACTCGCAACAACGCCGACGGAAATCGTGAGAAATGATGTCGTACCTTGGCGCGTCAGCACGCGATCTGCAACATTGCTCGACCTACTACGACATCAGACTGCCGTGGGGGGCCTGGAGACCGTCGTCCGCGTCACGCGCGATCTGTCTTCGGCGATTGAGAAAGGTGAGCTGGTCGCCGCACTCGACGCCTTGGATCAAGCCCCGGCCGGCCAGCGCCTGGGGTTTGTATTCCAATATCTCGGGTACGACGCCCTCGCAAACCATGTATTCAAGTGGGTGGTACGCCGCCGCCACGCCGTACGCCAGCCCCTCGAGCTCGGAGTTCCGACTCGTGAGCAGACCACAATTGATCGCCGCTGGAACATTTCGTTCAACAGTCGCCGCGTAACGGCCTTGTTGGAGCGCCCGCGGGTCGCTCAACCTCATCGTCGGGCTTCACTAGAACGGTCTTCGCTTGCTTCATCCCAAACAGTTTGAGGTCAACGAAACTTGGATCGCGTTTCGTCTCAACGACGCGCCCATCCGGACCGAACGTGATGGTGATTTCAACTGCATCGCGCTGATGGACGCGGCGAGTTGCTTCATTCTTAGCTCGGAGTTCATTCCTGCAACTGCTGCAGAACCCACTCAAGCCGCGTTCCGCCGCCTATTGAAGGATGCGAAACGTCATAAGCAGCAGCTGCCCAGGACGCTCTTCGTCCCGCGTGAAGACGTCGCCGATCGGGTGACTCTCGAAGCGACGCAACAGAGTATTGAGGTCGTGCGGGTCCCAGAAAGCGAACTGCTAATCTTCATCGGAGAGGCGCGCGAGGCTTTTGCCGAACGGTTTGAGGAAACGTCGCGGTGACGCGTAACAAGGAGTTGCAGTAGACCGTGATACGGGGTCGCTGGCTAGGGCAGCGCGCGGCCCCTGAACTGCAGCGTTAGGCGACTTATACGCGTTGACCGCGCCGGCGTGCTCTGAAACGATGTTGATATGGAATTCGACGTCATTGGCGACATAACCGGGACCCAGACGATTGCTACGGGTTCGGGCATTCGCGAGCTTGGCCGTTTACGTAAGCGCTATGGTCGTGGACGGTGGCGTAAACGTAAGGGTTTCGCGGAAATTCGCCTTCCATCCGGCGAAATACTACGGGCCGAGTTACACTGGTACGAGGCTACTGGCATTGGAAAGCGCGAAATAAAGATCAAGGCGTTCATTTAGAGCGACGCATACATGGCAAAAGCGGCAAAACGTCTATTTATCTGTCTCGATAACGCGGGCTACGAGGTATCGCTCGAGCGCCGAAAGATTTACGTTGCGCTGCCGGACACGAAAGCGGAGCGCAACGGCTATCTTAGAATCATCGACGAATCTGGCGAAGACTATTTATATCCAGCACAGCGCTTCGTCGCCGCAGAGTTACCTACTTCGACCCGTCGCGCGGTCCTGCACGCTGCCTAACAACAGTCCGAGTAATCGCGGAGTCGCATCTCCGATGGGCCAGCGAGGGAATCGATGATTGGGATAAATCAGCTTCGTTTGACGCCAACGCAAACCCGCATCGCGTAGACTGTGCGATATTCCTGACCGAAGGAGGTTCTATTACCTCTCAGAATTGCACGCGGCCGAGCCGCGCAATTGCGCTCTTCGACCTTTAAGAATTGGTGCGCCCGGACGGATTCGAACCGCCGACACCCGCGTTCGAAGCGCGGTACTCTATCCAGCTGAGCTACGGGCGCGTGGAAACCTCTATCATACGTCGTCCGCCGCGCCTCGGGTCACTCTTTGGTCACTCCGCACTCCGCGGCGTCATCGCTTACTTAGCAAGTCGCTGATCCAAAAACAAAACTCACCCGATTCAAACCACAACTTGACTGGTTCGAAGCCAGGCGCTCTATCCAGCTGAGCTACGGGCGCAGGGCACGCAGTGTAGCCGTGAAGCGAACATTCTGAAACCTCGGCCGAGCGAATCCCGGCCCCTGCCCGCTGATTCCGCCGGCATCCGATTTTTTTGGGGCGTGCCTACCGCTTGGTGCGGAATGCCGTTTGAGAGTCGTCGTCTTTGGCGTGGTCCCGGCCGGCTTGCTCGGCTTTCGCCAGGTCTGCCTCCTCGCCCGGGCCGACCTTGGGGCCCTCTTTGATCTTCTTCTTGCCGCGCGCCGAGGCGACGAAGGCCTTTTCCGAGGTGTTGAACCGGTCGGCTGCTTCCGGATTTCCCTCACCGTGATTCGATGGAGATTCTTTACCCATGGACATCTCTCCTCAGACTGCTGGACCGGACGGAAAGCATTGCCCATCGGCCAGCCCATCGCCAGTCAACGCAGGGGGCGAGATCCTGTCAGTAGAATCCCACGTCACCAGCCGGGCCCCTGCCCGCCCGTGCTTGCCGTAAGATACCGCCCTCCGCACCGCACTCGAGGATTCACACATGTCAACGAACAACGCTGACCTCGACAAGCTACGATCATCGGTGGCCAGTTCGCTCCATGCGCACTGGCGCCTCTTTCTTATAGAGGGGATCGTTCTCCTCATTCTGGGTATATTGGCCATCGTCGTTCCGCAAATCGCCACGATCGCGGCCGCGGTATTCATCGGCTGGCTCCTGCTCGTCAGCGGAGTCGTCGGCCTGGTCGCCACGCTGCGCATGCGCAGCGCGCCCGGCTTCTGGTGGTCCCTGCTGTCGGCCGTCATCGGCATCGTGGCTGGCATCCTGTTGCTTCGATCGCCTGTCTCAGGTGCTCTATCTCTGACTCTGATACTGACCGTGTTCCTGGCCTTCGAAGGGGTGGTTTCGATCCTGTTCGCGCTCGAGCACAAGCGGGAACTGTCCGGGCGCTGGGGAGTGATGCTGTTCAGCGGCCTCGTCGATCTAATCCTGGCGGGCATCATATTCGCGGGTCTTCCGGGCACGGCGGCGTGGGCCATCGGCCTGCTCATCGGCGTCAATATGGTATTCGGCGGCTCGGCGCTCATCGCCATGGCCTTGCACGCCCGCGATAGCGCCACGGCGGGCAATCCCTGAAATCAGGGCCGACCGGGCGATTCTGAGGGCCGGCGGCTCGGTGACCCTGCTCGAAAGCGCAGGGTGAGGGGAACCGAATACCGACCGAGGCCTCTTATATATACATAGAATCAGCGACTTGCGGTTTGACCCAGGAACGCTGGCGGCTCTTCGCCCTTGGCCGTAAGATCACGTTGGCTCCGACAACTTATTCGCTACCGATAAAGAGGATTCCCGATGAAGGCTTGGATACCCCTGACTCTGGTCTTAGCACTTGGCACCGCCGCAGTTGCGCAGGCGGATTGCGCTTATCCGCGTGCGCCGGACGCGCCCCCCGACGGGAATACCGCGACCAAGGACCAAATGATCGCGGCGAAGCATGACTTCGACCGCTACAACGGAGAGATGAATTCCTACCTGGATTGCCTGAAGCTCGAAATGGATGCGGCAGCCCCGAAGGATCCGAAGAAGCCGACCGCCGAAGAAAAGAAGCGAGGCAGCGATTCTGGTGCAGAAGAACAACGCCGCTGTCGACGAATTGCAGGCGGTGGTTGGACGCTTCAATGAACAATTGAAGCTCTACAAGGCCAAGGCAGCGGCGTCGAAATCGTAACATTGGATGCGGCGGAGCCAACTCCGCCGCAACTTAATCTATGCAGGCTGGAACGCTCATCACCCCGCGTCTGGCCGAAGAGGCCATCTACTCTCGGCTGACGTGTCTGCCGATCGAATCACTGCCGTTGACGCAGTGTGTCGGCAGCACGCTGCGCGAAAATATTTACGCGGAGCGCGACCAGCCGCCCTTCGATCGCGTCGCCATGGATGGAATGGCGGTGGACAGCGAGGCATTGCGGCGCGGTCTGAAGCGCTTTCGCATTCAGGGAATTCAAGCGGCAGGCGCGCCGCAGCTGAAGCTTGGCGGCGGCGAGGACGCCATCGAAGTCATGACCGGCGCGATTTTGCCGCTCGGCAGCGATTGCGTCATTCCAGTCGAGCAATTGGCGGTCGCCGACGGCTATGCATCGCTCAACGCCGCCGTGGTGGACTCCTCGTACCATAATGTGGATCGGCGCGGCAACGACAGCCGTCAGGGGACGCTGTTACTGGAAGCGGGGACCTTGCTGCGTGCGCCGGAAATCGCGGTTGCCGCGTCGGCCGGCATGGCGCGGGTGCGCGTGAGCAGTCAGCCGGCCATCATGATTGTCTCGACCGGCGATGAACTGATCGAACCCGGCGATCCCATCGCGGATTACCAGGTGCGCCGTTCCAACGCCTACGCGGTTGCAGCAACCCTGCGAACGCGCGGTTTCGGCCGCGTCGGCGACGACCATGTTCCGGACGACGAGCCCTTGATGCGCGAGCGATTGGCCCTACATCTGACTACACACGAGGTCGTGGTGCTGAGCGGCGGGGTCTCCATGGGTAAGTTCGATCTCGTCCCCAAGGTGCTGCAGCAGCTGGGGGTACAGGAGGTCTTTCACAAGATCGCGCAGCGGCCCGGCCGGCCCATGTGGTTCGGCATCGGGCCCCAGGGACAGGCTGTGTTCGGCCTCCCCGGCAACCCCGTCTCCACCCTGGTCTGTCTGATCCGTTATGTCATCCCGGCCATCGCCGAAGCCATGGGCACCAAGCGTGCGCCGCTCGAACGCCTGGCCTTGGCGGCGCCCGTCACATTCCAACATCCACTCGCCTACTTCCTGCCGGTGGCCATCGAGCACGACGAGTGGGGACGCCCCTGGGCGAATCCGCGGCGGCCCAACGGATCCGGAGACTTCCTCGCCCTCAGGGGCACCGACGGGTTCGTTGAGCTTCCACCAGGTCCGAATACCTACCCCAAAGGCTTCGTGACGACGGTATACCGTTGGTAGTCTGAACGGCCATGAACGCCACCGTGCATCACATTCGCGGACCGCAGAACCCGCTCGACAAGCTCGGCAGGCCGCTGCACGATTTGCGCATCTCGGTCATGGACCGATGCAATTTTCGCTGCCCCTACTGCATGCCGAAGGAGCAGTTCCACGAACACTATCGATTCCTGAAGATCGCAGGAACGGCTGTCCTTCGATGAGATCGTGCGCCTCGCGCGCCTGTTCGCGAGCCTCGGCGTGCGCAAACTGCGTCTCACGGGCGGCGAACCTTTGCTGCGCACCAACCTCGCGGACCTGATCGGGGATCTCACGGATGTTCCGGGCATCGATGACATCGCGCTGACCACGAATGGAGTGCTGCTGGGGCAGCATGCCGTCGATCTGCGTGCCAACGGCCTGCGCCGCGTAACCGTCAGTCTGGACACGTTGGATAGGGAAATCTTCACGAAGATGAGCGGCGGGTTCGGCGCCCTCGATCAGGTCCTGAGCGGCATAGACTCGGCCATCGCCGCCGGCCTGACGCCGGTCAAGATCAACGCCGTCATCGAACGAGGCCTGAACGACCACACCGCGCTCGATCTGCATCGAACGCTTCCGTGGCTCGCCCGTGATCGTACGTTTCATCGAGTTCATGGACGTGGGCAATCGCAACAATTGGCGCCCCGAGCTGGTCGTGCCGTCGCGCGAACTCGCCGCGCGCATCCACGAACGCTGGCCGATCCAGCCCATATCGGAGAACTACCGGGGCGAAGTGGCGCAGCGTTGGCGCTTCGAGGATGGCGCCGGAGAAGTCGGATTCATCTCCTCGGTGTCGCAGCCTTTTTGCGGTGCCTGCAGCCGGGCGCGCCTGTCCTCGGAAGGCAAGTTCTACACCTGCCTGTTCGCCACCCAAGGTCTCGATCTGCGGGCGCCGCTGCGTGCGGATGCGAGCGATGCCGACCTGCTGCAATTGATCCGCGGCGCCTGGAACGGCCGCACCGATCGCTACAGCGAGCTGCGCGAGGAAATGCGGCGCACACAGCCCGGTACGAAGAAAATCGAAATGAACTACATCGGCGGATGAGCCCAATGAGCTTCACTCATCTCGATGCGGACCGCCGCCCCACCATGGTGGATGTCAGCGACAAGACGCCGACCAAGCGCACGGCGACCGCCGAGGCGCAGGTGCAGTTCCCGCCGTTGGTGGCCGCGGCGCTGCGCGACAGCGGCCTGCGCTCGCCGAAAGGCCCGGTGTTCGACACGGCCATCGTGGCCGGAGTCATGGGCGCGAAGCGCACCCACGAACTGATTCCGTTCTGTCATCCGCTCGGACTGGAGAACTGCCGCATCACCATCGAACTCGAGGGCGACACGGCGATGATTCGCTGCACCGTGAGCGTGCATCACAAGACCGGCGTCGAAATGGAGGCGCTCACCGGCGCCAGCATTGCCGCGCTCACCGTTTACGATATGTGCAAGGCCCTGTCGCACGACATCGTCATCGGTGGCCTGCGATTGCTGGCAAAGGACGGCGGCCGCAGCAGCTATTCCTTGAAGGCAACGCCATGAACGGCGCCGGCCCCCACTCCGCAAGCGACGCCGCGCCCCTGTACGGCCTGGTTCTCGCGGGCGGCTCCAGCTCGCGCATGCACCGGGACAAGGCCGCCCTTCGCTACCAGGGCAAGAGCCAGCTGGAACGCGCCTTCGAGTTGGCGGGGCGGCACGTCTCGAAGGTATTTGTCTCGGTGCGGGCCGACCAGACCGCCGACCCGATGCGGGCACAACAGACCCTGATCGTGGATTCCGTCGCCGGGACGGGACCCATCGTCGGCATCCGTTCGGCGCTCGCCGCCTACCCCCAGTCGGCGTGGCTGGTGCTGGCCTGCGATCTACCTTTTCTGTCGGACGCCGCGCTGTCGCAGCTGCTGCGCGAGCGCGATGCGGCGAGCTTGGCCACCGCGTACCGCAGCGCCCATGATGGCCTGCCGGAACCCCTCTGCGCCGTGTGGGAGCCCGCGGCCGCCGCGCCGCTCGCCGCCTATCAGGCGGGCGGGGCGGACTGCCCGCGCAAATTTCTCATTCGTCATGCGACGCACCTGCTCGAGCCCCTGGACCGGCGTGCGCTCGACAACGTCAACACGCCCGAGGAATACGCGCAGGCGTTGGCCACCCTCGATGCCGCGTCCTGAGCCCATACCATGCAATTGAAAATCCACTATTACGCGCTGATGCGCGAACAGGCCGGCCGGTCCGAAGAGACCCTCGATACTTCCGCCGCCACGCCGGCGGATCTGTACGGCGAACTGCTCGCTCGATACGGATTCACGCTCGCACGCGAACAATTGAAGGTGGCGGTGAACAGCGAATTCAGCGACTGGTCGCGCCGGCTCGCTGCGGGCGATGCCGTAGTGTTCATTCCACCGGTGGCGGGCGGCTGATGCACTTCCGATTCACTCAAACCCCCATCGACCCCGCCGAAGCGCGGCGCGAGCTGCTCGATCCGGGCGCAGGCGGCTATGTGAGCTTCGAGGGCTGGGTTCGCGATCACAACGAGGGACAAGAGGTCACTCGCTTGGAATACGAGGCGTTCCAGGAACTCGCCGTGAAGGAAGGCGAACGCATCGTCGCCGAAGCCCTTCGACGCTTCCCGGTGAAGCACGCGCTGTGCATCCATCGCGTCGGCACGCTGGGATTGAGCGACATGGCCGTGTGGGTGGGCGTCAGCTCCGCGCATCGCGGCGAGGCCTTCGATGCCTGCCGCTTCATCATCGATGAGGTGAAGCATCGGGTGCCGATCTGGAAGAAGGAACACTATCGCAGCGGCGATTCGGGCTGGGTGAACTGCGAACGCTGCGCAGCGCCGCCAACCCACAGTCAAGATCACAGCCACGATCACGGCCACAGCCACGATCACCCTCATCATGGCGAGGCCGACGCAGCACTCAGTCAAAAGTAGCGCGCCATGCAGCCCGACTACTCACGGCAGATATTGCTCAAGGAGATCGGCACGCAGGGCCAGGCCGCGCTGGCGCGCGCCCGGGTCCTCGTGGTCGGCGCAGGAGGACTCGGCAGCCCAGTGCTGCAATACCTGGCCGGCGCCGGAGTCGGCTGCCTGGGGATAGTCGACGCCGACACCCTGGATCCCAGCAATTTACATCGCCAGCCCATTTTCGCCCTGCAGGACAGCGGCGTAAAAAAGGCCGAGTTGGCCCAAGCCGCGGTGAAACGCATCAACCCGGACGTTCAGGTGGAACTGCATGCCCTGCGGCTGGACGCGAACAATGCGCTCGCCCTGATCCGCAGCTACGACGTGGTCGTGGACTGCAGCGACAATTTCCTCACCAAGTACCTGATCAACGATGCCGCCGTGCTCGCGCAACGGCCCGCCGTGTTCGCCAGCGTCTATCAATACGAAGGGCAGCTGCAGGTGTACAAGCCCGAGCCAGGCCACGCCTGCCTGCGCTGCCTCTGGCCCGACGCGACCGCCGACGGCGTGGTGGGCAATTGTGCTGAAGCAGGTGTCCTGGGGCCGGTACCCGGGACCTTCGGCACCCTGCAGGCCCTGCTGACGCTCAAGATTCTTCTCGGACTGCCCGGCCAGCTCGACGCCGAACTGCTGCTGATGGATTTCACCGGCTTCACTACGCTCAAGCTCAAGGCGCCGCGCCGCGCCGAGTGCCAGGCTCCCGGCTGCGCGCACATCCGCGAGATCGTCCGTGAGGACGCCGACCTCGAGATTGCGCTGCGCTCGCTCACCGACGCGGTACGGCGCGGCTTCGAAGTGGTCGACATCCGTACCGACGAGGAAGTGGCGGCACAGCCGGTCGCGGCGCGGCACATCGCCATGCCCCTGCTGCTGGCCGACCCCAGTCTCCTCACTCCCGGCCGGGACATCTTGCTGGTGTGCGCCTCAGGTAAACGCAGCCTGTCCACGGCACGCCAACTGCGCAAACGCGGACTCAACGTGCACTCGCTGTCCGGCGGCCTGCAATCCTTGGAGACCTGAACCCTTGCACTTCAGCAGCAAATTACCCGAAGTGGGCACCACCATTTTCACGGTCATGTCGCGCCGCGCCGTGGAGGAAGGCGCTCTGAACATCGGCCAGGGATTTCCGGATTACCCCATCGATCCACGTCTGTCCGCGGCGCTCATCGAAGTCATCGGCCAAGGAGACAACCAGGGACACAATCAGTACGCGCCGATGGAAGGCGTGGCCGAGCTGCGGGAGCAGATTTCCGTAAAGCTCCAGACCTGCTACGGCCGCCGCTTCGACCCGCTCGCCGAGATCACCGTGACCTGCGGTGGTACCGAAGCGCTGTACGATGCCGTGCAGGCGGTGGTGGGCCCCGGCGATGAAGCCATCATTTTCGACCCGGCCTACGACGCCTATGAACCCGCCGTGCGCCTGGCCGGCGGCCGCTGCATTCGCATCGCCCTGGCGCCTCCGGCCTTCCGCTTCGATTGGGACGAAGTGCGGCGCGCGCTGACCGACCGCACCCGCCTGATCATCATCAACAGCCCGCAGAACCCGAGCTGCACGGTGGCGGATCACGGCGACCTGGATGCTCTGGCCGTCCTGATCCGCGACCGACCGATCACCGTGCTCGCCGATGAAGTGTACGAGCACGTGCTCTACGACGGCCGGCGCCATGCCTCCGTGCTGGCGCACGCCGAATTGCGCGAGCGCAGTTTTGCGGTCTTTTCATTCGGCAAGACCCTGCATGCGACCGGCTGGCGGGTCGGGTACTGTGTCGCGCCGCCGCGGCTGACCCAGGAGCTGCGCAAAATCCACCAGTTCAACAGCTTCAGCATCGTCGCACCGCTGCAATACGCCATCGCCCGTTATCTCAAGGCCTATCCCGATGCCTGGAGCGGGCTGGCGGCGTTTTTCCAAGCCAAGCGGGATCTGCTCGCCGGACTTCTGCACGGCTCGGGCTTCAAACCCATCCCGGCTGCCGGCACCTATTTTCAATTGGTCGACTACGGCGCACTCAGCAGCGACTCCGACATGGATTTCGCCGACCGGCTGATTCGGGAGGCGAAAATCGCCACCATCCCGCTATCGCCTTTCTACGCCGCGCCTCCCGCAATGACGCTGCTCCGGCTGTGCATCGCCAAGAGCGATGCGACGCTCGAGACAGCGGCCGGCCGGCTGCGCCGCTTCTCGGACACTCTGCTCGCGAATCCTTCCTCGCTCACGAATCGTTAGAGCGCCGCCGCCGCATTGCGGCGCGACGCCGCCGACGGCAGGCTCTGCCGCTGCCGTATCCGCGCCGCGTCCATCAGCATGCGCCCGGCCCAGCGATACACATTGTTCTCCTTGACGGTGCGGCGCATCAGGCTCATGCGATTGCGCCGCTCGTCCCGGCCCATGCGCATCGCGATCTCCATCGCCTCCGCCGTCTCGGTCACGTCGAATGGATTGATCAACACCGCTTCGGGCAGCTCGCGCGACGCGCCGGCGAAGGTGCTGAGTATCAACACTCCGTCCTCATCGTCGCGCGCGGCCACGAACTCCTTGGCCACCAGATTCATGCCGTCGTGCAAGCTGTTGACCAGGCAGAAATCGGCCGCCCGGTACAGCTCGAACACGCGCGTGCGGCTCCTGATGTTCGTCGATGAGCACGATGGGGCGCCAATCGCCTTCCGCAAATTTGGTGTTGATGCGTTCCACTTCGCTGTAGGTATGCTGCTGCAGCGCCTGGTACGCCGGCAATTGACCCCGCGACGGAGCGGCCACCTGCAGCAGGCAGATGCGCCCCCGGTGCCGAGGGTTTTTGTCCAGCAGCACCTCCAACGCGTGAAAGCGCTCGATGATTCCCTTGGTGAAATCCCAGCGTTCCACACCGAGCCCGATGCACACCTCGGGGCCGATCTGGTATCGCTCGCGTACCGCCGCGCGGCACGCCGGCAATATCCGGCAGACGCTGCAGCCAGCGCGGCGGCCACTCGATCGAAATGGGATAGGGAGCGACCAGGCACACATGCCCCTGCAGGGTCACCGTCATGTGCTCGTGATCGATTTGGCATTCCACGAAGCGATCCACGGCGTCAAGGAAATTCTGGCAGTGATAACGGGTGTGAAACCCCAGGATATCGGCCGACAGCATGTGCAGCAGAATTTCCCGCTTCCACGGGCACACGCCGAAAGTCTCGGCGTTGGGCCACGGGATGTGCCAGAACAGCGCAATGGTCGCCTTGGGTATTTTCTTGCGGATGAGCTGCGGCAGCAGCGCGAAGTGAAAATCCTGGATCAGGATCACGGGGCTGTCGGTGTTCGATTCGGCCGCCACCACTTCGGCGAACTTGGCATTCACCTCTTCGTAGGCATGCCAATCGCCGGCGCGAAACGCCGGCCGGACATAGGCCAGATGACACAACGGCCAGATGCCTTCATTGGAGAATCCGTAGTAATAACCCTGCTCCTGCGCCTCTGTGAGCCAGACGCGGCGCAGGGTGTAGGCCGGATCTCCGGGAGGCACCTGGATCTGATCGTACCGGTCCACGGTCTCGCGGTCCGCGCTGCCGGCGCCGTGCGCCACCCACACCCCCGAGCAGGCGCGCATGATGGGCTCGAGCGCCGTCACCATGCCGCTGGCGGGCACTTGCATCACCGGTCGATGCTCTGCATCGAAATTGTGGATGTAGGGTTCGCGGTTCGACACGATGATGACCTGCGCAGAATGCAGATGATCGCGTACCACCTGGCGCAGCGCCTGTGGGGTCCAGTTCTCGCGGAAGTCGATTTCCAGCCGTTGCTGCGCCTCCGCCTCGGCCAGCACCTTGCGCACCTGCGACAGTATGGGCATGGAGGAGCGCGGCGACTTCGCATCGTCGCGGAAGCGCTTGCCGCGGATGTCGCCGATCAGTATTTCGGCCCAGCGGCGCAATTGCAGCCACGCCACGAGCACCACCAGCAACGCCAACAGCAAAACCGAGATGCCGACGAACACCAGCACGAAATCCCGCGCGGTTCTTTGGCGCCGGTCCACGAAGCTCAAGTCGTGCAGCATCAGCACGCGAAACGGCGTCGGCTCCGCGGCATCGAAGTCGAAGCGCGAAATCTGCACCGATCCCGAGGGCAGCTGCACGATGCGCGTGGGCGTCGAATTCGGCATGCTGGCCGCATCGCACGAAATGGCGGGGGGTGCGCGGTCGGTCTTGAACAGAGTCGATCCGTCGGTACGGCACACCAATACCGCGAGCAGGCGTTCGTCGGCGGTGATTTTCGCCAGATAGGCACGCAACCGCCATTCAGTGCCCTTTTCGACCAGCTCCGTGATCGGCTCTTCCATCGAACGCATCACCAGCTGCGCGCGCAGCTCGACATCGGAGCGAAACCACTCCGCCAGCAGACGCTCGATGTAGGGCAAACCGAAATAGGCAACCACGCAGGACGCGAACGCCACCGGCAGCACGAAGCGCAACATGACTGAGCGGAACATGACTCCAAAATACATAATTTCTGCGGCGCGGTGTCAGCTTTCCACGACTTATTCGCTGTAAAAATTACACGGATTTCTGCTGCGCGCGCGCCGCGCGCAACATCCATGCTGTAGGCTATGTTCATGCAAACACTGCCGCCGCCCTCGCTCAAATGGTGTTTGTTTTTGGATGTTGACGGCACTCTGATCGAGTTGACCGATTCGCCTCTGGACACCTTCGCAAGCCCGGAGCTCAAGACCTTGCTGGGCCAGGTGGCCGAACGCCTCGGAGGCGCACTGGCCCTGGTGAGCGGCCGCAGTGTCGGCTATTTGGACGGACTGTTTGCACCCCTGCGTTTGCCCGCGGCAGGGCTGCACGGCGTCGAGCGGCGCAAGGTAACCGGAGCCATGCATGGCGCGAGCTTCGTCGATACACAGCTGACCGAGGTGCGATCCGCGGTGAATGCATTGGTGCAGAATCACCCGGGAACCTCGGTCGAAGACAAGGGCCGCACCATTGCCGTGCACTTTCGAATGGCGCCCGAGTGGGAGGCGGACGTGCGCCACGCACTGGCCGCCATCGCCAAGCCCCTGGGCAGCAATTACCACATCCAGGAAGGCAACATGGTGCTGGAAATAAAGCCGCGCGGATTCACCAAGGCAACCGCCATCAAGGCCTTCATGGCAGAGCCGCCCTTCTCAGGCAGAACACCGGTGTTCGTCGGAGACGATCTCACCGACCAGGATGGCTTTCGGATGGTGGAGGATCACGGCGGCATTTCCATTGCGGTCGGGGACCGCGTGCGCGCGCAATTTCACCTCGAGAACCCCGCGGCCGTCCGCAGCTGGCTGCAAGCAATAGCCGCGCTCTACGATTCACACCGCGAATGAGGCAGACCTCGGCCAAAGGCCACTCGAACTGTTCCGTCTGCGTGGTGATGTACGTCGGCCAGTGCGCACGGTCAGGGGGGATAAGGAGTGGGAAGCCAACTGATCCGGCACGTTGGCTTCCCACTCCTTATCCCCCCTGACCGTGTGAATCGGTCTACATCACCGCGCTAACGTATTAGTTACGAACCTGTCCGCTGCCGCGCACCACATACTTGTAGCTCGTCAACTGCTCCACCCCGACGGGACCGCGCGCGTGAAATTTGTCCGTGCTGATGCCGATTTCCGCACCCATGCCGAACTCGCAGCCGTCGGCGAATTGCGTGGACGCATTGTGCAGAACGATGGCGCTGTCGACCCGAATCAGAAACCGCTCCGCCGCGGCAGAGTCGTCGGTGACGATGCAGTCGGTGTGCTGCGAGCCATAGCGGCGGATGTGCTCGATCGCCGCGTCCACACCGTCCACCACGCGCACGGCGATGATGGCATCGAGATATTCGGCGTACCAATCCTGCTCGGTCGCCTGCTTCACGCGCGCATCGGCGCGAGTGCTCGGCTCATCCCCGCGCACTTCGCACCCAGCATCGAGCAGGCTGCCGATCAAAGGGGCCAGGTGTGTGGCCACGCAGGCGCGGTCCACCAAGAGGGTCTCTGCGGATCCGCAAATGCCGGTGCGCCGCATCTTGGCGTTCAGCACGATGTGCCTCGCCATCTCGAGATTTGCGCCGCGGTCGACATACACGTGACAGACCCCCTCGAGGTGTCCGATGACCGGCACGCGCGCTTCTTGCCGGACGCGGGCAATCAAGCTCTTCCCGCCGCGCGGTACGATCACATCGATGCTGCCCACCATGTCCGCCAGCATGTGCCCGACGGCTGCCCGGTCCGTGGTGGGCACGAGTTGCACGCAGGCTCGCGGCAGGCCCGCCGCTTCCAGCCCCGAGCCCAGGCACTCGTGAATCGCCGCGCTGGATCGGGCGCTTTCCGAACCGCCCCGCAAGATCACCGCATTGCCGGATTTCAGGCAGAGCGCGCCGGCGTCGGCCGTCACATTGGGGCGGCTCTCGTAAATAATGCCCACCACTCCCAGGGGCACGCACACCCGCTGTATCTGCATTCCGTTCGGTCGCACCCACTCCGCCAGATGCCTGCCGATGGGATCGGCGAGCCGCTCGATCTCCTCGAGCCCGCGGGCCATGGCTTCGACACGGTCGCGGTCCAGCCGCAGGCGATCCAGTAGCGCACTCGACAGTCCCCGCGCAACGGCTTGCTGCATATCGCCTTCATTGGCCGCCAGGATCTCGGCCGCCTGCGCTCGCAGCGCCGCCGCCCCCGCCCTCAGCGCACGATTCTTCTGCTCCGTGGGAGCAAGCGCCAGCACCAGCGCAGCCTGCCGCGCCGCCTGGCCAATGCCCTGCATCAGAGCCTCGACCGACTGCCCTGACAGCCCCCCCACTGATTGCCCCGAGAGCGCCGACACCTGGGCGGTTTCTTGCTTCATAGCGAGCCCGTCACACGGACTTTGATCAGCACCAGGTCGTCCCGGTGCACGATTTCATCCCGGCCCCTAAACCCCAGCACCTTTTCGATGTCGGCCGACTGTCGGCCGATGATCCGCGCCGCATCGCCGTCCGAATAGGCACAAATGCCGCGCGCGACCTCGGAGCCGTCCGGCCCGATGATGCTCACGGTGTCTCCCCGGTCGAACCGCCCCATCGCCCGGGTCACGCCCGCCGGCAGCAAACTCTTGCCGCCCATCAGAGCGCGCACCGCGCCATCATCGACGACGATGGCGCCGGCCGGCCTCAAGGTGCCCGCGATCCATTGCTTGCGAGTCGCCACCGGCGTCGAGGAGGGCACGAACCAGGTGCAGCGCGCACCTTCCTCGATGCGCTGCAACGGATGCTGAACCGCCCCCTTGGCAATGCACAAATGGCACCCCGCGCCCACGGCAATCTTGGCGGCGGCGATCTTGGTTTGCATGCCGCCCGTGCCCATATCGCTGCCCGAGCCGCCGGCCATGGCTTCGATGGCGGGAGTGATTTCGAGGACGCGCGCGACAAAGTCCGCATTGGGATCATCGACTGGATTGGAGGTATACAGGCCATCGATGTCGGACAGCAGAACCAGGCAGTCCGCCCCCGCCATCTGCGCAACGCGCGCCGCCAGCCGGTCGTTGTCCCCGTAGCGGATTTCCGTCGTCGCCACGGTGTCGTTCTCATTGATCACCGGCACCGCACCGAGCGACAACAGGGTATTCAGGGTGCCGCGCGCGTTCAGATAGCGGCGGCGCTGCTCCGTGTCGCCCAAGGTCAGCAGAATCTGCGCAACGGTGATTTCGTGCGCCTCCAGCAGTTCCTTGTAGGCATGCGCCAGGCGGATTTGTCCAACCGCCGCCGCCGCCTGGCTCTCCTCCAGCCTGAGCTTCCCGGCGCTCAAGCCCAGGTGCCGCCTCCCCAGGGCGATGGCGCCCGAAGAGACCAGGATGACCTCTTGGCCGCGTTTGCGCAGCCGCGCCACATCCGCCGCAAATCCTTCCAGCCAGGTGCGATTCAGGCGGCCCTTTTCGGCGTCCACCAGCAAAGCCGAACCGACCTTGATGACCACGCGTTTCGCTTCGATAAAGTGGCGCGCGGCGAGTTTACGGTCTGTGGAGGTCATAAGATCACAATATTGCCATTTACTTGGGCAAGCGGCCTCACCTAATATTCGCCTGCCGAATTAGCAGCAGCAGTCCAAAATAGGTGAAGCGTGGGTAGAGAGTACGAACCGACCGTCGGGCAATGGTACGAGGACCTGGAAAACGAGGAAACTTTCCAGGTGCTCAAAGTGGATGAGGACAAAGAAACCGTTGAGATTCAACATCTCGACGGCGATATCGAAGAATTCGATGTGGACGGCTGGGCAGAACTCGACCTGGAACTCACCGAGGAACCCGAAGGCTGGTCAGGCTCCAAAGCCGAGAAAGACGAGGACGACGAGGAAGAAGACGACGAAGACTGGGACGAAGACGAAGACGATGAGGACGATGACGACGAAGATTTGGACGACGACGAAGAGGATCGCGAGGAGTACTAGGCCCTCGGAGCAGTGACGTACGTCGGCCCGATGCGCAAGGTCTGGGGGGCTAAGAGGTTGGGCGCCAACTGCTCTTCCTCGTTGGCGCCCAACCTCTTAGTCCCCCAGACCCTGTGACCCGGCTGAATATCACTGCGCCAGGTCTGAGCGGCTCCTAGATGGCCTCTCGCCACCCGTGCCGATCCTCGCCCTCGCCCTGCTGAATCGCCACCAGCTTCGCTCGTAGTGCGCGGGTCAGCGGCCCGACATCGCCGCTCCCGACGCGATGCTCGACCCCGTGATAAATGAGCGTGCCCACTCCGGCGAGCACCGCCGCGGTGCCCGACAGCGCCGCTTCACCGGTTTTCACCCACTCCAGCATCTCCTTGACGTCGAAGGTTCGCTCCGCGACCTTGTAGCCCAGGTCGCGCGCCAGCGTGAGCAGGGAGTCGCGCGTGACTCCGTGCAGGAACGTGGTGTCGAGGCTGCGGGTCAGCAGTTCGCCCTCGCGAATCAGCAGAAAATTAGCCGCACCCGTCTCCTGCACCTGGCCGCCGGGGCAGAACAGGACCTGATCGACTTGATACTTGGCCCGCGCATTCAGCGTGGGGCCCAAGGCGGCGGCATAATTTCCGCCGGTCTTGACCATGCCCATTTGCGCGGCGGAACGGGTGTTCTCGTCGTCGACCAGAATGCGCAGCGGCTTTGCGCCGCCCGCAAAGTAATCCCACACCGGACTTGCGAGTACCAGCAGCGTCGCCTCCGCGGCGGGTGTCGCGGCCGCGCCGATGTTCGCCGTCGTGCCGAACAGGATGGGCCGCAGGTACAAGGCGCCCGGAGCTTCCGGCACTGCGTCGCGGCAACGATGGATGACCGCACGCACCATGTCGGCGAGCTGCGCCGGATCCGGTTCGGGCAGCACTAATTGCCGCGCGCTCTGCCGCAAGCGCTGGATATGCCGGTCCATGCGAAACACATGGATGGAACCGTCGGCACGGCGGTAGGCCTTGAATCCCTCGAAGCAAGTGCTTGAATAGTGCAGCACATGCGCGGCCGGGCTCAGTTCGATCGGTGCGACCGGCTTGATCTCGGTCGGGCTCCAGCGGCCGTCTTGATAGGTGGCGACGGCCATGTGGGAGGTTAGCAACGTGCCGAATGCAGGTCGTTGGGGTTGCGCAGTCATTTGGATTTCACCTTGGGTATGAATATCGTCGCCGGATGCTCGAGCAGCTCTTTCAGCGCTTGAATCATGGCGGCTGCATCATAGCCGTCCACGAAGCGATGATCGAATGAGGAAGATAAATTCATGATACGGCGCACCACCACGGCGCCCTGATGTACCACCGGCCGTTCCATTGCCTTGTTCAGCCCGATGATGGCCACCTCGGGGGCATTGATGATGGGCGTCGACGCGATGCCGCCCAGCTTGCCCAGGCTCGTCACCGTGATGGTCGAACCGGTCAGCTCCTCGCGGGTCGCTTTGTTGGTGCGCGCCCGCTCCGCCAGCTGGCGAATCGAGGCGGCAACTTCCCATAATCCCAGCGAATCGGCATTACGCACCACCGGAACCTTGAGTCCGTCCGGCGTCTGAGTGGCGATGCCGACGTGCACTGCGCGGTGGCGAACCAGCACCCCGCGCGCTGCGTCATACAGCACATTGCATTGCGGAAATGATTCCAACACGCGCGTGAGCGCCATGACCACCAAGGGCAGGTAGCTCAAGCTTCCGGCGCCGGCCGGCAGCGATGAGTTCAGGTGCTGCCGCAACGACTCGAGTTCGGTGACATCGACTTCTTCGACATAGGCGAAGTGCGGAATATTGCGCTTGGCCTCGCTCATGCGTTCCGCGATCAGGCGGCGCAAGCCGATCACTTTGATTTCCGACGTTTCCGCGGAAACGTCCGCGCGATTCGGCGCAGCTTGCGCCGCAGCTGCAGGCGCTCCCACGGACGGGCGCCCCGCCGCAGCCAGATCATCGCGCAGAATCCGCCCTCCGGGACCCGAACCCACCACCGTGGACAGATCGATGCCCGCCTCTCGTGCGCGGCGCCGATTGGCGGGCGACGTCATGACGCGCCCGTGGCGCGCGACCGGCGCAGCCGATGCCTGCGCAGTACTCAGTGCTGACGCAGCGCTTGGCGCCGGCACGGCCGCTGACGGCGCCACCGCCGCAGGCGACTGCGCCGCCCCGCCATTCGCCACGGCACCCTCGACCTCGAACACGATCAGCGGCGAACCCACCGCCACCTTGTCGCCCGGCGCGCCGGTGATCGATACGACCCGGCCGCTCACGGGCGCAGGCACTTCCACCGCCGCCTTGTCGGTCATGACTTCGACGATGAGCTGATCTTCGGTCACGGCATCGCCCGGCTTGGTGTGCCAGGCGACGATTTCCGCATCCACGGTGCCTTCGCCCAAATCCGGCATCTTGAATACGAACTGGCTCATGCGGGCTCCATGACGGCCTTGAGCGCCAATTTAACCCGCGCCTGGCCGGGGAAATATTCCCATTCGAAGGCATGCGGGTAGGGTGTATCCCAACCCGTCACGCGCTGTATGGGCGCCTCCAAATCCCAGAAGCATTCTTCTTGAATGATGGACAGCACCTCCGCCCCAAATCCCGAGAAGCGGGTGGCCTCGTGCGCAACGACGCAGCGCCCCGTCTTGCGCACCGACGTGCAAATGGTGTCCACATCCAGCGGCACCAGCGATCGCAGATCGATGATCTCCGCATCCACGTTCATCGCGGCCGCGGCCGCAGTCGCGACGAACACCATCGTGCCGTAAGTGATGATGGTGACATCCGCACCGGCCCGTACGATATCGGCCTTGCCCAGCGGCACTTTGTAATAACCCTCGTCCACTTCGCCTTTCGGGTGCGAACTCCAGGGGATGGCGGGCTTGTGCGGGTCGCCGTCGAAGGGACCGTTGTAAAGCCTCTTGGGCTCGAAGAAAACGACCGGATCATCGTCCTCGATGGACGTGATCAGCAGACCCTTGGCATCGTAGGGGTTGGACGGCATCACTACTTTGAGGCCGCTGACGTGGGTGAAAATCCCTTCCGGACTTTGTGAATGCGTCTGGCCGCCGCGGATGCCGCCGCCGCAGGGCGTGCGGATGGTCACGGGCGCGAAGAACTCCCCGGCACTGCGGTAGCGGATGCGCGCCAATTCACTGCAGATTTGATCGAAGCCCGGATAGATGTAATCCGCAAATTGAATTTCGGCGACCGGGCGCAGGCCGTTGACGCTCATGCCGATGGCCGTGGCGATGATGCCGCCTTCGGCGATGGGCGTGTCGATGACCCGATGCTCGCCGTACTTGCGCTGCAGTCCCTCGGTGGCACGAAACACACCGCCGAAATAACCGACATCCTCGCCCATCAGCACCACGGATGGATCCCGCTTGAGCATGATGTCCATCGCGGAATTCAGAGCCTGAATCATGTTCATGTTGGCCATCGGCTCAAGTCCCTTCCAACCGCATGGCGGCCCGCTGCTTCTGCAAATGTTCCGGTATCTCTTTGAACACGTCCTCGAACATCAAGTCGGCATTGAGCCGGGGGCCCTCGGTCATCGTGCCGAAGGTCGTCGCCTCCTTCCAGCTCGACGCAACCAGCGCCTCGAGTTCCGCCGTCAAGGCCTGGTGGCGCTCCTCCGACCACTCCCCCAGCCCGATCAGGTGCTGCTTGAGCCGCAGAATGGGATCGCCCAGCGGCCAATGTTCGTGATCGTTCCTGGCTCGATAGCGTGACGGGTCGTCGCTGGTGGAATGCGCGGCGCCGCGGTAAGTGACCAACTCAATCAACGTAGGCCCCGCGCCGGTACGCGCGCGCTCAGCCGCCCACTGCGTGACCGCGTAGACCGCGAGAAAGTCGTTGCCATCGACGCGAATACCCGCAATGCCGTAGCCCGGGCCGCGCGCCGCGAACGAGCGCTGCTCGCCGCCGGCATATCCCTGAAAGGTAGAGATGGCCCACTGATTGTTCACCACGTTCAGAATGACCGGCGCCTGATACACCGAGGCGAAAAGCAGTGCGTGATGAAAATCCGCCTCCGCGCTGCTGCCCTCTCCGATCCACGTCGCCGCCAGACGATCCTCGCCCTTGATGGCCGCGGCCATGGCCCAGCCCACCGCTTGCGGGAACTGAGTCGCCAGATTGCCGGAGATTGAAAAAATATTGCCGGGCTTGGAGTGGTACATGACCGGCAGCTGCCGCCCCTTGCACATGTCCCGGGTGTTGGACAGGAGCTGGCACATCAGATCGACCAGCGCGATGCCGCGCACGATATGCAGGCCCTGATTGCGGTACGCGGGGAACAACATGTCGCCGGGCCGCAGCGCCATGCCCTGCGCCACCGCCACCGCCTCCTCGCCAAAGGAGCGGATGTAAAAAGAGATCTTGCCTGCGCGCTGATTGCGCTGCATTCGATCGTCGAACAAGCGCGTCAGCAGCATATGACGCAGCCCGACTTGCAATTCCGCAGGATCGAGATGCGGATGCCACGGTCCCACCGCCTTCCCCGAATCATCGAGCACACGCACCAGATCGACGGACAGGGACTCGATGTCGCGGGCACGTGCGTTGACCTCCGGCCGCGCGACGGCGCCGGCGGGCGAGAGTTGCACATAACTGAAGTCGGGAGCTTCACCGGGCCGGGCGGGCGGGCTGGGCAGATGCAAACGCGATTGTTTGTTCATCCGCATAATTTACGACGCCCTGACCCCAAACGTTGCATTCATTCGGGAGAGGCCGGATAATCCGGTATGTTCATTCCGAAAACGCGAGATTAATGGAAAATTCATCCCGCCCTGCCATCGACCGGCTGGATCTGCGCCTGCTCGACATTCTACAGCGGCAGGGCGCCCTGTCGGTCGCCGAGGTCGCCGCGAAAGCCCGGCTCTCCACCACCACCTGCTGGCGGCGCATTCAGCAGCTCGAGCAGAACGGCGTCATCAAGGCGCGCGTGGCGCTCTTGGATCGCAATGCCCTGGGCCTGGATGTCACGATTTTCGCGCACGTCAAACTCGCCAGCACCGGCCGCGACGCCATCGCCGAGTTCGAAGCCGCGATTCGCGACCGCGCCGAAGTGCTGGAGTGCTACACGCTCACCGGCGAGTGGGATTTTCTGCTGAAAATCGTCACCCAGAACATCAAGGCTTTCGAAGCCTTCTATCTCGACTACTTATCCCGCATTCCCTGCGTGCGGTCGGTGAACTCATCGGTGGCCGTCACCATCATCAAGGAGTCGACCGCGCTGCCTCTGGGGATTTGAGAGTGGAACGCAGCTGAATGCCGTCATGCTCACCGAACAGCTCCGCCACCCAGTCGACGAACACTCGAATCTTGCTCGACAGGTGCCGATTCTCGGGATACACCACGCTCAGGGGCGTGGGTTCGGGGAACCAGTCGCCCAGCAGCAATTCCAGGCTGCCGCGCTCCATCGCCTCCTTGAGCACGAAGGCGGGAATTTGCGCAATGCCTAAGCCCGCTTCGGCAGCCGCCAGATAACTGTTCTCATCATCGAGGGCGATATAGCCGCGAAGCGCCGTCTGCACCCGCGCACCGTTTTTCGCGAACACCCAGTCGAAGATCTTGCCCGTGCGCGGCGAGAAATGATTGATGCAGCGGTGCGCATTCAATTCGTCAGGATGATGCGGCGCTCCGTGCGCCGCGACATAGGAGGGCGAAGCGCAGGTGCCGAAATACAGCAGGCCCACGCGGCGCGCAATCAGCGAGGAGTCCTCCAGCTCGCCGCTCCACACCGCGCAGTCGATGCCCTCCTCGATCAGATCCGTGCGCCGCTCGCTGCAGCCGAGCTGCAGCTCGATGTCCGGGTATCGCGCGAAAAAAGCCGGTAGCGCCGGCACGATGACCAAGCGCGCCATCAAGGTCGGTACTTCGACGCGCAGCCGTCCTTGGGGGCTGGCATGGCGCTGCGCGAGAGACTCCTCGGTCTCGCGCACCTCGGCCAGGATGGCGACGCAGCGCGGATAGTAGGCTGCGCCGTCGGTGGTCACGCTGACACTGCGCGTCGTGCGATTGAGCAGCTTCACGCCCAGGTCAGCTTCCAACTGCTGGATCAATGTGGTGGCAGTCGCCTTCGGCATCTGCAAGCTGTCGGCGGCGCGCGTCACGCCACCGGTCTCCACCACACGCACGAAAACCTGCATGGCCTGGAGCTTATTCATGGCCATTGTTCAGTTTAATGAATAGATCATTTCAAATTTCAGCACTTTAACTGCACCAATGCGAACAATACTCTGTTGGGAGAGAGTTTAGCCACCCATCCCGAGCAGCCACGCGTCCCCAACAGGAGATCTCATGAGCCAAAAGATCAAGCATGTCACCGACTCGACCTTCAATAGCGAAGTGCTCGAATCATCCCTTCCGGTTCTCGTGGACTATTGGGCCGAGTGGTGTGGTCCCTGCAAGATGATCGCGCCGGCACTGGATGAGTCGGCTGACAATTACGCCGGCCGGTTGAGCGTCGCCAAGATCAATGTCGACGAAAATCAATCCGTGCCCTCGCGGTATCACGTCCGCGGCATCCCGACCCTGATGCTCTTCAAGGACGGAGAAGTGGTGGCGACCAAGGTCGGCGCCGTATCCAAGTCGCAGCTGGCGGCCTTCATCGACGCGAATTTGTAGCGCGCCGCTGACCGGCGCGCTCAAGCGGCGTGCCCGCATCCGGGCGGCGCGCCGGTGTCCAGGGGGTGCCGCTAAGGCACCAGCACTGTCGCGCCGATGGTGCGCCGGCTCTCCAAGTCTCGGTGCGCCTGCCGCGGCATCGCGGAGCGCCACTCGCTGACCGACATGGGCCTTGATTTCGCCCGAGGCCAGCCTCGCGAATAAATCGGCGGCGCGCGGAGCACAACTCCTCGCGGCTTTTGATGTAGTCGAACAGCATGGGCCGCGTCGCGAACAACGAACCGCCGGACGCAAGATCGGAGAACTTGAAGTCCGCGATCATTCCCGACGACTGGCCGAAGTGGACGAACATGCCGCGCAACTTCAAGCATTTGAGCGAGCCGCGCCAGGTGTCCTTGCCCACCGAATCGTAAACCACGTCGCAACCCTTGGATCCGGTGATCTCCTTGACGCGCGCCACGAAATCTTCGCTGCGATAGTCGATCACATGGGTATATCCGCTCGCCTTGGCGACGGCGACCTTTTCCGGCGAGCCCGCGGTGCCGATGGACGTCGCACCGAGCGCCTTCAACCATTGGCCGAGCAGAAGCCCGACACCGCCGGCGGCCGCGTGCACCAGCACCGTGTCGCCCGCCTTGACCGGATAGCAGGAGGTGAGCAGAAACTGCGCCGTCAATCCCTTGAGCATCACCGACGCGGCCACATCGAATGCGATGGCGTCGGGAAGCTTGACCAGGCGCTCGGCGGGCACGACGCGCTGAGTGCGGTACGCCCCCAAAGGCAGAGTGTAGGCGACGCGGTCGCCCACCTTCAGATCAATGACTGCCGCGCCGACGGCCGCGACCTCCCCCGCCGCCTCGGCACCGGGAATCAGCGGCGTCGACGGCCAGGGATACAGGCCGCTGCGAAAGTAGGTGTCGATGAAATTCACGCCGATGGCCCGCTGCACGATGCGCACTTCGCCCGGCCCGGGGGCCGCGGTGTCCATCGCCGTCCATTCGAGCGTCTCGGGTCCACCCGCCGCACGCACCACCACCCCCATGTCCGCATCTTTGTCCGTCATACCGCCTCTCATCAGGGTTTACTACTTCACCAGGTTTTCAACGAAGCGCCGGATGCGAACGATGGCTTGGCGCAGCAGCCCCTCGTCGGTGGCAAAGCACACCCGCACGAATCCACTCGTTTCCTTGCCGAACGCTCCGCCATCGAGCACCGACACGCGCTCGCTCCTGTACAACTCGCACATGAAATCGTAGCCCGAAAGACCCGTGCCGCGCACGTCGACCAAGCAGAAACATTCCGGCGTCCGGGGCGAAGCATTGCAGCCCGCGAATGCCGCTGAGCCCGGCCAGTAGAAAATCGCGCCGCACGGCGCAGTACTCGCGCACTCGAGCTTCCGCTGCATCCGACACGCTCAAGGCCATGGCTGCCGCCTCCTGGACGAAACCCGGCAGACCGAACAGCATGCATTGCGCCATGGCTTCGGCGTGGCTCACCAGCTCGTGCGGACCGACCAGCCACCCGGCCCGCCAGCCCGGCATGGCGTGCGACTTGGACAGGCTGCTGATGGTCACGACCTGCTCCGGCAATTCGGCGGCGAGACCGGGCACGCGGCCGCCGGGAGCGAGTCCCGCGTACACCTCGTCCGCCACGACCCACAGCGAATGACGATGCGCGAGAGCGCCGATCACGGCCAAATCCGCCGCGCTCAGAATCACGCCGCTCGGATTGTTCGGCGTGGCGAAAAACAGCGCGCGCGTGCGCGGCGTGATCGCCGCTTCGAGCGCCGCCAAGTCGATGTGAAATCCCCGCGCTGCCGACGCCGCCACGCGCACCATTCGCGCGCCCGACACCTCGAGCGTGGCGGGATAGCTCGGATACAGGGGCTCGAACGCGATCACCTCATCGCCCGGTCCCGCGATGCACAGCGAAGTCACGAACAAGGCATTCTGTGCCCCGGCGAGGAAGATGACCTGCGCGGCGTCGACCTTCTGCCCGGTGCGCGCGGTGTGCGCAGTCGCGATCGCTTCGCGCAAGTGCTGTCGGCCCGTCGCCGGCGTGTAATGCGTATCGCCGGCGCGCAATCTGTCGATGGCGCGCTCCAGCACCGGCGCCGGCGTATCCAAGTCGGGATCGCCGACGCTCAACAAGATGACGTCTTCACCGCGCTCGAGCGCCTGCCGCGCCGCATAGTGAATGCGCCACGCGTCCGCGCCGTCGCCGGCGATTCGCTTGACCAGGGGTGAATATTGCATCTTTTCTCTTGCCTACCTGATGGCAGTGCGCAATCCTAACGCGCGCAACTCCGATGAACTAGTGTTCAACTACAAGAAGGGCCCCTATGCCGCGCAATATCGGCGCTTATCTAGTCGAACTCTTGGCCAAGAACGACATCGATACCGTGTTCGGTATTCCCGGCGTACACAATTTGGAGCTGTATCGAGGGCTGACCGCATCGAACCTGCGTCATGTGCTGGTGCGCCACGAACAGGGCGCGGGATTCGCGGCGGACGGATTTGCGCGCCTGAGCGGCCGCCCGGCCGCCGCCTTCGTGATCTCGGGCCCGGGACTCACCAACATCCTGACCGCGGCCGCGCAAGCCTATTCGGACTCGGTGCCGCTCCTGGTCGTCGCCAGCGCGCCGGTTCGCACCTCCTTCCACAAGCGGTGGGGCGTGCTGCATGAGTTGTACGACCAAGCCGCGCTCGCCGCCGGAGTATTCGGCGTCGCGCGCTCCGCCCACAGCGCCGAAGATGTCCGCGATCACCTGCGGCTGTGCCTGGCCTCACTCCGCAGCGGACGTCCGCGGCCGGCGTATCTGGAAATTCCGCTCGATGTGCTGGCGCAAATCACGACGCTCGAAGCGCAGCGCTTCGAGTCCACGCCGCTGCTGCCGGAAGCGAGCCCCGAGCGCATCGCGGCGGCGGCGCGCCTGCTCGCGCAAAGTGCGCGTCCGCTGGTCATCGCGGGGGGCGGTGCCCGCCACGCCGGCGCGGAACTACGGCGCCTGGTGGAAACACTGGATTGTCCGCTGGTGACGACTGCGGCGGGCAAGGGCGTGCTCGCCGACAGCCATCCGGCGAACCTCGGCGCCTCCCTGCCGTACCCGCCCATTCAGCGCTTGATAGCAGACGCCGATGTGGTGCTCGCGGTGGGGACCGAGCTGGGCGAGACCGATATCTATTCCACCACCCGGCTGCCGCTGGGCGGTCTGCTCATCCGTGTCGACATCGATCCGGTGAAGCTGTCGGACCAATACGCCGCCGATGTGTGCCTCTGGTCCGATGCGCGCAGCGCCTTGCAGTCCATCAATCAAACCCTGGCGGCTCGCCCGCAAGATGCGCAGGCCCGCACGGGCTGGCGCACCGAGATCGGCGGAGCCGCAAAATTTCGCGCCGAAATCGACGACGGCCTGGATGCGAAGGCACAGGCCCAGTCAAGCGCGCTGCGCGCCATCAAGAGCGCGCTACCCTGGGACGGCGCCGTGTTCAGCGACATGACGCAAATCGCCTATCTTGGAAACTACGCCTATCCCGTCGACAACCCCAGCCAATGGTTCCATCCATCCGGCTACGGCACTTTGGGATTCGCGCTACCGGCCGCACTGGGTGCCAAGATCTCGAGCCCCGCCCGCGCCGTCGTCGCGCTCGCGGGCGATTTCGGCTTGCAATTCACTCTGCCCGAACTCATGACCGCCGTTGAAGCAGGATTGAGCCTGCCCATCGTGGTGTGGAACAACTCGGCGCTGGGCCAGATCCGTGACGACATGGTGGCCGCGGGCATCCCACAACTCGGCGTCATCGGTCAAAATCCTGATTTCGTCGCTATCGCTCACGCCTACGGTGCGGAGGGCTATCGTGTGCACGATCCCGCCGCGCTCACCGACGCCGTGCGCACCGCCCTCAGTCACGACGCCGGACCCACGTTGATCGAAGTCGTCGCATCGAGCTTCGAATCAGCCTAGCAAGTCGCGAATCGCAGGCGACGGATTCCCGCCGCAGTTGAGCACAACGACTTTGCGGCCCGCATAACGCGCCGCCTCTTTGAAATAGGCGGCGAATGCCACACCGCCCGCGCCCTCCATGGCCCAGCCCTGCGCGTGACCCCAGCGCATGGCGCTCAGGATTTCGTCCTCCGTGACCAATACGCCGTGATGCATGACTTCGCGGCACAGATCGAAGGTGATGGAACCCTCCTCGACGCCGCCGGCCGTGCTCTCGCTCAACGTAGGGGACTCCGGTGCCTCGATGATCCTTCCCGCCTTGAGGCATTCATACAAAACAGCCGAATTTTCCGGCCAGCAGCCGATCACTTCCGCACGCGGCGCCATGTGGTGCAGCAAAGTGCCGATGCCGCTGATCAGCCCGCCGCCGCCCGTAGCGATGAATATGGCATCCAAGTCCGGAAGCTGGCGCAACAGTTCCACGGCGACGGTGCCCTGTCCCGCCACGACATGCGGATCGTTGTACGGCGACACGTAGCTGCGCCCGCTCTTGACGGCCGCCTCTCTCGCCGCGACTTCAGCGGCCAGCGGATCGTCGCCGACGAGACGGACTCTCGCACCCTGCTTGATGATTTTTTCTTGCTTGGCCTTCGACACCTGTGAACTCAAGAATACTTCGGCGTCGATGCCGAGAACCTTCGCCGCCGCCGCGACCCCGAGCCCATGATTGCCGGTGGATGAAGTAATGACTCCCGCGGCCGCTTGCGGCGGGCTCAAGCTCATGAGCTTGTTGGTCGCGCCGCGCAGCTTGAAGGACCCCGTGGTCTGCATCTGTTCGAGCTTGGCGTACGCCATCCCTGGGGCCGGGGCCGGGGCCGGCGTCTGCGGCAGCGGCACCAAGGGCGTTTCGCGCACCACCGAATACACGCGCTTCGCCGCTTCATGAATCAATGGCAGCACATCGCTCGTCAGCATCGCAGCACCTTATGTTCGCTTCCTAAGTCAAAAATCGTCCAGCTTGCTATTATCGCAAAGACAACAACCATGAGGGGGGAGATATGAACATCACCGTGGGACGGATCGCGGCGCTCGCCGCGGCGCTGCTGACATTGCCGGCAGCGTCCGCGTTCGCCGCCGAACAAATCAAAGTGGTCGAACGGCCGGTGGGCGAGACCACCGTGGATCTCGGGCCCAAGGGTGATTCCCCCGGCGACATGCTGGTGTTCGCCAACGGCGTGTTCGACGCTGCAAACAAGATTCAGGTCGGCGGCGACCAGGGTTACTGCGTGCGCACCGTCGTCGGCAAGAGCTGGGAGTGCTTTTGGACGCTGACGCTGAAAGCGGGCCAGATCACCGTCGAAGGACCTTTCATGGATGAAGGCGATTCTCTGTTCACGGTCACTGGCGGCACCGGCAAGTATGCGGGCGCCAAGGGCAGCATGAAGCTGCATCCCCGCGACGCCAAATCGTCGAGCTACGACTTCACCTACGATCTACTCTGATGGCCTACACGCTCGAACATTGCCTGCGCGCCAGGCAGGATTTCCCCGCGCTGAAGAAAAACCCCGGCCTCGCCTTCCTCGACGGGCCGGGAGGCAGTCAAGTGACACAGACGGTGGTCGACGCCATCGCCGATCACTATGCCTCGTGCAACGTGAACACTCACGGCAACTTCGAGCCCTCGCGGGAGGTGGACCGGCGTTTGGAAGCGGCGCGCAGCGTCGTCGCGGCATTTCTCGGCGCCGAAAGCGGCGCCTGCATCTCGTTCGGTCAGAACATGACCACGCTCAGCTTCAGCCTGAGCACCGCCATCGGCCGCACTTTGAAAAAGGGCGATGAGGTGCTCATCACCCAACTCGACCACGAGGGCAATCGCGGACCCTGGCTCAAGCTCGAAGAAAGCGGCGTGCTGGTGCGCGAAGTGCGCCTGCTGGAATCCGGTGAATTGGACGCCGGCGACATGGCCGCCAAGATCACGCCGCGCACCAAGCTGTTCGCCATCGGCGGATCGGCAAATTCTCTGGGAACGGTCAATGATCTCGCGCTCGCGCGGCGCCTGACCCGGCAGGTGGGCGCCCTGCTGGTGATCGACGCCGTGCACTACGCACCGCATTTTCCCATCGACGTTCAGGCGCTCGATACGGATTTTCTGCTCTGCTCGGGCTATAAATTCTATGGCCCGCATGTGGGCGTGCTGTATTCCCGGCCGGGCTTGCTCGATCGAATGCCGACGGACCGGTTGAGCGTGCAGGATCCCGCAGCTCCCTATCGCATAGAGACCGGCACGCTGAATTCTTCGGCGATCGACGGAGTGCGCGCGGCGGTGGAGTACATCGCGAGCTGGGGCAGCGGCGCCGGCCTGCGGGAACGCATCGTCGACGCCATGACGCACATCTCCGCCTACGAGCACGGCCTGGCGAAGATCTACCATGACGCCGTGCGCAGCATTCCCGGCGTGCGTGTCTGGGGACCGGACTTTGCCGAAGGCCGCGTGCGCGCGCCGACCGTATCGATCACTCTGGGCAAGGTCACGGCGGCCGAAGCCGCCAAGGCGCTCGGCGATCAAGGCATTTGCGTCTGGGACGGAGACTTCTACGCGTCGCGCCCGGTGCAAGTGCTTGGATTGGCCGAGCGCGGTGGCCTGCTTCGCACCGGCGTCTCCATGTACAACACCCGCGATGAGTTGAATCGCCTGCTGGCGGGAATCGAAAAGCTATCGTGAGCGCATGACGCGGCCGGCCCAGCGCATCGTGTCGGCCGCATCGTGTCGGCCGCATCGTGTCGGCCGCATCGTGTCGGCCGCGTCGTGTCGGCCGCGTCGTGTCGGCCGCGTCGTGTCGGCCGCGGCGGCGTCAGCGTCCGGCCAGATGCGCCGCCAGCTGCTCGGCGTGATTGCCGAGTTCCGCGGCGGCCGTCGCCTCCCAATGGCTGGCCCGCAGCATGGGTCCGAGGTAGTAGAGGTGTTCGCTCGGGCGCCCCTGCGCGTCCACGCACACCCCATGGTGCCCCGTACGCAGCCCGAGGTTCAGCGCGTCCTCGGACACCAAGCCCGCCTTGCGCAGCGATTCCAGCAACGGCAGCCCGCCATGTTTGAGCGCATAGTTCGGGCCCGTCGCGTTGACGATCAAGTCCACCGTCAACGTCGCGGAACTGCCCCCGCGCGGCCGCCACGACACCTTCAATTGATTTCCCGCGGCGCACACCGAATCGATGCGGCCCGCATTCACCTGCAATCTGCCACTCCGCCGCAGAGAGGCGATGCGGGCCCCCAATTGTGGCGGCATTCGGTGCCGGTGTATGTCCCAATACGCCTGCAGGTGCCGCAAGAAGCGTCGTTGCTCGGCCAGGGGCAGCCGCGGCCACAAGGCGGGCGCCACGTGGCGAACGAAGGTCACGGTCTCGCGCCAGTCGCCGCCTTTTTTCTCGACTTCGCGCGCCAATTCGCGGGCCGTCGCCAGCACGCGCCTGAGCGAACCCGCGCACGCCAGCAATGCCTCCCCGTCGCTGCGCACCGTGGACGGGCGAAATGTCGCCTGCGGCAGAGAAACCAGGCCGCGCCGCGAAATCGTATGCAGCATGGGCGCCCGGCTCGCATCCTGAGTCAACGCCGCGGCCGCATCCGCCATCGTCAATCCATTGCCGACGATCAACACCGAGTGTTCCGCGGACAGTGTTTTCGGCAGCTCCCAAGGATCATGCCGATACCCCCCATGGTCGCGGATCGCGGCAGCCCATGGCTGCAAGGGCGGGGGCGGATTTCCAAGCGCCAGGATCACGCGATCGGCCAGGATCGGCGCGCGGTCGTTGAACTCCACGGCGAACGGCTTGCCCTCGCCGCGCCGCGTGACCTGCCGAACCTCGTCGAAGAGCCGCACCAGCCGTATGCCCGCGGGCGCCGCCCCCTCGGCCTGCAACAGCAAATCCTGCAAGTAATCGCCGTACAGCGCACGCGGCAGAAAATCCTCGCCGTCTGCGCCCGGCATGTGGCGCTGCGCGAAGCGCAGAAATTGCAAGGGGTCCTGCGAATCCGCCGACACCCGCGCCGCGGGCACATTGAGAAGGTAGGGAAACTCGCGGTCAGCGTATGCCACACCGCGGCCCATGACCGCACCGCGCTCCACCAGGACGATGTCGGTCGCCGCCGCCGGCGGCCGGCGCAGCAGATTGACGGCCAGCACCGTGCCACAGAAGCCGCCGCCGACAATGACCAAGGTATTATGCATCGTTGAAAATTCTACCAAGCAGCTGGATCATTCTTTCGCTAACATTCCGCGCAATTCGTGGTCAAATAGTGGATCGAATTCCAGCGAAGGGCAGGCCCATGCGACCCAGTAAATCAACCTATTACGCGGACTTCGTAGTCTATCCCGTGGTCATCGCCGGACTGGCGGCCTGCGGATTGACCCGTTCGACTTGGCAGAATCGCATTGAATGGCTATGCGTCGCAATGGCGGGTTTTGTGATATGGACGCTGTTGGAGTACGTCCTGCACCGGTCGGTGCTGCACAAAAAAACCTACTTTGCACCCATGCACGGGCAGCATCACGCTGCGCCGTTGGCATTCATCGGAACGCCGGCATGGATCAGTGTGGCAGTACTCAGCGGTGCTTTTTTCTTTCCCGTATGGTTTTGGGTGGGGTTCAACATCGCCGATGGACTGACGGCCGGCGTGATGATCGGATATTGGTGGTATGGGGTCGTGCATCACATGGTCCATCACCACTCGAACACTTCATCGCCCTCCTATTTCAATGATCTCCGCGCCTGGCACATGCGCCATCATTACTCGCCGAAAAGAGGCAACTTCGGCGTCACCACCCCCATTTGGGACCATGTGTTCGGCACCACCATTCGCGGCCAGGGTAAGGCGACGGCGTCGCCGTAACAACCGTAGCCGCGACCGGGCGGGCGTGTTGTCGCCCCACCGCAGCGGTTGGCCCTTGGTAACCGTTGAACTTCGCCAAAGCGCCCACATCTAACGCAGCAAGGGTCAATTCGACCTGCCGAGGGCCTGTTATGCGAAGACTCCTAATTGCTGCAACCCTTGCCGCGGCCGCGACTTTCGTCGCTCTGCCTGCGCTTGCAGATGCCGATCCCACCTCCCAACAGATCTACGCCGCCGCCGAGGCCGGGCATCTCGACCAGGCCCAGCAGATGATCAGCCAGGTACTGGCCGATCATCCGAACAGTGGCCAGGCTCACTACGTGCAGGCGGAGCTGTATGCGCGCGAAGGTAAAACGGCGCAGGCGCGCTCGGAACTGAGCACCGCCGAGCAATTGAAGCCCGGACTGCCCTTTGCCAATCCTCGGGCCGTGCAAGAACTCAAAGCGCAGCTCGGACAAGCGCGGGGCATGATGACCGGCCCGACGATGATGAGGTCAGCTCCTGCACCACGCCCGTTTCCCTGGGGCACCGTGCTGATTCTGGCCGGCGTGGTCGCCATTCTGTTGATGGTGTTTCGCCGGCGCAATACCTATGTCCAGCAGTATCCCGGCGCCGGCCCCGGCATGGGCGGCGCGCCCGGAACTTACGGACCAGGAGGCTACGGCCCCGCTCCGATGGGCGGCGGTGGCGGCATCGGTTCCGGCATTGCAGGTGGCCTCGCCTCCGGCTTGGCGGTGGGCGCCGGTGTGGTGGCCGGCGAAGAGCTGGCACATCACTTCCTGGATGGCGGCGAGCGCAGCAGCGGCGGTGTCATACCGCCAGCCGAGGCAAGCGACTCGAACTCGAGCAATAGCGACATGGGCGGCTCCGACTTTGGCATGAACGACCCCGGCTCGGGCTGGGACGACGGTGGCGGAGGCGGCGGTGACAGCGGCGGTGGCGGCGACTGGAGCTAGTACACCTCGGCAAGGTGGTGTTTGACCGGTTGACGGTATCCGCCCGAGGGGCTGAGCCGTTGCCGGGCAACGAGGCAGCAGTTGCCCGGCAACGGCTCAGCCCCTCGGGCGAATGCTCTCACCGCTCCACACCACCCCGCCAAGGGCACTCGATCTGCTCCTCATGCGTGCTGTAGTACATCCTGCACGGTGATGTACGTCGGCCCAATGCGCACAGTCAGGGGGGATAAGAGGCTGGACGCCAACTGCTGCCTTTACGTTGGCGTCCAGCCTCTTATCCCCCCTGACCGTGTGACGGGTCAACATCACCGTGCCGAACTACTATCAGCCGGCTGTAGGGTGCAGGAAAGTCCAGGGCGAAGTCTCCCCACCGGGCTCCCCCGGTATCTCGATCAACGCCGGCCCGCCGGCGGCCATGGCACGCCGCAGAGCTGCGCTGAGCTCGGACTCGTTCACCGCGCGCACGGCGGCAATACCAAAGCTCTCGGCAAGTTTCACGAAATCCGGATTCTGCAGCTCAGCCCCGATGACGTGCCCGCCGAAGCGGGTCTTCTGATCGCGCAGCACATTGCCGAAGCTGCGGTTGTTGAATACCAGGACGATGACACCGATGCCGTGCTGGGCCGCCGTGGCCAATTCCTGGACGCCGAATAGAAACCCGCCGTCGCCGTTGATCGAAATCACGACCTTGCCCGGGTTTGCCACTTTGACGCCAAGGGCCGTCATGAACCCAAAGCCCAGATTGTCCTGGTAGCCGCTCGAGACATAGGTGCGAGGCGTGTACACCGGAAAAGCGAATCGAGCCGTGAACCCCATCTGGCTGATTTCCTCGACCAGAAAGCCGTCCCGCGGCAGCGCCTCGCGGATCACGTCCAGATAGCCCACCTGCGGGCGTACCGTTTCGAAATCCTTGCGGGCCAGCGCCTTGAGCGCGATGAATTCCTGCGCCCGCGACGCGCGCTGGCCCACGAGCGGCCGCAAGGCATCGATCAGCGCACGCGTGCCCGTGGCCGCATCGGTCACCAGGCCGACGGTCGCGGAGCGGCGGCTCATTTCGAGCGGATCGATGTCGATGCGCACGATGCGCAGCCCGTCGGGAATCGTCTTCCAGCGCAGGTACTGCAACTCCATGCGCGTGCCGACGGCCACCAGCATGTCGCTCTCGAGCCATGGCCGGTAGCCGCTGCCGCAAGTCAGGGCGAGCGGCTCATCGTCGGCCAGAATGCCGCGCCCACTGCGGTGCGCCACCACCGGTGCCTGCAACAGCTGTGAAAGTTCCTGAATTTCCCGCTGCGCGCCGAAGGCGCCGCCCCCGACCATGATCATCGGCCGCTTGGCCTGCGCAATGAGTTCGGCCGCGCGCTGCGCAACCTCCGGGACCACCGCGGGCGTCCGCGCCGGTTCGCGCGGGCTCACGATCTCCACGAACGCGCTTTCGCCCAGTGTGTCCCAAGGGCACTCGACCACGACAGGGCCCGGCCGCCCGCTGCGCAACCGGTAGAAGGCATCGGCCATGACGCGCGACGCTTCGGCCGGATGATCGATCCGCAACGCCGCCTTGGTCAGCAATCGCAGGGTGTTCAGCTGATCCGGCAGCTCATGCAGAATGCCGTGGCCGCGGCCGATCTCAGCCGCGGGAATTTCGCTGGTCACGCACAGAACTCGTGCGCCTCCCGCGTAGGCGGTGCACAACGCCGCCGTGGTATTCAGTACGCCGGGACCCGGCACGCAGGTATAAACGCCGATCCTGTCCGTGGAACTCGCATAGCCGTAGGCCATGTAAGCCGCGCCCTGTTCATGGCGCGTGACGATGAAGCGGATACGGTCGCGCCGCTCGTAAATCGCGTCAATGAGCTGGTAAGTGTGGGCGCCCGGAATGCCGAAGACACAATCGACGCCGTGATCCACCAGCGAAGCCACGATGGCTTGCGCGCTGTTCAGCTTCTCCTGCTTCAAATAATTCTCGACTTTTTCCTAGCCGTGGCGCCCGACGGCCGCCGCCACCGAATCGTGCAGCGCTTTCATGCCGAAGGAGATGTCCTGCAAGATGCCATCGATGAAGAATGCGGGAGTGGCGCGGATATGGCAGCGGCGCCCTCCTTCCACATGTTCACGCACCTTCTGCAGATAGATGTGATCGTCCATCTCCGCGGTGTAGCGCGCCATGTCGAGGCCCAGGTCCGCCGCATAGCGCTGCAGATCCTTGTCCTTCAGATGCGCCTGATTTTGGAACAGCACATCGTGCATAAGCCAGAATTTTCCTTGTGCGGCAGCGGCCTCCGAAGCCTCGGCGGCCATCAGCGCGTGAGGATGAGCCTCCTGCAGCGGAAAATGCCGGAACACGAAACGAATCCGGCTCGGGAAGCGTTCCAGCAGAAGCTTCGGCGTCGGTGCCGCAACCTTGCAGCTCGGACACTCGAAATCACCGTACTCGACCACGGTGACGCGCGCGTGCTCCGAGCCCAGCATGTGATCCGTAGGTTCCACCGGAATGGCCAACGTCATGGAAGGTGCGTTTGGACTCATGAATCGACTCCTCGAGTTCCGATGTGTTCAGCCGCGGTGCGCGGGCAACCCATGTTTAGCTCAAAATGATTTTCGACTTCTCGGCCAGGCCTTCCACGAGGAGCCGATTGACGCGGCGAACGAAGGTCGCCGGGTCATCCAGCTCACCACCCTCCGCCAGCATGGCCTGGTCGTACAGCACATGCGCCAGATCCGCGAAGGCGGTCTCGTCGCCAGTGTCCCTGAGCCGCTCGATCAAGGGATGCTTGGGATTCAATTCGAGATTCGGCAGGGTGGCGAACGGATTGTTCTGCCCGGCCTGCTTGAGGATGCGGCCCATGCGCAGGCTCATGCCGAATTCTCCCGCAACCAGAACGGCCGGCGAGTCGGTCAACCGCGCGGATACCTGCGCGCCGGCGATCTTGCCGGACAGAACCTTGACCAGCCGCTCCGTGGTGTCCTTGAAGGCCGATTCGGCGGCGGCCTTCTCCGGCGTCTCGATGGCCGACGCGACGTCGGCGGCGCTGCTCGCGACGTTCGCGAGCGACTTGCCTTCGAACTCATGCAGGTGGCCCGCGACCCACTCGTCGATGCGGTCCGTCAGCAGCAGCACCTCCATATCCTTGGCGCGGAAACCTTCCAGATGCGGGCTGTTGCGCGCGGCAGCGAGCGTATCGGCGGTCAAGTAATAGATGCTCTTCTGCTCCGCCTTCATGCGCGAGACATACTTCTCGAGCGTGACTTCGGGCACATCGCCCTGTACGGCGGTCGAATGAAAGCGCAGCAGCTTGGCGATGCGCTCTTTCTGGCCGGGATCCTCGATGATGCCTTCCTTCAGCACCACGCCGAAGGTCTTCCAGAATTCGGCATATTCCTCCGGCTTGTTCGCCGCCAGATCCTCGAGCAGATCCAGCGAGCGCTTGACCAGCGCGGACTTGATTTTCTCGACGGTGCGATTGTTCTGCAGCAACTCGCGCGACACATTCAGCGGCAGGTCGGCGGTATCGACCAGCCCGCGCATGAAGCGCAGGTACGGCGGCAGCAATTCCGCCGCCTTGTCCATGATGAACACGCGCTTGACGTAGAGCTGAATGCCGCCCTTCTGCTCGCGCTCGAACAGATCGAAGGGCGCGCGCTTCGGCAGGTACAGCAGCGAGGTATATTCGATATTGCCCTCGACCTTGTTGTGCGCCCAGATGCGCGCGCCCTCGGAGTCGTGGGTGAGGTGCTTGTAGAAGGCCTGGTAGTCCTCGTCGCTCAGTTCAGCCTTCGGCCGGGTCCAGAACGCCTTGGCCTGATTGACCGTCTCCTCGCTCTCGCCCCCTTTCAGGACGATGGGGATGCTCAGGTGGTCCGAATACTTGCGCACCAGCTGCCGCAGCCGCGACGGCTCCAGGAATTCCTTGTCCTCCTCGCGCAGGTGCAGGATCACTTCGGTGCCGCGGTCCGCCTTGTCGTCCGCTTGGATCTGGTACTGGCCTTCGCCGTCCGAGTCCCAGCGTACCGCGGGCGAGTCAGTGCGCTTCGTGAGCACCGTGACCTTGTCGGCGACGATGAACGCCGAGTAGAAACCCACACCGAACTGGCCGATCAGCTGCGCATCCTTGGCGGAGTCCCCGCTCAAGGTCTCGAGAAACTTCTTGGTGCCCGAACGCGCGATGGTGCCGAGATTGTCGATCACTTCGGCCTCGCTCATGCCGATGCCGTTGTCCTTGATGGACAGGGTGGCGGCCGCGGCGTCGGGGGTCAGCGTGACCGCCAGCGTGTCCGCGCCCAATAGATCGGGCTTGGCCAGCGCCTCGAAGCGCAACTTCTCGCAGGCGTCCGAGGCATTGGAGATCAATTCCCTGAGGAAGATCTCCTTGTGCGAGTACAGCGAATGGATCACCAGACGCAATACCTGCTTGGTTTCGGCTTGGAACTCTTTCATCTGGGGCTGTGTTGCGGTCGTCATGGCCTTTCAGTCTGTTTGTTTTACGAAATCGAACGTGGGCGTCGGGCGCCCCGGATGAAGTGGGGCCTGCGCTTGCTTCTTCAAGCCACCGCGGGCATCCCCGGGCGGCGGCTTGGTCCCCGGGCGGCGGCTTCGGCGGTTCCGGCGTGCAGCGGCCTAGGCCGACACTCAGGTCACGGCCAGCCGGCGCGCGGATCGAAGTTCAGTTCCCGCTTCATCCGCTCGTAGGCTTCCTTCGCCTGGGGAGTTTGTGCCGCCGGCGTGACCAGTTTGATGGTGACGAATTGATCGCCGCCCGGAAAGCCACGGCCGCGCAATCGCAGCTTCTGGCCGGATTGTGCCCCGGCGGGCACGGTCAATTCGACGGTCCCGCCCAGCGTAGGTACGGCCACCTTCGCACCCAAGGCCGCCTCCCACGGGGCCAGGGGCAATTCGATCTGCACGTCCTTGCCTTGCAGGACGTACAAGGAATGCGGACGCAACCGGATACGGAATATCAGCGACGCCTTGCCGCCCGTACCCGCAATACGCAGCGACTGGCCCTCACCCACTCCGGCCGGGATTTGCACGTCGACAGAGCGCGTGCGGCCCGCGTCGTTGAGCATGACCCGGCGCTTGGTGCCTGCAAAGGCCTCTTCCACCGTAACGTCGAGGTGGCCCGCGTCCGCCTCGGGTGCAGGCGCTGCTCCTGCTGCCGCACCGCCAAACAGGCTCGAGAAAAAATCGCTGAAGCCATTGAGATCCGAAAAGCGCTGGCTGCCGGAATCCCCGAAGCGCTGCGACCAGTCCGGCGGCGGCCGGAATTGCTGACCCGGCCGGTAGTCGCGCCCCAATTGATCATAGGCCGCGCGCTTCTCCGTATCGCGCAGCACCTCGTAGGCCTCCTGAACCTCTTTGAACTTGCTCTCGGCGTTCTTTTCCTTGCTGACGTCGGGATGATACTTGCGCGCCAGCTTACGGTAGGCGCGCTTCACCGCGTCCGCATCGGCGCCTCGAGCAACACCCAGAACCTCGTAATAATCCTTATACTGCATGCCCACCCTTTACGATAATAAGTCTATAAATTACAAGCATATAGCCTTTCCTGTCCGCACGCCGGTCATCCGCGCCGGGGGCACCGGCCCTGAACCGAATCGCACTCCTTGAAATTGAACAGGAACGTCCCGACCATTACTCTGCCGCGTTACCATATTGCGGATAGTTTCCCCAAAGAAAAGGGTTATGAAGCGCATTTTCCTCTTCGTCGTGACCAACCTGGCCGTGCTGGCCCTGCTCTCCGTGGTGATCTTCATCATCGAGCGGGTTTTCGGCGTGCGCCTGGCGGGGGGAGGGCTGGGCGGTCTGCTGGTCTTTGCGGCAGTTTTCGGCTTCGGAGGCGCGCTGATCTCCCTGGCGCTGTCGAAATGGACGGCCAAGCGCATGATGGGGGTGCACGTCATCACGGCGCCCCAATCGGACCTGGAGACCTGGCTGCTCGCCACCGTCAAGCGCCTCGCCGATCAGGCCCATATCGGCATGCCTGAAGTCGGCATTTTCGACGCCGCGGAGATGAATGCGTTTGCGACCGGCGCCCGGCGCAATGCCGCCTTGGTGGCCGTGAGCACCGGCCTGCTGCGCAGCATGTCGCGTTCCCAGATCGAAGCGGTCTTGGGTCATGAAATAACGCATGTCTCGAACGGTGATATGGTCACCCTCGCTCTGCTGCAAGGTGTGCTAAACACCTTCGTCATATTTCTTGCGCGAATCATTGGTAGCTTCGTCGATCGCGCGCTGTTCAAGAACGACCGTGAGCAGTCCGGCATCGGGTTCTTTCTGACCACGATGGTGGCGCAGATCGTGCTCGGTATTTTTGCGAGCATGATCGTCAGCTGGTATTCGCGGCGGCGGGAGTTTCGCGCCGATCGAGGCGGCGCCGATCTTGCCGGAACGGGCAGCATGATCGCGGCGCTCGAGGCATTGAAGCGCAGTCAAGGAGAGCCGATGCCGCCACAAATGCAGGCCTTTGGAATCAACACCGGCGGTGGCAGCGGCTTCACGCGGCTGTTCATGAGCCATCCGCCGCTCGATGAACGCATCGCGGCGCTACAAAAGGAATTCGTATGACCCCAGAAAATGAAATCGCAATAGAGCGGCCCGCCACCGATCGGGTGGGCCGTGAACTGTCGCGCTGGTTCGGCACCAGCGACTTTGCGACGCGGCCCCGGGAAACGACGGCGCAGGAATCGGGCAACCACATCGATTGGGCGCGGGTCTTGCCGTTCCTGGCAATGCATGCCGCCTGTCTCGCCGTGATTTGGGTGGGCTTCAGCTGGACGGCGCTGCTCGTCACTCTGGCGCTCTACGTGGTGCGCATGTTCGCCATCACGGGTTTCTATCATCGGTATTTCTCTCACCGCACCTTCAAGACCTCACGCGTGGGTCAATTCATCTTCGGCCTGCTGGGCGCCTCCGCGGTACAGCGCGGCCCGATTTGGTGGGCTGCCCACCATCGCCACCACCACGTCCACTCCGACAAGCCGGATGACGTGCATTCGCCCGTGCAGCATGGCTTTTTTTGGAGCCACATGGGCTGGTTCATGTCGCATAAGCATTTCGCCGCGGACCTGTCGCGGGTCAAGGATTTGCTCAAGTACCCCGAACTTCGCTTCCTCGATCGTTTCGACATCGTGGTGCCGACGCTTCTCGGAGTCGGCGTCTTCCTGGTCGGTGTGCTGCTCAAGCACGTGGCACCGAGCTTGGGCACAAACGGCTGGCAAATGCTGGTGTGGGGGTTCTTCGTGTCCACCGTGGCCGTTTACCACGGCACCTACACCATCAACTCCCTGTCTCACGTCTTCGGCCGCCAGCGCTACAAAACCGGCGACGCCAGCCGCAACAATGTCTGGCTGGCCATCATCACCTTGGGCGAGGGATGGCACAACAACCATCACCACTACCCCGCTTCGGTGCGCCAGGGCTTTTACTGGTGGGAATTCGACGTCACCTTTTACCTGTTGAAGCTGATGTCGTTTTTCGGCTTGATCTGGGACCTCAAACCCGTACCGGCGGCCGTCCGCGAAGGTAACGGCAAGCGCTTCTAAGCTGGGTTACCCTAGGCGCTTTGCGCGCCTGTGGGAGTTCCATTCATGCTGGACCGGCCGGATCCCAATACCTTGAGCGAGCTCAAAGCCGCGGTCGGCGACGGGAGCTGGCTCGAATCACCGGACGACGTGGCGCCGTTTCTCAGCGACTTTCGCCGCCTGTACCATGGGTCTGCCGCACTGGTGCTGCTGCCGCGCAATGTCGATGAGGTGGCGCGGGTCCTGCAGATTTGCAATCGCGCACAGGTGGCCGTGGTACCCCATGGCGGCAACACCAGCTACTGCGGCGGCGCCACTCCCGACGAAACGGGCGCGCAGATCGTGCTGTCGCTGCGCCGGCTCAATCGCGTGCGACAGGTCGACGCCGCCGACTATTCGATGACCGTCGAGGCGGGCTGTACGCTGGCCGAGGCGCAGGCGGCGGCCCGCAATGCGGACCGCCTCTTCCCGCTCAGTCTGGGTTCCGAGGGCACGGCGCAGATCGGCGGCAATTTGTCGACCAATGCGGGGGGTACGGCGGTACTGCGCTACGGCATGATGCGCGACCTGGTGTTGGGGCTGGAAGTGGTTCTCGCGGACGGACGGGTGCTCCGGGGGCTCAAGAGCCTGCGCAAGGACAACACCGGTTACGACGTAAAATCCCTGTTCATCGGCGCCGAGGGAACGCTCGGCGTCATTACCGCAGCCTGCTTGAAACTCTTCCCCCAACCGGCCGATACGGCGACGGCACTGGCCGGCATCGACTCGCCGCAGCATGCCTTGGACCTGCTGGCCCGCCTGCGCACCGCCGCCGGCGACCAAGTCACCTCGTTCGAATTGATGCCGCGCCTGGCGGTGCAACTGACTGTGAAACACGTGCAGGGGGTCGCCGACCCTTTGGACCAGAACACGCCCTGGTACCTGCTCATCGAACTCAGTTCGCCGAATCCGCAGCAGGGACTGCTCACCCTGTTGACCTCGACTCTGGAGGAGGCCGCCGCTGCCGGCACTATCCAGGATGCGATGCTTGCGACCTCGATGGCGCAGGCCCAGGCCATGTGGAAACTGCGCGAGTCCGTGCCCGAGGCGCAGCGCCGCCACGGCGCCAGTCTCAAGCACGATGTCTCCGTACCGATCTCGGCGATTCCGACTCTGATCGAGAAAGGGGCCGCGCTGGTGCAGCGCCTCGCCCCCGAAGGCGATGTCATCTCCTACGGCCACGCGGGTGACGGCAATCTGCACTTCAATGTGAGCCAAAAGCCCGACGCCGACATCAAGAGCTTCGTCGCCCGCGGACCGGCGCTCGAGCACGCCATGTTCGATCTGGTCGAGAGTCTCGGCGGCAGCATCAGCGCCGAGCACGGCATCGGGCGGCTGAAGGCCGCCGAGTTCGCGCGCCGCGCCGACCCCGTGGAACTGGCCGTCATGCATGAGTTGAAACGGGCGCTCGACCCGAAAGGCATCATGAATCCGGGCAAGGTGCTGTGCGTACGCTGATTCTTCCCATACGCACCGCCCGCCTCAATCTGCGCGAATTCGTCCAGTCCGACTTTCGAGCCGTGTATGCCTACTCGTCGGATTCGCGCGTCACCCGCTACCTGTTTTTCGGCCCGCGCGATGAGGACAGCACCGCAGAATATCTCGAAGGCCTGCTGGCCTCACAGCGCGAGCGGCCGCGGACACGCTTCGAGCTCGCCGTCGAAGAGATAGAATCCGGGCGCGTGATCGGCGCCTGCGATCTGTCCCTCATCGAGCGCCACGTCGTCGATTTGGGCTACATGTTGGGCACCGAGAACTGGGGCAAGGGACTGGCAACCGAAATCTCACTGGCTCTCGTGGATGCGGCATTTCTAGATTTGCGCGCCGAGCGCGTGATCTCGACGGTGGACGTCAACAACGGCGCCTCCATCCGCGTGCTCGAAAAAATCGGCATGCGCTGGGAAGCCGTGTTCCGCAAGCATCGGCGCGCCAAGAACCGTTGGTGGGACTGCCATCTGTTCGTCCTGCCGCGCGCAGTCTGGGAAGCCTCGCGGGTCGTCGCACCCCTCGATCGAAACGACGCTCCTCAGCCATGAGGCCGTAGCGCCCGGTGCGACCCCCTAGCTATATAGATATTTTTTTAATGCTTCTTCGACCAACTGCTGCTGCGTCACGCGCTTGCCGGAGTTCACCGATTGCTCGAGCGCCCGGCGCTTCAAGTCATTGATCAGCGCCACCGGCAGCTGCATGACCATCTGTTTACGAAACTCGGTGGGTGTCACAGATGCAGCCGGTTCGGGGCGTGGGTTCCTCGTGGGTTTTGGCTGCCGGTCGGTCGCCGCGCCCCCCTCGAGAAACGCATTAATGTTGGGTTTGGATTTCATTTGGTCACCGCGGCGATAAATAGTTATATAGAAAACTATATAACCATTATGGCAAATGTTTTTGAAATTCGCAAAATGCGCACGAAATCCCCATTAAATGTCGTATAGATGCCCCGCATACGCGATCATTTCTATCGCTGCTTTATACCTGTCGCTGCGGCACACAATAACAATATTTGACATTGATCGCCGATAGCGCGAGGCTAAGTGCATGAATATCTCGCTCACCGAACAGCTTGAAAAATTCGTCTCTGAGCAAGTCCAGTCCGGCGCCTACCAGTCCGCCAGCGAAGTCGTGCGTGACGGACTTCGATTGCTCGCGGAACGGCGCAAAACCGAGGAGTTAAAACTCTCTGCTCTGCGCAATGCGATCCGCGAAGGCCTGAGCAGCGGTCCCGTTGAGCCGTACGATATGGAAGCCATCATCGCGGAAGCACGCGCGGGCCGTCAGCGGCGCACGTAACCCGTGGCGCGCATCGTTCGCAGGCCTCGAGCTCTTCAAGATCTCATCGAAATTTGGCGCTACATCGCCGATGAATCCGGTGAACCACGAGCAGATAAATATTTGCGTCGCCTGAACGACGTCATCACCTACATAGCGCAGCAGCCCCTTATGGGTCGCGCTCGCCCGGAGATCCAGGAAGGTATTCGCAGCTTCGTTGCCGAGTCCCATGTCATTTTCTATATTGATCTCCTCGATGGCATGGAACTGGTGCGCATCATTCATGGGTCACAGGATATCGAGAAGACCTGGGGCGACACTCAGTCAATCTAGAATTTCAACACTCACCGGCCGTCTTTTTCTTCCTCGGCGGCTTGCTCGCGAGCCCGCTTCGCCGCCCTCTGCAGCACTGCCTCGTCCGGCATGCCGGTGCGGCCGCTGCGGCGCAATACCAATAGTCCGCCGAGCAATGCCCCGGCCACGAGAACGATGATGATGATTGCCTTGAACATTGCCGACTCCCGTGCAATTGAGGGCCAGTAGCACCCATAGATAACAATAGCCGTCAACGTCGCGCTTCGCCCCCCACGTTAGCCCGAGCATCCTCGCCCACTCGTATCAGGCCTTCCTGCGCGGCGCTCGCAACCAGCCGTCCATCGCGCGAGAACACGCTGCCGCGCGTGAAGCCGCGCGCGCCCGAGGCGCTGGGACTATCGATCGAATACAACAGCCAATCGTCGACGCGCACGCTGCGATGGAACCACATCGCATGATCGATGCTCGCGATGTTGAGCTGGGGAGAAATCATCGATACGCCATGCGGCCTGAGCGCGGTGTCGAGCAAATGAAAATCCGACACATAGGCCAGCAGGCAGCGGTGTAATGCCTCATTGTCCGCCACCTTGTCCACGGCGCGGAACCAGACGTGTTTGAGCGGTGCGGACTTGGCCTGCCGCAGCGGGTCGGGCGGCTGCACCGGGCGAAATTCGAAGGGGCGCTTTTGTTCCAGAATCCGTCGCATGACCGGGGTCAATTGATCGGCTATGCCGCGATAGTGGGATTCCACGTCGGGCAGGGATTCCGGGAGCGGCACGTCCGGCATCGAAATCTGGTGATCCAGACCGGTTTCGGCCAATTGGAATGAGGCCGACATGTTGAATATTTGCCGGCCGTGCTGAATGGCAACGACCCGCCGCGAGGAGAAATGCTTGCCGTCCAGCGCCCGGTCGACCTCGTAGACGATGGGCGAATTGAAGTCCCCGCGGCGCAGAAAGTAGGCATGCAACGAGTGCACGACGCGCTCTTCCACGGTTGCCGTCGCGGCCACCAGCGCCTGCCCCAACACCTGTCCGCCGAATACCTGCGGACTGCCGATGTCCCGGCTCTGGCCGCGAAACAGGTCCATCTCGAGCCGCTCGAGCGTCATCACCTTGATCAAATCGTCGAGCAGCTGATTCATCAAATCCCGCCTGACTGCGAATCGGCGTTAGCCTCTGCGACACCCAGCCGTTTCTGCATGATGGGACTGGTCGTGGTGTACTGCAGGAACTGCCGCTTCTCAGGGAACAGGTGATGCTGAATGGCGAAGGCCGTGAGCGCAGCCTCGTGAAAGCCGCTCAAGATGAGCTTTTTCTTGCCCGGATAGGTGTTGATGTCGCCGATGGCGAAGATTCCGGGAACGCTGGTCTGGAATTTCTCGGTATCGACTTTGAGCGCCCGCTTTTCAAGTTCCATACCCCATTCGGCGATGGGACCGAGCTTTGGATGCAGCCCGTAGAACGCGAGTATCTGATCGGCGGGCACCTGCAAATCCCGGCCATCGGCCGTGTGCACATCGAGCCCGGCCAGCCTGTCGTTGTCCCTGCGCAAAGCCGCCGCGTTGCCCTCGAGCACCTGCATCTTGCCCGCGTCCACCAGTTCGCGCATGCGCGCAACGGTGGCGGGAGCGGCGCGAAATTCTGCGCGGCGATGCAGCAGCGTCAGGGAACGTGCCTTGCCGCACAGTGCCACCGTCCAGTCCAGAGCCGAATCTCCGCCGCCGCAGATGAGAATATCGCGCCCGTGAAAATCGGCGGCCGATTTCACGCGGTAATGAACGCTGCGGCCCTCGAATTCCTCGACGCCGGGCACGCCCAGGCGGCGCGGCTGAAACGAACCCACCCCCGCCGCAATCACCACGGCGCCGGCTATCAGACGGGTACCCGCGGACGTGACAACGTGGAACTTGCCGCCCTCGGGCCGCACTTCGGTCACTTCCTGCCCGAGATGAAAGGTGGCATGAAAGGGCTTGGCCTGCTCCAAGAGCCGGTCGATCAATTCCTGAGCCCCGCAAATGGGCAACGCGGGGATGTCGTAGATCGGCTTGTCGGGATACAGCTCGGTGCATTGACCGCCCGGCTGCGCCAGCGAATCGATGATGTGCGCGCTGATTCCCAGGAGGCCAAGCTCAAATATCTGAAACAGCCCCACGGGACCTGCGCCGATAATGACCGTCTCGACCGGCGTGGGGACGGCCTCTGCCGCTCTCGGGTTTTCCGCCATGTAGCCTGATTCCTTAAGTTTTCCGCCCAAAGTGACGGCAAATTGTAGCTGAATGGCCATGGCGGCAAGCGTGGTTTCGGCAGGATTGGCGCCTTGCGGACAACCCAGCCTTGGCTGCCCCCCCGGGGGGCCCTCGGTCCAAGCAACCAGATTCCATCCGCGGGGTACCTACGGTAGAAACAAGCTCCTTAAGGAAGGCGAGATGATGCACGCGAAAGTCAATCCATCCCTACGGGCCTTCAATGGCTCCGCCCAACCGCTCAACGGTTCTGCCCAGCCATTCAACGGCTCGGTCGAGGCGCTCAATCCTCGGCGCGACTCCACCCGCCCGATCCGCGCGCTGAGCCGCGGGCTCGAGGTGCTGACCGAGCTCAATCGCCTGGAACGGGCCGCCATCAATACCCTGGCCGCCGCAGTGCGGTTGCCGCGCACCACGACCTACCGGGTTTTGGAAACACTGCGCCTGGCGGGATACGTCGAGCGCGACGAGCAAGATGACTGCTACCGGCCCACCGTCATGGTGCGCGGCCTGTCGCAGGGCTTCGACGACGAAGCCATGGTGGCACATCTAGCCAAGCCGCATCTGGCCGCCCTCGGCGCACAAATCGTGTGGCCGGTGGCGATCGCAACCCCTTCCGGCGGCGCCATGATGATTCGCGAGGCCACCGACCGTCAGAGCCCGCTCGCGCTGGAGCAATTCCGCGCCGGGCTGCGCGTACCCATGCTCGGCTCGGCGGCCGGCCACGCCTACCTGGCGTTCTGCTCCAGCCAGGAACGCGATACGCTGCTCGAATTATTGTCCCGCTCCTCTCTGCCGGAAGATCGCATGGCGCGCAACCGCAACGAGGTCGAGCGGCTGCTCAATGAGACCCGCAGCCAAGGCTTCGGCATGGCGCACCGCGCCCGGCGCGTGTCGGAGGAAACCAGTCTCGCCATACCGGTGCGTGCGAAGGACAGGATTCTCGCCACGGTCACGGTCCGGTATGCCGCCACTGCAGTGGCGCTGCGTACGGCCGTCGAACAATTCCTGCCGAAGATGCGTGAACTCGCTCATCGGATCGAATCCGAGTTCGCCGCCTAGTAACCTCGGCGCGAGGATGTACTACATCCTGCGCGGTGATGTACCTACTTTCTCAGCACCTTACCGACGCCGCCCGATATGAGGGCGGTGACGTCCAGCAGCGCGCCGGCCATGGCGAGGCCGTCCGGCGCAGCGAGATATCGAGGGCGCCACACCGGCAGGAACTTTTCCTTATATTTTCGCAGCCCCTCGAACGGATAGAACATCTCCCCGTAACGCTGCACGACGCGGCCCAATTTGTGCCAGGTCGGCGCCAGGGCGTGTTCTTCCAGCCCCGACAGAGGAGCCATCCCTAAACTGAACCAGTGAAAGCCGTTCGCCTTGCCCCACAACATGCACTCGGTCAGCAGATAGTCGATGACGCCCTTCGGTGCGTCCGGGCCGTAGCGCATGAGATCCGCCGATAATTCGCTCTCACCGCCGCGCAATAGATTGACGAATGCGACGATGGCGCCGCCGCGGCGTACCACCCCGCAATCGAAGCGCGTCAAATATCGTTCATCGAAAAAGCCCAGCGAAAAGCGCTTCTCGCCCGTTTTCTTTTCCGCGAGCCAGGCGTCGGACACGGTGCGCAGCTCCGACAGATGCGCGGCCACGTCGGCTCTCGGAATGACCTCGAAAGACGCGCCGTCGCGGTTCGCGCGCTTGTAGGCATGGCGCAGGTCGGCGCGCGCGGGACCCTCGAGAGAAAATGTGTCGAGCGGCACGCGTGCCTCTTCGCCGAGTTTGCTGAGCGTCAATCCCAGATCGATGTACAGGGGCAGGTTCTGCGGCTTCACCTGATAGAACACTGGTGAGACAGCCATCGCGTCGCAGTTCTCAAGAAATTCCCAAGCCAGAGATTCGGTGGCCTCGGGCGGCCCGACCGGATCGCCCATCACCACCCAGCTGTTGCCGGATACCTGGTACATGATGAACGCCGTGCGCTCGGCGTTGAACATGAGGTTCTTGTCGCCGAGCAGGGCCAGATTCGCGGCGGGGTCATCGCCCTGGGCGACCAACGCGGCGACGCGTTCCATATCTGCCTCGCCCGGAACCGGCCTGGGCGGTGGTGCCGGCCGCAGCAGACGCCACAATCCATAGGCTGCCGCAATCACGGCTGCCAGCAGCGAAGCGCGCAGGCTGCGCGGTGCCGAGGCCTCGAACGCGAATTCCCACCACAGCTGATTGTCGTAGGGCACATGCCGGTACGCGAACAGCACCAGCCACGCGACGGTCAGCAGCACCAGGCACAAAGCGATGATCCACGGTCCCGAGTAATGCTGTTCGATCAGCGACGCGCGCCGCTGAAATCGGCCGCGAGCCGATACCAGCACGACGATGACGACGGCCAGGATCGTAGCCTCTTCGTAATCGAAACCCTTGAGCAGAGACAGCAATACTCCGGCGCAGAGCAGCCAGATGGTCAGCCACCACGCGGCATCCAGACGCCGGTACAGGCCGTGGGCAATCACCAACAAGCCCACACCCACGGCGCTGCCGAGCAGATGCGACAGCTCGAGGATGGGCAGCGGCACGAAATCCCTGACCATGTCCAGGCGGTTGCCGAGGCCGGGCGTCGCTCCCGAGAACAGCAGCACCGCACCCGCCAGGAATGTCGCAACGGCAATGGCCTGAGGGGTGACGGCGGTCAGAAAGGCCCGCACCATCCGCACCAGCCGCACCGCGGGCCCGCGATGCACCCACACCTCGTGCGCGCCGAGCAGGGCAAGTGCCGCCATGAAGGGAGCGAAATAATAAATGGCGCGATAAGCCACCAGGGCCCCGAGCAGGCGCACCTCGGGAATCGAGTGAAGCAACAGCAGCAAGACCGCCTCGAACACGCCGATGCCGCCGGGAACATTGCTGATCACGCCGGCCGCAATGGCGATCAAGTAGACGCCGGCAAAGGCGGCGAAGCTGATCGGCGCGTAGTGCGGCAAGAGCACGTACAAGACGCTGGCCGCGCACAGCAGATCCGCGCAGGCCACTGCGACCTGCGCGAAGGCGACGCGCGGCTTGGGTATCGGAACCTCGAATTTGCCAAATCGCAGCGGCTCGTGCCGCGTGCACACCAGCCAGAAATACGCCGTGACTGCCGCGAGCAGCGCGCCGCCGGCGAGCATGGCGATCGAGGCATGCACGTGCAGCACCGAACTCGACATGCCCGCCTGCGTCAGCAGCGAGAGTCCCAGAAGAAATCCGGCACCCAGCAGAAATGTGACGGTGCCGAAAGCGATGATGGTCGTGATTTGCTTTGCGCGCAGCCCCAGCGCGGAATAAGCCCGATAGCGGATCGCCCCGCCGCTCAGTGTGTTCATCCCCACGTTGTGGCCGATGGCGTAGCCCATGAACGATATCAGGGCGATGCGCGGATAGGGCACATGCGCGCCGGCAAAGCGCACGGCAAGCGCATCGTACAAGGTCAGGCTGCCGTAACCGGCCAGCGTGAACAGCGCCGCCCGCAGCACCTTGGCGGGCGGAATGGCGTGCACGCGCTCCAGGACGTCCTGCCAGCGGTACTGGCCGAGCAAATGATGCAGCCACAACAGAGCCAGCCCGAACAGAGCAATGCCTAGGAAGGCGGTCCACCGGGGGACCTTGTGAGCTGTGACCGGGTTTGCCAAGGAGGTATCGTAGCAGGGCCTCCCAGGCGGCGCTGCAAACTGCTAGGGTTGGCCTTTTACGATCACAAGGGGTAGCCCGCGCATGAGTTCCACCACCACCGACGGCCGCCAGGCAACCATGGACTCGACACAGATTTATCTCGAAGAAACGTTCACCGATCGCAAGGTCGGCACGATCCGGCGCCTGACGCCGGTGACCGCCGATGGCGCGACCGATGCAGCGCGGCCCGTGATATTCGTCGGCCAGGCGCAAGTCATGACGCCCATGGGCGCCATCCCGATCAGCTTTGATCTGGAGGCCGTATCCTTGAACGCGGCAATCGAAAAATTCGGCGCGGCCGCGGAACAGGCGGTACATCAAACCATGCGCGAATTGCAGGAAATGCGCCGCGAACAGGCATCCTCGCTGGTCATCCCCGACGCCGCCGGCGGGGCGCTGCCGAATCCCAGCGATCTGCTCGGCCGTGGACGGCCGCGCAGGTAGGGGCTAGGCCGCGACGCGGCTGGTGCTTTAGGTTTCCAGCGCTTCCCAGCGCGCGTACGCGGTCTCGAGTTCCGCGGCGACCGATTGTAATCGTTGCAAGGCGGCTGCACCTTTCGAGTCATGTCCTTGAAACAGTGCGGGGTCGGCGATCGCCGCCTGTAGTTCGCGTTGTTCGGCTTCCAAGCGTTGAATCTTCTCGGGCAGGGCGGCGAGTTCTCGCTGTTCATTATAGGAGAGGCGCCGCGGCCTGGATTGCGCGGGCGCGGATGCCGGTGCGGAGAGTACGGGCGCCGCCGAGGAGGCCGGCGCAACGGACCCAGGCGCGGGCGCGACAGCGGATGCAGCTGCCACAACGGGCGTGGGCGACCGCGCCTTGGACGGGGCGCCGACTTTACGTTGGCGCAGCCAGTCGCTGTAGCCGCCGACGTATTCATTGACTTCACCGCCGCCTTCGAAGACCAGAGTGCTGGTGACCACGTTGTCGAGAAACGCTCTGTCGTGGCTGACGAGCAGCAGAGTCCCCGCATAGTTCGCCACCATCTCCTCCAACAGCTCCAAGGTGTCCGCATCCAGATCGTTGGTCGGCTCGTCCATGATCAGAAGATTGCTCGGCTGGGCAAATAAGCGCGCCAGCAACAGGCGGTTGCGCTCGCCCCCCGACAGCATGCTGACCGGTGCATGCAGCCGCTCCGGTGGAAACAGGAAATCGCGCAAGTAGCCCGACACATGCCGCGGCTGGCCGTCGAGGATGACCGTATCGCCGCTGCCGCCGGTGACGTTGTCCATGATGGAGGCCGCCGGATTCAGTTGTTCGCGCTGCTGATCGAAGTAAGCAGGCAGCAGGCTGGTGCCGCGGCGGATCTGACCCGCCGTGGGTTCGAGATCGCCCACGAGCAGCTTGATGAGAGTCGTTTTGCCGCAGCCGTTCGGGCCGATGATGCCGATGCGGTCGCCGCGCATGATGCGGGCGGAAAAATCCGCAATGACCCGCGATTCGCCGAAATCGTGGCTGACATGAGTCGCCTCGAATACCAGTTTTCCCGACGGCGCCGCATCCTGCGCTCGAATCTCCACCTGGCCGATGCGCTCGCGCCGTTCGCTGCGCTGTATGCGCAGCTGTTTGAGCGCGCGCACCCTGCCCTCGTTGCGCGTGCGCCGTGCTTCCACACCCTTGCGGATCCACACTTCTTCCTGGGCCAGCTTCTTGTCGAACAGCGCCGCGTGCTTGGCCTCGACCTCGAGCGCAGCCTGCTTTTGCACGACATAGTCGTCGTAATTGCCCGGCCAGACACGCAGCTGCCCTCGATCGAGTTCCACGATGCGCGTCGCCAAACGGCGCACGAAGGCGCGATCATGGCTGATGAACAGCAGCGCACCGTCGAAGTCTTGCATCATCTCTTCGAGCCAGGTAATGGCATCGATGTCCAGATGATTGGTCGGTTCGTCCAGCAGCAGCAAATCCGGCGCGGCAACCAGTGCGCGGCCGAGCATCACGCGCCGCCGCCATCCGCCCGATAATTCCCCCATGGCCGCCTCTTGGTCGAGCTGCAGCCGCGAGATCACCTGATCCGCCTGCAGTTCGGCCTGCCAATCGCCGTCGGCCGCCCCGCCGGCCCCGAAGCCGCTCATCACCACCTCGCGCACCGATTGGTCGCTCGCCGGCGACACCTCTTGAGCCAGACCCGCCACCCGCGCGCCGGGGCGCACCCACACCTCTCCGGCGTCGGGGACGATTTGACGAGTGATCAGCTGCAGCAGCGAGGACTTACCCTCGCCGTTGCGGCCAAGCAGGCAGACGCGCTCGCCCCGGCGGATTTGCAGGTCCACATGATCCAGCAGCGGCTTGAGGCCGAAGCTCAGGGAGACTTTGTCGAGTCGGACGATGGGCATGAGGCCGCGTATAGTAAGCGACATGAGCATCGCGAGTCGGGTGAATATTCTCGGTGAAGCGTTGGACGGCCTCGGCCGCTGGTACGTCGCGGTGCCCCCCTTCCTGATCATCGGTTTCCTGGCCGCACTGTTCTTTCTGACCGGCGCCGGCCAGGAGCGGCTGCAGCGGGCCAGTGAACGGTTGCAGAAGTCCGCGCTGCGCGAGCACGTGATCGATGATTTGCAAATCGGGGTTTCCCGGGCGGTGGCCGCGCAGCGCGGCTTCCTGCTCACCGGCGAGCAGAGATATCTCAAGACCTATGCCGGGTACGCGGAAGACGTGGGACCCCGCTTGGAACGCCTGCAGTCGGCATACACGGGTTCGGATTCCGATCTGGCCGACGTGCGCACCCTGCATCTGCTCATCGGCAAGCGGCTCGCGGACCTGTCGGTGATCCTCGCAATACAAAGATCTCAGGGAACCTCGGCCGCGATCGCGCTCATCAAAACCAGCGTCGGCTCCGATGCCGGCGAGGCCATCAACGATGTCCTCGAGCAACTGCGCGACCGCGAAACGACGCAGCATGAAGCGGCCGAGCAAAATTGGTCTCGATCCTTGATCTTGAGCCGCTGGATCACCATTTGCGGAACGATTCTCAACATGCTGTTGGTGGGAGTGGCCACGCGCCTGGTGTACATGGATTTGCGCCGCCGCTCGCTGCAGACGGCGGAATTGCGCGACCAAAAGGTGCAGCTCGAGCGTGAGGCGGAAGAGCGGAATCGAGAACTCATCGAGCTCTCCACACATCTGCAGAGCATGTCGGAGCGTGAGAAGGCCGCTCTCGCGCGCGAATTGCACGATGAGCTGGGCGGCCTGCTGGTGGGCGCGCGCATGGATATTTCCTGGGCGGAACAGCATCTCAGCGGCGACGAGCCCGGCGTGCGGGAGCGGCTGCATCGTGTGCAGAACAGTCTGGCCGCGGGCGTCGATCTGAAGCGGCGCATCATCGAGGAACTGCGGCCGACCCTGCTGGACAACGTGGGATTGTTCGCGGCCTTGCGCTGGCAATTGAAAGAGACTTGCGGCAGAGCGGGCCTCAAATGCACCGAGTTTTACCCCGACGAAGAACCCAAGTTCACCTCCGAGGCCGCCATCGCCCTGTTCCGCATCGCTCAGGAGGCGTTCACGAATATCGTGAAGCATTCGTCGGCCAAATCCATGGATCTCGCGCTCGATCTGGATGGGGACGCAATCGTAATGCAGATCACGGACGACGGCAGCGGCATTCCCGCCGGCCGGTTTACCGCCATCGGCTCGCACGGTTTGGTGTCCATGCGTCATAGGGTTCGCGCCCTCGGCGGCAGGCTCGATGTCAGAAGCCCGGGCTCGGGCGGCACCACGCTGCTGGTACGCATTCCCACCATGACGGCATTGCAAAGGGACGCCGAATCCGCGCCGCTCGAAGATCCTGCCTCGCGAATGCAGAGCCAATCCTAGTGCGTGCCTCGGCACGGTGATGTTGACCGGTTCACACGGTCAGGGGGGATAAGGAGTGGGAAGCCAACGTAAAGGCAGCAGTTGGCTTCCCACTCCTTATCCCCCCGTGACCGTGCGCACTGGCCGAGGTACATCACCGCGCAGGAGGCACATCACCGTCTAGCGGGAGCAGATTCGATGCCGTCGGCAGGGTGGTGTGGAGCGGCGAGAGCATTCGCCCGAGGGGCTGAGCCCGTTGGCCGGCAACTGCTGCCTCGTTGCCGGCCAACGGGCTCAGCCCCTCGGGCGAATACCGTCAACCCCTCCACATCACCGTGCCGAAGCACTAGTGTTGCCCTAGAATCGGTATTCGGTGACGAGGAGTAATGCAGTGAGTTGTCTTTGGGATTCCATAGCACCCTCCGGCGCGGCGATCAGCGCGGAATTTCGTGGCCGCGGCGCCTCGGTCGCCCTGGCGGAATTGGCGGCCGGCTCGACTTTCGGGACCGAGCTCGAAACGCTGCGCGGCCGCTCGGTGCTGATCGCCGTGCGCGAGCAGTTGGCCGCGGCGCTGGCGTTGATCGAGCTCGACGGGCTCGCGCGCCGCATGGTTCTGTGCACTCCCGATCTGACTCCGGAGCAGTTGGCCGCCGTCGCTGCGACCGCCGAAGCCGACGCCATCATCCTGGACTCCCCGCCGGACTCCCCGCCGGTCTCACCGCCGCCCGCGCACCTGCAGCCCTATGTGGTGGCGCCGCGGCCTCTTCCCGCAGACATCGGGCGCAGCAGCGGCGCACCAACCGAATGGATTTTATTGACGTCCGGGACCACCGGAACGCCGAAGCTGGTCCAGCACACTCTGCAGAGCTTGGGCGGCGCGCTGCCGCAGACATCTTCCGGTGAGCGGACCGTTTGGAGCACTTTCTACGACATCCGCCGCTACGGCGGCTTGCAGATCTATCTGCGCGCGGTGCTGTCGCGCTCGCCGCTGGTGCTGTCGAGCGCCGGCGAATCGACGCAGGATTTCCTGACGCGCGCAGCGGCCGCCGGAGTCACCCACATATCGGGCACGCCCTCGCACTGGCGGCGGGTGCTGATGAGCGGCGATGCGGCAATCCTCGAGCCGGTGTACGTCAGGTCGTCGGGAGAGGTTGCCGACCAGGCGCTGCTGGACAACCTTCGTGGCGCGTATCCGCACGCGCGCATCGCGCACGCCTTTGCGTCCACCGAAGCGGGAGTGGCGTTCGACGTGAACGACGGCCTGGCAGGATTTCCCCAGGCACTCCTCGAGAATCCCGCCGGCGCAATCGAGCTGAAGGTGGTGGACCATACCCTGCGAATCCGCTCCGGCCGCAATGCCGCCCGCTATCTCGGCACCGCGCCCGCCGTCCTGGTCGGCGACGACGGTTTCGTCGACACCGGCGACATGGTCGAGCTCGTGGACGGACGCTATTACTTCAGGGGCCGGATGGGCGGCGTCATCAATGTCGGCGGCCTCAAAGTGTATCCGGAAGAGGTCGAATCGGTGCTCAACGCCGATCCCCGGGTGCGCATGTCGCTGGTCCGGGCGCGGCGCAATCCCATCACCGGAGCGGTGGTCGTCGCCGACGTCGTTCTGGCAGACCCTGCGAGTTCCGCTGCGGCGGACGCGCCCGATGCCGTCAAGAACGCGCTGCTCGACGCCTGCCGGCGCAGTCTCGCAGCTCACAAGGTGCCGGCGATGCTGCGTTTCGTGCCGGCCTTGGAATTCACGGCGGCCGGCAAGCTGGTGCGGCCGGGCGCGTAAGTTCAGATTCGAACGGCGCCCGACGAGATTGCCGCAAACAGTGCCGCATCGAGCGGCACAAAGGCCTGTGTTCTTGGATCGTCGAAATACAGCGGATCCTCGATGCGGGCCGGATCGAATCCGGCGCTGACCAGATCCTGCTTGCGCGGTTTGAACGTGCCGGTGGACTCGATGGTCCGCAGCAGCCGCAAGAATACGGGCCGCGCGTACGCCGGCAGGCGATGCGCGACGTCCGCGCGAAACTGCGCAAGATCGAAGCGCGCATCCACCATGAGCGCGGCGGTTCCGGCACGGCCATCGGCGCCGGGCACCGCGACGCCGTAGACGACGCCGTCGAGAACGCCGCGCGCGGCCGTGAGTGCGGTCAACACTTCGGCCGTCGAGACATTCTCTCCCTTCCAGCGATATGTTTCGCCCACGCGGTCCACGAAGTAGTAGAAGCCGCGCTCGTCGCGGCGCATCAGATCGCCCGTGCGATACCAGGCATCGCCTTCCTTGAATACATTGCGCAATACCTTGCGCGCGGAAGCTTCGGCGTCCGCGTAGCCTTCGAATCGGCCGGCCAGCTCCTTGCCGGCGCCGGGGATCAGGCCGACCGCCTCGCCCGCTTCATCAGGCCCGCAGCGCTCGCAGAATCCCTCGGCGTTGCGCAGCGGCTCGCCTTTGTCCACATCGAATCGCAGCAGCGCCACGGGCAGGCGATGCGCCAGAAACGAGGGTATCTTGCCGATCGCACCGGGCCGTCCCTCGCAGTTGTAGAGCGAGAAATTCCCTTCGGTCGAGGCGTAATATTCAAGAATTCTCGGGATTTTGAAGCGGCTCTGAAAGGGCTCCCAGACCTCGGGCCGCAGGCCGTTGCCGCAGGCGATGCGCAGCGAATGCTCGGTTTCGATGTCCTGATGCGGCGCATTGTTGAGGTAGCGGCATAGCTCGCCGATGTACTGGAACAATGTGCAGCGCTCAGCACGCACGTCGCGCCAAAAATCCGAGGCCGAGAACCGGGCGCGGATCACGACGGCTCCGCCGCCGGCCAGGGTGGCGCCGGTCGCGACCACGCCTCCCACGCTGTGATAGAGCGGCAGGCAGTTGAACATGCGATCGGTCGGTTGCGTGTCCATCAGGCCGGCGAACCAATGGCTCCATTGCATGACGCGGTAGTGGCTGACCTTGGCCGCCTTGGGCAGGCCCGTGGTGCCCGACGTGTAGATGTACAGCGCGGTCGCATCGATGGGCGGCGGCGCGCAATCCGAATCGCTCAATTCGCCACCCGGGAAACGGGCCAACTCGGGCAGGAGCGGCGCCAGATCCTCGCTGCTCGGCCCGTAGACCCGGCAGGACAGGTCTCTGTCCAGGCGCGCGCGCACCGCGACCAGCCGCGGCGCCAGATCGGCACCGACGATGAGGATGCGCGGCGCGACGATGGCGATCGAATGAATCAATGCATCGCCGGCAAGATTATTGTTGATGAGCGCCACGACGGCGCCGATCCGGGAAAGACCCAGCCAGATCGCCATGTATTCCGCGCAATTGGCCATCATCAGGCCCACCGCGTCTCCGGCCCGCAGACCCTGGGCGAGTCCCCAGCGTGCATATTGATTGCTGCGAGCCGACAGCCCGCGGTAGCTCAAGGTGGCTTCCGAGCCGACGAGCGCGGGCGCCGACTCGAACTTGCCTGCCAGCCGGTCGATCAGCACCGGCAGCACGATTCCGTCCTGGCCGATGGATGCGGTCTTCGCCAGGGCGCGTATCCACGCGTCCCGGGCGAATTTCGAATTAACTTCCGAGGATTCTGTCACAGGAATGCTCATCGGTCCGTGTCTCGGGAATTGCGAACCGTACCACGACTGTCCGCGGCGTTCGAGTTACACTGCCCACTATCATCAGAATAGTGTCCACCACAAAAAGTGTCCTGATATGAAGCGAGAAACAATCGCAATTCACGGCGGCTTCGACTGCGACCCCGCCACCAAAGCCGTCGCCGTGCCGATCTATCAGACGGCCGCGTACGCGTTCGACAGCGCCGAGCATGGCGCCGCGCTGTTCAACCTCGAAGTGCCGGGATACCGTTACACCCGGATCGCCAACCCGACCACCGACATTCTCGAGCAGCGCGTCACGGAGCTCGAAGGCGGAGTGGGCAGCCTCAGCGTGAGCTCGGGACAGACGGCGCTGTATTACGCGGCGTTGAACGCCACGGAAATGGGCCGCAACATCGTGTCGGTGCCGCAGCTCTACGGCACGACTTACACCCTCTTCGCGCACATCCTGCCGCGGATGGGAGTGCAGGTGCGTTTCGCGAAGTCGGACCACGCGGCCGATATCGAGGCATTGATCGACGACGATACCCGCGCAATTTTTTGCGAAACCGTCGGCAATCCGGCCGGCAATGTCTGCGATCTCGAAGCGCTCGCCGCCGTCGCCCACCGCCATCGCATGCCCCTGATCGTGGACAACACCGTTGCGACGCCGATGCTCGTGCGGCCCGTCGATTACGGCGCGGACATCGTCATCCACTCGTTGACGAAATTCATGGGCGGCCATGGAACCACGCTCGGCGGCATCGTCGTGGACTGCGGCACGTTCTCGTGGAACGACAATGCGGCGCGCTACCCCCAGTTCACGCAACCCGACCCGTCCTATCACGGCCTCGTGTACACCGAGCATTACGGTGCCGCGGCCTTCATCGGCCGCTGCCGCAGTGTGTACCAGCGCACCATGGGCGCCGTGCTTGCGCCGATGAATGCCTTTCTGCTGCTGCAGGGCATCGAGACACTGGCGTTGCGCATCGAACGGCATGTCGAGAATGCGCGCAAGGTCGCCGAGTTCCTGCGCGGCAATTCGCGGGTCGAGTCGGTGAACTATGCGGGTTTCGAGGACAATCCCTATCACTCGCTCGTGCAGAAGTACCTGGGCGGCAAGGCCTGTTCGCTCATGACCTTCGAGATCCGCGGCGGCCTCAAGGCCGGCATGCGCTTCTACAATGCACTCAAGCTCTTCAAGCGCCTGGTGAATTTGGGTGACGCGAAATCGCTCGCCTGTCATCCGGCGTCGACAACCCATCGGCAGATGTCGCCGCAGGAACAGTTGGCCGCGGGAGTGGCTCCCGGCGGCATACGCCTGAGCGTGGGCATCGAGCACATCGATGACATCCTCGCCGACCTGGATCAGGCGCTCAAGTTGGCGGTGGGCTGAGCCCATCGGCGCCGGGGCCACGTTGAACCAGAATTCACTGCCGGACGCCGTCGCGGCTCTATTCCCTCCGGCTGCGGAGCGCGATCGCATCGAGGAATGGCTGAGCGGCGAGCTGCAGTCCGCGCTGGCGCGCATTCAAACGGGCCCCGTGACGCCGACCATCGACATGGCCGCCTTTCGAGCCGAACTCGATGCCTGCAATTTCAGCCGGCCGCGGCCGCTCGAGGAACTGCTGCGCTGGACCCTGCAGTGCATGCAGCACGGCATCGTTCAGATGGCGAACCCCCGCTATTTCGGGCTGTTCAACCCGGGTCCTAATTTTCCCGCCCAGTGCGCCGACCGCATCACCGGGCTTTTCAATCCGCAATTGGCGAGTTCGGGGTCCTCCCCCGTGCCCGTGGAGCTGGAAAAGCATGTAATCCGCGCCGTCGCGCGCCGCGCCGGCCTCGATGACCAAGCCACCGGGCATTTCGCAACCGGCGGCTCCGAGTCGAATTACACCGCCCTGCTCTGCGCTCTGACCGGCGCCCATCCCGGGTTCGCCGTCGACGGTGTCCGCGCCTTCGCGGGTCCCGCGAAGTTCTACACTTCGCGCGACTGTCACATTGCGTGGCTGAAGATCGCGCATCAGGCGGGGGTCGGCCGCTCGGCCTTGCGCCTGGTGGACACCGACGGCCGCGGCCGCATGGACCCGCAGGCCCTGCAGCGCTTCATCGCCGAAGACCGCGCCGCCGGCGCGGTGCCCGTAATGGTGGTCGCCACCGCAGGCACCACCGGTGCCGGCATGATCGATCCATTGCATGCCTGCGCCGACATCGCGAACCAGGAAGGTCTGTGGTACCACATCGATGCCGCCTGGGGCGGCGCGGCGCTGGCGTCGGATCGATTGCGCAAATTGCTGTCGGGAATCGAGCGCGCCGATTCGATCACCATCGACGCCCACAAGTGGTTCGCGACGACGATGGGCTGCGCGGTGTTCGTCACTCGTCACGGGCATCTGCTGTCCGAGGCGTTTCACGCCTCGACCACCTTCATGCCCTCGAGCGTTTCGGGTGTCGATCCCTATCTGAACAGCATGCAATGGTCGCGCCGATTCCTGGGATTGCGCTTGTTCCTGGCATTGGCCGCCGCCGGCTGGGACGGCCTCGGCGCGCATGTGGAGCGCAGCGTCGAGGTGATCGAGCGAGTCAAGGAAGGGCTGATCGGGCGGGGATGGACGATCGCCAATGATTCCGCGCTGGCCGTGCTCGATGCCCTGCCCCCGGCCGAGCTCGGTCCCGTACGGGATTTGGTGCGCCGCGTCGTGACCTCGGGCCGGGCGTGGGTCGCACCCACCACCTTCGAGGGGCGCGACGTGGTGCGGATTTGCGCCACCAACGGCGAAACCACCCTCGAGGACGTCGACGCCCTGATCGCCGTGCTCAATGAGCGTCCTTAGACGGACTTGCGCTGCGAGAGCGTGCGCACCACCAAGGACTGGATCGCCGCCACGGAGTGGAAATTCTCGGGTGTGATATCCGACTGCGGAATGGCGATATCGAACTCGAGCTCGACCGCCAGCATGAGGTTCACCATTTTGAGCGAACTGACCCCGAGGTCGCTCAATTGTGTTTCGACCGGAAACGGGTCCGGGAGGGTCGCCTTGGCCCCTAGTGTGTGTTTCACGAGCATGATGAGCTGCTGGCCCACCCCCTCGATCGTCTTCGGATCCACTCGCAATCTCCCTAAAAAATCCCGCCGATCATACCGTGCGGCGCGGTGCGGCGCTGCGATGACGGGCACAAAGGCACTTTGCCGGGTCTGTCACATAATATATTCAGGGTTTTACATATGCTTATGCAACTGAGTCGGGCGTCACTAAGCAGGAAATGATGCGTGACCAGCGGTTGTCCGCCCGAAAGACTCTCCGCATAATGCCTTGGAACCGCCGCAAACCCTTGAGAGTGATTGGGGGAATTCAATGGAAGCTCAACGAGTACCGGGCACCGCCCGGGTGATCAATGTTCGCCAGAACGATCTGACGGCACGCGCGCGGGCTGCGGCCGAAGTCGCGAAATCGAACGCAGCGGCCGTCGACGCAGAAGCTCGCTTTCCGAGCGAGTCCTTTGCCGAGATTCGCAAGCAGCGGCTTCTCGGCCTGCAGGTCCCGCAAACCCTCGGCGGCGAAGGCGCCAGCATCGCCGAAATCGCCGACGTGTGCTACATCCTCGGCCAGGCCTGCTCGTCAACGGCTCTGATCTACGCCATGCATCAGATCAAGATGGCATGCATTACGCGTCACTCCAAGGGCCATGCCGCACTCGAGCGTATTCTGGGCCGCATCGCAGCCGAGCAGTTGCTCATGGCGTCGTCCACCACCGAAGGCCAGGCCGGGGGCAATGTCCGCTCCAGCGAAGCCGCCGTCGAACACGATGGCGAGCAAGTGACCCTGGAACGCAAGGCCACGGTTATTTCCTACGCCGTCGAAGCGGACGGCATCGTCACCACCGCGCGCCGCTCTGCCGACGCCGCCGGTTCCGACCAGGTGCTGTTGGTCCTGCTGAAAGCCGATTACACGCTCGAGCGGCTGCAGGTATGGGATACGCTCGGCATGCGCGGCACGCATAGCGAGGGATTCACCTTGCGGGCGCGTGCCGCAGCCGAGCAGATCATGCCCGAGCCCTACGATCGAATTCACGCCCAGACCATGGTGCCTTTCGCGCATCTTCTGTGGGGTTCGGTATGGGCGGGAATTGCCGCCGCTGCCGCCGGCAAGGCCCAGGCATTCATTCGCCATGCCGTTCGCGGCTCGAACGGCCAAATGCCCCCCGGTGCCGCGCACTTCACCCAGGCGGTATCCACGCTGAGAACCCTGCGCGGCGTGCTCGCGGCGAACCTGCGCAGCTACGAAGCCATTATGTCGGACGACAAGGCGATCTCCTCCCTGGAATTCCAGGCCATGATCACCTTGACCAAGGTGCAGGCATCCGAACTCGCGGTCACGACCGTGTTGAGTTCGCTGCGCGCCTGCGGCCTGTCCGGCTATCGCAACGACACCGAATTCACCATCGGCCGGCTGCTCCGCGACGTGCTGTCCGCGCCTCTGATGATCAACAATGACCGCATCCTCACCAATCTGGCCACGACGTCGTTGATGACGCCGCTGCCGACTTCAATCAGTGGTTGAACCCCTTATGCCTACCGCCAGCAGCCCAACCTCCGCTACTGCTACCGCCACCGGCACCCCGGCCGATCCGCTGAGTTCCATCGCGGCAGGATTATTTCGCTCCATGGGAGTGGACGGCGTGTACGCGCGCACCGAGCTGTATACGCACCTCGTCGAGCGTCTGGAGGGATACATCACGCGGCAGCGGGATCCCGAAAGCGGAAATCATGCGCTTCCCGCCGGTGATGAGCCGCCTGCAATTGGAGAAATCGGGCTACCTGAAGAGCTTCCCCAATCTGCTGGGCTGTGTCTGCGCTCTGCATGGCTCCGAGGCCTCGATTCGATCGGCGGTCGACCGTTACGACGAGGGCGGCGACTGGACCACCTCGGTGACCTCCTCGGACCTGGTGCTGTCGCCCGCGGCCTGCTATCCCGTGTATCCCATCGTGGCGACGCGCGGTCCGCTGCCCGCCGGCGGATTGCAATTCGACATCGAGGCCGATGTATTCCGGCATGAACCCTCGCGCAGCCTGGATCGCCTGCAGTCCTTCCGGATGCGCGAGTTCGTGAGAATCGGCTCGCCGCAGGAAATCCTGGAGTTCCGCGAGAGCTGGATGGCCAGAGCCCCGCGGCTGGCGGCCGACCTCAGTCTCCCCTTCACCATCGATGTCGCGAACGATCCGTTTTTCGGCCGCGTCGGCCAGGTCATGGCCGTGAGTCAGCGGCAGCAGGCGCTGAAATTCGAGCTGCTGATCCCCTACTACCCAGGGGCGTCGCCGACGGCGTGCATGAGTTTCAATTACCACCGCGAACACTTTGGCCAGGTATGGGGTATCCACGACGACAAGGGCGAGTTGGCGCACACCAGCTGCGTCGCCTTCGGCATCGACCGGCTGGCCGTTGCGCTGTTCGCGATCCACGGCTTGGAGCTCCTGAAGTGGCCGGCGGTGACCCGGACCGCGTTAGCTCTCTAACGCCGTCCAGGAACCTAAACCGTGCCGCTCGACCCGCGCGTTAAACGGTTCCTGGATGTATTGGCGGCGGGCAAGCCGCCCAATGCCCTCGAGACGTCGGTCGAGCAGCGACGTTTGGGGCTCGCCGAGCTCATGAAGCTGGGCGGCCCCGAACCGGCCGTGAGCCGTGTTGAAGACCGTACTTTGCCCGGGCCTGCCGGAGACATCGCGGTCAGAATCTATACCCCCCTCGATGCCGCGGGCGAACTGTTGCCGGGGCTGGTCTACTTCCACGGCGGCGGCCTGGTGGCAGGTACCGTGGCCACCCACGACTGCATCGCGCGGGCGCTGGCGAGGTCGGGCGCCTGCCGGGTCGTCTCGGTCGAATACCGTCTGGCGCCCGAGCACCCCTTCCCCGCCGCACTCGACGATGCTCTGGCCGCGATCACCTACATCGCCGCACAGGCAGCGAGTTTCGGTATCGATGCCGCACGGCTCGGCATTTGCGGTGACTCGGCCGGTGGTACCCTGGCCGCAGCCACCACTCAGGCGGTGGCTCGAATCGGCAGCCCCCGCCTGGCACTGCAGCTGCTGATTTGCCCGATCCTCGATTACAGCCGTTCGACCGATTCGCGGCGCGAGCTCGCGAGCGGCTATCTGGTCGATCAGGCCACGCTCGATCACGATTTATTGCACTACGCGCCCCCCGGTACCGATCCATCCGACCCTCGAATCTCGCCGTTGCGGGCTGCGGCCGTCGAAGGCCTGCCGCCCACCCTCATTCATACGGCGGAGTTCGACCCGCTGCGCGATGAAGGCCGGGACTATTTCGAACGATTGACCCGCGCGCATTCGGAGGTGTCCTACACTTGCCACCCGGGTATGATTCACCTGTTTTACGGCTTAGGGGCCGTGATTCCTTATGCCCGTACCGCGTTCGAACAGATCGGCGGGGAAATCCGGGCTGCGTTGGCCTGACCGAAGGAGAGTACAGTGGCGGAGCGCGTCGTTGCGGAACGCATGATTCAACAGCTGCATGCGGCGCGTGTCGGCGGCGATCTCGCCGGCCTGTGCCGGCTGTTTGCGGATCAAGGCCGGTATGAAATCGTCGGCGCCAGCGCCGACAAGCCCATCGCCATCCGGGCGGCCAGTCTCGCCGAATTTCGGCCCTGGCTGGCCATGATGGTCAAGGTGTTTCGGCTCAGCGACTACACCTTGCTCTCGCTGGTCGTCGAGTGGCCCAAAGCCACCGCGCACTGGCGTACCGACATTTACTCCAAGGTCACCGGCGTCACCATTCCGACCGAGCTCGTCGATCTCGTGGAACTCAGCGAGGACCGCATCCTGAGCTACACCGAATTCTTCGCGCCTCGTTGAGCCCGCGATGGCGGACCCGCATTGGCTGAGCACGGCGCAGGAATTGCGCGCCATCGCGCAGACCGGCCTGACTTTCACCACCGATCGCTTCGACCGGCAACGCTACGAGCGGATACGCGAATTGGCGGCGACCATGGTGGCACAGGGCTCAGGCGGGGACTACGGCACAATCCTGGGCATCTTGGCCGGGGACAAGGGATATGCGACGCCCAAAGTCGATGTGCGCGGCGCCGCCTTCGTCGACGGCCGCGTACTTCTGGTGCGCGAAATCAGCGACGGCCAGTGGACGCTGCCGGGCGGCTGGGCGGACATCAATCAAACAGCCGCCGAATGTGTCGTGCGCGAAATCGCCGAAGAATCGGGGTTCACGGCCAAGGCGCTCAAGCTGGCCGCCGTCTACGATTACCAGAGAAGCAATCGGCCGTCCCGCCATCTCGACTCGATCTACAAGTTGTTTTTCATCTGCGAAATCACCGGAGGCGCGGCCCGCGCCAGCGACGAGACCAGCGAAGTGGCGTTCTTTGCGCGCGATGCGCTGCCGCCGCTGTCGCAAGGCCGCACCACGGCCGCACAGATAGAGAGAATGTTTCAGCACGCAGAGCATCCGGAACTCACGGCAGACTTCGACTAGCCGTCGCGGCGCAGCGCCTATGAAACACAGAACCGACCGCCGCACTTTCCTGCGCGCTCTATGCAGCGGAGCGGCCGCTGCGGCCCTCCCGGCAAGCATCGCGCGCGCGCTCGGAATTGCGGCCCATAGCCGCACCGGCACCATCGATGACGTAGGCCATATCGTGATCCTCATGCAGGAGAATCGCTCCTTCGATCATTATTTCGGCACGCTGCGCGGCGTGCGCGGATTCGGCGATCCTCGAGCCGTCACGCTGCCGTCGGGAAAGCCGGTGTGGAATCAGCCCCATGGCGAGGGGCATGTGTTGCCGTTTCGCCCCGGCGGCGAGAATCTCGGGCTGCAATTTCTCGAAGATCTGCCGCACGACTGGACGACCACGCATGCGGCGTGGAATGCCGGCAAGCACGACGGATGGGTACAGCAAAAAGGCCCCACGACCATGGCGCATCTGGCGCGGGGCGATATCCCGTTCCACTACGCGCTGGCCGACGCGTTCACCATTTGCGACGCCTACCACTGTTCGTTGCTGGGACCCACGGATCCCAATCGGCAGCACATGTGGACCGGCTGGGTGGGCAATGACGGCCGCGGCGGCGGACCGGTCATCGATAATGCGCAATCCGGGTACGACTGGTCGACGTATCCGGAGGTACTGCAGAAATCCGGCGTGTCGTGGAAGATTTATCAGGACATCGGCCACGGATTGGACGCTGCCGGCAAATGGGGCGAGACCGATGACGCGTACATCGGCAACTACGGCGATAACGCGCTGCTCTATTTCCATCAGTATCAAAACGCAAGACCGGGCGATCCTCTGTACGAGAGAGCGAGAACGGGAACCAATATCTCGGCCGGAGGCTCGCTGTTCGATGTGCTGCAGAAAGACGTCCAAGCCGGTGACCTCCCCCAGGTGTCATGGATTGTCGCGCCGGAAGCCTACACGGAACACCCGAACTGGCCTGCGAATTACGGGGCCTGGTATTTCTCCAAAATACTCGACGCCCTGACATCCAATCCCGAGGTCTGGAGCCGAACGGCATTTTTCTTGATGTACGACGAAAACGACGGCTTCTTCGACCACATGATTCCGCCCACGCCGCCGCAGTCGCGTGCGCAAGGCCTGTCCACCGTCGATACGGTCAACGAGTTCTATAGAGGAAACGCTCAAATTCCTGGCGGTCCTTACGGCCTGGGCGTACGCGTACCGATGCTCGTCATCTCACCCTGGAGCACGGGCGGCTGGGTCAATTCCGAAGTATTCGACCATACCTCGCTGATCCGCTTCATCGAGCGGCGTTTTGCCCGGCAACATCCCGGTTTGCGAAACGACAACATCACTCCGTGGCGCCGCGCCGTCACCGGAGATCTGACATCGGCGTTCAATTTTTCGAACCCCAACGGCGCGCGCCCGCCATTGCCGAGCACCGCCGCCTATGTCCCGCCGGACAGCGGCCGCCACCCCGACCACGTTCCTGATCTTTCCGCCGAGCAAGCTCTACCGGAACAAGAGCCCGGGACACGCCCCGCGCGAGCGGTCCCCTACGAACTGCACGCTCATGGGAAGACCGACTTCGACATGCGCACCGTGACGATTCAATTCGTCAATTCCGGCAAAGCGGCCGCGGTGTTCCACGTGCGCTCCAGTGATCCCGGGCGAGGTCCTTGGACCTACACGGTCGGCCCCCACGCGGGGGTCGTGGATACCTGGACCTTCTCCGATCCAGGGGCCGGATACGACCTTTCCGTGTACGGACCGAATGGCTTTTTTCGCGCCTTCAGAGGCAATCTTTCCAGACACGACGGGACCAAGCTTGAGTGCGAGGTCAAGTACGATGTCGATGGATACGGCGTCGGTTTGGAAATCAGAAACACGGCGCACGAAAGCGCCAGTGTGCAAATATCGGATGCCTACACCGGGAAGGTCATCGAGCACACTCTGGAGCCGGGAGGCGTGCGTCAGGAATTCTGGCGACTGGATGATTCATTCGGCTGGTATGACCTCACGCTCGCCGTCAATGCCGACTCGAACTTTCTACGGCATTTCGCCGGTCATCTCGAAGCCGGCACGGATAGCATGAGCGATCCGGCCATTGGAAAACGGCGTTGAGCTCTAGATGCTGACACTCGCCTCGCGCAATCTTGGCGCGGCAGAGTCACTTTTTGAATTTTGGCTCAAATGATGCTAGAATTTCGCATCATTTGATGCTCGGTATCTATGGCACCTTCTCCGGCCGAGGTTGGCAGAATTCTAGGCATGAAAGGACGAGTGGCATCCGCCACCGACTTGCGGCGGCTCGTGGACCGCGGGCTGCCGAAGCACGCACTCGGCCATGTCGTTGATTACGTGACGGCGAATCTCCGAGAGGCGCAACTTCTCCGCAATCGATTGGTACCGATCGCCACGTACAAGCGACGTACGACCACGTTAAATCCACAAGAAAGCGAAAAGGTCGAGCGCATCGCGCGCGTGGCGGCGCTGGCGGAAGCAGCCTTTGGTTCGCAGCGAGACGCTTTGGAATTTCTGCGTACGGCCCATCCGGAATTGGGTGGTGACCAGCCTTTGGATGCCGCGCAAAGCGAGCTCGGCGCGCGTCAAGTCGAAGAAGTATTGTGGCGCATGGAGCATGGTTTACCGGCTTGAGCATGGCTACCCGGGCCCCTCGGCGCACGCTGAGAATTTATCGCGTTGCGCGCGCTATCCATCCATTGTTCGACGGCACCGGTGCGGCGCGTTTCGGCGCACGCTGGACATCCCCAGGTCGGTCGGCGATCTACGCGGCCGGCAGCTACGCAGGCGCGCTCATGGAACTGTTGGCGCACGCGCAGCGACGCGACTTGAAGGTCGATTATCACTGCTTGGTGATCGAGATTCCGCCGACGGTTCGCATCATCGAACTCGATCCGAGGGCGATCTTGGGTTGGGACGAACCCGACTACGTGATCAGCCGGCAATTTGGCGATCGCTGGGTGGAGGAAGCCAGAAGCGCCGTCTTGTGCGTGCCGTCAATCACAGGACGCCCACACGAACTAAACTACATCATCAATCCCCATCACCCGGACGCGCGCAAACTCAAAAAGGGCCAGCAGCATCACGTGATCTGGGACGAGCGTCTAGTATCGAGGCGGTAGCATGTCATTGGGATGCATCGGGCAATTCCAGCGCGACGCTGAGCCCTCCGCCTTCGCGATTGGCGAGATGAATGCGCCCGCCATGGGCTTCGGCGATTTCCCGGGCCAGTGCGAGCCCGAGCCCGGTGCCGCTGCGCTTGGTCGAATAGAAAGGCAGCAGCGCCTGCGCGAGCACGGTTTGGCTCATGCCGGCGCCCCGATCGCGCACCTCTATGCGCTGATGCGCCCCGACATGCGCGATCAGCAGTTCCACTTGGCTCTCATCGCCCCCGGCCTCATGCGCGTTCTTCAGTAGATTGATCAGCGCCTGTTCGACCTGTGCCCGATCGAACCAGCCCGCCGGCTCGGGCGGCTGCGCCGCGAGGGCAAACGCCTGCTGCCGGGCAAGATCGGCCACGAACGCCGCCCATTCGATGCGTTCGGGACGGGGCGCCGGCAATTTGGCAAAGGCCGCATAGCCGCTGACGAAGTGATGCAGGTGCTCGGCGCGTTCGGCGATGGCCGCGAACACGGCCGGCAAAGTCGAGTAGTCGCCGCGCCGCGCGATTTCCGCGCCGGCGCGACGCTGGCGCGGTCGGCCACTTGCACCTGACCGACCTGCCCGTCCACGGGGGAGCGGACATTCAAGCCGTTGACCTGGCGCTTCAGGTCCGCCACCAGGTATTGCTGGCGATCGAACAAGGCCTTCTTGCTGTCTCAGACGCATCTAATCCGTAAGATGCTGTTTTTATAAATATTAATTCCTGCCTAGTGACAGGAGGTGTCCGCGGACAGTGTCCGCGGACGAAGTCGGACACCGCTAACGGCGCGTATCCACCACGAGTCGGCCGCGAATGCGCCCTTCGATGAGCTCCGTGGCGCGGTCGAGCACCTGTGACAATCCGATTTCCTCGGTCAGCAGCTCGAGCTTGGCCACATCGAGGTCCTGACCCAGCCGGCGCCATGCTTCGAGGCGATCCACCCGCGGACACATCACGCTATCCACCCCGGCCAGCGTCACGCCGCGCAAGATGAAGGGTGCCACCGTCGCCGGAAAATCGAGCCCTCCGGCGAGACCGCATGCCGCGACAACGCCCCGATAGCGCATGGAGGCGCACACATTGACCAAAGTATGACTGCCCACTACATCGATGGCACCGGCCCACCGTTCCTTCCCCAAGGGTTTACCAGGGCTTGCGAATAGCGCCCTGTCCAGGACTTCGGCGGCGCCCAAGCGCTTTAGAAACTCGGCCTCTGCCGCGCGGCCGGTCACGGCCGCCACCCGAAATCCGAGCTTGGCCAGCACGGCGACGGCGACACTGCCCACTCCGCCCGCTGCTCCGGTTACCAGAATCTCGCCGCTGTCCGGCGCGATTCCATGCCGCTCGAGAGCGATCACGCACAGCATCGCCGTATACCCGGCGGTGCCGATGGCCATGGACTGCCGCGCCGTGAATTCAGCCGGCAGCGGGATGAGCCACTCCGCCTTCACCCGGGCCAATTGTGCGAGGCCACCCCAGTGCTGCTCTCCCACACCCCAACCATTGAGCACCACCCGGTCTCCCACCCGACAGGAGGGATTTTCCGACTCTTGTACCGAACCGGCTAAATCTATACCCGGCACCATGGGGAATTGGCGCACCACCGGCGCTTTGCCGGTGATGGCGAGCGCATCCTTGTAGTTGAGCGTCGAATAATCGACGCGCACCGTCACATCCCCCGCGGGCAGCCGGGCCTCGTTGAGCGCCGTGAAGCCCGCACGATAGGGCCGCTCGTCGCGCTCGATCAGAATTGCTTTGAACATGAATCACCCCAGTTCTCGACATCGGTGATGCCATATTGTATGCTGTTTGCACTACACAATGCACTACATTCCGTCATGTCAATCGTAAGTGTAAGGCTTCCCGACGATATCGAACTCAGTCTCAACCGGGAGGCAGAGCGCACACAGCGTGCAAAGTCGGAGATTGCACGAGATGCAATTGCGCAGTACTTGCAGCGGCAGGAACGCGATCGGTTCCTCGCGGAGATTGCCAGAGCCGCGCGCGCAAGAGGCGATTCGGATGCATTGGACCTCGCCGCCGAGGCGCTGCCCTTCGATAACGAAGCGCTGGAAAGAATTGAGCAGGTCAACCGAGTCAACGAGCCGCGCGCAAGATACAAAGTGCCTCGAAATAAACGCTGATGCAAAGGGGCGAAGTCTGGGTCGGCAATTTGAATCCGAACCGCGGCGCGGAAGTCGGCAAGATTCGCCCCGTGCTCATCATTCAAGCGGATTTTTTGACCGAGGCGAACGAACCCACGATTATCGTGCTGCCACTCACGACCCAAGTGCGTCAGGCCAAAGAACCGCTTCACGTTACTATTCAAGCTCGCGATAAGCTCCTGCAAACCTGCCAAGTCGTTCCCGAGCAACCCCGCACTCTCGACCGCCGGCGATTGGTCGAGGGTCCGCTGACGCGCCTGCGGCCTGAAGAGATGCTAGCAGTGGAACGCAGCTTGACCGCGGTTTTGGGCCTATATCGCTAGCACTTCTGCACGGTGATGATGACCGGTTCACAAGGTCAGGGGGGATAAGGAGTGGGAAGCCAACGTAAAGGCAGCAGTTGGCTTCCCACTCCTTATCCCCCCTGACCGTGCGCACTGGCCGACGTACATCACCGCGCAGGATGTACATCGCTATCCAGCGGAAGCAGATCGAGTGCCCTTGGCGGGGTGGTGTGGAGCGGTGAGAGCATTCACCCGAGGGGCTGAGCCGTTGGCCGGCAACTGTTCCCTGTTGCCGGCCAACGGTTCAGCCCCTCGGGCGAATACCGTCATCCGCTCAACATCATGGCGCCGAGATACTAGCGGATCTTTGGTCTCGGGTTGGCGTGCGCGGGCGAAATTGAGGTATCGTTCAGCCATATGACCCCAAAGCACCCTCTGCGAGTACTCGCCGTCGACATCGGCGGAAGTCATGTGAAGGCGCGCGTTTCCGGGCGCCGCGAGGAGCGGGAATTTGAATCGGGACCCACTCTCACGCCCCGTCAAATGGTCGCGAAACTACACAAGCTGACCGGGGACTGGACCTACGACGTCGTCTCCATCGGATACCCGGGTGTCGTCCTGCACGGCAAAGTGATCTCCGAACCGCACAATCTCGGCAGCGGTTGGGCTGGGTTCGATTTTCGTAAGGCATTTGGCCGGCCCACCCATGTGCTGAACGACGCCGCGATGCAGGCGGTCGGCAGCTACGAAGGCGGCCGAATGCTGTTCCTCGGCCTCGGAACGGGACTCGGTTCCGCCATGATCGTCAACGGTGTCGTGGCGCCGATGGAACTCGCGCATCTGCCTTACAAAAAGGGGCGGACCTTCGAGGACTACGTCGGTGCGAGCGCTCTGAAGCGCATGGGCGGCAAGAAGTGGCGCCGGACCGTCAAGGACGTGGTGGAGCAGCTGAGCACCCTGCTCGAAGCCGACTATGTCGTCCTCGGCGGCGGCAATGCGCGCAAATTGAAGCGCCTGCCGAAAAACACCCGCCTCGGCAGCAATGATTTCGCCTTCCTGGGCGGATTTCGCTTGTGGCATCACGCGGCCGCGTCGTCGGTATCTGCCCCGTCCTCGGCATCTGCGAAGAGCCGCCGGCGCGGCATCAAAGTCCCTTGACCGCGTGACTCGCCGGCGCGCCGGCCGCCTCTCCATCCGCCCCCCCCAAGCTGCCGACTCCGATGAAGGATCCGGCCATGTGACGAGGTTTGCAAATTCCTCCTGAGTGAGCGTTGCGCGCTTCAATTCGCCGCCGATTTATGCAGAATATGCTCATGAAATTCAGATTCAAAGCGTTGGGACTGCATCTGAGCGCGAGCGCATGCGCGCTGTCGCTGATACTCGGCGCGTTGTACCTGGGGTGGTATTTCTGGCCGGGCTGGGCCCTGACCGATGTCACTCATGTGGTCGTGGTGATGATCGGAGTGGACGTCGTAGTGGGTCCGCTGCTGACCTTCGTCATCGCCCACCCGGGCAAGCCGCGGCGCGAGCTCGTGCGCGACGTCTCCATCATCGTTGCCGTCCAGCTTTGCGCACTGATCTATGGGTCGGTGTCGCTGTGGAACGGAAGGCCGCTTTATTACGCCTATTCCGAGACCGTGCTGCAACTCGTGCAAGCATACGATATCGACGCCCAGGAATCGGCTGAGGGACGCCGCTTGAACCCGGATTTCGCTCCCCACTGGTACAGCCTGCCGCGTTGGATTTGGGCGCCTCTGCCTCAGGATGCGTCGGCAAGCCAAAAAATCGTGACGTCGGCGATTCAGGGGGGCGACGACGTGATCTCCATGCCGCAGTATTTCAAACCCTGGGAACAGGGCCTGCCCGTGCTTCGAGCGAAACTCAAGAAAGTGGATGACGTCGCGTACTTCATGGGGTCCGACAAGAAGAAGCTCAAGGAGCGTATGCAGGCGGCGGGGCTGGCCACCGATCAGGCGAATTCGATCCCGCTGATCGGGCGAGGCAACCCCCTCCTTGCGGTGTTCGATCCGGCGAGCGTGAAAATCAAGGCCATTATCAGTGTGAAATAAGCGGTGGTCAGTAACGCCGGGCGCCTCCCCCTCCCCGTCAAGATATGGGTCCCTAAGCCAGCCGCTTCGAGATGCGCTTCTCGGTTCGCGCCCGGGACCATGGTCATGGGGCACCCGAATGGACTATCCTCGGCCTCCTTGACGATAAGGGCAGCCGACGGAGCGGCTCTCACCGCCTCAAGACTTCGCGCCGCGGACCGATAAACATCTTATGACAAATCCGATGCCACAGTGGAAGCGGCTCGTCTCGCGCCTACCCGGCTTGGCGCGTCGTGGAAGTCACGAAACCCGTCCCCTGTTGGCCGCGGTGGCCGGCGGGCTGATCGCCTGGGGAACTGCGATTGCGGGAATAGCCGTGGTCGATGTCATCGTCCGGCAGATTCTCTTGGAAGACGTGAGAACCTATCTGGCGCGCACCGCGGCCGGCACGGCCGCGCTCATCGACGGCGACGAGCTACGGACTTTCAACAACGCCAACCAAGACGGTACCCCCGAGTACAACCGCGCCGCCCGTCCCCTTCGGGTATTGCTGAATACGAATCCCGACATCCGCTTCGCCTACGTCGGTGTCATGCAGGGCGATGTCATGCATTTCATACTCGATGGGACCCGGCGAGGCACCTTCGATGAGGCGGGCCGGCCGATTCATTCGCCGCCCATGGAAGTGGACGACCCGAGCCCGGGAGAGCGGGAGGTCTCCCGAACCCATCTACTGACGGTGGAAAAGGAACCCACCGCAACCGCCTGGGGAATGGGGATCCGCGCCCATGCCCCGGTGTTCGCCCGCGACGGGCACATGACGGGTTACGTGGGCATCACGGTTCAGGCCGATCGGTACCGGCAGCTGGTCCAGCGCGTCGACGTGTCGGCCGCGCTGGGCGTATTGATCGCCGGTGCGATCGCGTTCCTGAACGGTGTTGCGATCTGGCGCGCCCAGATCGCGCGGCGCAGGGCCATAAGGGCCCAGGCGAACACCGAACTCCAGCTCAGACGCGCCCACCAATTCGCCAATCTCGGAGCGTGGTACGCCAACCTGCGGACCGGTGCAGGATCGATGTCCAGCGAGCTTCGGCAACTGCTCGGCGATCCTGATGACACTGCCCAGCCGCTGGCCGCCTATCTCGCGGCCACTCATCCGGAAGACCGACCGTTGGTTGAGAGCACGTTGGCGGATCTGAACTCGATGGGGGGATCACGCAAACTCGACCACCGCCTCATGATAGACGGCGCGGTCAAGTATGTGCGTGCGGCCATCGCCGTGCGCTGCGACGCCCGCGGCCAGGCTGTGGAAATGCAGGGTATCGTCCTCGACCTCACCGATCTGAAGGCGGCCGCCCTGGAGACTCTGCGGGCGAAGGAGGTCGCGGAGTCGGCCAACCGGGCGAAGAGCGATTTTCTCGCCAACATGAGCCATGAGATCCGCACGCCGATGAACGGCGTGCTCGGCATGACCGAACTGCTGCTCGACACCAAGCTCGATGCCTTGCAACGCGACTACGCGGAAACCATCCGCGACAGCGGCACATCGCTGCTGACCGTCATCAACGACATTCTGGACTTCTCGAAAGTGGAGGCCGGCAAGCTCGAACTCGAGCAGGTGGACGTGGACTTGCGCGATACCTTCGAGGATGTCGCGAGGCTGCTGTCGATTCAAGCCCATGCGAAAGGGCTGGAGCTCACGGCCCAAATCGATGCAAAGCTCCCCGATCTGGTGAAGGGTGATGCCGGGCGCATCCGTCAGATTCTCTTGAATCTCGCCGGCAACGCCATCAAGTTCACGGCCAAGGGCGAGGTTTCGCTCGAGATCAAAGTCCTGAGCATCGACGAGAGCGGTACCACGGTGTGCTGCGAGGTACGCGATACGGGCATCGGCATACCCGCCGATCGGCTGGGATCCCTGTTCGCGCCGTTCATGCAAGTGGACACATCGACGACGCGCCGATTCGGCGGCACAGGCCTGGGGTTGTCGATCGTGCGCCGCCTGGTCGAGTTGATGGGTGGCGAAACCGGCGTTGAAAGTGTCGAAGGCGAGGGTTCCCTTTTCTGGTTTACGGCGCATTTCCCGCCGGCCGCCAACGGCCTGCAGACGCTGCGCCCGGCGCCGGCCTCGATCAAGGGGCAGCGAATCCTGGTGGTGGACGACAACGCCACCAATCGCAAAGTCCTCATGGGACAGCTGCTCTTGTGCGGCGTAGAAGCCGTATCGGCGAGCTCCGCGGATGAGGCGCTGGCGCTGATGCGCCAGGCCGGCGCCGCCGGCCGCCCCTTCGATGCGGCGCTGCTCGACCACTTGATGCCCGATTGCGACGGCGCAGAGCTCGGCCGGATCATCGTTCAGGATGAGAACATCAAATCCACGCGCCTGATCCTTTTGACATCCTCCGGCCAACGCGGCGACGGCCAAGTGTTTGCCGACATCGGATTTGCGGCCTATCTATTGAAGCCCGTCACTCAGCGCGACCTGACGGAGTGCTTGATACTGGTGCTGGCGAACACGGCGCAGTCCTGGCATCTGCAAAGCCAGCCCATGATCACGCGGCACGCGCTGCGTGCGCAACGGACCCAGACCCAGAATCGAATCTTGCTGGCCGAGGACAACCCCGTCAATCAGAAGGTCGCATCGAAGCTGCTGGAAAAACTACAGTACCGCGTCGATGTAGTCGCGGATGGTCTGGCCGCCGTGGTGGCATGGCAGACCGGAAAATTCGATCTCATCATCATGGACTGCCAGATGCCGCAGATGGACGGCTACGAGGCAACCCGCGAGATCCGCAGATTCGAAGCGGGCAAGCGCCACATCCCCATCGTCGCGCTCACCGCACATGCCATGACGGGCGATGAGGCAAAGTGCCGCGCCGCCGGCATGGATGACTATTTATCCAAGCCCATCGATCGCAGCAAGCTCGAGGCATGCCTGGAACGCTTACTGATCGGTAGCGGCGCCACGCTGACAATGGCAGCCAGGGCGGCTGCAATCATGAAGGAGGGGCCAGTCGTGACCGGGGAATCTCCAACAGCTACTCAAGACCCGGCGCCTGCGGCGAGCCCATCGCCCTGCACTCCTGGGACGCCTCATACTCCCGTGGACTGGGACGCCTTGCTTGAATCCATCGATGGCGACGAAAGATTTGCCCGAGATCTGGCGGATGCATTCGTTGCAACCGGAACTCGGGAGCTTGCCGCCATCTCGACGGCGCTGGGTACGGGCGACGCCGCGGGGCTGCGCGTAGCCGCACATAGTCTCAAAGGCGCTAGTGCCAACCTGCGAGCGCCGGCGGTGGCGGCGGCGGCGGCGCAACTAGAGTCTGCCGCCGGCCAGGGCGAGAGCGCCCACACTGCGGCGCTCGCCGAGAAGCTGACGGCGGAGGTCACGAAGATGACCGCGTATCTGCAGTCCAAGGTCGGGTAGGCGCTCGGCGAGGAAATGCATCCGAACACTCGGCATCGTTCGACTTCGATCGACGCGTTGCGCGGCTTGGCCATCTTTTTCGTCTTGATGAATCACGTCAATATGCGGCTCTTTCTGGCCAAGCTGCCCTATATCGAGGGAATTCCCGGGCAAATACGCGATGCCCTCGTGTGGAACGGGCAGAATGGCGTGCAGATCTTTTTTGCCATTTCGGGATTTCTCATCACCTCAACGACGCTCAGTCGATGGGGCACGCTCTCCTCCATCCGCGTTCGCGACTTTTACCTGCTGCGCTTTGCCCGAATAGCGCCGCTGTTGCTGGCGCTGCTGTGCGCCTTGAGCGTTCTCCATCTGATGGGAGTTCCTGGTTTTGTCGTAGCAGAGAGTACCGGGGGCTTGGGCCGCGCGCTGTTCGCGGCTCTTACATTTCACATCAACCTATTGGAGGCACAGCGGGGATATCTGCCGGCAGCCTGGGACATCCTGTGGTCCCTGTCGGTCGAGGAGGTATTCTATCTGTGTTTCCCCTTGATCTGTCGTTGGTTCGGCAAAGGTCGGTGGCTGATCATCATTCTAGGCGCCGTGGCCGCCTTCGGCCCCATCGCTCGCACCGCTCTGGCTCACGGCAATGAAGTTTGGAGAGAAGTATCCTATTTGGGCGGCATGGATGCGATTGCCCTAGGGTGCATTACCGCGCTGATTCAGCCGCGGTTGAGGCTGAGTTCTCGTGTCCTGCTGTGCCTGACGGCCGTCGGCGCCGCCGCCATGATTCTCATCCTGGGATTCTCTGCCGATTCCCAAGCACTGCAGCGCTCGGGGCTCGACATGAGTGTGTTGGCCTTCGGCACCTGCTTGGTGATCATGGTTGCTGCACACTCTCGACGAAGATCTTTGAGCGCGTTGCGGCCGTTGCGCTGGCTCGGACGTCGCAGTTACGAGATTTATCTGACGCACATGTTCGTTGTCATGGGATTGTGGCGCCTGTACGTGGCCAAAAGCACCCCCGCAATAGGAGTCGCCGTACTTTTCGTCGCCGTGATACTGCTGTCGGGATTTCTGGGCGAGATCGTCGCTCGCTATTTCTCAGAACCCATGAATCGATATCTCCGAACCCGCTGGGGACATGGTGGGAAGAAACTGGGCTCGGTCATTGCTGATCCGGCAGGCGCCTGAATCAGCCCAAAATCATCGATCAGCCTGTCCTCGTGAGCTTCGTTGGCCGTTCAGACGGCGCGGTACCAGGCGACTGCGGCCGCGTCCATCTCGCGAGCCACAAGGCTCCGGCGCAGCAGACAATTCAGATGCGCCACGCTCTCTCCCGTTGCCATCACCAACAGATCACCCACCACGCGGCGACGAAAAAGCAACCCGAACACATCCATGGCACGCTTCGGTGTGGTGAGTTCCTGGCGCAAACGCTGCAGCGATCGCTCGTGACCGTCGATCAATTGATCGAGCCGGGCATGCAAGTTGTAGAAGGGCTCATTGTGGGACGGAAGGACGAGCACATCATTGGGAACCCGGACTTTGATCGCAGCCAAGGAGTCCAACCATTCGGTGAGAGGGTCCGCTTCCGGTTCGGTCGGAAATACCGAGACGTTCGAGGAGATCTTCGGCAGCACCTGGTCTCCTGAGATCAGGATGCGCAGTTCCGGGCAATGCAGGCACAAATGCTCTGGCGAATGCCCGCGGCCGATCACCGCACGCCAAACCCTGCCACCGATGCGCAGATCCGTCTCATCCACGATCCGTCGATAACTGTCGGGAAGCGTGTACACCATTTTTCCGAAGCCCCCGAAACGGGCTTTGTAATGCTCGAGCGCCTCCGTATCCCAGCCGGCCGCATGGTAAAACCTGATCGCATCGGGTGGTGCTTCCCGTCCCGTATCGGCCACCAGCGTCCGGCAGGTCAAGTATTCCAGGCGCGTCGTCCACAGCGGGCAGTCGAATCGGCGCGTCAGCCAGCCGGCCATTCCGATGTGATCGGGGTGCATGTGCGTACAGATCACGCGCGTGACCGGCCGGCCCGCCAGCGATCCCGCGAAGGCGCATTGCCAGCCGGCGGTGGTCTCCGGCGTCTGCATGCCGGTGTTGACGAGAGTCCAGCCCTCGCCGTCCTCCAGCGCCCACACATTGATGTGATTGAGAGAACCCGGCACCGGCATGCGTAGCCACAGCACTCCGGGTGCGACTTCGATGGTTTCTCCCGGCGCTGGCGATGCCTGCAGGGGATAAGTCAGCGCCGATGATTCCGCGGCGGAGCGCTCGGGCGATGGCGATGTCATCATTGGTTCAATAATGCGGTCGCTACCATGAATCGACGTAACGACTATTTGCTGACTTCGACCGTTCGCGCGCCGGTCGGGCAAGTATTTGTACCTACCAGACACACCCTTGGCGGGCCCCAAATGTCCGCGCATTTCGCTGTACCCACAAGGCACGGCGCGGTGTCCTGGGTGATTGGTGGCGCCTTGGCGTTCTGTGGTGGTTCGCCCCAAGCAGCGGCGGCGACCAAGCAAGCCACACTGGCAAATGCGAATCGAATCGCTTTCATGCGAACTCCCATTTGCTTCAAGACCCTTCTCGCAGTTTATGGTACCGGACGCCACAAGAATACTCCCGACAAGTGGCCCGCGGCCAAGTTGGCGAACTCCCGACCTCCTGGTTCATTCGCAGAGATGAATTTATAGGTTCATACTTTTCAACCACTTAGCAGGCCCGCCCTCAGTCATGATCTTCGAGCCTTCCGGACTCAGCGCGGCACGAAGCAGGCCATCAAATCGATCGGCGGCCAAACGGGGCAGATCGCCGAGGTCTTTGGCGTTACGCAACCGCGCGTCTCAGATTTGAAGCGCGGGAAGATCGAGCTGTTTGGTTTGGATGCGCTTGTGGACATGGCGGCAGTGGCTGGTCTGCGCGTCAAGACCTCCCTAACGGGGCGAAAACGTAGCAAACAATGCTACGTTGGCGCTACGATCGGTGCACTGATGCTCGGTAAGTTCTTGATAAATTGGTGCGCCCGGAGAGATTCGAACTCCCGACCTCCTGGTTCGTAGCCAGGCGCTCTATCCAACTGAGCTACGGGCGCAACGGTCAAACTGACGGGCACGCTTTTGGCCGACTGCATCGGCGCGCTGCTGGTTCGGTTCGAAAGCTCGGCCCGACCCCGTCAGGGGCGCGAATATTACCATATCAATTACGGCTCGCTCGGTCAGTTCTTAGGCATCCCGCAAATTTGCAGGGGTAGGTCGTTTGTTAACTCATAACCTATTGAATATCAACACTTTCTTAACTTATCAGCAACCGTGGCAAGTGAGGCGCAGTTGCCGGCCGACACTGGAATCGCCGCTCTTCCATTAGACGGAACCCTGTGGACCTGATCTGGTCCGGCACACCAAAGGTGACCACAAACCGGCCCTGTCCGCCGCAATGAAAAAATTGAGAGCCAAAACGGCTCTTCTGGCCGGGAAACAACGCGCGTTTCCACGGCGCACCACGATCCTGGCACACCCCACTCGAGTTGGTCACATTCCAGACACGAAGCAACTTGCACTCTGCAGCTCGCCATCCGCCAAATTCAATGGCGCGATTTACTCGGGAGTGACAACGAGGCCTGCGCGTAGTAGTAGCGCCACCCGTTGGGAGTGCGTATGTAGACGTCAGTGAACCACTGCAAGTAGTCAACTCGGACGCCATCCTCTATACCTGTTGCGCGCAACTTGGCAGTTACCACCCCAGTATCGCCAAATACCGCAACCGTGCGCTCGCTGTCGTCTTGGTGTACGTAATGGGTCTTCCCGCTTTTCGCGTCGTTCACCAAATCGGCTTTCGTAGATCGCTTGCCATCGCCTTCCACAAGCACAAAATCGTCTGCGAGAATCTCAGCCATCGTTTTGGCGTCATTCTGCTCAACGGCCTTTTGGTATTTTGTATCAAGATCGGCGAGAGTCTGTCGATCTTCGACAACAGACGCTTGGACGGTTGCTGAAGCGAACCCTACCGTACCGACGAAAAGCATTACGGACAGCTTTATTGCACGGGACCGGAGCTTCGATAGGCCGCCGTGAAGCGTGGCTTTCGCGGCGCAACGGCTCCTCTGAAAGGCCAAATCCATTTGATACATTGCGATCTCCTCGCTGTTAATTATGAGGTTTTAACCCTGGGTGAGACGCCACCAAAAGTTCGGAAACTTCGTGAATCTTACACGCGAATGTCGGCTTCGGAGCAGCTCGATCAATGGGGCGAGCGGCTGGTTGTGGCCGGTCCCGCCCGTTGGATAGAGATCGCCCGCGAACTTACCCTTTCGACCGCAGTCATCTTCTGCGAACGACTGTCTTACAGCTTGCATTTCGCTCTATCGCGCATGAACATTACGGTGCGCTCAAAGATTATGAGCAACATTGGTTGCGGTCTTAACGAATTATAGGGCGGAAGCAATGACCATTACGGGCGGCTGTTTGTGCAGAAAGATTCGATACGAATCTACGTCAGACCCAGTTATCACCCGCATATGCTGGTGCCGCGTTTGCCAATATCTCGGAGCTGGTAGCGGGACGGTCAACGTTTGCTTCCCCACGGCGTCCTTCACTGTCCACGGGGTGACGGGTGACTACCGCAGCGTCGCCGACAGCGGCAACGTGATGCATCGGCGGTTCTGCACGGCCTGCGGTACGCAGCTATTCAGCGAGGCGGAAGCTCGGCCCCATCTCATCTTCGTTCGAGCTGGAACTCTCGATGACCCCGAAATCGCAAAACCCGCCGTCACTATATGGACATCACAAGCGCCTAGCTGGGCCAGCATTAACGACAAAATTCAGCAAGTTGATCGACAACCGCCGCCCGCTGCATGAGTTCTCCCAACATGACGATGAGGCTGGGTTCAACCCATTGCCGACGTCGAGAATGGCTGCTTCGACACGACCTATCTTTGGCCGCGCGCGCCGCTGTCCATCGCTCCAGTCATGCAGGGCCGCCCGTCTCAGTCAGGCACAGATCGCCACACTTCTGGGTGTTACCCAGCCGCGCGTTGCATCCCAAGTCGCCGCGGAAGCCGCGCTCACCCGGCTCCCCCATCGGCTCATCAACAGCGCTTGCACTCCCTCCGGTGGTCCCGGTCGGGCCAGCAAATATCCTTGCACTTGCAGACAGCCCAATTCCTGCAGCATTTGCAACTGCAGTTCCGTCTCTACGCCTTCTGCAATGACACTGACACCCAAGTCTTTGCCCAATGCAATGATGGAACGGACAATCACCGCGTCCTTCCTCTCCGTGGTCAAGCGGCGTATCAATGATTTATCCAATTTCAGGCGATCGACGGGTAGCCTGGACAAATAGCCTAGACCTGAATAGCCTGCGCCGAAATCATCGACGGCAATGCGCACACCGAGTTCCTTCCATTGCCGAAGGCATTCCAGCGCGGCTTCCGGATTTCTCATCAGTGAGCTTTCCGTAATTTCGAGCTCGAGCTGTTCCGCGGGAAACCCCGCCTGCTCGAGAACACTCTGGATTACGGCACACATGCGTTCATCTATTTGGTGCGTAGATACGTTTACACACAAGGTAATAAGCGGCTCGCCGGGAGTACGCCAACCCGCCACGGTCTCGCATGCTTTTTGCAGCACCCACGCGCCAAGCGCGCCGATCAAACCCGTCTGTTCCGCGAGTGGAATGAAGATGCCGGGTTCTATCGCATCGCCGCCACCTCGAAACCACCGAGCGAGTGCCTCGACACCGCAGACGCGGCCGCTGCGTACTTCGAATTGTGGTTGGTAGTGTAATGTTAGCTCACCATTCTCGATGGCGTGGCTCAGGTCCATTCTAAGGCGCCGCCGCTGTTTTTCGCAGCGTGAGAGACAATGGGCAGCGCTGCGTTCATCCATGAGCTTCTCCATTGAAGTTCCGGCGACTTACACTACAAAGCAGTCTAGCGGGAAGCGATTGCCGGCGCTGTAGGGAGCTTGTGACAATTCGCACCCGGCTCCCAATCCCCACAGTTCACGACGGCGCGATTGTCAACAGGGCGCCATTGCATGCTGAATCGCGAACCGAATCAGCGCTGATCGATCGGCAACACCGAGCTTCTGCATCAGCCGGCTTCGGTAGGTGTCTATGGTTTTCGGTGAGAGCGATAATTGCAGCGCGATCTGAACGCTCGAATACCCCTCCACAGTCCGATGCAGCACCTCGCGCTCGCGTGCACTTAGGCGCTCCAAAGGGCTCCGTATGGCAGCTGCATCTGGGCACTCGTCATTGAACAGAGCTGCGATGGATGGGCTGAGATACTGCTTGCCAGCCGCCACCGTTCGCACTGCGCTTACCAGTTCCGAACCCGCGGAATCCTTGATAACGTACCCGAGTGCACCGGCACGAAGCGCGCGGTAGACGTATTCGGATGTGCAGGATCCTGACAGCACTATGATTTTTGTTTGCGGAAGCGACGCGATAATACGCTGCGTTGCGTCGATTCCATTGAGGATAGGCAGAACAAGATCCATGATGATCACATTCGGCCTGAGCCGTTGCGCAGCGAGAACCGCTTGCTCGCCCGTCGCCGCGAGCCCGACGACGTCCATTCCATCCTGGCGACGAAGCAAAGACCTAATTCCATCGCGTACGATGCCGTGATCGTCGACTACTAAAATGCTAATGCGGGAGGGAATGATGCTGTACATCACAGGGCCTCGCGCAGCAACTCTGCGCCGAGATGGAAATCCAGATTGTCAATAGCATCGCGAAGACGGTCGAAGCGCACCGCACCCACCAGTTCACTCAACGACGGGGATAACACACAGAATCTATCGATGGCCGCCAGATTTTGGCTTTCAAGCAGCGCACACAGATCATTGATGTCCGCGTTACCGATGCTCGGGCGACTCACCATCCCGGCGTTCGAATCCACATGCTGTTCCGGCACCGCCAGAAAGGGCTTTGCCTCTTCGCGCAGCGTGGTGAGCGCTGACGCCAATTGCGTCAGTATTCCCTCTATGATGTCGGCCGGCCGACACTCCTGCAGGGCTACCTCAGCTGCGCCGGCGAGCCGCATGACTTTGGTCGCGCCGATCATTCCCGCGCTACCCTTTAGTTTGTGCGTGCGCGCCTTGATCTCGCTTAGGGTAGTCTGATCATCGGATGAAACCGCGGTCGGCAACGCAAGATCCGCAAACTCCCGCAGCATGCGAGCCAGCAGCGATTTGAACAATGGCAAGTCATCTCCGAACATCTGCTGAACGACGCCGGCGTCGATGGAAGACATGAGCGGCCGGCGCGTGGCATCCAAGGTGGGTTCCGTGTCGAGGATGACCATCGCTATGGGCCCGCCTCGCGCCCCTTCCACGAGCCGCCGCACCTTGCGGATAAGTGCCTGAGGATCAAACGGTTTGCTGATGAAATCATTCATTCCGGCCTCGAGCGCCCGTTGCCGCTCGCCCACCAGCGCGCCTGCGGTTAGCGCCACGATGGGCAGCGTCTTCAGTTGCAGTTCGCCCCGGATGCGGCGCGTTGCTTCGTTACCATCGACAGTGGGCATCTGCACATCCATGAGCACGACGTCGAGGACCCGGTGGTGGACACGCACATGCTCCAAGGCTGCCAGGCCGTCCGAGCAGGTGGTGACGGTCGCACCCTGCTTTTCGAGAATACGCTGCGCGACCTCCAGATTGATGTCGCTGTCATCGACCACCAGCACGTGCACGCCAGCCAGCCATTGTGCATGCAGCTCGTCAAAATTGGTGGATTGCAACACCCGCTCGAGGCTGTCAGGCTGTTTCGAAACAAGGGCATTTACCGCATTGAATAGCGCAGAGCTGGTCAACGGGCGCACCAGCAGAACATCCGTGGCCCGCATGAGGAATTCCTGTTCCATATATGACTGCATAAGGTCGGCAACTACAATGACCGGAGGCAGTACGCCGTGAGCACATTCCTTCTCGAGCCGAGCGATCAATTGGTGTGCATCCATATCGTCCAGGTGCAGCTCCACAATCAGCACGTCCGGCCATGTGTGCGGCTGGGTGGTGCGGAGGGCTGTGATCAGTTGTTCGCCGGTCTCGGCTACCTGGGGACTCCACCCCAGCGCACGCGCCATGCCGAGCAGGCGCTCCGGTACGTCGCCGCTCGAATCGGCGACGAGAATTCTCAGGCCGCGTTCGCTGAGCATGCCATCAATGTCGTGGGCGATACGCAGGGGTATCTCGATCCAGAAAGTGCTGCCCGCTGCGACGGTACTGGAGACGCCAATTTCACCGCCCATCAGTTCTACGAATCGGCGCGCGATAGACAGACCCAACCCGGTGCCGCCAAAACGGCGTGTCGTGGACGCATCGGCCTGGGTGAACGGCGTGAACAAATGCTCGAGTGCCTCGGGCTCGATCCCGATGCCGGTATCTTGCACCGTACAACGCAGTCGGACGCGATCGGAACTTTGCTCAGTGCAAAACACTTTCAGCTCCACGTGCCCGGTCTCGGTGAACTTGATGGAGTTACCCAGCAGGTTGGTGAGAATCTGGCGAAGGCGCGACGCATCGCCCTTGACTATGCGCGGAACGGCAGCCGCGCACTGAACGATTAACTCGATCCCCTTCGCCACGGCCTGAGGGGTCAGCATCTGGCCGAGGTCGCGCACGAGTTCCGGCAGATCGAAGGGCTCGTCCTCGAGTGACATCTCGCCGGCCTCAATCTTCGACAGATCCAGCACATTGTTGATGACACCCAGCAGCGCCCGGCCGCCAAACTGAATCTTGGACAGAAGTTGACGTTGGTCTACATTCAGTGTGGTGTGCTCGAGCAGATATCCCAGTCCGATGACGGCATTCAAGGGGGTGCGGATTTCATGGCTCATGTTAGCCAGAAACTCGCTCTTCGCGCTGTTCGCGTGTTCGGCTCTATGGGTCGCCTCACGCAGCGATCGCTCGTATTGCTTACGCTCCGTGATTTCACGCACTGCAGCGAACACGCCCTGCAGTCTCCTATCCCGATCGTACAGGGTGGTCGCATTGTAAGATACGACTGTCTCCTTGCCGTTCCTGTCGCGCGCGGTCAGCTCGTAATCGGTGACTTTTCGTTTGCTTAGCGCCAAACTAATTCCCGCCTCGGCACGCTCGGGGTCGGTGAAGAACGTTTTGAACGGCGCACCTATCAGCTCGTCGCGCGTGCAACCAGTGAGCGCCTCCATTTGCTTGTTGACGTCGGTGATGATCCCCGGGGGCGTCGGTGGTCATCAATGCGTCGATATTCGATTCGAACAGGGACCGGGTATAGAACTGGTGGTCGCGAAGGCGTTGCGCCAGGTGCATTTGCTCCGCCTCGATCTGCTTGCGCGCGGTGTTATCGGTACCGATCAACAGATAGCCGATGATTGCGCCTTCCGCGTCGCGCAGTGCCGTGACCGAGACGACGGCGGGAAAGCGGCTGCCGTCCTTGCGGATATAGGTTAGCTCATAGATATCCTCGATGCCTCGAGACGCCTTGAATACCAGCGCCTCGAACCCCGGCGCGATGGGCGTTTCGAGTTCGACACTCAGGGCCTCCGCACGGGCGATTATTTCCTGGGGATCGGAGATGTCGGCGGGCGTGATCGTGTTCATTACGTCTTCGGCGGTGTAGCCGAGCATGCGTTCGGCGCCGACGTTGAAGATCTGGATGACTCCGTTCGAGTCGGTGGCAATGCTGGAGAAGTTGGCACTATTGAAAATCGCGCTTTGTAGCGCGCCGGCCTTGAGCAGCGCCTCTTCCGCGCGCTTGCGCGCGGTGTTATCGGTGCCGATCAACAGATAGCCGATGATCGCGCCCTCCGCATCGCGCAGTGCCGTGACCGAGACGACCGCGGGAAAGCGGCTGCCATCCTTACGGATATAAGTCAGCTCGTAGATGTCCTCGATGCCTCGCGAGGCCTTGAAAACCAGCGCCTCGAACCCCGGCGCGATTTGGGTTTCCAGTTCGACGCTGAGCGCTTTCGCCCGCGCGATTATTTCCTGGGAATCCGAGATGTCCGCGGGCGTAATCTTGTTAACTACGTCGTCGGCTGCGTAGCCGAGCATGCGTTCGGCGCCGACGTTGAAGATCTGGATGACGCCGTTCGCATCGGTGGCGATTTTGGAAAAATTGGCACTATTGAATATTGCTCGCTGCAGCGCTCCCGCATTGAGCAACTCTTCCTCTGCACGCTTGCGCGCGGTATTGTCGGTACCGATCAATAGATAGCCGATGATCGTGCGTTCCGCATCGCGCAACGCCGTGACCGAGACGACTGCGGGGAAGCGGCTACCATCCTTACGAATGTAGGTGAGCTCGTAGATATCCTCGATGTTTCGCGAGGCCTTGCAAATCAATGCTTCAATCCCCGATGCGACTGGGATTCTAAATTCTGCGCTAAGCGATTTCGCTCGCGCCATGACTTCCTGTGGATCGGAGAGATCCGCCGGCGTCATCTTGTGCATCACCGCGTCGGCCCGATAGCCGAGCATACGTTCCGCACCGACATTGAAGCTCTGGATGACTCCCTTAGCATCGGTCGCGATGCTCAAGAAGTTGGCGCTATTGAACATCGACAGCTCGTCCTTCTGTCGCTTCAAGACCAACGCTTGCTGTTCGAGCTGCGAGTTAGTCTGCTCGAGTTCCGTCTGCTGAGTTTTCATCTGAAGCTGGGATGTCTTGAGAGACTGCGCTTGAACCTCGAGCTCCTGGTTCTTCACGCGCAGCACTTCCTGTTGAATCTGCAGCTCCTGACCTTGCCGTTGGGCTGCCTCAAGCACCTCTTCCAGCCGAGCCCGGTCCTTCGATGAGCGCACGGCGACGCCAAGTGACTCGAATGCACGCTCCAGGAATGTGCGGTCGGCGGCTTCCAGGCGGCGAGAGAAGATCAACTCGATCACCGCATACACGACTCCATCGACGCTGGCCGGGGCCACGAACAGCTCAATCGGCTTGCTCCAACCAGAGCCGGACCGGCTAGGCAGGTCGCTTTCGGGCACGTTCTGTACGTGTAACGCGCGATTCTCGTTCGCAGCTCGCCCAAGACGACTATTGCCAGGGCGCACCAGATCAAGTTCCGGGCTCCCGGAAACGGCATAGCCGGCGAAGCGCCGGAAGCATCCGTCCGGTTCGGCGACATAAATCGCACCAACCTGAACGTCCAGATATTCAGCTAGGAATCCCAGCGCACGGTCGCACAGGTTTTGGAGGCACTGTTCGCCCAGAATCCGTTCGCTCAAGGCAATTTGCCCGTTGCGCATCCAGATTCGAATTTGCCGCGCCCGGAACTCTCGCGACATACGAATTGCCAGGGCCGCGATGAGCGCCAGCAGAAAGGCGGCCCCTCCCACCGTGACGGAGGAGGAGAAGCGAGTGGCACCGAGCCACTCGGCTTGATGCGTGGCCAATATCGGGCGTTCCTCCGCCGCCATCTGAGCGGTAATGGCGCGGATGCGCTCCATGAGTTCGTTACCGTGATTCGTACGGATGACCGTGAGTGCCTCCGCGGCACCGCCCTGACGACGTAGCTCAATCGTCCGCGCGAGCTCCGCCATCTTATCGGCGCATCGCTGCTCGAGCACGTAAAGGTGGCGCTGTTGCTCAGGGTCGTCGGCTACCAACGCGCGCACGGCCGCGATTTCAGCCGCCAACGTTGCCTTGGCATACAAATATGGCCCGAGGTAGTGCTCATCATCGGTGAGCATGAAACCCCGCTGACCCGTCTCGGCATCCTTCATGGTCGATAGAATTGTTTGCAGGTGTGCGGTTGCCTCGAGAGTATTGGTCACGCGCTGAGCGCTGCGCACGGTGTCTTTGAGCGCGATATACGAGAGGCGCGCCACGATCGCAATCGCAGCGATGGCGATCAAGAATCCGATCAGTGTCCTGATCGGAAGCGGCGGGCCAAATCGGTTGGCGCGCTGTGGGTGTGAAGTGAGCGAGCTTTGTATCATTGGGGGTTGCCGATATCGACAATGTTGACGATTCGGGCTTGATGGCCGCCTGCGGACCTGGCGCTCTTGAGCGCCTGCTCGGCACCCGCAATCAGATCATTCGGGACGGCGCCCGCCGCGGCGTTCCAGGTAATTGAGCGCGAGGCGTCACGGCAGCCGCCGCCCACAGACAGTGTGACGCGGCCGGGGCCCATTGATGCGGCATGCAGAATCTGTAAGTTGCTAACCTCATCCATAGCGCGTCGAGCCACGGTGCTCGCGCCCTGTGCGTCGGTCCCCGGCAACAGCACGGCGAATTTCCCGCCTGCAAAACGACCCAGTACGTCGGTGGGTCGGTGCGCGGCCAAACGCAGACTGTCGGCAACGGATTTGAGGCAGGCGTCGCCCTTCTCCTCACCAAATTCGGCGTTGTAAGCGGTGAAACCCTCAATGTCTGCCACCAGCAACGCCAGCGGTGCCGCGGAGCGCTGGGCGCGCAACCACTCCTGCGTCAAGGCTTTCTCCAGCTCCCGGCGGGTGACCGCCCCGGTGAGGAAGTCCATCTTGACGGCGCTGCGCATGGTATCGGACAGCATCTTCAATCGCTGGTAGGTACGTACCCGTGCCAGCACCAAAGGTGCGTGGGGTGGCTTACCGATGAAGTCTGCTGCGCCGAGTTCGATCCCTTTGGCTTCCAGCTGTGCACTCTCGTGGCTGGTGATAAAGATAATGGGCACCTCTGCCAGCGCCGGATTGCTCTTGAATGCCTTGCACACTTCGAAGCCGCTGAATTCCGGCATGTCCACGTCCAGCAGCACCAGGTCGGGCGCCGATTCACGCGCCAGCTTGAGCGCTGCGCGGCCGGAGGTCGCGAATCGAAGAGGCGTGAAGTCGGCGAGAATGCGGCTCAGGATTCGAACCACCATGGAGTCATCGTTGACCAGAAGAATGCTAAATTTCTCTTGAGATTTCATAGGTTGTCCACGACTCCACTGCCGAAGTTTCCGGCGCTCACTTCCGTGAGACACGACACCTGTTACACCGCGTTGACCTGAGGTCGCCAGCTATCTCCGGGCGACAGAGCCGATTCGATGGCATCGGCCAGTGTTGTGGCATCGAAGGGTTTGTTCAGGAACTGTACTGCGCCCAGTTTCATCGCGCGCTCGCGCATCCCCGGTTTTTCACTCGCCGTGACGAAAATAATCGGCGTCGCTGCCGCTGAAATGAGCTTCTGTAGACGATCGGCAACCATGAACCCGTCTCCGGCTGGTAGCGATACATCGAGGACGATGACGTCCGGATTGTTCTTTCGCACAGCGGATATGGCATTCACGGCGTCTTTGGCCGCGTACACGGTGTACCCCATACCCTTCAGGCGCACGCCTATGGTGAGCAAAAAGACATTGTCATCGTCAATCAGTAACACGGTCTTCATAGCCATAGCTGCCTGTGGAATAATCGGTGGATCACGTCCCTGCAGTTGCGCGAGCTACGCCGCGTGAGTAATCAATGCCCGATGGGGCGTCAGACCAGATTAAATCGCCACCGGCACGACTGGACGGAACTCGAGCCGCGCCCTGATAGTGCGGCGGCATCGGTCGCTACTGGCGTAGCGTCCGCGTCCTAGGCGTGAGATCTATGGTGTCACGATTAAGTAAATTGCGGGGGACCCCCGTCTCATTCTGGGACGACCCGCGCAGAAGCTGGCTGGCTATTCAGATTGAATGACCGTTTATGGCAACCAGCGTATCCAGACAAGCGATTGAACCGCGGGCATCGAGAAAACCTGACACGGACGTGAGCATCCTGCTGGTCGATGACGACCCAGGTACCATCCAATTTATGGGCCGTATCCTGACGGGCGTGGGCCAATTGCGATTTGCTACCAACGGAAATGATGCGTTGCGGCTGGCGCGTGGGTCGGCGCCGGATCTGATTCTGCTTGATGCGGAAATGCCCGGAATGAGCGGCTTCGCGCTCTTGAGAATGTTGAAGGCCGAGTCCTCGCTGGCGGAGGTACCGGTAATATTCATCACCAGTCACAACCAAGCAGGGTTCGAAGTGTCTGCCTTGGACATGGGTGCGGCTGACTTCATCGCCAAACCCTTGCGACCTTCTCGGGTGATGGCCCGTGTCAGAGCACAGTTGCGCGTGAAGCACATGGCCGACGAGCTGCGCCGCACCGCTACCACCGACGCACTGACGGGCGTTGCGAACCGACGTCAATTCGATGACTTGCTTGAACGTGAATGGCTGCGCGCGCAACTCTCCGGTGATCCAGTGTCGCTGCTGATGATCGATGTGGACCACTTTAAATTGTACAACGATCTTTACGGGCACCCGAAGGGCGACATCTGCTTGAGACATGTGGCGCAGGTCCTAGAGAGGGCATGCCGATGCCCGGCCGACGTCGTGGCACGTTATGGCGGTGAGGAATTCATGATTCTGCTCCCGCGGACGCCGCGGCGGGACGCCCAACACGTGGCCCGACAAGTTCTCGAGGCAGTCGCAGCATTCGGCATTCTCCACGACGATTCGCAGACGACACACTACGTGAGCGTGAGCGTCGGTATTGCCTGCTTCGACGACGCCAGTGGGTTCCGGGCGTACGACTCGCCTGGATTTCTAGGTGCCGGTGACTTGGTCCGGGCCGCGGATAAGGCCCTCTACTCAGCCAAACATGCCGGCAGGGGGCAGGCCAAGCTGCGAGACATCGGCGACGCCGACACCGATACCCCCGTGCCTTAACCGCATTTGCTCACGAAATGCGGCGGACTTCCGATGGTGGTGATGCTGCGAGCCGCGCCGAGTCCATTCGCGATAGCTTTGCCGGTTCTTTTTGTCGTAAAAACGCGATCGACGACCTCTCTGGGTACGGCTTCTGGGATACTGACGCCCGTATGACCAATCGGGATCTCGGTTTTCGCGCCATCGAAGTTGAGTACGCAGCGCCAATCCGCGCAGAGCGTCGGTATTTACGCGCGTCTGGTCGCCTTCGATGTTGAATAATGGATTTCGGATTACAGGGCTGCAACGCTCGGCAATCGCGCGAATGATTACGACATCCCAATGTCTAACTACCGATAACCTACTGCTTCCATCCATGAGCTGTTCCCGGAAGTTCCGACCACTCTTGCTCCCAAGAAGTGTATGGAGGAGCGATACCTAAGGGATGTAGGGAGATTGCGACAGTTGGCTCGCGGCTTCATATCACCGCTGCACAGAACGGCTCAGTTGGGATCGCCATCACCTGCCTCATGCGACAGCCAGTTCGCTATCGACAGCATTCAGTGCAGCCGACCATCCCGGCACCCTACCGTCAAGTCCCAGGCCTGCGAGATACCCCGGTTCCAAGCCTGGATCATTCTGCCCAGAAGAATTGTCGCACCGTAGATGCACCAGCCGATCCGCGATGTGCACGAGCCCTGACAAGGTCAAGCACTTCTCGGACGCTCGGCTCGGTGCATGATGAAACGCCACGGCCTCCACAATGGAATTTGGAAAACCCCACAAACCCAAGAGATACGCACCGACTTCTGCGTGATGCGCTTCCATTGTCGCCATGTCGTTTTCGGCCGAGGTCTCATTCGGTACCGCTGCGGCCCGCGTGGCGAACACGACCTTACCTACGTCATGCAAGACACCCGCGAGAAAGGCCTCATCTGCCTCGCCACGGGAGAAATTCTCGGCCAACGCGATAGCGCGTGCCCCCGCTCCGGTCTGCAAACTGTGCTGCCATAATTGCTCCATATTGAATCCCGCAATGCCGCTCGCCGCGCCCCCCTTGAACACGCCGTGACCTAACACCAGAGCCCCAATTGTATCCATCCCTAGATACGCCACCGCTCGTTCGGCCGACACAACGGGCCGACGCGAGCCGAAGAACGCCGAATTGGCCAGCTTCATGATATTGGCGGTCATCGCAACGTCACGACTGATAATCCGTGCGACATCGCCGAGCGACGCTGCGGGTTCCTTCAGGCAGGTCAATATGCTTTGAAAGACTGTTGGAGCGCTTGGCAGCATGCCAACGGCACCCACTAACTGAGCGAGACGATCGCTGCTCAGCAACTGCCTCAGCGTTTGCGTTTGCGCGATCGCGGCTTTGATTGCTTCGCTCGCGCACGGCTTGGCGAGATAGCGCTGCGCCGTTCCCACGGCTCGCATGACGGACGTGGAATCTGCCTGTCCGGACAACACCAAGCGCACCGTGTGCGGATACAGCTTCTTGACCTCGGCTAGAAGCTGCCAGCCGTCCATACCGGGCATACGCATATCGGACACGATCACGTCCGCTGGCGCGATGGCCAGGGACTCGAGCGCAGCGGCACCGCTGGGAAGGAAATCCATGCTCCACTCGCCTCTCATGCTATGAAAGGCACAGCGCATACCCTCCAGTATGTTGATTTCATCGTCAACGAATACGATACGAATGGTCATGCGGCGTGTGCGCTCACGGCCGACTTACTGCCGTGTTCGCTGTTCAACAAGGAGCAATTTGCTGCTGTCATCCATAGGCGGTTCCCTTGCAAGCTCCGACGACTATCGCTCGAGAGCAGTCTACGGGGAGGGGGTAGCCGATGATGTAGGGAGAGTGTGACGATTGCTCCGCCGAGAATATGGTCAGCACGCGACGAATAGCTAATTCGCCATACATCGACTACCGGATGTCGAACATTCCGGCCCCATCTCTATCTTGATACGCTCTGTCGAATTCGCTGCACTGCGGGGTGCGGTCGCCACGCTCGGACGCGGTGTCACGTGTAACACGTTTCCGCCTTGTCGATGACGGTGGCCTTCACAAATGTGCTGTTCAGCTCACACCCCCATTCGACCGGGCCAGATAGGCTCGCACAATGACCCATGTCGATTCAACGGAGTCCGCCACTGCGCATGCGCCATGCGCCATGCGCCATGCGCCGCCCGTCCTCACGAGCGGCTTCGCGTAGAATAGTTTGCACCCAGTCTTCCGCAATAAAGTCTCGTCTCCGCATCTAGCAGCCGCGCCGCGCAACAGCTCTCCCTTCGCCATCGTTTGGATGTTTGCCGGCATCGTGGTTTGCTTGATGCTCCTCGCCAACTTCAGCTTCGGGGTCCTGTCGTCGATGCGAGCGTACGTCGGCGCCGAAAGTGCATGGTCCAAAGCGCAAAAGGACGCAGTATTTCATCTGCAGCAATACGCAGCCCGCCGCATGCCGGAAGAGCTATATAAATTTCAAGCCGATATCGCCGTCTATTTGGGAGACCACGAAGCTCGTCTTGAGATGGACAAGCCGGCGCCGGACATCAGCAAAGTGCGGCGTGAGTTTATTCGCGGCGGCAACCATCCCGACGACGTCGACGGGATGTTCAATCTCTACCGGCGATTCCTCCAAGTATCCTACATGCAGAAAGCGGTTCGCGCTTGGAGCGCCGCTGACCACTACATGGCTCTTCTCGAGGACGCTGGAACGACGCTGCAACGCGAGATAGAGTCGACATCGCCGAACCCGGCGCGGGTCCAAGCCGTTCTCGCCGAGGTCTCCACGATCAACGACAATCTCACACCCATCGAGAGCCGATTTGTCGATGCCTTGAGCGAGGCGTCACGAGCCACCTACCAGTGGCTGCAAGCCATCATGCTCGCCGCCGCCCTTGCGCTGCTCGGGGTTGGCACCGCGCTGTCGATGCGTATATTTCAACAAAGGAGACGTGCCGACGACAGAGTTCATCACATCGCCTTTCATGACGATCTGACTTCCCTCCCGAATCGCCTGATGCTGAATCAGCGTCTCGACCTCGCATTGAGTCAGCACCGTCGGACCGGCTCCAAACTGGCCATTCTGTTTATGGACTTGGACCGCTTCAAAGTCATCAACGACTCGTTGGGCCACGAAGTCGGGGATGTACTGTTGCGGCAGGTGGCCGATCGCCTGAGGGCCCAGTCGCGGGAGGGCGATACGGTCGCGCGGATGGGAGGTGACGAGTTCGTCGTCCTCATCGAGAACCGCGAGAATCTCAACGACATCTCCGCCTGCGCACGCCGGCTCGTAGAGGAGCTCAGTGCACCCTATTTGCTCGGCAAGAAGGATTGCCACGTCACTTTGAGCATAGGCATCAGTGTATTCCCTTCCGACGGCAGTGATTCCCAAGCGCTGCTCAAAGCGGCCGATCTCGCCATGTACCGCGCCAAAGAGATGGGCCGAAACAACTTTCAATATTATTTGCCCTCCATGAATGTGCACACGCTGGAGCGACTCGAGTTGGAATCGGACCTCAGCCGCGCCTTGGAGCGGGGTGAGTTCTTGCTGCATTATCAACCCAAGGTCCAGATCGCCACGGGTTTGATTACCGGCACCGAGGCGCTTCTGCGCTGGAAGCACCCGGTTCGCGGACTCGTACCTCCGTTGGATTTCATTTCTCTGGCCGAGGAGACCGGTCTGATCGTGCCCATCGGCGAATGGGTACTGGCCACCGCATGTGCGCAAAACAAGCTTTGGCAGGACATGGGACTGACAAAACTGGGCATTTCAGTCAATTTGTCGGCCCGGCAGTTCTCTGATTCCATGCTTTTGGCGAAATTGACGCGAATCATTCACGCGAGCGGACTCGACCCGTCGAGCCTGGAGTTGGAAATTACGGAAAGCGTAGTGATGTCAGACGGGGAATGCGCCGTAGAGGTACTTGAACAGTTAAAATCGATCGGTGTTCGGATCGCGATCGATGACTTCGGAACAGGCTATTCGTCTCTCGGCTACCTCAAACGCTTCCCCATCGACACCCTCAAGGTGGATCGCTCGTTCATTCGGGACATTCCCGCCGACTCCGGCGACAAGAAGATTGCCCAGGCCATCATAGCCATGGCGCATGCCCTGAGACTCGAGGTGGTGGCCGAGGGCGTCGAAAACTCGGAACAGCTGAAGTTTCTCCGCGCCCAGCACTGCGATGCCGTGCAAGGTTATTTCCTATTTCGGCCGCTTCCGGTAGAGGAAGCAACAGATGCTCTCAAGGTCAATCGGCGGCGCTGCGTCGCCAGCTTGAAGATAAAACGTACCGCACCCACTAGTTGTTAAGGGAATCCCGCAGTCTATTCGCGCCGCGTATGTTCGACAACGCACAGTCGCTTTGCTGGTTATCTGCTTGAATCCAGCGCAGGACAAGGACGCCGCAGGGTCGAACGTTGCAAAACATACTTCTCGTTCACGACCATTCGCCTCAGGCAAACGCTGTTCGAGACGCGCTGACTTACTCGGGCGACGGCGCTTTCCGGGTAATCTGGGTGACGCGTTGCTGCGACGCATTAAATCACCTGGCCGGACAGAACCCGCAGGCACAAGCCCTCGAACCAATCGGCGCCGTCCTACTCGATTTGTTCCTACCTGACAGCGCCGGGATGGAGACCTTTGATCGTTTGTTTCAAGCGGCACCGCAGATTCCAATCCTCATTCTCACAGCGGTGCAAGATGAAGACACCGCGAAATTGGCCGTGCAACGCGGCGCGCAAGAGTATCTCTTGAGCGATCGCCTGGACGCCTATTTGTTGCCGAAAGCAGTTCGCAGCATGATAGAGCGTGCCGCCAACATGGAGGCGCTATTCGAAGAGAAGGAACGCGCCCAAGTGACGCTCGACTCCATCGGCGACGCCGTCATCAGCACCGACGTCGCTGGGAACGTGACCTATCTGAATGTCGTGGCCGAATCTTTGACCGGTTGGTCGAAGCAAGAGGCGACAGGCCACGCCTTCAACGACGTGTTCCATATCATCGATGGCGTGACGCGCGACCCTGCGCGCAACCCCGTGGCTTTTGCGATTCAGTCAAATGAGACCGTCGGCCTCACGCCGAACTGCGTGTTGATTCGCCGTGACGGGGTAGAGTCGCCGATTGAGGATTCGGCTGCCCCCATCCATGATCGGTATGGACAGATCACCGGCGCCGTCATAGTGTTTCACGATGTCAGCGCGGCGCATGCGATGACCCTCTCCATGTCTTACTTGGCTCAGCACGATAGCTTGACCGACCTCCCCAATCGAGCGTTGTTGAATGATCGGCTCACTGAGGCGCTCTCCCTCGCCCATCGTTACCAGCGCCAACTGGCAGTACTGTATTTGGATGTGGATCGCTTTAAGCATATCAACGACTCCCTAGGCCATATGATCGGCGATAGGCTGCTGCAATCCATTGCGCAGCGCTTGCTCGGCTGCGTGCGCGAGTCGGACACGGTCAGTCGCCAAGGGGGAGACGAATTCGTGATCTTGCTCTCCGAAGTGGCGCACGCGCGGGACGCGACGGTATGCGCTGACAAAATCCTGGATGCGTTACGCGCTCCCCATAAAATCGATCTGCACGAAGTGCATGTCACGGCGAGCATCGGTATCGTCACCTATCCTGACGACGGTTTGGATGCCGACGCATTGATGGAACACGCGGATTTTGCGATGTACCATGCCAAAGAGAACGGGCGTGACAACCGTCAATTTTTCAAACGAGATATGAATATACGGGCGCTCGAGCGCCAGTCCCTGGAGAACGGTCTGCGGCACGCGTTACAGCGAGACGAGTTTTCCCTGCATTACCAGCCACAATTGAACCTACAGACCGGTACGATCGTGGGTGTCGAGGCACTGATCCGATGGATTCATCCCGAGTTCGGAACCGTGTCGCCGGCCGACTTCATTCCGATCGCAGAAGAGTCCGGGCTCATCGTGCCGATCGGTCGCTGGGTGCTTGCTGAAGCTTGTCACCAGGCGCAGGCGTGGCAGGATATCGGACTGACACCTATCCGTATCGGAATCAATATTTCCGCCGTGGAGCTGCGAATCGGCGATTTCGTCGGATTTATGAGCCATTTGATTACGACGACCGGATTGGACCCGCGCTTCTTGGAACTCGAATTGACAGAGACCTTCCTGACGCAGGATTCGACCTCCACATCGGCAGTCCTTCACGCCCTCAGGGGCATCGGCCTGAATCTGGCGCTCGATGACTTTGGTACCGGATACTCCAGCCTGAATCACCTCAAGCGTTTCCCGATCGACACATTGAAAATAGATCGGTCATTCGTGCACGGCATCACCACCAATTCTGACGACGCCAGCATCGTCGCGGCGGTAATCAGCATGGGCCGCCACCTGCATATGCGGGTGGTCGCAGAAGGCGTTGAAACTCCGGAGCAGCTCGCCTTCCTTCAACACCACGAGTGCCCCTTCGGACAGGGCTACTATTTCAGCCGGCCCGTTGCCGCCCGGGAGTGCACTCAGCTCCTGCGGCGCGGCATAACCGCGGCAATCTCTCCGATCGCCATGGCAGTAAGATAGCAACGAGTGCTACGTTGTAATCCCCCCAGGAAGAAGCCTGTCATATTCCTTCTTGACCACCGCATAGCACTCACACGTGCGCTTCTCCAACTCCGCACGGTTCAGCACCAAGATGCGCCCGCGAGAGTAGCGGATCAGCCCCGCGGACTGCAGCCTCGACGCAGCCTCGGTCACCCCTTCGCGACGAACGCCCAGCATGTTGGCGATTAGTTCCTGCGTCATGACGAGTTCGTTACTCTGCAGTCGATCCAAGCTCAACAGCAGCCAGCGGCACAATTGTTGATCGAGCGAGTGATGACGATTGCAAACGGCGGTTTGCGCCATCTGGGTGAGCAGCGCCTGGGTATAGCGCAGCAGCAGGCGTAGCACGGGACCGCCTTGACTAAACGCTTCTTTCAAAATCTCTGCCTTGAGTCGTAGACCGGTGCCGGCGCTTTGAACCACTGCGCGACTGGGTGTCGTCTTGCCCCCCATGAATAACGAGACCCCCACGATGCCCTCATTGCCGACGACGGCAATTTCCGCCGACTCTCTACTTTCCATGACATGGAGCAGAGAAATGATGGCAGTGGTTGGAAAGTACGCATGGCTCAAGGTCGCACCCGACTCGCAGATCACGTCGCCCAGCGCTAACTCGATAAATTCCAACTGCGGAAGCCAAAGATCCAAGACGGTTCCGGGTAACGCGGCGAGTAGATGATTCTGCCGAGGATCAAGAGAAACGATGATGTGTTGGCCTCCGTGCCTAATCTGCCCACCAAGGCTGCTATTGTCTTCGCTACCGCACATAATACACAATTTTTTGACCATTGGTTCGCGATGCGCATCAGTCTTGCGTCGCGGCGTCTGGGCGCAATGTGCGCTAGCGAACAGACAAAAACAGACGTGGCAAGCTCAATACCTTGGATGCACAAGGATGATGCAATGCCACAGACCGTACTTCTCATACATGACGATGGCACGAAAGCCCAGGTGGTCAAGGACGCGCTCATTGACACACGCGAAGGCTTTTTTCTCCTCGAATGGGTCGAACGCTGCTCCGAGGCCGTGCAGCGATTGAGCAGGGACGGAAGAGAGCACATAGCGGCGATCTTGGTGAATCTATTCCTACCCGACAGCCACGGAGTTGAAACCTTCGATCGGCTATTCGAGATATCGCCCGATGTGCCCATTCTCGTACTCAGCAGCCCCGGACATGAGGATGCCGCGAAGCTCGCCGTACGGCGCGGGGCGCAAGATTACCTGCTGGAGGATCATCTCCATAGTTACCTGCTACCCAAAGCTCTGCGCAATATGCTCGAGCGCGCGTCGAACGCGGAGGCCTTATTCAGAGAGAAAGAGCGCGCACAGGTGACTCTCAATTCCATCGCTGACGCCGTAGTTTGCACTGACGTCTCGGGCAATGTGACCTTTCTCAATCCCATCGCTGAGGCCTTGACGGGCTGGCGGGCCGATGAGGCCATCGGACGGCCATTTATTCAAGTGTTTCGAATCATCGACGTTTTAGATCACCGCCGGGCGGCAAATCCCATGGCTTTGGTCATCAAGACGAACAAACCTTTGAACCTGCCGGAGGGCAGTATCCTGATCCGACGCAACGGCATCGAGATACCCATCGAGGACTCCACTGCGCCCATCCATGATCGAAGAGGACGCGTAACCGGCGGCGTGATGGTCTTTCATGATGTGACGCAAGCACACGCGATGTCTCAGAAGATGTCGCATCTGGGGCAATACGATTACTTAACCGACCTGCCGAACCGCTTGTTGCTGAACGACCGCCTGACCCAGGCGATCGCCGTGGCGCACCGCCATCAGCAACACCTCGCGGTCTTATACGTCGATGTGGATCGCTTCAAACATGTCAACGACTCTCTGGGACACCTGATCGGCGACAAACTCCTCTCGTCAATTGCTCGACGCTTGGTCGCCGCCGTGCACAGCTCGGATACGATCAGCCGCCAAGGCGGCGATGAATTTGTGATCCTCCTGTCTTCTGTCGCGCATGCAGCAAATGTCGCCCATATCGCGCAACATATCCTCACCGTCGTCGGCATACCTCACCGTATCGAGAAGCATGATCTGCAAATCACTCTGAGCGTTGGAATCGGAATCTACCCGGATGACGGGACGGACGCAGAGACGCTCGTCAAGAACGCAGACATTGCAATGCTGAATGCCAAGGACAATGGCCGGAATAATTACCAGTTTTTCAAGGCCAGCATGAATGAGCATGCCCTGGAGCGGCAGTCCATCGAAGGTAGCCTGCGTCATGCCTTGGACCGCGACGAATTTACCTTGCACTACCAGCCGAAGATGGATCTCACTACGGAAACTCTCACCGGTGCCGAGGCGCTCATTCGATGGCGCCAACCGGAGCGAGGAATCGTATATCCCCAGGATTTCATACCCATTGCGGAACAGTGCGGTTATATCGTGCCCATCGGTCGATGGGTCCTGCGCGAAGCCTGCCGCCAAAGGCGATGCTGGCTGGACGTACATCCGACGACCATACCCATCGCCATCAATATTTCAGCGGTGGAATTGCGATCAAATTATTTCGTTGCTCATGTGCGCGAGATCTTGCGAGAGACGGGATTGGAGCCGCAGTATATTGAGTTCGAATTGACCGAGACAGCGTTCATGCAGGACCCGCAAGCCACCACCGCCGTGCTGCGTGCCCTGAAGGAGATGGGCATTCAACTGACGCTGGACGACTTCGGCACGGGATATTCCAGTTTGAGCTATTTGAAACGATTTCCAATAGACTCTCTTAAAATTGACAAGTCATTCGTCCATGGTCTTTGCACGGATTCCGACGACTCGAAACTCGTCAGCGCCGTGATTAATTTGGGACATAGTTTTCATCTCCGTGTCATCGCGGAGGGCGTGGAAACACGGGCGCAGTTTTTAGCCCTACAAGCACAAAATTGCGCAGAAGGTCAAGGATATTACTTCCACAAACCGATTGCCGCCGATGAATTTTCCAAGTTGATCGGTGCCGATCTGTCCGCCACCGTACGGGTCTGACTCGGCGACTCCGCGAGCCCTATTCAAAACATGCCTATGTTGGACAGCGTACAGAACCATGTGCCATCGCGCAGTATCCTCACGTCGACAGTAAATTGGGAGAGGTAGGATGCCACAACGATCATGGATGAATCTCACCGCGCAACTGCGCCTAGAGCCCCTCTTCAAGGCCCACTTCGACGGTACCCGCGCGGAGGGTCGCGTGTCCGGCGACGATCCCACCCTTCCACATTCCAAAACACCCGCAGTTGATAGTTCCCGAGAACTCGCCCTACTCCTGCGGCTGTTGGAAGTGCCTGCTGACTCCGCAGCACTACGATGCTATGCGCATGTTCATGGTGCTACCGCACGAGCGGTGGACACCATTGTCGATTGGATGAGTTACCTACCCAGGAATTGCGTTCAAGCCATGGTCCGTGACGGGTGGCATTGGTCCACTTGACTGACGCTCCGGTCGCGTCCCCACACCGTTAAAAATTTGCACGCGCGCCCGCGTTAACTCCCTCCTCCTGGGACTTGCCGCCTCGCGCCTCATCGGATAGGCCCACGTAAACATAGGCGCGTTTGGCAATCCGAGCCGTTCCTGTAAGGTTCAGCTGGGCAAAGTTTCGACTCACGTCCGGCGCTTCGACTGTGAAGCTATCGCCCGCCAATGTCTGAGACACCGCGGGATGCACGAGGTCCCCGCCATCGTGCCCGATACCAAGGTTGACTCGATATGTGAAGTTCGCAGCCAACGGCGAACCGTTGGCCGAACCTGCGGAAATCCCCGCCAGCGACCGCAACCCCGTGGCCGCATATCCTGGTGCCGACAATGCATCGGGTGAGGTGCCCTCATCAAAACTGCCGCGCGCGGATCGTTGCCAGAGGACGCGCGCATAGGGCTGCACAACCATGCCCCCCACAGGCAAGGGCCAACGCACGCCGGCGCCGGCGAGCGAACTCGTGCCGTGACCGCTGGCTCTCAGGTCCTGCGCATTCGCGCTAACCGGATCAACGCGGGTGCTCTCCCAACTGTCGCCGCCGGCTCCGAGCATGCCGTCAAGTACCGCGGGCCCCAGCGAGTACTGGCCATACACGAATCCAGTGCTCGATTCCTCGGAACCGCTGGCCTCAAAGGTTGACACGTCGGCGAGCGCATGCGAGAAACCTATCCCCAAGCGATTCGGCTGGTCTGCCAGCAGTTCAATTCCCACCGCGACTTGTGTGTGGTCGTCCGAAAATCCCGCGGCTCGATCGTCGCCGCTCCACTTACCGTAGTTAGCCGACGTATCGAGCCACAGTGCATGTCCCGGTAAGGGCGCGCCGGTGCTATCGATGGCGCTACCTGATTCGAGCTGCCGCTCAATTGAACCCTGCAACCATTGATCGGCCTGCGGGGCGATCGTCGCCAGATCAGCGTGTATTTCACCCGCCAGTGCCGTCATGGCCCCCGGCAATTGTGCCGCCGTCAAACCGCTCATCTCGTAGGACAATGCGTTCTGCGCAGCCGTCGGAGCACCTGCTTGGTCCGTCGCCACGACCCGGTCCAAGGCACCACCGACCGAACGCGCATTCGAATCGATGCCGCTCCCCTCGAGGGCAGTCGCGTAGGAAGTCGGCACGAGCCGCAGATCGATGCTGTCATTCCCAAGATAATCGTAGAAAATGTCCAGCCGCGTACCGCTCGCCAAGCCAGCCGGCTGGTCGAAGGTCGCGAATTTTCCGACGATACCGCCACCCGCCGTGATGATCGCAAAGGTGTCGCCAAATTTTGGAACATTAGGCGTGTATGCCGAGGTGCCGGTGATATCCAGCAAATTGACATTCAGGGTGGCGCCGCTTGCAATGAACTGACTGGTCGCCCCCGCCACCAAAAGTCGTGAGTAGTTGCCGGGACCAGTACCTTTGCCGATCCCATTGATGTCTTCTTGGTAAGTGCTGCCGCCTTCCATGGTCACTGTTCCGCCGACAGTCAGGGTGCCAGGAGAATTACCTGCGGCCAATGTGCCGCGAACCGAAACGGGCCCGTTGATCAGTCCCGTGCCGCGTAGCATACCGTCTGGCGCGACTGTGACTATGCTATTGAGAGTGCCATTTACGCTGAGTTTCCCTTCCTCTACACAGGTACCATTACCCAAGGTTGCGGTCCCGCTGATGACGAGCGTACCGGCACCAGTCTTGTCGAAACAGGAGCCGTTGCCGCCCGTTAACACGGTTCCGGTGAGCGTCGTCGTCGTGCCAGCATCCGTATTCAAGACCGTGTCGCCGTCAATTCGGATAGTCTGGGCGGTCAGAATATTGACCGTGGTCGCGATCACTCCGCCATTGACGACAACCGGACCATATCCCAAACCGTAAGCATTGGTGACTTCAACCAGACCTGCGTTTACGGTGAGACCGCCTACGAGATTATCTCCCGGCAAGCCCCAATTTTGATTATCGCCCCCAAGAACCAGTGTGCCATCGCCGTTCTTCGTGACCGCAGCGGCGCCGGAAATCTGCCCGTTCATTGCAAAGGAAGTACCGGGATCGTTGAGGAAATTGACCGCACCGACTAAATTCACGTTGCGCGCCGAGGTAATTGACGCGGTGTTCTCCAGGGTGCTGTTGTTCAACGTAAGAGCGCCGGATTCGGCACCTAAGGCGGCATCGCTGGCGATAACGAGCTTGCTTGCGCCCGTCACCATGGTTCCGCCGGTGTAAGAGCTCACGCCGGTCAGCGTCTCCACGCCGCCGCTGAGATTTACGCCGCCGCTGCCATTGATTGAACCCGCGAACGTGCCGCTGGCATTCGTGAGCGTCAATGATTGCGCACCCAATGCCACCGCGCCGTTGCCGGACAAAGTCTTCAAGGACGCGCCGGCCGTCACTCCCGCCATGTCGAAAGAGCCGTTATCGACCACGCCGGACGATGCCGCAATGCTGCTGACGCCGGTCAGCGCCAAAGTGCCGCCGGCCCCGATCGAAGTAACGCCGGTGTAGCCGAGGGCACCGCTCAGCGTCTCCGTACCGCTGCCCACGGTCAAGCTGCCGCTGCCACCGATCGCCCCTGAAAATGTGTCATGTGCATTGGTGAGCACGAGCGTCTGGTCGCCCAAGGCGACTATGCCCGCACCCGAGAGGGTTTGCACGGACGCGCCCGCGGTCGTGCCCGAGATATTTAGAGTGCCGTTATCAGCCACACCGCTCGAAGCTGAAATGCCACCCGCGCCGGTCAGTGCCAGTGAGGCGCCGGGAGCAACAACCGTACAACCGGTATACGTATTTGCACCCGACAGCGATTCACTGCCGCCGGTGACTGTCACGCAACCGCTGCCGCCGATCGATCCGGCAAACGTGTTATTCGCATTCGTCAGCGTGAGATTTTGAGTACCCAGAGCCACCAGGCCGTTGCCCGACAGCGACATCAGTGATGCACCTGCGCTTGTCTCCGCGATGCTAAAGTGCCCGTTATCGGCGAGCACATTCGAAGTTTCGATACTGCCCGCGCCGCTCAATGCCAGCGCACCGTCCGTACCAACGGACGTAACGCCGGTGTAAGCGTTGGTGCCGGACAGCGTTTCGCTGCCGCCGCTGACCGTCACCCCACCGCTACCGCCGATCGATCCGCCGAATGTGTCATTCGCGCTGGTGAGCGCCAGCGTCTGGCCGCCCAAGGTGACGGTGCCGGCACCCGAGAGTGTTTGCACCGACGCGCCCGCAGCGGCGCCGGCAATATCGAAGTTGCCGTTATCGGCAATGCCACTGGAGGCCGCAATGCTGCCTGCGCCTGAAAGAGCCAGTATCGCGCCGCTGCCAATCGTCGTCGCACCGCTGTAGCCGCTTGCGCCGGTTAAAGTCGCCGTGCCGCCGCTGACCGTCAAGCCACCGCTTCCGGCGATCGATCCCGCGAATGTGCCATTCGCATTCGTGATCGCCAGTGTGTTGTTGCCAAGCAGGACTAATCCGCCGGCGCCCCCGGTGAGCGACTGCACTGCGGCCGCGGATGAGATATTGAAAGTGCCGTTATCGGCAATGCCGTTCGAAGCCGAAACGCTGCCTGCACCGATCAGTGTCAGCGAGGCGCCAGGGCCAACCACCGTACAGCCGGTATACGTATTCGCAGCGGACAACAACTCACTGCCGCCGCTGACCGTCACGCAACCGCTGCCGCCGATCGAACCGGCGAACGTGTCATTCGCATTCGTCAGCGTGAGATTTTGAGTACCCAGTGCCACGAGGCCGCTGCCCGACAGCGACATGAGTGATGCACCCGAGGTTACCCCGGCGATGCTGAAGTGCCCGTTATCGGCAATCACACTCGAAGTCTCGATGCTGCCCGCGCCGCTCAATGCCAGCGCACCGCCCGTGCCAACGGACGTAGCGCCCGTGTAGGCGTTGGTGCCGGACAGCGTTTCGCTGCCGCCGTTGACCGTCAAGCCGCCGCTGCCGCCGATCGCCCCCGAAAACGTGTCATGCGCGTTGGTGAGCGCAAGCGTCTGGCCGCCCAAGGCGACGGTGCCTACACCCGAAAGCGTTTGCACCGACGCGCCCGCAGCGGTGCCGGAAATGTCGAAGTCGCCGTTAGCGGCAATGCCGCTGGAGGCCGCAATGCTGCCTGCGCCCAATAGGGCTAGGGTGGCGGCGCTGTTGATCGTCGTAGCGCCGCTGTAACTATTCGTGCCGCTCAGCGCCTCCCCGCCACTGCTCACGATCAGTGCGCCGGTTCCTGAGATACCGCCGGTGAAAGTATCCGCGGCGTGAGTGAGGGTCAATGTCTGACCTCCAAGCGCCACTGTTCCCGCACCCGAGAGTGATTGCACCGACGCGCCCGCAGGGGTGCCGGAGATATCGAAAGTGCCGTAATCGGCAATACCGCTCGAAGCGGCAATACTGCCTGTGCCCGATAGAGCCAAGGTCGCACCGCCGCCAATCGTCGTGGCACCGCCATAGCCGTTCGCACCGGTCAAGGTTTCCGTGCCGCCGCCGACCGTCAAGCCACCGCTGCCGCCGATCGCTCCCGAAAATGTGTCATGCGCGTTGGTGAGCGCAAGTGTCTGGTTGCCCAAGGCGACTATGCCCGCACCCGAGAGCGTTTGCACCGACGCGCCCGCAGGGGTGCCGGAGATATCGAAAATGCCGTTATTGGCAATACCGCTCGAAGCGGCAATAGCGCCCGCGCCCGATAGAGCCAAGGTCGCACCGGCGCCAATCGTCGTGGCACCGCCATAGCCGTTCGCACCGGTCAATGTTTCCGTGCCGCCGCCGACCGTCAAGCCACCGCTGCCGCCGATCGCTCCCGAAAATGTGTCATGCGCGTTGGTGAGCGCAAGTGTCTGGTTGCCCAAGGCGACTACGCCCGCACCCGAGAGTGTTTGCACCGACGCGCCCGCAGGGGTGCCGGAGATATCGAAAATGCCGTTATCGGCAATACCGTTCGAAGCCGCAATGCCGCCTGCCCCGATCAATGCCAACGCACCGCCCGTGCCAACGGACGTAGCGCCGGTGTAAGCGTTGGCGCCGGACAGCGTTTCGCTGCCGCCGCTGACCGTCACCCCACCGCTGCCGCCGATCGATCCGCCGAATATGCCATTCGCACTGGTGAGTTCGAGCGTGTTATTGCCTAGCACGACTGATCCACCGACACCGCCCGACAGCGACTGCACCGCAGCGCCGGAGATCGTACCGGAGATATCGAATGTCCCGTTATCGGCCACGCCACTCGATGTGGCGATCGTGCCGGCACCCAACAAGGCCAGTGTCGCTCCACCGCCAATCGTCGTGGCGCCGGTGTAGCTGTTCGCGCCACCTAATGTTTCGGCGCCGCCGCTTATAGTAAGGCCGCCCGCACCTACGATGTTGCCCGAGAAAGTATCTGATGCATTGGTGAGACTGAGCGTCTGACTACCCAGCACCACCAATCCGCCGGCGCTGCCCGACAGCGACTGCACGGACGCTCCGGAGGTAGTCGCGGATATGTCAAAAGTGCCGTTATCGCCCACACCGCTCGATGCGGCAATGCTGCCCGCACCCGACAGAGCAAGTGTCGCACCACCGGCGATCGTCGTGGCGCGGGTGTAGGTGTTCGTGCCCGCCAGCGTTTCCGCGCCGCCGCTGATGGTAAGACCTCCGGTACCGGCGATACTGCCCGAAAAAGTATCGGCGGCGTTCGTGAGCGTAAGAGTCTGACCTCCCAGCATCACTAATCCACCGGCACCGCCCGACAGCGACTGTACCGAAGCTCCCGAGCTGGTCGCTGAGATATCGAAAATGCCGTTATCGGACACGCTGCTCGACGCGGCAATACTTCCAGTGCCCGACAAGGCAAGCGTCGCACCATCGGCAATCGTGGTGACCCCCGTGTAGCTGTTCGTGCCCGCCAGCGTCTCCGTACCGCCGCCGATGGTAAGACCACCGGCCCCGGCAATACTGCCCGAGAAAGTATCTGCCGCATTGGTGAGGGTGAGTGTTTGATTGCCCAAGACCACCAATCCGCCGGCGTCCCCGGAAAGCGACTGCACCGAAGTCCCGGAATTCGTACCGGAGATGTCGAAAATGCCGTTATCGGCAATGCTACTCGACGCGGCGATACTACCCACGCCGGTTAACGCCAGCGTTGCGCTGCTATTGACCACGGTCGCGCCCGTATATGAATTGACGGCCGACAGCGCGAGAGCCCCGCTACCGATAACCGTCAGCCCGCCCACCCCAGAGAGCGCGCCAGAGTAGTTCACGGAATAAGTCTGTGTATCAATCGTTCCGCCATTGCTGGTCAGCACGCCGTCCACACTAGTCACTGTGTTCGCGCCATATTGAAGAGTGCCGCCATCGAATGTGAGCGCGGGCTGATTGTAGGCCGTGCTCGCCGTATCGAAGACAGAGGCCGATACGTCGCCGCCGGTCGTGCCAATCACCAGCGTGGGTCCGCCGCCGGTGATTGGCGGCGGTGCGCCCGTACTACCGCCCGCCGTGCCGCTCACATAGAAGATGGGATCGAGATCCGTGTCGTCCCAGTTGTAGTCCGCAAAACTAACCTGGTAACTGCCTGCCGTGGCAACCGTAAAGGTGGCTGTCTGCCACGGTACCGTGCCATAGCTCCCCAGGACTAACGTTCCAGGCGATGGTCCGGAAGTGTCGCCCCCGCCGCTGCCGTTGCGCGCAAGACTCACCACGCTTTGGGTTCCGTCGCCGGCCACTGAGAACAGCACGCCGTCATTGTATGGAACATAGTCCGTGGCTGCATAGGCCCACGCAAACTCATACGTCCCCGGATTGAAAGAGAAAGACTTCGTGATGAAACCGAAATTTGTCACCTGGCCATTGCCGTTATTGACCAGGCTCTCAATGGAGTTAGCGCTGAGGCCCAACAACGAATCCACCGAACCTATCGCGGCGCCCTCCGGCGAAATCTTCGCCATGCTATCGCCCGCGGCCGGCGTGAGCGAATAGGGGGTGCCATTGATATCGTAGGCGTCCGTCATGCTCAGCACGGACACAGTGCCCGCAGTCGTCCAGCCGGTGAGACCTCCCGACAGGTCGAGAAACGTGACTGCTTGAGCGTGAACCGGCGAAAATAGCGCAATCTGCGACATCGCGAGTGCCGCGAGAGCAATCGCGCCGCGATTGCCGCCATCCCAGTATATGCGCTTCATTGTGGTTGGTCTCAAAATGCAGGGCGCTCAAGTTGCGCCGCAACTGAAACACAAAGAGTGATGCAATCGCTTAACGCGGAAATCACTTCGGATCACACAGCCAAGTGTCATAGTTTGCCTACACCATCGGGGGAACGCCTATCTCCACACTCATCGTCAGTGCAATCCCAGCCATACTTTGCAGGATTCCACAGCCTGGGCAATCGCGATACATTCTGTAGCGCGCTGTGCCCACCCCCTGTGCGCGGTAGCGTACAGACTCGACCCCCATACAGGGGTTACAACCTTACCGCATGCAATCAAATGTGCCGACGCCGCCGGCGGAGTTGGAGACCGCGCATGACGGATGAGGTAAAGCCGCCGAACCGCGGTAGCGTGACGGCCGTGCGCGGTAGTGTCGTCGATGTTCGTTTCGAGAGTTGCTTACCCTTGATTTCCTCGGTGCTGCGCACCGGGGCAAGTGGGCAGATCGTCATCGAGGTGATGACGCAGGTAGATGCCAACCACGTGCGCGGCATCGCTCTGACTCCGACTCAAGGGGTATACCGAGGAATGCCGGTCGAGGACACCGGGATGCCGCTACGAGCGCCGGTGGGCAAGAACATCATTTCGCGCATGTTCGACGTGTTTGGTCACGCCATCGATCGCCAGCCGGACCCTGAGGATGTCGAGTGGCGCAGCATCCATCGAGCACCCCCGCCCCTGTCGGAACGCTCAACCCGCTCAGAAGTGTTCGAGACCGGCATCAAGGCCATCGATGTATTGGTACCACTCGAGCGCGGCGGCAAAGCCGGCTTGTTTGGCGGAGCCGGTGTGGGTAAGACCGTACTCCTCACCGAAATGATCCACAACATGATCGGCCATCGGCAAGGCGTCAGCATTTTCTGCGGTATCGGCGAGCGCTGCCGAGAAGGGGAAGAGCTGTACCGTGACATGAAGGCCGCCGGCGTGCTCAAAGACATGGTCATGGTATTCGGGCAGATGAACGAGCCTCCCGGCAGCCGCTTTCGCGTCGGCCAGACGGCACTGACGATGGCCGAGTACTTTCGAGACGATGAGCACCGGGACGTACTGCTGTTGATCGACAACATATTCCGGTTCATCCAGGCCGGCATGGAAGTGTCGGGGCTGATGGGGCAAATGCCCTCTCAGTTGGGTTATCAACCGACCATGAGTACGGAACTATCCGCCGTGGAAGAGCGCATCGCCAACACCGCCGCAGGTGCGATCACCTCTATTCAGGCCGTTTACGTACCGGCGGATGATTTGACCGATCCGGCAGCCGTACACGTGTTTTCGCATCTGTCGGCCTCCATCGTGTTGTCACGCAAACGGGCAAGCGAAGGGTTGTATCCCGCGATCGATCTGCTGCAATCCAGTTCCAAGATGGCGACACCCGGCATTGTCGGCAACCGGCACTATGCGGTGGCGCAGCAGATCCGCCGCACCCTGGCTCAGTACGAGGAGCTCAAGGATGTGATCGCAATGCTGGGTCTCGAACAGCTCTCGCCGGAGGACCGTAAGGCGGTCGCCCGTGCACGTCGTTTGGAGCGGTTTCTGACGCAACCCTTCTTTGCGACCGAGCAATTTACAGGCATCAAGGGCAAGTTGGTGAGCTTGGGCGATTCGCTCGATGGCTGCGAGCGGATTATTGCCGATGAATTCAAGGATTATCCGGAGAGCGCCCTCTACATGATCGGCGCAATCGGCGAGGCGCGCCAACGGGACGCAACACCGGAGCGCCCGAGCGCGACAGCTCATGAATCTTAAGGTTCTTCTCCCGTCTCGGATCTTCCTCGACCTGGAACGAGTTTCCCGCATCGTCGCCGAAACTCGTGAAGGATCGTTTGGACTACTCCCTCACCGGCTCGATTGCGTTGCGGCGCTGGTGCCGGGCGTTCTGACGTACACGCTGGGGGATCACACCGCCTATCTCGCGGTGGATCAAGGAGTGCTGGTCAAGAGTGGCGCAGATGTCATGGTATCGGTGCGGCAAGCCATCCAAGGCACGACCTTGAGCGAACTACACGAGACCGTAAAGCGTGAATATCTATCGCTCGATCGCCAGGAGCGCGACGTTCGCGCGGCCGTTGCCAGGATGGAAGGCGCCCTCCTCGGTCGATTTGCAGAATTCCAACATGGGCGATAGTGAGCCACCATTCAGCCGGCAAATCGAGATCAAAGCGGCTCGAAAGCTGAAGGCTCAGCGTGCGGGCACCCCACGCCCGTGGTTCGGTCTTGGCATGTTCGGCGTGATCGGTTGGTCAGTGACAGTGCCGACATTGCTCGGTGCGATGCTCGGGCTGTGGCTGGATCGACATCATCCGGGTGCTCATTCTTGGACTCTCGCGTTGCTGGTCGCAGGGCTCATTTTGGGGTGCGCCAACGCCTGGCATTGGATTTCCGATCAAAACGCGGCCATTCACCAGGAGCCCACCGATGACCCTTAGGGAGATCGAGATGATGGGTGTGGCGTTTGTCTGCGGGCTGCCGCTCGGAGTGTTTTATTTCGGAGGTCTTTGGTGGACGATTGGCCGCGCTTTCGCGTCAAACTCCCCGGCAGTGTGGTTCCTCGGTAGTCTGCTGCTCCGAACCATCGTGGTGATGGCTGCCTTTTACTGGGTTTCGCACGGAGATTGGCGCCGCGCACTGTCCTGTCTGTTCGGATTCCTGGTGGCACGCATTGCCATCCAGCGCCTCAGGTCAAGGCCAAAAGGGACGATAGCGCCGCCGCCAAGAAGGGCGGCATCATGAATTTGAGTTCGGACCAACAAGTATTGTGGCATCACGGCTTCTTCGATCTCAACGGAACCATCATAACCACATGGGTCATGATGATCGTCATGGGGATTGGGGCCAAGATCATTACCGGCACGTTGGCAACCGAAGGCCCCATTTCGCGGTGGCAAGGCGCACTCGAGATCATCGTGACCACGATCGAAGCGCAAATCAAAGAAGTAGGCTTGATCCACGCCGAAAAGTACTTACCGTTCCTGGGCACTCTGTTCCTGTTCGTCGCGATGTCGAGCTTGTGCACGATGATTCCAGGCTTTGAACCCCCGACGGGCTCTCTGTCGACGACGGCGGCGCTCGCCGCGTGCGTCTTTCTCGCCGTGCCGTTCTTCGGGATCGCGGAACAGGGCGTGCGGGGATACCTGGAAACCTACACCGAACCCACCATCCTCATGCTGCCGTTCAACATCATCAGTGAACTCTCGCGCACTCTGGCTCTCGCCGTGCGCCTCTTCGGCAACATGATGAGCGGCGTGATGATCATTGGCATCTTGCTCACGATCACGCCGTTGCTGTTCCCGCTCGTGATGCTGGCGCTCGGCCTGCTCACCGGAATGGTCCAAGCCTACATTTTCACTATATTGGCTGCGGTTTACATCGCGGCCGCCACCCGTACCCGAACAAGAGAGATTTCACATGGATAGCAGTACCTGGATTGCGATCGCATCGATAGTTACCGCCGGCCTGACCATTGGAATCGGCTGCATGGGTCCTGCCTTAGGGGAAGGACGGGCCGTGGCGGTGGCGCTCAGTTCGCTGGCCCAGCAGCCGGATGCCTCGGCCACGATCACTCGGACCCTATTTGTGGGCCTGGCGATGATCGAGTCACTGGCTATTTACTGTTTTGTCGTGTCCATGATCCTCATATTCGCCAACCCATTTTGGACGCATGTCATCGCTCAAGTGCCGGGGAAATGAGCCATGCTGATTGATTGGTTCACGGTGGGCGCGCAAGCGGTTAACTTCGTCATCTTGGTGTGGTTGCTCAAGCGCTTTCTTTACAAGCCCATTCTGAATGCCATCGACGCCCGCGAGAAACGCATTGCGGCAGAATTGGCTGCGGCTGGCGCTAGAGAGGCCCAGGCGCGAAAGTCGCACGATGAATTTGACGAGAAAAATAAGCAATTCGACCAAGATCGCGACGCGTTGATGGCGAAGGCCTCGCTCGATATCAAAGCAGAGCACGAACGCCTATTGGACGACGCTCGCAAGGCGGCGAACGACCTGCTGTCCGGGCAGCGCACCGCTGCGCGCAACGACGCCACGGCGCTCATGGATCAGATGATGCGATTGGCGGCCAGCGAAGTCTATGAAGTGGCACGCCGAGCGCTTGGCGATCTTGCATCCACGACACTCGAGGAACGGTTGGGCGAAATATTCACGCGTCGCCTGCGGGAGTTGACGCCAGAAGCGAAACAGCTGTTCAACCTTGCGCTAAAAGCGCCGCACGCTGCAGCGGTCGTGTGCAGCCGCTTCTCCCTGGCCACGCGAGAGAAAACGACCATACAAAATGCCCTCAACGAAACGTTTGCCGCGGATATCCGCTTGGCGTTCGAGACCGCGCCGGACGGCATTTGCGGCATTGAATTGACAGTGGGTGGTCAAAAACTCTCTTGGAGCATCGCGGAATACCTAGGGGCGCTGGAAGAGAAGGCGCAGGCTCTCATAAACGCTCAAATCAAGCCGTCAGGTGCGGTACCTTGACCACGGCGCCTACCCCCGCGAACCTCGCTCTTGAACGCACATTTGCGGCGCTCCGGGAAGCTCGAGAGACATTCGTACCGGAACTCGCGCCGCATGAGGTAGGGTTGGTCACCCGGGTGTCCACCGGGATCGCGACCGTTTCGGGGCTACCGGAGGTGGGATTCGAGGAATTGGTGCGATTTCCCAGCGGCACATACGGCATCGCCTTCAACATCGATCAAACGGAAGTCAGCGTCATTCTTTTGGGGGACTGCCAAACCATTCAAGTCGGAGATCAGGTCGCTCGGACCGGTCGTGTAATGGATGTGGCTGTCGGCGAGGGGTTGCTCGGACGAGTGATTGACCCGCTCGGTAAACCGCTCGATGATCGGGGCGCCCTCATAGGGACGGAACGACGCCCTATCGAGCGTCCGGCCCCCCCCATCATGGATCGGGCCGCCGTGGTTGTCCCGTTGCAGACGGGCCTGACCGTCGTTGATGCGATGATCCCAATAGGCCGCGGGCAGCGCGAATTGATTCTCGGCGATCGGCAAACGGGCAAAACCGCCATTGCCATTGACGCAATCTTGAACCAACGCGGCACGAACGTGATCTGTGTGTACTGCGCCATCGGTCAGAGAGCATCCGCGGTCGCCAAGGTCGTGGCCCAATTGCGCGAGAGCGGCGCCATGGATTACTGCATTGTCGTGGTGGCCGAAGGCAACGAAGCTCCCGGTCTTAGCTATATCGCGCCCTACGCTGCCACGAGCATTGCGGAGTTCTTTATGGAAGCGGGGCGTGACGTGCTGATTGTCTACGATGATCTCACCCATCACGCGCGAAGCTACCGTGAGCTTTCTCTATTGCTGCGCCGGCCACCGGGACGGGAGGCCTATCCGGGGGACATCTTTTATATTCATTCTCGCCTGCTGGAACGGGCGACGCATTTGTCCGCGGATCGCGGCGGCGGCTCATTGACCGCCCTCCCCATCATAGAGACGGAAGCGCAGGATATCTCAGCCTACATTCCGACGAATCTAATCTCGATCACGGACGGTCAGATCTATCTATCGCCCACCTTATTCGAACTGGGAGTACTGCCGGCAGTCGATGTCGGTCAATCTGTGTCTCGCGTGGGGGGCGCCGCGCAACGCGCGGCGTATCGTGCCGTCGCCGGCGACCTCAAGCTTTCCTACTCCCAGTTTGAGGAACTGGAGTCTTTCTCGCGATTTGGTACACGGCTGGATGACTCGACACGCAAAATCATCGAGCATGGACGACGCATCCGCGAATGCCTCAAACAACCCGAGTCGCGGCCGGTGTCGCTCACCGATCAGTTAGCGGTGTTGCTGGCATTGGCGGCGGGCCTATTTGATCCGATACCAGTGGACAGAGTATCCGACGCCGAGCACTCGCTGTGTCAGGCGACGACGGGCCTTGCGGTGGAGGTCGTCGACCGATTGACCTCGGCATCCCACTTGAGCGATGTCGATAGGAAAGCCGTACTGGACATTGCCGCGTCGGCGCTGACACCGTTTCACTCCGTTGCGCCGACAACACCCATTGCCCAGGTCGCGTCGTGAGTCACGGCTCAGAAGCTCTCGGTCGAAAGATAAAGGGCGCGAAGGATCTTTCCGCCGTGGTCCGCTCGATGAAGGCGCTCGCCGCGTCGAGCATCGCGCAATACGAACAGTCGGTCGAGTCCCTGCAGGACTACGCCCGCACCGCAGAGCTCGCCCTGTCCGTGTGCCTTCGTGAGATGGGTTCGACGGCTCATGCGCCTGGCCAATCGGGCGCCCTCACCCGGGGTGCGATCCTCTTTGGTTCGGACCAGGGTCTCGTGGGTCGCTTTAACGAAGTGCTCATGGAGTTCGCCGCCCGCACACTCCGCGCATTGCCGGGCGATACTCACTGTGTCTGGGTCGCGGGAGATCGCATGCGGGAACTCGTGACCGAAGCGGGATTACCCTCACCGACTTACCTACCCGTTCCCCATTCAATCGATGGCATCCTGCCGCTCGTGGATCAGATCCTGATCGGCATCGAGACCGCCCGAGCGGAGAGTCACGTCAATGAAATTTATGTGTATCACAACCAACCGCTCGCATCCGCGGGTTACCGACCCGTCAGCAAGCGTCTGTTGCCCCTCGATGCGATCTGGCAACGCGAATTGACGGCGCTTCGCTGGGTCACTCCGACAGTACCGGAAGTCATTGGCGGCACCGGGACCGCACTGCGGGCGATCGTCCGCGAATATCTTTTTGTCCTATTGTTTCAGGCTTGTGCGCAATCGCTGGCAAGCGAAAATGCCAGTCGTTTGGCGGCGATGCAACGTGCCGAGGAGAATATCGCCGACGTTCTGCGGGGACTTACGCGTAAATTCCATCGGATCAGGCAGGAGTCCATCGATGAGGAGCTCTTCGAGGTCGTCTCCGGCTATGAGGCGTTATCGAAAGTCGCGGCGATTCGCAGCAGCCCGCGTCCGTCTCGTTTGGCGATATAACAGGCTTTATCGGCGGCGTCTAACCAAGACTTCTCGTCGGCCATGTCCCTATTCATAGCCAGGCCGATGCTCGCACCGATGCTGTAACGTGTTCCTTTCCATTCGAATTCCAACGGGTTCAGTGCCCGCAAGATTCGCCGGCCAATGTCCGTCGCGCGGTCCTCGGAGGAGTTATCAAGAATGGTGGCGAACTCATCGCCTCCCAGTCTCCCGACAATGTCTGACGAACGCAGCGCGAGCCGGCACGCCTCGGCGACCTTGCATAGCACCGCATCGCCGGCCGCATGGCCCGCCGCATCATTCACGGCTTTGAATCGATCGAGGTCGATCGCCATGACAGCGGCCGGGCGATCCAAGTGACGGGCCCTCCCGAACACAGTGCGAAGCCGCTCCTCAAACTCGGCCCGATTACTGAGCCCGGTGAGAGGATCACGCATGGCACGGTGTTGCAAGTCGCGGGTGCGATCGACATCGAGCGTCACATCATGAAACACGATGACCATGCCGCTCACCACACCGGTCGTTTCCAACACAGGAGAGACGATGTCGGTCACGTGACAAAAGGTTCCGTCGGCCCGAATCAGCAAACAGGCCCGCTCGCGCCGAAACACCTTTCCATGCAGCATGCTTTGGCCTATCAAATTCGCGGCGGCCTTGGAGGTTTCAGGATCCAGTAGATGGATCACCTCTTCGACGCGGCGACCCTCAACCGCGTTCATCGCCAGGCCCAACAGGGATTCCGCCGCAGCGTTGACATAGGTAATGTGCGTTTGCGCATCCGTGGTGATGACGGCATCGTCGATGGACTGCAACGTAATCCTCAATCGTTCGCGCTCTTCGGCGAGCTTTCCCTCCGCGTGTCGCCGCGCCTCGAGACTTTCGATTTGCGCAATCAGGTGGATCGGCAATCCCTCTTCATCGCGCAGGAGGGAGACGGCCACCTGCGTCCACACCCAGTGCCCGTCCTTATGTTGAAAACTACGCACGATACCGTAGGAATCAATCTCGCCGGACAGGAGCCGCTTCCAGCGACCTTCGCTTTCCTTCCAATCTCCTCGGCCTTGGAGGGACCTCCCGGCGGGAGCGCTTGGAACTCCTCCGCGGTATAGCCAAGCATTTGTTGCAATGCGATATTGGTGTAGGCCCAAACGCCATTCAGATCGGATATCAACATTCCGATCGGAGAATGCTCCATCGATTCGCGAAAACGGCGTTCGCTGGTTCGCAGTGCTCGGGCGGCTGCGCGACGCGCGTCGCTCCCCAAGCCCACCGCGATCGGCGGCATCACGCAGGCGAGTAGTGCAATCACCGGAAGTCCAAGCAAAGAACCGCTGGTCGATGCAGTGGGGTCAAGACCCAGGGGCCGAATCCCGAGGATCCAGAGAGTCGTAATCATGAGTCCAAAACACAGGCTCATCAGCGAGGCACCCAAGGCACCCATACGGAAGGCCGCAATCAATAGCAGAAGACTCATCGAGACGAAGGGGAATTTCACATAGCGAATCATCAAGTAGCCGCCGATGAGGCACACGAGCAATGTCAATGCATTGAATGCAAGAAATTTTCCTTGCAGCAGGCGCCTGAATCCCTTGACGCTGAACAAAATGATCGGAGGGCCTAGTAGGCATGCACCAATGGCGTGGGATGCCCACCATTGGAGGGTGCCCTCCATGAAGGGGACCGCAAAATTCATATGAAGGACAAGCCCCGCACCGATCGCAGCGACCCCTGGGATCGCAACGCCAAAGATCGCAGTCATGATGGCGGCTTGGTTGACCCTGATATCGGGATACGGAAATCGCCAGTTGCGAAACACCGCCACCATCATGGCGATCTCCGAGAGGCCGACCCCGGCGAACAATGCGGCGACGGACCACGACCGCTGGGCCGCAACCACATTGACGATCATGAGCGCAGCCACCAGTGAAATCGTCGCACTGATCCATCGAATCCGTGGCAGGCGGATCAAGAGTGCCGCGGCTATCGCACCGCCCGGCCAGAAAAGCGTTATACCTCCCGGAACACGGGTCAGTAAAATGGATCTGCAGGAGGACACGAGCAATGCCAACCCAACGAGAATTTCGTTCAACGGCGCTTTGTTCAACGCCCATCGAATTTGAGCCGGTTTCGTTGGGTTCGATGGAACGGCCAACCGGGGAATAGCGTCCTCGGCCTGCAGGCGCAGCTCCCGCTCGGCCCGGCGCAAGGCTTCTTCCTTCTGAAACATTGCGGTGACGTCGCGTGCGATCGTAATCTCGCCGATCAACGCACCTTGTTCGTCCAGCAACGGGGTCGTATTGAGCGTAACGCGCACGGTTTCGCCGGTCTTCTTGCGCCGCTCGGCGGTCGAAGAGATCGGACGTCCCGCGCGAATTCGCGCGAGGACAGATGCATAGTCGGCCTCTGAGAGCTCGGCGGCATGCAGCTTGCGCAACGGCTGACCGATGGCCTCCTCCGCGGAAAATCCGTACAAAGAGGCCGCTTCCCGGTTCCAGTAGGTGACCACCGCGTTCAGGTCCTTGACGATCACGGCTTCGCCGCTATGTTCGAGTACCTGCGCGAGCTCACGGGCGCTCGGTTCCGATCGCTCGTTCTCGGGACCGTGAACTCTGGGTGGCTTAACGACCAGCATCCTTGGTTTCGAACCGGAGGGGTAACCGCCTCCAACGGTCACTAACGATATCAAACCTTAGGGATAATGGTCTGTCGGGCATCGCACAGACGAACTTGTACCGGTGGGCAGCTAGCGAGGCAGCCTCCTCTTGAAATCCTCCGCGAAGATGCGATAGCGCAACATCAGTTTGTGGAAATCGGTGCGATTGCGCTTTGCGAGACGAGCCGATTGGGTGATATTGCCCGCGGTACTTTGTAAATTCTTGACAAGGTAGCCGCGCGAGAATTCATCGCGCGCATCATCGTAGGAAGCGATTCGAGTTGAATCGCTTCCCAACGATTGCTGAACACATTCTTCCGTCATGACATTATCCGGCGAATGAAAAACGTTCTGCTTTACCAAATCGGAGAGCTGCCGGACGTTCCCCGGCCAATCCGAGGTCATGAGCAATTCCAACGCCTCCGGTGAATATATTTTGGCGAGGCCGCCCTCTTCCATCGATTGCTGCAGAAAGTGCGAGACCAACAGGGGAATGTCTTCGCGACGCCGCCCCAAGGGAGGTACCTCGATCGGCAAAACGTTGATTCGGTAGTACAAATCTTCACGAAATTGTCCGGTATCGATCAGTTGTCCCAGATCGTGAGAGGTGGTGCAGATCAGCCGCACATCGGCGCGTGCTCGATTCTTGCCCGTGGATTCGTGGTCGTCGTACAGCGTATTGATGAGCTTTATTTGCGATCCCATCGGCAAATTGCCGATTTCATGGAGCAATAAAGTGCCTCCGTGCGCTGCTTGAAATGCACCACAATCCGACGCGCCTTCACCGCCCACATCGCCGCTTTCCGGACCGAAGAGTTCCGCTTCGAGTTCTGATTCGGGCACGTCGTCAACCGGCATTCGGCAGATGACGACGATGAATGGTTTATCGCGACGCCCACTGGCCAAGTGAATGGCACGCGCAAAGAGTTCCTTTCCCGTACCATTTTCGCCCGTTAACAGGACGGGCAACTCGGTGCTCGCAGCTCTATTGGCTTGCTTCAATCGGTCCTCCATGAGTTGACTGCGGGAGACGATGTCCGCGCGCCAGCCACCCTCGCTGGGCGTGAGCGTGGTCGACGCGATCGCCCGTTGAACCTGTCCTAACAATTCCAATTTCTCTACCGGTTTGACCAAAAAGCCGAACGCGCCGCATCGGGTGGCCTGCACTGCCGCGGGAATGGTGCCGTGGGCGGTCAAGATGATGACGCTCATCTCCGGCCAGCGGCTCTTCAATTCCTTCAGCAGACCGAGCCCATCTATCGGGTCCATGCGCAAATCGCTAATCACCAGATCCGGGCGCAATGGTACGCACGCATCCAACGCCGCCCGGGCACTACTCACACATTCCACCTCATAGTTCGCGGCGCCAAGACGAATACTGAGGAGCCGACACGTCGCCCGATCATTGTCGACAACCAGAATTCTTGGGCGAACGACCCGTGGCCCGTCAGCGCTGTTACGGAGTTTCGAGGCCTTTTCCTTAACGTCAAAGCCGAGGGAGGTTGTGACGGGGGGCGAGTCGGCATTCATATGAATTTCTCCATTGGTGTCCCGACGCGACGAAACACCGCTACCGGGAGTGCTCGCGCCATTCCTTGGGAGGCCCGGGCGTGGCAACACATCGGTTGCGATGACGAGTGGACGACGGGCATCCAGGTGCCTCACCGTCCGCTTATTTTCTGCCGTCGTATGTGCGGTGGGCCACAGAGAGTCCCGTGAAGTCTCACACACCTTGGCCGGCGTCTTTATGTCAGGACTGCAAGGCTACGCTCTGTCGATTCGGCTGCTGGCGTCTTCAGATGTTGCATCAATCTGCCTGACGGGCAGACCCACTGAGTCGCTTCACGATTGACGCTTATTTTTTGGCGGAATCGTTCGATTTGAGGTGTCCGTCACGCCTTTGAACGCTTCCGACATGGCTTTTGCTCAATTTCTCTCGGGCAGTACTCTGCTGGCGTCCGTTCTTATCTTTAGCCTCTGCCGCGCGCTCCTTCATTGCCGGCTTTTCGCTTTTCGGGTGATTATTCTGCATCTGTATTCTCCGCACGGTGTGTTTAAGGAGACTAATTGCTGGGCAAGCGCAGGGATGTAGGCGGACATCGGCAACGCTGGTAGTCATGTGTGAACATTGGCAACGCGGTGCGACATACCCGCACCGGGTACGCCGACGCGACGGTAATCCTGCCGCGGTTTAGAACGCACGCACCGACGATGCACCATGTGTTCGGTTAAGTGCCGTCTAGCGCGGAGGGAGGGATTGACTCGGGCCTTCGGCCCCCGCCCTTCGGGCGACGGCGACGCGTTCGCGTCGTCCAAAATCCCCTGCGGCGATTTTGTCGAACCCCATTTACCATATCTCGGGTTCGAATCTGCACATTGTCGCTGCGACGACTGAGTGATCGAAACCGACGAGAATTGATGTGCCCTATGGCGGAGAGGGAGGGATTCGAACCCTCGATGGGCTTTTGACCCATACGCCCTTAGCAGGGGCGCGCCTTCGACCACTCGGCCACCTCTCCGGTCAGGAAATCGCCCTAATCGCGGAGCGCCGGATGATACCCGTCCGGGGCAGTCCAGGTAAAGGCTAAAGGGTCCAATCGCCTCGGTCAGGCTTCAAGCGTCATCGACGATCTTGGCGACCGGAGCTCCCGAGCGTGCATCCTGGTCTTCTTCGCGCTTGATGCGCTCATAAATCTCTTCGCGGTGAACGGCCACATCCTTGGGTGCATTGACTCCAATCCGGACTTGGTTGCCCTTGACACCCAACACGGTCACGGTGACCTCGTTGCCGATCATCACGGTCTCGCCGACACGCCTGGTCAATATCAACATAATGGGACTCCTACTTCCTTGCCATTGCAGCGACGACAACTACCGCCTCAGATACCGCATCGCCTTCAACCGACCCTTGCAATCCAATCAATCGGAGAATACAAGAATCCATACAACGAATGTTGCAACTTCGTGTCGCAAAAAACAAAACTTGCTACCCAAAAAAGCGGACCGTTCAATTAGACAGGCGGCTGCGTATCAAGGACTCGACTCCTTCCAGCGCCTTGCCTAGATTTTCGGGCTGTGTGCCGCCCGCCTGGGCAAAATCGGCGCGGCCTCCGCCCTTTCCGCCGACCAGCGCGGCAACGGCACCGGCGATTTCTCCAGCCTTCATGCGATTCAGCAAATCCGCCGAAACGCCCGCCACCAACACCACTTTGCCGTCCTGCACCGTCGCCAGCACGATGACCGAGGACCCGAGCTTCATCTTCAGCTTATCGACCGCATCGCGCAACGATTTTGCGTCCGCGCCGTCGATTTGGGCGGCTAAAACCTTGATTCCGCCCACATCCTTTGCCTGGGAAGCCAAATCGCCGCCCTGACCGCTCGCCAGTTTGGATTTGAGCTGCTGCACCTCCTTTTCCAGCTTGCGGGAGCGCTCGACGAGCTCGCGGACTTTCTCGTCCACATCCTCGCGGCTGCCCCGAAGCAGCGCAGCAATATCGCGCAGTACCTGATCCGTATGCACCACCCAGTCGTACGCCGTCTTGCCGGTTACCGCCTCGACTCGGCGCACGCCGGCCGCGACGCCCGATTCGCTCAAAATCTTGAACAATCCAATATCGCCAGCACGTTCGACGTGAGTGCCGCCGCAGAGTTCCATCGAAAAATCCCCGATCGAAAGCACGCGGACATCGCTCTCATATTTCTCGCCGAACAGGGACATTGCGCCTGCTGCGACCGCATCGTCGAGCGCCATGACCCGGGTTTCCACGGGCGCATTGCCGCGAATGGCGGTGTTCACCAGTTCCTCGACGCGGCGCAGTTCCTCGGCCGACAACGCTTGTGTATGCGAGAAATCGAAGCGCAATCGATCAGCCGCCACCAGCGAACCCTTTTGCTCGACGTGCAGGCCGAGCACCTTTCTCAGGGCGGCATGCAGCAGATGCGTGGCCGAATGATTCAGCGCAATCGCGGTGCGGCGCTCCCCATCGACTCGAGCCTCGACAACATCGCCCACCCGCAACTCGCCGTCGTCGAGCACTCCCACATGCGCAAATGAAGCCCCGATTTTCTGCGTATCGCGCACGGTGAAACGCGCGCGCGCCGCTGACGAGCACGCCGGCATCGCCGATCTGGCCGCCGCTCTCCGCGTAGAACGGCGTGTGGTCCAGCACCACCTGGCCTTCCTGACCCGGCCGCAGCGCATCAACCAACGCTCCGTCGAAAATCAATGACGTTACCGCACCGCGGTCGGTCAACCGATCGTAGCCCAGGAAATCCGTCTTGCCCGACAGCTTCACCGAATCCCGCAGCTCCGCGCCGAATTTGCTGGCCGCGCGTGCACGGCCGCGCTGCGCTTCCATCGCCGCGTCGAAACCCGCCTGATCGATGGTGAGACCGCGTTCGCGGGCCACATCGGCGGTCAAATCCAGCGGAAAGCCGTAGGTGTCGTACAGGCGAAACACGGTCTCGCCGGGAATCACCGTGGACGTCAACTTGGCGGCCTCCGCGTCGAGCAGCGCCATGCCGGTGGTCAAAGTCTCGGCAAATCGGCTCCTCTTCCTGGAGCGAGAATCTGGGTTGCGCGCGCCTCGCCGTTCACGAGTTCGGCGTAGTACGCACCCATCTCCCGCACCAGACTCGCCACCAGCTTATGGAAAAAAGGCCGAGTCTGGCCGAGCTTGTAGCCATGGCGAATTGCGCGGCGGATGATGCGCCGCAATACATAGCCGCGTCCCTCATTGGAGGGCACGACGCCGTCGATGATCAGGAATGTACAGGCGCGAATATGGTCGGCAATCACGCGCAAACTGGATGATTCGAGATCATCCGTCCCGGTGATCTCCGCTGCTGCACGGATCAGCGCCTTGAACAAATCGATGTCGTAGTTGCTGTGCACGCCCTGCATGACGGCCGCGACGCGCTCCAATCCCATGCCGGTGTCCACCGAGGGTTTGGGCAGCGGCACGAGCACACCGTCCGACGAGCGGTCGTACTGCATGAATACGAGGTTCCAGATCTCGACGTAGCGATCGCCGTCTTCATCGGGCGTGCCCGGCGGCCCGCCGGGGATCTCCGCACCGTGATCGTAGAAGATCTCCGTGCACGGGCCGCAGGGGCCGGTTTCGCCCATGGACCAGAAATTCGACTTCTCGCCCATGCGCGTGCAGCGCGTGGGGTCGATGCCGATCTCCTCGGTCCAGATGCGCTCCGCTTCGTCGTCCTCCTTGTACACCGTCACCCACAGCCGGTCCTTCGGAATCCCCAGAGTGCCGGTGACGAAGTTCCACGCGAAATGAATGGCCTCGCGCTTGAAATAGTCGCCGAAGCTGAAATTACCCAGCATCTCGAAAAAAGTATGGTGCCGCGCCGTGTAGCCGACGTTCTCCAGATCATTGTGCTTGCCGCCGGCGCGCACGCAGCGCTGCGCGGTGGCCGCGCGCGAGTAGTCGCGCATTTCCTTGCCGAGAAACACATCCTTGAACTGGACCATGCCGGCATTGGTGAACAGCAGCGTGGGATCGTTCCCGGGCACGAGCGAGCTCGACGGCAGCACCGCGTGGCCGTTCTTGCGAAAGAACTCCAGGAAGCTCGCCCGGATTTCCGTGCTCGTCATCGATTTCAATCTAGCGTCGCGTTTCATATTTCGTCGGTATCCGCAGCGTCAAGGTCAATATCAAATCCTAAGGCCGTTCGTATCTGAGCGCTCGTGAAACCGCGGTAACCTAGGAATCGCACCTGGCGCTGCCTGTCGGCGTAATCGGCCGGCAACTTCGCGCCAAATTTCTTTTGCCGGGCTTTTCGCAGCTGCACAATCCAGTCGGGAAAGGCGTCGAGGCACTCCTCGACCAGATCCCCCTCCAAGCCGTGCCGGCGCAAATCGGCGCGCACGCGCAGGGGCCCCTGGCCCCGCGCCGCATGATAGGCCACGAAGTTCTCCGTGTAGCGCCGATCATCGAGCAATTTTTCGCCGCGCAGCGCTTCGAGCAGCGGCGCAACGATCGACCGCATCGTAACCTTTGTCGAGCAGCTTGCGGCGCAAATCCTCGGACGCGTGGTCGCGGCGGGCCAGCGCATCGAGCGCCGCCGCCCGGGCCGCGCGCGCATCGAGCGGTTCGACCTCCGTGGCGACCCAGGGCCGTTACGCCTCTTTGACGTCGCCGCCCCGGTTCATGGTCGCCTTTTCCGGAATCAGCTTGGCGCGGATCTGCGCCTCGATGTCCTTGGCGATCTCGGGATGCTGCTGCAGGAAGGTGCGGGCATTGTCCTTGCCCTGGCCGATCCGCTCACCCTTGTAGCTGTACCAGGAGCCGGACTTTTCCACCAGATTGTGCAGCACGCCCAGCTCGATGAGCTCGCCTTCCTTGGAAATGCCGGTGCCGTACATGATTTCGAATTCGGTCTCGCGGAACGGCGGCGCCACCTTGTTCTTGACCACCTTGACGCGGGTCATCGAACCGACCACTTCCTCGCCGTTCTTGATCGCGCCGATGCGCCGGATGTCCATGCGCACCGACGAATAGAACTTCAGCGCGTTGCCGCCGGTGGTGGTTTCCGGGTTGCCGAACATGACGCCGATCTTCATGCGGATCTGGTTGATGAAAATCACGATGGTGTTCGAGCGCTTGATGTTGCCGGTCAGCTTGCGCAGCGCCTGCGACATGAGCCGCGCCTGCAGGCCCATGTGCTGATCGCCCATCTCGCCTTCGATTTCCGCCTTCGGCGTCAGCGCGGCGACCGAGTCGACCACGACCACATCGACCGCGCCCGAACGCACCAGCATGTCGGTGATCTCCAGCGCCTGTTCGCCCGTGTCCGGCTGCGAGACCAGCAAGTCGTTGACCTTGACGCCGAGCTTCTCCGCATACACCGGATCGAGCGCATGCTCGGCATCGACGAATGCCGCCGTGCCGCCGTTGGCTCTGCGCCGAGGCGATGATGGCCAGCGTCAGCGTGGTCTTGCCCGAGGACTCCGGCCCGAAAATCTCGATGACCCGGCCGCGCGGAATTCCGCCGACGCCGAGCGCGATATCGAGCCCCAGCGAACCGGTGGGAATGGAGTCCACTTCGTAGGTGGCGCCGGCATCGCCCAAGCGCATGACCGAGCCTTTGCCAAATTGTTTTTCGATCTGGCTCAGCGCGGCCGCGAGAGCTTTCTTGCGATTCTCTTCCATGGGGATTCCTCAACAAAGTGTGGCGCTATTATTTCATATTCAGCGCCGAGCGCTCATCTCATATGCATCGAAATTGCAGAGATTTCTACTGTCTTCGCCGTCTTATCCAGTAGTGGCCAGGTATCGACTACTGTATACTGCGGAGCAGCCCCGCGAAGCAGCCGCGTGCACGGTCTTTCGGCGCACCGCTTCTCGGTCGCCGCGAAAATGCCTCAGTTGCACGGCAACACGCATTGTGCGCCCACGCCGCTCAGCCCACGCCAGCCAGACGGTTCCCACCGGCTTGCCGGGCACCGCGCCGCCTGGGCCGGCGATGCCGGTCACGGCCACCGCCAACTGCGCTCCTGTTCGTTTGAGCGCGCCGACGGCCATCGCTCGTGCGGCGGCTTCGCTCACCGCGCCCTCATTCTCCAACACAGTACGCGATACTCCAAGCCGGTCAACCTTGGACTCATTGCTGTAGGTGACGAAGCCCTCGATGAACCATTGCGAGCTTCCCGCAATATCGGTTATGGCCTTCGCGATCCAACCCCCGGTGCAGGATTCAGCCGTCGCCAACCCGCGTCGGCTATCCAATAAGTGTCGGCCGACGCGCGCGGCGAGCCGCGCAAGATCATGATCTGAATGCATCGCGCTCCTCACTCCGCTCATAATTCACCTCAGGATTCAACGTGCCGAAAAGCAGAGCCGAAGCCGATTACGCTGACAAATTGTAAAGTATAGAGGGAGCGGAGCTGGGACTAGAAAGAGCCACGTGCCAGTATCCGCCCCGACGGCTCCGAAGGGCGACGATCCAATTTACGACTGCGCCGCCCTGGATGCCATGCGCAAGCCTGTCTAATTGAGTCGGGTGCATAATAGGCAAGGATTCCGACCAGGCCCCAAAGGAGGGTGTCATGGACCGATTGCAGGTACTGGAACTTCTCGCTCACTATAAGCCCATGCTGGCTGAGCGCTATCATGTGACGAGCCTCGCTCTGTTCGGCTCGACCGCGCGTGACGCCGCCGGACCGGAAAGTGACATAGACATTCTTGTATCTTTCGACGGACCGGCAACGTCCGATCGGTATTTTGGACTACAATTTTTCCTCGAGGACCTTCTTGGGCGCCCTATCGACCTCGTAACGAGCAAGGCTCTTCGGGCAGAACTCCGCCCATTTATCGAGCGGGACGCCGTCTATGTCTGAGAGTTTCTGGTGCCGGTCGTTCTCGGCACGCTCGAAGCCCATTTTCTTCAGGTTCTCTTCGAGCGTGAGATACGCCTCCGTATCGGCAAGGATCTGGAGATCGATCACGATATCAACATCCAACGTGCCGGCGTGCGCCGGCACAGAGGGTGGCCGCGCCTTCACCAAATATCGCGGCGTGAGTCCGCCGACCAGATAGACCGACTCCTTCCAAGGTCCGAGTCCACGCAACAAAGTCACGAGCACACGTTCGCAGTCGTGCGTGTATTGATCGCTGTAGCCATCGAGTGTCGCGGGCTTGGCCATCAGAAACCGATCCTCTCTCGTCGCAGGTGTTCGGCCATCTCCTTAGCACGACCTTCACCGCGCAACAGGTCGAGATAGATCTGTATGGGGCTCGCCAGCCAGACCCCGCCGTCTTTCTGGCGGAATAGCAGTTCTCCCGCCGACTTCGTCTCGATGACAGAGAGGTTTGCCCCTTCGTTAACGACGCGCGCATCCAGCTCGACTATCGCCGCGTCGGCGCCGGCACTCGGCAGCAGTCGAACGCGGACTTGAGAGATACCGGACAGGAACGGCGCATAACACTGCGCGGCTGCTTCGTAGCTCACCGCATAACCGACCTGATGCGCGTCGAGGACCTGACTGAGCCGCTCGATCAGAGCATCGAATTTTACGCCGGGCACGTAATAGCGGCGCAGCGTCGGCGCGCGCAGGGTCGCAAGCTGCTTGACCCAGGCATCGAGCAACGCGCCGGGTTCGCTTAGATGACGTTCCTTGCTCGGTCCCTGCCCGCGCGAGACCAGCCATTCGAATCGCTCCAGCTGGCTCAGTACTTCGGAAGCAGTGGACGGCGCCACTCGCGCCCGTTCGGCCACTTGCGTAACGCCAAACCAGTCCTGGTAATGGACCAAGAGAGCGTGCAGCACCTGTGCACGTCGCCCCGAGAACAGCGACCGCACCGACTTTTCCAAGGTCTTTGGAGGCGGTTTGTCGATATAGACGTAGGCGCCGGAAATAGGCAGAAATAGGCTCCCACCGCTATCGTAGTAACCGACGCGTTCGGCCCTGAGCAGTTCCTTCGCGCCAGTCGACAGGGATTCGGCGATAAGGTGGGGCTGTTCACCGGTATGTGGCCTCTGATGTAGCGTCTTGAACTGCCATAGCACCTGGTGAACGTCTCGGGGATAGACAGTCTTCTTCGCCTCGACCAGCAGGACAATCGACTTGCCGGCGACATTCAGGTGAATCTTGGCGTTAACGCTGTCATTGACCGCCGTGGCAAATTCCAGCACATCCGATTCAGCACTCACGTCCGGCAGTTCCCGAAGTGATTCCAGAAACTGCTGGATTAGAGCGTACTGAGCTATGGGGGGCTCGGTCATGAGAGGGCGTTATTTCCTGGACAGCGAATAACCTCATTATACCGAATATTCGCCCGCTCCCCAAAATTCGCTGCTCAGCGAATTTTGACCGCTGCGAACAATCGAGGACCCGAGGCTCGCCTAGCTCCTGCTTCGGTGGATTGTGGCCACGACCTGGACATGATTCGGCGGGCACGAAGTCTACGTCTGTCCCAAGAAAATGCTGTCTATTGCTGCATTCCCTGGATGTGTGCGAATCGCGCCCTGCGGGTTGGCAAAATAGCTAATAATTACCGCGACTTAAGATGCGCGGGGCAAATTGCCCCAGAACTGCCCCATAGATTTCCTAACTCATTGATTTAATGAATAATACTGATACCAGCGCACACACCCCCATGATGCAGCAATACCTGCGCATCAAGGCGCAGCACCCCGACGTGCTGCTGTTCTACCGCATGGGCGATTTCTACGAGATGTTCTACGACGACGCGCGCCGCGCGGCGCAATTGCTGGACATCGCCCTCACCCAGCGCGGCGCCTCCGCCGGCGCGCCCATTCCCATGGCCGGCGTGCCCGCGGTCACCCTCGATGCCTACCTGGCGAAACTGGTCCGCAAGGGCGAGTCGGTCGCCATCTGCGAGCAGCGCGGCGAGCCCGGCAAAACCAAGGGCCCGATGGAGCGCGAAGTGGTGCGCATCGTCACGCCGGGCACGCTCACCGATGAAGCCCTGCTGGAAGAACGGCGCGACAACCTGCTCGCCAGCGTATATCGGAGCGGGCGGCCGCTTCGGCCTCGCGTGGCTGGACCTGTCGGCCGGCCGCTTCAGCGTCATGGAACTCGGCGGCATCCCCGCGCTCGAGGCAGAGATCGAGCGGCTGCGCCCCGCGGAATTGCTGGCGCCCGATGGCGGCCAACCCGCCTCACGCCGTCATCCGGCGCTCAAGGAACGACCCTGGCGGCTGCGGGCGCCCTGGCATTTCGACACCGAATCCGCAACCCGCGCCCTCACCGAACAATTCCGCACGCGCGACCTCGCCGGTTTCGGCTGCGCCGACAAGCCGTTGGGCATTGCCGCGGCCGGCGCGCTGCTCGCCTACGTGCGCGAAACGCAAAAATCGGCGCTGCCGCATCTGCTTGTCCATCACCACCGAGGAGCGCGACGCCGCGCTGATCATGGACCCGGCGACGCGCCGCAACCTCGAACTCGATGAGAGCCTCGCCGGCAAACCCGAGCTGACCCTGGCCGGCGTGTTCGACCGCACGGCCACCGCCATGGGCGGCCGGATGCTGCGCCGCTGGCTGCATCGGCCGCTGCGCGATCGCGAGACTCTTGCGCGCGCGCTACCAGGCGGTCGCGACCCTGATGGACGTCCGCGCCAGCACGCCACGCGTCGCGGAACCATTGAAGGCCATCGGCGACTTGGAAAGGATCCTCGCGAGAATCGCCCTGCGCTCGGCGCGGCCGCGCGACCTCGCGCAGCTGCGCGCCGCGCTCGCCGTGCTGCCCCAGCTGCACCAGACGCTCTGGGCGCCGCCCCGTCGCCCCTGCTGCAGCGACTCATCGCCGAACTCGCCTACCACGACGACAACCATCAGAGCACGATCACGCCCTGCTGACCAAGCCATCGTCGACTCCCCGCCGCACTATCTGCGCGACGGCGGCGTGATCGCCGCGGGCTACGATGCGGAACTCGACGAACTGCGCCTGCTCGGCAGCAATACCGAGCAATTCCTGCTCGACCTCGAACAAAGCGAGCGCGAGCGCAGCGGCCTGTCCAGCCTGAAGCTGGGCTTCAACCGGGTGCAGGGCTTTTTCATCGAGGTGAGCCGCAGCCAAGCCGACAAGGTGCCCGCCGACTACCTGCGCCGCCAAACCGTGAAATCCGCCGAGCGGTTCATCACCCCCGAACTGAAATCCTTCGAGGACAAGGTGCTGGGCGCGCGCGATCGGGCCCTGGCGCGCGAGAAGGCGCTGTACGAGGCCTTGCTGGACCATCTGACCGCGCGCCTGCCGGCGCTGCAGTCGACCACGGCCGCCATCGCGCGAGATCGACGTGCTGGCCTGTTTCGCGGAGCGCGCCGCCGCTCTCGACTGCGCACAGCCGGAACTGGTCGACGAACCCATGCTGCTGATCGAGGGCGGCCGCCATCCGGTGGTCGAGCGCGCCGGCCGCGAACCCTTCGTCCCCAATGACCTGCGCTTCGATGACTCGCGGCGCATGCTCATCATCACCGGCCCGAACATGGGCGGCAAGAGCACCTACATGCGCCAGACCGCGCTGATCGTCATCCTGGCGCACATCGGTTGCTACGTGCCGGCGCGCCGCGCCGTGCTCGGGCCCATCGATCGCATATTCACGCGCATCGGCGCCTCGGACGATCTCGCCGGCGGCCGCTCGACCTTCATGCTCGAGATGACCGAGACGGCCAACATTCTCAACAACGCCACCGCCCAGAGTCTCGTGCTCATGGACGAGGTCGGGCCGCGGCACCAGCACCTTCGACGGCCTGTCGCTCGCCTGGGCCTGCGCCGCCTTCATCGCCAACAAGATCCGCGCCTTCACCCTGTTCGCCACGCACTACTTCGAACTCACCAGTCTCGCCGGCGAGGCGCCCGGCGTGGCCAACGTGCACGTCGAAGCGGTGGAACACGGCGACACCCTGGTGTTCCTGCACAGCGTCAAGGAGGGCCCGGCGAACCAGAGCTATGGTCTGCAGGTCGCTGCGCTCGCCGGCATTCCAAAGTCCGTGACGACTCAGGCCCGACGCTACCTGACCGAACTCGAGCGTGAGCGCGACGCGCTGCGGACTTCGACCTCCCCGCAGGGCGAACTCCCCCTGTTCTCACCCGCGCCTCGGTCCGCGTCGCACCAGTCCGCGTCGCACCAGTCCGCGTCGCACCAGTCCGCCGCCCTCGAAGCCCTGCGTGCACTCGACCCGAACTCCTTGAGCCCGCGTGAGGCATTGGATTTGCTGTTCCGTCTGCAGCAGCTGGACCGCGGCGCTTGAGCAGGCCAGCTAGCGGCTGAAACGACCCGTGCTCAAGAAAACACCCACCTGGCGCGCCACTGCCGCGGAGAACACCATCCCGGTGTGACTCACCCGCAGCACCACCCGGTCCGCCGCGCCCTCGACCTGAGTCTCCTCCACCAAGATGGTCCCATCGCTCGCGCCCCCGAGCCTCCCCACCAGCCGGCCCAGACCCACGCCCAAATCACCCGCGATGACGCCCAAATCCCGCCGCGCAATCCAGCGGCGCTCACGCGGCACCAGCAATTCCTCGCCCACGGTGCGCCCCATGATTGTCTTGCCGAACGGCAGCCGCGCCAGATTCCTCGCAGTGAGGCTGCCGCGCAGCGGCGAGCCCAGCAGCACGATGCGCCCCGGTGGTAGTCGCAACAGCGCCTCCGAGTGCTCCTCGAAGAGCTTCACGATCACCAGCCCGCCCAAGCTGTGTCCGACCAGGTGCAGGGTATCCGCGCGTATTGCGCGCAGGTACTCCGCCAGGGCGCGCGCGTGTGCAGTGGCATCGGCTGCCACCGAAGGATAGGAAAACGCTCGCACGTCCGCCCCCAGATTCCGCGCCAGCCGCCTTCGCAGTAAGACTGCTTCGGCGCCTCTCTGCCACAGCCCGTGCACATAGACGATCACGGTGCTCATCGAGCTCCTAGACCATCAAATCTTTGATGACGGCTCGGTTCGTGCTCGAGGACACCGTGAGGACAGCCTCGGCACCCGAAGCCCAGCGATACTGCACGTGCTCCGAATCGCTCAAGGTCACCGGCACGCGCTGCGCCAGCCTCAGCGAGAAGGCATGTTCGAGATTGCGCGTGATGCCCGGCGCGTAGACCTTGCCGAACGCCGGCAGTATCTCGTACACCTGGGTCCACTGCAGATTCACGAGCACGCCCTGGGTGATGCCGGTTTCCTCGACGAGCTCGCGGCGCGCCGCGCCATCGGCGAATTCCCCCCATTCCAGACTGCCCGTCACCGACTGCCAGAAACCGGGGGGCCGGCGCCGCTCGAGCAGCAGAAATTCACCGCCGTCCGTGTGGATCACGATCAAAACCGATTCAGGGCGCCGATAGGGGGAGATACTCACTCGAATTCGGACCCTGCGTCGGCTTGGACGTTCATTGTGGAGTTCAGTCGCTCTTCGGCGGCCCGTCGATCTTGGCCGGGACGCGCACGCGAATGTGCAGCTCACGAAGCTGTGCCTCGCTGACCTCCGTCGGCGCGTCCATCAGCAGGTCCGCCGCCGTCTGCGTCTTCGGAAAGGCGATGACATCGCGAATGCTGTCCGCTCCGGCCATCAGCATCGCCAGGCGGTCCAAGCCGAATGCGATGCCGCCGTGCGGAGGCGCGCCGAACTTGAGCGCGTCCAGCAAGAATCCGAACTTCAGGCGCGCCTCTTCGGGCGAAATGCCCAACAAATCGAACACCACGGACTGCAATTCCTGCGAATGAATTCGCACCGAGCCGCCGCCGATTTCAGAACCGTTCAGCACCATATCGTAGGCCTTGGCCGTGGCCTCCCCGGGACTTGCAGCCAGCGCCGCATAATCCAAATTCGCCGGGCTCGTGAACGGATGATGCATGGCCTGCCAGCGCTTGGCCTCGGCGTCCCACTCGAACATCGGGAAATCCACGACCCACAACGGCCGCCACCCCGCCTGCACGAGCTTGAGGTCCTGGCCGACCTTCAGGCGCAGCGCGCCCAGAGCGTCGCTCACCACCTTGCCGGTGTCGGCGCCGAAGAAAATCAAATCGCCGTCGGCCGCGCCGGTGCGCTGCAGAATTCCCGCAATCGCGGCGTCGCTCAGGAATTTGAGAATCGGCGACTGCAGGCCCTCGCGCCCCTTTGCCACTTCGTTGACCTTGACGTAGGCCAGCCCCTTCGCGCCGTAGCGCGCCACGTAGGCCGTGTAATCGTCGATCTCCTTGCGCGACAGCTTGCCCCCTTGCGGCACGCACAGGGCCGTTACGCGGCCGCGCGGGTCGGCCGCCGGCCCCGCGAACACCTTGAAGTCGCAGCCCTGCACCAGATCAGCCACATCGACCAACTCGAGCGGGACCCGCAAATCGGGCTTGTCCGACCCGTAGCGGCGCATCGCTTCCGCGTAGCTCATGCGCGGCATCGGGTTCGGCAGCTCGACGTTCAGCACCTGCTTGAACAGATGCCGCACCAAGCCTTCCATCAGCTCCTGAATGTGCGACTGATCGAGGAACGAAGTCTCGATATCGAGCTGCGTGAATTCCGGCTGCCGATCGGCACGCAAATCCTCGTCGCGAAAGCAGCGCACGATCTGGTAGTAGCGGTCGAAGCCGGAAATCATCAGCAATTGCTTGTAGATTTGCGGCGACTGCGGCAAAGCGAAAAACTTGCCCGCATGCGTGCGGCTCGGCACCAGGTAGTCCCGCGCGCCCTCCGGCGTCGCCTTGGACAGCATCGGAGTTTCGATGTCGATGAAGCCCGCCTCGTCGAGGTAGTGCCGCATTGCGCGCGTGATCCGGTGCCGCAGCAGCAGCCGCTCGCGCATTTCCTCGCGCCGCAGATCGATGTACCGGTAGCGCAGCCGCACCTCCTCGCTCACATGCTCATCGAGCTGGAACGGCAGCGGCTCGGAGCGGTTCAGAATCTCGAGCTCCTGGCAGAGCAGCTCGACCTGGCCCGATTTCAAATTGGCGTTCGCGGTGCCGGGCGGACGCACCCGCACCAACCCCGAAATCTTCAGCACGAACTCATTGCGCACGCGCTCGGCCATGGCGAACACCGCCGCCTTATCCGGGTCGAATACGATCTGCAGCAAGCCCTGCCGATCGCGCAAATCGACGAAAATGACCCCGCCATGATCGCGCCGACGGTGAGCCCAGCCCGCCACGGTAACGGTCTGCCCGGTCAGGGACTCATCGACTTGGCCGCAATAATGAGTGCGCATACGCGAAAGGAACCCGGTGAAGGAAAGCGCGCGATGCTAAGGCTTGAGCACGGCGCGAGCAAGCCCAGCCCCAAGAAACCCCCGCCTTGGAGCCGCCAACGGCGGCCGGGGCCGCCCGTCAGCGCCCCTGGCGCCGGACCGCCTAGCCGCGCCGTTTCGCCTTGTGCACGGGCCTCTTGATCGGCCTTTTCGCCGCAGATTTTCCGCGCCCAGCCGTGTGCACCCGCGCCGAGCTCTTGCCGGTGCCGGAACCAGCACCAGTCGTCTTGGCAGACTCCGCCGGCGCCTTCTGCGCCGGTTTATCGGCCGGTTTGTCCTTGGACGGCGCGTCCTTGGCCCCGGCTCCGTCCGCAGCCTTGACCTCCTTGCCGTTGGCCTCCTTGCCCTTGCCGTCCGCGCCCGCGCCGGCCGCATCCTTGCCGCTGTCTTTGACGGCCTCTTTGGCCCCATCCTTGGGCGCGTCCGACTCCGGCCGATCGGCCAGATTGCGCTTGTTGTCCTGATCGCCCTTGAAATCGGTCTCGTACCAGCCGCCGCCCTTGAGCCGAAATACCGGCGCCGACATCAGGCGCTGCAACTGCGACTTGCCGCAATGGGGACACTTCTTCAGCGGCGGATCGCTGATCTTCTGCATGGCCTCGAGATCGTGGCCGCAGCTCTTACACTGGTACTCGTAAAAAGGCATGTCTTTCCTATATGTCCCTATCACTGCCAAGGCGCTGAAGTATAACGAACGGCGGCCCCTTATCGCAGCTTAGGCCACAATGAGCCTGCTGGCAGGCAATTACGTCAGCGGCGCCGTTGTGCCGGAGGCACGTCGGCGCCGCCGCCTCAGTGCAATCGCTCCTTCTCGAACACCAGCACGTCCCTCTTGAGCTTGGCGATCACCCGATCCCCGGCGATGAAATCGCCGCTCAGAATCTTCTGCGCCAGCGGATTTTCGATCTGTGCCTGAATGGCACGCTTCAAAGGCCGCGCGCCGTACACCGTATCGAAGCCCGCCTCGCCGATCTTGTCGCGTGCGTCGTCGTCCAGACGCAGAGTGATGTCGCGCTCCGCCAGTCTCTGCCGAAGGCGTCCCAACTGGATATCGACGATGGCGCGAATCTGCTCCCGCCCGAGGGAATGGAACACCACGATCTCATCGACCCGATTGATGAACTCCGGCCGGAAATGCTGGCTTACCACCTGCATGACCGCCGTCTTCATCTTCTCGTAATTCGCCTCGCCCGACAGCTCCTGAATCACCTGGCTGCCGAGGTTCGAGGTCATGATCACCACAGCTGTTGCGAAAATCCACGGTGCGCCCCTGGCCGTCCGTGAGCCGCCCATCGTCCAGCACCTGCAGCAGCACATTGAACACATCGGGATGCGCCTTCTCGATTTCATCCAGCAAGATGACGCAGTAAGGACGGCGGCGCACCGCCTCGGTGAGGTAGCCGCCCTCCTCGTAGCCCACGTAGCCCGGCGGCGCGCCGATCAGGCGGGCCACCGAATGCTTCTCCATGAACTCCGACATGTCGATGCGCACCAAGGCCTCCTCGGTGTCGAACATGAACTCGGCCAATGCCTTGCAGAGTTCGGTCTTGCCGACCCCGGTGGGACCCAGGAACATGAACGAGCCGCTCGGCCGGTGCGGATCGGACAGCCCCGCGCGCGTGCGGCGAATCGCGTCCGCCACCGCCTTGACCGCTTCCTGCTGGCCCACCACCCGTTTGCCGAGAACTTCTTCCATGCGCAGCAACTTGTCCCGCTCGCCCTCGAGCATCCGCGACACCGGAATGCCGGTCCACTTCGACACGATCTCGGCGATTTCCACTTCGGTCACCGAATTGCGCAATAGCTGATTGGGCTTCTGCTCGGCTTCGAGCGCCTTGGCGAGCCGCTGCTCCAATGCTGGAATGCGCCCGTACTGCAGCTCGGACATACGCGCCAGATCCTGCGCACGCCGCGCCGCATCCATGTCCGTGCGTGCCCGGTCCAGCTCCTCTTGAATATGCGCCGCGCCCTGAATCGTGGCCTTCTCGGCCTTCCACACTTCCTCGAGGTCCGAGTACTCCTTTTCCAGCGCCTTCAACGCATCTTCCAAGGTACTCAAGCGCTTGCGCGACGCCTCGTCCGCTTCCTTCTTGAGCGCCTCGCGCTCGATCTTCAACTGAATGATGCGCCGATCGAGTTTATCGAGCGCTTCCGGTTTCGAATCGATTTCCATGCGAATCAACGAACCGGCCTCATCGATCAAATCGATGGCCTTGTCCGGTAGTTGCCGATCGGCGATGTAGCGGTGCGACAGCGTTGCCGCCGCCACGATCGCCGGATCCGTGATCTGCACTTTATGGTGGACTTCGTAGCGCTCCTTCAGGCCACGCAGGATGGCAATCGTATCTTCCACCGACGGCTCTTCGACCAGCACTTTCTGGAAGCGCCGTTCCAGCGCCGCATCTTTTTCGATGTACTTGCGGTACTCGTCGAGAGTCGTGGCTCCGACGCAGTGCAGCTCGCCGCGCGCCAGCGCCGGCTTCAGCATATTGCCCGCATCCATGGCGCCCTCGGCCTTGCCGGCGCCCACCATGGTGTGCAATTCATCGACGAACAGAATGACCTGGCCCTCTTGCTTGGCCAGATCGTTGAGCACGGCCTTGAGCCGCTCCTCGAATTCACCGCGGAATTTCGCGCCGGCGATCAGGGCGCCGAGGTCCAACGAGAGAATGCGCTTGTTGCGCAAGCCCTCGGGCACTTCGCCATTGACGATGCGCTGCGCCAGGCCCTCGACGATGGCCGTCTTGCCCACGCCGGGCTCGCCGATGAGCACCGGATTGTTCTTGGTCCGCCGCTGCAGAACCTGGATGGTGCGGCGAATCTCATCGTCACGGCCGATCACCGGATCGAGCTTGCCCTGGGTCGCGCGCTCGGTCAGGTCGATGCTGTACTTTTCCAGAGCCTGGCGATTCTCCTCCGCGCCCGCGTCCTCCACCTTGGCGCCGCCGCGTACCTCATCGATGGCCTTTTCGATCGCCGACCGCACGACACCGCCGGCCTTCAGCAGCCGCCCCAACTCGCCGCGATCGTCGCAGGCCGCGAGCACGAACAGCTCGCTGGAAATGAACTGATCATCGCGCTGCTGAGCCAGCTTGTCGGTGACGTTCAAGAGCTTGTTCAAATCGTTGCTCAGCAATACCTCGCCGCCCGATCCCTCGACCTTCGCCACACGGTCCAGCGCGGCCGCCAAATCCGAGCGCAGCTTCGCCACCTGGGCGCCCGCTTTCTCGAGCAGCGGCCGCGCCGTGCCGCCCTGCTGGTCGAGCAGCGCCGCCATGAGATGCACCGGCTCGATGTATTGATTGTCGCGCCCGACGGCGAGCGATTGAGCATCCGCCAATGCCGCCTGAAACTTGGTCGTCAGCTTGTCCATACGCATAGATATAGCCTTGAGATAATGCTCTGATTGGCTACTATTTGGGGGTGCACCCGGACCAATTCAACGGCTCTTGGCGCCCGTGCCATCACTTATTCGTCGCGATCGTCTAACGCGAAAGCAGACCACTCAAGTTTCAAGCCTCACCGTCACCGACTTTGCGCAAAGCGGTCGCCCGACGTTTGGCGAAATGCGCCTCGACCTCCGCGCGCGGAATAGCCGGGCGTGAATCATCTAACGCCTCCCGCACTTTGGCCCGAAACCACGCGTCATAGGCGGCCGGATCAGCCGCCAAAGAGAATGGCAATGCGCCCTCGTTGGCAACTCGGGTCAGCAGAATGCGCACCACATCCGAAACCGTCAGTCCGATTTTATCGAGTACCGCCGCCGCTCGCTCTTTCAGCTCGGGATCGATGCGGGTTTGCACCAATGCACTTGCGGTCATTGGGAGACATCTCGTTTGGCTTTGAGCTGCGCACAGTGTAATTCATTTGAATTACAATGCAAAAAATCTTACTTTGCTCGAGCAGATTGGCATGCACCGACACGAACAAGACGATCTGCCCGGTTAAGTATCATCACGATTGACGTTATTAACGAACAGCGTTACTATCGTTCGTGGCGATCAAATCATTCAAGGACAAGGAAACCGCAGCGGCCTTTTCGGGGTTGGCGGTCAAGTCCCTACCGCCGGATATGCGCAAACGCGCACTCGCCAAGTTGCAGCAGCTCGATGTGGCACTGACCTTGGATGATTTGCGTGTGCCGCCCGGTAATCGGCTCGAAGCGCTGGTGAGCGACCGCCAAGGGCAGCACAGCATCCGCGTCAACAAGCAATGGCGCTTGTGCTTTCGTTGGACCCAAGCCGGCCCGGAGGATGTTGAGATTTCGAAGCATTACGAGTGAGGAGGAAAACCCATGAGCATTCGAATCGAGGATTTGGCCAAGACGGATTTCAGCCAAGTGACGGCCCCCAGGGCAAAGCGGATCTCGCCCGTTTCCCCCGGTGAGATGCTGCGCGATGAATTCTTGAAGCCCATGGGACTTACCAATTACCGGCTGGCGAAAGAGATTGATGTACCGGCGCAGCGCATCGGTGAAATCGTTGCGGGTAGCCGCGGCATTACAGCGGACACGGATTTGCGCCTGTGCCGCTTCTTCGGGCTCTCCGACGGCTGGTGGCTGCGGCTGCAGGCAGATTACGACACGAGGACTACGCGCGGCTTACTTACCAAGACGCTCGCGAAGATCAAGCCTTGGGTGGCCGCGCCGCGGGTTCCAGCCATATGAGGGTAGCCTGCCTGCCGGTTACCCCGTCGCGGCGATGTGAGAAATACCGTTCGCTATCGCCGAAGGTGCAATGGCCTCCGCCGTAGACGCGGCTTACACCGAGCGCGGCGAGACGCCGCCGTGCCAGTACCGTCAAGTCCGCCATGAACCTGCCGCGCGCATTCGGCACGAAGGCATCCTGCGCTCCCAAGTCACCCTGCAGCAGCGCCTCGCGGACCTCCGGGCCCACTTCGAAGTGCTGCGGTCCGATGGCCGGGCCCAGCCAGGCCATGAGCCGTGCAGGCTCTACCCCCAAGGCCCGCACCGTCGCCTCGATCACACTGCTCGCCAACCCCCGCCAGCCCGCGTGCGCCGCCGCCACCAAGTCCCCCGAGTCCGCCGCCAAAAGGATGGGCAAGCAGTCAGCCGTGAGAATGGCGCAGATCCGACCGGTCCGCCGAGTAAAGGCCGCATCGGCCGGACGCGGTGACCCCGAGATCCCCTCATGTCCCACGGCGTCCAGATCAACGACCTCCACCCCGTGCACCTGCGCCAACCACACCGGCTCCGACGGCAACCCGGCCGCAGCCGCCAGAACCCGCCGGTTCTGAGCCACGGCCTCGGGCGCATCTCCCACATGCCCACCCAAATTGAGCGACGCATAGGGTGCCGCGCTGACCCCGCCGCTCCGCAGGGTCGACAATGCCCGGACCCCGGCGGGGGCCGGCCAATCCGGCTCGATCCAGGCGGGATTCACCGCGTGCGCACCGGCTTGCGCGCGCCGCCCTGCTCCGCCGCCGCCTCCCGTGCATCCTCGCGCAAGGCGCCGAGCAATTGCTCGAAATCCGGCGGCACCGGGGCCTGCAAGACCAAGCGCTTGCCCGTGCGCGGATGATCGAACCCCAGCGTGGCCGCGTGCAGCGCCTGGCGCTTGAAGCGGCGCAAGGCGTCGATGAGCCCCTGGGTTGCGCCGCGCGGCAGCCCAAAGCGGCCGCCATAGACCGGATCGCCGACGAGCGGATACTTGATGTGCGATAGGTGCAAGCGAATCTGATGGGTGCGGCCGGTTTCCAATTTCACGCTCAAGTAGGTGTGGCCCCGGAAGCGCTCGAGCACCCGATAATGCGTGACCGCCGGCCGGCCGGACACCCGGATGGCCATCCGCAGCCGGTCGCCGCGGTGGCGCCCGATCGGTTCATCGATGGTCCCGCCCCCCGTCATGACGCCGACGCAGGCAGCGACATAGTCACGCGCCATGGTTCGCGCCTCGAGCTGCCGGCTGAGCGAGGTTTGCGCCTGCGGCGTGCGAGCCACCACCAACAAGCCGCTGGTGTCCTTGTCGAGCCGGTGGATCAATCCGGCGCGCGGCAGCGCCGCGAGCTTCGGATCCAGCCCCAATAAGGCATTTTGCAAGGTATGGCGAGGATTGCCGGCGCCTGGATGAACCACCAAGCCGGCGGGTTTGTCGATCACGAACACGTCCGCATCTTCGTGAACCCGGCATAGTGCAATGGCCTCCGGCAATACCTGGGGTTGTGCTGCCTCGTCCGGCGTCATCTGCACGCGGACGCGGGATCCCGCCTGCACCATATCCCGCGGTTTGCAGGCCGCGCGGTCCACTCTGACCGCGCCGGCCTCGATCCAACCCTTGATTCGCGTGCGCGAATGCTCCGGCATCAGGCGCGCCAGTGCGCTATCCAGCCGCTGGCCGGCCATTTCAGCCGGAATTTCTAAATCGATTACTTGGAACTCTGCGGTCATGGGGGTACTCGAAGCTAGCGGCAAGGCATCGGGTATACTGCCGCGCTTTCGGGGAGCCACCCATTGTAAGGAATTGCATGTGAGACTGCGTGATCTTATCCATCCAAGCCGCGTACTGCTCGCCGTCCTCGGGATCGCGATGTTGGCCGCCGGCTGCCGCAGCCACCGCGCCGACGACGCCAAATCGGGCCCCGAAGTCATCTATGCCCGGGCCCAGAAGGCCATGAAGAATTCGAGCTTCGGCGAGGCCATCAAGCAGCTCGAAGCCCTGCAATCGCGCTTTCCGTTCAGCGAACCCGCGCGCCAATCGCAGCTGGATTTGATCTGGGCCTACTACAAAGCCCGCCAGACCGACCCCGCCATCGACGCCGCCGACACTTTCATACGCGAGAATCCCACCAATCCCCGCGTGGACTACGCCTACTACATGAAGGGCCTGGTGTATTTCGAGCGCCAGGCCAACTGGCTGGAGCGCAAGTTCAACGTCGATCTCTCGCAGCGCCCGCCCATCAATGCCACCAAGTCCTTCGACGCCTTCAAGCAGCTGATCGAGAAATACCCGAACAGCCGCTACGCCAGCGACTCACGACAGCGCATGGTCTTCCTGCGTAACCGCCTGGCAGACTTCGAGCTGCACGTCGCCCTGTACTACATGCGGCGCGGCGCTTACGTGGGCGCGATCAATCGCGCCAAGTACTGCATCGAGAATTACGACGGCTCCCCTGCCGTGAAGGGCTCCCTGAAAGTCCTGGTGGACGCCTACCGCGATCTGAAAATGGACGACCTAGCCGCCAACACCCAACGCGTCTACGCCGACAACTATCCCGGCAGCGAAAAGGACGTAGCGCCCAAGAAGCACTGGTGGGCCGTCTTCTAGCGCAGCAGGCGACTCCAATGCCGATGAGGTGGTGGAGCGCCTCGGTGCAGCTGGCTGCAACGACGCACTGGTGGGCATAGGTCAACCAGGCCGAATTGCGTTGAACTTTACCCGTGATCATGATTCCCCGGAAAAGGCCGTTATCAGCGCTCTGAAGGATGTGAAGTGCGCCATTCCGGAGGCCAAGCTACTCGAAGTAGGCCCCGATTTTGTGGGTCTGACAGACGTAGCGGAACTGGTAGGCGTGACTCGACAGAACATGAGAAAGCTCATGATGACGCACACGGACAGTTTCCCAGCCGCGGTTCACGAAGGTAACACCGCGATTTGGCACTTAGCGCACGTCTTGCAGTGGCTCAATGATCGAGATGGCTATCGCATCGAGCAATCTCTGCTCGACGTGGCTTACATTGCGATGCAAATCAACCTCATCAAAGAAGCGAGCCAGCTCGAACCCCGTGTCCGGCGCGAAGCGCGTGCACTTTGCATAGTTTAGCTCGCGACCGATGGATCACTCCGCCGCGCGGACCCATTGCAGCGACCTCCGTGAAAGAGATGTGCTGGTCGTTGCCTAAAATTGCGGACCTCACTCGAGCCTACCCCAAATATTGAACTATATATCAAAAATACATATAGTATAGAAATTCACATATTTGGGAATATTTCCGTGGCTATCCTCTTCCACCATCGCCCTGAGCTGGCCAGACAGTTAGCGGATGATCTGTTGGCGAAGAACCCCTTTAGCGACGCCCCCAATGGTCTCTTTCTGGCGGCTCCGCGGCGCACTGGCAAGTCCAATTTTCTGCAATACGACCTGCAGCCTGAGCTTATACGACGTGGCTGCCTGGTGGTGTACGTGGACTTCTGGGCGCAATCGAGGCGCGATCCCGCTCAGCTTCTGGTCGAGGCTATTGCCTACCAGATCCAGAAAATCCAAGGATTAGCGGGCCAATTGGCCGCTGTTCTCTCCAAGGTCAAGCTTGTGGGGGTCGAAATCGATCTGTCGCGCGTAGGCCAGCCTGATGGCACCTCCATTCCTCAGGTTCTGGAGCTGCTCAGCCGGCAGGCGGGTTGCCCGATCGTCCTGATCCTAGATGAAGCTCAACATGCTTTGACTACGGAGGCGGGAGAGTCGGCGATGTTCGCGCTGAAGTCGGCTCGCGATCAGATGAACTCACCGAACAAGCATCGCTTACTACTGATCTTCTCGGGCTCCGATCGAGATAAGCTCTTGCGGCTGGTGAACTCAGCCAACGCTCCCTTTTACGGATCGCAGGTCCACCATATGCCGGAGCTCGACCGCGCCTACATTGAACGGGTCGCCGATGCGTTGGAGAAGATCCACCCGTGGTTTGCACCGATGAACGTGGAGCGACTGTTTGAAGCCTTCAAGGCGGTGGGGCTGCGGCCGCAGTTTCTCAACCAGGTGTTGGAGCGGGTGCTACAGGGGCCGAAAACCGATCACGTGCAGGCGCAGAGTGACATCCTCGCCGAAGCCTTGAAAGTGGAGCAGGCGGAAACGAAGGAGCGTCGCCAGTTGTATCTGGGCCTCAAGCCCCTCGAACAGTACGTGCTGTGGCGCATGCTCGAGCAAGGCCCTGCGTTTCGGCCCTACGATGCTGACTCCAAGGCATTTTACAGCGCGCTCCTAGGGCGCAAGGTGTCAACACCTATGGCTCAAGGGGCTCTGGTTTCGCTGCGCGATCACAATCCAAGCGTAGTGTGGAAATCATCCCGAGCAGAATATGCTGTCGATGACACCGGTATGCAGGCCTGGTTCACTCAGGAACGGGAAGCCGGAACATGGCCCCCGAACGATGACCGTGCCGAGCTGATGCGTCGTCTGAAACCGGCCCGCGCCAAGCCAAAGGGTTAGCGAATCCGGTTTTGCGCCTGAGTGATCTGTTCGGTGGCGATGCCACCCGGGGAATGTGCCCTTACCGCGACTTATACCCACTCGTGATCGGATACCGCCAATCGCGTCCGAACGCCCGGCCGCTGACCCGAACGCCGGGAGGCGCCTGCCGGCGCTTGTATTCATTGCGCTTGACCAGATCCAAGATGCGTCCCACGGTGTCCCGGTCGAAGCCGCGAGCCGAGATTTGATCCACCGATAGATCCTCTTCGATGAAGGCCTCGAGGATCGGATCCAGAACTTCATAGGGCGGCAGGCTGTCGGTGTCTTTCTGCTCGTGGCGCAGCTCCGCCGTCGGCGCCCTCTCGATGACGCGCTTCGGAATCGCCTGCGATTGCGCATTGCGCCAGGCACAGAGCCGATACACCAACATTTTGCTGCAATCCTTGATGGGTGCGAAGCCACCGGCCATGTCGCCGTACAGCGTGGCGTAGCCCACCGACATTTCGCTCTTGTTGCCGGTGGTGAGCAGCATCTTGCCGGTCTTGTTGGAGATGCCCATCAGCAGCACGCCGCGGCAGCGCGCCTGAATATTCTCCTCCGTGGTGTCGGGCGCACGGCCGGCGAACTCATCTTTGAGCGCGGCCAGGGTCGCTTCGAACATCCCCTCGATGGAAATCTCGCTGTGCTCGACGCCCAACCATTTCGCCTGCAGCGCGGCGTCGTCCTTGCTCATCTGCGAGGTATAGCGCGAAGGCATGGACACCGAATGCACGCGATTCGCTCCCAGTGCATCGACCGCGATCACCAAGGTCAGCGCAGAATCCACCCCGCCCGACAAGCCCAATACGGCACCGGGAAAGCGATGCTTGTCCACATAGTCGCGCGTGCCCTGCACCAGCGCGCCATACACACTTTCTTCGTGGGCTTGCAGCGGCACGATGTCGCCCGGCAGAGGCTTTACGACCCCCGAAGCGTCCACCGCCAGATCCACGGCGTACATTCCTTCCGTGAAGGCCGGTGCCCGCATCGTGACCTCGCCCTGCGCATTCATCACGAAGGAATTGCCGTCGAACACCAGCTCGTCCTGCCCGCCGATCAAGTTGACGAATACCAGCGGAATCCCGGTCTCGCGCACGCGCGCACGGCCGATTTCCTGCTCGCGCTGAGTCTGCTTGTCAACTTCGTAGGGCGAGGCGTTGATGACCAACAGCACTTCCGCCCCGGCCTGGCGCGCCCGCTGCGCCGGCTCCGCGTCCCAAACGTCTTCGCACACCAGCACGCCCGCCTTGACGCCGTTGAGCTCCACGACGGTGGGTTCCGTGCCTGGGGTGAAGTAACGCTTCTCGTCGAACACCCGGTAGTTCGGCAAGCAGGCCTTGCGATGGTTGGCAAGCACGGCGCCGTCGCGGATCACCACCGCCGAATTGAAAATCTGGGTCCCGACGTATTCCGGGTACCCGGCGATCAGCGTGATGCCCTGCACTTCCTGTCTCAATCGCTCGAGCGAGCGCCCCACCTGCAGGCGCATGCCGGAGTGGAACAACAGGTCCTCGGGCGGATAACCCGACACCGCAAGCTCGGGCACCAGAACCACATCCGCCCGATGCTGATCGCGGGCAGCGACCGCCGCGGCAACGATGCGCGAGGTATTCCCGTCCACATCACCGACGACCAAATTGAGCTGCGCCATGACACAACGCAATTGCCGCGATTGAGCCAAATCGATCTCCTATGCCGCGCCTATTGTCGGCCTATTTCGGGCGCCGAGCGGCGGCCCGCGCCGCCTTGCGCATGTCCCGTCCCGCAGTTGCCCGGCCGGCAGACTTGGCCGGCTTCTTGACCAGTTTCTTGGCCGCCCCTTTTGCCGATTTCTTCACGACCTTTTTGGCCGCTTTCGCCGCCAGTGGTTTGGCCGCCCGGGTACCCGGCTTCACGGAGTTGCGAGCGGCAGTCTTCTTAGGGACTCGACTCGACACCTTGGCAGCGGCAGTCCTGACCGACGCACTCGGCTTCCCCGGCCTGCCCTTGAGCCGCTTCGCAATCGCCGACCCCAGCTCCGCCGGCGAGCGCACCGTCGTGATGCCCGCCGCTTCCAGCGCCGCGAATTTCGCAGCCGCCGTGCCCTTGCCGCCCGCAACGATGGCGCCCGCGTGGCCCATGCGCTTGCCCGGCGGCGCCGCCATACCCGCGATGTACGCAACCACGGGCTTGGCGATGTTCTCGTGAATGTAGGCCGCCGCAGCCTCCTCGTCGCTGCCGCCGATCTCGCCCACCATGACGATGCCTTCGGTTTGTGGGTCGGTCTCGAACATCTCCAGCACGTCGATGAAATTCATGCCACGCACCGGATCGCCGCCGATGCCGACGCAGGTGCTCTGGCCCAGCCCGTTGTTGGTGGTTTGAAATACCGCCTCGTAGGTCAGCGTGCCCGAGCGCGACACGATGCCCACCCGGCCCTTCTTGTGGATGAACCCCGGCATGATGCCGATCTTGCATTCCCCCGGCGTGATGATGCCCGGGCAATTCGGGCCGATCAGGCGCGTCTTGTAGCCGGCCAGAGTCGCTTTGACGCGCACCATGTCATTGACCGGGATCCCCTCCGTGATGCACACGATGAGTTCCACCCCGGCATCCGCGGCCTCGAGAATGGCATCGGCCGCATACGGCGCCGGCACATAAATCATGCTCACCGTCGCTCCGGTGCGCGCCACCGCGTCCTTGGCGGTATCGAAGACCGGAAGCCCCAAGTGCTTCTCTCCACCCCGCCCCGGCGTCACCCCGCCGACGAGCCGAGTGCCGTAGGCCAGGCATTGCTCCGAATGAAATGTGCCCTGCTTGCCGGTAAAGCCCTGGCAAATCACCCGGGTGTTCTTGTCGACCAGAATGCTCATGAATGCGCTCCCGCCAATGTCACGGCCTTTTTCGCCGCGTCGGTCAAATCGTTGGCCGGCGTGATGGCCAAGCCGCTCTTCGCCAGAATTTCCCGCGCCAAAGGCGCGTTGGTGCCTTCGAGGCGCACGATCACCGGGATGCTCACGCCTACCTCCTTGACCGCCGCGATAATGCCCTCCGCAATCATGTCGCAGCGAACGATGCCGCCGAAGATATTGATCAGAATCGCCGTGACCCGCGGGTTGGACAGCACCAGCTTGAAAGCCGCGCTGACCCGCTCCTTGGTGGCTCCCCCACCCACGTCCAGGAAATTCGCAGGCTTGCCGCCGTGCAATTGAATGAGGTCCATGGTCGCCATGGCGAGCCCGGCACCGTTCACCATGCAGGCGATATTGCCGTCCAATGAAACATAGTTGAGGTCATGCTCCGCCGCCTTGCGCTCCATCGCATCTTCCTGCGAGTCGTCCCGCAGCGCCGCCAGATCCTTGTGGCGAAACAGCGCGTTATCCTCGATGTTGATCTTGGCGTCGAGCGCCAGAAGATCCCCATCGCCCGTCACGATCAGCGGATTGACCTCCACCAGGCTAGCATCGCGTTCCAGGTACAGCTTGTACAAAGCGTGCGCGATTTTCCCGAATTGCGCGATTTGCGCGCCGCTCAGTCCCAGTCCGAACGCCAGTTGCCGCGTCTGGAAGTCCTGCAGACCCGCAGCCGGATGAATGTTGACGCGAATGATCTTCTCGGGCGTGTGCTCCGCGACTTCCTCGATATCCATGCCGCCGGCCGCCGAAGCGACGAAGGCAATGCGCCCCGCCTCGCGATTCAGGACCAGGCTGAGGTAAATCTCGCGCGCAATCTTCGACCCCAGTTCCACGTAGACTTGGTGCACCGGCAGCCCTTCGGGGCCGGTTTGATGGGTCACCAGAGTTGTCCCGAGCATGGCCTGGGCGGCGGCGCGCACGGCGTCCAGATCCTTCGCCACCTTGACGCCGCCCGCTTTGCCGCGGCCCCCCGCATGGACTTGGGCTTTCACCACCCACAGCGAGCCCCCCAGCTTCTGGGCGGCTGCCACCGCCTCCTCCGGCGAGGCCGCCGCCTCGCCTTTCGGGACGGGTATGGCGTATTCGGCAAACAGCTGCTTCGATTGATACTCGTGCAAATTCATGAATTGTCCTCGGGGGGCTCAACAGGTCGCGCCCATCTGGTCGCGTAAGGCGCGCTATTCTGAATTAAGCTCGGGGGTAGCGCAAAGCCGCCTCGAGGATCCCCCGTTGTACCGCCCACTCGACCACCACAGCGACCCCAAGCCCGCCATGAACTGGCGCGTGCTCGGCTTGCTCAATTTGTACCGGGTTCTGGCTCCCCTGATGCTTTTGGCGCTGTACCCCCTGGGCACCGCACGTGGCTTTGCCGTCGACTCACGGCAGCTGTTCTTCGGCGCCACGATTTCCTACCTGTGCTTTGGGTTCGGCAGCATCATCCTGGTACGCCGGCGTTTGGCGAGCGCTTACGTCCAGACCGTCCTGCAGGCGACCGTCGACCTCACGCTGCTGCTCCTGGTGCTGCACGCCTGCGGCGGAATCGGCAGCGGCCTCGGCCTGCTTCTGCTGCTTCCCGTCGGCGGTCTGGCGTTCCTGCTGCCGCCGCGCAGCGCCCTATTCCTGGCAGCAATCGCTGTCATCGCGGTGCTCGCCGACACCATTTGGCAGCAGCTGAACGGTCATGCCGACATCGTCGTGTACGCAACCGCCGGCCTCCTCGGGATCGTATTGTTCGTCATCGCAACCGCCGCGAGCTTCGTCGCCAGCCGCATGCGCGAGAGCGAGGACTTGGTTCGGCAGAAGGACATCGATCTGGCCAACCTCGCCGAGCTGTCCCAGTACATCGTGCAGCACCTGCGCGAAAGCCTGCTGGTGGTCGACGCCACCGACAAGATCCGCCTCATCAACGAATCGGCGGCCGAAATTCTCGGCGACAACCATGCCGTGCCCGGCGCGTTGGTGGGTGAGGTGTCGCCCCGCCTGCTGTACTCCCTGACGACGTGGCGGCAGAGTGAACGCGCCGAGAATTCACCCTCGAGCTTCGTCGCCGCCGACGGCGCGCGCGTAATTCAACCGCATTTCGCCCCGTTAGGGGGCCTGTCGCCCGGACCCACGCTGATATTCCTCGAAGACACCAGCCTGATGGCCGAGCGCGTGCAGCAAGGCAAACTCGCCGCGCTCGGCAGGCTGTCCGCCAGCATCGCGCATGAGATCCGCAACCCCGTCGGTGCCATGAGCCACGCCGGGCAATTGCTCGCCGAAAGCCCCCACATTGGACCCGACGAACGCCGGCTCACCGACATCATCCGCCACAACTCCGAGCGCGTGAGCACCATCATCAACAATGTGCTGCAGCTGTCGCGCCGCGAAGCCACGAAGCCCACGCGCCTCACGCTCGGCGACTGGGTCGAGGAGTTTTTGGAAGAATTCTGCGAGACCATGCAAGTTCCCAAAAGCCGCATCGGTTTCCAAGAGACCGCGCCCGAACTGGAAGTTCGCATCGACCCCACCCATTTGCACCAAGTGGTATGGAATTTGTGCGATAACGCCATCAAGTACGGCGAGGCGCGCGGCGGGATCAGTGTCGAAATCAAGCTCGGGCGACTGAACCCCAGCAACCGGCCATTTCTGGAAGTGGCCGACCGCGGGCCGGGAATCGAGCCGCAGGCGGTCGACCGCCTTTTCGAGCCGTTCTTTACGGGCCGCAAGGGAGGCACCGGGCTCGGTCTGTTCATCTCACGCGAACTGTGTCAGCTCAACCGTGCCATTTTGCTCTACGAGCCGCGCAGCGGCGATGGCAGCATATTCAGGATCGTGTTCAGCGATCCGCAGCGCTGGGAGGAGTAAGCCGCAGATCTCAGGCAGCCTCCCGTCGGCGCATCGCACCGGCCGGCCGGTCAAACTTCCGACGGTGCAGCCCAGGTGCAGTCAAGTTCGAGCCCAGAGTGGCGCTGAAGTCCGGTTCGGGGAAGCGGTCGGATCGTTGCCCCCTGCTCGACACGAAGTCCCAAAGAGCGCGCCCTAGATCCACGATCTGCAGGGTGCCCGCGCTGAAATTCGTCACGAGCAGTGAGTGGCCGTCGGCCGTCGCACGAATCTCCCGCGGAAACCCTCGAGTTGGCATCATCCCGAAGGCCGGAGTGGAGCTTACCCCGACTCCCGCGCTGGCCATGACGTACAACGACGGCGCCGCTGCGCCGGTGTTGAAGCGGTCCGAATTTGCCACGACGATCTGGCGGCCACCATCGATGAGCGCGACCCCGACCGGGGACGTGCCCACGGCGACCTGCGCCGCCTTCGGATCGGGTCCCGTTCCGGTCAGCTCACGCTCGGTGAACGCCAGCAATGCGTTGCTGCCGCGCGCCGTGACATACACGCGGCCGGCCTGAGATGCCACGACGCGAACGGGGTTGCACCCGGCCGGAACACGCCTCAACACCGACTTGCCGGGATCGGATGCGGCCCGTGTCATGTCGATGACGACGATCGCCCCCATGGGGTGATCCGCGGTGCCGGTCGGACCGCCTTCCCGCTTGCACTGGTTGGCCCACCCCGCGTCATTCACGGATTGGACCGTGGCAAACAGGAAACGATCGTCCGAGGAGAGGGCCAGCCCGACCGGCGCACCGCCAACGGCCACCGAACCGACGACTCGGATCTGCGCGAAGCGCGAACTTCGTGTCTGCGCCAGGTCGATCACGCTGATCGTGCCGGCGGTTTCGTTGCTCACGAGGAGGTAGTGATCGTCGGCCGTCACTCCGACGTAGATGCTCGTGGGCCGTACAAACCCCAGCTGTCTCCACACGCCGATCAAGGCCTCGCTCCCCTCCGTCTTCAAACGCTCGACATCGTAGAACAGGACGCCAGGGCCATTGGCGACCATGAGCAGCGTGCCATCGTGCGTGAGCGCCATACCCGCCGGGGTTCCCGGCAGGCTCACCGTGCGCTGCACGGTGACCGCACCGTCCACTCTGCGCAGCACGGCCAATCCGGCGTGGTCCGCGCCGCTCTCCTGTGTCAGTGAGACGAATAGCCAGCACCCATCAGCACTGGGCAGCGCCGTGAACGGCGATCCGGGAAGCGCGACGTCCGTGACCGGTGTCTTCATGGCGCGATTACAGTCCATCGCATGAACTGCGATGGGTGCCACCAGCCACAGCAAGGTGCTGAGCAGCGCATGCGGCAGGAACCCGCGACGCCGCTTGCAATCGCTACCGGCGGGGGTGCTCGGTCTCTCGCGCGGCTCGGTTGGTTGATTCGCCAAGGTCTATCTCCGGATCGACTATCGTTCGAAGACAGGCTACGCACCTCCATGGGCCGTCGAATCAGTACTTGCCGCAGAAACGCCGTGCATGAGTCACGGAAACCCATGCCGGGGCAAATCGCCTCCGTGCTCGGCACCGTGCACCGTTCACACCGGCGTGCTGCCCGCGTTGCTCTGTGAACGGCGTCTCATCCGTCACGAGACCCGTACGTTGACGGTCGAGCAGTACGGATCTGCCGACGGTCCGATCCGCATGCTGTACCGCAGATACGTGCTCCCCGTCGCGGCGTCGTCACAATTTGATGATGCAGTTGAAGGAGCACGGGCTGCGTATTTGTGCTACTTTTTGCATTTGACGCCAAAGGTGCGCCAGGGATGAGTGAGGAAGTCAGGTTAACGTTGCCGCAAGCCATGCAGCATGCGGCGGCTGCGTATAATGATGGCGAGTGGGCGAAAGCAGAGCACCTAGCCAGATTGATACTCAATGCGCAAGCGGACTATTTTGATGCGCTGAACCTGCTGGGCATCATGGCAGCCCAGACGCGCCGCCCGGAAGAAGCGGCAGACTTGTTCAGACGCGCAGTTGCCGCCAGGCCAACCGACGCCGCCGCACACAACAATTACGGCAATTCGCTCAACGACCTCAAACGCTTTGAGGATGCGCTGCACAGCTATTCGCGTGCGCTAAAGATCAAGCCCGACTTTGCCGAGGCCTACTTCAACCGTGGCAATGCGCTGCGGGAGCTCAAACGCCTCGAGGAAGCGCTGGACAGCTTTGAGTGTGCGCTGAAGATCAAACCCAATGATGTCGAGGTCTACAGCAACCGTGGCCTCGTTCTGCAAGAACTCAAACGCTTTGAGGAAGCGCTGGACAGCTTCGCGAGTGCGCTCGAGATCAGGCCCGACTTTGCCGAGGCCTACAACAACCGTGGCCTCGCGCTGCAAGAGCTCAAACGCTCCGAGGAAGCGCTGGACAGCTTCTCGAGCGCGCTCGAGATCAGGCCGGACTTTGCCGAAGCCTACAACAATCGTGGCCTCGTTCTGCAAGAACTCAAACGCTTTGAGGAAGCACTGGACAGCTTCGCGAGTGCGCTCGAGATCAGGCCCGACTTTGCCGAGGCCTACAACAACCGTGGCAGTACTCTGCTGGAGCTCAAACGCTTTGAGGAAGCGCTGGACAGCTTTGCGAGTGCGCTGAAGATCAGGCCACACTTTGCCGAGGTCTACAACAACCGTGGCCTCGCACTGCAACAGCTCAAACGCTTTGAGGAAGCGCTGGACAGCTACGGTCATGCGCTAATGGTCAGGCCCGACTGTGACTGGTCATATGGGAACTGGCTACATATGAAGATGCTACTCTGTGATTGGAGCAATTTCGATTCGCAAATCGCAGACCTTGCTGCCAAAATTCAACAAGCCAAGAAGACTACGCCACCCTTCCCCGTTCTGGCCCTCATTGACCGTTTATCGCTACACCGCCAAGCGGCGGAGACCTGGGTAAGCGAAAAGTGTCCACCATCCCGTCTACTGCCTGCGATCGCAAAGCGTGCTCGACACGAGAGGATTCGCGTTGGGTATTTTTCTGGGGACTATCGCAATCATCCCGTTTCGTTCCTAACCGCCGAAATGTTGGAGAGACATGATCGATCGCGCTTCGAAGTGATTGCTGTTTCCTTCGGGCCGGATACGCAGGACGAAATGAGAAGGCGGATGGAGCGGGCATTTGACCGCTTCATCGATGTACGTGGGAAGTCGGATCTGGACATCGTGCAGTGGGCCCGGAGTATGGAACTGGATATCGCAGTGGACCTCGGGGGACTCACGGAGGGCAGCAGACCGAATTTATTCGCGCTGCGGGCGGCACCGCTGCAAGTCGGCTACCTGGGATATCCCGCTACGTCGGGCTCGGACTGCATCGACTATCTGGTGGCGGATTTGACGCTGATACCGCGCGAAGAGCAGCGTCACTACAGCGAGAAGATCGTTTATCTGCCCGACAGCTACCAGGCCAACGAGTCAGCCCGCAGCATCTCCGATACGAAGTTCACCCGCGCGGAATTCGGGCTGCCCTCGGCTGGCTTCGTGTTCTGCTGCTTCAACAACTGCTACAAGATCGTTCCCGCCTGCTTCGATGCCTGGATGCGCATTTTGACCCGTGTGCCGGACAGCGTGCTCTGGCTGTCGGACCTCAACCCGTGCGCGAAAAACAATCTTCGTCGGGAGGCTGAGCGCCGGGGCGTGAGCGCGGAGCGGCTGGTGTTCGCCCAACGCATGCCCTCATCGCCCGACCATCTGGCGAGGCACCGCCTGGCGAACTTGTTCCTGGATACGCTGCCCTATAATGCCCATACCACGGCGAGCGACGCGCTGTGGGCGGGGTTGCCTGTCCTGACCCGCACGGGAGAATCGTTTGCGGCGCGCGTAGCAGCGAGTCTGCTAAACGACATCGGATTGCCCGAGCTGGTGACCTCAACGCAGGAACAATATGAAACCACGGCGATTGAGCTCGCAAGCAATCCCGGTCGGCTGGCGGAAATCAAAGACCGATTGCACAGGAACCGCTTAGAGATGCCTCTGTTTGATACCGAAGGGTTCACCAGGCATCTGGAAAATGCATATACGCAAATCTACGAACGCTACCAGGCTGATTTGAGTCCTGAACATATCTATGTTGCACGATGACGCTAAGCAGGCAGCTGACGCTACAATGGAACCATGCCGAAACCCGCCGTCCTCGTAGTTGACGATGAGCCAGATCTCTGCGAGCTGCTGTCGATCACGCTGCAGCGCATGGATTTGAGCCCACGTACCGCCAACGGCGTGGGTGTGGCACAGCGCATGCTCAAGACCGAGAAATTCGATTTGTGCTTGACGGACATGCAGCTGCCCGACGGCAATGGCCTCGATCTGGTCGAGTGGATGCAGCAATACACCCCCAGCGTGCCCGTCGCCGTCATCACCGCCCATGGCAACATGGAAACCGCGGTTCGCGCGCTGAAATTAGGCGCGTTCGACTTCGTATCCAAACCCTTGGATCTCGCGGGCCTGCGCAAATTGGTGGCCAGCGCGATAAAACTATCGGGTGGCAGCGACACCGACACCAGCGTGTTCGGGCCCCGCCTGCTTGGATCATCCCTCGCCATGCAGCACATGCGCGAAATGATCGGACGGGTCGCGCGCAGCCAGGCTCCGGTGCACATTTACGGTGAATCCGGGACCGGCAAGGAGCTGGTGGCCAAGCTCATCCATGAGTCCGGCCCCCGCCATGACGGCCCCTTCGTGCCGGTCAATTGTGGGGCAATCCCGACCGAGCTCATGGAGAGCGAACTCTTTGGCCATAAGCGCGGCAGTTTCACGGGTGCCGTCAGCGACAAGAAGGGACTGATTCAATCGGCCGAAGGCGGTACGCTGTTTCTCGATGAGATCGCCGATTTACCGCTGCACATGCAGGTCAAGCTGCTGCGCGTAATCCAGGAAAAGGCCGTTCGACCGGTCGGCGAGCAGGCCGAAGTCGCAGTGGACGTGCGGATTTTATCGGCTACGCACAAGAACCTGTCCCATCTGGTCGCGGAAGGCAAATTTCGCGAAGATCTATTCTACCGGGTGAACGTCATCGAGTTGCGCGTACCCTCCCTGCGAGAGCGCCCCGAGGATGTGCCGGAACTGGCCGAAGCAGTGTTGCGGCGGCTTGGACGCCGCATGAAAATTACCGCGCCGACGATTGGCAAGGATGCGCTGGCGGCACTCCAGTCCTATGCCTTTCCCGGCAACGTACGAGAACTCGAGAACATTCTCGAACGTGCGATTACATTGAGCACCGGCGGTGAAATCCGTGCTGCCGATATACAGCTTAGGCCCACGCCAATCACATCGACTGCAACCGGAAGCGGGGCCGCCGGAAGTGCACTAGGCGATCATCTCGAGGATATAGAGCGCGACGCCATTCTCAAGGCATTGGAACAATCCCGCTACAACAAGACGGCGGCGGCCAAAGTATTGGGGATGTCGTTTCGGGCCTTGCGCTACAGGATCAAGAAGCTCGGCATCGAATAGGTGTCAGGTCGCACAATGAGCCCAGATGCCTTTCAGCGCCTCGTGCGCAACGCCGCATTGGCGCTTTTGCTGTTCGTAGTTTGGCTCATCCTGCATCGATACCGGGGGCTGGATAACGACGCGCAAATATACGCACTGCAAGCTCTTGTCAGACTTCATCCGGCGCTCGGTGCCGACCTCTATTTTCAACATACTTCTCAGGACGCGTACACTGTTTTTTCCCCGCTGTATGCATCCGTTATCAATATGCTGGATCTGCCCAGCGCAGCGCTTTTGCTTACTGTGCTGTGCATTCTCTGGTTTCTGCTGGCCGCGTGGATGCTCGCACGCGATCTCCGTCACCGTGATATTGCCTGGTTGAGTGTAGGCGCTCTGATAATCCTACCGGGAGCCTACGGCGGCTCCGGCATATTCCATTTCTCCGACCTCTATCTGACCGCGCGCCTGCCTGCGCAGGCCATGGTCGTCACCGCACTCGCCCTGCATTTCCGCGGCTGGACGCGGTTGAGCCTTGCGATTGCCATAGGCGCTCTGTTCATTCACCCTCTGATGGCGCTCCCCGGACTCTTGCTGCTGATTTGCATATCATTGCCGTGCAATATGGCGCTTCTAGGTGCGGCGGCAGGCATATTGGTCACGCTCGCCATCGCGCTCGCAGCGAAACACGCGCCGGAGGGCGCGCCTATCATTGCCGTCATGGACCCCGCTTGGCTGGAGATCGTGCGCGAGCGCTCGCAGTTCTTGTTTCTAAATCTCTGGTCCGGTGCCGACTGGAAACTGAACATCCAGCCTTTCGTCTCTCTGGCCATCACGATGCTGGCCGTCCCGGACGCGCGGATACGCAAACTCTGCGTCGGGGCGATTATTGTAGGCCTCGCAGGGCTCACGGTCGCTCTTGTCGCCGGCTGCGTCGCACCCGTCACTATCCTGGTCCAAGGGCAAGCATGGCGGTGGGTATGGGTCACTGATTTTGTCTGCATTCTGCTGCTTGCTCCAACGGTACTACGCGTCTGGCGCGACGAAAAATGCGGACCACTCTGTTCGATATTGGTCATTCTCGGGTGGACATTCTCCATCGTGGACAGTTTTACGTGCGTTTCGATTGCATTGGTGCTTTGGCTGGCACGGCCATATATTGCCGATTGCGCAGCACCTTACATGCGCTGGGCCGGCTACGCGCTGGGCGTCGTCATAGCGGCCTGGGTTGCCGCCCTCTGCTGGCCGATTTTGACTTCTGCTTCCGCTGCATCTGGGTACCAGCCCTTGGCACTGGCTAAATTGAGCGGAATCGCCCGATTGGGTGTTCCGGCGGTCATGTTCATGGGACTCCTTTGGCATTGGTTGAGAATCACTCGATCGCGACTCTGGCTGACAACCACTGCCGTGGCTCTGCTGGTATCGGCCGTCTATATTTCCCCCCGGTCGTTCGACGCATTCAGCAAAGCCGGCTCGCCCGCGTTGGCCGAGGAATTCGCGGATTGGCGCCAGATCATTCCTCCGACCAGCAGCGTCTATCTCGCTGATAGATACGATACAGGTGCGTTTATATGGTTCGCACTCGACAGGCCGAATTACTTGTCGCCGGATCAGTCTGCGGGAGTGGTTTTCTCACGCGCGACGGCACTCGAGATTCAACGACGCTCTCAAGTCATGCTGCCGCTGCAAAATCCGTACTGGAAGGTCCGGTCGAGTTTGCGAGAAACCAGCAAGCCGGCAGACAAAAATTCGGACTATCGGCCGCTTACCGCGAAGAGCCTCGTCAACGTATGCGGTGATCCACAGCTGGGGTTTGTAATTGCAAAAGAGCAAGTAGGCTTTGACCCGGTAACTCACTCGTCCAATGGCGAGTGGAAAGGCTGGAACTTGTACGACTGTCGGCGCGTGCGCTCCCAGGATCCTCGTGCATGACTAAGATCGTCCGAGAGGCGTTCAGGTACTTTCTGGTCTCGGGCTTCGCGTTTCTTGTCGACATCGGCGCCCTGTGGATACTAGTACAATACTTTTCATGGTGGTATCTCGCGGCGTCAACGGCTTCCTTCGTGTCGGGAATAATCGTGGGTTATGTGCTCTCGATAAGGATGGTATTCAACTACAGGCGGCTCAAAGATCAGCGGATCGAGTTCCTGAGCTTTGCGGGTATCGGAGGCGTCGGCTTGGCAATAAACGCGGCGGTAATATTCGTAGCCGTCAAGTACTTCGGAGTTTATTACTTGGTCGCCAAGTGCGTCGCGGCCGGCTTTACCTTCGTGTTCAATTTTATCTCTCGTCGTCAGATGCTATTCGTCCACCGTCCTACCCGAGACCGCAAGCCATATGACTACGACCTCTAGCGATGGACGCTCGAAGATTGCGGTCATTGCCGGCGCTGGACCGGCGGGATTGACTGCGGCGCTGGAGTTGCTGCGGCGCTCTGACATTAGCCCGTTGGTGTTCGAAGCGGATGGTCAAGTTGGCGGAATCTCCAAAACGATCAACTACCGTGGCAATCGCATGGACCTAGGCGGCCATCGATTCTTTTCGAAGTCGGATTGGGTGATGCGTTGGTGGCAGGATATATTGCCCGTGGCCGAGGGGCAGACGAGTCCGGAGGGCCCGTTACGCATCAATTATCAGGGCCAATCGCGTTCCTTGACCCCTGCCGCACTGGGAGTTCCTTCGTCCGATGCGGTGATGCTGGTTCGTCAGCGTCTGTCTCGGATCTTCTATAGACGGCGTTTTTTCGATTACCCGCTGACGCTGAACGCGAGCACTGTCAAGAATCTCGGCCTCGTCGAGGCCTTGCAGATCGGATTGAGTTACGGTCAAGCACAGCTCAAGTGGCGGCCGCCCGAAGCCACGTTGGAAGATTTTTTCGTCAATCGCTTCGGAAGCCGACTCTACCGTACTTTCTTCAAGGACTACACCGAGAAGGTATGGGGTGTCCCCTGCAGCGAGATTTCCGCGGAATGGGGAGCGCAGCGCATCAAGGGATTATCGGTCGCCAAAGCCGTTGGGCACGCGCTGACGTCGCCCTTTCGAAGCTCGGCAGACGCCTTGCAGAAGCGTACCGAAACCAGTCTGATCGAGCGATTTCTATATCCCAAATTTGGCCCCGGTCAAATGTGGGAAGAGGTGGGGCGTCGAATCGCTCAGCGCGGAGGCCAGATTCATCTTCGCCATCGAGTCGTCGGGGTCGAGCGCGACGACCATAGAGTCACCGCAGTAATGGTTCTGGACGAGGCAACCGGGTTGACACAGCGAGTGCCTTGCGACCATTTCATCTCCACCATGCCGGTTCGCGACCTCGTCGCGTTCCTGGAACCCGCCGATCTGAAAGTCCGCCAGATAGCTGAACAACTTCCGTATCGCGACTTCATGACCGTTGGACTGCTGCTTCGCCGTATGCGCGCCACAACAGCTTCGCAGCACGCACAGCTAGACAACGGTATGCCGCCGGACAATTGGATTTACATCCAAGAACCGGACGTAAGGATCGGACGCTTGCAAATCTTCAACAATTGGAGCCCCGCACTCGTCGCAGATCCCGGGACGATATGGCTGGGGTTGGAGTATTTCTGCAGCGCCGGGGACGATTTGTGGTCAATGGATAATGCTCGATTCATCGATTATGCAGCGGGAGAACTGGAGAAAATCGGGCTAATCGATCGGAAGGACGTGATCGACGGCACTCTAGTCCGCGTACCCAAGGCGTATCCTGCCTATTTTGGGGCATATAACCAATTCGAGCAGCTACGAACGTACTTGGATCGATTTTCGAATCTCTATCCCGTCGGTAGGAATGGTATGCATAGGTACAACAATCAAGACCACTCCATGCTGACGGCCAACAGTGCCGTCAATTCCATCCTCAATGGCGGTAGCGACAAGCTGGACATCTGGCGCACCAACGCCGAGGGCGAGTATCACGAGGAGATCATCAAGCCCGGTAAGGCGAACACCGCAACGGGATTCGCCTTGTGATACGTAAGCCGCTTGCGTGACGGAAGTCGCGCTATTTCTTACCAAACTCGGCTTTTGCTGTGTTAACGCCGTGCGCCGGTCATTTGGCGTTCAAGGTCTCCCTGCGTTTTCCCGTGGTGATCTTCAGGGTCTTCGAAATGACCTGTCGAACCGCATTGTCAACGACTCCCAGGGCCTTCTTAACCCTTTGATCTGGCCTTCCAGAAAAAGAAGTCACGTGGTAATAGTGGCTTTGATCTGGCGAGATGGTGGAAAAATAATAATTCGAAATGCAGCAACGAGGCTTATCTGAGACCACAGGACTCACGGAGTGCCAACTTGTCTTGGTAGTCTCCATCACGACAAGCCGATTTGCGCTCGAGACTAGGGTTTTTTGCGCGACTCTTTCTTCATCCCACAACTCAAAATTGCCACCGTTTTCCAGTTTCCAATCCGGAGATACGTAATAAAGCAAGTTCAATCGACGGTATCTCTGTCTATGGGCGTCATGGCTATTGTCTATATGCGGGTTCAAGAAATCACCCTTGGTCATGATTGACAATCCGCCAGCGTACAGAATCGGATCAGGCTCAATTTGCTTGAATCCGATGATGTTCGAAACCAATTCAACGATTGTATTATTCTGAAATGAATACGTAATGGCACTCAATATGGGATCGAATTTTTCCAACTTGACGGAAGTCTTTTTTCTTTCCTTGAAGCTGTTTAGTTTGACGAATCCCTTTGCATTTTTGGGAAAGGCATTGAAAGCCGCCGTACATAGTTCCGGAGGCAGTATGTCATCAACCACGAAATGGCGGGTGCGGGTGCCTTCAGGATGCTGCCATTGTTGGCGTATATCGTCAGCGCTGCGCGTGAGTCGATCTCCCAAGAGCGTCACGTATTTTGCAAGGTCTTGCACACGAACTCCAGAATTTTCGACAAAGTTACTAGTTTCATACAGTATAGACGCCGATTCTAGAGAACCTAAAATAACCCTCGACGGTGCGAGCATTTTGTTGACGTTTATCAAATTCTCACACTAAAGCGCTGGCGATTGCGTCACAAAGGAACAAACTATATAGCTTCGATCCGTCGGCGACATCGCGGGAGCCTGCCTGCCAACGGGGAATTGAAAGCGCCAAGGATTCTTAAATACTTATGAAGCACATTTTCGCTCTGGTGAAGCAAAGGCATTTTCTCGTATCTGTGTATTACGTGATCACGATGCCATTCAGCATCATGGCGATTTTGAGCTCGCGCCGCATCCACCCAAGTTACAAGATTAGCGGACTGAAGAAGCTTCGATTGGGATTTCGATTCTTTCTCAATGGAATACGTATTCAGACTGGAACTACCTACAAGACACATCTTGCAATGGCATTGAAGCTCTTCGAGATGCCGCCAGATGTGGAAGGTGATGTTATCGAATGTGGCACATGGAAGGGTGGCTCGGCCGTCAACTTATCACTGGCTTGCCGAATTGTCGGCAGAAAGCTCAGGATTTTTGACTCCTTTGAAGGGTTGCCGGCAGGAGATGACTTGGACCGGGAAGCCAAGCTCTACAAACTGGGTGACTACGCGGGTTCGCTCGATGAGGTCCGCAGCAATATCCAGAAATTTGGCGCGCCGGAATGTTGCGAATTCGTCCGTGGGTGGTTTAAGGACACACTACCAAAGTTAAGCTCACCGGTGGTCCTCGCATTTCTCGATGTGGATCTGGAGGCGAGCCTCGCGACATGCGTGCGGTATATATACCCAAACCTGACCTCCCAGGGTTTCATCTTCATTGACGAAGTCACTGGCACAGACTACTGCGCTCTATTTTATTCGGAGCGATGGTGGAAAGAGAACTTCAGTCGTACACCGCCGGGGTTGATCGGAGCGGGAGTCGGGCTGGCTCTCGGTGAGTTTTACATCGGTCCGGGAGCGGAGATCGGCGATCATCCGATGCAGCATTCAAATGCTGGGGCATACATGTACAAAGACATGTCTGGCTATTGGTCCTACTATCCCTAGAGCCTCCGGCGGTACGAGCTTTCTTGGTTCGATTTTCGAATCTCTATCCCGTCGGCAGGAACGGCATGCATAGGTACAACAATCAGGAACACTCGATGCTGGCAGCCAACAGCGCCGTCAATTCCATTGTCGATGGAGGCGGAGAGGCCTCATGACACGGACCGAGGCATTGCAGATGTCGGCCGTGGGGCGCGCGCCGCTTGCCGGATCGGGTGATGCTTACATTCCTTACCGCGTCCCAGTCTACATCGCGTGCACCGTCCTCGCGCTCGCGACCAACTACCTGCTCGGCAAGGACATGGCGTGGGATACGCTGAACTATCACCTCTATCTGGGGTACAGCGCCTTAAACGACCGGTTCGGCCAAGATTATTTCGCTGCCGGCTCACTCGCGTACTTAAATCCCTATGCCTACGCACCATTCTACGCAATGGTACGTGCCGGTCTGCCCGCGCTCGTGATCTGTTCGATATTCGCAACGGTACACAGCATCGTTCTCTGGCTGACCTTCGAACTCGGCGTGGCCGTTTGCCCATCGAAAGACGACCGCACTCGCCTCCTCGCCGGCGTTTCTGCTGTCGTGCTTGCGTTCATGAATCCCATCCTGATGCAGCAGATCGGTTCCTGCTTTGCCGATATCACGACTGCGGAATTGGCGCTAGCCGGCTGGTTGCTGCTGGCAAGCGCGGTGCGCGTGCCGAGAATCTCGCGGGTCCTCTGTGCGGGTCTCATCCTCGGCGCGGCGAGTGCGCTCAAGCTCAGCAATGCGTTGCCCGCGGCATCAGCCTTCGCGATGGTCATCATGTTGCCGCTGAATTGGCGCGGCAAGGTCCGCCACGGATTTCTCTACGGTATCTCGCTCGGAGTTGGATTCGCCGCCGTCGCGGCACCGTGGTCGTATCGTCTCTTCAAGGCATTCGGCAATCCGATGTTCCCGATGTTCAATAACATCGTACGTTCACCGGAATTCACCACGGAATCGATGACCAACTATCGATTCGTTCCAGAATCCATTGCGGATGGACTGTGGCGTCCGTTTGCAATGATCGATCCCGCGCCCATGGTGCACGAAGAGATGAGCGCGCCGGACCCGCGCTACGCAATACTCGTCGGCCTCGCCGTTCTATTCGTCGCGCGTTGGGCTTGGGGACGCATTGGCCACGCGTCACCGCCGCGGAATAAGCCGCAGATCGAGGACTCGTCACGCGTTCTCGCAGCACTCGGCTGGGCTCTGTGCCTATACTGGATCGTTTGGCTGCGCGCTTCCGGGAATAGCCGCTATGTCTTGACCATGGCCTGCGTCGCGGCTGCCGTCATTGTTGGGATGCTATTTCGGCTGTTTGAATCACGACCGAAGATCCGTAACTACATCCTGCTTGTCATCCTAGCAACCCAGGCGGTTCAGTTGTATATGGGGGCGGAGTATCGCTGGGACAGCGCGCCATGGGGCGGTCCATGGTTCGACGTCTCCATACCGGAGAGACTCAAGACCGAGCCAAATTTATATTTGCTGATGGGCGTGGAGTCAAACTCCTTCGTCGCGCCCTTTCTCGACAAGGACTCAGGCTTCGTCAACTTTGCCGGCGGCTTTACACTGAACCCCGAGGGGGCTAATGGCACCCACGTGAAGGCGCTGATCCGCAGATTCTCACCTAACGTGAGAGTTGTTTTTGCCGGGAGGTCGAAGTACAAAGATGCCGAGTTGCGGGCACCACCCGCTCCAGAAGTCGATGACGCCCTGCAGCCGTTTGGGCTGCGCATGGACATGCACCAGTGTGCCACGATAACCATTCGAGGACTGCCTCCCTCGCCCGAGATTCACTTCGTAAGTTCTGAACCCCGGGAGCCGGAGAACCGCGACACGTCTTATCTGGTTGCCTGCCGAGTGGTTGCCGACAACCGCGACCCATCTTTGGTGATAGCCCGAAGGCGAGCTGTCAACCTCGTGTTCGACCGTATCGAAGACGCATGTCCCAGACTCTTTAGCCCGCGTCGCTTAGTCACCTTACATGAAGGTGATATCTGGCGACGGATCTACGGAAGCACCGATATCTCCGCATGGATCACCCACGGACGGGTGAGATTCGCCGATGGGATTCGCCCCAATGGCATGATTGACATCGGCGCCGAAAGTGACTGGGCGAAGGCCCCGTTGAAGCTCGACTGCGGCAGTCGTGACGGCGCTAATTTTGCGCATATTCTGCCCTCGAATTGATCATGCAAGGGTCACTTCGCGGTACGCACGTCTTGGTCCTGGTGGGGATGGCCGTGACAGCCGCAATTCTTCTGTGGACGCACCAGATGCGCCTGCACGGCGACATTCACGGTTTGGCGCCCAGTTTCTTCTTTCTTTTTGCCTACAGCGACTACTCCGGCGCAGCGTGCGCGATCCTGATTATGTTGGGCGCGTTAGGGGTATCGCCTTTTATGCCAGCAAGCACCGTTCTGCGGTGGGCCGGTACCCATCCGGTAATCATTGCTGCAATCGGCGCCCTGCTTCTCTCAGCGGGGACGCTGGTGATCTATCACGATCACCCACTGTCCATGGACGAATACGCGGCGTATTTTCAAAGCAGGGTATTCGCTGCGGGCCATCTCGATGGCAGTTTTCCACCGCAACTTCTCGATTGGCTCATCCCCAGAGGATTCCAGGATTACTTCCTGAACATATCCAGAGTCAGCGGCAGGGTCGCGGAAACATACTGGCCGGGATTCGCGCTGTTGCTTGCGCCGTTCACGTGGGCGGGAATTCCATGGGCTTGCAATCCAGTCGTTTCTGCACTGACTTTAATCGTCGTCCACCGGCTCGCACTTGCAGTATTCAATGATCGTGAAGCCGCAGGTCTGGCACTGTTGCTGACGATTGCCTCTCCCGTGATCTTTGCCGACGGCATCTCGTACTATTCGATGCCTGCTCACTTGCTTGCCAATTCTCTGTACGCCCTATTGCTGATCCAGCCGACGCCGCGCCGCGCGTTCGCCGCCGGAGTAGTGGGTGCAATTGCGCTGTCGCTGCACAACCCCGTGCCACATGTGCTATTCGCCGCGCCTTGGCTTATGTCGATTGCCACTCGCCCGGACAGGGTCCGGCTATTGACGGCGCTATGCGCCGGCTACCTGCCTCTGTGTATTTTGTTGGGCATAGGATGGTTTGAATTCTCCACGCACCTCCTGCAGGAAGGCCTGGTGAGCCCCACGGCGGGGGTAACCGCTTCGGAACGGCTGCAGAAAATGCTTTCCGTTTTTTCGTTACCGAATTCGACCGTTCTGCTCGCCCGTCTGGTCGGTCTCGCCAAGCTGTGGATCTGGGCTGTTCCGGGCTTGCTGATCCTTGCCGGTGACGGAGCGATACAGTGGCGGCGGAATGCCATATGCCGGCTGCTCATGGCTTCGGCGCTGCTGACTGTGCTCGGTTACTTTTTTGTTCCAGTCGATCAAGGTCATGGCTGGGGCTACCGGTATTTCCACTCTGCCTGGAGCGTGTTGCCCATCCTCGCTACCGGCTCGATGTTCCGCCCGAGGGGGCTGGGCGGCAGCCCGCGCGATTCAGACAACGGCCCGCCGCGGATGTTCGAGGAACCTGCGGCCAAACGCTACGTCACGGCATGCATCATACTGACGTTGATGTTCGGTATCGGCTGGCGCGCATGGCAGATACAGGGATTCATGGCCAACGATCTGAGGCAAGTGCCTCACTACGAGGGAACAGAGCGCCAGGTCGTGATCATCAACGGCGCCTTCTCTTTTTACGGTGCGGATCTGGTGCAGAATGATCCCTGGTTGCGCGGTAACGTGATCCGAATGTACAGCCATGGCGCGGCGGCAGACGCAAAGATGATGGCCGAATACTGCCCGAGTCTCCGCCTGGTCTATGCAGACCGATACGGCACGGTTTGGTCCGAAGCGTGGGCGCCGGGCGAGGCGCCCGTAAGCCGCACGAGCGGCACGGGGCTGTGCGCGTCGAACCTCAGGGCACGCTCCTGATCGTTACAATTTGATGGTCGGTAAACACGCCGGGTGCTCCGGGCGAGTAGAAGCGCCTCCGGGGATTTGGCGCGCGGCGCAGCCAGTCAACACAGCGGCCGACCCGGTTCAGCAGCGAAGGACTCGCCAGATACGCCACCTGCGATCCGAAATAGACTGCTGTCTTCCAGAACGGCATCCGCCGGTATTTTAGCTTCTCGACCGTCGGCGCGTGCAGCCCCCTGCCTTCATGCCAGATGTGGAAATACTCGAGCGAAGGGAATGTGATGTGTTCCGGGAAACTCGAGTACCAGAAGCGCGACCGGAAGACCCTGCGCCATAGCGCAATACCGGGATCGCCCGTGGCAATGATCAGACTGCCGCCGGGCGCCAGGTGTGACAGAGCCGCCTCGAGCAGCGCCCCGGGATCGGCCACGTGCTCGATGACATCGACTATCGTAATCACATCAAATGTCGTCTGCGGAGACAGCTCATCGAGAGTCGGCGCGAGTACCGACACGCCCCTCCTTCTTGCGGCTGCTGACGCCGCTACGGAGGGTTCGACCCCGTACTTCGGCAAATCTACAGGCAATCTCGACAAGAAGTCCCCGGCGCCGCATCCGACGTCGAGCAAGCCGCCGGGGCGGGCCTTCTCGGCAATGATCCGGCGGATTATCTCCAGATCCTGCCGCCCGTCATCCGCTCGCCACTCATCCTCGGCGCCATCCGCGTACAGACGCCGATACTCGGAATTGGGCAAGACAGGATGCCTGAACATGGATTGGCAGGAATCGCAGCTCCACAGATGACCGCCATCGAGCGGATGCGGCAGGACACGTCCGGCAAAGTAGTCGCTGCCGGGAATGGTCCCCAGGCATCTGACGCGGGTCGCATTGCACAGCCTGCAGGTAAGGGGCTCAGGTTCCATGAACCGGCTCAGTTGAACTTCATCTGATTCTCACCATCCGTTTGATCAGGGGCTCAAGCAGCGCCAATACCCGGAACACCAAAAACTCGCCGCAATTCAGCGTGCGGTGCGCCAATGCCAGGCGCAATGAGCGGTAACCCAAATCGCGCGCGCGTCCTGATACCCCGCCCACTCCGAACATGCAAATCGGCGTGGCGAGAAATTTCTTCCTGACGGTGGGATCGGATCGCAGGAGAATGTTGACGTACTGGTCCGCCTGCACGGGCAGTCGCCGAAAGAATCTGTGGCGCAACAGGTCTCGCCGGCGATAGATGACGCCTTGCTGACACCAATTCAAAAAATGCAGAAGCAGCAGTGTGCGACTCGGACGAAAAATTCGGCCGGTCGAAAACAGAACAGGAGCGACCAACAAGTCAACGGCGCCCGCCCGGAGTATCTCGCAAATATCCGCCGCCGCATCGAGCGGATAGTCGTCGTCCCCGACAAACCACACATATTCGCCTATGGATGATCGTAGCCCTGCGTTGTACGCCGCGTACACTCCGCGGCCGGTATCGGCGACATAGCGCAAGCGTTCATCCGAGTTTGTTTGTTCTTCTGCCGCAGGAGACACCACGATGATTTCTAGCTCCAACGCAGACAGCAGTACCCCGATCCGATCGGCCAACAGCCTGGCCGTCTCCAGTCGGCTGCGCGTGGATATGATCACAGAAAGATGAACAGCAGCATTCCGTCGCGAACCGGCTAGTGTCGGGCGGTGGGTCATTTCTGCTGCAGCAGTAGCCGGGCGTTCCACAGCAGCAACAAGCCTCCCACGCCATAAGCCAGTCGGGCAAGAGCGGCGCCCTCGATGCCATACCGCGGGATGAGCACTGCCATTAGCACCAATGCGGCAAGCATGGATATCGTGGTGATCATTGACACAGTCCTCGCATGTCCCAGCGCGATCAACAGATAGTATGGGGCAACATTGCAAGCCAGCAGCAGGAAATTGAGAGTCAGCAGCGCCGGCACGCCAAGCGGGGCACCCGCGTATGCGGTGCCGAGAAACACTCTTGAGATAACGGGCCAGAACGCCATCATGGCCGCCGCAAATCCGATGGCCGCCACGCACACGGCACGCAGATAGGCTTGGTACGTTCGCCTGATCTCGGCGCTTGTGGCGCCGCTCTGCGCCGCAAGGCGGCTGAAGGCAGGTAACGAAAACGCAAACACACTGCTGGGAATAAAGTGTATGACCTGGGTAATCTGCAGATAAACATTATATCTACCAGCCGCGGCCGCGCCGAGACTTCGGCCGATGACGATCCGGTCAGCGCTCGTGTACGCAACGCCCGCCAGCGCGGCCAGCCACATCCAGCCGCCGTAGCGCATCATCCGGCCGGCTCCCACCCGGGTGGCTGTCTCGAACAGCCGCTTGCCCGGCAACAACTCGCGAAGTGCTACCGCGCGCACCAGCACCGACGCGAAGTACACTGTGGACTGTGCGATCAAAATCATTTTTACAGATCGGGTGTTCCAGGCAACAAAGATGATGACGACGGTCAGGATTCCCCGCGAAAACATCTCAATCAATGCCTGACGTCTAAAGCGTTCCAGGCCCCTGATGGCTGCGGCCAGCACGGCATCGATCTGCTGAATGGCCACTGAGAGTACGGCGAGCAACAGCATTTGGTCAACCTGCCGGGTGCTCGCGACGGCAGATCCGAACACCCACCGGGACAGCGGCTCGCTGAAGACGGCCGTTCCGAGCAGAATGGCCAGATCGATCAGGGCGACGGCTATCAACGATGTGGTTATCACTCCGGCAACCGTCCCGCTGCCGGAATTGCGTTGGCCGGACAATTCCGAAATGAACTTGGTGGTCGTCGCAGCGATGGCGGGATTGATCGCCATGGAGAGCCCCGACGCCGCAAGAGCCATGACTAGGAGGCCGTAATCCGACGCGCTCAGGGCCCGGACGAGTACCGCCAGAGTGACAAGAGTGAATCCGGGAGTCGCGGCGGCATCCAGCCCGCTCCAGAGCGCGCGCGTCCCGGCAACCGGCTCGCACGTAACTGGCCGAACACGCACTTCGTCCGTCATGCTGTCTCTTCGGTCAACGTTGAATCCCAAAAGCCCTTCGTCATGCTCAGGCGGCGGCGCAGAGAATTCGGCAGTTTCCTAAAGACTCGCCCCAGACGATAGCCAAAGTATTTAGCCGCGTTGCGGATTACCACCTCAGGCAGCCGCCACGGCGCGACAGATCTCATATAGCGCAGTTCCGACTGCACGAAACGCAGGCCCGTACCTTCTGGCTCTCCCAGCTGCTGCAGCAGTTCTGGGAGTTGCGCGTGCAGTACGCCGAAATCGAAGTACCGTTGCATTTCTTGGCATATCGAGTAGTCGTGAGAGTGCCTCACTCGCGCATTCGCGCAATAGCTCACGGACCATCCAGCCAGCAACATCTGCAAACCCACATATGTATCCTCGCCGAGGATAAGTACACTCGGAAACCCCCCACACTCGCGCAGCGCCCTTATTCGGTACGCCGCAAACGAATTCGAAATGGGCGCTGTCCTGATTCCATGCCGCGGAGCATCGGCAAGGGTGCGTATTTCGCCGACTGGTGGGTACAGGAATGACGCACTATGGCTACCGAACAGGCTCGCATTGGGGTGCGGCATCTGCCTCCCGTAAGCCGCCCCCACCCGCGGGTTTGAGAATGCATCGAGCAACTCGGTCAACGATTGGGGTCCTTCGAGGACCGCGTCGTGAGTAAGAAACACCGCAAAGTCTCTGCCCTGACAAAATCGGTCCACGGCCGCCTGGCGTGTGCGCCCATGGTTGAAAGTGAGAGAATCGATACGCTCGACTTCAAATCCAAGGCTCGCCGCAACCACGTCACTGCCATCAGTCGAGCTTGAATCAACGATAGCGACCATGGCCGGATCCGGAACTGCGTCACGCAAAGCAACGGCAGCCTCGCGCCAGCGCCCCCCGCCATTGCATATGGGTACTATAATGCGGCTTTTGCACAAGGCGGCGCTGTGGACAGACATGCTGCTCATCCTACCAATGCTACTCTCAACAATTCCATGACGGAGTCCGAAGGTAGAACCGGACAGATCCCAGAAGGTCCGCCCGCGGAGCAGGCCGCGCACACGAGTGTGGCGGTGATCATACCCTGCCACAATGAGGCTGCGGCCATTGCCCGGGTCGTGCAGGAATTCCAGCGCAATTTGCCGATCGCGATGATTTACGTCTATGACAACGGATCGTCCGATAATACGGCTCAGATCGCGCGCGACAACGGTGCCATCGTGCGAAGCGAGCCTCTGGTCGGAAAGGGTAATGTGGTACGGCGGATGTTTGCCGACGTTGACGCTGATATCTACGTGATGGTGGATGGAGACGGCACTTACGATGCCACGGCCGCTCGGGGTCTAGTCGAACGCCTCGTACGTGACGGCCTTGACATGGTCAACTGCGCGCGTGTGCCTGCCGTGGAGGGGGTCTACAGACCGGGACACAGATTCGGCAACCGTATCCTGACCGGCCTGGTAGCGCGTGTGTTCGGCAAACGCCTCGGAGATATGTTGTCTGGATATCGAGTGATGTCGCGCAGGTTCGTCAAGTCCTTCCCTGCGCTCTCAACCGGCTTCGAAATCGAAACTGAAATCACCGTTCACGCCCTGGAGTTGCGTGCACCGATCGCGGAAATGTCCGCGCCCTATTTCGAAAGACCACAGGGATCAGCGAGCAAGCTGCGCACCATCGGAGATGGTCTGCGGATCCTCCGACTGATTGCGCATCTGGTGAAGGAGGAGCGTCCGTTGCAGCTGTTTTCCGCGATCTTTGCCACTCTGCTGGTCATATCGATGGCTCTCGGAGTGCCTGTCGTGATGCAGTTCCTGGCCACCGGGCTAGTAGGACGGCTGCCAACGGCGGTGCTCGCAACGGGATTGATGATCCTCGCGTTTCTGAACCTCTTCTGCGGGTTGGTTCTGGATACGGTTACGCGCGGGCGACGTGAGCTGAAACGACTTATCTATCTCGCGGCCCACCGTTGGCCGTAGAGCCTGGAACACCCATGTACGTCAGGAGTTTCGTGCAGAACTTGTTTCAGCGCCTCGGCTGGGACGTGCGCCGGGTGGGTTACCCCAGTTCGGAAGAAGTGCTGCTGAAGCAATTTTTGACCGTTGCACGTCCTAATGTCGTATTCGATGTAGGAGCCAACGTTGGCCAGTATGGACTGTCACTACGCAAGTGCGGATTCGAGGGACGCATCGTCTCGTTCGAGGCCATTGCTTCCGTACACGCTCAACTCGCCGCCCTGGCGGCCCGGGACCACGACTGGCTGGTCGCGCCATGCTGTGCGCTGGGGCGTACGGCGGGAGAATCCAATATCAATGTGGCCGGAAACTCCGTCAGCAGCAGCCTGCTTCCGATGCGCGACGCACACCTCCAAGCCTCTCCCAACTCCGCTTACGTCGCGCGTGAAGCCGTCCGAGTCGAGCGTCTGGATGACGTCGCCGAGCCTCTGTTGCCGAAGGACGGCAGGCTCTTGCTCAAAGTAGACACCCAGGGCTACGAGGAAGAGGTCTTGGCCGGGGCCGATCTGATACTCAAAAATGTATCTGCCATGCAGCTGGAACTGTCGGTGGTTCCACTCTACCAGGGGGCGCCGGACTTGCGGCGCATGCTCGAGCTGTGTGAGAACCTCGGATTTCGGTTGCATGGATTGATTCCGGGCTTCTTTGAAGAAAAGACCGGCAGACTTCTGCAAATGGACGGGTTTTTTCTCAGGGAAGGCGCCGTCTAGACCTGGCGACGTGCATGGTCGATGCGCAGGCGTACCAAACTGAGGCGCCGTTCCATCTCCGGACTGCCAAAGCCGAGTGCGTGGATATCTTCGAGCCGCTCGAGGGCGGCGGCACCGGCATAGAAGGTGGAAAAGTGTTCGCGTTTTTCAAGCTGCTCCAGAACCGCTGCCACGAGCCAAGGGATCGGTTCCGCGCAAGGAATCGAGTCAAATCGTTCCGGCGGCGGCAGAAACGGCTCGTTCGGGTCGACCCCCGCATGGCGGATGTACTCGAGCAGCTGCCTAAGGGCGTTGACCGACACGGCCCGCGCGCCATAGTCGTGCGCCACCCGAGCTAAACTTGCCAGTCTTAGCCGCACGGGCTCACGCTCGCACTCCGCTCTGAGAGCCAAGAAGCTGGCTTCGAGCGCGCGAAACCGATCCGCAGGCGATAATGTGGCGTCGCGGCTGTTTGAATAGAGCGACAACGCTCGTATTACGCCCGTGCTACCGCCGGCCTGCTCGGCGGCCCTCCATGCCGAAGAGAACATCGCAGCATAGGGGAGGTGTGCAAGCGAATTCGACCAGTGATACGGGGGGCCGGCGCCGCCCGAGCCCGCGTTCATGCCCACAGACGCTCCCACCCCGCAGACATCGGAAGAACGCAACAAAACTCCCCGTTCCGCAAGCCGGTCCGCGCGAGCAGACTTGCAGCAGAATAAATTGAGCAGGTAGGGGTCCGGTTGGGCGCCCGGGTCGAACGGAACCAAAAGATTGAGACCCGGCACCAGCCGATAAGAGTCATACCCGAGAGCCGCGAACTCACGTATCAGCCCAAAGTTCACACTCGTGGCGTCCTTTTTCAGCTCGTACTGCACGAGCGGCGCAAGATTCGCAAAAAAGCGGCGGCCGCCCTTCACGATGTTGTTTTCCTCGCCTTCGGCGTCGATCTTTATCAGCTCGATATCTGTCCAGCCATACCGATCCATGCTTTCGTCCAGAGTCACCAAGGCCACAGTCTCGCTGTCTCCCGCCGACGGTTGGCCGTGGATGATCGAATTGAGCTCCGAATTGCGCTGCAGTGAGAGCTGCGCGCTGCCCGGTGAGCTCGACACTGCCTTTTGTTCCAGCGTCACATGCCCAAAGTCATTGGCGGCGATGCCCTGCGCCAAGAATTGCGCAGTGCTCGATGTCGGCTCGAATGCCCACACATGACCGTCGGGTCCGACCTTCTGAGCCATCGGCAATGTGTAAACGCCGTAATTGGCACCGATGTCGATGACCTGTTGGCCGGGTTGAAGCAGTTCCCGGACGAATCTCAGTTCGTCTTCGAAGAAGTCCTGTTGCTCGCGCAACACATAAGGAGTGATCAGTTCAATCGAATCCGGAACGGCTATCCGCACGCCGTCGGGCAGGGGCAACACTGTTGTTTCGACCATCTTCGGAGGTCCTCCTAAAATGCAAACTATGCAGCAGGGGCCTGTAGGTTCGCGGTTTACGCTCGGCTTTGCCTACTGCTCGGCGAGGCGTGCGAAATATCGCGTCGCATAGGAGCTGCCGTGTTGCCGGTCATGCGCAGCGAGCACCAAGTGGCATAGATCGAACGACCGATAGATCTCATGCAGCAAAGCCGCCAATTTGAGAAGCGCAGCGGGTTCGAGGCGGTCGAGGCGAGCCAAATCAGGGACGTAAACCGCGTCGGACCACATCATCTGGCTCAAGGCCGCGTTGGGGTTGTCATTCAGCATGAGCGGCTTGTATGTACGCCCCGACAAGCCCAAAAAGCGGTGGAACATGAACCCGTGGCTTCGCAGACATCGGTCTACGTCGGCAAAGAGCGGCTGGTCCTCGTAAAGTGGAACGAATTCGACCTCCGTCTGAACGATGAGGCAGCGCTTTAGCGTCTCGCTTGCGTGCGCGAGGATCTCAGCTTCGCTGCCTTGAGTGTCGAGTTTCAGCAGATCGCATCCCTGGGCCCGGATCTCGGCCACATCATCCAGTCGAACCGTGTTGACAAGCGGTGTCGCGACCACTTGCATGAGCTCAGCCAGATTGTTGAACAGCTGGGCAAACTTTAGATTTGGCCGCAACAGCGAGGAGGTCATGCCCGTATTCGTGACGAAGAAACTACGTCGCGTGCCATCCCCGACTGCGTAGGGCAGGTATCGTCGGCCGGACAGAGCGAGTGCATTGAGCTTGTCACACTCGGCAGGCTGCGGCTCGAATCCGATGATGTTGAGTCGCCCAATCTCATTCAATCGCGCATAGGGATCGACATGCCCCTCGAGCAGCATCGCCCCAATGTCCACCGCGGTCATCAAGGGTGGCACAACGATCTCTTCGAAAAAAAACATTCTTGTTTCCTGACGTTCCCGAATATCGGCTCGAGCCGGGCAACCCGCAACCGAGGCTATTCTATCAGTGCGCTTGCTAGACCTGCGATCGATCGCTCTTGCCGAAATCGAAGCTTCACGCCCGGCGCCGGGCAGTGCGTAGCAGCGCCTCAAAATTCGCTGCGAGGCGCTTTTCATCCCGCAGCGGCGATCGCTCAAACCGGGAACGCAGCGAAGCCCGTAGCGAATCAAGTCTTGGCAAATCAAGCGCCAGCGCAACCGCGATTTCGATGTACTGCTCGGGCGTTGACGCGGCCAGCTCACCGAGACCGAGGCTTGCGAGAATACTCAGGCCGCTGCGTGAAACGCCATGACGCCCGTGCAGGGAAATGACGGGCAAGCCAAAGTACAGCGACTCGCAGGTCGTGGTAACACCATTATAGGGATAGGGATCCAGCGCAATATCGACTCCTGCAAATTGCCGCCCATGCGGAATGTCACTGCGGTACGGTACGCAATCGATACGGTCGGCTGTGACCCCCACCCCCCCGAATAAGGCGAGGATTTCGGCTGCGCGCCGCGGACTGCGGATGCGAGTCAGGTGCAGGCGTGAAGTCGGTAACTTGACCAGAATCTGCGCCCAGCAATGCAGCACCGTGTCGCTGACCTTGCTGATGTTGTTGAAGCTACCGAATGTCACAAAGCCGGCCTCGCGTGCCGGCAGCGGACCCGGGGCAGCCAGTGTGCCAAATGGTCGAAAACACCATTGCGAGTCCGGCAGGCGCAGCAGGCGCTCGTTGTGCCAGGCGTCGGCAGCCGGTTCAGGATCCGTAATCACGTCAGTGATGCGATAATCCATCGTCGGCAAACCGGTCGAGTCTGGGTATCCCAGATAACTCACCTGTACGGGTGCCGCGCGTCGTGCAAAAACCGCCAGCCGATTGAGCTCGGTATGTCCCGCCAGATCCACGAGAATATCAATGCGATCCGCACGGATCAGATCGATCAGTGCGTCGTCGCTCAGCCCTGCAACATCGCGCCACTCAGCGGCATACCCGCGCAGACGCTGGGTTACCGTGTCTTGATGGCGTGAAGTGCTATAAAAAACATACTTGAACGCCCCGCGGTCGCGGGCGCTCGCGATGGGTTCAAAAAAATGCGCCACAGAGTGCGTGCGAAAATCGCCGGAGACAAACCCTACGCGCAGCACTTCCGGAAGGTCGGCGCGAGAACCCGGCCCGGGCAGAAGCACCTCAGAGTGTTGCAGCGCGAACTTCACCCCCCAATCGCGGGCGGCTGCGGCCATTTCTTCGGGGCTGATTCGATCTGAATTGTGGAGCGCCCAGAGGTAAGTGGACTGCGCCTGAAGGTACGCCGGATTGAGGTTGCAAGCCGCCCGCAGTTCCTCAATGGCCAAATCGACATACCCACGCCAAAGATGATTCAACCCAAGGTTATAGCGGACTACGTGATCGCTTGGCTGAAGGTCGCGCGCACGCTCATAGTGGCGTACCGCGGTGTCGAGGTCGCCCAGCTCGCTGGCAACATTGCCGAGCATGAAGAAGGGTACGTAAGAATTGGGTTCCAGTTGCGCCGCTGTCTCGAAAAAAGGCTGCGCCGCCGCCACACCGTGCGCCTGCCGCTGTCGCAGACCTTCATTGATGAGTTCACTCGCCGTTGCCTTCGGGGCGGGAGCCGGAGTAACCGGTGCCGCGGCATCCGCCTCCATCCGCGGCGCATGTTCCGCAGCCCCGCCCTTGAGTGCCGATCGGACCCCGCCCAATAGCTTCGCGAGCCTCCCGCCTGATTTACGCTCGCTGTTCTCGCTGTTCACTGGATACACATTCCGCAATCGCCCGGCAATAGCCTACCCGACGTGTCCAAGAATTGCGCGCTCTGGGAGTTCGGCAGCACTTTCGCGACCCAGAGCACAAGGTTGCGCCGCCTAAATATGTAATAGTCGATGCAATGAGGTGTTTGCCGCCCGCCGTCACGGAGGATGCGTGAAAGCCAGACGGGGTTAGTGCAGCCATCGTGGTGTTGTAAACTTCATTTTACTTATATCGATCGGATGGTTTCACCGATTTTTACTATGGAAATAAACCGATGATTTTCAACTGGTTAGACGCGAGCAAAGCGGTCGAATATGGCATTGCGCTGGCCGACCAATTGGCGCCCCGGTCGGGATCCGATTCGTTGACACGCGACGAAGCGCAGCCTCAGGCATTGGCAGAAGCGCTCGGGGAAATCCTGGCGCGGGCGGATCACGGAGTGCGTTTTACGTACTTGAATTTCTATAAGAAAGCCAAGCTTGCCAACTCGTTCAAGTGGAGATTGATCGAAAACGGCGTTGAACGGGCCACGGCCGACGAACTCACCCAGGCGCTGGTGCTCAATCTGCCCATGAACGGAGGCGGTCAATCGGCAGCCGATGAGATTGATGGCGCAGGGAGAAATCGCCCCGCTGCCGACAACGTCAAGCAACTGCTTGCTCGAGGCATCAAGTGCATGGAGCAAGGCGCCTGCACCGAGGCGATCGACATTTTCCAACGCCTGCTTAAAATCGATCCCCATCACGCCGTCGCGCTCAACAATCTGGGAGCCGCGTTCTCGAAACAGAGCCAATATCAGGAAGCGGAGAAATATTTCCGGGCGGCCATCAAGGAAAGACCCGATTTCGCAGACGCCTATAGCAATCTCGGCACGGTATCTCGGTGGCTGGGAAAGTTCGACGAGAGCGAAAAGTTGCTGCGAGCCGCCCTGAAATTCAATCCCAGCCACCTCGATGCAAGAACCAATCTTGGCACGACTCTGGCTCTGTTGAGTCGCTTTCGCGAGGCCAAGGGTTACTTCAACAAGGTTTTGAAAGCCCAGCCTCGCAATGCCGATGCGTTGTTCGGTATGGGACAGATCGCGAGTACGGAGGGCCGGTTTGATGAATCAGAGAAGATCTTGAGGCGGGCGCTGCAAGTCAGCCCGAAAATGCCGGCCGCATGGGCGGCCCTCAGCGGCTTGCACAAGATGACTCACGCCGACGAAGCATGGCTGCGAAGCGTCGAGGAGATCGCGGCCGGCGGAATTCCGACCATGGAAGCGGCGACTCTGCACTTTGCCATGGGGAAGTATCACGACGATGTGCGGCAGTTCGCGCAGGCATTCGAGCACTATCGTACCGCCAACGAGCTATTGAAGCCGATCGCCGACAACTATGATCGAGTGGCCCGCACGACCTTCGTTGACGATCAAATCCGGCTTCATTCCTGCGAGAAGCTGGCTGCCGCCCGGAGCGGCGCTTCCGCCTCGAAGAAGCCGGTTTTCGTGGTGGGGATGATGCGCTCCGGCACGTCTCTGAGCGAGCAAATCATCGCCTCGCATCCCATGGCGGCAGGAGCGGGAGAACTGGAGTACTGGAATACCCTCGCGCGTGACCGCGGAGCCGCGATAGCCCAGGGGCAATTCTTGATCGATGAGCCGGCAAAGAAGAGCGTGGCGGAAGCCTACCTTCGTACTCTCGATCAGGTGTCGGGCACGGCGTTGCGTGTAGTCGATAAAGCGGTGCTCAACTCCGACCATCTCGGCATGATTCACGCGGTTTTCCCCGACGCCCGCATCATCTACATGCAACGTGACCCCATCGACACCTGCCTATCCTGTTATTTCCAGAATTTCTCGCTGGCGCACAACTTCACGCTGGATTTGTCCGACCTCGCGCATTACTACCGGGAACATCATCGCCTCATGAACCACTGGCGCACCGTGCTCCCGCAGGGGTCAATCTTGGACGTGCCCTATGAGGAACTGGTGGCCGATTCGGAAGGATGGACCCGCAAAATGTTGGACTTCATCGAACTCGAATGGGATGCGAGATGCCTCGACTTCCAGGCGACGGAACGCCCGATCTCGACCGCAAGCTTTTGGCAGGCGCGCCAGAAGATATTCAATACGTCGGCGCAGCGTTGGCGCAATTACGAGAAATTCGTCGCCCCGCTGCTGGGGCTGAAGAAACTGCATCCGTGAACCGCCGATGAGCGCATCGCTGTCGGCGGCTCACTCCCGCCTGCGGACTGACAAAAAATGTCACTTAGCGACGTAGGTCGTACCAAGTGCCTCCAAAAGCAGACTGATTTATGTTGTCTATCGGGGCGCTTGGCTCATAAAAATATCGTAAATTCAACAGCTTAAGATAATTCATGATCGCCTGGCATGGCCCTTGCTTTATTCAGATCACCGGCGCGGGCCGTTGTCCAACTTAGCTTCCTCTCGTTCATTAAGGAGTTCTTACAATGCTCAAGCAAGTGCAAAAAGGCTTCACCCTCATCGAATTGATGATTGTGGTGGCCATCATCGGAATCCTGGCGGCGATCGCCATTCCCGCCTATACGGACTATACGGTTAGGTCGAAGGTCACAGAAGGCATCAACCTGGCGAACGCTGCTGAGACGGCGGTTAGCGAATCCTTCCAATCGGGCGGCACTGTCGGACTGTCGGCAACGGCTACTTCCTGGGTATCGACTGCAGCGGCGTCCAAGTACGTATCAAGTGTTAGCGTCGCCACAAGCGGTGTCATTACTGTGGCCTACAATGGCAATGGCACCGCCGGCGGTATTTCACAGTTGACCACTGGTAACTCGATCGCTTTCATTCCCTCAGTAAGCATTAACGGCACCCATACTACGTTAGCTAATGTCGGCACCAACTCAGGTAGCATCGATTGGGCCTGCGTGTCCTCGACGAACGCTACGACAACCGCGGTGTTCGGCGGCACTATCGCCGCCCTGGCAACGGGCTCGGTTCCCGCCAAGTACGTGCCCACGATTTGCAAGTAGCTCCCAGTTTACATTGCAAATGCAGCCTCTCGGCTGGAAGCCCCTCACCGGAGGGGCTTTTTTGATTTTGACCTTCCAATTCGAGATGCACACGCCCTTGGTTTTGAACCCGCGCGGTGCGAACGCTCGACCCGAAGGGCATATTTGCGATCGAAGTCACGAGCACCCTGGCCCCAATATGCGACCATCCCGAGATGATTTGACAATTGCTCGGCCGGCTAACGATAGTAGGCTGGAAGTAACGGCATGGGGTTTAGCGTAAGTCCATGAATGATAACGCAATAGCGATAGTTGGGGGCACCGGCAGAGCGGCCTTGGGCGGCCTTGCGCAACGCCTCGTACAAGATGGCTTGCTGGACGAATCAGCCATGCAGGATGCCATTGCCAAGGCGAAGGAGAAGCGCCTCAATTTGGTGACCCATCTTGTGGCTACCAATCTGGCTACAGCCCGTGATATCGCCATTTCCGCCTCGAATGAGTTCGGTGTGCCATTGTTGGATTTGGATGCGGTTGCACTGGATATGGACGCGGTTCGCGCGGTCAGCGAAAAGCTCCTGTCGAAGCACCGCGTATTGCCGCTGATGAAGCGCGGCAAGCGCCTCTTCCTGGCAGTTGCGGATCCGACCAATCTGCATGCGCTGGATGAGATTCGCTTCCAGACCTCGATGAGCATCGAATTCGTCGTGGTCGAGGACGACAAGCTGCAAATGGCTGTCGGCAAGGCCATGGACCAGGCTGAAGCGGCCATGCCGTCCATGACCGATGACGACTTCGACCTCGAGAATCTCGAGGTCACCGGCGGCGATGAAGATCCCAACGCGGACGCGCTCGCCCGAGACGACGTCGAAGACGCTCCCATCGTACGCTTCGTCAACAAAATCCTGCTCGATGCCATCAAAAAGGGGGCATCGGACATTCACTTCGAGCCCTACGAGAAATTGTTCCGCATACGGACACGCTTGGATGGTGTACTCAAGGAAGTCGCCCTGCCCCCCGTGCAACTGGCGGTCAAGATCGTCGCCCGCCTCAAAGTCATGGCACGGCTCGATATCGCGGAGCGCAGGGTGCCGCAGGACGGGCGCATCAAAATGCGCCTGTCGAAGACGCGGGCAATCGATTTTCGCGTCAGTACCTGCCCCACACTGTTCGGCGAGAAGGTGGTCACTCGTATTCTCGATCCGTCCAGCGCCATGCTGGGCATCGACGCACTGGGGTATGAACCCGCTCAGCGTGAGCTTTATCTCAGGTATCTTGCCAAGCCACAGGGGATGATTCTCGTGACCGGCCCCACCGGCAGCGGCAAAACCGTGTCGCTGTACACGGGGCTCAATATCCTCAATACCGAGGATTGCAATATTTCGACCGCCGAGGACCCGGCGGAAATTAACCTGCCCGGCATCAATCAGGTGAACGTAAACAATAAGGTCGGGCTCACCTTTGCGTCGGCTTTGCGCGCGTTCCTGCGCCAAGATCCCGATGTCATCATGGTCGGCGAAATCCGCGATTTGGAGACGGCAGAGATTGCCATCAAGGCCGCGCAAACCGGGCACTTGGTCTTGTCAACCTTGCACACCAACGATGCGCCGCAAACCTTGACCCGATTGGTCGACATGGGCGTCAAACCCTATGCGATCGCAACGTCGGTGAGTCTCATCATTGCGCAACGATTGGCGCGCAAGTTGTGCAACAACTGCAAGCAGCCGATGGACATCCCTCCCGAGGCGCTCAAGAAGGAGGGCTTCGAGGCCGCCGATATCGAGAGTGGATTCAGAGTATTTAGGGCGGTTGGGTGTAGCCAGTGCACGGACGGCTACAAGGGCCGCATGGGCATTTACCAGGTGATGCCCGTTACGGAACAAATCGGCCGCATCATCATGCAAGGCGGCGGCGCCATGGATATCAACGACCAGGCCACCAAAGACGGCATTTGGAACCTGCGTCGTTCGGGTTTGCAAAAGGTACGAGACGGCGTGACTAGTTTGGAAGAAATCAACAGCGTCACCATCGATTAGAAGATAATCGTAAGGATAGGATTTATGGCGACATCGGCAACCGCAGTCAAGAAAGAAACCCAGTTCCTGTGGGAGGGCAAGGACAAGCGCGGCAACAAGGTGCGCGGCAAGACGCTTGCCGCCAGCGAGGCCGCGCTGCGCGCGGACCTGCGGCGTCAAGGCGTCGCTGCCACGCGCGTCAAGACCCCGAGCAAGGCATTTAGATCCGGCGGCAAGGTCAACGCCATGGACATCGCTGTGTTCAGCCGCCAGCTTGCGACCATGATGGCAGCCGGCATTCCCATGGTGCAGTCCTTCGAGATCGTGGGCAATGGCCACGAAAAGCCGGCCATGCAAAAGCTGATACTCGACATCAAGGCGAACATCGAAGGCGGTAGCACGCTGCATGAATCGTTGGCGCAACACCCCTTGTACTTCGACGATCTTTTCGTGAACCTGGTCGAGGCCGGCGAGCATGCCGGTGCGCTCGAAACACTGCTGGATAAGATCGCCGGCTACAAGGAGAAAACCGAGGCGCTAAAGAAAAAGATCAAGAAAGCGCTGTTTTATCCGATCGCCGTGCTCGGCGTCGCCATCATCGTCAGTACGATCCTATTGATTTTCGTCATTCCGCAGTTTGAATCTCTATTCAAGGGTTTTGGAGCGGACTTGCCGGCGTTCACTCAAATGGTCGTCAACCTATCGCGGTTCATGACGCATAGAGGCTGGATGGTATTGATCGTGGTGGCCGCCATAGTGTACGCGTTTTTGTATTTCCACAAACGCTCGAGAAATATGCGCCGCTTCCTGGACCGCATGATGCTGAAATTTCCCATCATCGGCCCTATTCTCGTCAAATCCGCCATTGCCCGCTTCGCGCGCACGTTGTCGACCATGTTCGCCGCCGGCGTACCGCTCGTCGAAGCCATGCAGTCGGTTGCCGGCGCCACAGGAAATATCGTTTACGAGGAAGGAACGATGCGGATGAAGGACGAGGTGGCCACCGGGCAGCGTTTGCAGCGCGCCATGGAGAATTCCGGGCTGTTTCCCAACATGGTCGTGCAAATGATTGCGGTAGGCGAAGAATCCGGCTCTCTCGACACCATGTCCGCCAAGGTCGCGGAATTCTACGAAGCAGAAGTCGACAATGCCGTGGACAGCATGTCGAGCTTGATGGAGCCCATGATCATGGCGGTGCTTGGCGTACTGGTCGGCGGCATGGTCATCGCGATGTACCTGCCCATATTCAAGCTCGGCGCCGTGGTCTGAGGCGGCAAATGCCGGCGCCCGTGCGTCGTTAGCCCATGCTGAACGACCTCGTCGCGCTGTACACGGACAACCTTACGGTCTTTTCGGGGTCGGTGTTCCTGCTGGGCCTCGTCGTCGGCAGTTTTTTGAACGTCGTCATTTATCGACTGCCTATCATGCTGGAGCGCGACTGGCGCGCTCAAGCGGCGGAGTTGTTGCCGTCCGCCAATAGTACCGTGGCCCTCGATTCGCCCGCTCAGTCGGTCCCCGAACGATTGACCTTGAGCACACCCCGTTCTGCCTGCCCCGCCTGCAAGGCGCCCATCAAAGCCTGGCAGAACATTCCGGTGGTCAGTTGGCTTCTACTTGGGGGACGCTGCGCCTCGTGTAAGACGAGGATATCCGTGCGCTATCCCTTGGTCGAACTGGCGACCGGCCTGCTTTCTGCCGGGGTCGCCTGGCACTTCGGCTTCGGCGCCCCGGCCGCCTGCGCGCTGCTGGTCACCTGGGCCCTTGTCGCGCTCACGGGCATCGATGTCGACCACCAACTTCTGCCCGATGGCATTACCTTACCGCTCATGTGGGCCGGCTTGCTGGCGGCGGTGATCGTCGGCCCCATCGCAGGGAGTCCGATCCCGGTATCGGCGCGCGACGCCATCATTGGCGCCATTTCAGGCTATGTCAGCCTTTGGGCGGTATTCCATGCATTCCGCCTGATTACCGGCAAGGAGGGCATGGGTTACGGGGATTTCAAGCTCTTCGCCGCCCTGGGCGCCTGGTTGGGGTGGAAGCTCCTGCCGCTGGTGATCTTGCTGTCGGCCGCAAGCGGCGCGGTTTTCGGGATTTTGATGATCACTCTGCGCGGCCGCGATCGCAGCGCCCCCATCCCCTTCGGGCCCTACCTGGCCGCCGCGGGCTGGATCGCCATGATGTACGGCGATTCGCTGGTAGACGGCTATTTGCGTGTGTCCGGCCTCAAGCACTAGCCATGGCACGCCGCCTGCGCATCGGGCTTACCGGCGGCATCGCCAGCGGCAAGAGTACGGTTGCTCAGCGATTCACGGACTTGAGGGTTCCCGTCATCGACGCCGATGTGGCGGCTCGTGCGGTCGTCGCAGCGGGCACACCCGGGCTTGCACGGGTGATCGAACGGTTCGGCCCCGGCGTCCTTGGGGAGAACGGTGAACTTGACCGGCGCGCCCTACGAGACCTGATATTCAGCAATCCCGGAGCGCGGCGCTACTTGGAGTCCATCCTTCATCCGCTGATCCGCGCCGACATGGAAAGGAGCGCGGACCAGGCTGTCGGTCCCTATATCGTCATGGCCATTCCACTACTGATCGAAGGCGGCCCGAGCGATCGCGTGGACCGCATTCTGGTTGTCGACGTGGACGAGGCTGTGCAGCTGCAGCGCGTGATGGAACGCGACGGCTGCACAGCGGAACAGGCTCGTGCCATCCTGGCCTCTCAGGCCAGCCGCTCCGCTCGGCTGACCGCGGCGGACGATGTCCTACAGAACGCCGGAACCGTCACGGATTTGCGACAGGCGGTAGACCGCTTGCACGAGCGCTATCTCCGTCTCGCCGAAATTTAAGGGGCCGGAGCGTGATTTAATCAAAATCCGAGGTTTACCCTGGCCCTCGGGTTGGCTCAGAATACGGAGATGAACTCTCATCCCGATCCCCAACCCCAAGCGGACCTCGAGGCGGCACCGATCGTCTATGAGCAGCCTCTCAACGAGCGCATGCGGACCTTTCTCCGCCTGGAATTTCTATACACCCAGGCTTCCTATCACAGCGAGTCGCCCAATCCCTGGAGTTCCCGCGCTGCGGTCGCAAGCTTGCTCGAAATCCTGGCGATTACGGCGCGAGGCGACTCTCGCAGCGATGTACTGAAAGAGCTCGAGCGCCATGTCAACGTACTCAAGGAGTACCAAACCAAGACCGGCGTCGACCCGGGGCGCCTGAAGTCCCTGATGTCGAACCTCATCAAGCTGCGCCAAGACTTGTCGACGGTCGGCGGCAATTACATGGGACCCTTGCGCGACTCGGAGTTCTTAAGCGCCATCAAGCACCGGAGCGCCATTCCCGGCGGCACCTGCGATTTCGACCTACCCGACTACTCGTACTGGCTCAACCGACCGGCCGAGGTACGCGCGGCGGAGTTCGATGGCTGGCTGACGCTGATCAGGCCCCTATGCGACAGCATCGCGGAGTTGTTGTGGCTCACGCGGCAAAATGCGAAGTGCAAGCGTGAAATCGCCGCCGGCGGCATATTCCAGTTGCAATTCGATCGCGAGAATCCCTGCCAATTGGTCCGTGTCACCCTGCCTCCCGACACTGATTTGTTTCCCGAGATCAGCGGTAGCCAGCACCGCTGCACCATCCGGTTTTTGAACTGGCTCGATGCCACCAGCCGCCCGGCGCACGTGGAAGTGGATGTGCCCTTTCTCCTGACTTGCTGTGCTTGAATCGGGACGCCGGCAGCAATGGTAACGACGGTTAAATGCCCCACCTGCCGGCGGCCGGTGGAATGGACTCCTGACTCGCCATACCGGCCCTTCTGCAGCGAGCGCTGCCGGCTCATCGATCTGGGCGCGTGGTTCGATGAAAAGCACAGAATTCCGGATGAATCGCCGGGCGCAGAGGACGACTCGATTCCTGACTCGGCCGAGGAATCATAGCCCTTGCAGCCCGAGTTTTGGCACGAACGCTGGCGCACTGGCCAGATCGGCTTTCATCAACGCGCGGTGGATCGGCACCTCGGGCGGTACTGGCCGGAACTGGGGCTGGCGGCGAACACCCGCGTGTTCGTCCCCCTCTGCGGCAAGAGCCTCGATCTGCAGTGGCTGCGGGAGCGGGGCCACTCCGTGGTGGGCGTGGAACTGTCTGCCGCGGCGCTGGAATCCTTCTGCATGGAGCAGGGTGTGCCCGCGAGACGCCGGACGCTCGATTGCTTCGACGTCTATGAGGCCGCACAGCTTCAGCTTTACCGCGGCGATTTCTTTGCGCTCACGCCCGAATTGCTCGGCAGCTTCGCCGCCGTCTACGACCGCGCGGCACTGATTTCATGGACACCCGAACTGCGCGCGGCGTACGTGGCGCATGTCGCGGCGCTGTCCAAGCCCGGAACGCAAACCCTATTGATCGCCACCGAATACCCGCAAGCGCAAATGTCGGGTCCGCCCTTCTCGTTGGGCACCGAGGAAATCCATCGCCTGTACTCCGGAAGCCATTCGATTCAGGAACTCTCCAGGGAAGACATCTTGGCGAACGAACCGCGGCTGCGCTCGCGAGGTGTCACCCAATTGCACGAGGTCTGCTACCGGCTGACCCGGCTGTAATAAACTGCATTTAAGACAACTCGGCAAACGAGGATCTCTCCATGACCGACTCTCGCAATTCCGGACGCTGCCTGGCGCCCGCCCTGGTTGCCTGCGCAGTCGCCACGGCATCCCATTCGGCGGAACTGACCATCGACCGGCTGTTCGATGCACCGGCATTGGCGGGACCCACCATCGTGGGACTCAAGTTCTCGCCCGACGGCTCCCGGGTAACCTATCTGCAGGGCAAACCCGACGACAAGGATCGCTTGGACCTCTGGGAGTACGACATTCATCACGGCCGCGCGCGGATGCTCGTCGATTCCAAGACCCTCGCGCCGGCCAAGGAGAAGCTCTCGGATGAGGAACTGAGCCGCCGCGAACGGCAAAGAACGGCGGCGCTGTCAGGCATCCTCGAATATTCCTTTGCGCCATCGGGCCGTGCCCTTCTGTTTCCGCTCGGCGGCAATCTCTACTACGGCGATCTGGCCAAACACGCGAAAGATGCGGTGGTGGAAATCAACCACTCGAACAGCGCTGCCTCCGATGCCGCCATTTCACCGGCAGGCGGCTATGTCGCCTTCGTTCGCGATCAGAACCTTCATGTATTCGACATCGCCAAAGGCCAGGAGAAGGCGCTGACGGTGGACGGTGGCGGCCCCATCAAGAACGGCATGGCTGAATTCGTCGCCCAGGAGGAAATGGACCGCACCACAGGCTATTGGTGGGCCCCTGATGACCGGCATATCGCATTCGCGCGCGTCGATGAAACTCCCGTCAATGTCACGGAGCGCTTCGAGATCGCCGCCGACAATGTTGCAACCTTTCCCCAGCGTTATCCGTCCGCCGGCGGCCCCAATGTCCTGATTCGTCTGGGAGTGATCGATGTACAAACCGGCGCCGTCACATGGATCGACTTGGGCAGCGACACCGATATCTACCTCGCGCGCGTCAACTGGCTGCCCGACGGCAAGACGCTCGCGATTCAGCGCGAGAGCCGGGACCAGCGACAATTGGATCTGCTGTTTGCCAACATCGACACGGGTCAAAGCCGCGTGGTACTGACCGAAACCAGCAAGACCTGGATCGAGCTGAACAGCGAACTGTCCTTCCTCACCCATTCGCGCGAATTCGTCTGGGCGTCGGCCCGAAACGGCTACCAGCACCTATACCTGTACGATTACGAAGGCCATTTGCTAAGACCCCTCACGGCCGGTCCGTGGAACGTGGATGATTTCAGGGCCAGGGCCATCAAGGGAATCGACGAGAAACATCGGTTGATTTACTTCACAGCCACCGAGAAGAGCCCCACGGAACGGCAACTCTATCGCACGTCGTTGGACACCCAAGACCCGCAAAAGATCGACCGAGTCTCGCAGGAAGACGGCTTGCACGGTATCGTCATGTCGCCGGACACCCGCTTTTACGTGGACACCTTCACCAGCAGCGACCAGCCGCCGCAGGTCAGTTTGCACGGCGCGGACGGAGGGCTCCGGGCTCAATTGCTCGAGAATCGTTTGGGCGCCAAGCATCCGGACGCACCCTACCTGGCCGACAATTCCGTGCCCGAATTCGGCACCCTGACCGCCGCCGACGGCCAGATCCTGTACTACCGACTCTTCAAGCCGGCGCACTTCGATCCGGCCAAGCGTTACCCTGCCATCGTCGACGTTTACGGCGGCCCCGGCATACAGAGGGTTCTCGACAATTGGACGGGTAATTCCTTCACGCAAATTCTGACTCGCGCCGGCTACGTCGTTTTCCAGCTCGACAATCGCGGTACCGCCTTCCGTGGCACGGCGTTCCAGGCGCCCATTCACGACAAGCTGGGCGACATCGAAGTGGCCGATCAAGTGCAGGGCGCACGCTGGCTTGCCGCACATGGCTATGTTGACCCCGCACGCATCGGCGTCTGGGGCTGGAGCTACGGCGGCTACATGACGCTCATGCTGATGTTCAAAGCCCCGGATGTGTTTCGTGCCGGGGTTTCCGGCGCACCCGTTACCGATTGGAGCCTTTACGATACGCATTACACGGAGCGCTACCTGGATCGCCCTCAGGATAATTCCGCCGGCTATGCGGCCAGTTCCGTGCTGCCCTATGTGAAAGATCTCAAAGGCAAACTGATGGTCATGCACGGAATGGCCGACGACAATGTGCTATTCCTGCACAGCACGAAACTATTTCGCAAACTGCAGGACCTGGGAAAACCCTTCGATGTGATGGTGTACCCCGGAGCAAAACACGGACTGACACGGCAACATGACGGACGGCATGCCTACGCAACCATCAAACGATTCTTTGACGAAAACCTTCAGCCTGCAGAACGGGATTGACCTCATCACGCCATGACAAAAAAGCTCGCGCCTGGGGATAGTGACACCGGACAAGCAGGCGTTCCACCGACGTCTCTGACCGCCTGGATCAGCCGCTGCATCCTCTGCGCACTGTGGGGGGCACCCTTTATCGCCATGCTGCTCTGGTCCTTGAGCACCCAAGCACTGCGCAGCGTGCTGACCCTTGTGTTCACGACAATCCTCGTCACGATGCCGCTCGCCGCGTGCGCACGCACCTGGCGGCGATTCTTCCTATGGACTTTCCCCCTCTGGGTCGTCTCGGCAGCTTACTCGACCTGCGCCATCGTCTCTGACAAAGTCCCTGGGCGTCCCGTGGCACTGCTGCTATCGGGTACCTCCTGGCAGGAAATCTCGGGGCTGTTCGCCGTCTGGCAGCAGAAATGGATGACCTTGCCGATAGCGGGAATTCTGGCACTGTATTTGATTCTTGCCTGGCGTCTGCCGGTTTGGCCTGTTCTTTCACGCAAGATGACGGCGGTTGTCCGCGTCCTCTTGGTACTGACGGTACCGATGGCCGTCTACGCCGCACGGGATTCCGCCCAGCTCACTGCCGGAGTTGCGCTCAACCCCATCATCGGCAGTGTGATGTTCTTCGGCGTGCACATGCCGCGTGCGCACGACGAACTGCAGGGGAAACTGGTCGTCAAAACACCATTCCACGCTCAACGAAGCGGGACCGATGAAGAAGTTCATGTACTGATCGTCGGTGAATCCGCGCGCCGGGCTTCCTGGTCGGCCTACGGATATGCCCGCGCCACCACGCCCTACCTGGATCGGCTGCAGAAGGATGGGGAAGCTATCTTTCTGCAGGACGCAATGAGCGACGCCAATCTGACGATCCTGGCAGTACCATCGATACTCACGGGGATTACACCTCGAGAGGAGGCGGCGGGACGGCACAGGGGCGGAAATCTTCTCGACCTGGCGAAGGAAGCCGGCTACGCGACGTCGTGGTTCGTCAACCAAGACATCGGCGTTTCAACCTCGATGGGCATCGCCGCCGACCACTTGGAATACCCTCCCGACCTGCACGAAGGTCTATTCAGTCGGCGCACCTTGGACGCGACCCTCCTGCCGGCCTACCGGCGCGAAATCGCCCGCACGGGGCAATCGCGGCTGATCGGCATGCACGTGATGGGCTCCCACTGGGAGTACTACCTCCGTTACCCGAAGAGTTTCCAGCGATTCGGTTCTCCCCAAAAGCTTTCCATGCTGACTTCGGCAACAACCGATCGGTCTATGGTGGCCACTCTGGCGGACGCCTACGATAATTCCGTGCTCTACACGGACTGGTTCCTGCAGCAAGTGATCGAGCAGACACGCGCCCTGCAGGTCCCCGCAACCGTGACGTTCATCCCAGACCACGGTGAGGCGTCTCCATACCTCGACGGAGGCGCCGTAGGACATGGTTCGGCTCACTATGTTCCCGCCGAGTTCGAGATCCCTGCCTTCATCTGGGTAAACGCGGCCTATCGCAAGGCCCATCCCGAGAAGGTTGCGGCACTTGAAGCCAACGCGTCCAAGGAAATTCGCAGCCACGATGTGTTCTATACGGTGGCCGACCTCATGGGTATCACATGGCCCGGTGCCGCGCCCGAGAGGTCCTTCGCGTCGGAGCGTTTCGTTCCTGACGCAACGAAACAGCACCTGGCGCGCGGAGTGCTCACGACACGCCCCTGATTGTTGACCCAGCGCACATCGGCGTCGGGATTGGAGGACACCAATGTTGAAGTGGATCAAAAGGAAAATCGCGGATAAGGCACTTGACGCGGCGATCCCCGATGCGGACCCTGCTTCGCGACAAATGCGACAACCGCAGACCGCCAAGACACAGGGCGACGAGCACGTAAAAGCAGGCCGTTACGCCGATGCCGAGCGCTGCTATCGCCAAATGATGGAGTCCGATGCAGACTATCCCGGGGCCCTCGTCATGCTGGGCTTTGTACTCAGGGAGCAAGGCCGTACCCATGAAGCGCGCCAAGTTCTCGAACGTGCCGTACGCGTCGCGGTCGAGGACGCCGACGGTCACTACCTGCTAGGCAGCATCCTTGAGGCCACCGGGCCGCGAGACGCAGAGATTTCGCACCTGCAAAGGGCCATTGACTTGCGCCCCAACTTCGAGCTCGCGCGCCGCCAGTTGATCATCGCGCTATTCAAATCGGGTCGCTCTGCCGAAGCCGCAAAGCTGTGCGACGAAAGCATCGCGATCTTACCCGCCTCGGACGAGCTGCACTTTTATCGCAGCAATTTGCATCTGCATGCGGGAGAGAAAGCCTTGGCGATCGCGAGCTGCCGCCAGGCATTGTCCCTCAACCCAGGGCTGATCGCGGCTCAACAGAGCCTGTCGCGAATCTTGTTCGAGACCGAGCAATTCGAGCAGGCCGAACCTTCGTATCGCCGGGAGATTGAACTGACCCCGGAGCATTTTGGTCCCTACCATCAGCTCGGCGTAGTGCTCAATCGAATGGGGCGCCATGCCGAGGCGATCGAGCTCTTCAAGCGCGCGATATCGCTGAATCCCAACTCGAGCGCATCGTATTCCAGTCTTGGTGCAGCCTACACCGATTTCGACGACGCCTCAGAAGAAATCCTTGAACTTGCCCGGAAAAATTTCGAAAAGGCAGTTGCAATGGAACCGGGAAACTCTGACTTGCATTACAACCTGGGGCGCAGCTATTGGCGTGGAGCGCGACTCGATCGCGCCATGGCGAGCTTCGACAAGGCCATCGAGTTCAATCCCGACAATGTCAGGGCGCGCTGGGCGCGCGTAATGTTGTGGGCGCCGGCTTTTTCCTCGAAGGGCGCCGATTCGCCGGACCGCTCCGGATTCGGAGGTGAACTTGCCAGGTTCGAAGACTGGTGGGTCAAGAGCGACACGGACGGCGCGATATTCGTCGGTGAGCTGCAGCCCTTTTTCCTCACCTATCAGGAGGACAGCAACCTGACACTTCTGAAGCAGTATGGCCGGACGTGTGCAATGGCGATGGAGCGCTGGCTCGACCGCCAGAAAGCGCCTGCATTCAAGAGACCGATTGAAAAGCGGATCCGGCTGGGTATCGTATCTGCGGACATTAGGCTGCACTCGGTATGGATGGCCCTGATCAAGGGCTGGTTCCTGTCGCTCGATTCCGAACGGTTTGAACTCGTCGTCTTCTCGTTGTCGGATCGGACCGATCCGGAGACATCTTGGGCGCGCGCGAAATCGGACATTTTTGTCGGCGGCCCGAAGACCTTGTCTCAGTGGGTCGCCACGATGCGCGAACAGAATTGCGAAATCCTGCTCTATCCGGCCGTGGGACTCGATCCGATGGCCTTGAAGCTCGCCAGCTTGCGCCTGGCGTCGGTGCAGATCAATTCATGGGGTCATCCCGATACCTCCGGCTTGCCCACTCTCGATTACTACGTTTCCGCGGACTGCTTCGAGCCCGTGGATGCGCAGGGCCACTATTCCGAGCGGCTCGTACTCCTGCCGCACCTTGGCAATCGCGTACAGCCGTTGAAGATTCCAAGCAGTGATCCTGGCTTCGCCGCGCTGAATATCGATCTCGAGAGGCCGATCCTGGTATGTCCAGGTACTCCGTTCAAGTACCAACCCGCACATGATCACATCTTTGCCGATATCGCGCGAAGAGCCCCCAATGCGCAGCTGGTATTCTTCCGGCCTTCCGGAGCGGCCCTCGCGGACCTGCTACGAGCGAGGATCACCCAAGTATTCGAGGCGGCCGGTCTCAACGTGATGGATCACGTGCGATTCATTCGCTGGCTGAATTTCCCCGAGTTTCACTGCCTCCTCAGGCAGGCAGATGTGATGCTGGATACCATCGGCTTTTCCGGCTACAACACCGCAGTGCAAGCGATGGAGTGCGGCCTGCCGCTGGTGACGAGAGAAGGGCGGTTCTTGCGGGGACGCCTGGCGAGCGGAGTTTTGCGACGCATGGATTTGCAAGAATTGATCGTCCAAACCAAAGTTGATTACGTGAATCTGGTCGTCAGGTTAGCCACCGATCACGACTACCGATCGCACATCCGGCACCAGATTGAGCAGCGCCGTTCGGTATTGTTCGACGATCAATCCGCCATCGGTCCATTCCAGGACTTCCTCGAATCGGTCGCGCGGCCGATCACGCCGCCCACGGACTCGCGCTTGCCCTGAAACAAGGCACTCCAGTCCCAAGACCAAGGGGATGCGCATCAGGGTTCCCAAGGCGACCGCCGAGTCGCCGGGAGCATGTGGCCTAGGGCGGCTTTTGAATCCAGAACTGGTACATTGCGCTAAACGTATCCGGGTTATCGGACTCGAAGGACGCCCAGTTGCGCAAATTAGTGCATGACGGGTCGTCGGTAAAGCGTACGCGATACCGATGTAGCACGCTGCGATCCAGTTCGAAACCGATGAAGTGAAGACCGGAATCGGCAAGGAATGACTCAATCTGACTCAGCGTCAGCCGGTGCTCCTGAACGTGAAAAAACAGGTCGCGACAATCACTGGTCGAAAAGAAGTCCTGGGCCTGGCTCAGACTTTGCAGCTCAACGCCCGCATTCCCCACGGCGAGATCCTGGCGGAATCGACGAATGTCATCGGGGATGCTGGAGTATCCGCGCGCGGCGATGATTTCACGCGCCTTCACCACATGCTTGCGCGAAAGTTCGCTGTAGAAGCCCAAAAACATGAATCCTCCGGGCCGCAATAGCGACAGCAGGGTTCGCCATCCGGCAAAGGGATCGGCCAGGTGATGCAGCACCCCAGCCGAAACGATGATGTCGAACGAGCGCGCGATTTCACCGAGCTTGAGAATGTCGGCCTGAGCGTACTCAATATTCGCTATACCCAACTCCTGCGTCTTTCGTTTGGCATAACAGATGCTGCTGAGGCTCAGGTCTATCGCCAGAACACGAATACCGCGGAATCTCTGAGCCGTGAAGATCGCGTGGCTACCCGTGCCGCAGCCGGCGATAAGCGCCTCCGGTGCGCTGTCATCACGCATTGGCGTAAACGATCCAAGCGGAAAAGTGCCTTGCAATTCACGATTGAAGTTCATGGAATGGTCTTTTTTTTGCAGTTTCACCCAGCGCGGATAGGGATTCTGCTCATACTGACTGCGTACTTCTTCGGATACCCCCGCGGTGATCGGCGTCAAACATTTGATGCCTACGCGCAGCGCCTGCTCTTCGAACGGTTCGCGAATCTGCTGGCGCAGGACTGCGTCTATCGGACTCGGAAAGTTTGCATTTAGAAGCCGGTTTGCGTCACGGAGAGTGTAAAGCGGGAGGTATGCTGCTACGGCAAGCAGTAGCAGTGGCGGCACGACAGCGTTTGCGTCCAGCAGCCCGAGCAACTGCGTGCGGCAGGCAGCTGCCGCCAACTTTTCTCTGTCGTCGCAATCAAAAATATATTCATTCACAAAGCATTGCTGAGAGAGTGCGGCGTAGAATCGCAGCGCGGTGACGTCCGAAGGGTCTGGCGCTTGCTTGCTCGCTGCAGTCTCGAGCAAGGCACGGCGTGCGCAAGTTAGAAAACGTTCGAATTCGATCGTGTTCACGGGAGCTGCTTCAAGCATTGCATGGAGCAATGAGTCTTCCCCAAGGGCGGTCAGGCCATCAGCGCCGAATACCGTCGCTTTTGGTAATCGTGCCGGCCAGGATGCGTTGGCGAGGCGTACGCAATTGGCAATCCTCCGGTCGAGCATGACGAGACTGAGTGCCGGGCGGCAAAGCTGCGACGGTATTCCCCATGGTTCGGCGATGGCGGCTTTGAGTGCTGCGCGGATCCGTGAATCGTTGACCGTAAAACTAGTGCGCGCGACGCAGCTGGCAAAGGCTAGTTTGGTCGCCCAGGTCGGCGCACGCTCGAGCGCGGGTATTAGCAGCAGCAATGCCTCCGGGGCCTTGCCGCGATCCCGAAGAATTATCGCCAGTGCGTAGAGTAGCCCCTCGGATTCGGGCTGAATGGCCAAAGCGCGGCGATAACTTGCCTCCGCCACATCGAGATCTTCGATTTTTCTCAACTCGATGTCCAGGGTGTCGCGGGCTTGAGTAAAATCAGGCTTGATCTCGACGGCGCGGAGCAGGCTCTCAACGGCTTCCTCATGCCGCCCCTGGGTCATTGCAATCACACCCAGGTTGAAATGAACTTCGGCGTAGCCCGAATTGATGGCGAGCGCACGCTGGTAGCTCTCCACTGCTTCGGCAGTGCGGCCAAGGTTATCAAATGCATTTCCAATCGCGACGAACGCGGCTGCAAAGTCAGGCGTGATGCGGACAGATTCTTGATAGTTGCGCAACGCGAGCCCGAACTCGCCGGCTCTATAATTCAGGTTGCCCAAATTGAAGTGAGCTGCCGCATAGTGCGGTTCGCAGGTTATGGCGAGCTGGTACGCGCGGCGAGCCTCGTCGAACTGGGCACGCGCGAGAAAAACATTGCCGCGGTTAAGGTGTGCTCTTGCGCATTGCGGATCGGCCTGGATCGCCGCCTCGTAGAGCGTCATTGCCTCAGGAATCCGGCCCTGTTCTTCCAGCGCGTTTCCTTCATCGATCATCGCGATTGCCGGATTCACAGGTTTAACTGTCTGGCTGTTAGGTTCGTGGCGGTGAATTCGGAATCTCGCATATGCTGTCGTTGGTGAACTGTATGACTGATTACGCCATTACATCTGAGACACCCGAAGCTACTATATCAGAGCCGTTCGCCCCTCCACGGGATGACCGTCAGCAGCGTCGCCAAAGAGGATCATTGTAGGGCGCCTAGAATCATTGCGTACGACGTGAAAGCGCAAACTGTTGGTCCTGCACGAAAAGGCCCATGACAATGTGCTACTCCTGCTGACCACCTCGCACCGACTCTGACAGCTTTCGATTATTGATGCCCGCTGGATACCTACGATAATTCCGTGCTCCACACCGATTGGTTTCTTCAGCAGATGATCAAGCAGGCACGCGGCCTGCAGGTTCCCGCCACCGTGACGCTCATCCCGGACCAAGGTGAGGCGTGCCTATACCTCAATGGAGCAGCCGTAGGACAAGGCGCCGCCATCTACGTCCCGACGGAATTCGAGATCCCCGCCTTCGTGTGGATATATGTGCTTAGGCTTAGGGCGGCTTTTGAATCCAGAATTGGTACATTCCGGCAAACGTATCCGGATTGTCGGCCTCAAAGGACGCCCAGTTGCGTAAATTCGTCCCGGTCCGGTCGTCCGTAAAGCGCATGCGATACCGGTGTAGCACGCTGCGATCCATTTCGAAGCCGATGAAGTGAAGACCGAAATCGGCAAGGAACGACTCAATCTGACTCAGCGTCAGCCGGTGCTCCTGAACGTGAAAAAGTAGGTCGCGACAATTACTGGTCGAATAGAAGTCCGGGACCTGGCTCAGACTTTGCACCTCAACGCCTAGGCCCTGGACGGACAGATCCTGGCGGAACCGCCGAATGTCATCGGGCGTGCTGGAATATCCGCGTGCGGCAATGATTTCACGCGCCTTGACCACGTGTCTGCGCGCAAGTTCGCTGTAGAAGCCCAAATACATGAATCCTCCAGGCCGCAATAGCGACAGCAGGGTTCTCCATCCGGCGAAGGGATCGGCCAGATGATGCAGCACCCCAACTGATTCGATGATGTCGAACGTGCGCGCGATATCACCGAGTTGGAGAATATCGGCCTGCGCATACTCAATGTTCGATATACCCTGCTCCTGCGTCTTTCGTTTGGCATAGCCAATGCTGCTGAGACTGAGGTCAATCGCCAGAACACGAATACCGCGGAATCGCCGAGCCGTAGCGATCGACTGGCTGCCGGTGCCGCATCCTGCGATGAGGGCTTCCGGTGCGCGGTCATCAGGCATCGGCGTAAACGGACCGAAGGGCAAAGAGCGCCGCAATTCACCATTGAAGTACAGTGCGTTTTCGTGTTTCGGCAGTTTCACCCAGCGCGGGTAGGGATTCTGCTCATACTGGCCCCGCACTTGTTCGGACACTCCCACGGTGATCGGCGTCAGACATTTGATGCCTGCGCGTAGCGCCAGCTCTTCCAATGGTTCGCGAATCTGCTGGCGTAGGACTGCATCAATCGGAGCGGGATAATTTGAATCGAGAAGCTTGCGTGCGTCGCGGAGAGTGTAAAGTGGGAAATACGCGGCCACGGCAAGCAGCAGCAGTGGCGGCACCACAGCTTTCGCCTCCAGCAGCGCGAGCAACTCCGTGCGGCAGGCAGCCGCCACCAGCTTTTCTCCGTCATCGCAATCAAAGACATATTCGTTGACGAAGCATTGCTGAGAGAGTGCGGCGTAAAACCTCAGCGCAGCGATCTCCGAGACCTCCGGCGCTTGCTTGCTCGATGCAATCTCGAGCAGGGCATGGCGGCCACAAGTCAGGAAACGCTCGAAATAGATCTCGGACACCGGCGTGGCCTCGAGCAATGCATGGAGCAAAGAATCTTCGGCAAGAGCAGTTAGGCCATCTACGCCGAATACCGCTGCTCTTGGCAGTCGTGCCGGCCAGGATGCATTGGCGAGGTGTACGCAACCAGCAACCCTCGGGTCGAGCATGATGAGACTGAGTGCCGAGCGGAAAAGCTGGAATGGCCATCCCCATGGTTCGGTGATGGCGGTTTGAAGTACTGTGCGGCTGCGTGAGTCATTGACCATGAATCCCGTGCGCGCGAGGCAGTTGGTAACGGCCACTTTGGTCGCCCACGTCGGCGCACGATCGAGCGCGGGCATAAGCAGCGGCAACGCCTCCGAGGCCTTGCCGCGCGCCAGAAGAACCGTCGCCAAATGGAAGAGAGTCTCCTCGGATTCGGGCTCGAGGGCGAGAGCGCGGCGATGGCTTGCCTCCGCTGCATCGAGATCCTCGAGTTTACTCAACTCGACGCCCAGGGTGCGGTGGGCTTGAGCATAATCAGGCCTGATCTCGACCGCGCGGCGCAGGCTCTTGACCGCATCGTCATGGCGCCCCTGGGTCATTGCAAGCAGACCCAAATTAAAATGAACTTCGGCATAGCGCGGATTGATGTCCAGTGCTCGCTGGTAGCTCTCCACTGCTTCGGAGGTGCGGCCAAGGCTATCGTAAACATTGGCCATCGCCACGAACGCATCTGCAAAGTCAGGCCTGATGCCGACAGATTCTTGGAAGTTGCGCAACGCAAGCTCGAATTCGCCGGCTCTACAATTCAGGTTGCCCAAATTGAAGTGAGCTGCCGCATAGTGCGGTTCACAGGCTATGGCAATTTGGTATGCGCTGCGAGCCTCATCGAACCGGGCGCGCGCGAGAAAAACATTGCCGCGGTTGAGGTGTGCTCTGGCGCATTGCGGTTCGGTCTGGATCGCCGCCTCGTAAAGCGCCATTGCCTCAGGAATCCGACCCTGTTCTTCCAGCGCATTTCCTTCATCGATCATCGCGATTGCGGGATTCACAGGTGCAACTGGCTGCGTGTCGTCAACGTCTGCGGCCGCTGGGTTCAAAGTAGTTATTTTGGAATCTCGCATACGTTGTCTTTGGCGGATTGTATGGCTGACTACACCCACAATGCTTGCGGGATTGCTCAAATACACGCCCGTCTGCCCCCCCCGGCAACACACGATGGCCGCGCAGGACGAGGATGGCGCAGCGCTTCGGTCGCGCTGGCCTCTTGAATTCCACTGGGCCCGCAACAAAAATGTGAAGAATCGTCAAGATAAGTGAATAAACTGTGAGCATCCTCACTGACCTCGACGGTCCCGCGTATACACTCCTAACCAGACAATTGAGCTTGTGCACAAGGCGGGGCAGCACAAGGGCATCGACCACGGAAAACTAGCAAGATGCTGGAACCCACCGTCGAGTTACCGCTCGCCGCCATGAAAGTAGGGAGACACAGAAATGATTCTCGAGTGGTTCAACGCGCAGGTCGCCGTGGAAGCGGGGACCTCGCTTGCCGACAAATTCGCACCACCGATCGGGTCAAAATCGGTCGGTCGCGCAACAAGGGAAAGGTCCAAAGACCTCGGCAGATCTTTGCAGAGCATCTTCGATCGCCTCGACCGTGAAATTCGCGTATTGCGACTCAACTTCTATAAGAGGGTGAAGTTTGCAAACTCCTTCAAGTGGAGACTGATGGAAAACGGTGTTGAAAGGACCGCGGCCGATCAAATAACACACTCGGTGGTACTGCGTCTTTGCGCGAATCCTGCCAAGGGCGGCAGTCGACGACATCGAAATGCCGGTAAGTCTTACGGTCGGACGCGACCCTGAAACGCGGCGCCCCTTTCGGCGCGCCGCTCGCCGCACTATATCGTCGTAAGGCCGAGCGCTGCGGATTCCAGAGTTGGGCTGTCTTACGTTTCGGAGCGCGCAGCGTCGGACTGTGCAAACGCGATGGCCGTGAGTTCGATATCCGCACGGGCAATCTTTGCGCGTGACGCCGCTTCTCGCCAATGGCGCGTTACTTCTGTTATCTCGCTGACAATCTTCGCGCCGCGGTCCTTTGAAAGCGAGTACCACTCCGCAGTCCTAACTACCGTCGCAAGGCTTGGACGGTTGTCCGATTCATCGAGATTCAGAACATGATCGGCTTTCTCAATGTTGGGATTCACATCAAACGCCGGCGCGAGCCGCCACCCGCTCGAGGTCAGAATGAAGCCGTGATTTCGCAGGTGATCGTCCCGATTTCCAATGGCGACATTGAAGGCAACGCGCCGAAATAGTTGCTCGAGATCGAGCTCGACGTATTGCTTCGCACCCCGATGATGCAGAAATTCGGCGATATCGAGATAACTTGTTCCTTCGCTTTGATCCTTTCGTAGCATGGCCATCGCGGATGCATAGAATCGGCGCCGATTGCCGGCGCGGTCGAAGCGCTTCACGCAGAAAGTGTGAAATTCGCCGCCGAATGTCTTGGTCCTGGCCGGCGGCACCTCGATTCCTGAGCGCTGCGCAAGACCGTGCGCGAGCGATTCCCATGCGCCGATGTCGCGCTCGTCGTCCTTGGCCGGAAACTTCGCGATCCAGAGGCTTTGGTCGGTGTCCGTGAAGTTGGCCTTGGGTCTCGCACCACCCAAAGAGGCGCCGGGGGCCACCAGCACAGCCAGCCAACGGCGCAACGCGTCGAGATCGTCGAGACGCTTTGCCGTAATCTCCTTGGCCACAGCTTCAAGTTCGCGAAGGCTCGCCACCGGTGGCGCGGATCTTGGATGATCGGCCAGGAAGTTGCTCTCCCCTTCGCGCCACAGCCGCAATGCACCTTGGCGCGTGAAATTCTGAACGCCGATGAGATAGTCCCATGCATACAACGTTCGTGGCGCTCGGCCTTCGTCCTTTGCGCTCAACGCCTCTCGACGCTTCATCAGCATCTGTCCCCAGCGATCTGGCGCCGAGTCGGCAAATACGCGAAAATATCCCTGGTCAGGTTTTGGATGGAATACCCCATCCCCCAAGGACAGATCCGGATCGATCGCAAAGCTCAGGGGATGCTGAAGCCACGAAGGATCGTAGGCAAAGCGTATGGCGCTGCGATCATGGGTGAGTGTACCGATTTGAAGCTTGCCGGTGAGGAAGTCGGTGTCCAACCAAACTTGAAGGCTATCGCTCACGGGGTTTTCCGTCGCTGCCGCGCCTCTCCACCGCCTGGGCGTATGTTGGCGGGCGGGGGCGGCGCCGAGGCGCAAGTTCATTGTCCTGCAGCAGGCGGCCGAGCTTGTCATCACGGGCGAGAAGATCCAAATCCGACTCCAGTCCCAAGACCGAGAGGATGCGCATCAGGGTTCCCAGGGCGACCGCCGAGTTGCCCGCCTCCGCCCGATAGAGCGTCATTCTGGAAATACCGGCGCGCTCGCAAGTGATATCGACGCCGAGCTTGCGTCGCAGACGAGCGAGTCGGAGACGCTCCCCGAGTGCCTCGAGAAGCTTCTGCTGGGGTAGATACATCGGCGGCTGTTTGCGCGACATGTATCACATTATATACATAAAGAGTTAATCTGTCCATAATACGATACATGTACGTCCAATCTATAACTTCTCCTCCAGGTCGGCTGTGAATCCAATAGGCCGGCGTTTGGGCACCGGCGGATGCAGGAGTTCACGGATCGCCGAGAGAATGGCGGCGATCGCCTCATCATGGTTCTCGAGCTTGTGCTCCAGCTCGCTGAGCTTCTGAGCCAGGGCCTTGTTCGAGGCGAGCAGATCGCGCAGCTGCACGAAAGCGCGCACGACATAGACCCCCATGGCGATGGCCCGCGCGGAGTTGAGAACATTGGCAGCCTGGATCGCGCCGTGCTCGGTGAAGGCCCAAGGCAATTTGCGGCGGCCCCCATGACCCGGTTTTGATGTCGCAATTTGCGATATCAAAGCGGCGTACTCCCGCGTCGGAGAGGCGCAGCATGAAGTCTTGAGGAAAGCGCTCGATGTTACGCTTCACGGCCTCATTGAGCCGCCCGGTGCTCACGCCATAGATCAAGGCCAGATCGCTATCGAGGATCACACGCTGCCCGCGCAGGATCAGGATCGAGCGGCTGATCTGCTCGACCGGCACTGGCGCCGAGCGTTCTGCCGGAACGCGTTGTTTTGCCATAAAGGCTTGTAGCCGATCTGCCTTCCCGAAGCACGCAACAATACCGGTGCGTTTGCTCAAATTCCGGTGCTGATGGGGCCGCCGTGATCGAAGCTTCCGATACCGCGGCCCCGCTCAACAGCGATTTGGCTCAAATCTCGGTCACGCCGCTCACCCCCAAACCCACGCCCTGTCGAGCGCGACTCCGGCTGCATACAGTAGCGCCTTATTCATGGCTCTTCCCACTCCCAGGGGTTGAGGATCTCAACACCCATCGGCTCGAAATCCCGCACGTTACGTGTGACGACTGTCATGCTGTGGACCAGGGCGGTCGCGGCAATCAACGCATCCCGCATGGGTCTTGGGTCCGGTACGTGCAACTTGGCGCAGCGAAGCGCCACGGCCACATCGATGGGCAGTATTCGCCCGTCGAACTCGGGCAACACTCGTGTGTCGATCCAGGCGCGAAGGATGGCGCCCTGGCGTTTGTCTTTGCGCTCGAGCAAGAGGATCCCGAGCTCGAGTTCGTGGATCGTAATGGCCGCGAGAAAAGCTTCACCCAGGGTCACCTGTTCACTCCAGGCTGCGACCTGCCGGTGACCTTTGCCGGCTTCGACTTTACGCAACTCGGAGACGACGTCCGTGTCTAGAACAAGCATCAGTCGAACTCGGCAGGCTTCGGCATCCAATCCGTCTTCGGCGGGTTGAACTCAATCTCCGCTGCCCCGGGCATATGCAGAGCTTCAGCAAGCGTTTTGGAGCGGCCCGCCAGTTTCTGGTACTCCTCGATGCTCAGCAGCACGTGCGCCGGACGGCCCCGGTCGGTGATGAACACCGGCCCTCGCTGGGCCGCCTTTTTGGCCCGGCTCGTATCCTGATTGAATTCGCGGCTGGACAGTGTGGTGACGGCCATGCAGTGCCCCATTAAATGTAGATACGTTACTACATTATTCGCCGGGAAAGCAACTATCTCCATTCGCATGACTCATTGCCATAGACCTTGAAGTCTTGAGGAAAGCACTCGATGTTGCGCTTCACGGCCTCGTTGAGCCACCCGGTGCTCACGCCATAGATCAATGCCAGATCACTATCGAGGATCACCCGCTGGCCAGGCAGGAGCAGCACGCGGTGACCGCGCAGGATCAGGATCGAGCGGCCGATCTGCTCGACCGGCACCGGCGCCGAGCGTTCTGCCGGAACGCGTTGTTTTGCCATAACGGCTTGTAGCCGATCTGCCGTCCGGAAGCACGCAACAATACCGGTGCGTTTGCTCAAATTCTGTTGGTGATGGAACCGCCGTGATCGAAGCTTCCGTTACCGCGGCCCCGCCCAACAACGACTTGGCTCAAATCTCGCTCACGCCGCTCGCCCCCAGCTCCCAAGCCTTCTCGAGCACGACTCCGATTGCATACACCGGCACAGAAACCATTCCGCACAGCACCTTGAGCTCCTCATCCGCAAGCACCTCGCGCATGACCAGGAAATCCGCGCCCGCGCTCATCGCCGCAGAACCCTCTTCGGCGCTCCCGCAAAACACGCCCCGAAGCCGCAGCGCGTTATCCGCATCCGCAACACCAGCCGAACGCTCCAGCGAACTCAAATCACCCACACAGTAGTAGCGCGAGGCCATCTGCCTCAGTCTCTCCGGCAACCGCAGCGCCCGCACAATCGGTTTATCCGCCGGCAGCAACTCCGCCGCCTCCAACTCATCTTGAGTGCACCAGCGCAACGCCTGACCATCCAGTCCCCGCGCCTCGCCGCTGTAACGCTTCGCCACCCAGATATCGAGCAGCACCTCCCGCGTCGGATAAGCATGGCGCACGCGAATCAGCGGTCTGGGTGTTCCAACAAGGGTGATGCCGAGCTCTTCGTGCAGTTCCCGCGCCAGCCCCACCAAGCGTTCCTCGCCCGGCTCGAGTTTTCCGCCAGGGAACTCCCACCCGCCCGCCATGTGCTTACCCGCGGGCCGCTGCGCGATCAGCACACGGCCGCCCGTATCGATCACCGCGGCCGCGACAACATGAATCACCGTGCCGGAACTGCTCGCACTCATGGGCCAGCCCGCCTCAGCGACTTGCCTCGGCAACATGATGTTGACCGGTCAACGGTATTCGCCCTCTAGATGGTGATGTACATCCTGCGCGCTGATGTACCTCGGCCAGTGCGCACGGTCAGGGGGGATAAGGAGTGGGAAGCCAACTGCCGCCTTTACGTTGGCTTCCCACTCCTTATCCCCCCTGACCCTGTGAACCGGTCAACATCACCGTGCCGGCGGTACCAGCCGAACTCAACCGCTCGCTTGCTGCAAAGCCCCATGGCAGTGCTTGTACTTGCGCCCCGACCCGCAGGGACACGGCTCGTTGCGCCCCACCTTCGGCACGGGCCGAACGAACGGCGCAGCCTGGGCACGCGGATCCATCTCCATAACATTGCCGCCACCACCCGCGGGATCACCACCGCCCAGCTCAGCTCCGCCGCCGAGCAGGGCACCCCCGCCGGGCTCTCCCGGTCCCGGCGGCATGGCCTGGATCGGAGAAATCGCCTCGGCATGCTGCGCCTGCAGCGCCCGCGCCAGCCGTTGCTGCCGCTCGAGTTCCTCGCGCTCGATCTCGTCCTGGCTGCGCACCTGGATTTTCGACACCGTGGTCACCGTGTCGAACTTGATCCGGTCCAGCATGGCGGAGAACAGCTCGAATGCCTCGCGCTTGTATTCCTGCTTAGGATTCTTCTGCGCGTAGCTGCGCAGGAAAATGCCCTGCCGCATGTAATCCATGGCGGCCAAGTGTTCGCGCCAGTGCTGATCGAGGGTGCGCAGCATCACTTCTTTTTCGATGTAGCGCATGATCTGTGCGCCGACATTGCCCTGCTTCTGGTCGTAGGCCGCTTCGAGCCCGGCAACGATTTTGTTGCGCAAGCCCGAACCGTCGCCCGCTTCCTCGGCCTTGACCCAATCATCGACGGGCAGCACGGAACCAAAATCCCGCTCGATGGCTTGAGCCAGTCCGGGCACGTTCCACTGCTCCTCGGGAGCCCCGCCGGGCACGTATTGATCCACCAGCTGAGTCACCACATCCTCGCGGATGCCCTTCACCGCCTCCGCCACATCCTCCGCGCTCATCAGGTCGGTGCGCTGCTGGTAGATCACGCGCCGCTGATCGTTCGCGACGTCGTCATATTCCAGCAATTGCTTGCGGGCATCGAAGTTGTGTTGCTCCACCCGCCGCTGTGCCCGCTCGATCTGGCGGGTCAGCATGCCGCTCTCGATGGCCTCGCCCGCCTTCATGCCCACCCGGGTCATGAGCGCCTTCATGCGCGTCGGGTCGCCGAAGATACGCATCAAATTATCTTCCAGCGACAGATAGAAGCGGCTCGAACCCGGATCGCCCTGGCGGCCCGAACGGCCGCGCAATTGATTGTCAATGCGCCGCGATTCGTGACGCTCGGTCCCGATGATGTGCAGGCCGCCGGCCGCCAGTACCTGTTCGTGGCGCTTGAGCCAGTCCTCGCGAATCTGCTTCAGCTCGCCCTCGTTCGGATTCTCGATGGCGTCGATCTGTGTCTGCGGACTGCCGCCCAGTACGATGTCCGTGCCGCGGCCGGCCATGTTGGTGGCAATGGTGATGGCACCGGGCCGTCCCGCCTCGGCGACGATGTGCGCCTCGCGTTCGTGCTGCTTGGCGTTGAGCACCTCATGAGGGATGTTCGCTCCCTGTAGCAGCTTGGCCAGCCGCTCCGAAGTCTCGATGGACGTGGTTCCGACCAGCACCGGCTGGCCGCGTTTCACGCAATCCTCGATGTCCTCGAGAATGGCCTGGAACTTGTCCTGCTCGGAGAGGAACACCAGATCGGACTTGTCCTTGCGGACCATCGGCTTGTGGGTGGGGATCACCACCACTTCCAGGCCGTAGATTTGCTGGAATTCGAAGGCTTCGGTGTCCGCCGTGCCCGTCATGCCGGACAGCTTCGCGTACAGCCTGAAGTAATTCTGGAAGGTGATGGACGCGACGGTTTGGTTTTCCTCGCGGACCTTGACGCCCTCCTTCGCCTCGACCGCCTGATGCAGGCCGTCGGACCAGCGCCGTCCCGGCATGGTGCGGCCGGTGAACTCATCGACGATGATCACCTCGCCCTGACGCACGATGTACTCGACATCGCGCTTGTACAAGGAATGCGCGCGCAGCGCCGCATTCAGGTGATGCATCAAGCGGATATTGGTGGCGTCATACAGGCTCTCGCCTTCCCGCAGCAGGCCGATCTCGGCCATCAACTCTTCGACCTTTTGATGACCGTCTTCGGTCAGCGTCGCCTGCTTGGTCTTTTCGTCAACCGCGTAATCGCCGGGACCCTCTTCGGTCTTTTGCCGCGTCAGGCGCGGGATCAGGGTATTGATCTTGATGTACAGCTCGGTGCTTTCCTCCGCCGGGCCCGAAATGATCAAGGGCGTGCGAGCCTCATCGATCAGAATCGAATCGACTTCATCGACGATGGCAAACGACAGTTTGCGTTGTACGCGGTCTTCCAAGCGAAACGCCAGGTTGTCGCGCAAATAGTCGAAACCGAATTCATTGTTGGTGCCGTACGTGATATCGCAGGCATAGGCTGCCCGCTTCTCGTCGGGCGACTGGGCGTTCTTGATGACCCCCACCTCGAGACCGAGAAACCGGAACACGGGGCCCATCCACTCCGAATCGCGCTGTGCCAGGTATTCGTTGACCGTAACGACATGGACGCCGTCGCCGGTCAGGGCGTTCAGGTACGCCGGCAGCGTGGACATCAGCGTCTTGCCCTCGCCCGTGCGCATTTCCGCGATCTTGCCCTGGTGCAGCGCAAGACCGCCGATCAATTGCACGTCGAAGTGGCGCAGGCCCAGCTTGCGGCGCGAGGCCTCCCTCACCAAGGCGAACGCCTCCGGCACCAGTTCGTCGAGCGGGGTGCCCGCCGCGAAACGCGCCTTCAGTTCGCGCGTCTTGTCGGGGAATTGCTCGTCGGTGAGAGCCTGGATGCTCGCCTCGAGGGCATTCACGGCCGCGACGGTGCGGCTCAGTTCCTTCACCAGGCGCTGATTACGGCTGCCAAATACTTGGGTCAGAAGCTTCCACACGCGGGGAGAGTCCTTGAGAAAACTGGGTATTGTACGGATAGACCGGAGGAGCGGGAAATCGTTTCGCTCGCACCCCGCCCCCGGGAGGGGGTGCCAGGCCTCAGGCGCGGGCGCTCACCCGCCCTATGGTTAACGATAAGGCCTAACGATCCTCACCGATGAAGCGCAGCGGATCGACCTGGGTACCGTTTTTCAGCACTTCGAAGTGAAGGTGAGGCCCGGTGGATCGGCCCGTCGACCCCATCAATGCCAGCTCCTGGCCCTTTCGGACCATGTCGCCCTGCTTGACCATGAGTTGCTCATTGTGGCAATAGCGCGTGGCCAATCCATTGCCGTGATTGATCTCGACCATTTCGCCGTATCCGGCGCGTTCGCCCGCGAAAGTGACCAGCCCCGCCGCCACCGATACCACCTTCGTGCCTTGGGGACCGGCAAAATCCAGACCCTTGTGCACGGCGGTATAGCCGGTGAAGGGATCTGCTCGGGACCCGAAATAAGAGGAAATGAACCCCTCCTCGACCGGCCGGCCCTCGGGATACACTTGTTTATTGAGCTCCCGGTTCAGGATCAGGTTCTCCAGCACACCCAATTGCTGTTCGCGGCTGGAGAGCTGGGTCTGCAAATCATCCACCATGGCGGTCAGATTGGGGATTTGTGCCGGCTGGCCATCCGCACCGCTATCGGCGCCGCCCAACGCCGGGGGGTTGCTGAAATCGAACTCGCCGTCATTCAATTTGGCCATGCGGGTCAGGCGTTTGCCTAAGGCATTGACGCGAATGACATTGGCGTTCATCTGGCCGACGCGCAGCGCCAGGGCATTGACCTTTTCCTGGAGTACCCGCTTGACGTCCTCGATCTGCGCCTGCTGCCGCATCAGCTCGGCGGACCAATTGCCCAGTTGATTGATGGGATTGACGCGGCCGTTGTGCGCACCCAAGCTGACTCCGACGGAAAAGGCGGCGCCCACGATGCCGAAGACGGTCAAAAGCGCGGCACCCACAACCAGGGGGTGTCGCAGGTCAAATTCTTTCACTCGGCCAGATTTACGGCCGACAAAAATGACATTCATAAAGGATTTTCTTCCTACGCCGTCGTCGTGCATCAAATCGGTGCATTATGTCCTATGGAAGATTGAGACCATGCCCCGAGCGGTAGCCCTAGACTATGCACAAAATTGACGCAAAACAAGGATTACCGCACAGTTTTATCAATCAGTTCAATGCTCTACTGTCGTGTTGCAATGCAAAATCCTAGAAGTGTCAGTGACTTATTGTCACGAACTGGAAACAAGCTCACCGCGCTCAAAAGCCGGGCGCGGGAGAGGTCTTTGGTCTTCGAACAGGTTCGTGCAGCCCTGCCTGCCCGCCTGGCCCTCGCGGTCGTCAGTGCCGGCATCGACCAAGGCCGGCTGACCATCGGCGTCGTGGGCGCCCACTGGGCCTCCCGCCTCAGATATTTGACAGAATCTGTGCGAAAGCGCGTCGGCAGCTCGTTGGGGATCGCTGTTCTCAGCGTTAAAGTCAAAGTGGTACCGCCACCCACGTGAGTATTGCGCCCGATCCTATACCCAATTGCACCCGATAATGGCGGCGGCCTGTACGAATCGGCTTGAAGAATCGGCTATTATTGGGTGTAATTGGGTATGAAATTGGAACCCAAGCTCCTATTAGGTTCAGACCTTGTAAAACTCGTTGCAGAAATCGATGAGTTCAAGGGAAGGTGGGAAGCCCTCAAGACGCTCTCGCCCGACCGCCTCAGTGCATTGCGCAAGGTGGCAACAGTTGAGAGCGTCGGATCAAGTACGCGCATCGAAGGGGCGAAGCTCACAGATGCCCAGGTCGAGTCATTGCTGTCCAGGATCGCGATCAAGTCCTTCAAGACCCGCGATGAACAAGAGGTGGCCGGCTACGCCGAAGCCATGGACCTCGTGTTCGAAGCCTTCGACGATATGCGCCTGACTGAGAACCACGTACGCCAGCTCCACCAGACTTTGCTACGCCACAGCGATAAAGACGAGCGCCACCGCGGCTCCTACAAGACGCTCGCCAACCATGTTGTCGCCATCGATGCTGCCGGGCAGGAGATCGGCATCGTCTTTGAAACCGCGACGCCGTTTGACACGCCGCGCGAGATGGAAGACCTGATCGCCTGGACGCGCAAAGCCATTGACGAAGAAGCGCTGCACCCGCTTCTGATCGCCGCCGTTTTCATCGTGGTGTTTCTGGCAATACATCCCTTTCAGGATGGCAACGGACGGCTTTCCCGTGTCCTCACCACGTTGCTCCTCTTACGGGCAGGCTACGCGTATGTTCCCTACGCCTCACTAGAGCGGGTGATCGAGGAAAATAAGGACCTCTATTACAAGGCGCTACGGCGGACGCAAACCACACTCAAGGGCGATGCACCTGATTGGGAACCGTGGATTGGTTTCTTTCTGCGCTGCCTCAAAAAGCAGAAAGATAGTCTTGCGGTACGATTGGAGCACGAACGAACCGCCCAAGTACAAGACGACGAACTATCCGACGTGTCGCTTCAGGTGCTCAAAGCGTTGCGGGTGCAAGAGCGCCTGACCATCGCGCAACTGGCGTCCATTACCAACGCAAACCGCAATACGCTCAAGGTTAAGTTGCGTGAATTGGTATCCGCGGGACGCGTCCGTCAGCACGGTAAAGCCCGCGCAACGTGGTATTCACTGTGACGAACACGAGCACGCCACCGATCAATTCAAGCCCGCGCCGCAGCCGCCGCCACGTACGAAATCGGCGCGTCCGCCAAGCTGTCGAACGTCACTTCCTGCCATGCGCTCTGCTTGCTGATGAGCGCCCGCAGCAATTTATTGTTCAGCGCATGCCCCGACTTGTAGCCGCTGAATTCACCGATCAGGCTATGCCCCAATAAATAGAGATCGCCGATGGCGTCGAGTATCTTGTGCTTCACGAACTCGTCTTCGTAGCGCAAGCCGTCTTCGTTCAGCACCCGATAGTCATCGAGCACGATGGCATTGTCCATGTTGCCGCCGAGCGCCAGATTGCGCGCGCGCAGGCTCTCCAGATCGCGCATGAAGCCGAACGTGCGCGCACGGCTCACCTCGCGCAGGAACGAGGTCGTCGAGAAATCCATGGAAGCGACTTGCGAATGCTTCTTGAAAGTCGGGTGATTGAATTCGATTTCGAAATTCACCTTGAAGCCGTTGTAGGGATCGAAGCGCGCCCACTTGTCGCCATCGTCCACCTGCAAGCTCTCGAGAATGCGCGTAAAGCGCTTGGGCGCTTTTTGCTCCTCGATGCCCGCCGACTGCAACAGGAATACGAAGGGCCCGGCACTGCCATCCATGATCGGCACTTCGCCGGCGCTCACCTCTACCAAGGCATTGTCGATTCCGAGTCCTGCCAGCGCGGACAGCAAATGCTCGACTGTGGACACCTTGACCTCGCCCTTGTGCAGGGTCGTGCCCATCGTCGTGTCGCCGACATTCTCGGCGTGCGCCTTGATGTCGATCGGATTATCCAAATCCGTGCGACGGAAGACGATGCCCGTGTCCGGCAGCGCCGGACGCAAAGTCATCAGCACCTTCTTCCCCGTGTGCAGGCCGACCCCCGTCGCACGGATCGAATTCTTCAATGTTCTTTGATTCAGCATCCAAGTGAAACCGGACTATGTTAAAGGTAGCAAAGGTACCACACCGCATAGCCCGGCCTGAAGATCCTCATCCAAAACGGCGCCCGGAATATCCGGGCGCCAAATCTTGGAATGTCGAGAACTGTAAAGCTAACCCCGCGCTTCAATCCGCCTGGCGGCGCAGAAAAGCTGGAATATCCAGCAAATCCTCCGATTCCACCTCCGCCCGCAGCCCGTCGCCCACGGCGCGCTGCCGTTGCACCGTCGGTTTGTCCAGCATGGCGTAATCGGTGGGCGCCATCGGCGTTTTGGGCCGCACCACCCGCATGGTGAGCGGAGGCGCGATCGCCGCAGCCGCCTGTTGAACCGGCGCGGGCCGCGCCGCCGCAACGGGCTTGCCGAGGCCGGTGGCCACGACCGTGACACGGATTTGGTTGGCCATGTCCGGATCGATCACCGTACCCACCACCACCGTGGCGTCGTCGGAAGCGAATTGCTTGATGACATTGCCCACTTCCTGGAATTCGCCGATGGACAAATCCATGCCCGCGGTAACATTGACCAGTATCCCTTGAGCACCCGACAGATTGATGTCCTCGAGCAGCGGGCTGGAAATCGCCGCCTCGGCCGCTTCGCGCGCCCGATCGTCGCCCGCTGCGCTGCCGGAGCCCATCATGGCCATGCCGGTCTCCGACATGACGGTGCGTACGTCGGCAAAGTCCACGTTGATCAGGCCCGGCCGTGTGATGAGTTCCGCAATGCCCTGCACCGCTCCCTGCAGCACGGTGTTCGCAGCCTTGAAGGCATCCAGCAGCGTGGTGCTGCTGCCCAGCACCGACAAGAGCTTCTGGTTCGGAATGGTGATCAAGGAGTCCACGTACTTGGACAGCTCCAGCATGCCGTTGTCCGCCACGCGCGAACGCTTGTTGCCTTCCATCTCGAAAGGCCGGGTGACCACGGCCACCGTCAGGATGCCCAGCTCCTTGGCGACCTGTGCCACCACGGGAGCAGCGCCCGTGCCGGTTCCGCCGCCCATGCCGGCGGTGATGAACAGCATGTCGCAGCCCTCGATGAGTTCGATGATGCGGTCGCGATCTTCCATCGCGGCCTGACGGCCCACCTCGGGGTCCGCGCCTGCGCCCAAGCCCTTGGTGATGTTGCAGCCGATTTGCAGCGCGGTGCGCACCTTGGAGTGCTTCAGCGCCTGCGCGTCGGTGTTGATGCAAATGAAATCCACGCCCTCGAGGCCGGCTTGGACCATGTGCGAGACGGCATTGCCGCCGCCGCCGCCCACGCCAAGCACCTTGATGACGGCACTTTGACTATAAGAATCCATCAGTTCAAACATTCCAGTACTCCTTCATAGATTGTTTCAAAAATTGCCCTGAAACCAGGCCTTCATTCGTTCAAAAATATTCTTCATGCCGCCCGCGAGCAGCGGCGCTTCCGTGCGTCGTACTTCGAGATTCCCCTTGGCATAAAGCAGCAGCCCCACACCTGTCGCGTGAATCGGATTGCTGACCACGTCCACCAGACCGCTGACGTACTGCGGCACGCCCAGGCGCACGGGCATGTGGAACACTTCTTCGGCGAGCTCGATCGCGCCTTCCATCTTGGAACTGCCGCCGGTGAGCACGATGCCGGTCGCCACCTGCTCCTCCAGGCCGGCGCGGCGCAGCTCATCGCGGATCAAACCGAATAATTCCTCGTAGCGCGGCTCGACGATTTCGGCCAGCGTCTGCCGCGCGAGGCGCCGCGGCGGGCGGTCGCCCACGCTCGGCACTTCGATGGTCTCGTCGGGATTCGCCAGCTGCGACAGGGCGCAGGCGTACTTGATCTTGATGTCCTCGGCGTACTGCGTCGGCGTGCGCATGGACACGGCGATGTCGTTGGTCACCTGATCGCCGGCGATCGGGATCACCGCCGTATGGCGGATCGCGCCGCCGCCGAACACCGCGATGTCGGTGGTGCCGCCGCCGATGTCCACGACGCACACGCCGAGATCCTTTTCATCCTCGGTGAGCACGGCATAGCTCGAGGCAAGCTGTTCGAGCACGATGTCGTCGACCGCGAGGCCGCAGCGCTGCACGCACTTGACGATGTTCTGCGCGGCGCTGTCGGCGCCGGTGACGATGTGCACCTTGGCCTCCAACCGCACCCCCGACATGCCGATGGGATCGCGAATGCCTTCCTGGCTGTCGATGACGTATTCCTGCGGCAGCACGTGCAGGATCTTCTGATCCGCGGGAATGGCGACCGCCTTGGCGGCGTCGATGACGCGCTCGACGTCGCCCTGCACCACTTCCTTGTCCTTGATGGCGACGATGCCGTGCGAATTGAGGCTGCGCACGTGGCTGCCCGCGATGCCGGCGTACACCGAGTGAATTTCGCAGCCCGCCATCAATTCGGCTTCCTCCACGGCGCGCTGAATGGACTGCACCGTGGATTCGATGTTGACGACGACACCTTTCTTCAGGCCGCGCGAGGGATGGCTGCCGATGCCGATGATTTCCAGCACTCCGTCAGCCTTGATTTCGCCGACGATGGCGACGACTTTGCTGGTGCCTATGTCCAGGCCTACCAAGAGATTTCTATCAGAGCGCTTTGCCATGTATTCCTGCAACCTTTAGACGTCGCTGTCGTCAGCACGCTTGGACGGCACCGATGCCGGCACCGCCCCCGACGTCGAAGAGTTGCGCCAGCCGATGGCGAAGCCATTCGAGTAGCGCATATCGACGTAGCCAATTTCATTCAAACGATGCGAAATGACCTGCGACGCGGTATGAATGAAGCGATCGATGCGTTCATCCACATCGCGCCTCCCGAGGCGTACGGTCACTCCGTTATCCAAATCCATCTCCCAGGCGCCGCGCTCATCCAGGCGTAACGCCGCGATGCGCAGGCCTGCCTCAAGCATGCGGCCCTGAACCGACAAATAACGCTGTGCGACCTGCGATTCGCTGCCGTCGGGACCGCTCAAACGCGGCAGCTCCGTGGGCACGTGCGCCGCGGCTCTGACGAACAGTTCGCCGCGCGTGTTCAGCAGTCCCGAATCGCCCCAGCGCGCCGCGGCGGTTTGCTCGGTCACGGTGACGTGCAGGCTGTTGGGCCAGCGGCGCTGAATGCGGGCGTGGTCCACCCAGGGCAGCGCTTCGACCGCGCGCTGGATGCCATCGAGATCCGCCGACATGAAGCCCGACTTGCTATAAGGCGCGACGGCTTTTTCGATTTCCCCCGGAGAGACGCGCTGGAAGCTACCGTCCATGGAAATGACGCGTACCGGACGGTCGAGCGCCCAGGTGAGCGCGGTCAACGCTCCGGCCAGCACCATCAGCAGCGCAGCGCGGCGCGTGTATTTGCGCCACTCCGTCACGAACGTCGGCCACTTCCACGGCGCCTTCTCCGCCTTGGGCTTGTTCTTGAATCGATTGCGGCGCATGAGACGGTTCAGGTTCATTTACGCTCCCGCAAAAAACTGCTCTCGAGCACGCGCCACACCAGTTCTTCGAAGTCGATGCCGGATTGGCGCGCCGCCATCGGCACCAGGCTATGGTCGGTCATGCCCGGAGTCGTGTTGATCTCGATGAAGTAGAACTTGCCGCTGGCGCGGTCGCGCATGAAATCGACGCGGCCCCAGCCCGCACAGTCGGTCACCCGGAACGCCGCCAGCGCCGCCGCCTGCAATTCGGCCTCGGCCTTGGCGTCGAGGCCGCTCGGGCAGTGATACTGAGTATCGTTGCGGAAATACTTCGCCTGGTAGTCGTAGAACTCGGTCGCCGGCTGGATGCGGATCGACGGCAGAGCCGCGTCATGCAGCACGCCCACGGTATATTCGTCGCCGGTGATGAAGGCTTCTGCGAACACGATGGGATCGATGGCGCGCGCCTCGGCATAGGCAGCCGGAAATTCCGCGGCAGTTTTCACCTTGGTGATCCCGACGCTCGACCCCTGCGAGGCGGGTTTGACCATCAGGGGCAGGCCGATGCGTGCGAGCGCGCCCGGAAGATCGGACGGCTGCGACAGCACGGCATACTCGGGCGCCGCGTAGCCGGCACCCACCACGACGCGCTTGGTCTTGAGCTTGTCCATGGTCAACGCGGAGGCGAGCACGCCGCTGCCCGTGTAAGGCACGCCCAGCCATTCGAGCGCGCCTTGCATCGTGCCATCCTCGCCCCCCGGTCCGTGCAGCGCGATCCACGCCCGGTCGAAGCCCTCACTCGCCAGGTTCTGCACGGGGCGATCCTGGGGATCGAAGCCGTGCGCATTCACACCGCGGCGCAGCAGCGCCGCCAGCACCGCATTGCCGCTCAACAGTGAAATCTCGCGCTCGGTGGAATCGCCGCCGAGCAGCACCGCCACCTTGCCGAAGTCCGTGGCGGATCGAGCGCGCCGAGCGGCGGATTTCAGATCGAGCAAACTCATGCCGCCACCCCGACGATGCGCACTTCGGTGGTCAGTGCAATTCCCTGAACCTGGGCCACCGTGCTCTGCACGTGGTGGATCAGAGCCTCGACGTCGGCGGCCCGTGCGGCACCGTGATTGATGATGAAATTCGCGTGCTTGGCGGACACCGACGCATCGCCGATGCGAAACCCCTTCAGGCCCGCGCTTTCGATCAGGCGCGCCGCATGATCGCCCGGCGGATTGGTGAACACCGATCCGCAGCTCCACTCGCCGATGGGCTGGGTCTGCTTGCGCTTGTCGAGCAGCTCGCGGATGGCTTCGGTATTGACGCCGGGCTTGCGCTCGAATTCCAGCCTGGCGCCGATGAACCACTCATCGGCAGGTCCCTTCACGGACCGATAACCGATGTCATAGTCGGCCGCCTTGCGCGTGTGCCGCGCGCCGTGGCGGTCGAGCACGTCGACTTCGACCACATGGCTCCAGGTCTCTTCGCCCCAGGCGCCGGCATTCATCGCCAGTGCGCCGCCCAAGGTGCCGGGAATGCCGGCGAAGAATTCCGCGGGCCCCAGCCCCCACTTCACGCATTGCCGCGCGATTCGCCCGCAGGGCACGCCGGCCTCGGCCTGGATGCGGGTTGCGCTCAGGCGCTCGAGCGCGCCGAGCGCGCCGTGCGTGGAAATGACGGCGCCGCGAATGCCGCCGTCGCGCACCAGCAGATTGCTGCCCAGGCCCACCCACAGCAGCGGCACCTCCGGCGGCAGCTGGCGCAGGAAGGCTGCCAGGTCCATGGCATCGCGCGGCGTGAAGAAAAGATCGGCCGGGCCCCCGACATGCCAGGAGGTATGCTTGGCCATGGGCACATCGTGCAAAACTCGCGTGCCGAATTCAGGAGCGAGATCCACCAGGCGCTGCGCGTTCATGCCGCGGCTCCTGCCGCGAAGCGGCTCTTGAGATCCTGAGCGACGGTGCCGATGCTGCCGGCGCCCATGGTCACCACCACATCGCCGTCATGCAACACCCCGCGCAAGCTGTCGGCGAGATCATCGACGCGCTCCACGAACACCGGCTCCACGTGGCCGCGCGTGCGCACCGCGCGGCAGATGGCGCGGCCGTCGGCGCCCGCGATCGGAGCTTCGCCCGCCGCATACACTTCGGTGACCAGCAGCACGTCGCATTCGCTCAAGACGCGCCCGAAGTCGTCCAGCAAATCGCGGGTGCGCGAATAGCGATGCGGCTGGAATACCAGCACCATCCGCCTCGACGGCCACCCCTGGCGTACCGCATCCAGCGTCGCCGCCACTTCCGTCGGATGGTGACCGTAGTCATCGACGATCAGAGCCCGGCCGCCGGGCCATTCGATTTCACCCAGCTGCTGCAGGCGCCGATCGATGCCCTGGAACTGGGCGAGAGCGCCTTGAACCGCGGCGTCGGGAAGATCGAGCTCGGTGGCCACCGCGACCGCCGCCAGGGAATTCAGAACATTGTGCCGGCCGGGCAGGTTGATCGTGATGGCCAGAGGCTCGCGGCCCGCCCGCAACGCCTCGTAACGCGATTGCAAGCCGTCGCGCACCACGTTGACCGCGCGAACATCCGCCTCCGGTGAAAATCCGTAAGTGACGAAGGGCCGGGCCACGGCCTCCAGGATGCTGCGCACCTGTTCATCGTCGGTGCAGAGTACCGCCAGTCCATAGAACGGCAGGTTGTGCAGGAAATCGACGAAGCTTTGCTTGAGGCGCGAAAAATCGCCCTCATGGGTCGTCAGATGATCATTGTCGATATTCGTGACGATGGCGATCATGGGCTGCAGATGCATGAACGAGGCATCGCTCTCATCGGCCTCGGCCACCAGGTAGCGTCCGGCACCCAGCCTGGCGTTGCTGTCGGCGCTCTTCAATCGCCCGCCGATGACGAAGGTGGGATCCAAGCCCGCTTCGGCGAGCACGCTCGCCACCAGGCTCGTGGTCGTGGTCTTGCCGTGGGTGCCGGCCACCGCGATCGAATAGCGGAAGCGCATGAGCTCGCCCAGCATTTCCGCGCGCGCCACCACCGGCACGCGTTTCGCGAGAGCCGCGGCGACTTCCGGATTCGAGCGGTTGACGGCACTGGAGACCACCACCACGTCGGAGTCGCCCAGGTGCTCGGCAGAGTGGCCGATGAAAATCGTTGCGCCCAGGCGCGCGAGGCGCTGGGTGACCGCGTTGGTCTTCAGATCCGAACCCTGCACCTTGTAGCCCAGATTGATCAGCACCTCGGCGATGCCTCCCATGCCGCTGCCGCCGACGCCGACCAGATGGATGCGGTGAATGCGCCGCATGCGGTCTTCTATGCGGGTGCGATCGCTCTTGCGCTTGCCTTCGCTCATGCGTGCGCTCCCGCCGCGATGCAAAGATCAGCCAGTCGTGCCGCCGCGTCGATGACTCTTGCGCCGCGCGCCGCCTCGGCCATCTTCAGAAGACGCGCCCGGTCCGCCACAAGTTCACGGATCGTGTCGGCCAGGCGTTCAGGCGTCAGGTCGCGTTCCGCGACCAGCCGCGCGGCGCCCGACTTCACCATGACTTCGGCATTCTTGGTCTGATGATCGTCGGTGGCCGACGGCAACGGCACGAACACAGCGCCCAATCCCGCCGCCTGCAGTTCGGCAACGGTCATGGCGCCGGCGCGGCACACCGCCAGATCAGCCCACCCATAGGCTGCCGCCATGTCGTCGATGAAAGGCAGCACCTCAGCCTCGACCTGCGCTTCCGTGTAGGCGGCGCGCGCCGCCTCGAACCCGCGCTCGCCGGTTTGATGCCGCACCTGCGGCCGGATCTCCGGCGCGACCCGGGCCAGCGCCTGCGGAACCATGGTGTTCAGACGCAGTGCGCCCTGGCTGCCGCCGAACACGAGCAGGCGCGAGCGGCCCTGCCGGCCCGCGAACCGCGTTTGCGGCGCAGGCAGCGCCGCAATGTCGGTGCGCACCGGATTGCCGATCGTGCGGGCGCGCACTCTGCCGCCGAAACTTCCCGGAAACGCTTCCAGCACCTGGCTTGCGATGCGCGCCAGCCAGCGGTTGGTCAGGCCGGCGATGGCGTTCTGCTCGTGGATCAGCAGCGGCACCCGCAGCAGCCACGCGGCGATTCCGCCCGGACCGCTGACGTAGCCACCGGCGCCGAGGACCGAGCGCGGCCGCACACGGCGCAGCACGCTCATGGCCTGCGCCACGGCTTTGATGATGCGCAGCGGCGCGAGCAACCAGGTCTTCACGCCCTTGCCGCGAATACCCGCGACCCGCACCCACTCGATCGGAAAACCATTGGCCGGCACGAGCCGCGACTCCATGCTGCCCGGCACCCCGAGCCACACGACGGCCACACCGCGCTCGCGCAGGGCATTGGCCACCGCGAGCGCGGGAAACACATGCCCGCCCGTGCCTCCCGCCATGATGAGAACCGGATTTTCGGCCGCACTGCCCGTTGCGAGCGCACTGTGGATCTCGTTGGTTGGGATCGTGCCATGGCGGGTCTGCGCGCCCATTATCGAGGTCCTCCCGGCATGCGCATCACCGCCGAGCGCGAACTGCACCTGACCTCGTGATAGATCCGCAGCACCACCCCGAGCCAGGCCAGGCTCACCAGCAGGCTGCTGCGGCCGTAGCTCAGCAGCGGCAGTGTCAGCCCTTTGGTCGGCAGCACGCCCATGTTGACACCGATGTTCACGATGGCCTGCAAGCCCAGCCACACACCGAAGGCCAGCGCCACATAGGATTGGAAACGCAAGCCGGCCTGGGCCGCCATGCGCGAAATTTGAAACGCGCGCCACACCAGCGCCATGAACAGCGCGATCACGCCGAGCACGCCGACCAATCCCAGTTCCTCGGCGAGCACGGCGAACACGAAGTCGGTATGCGCCTCCGGCAAATAGAACAACTTCTGCACACTGCTGCCGAGACCGACGCCGAACCAGGCGCCGCGGCCGATCGCGATCAGCGACTGCGTCAATTGAAAGCCGCCGTTGAAAGGATCGTCCCAGGGATGCAGGAATCCGGTGAGGCGCTTCAAGCGGTAGGCCGACGTGAGCGCCAGCACGGCAAAGGCGAGTGATGCGGCGGACACCAGCAGCAATACGTAGCGTAAGCGGGCGCCTGCAACGAACAACACGGCGAACCCGGTGGCGAACAGTACCGTCGCAGCGCCGAAATCGGGCTCGAGCAGCAGCAGCAGAGCCGCGACCGTCAGCAATCCCACCGGTTTGGCCAGGCCAGGGAAAGTCTCCTCGAGTTCGCCGCGCTTGCGCACGCAATAGCTGCACACCCACATCAGCACGAGCACCTTGGAGAGCTCGGAAACCTGGAAATTGACCGGCCCGACGCGCAGCCAGCGCCGCGCGCCGTTCACCATCGCGCCGATGCCCGGAATGAGCACGAGCAGCAGCAGCAACAGCGCCACGCACAGCAGTACCAGACTGTACCTGTCCCACAGTTCGGCCGGCACCCGGGTCAGAATCCAGGCGAACGCCAGCCCGAGCAGCCCGAAAATGAATTGCCGCTCGAGAAAGTAAAATGGATTGCCCAGATCGCGCGCCGCGATCGACATGGAGGCCGAGGTGACCATGATCAGGCCGATCAGCAGCAGCGTGGCCACCAATCCCAGAGTGATGTAATCCCAGGCAAAGGGCATCCGCTCGCGCGCCCGTACTCCATAAGACATGGTGGCGGTGGTCATGACGGCCCCCCGCTCAAGCGGCGCACCGCGGCGGCGAACGCGTCGCCGCGGTGGCCATAGTCGCGAAACATATCCAGGCTGGCGCACGCCGGCGACAGCAGCACGGTGTCTCCCGTCTGCGCGGCGCGCGCGGCCGCGGCCACGGCCGCCTGCATCGACGCATCGGCATCCTGCAGCGGCGCGAGGATCTCCGTGGAGCAGACGCCCTTCAGGGCCGCCGCCACTGCCGGCGCATCCCTGCCGATCAGCACCACATGCCGCACCTTGCCGCGGAAAGCCTGGGCCAAGGGCGTGAAATCCTGGCCCTTGCCGTCGCCGCCCGCAATCATCACCAACGGGCCCGGCATGCCGGCGACGGCGGCGAGGGTCGCGCCCACATTCGTGCCCTTCGAGTCATCCACATAGCGCACGCCGGCCGCGTCGGCAATCCACTGCGAGCGGTACTTGAGGCCGGGAAAGGACTCGAGCGCGCCGAGCATGGCGGGCATGGGCAGTCCCACGGCATCGCCCAGGGCCAATGCGGCGAGCGCATTGGCGGCATTGTGCAGCCCGGAGATCTTCATGCGTGAGGTGTCCAACAGCCCCACGCCGCCATGGGCAAGCCGGGTCGTCGAGCCCTCCCGCAGCAGCGAGAAGTCGGCATCCGGATTTTCGATGGAAAATGTCACCGTGCGCACCGCCTCTGCGTGAGGCATGGCCGAGACCAGCGGATCGTCCGCATTGAGCACCACAGTCAAGGCCTTCGCGAAAATCCGCGACTTGGCACGCGCATACGCGGCCATCGACGGATAGCGGTCCATGTGATCGGCCGTCACGTTGAGCACCACCGCCGCCTGCAGCCGCAGCGAGGAGGTGGTCTCGAGCTGATAGCTCGACAGTTCCAGTACGTACAGATCGGGAGTGGGTTGCTCGAGCAAGTCGAGCGCCGGAACTCCCAAATTGCCGCCCGCCAGCACGGAACGTCCCGCCGCGGCGGCCATGTGCGCCACCAGGCTGGTGACCGTGCTCTTGCCATTGGTGCCCGTGATGCCGATGACCGGCGCCCGCACATTGCGCGCGAACAGCTCCACATCCCCCAGCACTTCGATGCCGCGTTCCCGTGCCGCGCGCGCGATGGGCTCCTCCAGCGACACCCCGGGCGACATCAGCACCTGCGACGCCCCCTCGAGCAGCGACAGATCGAAGCCGCCGAGCCGCAGGTCGAGCGATTTCGCAAGGGCGCCCAACTCAGCGAGCCCCGGCGGTGTGCGGCGTGTGTCGGTGGCGCTCACTCTCACGCCGCGCTTCGACAGATAGCGCAGGCACGAAGCGCCCGTCTTGCCGAGACCTACGACGACGCTGTGCATCAGCGGATCTTCAAGGTTGCAAGACCCACGAGCACCAGCACGAAACTGATGATCCAGAAACGCACGATCACTTTCGGTTCGGGCCACCCTTTGAGTTCGAAATGATGATGAATCGGCGCCATGCGGAATATTCGCTTGCCGGTGAGCTTGAACGAGGCCACCTGCAGCATCACCGAGACGGTCTCGACCACGAATACGCCGCCCATGACGAACAGCACGATCTCCTGGCGCACGATGACGGCGAGAGTGCCGAGCGCGGCGCCGATCGCCAGGGCGCCCACATCGCCCATGAACACTGTCGCGGGATAGGCGTTGAACCACAGAAATCCCAAGCCCGCGCCCACCAGAGTGGCGCTGAAAATCAGTGCCTCGCCGACGCCGGGGATGTAGGGAATCTGCAGGTAGGTCGCGAACTTGAAATTGCCCGTCACATAGGCGAAGACGCCGAGCGCAGCCGCCACCATCACCGCCGGCATGATGGCGAGGCCGTCGAGACCGTCGGTCAGATTCACGGCATTGCTGGTGCCGACGATGACGAAGTAGCAGAGCGCGACGAACCCGGCGGTGGTCATGGGCACGGCCACGGTCTTGAAGAACGGCACGTACAGCGAAGTCTCGGCCGGCGATTGGTGCAGGTGATGCAGCGTCATGATCGTCGCCATTCCAACCACGGACTGCGCCAGGTACTTGTAGCGCGCCGCCAAGCCCTTCGAATTGCCCACCACCAATTTCAGATAATCGTCGTAGAAGCCGATCAGGCCGAAAGCCAAGGTGGTCGCCAGCAGTATCCAGACGAAGCGGCTGGACAGATCCGCCCACAGCAGGGTGCCGAAGACCATGGCCACCAAGATCAGGCCGCCGCCCATGGTGGGCGTGCCCGACTTTTGCAAGTGCGATTGCGGCCCATCGCTGCGCACGCGCTGCCCGATCTGATAGCGGCTCAGCAGACCGATCATGGTCGGCCCGATGAACAGCGCCATGGCCAGCGCGGTGACCGCCGCGAGAATGGCGCGCAGCGTCAGGTACTGAAAGACATGAAAGCCGGAGTAGAACCGCGCGAGATATTCGGTGAGCGACAGCAGCATGGGTCAGCCCGCCCGCATCATGAGGCCGCTGCCCGCGCCGCCGCCGGTCAGCGCCTGCACCACGCGCTCCAGGCGATTGATGCGCGAACCCTTGATCAGCACCGTCACGCCCGGGCCCAGTTCGGCCTGCAGCCGGCGCGTCAGGGAATCGGCGTCCGCGAACCACTCGGCGCCGGAGCCGAAGGTCTCGACGGCTCGCGAGCTCTGCGGCCCCACGGCGAACAAGCGCTTGATCCCGCAATCGCGCGCGTACGCTCCCATGTGTGCGTGGCTGTCCTCGGCGAACTCGCCGAGTTCCGCCATGTCGCCGAGCACCAGCCAGGTCGTGCCCGGCAGCGAGCGCAGCACTTCCAGCCCGGCGCGCACCGAGCTCGGATTGGCATTGTAGGAGTCGTCGATGATCCAGCTGTCGCGCGCTCCGGCCTTGAGCTGCAGGCGGCCCGCCACCGCGCGAAAATCCGCGAGGCCGAGCGCGATTTGCTCGAGCGATGCGCCCGCGGCGCGCGCCGCGGCGGCCGCGGCCAGCGCGTTGCCGATGTTGTGCGCGCCGCCCGCCTTGAGCGTGATCGGGCGCTGCCCCAACGGGCACTCCAGCGTGAAGCGCGTGACGAACTCGCCGCGCTCGATGGTCTGCGCGGAGTCCTTCGCAGCGAAATCCGCATCCGCATGCACGCCGAAGGTGACGATGCGGCCCGCCGTGGCGACGCCGCGCCAGTAGCCGGCGTAGGCATCGTCGGCATTGATGATGGCGGTCGCGCCCGCATCGAGGCAGGACACCATCTCGCCCTCGCCTTGCGCGACGCCGTCCAGGTTGCCGAAGCCCTCGAGATGCTCGGCGCCGGCGTTGGTGATGAGACCCACGGTCGGCCGCGCCAGCCGCACCAGTTCCGCCACGTCGCCGATGCGGTTCGCGCCCATCTCGATCACGGCGCTGCGATGCGAGGGTTCGAGGCGCATCAGCGTCAGGGGCACGCCGATGTGATTGTTCAGATTGCCGTGAGTCGCCATGCACGGACCCATGCGCAGCAGGATGGCGGCGGTCATCTCCTTGGCGGTGGTCTTGCCGTTGCTGCCGCCGACGGCCACGATGGGCATGGTGAATTCGGCGCGCCACGTCCGGCCCAGCTGCTGCAGCGCGCGCAGCGCGTCCGCCACCACCACCTGCGGCAGCGCGGGCGGCACGGCCTGCTCCACCACGCCTTGCTCGACCACGCCTTGCTCGACAATAGCGCCGATGGCGCCGCGCGCCGCCGCCGCCGCGACGAACTCGCGGCCGTCGAAGTTCGGTCCGCGCAGCGCGACGAACAGCGACCCCGGGGCGAGCGTGCGGCTGTCCGTGGCCACCGCGCCGTAGCGATGATCCTCGCCGACCAATTGGCCGCCGAGCGCCGTTGCAGCGTCGCTTAAGGTTCGCCTCATTCGCCCGCCTCCCTGTTCATCGCCACCCCCAGTTCATGCGGCCACCCCCAAATAACGCTGCGCTTCGCGCCGATCGCTGAAGCTGCGCCGCGTCGCGCCGTAGATCTGATAGTCCTCGTGACCCTTGCCTGCGATCAGCACGATGTCCCCGCGCCCGGGCTGCCTTGAGTGCCGTGCCGATGGCCTCGCCGCGATCGTGAATGACGCGTGCATCGCGCGATTTGATGCCGCCGACGATGGCCCGCGTGATGGCCTGCGGATTCTCGGAGCGCGGATTGTCGTCGGTGACGATGATCTGATCCGCCAGTTCATCGGCAATGGCGCCCATGATGGGACGCTTGCCGGGATCGCGATCGCCGCCGCAGCCGAACACGCACCACAGCGCGCCCTTGCAATGCTCGCGCAGCGCCGCCAAGCGCCTTGGCCAGAGCGTCCGGCGTATGCGCGTAATCGACCACGGCCATGGGCTTGTCGCCGCGCCGCGTGCCCGACGACTTCCATGCGTCCGGGCGGCGCGACGCACTCGGCCAGCACCCGCGCCGCCTCGGCCAGCGATGACGCCCAAGCGACAGCAGACAGCCGATGCACCACCAGGGCATTCTCCGCATTGAAGCGCCCCAGCAGCCGCGTGCCCACGCTGGCCTCGCCGAAACTGCCGTCGACCCGCAGCGAAATGCCGTGCACATCCAAAGTCACTTGTGTCGGCGTGCAGCGTCGCGTTCGGCCAGCCACCCCGAATCGCCGGCGCCGACCCAAACGGCGGTGAGCGGCACGCGTCCCGCCGTAGCTCTGCGCGCGAATTCGCGGCCGAAGGCATCGCCGACGTTGAGGACGATGTGCTGCAGATCGGGAGCATCGAACAGGCGCGCCTTGGCCGCGCCGTAGGCCGCCATGGTCTCGTGATAGTCCAGATGATCGCGGCTCAGATTGGTGAACGCGGCGGAATGGAAGCGCACGCCGGCGACGCGATCCTGATCCAGCGCCTGCGAGGACACTTCCATCGCCACCTCGCGCACGCCGGCGGCGCGCAGCTGCGCCAGCTCGCGATGCAGAGTGACGGCATCGGGCGTGGTGAGCGTGGGCGCCGCCAGCGACGCAATTCGGCCCCAGCCGATGGTGCCCATGTAGGCCGCCTGGAATCCCAGGCGTTCCAGGCACTGCGCCAGCAAGTAGGCGCAAGTGGTCTTGCCGTTGGTGCCGGTGATGCCGGTGATGCGCAGCTGCGACGAGGGCCAGTTGAAGAAGCGGTCGGCGATGCGGCCCACCAGATCCTTGAGCCCGGGGACGGCCGCGGCGAACACGCTGCGCGGCAGCTGCGGCAGCCTCGGCTTCGGCGCTGGGCTCCCACAGCACCACGGCGGCGCCGCGCGCCGCGGCCTCCGCCGCGAACTTCAGCCCATGCACCGTGCGGCCGGGCAATGCGAAGAACAGGCTGCCGGCGCGCACCTCGCGGCTGTCGAGCGTGAGATCCGCGAATGTCGCGCACATCGTTGGCGGGAACCGCCGCGATGCCATCGAGCAGCCACATGAGTGAGATGCTCATTGCGCCTCGCTGGCCTGCACCAGCGTGGCCGCCGGCACGTTCTGCAGATCATCGGGCGGCACGTCCATGAGGCGCAGCGCCCCCGACATCACGCTCGCGAATACCGGCGCGGCCACGCGTGCCGCCCTGGGCCAGCGTGCCCACCTCGTGCATATCCCGGCTCGGCTCGTCGATCACCACCACCGTGGCCAGCTTCGGATGCGACGCCGGCACCAAGCCGGCAAACACCGCCATGATCCGGTCGGTGGAATAGCCGCCGGCGATCGATTTGAATGCGGTGCCCGTCTTGCCCGATACGCGGTAGCCGATCAGCGAGGCACGGGTCGCGGTGCCGCCCTTTTCGACCACCTGCTCCATCAGCTGCATCAGCGTCTGCGCCACCTTCGGATCCAGCACCTGCTCGCCGGGCACGGGGCCCGGTGACGCGCTCGAAGGAAATGGGCCGCTTGATTCCGCCCGCGCCGATGGTGGCGTAGGCATGCGCCAACTGCAGCGGCGTGACCGAGAGGCCATAACCATGCGACAGCGTGGCGATGCCGATCGGGCGCCAGTGCGAATAATTGCTCAGCATGCCGGCCGACTCGCCGGGATACCCGCTGCCGGTGACCTGGCCCAAGCCCAATGCCGTCGAGCGTGCTCCAGATCTGTTCGGGCTTGCAGCGACAGCGCGACTTTCGCGGTGCCGACATTGCTGGACTTCGCCAGAATCGTCGCCAGATCGATGACGCCGAAGTTGTGCTCGTCCTCCTCCACCTTGTTGCCGACCTTGAAGAAGCCGGGCGAGGTATCCACGACGCTGTCCGGCGCGATACTGTCCCGAGGCCAGCGCCGCGGCCATGATGAACGGCTTGACGCTGGAGCCCGGCTCGAAAATATCGGTGGCCGCACGATTGCGATACAGATCCGGCTTGAGCTGATCGCGGTCGTTCGGGATTGTAACGAAGGCTGGTTCACCATGGCCAGCACTTCGCCGGTGTCCACGTCGATGACGATGACGGAGCCGGCGTGCGCACGGTACTCCTGCATCGCCGCCTTCAATTCGCGATAGGCCAGATACTGGATGCGCAGGTCGATGCTCGTGACCAGATCGCGGCCCGGCCGCGGCGCGCGGATGCTTTCGACGTTCTCGACGTAGTGTCCGTACATGTCCTGAATGACGCGCTTCGCGCCGTCCTCGCCGTTCAGCAACTGATCGAAGCCGAGTTCCAAGCCCTCCTGACCCTTGTCATCGATGGTGGTGAAGCCGACGACATGGCCGGCGACTTCACCGGCGGGGTAGTAGCGGCGGTACTCGCGCATCAGGTACACGCCCGGGATCCCGAGCGCCTTGATGTGCGCCGCCTGATCCGGCGGCATGTGCCGGACCAAGTACAGAAATTCGCGATCCAAATTGCTGGTGATGCGCCGCGCCAGCGACTGCTGATCCTCCTTCAGGGCCTTCGCGAGCCTCGGCAGCTGATCGATGTTGTCGTTCAGCTCCTGCGGATTGACCCACACGCTGTCCACCGGCGTCGCTGACCGCGAGCGGCTCGCCGTTGCGATCCGTGATGGCGCCGCGATGCGCCGCGATCTTGACCACCCGCATGGAACGATCGTCGCCCTGCTTGGCGAGAAAGCCATGATCCAGCAACTGCAGCTCGACCGCGCGCGCCACGAGTCCGGCCGCGCCCAGCAGGACCACGCCCAGAATCAGGGACGAGCGCCAGCGATAGCTCTTCGCCTGAGGGTCATTGTCGGCGGACCGTGATTTCACTGCCGCACGATCCGCACGTCGCGGGTTTGCGGCAGGTTCATCTGCAGCTTGGCGTTGGCCACCCTCTCGACGAAGGCATTCGAGGACCAGTAGCTCTGCTCGAGCTGCAGGCGCCCCCATTCCATGTCGAGAGAATCGCGCTCGGCGTTCAGCTTCTCCAGGTGCACGAACATATCGCGGGCCTTGTGCCGCGCGTAGATCACTTGCACGGCCGAGCCGAGCACGGCGAGCCACAACAAGGGCATGACGAGAGGCAGAAAACGGCGGTGTTTCATGCGGCGGCTCCTTGGATCGAGGCGTTCGGCGACGCGCAGACGCGCACTGCGCGCGCGCGGATTCGTGGCAATTTCGTTCTCGTCCGCCTGCGACGGCCTTGCCGACGAGCCGAGCTTGGGGCGCGCATGCGGCGGCATATCGGGCAGCCCCGCGTACATGGGTCCGCCAGCGAATGGCGGCGCATGAATTGCTTGACCATGCGATCCTCCAGCGAATGAAAGCTGATCACGGCCAGGCGCCCGCGGGGCGCCAGGCGCGCGAGCGCGGCATCGAGCGCGGCCTCGAGCTCGGCCAGCTCGCGGTTCACGTGGATGCGCAGCGCCTGAAACACGCGCGTGGCCGGATGCTTGTGGCGCTCGTGGCTCGTGCGCCACTCGCGCGATCATCTCGGCGAGCTGCAGCGTGCGTTCGAAGGGCTGCGATTCCCGGTCCTTGACGATGGCGCGCGCGATGCGCGGCGCCAGGCGCTCCTCGCCGTATTCGCGAAAGATGCGGATCAGCTCGTTCAGCGAGGCGCCGTTGACGACATCCGCGGCGCTCGCGCCGACGCCCGCCGTCATGCGCATATCGAGCGGCCCGTCCTGCATGAAGCTGAAGCCGCGCGCCGCGTCGTCGAGCTGCGGCGAGGACACGCCCAAATCGAACAGGATGCCGTCGAACTTGAGCCCCGGCTCGACCTGGTCCGCGCACTGCGCCAGCGAGGAAAAGCGCGGCGAGGAAAATCGTCACGCGCGGATCCGCCGCGAAGCGCGACTTGGCATCCGCAATGGCCGCGGAATCGCGATCGAGGCACAGCAAACGACCGTTCGCGATGAGGTTCTGCAAAATCGCCCCTGCATGTCCGCCTCGACCAAAAGTGGCGTCCAGATAGATGCCACTTCCCCGTATGTTCAACGCGGCCAGTACCTGAGAAAGCAGTACCGGCGTGTGCTCCTGTGCCGTGCCCGTCACCGTGCCGGACCGGCTACAGCGACAGCGTTTCAAGTTCGGCGGGCAGATCGGCGGTGGTGTCCTCGCTCGCCAGCCACTCATCCCGCCGCTCGTTCCACCGCGCCTCATCCCACAATTCGAATCGCACTCCCTGGCCGATCAGCATCGCGTCGCGCGTCAGCAAGCCGAATTCGCGCAAGTTCGGCGGCAGCAGAACGCGCCCATGCCCATCCAGCTCCAGTTCGGTTGCGTGTCCGACCATCAGCCGCTGCAGGCGCCGCGCCTGAGGGTTCAAAGTCGGCAAACGCATCAATTTCCGCTCGATTTCTTCCCAATCCGGCAGGGGGTAGATGAGCAGGCACTGGTCCTTGTCCACAGTGACCACCAACTTGCCGCCGCAACGCTCCTGCAGCCGCTCCCGATACCGGGTGGGCATGACCATCCGGCCTTTGGCATCGAGAGTTAGTTTGTTGGCGCCCAGAAACATCATTTGATGGGCCTGGCGACCCATTCTCTCCCACAATTTCCCACCGGACGCCACTATAGGGAGCGCCGCGCCGCACTGTCAACGCTTTAAGTTAAAAAAACCCCGTCCCGACAGTGACTTAGGTCACATTTTGTACAGGTGCCGCAGACCGCAGCGGCAATCGAGTTGGTTTTGAATCAATCTCTTAGGAGATTTTCCTGAAATAGATCGTAAGGAGATAAAAGCCGCGATCTTCGGCGATATTCGCCGATCATGCGGCGATCAGGAACGCAATCTCAGCCGAGATTCGCCGAGAATCGACGCAACCCCAAAAAAACCGTCCGACCCACCCCAATGCGGCGACCCGCCCAATCAAGCGCTCCGACCACCCCCAACGCGGCGACCACGCCCATTCAAGCGCCCCCGCCCACCCCGTTCTCACTCGGGGGCCGTCTTAGGACCCCGTTGAACAGGCGCGTTAGCGCCAGAAAAGAGTCGGCCGTTAAGCCGGGTTCTGTCTTGGACAGTCATTCCTCTGGGATGCGCGTCGCCGCGCAGCTCAAGCGACCTACCCGGAAGCCTCATGTGGGCCACATGGTGCGGTCAAAGGCGCCGCGTGCTTCCCTATTTGGCCTTGCTCCAGGTGGGGTTTGCCGTGCCGCTGATGTTGCCACCCGCGCGGTGCGCTCTTACCGCACCATTTCACCCTTACCGGCGCCGCTTGCGCGGCACTTAGGCGGTATCTTTCTGTTGCACTTTCCGTGGGCTCGCGCCCCCCAGGCGTTACCTGGCACCGTGCCCTATGGAGCCCGGACTTTCCTCCATGTGCTTGCGCACACAGCGACTGTCTGGCCGACTCTTGGCGCGCACCATACTCTGGTTAGCGCTGACGCGCCCGTTCAACGGGGCCTTGGGAAGGCCCCGAAGAATAACGGGGTGTAGGAGGCGCTTGATTTGGCCTGATCGCCGCATTCTCGGTTGGCACTGAGTCGCCCGCCTTACGCGCCGCTCTTCAGTTGCAGTGCGCGCTTGTATGCTTCGTTGCCGCGCGCATCGACGATCTGCGCGGCCAGCTGCGCGGCCTGCCTCAGCGGCAATTCCGCCAGAAGAATTTTGAGCACGCGGTCGAGCGCGCCGCCGTGACCGTCGGCACCGCCCTCCTCGTCGGCGGGCGTTTGCGGCAGGCCGGCGATCAAGAGCACGATCTCGCCGCGGCCGAAATCGGCATCGCTGGCCGCCCGCTCGAGAAGCTCGCGCAGCGAGCCGCGATAGGTAGTCTCGTGCAGCTTGGTAATTTCGCGCGCGACAGTGGCGTTGCGCTCGCCGCCGAAAACCGCGGCGCAATCCTCCAATGTCTCGCGCACGCGATGCGGCGCTTCGTACAGCACCAGAGTGCGCGCTTCGGCCGCGAGCGACTGCAGGCGTTTGCGGCGCGCGGCGCCGCGCGCCGGCAGAAAACCTTCGAAGCAAAACCGATCGGTCGGCAGGCCGCCGATCGACAGCGCGGCGATCGCCGCGCAGGGCCCAGGGACAGCGACGATCTCGAAGCCGGCCGCGGCGGCCGCGCGCACCAGCTCGAAGCCCGGATCGCTGATGGCGGGTGTGCCGGCATCGCTGACCAACGCCACCGAGGCGCCCTGTCGCAAGCGCTCGATGATGCCGCCGCTGCGCTGTTGTTCATTGTGTTCGTGCAGCGACAACTGCGGCGTCTGAATGCCGAAATGCTTCAGCAGCACGCCGGTATGGCGTGTGTCCTCCGCCGCGATCAAGGAACACACTTCGCAGTATTTCGCGCGCGCGCTCGGACAGATCGCCCAGATTGCCGATCGGAGTCGCGACCACGTACAGGCGCCCTGCCGACTTAATCACTATAATCTACGCCTGCATTGAATGATCCAGGAGCGGAAGAGTATGGCAGCGATCTCTCGACGTCCACGGCTGCCGCTATACGCGGCGCTCACGGCATCGGCGATATTGGCTGCCTGCAGCCTGGTCAAGACAGAGCAGGTCCCCGAGGACCAGCAGGCGCGCGCGCAGCAACTGGATCAAGAGGGCAAGCACGCGGAAGCGGCGCAGGCTTATGCGCGAACTCGCCGCCCGGCAGCCGGCCAACCACGATAACTACCAGCTGTTGAGTGCCGAACAATGGCTCGCCGCCGGCAATGTCGCGGCCGCGAAGCTGGCCTTCGCGCCAAGTGTCGGCGGACGCTCGCACCCGGATGCCCACCGCACGCGCCCTGGTCGCGGCGGAGATCGCCTATGCGGAGAACGACGGCGCCCGCGCCATTCGCGAACTGGATCAAATCGCGGTGCCCACCGCGGCCGATCAGGCGCAGAACTATTGGTGGATTCGCGGCCGCAGCGCCTTCATGACCGGACACCCGGTCGAAGGCACGCGCGCGCTGGTGGAGCGCGAACGCTGGCTCACCGATCCCGCCGCCCTGCGCGCCAATCGCGCCGAACTGCTCAGCTCGGATTCGGACCGCCGCGGAACACGGCCAGCCGCTGAAACCGCCGCCCAAGACCGATCCCATCGTCGCCGGCTGGCTGGATTTGGGACCCGTCGCGGTCGCGCTCGCCCGCGATCCCATGCGCGCATCCGCAGCGGTGGCCAACTGGAAGCGCCAGTATCCGCAGCATCCGGCGAACGACAGTGTGCTGACCACGGCATCGACCCAGATCGCCGCCGCCACGGAATTTCCCGACCAGATCGCGCTGCTGCTGCCGCTGTCGGGCCGCGCCGAGTCCGTCGGGCGTCGCGGTGCGCGACGGCTTCATTGCCGCCTACCTGGAACAGGATCCGGCGACCCGCCCGCGCTTGAGAATCTACGACGTGGCCGCGGAATCGGTGGCCGGCGCCTATAAGCAGGCCATGTCGGATGGCGCCGCATTCATCGTCGGCCCGCTCACCAAGGAAGATGTCTGCCGCCATAGTGCCGTTGAGCGGCGGACGCGCTTCCGTGCTCGCCTTGAATTTTCTCGGCGATTCGGCCAGCACGCCGGGTAATTTTTACCAGTTCTCGCTGTCGCCGGAAGATGAGGCGCGCATCGTCGCGCGCCGCGCCGTCGCAGACGGCAGGCTGAACGGCGTGGTCCTGGCACCCAATAGCGAGTGGGGCAACCGCGTCGCCGACCGCCTTCGCCGATGAACTGTCGCATCTCGGCGGAACCGTGCTCGACTACCCAGCGCTACGAGACCTCGCAGGTGGACTTCTCCGACACCATCAAGCAGGTCCTGCCAAGTGCACGGCGTCAAGGGTGAACCCTCCACGCACCGCACCGATGCCGCCTTCGTGTTCGTGGCCGCCGGCAGTGCCGGCACTGCCCGGCAAATACTGCCGCAGCTGAAATTCCACTACGTCGGGGATGTGCCGGTGTATTCCACGTCGGACAGCTTCGAGCCGAATCCGACGGCGAACAGCGATCTCGACGGCATGATATTTCCCGACATGCCGTGGATGGTCGCCGACGATGCAGTGACCGCACAGATCCGCGACGGTGTACGCGCGGCGTGGCCCGCTCGCACCACGCGCCGCGATCGCCTATATGCGTTCGGTTTCGACGCCTACCGCCTGGTGCCGGCGCTGCGCTCCAGGACTCTGGTGGGAACCAGCGAGATCGCCGGCGTGACTGGAAAACTGCATCTCGACGAACATAACCGCGTCCACCGCGACCTGGACTGGGCGCAGATCAAGGATGGCGCGCCTGCCGGCCTGTGACCGCCGGCATTTAGAATACCAACTGATATCGACTCCCGGCCCCCTTACCCAATTTCTGCAGAAATTGCTGACTCGCCAGAGTCTTCAACGCGTACTGAATTGTGCGCCTCGAAAATCCCGTAATCGATTCGATTTTCGCCACCTGCAGGCGCTGCTCCGGGCTGCTCTTGAAACAGGCCAACACCGCCACCGCAGTTTCCGACAGAGCCTGCAGATCCGCATAGCGTTTGCGGTAAACGGCTATATCAGCCAATCCGTCACCGATCATGGTCAAAAAGAATCGGCACAAGGGCTCATACCGGTAGCGGCTCGCATCCTCTTGAAACTTTCCATCCGAGCATTGCCGCAGTACCAGGTAGTAAAGGGCTTTGTTCTTTTCGATATGACGGTCGATCGCCACATAAGGCGCCACCGCTTCCAGATACTCATCGCCGGAATGCAGCAATGACATCAGGAATAGCGCTCTTCCCAGGCGCCCATTGCCGTCCTGAAAAGGATGGATCGCAAGAAACCGAAACGTAAACTCCACGCCGACCAATATCGGCCAGGGATGCTCCTTCAAGTTGGCGTTGTACCAATCCACCAAATCACGCATCGCCATTTCCGTCATGACACCGGGCGCAGCGGGCTCGAGGACCACTCGCTCCTCGCCGCTCTCATGGTTTTTTGCAATCACCCGATTGCTGACTGCTTTGTACCGTCCCGCATAGCGCTCTGCCGGCGGGTAGAAGCGCAGTAGCTCATGATGCAGCCCACGAATGGTATTTTCTGTCAGCGGCCGAAAATCCTTGGCTTGAGAGTACAGAGTCGTGAGTACTTGGCGCTCACCCACTACTTCTTCCACACTGCGTTCGCGATCCTTGGACAGTTTGTCCAATATCGCCCGCTTTTTTTCTTCGAAAGCTGTGGGCTTATCATCGCGAGCCAGCTCGCTGTCCACCCAGTCGATCTCGATATCGGTCAACACCGCATTTTCGATTCGCGTCGAAGCCCCCACATTGCTGATCAGGGCAAAGTGGTTCAGATAGGTCCTTTCCTGCAGAGGCACCCGCGCTAATTCAGTGGCCGAACGGACGAGCAAGGCCTGCAATGCCTTCATTTGCCTCTCGCTGTCCACCGTCAATTGGAACGACAACATTCGTTTACCGCCCTCGCTGAGGCAGCAAATATGCAACATTGCGCAATAATGCGCAATAATGCGCAACATTAGTATTGTATATATTGCGCATTATGGCGCAATGCGAGGCCTTTTTCAGTGTGACCCAGCGGCAGCTGCGGCACGCTACTTGCGTTTCGGCAACCGGCGCGTGCCCCCGATGGGCAGCAAGAAGAACGACTCCTCCGCCACCCCCTTGTCGCGGCAGGCTCCCGCCAAATCGTGCAAGGGCTGATCCAGCGGGTCGTCCGCCAGCGCGAATGTCCCCCAATGCACGCCCACGCTGCGTTTGGCGCCGAGATCACGATGGATCTGCACCGCCTCCGCCAGGTCGACATGCTGATCCCTCATGAACCAGCGCGGCAGGCAGGCCCCGACGGCGATCAGCGCAATGTCGAATCCCCCGCCCCGCACCCCACAGAGTCTTGTTGCGATCGCTCAAAGAGCGGCCGGACCAATGCTGCGCCGGAGTGAACTGGAATTCGACGCCGGCGTGCACATGTGTGTCCCACCAGTCGTGGCGTGGCCTATCCAAGTCACCGCGGGTTGCATCGCCGTCCCCGCGGCGGCGTTGCGCCGGATGAAATCCAGATCCGCCGTCACCTGCGGCGTGGGTAGGGTGGGCTTCGGCGGTAAATGATCGCGAAGCCGCCGCCATTGCCAGCGAAGCACATCGCCCAAGGACTTGGTGACCGAGTCGATGTAGTTGTTGCGAAACCCGCTCGCCGTGTGATGGGATTTAGTCGACATCGCGCCATATTGCCACGAACCGGGCAAATATCCGGGCTGACGGCCATGGCGCATCCGCGCAGTCTGGTACGGGTGAACACCGATCCCCGACGCCAACGTGGTGCTGCGTCCGAACAGCTCGCGGCCGCCTATCTACAAACTCGAGGCCTCGTGGTCGTCGCCCAGAACCTGCGCTGCAGGGCCGGCGAACTCGACCTGGTGTGCCTCGACCGGGATGTACTGGCCATCGTCGAGGTGAGGCAGCGGGGACGCCTCGATTACGGCGGCCCGTTGGCCTCCGTGGACCGGCGCAAGCAGCACAAGATCATCCGCGCCGCTCGATTTCTGATGCGGAGCCAGCCGCAGTGGCGCTCGCATGCGATGCGCTTCGATGTGGTCGGCGTGGAGGGGCTGCCGGACAGCACCTACCGCATCGTGTGGGTCAAAGACGCGTTTCGCGCTACTTGACCACCTGCAGCTTCGGCCGTTTGGGCTTCGAGTCGCCGGCGTCGCCGGCCTTGCCGGACGGTCCGGAAGGCGGCCCGTCCGTGGGATCGGGATCCGCATCGCCCTCGGGGAAAATCATGCCCTGGCCGGTCTCACGCGCATATATGCCCAGGATCGCCCTGCACCGGCACCTGGACCGAGAAGCCGACCCCGCCGAAGCGAGCCTCGAAGCTGACGAATTCATTGCCCAATTTGAGCATCTGCGTCGCGGAGAAACTCACGTTGAGGACGATCTTGCCGTCCTTTACGTATTGTCGCGGGACGGTCACGCCCTCGGCCGCCGCGTCCACGACGATGTGAGGGGTCTCGCCGCTGTCCGAAATCCACTCGTGCAGGGCGCGAAGCAGGTACGGGCGCCGCGGCTTCATGGGCGCGTTCCCGTGAGGGCAGCATAGGGCAGCGCGCCGTGATCAATGCCGCATGCCCCGTTCGGCCTCGCTCAGGCAGGAGCGAAACGTAGAGCGCGCAAAAATCGAGTTCATGTACTTGGTGATGGGCTGCGCCTGCACGGGCAGCTCGATGCCGTAGCTCGGCAAACGCCACAAAATGGGCGCGATGCTCGCGTCCACCAGGGAAAATTCATCGCTGAGAAAAAACGGCTTCGCCTTGAACACGTCCGCGCTGGCGCAAATCGCCTCGCCCAGCACCTTGCGGCTGTGGGCCGCCGTCTTGCTCTGCGGGTCCAGCTCGATGTCGCGCGCCAGTGCATACCAGTCGCGCTCGACCCGGTACAGCGCCACCCGAAATTGCGCCCGGGTCACCGGATCGATGGGCATCAGCGGCGGATGCGGAAAGCGCTCGTCCAGGTACTCGATGATGACGCGCGAGTCGTACAGCACCAGGTCCCGATCCACCAGCGTCGGCACGCTGTGGTAGGGATTCAGATCGAGCAGGTCTTCCGGCAGGTCGTTCAGGTCGACATTGACCAATTCGATCGCGATTCCCTTCTCGGCGAGCACCAAGCGCGTCCGGTGACTCCACGGGTCAGCCGGCGCGGAAAACAATGTCATCACCGAGCGACGTGCCACTAACGCGATCTCCTGGGAGCATACACAAACGGGAGTCCCCCGCTGCTGCGTCAGTGGACGTCCTTCCAATATTCTTTCTTCAGCAAATAAGCGAACACGAAGAACACCAGCAGAAATAGCATCACAAAAACGCCCATCGACTGGCGCTTTATCCTTGACGGGCTCACCGGCATAGTCGAGGAAATTCACGGTGTCCCTGACGAACTGATCATACTCCTCCGGCTTCATTGCGCCCGGAGTCATTGCGTCGACCCCTACCAAGACCATCCTGGCATTGCCGCGTTCGTCCGGCTCGTTCTTGAACACCGGCTTTTGCAAACCCTGCAGTTCCGCCAGCACATGCTGGCATCGCAGCGCTGGGCAGATACAGATTGTTCACGCCCCAGGGCCGGGTCTTGTCGACGTAGAAGCCCTTCAGGTACGAATAGAGGTAGTCCACGCCGCGCGCCCGGGCCATCAGCGACAGATCGGGCGGCGCTTGCCGAACCAGGCCTCGGAATCCTTCGGCATGGCCGAATTGATGGTATCGAACGCCTTGTCCGACGTGAACATCAGATTGCCCGCGAGTTCCGACTCCGGAATCTTGAGGTCCGTCGCCAGCCGGTTGTAGCGCAGATACTTCAGCGAATGGCAGCCGGAGCAGTAATTCATGAAATTACGCGCGCCGCGCTGCAGGGATTCGATGTTGCTGATGTCCGTGCCCGACTTGCAGGAGCGCAATGCCCCCCTCCTCGTCGGCCACCGCTGCCCGCCCGAGAGAAGCGCTGCCGCACTATCGTTATCAATACCCAGCTTTTAAGCATGTCCTGTGACCCTTTCCGGCACCGGCTTCACGCTGTCGAATTTCGTGTACCAGGGCATCAGCAAAAAGAAAGCAAAATACAAAACCGTGCAGACTTTGGCCAGCTGTCGGGTAGATGCCCGACGGCGGTTTCAATCCGCAGACCCCCAAGGAGATGAATGATAGAACGAAGATCGGCCAGCATGATCTTGTAGATCGGGCCGCGGTAGCGGATCGAGTTCACCGGCGAGCGGTCCAGCCAGGGCACGAAGAACAGCACCACGATGGACGCGCCCATGACCAGCACGCCCCAGACCTGCGTGCCCGCGAACGACGGCACGGCGCGCAACATGGCGTAGAACGGCGTGAAATACCATACCGGCGCGATGTGCGGCGGCGTCTGCAGCGCATTGGCGGGCTCGAAATTCGGCGATTCCAGGAACAAGCCGCCGAAGGTGGGCGCGAAGAAAATCACGCCGCAGAACAGCAGCAGGAATCCGGCGACCCCGACCATGTCCTTCACCGTGTAGTAGGGATGGAACGGGATGCCGTCGAGCGGATGCCCCTGCGCGTCCTTGTGCTTCTTGATGTCGATGCCGTCGGGATTGTTGGAACCGACTTCATGCAGCGCCATGATGTGCGCGATCACCAGGAAAATCAGCGCCAGCGGCAGCGCCGCCACGTGCAGGGCAAAGAAGCGGTTCAAGGTGGCATCGGCGATGTAGTAGTCGCCGCGGATCCATTCGACCAGGCAGCCGCCGATATACGGCAGGCTGCCGAACAGCGACACGATGACCTGCGCGCCCCAGTAGCTCATGTTGCCCCAGGGCAGCACGTAGCCCATGAAGCCTTCCGCCATCAGCAACAGGAAAATCAGGCAGCCGAAGATCCACACCAGCTCGCGCGGCTTGCGGTGCGAGCCGTACAGCAAGCGCACGGAACATATGCAGGTAAATCACGATGAAAAACGCCGACGCGCCGGTCGAGTGCATGTAGCGGATCAGCCAGCCCCAATCGACGTCCCGCATGATGTATTCGATGGACGAGAACGCCTCGGCGGAGGACGGCTTGTAGTTCATCGTCAGGAAGATGCCCGTCACCAGCTGGTTCACGAGGATCAACAGTGCGAGAGACGCCGAAGTAGTACCAGAAGTTGAAATTCTTCGGCGCGTAATACTCGGCGACATGCTCCTTCCACAAGCTGGTCAGCGGGAAGCGCTGATCGATCCAGCCAATCAAACCTCCGCCTTGACTGCTCTCGGCGGACTCAGGTGCTGCGGCCATCGCTCAACCTCTCGTTGCTAAACTTTGGGGGCGTCGTCGACGCCGATCGTGACTCGCGCGGCGTCGGTAAACGCGTAAGGCGGCACGGTCAGATTCTTCGGCGCCGGCATGCTCTTGAAGACCCGGCCCGATATATCGTACTTCGAACCGTGGCAGGGGCAATAGAAGCCGCCGGGCCAATTCGCGCCCAGATCGGTGCCGGCCACTTGAAACGAATTGTTCGCCTCGAAGGCGCCCAGGGGCGAGCAGCCCAGATGGGTGCACACCGCCAAGCCCACCCAGTATTCGGGATTGCGCGCGCGCGCGGCGCCGGTCGATTTGATGTAGTCGGGCTGCACCGAATCCTCGGACTTCGGGTCGGCCAGCATGGCGTCGTGGCCGCCCAGCTGATCGATGATGGCCTTGGCCCGGCGGACGACGAACACGGGCTGCCCGCGCCACACCACTTTCAACATCTGTCCCGCGTCGAGCTTGGAAGCATCGACCGTCGACCGGCGCGCCCAGCGCCTTGGCCCGCGCGCTGGGCTGCCACGATGCCAAGAAAGGAACCGCGGCGAACGCAACGCCGATGGCTCCGGTGCCGACGGTAGCCGCCGTCAACAAGCGGCGCCGGCTGTGGTCAACCTCATCATTCATTCGATTGCCCCTAGTTCGATTGCCCGCGGGCAATGTTGACAAATCTTCACGCAAACCCCTCTGGCGGTAGAGTTTCCCATAGAATATTGGGAGCGCATTATACACAGATCGGCGAATATCCCTTAAGGCCCGAGGAGCGATATTAATTGCAGAACGCTCGCGTCCTCGTGAGTTTTTTGATCAGAGCCGCCGTGGTCGGCCTGGCGGCTGCATTTCTCGTGGTCTTGTGGAAGCCGGCACTGTTGGGAAAGGCCAGCATTCCGGCCCAAAACACACCCACGGTCTACTCCCGCCCACCGGTGGTCGTGCAGAGCTTTGCAGATGCAGTGGCGCGTGCGGCCCCGGCCGTCGTCAACATCTACACCGCGCGCGTGGTCACGGAACGCGCCCAGCCTCCCGCGCTCAATCAACTATTCGGCGATTTTTGGCCGAGCTACCGGCAGCGCGTGGAACGCAGCCTGGGCTCGGGCGTGATCGTCAACGACACGGGCACCATCGTGACGAATCAGCACGTCATCGCGGGCGCCGACTCCATCAGAGTGCAGCTCGCCGACGGCAGGATCGCCGACGCAACCATCGTCGGACAGGATCCCGAAACGGACATCGCCATTCTGCATTTGGGCCTCGGCAATCTGCCCGTCATGCCCCTCGGCCGTTCGGACACTCTGCGCGTCGGCGATATCGTGCTCGCCATCGGCAATCCTTACGGCTTGAGCCAGACGGTCACCCAGGGCATCGTGAGCGCGACCGGCCGCGAGCCCGGCCTGGCAACCTTCGAGAGTTTCATTCAAACCGATGCCGCCATCAATCTCGGCAATTCCGGCGGCGCGCTCATCGATGCGCACGGCGACCTGGTCGGCATCAACACCGCCGTGCTGAATCGCTCCAACGGCGGTCCCGAGGGCATCGGGTTCGCGATTCCCGTCAATCTCGTGCGCGGCGTGATGGAGCAGATCATGAAGCGCGGCCACGTGGTGCGCGGCTGGCTGGGCTTCGTGCCGCAAGACCTGACCGACGAGCAGGCCGGACAGCTGGGAATCGCCGCGGGCGGCGGCGTCACGGTGATAAACATCCTGGTCAAGAGCCAGGCCTACGAGTCCGGAGTGCGGCCCGGCGACTTGGTCACGCGCTTGGGCAAGGACCCGGTGCGCAGCGCACAGGATCTCGTCAGCCGGATCGCGGTGTTGACGCCGGGCGCCATGGTGGAACTCGAGGGACGGCACGGCAAGCAGCCCTACAAGGTCAGCCTGAAAGTGCTGGAACGCCCGACCCGCCAAGCCCAAGAGTCGCAGCCTCAATAGCGGTTTTTTTTTGCTCGCGAAGCGCATGAGGAGTCAAGCGGGCGTGCGGCGGATTTTGGCCCCCAATTGCTGTAGTTTTTCCTCGATGGCTTCATAGCCTCGATCGATGTGATAAATGCGCTCGATCTCGGTCCGGCCGTCGGCCACGAGCGCCGCGAGCACCAGGCTGGCCGAGGCGCGCAGATCGGTGGCCATCACCGGTGCCGCGGTCAGCTTGTCGACTCCCTTGATGATGGCGGTATTGCCCTCGAGCCGGATTTCCGCGCCCATGCGGCGCATCTCCAGCATGTGCATGAAGCGGTTTTCGAAAATCGTTTCGATGATGGTGCCGACGCCGCTGGCAACGGTGTTGAGCGCCGCAAATTGGGCCTGCATATCCGTTGGAAAAGCCGGATACGGCGCCGTGCGGATATCGACCGCAGTGGGTCTCCGGCCGTGCATGTCCACTTCGATCCAGGTATCGCCGACTCCGACTTTGGCGCCGGCCTCCCGCAGCTTGCCGATGACTGCATCCAGATGCTCCGGTCGGGTATTCTTCACCCGGATGTGGCCGCCCGTGATGGCGCCTGCGACCAGGTAGGTTCCGCTCTCGATTCGATCCGGCAACACTTCATAGGCCGTGCCGTTGAGGCGCTCCACCCCCTCGATGACTATCCTGTCGGTCCCTGCCCCCTTGATCTTGGCGCCCATGGCAATCAAAAAATTCGCCAAATCGACCACTTCGGGTTCGCGCGCCGCGTTTTCCAGCACGGTCTCGCCGTCCGCCAGCGCGGCGGCCATCATGAGGTTCTCGGTGCCGGTGACCGTGACCGTTTCGAGCACCAGATGCGCGCCCTTGAGACGATCCGCACGAGCCTTGATGTAGCCGTTCTCGATATGAATATCGGCCCCCATCGCCTGCAGGCCGGCGACGTGGATGTTGACCGGACGCGCCCCGATGGCGCAGCCGCCGGGCAGCGATACGTCGGCACGGCCGAAGCGCGCCAGCAGCGGGCCCAACACGAGAATCGAGGCGCGCATGGTTTTCACCAGCTGATAGGGCGCGAAATGCTCCTTGATCGTCGATGCATCGACCTCGATGCGCATTTTTTCGTCGATGGTTACCGAGACGCCCATGCGTCCCAGCAGTTCGATCATCGTGGTGACATCCTGTAAGTGCGGGACGTTCGACACCGTGACAGGACCATCGGCCAGCAAGCACCCGGCCAATATGGGCAGAGTCGCGTTCTTGGCGCCGGAAATCCGGATTTCACCCTCGAGCGGTATGCCGCCCTGAATTTGTAATTTATCCACGTCCTTGGCCTGCGAATTCTTCCGGCGTAAACACCTCCAGCGCCAACGCATGGATCTCGTTGCCCACCGCCTTCCCCAAAGTGCCATAGACCATCTGATGACGCTGCACGGCACGCTTGCCCGCGAATGCCGGCGCGATGACCACGGCCTCGAAATGCACATTGTCCTCGCTCTTGACCAGCGCCTTGGCGCCGGCCAAACCCGCTTCGATGATGCCCGCTATCTGCTCCGGATTCATATATATTTCCTCAGGCGCTACGCGCCGGTAAAGCTTACGCCAAATAGCCGAATGGTACCGAGTACCTCGGCGCCGTGATGTTGACCGGTTGACGGTATTCGCCCGGCAGGCTAAGACGCTCGCGGGCAACGGGAGAGCAGTTGCCCGCGAGCGTCTTAGCCTGCCGGGCGAATGCTCTCACCGCTCCACACCACCCCGCCAAGGGCACCGAATCCGCCCTCATGCGGTGACGTAGTACCTCCTGCGCGGTGATGTACCTCGGCCAGTGCGCACGGTCAGGGGGGATAAGAGGCTGGACGCCAACTGCTGTCTTTACGTTGGCGTCCAGCCTCTTATCCCCCCTGACCTTGTGAACAGGTCAACATCACCGTGCAGAGCCACTGCCCCCCACAACCGCGGTATCATTCGCCCATGAATCTCGATTTTTCTGACGACAGCCTGGTCGAGCTCGGCCGCCAGGCCCTGGCCATCGAGATCGACGGCCTGCGCGCGCAAGTGCCGCGCTTGGGGCCGCAGTTTGCACGCGCCTGCCGCATTTGTCTCGATTGCCGCGGTCGCATCGTAGTGACCGGCATGGGCAAGTCCGGCCACATCGGCGGCAAGATTGCCGCCACGTTGGCCAGCACCGGCACGCCGGCGTTCTTCGTGCATCCCGGAGAGGCCAGCCACGGCGATGTGGGCATGATCACGCGGGACGATGCGGTGCTGGCGCTGTCCAATTCGGGCGAAACCGACGAGATCCTGATCATTGTGCCGGTGATCGCCCGCCTGGGCGTCCCCTTGATCGCGTTCACGGGCAACTCCAACTCGGCGCTGGCGCGGACTGCGACCGTGCATCTGGACATCGGAGTGCCCGCCGAGGCCTGTCCGCTCAACCTGGCTCCCACGGCCAGCACCACGGCGGCGTTGGCCGTGGGCGATGCCCTGGCCGTGGCGCTGTTGAAAGCGCGCGGTTTCACCGAAGAGGATTTTGCGCGCTCACATCCGGCCGGAAGCCTGGGCCGGCGCTTGCTCATGCACGTGAAGGATGTCATGCGCACGGGGCCCGATATTCCCACCGTGCGCGCCGATACGCCGCTCGCGGAGGGCCTGATGGAGGTCACCCGCAAGGGTCTCGGTATGACCGCCATCGTCGATGACGGCCTGCGCGTGCTCGGCGTTTTCACCGACGGTGATCTACGGCGCGCCCTCGACGCCGGCACGGATCTACGCACCACGCGCATGGACCAAGTCATGAGCCGCCACGCCAAGACCGTGCGCCCCACGACTCTCGCCGCGGAAGCCGTGCACCTGATGGAGACCCACCGCATCACCTCGCTGGTCGTGGTCGATGCGGATCGGAAAATCGTGGGCGCGCTCAACGTGCACGACCTGATGCGCGCAGGTGTGGTTTGAAGGCGCGCAAAGCAACCCCGCTGGCGCGGATCCGGCTTTTGGTACTGGACGTCGACGGCGTGCTGACCGATGGGCGCTTGTACTTCGGTGCGCGCGGCGAAGCTCTCAAAGTCTTCCATGTGCGCGACGGCCATGGAATCAAGCTGCTGATGGGCGCCGGTATTCATGTGGCGGCCTTCAGCGGGCGGCGTTCGGGCGCGGTCGCCGCCCGCATGCGGGAGCTGGGCGTGCCCCATGTAGTTCAGGCCTGCGGGGACAAAGTGGCCGCGCTGCATCGGCTGACGGAGAAACTGGACCTGGATCCCTTGGATTGCGCCTGCCTGTGCGATGACACGCCGGATCTGCCGCTGATGTCGGCGGTCGGCATGGCCGGCGCGGTCGCAGATGCGCATCCCGTGGTGCGGTCGGCGGCCCATTGGATAGCCGCTGCCGACGGCGGCCAGGGCGCGGTGCGCGAATTCTGCGATGCCATGCTGCGCGCCCGCGCGGGGCGGCGCTGATGCTGTTCAGAGTCTTCACCGTGCTTGCGGTCGTCGCGCTGATCATCAGCACCTGGATACTGACGTCCCCGGCGCGCCGGCCGCACGCGCAAAATGACGCCAGACAGTCGGATTTACCCGGGTACTATTTAAAGCATGCCGTTCTGACCGACTTCGATATCGCCGGTAACCCCGGCATCCGCATCGAGGCCGAGCGCATCGATCAAATCGACCATGGCAATGAGGTGGCTCTGTACAACGTCCGGGTGAACTACCAACCCCCCGAGGGCCAGTCGTGGGTGCTGTTCGGCGATACCGCGCATGTCGAGCCGGGCGGCAAAGTCATCAACGTGAAAGGCAACGTGCGCCTGGTGGGCGAGGGTTCGCCGAGCACCGGCACGGCCGTACTGCGGACCGACACTCTGACCTATGATGTGCCCGATGCCATGGCCACGACCAAGAGCGACGTGCAGATCGATTTCGCGGGACATACCCTGACCGGCCGCGGTCTGATCGCAAATTTAAAAGAGCGTACGATGCGCTTAGAATCGAAGGTCAATGGCCGTTTCCACCGTTAAGGTTCTTGCCGCACTGGCGCTGCTGGCGTCATGCGCGCAAGCGACCGCGGCAGCCCTCGTCGATGCGCAGCAGCCCATCCTGCTGGACGCGCAATCGACCGAAGTGGACTTGCGCACCAACAGTGCGGTATTTCACAAGGTGCGGATTTCCCAAGGTAATATGTCGATCACCGCGGACCAGGGGCAGGCCACCAAGCACACGTCGGGGCTGGACTTCGACAACAGTGTCTGGGTGTTTCACGGCAATGTAAAAATCACCATGGACCAGGGTCGCCTGACCTCGGACGATGCCCAAATCACCTTCGCCAATAAAACGATCGCCAACGCGGTCGCGAACGGCAGGCCGGCGGAGTTCGAGGAACCCGTCGCCAAAACCGGGAAGACCGCACACGGACATGCCGATACCATCAACTATGACGTGGCAAAGAGCCAGGTCCTCTTTTCCAAAAGCGCTTACTTGAACAACGGCGACCACGAAATCAGCGCGGAAGCGTTGAAGTACAACATTCTCGGGCAAACCGTCGTCGCGGATGAAGCCGAACAGGGCTCACAGAGGGTGCATATCATCATTACGCCCCCTCCCAAGTCGGCTCCCAATCGCCGCCCAAACCATGAGCGTATTGCGAGCTCTGAACCTCGCCAAGAGTTACAAATCACGGCAGGTATTGCGGGATTTGTCGCTGGAGGTCGAAAGCGGCGAAGTGGTGGGACTGCTCGGGCCGAACGGCGCCGGCAAGACCACGGCGTTCTACATGATCGTCGGCCTGACGCGCTGCGAGCAGGGCGAGATCTATCTGGACAACCGCGACATCAGCCGCCTGCCCATGCACCGCCGCGCGCAGCTCGGTGTGGGCTACCTTCCGCAGGAGCCCTCGGTGTTCCGCCGCTTGTCGGTGGCGGACAACATCATGGCGATTCTCGAGACGCGGCCCGGGCTGGATGACGCGGGGCGTACCAGCCGCCTCAAGGAGCTGCTCGGGGAGCTGCATATCGGCCATGTACGCGACAGCCTGGGAATGAGCCTTTCGGGCGGTGAACGCCGGCGGGTGGAAATCGCCCGCGCCCTGGCGGCAGACCCCCGGTTCATCTTGCTGGACGAACCATTTGCCGGCGTCGACCCCCTCTCGGTGGCCGATATCCAGCGCATAATCAAGCACTTGTCCGACAAGGGTATCGGCGTGCTGATTACCGATCATAATGTCCGGGAGACCTTGGGTATTTGCGGCCGCGCCTACATCGTCAGCCAGGGTACGGTGCTCGCCTCCGGATCTGCGGATCAGATTCTTGCCAACCCGCAGGTTCGTGAGGTGTACTTGGGGCAGGATTTCAAACTGTAGGCTTGGATCTGAAAGTACTATGTTGAAGCCAAGTCTGCAGCTTCGCATCGGCCAGCAGCTCACCATGACGCCGCAGCTGCAGCAGGCCATCCGCTTGTTGCAGCTTCCCTCGCTCGACCTGCAGGCGCATGTCCGCGAGACTCTCGAAACCAATGTCATGCTCGAGGCCGAAGAGGAGACGCAGGACGCCGTACCCGACGTCGTGCGCGAGCGCGAGGAGGCGCCCGCCGGAGGAGAAATACGGCGAGCTCGACGGCAACACCACGCCCCCCGATCAACGCGAAGAGCCCGAAGTGGAGATCGCGGACGAGGCCTGGGGAGAGCAGACCAGCGGTCCCTCCGACACGCCCTGGTCGGGCGATGACGACCGCAGCAGCGATTTCAGCGACCAGCATGGGCAGACTCTGCAGGAGCAGCTCATCGAACAGCTGGAACTCGCCAAGCTATCCGCCGTCGATCATGGCCATTGCGCGCGTCATCACCGACGCCATCACCGACGATGGCTATCTGAAGGATTACCTCGAAGATATCCGCTTGAGCCTGCTGCCGGAGATCGAGGCCACTGCGGCGGACGTCGAACGCGTGCTCTGCGCCGTCCAATCGCTGGAACCGGCCGGCGTCGGCGCCCGCAACCTGGGCGAATGCATTTCGCCTGCAGCTGCGGCAGCTGCATCCGGATACGCCGGCGCGGGATGTCGCCATTCGCGTGGCGCTCGAGCACCTGGATCTGGTCGCCGGCCAGCAGTTGGTGCTGCTGCGCCGGCAGCTGCGCTGCAGCGAAAGCGACTTGGAAATGGCGCTGGCGCTGGTGCGCTCCTGCCATCCGCGCCCCGGCGCAGCGGTCAATCCGGCGCAGGCGGAATACGTGATTCCGGATGTCTTCGTGCGCCGCACCGAGCACGGCTGGATCGTCGAGATCAATCAGGCCACGGTGCCGCGGGTGCGCGTCAATCAGAGCTACGCGAATTTGATTTCCCGCTCGCCCGACCACGCCATGCTGCGCACCCAATTGCAGGAAGCGCGCTGGCTGATGCGCAGCCTCGAAATCCGCAACGAGACCTTGATCAAGGTGGCGCGCTGCATCGTGCAGCGCCAGACGAGTTTTTTCGAATTGGGCGAGGAAGCGATGGAACCGCTGATTCTCAAGGACGTCGCCGAAGCGGTGGAAATGCACGAATCGACGATTTCGCGCGTCACCACCGCGAAGTACATGCACACGCCGCGCGGCGTGTTCGAGTTCCGCTACTTTTTTTCCAGTCACGTCGAGGCCGCCGACGGCACGGAAATGTCTTCCACCGCCATCCGCGCCAAGATCAAGAAGTTGATTTCGCAGGAGAATCCGGAAAATCCGTGGAGCGACAGCAAGCTCGCGGAAATTCTGTCGCAGGAGGGCATACCGGTGGCCAGGCGCACCGTTGCCAAGTATCGCGAAGGCATGCAGATCGCGCCGTCCAACGAACGGAAGCGAGCGGCTGCCCGCGCGTCTTAGTTAACCCGTTAGGAGGAAACTTATGCAGCTCGATCTCAGCGGTCATCATGTGGAAGTCACCGAATCACTGCGCGCCTATGTCGTCAAGAAATTCGAACGCATTTCACGACATTTCGAGCAGCTGATCGACGTTCATTGCGTGCTCACGGTCGAAAAGTTCGGCCACAAGGCCGAAGCCACGCTCATGCTGCGGGGAAACAAGATCTACTGCGATGCGACTGAAAACAACATGTATGCCTCCATCGATGCCCTGGCTGACAAGCTCGATCGATGCGTCAAGAAACACAAAGAAAAGGCCGCCGACCATCACGCCGAGGACGTGATCAAGGCCCGCTTGTCGGGCTGAGCTCGAGGGCGCCCGCGTGTCGATGCGACTCATCATCGTGAGCGGGCTGTCCGGCTCGGGCAAGAGCGTCGCTCTGCACATGCTGGAGGACATCGACTTTTACTGCGTCGACAACATCCCGGCGGCGCTGCTCAAGCCCTTCATCTCGCACACCGTCCGCGGCCTGGGGGACACCTACCCCAGGACCGCGGTCGGCCTGGATGCGCGCAACCGGCCCAACGAGATCGAGACCATTCCGGCGCTGGTGGGCGAGCTGCGGCGCAGCGGCATCAGCTGCGAGGTCCTGTACCTGCACGCCAGCGACGAAGTGCTGCTCAAGCGCTACGCGGAAACGCGCCGCAAGCATCCCTTGGTCACGGGCGCATCAGTCTGCGCGAGGCCATCGCCTCGGAGCGCACGCTGCTGGAGCCCATCAGCACCGCGGCGGACCTGGTGATCGACACCTCCAACATGGGGGTGCACGCCCTGCGCGAGCTGATGCGCGAGCGCATCGACCGCCGGCGGGAGGGGCACCTCTCCCTCATGTTCGAGTCCTTCGGCTACAAGCACGGCATTCCGGGCGATGCCGATTTCGTCTTCGACGTGCGCAGCCTGCCGAATCCCTACTGGGAACATTCGCTGCGCCATCTGACCGGCCGCGATGCGCCGGTGATCGAGTATCTGGCCGGGCATACCAGCGTGCAGCGCATGATCGCGGATTTGAGCGACTTCCTGGACCGGCGCGTCGGAGAGTTCGCGCAAGCGAACCGCAGCTATCTCACCATCGCGGTCGGCTGCACCGGCGGCCAGCATCGCTCCGTGTACATCGCCGAGAAACTCGCGGAACATTTTCGCAAGGCCTTCCCGCAGGTGCTGACCCGGCACGATTCGCTGCAAAAAAATTAGTGCCTCGGCACGGTGATGTTGACCGGTTCACAGGGTCAGGGGGGATAAGAGGCTGGACGCCAACGTAAAGACAGCAGTTGGCGTCCAGCCTCTTATCCCCCCTGACCGTGCGCACTGGCCGACGTACATCACCGCGCGGGAGGTACATCACCCAATGAGGGGCAGATTCGGTGCCCTTGGCGGGGTGGTGTGAAGCGGTGAGAGTATTCGCCCGAGGGGCGGAGCCGTTGGCCGGCAACTGTTCCCTGTTGCCGGCCAATGGCTCCGCCCCTCGGGCGAATACCGTCAACCGCTCAACATCACGGTGCCGAGGTACTGGCGCCGGATCTTGCTCTTACCCCGGTGTCGAGCGATATTTGCGTGCGTTTTCCAGCGCCAGGAAGGCGCGTATTTCGTCGGCGCGTGCGTGCGCGTCCTCATGGCCCAGGGCGATCAATTCGCGGGTGAAACCCCGCTCAAAAAGCAGGTAGCTCAGCAGTAACGTGCTCGCGGTGGTGTTGGCGCCCATGGTACGCATCAAGGTGCGCAGGCTGCGCGGCAGCTCCCTCACGTGCCGGCGCGCGATCTCATTCACGTCCCGCGAAGGCGTCATGACCAGACACTCGATGCGGCGCTTGTCGTTGGCTTCATTGTAGCGGTTGATGCGTTCGAGATCGGCGTTCAGCGTATCCATGAACAGTGAGTCCAGCATGAAGCCGAACATCTGCCCGAAGCTGGGCTCGACCGCGCGCCGCTTCGAGGTCTGCGCCCGTCGACGACGGGATCGTTGACGCCGATGATGAACAGCCGGTTGGCGCCGAGGTGTATCGCGGGACTCAAGGGCGAGGTCTGGCGCATGGCGCCGTCGCCGAAGATATTGATCGTGCAGCAGCACGGGGCGGAACAGAAAGGGAATGGACAGACTGGCCATCAAATGATCCAGCGTCAGCTGCACGCGCGCGCCCTTGCGAAACACCCGCGCCCATGGCTCTATCGGCGACGCCGGAGGCATAGAAGGTCACCGAGTCCGCGTCGGCATAGCACGTGGCGCAGATGCCGATCGCCTGCAGATGCTGCTTGTACAGGCTGCGCGGAATGCCGTCGAAATGCAGGTGCTCGCGCAGCAGATTCCACAGCGGAGTGTTGTCGAACAGCGAATGCGGCGGGTGAACCAGCCAGCCGCCGGTGATGAATGCCAGCATCCAGTGCAATCCGGATCTCAGCATGCTGACCGCGTCCGCCTTGAATACGTGGTGCACCCGAAAATCGCGCCACACCCGCTCGATGGCGTAGACCGCGCGCCTGAAGTGTGCAGCGTCCGAGGCAAGGGCGATGGCGCTGACGGCCCCCGCCGAGGTTCCGGTAATGATGGGAAAGGGACAGGCAGAACCGCGCCGTAACAGTTCCGCCACGCCCTTGAGCACGCCCACCTGATAGGCGGAGCGTGCGCCGCCGCCCGTCAGCACCAAGCCGAGGTGGGTGCTCTCCACCGGCACGACGCTGGTATGCATATGCCACTGCCCTGTAGGGCTTTCGGGACCGGCATTACTCGGAGTATTCACTGTCCAAGCACCTTAGCATCGAAATGACGCGGGTCGTCGGCGGCATTGTACTGCGCCTGCCCGATCGCGGCATCCTGACGCCCGTCACTGGCGACTGTTAGCAACCGCGTCCGCCCAATCCGCTATTTCTTCCCGAGCCACGGTCACATCCAGCCTCGAACGCAATTCGCGCGCAATCGACAGTCGCGTCAGTTTCCCGCGACTGAGCACTACCGCGGTCGCATCGACCTTCGTGATGCTGAAGAACTCACCGTTCAAAGGCACCTCACGCTGACGGATGGCCACCACGGCGAACGACTCCGGATCCAACTGCTCGATGGACACCAGCACGCTCGGGTTGACTGAATCGGCTGGTTTCGCCATACCCACGGGCGCGCTCTTCTCGACCAGGCCGTCGAGCCGGCGCTCGTAGTCCGCGCGCGTGTCTTGACTCAGGGGCCTGGCGCTCTTCCAGCCGTCGGTCACATCGGCCAGCAATTTATTCACGTCCGTCGTCGTGTACGGACCACCCTTAACTTCGATGGCAAACCCATACTCGACCGGCGCCGCATAAGTCTTGTTCGAGCCGTGCAGCTGGGTCATTTCACCCGACTGGAAGCAGCCGAGCGGCAGGCCGCCGAGCGCGGACACCATGCGTTCCATGCCCGATGCAGATGGGCCGTCCGCCGTGCATTTATGCAGGCCGCGAGGCACCGGCACGGCCTCGGCCATTCGCGCCGGCGCGCCGCCTTCCGTTGCGGCAAGGCCGCACGCCGCCGCCAACGGCAGCACGAGTGCCGTCAGCGGACCCGCAAGAGATCGCAGGGCCATGGCGGCTACGTCAGTGCGCCGATCGCGTCGTCCAACCCCGCCAGGGTCAACGGATACATCCTCCCCTCCAAGAGTTCCCGCGTCATTTCTATCGACGATGTATGCCGCCAGCGCGACTGCGGCTGCGGATTGATCCAGGCAAATTTCGGATAGTGCTTGAGCAGGCGCTGCAACCACACGCTGCCTGCCTCGGCATTCCAGTGCTCGACGCTGCCGCCCGGCTGGGTGATCTCGTACGGACTCATGGTGGCGTCGCCCACCAGGATGAGCTTGTAGTCCGTGCCGTAGGTACGCATGACCTCGACCGTGCCCATGTGCTCGTTGTACCGCCGGCGGTTATCGCGCCACAGCGCCTCGTAGGTGAAATTGTGAAAGTAATAGTGCTCGAGATGCTTGAACTCGCTGCGCGCGGCGGAGAACAGCTCCTCGCAGGTTTTCACGTGATCGTCCATGGATCCGCCGATGTCCAGCAGCAGCAGCACCTTGACCACATTGTGCCGCTCGGCCTGCATCTTGATGTCCAGCCACCCGCCGGAGCGCGCCGTGGCGTCGATGGTATCCGACAGCGCCAGCTCATCGGGAGCGCCGCGCCGCGCGAACCGCCGCAGACGGCGCAGCGCCATCTTGATGTTGCGCGTGCCGAGCTCCACCTTGTCGTCCAGATTCGCGAATTCGCGCTTGTCCCAGACTTTCACGGCGCTGCGGTTCCGGCTGCCGGCCTGACCGGCGCGCACACCCTCCGGATTGAAGCCGTAGGCGCCGAACGGCGACGTCCCCGCCGTGCCTATCCATTTATTGCCGCCCTCGTGCCTCTCCTTCTGCTCCTCGAGGCGCTTGCGCAGCGTCTCCATCAATTTCTCCCAGCCGCCCAGCGCCTCGATCTCGGCCTTCTCGGCGTCCGAGAACTCCCGTTCCGCCATCTTGGCGAGCCAGTCCTGCGGCAGCTCCCTCTGCAGCAGCGCGAACAGGTCTTCGGCGCCCTTGAAATGCGCGGCAAACGCCTTGTCGTAGCGATCGTAGTAGCGCTCATCCTTCACCAGGCAGGTGCGCGCCAGATAATAAAAACGCTCGGCGGACAGCTCCCCCAAGCCCGCCTTCAGCGCCTCGAGCAGGGTCAACAATTCGGTGATGGATACCGGCACACCGGCGCCGCGTAGCAGGAAAAAGAATCTAACGAGCATTCCGGCGGTGAAGGAACAGCAGTTGCTCGAACAGGTGCACATCCTGCTCGTTCTTGAGCAGGGCGCCGTACAGGGGCGGAATGAGCTTCTTCGCATCGTCGCTGCGCAGCGCCTCGGGCGGAATGTCCTCGGTCACCAGCAGCTTGATCCAGTCCAGGAGTTCGGAGGTGGTCGGCTTTTTCTTCAAGCCCGGGGTTTCGCGGATCTTGAAGAACGTCGTCAGCGCCTCGTGCAGCAGCTCGCGCTTCAACTCCGGGAAATGCACATCGACGATTTGCGTCATCGTGGCGGTGTCCGGAAAGCGGATATAGTGGAAAAAGCAACGCCGTAGAAAGGCGTCGGGGAGTTCTTTTTCGTTGTTGCTGGTGATCACGATGACCGGCCGATGCTTGGCGCGCACGGTTTCACGCGTCTCGTACACGTAGAATTCCATGCGATCCAGCTCACGCAGCAGATCGTTCGGGAACTCGATGTCCGCCTTGTCGATCTCGTCGATCAGAAGCACCGGCTGCGACTCCGCAATCGAAGGCCTCCCACAGATCGCCCTTCACGATGTAGTTGTGAATGTCCTTCACCCGCGGGTCGCCGAGCTGCGAATCGCGCAGCCGCGAGACGGCATCGTATTCGTACAACCCTTGCTGCGCCTTGGTGGTGGACTTGATGTGCCACTCGTAGAAGGGCTTCCCCAGGGAGCGGGCGATTTCATTCGCCAGCAGCGTTTTGCCGGTGCCAGGTTCGCCCTTGATCAGCAGCGGCCGCGACAGCACCATGGCGGCGTTCACCGCGGCCATCAATTCCTCGGTGGCGATATAGCGATCGGTACCGCGAAATTCGGCGGCCATTACTTGCGCGTGACCTGCAGGATCTGCATGGAATTCGTGCCGCCCGAGACGCCGCTCAATTCGCCCTTGGTCAGAATGATGGAATCGCCCTCTTCCACCAGCTTGAGGTCCAGCAGCAGGCGGAATATCGAGAAATAGAACGCCTCTCCCTTGTCCGTGACGTCATAGGCGACCGGATAGACGCCGCGGTACAGGGTCACCCGGCAGCGCGTGGCTTCGTGCCGCGTGAAGGCATAGATCGGAATGTCCGAGCGCACCCGCGACATCCACAGCGAGGTCGATCCCGACTCGGTCAGCGCGACGATGGCTTTCACGTGCAAGTGATTGGCCGTGTACATGACCGCGGCCGCGATCGCCTCGTCCGTGTGCTCGAAATAGCCGCTGTTGCGCTGCCGGACCCGCACGTGCGCGACCTGATACTTCTCGGCGCCGACGATGATCTGCGACATCGCCTCCACCACCTTGATCGGATGCTTGCCCGAGGCGGTCTCGGCGGACAGCATCACGGCATCGGTGCCGTCCATGACGGCATTCGCCACATCCGACACCTCGGCGCGCGTCGGAATGGTGTTGGTGATCATCGATTCCATCATCTGCGTCGCCATGATGACGACGCGGTTCTGATGGCGCGCTTCCTGGATGATCTGCTTCTGCAGGCCCGCGAGTTCCGCGTAGCCCATCTCCACGCCCGAGGTCGCCGCGGGCCACCATGACCCCGTCGCTCGCCCGCACCACCTCCGCCAAATTCTTGATGGCTTCGGCACGCTCGATTTTCGCGACCAGCAGCCCATGGCCGCCGGCGTCGCGCAGCAGCTTGCGGGCTTCGTCCATGTCCGAGGCGTCGCGCGGGAAGGATACGCCGAGATAATCCACCTTGAGCTTCGCGGCCGTGCGGATGTCCTCGCGATCCTTGTCGGTCAGGGCGCCGGCGGACAAGCCGCCGCCCTGACGGTTGATGCCCTTGCTGTTGCCGAGTTCGCCGCCCACCAGCACGCGCGTCTTGATGCGCGGGCCATCGATGCCGAGAACCTGCAAGCTGATCTGCCCATCGTTGAGCAGCAGCACGTCACCGGCGAAAACGTCGCTCGGCAGTTTCTTGTAGGCGATGCCCACGCTCGATGCAGTGCCCGCGTCCACGGCGAGCGCGGCATCCAGCGTGAACTCCGCCCCGTCCACCAGCTGCACCTTGCCGGCCACGAAGCGGTCGATGCGGATTTTCGGCCCCTGCAGATCGCCGAGCACGCCCACGTAGCGGCCCGCCTGCTGCGCCGCCTCGCGCACCAGATCCATTCGGCGCGCATGATCGGCGACCGCGCCGTGCGAGAAATTCAGGCGTACCACGTCCACGCCGGCGCGCACGATCTCGGCAAGCACCGCCGGGTCATCGGTGGCGGGCCCCAGGGTGGCGACGATTTTCGTGCGTCTTAGCAAGGCTTTCATGCCGCACGCTTCTCTAGAATTTCCACCGCGGGGAGTTTTTTGCCTTCGACGAACTCCAGGAAAGCGCCGCCGCCCGTCGATATATAGGAAATGCTGTCCTCGATGCCGTATTTCTCGATGGCGGCCAGCGTGTCGCCGCCGCCCGCCAGAGAAAACGCCTTGCTGCGCGCAATGGCCGTGGCCAAGGTGCGGGTCCCTTCGCCGAATTGTGCGAACTCGAACACCCCCACCGGGCCGTTCCAAAGAATCGTGCCGGCGCTCGCAATGAGCGCACTCATCGCTTCGGCCGAGTCGGGCCCGATGTCCAGAATCATCTCCTCGTCCGATACCTGCCCGACCTGCTTGACGTCCGCCTCCGCCTTGGCGGAGAACTGGGTGGCGACCACCACGTCGGTGGGCATGGGAATGACGATGCCGCGGCTCTGCGACTGTTCGAGCAGCCGCTTGCAGATATCCAGCATGGCCGGCTCGTACAGCGACTTGCCGACATTGAAGCCCAGGGCCGCGAGAAAGGTATTGGTGATGCCCCCGCCCACGATCATCTGATCGACCTTGCCCAGCAAGGATTCCAGCACGGTGAGCTTGGTGGATACCTTGGAGCCGGCCACGATGGCGAGCAACGGCCGCGCGGGGTTCTCGAGCGCCGTTTCCAGCGCCGACAATTCGCTGACCAGAAGCGGACCGGCGCAGGCCACCGGCGCATACTTCGCCACTCCGTGAGTGCTCGCCTCGGCCCGATGCGCCGTGCCGAACGCGTCCATGACATAGATATCGCACAGGGCGGCCATTTTCTGCGCCAGATCGTCCGCGTCCTTCTTTTCGCCCTTGTTGAAGCGCACGTTCTCGAGCAGCACGACCTCGCCGGGATGAACGTCCACGCCGCCCAGCCAGTCCTTCTTGAGGGCCACCGGCACTCCAAGCAGCTGCGCCAGCCGCTTGGCCACGGGAGCGAGCGAGAATTCCTCGGCGTACTTGCCCTCCTCGGGCCTGCCGAGATGCGACATGACCAAAACTCGCGCGCGTGCCGTCAGCGCCGCCTGTATGGTCGGCAGCGCCGCGCGGATGCGCGCATCGCTGCTCACCACGCCGTCCTGAATCGGCACGTTCAAGTCCTCGCGGATCAGCACGCGCTTGCCGCTGAGATCCAAGTCCGACATTCGAATGATTCTCATATGCTCTCCATGCCTGGCCGTCTGATCAGACGGCCTTCGACCAAGCGATGGTGGTATCGAGCATGCGGTTCGAAAAGCCCCATTCATTGTCGTACCACGCGCACACCTTCACCAGAGTCCCTTCGATGACCTTGGTCTGGGTGGCATCGTAGGTCGATGAAGCGGGATCATGATTGAAGTCCACCGACACCAGGGGCGCGTCGTTGTAGCCAAGAATGCCTTTCAGCGCGCCGCCGGCTGCCGCCGCCTTCATGGCACCGTGAATTTCCTCCGCCGTGGTCTTGCGGGCTGCCGTGAAAGTGAAATCGACCAGCGAGACATTGATGGTCGGCACTCGAATCGAGAAGCCGTCGATCTTGCCCTTCAGAGCCGGCAGCACCAGTCCCACGGCCGCGGCCGCACCGGTCTTGGTCGGAATCATCGACATGGTCGCGGAACGCGCGCGGCGCAGATCCGCATGATAGACATCCGTCAACACCTGGTCGTTGGTATAGGAATGAATCGTGGTCATGACCCCGGCAAGAATGCCGATTTTCTCATGCAGCACCGTAACCAGCGGTACCAGGCAATTGGTGGTGCAGGACGCATTCGAGATCACCGTGTGGCTCGCCTTGAGCACGCCGTGATTGACGCCGTACACGATGGTCGCATCGACGTCGTCTCCGCCCGGCGCCGAAATCACGACCTTTTTCGCGCCCGCCGCGAGGTGCGCCGACGCCTTGGCCTTGCTGGTGAACAAACCCGTGCACTCGAGCACGAAATCCACGCCAAGTTCGCCCCAGGGCAGCTTGGAGGGATCGCGCTGTGCCACCACCCGGATGCGGTCGCCGTTCACCACCATCGAGTCGCCGTCGACGTGGACATCGCCGCGGAAGCGGCCGTGCGCGGTGTCGAAACGCGTCAAATGAGCATTGGTATTGGCGTCGCCCAAGTCATTGATCGCAACGATCTTGATTTCGCCCGTGTGCTTCCCCTCGTACAGCGCACGCAGAATGTTGCGGCCTATGCGGCCATACCCATTGATCGCTACCTTGATTGCCATGTGTTTTTTAGTTCCCCGAGTGTTAAGACAAAACCTTTTCGATCGCTGCCACGACGTGGTCCGCCGTGAAGCCGTACGCCTTGAACAGATCCTTCGCCGGCGATGAGGCGCCGAAGTGATCGATGCCGACGATTTGACCCTGCAGGCCCACGTAGTGCCACCACTGGGCGCTGACACCCGCTTCGACCGCAACTCGCCGCGTGACCGAGGCCGGAAGCACGCTTTGCTTGTATGCGTCGTCCTGCGCGTCGAAGGTGTTGGTGCTCGGCATCGAAACCAGACGCACCTTTCGGCCTTTGGCCGCGATGGTCCGGACCGCTTCGGCGGCGATGCCCACTTCGGAACCCGTGGCGATCACGATGGCCTCGGGAGTACCCGCGGAATCGATCAGCACATAGCCGCCGCGCCGGATGGCGGCCACCTGCGCCGCATCCCGCGCCTCATGGGCCACCGACTGGCGCGTGAAAATCAGGCAGGTGGGCCCGTCCCGGCGTTCGATCGCCACACCCCACGCCGTCGCGGTTTCGACCGCATCGCAAGGCCGCCACAGGTCCATATGCGGAATGAGACGCAGGCTCGCCAAGTGTTCGATCGGCTGGTGCGTCGGGCCATCCTCGCCGAGGCCGATGGAATCATGGGTGTACACGAAGATCACACCGCAAGCGCATCAGACAGGCCATGCGCACCGCATTGCGCGCGTAATCGGAGAACGTCAGGAAGGTGCCGGCATAGGGAATGAGGCCGCCGTGGCAGACGACCCCGTTCAGAATGGCCGACATGCCGAATTCGCGTACGCCGAAGTGCAGATAATTGCCGCCCTGGCGACTCCGCGGTGAGCGCCACCGAATCCTTGCGCAAGGTGCCGTTCGAGGGCGTCAGATCGGCCGAACCGCCCAGTAATTCCGGCAGCGCGGGGCCGAGCACATTCAAAGCCGCCTGCGACGATTGGCGCGTCGCGAGCGACTTTCCCTTCGGCCTGGATCCGCCCGATGTAGGCATTCACCAGGTCCGCAAAGCCGCCGGGCAGGTCGCCCTGCATGCGCCGCTCCAATTCCGCCGCCAAGTCCGGGAACTCGAGCTTGTAAGCCGCATAGCGGGTCCGCCACTCCTGTTCCACGCGCGCACCCTTGTCGCGCATGTCCCAGGCGGCGCGAATGTCGGCCGGGATCTCGAAAGGCGGGGACGTCCAGCCCAGATTGAGGCGCGTGGCAGCGATCTCCTCATTCCCCATGGCCTCGCCGTGCATGGAAGCCGTGCCCTGCTTGTTCGGAGCTCCCCAGCCGATGACCGTCTTGGCGCAGATCAGCGACGGCCGGCCGGTTTCCGCGCGCGCTGCCGCCAGTGCGGCCGCGATGGCGTCGCTGTTCTGGCCATCGACGTGGCGCAGCACATGCCAGCCGTAGGCCTCGAAGCGCTCCGCGGTGTCGTCGCCGAACCAGCCCACCACCTTGCCGTCGATGGAGATGCCGTTGTCGTCGTACACCAAAATGAGTTTGCCGAGTTTCTGCACGCCGGCGAACGACGCCACCTCGTGCGAAATCCCTTCCATCATGCAGCCGTCGCCGAGGAAGACATAGGTGTGATGGTCGATGATGTTGTGGCCGGGACGGTTGAACGTGGCCGCCAAAGACCTCTCGGCCAACGCCATGCCAACGGCGTTGGCAAAGCCCTGGCCCAGGGGCCCGGTGGTGGTCTCGATTCCCGAGATGCACTTCGCGCTCCGGATGGCCCGCGGTCTTGGAGCCGAATTGCCGGAATTTCTTGATCTCGTCCATCGACAAGGGATAGCCCGTCAGGTGCAGCACCGAGTACAGCAGCATGGAGGCATGGCCGTTCGACAGCACGAAGCGATCGCGGTCCCACCAGCCCGGATTGCCCGGATTGAACTTAAGCACGTCCCGCCACAGCACTTCGGCGATGTCCGCCATCCCCATGGGCGCGCCCGGATGGCCCGAATTGGCCTTCTGGACGGCATCCATCGCGAGGGCACGAATGGCATTGGCAAGGTCGCGGCGCGTAGGCATGAGGGAACTCGTTTTAGCAAGTGTGACGGGAGCCCGGCGACGTATTGTCCCCGATGCGCCCCCCGCCAGCAATGCCACGTGAATTCCGGGACCCGGGTCGCGATTTTACGACGGAACACATTCACACAAACGTAGTCTGTTTATGTATAACGCAATTAGCGGCCGCCATGACCCAGTTCACCGTCCGCGCGAAAGTGCTTTGCTACCATTTCAAAGATGCAAATCCTACAAATCACAGACCCACATCTTTACGGCAACGCCACCGGCAGACTGCGGGGCGTAGAGACCGATTCGAGCCTGCACGCGGTGCTCGACGATGCGTTTGCGCGCGTTCCGGACTATGCAGCGATGTTGGTCACCGGTGATCTGGTGCAGGACGACGGCTCCGGCTATCTGCGCTTTCGCAGCATCTTCGGCAACATAAAGAAGCCCGTGCTGTGCATCCCCGGCAATCACGACGAGCCCGAGGTCATGCGCAGGGAACTCAAAGGCGCGCCGTTTCAGATTTGCGGTACGCACGAGGCGGAAGGCTGGCAGTTCATCATGCTCGACAGCTACGACCCCGGGCATGTCGGCGGCCGCCTGACCCCGACCGAACTCGCACGGCTCGACGCGGCGCTCGCCGGGTCGCCGAAGCACGCCATGGTGTGCATGCATCATCACCCCATTACCATGGGCAGCCGATGGCTGGACACGGTGGGCCTCGCCGAGCCGGAAGCGTTCTGGCGGGTCATCGATTCCCACGCCCACGTCCGCGCTGTGGTGTGGGGACACGTCCACCAGGTGTACGACGGACGGCGCGGCGACGTGCGTCTGTTCGCAACCCCATCGACCGGCGCCCAGTTCCTGCCCAAGAGCGATCGATACGCCGTCGACACACGCCCTCCCGCGTACCGGCAATTCGACTTGCACCCCGATGGCCGCATCGACACCGCGGTCCATTGGGTCGAGTCCTTGCCGATGCGCCAATCACTTGCACGCTAGACCCGCCCGGCTGAGTCCACGCTCGTCTCGTCTGGGGCTGATGCTATCCGGCCTGCTGCTCTGCGTCACGGCACGCGCGGACGGCGCGCTGCATTCACTGTGGGAACTGCACGGCAAACACAATACGGTCTATCTGCTCGGTTCCATCCACGTACTGCGCCCGAACGATTACCCGCTGGCGCCCGTCGTGCTCGACGCCTATACCCATGCCGGTTCCGTGCTCATGGAAGTGAACCTCGAGGAGATCGATTCGGAACAAGTGCAGGCCGAAATGCTCGCCAGTGCGACCCTGCCCGAGGGCAAAACTCTACCCGACGTGCTGGGCAGGCAGCGTTATGAGCGGGCCGCTGCGCTGGCCCACGAGATCGGCGTGGAACTAGCCAATTTCGATCGATTTGCACCCTGGTTCGTCGCCGAGGCCATTTCCGAGGTGCAATTGACGCAGCTCGGCTTCGAACCCAAGAACGGGGTCGAAATGTACTTCATGGAGCGGGCGCGCGGCGACGGCAAGACCGTGGACGGGCTCGAAACCGTCCATGACCAGATCTCGGTGTTCCAGAACATGTCCTTGGACACCCAAGCGGAGTACCTGCTGTCCAGCCTCGAACAGGCGCACGACCTACCCAAAGACGTGGACTCCATGGTGCGCGCCTGGCAGCACGGCGATACGCGGTGGTTCGAGAGCGAACTGCAATCCGACCTGGGCCGCGATCCCGATCTTTATCAGTCGGTTCTGCTGGCACGCAACCGCAAGTGGGTGCCCAAAATAGAAGCCCTGCTCGACAGCGACAAGAACTATCTGGTGATCGTGGGGACCGGACATTTGGCCGGCCGAGGCAGCGTGGTCGACCTGCTCAAAAAAGACGGGATAGTCGCGACTCAGCGTTAGCCGCTCCTGGCGCCCCAGCCCGCCGAACAAGTGCGATGCAAGTTCGGCGGGCTGAGTACCACTCTCGACGGAAAACTATTGCGCCGCGGGTGCCGCCTGAGCGCCGGCTTCATGGCTCTGCCGACGAGCCGCCATCTGAGCCTGAAGCGTGGCGAGCTGGGTCTGCTGCGCCGGCGTCAGCACCTTGTATATCTGGGCACGTACATTGGCCTGCTGGGTCATCATCTGCGCCGACAAGGAGCCGTGAGTCTGGCTCACCTGCGAAGCGATGGTGCTGTAATTCGCATTGGAGGGCTGCGTCTGCTGCAGTTTCTCCATGTTGGCGCGCATCTGCTGATGCAGGCTCTGCATCTCCGGCTTGGCCGCCGTCATGATGCTCTTGATCTGCGTCTTCTGTGCATCGCTCAAGCCCAGCTTGCCGAGCAGGTGCCATAGCCCATGGTGGTGATGATGCCACCCGTGGTGCCCGCCGGTCGGTTCGGTCGGCGTGGTCGTGGTTGTCGTCGTCTGGGCACTCGCAATGGACAGGCCGGCGGCGGCTGTCATCACCGCTCCGGTTGTCAGCAGCGTTGCCCCCAGCAAATTGCGAATCGATCTCATGTTCCTTGCTCCAAGCTGTGATTAGGATCTACACGCAGCTATCCTAAGCCGAGTCTCTGCAAACATGTGTCGTAGACACCGCAACGTTCTGTTAAGAATTGCAAATTCAGGCTCCGGCGCCATGGTAGGCCACCGACTATGCCAAAGTAGGGGTACGAATGACTCTCTCCAATCCACCGCCTGCGGATAACAGCCAGACGCGCGAAGCGCGGGTTCTGCTGGTCGACGACGACCGCGAACTTTGTCAAATGCTGACCGAGTACCTGAACGCCGAGCACTTCGATGTGAAGAGCGTGCACGATGGCGGTGACGCACTGGAAGTGCTGCAAACCAACGAGTTTGAAATTCTGATTCTCGACGTGATGTTGCCGAGCGTCGGCGGCTTCGACGTATTGCGCAAGCTGGGAGCGTCATACGAGACGCCGATCTTGATGCTCACGGCACGCGGCGACGATATCGACCGCATCGTCGGCTTGGAACTCGGCGCCGATGACTATTTGAGCAAGCCCTTCAATCCGCGCGAGCTGGTGGCGCGCATTCGCGCGATCCTGCGCCGGGCCAGCATCCGCACCTCGCGCGGCAGCGTGCCCGACGAACTCGTCGTCGGGCCGATCACCCTGCACACCGGAACACATCTGGTGCACGTCGCGGAGAAACCGGTGCCGCTCACCGGCGCGGAATTCCGCGTGCTCGAGTTGCTCATGCGCTCCGCGGGTCAGGTGATCTCGCGCGAAGCGATGACCGAGCAGGCTCTCGGCCGCAAGCTCGTCGCCTACGACCGCAGCATCGATACCCACATCAGCAATCTGCGCCGCAAGCTCGACCTCGAAGCCGGCAAGAATCCCGAGATCAAGAACGTCCGTGGTTCGGGCTACACGCTCACATGGGCTCATGCATAGCCTGTTCCTGCGGATTTTCATACTGTTCTGGATCGCGATGGCCCTCATCGTCGGCGGCAGCATCGCCGTCACGTACACCGTCACCGCCCGCGAGTACGATGCGCCCGAATTGCGCGGGCGTACCGTAGCCATTCAAGCATCGGAAGTCCTCGCGCACGGCGGCATTGCCGCGCTGAAGGATTGGCTCGGCACGAACAAGAATTCCGTCAAAGACCGTGATCTCTACATCATCGGCCCGGACGGCGCGGACATCCTCGGACGGCACCTGACCGAAGGCGCGGCGCGGCGCCTGGAATTCTTCAACCGCGACGAATCCGCGAACCGTGACGAATCCGCCAACCGCGATACGCCCGGCACCCGCGACGCCGGCGCCCCCGGGTCCAGGCCCTTCCGGCCCCCTCCCGGGAATTTCCGCCCCAGCCGGGCGGCGCCGCAGATAGTCTCTGCCGACGGCACGGCCTACACCGTCCTATTGGTGCCGCGCCGTCCGAGCATCTTCGGCGCCCTGAGCCTGCCGGGAATATCGCTGACCATTCTCTGCATTGCCCTGGCGGTGAGCGCACTGGCCAGTTGGTGGCTGGCGCGGCATTTGAGCGCGCCGATTCGGCGCATCCAGGAAGGCGCTCGCGCGCTCGCCTCGGAGAGCGCCGAGGTGGGCCTCGGCGCCGGTGTGCGCGTCAGCGCCGGACTCGAAGGGCGCAAAGACGAAGTGGCGGTGCTGGCGCGGGATTTCGACGCCATGGCGGATCAGCTGCGAGCCAATCGCAGCGCCATCACTCAGCTGTTGCGCGACATTTCTCACGAACTGCGTTCACCCCTGGCGAGAATGCGTGTCGCTCTCGGATTGGCCCGCCAGCCACCCGCCGACCTGTCGCGCCAATTGGACCGCTTGGAGCGCGAGATCGAACGTCTCGACTCCTTGATCAGCCAGGTGCTGAAGCTCGCGCGCCTGCACGGCGCGGATGTACCTTTCGTGCGCGAAGCCTTCGACCTCGACGAAGTGATCGAAGAAGTGGTGCGCGACGCGAACTTCGAAGGGGCCGTCAAGAATTGCCGGGTCCGGCTCGAGGGCGCGGCAAAGGCCGCCGTCAACGGCAACCGCGACCTGGTGCGAAGCGCCATCGAGAACGTGCTGCGCAACGCCGTACGCTACAGCCCCCAGGATTCGCGCGTCGACGTTTCCGTCGCGCGGTCCGGCGCGGATGTCTCGATTTTGATCCGCGACGGCGGCCCCGGAGTCCCCGCCAAGGATCTGGAACGCATATTCGAGCCCTTCTATCGGGTCGCCGAGTCCCGCGACCGTGATACCGGCGGCGAAGGCATCGGACTCGCCATCACCGCTCAAGTCATGAAGGCGCATGGAGGATCAGCCTCGGCAGCCAATCGCCAAGAAGGCGGTCTCGAAGTGCGACTCAGCTTGCCGGCGGACGCCCCCACTGTTTAGAGTCTCCCCATGACCCTATATCAAGAAGCCTGCAAATACATACCGGGCGGCGTCAATTCGCCCGTCCGCGCCTTCCGCGGCGTCGGCGGCGAGCCGATCTTCTTCAAGAGCGCGGCCGGCGCCCACGCAACGGCCGCCGACGGCCGCCGCTTCATCGATTACGTCGGATCCTGGGGTCCGATGATATTGGGCCACGCACACCCGCAGGTGATCAAAGCCGTTCAAGACATCGCCGCCGCCGGCCTCTCCTTCGGTGCGCCGACCGAATTTGAAACGCAGCTCGCCCGCCGCGTCGTCGAACTCATACCCTCCGTTGAATTGGTGCGCTTCGTCAGTTCGGGCACGGAAGCCACCATGAGCGCGATACGCCTGGCGCGCGGCTACACCGGACGCGACACCATCGTAAAATTCGAAGGCTGCTATCATGGACACTCCGACTCGCTGCTGATCAAGGCGGGCTCCGGAGCGCTGACCCTGGGCGTTCCCACCTCGCCCGGCGTACCGAAGGCACTGGCCAATCACACCGTCACCCTGACATTCAACGATGCCGAACAGGTGCGGGAAGTCTTCCGGCAAATCGGCGAGCAAATCGCCTGCATCATCGTCGAACCCGTCGCCGGCAACATGAATTGCGTGCCGCCCGTGCCGGGATTTCTCGAGACCCTGCGCAGTGAATGCGACCGCAGCGGCGCATTGCTGATATTCGACGAAGTGATGACCGGGTTCCGCGTGGCCTTGGGCGGAGCGCAGTCCCTTTACGGCGTGCGCCCCGACCTCACCACCCTCGGCAAGATCATCGGCGGCGGCATGCCGGTCGGCGCCTTCGGCGGCCGGCGCGACATCATGGAACGCCTGGCGCCCCTCGGCCCCGTCTATCAGGCGGGCACGCTATCCGGCAACCCGGTGGCCATGATCGCCGGCATCACCACTCTCGAACTCGTGTCCGCGCCCGGATTTCACCAAAAACTCGCGGCCGCGACCGATGCCTTGATTCGCGGGCTCTCCGACTCCGCACAGCGCGCCGGCATCCCGCTGGCGACCAATCACGTCTGCGGCATGTTCGGACTTTTCTTCACCGCAGAGCGCAGCGTCGATAGCTACGCCAAGGTCATGGCCTGCGACGTGGAACGCTTCAAGCGCTTCTTCCACGGCATGCTCGCCGAAGGCGTTTATTTCGCGCCCAGCGCCTACGAAGCCGGCTTTATGTCGGCCGCACATACTTCAGCCGACATCGATGCCACCATCACCGCGGCGGCACGCGTTTTCACCAGTCTGAAGGAATAATTTCGAGAAAAGATCAGATACATAATTCAACCGTCTCAGCCCCAATGCATATACTTCGTGTATCTATGCTGCGGAGGCGTCCCATGAAGACGGCCAAATTATTCAAGCACGGCAACAATCAAGCGGTGCGACTGCCGAAGGAATTTCAATTCGCAGGCAACCGGGTGCAGATCAAGCACTCGGGCGGGGGAGTTCTACTGCTTCCCAGCAAGCTGACCTATGAACAGATCATGACCGCGGTCGGTGGTTTCAAGGGCACCATCAAACGTCAACAACCAGAAGACCAAGAGCGGCAATGAGACACCGCATAAACTCTTCGAGCAACGTTTCCGCGGAAACGCACGCCGTCAGTGGTTTCGCCTAGACATGCGCGCCTTCGCCTGGTTCCTGGCCGTGATCCTGCTCGCCGGGCTGATCGGCGCATGCATCGCCTATCCCGCCTACGAGCTGACCACCACCTTTGCCAATTGGGCGTTCCACCGGGTCGCCAGCCGCATCGCCATGCTGGTGCTCCTCGTTGAGCTGATTTGGCTGTGCCGGCATTTGCATCTCACGCACAGGCCCGACTTCGGCTACGGCCTGCCCTGGCGCCGATTCATCAAAGTATCCCTGCTCTGGGGAGCGGTGGGCATGGCGACGGCCTGCATCGGCGCCGCCTTCCTGCTCGCGACCGGGCTGCGCATCCGAGACCCGGAATTCATTGCCTCTGCCTCGGGCTTCGCCCACATCTTCCTCGTCGGCGTAGGATCCGGCGTTGGCGTCGCACTCCTCGAGGACACCGTGTTTCGCGGCGTCATGCACACAGCCGTCGAACGCGAATCGGGTCCCTGGACAGCCGCTCTGCTGACCGCGCCGCTGTTCGCCATTCTGCATTTCTTTGCCAAAGCCAGAATTCCGGCCGCTGACCTGGGCTGGGGCAGCGGTTTCGACTTGCTGCAGCTCTCTTTCGCACCTTTGGGCCACCCGGCACTGGTATTCGATTCCTTCCTTTCCTGGTTGGCCGTGGGATTGATCCTCAGCCTGACCCGCGTCCTGACCGGCAATATCGCCGTGGCCATCGGCCTGCATGCCGGCTGGGTCGTGGTGCTACGCATGCTGCAGCAAGCCACGACCAGCGGCATCTCACCCGCCTATTCCGCCTGGGTGGGCCACTTTGACGGGCTATTGGGATACTGGCTGCTGCCCTGGGGCGCCGCCATCGGCGCGGTGCTATGGCTCACGCGTTCGTCCTGGGTTCCGTATGCGAGAGGCGTATGCTAGTGTTTCTCGACTCGTTTAGGAGGATGTCATGCCTTCCCTTCCCAGTTGCACGAAAGGCGCTTTGCTGATCGCCGTACTGCTCCTGAGCGCTTGCGCCACCGTCTCCGAATCGGATTTGAACCAAGCCAATTTTGGCGTATGGAGTCCCTCGCACTTCGACGCATCCGTCGATCCGGATCCGAGAGCCATAAGCAACGGGTTGTATGCTACGCCGAGCTGGGGTTCATCGAATTTTCTGGTTCCCTGCTACCGCTGCTCCCCGCAGTCTCAATTGAACTGGTCCGGCTGGTCCCCTTAGACTGATTCCCGCGATGTAACCTTTTTCGATGGCGGCGCATCTAGACGCTATATGCCATCGTTGCAAAGCATCGAGATATCGGCCGATGTCCTCAATCGCGCTCGAATGGGCGACCTTGACGCCCATGAATGCATCTATCGCGCGCTCTCCAAACCCGTCTACACGCTGATCCGCCGGCTGGTGATCCGGCCCGCCGTCGCCGAAGAACTGCTGCAGGACGCTTTCGTGGAAATCTTCTGCAGCGTGCGCAACTACCGGGCGAGCGGTTCCTTTCTCGGGTGGGTACGCAGCATTGCGGTCAGCAAAGCCCTGATGTACCTGCGTTCGCCCTGGCACCGCGGCACGACCTGGCTCGGGGCCGACGGGATATCGTCATTGCACCAGGAAGCCGCGGCAGCCGCCGTCGAACCGATGGACGCCGATCTCGAGCGGGCGCTTGCGATGCTGCCTGCGGTCAGCCGCGCCGTCGTGTGGCTGCACGATGTCGAAGAGCTGACCCACGCCGAGATTGCGCGATTATTCGGCCGCAGCACCAGTTTTTCGAAGGCCCAGCTCGCGCGCGCCCACAGGCACCTGCGCGAACGTCTGGAACTCGAATCGGGAGGACCCACATGCATGCCGATTTCCAGGAACTGTTAGCTCTTCGGGACGGCACCCCGGTCGGTGCCGAGGTCGGGCAGCACGTCGCCGGCTGTGCCCGGTGCGGCAGCGAACTCGCTCGTTTGAAGAGACTCAAACACGAGCTGCATCAATTGCCGTCGTTCGAACCGCAGGAGCACGCATGGCCGCTCATTCGCGAACGGCTCGAGCGCCTGCCACGTCGCAGACGGGTTACCCCATGGGCGTTCGCGCCCGCAGCCGTGGCCGCGGGTTTGGTCGCCACGCTGACGTTGCTGTGGTGGATACGTCTGGACCATGGACATGCCGGCTCCGATGACGCCACGATCCAGTCGCTGGTGTCGCGCTCGCAGCGGCTCGAAGCCGTCCTGAATACGCTGCCGCCGCGGCCGACCGTGGAACGCGCCGCAACTTCCGCCGCCATCGACGAGTTGCAGACCCGCATTCAAATACTGGATCAGCAATTGTCCGCGGCAGCGAACGGCGACCGATACCAGACGCAGCGACTATGGAGTGCGCGCGTGCAGTTGATGAATTCTCTGGTCTATGTGCGCTACGCAGAGGCCGCCCGCAACGGTGACCGGCCTGATCACTCACCCACTTTTGGAGCCATCTGATGCCTGCCAAACTCACATGGATTGCGCCGATTCTGATGCTGCTGACCACCTCCTTGCATGCCGCCGACACATCCGACCCAGAGGCGGCTTCGCGCGAACAAATGGAGCGAAAACTGGAGCAAGCGCAGAAGCGCCTCGAGCAATCGGCCCGCGAAATCAGCGAACTCAGCATGCAGCTCAACGAGCAACCATGGATGGGATTCGGCGCATCGCGTGCGATGCTGGGAATCAACGTGGGCGCTCCGATGTCCGGCACCGACGATCGGACCGGCGGCGTCCGCATCTTGAGCGTCAGCCCAGGCGGACCCGCCGACGTGGCGGGACTCAAAGCAAACGATGTCATCGTCTCCTTCCAAGGCAAGCAACTGCGAGGCGACCAGACCCATACGCCGCGACAGCAACTGCTCGCGCTCATGCGCGACATCGGGCCGGATTCCCCGGTCGCGGTGGAGTTTCAGCGCGAAGGGAAGCTGCAGACGACCCAGATCGTTCCGAAGAGCCTGACGGGGTTCGTGGACGAATCCGTCACTCGCGGACTCCAGGGGCTGGGCGAGAGCCTGAAGGGTCTGGATTCGCTGAAGAATCTCAGCTCGATCATGGGGATCCGCGATCCGAGCGGCTTCGGGTCCGCGGAATTTCTCGACCTGTCGCCGGAATTGGGACGGTATTTCGGCACCCCCTCGGGACTTTTGGTCGTGCATGCGCCAAAGGACGAGCGGCTCAAGTTGCAGGATGGAGATGTCATTCTGGACATCGATGGGAGAATCCCCACGAGCGGATCGCACGCTCTGCAAATCCTGAATTCCTATCGAGCCGGGGAGACGCTCAAGCTGCACATCATGCGCCAGCAAAAGAGGATGGAGTTGCCGGTCGAGATCCCGGCGGACCCCGATCGTTCCGCTAGGTCTCCTTGACGAGCGGACCGAGAACATCCAGCCTCTCGATCGGATCGTCGAGCTCCAGACAACTCTGCTTGTCGGTCAGCGGAATCGGCAAAATCTCGGCCAGGCGGTGTCCCACCCACGCCGCATCGTCCAGCCGCATCTCGATGCCCGTGTACACCTCGCCCAGCTGCGGTAAGACGCTTTTCAATAGCTCCGACAAACGCGCATGCCGCGCCGGCACCGCCACCGCGGGTTCGGACGGCAGCCAGTCGACCTCGGCCAGATTGAGCCCATCTGCCTGGCGCCCGCGGCCGCGGATCCGAAAGCGCTGCTCGCCGATGCAGGACAGCCCGAGCAGTCCGTCCGACAACTGATGGAAGTCGACGATCTTCGCGAGAGTCCCCACATCGAAGGTCTCGGCGGGGCCCACTTCATTGCCCTCGCGAATCAAGACCACCCCGAAAGCCTGGCTGCCGCGCATGCAGCGGCGCACCATGTCCACATAGCGGGTTTCGAAAATTCGCAGCGGCAACGCGCCGGCGGGAAACAGCACGATATTGAGGGGAAATAAAGCGATCGAAGCGTTTTGCGCCGCGCTCACTGCCGCGCCCGCAGCGCGGCGAGCAGCTTGTCGTGCAACCCGCCGAACCCGCCGTTGCTCATGACCAGTATGTGATCGCCCGCGCGGCTGTCGTCCGCAAGCCCCTTGACCAAGGAGTCCACATCGGCCGCAAAATGCGCCCGGTCGCCGAGCCCCGCGACCGCCCCCGGCAGATCCCAGCCCAGGTCCGGGGAGTTCAAAAACCAGGCCCGATCCGCCGCCGCGAGAGCCGGCGCCAATTGCTCGCGATGCACTCCGAGCTTCATCGTGTTCGAACGCGGTTCCAGCACCGCGATGATGCGCGCGCCCGCCACACGCGCCCGCAGCCCCCGCAGGGTCGTGTCGATGGCCGTCGGGTGATGCGCGAAATCGTCATACACCGTGACCTCGCCGACGACGCCGCGCACTTCCATGCGGCGTTTGACCCCGCTGGAACACATTCAGCGCCTGCGCCGCGCGCGCCGGAGACACTCCGGCTTGGCGCGCCGCCGCGATGGCCGCCAGAGCATTCATGACATTGTGCTCGCCGAGCAGTGCCCAGTTCACCTCCGCCACCCGTTCTTCGCGCCAATGCACCGCGAAGCGGCTCGCCGCCGATCCCGGCTCGATCTGCGCACTCCAATCGGCCGCAGCGCCGACGTCAGCCGCAGCGCCGGCACCCGGCGCCCCCCTCAATCCGAATGTTTCGCGCGGCGTCCAGCAACCCATGCGCAGGGTGGCCTCGAGCTCCGCGTCCTCTCCATTGACGATGATCCGGCCCGCGCCCGGCACCGTGCGCAGCAGCTGATTGAATTGGCGGCGGATTGCGGCCACGTCCGGGTAGATATCCGCGTGGTCGTATTCCAGATTGTTCAAGATGGCCGTACGGGGCCGGTAGTGGACGAATTTCGCACGCTTGTCGAAGAACGCCGTGTCGTACTCGTCCGCTTCGATGACGAAGAACTTTCCGGCCCCCAGGCGGGCCGTGGAATTGAAATTGCTCGGCACGCCACCCACCAGGAATCCCGGCTCGAGACCCGCATCCTCGAGTATCCAGGTGAGCATGGAGGTGGTCGTGGTCTTGCCGTGGGTGCCCGCCACGGCGATCACGTGCTTGTCCCGCAGCACCTGCTCAGCCAGCCATTGCGGCCCCGAGACATAGGGCATGCCGCGATCCAGCATGGCCTCGACGACCGGACTACCGCGGCTCAAGGCGTTGCCGACCACCACGATATCGGGGCGCAAGTTCAGCTGTTCGGCAGCGTACCCCTGCACGAAATCGATCCCGAGCGCCTCGAGCTGAGTGCTCATGGGCGGGTACACATTGAGATCCGCGCCGGTGACGCGAAATCCGGCGGCTTTGGCGATCGCCGCCACGCCACCCATGAAGGTGCCTCCGATGCCCAGAATATGGATGTGCATGCTCATGCATTCGGCAGCAGGCGCTGCTCCAGAACGAGCGACAGCAGGAAGTACCCCACGCTGATCACTATGCCGAGCGCCAAGCCCGAATCCAGGGCGACGCGCCAGATGTTTGCGCAGGCCAGCATGTACCAGATGAGCCCGACCAGCATCATTACTTCGATCGGCATCGACGCAATACCCTCCGATCCCACGACGTGGATCAACGACCCCAGCGGGTACAGAATGAGTTCCACCACTACTTCCACTCCCAGCAAAGCGATGCCGGTCTGCAGAAAGCGGTGCCGGCGGCGCGCCATGAGCAGCACCGCCCACGTGAAAGCCAGCGGCAGAGCCACGCTCAGCAGGATTCGGACCGACATCCGGTCATTCGATACGGGCGGCAGAAACACGCTCAGCACCTCGATCAGCGCAGCGGCGGCCGCAACCAGAGCCAAAAGGAACAACGACGCCGGCAATTGCGCCGGCGACCGTCTCCACAGAGCGATGTCCCAAAATGCCTTTGCGAGTCTCAGCATCATCCAATTCAGTCATAATCGGATCTAAATTGTAACGCGGATCAGTGCTATGCCCGACGCGATTTGGATCGATAGAGAAGATGAGCTGCCCGCGTTGGCGCAGACCTTGGATTCGCAGGCGTGGATCGGCGTCGACACCGAATTTCTGCGCGAGCGCACCTTCTTTCCGAAGCTCTGCCTGCTGCAATTGGCGGCCGGCGACCGAATCTGGTGCGTCGATACGCTGCGGATCGGGAGCCTCGACCCCCTGATGGCCGCCCTGACGGCGGCTGCGGCGCGCAAAATCATTCACGCCGCGCGCCAGGACTTGGAGGCCGTCTATCTCTCGTCCAAGGGCATCGTGGCCCCGGTATTCGACACTCAGATCGCCGCCGGGTGCATCGGCCTCAAGCCCCAGATCGGCTACGCGGAACTGGTCAAGACTCTGCTGGACGTGACGGTGCCGAAAGGCCAGACACGAACCGACTGGTCGAAGCGGCCGCTCACGCGAGAACAGCTGGAATACGCCGCCGACGACGTTTTGTATCTCGGCGACATTGCAGGCCGGCTCGAGACCCGGTTGCGCGAGCTCGGGCGCGAACACTGGGTCCTGGAGGACTGCCAGGCTCTCGAAGACAGGCGGCTGTACGAGCCCGAACCCTCGCAAGCGTGGATGAGATTGCGCGGGCTGGCGCAGCTGGAGCCGGCGGCGCGCGCGCGGGCCAAGGCTGCGGCCGTCTGGCGCGAAAGACTGGCGCGTAGCCGCGATCTGCCGCGCGCCTGGATACTGCCCGACGCCGCGATTTTCGCGGTAGCGCAAGGTTCTGCGCCCCCGCTGAACGACGGACTCGCGGCGAGCCTGCAGGACGCGCTCGCCCAGGCGTCGCAGGACGTGGAGGATCAAGAGCCCCCTCAGGATGCGCGGCCGACTCCCGAGCAGAGGGCCATGATCGACCGCCTGGGCAAGATCGTCGATGCGCGCGCCGCCGAACTCGAGGTCAGCGCGGAAATCCTCGCGCCGCGCGGGGAGCTCAAGGCCCTAGGCATGGGCAAGCCGCGACGCGCACGCCCTGACGGGCTGGCGCCGCGAGGAGATCGGCACCCGGCTGCTCGAGGCTATGGGCTGACTGCACGGCCTGCGATGCTCTTGAACACCGTATCCACGTCGGCATCGGCATCCACGACGCGCAGCAATCCGTCGGCTTCGTAGTACTTGATCAGCGGCTTGGTCTGCGCCTCGTACACCTCGAGACGCTTGCCGATGACCTCTTCCTTGTCGTCCGGGCGCTGGATCAGCCGATGCGCGTCGCCGCACTCCTCGGAATGCGCGAGCGCCCCCGGCGGCGAGGTGAACACGTTGAAAACCCGTCCGCAGTCCTGGCAGATCCTGCGGCCGGTCAGGCGCTTGAACAGAATGCCCAAATCGAGGTTCATGAGCACCACCGACTCGAGCGGCGTGCCGAGTGCCTCGAGCATCTTCTTCAACGCCTCGGCCTGGGCGATGTTGCGCGGGAATCCGTCCAGGATGAAGCCCTTGGCGGCATCCGGCTGGCCGATGCGCTCGCGGATCATGCCGAGCACCGTGGCATCGTCCACCAGCTTTCCCGAATCCATGGCGGCCTTGGCGCGCAGGCCCAGTTCCGTGCCCTTGGCCACCGCTTCGCGCAGCAGATCGCCGGTCGATATCTGCGGGACGCCATAGGCCTTGACCAGCAGCTGCGACTGTGTGCCCTTGCCGGATCCGGGCGCCCCCAATAGAACTATTCGCATGATTCTCATTGTAGTGAAAGCGCGCTACCGTACCTTTGGGCGACGCGGTCGTCAAACCCCGGCCGATCGGCTATTCTGCGCGCCTCGTGCATCGCGGGGGTCTCATGAAGAACGCGTTCTATGCACAATCCGGCGGCGTGACCGCCGTCATCAACGCCTCGGCCTGCGGCCTGATCGAAACCGCGCGCCGGCACCGCGACAAGATAGGCAAGGTCTACGCCGGCCGGCACGGCATCATCGGCGCGCTGACCGAGGACATGATCGACACCAGCAAGGAGAGCCGCGCCGCCATCCGCGGCCCTGCGCCACACGCCGGGCGGCGCCTTCGGCTCCGCGCGCTACAAGCTCGCCGGAATCGACAAGAATCGCGCCCAGTACGAGCGCCTGATCGACATATTCCGCGCGCACGACATCGGCTATTTCTTCTACAACGGCGGCAACGATTCCATGGACACCGCGCAGAAGGTGTCCGAAATCGCCGTGCAAATGGCCTATCCCATCACCTGCATCGGCATTCCCAAGACCGTCGACAACGATCTGCCCATCACCGATTGCTGCCCCGGGTTCGGCTCCGCGGCCAAGTACATCGCCGTGTCCACGCGCGAGGCGGCGCTCGACGTGGCCTCCATGGCGCGCACCTCGACCAAGGTATTCGTGCTCGAAGTCATGGGGCGGCACGCCGGCTGGATGGCCGCGGCCGGCGGTCTCGCCGGCGAGAAGGCCGGCGATGCGCCGCACATCATCCTGTTTCCCGAGATCGCCTTCGATCGCGAGCGCTTCCTGGCCAAGGTCAAGCTCATGCGTCGAGAAATACGGCTACTGCGTCGTCGTCGTCTCCGAAGGCGTGCGCGGCGCCGACGGCAAGTTCCTCGCCGAGGCCGGCACCAAGGACGCCTTCGGCCACTCGCAGCTGGGCGGCGTCGGGCCGGTGGTCGCGCAAATGACCCAGGAAGCCTTCGGCTACAAATTCCACTGGGCGGTCGCCGATTATCTGCAGCGCTCGGCGCGGCATATCGCATCCAAGGTGGATGTCGATCAGGCCTATGCGGTCGGCAAGGCGGCGGTCGAACTCGCGCTCAAGGGCAGGAACGCCGTCATGCCGGTCATCGTCCGCAAATCATCCAAGCCCTATCGCTGGAGCATCGGCGAGGCGCCCTTGAGCGCAGTCGCCAACAAGGAAAAAAAGCTGCCGCGCAACTTCATCACGGCGGACGGCTTCGGCATTACGGCCGCCTGCCGCGCTTACCTGTCGCCGCTGATCGGCGGCGAGGACTACCCGCCCTACCGCAACGGCCTGCCCGCCTATGTCACGCTCAAGGGTGTCGGCGTTGCCGAAGCGCCTGCGCACGCCGTTTGTGATATAGTCGCGCCGTTTTTTACCATATAATCATATTTTCAATAACATAAGACCACACCGGAGACCGACTCATGACTCTTGATTGTGCGCTATGGCTGGCCATTGCAGCCGGTGTCGTTGCCATTCTCTACGGCATCATTTCGGTGCGCTGGATTCTGGCGCAGCCCGCCGGCAATGCGCGCATGCAGGAAATCGCCGCGGCGATTCAGGCGGGCGCCAAGGCCTACCTGAATCGGCAGTACTCCACCATCGCCGTCGTCGGGGTCATTCTCTTCGTGGCGCTCGGGATTTGCGCTGGGCTGGGCCACCGCCGGCGGCTTCGCGGTCGGCGCGATGCTCTCCGGGCTCGCCGGCTACATCGGCATGTTCATCTCGGTGCGCGCCAATGTGCGCACCGCACAGGCGGCGCACTCACGGCATCAATGCCGCGCTCAAAGTCGCGTTCCGCGGCGGCGCCATCACCGGCATGCTGGTGGTCGGCCTGGGGCTGCTCGGCGTCGCCGGCTACTACCTCGCTCATGCAGCGCGTTCTCGGCGATCCGGAGGCGGCGCTGCGCTCGCTGGTCGGTCTCGCCTTCGGCGGCTCGCTGATCTCGATTTTCGCGCGCCTGGGCGGCGGCATCTTCACCAAGGGCGCCGACGTCGGCGCCGACCTGGTCGGCAAGGTCGAAGCCGGCATTCCCGAGGACGATCCGCGCAATCCCGCGGTCATCGCCGACAACGTCGGCGACAATGTCGGCGACTGCGCCGGCATGGCGGCCGACCTGTTCGAAACCTACGCCGTCACCCTGGTCGCCACCATGCTGCTGGGCGGCCTGGTCATGGTGGACATGGGCGAGCGCGCGGTGCTGTTTCCGCTGGTGCTCGGCGCCATTTCCATCGTCTCCTCCATCGTCGGCACCTTCTTCGTCTCCACCCGCGAAGGCGGCAAGATCATGAACGCGCTGTACAAGGGCGTCATCGTCTCCGCCGTCATTTCGGCGATCGCGTTCTACTTCGTCTCGCAAGTCACTCATGGGCGAGCACGCCATGTCCATGTGGCTGTGCACCCTGGTCGGCCTCGCGCTCACCGCGGCCATGATCGTCATCACCGAGTACTACACCGCCACCGAATACAAGCCCGTGCAGCACGTGGCCGCGGCCTCGCAGACCGGCCACGCCACCAACATCATCGCCGGCCTCGGCGTGTCGATGAAGGCCTGCGCGCTGCCCGTGCTCGCGGTCGCCCTGAGCATCTGGGCCTCGTATCAGCTCGAAGGCCTGTACGGCATCGCCATCGCCGCCACCGCCATGCTGTCCATGACCGGCATGATCGTGGCGCTCGACGCCTACGGCCCGATCACCGACAACGCCGGCGGCATCGCCGAAATGGCCGGCCTGGACAAGAAGGTGCGCGACGTCACCGATCCCCTGGACGCGGTGGGCAACACCACCAAGGCCGTCACCAAGGGCTATGCCATCGGCTCCGCGGGCCTCGCGGCGCTGGTGCTGTTCGCCGACTACACCCACAAGCTGAGCGAAGTCCTCGGTCACGCCACCACGCTTCGACCTGTCGAACCCCGCCGTGATCATCGGCCTGTTCATCGGCGGCCTGGTTCCCTACCTGTTCGCCGCCATGGCCATGGAAGCCGTGGGCCGCGCCGCCGGTGCCGTGGTCAACGAAGTGCGCCGCCAGTTCCGCGAGATCAAGGGCATCATGGAAGGCACCGCCAAGCCCGACTACTCGCGCGCCGTCGACATGCTGACCAAGGCGGCGATCAAGGAAATGATCGTGCCGTCGCTGCTGCCCATCCTCGTGCCCATCGTGCTGGTGTTCGTGGTGAATTTCCTCATGGGCCCCGGCTCCGGCATGCAGGCGCTCGGCGGCCTGCTGATCGGCACCATCGTCACCGGCCTGTTCGTCGCCATCTCGATGACCACCGGCGGCGGCGCCTGGGACAACGCCAAGAAGTACATCGAGGAAGGCCACTACGGCGGCAAGGGCTCCGATGCCCACAAGGCCGCAGTGACCGGCGACACCGTCGGCGACCCCTACAAGGACACCGCCGGCCCCGCCATCAACCCGCTGATCAAGATCATCAACATCGTCGCGCTGCTGCTGGTGCCGCTGCTCGGCAAAATGATGTAGTCGGTTGTTGGCGCGGGTGATGTCAACACGGTAGCGTGGCTTAGCCTCCCGCGCGAACTCTCATACCGGTCAACATCACCACGCCAGCGGCATCCGAACCACTCCGTCTGCGCGGCGACCATGCGCGCTACTGACAGCGCATTTCTGGCTGCTTGAAGCGTTTCCTTGGTTGACACGTCCCTGAGCGCTTCACAGCCATCGCAGTAGCCACGGGACTTGTTGGCGAAAGCCCCGAGGACACTCGATAGTTAGAAAACCCCGCTTCAAGGCGGCTTTTTTATTATGGATCTGTGTCGGTAGTCTCCCCCTCGCCTACAGGGCTTAATCTTCCTTACCCCGCCAAAAGTCGCAGGGATCGCGCACCACCATCCTAAATAACATATGTTATTGATTATGAATCAAATTACCCACAGAAACGGCTGTTGGCGGCTCCAACGTCGGGCTGCAAATATGTACAGGTTCACACTTTAATACCCGGCTCTTGTATTAAAGAAAATGGCATATTATTTTAATACTCTCGTTCGGTATTAAAAGGTCCATCAGCCATGGATAAGTCTCTGTTTTTACCAGCTTCGCCCGGTAGTCTTGTCCCAATTGCCGCCCCGGATCCGGATTGGGCATTCATACCTGCACCTCTTCCGAGAAACTGGCAATTGCCGGCTGACTTAGTGGATCTCTTGTGGACGCCCGCCAAAGCCTGGCTCGCCTGGACGGCGCTGGTCGCTATTTGCCATCTAACACCTTCTTGCTCCGCCCTCTCCAGCAAAGAGAAGCGCTTCGATCATCCGCACTTGAGGGAACCTTTGCGACGGCAGAAGAGCTCCTCGCATATGGTCTGGAGCCAAAAGATCCTTCTTCAAGCGCCGATCCGGTCAATTCTTGGAGAGAAGTATTCAATTACGATGCGGCGCTTCAACAGGGCCAAAAGCTACTGACGACCCTCCCCCTCTCGAGCCGAGTAATTCGTGAACTCCATGAAACTCTCTTGAAGGGTGTTCGCGGAACCAACCGGACGCCGGGCGTCTATCGAACCCGCCAGGTTCATATCGGTTCCGAGCGCCGCTTCGTACCCGCACCGCCCGATAAGGTTGAAGATCTGATTGCGAACTTAGAAGGATACATGAACGAGACGATCGAAACAGATTGCCTCATTCAGGGGTTCCTCGCTCATTACCAGTTCGAGACCATTCATCCGTTCCTTGACGGCAATGGTCGCGTAGGGCGACTGCTCTTGTCATTGATGATCTTCAAGAAATGCAACCTGCAAAGCCCCTGGCTTTACCTTAGCCCTTACTTCGACAAGCATAAGGACGAATACATAAATCGCCTTTTCGGGATAAGCACCCAAGGCGATTGGGCGAGTTGGGTGCGCCTGTGCCTACGCGCGACAATTTCCGAAGCCACAAACGCGCTGGCGAGAATTGACAAATTGATCAAACTTAAAGGGCAATACGAAGAAAAGCTCGCTCAGCAACCGCGATCAACGGTCCGACTTCAACAAATCGTAGTGTCTCTTTTGAGTTCTCCATTGACCACGATCCCGGCGCTCGCGAAACAATTCAATGTATCGTTTCCAACTGCTCAGCAAGACGTTCGAAAATTGGTGGATTTACAGATCCTCCAAGAATCTCCCCGAGACACGAAACCGAAATATTACATTTCGCGAGAATTCTTCGCTGCTGCTTACGATGAAGACTAGCTCAAGGCGCCCAGGTCTTAAGCACGCCTAAAATCACCGACCTGGGAATAGGCATCGACCGACAAAGACCGTATATGTGGATGCTTCTCGCACGCGCTGCCGCTGAGCTTTCCCTATAATGACCGACGAGTCGCTACGCGACTCTCCAGCGCGCCAGAAGGGAGAAACGGATGACTCCAACCCCGCCGACCACGCGACGCATGCCAGACCTATGGATTGGCTCAATCAATGGGTTGCACGCCGTCGTGGATCCTGCCATTCAAGTGCAGGATTCTCGATGGGTACTTATCTACCTGGCTCTTCACCAGCGAATTGTGCCCTATGAAAAAGCACACGGACGCAGCGTTTGGAAGGATTTTGCCGGCGAGAAAGAAGACGCCGATCGTTTAAGATCCGAGTATCGCGCCTGGCGAATGCGGCAGGGGCCGGAAGAAATGGCCGCCGCAGCCGACCTTATCCGGCAGCATGATGTCGTCACCACTCGCCGGCTCGCCGACGCCGAGACAAAGCACCGGGCTCGCTTGGAAAAGCGTTCATTGCGATACCGTGGCGTGGCCGTACCCGATGGCCGCAAATTCATACGCAACGCGGAATGCTACGATTGTCATCGAGTGCTCGGCAGCGAGACTCACTTAGAGTGTGGAGTGTGCCTCTGGATCGTATGTTCGAACTGCGGGGCCTGTGGCTGTACCTCACCACGACGGCCTGCGTACGCCGGACAGTGATTGGGCCCCGCAGTCAAATATCGAAATAGATGGCGTCCGGCTCCGCAGCGCCGTCCCGCGAAGCCACCCGCAGTTCCGGCTCCTTCAGCGACACCCGCGAGCGCGGCGGCACGCTGCGCGTCAGAAACACCGATCCCCCGATGACGCTGTCCGCGCCCACCACGGTCTGGCCCCCCAGTACCGTCGCATTGGCGTACAGCGTGGAGCCGCTCTCCACGGTGGGATGGCGCTTCTTGCCGCGGATAATCTGGCCGCTGGCATCCCGCGGAAACGACAGTGCGCCCAAGGTAACACCCTGGTAGAGCTTCACCCCGTCGCCTATATCGGTGGTCTCGCCGATCACCACCCCCGTGGCGTGATCGATGAAGAACGCCGCGCCGATATTCGCCCCCGGGTGAATATCCGCGCCGGTCTTGGAATGCGCCCACTCGGTCATGATGCGCGCCATCATGGGCACGCCCAAATCGTACAGGGCATGCGCGATGCGATACACGCTGACCGCCAGCACTCCGGGATAAGCCAGGATCACCTCATCCAGGTTGGTCGCCGCCGGGTCGCCGTCGAAAGCGGCCTGCACGTCTCGTATCAGCAAGCTGCGTATCTCGGGCAGGCGGCCGAGAAAAATCTCCGCCAATTCGTGCGCGCGCGGCGCACACTCGCCGAATTCAGCCCTTCCCAAATCCAGCTCGCGCTGCGCGTCCCGCTCCCGCCCATAGCACAGACAGTGTTCCATCTCGCTCTCGAGCTTGGGCGCCAGCGCCGCCACCAACTGCGCCACATGCGCGCCGAGATTCTCGCTGTTCAAATCGCGGCGGCCGAAATAGCCCGGGTACATCAGATCGAGCACCGCTTCGAGGATCTCGACGATGGCCTCGCGCGAGGGCAGGTAGCGCTGCGAAATCCGGCGGGCGCGCGTATCGCCCCGGTAGCTGTCGAGGAACTCCTCGGTGAGATCCTCGATCACGGTCATGCCTGACGGCGGGCGTGCGGCGGCTTTCATACAGCCTGCATCTTCTCCACTCCCTCGAACAGCCCTTCGAATAGCGCACCCGACAGGTAGCGTTCGCCCGCATCCGGCAGCACCGCGACGATGATCTTGCCCTTCAGTGCGGGCTCGCGCGCCAGGCGCAGCGCCACGGACATTGCCGCGCCGCACGAAATGCCGCTCAACAAGCCTTCTTCGCGCGCCAGGCGGCGCGCCGTCTCAATGGACTCTTCGTTGGTGACCTGCTCGACCCGGTCGATCTGCGACAGGTCCAGGTTCTTCGGGATGAATCCCGCGCCGATGCCCTGGATCTTGTGCGGCGTCGGCGCCAGCGGCTCGTTAGCCAGAGTCTGGGTGATGACCGGCGAATTAACGGGCTCCACGGCCACCGTGAGTATCTTCTTGCCGCGCGTGCCCTTGATGTAGCGCGACACGCCGGTGAGCGTGCCGCCGGTGCCGACTCCGCTCACGAAGACATCGATCTTGCCCTCGGTATCTTCCCAGATTTCCGGTCCCGTGGTCTTTTCGTGGATGGCCGGATTGGCTGGATTCTCGAATTGCTTCATCAGCAGGTACTTGCCGGGCTCCGCGGCGGCCAGTTCCTCGGCTTTGGCGATGGCGCCCTTCATGCCCTTGGCGCCGGGAGTCAGAACGAGCTTGGCGCCGAACGCGATCAGCACCTTGCGCCGCTCCATGCTCATGGTCTCCGGCATGGTCAGAACGCATCCGTAACCGCGCGCGGCGGCGGCGTAGGCCAGCGCGATGCCCGTATTGCCGCTGGTGGCCTCGACGATGGACATGCCCGGCTTCAGCGTGCCCCGCTCTTCGGCATCCCACACCATGGCGGCGCCGATGCGGCACTTCACCGAATAAGCGGGATTGCGTCCCTCGATCTTGGCGAGAATGGTCGCGCCGCCGCCCGCATTCAGGCGGTTGATCCGGACCAGCGGCGTGCGGCCGATGGACTTCGTGTTGTCCTCATAAACAGGCATAGGGCACCTCGTTGGCTAATGCCCGATTTTCCTCCTAAGCGCGTCGGAAATGCCATAGAAAGTTGTTATGAGGCCCTGCCGGGCGGTTATAAGGGGTTCGGCACCATCGACAGCGGCTGCGGCCGGCCGACCACGAAGCCCTGCACGAAGTCGATGCCCATGTCGGTCACGGTATCGAGCGACGAGCTGGTCCTCCACCTGTTCCGCGACGACGCGGAAATTCAGGCTGCGCGACAATTCGATCATGGCCGCCACCATGGCCTGATTGACGGTGTCGCCGGCCAGGTTATTGATGAAGGAGCCGTCGATTTTCAAATAGTCCATGGGCAGGGTGCGCAGCGTCGAGAACGAGCTCAAGCCGCTGCCGAAATCGTCCAGCGCGAACTCGCAGCCCATGCCGTGCAGCACGGCGATGAAGCGCTGCGCATGATCCAGGTTCGCGACCACCGAGCTCTCGGTGACTTCGAAGCAAATGTCTGCCGGGATTCGCGCCCGTATGATCGAAGCAGTCGACCACGAACTCCAGGAAATCCGAATCGCCGAGTGTCTGTCCGGCGATGTTGATCGCGACGCTGCGGCCCGGCGGCAATTTCATGCCGCCGCGCCCCAGCGCCGACAGCACCGCCTGCACCACCCAGCGATCGATGTGCGGCATCAGCCGGTAGCGCTCGGCGGCGCGGATGAATTCCGCGGGCGGCGCGCCCGGCTGGCCGTTCTCGCCCTGCAGGCGCACGAACACCTCGAGCGCCGGACCGCGCACGCCGTCGGCGCGGGCATGCACGATGGGCTGGTAGTAGAGCTCGAACTTGTTGTCGCGCAGCGCGCCCTGCAGCTTCTGCAGCCAATGAATCTCGCCGCTGTGCCGCGCGCTCGCTTCCTCGCGCGCCGAGTACACGTGCACGTGCAGGCCGCCCTGTTTCTTCGCCACATAGCAGGCTGAGTCGGCGGAATTCATGATGTCTTCGATGGCGCCGCCGCCGCGGCCGATCTCCACCAGGCCGATGCTGACTCCGACGTTGAAAATCTTGTCCTTCCAGACGAAGCGATAGTCGTTGACCGAGCGCACCACGTCGTCGGCGATTTGCCGCGCCTTCTCCAGCGGGCAGCCGACCAGACAGCAGCGCGAATTCATCGCCGCCGATGCGTCCCACCGTATCCGAATCGCGCACCGCGTCTTTGATGAGCGAGGCGACCTCGCGCAGCATGTTGTCGCCGGCGGTATGGCCGCAGGTGTCGTTCACCACTTTGAAGCGGTCGAGGTCCAGGTAGCACAGCGCGTGCCCGAGGTTCCCGGTCTGCGCCGAGTCCATCGCCTCCTGCAGCCGCCGCTCGAACTCGCGTCGATTCACCAGGCCGGTCAGGGCATCGTGGCTGGCCTGATAGGTCATTTGCCGCGTCAGCCCGCGCAGCTCGCTGGTATCGTGCAGCACCAGCACCAAGCCGACAATGTCCTTGCCGTCGAAGCGCAGCGGCGTGACGCTGATTTCCACCGACCGTTCCGGGCCCGCGTTGCGCCGGCACCAGCACCGCGCGCCGCCCCATGGTCACCCGGCCGCCGGTGGTCAACGCCTTGCGCACCGGATCTCCGAGCGAGCGGCGGTCCGTCTCATCGACCAGCGAGGCGACCTCGGCGAAGGATTTGCCCATGACCTGATCGAAGCGCTGGCTGAGCAAGGTCTCCGCCGCATGATTGATGTAATCGATGCGGCCCTCGGCGTCGACCGTGATGACGCTTTCGCCCATGGCGTCCAGCGTCACCATGGCGCGCGGCCGCGACGGCACCGGCGGCCGGCTCGCTTTCCGGCAGCATTTCCAGGGCGGTGAGCAGCAGCGCCGCTTCGCCGGCGCTGTCGATCACGGTGCTCGACAGTTCCACGCGCGTCACCTGCGCCTGGGCGCCGACCAGTTCGACCTCGTAGCGCTCGGCCGCGGGTTCGCCCTGCAGCCGCCGCCGCAGATTGTTCTGCACCAGCTCGACATATTCCGGCGCGACGAACTCGGTCAGCGGCTGGCCGACGACCTCCGCAGCGCTCAAGTTGAGCAGTGCCGAGGAAACGCGAGTTGGCGAATAGAATGCGGTCGCGATGCACGAGCACCGCGTCGTGCACGGTCTCGACCAGCCGCTGAAACAGCTGTTCGCGATCGAGCAGCCGCGCGCCCCGCTGTTCCAGGTTCTCCAGCAGCTGGTTGACGGCCGAGCCCAGCTGGCTCAGGCCGCCGGGCTGGCCCTCGAGCCCGATGCGCCCGGGTGCGCCCGCTTCGCGCGTGAGCTGCCACACTTGCTGCGCGAATTCATTGACGGCGCGCTCCTGCCGGCGCTTCCACACAAAGAGCACAGCCACGCCTGCCACGGGAATGGCAAGCGCTAAAATCCACATGACGACGGAAGACAAGATCAACTCGGACCTCGATGACAATGAGTCAAAACGACGCTTGATATTGGAACCCATGGCGGGGCGGTTGCGTCGCGAATCATCGTGACCCGAAGAATAGCGCACAGGCATGGCATAGCCTGTCGAAATTGACCATAATCAACAGCCTTAAATTACTTCTGGGAAATCCCATGGATACGTTGGCCGCTCGTCAGCAAATGGTGGATCAGCAGATACGCACGTGGGAAGTGCTCGACCCGCGCGTCCTCGACGCGCTGGCGGCGGTACCGCGCGAAGCCTTCGTGCCTCAGGCGTATCGCGAGCTGGCATTCGCCGATGCGCCGATTCCGATCGGCTTCGGCCAATCCATGCTGGCTCCCAAGCTGCAGGGGCGCATCTTGCAAGCGCTCGGCGTCAATGCCACCGACAGCATCCTGGAGATCGGCAGCGGCAGCGGCTATCTCTCGGCCTGCTTGAGCTTGCTGGGCGCGGCGACGCGCTCGATCGACATTCACGCCGGCCTCGTCGACCTGAGCAAGGCGAATCTGCGCACCGTCCCCCAGGCCAAGGTGCAATTCGAGCTCCGCGATGCCTTCGACTCCGCCGCACTGGGCGAGTACGACGTCGTCGCCGTCACCGGCTCACTGCCGGTTTATGACAAGCGCTTCGAACAGTCGCTGCGCATCGGAGGCCGTTTATTCGCCATCGTGGGTACGCCGCCCGTGATGGACGCCGTCCTCGTGCGCCGCGTCGATACCAACGAATGGACCCGCGAAAGCCTGTTCGAAACCGTCATCGAGCCGCTGATCAACGCCACCGCCGCACAGAAATTCGTGTTCTGATGGCTAACGGCATGCCCCCGCAGGAAATGACACCCAGTGAGTTCCTGGAACGGCGCTCAGGCGGTGCCGAAATGACCCTTCTGGACGTTCGCGAGGACTGGGAAACGGCGCTGGCACCGGTACCCACCGATATCGTGCACATTCCCATGGGCCAGATCCCGGATCGCCTCGGAGAACTCGACCCCCGGCGGGAAACCGTGGTGATTTGCCGCTCCGGCGGCCGGAGCATGCAAGTGGCGCACTTCCTCGCCGCCCAAGGCTTTGCATCGGTGTCCAATCTGGCCGGCGGCATTCTGGCCTGGTCGCGAGACTTGGACCCGCGAATACCGCAGTATTGACCCTCTGAGGCGGGGCTTGACTCGCCTGGTGATATGGTTATATATAACACTATATGACCGGACAAAGGCGAATGGATAAGCCATGAAGCGATTGCTGACCCTCATTGCCCTGTGTGTAAGCGCGTGTCCTGCGCCCGCGGCTGATCTCCTCGCGGTGTATCAGCGGGCACTGCAGAACGATCCGCAGCTGCGCGAAGCCGAAGCGACTCGTCTGGCTGCCCTGGAAGCCAAGCCGCAGGCGCTCGCCGCCCTGCTGCCGCAGCTCGCGGGAAGCGGCGTCGCGACCCGCGAAAAAGATACCGGTTCATCCAATACCACCGAGCCCGTCAGTGCCCCCGGGACGCCGATAGTGCTGGAGAGCTTTCCCTTCAATGGCCAAATCAACACCTCGACACAGCGCTACGGCGTCGATCTGAAGCAGAACATCTTTCGCTGGCAAAATTGGGTGGCTCTGAAAGCCGCGGACTCCCAAGTGGCGCAAGCCGAGGCGGACTACCAGGCCGCCCAGCAAGATCTGATGGAGCGCGTGTCACAGCGCTACTTCGACGTTCTTGCCGCCCAGGATGACCTCGAGGCGCAGCAGGTCGCATTGACGTCGATCCAGCGCCAGCTCGACCAAGCCGAGTCGCGCTTCAAGATCGGCCTGATCGCCGTCACCGATGTGGAAGAAGCACGCGCCGCCCACGACAGCGGGGCCGCGACGGTGATCGCAGCCAAACGCACCCTGGCCTCCACCTGGGAATTGTTGCGCGAGATCACCGGCGAAGGCTTCGACTACCTGGCGCGTCCCATCGAGCCCTTCGAACTGGCAACTCCCGACCCCGTCAGCGAAGACCGCTGGGTCGAAATGGCCCTGCAGCAGAATCTATCGCTGGTGTCGAGCCGGCTGGCCGCCGACATCGCGCGCGAGAACGTCAGCTCCGCGCGCGGCGGCCACTACCCCTCTCTCGATCTCGTCGGCAGCCGCTACCGGGAAAACCAAAACGGCACCGACACCTTCAACAACGGCAGCTCGGCGGGCGGCACCACCCTGAATGAGAATCAGAGGAGCATCGGCATCCAGCTGACCTTCCCCCTCTACTCGGGCGGCATGGTCTCCTCGCAGGTGCGCCAGGCCGTCTACCAGCATCGCGCCGCCAAGGAGCGCGTGGAGCGGGTGGCGCGCCAGACCGAGCATGATGCGCGCGATTCCTATCTCGGCGTGTTATCCGAGATCTCGCGGGTCAAGGCACTGCGCCGTGCCGTGGAGTCGAACGCGACGTCGCTGCGCGCAACCGAGTCCGGTTATGAAGCGGGAACACGCACCGCCGTGGACGTGCTGCAATCACGGCAGCTGTGGGTTCAAGCGCAGACCGACTATTCCCGCAGCCGCTACGACTACATGCTGAATGTCATCAAGCTGCAGCAGGCGGCGGGCACTCTGTCGCAGCAGAGCTCTGGAGAAGATCAACACCCTGCTGCGCGACTCGCCGCCGCCGCCGGGCTCGGCCGAGGACCCTGCAACCAAGGTTCAATGAGTTCGAGCAGTCGCTCGACGCTGCCCCGGTTCGACTCGACGATGCGCCGCCCGATGGCTCCGACCCGCCGGCGCTCGGCCGGATCGGCCAGCCATTGCATCAAGGCAGCCGCCAGCTGGCGCGCATCCGCCACCTGCAAGGCGGCGCCTTGCTGCAGCAGCAGCCGCGCAATATCCCTGCCGTTCGCATCATACGGTCCGGTCAGCACCGGAATCCCCAGCGCCGCGGGCTCCAGCAGATTATGGCCGCCGATGGGCACCAGGCTGCCGCCGACGAAGGCCGCATCGGCCGATGCATACAGCGCCGCGAGTTCCCCCACGGTATCCACCAGCATGACCTGGGTGCCAGGGTCCGGCGCCCTGCCGACACTCCGCCGCGCGAAGCGCCATCCTCGGCGGCTCAATAATTCGGCCACAGCCTCGAACCGCTCCGGGTGCCGCGGCACCAACAGCAACAGGGCGTCCGGCCGGCCGGCCAGCAATTCCTCGTGGGCCGCCAGCACCTGCTCCTCTTCACCGGCGTGCGTGCTGCCGGCAATCCACGTCGGCCGTTCGCTCCCGAACGATGCGCGCAGCGCATGTCCCCGCTTGGCCACCTCGGCACCCAGCTCCAGGTCGAACTTGATATTGCCGACCACGCGGGTCCTGGCACTCTCAGCCCCGATGGCGACGAAGCGCTGCGCATCCTCGACGGTCTGAGCAGCGATGAGCGAACTGGCGGAGAACATCCCCCGAAAGAGGTTGCCGAAGCGCCGGTAGCGCGAAACCGACTTCGCCGACAACCGCGCACTGGCGAGCATCAGCGGCACGCCGCGGCGTTCGCACTCCGCGAATAGATTGGGCCACAGTTCGGTTTCCATGATGATCGCGAGCCGCGGCCCGACGCGGTTCAGGAATCTCGCGACCGCGCCCGGCGTATCGTAGGGCAGAAAGCGCACGTCCACCGCAGCGTCGAACGCGCTTCGGGCACGCGCCCGTCCGGTCAGAGTGGCCGTGGTCAACACCACCGGATAATCCGGATACCTGAGACGCAGCGCACGCACCAGCGGCGCGGCCGCCGACATCTCGCCCAGGCTCACCGCGTGCAGCCAAATGCTCGGCGCGCCGCTCAAGCGGCGGCCCCATCCGAAGCGCTCGCCCAGACCCTGCCAGTACGCACGCTCGCGCAAGCCACGCCACAGCACCGCCGCAAAGGCGAACGGCACCGCACAGTAAATCAGCAGGGTGTACAGGCGGCGCATCATGCAGCCTCGCGGCCTGCGGCGGCCCCATATCCCGCCATCAACCACTCCCAGTCCCGCGCCGAATATCGGCCCGCCGGCAAGCCGCGCGATACTTTGGCAAGCGAGCGTTGCAGCCGCCCCAAGTTCCGATTCACCCAAATGCCCGGCGTCCCCGCGCCACCCGGCGCGCGCAGACGGCCGCGGTCGAAATCGATCACGCTGACGGCGCCGTTGGCGTCGAGCAATAGATTGTGCGCATTCAGATCCGCATGATCGACGCCCGCCTGATGCAGCTGGGCGACCGCCGCGCCCACGGCCCGCCACGCCGATTCAGCAAGCGGCCCTCCCGCGAGCACCGAACTCAAAGGCTCCGCATCGACGATACGCTCCGTGATCAAATCGCAGCGGTAGCATAGGCCCTCGCGCTGATAGCGGGCGGCGACCGGTCGCGGCACTGGCAAGCCCCGCTGCCGCATGATGTCGAGCAGTCGCCACTCAGCGAAGGCCCGCACCCTAGCTTCTCCAGCCCACACATACCCATCCCGCGACAATCGCGCGATGAAGCCCCCGCGGCGGTAATGCCGCAGCACCCATTGCGCGGCCTATGAACCACGCCGATCCGCGGCCCGCGCTCGCCGCCGTCAGTTCACCCCGTGCCCGCCAGAACTCCGGGTCGAATATCGATTCCACGGCGTCCGGCGGCAGATTGCCAAGGCAGGCCGGATCAGACAGCATGGCGCCTGTTGCGGTGGCGATGCGTCGGCCCTGTTTTCCCTGTTTGACTTATAACGATGACCCTCAATTTCAAACCACCGCCGCAACATGTCTGTCTGCTGCGTCTGTCGGCCATCGGCGATACCTGCCATGCGGCAGGCGGCCCTTCGAGCCTTGCAGGCGGCGTGGCCGCAAACCCGGTTCACCTGGATCATCGGCAAACTCGAAGCCAAGCTGATGACGGCCATTCTGCCCGGAAATCGAGTTTATCACCTTCGATAAAGGCGCAACGCTCGGGGAACTGCGGCGGCTGCGCGCGAGCTTGCGCGGGCGGCGCTTCGACCTGCTGCTCGACCTGCAGTTGTCGTTTCGCGCCAGCCTGGTCAGCACCTTGATCGACGCGCCGATCAAGCTCGGCTTCGATCGCGCGCGCGCACGCGAACTGCAATGGTTGTTCACCAATGCGCGCATCGCACCCGCGCGTCACGGAGCACGTGCTGGATTCCTTCATGGGATTCGTGCGCGCCTGCGGCATCGAGCCCGGGCAGCCCTTGTGGAACTTGGCGCTGCCCACGGAGGCGCTCCAGTATGCCGACAGCATCGTCACCGACGCGCGGCCCACGCTGCTGATCAGCCCCTGCTCCAGCCATACGGCGCGCAATTGGCTGGCCGATCGCTATGCCGCCGTCGCCGACCACGCCGCCGACGTCCACCGGCATGCGGGTGGTGCTGGTCGGAGGCCGCAGCGCCATCGAGCTCGAGATGGGCGCAGCCATCGCCGCCGCCGCGCGTACCCCGCTCATCAATCAAATCGGCAAGGACACGCTGCCGCAGCTCCTCGGGACTGCTGTCGAGAAGCACCGCGCTGCTGTCGCCGGATTCGGGCCCCGCCCACATGGCGACGATGGTGGGGCTGCCGGTGATCGGCCTGTACGCCGCCACCAATCCGGCGCGCGCCGGGCCGTACTACAGCCGGGAATGGTGCGTCGACAAGTACGACGCGGCCGCGCAAAAGTATCTTGGCAAGCCCGCCGCGCAAATTCCCTGGACCACCAAGATCGAGCGCCACGGCGTCATGGACCTGATCGCCGTGAGCGATGTGACGGCCAAGCTCGACGCGCTGCTGGCAACTCGGCGCTAAAATGCGCCGCATGAACGAAATCAAGGTCCCCATCTCCCCCGGCGAGCTGCTCGACAAAATCACCATCCTGCGCATCAAGTCGCAGCGCATGAGCGACCCCGCCAAGCTCGTCCAACGTGCGTCTCGAACTGCGCTCGCTCGAGGAAACCTGGGGCGGCTCGGCCTACGCAAAAATCGACATCGAAGCCGACGTGACCGCCCTGCTCGCGCGTCAACGAGCGCCTGTGGGTGATCGAAGACGACATCCGCGACAAGGAACGCGCGCAAGCCTTCGATGCGGAATTCATCCGCCTGGCGCGAGCCGTCTACTTCGAAAACGACGAGCGCGCCGCCATCAAGCGGCGCATCAATACCACTCTCGGCTCGGGCATCGTCGAGGAGAAATCCTACCGCGACTACAAGGCGAGCTAATACCCCGGTGCAGTGATGTAGAGCGGTACGAGAGTTCGCCCGGGAGGCTAAGTCGTGGGCGGGCAACTGCTCCCCGTTGCCCGCCCACGACTTAGCCTCCCGGGCGAATTGTCATATCGATCAGTTCAACATCATGGCGCCGATGCGCCGATGTACTAACGCAACGTGTACTCGGCCCCACAGTAGGCACATTTCGCCCAGCCGGTGGCCTCGATGGCCAGATACACCTTGGGATGCGAATTCCAGAGGAACATCCCCGGCATGGGGCATGACAGGGGCAAATCCGCCTCGGTCACATTGTACTGATGCAGCGCATTCGGCTGAATCAATTGATGCCTGGAATCGTCTTGTACCATCGCCGGCATTGTCTTCACTCCGCTTATCGTCGCTTCGCTGGTCATCACGTCTCGCTCTCGTCTGTCGTGCGTTCAAAGGTATCGCGCCAAATTTCCGTCACACGGGCCCGCGTCTCGGCGTATGGGGCCGCCTCCACCACTCGCTCACCCTGGCCTTCCAGCGAGATGTGGTGCAGCACCGTGCGGTAGCCGATGTAGGCATCCGTCAGCCACTGCGCGGTCGCCGGCGGCAGCACACCCACCGCCGCCAATCCTTCCAGCTGCCGAATATTGTCCGTGTAGGTCAACAGCTCCGGATGTCCATCCGCCGCGGCCAGTACCCAGTATTGTACGAGAAACTCGATGTCGGCGATGCCGCCCGCATCCTGTTTGATGTCGAACTGTCCCGCGCCGGCCTCGGACAGCTCGCGCCGCATGCGCACTCGCATCTCCACCACGTCGGCGCGCAGGGTGTCGCGGTGCACGGCGGCCGTGAGCACGCGGCGCCGGGCGGCCTCGAAGGCGCTGCGCAGATTCGCATCTCCGGCCACCGGCCGCGCGCGCAGCAGCGCCTGGTGCTCCCAAGTCCAGGCGTCCTGGCGCTGGTAGCGCTCGAACGCATCGATGCCCGTCATGAGGAATCCGCCCTTGCCGTTCGGCCGCAGGCGCATGTCCACTTCATAGAGGCGGCCGGCCGCCGAATGCATGGTGAGCAGATGCACGATGCGCTGTCCCAAACGCAGGAAAAAGATGCCGTTGTCGAGCGGGCGGTCGCCCCGCGTGTGCTGAATTTCTCCGTTCGAATCGTGCAGAAATACCAGATCCAGATCTGAGCCGTAGCCAAGTTCCAGGCCGCCCAGCTTGCCGTAGCCCGCGACGGCAACCCGTACCTCGCGCAGCTCCGCCTCTTGATCTCCGCAATACGGAACGCCGTAAATCTCCGTCATCTGCTGCCACGCCAGATCCATGCAGCATTGCACGATCAGCTCGGCGATGTCGGTCAGCCGGTCGCTCACCTTCATCAACGGCAGCCGCCCGGTCAGGTCGGCGAGCGCCACGGCGAACACGGCCACTTTCTGGAATTGCCGCAGTGCCTCCACCTGCCGCTCCGGATCGTCGGCCGGCAACCGCTCGGTGCGCGCCGCCAGTTCCAGCACGAAGCGGGGACGCGACGGCAGCTCATCGAAGGCCTTGGCGTCGATCAGTTCGTCCAGCAACAAAGGGAAGTCGGCGATTTGCCGCGACAGAAAACCGCTGATCGCGCACACGTCGATCAAACGATCCAGCGCCGCGGACTGCTCCTTGAGCAGCGCGAAATACGAAGAGCGCGTGCCGATGGCCTCCAGCACGCGCAGCACCCTCTGCACCACTTCGGCGGGCGCCGGGCGCTGCGCCGCCGCTTTCAACAAGCGGTCGAGAATCACATGCAGTCGCCGCTGTCCTGCTGCATCCAGCCGCCGATAGGACGCGGACTGCCGATAAGCTTCCAGTGTCCCGGCGACCGCCGCTATCTCGCCGCCCGGGAAGCCGCTGCGCTCGAGTTCCTCGCCGATATTCGCCTCCTCCGAGGCCAGCCAGCTCGCACCCGCGTCGTCGCCGCGCTGCTGCGCGTCCGAGCCGCGCTGCCCCTCAGGTCCGCCGGACAACAGCGCATCGAATTGCCTCGCCACACGTTCTCGCGCGGCGTCAATCCTTGCAGCCACGGCACCCCACTCCGGCAAACCCATGATGACGCTCAGGCGGACACGATCGATCTCGGCAGCGGGCAGCGAGTGCGTTTGTTCGTCGCGAATCAGCTGCACCGCGTTCTCCGCCCTGCGCAACAGCAGGTAGGCGTCGGTCAATTCCGCGATGTCGTCCGCCGACATGAGCTTCGAACCCGCCAGTAACGGCATCACATCGAGCAAAGAGGCGTTCTGCAACCGCCGGTCGCTACCGCCGCGTACTAGCTGCTGCGATTGCACGATGAACTCGATCTCGCGAATGCCGCCCCGGCCGAGCTTCAAGTGCTGATCGAGCTCGCGCCGCGACACCTCGCGCGCGATCAGCGCCTTCATGTCGCGCAAGGACTCGATCACGCCGAAGTCGAGATAGCGCCGATACACGAAGGGCCGCACGAACTCTTGAGTTGCCGCCGCGAAAGGCTCGGCGCCCACGATGGACCGGGCCTTGATCCAGGCATAGCGCTCCCAATCGCGGCCATGCTGCTGCAGATAGTCCTCCAACGAAGCGAGGCTCACCACCAAGGGACCGCTGTCGCCGAACGGCCGCAAGCGCATGTCCACGCGAAATACGAAGCCGTCTTCGGTCCTCGCATCCAGCAGCCGAATCAGTTCGCGCCCCAGGCGGTTGAAATACTCCTCGTTCTCGATCTCGCGCGGCCCATCGGTTTGCCCCGCCTGAGAGAAAAGGAACACCAGGTCGATGTCCGACGAGAAGTTCAATTCACGGCCGCCGAGCTTGCCCATGCCCAGCACGATCAGCGGTGCCTCTTCGGCATTCGGGCCACGCGGTCTGCCGAAAACCGCGGCCAGATGCAACCGTGCCGCGGCCTCCGCCGCGCGGATACACCCATCTGCCAAATCCGACAAGGCATGCAAGGTCTCCCTGACCTCCGCGCGCCCCGCGATCTCACGCCACCCGATGCGCAGCATCTCGCGGCGCCGCCATTCGCGCAGGATGCGCTGCGCCTCCGCGGCCGTCGGTGCCGCCGCGGCACGGGACTCATACTCCGCGCTCGCACCACGCGCCGCGGCCGGATCCTCGAAGCGGCCGAACCACTCGAGAGCCTGCGGATCCTGAATCAATACCGAGGCGATGAATTCGCTGCCGGCCGCAACGCGGGGCAGTTCCGCACGCGGTCCTTCGGCAAGGCCCTCATAGGCATGGACAAACGCCTCCTGCGCGCCGGCACGCTCCCACCACAGAGCCAGCGGCTCGCGCAATACTTCGGGAACGGATTCAAAACGCACTAGCGAATCGCCATCACGAATAGCCTCGGGAACGGCAGCAGCACCGAACCATCCGACAACGCCGGATAAGCCAGCGCCACGGCAGCCGTGTAGCGCTCCAGATACGCCGCGCGCGAAGCCGTATCGAGCGGCTCGAGGAAAGGCCTGAGCCCGCTGCCCTTGAACCACTCCACGATCCCAGCGGCGCCGTCCCGCATCGGGTGATGGTAGGTGGTCCGCCAGACATCCACCTTGCTGCACAGAGGCCGCAGCAACTCATAGTACCCATTCGCATCTGCAATAGGCGTCCGAGCCGCCGATGCCGACGCCAGCGCGCGGGCCCACGGTCCGTCGGCGGCAACCTCACGCATCAACCGATGCGCGGGACCATCGAGATTGTCCGGCATTTGAATGGCCAGTCCGCCCCCGGAAGCCAGCCTCGCAACCAGCCTGGGCAACAACTCCGCATGATTCGGCACCCATTGCAAAACGGCATTCGCCAGAATCACATCGAACGGGCCCGGATCGTTCCACTCCTCGATCCCGCCCATCTCAAACTGCACCCTCGGCAGCCGCCGCCGCGCCGCCTCGATCATGTCGGACGAACTGTCCAGGCCCCTAATCACTGCATCGGGAAAGCGAGCCGCCAATACCTCGGTCGAATTCCCCGGCCCACATCCAAGGTCCATAGCCAACCGCGCCTCGATATCCGGCAACGCCGACAACAAATCGCGCACCGGCCGCGTCCGCTCATCCTCGAATGCCACGTACTGCTTCGCCGACCAACTCATCACACCCCCCCGCCCGAAGTTGACGCCCAAATACGGCGTAACTATATATAAATAAAGGGAAAATACCAGGATCAACCAGGTGATTTCTCAGCATAATTTACCTACAATACTGGATATCCAACCAGTATCGACGGAGCCATACATGGACAGCGGAACCCCTGCCACCAGCGCCTCTACTTCGCCGGCCAGCGCATCGATGGCCCCTACCGACGTATCAACGGAACCTGCCGACACAACGATCTCCCTCGCCGAACTCGAAGCCCAAATCACCGAGCTCGCCGGTCACCTCAACGCCGCCAATTACCGCTGGCTCACCCTGATCGGTCAGTTCGATCGCCGCAACGGCTGGGCGGACGGCAAATTACCCTCCTGCGCCCATTGGCTGAACTTCAAATGCGGCCTGAACCTCGGCGCTGCCCGCGAGCGGGTCCGCGTCGCTCATGCCCTCCTGGGCCTGCCCAAGATCGCCGCCTCCATGGCCCGCGGTGAATTGAGCTACTCGAAAGTGCGCGCCCTCACCCGCGTGGCCAGTCAGGCTACCGAAGAGTCCTTCCTCATGATCGCCCTGCACGGCACCGCCTTTCACGTGGAGCGCTTGGTCAAGGGCTATCGGCGCGCGCAAAACGCCGAAGAGCTCTCCCGCGAGGCCCAGCAACACACCCACCGCAGCGTGCGCTACTGGTTCGCCGAGGACGGCAGCCTGATTCTCAAAGCCCGCCTGCCCGCCCTCCCCGGCGCCCTGCTGATCGAGGCACTCGATGCCGCCCTCGAGCGCGTTCCCGACCACGAGATCAGCGCCGAGCGGGAGGAGGAATGCACGCTCTCCTTCGAGCACCGGCGCGCCGATGCGCTCGCCGCGGTGGCGGAGAGCTATCTGGCCGGCTCCGACACCGCCTCCAGCACCGCCGATCGCTACCAAGTCGTCGTGCACGTCGATGCCCAGACCCTGCACGAGCAGACCGCCGGGCGCTGCGAGATCGAGAACGGTCCCGCGCTCCCCGCCGAAACCGTGCGCCGCCTCACCTGCGATGCCAGCTTGCTTCACCTGCTCGAGAACGAACACGGCGAGCCCTTGGATGTGGGACGCAAAACCCGCAGCATCCCGCCCGCCATCCGCCGCGCCCTGAACTCCCGCGACGGCGGGTGCCGCTTTCCAGGCTGCACCCATCAACGCTACCTCGACGCCCATCACATCGAGCACTGGGCCGATGGCGGCGACACCAAGCTCTCCAATCTCGTCACCCTATGCCGCTTCCATCACCGCTTGGTTCACGAAGGCCAGATCACCGTCGAAGCCCAGCACGGCGGCGGCTGGCGCTTCCTGCACCCGGACGGCCGGCACTTCGAGATCATTCGCTGCACCGCTGCCGACCCCTATCACTGGGAGAACCTCGCACACACCCACACCGAGCTCGGCATTCACATCGACCCCGACACCGCCGCCACCCGCTGGCGCGGCGAGCGCATGGACTACGAGCTCGGAGTCTGGGTGCTGTGCCAGCAGGCCGCCGGTGCCCGGGACTTTGATGCGGACGGTGGTGATACGAACGATGGTGATACGGACGATGGCGCCGACGCCGCTGACGACGAGGGTGGAACCCTAGTCGACGTTTCCGCGGAAACGTTCGACGGTGCTCAGTGGCAATCGCAGGATGAGTTAGATCCCAGGCCTTGGTGGAAGGACATCGTCCACACGTGACAGCATTCGAATCATTCGACCGACCGCAAGTATCGACGCTCGTCATAAGGCGCACCGACGAGCGGTCGGATTGTGTTGCGGAAGGCAACCGTGTGTGCGGCTTGGATATGTTCATCGAACGAGTTCAATGAATCATAAATCTCAATGAGTTGAAAATGGTTGTTGGTCGGCGACCAGGTTATCGGGGTAAACAACACCACTCCCGGGTCAGCCATGCTTTCCGTCGCGAACTTCTTCAGCGCGGGCAGTCCCTGCTCGAGGCCGGCTGGCACAAAGTCCACATGCGCGATGACAATGATCTGGCCGGGATGCTGCGCTATCGGATGATACTGCGACGATGATGGCATGACGAACGTACCGTGCCGATCATCCAACGGGGCGATTAGCAGAGGCTGTAGCTGCGTAATCAGCTGCTGAGCAGCGCCGGCGCCGGTAAACGCCGTGTAGGAACCCCCATCGCTCCAAATCTCTGTCAGGATAAAACGGTTCGGACGCCCAATCTCAAAGCCTCCTGAGAAGTATCGTGCACCGAACTTCGTCGTTGCCAAATTCGTCAATTTCTTCAGAACGGCCCGTCCGTCCCTCTCCGCATCGGATGTCGGAGCCAATTCACCGTAAACCAGAACAACGTCCTGGCTGACAGACGGCTCGGCTTTCGCAACGCCTGCGAATCCGAGTACCGCGACCGCGGTGGCAATCACCGCCACAAACAATTCTCTCCATCGGTTAATCATGGTTCATGGTATGGGCAAAGAGGCTGCGGCTTCAAGTCAGTGCTAGGCGGAGGATCCCACGTCAATTTCCCCGTATGACGCCCTGGGGCTATGGCCAGCTGCACGTGAGCGGCGTCACCGAGGCGAACGCCGGTTGCCCCGCACTGCCTTTTACCGGGTCGGCCAGGCCGGACCGGAGCTTGTTGACCTCATCCCATGTTCGCTGGGTGATTTGACTTGGCGTCAGGCGACTATTTCCGCGGGCGTGCAGACTTTTACCGACATATCCATACGCAGCGCCGCGAGGGGCCTTGTCGGCGGCGGATCGCGCGTCCTGCTCTGCTTGCTGTCAACTGAGTGCCGCATCCACGTCGGCGATGGCAGACTGTCGGGTGCCCAGTGTGCACAGCGTAGCGCCGATGCCGGTGAGCGCGGCGATCATGGATCGTCGATAGTCGATCATGGCAGACAGAACATTCCGATCTCCGAAAGTGGTCCCATCGGAGTAGATCGCCGCGATCGCCGACCCAGGGAAGTAGACGGCCGCCTTATCGTAGTTGGGTCGAAGCATCACCGACCGCAAGTTGATCTCGCGCCGCTCGCCCGGTTTCATCGGTGGTTCGCCGCGCACCCGAAAGTCATCGATCGCCGTCGTGACCCCGGAGCCGGCCATCCCATTCGAATGGATCGCAAATCCGGTGAGATCCGCCGTATACCAGTTGTAATACATGCCCGGTCGCCGGCCCACGCCGTAGATCTCGTCCTGTGTGACGGTCTGCACGGTACCTAACGTGGTGTGGACGATGGGTGTCACTTCTCGAGTCAGAGTCCAGACACCTGCGCCCGAGGCTCCTTTGAAGGCGTACGTCATCTTGCCGTCGGTGAAGCGAGTTCCATCCCATTTGCCGGTATAGGTGGCGGTGAGCCCCGCGGCAGCGCCGGCAGTATCCTTCCGCTGCACGCTGAGCTCAGCGGCGTTGCCGCTGACGACGGTCAGTTGGCCGGTCTCCCCGTTCGTCCAGATGGCCGAATACGACGAGCCATGCCAGGTCCATAAACTGCAGGAGCTGAAACCCGGGCCGGCCTCGCATTCAAAGATGAATCGCGGCAGATGCGCAGGCGGCGGCGCGCCCTCATCGGACTGAGCGCGCACCGAGTGTGCAAATAAGAATAGAACGGGCAACGGCAAACAAAAGCATGCCAAGAGCAATCGCCGGGGTGTCGGGACTCCGCACCAGATCATGAGCATTCCTTTGGTGAGTCGCTGTTGGTGAGTCGCAGTCGTTGATTTCCGCTCAGGGTCCGGGCGCCGGGGGCTTTTCCTTGGCATCTTCGGCCAGGGCCTGCGCCAGCGTCCTCACGCGTTGCCACGTCGGATCCCCCTGTTCGCCGTTGATCGTCTGCCCGTCGCTGCTGAACGTGCCCTGCTTGGCATTCCCATTGAGGGTCTTATAGGTAATGGTCTTGCCGCTGACGCGCACCTCCTCCAGCTTCACCTGTTGTCGTGGAGTGAGCAACGTCTCGAGCGTTCCCGTCAGAGATCCGCTCGGGCTCAGTCGCAGATGCAGAGCCGCCAGCGCCTTCCCGGACGTGCCCATCCGTACTTCCCAATCGCCGGCGACATCCTGGAGGGCGACATGCGTACTCGCCTCGAGACCCCCCTGCTAAACTGTACGAAGCGGTCAATCAAAGAACCGCCGTACGACGAAGGGAGTTCAGACTGTGGATTCGAGAGATGCCTCTGGCCGCGCGACCCTCTACCGGTACCGTTTTGGAGGCGCGGTATTCGACGAATCCCGATTCGAATTGGAGGTGGCCGGCGCGGTCGTCGACCTGGAACTGAAACCGCTGCAGGTGCTGGGTCAGCTGCTCGCCCACGCGGGCGAGGTCGTCTCGCGGGAAGAACTGCTGGAAGAGATCTGGGCCGGTCGCGTGACCGTCGAGCACGTTCTCACCAACGCCGTCGCAAAGTTGCGCAAAGCCCTGGGTGCGGCCGACGGCGAGCGAATCCTGACCGTGCCCCGCATCGGCTATCGGCTCACCGGCCCGGTCGAGAAGGTCGCCGTCGGGGCCCGACTGGCCAGCCGGCTCGATCTCAAGACCGGCGCGCCGGTGACGGGGCACGAGCACTTCGTTCTGGAGCGGCAGTTGAGCGCTTCGGCCGGTGCCGAGGTATGGGTTGCCCGACACGGCAAAACCGGGGAAAAGCGCGTTTATAAATTCACCGACGACGGCGAGCGGCTGCGCACGCTCAAACGCGAGGTGACGCTCTACCGGGTGCTTCGAGAAGGGCTCGGGGAGCGGGATGATCTGATTCGCATTCTGGACTGGAACTTCGAGACTCCACCCTACTACCTCGAGTGCGAGTACGGCGGCCCGGACCTGCTCGAGTGGGCGGCGACGCGCGATGCCTTGGCCGGGCTCTCGCAGGACGAGCGACTCACCCTCTTTCTGCAGTTCGCCGAGGCGGTGGCCGCCGCGCACAGCGTCGGAGTACTGCACAAGGACCTGAAACCCAGCAACCTCCTGGTGGCAAGCCGCGCCGACGGCACCTTGCAAGCGCGGGTTGCCGATTTCGGCAGCGGGAAACTGCTGGATCCGCATCGGTTGGAGGAGCTGGGTATCACACGCCTCGACCCGCCGGTGATGCACGTGGCCGAGTCGCTGACTGGGTCCGGGACACTGCTTTATCTGGCGCCCGAGCTGATTGCCGGAAAACCGCCCACCGTGCAGAGCGACCTGTACGCGCTGGGCTTGATCCTGTACCAGTTGCTCATCGGAGATCTGCAAAGGCCCATGACGGCGGGTTGGGAGCAAGGCATTGCCGATGAGCTGTTGATCGATGACATCGGTGCGGCGTGCAACGGCAATCCGGCGTATCGCCTGTCCAGCGTTGCGGATCTCGTCCGGCGCCTCAAGACCCGCGACTCCCGCACGGCGGGAGCGGCAGCTTCTCGAGTGGCTCGAGAGCGCGCTCTGTCCGTGGAACGTGCGCTGGAGCGAGCGCGAGCGCGGCGCCCATGGGTCATGGCCGCCCTCGGAGTATTGCTGTTGGGACTTGGAATCAGCTCCGCACTTTATGTCGAGGAGAAGAAAGCGCGCGAGGAGGCTGCCCATGCCGCCGCTCGCGCCGAAGCCATCAACCGATTCCTCTCGGACGATCTTCTCGGGGCGGCTGACCCGAGTGGCCCCGGGGGTGCGCACAATCCAACCATGCGTGATGTCCTCGCCCGCACGGCCGGTCACCTTGACGGGCGCTTCTCGAACGACCCCGAGACCAAGGCTTCGATCGATCTTGCGCTCGGCACTGCGTATTTCGGTCTGACCGATTATTCGAACGCCGAAAAGTATCGCGAGCAAGCGTTGCAGCTGCTGAATGCTGGAGAGGGGGCTGATAGCACGGCGACGCTGGAGGCCCAATACCAGCTCATCTCCGTCCTGGTACAGACCAACCGGCTCGACGAAGCGGCGAAACGTCTGGAGGCGGCAGACCACCTCGCTGGGAGTCGACTGGCCGGAAGCTCGCATCTCGCGTTCCAGGCACACTGGACCCGTGCCGGCTACTACAAGCTGCGCATGAACGCCGCGGATGCCGCGCGCGAGTATGTCGCGGCCGATCGGATCCGCGCCGCGATCGATCCTGACAATGACATGCTGCTGCTTCGCCTTCGGGACGCATTGAGTTGGTGTTATGTACGGCAGGGTCGTAACGAGGACGCCGAGCGCGTGCTGCGCGACCTCATGACCCCGCAGTACCCTCCTCAGAGAGTGGGGCCTCTGTACTGAGCCCAAGCGCGCATCGATTACGGCATCGCCCTCAAGAGCCTCGGCAAGGACGACGCTGCCGAGCAGGTCATGAGCGCGGCGCTCGAGGAATTGCGCGAGTCCCTCGGGCCGGATCATTTCTTCGTCGCGGTGGTACAGAACGAGCTGGGAGACCTCTACATCCGTCAGTCAAAGTGGGCGCTTGCCGTGGCGAGTCTGCGCGAGGCACAGCAGATACTGCGTCAGCGCACGGGTGAGCATGGACAGGCGACGCTCATCGTCGGCGCCAATCTGGGCATCGTCCAGTACCGTACGGCCCAGTTCCAACAGGCTGTCAACACGTTGTCGGGAGTACGGGCAGACCTGGTCGCCCTGCTGGGGGCAGCCAGTCCGCAGGCCCAGAGCGTATCCTATTATCTCGCCGCTTCTCTTGCCGCCGTGGGGCGTTACGCCGCCGCCGCGCCGTTCCTACAAGATCTTCGGCCGGCCGACCTGGCCAGCGCCGAACCGCGCGATGACTGGGCGCCCCGCCTCGATGCGCTGCGCGGAACCATTCTCGGGGGGCAGGGACATTACGCCGATGCGGCCGCGGCGCGGGATTCCGCAGCACACTGAAATCCACCCCTTTTGGATCACCGCAGCAAGCCTGCCAACTGCTGCGTTGAACATCCTCAGCGCTACAGAACACGCTGGGAGCCGGTAAGATTACTCCTCTTACTCGGTGTCTCAGACAACGCACCAGCTCAACCAGCAGGAAAAGTGACGACGAACCATCGATCCGAGGACAATCTGACCGGCGCTGAAGAGCTTCATCGCATGCGAGAGATGTTTGCTCGGTCGCCGAGCTTTTCCGCGCTTCTTCAAGGGCCCGAGCACCGATTCGTACTGACCAACCCGGCCTATCATCAGCTCATTGGTCACCGTAACGTCATCGGGCTGCCTGTCCGCGAGGCCGTTCCCGAGATAGAAGGGCAGGGGTTTTTCGAACTGCTGGATAACGTCTTTGCGACCGGAGAACCGTTTGTCGGCAAGGATGTAAAAATCGTTCTTCAACGCGCACCCGGCGGCATTGAGGAAACACGCTACCTGGACTTCGTCTATCAACCCATCAAAGACGAATCCGGCAATGTCACGTCGATCTTCGTTGAGGGGCTGGACGTCACTGAGCGACGCGCGACCGAGCAGGCGCTTCGAGAATTGAACGCCAACTTAGAGAAGCGTGTGATCGAACGTGCCCAGGCGCGCGGTCGCACATGGGATCTGAGCCCTGACTTGCTCGGGGCCCTTAATTCGAAAGGATATTTCGAAACATCCAACCCGGCGTGGCGGACCATACTCGGATGGTCGCAAGACGAAGTCGCGAGTATGTCAATCTTTGAACTGCTGCACCCCGACGATGTGGAGCACACACGGGCGGGCTTTGAGCTCACGCTCGTGGGTCAGCCGGCAATTCGCTTCGTCAACCGTTATCGATGCAAGGATGGGAGCTATCGCTATATTTCTTGGGTCGGCATTCAGGAAGACGGTTATGTGTACTGCACCGGCAGGGATGTCACTGCCGAGCGAGAGGCGGAAATCGAACTGTCGAAGGCGCAAGATGCTCTGCGACAGGCTCAGAAAGTGGAGGCGATCGGCCAACTGACCGGCGGTATCGCTCATGACTTCAACAATCTGTTGACCGGCATCATCGGCTCGCTCGCCCTGGTGCGACGACGCATGGCAACGAATAACCCCGACGATATTCCCCGCTTGATGGACGCCGCTTCTGCCGCCGCGCTGCGCGCCGCAGCGCTCACTCATCGGTTATTGGCATTTGGCCGCCGCCAATCCCTCGATACAAGACCAAATGATGTCAATCGAATAGTCGCCGGCATCGAAGACCTCTTACGGCGAACCATGGGCGAACGCATCGACTTGGTCTGCGAGCTTTCCGACGATCTCTGGACGGCCTCCACCGACGCCAATCAGCTCGAAAGTGCTCTGTTGAATCTGGCAATCAACGCGCGGGACGCCATGCCGGATGGCGGTCGTTTGACGATAGAAACGGCGAACGTTCAACTGGATCAGGCCTATGCTTCGTTGCACGAGGATGTGCAGGCGGGTGAATACGTCGCCGTCAGCGTTTCAGATACGGGCATCGGCATGCCGCCCGAGGTTCTGGAGAAGGCGCTCGATCCATTCTTCACGACAAAGCCCGTCGGAGAGGGCACCGGTCTCGGCCTCTCAGTGATTTATGGATTCGCCAAACAAAGCCGCGGCCATCTGCGCATTCACAGTGAGGAAGGTCGAGGTACGACCGTTAAGCTCTATCTTCCCAGGGCGTTGCAAAACGCCATCGATATCAAACCCGTGGCCCTTGAAACGCCGAGGGGACATGGTGAGACAATACTCGTGGTGGAGGATGACGCCACGGTCAGATCCATTATCAGCGATGTGCTGCGGGACCTCGGCTATAACGTCCTCACGGCCGCGGATGCGCGGCTTGCAATTCCATTGCTGCAATCCAAGGAAGCAATCGACCTTTTGATCTCTGACGTTATCTTGCCGCACGTGAATGGCAGAAAACTCGCTGAGACGGCGCGAACCTTGCGCCCCGCATTGAGGGTGCTCTTCGTCTCGGGATATTCAGACGATGCCATCGTCCGGGGCGACTTGATCGAAGCGGGCATGGATATGCTGACCAAACCCTTCGCATTGGATACTCTAGGCGCCAAGGTATACGCAATGATCAATGGATAGACCGTGGGCCGACTTCGCGCGGCGCGTTGGCGGATGCGATAAATGGATTTGCGGTTCTTTTAGGTATTATCAATGAACACATCCTCACTGGTTGGTTTGTCATTGTTTCTGCTGCTGCCGTCGGGGAGCTTTGTTCGAGAAGCTGCTGCGCAAGAGATTCAAGCTCATCAGGACTTGGACCAACCCATTCAATTTCCGATAGCGGATGCAAAGGGCCGCGCATGGATGATGCGCGGACATATCTGCCGGCCCGAAGGCGTCAACAATCCTCGATTGGTCGTGATCAACCACGGCTCGCCTCCGCGATCATCCGATCGCCCCGGGATGCCCTTGATAGGTTGCGGCACGGAGGCGGCCCAATGGTTCTTGCATCGCCATTACGCCGTCGTATTGGTACTACGACTGGGCTATGGCGCGACGGGCGGCCCTTGGGCGGAAGGGTACGGTGATTGTGACGAGGCCGACTACTACCGTGCCGGCCTGGAGACCGCCCATGAAATCGATGCCATCGTCAACTATGCCGTCTCGCTCCCGGATGTCGATCCCAACAACGTAATTGTAGTGGGTCAATCCGCGGGCGGTTGGGGGACTATCGCCTACGACAGCATCGCGCACCCCCATGTCGCAGCGTTCATCGATATGGCGGGCGGGCGCGGCGGCCATTACCACGACAAACCCAACAACAATTGCCATCCGGAGAAATTGGTGGAGGCGGTGGCCCAATTTGGAAAAACCGCCACGACACCGATGCTCTGGAGCTACGTCAAGAATGACAGTTTTTTCAATCCCAAGCTCGCGGCCGTCATGCATCAGTATTTTGTCCAGGCCGGCGGCAAAGCCGAGTTCTATGCCCCCGAATCGTTTGATAGCGACGGGCACCACCTATTCTTTGGACACAACGGGTCGGATCTTTGGGGGCCCGTCGTCGAGAAATACCTCAGTCAACAAGTCCCGGCTTACGCCGCTCAGTGACTCTCGGGTTGAGTACGGCACACACAAAAAAAAGAGCGGGCCGAAGCCCGCTCTCTTTAGACCGAATACCCTGTTGAGGGGTATTACATGTCCATACCGCCCATGCCACCCATGCCGCCGCCCGGTGCGCCATGTGCATGATCTTCTTCCTTCGGCGATTCCGCGATCATGACTTCCGTCGTGAGCAGCAGGCCCGAAACCGAAGCGGCGTTCTGCAGAGCCAGACGCGTCACCTTGGTGGGATCCAGGATGCCCATTTCGATCATATCGCCGTACTCGCCCGTAGCCGCGTTGTAGCCGAACGTGCCCTTGCCCTCGCGGACCCGGTTCAGAACGACCGCCGCGTCTTCGCCGGCGTTGCTCACGATCTGCCGCAGCGGCTCTTCGATCGCGCGGGCCAGGATCTTGATGCCCGTCGTCTGGTCTTCGTTATTGCCGACCAGCTTCTCGATGGCCTTCAACGCACGCACCAGAGCGACACCGCCGCCCGGTACCACGCCCTCTTCGACGGCCGCACGGGTTGCGTGCAGTGCGTCCTCGACGCGCGCCTTCTTTTCCTTCATTTCGATTTCGGTGGCAGCACCGACCTTGATCACGGCAACGCCGCCGGAGAGCTTGGCAACGCGCTCCTGCAGTTTTTCCTTGTCATAGTCGGAAGTCGCTTCCTCGATCTGCTGGCGGATGCTCTCGACCCGGCCCTTGATGTCCGAGGCCTTGCCTGCGCCGTCGATGATCGTGGTGTTCTCTTTCTCCACCAGGATCTTCTTCGCTTCGCCCAAGTCGTTCAGCGTCGCCTTCTCGAGCGACAAGCCGACTTCATCGGAAATCACCGTGCCACCCGTGAGGATCGCGATGTCCTGCAGCATGGCTTTGCGGCGATCGCCGAAGCCCGGCGCCTTGACGGCGGCCACTTTGACGATACCGCGGATGGTGTTGACCACCAGCGTGGCCAGCGCCTCGCCTTCCACGTCTTCCGCAACGATCAGCAGCTGACGGCCGCCCTTCGCAATCGCCTCGAGTAGCGGGAGCAGTTCGCGTATGTTGGAGATCTTCTTGTCCACCAACAGGATCAGCGGCTTGTCGAGCTCGGCGCTCTGGCTCTGCTGATTGTTGATGAAGTACGGCGACAGGTAGCCGCGGTCGAACTGCATGCCCTCGACCACTTCGAGCTCGTTCTCGAGGCCCGAACCCTCTTCGACCGTGATCACGCCTTCCTTGCCGACCTTCGCCATCGCATCCGCAATCGTCTTGCCGATGCTCTCATCGGAGTTCGCGGAGATCGTGCCGACCTGCGCAATCGCCTTCGGATCCTTGCAGGGCTTGGAGAGCTTCTTCAGCTCTTCCGTCGCCGCCGCGACCGCCTGGTCGATACCGCGCTTCAGATCCATCGGGTTGATGCCCGCCGCAACGGACTTCAGGCCCTCGCGGATGATCGCCTGCGCGAGAACGGTCGCGGTGGTGGTGCCATCGCCGGCTTCGTCGGAGGTGTTGGAAGCAACTTCCTTCACCATCTGCGCGCCCATGTTCTCGAATTTATCCTTCAGCTCGATTTCCTTCGCAACCGACACGCCGTCCTTGGTGACGGTCGGGGCGCCGAAGCTCTTGTCGAGCACTGCGTTGCGGCCCTTGGGACCCAGCGTGACCTTCACGGCATTCGCCAGAATATTCACACCCTTGAACATGCGTTGCCGAGCGTCGTCGCTGAAGCGTACGTCTTTAGCTGCCATTTGCTGATACCTCTAAATTATTGAGTAAGGGCTTACTTGCCTTCGACCACGGCCATGACGTCTTCTTCACGCATGACGACCAGCTCATCGCCATCCATTTTCACTTCGGTGCCGCTGTACTTGCCGAAGAGGATCTTGTCGCCGACCTTGAGATCGAGCGGGCGAATTTCGCCGTTCTCCAAAATCTTGCCCTTGCCGACAGCGACTACTTTTCCGAAGATCGGCTTCTCGGTCGCCGTATCGGGAATCACGATGCCACCCGGGGACTTTCGCTCTTCCTCTTCTCGTTTCACGATCACGCGGTCATGAAGGGGACGAATCTTCATAAGACAAGACTCCTAATGCTTTAGAATTCGGGGTTGATTGCGAGGCGGAGACGTTATTAGCACTCTCCACCTGTGGCTGCTAATCATAATGGCGAATTCGCCTGATTCAAGACCCTACGCCGCATTTTTTTGCTGCGCCGCATCAATACGCCCGATCGCGAGTACGCTAAAGTGCGCCCCCATGAGAATCTCTACGCTGGCCTGTCTGACGGCCTGTATCGCTCTGATGAGCACCTTCGCAAACTCCGCGAACGCCAAACCCTGGTGGATGCGCGGCACCGACTCCAACGATACGGACTTTCTCCCACCGGATGCTGCGTTTCGAGTCAGCGCCCGCACCGAAGGCAATATCGTGCGGGTCCGGTGGGTGATCGCCGATAAATACTATTTGTACCGCCAAAAAATCGATATCAAAGCCGAAAGCCCCGATCTCAATGTCGCGGCGCCCGTGCTGCCCAAAGGCACGCTCAAGAACGACGCCTATTTCGGCGCTCAGGAAATCTATCAGCAGCAAGTCGAAGCCACGGTGGCCTATACCCGCTATGACGGCGGCGCCCACCCGCTGCAAATCAAAGTGACCTATCAAGGCTGCGCCGAGGCCGGCCTGTGCTACCCCCCCATCACCAAGGTGATCTTCCCCGAACAGGCAGCCCCACGGCCGGCCGTGACGGCACCCCATCCCTGGATGGGCATCGCCATCCTCGGCGGAGGCTTCGCTTTCCTCCTGGCGGGCCTGATGCTGCGCAAGGGACGCAAGCTCGACCTCCCCGCCGCATGAACAAGCAGTCGCTGCGCATCACCGGCGCCGCACTGCTGGTGGTGCTGGGCATTTGGGCTGGAGCATGGCTCCATTCGTCTAGGGTCACCGTCAAAAGCCACCCCGGGATTTCGGTGCCGGCCGGCGAAGCCAGCCCCCCCAGTTCCGGTGACCTCGTGCCAGCGCCCGAGGACGCGGGTCCCGACAACGCATTGCCGCCCGCCAAAATCCCGGATCGGCTGCCACAGTTCTCGCTGCAGGACCTTGAGGGCAAAACCACCCCCATCACGGCCTTCGCCGGCAAATCCCTGATCATCAACTTCTGGGCCACCTGGTGCGCGCCCTGCCGCAGCGAAATACCGCTGCTGAAAAACCTGCACGCCGAATGGGCCGCGCGCGACGTGAGCGTGGTCGGCATCGCCGTGGACTACCACGACAAGGTGCAAGAATTCGCTGACCGCTTCAAAATCGGCTATCCCCTGCTCATCGGGGAGCAGGACGCCCTGGACGCGGCCGCCGCCTTGGGCGTCGAAACCCCCGTATTCCCATTCACCGTGTTCACCGACCGCCGGGGCGAGGTGGTAGCTCTGTTCGTCGGCCAATTGCACCGGCCGCAGGCTGAACTCATCCTGTCGGAGGTGCAAAATCTGAACCAGGGCCTGGAACAGCTCCCGGCCGCCAGGCGAGCCATCAGCGAGGGCCTGCACGCCCTGCAGGCCAAACAGCCCGGCTAATGGTCACTTAGCCCGGCGTTCCGGCGACGTTCGCCGCCAAAGCTTGCCTTTTCTCCTCCGTTTCTGGTTATTATCGCGGACCTTTATGAAGCGACGGCGCTGGACTTATCGCTAGATGGCTCGAATTCTGCTGCTAAATGGCCCGAACTTGAATCTCCTCGGCACGCGCGAACCGGAGATTTACGGTTCGGCCAGTCTGCACGATATCGAGACCCAGCTCGAGGCGCTCGCCCGGGCCCGCGGTCATTCCTTGGTCGCCTTCCAGAGCAATGCCGAGCATGAGCTGATCGGCAAGATTCAAGCTGCCAAACACGACGGTATTGCGATCGCCATCATCAATCCGGCGGGCTATTCGCACACCAGCATCGCCTTGCGCGATGCCTTTCTCGCCGTCGCGTTGCCGTTCATCGAAGTTCACTTGAGCAACGTGTTCGCGCGCGAGACTTTTCGGCAGCATTCCTATTTATCCGACATCGCGGTCGGCTGCATTGTCGGACTGGGACCCATCGGCTACGAGCTGGCGCTCGAGGCCGCATGCGCCCGCCTGATCAACACTTAACACCAACGATTTCTCAAGGGGTTCGCGGATGGACATTCGCAAGGTAAAAAAATTGATTGAGCTGCTGGAAGAATCCGGCATCTCGGAGCTCGAGATTTCCGAGGGCGAGGAATCGGTGCGCATCAGCCGTCATCCGCGGATGGCCATGCAGGCCCCGATGACGATGGCAAGCCCGCTGGTGCAGGCCGCGCCGCCGCTGCCGGCCGCCACGCCCGCCACGGCGGCGGGCGAACACAAACCGCGCAATGACGATTACACGGTCACCTCGCCGATGGTGGGCACGTACTACTCCGCCGCCTCGCCGGGCGCCAAGTCATTCGTCGAGATCGGCACGGAGATCAAAGTCGGCCAGATTCTGTGCATCATCGAAGCCATGAAGATGATGAATCAAATAGAGTCCGACAAGGCCGGCCGGGTCACCGCCATACTCGCGAAGAACGGCGAGCCGGTCGAGTTCGGCCAGCCCCTGTTCATCATCGAATAACCGAGATGATCGAAAAAGTCGTCATCGCCAATCGCGGCGAGATCGCACTTCGAATCTTGCGCGCCTGCCGTGAGCTGGGCATCAAGACCGTCGCCGTGCACTCCACCGCCGACTTCAACACCAAGCACGTATTGCTGGCCGACGAAACCGTCTGCATCGGCCCGCCGCAGTCGGCGCTGTCCTATTTGAACATGCCCGCCATCATCAGCGCCGCCGAGGTCACCGATTCGGTCGCCATTCATCCGGGCTACGGCTTTCTCTCGGAGAACGCCGACTTCGCCGAGCGAGTAGAGAAGAGCGGCTTCATCTTCGTGGGCCCCCGCGCCGAAACCATCCGCTTGATGGGCGACAAGGTCTCCGCCATCAAAGTCATGAAGTCCTCCGGCGTGCCCTGCGTGCCCGGCTCGGACGGCCCGCTCGGCAACGATGTCGACGAGAATTTCCGCATCGCCAAGGACATCGGCTATCCGGTGATCATCAAGGCCTCCGGCGGCGGCGGCGGCCGCGGCATGCGGGTGGTGCACACCGACGCCTCCCTGCTGAACGCCATCAGCGTCACCCAGAGCGAGGCGCTCGCCGCCTTCGGCAACGGCCAGGTGTACATGGAGAAATTTCTCGAGAAGCCGCGGCACATCGAGTTCCAGGTCCTCGCCGACAACTACGGCAACGTCGTGCACCTGGGCGAGCGCGACTGTTCCATGCAGCGCCGCCACCAGAAAGTGATCGAAGAAGCCCCCGCCCCCGGGCTCACGGCCAAGCAGCGCAAGACCATGGGCGAACGCTGCGCCAGGGCCTGCCGGGAAGTCGGTTACCGCAACGCCGGCACGCTCGAATTCCTGTACCAGGACAATGAGTTCTACTTCATCGAGATGAATACGCGCGTGCAAGTCGAGCACCCGGTGACCGAGCTCGTCACCGGCATCGACATCGTCAAGGCGCAGCTGCTCATCGCCGCGGGCGAGCCCCTGCCCTACAGCCAGAACGATATCCAGATCCGCGGCCATGCAGTCGAATGCCGCATCAATGCCGAGGACCCCAAGACCTTCGTGCCCTCGCCCGGACCGATCCGCCTGTGGCACGCGCCCGGCGGCCCCGGCATCCGCGTCGACAGCCATATCTACACCGGCTACAACGTGCCCCCTTTCTATGACTCCATGATAGGCAAGGTCATTGCCTACGGCGACACGAGGGACACCGCCATCGCGCGAATGCGCAACGCCCTGGCGGAGATGGTGGTCGAAGGCATCAAGACCAACATTCCGCTGCATCAAGAGATCTGTAACCACTCCGCGTTCCGCCAGGGTGGCACCGACATCCACTATTTGGAGCGGCGCCTGGGATTGAAGTGACATCCAAGGGATGTTGCATCGATGACCTTCTATGAAATCGAATTCCCGCTCGCGGCCCTGAGCGTGGAATCGGTCGAGACTGCACTGGAGGAACTAGGCGCGAGCTCCATCACCTTCGTCGACCGCGGCGATGAACCCGTGCTCGAGCCCAAGCCGGGCGAATTCAGATTGTGGAGCGACACGCTGGTGCGCGCGCTGTTTCAAGCGCCGGCCGCCGCAGCATCATTCGAGACGGCGGATGCAGCATCACCCGAGGCGGCGGACGCAGCGCGCAAACTGGCCACCTTGGCCTCCGTTCTAGGTCCGCATGTCACCCACACCGCGCGGGTGCGCGCCGTCAAGGACCAGGACTGGGAACGCGTGTGGCTCACCGACTGGAAGTCCCTGCGCTTCGGCCGACGCCTCTGGGTATGCCCGACCGCCGCCGAACCGCCCGACGACCCGGACGCCGTGGTGGTGCGGCTCGATCCGGGACTCGCCTTCGGCACCGGCACACATCCCACCACGGCACTGTGCCTGCAAATACTGGATTCCCTGCCCGTCAGCGGCCGCAATATCATCGATTACGGCTGCGGCTCCGGCATCCTGGGGATTGCCGCCCTGAAACTGGGAGCGGCCCACGTGACGGCGGTCGATCTGGATCCGCAGGCGCTGCTCGCGACCCGCGACAACGCCATGCGCAACGGCGTCTCCGCGAACATCGACGTCCAAGGCGTCAACATGGAAGACGCCGGCCCACACGGCAGCCCGCACGGTGGCCTGCGGCCGGCCTACTGCGTCATGGCCAACATTCTTGCGGGCCCGCTGATCGAATTGGCGCCCAAACTCACGGCCGCCTGCGAGCCGGGCGGGTTTTTGCTCCTGTCCGGACTCTTGAAGACCCAGGCGTACGAGGTAAAAGCCGCCTACGCCCATGGTTTTGATATGGTGCAAGTTGTCGAGCGCGATGACTGGTGCTGTATCTACTCTCGGCGAGGCGCTTAGGTTGTTCACGCAGTGTTCAAAATGCGAGACCGTCTTCAAGCTGTCGGCAGAAGTGCTGCGCGCCGCGGGCGGCCAGGTGCGCTGCGGACATTGCGGCGAAGTATTCAATGCCTTGGCGCGCCTTGCCGAAGACTCCAGCTCTTTCACCGTCGGTGAATCGGCGCTCGACCTGGAAGCGCGCGCCTACAGCATACTGGAGACGGTACCGCCGCCGCCGCACGTCGCTCATGACGTGGCCAAGCACCATCACCATCATGGTGGCGACGAGGACTACGAGGAATTCGCCCCGCCGGGAGTCGAGATCGCACGGCTCGAAATCCTCGACGTTGACGACGATGCCATGGACACGGAACGCTCGATGGAGTTCACGCTTCCCCCCGGAGAACTCGATCGGATTTTCATCGAGTCCAAAAAGCCCAAGCCGCCGCAAAGCCCAAGCCTTCCAGAGTCCCTCGTCCCTGAGTCTCTCGTCCCCGAATCCCTCGACGCTGAGTCCCAGGTCGAGGTCGAGGTCGAGTTCGAATCCGCTCTCGATCTGCCGCCTCCGCATCCGGAAAGCGTGGCCGCCCTGAGTCCCTCCATTCCCCATCACATCAGCGGCTTCGAGGTTCCGGAGCATGTGCGCCGCGACCTACTGGCGGAATTCGAGCAGCACATCGGCACCCCCGACCTGCTGCGCAGCTCCCGGCAAAGCAATGCGCGACGCCGATCGCTGATCCTGTGGCTTGGCGCGGCCGTCGTCTTGGCGCTGCTGCTGGCCGCCCAGATCGTGCATCAGAATCGACAGTGGTTCGCCGGCCACGCGCACGGCCCCCTGGGCGCAGTCGTGCGCGCGCTATACGGAGTGCTGGGTGCCCCACTGCCCGCGCCCGCGAATCTTGCCGCCTATGAACTCCGCCAGTGGGGCGTTACTGGCGAACCGGATGCGAACGGCGCCTTGCGAGTGCGCGCCAGCATCCTCAACACGGCGGCTCAACTGCAACCCTACCCCTTGTTGCGCGTCACGCTCGCGGATCGCTTCGGCAAAAACATCGGCACGCGCGACTTCGAGCCGGGCGAATATCTGGGCAGGCCAACCGTGAAGCTGCTGGCACCCGGCGAGCGCGTCGATGCAACTGTGGCGATTTTGGATCCCGGCAAGAACGCCGAGGGGTTCGAAATCGACGTATGCCTGCGCGGCGTCGATCGAAAAGTTTCGTGCGCCAACGATGTTGCGCCGCAGGCCGGACGATGACGGCTCCCATCCCCCGTTCCGTGAAAATCGGCCCTTATGAACTGCCGTCCAACGTGCTGCTGGCACCTATGGCGGGTGTTACCGACCGTCCCTTTCGCATTCTCTGCCGGCGCTTTGGCGCGGGACTTGCGGCGTCGGAGATGCTCAGCGCCGACGTGCGTCTGTGGGACACGCCAAAATCGCGGCGGCGCATGGACCACACGGGCGAGCCCAGCCCGCGCGTCGTGCAGATCGCCGGCTTCGATCCCTCGATGATGGCCGAAGCGGCGCGCCGCAACGTGGATGCCGGCGCGCAAATCATCGACATCAATATGGGCTGCCCAGCAAAAAAAGTCTGCAATCGTCTGGCGGGTTCCGCCCTGCTGCAGGACGAGGAGCTGGTTGCACGAATTTTGCACAGCGTGGTGCGGGCGGTTGAAGTGCCGGTCACATTGAAAACACGCACCGGATGGGACCGCGACCACAAGAACGGCCTTCACATCGCGCGCATCGCGGAAGACAACGGTATTCAAGCACTTGCGATCCACGGGCGCACCCGCGCCGATTTGTATCAGGGAAATGCCGAACACGAAACCGTGGCCGCCATTAAGGCTGCGGCCAAGATTCCGGTGTTTGCGAACGGAGATGTCGATTCGCCGCAACGCGCCCGGCAAGTTCTCGAATCAACAGGTTGCGACGGCATCATGATCGGCCGGGCGGCGCAGGGCCGGCCATGGATCTTCGACGAAGTCAATTTTTTCCTCGCCGAGGGCAAATCTCGCGCAACTCTGGCGCTGGAAATAGTCCGTGATATTATGCGCGCCCACCTCGAAGACCTGTACGCCTTTTACGGCGATGAGACAGGAGTTCGAGTGGCACGTAAGCACTTGAGTTGGTATTTTCGGCAACACCCCGGACAAGAAGCCTTGAGGAATCGTCTCGTGCAAATCGAGACGCCGCAGGAGCAACTGTTGACGCTGTTGGAACACTATGATACGAGTGCATGCCGCGCAGCGTAAGCGCGCATTCGGATAACAAAACGATATAAAGGGAATTCGGATGGGCCATGGTCGCTAAAAAGAAATCAAAATCTCGCAGAGACTCTTCGCCGGCCTTCAATGGCCGCGATTTGAAGGTGAACGGCAAGGGCGTGCCCCTGCGTTCGCAGGCCGAGGAAGCCTTGCAGTCCTATTTTGAGACCCTGAACGGCCACAAGCCCGCGCACCTGTATGATCTGGTGATGCGCGAAGTGGAAGAACCGCTGTTCAAGGTCGTGATGGGCCACGTGCAAGGCAATCAAAGCCGCGCGGCGACGATTCTCGGCATCAATCGCGGCACCTTGCGCAAGAAGCTCAAAGAGTTCGGCATCAACGAGTAGGCCAGACATTGCTCACGCCCGTCCGCCGCGCGTTACTCAGCGTCTCCGACAAGACCGGCATCGTCGAGTTCGCACGCGAGTTGCGCGAGCGGGGCATCGAGCTGCTGTCCACCGGTGGCACCGCCAACCTGCTGGCGAGCCACGGCATCACGGTCAAGGAAGTCGCCGAGCACACCGGCTTCCCGGAAATCATGGGCGGCCGCGTCAAGACTCTGCATCCGAAAATCCATGGCGGCCTGCTGGGACGCCGGGGCCTCGATGAAGAGGTGATGCGCGAGCACGCCATCGAGCCCATCGATTTGTTGGCCGTCAATCTCTATCCCTTCGCCGCCACGGTGGCGCGCCCCGACTGCAGCTACGACGATGCAGTGGACAATATCGATATCGGCGGTCCGGCCATGGTGCGCGCTGCGGCCAAGAATCACGCTTCCGTGACCGTCATCGTTGACCCGGGCGATTACCGCGCCCTGCTCGACGAGCTGGCCGCCAACCAGGGCGCCACGAATGTCGCCATGCGCCAGAAGCTCGCCGCCAAGGCATTCGCCCACACCGCGCAATACGATGCCATGGTCTCCGCCTATTTCACCGGCGCCGTCGGCGGCGGAGCGCCGACCTTTCCCGACGACCTGAATCTCTCGTTCCGCAAGCACCTGAGCTTGCGCTATGGCGAGAACCCGCATCAGCAGGCCGCCTTCTACACGGATCCGCGCGCCATTGGCGCCTCCGTGACCCATGCCAGACAGATTCAGGGCAAGGAGCTCTCTTATAACAATATAGCGGACGCCGATACGGCTCTCGAATGCGTCCGGCAATTCGATACGGCCGGTTGCGTCATCGTCAAGCACGCCAATCCCTGCGGCGCTGCCAGAGCCGCGACCATAGCCGAAGCTTATGCGCTGGCCTATCGCACCGATCCCACCTCGGCGTTCGGCGGCGTCATTGCATTCAATCGCGAGTTGGATGCGGCGACGGCGCAAGCCATCATCGACCGGCAGTTCGTCGAAGTGATTCTTGCACCCAGTGTCTCCCTCGCCGCGCAGGCGGTGCTGGAGCACAAGGACAATGTGCGCGTACTGCACGTCGGCGATTTGAGCTTACCGGTCACCCAATTGCTCGAGTACAAGAGCGTCGCCGGTGGTCTGCTGGTCCAAACACGAGACACCGGTGTGATCCGTGCACAGGAGCTGCGCGCGGTGACGAAACGCGTTCCCACCCTGCACGAGCTCGATGACCTGATCTTCGCCTGGCGGGTCGCGAAATATGTCAAATCCAATGCCATCGTCTGCGTCAAGGACAAAGCGACGGTGGGCATCGGTGCCGGCCAGATGAGCCGTGTGGTCAGCAGCAAAATCGCCGCCCTGAAGGCCAAGGATGCGGGTCTCGACATGCAAGGCGCGAGCATCGCCTCCGATGCCTATTTCCCCTTTCGCGACGGGCTCGATGCACTGGCCGAACTCGGGACCAAATCAGTGATTCAGCCCGGCGGCTCGAAGCGCGACGCGGAAGTCATCGCGGCGGCCGACGAGCACGGCATCGCGATGGTGTTCACCGGAATGCGCCACTTCCGCCATTGATGTTCACCGGCACATGAAGGTTCTGATCATCGGCGGCGGGGGCCGCGAACACGCGCTGGCGTGGAAGTGCGCGCAATCGCCGCGGGTCACCCAGGTGATCGTCGCTCCGGGAAATGCGGGCACCGCGCTCGAGCCCAAGGTCCGAAATGTCGACATTCCGGCCGACGCTACCGAAGCGTTGCTCGAATTTGCAATTCGCGAGGACGTCGCGCTCACCATCGTGGGCCCCGAGGGTCCGCTGGTCGCCGGCATCGTCGATCGGTTCGCCGCGGCGGGTCGCGCCTGCTTCGGCCCCTCGCGCGCCGCCGCACGCCTGGAAGGGTCGAAGGCCTTCACCAAGGAATTTCTCCGGCGCCACCGCATACCGACGGCCAGCTACGCAACTTTCGACAAAGACACTTTCGATCCTGCCTATGTCCGTGCACAACGCCTGCCCCTGGTGGTCAAGGCGGACGGACTCGCGGCCGGCAAGGGCGTGATCATCTGCGAAACCCATGAAGCCGCGATCGAAGCGGCCGCCGGCATGCTCGGCGGCAGTTTCGGCAGCGCCGGCCGCACCATCGTGGTCGAGGAGTTCCTGCACGGCGAAGAAGTCAGCTTCATCGTGATCGCGAGCGACCAAAGCGTGCTGCCGCTCGCCACGTCCCAGGACCACAAGCGCCGCGACGACGGCGATCAAGGACCCAACACCGGCGGCATGGGCGCCTACTCGCCCTCAGCCCTAGTCACCCCGGCACTGCACGCGCGCATCATGCGCGAAGTCATCGAGCCCACCTTGCGTGGGCTGCGCGCCGACGGCAACCCCTACGTGGGATTTCTGTACGCAGGATTGATGATAGCCGCCGACGGCACCCCCAATGTGCTCGAGTTCAATTGTCGTTTCGGCGATCCCGAGACCCAGCCAATTCTGATGCGGCTGCAAAGCGATCTGCTCGATCTATGCGAGGCGGCCCTCGCCGGCGCCGGCGCGCTCGATCGAGTCGACGCCCGCTGGGACCCGCGCGCAGCGCTCGGCGTCGTCATGGCAGCCGGCGGCTACCCGGATGCCTACCGCAAAGGCGATCCGATCACCGGCCTCGATGCCGCCGCCCGGCTGCCGGGAAAAGTATTTCACGCCGGCACGGGCACACATGCCGAGCCCCACGTCGGCACCGGCGCGGAAGCCGCGCAAATCGTCACCACCGGCGGCCGCGTGCTGTGTGCCGTCGGCCTGGGCGACAGCGTCGCCGCCGCGCAGACGCAAGCCTACGCGCTGGTGCACGCCATCCACTGGAACCTGGTGCAGTACCGCCGCGACATCGGCTATCGCGCCATCGAACGCGAGACTGACGCCGCACATTCTTGATTCAAACCTCATCGCTCAGTCGCGGCAGGTTCGCCCAATCTCCCCTGCCGCGAACGGCGGCGGGCGCCGCGCGCTTCGTGCATGTTCTGCGCCACGGAATTGAGCCGCGCACACTCCTCGACACGCAGGTTGTAGGTTTCCGGAACCGCTTGACCCGCGGCCCTCATCCCCACCAGTCGCGCCCACACGGCACGCTTCTTGCGCACCTGGTGCGGCTGGAACACATCGAAATCGTGAAAACCAACATCCCGCGGTTCGACGGTAATGGCGCCAGCCTCGAGCGCCGCGCGATACAGCTCCAAGCCCCGCTGTGTCCTCACGATAATTCCGTTGAATCCCTCATCCTCTCCGCTGGGGCCGCCGCCCGGCCACACATCGGAAGCCGCCAAATCGGCGCTCTCGCCGATGGCGTCGGGGCATATTTTGCAGCGCGGCTGAATTCGCCAGGTGGCTTCGTCCTCCCACATGTCCTGGTAGGTCAATTCGAACGAGCGCCCATCCTGCGTCTCCAGCCGCGTTGGGCCCGGGCAGCCGTTGCCGCGGTATCGAAACAAGGCAAGCTCCTCGGGGCGTACCCCCAATTCGCTCACGACCTCCTCCGATTTGGTCAGATCCGACGCCCCACCGCAGACGAAGGTCAGGGCATACCGCAGATACCGGTCAACCCGGGAATCGATCCGCGCCAGGTTGCGCACAGCCGCGATATCGCAAGGCTTCGCGATCAGTGCGAACGGCTCGGCTCGATCCAGGAGCTCGGTAAAATCAACTAGTGGCGCCGCCGGACCATAGCGCGATCCCGCGGCATCGAGCACGGAAGTCGCATCGAAGCTCAGGCGCCGTACAGTGCGCAGCGGTTCCCGGCCGGACGCGGCGACGTGCAGGATGAACTTCACCCGGCCGCTCGTGAGCAGGAACTGACCCAGTGCCGTTAATACGCCGCCTGTCGAACCGCGGTGGCGAACAACCGGGTCGCTCGCATAGCCGATGGCCAGGTGTTCCGCCGGCCCCCAAACAACGTCGTGCATCGGTTGCGTTGATTGATCCTCGGGCCGGACGCCCTCGACTCGCGTGCCCGGGCAGATCGCATTGATGCGCTTCAGCATCGCTGCATCCAAAGGCGCGGGCGCGACAGGTCGCTCGCGGCCCTCCGGGGTCAAAAGGATTCGGATTTTGTCGGCTCCGGCCACCGCCTGACACAGCCCGCAACCGATGCACAGTCCGCCTTCGACGATCTCCTCGAGTGATAAGGGGGGACCGCTGCGAATCATCGCCATAAGGTACATGGAAAGTGCGAGATGCGCGAGTTCCCGGTCGCGTGCACAATGGCTATCGAAACGCGTCCCTGAGGAGTACTCACATGTCCCATTCCCGTCCCAGTATTGCCGACAAGCGCCGCGCATTTCACAAATTGCACGAGGCAGGATGTTTCGCCATCCCCAATCCATGGGACATCGGCAGCGCCCGATTCCTGCAGGGCCTGGGCTTCAAAGCGCTCGCCACGACCAGTTCGGGATTCGCGTGGTCGCACGGCCATCGTGACGGCGGTATGTCGCGAGACCGGGTACTCGATCATTTAACCGACATGGTCGAGGCGACGAATTTGCCGATCAACGCCGACTTCGAAAGCGGATTCGCGCCCGATGCGGCCGGGGTTGCGGAAAGCGTCAGGCTCGCCGTCGAGACCGGAGTCGCGGGACTATCGATCGAGGATTCAACCGGTGATGCGTCCCGGCCGATTTACGAATTGCACACGGCCGTTGCCAGGATTCGCGCGGCGCGCAAAGCAATCGACAAGGCTGGCGGCGACACGTTACTGGTTGGACGAGCCGAATGCTTTCTCCACGGACAACCCGACATCGGGCAAGCGATACATCGGCTCAAGGCCTATGCGGACGCGGGTGCCGACTGCCTGTATGCACCGGGTATCCGCACACCCGAGCACATCAACGCAGTGGTTGCCGGCGTGGCGCCGAAGCCGGTCAATCTGCTGATGGCTTGGCCGGGAGATCTCACCATGCCTGAGATCGCGGCTCTCGGCGTGCGGCGGGTCAGCGTCGGTGGAGCGTTGGCGCGCTCGGCCTGGGGCGGCTTTATGCGGGCTGCCAAGCTGATCGCCGAACAGGGCAAGTTCGACGGCTTCGCCGATGCGGCGCCCGGCCAAGAGCTCGATGCGTTTTTCCATCGTTGAGGCGGCGACGCAAGCGCGCCGGCGCCAGCCCCATTTTTAGTTGTTGCGATGCGCACTAGATACGGAAGTAGTCGCTTCCGACGTAGCCACCTACATTCGCAACAGCTGAGACAATCATGTGGCGACGGTCTCCGTCTCCGATGCGCATTGTTCCTAAAGTGGGCCACCTCTTCTACCGCGATACCCATGGAGAAGGTAGGCAATCCATGTTCTTCTCCTACCGAGAACGAAGTTCTCTCGTGTATTCGTGATGTCGCTGTCCACGAGTTGACACAGCAACCATGCTTTACACCCTGCGAATCACCCATACGATGAGTGCGATGAGGAGTATTGTTCCGAGAATGCCGCCGATGTACATAACGATCTCCATTAGCTGGTTTCAGTCGCTATTGGAGCATGAGCGGTGGTGTTTGTCGGGACGGTACCGCACGCAGCCTTAAAGTGCGGACCCTCAGCGGCCATCCGGTTTTGTGCGGAGGGCTCGCGGCAAACGTCCACGTAACACTTTGATTTTGCCCGCTCGGCCGCCGTATTGAACCATGCCACTCTCCGCTGCTCTGTATGTTGTACGCGAAGCGGTGTCGGCGTTTGCTTACGCAGAGCCGGAACGGACCGCTTGCCATTTAGCCAGCGGTGGATCGGAGGCCCCCGGCTCTGATTGGAACCTGCAGTCCGGGCACTGCGTAACGGCCTGCGCGGGGGATATTGCCGCGCACGTCAGACCGTAGGTCTTTCTCCCTTCTCGGCGACGTCCATAAAGGCGATGAGGAAGTGTTGACCGTCCGGGTCCCGATTGGCTGAGGCATGCACGCGCCGCGGCGCGCCGCGGCGCGCCAGCAGCTGCAGCGCGTCGACTTCCGGCGGACCGCCATCGCTCACACTCGCGAGCATCGCATGCAAAGCACGCGCGCTCTGCGGCGCCAGAAAAGAATCGAGAGTCCGCCCCAACAGATGGTCCCGCTCGGATCCGAGCATACTCGCAGCGGCGAGGTTGAGTTCCCGCAGCGCGGTGCTTCGATCGATGGTAAAGCAGCCGACCGGTGCAAAATCGTATAGCTGTACCTGACGAATCAGGGTCGCTTCCAGCTCAGCACGAGAACGGCGCAGTTCCTCATCCTGCAAGTCCAGTTCCACCTGGTACACCTGCAGTTCATGGAGCAGGGCCAGTGCTGCTGCACTGGTTGACGGAGACGATGCGAGGTCGTGCAGAACCCGGAATGCCGCGGACGCGTTGAGCCGCGCGTCCTGCGAACCATTTTCTCCTGTCAAGCGTTGCAACGCGCGCAGGCGCAGGTCCGCTACGCTCTCGGCTTCGATCAAATTGCTCGACATCGTAGCACCTCGTTCCTGTCGCAACGCCGCCAAGGGGGGACTGTACTCCACCTTGCTATGGCTTGCGCAGGTGTGACTCAAGCTCCTTCGCGGCAGTGATGTCGACGAAGGTGATTACAACGCCCTGGATCACGTTCGCGACAGTGCGGTAGGGCATGATTCGCACCGTGTACCAATGCGCGTCCGTGGTTGCGATCTGTTTCTCTGAAAACGCCAGGGTACGCAGGGTCTCCGTGGCGTCGGCGTGTAGTTGCGGGTAGATGAGCGTGCTGGCGAGGTCGCTGAGCGGCCGGCCGATATCCCCCTCACGCAGCTGGACGATGCGAGTGATGTGCTCAGTGAATCGACGTACGTTCAGTGCATTGTCGAGAAACAGCGTCGCGATGTCCGTGCTATTGAGCAGGTTCTGCATATCGCTCTGCGCCAGCGCCAAATCGTCGAGCTTCGAATGCAGTTCGGTGTTGATCGTCTGTAGCTCCTCGTTCATGGACTGCGATTCTTCCTTGGAAGTCGTCAGCTCCTCATTGGCCGACTGCAACTCCTCATTGGTCGATTGTAACTCCTCGTTAGCGCTCTGTAGCTCCTCCTGGGACGCGTGCATCTCCTGACGCAGTGCGCGAATTTCCGTGTGCGCGCGCGCCAGATCGTCGCTGATCGCCGGGTCGAGTGAGCCGCCCGCCCGTTTTCGCCTCCGCGTGGCGCGCGGTGGGATGGCGATATCGCGAAAGACGATCATTACCATCCCCTCGAGTCCGGGCGACTCCCGAAGAGGCTGAATCGTCACATCGAGCGTGGATTGCGGATCTTCCTCGAGTCTGAGGCCGTGCAACTCGATCGTGTTCTTCTCGTGCAGGGCCTGGCGCATCGCGGCTGCGAGCTGCGTGCGGATTGCTGGACGCAACATGACATGGATGTTCCAGTTGGCCTTTCCGGCCGCCGGTTCGAGGTACTTGCCGGTGTGCCCGTTGATGTAGACAACATCGCCCTGCTCATTGACCAGCACCGCGGGCGGCGAGAACTGCTGCAGCAGCACCTGGTTGGCGAGCGATTGAAGGTTTGCTAGGCGGTTGAGGGGATGGGACACATTCGACTCCTGCGCGGATGTGCGCATTGACAGGCTGCGATTGACGGGAAAGTCCACATTGCCGGCAACGGCGACGGCACCGCTGCGCAGGTATACCCTGGACTTCGAATCCAGTGGGGTGAACAGTGATAGTGATCGGCCGACCGTCTCGGACCCGCCCAGCATTAATACACCACCCGGACGCATCACGTAGTGAAACAACGGCACCAGGCGCTGCTGGAGCGTGGCGTTGAAGTAGATCATCAGATTGCGGCAGGACAGGATGTCGAGCCGTGTGAACGGCGGATCGAGGATCACGTCGTGCTGGGCGAACAGGATCATTTGACGGATTTCTTGTCCGATCAGAAACCCTTCGCCCTCCGCATTGAAGAAGCGACTGAGGCGTTCCGGAGCCACATCGACGGCAATCTTCCCAGAGAATCGTCCGCTGCGCGCCACGGCGATCGCATCCGCATTGACGTCGCTTGCAAAAATCTGCAGTGTCCAGGCATCGGGGTTAGGCTGCGTGTCAGCTACCTCCCTAAACGCCATCGCCAGGGAGTAGGCCTCCTCGCCCGTCGAGCAACCCGCGACCCAGGCCCGCATCGGCGTCCCGGGGGTACGCCGGGCCAGCAATGCAGGCAACACCGTGTCCCTGAGTTCTTGCCAGAGCGGCGGATCGCGAAAGAAACTGGTAACGCCGATCAGCAGCTCCTTGAAGAGCAGATCGAGTTCCTGTGGATTTTCCTGTACGAATCGTCCATAGCCCGTGAGTGTATCGAGGCCATGCACACCCATGCGTCGCTCAATGCGCCGCGTCACCGTGCTGATCTTGTAAAGCGTGAGATCGTGTTTGCTGCGCTCGCGCAACAGACCGAGGATCAAGTTCAACGATTGCTGGCTGTCCTCTCCCGTGCCCACGGATCTGACTGCCGTGACGGGGTGTTTCGCGGCAACCAGCAAGATGCGACGCGGGAGCTCCGCGGCCGAAGCGACAATGTCACAGGCACCTGCGTCGATCGCGCTCCTCGGCATGGAATCGAACTGCGCCGATGTGGGGTCTTGCGCGAGAGTCAGGCCGCCCTGGGCCTTGATCGCCTGCAGACCGATGGTCCCGTCTGAACCCATGCCCGATAACACTACCCCGATCGCGCACTCACCCTGGTCGCGGGCAAGAGAGCAGAACAACGCGTCAATCGGCAGCCGCCTTCCGCGCGGTTGCGCGGGCTCCGCCAGACGCAAGCGGCCGTTGACTACAGTGAGTTCGGTGCTCGCCGGAATCACGTAGACCATATCAGGCTCGGCTCGCATCGATTCCGTAGCTTCATGCACCGGCATCGCGGTTGCGCGCTGCAATAGCTCGGTCAGCATCGCTTTATGCGTCGGGTCGAGGTGCTGCACGACGACGTACGCCATCCCGCTCGCCGGTGGCACATTCGCGATAAACTGTTGCAAGGCCTCGAGTCCGCCGGCGGAAGCGCCAAGACCCACGACCCGTGTCGGGGCCGTCTTGTTCGGTGCCGGATCATCCGGCAGCGGGCCTGCATTCATGGCTGAGCTCGGCGTACTGACCCCTGCCGACGGTAGGTGTCCGCGTGCCACACGCTATCTACGGAAAGTCGGTGTTGGCTTGGGAAGTAAGCGTGCGTATTCCCGCCGCACAACTGCGTAGCATTCGCAGGTGCGCTTTTCCAGCTCAACGCGATCCAATACTCTAAGAACGGGACCGTTACGGTTGAACTCGTCCATCAAATTTTGCGCTTTGAGTCGAAAGGCATGCCCGGCGCTTTGAACAACCGCGCGACTCGTCGTGGACCCGCCCCCCATAAATACTGAAACTCCCACTATCCCATCGTCGCCGACGACGGCAATTTCCGCCGCCGCTCCATTTTCCATGACATAGAGTAGGGAAACGATGGCGCTGGTCGGGAAGTACACATGACTCAGCGTCGCACCAGACTCGTGCACCGCTTCGCCTAGAAGCAATTCGACCGATTCCAGCTGGGGAAGCCACCGGTCCCATACTGGTCCGGGTAACGCAGCCAATAAATGGTTCCTTTCAAGACCGTGAGAAACGATGCGCGTGCGCCTCCGTGGCGGATTTGGGCGACGTTCTGATGGCCAATGCGTCGCAAAACCTCTGTAAAGTTTACACCATTCGCTCTATAGGGTGCAGACGGCAATCGGTTAGCACGAACGCGCTCGCAACTCTTTGATTCGTAGTGAGGCAGCCCGCTTGGCCGACTTCACGCGCCGCATCCCTCTGTCTCCCTCTCAGTGCAAACAAGATACTCACCGCTCTCAGCCTTCCCCACCGCGTCAAGGAGCATGACCTGCAAATCACCGCCAGTATGGGCATCGGCATCTATCCGGAGGATGGAACCGACGCAGAGACGCTCGTGAAGAACGCTGACATGTGGCGATCAACATCTCCGCGGTGGAATTGCGATCGAAAGACTTTGTTCAGGGTGTTCAGGCTGTTCTGCACGAGACCGGATTGGATCCGCGGTACCTTGAGTTCGAGTTGACTGAAACCGCGATTATGCAGAACCCACAATCCACGATCGCCGTACTGCTCTGAAAGGATACGGCTCGACGGGTGCACAGCGGACGGTGCCGACGCATGGGTGCCCGCCGATCCCCCTGTCCGGGGGATGACAACCTCATGGCCACGACGACTATGGCGGGAGTGGCTCTCTACTCATGCTCCCGGCGCCGCGTTACGTTCAAACTGTCCCATGCCAGCCGGCTTTCACCATCGAATTGACGCAGTCTTCCGGTAAATACTTGCGCCACTCCGCAATATTTTCTGCCGCGCGCGCACTATCAATCACTTTAGTGGGGCCAATCATGCGGGTCGGACTCGCGTAAGAGTCGCCCTTCGTCTGTTCGATGGCAACGTGCGACTCAAGAGCTTGGGTTTTCATAGTCGATTCGCCTCCTCGATTGACAAGTGTAAAATCTACACTACCGGGCACAGTCGGTCTGTACGCTGCCGCACGTACGAAGCAGCGAAGCCCAACTTTGATACTGTTCCTAAACCATAAGGCTATTATTGGATATGTCTGACCAGTCATCTTCTGCGATTACTCCCGACGTTCTGACGAGAGCCCGTAGGATTAAGCTGTTCTTGATGGATGTCGATGGGACTCTGACCGACGGAAGCGTGTGCCTGATCTCGTCCCTCGCGGTCGAGCAGCATGAAGCCCCGTTGGTCACAGAGATGAAGGTATTCAACGCTCGGGATGGGCAGGGTCTATCGCTTGCTCACATAATGGGAATCCTGACCGGCTTTATCACGGGGAGAAGCTCTCCAGCGGTTGAGCAACGCGCGAAAGAGGTTCATGTGAGCTTCGTGTGTCTCGGGCAGGCAACAAAGACGCACGCCTATGAAGACTGCATGAAGCGGGCTGGAGTCACGGAGGAAGAGATTGCATACCTTGGCGATGACTTGCCCGATATCCCGCTCGCCCAACGCTCTGGTCTCGGAGTATGCGTAGCTGATGGCGCGCCGGAGCTCAAACAGGTGTGCCACTACACAACGAAGCGGGGCGGCGGACGGGGAGCAGCACGAGAAGTCATCGAGCTGATCCTCAAAGCACAAGGACGATGGGAAGAAGCGGTACCACTCGCCCTGGCGTAGGTGGCGTTTCGCCGAATGCCGCGTGACCTCGACGGACCCGCGGTTCAGTGCCGGGTCCCGGCCGCGCCGGCAGCCAGTGCACGGAACCCAACCAACTTCCTGTGCTGCTCGTCCCAGAGACGAAACGCAGGAGACTTCAAACTCGCCGCCAGCGTAATAGGCCTTACTTGCGCGAAGAATTCATCCGCGTCGTGACATTGTTGCAGGTGGTAGTTGGCAATGAATGGGCTCAAATGGTGGATGTGATGAAAGCCGATATTGCCCGAGAACCATTGCAAGACTCTCGGCAGCTTGTAGAAAGAGCTGCCTTGCAGTGCAGCTTCCGCGTAATTCCACTGGTCGCGGCGCTCCCAGTAGGCGCCTTCAAATTGATGTTGTACGTAGAACAGCCAAATCCCCGCCGCGCCTGCGAGCGTAGACACTCCGACTTGGATCACCAGATACGCTTTGAGGCCCATGAAGAAGCTCATGACGCAGGCCATCACGGCCACCGCAAGATTCATCCAGCGAACCGAGCGTCGCTCCCGCCTGGGCGCAGCGGACGACGGGAAGCGATGATGAATCACAAAGACATAAAACGGAGCAGCGACAAAGAGAACGATCGGGTTGCGCGCCAGTCGGTAGCCGAACCGCCGCCAGCGCGACGAATCGAGGTATTCTTGAACGGTTAGCATCCAAATATCACCGGCCCCGCGTCCATCCAGATCTCCGGAAGAGCCATGGTGCAACGCATGCTGCCAGCGCCAATGGTGGTACGGAGTCAGCGTCAGCATTCCGGTGATGAATCCAACTATTCGATTGGCGGATCGGGATGCATAAAATGATCCATGACCGCAGTCATGAAAGATGATGAAGATGCGGACGAGGAACGCTGCCGCCAGCACGGCCAGCGGCAACGTAATCCAATACGATACGTTGATGCTGCGATAGATTGCATACCAGAGCGCGACATATGGACCCAGGGTATTGAGCAATTGCCACGTCGCTTTCCTTCGCGACGGCCTCTGAAATCGAGAAACGATGTCCTTCCAGAGCGGAGTATCCGCGGTGGAATCTGCCCCATCGACCGCATTCATGCATGTTGGGCCACAACGCCCTCTCGCTTATCCTGCCAATACCCGCGAATCCGCTCCGGCGACACCATCTGTCCCACGTCAGCCCATGTCATCAGAGCGGCGCGAGCTTGTCTGTACGGTAGAGCACGGACCACCATGGGACAACCATGGGGCGCCCGAGCCCCGGCATCCGTTTAATATCCCATGCCCTTACTTTCGGATGGCGCGCAGATGCGCTTGGGACCGCTCCCGTGGCGCCATACCCTGAGCGGTATCCGTGACAGACGATGACAGAAGAAGCGATGTCATATGGTTCGGAAGCGCCGTTATCACGGATAACAGCTCCTTAGCGGAAACCGGGCGTGCGAGCAGATATCCCTGCAGGTGAATTGGCGCGAGGTCTGCCAGCAGCACCAGTTGCTCGGGGTACTCAATGCCTTCAGCCGTCACTTCCAGACCGATGTTGTGGCAAAGCCCGACGAGAGCCCGGGCGATTGCGGCTGAGCGTGCGCTGGTATGAATGCTTGCAATCAGCGTGCCATCGAGCTTGACGCGCGTCAACGGCAGTTTCTCGAGCGACGCCAAGGAGGAATATCCGATACCAAAATCATCGAGCGCGATGGCTATCCCTTGGTCTCTCAATTGACGCAATACATTGATGGTAGCCGCGCCGGTCTGCAGCACATTTTCCGTGAGCTCAATCTCGATACAACGCGGCGGCAGTCGATGCTCGCGCAGCAGTCCCATGACGTGATCAACGAAACGTCCGTCCAGCAGTTGGCGGGAGGAAAGATTGATGGCGACGCGGGCCTCCGGCCACGCGCCATGGTGCCAACGCGCCGCCGTTTCGATCGAGGTACGGAGCACCCAGTCGCTGATTTCCAAGATCAGGCCCGATTCTTCGGCGATCGCCAGGAACTCCCCGGGCGATGCGCGGCGACCGTCCGGCAGGCGCCAGCGCAGCAATGCCTCCACGACGCCGGTACTCAGCGTAACGGCGTCAATTTCCGGCCGAAACGCCAGCTCGAATTCACCACGCTCCAGAGCGTGGCGCAATCCTTGTTCCGTACTGAATTTAGCCGACGCCTCGTCTAATAGCGCCGGACTAAATACGGCCAGCTGGCTGCGTCCGAGTGCCTTGGCACGGAACAATGCGGCGTCCGCAGCGCGCAATAGCGCCTCGGCGTCACGACCGTGATCGGGATACACGCTGGCGCCCACGCTGATGCTGATCATCAAGTCCCGACCATCAACCGCCACCGGTTCTTGAAACGCGTGCACCAACTCCCTGCCGATTGTAGTAACGCCGTCCATGTTCTCTATACCGTCGAACACGATGGTGAACTCGTCGCCGCCGAGACGCGCCGCGAAGCCACCGGTACCCGCCCTTGTTCGCAACCGCTCCGCAATCGCGCCCAGCACGCGGTCGCCGAAAGCGTGACCGAGGCTATCGTTGATGTTCTTGAAATTGTCGAGATCCACGAAAAATACACCGACGGACGAGAGGTTCGCCTGCGCCCGTGTGATGACGTCCTTCAGATGCATGAACAACTGCCGCCGGTTCGGCAAGTGCGTCAATGGGTCGTGCTCGGCCAAATGCCGCAGTTCGCGCGTACGCAGGGTCACGGTCGCTTCCAGCCCCTCCTGGTAATTGCTCGCCATCGTTCGTGCGTCAGCTAATTGTTCCGCCATCTGATTGAATGAAACAGCCAGATCATCCAATTCTCGGATACCGCCACGTCCCACCCGAACCCGAGCTTCGCCCTTCGCCAACCGATGCGCCGCGGCCCTCATTCGGCGTACTGGCCCGACGACGCTCATGACCGTGCGAATCGAGATCCACAGCAGCAGCGATAAGACACTGACACTCAGCCAGAACATCAGTGTTGCGTGTGTAGACTGACCCGCAGAGGTTGAGGTCGTCTCGGTCGTGTGTTCACTTGGCGACTCGGCTCGAATGCCTGGAGCGACATTCGTGGAGGGCTCATCGCGCGCCATCGACGGCCATTCAGAGGCGTTGATCAGCGCGACCAGGTTCCGTGATTCCTTCGCAAAATTGTTCTCGACCGCGCGACGCTGCGCGTCGGATCGAATGAGGGATTCCTGCAGCGCGGCAATCTTCGCCATATCGGCATGGACCTGCGCGACCCAGATCTCGCCTTGAGAGTGCTTCAACGCTACATCGTTTGTCTGCAGACTGGCCGCGAGCGCCCTCTCGCTTGTAGCAACTGCGTCGAGCGCTCCCAGATCCCAAAGGCCCGCGGGCGGCAGGCTCGCGAAGCCGCGCCGGATCTCGTCAAGGCTCGAGTTCAGATCAACGAGCGATTTGCGTGCGATTACGCGGCCAAAAATCTTCCGGGACCGGGCAAGCGCGGTCTTCGTGCGCGCATCCAACACCTCGAAGCAATCCCAGAATTCCTTGAGCGCTTTCTGTCGGGCGTCGGCTGCGTCCACGAGCGCAGCACCGTGCGAGCGGTAGACCTTCAGATGCTCGCGCAGCTCTTGCCGGCGGTGGGTCGCCGCCTCCCCGTAGGGCTGCGGGACATAGGCTCGTATTTCATCTTCAAGCTCACGCTTTGCACTCGCCAGTTGAGTGTCGCTATCGGTGTTCTCGACAGACAGCCGGCTGCGAATTGCAGCCTCATAGAGGTCGATCGCGGAAACCAGCGATTTGGCACTCCCCTCCCCTGTCTGCGGCAGCGATGTGCTGGACAACCGAGGGGTAATTCCTGCAGATATCAATGAGACAGGCACAGGAATTTGGATCACCCGCGTACGCGTGATCAAAATCTCATGCTCGATCAGGAGATTTGCCGCAACCGCAAGACCCGCCACCGCCGCAAATGCAATGCCGAGCCGCGCGCCGATGCTCCAGCGCCAAGTCAATGAGAGCGTGCGCAATCGAGGCGGATTGATACCTCTCTCCCAGTGAACACCGCTCTCGGATCTACCAGATGGTACTAAGACACTTACTGTAAAACTGAGATGCAGTCACCGACATAGTGCGATGAGGTCACAAGACCTGCGTCGAAATTGCCGCGTTGGTGCGGTATTGCACATTATGTAAGTGCGAGCGGTTGGCTATCCCAGCATCACCCGCACCTCGTGCGTGCAGCCGTCATCGACCAGGACGATATGAGTCTCGCCGGCCGGAAGCTTCTTGCCGTCCAATTCGACGTGAGCGACGCCACGGCTCACGCGATTCGGGTTCTCCACCAGGATCTCATAGCGTGCTGACGCGTGCCTGAAGACAATTTCAAAGCCGGGCCAGTCCGCAGGAATGCACGGCGTCAATGACAGTTTGTCCGGCTCGCACCCGCAATCCCAGGATCCACTCGAGACCGGCGCGGTACATCCAGCTGGCCGATCCCGTGTACCAGGTCCAACCCCCGCGCCCGACATGCGGAGTAACTGAATAGACGTCCGCAGCCACCACATAGGGCTCAACCTTGTAGCGTTGCACGTCGGCGCGGGTGCTCGTATGGCTGATCGGATTGAGGAAGGAGAAGAGTTTCGCAGCTTGGGTTCCATTCCCGAGGATCGCCTGCGCGATGACCGTCCACGTGGCGGCGTGGGTGTATTGTCCGCCGTTTTCTCGAATGCCCGGCGGGTATCCCTTGATATAACCTGGATCGTGCAGGATGTGATCGAATGGCGGCGTAAAGAGCAAGACGAGACCGGCGTCCGGACTGGACCAGTTGGCTGTCCACGCTGCCCATGGCGCGCGCCGCGCGGCCGGATTCGGCGGCACCGGAAATCACGCTCCACGACTGTGCGATCGAGTCGATGCGGCATTCGGCGCTCAAAGCCGATCCCAGCGGCGTTCCGTCATCGAAGTAGCCGCGCCTGTACCAATCGCCGTCCCATGCCTGCTCGAGCGACGTCTGCAGCGCCGCCGCGTGCGCCAGCCACCGGGTTGCGCGGACATGCTCGCCGCGTGCCGCGGCCACAGGCGCGAAGGACATCAGCGTCGCGTACAGAAACCACCCGAGCCAGACGCTTTCGCCCTTGCCCTTCTCGCCGACCCGGTTCATTCCGTCGTTCCAGTCACCGGTTCCGAACAACGGCAGGCCGTGCTCTCCGACTTGCAGCCCATGATCGAGCGCTCGTGCGCAATGCTCGAAAAGCGTCGCGGTTTCCTCCGAACATCCCGGCATGAAGAATGCGTCGTGCTCCTCCGGCTGCAGCGCGCGGCCTTCGAGAAACGGAATCTTCTCGTCGAGCACCGCCGCATCACCCGTGGTATCGATGTATTGAACGGCGCAATAGGCGAGCCAGACCACATCGTCGCTGATGCGGGTGCGAACGCCCTGCCCGGCTCGAGCCGGCGGCGACCGGGGGCAACCACCAATGCTGCAGATCGCCCTCGATGAATTGCCGCCCTCCGGCGCGCAGCAAATGCTCTCGTGTAAGGTCCGGCCGCGCGACGGCGAGCGCCATTCCGTCCTGCAGCTGATCGCGAAATCCGTAGGCGCCGCTGGCCTGATAGAAAGCCGTTCGCGCCCAGATGCGGCATGCAAGCGCCTGATAGAGCATCCAGCGGTTGAGAATGATGTCCAAGGATCGGTCCGGCGTTTTCACCTGGACCGCGCCGAGAACCTGCTCCCAATGCTCGATGACATCTCTGTAACACCGCATCGAGATCGGCACTGCGGTAACGAGCGAGCAACGACTGCGCGGCTGATGCGTTGTCGGCTTCACCCAGAAAGAAGACGATCTCCGCGGTCTGGCCCGGCTCCAGCGATATCGATGTCTGCAGAGCGCAACACGGATCGAGGCCGGCGCCTGTTCGCCCGGATAAAGGGAGCCGCGAGCCAAGAGCAGCGGGCATCTCGAGCGTAGCCATGGCGCCCGAGGAATTCGCCCCGGTCCGCGGTCCACTGTGACTGGCGCCCGGCCATGTCCGCGAAAGCGACTCGAGTGCCGAACGCCGCGTCCCACGGATTGCGGGCGAACAGTGCGCCGGTTTCCGGATCGAGATCCGTCAGAATGAACGGCGCCGACGCCGCGCGCGATGTTCCGAGCACCCATTCGGCATAGGCGGTGATCGAAAGCCGTCGCGTGTTCTGCGATGCGTTGCGCATCTTCAGGCGGGAGATCTTGATGGGGTCACCCATGGGGACATACATGAGCAGATCGATCTCGATGCCGCGCGCAGTGTGCTCGAATCTACTGTATCCCTGTCCGTGCCGCGCAAGGTAAGTCGCACTGGGGTCGCGGATCGGCGCGGCCGTCGCTCCCCACACCTCGCCGGTTTCCTCATCGCGCAGATACAACACCTCGCCGGGGCGATCGGCGACCGGATCATTCGACCACGGAGTGATCTGATGTTCACGGCTGTTGAGCGCCCAGGTAAAGCCGCTGCCGTCGGCCGCAATCTGAAATCCAAAGTGCGGATTGGCGATCACATTGATCCAGGGCGCGGGTGTCGACTGTCCCGGGCCCAGAATAGTCACGTATTCGCGCCCTCCTGCACCGAATCCTCCCAATCCGTTGAAGAATTCAAGATCGTGCGCCGCGGGTGCACTGGCTGGCGCCTCAACCTTCAAGCATGCGCTTCATCGGCCGCGGAGTGTTCACGGCGGCCTTACGCACGCGATCCAGTTGATCGGCGAGGTCGCCGCGCCGCGCAACCAACACGACCCGCGCCACGGCTGATAGCAGCGTGCGCGTCTGTTCCGAAATGAGATCGGCGCGCAGCACGAACACCGAGCCGCGCACGCTGTGCGTCCCCGGCTGTGGCCGTGACTGGCTCATGCGCACCAGGGTTTCCAGTGTGTTTTGCAGATCCTGGACATAGGACATCGCACGCTCGTTCAGGATCACCAGATCCGCCGCGAGGCCCTTCATTCGCCAGTATTCGTGCGCCTGCAGCAATTGGCGAACAATGGCAATGTCTTCGACGGCGTCGATCCGCAGGAGCAGAATGGGAAGATCGCCCGAGATTCCCTGCGCCCACAACCCCGCCGGTGGACCGCTGCCGCCGCGTATCGTATCGGAAGACGGCCGCATCGACGCGTGGGCGTAGAGCAGATGGCCCGCAAGGCGTTGAAATAGCCCCGCCTCGGCCGAGTCGATGCCAAGATGGCGCAGCTCCACCTGAGCCTGGGTCCAAGCGAGCGTGGTAGCGCGCACGAACGAGTTGGCTTCGTGGTGCTTGTCGAGCAGATCGAGCACGCCGGCGCGCGACGACGCCACCCCGGTCCAGAAGGCGATTCGTGCGGTCGTGCCGGCGGGCACTGCAATACGATAGCGAAGTGCAAACACCGGATCGAGTACCGTCCCCGCCGTGTTGGACAGGCGCCGCCCGTCCACCACGGCAAGCGGCGACTCTCGCTTCCCGTCCTCGACCCAGAAAACGCGCCCGATCCGTTTCGAATTCCGGCTCGCCCAACACCGATGCCTTCGACGACTGCATGTTGGGCCGCCCAAATGTCGGGTTCGTCGGGTGTGCGCTTGCGGCGCGTCGCGAGCAGCGTGTTCAATTTGGCGACATACTCGGTTTGCACGAAGAGCTTCAGAAAGGCCTGATGTGCCGCGTCGGCCGCAGGCGGAGCGAGCACCAGTTCCGAATAGGAGGTGACCTCGATCTCCCGGTCCCGATGACCGGTGTTCGCGACCGACAGACGCCGTACTTCGGAGTCATCCTCGGGCGATACGACTACCTCCAGCGTCGTCGTGATCGAGGCGTCGGTGCGAATGAATTCCGCGCGATCCTCGGTAAAGGTGACCTGATAGGTTTCAGGCTCGACTCCGATCGGCTGATAACCCGCCGACCAGAGGGCCTCGCTCTCAACGTCTCGCAAGAAGATGTAACTACCCGTGTCGTCGCGTGTGGCGTCTTCCCGCCAGCGTGTCACCCCGATGTCGCGCCAGCGGCTGTAGCCGGAACCGGCGCTCGTGAGCATTACGGAGTAGCGCCCATTCGAGAGCAAATGCGTTTGCGGCACGGCATCGTGTGGGCTCAGCAGACGGCGGACCTCCGGGAGCCGGGTGTCCGTGAGCGGCGCGGCCGTATTGACCTCCTCTGCCCGCGGATGAACTGCCGACACATCGCGTGGCGCGCGCTCCTGCAACAGCAATTCCGTCGCCTGAATGCTGGGCTCGGCATGAAATCGTCCGCGCATCTTGCCATCGAGAAGGACGTTCGCAATGGCCACGATGGTCATGCCCTGATGATGCGCCATGTACGCCTGCACGATGGCGACCTGGGCACCTTCCGGAAGCCGCGAGCGGGTGTAGTCGAGCGCCTCATAGAATCCGTATCGGCCGCGTGCGCCGATGGCGGAAAGGCGCTCGAAATTGCGCATGGCGCTTTGCGGATCGACCATGGCCGCCAGACGCCGTGGCGTACGGCGCGACGACGGTGTTCTCGCGCAAACCGCGCTTCAACCCCAGGCCGGGTACACCGAAGTTTGAATACTGGTAGGTGAGCTCGAGATCGCGCGCATTGTAGGCGGATTCGGAAATGCCCCACGGAATACCCACCTCGGTACCATAATTGATCTGTCGCCGAACGATCAGGCCGTTCGTCTGCTCCAGCAAGCTTCCGGCCGGCGCGCGCATGACGAGCGAAGGCATGAGATATTCGAACATCGAGCCCGACCAGGAAATGAGGGCGGCCCCTTTGCCGATCGGTGTGACAGACCGTCCGAGCCGGAACCAGTGGCGGGCTGGAATGTCGTTCTTCGCGATCGCGATGAAGCTCGCCAGACGCGCCTCGGAGGCGAGCAGGTCATAGCAATTGGAGTCGAGCGTGCCGTCCGCGGTGCACCCGATCGAGAGCAGGCGGCGCTGCTGATCGAACAGAAAGCCGAACTGCATCCCTTCGGCCATCCAGCGCGCCGACACCTCGATCGCCGCCAGGCGCTTTCTCAGACTGTGGCGCGAATCCTCTGTCTGCATCACATCCCGGCACCAGCTTTCTATTGACCGTTGCGTCGCTTCGCTCCAAAAAAGCAGTTCGCCTCCCGCGTCGCTTCCCCACTCGCCCGCGAGTGTACGGCCGATGTCGGTCAGCGTTGCAGCGAGGGGCGTGAGAGCCGCCAATCGTGTTGCGATCGGCGTGATTGCGGATTCCGCAACATCAAGCGCCGCCACGAGAGCGGCGAGGGCATCATCGATCTGATCCCGCGAAGTGGCATGCATCCTGCGGTCGTCGGGCAGCCCTCGCCGGGCTTCGCGCGCGAGTTCGAGAGAGTCGCGTATACCGGGAAAGCACTGATTGTAGTCGGATGGCAGATCGATCCAGCCGTGGCATGCGTTCGCTAGAGCGATCAGATGGGCGGCAAGATTGCCGCTATCGACGGTCGATACGTATCGCGGGTCCAGAGGCCGCAGATCGCGCGTGTCATACCAATTGTAGAAATGACCGCGAAACCTCTCGAGACGATTCATGGTCGCCAGCGTCGCCTCCACCCGCTCGACAAAGTCGAAGGTACCTGACCAGCCAAAGTCGCGGGCGCTGACGGCTGACAGCAGGTACAGGCCCATGTTGGTCGGCGAAGTCCTGTGGGCCAGCACAGGCCGGGGGTCCTCCTGAAAATTGTCCGGCGGCAACATCTGATCGTCGGCCGTCACGAAGGTCTCGAAGTATCGCCACGTGCGACGCGCAACCGACCTCAAGGCACGCGCGTCCGCCCCAGATACGGTGAGACGTCCCGCCACCAACGGCGAAACGCTGATCCAAACTGCCACGGCGGGAGATATTGCCCAGAGCACCAAGAAGGGCGCCGCCAGCCAGCCATTGTGAGCCCCGAAGTAAGTGACGAGAACGGCGCCGGCCGCAGCAATCACAACGGCGCCGGCCATACGACGATACGCACCTGGCAGCGACAGGCGGAAACTGAGCCTCGCCTGCGCCGCAGTCACCCACTGCAGCAAATTCCGCCGGCTCACGAGCAGCCGAAACAGCGTCCGGCCGATCGCATCGACCATCAACGTCGCTTGGTGCGCCAGGAGCGTGACCAGCAGGACGGTCTGCGTCGCCGCCAGCCAGACATCCTTACGCAGCGCGCGCAGATGGCTGCGAACCGTTATGCCGGCGCGGCCGGGTACGATCGCGGCGATAACGGGCAGCAGCGCCGGCATTGCAATCGTCGCGATGATGAAGGCGCTCCACAGCAGAGCGGCGCCGGCCGGCAGCCACCAACCCACCAGAAGAGCCGCGACGCCGGCCGGCGCCGACAGCGTGCGCCGCAGGTTGTCCAACATTTTCCACAGACCGATCAAAGGCAGCGTGCTGCTTCCGCGATTGTCGCCCGCCGCATCTCCCCGGCCCAACATCCACGGCAGCAGTTGCCAGTCGCCCCGGGCCCACCGGTGTTGGCGCGCGGCAGCCACGTCATAGCGCGACGGAAATTCCTCGACGACTTCGATATCCGAAACCAGTCCGGCCCGGGCAAATGTGCCCTCGAACAGGTCGTGGCTGAGAAGCGTCCCCTCGGGCACGCGATCGGCCAGCGCGGCTTCGAAGGCATCAACGTCATAAATGCCCTTACCGGCATAGGAACCCAGACCGAAGAGATCCTGGTACACGTCGGAGACTGCGGCGGCATACGGATCGATTCCGCTCGCGCTGGAGAATACGCGTTGAAACAGAGAGCCTTCGCGTCCCAGCGGTAGAGAGGGTGCGACCCGCGGCTGCAGCACTGCATAGCCCTCCAGGACGTGGCCGGTGGCCGCATCGAACCGGGGCCGGTTCAACGGGTGAGCCATTTTTCCTACCAGGCGCCGTGCCGCATCTCGCGGTAACCGGGTATCCGCATCCAGTGTGATGACGTACCGGATATCCGGCGGAACGACAGGGCTGCGGCCGCCGACCTCGAGGAAAGTCGTGTCCGCTGGGCCGCGCAACAGCTGGTTCAATTCGTGGAGTTTGCCTCGCTTGCGCTCCCAGCCCATCCATAGCTTTTGCCCACGGCTCCACACCCGCCGCCGATGAAGCAGCATAAATCGGTCGCCCGCAGGGGCCGGTCCGTGCAGACGATTCAATCGCGCGATGCCCTCGACGGCGATGTCGAGCAGCGCGGCGTCTCCTGCCGCGTGCTCGGCCGATGCATCCGTCCAGTCCGAAAGCAACGCGAAGTACAGCTCGGCATCCGGCGAGGCGAGATGGTGGATCTCCAGCCGTTCGATGTTTTCCTCGATGGCCGCGCGAGTCGTCAGAAGTACGGGCACCACGATCATGGTGCGCAGATGCGATGGGATGCCTTCGCGTAATGCCAGGCCGGGCAAAATCGTCGCGCCCAATCCTCTGGTGACGGCGCGGTTCACGAAGGCGGTGGCGGCATCGACTGACGGCACCGCTCCCAGAAGTGCCAGAAGCGCGAGGCGGAAGCCGCTTACACCCCACGAATGCAACGTGATCATGGGCAGGAAAAGGACGATTCCGGCGATCAGGATGATGGCGGCAATATAATCATCGGCTTCGCGGGTCCTGAAGTGGCCGAGGTAACGCCAAAGAGAGGTTCGAAAGCCGACGGTCGATTCGAAGGCGCGCCGGCCGGCTCCGATCAGGTGATAACCCGGATCTCCTCGGCGGTCCGCTGCGCCCACGTCATCGCCCGCGGGCGGCGTACTTCCAGCCGACAAGGCTGCGCGCGCAACGGCAATTTCGGTCTGCTTCGAACCGCGCGCCAATTGCTCGATCGCGCGGCGGTACAGATCGCGGCTCGCGAAATCCATTGCACCAAAGCCGCTATTCGCGCGCAGCAGTTCGTCGACGAGACTGACGCTCTCGAAGAACTCAGGCCAATCCACATCCGAGAGCAACCTCATGCTCGTGATGATGTTGCGAACGGTCACATTCGATGTGCCTTGGCGTTGATGTTCCTCGTGGACGATCTGGTCTGCTGTCGTGCCCTGCAGGATCAGGTGCTCGTCCAACCAGCGCCGTGCCGGCGTTATGGTCGGGTCTTGATCGCGCAGCCGCAGCACCAATTGGACGGCAAAGGCCGGCGGCAAAGAGACGCTGGTCGCATCGCGGGAGGTCAATGCGTCGGGCTCAGCCGCATATCCATTCAGACCCAACAGTCGGTCGGCCACATTGTCGGCCTCCTGGCGCGCGGCCCGGCCGCTGACGATGCGCGCGGCGGCGCGGCGCAGGTTCTCGACCAGCACGATGCGCAGCGTGATGGCGACCGCCCAAAGCTCCCCGATGCTCAGCGGCTGAACGCGCTGATAGGCACGCACGAAAAGACGCAGAGAATCGGGATCGAAGCGGCTGTCGCTGTGGGCGATGTAGCCCCAAGCCAGTCCGAACACACGGGGATAGCCGACGAACGGGCCGTCCGCGAGCTTCGGCAATTGGCGGTAGAAACCAGGCGGCAGATCTTGCCGAATCTCGCGGATCTGCTCTTCGACGAGGTGATAATTATCCAGCAGCCATTCGGCGGCCGGTGTGATCGGTCGGCCCTCGCCGACCGCCGCCCCGATCGCCCGATAGGCGGCGAGCAGAACGGACTCGTTTTGTTTCAGTCGTGCGCCGAGGGAACGCCGTGCCGAGCGCCTTTGCGTCACCCCTTGGGCAGCCGCGAGACTGGCAGCATGCTGCTCGAGGCGCTCGCTGCCGAAAAGTTCGGCGCGGACGAGCTCCTCGTTGTCCCAAGGTGAGCCCGTGGAACCGTGAATTGCCATCGCTGCCGTCCCGCCCTGGTTGATTACGTGGATTCGGCCGTTGAATTGGCGCTGATAAGCCATTAGGACATAGATATACCGCACTGTGTGCGATTTCGTCGCCAGACGTCTGAGCGCCAATTCTGCGTATCATGTTGGGTAATACCTAAGTTGGGAGGCCTCCATGGATGAAACGCAATTACGAGAGAAATTCGATACCGGGTTGAAGAAGATCAGACTGGAAATAAAAAGCCGTTTGGTGCCCCACGGCCTTTTTGGAGTCATTGCGAGCATTGACTACGGCCCGACGGGTGACGTCCCCGATGGCTCGAGAATCGAGCTCGCCGCAAAGGGAAAGACCGTCGCAAGATCGTTTGACCGCAAACAAATCGAGGATTGTTGCCTCAGAGTGGGCGGCGAAGTCTTGTTGAACATCATCGCCATGGTGGATGAAGTATCCGCCTCTCCCTAGCGCATCGTTCACGCAATTGTCCTACGTTGCGTCACTGTCCCCACCTACAGCGTCTCATACCCCGAGCGACCATCATGTCTTGGTTAGGCCCTGCACGGAAGCGATGGCCGAGATCGAACACTTGAGGATATTCTATTATGGACAAAGCACTTTCCCCACCTGTACGGATCGCGTTTGCGCTGCTGGCGGTCACCGCCGGGGTCGCCGCCTACGCCGCCAATCCCGTCACAGACGAAAAAATTGCCGTCGCCAAGGCATCGCTCGACCGCGCGGAGCAATCCGGAGCGCCTCAGGCAGCGCCGGTGGAACTCGCAACCGCTCGCGACAAATTGGCGCGTGCCGAGAAGGCGAATGCCGACCACAAACCAAAACCTGCCGCTTTGCTCGCGGACCAGGCAAACATCGACGCTCAAGTAGCGGAAGCAATGGCCGTGCAGGCACGTTCAAGGAAAGCCGCCACGGAATTCGACACCAGCATGCAAGCGCTCCGCCAGGAGTCCACGCGCGCTTCCCAACCGTCTCAATAAGGACATTTCATGAACACCAAGCTCACAGCCGCCATGGCCGTTGCGATGACCTTTGCCGGTTGCGCCTCTACGCCGACGACAAACCCTGCACTCGAAAATGCGCGCACCGCCGTTCGGTCCGCCGAAGCGGACCCGAATGTAGGCAAGTACGCGGCATTGGATTTGCAGGCCGCCAAGAACGAGCTGCAAGAAGCCGAGTCGGCGGCAATGAAGCATGACGAGGCAGACATCGACCAGCCCGCCTACCTCGCCGCCCAGACTGCGCGCCTTGCGCAAATCAAGGCGTCCGCAAAAGCGGATGACGCCCGGGTCGCCGCCGGACAGACCGAACGCGACAGGATTCAATTGAGCGCACGCACGGCCGAGGTTGACAGCGCAAAACTGGCGCGCGATCAAGCGAACCGAAAGGCGAGCGCTTTGCAATCGGAGGTGGATGCCCTCAACGCGAAGCCCACCGATCGCGGTTTGGTTCTCACGCTGGGAGACGTGTTGTTCGATACCGGCAACGCCAATCTGAATCCCGGCGCGTCGCGCAATCTGGATCAATTGGTGCAGTTTTTGACGGATCATGATGATCGGCGCGTCGAAATCGACGGTTATACCGATAGCGTCGGAACGGACTCTTACAATCTGGACCTGTCCCAACGTCGCGCGGATACCGTCAAGGCAGTCTTGGTATCCCGCGGGATCGATTCCTCGCGAATCGTGAGCCGCGGTTACGGCAAGGAATTCGGGGTCGCGAGCAACTCAGAGGCGAGTGGCCGGCAGCTCAACCGTCGAGTGGAGATCGTCATCGGCGGAGCGGACGGCGCAGCGGTCGCGGCCCGAAGCCACACTTAGTGCAACATATCTGCATACGCCTTTCGATCGGCGGCGTAGCAGCTGCATGCGGCCGCTTCGAGGCCGCGGCGGCTCAAGACCTCAATTTCCCCGCGATGATATTTGATTAGACCCGCCCGCTGCAGCACGCTGGCCGCCGCCGTAACGCCCACCCGGCGGACTCCGAGCATGTATGCCAGAAATTCGTGTGTGATGTGAAAGGTGTTCGACTGGGCGCGATCTTGCGTCATCAGTAGCCAGCGCGCCAAGCGCGGCTCGATCTGGTGAAAGCGCAGACACGACGCGGCCGATGCCAGCTGCATCATCATCACGTACACGTAACGATTCAGGCTCCGTTGCAGCGCAGAACTACGCGCCAGCTCGCTCCGGAACGCGACAGCGCCAATGCGCCAAGCCGTTCCCGGACCCTGCACCAAGGCGTGCAGCGGAGCCGCCCTCACGCCCAATGCCAATTGTGTTCCCAGCATCCCCTCACGACCTATCATTCCCACCTCTAAAACGGGCTTTCCCTTGATCGGGGTCACCAGCGAGATGAAGCTTTTCGTCGGAAAGTAGACATGGCGCGTCGGAATTCCTACTTCGCTGAGAACTTCCGCCATCACGAGTTCAACCGGCTCGCAGATTGCGAGTAAGCGCAAACGTGCGGTTCTCGGAAGCAACTCTATCAAATGATTTTGGACGATTGACAAGGGTGCTCGCTGCGTATGTGAGGCGAGCATACGCTTGATACGCCAGGGAGACCGTATGGCAGCGCACATAGCACGCTCGGAAGCCGGGATGTCACGACTTGATCGGGTGACCGACACTCACTCAGGGTTGGTTCGGCTTCCGCAAGCCGCGCAGAGTCGCGCTAACTCTCCTGCGTCCTCGGCAGCAGGCGTTCGTACTCTTTTTTTACCACCGCATAACATTCGCAGCTGCGTCTTTCCAACGCCGGCCGGTCGAGAACCGTGATGTGGCCGCGCGCGTATCGAATCAGACCAGCATGCTGTAACTTGAGAGCACCCTCAGTCACGCCTTCGCGGCGAACGCCCAGCATGTTGGCAATCAGCTCCTGCGTCATCACCAGCTGGTTACCCTCCAACCGGTCCAAGCTCAGCAACAGCCAACGGCACAGTTGCTGATCGAGCGAGTGGTGGCGGTTGCACACCGCCGTTTGCGCCATCTGGGTTATCAACGCCTGGGTGTAACGCAGCAACAAGTGCAGCACCGGGCCCGCTCGGTTGAATTCGTCTTTCATCAATTGCGCTTTCAGTCGAAACCCCTTTCCGGCGCTTTGCACTACCGCACGGCTGGAGGTGGACTCCCCCCCCATGAACAGGGAAATTCCGACGATGCCCTCATTGCCGACCACGGCGATCTCTGCAGAAGCCCCGTTCTCCATGACATACAACAGCGAGATGATGGCGGTCGTCGGAAAATACACGTGGCTCAGCGTAGTGCCCGACTCGTAAAGCACCTGGCCCAGCGGCAAGTCGACGGACTCCATGAGCGGCAACCAGCGCTGTGACTCGGCAATGGGGAGCGCCGCGAGCAAGTAGTTTTTTACAGAGTCCGACGAAAGAATCTCCACCAATACTCCGAGGTGTATCTAGTTTCTATGAGTGCGCCCATCGGGACGAGGGTACACCGCCTTAGATCGAGGCACTCCTGTATGTACGCCACCGTACAGAGGGCGGTCTGTGTCAACGTCAGTGCCAGCTGAACAATATCATGTGGCGCCGCGCCATTTAGATTTAAGTGCGCCACCGCACAGACCCAGTCAGGCGAACTACCTACTTTGGCAAACCCATAAACCTTGCAGGGAGCACACCATGGACGAAGCCACACAAGCCCCGCAGCCAGGTCGCCCAGCGCCTCACCTGCGTCCTCCCGACAGAGTGCTATTCCACGTTCCACTGTGTGCGGCCGACGCAGCGCGCTCGGCAGAGAATATCTCCCTATGGAAGTCGTACTTGCCGACGGCCTGCGTTAGAACAATGATCAGAATGGGTTGGGACTACACGACCTGAGCTTTGCGTCGCGGGCGGCCGCGGAAAATACGACTGTCCACGCCTCAGACGCTGAGGAAGGATTGGCGCTGGCGCTGATCCTCGTTGGGCGATGCGCTCGCCATGGATGCCTTCGCTTGCTGCGACACTCCCAGCGGCAAACGTGCTGTGAATTGCGTGCCATCCTCCTCGCTCGAGGTGACCGAGATGTTGCCCTTGTGAGCCCGGACGATCTGCGAGCAAATGTGCAGGCCCAACCCAAGACCGTTTCGATTGGCAGATACCGAATGACGCCAAAACGGCTGAAAAATCTTATCGATGCTTTCCGCTGGGATAGGTTCGCCGGCATTCCACACCGCCAGCACTAAATGGTCATCGTCGGCGCAGGCGGTGATCTTGATAGAGCCGTGCGGCAGTCCGTGCATTGCCGCGTTCGTCAAAAGGTTGGATGCCACTTGTTGCAGCCTTCCCAAATCGCAGCGCACTGGGCGGCCGACATCGATGTTGGAGATTATCTTGCAATCCGGACGGGCGTCCAGAACTTCTTGGACCACGGTCATCAGACCGGAATTGATGCTTTCCACCTCCGTCAATTCGACTTCCAATCCTCCTCCAAGACGCCCGCGCGCGAAGTCGAGTACATCATCAATTAACCCGGACATTCGGCGAACATTTGTCTTCATCCGCGCGGCAATCGCCGACAAGCGCGGGTCGGCTATCTTCTGCTCCAACAATTCACAACCGGCATAGACCGCTTGCAGAGGATTGCGCAAGTCATGGCCTAAGATCGCGATGAATTGCTCGCGCAATTCTCCAGCCTCGCGCTCGTCGAGCAATGCGCTGTGCTCTTGCTCTTGGCGCAATTGAGTTTCGAGCTGGGAGGCGATGAGCGACGCAAATCGGGTGAACATCGATAGGATTCGCGGCTCCTTCACCTTCGCAGGACTGGGATCGATTGCACACAGATTTCCAAAATAGCGCCCATTACTCAGTATAATCGGCACCGAAATTTGACTCTCGATCGCGTGAAGCTTCACCGCCGGATGAGCGAGATACAGCGGATCGGTGCTCGCGTGCTCAATGACGATCGGGACACGCGAGGCACGCGATTCGAAGCACAGTGTCGTATTCGCCGCAAGCTGATCGCCGCGCCTTACCCCAAAGCCGATTTCATCCTGCACGGCGCACGCCGTCCATGTGGTCTCTGTCACGCACGCCACGACCGAAAATCGCATGCCGGTGATTTCACATAACACCGCCAGCAGAGTCGGTACGACTTCGATGCGGCCAATGGCTTCGATGGCTTTGGCTGCGTCTTCGGGGCTGTCATTCATATCAATTCTCCTCGCGACTCATCCGCGCATCTGTGGTGCGAATGACCCTTTGCGGTCGCCCTCAGGTTACGACCCCGGCCGCGGCACGTCTGTTCGGTGCCACACAGACGCCGGTACGCTTGATGGTATTGATTGCCATCGCTTTCCATGCGATGTGGGTATATTCAAATGCCGTTTTGGCAGTTCCCATAGGTCGTCGTCATCGCATGTGCCTCCTTGGCTAAATTGCCATGTAACACAAATGTAGTATGCTTTGGACGGTCACGAACGCGCGCAATACGGCCCAGTCCCTCGGCGCGGTAATGTTGACCGGTTCACAAGGTCAGGGGGATAAGCAGTGGGAAGCCAACGGGCCGGATCAGTTGGCTTCCCACTGCCTATCCCCCCTGACCGTGCGCACTGGCCGACGTACATCACCGCGCAGGATGTACACCACCGTCTGGAGGGAGCAGATTCGGTGCAGTCGGCGCCGTGGTGTGGAGCGGTGAGAGCATTCGCCCGGCAGGCTAAGACGCTAGCGGGCAACTGCTCTCCCGTTGCCCGCTAGCGTCTTAGCCTGCCGGGCGAATACCGTCAACCGTTCAACATCATGGTGCCGAGGTACCAGCAGAGATGCTCTTGACGCTCGAAGCACTCCGCGCGCGCGCGGTCGCGCTGCACCGTGCCGGCCGGTTCGCGGAGGCCGAACGCATCTACGCCGACGTACTACGCCACAATCCGGCCGATTTCGATGCTCTGTATCTGCAGGGCGTCATCGCACACCAAACAGGCCGGCATCCCCGCGCGGTGGAGCTGATCGGCAGGGCGATTGCCCAGCACGGCGGCTCGGCTGCAGCTCATTTCAGTCTCGGTGCCGCACTGATGGCGCTCGGCCGTCATCAGGAAGCACTGGCAAGCTATGAAGCGGCGCTCGCGCTCGAGCCGGATTACGTCGAGGCTCATTCCAGCCGCGGCATAGCCTTACGGCGTTTGCAGCGCATTCCCGAAGCGCTCGCAAGTTTCGACCGGGCGCTGGCATTGCGGCCGGACGCCGCGGAGCTCCACAACAACCGCGGCAACGTGCTGCGCAGCCTGCAACGCCTGCCGGAAGCGCTTGCAAGCTTCGAGCGTGCAATCGCGCTACAGCCGCGTTTCGCCATGGCTTACAACAACCGCGGGCTCGTGCTGCAGGCGCTGCGCCGCCATGAGGCAGCGGCGGCCAGCTACGAGCACGCACTGGCACTGCAACCGGACTACGCCGATGCACACGTCAACCTCGGCACACTGCAATTCGAGCTCGCGCAACCTGCCGCAGCTCTGGCGAGCTGGCGGCGCGCGCTGGAACTGCAACCCCGCATGGACGGCGTTCACGGCAATCTCTCGAATGCGCTGCGCGATCTCCAGCGCCCCGAAGAAGCACTGGCGGAGAGCGAGCTCGCGCTACGCGAGGATCCGGCTTCTGCGGTCAACCACTGCAATCGCGCCAATGCCCTGCTCGATCTCGGGCACTTCGCGCAAGCCATGGCGAGCTATGACCTAGCGGTCGAGCTCGACCCGCGCTACGCACTGGCGCATTTCAACAAAGGCCTATGCCTGCTGCTGACGGGTGAGCTTGCACAGGGATTGCGGCTGTACGAATGGCGCAAGCGCCTCGGCTCCTACACAGCGCTCGCAAGCTCCGCACCCGCCTGGCTCGGGGAAGAGGACATCGCCGGTAAAACGCTCTTCATCCATGCCGATCAGGCACTCGGCGACACGATTCAATTCTGCCGGTACGCGAAACTCGCCGCGCAGCGCGGAGCACAGATCGTGCTCGCCGTGCAGCCGCAGCTCCGCCAGCTGCTGGCGGGTCTCGGCCCGGCCATACAGATCGTCGCACCCGGCGAGCAGCGGCCGGATGCCTGCGACTTCCACTGCGCCCTGATGAGCCTGCCGCTCGCTTTCGCAACGACACTCGCGGACATTCCTGCCGGTGTGCCCTATCTTTCCGCAGAACCGCTCCGGGTTGCACGCTGGCGTCAACAGCTCGGCGACTCAGGATTCAAGGTCGGTATCGTATGGCAGGGCAGCCGCAACCGCATCGATGTCGGCCGGTCAGTGCCGCTCGATATGTTCGCACGGCTGGCGACCATTCCCGGCGTGCGCCTGATCAGCCTGCAGAAAGACGCCGCAGCGGATCAGTTGCGCGCCGCATCGGCGGATCTGCGGGTCGAGCTTCTCGGCGAAGAGTTCGACGCGGGACCGCAGGCATTCCTCGACAGCGCCGCCGTCATGACCCACCTCGATCTCATCATCACCTGCGACACCGCGCTCGCCCACCTCGCCGGAGCGCTCGGCCGCCCAACCTGGCTTGCCGTCAAGCACGTGCCGGAGTGGCGTTGGCTCCTTGAACGATCCGACTGCCCCTGGTACCCCAGCATGCGGCTCTTCCGCCAGTCCCGCCGCGGCGACTGGGAGGGCGTGTTCGCCGCCATGCAAGCGGAGCTGGCGAGGATCGCAGCGGATTAGCGCCCCGCCGCTTTCAATGCAACCCTGCGCCCTCAATCTGTGCGCCCGCGGCCGCCGCCGCCTCGCCGGCCGTGTGATGAGCCGTGAACAGCCTGCCCTTCTCCGCCAGGAGTACGAATAGGAGACCCGCCAGTCCGCAGCACAGCGATCCGGCCGCGAGCGGCACTGTCGTGCCGTTGAACTGCCACCCGATGACGCCACCGACCAAAGCACCGCCCAGGGTCGAGGCAAAGCCCTGCAACGATGCGCCGATGCCCGCAACCGAAGCCACCGGCTCCATGGCCATCGCGCCGAAATTGGAAGTCGTCAAAGCGAAGCACGCCATGGTCGCCGACTGCAACACCACGAAAATCCACAACTGCTCGAGTCCAAGGGCCGCAATCGCCGCATGCACGCCCGTGACGCCGAGATAGACCAGCAAGGCCATATGCGATATCCGGCGCATTCCCAGGCGCTCGACGATCCTCGAGTTCAGGAACGCGGCGACTCCCATGGTCATCGCGCACAGCGCGAACATCGTAGGCATCAGGCTCGCACGGTGAAACACCTCCCCGAATATCTGCTGCACCATGCCCACATAGGCCATGATGCCGGCGAACATGACCGACATCGCCAGGGTGTAGCACAGCGACGAGCGGTTGAAGACCACCAGCCGGATCGCGCCCAGGATATGCGCACGATTCAGCGTCAGGCGGTATTCCGGGTGCAGGGTCTCGGGCAGCCGGATGGCCGCCCACGCGCACACGACGACCGCGAAAACGCCGCACAAAATGAATATGGAGCGCCACTGCGCCGCCAGCAGGATCAACTGACCTATGCTCGGCGCAATGATGGGCACCGTCAGGAACACCATGAAAGTCAGGGACATCACCCGGGCCATCTGCCGCCCCGAATACAGATCGCGGATGACCGAGCGCGTCACGACGACGCTTGCCGCCGCCAGCCCATGAATGAAGCGCCAGGCGAGCAGCGTATGGAAGCTGCCGGCGAGACCGGCCAGCAAGGCCGCCAGAATATACAGCCCGAGGCCGCCGATCAGTATCGGCCGCCGGCCGAACCGGTCCGACATCAGCCCCCAAAACAGCTGGCCGCAGCCCAATCCGGCCATGTACACGGTGACTATCCACTGAACGTGATTCTCGTTGGCCACGTGCAGCGCGCGACCGATGACCGGAAAGGCCGGCAGCATGGCGTCGATGGCTATCGCCTGGGTCAACATCATCGCGGCCGCGAGAATCACGAATTCCAGGAAGCCGATTTTGACGGCCTCGCGCTTCTCCGACATACCCTAGCTCCCCGACACGCTAGCTAGTCGGATTCGCTGCAGCCTTCCTTGCAATGCTGGTGGCCATGGTCACGATGGATGCCAGATCGGTCAGGTTGGCCGGCACCACCAGAGTCGTCCCGGCTTGGGCCAGCTTGCCGAACTGCTTCACGTATTCCTCGCCGATGCGCAGCTGCATCGCCTCGATGCCGCCGCGGTCGGAGAGCGCAATACCCACCTGACGCAGCCCTTCCGCCGTCGCGGTCGCGACCGCGAGAATGGCTTCCGCCTGGCCCTGCGCCTCGTTGATTTGCTGCTGCTTGTTGGCTTCGGACTGCTTGATCACCCGCTGCTTGTCGCCCTCGGCCGCATTGATCTTGGCATCGCGTTCGCCCTCGGAGGTCAGCACGACGGCGCGCTTCTCGCGCTCGGCGCGCATTTGCTTCTCCATCGCCTGCAGCACGTCCTTGGGCGGGGTGATGTTCTTGATTTCATAGCGCAGCACCTTGACCCCCCAGGATGCCGACGCCTTGTCCAACTCACTGACCACGTTGGTATTGATCGTGCCGCGCGCCTCGAAGGTGCGATCGAGCTCGATCTTGCCGATTTCGCTGCGCAGAGTGGTCTGCGCCAGCTGTGAAATGGCAAAGCCGAAATTGGTGATGCCGTACGACGCGAGATGCGGATCCATGACCTGCATGTAGAGCACCGCATCGACCCCCACCTGAACGTTGTCGCGGGTGATGCAGATCTGCTCGGCGATGTCGATCGCTATTTCCTTGAGGCTGTGTCTATAGGCCACTCTCTCGAAGAACGGCGTGAGGATGTGAAAGCCGGCCTGCAATGTCCGGCTGTACTTGCCCAGGTGCTCGATGACGTAGGCGCTCTGCTGCGGCACCACCACCGCGGTTTTCGCAATCACGATCACCACGACAATGGCTATCACGATGAACGCGTAACTGATGGAAATGCCCAAGTGACTCTCCTGTCCAGCCTATCCAGGCGCTTCGCGCCGAATTTAACGGGGCCTTCGGCCCCGCCCTACTTATGCTTCGCCGTGCACGACCAGCGTCAATCCGTCGACCCGCTCGATGCGCGCCTTGGCGCCCGCCGCAATCGCAGTCTTGCCGCCGTTGACCGCGCTCCATGAACAGCCGCGATATTCCAGACGGCAGATTTCTCCGGGAGGTAGGTCAGCCGGCAACGTCACGATTTCCCCCGCCGGTCCGCCTTTCAACGGCGGCAGTTTGCGGCGCATGCGATCGTAGATCCGCTTCCGGAAAATGACCAAGGAACCGACGGCCAGCGCCGCGAATATCAGCCATTGCAGCCACACCGGCATGCCCAGGCCGGTCAGCTGCAGCATGCCCACGACGAAGGCGCTGGCGCCGACGAACACCAGATAGAACTGGGCATCGACGAAGGTCAGCTCCGAACCTAAGAGCACGGCGCCGACCACAATCCACGCCCACCATTCCATGACGAGCCTCCGGCTCCTAACGCTTCATCGCGTCGAAGAAATCCGTATTGGTCTTCGTGTCCTTCATCTTGTCGAGCAAGAACTCGATCGCGGCCAATTCGTCCATCGGATGCAGCAGCTTGCGCAGAATCCACATCTTGGACAGCTCCGCGGGATCGGTAATGAGCTCTTCCTTGCGTGTGCCCGAGCGGTTGATGTTGATCGATGGGAAAGTACGCTTCTCGGCGATGCGGCGATCCAGGTGGATTTCCGAATTGCCGGTGCCCTTGAACTCTTCGAATATGACATCGTCCATCTTGGACCCGGTATCGACCAGGGCGGTGGCCAGAATGGTCAGACTGCCGCCTTCTTCGATGTTGCGCGCCGCGCCGAAGAAGCGCTTCGGCCGCTGCAGCGCATTGGCATCGACGCCGCCGGTGAGCACCTTGCCGGAACTCGGCACCACGGTGTTGTAGGCGCGAGCCAGGCGGGTGATGGAGTCGAGCAGAATGACCACGTCCTTCTTGTGCTCGACCAGACGCTTGGCCTTTTCGATCACCATCTCGGCCACTTGCACGTGGCGGCTGGCCGGCTCGTCGAAGGTCGAGGATACGACTTCGCCCTTCACCGTGCGCGCCATCTCGGTCACTTCCTCGGGCCGCTCATCGATGAGCAGGACGATGAGGTACACCTCGGGATGATTCGCCGTGATCGCGGTCGCGATGTTCTGCAACAGCATGGTCTTGCCGGCCTTGGGCGGCGAGACGATGAGACCGCGCTGACCCTTGCCGATCGGAGCCACCAGATCGATGGCGCGGGCCGTCAGGTCCTCGGTCGATCCATTGCCCCGCTCGAGCTTCAGGCGCTCGGTGGGATGCAGCGGCGTCAAATTCTCGAACAGCACCTTGCCGCGCGAACTCTCCGGCGAGTCGTAGTTGATTTCGCCCACCTTGAGCAGCGCGAAATAGCGTTCGCCGTCCTTCGGAGGACGGATCAATCCGGATACGGAATCGCCGGTACGCAGATTGAAGCGGCGAATCTGGCTGGGCGACACATAAATGTCGTCGGGACCCGCCAGGTAGCTCGAATCCGATGAACGCAGGAAGCCGAACCCGTCCTGCAAGATCTCGAGGACGCCGTCGCCGTAAATGTCCTCGCCCTTGCGGGCATGCGCCTTGAGAACGCCGAAAATGATGTCCTGCTTGCGCGAGCGGCCCATGTTCTCGAGACCCATGGTCTCGGCCAGCTTGACGAGGTCGCTGATGGGGCGCTTCTTCAGCTCGGTCAGGTTCATCGAGCTGCGGCTGCGTGCAAGATCGCTTGCCGCAATGATCTCTAGATCATCTCCGCCTTCCGGCAGGTCGCCATAATCTTCTTGAGGGGGCCGGCCCCCATTGGTGTTGCCGTTGCGGTTGTCGTTGCGAGGTCCGCGATTCGAACGATTCGAACGTCCGCCGCCGCCTTGACCGCCCTGTTGCCCGCCGCCCTGGCCGCCGCCGCGCGACTGATTCCCTAGGTAGCCCCTCACAGGTTGCTGTCCAGAAAGGCGGCGAGCTGTGATTTAGTGACTGCTCCCACTTTCTGGGCCTCCACGGTGCCGTTCTTGAACAGTATCAGCGTCGGGATACCCCGGATGTTGAACTTGGGTGGGGTCGCCGGATTGTCGTCGATGTTGAGCTTGGCGATCCGGATCTTGTCTTTGTACTGATCGGCGATCTCATCGAGGATGGGCGCGATCATTTTGCAGGGTCCGCACCATTCCGCCCAGAAATCGAGCAATACGGGCTTGTCGGACTTGAGAACGTCCTTGTCGAACGTGGCGTCGCTGGTGTGGACGATACTAGGGTTACTCACTGCGGAAATACCTCCTTTTGGAGATTCGATTGTTAGTGGCGGGGGTTTTGTGTGGGAAATTGCAGCCAAAACAGCACGAAGTGACGATGCGCGGCCGTTCGGGCACAATACAGCGGCTTTAGCGGTCTTGATTACCTTAAAAGGGTACCGATGATACGGTTGATGGGAGCGGATAGACCTGCTCCGGATTGGCTGTATTGTTATCCGGTCCCCATCATTTTGCAAGTTTCTGCAATCCACAAAGAGAAAATGTCAGACGCCCATCTCAGTCAGCTCACGTTCGAATCCCTCAACATCGCCGAATCCTTGAAGCGGGGCATTGCCGAACTGGGCTATACCCGCTGCACCCCCATTCAGGCGCAAACCCTGCCCGTGGCCCTCGCCGGCCACGACGTGGCCGGTCAAGCGCAGACCGGCACCGGCAAGACCGCGGCCTTCCTCATCGCCCTGTTCAATCGCCTGTTGACGGATCCCGGAGCGCCCAACCGGCCGCAAAATGCGCCGCGCGCCATCGTCATCGCGCCGACCCGCGAACTTGCGGTGCAGATTCACTCCGACGCGCTGGGCATCGGCAAGCACACCGGCCTGAAGCTCGCCATCGTGTTCGGCGGCGTCGATTACGAAAAGCAGCGCCGCGTTCTCGAAGAAGGCGTCGATGTGTTGATTGGCACGCCCGGCCGCATCATCGACTACTTCAAGCAACATGTGTTCGACCTGCGCCACATTCAAGTGGCGGTCATGGACGAGGCCGACCGCATGTTCGACCTCGGGTTCATCAAGGATATACGCTTCATTTTAAGGCGATTGCCGCACCCCACCCTGCGGCTGAATATGATGTTTTCCGCCACATTGTCGCATCGCGTGCTCGAGCTCGCCTACGAGCACATGAACAATCCCGAGCTGATCCGCATCGAGCCGGACAAGATGACGGTCGATCGAGTCCGCCAGGTGCTCTACTTCCCCTCCACCGAGGAGAAGATACCGCTGCTGATGGGATTGCTGCGGCGAATCGACGCGCGCCGCACCATGGTCTTCGTGAACACCCGGCGCATCGCCGAAGTGCTCGAGAGAACCCTGACCGCGAACGGCTTCGTCGCCCAAGCCATTTCCGGAGATGTCCCGCAGACCAAGCGCCTGAAGATGATGCGCGATTTTCACAACGGCGATGTTGCCGTGCTGATCGCCACCGACGTGGCCTCGCGCGGCCTGCACATTCCCGACGTCAGCCATGTATTCAATTTCGACCTGCCCAACGACGCAGAAGACTACGTGCATCGCATCGGCCGCACCGCCCGCGCCGGCGCCGAGGGTGACGCCATCAGCTTCGGCTGCGAGGAGTACGCCATCTCGCTGCCGGACATTGAAAGCTACATCGGACACCAGATTCCGCGCGCGGCCATCGAAGCCGCCGATCTGGCGCAAGTGACCGCACCCCCGCCCGCCGAGTGGCGCGAACGCGCCCCCCGCCCCGGCCAGCGCGGCGGTGGCGGCGGTGGCGGCGGCGGACGATCCGGCGGCGGCAGAAGCGGCGGTTCCGGTGGCTCTAGCGGACGATCCGGCGGCGGCAGAAGCGGCGGCCCCCGCCGCGGCCCGCCCAGCTCCCGGCCGCCGCACTCGACGGCCCAATCCCAACCACAGCACCCACACCAGCCCCAATCCCAGCACCAATCCCAACAGCCCCAGCCCCCGCATGCCCCAACCGCCGCGGCGCCCCAAGCGCCTCGGCCAGGCACGGAGCCCGGCAGCGGGGGGGATGCGGCAGCCCAACAAGGCCCGGGCGGTCCCGCGAGGCGCCGAAGGCGCCGCGGACGCGGTGGCGGCGGTGGCGGTGGCGGTGGCTCGACAGGCGGCGCACCGAATCCAGGGACGGCCGGACCCGCCTCCACCTAGTCCCTCTGCACGGTGATGTTGACCCATCACACAGCCCGGGGGGACTCTTCGTCACCGTACGAGGAGCAGATCGAGTGCCCTTGGCGCAGTGGTGTTGAGCGGTGAGAGCATTCGCCCGGCAGGCTAAGACACTCGCGGGCAACTGCTCTCCCGTTGCCCGCGAGTGTCTTAGCCTGCCGGGCGAATACCGTCAACCGCTCAACAGCAAATCCGCGACCCCATCGACCGCGGTGTAGTCGCCGGTATTCTGCGGCGGCTGCCCGGAATCCGGACGGCTAATTGCGCGCAACCAGCCAATACCAAAATCGCGGGCGGCATCGAGCACCGCCAGGCTGTCGTCCACGAACAAGGTACGCTGCGGCTGGAACCGCTCCTCAGCGACCAGACGCGGCCAGAACTCCGGGTCCTCCTTGGGCCGCGCAAAGCTGTGCGTCGAGTAGCACACATCGAAGTACCGGCTCAGCCCCACCCGCTCGTTCTTGATGGCCAATGTGCCGGGATGCGCGTTGGTCACCAGCACGCGCCGCTTGCCGCTGTCTTGAAGCTTCGAGAGGAACTCTTCGGCTCCCGGCAGGAATCTGACCTCGTTCTGCGCCTCGCGCTTGAGGCCGCCGATGTCCAGCTTCAGTTCCCGGCTCCAATACTCGATGCAGTACCACTGCAGAGTCCCCTTGACCTCGGTAAACCTGGGAGACAGCAAACCCCGCGTTTCCGCCGCGCTCAGCCCGTTCGCGGCCGCGTAGCGGCTGGGGATCAGTTCCAGCCAAAACCAATTGTCGAAGCGCAGGTCGAGCAGCGTGCCGTCCATGTCGAGCAGCACCGTATCGATGGCGGACCAGTCGAGTGCGGATGAGTGGCGCATTTGCGTATGATACCAACCGATGAGAGATCTACCCGCCCTGGCGCAAGCCCTGATGCCCATCGTTGCCCGCGCCGGCGCCGCCATCATGCGCGTGTACGACGCCGGCTTCACGGTGCAGCACAAGGAGGACAATTCCCCGCTGACCCTGGCGGACTTGGAGTCGCAGCGCGTCATCATCGAGGGACTCAACGAGGTCACGCCCGACATACCGATTCTTTCCGAGGAATCGGCGCAGGCTCCCTGGGCCGAGCGTCAATCATGGCGCGAGTTATGGGTGGTCGATCCCCTCGACGGCACGCGCGAGTTCGTCAAGCGCAACGGCGAGTTCACCGTCAATATCGCGCTGGTGTGCGACCACGAGCCGGTGCTCGGCGTGGTGGCCGCGCCCGCGCAGGGGCTGCTGTTTTGGGGAGCCGTCGGAGTGGGCGCATTCAGCCATCACAACGGCGCGGCGCAGCTCCCCATTCATGTGTCGCCACCACAGAACCCACTGCGCGTCGTCGGCAGCCGCTCGCACGCCAGCCCAGCGACGGCCGGCTACCTCGCGCGGCTCGGACCGCATGTGCTGACGGGCATCGGTAGTTCGCTGAAATTCTCGCTGGTCGCGTCCGGCAAAGCGGACCTCTATCCGCGCTTCGGCCCCACCTCGGAATGGGATACCGCCGCCGGACAGGCGCTATTGGAGGCCGCGGGTGGTCATGTCACCCGGCTGGACGGCCATCGTCTGCGCTATAACTGCCGCGAGAGCGTGATCAACGGGGATTTCCTGGCCTTCAGCGACGCCGGCATGCTTCCCGCTCCGACGTAGCGCCGCCGCGTTCAGGCGTGCCCGACGGGCTCGCATAGCTCCAAGGTGGCATCCAGCAAGGTCGGAATATCGAACACCACCTCTTGCTCAGCCATGGTCAATCGCGCCACGCCGGCGGCGGCGATCAATGCCGCGGGCACATGCATCTGGTCACGTTTCGGGTGTGTGGTCCAAGTGCTCACTCGTGCATCGCCGAAGGCCCGGTTGAGGGCGCTCCAGCGCAGCTGCGCAGCACGCGCCTGCGGTGTATCGCCGCCCCATTGACGATGCGCCAGCGCCCGGGTCGTTTCAGGCACGGCGTTACGCGGGACGGTCATCAGCTCCTGCACGTACCGCACCATTTCATTGGGATCGACGCGCACGGCCAGGTTCGGTTGCAGGTCATTGTTCATGGTTACCTTGCCTTGGAATCGTTGACACCGTCCGATATGGGGCAGGCCCAATGAAATTCCAAGGGCGGCCCCGGCGCGAAGCGGCGGCCCAGCGCCATTCCGGTTAAGCTTGCCGCCATGACGGACGACCTCTTGCTGCTGATTTTGACCGCCGCCGCCCTGGCGGGCGGCTACAAGATCTGGCAGATCTCCCTGGACGCGCGCGAAGCCGCGAATCGCATCGCCAAAGACACCTGCTCGCGCGCCGTGGTGCAGTTTCTGGACGGCACCGTCGCCTTCGCCGGCTTTCGGCTGACCCGCGATATCAAGGGCCGGCGGCGGCTGCTCCGCACCTACACCTTCGACTACACCAGCGACGGCTTCGAGCGGGCGCAGGGCTTCATCGTGCTGGCAGGACTGCGGCTGGAAGCCGTGGGGCTCGCGGGCAGTCCCTCGTGAGCGGCGGCGAACCCGGCGACGGCGACCTGCATATCGATCTGCACACCCATTCGAACCGCTCCGACGGTTCCTTGGCGCCCGCCGAATTGGTGGCGCGCGCCGCGGCAGCCGGAATCGAAGTCCTGGCGCTCACCGATCACGATACCGTGGCGGGCCTGGAAGAGGCGCAACATAGTGCAGGGGCGCATGGCCTGTGCCTCGTCCCCGGTGTCGAAATCTCGGCCTCCTGGTGCGCCCAGGCCATCCATGTGCTGGGGTTGTGGATAGATCCGGCCTCCGCGGCCTTCCTCGGCGAGCTGAAGACACAGGGCGAACGCCGGCGCGCGCGCATGCGCAAGATATGCGAACGCCTGAAAAAGCTGGGGTTGCCGGGCGCGGAGCTTCTCGCCGAGGTGGAGTCGCAGCCCGGCCTGCCGACGCGTGCGCACCTGGCGAACGCCATGGCCGCCGGTGGCCACGTCGGTAGCGCCGAGGAAGCCTTCCGCAAATATTTGCGCTCCGGCAAGAGCGCTTACTTTGACGCCGAATGGCCGGCGCTCGAAGCCGTGGTGGGCTGGATACGCGCCGCCGGAGGCGTGGCCTCGCTCGCCCACCCCATGCGCTACTCCCTGTCGGCCGGAGCCCGGCGCCGGATGCTCGGTGAGTTCGCCGCCGCGGGCGGCACGGCGGTTGAAGTGGTGAGTGGTGCCAATGGGGCGCAGCACGCCGACGCCGTTGCGGTACTCGCGGTGAATCACGGCCTGAAGGGGTCGGTAGGCTCGGATTTCCACGATCCTGAACTCACGTGGAATCCCCTCGGCCGCTCCCTTAAGCTACCGGATTGCGTCACGCCGGTGTGGCGCGGCTACGAACTCAAAGCAGCGACGCCGTGAGCGACGAAGAAAGCAACGTCAATACCGACCTGTTCAAGAACATCGAGCGCCTGCGGCAGCTACGCATCGAGCACCGGGATCTCGACGACATCATTACGCGCCTGACCCTGGATTTCAAAGTTGACGAAGTGCAGATGAAACGGCTCAAGCGGCGCAAGCTGCTGCTCAAGGACCAGATCGCGAGACTGGAAAGCCAGCTCATTCCGGATCTCAACGCATGACTGAAATCCTGCAGCGCCTCGGGGCATTCTTCGACATCTTGTCGACGCGCAACGTGCTCGTGGAGATCGGCGCCGTTGCGTTGTGCCTGCTGGCCGGCTGGTTCGTCGGTACCGCTCTGCGCGAGCGCTATCGGCGGCGCAGGATCAAGGAGCCGACTGCACTGACCTGGTCTTATTTCACCACCCACGGCAGCGTCGTGGCCACGCCGGTCATCGTGGCCCTGGGGCTGGTGGTCCTCGCGCGCAGCCTGCTGGCCCCGCACCTCGACGTCAGCGTGCTCGACGCCGCTGCGCGCCTGATCGGCGCCTACGTCGTGGTACGCGTCATCGTCCTGCTGTTCACCGCCAGCCTCGGCAACAAGTCGTGGATGCAAAATTGGGAGAACCGGGTCTCGCTATTCATCTGGCTCATCATCGCGGCCGACTACCTGGGCTGGCTCGATCCCATCATCAGCACCCTGGACAGCATCGGCGTGGCGGCGGGCAAGAGCCGCATCACTCTATGGTCGGTGCTGAAGCTGCTGTTCACTCTGACCTTGTTCGTGCTGGTCGCGGCCTGGATCAGCCGCTGGGTCGAACGGCGCTTGATGAAGCTCAGCAATCTCGCCCCTTCGACCCGCATCGGCATCGCGAAATTCACCAATGCATTCCTGATCGCCATCAGCATTCTGATGGGCCTGAATGCCGCCGGCGTCGATCTGACCGCACTCACCGTGCTGACCGGCGCCATCGGGCTGGGACTGGGTTTCGGCCTGCAGTCCATCGCCGCGAATTTCGTCAGCGGCTTCGTGCTGCTGATGGACCGCTCCATCAAGCCGGGCGATGTCATCAGCCTGTCGGGCCAGAGCGGCACCAACACGGAGAACTTTGGCTGGGTGCAGGAATTGCGCGGCCGGTATGTGGTGGTACGCGACCGCGACGGCGTGGAAATGCTGGTGCCCAATCAGCAGCTCATCTCCAATGCCGTGATCAATTGGAGCTACACGGATCCGCGCATCCGCCTCAAATTGCCCATCCGCGTGAGCTATCGCGACGACCCCGAGTTGGCGCTGAACATCCTGGTCACGGCCTGCGAGGGCCAGCCGCGGGTGCTGCGCGAGCCGGCCCCCGTGTCGCGCCTGATGCACTTCAGCGACAGCGGCATAGAGCTCGAGCTGCGCTTCTGGATTGCCGATCCCCAGGAAGGCGTGAACAACGTTCGCTCGGAAGTGAACCGCGCCATATGGCGGCTGTTCAAGCAGCACAACATCACCATCCCGGTCGCGCAGCGCGAGATCGTCATGCACTCCGCTTCGCTGGACTTGGACTGAACGGCCGCCTGCCCATGCCTCTGATCATCGCCCCCGGCATCGTCATCCCCGATGAGGAATTGGAATGGAAGTTCATCCGTTCCTCGGGTCCCGGCGGCCAAAACGTCAACAAAGTGGCGAGCGCCGCGCAGCTGCGCTTCCTGCTGCCGCAGAACATCAGCCTGCCGGTCGCTGCACGAAATCGCCTGCGCCGGCTCGCCGGCCAGAAGATCGTCGACGACGGCAGCATCCTGTTCAAGTCCATGAGCGAGCGCACCCAGGAGGGCAATCGCCGCGCCGCGCTCGAGCGCCTGGAAGCCCTGATCCGCGCCGCACTGACGGAGCCCAAGATCCGTAAGAAAACCCGCCCCAGCAAAGCGTCCAAGGAGCGCCGCATCGACTCCAAGAAGCGCCGCGGCACCACCAAACAATCGCGGCGCGGGCAAGGCTGGGAGTAACTGGTCCCTCCAGACGGTGATATGCATCCTGCGCGGTAATGTACCTCGGCCAGTGCGCACGGTCAGGGGGGATAAGGAGTGGGAAGCCAACTGATCCGGCCCGTTGGCTTCCCACTCCTTATCCCCCCTGACCTTGTGAACCGGTCTACATCACCGTGCCGAGGTCTAGCCAAGAGTGACCTGGAGGATGCTATGACGAATCTGCTCGGAGAGGACCAGCTGGGCGTCCGCCGAGACCGCGAGCAGCGGTTCGCCGAATTGGAGTTTGCCCTCCGTCGTCACTTGAACCACGTTGCGCCGGCGCAGTAGATCGAGGAAGTTGCGAAACAGGCTCTTGTCGAAGAACTCCGGCGAATTCAATCCATAAAGCACCGACATGCGCTGGGCCATCAGATAGCAGCGCTGCTCGAGCGCTTCCTGGGTGATGCTGCCGGTGCCCGCCTGCAGCAACAACGCGATCGCCAGATAGTAGCGCTCGATCATTTGTATGGTCGACTGCGCCAGCAGCGACAAGCGGATGGCTTCGAGCGACGTCGAGGGCGGCCGCCGCCACTCGCTGCCATCGGCATCGGCCTGCAATAGATCGAGCCCCGCCAGCGTCTCGAGCAATGCGTCCACGACCGCGCCCACCGACGCCTCGTCCCAGCGCAGGTAACAGCTCGGCGGCAACATACGGATAGACGCGCCACACCAGCCGATGGATGTCGGCGGTGCGCATGGCGGCGTTGCTCACGAAGCAGCAGGCCAGCAGCGAGGGCATGGCGAATAAATGCAGGATGTTGTTGCGGTAATAGGTGGCCAGCACCGCGTTCTCGGCGCTCATCCGCATGATGTCGCCGAGCGGGTTTGCCTGCCTCTCGAGCAGCCCCATGGCTTCGGCATAGCGGACCATCTGCGCGCCGCTTTCCGCCGAAACGGTCACCAGTGGTCCGTAGGGCGCATCGCGCAGCAGCCGCTGATACAGTTCGACCTGGCGCACCAGATCGATTTCCGACAGTGCCTGGCGCGGGGTCGCCAGAATGGCCATCGCCACCAGATTGACCGGCGTCACGGCGGCCGCGGCGTTGATCCCGGCATTGATGCGGGCGGCGAGATCGCCGATCGCATCGTTGATCCACCCCGGCCGCGATTCGTTCGTCTCGGACAGCGCGCCGCGCCAGCCGGGATTGTGCCGGTCCAGCAATTCATCCAGCGAGATGGGCTGGCCCAAATTGACGTGCACCTTGCCGAGCTTGCTGCGCAACACCGACACCGCGGCCTTGAGCAGGCCGAATACGCTCTCCTTTTCCTTGGGCTTGCCCGACAGCTCGCCGATGTACGTGCGCCCCTCGACGATGCGCTCGTAACCGAAATACACCGGCATGAAAACCACGGGCCGTTTCGGATCGCGCAAATAGGCGCGCACCGTCATCGACAGCATGCCGGTGCGCGGCGAGAGCAGGCGCCCCGTGCGGCTGCGGCCTCCTTCGATGAAATACTCCAGCGGATGGCCGCGTGCCATCATGAAGCCCAGATACTTGGCGAACACCGCCGCGTACACTGCGTCGCCCTTGAAGCTGCGGCGCAGGAAGAATGCGCCGCCCTTGCGCAGAAACCGTCCGATCACCGGAAGATTGAGATTGATGCCGGCCGCCACGTGCGGCACCGCGAAACCCTTGCGGTAGATCACGTAAGAGAGGAGCAGGTAATCCATGTGGCTGCGATGGCAGGGAACGTAAATGATTTCCGCGCCGTCGCCGATCTCGTTCATCTTTTCGACATGCTCGAAATCCACGCCATCGTACAGCCGGTTCCACAGCCAGCCCAAGGCCACCGACATGAAGCGCACGAAAGCCTGGGAATAGTTGGCCGCGATTTCGATCGCGTCTTTTCGCGCCGCGAGCAGCGCGGCGCGGCGCGTTGAGCCGCGCGCCTGCATTTCGCGGCGCACGACGCTGCGCACATCCGCGGTGCGCAGCAATTGGGCCACCAGGGTTCGGCGGTGCGACAGGTCGGGCCCGATCGTCGAAGCGCGCTGCGCCCGCAGGCCGGCGCGCAGATTTCGCAACACCCAGCGCACGCTGCGCTGCCGGCTCATGCCATCCTGCAGGGCGTCGCGCAGCCGCACCGGCTCGCCGAAGTGCACCAGGATATCGCGGCCGTTGACCAGCACGCCGAGCACCTTGCGAAACCGCCCGACCAGCACCCAGTCTTCGGCGAACAGCAGACGCCACAAACTGGCTTCTTTATGCGGTGCGCGGCCCCAGAAAATGGCGACCGGAACCAAATCCACATCGAGCTGCGGATGATCGGCCGCGGCGGCGACCAACTGCACCAGGTAGCGCGGCGCGCGCAAAGCACGCCGCGTGGTGAACAGGCCCGCGGGCCGTATCAGTTCGAAGTACGCCTTGTCGGCGCGCCGCGCGCCCACAGCCAAGCGCCTTTCGGGACTCGGCAGGCCGAGTTTGGCGCACACCATGCTGAGGACGGCAAGGTCGGTCTGGCTCTCTCGCTCGAGGACATAGCAGACCGGCCGCGGCCGTGCCGCGATGGCCGCCGCGGCATCCTCGGGCTTGATGGCCGCCCGCACCCACAGGCCCAAGACCTTTCGGATGCTCCAGTGCCACGCCCGGATCGCGCCGTCAACGGGATTCATGGGCCGCGGGAGTCTGGCTGGAGCCTAAGGAGTGGTATCGCCGCGCTCTTGAGCGTCCACCGCTTTGCGGGTGGCGTCCGCCTGTGCGTCCACGGTTTTCTGCACGTCACGTGCACGCTGTTCCGTTTGCAGCAAGGGATCGAACACCGTTTTCTTGGGTGGCGGCTCCGGGGAAGCGCAACTCACGGTGAACAAAACCGCCAGCGACATTGTCAATACCCTGACCAAGCCCATATGCACCTCGGAACTGCCGGCCCCGTGTGGCGTGGAGTGTACAATCGTTCCGGACTTGCAGTCACTCGGAGTTCGCGCATGTTTCGATTCGCCTTGCTGATGCTTCTGTCCGCCAGCGCATATGCAGCAGTGCAGCCCGTCGATATCGAGACCGCGGCGACGGTGTATCAGGCCGCGGCCATCCGCGACCAGGTGCGCGCCTCGCTCGGAGCGATGCCGGAGCACATACGTCAGTTGTTCTCGACGGATGGCTCCGCCCATCTCTCCGATGAGCAACTCACCGCCGTGACCAACGCCGCCAAGCACGGATTTCGCATCGATGTGTTCGAGGCGCCGGCCCTGAGCGCGTTCGCCGCCAATCTCGATGCCGACACAGTGAAGAAATCCGAGGCCTTCCTGTCCAGCGATCTCGGCCGCCGCATGGTGGCTGCGGACGTCGCCACGGCCAGGCTTTCGGAAGATGAAATCAACAAGATCATGAACGGCGACGAGACCACACCGTCAACGCCGCAGCGCGACGCTCTGTTCGATAAATTGGAACGCGCCTCGCGATCCACCGAATCCACGGTGCAGATTTTCCTCAGCATGGGGCAGGCGGTGGCCGCCGGCACGGCGGTCGGAGCCGGCGGGGACACGGCGGCCGTCAGCGAAAAAGCGCGTAAATCCGGCGACACCACCCGTGCGGACATGGAAGCAAGCATGCGCCTCCCGCTGCGCCGCTACCTGGCTTATAGCTATCGCGCCATGAGCGATGACGATCTCAAGCACCTGCTGAAGTTTCTGGAATCCCCGCCGGGCAAGAACTATGTGTCCGCCTATATCGCCTTGCTGAACGCGGGTTTCGACGCCATGGGCCGGCGCTGCGGCGAACAACTCGGTGAGAGCCTGCGCGAACTGGCGCAGGCGCAACTGGACGTGCCCATGAGCCCGCCGCCGGCGATCGCGGCACCGGCGCCCACGCCGCCGCCGACCCCGTAGCCTTCGGTACCTCTGTACGGTGATGTTGACCCGTCACACGGCCTGGGGGGACTCAGAGGCTGGACGCCAACGTAAAGGCAGCAGTTGGCGTCCAGCCTCTGAGTCCCCCCAGGCTGTGCGCATTGGGCCGACGTACATCACCACGCAGGAGGTACATCACCGCCTAAGGAAGGTCTGATTTACAGGTTCTTCGCCAAGGAGAACACCCTTTGTGTCAGACTTTCCGCGACATTATTAGAGCCTGCGCGGGCAGTACCCCATGGCAACCCAGCTCTCCTTTAATCGTATTTTGGTTTTTGCGCCAGATCTCGATCGCGCCCGCCAGTTCTATACGGAAGCTCTCGGTCTACATTTGCTGCACGACGACGATCAGGCTCTTACATTCAAAGCTCCGGGTTTTACGATAAGCGTATTCCCGTGTAGTGACGACACTGCCCCACAGCACTATTCGGAGCGCCCCGGCGCATCGGTGGCTTTCACCGTTTCTTCGCTGGAGGCTGCAATCTTCGATCTCACGGCAAAGGGAGTGAAATTTCTGCATTCCGCTCCGAATACCGGGCCTCTCGGTAGGTATGTCGCGTTCGTCGATCCATTTGGTACGGTGTTTGAGCTGATGGAAGAATGACGTTGTATAACTACCCGATGGTCCGGTGCCAGTTCTTCAGACCTTCCCTAGCGGGAGCAGATCGGGTGCCCTCGGTGCGGTGATGTGGTGCGGTGAGAGCATTCGCCCGGCAGGCTGAGACGCTCGCGGGCAACTGCTCTCCCGTTGCCCGCGAGCGTCTCAGCCTGCCGGGCGAATACCGTCAACCAGTCAACATCACAGCGCCGAGGAACGCCCTGAGCAGCCCGCAAATCGCTTCGATTTGATCCTCGAGCCGGTGATCGGAGTTGAGCAGGTGCAGCGCCGCGTCGTGCTCGCGTGCCCAACGAATGCCGTTCTCGACCGGAACGATGTCATCGTGCCAGCCATGCACGATGACGGTCGGACAAGCCACGTCCTGCGGCGTGTATTGCTCGTAGCCCGCCATATAAAAGGCAGGGGCCAATAGAAACAGGCCGCGCGGCTTGAGCACGCTCGCCGCGGCGGCGGACACATGCCCGCCCATGCTCGATCCGACGAGCACCACGGGCTCCTTGAAGTCCTTGGCGAAACCGATCAGTTTGCGCACCCGGTCCCCGGGATCGTCCAGGCCGCGATAGTCCACCGATTCGGCCTGCACGCCCAGGTCGCGGACCACCGCCGCCATGGCTGTGATCTTCGTACCCCAGGGGCCGCTTTCCTTGCCGTGCGAGAACACCACCGTGCCGAAGGATCTGCTCATAATCAGCCCGACAAGGTTCGAGCGAGGCCATCCACCCATTCGAGTTCCGCCGGGCTGTAATGCTCGTCAGTCAAGCGACCCAGGGTGCGGGTCAGCACCTTGCCGCCCAACGCCGAATGCACGATGCGGAAGCTATGAAAGCCCGGCTTGACCCGGCCCGCAAAGCCGATCAGCAAGTGAAACTCTACGCGCGGCTCGCCAGCAACCACGCATGGCCCGTCGGCTGCCACGCGCGGTTCGTGGGCTGCCACGCGCGGTTCGTCGGCCGTCACGCGTGGCTCGCAGGCGACGAAAAAAGCGTCCTGCATGCGCCGCTCGCCGAAGGTCTGGCTCTCGTGCAGTGCCTCGAAGAATGTACGTACCTGAGATGCAGCCGCCTCGGCGATTTCGACATGCGGAGCCGCCGTGGCCAGCCAGCGCGTGCCACGCTCGATGCTGTTGACGATGAACAGTGCGACACGGCGCGCCGCCAAGTACTGCCAATCGGCGCTGGCGGCTGTGCCCGCGGCCAGTGTGCGCGCGGTGACGCCGATTCGCGCGGCGGACCGTACCGCCTGTATGGTGTTGACCCCCAGGCTTGCGAGCCGCATGCGGCGGTCTTCGGTCACGAGGCAGGTCGGCCGGTATCCGGGGCGCAGCACGGCCTCATCGTTTTTCGCGGGTGCCCATACCGGAGCTGCCTCATCGCAACGCGCCAGCATGCCGGCAACGGCCCCGCAGGGTGCAAAGGACTCGAAATGTCCTCGAAGCTTGTCGTGCGCCAGCACCCGCGGGAAATACATCAATGCATTTTCGTTACAGAAGCTCCAATCCCGCATGCCTCGCAAGGCGTCGTCCGCCGTATGCCAGCCCGACGGCGGATCGACGATCAACAGCGCCCTGCGCTCCTTGCAGTAGCGGGCACCCACCAACAATGCGCTCGGTCCGATGTCCTGATCGCGGGACACGGGCGGAATGCACAGGAAATTGAAATAAGCTGCACCGGACAAGGCGAAAATACCGGTGCGCTCGATCTCCGATCCGATCAGATCGTAGTCGGTGAGCGGCGCGCCATCATCGCCGTCGGAATTCGAGTTGACATAGCCGCTGGCCAGGCCGCTGACCGCGTCCAAAGTCTGATCAGGCCGCTGCGCCGGGACCTCGCCGGCCAGCCGCACCAGCGACGAAGCGGATAGCGCCCGCGGCAAGTAGCCTTCGGCCGTAGGCAGCAGGGACAATGCGTGAAATATCTCCTGATCTTCGACCAGGGCCGTGCCTTGGGCGCGCACGCGCTGCACCGTCAGATTGAAATCAGCGGTGTTTTCCACCGCGATATTGTCGTAGTCGACGCTGGCGCGAAGAAATTCCCGCGTGCCCGGTCGTACCGCACTCAAACGCAGGGCCGCGGCGCCCGCCTTCAAGGTCAGGGTGGCGGAACGCGCGCCGTTGACCACGCGCACGATGAGTGCTTCACGGCCGCCATGATCGAAGAATTGCTCGACGGCGTATCCCAACAAGCTCGGCTGCCAGAGACCGCCGAACGCATGCTGGAATTCCGTGAAGCTCGTGATGAGTATCGCCTGGTTGACCGGCCCGCGCAGAGTGCGGCCGACGAACGCGGTGCGCGAGGTGCCGAGACGCGCGATGGTTTGGTTGGGCCCGTGCTCCTCCTGGACTTGTACGCTCAAGCTGCTCGGCGACACTATTTTTATTCTCTAGATTTTCCCTTGGGCGAACGGCGCCGACTGTATCACAACCCGTGCATTTGGCGAACGCTCAGCGCCGCACTTCGGCGGCGTGCTGCCGCGCATCGACGCTCTGCCGTTCCTCGCCACGCTGTTCCTCGCGACGCTGTTCCTCGCGACGCCGTTTATCTTCAGCGCGTTGCCGCTCCTCGACCCGGGCGTGCTCCGCCTCCGCCTTCTTGCGGGCGATTTCCTCGAGCATCACTCTCATCCACTCGCTGCTCATTCTGATACTTCTTCGGCCGCGGGCGTAACGATGGCGCCGATCGCCTTCACGGTATCGGGGTGGTAGCCGGGGAGTGCCTTCGCGTACACGCGCTTGGCGATTTCGGCGCCGGACGGCGTTTTCATCAGATCGGTATACAGGGGTGCAATCAGCTTGATCCGGCCGATGGTCCGCAAGTACTCCTCGAGCCGCGCATAGCTGGGCTGATAATTGGCGGCGATCACCAGCTTGAGCCAGCTATGTTCGATTTCGTCATTGCGGCTGTGCGTGAACTCGTATGCCTTGTCCAGGCTCTCGAGCTGCTTCGCGCTCAAAGCGGCCGGCATGTTGTCCAGGAAGTACAGCCACTGCTGCGCCACCCAATCGAGCCCGAACTTCTTCGGCTGAAGCGTGCCCGAAAGCCATGCCCGCCGCGCCTCATCCACCTGCGATAAGGCCGTCGACACCGGCAATACGGCATCCGCCGGAATGCCCGGAGCGTTCTCCCAGGCAAGCACCTGTTCGCGGGACACGATGCCCGGAAAGCGGCCGACCAGATTCTCCATGAGGTAATCGTTGAACTGCTCGGTGGTGATGCTCTTGAACGCAAAATGATCGAAATAGTCGTGCAAGAAGGCATCGAATCGTTCGCGGCCGAATTTCGCGGCGAGGTAGTTCAGGAACAGCCGGCCTTTCTCGTAGGGCACGTCGCTGAACACCAGCCCCGGATCCCGGTCGCGCAGGTCGATTGCGAGCATCTGATCCTGAGGTTTGAGTTTCGCCAGATCCGCACGCAAGGACTGCAGGCCCAGCACCTCTTCCATGGACGCGCGCGGCTCGCCGTACACCGCGGTCACGATGCGGCTCTGCAAATAATCGGTGAACCCCTCGTTGAGCCACAGATCGCGCCAGGTCGCGTTCGTGACCAGATTGCCCGACCAGGAATGCGCCAACTCGTGTGCGATCACCGATACCAGGCTCTTATCGCCTGCAATCACGGTCGGAGTGATGAACGACAGCCGCGGATTCTCCATGCCGCCGATCGGGAAGCTCGGCGGCATCACCAGGACGTCATATCGTGTCCAGCGATAGGGCCCGAATAGTTTCTCGCTGGCAGCCAGCATCGACTCGGTGTCGGCGAATTCCTTGGCGGCCGCCTTGATGAGCGGCTTCTCGGCGTACACCCCGGTGCGCGGCCCGGTTTCCTTGAACACCAGATCGCCCACGGCCAGGGCGATCAAATAAGAAGGAATCGCCTGCGGCATGACGAACGAATACTCGCCCCTGTGCTGCACCTTCGGATCGTTGTCGGCGCTCATCACCGCCCGCACGCTGGGATCGGTGTGGATCTTCGCCTTATAGGTGACGCGCACCTGCGGCGTATCCTGCAGCGGTATCCAGCTGCGCGCCCCGATGGGCTCGGACACGGTGTAGAGAAAGCCCGAGTGATGGCCGGCGGTCTGTTTCGGCGCCAGCCACTGCAGCGCCGCCGCGGTGGGCTGAGTCTCGTAGTCGATGCGGACCAACTCGGTGGACTTGCGGCTCGGCGGCAGGTCGATGACCAGCGCGCTGCCGAGTATGGGATCAGGCTTCTCCAAATGAAACGGCCGGCTGACCCGGATGGTTTCGCTCTTGGCCGTTGCGCCGAGCACATCCGTGGCTTTCTGGGTCACATCCAATATGGTCAGGTTTTTCGTATCGAGCACCAGCTGCGTCGCGCGCGGATCGAGCCGCTTCAGCTCGAGGTCGACCGTACCGGTGATCGATTTGAGTTCGAGATCGACGCGCAGCTCCATGTCGATGTGCGTGGCCCGAAACTGATCGACATTGGCGTAGGAATGATAGTCCAGGCCCGGCTCGATGGGGCCCAGTTCGCTGCCGGCAGCCGGCACTCCCGCACCGCAAAGAACCAGGCCGGCGAGACAGATGCGTACGCGAAGCGCCGCCATTACTTGACGGAATCTTGCGCCTGCGGCGCGGCGGGCGACGCAGGCGGCGGAGCCTCGGCGCGGCCGCCGACCAACTCCTTGAACGTCTTCTCGTCCACCAGCAATCCCGACTTGCCGTCCCAATTGGAGCCCGTCGGCAATGTGTTCTCCACCAGCAAGGACTTGCCGAGGACATCGTCGATGCCGCCAAGGTCGCCGGTGATCGGCACCGGCACGGCGCGCGGGGTATGCGCGAGATCGCCAACCCTCTGCCAATCGATCTCATTGTCGTGATCGGAGATCTTCTTCTGCAGCTTCGGGTTCAGCAGCTTGGCCAACAGCCGCTGGCGGTTCTTGTTCCAATCGCGCGAGTCGTCTTCCATCACGGTGTAGGCCTGCAGGTACAACGTACCATCGCGCCATCCGAACACGTACGGCTGATTGACCACCGTCACCTTCGTGCCGATGGGAATCATGTCGAAGAATACCGCGATGTCCTCCGGATACAGGCGTATGCAGCCGTGGCTCGAGCGCATGCCGACGCCGTAGGGCTTGTTGGTTCCGTGAATCAGATAGCTCGGCCACCCCAAGCGGAACTCAAAAGCGCCGAGCGGATTGTCCGGCCCGGCCGGCACCTGCGCCGGCAGCTTTTCGCCATCCTCGGCGTGCTCCTCGCGAACCGACTTGGGCACCACCCAGACCGGGTCCTTTTGGCGGCTGATGATCTTGGTCGTGCCCTCGGGAGTCTTCCAGCCCACCTTGCCGATGCCGATGGGATGGGTGATAGACGATCTGGGGTTCGCCCTTCTTGTGCGGCGGATAGTAGAAAATACGCATCGCCGCCACATTCACCACCACACCCTCATGGGGAGCGGCCGGCAAGACGAATTGCGTGGGCACGATCACCTCGCGCCCGACACCGGGCAGCCAGGGATCGACCCCGGGATTCGCGGTCAGTATCTCCTCGTAACCCACGTCGAAGCGCCGTGCAATGTCGGGCATGGTGTCATCCTTGCCGACGATGGTCTTCTGTACATATCCCACCATGTCGCTGTTGGGATCGACTTCGAATTTGTGAGTCGCGGTGGGTGTGGGCAATTGAGGGACCGGGGGCGGCGGCGCCGCGACCACGGGTGGTGGCGCAACAGGCGTGGATCGAAACAACGTACAAGCGCCCAAAGTCAAGGTGCCGATGCAAACGGCCAATCTTAGGATCTTCATCACCTCTATCTACAGCAAAGTCGGTCGGTCAGGCAATTGGTTCTGAGTTTGCGACAGGGCTTTGAGGTTCGGCGGGAAATGGCGGGTCAGCAAACTGCCTATGGCATCGACTCCGGCGATCGAGCCTGCTTCGAATCGGCCCGCGCGGAAGTGCTCTTCCATGAGACGGCATACAGCCTCCCATTCGGCGGGGCTGACACGGCCCTCGAAGCCCCGGTCCGCGACGATTTCGACATCCCGATCCGCCAGTTGCACGTAAATCAACACCCCATTGTTATGCTCCGTGTCCCAGACGCGCAGATGCGCGAACACCTCGAGCGCACGGGCGCGAGGCGCCAAACCGTTGATGATGTGCAGCGGCGCCAGCGCCGTTTCGATCGCAAAGCGGATTTCCCCGGCATGCGTCCGCTCGGCACGAGCGATGGCCTTCTCGATGGCATCGAGTGTCGCGCTGGGAAATAGCATGCGCGTGCGCCAATGGGTCGCGACCGCATGACGGATGAGGCGCCCGACCGGCATCACCAGCCTCCGGAGGCGCCGCCGCCACCACCACCGCCACCGCCGCCGCTGAACCCGCCCCCTCCGCCGCCGCGAAAGCCGCCCATGCCGCCACCGAACCCTCCGCCGAAGCCGCCTCCCCACCCACTCCCGGCCGACCACCCGCGAGAATTGGAGCCCGCCAGCATCGCGAACAAGAAGGCGACTATCCCGGCCCCCAAGCCGATGGGCAAAAAGTGGCTCAAAAGCCACGCGAGGCCACCCGCCAGACCGCCGGTAGCCAACGACCCGAACAGTCGGCCGAACAGGGCGCGCAGCACGCCGCTGGCGACGAACACCACTACCAGCAACAGCGGCAGCAGATTGCCCAGGCCGCTGTGGTGTTCCCACTTTTTGTCGGGCGCCGGCAACGGTTCGCCGTTGACGACTGAGATCATTTGATCGACACCCGCTTCGACACCGCCGTCGTAGTCTCCCAATTTGAAATGCGGGGTTATCGTCTCGGTAATGATGCGGTTGGCGATGGCGTCGGGCAGCGCACCCTCGAGGCCATAGCCCACCTCGATGCGCACCCGCCTGTCGTTCTTGGCGACGATCAGGTAGGCCCCATCGTCCACCCCCTTGCGGCCCAGCTTCCATGCATCCTCGACGCGGATGCCGAATTGCTCGATGTCCTCCGGCTGCGTGGTGGGCACTATCAGCACCGCGATCTGACTGCCCTTCTGGGCCTCCAATTGCGCGAGCTTGGACTCGATTCGGGTGACGGCCCCGCCGGACAGTGTGCCCGTGAGATCGGTGACCCGCGCGGTGAGCGCAGGCACGGCAACCTGCGCCTGGCCAAGACTCGCGGCGAGGAGCAAAGCCAGCCCAATCCCCACGCGACCCGTGCGACCCGTGCGACCGATGAGGGAAAGTAAGGTCACGAGGATCCCGGTATCAAGCTCTCTCGAACTAATGCGCCGGCGCTGGCGACGGGGTTGAGGTTGAGGTTGAGGTTGAGGTTGGGGCTGGGGCTGGGGCTGGGGCTGGGGCCGGGGCCGGGGCCGGGGCCGGGGCTGGGGCTGGGGCTGGGGCCGCAAAATCAACCGCCGGCGGCTTGGAAATCGCCGCCTCATTCTCCACGGCGAAGTTCGGTTTCGGCTTGTAGCCGAACATCATGGCGGTCAAATTTCCAGGGAAGGAACGCACCGTCACGTTGTAGCCCTGCACCGCTTGGATATAGCGATTGCGTGCGACGGTGATGCGATTCTCCGTGCCTTCGAGCTGCGCCTGCAGATCGCGGAAATTCTGATCGGATTTCAATTGTGGGTAGTTTTCAGTGACCACCAAGAGGCGCGATAGGGCGCTCGTCAGTTCCCCTTGTGCGGCTTGAAACTTGGCGAAGGCCGCCGGGTCGTTCACCAGCTCAGGCGTTGCCTGGATGGAGCCGACTCTGGCGCGCGCCTCGGTCACGCCCAGCAGAACCGAACTCTCCTGCGCGGCATAGCCCTTGACCGTGTTGACCAGATTGGGGATCAGGTCCGCCCTGCGCTGATATTGATTCAGGACCTCCGACCAAGCAGCCTTGATCTGCTCGTCCTGACCCTGGATCGTGTTGTAACCGCAACCAGATAACAGCAGGCCGGCGAGCGCCGCCAGACCCAAAGCCAATATACGCATGAAATCCCCTCCTGGCCCTCGAGTACGGGGTCGTTGGAGCGAGTTTAACACCATGGCAAAAAAAGCCCCGAGTGATGAGCTCGGGGCTGAGAGAGGCGGACTTCATGAAGGGAAGTAAAGCCCGCTAGGGGATGAGATTTAGCTCAGTGCAGGTGGTCCCACTGCAAAACTTGAATGTCGTTTTCCTCGAGGTCGAAGCTGCGCGCCAGCATGCGCGCTATGGCGCGGTCACCTTCGACATTGCCCGATCGATCGAGGAGCTCCACGACGCCTCGATATTCGTTGTATTCGACGGCTCCTTCCGATTGCGCGATAAAGTGGGTGTAGAATTTAACGCTCATGGATAGGGAGCTTAAGAGTAGCGGCGCGCGCAATCTGTGAACGGCCGCTCAATCGATTGCGGCGCCTCCGTAACTCAGTTCACGTCCTTGAAAGTCGATGGACTATATTGCAGCGTGTCAAGATATCGCCCCCCCACTCCGCCCGGCTCGAAATACATCACTCCCGAAGGAGCCAAGCGGCTGCGGGATGAACTGGATCAGCTGTGGCACGACGAGCGCCCGCGAGTCACCCAGGCGGTCTCCGAGGCTGCCGCGCAGGGCGACCGCTCCGAGAACGCCGAATACACCTACGGCAAGAAGCGTCTGCACGAAATCGATCGGCGCGTGCGCTTCTTACGCAAGCGGCTCGAAGGCATGACCATTGTCGATCCGGCCGCTTCAGGCCGGCGCGATCCGACACGGATCTATTTCGGAGCGTGGGTGCAACTCGACGCTGATGGTGCGCTGCGCTGGTATCGCCTGGTCGGGCCGGATGAATTCGATATGGCGGAAGACTACATCAGCATGGACTCGCCGCTGGGCCGCAGCCTGCTCGGCAAGAAGCTCGACGACGATGTGAGCGTCACGCTGCCCGGCGGGACTACGATATTTACCGTAGTTGCCATCAGCTACGGACCTCACATCCCCAGTACCTCGGCACCCTGATGTTGACCGGCTGACGGTATCCGCCCGAGGGGCTGAGCCGTTGCCGGGCAACGAGGAAGCAGTTGCCCGGCAACGGCTCAGCCCCTCGGGCGAATGCTCTCACCGATCTACACCACCCCGCCGACGGCAACGAATCTGCTCCTCGTGTGGTGATGTAGTAGCTCCTGCGCGGTGATGTACCTCGGCCAGTGCGCACGGTCAGGGGGGATAAGGAGTTGGAAGCCAACTGCTGCCTTTACGTTGGCTTCCAACTCCTTATCCCCCCTGACCTTGTGAACCGGTCAACATCACCGTGCAGAGATCTAGACTACCCGGATGTTCTTGAACTGCCAGGGGTCTGACGTATCCAGATCCTCGGCGAACAGCTCGCCGCGCTGATACAGCGGCGTCCAATCCGTGTACTCGCCGACGACGCTGCCGAGGTAGGGCATGCAGATTTCGAGCGGACGCTTGAACTCCATATCATCCGGTTCGACGATGCCGCGGTTCGGGTTCTCCATCGCCCATATCATTCCCGACAAGGCCGCCGAAGTGACCTGCAGGCTGGTGGCGCTGTTGTAGGGCGCCAATTTGCGCGCTTCCTCGATGGAAAGCTGCGAACCGTACCAATACGCATTCTTCTTATGGCCGGCGAGCAACACCCCAAGCTCGTCGATGCCCGCGGTGATCTCGTCCAGCATGATGCGTTTGCGATCCTGCAAGTGCCAATTGTTGCCGGCGAATTCGTGTACGGACAGCACAGCGTTGTCGCTCGGGTGATAGGCATAGTGCGTGGTCGGCCGGTAAACCACGCGCTCACCCTCCGTGACCGTATAGTAGTCCGCCAGCGAAATCGCCTCCGAATGCGTGATGAGGAAGCCGTGAAAATGCCCCGCCTTCGGGGTCCAGGTGCGCACCCGCGTGCTCGCGCCGGGCCGATTCAAATAGATCGCACAGCGCGAGCCCACCTCGTGCCGGCCGCCGTCCGGCGGAAAATGCTTCTCGTGCGTGCCCCAGCCAAGTTCGGCCGGCTGGGCGCCTTCGCTGACGAAGCCGTCCACCGACCAGGTGTTGACGAACTCGTTGTCCGCTTTCGGTACATTCGTGACCTGGCTATCCCGCTCGGCGATGTGAATGACCTTGATACCCAGCGTTTGGGCAAGCTTTGCCCAGGACTCGCGGCTGTGGGGGACTCCCGCATCCACGCCCGTATCTTTGGCGATGTTGAGCAAGGCCTGCTTGACCAAGTGCGAGACCAACCCGGGGTTGGCGCCATGCGTAAGCACGGCTGTAGGGGCTTTCTGCGCCCCGCTGCGCAGATTCAGAGCCTCCAAGCGCATGGTGTAGTTGCTGCGCGTATCCACGGACGCTTTCGGATCCGTATATCCCCCGGCCCAGGGCTCGATGCAGGTGTCGAGGTACAGCGCGCCGCGTTCGCGCGCCAATTGCACGAGAGCGACGCTCGAAACGTCGACCGATAGGTTCAGCAGAAAATCACCGGCGCCCAGCAACGGTTCCAGCACCTGCCGGAAGTTCTCCCGCGTCAACGCCGTCTTGACGAATTTCACCCCGAAATGCTCGGCTTCGGTCCGGCCGCTGTTTTCGGCCGTAACGATGGTGATGCGATCGGCCGAAGTGCCAATGTGACGCAAGATCAAAGGCAAGACACCTTGTCCGATGCTGCCGAAACCCACGAATACGATCTTGCCCGCAAATTTCACATGCACTTCGTGTTTGCTCATAATTCTCTTCCCATTTTGGTTCGTCCTCTCGTAATTTGATTTTTCAACGGTGACGCCCGGTGGGCGGACGCCGCCAGCCTACCTGGCCGCCCACAATTTGCTCAACTTTCTGTAAATTTTTCGCCCAAAATCGTAAAAATCCCATCAACCCCCGCGTTAAGTCACTCGACGGTTGGAGGCCCCGGAGCAGGGTAGGTACTCATGAAGCGACAACTGAATCCGCCAGTTGTCGCTTCATGAGTACCTACCCTGCTCCGGGGCCATCCGGCCGCCGAATGACTCAACACGGGGGTTGATGGGACTTTTACGAGTTGCGCCAATGAGGCGGATAAGTCCGCTCGTAGCCCGGCAGCGCCTCGATGCGGTGAATCCAGCGCGCGAGCGCCGGATAGTTGCGCTCCATGGGCAGGAAGCGCGCGCCCAATTCAGCCGCGGAGCTGCGGTCCAGGGCGCGGCGCAACACCTGAATCCACGGAAAAATCACCATGTCCGTGGCGGAATAATTGGCGCCGACGATCCATTGTTCCTTGCTCAGGCGGCCTTCGATGGTGCGTGCCTCGCGGGCCACTATGTGCATGGCATCCGTGAGCTCGTCGATGTTCCCGGCGACCTCGTCCGCGAAAATGGCTGCCGTGATCTTGAGCAGCGAGGGCTCCGCGTAGGCCATGAATTCGCAGATGACCCGCATGATGACGCCGGCTTCCTCGGGATTGGCGCCGAATATCGGCGCCTGCGGGTACTTGACGTCGAGGTAGTACAGCACCGCGACCGACTCGAACACCACGTAGTCGCCGTCCTTGAGGACGGGCACCCGGCCGCGCGGATTGAGCTTGAGCATCTGCGGCGACTGCTGCTCCTGCTTGTCGAAGTGCAGCAGCTGCGATTCGTACGGCAGCCCCTTGTGCTCCAAGGCCAAGAGCACGCGCCACGAGAACGGGCTGCCGCTGCCCCAATAAAGAGTGAGTGCCATAGCCCCAATTGTAGCGGATGAAGTTCATACGGCGTCGCGCTAAGCTGGGGTTCATGGAATTTCATACGCTGATCGGCGTCGACTCGCTGCGGGAACTGCTCGGCGAACCGCGGCTGGCCGTGGTCGACTGCCGTTTCGATCTCATGAATCCCGATGCCGGACGGCAGGCGTACTTGCGCTCGCATATCCCGGGAGCACGCTATGCAGACCTCAATCGGGACCTGTCCGCGCCCGTCGGACCGCAGACCGGCCGCCATCCGCTGCCCGCGCCGGACGTCTTCGCGGCGTGGCTGGGCTCAGCCGGGATAGGCAACGACACCCAGGTCGTTGCCTACGACGACGCCAATGGATCGATTGCCGCACGGCTGTGGTGGATGCTGCGCTGGGTGGGCCATGAGGCCGTGGCCGTCCTCGACGGCGGCTTCAAGGCCTGGAGCGCGCGCGGCGGCGCACTGCAGTCGGGCCACGCAGATGTCAGCGGGAAGCAGTTCATACCGCACCTTCATCCCGGGGCCGTACTGAGCACCGCCGATGTGCAGCGCGCATTGCAGGATCCCGCGGCCCTGCTGGTGGACGCCCGAGCGCCGGAGCGCTACGCCGGCGCGGTCGAACCCATCGATCCGGTGGCCGGCCACATACCCGGCGCGGTGAATCATCCGTTTACCGCAAATCTCGACGCAGACGGCCGTTTCCTGCCCGGCGACGAGATCAAGCGCCGCTGGCAGGAACGCCTGGCGGGCAAGCACCCCCGGCAGCTGATCGCCATGTGCGGCTCCGGCGTCACCGCCTGTCACAATCTGCTCAGCCTCGAAGTGGCCGGCCTCACCGGCGCCAAACTTTACGCCGGCTCCTGGAGCGAATGGATCCGCGATCCCCATCGACCCGTCGCCCGGACTTAGACCATCCCCGCTCAGGGGCTTAACCCGCCGAGCAACACAGTATCCACCGGGTGCAAGCATTCATTTACTTGCAGCGCCAATTTGTTATCGTGCGCGCGACATGAATACACCCGCCAAAGTTTTGTCCGCGAACCCATGGAAAATCGAAGAGTCGCTGGATCTATACCAAGTGGAAGCCTGGGGGAAAGGCTATTTTTCGATCAATGAAGCCGGCCACGTGGTGGTCAGGCCCAGCATGGACCCGGCGCGCGAAATCGACCTGTACGAGGTGGTTCAGGGACTCAAGGCCCGCGACCTGCACACGCCCGTGGTCATCCGCTTCTCCGACATTCTCGCGCACCGCCTGCGCCACATCGCCGAGGCCTTCGGCACGGCCATCGCCGAGAACGGCTACAAGAACCGCTACGCCGCGGTGTTTCCGATCAAGGTCAATCAGCAGCGCCTGGTCGTCGAGGAGGTATACCGCTACGGGAAGGAGTTCGGCTTCGGACTCGAAGTGGGCTCCAAGCCCGAGCTGCTCGCGGTGATGTCCATCACCGAGAATGCGCCGGACCGCATCGTGGTGTGCAACGGCTTCAAGGACGACAGCTACATCGAAGCGGTCATCCTCGCCACCAAGCTCGGCCGCACCATCATTCCGGTGGTGGAGAACTACGAAGAAATCCATCTGATCCTGAAGCATGCCGAGCGCTACGACGTGCGGCCGAAGATCGGCGTGCGCGTGAAGCTCGCCAGCGAGGGCGCCGGCCGCTGGCGCGAATCCGCCGGCGAGAAATCCAAATTCGGCCTGTTCATCAGCGAAATCCTCGATCTGCTACGCGCTGCTCAAGGAGCGCGACATGCTCGATTGCCTGCAGCTCGTGCACTGCCATCCGGGCAGCCAGCTGCAGGACATCCGCCGCGTGAAGGACGCCATCAACGAGCTGGCGCACGTGTACGCCGAACTCAAGATCATGGGCGCCGGCCTGCAATACATCGACATCGGCGGCGGCCTGGGCGTCGACTACGACGGCAGCGGCACCAACTTCGAATCCTCGATGAACTACACGCTCAATGAATACGCGAGCGACGTCGTCTACCGCATCAAGAGCGTGTGCGACGCGCGCGACGTGCCGCATCCCATGATCGTCAGCGAATCCGGCCGCGCCATCGCCGCGCATCACAGCTTGCTGGTGTTCGACACCCTGGGCTCCTCCAAGCTGGACCAGTTCAAGGTCACCGGCCGCCCCGAAGAGGACTATCACGGCAAGGAAGAAGTGCCGCAGCCGGTGCGCGATTTGTTCGACAGCTATCGTTCGGTCAACGAGCGCCGGCTGGTGGAGTGCTACCACGACGGGCTGCAGGCCCGCGAGCAGGCGCTGCAGATGTTCAACCTGGGCTACTTGAGCCTGGAATTTCGCGCCCTGGCGGAAAAGCTCTACTGGGCCACCTGCGCCAAGATCCGCGACTACTGCCGCAAGCTCGACCGGGTTCCGGAGGAGCTGGAAAATCTCGAGGACATGCTGAGCGACATCTATTTCTGCAATTTCTCGGTGTTTCAGTCGCTGCCGGACAGCTGGGCGATCGGCCAGCTGTTCCCCATCATGCCCATCCAGCGGCTGGGCGAGCGCCCGACGCGCAATGCCGTGCTGGCCGACATCACCTGCGATTCCGACGGCAAGATCGACCGCTTCGTCCATCCTCGCGCCACCAAGCGCACTCTGGAGGTGCACGAACTGGCGCCCGGGGAACCCTACTATCTGGCCGCCTTCCTGGTGGGCGCCTACCAGGAAACCCTGGGCGACCTGCACAACCTGTTCGGCGACACCCATGTGGTGCACATCCGCCTGCAGGAGGGCGGCGGCTGGTGGATCGAGGAGATCGTCAAAGGCGACACGGCCAACAAAGTGCTCGAGTACATGGAATATGACACCGACGAGTTGTATCCGGGCATCGCCCGGGACTGCGAGCGGGCCATCCAGGAAGGCCGGATGTCGCTCAGCGAGGCGCAGGCGGTGAAGCGCTTCTACGAGAACGAACTCAACGGCTACGCCTATCTCGAAGTCGAGTAAATGACTTGTTTGCCAACAATTATCCCCTGGCGTAGCATCGAGTTGTAGGTTCGTTCCCTACACGGGCCTTCGGGTGCAGGCCCCGGCGCGGCGATGCGCGACGGTGTCTGAGTGTTGAAACACTGTTAGTGAGATTAGTTGAATGACGACGATCTACGTTGGCAACCTGCCATTCACTGCGACGGAAGACGAAGTGCGAGCGCTGTTCGAGCGCCACGGCAAAGTCGAATCGGTCAAACTCATCAACGATCGCGAAACCGGGCGTCCCCGCGGATTTGCCTTCGTGGACATGGGCGCCGGTGAGGCACAAAACGCGATTCAACAGACGAACGGCTTCCAGATGGGCGGACGTCCGCTGCGCGTCAACGAAGCCCAGGAACGGGCCCCACGGTCCAAGCCTGCGGGTGGCGGTGGTGGCGGTGGCGGTGGTCCACGCCGCTGGTAGCGATACCGCGGATAGGCGATTCGCGCGGATAGGCGATTCGAGCAAGTCGCTTCGACAGGCCGCGGTACGTCCGCCGTAGGGAGCGGTCATCCGCCCGGTCCGGGCACCTGTCGTCACCACATTTCTTTGAGCTGCGCGACGACGTCGACCGTGGCCGTCGCCGCCTCGTCCTCGCGCAAGTTTTCGACGCCGCGCATGTTGCGCAGCGAAATGCGTTCGCAGGTATCCAGCACCTTGTCGGTCATGAAGCGGCTCTTGGCGCCGTACACATGCTGCGTCGCCGTCCTTCGGCTGCTGCGTGACCTGATACTTGAGCGGCGCGCACAGATGCAGTTCGTTGCGCGCGCGGGTCATCGCCACGTACAGCAAGCGCCGCTCCTCCTCGATCATCTCCGGCTTGCCGGTCGAGAATTCCGACGGAAAATTGCCGTCGGAGACATTCAGCACATAGACGATGTCCCACTCCTGGCCCTTGGCCGAGTGGATGGTCGACAGAATGACGTAGTCCTCGTCCTTCGAGGCGTCGCCGGACTGGTCGCCGGTCACCACCGGCGGATCCAGCGTGAGTTCGGTCAAGAACCGCTCGCGGCTGGCGTGCTGCGTCGACAGCTGCTCGAGCTGTTCCAGATCGCCCATGCGGGTCCACGCGCGCATCGTAAATGCGTTCGAGCTGCGGCTTGTACCACTCGCGCACCAGGCCCACCTGGCCCGGCCAGGGAGTCGCCGGGTCGGCGAGCTTCTCGAACAGCGCGCAGAACCGCTTCCAATCCATTTTCACCGGCTGCGGCGCATCGAAGCCGGCCAGGCTCTTGACGCTGAAGCCCTGCGCCTCGAAATAATCGAGCGCCTGCTTCGCATGGCCGGGCCCGATGCCGGGCAGCAGCTTCAGCACTCGAAAGCCCGCCACCGAATTGTCGCGGATTGTCGGCCCAGCGCAGCACCGACATCATGTCCTTGACGTGCGCCGCCTCCAGAAATTTGAGGCCGCCGTACTTCACGAACGGAATGTTGCGCTTGGTGAGTTCGACTTCCAGCACGTCGCTGTGATGCGAGCTGCGGAACAGAATGGCATGGCGCTTCAGCGAGCCGCCGATTTCGCGCGTCGCCAGATATCTTGCCCGCGATGTATTCGGCCTGCGCCGATGGCGTCGTCCATGCGAGACATAGAACGGCTTCTGGGTGGACTGCCGCGTGCCCAGCAGGGTCTTGCGATGCTGGCGCGCGCCCTCCGCCATGAGCGCATTGGCCGAATCCAGAATCTGCTGCGTCGAGCGGTAGTTCTGCGCCAGCACCACGATCTCGGCCTTGGGCTTGTAGCGGTCGGCAAAACCCAGAATGTTCTCCACCGCCGCGGCGCGGAACGAATAGATGGCCTGCGCATCGTCGCCCACCACTGTGACGCCCTTGCCGTCGGGCTTGAGCGCCTGGATGATCTCGCCCTGCAGGGTGCTGGTGTCCTGGTATTCATCGACCAGCACATGATCGAAATTCTTCGACAAGCTCTGCGCCAGCGCGGGGTTTTGCATCATCACGTGCCAGTACAGCAGCAAATCGTCGAAATCCAGCACGCGATTCTTTTGCTTGCGGCCGACGTACTCGCGGTACAGGCGCGTGAGATCCGCCTCCCACTCGCTGCACCAAGGAAATTGTTCCTCGCAGCGTCTGCTTCAGCGACAGCCGGGTGTTGACCCGGTAGGAATAGATGGCGAGGCACAGGCATCCTTGCGCGGAAAGCGCTTGTCCTTGGCGGAGAAGCCCAATTCATGACGCACCACGTCCATCAGGTCGGCCGCATCCGCGCGGTCCAGCACCGTGAAGTTCGGATCCAGACCCAGATGCTTGGCGTACAGGCGCAATATCCGGTTGCCCACGGAGTGAAAGGTCCCCGACCACAGCAGGCGCGACACCACGCTGCGATCGCCCGCCTTGCCGCGGTCCGCCAGCACCTCCGCGACGATGCTCTGGGTGCGCCGAATCATTTCCTGCGCAGCGCGGCGCGTGAAGGTCAGCATCAGAATGCGCGCCGGGTCCACGCCGTTCAGCACCAGATGCGCGGTGCGGTGCGCCAGGGTGTTGGTCTTGCCCGTGCCGGCGCCGGCCAATATGAGCATGGGACCCGCGTCCACGCCCTTGCCCTCCACGGGCGTGCCGAAGGTCGCCGCGCGGCGCTGCGCCGGGTTGAGCGAATCGAATGCGTTGGCTTTGGCTTTCATCATAAAAAATGCTGCCGCGTACTGTACGTATATCCAGAGTGCGATGCAATGAGCGCGAAACGGCAGCCAGGATCGCGCATTTCCACTGCCATCGCGCGAGGAGACAGATCACATGCGCTAGATATACTCACCGCATGCACAAACCAACGCCCATTTCCAGCCATCACATTCACAGCGGCCGCATCATCGATGTCTCGACCGAGCGCCTGCGCTACGGCAACGGCCGCGAGTACGACCTGGACTTCGTTCGCCATCCCGGCGCCGCGGCGGTGGTCGCCGTCGACGACGCCAGCCGCGTCTGCCTGGTGCGCCAGTACCGGCACGGCATCGCCGATTTTCTCTGGGAGATCCCCGCCGGCAAACTCGACCCGGGCGAGGCGCCCGCAAGCCTGCGCCGTGCGCGAATTGGCCGAAGAAACCGGAGTGCGGCGCGGCGCGCTGGACATCCCTGGGACAGTTCCTTCCCGCCCCGGGCATATTCACCGAAGTCATCCACCTCTATCTGGCGCGCGATCTCGACCGTCGGCGCCGCCAGCGCCCGACGCCGACGAGGAATTGGAACTCCAATGGCTGCCCTATCGAGGACGCGATCGGAATGGTGCTGCGCGGCGAATGGAACGACGGCAAGACCGCGCTGGCGCTCTGGCGCGCACAATACCAACTGCAATTGTGACGGTTCGCCAGATTTCTGCGTGTATCGGGTTGACTTAATCCAACGCTCGACTAAAAAGGTACGATGAACGGAGATAGCTCTAAATCTGGTCCCAAAGCCGGCGCCGAAGGCGCAGGGCAGCCGTCCGCACACGACGATAAAACCGCTGCCCCAAGCGGCGGCCAAAACGCGGGCAAGGGTACCGGCCGGGTCAAATTCGACGACCGCGGCAATGCAGTATGGGAATGGTCCGTCTCCACCGGCGCATTCGGCCGCGAAGTATCGACCGAACGGTTGCAGAAGACTCGAGCACCCCGCCTTGTCCATCGCCGACGACGCGCCCGACGCCCGTCGACGCCGTGCGCGCCAACCCGCTCGGCACGAAGAAAGGCTACGACCCCTACGACAGCGGCAAGCTCGGCAAGCGGCCGGACCGCGCCGCGCAAGAAGGATTTGCGCCGCCTGGGCGAGTTCCTGAAGCTGAAGAAGCAGGCGGCGTCCAACAAGGACGGCTAGACCTCGGCACGAGTGATGTACCGGCCAGTGCGCACGGTCAGGGGGGATAAGAGGCTGGACGCCCACTGTTGCCTTTCGTGGCGTCCAGCCTCTTATCCCCCCTGACCGCGTGAACCGGTCTACATCACCGTGCAGAGTACTACGCCAACGCGTGCCGCAATTTCGCCGTGCTCCCCAGCCGATAGAATCTTCGCAGCTCGCGCACCAGCGCCTCGATGCGCGCCTGCCCGCGGCTCACGAAGCGATGCTCCAAGCGGCGGCAATAATGCGCGGCACAGCGGTGCGCCGTTCGATAGCGCATGATACTGATCGGGCTCCAAGCGCGCATCGAAGCTCACCCGATCGAACAGCCGCGCATGCACCTGCGCGGGGTAACCGCCCCCCTGCTGATCGGCCAGCAAGAACACCGTGACCGCGTATTTGTCCACCTCCGCCTGGGTCTCGAGTTCCAGCAGCGACACCGGCAAGTCGCGGTCCAGCCGCCAGGTCGAATACACGAAGTGGCTGACGCCCTCGAGCGCCGTGCAGTAGTCGGCCAGATTATTTTCAGTCAAGGCACCGACGGGATCCGCGCCCTCCAGTCGCCGCAACAAACTCGGGTCCAGGTACAGCGCGACCCCGGCGCCGTCCGGCGTTTCCGCCAGCAACAACTCCTCTTCCGAGGCGCGCGCAGTCGTTGGCGCGGCGCGCCAGCCCTGTAGGGCGCCGCGATCCGTGACCAGAAAATCGTAGACGTCGTACTCCAGGTCGACATCGTAGAGACGGCCGAGCAACGACTGCAGGCCTCGCAGCACCATTGCTCAATGCTCGCGGCGCGCGCCGCCGCGCCGCGACCGGCTGGACGCCGAGCTGCTTGAGCAGCCCATGCGCCCGCGGACTGCCGGTCTTCATCCATATCTCGTACAGCCGCAGGATGTCCGCGTCGGTGTGTCGATAGGACATCTCGCTGACTTCGTTCAGCGCATCCACCAGCGGCTGAAACTTCTGCGCGAGCTGCGCATAGATGGCCGCGATGCAGCGTCCCGACACGGAGCGCTGCATGGTATCCGCCAGCGAGCTGTAGGCGTTTCCGCCCATGGCGATGTGGTAGTCGATGTCGATCAATTTGCGCGCGAAGCTGCGCGCGAAGAATCCCGCGATGAACAGCGAGACATCGCCGAGGCGCTGCAGGCCCCGCTGCCGCGCGGCGGCGGTCGGCGCCTCGAGCGCATCGGCCAGCATGTGCGCCAGCGGCCGGATGCGCAGGCCCTCCGGCGTGCGCTCGTACAGCGCGTCGGCGCGGGAGAACATGGTGAGCAGGTTGACGACGTATTGTTCGGCCTGCTCGTCGATGTCGAGATGTTGGTGTTCGCTCGCGGCGTGAAACGCGTCACGAAAGAATTCGCGCAAGGAACTAACCGCTACAAGAGTACCCGCAGACGCTGCTTGCATACTTGGCATCCTTCTGTTGCCCGACACCATCCTATCGACAACGTTACGCGCAAATGAACGGCAAAAGCGCGAACCAGTGTCAGAAAACATCTCTATTTATAGGTATTTCGCAATCAGCACTCGGGATGGTCGGCTGCCAAGCGTGCCGCGCATCCGATTGGTGCTAGATGATTTCCGCGAGCGACGCAATGGTGCGCGGTGGCGGCGCAAACGCCTTCGGCCATTCGCGCCCATCGCGGTTGAGCCACACCGCCTGCATGCCCGCCCGCGTTGCGCCGACGACATCCGCCAAAGGGTCATCGCCGATGTGCAGCACCTGCTGCGGCTCGACGCCGGCCAAGCCGACGAGTTGCGCAAATATGCGCGCATCCGGCTTGGCTGCGCCGGCCGCGCGCGCGGTGACGTGGCCGGCGAACAAGTCCGCGATACCGCAGCGAGCAAGATCCGCGTTGCCGTTGCTGAGGGCGAACAAGCGGTAGCGCGCGGCCAGACGCGTCAGCGCAGGCCGCACGTCTTCATAAAAATTCACGCGATTGCGCTCGCCCAAGAACACCTCGAGCGCCTCGTCGGCGTGCGACTCTGCCTGTTCCACCGCGCCAAACAGATCCTTGAGCGAGCGGTGTCGCAGGAAAGTCAAATCATGGCCGTGTTGCGGAAACCGCTCAGCCACGGCCGCGCGCAGCGCACGCAGCGATTCGACATCGTGGCCGCTCACCACGCCGGGATGACGGGCGCGCAGCCACGCCAGCAACTCGTTCTCGGCCGCAGCGATCACGGGGGCCACCGGCCACAGGGTGTCGTCCAAATCGAAACTCAAGACCACGGGAGCGCTCATCGATCTATTTCCCTCCATGAGAGTCATGTTATCATTACGGAAAGTAGTGATAACATGATACGGACGCAGATTTCATTCGATAAGACGCTCTACGATCGCGCCAAGCGTGCCGCCAAACGGCAGGGTATCTCATTGGCCGAACTTTGCCGCCGCAGTATTGCAGAAGTCGTGGGACGCGACGACAGCGCGCATCCCTGGATGCACTACATCGGCAGCGTCGACGGCGATGCAGATGACAGTTCGAGCGTCGACCAAGTCGTCTACGGACGCGAAGCACCGTGAACGAAGCCAGGCGCGAGCTCACGTGAGCGAAATTGCGTTTCTGGATTCCGGCATCTTCATAGCCGCGCTCAGCCGGCGCGATCGCGTGCACGCACAGGCCGTCGAGCTCTTTGGCCGCGAGCGGACGCGCTGGGTCACCTCGCTGTTGGTGATCTCGGAATCCTATTCCTGGTTCCTCCACCGTCATGGCGAGGAAGCGGCAAGAAGCTTGCGGGCCTTCATCTCGGCTTTGACGGGTCTCACCGTTCTCCCCGTGACACCCGAGGATCACGAGGGGACATTGCGCGTGCTCGATAGGTTTCGGGGCACCAAGCTCACCTACGTGGACGCGGCTTCGCTGTGGTGGATCGAGCGGCGGAAAATCAAAACGGTCTGGAGCACGGACCATCACCTCGGACTGACGGGCGCCGAGATTTTGCCGCGATCTTAGGCGGGCCCCTAGAGAGATTACCAGGGAGATTGCCAATGTTCGTCGATCGAGTTGCCTTCGTTTTCGTATTGCTCGTTTCGAGCGCCGCATTCGCCGGAGGCGCCACAACCGCCGCCGCAACCACCGGTGGCACTGCGGCCGGCGGGGGTGCCGGGGATCACTCACTACCATTCACGGTGCAGGACCTGGTGCGTCTCGAACGCATTTCCGAAATCGCCGCCTCGCCCGACGGCCAGCATGTGGCGTACACGCTCCGCAGCACCGACATGGAGGCCAGCAAAGGCCGCACCGGTATTTGGTTCGTAGACACCACCAAGCGCGGCGCCGACGCGCAGCGCCTCACCGACCTTGCCGCCAATTCCAGCAGCGCCGAGTGGAGCTCGGACGGACGCTACCTGTATTTCCTGTCGAATCGAAGCGGCATGAGCCAGGTATGGCGGGTCTCCACCGGCGCCAAGGCACCGCGCGGCGAAGCACCTGGAGCCGATGCGCTTCAGGTCACCAATCTGCCGCTCGATGTCGGCAGCTTTCGGGTCTCTCCGAAGGGAGACCGGATACTGGTAAGCGTCGACGTTTACTTGGACTGCGAGGATCTCGCATGCACCAAGCAACGCCTGGACACGGCAGCGCACGCCAAGGCCAGCGGCGTTCTCTACAACGAGATGTTCGTCAGACACTGGGACACCTGGAGCGACGGCCGCCGCTCGCAGCTGTTCACGATGGCGCTCGACGATGTGGCGCGCGGAACCCCCGTGAACGTGACGGGCGGCATCGGCGACGTGCCGAGCAAGCCCTTCGGCGGCCGGGAAGACTACGCCTTCAGCCCCGACGGCGCACAGGTGGCGTTCTCCGTACGCGCGATGACGGGAGAACCCTGGTCGACGAACTTCGACATCTATGGGGTGCCCGCGGCCGGCGGAACCCCGCGCAACCTGACGGCAGACAATCCCGCCTGGGACGGGCAGCCGGCCTACTCGCCCGACGGCTCTCAGCTCGCCTATGTGGCCATGGACCGGCCAGGTTCCGAGTCCGACCGCTTTCATCTGGTGCTGCTGAATCTCAAGTCGGGCGTGAAGCGCCCGCTCACCGTAAATTGGGACCGGTCGATCTCCGGTTTTGCCTGGTCGCGCGACGGCAAGAGCCTGTTCGCCACCGCCGATCACCTGGGCCAGCGGCCGCTGTGGGCCGTCGATGCGAATACCGGCAGAACCTCCGCGATCACCGCGGCCGGCGAAGTCGAGGGCTTCAGCGTCGGCCCGCGAAAGGTGTTCTTTACCTTCAGCAACTTGGGAAGTCCCGCCGATTTATATTCGGTTGGATTCGCCGGCGGCGAGCCCAAGCAGCTCACCCACTTGAACCAGGCCACTCTCGCTCAGCACAAGCTCGGCGAGTACGAACAATTCAGCTTCGCGGGCTGGAACAAAGAAAATGTCTTCGGCTACGTGGTCAAGCCGCCGGATTTCAAGCGCGATCAGAAATATCCCGTTGCCTTCCTGGTGCACGGCGGCCCTCAGGGTAGCTTTGCAAACTCCTGGAATTGGCGCTGGAACGCCCAGGCTTTCGCCGGCGCAGGCTACGGCGTCGTCATGATCGATTTCCACGGCTCCACCGGCTACGGCCAGGCGTTCACCGACTCCATCAGCGGCGACTGGGGCGGCAAGCCGCTCGAGGATTTGAAGCTAGGTCTGGCCGCGGCGCTCAAGCAATATCCCTGGCTGGACGGCGATCACGCCTGCGCGCTCGGCGGATCGTACGGCGGCTTCATGATGAACTGGATCGCCGGCCAATGGCCGGATGGCTTCAAGTGCATCGTCAGCCACGACGGCATATTCGACCAACGCAGCATGTACTACTCCACCGAGGAGCTATGGTTTCCCGAGCATGAATTCGGCGGCCCCGAATATCGCAATCCCGACGGGTATGCCAAGTTCAACCCCATCGACTACGTGACCCGGTGGAAAACACCGACGCTGGTGATTCACGGCCAAGAGGACTACCGAATCCCGCTCGCGCAAGGGCTGGCGGTATTCACGGCATTGCAGCGCCAGGGGGTACCGAGCGAATTCCTGTACTTCCCCAACGAGAATCACTGGGTGTTGAAGCCGGCCGATAGCATCCAGTGGTATGACACCGTACTCGCATGGATGAATCGTTGGTCGCGGGCCACCTCTGCACGGTGATGTAGACCGGTTCACACGGTCAGGGGGGATAAGAGGCTGGACGCCAACGTAAAGGCAGCAGTTGGCGTCCAGCCTCTTATCCCCCCTGACCGTGCGCACTGGCCGACGTACATCACCGCGCAAGATGTACATCACCGTCTGGAGGGAGCGGGTGCCGTCGGCGGGGTGGTGTGGAGCGGTGAGAGCATTCGCCCGAGGGGCTGAGCCGTTGGCCGGCAACTGCTCTCCCGTTGCCGGCCAACGGCTCAGCCCCTCGGGCGAATACCGTCACCCGCTCAACACCACCTCACGGCTCAACCGCCCGCCACGCCGCCGGATAATTCTCGCCCAGCTGCATGATCCGCTGCAGCAGATCGTTGTAGCTCATGCCGGCCTTGAGCGCCGATTGCGCGAAGTCCTCGGCGGCGGAGATGTTTGGATTGGCGTTCGCCTCGAGCACGAACAGTTCGCCGTCGGCCCGCAGGCGAAAGTCCATGCGCGCGTAGCCCGTCAGGTGCAAGGCGCGGAAAATGCGCTTCGACAACTGCTCGAGCCGCGCCACGGTGCCGTCGGGCAGGTCTCCGCCGCCGCCGTGGTGATGCCGTAGCGCTGTTGATAGCTGCGATCCCATTTGACCTTGCGGGTGGCGATGGCGGGCAGATTCTCCGGCAGCGACCCGAATGTCATCTCCCACACGGGCAGCACCTTGAGCCGGTCGTTGCCGAGCACGCCGACGTACAGCTCGCGGCCCTCGATGTATTCCTCGACCAAGGCGTCGGAATGCGTCTGTTCGTGAATGAAGGCGATCCGCTCCGTCAATTGCTTTTGGTCGGCGACCACCGAGGCATGCGCGATCCCGAGCGATGCATCCTCGGTCGAGGACTTCACGAACAACGGGAAGCGCAGCTTCTTCGGGATGCGCGGCTTCTTGCCGCGGGCGAACACCATGAATTGCGGAGTGGGGATTCGGTGATAGGAGAGCAACTGCTTCGACAGCACCTTGTCGCGCGACAGCAGCATGCCGCGCGGATTGCAGCCGGTGTACGGCTGATGCATCAGTTCGAGAAAGGCCACCACGTGCTGATCGTAGGTGACGATGCCGTCGAATTCCTCGAGCAGGTTGAACACGATGTGCGGCTTCCAGTCGATGATGGCGCGGCGCAACTCGGACAGGCTGTCGCTCAAGCCCAGGGGCCGCACCTCGTGGCCTTCCGCTTTCAAATGCGAAATGACGTCGTATTCGGTGCGCCACTCGTCGATCTCCTTCTCGGTGGATCCCTGCAGAGAATCCGGAGGCACGAGCGTCGAATGCACCAGAACCAGGGCACGCACCTTTCTCATAAGGAGACTCTGGGCAGCTGCCGTTCTTCGTAGGACTCCGCGAGCCGCGCAATGACCCATTGCAATTGCGGCTTGAGCGCGCGCCGCGGTCCGCGCACGTACAAATTCAGCGACTCGCAGCGTTCGATCATGAGCCGCAGTACCTGGTGCACCAGGTATTCGCTGAAAGCTCCCGAGCGCAAAAAGTGCTGACGCAAAGGATTGCGCCACTCTCGCAGCAGGCTCGCCGCCTTCGGGCGGTCGCGGCTGCGCGGCGCCGCGGTGAAGATCTTGAGCAGCAATTCGTCGGCGCCTGAACGGCGGCGCAGCGGCACCTGCGCCAGCTTTTTCTCGTAATGCTGGCGCAGGGTGCACTTCTCGTGCGTGACGTCTTCGATGGTGCCGCGGTCCGAGACGAGCGGCTTGCTTGGGCCGATGTCGCCCGCCAGCGTATCGATGAATTCCAATTTTGCGTAAGCCGGCCAGCCCAGGTATTCGCGCCGCCACGGGGAATGGGGCTTGAGCCAGACCGCGAAGGTCTCGGCAAAATCCTCGGTGGGATGAGCTTGGGCATACCAGGCACCCAGATGCTGCACGAAGCGGCGGCTGCCCGGCCGCGGACGGTAGGTGTCGGGGTATGGCAGCGAGGCCGGCCCGAACACGGCACGCCAAGCGCTGCGGTGCCTCAGCCGATAGGCCGAATCGATGGCATGCCCTGCTTCATGCCGCAGTATGCGCATCAGCCAGTTGCGGTTGCCGCCCTCCACTTCACGCATGAAACGCCGTTCGACGCGCATCAGCCGGCGGTGGGCAAGATAGAACGGGATGGCTATCCCCGGTATCCCGTCGGGCGAGAACCATTCCTGCGCTAGCCAGCAGTGCGGCCGAAAACCTATCCGCCGCATCTCCAACTCGCGGTACAGGCGCTGAATGGCCCCCTCGAGCTCCGTTCCTTGGATGGAGAGCTTCAAATCGCAGAAACGCAGGCTGAGCAATTGGTCGTCGGACAGCGTTTCCCAAGCATGCCGAAGCTTGCGTCGCCGGGGCGAGCCGGCCGCCGTGATACGGGTTTGCAACATATTGTTTGAAGCCGACACTGTCCCTCGACAGATCTTACCTTCAAATACATCTTCCGGGACAAGGAGCTCATTCCCGGCTGCTGCAAATGATCCCCGCCCGCCGCCACTGGCATTGACGGCCGCCCTCGACGAACTCGCGTTGGTCGTGGCTCAGGCGCGCGGCTCGAGTTCGGCTTCCAAGGCATCTTCGTCCGCATCGGACATGGCTTCGATCACCCGCCGGCCCTCGAGACCCGCGAAATCGAACAGCGCCGGGTCCGCCAGCTGGGAACCGGCGACATTACAGATGCTGGAGAAAATGGACTCGATGCGGCCTGGAAACTTCTGCTCCCATTCCCGCAGCATGTTCTTCACCACCAGCCTCTGCATATTGGTCTGTGAACCGCACAGGGTGCACGGAATGATCGGAAACGCACGCGCGGCCGCATAGCGTGCGATCGACGCCTCGGCCACGTAGGCCAGCGGCCGAATGACGATATGGCGCCGATTTTCGCTGAGCAGTTTCGGCGGCATGGCCTTCAGGCGGCCGCCGAAGAACATGTTCAAGAACAGCGTCTCGACGATATCGTCGCGATGATGGCCGAGCGCGATCTTGGTGATGCCGTTCTCCGCCGCGTATCGATATAAAGCGCCGCGCCGCAGACGCGAGCACAGGCCGCACAGGGTCTTGCCCTCCGGGATGACGCGCTTGACCACGGCATAGGTATTCTGCTCGATGATGTGGAACCGAACCCCCAGCTCCTCGAGATAGCGCGGCAGGACCTCGGCGGGAAAGCCCGGCTGCTTCTGATCGAGATTGACTGCCGTAATCTCGAAACTGACCGGGGCGCTGCGCTGCAAGCTCAGCAGGATGTCGAGCAAGGTGTAGGAATCCTTGCCGCCGGACAGGCACACCATGACATGGTCGCCGTCGGCGATCATGCGAAAGTCGGCGATGGCCTTGCCCACGGAGCCGCGCAGCTGAGCCTGCAGCTTCTTGAAATTATTGGAGACGCGAGGTGCCCCGGAGATCATGCGTGCCCTCAGGGAGTCTCGAGATATTTTGCTTCCAGGTAGCGCAGATACGCGGCAGCGGTCAGCGGCTTGCCCGTGGCCTGCTTGATGAGTTCTTGCACCGGCAACCGCGCGCCCACGCCGTGCACATTGTCGCGCAGCCAATCCATCACGCCGCCGAATTGACCGGCAGCGATTTCCTCGTCGAGCGAGGGACGCGCCGCGCGCATGGCTTCATTGAGCTGCCCGGCGATGACAGCGCCCAAGGCGTAGGAGGGAAAATATCCGAAATGACCCACCGCCCAATGAATGTCCTGCAGGCAACCGTCGATGTCGTTGGTCGGGCGGATGTTCAGGCGCTGTTCCAGGTTGGCGTTCCAGGCCTCCGGCAAGTCGGCAACCGGCAGCGAGCCCTCGAGAATTTTCTTCTCGAGCTCGTAGCGCAGCATGATGTGCACGGGATAGGTGAGCTCATCGGCATCCATGCGGATCGTGCTGCGCTTCACGCGGATCAAGTGACGGTACAGATTGGCCTCGTCCCATTCCGGGCCGCTCACCTGCAGGTATTTCTCCAGCAGCGGCCGCAGGTACTTGACGAAGGAGCGGCTGCGGCACAGATTCATTTCGAACAGCAGCGACTGGCTCTCTTCGAGCGCGAGGCCGCGGTCGCGGCCCACCGGCTGATCGCGCCACTTGAGGGGCAGTCCCAAGTCGTACATGGCATGGCCGGTCTCGTGCACCGCGCCCAGCAGACCCGAGAACGGATCGTTCAAATCGAAGCGCGTGGTGACGCGAATGTCGCCGGGCACGCCCTCGGTAAAGGGATGCTCACTTTCGTCGAGCCGCCCACGGTCGAACGGAAAACCCAGCGCCTTGAGCACGTCGACCGACAATGACCGCTGGCGCGCCACGGTGAATTTGCCGGACAGGGGCGTGGGCGCATGGGCGGCCTGCACCTCGATGGCCTGGTTGATGAGACCGGGCAGCTTGCGCGACAGCGCCTTGAATATGGTGTCGATGTCCGCCGTCGATATGCCCGGAGTGAAGCCGTCCACCAGCGCATCGTAGGGTGCCAACCCGCGTGCCTGCCCGAGCAGCGCCGCCTTGTCGCGCACCAGGTGCACCACCTCTTCCAGGTGAGGCGCCAGCAATTTGAAGTCGTTGGCCTTCTTGGCCTCGACCCAGAACACCTCGGCGCGCGCGGTGGCCTTGGCGAGGCGCGCGATCAGCGACGGCGGGGTCGCAATCGCATGGTCGCGCTGCCGGCGCATCTCGCGCAGGTTGGCCAGAGGCCAATCCTCGAGCTGCGAGGCACCCGCCTCGGCACGCTCGATCAGGCGCGCAACCTTCGGCGTCGTGAGCAAGGCGTGGTGCTCGGTCTCGAGCGCCGCCAACTGCTCGCCGCGCACATCGGCGCTGCCGCGCGGCATCATCACCGCCGCATCCCAGCGCAGCAGCGACAATGCGCCGCGAAATGCATGCAGACGGCGAAACTCTTGTTCCAATTGCTCGTAGGGCGAGGCGGCCATGGTTACCTTGTGGGCGCCACCTCAAAAAGGGCGGCGCTGCTTAATTGGGTCGCGAAGTTTACCAGACCGCGATCCCCACCCGGGCCTGGATTTTAAAAAAATATAATTATTTCAATGAGTTATTGCAATCCCTGCAGCGAGAAAGACCCCGTTTGGTGAAACGGCAGCTGCCGCAGGAAGGGCAAATCGATGCTGGCGACCCCGGTGAGGTCGTAGTCGATGGAATCCGAATGTTGATCCATTTTGGCGGACAGCTTGAGCAGGGCCAGCGCCACGTTGGCTTTGACGGTCATATCGAAATCGGACTCGCCATGAGCGGGTACGACGATTGCGCGGTCGCTGACGCCGCTGGCGATCTGCTCCCCGCCCACATTGAGTTCCACGTGTAGACCGGCGACGGGCAAGGCCCGGTCATTGGGATTCTGTATGTTGAGCTTGACCGCGAAGTTCTGCTGCAGCAGGTTTCCGCCACGCAATTCGATGCGTGCGACGGTGATATTCGGCCGATCGAATTTGGGAGCCAAAGCCGAGCAGGACGTCAGCACCAGCACCACAACGATCGGCAGCAGCCGCTTCAGCATCAACATTCTTCGCGGCTCCATGGCAACATAAGTGCAAATGATACCGGTTATCACTCTCTATAGAAGACCGCACGCCGGATGGCGCACAGTGTGCGTGGCCGTCTCGGCGCTCGCCGGCGCGTCGTTCGGCGGACCGACTGCTGCGTCAACCGCCGCGCCAACAGCGGCGTCGAGTGCCGCCCCATCGGCCGCGCCGGCAGCCGCGCCAACTACGGCATCGAGTACCGCGCCAATCGCGGCCGGCGCCGCCCCCGGCCCGACAGGGTGCCTGACTTCCGGCGACGGCTATTTTCGCGCCCACCTCGCGGGCGCCATCGAGGCGCAAGTCGATTGGCCCAACAGCGGCACGCGATGCGAGGGCGAGCCCAGGGACAAGCCGCCCGGGGTGCGCCTCAGTTTCCGGCGGGCACACGGCGGCAAGACGGATCTATTATTCGTTTTCGGGATTACCGGGGTCAGCAAGGGAAAGCCGGCACACGAGGCCGGGACCAATCTCACCGTCATCGTGCAAGGTGCGAATCGCATATTCAGCACTTTGGGCGATACCCGCTGTACTGTGGATTCCTTGACGCAGCGGCCGCTCGATAAGCCCGGTGTCTTTCGCGTCGAGGCGCGAGGCTTCTGCACCCAACCCGCCCACGCCGTGCGCGGCGCGGGTGCCGTGCTCGTGAGCACTTTCGAATTCGCCGGGCCCGTGAACTACGATGCGCGCAACGACTAGCCTTGTCGCCCTGTGGGCACTGACCTCCGCGATGGCATCCCGCGCCGCGGTTCCAACCTACGACTACGAAATCATCCACACCTATCCGCACGACACCTCGGCATTCACCGAAGGGCTCTTCTACTTGAACGGCTTCCTGTACGAAAGCACCGGTCTCGAGCAGCACTCCTCCATTCGCAAGGTGCGAATCGCGACGGGAGAGGTGGTCCGGAAAATCGACATCCCGCCGCAGTACTTCGGCGAAGGGATCGTCAATTGGCAGGGGCGTCTGATCAGCCTGACCTGGAAATCGCAAATCGGATTCATCTTCGACCTCGACACGTTCAAGCTGCAAAGGCAGTTCAGCTACCCCGGCGAGGGCTGGGCGCTCACCCGAAACGATCATCAGATCATCATGAGCGACGGCACCCCCAATCTGCGCTTCTTGGATCCTAAAACATTGGCGGAAACCGGCAGGATCCAGGTAACCCTCGAGGGCAAGCCCCTGCACAATGTCAACGAACTGGAATGGGTCAAAGGAGAGATCTACGCCAATGTGTGGCAGACCAACTGGATCGTCCGCATCGATCCCGCCAGCGGCCGAGTCGTCGGCCTGATCAACCTCACCGGTCTTCTGCAGCCCTCGGACATCGTCGAAGGGCAGACCGACGTGCTCAACGGCATTGCCTACGATGCCAAGGGCGACCGCCTGTTCGTCACCGGCAAGAACTGGCCCAAACTGTTCGAGATTCGGCTGCGCCCAGCCGGTGAAATGGCTCACACGGATCGCTGACGACGCATCCGGCGCCCCCTAAAGTCAACCTTACAGCCTTAAGTTAACTCCTACACCACAGTGCGGTCTGTACCTACAGACATCCTCACTGCATGTGGTATAAATGCTACAAGAATATTCCACCAATCTCGGTATTTGTTGTTTTTTCCCCGAAATTGCTGATATTCCTGACGCAGCCAATACTCACTGGAGTGTTGGTATTGCGCACACAACACGGAGTTAAGGTATGAAGCGAGTGTTTTTATGTGGATTGGCGGTCGCGACTGGCGCGGCAAGCGGCAGCGCCTACGCTGCGGACGTCCTGGGCGACGACACCGGTGCGTGGTACATCAGCCCGATGGCGCAGTACACCTTGCTGGACAAGGATCGCATCTCGAACAACCGCCCGGGATATCAAATCGCACTCGGCAATGATTTCGCGCCGCATTTCGCCGCGGAAATCGCCGTGAGCACCGGCAGCTTTTCCATCAACGGGTCGGGCGCCAGCGAAAAGCTCAACCCCATCTCCCTGGATTTCCTGTACAAATTTCTGGCCCCGACCGCGCCGATTCGGCCCTACCTACTCGTAGGCAGCGGCCTGATGCAGGACAGAATCGGCGGACATTCCCCCACGGCGCAGGGTGCACTGGCCGAAGGCGGAGTCGGTGCGCTGACCGCGCTCGGTAATCAGACCGGGTCGGTGCGATGGCAGCTTCGCACGGAAGTGAAGTATCGGCACAGTTTCATTCAAGACACCGCCTTTATCCCCAACAATCCGAACGACGTCGTCTTCGGCTTGGGCCTGAACGTCATGTTCGGCGCGCCGGTACCGCCGCCGCCCCCACCCCCGCCGCCGCCGCCTCCTCCGCCCGAGGCTGCCGCGCCGCCACCCCCACCGCCGCCGCCGCCACCCCCGCCGTGCCATGCACCGGCTGGCTTCCAGATGGACGCCAACTGCCACATCATCGAGCAGAAGGTGATCGTGAGAGCGGTGGACTTCGAGTTCAACTCGACGCGGTTGACGGGTCCGGCGCAGGAGTCGCTCGACGACATCGACCATGCACTGCTGAACCAACCCGAGCTGCAAATCGAGATTCAAGGCTATACCGACTCGGTCGGTGCCGATGCCTACAACCTCAAACTGTCGCGGAAGCGGGCGGAAGCCGTGAAGGCCTACCTCGTCAGCAAGGGCGTCAATGAGTCGGTTCTCACGGCCAAGGGCTTTGGCAAGGCGGATCCGATCGCCAGCAACGCCACGGCAGAAGGCCGAGCTCAGAACCGCCGTGTCGCCTTCGTGGTGACCAATGCGCCGGCCCACCTCAAAGTGGTCCCGGAGGATGCGACCACCGAGTTGACGGACGCCGCGAAAAAGAAGGACCCGACGCAGCACTAGCGTTACACCGCAATGGACGGCAGCCCCCCGAGTGCTTCGGCGCTCGGGGGGTTTTTCATTGTGGGGTTGTTTTTATTGCGGATTTGCGTGAGCCCCCTGCTCTTTCGGTAGACTTCGACGCCTTCAGCGAACCCGCACGTAAGGAGAGCCGATGTTCTGGACCCAAGCCCTTCCGACGGCGCAAATGAATGCCGAGCAAGTCAGGCGCAGTTTCGAGGTCATCGAGGCGCCGGACACTGCCATATTCCTGGCCTCCGCGATGAACATCCTCGCGGCCGGCCTGGGATATCAAACCTCGCTCGAGCAGCGCGCCTCCGTACTCGGCGATGGACGGCCGATTCCGATGATGTCCTACGGTCTCATCGAATATCTTCTCGGGCTCGATCTGTCCTCCTTCGACTTGCTCGAGCTCGGCGGCGGCAGCTCGACGCAGTTCTGGGCCGGCCGAACCCGATCGGTACTCACGCTCGAAACCAGTCCGGAATGGATGAAGCTGATGCAATCCCATCCCCTGCCGAACCTCGACGTCAGACTATCGACCCCCGAGACGCTGGCAAACGATATGGCCGCCCTGGCGCAAAGCTTCGATGCCATCGTCATCGATGCCGCAGCCAACCGTTTTCAACTGGCCAAAAGCGCAATCGGCATGCTGCGCGCGGGCGGCTTCGTCATTCTGGACAACTCGGATTGGTATCCCAATGCGGCGCACCTATTGCGCGAGGCCGATCTGATCCAGGTCGATTTTCACGACTTCCGGCCAGGGCATCATTTCCGCTGCACGAGTTCCCTGTTTCTGCATCGGGAATTTCGGCCGAAGCCGAACTCGACCCGGCTTCCGCTGGTACCCATCGGAGGAAAAGATGTGGCCGCCACCAACCGGTGGGATCTCCCGATCGAGGGGCCGGGGCAAGCCTGAGCGCTCGCCGCATCCGGACGCGACGAAACGCAAACGCAGCGTCAATATCGGAGTGCGCCCTGCCGGGCGCATAAAAAAGGCGGCAGGCCTTTCGACCTGCCGCCTGATTCTTCTCGAGTCTCGTTAGAACGTCGCGGTAACCTCCGCGAATATGAACCTGCCCAGGGAGTCATAAGTGCCGGGATAGGTGTTGTTGTTGCCGGTGGGCGGTGCGGCGATGTTCGTCGAACCCACCAGAGGCGGCGCCTTGTCGAGGATGTTGTTGACACCCAGGCGCAGCCCTACCTTGTCGGACAGCTTGACCGAAGCAGTCAGGTCGAAGTAGCTGTACGTCGGGAAGCGTGAGTCGGTGGTGGAGATGCCGCCATTCGCAATGGTGGCCCCGCCTTGCGCCGCCAGATTCGGGTTGCCGTTCAACGACTCCAACGTCACCGCCGAGTAGTACCGCCACGCCAGCGTCAGATCGGCACCGGCCCAGGGCGTCTCCCAGGTCGTGCTGAACCGATGGCGCCATCTGAATACCGGCGTACCGGCACCGTTGGTCGGACTGCTGCAGGTCGGACCCTCGAGGCCGGCGCAGTTGAATGCCGTTCCCGGACTGAGAGCGACCGGTTCGATCTCGTACTTGTCGATGTACGTGCCCACGATACTCGAGAACAGCTTGCCGCCAGCCCCCAGATCGTAGCTGTAGGACATATCGAGGTTGACTCCATCCTCTTCGATGTCGCCGACATTCAACAGAGTATCGGACACGAACCCGGAGGGTTCGGTCCACAACGAGCCGCCGGGACCGCGGGTGATATCGTTACAGAGAAGACCCTGATTGGCGCACTGCGACAGAATGACGCTGCCGCCAACGGACTGGATCGTGTTCTGGATATTGATATTGTACCAGTCGATCTGTGCGCGGAAGTTGGGCAGGAACGTCGGCGTGAAGCCAATGCCCACCGATTTGGTGATCGCCGTTTCCGGCTTCAGATCCGGGTTGCCGCCCAGCAAGCCGTTGTACTGGCCTGCGGGGTTCGCAGCGATCTTGCCGTATTGGGCCGCCGTGACACCTGTCTTCGCACATTGCGCAGCCGTGTACACCGGCGTCGGGGTTGCACAGGGGTCAGAGGTATAGCTGCCATCCAGACCGACCGACGCGGGCGCAAACAGTTCCACGACGTTCGGCGCACGCACCGCGCGCGAAAAGCTGCCGCGGATCCGGATATCCTGAACGGGCTGCCAATCGAGGCCGATATTATACGTGTTGGTTTTGAATCCCAGGTTGTAGTCGGAGTAACGGTAGGAGGTGTCCACGTTCGCCGACTTCGCGAAGGGTTGGTCCTCCATGATGGGCATGCGCGCCTCGAAGAAGGCCTCACGGGCGATCACGCCGCCGCTCACCGGCAGGGTCGCACCGCCGGTCCCGGACAAGTCGCCGAGCTGGCTCTCCTCGTCGGGGTTCAACGCGTCCGTCTCGTCGCGATATTCCACGCCGACGTTCAGTTGCAGTCCGGAACCGGCCGTCGGCAGCTTCAGTCCGTACTTACCCAGATCTCCCGTGAAATTCGCCATCACGTCGGTCTGCGTTATGCGGCCTGTTTCGATGCCCGGCGTGTTCAGATAATTGAGCGCCGCCGCCGTAACCCCGCCCGGCTGGAAGATGTTGTAAGGGACGCAAGGCGGACCGCTCACGCACACCGGATTGGCCGCAGTCCCTGTGACGTTCAGAGCGTTGGTCAGCTTGTTCGAAGAAAAATAGCCGCCGATTTGACTATTGAGGTTAACGAGGCTGTAGTTCCACGTCGCATCGTAGCTCCACACATCGTCGATCTTGCCCTTGATGCCGATGACTTGGTGGAAATCAAAGTGCTCGAGGTCGCTCACGCGGTTACCGCCCTCGACGTCACGGCGTAGAATCAGGATTCCGGGATTCGTCGTCCCTGCGGTGCTTCCGCCGCAACCGAACGCGAGGTTCTCGCTGGAGCTCAGGAAGGGATTCGAGCAGTTGAAAACCCCGTTGGTGGCGAAGTCTCCACCGGGCGCAATCTGCGCCACCGTCCGGTCATCCATGAACATGGTGTTCATGTACACCGTCGCATGCTCATTGAACTCGTAGTGCAAGAACGCACCGGCGGTGTAGCGCTCGTCCGGGCGCTGGAAGAAATTGAGAGCGCCGAAGTTATAGGTCGCAGGGCCGGGGACCACGGTACCGCCCGGTCCTACCGTGCCGAAGGTTCCCGCCGGTATCGAGCCAACCTGTCCCGTCGTACCATTCAATAAATTAGCCGGAAAGGCGGTCGCGGACCCGAGGCAATCGAACCTGCCGTTGATGCCGCCTGAACCGTTGGGGCCACCCTTCGTCCCCAGGTATCCGGAGCCCAAGGAGCACGCGCCGTAGGAGTACTGCGATCCCACCGCCGGAAGCACATTGCGGTAGGTGGCGTAGAACGTCGCATTGCCATTGCCATCGGGCGAATTCAGCCCTGCGATGACGGCCAGAGATTTCTGGGCACCGGCCCAGGTATTGTTCGGCGCCTGCGCATCGCCCGCATCGGCAATGGCGTTCTCGACGCCCTCGACGTTGGTGTTGTGGTTCTGGTAAATGCCCGCATTCGCAACGACCTTCACGCCCTCGAAGTGATCGTTCAGCTTGAAATTGACGACGCCGGCAGCGGCGTCCGCGCCGTACACCGAGGAGGCGCCGCCGGTCAGCACTTCGATGCTGTCGATCATCTCGACCGGGATCATGTTGATGTCGGCCTGACCGCCGGTAGTCGGATCGCCGGGCCCCAGACGCTGGCCATTGACGAGAACCAGGGTTCGCTTGGCACCCAAGCCGCGCAGATTGATGTCCGCGGTGCCGTCCGAGCCGTTCGATGCACCGGCGGTTTGATCGGCGAATATCTGCGGCAACTGATTGAGCATGTCCTCGACGCGGGTCACGCCCGTGCGCTGGATGTCGATCGCCGAGACGAAGGTAACCGGGTTGATCGAGGTCTGATTCGGCACCGCAATGCGCGATCCGGTGACGACTACCTCTTCGAGCGAGCTGTCCGCCGCCGGGGCCGCCGTATTGGCCGCCATCTGCTGCGCATTGGCTACACCCAACGATGCGACTAGCGAACTTCCTGTAAGCGCGGCGCGGATTGCCAACCGCAGCGCTGGATTCGTGGACTCTTTCTCAAGCATGAATTGCTCCCTGTATCGATACTTCAGTTGGCAGACATGAGGTGAAGCGCAACTTCTGAAACGAAATGGAAATCCCTGAGGGAAGAAACGACCCCCCGGCGAGATGCGGACCTCATGTCCGTACTCGTCGCGTAATCGCTACAGTCTTTACCCCGTCGGATTGTCGTCGCTTCGTACGTTCACCGATGGCGGAAATATAACACAGTCTTTATCGCATACAACAAGCACCCCGGCCTTGTACGCCTGTGTAAATATTTCCATCGTCGCGTCCACGCATCAGTCGTGGCACCCTCCGTCACACGTTGCTAATGCGCAACAATTAAGGAAAACCCCTAAGGTTGGTCCCTTTGCGCAATCACGTATGATGGCTCGATATTCGTCATTGCAGACAGCTGATGCCCACTCCCACACTGGCGGAATTCGAGTTCGAAATTGGCGCGCGCATCGCCCGGGGCGATGGTGTCGGCGCCGATGCGGCGGCGGCAGCCTGCCTGGCAGCGTTCCCTTCCAATAGAGGGGTCTGGCTTCTCGGCAGTTTTGCGGCGCTATGTGCGGGGAAAAAGGCAGCCGCACTCGCACTGGTCGAACGGTGCCTGGCCGCCGATCCCACCGACGTGCAATACCTGCTGCAGCAGGCCGAATGTTTGATGGCTCTGGGGCGCAGAAGCGAAGCGCTGGCGGCCGTCACAGTGGCTGGCGCGAGTCCACGCGCGGACTTCGCGGCGTTCAATGCGATCGGGCAGTTCCTGGTCAGTGCCCGCGAGTACCCCCTGGCGCTCGAGATCTATGATCGAGCTGTCGCCGCGGCACCCCAAAGCCTGCTGCCGCTCGTTCGGCGGGCGGTCCTGCACCGCTTTCTCGGCAATTTCGCTCTGGCTGCCCGCGATTATGAAACCATTCTGACCCTCTCGCCGCTCCATCCGGACGCGCTCAAGTGTCTCGTCGATCTCGAGCCGCAATCGCCGCAACGTAATTACGTTGCGGCATTGGAGACGGCGCTCGCCGCGGCGCCGCCCGCGTCGGTCGATGCCGCCGTCCTGCATTTTGCACTGGCAAAATCCCAGGAGGACCTGGGCAACTACGCCTCGAGCTGGCGGCACCTCAGCGCCGCCAACCGCCTCGAGCGCGCCCGAGGCGACTACAACGCGCAGACCGACCGCAGGGTCATCGATGAGATCATTGCCGGATTTGCCGGGGTCGAGCCCAGGCACCCGGACACCACGCGCGAACGGCCAATTTTCATCGTCGGACTGCCACGAACCGGCACCACGCTGGTGGAGCGCATACTCGGGAGCCACTCCCAGGTGCATTCCGCGGGCGAGTTGCCCGCCCTATCCCAGGCGATCGGCTGCGCCGTCAACGGCCAGGCGCAGGGTCAAGCGCAAAACTGGCAGGAATTCGCGGCGCGCCTCGGCCGGCTGGACGGCGAGCCGATCGCCCGCGAATATCTGGCACTGTCGGAGCCGCAGCGCGGTAATAAAGCGCGCTTTTCCGACAAGCAGCCGACCAATTTTTTCTACTGCGCGCTGATACTGCGTGCGTTTCCCGGCGCGCACATCGTCCATCTGACGCGCCACCCGCTGGCCGCCTGCCATGCAATTTACAAAACCCGCTTCGAAGCGGGCTTCCCCTTCGCCTACGACTTGGACGAACTGGGCGACTTCTACATCGGCTACAGACGGCTCATGCAGCACTGGCACCGGGTGCTGCCGGGCCGAATTCTGGATATCGCCTACGAGGACATCGTCGGCGCACAGGAAGCGACGACGCGGCGTCTTCTCGAGCATCTGGAGTTGCCGTTCGAGCCGGCCTGTCTCGATTTTCACTTGAATCCTGCGCCGATGACCAACACTGCCAGCGCCGTGCAGGTACGTGAGCCGCTGTACGACTCCTCGGTCCATCAATGGCGGCACTACTCGGATGAGCTCGCCCCGCTGCGCGCGCGCCTCGAAGCCGCCGGAATTCAAGTCGACTGATCAGACGATGCGCGTCACCTTGCAGCCGCGTCCTGACTTGGTCTGCAGCCAGTACGATCGAAAAACGCCGCGCGACACGGTGACGGGTTCGCCCGGCTTGGCAAGAAGATCCCCTTCCGGCGAGAGTTGCCGCCAGACCTGACCGTTGTCGAGCGTGAACGTGGCCAGCCCCACGCCCGCGACAGAAACCGCCACGATGTGTGCATCGATGCTCGAGATCTCCTTCGGCCGCGCTCCCGCATCCACTTCCTTCTTGGCCACCGCCCCCTCGGACAAACCGAAGTTCTCTTTCGTGTTCGATGCCGGTATAGCCGCGGGTGCGGCAGCTGCCTGCACGGCCGATTCCGCGGGTACCGCGGGCACCGCCGGCGCGGCCGATGGGATAGACGCGGCTGATGCCGCTGATACGGCTGCCGCCGGCGCGGGCGTAGACACAGTCGCGGTCGCGGTCGCGGCCACTGGTGCTGGTGCTGGTGCAGACCGCGCAGACGCCGGCGGCGTGGCGGCAGAGGCAGAGGCCGGCGCGAGTTTGGCCGACTCGCGATCGAAACACGCGAGCCGTGCCGGCGGATCGGCGAGCGTGCGGCAGGCCAGTATGGACGTCAGCGGCTCGGACGCCGGGCAAGCCGCTGTGCAGAGCAAACCGGCAAGCACCGTGGGCAATAGTCTTCTACAGGGCATCTTCATCAAATCACGACTCCCGGCACCTCTCCTTCAACTGCATAATATTCTGCCAGCACGGTAATCGTCTCGCGCAGCAAATCCCGTTCGAGCGCCGTCAGCTCCGGATTCCATACGTCGAATATCAGAATCGCGCGCGCCTCGTCCGAATCGTTCCACGCCTCATGCTCGATGGTATCGTCGAACACCCACGCGCTTCCCGCCCGCCACTCGCGGATTTCGCCGCCCACCCGAAATCTGCACTTCGGCGGTACGATCAGCGGCAAGTGAACGGTCAGGCGCGTATTCGTCACGCCGCTATGCGCAGGAATATGCGTATGCGCATCCAATATCGAGAAGAAAGCGGTCGGCCCCCGGCCCGGAATGTCGACCTGCGGAACGGCGGCCAGCGCCGCCGCCGTCCGCGGGCAGCGCGCCAGGTGCGCCTCCTCGCGCCGGCTCTGATTCCACAAGAAGTAGGCGCTCCAGCGCCTCGAATGGTTGAGCTCCCGCCACTGCCTCAGCGGCAGCGCCTCGTTGAACGCGATATAGGGCTCGATTCCCTGCCGGTCTTCGCCGAGCACGCCGAGCAGCTCTTCGCGTATGGACTCGGCCGCCGCTTCGACACCCGGCAGCCAGGGGAACAGATCGCGGTCGAAGAACTCGTAGTTCCGCAGGTAGGGGAACAACGTGGAGGTGGGCTCGGGCCTGTAAATGCGCCGCCGTCCCAGCGTCCCGTCCAGGTAGCGATCGAAGCGCAGACGCGAACCGGGGGCGGCCTCGGCGCTCGGCAGCCGGCCGAGCCGGCCGTCGATGACGCCGGCCAGAACCGCCGCGTTTTCCTGCATCCGCCTCTGCGCATGCCTGACATGCGCCTCGAGCGCCGGCGGCAGCGCCGTACCCGGCGCCAATGTCTCCAACGCATGACCGTACACGGCGGCGGCCGACCGAGGCTTGTTCATGAGATCGAGAAGCGCCGCCTTCTGCAGCAGCACGACCAAGTGCGTGGGATCCAGCGCCAGCGCACGCTCGAGCGCCTGGAACTCTTCTTCGCGGAGCGCCAGCGACCGCAGCGCTGCGGCAAGGCTCAGCCAGAATGGCAGATGATTCGGCTCCTGCGCTACCAGTCGCTCGAGAATCACCCGCGCGCCCGCCGCATCGCCGCCGACCGCGAGACGCCGCGCGCGCTCATGCTCTTCGGCCGCAGCTCCCGCAATCCGCGCATTCATTGGTAAAGTATACCGCTTCAAGATCCCCAGGAGCGAGCATGCCGAGGCCGGAAATCATCAACATGTTCGCCGTACCATTCTCCTTCAGCCGCTATCCTGACCATGAACGCGTGAATGCGGCGCTCAAACGCTACATTCTTGCGTCGGAGAAGGACACGGCAGCGGCGAACCCGCGGCCGCTCACCCAACGCAACGCGGCGGTATTCGAAAGTCACTTCAATCTGTTCCGCGACACCGACCCCGCCATTCAGGAGCTGAAGACCTTCTGCTGGGATCAGCTGCTCGCGGTCATCGGCACGCTGAACCGCTACGATCTGCAAACGCTGCATCGTCTGCAGATCTACAACGATTGTTGGTACCACGTCACGCGGCGCGGCGGCTTCTTCGGCGTTCACAATCATCCCAACGCCTCGTGGAGCGGAGTGTACTGCGTGGATCCTGGGCACAGCGATGCCGGCGCCAAGGACAGCGGCCGCCTGAGCTTCATCAATCCGATGATCACCAGTGCCATGCACATGGATGCCGGCATGGCGCACATGCAATTGCCATATGCCTATCAGGTTGCCGGCATCATGCTGGAAGCCGGACAGCTCGTCATTTTCCCATCGTGGGTTCTGCACGACGTCAAGCCCTTCGAGGGCCAGGGCGAGCGCATCACCATTGCATTCAACTGCTGGTTCACGCTTCCCGACGCGGCTTGAGCCACGCAGCGTCGCTCAAGCCGCGTCACTCAAGGATCGTAGTAAAAGCGCTTGACCCATGCATCGAGCAGGGGCAGAACGGGAGCCAGCCGGGTTCGGTAACGGCGCCACTGACCCAGACCCTCGGTATTGAGGCCGCGCACCAGCTGCGCGGTGCTTGGGGTGAGCACCTCGCGCTTCTGGGTGCGCAGGGCGAAGTCTCCCATGGCGGGCACCCATTCCAGATTCAGAAACTTGCAGATGCGCTTCATCTCACGCTCGAATTCAGTCACCAGGTCCTCGTGCCGAACCAGGCATGTGTCCACCGTCAATGCACCCATCAGGCAGATGAGCAGCTGCATGACGGCGTCGTAGTACCGCGCCGCATTCTCGATGGTCAAAAGTTCGTAGATCGGCGCGCTCATTCGAAACCGATGGCGAAAGCACGACAGCACGATGTCGCGTGGATCGCGGCCCGCGATCAGGATTTTGGCGTCCGGGAACAGCCGCGCGATCAACGGTAGCTTCAGCGTATTGAGCGGATACTTGTTGACGAACACCTTGCCCGCGACCACGGCGCCATGCTGCGCGACGCGCCGCCAATAGGCGGCGCGCGACGCCTCGAGCATCGCCGGACTCGCCTGCAGCAGAACTTCGAGATCGTCGGGCCGCCGCATGAACTCCTGCACCGGGTCGATCAGCAGCTCATGCTCCTCGAGGCTGACCACCTCGGGATGCCCCTCCAGAATGACCTCGAGCAGTGTCGTGCCCGATCTCGGAAAACCGAGAAGAAAGACATGCTCTCGCACGCCGGAGAAATTCGGGGCCGGCGGGGGCCGTGATTTCCAGCGCGGGGCGCCTTGGCGCTCGAAGTAGCGCAACATCGATTGCACATAGACCAGCGCCCCGTCCTGGCCCGTGTAGAGGTCCGCATATTGCCGCCGCAATTCCTCGTTGCACGCGGTGTAGGCGTCGAAGGCTTCCTCCTGCCGGTTCTGGGCATCGAGAATGTCGCCGAGCAGGCCGTTTGCATGCGCGCGCTCGAGGCCGGTGAGGCGGCTGTCCTGCAGCAGGTCGCGAATTCGCGTCTCGGACTTCTGCATCCGCCGCTCGCCCAATTCCGCGGCGGCGAGGCTCATCACTGCACTGGGATATCCCGGCACGACGGCGAGCGCTCGCTCGGCCCATTGGCGCGCCGCGGGGTAGGAGCCGCGGCTGCTGGCGATATGGGCGAGGCCCGCCAGGGCGACGCCTTGATTGGCATCGAGCTCGATCGCGCGCCGGTAACTCTGCTCCGCTCCGGCGATATTCCCCAGCGCGAGCAAGGCGTTACCGCGGCTGGTGTGCCCGTACGGCAAGGCGGGATTCAATTTGAGCAGGACCTCGAACTGCACCAGCGCATCGGCGGGCCGTTCCAGCTGCAGCAGGCACAGGCCGAGCGCGTTGCGCGATCCCTGATCGTCGGGAGCGATGCGTACGGCTTGCTCGAGCAGCTGCACGGCCTCAGGCATGCGTCCCTGGCGTTCCAGCTCGAGAGCCGACACATTCAAAAGCAGCGGGTGCTCTAAACCGCCCGCGAGCGCGGCGTCCGCCAGCAAGCCCGCCTGGGCGTGGTTGCCCGCGCGCAGCGCCTCGTGCACGGCACGCAGGGTTGCACGATCGGCTTCGAGATCGCGGATTATCTCGACCACATCCGGTGCAGGTTCTGGATCACATAGTCGAGCTGAACTCGGTTGCGCCAGTCCATCTTGAGCGCTTCGAGCGCCCGAACCTCGCCGAGCGAATACAGCATGTCCCGCTGCAGTTGATCGGGGATCTGGCTCTCGATGAAGGTGATGATGACCAGGCGCTCGCCCGAGCTCACCGGCACGACCTGATGCACGGTCGTGGACGGATAGAATACGGCCGACCCTGCATTGCCCTTGACGCGTATGATCTCCGATCCCAGATGGGCCACGAGCTCGCCGCCCTGATAGTCGCCGGGATTGCTGATGAAGATAGTGCAGGAGACATCCGAGCGCAGGCGTTGCGGACCAATCGGCAGATACGCGGCATCGATATGCGCGCCATACTTCATCCCCGCCTCGTAGCGGCACAAGGACGGTGCGGCCAGCCGTTGCGGCACGACGAAGTTTTTCGCCTGCTCACTGCGCTGAAACGCGGCAATGGCAATTTGCGACGCCTTCTGCCCCATCGGATCGTTGGGGTCCGCGATCATGCTGTCCTTCGTGAGATTGTGGGGATTGGAGCGCCTGCCGTCGATGAATTTCGACTGACGCGCGATCTCGGCGACGGACTGCACTTCGGCTGCCGTAAGGAAGTTTTCGATCTGCAGGAACATCGGGTGATTATACCCGCGCATCCGGCCGACCGCAGCCGCACGCGGACGCCCGACAGTCAGATCGCCGCTTCATTTGAGATACACTGACCTTGGAACGTGAGCATGGTGCGAACGGCGGCGCACGCCGCACGGGATGGGAAGGGCTCGATGGCTGAGTTGGCGCAATCGTTGGCACGCTCTCCCGTGCTATTCCCGCACACGCTCGACGTACGCAACGACAGCTTCTCGTTCATCCACCTCGAGCGGCCGGACTATGAGCGGGCGAGCTTCCTCGACGCCCGCATTCTGACCCCGCAGACGCCGGTACAAACCCTGCCCTGGCGGGAAGTCGCCGCCGCGGTCGAAGCCGCGCAGCTCGCGGAACGCTGCGCCTACATATTGCATATCGGCCACGTCGGCTCGACCCTGCTGTCGCGTCTGATCGGCAGCCATTCCGGGGCGTTCGGGCTCCGTGAGCCGATGGTCCTGCGTGTCTTCGCGCAGCTGCGCAGCGAGCCCGCTCTGTGGCCGCCGGGATGGACCGGAAGCCATGTCGACGCCCGCCTGAGCGCCTGCCTCAAACTCCTGTCGCGCACTTTCGACGCGCAACAGCGCGCCGTCATCAAGGCAACCAGCTTCGTGTCCGAGCTCGCCGCAGACCTCATGACACGCACCTCGGCCCCGCGAGCCGTGATGATGTGCGTTTCGCCGGAAAGCTATCTCGCCACCATTCTCGGCGGCCCGAATTCACGGCAGGAGGCGAAAATGCTGCTCGCCGGCCGCTTGCACCGGCTTCATCGGCGCATCGGCCGGGACGTCTGGCGACCCGAGTCGCTGAGCGAAGGCGAGACGCTGGCGCTCGGCTGGGCGTGCGAAACCTCGGCCCTTGCGCAGGCGCAGCGCGCCGCGGACGACGCTATTCTGAGCGTGGACTTCGAACGATTTCTGGCGCAGCCGCTGCTCATTCTGCTCGCCGCGCTACGCCATCTCGGCATCGACGCGACCCCGGACGAAGCCGAGACCATTCTTCGCGGACCACACATGCACCGCTATTCCAAGGCGCCGGAGCACGCCTACGATGCCGGGCTGCGCAGCGAAGTATTGAACGAAGCGCGCGCCGCCCATGGCGCGGAGATCAGGCGGGGACTGGCATGGCTCGAGCGTGCCGCCGCGGAATTCGCGCCCGTGCGGGATGCAATTCGATTTGCCGACGGCGCCGCAAAGCTCTGATCTTCGCTATTCCGTCCACTGACGGCGCGGTCCCCCGAAGGAATCGGCCGCCGCCAGCACCGCGGCCACGAAATCTCGTTCCTCTGCGGAGAGTTCCGGCCGCCAGACATCGAAGATCATCACGATGCGCGGCTCGTTGCTCGGATTCCAGGCCTCGTGCTCGATGCTGTCGTCGAACAGCACCACCTCGCCCTCGGTCCAGCTCCGGGTCTCGTTGCCCACCCGCAGCGCGCACTGGGGCGGCACGATCAGCGGCAAATGACAGATCAGCCTTGCGTTCGTGAAGCCATGGTGCGGGGGAATGCGCGCGCCGGGCCGCAGCAGCGAGAACAGCACCGAGGGCGTGCGCTGGTCGATCCGGCACAGGGGTATTTCGGAAATTGCCGCAAACGTCCGCGGACACAGTGCCGCGTTCGCTTCCACCGTCACCCCATCCTTGATCAGAAAAAAGGCGCCCCAATCCGGATTGTCCAGCAGGCCGCGCTCATTGAACGCCGGCCGGTTCGGCTCACGCTGGATGTATGGCACGAAGCGCGAATCCGCATCGAGCATGGCGCGCGCCTCCGCGCGGATGGCGTCGAACTGCCGCTCGATGGCACCGACCCAGGGAAACGCCTGCCGGTCGAAGAACTGGACTTGGGGCAGCTCGGGGTAGTAGAAAAATTTCGGCTGCTGAGGATAGATCTGGCGCTTGCCCAGCAGCAGATCGACGGCGTGTGCGGATCGCCCGTTCCCGGGCTTGTGAACCCCCGAGGCGGAAATCGCCGCAAGCAGGTGTGCCTCGAACTCGCCGGCGATCGCCCGCGAAACCACCTCCACGCGGCCCAACTCCTCGCGCCACCCGGGTGCCAGCGACGGCAGTTTCGCCGCGATCCTCAGAGCAACCATGTAATAGGAATTGGCCGATCGCCGATCGCCGCCCTTCACCAACAGATCCCCCTTGGCGACCAGCGCGGGCAGGTAATAAGCGTCCAACTGCAAAGCGCGGTCGACGGCGGCGTGCTCCTCCGCCGATTCCCCCAACGATTTATGCACCACGGCCATTCCGAACCAAACGGCAGCATCGGCCGCCCCTGCCGCAACCGCCTGCTCGAAGCAGCGGCGCGCCGCATGGGGATCGCCGCGCTGCAGTGCAGCATATCCGGCAGCATTAATTGCCTGTAGGTTGATCGGGTTGGCAGCCATGGGCGTCAGTTTAGTGGATCCGCCGGCCTGACGGCATGGCGAGATTGCACTATCATCGGTTGATGAAAAGGAGGACTTCGCCGTGAGCCATTCAAAGATCCGTTTTCCCCTTCTGATAGGTGCGATGCTGGCAGCCGCTCTGCCCGCCTACTCGCAGCAGTCGAGCGCTCCGCCAGCCAACACGTCGGCCGCCGCTGCCTCCGCGGCTACAGCGCCGACCCAGACCTCAACACCGTCTGCGGCGCAGACCACGGCATCCGATTCGGAGTCCGCAAAGCCCTCGGACGCGACCATAAAGAAAGCCAAGAGCATGGGTCTGCATGCCGAGGTTCACAACGGCGCCACCCAATACTGCTGGGAAGACGCAAACCTCGGTACACGCTTCCCGACCAAGAAATGCGTAGGTGAAGACCAGTTGAACACTCTCGTCGCGCAGCGCCAGGCAACGCAAGACAACATGCGCCGGAACCTGACGAACGCGGGCGCCAAGTAGCCGCTGTCCCCTTACACGACCTGGACGCAACGTTCAGCCGGAAGTCTAGGAATGGGCCATTTCTCGGTGGCCACGGTTGTAGACGGCGCGGTAGTCTCGACAAGTAACTTCGAAATCCGTCCGTAACGATCCGCGGCCATCCGCGAATGTGGCTCCAATGGCCGCGCGGGATGTCCACTCGCCGTACCGGTCGCCGTAAATAACGGCCTTCCAACAAGGCTTTCTTCACACTTGGCCCCAGGTTCGACCTGGAGTGAACCATCGTGAGTGGCTGTTTCCGAGTGGCGAAAATTTGACGACTACAGCCAGCAACCATTGACACCGCCAACGGTAGCGGCGTAACGGGAATGGGAATGTTCATGGTGCGGCAGGTGATCTTCGACTCCTGCAACTTTTCCCGATTTACGGTGTTAGATCATCGACGATTAAGACCTTTAGCCTATATTAAATTTACAATAGGGAATAACTGCCAATGGCAAATCGCATTGTACGGAACAGTCAATCGGATCTGACCACGCACGCCGGCGGCATGTCGCGGCGTCAGGCCATGTTCAACCTGGCGGCTTTGGCAGCGAGTTCCTATTCGATGCGCGGATGGACTGACAACATCACAAACTGGCCGCTGTGGACGGTGGAAGGCCAGGGCGGCAAGGTTTTTCTCACCGGTGAAACGCCACCGCGCCCAAGCGCCTGGAAAGATGAACGGATTGAAGGTCTGTTATCCGGCTGTTCGGCCTTATGGACAGAGACCAATCAGATTGTGCATCAGAATCCGCAGGCATTGATGAAGCAGTACGGTATTGACGAAACGAAGCCGTTGTTGTCGAAATTGACAGAGACCGATCAAAAGCGTTTGGCACGGGCGGCTGAACTGGCGAAGTTGCCATTGGACAGTCTGGCGCAGTACAGACCCTGGCTTGCCGCTTTTACGGTGGAGCAGTCCTACTACAGCACATTGAATCTGCCGGAAAGCGGAAGCGCGGAAAAAGTGCTGATGCCAAGAGCAACTAAAGACGGTGTCACAATCTCAAGCGAATTCTCAACTATTGATGACCTGGTCGCTTTCATGGGCGCCTCGTCGCAAGCTGAAGATATTCAATATTTGCAGTACACGCTGGATCACATTTTGGATGGCACTGCCGAAAATGAGCGAATTTATTCTCTTTGGGCTCGCGGCGATATGAGCGGTGCGGAAGGGATGGTTCGCAGAATGAAATCGGCGCAGCCGGCCATGTATAACCAGCATGTGGTCGGACGGAATGGGCGTTGGGTGCCGCGAATTGATGAAATGCTAAAGAAACCGAAACCCGCATTGATTGTTGTAGGCCTATATCATCTGGCGGGACCAGATAGTATCTTGGCGCGCTTGAGAGTGCGGGGCCTGAGGGTCACCGCTGTCTAGCGGAATCGCCACGGCGGTCGCCGGGGACCAGGGTGTGAGCCGGACTGCCTCCAGTCGCTCTGGCCAAGCTCGACCGGCTATCGAGCTGTCGGGTCACGCTAGGCGAGGTGCAAAATTGCTTGAGGGTCAATTGGAGCTTTGGCCACGCCGAGCCGCATAGCTGAGGTTTTCTTGTCCTTGCCGCGCAGGCAGTCATTTCAACGATTGCCGTACCCTCGTCAGGTATCTTCTCCGCCACCATAAACGCCAGGACCGCGGCACGAGCAGCGGCGACGGCATTTGTTTTCTCGCAAGCATTCACGGCCCTATCAACCTTGACAAAGAAAGCATCAGCCGTTCGTGCCTTGATCATTGAGCCAAATGCACTAATGGCCGCTGCACGAACCCGGAATCTTGGTCCATGAAGAGACGCACTTTCGGAGCTGTCTTGAGCAGCTTTGCAAGCAGCACAAAGTGTCCGTACATGGTGTACTGCTCGTGGATTTCCATCCCAAAGTTCGGCAACTTGACTTCTGCGTGCATATTCCGGTCGATCGTGTTCACGGTTTCCAGCGCATCGTGAAGTGAGTGCGCCCTGCCGGGCGCACCAAAAAAAAGCCCCGCGGGAGGCGGGGCTTCAAATCAACTCAATCCTGCAGGAATCTAGAAGGTGTATTTCATATTGATATAGAAGTTTCGCAACACTGGGTCCGCAGTGAGCTGGTTGTACCCCGATGTAAAGTTGCCTGGAGTTGCATTGGTGAACGGCGGACTCTGGTTGAACAGGTTTCTGATTCCAAACACCATGGTCAGCTGGCTGATCGGTTTCATGCTCATGAAACTATCAACGAGCTGATAACTCTTCACGGTGCGCAGATTGCCGTTGATATCGGGGAATTCGTTGACGTATCCTGAGTAGAAGCGGTCGGCCAGTCCGGCACCCCATACCTTGTCCGGGCTCGTCCAGTTGACCGTCAAGTAATGCTCCCACCTGTATGCCGGGTTGATTCCCTCGATTTGTACATTGCCCAGCAGGTTGAGCAGCGGGCCGCCGCTGTATACCTGCTCTAGATACTGCAGGACCGCGGTCCCTTCCAAATCCTCGGTGAAGGTCCCGATGGCGGTATGCTGGCTGTACTGGACGCTCAAGTCGAGCCCGTCGGTCGTGATATGGCCTGTATTCGCACTTGCAAGATCGATGTATCCACAGGTCGCTTGCGTGTAAGGAGTGCACTGCGCAGCCTCTGCGATCGACGAAGTGAGTGTCCCAGCCGAATTCGGGTGGATAGAGCTCGCGAACAGAGTGGGATTGCCGTAAATGGCCGAGGCCGGAATGGCTGAAATGGTGTTCTTGAGGAGGACTTTGTAATAGTCCAGCGTAATGCCCAGATCTTGTACCGGCTGGATGACGAAACCCAAATCGAAGTTCTGCGAGGTTTCCGGGGTCAGGTCTCTGTTTCCGCCGAACAACCCCAGTCCCTGCGACGCGCAAACATTTGGAGTGAACTCCGTGTTGTAGTGACCCTGCGAGCAGAAAGGGTTCCCTGTTCCAATGCTGCTGCCACTCGACGCCGACAATTGTGGCGGTTGGAACTCATTGAAGAGCGTGGGCGCCCGGAAGCCGGTGGAGGCGGTTCCTCTCAAGGTCAGGATGTCGATGGGCTGATAGCGTATCGCCAGCTTCGCGTTGTTGGTCGTGCCGAAGTCGCTGTACCGGTCCTGACGATCCGAGATATCGACATCGAGGGCCTTGGTGATCGGTACATCCAACTCGACGTAAGCCGCCTGTATTTGGCGACTCGCTGAGACTGCAGCATCCCCCAGTCCGGTGGCGGCTTGCACGAGGTCGTTATAGGGCGTGGTCGCAACCGCGAAACGTTCGCCGCTGGCTGTGGCGCCGAACGCGAAGCTCGCCGGAGTGCCCGAATTGAAAGCATCGCCCAGCGGATGGCTGGCGTGGGCGTCGACGCTATAGTACTGATCCTCGCCGACCTCGTAGACGCCGTTTATATACGCCGAGTTGATCAAAGCCTGTCCTGCCGCCGGCTGGGCACCGAAGGGGTTGATCAGATTGCTGAGAACACCGCCGGGCGCAAGCACGGCTTCGTTGGGAACGCCCCCGGTGTTGCGATCGTCGTTGACGTTCTTGCTGTAATTGGCGCTCGCAGCATAGTCCCAACCGCCGTTGCTGCCGGAGAATGTCACCACAACCCTCTGTGCGGTATTGACGTTGCCGCCGAAGCGGGAGTTGTTGGGGTCGGTCCAGATCGCCCTGATCGGGGACGCCGTGCCAAAGGCCGGGTTGGGCGCACCGTTTACGGTGGGTATATTGTTGAAGCCGGTCAGATTCGGCGGCAGGTTGTTGCAATTCCCCGGACCCCTATTGCATGCCAGCGACGACGCGGCCGGGAGGAAGGGGTTCGACGGGCTGATCTGGAAGTCATAGAACTCGGGGCCCGAGTAAGCGTTCACCTCGGACTGGGTCCAGAAGTACTGCACCTTCAACTGGTTGTTGGCCGGCAGCGTCTTGGTGAACTGGGCCAAGCCGGAAATCACATGGGACTCCGGCAGGTCATCCGTCGCGCCGGCAAACCGGTATGAGCAGTCGCCGAAATACCTGGTCAGTAGCGGGTTGCCCGCACAGGCCGGATAGCCCGCCTGATAAAGGTTACCGTTGGAGTCCTGTACATTCCCGGGAAACGATCCCGGAAAATTCGTGAGATTGAGGCCCTGCGCGGGGTCAAAACCCGTGGCGGAAAACGCCCGCTGGCTCGCCCGGAGTTCGTCTTGCCTGCTGTAATTTCCCGTAAGCAGTAAGTTATAGCCGTCGTTCGCCAGATCCCCGTGTCCGAAGACAAAATCTGCCGCGCCCGATCCGCCGCCGGCTTGCTCCGGGTGGTCGAAATTGACCTGGACCTCGCCCCCCTGGTAATTCTGCTTGGTTTTGAAGTTGACCACACCCGCGATCGCGTCCGAGCCGTACAGCGACGAGGCACCTTCCCGAAGCACCTCGACGCCGTCGAGGGCCGAGAGCGGAATACCATTCACATCTACCCCAAGGCCGTTGAAGGCATTGGGGGCCAGCCGTTCGCCATCGAGCAACACCAGGGTGCGACCATTGCCCAGGCCGCGCAAATTGACCTCAGAAACCCCTCCGGTAAACGTCCCTACGGTTGAGGAGGTGGTGAGCGAAGCGTTGGAGGAGGTCAGCGTGTTCAGCACCTGCTCCACATTCGTGATGCCCTGCTCCTTGAGGACATCCGCTTTCAGGATGGTGATGGCTTCCGTGGTTTCGGCATTGACCCTCTTGATCAACGAGCCCGTTACCACGATTTCCTGTAGTTCCGGCGCGGCCGTATCCGACGACGTCGTCCCTGTGGATACCGTCGTTGCTGTGGACGCCGTGGTCCCTGTGGACGCAGTTGTTCCAGTGGACGCAGTCGTTCCAGTGGACGCAGTCGTTCCAGTGGATGCCGTCGCCTCTGCGGTCGCCGTCGTTGCGACGGCCGCCAACGCCATGAGTGTCAGGCGCATTAACTTATCCCTGTTCGTCATGGTTATACACTCCCTCGAATCGTAGAATTACTCGACATTGACGTTGCTCCTCTGAATGACGTCCCAATTGACCGTGGCTGCGTTCGGTGCTGCACCCCGACTACGGCCGTTCGATCGCTTATCCGAATTGATCACCCGATATCTGTATGTTGCGTTTGCACCACAGACGTGTTTTGTAATTATGCTTCGATGAATTCCCTGATATCTCGCAAATCTCGCGCTGCATCCGCAACTCGGACGGCGAGCATCCGCAGTGCGGGTGGCGAGAAATGCGGAGAATTCTTGCTCCACCGCATAGCGTAGACTCGCGAATTTTTTTTGCGCGTTACGCGCCCATCGGTGCGACGCGGGCGTCGCTCGCCGATGTGCCTGCCAGCAGCGCGACTCCTGCGATGCGTCTGAGCAACATCGGCATGACGAGCGATCGGCGAGGCCGCGGCAGGCGCAGAGCATCCAGCCGTTTGCAAACCGCCGAATCCCGCATAAGCTTAGACAATTGGGTAATAATCCCCGGGTTGGCCGGGTCTATGTAGGGGAGCAGCAATATCGCTGCGTTTTAAAACAATTGAGGGCTCAATCATGCAGATGAATAAAGTATCGAGCGCGGCACTGGCTGCTGCCGCCGCAATGTTGTTCAGTTCCGCGGTGCCTAGCGTGTCGTTCGCGAACGACGCTGCCGCCGCAACCATGCACTGTTCCGGGGTGAATTCCTGCAAGGGAACCTCCGAGTGCAAATCGGCGAAGAACAGCTGCAAGGGTCAGAATAGCTGCAAGGGTCAGGGCTGGGTGTCCATGTCGAAGTCCGACTGCACGGCCGCCAAAGCCAAAGCCAAGGCCGACGCCTCCAAGTAATCCCGGGGCGAACCGGACCCGGGCGTTTCAAGCAACGCCCGGGTCCGGCCGCGAACTCCCTTCCCTCTTCACGCCCGTCACGCCATGACGAAACTCGCTGGCTTCGGACTCGGTCTGCGGACCCCCCACTACGAGGCCATGCTCAATGAGCCTCATGCCATCGATTGGCTCGAGATCATCACGGAAAACTACCTGGTGCCCGGCGGCAAGCCGCTGCACTACTTGGAGCGCATACGCGGCGCTTCCCCCTGGTGATGCATGGAGTATCGCTGTCCATCGGCAGCACCGATCCAATCGACCTGGAGTACCTTGCCCAAGTACGGACCCTGGCGGCGCGCATCGAACCGCACTGGATTTCCGACCATCTGTGTTGGACCGGCATCGAAGGGCGCAACCTGCACGATCTGCTGCCCCTGCCCTACACCGAAGAAGCGCTGGCCTCGGTGGTCGAGCGGGTCAGCCAAGTCCAGGACGCCCTGGGCAGGCAGATCCTGTTGGAAAACGTCTCGAGCTACCTGACCTTTCGCGCATCCGACATGAGCGAATGGGAGTTCCTGCGCGAGGTCGCCGCAGCGCGCGGACTGCGCCATCCTGCTCGACATCAACAATATCTACGTCAGCAGCGTCAATCACGGCTTCGATCCCGCTGGCGTACCTGCAGGCCATGCCCAGGGAACGGGTACGGCAATTTCATCTCGCCGGCCACAGCGATCTGGGCGGACATTTGATCGACACCCACGACCATCCCATCGTCGAACCGGTCTGGGATCTTTACTGCGCGGCCGTCGCGCATTTCGGCGCCGTGCCGACCATGATCGAGCGCGACGACAACATTCCCGCCCTGAGCGAGCTGGTGGCGGAACTGCAGATAGCCCGCGAGCTGCGGTCAGCGCCACACTCAGCAAGCCGCGTGATGGCGCAGCAGCCTGAAGCAGAGCGGCGGCTGCGCACCGCGGCTGCGCCGATTGCAGCAGGATCTTCAGAGTCATTTGCTGGGCGAAGACGAGCGCCATCGCCGCCGCCATCGTCGATGCGCCGCCGCTGCCCGTCGCCGAACGGCTGGGCATTTACCGCAATGCCTATCGGGTGCGGCTGATCGATGCGCTCGATGAGACCTATCCGGTTCTGCATGCCGTGCTCGGCGACGAGGTTTTTTTCACGCTGGGCGAGGCGTTCGTGGCGGCGCATCCCTCGGTGCATCGCTCCATTCGCTGGTACGGGCGCGAGCTCGCGGAATTCCTCGGGCAGACTCCGCCCTATGCGGAGCAGCCCATTCTCGCGGAACTCGCACTGCTCGAATGGACGCTGGCGGAGGTCTTCGACTCAGCCGACGCCGAACCCTTGCAGCGCGCCGCGCTCGCTGCGGTCGATCCGTCCGCGTGGAGCGAGCTGCGATTCGAGTTCCATCCCTCGCTGCGGCGGCTGCATCTGCAGTGGAACACCGCCGCAGTGTGGCAGGCCATGAGCCGCGATGAGACACCGCCCGAGCCGAGCTGCGCGGAGCTTCCGATGCCCTGGCTGCTGTGGCGGCAGGATCTGCAGAATTACTTTCGTTCCATGACGGCCGACGAAGCGGCGGCGCTCGACGCGGCGCTGCGCGGCGCCGATTTCGGCGAGATCTGCGAGGCGCTCGCCGAGTGGCTGCCCGAGGAGGAGATCCCGCTGCGCGCCGCAAGCCTGGTCGGGCTGTGGGCGGACAGCGGGATCATCGTCGCCGTCAATTGATGCATCGCCGGCCGCTAGTGCGTGGCCTGCCGGCGACGCCGCGCCCCCTTTAGAGCAGGCTCCCCTCCTCGCCCACCATTTCCTTGCGCAGCAGCGGAATCGGCGGACCGCCGTAGGACAGGAACTGGTCGTGGAAGTCATGCCACAGCGCCTGATCGTCGGCAGATGCCGCCGCACCGGCTCCGGCCGTGCTTGGCGACCCAGTCGGTGCGCAGTTTGCGGATCATGAGTTTGCCCAGCGTGTAATTCAGGTAGGCCGGATCGTAGGTGCCGCGCGCCGCCTGCTGGCGCGCATTGCCCGGATCCTGGAACGCCTGTTCCCTGAACATCTTCTCGGATTGCGCCACGGTCATGCCGTGCGTGTGCAGCCCGATCGACGACAAGCAGGCGCACGTCGCGCAGCAACGCGTCGATGAGTTGGCCGATATGCTTTTCCGGATCGCCCTTGCCAGGCCCTTCTCGATCATCATTTCTTCGCAGTAATGCGCCCAGCCTTCGGCGAAGGCATACCCCACCCACAGAGCCTTCGAGCTTCGAGGGATTCGCATTCGAATGCAGGAACTGCAGGAAATGCCCCGGCCACACCTCGTGCACGGAGGTGAACAGCAGCGTCGCCTCGCTCGGAATGTAGGCCGCCTGCTCGGCCTTGCTCCACTTCGGGTCCGGCGGCGCGATGTTGTAGACCGATGCCACGCCATGATCGTAGGGTCCGGGCACCTGGATGAAGGCGGCGTTCGATCGATTGTAGGGCGGCGCCTCGGCGACCATGCGCATCCTCGGTGCTCGGGTATGGACACCACATTGTTCTTGACGACGAAATCCTTGAGCATCACCAACTGCTCGCGCGCGGCCTCGACGGCACCGTCCTTGGGCTTGTTGGCGGCCACCTTCGCCACGCATTGCTGCAGGCTGCGCTTCGGCGCATACGTGGCGCATTCGGCCTTGAGCGCCGCTGTGTTGCGGTCCAGGTCGGCACGGCCCGCGGCTTCGATCTGATCGACGGGCACATCCACCCGCTCGGTCTGCGTCACCATCTGCGCGATACAAGTCCGGCCCCAGCGCAAACTTGATCGTTCGCCTTCTTGCAGATCCTCCTCCAGGGTCTGCTTGAGGGCGTCCATCGCCTGCAGCCGCCGCCGTATCGGCGTCGGTCAGCTGCTTCTGCAGGTCGGGATCGCTCACCGACGCGAACACCGGCGCCACGTCCTTGGAGTAGAAGTCGGCCAATCCGCCGAACTGGGCGATGCCCAATTCCACGTAGGTCTTGGGCAGCGGCGATTGCAGATTCGCCTTGATGTCATTGACCATCTTCGGAATGCCGCGCGCGTACTTGATGTAGGCCTTCATGCGCACATCGAGCGGCGCGTAGTTGCGGTTCAGATACATGTCCGGATCGATCTTGTCGATGTACCAGCCCGGATTGGTGAACGGAAACTTCGTCTTCTCGATCCAGAACAGATCCCTGTCGACCACGGCGAGCAGGTATTCGCGATCGAAACGCTCGCGCGGCTCCAAGGTCTTCGGATCGACCGCGGCGATCTGGTCGCGCTCATCGTGCAAGCGGGCGATTTCGCGCCTGATGTCCATGATTGCTGAAATCCGGCAACTGGCCGTCGAATTCGTGGCGGCCGGATTGCGCCGCAAAGAAAGGCTGTGCCTCGAAATAACTCTGAATGAAGCCCGCCGTGAGCTTGTCCCACTCCTGACTCGCAAGGGACGGGCCCTTGGGCGCGTGCGACGCCGGTGGCTGCTGGCCGCAGCCCACCAGACCGAGAAACAGAACTCCCGACAATGCCGCGCCAACCTTCAGCGACTTCCACATAGTAACTCCCCCTTTATTGGTATTAAGACTCGATACGCAAAACCTCAATCCCCTGGCTCCGGACCCTCGAGAAATCTAAAAGGAATAGGCGCCGCCACGTTCCAACGCCCGCTTGTAGGCGCCGCGCGCATGGATGCGGTCGAGAAAAGCCATCAGCCGGGGCCGGCTGGCGTTCAAACCCGCACGCGAAGCCGCCGCCTCCAACGGGAAACTCATTTGCACGTCCGCCGCGGTGAATTCCTCGCCGGCGAACCACGTGTGCCTGGCGAGTTCAGCCTCCATGTAATCCAAGTGGCGTTTCAATTGCGGGCCGATGAAGGAGTCGGTCACCGTGGCGGCGATGCGCCGAGCGACGGTGCTGATGGGCCAGGGAGCGGGGCCGTTCGCCACTCGATCGAACACCAATTTGAGCAGCAGAGGCGGCATTGCAGACCCCTCCGCATAGTGCAGCCAGTAGGTATATCGCAGACGCTCCGGCAGTGCCCGCCGCAGGTATCAGCCGCCCCGCCCCGTAGCGATCGATCAGATACTCGATGATGGCCCCCGATTCGGCCACCGTCACGTTGCCGTCCACGATGACTGGCGATTTCCCCAGAGGGTGCACCGCCAGCAGCTCCGGCGGAGCCAGCATGGTCTTCGCATCCCGCTCGTAACGCTTCACTTCGTATGCGACCCCCAGCTCCTCCAGCAACCACAGCACCCGCTGCGACCGCGAGTTGTTGAGGTGGTGCACCGTGATCATAGCGACATTGTATGGCATTCCCGCGCCACGAACACGGTAGGCAAACCCTTAACCAAGACCGGACGCGGCGGCCTGCGCGCGCCCCTCTCTTGTCCTGAATCAGCCGGTCGCACCGGGCCGGTCTTTCTCGCCGGGCGGAAGCCACTCAGCCTTCGCCGAGCGAAACTCCGGCAATGCCTCGCAGCGCTCGGCGATCGCCGCGAGCCCAGAATAGACGACCGCGGCACGATCGATGGCCAGCGCCTCGACCAAGAAGGTGTACACACAGGTCGCGGTGACATCCGCCTGAGTCAGGCGGCCCCCGATCAGCCATTCGCCGGCGCGGGTCTGAGACAGGCGATTGAGCTCGGCCAGCGCCGCGTGCATTTGCGTCTGACATCGTTCCACCCAGGGACGATGGCGCTTTTCCGGGGGACGGAACGCGGATTCATAAATCTGTGCCACACCCTTGTCCGCCGCTCCGGTGGCAACCGCCATGATCCGCAATACCTCACGCCTATCCTTGCCCGAAGACGGCACGAGCGCACGGTCCGGACCCGCATACTCATCCAGCAAATCCAAAATGGCGGCAGATTCGATCAACGCCTCGCCATCGGGCTGGACCAGGGTGGGCACGCGGCCCAAGGGGTTGAACTGCCGGATCAATTCGAAGTCCTTGCCGACCGACCAATTGCGATGCTCGAACTCCATCCCGAGCAGATTCATGCTGACAGCTACCCGCCGCACATAGGGCGAATCGAACATACCGATGAGAATCAAGCGACGATGCCTCCAAAAAAACGGTTAATGGCCACCCTTGACCAGCAGCCCCGCCGCCGCAAGTGCCTGCGCCAGCTCCCCCTCGATACGAGCGGCCTCCGAACGCTTGATGTACTGCAGATGCAGAGTCGGTCCGGTCAGCACTTCGATGCCTCGCTTCAAGACGCTGCCTGCAGCGCGGATGCCGGCTTTATGCTGATCGAAACGCTGCGCCGGACTGTACTTGCTCATACCCACGTACACGCCGTGCGCCCCATCCCGATCCTGATAGTCGAGAAGCACCAAGTAGATATTCGATCGTCCTTTGCCAGAGGATCGAAACCCCAGCGCCACCTCGTACACGATGGGCAGCCACTCGACGTAGCGCATCGGCAGCCACTCCGGCACCGATGCCGCGGCCCGCGCCCACAGCCTCTCCAACGCACGCTCGATGTTAATGGACATTTCGCCGCGCATCCACAATTCATGCACGCAATGCGCGCCCATCAAGCCGTCGGCGTCCGCCAACGCGCGCTCGAAACGGCTTGCAATTTCTACATGAGCCAGGCCTTGAAGCGGGCGTGCGCCGGGTGCGGCTTTGGCGACCGTGATTATCGACATACACCGGCGAGTTTACCGGACGTCGTCGTAAGGGCGCTCAGCGCCCATGTAATTCAAAGCGCGAGGTCGCCTTCCGCGTGCCGAAGACCACTAGCGCAGCCTCCGGGGAGACGCTTTATGAGCCTCTTTTCACGACCGTCAGGACGATGTGGATTTCCTTCGCCACGTTGTTTCGGTCTCTCAGCATCTCGTTGAGCTGCCCGAGAGTGATCTTTTTACGATCGAACGAATCTTGGTAGCGAGGCTCCAGCAGAAAGCGGGCCCGCTTGACCTCGAAGTTGACTCCCCAGTACATTGCCAGCGGAGTATTGGCGGCCCCGTTCGCGGTCCACACGTCGTTCGCGCGTTTGCTCAAGAGAGATAGCAGGTCGGGCGTGATCGCTCTTACGTGGGTTGGATCGTTGATAAAGTCGTCGTGCCGGGGATGCGGTACTTTGATCGTCACTTCGGCGCTATTACGGCAAATCCGGTAAAGCTCTTGCATCATGGACTTGAAGACGCGCGGGTCGGCACCCATATGCTCGAGGGAATGGTTGAACAGGACCGCTTCTGCGGAGTCGTTTTCCCACGGCCACGGCGTTTTCTCCAAGTCGGCAACTAAATCCGGTGAGCACTGCGGTGCTGCATCCACGTTTATGAAGCCCGGAACCTTGTTGTTCCCGCAACCCATGTTCAGTTTCATCTTTTAACAGACCCGGCGAGCGTGAAGTAGTGGAATGCTAGAGACTAATTATTCGTCGTTTCGTTCCGTAGTGACCACGCCGCGGAGTGCTACGTGGATCGATATCAAAGCGCGAGGATGTGCCTGATAACTCAGCCGGCAGCTTCCTTGAATGCGCGAAGCACGGCGTTCATGCGGGTCTGATAACGGGCCCCGCCTGATTTGAACCACTCCAAGACATCGGCGTCAATTCGCAGTGAAACCGACGCCTTAGCGGGAACGACCTTAAGGCCGCGACGTACGATTCCGCGTGCGACGCGCTACGGACAGCGGTGCGCATCGCCGGCTCTCCAGCGTATTTCTCCCTTGCACGGGTCCAGCAATTGACGGACTCCGGAAATCAGCCCCAGGGTGCGCACCAGTGCGAACGCACGAATTTTCGCATGCGGGAATGCCTCATGTACGCGGCTCGCCGCGGCCAACAGCGTCCTTCCTTTGGTAACCACGTCGTCGACCAGTACGACGCTCTCGAGAGGCATGGTCGGACGCTCGAAGAGGAAGGACTCGTAGTGCAAATGCACGGTAGGCCGTTCACCGGGGGCGGCGGTCGCGGACTTGCGCACGGCACGGACTCGCCGCAAACCGGACCAAGCAATCCCTCCGAGACCCTCATTGACCAGCGCAATCGCCAGATGCTCCGCTGCCCATAAGCCGCCGGTGGCGTGAGGCGAGCTTCCCGGCACGGGAATCAAGACGTCGGTAGAGGCGAAGAACCCCGCCAGCGGAGGCGCGTCCGCGACTAGCTGGTGGACGCGCAAGGCATACTTGCGGATGAACCCCGCATCTCCGGCCTTGAGCAGAGTTCGCAGCAGACGTGAACGCTCGCATACGGGTCCCGTGCCGGCGGGTGAATATACGTAGCAAGAAGCATAGGTGACCGCCGGCATCATAGGCTGTTCTCGCGCCGCGCACGGATTTCAAAGCGCGAAGTCGTCATCGCGAACGCGACCTGTCCTGGCGGAAGGTGAGGCTTCAGCGGGATCCTGTTGTAGGCCCTGCCTGTTGCTTTGAACCTGGCTATTGCTTTGAACTTGGCTGTTGCTATGGGCCTGGCTGTTGCTATGGGCCTGGCTGTTGCTATGGGCCTGGCTGTTGCCTTTGTTCGGAGCGTAGCCTTGGCTCTCCCGATAACGCAGCCAGTTCTCGACCGACTGTTGCTGAATGTCCGCGAGACTTTGCGGTTCCCTGCCAGGACCCTTGGCGGCCGGTTCCATGACCGCCGGTTCCGCGGCACTAGCCGCGGCTCGGCTGGTTTCCTTCTCCAACCGTGCCTGTACTCGCGCCTGATATTCCTCCCGTAGGCGCTCAGCCACCGCGCTCCGATACCCGTGCCTCTCCATCTCGAATGCGGCCCGCGGAATGTGCGGCCGAGGTTCGCGATCGATTCCCTGCGCTTCCAGGGTGCGATGATCGATGCGCGCCGCGACGTGAGCCTCCTGTAGCGCCTCGTTGGTCACCGTCGCCCAACGTGCTCTGACATGCAGTAGTTCGTTGATTGCAGGCTCCAGCCCGAATTTACTGCGGTTGCCGTCGCTCATCTCGAGCGTCGTCTTGGCGCCCAGACCCTCGACGCCGACCTCGCGGGTCGTCGTCAGCAGATGCGCGTGGAAATTGCGCGCGTCGCTGCCGGGATAATCTCGCGGCGCGTGAATAGCCACGTCAACAGCAAATCCGTAATGGTCCGATAGCTCCTGCGAGAAGCCCCTCACCAAGCCGATCCGCTGGGCCGGCGAGAGTTCGACCGGCAGCGCAACGAGGTATTCGCGGGCGACCCGCGCGTTCTTGCGCACCTCGGCGCTCTCCGCTGCATTCCAGAGACTGGCTCGATCCCGAGCCCACGCCATGTCCTCGTCCGCAAATCGGCTGGGCAGCACGATCTCCTTGTGCATGACGTCCTGGCGCTCGGAATGATCGTAAGTCTTGCCGGCGCGTTCATCGCGGATGCGTTCACCGGAACGGTAGGCGGCGGCACTGACGGCGCTGCTGCCGCCGGAGCGGCCGAAGGTCTTGATGTTCAGAAAATAAACGGCCACGATGTTCAGCTCTTACGCATGAAGGCAAGGAACTCGGGGTCCATCGCGTAGCCTGCTGCCAGCGCCGCGAAGGGTTCTTGTATTCGCACCAGCTCAATGTTCGCCGCAGCCGCCTCGCTCGACGCCATGAAGACACCGGGCTCGCAATGCAGTTCGTGATCGTAGAGCGGGCTGTTGCAATGCTCGCAATGATTGATCCAATAGGAATTCAGCGTGGCTGCGCAGTGAGCCGGACGAAAGCACTGGGACATCTGATGCAATCGATCCCGGATTCCGCCGGGCAGCTCCTGCACATAAAAGAGGAAGGCATTGACGTTCGCCCGCTGCCATGCCTCCGGCGCAGGCTCTGCGCGGTCTCCGGCATCGCCCTCGGCGTCCTCTTCCAAGGTTTCGTGATCGTGCGGCACCGCCACTGCCAACAAGCGGGTCGCCAGACCGCAATGCGGGCAGCGCATGCGGGTGCGCGCCACGAAATAGGAATGTGAACGGACATTGGCACCGCGGAGAGCTGGGATCTGGGACATGGCGGAACTCCGTAATTTGCTGGGGCGGCACGCTCAATGAAGGCGGCGCCCGGCGCCGCGGTGATCGCCGAACGAAACTTTCAGCCAGCCGGCTGACGATGCCGTCTTGAGGTAACCGCACAGATCCGGCAATTGCTCTAGCTCGGACGGCATGACAGCCGGCTCCATGGCGTGTTGCTCGGTGATGCTGCGCGAACGGCGGGCGCCACGCAGCGAAAGCGCGTTGTCGCGATCGCTGCCTCGCGATACTTGGCGCCTGAGAATCTCTCGATCGCCGATCAGGCGCGACGCGAACTGCGATGTGCCTCCGTTCTCGCTGCCTGAACAGCGTAAAATTAGGGTATTTCCGCAATTTTCTATGATGGTTTGTGCCTGGCTTTGTCCGTATGTGCTAGACACCTGCGCGACCGATTGGAATCCCAATACGCAGCGGCATCCGAATTTTCGCAGCCTCGCCAGCGCGTCCTTGAGACCGTCGATGGCGCCGAGCGCGTCGAGCTCGTCAACGACGAACCACAGACGCTGATCCCGGTCCTCCGGCTGACTCATGGCCTCGAATATGGCGAGGCGCATCCAAGCCGCAATCATGGAGCGCAATGCGGCGATCTGCCCGGCCTTGTACGGGATGAATAGCACTCCCGGAAACGTCTGTGCACGAATCCACTCGCGCACGGAGAACGGGGCCGCCCGCTGAAATTGAACGTACTCGAACGCCGCAATGGCCGACAGGGTCACTGATCGAATCGAACCGAACATGCGGGCGTTATCGAGATCGAGAAAGGGCTGCGCCGGCGAGCCTTGCAAAATGGGCCGCAACTCATCTGCGGGAGCCATGGCGAGCAATCGCCAAAGATCGGCCATATCCCTGCGGCCGCAGGCATGGCACCGGCGCACCACGGCGGTCAGAAACGTGCGTGCGTACCCGCGCCACTCGCTCGCCGAGGGATCATCGCTTGCGGGGATCAGCCCGCTCGCAAGCTGTTCAATGTCGTAACTGTTCTGAATCTCGGCAAACAAATCCCATTTCACTGAATTGTCTTCGAAAGGATTCAGCACGATGTCTCCTCGATAGCGTTCATAGAATCGGCTGAGATAGCCACCATCCGGGTCGGCGAACACGGCCCGATCGCCGCGCGCGATGGCCGCGCCGAGAAGCTCCCGAATCGCTGTCGATTTGCCGGTCCCGGTCGTGCCAAGAAGCTTGAAATGCTTGGTCTCATCCGCGGCCGCGACGGGGATACCTGCCAGGGTCAATGACTCCGATCCCGCTCTGCGCCGGCGGGCGCTGCGGCGCTGTTCGCTCCGCCCATCCGTCAGCACGACCCCGCGCTTGTACGTATCCGTCGGTTTGGGCCGTATCAGCCTCGAGCATGCGGCGAGTCCGAGCACGCAGGCCGCCGCCGCCAAAACCCCGTTGCGGCTGAGTGCCCATGCGAGCGCAGTCGGCCACTGCATCGCTTCAATAACCCGCGACGACATAGAAATCGGCATTCTCGCCGTAGATCGGTGCCTTGCGATCTACACGGACGCAGAGCCGTGTCGTGTCGCCGCAGCGACGCCACTCTACGCGGGCTCCGCGCCGCTCGAGCGCCACGATGCTGGCGGCCAGCTCGTCGCGCCGCGCTTGCAGCGCGGAAATCTCCGATCTCGACGGCAATGCCCAGCGCATGGCCGCCGTTGGAATGCCGGTACAGAGAACGGCGATTGCCACGCTCCACAGCCCAATGCGCACGGTGGCGCTGCGCCTGATCTTTCGCAGAGACTGCGTCGCCCGCTGGGTTTCCGCGGTCAGAGTCCGCAGCTCCTCGATCAGCGTGCGTCTGATCTCATCGCGTACGACGCCATCGAGGTCGCGGGTATGCGCGCGCAACTCCTCGAGATGGGTCTCCGCGAGTTTTTGATGCGCTTGCGCGCTCTCCATGAGGAGACCGAATTTCATGGTCGAATCGTCCATGGTTTGGGCGTGGTCACTCATGTGCGGATACCTCATGATCTCTGCTCGATCGTGCCGCGGAATTCTGTTCACCACCGCGCTGGGCCGCGCGCGAATCCGCGGCCGACGCACCACTTGATCGGCGCTGCTCCCAGGCCTGCCTGGCATCGAGCCGCACGCGTTGCCACTGCGGGTCCGATGCGTATTTCAGATAGCCCGCGAGATCGGGAAGCTGTTCGATCTGTGAGGGAAGGACCGCCGGCTCCACACTGCGGTGCTCACTATGGGTGACCGAACCCAGTATCTCGGTCGCCCGGCGGCTCTTGGATACCGTCGTGTGCACCACCTCCCGCTCACCGATGAGCTGCGATGCAAATCGGGCCGTGCCGCCGCCCTCGCTGGCGGAACAGCGTAAAACCAAGGTATTCCCGCAGTTTTCGACAATCGTGTGTGCGTCGCCCTGCCCGTAAGTGCTCGATACTTGCGCAACGGATTGAAAGCCGAGGACGCAACGCCCACCGAATTTTCGTAGTCGGGCCAGGGCGTCTTTCAATCCATCGATTTGGCCCAGGGCATCCAACTCGTCGACAACGAACCAGAGGCGGTCATTCTTGGCCCGTGACCGGCCGTCGTCCAAGCCGGCGTCACGCGGTTCATCCTGATCCATGGCTTCGAAGATGGCCAAACGCATCCATGCGGAGATGGTCGAACGCAGGGCGGCTATCTGTCCGGCCTTGTACGGAATGAACAGCACGCCCGGCCGCTTCTCCCTCACCCATTCACGAACGGAAAACCCAGAGGCCGTTTGCTCCCCTACGTACTCGAGCGCGGCCACCGCCGAACTGGTCACCGACCGGATCGAATCGAACATGCGGCTGTTATGCTCGTCCAGGAAGGGTTGTGCCGGAGTACCGTGCACGAGCTTCTGCAATTCTCCCGTGTCCGCGACCACCAGCAACCGATAGAGCTCTTGCACGTCATTGACCTTGCCCTTATGCGCCTGCCGGACGACCGCGGTGAAGAACGTGCGTGCATAGCCTCGCCAGCTGCGATCCTGTCCGTCGTGATCGGGAATGAGCGAGCGAGCCAGCTGATCGACGTCGTGCGGGTGCTTGATCTCCGCGAACAAGTCCCACTTCACCGAACGCGTGTCGAAGGGATTTAACACGACATCGCCGCGCTCCGGCCGATAGAATCGTTGCAGATAGCCGACGTCGGGATCGGCAATCACCGCACGATCACCGCGCGCCAATGCGCCGGCGATGATTTCCTGGATGGCGGTGCTCTTACCGGTGCCTGTGGTGCCGATCAATTTGAAGTGTTTTGCCTCATCCTGCGCCGGTACCGCCGTTCCGGCCAGCGTGATTCCAGCACCGCGTTCATGTTGGCGGGACCGCGAACCTGTGGCGCGTGGCGCCTCGGCGATCATCGAACCTCTGCGGTGAGATTTGTCGGCCTGCTCACCCTGGGTGCCTCCCGCATAGCCCAGCAGGGCGCCGAATCCAATGCTGGCGGCCCAGCGCAGCAGACCATGGTTCGCAACGCCCATATGGGTAAGCACGGCGCTCGATATCGCCACGCCGGCCGCCACCGCCAGAGTCAGCGGCGCCGCGACCAGCGGTGAGAGCACGTAGTGATGCCATCGGGCGCGTACCCGTATCAGGCCCGCTATCATCGGCACCTGTACCGCCCCATACGCTAGAGCAGCTTCGATCATCGCCGTTTGCGCTCCGGGTCGAACCAGATTTCCTTGATGAAGCGCTCGTGCCGCTCCACACCAAATTGGATCACGACGTCGATGAGCAGGTACAACAGGCTTTTGATGTCGCCGCGCGCCAGCTCCCGGCCGCCCGGGTTCTGTTTGACCAATAATACGAGCTGCTCGAATGCAAGTTCTGCACTGGTCGCATGAACGCTGGTAATCGACCCGGGATGGCCGGAATTGACGTTGCGCAGGTAGTCGAAGGCTTCTTCGGCCCGCAGCTCGGCGAGCAGTATCCGGTCAGGTTTCATGCGCAGGCAGGATTCCAGCAACTGCTTGGGGGTAACGCGGGCCACGCCCTGATCGTCCTTGGAGTAGTACAAGCGCACGTGATTCGGGTGCCGATCGAGCACCAGTTCCTTCGCGTCCTCGATGGTAACCAGCCGTTCATCGCTGGGGATCTCTCGAATCAGCGCCTTGGTCCACGTCGTCTTTCCCGATCCTGTCGGTCCCGACACCAGAATGTTCTTGCGACTGTGAACCGCGAGCCGCATGAACGCTTCGTAGTCGGACGACGCCAGGAGCCGCAGCAGTTCTTCCTCGGCACCATCCAGCTTCTGGCCGCACTGTCGGGTACCGCGAAAAATGCCGCGCCGGCCCAGCTCCTCGATGCTCCATACCTGGTCCGCCGGACGGCGGATCGCGATCGCCACACAGCCCGCCGTGGTGGCCGGGGGTATGACGATCTGCACACGCTCGCCGGTCGGCAGCGATGCCGACAGCAACGGAGCCGTGGCATCGATCCGCTGTTGAGTCGAATTGGCGACCAGCTTCGCGAGGCGGCTGCACCATGCGAAATCTGCGAAGGGTAAGGCCTCGCGTCGCCAACCTTCGCGCGTTTCGACGAAAGCTTCCTTGGGCCGATTGATGCACAGTTCCATCACATCGGAATTCGCGAGCAGAGGCCGCAACGCGCGCATCGTCAGGCCCAGCGCGGACACCTCGTCCCGGGTGCTCTCTTTGGCGCTAGCGGGCGGTTGCGACGGATCGGAGCTCATAAACAGACCTAAAGTCCAAGTCGCGCGCCACCAATACCTGAATGCGGTCACCCTGCTGCTTCATCACGGTCGGGGGAATATTGATGGTGCCCTTGAGCACCTCGGTCACTACGCCTTGCGTGGCCGAGGGATCGATGATGACTGTGCCGTTGCCGCCGTGGGATGATTGCACGGCGCCCTGCACGGCACCGTCTATCACCGAGACCAGCATGGCCGCTCCGAATCGCTGCCAGAAATGATTGTCCACCGTGCCGGGCAGTCCCGATCGTCCGAGCTCGTCCGCGCCGGGGGAAGCCAACGGCACGATCACCCCGACCGGCGTGCGAGCCTCCGTCCATAGAACGAATACTCGCGCCGATCCTAGCTGCACCTGCCCACGGGTCTCGCCGATCAGCTTGGTGCCGCGCTCGAGCAGCACCACTTGACCGTCGGCGCCGAATGTATCCGTGGCCATGACGCACGTGGTCATGCCGGGCAGCGTCGAATCGATGGCGGTTTCCAATGTGCAATCGATGAAGGCGCCCTTGGGCAGCAGCAGGCGTTGCGTCGGCAGCACTTGCGCGCGCACGGCCGCGCTCACGCCGGGCCGCAGTAATGTTCCCAGTTCACCGGGTTCCTGCGGGCCGGCCGGCGGGAGCGTGAGGGGGCCGGAAGGCTGGTTTGCAGGCGCCGCCGATGCCTCCGACGCCGACGCCGACGCCGCACTCTGCGGCGAGTACACGACACCCGACAACTGGCGCTCCAAAGTCAGCTGCTCGGGAGTCTTGGGCTGCGGCGCGCCGTAAGTACCCGTCGTTTGGCTGGTCTCCAGCGGAATTTCGCGCAAGGTAGTCGGAGTCAGAGCCGGCGATGACGCAGAATCCGGCGGCGTCCAGGGCATTGAATCGAGAGTCGGTGCCGGCGGCGGCGGCGGTGGGTCGATGCGTCCCAGACTCGGCAAGGGCATATCGCCCTGCGCCCGGTTGATCGATGCCGCTTGTGCATGCTGGCGCGCCCGGCTCTGACGGGTCATCGTATTGGCGTAGTACCAGATGAGCATGCCCAAGCCGAGAAGGCTCATGAGGCCGACCGCCAAAAGGTTGCTGATGCGGGATTGAATCGAGGGCGGACGATTGACGGCCGTGGCATCGCGCTCGCCCCGTACAGCATTCTCCGAAGACTCGAATCTGCTCATGGGACGCTCCGGGGAACCGTGCGCTCGACCTCAGGGGTGACCGTTCCGGAATCCAGACGCATGCCGCCGCCCGCGAATCCATGATTCACGATGCAGCCCGTGAGCTTGCCGCGGCGTAGAATGAACTGCTTGGCAATGCGATGCACGATGACGTCGCCCGAGTCCATGCTGAAATTCAACAGCGACTCGCTGCCGTCTTCGTTGCGGACGAAAATTGCCGGCAAGTCGGCATTCGCGGCGAACCGCAGGCGCGTGTGGACGCCGTCGTCGGAGGCGGCGATCGGCCGCAGGACTGGGCCGCCGCAATACCAATAGTCGGTGTTCTGCGGCCGCTCGGTTCCGGCACTCTGCAGTTGCGACTCGAGCTTCTTTGCGGCCGCCTCGGCAGCGGATTGAGTAAGCAGCTGCGGATACGTGAATCGCAGTGCATAAACGACGGCGGGATCGTCGGACGCGGGACGTCGCGCCAGCGCGGTGTAGTCGAACTGGTAGTGCCGCCGGCTCGTAAGCACGGTCAAATTCGTCGCCACCCCGGCTGCCTTGGGCTTCAGAAACAGATGATTATCCTGGCCGACGAAGGACAATCCTTCCAAATCGCCCGCGCCGAGGCCCGTGAAAGTCTCCCCGGGCTCGAACTCGATATCGATCTGATAGCCGACGAAGCCGTGCAGCCGGTAAACCTCGTCGCCGTTGTAGACGGCGGTCCGTATGCGGCTGTCGATGCGGCCCTTCATCGGCACCGTTTCCGCGCACGCCGCGCTGAAACACAGCAAGGCGCAGAGTCCGGATGCCGGCGCCCGCAATCGCCGTGCAATGCCGCGCGGTCGAGTCCTAATGTTCATGATGTGGCTCCTTCGCAGCCGGCGGCTCCGTCAAGACTTCGGGTTCGGTGCGAAAATCGACGATCTTGAAACCGAGCGGATTCCAGCGGCGAACTTTGGGGTCCTGCGCCGGACCGGCGTAGGCGTACTGAATGGTCGCCACCCAATGAGTGAACGACTCTTCCGATCCGGCGCCTTGGCGCACCGCCTTCAGGTACCGCACCTGAGCAAGATCGGATAGGCCGCTCGCGCGCGTGAAGAAGCTCACCGAATTGACCTGTACGCGCACCGTACTGCCGTCCTTGTGTACATTGAGCGGTGAGGCAGGATTGGTCGCGGTCCACAAGGCGTACCACGCCTGGTTACGTTGCGCCGAATGAAACGCACCGCACTCCTCGTAGTCGCTTTCCGCGGTGGCGAAATTGAAGCGCTCGCATACGGTCAGGTAGTGCGTCAGAAAGTACCGCGTCACCGCTTCCTCGGGGGTCGCACTGCCGGCGTATACCGGCACCACATCGACGATGCCCGTGCTGTTATCCACGCGCACCACGAAGGGGTCGACGCGCTTCAGAGGCATGAGCAGAGCGAGCGCCAGTGCGCTTGCCACGGCGCATGACCAGCCGGCGCCGGCAACCCACCATGCCGTGCGCGCACTGCGGCGAAACTGCGCCGCGCGATCCGCGTCCCACGACTCGGCCTCGCGGAAATACTCCTCTGCCGCCGGCGCCGCGATCAAGGCGCTCTCCGCGCCGGAGCACCCTGGACCGCCGTCCCCGGGACATCGCTCACGCCGGGTGGATTGATCCTTTGCAGGTGAGCATCGCAGCGCACAGCCGGCGTAGAACACGCGCATAGCAGTGGTATCAAACAAACGATCAGACGCATCATGTCACCCTCCTTGGTGTATCGCTCATTAAAGGTTCACGTCTCGCAATCTTCGGCTCAGCGCTTCGAAGTCGGCGTCGGTCCGCCCGGGATTGGTTCGGGCGACCGTGTTACGCAGATTAGCGGCCTTGTCGCGCAGAGTCGTGGCTGCGCCGCGCGCCATGCCGCCAATGCGGGGTGCCACATACTTCGCCGCTTTGGCTAACGGACCCGCCAGCTTGCCGCTGCCCCGCAAGCCCCCCCCGACGCTGCGGCTCACGAACCCGAAGGAATTAAGCGATGCGCCGCCAGCCAGTCCCGACGCAATCGGCATGACCTGGCGCAATACGAGAAACACGAGCATGGCGATGAGCACCATGTGCAGCGCATCCACCGTCAAGATCGCCGAGCCGCGAGCCGCGGTTTGCGCGGCGTACGACTGCACGATTTGCAGCAATAAAGCGCCTACCATCACCGTAAGCACCGTGATCAGGGCGTAGTTGGTCAGTTGGGCGATCCAAGCGACGAATAATCGCCGAGTGGCATCGAAGAACAGCATTGCCACGAACAGAGGTCCGAGCGCCAGCAAGACTGCCAAAGCGATGCTCGAAAGAGCAATCAGAAACATGGCATACACGCACAGCACACCCATCAGGAACCAGACTATGACTCCCGCGATGTAAAACCCGAAGCTACTGGGTAAGAGTCCGCCCCTGTTCCATAGATTGCCGCCCACCGCACCGCCGCTCTCCCAAATGGTGTCGATCGTGCTCACCGGATCCGAACTTCCCACGATGGCGGCGGCGAGCTGTGCCGGCGCGTTATAGAAGGTGTCGACGATCACCGTGTTGTACAGCCACAGCTGCAGACCCACGCCGAGGATCAGGCCCAGCGCAAGAATGCGCTTCACCCCGGTCAGGAAGGGTTCGTCGATCTTGCCCATGAGATGCAAGTAACCCCAGGCCATGACATAGACGGTCGCCAGCATGACCACGGTAGGCTCGAGAGTGGAAGCCAGAAGCGCGGTGTTGGTGCCGATGTAGGTGGCAAGCTGACCGTTGAGCCAAGTCCAAAACGTCGCGAAGAATCCCATGTCATGCTCCGTAAATCACAAGACTTCAGGGAGTCGGTTGAAAGCGGGTCGAGAAATTCCCCTGTCCGGCGATCGCGCGTTCGGTCTGTTGCTGCCGCAGGGACGATTCCTGCGCCTGCATCGCCTGGGAGAGCACCTGAAGCTTGGTTTGCTCGTTTTGCAGCATGCCCAGTTCGGCAGTGATCCTCGCCTGCAAGTCCAGGCTTGCCTTCTGATCCTTCGCCGTCGGGATGGCGGCAATCAGAGTTTGAATCGCGGCGAACCGGCCGCTCGCGTTCGCGAGCGCCGCTTGGGTAACGGCTTGCTGCATGGCGCTCCATTGACGCGCCGCCTGAATTTGCTGCTGATCGGACGACGACAGAGTGGCCAACTGCTGCGGCGACAGCACGGCATTCGCGGCGACGTTACTTTGCATGCTGCCGGAGAGTCCCGCGTATGTGCCGGCGCGCTGTCCCTGCAATGCGTTGAGCAGCTGGGTCCAATTGGTAGGCAAGTAATTGCGCGGGGTACCGCTGAGCAAGTTTTCCATTCCACGGTCGCCCGTCATGGCCTGCAGCGCCTGCTGGGCCGACAGCAGCTGCCCGCGCGAGGTCGTCAATTGTCGTTCCATGGTCTGCAGCTGCTGGATCAGCTGCGCAATGGCCCCCACATCGACGACCGCCCACTGCGCCCGGGCAGTGGGAACGATTGCAACGGAAACCGCCAGACATGCCGTGATGGCCAATGCTTTGAGAATGGGCATGAATATCTCCTGTCGATGATGATTCACTAAGAGTCAGCGGCCGTTCGCGGCCATGAATAGGGGAAGCCATGCCGCCGGGTCGGGTCCCGTCTCGGCAATGATCTGATGCATGCGCTTCACGTCGCTTGCGCGGCCGGAAATCACGGCCAACTCGGCATCGAAACCCTTGAGGTCGAGCTGGCAGACCACGCTGTGATGCGCCTGCTTGACCAAGAACATTCGTGAACCGGGCTCGAGCTCGATCTTGATGAGCTTGAGCTCACGCTCGGTCAACCCGAATCCCTGCGTGTACTCCCTGAAATCGGCATCGGCGTTCGGAAAGAAAATCTTCGTCGGCGTCTGTTCAACCAGGGTTCGGCTGATGGGACTGTCGAGCACATCGCTCGGGCTTTGCGTCGCAAGACACATCACGCCATTGAGTTTTCGCCAGGTCTTCGGACCGTCCTTCGCGAAATTCTCGAAGGCCGGATCGGCCAGCAGCCGCCAGAATTCGTCCATCCAGCACACCAACCGCCGCCCATCGAGAAGCTGCCGCACCAGATGAAACAAATACAGAGTGATGGTCGAGCGGGTCAGAGAATTGTCGAGAAACTCCGTCACGTCGAATCCGATGATCGAGCGGCGCGTCAACCGCGACACCACGGTGTCTCGAGGGTTGTCGAAGACCCAAGCGTAATCGCCGCCGCACACCTCGCACCAGCGTGACAGACGCGCGTGTAGGCCCTCCGGATCGGTCGGATCGAGGAATTCAACCAGGCGCGACAGGCGGCGCGCCTCGGGATCCAACGCGAGAGTACCCCGCAGCGCCTGATCGAGATCAGCCGTTTCGCGCGCGGGGACGGCGCTCCGAGCCTGCGGGAGCCCGGCGCTGAGCTCGCCCAGCCACGCCTTGAGAAATTCGACATTGCCCGGCGTGGTCGGCAACTGTAAGGGGTTGAAGCCGGTGGGAACGCCGTTCCTCAAGGAAAGATATTCGCCGCCCAGCGCCCTAACCAGGATTTCGAGTCCATGATCCTTGTCGAAAATCACTTGAGTCACACCCTGTCGGTCCAGCATGGCGATCAAAAAGCCGATGAACACCGTCTTGCCGGAGCCTGTGGGGCCGCAAATCAAGGTGTGGCCGGTATCCTTGCGGCTGCCGCCGTCGGGATCGGTGGGGTCGCTTGCGTGCAGCGAAAAATAATAGGGCGAGCGCGCACTGCTCACGAACAAGCTCAACGCCTCGCCCCAATGATTCCCGGTCGCTCGCCCGGTGGGATAGTTGTGAAACGGTGCCATCGCGGCAAAGTTTCGCGACGTGATCGGCGCCTTGCGTGGCCGAACGGGAAAGTTGCCCGGTAGCTGCGCCCAAAATGCCGCCTCCAGGGCCAGGTCCTCTCGCGCGACCAACATGCCGGTGTCTGCGAGGAGACTGCGAGCCAGCGCGATGTGATCGCTGAGCACCCTCAACCGGCCGCCGGCATCGGCATCGCAATCCGGGATATCGGCCATGACTTGCAGCGTGAAGTGATGATCGCCCATGACGAACTCGTTGCTGGTGAGTGAGTCCAGCGCATCCTTGAGTTCCGCCGCCTGAGACAGGGCGAAGTCACCGGCGTTCGTCATGCGATTGAATTGACGTTGCAGCAGGGCCTGACCCGCGCCCTTTGTCAAAAATGAAAAGGACTGTGTCAGAACGAACGCGAATGGCGCCGATAGTAGACGGTTGTACATGCCGACCACGCTCGGAGTCGGGTACTCCTTGATGCCGAGCATGGCGCCCACGCGAGTCGCGGACGGCGAGCGGTATTCGAGGGCTTCGGTGCCGAAAAATAGGCGCGTAGTCGCCAGCGAATGACAGAGCGGACCCGGGCGCAACGCAGCGCGCTGCCACTCGCCATTGATGAGCAAACCGAGGTACTCCTGCAGCGAGGAGCACCAAACGTTCGCCGATCGGTAGGTACCGAGAAGTTCTGGCTCATACCGCGCCAAAGAGGCCTGTAGGGTCTGCGCCAATTTCTCGCAGGCATCGAGCGCATCCGCAGCCGCCATCAGCGACCCCTCGCGACGCGCTCTCTCCAGCACCTTCGATGCCAGGCCGGTGGCAACTCCCGATGTGGGCCGGTAGAGCGTGGCGAGGTAGATCTCGTTGATCATCAGAGTCTCGTTTGCAAGGCGGCTTCGATACTTCGCGTGAAGATCGGCGGCGAACGGGCTGCCCGATTCCCGCTGGGCGGCAGCCTTATCCGGGTCCGGGGAAATTCCAGCTCGGCGGCGAATCACCTGCGTCCAAAGCGCCACATTGGGACTGCCGACATTGCGCCACAACACATTGAGCCGCTCGTGCCAGTTGTTCAGCTCCTCGTCGTCATTGCTCTCGAAGCTCGTGCCTCCGAGCCTGAACACCTGGAGATAGTCGCCGGAGGCAGTCCTGACCACCGTCGGCGCCACATGGGCGGTGTACGGAATGCGATCCGCCGCTGCGAGTTCTCGGCCCACTGCGGCCGTGCGATTGAGCAGAACCATGATCAGATGCCACCCCGCGGAATCGTCAGGCACCCGTCGGTCATGCGTTCTTTGACAGCGAGTTCCGAGTCCTTGGTGAGATTGCCGACCGCGGGTATTGTGAAGCTGTCCATGCCGATTCCTTGGCTGTCGTGTTGCGCGACTCGAGATGATTCATCCGTCGCGTGGCAGACAGTCTGCAAGGTGCGCAGGGAAACTTGAATCGAATTAAGTGTCCCGTTTGAAGAGAAAGAAGCAGCGAAATTGTCTCACGCCGCAGGAGGAGCTGGGGTTGACTGGCAGATAGGTTCAGGATCGCCGCTAACGTCCGACAATCTGCTTAAACATGCGGTCCTCGATTATGGACACCTCAAGGACACTCGACTGGTCGGTGGTATAAAGACTATGGAGGAAGGCTTCATCCCATGGGCTCAGTCCCTGTGGTTGCGGGTCAGATCCTTGAAATAGATGCAGGATACTGGGTGCTGTGCCCGTATCTGCTTGCACGCGGATCTGTGCAAGTCCAATCATCGCGGTGTAGTCTGCAAGCTGCCCCATGTTGATCTCTGGGGTCTGCCTGCCGTCCACGACGATGATTACCGATGTCAGTGCTTGCACAGCCCCATGGCGCAATAATGTGCCTACGGCCGGCGTAGCCAGACAATCGCCTATGTAGGTGAAATTCAGTATCTAACGCGCCTACGCCCGCGCCTACGTCCAGCCCGCCGGCCGTGGTGAATTTTGCGTTGTAAAAGACGCGTACGGGCTGGCGAGAGTGCAGGAATTTTTTGACCGGCCCCAAACCGTTGCAGGTGTTGAACAAGCCTCCGGAGCGCTTGTTCCATTTTTCGATCAATAGATCAGGGTCATTGGTGATCACGACGAATAGGTTGGGCTTGCAGTGTTCGGCCCCCAGCGGCGCGTGTGAGTCCCTGGCAACCTCGGAAACCCGTGCGCGGATGAACTCTGCCGGCTCGCTCGGCAGGCCCACCACCAGTGGGCAAATCGGTTGGTTCCACCGCTCGAGGGAATCATTGGAGTAGGTGACGACGCCGCCGGAGACGAACTTTGTGATTTGCCGCTGGATCTCCCGATCCCTGCGCACTTGGACGGTGACCGTATCGAGCGCCGAAGGAGTCTCATGCGAAGGCCCTGGGATAGCCGCGTCTTGGGACGCTGGCTCAGCGGACTGGGCGCGATTGGCTGGTAATTGCATGGCAATTGCGCTGACTGCTGCCAAGAATGCGAGAAGACGCAAACGATGGGCCATGCGGGTCGATCCTTGAGCCGAACGCTGGCGGCAGTATTTCACTGGCTCGCAAACTTGACAAGCGCGGGACGCGCACATCTTCGGTCGAACCCAACGCTGCCAAGATTTCAAGGTATGTGGCAGCAGCCAACCCTGCTGCCTGGCGACGCGCAGGCCTGAAGGTGGAGCTCTTCGCGCCGCAGGCGACCGCATCAGTCTCATCGTCGAAGTGAAAGGCTTAAAGAAGTCCTGTCAGGTCTTGGCGCTCGATGCCGACCGCCGTCCGGCCGAGTTACGATTTGTTAGTTCTCGAAGTAACGCTGGCATCTCTTGGCGGATTATGCGCAAGAGGTCCGCCTTGGTGAGAGGCTGACTGGACTCCGCCAAAAAGCTGCGGAGGGCGTCATTCATCATCGTCTGATAGCCGGTACCGCGTTTCTCCGCCTCGGCACGAAATGCCTGAAGTACGGCATTGTCGATGAATATCGAAATGCGCGTTTTACCCTCCCGAGGCAGCAACGCGCCGCGCTTACCTTTGGAGAAATCGTATTCCGCTCTCATATTGTTCACGTTCCTTGCGGGATGCACGGCGAGCCGAAATTGGGCGGATATCGTCGCCGCCTTGTCAGGATCATATTGAAGGCCCATTCGATAATATATATGTTGTATGTATACGTCAACTCATGACGCCAGAACTGGATCCGTTATATCCAGGGCGCCGTCATAGGCTCTTCGGACCCCTGCCGTCTGCGGCCGCGGCGGGTCGGCAAATCGAGAATCAGCGGGCAGTAGCTGCTGGCCTTCCACACGCGCAAGTTTGCGAACAGCGCCGGCAGTCGGGTGCGTCCCCAAAGCAGTACCAGATCGAAGAAACGCGCATCCCGCGCACAGAGCAGCAGGCATACGCCGTGAATCGGTGCGCAGAGCAGCAATGTCAGCAGATTCTTCGTCAGTAGAAAGACCTCCATCGTCGATACCATGTTGAACAGCAGCGCCGAATAGGTCACACCCCAGCGCATGGAAGGCCGCGTCGCGCCGACGAATAGGGGGTCAGCAATGAGCCCGGGATTGCGTTCGCTCACGATTCCCTCCTAGACGCCGAACAGGCCGCGAACCCAGGTCACTATCTGCGGCGCTCCGAAGCCGATCGCAATGCCCAGAATTGCGCCGATGCACCACCCCCAGGACATTCGATTTGCCATCGCCATGCCGCCGAGGACCATGACGAGAATGATGGCGATCGGCGTCAGCCAGGAGAGAATATTGGTCTGCAGCGCGGTCGCTCCCGTCAAGAAGGGCGAGGCCTGTGCCATCGCCAAGTCGGGCGCGCCGATCGCGCACATGATCAGCAATAGAGGCAGCATGATGTGCTGCGGACCGAGACGATAGTAATGGGGGTGATGCACGGCGGAATTCCTTTTCCGAGTTGTTGCGGGTGCGGTCTATTCCACACACCGGTCGATTTTCCTTCAAATCCCGTTATGTGTGATCTAGATTTCGGTCTCGAGAGCCCCCTCTCTCTCATCCCGACGCGCCGCCAATTCTTCGCGCTTGATTTTGCCCGGCGCTCCAAAACGGAACGTCTGCACGACAAATGAATAGTCGTACTGCTTTTCGCCCTCTTTGTCCGTCCAGTTGTTGGAACGGATCTGCGCCTGCAGAATCAGCTGATCGCCCTTGCGCACATTCTTGGCGATCGCCTCTCCCAGACTTTCAAAGGCCACGAACCATAGACTGGTGACCGCCTCGCGTGCGTTGCCGTGCTCATCCTTGCCTGCATAGTCGTTGCCTACCAGGCAAATCTTCGTGTAGGTAGTGTCCCCTTTGACGTGCACTTCCGGGTCCTTCGCAAGGTTACCGACGGCGGTTACTGTAAAGCTGTTCATGATTGCTCCTTGGCTGTGTGTTGCGCGACGAGATGATTCTTCCGTCGCTTGGCAGGCAGTCTGCGGACAACATCGGGAAACTTGAATCGAATTAAGTATCCGGTTTGCAGAGAAACGGCCCCGCGCCTTCGCGCCCCGCTTCGCCTTTAAAACCCCGGCTTGGTAAACACATAGTACAAACCGCCGGCAATGAGTATGGTCATCGGCAGCGTGAGCACCCAAGCGATGAGAATCCGCGAAATCATCCCGTAGCGGAGGCCTGCGCCGGAGCTCACCATGGTACCGGCGATCCCCGCGGTAATGATGTGCGTGGTGCTGACCGGCAAGCCGGTGAAGCCCGCCGTTCCGATCAGGATGGCCCCGACGATCTCGGCTGAAGCTCCTTGAGCCGGGGTCATATGGACATTGCCCAAACGCTCGCCCAAGGTTTTCACGATCCGCTGGTAGCCGATCATCGTACCGACCCCTAGGCAAACCGCGCTCAACAGGCGCACCCACAGCGGCGCGTATTCGACGAATTGCCCCAATTGCTTGCCGAGTTGCTGCGCCTGCTTTTTCTCCTCGTCCGAGATGCCCGAAGTCTCTTCTGTGTGCTTCAATTCGGAAATGACCTGATACACATCGTCGCGCACACCGCCGCGCCGCTTGGCCGCGGGCGTCGGCCCCGCCTCGAGCTTGGGAAGACCCTGGGTTGGTCGGGTTGTAGATTCAATGGGACTTTCACCGGCTTGCCTCGACCTGCTCTCGCCTTCGATTGAGCGCACTGCGGCCAGCGCCGCCACCTTCTCATCGTCGCCGTATTTTTGTATGAGCGGCGCGGCCTGGAGCATGATCGCGGGCAACGCACTCATCGGTTCCTTGCCCGCCGGATTGAGCGCATAAGTCGCTGGAAACAAGCCGATGATGGTCAGCATGATGAGGCCGATGCTTTTTTGCCCATCGTTCGTGCCGTGCGAAAAGCTCACGCCCGAGCAAGTGAGAATGAGCGTCGCGCGCACCCACCAAACCGGCTTCTCCCGGACAGGCTCGTAGAGGTTCTTATCGTGTAGCGTCCTTCGACACAAAAGATAAAGGCCTCCCGCCAACACCAGCCCCAAGATGGGAGACAGCGCAAGCGCTTCGAGCACCCTCCAAAGCTGCGGCCAGTGCACGCCGTCGGCGAGACTGCGTGAACGCGCAAAGGCATTCCCCAACGCCACTCCGATCAGGGAACCGATCAAGCAATGCGAGCTTGAGTTGGGCAGACCGAGCCACCAGGTGCCGATGTTCCAGGACAGGGCGGCGATGAATAGCGACAGCAGCATCGCAACCGCCGGTCCACCATCCGGCGGGGACAGCACTTCGGCCGGCAGCAACTCGACCAGCGCGTAGGCGACAGCGATTCCGCCGACGAGAACGCCGATGAAATTCATGAAACCCGACAAAACGACTGCGTGGCCCGGCGCGAGGGATTTGGTATAGATGACGGTGGCGACGGCATTCGCTGCATCATGGAAGCCGTTGGTCGCTTCAAACATGACCACCATGAGCAGCGAGAAGATCAGCAGGCCGAAAGCGAGTGCCGAAGCCGGATCGAGATGATTGAGCACAACTTTCTCCTGCGTGACCGCCCTTGCCCCGCCAGTATTGCATTCGGAGATGACAATTGAGCCGTAGCCCGTGTAAGCCAAGAGCCTGCGATGTCGGGCTCCGGGCGCGCTGCGTCTCGTAGGACGGGAACTACATAGCTTCGGGCGCGTCATCTACAGGGTTCGGCCGAATGATGTGCGAGCATCGAGCGGGCAAGCTTGCAGCCACCGTCCCAACCCCATAGGAAAGCCGCACAGATTTATGGCCCGGCTGATTGTCGTCTCGAATCGTGTAGCACTTCCCGACCAAAGCGTGCCGGCCGGCGGCCTTGCCGTCGGCGTGCTCGCGGCACTGCATGGCCCGGACGGTGGAATATGGTTCGGCTGGAGCGGTAAGACACAGGAATCGCCGAGTGCAGAGCCTGAGGTCCACGAAAAAGACAACATTCGATTCGTGACCGTTGATCTACCGAGCGCCAGCTTCGACGGTTATTACAATGGTTTCTGCAACGGGTCCCTGTGGCCGTTGCACCATTATTTCCCCGGCGCGTTCCGCTACGATCCGCAGGAGTTTTCTGCGTACATGGCGGTCAACCGTTATTTTTCCGAGGCGCTCGTCAAGCTGGTGCAGGACGGCGACGTGATTTGGGTGCACGACTACCAGCTCATTCCACTCGGCAGTCTGTTGCGCCAGGCGGGGATAAAGGCGCGCATAGGATTTTTCCTGCACATCCCCTATCCGAATATCGCCGTCCTGCGCCTGCTTCCCACTTACGCCGAATTGGTTCGCGACATGTGTCAGTACGATTTAGTCGGCTTTCAGACGAGCGAGGATGTTGACGGATTCAGGTCGGCGGTCAAAGCGGTGTTTCCCGACGAAGCCGAGTTCCACGAGGAACGGGTGGAACTCGATGGCCGGCAGATTGCGATAGGCGCGTTCCCCATTGGTGTCGATGTGGACGTCATTGCGCATCAGGCGGAGGACGCGGTGCGCGACGACGAGCAGGTCAAACAACTCCAGCGAGGACTTCTTGGGCGCAAACTGCTGCTGGGCGTCGATCGATTGGATTACAGCAAGGGTTTGCTGGAGAGATTCGCGTCTTACCAGGCATTGCTGGAATCCACTCCGGATCTTCAGGGGCAAATCACCTACATACAGATTGCGCCCCTGAGCCGGGTTGACGTGGCGGCATACGCTGACCTTCGCGACGCTTTGGAACGCGCGACCGGCCGCATCAACGGGCAGTTTGCCGATACTGATTGGACACCGATCCGCTACCTCAACAAGGATTTTTCGCACTCTACGCTGAGCGGCTTTCTCCGCATTGCGAATGTAGGGTTTGTCACTCCCGTGCGCGACGGGATGAATCTGGTGGCGAAAGAGTTTGTCGCGGCGCAGGATCCGCAGGACCCCGGCGTCTTGGTGTTATCGAGTCTGGCGGGCGCGGCGCAAGAGCTCGTCGGTGCATTGCTGGTCAATCCCTATGATAAGGCTGCCGTTGCCCTGGCCCTGCAACAGGCACTGGCCATGCCGCTGGCAGAGCGGCGCTCGCGCCATGAGTCAATGTTGCAGGCGCTCCGCACTAATTCGATCTCTCGATGGCACGAGTCGTTCGTTGCGCGTTTGACCGGCGAGGAACTCGGCAAAGACTGACGTTAGAGCAGTCGGGCCAAAGCCCCCCTGCAGAACATGAATAAGCTCAGTCAAAAAGCTTCGTAGGCGAGTTGGCAAAGAGCCGTTACGCTGATCGTACGATTGGCGATGGCGCATCGCGCGCTCATGCCGAAACAATCAGTATGCCATCCACTCTCTCACCATCACGCCTCCTCCCTCTGTTCGCCTTGAGTCTGTCGCTATGCGCACTGCAGAGCCGCGCGGCCGTGCCGGTAGCCGTCGAAGCCTCGCACGGCGTTGTGGTCTCCTCGCAGCATCTCGCGTCGCAAGTCGGATATTTTGAAAGCGGGCGGAAACGCGTTCGTGAAAAATCCCATAGAGCGCCTGCTGAGCAAAGACTACGCGGCGCAGGTTCGTAAAACGATCGACCCAGAGAGGGCGACACTCTCGCGGCTCGCCCGGCCCAACGAGCCGCCAATCGAGAAACCGGAGACGACCCATTACTCCATTGTCGATGGGAAGGGAAACGCGGTCGCGGTCACCTACACGATCAACGGGTTGTTCGGCGCAGGAATCATCGTGCCAGGCACCGGTTTCCTTCTCAACGACGAGATGGACGACTTCACCGCCAAAGCCGGTGCGCCAAACCTCTTCGGACTCGTACAAGGCGAGGCGAATGCCATCGCGCCCGGCAAGCGGCCTTTGTCATCCATGTCGCCGACCATCGTGACCAAGGACGGACATGTCGTGATGGTGCTCGGCAGTCCGGGCGGCTCGCGCATCATTACCATTACGCTGCAGGTGCTGTTGAACATAATTGATTACGGCATGCGGCCTCAGGAGGCCGTGGATGCGCCGCGTATTCATTACCAAGGGTCGCCCGATGAGATTTATGTCGAACCGTTCGCTCTGTCGCCGGACACCGTGCGAGCACTCCAAGCGCGGAACTACCGACCGACGACCGGCCGGCGCGGCCGTGGGATTCTAGCCTCGGCGGGAGCCGCGGCCTTCCTATGCACAATTGATATATGCAAATGCCGCATCGGTACTTCCAGCATGTAAGGACGGCCACTAGCCTGTATCGCGTGTTCCCTCGCACGTGTGTGGCATATGCGAAAGAAAATCGACGGCGCACCATGGAACCGAGGCCATCGTGACTATTTCTGGTTCGCATTGATATTGATGGCGGTGCTCATCGGTTCCGCGACCCGCGGGATCGTATAAGACCCAATCTCCCGCACCGGCACCCGGCCCCGCGGTATAAAATTCCATCTGAGGCACCGGCCTAAGCCGTGGCCGTTCAAAACGGCAAGGGGGGACCGGCGATCGATCAACTCGACAACCCGGTGTGGTCCGCGCTCGGCGGTCCGCACCAGAACCTGGCCGGCCGGCTGCACGACTTGGCTTGGTATCCGCCGTCGATCGCGCCCTTTGCCGCCATCCCGGCCGCAGGCGTCCTGCCGGATCTAGAATCCGCCCGGGGTCGCGGCCTGGGCGAGCAGGTCTACTTCGTGGGCGCCTGCCCCCATTCTCTGCCCGAGGGCTGGCGGGTCACATCGAGCTCGCACATTTTGCAGTTATTTCCCCCCGGTGAAATTCCCGAGGTGGGAGAGGATGCGGGCACCGTCCTCGGCGACAAGGACAGAGCCGCCATGCGGGAACTCACGCGAATCGCGTTTCCAGATTTCTTTCGCGAACGCACCGCCGAGTTGGGCCTGTACCTGGGCATTTACGAGGGCGAGACATTGATCGCCATGGCCGGCGAACGCCTAGCGCTGCCTGGACTCCAGGAAATCAGCGGCGTGTGCACTCACCCCGACTTTGCCGGGAGAGGTCATGCTCGCCGGCTCACGCGTGCGTTACTCAGCCGCCATCGCCGGCGCGGCGTCGCCTCCTTCCTGCACGTGAGTGAAGGCAACGTGGGCGCGCGCAAATTGTACGAATCCATGGGCTTCGTGGTGCGCGCCAGCCTGCCCCTGTGCAAGGTCGAACGAATGGCCTCCGCACGGTGATGTTGACCGGTTCACAAGGTCAGGGGGGATAAGGAGTGGGAAGCCAACGGGCTGGATCAGTTGGCTTCCCACTCCTTACCCCCCCTGACCGTGCGTACTGGCCGACGTATATCACCGCGCAGGATGCACATCACGAACTAGAGGGAGCAATTCGAGTAACCGTCGGCAGGGTGGTGTAGAGCGGTGAGAGCATTCGCCCGAGGGGCTGAGCCGTTGCCGGGCAACTGCTGCCTGGTTGCCCGGCAACGGCTCAGCCCCTCGGGCGAATACCGTCACCCGCTCAACATCACCCCGCCGAGGTGCCCGCCTTCGACCACACCGTGGCCCAAACAGGGATGACGGCGCCAGGGAACGTTGATAATGTGCGGCGCTACGTAATGACATGAGAGGCTCGCCATGAAGCACACACACAAAGTCCTGGGTTTCGTTTCTTTCGTGCTGGCGGCAACGCCGAGTTTCGCCGCATTGAAGCAAGGCGATACCGCACCTGATTTCAAGGCACAAGCATCTCTGGCCGGCAAGGAATTCACTTATTCGCTGCACGACGCCCTCAAGAAGGGCCCGGTCGTGGTGTATTTCTACCCCGCCGCATTTACCGGCGGCTGCAATCTACAGGCGCACACTTTTGCGGAGGATCACGACAAATTCGCCGCCGCGGGCGCTTCCGTCATCGGCGTTTCGCTCGACAGCATCGCCCGCTTGAACGACTTCTCCGCCGATCCTCTGTACTGCGCCGGCAAGCTGCCGGTGGCTTCGGATGAGAAGGGCGTAATAGCGAAGTCCTACGATATTAAAATCACGGAAACCACCAGCAAGGGAGAGGCCATCGCCAAGATGAAGGATTCCCGCGGCAACGATATCGGTCATAGCGTGGCCGAACGCACCACCTTCATCGTCGCGCCCAACGGCAAGATCATTGCCACGATCGGCGGAGTGGCGGGCGACGCCAATGCCGAGCAAGCGCTCGCAGTCGTTCAGCAATTGGCGGAAAAGCGTACCGCGAAGAATTGATCACCAGGATTTGGTGAGCATCCGCAGGCCGCGCACGAAAGGATCAAGGCAGGGGGATGCGATCGGCATGGGGGGGAATGCGACCAATCCGTTTCGTGCGTGACCTGCGGTGCCCTGCGAGTACCTTACTGTGTCCGCAAAATGTTACCAACAATACTTGCTTCTAACGAAATGTCCGCCCGGCATCGGATCCGGCGGCTTCCTTGCGAAGCCGCCGGAAAATCACGGTGTGAATTCAATCACGGCTTGAGCTGAGCGCGAATCTCGCCCGGCTTGTGCTCGGCGCTGTGGACATTGACGTACAAATTACCGGCCTTGAAGCTCGCAATCTGCTCCGCCGTCAGCTTCGATCCTGCGGGAACCGACCACACCCCATCAGCACCTTTTTCCAGAGTGATGATGGGCGGTCCCGCCTGGCCCGGAGCTCCCACGTGGATATGCGCCGCGGTGCCATCGATGCCCGTCGCCTTGATGCTCCCGCTCACCGCCCCGTCCTTGCTGATCTTGATGGTGCCGGTCGCGGACGCCGAGGTCGTCACCGGCGGCGTCTCTTCACTGCCGGTCAGGCTCACATTCACATCCTTTGCCAGGGCCGATGCACTGCTCAGAGACAGCGCGGCCGCTGCAAACAACGCGCAGATACGTGATGCGTCAACGAACATACTCATAGGTGGCTCCAAGTGTTTTTGAAAATCGGGTTGAATTGTAGCCCCAGGTTCATCCACCCACCCCTGATATGTCGAACCGGCCGAAACTGTATATGCATCCATATGCATTTTCCGGAATTTGCCGCATCAGGGAAGCCCTGAGAGCCAACCCCGGACTCTGTGGTCCATTTGATATCGTTAGGAACAAATACTGCAATTTGCTGTCTGTTCTGTTAGCTTTTCTGGTTACGCTCCGAATGTCCCGTGATTGCGCCCAATGAGAAATGTGTACAAAGCACTGAGTCTCTTCCTGCTGCTGCTGACTGCGCAGCAGGGTGCAGTCGTTCACGAACTCAGCCACCTCTCCGGCGCCGATCAGGTGCAAAGCCACGTCGATGCCGGCGGCACGGTGGACACGAGCTGCGCGCTCTGCCCGGCATTTGCCCAGGCCGCTTCCCCGGCATTCAGCCATTCCCTGCAAATTCCCCTGCTGGTTCGCATGGGATCGCAGCTCACTCCCGAGCCGCGCTTCGTCGGTGTCGATGCTTCAGTTCCCCGGCCGCGTAGCCGCGGCCCTCCCTCCCTCAGCTGAATCCAAGGCCTTGCCGAGCCAGCCGAGTAATCGGCGTCGGCTCCCAATCATTCAGTCTTTGCGGAGTCATTTTGATGTCTAGATTTTCATTTCTGGCGGCAGCGCCTAGCGTTGCCGCGTCTTTTTCTTTGCTCGTGATCGCTTCGACGGCGAATGCGGACGCCACCGATACAACGACAGCGGCAGCGACCGCGGATGCCTCGGCTTCGTCATCGAGCTCGCCCCAGCTTCAAGCCATTCAGGTTACCGCCAAGACCTTGAATGATGCTCGCACCAGCATCGAGACCCAGACCGGTGCCTCGACTTTCACCATCGACGCCCAGGCAATTGCCAACATGCCCGGCGGGACGAATGCCCCGCTCAATCAGGTCTTGCTGCAAGCCCCGGACGTGGTTCAAGACTCCTTCGGACAGCTCCACGTGCGAGGTGATCACAACAATATCCAATACCGGTTGAACGGCATCATCCTGCCCGAGGGCATCAGCGTCTTCAGTCAGACATTGAGTCCATGGCTGATCTCCTCCTTGAAACTGATCACCGGCGCGCTACCGCCGGAATACGGCCTGGAATCCGCGGCTGTCGTCGACCTGAGCACCAACAGCGGACTGCTCCAGCCCGGCGGCGAGATATCGCTTTACGGTGGTAGCCATGGGACGTTTCAGCCGTCCGCCGAATACGGCGGCAGCGACGGCAAATACACCTACTATGTGACCGGCGACTACAAGGAAAACGATTTGGGGATCGAGTCGCCCGACGGCAGTTCCAATCCGCTCCATGATTTCACCAGACAAGAGCACGCCTTCGCTTATCTGGAGGACATCATCGATACCGACAACCGTGTGTCGTTGATTCTCGGCACCTCGGACGATGAGTTCCAGATTCCGAACCAGGTAGGCCTGCAGCCCACTCTCGGCTACAACGTTCTCGGTCAAACCCAGTATCTGAGCAATGACTTGGACGAAAGGCAGCACGAACTCGCGGAGTACGCCATCGCCAGCTGGCAACACTCCCAAGGCCTGTTCAACTGGCAAACCTCGCTCTCCGTCCGCTACACCAGTTTGCATTTCGAGCCGGACTTCGTCGGAGATTTGCTCTATAACGGCATCGCTCAGGATGCGTTCAAGAACGACACCGCCATCGCGTCGCAGACGGATGCGTCTTATAAGATCGGCGATACGCATACCATGCGCTTCGGGGCCTATTGGCAGCACGACCTCGCCAACAGCAATACGACCTCGCAGGTCCTGCCCATCAATGCCAACGGCGCGCAGACTTCCAACGTGCCGCTGACCATTGTCAGCAACGGCCCGCAAGTGCAGCAGATCGAAAGTGTGTATGTGCAGGACGAATGGCAGGTGTTCACACCCTTCACCCTCAATTACGGTCTGCGCTTCGATCACTACAGCGCTTATTCCAGCGGCAGCCAGGTCAGCCCGCGCATCAACTTCGTGTGGCAGTTCGATACCGGCACCACTCTGCACGGCGGTTACTCTCGGTATTTCACACCGCCGCCGTTCGAGCTCATCGGTGCCCAGACATTCACGCAATTCGCGGGCACCAGCGCGGTGCCGCCGGGCACGGTGACCAAGGATTCGCCCCCGATCGCCGCGCGGCAGAATTATTATGACCTCGGCGTCGAACAGAAGCTCTTCGACAAACACCTGACGCTAGGCGTGGACACCTTCTACGAGCAGTCGCAGAACCTGATCGACGAGGGGCAATTCGGCGCTCCGATCATTCTCACGCCCTTCAATTACCGCTACGGCTTGGTCGGAGGCGTGGAATTCACCGCCAACTACACCTACGACGATTTTTCCGCCTACATCAATTCCGCCTGGCAGGCCGCCCACGGCAAGGGTGTGGAGTCGGCACAGTTCAACTTCACCCAGCAGCAGCTCAACTACATCGCCAGCAACTACATTGCTCTCGATCACGAAAGTCGGGCATCCGCTTCGAGCGGCATTTCGTATGGATGGCAGGGCACTCGCCTCAGCGCCGATGCGATCTTCGGTAGCGGACTGCGCGAGGATGAGACTCTTCCCGGCGGCGATGTCATCCCGAACGGCACTCACACGCCGAGCTATGTTCAGATCAACACCGGCGTGAGCCACGCCTTTGACCTAGCGAAGACGGGCCCGCTGACGGTGCGTTTCGACATCGTCAATCTCGCCGACAAGATTTACCAGATTCGAAGTGGTTCGGGCATTGGCGTCTTTGCGCCGCAATTCGGACCCCGGCGTGGGTTCTTCGGCGGAGTGACGTGGCAGTTCTGATCTGAGGTGCAGGAGATGCAGCCGTGGCCGCTCCGGGTCACGGCTGCGGCATCGAGCCGGCAGATTCTCAGGCCCGGTCAGGCCTCAGTCGGGTTTGGGCTCCGACAACGGATCGTCGAACCGTAACAGGCGCCCGGCATTGGCGAGCACGACGAGAGTGCTCAAATTATGCAGCACCGCCGCGACGCTCGCCCCGGCCGCTCCCAGCAACCCGAATGCGGCGCCCGCCACGATCAAGCCCGTCCATCCCAATCCGATGGCCACATTGGTTTGCAGCGTCCTGCGGGACAGTCTGCTCAACCGCACGCAGGTTCCGAGGCGCCGTAAATCGCTGCCGATCAGCACCACGTCGGCCGACGCCAACGCAATGTCGGCGGCGCCCGATCCCATGGCGACTCCGACGACGCCGGCCTTCAAGGCCAGCGAATCGTTGATGCCGTCGCCCACCACCATGGGCCTGAACCCTCGAGCGATCTCGGCCGTGACCCGGTTCAATTTGTCCTGCGGCAAGGCTTGCGATTGAATCTGCTCGATGCCGACGGTTCGAGCCAGCGCATTGGCCACACTCGCGCGATCTCCCGTGAGCAAGATCTGCCGGTCGAGGCCGAGTTCGCGCAATTCCTTGAGTGCACCGTTCGCTTCCGGACGCACCTTGTCCGCGAGCAGAATCCAGGCGGCGAATTGGCCGTTGAGCGACACCCCGGCAATCGGCCCGTCGTGGCTCGGCATGGCCGCCGTCGTGATGCCCAGCTCCTGGAAGAGCTCGAGGCGGCCCAAGGCGGCTTCGCCACGCGGGGTCAGTGCGATCACCCCCATGCCGTGGCGCTCGCGAATGTCCGTCAAAGGCCAGTGATCCTGCGCTCCGACGAGGGAGGCGAGCGCACGGCTCACCGGGTGGCTGCTGGCGGCGCCCAAGCTCGCCGCCAGCACTCGCAGCTCGTTCTCGCTGATCGGCGTCGCGCCCGCGGCTCGAATCTCGAGCAGATGCAAGGCGCCAAAGGTCAGAGTTCCCGTCTTATCGACGATGAGCGACGTCGTATCGGCGAGTTCCTCCAAGAAGGCCGAGCCGCGAATCAATATTCCATGCCGCGCCGCGACTGCAATCCCCGCGACGGCCGTAGCGGGCGCCGCCAGCGCGAGCGCGCACGGGCAGGCTGCGACGATGACGGCGAGCATCGCCTGCGCATCGTTGCTGACGAACCAGGTGATCGCCGCCACCAGGAGCACCAGGATCAGGTACCGATTGGCATAGCGCTCGAGTAGTCGCGTGATCGGCGGCTTGGCGCTTTCGGCGCTTTGCATCAGCGCAATGACCTTGCCCAGGGTCGAGTCCCCTCCCGTGCGGGTGACCTCGATCTTCAGCAAGCCGTCGAGATTGATCGTGCCGCCGAATACCTCGCCACCCACCGCCACTTCGAGCGGCACGGATTCTCCGGTGATCGCCGCGGTATCGAGGCTGGCGCGCCCTTCTACGACGCGTCCATCGGCGGGGACTCGATCGCCCGCGCGCACCTCGACCTGATCCCCTATTTTCAAGTGCACATTGTCTACTTCGGTAATTTCTCCATCCGCGCCGACCCGGCGGGCGCGCGCGTGCGTGAGTTTGCCCAGGGATTCGATGGCTTCGTGAGTGCCGATGACACTGCGTTCCTCGAGCACATGGCCTAAAATCATGATGACAGGCAACAGCACGGCGGTGAGCAGGTCCCCCGTGACCCACGCACCCAGCATGGCGATGGCGATGAGCTGGTCCGTGATGCCATGCAAACTGGGGTGCCGCAAACTGCCCCACCCCGCGCGCACCACGGGCACTGCGACCAGGAGCGCCGCCCCTGCCAGGATGAGTTGGCGGGTTCCCATCTGATCGGGCGCAAGCCACATCCAGATCAACGCCAGCACCAGGAGTGCCAATGCCAGCATCGCCAGCGCCAATTGATTGCCGGCGCTGCGCTTTTCGTCCTGCGTCAGAACGCTCGCCGCAGCTTGCTCGACGGCAGTGTCCGCAGCACTCATTGTTGGGCTCCTGAAATCAGTAAATGCGCATCGTCGTGGGGATCTACCATGGTCAGGAACGAAGTCTTCGCAAGAATGGCCGTGATCCGCTCCCGGTACATTCGCGGCAGCAAACCCGCGTCCAAACCGCCTTTGACCGCCTCGGATAGTTGCAGCACGTCGGCCGTATCGGCCTGCGCTTTCGCCAGGCGCTCGGACGCGTTGGCTTGTGCGATTTCGACGGTCCGGTCCGCGTCCTGGTTCGCCGTCTGCAGCGTCTTCTCGCTGTCGGTGCGGGCGTTGGCGATCTCTTGGAGCACCTCCTGACTCGCCGTCAGCACCGAATTGAAGGCATCCACCGTATCAGGGTGCAGCGTCGCGATGAGATCGACTCGCTTGAGTTCGATCCCCAGGCCGGCGCCGGCAGCGTGCAGCTGCGCCAGGGAATGATTGATGTCCTGCATCACATCCCCGCGCAGCCGCTCGCGCTGTTCCGCCAATTGGTTGGCGGTGCCCAACAGTTCCGGCCGCGCCACCAGGATCGCATCCAAGTCGCGCGAAGCGCACACCCGCACCACGCTGCGGCTCATCAAGCGATCGAGCGCCGCAGCAAGATGGGCCCTTTGCATGACGTATTCATAGGGGTCGATGACGGTGTAAAACACTTTGACGTCCATCTGCACCACGCCGGCGTCGCCCGTGAGACGATTGCCCATGCTCGCCGCGGCATCGCTCAGCAACGCGCCTGAGCCGCCGGACGATTCGTCGTCCCCACCCGCGGACTGCGAACTCGCAGCGCCCGGCTGCGGCTGCTCGACCTGCATGTCCTGCTCCAAGATGGTCTCCGAGGAAGGCAGTAAGGTGACCTCTTCCAAGGGGCGTGGCCAGGCGAGCAGCAACCCCGCCCCGTGCACGCGATTGAACGCCCCCAAGCGGCTGACGATCGCGCGGTTCTGCGGACTGATCTGGTGAAGATTGGAGAATAGCCAGCCGAGGGCCGCGAGGATCGAAACCGCGTACAACGCCAAAAACGCGATGCCTCCGGCCTGCAGCCAGGGATTCGGCGCACTGTGCGCCGCGCTCTCCTCCCCGTTATTGGCCATGATGGCCCGCGCCCGAATCTGCCCCGGGTGGCCCATCGACGAGCACCTTGAAGGGCGCCGCATCGGTGCGCAGGATCACCTTGCTTCCGGGCGCAATGATGGTGCTCAAGGTGTCGAGCGAGCGCAGCAGCGTATACAGCTGCGGCGCACTCGCATAGGCATGGCCGTAGGCCTTGGCGGCCTGCACTTTCGATTGGGCTTCGATATCGGCCGCCTTGACCGTGGCATCCGCTCTGACGATGCGGGCATCGCGCTCGGCTGCGGAACGAATTTCCGCCGCCTCCCGGCGGCCGATGGCGGTGCGCTCGGTGGCAATCGTTTCCCGTTCGGCCCGCATGCGTTCGACCGTGGCTGCGAGCGTGACCGCCGGCAAGGTCAGCCGTTCGATGCCGACTTGAAGAACCTGCACTCCGTAGGTTGCGAGCAATTGCTGGCGGATCTGATCGCGCAGGTGCGATTCCAAATCCTCGATGCGCACTTTGTTGGCGTCGGTATTGACGAGGCTCGATAGATCGTAGCCCGCGGCCGTGGTTTCGAGTAAGGAACCCACGAAGGTTCGGATCTGCCGTCCGGCCTCATCCGGCTGATTCTGCACGGCGCGCATGAAGCGCTTGACGTCCGCCGAGTCCGGCTGCACCTGCCAGACCACATACGCTTGAACGATGATCCGAAGACCATCGCGGGTTCCGACATCTTGCAAACCGCTCGAGGTCGTGCGCACACGTAGATCCACCGGGACTGTCGATTCGAACGGCAGTGGCAGGCGCAGTGCGGGACCGGGCTCGAGCAAAACACGCGCCGGATTGCCGAAGCGCGTCACAACCGTCGCTTCACCGGAGCGCACCTGCACCACGCACGCTGCCACAATGGCGAAAACGACGATGACGGCCGCGATGACGTAGCGTCTTTTTGATATCGGCCCGCTCATGCCTTCCGTGGAATGAGAGTGCGAATGCCCATGGTGATGGCCGTGGTGATGGCCGTGGTGATGGCCGTGACCAGGACCGTGATCAGGGCCGCCGTGAACGTGGTTGGAACTCAAGAGTCAGCTCCTGTGTGACGAGTGCCGATGGAAAACTCCATCTGAGCGGCGCGGCTCATGGTTCCTGCCGGTAGGGATTGCCGGAGGCGCCGAAAGTACGCAAATCGATGGTCGGTGCAACGCCCGTACTCCCGATGCGGTGGTCGATGATGACGAGATTCGCTTTCGCCAGGCCTTGCGCCAATTGGTTGAAATACCGCTCGCGCACGAACGCCTGTCCGGCGTCGCGAAAACTTTCCTGTTCCGCGTCGAACCCGAGTTTGGCCGCGTCGGCGGCGGCCATGTGCTCACGTGCGGCTGCCGATGCCGAATCCGTGACTGCGCTCGCCTCCTCGTGGGCTTCATTGACGGTGGCGGCCGCCGAGCCTCGTTCTTCGGCAACGATGGCCTGGGACCTGATCTGTGCCGCCTGGACGGAGTGATAGGCAGCGGCCGCGCCCGCCGGCGGGTGAATCGATTCGACCAGAACCGACAGCAATTCGACTCCACTGCCGAAATGATCCAGGTCCGCCTGCACGGTGCGTCCAATATCCCTCGCGAGAGCGTCGCGCTGCTCCCCCAGCAAACCATCCAAGGATCGCGACGCGAAATAATGCACCATCACCCGGCTTGCGAGACTGCGGATGAGCGCCTCGACATCGGCGCAGTGATAGGTGGCGGCCATCACCGCCTCGTGCGTGAGGCCGATCCGGTAGACGAACCGGACATCCATGTTCACAACCTGAAAACTCTGCTTCGTGTCCGCCTCGCTGGAAATCACCTGGGCGTTTTCCGCGACATGGGACACGTCCCACAGGCGATTCGCACTGGGCGGCGCGGGGTCGTCAGCGCCGCTTGGATCCGGCTCTGTCTGCGTATCATCACCGGAGACATTGGCCGCCAATTCGTGCACGACGCCGTTTTCGGCTTTGACCGTCCTCGCCAACGGCCACGGCAGACCCCAATGGATCCCTGGATCCCACACATCGACCGGTTTGCCGAAACGTTCGTAAATCCCGCGGCTCGCGATCGGCAGCTCCTGAATGCCGGTCAACAGCCAGCCGATGGCAACGACCACGCTCAACACCGGCAGGCTCGCGCGTCGAATGAAGCCGAACGCCCAGTTTTGCCGCAGGTCGATCCCGAAGCCATCGTGGAGTTCGTCCTGTATGACCCTGAAGGGGTGCGGCGGCCAGGTGAACAGCCGCGCAGTCACCGTATCCGCAAGCAACGGCCGCTCCACATCGCGCGCCGGGCCCCGCGTGAGGCCCGAGTAAATCGCCCGCATCAAGAGTTCCAAAGCGATGGCGGCCGGCACCACGCCTGCCAGAGCCGCCGCACGAGCAGGCCACGCGCGCGCATCCGAATCGAAGAGGAGCGCGGGCACGCTCGGCAGGAGCGTGAAAATGGCCGCACGGGACAGATGGGCGAGCGGAGCGGATTCCGGCCACTCCGCAGCCGGGCGGCCCGCAAAGTAGCGTTCGAGCACCAACAGACCGAAGGCTCCGCTCAAAATCACGCCGGCGCCCACGTACCCCGGAAGTCCGAGCACCGCACCCGGCACGGTGAAGTCCCATGTTCGGCGCACGATCCAAAGCACCAACATCGCAACACATCCGATCAGCAACTCTTCCCGCCGGAGGATGGCGAAGGCTTTGACTCGAAGCCGGTCGACCCACAACCGGAGACGCTCGCCGCGCCCCATTAACTCATCGGCGGGCGGTGTTTCGGCCGCTATCTCGGAGTTCAATGCCGAGATTTCGTCGCGGCGCCGTCGGCTGACCCGCCACGCGGAGTGAAGACCGATCACGAGGATCAGAAGTGCCGCGCCTGCGTTGAGCAGCACCGTCCGCCAGATTCGATCGAACCCCCATGACGATAAAATCCAGCCGGCCGCCAACACGAGAATCGCGGCCGCCGCAAGGCTGCTCGTCAGTGAGACGAGTTGCCGGGCGTATACCCCGGCACGCTGATAGCGCGGCGACTGCCTCAGGGTCGCGCCGTCCTCGTCGATTTCAGATTTCGATTGAGTGCGTTTCACGGCGAATCACCCGCCCGCCAGGAGCACGGCGAGATAAATCACTGCCGCACCCAGCAACGTCATGAACGTGGTAAAGAATTTCGGATGTGCGTGATGGCTTTCGGGGATCAGATCGCTGGCGCCGATGTACAGGAAGAATCCGGCGAAGACGGCCAAGACCACTCCCATGGCGTCGCGGGGAACGGTAAAGAACAGCGTCGCTGCCACGCCGGCCGCCGGCGCCAAGGCATCCATGAGCAGCCAGCGCATCGCCTGCTGCCGCGTGCCGCCGTTCTTGAGAACGACATTCACGGTGTTGATGCCATCGGAGAAGTCGTGTGCCAGGACCGCCATGGTCACGATGCCGCCCACCGCCGCGGATGCCTGAAAGGCCACCCCGATGGCGACCCCGTCCAGAAAGCTATGGGCCGAGAAGCTTCCCGCGCCCAGCATCGCCTGCTGCTCCCGGTGCGAATGCGCGCCATCCGGCACGTCCCGGTGCAGGAGTCTGACGCGATCGAGCACCAGATACAGCATGAAACTCAACAGCAGCCACGACAACAGGATCGACGCCTTGTACGACGAGCCCAGCTCCAATGCCTCCGGCAGCAGATCGAACAGCGCGACGGCCACCACCGCTCCGGCGCTGAAGCCGAGCACCAAGTGCAGCTTGTCTTTGAGCTTCAGTGCAAAAAGCCCCCCCGCGCACGTCGAGCAAAACGCGGCAACGACGATGAGAAGCATCAGCATGGCTTCGAGATTCTGTTCTTGTTCATAAGTCTTTCGAGATCGCCGTGCCGCAGCTGCGGCTCATGCCGATCGTCCCGTCGAAATGACAATGCGTGAAATACGCCCAATTTGCACAGCGCGTTGCCACCGATGGCGACGCAGCCTCAAACAGGCGCCGGAAACGGGGAGCTAGACGCGCGGCGGCCCGCGAGCGTCGTAGAAAAGAGCGGTGACTCGAGGATTGGCGCCGAGGAGGAGCGGCGCCACGATGATGAACCAGGCGAGTTGAAACACGGGGGCTTGCGCCAGCGCCGTCGGAACCGCCAAATGATTGGCGTCCATGCACAACAGGCATTCCAGATGCTGAGAATGCTGCTCGTTCGCTTCGGACTTGTGAATGTGTGCGGCGCGTATGAAACCGGCATACAGCAAGCAAACGAGCATGACCAGCGCCACCGGCCACGCCAGTGAGCGGTCAATTTTCGATTGCGATGATGGTTTCAAAACGGCGCGCACCCGCTCGGAACATTGGAAAGCGAATCGACGAGCAACACTAGAATAATCACACTGCGGACAAAAGTGCAAGACAACCCTCCGTTCGGACGGCGGCTAGCGCGCAAACGGCGAATGTCCCGTGGCCGTGATAACTTAATGCCGGGTCCTCCGTGGGTAAGAATCATGACTTCAACCGAACATGCACTGAAAATTGCGGTGCTCGACGATTACCAGGGCGTCGCGTTGACGCTCGCCGACTGGTCGGCCGTCACAGCGCGAGCCGAAGTGACCGTGTTCAACGACCATCTTGCGGAGACGGACGCCGTGGTGCAGCGTCTGCTGCCCTTCGATGTGGTGTGCGTCATGCGGGAGCGCACGCCGCTGCGCCGCAACGTCATCGAACGGCTGCCGAAACTGAAGCTGATTGCGTCCACGGGAAAGCGCAATGCTTCCATAGATGCCGAAGCCGCCGCCGAGCGAGGCATCGGCATCGTTCACACCTCGTACACCTCTACCCCGACGATCGAACTGACCTGGGCGCTGATTCTCGCAGACGCGCGCCACCTCATCGCCGAAAATGCATCGCTGCGTGCCGGCGGCTGGCAACGCTCCATCGGCGACGATTTGGCGGAGAAGACTCTCGGCATCATTGGCTTGGGCAGCATCGGTTCTCAGGTGGCCAAGGTGGGGCTGGCCTTCGGCATGAACGTGATCGCGTGGAGCCAGAACCTCACGCCGGAAAAGGCGGCCGCCGCCGGCGCCAGGCTCGTATCCAAGCAAGAATTGCTGCGGGAGGCCGATGTCGTTTCCATTCACCTGGTGCTGAGCGGCCGCACCACCGGGCTCATCGGCGCGCCTGAATTTCAGCTGATGAAACCCTCTGCCCGCCTCATCAACACTTCGAGAGGGCCCCTCGTCGTGGAGGCCGCGCTCATCCAAGCCCTGGCCGAACGGCGCATCGCCGGGGCCGCAATCGATGTTTTCGACACGGAGCCTCTGCCGCCGGAACATCCATATCGGAACATCCAAGGTCTTCTTGCGACGCCGCACATCGGCTACGTGTCTCGAAATTTATACGAGCGCTTCTACCGCGATACCGTTGCGAACATCGTCGCGTGGCTGGACGTGAACGCGGCCGCGCTCTGAGCCGACCGCGGGCGGATCGCAACCGGACGCCCGCCTGCCTCATTGTCGCGCATCGCTGACGTCGCCGAACGGCATCACGTCAACAGATAAAAATACCGCGAGTATATCGGTCCCCCTGACGAGCTCGAGCCCGACTTGGCACGCCTACAAGGGGGAACTCATGCGACACCATCTCACCTGTCGAAACGCCGTTCTTCTGGGACTACTCATCGCAGGAACCGCGCAAGCTCCGCCGGCCACGGCCCAACCCACGGATCCCGGCGTGCGCCGGTCTGCGGCCGAGAATGGACCACCTCAACCTCTCGCAGGACTCGGGCAGGACGAGCTGAATTTCTTTCAAGACGGCATGGCACGATTCAGCTTCATAGAAGTCGTGAGCGGCGGCAGCTCCCGGCAGGGCACGGGAAATGGTCTCGGCCCACGCTTCAACTCGAATCAATGCGCCTCCTGCCATATACAGCCGAATGTCGGTGGCAGCAGCCCGGCGCAGAATCCATTGGGCGAAGTCGCGAGCGCCGACGGCGCCGTCAACACGCTGCCTTGGTTCAATGCGCCGAATGGCCCCATCCGCGAAGCTCGCTTCGTGCAATCGAACGGCGTGCCCGACGGCGGCGTGCACAATTTATTCGTCATCACGGGGCGCTCCGATGCGGGCGGCTGCAACATTGCACAACCCAGCTTCCTGCCTGCAGGCAATCCATTGACGGGCCAAGGCGGCAATAAAAATATCGTGTTTCGCATCCCGACCCCGGTGTTCGGTGCCGGCCTCATCGAGGCCATTCCCGACTCCGCCATTCTCGCGAATTTGGCCGCCGATGCGACGCCCAAGAATCAAGCCGGCGTGAAAGGGCATGCCAATGCCATTCTCGGCGGCAATACGAATTTGAGCGCCAACGACGGCACCATCACCCGTTTCGGCTGGAAAGCACAGAATAAATCGCTGCTGATGTTCTCCGGAGAAGCCTACAACGTCGAAATGGGCATCTCGAATCAACTCTTTCCCCAGGAACGCGATGAAACTCCGGCCTGCCATGCCGCCGACGCCACTCCGGAGGACACTGACAATTTTCCGCTGACGGTCGCCGCCAACGCCGTGAGCGTGCTCTCCGACATCGAAGCCTTTGCGAACTTCATGCGCATGCTGGCACCCCCGGTGCCCGCCCCCGCCACGGCCTCGACGACGAACGGCCGTGCCCAGTTCGTCAGCGTAGGCTGCGCTCTATGCCACACGCCGTCGTTCACCACCGGTCGCGCCATTGCCACCGGCTCCTCGAACAGCCCGAGTCCCGCTCTGTCGAATAAGCGGGCCAATCTGTTCTCCGATCTGCTGGTGCATCACATGGGTCAAAATCTCGCCGACGGCATCACCCAGGGCAGCGCGGGACCGGACGAGTTCCGCACGGCACCTCTGTGGGGACTGGGCCAACGAGTCTTCTTCCTGCACGATGGCCGAACCCGCGATTTGCTGGCGGCGATCCAAGCCCATGACAGCCAAGGCAGCGAAGCCAACGCCGTGATTCAGCAGTTCAACGCCCTGAGCGCGGCACAGCAGCAGGACCTGCTGAATTTCCTCCGCTCGCTCTAGTGCTTCGGCACTGTGCCAAAGCCGCTGAAATCAGCTCCGTCTACGCGTCGATGTACAACGGCCCAATGCGCACGGTCTGGGGGGATAAGACGTGGGAGGCCAACTGCTTCCCCTAGTTGGCCTCCCACGTCTTATCCCCCCAGACCCTGCAACTGGGTCAGTGTACATCGCCGATAGCCGAGCTATTCCAAGCAGACAACGAGCTTGGCGGAGTGAGTCCGCCAATTGATGGGAATCACGTAAGAGCGGCTGTGCGGCGCCGTGACTTTTTCCAGATCGTGTGCGATGACGACCGGCACTGAGATGACGAAATTCTTGCCGAAATCGCGGCGCGCGTTGCCGGAGATGGTGTTCGCCACCTCGCCGACCAGATCCTTGATGTTTTCATCGCTGGTATCGGTCTCCTGCATGCGCATCAGCAGCACCGTCAGCATGCCGCGCGGAGCAGTGAAGTACACGATGCCCTTACGGGACCCGGAAATGCCGATCACCCCCGTGTACTCGTAGGCGCCCGGATTGCCGTCCGTCACCAGATAGGGCGACCCCACCGTCGCCGACTGCTGCGCGGTGGTCTCGAAGTAGTTCGTCGTTCCATCGATGAATGTGCGTATCTCGGCTTCTTTGAGCATCACGCCTCCGACAACAGCTCTTCTAACGCGTCATTGAGCTGACGATCGGTGAACGGCTTGCACAGAAAGCCGTTCGCACCCTTCTCGATGGCATCCACCGCCGTTGCCTTGTCGGCTAGCGCGGAGACGACCAGGATCAACACCTTGGAATTGATGGCCACCAATTCTTGCACGCACTCCACGCCGTCCATCTCCGGCATGGTCAGATCCATGGTCACGACATCCGGTTGCGTGCGCTTGAACACCTCCACGGCCTCGCGCCCGTTGCTCGCGGCGCCGACCACCTCCAGGCGGGCGATCTGCTGCGAGCGCTCGATGCGGCGCCGGATGATGTTCGAATCGTCGACGATCATGAGCTTCAACATCGACTGCGGCTCGCCGGCCATATCGGTTACGCAGCCTCCGTGTCATCCGCCCGCTTGGCCGAGCGCGGCAGAGTCATGGTCAAGCGCGTAAATTTTCCGGCGCTGGTCGCAACCGACACGCGGCCGCCCATCTGATTGGTCAGATCGGCGATGACATTCATGCCGACGCCCCGCCCCGCGTCCTTGGTCGCGGTTTCGACGGTGGAAAATCCCGGCTGAAACAACAGCGAGAAGATCTGCTTCGTGTCCAAGGTCGCCGCCCGTTCCGGCGTGATGAAACCCTTCTTCAGCGCCACCTCCTTGATGCGCTCGGTCGACAAGCCCTGGCCGTCGTCTTCGATGATGAGCTTGTAGCCGGCATCCCCGGATTCGTGGAATGACAGGCGCACCGTGCCTTGCTGGGCCTTCCCGGCGGCCATGCGGGCGGCCGTCGTCTCTATCCCGTGCACGACGGCGTTGCGCACCGCCTGCACCCCGATGTCCTTGACGGCGCGCCGGTAGTCGTCGGGTATCGCATCGAAGCCCACGCACTTCAGGACGACGTCCTTGCCGTTTTCGAGCGCAACCCGGGTGGCCAGTTGTTGCAGCGTCGCCGCGACGCCCGAATCGCCTTTGCCGACCAGCAGCTTCTCGCCTTCCAGCACGGCGGTGGTCGTATGCACGGCGTCGTGCTGCGCGATGTGCAGGCGCGATAGGCGCGACACCAGCTCGCTGACGGATTGCAGATGAGTCAGCAGGTCGTCGAGCTTGATGACCAGCGGCAGGAAGTCGTTTCCCGACAGTGCAGGCTTTTCCTTCAGCGACTTCAAATCATCTTCGAAGGCATGCGCGCGAGTCTCTATGGACGACAGGCCCAACGCCGCCGCCTCACCCTTCACCGAGTGCACTTGCCTGAACAGGGTGTCCAGTTTTCTGCGGAACACCCCTTCCTCGCGCGTCGGCTCGCGCAGCACCGCGTTGATCATTTTCATGGCCGCGTTGGAGTCGTTCAGGAAGGACGTCAGCTGCACGGGATCGATGTGCAGAATGCCCAGCAAGGTATCCACCTGACCCTGCGCCTGGGTTTGGGAGGCCTGCAATTCATTCGCCAGCTCCACCCGGGCGGTCACGTCCGACACGGACACCAGCACGTGGGTCATCTCGCCGTCGACGCGCACCCGGTGAAAATCGAACTGCAGATAGCGGGTGTCGAATTTGCCGTTGCCGCCGTCGATATGCACTTCCACTTCGCCGAGCGGATTGATGGTCTTGACGAGTTTCTCGTTGGTGCGCTCGGCCCAGAGGATTTTGACGAACTTGAGCGCGGTCGCCAGAGTCCGATCGGATACGATGTTCTTGAGCAGACTCTCGAAGGCGAGACCGGAGAAGTCCTTGCGCTGGAACAGCGCTTCCAGCGCGGTCGAATAAGCCGCACCGATGACCAGATTCGCGTCGAGCAGAAACAACCCATCCTTCACCGTGCGCAGGATATCCGCGGTCTGCTGTCGCGCCTGCCGCAGGCTGCTTTCCTGCCGCTGCCGCGCGCCCAGCAACACCGTCACCAGCACCACCAGGGCGACGGCGATGACCAGGCCCGATATCATCACCAATCTGAGCTCGGTCGCGGACCGCAGATTCGCCGTCTGCAGCTCGCCCGCAATGGCCGTGAGTTCGCCGTCCAGCACCGGCAGAACATGGCGGCTGGTGCGCAGCGCCGCATTGACGTTGCGTTCCAATTCCCGTCCGCTGTCGTTCAGAGCCGTGCCGGTGGACTCGTTGTCCTGGTATGGAACGCCTTGAAAGGCGAGGACCGGCTTGAGCACCACCAGTTCCCTGGCCCAGTTGTCGAGCAGCGCGGCTGCATGCTTTCCGGCCATCGGAGCGCCGGTCGCTCCGGTATCCGCGCTGAGCGCGAACCAGCTCACGGGACGCGGCACCGTCATCGCGTGCAGAGCGGCATCGAGCTTGCCGCTCGAGGCCCGCAGCTGATCCAGCGATTCCTGTACGTAGCCGCGGTCGCCCAGTCGGTCGTGGACCGATTCCAGGGCGGCGCGGATCAGGGCCGGATGACGCTGCTGCTCGCCGAGCAGCTTGAGCGCGGTAGAACTCTCGGCCACTTCGCTGGCGAGTTCCAGTCCCGGGACCAGCACGACGGCGAGAAAGCTGAAACCCAGCACGACCACCAGCACGAGCAGCGCGGCCGGCGTCGCGAGCGGACTCAAGGCACGAACCCAACGAGAATTCATCAATTAGGCACTCCCATGTGACTGGTTCCTTCCACCGACGTTCGAATAGGTGCGCTGACCGCGCTCAAGTCCTCGAGAAACAGGGCCGCGGAGGGATAGCGGTCGGCGGGGTCCTTGGCCAGCAAGCGATCGATGATCGGTTGATACCGCAGGACGCGCTGCGGCAACCGCGGCAACCGCGCCGCGCGATGCGCCGCGAAAAGCTCGGCCAGATTGGCGCCCCCATACGGCAGGGCGCCCACCAGCATCTCGTACAGCACGACACCGAGGCTGTAGAGGTCGCCTCGTGCGTCCGGGTCGCGGCCGTCGATTTGCTCCGGGCACACATAGTAAGGAGTGCCGGTGGACAGATCGGACCGGGACAATTCGCTCGCCGCAAGGCGTGCGGACGCCGAGCCGAAGTCGATCAGAATCACGCGATTCTCGTCGGTCAGCATTAAATTCGACGGTTTGAGGTCGCGATGCACGACGTGTGCGGCGTGCACAACCTGCAGCGCCTCGCCGATCTGCCGCGCATAGTTCACCGCATCCGCCTCGCTCACCGGATTCTTCAAGCGGTCGCGCAGGCTGCCGCAGGGAAAATATTCCAATGCAAGATACAAGTAATCGTCGGTGACGCCGAAGTCGAGCACGTCGGCGACCGAGCGGTGATTCAACGAGGAGAGAATCTGGCATTCACGCACGAAGCGCTGGCGATCGGCCTCGCTGAGTTCGTAGGGTCCTTTGAGTGCCTGAACCTTGAGCGCCACGGGCTGAGCCAGGTCATCGTTGCGCGCCAGATAGACGGCGGCCGACGCCGATTCGGCGATCGTCTTCACCACGCGGTAGCCCGCGATTTGCGGCTGACGCCGGGGATCGACCGCCGCGGCGATGGTGGTGGTGGTCGAGCTGCTTGCCGGCTCCACGAGAGGCTGCAGTGCCGCGCTCAGCTCGCCTATCTTCACCGAGTGCACCGGCCAGTAATCGCTGGCGCCCAGTTTTATCGTACGCGCGGCGTTGCGCTCGTCGCCGCCGCGCGCGAACACGAATATCGGCAGGTGCGGCACCCGGCCCCGGGAACGCACCAGCCGCGCCAGAGGATCCACCGTGCTGTCGCGCAGACTGAACTCCACGATAAGCAGCAATGCGGCATAGCCGCCGATGCGCTCGGCCGGCAGCGCGTCGAAGCTTGCACCGGTGATGCAATCCGCGTCGAGTTTGGGAATTGCCCGGCGTGCCAGCGAAGCCAGCCTTAGGCGTAGCTCGAGATCGTCGTGCACGACCAGGCAGCGCGCGACACCGCGCCTGGCCGCGGCGGCGGGAGTCGGCTCGGGTCGATCGATGCTTGCGGAGGGCCTGCTCATCGGAACATTCGCTATTTCGCCATACGAAATGCGATGCGCAATTTCGTGCTGACTGCGACGGGTTTTCCGCCCTGTAGCGGCGGCTTGTAACGCACGCGTGAAACGGCCCGCGTCGCGGCCGCATCGAACACTCCCGCCGGGCTTGAATCCAGTACTTTCACCCCGGTGACCTTGCCCTCGGCCGTCACCATATAGGACACGTTGACCCAGCCCTCTACGGCCTTAGCGAGCGCACCAGACGGGTAATCGAGTTCAATTCCTTTGACCTTGGTCAGGTCGCCCTCCGAGACTTCCCGAGGGCCAGCGCCGGCCAGCTTCGCCTGCGCCAACCGCTGATTGAGCGCCGTCAAATCCGCGGACGCGCCGAGTCCGGCCGCCATCTGCAGCAGTGTTTCGGCTCTGGCCGGCTGAGCGGCGTCGAGTGCCGTGCGCGCTTGATCGAGAATCTGTGCTTGAACGGCGCTCGAGAGCCGCGGCAGCGCGTTGTTTTTCGGGTCCGCCTCGCGCAACTGGTTGAGGTAGAACAGTGCGCTGTCATTGTCGGGCTCAGTGACCTTTCCCTGGGAAAGCCGGGACTGCGCCAGATCGAGGTATGGGGGCTGCTGCGGAGCCGCGACCGAGGCCGCGGCTTGCGAGCCACGTGCGGCGTCGAGATCGCGCTGCAAGGCTGCGACGGTCGCGGCCGGCACACCGTAGCCATGCAGATCGGCAAGGAAGCGCTCCGCATCGCTGATACGCTGCTGATCGATGTCGGCGCGCACCGTTTGCGCGAGACGCCTGTCGAGTTCCTGAGTTTCAGGCTGCAGGGCGGCGGCGCTTGCGCCCGCGGCGCGAGCCTGGCCAAGGTAGTAGGCGGCGCTGTCGTTGCGCGGCTCGATCAATTTATCCTGCTGCAAGCGCGCATCGACCAGCTTCACTAAATTCTCGACGTCGGCCTGCGCGTGCCGCTGCCGCAGCTCATCGCGCAACTGAGCCAACTTCACCGGGTTGAGCGACTTGGACCGGGCTGCATCGTCGATCAACTGCTGCGCGCGATCGAAGTTCTGCGCGGCAATCGCCGCCAGAATTTGCGCCGGACCGAGTTCGGCTCGCAGACTCGCGATTCGCTGATCGAGCGCCGCTAAGCGGCTGTCGCCGGGGCTGATGCTGCGCGCGGTTTCCAAGGACTGCAGCGCGACGTCAAATTTCCGCTCGTCCAGGGCGGATTGCACGCGCGCGAACAGGATTTCCGCGAGACGCTGCAGACCCTGCCGCGCCTCGCCGCTACCCGGATCGAGAAGCAGCGCATTTTTATAGAGCGTCAGCGCGCTACCCTCGGCCGGATCGATGAAGTGCCGTTCGAGCATGGCCTGCTGCGCCTTCTCGATCAGCACATCGACCTTATCGTCGGTCCCCACCGCGGCCCTGGCCGGCTGTTGACCGGCATGCACAGGGCTGGCCGGGACCGGCCCCTGCGCCGGCGCGACCGTGACATCGCCGTGCCTGAGGAGCATATAGGCCCCGGCACCGGCGCCGAGCACCGCGAGAATGATGGCGGCCGCAACCCATGGAGTTCTAGAGGGCGCAGCGCCGCCAGGAGCAGCGGCACCGGGAGTACCTGTGCCGGCGGCACCTGCGCCGGGAGCAGCGGCATCGGCTTCACCGAGCAGCGCCACGCGTGCATTGACTTCCTCGATCGCACTCTCGAGAGCGACTTTCAAATGTCCCGGCGGAACGGGCACCGGCAGGTGAGCCACCACCTGCCTCAAGGCAATGGGACCGGTCCAGGCAGGCGCCCTGTCCGCATCGTCCAGTGCGATCACGGCAAATCGGGGGGAATGCAGCTGCATCCGCGACAGCACCGCGGCGGCGTCACCCTGATTTCGCGCATCCCACAGCACGAGGGCAGCCTGTCCCGACGGCACCGCCGTGAGCAGTTCATCGACGCTATCAACCTGCTTGAGAATCAGCTCCTTGCCGAGATGCGCGCCGATCTGCGGCCACAGCGCATCGTCGCGCGTGATCAGCAACACCGAATGCCGGGCTTTTTTAGCCGATGAAGCAGAAGGCTTGAGCGCCGCGGATTCCGAACCGGCGGATTCATTTTTTTTAGTTGCGCTCTGCACCTGCGGCCTCCTTAGATTCACCCGTCACGCCAATTACGCTGCACTGCAATTCCGCAGCACTCGCGTCGTCTGACATGAGCGGCCGCGCATACAAGATCCTCATGGAAATGGAGATTTGGCGAGACCGCTTGGATCACATTTTGGAATCGGCCGTGCGCCGCGCGCGCCAGTACGGGCAAGGATGCGGTCAATATGAGAACTGGTTCGCATAAATAGCCGAAACAGCGGAACCCTTAGAAGCTTCTCCGCCCACACCCCGGCCGAGTCAGCGGTTTCGCCTTGGCAGCCGGGCGCCTATCATCGCGAGCAGTCGCAGTGCGATAAGGTCCAAGTGAGCAATCCTGAGTGAGCAAACAAGTAGTAGTGATCGGCGGCGGCGTCATGGGCTCCGCACTCGCCTATTGGCTGACGCGCCTGGATCCCGTGTCGAAGGTCACCGTCGTCGAGCGCGATTCGTCCTATGCCCATGCATCATCGGCCCTCTCGGCCGCCTCCATCCGCCAGCAGTTTTCCACGGCGGTGAACGTTCGCATCTCTCAAGCCAGCATCGCCTTTCTACGCAAGGCCGGCGACGAATTGGGGTCCCTCGACGGTGAGCGGCCGAACATCGGATTGCGCGAAGCCGGCTATCTCTATCTCGCAGCGGCCGCCAGCGCCACTCAACTCCGCCGCACGCACAGCGTACAAAAATCCTGCGGTGCCGATGTCGTGCTTCTCAGCCCCGCCGAACTCGGAAAACGATTCACCTGGCTGAACACCTCCGACCTTAGCTTGGGATCGCTCGGATTGAGCGGCGAAGGCTGGTTCGATGGGTACACGCTGCTGACGGCCTTCGCACGCAAGGCTCGTGAGCAGGGTGCGCGCTATGTGAACGGCGACGCCAGCTCATTCACCATCGAGGGCGATCGCATCACCGAGGTCATTCTGGCGGACGGTTCGCACATGGGCTGTACCCATGTGATCAATGCCGCCGGCCCATGGGCGCGGCACATCGCCGCGCTGGCCGGAGTCGAGCTGCCCGTGTCCGCGCGGCGGCGCACGGTCTACGTCATCTCCTGCCCCACACCGATGAGCCCCTTCCCACTCCTGATCGATCCGACCGGATTTTGGATCCGCCCGGAGGGCACGAAATACATCGCCGGATTCTCGCCGGCCGACGATCGCGATGATCAACCCCTGCAGCCCGACTATGCAGCCTTCGAGAACGAACTATGGCCTGCCCTCGCACATCGCATACCCGCGTTCGAACAGGCCAGACTCGAGCGCGCCTGGGCGGGTTACTTCGAGATGAACACCTTCGATCACAACGCCATTCTGGGCCCGCATCCCGCGTTGGAGAACTTTCTGTTCATGAACGGCTTCTCAGGACACGGAATGCAGCAAGCGCCCATCGTCAGCCGAGCCATCGCCGAACTCGTGCTGCACGGCCGCTTCGTCAGCCTCGATCTGTCCGAACTCCTGTTCTCGCGAATCACCGAAAACCGCCCGCTCCGCGAAGCAAACGTGATCGGGTAGACCTCTGCGCGGTGATGTTGACCGGTTCACAAGGTCAGGGGGGATAAGGAGTGGGAAGCCAACGGGCCGGATCAGTTGGCTTCCCACTCCTTATCCCCCCTGACCGTGCGCACTGGCCGAGGTACGTCACCGCGCAGAATGTACATCACCATCAGAGGGAGCAGGTCGAGTGCCCTTGGCGCAGTGATGTGGAGTGGTGAGAGAATTCGCCCGAGAGGCGGAGCCGTTGGCCGGCAACTGCTGCCTCGTTGCCGGCCAACGGCTCCGCCCCTCGGGTAAATACCGTCAACCGCTCAACATCATGGTGCCAATGCAATGATCTATATCGACTTCGACACCGTCCATCGACTCGCAAGCGTGGGCAGCTTGATGGAACCCCTGCGCCGCGCCTTCGCCTCGCATGGGCTCACTCCGGAGCGCGCTCACTACGATCTCTCGACTCCGCAAAGGCCGGGCACCTTGCTGCTCATGCCCGCGTGGCGGTCGGACGGCGACATCGGCGTCAAGATCGCCACCGTATTTCCTCACAACGCACATCAAGGTCTTCCGTCGGTCAACGCCGCCTACCTGCTGCTGTCCGGCCAGACCGGGGAATCGCGCGCCTACATCGACGGACGAGCACTGACGCTGCTCCGAACGGCGGCCGTGTCGGCGCTGGCCGCCGACCTGATGGCACCCCAGGCTCCCGAGGTATTGTTGATCGTGGGCACGGGGGCGCTGTCGCGATACTTCGTCGAAGGTCATCTAGCCGTACGCAAATACCGGTCCGTACTCGTCTGGGGAAGAGACCCATCGAAGGCAGCGGTCTTGGCTCGAAACCTCGCCGCCAGGGGATGGCCCGTCAGAGCCGCGGCCGATTTAGAGAGCGCCGCGCGCTCGGCCGACGTCATCAGCTGCGTGACTCTGGCGGAGCAACCCCTCGTTCAAGGTGCGTGGCTAAAAGCCGAGTGCCACCTGGATCTGGTCGGAAGCTTCACGCCAGCAATGCGGGAGGTTGACGATGACTGCATGCGCGGTGCCTTCATTGCCGTTAACACGCTCACAGCCCTCAAGGAAAGCGGCGATTTGATCGGGCCTCTCGCACGGGGTGTCATTGCTCAAGACCACATTTCCTTGCTCGGCACGCTGATTGAGTCGAGCTCGTCCGTGCCGCGTCCGCAAAGGACCGTGTTCAAATCGGTAGGAGTGGCGCACGCCGATCTGGCGGTTGCCCGGCAATTGTTCGAACGCAATGGACCCGGCATTTGACTCACATCTGCCCCGCTGTGTCCCACTCGAAGGCGCGCGGCTGAGCAATCGACAGACAGACCGTTCGCGAGTGGACCATACCGCGCGCGGCGCTGCCCCGCAGATGGGGGACGCGCCAGAAAACCCGGTCCTCGCGCCGCACGAGATGGCCTCGGACATGATGCAGCCGCGGCGATTGGCGGCCGTCCGCCTCGAAACCGCCCGCGCTCGCCTGGATTGCGTCCAGCGAGGCGCGCACTTCGATGTGATCCAGCAGCGGCGGCCGTCCGTGGAGCTCACGCTTGCGATTGATGACCGCGCGCGACACCGGAATCGAGCGCGTGGCGTCCTTGGCACTGAGCAGCAGCAAAAACGCAAGCATCAGCGGTGTGTCTCGAGCCACTGCCGCCAACGAGTCGTGAACCACCTCCGTCTGTGTTCGGCGGCTCGTCGCCGCTGCCTGATAGTAGGCAGCCCAGGCGTCGTCGAATCGAAACCGCATGTGATCCAGCAGGCAACTCATCGCGGCATCGTCCGGCTCATCGACTCGCACGAATCCTCCCGCCAGCACGCCCGGGATATCCGACGACCCCGAGAACTCGCCGCGCAAGTCGATGTGTGTTTCCAAAGGCGACAGGGTCACCTCGGTCTCATCATTGGTTGAATCGGCCCAGAAAGTTCTCATCACCGCGCGGCAACCGTCCGGCGACCCTTCCAAGAACACCCCCACCCGCCGGCCTATCGAGTCCGAATCGTAGTCGGCGGCCGACTGGGTCTCGTAGATGACGCGCTTATGCACCTCGTCGTTCCACTCGATCCATAGGCTCTGCGCGGGCACCCGCAGCAGATCCAAGCACCCCGCCAGGCGCGCGCCGTCCGCAAACGCCAGTTCCGCGCAGGCCCGGGTGAGATCGTCGCCGAGAACGAAGCGCAGCGGACAGTCGGCGACGCGCGCGGCATAGTCGCTGGGCCCCGTGACCTCGAACGGCGCCGACGGATGATGCTCTAGCGCCAACGCGAGCAGCGTGCGACAGCGGGCAACTCGATCGAGTAGTCGCATGGAGGTGGACACCTGTGAAGGGTTTGCCGACCGGTATGAGACCCGACCGGCAGTGTCCGCGTCAGCCGCCTCGCATCGAATTCGTCCCTGCCGGCGACGGCTTCGTCCCTCACCTCCGGCCCGCCTCGGCACCATGATGTTGACCGGTGAGTGGCGACTCGGACTGGTCCGGCTGTGCGGTGATGTACGTCGGCCAGGTGCGCACGGCCAGGGGGGATAAGAGGTTGGACGCCAACTGTTGCCTTTCGTTGGCGTCCAACCTCTTATCCCCCCTGGCCTTGTGACCCGGTCAACATCACCGTGCAGAGGGAAAGGCCAGCACCTTGTCCGTGTAGGTTTCGACCACCTCGCTGAACGGCGTCCCGTCCGGCAAGGTCAGCACCGCCCGATGCTCCAACAGCTGGGACGGCATGGGTTGATCCGCGACGGTTCGTGCGCTGGCTGCGTTCGTTTCCCATCCCGCGGGCAGCGGCTGCCACAGCAGCGTTGACGACAAAGTATGGCGTTGAAAATGCAGTGCCCGCACGACCACGCCAAAGGGCGTATTCGTGGTGTCCAAGAGCCTGTTCATGTCGGGCGTCAAGCGGCCGGGTACGTACCAATTGTCCGCTTCGGACAGCACCAGCTCGCCGCACATCAGCCTCACCCTTCGATAGCGCACCACATCGTTGGGCGCGACATCCAATTCGCGGCGCTGCTCAGGCGTGGGTGGCTTGTTGACGCCCGGCACTCGCGAGGCGACGATTTTCGGTGGCGACGCCAGGTGATGGGCATCACACCACCGCTCCAACGTCAAGGTCGCACTATCGTGACTCAGCAAATCCGCATTGAGCGTCTGAAGCACCGCCACTGCCTCGACACGTCCAAGGAAGCTGCTCGTCCAGCTCTGCGTTTGCGGCGGAGATGCAGCCACGCACACTGCCGGAGCGCATAGCAGCAGCATTCTCAATAAGGCCCATTGATTACTCTGCAGCATAAAGCCCCGCGCCTGTCCACATTGTCGCTTCGCGAACGCCAATCGTAATCGTTAGCAGCATCGATAACACAGTATACCGGCGGTACTGCCGATATAAGATCCACCGCATGTTATCGCGACGCGAACTTCTCAAGCTCTCCGGCCTTGCCGCCATGTCCTCGTCACTGCCGATGATTGCGCGCGATTCGGCTGCCGCCCGGGATTTGGCCGTCGCGCACGATGTGAGCAGCAGCGCGGCTCTTGCCGCGGCGCCTGACTACCGACTCGAGATTGCTCCCGTCACCCTCGAGCTCTCTCCACGCCACACAGTCAGGACAATCGCCTATAACGGCCAAGCGCCGGGCCCTTTGCTGCGTTTCAAGGAAGGTCAGCCGGTCACCATCGACGTCGCCAATCACACCGATCGGCCGGAGATCGTGCACTGGCATGGCCTTTTTCTTCCGCCCGATGTGGACGGCGCCATGGAGGAAGGCACCCCTCCGATCGCCGCATCGCAGACCACCCGCTATGTGTTCACACCGCGGCCGTCCGGATTTCGCTGGTACCACACCCACACCATGGCCATGGGTGACCTCACCCTGGCGCAGTACGGGGGCCAACACGGCTTGTTGATGATCGAACCGCGCGATGACCCCGCACGCTACGACCAAGAGTTCTTTCTCGTCCTCCACGATTGGGATGGTCGCCTGCTCGCAAGCGATGACGGCGCGATGAATCCGAGCTACGCCGTCTCCACCATCAACGGCAAGGTCATGGGCGCAGGCGAACCTTTGCGGGTCAAGCAGGGCCAGCGCGTTTTGCTGCACGTCCTCAACTCAAGTCCTACGGAGGTCCACTGGGTGTCCTTCGCCGGCCATGGACTGCAGGTCGTGGCCCTGGACGGAAATCCCGTGCCCACGCCTCAGACGGTACCCATGCTCCGGCTTGCCCCCGCGGAGCGGGTCTGCGCCTTGGTCGAGATGAATAATCCCGGGGTCTGGATCTTTGGCGAGGTGCGCAAGCACGTGCAAGCAGCCGGCATGGCCGTCGTGGTCGAATACGCCGACCATAGCGGTACCGCTCAGTGGCGACAGCCGGCCGATCTCGTCTGGAACTACGAGCGGTTCTCCACCGCGCAGGTCCCCGCGGCAGCGGAGTCACATGCCGGCTCAGAGCCGGCGATCGCCATCCCACTCGTCCTGGAATCGAAGTTCCGCGGTCACGGCGCCATGGAAGCATGGACGATCAATGGCAAGTCATATCCCGACACCGGTTCCGTTCCTCTCGAACAGGGCCGGCGTTACCGCCTGCAGTTCATCAACAAGAGTCTCGATGATCATCCACTTCATCTGCACCGCCATAGTTTCGAGCTGCGCACTCTTGGCGCGCCACTGCGCACCGGCCGCGGCACCGGCACCGGCACCGGCCCGAGAGTCGGCCGCGGCCTCATCAAAGATGTCGTTCTGGTGGATGCGCAGACGCAGACCGAAGTCGAGTTCACTGCCGACAATCCCGGTGCCACCCTGTTTCATTGCCACCAGCAGAACCATATGGACCTGGGTTTCATGATGGTCTTCAACTATGCCTGAACGGAGGCTGCGAGGGCCGACTCATTGGTTCGTGCTTCTGGCCGCAATGCCGGTGCTCGCTCGGGCCCAGACGAACTACGAGATCCAGGTCTACGGCGCCGACACCGTGCCCCCGCAAAACTTGATGGTGGAATTGCATTCCAACTTCACCGTTGACGGACAGAAGGACATCATCGACGGCGTACTGCCAACCAACCACCAGGAGCACGAGACGATCGAGCTGACCGAAGGTCTCAAGGACTGGTCCGAAGTCGGGTTCTATATCTTCACCGCCGAGCAGGACGGCCACGGTGTTCAGTGGGTCGGCGATCACATCCGCCCGCGCGTTCGGGTGCCCGACTCCTGGAATTGGCCGGTGGGTGTCAGCGTGTCCACCGAGATCGGCTTCCAGCGCTCCGCCTACTCGACGGACACCTGGACCTGGGAAGTGAGGCCCATCATCGACAAGGCAATCGGCCGCTGGTACTTTGCGATCAACCCTGCATTGGAACGCACGCTGCACGGCCCCGACGTCGATCAAGGCTGGGGCTTCGCGCCCAGCGCCAAGATCAGCTACGATTTCACCCCGGTGGTCAGCGGTGGGCTCGAGTATTACGCCGATTACGACGCCATCAGCAACATCGCCCCCGTGCACAACCAACAACAGCAACTTTTTGTCGTCACCGACCTCAATGTCTCGCCAGTGTGGGAGATCAACTTCGGCATCGGCATCGGCGCCACCGCCTCGACCGATCACCTGATCGTCAAAATGATTCTCGGCCGCCGCTTCGACTGGGGGCGACATTCCCCCGTCGATTGAGTTTCGATACATCAAGATGAAATTACCCGACCGGCGTTACCTGGCTTGGGCCGCCGGATTGGCGGTCACGGCGGCCTTGCCGATCTTCGCCGGCTTCACGAAGCTCGGCTGGGAATGCTCGGAAATTCTGGGGCTTGCAGGAGCGCTCGCCTGCCTCGCCCTGTGCGGCAGCCCCGTGAGGCCGCGGGAGGCGACGCCGCCGGCTTTGCTTTCTCTCAGCCGCCACGAAATGCTGGGCTGGATCGCCTTCGGCGCAGCCGCGCTCCATATCCTTTTGGCGGTGATGGCCGACCGCGCGGTCGTCGAGTATTTGAAACCCACGTCGCCGCTGTACCAGTTGGCGGGAATCGTAGGCTTCGCCGTGCTCCTCGTACTGGTCGTAACCTCTCTGGCGACGGTGCGCCGGCGTCTCTGGCATAGCCACCGAAACTTTCAGGCGACGCACATCGTATTCGGCTGCCTTCTGCTGGCGCTTCTCGGTGTCCACGTGGTCACGACGGGCCGATATGTCGGAGGTGGCGGCCGCCGCATCCTGTTCATCGCCGTAGCCGCAGGCGGCCTCGCGATGCTCCTCAGGCGCAGGCGCGGCGTCGGCACGGTACCGCCCGAGACCACCGTGCGCCGCTTCGTCTTCGGCCGTCATTCGACCCTCATCGTCGGTGCCATCATCACCACGGTGCTCGCGCTCGGCACGCTCATCGTCGGCCGCGCCGACGTCGCACTCCGTGAGCCTCTGCTGCCCCGTACACAGATGCTGCCCTTGGACTTCGATCATGCCAAGCATACGGCCATCAACTGTCTGGCCTGCCACCATAACTATGCCGATGGCCGAGGGTTCGACAGCTGCATCCATTGCCATCGCAGCGACCGCGCCGATCTCAAAGTCGGAATCGAAGCACGCTTCCATAGCTTCTGCTTGAGCTGCCACCGCAACCCCGATCCGTCCTTGCAGGGCCATGGCCCGGTCTCAGGCTGTACGGCTTGTCACCAACCTGGCGCAATGTCGGGTTGAGTGGCATCTTACGGTCCCATGGGAACCGCAAAAGCCAAATCCAAAATCACCCGAGCCCGCAAACCGGCTACGGCGAAACGCACCTCCGGCAAGAAACGAGCGCGCGGGAAGCTGGCGCCGGGCCGCAGCGCGCGCGGCTTGGATGCCGGCGAGGTGGCGATTGCCATGGACAGCCCGGAGATCGCGGAAGTCGTCGCGCTGGTGCGCAGCGCCGGCGGTGCACCCATCGGGGCCTACCGCGAGCCCTTGGGCGGCCGGCCTCTGGTGCTGGCGTCACTGCCCCTGAGTGCCGTCCAGCCGACTCCGTTCCAGCGCGATCTATCGCCCACGCATGCCAAGCGGCTGGCCGAGAAAATCGATGAGACAGCGGCCTTTCTGGATCCCCTGATCGTCGTACGCGGCGAGGATGGCCGATTGTGGACTCCCAACGGCCGCCACCGATTGGCCGCAGGCAAGGTTCTCGGGTTGAAACAGATCACGGCGCTGATCTCACCGGACGAGACCCTGGCCTATCGCATCCTCGCCCTCAATACCGAAAAAGCTCACAACCTGCGCGATCGCAGCCTGGAAGTGATTCGCATGGCCCGCAGCCTCGCGAAGCGCCATGCCGCCTCCAAGGAGGCGCAGTACTTCGCGGAATTCGAATCCGCGGAGCTGCTGACCTTGGGCATTGTGTACGAAAAGTCCTCGCGCTTTGCCGGCGGTGCATACAGTTCCTTCTTGAAGAAAGTGGACAGGTTCAGCGAACGCACTCTCGCCGCCAGCCTCCGGGAACGGGAAGGGTTCGCCTCGCGCCTGCTCGAAATCGATGCGCAAACCAAACGCATCATCGCGACGCTGCAGACACGCGGTTTCAAGTCGCCCTACCTGCGCAATTACGTCGTGGCGCGTATCAATCCAGTGCGCTTTCACAAGGCGAAGAAAGGCGACACCAAACCCCCGATGCCGCTGGCGCAGGCACTCACCCGCATGGCGGCCGCCGTCAAGAACTTCAAAGTCGATTCGGTGTCGAATGCGGACCTGGCCTGGGTGGCAGTGGGCGCGGGCGCGGCGGAGTAGCGGCGACGCCGGCAATTCAGCGGAGCAAATCATGATCGAGCAGCAAGTGGAAATCAGTACCAAAGACGGCCGGATGAGCACCTTCATATGCCATCCCGAACGCTCCGGGCCTCATCCGATGATCATCTTCTTCATGGACGCGCCGGGCATTCGCGAGGAACTTCGCGACATGGCACGCCGCCTGGCCACCGTGGGTTACTACGTGCTTCTGCCGAATCTCTACTACCGCTCCAACGTCGAAGAGCTCGGACCGTACATCGGGGATGCCTACGCAGCCACCCGGCAAAGACTCATGGAACTCAAGGACACCCTCAATATATCGATGGTCATGGACGACACCGACGCACTGATTGCCTTTGCCGCCAAAGACGCCGCGGCATCGAAGGGCCCGATGGGATGCGTCGGGTACTGCATGAGCGGCCGCTACGCTGTCAACGCAGCGGTTCGCCATCCCGACCGGGTGCGCGCCGCCGCATCGATCTACGGCATTTTGCTGGTGACCGACGAACCCGACAGCCCGCACCTTGCGATGCAACGCACCGACGCTCGGCTGTATTTCGGCTGCGCCGAGACCGATTCATACGCGCCGAAGGAAATGATCGACCAGTTGCGCTCGGAGCTCCATGAGAAGGGCGGTAACGCCGAAGTGGAGATCTATCCCGGCACTCATCACGGTTTCGCCTTTCCGCAACGGCCCGTGTACAACAAGCCCGCGGCAGAGCGGCATTGGGAACGTCTTTTCAAGTTGTTCGGCGACGCACTAACCTGACCAAACAGTAGGCGCCGGTTCAATCTCGCGCCGCATCGATCGGCCGCCCATCGCTGGCGTCGATCGGCTGCCCATCGTCGGCCGGGCCCGCAATGTTGTAGGGCAATGCCGACGCGCGATACCGGTCTAGCCCTCTTACGGACCCCGCGATACACGCCATACTCGCCGCATAAACATGATCGACATGCTGACGCCCGGCGAGGGTTGGGGATACAGAATGAATCGCGCGCTAATTGCCATTGGCGTGACCAGCGCATTGCTCATGGTCGGGCAGGTGTGCGCCGATCCCCCGAATCGGCCACAAACTCTCAGGCGTCAATTGATCGACTGCATGACCCGGCGAATGTCCGCTGACAGGACCCTGTCATATAACGAAGCGGTGAAACGCTGTAAAGAACAGATGAAGACCAAGGATGCCGCCGTAATTTCCAGCATTCTGGCAAAACCGGCGAGCACCCGTTAGCGGGCACGTGTGCCCCGTTTCTCGCCGTGCAACTCATCGTTACGACCGCTACTGCGCATCGTGAAAGATGATGCCGAGCATATGCCGCCGTCCGGCGCGCAGCCGGCTGACACCGTGCCGATGCTTGACGCGGTATATCCCTCGAGTGCCACTGACCGGGCGATCGCGTACCGCGAATATCACCAAATCTCCCCGTCGCAGCGGCACGACTTCCACGCGCGATTGCATACGAGGCCGCTGCTCGGTGAGCACAAATTCTCCTCCCTCGAAATCTTGATGAGGCTCGGACAATAGGACCGCCGCCTGCAGCGGAAAGACATGCTCGCCATAAATATCCTGGTGCAGGCAATTGAAATCACCCTCTGCATACCGCAGCAATAGCGGTGTCGGCTGCACCTGCCCCGCCGCGTGACAGCGGGCAAGGAAAGAAACATGATTCTCCGGATAGCGTTGCTCGAATCCCATCAGCTCGTTCCAGCGATTCGCTATCGATACCAAGCGTGCATAGAGAGAGGCGCGCAAATCCTGGACGATCGGCGGCAACGGATAAGAGAAGTAGCGATATTCGCCCTTACCGAAGCCATGACGCGCCATGACGACGCGGCTTCTGAAGGCCGCCTCCTCATCGTAGAGAGCGGCGATCGAACCAGACTCCCGATCCGTCAGCAAGCTGCGGCAGCAGGCCATTCCACGGGCATCGAGCTCTCCCTGCACAGCCTGCCAATCGATGGCTCCGACCCGCCCGTCGGTCACGAGATCTTCTCGCGTTCTAGCAAACTGCGCTTACGCTCGACGCCCCAGCGATAGCCCGATAGGTTTCCATCGGTCCGAATCACACGATGACAGGGAATCGCGACGGCAATCATGTTCGCAGCGCAGGCTTGGGCCACCGCCCGGATCGCTCGCGGTTGGCCGATTCGCCGGGCAATCTGCGCGTAACTCGCGGTCGTACCCTGCCCCACGCGGCGCAGCGCCTTCCACACCCGCTGCTGAAAGGCCGTGCCCTGCACATCCAGCGGCAAATTCAGCCCCAGCCGTGGTTGCTCTATAAAGCCGATCACTTTGGCCACCAGCCGTTCAAATCCTGCATCGCCACCGATCAGCTCGGCCTTCGCAAATCGATCCTGCAGCTGCCGCACCAATGCCTCAGGGTCGTTCCCCAGGAGGATGGCGCACACCCCTTTTTTGGTCGTTGCCACCAGGATCGAGCCAAGCGAACATTCGCCAATCGCGAAACGAATTTGTGTCTTGGCTCCGCCCGCGCGGTAGAGGCCGGGCGTCATGCCCAGCACATCGGTTGCCGAGGCATAGAAACGGCCGTTGGAATTGAAACCCGCATCGTAGATGGCATCGGTGATGGTTTTCGATGCCGGCAAGACCTTGCGAACGCGATTCGCTCGATGCGCGTCCGCATAAGCCTTGGGTGTAAGACCGGTCGCCGCTTTGAAAAGGCGATGGAAATGAAACGGGCTCAAGTTGGCGGCGGCCGCGAGATCCGCGAGCCGCGGCGCTTCCTCCGCCGCTTCGATGAATGCACAAGCGCGCGCCACCAGCCCCGCGTCCCGCTCTGCCTGGGACAGATCCCTCGGCCGACATCGCTTGCAGGGACGAAATCCTGCCGCTTCCGCGGCGTCGCAGGACTCGTGGAAATCCACATTTTCGCGGCGCGCGAGACGCGCCGGGCACGAGGGCCGGCAATAGACGCCGGTCGTTCGAACCGAAAAATAAAACTTGCCGTCCGCGCCCTTATCCTTCGCGGCCACCGCGTTCCACCGCTTCACATCCATTCTTTTATGAGAAACCATCGCTTATCTCCGGCCATTGAGGATGTGGTCAGCGTAATAGCCCGGCGGCGCATCGGCACTCCGCGGCTTGCGGTCAAATTCCAGGGCCGCCCTTCCATCCTGCGGCCGGCAGTCGCCGCCTGTCCGACAGACATTCCGCTGTAGCAAAGCCACTATATAAAGAACATCCACCGCGCATGCGCCCCATCGCTGTGCCGGCGCCGATTCGCTGCCGGTCTCATCGCCAGGAGGACTCAGTAACCCATGACCATTCAATCAGCCAGTGCCCCGACCGACCGGCTCTCGTCCATCAATCATATTGTCGTGCTCATGCTCGAGAACCGATCCTTCGATCATATGCTGGGATATCTCTACGCGGATAGCGCAAACGTGTCCGCCGCGGGGCAGGCCTTCGACGGCCTGACGGGGACCGAATCCAATCCCGATGCCAAGGGCGTTGCAGTACCGGTGTTCAAGATCGATGCAACCGACAAGAACGCCTATTTCATGCCCGGCGCCGATCCCGGCGAGGGCTACAGCGCGACCAATAGCCAGCTCTTCGGTACCACGACTGCCCCCAATCCGGCGGTCGCGTCCAACACCGGCTTCGTCACCGACTTCGCCTATACGCTCGGATGGCAGGCCAAGGACCCGAGCTGGTCCATTCTGCCGGGGACGGTTGCATCCGATATCATGGGTATGTTCACCCCGCAAATGCTGCCCGTGCTCTCGGGCCTGGCGCGAGGCTTCGCCGTCTGCGACCAGTGGTTCTCCTCGGCGCCGACCGAAACCCTGCCCAATCGCTCATTCGTCTGCGCCGCCACCTCGCAGGGACACATGGACGACAACACCAAGACATTCACCAGCCCGACGATCTTCGGACTGCTGTCGGCACAGAATCTGGCTTGGGCCATCTACGGCTACGACGCGCAGCCGCTCACGCGGCTCGACTTTCCCGACATCACCAACGCGTCGGAAGAACACTTCGGCGAGTTCCCGGATTTTCAAAAGGCGGCCGCGGCGGGAACCCTGGGCGCCTATACATTTCTGGAGCCCTCATGGGAAAGCACCGGCAACAGCCAGCATCCCAACTACAACGTGGCCCTCGGCGAGCAGCTGATTCACGACGTGTACTACGCCCTGCGCAATGGTCCCGCCTGGAATGAAACCCTGCTCATCATCACGTATGACGAGCATGGCGGCTGCTACGATCACGTGCCACCGCCGCTGGGCGCGGTGCCGCCGGACAATTCCGCGGGCGAATATGGATTCGACTTCAAGCGCTTCGGGGTTCGCGTACCCACGGTCCTCGTCTCACCCCTGATTGCCGCCGGCTCGGTATTCCGCGTAGCGCCTGGAACCATGCCGCTCGATCACACCTCCATACTCAAAACCATCGAACGTCGCTGGCAGCTCGCGGCGCTGACGGCGCGCGATGCAGCAGCTCAAGATGTCGGAGCGGCCTTGACGCTCGCGACTCCGCGCACCGACGACCCATTGCAGGGAGTGGTCGTACCAACCGCAACGCTGCCCGCCTCCGTCGCGAGCCGCCCGTCGCATCTACAAGAAGTCCAAGCCCAATTGGCGTCGCAGTTGCCCATCGCGGATCGGCGGGGCCGAACTCATGATGAGCCGCCGCGACTGCGGACCAACAAGGATTATCGCGAGTACATCCGCAAGCGCCTGAATGCCTGGCGCGGCGCGCGCTCCTAAACGGCGGCGGCAGGCCGCGATGGCAATGGATTCCAAGAGGCGTGCGGGTGGCGCCCATATCGGCGACAATGGCCGGCACGCCAAAGGGCTTCAGGGGGAATCCATTGACTCACGCAGCCATCGTCGGCTGGGGCAAGTGCCTGCCGCCGTCCATCCTGACGAATCACGATCTCGCCACGTTTCTGCCCACCGACGATGAGTGGATCACGACGCGGACCGGCATGAAGGAAAGGCGCATCTCTCATGTGCCCGGGATGGAACTTGCCATCATCGCGGCACGCCGCGCCATTGCCTGCGCCGGCATGTCCGGCAAGGACATCGAGCTCGTCATCTACGGCAGCTGCAGCAACGACGAAACGGTGCCCAACAGCGCCTCCGGTGTGCAGCAGCGCATCGGCGCGACTCAGGCCGCGTCATTCGACGTCAATACCGCCTGCACCAGCTTCATGTACGGACTGTCGATCGGCTCGTCGATGATCAAGAGCGGCATCGTCAAGAACGCGCTGGTGATCGGCGTCGAACTGATCTCCCAGTACATGGACTGGGACAACCGCAATGTGGCGGTGTTGTTCGGCGACGGCGCGGCGGCGATGGTGCTGCAGGAGTCGCAGCAAGAGACGGGAGTCATCGCCGAAAAGCTGCAATGCTATGCGGACGCTCGGCAAATCCTGCGCGTGCGCGGCATGGGCACCATGTACGCCAATCTCGGCGTGCAGTTCGGACAAACCAGCTGGGACTTCGATGGCCAGGAAATCTTCCGCAAGGCCGTGCAGGGCATGAGCGAGGCCAGCCTCGATGTCATGGGCCGCGCGCGCGTCACCATGGACGATATCGCGCTGGTCGTGCCTCATCAGGCAAACCTGCGCATCATCGACGCCGTTGCAAAGCGCGCCGGCGCGGGACCGGACAAGGTGTACCTGACAGTACAGAAGTACGGCAATATGAGTTCAGCCACGGCACCCGTGGCACTCGTCGAGGCCGTGGAAGAAGGCCGCGTGCCCCCCGGCGGCCTCGTGCTGATGCCGGCATTCGGAGGCGGTCTGACGCTGTCCGCCCATTTGATCCGCTGGGGTGAACGCATGACGCCGCTGCAACCCTGCGACGCCGAACTGCCGCCCTCGCCCAAGACCGCGCTCGAACTCGTCAACGAAATCCGCGCCCAGAAGAAGCTGGGCGAAGCCGCCGCCAGCCGCTTCCAGACTCTGAGCTTTCCTGAAAATCGCCAAGGGCCCCTCTGACTGGTCCCTCTGCGTGGTGACATTGACCGATTCACAAGGTCAGGGGGGATAAGAGGTGGGAGGCCAACGAAGGAGAGCAGTTGGCCTCCCACCTCTTATCCCCCCCTGACCGTGCGCATTGGGCCGATGTACATCACCACGCAGTGGGACCAGCCCGAGTCGCCTTTGGCACCGTGATGTTGACCGGTACGATATTTCGCCCGACAGGCTGAGACGCTGGCGGGCAACTGCTCTCCCGTTGCCCGCCAGCGTCTCAGCCTGTCGGGCGAATACCGTCGCCCGGTGAACATCAGGGTGCCAAGGGCACTAGTGCATGTACGGCTGCCGCTCAACCTCGATGGCCTCGGGATTGCGCCCCTGCGCGCGCAGCGCATCCGCCAGCAAGCGGCCAGCCTGAGCCTGCGTGCCGTGATCGCCGCTCGCCAGCGCCAGCGCCTTGCGCCCGCAACCCTCAGCCTGATGCGGGTCGCTCTCCGCGAGCCTCAGCCGCCCGCGTTCGATCCACAGCAGAGGATTGTTCGGCTCGATGCGCAAGGCGCGGTCCAGGGTCGCCGAGGCGCCGTCAAGGTCACCGTGAGATATCTGCGTCCGCGCCTGCGTCACTAATGAGTGTGTCGCGGGAGACAGGTGATTTTCGCGCGATGGAGGCGGCGGCGCCGGCGGAACGGGCTGCGCAGGCGGTGCGGACGGAGGCGCAGGGCTCGGCAGCGAGCCCGAGGACTGCGGTTGCGGTGCTGGCGATCCATTACTCGGCTGCGTCGGGCGCGGCGCGAACAGCGAGCAGCCGCCGAGCAGCGCCGCGGCGGCCAGGGCGGCCACGAGGGTGTTTAGTGAACGATGTTTTTGAACCATGTCTTGATTTTCTCACCCACGCTGGGGGTTGACGAGGCCGCCGTGGCCGTGGAACTGCAGCCGGGCTTTGCGGGTAACACCGTACCCTTCGGCACCGCAATGAGGACGGCGTCCCCGCCGCAGGCCGATGGGGTCTCCAGCCCATCCCTGTAGCCGATCCAACGGTCCTCGACGAGTTCCGGGGGCACCGGTTCGAAAGAAGCGGACTTGAGCCTTGCCATCGTGTCGGCCCACACTGGCAGCGCGCCCGCCGCGCCCGTGAGGCCCGTGACGCGATTGTCGTCATAGCCCACCCAGGCGACCGCCAGGTAGCTGCCTGTGAATCCCGCAAACCAGCTGTCCCGGGTATCGGAAGACGTGCCGGTCTTGCCGGCGATGACGATGCCCCGCGGCAGGCGCGCCGCCGCGCCTCGGCCGGTACCGTGCGTGGTCACCAGTGTCAGCATGCGATCGAGCTGGTAGACGGCGGCAGCCGGCGCCACTTCCTCCACCTGCACCTTGAAAGTCTTGAGCGGCTTGCCGTGCTCATCGAGGACGGCTCGAACCGCGCGCAATCGAGCGCGGAAACCACCGTTTGCCAGCGAGGTATAGACCTCCACGACCTCGAGCGGCGTCATCTCCACCGTCCCGAGCAACAGCGAAGGATTGAGAGGCGGCGTAGTCGCGAGGCCCAGATGCTTCAGCGTGTCCACCACCTTAGGCAGGCCGAGATCGAGCCCGAGATGCACCGTCGCCAGGTTCAGGGACTCGGCCAGCGCCCGTGCCATCGGTACCGGACCATTGACGTCGCGCTCGAAATTCTGCGGCGCCCACACGCTGCCGTCGCTGAGTTTGAGCTCCACGGGTACATCTTGGATGAGGGTGGCCGCGTTGTAGCGCCCGGTCTCGATTGCGGTCAAGTACACCGCGGGCTTCACCAGCGAGCCGATCGGCCGGCGAGCGTCGAGTGCGCGATTGAAACCGTCGCTGCCCAGGTCGCGGCCGCCCACCACCGCCACCACGTCGCCGCTGTTCGGCTCCGTGACGATGACCGCCCCCTCGATGGGGTCGCCGTGCGCGTGGCTCATGGCGTCGAGGCGCTTCAGATTCGTGGTCAGTGCGTGCTCCGCCGCCGCCTGCGCGCGCAGATCGAGGCTGGTGTACACGGAGAGGCCGGCGGCTGCGAGATCCGCGTCGGCGTAGTCGCGCTTCAAATGACGCCGCACCAGATCGAGATAGGCCGGTACGTAACTGCCGCCACCGGGCGGTCGCAAGCCGAGCGGAGCGGCGGCCGCGCGTTTTGCGGCGTCGGCATCGACCAAATGCGCTTCCGCGAATTCCTGCAGCACGAGGTTGCGCCGCGTGCGCGCGCGGTCGGCGTGCTTGCGCGGATCGTAGTAGGACGGGCCTTTGACCAGGCCGATCAGCATCGCGAGCTCGCCCACGTCGAGCTCGTCGAGGGGCTTGGCGAAGTAATACTGGCTGCCGAGTCCGAAGCCATGGATGGCGCGCGAGCCGTCCTGGCCCAGATACACCTCGTTGAGGTAGGCCACGAGGATTTCTTCCTTGGAGAAATGGGCCTCGAGCCGCAATGCCATCAACGCCTCGGTCACCTTGCGGCTGAAACTTTGCTCATCCGACAGAAAGTAATTCTTGACCAGCTGCTGCGTCAGCGTGCTGCCCCCCTGCACCACGCGGCGGGCCCGCAGATCGGCCCACAGTGCACGCAGCATGCCCAGCACATCGACGCCGGGATGCTCATCGAAGCGCCGGTCCTCGATCAGCTTTATCCCCGTGCGCAACAGCGGCGGCACGTCGGCCGGCGACAAGACCAGCCGGTCTTCGCCGTGAATCGGGAACACGCTGCCGATCACGGGCGGATCGAGGCGGAACACCGGCAAGTCCGCGCCGTCGCCCTGCTTCAGGCCCGTGATCGAGTTCGAGTCTGCGCCGATCGAGACCAGCTGAGGTTCTCGCTGCTCGTCGATGAAGCGCACGCGGCGCGTATGCAGATCGAAAGAGTTGCCGTGCCGTCGATACACCCCAGGGCCCGATGCCGGATCCCCGGGACGGTAGTGCAGCCGGTGCAGTTCCTCCTCGAGATCGCTCGCCGAGACCTGTGCACCCACGTAGAGTTCGAGCGATGCCGCATAGACGCGCGCCGGCACGGACCAATGCCGGCCTTGGAATTCCCGGGTGACGACGCTGTCCAGGTGCGCGATCCAGACGGCACCCGCGATCGCGAACACGGCGCACACCACGAGGAACGCCCCCCCCCAGCGCAGGAGCTTGAAACGTGCCGTGCGGGATTTAGCCAAAATCGACCGTCAGTGCCCGGAGTTGAGCTCGGCGTGGTAATTCTTGCAAGGCTGTGACGATAGGTTTCACGGTAAGGGCCGATAGTTTGACGATGTGAACCACCGTGTCAACATCGTGGCGCTGCTATTTCGGCCGTAATGCCGTGTCCAGCTCATTGAGCCCATCCAGCCCATTGAGCCGCGCCCTTGACGTATAATTTCACCACACACTTCGACGAGAAAAGGCATCTTTATCTATGCGGTTCATGCACTTGGTGGCGCCGTTATCGCGTCTGTTTCGCTCCGCGCCCCCAGTTCCGCCCACTGCGGAAAACGGGGCCACGGGGCTCGATCCGGTTCTGGGCCAAGACAAGGCCACCGCCGGCGACGAGGCATTGCGCGCGGCGGCCATACGCAAGCTGCAAGACGGCGAAATTTTGAGAAAGCTCGCAGGCCTGGGCGGCACCTCACCTCCCCCTCCCGCGAGCGCGAACCTCGAACGGACCGCGCAGGAGCGCATGGCCCAACTCCTCGATGCGGGAGCAATCGATTTCGGCAGCCTATGCGCAACCACCGAAAACACCTCGGCGCTGCTGCCCATTGCCGGGTTGAGCGGCGATCCCGCTCACCTGCCGCGGGTGTTCGCCTTGATCCACGATCCGCGTAAAGTCGCCGCTCTCGTCATCGAGGGCTCCTCCAGCCGTATACGCCAGCTCGCGGCGCAGACCATCGAAGATCCCACCGAGCTCAAGCAACTTCTCAAACAATTGCGCGGCAAGGACAAGAGCGTCTACAAGATCATCAAGCAGAAGTGCGATGCCCTGCGCGCCGAAGAGCAGCGCAGCGCGCAGATCGAAAGCGACATCGATGCGCTCGGCGCCGCGTTCGAGCGGCACAGTCATCGCATGTACGACGCGCTGTATGCGCCGTCCCTGCGGCAATTCGAGGCGCAGTGGAAGACCCTCGAGTCGCAGGCGAAACCCGAAGCTCGGGAGCGGGTGCATCGGGGCATGGAGGCCTGCCGCGAGGTCATCGGGGCGCATGAGCGGCAGCTGGCAGAACAAGCGGCGGCCGCGGCGCATCAGGCGGCGCTGCGCGCGGCACAGGCAGAAGCCTCGGCTCATGCCGCTGAAGAAGACCTGCGCCGCAGCGAAGCAGCGGCCCAGGCGGCGGCGGAAGCGGCAACGGTCCGTGAAGCCGAGCAACAGGCCCGCACCGAGAAGTTGGCCGCGCAGGCGCTGGTCCTGCGGCAGATCGGTGCTCTGATCGGCAAGGCGAATGGTGCGCTGCGCGACGGAAATACCGGACAGGCATCCGGCCTACGCCGTGCCATCGAGGAGAAGCTGCAGGCGATGCCGGCCGTGCCCACTCATCTCACGAGCCAGGTGCAGCAGCTCGACGCGAAGCTGAACGAATTCAAGGAATGGAAGGAGCACGCCGTGGCGCCCAAGCGCGCCGAATTGATCCAGGAAATGGAAGCGCTCATCGGATCGTCCGAGGAACCGAAAGCGCTCGCGGATCGGATCAAGCAATTGCAAGAGGATTGGAAGACCATCAGCAAGGGCATCGTCAGCGATTCGGAGGCGGACTGGCAGCGCTTTCACCAAGCCTCGGTGACCGCTTATCAGCCCTGCCGCGAATATTTCGAAGCGCAGGCCAAATTGCGGCAGGCGAATCTCGAAAAGCGCGGCGTCGTGCTCGAACGGCTCCGCGCCTTTGAAATCGCGCAGAGCGGCGAGTGTCCGGACTGGCGGGCGGTGGCGGTCGTGTTGCGCGAGGCTCGGCAGGAATGGCGGCAGCATTTTCCCGTGGACCGCGCGGCCGGGCTCGCCTTGCAGGAGGAATTCGACGCCGCGCTCGGCCGGCTGCAGGCTCGGCTCGATGCCTGGCATGCAGAGAATGTGGCGCAGAAGACAACCCTCATCCAGCGTGCGCAAGCCTTGCTCGCCAAGGAGGACAGCCGCGACGCCGTGGATGCGGTGAAACGCCTGCAGCTGCAGTGGAAGGAGGTGGGTACGGCGCCGCGCGAACAGGAACAGCGATTGTGGAATGAGTTTCGCGAACACTGCGATGCCGTCTATCAAAAGCGCCAGCAGGCCCATGCGGAGTATGCCGCCACCCTCGAAGCCAACAAGGTGCAAGCCGTGGCGCTATGTGACGAGGCTGAAATGGCTGCCGGCCAGTCGGGGCCCGCGCTGCTGGAGGGTGTGGGGAAGATTCCGCAATGGCGTGCCGCCTTCGAGGCGCTGGGCGAAATGCCCAGAGCCGAGCAGCGCGCGCTGCACGATCGATTCGAGCGCGCGCTCAAGCTTTGCCAGTCCAATCTCCTGCGCCAGCGGGCGCGCGACCAGGAGCAATCGTTCGCCAACCTGCTCGAGGCCGCCCGGCGCATCCAGGCCTACGGCTGGGCAGCGGCACAAGACGCCGCATCCGCCGACAGTGAAGTGCTCAAACGAGCGGCAGAGGAATTCATCGCCGGCGTTCAGCATTGGCCCAAGGGCGGCACTCAGGCGCTCGACGAGGCCTGGGCGAACGCGCGTGCCGCGGGCGGCCACGACACAGCGGCGCACGAAACTGCACTGAGGATGCTATGCATCCGCAGCGAAATTCTCGCCGACCTACCGACACCGCCGGAGGATCAGGCTTTGCGTCGCAACCACCAGGTACAACGGCTGGTCCGGCACATGGGGCAACACCGCGAGGCGGGTGTCGATGAACTGGACGCCTTGGCGCTGGAATGGGTCCGCGTCGGGCCCGTCGCTGGCGAGGCGCACGAGTCCTTGCTTGCCCGGTTCCTGCGCTGCCGGGGCGGGAGCTAGCTTCGGTACTTCTCGCTAGGCTACCAGCGTCTGCCGTAGACGCGAGTCCACCGCTCTTTCAGCAGCCACCCAGTCTTCAACTTCATTGCCCGCGGCAAATCCGCGCCTTTCGGCCAGGAAGTACGCCTCCGCCGCCACGAGCTGTCGCCGGACCTCCGAATCGATGCTCATGGAAGCGGTCGTCGCCGATTCCAGCACCGCAATCGCCGCGCCGTCCGTCAACTCGGGCGCCGCTGCCGCCGTCTTTCGCTTCGTCGTTTTCTTGCCAGGGGATTCGCGTTTCGTAACCATCATTTGCCTCCGCATGCAACCTCGACCCGTCTATATAACGGCCCGGCCCACAATTTTGCAATTGAATTTCTGACAGCGGTTCGCCTGAATTTTTGACGGTGATTGGCCGACAGGATGCAGCGGTCAATGCGACTGCGCCTCCGGAGCGGCATTCGAGAAGCGCTTGCCTGGGTCGGCGTGAACGGCACTTGCAGGCGCGCGCTTGACGGTCGGCCGCGCCTCGGCCGCGCTGATCTTCGCGGCCAGACCGGGCGTGTTCGGTGCAACGTCGGCGGCACGTTTATAGGTGCGAAGCGCGTCCGCCGTCCGGTGCGCGCGTATCTGGGCATCTCCCAAGGCGACGAGAAGCGCAGGATCACTGGGCTTCCAGCGCAGCGCGTCGTAGCAGGCGTCTATATTCGCGTGCGCACGACAGGCATCGAAGTCACGCTTGATCGTCGCTGCCGGGGCTTCTGCAGCCGCCGGTGCCGCAGCCCACGGCCATGCAGCCATGGACAGAAGCAGGCACGCCACGACTGAGACACGCAAGGTCATGGTGCAAGGTCCCTGACCAGCCGAATTCCCACGCTGCTGGTCCGGTAGTTCGTAGCGAAGTGGTTTCTGTAGCTGGCGCGCACGAAGGCCGGGGTGGTGAACCATGAGCCCCCACGCAGCTCGTGCTCGGAGCAGTCGCCGTCCGTGCGCGCCGAACCGTCGATCGGCGCGCCCTTATAATCCTCGTGCCAGCAATCCTCGGTCCACTGAAAGACATTCCCCAACATATCGTTCAAGCCGAATGCGCTCGCTTTGAACGAGCCGACGGGGGCCGTGAAGATATAGCCATCATCGCAGCCGAATACAGTCCACCCCGGATAGCGGCGCGCCGCGCTTTGGTCGGCCACGTTCGCGCTTGCACAGGCGCCCGATCCGTCGGGATTCCACGGATGCTCGGCCTCGCCGCCGGCGCGCGCGGCATATTCCCATTCCGATGCACTCGGCAGCCTGTATCGATGCCCGGTTTTCGTCGACAACCACGCCGCGTAGGCCTGGGCGTCGGCCCAGGACGCACAGGTGACGGGATGCGATCCGGATTGCACGAAGCCCGGATTCTCCCAACTGCTCTGCGGCTGATGCTTCCACTCACCGTCGTAGACGTCGCAGCCCTGCATGTCGTGACCGGTGGCCGTGATGAACTCCCGGAATTCGTCCAGGGTGACGGCATTCGTGGCCATGGCGAAGGGACGCCCGATGACCACCCAGTGCTGCGGCTTGTCGAACGATGAGCCACTGTCGGTGCCGGCCGATCCTTGCTTGAATCGGCCTGCGGGTAGCACCGTCATGCCGGGACAGGTCGGGCAGTCGCGCAAGTCCGTGCCGGGTTCGGGGGTAACGACCGATGCGACAGCGGGCACTGTCACCGGCGTCGGCGCAGGTGACCGATGCGCAAAGAACCAGAAGACGAACACGAGCACCAGAATGGCAACGCCGAGCCCGGCCGCCGGCGCAATCACGCCGCGCTTCCAAAACTCGCCCCGCTTGGCCGGCGGGGACTTCGCACTTCGAGCGGCGCGTTCCGGTTGCAACGCTGCCCGGGGTGCTGACTGCCGTGCCGCCAATGGCTCGATTTTCGCGGACGGCGCGAGTGGCCGGACCGGCGCCGTGACCGGCAAATCCGCCGCTCGCTGCGTTTCAATTCCCGCCGCCGCGACGTCGCTGCTGGCGTCCAACTCACGGCGCCATTCGTGGGTTTGCAGCACCTCCAGATAGGAACTCGAGCGGGCCTGCACTGCGCCTAATTCAGTACGCACGGCGGTCAGGTGAGAGTCGCCGCGCTCGCGCTGCGCACTGAGCGCGGCCGCCGCGGCGTGGCTGGCCTTCAAATCCGCTGTCACCGTGTCGATGCGCGCCCGGGCCGCCTTCAGCTCCGTCTCGGCAGCTTTTGCACGCGCTTCGAGCGCGGCGGCGATTTTCGCATGCTCCTTCTGCAGCGCGGTGAGCTGAGCATCGCGCTCAGCGAGCGAGTGTCGTACCTGTGCGATGCTCTTGTCGCGCGCGGCCAGCGAATCGCGCACCGTGCGCAATTCGATCCGGTATCGCTCCGACTCCTGATGCGCATCTTCGCTTTGCGATTGCGCCGCTTCGCTCAGGGAGGCTTTTTCGGCCAGCACCCTGTCGATTTCCTGGGCCTTGTTTCGTTCCGATTCCACGGCGGCTCGAGCCGCCGCCAGATCCGCCACCAGCGCGTCGATGCGCGCGCGCGCCGCCTGTAACTCGGTCTCCTGCTGCACGCCGGCTTTCATGCGTGAATCGAGCAGCGGTACTATCTTCGTGTGTTCTAGTTGCAGCGCCGAGAGTTGAGCATCGCGTTCGCCGAGCGAGTGCCGTAGTTGCTCCACGCTCTTGTCGCGCGCGGCCAGCGAGGCGCGCAGCGTGCGCAATTCAGCCTGGTATCGCTCCGACTCCCGTGCCAATTGTTCGCTGCGCGATAGCGCGTCCTCGTCCGCCGCCATCCGCTCAGCCAGTGCGTTGCGCAATTCCCGGTTCTTGCCTTGTTCCAATTCCAGCGCGGCCCGGGCGGCCGTCAAATCCGCCGCGAGCGCACCGGTACGTGCGGTGGCGGATCCCGCATCCCGGTCCATCGTGCCCGGCGCAGGAGGCGCCGCGGGCGGTGACCCTGCTTCTGCTGCTTGATTTTGATCCGGCGCCGCATCCAGGTTCGCGTTCTGCGCCGCGGCAAGTTCTATCGCCTCATTGATATGACGAACGATCCCCTCACGGGCGTAATCCGGCAGCGGGTCGATCAACTCCCAGCGCTCCAGGACTTCGAGCAGCTTCTCCGGCGATGCACCGCCGGTGAGCAGCCGCTTCAGGTCGAGCTGAACATCCGCATAATGGATGTCGCCCTCCGCAAAGGCCCGCAAGACCTTCTCGAACATCAAGGTCGGGGATGAGTTTCTAGGACCCATCCGGTCAGGGCGTCTGCCGGTGTCGTTCATCTCTATTTGCTTCGCCAGCGAATGTCGGCGTTAGCCATGGTGGACATTCTGCGTTGTCGTATGAATCAACACAACGATTTGCAAATTTTGCAATACTAGCATCACGTTAACATACATTAATCAAGGACTTATTACACTTTTCGCCGCAAACTCGGCGCCGAGTGGCGCGCCAACCGGTCAACGTCATTGCAGCGTGGGTGGACGGCTTCCTGGGGTCGCGCGTGTTCACCCTTCAGCCGCTCAGAGCGACATCGCTTTGAAAAACCACTCGCGAAACATCGGATCATCGAAGGCATAGTGGCCTCGCGTACCTGACGGCTTGGTCAGCACATGCAGGTCTACGAGGGTGCGCAGGGCATCACCCACCGATCCAGAGGGCACAACTTTCTTATGGAGCGCTAGGGCATATTCCTTACGGGCATCCGCAGAGGTAAGGTCCGACGCGACGTTCAAGCGTTGGCATACTAAGCGTTGAAGCAGCGTCATTCGATCCAGAATCGGCTGGAAACTTGAATCCGATGTGATTCGATCCACATGCCGCTCGAACACCTCCTTGAAGGACGCTGTGTTTCCTGATGCGAAGACGAACACAAGATCAATGAGTAGACGAGGCTGATGCTGGAAGCGCTCGAACGCCAAGGCTACTTCGCTCACGAGCACGGGCCGACGCAAATTCTCGTGGATGCGGTCCGCGACGAATTTAGAGAATTCATCGCCGAGCGCGGGGAACGACAACATACTGGCGCCTTCGTACAGCGCCGCGCGAGAACGGCTGAATAACTCGCGCAGTCGATCTTGATTAGATCCGGTAAATATCACCCGAACGGAGGTCTTGCTCTTCGTGATGGCCGACCTTAGGGCCGAGACAACGCCCTCCCCGTCCTTCACAATCGCCAGTTCTTGGATCTCATCGAGCAGCAAAAGGATCGGCTTTTTGGCCGTTCTAATCAGCGATTTGAGCAAAAAATCGACTAACAGGAAGGGAGACTCCGGTCTGTGACGCGCGGGCTCGTCGCCAAGATCGATCGAGGCTGAACCGATACCGACCTTGTTGACCTTGGTCTTAAGACGCTTGCCCAAAGTCGATCTTGGCACTTCAAGATTGTCGATTGCCTCTTGAAGGCCATAGTTGATAGCGGCCATGGGGTCCGATCGGTGCTGCCAGACATCCACATAGACCGGCAGGTAACCCGCCTTTATTGCCGCAGGAATAACCTCAGTCAGAAGAAAGGTAGTCTTTCCCAGGCGTCGTGGCGCTTGGAGACAGATTGGATCTCCCGATCCGTCGCGCAGGAGCGTCAGATACGATTGCGCTAATTTGGGCCGTGGGAAGTGCCATTGTTCATAAATGAGTTCGTTCATTGATAGGCAGAATAGCGGAATAGCCTATATTTAGGCAAGTATCCGATTCCGCCTATCTCATCGCGGATGCCGTATCGGATACTGCCCTGGGGATGGGACGGCTAAATCGCGCCTGCAGTACTGTCATAAAATTGTCATGTGTACTCACTTGAATGGCTCTCCCTGGCAGCCGTCTCCCAAACGAAAAGGATCACAATTTTGCCGCGTTTCGCCTTTGCAACCAGTTGCCTCGCCGCCCTGCTCATTCTGCTTTCTCCTGATGCCGGCGCAGCAGTACTCGCCGGCTGGAGCCAGTATGGCGAGCACGGCACGGTCGAGGCGCGTCTGATCACGGATGATCCGGCCTGCCCCGCCCTGATCGCCGACGGCGGATCGCTGCCGATGAGCGAACGCGCGCGGCCAACCCCGGCGTTTCCCGTTCGCGTCTGCGTCGCGGCAATTCCCGCCGGGGCCAAACACGTCAGCGCCGGCGGCCGAGACCTGCCCGTTCCCATTGCCAAGCCGCGCCATATCGTGGTGTTCGGGGACACCGGCTGCCGGCTCAAGGGACCGGTCGTGCAGGATTGCAATGACGAAACCTTCTGGCCATTCCACAAAGTAGCCGAACACGCCGCGCAGGAGAATCCCGATCTCATGATCCATGTGGGCGACTATTTGTATCGAGAGTCGCCCTGCCGGCCGGACGACCAGCGATGCGCCGGTACCCCGTGGGGGGATAACTGGCCGACGTGGAATGCGGACTTCTTCACGCCGGGCGCCCGGCTGCTGAGCAAGACGGTATGGCTGCTGACGCGCGGCAATCACGAAGATTGCCCTCGCGCCGGCATGGGCTGGACCACGCTGCTCGGCCACGACGCCATGACCCCTTCCTGCAATCCGCATGAAGGCCCACTGCTGGTCGATCTCGGCGGCGTGAAGCTGGCCGTGCTCGACGACAACAGTGCCACCGACCTAGAAGTGGATCCCGCGGTGGCCCAAGCGCTGAAGCGCGACATCGCCGCGGTCATGGCCGCCAACGCCGATTGGCTGGTGACCCACCATCCCTTCCGCGGCATCTCCAAACCCGACAAGAGCGGCGGCGGCGGCAAGACCATGGAAGGCGCCAATGCCACATTGCTCGCAGCCGTGGCCGATACCAACGAGGCGCCGCTGACCCTGATGCTGGCCGGCCACATCCATAACTTCCAGATCGAGAACTATGCCGGCGCCGCCGCACCGCAGCTGGTGGTGGGCGAAGGTGGTGATGATCTCGACACGCAGGTACCGCCGCTTCTGACCGGCCTGGTGACCGGCGGCAAGACCGTCACCCAGGGACTGTCGCTGCCGGGTTTCGGCTACGTCGTATTAGACCGCGTCGGCGAGTCTCGGGATTGGAAGATCACCGTCCATGCGGCCGACGGCGTGGTGCTACGCCACTGCGCGCTCACGGCGCGCAACCTGGCCTGTAGCCCGGCGGGCACGCAAGTTCCTCCACCACACCGGGCGAACTGACGCACTCATATTTACTTTGGCCGTTGGCGCTTCCGGCGGCGCGACGGGTACGATCCGGGCGGCAAAGGATTTTACCGATCCCCCCAATTATTGTCGAAAGGAGCGGTTCAGCCGGGACGATTGCTGCCCCCCCCATCATGGCATGAAGACCAATGGCGGTTCCGGATTCAAGCCTTCTGTGGCGCTTTAGCCAACGTCGCCAGTTCCGCGCGCAACTCATCGACGTACTCGAGCAGACGCCTGCGATCTATCGTTACGGGGAAAAAAGTCAGCTCGTTGTCGCCGCAGCGTTTATCCCACGAACGAATGGCGTCCAGCGCTTCCGGAGTCATTGGAAATCTCCTTCCGTTGCGATCGAGAGTTGTCCGCGCAGGTCAGTGACCGCCCAGCACTGATAATGAGCAGCGGAATATACTGCGCCGCCCGAAACAACCGATCAAACGTCTCAATTGCTGTGTCCTTGTCACCATCTTGATTCAAGCAGGGTTCCGCGAAGATGACCGTGCGTTGACGAACATATGCGGCGCCCCTTCGCCCGTGGGTCGGCATCGGCTATGGGCCCCCACGTTCGCTACCGTACAGAGAAGCTGCGCGCCTTTGTGGTATTTCTCGAAATGAGAGACCAAGTGCAAACACGAGCGCGCGTCGGCGACCGGCGTCTCTGTGCCAGGGAGGAAAGTATCCATTCGCAGCCTGTTGCAAACCAAATTGCCACTCCCGCCCGGCGGGAGCATGAAGGTGCCGCAGGAGGCTCCGGACTCGATCTCGTATAAAAGACTTCTGGCGGAGTTCACGCGTCCCAATCCGACCGGCTGGCTATTGGGCTATGCCGGGGAACTCCTGCAGTGCACCGAACTTGCAGATCGAAATCCCGTGGCGCGGAAAGATCCGGCAGGGAACTCGATGGGGCCGGATCTGGCCGCCCTGTTTACTCGAAGTGACTTCGACGCAAGGCAATGCTCACTGCAAGATCGCCTCCAAAAGGACCTTTCCGACAATGAAGTCATTTGGGAAATGCTCAAAGGGCATGCACAGCAGACCGCGCGCGAAGGCAATCTGGCGCGTTGCCGAAATGTGCATGTGGCGATGGCGAATCATCTTCTACGAAGAGACAAACGAGGGCGGGAATTGCAGGCGCTGTGCATCGTATGTGTATTTGATCTTTGCGGCGTCCGCAATCGCGACGACGCGCCCGCCGAGATCCGCAAAAGCCACTCGCGTTTCGATGCCGCTCGCGCATCGCTCGCGCCCTGGCTGGTGAGCCGCGTGAGAAATCTGTCGCGCGAATTGGCGCTTTCGATGGGCGGGATTCGGGAGATCTTCCTGCAAGTCTGCACCAGACTCCCCGTGCCGAGGGATTCACGAAAATTATGGGCGGTGTTGCAGCTCGCGCTGGAAGGAGGCTTCGATTCGGCCGATGACATACGCCGCAGTCGAGCCATTAGACAGATCTTGGAGTAATTCAGGCGCAGTGGTGGCCGGCGGCCGCCGAAGTTACTAAAACGTGTTACACGTGTTACACGTGACAGGGCGGGTCTCCCCGGCGCCCGGGCCAGCACTGCAACGAAATTGCCGAACACCCACCACAAAGACAGCTCTCTATGTTGAAGCGCTTCCGAGGTTATTTCTCAAGTGACCTTTCGATCGATCTGGGCACCGCCAACACCTTGATTTACATGAAATCGCGCGGCATCGTGCTCAACGAGCCTTCGGTCGTGGCCGTAGAAAATACACCAGGCGGCGGCAAAGTGGTGGTCGCCGTGGGCGTGGAGGCAAAAAAAATGCTCGGCCGGACTCCCGGGCACATCACCGCCGTGCGGCCCATGAAAGACGGTGTCATAGCCGATTTCACGTATACCGAAAAGATGCTGCAGCATTTCATCAACAAAGTTCATGACGGCCGCTTTCTGCGTTCGAGTCCACGGGTACTGGTGTGCGTGCCATTCGGTTCAACCCAGGTCGAGCGGCGTGCCATCAAGGAATCCGCCGAGGGCGCCGGCGCGCGCAGAGTCGACATCGTGCCCGAACCCATGGCAGCCGCCGTCGGGGCGGGATTGCCCGTGCACGAGGCCCGCGGCTCGATGGTTCTCGATATCGGCGGCGGAACGTCCGAAGTCGCCGTGGTTTCTCTGAACGGAATCGTCTATGCGGCGAGTGTCCGCATGGGCGGCGACAAGTTCGATGAAGCGATCACTCAGTACGTGCGCCGCAACTACGGCATCTTGATCGGCGAGGCGACTGCAGAGCGCATCAAGATTGAAATCGGTTCGGCCTACCCGGAGGAACGGGTGCGCGAAATCACCGTCAGGGGACGGAATCTCTCTGAGGGCGTGCCGCGCGCCTTCACATTGAACTCAAATGAGATTCTTCAAGCGCTCGAGGAACCTTTGCAAGGGATCGTGAGCGCCGTGAGACAAGCGCTGGAGCAGACGCCGCCGGATTTGGGCAGCGACGTCGCGGAAGGCGGCATCGTACTCACGGGCGGCGGTGCTTTGCTGCGCAACATCGATAAATTGATCACGAAAGAGACCGGCCTGCCGGTGATCATCGCGGACGATCCGCTCACTTGCGTCGCCCGCGGCGGGGGTCGAATTCTCGAACTCACGCATGAGTCCGGACTAGGGGTATTTGACTTACAGTAGCGGCCGATGGATGGTTTGCCGCGACGGGCTAGCTGCCGAGCAGCAAGGCGGCGGCGATCACAGCGCCGACGATGAATCGACCAGCGCCGGGCGCTCCGGAAACGCCTTGCTGTTGCTGAGAGTCAGGGCCTATGCGCGGAGGCTTTTACCCTGCGCGTGCCAGCCTTCGTTTTCGTCGTTTTACGCATACCGCTTGAGCCGTCAAAAAAGGATAATCGCAGATTCTTAGCAATTGCATCACGATGACTGGCACTCAAGCCCACACTATCAGCGTAGGCGGACCAGTTTTTGACCGTCTCCACGACCTCTCTGAGAATCTCGGCACCCCGCCCCTGCTTAAGGCCTGCGATCTGCGCGCAAGTGCGAAAATCCTCAAGCGTAAAATTGTCGGCCTTCCCATTGATCGTCATCTGATGTCGAGATGTCCAATCGCCGGTGGGGTTATAAGCGTAGGCAACATCAAAAGCGGGGGACAAAGACCAATTGCCGCTCTTGTCCATCAGGAAGGCAATGTTCTTCACATGATCATCCTGATTCCGGGCAACCACATTAAAGGTCATGCGGCGAAACTGCTGCTCAAGAGATCGCATCGGCAGACCCAGCCTCTTGATCACATCGAAAGCCTGCTCGTATGAATAGGCCTGAGCCACATTGAAGTCGAAGTGAGCCAGGGCAGCGAGAGACTGCATATGCAATTTGCGGCCATCCGCCTGCCTATCAAAACGCCGGGTCATAAAATGTCGGCGGCCACCCTCTTCCATCAGCCGGCACTCGCTCATCTCGATTCCCGCGTCTCGAGCCATCAGCGAGTAGGCGTATTCGATGACGGTATAGCCCTTCGGATCCTCGAGTTCTTTGTCCTTGTTGGCTTTGACACCATCGAACTTTAGCAGCCAGTAGCCGAACCCCTCGGGTGCTCTGACCTGCCCAGAGCGCACGGCATTGGTCTTCGGGTTCCAGGCAATGATGGCTTTTGCTCGGGCACCACCTGCTGAGGTACCCACGCGCAGGATCTCCGTCAGCCCATGGTGGCGGTGCTCGGGTGAGAACGAGACCTGCAGGGAGTTACGGTGTGTGAGGACCTCGGAGGCGAGGTCGGCCAGGGAATCCACATTCACTTTGGCCGATTGACGTAGTGGAGGTCCTGCCGCCGGAGCGAACTCCAGCGCGCCCATCCCGCGCACACCCGTGTAACACAGGCGCTCGATCGCGTCGAAGCCCTCGGGTCTTCGGCCCTGGCTGGCAAGCCAGGCGTCGATCAGTGCATTCCCGAACCGGTCGGGGAGCGAATCAGCCAAGAGTCCCGGCAGGCCATGAAATGACCTCGTCGCCAGCGAAGGGAACTGGTAGACCCGAGAGGACAGCGGCATCACCACGGGGGACAGCTCAATGCCGCTTCGAACAAAGGGCGCGGTGAACTGGAAGGCCGCGATCGTTGCCCCCTCTTCAAGGGAAACTGCCCCGACAGCCCTACCCCACAGCCTGACCTCGGCAACGCTCGCCATGCCTCATTCTCCCCACTTCCAAGGACCTGCATCCTTGCCCATTGCCTTCTGCGGGCGCCTTACACGAGCACGTTGACGGCCTTTGCTTTTCAGCAGAGCAACGGGACTTTGTGGCAATTCCGGAAGCAAGCTTTCCAGGTTGCCGGTCAACCTCAAAGCTCGAAGCACGCGGATGAGCACCACGGAGTTGACGCTCTTGCCGGCTTCCAGGCGCTCAAGCGTTCGCTTGGCTACGCCAGCTTCCTGGGCTGTTTCGGCCTGGGTAAGACCCGCCTCTAGTCGAGCGCGTGCCAATCGCAGACCAATCTCCCGCAGGACGGCAACATCGGTGAGCTCAGCAGAGAACTTCATAAGTCGTCCCAGATGGCGGATTACTATGAATAATAGCTTTATTTCGCCTTATATGGCGAATTATAGCCGACTCTGTAAGATTCAGCTACTCGTTCTACGTGGCGAATTAAGGGCTCTTATTGGCTTTAGCCGCCATTTGCGACGAGTTATGGGGCAAAGCGTGCGCGGGTTAAGATTGCCCCGCAAATCATGCGCAACCTCACCTGCGGCGAGGCGGCCGCCTAAATTCCTCCGGAATCAGCCCGCCTCTCTACGCGCGGGCTTCCTTCGCCGGCGCGGCCGGCTGCTTCGCGAGGCGGCGCAGCGCCTCGCGCGGCAGCTCATCGAGGCCGCTCTCGCCGTGCGCGGCGAGCTTCTGACGCATGCGCTTGGTCCAGAACTTGTCGATGTGATTGGTGATGCCGGCGATGGCATCTTCCCGCACAGGTTCCGCACGAAAGAAGTTGCCGATATCGTTCGCCATCTTAACGAGGTGCTCCGCGCCGCCGTGTATATCACTACTCATGGCAGCACCCTATTTGGCGACAAACAAGACATCCGCGCTCTTCATCAGCGTTTCCTGTGTGTCGGTGAACTCACGGAAGCGCTTCTGCCACTCGGACGGTTGACTCACGCGCGTCGCCTGTACGGCGGTGACCTTGTACTCGGGGCAATTCGTCGCCCAGTCCGAATTATCCGTCGTGATCACATTGGCTCCGGATTCGGGGAAATGAAAGGTGGTGTAAACCACTCCCGGCTGTACCCGCTCGGAAACCTTCGCACGCAGCACCGTGTCGCCGGCGCGGCTCGCGATGCCCACCCAATCGCCTTCGTTGATTCCGCGCTCTTCGGCATCATGCGGATGAATCTCGAGGCGATCCTCATCGTGCCAGCGGTTGTTTTCGGTGCGGCGCGTCTGCGCGCCGACGTTGTACTGGCTCAAAATGCGTCCCGTGGTCAGAATCAGCGGATAGCGGGCATTGACCTTCTCGGCGGTCGGCACGTACTCGGTCACCAAGAATTTGCCCTTGCCGCGCACGAACTCACCGATATGCATCGTGGGCGTGCCCTCGGGGTGCGCCGCGTTGCAAGGCCATTGAATGCTGCCGAGCTCATCGAGGCGGGCATAGCTCACGCCCGTGAAGGTCGGGGTCAAACGTGCGATTTCATCCATGATCTCGGAGGGGTGGGCGTAGTTCATCGGGTAACCCATGGCATTGGAGAGCAGCTGGGTAATCTGCCAATCGGCATAGCCTGATTTCGGCTGCATCACTTTGCGCACCCGCGAGATGCGCCGCTCGGCATTGGTGAAGGTGCCGTCCTTCTCCAGGAAGGACGAACCCGGCAGGAACACGTGCGCGAATTTGGCCGACTCGTTCAGGAATAGATCCTGCACGATGATGCATTCCATGGAGGTCAGCGCCGCGGTGACATGCTGTGTATTGGGATCGGATTGCGCAATGTCCTCACCCTCGATGTACAGGGCCTTGAAGTCGCCGTCGAGGGCAGCCTCGAACATGTTTGGAATGCGCAGCCCCGGCTCATTATGCAGCGACACGTTCCAGGCACCCTCCAACAGATGTCTCACGGTATCGTCCGACACGTGCCGGTAGCCGGGAAACTCATGCGGGAAGGAGCCCATGTCGCAGGAGCCCTGCACATTGTTCTGGCCACGAAGCGGATTGATCCCCACGCCCTCGCGGCCGACGTTGCCCGTGGCCATGGCGAGGTTCGCAATGCCCATCACCATGGTGGAACCCTGGCTGTGCTCGGTCACGCCGAGGCCATAGTAAATCGCCCCGTTGCCGCCGGTGGCATACAGGCGCGCGGCCGCGCGCACATCGGCGGCCGGCACCCCGGTGACGGCTTCCATGGCCTCCGGCGAATTATTCGGTTGCGAGACGAAGTTGCGCCACTTCTCGAAGGACGGCATTTCGCAGCGCTCGCGCACGAAGGCCTCGTTGACCAGCCCTTCGGTCACGATGGTATGCGCGAGAGAGTTGATCAGCGCGACATTGGTCCCCGGCCGCAACTTCAGATGCCGCTCGGCCGCGATGTGCGGCGAGCGTACCAAGTCGGTGCGCCGCGGATCGGCGACGATGAGCTTCGCACCTTGGCGCAAGCGCCGCTTCATTTGCGACGCGAACACCGGATGGCCATCGGTCGGGTTCGCGCCGATGACGAAAATCACATCGGCCTTCATCACCGAGTCGAAATTCTGCGTGCCGGCCGATTCGCCGATGGTGTTCTTCAGGCCATACCCGGTCGGTGAGTGGCAGACCCGCGCGCAGGTGTCCACGTTGTTGTTGCCGAAGCCCGCGCGCACCAGCTTCTGCACCAGGTACGTTTCCTCATTCGAGCAGCGCGAGGAGGTGATGCCCCCGATCGAATCGCGGCCATACTGGGCCTGTATGCGCTTGAGCTCCGAAGCCGCATAACCGATGGCTTCCTCCCACGAGACTTCGCGCCACGGATCGCTGAGCTTCGAACGGATCATCGGCTTGACGATCCGATCGGAATGCGTGGCGTAGCCGATGGCAAAGCGCCCCTTGACGCAGGAATGGCCGTGATTGGCATGACCGTCCTTGTTCGGCACCATGCGCACCAGTTCCTCGCCCTTCATTTCGGCCCGGAACGAGCAGCCCACGCCGCAATAGGCACAGGTCGTCACGACGCTGTGCTCCGCCTGGCCTTTCTCGATCAGCGTTTTCTCCGACAGCGTCGCCGTCGGACACGCCTGCACGCACGCCCCGCACGAGACACACTCCGAATCCATGAACGACACGTTCTGGCTCGCCGAAACGCTCGACTCAAACCCTCTTCCCTGAATGGTCAGCGCCAACGTGCCTTGCTGCTCATCGCAGGCGCGCACGCAGCGCGAACAGACGATGCACTTGCTGGCATCGAAGGTAAAATACGGGTTGCTGGTGTCCTTCGCGGCCGAAAGATGGTTCTCCCCTTCATAGCCGTAGCGCACTTCGCGCAGGCCGACGACGCCCGCCATATCCTGCAGCTCGCAGTGCCCGTTGGCCGGACAGGTCAGGCAGTCCAAGGGGTGATCGGAGATATAGAGCTCCATCACGCCGCGCCGGATGTCGGCGATTTGTTTGTTTTGCGTGGTGACTTTCATGCCCTGCGCCACCGGGGTGGTGCACGAGGCAGGCAGTCCTTTCATCCCTTCGATCTGCACCAGGCACAGACGGCAGGATCCGAAGGCCTCCAGTTGATCGGTGGCGCAGAGTTTGGGGATCTTGACCTCGGAGAGCGCCGCAGCGCGCATCACGGAAGTGCCTTCAGGCACCGTGACTTCGCGTCCATCGATGGTCAGCGTGACCAGTTTCGCACTGAGGCGTTGCGGAGTACCCAAATCTTGTTCGGCAATGGATTGCATCGAGAAATCCTCCTAGGCCGGGACGCGAGCCTGCGTCGGCGAAACGAAATCTTCGGGAAAATGATTGATGGCAGACAACACCGGATACGGCGTCAATCCGCCCAGCGCGCACAGCGACCCATAGGTCATGGTCTCGCACAGGTCGCGCAAAACCGTTTCTTGCTTTGCGCTGTTCTCACCGGCCATGAGCCGGTCGATCACTTCGACGCCGCGCGTCGATCCGATGCGGCAGGGCGTGCATTTGCCGCAGGATTCGACGGCGCAGAACTCCATCGCGTAGCGTGCCTGCGCAGCCATGTCGACCGTGTCGTCGAATACGACGATGCCGCCATGTCCCAGCATTGCCTTGATTTCGGCGAATGCCTCGTAGTCGAGCTGGGTGTCGAATTGCGATTCAGGCAGGTAGGCACCCAACGGGCCGCCGACCTGTACGGCACGGATCGGCCGACCGCTCAAACTGCCGCCGCCGTAGTCATACAGCAGCTCGCGCAAGGTGATGCCGAATGCCTTTTCGACCAAGCCGCCGTGCTTGATATTGCCGGTCAGCTGGATGGGCAGCGTGCCGCGGGATCTGCCCATGCCGAAATGCTGATAGTGCTCGGCACCACGGTCGAGAATGATGGGCACCGAGGACAAGGTAATCACGTTGTTGATCACGGTCGGTTTGCCGAACAACCCCTGCAGCGCGGGCAGCGGCGGCTTGAAGCGCACCTGGCCGCGCTTGCCCTCCAGGGACTCGAGCAAGGAGGTCTCTTCACCGCAGATGTAGGCGCCGGCGCCCAAGCGCACTTCGAGGTCAAATCGCTTGCCGCTGCCCTGGATATCGTCGCCGAGATAGTGACGGGCATGGCATGCGGCAATGGCGGCCTTCAGAGCCGCATGCGCATCGGGGTACTCCCAGCGCAGATAGATGTAGCCCTGCGTGGCGCCCGTTGCAATTCCCGCGATCGTCATGCCTTCGATCAATACAAAGGGGTCGCCCTCCATGACCATGCGATCGGAGAATGTGCCCGAATCGCCTTCATCGGCATTGCAGACGATGTATTTCTGGGTGGCGGAGGCGCCGAGCACGGTTTTCCATTTGATGCCTGCCGGAAAAGCGGCTCCGCCGCGCCCACGCAGACCCGATGCCGTCACCGCGGCAACGATCGCGGCCGGCTCCATCGCCAGGGCTGCCGTGAGCCCCCGGTAGCCGCCGTGATCGATGTAATCCTGGATGCTTCGCGGGTCGGTCACCCCCACGCGGGCGAACGTGAGCCGCTCCTGATTCTTGAAATAGGGAATCTCTTCGGTGAGCCCAAGGCCAAGAGCGTGCGGCTTCCCACCGAGGAATCCCGCCTCGAACAAACTCTCCACATCCTTCGGCTGCACTGGCCCGTAGGCGACACGGCCGGCGGCGGTCGATACCTCGACCAGCGGCTCGAGCCACAGAAGTCCTCGAGATCCGTTGCGGACCAGCTCGATGTCGATGCCCCGACGTTTAGCCTCCATGAGGATGGCTCGAGCGGTTTCATCGGCGCCCACGCTGCGCGCGGCGGCGTCGCGCGGCACATAAATCCTGGCCGCGCTCACGTCTCACCCTCGGTGCTGCGCGCGCTCGTCATCAATTCATCGAAGCGCTGCGGCGATACCCGGCCGTGCAATCGATCGTCGATCATGATCGATGGCCCAAGCGCGCAATTTCCGAGGCAGTACACCGGCTCGAGCCGGATGGCACCATCGGGGGTGGTGCCGTGAAAATCGACGCCCAAGCTCCGCTTCGCATGGGCCTCTACCGCGGCGGCCCCGACCGACTGACAAGCCTCTGCGCGGCACAGATGCACGACGTGCCGGCCGCCGGGATCTGTACGAAAGTAATGGTAGAAAGTGACGACTCCGTGGACCTCGGCGATGGACAAATTCAACTCACGCGCGATCAGCGGCACGGCATCGTGCGGAACGAAGCCCAATTCATCCTGGACGGCATGCAGAATCGGCATCAGCGGACCTGGAACCGTCTTCAACCTCGAACAGATGCCGCGAACAGCGTCTGCTTGAACACGCGATACCACCGGTCCGATCGCGCTGACATTGATTGCTTGCCCATTAGTCATGAAAAATCCACATGAAACCCACCTCGGAGTCTACTGTGATGGCGGTGAACAGCCTTATATATCTTGGCAAAGAATTGCACTTCACGCGCCACGAAGCGAGAAAAAGTTAAACGATGAGAACCCCCTCTTATCCTGAGATAACGTGGTTTTATCAATCCCGCCAATGGTCAACGACACCGCTAGGCAAGCGTCAGCAAGCGCACTCGTCCATAACTTTTTGCAAGACTCGTGGTTCCGACGTACGAGCAGTGGATATTCCCGGCCCCTTCGAGACTCAGCTGCGCCGCAAAGGGCTCCGTGACGAAGATACCTCCCGGCGGTGCGACGGGTACGATGCGGGCGGCAAACGACAACTGCGGGCCGAAAATGGACGGCGTTTCCTCCACCGGATCGAAGCCCTGATCTGCGCGGCCATAGTGGACCGCAATTCGGAAGGTCAGGCGGCGGCCGGGTTCGAGTTCTTCGGCCAGTTGCGCAGTGGCTGCTTGCATCTCGAGCGCCGCCGACGCTGCGGCTGTCGCCGTTCGAAATACCGCGTGAACGGCATCCCCCCATGTCTTACGCAATACGATCGCCGCGGAATGCCGTCGCAGTACCGCGGCCGCCGTCTGCGGCAGCAAATGGGTCCAATATCGCCGCGTGTCGGCGGCATTCAAGGACGAATAGCTGACGGCGTCGGCAAACAAAAACCCATACCGTGAGCCATCTTCTGGCCGGCTCCCGCGCGACGCAATTGCCGCGCGCGTCGAACTGCGATCGGCATCGCCCAGGGCGAGCCAGCGGCCGTTGGATCTTGCGAGGACCACCCACGGGGCGTGCAGCGCATCCGCATGGCCGAGCGATAGTCCGAGAGCCGTCTCGGCGCATACACGATCCTGATCATCGTTCTCATCGAGCAGCAGACTCGACCAGGTATGCGTATCGCCATGGCCAGACGCATCGCACCTGGACGAAAGCTTGGCTGTCGAGGACTGCGGCTCTTCGGCCGCCACATCCGGATAGATGACATGCAGCTGGATCCCTTGTGCGGCAAGCTCCTGCCAGTCGCTTTGCCGGTCGCGGCCAATGCAGTATGCAAGAGCCGGCATATCGGAGCCCTCCATTCCTGCGCCGCTCCGCGGAACGGCAGGCAGGTACTCGGGGGTGAGCACCAATCCCACGGGGGGCAGGTACCAGCTTTCGATGAGGTCGGCACATTCCGCGCGCACAGCGCTGAGCCGGCGCATTTGTAGCGAGGTTCGCGACCGAGCCCACGAGTTCTTGCGGCATAACGGATTCGCCGCGGCCACCGCGTGCTCGAGAACGGCTCGATCGCCACGGACCAGCGCCGCCTCCGCCAGCGTGGCCCAATGGAAATAGGCCGCCTGCTCCTCAGCCGGAACATTGGACTCGGTCACTTGCTCCGCCACCTTGGTTGCCAGGCTGACGGCGCGCTCTACATCGCCCGCCAGCAACCACAACAAGGCCGCGTTCTGGCGGCTGTACGTGCCATCCGTACGCTGCGCGACGCGCTCATAAGCCTCTGCCGCCTCAGCCAGCATCGCCTCGGTATTTGCCCGGCCGCTGAAAGCCACGTCCTTGAGCAATCGCGCCTCGAGCGCCAGAAAATCCTCATTCGCGTTCGCACTCAATGAGGTCGCCCGAAAGGCATCGAGCGCCGCCTCCGTCGAGCCGCACGACGCCAACGCCAGAATCGAGACATGCTCCAGCGCCTGGGAGTCCGGCCAACGACGCAACGCGTCCTGCGCCAGATCGAAGGCCGCAACGAAGTTTCCCGTACGCTGCAAGCGCCAGGCAGAGGATAACGCGGCCGCCTCGTCTTCAACTGAGTCGATGGGCACTGAACGGCTCCCAGGAGGAGTGACAGCGTACATCGCCGCGCAAATTCCCGCAGCACCGCAGCACCGCAGCACCGCAGCACCGCAGCACCGCAGGGCCGCAGCACCGCAGGGCCGCAGGGCCGCAGGGCCGCAGGAGGCGGTCTTCGAAAAAACGGCGGCGTATCAAACGCCGCCGTTCATCCGCTCGAAAGTCACGAAGGCATGCGGCAATCTCGTCGTAATCCGACGTAATGCCAGGAAAATGCCTCGTGTTTCGCTTACATCTTGGCCTGTCTCACCACCGCGTCCCGCTGCAAGTCGAAGCGATCGAGCAGCATGACTTTGGTCCACGCGTTGACGAAGTCATGAACGAACTTCTCTTTGGCGTCATCCTCTGCATAGACTTCCGCGACGGCGCGCAGCTCGGAGTTTGAACCGAAAATGAGATCGACCGGAGTTGCGGTCCACTTCAGTTTGCCGCTGGCGCGATCATGACCCTCGTAAATGCCATCGGTGGATGACTTGGTCCACTGGGTCGACATATCCAGCAGGTTCACGAAGAAGTCGTTGTTCAATGTCCCGGGCTTGTTGGTCAGAATACCGTGTTGATCGCCCCCGGCATTGGCATTCAGCGCGCGCATCCCCCCAACCAGAACGGTCATTTCAGGAACGGTCAAGGTCAGTTGGTTCGCTTTGTCGACCAGCAGCTCCGCAGGCGATCTCTTCAGACCACTGCCGAAATAGTTTCGGAAACCGTCGGCGGTCGGCTCGAGCACGGCAAATGAAACCACATCGGTCTGCGTCTGCAACGCGTCCGTGCGTCCCGGCGAGAACGGCACCTGCACGTCGTACCCGGCCTTCTTGGCGGCCTGTTCGACGGCTGCGCCGCCGCCCAGAACGATCAGATCGGCAAGCGAGACATGCTCCCCGCCCGAGTGCGCGCGATTGAAGTCGGCTTGGATACCCTCCAGACGCTTCAGCACATTGGCCAGTTCCTGCGGATTGTTGACCGCCCAATCCTTCTCCGGAGCAAGACGAATACGCGCCCCGTTCGCTCCGCCGCGCATGTCGGTGCCGCGGAAAGTCGAGGCCGATGCCCAGGCAGTGCGCACCAGTTCAGGACCGGTCAATCCGGATGCAAGAATCTTGGACTTGAGCTGTGCAACGTCAGCCGCGTTGACAAGCGGATGATCGACCGCCGGCAGGGGATCCTGCCAGAGCAGCGCCTCGGTAGGCACCTCCGGACCGAGATAACGCGCACGCGGACCCATGTCGCGATGCGTCAGCTTGAACCACGCCTTGGCAAATGCCAGCTTGAAGTCCTCCGGATGATCGTGGAAGCGCATCGCGATCTTCTTATAGGCGGGATCGAATTTCAGCGCGAGGTCCGTCGTGAACATGATCGGCGCATGCCGTACGGCCGGATCGTGGGCATCGGGGACGAGGTTCGCCCCCGCATCGTTTGCGGGAGTCCATTGGATCGCACCGCCCGGGCTCTTTGTTTTCACCCAATCGAACGCGAACAGATTGTTGAGATACTGCGTCGTAAACGCAATCGGGTTGGACGACCAGGCGCCTTCCAGACCGCTGGTGACGGTGTCGTCGCCCTTACCCGTGCCGCACTTATTTTGCCAGCCGAGACCCTGCTGTTCTATGCCGGCAGCGGCGGGCGCCGCTCCCACGCACTTGGAGGGATCGTGGGCACCATGCGCCTTGCCGAAGGTATGCCCGCCGGCGATGAGCGCGACGGTCTCCTCGTCATTCATCGCCATGCGGCCAAAGGTCTCGCGAATGTCCTTCGCGGCCGCGAGCGGATCGGGATTGCCGTTCGGCCCCTCGGGATTCACGTAGATCAGGCCCATCTGTACGGCACCGAGCGGTTTCTCCAGTACCCGGTCCCCCGTGTAGCGCAAATCGCCGGCGAGAAACATCTTCTCGGGTCCCCAGTAGACCAGATCCGGCTCCCAGTCATCCTTGCGGCCGCCGCCAAAGCCAAAGGTCTGGAAGCCCATCGACTCCAGTGCGACATTTCCGGTCAGGACCATCAGGTCGCCCCAGGAAATCTTCTCTCCGTACTTCTGCTTGACCGGCCACAACAAGCGTCGAGCCTTGTCGAGGTTGGCGTTGTCCGGCCAGCTGTTGAGCGGTTCGAAACGCTGTTGCGCACCGTCGGCACCGCCGCGTCCGTCGATCGTGCGGTACGTGCCCGCGCCGTGCCAGGCCATCCGGATGAAGAACGGTCCGTAGTTACCGTAGTCCGCCGGCCACCAATCCTGCGACGACGTCAGGACCTTCTTGATGTCCGCCTTGACGACATTCAGATCGAGGCTCGAAAACTCCTTCGCGTAGTCGAAGCCGGCGCCCCGCGGATCCGACTCGGTGGCATGCTGCCGAAGCGGCGAAAGGTCCAGATGATCGGGCCACCAGAAATTGTTCGGCGTCGGCGCACCGTCGGCGCCCGCCACGCCGGCCAACGCCAGCGACGATGCAGCCACCGCGAACGCAGCGGCCCACCTTGTCGATTTATTACGCATTGAAAACTCCCCCCCAGTATGTCCAGTCCTGTGCACGGAACCCCGCCGTTCCGCGAACTAAAAATCGGCCCCGCCAAGGTAATTGGGCCGCCGGTGGGCATCCAATCGTTTGTATGGATCGCATCGATAGATGGGGTCTATTCTCTTCCCCGCTGACTGCGGGCGAAGCGCGTCGCATTGACCCAGCGGTCAATGCGACGCCTATTCCGGTGCATTATCGATCAGCCGCGAGATTGATCGGCTGCCGCGTCGCGCCGGCATGACTGTTGTACACGCTCGTCAGCTTCGGGCTATTCACAGAGCGCACACTCGAGTAAACGGCCCGATTGACGCACGCCTTCGCCGCCGCGGCCACCGCCAACTGCCGCGAATCCACATCGCCGCAGACCTGCTGGGCCGCATTGCGGATTCGCGCGTACAGAACCGCGGCACCCGCCGGGGTGTTGATGTCGAGGTCCGAATAGTGAACGGTGCGAGCCGGAACGCCATTCGCGGCCTCGTCCGCATGGGCAACGACAGCGACAGAGGCGAGACAGACCGCCGCGACAGCCGCCAAGAAGTTCTTGCTGTTTCGTGTGATGGTTTTCATGACTTTCTCCTTGGAAAAGTGAATGTTCTATCGTCGGGAGTCATGTTGAACGCATCGCCGCCGTTGTTCTGTCAACGCGTTGACACAAGCCGTACAATCACGGCGCTTGGAAAAAACGAGGGGTCAATGGCAATCAGCGTGCAAACGGTCCTCGAGCGGAATCTGCTGTTTCGCGGTCTTTCGCCGGCGACGCTCGGGCAGATCGCACGCCTGTGCATCCGCCGTACTTACGAGCGGGACGCGGTGATCTTTTCCCAGTCGGATCCGGGCGATGCCCTCTATGGAGTCGTGACGGGCAGAGTGCGGATCAGCGCAAGTTCCGCGGCCGGCCGGGAGATATTCCTGAACATCATGGAGCCCGGCGATACCTTCGGTGAAATCGCATTGCTGGATGGCCGTCCGCGCACGGCCAGCGCGAGCGCGACCGCGCCGTCCGAGCTCTTGATCGTCACGCGAGAACAGTTTCTCGGCCTTCTGGCTCGCGAACCCCAACTCACCGATCATCTGCTGCGGCTGTTGTGCGCCCGCCTGCGATGGGTAAGCGGCTTTGCCGAGGAATCTGCATTGCTGTCCGTGCCCGCGCGCCTCGCGCGACGCCTGCTGTCGCTCGGCAAGCTGCACGGACATGAGACTCCGGCGGGAATCGAACTCAAGGTGTCTCAGGATGAGGTGGCGCGATTCCTCGGACTCTCGCGCCAGATCGTCAATCAGCACCTGCAGGCCTGGAAGGCACGGCGCTGGGTGGACCTGGGGCGCGGCAGAATCATGATTCAGGACGGCCGGGCGCTCGAGACGGTCGTCGAGGGGCCAGATCCGGCCGATGATCACAGCCGCTCAGCGTTGCAGATCCCTCTCCAGGATGTCTGAAATGTGCGCACTGATCCTGCTGGATTCTTCGCGAAGCGCAGCGATCTGCAATTCCAACAGGTAATGGCGGCTCGCATCCGGACCATCCGGATCAAGCCGGTCACGCTCGCCCTCCAGGCGCGCGGCTTCCTCGGCCAGCAATCGTTGCTTCCCGTACAGCTTGTCCAGATTGTCTTGAGCGCCGATGGGCACGAGGGGTTTCCCTCCACGACATCACGAAGCGCTTTACTCTACACCCTTACCGGCCTTTTGCACGGCGACCGCGCCCGTTGTACCCACGCATACAGAGCTCGCCGCCTTGAAGCTAGGTGCAGCCGCGCATCGGTGACATTGCTGTCCCGCGTTCCTACTGAAGCCTCCGGCTGTAGCTGACTGCGTAGGCCGGGGGACGAGCCAATAACACGGGATCGGCAGAAGGTTCTATACCTGCCTGAAGACTCAAAGGATTGAACATGATGGCTTTCTGCGCCGCCACCTGATCAGGGGTCACGGTCTTCAAGGCAATGACTCCCAACATCACGATCTCGCGGTCCGCAGGCCACACCTGAGTTCCATCATCGGTGGGGTCCCCGCCCTTGGCCAATTGGGCCTGCAGCCGGAATTTCACCGGTCCCTTGGCAAGGCGTTGCGGTAGTTCGTCCATCAAGTAATTCGGATCAGCCTTTGCGGTCTGATCCGACGTCAGCGCATGCTCGCCCGCCTCCGGAATGATTTGATAGCGCGCGTAGCGGCTGACTCCTTGGGCATTGGTGAACTTGAACGCATTAACCCCGTAAAATGCCAGGGTGCCAAAACTGACGGGCGCCGGTCGAGGGGTGCTGACAAACTTGAGCGCGGCCGGATGACTGCCGATGAATTGCTCCACCGGGGTCGGCTTGGGAACATCGGGCCCGCTATTGGCGGCAGCGGTCAAGAACGCCAGAAAATCCCCCGGGGTGGCGACCGGAAAGCCGTTCGCCGAAATACTCACGATGTCGGTGCTGCCGCCGTCCGGCAGCTTGAAGCGAATCGCCATTCCATGCGGGCTGGCTTGCGGGGCCGCGTCCGGCAGATTCGGAACGCCCGTGGTATCGGAAAATCGCACCACGACGGGTACCGCTTTGGCGAAGTGAGGCGCCTTGCTCAAGGTGGGCGCGGACTTCGCCGGCGTGAACGTGCCTTCCACCATGATGCCTTTCGCATGGTTGGCGCGATATCCCTTGTGCGGACCTCCGGCGACCTTGGTCAACGCATCGACCAGAGCCACGGGCGACGGCGTTTGATCCGCAGCCGGCGCTTCACGGGGCGCGGTAGTGCCAATCATGCTCAGGGCCAAGCTGCCGGCAATCAAGGCCGGCCGCGATAAACAACGACAGAATTGTTGCATTGCGAGGATCCCCTTCGATTATTTGAATTAGGCGCGAGTTTCGCTGACCCCATGTAATCGCTTGGTTCGGACAGCGCCGGCATCGATTCTGTACTTTGCATTCATCGGTGTCGACGAGTACGGCAGCACGGTGATGTTGACCGGTTCACAAGGTCAGGTACATCACCATCGCGAGGGGCTAGATCGAGTGCCCTTGGCGGGGTGATGTGGAGCGGTGAGAGTATTCGCCCGAGGGGCGGAGCCATTGGCCGGTAACTGCTGCCCTGTTGCCGGCCAACGGCTCCGCCCCTCGGGCGAATACCGTCAACCGGTCAACATCAAGGTGCCGACGGACTAGGGAAGCTCAGCCTTCCACGCAAATCCATCGCCGTTCGCGACGATGTGCCCCACTCCCGGGAATGGAAAGTGAGGCGCGTATACCAGCTCCTGATCTTGGGCCAACCGAGCCAGCGTGTCGTGGCGCGTGGTCTTGGCGAGCGGCGAGTCGCTGTCGAACTGGAGCGTCCACTGCGGTTTCTCGAGCGACACGATCGAGCTATGCACCATATCGCCCAGGTCGAGCAGGTGCGAATCTCCCGAGACGATCTCGTAGCCGACGTGCCCGGGCGTGTGACCACCTAGCGCGACCGCCGTAATTCCCGGCGCGACCTGTGCACCAGGCTCGAACGTGCGGACATGGTCCGAGATTGCCTTCACAACCTCTTGCGGACCCGTCTTCTGCATATACGCCCACTCCGCGCTTGCCATCCGTATCGTCGCCTTCGGGAAGGCAAGACGGCCGTTCTCATCCAGCAGGCCACCGGTGTGATCGCCATGGGTATGTGTGATCAGGATGTCGGTCACTGTCTTCGGCGATACCTTCGCCTCACCGAGGCTGGCCATCAAGGTTCCATGGGCTTTGGGGCCGAGTCCGGTATCGATCAGAACTACACGCCGGCCGTCATGCACGAGAAGCACATTCACGCTCAGGGTGATGCGGTCCGTGGGGGCGCCGGCAGCGCGCAGCACATCGCTCATGGCTGCCGGGGTTACGTCCACGCCGAAGGTCTTGGCGTCGTTGGGAACTACGAACTGGGCGTCATGCAGCACCGTGAGTTTCAGCTTGCCAACCTGAAAGGACTTCGCCTCCGGAGTGACCGGGGCCGGACCGAAGGTGTCCGCGGCGCGAACGCCGATGGACAGTCCGAGGCCGAAGAAAGCCGCCAACCAAATCATCGCACGCATCATTCACTCCAGAATCAAAAGGGCGCGCATTGTACCCGATGCCGGAGCGATTTCATTCTCGTGCCGACAATTCATCCGTCTTGGCCCCGGCGAAATCGCGCAGAGCCAGTTTCTGGGCCAGTTCAGGACTGAGGTATTTCTTCCCCGCCGCCACTGCGTGGACGGCTTCGACCAGCACGTGCGGTGCGCTCGCCTTCGTCACGCAGCCGCAAGCGCCTCCCTGCAGCGCTTGGTTGGCGAGATCAACACAATCGGGAGAAATTCCCGGAAACTTCCGGGAAAACCTCTCTAGTCCGGGCCCCCGCGTTCGTGGACACTGCATTGAACAGAGCAAATTTTGGGTGTTTCCTGTGAACCGATACAAGATCGCAGCGCTGCTGCCAGGGCTTTCATTTACGCTCGCGCTCGGTACCACCGCTCGCGCAGACGACTTGGCCGGCCCGCAACTCCAGGAAATCCAGGTAACGGCGACGGCGATGCCCGGCACCAAGATCGACATCGACAAAATTCCGGGCAATGTCCAAATCCTCTCCTCGGCAGATTTGATCCGGGAAGGCTCGGCAAGCCTGACCACCGCCCTGAATTCGAGTCTCTCGAGCATCAGCATCAATGACGATCTCGACGATCCCTTTCAGCCCGATATTTTGTACCGCGGTTTCGAAGCCTCGCCCGCGCTCGGCACGCCGCAGGGCCTGGCGGTGTATCAAAATGGCGTGCGAATCAATGAGGCCTTTGGCGACACCGTCAATTGGGACCTGTTCCCGGACATCGCCATCAACCAAGTGGAACTGATCAGTTCCAGCCCCGTGTACGGCCTCAATGCACTCGGAGGGGCGATTTCGGTCACGATGAAGAACGGGTTCACCTACCAAGGGGCGGACGTGGAGCTGTCGGGTGGCTCCTATGAGCAGCGGGCGGTCACCGCCCAATACGGCGTCAACTCGGGCGCATTCGGGTTCTATATAGCCGGCAGAGCATTGGACTGGGACGGCTGGCGCCAGTTCTCCCAGGATCGCATACGCGATCTATACGCGGTGGCCAGCTACCATACAGACACAGCGACGCTGGATTTGAGCTTTACCCGGTCGGATAACATGTTGAACGGTCAAGGTCCTGCGCCGGTGCAGGAGCTTGCGGTCAACCGTTCGCTGGTCTTTACCGGTCCGCAGACCAATATCAACACCCTCGATTTCGTGACGCTCAACGGCACCTTGAAATTGACGGACACCTGGTCCGTGCAGAGCGTGCTCTATTACCGCCACTACGCCCAGACCGTTTCGAACGGCAACACGACCCGTTACCAGGCCTGTACGAACACGGCAGGAATCTTGTGCCAACCGGACGGGGTCACGCCGCTGATGAACTCGGCCGGACAAACCCTCCCCGATATCTCGAACGGCGGCACACAGGTCATCGGCGAGAACGATTTTGAATTGATCAACGCCTGGGGCCGCGGCGCCAGCTTGCAGCTCTCGGACGACGAATCGATATTCGGGCATGAAAATCAATTCACGGCGGGCGTGGCATTCGACTACGCCTCGACGAGCTTCTTCACCGGCGCGCAGATCGGCGTGATCAACTCGCAGCTTCTCGTACTGCCATCCAATCTGATCGTCGATACGCCCGAGAACTCTCCCGGCGCGATCGCCAACGGCGATCCCGTGCCGGTGAGCGTGGACTCCGTCAACCAGAACATTGGCGCCTACCTGACCGACACCTATAACATCACGCCGGACCTTGCCGTGACTGCGAGTGGGCGCTACAACATCGCCCACGTCGATCTCTATGACCAATTGGGCACCAATCTGAACGGCGACAATCGCTTCGTTCACTTCAATCCTGCGATCGGCGCCACCTACAAGGTGCTGCCGACAATCACGGCCTACGGCGGCTACTCGGAAAACACACGCACGCCGACCGCGAGCGAGATCGAATGCTCGAACCCGCTGACTCCCTGCCTCCTGCCCACGAATCTCGCCGGCGACCCGCCAAACCTGCATCAGGTCGTCTCGCGAACCGTGGAGCTCGGCCTGCGCGGCACGATCCCCCCGGGCCCCTCGGCGAGCGGGCAGATATCGTGGAACGTGAGTGGATTCCGAACGCTTCTCGAGGACGACATCTTCGGAATTGCGACCTCGATCAGCCAGGGATTCTTCCAAAACATCGGTGACACGCGCCGCCAGGGCGCGGAGGTGGGCATCAAATATCAGGCTCTGAGTTGGTCTGTCTTCGCCAACTACAGCTTCGTGCAGGCGACCTTCCGCTCGCCGTTCGTGGAGCCTTCACCCTCGAATCCGTTCCAAAACGCACTCGGGGACACTCAAGTCGAACCCGGCGACCGGTTGCCGGGCATACCCAAGAATCGTCTGAAAATCGGTGCGGATTACAAAATCCTGCCGCAGTGGTCGGTAGGTGCCACGGCGGTCTACGTGAGCAGTGTTTTCTACGTCGGGGATGAGTCCAATCAACTCGCGCCGATACCCGGCTATGCAACGGTCAATCTGCATAGCAACTACAAGCCCACGTCGAATTTCGAAGTATTTGCCTCGATCAACAATCTCTTCAACAAGCAATACTCGTCCTGGGGGATTCTGAGCGATCCGACCGGCATCAACGCACCGGGTATTCCGCCTGACGGCGTGACCAACGGTCCCGGAGTCAACAATCGATTCTTGAGCCCGGCCGCGCCGATCGAGCTATTCGGCGGGGTGCGTATTACGTTCTGATCGAGCGGCCCCAGACGGAAGCGCAAGAACGCTCAATTGATCATTTCCTTGAGGCGCAGTCGTTCGGATTGCGCCTTTCCGCCTTCCTTCGGTACGACCAACACCTCAACGTCCGAACCGACCGGCCCGGCAAAAGTCGCCAACGCGTCGGTACGCCCAAGTTGCGAGGCCGGGTGCCCATTGATCGAGAGTATTCTGTCACCCGGCTTTATCCCGGCGACTGTCGCCGCAGACTCAGGCATGACCTTGGTGACGGCGAAGCTTTGCGGCGAATCTTTTTGCAGATCGAGCCCGGACCTGTTGTAGGCACGCGGGGCTATTTTCGATATCGGATCGATCCACACCAACTCGCGATTGTAATTGTAGGTCATGTTGAATCGATAGAGCGATGACTCGCCGATCGTTCCTGCCAGCATGCGGGTCGAATTGTCGCCGCGATCCCCTATTCCTTCGTAGCTTACGACCTCATGAGGAAAGGTCAGCGGACCGAGCGTGAATTCGCCTCGACTGAGGGTATTCGGAAATTCTCCGCCCACTCCGCTGCCCGACCACGCGACACCTCCGCCAAGTCGTGCCGCCAAGCCGTGCTCCTGGGCCCAATATCCGTATACGATTGCCGGTCCGGCATCGCCGCTGTCCAGCATGAAATTGCCGCCAACACCGTCGAAGGTTCCGCTGGCTTCCGGCGGATCCTCTGTGAAATTGATCGGAATGGAAACGCCTCTGGGCACCCCGGTGAACGCCTCGAAAGGCGTCAGCGTGAGAGTCTTGGTATTACGGTCCAGCTGCACCACAAATCGCTCGAACAATTCCGGTCCTATGATGCCGGCCCGTCGCGGACGCTTGCCCCGATCGTTACCGGACTTCGATAGCGGGAACACATTGGCGACCTGGTTACGGATGACTGCCGAACCGATGCGGATCTCAGCTATATGTACCAAGCCGCTATGTACGACGCTCGGTCCGGCGCCCGAGTTGCTGAGATTTCCAAGCGGATTCAGGTGCAGCTCGCTCGCGGTCTCCGGCGTGAGTATGAAATGGCCGCCGGTATCGATCTCGAATATGAATGGGCCCTTGTTCTCGATGACCAGCGGCACGTAGATGCGGCCGATCCCATCATCCTCGTAAGCGACCGATGCCGAGCGCGCGTTACCGAGGATGGCGTGGTCACGCGGCAATTGAGGCCTGGCGAATTTGTTCGCCTCGCCCATCTGTGCTTGCGGTTTTGCCGACGTCAACTCGATGGATTCAACGGATTCGTCTTCCGGCTCCTCGATCTTTTGGCGCATCGGCACCAGGGCACCGTTGCCGATGTCATGCCATTCGGCATAGTCCAGAAGCACGCGATTGAACTGATGGCGCAGCTCGGACTGCCGAAGCAGGCCGCTGGCACGGTCGAACCGCAAGATTGCCGCTATTCCTCCGCGCGGCGTCACACGCCATACGGCATCGACCACCCCGGAGTTTGTCTCATCGGGCAACGCCGTGATTTCAGGCGCGTCCGTCATCGGCTCACACCACCCGCGCCGACGCAACCACGCCTCCGTAATCGAGATGGCCTGTGCGGGTCCCGAATCCAGATAATGGGAAGTACCGGACCAGCCGCGGGTCCACTCGAGCTTTCCGTCGAAACCTTCAGCCTTCGAGGCAATGCCATAATCGCGCGTGGCGACATAGCGGCCGGTTCGAGGATCCGCCTCCATCTCAAAACTGCCGCTGAGTCCCTCGGCTTCGCTGGTGCCCTGGAGCTTGAGCGCTACGGTCCTGTCCCAGGCCACGCAGATCGCTTGCGGCAATGTGAGCCTCGGCCGATCGGTCGGCGCACCAGAAGCGCTGAGGCTGACGAGGCAAGACGCGAAAAGTAAAGACACCCATCGCATGCGTTTAGCCATAAGTTAATATTCTTGCACAGATCCATGAGCTTCTCGCGTATTCCCACCCCAGTCACCTTCAGCCTGCGCAATCGGCCGCTCGCCCTGCAGTGGGGCCTGCTGCTGGCAGCCTCGAAAACCTGAGCGCGATACGGCGAGATCAGTCTTGCAAGTCGGCGATCGCCGTCCCTTGCTGTATCGATTTCAAATCCTTTAGGGGCGGCAGCCCAAACAAGCGTCGATACTCACGACTAAATTGCGATGGACTCTCATAGCCCACTTTCAAAGCGGCGGTCGTCGCATCAACCGTGCCCCCAAGCAGCAGCCGGCGCGCCTCCTGAAGGCGCAAATGCTTTTGATACTGCAGCGGGCCCATGGTCGTGACGACTTTGAATTTATGACGCAGACTCGAAACACTCATATTGCTCGATCTGGCGAGTTCTTCGATCACCAGATCACGATCGAAGTTCTCCTTGAGCCACTTAATGGACCGGCCCAGTGCGAGAGTCTGCGAGTCCGAGACCGTATTCTGGAAGAACAGCCGCCCGTCCGCTCCCATCAACAAGCGATATATGATTTCCCGCTTGATCGAGGCGGCGAGGAAGGCGACATCCTGAGGTTTATCCAATAGCCTCAGAAGTCTGACGAGAGCTTCCAATACATCCGGATCTGTCCTGCCTACGAATGCGCCGGCGCTTCGCTTCACTCCCGGTCTCACGCTCATGTTCAATTTCGCGTCCATCGCGACTGAAGCCGTTTCCTCCTGCGTCAAATCCATTCTGATGCCCAGGTACGGCTCGGCTTTCGTCGCCCCGACAATCTGCCCCGCTGAAGGCATATCGATGAGCGCTGCAAGATACTTTCCTGCCCCGTAGCGGACGATCTCGCGTCCCAGATAAAACTTCTTCGTGCCTTGGACGACCACGCAAAATGAAGGCGTCAGCACTCCCTGCCGAACGGGGGTGGGCTTGCTCGATTTTATGATGGAGAGAAACGGAATGATGGTTTGAGTAATGCCGTCCGCCGCCGAACTTGCCTTTGAGGCCATGGCCACCATTGAGCCGAGATGATCCCGCGCAGACGCGAAACCATTGCCCAAATGTTTGTCCTTTTCGCCGTGGTTCATTGCTGAGTTCAATCCGGAATTACGGCCCCAAGCAGCATCGATGTCAACAATTATACGATCTCCGGATTTCCGCGGCCAATCACTCGGATCAGCCGCCTTGCAGGATTAGGCAAGTTGCGGGCAATTGTCGTCTATCTTGGCTTCACCCCCGGGCCGACAATTTGGCATGAGTTCCGCCGTCATGCCATCCATCGAGAGGTTACCTACATGAAGACCGTCGCAAAACACTATATCAATGGGCAGTTCGTTGAATCGCATGGCCGAGAATCGCTCGACCTCATCAGCCCTACCACCGAACGGATCATTGGACGGGTGATCCTCGGCGACGAGCAAGATACCCGCGACACCATCCGAGCCGCAAAAGAAGCATTTAAGACGTTCTCCAAAGCCAGCGTAGACATGCGGGCGCGATACCTGCAGGCGTTGCACGACTCCGTCATCGCGAGAGCAGACGAACACATCGCCATCATGGTGGAGGAATACGGCGGCGTGTATCAATTCAGCAATGCCTCCGCTCGTCGCGCGGCGCAAAGCTTCCTCGAGGCAAAGCGGGCCTTGGAAGAAATTCCCTTCACGAGGAATGTGGGAAAGTCCCTCGTGTCGCTCGAACCTCTGGGCGTGGCGGGACTGATCACCCCTTGGAATGCGAGTACCTCGTTCATCTGCGGGAAACTCGCGGCAGCGATAGCGGCCGGCTGCACGGCCGTCGTCAAACCCAGCGAATTGAGCGCCTTGCAAACCCAATTGCTCATGGAATGTTTCGACGCAGCCGGACTTCCGCCGGGAGTCATCAACATAGTAATCGGCCGCGGTGACGTCGTGGGTGCCGAGATCACCCGCAATCCCGACATCGCCAAGATCTCGTTCACTGGATCAACCGTCGTTGGCAAGACGATTGCGCGGGATGCAGTTGCAACGATGAAGAGGGTGACGCTGGAACTAGGAGGAAAGTCTCCCAATATCTTGCTCGACGATGCCGACTTGGACAAGGCCGTGCCGTTTGCGGTTGCGGCAGCCTTTATGAACAACGGACAGGCCTGCATCAATGGAACCCGGCTCCTCGTTCCTGAAAGCCGGCTGGCGGACATCAAAGTGGCCATTCGGCAGGCGGTAGAGGGATTGAAGATCGGCGACCCCGCGGCATCCGATACTGCTATTGGGCCGCTGGTCACGAGCAAGCAATACGACCGTGTTCAGGCCTATATAAGAAGAGGAATCGAAGAAGGCGCCGAGGTGATTATCGGCGGTCAAGGCCGTCCGAGCGGGCTGGAGTCAGGCTACTTCGTAAAACCCACGGTATTCGTGAACGTGACGAACGACATGACAATCGCCAGGGAGGAGATTTTTGGGCCCGTGCTCTGCGTCATCACGTACAAGACCGAAGAACAGGCAATCGATATCGCGAACGACACCGCTTACGGTCTCCACGCCTACGTGGCCACATCGGATCCGGCGCGGGGCAGAAACGTGGCGAATCAAATCGTTGCCGGTCGCGTCATGGTCAATGCCTTCTACGACGAACCGCGCGCGCCCTTCGGCGGCTTCAAACAATCCGGTATTGGCAGGGAATTTGGTGTTTACGGCATCGAGGCTTTTTTGGAGCCCAAAGCCGTATTCACGACTTGAGGGGTTGATGCCGCGCGCGGCAGCGTCAACGCGCGCCCTGCCCCTGCTCCCCGCCCCTGACTTTGCCCGCCATCATCGACTCATCCGGCTTTCTGCCTTCGGAAGCCATTGAGGCCATTTTATTCGGTACGCGTCCTGCATGAGGAAGAAGAACACCGAGAGCGATTTTTCGGATGAAAGAAAGCAATGCATAATGGCAACCGGGATTTCGGCGCCTGACCCCGAGGAAATCGTAATGAACGGATGCTTCAGCGAAAATTACCCAATCGCGCGGGAAAAATTCATGAGCGCCGCGCGCGCCGCGGGAGCGGTACTGGACAGTTCGGTGCTTGCCGAACGAGGTCCGGACGGCGGCGAACTTGCGACCGACGTCGCCTGGCTTGGACCGCCCGACGCGCCGCGGGTATTGGTGACGGTTTCAGGAACACACGGAGTCGAAGGCTTTTTTGGCTCGGCAACCCAAATCGAATGGCTGCGACGGGCAACAGCGGCTCCGTTGCCGAAAGATATCGCAGTGCTTCACGTGCATGCGATCAACCCCTATGGATTTGCATGGCTGAGACGAACCAACGAGCAGAATGTCGACATCAATCGCAATTGGATTGATTTTAGCCGGCCTCCTCCTGAAAACTCCTTGTACGAGGAATTGTCCGGCGACCTATGCCCGCCGGACTGGTCAACCGAGACTCAAGCGCGAACAGGCGCGCGCCTGGCGGAGTGGATACAGCGCCACGGCTTCGCAACCTTCCAAAAGGCGGTCTCCGGCGGACAGTGGAAGCATCCCAAAGGCCTCTTTTACGGCGGTACGGCACCCAGCTGGTCCCGCACGACCTTGACGCGAATAGTCCAATCCCAACTCCAAGGTGCGTCACGGGTGAACATCATCGATTTTCACACCGGTCTGGGCCCTTATGGCTATGCGGAACCCATTATTGGCCGACGGCGCGAGGAGCCGGGATTCTCGCGCACTCGTGCCTGGATCGGCGCGGCGGCGAAGTCCCTGTATGGCGATGCCTCGATCTCGGCGGAAATCACAGGCGACAGCATGAGCGTCTTGCCCGAGCTGTTGCCGCATGCGGTGGTGGATGCGATCGCTCTCGAATGCGGCATTCGCCCAATCAACGAAGTCGCGCTTGCGCTCAGGGCCGACTCTTGGCTGCATGCTCACGGTGATCTGCGCTCAGCGGAAGCCAAGCCGATCAAATCGATGATTCGCGCCGCATTCCATTCGAACGATGTTCTTTGGCAAGGAATGGCGTTGGGACAGGGCTTGGCCGCATGCCAAGCCGCGGTGGCCGGACTATTGATGACGGCAGGTTAACCTGCCCCTATCCGCCCTCAGGGCGCTGGGTCGTGAAGTCGTGTGTGCATAGCCGCAAATCTACGCAGCCTGCACGGCGTTAATTGCGGCATACTGGCTCGGTTTCGCGACGCGACTACGGACCAGATTCCCAACACATAATTAACCGGGAGGGCCGACCATGACTGAGCGCGACGTGTTTATAGAGGATTTCAAAGTACTCCTCAACCGTATTCCCCGCACTTATTCGTTGCCGCAGTGGCAGTTTGCTTACCGACAAGTCATTTACTCGATGGGATTGAAAATCCTCGAGAATTTTCCGAAGGATGTGGTTGGGCCGGATCCGACCGAGCCGGTTGCGGCCGCACCCTACTCTACGATTACGTCAACTGGCGCAAGTTCTGCGCACGTTGGACCGGGACCTCACCCGAACATCGTCTGCAAGCTCGCATGCGCTGTGCTGGGCGTAGGCTCGTAAGGCGACCCCACCCGCCGGAAGGCCGGCGGTAGGTTTTCCTAATCCAACTTCATATCCTCAGTGAGCCGATCGTTGGATCGGCTCACTTGAGCCATGAGTGCCTGAAAGTCGGTCCTGGGCTGCAACGAAGCAAAGTACGGTTCATGCATCGCCCACCACGTGCGGCGCCAGCCGAGTCTGGCGGCCGTGCCGAGATCTCGCATGGCATCGTCACCCCGCCCTTCGAGTGCGTAGACCTTGGCACGAAGCTCGTAAGTCGCGTGGCGCTCGACACCCGCGGCGATCATTTGATCGAGCATCGCGAGTACCGAGTTCAACTCGCGCTGCGCCGACGGGCGATCTCCATGCGCGAGTTCCGCCACGGCAAGATTGATCCGATAGAGCGTACCTTCGGGGTCTACGCCTCTTGCGTACCATGGATCCTCGGCAAAACCAGGAATCCGATCTCGTGCAACCAACGCGCGAGCGATCAGTGCTTTGGTTGCAGCCGCATCACCCAATAGCATCCGCGCGTAGGCCGCTTCGAATAGCGCAATCGCATGGGTCGATTGCTCGAGATGCGAGGACTCAAGGTAACTGCGCAACGCGTCCGCGCCGCCCTCGCAGTAAACGACACGAACCAGTGCGACGTTGGCATTATCGTCATCGTGAGTGGCGCTGCGGCCGACTTCCACCGCCGATCGCGCGGAAGCCGCAAGCCCAACCGACAGGAAAAAAGCCGATCGGGTCCAGTAAAGATCGAAGTCATCGCCTGATGACGCTTTGAGGGAAATCGCATTCCACCGCAGAGCCGCGTCTATTTGCCCGCGCGATTCGGCAAGCCAGGCCAATTGATTGTCCGGTGACGCGATGCCGGGTTGCAGGATGCGCGCGCGGGTGCAGGCGTTCTCAGCCTCCACGTATCGCGCCAAATCTTCCAAAACCGTGCATCGCTGCTCCTGCAAGGTGTAGTTCAAGGGATCCAACGCCGCCGCGCGGCCGTAACTCGCCAGCGCTTCGCGCGGTTGTCCGCCATTGAGCCGAATCCGGCCAATCTCAGCGAATGCCGCCATGTCGCTCGGATTCAACGAAATGGCGAATTGCAAATCATCGAGGCCTTCTTTCGTCCTGGATTGGGCAGCCCGCAGCGCCCCTCGGACGGCGTATGCCGCGGACAGGCGGTCATCGAGGCGCAACGCCGTTGCGATGAGAGGCTCCGTCTGGGCAGCCACATCGGCAATCGGAAGATCTCGGAAATAACCTTGGTTCAGACGAGCATAGGCAAGCTGGGTGTAAGCCGGCGCAAACTTCGGATCGGCGGCCAGCACTTGTTGGTACAGATCGATGGCGCGCTCCGTCGATTCGGCGGTCATCTGCTGAACATAGTGGCGCCCGAGCAGGTACAGTTGATAGGCCTGGGGATTCGCGGTGCGTCTCGCCGCGAACTGACGGTCGGAATCCGCGGTGAGGCGCACTTTCAGCATGCCTGCCACCGACCGGGAGATGCCTTCCTGGACATCGATCGAATCGTCCATCGGTCTGTCGAAGTCCTCCGACCAGAGGTGGTAACCCGTGCTTGCGTCGATGAGCTGCACGCTGATCCGTACGTGATTGCCCGACCGGCGCATGGAGCCTTCGAGGACGTGGTTCGTATCGAGCGCCTTGCCGATCGCGCGTACATCCTGATCTTTTCCACGAAAAGCGAACGCGGATGTGCGCGCCACGACGCGCAAGGTTGGAATTTGCGCGAGCCAATTGGAAAGCTCCTCCGTCAGGCCGTCGCAAAACGCCTGGTCCCCTTTCTCGGCCGTCAAATCTACGAAGGGCAGCACGACGATCGAAGCCAGGTTTCCCGTCGGCAGGTTGGCCGTCTGCAATCTTGTCCAGATGAACGAACCCGTCAGGAGGGCCGCAGCAAGCACCGCCCCGCCGAAGAAGATCAGCCTCACGCGGCGCCCGCGCGGGACATCTAGCACCACGGCCGGCTCGGCGGCAGGCTCGACGGCGGTTACCGGCGGCCTTGCGGGCTCAACCGGCTTGACTGACGCTATGAGCCGATAGCCCTTGCGCGGGACCGTCGTGATATAGGTCGGATTGGGGTCCACATCGCCGAGAATCTTGCGCAATTGCGACACGGCCTGATATACCGACGCGGATCCCACGACGACGCCGCTCCATACTTCACTGAGCAGGCGATCGACGCTGACGACCGAGCCCGCGGAGTCGGCCAGGCACATGAGCAGCCGCATGGTTCGCGGCTCGAGTTTCTGGGTTTCTGCATCACGTGAAATGATGTCGAGTGCGGGATCGACCAGCCACTCGCCAATCTGCAGCCTGCTGCCGGGATTTTCAGTCGGCATTTGACACGCCTCCTGGCAGCAGTATAAGGCTTGTGCAGCGCAAGCCCTATCTTCCCCGGCGAGCAATGCTCCTTGCAACAGTCCCGCCTCGGCCACGGCAGCGTCATCGGTGAGTCTGTCCAACCCACCGACGACGCCGCAGTCCATCACTTGCTGGCAAGCCGAACGTCGCCACTACCGCCAAAGCGCAAGGCGGTCAGGGCGGGCGCATCAACCTTTCGAACGGCCGCATCGATGGCCTTGTCGATGCAGACATGAACGGCCGGTCTCAGGATCGGGTCGCCGCCTGCGGACTGCTCGCAAACCGTGTGCGCGGCAACACGTATGCGCCCGTAGAGGACCTTTGCTCCGGCCGGCTTCGTGATATCGAGATCAGCAAATCGAACGATTCTGGATGGGGCATCCTCCGCTTCGGCCGAACTGGAATGCGTGCAGAGCGCTCCGGTTCCAAAGGCGCAGCACAGGGCCGCATAGAGTTTTGTGCGAATGGTCGTGTTCATGGTCGATTACTCCGTTTGCAGATCGGGTGAAAGAACTCACCACCGACATCGCGTCGATGGCTTGGACCACGATGTATTGCACCGGACCGGTCAAAGTCCTGAAGCATGGCTAAGGAATAACTAAAGGTTGCCTGAACACCCTTGGATCAATGGCTTAGGTGCGACCGACTTGTACATCGGCACGGTGATGTAGACCGGTTCACACGGTCAGGGGGGATAAGAAGCTGGACGCCAACGTAAAGGCAGCAGTTGGCGTCCAGCTTCTTATCTCCCCTGACCGTGCGCATTGGGCCGATATACATCAACGCGCCGGATCTACATCACCGCGTGAGGTACTCGCGCTATTGCTGCGAAGCGGTAATTACTATTGCGCCGCAATCAACGGTAAAGCACGTCTCTCTTTTTATAGGGACCGGATTCGGTGCCCTTGGCGAGATGGTGTGGAGCGGTGAGAGCATTCGCCCGAGGGGCTGAGCCATTGGCCGGCAGCTGCTGCCTCGTTGCCGGCCAACGGCTCAGCCCCTCGGGCGAATACCGTCAACCGCTCAACATCACCGTACCGAGGTACCTGATATGGCCCCTCGTGTCAACGGGGCGCAAAGCGGGATTCTCGCAAGGGACCCGCGCTTGAGAGGGGGGGAGGTTTTTGCAGTGAGTGTGGAAAGTCACTCTCGACGAGGAACGCGACGCGCGAAGCTTCAGTGCGACGATGGATCATTCTGATATTCGCGGGTTGGCTACCGCATTGCATCGATACGTCGCGGGGCTGCCTCGGTCTAGTGTCGGGGATCATCGCTTCGGGATGCCCACGTAGTACCTTCGAGGATTCCCCTCATCGTGTTCGCGTGTCGCGTTCCCAGTCGGGAGTAATTCTGATCGGACCTGAGCAACCTCCTGTTGATTGAGGGTGGGGGCGAGTCGATCGATTCAGGCTTGCACGGAGACTTGGCGTGCCAGATCCCACATAAACCCGGCCAGTTCACGGGCAATGGCGATGCAAATCTTATTGTGGTGCAGGCCACGCGCGCTCAAGCGCCGGTAGCGTTGACACAGACGCAGCTGCGCTCGCCAAGCGATCTCGCGCAGCACTCGGGGCTGAGCTTCGCTGCGCACCTGCAAGGGGCGCGGGATCCGTGCCGGGAAGCGATAGGCCCACGCCGCCTCGACCAGCGCACGACGGGCGTGCGAGTTGCCGGCTTTGGTGATACTGCCGAGAACGCGCGTCTCGCCGGTGGAGCATTCGCTGGGGACCAGTCCGAGAAAGGCCATCAGTTGCTTGGGGTGAGCGAAGCGTCTGAGGTCACCGAGTTCGGCAACCAGCGTGACCGCGGCGATGAGCTCGATGCCGCGCAACGTCATGAGCGCCCCGACCACCGGCTGCAGGCGCCACTCGGCCACTTGCTCGCGCAGCGCCGCGGTCAGCCGCTCGACCCGTTCCTGGGCTTCGCTCACCGCCGTGCGGTACTCCACGAAGGCGATGTGCTGCGCCGGATGCGCCCAGCGAACCTCGGATAGAAAGCGCTCGTGGGCCGCCGTCCAGGAACTCTTGCCGGTATAGCGGCGCCCGTGGCGCAGCAGCATCCCCTTGAGTTGCTGGCGCGCTTTGAGGCGAGCACGGACTGCGTCCTCGCGTGCCCGCGATAGATCCCGGATCGCCTCGTCGGGTTCTTGCGGGATCATCACCGGCGTCAGATCCCCGCCCCGCGCAAAATGCGCCAGCGCCAGCGCATCGCGCCGGTCAGTCTTGATCCGATCACCGGGCTTGCGCGGGATCAGGCTCGGGGCAATCACCTCGCATCGATAGCCGCGCGCGCACAACTGGCGCGCCAAGCCGTAACCGCACGGACCCGCCTCGTAGACGATCTGCAGCTCAGGCGGGGCACCCAGATGCCTCAGCGCCTTCTCGATCTCGGCCGCCGCCGGCCCGGTGGTTCCGAGGAACCGCGGTGCCGCACGGCCGGGCTGCGCAACGGCAATCGCAACGGACTCTTTGTGTACATCCAATCCGACAAAAGCAGTGGTAACCTCGTTCATAGTCTGCCTCCTGTGGCTTGTGCAGATCACGCTGACCGGCGTTCTGTATGTGGCTCGGCGCACTTCGGTGCGCAACCCACGATACGACGGGAGGCAGACTACTTGAATCCTGAATTAAACCGCCCCCCGCCAGAACGGCGGGGGGCCATGATGTCTAGCGGCTCATTTCACGCAAATGCCGCACTCGCTCCTCTGTAGCGGGATGCGAGGATAAATATCCCATCTCTCCCGCTCCCCGATGAGAATCCGCCAACTTCTTCAGCGCTTCGGCCAGGAGTGCCGGCGACATCCCGTTGAGCCTCAACACCGCCGCCCCATATTCGTCCGCCTGCTCCTCCAGTTCTCGCGAATAGCTCGCGTTCACCAGTGTCGCCGGCGCCACGGCCAAAAGACTGCTGATATCGCCCACATAAAAGGCGAGGAACGTCCCGACGACTGAACCCTGTAGGAGTATCTGCAGACCGTGGTGCCCATGGGCGTGCCCCAGTTCATGGGCGATCGCCGCCAAGATTTGGGGGTCGTCGTCGATGACAGTGACGAGATCATCGAGAATGATGATCGTGCCGTCGGGCAACGTGAAAGCATTGGCGCCGAGTTGAGGCGATCGGCGAAATAACAATTCACCCTCGGGAGCGCCGCCCCCGGGAAGGCGCAACGCGTGCATTTCGGCGCTCAACGCCCGCTGACGGTCCTGAGGAATGTGGCTCGGCAACAAGATGTTTCCATCCAGTACCCGAAGTGTCTGCACGGATAATTGACGGCCTACAATCGCCGGTAACTTGGCCGCCGCCTTGGCCGCCGCCCATGGCAGCACCCATACATATCCGACGACGGCCAGCGCGGCCACTGCCAGGAGAGCAATCAACACAGACCGGGCTCGGCGCTGCGCGCGATCCACCCACCCGTCGCGATGTGCGACGGACGCCAACAGCACGTCCAGGGCATCGAGATCCCTCACCGCACAGAAGGCGCCGTCACTGAAATGCAGCCGGCGCTGCGCGCGCCCCAGCCGCTCGTCGACCTTTACCTCGCCAAACGGTACGCGCCGCTCGATGTCCTCGCCCGCGATGCTGAGAAACTGGCCATCGGCCTCCAAGTTGACCACCCGAACGCGCGTTGACTGTCCATCAAAGTACTCAGCGGTCAACATCAGGCCCGCGCACGGTCTACAACGAAATATCGAAATCGAAAGCCGTCGCCGCTTCCTCCCCGACGGCACCGATTTCGTCCGGCTCGGCGGCAACGAACTCCTCCAAGTTCCCAGCGGGCACCAGGCGGATCGCTTCCAGCTGAAACTTGGCCAGGCGAACCATGGCCCACGGAATGAACAGGCCCAGTGTCACCACCGTCAGCACAAAATTGCTGACGCCGATCCACACCAGGCCCCACGGCGACATATTGCATTCGATGCGGTGTTCGCCAATCCGCGTGTTGCGCCATATCAAATTGGTGATGAGCGCATGAAATATCGGCCCAATCAGCAGTCCCACGACGATCAAAGCTCCATAGAGAATCCCGATCAGTCTGAGAAAGGCGAAGGGATTCGGGTGCCCGCCGTGCTTTTGCGCACTGGATACGGCGATGAACGCACTGCCGATTCCACTGAAACCCATCACGATTCCGAAGATCACGAGCCCGGCCAGCAACACCAGGTAGATGGGATAGAACTGGCCGACCCCAGCGTGAAAAGAGCACTGCGTCCGTCCGAACCAGCTGTTGTTGTGCTGATACGCCTTGAACCGCTGATGCATGAAGGGCGCCAGCACGTACAGCGTGATCACCGTCAAAAACCCGTTCAGCAGAAAAACCCGATAGGAGCCGGCTACGGACCCTCGAAAGTGGAAACGCACCCCGCGCCAGCTCGTGTTGTACAGTCGAAAGCGGAACGAGTTTCGCAGCAGCCACGGCATGACGATGGCGATTCCGACCACGACGACCAAAGTCAGCGGTGAGTGCAGTCGTACCGAGAAGTTATACGCGATCACCATGGCCAGCGCGATCACACGCCCGATGAGGATCTTGATCGGATCTCCATGAAAGTCGAAGCTCGATCCGGCCACTTCGGTGTGCCTGTAGAAATATTGCAACCGCCTGACCTTCGCCCACGACGAATAGATGCCGACGGTGACGATCGTCAACAGTAAATTGACGATCCAAATGCCGAAATATTCAGCCCCGCGTCCGGTAAACATCACGGCCTGAGGTGCAGAGACAGCCGGAGCTTCCCCCTGCGGTGCGCCGGTGAATGCCTGGGTCATAGCTCAAATCCCTTTGTATTATTGTGGGAATTTCGAGCATACACCCCAATCGCCGCCGCTTGAACCTGCAAGCGGACATAATCTACAGCGGGCTGGGATGTACTCAGGTCACCAGAACGACGCGAAAGCGCGCCTTGCCACTCATCATGCGCTGATACGCTTCGGCGGCTTTCGCCAGCGGAAAAGTCTCGATCATCGGGCGCACGTTCGACATCACACTGAATTTTAGCGTGTCCTCGGAATCGGGTGCGGTTCCAGACGGCCACCCGGCGATGGAACGCCGCGCGCCGATGAGCAGCAGCGGCGACACTTCGATCGGCTCCGCGCTGGCGCCGAGCACCACGAGCTTGCCATCGATGCCAAGTCCCGCGACCACCGAACTCATGCTCTTGGCATCGGTCACCGTCGCGAGTATCACCTTGGCGCCGCCGAGCTTGGTCAACTCTTCGGCGGCGTTTTGAGTGGTGCTGTCGATATAAATGTGGGCACCGAGCTTCTTGGCGAGCGGCCCCTTGTCCGCACCCCGCGCAATGGCCACGGTCTTGAATCCCATCTTGCTCGCGAACTGCACCCCCAGATGCCCCAAACCGCCGATCCCGAGCACTGCGACGAGATCGCCCGAATGCGCGCCGCTGTGACGCAGTGCGTTGAAGGTCGTGATGCCCGCACAGAGCAGCGGCGCCGCGTCCTCCGATTTTAGGTCATCCGGTATGGATGCCAGCGCCTCGAACGGCGCGATCATGTACTCGGCATAGCCGCCGTCATAGGATATGCCGGGAATTTGTCCCACCTTGCAGGTCAGGAAGTCGCCGCGGCGGCATGAATCGCAATGCCCGCAATGACCGCCGTGCCAACCCACGCCCGCACGCATTCCCGCTTTCCAGTCCGGCACGTCCGCCCCCACGGCGTCGATGATGCCCACGACCTCGTGACCCGGCACCCGGGGGTATTGAATACCGGGAAATGCGCCGGCGACGGTGAACATGTCACTGTGGCAGATGCCGCACGCCTGCACCTTGATCCGCACTTGCCGGGGCGTCGGCTCGGGCACATCCCGTTCTACGACTTCGAGACCGGCATTGGGCTTGGCTACCTGAACGACCTTCATTCGCTTCATGGGGGCATCCTCCAGGGGTTGCAGTGTCGTTCGATGTTAACGCAAACGGCGCGGTGATGTACCTCGGCGCAATGCGCACGGTCAGGGGGGACTCAGAGGCTGGACGCCAACTGCTGCCTTGACGTTGGCGTCCAGCCTCTGAGTCCCCCCAGGCCGTGTGACCGGTCAACATCACCGCGACGGCCGCCAGTCAAAACTTGTAGCTGTAATTCAGACCCACCGTACGCGGACGCCCGACGAAATCTTCCTTGACGAACTGATCGGAATTGATGAAGGTCACATATCGCGCGTCGGTTATATTTTCCCCATGAAGCTGGACGAGCCAGGCATCTTTTCCTACGCCCAACGAAGCCTCATAGGTGGTAAATCCCGGCTGGTCATATGCTTCGACGTTCCCCGTCGCGGAATACGAATGAGCTTGATGTATGCCGCCCACCTGCCAAAACGCGTGGTAGTCATTGACCGTGAACTCGTATCGGGCTCGCAGATTCGCCTGGAATGGCGGCGACTGCGCGAGTGGGCTATTGAAGGGCCCATAAGGATTCGGGATCGAGGTGATCGGCTGTCCAGAGACATTGACCAGATACGGCGAGTTGGTCTGGTTGCTGCTGTTCCACGATGCCGCACCGGTCAATGTGAGACCGTGAGTCACCCGGGCGATGAGCGAGGTCTCGATGCCTCTGACTCGATAGTTCGGGCCATTGGTCTCGAAGGTCAGATTGCTGAGGCCGCCTTGAGGATCGAAGAACTGTACCTGGACGTTCTTCCAGTCTTCCTGGTAAACCGCACCATTGAATTCGACACGCCGATCGAACCACTCGGTTTTCCAGCCGAGTTCGTTATTGATCAGGGTATCCGGGGCGAACTTTTGGGGGACTTCAAACGTCCCATTCAGCACGAGTTTGGTTGACGGATTGAACCCACCGGGACGGAAGCCCTGCGACCACGTGTAGTACAGCAGCGCATCGTCGGTAATCTTCCAACTCAAATTCGCGCGGCTCTTGAAACCCGAGTAGGTGCTATGAAGATGCTGCGCGTCGAGATTGACCACCGTGCTCGAGGTGGTGCAAGGCACCGTCGTCGTGGAGCCCACATAGCAGCCGAAACTTCCGCCCGTGCTGCCGACCTCCGTGTTGTCGAACTTATAATAGCGCGTCCCGACCGTGAAGGTCAGCCGCCTGGGGATGATGTTGACATCAGCGGATCCGAACACCGCCTTTTGCGTGTAACCCCGCGTAATGTCGTCGAAGAACGCCGTGTTGTAGCTGCGCACGCTGGGATCATTCGAACTCGAACCGGCCGGCGGAATGATGGGCGCAAAACCCGGAGCCGTTTTGTACAGCCAGTTAGCCTGCTCGGCAATCGAATAGTCTTCCCAGAAGAAACCTCCGATACCGCGGATGCGCCAGTCATCCGGCGTACTCAGGCGCAGCTCCTGACTATCGTGTGTGTCGTGTTCCTGGTCATGCCACGTCGTACTCGGCGAATAGCAATGGCCCGGTGCACCGTTCGCACCCGGAATGCATTGGTAATAGTCGGCATAAACCCCGCGAGCATAGTTCGTGTAATCCTGGCTCTGCTCCACGTTACGCACCAGATAGCCGCCGCTATAGACGAGCTTGAGGTCGCCGACGCGGCCTTCGATGGTCAAGGCGGTGTTTTCGAACTCATCCTTGTTGTAGGAAGGGTTGTATAGCTGCACCGACAGGTCGGGCAAGGCCGTGGCGGCCGGACCGCCGGGATTCGGCGCCACGGCAGGACCTGAGGAGTTGGGCATGTCGTAAAAGACGCCCTGCGCGTTGATGGTTTGGTATGACTGAGTCAGCAACGCATGCCAGTTCTCGTCGAATTTGTACAAGGTCGAAACACGCATCCCTTGATAGGTGACGGGATTGATACCGTTGGCGACGGAGTTGCCGTTGTTTATCGAATTGGTATAACGGGGTATGTTGTTGACGTAGTTGGCATAGTGAATGCCCGCGTCCGTGCTCGAGCGTGCAAACGTGCCGGGCACATTATTGATGTACCCACCGCGCGTGTCGCTGTAGATCACGGCACGCACGGCCCAGGTTCCGGGGATGAGCGGTACATTGATGACGCCGGTGCCGTTGCTGCTCGGATCACCGTGGCTGGTATAGGCGTACCCCACGTCCGCGCTGCCTTCGGTCACGTCGAGTTTCGGTTTGTTCGTGATGTAACGCAGCACACCCGCCTGAGCGCCGGCGCCGAACAGCGTGCCTTGAGGCCCTTCGAGCACTTCGATGCGCTCCAGATCGGCGGCATAGACGTCGAGGTTGCGGCCGGGCACCTGTCCCGATTGCTCGTCGAGATAGATCGCCACGTTGGGAAAGCCGCCGACGACGCCCGAACCCTGGTTGCCGTCACCACCGGTGCTCAAGCCGCGCATGTAGATGTTGCCCTGGCCGGGGCCATTGCTGGCCGCCGTCACGTTCGGGAGATACTTCACGAAGTCATCGAAAGTCGCCACATTGAGCTGCGTCAACGTTTCGGCAGTCAGCGCCTGGATCGTGATCGGCACATTCTGCATGTTTTCAGTGCGGCGCTGGGCAGTCACCGTGATCTCTTGAATGGCGTCGGCCGGCCCGTCGGCGTCGTTTTCCGCAGCCGGGTGCGCCAAGCCTGTGTAGGAACCGCCGCCCAAGATCGCGGCGATCGCCAAACCCAATCGCGGCTTTGAATTCATTCCCATCCCCCTCTTTTTATTTTTGCATCGGCGGCGTGCGGTTATTGGGCTCGCAGGTCCTCTATGTACTGCGTAATCAATGGCACACCCCACAGCTCCAGCTTTGAAAACGGGCCGGGCTCATAGGCCCGTGACCGTACGCCGGCGGCGTTGGCCTCAATGATGGCTTTGTCCTGCAATGTCGTGACGTCCCACAACCAGACCAGTCGCTCGACATCCACGGCATGGGGCGCGGACGCCGCGTCGACCAGCCACGTGACCGTCACATCGGTGGACTCGGTAGCCCGCGGCAGGAATTGAAAAAGCACCGCGTGGTCGTTGAGCAGGAAGAAATAGGAGAACGGGGGCACCCCGAACGTACCGACGCCTCCGTCGTAGCGGGGGTACCGCCCCATCAGTGGAGCAACCGGCTGCCCATCCTCGGACTGGGTGCGGCGTCCGCCGCCGATGGGGAACCGTGTGATTTCCGTATAGCTCCAGTCGGCATCCGCCGTCTCGATGTTGGCCTGAGGAAAGTCGCTCAGCGCCTCGGTGCGCGCCCAGGTATCGACTTCGCTGTTCCAATCTGCCGCCGGCCCAGCCGCATCCATCGAGTACCGTTTCACATGACCCATCACGCCCGAGTATTGCGGATGCGCCGGCAGACAGTGATAGCACTCGTGGAAGTTCTCCATCACGAGCTTCCAGTTCGCGGCGGTCGGATAATGACGGCGGGCAGCAATCCGCGCGCCGGGGACCCCCTGATACTCGAGTCCCGGAAGAAACGGCGTGGCATCGAGCTCCGGGGCTTTGGGATCCAAGGAGCAGAACAGAAGCCCACCGACCTCACGCAACCGCACTGGTTTGAGGCCGAGTTCGGCCTTGTCAGTACCCTCGACCAGCGCCGTCGCACTGCGCAAGCGCCCGTCGATTGCATAAGACCAGGCGTGATAGGGACAGGTGAACGCGGTGGCTATCCCATCATCGCGGCAAATGCGCGAGCCGCGATGGCGGCACACATTGAAAAATCCCTTCACTGCGTCGGTGGCGGTGCGCACGACGATCAGCGACTCACCCAGCAGCTCGCGAACGATGTAACTGCCCGTCCGTGGCACTTCGCCGCCGTGTCCGATCAGAAACCACTGGCGCGCCAGCCATGTCCGGCGCTCGTACTCGAATAGCTCCTCACTCGTGTAGAAGAACTGCTCGAGGGACCGCCCCGGCCGATATCGGGCCAGCGCCTCTTCGATCGCGTGCGAACGGACTACCACGTCGGTTCCTCCGGGAATGACAGGGACCATCGAGCTGCGGAACGAAAGGCGGTCCCTGCCATGGCACGCGCCCGCACCAGCGCGGTCCGAGCATAGCTAAACGATCGATCAATTACAATAAACGCGACGTTTGGCTGTGGACGCTGGCGTGCGCGCCATGTGAGACTCGCACTACGCCACCAGGACATTCTCCGATGAACCATGCGACACATCATCAGAATAAAGCGCATACCATCCACCGGCATCAGCAGCATCTGAGCTGGGACAATGCCCGCCTCCCCGCCATCACGATCGCGCCGGGGGAGTCGGTGCAGTTCAAAGACATCGATGCCATGTGCGGCCAGATCACCGCCCAGTCGACGGTCGAGGATCTCTCGACGCTCGATCTCGATCGGGTCAATCCAATTGCGGGACCCGTGTATGTCGACGGCGCAGAGCCTGGCGATACATTGAAGGTGACGTTGCTCGGGTTTGAGAGCTCCGGTTGGGGCTGGACGGGAGTGTTTCCGGATTTTGGGCTGCTCGCGGCGGATTTTCCCGCCTTTGCCCTTCACATCTGGAACTATGACCGCTCCTTCGGCACGCCGGCCGCCTATGGAAAGTGGGCCCGCATACCGTTGAAGCCATTCTGCGGGACCATCGGTGTCGCCCGTGCCGAACCCGGCAGCTTCAGCACCATCCCGCCGTACGAGACCGGCGGCAATATGGATATTCGCGACCTCGGCGAGGGCGTGGAGCTGTATTTGCCGGTCAAAGTGCAGGGCGCATTGTTCTCCATCGGAGATCCTCATGCCGCTCAGGGAGACGGTGAGGTTTGCGGAACCGCCATTGAGTCGCCCATGAGCGTCACGGCGCACATTGACCTCATCAAGGGAGGCAGCCTGCGGTTCCCGCGGTTTCTGTCGCGTGGACCCGTCAGCCGCCATCTCGATGAAAAAGGTTATGACGTGACGATGGGGATCGGCCCGGATCTCATGGAGGCATCGCAAAATGCCGTGCGCGAGATGATCGAGCTGCTCGGCCGGACTCAGGGGCTCGGCGCCGAGCATGCCTACATGCTATGCAGTGTCTGCGGGGACCTGCGCATCAGCGAGATCGTCGACGCACCGAACTGGGTGGTCTCGTTTTATCTGCCCCGAGTGGTCTTTGAGTGATGAATCCAGGATGACTGCACGGGAGCTCGCGGTCGAGGGAGGCGGTTCACTTGCCGAAGCGCCCGCCGTTGACGCCGACCGTGACTCGGTGATCGCTTCCTGCCTCATGCTCGCGACGGTGGGATTTTTGACGAGCATGGGGATGCCCATGGTCGTCGCCGCGCTGATCCAGCAGTACAGCTATAGCGAGGGCGACGCCGGCTATGTCGCCTCGACCGAGTATTTGGGGATGTTTGCCGCCTCCGCCGTCGTGTCGGCGCTGGTTCTCAGGGTGAGCCGTCGCAAGCTCGCGCTGGCGGGCATCATGATCGCCGTTGCCAGCAACGCCGTGAGCCTGTTCGTGGCCGCGCTCCCTTACTTGCTCGCGATCAGGTTTCTGTCGGGCCTCGGATGTGGAATGGCCTACGCGGTCGCGGTTGCGGTGCTCGCCGGCACCACTCACACGGTGCGCAACTTCATGTTCCTGGTCTTCGCCAATGCCGTTACCAATGTTCTCGTCCTCTATTCGTTTCCTTCGGTACTGGCTCACTGGCACCTTGCCGGAGTATTTCTCGCCTATTGCACCGTGCTCGTCGCCACTTCGTTCTGCATACCCTGGCTGCCGGCAGGATTTGCGCCGGCGCAAGGGCCCCTGCGCGAACGCGGCAGGCCGCAAGGCAAGTCCCTGCCGCGTCATGGAGTGTTGTGGCTGTGTCTTTTCGCAGTGTTCTGCTTTTATATGATGATCGGAGGGTACTGGGCCTTTATCGTGCCGATCGGCGTCTCCATCGGCTTCGACACCGAATTCGTCGGACAAATGCTCTCGGCGGGTATTCTGCTGAGCCTGATCTCCTGTCTCGCCGCTTACCGGCTCAGTCAGCGACTGGGTCAGTCCAAGCCGTTGCTATTTGCGCTCGGTATCATCGCCATCACACACTTCGGCGGCGGCGTGTTGCTGGGCCCCGCCGCTTTCCTGATCGGACTGGGCATCGTCAACTTCTTCTGGAATTTTACCGACATCTACCAATTCGGAACCATTGCCAACATCGACCATAGCGGGGTATTCGCTTCCCGAATACAAGGTGCGCAAATGCTGGGGTACGTCATGTCGCCCGCGGCGGTAGGTTGGCTCCTTGACCACAGGCTCGGCTATCCCCGGCTGCTGATGCTATTCGGTGCCTATGTCGCCACCGCATTCGCAGCCTACATCATCGTCTACCTGGTTCTGCGGCGCACGGCGCCAGAACTGGCGGACGCAAGCTGACGCGAACCGGCGCGCACCGTTATTGCGCTGCGGGCATCACAACTGCATAAGCACATGCCTAAAGGTAATTGGCCGCGGCCTTGGCGCTTCTCCTAGGCTCAGGACTCACCAACCCACTGGACGACTCCCATGGCACAACCCGGCGGCCGCGAGAAGTGGCGTTTCGAAACCCTTTCCGTTCACGGCGGATACTCTCCGGATCCCACCACGAAGGCGGTCGCGGTGCCGATTTATCAGACGGTCGCGTACGCGTTCGATAACGCGCAGCACGGGGCCGATCTATTCGACCTCAAGGTGCCCGGAAATATCTACACGCGCATCATGAACCCGACCCAGGATGTGCTCGAGCAGCGCCTGGCGGCGCTCGAGGGAGGCCTTGCTGCACTGGCGCTGGCATCGGGGCAAGCCGCAACGACGTATGCAATAACGACCATCGCCGAGGCGGGAGACAATATCGTCGCCTCCAGCGCGCTGTACGGCGGCACCTATAATTTATTTGCGCACACGCTGCCGCAGTACGGCATCGAGGTGCGCTTCGCCGACTACCGGCGGCCGGAGACCTTCGAACCGCTGATCGATGGCAAGACCAAGGCGCTGTTCGCGGAGTCTCTCGGTAATCCGCAAGGCAACATCACCGACTTCGAGCGCCTCGGCGAGATTGCACACCGGCATGGCGTGCCCTTGATCGTCGACAATACGGTGCCCACTCCCTACCTGTGTCAACCGATCAAGTACGGCGCCGATATCGTCGTGCATTCGCTGACCAAGTACCTCGGAGGCCACGGCACGAGCATCGGCGGTGCCATCGTGGACTCGGGCAAATTTCCATGGGCCGATCACAAGAAGCGCTTCCGGCGGCTGAATGAGCCGGACCCGAGTTATCACGGAGTCGTATACACCGAAGCGCTCGGACCCGCCGCCTATATCGGCCGCGCCCGCGTCGTACCGCTGCGCAACACCGGGGGTGCGATTTCACCCTTTAACGCGTTTCTGATCCTGCAGGGGATCGAGACCTTGTCCCTGCGGATGGATCGGATCAGCGACAGTGCACTCAAAGTCGCCCGCCACCTCAAAAAGCACGACAAGGTGGCCTGGGTCAACTATCCCGGTCTCGAGGATCACACCGATCACGCGCTGCTGAAGAAGTATCTGTCCGGCAAGGCCTCCGGACTCCTCACTTTCGGGCTCAAGGGACCGGCAGGCCAAGGACGCGAGAGCGGGGCGCGCTTTCTCGATGCGCTGCAGCTATTCACCCGGCTCGTCAACATCGGCGATGTGCGGTCCCTCGCAACCCATCCCGCCTCGACCACACATCGCCAATTGTCGCCGGCCGAGTTGCAGCAAGCGGGTGTGTCCGAGGACACCGTGCGCCTGTCGATAGGTCTCGAGCACATCGATGACCTGCTGACCGACTTGGATCACTCACTCGCCGCGGTTTGATCAGGAGTTCCGGTGTCTGCGATGAGCTCTACATCGTAGCGTTAGTCGATGGCAGATGAAGTTGCAGAAACGCAGCGGTGGCGTCGCGGGCACGTGCCGCGATGTCGCGTAAGTTCGGTCGCTCGGCGACGCCCAGCAGCAAGCTAACCATCATATTACCCCACAACAACCCACCGAACTGTTCAGCAAGTTCGGCAGGACGGCCGTTGAGAAGTCGGGATGTCTGGGCGCGAGCCATGATTTGACGCAAGGCGGTACGAGTCGTCTCGCGCCCGATGGAGTCGAGCGCTCTCGCCACCTCGGGCGCGTGAGCCGCTTCGGCTATCGCCAGCCGGAAAACCGCAATGACCGTTGGATCAGTTATCTCGCGGACCAGCTGCGTCCCGAAGGAAATCAGTACATGCGCGAGGGTCTCGCGATCGTGCGGCACGGGCAAGTCAGCGGGTGCCTGCAGTCGCTTGGCACGCGTACTGATGCATGCGACCAGCATTTCCTGCTTGTTGCCCACCAGCGCATACAGTTCTCGTTTCGAAACGCGCGCGCGCGTAGCGATCTCAAGCGTGCTGGTCGCCGCGTAGCCGCACTTCATGAACGCCGCGAAGGCCGCATCCAGGATGCGCGCGCGGACCGCGGTTTCTTCGCCGCCTTCCTCAGGCTCCTTTGACAGCGATACCGTAGGCATCGTCCACTCTCCCTCTTGACAAATGGTACCGAATGGTACCACACTTGCCCAACCTGTCGGTACCACCGGGTACCACAACGCCAGGACACGATCGTGCTCTTGGCTTTGAGACGCGTTCAATTGCTGAGATCTTAATCGAAGGAGAGGCTCATGCTGTCACAACTCTGCTTTTTCTCGAGCATCGCATTCAGCTTCATCGCGTGGGGGATCGTCACGGCACGATACATCTGGCCACGACTCCGCCTCCTACAACGGTCTGAGGCGTTGCAGCCTCTTCTCATCCTGCACAGCTTCCGCTTCATCGGATTGGCATTCCTAGTCCCGGGCGTCGTGTCTCCCGATGTGCCGTCCGCCTTCGCGCATTCCGCCGCCTATGGGGACATTATTGCGGCGACGCTCGCATTGCTTTCGCTGGTATCGCTGCCAAGCGGGTTTGGCGTCGTCATGGCATGGATCTTCAATCTCTGGGGCTCAGCCGATCTTTTGAACGCCTTCTACCAGGCCGGTAGCGCCGGGCTCTTGCCGGGCCGGTTGGGAGCCACCTACTTCATTCCGACTCTCGTCGTACCCCTGCTGCTGATAACGCACGGAGTCGCGTTCCGAATTCTTCTGCGGCATCAAAGTGAGCCCGCAATGCGGGAAACGCGCGTACCCGTATAGCGCATCTGGATCATCCGCTGTAAGGCTCAGATCGTCCATAATACGACGCAGATATTTCGCTATTCGTTCAGGAGTCGGTAGTGGACCCGGTTGTCTCACTGTTCAGCATTGTTGGGGCTTTACGCGACCTTCAAGGTGCTGGGCGGCATCTATCTTCTGTACCTGGCGTGGCGCGTGTGGCGCGGCGCGAAGCTCCCTGCGAACTGCCCCAACGGTGCCGCCCATGGGTGCCCTCGGGCTGCGACTCATCGTCGAGGGAGCGAAGGAAGCTGCTTAGGCTGCCGCCAGCTGCGCCTTGGGGAAGGGCCTGAAAGTCAACGCAATCAAGAAAGCACCCATACCGACACCGCAGGCGCCGACGTAGAGCAAGCCGTAACTGCCGAAAGCGTCGTAGATCAAACCTCCGGCCAGCGGGCCCGTCGCCATCCCCAAACTGCCGGCCATGGCTGTCCCACCGATGATCGTCCCCATCATGCGCAGCGGGAAATTCTCGCGCGCCAGCACGGCGTAAAGCGGCATGATACCGGCGTAGACAAAGCCGAACAGAGCCGCAACGGCATAAAACGCGCTCAGCTCGCGCACGAAGAAATACGCCAGTGCGCCCAATGCCTGCAGCAGCAGCCCTGAAACCAGAACGTGCTTGGCTCCATACCGGTCTCCGAGGAGGCCGAAGGCAATACGGCCGCCCATGCCTGCGAGCCCCTCCACGCTGTAGATCGACACAGCGGCAATCATCGGGATGCCGCAGGTGATGGCGTAACTCACGGTGTGGAAAATCGGCCCTGAGTGGGTGGCGCAACAAAAGAAATTCGTCAGCAGCAAGATGATGAATTGCGGCGACCTCAACGCCTGCCTCGAGGTCATGGCTGATTGCGGCTCTGCACCCGAGGACGCGCCGGCATTGCCGCGCTCCAGAGCCGGCGGGCGGCGCACCAGCAACGCGACCGGGATCATCACCGCCGCGACGAGGGTGGCGATGATTTGCAGGGACGTCCTCCAATCGTAGTGGGTGATGAGCCGCGCCGCCAACGGAGACATGATGATTGGCGCCATTCCCATGCCGGCAGATACGAGAGACACCGCCAGGCTGCGATGGGTGTCGAACCAGCCGGTCACGCAAGCCATCATGGGCGCAAAGATTGCGGCGGTCGCACCTCCGACCAGCAAGCCGAACACGAGCTGAAACTCGATCAGTGACGTCGCCCGGCTCGCGAGCGCCAGACTGGCAGCCAAGACGCCCGATCCCATCACCACGATCACGCGCGGGCCGAAGCGGTCTGACAGACTTCCCCAGAGGATGCTTCCGAATGCCATGGCAAGAAAGCCAAACGTCATGGCGCTCGACACACCGGTGATGGACCATCCAGTATCTCGTGAGATAGGCCGCAGAAAAACCGGCAATGAAAACATGGCGCCTATGGCGAGGCAGCCCAAAAGGCCGCCCGCCGCAACGATCACCCAGCGATAGTGAGATTTGATCAATCTCAATGGGTAGCTGCGTGCGTCGCGAACTGCGCGGTGCGTTCTTTGCAGGCCCGGGCGACGTCCCGATGCCCGGAGAGTGAAGCAAGCTCCGTTGCCGACAGGAGCCCCAGCGCCGTCGCCAACCGCAGCGCCCGGTCGGTCTCTGCAACGGAGTAATTCGGTCCGGTATTGTTCGAATCGCTTCGGCGCCTCACATGCTCGAAGCCGGCACGGGTGAAATCACTGAACATCGCCCAGGATGAGGTCCTCAGTTTGGAAAGGACTCCGCGCGAATGACCCAAGGCACGTTCGACATCGTCGACCAGATCCCTGAATGGCTTGGCCCGAAGTCCGGCCAATTCGAACAGCTCCAATTCAACCTCGCTCGCGCAACGCGCCAGCCAAACGCCGCGGACGAAGGCGTCGAACATGCATTGCAGCAAGGCGAAGACCGGTCCCCACAATGCTTGTTCCGCGAGAGCACAGATTCCGGCTTGATGCTCGATCGCCAGGTCCAGACATCCGAGTGCCATTCTGGCGCGCAGATCAGCCGGCAACATCATTCCGCCCGTCTGCTCCGATATCCAGTCCACAACCGTTCTTAATTCGTCTTGAACTTCGTTCATGACGCACTCCCGCGGTTTTAGCGAACCATACGCTGCCGACGTGCGGTTGCCAAGGTCAACGCGTACATGATCGCGTGGTGCGCTGCAAGACCCGCGCGCGCGCTCAACGCATTATCCGGCAATCCCCGAGCCGAACACGTCTCAAAATCGGCAAGCGGATACAGCCGGCCGTCGGGTTCTGCGTAAGCTAGGCGCAACCAGCCATGAGGTGCGAGAGTGCAACAACTGATTCATGCCATTTACGCAAGTTCCGAGGTGGCGGGCACTTCCGAACACGAGACTCTCAAATTCGTGAAACAGGCGCGTAGTGCAAACCGCGAGCACGACGTCTCCGGAATGATGCTGTACATCGGCGGCAGTTTCCTGCAATTGCTGGAAGGCGAACCGGCCAACGTCGATGCCGTGGGCAAAAAGATTTTCCACGACAAGCGCGCGATGCGCCTCATTCTGCGGGAGCCCATTGAAGAACGAGAGTTTCCGGATTGGACGATGGGCTTCGAAGCGGTCGAACCCCTGGAGGCGGAACGGCTGCTCGGCGGCTCACGTCTGTTTGCCTCTCCCTCGAACACCGTGCGCATCGACGCAGACGGTGCGAAAACCCTGCTTTCGATCATCGGCCGGCGGCGATGGCAAGCCGATCGCAGCGGAATGTTTCACGCAATTCGCCGCTCGGAAACCGACCAGGCCCAAAAAGGGCTACCCCGCGGCGGCCCCCTTGAGGACTGAACCTCAGTGCGCGGCTAGACCTCGGCACCTGGCACCATGATGTTGACCGGTTGACGGTATTCGCCCCAGGGGCGGAGCCTCTCGGGCGGATACTCTCACCGCTCCACACCACCCCGGCAAGGGCACCGAATCTGCGCCTCATTCGGTGATGTACATTCTGCACGGTGATGTACGTCGGCCAGGCGCGCACGGCCAGGGCAGTTCCAATTCAACGTCCCGCAGACTGCGTGTTGTTCGTCGACAATTCCGCAATCTTGTTGATCAGGTTGTTCGACGCGCAGATGTGGCGCTCTGATCGCGCGCCTCGCTAACGCCTGCTAGTTTTCTTTTTCGGTACCTTCTTGCCCGCTTTGCGAGCCTCAGAAAGACCGATCGCAATGGCTTGCTTACGACTTTTCACCTTGCGCCCTGACCGGCCACTTTTGAGCGTACCCGCCTTGCGCTCCTTCATCACTTTTTCCACTTTACGATTGGCCGCCTTGCTGTACTTTCTGGCCATACATTCTCCTGAAAATGGAACAGCATGGTTGGCGAACAATAGATGGAAATACTATCGCCTAAAGGCCGCCTTTCATCGTCGGATTGATCCGGCAGCCGCGAGCAAAGACTCCCTTCCCGGGATAGCCGGGAAGGGAGTCTAATCGCTAAGCTTCCAGCGCAACCTTGATCCGCCTTGCCTGTGCCTTTGGCTGCTTCGGGATGATGATTTGCAGCACTCCGTTCTTCCCCGCAGCCTGCACACCGTTGGAATCGACAGTCTCGGGTAGCGCAAAATGCCGGTGGAATCGCCCGCTCGGCCTTTCGATGCGCCCACGTTGTAGGTCGTTTTCCGCACGATCCTTCGGACGGTTACCAACAATCGTCAATATTCCTTGCTCCAGCGTGATCTCCACTGCGCTGGCATCGACCCCAGGGATGTCGATTTTCATAACGAATCGATCCGCGTATTCCTCAATGTCTGCCGGCGGTACCCAGTCCGCGGTTGCCGCCGAACTGGCATTCATATCGCTGGACTCGGCACTGTCAAAATAATGGTTTAGATGGCGTTGCAGCTGATTCAGCACCGCCCAGGGTTCATTGCGCGAAACACTCATAGCCGTCCACCTCCATCGGTTATCGGAAGATTTGAAACACCGGACGGTCCGCTTATAGGGGTAATCCGAATTTTTTCAAGGCCAGACCCACGGCCTCCAAGACCCAGAGCCCTTCTCTTCAGGTTTTGAAGCCGGACGGGCGAGCCCTTGACAATTGCCCGTGCTTTGCCGCAACGCAAATAAGAAAACCGAATCACGAACCGACGCGAGTCAAACGGTCCAACGAAATCGGTAGTCATCGGGCTACACCGAAACGCGCGTATTACGACTTATTCATCCGCAAGCGTCGGAGTAAGTTCAAAGGTCATCGCTCTCATCACCACCGCCCGAGGGTCCGGTTTGCGATTGCAACCAAGAGGAATACGTCATGGCTACGCGAAAGAGCGCTGCGAAGGGACCCGTGCGCACCAAACACAGTAACAAAACGACGTCGAGCCGACAAAGTGCGACCGGCAAAGGAACAACGGCCAGCGGGCCCTCCAATCCGGGTGCGCCGACGACCGAGCTCGCCGACCACGCCGCCCAGCAGGCCGCGCTCGCCGAAGCAATGCCGTTCAACGCGGCAAAGCCTAGCGAATACGCACCAGCGGACCCGACCAAGCCGCCGCAGGGCCCTCATGAGAACATGCCGTCGCCTACCACCGGCGCCAGTACGCTGAGCGAAAAGAGCGAGTCCGCTAAAACCGGTCCGGCGACATTGGAACCGCAGTCGCTCGAAGGCTCACTGGAGTCCAAGCGGGTTAATTCCGCGGGGCAAGTGCTCACCACGAACCAAGGTGTTCCGGTAAGCAGCAACCAAGACTCCCTCAAAGCCGGTCTTCGCGGGCCGACACTGCTGGAGGACTTCATCCTGCGGGAGAAGATCACTCACTTCGACCATGAGCGAATTCCTGAGCGAATCGTGCACGCGCGCGGCTCCGCGGCGCACGGGTTTTTCGAGGCCTACGAACCCTTGGGCAAGCTGACCCGTGCCACAGTGTTCTCTGCAGCACGCAAAACGACGCCGGTGTTCGTTCGATTCTCCACGGTCGCCGGGGAGCGCGGATCTGCCGATACTGCCCGCGACGTTCGTGGGTTCGCCGTGAAATTCTACAGCGACGAGGGCAATTGGGATCTCGTCGGAAATAATATTCCCGTGTTCTTCATTCAGGACGCCATGAAGTTCCCCGACCTCATTCATGCTGTAAAGCCTGAACCTCACAACCAGATGCCGCAAGCCGCCTCGGCGCATGACACCTTCTGGGATTTCGTGTCGCTGATGCCGGAATCGACGCATATGCTGATGTGGGTCATGTCGGATCGAGCGATCCCCCGCAGTTATCGCATGATGCAGGGATTTGGCGTTCATACCTTTCGGCTCGTCAACAGTGAAGGAAAATCCACGTTCTGCAAATTTCACTGGAAACCGCTGCTAGGAACCCATTCTCTTGTTTGGGATGAAGCGGTCAAGATCATGGGTGCGGATCCGGACTTTCATCGGCGTGATCTGTGGGAAGCCATCGAGTCCGGCAACTACCCCGAATGGGAGCTGGGTATACAGACCTTTTCCGAAACGGACGCGGAGAAGTTCAGCTTCGATATCTTAGATTCCACCAAACTGATTCCAGAGGAACTGATTCCGGTGAAGCCCATTGGACGCATGGTGCTGAACCGTAATCCGGATAATTTTTTTGCGGAAACTGAACAAGTCGCATTTTGCACCGCACATGTCATTCCCGGCATCGATTTCAGCAACGATCCGCTGCTCCACGGCCGAATTCACTCCTATGTCGATACTCAATTGACACGGCTCGGAGGACCGAATTTCCATGAAATTCCGATCAACGCCCCGATCGTGCCGGTTCACAACAACCAACGTGACGGACTCCATCGTCAGGCGATTGCGCGCGGACGGGTGGCGTACGAGCCGAACTCTTTGGCGGGCGGCTGTCCGTTCCAGGCCGGAGCGGCCGGATTCGTGAGCTTCCCTAAAGCCATCGAACCCAATAATTCGCCCGTGGACAAGGTGCGAGGCAAGCCCGAAAAGTTCGCCGAGCATTACTTGCAAGCGACCCTCTTCTTCGATAGCCAAACGCCGCAGGAGCAAGCGCATATCGTCGGGGGCTTTCGCTTCGAACTCAGCAAGGTGACGGTGCCGGCGATCCGGGAGCGCGTGGTTTCCTCGCTGCGCAATGTTTCCGAACCCCTTGCAGCTTCAGTCGCGGAAGGCTTGGGCATTGATTTGCCGCAGGCCATGCCCCGGGCAATCAAGCGCACGCCGAAACCAGAGATAAAGGTGTCGAAGGCGCTCTCGTTATTGGCCTTACCAGGCAATGGAGGCATCGCAACCCGAAAAATTGCCATCCTCATTGCGAACGGTATCGAGAGCGAGTCTGTCTCCGTCGTCATGGACGCGCTTACCGAAGCGGGAGCGGTACCAAAACTGCTGGGCAGCCGCTTAGGCACGGTGACCAGCGAGGACGGAGAGACTTTCGAAGTTGACGCGACGCTCGAGAATTCGCCGTCGGTGCTTTTCGACGCACTCGTGTTGCCGGACGGGATGGAAGCGGTGGAGAACCTGGCACGAGACGGACACACGCTCGAGTTTCTGAAGGATCAGTACCGTCACTGCAAGACCATCCTGGCGTTGGGCGCCTCCTCCATGCTGCTCGAGAAGCTGGGCATCCGCCCGGAGCTTCCCACGGGTACCGTGGATCCCGGGCTTCTTATTGAGTCGTCCTCCGATGCATTGGATCCACAGGTGTTTATCGCCGCCGTGGGCAAGCACCGCCATGCCGCCCGCGATACCGATCCTCCCTTGATCTGAGGACCTCAGTGCATATTTTCCTGAGCTCGACGAAATGGGTAGTCACTGATATGCACCCACCCCTGATACGGGCGGTCCACATCGGCGATGGCGAGCATCACCAGGGTGACGACTAGCGTCAACGAACAAACCTGAATGGCATGGAGCCTCGCGCTCATCCAACCGATCATTGAGGCCGACGCCACGGTGAGAATTCCGCCGACCCAAAGCACGCACCAGAAAATCGTCGGCAGACGCGTCACGCTCTGCAGGAGGCGCGTGCGCCGATACTGGGTCAGGCTGCTAAGCTCCGAAAGCGCATGGTCCTCCGCGGTATTTTCCGAGGGATCCACGGTTTTCACCGACATGAGCGTTCTCCACATGTTCTCGTTGATGAGGTGGCTGGTTTCGGGCAGTTCACCCCGGGCCATCTGCGGCCAGTCTTCGTTGACGACGGCATCGGCGTAGGCACGGACCTGCTGCTCGAGTTGCGTACGCTGCTGAACAGGCAAGCCCTCCGACAGACGAAAAATGTTCCTCAACGCGCTTGCCTCGAGATTGGCGTTCAAAGTAGCGGCAGAGAATGTGCTCCATTCGGTATAGAGCATGAAGCCAAGAATGACCGCGTAGGTCGTCCCCAGAATGTTCAGCTGCCAGCCAATCTGATCATTGCTGGTATAGCGCAAAGAGACCGGCCAGATCTTATTCAATCCCGCCATGAATCCAATCGACATGGCGAGGACGGCAATAAGGATGTAAATATTCGCGCCCAGCGACAACATGGACAGCACCCCCTTAAGAACCACGGCAAGCTATCTTCGATATCGAGTCTTCGATACCACGTGCCTATGCGAGCGGTATTGCAGTGCACACCGCGATTATTGTGATACTAACGTAACATCAGGTACGGGGCTAATGAAGGAACACGTGAAGCCGATGATGACCCTCTACATGAAGCGCCGTGGGTTTCTCACCGCGCCAATAATCATAGCGTTGATCAGCGTACGAGCGTTTTCCGCAGAACCGCCCAAGGCTTTCAGCGGGACGCTCGACCCCTTCTCTTATTGCGCGAGCGTCGGCACCATGGACAGTCCGGCGGGCGGTACCGGGCCATCGCCGGTGCCACCGGCGCTCGAGCCCTACCTCCCCGCCGCGCTCGGCATGCCTGCCGGCGCTACGATCACAGCGGGGAGCACCTTCTGGCGATGTATGGATAAATCGGTCTATGTTTGCGCGGTAGGGGCGAACCTGGTCTGCGACCGCAAGGCCGATTCCGCCCCAACCAATGTGGGGGCTGACAGCTATTGCCGCGACAACCCCGACGCGGCGCAGGTGCCCGCCTACGCCACGGGGCACGACACCGTGTTTGCATGGAACTGCCGGGCGGGTCGCGCGTTGCGCGGACAGCCGACCGGCAAGCTTGACCGCCGCGGCTTCAGGATCGAAATCTGGCACAAGGTTTCGCCCGTGCCGCGCTTGGAATCGTGAGCTTGTAGGAGCGGGCGTCTTCCCCTGCAGCGCTGGTAGCTTTTCGTCCACCCAAGCTTCCACCACCACAAAGTCGCGGAACCGGCTGGGCCTCGATGCGCCCATCAGCCGGCGCGACTTTTTAAAGCTCGCAACCCCGTGCTCGCTCATTACGCACCCTGAGTACGCCCAAATCGGTCGAAGTGCGCGACCACGAAGCGATCGGCAAAGCTCGGCCCGTTGAGCCGCTCTAGAAATCCGCAATGACCACCGTGGCGCGTGCGCACGACGCAGAGATGCGGGGATGGCGCGAGTCGCACCAGATCGGCCGCCGGAATCATCGGATCGTCTTCCGCGAGCAGCACGGCCGCCGGAAAGCGTAATGTAGCGAGTCGCGGGCCGGTGATCGCATAGCCGTCGAGGTAGGCATCGAGACTTGCGAATTCGGTGAACTCGCGCACCAATCCTGCGGTCATCGCACGCAGATCCTGGCTGCGTAAGATCGCTTCAAAATCGGGCAGATCCGGCCACGCACGCCGCTTATGGCGCAGCGAGCGTGACCACTGCTGCACAAAGTGCCGGCGGTAGAGAAACCAGCCGCGCTCGAGCGCCTCGAGCGTTGCGGCTGGCTCGAGCACCGGCGACACGGCGGCTACGGCGGTGATCGCCTCGGGAGCACTGTCGTCGGTCGCGACCCGCAGCATGAAGTTGCCGCCGAGTGAAAAGCCGGCCAGGAAGATCTGCGCCGCGGGAAAGCGCTCCGCAACCGCCCGCGTCGCGCCGACGACCTCGGCCAAGCGACAGGAGTGGAAGATCTCGCGGTTCAGATGATGGCTTTCGCCGTGGTCGCGCAGATTCAGCCGCAGAACGTCGAATCCGCACGCGAATAGCTCGGCACCGAGAGAGATGACGTAGCAGGAATCGACGCTGCCTTCCCAGCCGTGCAGCACCACCGCGATGCGCTGCCGGACCGGCTCGTCCGACCTCTCGAGCGCCCGTGCCGGTGTCCCGCGTCCCTGCGACGGACTCAAAAATCCCTGCAGCCGAACGCCGTCGCCGCAGTCGAGCAACCATTGGCGCGCGCTCCGCAGCAGCGCCGCCCCGCGCCGGCGCGTGAGCCACTGCATTGGCGGCAGATTGCCGATTAGCGTCTGCACTTGGCCATAGCGCAGCGCGCCTGCCGGCGATAATGTCGCAAGCTCGCTCAGCACGCGGCCTGCCGACATGGCTCGGTGTGGGTTGCGGCTCTGCCGCAGGGCCAGGTATCGTTGCGTCCGCTTTTTATTGTTGATCGCATGGCCCATCTCTAAAACTAACGCTTCCCCTGCAATCGTAGCAGCAGAATCCGTGCCGCGTAGGAAATATCCTACTCGGCATCGAAGGAGGTGCAGGCGTCCAACGCGCTATGATGTGATCCAGCATATTTGCGGCCCGCGGAGATGGATATGTTTCCGAGCAACGCCGATGGGGAGACAAAGGAGCCTGTTGCGTTGGCAGACAAAGACCGCTATCGCCTGTTGATCGATTCCATCACGGACTACGCCATTTACATGCTCGATCCGCAAGGGATCGTAACCAGCTGGAATCCGGGCGCACAGCGCTTCAAGGGCTATGAAGCGGGTGAGATCATCGGCAAACACTTTTCGGTTTTTTACACCGATGAGGACCGAAAAGCGGGGCTGCCGGCCAGGGCGCTGGCAACCGCACGCAAGGAAAAGCATTTCGAAGGCGAAGGCTGGCGCGTGCGCAAGGACGGCACGCAATTCTGGGTCAACGTCGTCATTGACCCCATCCTCGATTCCAGCGGTGAGCTCATCGGCTACGCCAAGATCACGCGTGATCTCACGGAGCGTAGGCTATCTGAGGATCAGCTTCGCAAAAGCGAGGAGCAGTTTCGTCTTCTGGTCCAAAGCGTCACCGATTATGCGATCTACATGCTGAGTCCCGAAGGCATTGTGACGAATTGGAATCCCGGTGCCGAGCGCATTAAAGGCTATGCCCCTGCCGATATCATCGGATCTCACTTCTCTCGCTTCTACAGTGCGGAAGATGCGGCCGCCAAAGAGCCACAGAAGAATTTGGAGATCGCCGCGCGCGAAGGACGTCTCGAGAAGGAAGGTTGGCGCTATCGAAAAGACGGCACACGATTTTGGGCCAACGTCGTTATCGACGCCATCCGCGCCCCGACCGGCGTTTTGCTCGGGTTCGCCAAGATCACCCGGGACATGACCGAGCGCCGCGAAGCGCAATTACAGATCGATCGAGCGCGCGAGGCCATGATCCAGTCTCAAAAGATGGAGGCGATCGGGCAGCTCACGGGCGGCGTCGCTCACGACTTCAACAATCTGCTCATGGCGGTGTTGGGGAGCCTGGAGCTGATTCGCAAGCGCCTCCCGGAGGATTCCACGAAGCTCAAGACGCTGCTCAATAACGCCTTCGAAGGCGCCCGCCGCGGGGTCGCACTGAGCCAGCGCATGTTGTCCTTCGCCCGGCGCCAGGAAATGGCGCTGAAGACGCTGCATGTCAGGGCATTGGTCGAGGGCATGAAGGACCTTTTCGACCGCTCACTTGGCCCGACCATCCGGCTCAAAATCGAAATCCCGGATGACCTGCCGCTCATCAAGGTGGATCCGAATCAGATGGAGACGGGCCTCTTGAACTTGGCACTCAATGCGCGCGATGCCATGCCGGGAGGCGGCACCGTAAGCATTTCCGCGCGCGTTGCGCGGACTGATCCCATGATGGGGGCGAAGGCACTCAACGGACACTGCGTGGTCATCTCAGTCACCGACACCGGTGAAGGCATGGACTCGGTGACGCAGCAGCGGGCCTTGGAGCCGTTTTTCACCACCAAGGGGGTGGGCAAAGGCACGGGTCTCGGTCTTTCGATGGTTCACGGCATGGCGGAGCAGCTTGGCGGGCGCGTGCGCATACACAGCCAACTCGGCAAAGGCACCACCATCGAGATTTGGCTGCCAATAGCTCAATCCGGCGTCAATGTCGAACCTGAGGAAGCAGCACCCCAGCATTCTGCAGATGCCCCCAAGCGTGCTTTGCTCATTATCGTGGCAGATGATGATCAATTGGTCCTGGTCAATACGACGGCAATGCTAGAAGATTTTGGCCATAAGGTGCTCGAAGCGAGCTCCGGGGCGCAGGCCCTCGAACTCATTCGCGCTAACCCCAATGTCGATTTGGTCATCACCGATCAGGCCATGCCTCAGATGTCGGGCATGCAGTTGATTGCCGCCATACAAGTCGAGTGGCCGCAGATTCCCGTCTTGCTCGTGAGCGGATACGCAGAGTTGCCGGCGAATCCCAAATTCGCGGTGCCCAAGCTCGCCAAGCCATACACCCTGCATGATCTCCAGGAGGCCGTGACCAAGATCGTGCGGAGCGAGGCATTCTCCGGGAAATTCGAATCCACCTACCGCCGGTAGCACCGTCTCCGGACGCTTCTTGCTGACGTCTGTGAGCGCGCGCTTACGACCGGCCGCGCCAATGTCTGGCTGATCGCGGAGTGACTTTGCCCTAAGATTTTACCTTGAACCACCCGGCAGCGAGGTCAATCAAATGAATTATGAACGTCCCGAAGAGCTTTCCGAGGCGCAGATGAACAAGGGCGGCCAAGCGTCCGGCGATAAGCAAGGCAGCGAAACCGCCGGGGCCCGCGCTACCTCAGACAACCCTCCACCTCGGCCGGCCACCGTGCTGGTGCGCGGCGAAACGATCGAGGGTCAATCAGCAAATTCACCGCCCAAAAATTCATCGGTGAGCACCCAGGAGAATTCTGCCCGCAAGCCGGTTTCGGAGGCCAAAGTTAAGATGCAGGGTCGTTTACCGGCCCTCGATGACGACCGTGACGTCGGAGTTCCGAAGGAACAAGTGGTCGTCAGGGACGGCAAAGCCGATCTGACATTTACCGGAACGCTGCTTGCCTCCGCGGCGCCGTCCTCGGCGCCGGACGGACATTGGGCGGAATATCGAGTTTATGCGACGTCTGCCGGCAAGCATGTGTTCTCGAAGATAACCCGGAGAGTGCTGGTGGAAGAACACGATGCTCATGAAGCGGAGGTTTTTGACCCGTCCCCCTCTTCAATGCCGGCGCAGTTGCTCAAAAGCGCGCGCGATCTCACGCACTCGCGGCCGAAGATATGGTCGGATGCAGCGGTCGAGTTTTTTGGATATGACCCACTCGCCAAGGTCCTCTATAGAAAACTCGGGAACGAGTTCGAGGAGCACGTCAGCTAACGCGGCAAACCCATCAACCTACGGTCCGGTTGAATTCCGGCGCCGCCTCGCGGCGGTTATGACTTCACTGTGCTTTATGGTCTATATTGCGGCCCGTGAATCCGCATACCACCCCTCGATTTAATGTTGCAGATGCCGTTCGCATGGCGAGAGGCATCTACGGGCGGGACGTCGAAGCCCTGCCGCTGCCCAGTGAGCGTGACCAGAATTTCGCCCTGCAAAGCGGTACAGGCGAGAAATTCGTGCTCAAGATCGCCAAATCGGACGAAGCACGCCCGCTCCTCGAGCTGCAGAACGCGGCGCTCAGACACGCGGCACTCCGTGCGCCGACCCTGGCTGTGCCACGCGTGATCGAGACCCCCCAAGGAGAAGATATCGTCATCATCACAGGCGCTCAGGGTCAGAGTTATTTCCTGCGCCTGATGACCTGGCTCGAAGGCGAGATATTCGTTCATGCGCATCCGCACGACGCGATGCTGCTCGAGTCGCTCGGTTCCACCATGGCCGAGCTCGATCTAGCCCTGAAAGATTTCTCGCACCCGGCGATGCACCGTGAGCTGCATTGGGACATCAAGCATGCCGGTCTGGCGCTGCAGTATCTGCCGATGTTATCGAGCTCGCAGCAAGCAATAGTCCGGCGACTCATGAGTGCGTGGGGGGCGGTGGAGTGGCGAGATTTGCGGCACAGTGTCATTCATGGTGATGCCAACGACTACAATGTGCTGGTGAGACAGGGCCGCGTAGCAGGTTTGTTGGACTTCGGCGATATGGTTTATTCCGCCGTCGCGTGTGATCTCGCCATCGCGCTCGCCTACGCGATGCTCGATCAAACCGAACCGCTGGCCGCTGCCGCGGCGGTCATTTCGGCCTACCACGCCCGCTTCCCGCTCACCGACGCCGAGAAGGGCGCGCTCTTTGCGCTCACCGCGGCACGGCTGTGCATGAGCGCCTGTTATGCCGCGCACAATGCCGAAGCCAAGCGCGGCGACGCTTATCAGCTCGTGTCGGCCGGCCCGGTTTCCGAGCTATTGCAGCGGCTCGATGCCATGCCCCTGGATGTCTTGCGGAACTCGTTCCGCCACGCGTGCACACCTATATGAACAAAACCATGTCCGATACGCAGACTCTGCTGAACGTTCGCCGCAGAATCATCGGCCCCAGCGTGAAGCTCGCCTACCGGCAGCCCCTGCACGTCGCGCGGGCATCCATGCAATACATATTCGACGCGGACGGACGGCGTTACATCGATGCCTACAATAACGTGCCGCACGTGGGGCACGGCCATCCGAGAGTTCTCGAGGCGGCAGTTGGGCAGATGGCGCTGATCAACACCAATACCCGCTATCTGCACGAAAACCTGCAGCGTTTTGCCGAAGCCCTCATCGCCACATTGCCGGAGCCGCTGCGCGTCTGCTATTTCGTCAATTCCGGCAGCGAGGCCAATGAGCTGGCGCTGCGTCTCGCGCGAGCCCATACCGGAGCGATCGATCTCATCGTGCTCGACGCCGCATATCACGGAAACACGAACACGATGATCGACATCAGTCCGTACAAGTTCAACGGTCCGGGCGGCAGGGGGCAGCCGCCGTGGGTCCACGTGGCGCAGTTGCCGGACGTCTATCGCGGCGAATTCAAGTCCACGGATCCCCATGCCGGCCCAAGGTATGCCGAGTCCGTCGGCGAGCGCATCGCGCAGCTGCGAGCGCGGGGCACCGGACTTTGCGGTTACATTGCCGAAAGCTGCCCAAGCGTCGGCGGGCAGATTCTGCTCCCGGAAGGCTATTTGGCGGCGGTGTACTCCGAAGTCCGTGCCGCAGGCGGCGTGTGTATAGCGGACGAAGTGCAGACGGGCTACGGCCGACTGGGGAAGTATTTTTACGGCTTCGAACAGCAGAATGTCATTCCGGATATCATCGTGCTCGGCAAACCCATCGGCAATGGATATCCAGTCGCGGCTGTGGTCACGACTCCCGAGATTGCCGCGTCATTCGACAACGGGATGGAGTACTTCAGTACATTCGGGGGAAGCACCGTCTCCTGCGCCGTGGGTCTGGCCGTCCTCGAGATCGTGAAGAGTGAACGGTTGCAGGCCCACGCCGAAGCGGTGGGCGAGCACCTGTTGGCGCAGCTTCGGCCGCTCAAGGATCGATATGCGATCGTGGGAGACGTGCGCGGAACCGGGTTATTCCTCGGGATAGAGCTGGTTCGCGACCGAGATACGTTGACGCCCGCGGCCGCAGAAGCCTCCGAGACGGCCAACCGGCTGCGAGAGGACGGTGTGCTGATCGGTACCGATGGGCCCCATCACAATGTCCTGAAGATCCGTCCTCCGATGCCCTTCGATAGGGACGATGCCGACGCGCTGGTCCGGAGTCTCGACAAAGCATTGGCGGCCCTAGTTACTGACACGTTCGTCGAGACCGCTCATGGCACCTGATCCTCGAGCTTGGGCTTCTCTCCACCCTTGCGCCTCATTATTTTGTCGAAGGCAACGTAATTCGCGCATTCGCGCCGCTCGAGGAAGAACGTCGCAGTGTTCATGGCTGCCAACTTCTCGGCGACGGCGGTTGCGACAAACTGATTGAAGCTGGTGCCGTCCGCCTTGGCGCGCCGGACCACTTCGGCCTTTACCGAGGTTGGCAGACGGAGCGGATAGGTACTTTGGGGTTTATTCATAACCTTGTCCTTTGTAGTGCGCCGACTGGCGCGAGTACTTCAACACCAAATTTTATGGGTATCTCGCCGAAGTCCTTTTGATTGAAAGTCACAATGGCGTTCGCGCGACCGTTGACCGCCGCTTCGAGCACGAGCTCATCGCCCGGATCGCGCAACTGGGGACGCCACAAGAAATGTGTCTCAACGGGTTCAGCCATAGCAATCACTGCATCGATGAAAATGCCAACTTGGGCCTGACTCAGGCCAGCAGCGACACCATGTTCCGCGCGCCGACAGGTTGCCTCGTATTCCAGAGCAAGTGCGACATTTGCAAGCATCGCAGCGCTGATGACGTCGGTGTCAAGAACCATTCTCACATCACCTGTGATATCTCATGCCGGGGTACGCTACAGCCGTCCCCTCTGGGACTGCCTCGAGCTGGTCGGCGCTCCGGGGGGCTCCGCAAGACAATTGTCCCGGCTGGCGTGGGCTTTTGCTACATTCTGCGGCGATGAATACCCCAACCGCACCGCCAGACCCACGCCGCGAGCTGCAAACTCTATTGGCCTCTCGCTTGGCCCTCATCGTAGTGGAATCGCGCGAGGAGTCGCGCGTGCTGGCGCTCGTACGGGAAATGAGCCTCAAGGTGCGGCAGGGTCGCGGCTGGGGAGTGTTCCAGTGGACCGTGACTGAGGGCCTGCAGCGCATCGACATCGACCTCGGCGGCCCGCAACGCACTCTGGCCGATCCCGAGCAGCTCCTGAAGCACCTGAAGGCGACTCCCATGCCGGGCATCTACGTGCTGCTGGACTTTCATCCCTATCTTAAAGATCCCGTGAACGTGCGTCTGCTGAAGGACATCGCCCAGGGCTATGACCGCGTCGCCCGGACCGTCGTGTTGATGAGCTACGAAGTGACGCTTCCCGAGGAACTCCAGCAGTTCTCAGCCCGTCTGCATCTCGCGCTTCCCACCACCAACGAGCGGCTGATGATCATCACCCGCATCGTCCGCGAGTGGACGTCGGCAAATCCGCACAAGCCAGTGCACCTGGAACCTGAAGTGCTGACGAGGCTGGTCAACAACCTCAACGGCCTCACAGCATCCGACGCCGAGCGCCTGGTGCGGCACGCGATCTTCGATCATGGTGCGCTCACCATGTCGGACATTCCGCAAGTGCTGAACGCGAAGTATGAGCTTCTCAATCGCGGCGGCACGCTGTCGTACGAACCGGCAACCGCGAAGTCCACCGATGTCGGCGGGATGCACAATCTGCGGCACTGGCTGGCCAACCGCAAGCCGGCGTTCGACGGCACTGCGCCGGCACTGGATCCGCCCAAAGGCGTGCTCCTGCTAGGGGTGCAGGGTTGCGGCAAGAGTTTGGCCGCGCGCGCCGCGGCTGGAATATTCGGCGTGCCGCTCGTCCGTCTGGATTTCGGAGCGCTCTATACAAAATGGCAGGGCGAGGCCGAAAAGAACTTGCGCGAGTCGCTGCAAGCCGCCGAGGGGCTCGCGCCCTGCGTGCTCTGGGTCGATGAGATCGAAAAGGCGCTTGCCGGCGGAGACGGCGACAACGGCGTCTCGCGCCGGGTGCTCGGCACCTTTCTCACTTGGCTCGCAGAGCGGCGTTCACGCATCTTTGTCGTCGCGACGGCAAATGACGTCACGTCCGTGCCACCGGAGTTGATGCGCAAAGGCCGCTTCGACGAGATATTCTTCGTCGATCTCCCCGGCCGCACAGCGCGCGCGGATATACTCGCCATCCACGCGCACAAGCGCAGTCTCGTGTTGACTCCCCAGGAGCTGGGCGCCCTCGCGACTCGTTGCGAGAGCTTCTCCGGCGCAGAGATCGAGCAGGCTGTCGTCGCCGCGCTCTACAGCGCACACGCGGCCGGACAACCCGTCACGGCCGCCATGATCGCGCATGAGATGGAAGCGACGCGGCCTCTCGCCATCGTCATGGCCGAGAAGGTTGCCGCCTTGCGCCTCTGGGCCGGCGGCCGAACGGTATCGGCCGACTGAGACGTCGCACTGACCCCGCGGCCAATGCGACGCCTGCCCCCGCACATCAGCGCAAAGAAGCTACGTTGATGGGCTGCGCCACACCGGCGCGCGCGTTGTACTCGCTGGTGAGCGTCGGGGCATTCACCGAGCGCACGCCCTTGAATATCGCCCGATCGACGCAGGCCTTCGCCGCCGCGGCCTCTGCCAGGCGCCGAGAGTCCACATCGCCGCAGACCTCTACCGCCGCATTGCGGATGCGCTTGTAAAGAACGGCGGCGCCCGCCTGCGTGTTGAGGTTGAGGTCCGAGTAGTGGACCGTACGAGCCGCATCGTCCGCATGGGCAACCGTAACGGAGGCGAGGCAGACCGCCGCGACGGCGGCCATGGTGAAGTTCTTGGTGTTTCGTGTGATGGCGTTCATGACTTGCTCCTTGGCTGGATGAATGATCTATCGTCGGGAGTCATGTTGAGCGCATCGGCGCCGCTCTTCTGTCAACGTGTTGACACAAGCCGTGCACCCAAGTCAATCCAACTGAGAAAGCGCTCGAGGCCTTGCGGCACGCGGAACAAGAAATCATCGCGGCAGACCAGTGGAACGACGCGCACCATAGATAAATATTGGCGTCTCGAGATTCTTCATTCGCCGGCGGCGATCTTCCCCCTCGGTTGCAGTCGTTTATTTACGGTGGGCGAGACATGGGCAGCTGATCGAGTCGCTGCAACACCTGCGCGGCCTGGAATATGCGGCCCCACTGCCGCTCGTTCACCAGAGTCACGATGCCTGCGGCGAGCAGGTTGTTGAGCGCGGCGTTCGCCGCGGGCACGGAGATGCTCAAACCCGCCGCTGCCTGCTGCACCGAGAGTACCGGGTGCCCAATGAGGAAGCGAGGAAGGCGGCGGGTGGCCGAATGTGCCCGGTAGCTGCGAAGTTCCTGTTCCCATCGTTCGGCGAGAGCGAGAAGATCTTCCGCAATCGAGATCGACTCGTCGCAGGACTCGACCACGGCGCGGCCCAGCAGATCGAGCCACGGAGCCCATTCTCCCTGTAGCTGAACGCTCGCGAGCGCCGCGTAGTACTCCGACTTCGCCCGCAGCAACGCTCCCGAGAGGTAGAGCGGCGGGTAACCCTCGGCGGCCAGCATGAGCGGCATGAGCAGCCGTCCCGTCCGGCCATTGCCGTCGTGATAGGGATGGATGGTCTCGAACTGAGCGTGTGCGATCGCCAGCTGCGCCGGTATCGTGAGCACGGTCTGCTCATCTTCGCGCGGCGCATAGTTGAGGATACTTGCCGCCATCTCATCCATGCAACCTTGCAGCCCAGAGGGCGGCGCCGGCACGAATGTCGCATCTTCGATTCGCGGCGCCGGCCCGATCCAGACCTGGGTCTCGCGATAAGCTCCAACGGGGAACTTGGTCACCTCATGCTGCATCAGCAAGGCGTGAAGTTCGTGAATGAGTGCGAGGTCGAGCGCCGCGCGGCCACCAACGCGGACGCGCTCGAGGCCGTGCTGGAGCGCTGCGACGTAGCGTTCGGTGATCCTCACATCCGGAGGCAGGCCTCCAGTACTCTGCGTGGCCTCATAGGTGAGCAGCTGGTGCAGGTTCGAGCGGGTGCCCTCGATCTGCGAGCTCATGACTGCTTCGCGACGCGCGAGCGTCCGGGTCACCATGTCGGTATTCGCAAGGTGCTTGAGAGTGCCTTGCAAGCGACCCAAGGCGGCATGAGCTTTTGGGAAACCGGCTTCGTGCCGACGGCCCATGGGGAGCATGCGCGGCGTGGGCGGTGCCACAAGCGCGCAGACATTCGGATACCCGAGTGCAGGCACCAGATGGGGCTGTCGATCTTTCGCGATTTGGTCTCGGCGCACGCGCACTCCCCGGTCGAGTATGCAAACTTGAGAGGCCCGACCGTGTCTTTAAATATATAGAGAAACCTTAAAGAGCGCGCGAGTTCTTTAAGGTTATTTAATAACCTTTATAACGGTGGGTCACTCTTTAAGGATTCGGCCTGACGATGATGTGCCTCCTGCGCGGTGATGTACCTCGGCCAGTGCGCACGGTCAGGGGGGATGAGAGGCTGGACGCCAACTGCTGCCTTTACGTTGGCGTCCAGCCTCTCATCCCCCCTAACCGTGTGAACCGGTCAACATCACCGTGCCGAGATACTAGCCCGGCGCCCGTAATCCCGCGCTCAATCCGGGAGCGCGACGCCCGACAGCTCAGCGCAGATCTCGATGAGGCGGTCCTGAAGCACAGCGCTCTTGGCCTGCGGATTCGCGGCGAGCGGAGACAGATGGTAGAAGTAGCGGCCGGTCACCTTGGTTTGCGGGTCCTCGCCCACGGCGAGCCATGCCTGAGTGAGATGCGCCTGGCCCATGTCGTCCGGCGCACCGGGTCCGCCCATTTTGGTGGGAACCCAGCCCGGCTCGAGTGAGTTTGACAAAACATTCGGCCAGCGCCGGGCCACGGCGAAGGCAAGCATTGTGTCGTGCAGCTTACTTTCGGCATAGGCGTCAGAACCGTTCCAACGGCGCCGGGTCCAGAGGATGTCATCGAGATTGGCGTCGGCATGATGGTGCATACCGGAGCTCAGATAGACGAGTCGATGTGGCCGCTCGATCAACGCGGTCAGAATATAGGCCGATAAGGTGTTGATCGCGAATACATGAGGCAAGCCATCCGCGGTCAGGTGGTGACGTTCGCGGTAGCCGACCGCCGCATTGTGGATCACCGCATCGAAGCCGCCCAGATCATTGACGCGCGCGGCGATTTGCTTTGCACCGGCAATGGTGTCGAGGTCTCCCTCGACGATGGCTTCGGCCGCCGGCAGCACGCGCCTGGCCTCATCGGCGCGGGCCGAGTTACGGGCGTGCAGGACGACCTGATGCCCTTGATCGATGAGTAGTTTGCCTGCCATCAGGCCGAGGCCGGTTGACGAGCCGGAAATAAAGATGCGTGACATGGTGTTTCTCCTTGAGGCTGGCCGGTGGATCAATGTCCACCGGCCGGGGTTGATGTTCGGGGTCGAGGTTGATGTTCGGGGTCGAGGTTAATGTTCGGGGTCGAGGTTAATGTTCAGGGTTGAGGTAGATGTTCAGGGTTGAGGTTGGTGTTCAGGCTTGGCGGTTGCGGCTGGTCATCATGAGTGCGACGCCGAGCAGCGCGCAGGCGGCACCGAACAGATAGACGGCGGCGTAACCGAAATGCCCGGCGATCACGCCCGCCGCAGGGCCGGAGAGGCCGTAGGCGATGTCGAGGAATGCAACGAACGCTCCCATCGCGCTGCCGCGATTAGCCGGCAGCACCCGCTTCAGCGCCTCCACTCCGAGCGCCGGGAAGACCAGCGCGCAGCCCAGGCCCGTGACCAGCGCACCGGCGAGCGCAACGCTCTCATGCTGAGCGCCCCACAGCATCGCCTGACCGAGCGCCTCGACGAGCAGCGAGGACAGCGCGACGCGATACCCGCTCATCCGGTCGGGCAGCGATCCGAGCACCACTCGAACGAAGATGAACCCCGTGCCGAAGGCGGTCATGACCCAGCCCGCATGATCCCAGTGACGCGCCGCGAAGAAGAGCGAGGCGAAGGCAGTCAGACCCGACAGCCCCACGCCCTGGAGCATCAGGCCGAGACCTTCCCGCCAGATCTGGCCGATCACCCGGTAGAAGGGCAGTCGCTGACCGGCGGGACTGGTGTAGGACTGCTCCCGAAAGGCGATGACCGCCGCAATGAGCGGTGCGACGATGCAGGCGAGCATGGCCGCCTGCAGCCCATAGGTCTGATAGAGCGCCATCCCAATCGGCGCGCCGATGGCGAGTGCGGCGAACATGGCGATGCCCGTCCAGGACATCGACATGCCGGCGCGCGGCGGCCCGACCGAGGCAATCGACCAGGAGACCCCGCCGGTGACCAACTGGCTCTCCCCGACGCCGGCGACCAGACGGCCGACGACGATGATGGCGAGGCGGATGGCCGGGGAGAACCCCGGGATGGCGGCGATGAGATAGAGCAGTCCGCCGAGCGCACAGACCGCCGCGCCCTGCAGCATGGAGCGCTTTCCGCCATGCTGGTCAGTGAGCCTGCCCGCATAGCCGCGCGTCAGCACGGTGGCGAGGAACTGGATGCCGATCACCAATCCGACGATCAGATTGCTGAAGCCCAGTTTGTCGTGGACGAACAGCGGGATCACCGGCAGCGGCAAACCGACGGCGAGATAGCCGCATAGCAGCGCCGCGATGATGCCCGGCGCGGGACGAGACAGATAAACCGGTGAGGTCTGCGGCAGACTCACACCCGGTGCAGCAAGAGTTGACATGACACGCTCCAAATAAAGGTGAGGATCGTCGCCGCCCGTTCTACGGGCGGCGACGTCGGGTCAGGCCGCGGACTTCGCGGCCGTGGATGCGCCGAACAGCTCCGGGCGATAGCCGCTCACCTCGAGCAGATAGTCGCGCGAGGCAGTCACCTCGGCGGTGAGTTTGGCGACATCGACTCCCACCAGCTGGCCCGCCCGCTTGCGGATCTCTCCGGCCACCATCACCGTGTCCACATCGGAACGCTCGACCGCCTGGACGATCGTGCCGATGGCATTGGTCACCGGGAACACGGCGACGCCCTGGGTGCGCACCATGATGAGGTCGGCCTGCTTGCCGGGCGTCAGGGTACCGATCTCGCGCTCCAGACCCGCCGCGCGGGCGCCGTTGACGGTCGCGGCCTCCAGCACCGCGTCCACCGAGATGGGCTTCGGCACATTGGCCTCGCCCCGGAAGCGGCGGTAGCGCATCGCCGAGCGTTGCTGCCCGAACAGGGCATGCATCTCGCCGAACAAGTCGCTGCCGAACGCCGTGTCGAGGTCGATGCCGAGCGCCGGGGTGAGGCCGTGATCGATCGCCTGCTGATAGGCGAAGGTCTCATCGTCGAAGCCGAACAGCGCGTCCGAGCGCGGATTGATGGTGATGTTGACACCCGCCTCGGCAAACAGCTTCCACGTCTCCTGCGGCACCCGGGTGCAGTGGTTGAAGATATTGTGCGGGCCCAGCACGCCGGGTTTGGCGAACTCCGGTCCGAGCTTCGCGAGGTCGCCGATGAACTCCGTCAGAATATGCATGTCGAGCGCGCGTGCGACCTTCCACCAGTCGAGATTGAGCTGGCCGAACAGGCCCACCCGAACCAAGCCCTCGCCCTGGTTCCAATTGTCGGCGAGACGCTTCAGGTCCGCCGGCAAATGGGCGGTCGAGGCCTGCTTGTCCATCGCCGCGCCGACCATGTGCAGGGCGCGGATACCGACCGCGTCGAGCGCATCGAGCGCCGCATCCGTGTGCCCCGGACTGCGCGAGGAGTGGCAGGCATCGATGATGGTGGTGATGCCGGCATCGAGCGACGCCACCGCGGTCAGCTTCGTGCTCAGATACATGTCGAGCGGGCGGTAGTGCGCGCCCAGCTTCCCGGCCACGACGTCGATGTAGGCAAACAGATCATCGACATCGGGCATCATGCGGCGCATCACGCCGAGCCACATATGATGATGCGCATCGATGAGGCCCGGCATGACGATGCTGCCGGTGGCGTCGATCACTTCAGCGTCGCCCGCCTGAAGGTTCACGCCGACCGCGGCGATCCGGCTACCGTCGACCAACACGTCGCCCGTCGAGAGATTGGGCACAGTGGGGTCCATCGTGACGACGGTGCCGCCCTTGAAGAGAGTACGGCCGTTGTTCTGCTTGCTCATGATTCAACTCCTTATCGGTAACTAACGAATCTGCTGGGCACCTTTATCGCCCGGACGGACTCTTGAATCAATGTGCCCTATGTCAGATGATTCATGACTTTTAGGCATGAATAGCCCGATGACTTTCGCTGGAAGGATCTTGTCTGGAGTGAGGGCCTTAGCCGCGACCGTTGGCGGAGTTGATCTATGCGCGCGGTCCCTGGCGCACGTTCGTGGATGTCGAATACGCAACCCAAACCTATCTACGTCGGCACGGTGATGTTGACCCGTCACACGGCCTGGGGGGACTCAGAGGCTGGACGCCAACGTAAAGGCAGCAGTTGGCGTCCAGCCTCTGAGTCCCCCCAGGCTGTGCGCATTGGGCCGAGGTACATCACCGTGCAGCCGGAGCAGTTCGAGTTGCGTTTGGCACCGTGATGTGGAGCGGTGAGAGCATTCGCCCGAGGGGCTGAGCCGTTGGCCGGCAACTGCTGCCTCGTTGCCGGCCAACGGCTCAGCCCCTCGGTCGGATACCGTCAACCGGCCAACATCAGGGTGCCGAGGTACCGGTTTTGTGGGACCCCCGCTTTCGACGTGAACGCTTCGGCTCCATGACCGCCTCCGCTCTCCATTCCGCCGCAGCGAGTCTGGAGGTGAAGAAATCAGCCAACGCGCTGATCTTCGCGGGGCGTGCACGAGCCGTGGGCGTCACGAAATACAGACCGCCTTCAGGCAGACGCCAATCGCTCAAGAGAGGTTCAAGCTGCTCTTCTCGGAAGTACTGTGTTGCGACGAACTCTGGGATCTCGGTGATGGCAAGTCCGGCAAGAACAGTGGGGAGTAACGCTTCCAAGTTCGTTACCCGCAACATGCCGGCCGGGGTAACCATGCATTCCTCCCGGCTCTTTATATGAGTAAAGCGCCAGACGTCGCGCCTGTTCCTATTGACGTAGCTCAGACACTGGTGGGCGCCGAGATCGCGCGGATGTTGGGGGCAACCGTATCGAGATAGGTAGGCAGGGGAAGCCACGACGAACCGACGCACGGGTGCGATGAAACGTGCGACAAGTGACGAGTCTTCCATGACGGCGATGCGCAGAGCGGCGTCAAAGCCCTCGCCAATCAAATCGGCCTGCCCGTCCGACGAATGGAGATCGACGGAAATGTCCGGATAAGCTCGAAAGAACTCAGGCAGCAACGGAGCCACCCAGCGAACGCCGAAGGAGAGCGGCACCGCAAGCTTGACGAGACCCCGTGGTTGGCTCGAGGTCTCACGTCCGAAATCCTCTGCCTCCTCGGCCTCTGCGTGGATTCTCGCCGCCCGCTCGGCGAGCGAGCGGCCGTAGTCCGTGAGCGCAAGTCGCCGGGAGGTGCGGTTGAACAGCCGGCCTCCCAGCCGCTCTTCAAGGCGGGAGACTGCGCGAGACACAGTCGCCACCGAGACACCCAGGGTTATCGCCGCCGCAGCAAATGACCCCTCCTCGGCGACCTTCCCGAACATCGCGAGCCCTTCAAAATCCGGCAGTTTCGACATAGACAATTCTGCAACGATAGTTTTCAATCATTTCTATTTAAAAAAATAGCACGCGGCCGTAGATTTGTCCCGCCAGAGAGAACATCACCACAGACAATCAAACCAAGGAAACTCTCATGAACACTCAAACCTACTCAGAAACCAACCTCGTCCCTTCGAACATTCCCAGCGTCGTGACCACGGTTTTCCCCGCCGTCGGTCGCCTGATGATCAGCACCCTCTTCCTCCTTGCGGGTCTATCAAAGATCGCCGCACCGGCGATGACCATCGGTTACATCCAGTCCGTCGGATTGCCGTTGCCGGCGGTGGCGTTCGGCCTCGCCGCTTTCACCGAGATCGTTGGGGGCACCCTGCTTCTGCTCGGCTACCGCACCCGCATCGTCGCCGGCGTCCTCTTTGTCTTCACGCTCGCGACCGCCGCGTTCTTCCACAACCATCTAGGCGACCAGAACCAATTCATCCACTTCTTCAAGAACGTCGCGATCGCGGGCGGCCTGCTGCACGTGATGGCCTTCGGCGGTGGGCGCCTGAGTCTCGACGGCCGTCGCGCCTAAGACTCTTGGCCGGAGTGTCCCAGGGCACTGTGACCATGCTTCAGCACCGACGTTGGGAATCACTGGACGGAGCTGACCGCGGCTGGTTGCGCGCCAGATACCACTTCCAGGTCAACGGCGCGGGCCGCGCCGCGCACCAGGCCCTAGGCTCGTTGGTCGTCTGGAATGACGATGAGATCGCCGTCGGCGGCGGGTTTCCCATGCACGGGCACCGCGACATTGAAATCATCACCTACGTCCGCCAGGGCGTGCTCGGACACCGCGACACCCTCGGTTCCGAAGGAGCGATTCACGCGGGCGACGTCCAAGTGATGAGCGCTGGCACGGGTATACGCCACGCCGAGTTCAACAAGGGCGACCTGCCGCTCAGGATCTACCAGATCTGGTTGTTGCCCCGCCAGCGCGGTGGCGGGCGAATCGAGGTTGACGGCGAGCCCATGGATACTTTTGACGGAGTCGCGATTACGAACGCGGCGGCCATCGAAGTATGTGCTCTCCAAGACTCCGAGCTGCTGTTGGTAGAGACCGATACCTTTGGCGCCGAAACGACCGCATCGCCCCCCCGCGCCGACGAGCAGGCGAGATTCGTATGCTAGAGTGGCACGATCCTGAATTCACCTCGCGACATTATCCTTATTGACGGTGACACGTGACACGTACCGAGCCCGTTGAACTACCGCCCGCTATTGCTCTGTCTGCCGTTCGCGAGGCGCATGCCAGAATTGGCCGCTTCGTCCATCGCACGGCAGTGCTGACGAGTAAGGCGCTCGACGAACAGACGGGCGCGAGGGTATTTTTCAAGTGCGAGAACTTTCAACGGGCCGGAGTATTCAAGGCCCGCGGTGCGTTTAACGCCGTGTTCTCGCTGACCGAGGAGCAGGCCTCCCACGGCGTCGTCACCAGTTCCTCCGGCAATCAGGCCGCGGCGCTGTCGCTGGCAGCGCGCGAGCGCGGCATCGCAGCCTATATCGCCATGCCGAAGGTGGCGCTTCGCTCGAAAGTGGCAGCGGTGCAACGCTACGGCGGCAATATCGTGTGGGTGGAGGCGCGCGGGACCATTCCGACCTCAGACGAATACGAGGCGACAGCCGCAGCGATCCAGGCCCGCACAGGTGCCAGTCCCGTGCATCCATACAACGATGTCCGAACGATTGCGGGTCAGGCAACTTGTGCGGTGGAGTTTCTCGAGCAAACGCCGAATCTGGATCTGCTGCTCGCGCCGGTGGGCGGCGGCGGGCTACTGGCAGGCACCGCAATGGCGGCGAAGCAGTTGCAGCCATCGTTGCGGGTCATTGGCTGCGAGCCCGAAATGGCCGACGACGCACAGCAGTCGTTTCGATCGGGCCGCATCGTCGCGCAATTGCAGCCGCAGACGATTGCCGACGGACTTCGCACCTCGCTCGGCGATCTGACTTTCCCGCTGATCGCCCGATTTGCGGACGACATCGTCACGGTCACCGAAGAGGGCATCGTCAGTGCGATGCGGCGCGCGTGGGAGATTCTGAAAATTGTCATTGAGCCGAGCAGCGCAGTCCCGCTGGCCGCGATCCTGGAGGGCAAACTCCAGGTTGCGGGCAAGTCGGTCGGCATCATTCTCTCCGGCGGCAACGCCGACCTCGATAAGCTGCCGTGGATAGCATCGAAGTCGTAAGGACACTCTGAACTGTCGGCAGCCCTTCGACCGCCGCGCGCGGAAGATGCACTATTTCGATCCTGCAGCCAGTCTGCTTCCAAGCCTCCATTCGACAATTCCCATGCTTTCGTAGAAGGACAGCCCGCGATACCATCGACTTGTAGACTCGAATCCGCAAACAGTCATGGAATGAATTGATATGCGGCAATCGGACTTCGTAGGACGAGATCGAACACTTGGCCGCCGGCGTAGTTTTGTCGTCTGGCTAATATTGGGTCTTACCCTAGGGCTACGAACCGTACCGAGCGGTGCAACCGTGTTTGAGTTGCCCACCGATGGCTCGGCCGTCATCGGTGCTGACACCGTCATGACGACCCACTACGAGGACACGCTTCTGGACATTGCCCGGAAGTACAGCCTGGGATACGACGAAATCATCCGCGCGAATCCCGGGGTCGATATGTGGTTGCCGGGCGAGGGCACGCAGATTGTGCTGCCGGGTCGGCGCATCTTGCCGCCCGGACCCCACGAAGGCGTGGTCGTGAGTCTGCCCGAGCACCGGCTGTATTATTTTCCGAAGGCAAAGAGGAACGAGAAACGAGTAGTCATCACCTACCCGGTGAGCATCGGCAAGTTGGGTCGCGGCACACCGCTTGGGCAAACCCGTGTCATCGCGAAAGTTGAACATCCTTCCTGGTATCCGCCGCCGTCGATCCGCAAGGAGCACGCCGAGGCCGGGGATCCGCTACCAGCAGTTGTGGGTCCGGGACCCGACAATCCGCTCGGCGACTACAAGATACGGCTCGGCTTCGGCAACGGCACGTACGAGATCCACGGGACCAACAACCCCACGGCAGTCGGATTGGCGATCACGCATGGCTGTATTCGCATGTACCCGGAGGATGTAGCGGCGCTGTTTCCGCTGCTTCCCGTAGGCACACCAGTACGCCTCATCAACGTGCCGGTGAAAGTAGCGTGGATCGATGGCGAGTTACTGCTCGAAGCGCATCCACCGGTTGACGCGCAAGGGCAAAGTTTTGAGCCTAACATCGATCACTTCTCCGACCTGCTGCGCGCTGCAGTGGGCGACGCCACGACCGCCATTAACTGGGACTACGCGCGCGAAGTGCTGCAGAAGGCCGACGGGGTCATCGCCACCGTTGGGCTCGAAGCCGATGATTCGTCGGCGCCCCTGCCGGGTGGAGGCACAGCGCAGGCACCAGCCGCGCGTAAGCACTAACCTCCGCGCCACTGCCGATGGCTGCGCCCCACGGCACAGAAACGATCGCACTGGCGGATGAATGGGGTGTCGCACGCGCAGCCCCCATCGTTGAGGATGACGGTCATACGAGGTAAGTCCTAAGAATGCAACGCGCGTGCAAGCGCCCTTACCTCTGCCTCCGCTTCGCTGATCAACTTGTGACACTCCTCAATTGACAGGTTGAGCCGTGCCAAGACACCGCCTGAGCTTATGCTGCCGGTGTCGCCACTGTTCAGCATTCTGTTCGCCAGTCGAATGCCAACGAACAGGACGTCGGTCAACGTCGCAAGTCCCGACTGCACGCCAAGGACCTCTGCCTGCATGCCCACCGCGTCGCAAACGGCATCGTTGACACGCCAATTCTTCAGCACGGCTTTGGCAATGACGGGATGCCAAGCATCCACAAGGTTTTTGCTTAAAGACACAGGGGGGCGCGACGCCTCTTGCCTTGCCAACTGCACCAGAATGTAGAAATGGCCCACGCGATGCAGCAAGCCGGCAACGAACGCGTCGGGCATGGCGAGCTTCAATCGTTTGACCACCGCGTCACAAAAATGAGCAACAGTCACGCTGTCAGACCATAACTCATCCAGCGATCTCGCGATCGGTCGCAACGATTCGGCTCGACGGACATCCTGCATAGCATGGGCAAGGACGACACTGTAGACCTTCTGAGCGCCGAGCCGCGTCAAGGCCACTCCCAGGTCAATGATTACCCTGCCGGTTGCGTTAAATGCCGCCGAATTGGCCATGTTTAGCAGCCTGGCCGCCAGGGTCGGATCCGCCGATATCGGGCGTGCAATCATCTGCACCGAATAGTTCGGATTTCTCAGGGCCTCCTGCACCTGGATGACCACTTGCGGAAAGGCCGGAAGTTCGACTACACCAGCCTCGAGGGCGGCAAGCATGTGCCGCAAGAACTCGACGGGCGCGGACTGGTCCGCTGTAGAGCTGTTTAACACCATACTTAGAGGAGCCCAAATCCCGCGGATCGCTCGTCAGCCATATGTGTTGACTGTAACCCTTATCTAGCGCGACCGCGACTGTCCCGCGCAAATCCTATCCGCGTAGCAAACGATCACGGCGTCGCGTGCGCCACAATTGAGTAGCCTCCAGAGCACACCTTCCGGTCATTTTTTCTCCGGATTCCAACCGCCGCCGAGCGCTTGGTAGAGTTGGACCACCGATACGCGTTGATTCGTCTCGCTGGCGTTGAGATTGAGCTCGGCGGCAAGCAGCGTCCGCTGTGCATCGAGGACATCGATGTAGGCGTTGACACCGGAGCGAAACCGTAGCTGCACCAATCGTAGCGATTCCTTGGCCGACTCGACCAGCTTACGGTTGGTTTCCGCCTCTTCGGCGAAGCGTTGGCAGGCGGTGAGAGCATCGGCGACCTGCTGCAAGGCGATGAGAATCGCGCGGCGATAAGCCAGCAATGCCTGCTGGGCAAGTGCGTCGGCCGCCCGATAGTTCGCGACAAGCGCTCCCCCTTGGAAAATGGGCTGATTGACGCTCGCCGCCAGCGCATGTTGGTCGCCGCTATCGTGCACTAGCCCCCGGAGTGTGTCGCTCGCGCGACCGAACGAGCCGGTGAGCGACATGCTGGGAAAGAACTGGGCCTTGGCGACGCCGATATTGGCATTGGCCGCGATGAGATCCTGTTCCGCTTGCCGAATATCGGGCCGGCGCTCGAGCAGCTCCGAAGGAACACCGGGGGGTATTTCCGGCTCAACCGCGAAGACCGGCGGCCTCACCGTATCGAACGCGCCCGGCGACTTGCCCAGAAGTACGGCGAGAGCGTCCTCGGTTTGTGAAGCCAGCCGCTCGAGCCCCGGGATCTGACTCTCGGTCGAGAGAAGCTGGCTTTGCGCCTGGGCCACCTCGGCGGCCGACTGCACGCCCTGCCGCGCCAATAAGGTGACGAGTCGCAATGAATCGCGCTGGGCGGAGGCGGTGCGCTCGACGATCGCAAGACTTTCCCGCAATTCCGCAAGCTGCAGATATTGAAGAGCGACGTTCGCCACCAGCGAGGAGACGATGGCTCGTCGCCCCTCCTCAGTGGCGCGCAGCGACGCACGTGCCGCCTCGGTCGCACGGCGGTACCGACCCCAGAAATCGATCTCCCATGACAGTGCGAGGGCGGCAATGAAACTGTTGGTCGTGGTATAGGGCGGTGCCTGGTTGCCACGCGCGGCCTGCCCTTGAGCGGACAATTGTGGAAACAGGGGCGAGCGCGCGGCCTCGACACCCGCCTCGGCCTGGAGGATCTGCGCGGCTGCCACCGCGAGATCGAGATTGTCCCGCAGCGCCTCCTCGATGAGGCTGATCAGCTGCGGATCGCCAAAGAGGTTCCACCATGCAATATCCGCGACCGAGCCCTGAGCGGAAGTTGCGGGCGCGGCGCGGTAAGACTGCGGCAGGCCCAGATCGGGACGGTGGTAATCCGGTCCCACCGTGCACCCGATGGCAAGCAAAACGCTCGAGCCGACCGTAAGTCGCGACGCCTTCATGCGGTGCCGGAGGAGACCGGCGCTGCGGGAATCGCGGGGGGCTGGCGTCGCCCCGCCACGCGCTCCACGAGCACAAACAGCACCGGAATGATGAAGATGCCCAAAAAAGTGGCAAATAGCATGCCCGCACACACAGCTATACCCATGGAGACGCGCGACGCTGCACCCGCGCCGCTTGCCAAAGCGAGTGGCATCACACCCAGAATGAAAGCCAACGATGTCATGAGAATGGGTCGCAGGCGCAGCTTGGCGGCGCTGATCGCCGACTCGACGACGTCCTTCCCGCCATCGACTCCCGCCTTGGCAAACTCCACGATCAGAATGGCGTTCTTCGCCGACAGCCCGATGAGCAAGATCAGTCCGATCTGCACGTAGATGTTGTTGGTGATGCCCACCACCGCCAGGGCAGCCATCGCACCGAACACGCCGATCGGAACCGACAGCAAAACCGCGAAGGGCACGGACCAGCTTTCGTACAAGGCCGCCAGGAACAGAAACACGAACACGACGGTCAATCCAAAGACGACGGGTGTCTGCCCCGCCGACTGCTGCTCCTGGAGCGATAGACCCGACCACTCATAGCCGTACCCTTGTGGTAACACCTGGGCGGCGACCTCTTCGAGCGCTTCGGTAGCCTGACCGCTGCTATATCCCGGCGCCGCATCGCCCGAGATATCCGCCTCGCGAAATTGATTGTACCGCTGCAGCACCGCCGGTGAGCTCGTGGGAACGGGGGTGACGAGGGTCAACAAGGGCACCATCGTGCCTGCGCTGCTACGGACGTGGAAAAGGCTCATGGCGGCGACATCACCGCGAAATTCAGGCTCGGCCTGCAGAGTAACTTTGTAACTGCGTCCGAAGCGATTGAAGTCGTTGACTTGCAGGCCGCCGAGAAAGGTCTGTAACGCCGAGAAGACGTCGGAAAGCGGGACCCCCAACTTCTTGCATTTCTCGCGATCGATGTCGAGCACGTAGGCCGGAGTGTGCGGATTGAGACCCGTGCGAATCGAGCCAATCTCCGGGCGCTTCCTGGCCGCAGCGATAAATTGATCCGCGATGGCGGCCAGGTCGAACGGCGTGCCTCCGCCGCGATCCTGCAATTTCAGGCTGAAGCCGCCGAACGATCCGAGTCCGGGCAAGGCTGGCGGATTGAGCGGGACCACCGTCGCATCCGGTATGGACGACCCCTCCCGAAAGATATTGCCGATGATCGCTCGTAAGCTCGTCTGCGGAGTCTTCCGTTGGTCCCACGGGTCGAGCGCGATCACGAACATTCCGCCATTGGGTTGGGCGGATCGATTGAGGATGTTGAAGCCGCTGATGCTCAGGCGCTTGATGACGCCCGGAGTCTTGGCGAGTGCCGCGTCGAGCGTTGCGCTCGCCTTCATCGTGCGCTCGAGGGACGCCGCCTCAGGTAGCACGATCGCACCCATCAGGTACCCCTGGTCCTCTGTCGGTACGAAGGCGCTCGGGACGTGGCGAAACAACAGCACCATGCCGACTATCACCGCGCCAAGCAGCCCGAGGGACAAGGGGCTGCGGCGGACGGCGGCGCCCACGATGGCAACGTAGCCGCCGGTCATGCGCGCAAAGCCGCGATTAAAGCCGCCGAACAAGCGCGCGGCGCGGGAGGTCGCGGCCGTATCCGTGTGGCCCGCAGCCGGCTTGAGCAGCAACGCGCACAGCGCCGGCGTGAGCGACAGGGCGACGAATGCGGACAACAGTGTCGATACCGCGACCGTGACCGAAAACTGCCGGTAGAGCGCGCCGGAAATGCCGCCGATGAAGGCCACCGGCACGAACACGGCCGCAAGCACCAAGGCCGTGGCTATCACGGGTCCGGTAACCTCCTCCATGGCCCGTAGGGTCGCGGCATGCGGGTCCAACCCTGCCTGGATATGTTGTTCGACCGCTTCAACGACCACGATGGCGTCGTCCACGACGATCCCGATCGCGAGCACCATGCCAAAGAGCGTGAGCGTGTTCAATGTGAAGCCGAGCGCGATGAATATCGCCAGCGTTCCCACCAGGGACACGGGCACGGCCAACAATGGAATCAATGTGGCGCGCCAACTCTGCAGGAATATGAAAACGACGAGCGTCACGAGCACCACCGTCTCGGCCAGCGTCTTGACGACTTCGTCGAGGGAGGCCGTCACAAAGAGCGTTTGGTCGATGACCACATCGTAAGCGAGATCCGCCGGAAAGGTGGCTTTCAGTACATCGAGTTGCGCACGCACCGCTTTGGACACGGCCACCGCACTCGCCTCGGGCGTGAGGTTGACACCGAAGGCGGCCGCCGGCCGGCCGTTGTACCTGGATTGGGTGGAATAGTCCTTGGCGCCCAGCTCGATGCGGGCGATGTCGCGAAGGTGCACGAACGATCCATCGCTCTGCGCCTTGACGATGATGCCGCCGAACTCCTGCTCGGTGACCAAACGCCCTCGAACCTCGACGCCGTACTGAAATGCCTGGTGCGCCGGCGAGGGGTACTGGCCGATCGAACCCGCGGCGGCTTGCACGTTCTGCTCGCGGACCGCCGCGGCTACATCGGAGGTCGTGATCCCGAGCTTGGCCATCCGATCCGGCTTGAGCCAGATGCGCATGCCGAAGTCGCTGCCGAACACCTGGACGCCACCCACACCGGGCACCCTCTTGATCGCTTCGACGATATTGATGTTGAGATAGTTGCTCAAGAAGAGGCTGTCATAGCTTCCCTGCGGCGAATAGAGAGCGACGAACATCAGCGTGTCGGGCGTGCTCTTGGCGGTGGTCACACCGGCGGCGATTACTTCTGAGGGTAGCGCCGAGCTCGCCTGCGAGACTCGATTCTGTACTTGCACGGCCGCCGTGTCGGAGTTGCGGTCGAGCCCGAACGTGACATTCAGTGAATACGTGCCGGCACCCGAGGAGGTCGAACTCCATGTACATCATTCCTTCGACGCCGTTCACCTGTTGCTCGATCGGCTGGGCAACCGATTGTTCAACCGTTTGAGCGCTCGCACCCGGATAGACCGCGGAGACGACGACGGTCGGCAGGGATATTTTCGGGTACTGGGCAATCGGCAGCTGCAGGCCCGAGATCACGCCAATGAGCATGAGCAGCAGCGCGGTCACGATGGCAAAGACCGGGCGGGAGATGAAGAAACGAGCCATCGCTTAAGGCGCGGACGGATCAGGGAGGCCGTTGCCGGATGCCGGGGAACTGTCCAGCTGCGATTCGGTGATGACGGTGGGTGAAACCACGGTTCCGCTGGGCGTCTTCTGTGAGCCGCTGACGACGACGTGCTCGCCCACGTGCAGCCCGGATTTGACGATCCAGAGCGGGCCGATCCGGTCGCCCAGGGTCACCGGTCGCTGCTCCGCCGTGTCATTCGCATCGATGACTGTGACAAATTCTCTGCCGAGGATCTCCGTGACCGCGGTCTGCGGGACGAGCAACGCGTTCACCATGTTACCGTAGGTCAAGTGCACCCGAACATTCATTCCTGGACGCAGTAGGTTGTCCGGATTCGGAAACGTCGCGCGAACGGCAAGCGTCCCCGTCGTCGAGTTGACCGCGCGATCCACGAAGTCGAACGTGCCACGATGCTCGTAAGACGTCCCATCGGGCAGCAAAATTGCAAACGGACTCGTCTTCGCCTGCTTCCACGCAGCCTCACCGGATTCGTTGCCGCGGACGAAGCGAATATAGTCTGCCTCGGTGACGTTGAAATTGACGTATACGGGGTCCAGCGTCGATACGGTGGCGAGCACCGTCTGTCCCGAGGTCACGAGGCTCCCGATCTCGGCTTGATATAGTCCGATTTGCCCGTTGATGGGCGATCGTACCTTGGCGTTTCGAACGTCAATCTGGGCCAGATCGAGCAGGGCTCGACGTTGAACGAGCGCAGCCTGCGCGGACTTCTCCGTCGCGACTGCCGCGTCGTACGTCGCGCGAGGAATTGCGTTATCCGGCAACAACGGCTCGTAACGGGCGACATCCTGACGGGCGCGCGCCAGCGTCGCCTCCGAATCAGCCACGGCGCCCTGCGCCTGCGCCAACGAAGCCTGGTACGGCCCTGGGTCGATGACGAAGAGTACTTGGTGCTCACGCACCGTTTGCCCTGGCTTGAAGCGTATCTCCTGCACGATGCCGGTCACCTGCGCGCGCAGAGGCACCTCTCGAAATGCGCTCACTTCGCCCACGAGCTCGCCGGTCGCCGCAGCGTCGCGCTGTATTACCTGCATGACGAGCACCTGCGGGCGCGGCAGCACGGGCGGAGGAGCCGTCGATTTGGTGCAAGCCGCCAAGGCAAGTGCCGCGGCACACCACGCGATCGGCCTTGAATTCATGGCCACGGAGTGCGAGAACTCCGAGGTGGGCAGATCACCCCGCCCGGCGATACGAGACGCTCGGCAATCGAAGCCGAACGGTCGTTGCAATCAGGAGAAGTACGCACGTATTCCATGACATGCTCTTTGTTCGCACCTGTTCACACGTTAAAGCACACCTGACGTCTTGAAGTCAAGACGGCGCGCTTCTCTCGACTTGCCCAAAATGGAGAGGCCCGGAAATAGCCGCGTCAATTCAGAATCAATTCAGCGAATTGGCGGTGCACGTTGTTGACCAGCTGTCATCGATCGCCGCATCGTTCGGCTGTCCGGTCGATCGATCCGAACGGGGTTAGGCTTTTATCCCGTCTATCGGGAGCCGGAACCGATTCCGATCGAAGCGCTTATCCACGTGTTTCGAAAAGGGCTCGATGCACAGCAAGGCGCCGGCCAGGACGGGCGCCCGTCACTGTCTTCTTTACAGACTCCCGGATATTCTTTGTCTACCATGCAGCAACCAATTGGTTTTCTGGCTCTGGCCGCGTGTTTCATTCTCGCTGGCGCCCTGCTTGACGGCGGCTACCAGCGGTTGACTCCCGATTCCCTGCAGGCACAAGGAACAATCGTTGACTTCGAGCGCGGGCACTCCAGGCAAGTCTATCCGGTATTCGAGTTCAAGGACGCCGACGGTATGCCTCATCGGGTGGTGAACTTGACTCAGCAGGCCATTGTACGGTTTTCGAGGGGCGACTCTGTTCCGATCGCCTATTCGCGTATCGATCCGGAGCGGGCGCGCATCGACACGCTGTGGTTCAGTCACCGCTGGGTTATTGGCGGATTAGTCGTCGCAGTCGCGCTTGTCATTCGCGCTCTGGCCAGGGCCAACCTGAAGCAAAATTAGATAAGGCCGGCTGCACTCGACCTATTCTGTCGAAAAACTGTTCAATAGTTTTTCAACAGAATAGACCCTGAACGGTCCATCGCGACCATCCGCTCCCAAGACGCACGATTGATTAGGATACTCGCCCACTCAGCGCCAGTAGTCGCGCCACGATCGCGGCTCCCAAGCGCTCATACTCACCACTCGGAAGCTTCTCACGCTGCAATCGCTTGGCGTGAAGAGAGCCCAGGGCTACTGCTTAGCGCGACCAAAGCCACTGACGGATCTGACCAGAGCGATGACTCTGCCAGACCCGATGGAAGCCTCGCCGGCACAACTCAAGCATTTTCTTTAACCGGAAACCGCGGCGCTAATTGCTCAAACATCTCCCCGTAAATCCGCTCGGCGAGGACTGGGCCTTGACGACGCCGGAAGTCGGCACGACTATCTGCTTGTCCCTGGTTGGCAGCCGCCGCAGGCGCCGATCGTGGCGGTTCACGCGCTGACGATGGCCGAGCAGGACCAATTACTGCAGGCCGCCGGTAGGTCCGCACCACACCCGCACACGGCCACTCAGTCCGCGCCCCTATGAGTCCGCCGACTGCTCGTTGCCCTCAAATATTTCGAACCGGTTTCCGCCCTGCGACTTTGCCTTATACATTGCGGTGTCCGCGCACTTCAAAAGGCCATTTCGGTCGGCAGCGTCGCGGGGGTATCTCGACACACCGATGCTCGCGGTGATGTGCAATTCATGCTCGCCAATTACGTGCGGTGCTTGCAAGGAGTGGAACACCTTCGCCGCGAAGTTCTCGACGTCCTGGGTAGGAGGCACATCCGGCAGCACGACAAGAAATTCGTCGCCGCCAAAACGGCTGACGGTGTCCGCCTGTCGCATACAATTACGTAGCCGATCGGCGACCGACTGCAACAGCCTGTCCCCCAGCGCGTGTCCCAGGGTATCGTTGACAGGCTTGAATTCGTCCAAGTCGATAAAGAGCAGTACAACCGAAGTCCCGGCTCGAGATGCTCGAGCCAACGCCCGATCGAGCCTGTCTGCAAATAACGATCGATTCGGCAGGTCGGTCAGGCTGTCGTGGAGCGCCAGGCGTTCAAGCTTGGCGGAGAGGTCTCGAGCCGCCGTCACGTCGTGCACCACCATGACTGCGCCCACCACTCCGCCGTTTCTGTCGTGAATCGGCGATGCAGACCCCTCGATGGCAATGGCAACACCGTCCCGGCGGCTCAAGATCGTCCGAGCTTCGATCGCCACGATACGATTTTCAATAATCGCCCGCATGGTGGGACACGGTATTCGCTTGCCTGCCGAAGCATCCGTCAGCACGAATACGTCATCAATTGCTCGCCCGGAGGCGTCGCCCTGCATCCATCCGCTCATCTGCTGGGCCACCTTGTTGGCGAAAATGACTCGGCCGCTGAAGTCCGCGCTGATCACTGCATCGCCGATGGCATTCAAGGTGACCTGCGCGCGTTCACGCTCCGCAAATAGCGCATCTGTGTTGGCGAGCAGCGTTTCCTCGCTGGCTTGGAGGGCCAGTTCCGCGGCGCGCCGGTGGGCAATGTCGCGAAAGGCAACGACCGTCCCCACGCACACGCCCAGCTCATCATAAATCGCGTCGGTACTATATTCGATCGTCAATCGCCCGTTTGACTCAGTGAGCAACAAGGCGTGCCGGAAAGTCTCCGGGTCCCGTTCCATTCGCGCCGTCAATTCGACGCGCTCGCCGCTGCTCGAATGAACGATGCGCAAGGCGTTCGTCAAACGTGCCCCGGTAACCTCGTCTAACCGAAGCCCAGTCAGTCGCTGCGCCGCGGAATTCATAAAGTTAATTCTGTCGAGTGCATCCGCGGTGACTACGGCTTCAGAGATGTGCGCAAGTGCAGCCGCCAAATAGCGGTTCGTGCGGACATTCAAATCATTGGCCGAACGCTTTTTCACGGCGGAGGTAGCACGAAGCTTCCTAGGGTTATATTAAGCTGCTCCGGGTGGCCACTGGTCCGCTGTCGCAGATCGCACAACACAATATAATTGCAGCTCGGCAGCGTGCGCACTATCGGAGCAAGCCGCAGAACTCGTGTAGGAGAGACACGGACATAATTGCTCATTTGACGAATACCGTCATGGCGACCGGATCGCACTAGGCTAAATCCTACGGCAGCTGCTGAGTGTAGCCGGCTGCCCCACAAGTCAAATGCGCGCATGCTCAAGGCCCAAGCGCGGCATTCGCACAGGAACACATCATGACGACCATCCCGACGAACACTCTTATTCTGGCCATCGTCTTGATCGCCTTGGCGGTCGCAGCAGTTGCATGGCTAGTCGTGCAAAAACAAAAGTCTACAAAACTAAGGCGCCGCTTCGGACCTGAATACGATCGCGCGATAAAAGAGTACGGTGGCCGCACCAAGGCGGAAGCTGAACTCAGCAAGCGTGAGCAACGCGTGGCCGGCCTAAACATCATACCGATCACAGCCGCCGAGGCAGCTCGATTTTCCAACGCCTGGAGCTCTCTGCAAAGCCGCTTTGTCGATGATCCCAAAGGCGTCGTCCCAGAAGCGGACCTGCTGGTGCGAGAGCTGATGATCAAGCGCGGCTATCCCATGGGAGACTTCGAGCTTCGCGCCGCCGACATATCTGTCGATCACCCCAGCGTTGTAAAGAACTATCGGGCGGCACAGATCATTGCCTTGCGTAACGCGCGCAGAGAAGCAGACACCGAGGAGTTACGAACGGCAGTAGTTCACTACCGCACCTTGTTCGATGAGTTGCTCGGAGTCGTACCCACCAAAGTGGCTTCCATACCTGCCGTGGGCGGCGTTCCGGTGCGCTCGTGAACTGGGCTGGATAGAGGGAACGAACCCATCATCGATTCGAGCGCGATTCATCTTTGCGGTCCATCACAAACCTGCGCGGCGGCATTCGTTTGCGTTGCGCGGCCCAGACAGCCCCTTGAAGCTGCGCGATGCGCTTCTCGCTAAGAGGGGGTGGCATAGCTTCGCCATGGGATTGATCGGTGATCGTCAATGTGCAGTCACTCGTTTTCTTACGCATTCGCTTTCGTCTCAAAAACCGCCCTTGTGTCGTGAACTCATGCGGATTAATGGTAGACGAATCGCCGTGCGATTTCAGTCGATACGCATGTGTCTTAGCGAAGACCGTGACGTAGCGCATGCGGAACGGCCGGGTTATGTCAACGTTGATACACCACGCGGCCGCCGACGACGGTGGTGAGCACCTTGACATCGGCAATCTGCTCAGCCGGTATCTCAAAGACATTGCGATCCAGGATGATGAAGTCCGCGAGCTTGCCCACCTCGAGCGAACCGGTCTTGGTGTCCTGGTGCAGTTCGTAAGAGGAGTTCATGGTGATCGCCCGCAAAACCTGGCTTCGCGTCAGGCCGCTGTCCTCGCTCAAGCGGCCCGCGTATTGTGGCCCGGCGTCGGGCGCGTTGGCGCGAGTGACGCCGACTTTCAGCGCGAACCATTCGTTCAGCGGGTCGACCGGCCAGTCGCTGCCGTAGGCGATGCGCGCGCCGGCCGCGGCCAACACGCCCGCCGGTTCCATGTACTTGAAGCGCGCCGGCCCAAGATAGTCGCGGGCATTATCGATCGTATCCGGCGCGGGCTTCTCCCACTGCATCGACAGAACCGGGATGGCATCGAGTTGCGCGTAGCGGGAGAAGTCCTTGGGATCCACGACCTCATTGTGAGCGAGTGCGGCTCGAATCTCGTGCCCGGAGAATTGCTCGCGCAGCGCCTCGATCGCATCCAATCCCTCGTGCACCGCACGGTCGCCGTCCACGTGCATGTGCGGCTCGAACCCCGCCTTTGCCGCCTCGATCACCAGCGTGCGGAGCACGGGCGCCGGGAAGTACACATCCGGCCCGCGATTCTTGCCCACAACCCAGTGCGGACTGGCTGCCGTGCCCTGCAAATAGGGTTCCAGCATGGCGCCGGTCAGCGCGGGCGCGGTAATCACTCCGTCCAGAAACATTTTGAAGTTGCGCACGGTGATGCGCGGCTCGGCAACGATCTCCCCCTGATCGTAGCGCTGCGCCATGCTTTTCAAGAAGGCCACAACCTTGACAGGCTCCCGTCCCTCGGGCGGCCGAATGAGAACGGCGAAGTGAGCCCGTGCCGTCAAATGGCCGTCCTTTTCTGCGCCCGCAAACGCCGCGAGCATCCTCGGGGTGGCGGCCGCATCGAGGAAGGTGGTGATGCCCTGCGCGCGCATCGCATCCAGCGCCGCCTCCGCGGCCTTGACGTCCTCGGCGGGCGTCGGCTCGGGGAGCTTGGACTGCACTCCTTCGAAGGCTGCGTCCTGCAGCAGACCGGTGGGATTTCCGGATGCATCTCGCACGTACATTCCGCCCAGCGGGTCAGGGGTCTTGGCACTGATGACAGCAAGCTGCAAAGCACGGGTATTCGCGAGCCCCGTATGACCGAAGCTAGATTCGACGAGTATGGGGCGTCGGGTATGCAGCACATCGAGCATCGCCCGGCTCACGATCGTACCCGCAGGCAGCATGGCCTCCTGGAACCAGTTCGAGACCACCAGCCAACCATCCGGCTCCTTGTCCTTCGTCTGATCGAGGCAGGCTTGGATCTTGACTTGCATCTGCGCCACCGTCAGCCGCCCGTAGTTCAAGTTGCAGCCGAGTAACACGGTGCCTCCATCGAGCGGATGCATGTGTCCGTCGACCAGACCGGGCATCACCATTCGACCGTGCAGATCGACGATCTGGGTGCTCTTGCCGATCAGCGGTTTGACACCCGCATCGTCGCCGACATAGACGATCGCGCCGTGACGCACGGCCAGCGCATGCTGCACCCCATCGTGGGCATCGACCGTGTACACATAGCCGTTTTGATAGACGACATCGGCCGGCGGCGGGTCCGCGGCCGCTACGACGCCGAACACCAACAGCATCGGGATTCCCCATACCGCCCGACACCGCCGTGTATTTCGCGCAGCCAATCTCGCCCGACTGTCCTTAATGCCGGTCATGCACTACTCCTAGGGTTCGTGCCCGTACACGATCTTGCCTTCAAACAGAGTGAAGACGACCGCCGCGTGCTGCAACTCTTGGGCGGGAACGGTGAGCACGTCTCTGTCGACCAAGACAAGGTCCGCGTACTTGCCCGGCGCGATCGTTCCAATCTCCTTCAGTTGGCCCAACGCCTGCGCGGAGTTGCGCGTGTAGGCGTAGAGCATGGCTGCGCGCGGCATCCGCTGGGAGGCGTCCAGCACCCCCTGCGGTCCAGAGCGCGTCTCCGCTTGATAGGTGGCCGCGAAGGGATTCGCCGTGCTGACCGGCCAATCGCTGGCCCCGGAGATCACGGCGCCGCTGTCGAGCATGGATCTGGCCGGATACATCCAGCGGTAGATCGACGGATCAATATAGGGCTTCACCTGCTCGTTGGTGCTCGGGTCCGCCACCGCCCACAGGAGCTGCAGCGCCGCGATCACGTGCAGCTGCGCGAACCGCGGAATATCTTCGGGATCGACGAATTGCGCATGGGTCAGGGTGAACGGCAGGTTCGCGTCGGGATAGGCCTTGCGCGCCGCCTCGAAGGCATCGAGCGACGCCTTGACCGCCCGGTCGCCGATCGCATGGATGTGCACGTTGAGTCCGCGCTTGGCGGCCTCCGTCACCAGGGCGTTCATTTTCGCCGGCGTGAACAGCAGTTGGCCGGACCGTCCGGTATTGACGTAGGGCTTGGTGAGCGCGGCGGTTTGCGACGGAATTTCCACGACGCCGTCGGCGAAAACCTTGAGTCCCGGGATGGTCAGATTGGGAACGCCCTGGTATTTGGCGCGCAACGCCTCGACCACATCGATCTGCTGACTGCCGACGTCGGGCTTGACGACCGGGTAGGCGGCAACATGCGCGGTCAATTCTCCACGCTCGGCCAGCGCCCGGTACACGGGCAGATAGCCGGGATCATCGACGCTCGCCGGAATCGCGCCGCCGACCACGCCGCTGACGGCCGCGTCGAGCCAGGCAGTGATGCCGAGTCCGTTCATGTAGTGCACGGCGGCCTCGCCCGCTTGGAGCATGAGTTGCGCGGAGGGCTTGGGAATGCTCGCCTCGAGCTTGTCCCTGCAGGGATCGACCATGAATCCGTTCGGATTGAAAGAAGCGGCATCGAAACCGTAGCAATGCTGCAGGTTGTGCGGCAAACCACGGATGTACTGCGCCGTGATGCCCGCGCGGGTGCGCGCCGCCTTATTGGCCCAGTCGGTATGTCCGTCCGATCCGATGAGCACGATGGGCTGGTCGGCGAACGCCCCACTGCTGAGTGCGGCATCGATCTCGGCCGCGTGCGACCAAAAGCCGATGTCGAGGCCCTGCACCACCAGCACATCGCCCAAACGGCTGTCTTTTTTCCTGACATGGTCGGCCACGAACTGCGTCAGGGCGGGAATCGAGTCGTTGGTATCAGGGTAATTGGCCTGAATCAGTGTCAGACCGCCGTCGATGGGATGCGCATGACTGTCGACCATGCCGGGCATCAGGAATTTACCTTTGAGATCGACCTTTCGCGCGCCCGGTCCCGCGGCTTTTTCGACAGCGGCGAGAGCGCCGACGGCGACGATCCGAGCTCCGCGGATGGCCACCGCGTCGGCGAAAGGATGGTCGGGTTCGCCGGTAAAGACCTGGGCGTCGTAAAAGACCGTCGCCGAGTCCGCAGCCCATACGCCGCCTGCCAAAAATGTCAGAAGCACCGGGATTCCCCATGCCCTCGGACACCGCCGTTCCCTACGCGCGCCGAGTGTCGCCTTCCTCTGCTCACTGCCTGTCATGTATGTCTCCTGCGGATCAAATCACAGTCTATTTTTAATATCGATACGTCGCTGTGACTCCGATCCGTCCTCCACATCGGCGACGCTCTTGAAAAATCGGCTCAAATAGCCCCGCAAGGCTCCCTCGTGCACGAGGATTTCCCTGGCCAGCCAGGCGTTGAGTTCTATGGGGTTCATCGAGGTCTCAGGCAGATTGTAAGCCCCGGAACCCTATTCCCACCCCAGCAAATTATTTCTGGCGCTTATGGAGGAAATGGCCGCGTCGTGCGTCGTCGGCGCATACCCGCTTGTCCAACGCTGTCTGCGGATTTTGACACCGTTCGCAGTCCGAAGACCCCAGATCACCTACAGTAGACAACGGCAAAACCAAGGCTGGGATGCATGGTGACAAATCAACGGACCAAAACGACACCCCCACGGCTGATTCGATTATTGGTTGCGTCGTCGTTGATCCTAGGCCTGGCAGCGCTGCGCGTGAACGCCGATGAGCAGTCTGTGCGCGCGGACCTCAAATCCGAGGCGGCGCACCTCCTCGAGCAAGGTGACCTGGCAACCTACGATCGGCGCGCGACTGAGCTCAGACGCACGCGCGAGCGCACGCCGGCAGGCATCTGGAAGTTGTCGCTCTTCTACAAGGGCCCCGACAACTGGCCGGCGCCGCAAGCGGATGCGCCCATCTGGACAAAGATCGAGGCGGCGACCGAAGCGTATCTGCGCGAACACCCGGATTCCCCTTCGGCGATCGTCGCCCATGCACGGATGCTCGTGTCTCGAGCGTGGATGTACCGCGGCAGTGATTGGGGCAGAAACCTGTCGGATTCGCAGCGGAACGGCTTCAATACCTTTCTGGAGCGTGCGCGCGAGGTACTCGACCTGCACCGCGAAGTCGGCAGCCGTGACCCAGAGTGGTATTCGCTGCGGATTCAGGTCATGAACGGCCTTAATACCGATAAGGCGACGATCCTGGCGCTGGCCCGAGAAGCCCTTGACCACGAATCCACCTACCAGCCGCTTGACTATGTGGCCGCGAATGCCTTGCTCCCCAAATGGGGTGGCAGCAGGGAAGAACTGCAGCAGTTCGTGGCCCTCGCTGTCGCCAAGTCTTCGGCGGTTGAAGGCAGCCAGGCCTACGCCCGGATCATGTTTAACATCGCGCGCGCGGACCCCGAACCGGTTCGCGCACTCACGCAGGTGGGCGTGCAGTGGCCTGTTCTGAAGACGAGTCTCGAGGAAATTTCGGTCGCGTACCCGGACCCCTGGAACCTGAACACTGAACGCGCCATGACCTGCCTAATGGGTACACGAGCTGAGTACGACGCTGTCGCACCTCGCGTTTCGCCTCACCTGATCTCCGTGGCATGGTTCGATAAGGTGTCGTCGTGGCCCGATTGCCAGCGGCGGCAGGAGCGCGCCCGGCAACCGACTCCGGCCTCATGGGCGCAAGCACTGGTCAGCACCCCGCCATCCGTCAACTTTGTCGGAGCGGCTGCCGGGGGAATACTATTGCCATTGGCTTTGCTTTACCTTGCACGACACCGCCGCGTTGACGAACCGTCCCCGCTGGACGAGGTCGGCGGCTCCCCTGCGAGCGGTGGAGAGTATCCCTGCATTTACCGGGTGACTCCGGCTTGGAAGACGGGCATTTGTCTGCTTGCCGGGATACTCCTGCTCGGTAGTCTCGCCGGGACCTGGGGATTCGGCGTGATCGCCGCCGAAACGCGCGACGCGCCCCGGGGCCTGGTTCTCGCGTTCTTCTTCGCGGCCGTCGCATCCACCATGGCCTTTTACATCATCGACACGCTGAAATCGGCGATCGTCCTAAAGTCTGATCGACTCGAGGTTCATGAACTGTGGCGCGTGCGTCGTTTCCTTCGCTCCACTATCGAGACACAGCAAGTGCTGCGTCCGCCGAATTCGCCCGCGGTATTGGTGCTGCGGTTAAAGGCGCCGAGCAATCGCAAGATCAAGCTGCCCATCATGTGGCACACGGACTCGACCTGGCAGGCATGGTTTGCGGCGATTCCGGACATCGATGCGGAGGCTGCAAAGTCCTTTGAAGCGGCAATAGATGCCAATACCGAGCTTGGAACTACCCCGGCGGAGCGGCAACAGAAGCTCAGTACCGCGCGCTCGGTGACCCGGCTCGCGACTTGGGCGAATGTCGGCTTGTTCGCCTGGGCTTATATTTACCCGCACCCTTATGAGCTCGTTATTTTCGTGCTCGCCGCGTTGCCATGGGTCGCGGTCTACATCATGGCGCGATCGCCAGGCCTTTATGCGCTCAATGCACCCCGTGGGAGCGGGCGACCGGATCTGACCATTCTGCTGATCTCGCCGGGATTTCTGCTGATGCTTCGCGCCCTGCAAGACGTTCACATCCTCGATTGGCAGCGCCTGCTTCTCTTGGCGGCGCTGGTCGCAATGGCGTTGATGGGCAGTGTCGTGTGGGCGATTCCGTCAGCGCGGCAGAAGGTAGGCACGATTGCGTTGACTCTCACTTTGCTCATGGCTTACGGTTACGGAACCGCCGCGCTCGGGAACGCAGTGCTTGATCAGGCCAGGGGCTCGACGTATCCGACCACGGTCTACGGTAAGCACGTCACCGGCGGACGAAATAGAACGCCAACCATGCAGCTCGGACCATGGGGTCCTCGGGCGACACAGGAAGAGGCCACCGTGCCGTGGGACTTGTACCGGAGCACGGCCGTAGGCGAAAAGGTCTGTGTCGTTCTGCATCCGGGCGCATTCGGCGTGCCTTGGTACCGGGTGGCCAAGTGTCAGACCAATGAATAAGCTGGTGCTGGATCGCCTGGAAACCCCGCCTGAATCAAGTTTCTATTCCCGCGAGCTTCGCGGACTCGATCCACAGGCGTTGGGCCGCGGCGTCGTCGCGGGCTTGCGTTGTCGGTGTCGCCGGCCGGCATTGATAGAAATACTCTCCGGTGACGCCGGTCACATCAGGAGACGAAGCCAGATAAACGATGGTCTGCGCCCCTTTCTCGGGCGAAATCGCGAAGGTCTTGGCCAGACGCACTCCGTACGAAAGAAGGCCACCGCTACCGTCCCCGAAGCGTGTAGCAACGAAGCCGGGGTGCAGGCAGTTCGCCGTGACCCTCCTCCCGCTCCAGCGGCGAGCCAGTTCGCGCGTGAACAGGATGTTGCAAAGCTTGGATCGCCCGTAGACATTCACCGCGGCGTATCCCTTCTTTGACTGTAGGTCCTCGAAATCCAGCACACGCCCTTTGTGAGCGTCCGAGGCCGTGTTGACGATTCGCGCCGGCGAGGAAGCGAACAACCGCTCGCGCAAACCCTGGGTGAGCACGAAATAAGCCATGTGATTGGTGGCGAATGTGAATTCCAGATTATCCTCGGTCACCTGACGCGAGCCGAACAGGGCACCCGCATTGTTGATCAGGACATCGATTCGCGGTTCCGCCGCGGCAATCTCCACTGCGAGTCGTTTCATTTCCGAGATGCGCGACAGATCGCCATAGTGAACGGTATGCGCAAGGCCCGCGTCGCCACGTCGCAATCGCTCCAGAGCGGCTTCGCCGCGTGTCCTGTCGCGCGCGACGAGCACGATCCGCGCGCCCATGGCCGCGAGCCGTTGTGCAGCCACTTCACCAATGCCCGAAGTCGCACCCGTGATGACAACGACTTTACCGCGCATAGAGGCGGTAGCGCTCAATGAATCGTGCAAGGGGTCATCCTCCCGCCTTCCGCAGCTTACCAGGGCTTGAAATTCTCCGGCAGCAGCTTCAGCTTGTCCACCAGATCTCCGGTATCCGGCGGGTTTCTCGTCCCGGCCCTCACAACGAGCTTCGCACCTACCACGGGTTGCTCGAAGCACAGGCGCAGCAACTCTATGCAACGAGCGACGCGATCAGCGAATGCCTGCGAAACATGGGAGCGAGCCGTTACGCCCGCCGGCGATGCGATCTCCGTCCATCGAATAGTGTAAATGCAGACATGGATGATTGCGAGTACGGTCTCGACCGGCTTCGCATAGAAAACCAAATCCTCATTGGGTCCTTGCGGACTGCTTAGGCGCTTTGTCTCCATGACATCGTCACCTCAAGCCTCATCGACGTGTGGATCGACGAAGCCAGACGTCGCGCAATATAGGCTTCATGCCAGCGGCTACGGGGCTGAGGCCGTCGCCGGCCGCGCGCATTGTCGGTCTTTGTCAGCGGGCCTTCAGTTCGATCTCGAACTGGACGTTGACCGAATCGGCGAGCGTCGTTACCTTGGCTATCGCCAGATTCGTCGCCGACACTTTGATATCCGTTCCCGGCACGCCCGTCGGCTTGAGCAGCGGCAATAGATCAATGTTCACCGATTTCGGCAGCGCGCCGCCGGTTGCGGATTGCAGCAACTCGATGACCTTGCGCGTGGATTCGTCCTGGACATTGTCAATGCGAATGTCATCGATCTCGATGTGCGAGCCGGACCCCACTAGCTTCCCGGAGACCCTGACGTCCGACTTCATCTCCGCGCCAATGCAGGAGTCACCGACCGTAAGCCCCAATTGGGACGACAGATGCGCGTCGATGATGACTCTGGCCGCATCGAGCGCCACATGCGGCCGCTCGAGGTACGCGTAGCATTTGCCCTTGGCCAGGTACCACCGTCCCTGATCCTTGAATACCGACGCCACCACCAGCGTCTGCAGCGCCTCGCGGCCAATGACGAGCTCGCTGGCGAATGCGCGGCCGACGAACCCGCAGAGGCTCAGGCAGGTGACGAAAAGCACTCGCCGTCGAAAATGCCGCTTAGGCACGGCCCCTTTGCCATCCAGCCATTCAGATTTTGACCGCATCTCGCTTTCCCACCATTGCCTGACTCAGGCTCGACAATGTACCAGCTTTGCGGCGCCCCACCGCACGCGCTAACTCGACTTGTTCCCCATTGGCCGTAGACGGCGGATAATTGGCGCCATGTTCGAAGAATTCATGCGCAGCACGGCTGAAGTCGGCGGCGTCAACATTTCTTATGTGATCGGCGGTAGCGGTCCTCCCGTGCTGCTGCTGCACGGTTATCCACAGTGCAAGGCCATGTGGGCCCGGGTGGCGCCGATCCTGGCCGCCCACTTCACGGTGGTGTGCGCGGATCTACGCGGGTATGGTGACTCGGGAAAGCCGCGCTGCGCCCCCGACCACTCGAACTACGCGTTTCGGGCCATGGCAGAGGATCAGGTGCGTTTGATGAGCAGGCTGGGATTCTCACGCTTCCATGCCGTCGGTCATGATCGCGGCGGACGCACCGCGCATCGCATGGCACTCGATCATGCCGACTGCGTCAAAACACTCACAGTCTTGGATATCGTGCCCACCTATACGATGTTCATGCAGACCGACAGCCGCCTCGCGCAGGCCTATTGGCACTGGTATTTCTTGGCGCAGCCCGAGCCCTTTCCCGAGACCTTGATCGCACGAGATCCCGACTTCTTTTACGAAAAGTCGTTGTTCGGATGGGGTGCCGCCCGGGCGGAAGACTTCGACCCAGAGATGATGGCGGAATATCGGCGGGCTTGGCGCAATCCAGAGATGATTCACGGATCCTGCTCCGACTACCGTGCCGCCGGCACGGTGGATCTGGAACACGACACACAAGACCTGAATCGACGAGTGCTGTGTCCCGCGCTGGTGCTCTATGGTTCGAAGGGAGTGATGGCGCGCCTGTTCGATCTGCCGGCCGAGTGGCGAACACGCCTTGCCGACATGACTGAAGCCGCCTTGCCGGGCGGGCACTTTTTTGTCGATCAGTTTCCGCACGAGACGGCGCAAATTCTTGCGGATTTCCTCACTCGTCACGAGGGCGTGCGTTGAAATGAACTGCGCTTACTAGACCTTTCAGGCGAAGATTTACCTCATCATCCGCCCGGCAATGATACGGTCCTCGAGAGGACGCGACGAGTGAGGATCAGTGCGAATCCGCTGCGGCTTTAACTTGGCGTATGAGCTTCAGGAGCCGCTCGCGATGTTGCTGGCCCTGAGCTTGCACCCGTCGCGGCAAGCAGACCCGATAAGAGCGCGCTGGACGTTTTAACGAAGGAAAAGGCGTCTGCCGAGACTTCGCGCACTTGGCCATTGCACTGTGCCGCTCGATGAATATCCCCGCCCGCTACTGCACGGGGTACCTGGGAGACATCGGCGTTCCTAGGTCGGACGCTCCAATGGATTTCTCGGCATGGTTCGAGGCCTATCTACTCGGCCCGACCGGCGGACAATGGTATCCCTTCGACGCGCGCCATAATATGCCCCGAATCGGTCGCATATTGATGGCACGAGGACGTGACGCAACCGATGTGGCGCTGACGATCACGATCGGGCAAAGCACGCTGAGCCAATTCGAGGTCTTCACGGAAGAGTTGCCAGCCGGAGAATAGTCATCACGGTCGGCTAGCGCCGTTCGAACGTCAGCGTAAGGGTGGCGTCTCCACCCGCCTCGGCACCGGTGCCAAGGATGCCGATCTTGCCTGTTGCATCGATCCCAACTGCAACCGTCACGACGGTGAGCTTCATTCCATCTGCTGTCTTGTCCTCGCTCGGAAGGATGTTCTTCAACGATGCTAGAAAACTGTCCATGTTTTGACGCAGTTCATCGACAGGCAGTAAGGACTGGCGCTTCTCATCGAGCGGACCAAATTCACCGTCGGATTTACCGAATACCAGGAGTTTTGAGCTATCGGGCACGAGTCCCTCCGCTGAATGCATCTGTCAGCAAGTTGACGAGCACATCTTGGACGAGGGAAAGCTTGGCGGCAAGTAGGGCTGCTTTCATTCATGCTGCGCCAGAAACAGGAGTCCCAGCACGCACAGCGCGGCGAAGCGGAACGCGGATTCCTGGCCGTTCCAGGTATGCGACTGCCACATGAGGAAATACTCTCCACCGATAACCTCAAACCCCGCTAACCACAGTAACACGCCGAGCGCGAGTGCCATGACGCCCACGGCCTTGGCGCCCGAGAATTTCTCGGGATCATCTCTGGCAACGAGCATCCTGAAGACCGCGATCCCCGAAAGCAGGCCCACTAAGAGTTCCACGGCGATGATGCCAAGATAGGCAGCATGCTGCAGCGGCCCCCAGTGCAGCGACCGCCAGAGCAGCGGATTACCCGGAAACGTGGTATCCATCTCGAGCACGTGCTGCACGAACTGGAAGTTCGCGCGGTAGTCCGTGACATTGTTGATTCCGACCAGGCCGGTCCACACGCACACGGACGCCATGAAAACGATCTTGCTTCGTCGTAGCGCCTTGGAGAGTTGCTGGTTCACTTCTGCGCTCACGGGTCGCACCCCCTCGGGTCAAGCGTAATAGAGTCCGCCATTGACGTGGATCACCTGCCCCGTCACGTAGTGGCCGGACGTCCTGCGCCGCGCACACTGGCGACAACGGCTACAGTCCCTCGGACTTCCGTGCCCTGTGCATGGCTCCTCAATCGTATCTTATCCAACCGCTGTCCCTGCCCGTCGGCACTTGCAGGCCCCCGGTTGGATCAAGACAGCGGCAGCTAGTTTCCACTGGACAGGCTCCAAATATCCAGCACGCCGCTGGTGGCGTGATCGTTGGCGTTGCCTTCGGGGAGGATGATCTCGCCCTGCAATACAATGGGGCTGTTCCAATGGCCGGGGCCACACGGCAGCGTCGCGATATGTTTGCCCGAAGCCGCTTCATACACGTTCAGTCCGCCCCCGCGCGCGTAGACGAACAGCAGGCCGCCGGCCTCGAACGGACTAGTGCCGCCGGTAGCGTTTTTCCATTTTTCCTGAAGCTTGTCATTTTCGAACTCCCAAGCGGCGGTGCCCCCGTTGTCGGCGGCGAACATCCAGGTCTGGCCGTCGTGTTCCCATACCGCAGGCTGGGTGAACAGATCGGTGCCGCTGGGAGTGGAAACGGTTTGCAGTTCGTGGTCCTTGTGGGGACCGTCGCCGGCGATGGCCTTGCGGCTGAGCAGGCGGATCTTGCCATCCTTGCCGCCTTGGGCGATCAAGTCGCCGCCCAGCAGCACGGGCGAGCTGGAGCCCAGGTCGAGATCACGCGCATTCAGTTCTTCGGTATCGGCCGGGGTGTAGTTGCCCAGCATTTTCGTGGCACTGGCATCAATCTCGATGAGCGAGTCGCCCCAGTCGGTCGTGCCGTTCCACTCGCCATTGCCGGTGGCGATGAAGATGTTGCCGTTGCTGGGATCGATCACAGCGCCCGCACGCCCCCAGATGGCCGATTTTGCTTGCGGACAGGAGTCAGGCTCAAGCAGCCCGCTGCGGTTGCTGCACAGCGAGTTCCACACTTGGAGGAGCTTGCCGGAGTTGCCGTCGAGAATGGCGACATGGCCCTGATAGGGCGACCGGTCGCCGATGTAGCCCGCCGTAACGGCAATCACACGGCCCTGGAAGAGCTTCAGGGGCGAAGCCATCTTCTCTCGCTGTGGCAGCTTGGTAATGGAGGTGCGCCAGACAGGCTGGCCATCGCTCACGGCTAGCTTTTGGATATAGCCGTCGGGCGAGGCTGCATAGATGGATTGCCGATCGGGATCGGCCACGGGGGTGGAGTTGGTGATCTGGCGCGTGCCCGCCAGCGCCTGATAGCTGGGCGGCGCGTATTCCCACAAAACGCCGCCGCTAGTGGCATCGAGCGCCAGCGTTTTGCCGTAGGTCGTGGTGACGAAGATGGCATTGTGGAGGGCGCCATGGACGGTGACGCCCTGTAGGTAAATGGCGCTGGCATCAACGGTGCCAGCCAGCTTTATCTGCCGGCGCGCGAGTTGGGCGACGTTGGCAGCAGCGATGCCGGTGGGGCTCGCGTTGGCGCTGGTGCTCTCCACATTGCCGCCAAACATGGGCCAGTCCTGCGGAGACAAGATTTGGGCGGCGGCCGCGACGGCCACGCTCGCGCTAAGAAGCAGGAAAATCACAACCCGGTATCTCATGCCGAAAGTACCCCACCAGTCAGGACTGCAGTTGGTTCCACCTCAAATGGACTGGATCTCCACGAGGTTCCACCAAATTCTACTCCATGCCAAACACGGCCTCTGGCCGGTCAGCGACCGTCGATTGCAGCCGACCCGCCGACGGTCGCTTGGCGACCCTTTGCGGCCAACCGCAACCGTCGGCTTTGTGGGCTTTCCTCTACGGCACCCCACCATTATTTCAGTAAGGCCGCGATTTTGGCATGAGATCGGGATCATTGACGGTTCCCGTGTTCTCGATTAACCAATGGTGATCGAGGCTCGTGGCCGGCCACTTTTCGTCCATGATTGCCTTCTGGTGCTCGACCTCCTCACGCGTGAATCCGCGTCCCGGCGTCATCACTGCCGCGTACCTGGCCCACACGAAGCGACACTCGGGCGAGCGCGCGACGTAGAGCTGATGCGCATCAATGTCTTGCTGTGCGCGCACTTTCGGATCTTTCCCGCAGGATGACCGCACGATCTTCGTGAGACGCGCGAGCTCCAAGCGACGCTCGCTTGCCGTAATATCCCTGTGGAAACGATCCTCTTCGATGTACACCGGTACCGGCATTCGAAGCACCACAATTTGCTCGAGCACATCAATGCAGTCTGGGTGTTTTATCGGATCCGCCACCACTTGAATCGATGTCACGTCTGCGACGATCAACACAATTAAAGCCAGAATCCGGTGCATCGCTGTACCTCAGGTTGCCGACCATCGTGGTGACTTCTGCAATAGTGCCATGTCGCGATGAATCGTCGAATCCTGCGAGCCGCGTCGCTGATTGCCATCAGCGAAACTCGACCCAACGTTGCCTTTCACCAACGGCCGTTTCACTTCGGTCTGTTCCAGTAATCACCAAGCCCGAGCTCGTCTCGGAATGCCTTTTCGACGTCGCAGTACTTGCGTTTCGCCACGCGTTGGTCTGTGAGGCCGAAGTAGAAAGTGGGAGGGCCCGGCATTGTCTCAATATTCTGCGTGAGCGTGTAAGTCTTGAAGGTCACGCGGTCTTTGTCAACAAAGGTTTCTCCCATCTCGCGATCAGCCATCACTAGTAGTGACGGCTTGCCACCCTAGTACCACGGTCCCCTGCGTGCCGGCGGGGCCGAACCCGACTGCGTTTACGCCGTAAACAAGTTTGACGACCTTGTAAGTTCCGAAATCAACGACGGGTGGAGAAGGCTGCGCCTCGGACCGTGACATCGTCGCAGCGGCAATCAACACTACAGTAACGTAAGTCGCGTTTCGACCAGCAGCTAACAATTGGCTAGTCATAAATGTTATCTGCCGTTTAGAGATCACACTTGATCGGGGCTTCCATCATGTCGATCATCTTCTCAGGCAATACTGGCAAGATCATGGCAGCGCAATGGTCAATAATGAAAGGCTGCTTTCCGGATGGCATTCTAGCGCCGCCACCGGCCGGAATTGTTAAGGGTTGCCCGATGTCTGCCCGTCGTCGCTGAGCATGCCATACCCGGTGAGGTGTGAGGGCAGACGTCCGGCAACCCTTAACAAATCCTGCCGGTCGGCTCACACAAAAGCGCACCGTGAAGCAGCCATTCGTCGCCGGCGGTAAGCTAACATCGATATTGGATGAATCCGCCGAGACACAGGGAGTGCCCAATTCGCATCAACTATCCGAACGACGATGACGGCGAAGCCCTCAGGCCAGTCGCGGAGCATGGCGCCGGCATGTCCTAGCCGATGAAGATTGCGTTCTCAATCGATGTTCCGGATGCAGAGCGGGCACGTTCACTTGCGGAAGAAATCGCGACGCCAGGCTATATCCCAGATATCTTCGTAGACGACGCGACTGGCTCGGTGAGCATCTATTGCGCCAAGACCATGCTGGCCACCGACGAAGGTGTTGTTGCGGCCCACTTCGAACTCAATGAAATTTGTATGCCGTTCGCCGCACAGTGCGATGGCTGGATCACAGCCGGAAATCGGCAAGATCACTGAAATGGAAGCGTCTATGTCCAACGGGCAGCGGCGGGCCAAAAGGGGGCTCAGACCGTGCCGAATTGACTACCGTGCGCATACGAGGTTCGCAAAATGCCGATAGGCCAAATCCTGTACCTATCGCTATTTGTCCTCGGAACCATGACCTATATATTCTCAATGATCCTCGAGGTATTTCCCGGGTGGCCAGGATGGGGAGTTTTATTAATGGGGTGGATACAAGTCCTCAGCGTAGGCGATCAAGGACCGTTCGTCGCCTTTGCTTGGCTAGCGAATCCCCTGGTAATCGTCGCGTGGATATTGAGCGTCCGGCGAAATAACAAGGCGGCTATTGCCGCGGCTGGTTTGGCCCTTGTGTTGAGCACGTCGTTTTTGCTTGGCCGGCAGGTAATGACTGATGAGGCTGGAGGTGGCTACTCGCCTCAACAACACGGGCCTGCCTACGATTTTTGGCTTGCGAGCGTCGCCATTGCGTTCGCTGCGACCCTGGCGCGCGCCGCGCTAGAACGCGACTAGCTCCGGCCGTTGCGTCGCCAATATGCCCCCGTCGCAGAATCACCCTCATCGGCCGCTCAATAGCGGAGAGGCATTTGTGTTGGCGCAGATTCAAGATATGTATGGGCCTCAGAATTCCGAAGATCGAGTCTTTTTCTCTGACCGAGACGAAGCCGTCCTGTTCGTAATAGACAAGAATGGGGTCCAATGCCTCGCGGCTGTCCTGACAAATCTGTCAAATTGGATTTCTGACGGAACAATCGAGTCTGTAGCGGAACTGCGGGAGAAGTGGCTGCTCCAATCATGACCTCGACCAACTCAATGCCCAGCCTGGACTTTACGCCGGAACAGGTTGCGTCGGTTATCGGCAAGCATTTGCTAGTCGGATTAACCCATCGCAGCCTCGATGACCAGGTGGTTTCCATTGAACAATTTCACGGCATCATCGTTCGCGTAAATCTTCGGGAAGGTCTGGTACTGAAGCTATACGGTACCGGTGAAGAACGAAGTTTACCGCCGGATCTTTCGCGTCTCGAGAAAGCAGATCCTGGTCAATATCGATTAAAAACTACGGGCGAGGTTGTGACGGATCCCGATTTAACTCTTATGTGGACCATCTACCCGAAGGGTTATAAAGGGGATAATCCATAATTTTTTGTTCGGGCTATTGCGGTGCTGATCCCGCATAGCCGCCGGTCGCGAACGCCCGTAGAGGGTCGAACCCCGCGACTTAGGCGGAGGAGGCGGCCTCGATCGACTTACGGAGTCACCGTGGTGTTCGCAAAGGATTGAGGACCTCGAGCCCCGAAAAATGTTTTTCATTGTCCGTTACAATCACGCACTCGTTCGTTTCGGCGACGGCAGCAACGATCATATCCAGGTCGCTTCTGGGTTTCCCGGCGGCGCGACCTTCAGACATGAGACGAGCCCAGACCAGTGCCGCCTTCTCGTCAAATGGCAATATCCTCCCTTTGAATAGCGACTGTGGACCCTCCGGTCCGGCAAACCACGCGTCCAATCGTTCGCGTTTTTTGCCCTTTGGTTTATCCAGTATGCCGCGGCGGATTTCAGCGACCGTCAGGGAGGAGATGAACAAATCGCCATCGGATTGCGCACCCATCCATTCCAATAACGATTCGGACGGGTCCGGCTTCGTTATATTGCTGATGATGTTTGTGTCGAGAAGGTAGCGGGTCAAAGGTCAACCTTGCGGCCGGTTTCCCTGGAACGCGTCGAATTCGAGATCGGCACCCACCAGCGGCGACCGGCGCAGCGCCTCAAGAATTCCGCCTCTCTTCGGCGGATCGCCCGAGATCGTCCGGCCGATGGCGGCTCGAATCCGGGCCGAATCTGGGCCATCTTCCGCGAGGCGCCGTGCGACGGAGCGGATCAAGTCACGATCTGCATTGAGTCCGAGCACCTCGAATCGGGCGATCCCCCGCTTCGTCAGACGGGAGCGATAATTTCGCAACGCTCGCTTCTGTGCTGTGTCGCTCATAGTTCTCTCCGGAAGTATGCCCTGTAATATACCCGGTAATATGGTGTAGAGCAAGTAGTGGCCAAATCACTAGGAGAAACGACATGGAGACCATCAATTCCGCTACTTCCATTCGCGTACCGTGGAACAAGGGAAAACTCGTTGGCCAGAAAGCACCGTTCAAGCTAAAAGAGATTTGGGCGATCCGCGTTCGATTACAGATAGCAAGCCGATGTCGAGAGCGGGCGCTGATCCTGCAGCAAAAGACGCAGAGGCCCGTGCAGTTCGAAATCACAGAACCCACCCGGAATGCAGTGTCGGCTTGGATCAAGAAATCGGCGTTGGACACAACGAGCTACGGCACGCATACGCTACGGCGGACGAAAGCGACGCTGATATACAGACGGACCAAGAACCTGCGGGCGGTGCAATTGCTACTCGGCCATTCCAAGCTTGACTATCTCCCGTGCCGGACTATGTCCCGTCGTTCTCGAAGGAGCTGCTTTTACGGGAGTTGGTGCTAAATGTGCCGGACATAGCGATTCTCCTTGGCGGGCACTTCCGCCCGCAGGAGAACGGTATGGAACGAACGTATGAGAGCGCTGTGGCGCTAGTTGATCGCGCCACCGGGCCGCTGTCGAGCCATCTCGGGTTGTTTGTCACGTCGCTGATCTCGCGGCAGTACACAGCGAGCGTCATTTATATCAAAGCACTGCATGCGGTGGCATTTGACCGTTGGCTCGCAAAGCATCGCGTTGTGTTGTCTGATCTCGGCGATGTGCACCTTGAGCGCTACCGGCATCGTAGACGTGCTCGGCAACAACGCATTCGTGCCGAGACCCGGCGTATCGAGTGTTGCGATGTGAGGCAACTGCTGGAGTTCTTGCGCGATCACGGTGTGTGCCCGACGGTTCGTGCCAAGACCACAGCGGCGGACGATCTGGTGACGCTCTATCAGCAACATCTTCAGGATCAGCAAGGGCTCGCGATCACAACGATTGAGCGCTACAAGACGGTTACCGGCCAGTTTCTCTACGAGCGCTTCGGCAATGGACCGATCGATCTGCGCGCGCTGCGTGCCAATGATGCGATTGCATTCGTGCAGCGTCAGACAAAACGCCTACATCCGCCAGCGCTGAAGTGCGTCGTTAATGCGCTGCGCTCGTTCCTGCGCTACGCGCAGTATCGCGGTGAGGTGGCCACCGCACTCGCTGCTGCAGTACCAGCCGTGGCCGCATGGGCCACCACGCCGGCATTGCCCAAGGCGATATCGCCGGAGCACGCGCAGAGTGCGATTGATAGCTGCAACCTCAGCACTGCAGCCGGCCTGCGTGATCGCGCCATACTGCTGCTGCTGGCGCGTCTGGGACTCCGAGCTCACGAGATCATCGCGCTGCAGCTCGAAGACTGTGATTGGGACGGCGGACATCTGCGTGTGCGCAGCAAGTGTCGGCGTGAGCAACTCCTGCCGATGCCCGCTGACGTGGGCGCGGCCATAGCCGCCTATCTGCAGCAGGGGAGGCCACCGAGCCAGGCGCGGCATTTGTTTTTACGGGCGATGGCACCGATCCGAGGATTGCTGCCTCGCTCAGATGCCATCGGGACGATCGTGCGCCATGCCCTCGAGCGCGCCGGGGTGCAAGCACCGCATCGCGGGTCACACCAGTTTCGCCACGCATTGGCGGTGCGCATGTTGCAACGGGGCGCTTCGCTGACCGAGATCGGCGAAGTGCTTCGGCACCAAAGCCCACAGACCACCTCGATCTACGCTCGGGTGGATATCGGCGCGCTGCGGCCGCTGGCTCAGCCATGGCCGGGAGGTGCGCGATGAACACCCTGCGTGAGGCCTTACACGAGTATCTCGAGCTGCGCCAAGGCCTGGGTTTTAAGATGCATGATGCCGTACTCCAGTTGCCGCGGTTTGTCGCATTCATGGAAGAGCGGCAGGCTCCCTCCATTACGATACGACTCGCTCTGGAGTGGGTGGAACAGGCAACAACGGTACGGCCGGCGGAGCGGGCTCGGCGCCTTATCTTCGTACGCGGGTTTGCGCGTCACCGCAGCGCCACGGATCCGCTCACCGAGGTTCCCTCAGCGGCACTCATGCCGTATCGAACAAGCCGAGCCCGTCCGTACCTGTACACCGAGCAGGAAGTGTGTCGCTTGTTGGACGCCGCCCTGCAGATGCCGACGCGGTGGCCATCGACGCCGTTGCGGCCCTGGGTCTTTCATTGCCTTCTGGGTTTGCTCAGCGTCACGGGTCTGCGCATTTCCGAAGCCCTCGATCTGATGCTCGATGATGTAGATCTTAATCGAGCCGTGCTCACGATTCGGGCAGCCAAGTTCGGCCGGTCCCGTCTGGTGCCCCTCCATCCCTCCACCATTACCGTGCTGGCTCGCTATCTTCAGCGCCGCAAACAGTATCTCGGCCTGCGCCGCTCCGACTACGTGTTCGTTTCGAACCAGGGCACGCGGCTCGACCTCGGTCGCGTGCATCGAGCCTTCTACGCACTGTCGCGGCAAACCGGCTTGCGCGCGCCCGGCGCGCGCAACGGTCCTCGGCTGCACGACTTCCGGCATCGCTTCGCGGTTCAGGTGCTCACCGACTGGTATGCGTCGGGCGATGACCCCGCCAGACGATTGCCAGTGCTATCGACCTATCTCGGGCACATTTACGTGGCCGGCACCTACTGGTATCTGAGTGACTCGCCGGAACTGATGGCCCAAGCCATGATGCGTCTCGAGCGGCGCTGGGGAGAGGCATCATGACGGCGCAGCCGACTTTTCCAACGCTATTGGAACGATACTTCACGCAACGGCTGGTGCAGCAGCGTCAGGCCAGCGCCCACACGATTGCCTCCTACCGCGACACGTTTCGACTGCTGTTGCAGTTTGCCCAGAAGCGGTTGCACCGATCTCCTTCGGCATTGGCGATCGATGATATCAACGCACCTCTTGTGGTCGAGTTCCTCGACGAACTGGAGAAGACCCGCGACGTGACGGCGAGAACGCGGAACCTGCGTCTGACCGCCATCCGCTCGTTCTTCCGCTACGTGGCCTTCGAAGCACCAGCGCATGCCGCACAGATCCAACGCCTGCTGGCCATTCCAGCCAAGCGATACCCGCGTGCTCTAGTGCCGTTTCTAAGTCGATTAGAAGTCGATGCGCTACTCGCGGCGCCAGATCAACGTACCTGGTCAGGTCGTCGCGATCATGCGCTTATTCTGCTGGCCGTGCAGACCGGGCTACGTCTGTCGGAGTTGACCGGGCTTCACCAGCGGGATCTGCAGTTCGGCATCGGTGCGCACGTGCGCGTGATCGGCAAGGGACGTAAGGAACGCTGTACACCGCTGAGCAAGAACACTCGGGCCGTGCTCGCGGCATGGGTGAAGGAACCACACAAGCTTCCGGATCAGCCCTTGTTCCCGAACGCGAGCGGCGGCCGTTTGAGTGCGCACGGTGTGCAATATCTATTGGCCAAGCATGTCGCCTCGGCAACTACCGCCTGCCCGTCGCTGACGCGCAAGCGGGTGAGCCCTCATGTGCTTCGCCACACGACGGCGATGGACCTTCTCCAACAGGGTGCCGAGCCATGTGTCATTGCACTGTGGCTCGGCCATGAGTCGATCGAGACCACTCAGATCTACTTGGACGCCGACCTCGAGTTGAAGCAACGGGTTCTCGACCGAGTCACACCCCTCAACGGGACGCCCGGGCGATATCGGCCCGATGACAAGCTTCTCGCCTTCCTCAAGAACCTGTGACACCAAGGACTATGTCCCGCCCGCGTACTCGGCTCTTCATGAGCATCAACCGTATTCTTGCGCTACGGGACATAGTCCGGCACGGGAGATAGTCGAGCCTATGTCCTTCAGGACATAGGCTTGAGAGTACAGTGCGGTACCTCGGAATTGAAGTGGATGACGCGCTTGAAATGGCGGAGCAAACTGACGTGTGATGACGCAGCGCCGGTCGGCAGCGCGGGTCGCCGAGCGATCTAACGCTCGCGGTCCGCTTCAATGCTAGTTAGATCCGGCCTCTAGCCTAATTTTGCAGGGTGAGGGGCCCCATGGGCGTACGTCCCGTCAGAACTCTTGCATATATCGCTCGGATCGACTCGACTATGAACTGCACCTCCGCTGAAATCATCAGGAACCAAGAGTAAGATATCTCCTTGTGCGAGCCGCAGATTCACGGTGCGTTCGGTCTTTCCGTCTTCTGGGGGCACTTTTACCTGATACTTCCCGCACACCATACCGAGGTAGGCGTCGCCTCATAACCATCCCCACGGGCTACACAGGCAAAACTGTTAGAATCACCGCCCGTCCAGCAACCATCCCGCGACATAGGAACGTGTTGCTGGCTACCGTAGCGAGTTCGATTTCATGAAGTTTGCCGATCTGTCGGTGCCACCGGAACTCATAGCCGCGCTCGCGAAGCAACAGATATCCGACCCCAGCCCCATTCAAATTGCCGCAATTCCGCCGCTCGCCGCCGGGAAGGACGCGTATTTGCGAGCGGAGACAGGTACCGGTAAAACACTGGCTTATCTGCTGCCCCTCTTTTCGCGCATTGATCCTGCGCAAGCTGCGACCCAGGTCGTGATCGTGGCGCCAACCCACGAATTGGCCATTCAGATCCATCGTCAATCCTGCGAACTTGCGCTAAACGCAGCGTACGCCATCCGCTCGGTGTTGCTCATCGGCGGTACGGCGACCGACCGGCAGATCGACAAGCTCAAGGCCAAGCCGCACGTCGTGGTGGGCTCGCCCGGACGCATCGTGGAACTCATCGAGCGGGGCAAGCTGAAGACTGCGCACATCCGCGCCATCGTCATCGATGAGGCGGACCGAATGCTGAATGACGAGAGTCTGAATTGGATTCAGAAAATCGTCAGCGCGGCGGCGCCGGCTCGACAGCTGATTTTCGCATCCGCGACGATCGAGCAGCAGACTCGTCGGGTCTTGGAAACCCTGGCTCCGGATGTCCTGATGCTTCGCGCGGGTGCGGCAGCGGTCAACGAGAACATCGAACATCTGTATCTGGTTTGTGAAAGCCGGGACAAACCGGACATGTTGCGCAAGCTGCTGCATGCGCTTGATGTGCCGCGCTCAATCGTGTTCGTGCACCGCAACGATGTTGCGGAGGAAGTCTCCTCGAAATTGACCCATCACAAACTAGCGGTTGCGGATTTGAATTCCGAGCTATCCAAGATGGACCGGAAGCGGGCGATGGATGGAATTCGCAACGGCGCCATCCGCATCATGATTGCATCCGACCTAGCGGCCCGCGGACTCAACCTACCCGACATAACCCACGTCTTCAATCTCGACGTACCGACGATGAGCAAGGCCTATCTGCATAGGGTCGGTCGCACTGCGCGCGCCGGCGCGAAGGGCACGGCAGTGTCACTGGTCACTGAAATCGAGGCCCGCCTCATCCGTCGATACGAGCAGGACTTGGGCATCTCCCTGCAATGCATACGAGTTTTTAACGGCGAAATCACGTCGTCCAGATCCCGCTAATTCGGCTTCTGGGCTCTGGAAAGCAGTGTTATCACGTCCATTACGATAAACGCTGCTTATCATGCGCGATCCAATGAGTACTTTCGACCCATTCGGGCATTGACGAGTGTCTGCTGTAGGGCGGATCGTTAGCCTATGAAACGACCCATTCCAGGTAAGCAACTACCCAAGCCCGACGTGAAACTAAGCGATGCGCAGAGCATTGATGTGAAGTACGGTCTCGAGCCGGTAATTGACCCCAGCGTATCCGCGGACGATGGCGGCGCCCCAGGCGGCATGCAATTTCACTTGGTCGAGTGCCCGTATTGCGGCGAGAGCTTCGAGACACCAGTTGACACGAGTTCCGGCTCCGCACGCTACGTCGAGGACTGCCAGATCTGCTGCCAGCCGATCGAGTTCAACCTCGAAGTCGATCATGCTGGCGTACTCCAGTCACTATCGACCCTGCGCGGCGATTAGTGCCCGGCGAGCCTTGGAACTTGGAGGCCAGTTCCATCGTCCAACATCGTAGAAATGCGGTATCAATTAATAGGCTGAAATTCGTGCCGCCGTGGGGGCTCATGATGAATCACCTCGTCGCCTGTTACGTAGATTTCTCCTAGAAGTACATCGTGCGCGGTAATGTACTTCGGCCAGTGCGCACGGTCACGGGGCCGAAAATCCATGCACGCTCGCGCTCAGGTGTTACTTGCCCTGCAGAGGATTCGTTGTGCATCATTGGCAAAACATACCATGCATTCAGACCTCATTGGTCACTTGCACGCGTGCCAACCTTCGATGATGTGAGCGATGCGCTCCATAGTTAACGGACCTTGCCATCACCGCGCCACCGACATTCCCTGAGAGGATGGAAGATAATCACTCCAATTCCGATGCTCACTCCCAGATCCAGGGCTAACTCGAGGGGGGGCGGAAATCAGCACACCCCACCCGAAAGCATCTTCGGAGCTTGGGTATCTCGCGTATCGGATCTTTGCCCAGGCGGATGCCAACGCGAGAATGATTGCCGGAATGGATACGAACACGAGTGCTGCCGCAGCAATCGCAGCTGCGGCCACAACAATAGTTCTCGCCGTTTGATTTTGCCGCCCGCTCACAGTGACCTGCCTCTATGGCGTTAATGTCGGCTGCTTGCATATGCTCCGGTTAACTAGATCACTTGGCGGTTAGCTCGTCAATCACAACGCGACCGACGGCCTCGTAGTACCACTAGTCCCTCTACGAGCAGCGTCAGGCCGCTAGCGGCAGAGGCGGGGTCGATCTCGGGTGCCGCCGACGTCAAGGAGTGGCCGCCAGGTGACGGATGGTTCGTTAGGTTTTGCGCCGGCTCACGTGTGGATAAGCCGCCCACCGGCGAACGCCCAGTTTTCCCACGACGTCTCCTTGAAACATACCATGACGTTCTCGGTGTTAATGCCGGCGTGCGCGAGTGTACTCATCAGTTCTTCGAGTAGTTTCTTCTTGACCTTAACGCTGCGCCCCACCGACCACAGGATCTCGACTAGGGCAAAGTCCTCGTTTCGCTCGGTCTTGGCGTCGGGGTACGTAGGATCGAAGCGAAAGTCCTCCGCCTCCAGCTCTATAACCCGTTGGAACTTGTCTGACGCAGGTACACCAGCTGAGACCAAAGCAGCGTGCACGGCGTTCAGCATTGTAGATTTGAAGGCGCTCGACTTTGGTTTGCGGACGGTAAGCGTGACCAGTGGCATGATGACTCCTCTAACTAGACGACAAAGCGTCGTCCTTATACCGGTATTGAGTAAATAAATCATTTACTGCTTGGTCAGTCAAACGTCGGCGATGGGAGATCGGCGGCGAGAAGCCCAGGTCCATTGCATTAACGAATGACTGCAAACCGGCTGGAAATTTTGGATCGCAAATTACGATGCGCGATTCGAAAGTCCTATTGGGATTCCTGAATTGACACAGATGCATATCGCGACTGTGCTCCCCTCGCCACTCTGCAACCCGTTATGACGACAGCGAACCCTTAAAACTCGGGGAACGATCCCTGCCGCGACGGGGGCCTGCAATAGGTCTCTTTACGAAGGCACTCCGGTAGCCTGACCGACCGAAGATGGCCCCATCCAGAGACCGTGGTGTCCTGGCAAGCATTCCAGTGTGCTCTAGTACCGGTCTGGCCGCCTACAGCCCCATGTATGGAGACCGCCGGCGAACTTTCCCTTTCGACCCGGAGCGGGCACCCACGAGCGTCGGCAATAGGGCCGAACAAACGATCCGCGGTAGCCATTCGATGCCGACATTTTTTGGCCATTTGGCAGGGTCACCGGCCATTTGCGTTCCGTGAAGTCAAATAGACCAATTCGATTCTAAGTGGGGGTGAGATAGACGGATAAGTCTGTTTCGGGTGGCTTCGCTCCAACCTCAAAAAACATCTGGCTGACCCAGCCTCGGTGATAGGTCTTGTGATTGATAACGTGCAAAAACATGGCACCCCGTTGCATCTGTGAAGGTTGTCCTGATGTGAATCGAAAGCCTATGATTTCGGACAAGCTCGCCGAGCTCTGTTGGCTAGCCCAGTTAATGAACCACAAATTCGCCTCTGCTTGTGCACCCATCAGTCCTTCTAGACTCGGGTGCAACATGTCGCGGCGCGAGGTGAAGCCGTGTTTCTTCCCAGACAGATGCGCCTGCCATATCAAATCGACTTGGTAGTTGTGGTTTAGCGTTCCGACCATTGACTTAAATAGCGTCTTCGTTTCTTGGTATGCCGTCCCATCAGGCAGTTTCGCTATTGCCGCAAAGAGCAAATCATCAGCCCAAGAATTGTATTTCGCCAACAGACTGACAGTGTTCGTGTCTACCATCGCTACGCGCCTCTTCTAATCGCTGCATTGTACAAAGCCACGCGCTTTGAACGGCTGCTATTTTCCCACGATTAACGACAGCTCAGTGACAACTTTTGGCCGGGCGGAGACTGTGGCCCGGCAACGCCGATGAGTCCTCACGCCCCTGAGCGAGCCTTGCCCAACGGCCGCTATGGCGTTATAGGATGCAAAGCGGTGGTGTGCTCAAGGAGATCGCTGGCGCATCAAGGCTGAAGTGGAGGTAACGAACAGGCCATCTTGTTCGTCCGGCAGAGTTTGGAACTTAGACTGACCTGGCCTTCCACACGTCGGAGGTAACGAATTCGCTCCTGAGTAAGGTCAATCGCGCACTGACCGCTGAAGGCAGCCGCACCCGTTCCGGGAGCGATCAGCATATACTCGGCACTGCACTGCGCATCTTTGAATTTTACCCACGCTCGCTCCGCCGCGATGAGAGTTCTTTTTCGTTCACTGTTGAGAAGAGGTTCAGGATTGGGATCATCAGTTCCCGCGGACAATTCCTTGATTACTATTCCATAGATCTGATTCAATAATCCATCAACCTTGGCCAACTCGGCTTGGACGCAGGCATCGATTTCCAACGTGGTCATTCCTGGGCAATTTGCACTGTCAGTCGTCTGCGCTCGCGTCACGCAGGCGACGAGACCGAACAATGCAGCAATCCATCTCATCATTCACTACCTTCGCCGAAGAGAGGCGCTTGGGTGATCGGGAACCGATTCTCAAGCACAAATATGGCGGAAACCGGGCAGAAAAACGGTGATTCGGAGCAAGACTTCTTCCAAAGGGGATGCGTCACCGAACGTTCATCGGGTTTTCAGCTTTTCTCCATCAGTGATAGAGGCGTTCCGCGGTAGGTAAGTTTATGTCCTTCATAGAGGACATCATACCCATGTCCGCTCCAGCGGACATAACCCTCAATGCTACGCACGGGAGCCGTGCCCCCCCCCCCCCAGCCCCCTCACACCCCAAACCCATAATCCCCACTCATCCCAACCCGCCCCTCCAGCGCCGTAAACTCCACCCCTCCCGGCGCGTCCATCGCAAGCCCAAAAAACACATCCCCCGGCTCAGAGTGCAGCAGATAGTCCGCCTGCACCGCCCCGCAGTGCGGGCAGTGATTGGCAAAGCTCCCCTCCTGGGCATCCTCGACATCCCCGTCCACCCCCTTTCTGTAGCAGGGCCACCGTTCTATTAGCTTAGCCAACCCCCCATCCATCGCCCATATATCAAACACCGTGAAGTCCGCTATCGAATCACCCAACTCCGTATCCACCCCGCTTGTGCAGTAGATGCACACCACCTCGATGTCATGACCGCATCTCACACAAGCACTGCGCGCCGTAGCAACAAACGCCTCCTCCGACACGATCCCGAGCGCATTGTCTTGCTCCTCCCCCAACCACCGTGAAAACCTCGCCGGCTTCATCCCCTCACCGATGTACCAACTCTTGGACGCCTCATCCCAGCAAGCCCCCGAGGCTTTCACTTCCGGATATTCCTCCGGGGAGACAAATAGATAAATTCGATCCATACAGTCTCTGGTTCCACCCACATCAATTGACGTCATCATGGTTTCTCAGCATTGGACCGTAACGCCACATCGCCACGCTCACTCTCGGCAGGGCCGCCGCTCACTTCGCCCGTCTCGGTCGATCAATGGTCGGATACTCCACATGGGTCAGCGACACATACAGCCAATCCGGAATCGACGCCAATTTGAGGAATCCCTCCAGATCCGCAAGCCGCTCGATCTCCGACGCCATGATGGCAGGTTCAATACTGCGCTGCTCACTCGTGGTCTGCGAGGAAAACCAGTGTCCCGGCTGCCAAGTCTTTGATTGGCTGAAGTGCACCACCTGCCGCTGGCCGATGAGCCTCGAGGCGAATTGCGACGTCCCGCCCTGCTCGCTCGCGGAACATCGAAGTATCAGGCTGCTCCCGCAATTCTCAACGATCGTGTCGGCGACCCCCTTGCCGTAAGTACTCGAGACCTGCGAAATCGATTGGAACCCCAACACGCACCGCCCCCCGAATTTCCGTAAGCGCGCCAACGCATCCTTCAACCCGTCGATCTCCCCGAGGGCATCCAATTCATCCACGATGAACCACAGACGCTGATCTCCCTCACCCTGATTCATCGCCTCAAAAATCGCAATGCGCATCCAAGCGGAAATCGAGGATCCCAGGGCGGCAATCTCCCCCGCCTTATAAGGCATGAACAGCACGCCGCCGCGCCCACCGTTTCTCACTGCCGCCCCTCGCCGCACCCATCCTCGCACGGAGAATGGCGTGCCCTGTTGCTTGATCGTGTACCTGAGCGCGCTGATGGCAGAAATCGTCACCGATCGCAGTGACCCGAACATCCTGTCGTTGCCCTCTTCCATGAAGGGGCCTGCCGGCGTGCCGGCCAGCAGCAACTTCAGTTCGGGCACAGTCCCCTTGGCCACCAAGCGATAAATTTCACCATCATCCTTGATGCCGCCCTCGATGACGCGTTGAACGACCGCGGTGAAGAAGGTACGGGCATAACTGCTCCAACTCCGATCCGACCCGCCGCTATCGGGGATCAATGACCGTGCCAGCTGATCGACGTCGTAATCATTCGTGATCTCCCCCAGGAGATTCCACTTCACCGAATCCGGATCGAAGGGGTTCAAAATCACATCGCCGCGTTCCGCGTCGTAAAAATGATTGAGATATCCTCCGTCCGGATCGGCAATGACGGCCCGGTCGCCGCGGGCGAGCGCGGCGCTCAACATCTCGCGGATGGCGGTGCTCTTTCCGGTGCCCGTGGTGCCGATGAACTTAAAGTGTTTAGTCTCCTCAGACGGCCTCAGCGGGATACCCGCCAGCGTAATGAGCCCAACAAGGTCGGCTTTCCGCTGTCTATCGGCTCGGGTGCCACGCCCCCGCCACGGTCTGCGAAGTGATCTGACGGCCGACACGACGGTACCCCGTTCATGACGATGGCGACCCTGGCGCCAGTTGTGGTCGTCGTATGCCATTCCGGCGCCGAGGTGATAGCCCAATACCGGAAGGATTACCACGAACAAGATGCCCAGAAGCACTTCAGGTACTTTTATTCCTGCAATGCTCACAATGATGCCCAGGATTAGGCCCAGGATGGACACAAAGATCCCGACGCATATGAAAAGCACCAGTGACTGCCATAGCGACTCGAGATACCGAAATAGCCGCCCGCGCCCTCGATAGACTGCGATATTCATCGGGACGAGCGTCAATAAGTACGCGAATAGCACACCTTTCATAGCCTGACCCAATGCCTGCGTGTCGGATTTCGCCATATGCCGCTCTTCTTACAACGACAGATCATTCTTGCGCCCTCGCTGAGAATTACCGTCGGCAGGATCGGCGCCTTTATCGCCGCTGCCTATGGTCGGAGTCGGTGCGGTTGCATTGGGCGTCTGACTCTCGCGGAACGCCAACCATTGTTTGATCGACTCATTCGCGGGTGCTTGCTTCTGACTCTCCCGGAAAGCCAACCAGTTCTTCACTGACTCATCCACATACGCTGGCGGCAAAGGTGTACTGAGCGTGGCCGGTTTGGATTCAGCCGAAATCGACACACCGGCCTTGGCCGACGGTGACCGCTGTGCCTGATTGTCGAGTGAATCTTTTGCCGCCAAGCGCTCTGCTTTGCGCCTTTGCGCGTACTCGCGCTGCTTGCGGTTCACTTCCTCTTTGTTGGCTCTACGCCGCTCTCGCTGCTTGCGATTGATCTCCGCTGCGTTGGCTTTGCAGTACTCCCGCCGTTTTGCATTGAGCTGCTCCCTCGTCATTGCGCCGTTGGGGATCTCATTTTTCAGTTGTAGCCGCTCGGCCCTTTGGATCGCCCGCTGCCGACCCTCCTCTCGCTGGCGCTCGATGACCCGCGGCAACTCCTTCGGTCCTTTCGACCGCGCCTCGACGCGCTCCCGGTAACGCGCTCGGATCTCATCGCCCGCCGGGTTGCTCCGTCCACTACCGCGCTCCGAATACACGATACTTTGCGGTAGCAGCGGTTTCGGTTCGCGGTTGATGCCCTGGTCCTTGTAACTGCGATGATCGATGCGCGCCGACAGCCCCGCTTCGCGCAGCGCCTCATTCGACATCTGCGCCCAGCGCTCGCGCAGCCACAAGAGATCCTCCTTGGACGGTCCGAGCCCACGATCATGGCGCTCCGTACCCGACAACTCCAAAGTCGTGCGCGCGCCGATTCCCCCGGGACCCACCTGGCGAGCCGTCATCAGAATGTGCGCGTGATGATGCCGCTGATCGGCCTTCGGGCGTGGCTCGTGGACCGCGAAGTCCACCGCCGAGTGATATCGATCCGCCAGCTCGTGCGAAAGGCGTCGAACCAGAGCGACGCGCTGCGCTCGAGTCATCTCCGGCGGCACGTGCACCAGCACCTCTCGAGCGAGACGAGAATTCCAAGTCCGCCCCGACTGCTGTACCGCATTCCAGAGTACGGCCCGGTCCAGCGCCCATTCCATGTCGGTGTGACCGGCATATTCCGCCGGCAGCACGATCTCCGCGTGAGCGACATCGCTGCGATTCGTGTAGTCGTGAACCGCGCCGGACCGCTCATCCCGGATACGTTCACCGGAGCGGTACGCCGCAGCCTTCGTCGCGCTGCTACCCTGTCCCCGAGAAAACGTCTTGACGTGCAAGAAGTAACTGGCCATCGCGCTTAGAGTTCCTTTCCCACGCAGCCGCGCCATACGATAGCACCGTCATGTCGCGAAAATCACGATCGCGCCGGATGAGGCCGAGGGCCGGATGAATCGACGGCGCCACGGTTTTTGCGTCGCAGCAACATGGTCCGGCGCCTTGCGCTGCAACAGCAAGCCGCACTGCACACTGGCTGCGCCTCCATAGATTTGACGCGTTTATCCATAGATGCAGGCCTAATTGCCCTCGCGCACATCAGTCGCGACGCGGAACAGCCGGAGCCGGCCATTTCACAAAATCAGCGTTACATTCGTGAAAATTATCACATAATGATTGATTTTTTACGGATAATCCGCAAAATATCTTCCATCTTTGATGCGCGTTGCGGAGAAGCCAATGCTGATTGAATTTAAGGTGGCGAATTTCCGCTCTATCCGTGAAGAGCAGACTTTCAGTTTGGTTGCGGCGAAGGCAGACAAGAGCCTGAAACAAAATCTCATCGGACAGCGTTTACCCGGTCTATCGGAAACGCGATATTTGAAAGGCGCAGCCATCTATGGGGCAAACGCTTCTGGCAAGACAAATGTCCTCGCGGCGATTGAGTTCCTCGCCAATTTCGTTCGCCGCTCCGGCACTAAAATTCAGCCGGGCGACCTGACCGGCGCCGAGCCATTCAAGCTTGATGTCGCCTCGAAGGATTGCCCTTCAACGTTCGAGGTTACTTTCGTTGCCGATGGCACGCGATTTACATTGGGTATGGCATTGGACTCAAAGAGAGTTACGGAAGAGTATCTAACAGCGTATCCCAAAGGATTTCCACAAAAATGGTACCACCGAACATATGACGCAATTTCGTCGTCTTACATTTGGTCACGGCCATCCGCCGCTTTCAAACATGACAAGAGTCTCCAAGAGAAAACGAGAGAGAATTCGTCGTATATCTCTATTGGGGCACAATTTAATCATGCGCAACTGACTCAGATATTTAACTGGTTTAGAAGGAATCTGCGTTTTCTTCAACTCAGCGCTGAGGGGTTTCTATCGCACAATTTCACGAGCAGTCTTATGTCAGAGCCCGGCGACAAGGCCCAAATATTGAAGCTCTTGCAGAGCGCCGATATCGGTGTTTCCGAGGCGAAGGTGGTGAGTTCGGAGGTGACTGTAGATGACCTCAAGGCACGATTGCCACCCACTATCCTTGCTGACATGGAAGCGAAAGGCCAGCTAAAACCCCGCACCCAACTGGAAATTAAACTTTTGCATACGGCGAAGGGGATTCCTCCATTGCCTTTCAATTTCGAGGAAGAAGAATCGGCCGGTACTCGCCGCTTCTTCTGCTTGGTCGGTCCTTGGCTCGATATCCTGAAACACGGCTACACCGTATTTGTAGACGAGATCGAAACGAGCTTGCATCCACTGCTCGTCCGGGAATTGCTGAAGCTTGTGCTGTCGGAACATTACAACCCAAAAGGCGCACAAATTATATTTACGACGCATAGTCCGGCATTGCTGGACAACGCTCTCTTACGTCGCGATCAGATATGGTTTACCGAAAAGACACCTGAAGGTGTCACCCATTTATATCCACTAACCGACTACAAGCCACGGCAGGACGAGGCAATAGCTCGCGGATATCTTGGAGGGCGATACGGAGCCATTCCGTTCATACCGGACGGCCTTGGAACGTGAGCGGTCGCGCACGTCGCGGCCGCCAACGAAATTCATTTTCGCGGTCTCGTTCGGATTTTCCGTCTTCGGGGCAATCGTTCTTGATAGTGACTGAGGGGCTAAAGACTGAGCCCAATTATCTAGAGCTTCTCAGGAAGCGATTGCATCTTGCAGCGGCCGATGTAGAGATTGTGCATCCAAACGGCACGGATCCGGTCACGCTGACTGAGCGTGCGATTGAATTACGTGACCTACGGAGAAAGCAGGCGCGAAGAAATCTTGCAATTGAGTATGACGAAGTTTGGGTTGTTTTCGATTTGGAAAAACCTCATGATGAACGCCGCCAATTGGCGGTTCGGGCGCAAACACTGAGGGGCGTGAAAGGAATTAAATTTGCCGCCTCTGATCCCGCATTTGAATATTGGTTGCTCCTTCACGAATACTACACGACGGCGCCATTTTCTGATTGCGACGCGCTAATCAGTCGCCTCAAGCAATTTTGGACCGACTATGACAAGGGCCGTTCACCGGCGCCGGAGTTCCTGGAAAAAATTCCGACGGCGGTCATGCATGCCGAGCGGTGCAGAAAGTTCCATCAAGAGATTGGCGGCGCCAAGAATCCTTCAACCGACGTCGATCATCTTGTAAGAAGCCTCAATTTGGCAACGCGGCCGCATTTACAATTCGATTTTCCGAAGAAGTAGTGCAACCGAACGCGGAGATCAGAGCGTCGCGCTTGATACCCTAGAAACCTTCTACAAGAATCTTGGCGTGCGAATGTAGGAAGTGATGAAGGATGCCTGGGATTGATACTTCCGGATTCTGCATGGCTGTAGGGGATTCCTGGGCCTACGAATAGCACCAAGAAGTTGAACTGGCCGGGTGGCGCTCTAAAACCATGGAAGCAACGCACTCGGTGCCTTAACATACCCAAATTCACGGCTCGATGATCAGAACGAAAGACCGTCAACCCAGAAATTTGCACACTAGGGATGGAGCACATGTCCAGCACGACAATGTGGTTTGGGGACCTCAGCCCCCTATCGGTCAAACGGCGCAATCTTTCGCCGAACACCTGGACCTGCATCGGCGCCTTGGCCATCCCGCTATGGGCCACCTGGCCATCGCTCGCCATACGAACTCTCGACATTCCGCCGTTTGAGTCTCTGGCGGTCATGTTCTTCTTCGGGTGGCTGGTTTTCAATCAATTACACCGGCCGGACCTCACCGACCGTGAGCTCTCATGGCGGCAATCATGGATACCGGCTGTCGTGTTTAGCCTCGCTCTTGCCGGCGGAGACGCCTCCTTCATCCTGGCTACCCACCGCATTCCGGCGGCACAGGCCAATCTCATCTCTTACCTGTGGCCGGTCATGATCGTAGTGTTTGGTGCCCTGATTGGACTCTTTCGCCTGCGCCTGCGACAGATGGTCGGCCTCGCCCTGGGATTCTTCGGCGCGGTAATTCTCATCTGGGATGGTCGAATATCCATGTCGATCAGCGGTATCGGCCTGGCGCTGTTGAGCGGTGCCTGTTGGGCGGCTTATTGCATCTTTCGGCTGACGTGGAAACAGCCGACGGGAAACGTGCTCGCGCGAGGATGCGCCATATCCGTCGTCCTGTGCGGCCTCCTTCACGTCTCTCTGGAACCCACCGTCATCCCAAGCCTCGGAGCGTTCGCGGCCACTTCGGTAGCCGGCATGATCCCGCTCGCCCTCGGCAACTACGTCTGGGACGAGGGCTTTCGGCGCGGCGACGGCCACCTATTAGCCGTGATGGCGTACGCAACACCCCTCTGCAGCGCGCTTCTCTTGGCGTCACTGGGTGCGGCGCTGCTGACTTGGAATCTTTTGGCCGGCGCCGTCGTGATCGTGCTCGCCGGTCTGCTGTCGCGCACCGACCCCTAGACGACGCGTCCTAATCGATGGCAGGCTACTCCCATGGATATGCAGGAGTTTCGTGACTCAGTGGCGAGCGGCCAACCGCCCAAGGACCTGAATTTTGCGCTCACCGGGTTGTGGTGGGACGCCAAGGGGGACTGGACGAGAGCTCACGATTCAGCACAGCAAGACGAGGGGCCGGCCGGTGCCTGGGTACACGCATACCTACACCGTAAGGAAGGCGATTCTTCGAATGCTGCGTATTGGTACCAGCGTGCGGGAAAGCTTCCGCAGCGGGGTTCGCTTCAAGAGGAATGGCTTTCAATTGCAGAAGCTCTCCTCGGCTAGCGAAGCAGAGGAGCTGCATCGCCCACCGCAATTCTCTTGCGTCTCGATTCTTGTTCGGGGCTTAAAACCATCACAGCCACGCCAACTTGTCAGAAGACAACTCCGATTCCCCATCCCACCGATATGCGACCAACGGCCCACCGTTGGCGACGCTGTAATCCAGGCACGCAAACCGCGGCGATATGACTTTGGGTTTCCCCGTAAACCAGTAATGCCCAAACAGCACCGGCGGCCCCGAGTATGGATGCGCCTTCCATTCCTCGGGCAACGCCACATCCGGAATCATCGCCATATCGTCGGGCGGCCCTATCGCCGCCGTGCGATACGTTGACAAATCCTCCTGCCACCATCGAACCCGGACCTCATGCCGAACTTTACCGCCTTTATCTGCAAACGAAATCCCCGCCGGCAATGCCACCTCCGGACCCTTGCACACGATCTCGAGCGCCTCGTAGATGCGATGACCCTGGCGACTTCCCCACAAAATCGCTTCCTCAGTCAAGGTGTGATTCGGCCCCAAGACCGGGCGGAGCACATCCATCGATTCCTCATGCCAACACGCATGCACAATCCGTAAACCCGGTAGGTCCAGCCACAGCGGCAATGTCTTGAACCAATCCGTGATGTCCCTCTGCTTCCGCGTCCCTTCGACCACGTCCAAAAACGCCTGATGCTGCTCCCGATTCCCCGGCTTGTGGTGATCCCGCAGGAACTTCCCCGAATCCTCCGGATCCGGCGTCACCCACGCAATCGCATTGAACTCATGATTGCCCAGGATGCACTGAGCCCCGCCCGACTCGACCATCGCTCGCACCAGGTGAACGGTCTCCAATTGCTTCGGTCCGCGGTCGATCAAGTCCCCGACGAAGATGGCTGTGCGGCTGGGATGACCCCAAGCCCCATCAGATTCGGAATAGCCAAGATGCGACAGAAGCTCCACCAGCTTGTCGTACTCGCCGTGAACGTCGCCGATGACGTCAAAGTTCATTGGTCATCGCTCGTTCCTTCTTCACATTCGGCGCACATACATTGAGCACAGTTTGTGCCTTCTCACGCAAAATAGGCAGCGGGTTTTCGCCAGTTTGACAACATGCGATGTAGGTAGATGCCCCTTCGTTCGCTACCCCCTATGGCGGCTGCCAACGACTCCGGGTCACGTCCCCGCAGCCGCTCCAAGGCACGCGCGAAATCAACTTTTGTCGAAACCATCATGACGTAGACCCTGTTATCTCGGAGTTATCCCAGAACGTCCCTTCCCACCCACTCAATCAATCAAATCACTCACCTTTGCGATAAAGTGAGGGTCCAAATGCTGCAAGATTCGCTCTCAATACCATTGAGTATCCCGCCTCGTCTTCGACTGGACAAGCGGTTTGCGCCTTGCGCGATCGAAAGCAACCACGAGTTTTTTGCGAATGGCATTTTCGAGTTCAACATCACTCGGATTCTGGAGTCCCTCGATTCGAATAGCGTCAGGCATCCGGTGTACCCAATCACAGTCTCGAGCATTCCCGACTTGGGCGGGGGACGGCTCGACGAGGCGACTGTGCGGTCGGCGGATCTTAATCGGCCGGTTCTGTTGGCGGAGATCTCACCGAACCGGTTCAACTTGATCGATGGGCATCACAGAATCGCGAGAGCGCGGCGCGAGGGGATTCTGAGCATTCCGGCGCGTTGGATTCGATGTCCGGATCATCTTGCGTTTCTGACGTCGGCGCGGGCGTATGAGTGCTATGTGGAGTATTGGAATGGCAAGGTGAAGGAGATGGAGCCGCGGCGGCGGAGAGGTTCGGTGCTGTATGATCGACGAGATGGTAATTTACGGGATACTCTTTGAGAAGCAACAACTTGTTGTGCTGGATCTGCGGCGAGCGCCCTGCCGATAGCGCGGAACATAAGGTTAAGGCCAGTGACATCCGTTCGATAGCACCGACTCTCTCGCAGCGTACTCCGGCATTCTTGCAGATCAATCACGAGGCGACAAACCGGCGTATTGGTTCAGCAAACGCCGACGCGCTCAAGTCCGCCCGTTCGATATGTCGCCACTGCAATAATGCCGGGACTCAAGTTTACGATGAAGCGTGGCGAAGACTTTCAAGTTACTTGCACGCCAACTGGCGTGACATTACGGCCCGCGGTAGCTTTGACCTGTCGAAGGTGTTTGGCACCGAGGCGGCGAAGCAAGCGGTGCGAGTGCAGCTCTATTTCGTCAAGGCATTCGGTTGCAAGCTGTTGGAGGATGGTATCCGTGTGGATCTAGGGTCGTTTTCCGCGGCATTGATGGCGGGGACTGCGCATCCGGAAGTGACGTTGCTCGTGACCAGCAGCCTCGTGCCGGCGGGCCAGATGCTGTCCTATGAGTCGGATGTCAGTGTGCTGCGCAACGACGATGAGGTATATAGCGCAGTGTGGATGAATTTGGTTCATCCGGTGGGGATCAAAATCTGTTATTTGAAAGCGGGTGCACCGGTGCGGGAGCCGCCGGGGTTTCCTTGGCATCCGACGCGGCAGAGGAAGCTTGTGAAGCTGAGTCCCTATAAGGGGGACACGGAACCGTTGGTGGCGCGGCGTGATTTGAGGATTTAGTGGGTTGCGCCGTGATGGCAATGGTCGCGCACCTCAATGCGTGATCCGAATCTTGGCCTGCAGCAGCATGGCACACTGAACGGCGGCGGCGCCTCTTTAGAATTTGACGGGCTTACATAGAAACGGAGCACGCATCGAGAACGACCATGAATCGATCGAAGGGCCAAGTCAACCCCGCCATTTCCGCCAATGCGCACTCAATCGAACAGGCTGAGGATGCGTTGATACTTTTCGATGTAGCCCCTATTTTCGCGATTGTAAGCCGGAATGCTGACTGCTCGCACCACAGAGGCTTGCTCGCGCCAGACACAGGGGCAGGCGACCGCGGAGCCCGGGGTGAGTTCGCCCGCGCGGCGCAGCTCGCCGAGCGGCACGCCCATGCGGTCGAGCGCACGATAAAGCTTTGCGACGTTGCGCGGGCCGCCGTTGTAGGCCGCGACTGCAAAGATGCCGAGCACCTCCGGATTCGTGCGATAGGCGGAGCGGATTTCACCGTTCATCTGTGATAGCTCGATGTCCAGCAGGCAGACGGCCGCCTTCATTGCGTTCGGCAGGCGGGTCGCGCCGCGCTCGAAGTTTGAGTCCAGCTGCGCGCCGCGGCACCTGCGCACGACGAGCGAATAGGTGCCATTGCCGTGCCGGTTGGTGAACTGCATCGCACCCAGCGCTTTCGCACTCGAGACGCTGTAGCGAAACGCTTCCTCGCGCTTCAGGCCGTACTGGCTGAGTACCTCGTCGAATGCATCTCTGCCCTTTTCGATGAAATCCTCATCGTCGGTCTGTTCTATGACCGCCAGCGTCGCGATCACCTCAGCGGGTATCACGTCCGCGAGCAGTTCGCCCGGAAAGGCCGCGCTCGGCACGTTCGCGTTACGAAGTTCGTCCATGGCGTGCCGTGCGGTGGTGAGCAGGAAATCCCTGCCGCCCGTGACGAAGCGCGGGTCAAAGGTATCCTGGGTATAGGGCAGGTAGACGATGGGTCGCGCCGTCGCCACCGCCTCGCGCCAGCGTTTCTTCTTGATGAGCGTGTTGTCGAATACCGGGAACTTGCGGCCGTAGACCTTCAACTCCTCGCCGCCGCGCGAGAATGCGAACATCAGCCGCTCGGCCCCTGTGCCCTTCACGTGCCTCGCCTCAATACCGGGCGTGAGCACGGCGAAGGGCAGTGGCCCGTGGCCGGGCTTCCATTTCACCGGCGGGCGGGGGATCTCCACTTGAGCAATGGTCCATTTCTTCTGCGCCTCGCTCCACAACGCGAAGGCGACCGGCCGGCCGCGCAGCACCTCACGCCCGCCCTTGCCGGTGAAGACGTAGTGCAGTTCTACGTCGCGCAGCTGCGCCTGGCCCTCGGCGACCAAGTCGCGGATGACGAGGTGGCGCTCGCGACCCTCCACGACCAACTCCGGCAAGCCTTGAGTCTTGGGTGGCGCCTCGCGCTGCTCCGACTCGGCGACGGCCGCCGGAACCTCGGTCTCACCCTCGCCTTTGGCTTCGCTCGCGGCCACCGGCATGTCCGGCACAGGGGGCGCGGGGACGGTATCCGTGACCAGCGGTGGGTCGTCCGCTGCCTCGGTGCGGCCGCCCGAGGAGGCGCACGCGGAGCAGAGCAGGAGGGCCAGGAGCGGCAGCGCCGTTGAGGCACTGCGGAAGACGCGCACAGAGGAACTTGACATCATAGTGCGATGATACCGGCGAACGGCGCGCAGCACGACCTCGAAACGCGCGACGTGCTTCGCAGTTTGCCCAGCGGCCGAACCCTCGCTTGCTCAGCAACCCTCTCTCTAGCAAGACATTACTTTCCGTCGTGTCTACCGCACCTCGTATCCTCGGCCCGTAAGACACGCACTCATTGCGCGGTCGTAGGCATCTCGACCGCTCTCCCGGTTATCAGGAACGACGCCGCCTCCCGCCTGCGTGGGATCAAATCCCGATTGCGTCTTCGCCCAGCCGTGACAGTCATACCGGTCAGCCGCCTGCTGTTTCGGATCCTGTCCGTTTTTTGGATAAATGATCAGATCGCCCGCGGCGCTTGCCGGAGGTGCGGAGGGGTTCTCCGCGTTGGCTGGCGGATCGACCACGACATATCCATTTTGCTTGGGATCCCAGGTGTAATAGACATCATTGGCGTAGTAATACGGCACGCCGCCGATCCAGATCGTTGAATAGTAGGGCGGTAAGACGGAGATGACGACGCCTATGGGTGGCCGAACGACGACGAAGCCACTGGCTCCAGGTGCGTACCACACGCCGCCGTGGAAATAGTAAGGGTGATCGTGGAAGAAGTACGGTCGGTACCCCTCTGGCAACACCCGCACTGAACCACCCAGAACCGGATAGTAATGTCCGTGATTGTAACGACTGTCCAGAAAGTGACCGCGCCCGTTGACGATCCGATGTTCCTCCGCATGAGCGGCTCCAGCGGAGAGGACCGCCAGCGACCCATAGAACAGTGCTCCTGCCAATGTTAATGATCTGACGTTTATTTCGGTATTCATGGCCTGATCCTCCGAAAAAGTTCCTCCACATTGATAGTTAATCCGCGTCCCAATAGGCACGAGCGAATTGGAACACCCGAACTGATTCACAAACGTCTGATCGCAATCTGCGTTTACAATTCAGACGCCGCCTCCTCGAGGGCTTTCTAGGGACTACGGGCAACGTTTCAAGGAGAGGAATCGTCAATCCCTTTTCTTGCAAGAAAGCGACTGCGGGGGTAGTGCACGCGAACCCTGCACCAATGTTCGCGCATGACACATGTCGAAGCACCCGACCCCGGCGATGCCGAGGTCGGGTGAACAGCAACTAGCCTTTCTTGGACTGACTGGACTTCAGCAGGTCCGCTATCGAGGCTTTTATCTTCGCGAACCATCCTGTACCCGATTGATTGTCAGCGGCTTTGTCGCGAATTTCCGCGAGCTGCTGGTACATCTTGTCAAAATCTTTTTTAGTGCCGTAGCCCAACGCTTGAGCGAACTGCAGCTGATCCTTCGCGCGATCAAACGCGGCCTTCAGCCGCTCATTGTCATTCTTGGTGCGATCCTTCTTCTGCGCGAGGTCCTCCGCGGTCTTCAAAAACTCCTGGGCATTGACGACGGGGAGCGGGATGACGGTGTCAATGACCACCTGCGTGTTCAACGCGGCTTGCAGGACACGCTTGGCATCGTCGGACTTTTTCTCATCAATGAGTTTGACCGCCCGCTTGATCGCGTCGGGATAGGTCCCCAGCGGAATGTTACTCACTTGGTTGAGAGCGACATATTTTCCTCCTTTTCGTAACAGTGTTTGGCGCCGCAACCGCGCGGCGTTCGCACCGAAAATAGGGGGAGGCCTCAGGAATTCAAGAGGCTACACGATGTGAGAAATGCCTGTGTCGCGTGGCCTGCGCCACGACGTTCATGCAGCCGATTTGATAATCAACCGTTGCCTATCGCCGATCCCGATTTGCAGCCGTGATGAGCGTGAGGCCGAGCGCGGTCGCCGGAACAGCGAGATTTGGCGCGGTCTGCACCAACCCTGTCACCGCGGTACCCGGAACCAACAGGCACAGCACGGCAATCGCCCCGGTCCACAAGATGAGTTGCCAGCCAATGGGATTGTTTTTACGCATGGTTGTGTCACTCCTCTATCGCAAGCGCGCCACGCAATGTTCCTGTCGGGCCCTAATGTTAGGTAAGGGAGAGAGACGGGCAAGCGCCCGTCTCTCTCGATCGCTCACATCTCCATGCCCGGCGGCGCGGCGTGCGAGTGCGTCTCCTCCTTCGGCGCCTCCGTAATGGAAGCCTCCGTCGTCAGGAAAAGTCCAGCCACGGAGGCCGCGTTGTGCAGGGCCAGACGCGTCACCTTGGTCGGATCCAGAATGCCCATCTCGATCATGTCGCCATACTCGCCCGAGGCGGCGTTGTAGCCGAAGGTGCCTTTGCCTTCACGGACGCGGTTAAGGATCACCGCGGCATCCTCTCCCGCGTTGGTCACGATCTGGCGCAGCGGCTCTTCGATCGCCCGTGCCAAGATCTTGATGCCCGTGGTTTGATCCTCATTGGCGCCCGTCAATACGCTCACGGCCTTCAGCGCGCGCACGAGCGCGACACCGCCGCCGGGAACGACGCCTTCTTCCACGGCCGCGCGGGTCGCATGCAGCGCATCTTCGACGCGTGCTTTTTTCTCCTTCATCTCCATTTCCGTCGCTGCGCCCACTTTGATGAGGGCCACGCCACCGGAGAGCTTGGCGACGCGTTCTTGCAGCTTTTCCTTGTCGTAATCGGAAGTCGTCTCCTCGATCTGCTGGCGGATGCTCTCAACGCGCGCTTTGATGTCCTTCTGCTCACCCGCGCCATCGATGATGGTGGTATTTTCCTTTTCAACCAGCACTTTCTTCGCCTCGCCCAGATCACTGAGCGTTGCTTTCTCGAGGGACAACCCGACTTCATCCGAGATTACCGTGCCGCCGGTCAGAATCGCGATGTCCTGCAGCAGCGCCTTGCGGCGATCGCCAAAGCCCGGCGCCTTGACGGCGGCGACCTTGACGATGCCGCGCATGGTGTTGACCACCAGGGTGGCGAGGGCTTCGCCTTCGACGTCTTCCGCGATGATCAGGAGCTGCCGCCCACCCTTCGCGATGGCTTCCAGTAGCGGCAACAGCTCTCGAATATTGGAGATTTTCTTGTCGACCAAAAGGATCAGCGGTTTCTCGAGTTCCGCGCTTTGACTGGTCTGGTTGTTGATGAAGTACGGCGACAAATAGCCGCGGTCGAACTGCATGCCTTCGACCACTTCGAGCTCATTCTCGAGGCCCGAGCCCTCCTCCACCGTGATCACGCCTTCCTTGCCGACCTTTGCCATCGCATCGGCGATAGTCTTGCCAATGCTCTCATCGGCATTCGCCGACACGGTACCGACTTGCGCGATCGCCTTCGGATCCTTGCAGGGCTTGGACAGCCGTTTGAGTTCCTCCGTGGCCGTGGCGACGGCCTGATCGATGCCACGCTTCAAGTCCATGGGATTGATGCCGGCCGCGACGGCTTTGAGGCCTTCACGAATGATGGCCTGTGCCAGAACCGTGGCTGTGGTGGTGCCGTCGCCCGCTTCGTCAGAGGTATTGGACGCCACCTCCTTCACCATCTGTGCGCCCATATTTTCGAACTTGTCTTTGAGCTCGATCTCTTTGGCCACCGATACGCCATCTTTGGTGACAGTGGGCGCGCCGAAACTCTTGTCGAGGATGGCGTTGCGCCCCTTGGGACCCAATGTCGCCTTCACGGCGTTCGCCAGAATATTCACGCCCTTAAACATGCGTTGCCGCGCCTCGTCGGCAAACACGACTTCTTTTGCAGCCATTTCCTAATCCTCCAAATAGATAATGGTTATTATTTGAAAAATTGTGAGTTCAACCGACGACGCCCATGACGTCCTCTTCTCGCATCACGACCAACTCCTCGCCGTTCACCTTCACCTCGGTCCCGCTGTACTTGCCGAAGAGAATTTTGTCGCCGACCTTCAAATCGAGCGGGCGGATTTCGCCGCTCTCCAGAATTTTGCCTTTGCCGACCGCGATCACTTTGCCGAACACCGGCTTCTCGGTCGCGGTATCGGGAATGACAATGCCGCCGGGGGATTTGCGCTCCTCGGCCTCGCGCTTGACGACCAGGCGGTCGTGCAGGGGACGAATATTCATATCGGACCTCCTTTTGAGTTTCGCCGAATGCGCGCCATATTTAGCACTCGGCATGCGCGAGTGCCAATATTATTTATGGCGAAAAAATCTGCAATAGCCTTGTGAATGTCCGAACTATATTACTTTATAAACAACGGGTTACGCGCATATGGCTGCGGCTGAAGTAGGGGTTGGCATCAATTTGTGGGCACGACTTTACTGCTCTACGGGCTAGGTAAAGGAGCAGGTGCGCCGCCACGCTTCCCAGCTTCGCTGTTGGTGCGCCGAGGTGAGCCGACGCCTCTTGAAATCTTGCCGGCGATTCATACAATTTTCGCCGTTGCCGCATCCGCCAACGCAAGTCCCGTTCGGACCCGAAGCGAAAATGCGGTGGCCAAAGGCGCTACTGACTCAATCGACACTTCAAAGAAGGTACTCATTATGTCCACCAACACAATGTTGCCTGTTCTCGCGCATCCTTGGATCAATGCCGCGGGTGAAGCATTGCCGATTCAATCGGGCCCGGGTCTCAAGCCCTCGGCAATCGATTCACTCCGGACTAGTTTCCCCGGTACCCTGACACCCGAATTCGAGCAGCTTCTAACTCTGAGTTGCGGATTGGATGGCACTGCGCTTCAGTACATCGATTTCACCGGTCAGTGGCACCGGGAGGAACCGCTGGCGGTGTTTCGTCCCTGCTTGACTCTCGCGATCGATGGCGAGGGCCGACGATGGATCGCAGAAACCGCAAACACGCGAGGATTGCCGGGGCCGGTCTGGTGCGTCATGCAGGACCCCGAAGTTGTCGTGTACGTAAGTGCCGATCTCGGCGAGTTCCTGAAACTCCTGCATCGGACCACGTGCGATCAGTCGATCGACGGCTGGCTGAAGGCGGTGGATACCGCAGCGGAGCGTGCGTGGAGACAACGCGGAGCGCTCGCCTTTTATTCTCGGCAAGAATGCGGGCACGATCGCGACGTACGGCAGTGGCTCTTGCAACTGCCACGGGATGCCCGGGTCTATGATCTACGATCACCGAAGTTTGGTGTTGCGTGGCCCTACGGCGCTGCGGGCAACACCGGTCGGTTTCACCGCTGCGGCAGGGAGTGTCTGTTCGCGGTTTCGGGATTCCCCGCGCCCAGTCGATGGGCCGACTATTTGGGGAATCTTGCGCATCACCACGAGGCGCCAGTGCCCGCCATCATGGCGAACCAGCGAGTTGAGCTCCGACAAGCGCCGCAACCGCCCGTTCCGGCATACGCTGCCTGACGATCCGTTCAAATTTTCCAAGTGCAGCCGTCGAGAACCCAGTGAGTTTCTAGTCGCCTTCGTAGAATCAGGGACGCGCTATGAGTACGGCTCTGCTTTTGACGCCGAGCGCATCCGCCAGGCGATCGCCATCGGCGGCTCGATTCATGCTTCACACAGATCGTCGATCCGAGTAGGCGACGTGCTCAAGGCTGCAACTTTTTCGGCGGTCCGGTGTTTTGTCATCAACAGGCCCGCTAAAGGCAACCTGGAACGCGAAAACGAAAACCAAGGATATGGAGGCTTCAGAGAAATGATGGCGAACATGGGTGCTCTGGTCTTGACTGCTTTGTTGATAGGCCTCCCGGATTTTAGCGTGGCGCAGGTGGCAACTGCTCCGGCGGCCGCGGCATCCAGTGCGGTGCAGGCCGATCCCGTCAACGACTACATCGCCGCCAAAATGACCGAGAAATCCATACCCGGCTTGGCCCTGGCCGTGATCCGCGACGGCCACGTGATCAAGGAGAAGGCCTACGGCTACGCAAGCCTCGAACTGAAGGTGCCGGTGACGCTGGACACGTCCTTTCCGCTCGCCTCGTCAACCAAGATCGTCACAGGGGCGGCGATTATGCAGATGGTCGAACAGGGCAAGATCACTCTGGACGAGCCGGTCAGCCGGGTCGTGCCGGGCCTGCCCGCGACCTGGTCAAAGGTGACGGTGCGGCACTGCCTGTCCCACACCACCGGCCTACCCTATGCGACCGAGGACGAGATCAACGCCGGCGTCATCGAGGGCGACCGCGACAAGCTGATCTCCAAGCTCGCGGACCAGCCGGTCGCCGAGCCCGGAACAAAAATAGACTACAACACGACGGACTTTGTGCTCCTAACCATGGTGATCGAGAAGATCTCGGGGCTTACTTATACGGACTACGCCAAGCGCTACGTGCTCGATCCCGCCGGCCTCAAGACGGCCCGGTTCGGCGACGGCTGGTCGATAATCCCCGGGCGAGCTGAGCTGTACACAAATCTCGACATTACATCCGACCACAAATGGCTTCTGTTGCGCGACGGCAAGCCCGTCTATCTGAAGACGGGAATCCTGCGCTACGGCCACAAGATCTGGCCCGACTACATGCAATCTGCGGCGGGCCTGAACGGCTCTATCCGCGACTTGGTCGCCTGGGAGGCGGCGCTCGACTCAGGCAAGTTGATCAAGGCCGAGAGCCTGGCGGAGATGGAACGTCCCTACAAGATGGCCGACGGCAAGGACGACTTTTTCGGGCTTGCTTTCACCACCTATCCAGTCGCCGGACCGGGATCGGTTTCCTACGGTGGTGGCGCAGCGGTCTGGCGTGTCAAGGTTCCGAGCCAGCATCTGACCGTGATCGTGCTGACCAATCTTCAGGGATCCCTGCCAGAATCATTCATCAAGGACATCGTAGGGTTATATGGTTCCAAGTCCAAATGATCAGGCGAACGGCGCGCCGCACGACCTCTACACCCACGACGTGCATCGCAGTTTGGCGTTTGCGCAGCGCCGGGGCGCGCGAGTGGATCTCAGCGCCGATCCGACAATAGACTGCTGAGCAAGCCTCCCACCACCGCGCCTCCGACCTGAAGCGCGATTTGTTCGCCGATTCGATCAGCGGCCATGGAGTTGCCTGCGGGGCCGTCCTCCTGATCGATACGCGACACGACCCAGTCGAATCTTCCGCTGGTGACGGCTGCCTTGCAGTATCGGCACTCGCCCAGCTGGGTCAATGACACCGGCGCTCCGCAGTTCGGACAGGTATTTTCCAGCGTTCCGGGCTTGTTCGACGTTGCGACACCGACAGATCGCTGGAATGTCCAGTCCTCCTTGAACGGCCGCACGCTGCGGTCGCCGAATACGATCTTGCCGCTCCCATCCACGTCGAAGTCGGCGGCAACCGCCGCGATGCGCACGGTCAAATCATCGAATACCCGGCCATGGATCACCCGAATCGGTTCGACGCTGCGGACTTCGAGATGCTCCAACACATTGCGGCGTCCTTCGCTCATCATGCTCTCCAACTGCGCACTCCAGGAGAAATAGGCGCCGGGACTCATGAAGGCGCGCCCGGCATCCAGTTTCTGATTGCACCAGGCGTCCTGCAGCGCCAGGAATGCAGCCTTCACCCGCGCTTCGAACGCCGGCATGGCGAAATCCATGTCGGCCGATGTGAGCGTGGCGACGCCATCGGCAACGGTAACCGCTGCCAACCCCAACGAAGAATCAGCCGAATAGCCCATGAAGGCGGCCGGTTGGACGTCGGAAACCACCCAGTCCACCGCCCCATTGGTGACGCTGGCTTTGCAGTGCGCGCACACACCATCGAGCCCCAAGCGCAGTTCGGCGCCGCAGGCCGGACACTTGGCCGCAATCACGCCGCCGTTCGTCGCCGTGCGGGCGGCCGCGCTGCGTGTGAACGTCCAACGTTCGCCATGACTTCGATCTTCGCCCTCATCGTTGACGACGGTGTTCGAGTCGTCCAGGGCCTTGGCGCGATAAACCAAATCGAAATGAACTTGCAGGCTCTGCCCCTGCGCCGTGCATTGCGCGTCCTCGACCGCTAGGCCGCGAATGTTGAGACTCTCCAGTAACGCATGTCGGTGCTGCGACTTGGATTGTGCGATGTTCTGCGAGACAGCGGCGAACACCCTGTCATTCAGATAGGGCCGAATCGCGGCGGCATCGTTTTTCTGAATACCGCGCTTGACCAGGAAGAACGTCATCTCGGCTCTCTGCAGGAAATTTTCTATTTCGAAACCTTGATCGAGCGCTCGTATGGCGTCGATTGCGGGAGGCAGCGTTCTGCGCGTGCCCGCACCGCCGGCGACCGAATCGAATTCGCCGCCGGCGATTCGCGCGAGTCCTGAGGCGCCAAGAGCGGTTCCCAAGGCGGACAGTGCAGTTTGCGCAGCCGGCGATGCGGCACTCAATGACTGTCCAGCGGAAGACCCGCTCCCGGCGCGGCGCATGATGTAGCGGATACCCAAGAAGAGCAGGATGAGCACGATAATGCCGCCCAGCGAGCCCCCGCTGCCGAACGACAGTCCGCCGCCGCTGGAATCATGCGATACCGCCGCGTGATTCCCGGCGCCGACGCGTGCCTGTGCGCCGCCAGCGAATATCAGCGCGGCCGATCCCAGCGCGTACGCTGCACCCGCCGCACCACGAGACCTAATCCAGTAGCTCACGTCAGCGCGCCACCGCAATTGGCGCAGAATTTTGCGCCGGGTGCCGCGGCAGTGCCGCACTGGGTGCAGTGCACGCCCTTGGGCGCCATCGCGGTGCCGCAGCTCGAACAGAATTTCGCCCCCGGAGCGTTCGGCGCGTGACAACTCGCACACTCATTGCCGCCGGCGTTGCCACCCGGTCCCGGCGCAGGCCTGGGAGCGGGACCCGTGCCTGGATTTGGTGCCGATCCGGACGATGGTCCGACCCCGAGACCGGCGACAATTCCCCCTAGACCCATCCCGACGCCGAGCGCGGCCGTGCCTCCGCCACCGCCCGCCGCCGCGCCCTCTCCGATTCCCTTGAGCGCGGCGCCGACGCCGTACTCGCGAAAACCGCCGGCCAGCCGCGTATAAGCCGAGTCCTTGCGCAAACCTTTCAGGGTCTGCTCATCCTCAGGACTCAAGCTGATGGTCACATTGCCCAGCCGAGTGATCTTGAGCCCATAGGGCGCCAGCGGCTCTTGAACGTCAGCCATCAAAGCTGCCTCGATGTCCGCCGTCCGGCCTGCCAGACCCAGCACCGGCCATTTCTCCGCCGTTAATTTCTTCACCACGCTGGTGCGCAGCGCCTTGAGAATCTGCTCGCGCGCCCAGTCGGTGATCAAATCGTTGGATGCCTGGCGAGTGCCGACTAACTTCAAGATCATCGCGGTCGGGTCGCTGACCATCATCGCGTACTCGCCGAACACCCTGAGGCCCACGGCGAGTCCAGTCTCTGGGTCCTCGATATTGTCGATGGGTCCGCCAAACGGCAGGCTGACGAATTCCCGCGTGCCGACGAAGTAGAGTTCGGCACGGTACATATTGCCGCCGCTTGCCCAATCCACGATGTCTCCCAAGAAAGGAATCAAGGCACCGTCCATCGTCGATCTTCCCTGCGGCAGGATGCCTGCCAACTTTCCCTCCTTGAAAAATAGCGCCGTCTCATCCGGCTGCACCGTGACCTGAGTGAGTTTGCGAATAGTCATGTCCGGCCACTTATAGAGAATGTCCTCTTTTGCGGCGTCGGGTCGTGCAATGAACTGTCGATTCAGATCCGTGGGGTGACCAAATAAGCTCACGATTCACTCTCCTGGTGATTTGACTTCGGGATTTCTGCTCGGCCTACGGGCGGGAGTTTCCCTCTCCTGAACCACTAATCTACCAGCTTCCCGCCACCACGAGCTGACTCAAGACCGCGGCATCAACTAAGTCGAGGGAGCACCACCGGGAACCGCTGGTTTCGCTACCGACTGCGGCGCTGCGGGAGTCGCCTGTCTCTCCCTGACCTGTGCACGATGGTGCCCGATGACACAGCCCGCCGCCGCGCCGAGCACCGCATGATGCGCCGCCACATGACCGACCACGCCGCCCACGGCCGCCCCCTTCAAACATCCTTTCGCACTACTGACGCCCGGCAACACGCCAATCAAAGCGGCGAGTGCAATACTCAACTGTAATTTACGCATAGGGATTCTCGACTCTGCTCAGTGGTGGCAATTCCGGCAACGTAGAACAGCTCCGACGTCCGGGAATTCGGGCCGCTCGCGGTGCGCAGCCACACCGCAAATACGGCCACCCCGAAGACGACCAGCAGCAAAATGAACACCGTCAGCACCGGCCGTCGATTGAGACCGCCCAGACCCCGGTGAATATAGTCAGTTACGATATTGGTCATCGGCCTATTCCGCATCCCTGAGCCAACAGAACACGGCAGCGCGAGGAAAGTTGCATCACTCGGATTTTTTCTAACCAGCCCTCAGTCCAATGCAAACGCCAAAACGAATACGAACCCTCAATCCCATAGGTCAGCGGCCGCACTCGAGCTCCAACCCGCGATCGTCCCGCGCATCCATCAGGCTCTTCAAAGCATCGCTTACGGATCCCGGGGAGACGCTCGGCCGATCCAGGGCTTCCGCACAGTCAGTCCACGTCGGGCAAAGGTTCAAACTCGAGGGGCGGGTCCGGCAGGCAGCGGGCAAGAAACACCCCTATAATCGACGTGCCGGGAAATCGTTACAAAAGGAGTTGTTGCGCGACTTTGAAATGCTTTCCGCTATTTAATACAATCGAAAACCATGATATGAGGGCGTACGCCCGCACCAACGATTGCTTCATCCACACGCGTGACGGCCAGGAGCTCCTCGAATCGCTGTCGTTCGGAAGTCTCGTGATCCGCAGTCGTGCTGCACGATTGGGTCAATAGTGGCCGGATGTCAACAGTAGAGCCCGCGAAAGCTCTTTGCAGAACACGAACCAGCGTCCCGTAGCCGTCGATCCACGGGCGATTCATCATGCGCTGCAACGCCTGCGCGCAGTAGCCGATGGCATTTTCCTTCCAAGGAGCCTCGCGTGGATTGGTCTGGATCTTCGACGGCTTCTTCTTGAGATTGGAGATCAGATTGTTCGTCGGACTCGCACCAAATCCGCCGCGCCGCGTGTACTCCCGAATGTGATAACAAACGTCGGTAGAATTCAGCAAGAAATGCTGACCGACGGTCGTCTCATCTATCTGAGAGAGCTTGGTCGGGATCGGCGGGAGCAAGGTGCTTCCTTATATCGGCATAGTCGCCGACGCGAATTGCGCCGAGCTCGGCAAACTTGGCGGGCCATTTGAGCGATGGGCGTCTGAAGCAATTATCCAAGATGCAGAGCTTGCGTCCCTGTTTCAGGGCATGTCGAGCCTGGATCAGCGTGCCGGACGTATCGCCAGCTTCGACGATTACGGTCGCCTCCGTTAGGGCGGACATCGTTGCGTTCCGTTCCGGGAAGAAATGCTTCTTCCCCTGAAAATGCTGATTGGAATACCGAACTATTGGCACTTGACTAATAACCAAGTGACTATCGGCAATCCGTTGTTGCAACCCCCGATTCTCGGCCGGGTAGTATTCCGTAATCGGCGTTCCCAGGACCGCGATGGTGTAGCCGCCCGATTCAATCGCGGCCGTGTGGGCAGCCGTGTCAATGCCGCGCGCAAGCCCCGACACTACAGTGAATTTGTCGCCGACGAGATATTTTGCAAGGAGCGCGGCACGTTTAATTCCCGCATCACTGGCCTCGCGCGTCCCCACAACCGCAACGCAGCGTGTATTGACGAGGTCCCAAAGACCCTGAAAATAAAGCAGTTCAATGGGGTGTTCGGCGTCCCGCAGTTTTTGCGGGTATTCGCCGCCGCCATGCACACGCACACCGAAATGCTTGATGCCTGCGCTGCGGATCGCTCCGAGCGCGAGTCGTGCGTACTTCTCGATGTCCGTATCCGAAACGAAGTCGGTCGGCACCGCCTCTTGATGCTCGCGGAATTTCTCTGCAATCGATTTAAACCACGTGCCCTCTCTCGCCCATAGTGCCTCATAGGCGCCGAGTTCGCGCCGAGTTCGCGCCGCGGCGAAATCACCCGAGCAAGCTGATCTGCTCGTTGGGCCGTGGCATGGAAGAGATCAGGGGTCATATATGGCTACTCTAGCACGATACTGTATATATGAACAGTATTCGAGCCCCTATCGACGACTTTATCAATTTCCATGTTGCGCGGATTATTTCATTCCGCGCCGTCAACCACCAATCTTCACGCCAACAAGGCGGTTTTCCGAACGCCCCGCGCACCGTAGTGCCTCCCTAGCATCGAGTCGATAACTCGTTGGTTCCTAGAACGAATTTCGTAGTCGCGGATTTGATCTGAGCGTTGCCTGACTGCCAAGGTCGGCGCTTCGATCGTTTCCGGTCCCTTTAGATATCATCTCGGCCCTCGCATGTGGCTCACCTCCAACCGCAAATTCGGCGTGACGGTCACATAGCCCAGATCGAACAGCACGAACGCGCGGCAACAGCTCCGTCACGAACTTCCCTCGCACAACCCAATGAACGCTCCGAGCTCCAGCAACTCCGCCGGACTGCTAGGCATGTAGCTGGTCAGCGCCGCGGAGCGGACGATGACGGCTCGCCACTTGGCCCGAGATACCGCCACATTCACGCGATTGCGGTTCAAGAGAAATGCCATGCCGCGCGGCACGTCGCCATGCGAGGAGGCGGTCATCGAAATGAAGGCGACGGGCGCCTCCTGGCCCTGAAACTTATCCACGGTTCCCACCTTCACCGCAGGCAGTCCGGCGGCATCCAGTTCGTCGCGGATGCGTGCGACCTGGGCGTTGTAGGGCGCTACCACCAGGAAGTCCTTGCCTTCCAGGGGACGCGCAGGGGCATCCTGCGACCCCCGCCAACGCTTACCTACCAGCGATTGGATCTGCTCGACCACCACGCGGGCCTCCTCGATGGATTCGGTGCGATTGCCCGTGTGAGCAACTTGAACGATGCCGACACCCGGGGCTCCTTGGCGCCCGGGGAAATCGAATCGGCGGCGAGTACTATCATGCAGGTGCACATGGAGCCGCTAGGCGTATCGGTGGGCGCTGACCGGATTCGAACCGTGAGCGGGCTCGCACACCGCATCTGAGGTACTTGCGTGCCATAGCACTAAGTGATACGGTGTTATATGCGCCGACTCTTCAAGACGCGCACCTTCGCTCGCTGGAGCCGCAAGGCCCAGGTCTCGGATAAGGCCCTCGTGAAGGCGATCGCCGAGATGGAAGCGGGGCTCATCGATGCGGATCTTGGCGGTTCCGTGTACAAGAAGCGTGTGCCATTGCCGGGCCGCGGAAAAAGAGGCGGTGCGCGGATATTGGTCGCGACGAGGCATGTGAATCGTTGGTTCCTACTCTACGGTTTCGGCAAGAATGAGCAGGCCAACATAGATGATCGAGAACTCGCGGCCCTGCAAACATTGGCCGGCGCATTGCTCTCGATGACGTCTTCGCAGATTGAACATTCAGTTGCCGGAAAGGAATTGATGAAGATTGCCGATGAAGAAAAGCCGAATCCTGACTGAAGTGAACGAAACTGCCCGCGGACTTAATCGTATTGGCGTGCTCGACCAGCAAACGATGCGGGAGTTTGATGTGCTGACCGTGCCGCCGGTCCGCTCGCTTTCGGCGCGGCAAATTCGAGCAATTCGGGCGCGCACCCGCATGAGTCAAGCAGTGTTTGCGGCAGTGCTCAACACCAGCACTTCGACCGTTCAAAAATGGGAAATTGGCGCTAAGCGGCCGAGTGGTCCGTCGCTGAAACTTCTCAACGTGATTAGTACGAAGGGCGTAGACGTCTTATCGTAATCTCAATTTTGGAGCCGCCTCGGCGTTCATCCTAAAATGTCGCATTGCGGACATGACAATTTATTATGGGAACTGACGTTGGGACATCCTCCATTATTTTGTGAATGATCACCGCCAATTATCGTGCAATCCACGCGGCACCCATCTATCCGTGAGCGATGAATGGACGTAAAACGATTTGTCTGAATCCGGCGGATTGCTGACGTCAAGTGCGCCATAGCCTCAAGCAGCTTGCAGCCTCAAGGGCCAGGCTCGACACCCGGTTGATAGATTGTCAAGCCGATCAGCGTGGTACGCGTACCCCCCGTTTAGGAGCATGCGTAGCGATACTACGCCAGCATCTGAAATCGGCACTTTTTGACATTCATTGCACGCTCAGGACGATGACCGCGTCGTGATCTGTGTTCGAGACACCGGTTTGGGCCTTGCGACCGAGATGCTCGTCCACGTGTTCGAGATGTTCTCGCAAGTCGATTCGAATCACGATCGCTCAAGAAGGCGGCCTAAGGATTGGCCTTGCGTCGGTGAAGGGATTATCGGAACTGCATGGCGGGCACGTAGAGGCGCGAAGCGCCGGCCTTGAGCGCGGTAGTGAATCGTGGTGGCCCTGCCAAACCTGCCCGTATCGACGGGTACATTTTAGTAGCTACTTGCTGAGCATCAGCGGACGGAAGTGGCCTGACGCTCCAAGCCCCGCGCCGGGTATTGGTGGCTGATGACAATCGAGATGGCGCAGAGAGTCTCGCAATGCTGCTGGAGATGTCAGGTCACAAGGTTTTTGCCGCCCGTACTGGTACGGAGGCTCTTAAGCTCGCCGCGACACACCGGCCGCATGTCGTCATCCTCTATATTGGGATGCCGGGATGAGTGGTTATGATTTCGCGCGGCAGGTTCGACGGGAAGCCTGGGGTGGGTACGTGACACTCATTGCCATGACCGGATGGGGTCAAGAGGACGATAAGCGGCGCCGCTTCGCGCGGGGTTTGATCATCACTTGACGAAGCCTGTCAAGCCCGAAACGCCAGATGGATTAATCGCGGCACCTAATCGCATTTAAGAGTGGCCGCCGAAGTTCGCTTCGGTGCTTAATCAGGGTCGCTGTGATGCGCGGTATTGCATATCATCCGGCGTGTTGTCGAGCGGCACGTGATAAGAATTGAGAACGGCATCGATCTCTGGTCGCTCGCGAACCAGGATCGAATTGATGCGCTCGATCAGCTCCGGATTGTTACGTCGTACCCCCATGGAGATGTCGAATGCCATGGGCCAGCGCGGATCTCCCGCGGGCGTCACTGCCTCGATACGAAGGGGGATTTTCGACGCATGGGCAAAGTAACCGGCAAGCGGACCCCATACCAGGCCGACGGTGATCTGGCGGCGTGCCACCGCATCGATGATCGCGGCTGATGGGTTGGCCCTGCTGTAGTCCCCATACACCATGTATCCCCGTACATTGTCGATGATCCCGCGGCTTGCAATGGCATGCGCCGGGGGAGTGTTCATGGCATCGTTGCCTATCATTTGCACGCCAATTTGGGCGGTTCTCAAGCGGGGGTCATCGAGAGTCAAATGAGCAAGATCGGCATCGGCACGAGTAACGAATACATAAGTTGACCGGTAATATGGCCGGGTTGTTGCTGCCACATGGACGCCGGTGGCCATGCCCGGCCAAACATCGCATTTTGAATCATTGAGCGTATTGCGGACGTAACCCCGCCGTTGCGCCCACCACACATAGTTAATTTTCGCGCCGAGATCCTTTGCCACCAGCTCGATGATCTTGTTCTCAAAGCCGCGCTGCTCGCGATCGGAGAACGGCAGGTTATTCGGGTCCGCGCAGACGACAAGGGTTCGTGGCCCCTCGGCCGCCGCCGTTGCCGCACTCAGATTGAGCGACAGCAAGGCAAGCAGCAGCAAAGCACGCAGCAGCCTCAATCCACACCCTTTATCGTGCTCGTGTAATCGTTCGTGGTGCTTGGCGGTGGCGACCAGCCCGAATCTTGGTCAACCTCGGGCGGAACCGGTGCGGGAGTTTGCGAGGGAGTGTTATCGGTCTGTGCTGAGAGTGTCTGGGGGAGCGACATCGATCTCACGTACGCGGAGATCTGCCAGAGCTGCTGATCGGGAACCTTGCCGCCCCAGGAGGGCATGCCGTTCGGCCTGCCATCAACCAGTGTTTGATGAATTTGTTCCAATCGTCCGCCGTAAATCCATACGTCGTCCATCAAATCCGGCCCCATTCCGCCGCCTCCATTGGAGTGGCAGCCTGAGCAATTATATTGCCCGAACAGGCGCTTGCCCGTGTTCACCGCGTCAGCGTTGTTGTAATAGGCAGCGGCCAGGGGATCGGTGGTGACGAGGCTGCGGTTCACGCCAGGGTCGAGCGCGGAGTCGATCACGCTGCGGTGATCGGACCGCTGTGCGGGCAGTGCCGCGGCGTGCGGGTTCCAGTTGCAGCCGCCCAGCACGAACCAAGCCATAGACGCAGCGAATTTAATGGGGAAGCGAAAAGACATAAAGCGTTCCTCCAGCCGTCGTGTATTTCGGCAGGTCAGACATTGCGTTCACCATGCCCAAGGCAGCGGACCCGTCTCTCGGATCCACGGGCCCGGAAACCACTGCGCCGGACCAGCCGCCGACACCCGACAAAACCGCGATGTATTGATGCCCATCGGGCCCTTTATAGCTGACGGGCTGACCGATGATCCCGCTGTCCACTTTGTACCGCCACAGCAACTCGCCGCTGTTCGCGTTCACCGCCTTGAACCATCCGTCCATGGTCCCGTAGAAGACGACATTTCCTGCGGTCACCACGGTACCCGACCAGATCGGAAAGTTTTCCTTCACTGCCCAGACAGGACGCCGCTCGACCGGATCCCACGCGGTCAATTCCCCTCGATTTCCGCCGGGACCAGGTTTCATGTGGACCTGCGCCCCGACATAGGGTGTACCTGCGATGTAATTCACTTCCATGCTCATCCAATCCATGCACATATTTTCATGGGGAATGTACAACAGCCCGGTCTGCGGACTGAAGCTGCTCGGATTCCAATCCTTTGCTCCGGAGGCCGTGGGACAGATGTTCCTCACAGTCTCGCCGAGTTTGGTTTGCTTCTCCTCGTTGATGATCGGCCGCCCGGTCTTAAGGTCAATACCGCGGCTGGTGTTCACCGGCCCATAAGGGTCCGCGGAAAGAACCGTTCCGGTAGTGCGCTCGATGACGTAGACATAACCGTTGCGGTCGATGTGTACCATGACCTTTTGCATCTTTCCCGCGAACGGCATGTCGAGCAGGATCTGCTCATTCACGCCGTCGTAGTCATGCTCATCATGCGGCGAATATTGATAGAACCAGTGTGCCGCGCCGCTCGCAGGGTCTCGCGCGAAGATCCCTGCCGTCCATTTGTTATCGCCCGGCCGCTGTAGATGATTCCATGGACCTGGATTGCCGATCCCCGTATAGAGGGAATTGAGTTCGGCGTCGAAGGTGAGCCAACCCCAGGCCGCGCCGCCGCCAATCTGCCAGGCCTGCGGAGGCCAGGTGCTCACGCCCAGATCCTTGCCCTGATCACCCGCGTAATGCGGTTTGAAGTCCGAACCAATCAAGACCTCGGCGTCCGTTCCGGTGCTGTAAGCCCGCCAGATAAGCTTGCCGGTATTTTCGTCGAGCGCGGCGACCCAACCGTGCACCCCCATCTCGCCGCCGGAATCGCCGACAAAAACGCGGCCTTGGGCGACGGTGGGCGCCATGGTCATGGTTTCACCCCGGTTGATATTGCCCAGCTGAGTCCGCCAGAGCGCTTTCCCCGTCTTGACGTCGACAGCGATGGTCTGACCGTCCAGGGTGTTGAAAATATATTTGCCATTGTCCACCGTCCCACCGCGGTTGACGACGTCGCAGCACGCGATGCCCTGACTCGCCGGCGCAGGCTTCGGCGCGAACGACCACTTGAGCGGCGCTCCCGGCTTGGTCAAATCCAACGCATAGACGATGTTTGGGTAGGCGGTAACGATGTACATCGTGTTGTCAGCGACGATGGGCGCCGCCTCTTGGCCCTTATTCACGGCGAGTGAGAAGCTGAAGTCGGGCCTCAGATTCTTGACATTGGCGGTGGTGATCTCATTCATGCTCGAGAAGCGCGTAGATGCGTAATTCTTGGAGGGCATCACCCATTGCCCATCGTCCTCGGGGGCGTTCGCAATGCTTGCGGCCGTGCGTCCGGCTTTGGGCGTCGGCGCGGCCAATGCATGGCCGATATCCTCGCGCTTGAAGACCTCGTTTTCCGGCACCGGCGACGGCATGCTCTGGGAGAAAGCGACGAGGGGAGCGAAGCTCAGGATCAAGGCGGCGGTTCTCATGGGCGCTATTCCATCGTGTAAAGGTAGTCGACGATCGTCGCCGCTTCGTCGTGCGACAATCCCATCTCGGGCATGGCATTGCCGGGAAGCAGTTTCTGCGGGTGTTCGATCCATCGCGTCAGCATGCCCGGACTGTTGGCGAAGTAGCCGGCGATGATTTGTTGCGAACCAATGTGCGCCAAGGAGGGACCTACCCGGCCGGTCGCGACCGCAACCCCCGGCACCCGGTGGCAGGCCGCGCAATGACTCGCGATGAGCGCCTTCGCTTCAAAGGGTGGGCGCTGCTCGTTGCTGCACGATGCCAGCACAACAAAGGCGAGCACGGGGATCAACCGGCGCATCGCGGCAACGTGACGAATGCCAACGCGGTGATCGCGGTGGCCAATGCGAACCCGCTGCCGAGCAGGACGCCCCACAGCGCCAAAAATCTCGTGCGGCCGGCGCCGCCATCGAGCAAGCGCGCGGTGCCGCCCGCAGCTTCCTCCTTCGTCCGTTGATACATGCGCCAGGAAAGCAGCAGCGATAGCAGCGCAATCGCAAGCGCCGCAGCCGTCGCCAACAGCATGGCGATCCAGGTCCATTGCAGGGCGGGCAGCGGCGCAGGCATCCGGCTTCCGCCGCTGAAACACGGCGCACTCGCCAACGCGTAGCCCGCGCAAAGCTGCAAGTACCAGGCGAGCGGGCCGCCGACAAGACCGAACAGGCACTCGAGCGATTTGACGCGGCCTGCGTGCGGCGCGGGATGAAGGCTCAGATCCTGCTGCGGGGCGTTCACCGGCCAAATCCCAGGTAAGGCGTGAGGTAGTAGGTCGTGAACACAAACAGCCAAACGGCATCGACGAAGTGCCAATACAGCACCCCCGCCGACACCACCAATCGACGCCGCGGGCTGAAATAGTCGAGCGCCGTCCAGGCTGCAATCGCGAACAGCACGCCGAGGCCCACGATGACGTGTCCAATGTGAAAGCCGGTGGTGACGAAATACAGCGACGCATAGCTCGAAGTTCCGATCCCATAAGTCTTCGAACGCCATTCGAGGCACTGAATGAGAACGAATACGGCACCCAGCAACAAGGCGCTGCCGAATCCCAGTAGTGCCTGCCGTCGAAACCCTTTGAGCACGCCCTCCTCGCCCCACCACGCCGCAAGACTCGACAGCAGCAGAAGCAGCGTGTTGGGCAGTGCGAGTGTCAGCGTGGGCGCGGGTTCAAGCAGCCATCCTGCAGGGGCGGTCGCGGCGGTGTAGAAATAGGCAAATAAGAGGTAGGCGAACAACGCGCCTTCACTCGCGATCAGCGTGCCGGCCCCCCACCAGCCGATCCCGTGGCGCCTTATGGGACCCACCGGGAGATTTGACGGAGCGGCGACGGCAGTCTCAACCATGAGCGGGCTCCCGCTCGCGCAAGTCCGTTCTCGGCCAGAGCCACACGAGAACTGCAACAACGGCTATCGCGCCGCCGATTCCCGCCATGACCCAGATTTTGAGCAACAGCCCGACAAACAGTGCCGACAGTCCGATGGCGAGCAGCAATGGTGCGACGCTATCCGCCGGCATCTCAAGCACCATGTCGGGCAGCGCATCGAGCGCCGAGGTGCCGATGGTTTCCTTGCCCTGATCGAGCAACATCCCTCGGTCCAGTGACGATACGGCTCCCTCGCTGCCCAGCCGGTTCTCCCAGAGGGGATGACGCGACCCCACCGTGGGGATAACCGCAAAATTGTAGGAGGGCGGCGGAGAGGGGACTGACCACTCCAACGTTGGCGCATCCCAGGGATTCTCTGCCAGCTACCGCACCGCTCTTAAGACTCTTGATGACATTGACCAGCAGGAGGAGTACGCCGGCGGCAAACACGAAACTGCCGATCGAAGTGATGAGATTGAGCGTTCCCCACCCACCGTAATCACCGTAGGTGTAAACCCGTCGCGGCATTCCAAGAAGCCCCGTGACATGCATCGGCAAGAAGGCGAGGTTGAACCCGATGAACATCGTCCAAAAATTCCAGCGTCCCAACTTCTCATCCAGCAGTCGACCCGTCATCTTCGGAAACCAAAAATAGGTCGCACCGACCACCGGAAAGACGTTGATGCCGATCAGGACGTAGTGCAGATGCGCGACGACGAAATAAGTATCCGTCAATTGCCAATCCACGGGCACGCTCGCCGTCATGAATCCGGAAACGCCGCCGATCACAAACAGCAGGATCATCGATGAGAAGAAGAGAAAGGCCGTGGTGATGACGGGACGACCCAAGCGAATGGTCGCGATCCACGCAAATACGGCGACGGCTGACGGCAACACGATCGCGATCGACGCCCCGGAGAAAAAGGCCAGCCCCAATCCGGGCAGCCCCGTGGCGAACATGTGGTGAACCCAAACCCCGAATCCGAAAATCATCGTCGCAACGGTGGACAGCGCAACCACCGAGTAGCCAACCAGTGGACGGCGGCAAAATACCGGCAGGCCATCGGAGACCATGCCCATGGCCGGTAGCACGATGGCATATACCCACGGATGGCCGAAAATCCAGAACAGGTGCTGCCACAGCAGCGGCTGCCCGCCGCCCGCCGGGTCGAAAAAATGAGTTCCGAACTGACGATCCATCCACAACAGGAAGAACGCCAGGCTGACCGCCGGTACGACGATCAAGTTGGCGACGCTGGCGGTCAGCGTGCCCCACACCAGGATCGGCAAGCGATTGAGCGACATCCCGGGTGCGCGGGTGCGAAACGCCGTGACAATAAAGTTCGCCGCCCCCACCGTGGTCGAAATTCCCAGGAACACCATGCCCAACGCGTAAAAGTCTTGGTTGAGTCCTGGGTTGTAGTCGCGGGAGGCGTAAGGCACATAGTTGAACCAGCCGTCATTCGGTCCGTTGCCGGTGACAAAGCCGGCATATAGAAACAATCCGCTGGCGAGATAGATCCAATAGCTGAGCGCGTTCAAGCGTGGAAACGCCATATCGCGGCTGCCGAGCAGCAACGGCCAAAGATAATTGGAAAAGCCAGACAAGATCGGCGCTGCGTACAAGAAAATCATGGTCATGCCATGGGTTGAAAACAGCTGGTTGTACTCGGCCGGAGTGAGCAAGGATAGGTTCGGCCCCGCGAGCTGCACGCGCATCAGCAGCGCTTCGATCCCACCGAGCGCCAGAAAGACGAACGCGGTCACGATGTAACGAATGCCGATTTTCTTGTGATCAACGGTCGTGAAGAAACCCTTCCACCCCGGCGTTGTCTCCCATAGTTGCAGCAGGCGCGCTTCGTGTTCGACCGTATCGATTCCCACGGTGGGCGTGCGCAGGTCCGGCCGCATCATTTGAGCGTCTCGAGGTAGGCGAGCGTGTCGGAAAGTTGCTGCGCGGAGAGAAACTGATTGGGCATCAGATTGCCCGGCTTGATGTTCTGCGGATTCTGAATCCACCCCTCGAGATTCCCCGGATTGTTGGGCAATGTGCCGGCCGCCAAGGTGCGGCGGCTCATCAGGTGCGTCAGATCCGGTGCGCTGATGGCTCCCGCCTGTGTACCCCGAACTCGGTGGCACAGCCCGCAGCGATACTCCACCAGCGCCAATCCACGCGATTCTTGCACCGTTTCGGGCGCGGCGGCTGCCGACCGCTGGGCGGAAAGCCATCGATCGAAGTCCTCTTTCGGCTCGGCCACCACCTCGAATTGCATATGTGCGTGCTGATAGCCGCAAAACTCCGTGCACTGGCCCAGATAGCGGCCTGGGCGATCGGCTTCGATCCAGCTGAAATTGGTCTGGCCGGGAATCGCGTCTGTTTTCCCCGAGAGCTGCGGCACCCAGAAGCTGTGAATCACGTCCGCACCATGAAGTCGCACGAGAACCGGGATTCCAACCGGGATGTGAATCTCGTTGGCTGTGTCAAACACGTCGGGCGGATTCGGCGCCTCATACTGGACCTGCCACCACCATTGTCGGCCGGTGACATCGAGAACCAATCCAGGATGCGCCGGCGGGCCCGCGACCGCAGCGAGGGTGAGCATCGTCCACACGAACGCCACGGCCAGCGGAATCGCCGAGATGACAAGCCCGATGCTGATCCATCTAAGTCCGTTGCCGCCGCGCTCGATGGGAATCGAACCGATCTCGACCGTCTTGTCTTGCGGACGGGCGCGGCGCACCGCATCCCACAGCAACCCCCCGATCAGCACACAGACGATGATCGAAACCAGCAGCATGTACCAAGTGAGTGGCACTACCTGTTGCGCTCGAATTCCGGCGCCGCTGAGATAGCTCAGAGGCCACGAGCTCATGCCGGCCGTGCTCGATCGAGCGACTCCCAAAGCCGACCCAGCGAGCGCAGAGCGGTCCACAGGAACAAGGCGATACCAGGCACCCACATCACAGCCCCACCCAGCTGCTGATCTTGGAGTGGCGACAGCCCCCACGCCTGGGTGGTTGCGAGGTGCCACTGAAACAGCGGCCGCTCAGCGAGCGTCAGCACAGCCCCAAGCAGGCCCATATGCACAAAACTGAGAGTTCCCGCGGCAAGTACCGGACCCGTTTGTCGCGCGGGGTGATCGAGCAGTTCGCGCCACAACAGGATCCCGCTTCCGAACAAGGTCACGTGCATGGCCCAATACACCGCAACCGAGGTGAAAGTCGCCTCGTAAGGAATGGGCATATGCCAGAACCACAGGGCCACGAAGAAGAACGCTACCGCAGTCCAAAGCCGCTGCGAGTGCCGCCCGGGTTGCCCGCTGGGCAGACCCATTGCAATGAGCGGCGCGGCGATCAAGATGAGAATCATATGCTGAGCCACGCGCGCCGAGAACAGCGCAACGGAGAGGGCGCAAAGGGGCGAGACGAACGCCCCGGCAGCGATTAGCCATCCGCCCAATGAAAACACTTGGAGATGCCGCCCGTCAGCGTCTCTGCGGTAAATGCTCCAGGATTGCCAGACACACAATAGAGCCAGCGAAATGATAAGGACCGGGTCCAGATTGAAGCGGGCCAGCAGTTGCCCCGGCAGTGGAGCGACACCGCAATAAGGCATCGGGACCGTCACGGTTCGCTCCCCTGTTCCGCTAGTGTGTCGATGCGAAGGCGGCTGCTGCAGCCTCCGCCACCTCCAGATCCTGATCGACCGTTCCGCCACTTGCACCCAGTGCGCCCACCACCACATCCCCCATTTTTAGTGGGATGCCGCCGCCGAAGATGACCACTTTCTCATGATTAGTGCTATCGATCCCAAATAAGGGCTTGCCCGATTGAGCCATTTTGGCCAGCTTTTCCGTCGCCATGTCGAACGCACGCGCGGTCCATGCCTTGTTGATCGCAATATCTACGCTCCCAAGCCACGCCCCATCCATCCTTACGTGCGCAATCAACCCGCCGCCGGCGTCGACCACCGCGAGGTTGTAAGGGATACCGAGTCCTTGCGCTTTCTTTTCCCCTGCGGCAATCAAGCGACGGGCGTCAGAGAGGGTCAAAGAAGGGATTTGGCGAGGCATCGCAGTTCCTTATAAGCCGGCCCTAACCGGATCCGGATTTGACGGTACTTAATTCTTGCAAGGATTTGAAGAGGCTCCAGTTCAACACATGCTGTAGGCATGAACTGACACGGCGCCTGCTCTTCTAACCCCTCACAATTCTCGCCAAACGGAGGGCCCTCTGTAATTGATCTTGATGCCATCCTCCGAAACGCGGCCGAGTCCGATCGACTTGGGCCGACGAATGCACCTTAAATCAAAATATGCGATCCTCTCGACCGAAATCGGTGACCATGTCGATAGCGGCGTGTCATCCCTTAGGCAGTTACACAATGGCACTCTTCCCAAGTTGGTTGGATGCGCTCTGCACCGCGAGCCTAGTGCTAGGACTGGTGTGCGGGCTCGCGATTCTGATCGATGTGCTTCGCCACCCACCCCACATGGCCATCATGAGAATCGTTTGGCCGGTATGCGCGCTCTTCGGCATCGTGTTCATTCTTTGGCTATATTTTCGCTATGGGCGAGAAGTCGCTGCTCCCGCAGGCAAGAAAACCGGCGCAGAATCCAAAATGCCAGGCACGGTGCAGCCTTACCCTATCATTGTGGCCAAAGGGACACTGCATTGCGGCGGCGGCTGCACGCTCGGAGATATCATTGCGGAATGGCTTGCGTTTGCCGCACCGGCGGTCGCCATCGCGTTTGGCTGGCAATCGCTGTTCGAGGAGAAGACTTACGCCGTGTGGATTCTCGATTTCATCCTTGCTTTTGGTTTCGGCATTGTCTTTCGGTATTTTGCTATTGTCCCCATGCGTAAACTCTCTCCGGGCCAAGGGATCGTGGCGGCGGTTAAGGCAGATACGCTTTCTTTAGCTGCCTGGCAGATCGGCATGTACTGCCTAATGGCCCTGTTGCAATTCAAGGTGTTTGAACATGCCTTTGGCGGTCAGGCTCCGGTCAACAGCTAGGAGTCCAAGGCTTCGGTGCATGACCATGCTCCTGAATCTTTCGGCGCCACTGATGAGCGATCCCGCCTGCGTTGGCCGCAGTGAGAAGTGACGTCCAATTCGAGTACGAGAATAGTCTGGAGAAAACCACGAGATCGGGAGAGAGCGCGAAACCGGGCGAATCAGATAAATAGCTCGCTCACTCGGCATACCTCAATGCAGCGCGATAACGCCCGCTAACCGCCCATCATCGCGTACGCGGGAGACACGATAACAGTAGTACGATTAGTCGCAGCGCGGGCCTCGGGATGAGTTAAGTTTCTGGATCTCATGTCGTGTAGTCCCATCCCATTCTCACCATGGATCTTACGCAGTCGCTTGGCAAATACGAATTCCAATCCAGAATATTTCTTACCGAACGTCTCGCATCGGCGGCGCGCAAGGGAATGTGGCCTGACGGCATATCGCGCTCTGATCGGCGATAGACTCGAATAGAAGTTGTCGTGTCCTTCGCACTTTTATTCATGACGGCGCTTCCTCTATGAATATAGGTGAACTGTGGTCACCTGCGAAGTGCTTTTATAAAAAACTTTCCGCATTGAGTCAACGGTAATAAGCCTGCAGTCATATCCGCATTGTTGCAGTGCATTGTTGTACTTTGAAATCCCGGTTGTTCTCTTGGACAGCACTATGTATCTTTGAATCGGTGCGCGGCTTGAGGCGGTCATCCGATGCATCGGCCACGCGTGCGTCTCATCGGGACAGCTCCATGAATCCGCCGATTGCTACAAAATGCGGGGCTCGGTTGGCCTACCCTGGCGAGGCGAGAAGAAGCGCTCGAGGATCGCCGGATCGAAGGGCTTCGTGCAATGGTGATCGAAACCCGCTGCAAAGGCACGTCGCTTGTCATTCTCCTGAGCCCAGCCGGTCAGGGCGATCAGCGTCATATGCTCGCCCCAGGCTTCGTGCCGAATTCGCTCCGCTACTTCGTAGCCATTCATATCCGGCATTCCAATATCGATCACGCCCACTTCAGGTTTAATGGCCGCGGCCACCGCCAAGGCCTCGCCTCCGCTATGTGCAAAATAAATCTCGTGTCCCTGCATCTCCAAATAGAGTCCCAGGGTTTCTGCGCCGTCCCGATTGTCGTCCGCAATGAGCACGCGCTTGGCCGGTAGGCTCTCGCCATTGGATCGGCTGCCTGAGCGTTGGTCAGGATTGTCCACGAGCAAGGAACGCGGTAACGAGACTATGAATTCGCTGCCTTGATCCAAACCCGCGCTGTTCGCCGCGAGCTGCCCGCCGTGTAGCTCGATCAAGCCTTTGGAAAGTGCCAGCCCAATACCCAATCCGCCCTCCGCGCGACCAGTTTCCGAGTCGACTCGGGCAAACATGGCGAATACTTGAGTGAGCATTTCTGGAGCGAGGCCAACGCCGTTGTCTTGAACGAAAAAGATGATCGCTTGAGATTCCAGCCGATATCCGAGGTGGATCAGGCCACCGGATGGCGTGTATTTCACCGCATTGGTGAGCAGATTGCTCAGAACCTGAGTCAAGCGCAAGGGATCCACTTCGAGGACCGTGCGCACCGGCGGCCACTCCACACGCAGTGTGTGACGTTTGGCATCGACCGCCGGTTGGACCGCTTCGACCGCCGCTTCCATCAGGCCCTTGACCTCGACGTATTCCTTTTTCAAGAGAAAAGAGCCGCGCGTGATCCGAGAGACGTCGAGCAAATCGTCAAGTAACGAGCTCATGTTGGCCACTTGCCGGGAGATAATTGCTTGAGCGCGCGCCTGCGCACCGTCAAGCTTTGAAGCTTGTAGCAGCCGCGCGGCGGACCGTATGGGGGCCAGGGGATTTCGCAGTTCGTGAGAGAGGGTCGCGAGAAACACGTCTTTGCGTATGTCCGCCTCAACGAGAGCTGCTTCTGCTTGCACGATACTGGTGACATCGATGAAGGTGATCAATACTCCGCTCACGGCGCCATCGGGCTCCCGATAGGGCAAAATCCGCATGATGTAATGCGCTATGCGATCTGAACGTGCAATGCGCCGCTCCAGCGGCTGCAGTGTTGCAAGCACCTGCTTCACGTCTTCGGGCAAATGGCTGTAGCTGAGCCGGTTGACGATATCGGTGATTGGCCGACCCTGATCGCTTGGGATCAGGTTATAGAGTGTCGCTATGGCGGGAGTGAAGTTTCGAATGATCATATGACGATCCAAGAAGATCGTCGCGATTTCCGTACTTTCGAACAGGTTTCGCAGATCACTGTTGCTGGCGTCCAGCTCATCGACCTTTTCGGTCAGCCGCACATTGACCGTGTGCAACTCTTCATTGAGCGATTGCAGTTCCTCTTTCGAGGTCTCCAGTTCCTCGTTGGTCGACTGCACCTCCTCGTTGACGGAATGCAACTCCTCATTGCTGCTGCGCAGCTCCTCGAGGGCGGTCTGGTGTTCTTCCGTCAGTGCCTGAAGGCGTTCCTGAGAACTCAAGAGTTCTTGCTTCAGCGGCTCTTCCGGCGATGCTGAGGAAAAAATCCGGTCTAATATTCGCCTCCATCGGGACGGTGGCGCTCCTCCATGGATCGAATGCGGATGCCTTGTTGAGCCATGTGCGCTTTCACTGGATAGCAGTTGCCGATCTTGCGTCCCTGTGATTTGGGGATCCAAAGACTGTGTGCTGCGCCCGATCGAGGACGGGTGCAAGGCAGGCGCGCCGGATTGCGACAGTATATGGTGAGATTGCAGTTCCAAGCGCAATGAAGGGCTACGAACGTTTCGTCGCACAAAAATTCTCGCGGCTTTGTCGAGAGGGTCAAATAGATCGGTATGCTGCGCGGCCGACTCAGAGCCACCTAAGAGCAAAATGCCGCTGGGCACCAGGGCGTAGTGGAAAACCGGGATGACGGTCGATTGCAGGTCTTTATCCATATAGATGAGTAAATTTCGGCAGGACACCAAGTCCATGCGCGAAAACGGTGGGTCGCGCACCACATTGTGAGGCGAGAAGGTGCACAGGTCCCGAACCTGTTTCGATACGACGTAGCTGCCCTGCGATAAGATAAAGTAGCGTTCGCGGCGCTCATCAGAAAGACCTTCGAGCAATGTCTTCGGATAACGCCCGAGTCGGGCGGTTGATATCGCGGCATCGTCGATGTCAGTGGCAAACAGTTGCACCTTGGGGGGAGCGCTGAGTGTGTCCATATATTCGCGCAGCAGAATGGCCAAGGAGTAGGCTTCCTCGCCGGTCGCGCAGCCGGGCACCCATACACGAACGTGACCATCCGCATGTTTATTCTCGAACAGCCGCGGAATCACTTTGCTCTCGAGCGCCGCAAAGGTCTCCTTGTCGCGAAAAAAACTGGTGACCCGGATCAGTAGGTCGCGAAACAGCAGCACCACCTCGTCACGGTCGGCGCGCAACCGGAGGATGTAATCCTCGAGCGTCGCCAGATTCACCATTTGCATTCTCCGTTGCACCCGGCGCAAGAACGTCTTATCCCGATAGCCACTGAAATCGTGGCCGAGCTGTGCCCTTAAAATGCCGCAAATCTCAAGACGTGCGGTATCTGTCGAGGCCGAGCCCTCTGTGGGCAGCATAGGAGTTGCGGGTTTGCCTCGGAGTCGCAGCAGATGCTTTGGGATATCTTCCACCGGCGCGATCAGATCCACAGCACCCGTGGCGATCGCTCCCGCCGGCATATCGCCGTATTCTGGTGCACTTCCATCTGTCCCCTGAACGATGGTGAGGCCGCCGGCTTCCTTGATGGCCTTGAGCCCCAATGCGCCATCGCTGCCGGTACCGGATAGCACAACGCCCACCGCTTGTTCCCCCAGCGAGGAGGCGAGTGCGTCGAAAAAACCGTCAATCGGGCGATAGATTCTTTCCTCTTCTGCGGCGCTTCGCACCACCAGACGACCGCCCACCAAAGTCACTATCGAATGGGGCGACGGCACGTACACGCAATTAGGCTCGATTAACGCTCCGTCCAAGCCGTCTTTAACCGCCATGGAGGTCCAGCGCGAGAGGATCTCCGGAAGCATGCTTTTTCGATCGGGCGGCAGATGTAACACCATGACGAACGCCATGTTGCAATCGGCCGGCATGTGATCGAAGAATGCGTGAAACGCATCGAGTCCGCCGGCCGAGGCCCCGATGCCGACAATAGGGAATTCGCTCCCACTCATGGATAGCGTTGGTTCGAGTGAGGCTGGCTAGGCTGGTACACGCGTGGCTCGTTTAAGGTCCAGCGATTAGCCATAATTTTAGGCTTTTTCATGTTCTGGGGCTAGGGGGGACTAATCGGCTTGGACCTCCCAAGGGGCCTCCGATACCGTGCCAGACGCGATTTTGGCCTGGCCGGCGCAACGGCTCACCATTTTTGGCGTAAGCAGGGGGCAAGTAGATATTGAGCGTCTTAAGCGGACTCCTTCCCGTATTGCGGATTTCATGCTCCTCGCCGCATTCGATCAGGAGCAGCGAACCTTTCTTGAGGGCAATTCGTCGTCCGTTGATCTTTGCGACCCCCACGCCAGCGGCGACGAATAACCATTGGTCCGCGCCGCGGTGACTGTTACCGGGTCCGCCCTCCGATCCGTCCGGTGCGATAACCATCTGCGCAGCCTGCGCCCGACGGTTTCCCGCCAGTACCTTAAAGCCCGTTCCAAACTTGAGCGTCTTGACCTTCATAACCACCGCGTCTGCTCCTCCCAAGGCCTTCCAGTTGCCTGCCTCGCGACAAACTTTAGCGAGTTAAGCGCCACCTTCGCATGAGAATCTGCGGCACGACGTTCTAGTTCTATTGGCACATCGACGTCACTAAGTCTTTTTCATTGGGACTTTCTTACCGTCGCGGCGAGCTTCGGAGAGTCCAATGGCGACTGCCTGCTTTTTACTCGTCACCCTTTTGCCCGTGCTGCCGCTTTTCAGCGTTCCCGCTTTGCGCTCGTGCATGACCTTCGCCACTTTGTCGCCACTCGCCTTGCTGTATTTTCTCTCCATTTACCAATCCCTCCGCTGATTGCGCGCTCATGACAACGAAACAATCAATCCTTGATTCCGGCATCGGAAGCGATTGCTTGAATTTTCCGGAGATGCTTTTTAAGTGTCGGTAAAGTGGCTACGGCGAAGGCTTTGACCTGAGGATCCTTGCCTTCCGTCGCTTCTTTTTGAAACTCCTTTATGTCGGCCTTATGGTCCTCGATCATTCCTTTCACGTACGATTTGTCGAAGGAGTCACCGGACATCATCTCGAGCTTCGCTTTCGATGCTTTCTGCATCAGATTTGGGCTGTCCGGTAGACTCACTTGTTTTGCGGCGGCTACGGTTTTTAGTTTGTCGTTGGCCGCCGTGTGGTCCGTGACCATCATGGCGCCAAACTCTTTCACTGCAGGATTAGTGGCCTTTTGTTGGGCCAGCTGTCCAAGCTCTACCTCCGACATGCCGCCTTCGGCCGCATTCTTGATGAAACTTGAATCCGGTGAATCGGCTAACGCCACCGAGGAAGCCAAGATAATAGCCAGTGATATACATGGGGTGTTCATGATTCTTTAATCCTCCAGTAGGTATTCAGGTTGCTTACGAAAACCATTGACGGTTGCTGCTAGTACTATTGACGGTGCTGCTACGGCTGTCCCTGACCTCCTCCGGCCCCGTAAATATTTCCCGTCGTGAAACTGGCATCGTGCGCCGCCAGTTGCACGTAGATCGAAGCGAGTTCCGCGGGCTGGCCCGGACGCCCGAGCGCCGTGGTGTTACCGAAATGAGTGTACTTAGATGCAGATGCGCCTCCGCTGATTTGCAGCGGCGTCCAGATGGGACCTGGCGCGACACCGTTGACCCGAATGCCTCTGGGTCCCAACTGCTTCGCCAGCGACTTCACGTAATTCATGGTCGCCGCCTTGGTCTGGGCATAGTCATAGAGGTCGGCGGACGGATCGTACGCTTGCTCGGAAGTGGTGCCGATGATGCACGAGCCCGCAGTTAAGTGGGGTAAGGCGGCTTTGATGATGTAGAACGGCGCATAAATATTAGTCTTGATCGTTGCGTCGAAATCCTCATCACTGATGTCAAGTATCGAGGCCTTCGATTGCTGGCGGCCAGCGTTCGAGACGATGATGTCCAACCCGCCCAACTTCTGCATGGCTTCCGTGACCAGGCGTTGGCAGAACGCGCGATCCCGAAGGTCGCCGGGAATGGGGAAGCCTTCTCGTCCGGCCTCCTTGATGAGCTGAATAACTTCGCGGGCGTCCGATTCTTCAGCGGGGAGGTAGTTGATCGCCACATCCGCGCCCTCACGGGCATAGGCAATCGCGGCGGCGCGGCCCATGCCGGAGTCACCTCCGGTGATCAGGGCTTTGCGACCCGCGAGACGGCCTGAGCCCTTGTAACTTGTTTCGCCATGGTCGGGCCTGGGATTCATCTTTCCCGCAAGACCCGGCCAGGGTTGCGTTTGCTCTGGAAATGGCGGTTTCGGATACTTGGTGAGAGGATTGTCCTTTGCCACCGCTCCGCTATTGCCACGCTCAGCCGGCGGTTTACCCTGCTGAGCTCTTACGCCTCCTTCCGCAGTAGCTAATCCAAGCCCTCCCAACCCTACCGCTGGGCGGCGCGAAACAGTTTTCTCGTCCATTGCCCCTCCAACTGTTGTCGAACAAAAATCGTACCCACATCTTCAATTAGCCGCCGCCAGGAAAATACCGGCCGCCAATGTAAGTTTCGGATTACACGCGAGTCCTCGAGCATCGAGGTTCCGGCGAAACGATTCCCCCACAGCCAGCGCGAAATCGAATTACAAATTGATTTGCAAATAGACGTCTAGCCCCGCATCACCTCAGGGACATCCGCTTTGATCCCCCTGGTTCCGACACAGGCCACATGACAAGGTCTCCTGGCTTTTGCCCCCCTTCTGCTCATCTTGGTCGATGACAGAGATTCCGATCAAGGCAGCGCCGTCTGCGGTTGATGTTTGTATCAGCAGTCAGTGCTTAGTGGGATTCGGGTAAGGGTGGCCTCACTTTGCCAGGCAAGCGCACCGCAATGTCCGATCTGATCAGGCTCGCTCGCCTCGTTGCATCGTCGGCCGGCCAAATACCTTGCGCAGTTCTATCTTCGCTCGGCTCAGCACCTGCCTGCGCTCAGCTGGTAGGTTATTGCAGGCGCGATTGATCTCAACATTGAGCATCGACATCGCTGATAGAAATGGGCTGCACTTGCGACGAGCACTATTGTCGGATGATTTCTTCAGAGATTGGGCGACCGCACGTCCGCTTCGCAGCTTGAACCGTTTTGAAGGTCCAAAGCATCGCTGCCCTGCATCACGCGCTTCGACCACGGACTCCCGGCGGAAGGCATCAAGCTCTACTTCACGAACGGCACGATCCTCCCGCCAAGGGCGTACTGACCGTTTTGTCCCGCTGGCGGCGCTGGCGGCGCTGGCGGGGCTTTTTCTGGGCCTAATATCGACACTTCATGTGTCAGATGCGGCGCAAATGTATAGCGGTTTGCATTGGAAATCCGCCGGAGTCTCAAACCCATGCGTCCGATTAAGCCAAATTTGTAGAAATTACATATCCTCAACTGCTCGCGGCAGATGGCACAATCCGTGCTCATAGGGAGAATTCGTTGCGAGAAGCGGCAATTAACAAAGACCAGCCCGACGACGCTGCGCATGCAGCGCGCTCAGAAGTCGCCGCGCTCGAGGAAATCTTTCCAGGCGACAGCGAAATGGCGCAGCGCATGCGCGAGCGGGATTGGTCCACGACCGCTTTAGGTCCCGTCGAAAAGTGGCCGCAATCGCTGCGCACCTCGGTAAGCACCTGCCTTGACTGCGCATTTCCGATCCTCATTTGGTGGGGACCGGAATTCACGATGCTGTACAACGATGAATATAAACCGATCTTAGGGCCCGTGAAACATCCGGCCGCGCTCGGCGAACCTGGCGCGAAGGTGTGGGCGGAAATCTGGGATGTCATCCACCCGATGCTGTCGCAGGTGATGACCCAGGGTCAGGCCACCCGGTCTCGCGATCTGCTGCTCCATATCGATCGAGGGTTTTTGGAGGAAGCTTACTTCTCCTTTTCCTATAGTCCTATCCGTGCCGAAGGCGGAAGCATTGGAGGTCTTTTTTGTCCTGTCATTGAGACCACCCTGAAAGTAATTGGCGAGAGGCGGCTTCAAACTTTGCGCGACCTGGCTGCCGAATGCCAGATAGCCACCAGTGAGCAAGCGGAATATGAAATCGCCGCCCGGGTGCTTGCTCAGAATCCTCATGACGTACCGTTTGCGCTCATTTATCGAATCGATGTGGAGCAATCGGTCGCTATATTGGAGGCTACCGCGGGAATTGAGTGCGGGTCGCCCTCGGCACCCGAACGAGTGCCGATTAAAGAGGGCGCGGCGTCGCTCTGGCAATTGTCGAGCGCCGCCTCCAGCGGGATGCGTTCCATCATTGCGACTCCCTCGCTGCCGGAGGATTTGCCGAGGGGCGGCTGGAGCGTGCCGGTAAAAAATGTGTTGGTTCTTCCCGTCTTACTGCCAGGTCAAGGCCGACCGCGCGCCATTTTGGTCGCCGCCGCGAGTCCCATGCGGGAGCTCGATACCGACTACCGAACTTTTTTCGAATTGATCGCGACCCAAATCGCCTCGGGCGTTGCCGATGCGCAAGCGCTCGAGACCGAACGCCGCAATGTCGCCGTGCTTGCCGAACTTGATCGGGCCAAGACGGATTTCTTCTCGAACGTCAGTCACGAGTTTCGCACGCCGCTCACCCTCATGTTGGGACCCCTCGAGGAGACGCTCGCCAGTAAAAACGGCGCGTTGCCCCGCGCCGCCGCTGCGACGCTTCAGGTCGTGCATCGAAACAGCTTGCGGCTCTTGAAACTCGTCAACAACTTACTTGATTTCTCGCGGCTCGAAGCGGGGCGCCTCGAGTTGAGCGCAGAGCCCACCGATGTCGCCGCAATAACCTCGGACCTCGCGAGCATTTTTCGCTCGGCCATCGAAAAGGCGGGATTGGATTTAATGGTCGATTGCCCGCCGCTGCCAGAGCTGCTGCAGGTCGATCGTGATATGTGGGAGAAGGTGGTTCTGAATCTGCTCTCGAACGCGCTAAAATTCACGCAGAAGGGGACGATTAGCATCGCGCTTCGCCAAGTGGGTGAACGTGTGGAACTGCGCGTGAGCGACACCGGCTGTGGGATCTGCGCAGAAGATCAGACGAAGATTTTCCAAAGGTTTTATCGAGCAAAAAACACCCGCTCGCGCACGCACGAAGGCACCGGGATCGGGCTCTCCCTCGTCCAAGAGCTGGTCCGGCTCCATGGCGGAGAGATCTCGGTTCAAAGCCAAGAGGGCGCGGGCAGCCGTTTTACAGTCAGCATTCCCATGGCGAAAGCCCCCATCGCGCAGCAGCTCGCGGGGCGTGCGTCCGAAGGACTGATGCCCAGCGCCCTGGCCTTTCAAGAGGAAGCGAAGCAGTGGGCTCCAGACATAGTGATGTCCAGCAACACCGAGCGGGACCATTCCCCGCAGAGGTCAGTAGTCCCCGAAAACAAGGAAAAGGCGACTCGTCCCCGTATTCTTCTCGCTGACGATAATGCGGACATGCGCCACTATCTTTGCCGCATTATGCATCACGATTATCACGTCGATGCCGTTTCAGATGGACAGACGGCGCTCGAGCAAATCCGGGCGGCGCCGCCGGACATCGTCATTGCGGATGTGATGATGCCCGCGTTGGATGGATTTGGCTTATTGCGCGCCATCCGGACGGATGAGCGCACACGGCTGCTTCCCGTCATCCTGCTCTCCGCCCGAGCGGACGAGGAAGCACAGCTCCAGGGATTTAAAGAGGGGGCAGATGCCTATCTCATCAAACCGTTTAGCGCCCGAGATCTGCTCACACGAATTGCCTCGAAATTGGAACTACATCGCGCCCGGCGCGAAGGGGAGGAAGCACTTCGGCAAGCGGCTACGCGCCAGCGGTTTTTTCTAACGCTTGCCGACCGGCTGAGCGAGGTGTCGAAACCGCGCGAGATAGTTGTCGCCGCGGTCGAGGCGCTCGGACGGCATTTGGGCGTCAGCCGCGTGGGGTATGGTGAGGTTTCTGCTGATGGCGAAACAGTCCTTTACGAAACAGATTATGTGGATGGGGTGGCTCATTTGGTGGGAAGTCTTAGCGTGAACGCGTTTGGTCGCGGCAACATTGCTGAATTACGTCAGGGCAGAACCACCGCCTACGCAGACCTCACAGCCGATTCGCGCACGAGTGATGCGGATTTCGCTGCCATTGAGACTCGCTCAGCGATGGCAGTCCCGCTAATCCGAGAGCAGCGACTGCGAGCGGTGCTGTATCTGAACCATCGCAACATTCGGGAATGGCCCTCTGAGGAGGTTACGCTGGTGCAAGAGGTTGCCGCGCGAACTTGGGATGCGCTCGAGCGCGCGCGTGCAGAGGCTGATTTGCGTGAAAGCGAGGCGCGCTTTCGCGCGCTGGTCGAAGCCACCCCGACGCTCGCTTTCTCGGTGCTGTCCAATGGTCGGCCGGAGTTTTTCAATCAACAATGGATTGATTACACGGGTCGGCCCGCAGAGGCGGATGAGGGTCAAGGATGGCTTGACATTGTACACCCGGCTGACCGTGGGGGTTTCTCGACCGAGTGGTCGAGCGCGCTTAAGAACGGGCGGCCCTTTCAGATGGAAAGCCGACTGCGGGGCGCGAATGGGTCCTATCGCTGGTTTTTGACGCGCTCGGTTCCGCTGCGCGACTCCGCTTCGCGGGTCATGCGGTGGCTGGGATCGAGCACCGATATTCAGGACCTGGTTAACGCGCGCGACGTGTTGGCGCGTAGCCGCAGCGAACTCGAACAGCTCGTGGAGCAGCGAACCGAGGAGCTGCGCGAAAGCCAGACGCGGCTGGCTCATCTTCAGCGCATGGAATCCTTGGGCCAGCTCGCCGGCGGCATTGCCCACGATTTTAACAACGTGCTTCAAGCTGTGCAGGGGGGCGCCTCTCTGATCCAGCGGCGACCGGAGGACCCCGAGGGCGTGCGCCGCATGGGACGTATGATATTCGAAGCTGCCGAGCGCGGCTCCTCCATCACGCGTCGCTTGCTGTCCTTTTCGCGCCGGGCGGATCTGCGTGCCGAGGCGGTGAGTCCCGTACCGCTCTTAAGCGATCTACGCGAGATATTGACCCATACCCTCGGTGCCGGAATCGGGGTGCGAGTGGAAACGCCTTACAGCTTGCCCGCGATGCTCGTGGACAAGTCGCAACTGGAAACAGTCCTCGTCAACCTTGCCACCAACGCGCGGGATGCGATGGGTGGCCAGGGACTACTAAGTCTTGCAGCTGCCGTCGTGACGATCGGAAATGAGAGAAGCAATGCTGCGGCGACTTCGCTTAAGCCTGGATCTTACGTTCGCATTTCGGTCACGGATACGGGCACCGGCATGCCGCCGGAGGTGCTTGCTCGCGTCACCGAGCCTTTCTTCAGCACCAAACCGGCGGGACAGGGAACCGGCTTGGGCCTTGCCATGGCTCGAGGCTTTGCGGAACAGAGCGGTGGAGCGCTGCGCATCACAAGCGAGTTAGGGAAAGGCACGATCGTGACATTGTGGTTCCCCCTCGCCCTCAGCGCAACCATAGCGACAGAGCCTTTGGCCGCGGCGGCTATTAACCCAGAAGGCTGCGGTGCAGCGCGTCTCTTGGTGGTAGATGATGAGCCTTTGGTCCGCGAGATCGTTGCGCAGCAGCTCGAAAGTTTGGGTTATATCGTGTCCTCGGTTGCCGGCGGCTCCGAAGCGCTTGCTTTGCTCGATGAGGATCAAGAATTCGATCTGTTGATTTCCGATCTTTCGATGCCAGGCATGGATGGAGTGACGCTGCTCCATGAAGCCCATCAGCGACGACCGAGGCTGCCGGCGATATTACTCACCGGCTTTGCCACGAACTCAGCCGAGATTGCCATGAGCGGCGCGGTGAGCGGCACGTTTTCGTTGCTCCGGAAGCCGATCAATGAGCAACAATTATCTGAACGTGTAGCCATGATGCTAGAAACCCTGTCCCCCGGGGGCGGGGGGGCTTTTGACATGGAAATCAAGGGAACCCCGCGTCCAACGCTGTAACTCCCCGCTCTTGTAAAACATTCATTACGAGCATCCAGGCACGTTCTGTCTTACATGCGCTCTTTGATGCCGGCTCGAATGAGACACCAGTTCATCGGATAACTCGTAATGAAACCGGCGATCATTGCCAATTGCATCGCGCCCCCAAATTCGACGGAATTGACCTGCGCCGCGCCGCCAAACGACTTTTCAAAGACCACAAACTGTAGGTACGCCATGACACAGTACATGCCAATTTGCCAGGCCGCCAGAGATAGGGTATCTGCCTTCAGCGTCGCGACAATCCCCTGTCGCGGGGACAAGTGGCGCATTGGAACGATCGCGAAGTATTGAAAGACGATGCCAAATCCGAAGGCGAAAGCGAAGTCGATCAGCCATACAGCGTAAGTCCTATTCTGGAAAAGGGAATGCCAGCCGAATGCGATGGCGATGGTCGGCACCGCGAAGGCCAACCATTCGGCGAAAATGTCCCCTAACGTGCAGCCGCCGCCACAGTGCATGCTCCCCTTTGCGACGACAATGGCGAAGGGCTGCGACGTCTCGGACATAACGGCGTACCCGCTCTTCGCCTTGCATTCATCCGATGTCTCGCCCGTTGCCCGGCCGTAACCAAAATATAGCCAGAGAACGAATACACTTCCGAAAAGAGCGCACACCGGCCAGACAATCGACATGACGCCCATATGCCATCTGACGCCCCTGGAACCCTTGGCCGAGGATCCGAAGGTGACGAAGCTTCGCGCGGCGCTCGATCGCCGTGTGGGCGAAGCCCAGCTTCCGGTACTCGTTGTGGCCGTTGACGCCGATGGCCACTTCAAATTCCTCCACCTGTGGCCACCCCAAAATCCCCCACTTGACTCGATCGTGACTGCGTGAGTTAGCGGTTCAAATCGGCGACGACAAGACCGGTTGGAGTGTTACGCGGATTCCTCAGCGTTGACAAGTCGGATTGAGGCCTCTTTGAGTCGATAGCTGCGTCCCTTGAACTCGACAGGGATGCTTCGGTGCAAGAGCCTATCGAGGATCGCGGTGGTGAGCGCTGCATCGCCCAGGCATTTACTCCAGTCGTCGATGACGCGATTGGTGGTAATGATGCAACTGCGTCGTGACGAGTAGCGCCGATGCAGGATCGCTTGCAGCTCGTCGGCGGATTCAGTGGCGATTTTCCGGCGAAGGAATAGATCGTCGAGTACCAGCAGATCGGCGTCGATCAGCGGCTTCATCAGTTTCTTCTTGCGCACCGGTTCGGCGGCGGCGATTGCGAGATTGTTGAGGAGCTCATCGGCTTCGACGTAGCTGACGTGAAGTCCTTCGCGCACGGCCGAGTACGCGATGGCCTTCGCAACATGGCTCTTGCCGGTGCCGGCCTTGCCGACCAAGATCGCGTTGCTGCCCTCTGCGATAAATTTCAGTGTATTGAGCTCGAAGCAGGTGCGTTTCGGTATTTGCGGATTATACGTCCAGTCGAACTCGGTCAAGGAGGCCCGCTCCGGCAGCCTGGACCGTTGCAGGCATTTGTCGAGTAATCGTGTGTGTCGCCGGTCGAGTTCGTCTTGCAGCAAATCCGAGATCACCTCGAGTGCGGATAAATTACTGGTCTGCGCCTCGAGCAGCCGGGTCTCGAGCGTGGCGAGTACGCCGGAGAGGCGCAGTTGCTTCAGGGTTTTTTTCATTTCGGGGATCGACATCGTCATGGGTCACCTTTTTGGTTTGGATCAAGGGTTGAGCGCATCGCTGCGCTGTCGGAAGAACTCTGCGTATTCGGTCGGTTCGCGGATCAACTCGTGCTGCTGGGTGAGCGGCGGCGCGGTGTCGGCCTCGAGGCGCGCGAGGGCCTGCGCGAGCAACTGCTCGGCAAGGAGCCGCACGGCCTTCGAGGAGCTGATGTGTCGGGCGATCGCAATCGTGGCAGCCTGCTCGACGATGCGGGCCGGCAAGCGCGGCACGAGCGCGACGATGCCCCACATGCTTTTCTGCGCCTCGCGGCCGCGTTTATCGAACAACCGCTGGCACAGAGCTTGGGCATTCGGGCCGATATCTTCGGCTTGACGCAGGATCTGTCGGGTCTGGCGCGAGGGATTGAAGATCCGCTCGACATCGGGCAACAAGACTTCGCCCTTTCTATAGGCGAGTGGATGGCGTCGCAGCAATGCCATCGTGGTCATGTCGCGGATTTCGAGTTCCCGCTCGAAGATGCGCACGATGACCTCGCTGCCGATGCGTGCCGGCCGGGCCGCGTACCACGAGTCATTGACTTGCACCGTGCGGTCGTCTTGGACTGTGCGGGTTTCTTCCTTGAAGTAACGGAAGTGCTCAAGCGGCAATGGCGTCAGATACGGCTTCTCCTCCTGGAACATCGCCTCGACCTGCCGCTTGGCGCGGCCGTGGATGCGCGGTGCCGCCCAGCGCTCTTCCCAGTCCATGAGGTACGCGTTTTGCGCCTCGATCGACTCGAAGCGTTTGCCTTTGAGCGCCGTGGACTGCGTATGCTTGATCGCATTCTCCACACGACCTTTTCGATCGGGGTCGCGAACTCGGGCAGGATCTGCAAAACAACTGTAGTGCGCGAGCATCGCGGCATATACTGGGTTCAGCTCCGGCTCGTAAATGTCCGCCTTCAGCACACCCTCCTTGAGGTTGTCGAGACAGACGTTTTGTGTGCTGCCCGAAAAATATCGAAACGCCTGTTCGTGCAGCCGCGCCCAGGTCTCGGTGCTCGATTTCCAGACAACCTGGCGGAACGAACGGCGTGAGTAGCACAGCGTCATCACGAACAGTCGCGGCTTGCGATACTTGCCGGTGACGGGGTGGCGGGTCGGTGCGCCTTCCCCGTAGTCAACCTGACATTCTTCGGCGGGAGCAAATTCGAGTCGGTCGAACTGCTCGGGCTCCTCTCGCCGAAGACCGCCGCAGAAGCGCTTCACGCTGTTGTACGCATGGGCAAATCCACGCGTGTCCACCAGTTCCTGGTAGATCGCCATCGCGTTACGCCCGAGCCGCACCTGCGCCTCGATCCATTGCCGGTGTGGTTCGCAGGCTGAGCGGGCGAGGATCGGCGCCGCCGCCGCCTTTTCTGCGGGAAAAACCGGTGGCCGGGGTGGAGGATTTTGAACTTCCGGCGCAGGGATCGAGCCGGTGGCCAGGGTGGAGGAATTTGAATCGCCGGCGGCCGCCTCGGTCGGCACCGATTTGGCGTAGAAGCGGATCGTCTTGCGGTCGATGCCGGTCAGACGATGGATCTCTCTCTGCGAGACACCCTGCGAAATCAGCGTAAATACAGTACTTTTCAGATGCGGCTTCAAGACATTCACCTCGTTTCCCCTCGATTGCAGAGGGGGCGGATCATGTCCTGCCGTCAGCGCCCTGAATACCGCGCCTCACATCATCGCGAACTCGTCAAGTGGAGGAATTTGAAGTGGCCACAAGTGGGGGATTTTGGGTGGCCATCGGGGGTCGATGCTCAAGCGTCAGGAGGCGCAGTCACGGAACGCCGAGGAGATCGCGAAACGGGGAGCCGATCTCTACGACAAATTCGTACGGTTCATTGAAGACATGAATTCGATTGGCACGCGACTCAAACAGGCGCAGAGCGCGTATGACGATGCGTATGGCAAGCTCGCGAGCGGCCGCGACAATTTGGTGGGCCAGGCGCAGAACCTGAGGCATCTGGGTGTGAAGCCGTCGTAATCCTTGGCGCCGGCGTTGGTCGATGTCGCCTATGAAACCGATGAATTGCCGTTCCCGTTAGCAGCAGCAGATCCGCTGGCGACTCCGCCGGCGAACGCCAAGGGGCACGCGCTCGGCGACCTCACGTAAGCGAGTTCCGGACGGCATTTGCGCAATCAAAATCTCCCGGGCGCAGTGAACGGAGGCCGGACGCGCCGATAGGCGAAGCCTTATCATGCGTCGTGGCCGCCGGGCGCTTACACCCTGAGGCGTTTGGTTCGAGGCGGCGGAAACCGGACTTTCTGAGACGCACCAGGACGGCGTCACGCGCAGCCAGGATCCTTGTGTCGAATACTACTGCCGGCGCCCGGTGACACACATCACGTATCGCGGCACTAAAGAATGCTTTGACGCACGGTTGTCGATAAGTGTCAGCGTTAATATCCCGTGCAGTTGGCGCTAGGGATTAAATCGTCACTTCGCTTTGAGCTATCGAAAAGGAACATTTGATATGCGGTTTGTCGCTTTGACCGTAGCCTTAGCATTCATCTCCGGATGTGCAAGCAATTCATACGCCGAATTTTACAACAACGCTCCGGGCATCACCCCTGAAATGATTGCGTCCGGGAGGATTAACCTGCCGCCGAGTGAACCCACTGTCGCCCGCGCACGATCTTTCGATGGTCTAGCGGACGCATATATACGTCGTGGATACGGCCCAATCGGGGCATCCTCGTTTAGTAGCGGGAATAACGAGAGCGACGAGAACGCTATCAAGCAAGCCAAACAAGTGAGCGCCGATCTGGTGGTAATAGTTGACCCGCAATTCTCCGAGTCGCGGACAAGTAGCATCCCAATCACCACCCCTACAACCTCGACTTCCTATACAAACGGCTCGGCTACAGCATTTGGCCCGTTGGGAACCGCAACAGCATTTGGGAGCGCCACCACAACTACATATGGGAGCCAGACGGCATATGTTCCTATGACGGTAAACCGATATAACTACGGGGCCATGTACTTCGTAAAAAGACACTACATCCTTGGAGTTGTCGGCCGAGACCTCAGTGACGAAGAGCGCCGAAGACTTCAAACAAATAGAGGTCTTTTGGTGACTACCATAGTTGACGGAACTCCCGCCTATCTAAACGACATTTTACCGGGCGACATATTAATTTCGGTGAATGATGTTCCGATTGCCGGCAACGCGGATTTTTCAAGCCAGATGCAGCACTACCGAGGTCAGGCTGTGAATCTGACCGTGATCAGAGGCACCGACAAGATTTCAAAGAAAGTTACTTTAGCCGACTAACGACGATTGCCAACATTTGTTGGAATGTTTCTGCGGACGTCATTAGATGCGTATCGAATCCCAAGGAAACCAATCGTTCAAATGCGGCCCATACGTCGCGCTTGCTTACCGACCTCCACAAATCCGCACTTGGCAGCCAATATCGACTGGTTTTCGGAAGCCGTTGGCAATCCCTGTGAGGCGAACGCGCGTGAGATAGTGCTTTGTGCGTCACACATTGTACCATTGGCCCAGCTTGTCCCTGGAGAATGGCTTCAATTCCTCCAAGCACGGCCGTAAACTAAGGGTTTAACCGACCTTTTACGAGAAGACTGAGTATTTGCACAAGGACTGGCAAATGACATCCGCCCACACCATGCAGGTAAAGTTCCGTTCTCCGACGGCGACTCGGAATTTGTCCTCCACCACGCGCATCTTTCCGTCACGGGAGTCGGATCGATGAACCTTAAAGCGCCAGCAATGCGATTGCCGCCCTTTCTGAGGGCGCTCACAGCGCCGCTCACGATGATCGGAAAGCAGTTTTCCCGCTGTTTTCGGTTTCTGCTGCTCAACCTCATCTTTGGACTCATGGGCGTCTACGTGGCGCTGCTCGCACCAATCTTTTTTGCCGACGCTTCCTTCAGCTCCCAGTTCGAGGCAAGCCTGCGCGCGGGCGCTTTTTACACGTTCACGATCGCATTCTTGTCATCGACCGCAGTACTACTGTTGGAGAGCACGCCTCGGAGCCCGGACAAGTGGGTCGCAAGGCTCAAACCGACTCTGGTACTCATCGTTCTCGCCATGGTCGTCTTTTCGACCATTGGGGCGGTCATGCAAACATGGCTCGAGGCCACCCACGCGGCCCGTGCCGCCTCCGCTTATACCTTCCAATACCGGCTTTTTGCTGCTGGAGCTGCAATCTCCTTCTACTGCTTTCTGGTCGCCATTTACGAGGAAGAGCTGGATAATTTTGCAGCCTCGGACACCGCGAGGCGCGAGGATCTTGCGCGCGACGCCTCCTCGGTCAGTTCTGACGACCGTGGCATCGCGGTTTAGCGGCGGGCCCATGGAAGTCGCTTTCCCCGCGATCAGTGTCCAACAGCCGATCGGCACGTTCTTTCTGCTCGCCATCCCCGCGAAGACACTACTCAACATTGTCGAAATCAAACAGCGCTCGCTCGACGACCCTCAAGGCGACGGCGTTCAACGGCAGCTCAGCCTCAAGCGCATCAACGAAATCTCACTATATACCACCGATCCTGACGCCACTTTTCCCACCCCGATCATCGTTGCCTGCTCGTCGGCCACCGTCGAGATTCGAGACGGGAAAGCCTACTTCGACGATCAAGCAACCATCGGCGAAGTTATTGATGGCCAGCATCGTGTGCAGGGCCTGCGACTGGCCTTGTCGAAGCGATCTGGATCGGTGGCGGATTTCACATTGCCGGTCGTATTCATGTTGGATCTAGAGGCCTACGACAAGGCCTATGTGTTCTCCACAATCAACAGCAAACAAACACCCGTTCCACGTTCTCTCATTTATGATCTATTTGAATTGTCGCAGACTCGAAGCCCCTTCAAGACCTGCCACGAAATTGCGAGAGCACTCAACGCATCACCATCGGGTCCTTTTTACCAGGGTCTTAAGATGCTCGGGAAGCGCACTGCACCTACGGAGTATCTGACGCAAGGCAGTTTTGTGACGAATGTCGTCAGCAGAATTTCCCGCAATTCGCAGGCCGACGAGATCGCGGTAAAGCTGGGGAAGGAAGTAAAAGATGACGATTCGTTGCCATTTAGGTACTACTGGATTCATGATCGGGATGAAATCATTGTCCGCGTCCTGGAGAATTATTTTGGTGCCGTTCAAGAGTGCTTTCCACAGGAGTGGAATCCACCGACAGCCGATGACTACATCTTGCGCAAAACCGTCGGCTTCGTCGGTCTGCTGAAGGCCTTTGATTCGATTTGGCCTGATGTCAAGCGATAGAAATCCGCAAAGAAGGACACCTTCGTGAAGATCGCCCAGGGATTTAAGGACAATCTGGGAGATCGCCCGTTGACCGCAAATGAGTTCGGCAGCAGCGGAGCGGCCGCCGGCGCGCTGCAAAAAGCACTGCTCGGTCCACGTGCCGTTGCATAGAAAAAACAATTAAGCCTCCAATGGACACTAGAACATGAGCAGCCAACCTCGGATTGAGTCACTACCTATCGATCAACTGGACCTCGATACCGAGAATCCGCGTATCCGAAAATGGGTAGAGCAGTATGCAGAGCCGCCCACATTCGAGCAGATGTTGCTGGCGCTAGGCGCAGGCTCAAGTGACTTAGAAGGGGGCGGCACTGTCACATTTCAAAGCTTGAAGGAGTCCATTCGGGCTCATGGCGGAATCACGAATCCCATCTTTGTGACTGCGACATCGGCTGACCGGTATCGCGTCATCGAAGGCAATACGCGTGTCGCCATTTTTAGATCCTTCCGGGACGATGGAATCGCGGGGGACTGGGACCGGATTCCGGCCTTGGTCTACGACCATCTGGATCAGTCCGCGGTGGAGGCCATTCGACTTCAATGCCACATTGTGGGTCCGCGGCAATGGGATCCGTACTCAAAGGCCAAATATCTAAACCACCTTCTCAACGTGGAAAACCTGCCGCTCACCCGAATTGTTGATCTCTGCGGCGGGCGAAAGCGCGAGATTACCGAATACGTCGCCGCGTATCGCGATATGGAGAAATACTATCGTCCAATCCTAGAGAGCGACGGCGACTTCGACCCGCAGCGGTTCAGCGCCTTTATCGAACTGCAAAAGGCCGATGTGAAGGTCGCGATTCTTCAAGCCAATTTCACGATGACGGACTTTGCACGTTGGGTGGCCGAACGAAATATCGATCCCTTAAATACGGTGCGGGCCTTGCCAAGAATTCTCCGCCATCCCCAGGCGAAGGCCAAGTTTCTTGCATTCAATGCGCGCGAAGCTCTTAAGTTACTCGATGTCCCGGCATCCCCGGAGCTCACTAATGTTCAGCTGGATCAGTTACTCCTGGCACTAATCGAGCGTCTGGACGTTCTACCTTATCCAGATGTGAAAGCACTTCAAAAGGACCCGGGGGGCTCGCGAGCTCAACTGCTATTGCAGGCTAAAGACGCGCTTGTTGAGCTGTGCAATGACATCGTCAGTGACTAGCGCACGCAATGGCGGAATCATCGCTACATACGGAACTTGTTCGCAGCCTCGCCCTCTGGGCGTCGGCGAGCCTCACGACTCATTCGCATGTAGTGGTGTACACCGATTTGCCCGAGAATCCCGCGGAGAATAAGCCCCCCTCGATTGAAGGGTTTTATCCGGATCTGTACTGCACATCTGTTGGCGGCGAACCCATCTGCATCGGCGAGGCAAAGACCTTGGGCGATCTGGAGTCGAAGCATTCCCGTCAGCAGCTCACCGCCTATTTGCGATTCCTACTCACATTTAGGCTTGGCCTTTTGGTAGTGGCGGTGCCGTGGCACGCCGTTCCAGCGGCTCGATCCCTGGTGCGCGCCATTCAGCGTCAAAGTAACACGCGGGCGGTGAATACCCATTTCATCGAGAAGCTACCCGGATGAACGAGTCTCACGAGATAGCAATACACTAACCATGGCTCTCGTCCTCAAAAAAGAGCCCAGGCTCGAAGCGAAGCACGTTGCATTCAAGTATCAACAAGATGCCTTCGAGAGTGTTCGAGACCGCGAGTACGCCTCCATTTTCCACGAGCAAGGGCTCGGCAAGTCAAAGATTGCGATCGACTTACTATTGTACTGGCTCGAGCGAAAAGTAGTTGACACCGTATTACTCGTGGTCAAGAAAGGACTCGTCGCCAATTGGGTCCGGGAACTGAAAGAACACAGTCATTTGAAACCCTTAGTCCTAACCTCAGACCATCGCAAGAATTTCTTCGTTTTCAATACCGCATCTCGCCTCATTCTCACTCACTACGAAGCGGTTCGCAGCGAAGAACAACGGATTGCACTGTTTCTGAAGACTCGCTCGGTCGGCGTGATTCTCGATGAGGCTACGAAGATTAAGAACCCGGATTCCGAACTCACTCAGGCGTTTTTCCGACTCGCCCCAAGATTTACTCGTCGCGTGATCATGACCGGCACACCAGTTGCCAACCGACCCTATGATGTATGGGCACAAGTATATTTCTTGGATAGTGGCGCAGCTCTCGGCAAGGATTTTGAGGCGTTTCGAGCAGATCTCGACCTGAAGAACGACTTCGAACATGATCGCGACGGTCGCTCACGATTCGAGGAAGCGCTAGCCGGCCTGCACGAGCGAATCAGGCCATTCTCCGTGCGCGATACAAAAACCAGTGGCGTCATTCAACTGCCTGACAAAGTCATAGAGACTATCATTACGGAGTGGGAGCCTCGCCAATTCGATCTATACACGCAAATGCGGGATTCGATGTCAGCGATTGTGACCAAGGCCGGGCAGTTGAAAGAAGACGATGCCGAGGAAACGCTAAAGCGCTTGCTGCGACTTGTGCAGATTGCCTCCAATCCTAAACTAGTGGATGAGGGTTATCATGCAGTACCCGGTAAATACGAAACGCTTTACGAATTTGTGTCCGACATCGCAAGCGCCGGGGAAAAATGCATCGTCTGGACGACATTCACAGAAAATGCCGATTGGCTCGCAGACAAGCTGCGCGCGTTTGGTTCCACTAAGGTGCACGGCAAGCTATCCATGGAGCAGCGCAATCGTGCGGTGGAAGTGTTCTTGAAGGACCCCGACTGTCGCGTACTCATTGCGACTCCGGGCGCGGCCAAGGAAGGACTCACCTTGACCGTCGCCAATCACGTAATCTTTTACGATCGGGGTTTTAGTCTAGACGATTACCTCCAAGCGCAAGATAGGATCCACCGAGTTTCCCAGGTGAAAACCTGCTACGTCTACAACCTGATAATGCGCGAATCAATCGACGAATGGGTGGAGCTGCTCTTGCAGGCCAAGCGATTGGCAGCGCAATTAGCGCAAGGCGACGTGTCGTACGAGTACTACCAAGCACAAGCCTCATACACGTATGGAGACGTAATTCGCGGCATACTAGGTCTGGGTACAAACGAAGGTCAAATCGAGCACAAGAATGAGTGAAACGGGCAGTGATTTTCTCTTATTACGGAACAAAAAGATCCCCGTCAAGCTCGCGGAGATTGCGCACGGCAATCTGAAGTTCTATCTAGAGAATCCTAGGTTGTATTCGTTGGTGCGCGCCGATGGGAATGAACCTACTCAGGATGAGGTCGAAGAAGTCTTGTCTGGGATGGAGCACGTCAAACAGTTGGTTCAATCTATCAAAGACAACGGCGGGCTCATCGATCCAGTCATCGTCCAAGGTGGGAGTAATATCGTTTTGGAAGGGAATAGTCGGTTGGCCGCATACCGCACACTCGCTCGCCAGGATCCAATTAAATGGGGTCATCTCAGAGCCAAGATTTTGCCTGCTGATATCGGCGAGGCAGAGATATTTTCGCTCCTCGGCGAGTATCACATTATCGGGAAAAAAGACTGGGCACCGTTTGAACAGGCGGGATACCTGTATAGACGCCATCAGGTCCATGGCGTGGCAGTGGACCAGCTCGCAAAAGATATTAATCTAAGCGCTCGCAAGATTGGCCACCTAATTGATACGTATCAATTCATGCTCGACAACGAGGAGCGAGACGTGGATCGCTGGAGCTACTACGATGAGTACCTCAAATCCAGCATTATCGGTAGAGCGCGAGAGAAATATCCACAACTCGATGACCTGGTCGTTAAGAAAATAAAGAGCGGCGAAATCGCACGGGCGGTGGATATTCGCGACGACTTAAAAAAGGTAGCTGAGGCGGGTGGAAAAGTGCTTGAGCGATTTGCCTTGGGAAAGAAAAACTTCGAAGAGAGCGTAGATGCGGCTATCGATAAGGGTGCGGGGGACCACAGCATTCGGCACGTGAGAAGATTCAAGGAATGGCTGGGTTCGACCGAGAATCAGTCGGACTTACACGCCTTGGAAGGTGAACCACGCAAGCAGTGTATCTATGACCTAAATAAGATTGAAGGTCTGGTGCAGCGTGTCCTCAACAAATTGACGCCGAAGAACTAGTCGCTATCTCCCTGAGCTGTATCGCCGCCGTGCCTTGTCGAAAACTTTTCTCGTAAGCTGGGCGGCTTGCTCCGGAGTATCGCACGCTGCGATCATCATCTTCAGCGTGTCAACAAAAAACTTCCTAAATTTCGGCGGTACAAACGCCGCGGTCTGATCGGTGGCACGCGCGCGCCGAACTTCTGCCATGCTCTTTTCGAGTGTATCCGCAATTTTGCTGATTGCTCGCTGATCTTCGGGAGGAAATTTCTTATCCTCCGCTATTCGACGCAGTTGTCCCAGGGTTTTTGTCACGAGCTTTCGATAATGCTCCTTAATCATCGTCGGGGCCTTACGATCCCGCAGTATGAGGAGCTGCTCTTCGGCAAGCTGACGGAGCAGCGTGGCCCGACGGACGCGATTGCGCTGAATCGAACGGTCGCGGCACAGTTTAGACACGCGGGCGGCAATATTGGCGGCATGGCTCAAGAGGTTCTGATAATGAGCGTTCAGTTCAAAATCATCTCGCCTGCCGTTCGGGATGATCTTGCTTGAAAGTACGTGAATTTCCCCAATGCACCACGCATTGAACCTTGTCTCTGTGAAAAGAGGGTCGAGCAGGCCTGGCGAGCCAACCTGAATATTGCCTGAACGCAATCGCATTCCCGCATATCCCGTGCTTTTGGGCACTGCGCCTAAATAGGAGTGATGTATGAGCCAACCCACAGCATCCTTAGTCGAGCCGTCAAGACTGGGAATTTCAAAAAACTCGATTTCCTTCAAGGCATCCGTAATGCGGCCGTGAGTTCGAATGCGATTAGTCAGCGGCCGGTGGATCGCGACGTCTTCACCGGTGAGGTAGATCCCAAGTCCAGGGGTAATTCCGTGCGACGCTAGGAACTCCTCCAACTGCGCCGAGTAACTAAGTTCCGAAGAATACGGCACGGGGGCGTTCTGCGCCAAATACCCTCGTACTTCGTCGGGATTTAGTAGCATGTCGTTGCCGACACGCGCTACACCCTTCAATTCCACTTCAAAAAACGACTCCCCCTTTGAGGACTGCGGTGCTGAACATGCCGCTACATCTCGGATCACTTCGTCCAGGCCGCCCTCATAGCGAGCATCGCGCAAGACCTCGCGCAAGCGGCGACCATTCCAGCTGAGCTCGCTCACGCGCTGCTCTCCGGCAGCACAGCTGCGAAAGACCACTTCCGCCGCATAGCCAAGGCCTGATAGCCGACCGACACCGCGAAATCCTCGTTGGCGCGTGCCTCGTTTGGCACTCGCTCCAATGGAGGTCATGCGGGCCCAGAACTCGGAGGCGGGGATGCCGGCCCCGTTATCCCTAACCCGAATCGTACGAGCCGCCGCGTCCAGCGAAACGTCGATCCTCGGCCGCACACCAGTGCCGTAAAGCTTCGCAGACTGCGCGGCTTCAATCGAGTCGGCCGCGTTCTGGATGTATTCACGAAAGATCGTCATGGGGTCCACGTACATCGCGCCCGTGACGAGCTCGAGCACGTCTTTCCCAATCACAACCTCGGCGCCCTCACCTACGCCAGAGAATTTGTGGTGCTTCTCATGGACCAAGGGCACAGCGACGGCGCTACTCATGCTACCTCCGCAAGTCCCGCATCTTCGACGAGCTCGTCTTCGGGAATTTGGGCGTCCTTGGGGTCTTGTTTCCGCATCTCTCGCACCTGCTCCCAAATTTGCGCTTCCGCGCTCTTCGACAACGGCGAATACCACTGCAGTACCGACCGTATCCCGGACGTCGTGGCGGCGGGGAGCAGCTCCTTAAACTGCGACGGCCGACTGGAGGACAAGAGCCCGACCAGCTCCGCTCGCTCGTCAGCACTCAACTTGGAGATCTCGCGTTGATATTGCTCAAACTCGGCTTTCCCCCCCAATTCCTCATACCATACTCGATTGAACAGGTATCGCTCAGGCCTGAGCAAGAGCGACTCGAACTCGTCCGGGTGGGAGCCAAAGGCCCGACGAAAGAAATCCGGGGCGCCGCTTACAATCCCGTGCGTGGCCTGCAAGATCGTCTGCAAGGACCTCAAGTAGTAACGATTCCATTTCTCGCCAATGTGTGTTCGATCTTTAAGGTCAGTGGGTTGATAGCGCATCGGGAAAGAAAAGATGCGGATGCCGAGTTCCTCATTGAGGTCGATATTAAGGCGCATCCGCGCATACAAGTCGGATGGATCGTCGTGAAAGTTGTAGAGCATGTAATTGGACAGCTCATTAAGGCCAAACTCGTGCGCGTACCGGATCGCGGTCGCATAGGGCTTGGTAAATCCAATGTGATCGAAGGCGATCCGGAGGGGCTTGATACAGATCGTGCTCATCTCTCGAAGATACATTTTGTCTTTGCAGAGGATTCGGGCGTCAACGCCCTGGTTGAAATCAACTCGCCGCTGGACGGCTTGTCTCATCCCGTCGCGTCTGAACATCGCGCCCGGCGTGAAGCCAAGATCCCGAATCTCGGCGATGATATTTTTAAAATTGGCTGACGCAACCACGTTATTGTCCATCAACGTCAAATCCTTTTTCGCGCCGTACCGTTCATCGATCCCTCGCACGAGCCCCGTCAGCGACGCTGCATCGCGTTGGGGACCCTCGAGCTTCGGAACCCCACAAAAATGGCACTTTCGTACACAGCCGCGGGACGCGTAGGCGAAGTACGCGTCCCGCACAGGATATTGATACTGAGCGGTAATTTGCTCAAGAATCGAATAGTCAGGAATTAGGTCCTCGATGGGCACCGAGTGGCGATCATCGGAATAGAGCTCCTCGCTGAAATCATCAAGCTGCAGCGAAACTGCCGGGGGCTGACTTAAGAGCCCCTTGATGAACCGAATGCCGCGCCAACGAGGCTCGGCGGCGTAGTCGCTCTGCATAAGGGAGGCAGCAATTCCACCCACGAGGATTTTCGAAGGTTGTCGCTGAGAGACCTCCAGCGCAAAGTCAATGGACTGCGAGATGGTTTTCCATTCAAACGAAAAGAGCGTCGTGATGTAAATCCGATCCCACACGGTCTTGAATACCGTTCGATCGGTCTCGCCCTTGATGAACTTGACGTTATCTTTTTTGCCAAAGGGACCGTGATAAGCCGCTATTTTCATAAGGCCGAGCGGCGGATATTTGTTCTTGTACCCCGGTTCAATCAGCAATATGTTTTTATTTGCCATGCCCTACCACCTTCAGTTTCTTTTTTGCTCGCACGCGACGCAGTAAATCCAGAGCCTGATCGGCGCCGGAAGCACCTCCGAAGCCTCTAAGAGGCCCGTGTGTGGACCAATCCACTGCGTTCGCAAAGTCGGACAGGGCGCCGACAAAATAGGTTTCATCGCAGCCGATACCACCCCTGCAGGCATCAAGATATAGGTCGCCGGCGATGCTCATCAGCGCATATACCCCAATCCCCTTGGTCACAAAGTGACGGCGGGGGTCCTGCCACTCCTTATCTAACACCGTACGAGCGGCTCGCCAGAATGCCAACACGACCTCAAACGCCTTGTCAACTTCGCTAACGGTGAGGATTTTGCTTGCCCTCAGAAAACGGTGAACCGCCCTTTGCATAGTGCGTAGCGATGCATACCGACGCATGCCTACGGACTTCTTGCCGCCGAGATCAAGACCGCGGTGCCACGGCGAAGCCTCTGATTCGTGAAGTCGCAGCGCAATATAGATCTCAGGCTTTGCAGCGCTCAGATCTGTTGTTAATCGAGACTCGTGATAATCAAGCAAGCTGGAACTTAAGCCCTTTGCTTTGCTATTGATGACGTTGAAGACCCGCATCTCTTCCTTAGGGGAAAGCCCGATGAAGGTCATGAATGCGAGTGGAACGGGGACATCTTTCAAAAAGCCGAGCCGATGTTGACAGTCAACCTGCGCGAGCACGGGTCCGTGGCTTCCATCGATCTCAAGCACGGCATTTGACCCGTCACCGGCTACTAGCCGCCAGCGCTGAATTCGACCCGGCCGGAGATTAAACGTTAAAGGGATCGTCGTCGCGCCGTCGCGCTGAATGTATTTGCGGAATTCGAGACTGTGAGCCTCAGAAAATCGCCGCTGATACCCTTTGCCGGTGTCTTCGTCAAGAACGTCCGCAAAGCTGTGAAGACGCAGATCCGATGCGACCGCGAATCCCAGGAAAACCCTCTGCGAACCGCAATGGCCCAAAATGCCCGGAATAGATACCGTTGTCGTCCATGATTTTTGCATTTTTAAAAGCCGCAAAGTGCATTCTGGTAATGCACATTGTATGTGTGGCCAATCCAAGGTCAAGCACTAATTGGAGACCGATTCCCAACGATGATTTATTACAATCGACACCCGCGGCGCCCGAGATTGCACGCGGACACCACAACTGGGTCGTCAAAGCACGCGTTGCTCAGTTGGCGAGTCAGAGGATTATAGATGGGCACTCAAAATGACAGCCACAAGTCTTCGTGGCCCGTTCATACAGTAATTCTTCGCGATCACTACTGTATAGGCACATATCGATAGGAGCCACTATCGCCTTGGTGGGACGCGAGCATGACAGAGCCGAGCCCATCGTAGTGACTAGCCACCTTCAGCATCCAATGTGTTCTTCAATCGAAGAATGTCCATGATCTCGTACATCTCATTGGTATTGCTTATCGGCATACTGCGAGGAAGCTGGGCCTCCAGATACCGATGTGCACGATCCACAACTTCGCGTTCAAAGCTCAGGACACCAACCGCAATAGGGAATCCCCTCCCTGGTGCAATGGGACTGTGAACTGTAACTGCAACTATGCGACCTGGCACCAGCAGAATCTCTAGTGCTGCTGGTATCGAACCGTTGTCAGGCCGCAGGATTACCTTGCTGAATACCTTGGCAACGTGCTTCGGCGGCTTCCCGCAGGAAACAGCGGCCGTCGCCATTTGGGCCATACCATTGCTATCCGTGACATCGCCGACAGCGCTCACAACTCGGTCCACCAACACTCCCAGCGCCCTCGACGCCCCCCATAGCGGTACGGACGGCGCCACCCATAGAAAAGCAGCTGCACTATCCATTCCTCTTGACCCAGTTGAGTAATTGAGCGCGTCAATAATTCGGTGCCGGTTCTCAGGGGAATATAGCGGGCCGATAATGCCAACCGTCGGACGATCTACCCTCAGCTCGCCGGCCCGAGTCGCCGTTTCTTTGAAAAACCTGAGTGCACCAAAACCACCCCTAGTCACATAGTCTTTCAGATACTCCGAGGCCAATTCGGCGAGAACTTGATAGGCGCTGTCGTCTTCCGCGCGACGAACGATCCTAAGATCATCAAGAAAAGCGGCGGCCGCGTTCACAACGGCACTTCGGTCAGCAAGCTCGTGGCCCGATCGCCACGCGTCCAAGGCGGGCTCCGGCTCGCCCGGCTTTTGGAGGTTCGCGAAAGCGAGGACCGGAACGACTGACGAGAACCGGTCTGCGGGCACGACTTCATCAACAGAGTAGAGTGATCGCCGAACCCCAACCGCCGGATCACGCTCTCTGCGGCCTACGATCTCCGAATAGAATCGACGAAACGCATCTGGTACCGCACGCCCGGCGCTTGCCACTGTGTGGTCATTCGAGACATCTAGTTCCGGCAATGCGAATTCGAACTCCGACAAGTTATCTCGATCTACCGGCGCCATGGACAGCAAATCAAATCCCACCTTTTCGGTACGCTTCTGCACCTCAAAAATCTGCGGCTTATCACTTTCCTTAAACAGCGCGTAGCCAGCATCCGTAAGCCAAATTCGCCCGTCCTTACGAAGTACATGCGATCTGGACTCCGCCTCATTGACTACGAAAGCTAGTTCGCCAGAATTAAAACCCAAGAAGCGCGCCACATCCTGCTCATCCATGCCGTTGAACAGAGTGAAGGAGCCTCAGAAGAAATTCTGTCGTCATGGACACCTGACCGAGTTCGGCCACTTTGTGATGAACGACAAATTGTCAACTTGGTAATAGCACGTCGAACAGACCCACCAATACTCGTGCATCGTCCTTCCCGTCCGTCGAAGGGACTCGACTCCTCGACAAAGTTAGAACATCGCGGCTATTGTCGGTCATTTTCTCTATTCGCCTTGTCTGTCTGGGCGAGGCGGGCGCGATCGGCTCTTCTTTGAACCGGATGTCGACGGTGCCGCGACCGAATCCGCAGGATCTAACGTTACCGCCTCGCCGCCCTTTACCTCCTCCAAAAAAGCTTCCACGATTCTGCCGAGAGGTGTCCCAGGTTTCCACGCCGCTTGTGCCCCCACTATTACAAGCCGATCCATTGCGCGACTTACTGCAACATTGACGCGGTTCTTCCGCGCCATAAAGCCTGGCCTAATTGTTGGGACCCCGGCGTAGAACGGACCATCTGCGTTATTCCGGACCAGAGACAACACTACAATAGGATTTTCCTTTCCCTGGTAGCTATCAATTGTGTCCACCTTGATTGTTCGACGAATTGCCACTGGTAGATTCTCTGCCTGTAGTTTCCGCCATACCAATTCGCGTTGCGCAGCATACGAGCAAATTACGCCGACTACAGGCGATTGCGGTGCCTGAGAGATGATCCAATCCACGAACGGCTCGTGCGTTGACCACTGCTTCAGCAGCCCGATTACCAAGTCTGCTTCAGCCGGATTACTCAAGCTACCTTGTCGTGCGCGGTCTATCCTCTGATAAGCTGAGGCTCCGAGAGAATCCGTGTTTACCCACGTCAATGGCTTTTTGAGTTGCGGCGGCATCGCAGCCTCTGGCACCACAGGTTCAACCCTACCGTGCTGCAGGCCTCGCTCATAGAAGGCGGTCGATACTATTCGCCCGATGGGTGGCAGCATCCGATATTGCTTTGTAAGAGTCGAGCCGGCGACCCTGCCGTAGCCTGATTCGAAGGTACGCTCAAAGTCGCTCCGAGCTATTTCCGTCAGTGGAGCGCCGAGTTCCTTCGCCAGCCTTTCTATTATCTCCGGCGGATGTTGCGGCTCAAGCTGCGCGTGGTCTCCTACTAAAACCACCCACTTCCCTGACTGGATTGGCACTGAGAGTTCGCTAGGCGTACAGCGTGCCGCCTCATCGACAACAACAAGATCGAAAACAGTTTTCGTTAGGCCAAGTGAGGTGCGACCCAGGCCGACGCACGTGCCGGCAACAACTTGGCGAGTTCCCGCTAGAAAGGTTTCGAAGCTACGTTGCCACGTCGAAACACTGCCCGCAATGTCCCTGCCTAACTGAATCACATGTCTGAACTTCTCGATTCGAGGCGCTTGATCCGCAGGGAGCGTTTTCAGAAATGTGTCGATCACATACTCTTCAATGGTTTCATCCTCTGTGCTCGTTAGGTCAACTTCCATCGATAGTGACCGCAACTGTTGATCCAGGGTCGCCTTAAGAGAGTTCAGCTTCAACGGATCCCGGACGCCATCTTGGACAACATCCACTATGCGGTTCAGAACTGGACTCACCATGTCCTCGAAGAGGATGACTTGACTGCTGACTGCCTGGGGCAGCCCGATCGATCGAGCCACAACATTCAATCGGTCCGTGGTTGTGGCCAATAGCTTGTCCTTGTAGGCTTTCTCCACGCGCGCGACGTGATATGGCCGAAGTGCCTCCGAGACGGAACCTTCGTGCCCGACTCGAATTAGAGTCAGTGAATCCCGCTCGTCGCCGAAAAATCGCAACACGGCTTCTGCCGCATTATTGACTGCCTCATGCGACTGACTCGCTAACAGGACGTTGCGCGCCAGGCCATGGGTTAGCGCGTAGTGAACCAATGCGCCTATGAAAAGAGTTTTTCCAGTACCGGGGGGGCCTTGTAGGAGGCCCATCGGTCGGCACTCTAGTACGTTCTTAAAACTTTCGATCTGAACACTATTAAGCCCGTACCGCGAAGCAATCGCCTTGTCGTCCATCGCGTGAATTATGCGTCGCGGGGCAGTCTGCTTACTCGGCTGGAATATATCGACAAGCCCGGGTGCAGCGGCTGCGCCACGTAATATTCGGCTAGTGGCTTCCTCTCGACGCTCCCGACTCGTATTCTCGTAGCGGCTCTGGAACCGAAGTCTTGCACCGTCTACAACAAGCGGTCCCCTCGCAGAGTCTGCCCAGCTATCGATTCCAAGGAAATCTGGCGACGATACCGCTATGTCGAGAGCGCCTATCCTAGACCAGCGGCCCTTAGCATCCCATCGCTCAATTAGCACCGTGTCATTTCTGTCGAAGTCGAGCTCACCAGCGGTCATTTGAATGGGCAATACGTGGCGCCTGGAGCTTCTTCTATAAGTGCTCTCGCCGATTGCAACGGCCTCCGTCAACAATTCCGCTTCGAGATCGACCATGCGGCGCCAAAGCCGGTGGATATCGACTGACGAGGAAACAGCATTCGATTCGGCGATTCGTTCTTCTAACTCATCATTGTGGGTTGAGTCATCCGTGTTCTGAACTTCCTCCTCCTCCGGCGCATCGACTGCGACATTGGACTGCACCTTCGCTCCGCTTACTTCCGGCTTATCAAGAATTGCCTTAATCGCCGACAAACCAGCCGATGTGCTGCTGAATATCACTTGCCCCTTAAATGAGGCCAACTCCTGCCGCTTTACGCGCTGGATTGCGCTTTGTCTGAGCCGAGTTCGACGACCTCCTATCGGTCGATCCGTTGAATCGAGAGTGATATCGACTAGCTCTGTGGCCCCGCGAATCTGTAAATGTGATCCAAACCGCGACACGCCATAGGTACCTTCGTCGGCAAGCATCAAGCCTGGTTCTGCGCCAGGAAGCGCGAGTTCCAATATCAGGTCAGCTCGTGAAACTTCTGGAGGTAGCGACGCGCGCGCCAGCGCTTCCTGCAAAGGTATTAATGTGCCATTTGCCGGCGGTCCAGTCCGGCATTGCTCAATGCATCTGGATATGTCGCCCCAGATCGCACTCGGCAGAATTCCTGATCCCAAGAGTTCGCAAGCAATCTTCGTGATCGCGAAGCGGTCCCGCTCAAATCGGCCGCCGGACGCTGGAGCATACGCACCCGACATCCTCTCGCCGTCATCCGAGGGTGAGAAGTCCAAAACATCGATTAACACGGGAATCGCTTGAGCGGTGTCGGAAGGCCGCGTTACCAATATGTTGCTAGGCTTCAGATCCCCGTGCGCGATGGATCGAGCATGCATCTCATTAACAATCGTAATCAGGGCATCGACAAATGCGAGTGCATGACCGACTTGTGAGAGCGGGCCTTCTGCTTTGTCGATCTGCGACAACGCTGGTCCTTCCACTTCATCCTGCACAAGCACGATCGAATCACCAGTCCAATGGGCCGCCCGCAGAATCGCGGTCCCACCGATAGGTGAATCTATCTGAGCTTCGGCACGCTCAAGAAATGCCAATATGCGTGGCGCCTCTTTCGCCAGGTCTCCTAGCGCCGTGCCTTTCCATAGTTTTACGATGCAACGTGCATCAGCGAGTTTCGACCGCCAAACCACTACGCGATCATCCTCTTGGATAAGCGCAGATTCCGGGTAGGTCTGGAATATTTGGCGTTGCGACTTCAGAGACCGAAATCGGTCTAACCCGGCTATTTCCCGCCCTTTTGCCGCAGATGCCCAAGCCGCGTTAAAGCCGTCGAGCATTTCCGATGCGCTTGCAAATCTCTTCGACGCGTCTAGATCAAGGCTTCGTTCAAACCATGGATGAATCAGCGAGAACTCACCATCCGCATCAACCGCAGAATTCCACTCCGGTGGGTCGCCGGAGGGTGGCACTCCAAACAACAAGGTGTGCACGACGCAGCCCAGGAGAAATACATCCTTACGAATTCCAATAACGGGTATCTCGAGTACATCCTCAGGGGCCCGCGAGCTTGACAAGAATTGGAACCGCGTTTCGCCCAGTGTCTCGATCGCCGGGAGGTAAGCGGTAACCACGCGGCGTTGTTTCGCTCCGCCTGAGTATCCGGACAATGTCCTCCGGTTTTTCGACAACTGGAGTGAGCGATGACGCAAATCAAGCGGATCAGGCGGAGTGCGGCGGTCTGGCGACAGTTATTCTCTCGACAGTCGAGCAGTGGACTGTCGGTGCCGGAGTTTTGCCGGCGAGAAGGGATCAACGCGAGTCTGTTCCGTCGCTGGCGGTCGTCCCTGGACGCTCAGGGTAAAAGGATTCGCGTCCCGTCCAAAGCGGGGTTGAGAGCCGAAGCACCCGCGCCGTTTATCGATCTAGGCGGCATTGGGATGGGCGGTCCACGGTTTGAAGTGCGCCTCGATCTCGGCGGCGGGATCGTGCTGAGCATCGCGCGCGGCTGATGTTCTTCGTTGAGGCACAGATTCGGGTGCATCTGTACGGGCAGCCGACGGACATGAGGAGGTCCTACGACGGTCTGCAGGCCCTCGCGCGCCACGCGATGGGCCGCGACCCGCTCGATGGGGCGCTTTATATTTTCATTAATCGTCGCGGTTCGCAGCTGAAGTGCCTCTACTTTGATCGCAGCGGCTTTTGTATCTGGGGCAAACGGCTCGAGACGGGTAAATTCATTAGCGATTGGCGAGCAGTACAGACTCGCGAGATGGACTGGACGGGATTGAAGCTGCTGCTCGAGGGCTTGGAAGCTAAACGTATCCGTAAGCGATTCTCTCTGCCCTCCGTAGTGACCAATAACCTATAAATCAAGCACTTTTCTGCACTCCTCGTGATAGGATGAGTGACATGCAAAGCGCGGCATCTACCGGCTCATCGACTCTTACCGAGGTGACCTCGATGAGCGCCGCGGAGCTCGCCGCCTTGGTGCGCTCACAGGCCGAGACGATCGCTGCCCTTCAGCAACAACTCGACTGGTTCCGACGCCAGATCTTTGGGCAAAAGAGCGAACGCTTCGCACCAGAACCTGACCCCACGCAGATGCACTTGGGCGAAGGATTCCCGGTCCCCGCGCTCACCGTCGAGGAACGCAATAGCATAGCAGCCCATACCCGGCGCGTTACGCAAAGGGACGGCGCGGACACCGGTGAAGCCTTGCCGTTCTTCGATGAATCGAAGGTGCCGATCCAGACGATCGTCCTGGTACACGCCGACGCGAAGGACTTGAAGTCGGATCAGTGCGAGGTCATCGGTGAGAAGGTCACCTATCGGCTCGCCCAACGGCCTGGCAGCTACGTGATCCTGAAGTACCACCGCCCGGTGATCAAGCGCAAAGACACGAAAGCCATCCTGAGCGTACCGTCACCGGCCGGTATCCTGGAGGGGAGCCGCGCGGATGTGAGCTTCGCCGCTGGGCTCCTGATGGATAAATTCGCCTGGCACCTGCCGCTGTACCGCCAACATCAGCGTCTCACGGCCGCCGGTATCCGCGTGAGCCGTCAGTGGCTCACCCAGATTGCGCAACAATCGATCAGCCTGCTCGCACCGATCTACGAAGCGCAGTTCGCTTCGATCCGAGTAAGCCGGGTCAAGGCGATGGACGAGACCCCCATCAAGGCCGGGCGTGCTGGCCACGGCAAGATGCAGGCGGGCTACTTCTGGCCCGTTTATGGTCAGCTCGATGAGGTGTGTTTCCCGTTTCACCCCTCGCGATCCGCGGACTTCGTCTGCAACGCCTTGGGACTCAAGCACGCCGTCGATGCGGTGTTATTGACCGACGGCTACGCCGCCTACGAGCAGTATTCCGAAAAGACTGGTATTACCCACGCTCGGTGCTGGGCTCACGGCCGCCGTGGTTTTTTCGATGCCTTGGAGGCGGAGCCCACTGGAGCGACCGAGGCACTGGAGCAGCTCAAGGCCCTGTTCGCTATCGAGGAAGACATCCGCAAGCTCAAGCTCGGCGGCGACGCGAAGCAACTACATCGATTGACTCACAGCAAGCCACTGGTCGAGACTTTCTTCGAGTGGGTTGATCGGCAACTTGAGCGCCAAGGATTCACGCCGACCAACCCGTTCATCAAGGCGTTGAACTATGTGCGCGAGCGGCGCTCCGGGCTCGAAGTGTTTCTCACAGATCCGGATGTTCCCATCGACACCAATCATCTCGAGCGGGCACTACGTGTAATTCCCATGGGGAGAAAATCGTGGTTATTCTGTTGGACGGAGCTCGGTGCAAAACACGTCGGCATCATCCAGAGTCTGCTTGTCACCTGCCGACTGCACGGCATCGATCCCTACACCTATCTCGTTGATGTACTGCAGCGCACCGGTGAGCATCCGGCCAGCAGAGTCGCCGAGCTGACGCCGCGTCTATGGAAGCAGCACTTCTCCGACAACCCGCTGCGCTCCGACTTGCACGCTCTGCCTGCCAATCACTTGGGCTGACGACTCGCTCGTCGCTGATGCACTGAATATGACAACCGAGCGTGATTTCGAAAGAGGTGTAATCGATGGCCCAAATGGACGATTCGAGTTGGCCTGCGTAGGTGTACGGGCGGATCGTGAGTACTGTTTTCTGTATCAGGATGAGAATAGTCGTTTCTACTTCAATGCGGAGCTGACTAGGCAGCCAAGATTGAGCGTCAAGGTCACTAAGGCCTCGATGAGGGAATGGTTCGGCGCCCCTTTCAGTGCCTTTGGCACGCGCGAAGAAGTGTTGAGGCGCAACATTGAATTGTTCTTCAAGACTCGTGATTGGTTGCATGCATGGGAGCCTGCGAATGAAGCTTCGTCGGGAATGGCTACCACATTCGAATGGAATATTGCGCACATCAATGGCAGGGCCATCAAGATAGAAAAGATCGATGGGCCCGATGGGCTATTTGAAATCGCTGCAGTCAGGAACTCTCCCGGGGGGATGAGATACCTTTATCAGGACCAGCGTGTTCGCTTTTTCTTTTTCGCGATGGTCGGCTCGAAGCCGAAACATTGGGAAATCCTTGCTGGTGATCCATATTTCAGGACTAGTCCTGCAAATGAGGCGTTTTCTCGACAAAACGTTGAGCATTACTTTAATACGCGTTATGGGGAAACCTCTCTCGTCTTCCGGTGGGGAATCGGCGGCCCGGCTCCAGCAGTCGCGCCCAGAGTGCTTACGAGCACTCGCATTGAAGGCCCGAGCGAACCATTCGACATCGCCTTTGCGGGTTCCAACGATTATGGCTGGCATTGCTATTACTATCAGGATGGGCGTGACAGTTTCTATTTCATGGCGTTGTTATCGTTCGAGCCGGCACCCACTTGGGATGTTGCTCGTGCAACGGTTAAACCGTGGGGCGTGGTTGGAAACCATACGACGAGCCTGGAAAACGAGATGCTCGCTAGACAAAATATCTCGCTGTTCTTTAATGCGCGCCAATGGCACCACCCGTCGGAACTCAGGGGCGGAGGCATAGAGACGCCCGTTAGGTTCTCCTGGAAAATCGTGGCATGAGTACTTTTCTTTTATTCATCGGCGCAGACAGCTACTGGGCCCGCTCTATTTGTCAAATCAAGCACGTCGGCAAGGTACCGGTTACGCCGGGAGAGACGCTGCCATGAGATGCGAGAGACGTGCGGTACTCGGCGGCTCGAGCCAAACACTATGTGCACCGATGTCTAAATGAGCCGCATTAAGGTCGTGAATTGATTTGGCAGCTGACAGCACCTGTCGTGATAGCTCCACGCGCTCGCCTGCAGTAGTTTTTACGAAGCTCGACGCGGTAAAGTCGCTCAAGCGTTGGATTCGGCGGCGGCGCTCGAAGACTTCCCAATACGCAACTCCGCCCTCTTGATCATCGACTTTTTGTTTGATCAACGTAGCTTCGCAACGCGGACTTCTATCGTTTAACCACGCAAGGACTGCTTTTTCCCGCCCAACGATCGTGCCCCGGCCCTCGGCGCTCTGAAATCGAGTCTGTGCCTTGGTGAAGTCCCAGCGACGTAGTAAGCCGGATGACATTGCGACACCCTCCTCCTCCACGTCGAACTCAGAGAAGAGGCCCGAGCGGTGGAGAAACGACGGACTTTCCTGCGTCGCCTTAAAGCCGCCATAACGTCGCGTGCCGGCCTGGAATATGCCGCTGGAGGTATTAAAGAAGCGGCGGAAGCGGGAGATCCATTCTGAGGTTGTAAAGTCAGTGTGCCGTGACGGAGAGGAACTCAACTGAGCATCGCGCTCTGACCTATTCCTCAACATTTTCATGAAAGGATCAATACTGAAGACCCGAGATACCTCTGACGGGGATATTCCACTACGGTCAGCAGTTCCGGTCAGGACGACTACACCTTCAATCCATGGCATAGCCAATTTTTGAATCGGGCCCTGTTCTCGCTTTTCTTGGTCCGCTACAAATTTTCTCAACAATGGCATCAATTCACGGACGTTCTCAGATATCTTGTGCACTGGGGATCGACCACAGTCGCGCTTGCCATTCACCCAATTGCCATCTTTGCTAGCTATTGGACCAAACCAATCCTTTAGGTCCACTAGGAGAAGCCTGTCCTCAAGAATCATGACCAGATCGATCTCTCGCACGCCTTTCCCTGGTAGTGCTAGATCTAAGTTCGTAAAGGCATGCCAGTGATCAGGTAAATCCTTCAGCTTCTCCAGGCCCGGAATCTCTCGCTGGTGAATCCCTCTGCCGCTGTTGGTGATCTTCATTGTGTCCGTTTAGGGGGCTTTTACCCGTAGATCAGTCGTGATTGACCTCATCGCATCGCTCCAACGCGCCGGCTCCTACATATCTCTGCCTGGTCAACGGTCATTTTATGCGTCTGCCGTTTACCCAGACTCGCTCAAATTGCGCGCCTAGAACTCGGGCATCCGAGAGTTCCAACATCTCTCGAGCCCATCCGGCCGCGACATCCGAAGCCTGAAGCTCATCGTATCCGCGAGAGTCTGTTTCGATTACAAGTGGCCCGTCCGATTTTCGGTCGAAGTCGGGAAACACCTCCTCCACAGCAGAAGAAATTAGATCCACCGCCTCGTTCAACATCTCGACAGATACCGGATGCTCCGTATCAAAAAATCGTGCTGTCGACAGCAACTCTGGAAGGATAACCCTGGCCAGCCGGGGAGATTTCAATGCGTCAGTCGTTCGCTTCGCGCTATCAAGAAGGCCAACATCAAAAATGGCGTGGGCCCGGGCGGCGAATATAACGGCATGCTTAAGGCTTCCGCCCAATGCTTCAGCTAACTGGTCGGGTTTGAATCGATCTAGTGACGTTATCTCTGCTGTCTGCCAATCGAGCGCTCGATGAAGCTCTTCGGGTAAATACGCGATCGGCGTCCCTGCAAGGACCTCTGATGTGCATGCGTCCAGTATGGCACGGGTCTCGGAACCCGCTCTCTCCACGTCCGCTCTTAGCAAGGTCTCTCTCGCGAGCGGTTCATATTCACCCGGATCAATTACAACGATGGTTCCTTGCCCCACGCCCTTCTCAATTTGTGACCAGAGGTTTGGATCTTTTTTTAGCGACGGACGGTTTTCCCTGATATCACCAAATTTCAGTTCCGATTTTATTAGTTTGGAACGCGTCCGGCGCACCCACTCTAAGTCAGCATCTGATCTAAATTGGGCCAGAATATATTTTTGGAAGCGACCCGATGTCTTGGTCGCATCGCCATAAGTCGAAACCGCCGTGGGAATGATTAGGGCCATCCGTGATCCTGTTTACAACGTTCCTGTTACCATCGCGGCGTCATCATACGACTTCCGTCGAGGTTCACGCTATCGGGGGTTTGCTGTCGCCATCCAATCTCGGCGGCCACTATCTGCATAGTTCCATGATTTCTCTACAGCTCGCTTTTACGGACCGGTGAGAGAATTGCTTTACTTCATGTGCCGCGAATAAGTGCTGTCAAAAGCATCAAGGAGTTTACGACCTACAGCGCTCGGTTTGAGATCGGGTTGGTATATCGTCATTCCGATCAGAGACGTTCGCGTTCGAACGCGCTTCGACTTGGTGGCCGCACTCTTTAAGAGCTTTTACGCCGCGTCGTAACCTGGTTAGGCAACTTCGTAGTCTCCGTTGCTTTGTGTTGGAGCCAAATCAGCTCTTTGTCGATTGTGGCTTGCCTTTCGCGCGGCCTCGAGCTCTAGACGTTGGTCCTGATATGCGACGATAGGCCATGTCTGTACCCAACATCAGTAGGTCCAAAGCGCGTTCATCCAATCGGGTCCTAAGCTCAGTCACAACTCCTCCCGCTGCCGGCTTAACGCAACATTTAGTTGCGATGCCGGTACCCAGCGACTCAGACGACTCCGGCTCTCTCTGATAATCATACGCCTAGCCGACTCGCGGACGCTTGCGCGCCATCGCCTTTCGCTCTTGCGCAAGTGCGTGTTCGCGAAAAATCGCGATGACCTCTTCAGTTGTGATTTCCCCCCGCTCGGCGCGCTGATGGATCGCCTCGGTTTCGGGGGTAGGAACATAGCCCTCGTGCTTGAAGCTCCCGATGATGCCAGCGGTATCGCGGGCTTTTTCGGCTGCGGAACGGGTATCTTTCGGCGCTTGACTCATCAGTCGAATTCCTTGGGCGCAGTGAGCAGTCGATCAATCGGTTACCCGCCCATCATTTTAACCTGCCCACTCAGTCAGTAATCGAGTCCCTCCCCGTCTTCTCCGCAGCCCGCGCCATTCCTGATCTTCCCACATTGATCTTCTCCGCATACTGCAGCGGCATGCGCGGCGATTTCCAGCCGCCGGCCTGGGTGATGGCCGCAAGATCGATATCGAGGGCCGCGAGATCCTGAGTCGCGCCAACGCGAGTCGAGTGGCCACTAATCGCGGCGACGTATCTCGCCGGCATCCCAATCCACCGCGCCACCCGTTTGAAGATCAACGAGATGCTACCCGAATATAAGGGCCCACCAATCTGAGCGCGACCGATCAATCGACGGAAGACGGCGCCCTCCTCCACTCCCGAATGTTCCAGCCAAACTTTGAGCCAACGCACCGTCGTGCGCGACAAATAGGCGACTCTCCCCTGCCCTATCGGATCCGTTTTGCCGCGACGGATGATCGCCTGGCCGGTGCCGTTCGGATGGAAATCAATGTCGCGGACCTCGAGCGCGACCAGCTCGCCGCGACGGGCCAGGGTTTCGTACGCGACGCAGAGCATCGCGCGCTCGCGATCGGCGCGCAGCCCATCGCCCGCGGTATCGATGAATTCCTTGATGTCCGTCCAGTTCAAGGGATGCGCCTGGTCCTGGCGAGCGGAGGTTTCCCGACCCATCTTCTTCAATCCCAACCGCACCGCTTCGCTTGAGCAGGGATTGTGGAGATGCGCGGCCGTATGTACGCGCGAGATCGTCGCGATATAGCGCTGTATCGTCGCCGGCTTCTTGCCGGCCTTCACTTGGGCACCGATAAATGCGCGCACGGTGTGCGGATTCGCCGGGAGGAACGCCTCGCCCACCGATTCGCAGTACGCCTGAAATATCGCCCCGTCCGACTTCTGCGCGCGCAGCGTATTGGTGGAGTAAGCGCCCTGCGCCATCGCCTGCCATTCGAGCAAGTCAGCCAACGGGCCGTGAAGCACCGGTTGCGGGGCGATCGGCATGGGCCTGAATTCAGAGCGCCACTGGGTCATTTTCACCTTATGTCGCATCCTGAAGTTGGTGTCCAAAGGTGGCGGGAGCGACCACTCCTCGCCCCTAAGCCTATGTTTTTATTGCTACATTCTCTGCCACCCGACACGACGATGTTGCTACATTGGATGTGGCACTAGGCGCAGCCGGCCCTCTGGCCTCTTTCGATTCTGGGTAGCTCGGGGTGGGTATTTTAAGCACTGAAGCCCGTTCGCGGGCCTCACATCGGTTTTTCAGGCTGGGTTAGCCGCGGCCACGAATCTTGGTACGCGGACATTTTTCGTGAGACCCGACAGCCAGGGTCGATCCGTCAACACCCATCCGCCCCCGGAACCACGCACATAAGTCATTGGTTTCAATGGTTGCTGTGGGACGAGTCATCTAGCCATTCGAAGTCGAATATCAGCGAAATGATCGTCTGATGGATCCCAATCGGTAATCGGACAGGAATCTTGATCCCCGAACGGATACGGACACCCACTCCGGGACGACATGAAACCGATCGATGTTGTCGCCCGAAGAAAAGGAGTAAGGGAGGACGGCTCATGAAAGCACCACTGAAGAGAACGTCAAATCTGCCCGGTACCTGCGTGATTCCGAGGCGGGCGGCTCAGGTCTTGAACTTTGAAGCCGGAACCGTTTGGCTGCTCGGTGGCGCCTCGGTTTCGATTTTGAAACCTATATCTGTGAGCCGGCTTCTGGTCCGACATCTGGCCGATGCACACACCGAAGTCGTCGCTACAACGGCCCTCAAACCGATGCTGGGCGGAACCATAGCGGATTCCGCCAAACGTCGCACAGCGACGGATGACTTTACGGACCCCGTTTGGGAGAGGGCTCTCAAGGAAGAGCGACTCATCAGCCCACTTCTGGGCAACTCAGATTCTCAAGAACGGGCGCTGGTTGTCCAGGCTCTTGGCCTCAGCGACCGCCAAATTCGTCGCAAGCTCAAGCGCTATGCGGCTCTGCATTCGATCGAGGCGTTTCTGCCCCTTCGGCGGGGTCCCTTGCCGGGCTCAACGATGGTTCACCCTGACGTCGAGCGCCTCATGGCGGACGAAATCCAAATAGCCCTTAAGTTCAGTCCCGACATCGGCGTTGATGACCTCGTGCCGCTGATCAGCGTTGCGGCAGAAGCGCTGGATCTCCCGCCGCCGGGGCGCAGCACCGTGAGTCGCCGCTTACGGGAAGCACGGCGCAGGACGGCACTGCTACCTTCCGCCATTGGACGCGAGATCGCCTACCGTAATCGACCTGTTCGTTCAAGCATTGAGACCGGTGCGCCTTTGAGCGTGGTCGAGATTGATCACACGGTGGCGGATGTGCATCTGATCGAACCCCAGACTGGTGCGACCATTGGCCGCCCCGTGCTCACCCTGATGATCGACCGGGCGACCCGGGTCATCTTGGGGATGCTCTTGAGCCTCGAAGCACCGAGTCAGCTGAGTATTGGGTTGTGCCTGCATCACAGCACCTTTCCCAAAGATGCTTGGCTGAACAATTTAGGTCTCACGGAATCCTGCTGGCCTGGATTTGGCATCGCCAGCACCATTCTCTCCGACAACGGCAGTGATTTTCACGGCCGCGCCTTTCGCCGAGCTGCTGAAGTTTATGGAATTGATCTTCAGTACCGGCCCGTAGGCCATCCAGCCGCCGGCGGCATTATCGAGCGGGCCATCGGCACATTCATGACCAAAGTACGTCTTTTGCCGGGGGCGAGCTTCTCAAAGGTTCTCGGCAAGCGGCCGCGACACGCCATTCGCGTGGCGCGCATGACGTTGAAGGAACTGGAGCTGTATATCGCCCGGCAGATCAGTGCCTATCACAAGAAACGCCACCGGACGTTGCAGATGCCGCCCGTGCTAGCGTGGGAACGCGCCTGGCGGATGAACGGAGGACCTACCCTGCCGCGGCTCCCGGCGAGTGCTGATCATTTTCTCTTAACTTTTCTGCCAGGTGAATGGCGCAGGGTGACGCGCGAAGGCATTTCCTTGCACGCACTAAGGTACCGTTCGCCAGATCTGATTCCCCATATGGACCCCGCCCGTCGTCAGATGGTGCGCTACGATCCTCGAGACCTGTCGCGGGTGTATCTCGAGACACCCACCGACTTTATTGCCGCTGAGCTTGCCGGCGGTTTCGGCATGCCCTTCTCGCTGTGGGAATGGCGGGAAGTTCGGGCTTTAGAACTTCAAGCCGGAAGATCGCGCGACCCGCATTTGATCGCGCAGGAGCTCGCAGCGAATCGATCATTAATTCGCAAAAAGGTTGCTCGCCGCCATCGCGGGTCTGCCCGACGCTTCGCTCGCGAAACGCAATGGTTCATTGAGCCCCATGCGGATGCGAAGAATAGCCACATCTTAAAGATCGGTGCATCAGCTCGTGCCACTCGTTGCCGCGTCGAAGGAGATGACCGATGGTAGCCCGCCGCTTCCAGCACTTGGACGATGAGGCCCGGGAACTACTGGATGCGGATGACAGCAGCCGAATTCGGTACATCCAGCGTGATCGGTTCATTCTTTACCATCCGATCGAGACCGTGCTCACCTTGCTGGAGGACTTCGTCAATCGACCCGTCAGCATCCGGCCGCCATGCCTCGCGTTGGTGGGCGATGCGGGATCAGGCAAATCCACTTTGGTGAGGGAATTCGAACGCCGCTGCAAAAGCGTGGAGGACCCCGGGGAGCAGCGGGTTGTCTACTTTGTGGCCGACGCCCACCCGGATATCCCGGTGCTTCAGCGAGCCTTGATGTCGGCACTAGATATTCCGGCACCGCTCTCGGTCCACAGGCAACGCTGGGTCGCTGATGATCTGATTCAACGATCGCTCGCCGAGCGAGCAACGCGGTTAGTGATCATCGATGAGGCCCAACATCTGATGAACTTGAAGGCGCGCGATCAAGCCCGCACCTGGGATTGGGTCAAGTGGATTTCAACCGCCAATCACATCAGTGTCGTTTGCACCGGTATTTCAGGGTTCGAATCGATGGTACGCGACGAGGGTCAGCTCCAGACGCGCTTTACCATTGCGCACCTGCCACGGTGGACCGTCGGGGACATGTTCGGGCAATTTCTAACGGCGTTCGAGCGATCGTTGCCGCTTCGACTTCCCTCAAGACTCGGCTCGGTTGAGATGCAGCAGGCACTATTGAAGGAATCCGCGCTCAAGGAGCGGCTTCCCGGCATCACTCACGGCATCAAACAGATCATCGAATACGCGGCAATTGGGGCCGTGAGGCGGCGGCTGGAGCAAATCACGGTTGAGCTCTTATCCTCCTGGCGGGATATCTTCGAACCGCTGAGGGAGAGCAGACGGCCCGTCACCAGCCGTTTGCACCCATGATTGTCGCAGCACCTGCAGATCGAGGACTACCCCTTCTGCCTGTTCCGTGTTTGGACGAAACTTTCGGTTCCTGGCTATTCCGAGCAGCGGCGAACTACCACATGACAACCCGCGAGTTTGCCAAGGGAGTCATGGCGCTCGAGCACCATTCGTTGCCGCACGACTGCGATTTCGATACCCGGCCCCCGGAAGGACTGATCACGGCACTTACAAAGTGTTCCAAGTATCGACGATCTGAGCTCGAGCGCCTCATTGTGAGCCAGACTGGTTCTACTCTCGCGCCTGAACATCGAGACGCCTATTGTCCGAAATGCATGCGCGAAGACCGCGAGCGAGGACTAATCTACCTTCGACGCCCGTGGCTCGATGCCTGGACCTTCATCTGCGACAGGCATCACTGCCTTTTAGGCCGATTCGAACCGATTGAATACCGCCTCGCAGGCCGTTCGAGCAGCCACAGTCTGTCCCCCGTACGCCCTGAAGCATATCGTCGAAACCCATCAGTGGCGGACGTAATATTCCCAATCATCCCGGTCTACAACAGGCTGGATCCAATCGTACTCACTGAGATGCTCAAGTCCATAGCCGGTCGCGATTTCGTTCTTATCATGGGTTCGGAAGCGGCAAACGGAATAGTCTATGATCTCGCCGGCTGGCCGCGTCTTTGGAACGCAGTGTGGCATGGAGCATCCCGTGAGCCACGGGGTCCGCCTGAACTCGAACATCCATTGGGTGGCATCAAAACTCGAATTTGGGCCGGTCTCTTCGCGACCGCCATATGGCGGGTCTTCCTGGATAGGCGCGCCTCACACGATGCGCGCCTCAAGTCTTTGCCAGGCGCTGCTTACTCTCTCCTGAGACCGCTTATGAATCGCTGGCCCCACTCAGAGCGGCAGCGATTTGCTGAAGCACTTAAGGCGACAGTCGTGAGCTGACGTATTGTGCCGAAGGAAGAGTCAGATTGGCTGTTGACGCACGTTGTGGTCACCAGATCATGACCACAATGGCATGGATTAATGTCTTTTCTCGGCCGCACCGACACCTGGCAAGACGAGTCTCTGGGCGTCGTTCATGTAGCAAAGTCGCAATTGCGTCGTTGTCCACAATACGTCGCGTCTGTGCCATTCTGGCAGTTAATACTGTCCTACCTCGGTTGAAACAAAAATGGTGAACTCCTTAAAGTATAGACTCGGACCTTGCTGCATTCGATTTACGACGTCGTGAAGTGGATCTAGGACGCGATCTGCCAATATCCATAGCTCTTACGCCGCCGGGAATTCGACCACCCGACAATAGTTGTCCAGCAACGCCGCTGCTCCCAGCAAAGAGTTTGCCGGATCGGTTTTGAGGATGTAGCCTGCTATCCCGAGATTATATGTCTGTACCTTAATGTCGTCGGCATTCGAGCTACTGAAGAGGAACACAATGCTTTTCTTTAGCTCCTCGTCTTGTCGCAATTCTTTGAGAAGCTCAATCCCACCCATGGGGGCCATGTTGAGGTCGGTGAGAATCAAGAATGGACGCGACACGCGCTCCCGACCGTTTGTTCCCCGCAACATTTCCAGGGCGCAGGTGCCGTCCTGCGCGTAGAGGATTGGGTGCGGGAATTTAGTCTCCTTAAAGGTTCGGGCCAGCATCATCTGGCAAATTTCGTCGTCATCGACATACAGTAGATGCACGATGCGCGCTTGAGTCATCTTCCACTTATAGCATTGATCGTAGACTGAAATATCGGCCACTGAAAGTGGAACTGCGTCCCCGTGCCGTTTCCTTGAGATTGGACCGTAATGCGGCAGTTATGCCGCTCGACCAATTTTTTCACGATGGCGAGGCCCATTCCGCTGCCTTCCACTTCGTCGCGGCGCTTTAGCGTCTGGAACAATTGAAAGATTTTATCGTGGTATTTTGGCAGTATACCCGGGCCGTCATCGCGGACGACGAATTCCACGTAGTCCCCCACTCGCTCTGCGGAGAGGACCACCTCGCCGCTCGGTTTATCGTGGTGCTTAATGGCATTGCTGATCAGGTTTCTTAAAACCTGCTCCAGTTGCGCACTGGCAGTAACAATCGTCGGGAGTTGGCCTTGAACGCGAACTCGAATGTGCGCAGGTGGATTCAACAGTTCAATGATACTGGCGAAGATGTCAGCCAAACTCGTTTCACTGACCCCCGCATCGGTACGGCCGAGGCGTGAATAGGCGAGTAGATCATCGAGCAACGTTTCCATGCGGTTGATCCGGCTTCGCATGAGCCTGAATAGCTTTTGAGAGTCATCCGAAAGCTGGTCGTGAAGGTCCTCCTCGAGACATAAGGCGGTGCATTTAATTCCGCCCAGCGGTGTCTTCAGATCATGTGAGGCAACGTAAGCAAAATCCTCCAGATCGCGATTAGACCTCTCCAGCTGCTGATTTTTGTCTCGAAGTCCGCGAGCCGCCGCATCGCCGGCGAGCTGCAGCTGCAGTCTTTCGGTGATATCGCGGGCTATTTTCGATATGGCGATGATATTGCCGCCCGCGGCGCGCACTGGCGATAATGTCACTGACACGTCGATCAACGCGCCGCTCTTATGAACTCGCCGCGTTTCGAAGTGCGAGATCGTCTTGCCGAGATGCAATTGTGCGATAAGTTCGGTCTCTTGGTGCAGAAGGTCCGGTGGGAAAAGGCGCGTGATGGGGCAGCCTGTCATTTCCGCTGCAGTGTAGCCGAACATGCGCTCCGCACCCGAGTTCCAAGTGATAACCATGCCGTTGACGGTCTTCGAGATGATTGCATCATTGCTGTGCTCGATGATTGCGGCGGAGATACCGCGCTCTGTGCCGGCATTCCACATGATGCCGGTGCTCTCGAGCATTTTCGCAATAACGGCATTGTCGGCGTGTTCGATACTAATTGCACTGGACAACACAGACTCAAGTGACGGCTCTGCCGTACGCGGGTCTTGCGAATCAGGCACGCCCGTTCCCGCATAGTCGTTATCTTGGCAAGTGCACTCTGTCGGAGCGTGACCGTTGATGCACACTTTCTGCGATATGTCGGTGGAACTCACTGTGCCTGACAGAGGGGCCGCCATGTTTAGACAGCCCGGCTGTTCGGTAAAAGGCGCGCGCATTCAATTTGGATAACGGCATAACATTCGCACGAGCGCGCCTCCAATGAAGTACGCTCCAGAAGCGTAATGTGTCCGTCCGCATATTTAATCACACCATCGCGATGCAATTCGAGAATGCAATCGGCTATGTGTCCGCCTCGTGTGCCGAGAACGGCGGCCAACACCGCCCGAGTTGTTACGAATTCATTGGTTCTCAAACGGTCAAAACTCAATAGAAGCCAGCGACAGAGCTGTTGATAGTGCGAATGATGCCGATGGCAAGCGGCCGATTGCACCATCTGCGTTAGCATCGCTTGGGTATAGCGTAATAGCAGACGTAGTGCGGGGCCGTAGTGGTGGAGCTCTTGTGAGATCGTGTCGGCCGATATTCGAAGGCACTTTCCGGCAATTTGAACGAGCGCACGACTGGGGGTCGATTCGGCGCCCATAAAAAGCGATACTCCAACCACACCGTCATTGCCGACCAGGGCACTCGCCGCCGAGGCGCCGTCCTGCATCGTATAAATCAGCGCGATCACCGCGCTCGTTGGGAAATACGCGTGACTCAGAGCAGTCCCGGACTCGTATAACACCTGCCCGACGGTCAAATCAGTCCATTCAAGCAACGGCCGCCAACGTGGCCATTCGGCGTCTGGGAGCGCCGCGAGAAGTCGATTGTCTGTGAACTGTACGAGATGTGTCGCGTCAATGGTTGCCAACGAGACGAGGGGGGGCGCGACGCAGGCGACTCCAATTGCCGGAGGTGGAATCGCGGGTGAATTGCCATCGGGCCGGTAGCACTTATAATTATTGCGGCCAAGATCTTTGGCATTGCGCAGCGCCAATGCCGCATGTTTCAGCAATATTGCCGTAGTCATGCCGTCATCGGGATAGGTTGCGATCCCTAGGCTGGCGGTGATATGAATGTCGTGCCCGTCTATCCGGTGGGTCGCACACACGGCTTGGAGAAGTGCTTCGGCGCTGATCGCGGCATCTTGAGCCTGGGTCACCTCTGACAATAAGATCACGAATTCATCGCCTCGCCGACTCATCGTGTCGGAGGTACGCAGTTGATCACTGCAGCGGCCCGCGACGGATTGCAGCAGGCGGTCACCGATCGGATGTCCGAGAGAGTCATTCACGTGCTTAAAGAAATCCAGACCCAGGTAGATTATTGCCAGCGCTTTGCTATTTTCTCGGGCAATGCTTATGGCTTGGGAAATCCGATCGGCCAGCATAGCGCCATTGGGCAAACGGGTCAGCGGGTCGAAAAAGGGGTGTACCTCCAGGGATAGCGCCCTAGCCATGCCTACATCGTAGAACACTACGATAGCGCCGATCGTAGGACCGTGACTGGACCGGATGGGCGTGGCGGAATATTCGATAGATTTCTCACTTCCGTCGCGTTGTTTGAGGACGCAGTTCAAAGGCAAGCTAACTGCTCTCGTCTCTTGAATGGCCAGCGCCACAGGACTCGGCACGGTCACGCGACTCTCGGCGTCGATAATTTGAAAGATATCCATGATGCGCTGGCCGATGGCATCTTCGCTCAGCCACCCCGTCAACTGCTCTGCGGCCACGTTCAGATAGGTCACGCGCCCCGCGAGATCCGTACTAATGAGGGCATCGGCAATGCTATCCAGCGTACATTGAGCTCGTTCCTCTTCTTTGGATAGCGCTTGCGCGTCTCGCTCTCGAACACCGCTGCTGGCGAGAGCCCGCGCAACTGCGCGGCGCTCCGGGCCACTCTCCAGAGGGATCATTCTTCGCATTGAGTGCGGTCGAATGCCGCCGCTTGACTAGAGTATGGATATTCCGAATTGCGTATATGGACCATATCGTCGACTTCCTCTGTGACGACCATCCCGTCTGGCCACACAGCTAGCTCTGTTTTTGGGTGGGTTGTCTGTGCGTTCGCCTACATAGGATCAAATTGCTTCGGAGGTCACGTAAATATGCGGCCATGCCGTCAAAGCGGCGGAAAACCTAAGAAGAGCATCATAGCTCTATTGTTTTGCGGCGCCGTTACGAGGCACAGAGTGAATAATTGCCAGAGGTGAGTTGTGTGCTATTAAATAAGGTTATGAGCACCGCTCGGTTGAACCAGGGGAACAAACGCTGCGGCTGCCACCGGGGGGCTGAATAAAAAACCCTGGGCTTCAGGACAGTGCTGTGCTTCCAAGAATGAGAGTTGCTCGCGAGTCTCGACGCCTTCGGCGACGACCCGCATGTGCAGGCTCTTGCCCATATTGATGATTGCGCTGACGACACTCGCGTCATCGGGATTGGTGTTCAATTCCTTGACGAAGGAGTGGTCTATTTTCAAGGTGTCGATCGGAAAGCGTCGCATGTAACTCAAGCTCGAATAACCTGTCCCGAAATCGTCCAAAGCCAGATGGACATCGAGGTCCTTGAGCGAGTTCAGCACGAGTGCGGTCGATTTCGAGTCCTGCATCAGGAACGTTTCGGTCAATTCAAGCTCGAGGAAGGAGGGCTCAATGTTCGTCTCTTCAATGATTGCGGCGACACCCGCCACAAAGCCCTTCGAGCGCAGTTCAACGGCTGATACATTCACCGCGTATCGCAACGCTGGCATTCCCGCCAATTGCCACGCTTTCGCCTGCACGCAGGCTGTACGCAGTGCCCAACTGCCGATAGGAACAATGAGACCTGAGTCCTCCGCGATGCCCATGAAATCTGCCGGCATGAGGAGCCCCAGTTGGGGGTGATGCCAGCGTAGAAGCGACTCGACTGCGCCGACGGCGCCTGACTGCAAATTCACGATGGGCTGGTAATGGAGTTCCAATTGCTGGCGCTCTAGCGCATGGCGGAGCCCGCTCTCGAGCATCTGTCGCGCGCTGGCGCCTGCATTCAAATCCTTGCGGTAGAACTGATAATTATTGCGGCCTCGCTCCTTAGCCTCGTACATGGCGCTGTCGGCATTCTTCAATAAAGCCTCGACTTCGCTGCCATCCTGCGGACATATGGCAATGCCGATGCTGGCGGATATGTGCAATTCGTGCTCGTCCAGAACGTACGGTAGGCGTAGTGATTGGAGCACCTTTTCCGCACAAATAGCGGCATCGTTGCTACTTTCTATATCGATCAGCATCATCACAAATTCGTCACCGCCCTGGCGGCTCACTGTGTCGGATGCTCGAAGGCATTCAGTGAGTCTTAACGCAACCGTTTGAAGCAATCGATCACCAATGGCATGGCCCAGAGAATCGTTGATATGTTTGAAGCGATCCAAGTCGAGGTACAGGATGGCTAACGAGGTGTGATGCCGATGCACGGTCGCCACCGCTTGTATGAGCCGATCGCTCAGCAAATTGCGATTGGGCAGATCAGTTAAGCTGTCGTGCCCCGCCTGATATATGAGCTGGCTCGATAGGCCGCGAGTGACACTTACATCGTGAAAAACCATGACAGCGCCAGTGACCTTGCCCTCACGGTCATGGATCGGCGCGCAGGAGTCTTCAATAAACAGTTCCGTCGCGTCGCGCCGTATCAAAGTACACAAGGGCGGAAGCGCGACGATTCGGTTCTCCGTCGTGGCCAATGCCATAGGATTGGGAATCAGTTCACGCGTCTTTGACTCGATGATGTGGAACACCGTTTCCAGCCCTTGGCCGATCGCATCAGTCCGGCTCCACCCGGTGAGGCGCTCGGCCACAACGTTAAGATACGTCACCTCGCCACCGACGGCGGTGCAAATAACCGCATCCCCAATCGAGTTGAGCGTGACTTGCGCACGTTCCTTTTCGCAATATAAAGCCTCTGCGTAGACTGCGTTGTCAGCCGCCGCTTTCTTCAAGTTCGTATTCAGTAGCTCAAGCGCCGACTGGGTTTCCCGTTTTTCTTTGACATCGTTGAAGATGGCCGCCACACGGTGTAAGAGCGGATCGCCGGTCGGAAATGCCGTGCCTGCGAACCATCGTTGATCGAGCGAAGCGATGGGACCTTCGAAACTCTGGGGCAGCCGTGTCCGATCCGCTCTTGCGAAAATTGTCAGCCAATCATCTTCGATGGAAGGCACAAGTTCGCGAATGGTCTTGCCCAGCGAATTCTCTAACCCAGTGAGCGCGGCGAAACCGGCGTTGACTTCCACGAACCGATAATCAGTCGCCCGCTGGGAAGCGTCGAACACCATTTCCACGATGCAAAAGGCGGCATCGATGGATCTGATGAGATTGGCGTAGCGCGCCTCCGAGTCCTCAAGCGCTCGCTGTAGCGCAGCGCGCTCCAGTTTTTCGACGGACTTGGGAATGCGCGGCAGCCCTAAGCCTGCCCGAAGGGCAGATCGCCAATACGTTATGCGGCGGTCCATTGCCATGATTCCTTGCTTGTCGAAGGGATCAAAAGGGAAATCAAAGCACGCGTGAACGCTCTCTGTCTGTACGTTGCCGTACTCGCGGGTGCAGCATTGTCGCCGGTCAATCGGAGGCCGGTCTATTGAGGCACTACCTGACTCGACGCTGAAGGGTCGCTATCGGACTTGAATCGGACTACTGTGGGCGTCTCTTCTCTCATCAAGGCGACACAGGAAGTGTGAGTGTGTATGCATGGTTCAAAAATTATCGACGCCGAAATTGGATAACTTTCGAGGTAGCGTCGCGATCACCGAACTCGAAATATCCGTCCGGTATCCCGTGGCGCGCTCATCTGCCCAACGCTCCTACCCTGGCAGACAATCTGGCCTTGTTCCTCTGGTTGTAATCTCGAATCCGGAGCTCAGGTCCGCTGAAATGGCTTTACACGAGACGATAAATGGGCGACTTGCAAAGCGTCTGGTGAATCTCACTTCGCCTAGGGTCTTGACCGAGGAAGTACAGTCTGTGACACAAACCGAAGGAAAATCCAATGACCCAGCACGTAATGGAAAGTTCTAGAAGACTCGGTGAGGTATTCGCAATATCGGTCAACGGAACTCGAGCCGCCGCCGATTGGCACCAGCTAGATTCCTCGGATAACTTGCCGCAACAAGACTACGACGCTTTGATCAAGCAATTCGGAGAATGCACGCGGCAAATGAAGCATGCTTATCGCGAGGGATTCAACCATAGTTTCATTCACCTTGATCGAGCCTGCATCGCGTGGTGGCAAACAATGAGCGAGCCTGCGCAACGGAACCTCATGTTTCACGCGGAAACTACGGATATTGCCAAGGCATGGTCGTGGCACAAGTGGGTGCAGATCGCAGACGCCGCGCCCAAGGCCCTGAATTAGACCGTTAATGGTGAAGTATGTGGGGTTTGTCCTTTGCTGGTGACGACCCAGCCGGGCTCTTCGTTTTAATCATAGGAACCTTCTCCCAAAAATATAGACTCGGACCTTGCTTATCCGATTTAGGACGTCGTCATCTGCATACAGGACGCAATCTGCTGACGTCTAGAATCCTTTTGAAAATGGTTCCACGGCTAGGTAACTGTGCGCTTGCAGCACCGAATGAGTCTTTACAAAATGCTCGCGCGATATCAGCGTACACTCCCGATACTCGAGGCGGTGCTCTAGCTATCATTTGGAGCGGCGGCTGGCGGTGCCGAGGCGCTGTTCGGCCGTAGGAGTGATCAATAGATCCGAAATCAAATGCGAATTGCTTGCGCGGTGACTTCTTTCGCTATTGTTGCGACGATGGCCCTCCCCGTTTTAGCGCACGCGGCCACTCCCATACGAACAACCAGATTTCCTGGAAATCCGATTGTGACCCCTGAGTCTACCAACACGCTAGGCGATAACATCAACGGACCTTCTCTCATCAGGGTGCCCCCTTGGATCAAACATCCGCTGGGCAAGTACTACTTGTATTTCGCACATCACGGCGGCAAATACATCCGACTGGCCTACGCAGCGAAGATTCAGGGCCCGTGGCACATCTATGAGCCCGGCACGTTGCGGCTTGAGCAGGCGCCGCGCTGTACCAATCACATTGCCTCACCCGACGTGCACGTCGATGAGAGTCGTCATGAACTTCGGATGTACTTTCACTGTCCTGCCGGCGCTTCGGGACGTGTAGACATCACGGAACAGAAGACTTTTGAGGCTCGCTCCGCAGATGGTCTGCACTTCGCTGCCGGCACGCTGCCGCTGGGGCCGGCGTATTTCCGCGTTTTCCAGTACGGCGGCTACTATTACTCGATCGTGCGCGGCGGCCAGTTATTGAGGTCACGTGAGCCGGACGGTGTATTTGAGCAGGGCCCCACACTTGTGAAGCCCGACGACGGTCACATACTTCGTCATGCCGCGGTGGATCTTAGCGGCGATGTTTTGCGGATATATTATTCTCGCATTGGAGATCGCCCGGAGCGCATTCTTGAATGCGACGTACAACTAAGTCCTGATTGGACCGCATGGAGGGCTTCTGAAGCGGTTACTGTCCTGACCCCAGTAATGACGTATGAAGGTAGTGATCAACCGCTTGAGGTCTCGGAGCCCGATGACGCTCCCCATCGAGTGCGGCAATTGCGCGATCCTGCTGTCTTCCGCGAAGGGCAACGCGTGTACCTCATATATTCCATAGCGGGCGAAAGTGGCCTGGCGATCGTGACGCTTGCGCAACAGTAGTTGAATGACCGGATCGCGATATCCTATAGGCGTTGGTGTTCGACAGTAAAATCACGATGGTTGCATTAATTCCTGGATCTTGCTTTTCAGTGCGTCGATGGAGAAGGGTTTGGTCAATACGCTCATACCCGCGCTCAAATGCCCATGGGCGAAAACGGAGTTCTCTGCATATCCTGTGATGAACATGACCTTAAGATTGCGCCTCGATTCTCGAGCCACATTCGCCATCTGCCGCCCGTTGACGCCGCCAGGAAGGCCCACATCGGTAATGAGCAAGTTGACGCGGACGTCACTTTGCAAGATTGCTAGCCCCGCCATCGCGTCGGATACCTCGATGGATGTGTAGCCCAGCTCCGCGAGCACGTCTCCAATAAACATCCTGACGGTGGGCTCGTCTTCAAAATCAGGACGATTTCCGCACGCTCCCCAGGTTCGATATCGATCGAACTGACATTGGGCCGAGTACCAGCCGTGATACTGCAGCGTCATCCTTACGCCTGGGTCGTCATGGAACTCAGTGGCGATCTTCATGAACGCGCTCCACACCGAGTCCAATATTGACGTGTCGTACTCATTCAACTTAACACCAGATCATCGCGATATCGCTTGGCGCGGGGCCACCCTACTCGCGTTATCAAGAAATAGATGTATGCCGACCCAAACATTGCAGCATTTCGTGGTCGCTTGACGGATTTTTTCCAAACATGAGGCGAACGGCCGAGTTTTCACTGGCTGCCTATGCAGCCGCTTAGGGGTCAAACTTTAGTCGGATGCAGAGTCACGAATCCATAAAGGACCCTAAGAGCTGTGTCTTAGAGCCGCTGACACGCGCCCGTGGGTTTCCAGTCTGACGCCGCTCCAAATGCCTGCGTCGAGTCGTGGATTACGAGCGTAAGAGCCTTGGCTACGGTTGTGCCAGTTACGCTCAATTGCATGGGCCAGTTCGGTGGTGCGGTCATCGTCTGCCCGGTATGTCCCCGGAAAGTTCCTGCCGGCGTTTCCAAGCATTGGGCTCCAAGCACGTACCATGCCTCGGGTCCTGCGTGGGTGTGTACTCGCGAGTGCTCGCTAGGCGCCATGACCGAGTAGGGTCATTGTCAGCCTGGTGGAGTTTCGATGGAAAATGCTCAGGCGAACATGCCGTGTTCGATCCCAACAAGCAGCTCCTCGATGGAGAGTGCGCCGGACTCTGTGGCGAGCAATTGCAACGGGGTGCGATCCCCCAACGAGGACTTGGCCTCGCGGAGCCACGCTGCGGCATAAGTGGGTTGTCCCGCGAAGACCTGTTGGGCGTGTGCCGTGACGCGCGCAGCGCGAATAGATTTAGTCACTATTACCCACCTTTTCAGCGTCCGACTCCGCTTCCTTCTGATTGCGTCCCTGCATCTCCGCGGCCCGTGCCATGCCACCTCGTGCCGCCAAGACGTTCTCGCCGTAGCGCATCGGCATGGCAGTGCTCTTCCAGCGCCCTGCTTGCATCACTGATGCTAGATCAATATTGAGCTCCAGCAAATCCTGGGTCGCGCCCACTCGAATCGAATGCCCGCTGACTTCTTTAACCTTCCTTTCCGGCCATCCAACCCATTGCGCGACTCGTTTGTAGATGTTAGCGATCGCGGCGGCATTGAGCCGTGGCCCGATCTTATTCCGGCCAAACAAACGCAGGAAGAGTGCGCCTTCGCGAATACCGGCCGCCTGCAGCCATACCAGGAGATGGCGTACGGTTTCGCGGGACAAATAAGAACTCGCGCCGGCGCTGGCCTGATCGGTCTTGGACCTGCGGATGAGGACTGAGCCCGAGCCATCGGGCGCCAGGGTGAGATCCTCGACATTCAAGGCCACGAGTTCTGAGCGCCGCGCCATGGTGTCGTAGGCCACGCAGAGGAGCGCCCGCTCGCGGTCCGCGCGAATGCCCTTCCCCGCGCAGTTTAAGAATTCCGCAATTTCAGCCCGACCGACGCCGCGCGCTTGACGCTGCCGCGATGTGGTGGTCATTTTCATCTCTTGGATGGCAAGGCGGACTGGCTCGCTGTCGCAAGGACTCATCGCGCGTACCGCTTGATGGGCCCGAGTGATGGTCGCGAGATAGCGATGGATTGAGGCGGGCTTTTTGCCCGCAAGTACGCGGTCAAGAATGAAAGCGCGCACTGTCATCGGATCGGAGGGCAGCGTGATAGCCCCAATATTCGAGCAAAAAGCGGAGTAGATGGCCCAATCTGCACGCCACGCACGACGCGTATTGGCCGAGTAGGCCTTAGTAGCCATCCGCTCCCAGCTCAAAAGCGCCGTCACTTGATCATGGATCTCACGCTCCGCCACTGGAATCAGCTCGGCGGCGCCCGACCTTATCTCACGCTCGCTGGACTCTGTCATTGATTTGAGACCCTTCGATTGTTCGAACTAAGAAAAGACTGCTTCGGTTCGATCGCCCACCGGCCTCCGAAAACTAGACCGTTGGCCTCATCTCAATAAGCGTGGACAGGAACTGTGGTTCGGCAGATTCGGGCAGTTCTCGGCCCGCGACCCAAATCGTATCACAGTAAAGCTTTGATAACTGTAAGTATCATGTGTGTGGCAGAAGAGTAATTGAACGGTCGTACAAGCGCAATTGAGAAGGCGATTCTGTTCGACTGATGTGTTAGCACTTCAATCGATTGAATGACGGCCTGCTGGAAATCAGCGGTAGAACTACCCAGTGATGTCCCCAATCCCGCAGATCTCCCGCACGCCCCGGAGGTGTGGTTGGCGATAGAGTAAGGCCTGTTTTTCTTCGTGCGCTGAAACTTCGACTAACCGACCTCGGCAGTGATGACCGCCACGGTCGGCACCGCAGATCGCCCGCTCACTCGGTAACATTCTAAACGTTAGGCGGTGTCTCGAGCTATTAGGGAGTTGCCCAACTTTGGGTGAGTTTTTGCGTCCGACGTTGAATCGCACGGGGGGTGCCGAGTAAAGTGCCTACACATACCATGTGTATCCCGGATCCCCATGAAACACGTCCGCAAACCGAGCGCTGAACGTACGAATATTGTTCTCGATTCGAAGCTCGTACAGCGAGTCAAACGACTCGCCAAGGTCAAAACCACTCGTGATGCCGTCCACGTTGCGCTCGAGCACTACGTCCGTAGTCGCGACCACTCGGGAGTTCTGGCATTGCGCGGTACCGGAGGTGTTTCCGACGGCTACGATCCCAAGGCAGCAAGCCCCTCGCGTTGAACTAAGATGCTCGTCGACTCTTCAGTGTGGATCGCGTACCTACGCGGCGACAGCTTGATCGAAGTCGAACTGCTTACTGCAGCTCTCGAACATGGCGAGTCTATCTGGCTTGCACCGCCAATTTTGCAGGAAGTTCTGCAGGGCGCAGATAGTTCTGCCCGGTTACATCATGATCGAGACTTTAATTTAATCGCCAATGTTGAACCCAAGCTCACTCTGGTGGTTGCGCAGAACTGATCCACTTGAACTGTATTGGTCGGCCAAAACGAGTAGCCACATTATCCAATCGCCAACGTCTGTCAACACTTAGGATACTGCGCACAGCCCCAAAATGAACTTCCTACGCGGCTTCCTCGCTTTGCTGTACGGAGCACCATGGACGACTTGCACACCGGGCAGGCGGGTGCCGATGGTTTGAATGCGGTGTCCGGCATTTCAATCATCGCTGGGGATGCGTTCCGGCCATCTCTTAGGAGGTCAGCTATCCCTCTTCCATCTATCAACTCAATATTCCGGCCCAAGGCAAACTCCTTCGCATCCCGGGTGAAGGTTCCCGACGTGACGACATAGCCCGCTGCCACGCCCTCCGCCGCCATAACTCCGTACAACTCGCGAATTACCGACACGCCAACAGATTGCGCCCGCCACTGCTTGCATTGAACGAGAAACCGCTCATGACCCCGCGCCAACGCCAGATCCACGCCACCGTCAGGACCCGCGCCACTCAGTTCTGTGACCTGGAAGCCCCGATGCCGAAATCCCTCACCCACGAGTCTCTCAAAGTCCTGCCACGATAGGTCCGAGACCGCGCCCTTCGCGTTACTCCGCACCCGATCAAATATGTCGGCCGACCGCGCCCGCTTTGAGTAGGACACCGCCGCACCGATCGCAAATGCCAATGGAACGATATACTTCAGAAAATAAGCGCACGTATGGATCAATCCACGAATGATAACTGAACTCATCTGCTTGAGATCAGTGACCGGCTCGCTTTGGCCGGAGGCTAATTCGATCACTAGGAAGGTCAAGAATGTCGCCGGCACCAAGGCCGCAGAGACTTTCCATGGTAGGCGCACGGCCAATTCCAATAAATCCGAAAAACCGCTCTTACGTCGCCCCATTTCAGTTCCCTCGAAATGCGAAACTACTAAGGCTGTCAGAACGTACGGGAAAGCGCTGTGAGTCACGTCACGCGCCATCCGAAAGTCAACCTCAGCCTAACGCCGCACACGCACAGGTTCACCCCCAACACGGTGCGCGGCAACGCGCTGGGTGTGGACGAACTGGTTGAAGCTGGTGCCGTCCGCCTTGGCGCGCCGGACCACTTCGGCTTTCACCGAGGTAGGCAGGCGGAGCGGATAGGTGCTTTTGGGGCTTGCTCATGATGGTGTTGGCTAGTGCGCCGGTTCGGCGACTACACCTAATGCCCGCCGCCTGCCCTCAATCGAGACTCGGCCTCAATCCGGATCGAATTCCGCCTCCATTTTGTCCACAAACGCAGCAAGGCTACTAAACTTCACTTCCAATGAATCAAAACGCTTCGTGTACGCCCTCTCCACGTCTTGAGCCACCACGAAATGTTGCGCCTTAGGATAACGGGCGGCAAAGACCTTGAGAGACTTCGCATCGAAATCACCGGCGCTCCACTTGCATTCAATCGCGATCGGTGCCTTGCCACGTCGCGCGAGCACAAAATCCACCTCATGCCCTTGTTTGTCGCGCCAGTAGTGGATGCGCCGCGTCTGTAGGCGTGCATGCAGTTCGTTGAGCACAAAGTGTTCCCATAGCAGGCCCATGTCGTCGCGGCGCGGCTGGTGCCAACCCCGGAAATAGCAAACGAAGCCGGTATCGAAGGCGTACACCTTCGGTGCCGCCACTATTTCCGCGGTCTTGCCGGTCGAGTAAGGACGAATCACATGCGCTACGAGAGTGGTCTCTAGAACCGACAGATAATTGGCGATCGTCGTGCGGCTGACCTCGCTCGGGCGTGCAAAACGAGTGGCCTCGAAAATCCCGCCGCTCGACGTCAGCATCAATTCGACGAATGTCAAAAATGACCGTCGTCTATCCAGACGGAATAGCTCCTGGATGTCCTTAGCCCAATACGAATCCATCCATTCCTGGAAATCACTCTCGATCGGTTGCTCCGCCAGCAGAAACGGCGGTAACCCTCCTCGGTAAAGGCGGTGTTCCAGCTTTTTGACGTGCAGTGATTCCAGATCACGGCTCGTGGCCGGCGTCAGCCACAACTCCGCCTTGCGGCCCGTTAAGGAGTCCCGAAATTTCTTCGTGGCTCCTAACGTTGAAGAACCGGTCGCAATGATTCGCACGGTTGGATAGTGATCCGCCGCGATCTTCAAAAGCTCGGAGGGATTGCGCAGGCGATGTACCTCATCGAGGATGACCCGCTTCCCCTCGAGGCTTTTCAAAAAGCCCTCCGGGTCATCCATCACCCGCCGTTGCCGCGGCAACTCGCAGTCAAAATATTCGACATCCTTCAACGAACGGCAAATCGTTGTTTTCCCCGCCCGTCGTACGCCGGGAAACCAGATTACCGAGCGGCCCTTCCACAGGCTCTCCAGTCGCTCGGTCCAAAAGGGACGTAACCACATGCACGCATAATTGCATATAGTAGAACTAAACGCAAGCGCGCTTGCGTTTAGTAACTTGATGTACCGATTGACCTATTGATCCGCCCGCACCCGTAACCCGCAAGCGTCCCGCGCGATCCCGGCATCTGTCCCCTATGGTTGACACTCTGTCCCCGTAGTTTACAGTTGAACATGTTCGAAGTGATCCGCACGAATGCATTCGCTACCTGGCTCCAGGAGCTCGAGGACCGGAAGGCGGCAGTAAGGATCAACGCCCGCGTCGCTCGGCTGTCGTTAGGCAATTTCGGTGACCACAAGCCGATCAGCGATGGATTGAGCGAGCGGGACATCAAACGCGCGCTCGAAATGATGGAGAAGCTGGAGGGTTGAGTGATGGCAAAATCGAAGGCAACGAAGACGAAGGCGAAAGCCAAGAACCCGCTGGGACTTGCGCCCTATGATCCGGCCGATTATCTTCGGACGCCGAAGGAAGTCGCAATGTACCTCGAGGCGTTTTTTGAGGACGGCGTTGACCACGAGGCTCTGGTGCATGCGCTTGGTGTCGTCGCTCGAGCGCGCGGCGGTATGTCGAAACTTGCCAAGGAAACCGGCATCTCGCGCCAGGGGCTATATAAAGCGATCGCCAAAGACGGCAATCCGAGCTTTGAAACGGTGATGAAGATCGTCGGAGCATTCGGCGTGCGACTTAGCGCACAAGCGGCCTAATCTTGATCAACCATCTATTTGCCTGGGTGCGACGCCCTGAAGGGGCGATCCGCTGTCAGCGGCGACTTGATCCTCGTCTAATTCCAGCGGTCTGAACATCGTCATCTTCTTCGTCCGTTTTCTTCGGACGAACATTTTCAATATCGTCTTATTCGCATTGGTTTCTTCCCGTCGGTGTTGATGCCGGTGGCGATGATGGTTGCGTGCCTGTGTCGGCGAAGATGGAACCTCAAGCGAGGGATCCATGGCGACGCGAAGAGAAAGTAAGTGCCTGTGCTGCGGGGATAAATTCACGGTGGATGTGCGCAATCGCGGGCGCCAGAAGTACTGCGCGAAACAGTCGTGTCGAGCGGCCGGGAAGGCGGCGCGGCAGCGTCGCTGGCTCGCCAAGCCGCAGAACCGAAACTACTTCCGTGAAGCCGACAACGCCGCCCGGGTACGCGAATGGCAACGGAATCATCCCGGCTACTGGCGCAACACGGCGCGCCACAAGAGGCGTACCTTACAAGACGCGCTTCCCCCGCAAGTGCATGAATCGCATGAAGAAACCGCCACTTTAGCCTTGCAAGACGCGCTTCGACTGCAAGGTCCTGTGCTGATTGGCTTAATCGCCCATTTGAGCGACTCGACCTTACAAGACGACATCGCGAGCACCGCGCGCGGCTTGCTACAACTCGGCCAGGACATCTTGGCGAGGAAGGTGCGCGATGGCGGTGAAAAGGGTGCTCAGGCCTGAGCGGCTGCGGCGGGTGCCGACGCAGTTCAGCTGGATCGATCAACGGCTGGTGCGTGACCGGCACCTTGAGCGCTGTGGCCTCGATGCCCTCGGCTTGTATCTGGTGCTGGTCACGGTGGCCGATGCGCAGGGCCTGAGCTATTACGGCGAGGCGAGCCTCGAGCGGCTGCTGTCGATGCCGAGGCCGCGCCTGGCCGCCGCGCGTGCCGAGCTGATCCGTCTCGATCTGATCGCCTACCAGCGACCCCTGTATCAAGTGCTGTCGCTTGACACGGCCGCGACACCGCCGCGGGTGAGGGGTGTGCACTCGGTCGAACGTGGCATTGCGCAGCTGCGGGCGAGGCTTGCCGCATCCGGCGAGTCGGACGAGCCGCGCCGATGATCGACTATGAAACCTACTGCAAGATCCGCGACCATCGTGGACGGTTAGGCCTATCGATCGAGCAGACCGCGCAGGCGTTGGGGCTGCATCGGCAGACCGTCTCGAAGTGGTCACGGCGGGAACGCTTTGCGCAGCGTGCGAACCCACCGCGCGGCAGCCAACTCGATCCCTACAAGGGACAAATCGTCCGCTGGCTCGAAGCGCATGACTTGAGCGCGCAGCAAATCTTCCAGCGCCTGCGAGAAGCCGGGTACCAGGGCGGCAAGACCATCGTCAACAGCTACGTGCGCCGGGTTCGGCCACCGAAGCAGAAAGCGTACCTGAAACTCGTCTTCACTAAAGGCGAATGCTGCCAGGTGGACTGGGGTCAGTACGGTTCAGTCTCGGTGGGCAATACGCGCCGGCGCCTGAGCTTCTTCGTGATGGTGCAGTGTTACTCGCGGCAGATGTACGTGGAGTTCACGGTCGCGCAGACCATGGAGCACTTCTTGGGTTGCCACGAGCGGGCGTTCGCCGCGCTCGGGGTGCCGGAGAAAGTCATGGTGGACAATCTGAAGTCCGCGGTACTGCGGCGCCTGACCGGTGTCGCGCCGGTGTTCAACCCACGATATCTGGACTACGCGCGGCATCACAACTTCAAAATCGTGCCCTGTAATGTCGCCGCCGGAAACGAGAAGGGCCGAGTCGAATCGGGCGTTGGGTATGTGAAAAAAAACTTCCTGCGAGGCACGGAGTTCACCGACTTCTCGGCGGTGAACCCGGCAGCGCAGCTGTGGCTGAACGAGATCGCCAACGTGCGCGAGCATGGCGAGACGCACCGCCGACCGGTAGAACTCTTCGCCGAGGAGCGGGAGAGCCTACGCCGACCGAACCCGAATGCGTACGATCTCGGCCGGGTCCTGAACGTGCGCGCCTCGAGCCAGTTCCGCATCTCCCTCGATACCAACCGTTACTCGGTGCCGGCGAGGTACGCGAACCAGCGCGTGATCGTCAAAGCCTATCCAGAGCGGGTGTGCATTTACGCCCAAGACCAGCTCATTGCCCGGCATGTGCGCTGCTATGACCGGTACCTGGACCGTGAGGATCCGGATCACCCGAAAGCCTTGCTCGAACAACGCCAGAACGCGCGCGAGCAGCGCGTGATGCCGCGGTTCCTAGCGATATCGCCCAAGGCGCAGGCCTATTACGAGGGCCTGGAGGCCCGGCGCTTCAACGCCCGGGGCCATGTGCGCAAGATCATCGCGCTTGCCGAGATCTACGGTGATGCCGCCTGCCACCGCGCGATCGAGGATGCCATCGTCTTCAACGCCTTCTCGAGCGAGTACATCGCCCATCTCCTCGAATCCCGGGCGCGCCTGAAATCCCCGGCCGCGAGCCCCCTGTCGCTCACACGGCGGGCGGACCTGCTCGACCTCGAGTTACCCGAACCCGATTTATCCATCTATGAGGTCGAAGACGATGAGTAAAGACGATCACACCGACGACGAGCAACGCAACGGCGACTCCCTCGCCAAACTGCTTCAGCGCTTGCAGTTGCCGCATATCCGCGCGAGTTACCATGAACTCGCCCAAACCGCTGCCGAGCAGGGCTGGGGGCACCTCGACTACCTGCAGCGCTTGATCGAGGGCGAGGTGGCCCGCCGCGAGGATAAAAGCCTCGCGCAACGCATCCGACGGGCACGCTTCCCGGTGCAGAAGACCCTGGATCAGTTCCAGTGGAGCTGGCCGAAGAAGATCAACCGGCCCCAGATCCAGAACCTCTTCCGCCTGAACTTCATCGAGCAGAAGGCCAACGTCATCTTCCTCGGCACCGTGGGTCTGGGCAAAACTCACCTGAGCATCGCCTTGGGACAAGCGGCCTGTGCCCGCGGTTACTCGGTGCTCTTCACCACCGCCATCGACATCATCCACACCCTCTCGGCCGCCGCCGGGACCGGCTCCCTGAAACGTACCATGCAGCGCTATCTGAAACCGTCACTGATCATCATGGACGAAATCGGCTACCTTCCGATCGACAAACTCGGTGCCGACCTGCTGTTCCAGGTCATCTCCCAGCGCTACGAGCGCGGCGCCATCCTGATGAGCACGAACCGCGCGTTCAAAACCTGGCCGGAAATCTTCAACAACGACACCACCCTCACCTCCGCGCTGCTCGACCGGCTTCTGCATCACGCCGATATCTGCCAGATCGAGGGTCCGAGCTATCGGGCCAAAGACCACATCGAGAGCTAGTCGTCACGGACCTCACCGTGTTCATCGCCACCATCGCCAAATAGACACCATGAACCCTGCAGAATCGCAGATCCGCGGCAAAGTGCGCATGGTTGCGCACGATGCACGGTCCTTTGGCACGCTGTCCACCGGCGAGCGCATCGCGGTCGCGATGGTGCTGGATCGCTACGATCTGCTGCAAGATGCCTGGGGCAGCATGCTCGAGGCCGTCCACCGCCTCGGTCCGGAATGGACCGAGGCGGCCCTACGAGTCCAGCGCCACGGATGGCTCGACGAGGCTTGACCTCGGCTCCGCCACCGATCACAACGACACCGTCGCTCGTTCAACGCTATCGCAGAGTGGCCTGAGCGATGGTTTCTAAACCGCTCCACTATGACGTTATTGAGACCGCTCGCAACAATCCGCTCCGGCGTTTAGTATTCCGGGGGGCTTCATAGCATCGCTGGAGCCAGCCGGATGGCCGTAGTCGGACTCTTGCCAACAAAAAGGCGATTACCTTGGCTTACCTCGTCCAGCAGCAAGGTGGTCAGCTGCACGGCTCTCAATTCTCGCGCATCGCGTGACCCAGGCCCGGCGGGTGCATCTTTATGGCGAGCAGCGCGAACACACATTCAGGGAAGCCGTCGATAAGTTTCTCGCCGAAAATGGGCACAAGCGCAGTCTCGAGCGCGATCGGCGGGCGTTGGCGATGCTTGATCCTCTCATTGGCATTCTCCCTCTGCGAAGGGTGCACCATGACACTCTGACCCCCTACATTCGATCCCGGCTCGCCAACGGCCGCAGCCCCGGCACGATCAATCGAGATCTCGCTGTCGGTTGCCGAACCTACCCTAAACCTGCGGCGGCATGACAGCTTCGGAATTTAGCGCGTCGAGATAACGCGCGTAGGCAAAGATACGTCCGCGCGCTCGTCCTGTTGTCTCGCGCACGATCTCAAACTTCTCCAGCGCTCGCAGTGCTTGGGTCACGGTGGGGGTCGTGAGCCCGGTTGATTTTGTCAATGCGGCAATGGTTGCGAGGGGCTTTGACTGCAGTGCCTCGTGAATGAGCAGGGCTGCCGGCGCCTGCCGGCCGAGTTGCCGCAATCGAATTCGGTCTTCCTTAAAGACGGCGAAGATTCTCCGTCCGGTCGTGGTCGCGTCTTCGGCACTGACACGAATCGCGGTGGCGAAGAATTCAAGCCAGCGCTCGAAATCGCCCGACTCTCGCACCGCGTTGAGTTCGCCGTAGTACTGCTGACGATGCTGCTTGAGATAGAGACTCGCATACAGCAGCGGCTCTCGTAGCACTCTGTCATGACAGAGCAGCAAGGTGATCAGTAGTCGGCCAATGCGCCCGTTTCCATCCAAGAAGGGGTGTATCGTCTCGAACTGACCATGTGCGAGGGCCGCCTTGACCAAAGGCGGCGTATCGGAGTGCAGAAAACGCTCGAGATCTCCCATGCAATCGTCGACGTCCCGCGGCGGCGGCGGTACAAAGGCCGCGTTCCCAGGACGCGTGCCGCCAATCCAGTTCTGGGATCGGCGAAACTCTCCAGGCGTCTTCTTCGCACCGCGCCCTTCGGCCAATAGAATTCCATGCATCTCGCGCAGCAATCGATTCGACAGCGGAAAACCGGTTTGCAGCCGCTGCAGGCCGTGGTTCATCGCCTCGACGTATCGCGAAACTTCGGCGACGTCCTCGACGGGTACACCGGGGGCTTCTCCCAACTCATGCGTCAGTAGGTCGTCGAGTGTCGATTGCGTGCCCTCGATTTGTGAAGAGAGCACCGCCTCTTTCCGCACGTAGGTATAGAGGAGCAGATGCGCATCCGGCAACGCCGTCGCCGCCCCGTCGAGTCTGCCCAAAGCGAGGAGTGCCTGGTCGAGTGCAGCACGGACGGTACCGACGAGCTCAAGGGGAGGATTTGGCGGTAGCGGTGCCGGGACGAAGGCGCGCACTTCTTCGTTGCCGGCAATGGACATCGCGTATCGTCCGGAATCCGGTCGTCTCATGGGACCCTTATTAAAGATTGCTCAATAGCGCCGAGGATTATTAAAGCAAAGATCGATTCTCTTTAATAGAGGGTAGTGGCCAGGAATCCGAAAGCCACCCAACCCATTGAACAAGAAGAAATTATAGCACCTGGGCGCAATCCTGGCAGATGCCCGGTTCGATCGGTTTCCGTCGCCACGTCCTCCGCCATCGAGGGCATTCGGGCGCTCTTCGAGCGGCGTATAAAAACGAGCGCTGGCAATCCGGCCTGCAATCCCGCTACGTCGACGCGAGCAACTCCCCGTCCGCCCTTTCAAATCCAACCGCCCGCCGTCCGGAGTTTGGACTTCATACAGGTATTGCTTCAAGCAATAGTCGATCTCTGATTCGTTGGGGAATGTCGCATCGAGCCATGATAAAAATAGATTGGTGGCCGGCGACATGCAGGTGTAAAACCAGTGCGATGCTAATGACGGAATGAGCGCGGCAGGACCCACGTCGCTTGGATGAGGCTGCTGTCGCTGAATCTCGCAACAACAATGCGCGAGCCGTGCAGGCCTCGCGTCAGGGGGAGTGCCGTGAGGAAAGAATCGGGCCTGGTCGGTCGTGCTGCGGCACTTGCCTCCGCGATAGTCATCAATGCGCTCCTGCTCGCGCCTTCGACAGGGCTGGCAGGATCGCCGGATCACCCGTTCTACCCGCCGGACGAGCTCGGGCCCTACGCGATCGGTCATACGACGGTCGTCATCACGGACCTCTCGCGCAATCCCGACGGTTCGGCGCCGGCGACCTCTGCAGGGCGGCCCCTGTATGTGCACATCTGGTATCCGGCAGGCGCGGGCCCTGGGGCACCCATCGTCTATACCTGGAATAATCCGGTTTACAGCCAAAACCCCGGTGGCACCGTCTATCCGGGGCTTCCGAATCTGCCGCCGATGACCTTTCCTGCAGCGACGTCCTCGCATCCGGTGACTGAGAAAGCGCCGCTCTCGAAGGGTAGGTTCCCGCTGCTGGTCGCGACGCACGGTGACGAAGTGACGGCGGCCAAGAACATGCCCGACACGCTGGAAACGCTCGCCAGTCACGGCTACATCGTGGCTTCCGTTGAGCATACGGGCAATAACGATGCGTACTTCCAGGCCTCGTTCCTGGAGGGAGACTTCCATCTGTCGCTGGGACCCAACCCTCTGCTCGGCTCGAACGTGATTTTGCAGCGCTCCAAGGATGTCAGCTTCACCATCGACGAGATGCTTGCCGGCGCTGTCGACCAGAAGAGCCACATCGACTTTTCCAAGGCAATCGATTCTGAGGACATCGGCGTGCTTGGCTACTCCCTCGGCGGCGAGACCACTCTCGCGACCGTCACGGGGATCTCGTCGGCGAACTACCCGGCAGACCGACGCGTCAAGGCGGCCTTCATGGGAGCCGGCACCAATTACGGCCTGCTCCTGAACGCTGGCGACTATGCCAACGCCAGGGTGCCGCTGATGTTCTTCGGCAACGACACCGGGATCGCGTATAACAACTTCAACGCCTTCACCGGCAGCAAGCCGAAATACCTTATCGATATCGCCGGTATCAATCACCATGTGGGCGGTTACCAGTCGAGCTGGTGCACCGATTTTCAGAACTCGATGCAGGTGGTAAACCCCGCCGTGTTCCCGCAGGCGTTCATCAACTCTTCCGGCCTCAATGCGTCAGACCTCGCCAATTACACCTTCGATTCGACTTTCTACTTCACCTACACCGGCGCGCGCGAGTCCGGAGTCTACGACTATTGCGACGCCTCGGCGTTCAACGGGATCACCGACGCGCAGCTGACGGCCATCATGTTCGGGGATTCGTCCATCCTGGCGGTCAAGAACGAACTGCAGCCGTCGATGCCGCTGAAGCCCGAAGTGGCCATCGCCGAGACGACGCGCCTGACCAACTGGTACGCCGTTTCCTTCTTCAACAAAATGCTGCAGCACAGCGATGACTACGACGAGTACCTCAAGAATTCCGCGGCGAACCAGCGGCAGAATCCTCTGGTGCGGTTTGCAAAGAATTGCGAGAACGTCCGCGGCCACTCTCTCGATCTGAAGGCGACCGACAAGATCACGTTCCTGCCGGTTGGGGATGAAGGCTACGAAGTCAGCGTCGCGACCGGTATGCCGCTCTACAACCAGGGACCGACGGCTCTGGCGGTGGCTGCCTCGACCAGCGTCAATGTGAGCTATCCGGGCTTTTCGTTCCCGGTGCCAGGCTTGAAGGGCACCCTCAGCACCCTGGTGGTATCCGAGAACGGAGTCATCACCACCCGCACCTCGACGGATTATCCGACGGTGGATGACAATGGCTCGCCCTGGTACATGAAGGGCAACCTACTGCTCAGCAACCAGTTCACGATCGGCGCTCTGATGAAGAACCTGACCATCGGCAACGCCGGCAGCGGCAGCGGGGTGTACGGGTATTTCGATTCAGCGAACGACCGGGTCATCATCACCTACCGTGATATGCCTGCGGCCGGTACCACCGATTTGAACACGCTCCAGGTCGCAATCTACGGCACGGGCAAGATCGAGATGATCGTCGGCGCACTGGCCAATACTGGGCCCGCGTATGCACCCGGGATCATCGGCACCATCGGGATCGCCTCGGGCCGGACGAAGGCCCGCGACCTTGACGAGGTGAAACCGACCGACTTCAGCAAGCTGCGCGGGTCACGGCCGGTATTTGCGCGCTTTGGCAACGATGCGGCGATCTACGAGCAGTTCTATACGGGTACCGGCGCCGGCTGTGCCAAGAGCGGTGACGACGGCGATGAGTGGTAGCAGGACGTCCAGGTTGTCGGTGCCGGTGCTGGCGATACCTTTCACGGCGCCCTCCGGCGACAGCTCTACCGCAGAATTATAAGAACGAAAGAATCTCCTGGGTCGCGAATTCTGGAGCCTTCTTCTGCCGGCGATAAAGCCAAAGTAAAACCGCTATCAGCGAGCCTCCTGGCAGAATCAGTTCCACCACCGCGTAGGGCGCTAGATCCCTAAGCCTCCCAACAACAGCCATCACGTAGCCACCGAGGCTCCGTGGCGCTGGCATCCACCGTGCAAAGCGCCCGTGGTTTGTTAATAACCTCCGCATTGCCAGCTACCCGACCAGCATCGCGAACTGGAAAGCAAGAACCGAAGCCGTTGTAACACCTACCGCAAAAACCGCCTGCGCGACCCGGACGGCGAGCATATCGTTGTTCATGTGCGTACTCCGTTGATTGAATTGCCTGAACCCCGTTCAGGTTGCGCCGCCCGTCAACCTGCAACAAACGGGATATCTAATTGTCTGTGAAGTAAAACTTAACACCCTACCAACGCTCACGTGCCCTAATGTGAGTCAGCGGTAATCACGAATTTGCTCTAGCTCCGTAGCGCTTGCGTTCCATGACGCCATTACGGGTTTTTTGCTGTTTGATCGATCGGAGCGACTATCAACTTTGTCCTGTTGTCGGTCATGACCCATTGGGGTTTCTTGTCCGCGACTCAGAATGGGGTGCTTCACCCAGAGCGCGTCGGATCATGCCCCCCCCTCGATGTAGTTGTTCTGTCTCACCGATAACGGGGCGTTGCCGACGGTCGATAGTCGGTCATGCTCCTTCAACACGATTGTTTGCACCCGACAGCAGCACCACTCAGAGGAATAACGTTATGTTCCGGTCCCTTCAAACATCCATGTCTCGCTTCCCGACTCGATCAATGGCGATACTGCTATTACTCGGAGCCTCGCTCGCGAACGCTCAGTCCTCGCCGCCCGTCGTAAAGAACATCGTATTGGTCCATGGCGCATTTGCTGACGCATCGAGCTGGGCGAAGATCATTCCAATCCTCGAGGCCGACGGATATCACGTGGTTGGCGTCCAGAATCCATTGACGTCCCTGGGTGACGACGTCGCCGCCACCAAGCGCATCATCGCGCTTCAGGACGGGCCGGTTATTCTGGTCGGTCACTCCTGGGGAGGAGCGGTGATCACGCAGGCGGGTGATGATCCGAAGGTTGCAGGGCTCGTGTATGTCGCGGCCTACGCACCGGATGTAGGCCAGTCTGCCAATGCAGCGAGTATGCCGTTTGGCCTGACCGAGGGACAGAAGCAGATCCGTGTCGATGACAGTAAATTCGCTTCCATGACCTCGCAAGGCATCATGGATGACTTCGCACAGGGTCTCCCAGTTCCAGAACGGCGGTTGGTGTTGGCAGTCGAGGGGCAAAGCTACGGCCCCATGTTCGCCGAAAAACTGACCGTCGCCGCATGGAAGACCAAACCCTCGTGGATTGTTATCTCTGCAAACGATCGCATGTTGCCTCCCGCGATGGAACGAGACGAGGAAAAAAGGCTGCACGCGACGGCAACTACACTCCCCACATGCCACTTGGCGATGCTGGAAGAGCCTGAAGAAGTAGCCGCCGTTATCAATAAGGCCGCGAAATCGGCTCTGGGCAAGTAAGGCGAATTCCATGTCTTATCTTCGCAATGTCTTTTCCTACGCTGGACTGGCTTTGACCGTATTCGCGATCATTCCATGCTTGAGTGATGCCCAAGCTGCACAAACTGGGGCCAAGAACATCGTCCTAGTGCACGGGGCATTTGCCGATGCGACCAGTTGGTCCAAAGTGATACCCATCCTAGAGGCAGACGGGTATCACGTCGTCGCCGTGCAAAACCCCTTGATCTCACTCACGGAGGACGTGGCGGCCACCCGCCGCGCGGTGGCGCTACAGGACGGCCCTGTCTTGCTCGTCGCCCACTCCTGGGGCGGCGTCGTCATTACGCAGGCAGGCGACGATCCGAAGGTGGTCGGCTTGGTCTACGTATCCGCCTACGCCCCGGAAGCGGGTCAATCCGCCAACGATGCAAGCTCGGCTTACGGCTGGACGGAAGGTCAGAAGCAAATTCAAATTGATGGCGCGCGATTCGCGTCGATGTCATTCAAAGGCGTGTCCGAAGATATCGCGCAGTGTCTACCCTTGGCGGATCAGAAGCTCTTCTATGCGGTGCAGGGTCAAACTTACGGACCGATGTTCGACGAAAAGCTAACCGTCGCCGCCTGGAGGAAAAAACCCACCTGGGTCGTCGTCTCGAGCAACGATCGCATGTTGCCACCGGCGATGGAAGCCGCGGAGACGCAAAGGCTTGGGGCGGTTGGCACTCTCACATTGCCGACGTGTCACATGTCCATCATAGAGCAATCGACGAAAATCGCTGCATTCATCGAAGCGGCGGCAAAGGCAGCCCGGTAGCACAACTTGGATAACGACATTCGGGCACGGAGAATCGCTCATGACATTACCCAATCGAGATTCGCACCTGGTGGCCGTGTCGCTGCCATCCGAGGCGGACATCAGTCGGACGATTGGTAGCAGCTACGATCAGCGTACGACCTTGAATGTCATTAAGATGTTCGCCGGCACCGAGGACATGTTCCCGGCGGTCGCCGGATTTATCAAGAGCGTGTTCCACGCCGCCGGCGTGGACCCCAAGTTGCGTGAAATGATCGCATTACGCGTCGCCGCAAAATATCACGTCGCCTACGAGTGGCAAGCCCAAGCGATTCTCGGGCGCAACGTGGGCTTGACGCCTGTGGAGATCGAAGCTGCCGCGAGCGATGATGCACCGACCACCATCGGCGCTGAGTATATTCTCGCATTCAATGCCACCGATGAGCTCTGCATACAGGGAACGTTACACGATGAGACCCTTTCGCAGCTCCTTACGCGCTACGGCGAGCCGCTCACCCGCAAGCTCATTCTCATCATCTCGTGGTTCAATCTGTTGAGTTGCTTCATCAACGGGTGCCGGATACCGCCGGAGACGACGGACAAGATTGGCCATGGGGTGGTACCGGTCAACTAGTCAAACCGGGCGGCGTTGACCTCGGGAGCGTATGGCCGCTCGCGCCGCTGCTTCCCGGGAGGCCGGCATCCCTACGTGGGATGTATCATCGACTGTGCATAGGCGAGCCCGATGCCGTAGCCCCCGCCAAAGGCCTCCACGATGCTGCGCGCGCCCTCGTAGGTCGCGTGACGCGTCCAATCGCGCTGAAATTCCAACAGGACTTGGATCCAGGACGTGACTCGCGCTCCGGCGCCTTCCATGCGCCGCAATGCCAGCGCATGACTGTCCGGCGTGATTCCCCCGCACGCGTCGGCAACCACATAGACCTCATACCCCTCGGCAAGGGCCGAGAGTACCGGAAAGGAGACACAAGCCTCGGTCAATAGCCCTGAAACGAGTAACCGCCGACGCTGAGTCTTGAGCACCGCATCTCGGACTGCATCGTCCTCCCAGAGATTCATGTTGTGGCGCTCGAGCGCGCGAACATCCGGCAGCACCGCCTGAATGGGCGGCATGAGGGGACCGCTATACACCTTGGTCGCCGACGTCGTGGCGATGACGGGGATTTCAAAGACCCCGGCCGTGCGTGCCAGTGCGACCGTGTTGTTCAGCAGGACCTGGCGATCGCTCGAGCCGACGCCAAACGCCAGGCCGGCCTGCTGATCGATCAGCAGTAGCGCGCACTGCGCGGGCTGTAGAAGCGGAGCTGGGCTGTTCATGACGATACCGTCCTTTGTTGGGTGAATCAGTGACAGGCGTTCGCCCTGTGTTTATGCAATCCGAGAATCGCGTCCCGTGTAAGGAGGACGGAGTTCGCGTTGTTATAGGCCGGCGCAGAGGATTCGTCGCCACCCTTTGTGGGTGTACGAAAAGCACTCGATGTTGGGATGCACGCAGGTGCGGCACGTGAAAAATTAGACCCTCGATACGGGCAATCGTTCTCTCTACCCAATGCGATGCACGCTTAGGCGGGAGAGTTCGATCAGAACAACGGGCGACGACCAGATTGAGGAGACCGATGATGGAGACGATAGGCACGGCGGACATACCCTCGGATGCTCGTATCGGAGCGGGATCCAAGTCCGACATTTCGCGACGCGACGTCTTGATGGGCGGCGCGGCGGTTCTTCTGGCGAGCACCCTGCCGCTTGCGTCGAACGCTGAATCACTCAATCAGAGCAAGAATCGCTCACACCACACCGGAGATAAGCAGATGAATACGATTACTACGAAGGATGGCGTCACCATTTACTACAAGGACTGGGGGAAGGGCGAGCCCATCGTGTTTTCCCATGGCTGGCCCCTCTCGGCCGACGATTGGGACACCCAGATGATGTTCTTTTTGAACCATGGCTACCGTGTGATTGCTCATGACCGGCGCGGCCACGGCCGTTCAAGTCAGACCGGCGAGGGTCATGACATGGATCACTACGCCGATGACCTCGCGGCGCTGACGGCGCAGCTCGACTTGAAGAAAGCGATCCACATCGGACATTCGACGGGAGGTGGTGAGATCGCCCGTTATATTGGCCGTCACGGCGAGTCCCGAGTCTCGAAGGCAGTGCTCATCAGCTCGGTGCCGCCCCTCATGGTCAAGACACCCGCCAATCCGATTGGTTTGCCCAAAGATGTGTTCGACGGATTCCAGACGCAGGTCGCCAACGACCGGGCGCAGTTCTATCTGGATCTGGCGACCGGACCCTTCTACGGCTACAACCGGGCGGGCGCCAAGGTGTCCCAGGCGGTCATTCAGAATTGGTGGCGTCAGGGAATGATGGGGGGCGCCAAAGCGCACTACGACGGCATCGTCGCCTTCTCGCAGACCGATTTCACGCCGGATCTGAAGAAATTCACCGTTCCGACACTCGTGATGCAGGGCGACGACGATCAGATCGTGCCCTACGCCGATGCCAGCCTTCTGACTGCCAAAATAGTCAAGAACGCGACCTTAAAAATCTACAAGGGTTTCCCGCACGGCATGCCAACCACCCAGGCCGCCACCATCAATGCGGACATCCTGGCGTTTCTCAAATCCTAGCTAGAGCCGCTGAAGCGGTGCCCGTCGAAGGTCCCAGGGACTCCTCGGGCGCCTCTTCAGAGTCGCGATCTCGAATCTTCAAGGAGTTCTCATGTCGTCGCTGGAAATGCTTTCTCCACAAAACTGCGCCATTGCACTGATCGACTTTCAACCCGCCATGTATCAAGGGGTGCAATCGCATGATCGCTTGGTGACGTTCAACAACGTCCAAGTTCTCGCCAAGGCTTCCAAGCTGTTCAGGATCCCGACTGTCCTATCGACGGTCGAAGCAAAACCCTTCGCCGGATGCTTCATGCCGGAGATCACCGATCTCTATCCAGAGACGCAAGTCATTGACCGCAGCTCCATGAACGCATGGCTGGATGCCAATTTCCGGGCGGCGATCCGCGCGACAGGTCGCAAGAAATTGGTCATCGCAGGCCTGTGGACCGAGGCTTGCGTGGCCTTCCCGACGCTTGATCTGCTCAAGGAGGGCTTTGAGGTCTATATCGCCGCGGATGCCTGCGGAGATCTCTCGGTCGAAGCGCATAACCGTTCGATGGATCGCCTGACCCAGGCAGGTGCCATCCCCATCACTTCATGGCAGTTTGTCTTCGAGCTGCAGCAGGACTGGGCGCGCAGCGAGACATACGAAGGCGTGATGTCGATTTTGCGGGCGCATTCCCCCTATGGTATCCAGGTGCGCTTCTCCAAATGGGCCTTGGGCCCCCATGCCTCGGATGCAGCCCCGGAGAAGGCGGCATGAAAATCTATCTGATCGGACTCGCCATGGGGCTGGCGGTCGGGATCTTCTACGGACTGCTTCACGTGCGCTCCCCCGCGCCTCCCGTGGTCGCGCTGCTGGGGCTTCTCGGTATTCTGATCGGCGAACAGGTGCCTCCCTTGGTTCGTCACCTCTTTACCGAAACGACGGCTCGCAGCAGCTGGCTTCAACAGGTTCGGCCGCACATGTTTGGCCGTCTCCCTTCGGGCTTTTCCGATCCCGGAAACTTGCGATGAACGACAGCATCGTCCCGGATCTGATTCTTCATAGCGGGCACATCACCACTCTTGATCCCTCGAATCCAACGGCGAATACCGTGGCGATCAGCGCGGGCCGATTTACGCGGGTGGGAACCGCGAACGAGATCATGCCACTGGCGGGTCAGCGTACCCGCGTCATCGATCTGAAAGGCCGGCGCGTATTGCCCGGCCTCATTGATAACCATATTCACATCATCCGTGGGGGACTGAACTTCAATATGGAGCTGCGTTGGGATGGCGTTCGTACCCTCTCCGATGCGATGAGCATGCTCAAACGCCAGGTGGCGATCACTCCCGCTCCGCAGTGGGTTCGGGTGGTGGGAGGATTCACCGAGCATCAGTTTGCCGAGAAGCGCTTACCGACGATCGCGGAATTGAACGCCGCGGCGCCCGACACTCCGGTGTTTCTGCTGCACTTGTATGACCGCGCGCTCCTCAATGGCGCCGCGCTTCGCACCTTGGGCTACACCAAAACCACCCAGGCACCGCCGGGGGGCGAGATCGTCCGGGATTCCGACGACAATCCGACCGGCTTGCTGCTCGCGAAACCCAACGCGGGAATCCTATATGCCGCCCTGGCCAGGGGGCCGAAGCTTCCCCTCGAGTATCAAATCAATTCGACCCGTCATTTCATGCGCGAGCTCAATAGGCTCGGCGTCACGGGCGCCATCGATGCCGGCGGCGGCTTTCAGAATTATCCGGAGGACTACGCGGTCATTCAGACTTTGGCCGATGAACAGCTGTTGACGGTGCGCATCGCCTACAACTTGTTCACACAGAAACCCAAGGCCGAGCGGGAGGATTTTCTGAACTGGACGAAAACCTCGACCTACAAGCAGGGCGACGATTACTTTCGCCACAACGGCGCGGGGGAAATGCTGGTCTTCTCTGCCGCCGACTTCGAGGATTTTCGGCAGCCGCGGCCCGACATGGAGTCCGGCATGGAAGGCGAACTCCACGAAGTCGTGCGGCTCCTCACGCAGAATCGATGGCCGTGGCGGCTTCACGCGACCTACGATGAGACGATCAGCCGCTCGCTCGATGTCTTTGAACGAGTCAATCAGGACGTCCCGTTCGAGGGACTCCATTGGTTCTTCGATCACGCGGAGACCATCTCCGAGAGATCCATAGACCGGATCGCCGCCTTGGGCGGCGGCATCGCCGTCCAACACCGCATGGCTTATCAAGGAGAGTATTTCGTCGAACGCTATGGCCCGGGCGCGGCTCAAGCGACTCCGCCGGTGGCCAAGATGCTGGAGCGCGGCGTCAAGGTGTCGGCAGGAACCGATGCCACGCGGGTGGCTTCCTATAACCCCTGGGTATCCCTCGCCTGGCTCATTACCGGCAAAACCGTCGGGGGCTTGAGTCTCTATCCGCGCCGTAATTGCCTTGATCGCGAGACGGCGCTTCGCCTGTGGACCGAGAATGTCACGTGGTTCTCCAATGAGGAAGGTAAAAAAGGCCGCATTGTCGAGGGGCAGCTCGCGGACCTCGTAGTTCCCGATCGGGATTTCTTCTCCTGCCCGGAAAATGATATCGCCGATACCACCGCGCTCTTGACCGTCGTGGGGGGCAAGATCGTCTACGGCGCGGGTGAGTTCGCTCGCTATGATGAGAATGCGCCGCCGCCGGCCATGCCCGACTGGTCCCCAGTGCGGTCCTTCGGCGGCTACGGAGCCTGGGCGCAAGACGCAGCCCGGACCGACAGTGCCAAAGTAGCAAAGACATTCCCCGCCTGTCAGTGCGTGCAAGAGTGCACCTTGCACGGTCATCAGCATCAGAAGGCCTGGACGGCGAGGCTGCCGATCAGCGACCTGAAGTCTTTTTGGGGAGCGCTCGGTTGCTCGTGCTGGGCGGTGTAGCCATGGGAGACAGAACGCCAGGGTATTGGGTCATTTCCGTCCTACCCTCAAGGAACTTTGCATGCGCTCCACATCATCACTAGCCACCTCGCTCATCTTGATTCTGGCGTGGATCCCCCCAGTTGCCGTCCAAGCCAACGCTCGCACCCCCTCGTCCCCATCCAGCGTTGCCGTCGGCGCTCAATACGACACGACACATGTCTACGTCGCGCCCGAGGACTTCGATCGTTTGGTATCGAGCCTGCTGGCGACGTTCGGTGGAACCAAGTCGAAACAAGGGGTCTTTACGGTGACCCCGACCCCGAGCGAGACTATGTCCCAGCTTGTGCTCACGCCCGCGGGCAGCGTCTCGGTTTTTGGCTTTAAGACCCCCGTCCCCTACCCGTTCGGCGCGGAACGCACCGGTTACCTCGTTGGTAACCTCGACGCAGCGGTGAAGCAGGCGCGGCTCGATGGAGCTGACGTCATCGTGGCCCCTTTTCCAGACCCCATCGGTCGCGACGTCGTGATCCAATGGCCGGGCGGGGTCAACATGCAACTGTACTGGCACACCACGGCACCCTCGTACCCGAAGCTGCAAACCATTCCGGAGAACCGCGTCTATCTTTCGCCGGACAAGGCGGATGAATTCGTCAGACGTTTTATTCACTTCTCGCATGGGCGAATCCTCGCCGACGAGCGCAGAGCGCCGGGCGCGGACATCGGTTGACCGGGGGATACCTACCGCGCGATTCGCGTCGAGTCCTCCTTCGGTAAACTCACCGTCCTCGTCACGGACGGCCATTTGCCGTATCCCTATGGCCGCGAATTGACCGGGTATGAAGTCAGCGACTTGGCAAGCACACTCGATAAGGCGACCGGCAGCGGCGCCCACATTCTGGTACCTGCTTTCACCTCCGGCGGCCGACGATCCGCCGTAGTTGAATTTCCTGGCGGCTACATTGCGGAGATCCATGCCGCCGCGGGTCCATGACCTTCGAGGTCAACCGGCCGGGCTTGCCGCCCCTGGGGCGCGCAAAGTCCGCCCTGCGCCTCTCAATCGGGGCCACTTGGCTCCTGAGTGTGGCCCTATTGCGGATCGCCGCCGCTGCGACCGACGACTCGTCGGTACCCGTGGCCGAAATACCGGCTAGGCCGGCCATCCTCTTCAACCGCTGGCAGGAAGACTGGTCGGTACTCGCGAACCCCGACGTGCCGCGAGAACCCTTCGACGATTTGAAATACATCTCGCTGTCTGCACGAGACCCTCGGACCTATCTTTCCCTAGGTACAGACTTAAGAGAGCGGTTCGAATCGAATGACGCCACGAACTTCGGTGTAGGGTCCAACCGCAAGGCTGATTACGATATCAGTTGACTGGAAGCCGATGCGGACCTGCGAATCGCCGGGCAGTTTCAGTTCTTTGCGCAGCTGCAAAGCGACTATGCCATCGATAAAGACATCCATACACCGGTCGATCAAGATCGGTTCGATCTCGAGCAGGCATTCGTCGCCTTGACGGAGCCGCTCGACAATGGCCTTATCAAAGTGCGTTTGGGCCGCCAGCAGATCGGCTTCGACTTGCAGCGCTTTGTCTCAGTCCGCGATGGCCCGAACGTCCGCCAGTCGTATGACGCGGTATGGATCGACTACGAGAAAGGCCCGTGGCGCTACATCTCCTTTTACAGTCACCCGGTTCAGGATCGGGACGTGCGTCCGTTTGATGACTACAGCAGCCCTCGCTTAAGCTATGGAGGTTTCCGCGTTGAGCGCCGGGTGATGCAGTCCGCGAACATCGCGGTCTACGTGTCGCGCTTCACTCAGGACAACGCCGGCTTTCCAAGCGTCACCGGCGATGAACGACGAAATATCGTGGATGTGCATTTCGCCGGCACGCGAGGCCGAACGGATTGGGATATTGAAGCCATGAACCAGTCCGGCCGAATCGGCATAGAGAATATCGAGGCGTGGGCCTTCGGATCGTTGGCCGGGTATACTTTCACCGCGACGCCATGGACCCCCCGTGTGGGTCTGCAAGTGGATGCCGCTTCCGGCGATAAAAACCCCCACGACGACGAGCTCAATACCTTCAATCCGCTCTTTCCCAACGGCTACTACGTCACTCTCGCGGGTTACACGGGGTTTACCAACTTCATTCACGTCAAACCCTCCGTGACGCTGCATCCGCAGCCGCGATTGAAACTCATGGCCGCAATCGGGGCGCAGTGGCGCGAAACTACGGCGGACGCTGTGTATACGCAACCCGATATTGCGGTCGCCGGCACGTCTGGAAGGGCGGGACGATACACCGGAACCTACGGTCAGTTCCGGACCGATTACACGCTGAGCGAGCATGTATGGCTCGCGCTCGAGATGGTCCACTTCAAGGTGAGTGACGTCATCCGCGAAGTCGGAGGACACGATTCCAATTACATCGGCGCTGAAATCAGAATGGGATGGTAGTTATGATGAAACCGAGTCTTCCCGCGCTGCTGAGCTTCAATGGCGGCTATGTGGACACCGCCGGATACATAGCCCTCCAAGGCCTGTTTACCGCGCACGTCACCGGCAACTTCGTCACCATCGGGTCCGCGCTGGTCTTCGGCACCTCCGGCGTCATTGCCAAACTCCTGGCGTTACCCGTATTTTGCGCGATTACCATCATCACACGCCTGGCAAGCTCCCTTCTGCCGCTCGAGCGATCCGCGCTCCGGACCGTCTTGACGGTGAAGCTCGGGCTTCTGATCCTCGGCGCCTATTTGGCGATCCGCTTAGGCCCGTTCGTCAACGCCGATGCGTGGCCCTCGATTGTCACGGGAATGACGCTCGTCTCAGCCATGGCGATACAGAACGCGGTGCACCGCATTCATCTTGCCGGCGCCCCTCCGACGACGCTCATGACGGGGACCACCACACAATTGATGATCGATATTGCCGACGCAATCCGCGGCCTGTCGCCCGATATGCGCGCTGCAACGCGGAACCGCATGCGGCGCATGGCGATAGCAGTCGTCACGTTCGCCGCGGGAGCAGCAGCCGCGGCGATTATCTTCAGTCGAGTGGGCACATGGTGTTTCGTCGTACCGCCGGTCGTGGCGTTTGCCGCTCGGATCGCGGCGAACTCCGTCGGCGAAGTTCCTCCGGCGCAACCGGCCGCGCCAGCTTCTCACCCCACCTCTTGATTTGTCGATCGGGTGTCCTGCTCGCCATCGCCGGTCAAACCAGTGTTTCGCCGAACAATGCCTGCATCGCAGCCCACGATCGCTTGTCCGCCAGTGCGTTGTAGCGCACGGCATCCGGCATGTGGGCGTTGCTGGCGGTGGGGTTGGTGAAGCTGTGTACGGTGTTGCCGTATAAGTTCATCTCCCAGTCGACCCCCGCCTCGCGCATTTCCGCGACAAACACCGTGCGCTGATCCAGGGGAATGAATGGGTCATCGCCTCCGATGCAGACCAAGATACTCGCCTTGATTGCCTTTGCATCGGTTTTCGGGGCGACGGTCGCGAGGCCGCTATGAAACCCCACCACCGCTCTCAAGTTCGCACCGGATCGCGCCAGTTCGAGGGCCATTGTGCCGCCAAAACAAAATCCGATGGCCGCCATGCGTGTCTGATCTACTTCGCCATGTGCCGCTAAGGCCTTGAGGCCGCCGATTGCCCGCGCTCGCGTCTTCGACGGATCGGCATACAAGTCATCGAGCATCTTTATGGATTCCTTCAAGTCCTGGACCACCAGCGCCTCGCCATGTAAGTCGCAGGCGAGCGCAACGTAACCCATGGCGGCCAATCGCTCGGCGCGCGACAGTGCATGCTGATTGAGTCCGTAGGCCTCTGGATACACCAGCACGCCAGGACGAGGGCCCTTGCCCGGCTCATAGAAGAGCTCGCTCTTCATGGACTTACCGTCCGCCTGATAGGTTAGCGTTTCGCGTTGCATGAATTTCTCCAGATTCCGGATCGACAGGCCAGAGACGATAAGACACTCCCGGCATCGATGTCCCGCTCCTTTCGGGGCATTGGGATGCCCCTCATTAGAGAGTGTTGCGGCGCTGCTAATTTGATTCACTACCACTCGCGCCTTTGATTCGGGTGATGGATACATGATGCAAACCTATCTTGCCGCCGGTTTCGGCACGACCGTCAACACGCTTCTGGCATCGGTCCTGCTCGTTGGCCTCGGCCTCTGGGGTGCCCGGTATTGCCGGGTCCGCCGTCCGCTTGCGTACTTTTTTATCCAATTCCTGGTGTTCTCCAGCCTCACCACGTTGATGCTGGCGAGAGGCATTGTCCCCTATCGCCCCTCGGCGGCTGTCCTGCCAGCTCCCGAGAGGTTGTTTGTCGGATTGCTCGAGATCCTGTGGTGGCTTGGGGCCGCCTGGCTCACCTCGGGTTTTTTGCGTGCATTCGTCGTGCTCGGCCGAAAGCCCACCGAGGCCAAGTTGCTGCAGGACCTGCTCGCCGCCTTGATTTATCTGGCGGCCATTTTCGCGATTGTCGCGAATGTGTTTGACCTGCCCGTCAAGGGGTTGCTCGCCACCTCGGGAGCCCTCGCCATCGTCATCGGACTGGCACTGCAGAGTTCCCTGGCCGATGTGTTTTCCGGGATTGTGCTGAATCTCGAGCGCCCCTATCACGTGGGGGACTGGATCATCTTGGACGGCACGCTGCAAGGAACGGTCCTGGAGACCAATTGGCGAGCCACTCATATTTTGACCACCAGCGAGGACATCGCGGTAGTTCCGAACAGCGTCGTCGCCAGATCGAAGCTGATCAACTGCAGCGCGCCAACCAAGCGGCACGGTGCGACCACCCGCGTACGGCTGGAGTCCACCAAGATGCCGGCACTCAGCCGCGACCTGATGAGAGAGGTGTTGCTCGGGAGCACGCACGTCCTGCGCAACCCCGAGCCGACCGTGACCATCAAGGATGTGAGCGCCGACATGATTGATTTCGAGCTTGGCTACTCGGTCGCCGATATAGGCGCCGTTGACGAGGCTCAAAATGAACTCTTCGAACGCGTGTATCGCGCGGCCGCGGCGGCCGGCATCCGCTTCGCGTCGCGATTGGCGCCGCTCGCGATGTCCGACACCTCGGAAGACAGCGAATCGGCGACTCCAAGTCGTTTGCTTTCGGGCATTTCATTATTTTCCAGGCTAACGGCACAAGAGAAGGCCACGCTGGCCCCGCAGATGCAAAGAAAGGACTACCAGCCTGGCGACATCGTGGTGAGAAACGGTGCGGTCATACAGGCATTGAATATCATCAGCGATGGGGTTCTCGTGGCCTCCGAGGAGCACGAGGGCCGGAGAGTCGAGCGTCTACGCCTGACACCCGGAAGTTACTTCGGCGAGATGGGGGTGTTGACGGGCCAGCCCTTGAGCGGCGACATCTCGGCGTTGACCAAATCAGTGATCTATGAGATTTCCAAGGATGCTCTCTGCCCCCTCCTCTTGGCCCGCCCCGGCATGGCCGATGAACTGAGCGAGTTGCTCGTCAGTCGTCAGCTCGCCCGTCGCACTGTGCTCGATCAGTTCAAGAATGAAGAGCCGCCTCTAGAGGGGCTGGCCACTCGCGTCGCCGCCAACATCAGACACATTTTCGGACTGCAATGAATCGTTGTGCGTGGGACCTGGGAGGTCCGCGTTCCATTCAAGATAGGTGATGGGAGTGCCGTCCGGGTCTCGAAGTTGAAACAATCGAGCGCCCCACGACATGGTTTGCGGTGCGGGTGCGTTCACCTTGAGCTCCCGCCACGCCACCTCGACATCCTCCACTTCAATGACCAGGTGCGTGCGCCCGCCCGGCGTGTACAGCACTGCTGGCTTCCTCTCTCGCGAGTTGTCCAGAATCTCGAGCCGCAACCCGCCACCCAAGTCAAAGCGTCGCCCGCGGCCGTTGGGACGATCCCACTGGGCGACAACGGGAAACATGAGCGCATCACCGTAAAAGCGCACGACCTCATCGAAAGCGTCAGTGGCGAGGGCGACGTAGCTCATGGCCGCACTCCGTTATCAATCGGCTCGTCTCGGGACAGTCGTTGCAGAGGGGCAGCACCTGATGAACCAGCAACTCCAGGCTTCGTTCCCAGGCGTCGCGTTCGTCCGTGGCGTCGTAGGAGACAATCATCAAGTGCCCAAAGCCGCCGCTTCCCGCCTGAAGTTCCTGAATGCGCCTTGCGACCGTCCTCGGCGAACCGACGAACCAAAGATGCTTGGCGAGGTAGTCAAGATCGATAGCCTCATCCGGCATGGCAGCATCAACTTTCAGCAACTTTCCTAGCCCCAGCTTCAAGTAGAGCGGTAAGAGAAACGCGCGCCAGCAGCGCCCCATCATGCCGCTCATAGCGAGGTCACGCGCCTCTTCGTCGGTGGGTGCCACATAGACATCGCGGACAATGGACCAGTCGGCTCGGTTCGGCGTCCTTCCGGTCCGCGCAGCTCCCTCCAGAACCGCCTCCCAGTGCTGCGCAGTCATTGCAGCGTCGGGGCTGATGCTGAAACTCACGGGGATGTATCCCTTCTCGCCGGCAAGACGGTGATTTTCGGAACCGGCGGTCATGCCGGCAATGGCGATCGGCGGGTGAGGTCGTTGGAAGGGATTCAAATGATAGCCGAGACTCTCGGATGCGCTCTTGAGTTTGCAAGTTGACCAGAACTCGCCTTGAAAATCCCGGGGTCCGTCGGTCCACAGGGACGTCATCATATCCAGCGATTCAAAGGTCATCCGCCGATTACGGCCTCCCGCAATATCGATACCAAAGAGTTCGTGATCGGTCGGCAATGCGCTGATTCCCACCCCCAACTGATACCGACCTTCTGCCATATGGTCGAGATAGGCAATTCGGTGGGCGAGCTCGATCGGATGGTGATAGGGCAGAAGGTGGCCCAGAGGACCTAAGCGGATTTGCCGGGTGCAGAGCAATGCCTGCGCGATCAGCAGATCGGGAGCAGGACATGGCTCCCACACCGACGTGTAATGTTCGCCGATCCAAGCCTCATCGAAACCCAGCCGGTCGAGCCTTTGAAGCTCCTCCAGGTCGCGGCGCTGACCCTCGCGCGTACTGCATTCGGGCGGATGCGATGGCATGAGCAACGCACCCAGCCTCACGGGCAAGCCTTCCCAACGATCGCGCTGGTCGAATGCCGCTTCAATGGAACGCCGGATCGGTCTCTTTTGACTCCACATACTTCTTCAGATGGTGCATCAGAGCCCCCCACATGGTATTGCAAATTCGCACCTTGTCGTCCGACTCCTCCAGACCCGCATGGTCGAGATCGACAGTGGTTCTCCCGTCGCTCTTCGCCACAAGATGAAACGTTGCGGTAGTACCTATCGCAGAGCCGGGCCCCGCGATACATTCCCACCGCACCGTCGATCCCGGCTTGCTTTCCACGACGTTCCACTCGAAGGGACCCTCCTTTGTCGTGAAATGCAGCCTCACCTTGTTCCCGTGTACGGGCTCTCCCTTGGCTCCGGGGGTATACCAACCCTTCAAGCCTTCGGCGGTCGTGATCGCCTTGAATACTTCCGACTGGGAGGCGTCGATCGTGATCCGGTGCCGTGAATTGATTGCCATGTCGTTGTTCCTTTCAAATCCGAGGTCTATGAAACTACGTCTTCACCAAGGAGGGTGTCGGCCGGTCCATCAATGACACCTTGCCATGATCCGAGTGGCCGGGAGGCCCCTTCCAACGGGCAAACAGGTCCTGCTTGAGCTCTATATTCAGAAGATCGAGCGCTCGATTGAGGGTGTGATCGATCACTTCTTCCAGGCTTGTGGGCCGATGGTAGAAGGCGGGCACGGGCGGCATCACGATGCCGCCCAACTCCGCGACCTGGGTCAGCAGTCGCAGATGCCCAAGATGCATAGGCGTTTCGCGCACCAGCAGCACCAGCGGCCGACGCTCCTTGAGTGTGACATCCGCGGCTCGCAGCAATAAATTATCGGAGTAGGAAGTCGCAATGCCTGACACCGTTTTCATCGAGCAGGGCGCGACGATCATGCCCATTGAGCGAAACGAACCGGAGGAGATCGACGCGGCGATATCGGCGGATCGATGTACGCAATCTGCGAGCGCCTCCACATCATCGAGCGAATATTCGGTCTCGAGCAGAACCGTCCGCCGGGCTGCCGGCGTCATCACCAGGTGCGTCTCGATGGAATCCACCGATCGAAACAGCTGCAGCAACCGAATGCCATAGATAGCACCCGTCGCACCTGAGATCCCCACAATGATCCGCTTCATGACCGGCCTCCAAACAAATCAAGTACGACGGCTATTCGGTCCCGTCAACGAAATCCCCACCCGTTGAGAACGTGTAAGGGAAATTCGGGCTGGCGTTCGCCATGCGACCTAGCTTCGGCCGAAGTTGCCCAAAGGCACGATAGACTCGCGGATAGGGCTGCCCGGCAAAGCGCTCGAGGATCTCTTGCCAGGTGCGTGGAACTTCCCGGATGAAATTGCCCATGGCCGCCGCCAGGTCCGTGTCAGACAACGGCTGCGGCGATACCGGTTGATTGATGGGTTCCGTGACGACACAGGCTTCAAAATCTGCCCGGACCGCATCCACCCCCATCGTGCAATCGAAGCCGATCTTCGTGACGCTGAAAGGTGGCTCTGTTTGGCGCAAACTGGGGTCGAGCGGCATGGTGTTCTGACCCGGCACGACCAGAGTCCCGCGGCCCGGATTGTAGCGCCACGCCTGCGCCCACTTCACCCGCGCGTCGTCGTAGATATCCACGTCCTCATCGAAGACGTAGGCAATCTTCGGCATGTATTGCCGGCAGCCGGTGAGCATCACGCCCAGCGTCTGCATGGAATCGCCGCCGCCCACCACCTTGATGCGGGCGTAGGCGACGTTGCCACCGCCTTCGGCAGGCGCGACGACGTCCTGTACGACGATGCCTGCCTGTTGGAGCTTCTCGAAGAGTTCCCCCTCGATGGCTTGCTGAAAGGCATACATATCGGTCTTTCCCGGATGAAGTCCGCCGATCGTCGCGTGCTGGTAGATCGCCCCATTGCGGTAGGTGATGCAATCGATGACGACATTCCAATTCCGCGGCAGGCCGGCACCGTAGGTGCCGGGAAATTCCCCATACGGCCCTTCGTCATGGATCATGCCCTCGCTCGTGAGCACGCGGCCCTCGAGTACGATTTCGGCGTTGGCGGGCACCGTAATGTCGTTGGTCTCGCACTTGACGATCTTCGCCGGCTCCCCCAGAAAACCACCCAGCTTGTCCCAACCGTCGATGCGCGCACCGGGATGACGCATCATCGAAGCGATCTTGTCCAAGGTCGGCCCTCCGATGCAGATGGCGACCGGCATGTCCTTTCCCATGTCGTGGTAACGCTGCCCGGCGATCGATCCACCGTGAAACCACGCCCGCATGTCGACGTTGAGCAGGTTCTTTGAACGGTACATCATTCGCTGAATCGCGTCGTTGATTTCGCCGCTGACGGGATTGCGTGTAATGATCCGTGTGTCGTTGAGATACGCCTGGCCATCCCGCGGATGATGATTGAACAACGGCAGTATGGTGAGATCGACGTCGTCGCCGCGCAGGATCACGTCCTTGCAGGGAGCCGATTCGACCAATTGAGCCTTGTAGTGCCGACTGCCGCGCTGCGCGATCTCCTGACCCACGCTCTTTGAATCGCAGCCCAGCGCAAGGGCATACATGGCGCGCGAGCCATAGCCATTGGCGAAAAACGGAAACGCGCAATCTTTGACCCGTTCGACGAGAATGGCGACATCGGGGTTGTCCTCCATCAGGCGGGGCAGTTCGTCCACGCGTTTTTCATCCGTGTAGCGACGAAGCAATCCATTGCGCTCGAGGGTCTCGATGTAACTTTTCAAGCTTTCCTGCGCCATCGCCTTCTCCTAGTCAAGATGCCATAGAAGATGAGCGTAAGCGTCGATGCCCCGAGAATGAACACCCATCAGGGGCGCCGCGCATTGACTATTTTGGGTTGTTCTGACGAGAACGAGCGCCCAGGTATCACACCAATTGTGCCGCTGCGCACGCATACACCCAAATATGGGGGGCCAACCGCGCCTCCTACGGGAATGACTTTCCGACACCTGATCTTTAAGTTTAGGAGAGCAGATTCAATGCCCGACTGCGTTACCTACAGGAGTGATGGAATATGGCTACTGAACTCAAGCAACGTCGAACAGCCCGCCTCCGCGTGACCACCAACTTCGATGCGAGCGCATCCGAATCCATCGCCGGTGAAATGAATGCGATTCTCGCCGATGTGTTCGCTCTTTATCTCAAGACCAAGAACTTTCATTGGCACATGAGCGGCCCCCACTTTCGAGATTACCATCTGCTGTTGGATGACCAGGCCGATGAACTCTATGCGATGACCGATCCCATTGCTGAACGCATCAGGAAGACAGGCGGCTCCACGCTGCGTTCCATCGGGCATATCGCAAGAACCCAACGAGTGCTCGACAATGACGCGGACTATGTCGATCCGCTCGACATGCTCGCAGAGCTGCGCGAAGACAATCTGGTCCTCGCCGGGCGCCTCAGAACCGTGCACGACATGGTGGATGAACTTCGCGACATCGCGACGGCGAGCTTGATCGAAAACTGGATCGACGAGACCGAGCGTCGCACATGGTTCCTATTCGAATCGAGCCGGCGCGTTGATTAGGCGGGTTCGGATGCGGACATGAGTCATTGAACCCGGTAATGGGATCCGCTGCGGAAAGTTGCGGTTCAATCGAAAGCTAGGCGCCATCAGAGTCGCAGCGAATTCTGTTGCGATATAAGATCCAGTCACCGATGCACGATGCGCACGGGCGCATCAGGGTCAGGGCAAGTTGCATACTGTAGTAGAGCGACGGCGGCAGACCTGCCAATACGAACAGTTGCTCTAAGACAGAGGGCATCGTGGCTGTGACCCGCAGCATCAGAACGTGGACGCGGGACAGCACCTTGGGGAATAGTAATGACGGATGTTGCATAGGAGTCTAGGTGGAAGCCTATGCACGAACCTGCAACCTCAAAAGACCCAGGCGGGGAGTTAAATTTCCACTCGATGTGGGCGGTCGGAGTTGCGTCAGATCCGCCGAGAATTGACCGGCGCATGCTACTGAAAGCACGGATCGGCTGTCCGCATGTTTGAGAGGGGTCTGCCTACCCCCCCACATTGGGCATGCTGATTCGGACGCGCAGAGTAATTTAGCGAAGTAGAAGATGGTTGGCGCGGCGAGCGATCAAATGGCGGGGGGTGCTACGGTGGACCGGGTGGCTAACCGAACGTGTGACGAGGCATCGAGCCCGCTCGTGCGCCTTGTACGCACCTTGTCAGCACAGATTTTTTTTCCCGTGATCATTATCGCCTTCACCGAGGGCTGCACGATACTGCCGAGGTTGCCGGCGGTCCCCGCAGATTGCACCCAGCTCGCAACAATTTCCTCTATATCCGGTGCGCGCTACTGGCCGAACATCGACACCGCTCCGATGGAGCGAAGCGGAAATGAATCGGTCCACCGAGAAATGTTGACGCTGAAAAGGCCGATAAATCAGCTACCCATTGCCTACTATCTTGCCATCTCCGGCGGTGGAGATTCAGGAGCCTTCGGCGCCGGCCTATTGGTGGGATGGACCGACAGCGGCACCCGCCCGGAATTCAAGGTCGTTACAGGGATCAGCGCCGGCGCATTGATCGCGCCCTTTGCATTTCTTGGACCGCAATACGATTCGGTTCTCCGAACGGTATCGTTGTCTCTTGATTCGGGAGACCTATTCCACAGGCGCAGCTGGCTCCATGCCCTAACCGGCGATGCTTTTGCCGACAACACTCCGCTCGCCAGAGTCGTAGCCAGGTACATCGACCAACCACTCATGGCGGCGGTTGCGAAGGAGTACGCGAAGGGCCGTTTGTTGCTGATCGGCACGACTGATCTTGACGCCAATCAGACGGTTGTTTGGAACATGGGAGAAATCGCCTCGAGCAATGACCCGCGGTCGCTTAAATTGTTTCGTCAAGTCATATTGGCGTCAACTTCCATCCCGGGTGTGTTCCCGCCTGTGATGATCGATGTCGAAGTCTCCGGGCACAGGTACCAGGAGATGCACGTTGACGGGGGAGTTATCAACCAGGTATTTCTTTTCCCGATGTCCCTAATGCAGGATTTGAAACTACAGCGCTCGTTCGATACTCGCGAACGCCAGGTATTCCTGATTCGCAACAGCCGGATAGATGCTCATTGGCAGCCGGTTGCGCGGCACAGCACTGAGGTGGCGCTGCGCGCCCTTGACGCCCTAATCGAAGAACAAGGCATCAATGATATATACCGGCTCCAAGTCACGGCACAGGAGCATGGCGAGCATTTGCACATTGCATACATCGAGCAATCATTTTCGTACCCACACGCTAAAGCATTCGCTCACGACTACATGAGCCATCTATTCGAGTACTCCTATAAATTGGCGATGGATGGATATCCTTGGCACGACAAATTGCCGAATTGAAGCTGTTACAGGCTACACTCGGTGCATTGAACCGTTACGCTCCCCACGAAGGCCAATCGGAAAGATATAGGACCCAATATGAGCCAGATTACTTATAAAGTATTGAAACACGACGGCGGCTGGGCCTACGAGGCCAATGGCACGTACTCCGAGCCGTTCCCCACTCAGGAAGCGGCTCGCAGAGCGGCCGAGCTCGCCGCGAGCGAGCAGGCCGCACCGGGTGAGACCACACAGATTTCCTACGAGGACGAGAAAGGCCGCTGGCACGACGAGATCGATAGTGGCACCGATCGCCCGAGCACCACCGTCAAGGGGTAAGCGGCAGGCCGATTTGGTTCTGGCCCAAGCCGCGACCCGATCTCGGCATCGAAGCGGCGACGTCGGTAAATTGGATTCCTACAGTGCCGTGCGGACCGAAGCCGTACTGAGGCGTTACCTCTGCCCGAGTGAATCTGCCAAGACGGGTTCTATGTAGCAGCGGGCGACAGGCTTCATGTGTTAGCACGGAGCGTGCGGTGCGCAATGGAGGCAATCGGCGGCTAGGGCCGTATTTCCTACTCACAGCTCGCGTCGAGCCTCCGCCTGGCGGTCATTCCATATGTATGTGACTGCTTGCGCCGCTGGCGCTACCATGATGCGGGACTTCAATTAGCGGATTTCTGCGATTTTGGCCCCAGTTAGGCGCCGCGGCATAGGGATATTGCTCGTCATTGCCCGCGTTGAGTGCGGTTGACGGGAAATGAGCAACGCTTACGCTCATTCGCCGGATAACTCATAACGACGACGATGATCGTGAAGTAGGGGATTCATTGACGTTTCACGATGCAGGAGTGAACGAGAAGGTCCTGTCGTTTGGGCACTATCTGCTTTTTCGATCTGAAAAGCTTCTCATGGATCGCGGGCGACCCTTGCGGTTGGGCAGTCATGCCATCGACCTCCTGATCGCGCTCGTCGAGAGAGCGGGCGAAGTCGTCAGCAAGAACGACTTGATAAGCTATGCGTGGCCGAACTCCATCGTCGATGACAATAATTTACGCGTCCACGTCGCTGCTATACGCAAGATCTTAGGGGACGGGCACGGAGGCTCTCGGTACATCATCAATGTCGCCGGCCGTGGGTACTCTTTCGTCGCCCCGGTTTCTTCCGTCGATGCCGTGCCCTCCGAATATCTCGCGGAACGAGCGCCGACACGATCGCTGCCAGCGCCGCTCACGCACGTCGTCGGCCGCGATGAGGCCATCGAGAGCCTGCTCGCACGACGTCCACGGCGGCGGCTTCTGACCATCATCGGTCCTGGGGGTGTCGGCAAAACGACGCTCGCTGTCGCCATCGCAGAGCGACTCACGGCCGACTATCAACGCCTATATTTCGCCGACTTATCGATGGTCGAAGAACCTACTCTCGTCCCATCTGCCTTAGCAACGGTCTTGGGAATATCTACCCAGGCGGATGACCCGATCTCCAACTTGATATTGTTCCTGCGCGACAAGCACTATCTGATCGTGCTCGACAACTGTGAGCATGTCATCGAGAGCGCCACGGAACTGGTTGAACGGATTTTGCAAGCTGCACCGCTGGTCGACATCATCAACACCAGCCGGGAGCCCCTGCGCGCCCGCGACGAATATTTGTTCAATCTTCTGCCGCTCGCCAACCCACCTGTTTCCCCGACCTTATCGGTCGCCGAAGCCTCGACGTTTCCCGCTATACAACTGTTTGTGGAACGGGCGGCAAGCGGGATGGAATCTTTTGAACTCACGGATGCCAATGTCGCTAATGTAGTGTCAATCTGCCGACGGATCGACGGAATCCCCCTCGCAATCGAACTCGTCGCTGCGCGCGTTAACGTATTTGGCATCGATGCTCTCAGCAAAGATTTTGACGACGACGTGATATTGGGCACCACGGACCCCAAGGCCGTCGATTCTCGTCATCAATCAATTCGCTCGACACTGGACTGGAGTTACAAAATGCTCTCTCCCGTTGAGCAGGTATGCCTGCGACGTTTGGCCGTGTTCAAAGGCCTCTTTTCGGCGGAATCCGCTGCCGCCGTGGTCTCCGGTGGTTCGCTCGCCGGCGATACGCGTCTGGTCGACCTGCTCATGTCGTTGGCTGCAAAGAGCCTTCTGACAACCGACGTCAGCGGGTCCGCCATTCGCTACAGACTTCTGCACGTTACGCGCGCGTATGCCGCAGAGCGTCTCAGCGAAAACGACGAACGGGCTGAATTACTGCGTCGCCATGCACAGCATCTGCGCGCGCTTCTCGACGGCGCCAATGATGATTGGGATAAGATGTCGCGCGACCAGTGGTTGTCACAATATGGCAGTCTCATCGATGACGCCCGCGCCGCCATTGACTGGGCCTTTTCACCCCTAGGCAGCATCGAATTGGGTGCGGCATTAACGATCGCCACACTACCGTTCGGCTTTCAGCTGTCGTTGATCGACGAGACTATCCGGCGCGCGACACTTGCGCTGAATGCGCTGGGGCGCATGTCGCCACCTCAACCCCTCTCCGAGATACGCCTCCAGAATGCCCTCACCGGGCTTTTGTCGAGTACGGGAGCGAGCGAAGACGTGATCTTGGCAACCACCACCCGCGCCCTAACACTTGCCCACGCAACCGGCATTACTAGGTACTTAGTGGAGCCCCTCGCCAATCGAGGCGCCGTCCATTCGCACAACGGCAATTTTGTTGCGGCGGTCCAGGCGGCCGCAGAACTAGACGGAGTCGCGAAAAGCTCAGAAGATACCTTTGCGGCGCTTATCGCGGATCGCTTGGGAGCACAGGTTTACCACCTCGCCGGCGATCACGCGAGATCCAGAATGTTGATCGAACGCGTGTTGAGGCATCCGGCCCGGGCTATCCCCCTGTCGTATGGCCAGATTGGCGTTGACCGGAAGGTTTCCATGCGCATCATGTTGTCGCGAATTTTGTGGCTGGAAGGGTATTTTGACCAGGCCAGTCAGCTGGCTGGCGAGGCCATCGACCTCGCGGTGTCTGATGGGCCCATGTCAATTTGTCATGCCCTCGGCCTCGCCGGCTGCCCTATCGCCTTCTTCAGAGGCGACCTTGAGGCGGCCGACAAATTAACTCACGCACTTCTCGACTATTCGCGCCGCTATAACTTTAACCGTTGGAGTAGCCTGGGACGCTGTTTTGAGCGCACCCTTGCACTTTTCAACACTTCGGCAGATCCAGAAAAAGCGCACATTGGCCAGCCGGAGATGATTCCGGAAGCGGTGCCTTTTCCCGAAATCCTACCGGCGATCAGCGATTACTGGGCCGACTCCTTGGGAGCGGTACGCAGCGAACGCTCCCTGACCGGCTGGGCCGCACCCGAAGTGATGCGAGGAAGCACGGCCAAGCGGCTACGAACAGGTGCGCTGCAGCCCGCAGCGGCGGAAGTCCAATATGGCGCATCGCTTGCAATGGCCAAGAATCAAAAGGCGCTCGCCTGGGAACTGCGAACGACTCATAGTTTGGCGCAACTTTGGCACAACCAGGGCCGCAAAAACGACGCTTACATGATGCTCCGTGCGGTCGTGGATCGATTTTCTGAGGGGCGCGAGTCGCAGGATTTACGGGCGGCGCGCCGCTGGCTTCACGATATCCAACTCTCCTCGTAGACGACCCGTCGAGGCCCTGAGGACGACGCTGCCGGCTCCGCGGCGCTGCCGCAGCATTTGCTAAAAGTTATTAATTTGCGATTAAAGGGTCTGCCACGCCGCGGCGGACGCCCTATCATTGTCGAGGCCGCTGATCTCAGCTGCCCCGCAACTATATTGAAGCAGCAGCGAAACCAGAGTACCGCCAGTTCGACTCGCTCATAGGGTAACCCCAATGCCGGTTCGCCTCTTATGGATGAAGGTATGACAACGATTCTGGCGCGTCTTGATTCACTGCCGCTTACGGCGATTCATCTCATTGCGGCGATTGCTTGCGCCGCCGGCCTGGGTGCCGACCTGATGGAAATATCCATAGGAAGCGCTCTGTCCGCCGTGTTCTCGACGGCGCCATATAGTATGAGTCCAGAGCGCTTATCTTGGCTCTTGTCCGCCGTCTTTGTCGGCGCCGTGATTGGCGCTCCCTTACTCGGACGGCTCGCCGATCGGCGGGGACTGAAGCCGGTTTTGGCGTTCGCATTGCTCTGGCTGTGTTTCACCTCACTCCTGGCCGCAGCCAGCGCCGACACCAACCGGCTCATCGTCATTCGATTCTTGTCGGGTCTATCGCTCGGCGCCCTCCCTCCCCTCATCATCGCCTACCTCACCGGCATAGCACCCCCTCGATTTCGAGGCACCTACATTTTTGGGGCATGTGGCCTTGCCTTCCTGGCGGCGCCTGCGGCGGTTTTTTCCATTCGGTGGCTGACACCACTACAACCTTGGGGCATCGAGGGATGGCGGTGGCCGTTCGCCGCTGCCGCGTTGCTGTCGTTGGGCGCAAGCGCCGTACTGCTCTACCTGCCTGAATCGCCCCGGTGGCTAGTAGGCGCCAGCCGCACCGAGGCGGCCGAGCTGGCGTGTCGCCAATTCGAGGGGTCTCTGCCGGTATGGGGCACAGCTGAACTGCTTCAGGCTTCCCGCGCCGCGGCGCCCGACAATCGAACCGTACCCAATTGTTCGACCATAAATTCGACCATGAGCATCGCGCGGCGTGTGGTCTTCATCACGCTGCTGTACTTCCTCCAGCCATGGAACTCGCTGGGATTCAATCTGCTCATGGGCCCGATTCTGCTCGCTCGCGGTTACAATCTCTCAAATACTCTCTTGATCGTAGGCCTGGCTTCCTTCGGGCCTTCCATAAGTTCCATTTTTTCAAGCTTTTACATCGACCACACCGAGCGTAAGACAGCTCTCGCGGTCTGCGCGGTATTGGCGTTCGCCGCCGCCGTCGCCTTTTTTTCCACGTCACTTCCGGGATGGACAATGATGGCGGTGGTCGTATATAGCATCGCCCAGGGGATGTACCTGCCGCTCATGATCACGTTTGGATCTGAAATTTTCCCGACCCGAGTTCGCGCCTCGGCGACCTCAGTCGCCTGGGCAATCAATCGGGTGGGCTCCGTGTTGGTGCCTGCCGGTGTGCTGGCGGCGTTTCATCGTGGCGGCCTTCACGTCGCAGCCGTCTTCATTTATACCCCCTTGATTGCATCGTTCTTTCTTGTGGTAACAGAAGGTCCACGCGGTCTTACGCGCCGAGGCGTGGCGTAGCACGCTCCTCGGCGATGAGGGTCCTTTTACGCTTCTATCCATGCAACATGAACGGACGGTGTGCTTTGGCCCCTATCGGCTATTTCGTTCAAGGAAGGTACTGCTTGAGCATAACCGACCCGTCGCCCTCGGCAGCCGGGCTTTCGATATCTTAATCGCTCTCGTAGAACGTTCCGGTGAAGTCGTTTCTAAAAATGAGTTGATGAAGTATGCATGGCCCGGTTTAGTGGTCGAAGAGAACAACCTTCGAGTCCACGTCGCCGCCATTCGCAAGATCCTCGGCGACGGGCAGGGTAACGCCCGGTACATTCTCAACGTGGCTGGTCGAGGCTATTCATTTATCGCTCCCGTGAGCTTAGCCGATGAAGAGGCCGCTGTTGGCGAAGCCAGAAGTGCGGTGGCTGACGGACTTCCGGGTCCGGTAACCCACATCGTAGGGCGTGACGAAGTCATTTCCGCGGTGGTCGCACAAATGTCGAAACAACGACACATTTCCATCATCGGTCCGGGCGGAGTGGGAAAGACTACGGTCGCAGTTGCCGTCGCGCTACAGCTCAAGCAGTCCGGCCTGGCTATTCGTTTCTTTGACTTATCTGTGATCAAAGACCCCTCGCTAGTGATATCGACCCTGGCGGCGATGCTTGGCATCTCCGCGTTCACCGAGGATCCCACTTCCAATCTCATCGCCTACTTGCGCGACTTGCGCTTACTCTTGGTTTTCGATAACTGTGAGCACGTCATCGCGTCCATCGCCGTACTCGCCGAACGGCTGCTGAGTGCGACCGAAGGGATCCGCATATTGGCGACTAGCCGAGAGCCCATCCTGTCTATCGATGAATACGTGGTGGCTCTCGCACCACTCGTCAGCCCACCAGTCACACCGACATTGGATGCGACCAAGGCCCTGACTTTCCCGGCGATCCAGCTATTCGTCGAACGGGCGATCGGCGGACTCGATACCTTCCGCCTGACGGACGAGAACGCAAACACCGTCGCCGGGATCTGTCGGCGGCTTGACGGCATGCCCTTGGCCATCGAACTCGTCGCGGCGCGAATCAGCACGTTGGGGATCGATGCCCTCAGCAAGGGTTTCGGCGACGACATGCTCCTCGCCGTCCCTGGCCGCCGCACCGCCGGCCGTAGGCACCAATCTCTGCGCGCGACCTTAGACTGGAGCTATGAGCTGTTGTCACCGCTCGAACAAACCGTGCTGCGACGATTGGCGGTATTCACCGGCGCATTTTCATCGGAGGCGGCGGCGGGCGTCGTGTCCGGCAACACCGTAACGACCTCGCCCATCCTGAATGCGCTCATGTCACTCGTGGCGAAATCGCTTCTCACGGTCGATATCAGCGGCGCGACGATTCGTTACCGGCTGCTGCACACAACCAAGGCGTATGCCACAGAACGACTCACGAATAGCGACGAGATGAGAGAAATGCTGCGTCGGCATGCCAAACATTGTTGCGTGATGCTCGATGCTGCCGCCGGCAATTGGGACCACATGACGCGGCCGGAGTGGCTGAGTCGATATGGCGGGCTGAGTGATGACGTGCGCGCCGCGACGGACTGGGCTTTCTCTCCGCGCGGCACTCTGGACATGGCGGTCGATTTGACGGTGGCCTCCATTCCATTCGGTTTCCAGCTTTCGCTTATTGACGAAACGATAAAGCGGGCAAAGCTCGTCCTCGACATCGTTAGCCGCGCCTCGCCACCACAGCCACTTTCTGTGATGCGCCTAGACAACGCGCTATCGGGCGTCTTGCTACTCACCGGAGTATCCGATGAAGAAGTGTTCGCGAGGGCGGGGCGTACGCTGGCAATGGCACGGCAACTCGATGATCCGCGAGCTTGTATCCAACCCCTTGTTACTCAGATCGTGGTGCAGATCCAACAGGGCAAATTCGATGCCGCAGTTAACACGACGGAGGCGCTTGATCGAGTTGCGGCGCAAACCGATGATGGCATTGCCAGCTTGCTCGCGGACGGCGTTGGCGCCCAATCCCAGCATTTTTTCGGCAATCACGACCGGGCTCGAACCCTCGCCGAGCGGGTGCTGCGTCATCCCGCGCCCTCCATCCCGCTGCGCTATAACGTAATCGCAGTCGATCGGCGCGTGTCCATGCGCATCATTCTAGCGCGTATTGCCTGGCTCAGCGGACGCGCTGACCAGGCCAAAGCAATTGCCGCCGAGGCAACCGAACTCTCCCTCACGGATGGCCCCGCGTCCATTTGCCAAGCCCTTGGAATGGCGGCGTGTCCCATCGCGTTTTGGATGGGTGATCTGCCGGCCGCTGTCGGTCTAGTTCAACAGCTACTGGATTATTCCCGCCGGTCCGCCTTCTCTCGCTGGACTCAATTGGCTCTGTGTTATGAACGCTCGTTGGGCCTGCTGTCGGGCACGCCACCGGTATCACTGCGGGCGGAGGACATGTTTGATGACACCGTCCCGGACGGTGCTTTTTTCCGTGAGACCCTCGCTACCATCAGCGATGAATGGATCGACCAACCGACGTTGGAGCGCGCGCGGCTCGGTCTCTGTGGGTGGGCGGGTCCTGAAATACTGCGCGCCGCTGCAGTGCGCGAGCTCGCAACGAGTCGATCAAGCACCACGTTTGCCAACGCCACCGCAGCCTGCGAACTCGCGGTGACGACCGCCCGCGCCCAACAAGCCGTCGCTTGGCAGCTACGAAGTACATATAGTCTCGCGCAAGTGAGGGTGAGTGAAGGGAATGCGCGGGCGGCGGCGGCTCTGCTGCGCGACGTATTGTCGACACTACCGCCCGCACCAGATACGCCAGACCGAATCGCGGCTTGCAGACTCCTGAGTGAACTTCAAGAGGATTAAATCCCGATGCGCATCATAGCGTTGGATCATTACAAATCACGATTTGAGAATGCGCCGCCTAAGGCTCAGCCATGACTGCGAAGTCCCGGTTGACGGGCCCGAGCAAACGTCGAGGCGAAACCGTCGATCTAGTTCTGAACCTGCTCAATGCCCTAGCGAACTCCCAGGGAGTGAGCGCTGGTGAACTTGCGGCAGCCGTGGCCGCGGATATAGACCTGGTGGACGAAGTACTCCATCGATTCGCGGAAAGCGGCTTTGTCTTCAAGGATCCGCTTGAGTTGTACTGGTTGGGTCCTCAAGTGGTCTATATCGGAAGCCAAGCCAGTGCGAGAAACGCATTGATCTATGCCAGCAGTGGCATTATGGACGATCTCGTGCGAGATACCCAGCAGGACGCAGTCACGATGAACACTCGGGAAGGCATGGAAGTGCGCTTGGTGGTAAGTCGAGGCCCTGCGGAGCTCCTGCGGATACCCCCAATGGCGGCGTCGAAAGGTCCGCTCCACATTGGCGGCACCTCGAAGGTGATGCTTGCATTTGCACCGCAGGAGGTAATTGACGAGGTGATCGAGAAGCATCTTCACGAGTTCACGCCATCGACCTGCCGCACGCGCGAAGCTGTGTTGGAACTTCTCCAGGCAATTCGTACTGACGGCTTCTACCTGTCAGTTGGGGAAAGTCACGCCCGCATGTTAACGATATGCGCGCCGGTCAAAAATGCGCGAGGAGAGGTGGTTGCAGTACTGAGCCTCATAGGCCGCACCGGGGAATTGGATAGGGTTAACACGTCGGCTCTAATCCAGCAGACTCTCGACGGCGCGAAGCAGATTTCCCGACGACTGGGTGGTATCAGCCTGCCAATGCCCATGTCGTGATAAGCCTGTCCGGCGATGGGTCCGGGGGATAAAGCGCGGACGATTGTCACCCGGATCGCGCCCAATGCCGCAAAAAACGCCCAATAGGATCAAGCGGGTGGTTGCCGTGACATTAAGAATGCGCGAGCGCGTCGTTAATAAGGTTTAGCAACAACTAACTATTCCGGCGCGCATCATCATTCTCGCCAGACTCACTAAAGGACCCCGGAGATGAAAGAGCTAGACAACAACGAAGCGCCGGGGAACCTCCCCAGGCAACTCGTAGCCCATCGCGCGAGGTCCACTCTCCGGTGTGCTGGTGCCGCCTGCCACTCGATCTGGCTCTCCTGAGGTGATTATCATGCGATTGCGGCCCATCCGACGTATCGTCCTCCTAAGCCTCCTATGCGGCTTTGCGACGGGCATGGCGACCCCAACCGTATACAGCGAGCTCCGCCACCAATCAGGGAGCCTCGTCGTCACGTCGCTATCCAGCAGCGCGCATCCGACTCCCGTCGAAAGCCACGCCGCGCCGAAGCTCCCAGACGATCGATGGATTGGCGATCTGTGCGGCGTCAGCAGCTTTCTTCTGCTGTGGTCGCTCTTCCGATTGCGCGCCAAGCATGGCAACGCCCAGGAACGGGCCGTCTCAGGAGCCCGGATGGAAGAGCGCGAACGCATAGCACGCGACCTCCACGACACCCTCATTCAGAGCGTCCAAGGGCTCATCCTTACCCTCCAAAGTCTTGCCAGCCGACGGCCAACAAATGACCCCACCCGAGTGCAACTTGAGACGGCGCTTGACCAAGCAGGCTCCCTCGTTGATGAGGCACGAGACCGCGTCAACGACCTGCGTCAACCCAAGATTGCAAGTGACTTTCCCGGCGCGATCGAAGCGCTTACCGCGTCCCTGCCCAACTCTCACGGTCGCCGCTGTCAGCTCAAGGTGCACGGAGTCCCGCGCGCTCTACAACCGCAAGTCGCGGATCATCTCTACTGTGTCGCTCGAGAGGCCATCACGAATGCCCTCGCGCACGCCAACGCCTGCCACATCGCACTCGACCTACACTTCCGGGGAAGCGCCTTTGCTCTATCGATTCATGATGACGGGACGGGCCTCAATCCGCGTCAGTTGCGGGACGCGGGCGGCAATGGTCATTTCGGGATTCAGGGGATGCGAGAGAGAGCGATGCAAATCGGCGGCCGACTTGAAATCGGTAGCAACAGAGGTGTCGGAACGCTCGTTCACCTGGAACTGCCGTCGCCGTTTGCGTATGTCTCGGAGGATCGCCGGCCCCGCTGGCGATCGCTAAAGAATACGGCTGGCCGGCGTCGCCCAGTCATTGCGAGCGACCCGCTTTGGGCGCTTTTCACAGATCGTGCTGAAGACCACGAGCAGGCGCATTGATGTCCCCTCCCCTACCCATGTCGAGGTTCGACCCGAGGTCACTATGCTTGCCGCACAGAGAATGATCCGAATTTTGTCGGCCGATGATCACCCGGTATTTCGCGCTGGGTTAGCTGCATTGGTCAATGGCGAGCACGACATGACCATCGTCGGGGAAGCCGGCTCGGGCCGCGAGGCCGTCGAACAGTTTGGCGCGCTGAGCCCTGACATTACCTTGATGGACCTACAGATGCCGGAAATGCACGGCATCGAGGCGATCCGCGCTATACGCGTCCGCGTCCCTTCCGCCCGCATTATTGTCCTCACGACCCACGCGGGTGATGTGTTGGCGCAACGCGCCCTAGCAGCCGGCGCTCAAGCCTATCTCTCCAAAGGCATGATCCGAGCCGAATTGCTCGATACGATTCGCGCGGTTCGCCAGGGCCTTAAGCGGGTGAGTCCGGATGTCGCCTGCCTGTTGGCCAATCACGTAGGCGATGACGACGTCTCGGCTCGCGAGGCCGAAGTGCTGCGGCTCGTCGCTTTCGGCAATTCGAATAAGCGCATCGCCGGCTCGCTCTCGATATCGGTCGAAACGGCCAAAGGCCACGTCAAAAGCATCTTGAGCAAATTGGGGGCACGCGACCGGACGCATGCGGTAACGCTCGGTCTAGCACGCGGCATCATTCAATTGTAATTCAGCTGTAATTCAGCAAGTTTGTCTTCACGCCTTGCGTCCCCAGGACGCCGACGCATCAATATAAAAAAGGGATCGTTCGTCGATGATAACAAAGCATAAGGTCATTCAGCATATTCAACCGCAACCGCTGCGCTCGGCACCTTGAGTCCGTGCTGTCTATCAACAGCGACTCTGCGTGCTGTCAAGTGTCTATGCCTGGCAGGCTTTCTGATATCCGGCCTATGGCGGGGGTCGAACGCAGTTGCCGAAGAGCTTTCTGACTCGGGCATCGAGGAGATCGTCGTGACCTCCCGACACATTGAGGAGAAGTTGCAGACCACCGGCGCGTCGATCGATGTCTTCACGCAGAAGCGATTGGACGACTTGGGCGTGACGACGCTCACGGACCTGTCGAGCTTTTCGCCCAACGTCCTGATACAAGCCAAATCGGGAAACGCGTCTCAGGGACTGACCATCAAGATTCGCGGGGTTGGCGTGAGCGACGTTGACTACCTGTATTCTGATCCAAGTGTCGCGTTGTACATTGATGGCGTTTTTCAGCCGCGCGCCGCCGGACCGCAATTTGATCTTTTTGATCTGGAGCGAGTGGAGGTATTGCGCGGCCCACAAGGTACGCTATATGGGAAGAACTCTCTCGGCGGCGCCATCAATATCATCACACGCAAGCCCGATGATACTGAAAGCGGCGAACTCGACTTCGCCGTCGGTAATTATGGCGAGAAGGATTACTCCGGGCGAGGCAATACCGTGCTCATCGAGCACACGTTGTTTGCCAGCATTTCCTTCACCTCAATAGACCACGATGGCTTTTATCGCAATGTGTACGAGGGCGGTCAAGATCCTGCGGATGCGAATCGCCAAAGCGTGAGGGGAGCCCTGCGCTGGCTGCCGAGTGACGCAGTAACGGTTGATTTGGTGTCCGACTACACTCATCAACGACAGACCGCGGCGGCTTGGTGGCTGGAGGCGTTGATGCCCGGCGGGTTGGGGTCCAAGGCGCTCGGCGCTGCCGGACTAAGCGCGGCCAACTACGTCGTGGGGAATACTCCTTCCGCAAGCCGGCTGGAAAGCACGTCACTGGATAGTGGAACAGGGGTCGGCTCCTTCTTGCCCCCGGGCACAGGCGCCTTGGGACGATCCATCGATGATGCGGATTTTACCGACGAATCCCTCATCATCGCGGCGGACTTGACGCCGACCATGACGCTCCGGTCAATCTCCGGCTATCGGGGCTTCGATCGCTTTACGGTACAAGACACCGACGGCACGCCCGCCGCGATTGCCGACTTGGTCAACGATGACGATGGGCATTCGCTCACCTCGGAACTGCAGCTTAATTCCCTGCTGTTCGGGGGCCGTTTGAACCTGGTGACCGGCGTATTTGCGCTACGCGAAGATCTCTATGAAGACCAGGTTAACGACTTTTTCCTCGGTCTGGCCGATGCGATGCCCGCTCTGCAAACGCTTAGCCGTCGCCAGGTACGCTCCTATCGCAACGAGTCCCTCGCGGCATACACTCATGCAATTTTCAATGTCACTGACGCGCTGCGCCTCACCGCAGGCGTACGCTACAGCTGGGAGCGCAAGGCCGACCATGAGGTTGACAGCACGCTCTCCACAGGAGCCTTGACAGCGGATAACACGAAGTCGAATTCTTGGGACTCCACCACACCGCAAGCGGGGGCCGAATATACCGTCAACAGCCATGTGTTTGCGTACGCGACGGTGTCCAAGGGTTATGCGAGCGGCGGTTTTTCCGGCACTGTCACGGGCGTCGGCATCCAGGAATACAATCCAGAATCGCTGTGGAATTTCGAGACCGGTGTCAAGACTGAGTTTTTGGATCGGTCGCTCATCACGAATCTGTCTGTATTTTGGATGGATTACAGCGACATCGTGGTGCAGAGCTTCGAGGCCAGTGCCGGCGGCGCGATCGAGAATGTCTACGCCAACGCCGGCAAGGCGCACGTCAGAGGAATCGATGCCGATGTGGAATGGCGGCCGATACAGTCACTGTCGGTCCGCAGCGGTCTCGGACTACTGGATCAGCGGTTTCTACAGTTCGGTATTGGTACGGACGGCCTGCCCATTGCGGCGTCGAGCGCTCATTTTTTCGACTCACCGAGCATCACAGCAAACGTAGCGGTCCATTACGACCTTCCCCTACGCTCCGATACGGGTACACTGTCAGTGGAAGGCGGGGGGTCGTACCGGTCTCGAACCTACTTCGACAATACCCACTCCCTGACGTCTTCACAGGACCCCTATACGCTTTATAGTGGCCACCTCACCTATCAGCTGCCGAACGGCCATCTATCGCTGAGTGTATTCGGCGAGAACTTGACTAACAGGGTGTACCTCGTGCGAACGGCCAATGCATTGTCTTCCCTCGGGGTTGCGCTCGACCAGTTTGGCGCGCCGCGGACGTACGGCTTGCGCTTGAAGTACACGTTTTGAGGTGTCAGGCCAAGAATCAGCGGGTCGGGTGTTCATGATCGACGCCGCGTCGATTGGACAGTCCCCGGCGGCCCGACGGCTTCCCTCCGCTCGAGTGATTTACGCCACTCTCCTACTCGCGCTCATTAATGTTTTCAATTTTACCGATCGGGTCGTATTTGGGGTTCTGATACAGCCCATCAAAAAGGAATTGAACCTATCCGATACACAGATCGGGTTCCTATCGGGTTTCGCATTCGTCGCAGTGTATGCCGCCGTCGGGTTGCCCCTGGCGCGACTCGCAGATCGGGTGGGACGCCGCTGGGTCCTGGCCGGCTGCATCGCCGCCTGGAGCCTCTTGACCGCGCTGAGTGGATTAGCCAATTCGTTTTCCCAGCTCGCGGCCGCGCGCCTGGGAGTGGGTGTGGGTGAAGCCGGCTGCCTTCCCGCGAGCCACGCCTTACTTGCGGAGCTCTATCCACCTAACCGCCGGTTGCTGCCGATTGCGATCGTCACCACCGGTGCAACTGTCGGCCTTGCGCTCGCTCTCGGCGGAGGTGGGTTCGTTGCCTCACTCTGGGGATGGCGCGCGGCATTCCTATCCGTCGGACTGCCCGGTGTCGCCTTGGCCATTCTGGTGCTCGCGACCCTGCCCACTGCAGCGCCTCGCACGTCGCGGCCAGAATCTCGGGCGCCGCTGTGGACATCGCTACGCAGCCTGCTTCGTGTTCGCACCTACCGATGCAGTCTCTATGCGTATCCATTTTATCTTTTTGCTTCAGCCGGACTGGTCGGATGGTTGCCGGCATTCTTCATGCGCTCGCACCACATGCCGATCAAACAAGCGGGTTTGTTCTTCGGCCTCGCCTATGGGCTTGGCGCGGGATTTGGCTGCCTTGTCGGCGGTTATGCCCTACAGCGCGCCTCGCAGCTAAGACCCGCCCGCAGTCTCTACCTTGCCGGTTGGCTGGCGCTCCTCGCGTTGCCATTTTATCTGGGTGCAATTCTAATCACGGCTACCCCTCTCTCGCTCGTGATGATTATGCTGTACGGTGCGATCATTGGTAGCGCCGGGTCGCCGATGATCGCCGCGCAACAAGGAGTGATCGATAACGCCGACCGGGCAACCGCGTCGGCATTTTCCATGCTCATCGGCAACTATCTCGGCGGCGGTCTAGGACCGCTTCTGATCGGCATCGCGAGCGAGAGGTTCACGGCGGCTTTGGGGGTCGATGCACTGCGAGGTGCTTTGCTCCTCTCCTCGATGGCGCTGCCCACTACTGGGATATTATTCATCCGCACGTCACGGCACTTTGCGGCTGATGCCAAAGCCTGAGCTGGAGGCGTACCGCCGGCTGTCGACAGACCCTGTCGCAGCAGGTGGCAAAGGCCCATGCCGCGCTCAAATACATCGAGGGAGCGACTGATGGTCTCTTCGTAGGTGGGATGTAGGCCGGTTGCTGGCGATGCGCTGCGGATCGTGAACAGCTGCGGGCTGCAAGTGGTGGAGTCGTCGTCGATGTTGGTCCGCCGGCACTGCGTGGGCCCGCCGCCAGGCACCCGGGCTACTACCTAAGAACTGGCGGAACAACTTGCTGAAATGCGCTTGGTCCGCAAGCCCGCAATCGGTTGCAATCTGCGCCAATCCCAACTCGGAATTCATCAGCAGCTCACATGCGAGCACGAGCCGACGCGTCATTAAATAGCGATGTGGCGACTGCCCAAGACTTTGCTTAAATGCGCGGCAAAAGTGTGACGCACTCAACCCGACATGGGCCGCCATAGACCGAGTGGTCACACCACAATTCAATTGGTCCTCGATATATTCCAGGATTCTCTTGACACGCCACCCCCGAAGTCTTCCCGCGAGTCGCCGCGGACAAGACTCGGTCTTCGTGTTGGCAGGAACCATCAACTCAGCAGCTTTGTACGCGGCATGCGTCCATTTGACGTTCGCGTTCACCGCGTCCCATCGCAGATCGGCTTCGCTCCGCATATTGGAATCTCCTCACGGACTGACTTCATCACGCGAAGGCTATCGACTCACGGGGAGAATGGAAACCTAAATGGAGGCGCCCTCGGCTAGCCACAAAGAGGGATGTCCGCTCACTCTCCTCAAGTCGGCACCTCGGCAAATCCATACAAGAATAATCGACGCGCTCACCCGATAGTAAAGGCTGAATTCACCGTCAACCCCATAATCCCCGCGGCCCCGTGAACGGGGCAATTTCTCGGTCGCATGCTCAGGAGAACTTCCATGACGTTACCCACCCCTGACCTCTCAACGTTGGCTGTACCGATGCCCCCGGAGGAGGATTTACGCCGTGTTATCGGTTCTCAATACGATTCGCGTAAGACACTTAATGTCATTAAAATGTTTGCAGGCACCGAAGACATGTTCCCCGCGGTGCTCGGATTTATTCAGGCGGTGTTTCGCGCGGCGGACGTCGATCCCTGCCTGCGTGAAATGATCGTGCTGCGGGCGGCCAAAAGGCATAACGCACTGTATGAATGGCAAGCCAACGCGACACTGGCGGGAAATTTCGGCCTTTCAAATGATGAGATCGCCGCCGCCGCGAGCGACGGACCGGTCAGTGGCATAAAGCCGGAATATATTCTTGTGTGTATCGCTACCGATGAACTGTCCGACGAGGGCCGATTGAGCGATGAAACCCTGCGGGAGATGCTCGACCGCCACGGTGTGACGATTACGAGAAAATTGATTCTCATCATCGCTTGGTTCAGTCTTCTCATTCTGTTCGTCAACGGCTGCCGCGTACCCCTCGAAACGACCGATAAGATCGGGAATGGGATTTCGGCGGTCTAAGGTCGCGAGGGATTCCAACTGCCTCGAAACCGGTATCGGGAATTCGGAGCCGTCACTTATCTCAACTGCTCAATGAGTAATCGTGCGGTGGTGGGGTCGGCAGTATCATGGCCCTGCGGCAGCCGCTCATACACGGACAGCAACTCATTCAGCGCTTCGGCCCGTCGCCCCTGTTCGGATAACAGCCGAGCAAGAGTCGTCGCGCTCCTCAGTTCCCATGCCAACGCTCCTTGCTCACGCGCCACGCAGAGGGCCGAACGAAAATCCGCTTCAGCTGCCCTTGGGTTGCGCGTGTCATGTTGCAAGTGCAGCGTGCCTGCATGACGTAACACCTCGGGAGCGGCCCACCCCCCTCGGCCGGCTCTCGCCCGCTCAATCATAGCCGGGTCGACCCAGCAATCATTGATCGTGCAAAGACAGTCACGATCGAAAGCACCCTCGGGGGGGAGTAGCGTCGAGGGACCGGGTTCCGTGCCTCCGGCTCGGCATCGCAAGCTTTCCAGCGATCTTTCATAGCACAGTCCAATGTGAGTCCAGTGACCGAAAGTATAACGACGCGACTGTTCGAGCAAGGTCACCGTCAGACGCGACGCAGCTGACAGATCGCCGCGCCAGAAGGCAATAGGGCAGGCTGCTATACCCAAGGCGTGAGACATCGCCAAAGGACCATCGTGCGACGCCAGTCGTATAGTCTCCGTGACCATGCTGTCCGCGTCATCTGCATATCCCTCTAGCCAAAGAATGCGCGCCAGAATCATGCGCATGGAGACTTGCCGATCGATCTGAATCTGACCATACACCAACGGAATCGCCCCGGCCGGGTGACGCACTACGCGCTCCGCGAGAGAACGAGCGGTCCGATGGCGTCCGGCATAGTGATTGACCTGTGCACCGACTCGGTCACCCACCAGGATGGCGCTCGGATCGCCTAGTCGCCTCGCAAGAGCGACAAGCTCCTCGGATGCTGCTAGCGCCGAGAGGTACTCACCTTGCACGATATAAATCGTCGCGCGATTGGCGTACGGATCGATCGAATATCTGGGAATCTCGGTTTGTTTCGCCAGCTCCAGAACGCGGTCAACAGTCTGAAACAACAACTCCGATGAGCCACCGGTGTTCCATAACAGGCCGATAAGAGCGTTGTGAATGCGCAACTCCCACAGCAATTGGGGCGGCGACACGCGCGACAGCGCCTTCAACGCCAACGCCGCGCGATTCTTATACTCATCAATCAGGGAGAGCTGTACACCGAACGGAAGCGACGCCACCGTCAAAGCCACGCCCAGTTTCGCGTCACCGCCCGGCGAGAAGGCCCATTCGAGCGCCGCACGCACGTCATTGATGAGATTGCCGTATTGCTGCAACCATGCTTCCCGCGTCAGGAACTCCCAGGACTCAAGCGCGCCCTCCAGGAGTCGGCAATAGTGGTTCGCGTGCGAATGCAGAATGTTGTTTCGCTCTGTGCTTTCCGCAAGTCGGTCCCACGCATACGCCCGGGTAGTTTGTAGAAAATAATAGCCCATCGACTGACCGCTAAGGTCCGTTGACAGCAAGCTCTTACCGACAAGGGAGGTAATGGCTTCAAGAACCCGCGGGATCGAAAGTGAATCGTCCGAAATCACCGCGGCCGCACATTCAGATGAAAAGATTCCTCTAAACACCGACAGGCGATGCAAGGCAATTTGCTCGTCCGGCGCGAGGGTCTGATAGCTCCAGGTGAGCGTCGCCCGTAACGACTGGTGGCGCGAGCGAGAGGTCCTGCGCCCGCGGGTTGAGAGCAATAAGTCGTCACCAAATCCCTCGGCTATGGCGTGCACGCCGAACACATTGACCTGCGCCGCGACAAGTTCAATGGCAAATGGGAGACCGTCGAGTCAACGGCATATTGTCGCGACCGCGTCGACATTCCAGTCTGTCAACCGAAATCCGTCCGAGCCGTTGGCGGCGCGGTCCACAAACAACTGGACAGCTGGGAATGACCATGCCGTCTCGACGTTCAATTGCCTAAGATCAAGCGGACAGGGTAAGGGGGCAAGCACGTAAACGCTCTCGCCCTGTGTCGCTAACGGCTCGCGGCTCGTTGCGAGAATATCGATGCGCGGGGCCACAGTTAGAATTCCACGCACGAGATGTGCAACGCTCGCAATCACGTGTTCGCAATTGTCGAGTACTATCAACATGCTTTTGTCGTGCAAGTACGCCCTGAGGCTTTCTACCGGATCCTTCGTGAGCGCAGAGATTCCAACGACAGTTGCGAGTGCGGAGGCCGCAAGATCAGGGTCGTCTATGCTCGACAAGTCGACGAAGCACAATCGCTCGTACGCGGCGCTGAGGATCTCCGCAACCGCGAGCGCCACCGTGGTCTTACCCACCCCGCCGGTACCAACTAGCGTCAGCAATCGACTTCCTGGCAGTCGAGCGACGAGTTCGCCAATGACGGTCTCGCGGCCGACGATTCGAGTGGAAGATGTGCGCAGTGCGGTGAGCTTTTGCGGTTCAAATGGAGCCTTCATGCTGCCTGATTCGATCTCGGTCACGGCGGCGACGAATTTGTAACCGCGGCCCGAGACGTTCACGATGTAGCTCGCGCTGCCATGACCATCGCCGAGCATTTTGCGAATGGCCGACAAGTGAACCCGAAGGTTGATCTCTTCGACGACGGCGTTCGGCCACGCATAATCAAGGAGTTCCTGTCGGCTTATGGTGTCGCCGGCCCTTTCGACCAAGGCGATGAGGAGATCCATCGCCCGACCGCCGAGCCGGACGGTTTTATCGCCCTCACGCAGAATTTTTTGCGACCGAAAGAGCGAATAGGGTCCAAACTTAAGCACTCGCTCATGAATATCGAGCGGTGGACTGCGCATAACAGCTCTCCTTTGCCGACAGCTCCCTTCGATGTGAGCCCCTTTGAAAAAATCGTGCAGCCCGCCCGCTCCGAACAGGCCGGCTAGCTTGGCTTTCAGTTTAGTCGCTGCGGGGTCGCGGCCGGAGGCTAATTGCGCGCGCCTTCTCTTAATAGGGGCGCACGCATCCCCCAAATGGGGCTTGGGCGTTGTGGCCGTGCGTGCTGCGGTTCGTAGGGAATACGACGCATTCAATGGGTAACCCGGCCGCGGGCAAATTCGATAAGCAATTGCGACACTGCGCTAGCGGCGCCCGCCGGAATGAACTAATGAGTACCCGGTCAACGTAGACTATCGCCCCTGCCTCACGGGCTTCGGCGGAGCCTCTTTCGGAATCCATTAGTTCCACCAAATCAATGATTTGACAGGCCTTTCCGAGAAGATTTCTGGCCCACTACCCTGAATCTTTGAGCAGCTTCTTCGCCCGTAATTCTTGGTAAAGTCGTACATTCGCGGCGCCGTCAACACTTTGCTAAACCTTGCTAATTCCAATTAAGAATCCCACCGGAGCCACCTCAAGCCCCGCATCATGATGCCGCATAAGGAGCGGCTCGACGCCGCGAAGCGGTCTAGATCCCTGAGAAACTGGGTGTATCCGACCAAGCCGCCGCACCGTGCCAGCAAATTCAATAGGGATTGTTTTATGACAACAACGCTGACACTTGGTCAAACGACCGCCTCGACTGCGCACCCCTTACATTCTGCGATAGCGGTACTCGCGCGCGGCGCCACTTACCGTGGCAAACCGCGGGGCCCTTGGTGGCACCAAGTCGCCCCCGCCATCATCCTCAGTATCGGAGTTCACACGGCAGCGCGTGCGAACCTGACAACTACCGACGACGCACCCCCACCAGTCGGACAGTTGCAGGACGTGATCGTGACCGCCAGGAAATTGTCAGAGGACATTCAGACAACCGGCTTGTCTATGACTGCCTTCACGCGAGCCGATCTGGATTCTCTCCACATCACCACTGCAACCGATCTGGCGAATTTCACACCGAATCTCGAGTTGAAAGCTTCTGGAGGGAGCGCGGCGCAGGGACTCGAAGTCAAAATTCGCGGCATTGGCGTAAGCGACGTGCAGTTCGATACCCAAGATCCCAGTGTGGGCATGTATATCGACGGCGTGTTCATCGGTCGAGCCTTTGGACCCCAATTTTATCTTTTTGATCTCGACCGGGTGGAGGTACTTCGCGGTCCGCAGGGCAGCCTCTACGGCCAGAACTCGCTAGGCGGTGCCGTCAACTTCATTACTCGCAAACCCGATGGACGCGACACGCTCGAATTCGATGCGGGAGGCGGCAACTATGGCGCGCTGAACCTGTCCGCACACGCGGGCACTACCCTCATCGACCAATACCTATTTGCGACCTTTGCCGCTTTCTCGCGGACGCACGACGGCTATACAAAAAATGTCTATGAGTCTGGGAACGACCCATCCGACGAGAATGTCCACGGAGCCCGCGTCGCGCTGCGTTGGCTTGCCTCCGATCACGTCACGGCGGATCTGACGGCGGACTATTCGGAGCAGCATCAACACGCTTGGGCGTTTTTCTCCACCGCCATTCTACCGAATGGCCTTTCTGCGGCAGGAATAACCGCCGCGGGTGACCGACCTGCACGATACGCCGTCGGCTTTAATCCGTCGGCATCGGCAATCAGCTCGATCTCCCAGGACAACAGCGCCAGCGGCGGCAGTTTTCTACCGACTGGTATAGGGGACCGCGGTAGGTCGGCCGACGATGCAACGTTCAAGGGTGTCTCCCTAACCGTCGCTGCCGACATCACGCCCGTGATCGTCGTAAAGTCGATCTCAGGCTATCGCACCTTCGACCGCTTTTATGCGACTGATCTGGATGGTTCTCCCGCCGCGATCCTGGACGAGGTGAAGTCCGATAACGGCGATCAGATCACCGAGGAAGTCCAACTCATCTCAAAGCTCTTTGACGGGCATCTGGAGATGTTGGTCGGTGGCTTCTTCTTACATGAGCAAATGTACGAAGACGAGAGTAACGGCTTTTTGCTGGGGCTCGCCGATACCGATCCGGCCTTGCAAGGCTTGAGCACGCAAAACCTGCACACGTACGATAATCGCTCCGAGGCGGGATTTATGCACGCGATTGGTCGATTGACCGACCGCACTCGAATTGTCGCTGGCATTCGTTACACCGACGAAACCAAGAGTACGCATTTCAACGATGGTGAGCTGATTTCACCGCGGCTCTTCTCGACGCTCAACGAAGCCGACACCCTTAGGTTCAATGCCACAACACCGACCCTCGGTATCGAGCACGACGCAACAAAGAACATGTTCGTCTACGCGACGCTGTCGAAGGGTTTCGCGAGCGGCGGGTACAACGAGACCCCTGACGCGACGACGGGTCGCATCTCCACATATAAACCCGAGACCTTGTGGAATTACGAGGTTGGGTACAAGTCAACGTGGTTGGATCGAAGGCTGCGATTCAATGCAGCGGCATTCCTCATGAATTACGACAACATAGTCATCAACACCTTTGGTCAATCGTCGAATAACGGCGGGATCGGCCTCGAAACGGCCAATGCAGGTCGCGCGCGCGTAACCGGTTTTGAGGCGGAATTACAGTGGTATCTCGCACCCACCCTAGAGTTGGTGGCGAGTCTCGGCGAGCTCGATCAGAAATACCTGGACTACGGCATCGGCTCGGACGGTTTGCCGATACCACCACAGACGGCACACTTCTTCGATGCGCCGAAGACCACCAGTCATCTGGGCATGTATTACACGTTCCCCTCGAATCCATCAAGCGGCACGTTCCACGTCGGCGCAGATTGGGCGCACCGCTCGCGTACCTGGTTCGACAACGACAATACGCCGGCGAGCTCCCAAGAATCCTACAGTTTGTTCAGCGCGCGCCTGAGATACGACATGCCAAATAACCGCACAACGCTCACGGCGTACGGTGAGAACTTGGGCAACCGCGTATACGCGGTCTCGAGCGCCAATCTGTTGACGACTGCTTTCGGCACGGCCCTGGCAGCGTTCGGTGCACCGCGAACGTTTGGCCTGGAATTGAACTACAGGCTCTGATGTCCCGGCTCATCGTGCCCCGAGCGGCGCGAATGTCGTTGACATTCGACACGAGATTGGCGCTGACGCAGCAACGTCAAGTGGCATAGCAGGCGGCCAAAAATCGCAGCACTTCGGCGCGAAAGGCCGCTGACTCTTCAACCGACGGGTTATGTCCTGATCGAGGAAACATCACAAGCTCTGCATCCGGAATGTTCGCCGCCAATTCTTTGCCGCACTCGACAGGCATAACGGGATCCAGCGCGCCCACCGCGACAAAACTGGGACAGTGAATCTCGTGCAGGCGCGATCGTATGTCGTAATCGGGGAAGTCGTCGCGAAAGGCACAGTTGTGAGTCCTCGTGCGTAGCCGGAGTGCGCCGTGGCTTCCGGCGGGCGGGGAAGCCTTACTTGCGGTAGAAGCAGTCAGTGTCGCAAGATCTGCCATGCTGCCGAGAAAGTCCTCCTCATCATGCAGGGTCCCCGTCACCATGCGCCGCAGGCGCAGTCGATCGATGTGAGCGGGGGCCGCCTTGATAAAATGCTCGATGCAACGCACGATTGACACAGATTCGGCGGACGTGTCCTCGAGAATGAGGGCGGCAACTCGAGACTTGTAGTTGATCGCATATTGGAGGGCCACAAAACCACCGAAGGAATGCGCGGCCAATATGAACTTGTCGAATCCGAAGCCAATGCGCAACTCCTCCACGTCTTCGGCCCAACGTGCGTGATTAAGGGGGCCTAGATCATCGCTCACGCCGCTCCCGCGGGCGTCGAACACGAGTACTCGCCTGTCGGTTTGCAAAAAACCGTATCCCGCCTCGGCGGCGGCATGAGTATGTGCACCGGGAGCACCATGCAGAACAATCACGGGCGTCTTGGTCTCATTCTGGCCCAACATGCGCGTGAACAGCCTTGCGCCGTCGCTGGTCGTGAAGAATTGGTCGGTCATCGCGGATGTTTCCGTTCGCCGATCGATATGTAATACCCATCCGAACGAATTTGTTCTAGCACTTCTAGAACTGCTTCCCGCGTTCGTAGTGCCGGCGGAGTGAGCACGTTCATGCTGCTACCAGCCTTGATTGTGTCCATCATGTCGGGGTCTCCATCCTGTCCAGAAGTTGTCGAGCCGTCGCCAGATCGGCAGTTCCGAATCCTTCCGTAAAGCGGTCGAGCACCGTGCGCAGGGAGTTACGCGCCTCAATCAACCGTCCGCGTTCGCTCCAGAACTCGGCGAGGCTTATCGCAATCCGGAGCTGCCATGCCAACGCGCCATGTTGCTGCGCGCAGTGAAGCGCATCTAAATAAGAGGATTCCGCGGTCAAATCGGCGTCCGATCGAATTGCTCGCAACGCCCGGGCCGTAGCGGCACGCATAATCTCAGGCCCCGCCCAGCCGCACAGGCCGCGGCGTGCGCGATCGAGAGTCGGGCCGTCGATCCAGTACGCGGCGATGGTGGCAAGGGTGTCTTGGTCCCGCCTGGAGATCCCACTCGCATCAGGGGCTATTGTGGCAGCGCCGATGCCAACAGGGACCTCGATCGGGTGTAAGTTCACCGTCGCTTTATAACAAAGCGCGAGTTTACTCCACGGGCTGAAGGCATAGCGTTGCCCCCAATCAAGCAGAGACTCGATGAACCCAAGAGCCGATGACATGTCTCCCCTCCACAGTGCGACCGGACAAGCTGCCAAGCCTAGCGCTTGCAGCATCGCTGCCGGCCCATCGGAGGCGGCAAGGTCAACCGCTTCGTCAGCTACTTGCACGGCCTGATCGGCGTATCCTTCGATCCAGAGCACCCGTGCCAGAATGATTCGCATGGATACCTTGGGGTCAATGAGCGTCTGGCCGTACACCATCGGTATATGTCTTTCAGGAGAACGTAACACGCGCTGGGCGAGGGAACGGGCATTGCCGTGATCACCGGCATAGTGACTGGTCTGCGCGCGCACTCGGTCGGCCATCAACACCGCCACGGGATCTGCCGTTCGTCGCGCCACCTCGACGAGTGCCTCGGCGGATGTCCGCGCCGTGGCATAGTCGCCGTTGGTAAACTGGCCTCCGGCGCGACTCGTCATCGGTACGATCAAATCTTTAGTCACTCCGACCTCATTCGCGAGCCTCAACGAGTCATCCACGGCGCCAAGCCAACTCGCGGCCGGTGCGCCGGCGGCATAAAGCAGAGCGACCCGAACATTGTGGAGGCGAATTTCCCACCGCGGCTTGGGGGGCACCCTGCTTGAGAGCACGTCCAACGCGATGGTCACGCGGTTCATGGTCTCACTGATCGGCGAGATCTGAAAACCGAATGGTAGGGACGCGAAGGTCAGTGTCGCCGCCAGCTCAAGATCGCCGTTCTCGGAAAAAGCCCAATTCAGTGCCGCCCGGACATCATCAATCATGCCGCCATACCGGCCTAGCCATTGTTCTCCGGTGAGGGTTTCCCAGTCGCTCAGCGTCTTTTCGAGAATTTCACAGATATGCGCGCAGTGACGGCGCGATATCTCCTGACGTTCGGTGCTTTCATCGAGCAGTTCAGAAGCGTATGCGCGCGTGACGTACAAAAGACGGTAACGGATCGACTTGCCGCTGACCTCCGCCGCCAGCATGCTCTTGCTGACCAATGCCATGAGTCCGTCGAGAACGGGGGCGCCGGCCGGCGCATTCCCGGAGACGACGGCGGCGGCCGACGCGGCGGTAAACGATCCTCTGAACACCGCAAGTCGGCGAAATATCATCTGCTCGATGGCGCCCAATGTGCGGAAGCTCCAGTCCATGGTCGCGCGCAGCGATTGATGTCGACTATCCGCTGTTCTTCTTCCCTGCGCCGTAAGAATCATCTGATCCCCAAAGCCGCGGGCGAGTGCCTCGATCCCGAAGAGATTGACTCGCGTTGCGACCAGTTCGATGGAAAGAGGTATGCCGTCGAGCCGCCGGCAAATAGCCGCCACCGCGGCGGCGTTGCCATCGGTGAGCGCAAAGCTATCCAAGCTTTTGACGGCGCGTTCAACGAATAGCTGCACCGAGGCATGTTGCAACGCCCTCTCTGCCGTCAGGACGGGGACGTCGGGCGGCAATCCCAGTGGCGCGAGGTTGTAGACGAACTCTCCCTCCGTCAGCAACGGCTCACGACTGGTCGCGAGCACGCCTACCCGCTCGGTGCCATTCAGAATGAGCTCTACTAACTGCGCCACCGCCACCACGACATGCTCGCAATTATCCAAAACAATCAGAATTTCTTGATCCTTCAAGTAAGCGATAAGGGTGGCGGTCGCGTTCCGCGCGGGTGCCGCAATGCCGAGCGCCGTTGCCAATGCGAAGGGGATGAGCAACGGATCTTCGGTCCGCGCCAGTTCCACGAATCGTACCTGCTCGTAAGGCGGGCAAAGCAGTCGGGCGACGGCAAGGGCAACGGTCGTTTTTCCCACGCCACCGGGGCCGGATATCGTAACTAATCGTCGTCGTGACATGTTTTCCAGCACGCGTGCGATCGCTTCGTCGCGGCCGACCACACGCGTGTTGGGCTGCGGTAGATCTTCACCCCTCTCTTGAATTTGGGTGCTGGACGGCACCTCGGACTCGCGAAGGAGAGTAATGGGTGCAATAAATGAGTAGCCGCGTCCCGCCACGTTAATGATATAGCGTGTGCCGTCAGCATCGTCCAAAACCTTGCGTATCATGGTCAGATGCACGCGCAGGTTGTTTTGCTCAACGACCGTGTTCGGCCATACAGTTTGCATGAGTTCTTTTTTTGACACGACTTCGCCAGCCCGATCCACCAGGGCAATCAACAGCGTCATCGCTCGACTGCCGAGCTGAAGCCTCTCGTCGCCCTTCTTTAGCATTTTTTGCGAGCGATGCAGGGAATACGGACCAAACAAGAGGGTTTGTTCGACCATACTGTTAGCCAGTTGCGCCAATGCTGGCTCCCGCGTAGTTGTCTGGGCTGCGATGGCTATCTATCCTCGGAAGCGGGTCCGAGGCAAACACCGCCAGGGGCGTTCGGAATCTGTACGATTCAATAATTACATTGACCACAGGTCGTGTCCAGCAAGAATGGCCTATCTCCCACCTCTTTTGGACTTCATTAGATCGTTTTTTGAGACTACTTCGCCGGCACGGTTGACGAGAGCGATCAAAATATCGAGCGCACGATTTCCCAGAGGAACCGATCGATTGTTTTCGAGAAGGATCTTTCGCGAGCGGAGCAGCAGATAGGGGCCAAGCGCCTCCGCTTGCTCTCGCATGCTCTCATTCCGCTCGGACAATCGCCTCTCCCTGTTTTGGATGTCACCTTGCGGTGACATCTCGATTGCGCTGCCCCACAGGCACGAATATTCACCTGCGGGTTTGCCAAAGGCCGCGTATGCATGACAATCTGAGTTCTTGGTTTAGTATCCTCTCCCAATGTGAAGCCTATAAATCTTTCCGCGTTAGGCAACTCCTTTGCCCGTGATTCCGCGCGATCCTACGAGCAGTACTAGCACAATCGAGACGGCCAAGGGTATGTAAATCAATGCCGCCGCCGGTCCCGCCCCCCCCAGTGAAACGCCGGTATGACGCTGAGTGGCACCAAAACCGAGCCGGTTCGGTTCATCGCCCATGCGCCCGAGGTCGCGGAGGCGCGGGCTCTGGTGGGAAGAATCTCCGAGCCATAGGTCACCATGACCGGAACGTAGAGACCTTGCGCGATGCCATACACAACGACCGCCGCCAACGACAATGCTCCGCAGAGAGCGAGTGCCGTGGTGCGCTCGATACGATCGATGTACAGGCCCGTGATGAAAGTACTGATCGACGGCCCGAAGGTGGCAAGACCAACGACCATGAGAGTGTTCGAGAGGCTATAGCCGCGCTGGAGCGGAAAGGGGCCTGTCAGTAGATTGAAACCGAGAGAATCCCAGGGCTGCAAGAAGTAGATGACGGCAATGAAAGCGACGCGCCGCTTGACCGATCGCCCGATCACCAACGTCAAAGGGTAAGCAGCAGGCCGATTTGGTTCTGGCACTCTGGCGGCGGCCATAGATCCCGTAGTGTCAGATGCCATTTGCTCCAGGCTGACCGGCCACCCCGGGCGGGACCGCATCCTGCGCGCACGGATGCGGCGTCATACGACCTCCACGAAGTCCCCATACCCACGCAACGTATTATCGTCAGTCAGCAAAATCATCGGTTCAACCCAGGCCTGCGCCACTAACATTCTGTCGAACGGGTCTTTGCGAATGGGTGGCAGCTCAACCACTTTCGCAGCGTGCTCGCCTATTATCGATAAATGGCTGAAGCCGGCCGGTTCGATGCCAGCCAGGACCTCTGCTGGATTGGCCTCGAGCTTGCCGAGGGCGCATTTGATGCTGATTTCCCAAATCGATGCGGCGCTCGCATACACTTCACTCGAATCAATCCGCTGCCTGGCCTTCTTGGAAAGCTTTGATGGAGAGCCTAACGCCCAAAGCAGCAGATGCGTATCGAGCAGCACCCGCACGTCTAACGCCCTTCAAACAGGCCGAGCACGGCGTCGTCCAACGGCATGTTGAAGTCGTCGGCGACCTTGATTCTCCCCTTCAGCAGTCCGAGATGCTTTTTCCGGGCGGGAGCGGAAATCGGGCTCAGCCGCGCCATCGGTTTGCCTGCCTTGGCGATGATGATTTCGGCACCGGCCGCAACCTCATCGACAAGGCGCGAGAGGTGCGTCTTCGCCTCGTGGATGTTGACCGTGTTTGCCATTGTCTATCCTAGGTTAAACTAAGCTTAGTCCATTATAACGATTGAAATCCTCGGCGGTCTACCGCACCGTTTTCAGTGGGTTCAATTTGTGCGGAATTCGCCCAGATACGAGCAGATAAGCACCTGATTTCCCTAGATTAGGGCTAGTCGATATTCCACACGCCAAGTGCCAAGATTTGCTCGCGCGCGCGCGAGGGGCCGGGGTCGCGTCGGCAGCCTGACCGGGACCACCACACAATTGATGATCGATATCGCCAACGCCATTCACGGTTTGTCGCCGATACACGGATCGCGACGCTGAGCCGCCTGCGGCGCATGGGGATGGCGATGACCGCTTTTGCTGTGGGCGCGGCGGCCGCGGCGTTTTTCTTCAGTCGATTGGGAACATGGTGTTTCGTCGTGCCACCCATCGTAGCGCTTGCAGCGCGGATCGGCGCGAACTCCATTCACGCCGTTCCGCCGGAGCAACCGGTCGCGCCAGCCTCACGTCCTGCCTCTTGACGTGTTCGACTGGATTGACTGCCCGCCGTCACCGGTCAGACCAGCGTCTCGGCAAACAATGCCTGCATCGCGGTAACCTCCGGTCAGGACTTTGAGATTGTTGGGGCTACGGCCCCCTTACGCCGCCAGTTTCACTCTGGGCTTGAGTCCCGCCCGCGATGCCAAGCGAACTAGCATATCCAGACTGAACTGCCGGATTTTTCCACGCTTGATGTCCGACACCCGAGCTTGCGTGACGCCCAGCGCTTTAGCGGCTTGAATTTGAGTCTGGCCACTCCTTTCTAACCAATGTTCTAGTCCCCTCAGCAATGTCGATCGCATCACCAACTCATCGGCTTCCGGTTTCGGAAACAGATCATGGAACACGCTGCGGCCGGCCAGTGTCACATAGCGGGGGCCGTGCTCATCGTGCATCGCTTTCTTGGCTTTCATGATTTCAGCTGTATTGACTTAAATCGTTTCTGCGCCAAGTTAAAATCCCGCTGACTTGTTTTCCGCTACTTCTTTTTTTGTCTCGATCGTCACGGGACACCGCACGGGTCGCAGGTGATCACGGTGAGCCTCGATCGGGCGATCGGCCGAACAAGGCTTGCAGTAGGCGTTCCGATTCCTGTGCCCCGTCCTCGGTAAAGAGGACCGATTTTGCTTTGCCCACCGGATCGGTGATATAGCCCTTCGCATGCAGCCGGCCCATGACCTCCCAGTCGAAAGCTTTCCAGGCACGATATCCCTCGTGCCTCCCGAGGGCGAGCAACGCCAGCACTGCTTGGTCGATTTTGTCAGTATCGAGGTCCATGTGAGCTCCCAATGACTGTGCTTGCATTTCAGTGCGCCGTCTCGGATTCTGACGTCCCACGGCACTTCCAATATTTATTGTCTCTTGCACACGGGCACGGCTCGTTACGCCCGATCTTCGGCTTCGGCCGAACATACGTCTCAGGGTAATAGTTGACTTCTTCTTCCTCGAGGGCGTCGTCGTACAGAGCATCCGCAAATGACGATACGCGCGGGCCGCTCCGGCAAACATCCACTGCTTTATTCTGCAACAGAAATAGTCCTCAAGCAATCGCGTGAATTGCTGCGGGAACTATAGGCGCGGAGGCGCCCTCGACGCGGGTAAACCTCGCTGTACACTCGGGCCGTTCCCAGGTGTTCGCCGGTCAGAGTCGAATACGCCCGAGAATTCTCTTGCGATTCCCTTCTTGAGCGACACGGTCCTTGCTCAAACTGCTGCATCAGCCGCGGCACCTGCGCGGCGGCAACGAACATGAACTCACCTTTGCAGACATTCACACTGCGATCACCCCACAGCGGAAGCCGCTATTGCGCCCGCTCTACAGGTTCACCGAGAGCGCGGCTTGCCGCTTCTGGAAATGACGCGGCACCCCATTCATTCGATTCTTCACACGCAATCGTAATCAACTCCGCCTGATCTATCGTAATGTCCGTGACAGCGAAGCATACTGCGATATTTCCGTCGCTGATGACAAAGCGCGCTGTTTGAGTCTCGTCGTCGTACGCCCGGGTATTCAGCATCTCTTTCTTGGCGAGGAGTGCGGCAAGTTGTCCGTTGTTAGGGATAGGCGCTAAAAAGGACGCCATCGCACTGGGATCATCAATGCGCGCCTCGGCTACGGCAACTTTGATCGCGCCCCTCATGACCATACAGCTTGCGCTGTGCCGCGCCTGAACAGTATCGACCCAATTAATGGTTTCTGCATTCACTTACCTTCTTGGCGACAGTCTCCCACGGTCGAGCTGCTCAAGACAACAGCATATCCGCGTCGTTACCCGCTCACTTGGTCGATGTGATCGGGAGGCGATTGATAGCCGCCGCCATCTCGCCGATCGGATCGGTTACCGTCTTGTCGAGGAATTTCATAAAGTCCGGCAAGCTGTCGCCCTCGAAGTGCATCGGAACATCTCTCAGAATTCTGTGGGACGACTTCCTCTGTAATAGGGACGAGCTCGTCTATCAGGTTTGATGCACCCACGCAGGGCCACGCTATAGTCCCAGTAAGCCTCTGACAGGCCACGATGAGGGACAACGCATCTACGCCGACTGGTCGAGAGGGAAAAATGCTCGTGCGGCGGACTGGGTCGCAAAGATGAAACAACTTTATCCTGAACTCTATCGCTCCCTACTGGTCGCAAGGAATCAGGGTTGGGTCCCCCGAGTCCGGTCCATGCTCGCTCAGCCTAAACCCACGATGATAGTCGTCGGTCTCTACCACCTAGTCGGTCCGGATAGTATTCAAGCGCAGCTTCGTGCGAACGGCCTGCAAGTGAAACGCATTTAAGCGTAGCTGCGGTCAGGACAATGAAGTGTCTACGGCGAAGAACCATCATGGTTGCTCGCCGCCGCACCCGTGCCGATGATAGGTGCGTGTTGCTCGGCTCTCCGGCATACCGACGGGCGCCGACCTATCGAGTGCGTGGAGGAAGTTACTCAAGCCTGCAGCAGTTCCTTGGCCTCGGTCTGTTCCGTGCGCAGATAGATTGACCGTTTGGGACGGGCCATGACCCGCTGCACCATGGGCACGAAGAATTCCAGCGGCATGGTGGCGTAGTTCGAGTCGAACGCATTTTGATCGTGGCGCTCGCAAAACAGCGCCGTGCGTTCGAAATTCGGATGGCCGCGAAACTGCTCGCGCATGTTTTTATCCAGCCCCAAATGATGAAAGAAGTAGTAGCCCTGGAAGATGCCGTGATGCTGCAGCAGCCACCAGTTCTCCTCGGAGACGAAGGGCTTGAGCACGGTGGCGGCGAGTTCGGCGTGATTGGTGGAAGCGAGAATATCGCCCATGTCATGCAGCAAGGCGCACACTACATATTCCTCGTCCATGCGATCGCGATAGGCCAGCGATGCCGATTGCAGTGAATGTTCCAGCCGATCCACCGAAAAGCCGCCGCAATCGCCTTTGAGCATTTGCAGGTGAGCCAGGACGCGATTGGCAAGCTCGCCATTGAAGGCGTTCGCGGCCGTGGCGATTTTTTGCCAGTCCGCCTGCGTGCTCTCGGTCATCGCCGTGAAGGTGGCGCGATCCGTCTCGCTATGATCCGACATGTGTGCTCACTCCTTTCGGGCTACGTTTCCAAGGATTATATCAGCGCAGGCCGGCGGCGGTCGTCAGGCACACCCGGCGGGCGGCGCAATCCAGCTGGAACGACTCAGTCGCCGTTTGGCTGGAGATCCATTGCGTCGTGGAGCAACCGCAGAACTTCAATCAGCCGCTCACGCTTATCCGGTCCGATCCGAAACAAAACGAAGTGCCTGCCCTTGCGACCGCCTCTCGTCACATGCAAAGTAAACAGTCCCCTTCCAATTTCGTGACGCGCCCTTGCCCCGACTGCCGTTGGCCCCTCGGACAGTGCCACGAGAGCAGCCGAAAGGGTATCGGCATAAATGCGGGCTTGCAGATCGCCAAATTGTCTCATTGTCCAATCGATGATGCTCTGATAATCAGCTTCGGCGGTCGCGGTAAGTCGCACTGTCCATGGACGTGCCTCCCCGCTCATCCACCGCTCTCGTCATTGGTCTCACGAGACAACACATCATCCCGCAGCGTGGCCAGGTGGCGATTCAGTTCCAAGGGCGAATCAAACGTGCGGTACCTTCCCGCCTCGATGTCCGCGATCCCGACACGCGCGGCATTCCGCAATGCCTTGATTCGCGCTTTACCTTCCGCCTCTTGATCCTCAACCAACCTTAACCCCTCGCGCAACACTTCGCTCGCGTTCTGATATCGGCCTGACGACACAAGGCGTTCCACTAATTCGGCCTGGTAGTCCGTGAGAACGACGTTTCTGGTGGGCATGTCTTTTAACTCCGGAGGCTGCTATGCATTGGCATAGTATGCCATAGCAATCGAACGCCCCCGCGCCGAAATCCCCCGAACATGTGAAGAAGCCAATCGGCGAATTTTCATTGACTCTGGCTTCAATGTCAGAGATATTTTACCATTCGGTTAATTAACCATATAATGTATTACACATGCATACTGATTCGCTAAGCATCACATTTGCCGCGCTCGCTGATCCAACCCGTCGCGCCATTCTTGCGCGGCTTGCACAGGGAGGGACTTCGGTCACCGAGCTTGCGAAGCCATTCTCGATAAGCCCGTCAGCCATAACGAAGCACCTTAAGGTGTTGCAGCACGCCAAACTAATCACGCAAGGTCGCCAAGCGCAATGGCGGCCCTGCCAACTAAATGCCGCGCCGTTGAATGAAGCTGCCGACTTTATCGGCCAATATCGCCAGCATTGGGAACAAAGCCTCGATCGCCTAGATGCTTATCTCCAAAACCTTCAATCCGTAAAGACAAAAAATTCAGGAAAGAAAAAATAAAGTGGCGAACAGTGCAGATACCAAGGACCGCGAAATCATCATGTCCCGTCTGATAGACGCTCCACGCGATTTAGTATGGGAGGCGATGACTAAACCTGAACATGTTGTGCATTGGTGGGGTCCAAATGATTTCACCAACACGCTGGAGAAATTGGATTTTCGCGTGGGAGGTGAGTGGCACCATGTCATGCATGGGCCGGATGGAAGGGACTATCCGAGCCGCAGCGTCTATACCGCGATCGAGAAACCTCACCGTATCGAGTTTTGCACCGGCGGCACATACAAGGGCGACCCGAAGGCGATGTTTGAGGCTTTCTGGACGTTCGAGGCGGTGGCTGCGCAAACTAGAGTGACGATTCATCTGCTTTTTCCCAATGCGCAAGCACGCAATATGGCAGTGGAAAAAATCGGTGCGATTGAAGGGGGCAACCAAACCCTGGCGCGCCTTGCCAACTACGTGATCAAAATTTAATCGAGGGGAATATCGTGAGAAAGATCGTTTCATTTGTACATCTGTCGCTGGATGGCTTTGTTGCTTCTACCGCGAAGGGCTCGGCCGGACTAGGCTGGATAAGTAGAAGCGCCGATCTATTCGAATACGTGGAGAAACGGATCAAGCAGACGGACACCGCGTTATATGGGCGTACGACCTTCGAGATGATGGAATCGTACTGGCCAACCGCTGCCGATAAGCCCGATGCCAGCCCGCATGATCACGAGCATTCACGCTGGTATAAATCCGCCCGCAAAGTGGTGCTGTCTAAAACTCTGCTGGAGAAAAATCACGCTAATACGAAAATCATCAGTAGCAATTTGAGCGATGAAATTAACAAGCTCAAGCACAGCTCGGGCAGCGAAATCTTGATTTTTGGCAGCCCCTCCGCCACTCATGCGCTGATGGCGGAAAATCTCATCGACGGGTACTGGTTGTTTGTCAATCCGATATTGTTGGGGCAAGGTTTCCCCTTGTTCAAAAACATCAATGACCAAACTGCACTTACTTTAGTGAACACTAATATTTTTCCATCGGGCGTGGTCTGCCTGCAATACGACGTGAAACGAAATTAATACTGCAAAGTTCTGATATGCCGTAGTTGCCGGACGAGGCCCCCGCGTGCGACTGCACCATCATGGTCCGGGGTAGCGCCCCAATCAAAGGCCGAATATAGGCTTGCGATCGCTCCCGTCGTTCCCTTTACACGAGACCGCTTGCAGGGAGGGAGGAGTCCATATAGAACGCTTACGAACATGTCGTATCCCATTCGATAGAATGGTCTGGCAGGGCTCAGCGTCATCTCATTCAACAGCGTGGCTTTCGATCCGGCAAAAATGAACCCAATATCGGTTTTGCGCCGCACCGCCGACCTTCAAGCGTGGCAATTCCTGCAGCGTGACACGCGGATCAGCATGGCCTGTATAACACGGGAGTTTCCCACGCGCCCTGTGTTCCCAGCACGACCTACGCCGGGACCGAGTTCATTGAAGCGCGATGTCGCCGTTAAATTCGACATTTATCTTTAGCCCCGCAACTTCCAGCGTCATTTTTGCGGGGAATGATTCCGTCCCTACAATCGCACCGTCCGCGGTGGCTTTGGTTACCGCGTGTTCAATTTCCCGCTGCGAATTGATGCCGACTGCTTTCAGAAACTTGCGTATACTGAGGTTTAGCGCTTCTTCATTCATTGGAATCTCCGATGTTGCGGGGAGGCGCGACTCGCCATTAAGTCCGGCTGGATGATCTCGGCAGCAGACCGCGCAGTTTTGGATCAGGTAACGATTGTCCGATTAATTCCCATCGTACACCAACGTCGTGACTAAGCGATCTCTCCTCGCGGCGACAACGCTAAAAGGAACTGTTGCGTTACGGGCACTCGAAATCGGGGTCCCGAAACGATTCAGGGCCCCGATCGACACATTTCGGATCCACTCCCTGGCGATATATTACGCCAGTGCTCGATCCCAGATCTGCTTTAGCGACCCGAAGTTTCGATATCGACCGCGCCCAAACGAGAATTGCCTCTTCCGAATCCGATGGGCAAGCTCGATGCCGGCCAATGTAATGGCCGCACTCCCGAACGACTTGAAGCCTCCCATAGACGCGCATCGGCACTGGCTCTTTGCAGGATCTCTCCGAGCCGGGCAGCGCGCTGCCGCCGTCATGAGCTTGGTCCAATCCGCAAAGCTCAACGGACACGATCCGTACCGATATCTCAAGGACGTCCTGGAGCGCTTACCAACCCAGCCTGCCAGCCGCCTTTTAGAACTTCTTCCGCATTATTGGAAATCGGCCGGGTGAAATACGCTAATGGAACCGAGGCTCGCCTCGGAGACCGAATCCGTATTACCAACGGTGACACCGGGACCGTCATTGCCTCAATGGACACTGATGAATACGGGCCCCAAGCTACAATGGAAAACTGGAAACATGTGGGTAAAGGAATATTCGTGCGAACGGACCGCGGGGCGCTTGTACAGCTGGATCACTCTCACTCTAGACTTGTGTCGCGAGACGATGTCGACAGTCCGTCAAGATGCCGTCCCCCGACGCATACACAGTAACAACATGCGTATTGGATTAGCTGGACTAAAAGTTGGCCTGGGACTAATCGCTCTTGCTGGAGTTCTTTTATGCGTGAGCAACCATGCTCGAGCCGGTTCGCTAAACGGTATGGACGATCCCGATCGCGTTCCTGGTAAATATGTTGTGGCTCTGAAGCGTGATCACATCCTGTCTCTCAACAACCCGGCGCTTACTGACCTCCATGAAATCGCGACTAAGTCGGAAAAATGGAAGAAAGCTAAGGCAAACGCGGACGGCGAGGTTGCGCAAATGGTTTTTAAACTGAAGGCGGCGCATCCCAATGTTCGGATCTCAGCGGTGACGAGTGACGGGAAAGCCCCTGGCTTTGTACTATGGGGTTCAGACGAGGATGCAAAAGCGATTGCAAATGAAGATGACGTCGCGGAAGTAGACGCAGACATTTTGCTTAAGAATGTAACTTTGAACACGAGCCACTCACCCGCTCCTCAGTGGGGGTTGATTCCATAACCACGGCAGGCCACGCGCTGGCGGCCAAGGTCAAGATGCCATTCCCAGACGCTTACTATTCACGGGCCGTGCGAAGCGGTTCCATCGCTTCTCGAACTCCGGCACATAGCGAATTACCCAACGATGAATCGTCGTGTGCGACACGCTAATACCGCGCTCGGCCATCATCGCCACGAGATCTCGATAACAATGCCCGTTAATGCGGCGGAACCCGCAAAAACAGATCAACTCGTAACATCAAGAAAAATAAGGAAAATTTTGGTGGCCAGGGAGGGAATTGAACCCCCGGACACGCGGATTTTCAGTCCGCTGCCGGGTATTTCAGGGGTTTATAAATCAATCACTTGCAGCGTCTTGCCGACCCCTTCCCAGGCACACCAAGGCACAATCCTGGCACACCCAATCTGAGTTGGTCACATTCCTGGCACAGGACCAACGATTGCTTGAGTCTGGCGTCACATTGTCCGTACATTGTACGGGTGCTATAGTAAACCCATCTAGAGGTAAAGGACCATTAAAATGCGCAGCTCCACGAAACGCCGAGAGGACCGCCTCGAGGTTCGTTTGACACCCCAGGCGAAGTCGATCCTGAAGCGCGCGGCGTCGGTCGAACGCAAGACGGTCAGTGCCTTCATTCTCGATAAGGGCTTGTCGGCAGCGGCTGAGACGCTCGCCGACCGGCGCGAGTTCCCACTGAGCGCCAAGCAGTATGACGCCTTTGTCGCCGCGCTCGATGCGCCGTCGAAATCCCGCCCGCGCCTTGAAAAGCTTCTCAGAACGCCAAGCGCTCTTGAGTGAGCGAACTCGGCGCGATCGAGAAGCTGCGCCGCGAGCACCTGCTCGAGCGCTTCGACTGCGGTAAGGAGGATTTGAATCGGTTCCTGATACGCCAGGCATGGAACAACCAGCAGGCGCACAGCGTACAGACCTATGTCCTCGCAAGAGACCTGCGCGTCCTCGGTTACTACAGTCTTGCGGCCGGATCCGTATCTCATGACGAGGGAACCGAGCGGGTCAAGAAAGGCCTGGCGCGGCATCCCATACCGGTGATCTTGCTGGCACGGCTTGCCGTGGATGTGTCGATCCATGGCAAAGGCGTCGGGTCGGCGCTGCTCAAGGATGCCCTGCTACGGACCGCGCAAGCGGCCGAAACAATCGGCGCCAGGGCGCTGCTGGTGCATGCCAAAGATGACGAGGCCAGGGCCTTCTATGAACACTTCACGTTTGAAGCGAGCCCAAGCGACCCGTACCATTTGTTGCTCATCATGAAGGACTTATTGGCGATCGTCGAAGGATGAGGTTGGCACATGAGCACTTTATTGCTGGCGGACCAGCGCTCGAATTTGGGGTCCCGGAACAATTAAGGACCAAATCGGCACGTTTGAGATTCCACCCGGCGAACTACGACGCGAGTGCTCGTTCCGGAGCTGTTTCAGCGACCCGAAATTCCGATATCGACCGCGATTGTTGAGGTATTGGCTCCGATGCCCAGACAGATAAAATCGCGCCCCAGCGACGACCGTGCGAAATGCCTGTGGCGCTGGTGGAAGTACTCCCTCAGGACGGCGTAATGACCGTACCGGGTGTCACTTCATACCCCGCGGCTTTGCATGTCCTGGATCACACTCTAGTTTCCGCTACCGCTCGCCTGCCGCCTGCAATCGCACCGCGACTTCGATCAGCCTGTCGCCCCGCCTCACACCGAGTCGAACCGTATTGCCGATTCGGTAATCGTCCAAAGTCGCGAGCAGGCGGGAGACCGACTCGATTTTCTTGCCGTTGACGGAGACGATGATATCGCCCCCGAAGAACTCGCCCTCTCGGGAAATTTTAGCCCCCTTAAGCCCGGCCTCCTCGGCGGATGAGCCCTTCGCGACCCGAAGCACGAACGCACCCTCGATTCCGGTGGCCTCCTCCAAGCGTTCGTTCAATCGCTCATCGACATTGATTCCGATCGAAGGTTGCTCGTAGCGACCATCGCGGACGAGGGATGGCACCACGCGGTTCACCGTATCGACGGGCACTGCGAAGCCGATGCCGGCCGCGGCGCCGCTCGGACTATAGATGGCGGTATTCATGCCGACGAGACGGCCCGCGGAGTCGAGCAGCGGACCGCCGGAATTACCAGGGTTGATCGCCGCATCGGTTTGGATCAAGTGTTCGAGCAGACTGCCGTCGTCTTCGTTGAGCGATCGATTGAGCGCGGACACGATCCCCGATGTCAGCGTCCAATCGAGACCAAACGGATTGCCGATCGCATAGACTCGCTGCCCGACCTTGAGATCTCCGCTGGTGCCGACGGGGATCGGCCGTGGACCCTTGAAGCCGATGCCGATTTTAAGGACGGCTATGTCGTGTTCCGGCGAAGCGCCGACCAGGCTGGCCCGAAAGCTTCGGCCATCGACCAGCTTGACGGAGGCTTCGCTCGCACCCTGGATGACGTGGAAGTTCGTGACGATGTGGCCGGCATCGTCCCAAATGAAGCCGGAGCCCGTTCCGCGGGGAACCGATGTGACATTACGGCTCCAGAAATCCATGACGGCCTGCTTGGTCGTGATGAACACCACGGAATTGCGCGAGCGTTCGAACAGATCGATGGTCGCCCTCTCATCGGCCGCCAGTTCGCCGCGCGGCGTGATTTCTCGCGGTGCTGCCGTCTCCTTCGGGTCGTTCCGCGCCTCGAAGGTCCGCCCCGGCGCCGAAGGCATGAGCATGGTCAATGCGGCAATGCCCATTAACACCGATAACCGGATATCAACTTTCATGGCGGTCCTCCCAGGTTATGACCTCAGCAACTTCGTTTGCCAACAGACGCCCACGGCATTGTTAGGCGCGGAAATGGAAATTCAAGGACGGCGGGCCATGAAGCGATCGGTCTGCTCTTCAAAAAAGCATCGAGTAGCTCTTGACAAATGGATGACCAATCCTAGTTTCGCGGATGAGCACACACCGACAACCTCCACGAGGAAGCTCAAGGCGATGGCGCTCCCGGGGCTGCCAACATCACGATTTCGAACAACAAGATCTTGGGCCGCTGCTCGGAGAGCCCAACGCTCGAGGCGCTGTAGTTGATGATGATGGGCGGCAAGGTGCCCGGGGGCAGCTGACGCAGAATCGACTGCGAAATCGCGGTGACCTGCGCGTTCGCCGTATCGAGGCTCGCATGGGGCTGCAGGAAGATCTTCACGATCGCCTGTCCATTCACCGTCGTGGATTCGAGATATTGGATATTGTCGACCGTGGTCGTGAGCACGCGCTCATAGACCGTCGTCAATCGACCCTCCACTTCCTCGGGATTCAGTCCGGTGTATCCGTCGCGTCGTGGGAGCGACGCCCGGCTCGTGGCGCCGCGCGTTGCGGGCCTTGAGCGATGCCACGGGATGACCCCGTGGCGGCCCGCCGAAACCACTAAGGAATGCTTACAAGCTGCAGGCGGTGATTCGCCTTGATCTGCTGCACGTAATCCTCGGGAGCCCCCGCCGCCCCGGCGAAATCCTCCCACCGGCCCACCGCGCGCCCAACTTCCTGGATGATGTCGACCGCGGTGGTGCTTGAAAGACTGGCCGTGTCCGCAAGCTTCATCAGGTCCTCGCGCGTGAAGCCGTCGAACTTACCATTCACGCTCATCTGGTGCTGGCTCATCCAGAGGTTTGTTGGATCGTAGCCGTAGGTCAAATCGTAGGCCGGCGAAAGTCTCCAGTGGCCGCGTTCGTCCATTAGGAAGGCGATGTTTTTGACGTGATCGTCCTGGTTGCGCGAGATGAGGTTGAAGACGCAGCGTCGGTAGAGTTCCTCGCGGGCAGCCGCCTTGAGCCCTAGCTGGAACAGCACTTGGAAGGCCTGCTCATAGGAGTGTGCGCGCGGCTGGTTGTAATCGAGATGCGCAAGCGCACCCAGGCTCTGCATGTGTAGCTTGGAGCCCGACGCCGTGCGGTCAAAGCGCAGAGTCATGAAATGCTTGCGCGGTCCTTCTTCGAGGAGCCGGCATTCGGCCATCTCGATGCCCGCGTCGCGAGCCATGAGGCTGTAGGCATATTCAATGCGCGTGAACCCTTTGGGGTCCTTGAGTTCATGATCCCCCGCCCCACTCACGCCGTCGAATTTCAACAGCCAGTAGGAAAAGCCTTCCGGGGCGGACACCTGACCGGAACGCACTTCGAGAGTATCGCGGTTCCACGCAATGAGCGCCTTCGGGCGCGCTCCGCCGGCCGAGGTGCCCACGCGTAAAATCTCGGTAAGCCCCGCGTGCACAGAGCCGGGAGCGAAAGACGCTTGAAGATCGTGTCGGTGCTCAAGGACCTGGGAGGCAAGATAGGCCAGCGCGTCGAGCCGGAGCTTCTCACTGTTGCGAGCCCTGGGGCCTTTAACGGGACGGAATTCGAGCGCACCCATGCCTCGCGCACCGATGTAGCAGAGCCGCTCGATCGGCCCGAAGCTGGCCGCCGAGCGCCCCTCGGTAGCAAGCCATGCATCGATGAGCGTGCTGCCAAATCGATCCGGAAGACTATCAGCCAATAGCCCCGGTAACCCATGAAAAGCGTCCCGGCCTAGGGCCGGAAATTGATATACCGCGGTCGACAGCGGCATCATCAAAGGCGCGACCTCGAGGCCGGAATCCACGAAATCCACGCTGTACTCAAAACGCGCCGTCGCGGCAGTGTCAGCGAGTGCAACCGCGCCCACGCGGCGACCCCACAGCCGTACCTCAGCAAGCTCAGTCACGGCGTCATCTTGCGCGCGAATGCTGCGACCGCCACGCCACGTGCACGCCGGCGTTTGCGACCCTGAGCCTCTAGTAGTGCCATGGGGCTCGGCTCATCGGGCGGGATGGCGGCAAGAAAAGAATCGAGCAGCGACAACGCGCGCAACACCCGCACAAGCAACTTGAGGTCTACGCTGATGCCGCGCTCGAGCCGATCCACCGTGTTGCGCGACACGCCCGCTTCCCGGGCGAGCGCCACCTGGGGCAAGTTGCGCCGCAGCCGCGCGGCGGCGATGCGCGTGCCGAACTCCTCTAGAGCGGCGTCATCCGTGAGAGCATTGCTTAAGCCCAAAACGCACCTCAAAAAAAGCATTAAATTGCATTTACGCTTTTATTATACCTATTAAGGGGTATAAATACTTATTACTTTATTAATCCTTATACCGCTTATTAGGGGTCAAATCGAGTAAAACATGGTTTATGCATCGGATAAGTGGCGTACTAATTCGCGTGTGCTTTCGTACGCGATTCCATCCTTTCCAACCCCGGAGGCTGCACTGAAGGCCATCGCAGCCAACCTGAAAAGTATCAAGTCCGCGATTTCTGCGATGGGCCATCGAGCGGACTTGCCAACCACGAAGGGCGGCGACGAGGTCAAACTTGTCATCGAAGGGAACGGGGTTCGGGTTAAGGTGGAAGTCAACTTCGTCTTTCGAGGGACCGTGCTGCCCGTAGTCCAGAGGCCGCTCATCTCCACCGCGCAAGACATCTTCACAACGGATATCACCCTACCCGTTCTCGATACCGCAGAACTGTATGGCGGCAAACTGGTCGCCGCAATGGATCGGCAACATCCTCGCGATATCTTCGATGCGTTGAAAATGATCGAGCGATTTGGCTGGCAACCTTCATTCGTGGACTGTTTCGTTGCGTACCTTGCGGGTCACAATCGCCCAGTTCACGAGGTTCTATTCCCTAAACTTCTATCGTTAGAGCCGGCCTTCACAAACGAATTCGCTGGCATGACGCGCGACGGAGTAGCTCTAGATCTACTCAAGGAAACCCAAGAACGCTTGATAGCGCAATTACCCCGTGCATTGAGCACATCGCATCGCGAGTTTCTACTATCACTCGTGCGTGCCGAGCCGGCATGGGAATTGATTCCATTCAATCACCTCCAGCATCTCCCTGCGTTGCAATGGAAGCTACTCAATCTGCGCAAACTTATTCCACACTCCAAACCAGCCCACCCGGTGTCTCTCATCGACCACCGCAGTCTTCCGCTATCAGGGAACGGTGGCTCGCGGCATTTCTGGCGTGTGCTTTCATCGAGTGCGGGAAATTCGTTTCCTTCTACAAGTCGTTTCCAGGCGCCGATCTCGCCGCGTTGGCATGCTGCCTCTGCCAAATCGTGCACGGTGGCGGAAGCGGTAGGTGCAGCGCAATAGGACGCAATGTGTTGGGCGGCCTGCGGATCTCGGATTCTTACGGGCGCCAACATATCCTGAATAGTTCCTTTGTCCGATCCAGGCACGGGTTCTTGCGCCTCCCCTTTCTGAAACTCGGCGGCGCCGTCGATATTTGAACCTGCAACGTTTTGATCATGCGCTCGCGTCTTGTGCTTTGTCACGGGTCTCGTCTTTGACAAACGCCCTTGGGCCGGTGAAGAGCCCGCAGGCGTACTTTCTGTTCGCACGCTGGAACCTACCTGAGTCGATGTCGTTTGGTGCTCTCCTGTATAAGAGGCCAACCGCCATATCAATACGCCCGCGACCAAACACCACAACATGCCTCCGGATTTGCTGCCACCCAGGCGAACTTCCGCAACATCAGAGCGGTGCTTGCGTGAATTGGCAGCGAGGAAGAGATCCATGTAGGATTTGCTAGAGAATACAAACGTCTGAAAGCTACCGTGCCATGCCAAGTAACGCACCGCAGGCGTCACGCTGCCACAACTTTCTGACATTAGTGCTCTCGCGCGAACTCGTGTTATGTAGAAGAGACAAATGCTAAGTAGCAGTGAGCCACCGGCAACGATGAAACCGATACGCTGATCGTCGTAGTTTTGTCCAACAAGCCACCACAGTCCCAGTCCAACTATCGGCCCGACGTAGAGCCACGCAGATGCGCGAGCGTACGTCGCTGTGTGCCTTGTACAATGTGAGCAGTAAGGAACTTCCCACGATGAGGTGGTAGTGTGTTTGACGCGAACGCCTGTCGTGCGGGACGCTGCTGCGCGTAGATTCGCATCGGGATTCGCCCCGCAGCAAGCGCACAAGCGCGGCCAGCTGAGCATGTTGGCAGAGATCTGAACTCTATGAGCCATACACGGCTCTGATTTTATTACCGTCAGGACAAGACCAACACCGGTGCCTTGTCCGCCTCGCGAGGACCTTGACCATCTGCTCTTCCATAAGTCTCGTCCTCTTCATAGTTCCCTTTTCCGAAGGACTATTGTCGCAAAGTATCAACCGGATCGAAAATCGACCTTCAAGTCACCTTAAGCCTGCGAATTCCTTCGCGTCGGGCGCTTCCTTTTGAAGCGGTCTGCCACGGCCGCTCAAATTCTCAAGCGGCGTGGCCACGATCTACTCCGATCACCCACAGTTTTGGTTGCGCCATTACACGCTTGACGAACGCGTTGTCGTCCAGAATCCGTTTGTCGAATTCGATTGGCGTATACAAGGTTGGATTTACGGTACGCTGCAGCCGCTGGGTAGCAGGCTCAAGAGCTGCAAATAGATCGGCATACGCGAGCTTCTCGCTAGTCACCATGAGATCAATATCGCTTTCCGCGGTGTCCTTACCCTTCGCGATGGAACCGTATATGAACGCCTGATCGATCTGCGCCGCTAGTGGCGCGAGAGCTGCTCGCAAAACATCCACCGGGCCCGATGTCTTCAATACCAAACCACGAAGTTCCTCGAATATGGGCGCCGATGCATTGGCTTGATAGTGTTTCTGATTTCCCACGCGCCTGACTGTCACTAGCTCGGCGGCCTCTAGCCGGGCGAGTTCACGCTGAACTGCACCGGACCCCGAGCATGCCAAGGCGATCAACTCATTCGTGTAGAAACTACGTGAATGATTTCCAAACAGTACAGCCAAGACGCGCTGCTGTACCTTCGTAAACAGTGCGTCGGCGACGCCGGAGCTTATTGGTGGGTGACTAGTTAGGTTCCGCTGCTTAATACCCATTTTGGGTATCTTACTACCCGATTTGGGTATCGGCGAGGGAGACAATGGAGCTTGCGGCATGCGGACTTTCAGCTGCCTCGCAAGATCTCCAGGGGTTTATAAATCAATCGCTTGCAGCGTCTCGCCGACCCCTTCCCAGGCTCACTAAGCCACAATCCTGGTACGTCAAATCTCAGTTGGTCGCATTCCTGGCTGGCAGATCCGACTAAGATTAGGCTGCACCGAGCGCGATGGACCGCACAGACACTAAATCCTCGTCTCGAACGCCGCGCACATCGTTAATGTGCAACGTCACCAGAGCTTGCGTTTTGCCAGAGGCCCTGACGAACTCGACCTCCAACCCGTCGGGCTCATAAAGTTCGACGACCGCCCCAAGATCGCCCTTGCGAAGTCCGCGTTCGGGAATGTCACGCTCCAGAACCACCGTTTCCAATTCGTGGAACCTCATTGGCCATCTCCTGGATAGACTGTCACCAACCTCGGGAAGTCTTCACCGCTTTTCACAATCCAAATCGTCGTCACCCTGGCTTCCCGTCCGGATGGTCCCCGCAAGATACCATTGACCTCGTATTTTTGCCCAAAGTTACTCATTTGGCCCTCCACGGCGATGCCAAGTCGAGCGAGTTGCAATATGTCCATTTGAAGTCGCTGCCAACCCTGCCTGGAATAGCCCATCCTGCCGAAAAAGGCGGCTTTAAACCGTCCGACGGGATGTTCAGTGGACAGCAGATAATCACGAAGCTTCTGTGGTTCGATGAGCGCGCGATCCGCAGCAGGGAGGTTCATTGCCGTGGTCCCCGTGTGATTCTTCCGGCGCGGTCTTGTCGCATCATCCGCGCAACGTCACGCCACTGTCGGCGTATTGGTGTCCAATGTGAGTAGTTTCTCATAGGTTAGCGTGTCTCCGCGTCGCTGCTTCAATCGCTGGGTTCGCGGCACCGGCCCGCGAGAATAGAGCAATGTCATTTCACATGCTTCCTCGCTCCGCGCCTGCTCTATTTGATGAATCATCGCGTACTCCGTCCGAGTCACGAATTCTCATAGCTGTGTGTATTCACCAAGCAGTGACCAGTCCCGCGCGCCAGGCTCCATCTCTATGGCGACCAAGTTTCCGGGCATAGCGACCTTGTTAAGACCAATACAGCGAACACCTGACACCTCGGCATCGACTCGGGTGTGATGGTGACCAAAGAAGCAGACACGCGGCCGAACCCGCGCCAGAAGCGCATCCAGGCCCGCCGCTTCGCTGATGTAGCCCGCCCGCCGGCGATGTCCCTCGAAACGCACACCGGCTGGCGCGTCATGCGTCAGCACAATATCCACGCCGCTGGCGTCCGCAAGCCGTTCAATCTCGTCCGCCGTGTAGTGCCGCTTGGCGTAACCTTGAAGCCTATCGGAACGGCGTAAATAATCCGACGGACCATAACAGCCGCCGACACCGCCCACGCGAAGACTGCCTGCACCCTGACTCCGGATATCGATCGTGTGTCCGTTGCGCAGATAGGTCAGGCCGGGAAGCACTTCCATGTCTTGCGTATCCAGCCACGCGAAATCCTCATGGTTACCCTTGATGAAGGCGGTTGGCCGCGGCACCTCTCTATTCTCTTTGAGCCAGGCCGGAAAGTCGCCCGCACCGTCATGATGGCGTGTTGCCTTGTCGATCCGGCTCGGATCGGGCCATATCCCGAAGTCGCCGACCTGCAAGACATAGTCAAAGCGAACGCCAAGCGCTACCTCGAACTTGAACACGTCCTGATACAGTCGGTCCATTGCTCCGTGAATGTCGCCGGCGGCACAGATGAACACCGAAAACCCCCTCGTCGTTAACGCAGGCAGCGAGCTTTGATCTCTCGTGTCGAGATCTGTCGCTTGCTCACAGCATAGAGATCGTTCGATCCGTATAAATACTCACGCTGCCGCGATCCAGCCCGCCCGGTCCTGGAGACATTCTTCCGTAGTACCACGTCATACCGAGATTCCGCCGTCATTTGCCTATGCAGCTTGCCGTCGATGAGCCTATCCACGAGCCGCCCCTCGGGCAGCACATCAACCTCGACGCTGAACCAGATTTCATTCAACAGGAGAAGATAAGTGCTCTCATCTACTTTGCGACGACGGGCTGCGACCTCGGCCTGTTCACGCCTGCGGTGCTCCGCGATACCATGACGCCAGGCACGATAGTTCTTGTTCGGCCGAATCAGTCCCGTGCGCGGGTCCACATAGAGACCTTGATATATTACGGAGCCGCCGCCGCGAAATCCCCAACGTGCTTCAAGATCGATCAATTGACCTCCACGAACATCAACGTCTATCGCTATAAAGTCGCGGATGTGTTGATGAATGTGCTGCTGTACGGTGTTGCGCCGATCGATGCCGGCACAGATTTCACTGAACACTTTGTTCCAGGGGCGCCCTGTCTGTGCGTGCAGGTAGCGACGCAGTGGGGCTAGGTTCTCGTTAAGACGACGGTAGCCATAACCGGCGCGCATACCGAGCCGCGTCGGCCCCTCAAAATCCCTACGTAATCGGGCGGCGGCCGCGTAACCTTCTTTTCCGCGCCGTGGCCGCTCAACGATAACTTTGTACATATCTTCGCGCATGTCAGCTCCGAATAGCACTCACCCCTTGGAGAGAACCTCCGTCGAGGGTTCATATTCCGCCCGAAGTACAACGACCTAATTGGCTTCAAGTAATGTACTACTCCCAACCCGGGGTTCGCAGACTCGCTACGACCCGTGTTTGTACGACAATCTGGCAGGCAGGTAGATATGGGATAAGACGGATTTGAACGCGAACTTTGTATCACCCGTCATTTCTTATCGATCATCTCCCGCGTATCATCTGCGGCATGACGCTAAAACAGTCCAACCCTTACCTAAAACAGGCTTCGGCTCGAAAGGCGGCTTTGCGCGTCTCGGCTCAATCATCATCCGCGGTTGAAGGGATACGTACGCCCTTCGCTAAAGGCAGGAAAGCACCTGCCGATGCTGCGGCGTTTATCGCGCTTTGGAAGCGGCGCGTCGCCGCGAGCGCCCGATAACGCGTTCGAAATTCGTGGTCAACGGCGCATAGTGGTGGTTCATTGCCGCATGGATACTCACGATATAGGCTCGTTTACCACGACCGGCCAAGGGGCTGAAGTCCAAAGGCGGTAGTCCCGCCTGCAATGCCATCAGCAGGGCGAGCAAACGCGCCAGGCGGACATTGCCGTCCCGAAAAGGGTGCACCAGAATCAGCTCGGCGTGCACCTCCGCCAACGCTCGCGCCACATCAATATCATTCACCGCGATACACGGTGTATATCGGCGCAGTGATGCCCGACAGTAGCCTGACAGCGGAAGCATCGAGACAACCCAGGAGGAGTATCGCGACACTGAATCGCGCCGGACAACGCACAACAAGCTGAAGCGTCATTCGCAACCACCGTTGACGGAATGGTTTCTCCACCTCTCTTGGTTCAAATGTCGCGCTCATCGAACGCCGCTCAGTGAGATTTGCACCGATTATCTGCGCGGTTTGATTCGGAAATCACGAATTGCGCGAGCAAAGATTTGCAAAGCATGGACGGCAGGTTCGGAGAAAGCACTCCGAGCGCTCGAATGTCTTTGGCCGCTTGCCGTCCCATGGATGGAACTTCCCGGCGAACTCATCGACCCACTCCGGCCTATGGTGAACGGCAGCTTTGCGAAATGCAGTTGCAAACTTTGCCTACAATCGTGGGAAAGTCTTACGCCATCGTCATGGCCATAACAACGCTTTGGTCCACTCCGATTGATTTTGAAGATACCTCAACCTTAAATGCCGACGATCTGCAGCGCCTTGCCAGAATTCAACTTCTCGAGCGCGAACTACATACACCGCCCACGCGTCCTCGACGATTGACGGCGAGTCCGTTACCCGCTTCAATTGCGCCTGAAACTGGGTGTCGAGCTCAGTGGGATCGCGAAGAATCTCGCTTTGGTGCCCTACCAGCGCAGTCGCCCGGGATCCCAGAGAGCGCGCTCGGAAATCCTCGGCACCCCTTTCTGGGCCCAAATCGATTGCTTGCCCTTTGACTCGAACCTGTCGGCCAACCTTGGGCCAATAAAATGACAGCGCCACATCGGCATGCTGTTGGATCTGCTTCCCCTTGGGACTCAACGAATTCGCGGCGAAATACCATCCACCTTCGTCGAGGTCTTTTAGCAGGAGCACTCTCGCATCAGGGCAACCCTGACTATCGACAGTCGATAGCGTCATGGCGTGAGGCTCGGGAACCCCTGCTTTGATGGCCGCATCGAGCCAATCACTAAATTGGTCCGTCGGGTTGTCCGCTGCATCGGAAACGACGAAGGGAGGATACTGTCCCGAAAGAGCTGCGAGTCCTCGAAGAACAGTCCGTGCGTTTGCGATCTTGGCCATCAATCGTGTCTCTTTTTGGGAATGTTTAGCTGCTGACCTGGGAACCCTAAACGCCTGGCCAGATGAGCTCGATTCGATTACCGCCAGACTCGAAAAACATCATGTGCTTGCGTGGTCCTTTTCCGACGAGTTCCGGCATGAAATCAAACTGGCCGACCGGTGCCGCCAGCACGGATCAGTCATGGACAAATGCTGTCACTTCGATTTCGACCAGAGCCGACACCGGCGTGAGTCCCGCAACCTGCACGAGAGTACTAGCAGGACGTGATGCGCCGAATGCTTCCTGGTGTGCACTGGCAATATGATCTGCATCAGAAAGATCAACGGCATAAACGACGGTTCGCACAACATGGCGCAACTCCGCGCCAGCCTCATTCAGTGCCGCGGCGACCGTTGCGATGGCGGCCCTCATCTGAACGTAGGCATTGGCTTCTAGATGCGGAGTGCGGGCTGTCGTTCCTGAGACGAAAATATGAGGTCCGACACGAACTGCGCGTGCGTAACCGTATCTGTCTTCGAAAGCGTAGCCTGATTGGATGGTTGTCCTGATTACCGGCATATACAGCTAAACATGGGAAAGGTTTGGGGCGCCCAGCCTACCGCAAGCCGTGAACGGCCGCTTGCCGGCAGCGATTCTGGATCATTGACGGACCGGAGTTAGCCGCCCGCCGTACCGCTTCCGCAGCCCATGCAACAGGGCTGCGGGGTAATTTGCGTAATTGCTCCGCCGGCAACGAAGCCCACGACGCTGACATTCCGCGTCGGCTGTGAATCCGAGCACGGCATATCTGGAATCCGTCTGTCACCGATGTCATCGTGAAGCCTTGATCCCATATCGGTGTCCTTGGCCCCGACACACACGGTGCGTTCACGATGGCGTGGAATCCGCGTTCACTCTGGGCGGAATAGGCACGCTCAGCTCTCGGACCGGGCGCGGCAGACCTGCCGCGCCCGATTTTTTTAAGTAGGTCCCGGCGCATCGGTGCGCCGGGACCTTCCTCCCGCGGGCCGTATCACGCCGTCAGCGCATGCGCCTCGTCCACCCCATCGTCAGCCTCCTCGGGCGTCTCGCTCTCGACGGTTTCCTCGGCCTCGACCGGCTCCGCGTCGCTCGCGAGTTCGGCTTCAAAAACGGCGGGCATCCAGCCGGTGCCTGCGGCCAACCGTTCCGCTTCGCTGGCAAGGTCGGCCTTCTTGAGCTTGGACAGCCGGGTGACATGCGCGGGAGCGAACTGCTGCGCGGCGTCCAGAATCACCGCCTTCGACACGTGGCGGAAATAGCCCTCGGCAGTCGGCACCCACCACGCTCGCATGTCCAACCCCACCGTCTGCGCCAGCGCCGCGCCTCGAACCTCCCGCGCCCGCGACGTGACCACATCGACGGTCGAAGCCACGCACACTGCCAGCAGTCGCACCAGTTCCTCCTGCGGCAGCGCCAGCAGCCCGGCGAACAGATCGGCGTCATCATCCGGCAGCCGTTCACGCCATGCCTGTTGCAATTCACGCAAGGCGACGGCGGCCGGCGACTGCGGATAGTCCGGGGCGTAAGCTTCCAGTCCGTCCTGTGCGCGGGCCTTCACGCCGATAGGCAGTTCGAGCGCGGCGCCATCCCGCAAGACGGTCTGCACCATGCCCTGCACCAGCGCGGCGACCGCCGCCTGCGGGTGGCGGGCGAGTTCGATTTGCAGTGCCGCCGTGCGGTGGGCGCTCAACCGCCGCGCCAGCTTCTCGGAAAGGCTGGCTTTGTCCGACTCCGGCCGATCCGTGCCCTCGGCTTCTTCGCCGTCGATGCCCGCCTGCGCCCTCGCCAGCATTCGCAGCGCCTTGGCTTCGGCCTCGCGCAGCAGCCCGCGATGAATGACAGCCTCGCCTTGGCGGTCGATGGTGACGACGGCACCGGCAGCGGCGCGCACGGTCGGACTGTAGATCGCCAGCTCGCCGTCGAGTTCATTCAGTTGCTCACTCAGGCGATAGCCTTCGTCGTGCAAGGTGTCGGCCTTGTCCTCATCCTCGGCGTCGATGGCGGCCTGCAAGGCGGTTTCGACCGCCTGCGCCTTCGCGTTCAGCTTGGCGATACGCTTGGCCTCGCGGGCATTCGGCTGGCGCTTCTCCTGTGGCGCGCGCTGGAAGGCTTGCAGGTCGGCGTAAGTGGCGGCTGGTGTGGCCTCTACCCAGGCCCAACCCTCGGCGCGGACTTCCTCGGCAATCCCTGCCAGCTTGTCTTGTGCCAGCCGGTCGAGCAGCGCGGCATCGGTCAGGTACACGCCCGTCTCGCCTTCCGCGAACAGATCGCGGCGAGTGCCACCGCCGGCGGCTTCATAGGCGGCGAGCCCGACGAAACGCACCAGTGGATGCTGACTGGCGTCGATCTCGCGCTCGGTCAAGCGTTCGCGCAACACGGACGGGCTGCGCTGCCATTCCGGCGCATCGTAGAAGGCGGCTTCCTGCGCGGTGTGGTCGTCAGTGATGGCGAGGGCCATCAACTGGTCGAGGCTCACAGCATCGGCGCGGTAATCCGCCATCAGGCGCGGCGAAATGTTTGCAAGCTTCAAACGGCGTTGCACCACCAGCGGGGTCACACCGAAATCGGCGGCAATGTCCTCGATGGGGCGGCCTTCCGCAATCAGCGCGGCGAACGCCTCGAACTGATCGGCCGGGTGGAGCCCCAAGCGTTGCTCGTTCTCGGTGAGGCTCGCGGTGCGTGCGGACGCGTCGGCCACCAGCAGGCACGGTACGTCGTAATCGCGGGCGATGCGCTTCTTTTTCGCCAGCAACTTCAAGGCGGCGAGGCGACGGCCACCCGCGACGACTTCGTAGTGCTCGCCATCGCTGGCAAGGATGACGGCGAGGTTTTGCAGCAGGCCGACGCGCGCGATGCTCGCAGCGAGGTCAGTGATGGACACGCCCCCGGTCTTGCGCACGTTGCGCTTGGACGGGCGAAGCTGCGACAGCGGAACGAGGATGAGGTTTTGCGCCAGTGCGGCGATTTCTAGCGTAGCGGTGGTGTTGGTACGAGCGTTCATGGTGTTGACTCCGGTTGTGAAAGAATGAAAACGGGATACGCAAGGGGCGCGGCAATCGCGCCCCCTGCGTGGAGTGCTCAGGCTTTTAGGCGCTGCATGCCATCGGCGAGCAGCCACAGCGCGCGGTTGAGGCGCACGTTCTGGTCGATACCCTGCACCGGCCGGGTGCGATGGCGGCGGCCATTGGCGGCACGGCCGAGTAAGCCGCCTCGCACGAGGTTTTCCTGGACGCGGTTGAACGCGCTCCACAGGTCCGGGCGGTTGTCATCGAAGCGGCGCGAGGCCAGCAGTTGGCCTTCGGTGATCGGCGCGGGCTTGTCCGGGTCGTCGTACTTGAGGGTGAGAGCCGCGCGGGCGAACACGTCGGCCTCGCCTTGATCCAGCGTGATCGCGCGCATGGCATCGCGGGAGGCCTGCGCCCGGTCGAAGCCGTGCAGCACTTCATACGCGCCCTCGATAACCTGCCCCGCCACGTCGCCCTTGTGGGGGACGCGCACATCCGCCACGGTGTCGCCGCACACAAGGCCGTTTTTGCAAACAAACCGGAACATGCCGGCCAACATTTGGTAGCTGCTGGTACCGTCATGGGAATTGAGCAGAATGATTTCGTTGGCTTCCGCGCCGTTGATCTGGCTGGCGTGGCGCAGCCGGATCAGGTGCTTGGTGTAGTCGCGGCGGTCATCCTGCCGCACGCGGGTCTGACAGACCATGAAAGGCTCGAACCCTTCTTTCCGTAGTTCAGTTAACACGGCGGCGGTCGGAATGTAGCTGTACCGCTCGGAGCGGCTGGCGTGCTTGTCCTCGGCAAAGATGGAGGGGACCACGGCGCGAATCTGGTCATCCGACAAGGGATAATCGGCACGCAGGACCGGGGATCGAGATGCGAAACGGGATGCGAGTTGCATGATGCTTTCTCCTGACAAAAAGGTTGCTGTTGAAACCCCCCACCGGATTCCTAGATTCGGAGCCCTCTTGGGACTTCCGGTGGGGTTGGCTCAGAGACTTAGGTCCGGCCTCGTTGCCACCGTCTTTCCTGAGTTCATCGCCCGCGACGTCAGGAGCACGCGGACGGGGGCCGTCAAGGAGAAAAGCGCCAGGGTGGTGCGGCCCGCAGCCGTCCGCGGCGAGGACACGGCCTGGTGCGCCTTGACGGCACACGGCAGCGGGCTACAGTCGCGGACAAGGTGATGAAGTCAGGACAGACGGTTGGACAGGCAACGGCCGCACGGGGCGCCAACCCCACGCAAGCGCAGCGCGCAGCGCCGCAGGCGCGAAGGCCGATCAGGTGCAGCGGAGTCGGCAGCCTTTGAATGGGCGCCAAGCGAAGCGCGGCGGGGATGGGCGATCAGCCGATCCCCCCGAGGGCAAGCGGAGCGCGCAGGCCCTCAAGGGCCGGAGGCGGTCGGGTGGCGGGGGCGCATTGCTGCGCCCCCGCCCCCTAAGAACCGGACGTGCGAGTCACCTCGCATCCGGCTCAAGCCAGTCTTCAGCACCAGGGGTTGGCACCGAGCAATCTGACGTAGCGTTTCGAGGTGCGACGGAGGTTCAAGTGCTCGGTCCATTCCGGGTCGAACGGGTGAGCGGCTGCGGGAACCTTGACGTGGCGGATGATTGCCACTGCCGATGCACGGAAGAGTTCGATTCCGACAGTTGCGCCATCGGCCGATCCCTTCGTAACGAAGTTCCAAGCCGTATTTCCGTTAATCCGGAAGTACCGATTCTTGACCCATCCTGCATTTTTATTGGGGTGTCTTCGCACTGCCCATTTCCAGAGCAATTGCCAGATGTGAGCATCGATTGACGAGAAGGTGTGCTTGGCTACGACATGGCGATGGTACATGGCCCAGCCCCGGATTATCGGGTTGAGTTGCCGTATCAAAACGTCTTGTGCAACGCTCGCATTCCCCTTGACGATCTCCCTGATCTTGTCCAGCAGCGACTTGATGCTCTTCTTCGCTGGCTTGATCATTAGCGCGTTATTGTACTTGCGTACGTTTTGCCCTAGGAAGTCAAATCCTTCCGTTATGTGCGTGATCCGGGTCTTCTCCTCAGATAGTTCCAACCCGCGTTCCGCCATGAAACGGCGTACTGCAGGTAGCACCTGGGATTCGAGAACCTCTTTTGATGCACAGGTCGCCACAAAATCGTCGGCGTAACGGATGACGTGGGTCTTGGCCGGGCGGCGTGCACGTGCCGACTTGCCGACACTTGCGTGAATTGCTGCCTCCAGACCATCCAACGTCATGTTCGCGATTACGGGCGAGAGCACTCCCCGAACGCATAAGGTAATTTCCGCCGATCGGTACTTCGCGGCGGCAGTCGGGGCCCGGTAAAGCGCCGCTGGGCGGGCTCGCCGGGCCGCCGGGGATGCTATGTCGAATGACAATGTTGTCGTCGCCGATAAGCACTTCCTTGACGACGAGCCTTACGATTCGCTGGCGCTCGATGACATCGAGCGTGGTAGAGACGCTGCGTAAGCGCGCGAGAAATGCGCTGAGCGTTTCGGCTAGACGCAAGAACTTGGCGCGATCATTTGTCTGGTCCGCGATCGCCTGCAATTCTGTGCGCAACGTTTGTTCACGTTGCCGGAGAGACGGCATCCGCTCGCGTAGCTGCTCAAGAGACAACAGATCCTCTTGATATGCGGTGAGCACACGCTCGATGCTTTTGCCGACACGAGTCAATTCTCGCTGTAACACGGACTCTCGTTTTTTCGTCGGATCGGCGGAGCGAGCCGCAACCAATCGCCGATCGAGTTCCTGCTGTATCAACGTGGGATCCTCGAGCAATCGAACGACTTCCCTCCAAACGACTTCGTCAAGCAAATCCTGGCGCACGAAACGCTTATTGTCGCACACCGGACCGCCGAACTTGCGCCAGCTGTCGGAGCCGATGCATTTGTAGTAATGGATCTTGCGTGCCGAGGTGTACGTCGATGTGCGCGAAAATGCGTAACCGCATTTCTGACAACTGACCAACCCCTGCACAACACTCGGCGTGATCGTTCGACGCCGCGAGCGTATTTTATTTTCCTGGAGCAACTCCTGTGCTCGAGCAAAGCTCTCCTCGCTCACAAGGGCCGGCACCGGGATCTCGATCCACTCCTCGCGCGGACGCTCGTGTCCAACGCTGTCGCTCGATACGAAGCCGCCGCGGCGGCGCATTGCCCGAGTCACTCGAATGCGGCCGGCGACGCGCGTTTTTCCAAACGAGGCGGCCCCGCGATAGGCCGGATTACGGAGCATAGCCCATACGGTCGATCGCTCCCAGCGGGATCCGTGTTTGCGGGTAGGCACCTTTTGCGCATTGAGTCGGCGCGTAATCTCCCCGATGCTCAGATTCTTGGCGGTGTACATCTCGTATACTCGTTTAACCACGTGAGATTCCGCATCAATTACTTGGTAAAATGCTAGAGTTTCCTCTGTCTTGCGCACATACCGGTATCCATAGGGCGCGCCACTGAGTACGCTCACTTCACCGGATTTCGCGCGATGCCGTTTACCACGCCGAGATCTCTCCAGGATCTGCGCCCGCTCGTACTCGGCGATCATGCCCTGGAACTGCACGAGCAGTTGATCCTCCGCGCTCGTGCCTTGTGGCGCGTTGACAAACACGGTCTCGACTCCATGTTTGGCAAGCTCTTCAATCAGCAAGATCTGGTACGCGTATTTGCGGCTCAAGCGATCCGGTGAATAGGCCAACACGGCTTGGATTTGACCTTCCGCAGCGAGATCGCGCACGCGTTCAAGGCCAGGACGCTCGAGCGTGGCGCCGCTATAGCCTTCGTCCTCGAACACCCATTCCTTGGGCACCTCCAGACTGCGAGTCTTCGCAAACTCGATCAACGCCGCCGTCTGGCTCGCAATCGTCTTTTCCTCGCGTTGCTGCTCCGAGGATACTCGAGCGTAGATCGCGGCCAATTTCATGTTCGAACTCCTTTGTGGGACCGCCGCTGATCAGGCGTTCGTGTCCGGGAACCAGAATAGAGTAGACCTGCGCGAGCTTCGACTCGAGCAGTCGATCAAACGTATAGTCGAAGGAGACTTGGGGAGCGGCGCGTCGTTGGCGCCGCTCAGCCATGCCCTTTTAACGCGTTTATAAACGCGTCCAGAGCTCGTGCGACGAGCGCACCGATGGTCGTACCGCTGCGAGCCGCCTGCAGGCGCAGGAGACGCACGGTGTCGGGCGGAAGTTTGAGGGTTATGGGTATCGTCGCCTCGGTCACCTCGACCGGGCCTTCGAGCTGTGCGGCTTCCTCGAGATATCGGTATGCTTGTCGTTCCGACAGATCGAACTTTTGCGATAGCCTCTGCGCCGCGTCGGGGAGCGCCATGCCGCGTTGGAGCAAGCGATGTGCGGCGTTCAGTTGCTTCGCTTTTTCGGCTTTCGTCGATCGTGTCATATGTCATAAATATATTACTTCTTATGACGATAATCAATGACTGGTAAGGATCTCCAACCACCAGCTACTACGCGGTCAAATTGGAAGTTGCCTTTTGTGTACGGGGAGTGATGATCCCTCCTTGGGGTGTACCCGCCCGGGTCTCGAACAAGAATCCCTCATCAACGTAACCGGCCTCCAGCCATTGGCGCAAGATTACCTTGTCCATCGGGATATGCTCCAGAATCCAGGAGTGGCTGAAGTTGTCGAAACAACCCCGTATGTCGCCCTCCAGTATCCATACCGCCGAGGTACGTTTGGCCAAGGCGGTGAAGCACTGCTCTATGGCATCAGCCGTCGAGCGTTCCGGCCGGAAGCCGTAGGAATTCGGGTCTGCTAGTGTTTCCGCGATAGGTTCCAACGCGAGCTTCCACAAGGCCTGCATCGCTCGGCACCGCATACAAGGAATTCCCAACGGACGCCGCTTTCCATTGCTCTTGGGAATGTAGACCCGCCGCAACGGCATCGAGCGGTAGCCACGATGTCGAAGTGACAGCATTCCCTTCCATCTGGCCGCCGGGAATAGCCAGACCTTTCCGTCCACCCCCGGCGTCCTCTTGCCTCGATTTTCCGTCACTCGCTTCACGGCAAGCATCTTGCCGCTGTGCGAGCGGGTCAGCAGACGCTGCAAGGCTTTCGCCTTGCCCCATCGACTTTCCCGAACTGCCTTAGCGATACGCATCTGAAGCCGTCTCACCTCTGCCTCGATCTGAGACCAGGTCGCCTGTTCCCACATCTCTGCTGCGGCCGGGGACGCACCAGCCACTGATACATTCGTATCGGTCGCCGTCATCTGCTTTTCCTCGTACAACGGTTCGTCAAGATTCTCTCGCTATGAATGACCTCGCGGAAGTCTGCCCGCTTTCGCGTCAGGCAATGTTTCAGCCCGTATCCCGTCCATTACAGACAGGCATTCGCTTTCTCCGCGTTCCTCTGCCCACTACGCCCACTGCGTTCCTTGCGGTTCGCATGCCGTTGCCGGCAGCGCATTGGACTTACCCTGTTCCGCATGAGTCTCCGAATGGGTCGGACCCGTCCACAACATCGGCGGCGAGTTGTCCATGATGGCCCACCCTAAGAGAGCCATGCCTTGCCGCGCACCTTTTGGTTCAAGCCTTTCAGCACGTTTGGCTTGTTCTTTGTGACGATGCCTACGGACGTTCACGTATGTTGGTCGTGCCCACTCATCCCTGGCGCCTCCCCGCATTCGTGCTGGCAGGTTCCACCTCGCCTCACGGCTTGGTGTACCGGATAATCCGGCGGCTACGTTGTCCCCGAAGCTTCATACCGAGCCGTTGCCGACTCCGCATGTCCGGGTAGGGAGCGGTTGATGGAGCAACCGGTTTCATCAGGTCATAAAATACCTCCGTGAAACAGAAAATCATGCGACTTGCAGGTCGCACTCAGGGATCAAAGCCGAATGGCCGCGATTCGGTACGAAGCGCGGGGCGCAGCCCGCGAGCCCGACGGCGGTACGCCGGGACGCACGCATGTTCAGCGTCTATGTGGAGCTGAGAGGGAAATTGGATGGACTCGAATGACCGGGAAATATTTGAGTTGGACGAACCTGCGGCCAAAAGCCATACGCCTCCCGGTTGGCCCATTCGAACTATTGAGATATAGCCCAGTGGCAAGGCGCCCAAGAACTATGGTCTCGTCGAGTACCTTGTAGTGATTCTCCATGATTGCCTCCTTGCGATGATGATCGATCTTGTCATTGGCTCGCTCAGCCGTCGCTTTCAGTGACTTTTGTAGTCGCGTGGCTTCGTCAGTGCGAACGTCCGTGCCGTGCATCGCTTCTTGTCGCACTTCGAGCAGCGCAGCCGCCGCACCACGTCTTGCAGCTTGGCATCCCACCCAGCGAAACCGGCGGCGTGCAGCGGCGAGTGTGTCCACACAGGCACGTCAGCAGAATTTCGTATTGCCCGAATTCATCGCTCAAAAGCTCGATTTTTAGGTCTCGCATGGGGTTACTGTACATAAACACAGGTCGGCGCTACAATCGTCCTATGAGGCTGTTAGTCCACATCAAGGGCGCAACGGATCAGGATCTAGAGCGCGCGGTTGCCGCAGCGTGGCAGGTATTCGAGGATGCGCGGACCCATCCGTATGAGGCGGCCGCGGCTGTATTCAAAATGGAAGGCGAGACGGAAGACCTGACCGCTAACGAGAATGCGCTTGTCCACCTTTGGCATAGTGCCGAGACCGCCGCCGTGGCGGCGGGCGGCGCGAAAGCCATAGACGGTGGCCGTCTCGAATTGGAGATTTCCCGTGTGCGGTAGATACGTGAGTCCCGACGATGCGGCGATCGAGCGGGAATTTAATCTGATACGCACGCCCGGCCTGGACATAGGGCCGAACTTCAACGTAGCCCCAACTCAGCCGGTGCCCGTGGTGCGCTCTGTCAATGGCGTGCGGCAATTGAGCTGGATGCGCTGGGGATTGGTGCCATTTTTCGCGAAGGGCATACCCGGCGCCTACAGCACCATCAATGCGCGCATCGAGACCATCGAGACCGCCGCGAGCTACCGTGGGCCTTGGAAGCGCGGGCAGCGTTGCATCATTCCCGCGGTCGCGTTCTACGAGTGGCATTTGAATGACGGTGGCAAGAAACAACCGTTCTACATCCGCACCGTCGATCAGGAGGTGCATGGCTACGCGGGCCTGTGGGATTCATCGAAGCGTGACGACGGCACCGTGGTCGAATCTTGCACCATCGTGACCATGCCGGCGCACTCGATGATGGCTGAGATTCACAACGCGCCGGGCAAGCAGCGCATGCCCGTCATACTGGACCGGAAGGATTACGACGCGTGGCTAGTCGGCACCGTGGATGAAGCCCGCGCCGTGCTCAAGCAATATCCGGCCGACAAGATGGAGGCGTGGCCGGTGAGCACGCGTGTTAATACCCCCAAGAACAATGACGCGGGGCTGGTGGCGAGGGTGTGACGACAGTCAGCGCCGGTAGCAGGGCAAACGTGACTGACTGTACAGGCGCTAACATAGATCAATACGAGTGTGATTGGCCCCTCCGGCACAACAGCGTTATGATGCGCGCCGCGATGCCAGACCAAATGCCCCTTCACGGCCCAGCGCCTGAGATTATTTCGATGATTCGCGGAGAAATTGAGGCCGCGATTGTGGCCCTCAACGGCTTGCGGCCAACGGATGACGAGCGCCGCGTTACCGCGGTTATGGTGATGTTGGAAGAAGTCCTACCGGAGTTTGAAGACCACGGCCACAAACCGTGGCGTGCGGCGCCCTGGCTCGAATGTGCGAGCCGGTTACTCCAGTACGTGGGTGTGACCACTAGGACCAACGGAGCGCGGGAGCATCTCAGCGCCGCGCGAGACCTACTGGCCAGAGACTAGCTACGATTGCATCCCGAGCGATTTTAGCTCATCAATCAACGCCTTCATCTCTGCGATGACTCTGTCGCCAGTCTGATCGACGGCCCCGCGGCACAAATCCGCCGCGCCTCCTCCGTGACATCGCCGCCGTCGATAAGGTCAAACAAGGAATGCGGCCCCGGCCCGATGCCTTCCTGCCAGTCGGCAAGATGTACGAATGCAGATATCAACTCGTCCCGCGCGTTGGCGTCTTGGGTAGTCGTTATCGTCGCGATCAGCGCCGACTTGATTGTAGACCTTGGGTACGGAAGTTCCGACGCGTCCGCTGGTCGTGATTTGCAGGACAACAGCGTGCGGAGATAGGCACCAACAATGGCCTGCGTTTCAGCACTCAACGGCATATCAGTTTGCACCACAATTTCGCGGTGTTTTCGGCCCAGCCCTGCGTGCGCATCTATCAGATCGTCAATCGGTCGTCGCGTGCTTTTCTTGCTGCGGACCATAATCCAATGATCCCGCGTTCGAGAAGTAAAGCACGGCGCAATATCTGCTGCGTTTCGCCAGATTAACTTCGCCGCCCCGCGGCATGCCGTCGAAACTCAACGTCTCAGCGGCAGAATAGTCGGCTCATGAACATGTATCCGTCCCATATGGGCTGCCTTTTTAAGGTGGCTTACGCAGTAGCCCCGCTGTCGGGCTGGGCTTCAATCACGATGGTTTCCGAGATCGGCGCATCAGGAAATACCACAATTTCCCCGCTGCTCGCGAATATTGCTTCCCGACATCCCTTGGCAAATTGCTCGTCCTCGGGGTGTTCTTTCAGGTATTTGGCCGGTCCGAATAGATCGGGTGTCCGGACAAGTGCTATGCCGAGGCGCTTTGCGGCTGATTCGCACTTCTCCGTGAAGAAATTGCTTCGTTCACCGACTGGGGTAAGCCTGAAAGCATTACCGAACAAGACGCCTTTCGCGTACTTGGTGACTTCTTCACGCTCATAGTCCTCGTTTAGATTCCTCTCCAGCTGCGTGATTTTGTCGATATTGATCGCTTTAGTGTCCTTTCCCTCGGCCTCACCTAAACAGCGGCCCTCTGGACTGGCAAAAACGGAATCGAACTCTGACTTCCCATCGTCGAACGGCTCCGCATCGAACCTGAATATTCGCAAGACTTCCAGGATTACCAGTCCCAGCTGAATCCCTTGCTCGAATAGGAGCTGACGCAGACTGCCCGCATCTACCAGACTCTGTTCCAACGACACTTTTTGCGTTTGCAGGGCGCCTATGGCGGCGGTCGTTTCGACTATCTGCGCTTCGAGGCGGCCCTCTAATTCAAGGCGATATTTCGACTCCACAACCCAAGTGGGCGGTGGAGTCAGTTGTGCCGATTTATTCAAGTTGGTTGCCATGCTTCCTAGCGCGGCTACCAGGCGCTTACCGAATTGAAGGGCCTTGGGTGTCCATAAGGTCTGCTTTTTCTCCTTGTCGTAACTCGTGAAAGCTTTCTCGTCATATCGAAGCGGTGGTAGAAAAAGCAATGTGCCAGTCGCAGACTTCACGAGTGCGGTAGCGCCCAAAGTTCTGCCGCCCGCTGGAGCACTCAAAACAAGATGTTTGAACTCACCTTCAATTACAGCTTCATACTGCGAACAAGGGGCGAACTCCGACCAGTATGCGGCCAGAAATTTCGCTTCCCTGTCGATCTCGATCTCAGACCCGCTCTTTGCGGTTACCTTAGTGATAGCTGGAATAGCATCGTATGACGACACCTGCTCAACATTATTGGTGGTCCTGGTATTACGGCCAGTGCCCGAGTAAGTCTTGTGACCCGTGTAGCGATAACAGGTTACCGGCTTTGCCAGATAGACAATTACAAGCTTTCTCGCACGACACGCAGCCATTATTTCGGAGCGCCAATGATCCAGGTTCTTTTTGGTGTTGAACGAGTGAAACTCTGTGAGGACCGGCTGACCGATATACTCGCTATCGCTGCTGGTGCTGCCTAAAGTCGGTTCAAACAATACGATGTCGGCGTCGAGCAAGGTCGCATCGGAGTTGAACTTCACGTACTCAAATTCTTCGCCGGGAAGTTCAAATCCGACCGTAAAAATTCTATGCTTGGCCATGCGTTTCACAATTATACGTGCGATGTGTATAGCAGTGCATGCACTGCGGCCTGCGGGCTAGAACCCTGCGCAGTATCGCTAATTGAAGAATTTTGGATTACTCTACGGTCCCGCGTAGCGCCTAACGCATCGCGAATTGTTTGCATACCTTGTGTGAATTCTCATGCTCGCTTCGCTCCTTCGTTTGCGCTCATGATGCACCCTTCGTTTTGCCGATTCTTTCCGGTGTAAGTCTACTATCCAATTGACGATGGTTTCTTGCGCCTCGGACGCGCCAAATCGATAGACGTCCGCAATTGTCATTCGAGTTTTGCGTACGTACTTCCGGAACTCGGTATCTCTCGCTAGTGGCAGCGGCGTCTGCGCCGCACGAACTGCTTTGAGTAGACCGCTTTCCGTGCTGTTCCTTATCGCCATGTGAGTGTCCATACAGTAGTGCCGACCGGCCAATACTGTACGAATCAGGGCAGCGTGTGTCCATTTAATTCCGCGGATCGCGGTATCCGCGCGGCTTCGTTGGCTCGACTGCTCGCGCGCTGCACTGGCGCTTCCCGCATTTCGAACACCTCATCCGCTTAAGGATATCGCTAAGCAGCGCATCCCATCCCGCCAAACCTGCGAGCGTCCGCGGCGGAGCCGTGCGCGTATGCCCGCAGGCGCAAGTAAATCGCAATTCATATTGCCCGAAATGATCGTATAACCGGACGACGGTCAGCGGCGGGCGAGGCGGCATCATCCCGCGATTGTCGCGAACGTACTTAATTGGCGTCCATCCAGTACCAGCGCCGCACGACTACTGTATAGCCGGGATTTCTCGACATTTGCATGCCTTCTGAGCAGTTACCCTTTTGTGGCGGCGTGGTAAAATGCGGGCGCGCAGCAGGATCTGCGCGGCATAGATGCTTGAACAAGGAACGCACAGTGAACGAGCCAAAGCCTCCGGTGCCTTTCACTCAGCAACTGCTGGAGCAGGCCAACCTCTATCGACAGCAGGCGCGAGATTTGCGAGCGCAAAATACGCTCGCCAGCCCGCCGCCTAATTTGGAGGCGGAAAGACTAGACGCGCTTGCTACTGTGTTGTTGACTCAGGCAATTGCAAGCGATGCCGCGAATGAGTCGGCGAGAGTGAAGGCGAATCTCGATAAGTGGGTAGGAGACCACAAGGCGATAGCGGATTGGCATAACGAGAACACAAAATCCTTAATCTCGATGTCGCAAACCGCGATCCGGCTCCAAGTGACCATCAACGCAGGAGCCGCCGTCGCACTGCTGGCGTTTCTCGGCAATGCCATCAATAAAAATGCTGGCACCGTAGCCAATCTTTTCGCCAGTGCTTTGGCAGTCTTCGCTGCCGGAGTAGCCGTTGCAGCTATTGTCGCTATCGCATCCTATGCCACGCAATTTCTTTACGGAAATGAATCTCCGAGAGTGCAGTGGTGGGCGCGAGTGCTCCATGGAATTACCTTCGCCGCGGGTTTCGTCAGCCTAGGTTTCTTTGTTGCCGGATGCTTTCAAACTTACGATGGAATGCGCTCGATGGCAAAGCTTGTAACAACCGGTACCGCGCAATCTATATTAAGTCAGGGGCCGTCCGCCCCTACCGTTCCCCCTGTCCAAGCAACAACTGAGGTACCTGACATGGCCAAACTCCCTCCGACCCAGCCGCGCATGGCTAACGACAATGCACCGAAGCCTTTCAAGACTCCGTCGTCGCAGGCGCAGATACCGCCACCGGCTCCGCATTCGCCGCCACCACCTCCGCCAGCTAAGAAGTAAAGGGAGGGTTTGCTGTGATCGAACCGCCTCGTGTACCTCTCAAGGAAAATGCTCCGCCACCGAAGAGGCCGCCGCCGGAGCCGCCCCCTCCTCCGAAGCGATGAAGGCTGCGCTGGGGCGGAGAAACATGCCGTGACACTTCCATCAGTCGAAGAAATCCTGACGCTGTTGCCGGAGGAGCTGGCTCCTTACATCTTGAAGGAGTTGGCCAGCGTCAAAGACATGGATCGGAGCAAGCTGAACTTCAATGCGTACAGCACGCAGTTTAGTACCAGAAACATCAGCCAGCAGCCAAACATTACCCATCAAAATAAGGTCCGGCTTGCTCGCAACATTGCTGAAGCGCTGATGTACCTTCAAAATAGCGGCTTTCTCGCGCCCGATCCGGACCAGCAAAACGGCTGGATGTTCCTGACACGCCGCGGTGCGGAAGCAGCGGAATCACTTGAAACGTTTAAGCGCATGGACCTGCGCACGCGGTTTCCGCCGACTGTGTTTCATGAGAAATTGCGCGCCGCGGCCTATGACGCCTTTGTGGGCGGGAATTATCAGCAGGCGGTCTCCGATGCTTTCCTCATTGTCGAGGACTACGTTAGGAACAAGTCGAGGCTTTCAGGGAATGGCGCTTCGCTCATGCGCGCCGCCTTTGATGCAGATAGAGGGCCGCTGCGGTCGTCGGCAGCGGACAAGAACGAGCGCGACTCTCTGGCGCATCTCTTCGCAGGCGCATACGGATTCCTTCGGAATCCTGCCCATCACCGTCTGCTGCCGATGAACGATCCCGCGCCGACCGTCGAGCAACTGATGCTCGCCAACTTCCTTCTACGCGAAGTTGACCAGGCGGCAGTATCGCTGTGAGAAGCGACCATGCGGGCAATTCTTGATCGTCCCGCCCTTCGCTGCAAATGCGGACGAAATATTCACGGCCCAATGCTTTATCTGTTTGGAGCCGATCATGCACGCAAGTATCCCCCGTCGCCGGACCGGCACACATCAGCGGGGCATAGCACTGTTCGGTCGAATGCACGTTAGTGTCAGATCCATGGTCTCCCGGCGGCCAAAAGCGGTATTTGATCACAAGAAACTCATCGCCATGAAGCAGCCGTTCGCGGCCCACGGTAAGATTGGCCTCAGGGAATTTCTGTAAAGGACGGTCATGGATGCGATGCCTAATGCGGCGCGCCGAAAATATAGATTGCGCCGACCGATTTTGACGATATGGATTTTTCTCGCTGGGACTTACGGTGTCGCCTCATTCGCCGCAGGATTTGATTGCGCACAGGCCGCGAAGCGAGTTGAGCGTGCTATATGCGCCAGTCCACATCTCTCCGTGCTCGATGGCAATCTTGCCTCCGCTTACGCCGAAGCTCTTGCGGCGATCAAGGATATATCGAAGTTACGAGCCGAACAGAGGACATGGCTGGCGAAGCGCGACGAATGTATCAACCGTGTCCCAGTGTGCGACGAAGCATCCAGAATCTACGAAGACCGGATTGCGCAGCTTCGAAAGGTGGTAACCGAAAGGGGCATAGAGGCGAGTAGGGCTGGAGAACCTGAATTGGCGGAGCTTAGTTTAGCGACGACTCAGACACGGAAAGCCGCACCCCGGCTTTGCACAGAGTTGTCCTCTGCGGCCATAAACCCTTCTTATCCAGACCAAGCACTCCGCAGCGTGTCCGGCGAGATTCAACCGGTTCTCGATGATTCATACAAATCCCATCTCGAAGGTGGACAGCCTCCTGACGAGCCCCTGGTATTTGACTTCGACAACAGCGGCAAACCGAAGAAGGTACTTGTGGTGTCTTGGATCTCGCACATGAATTCGTCGGACACTTACCTGGCGTACGACGACGAGGCCTGGGGCTTGTTGACCGCAGCGTCGTTCAAAGGAGCCATCCAAGGGCGATTTGCGACGGCCGTTTTCCCTTGGGTCTGGGAGAACTGCAAGGCCTGGCTCGCCCGCGTGAACGCCGCGCAACCCCCCAACCGGCCTGCGCGGACATGCCCGGACCCAGACGCAGATTTGCCGTTCGTTACTCTTAATAGCCGCGGCCAGCCAACGCACTGGCGCTCCGCGTATTTGCATCTGGTACCCTTTAGATACCGCTCGGCCACTTATTTCCTATTGACGACGGAGGATCGCGCTCTATGGGCGAGAGCTTTCGTGCTTAAACCGATGCCTCAAGGGCGATACGAGTTGACCTGCAAACTGGCCACAACTCCATCAACCGACGACGGCGATCCATGACGTTGTCCGGCTTTACGCGATACTTCATTAACACAGATGCACACCGAAGAGCCCCCGTTCGCGGCGCGAAGTAGGCTGGGACGAACATGCCCAGAGTCGGGCCGAGGTTTGATCCCAATGAGAAATGGTGCCGCGGTAGCGGCCGTTCAGTGCAGACCGCATCGGGTCGCGACCTGTCTGTGGACGCCCGTCCAGTCAGCATCGGGCGGCAGTCGGCCAAAAGTCGTCACTGAGCTGTCGTGAATCGTGGGAAAATAGCTGCCGTTCATAACGCATGGCTTTGCAGCGAGACGCCACGGGAGTCATTATGAGCGCATCAGCGCACGAACGGGATAAGCAGCGCAAGTGGTTACAATGGACCGGAGCAATCGCCTCAGCATTCGGTTTGCTGGCCTCACCGATGTCTCTGTGGGCAGCCGCGCCATCCAGCTCTCAATTTAAGTCGTCGGGCGACCCCCAGGACATGTATGAACTGCTTCCGCGGCTAATCAGCGGCGTGATGGATAGCCCCGCTGACGTGTGCCCTACGTCGTGGAAAAGTGCAACGGAAGCTAAGGAAATGATTGTTTATCTCACTGAAGCTAGTAAATTGCTCGCAGACGACCGGGAGCTATCGACTAACATGAACAAACCGGGCGTGCCTCCCCAGGCGGCCGCTTACATAGCCAGAATGATTAGCGAGAACCGAACCCATGCTAATGCGATGACTGCCTGTCGCGATGCAATCGCAGAGAAATTGGGCATGGACAACGCTGCCGTCCAACAACTGTACGATTACAACACAATGACCGCGGCTGAGACGAAGATGTTTAACGACCTGGAGACTCACTACAATGAGCAGCCAAACTATTTCTCGAATCTCCTGGCGATGTCGGATCAGCGCAAGGCACTGCACTTGATCGAGTTGGAAGTCAGAGAGCTAGATTATGGTCTCGCAGAGGATCGCCAGATGTTAGGCAAGGACACGGGCAAGCCGACTCACGACACGGACCAAGAAATCCTTTCCAGGGACACAATCTTTCGCAAAGCGTTGTTGGTCGTGCGAGCTTCGATTGAGATGAGGTTGAAGAGTGCAGCGCCATAAGGATATGAAACTCACGGCCGGGTTTATCTTGATGCTGTTCTGGTCTGCACCTGCCTGTTCTCAATAGATTGCGTGCGCCCGGATCAGCGCACGCTTATAATCAAGCGCGTCGGAGTCGGCGGAATCGCATAAACGCCAATGTTTCGGCGGCCCACTTACTTCGATATGGGGCGCTGCTATTCGGCAGACAGCTTCAGCGATTAAGCATTTTGATTTCGTTGAACCAAGGAGGGACCGATGACTTCTACAAGTGGCATTTCTCTTGAGTACGGACGATCCTGCGAGCGCACCCTCATTACAGATGTCAATTTTACGTGGATGCGATCGTGACGCTGAAACTTGAGGAAGTCTTTAAGACAGGCGGGATACCCACTCATACTTTTGTGGCTCCACTGGAGTTCTCATCGCTCGTTGTCGCACTCAGAACGCCAGGTCGAGGCGTTGTTGTTGAGGGTCCGTCTGGAATCGGCAAGACGACTGCTGTAACTCGAGCTCTGGAAGAGCTTGAACTAAAAGAAAAAGTTACTAGTCTTTCAGCTAGGCGACGTGGCGACCCCGAATTAATCCGGGAACTACCGGGAATGAAAAATTTCGGCACCGTGCTTATAGACGATTTTCACCGACTATCTGACTCGATCCGCGCGGAGATTGCAGATTTAATGAAATTACTAGCGGACGAGGAGGCCCACGATCGAAAGATTATCGTCATCGGAATCAATAAAGCTGGCGAATCGCTCGTTCGTTTTGCCTACGATCTCAACAACCGGCTCGACATAATTCCTCTCGAATCAAATCCGGACGAAAAGGTCGCTGAGTTGATTGGCCTTGGAGAGAAGGCGCTCAATATTCAATTGAATATTAGTTCTGAAATTGTAGATGCTGCGCATGGTAGTTTCTATATTGCACAAATGTTATCCCATCAGGCGTGTATCGACGCCGACGTCTTAGATACCGCTACGCAATTGCGGAGCACGGCAGTTAGTTTCGAAGCAGTACGAGGTAAGGTGTACGACCGCCTCTCCCGCACCTTCCTCGAACGAACGAAATTCTTTTGTCGAGGCACCAGATTTCGCCGAGAAGGTCGTGCACCCTACCTGCGTCTCCTGCATTTACTTGCTCAGTCCCAAGAATGGTCATTGAGTATTGATCAAGTCATAGCAGCAAATCCCGGCTTGTCTGGCAGCATTACGCAAATCGTCGAAAAGGGATATCTTCTGGAGCTCATCGAGCGAAACGAAGACCTAAAGTCGGTCCTTCATTTTGATGCAACGTCGCGAATGCTATCTGTTGAAGATCCGCAGTATGTCTATTTCCTTCGGAGTATTTCTTGGTCCAAGTTTCCATTGGAAGTGGGCTTTCTTTCAATAGACATTCCGTCCAAGTATGATTTCGCACTGAGTTTTTCTGGTGCTGATAGGGAAATCGCGGAAAATATTTGCGCCGCTCTTCAAGAGATGGAACTCGAGGTGTTTTATGACAGAAACGAACAGCATAGAATTTTAGCCGAAGACATAGAAGACTACTTGAGGCCTATCTATCAGTCCGATGCTGCCTTTGTGGTTGCCTTACTCGGGCCTGATTACCCGAAACGAATTTGGACCAAATTTGAATCCGATGCCTTCAAGCAGCGCTTCCAACAGGGAGCGATAATTCCGATTTGGTTCACAACCGCCGCGCCCGGAATGTTTGACGAAAGCGCGCGCGTCGGGGGGATTACGCTTGATCCAACTGGGAACATAGACAAGCAAGTGGCCTCGATTGCTGATTTATTGGTCAAGAAAATCGCCCATGCAAGATCGGTTCCCACTTAGGCCAAAGAGTTCATGTGCAGTAGGTCTGTGTCGAGAGCCGAGATTCGCAGTTCGGCTAGCACTCGGTTCGACCGATCTCCATTCGATGCCCCAAAGCCGCCGTCCGCGACCGTCAACAACGGGTCGAGAGTACGCATTGGCGGCCAGAGGCCGGGCGACGGTCTCTACCCGGCCAGGTGCGGTCAGTGAACGCACTGAACTGATTGCCACTAAGCGGTCGCTCGCCGCTTACGGTAGGCTAACCAGATGGAGAGCCCATCTGACGACGCCTATTTTTCCCATTTCTGACGGTGGGGCATGATTATTGGACTCTAGTAAATTTTGCGGACCCATGCGGGGCCCCCAATATTGCGCTTGTCGTTGCTCCCTTACGGTCTTCGACGAACTGTAGCCACGGACTGCCAAGCTCAAATGTGAGTGGCGGGCAAAAAAAGCGGCCGTCGGATGCGGCGAAAATCTCCGCCTTACCGGCACCGGGCCAATTAACGAACAGCCGGTTTCCGTCGGAAAAGATGTGAATCCTTGCCTCATCTCCCAACACGTAATCACCAATGCTCGATTCGAGCGTATGAGACGACACCGGCAGCACACGCTGCTGCCCAATAGTGTCATCAGGAGGGCGCTGACTTGTTGAGTCAAACCCAGGCCATGAATACGCGCGGCTTATGCTATTGAGCACTTCTTCAATCAGCATGAACGCGAAGCTGGAGTTGGCCATGACGACTGCGCCGTGGCTGCCGCTCACGTATCCCACAAAGGCCGACTCGTAGCCTTCATTGAACCCATCATGGCCGAATCGAATTGCTAGTCCCGCTCCACTCATTGTGGGGCCCAACCCGTGCTGACCTGCGCCCGGAGTCAACATCTCTCGCACCAATGGCGAATCCAGAGGCTGATGGGCTAGACCGACATTGGTTCTTTGAACATTGAGCACGTATCGAGCGATATCCGAGGGGGTTGACCAAAGGCCTGCTGCCGCCAGTTCCGGCATTACTCGGAAGCCACCTAGGATTTGCTGGCCGCCGGCATAGTGGCCCATCGCCGCCGTTGATCGGCGCCCCGTACTCAGGGGCTGTTCAAATGCGCTATGTTTCATACCTAGCGGTGCCAGCACTGCCGACCGCATGTAGCTTTCGAACGACTGGCCGGAGACGTCCACGATCAGCTGTTGCAGAACTTCGTAACCGCCGCCGGAGTAGCTCGCCGTTTCGCCGGGTGTTTGCTCGAACTTGAGGGCTGGATTATTCGCCGGAGGGCGTCCAGTCAGAATGTCGATGAGGTTTGGTAATGGCGCGCCGACCGGATAACCGGTGAATCCCGGGACATTCAGACCGCTCGAGTGATTGAGGAGCATCCTCGGCGTGATATGGACACCGGTTGGGAGCTTCCAGTTCGTGAGATTCTCGTTAACGTCTTCCTCCAGCGTCAGGCGTTTCTCGCGGACAAGCGACAGCACTCCCATCGCGGTAATCGGCTTGCTGAGGGACGCGGCTTGAAATAGGGTAGTGGGCGTGACCTTTCGGCCAGTCTTCGTATCGGCGACGCCGTATCCCTTAGCCCACGCAATTCGACCGCCTTCGATGACGGCTACGCTCAAGCCTGGTACACCGTAGGCGTGTAAGCGATCTTGGATATTCGCCGTCACGCCGACTCGCACGGCCGCAATCGGCAGTAACCCCGCCTCGACGCGCGCAATTTTCCGATCCGTCAAAGCTACTGCTTTGCCTAGGTTCACTAGGAGAACTAGGACGACGCCAAGCGCAATTGAACGGAGATGGCCGTATGGAGGCACAAGCCATCTTACCCAAATAATTCGGGCAAGCGAGTGCCAGTAGCGAAGATTGTCATGCCAGGCCGCCGGGGAGTTGCGCTTCCCCACCACCAGCTGCGGGATTGCGTAGACTCTGCGAACGCATGACTCCTAATATCAAACGCCATTTCCGTGTCTCAATGAATCTTCTATCGTGCGTCAGCGTCAATGCTTTTTTTTGGAAGGTTTGCGATTTTGGTTGCCTCGAACCGGCCGTTCACGAAAGGCGGCAGAGGGTCGAGTCCAGACATTGACCGGATCGGGCATCAGCGACTCATCATCCGACGCGATCAGATTTTTGGCGGCGATTCCCATCGGCGTTTTCATCATCAGCGATGCCGGAACGGCATCGTCATCACGATTCCACCGAGCGGCGAAAATTGTTCACGATCACACTGGAATCGTGTTCACGTTCCGGTGGAATCCGCGTTCATGATGAAGTGGAAACCGTGATCACGATGACCCACAATATGCAGCCAGGGTACTCCCTCTAAAACACCAGGGAATTACGCGCTTTTCCGCGACAGTATGTGCGGACTGGGCGCGACGTCCGCCTCCTCCCTTTCTCCTCGCAAGTTTGTCATACGTTGCTCGGCACGCGTTGGCTTGAGTTCGGGTATTTCGGACTTGAGCCGATCCAAATAATCGGCCCACGCCTGCATCATCCGCCGCCGCTCCGGCAAGTGCTGTGCATAGTTATATGCTGCCCTCACCGCGTCTCGCTCACCATGCGCGAGCTGCCGCTCGATGGCATCCCGGTTCCATCCCTGCTCGTTGAGCAACGTCGAGGCCATACTTCGAAATCCGTGGCCGGTCATGTCCTGGCCGCTGTAACCCATCCGGCGCAGCGCGGCGGTGATTGTGTTTTCGCTCATCGGCCGGAACCGGCTTCGAACGCCGGGAAACGCAAGCGCGAACCGGCCGGTGAGGGGCTGCAAATCCCTAAGGATTGCGATAGCTTGGGTCGACAGTGGCACGACGTGCTGCACACGCATCTTCATCCGCGTCGCCGGAATCCGCCACTCCGATTTCTCGAAGTCGAACTCCGACCATTGCGCTGCGCGCAGCTCGCCTGGCCTGACGAACACCAGCGGCGCAAGCCGCAAAGCGCAGCGCGTGATCCACGAGCCATCGTAGGCATCGATCGCGCGCAGTAATGCGCCAACTTCCTGTGGATCGGTGATCGAGGCGAGATGCTTTTCTTTCGTCGGCGCCAAGGCGCCGCTCAGGTCCCGGGATGGATCGCGTTCGGCCCGGCCGGTCGCGACCGCGAACCTGAATACCCGGCCGCAGACCTGCAGCGCCCGGTGCGCAGTCTCATTCGCGCCGCGGGATTCCATCCGCCGCAGTACCGCGAGCAACTCCGGTGCCGTAATGGCTTTGATGGGTCGCGTACCGATCCACGGGAATACATTGAGCTCCAGGCGCCGGATGATCTTGTCAGCGTGGCCAGGGACCCACTGCTTCGAGAACAGTCCGAACCATTCGCGCGCGATCGCCTCGAAGCTGCTCTCGATGCTCTCGACCAGAGCAATGGCCTCCGCCTTGCGCTGTTCAGCGGGGTCGATGCCGGCGGCGACTTTCCGGCGCGCTTCCTCGCGCTTCTCCCGCGCATCGGCAAGGCTGACATCAGGATAGACGCCCAGGGACATCCGCCGTTCCCGTCCGTCAAACCAGTACTTGAGTCGCCACCATTTCCCGCCCTTGGGCGAGATTTCCAGGTACATGCCGCGACCATCCCAAAGTCGGATGGTTTTGCTCCCGTGTTTCGTCTTTTCAATCAATAACTTGGACAGCATCGGGGATAACTCCTCTGTCGGATTTGAAACGCGTAGGGATAACTGGGCTTTTTCGGGTGACTTTTGGGGATAACTCCGCGCGGAGTTATCCCCGATTGACCCTCGCTTGAAATGCGCGCACAACGGCGCCGGTAGACGACTTTGGAAATCGTACCGTTTAAAATCAAAGAGTTACACGTACTCAGGCGTACGCGAGAGCGCTGGGTCGTAGTCGGTCTAGGGTGAAATGGTGGCCAGGGAGGGAATTGAACCCCCGACACGCGGATTTTCAGTCCGCTGCTCTACCAACTGAGCTACCTGGCCATATCTCGAAGAGCCGCGTATTAAACAGGCGGGATCGCGCCTCGTCAATGAACAATCCCGAAATCAGCCACTTAGCCTCAACGTCCCTGCTTTCCCGCTCAACTTCCCCGCTTTCCCGTCCATTGTCGGCGTAGCCTCGGTCCCCGTCCCTTTCCGCGCCCTTTCACCGCTATTTCGGCACGAATTCCTTCGGCTTCTCCGACCCCGACCCGAACAAGAACTTCTCCATCTCCGCCACCAGAAATGCCCTGGCCTTGGGCTCGATCGGCGTCAGCCGGTTCTCATTGATCAGCATGGTCTGATGCGCCACCCACTGCGCCCAGGCCTCCTTGGAAATGCCGTCGTAGATCCGTTTGCCCAGCTCACCCGGGTAAGGCAGGTAATCGAGACCCTCGGCCTCGCGCTTCAACAGAACGCAATTAACTTTTCGTGCCATGACGCCAATCTTACGCTAACCGCCCTCGGCAGATCGCAGCCGCTCGAATAGCTGCCGTATGGGCTGTGGCAACCCGACCCGGGGTGGATTTCCAAGCGCATACCACAACCGGTCGCCGCCCTCCTGAACCGCCGCGTTCGGCCGGCATCGCACCCGCAGCGGATTGAGCTGCAAATCGAAGTGCGTGAACGCATGATGTATAAGTGCCAAGCGATGCGATGGCAATTCCGGCTCGCCGATTTCCCGCCGGCACCAATCGAGCGCGGCGAACTCACTCTCGAACTGCGGCGGTGACCACAAGCCGCCCCACAAACCCTGGTCCGGTCGCCGCTCCACCAACACCGCCCTCCTTCCCTCGCTGCCGGTCTCTGCAATGAGCAACGTCGCCTCGCGCGAGCCGCGCACCCGCTTCTGCTTCGGACTCGGCAACTCCGCCTGCCGCCCTTCGAGCGCCGCGACGCAACCCTGACTCATCGGACACACCGTGCAGGCCGGCCGCGCGCGGCTGCATACAGTCGCCCCCAGATCCATGATGGCCTGGGTATACGCGCCCACCCTCACCGCCGGCGTACAGGCATCGGCCTGCGCCCACATCCGCGCCACCACCGCCGCCGACCCCGGATCCCCCGCCATCCCAAACACCCGCGCCAGCACCCGCTTCACGTTGCCGTCCAAGATCGGGTGCCGCACTCCCCGCGACAGCGCCAGTATCGCCCCAGCCGTGGAACGCCCGATCCCCGGCAGCGCCGTCACCGCCTCGATATCCTGCGGAAACTCCCCGCCATGCCGCGCCACCAACGCCTGCGCGCAAGCCTGCAGATTCCGCGCCCGCGCGTAATACCCCAACCCCGTCCACAAATGCAGCACCTCATCCTGCGGCGTCGCCGCCAGCGAGGTCACATCGGGGAATCGCGCCATGAAGCGCTCGTAGTACGGAATCACCGTGGCCACCTGGGTCTGTTGCAGCATGACCTCTGACACCCAGACCCGATACGGGGTGGGGTTCCACTGCCACGGCAAATTGTGCCGTCCATGCACCTCGAACCACGCCAGCAGCCGCTCCGTGAATTGCGCCGCTTCCCAACTCACTTGCTGAACAATCCCTTCAAGCCATTTCTCTCCTGCACATCCTGCAGCTTCTGCTCGAGCTGGCCCTTGGCCTGCGCTCAGGTGCCCGCCCTGTAAATTTCAGCCCCGATCATAGCTCAAGAGGCTCCCGGAACTGCCGATAACCCAGTCTTGGGGGCGAGCCCTCCCGTTGGATATCGCATGCGCACTCGGCCGAATTACAACGAATTACACGCCGGTCTCGCCAAGCCCACGGGCACTCATGGTGTGCTGCCCATCGTGGCCGCGGCACCGGCCGCCCCGCCGGCCACGCCCATCTCTCAATCGCATCACGCCCCCGACTTCCTCGAGTTCGCTCAAGCCGCCGGCGGCATCGGCGTCTTCAACTTGGACCTCATCACCGGCGACATCAGCGGCAGCCCTCTGTTCTTCGCGCTCATCGGCCTGCCCAACCGCAAGGTCTGCCTCTCCCGCGACGAATGGACCGCCACCATCTACCCCGAGGACCTCGAGGCCGTGGTCCTCGCCCTGGGCGCCGCCATCGACTCCGCCACCAAGTACCAATGCGAGTACCGCACCCTGCTGCCCAGCGGCGAGGTGCGCTGGCTGGCCGGCCGTGCCGACATCGTGCCGGATGCCGCCGGTGAGCCTGCACGCGCCATCGGCACCCTGAGCGACATCACCGAGCGCAAAGAGCTCGAAGCGCAGCTGCGCTACGCCACCGAGTCGCTCAACATCGCCCAGACCGCCGCGGGCCTCGCGACCTTCGACTTCAATTTCGCCCTCAACACCCGCATCTGCTCCGAGAACTTCCACACCCTCTTGGGCATCCCGCCCTCGACCAAGCTCGACGATCTGAACCTGCTGATATCGCGGGTGCACCCCGATGACATCGCGCGCCTGCGTGCCGCGCCCATCGAAACCACTCCCGAGGAACCGGCCTATCGCTGCGAATATCGCGTCATGGTCGACGGCGGCGGCGAGCGCTGGATCGGCGAGCAGGCCACGGTGTCGCGCAATAAGTTCGGCGATGTGTCGCGCATCACCGGCGCCATCCAGCTCATCAGCGAGCGCAAGCTCGCCGAGCAGGCGACTCTCGACGCCAAGCTCGCGGCAGAAGCAGCCAACCGCGCCAAGAGCAATTTCCTCGCCAATGTCAGCCATGAAATCCGCACGCCCATGAACGGCGTCATCGGCATGGCGCAGATCCTCGCGGAAACCAACCTGAATGCCAGCCAGCGCGAGTACGTGGACATCATCCGCGGCAGCGCCCAGGCCCTGCTCTCCCTCATCAACGACGTGCTCGACCTATCCAAGATCGAGGCCGAGCGCTTGGAGCTGGAGGACCTGGATTTCGACTTGCGTGACCTGATCTACGAGACCGTCTCGGCCCTGGCCCTGCAGTCGGCCGTGAAGGGCATCGAATTGATCGTCAACATCGACAGCGACATGCCTCTGCTGGTGCGCAGCGATCCGGGGCGGCTGCGCCAGATCATCGTCAACCTGCTCGGCAATGCCATCAAATTCACGCATGAAGGCTACGTGACTCTGAATGCCGCCGGCGCGATGGACGCCCACGGCCGCGCCACGCTGCGCATCGAGGTGACGGATACCGGCATCGGCATTCCGGCCGATCGGCTCGATCGCCTGTTCAAGTCGTTCTCGCAAATCGATTCCTCCACCACCCGCCACTACGGCGGCTCCGGCCTCGGACTCTCCATCGTCAAACGCCTGGCCGAGCTCATGGGCGGCACCGTGGGCGTGCGCAGCGAGCCGGGGCGTGGCTCGAGTTTCTGGGTCAGCATCAGCGCCGGCGCCCTGCAGAAGCAGCCCTACCGTGAGCCCGTCGGCCTCTTGCGCCGCATCCTCATCGTCGATGACCTCGCTGAGAGCCGTCACAGCCTCGCGAAGAAGCTGCAGCTGTCGCGCTTCGAGACGGTCGCAGTGAGCAGCGTGGACGAAGCCCTGGAGCGGTTAACGCAGGATGTGGCCTTCGATCTGGTGCTGGCCGATGAGCTCATGCCCGTGAAGGGCGGCCTCGATCTGCTGGCGGCGCTGCGCGCCGATCCGCGCCTGGCGGCCCTGCCCTTCATAATGCTCTCCCTGTTCGGCGCCGAACAGGACACCACGGCGCACGCCTGCCGGCCGGACGCCGTGGGCCTGAAGCCCATTCGCGCCGCCGCCCTCAACTCACTGATCGAGCAGGTGCTGACCGGCAATGTGGCGCGCAAGACCCCCGCGCCGCCCTCGCCGGGAATCACTCCCACGCTCAAAGGGCGTCGCATCCTGCTGGTCGAGGACAATCCCGTGAATCAGCGCGTGGCCCAGCATCTCTTGCAGAAGCTCGCGGCCGACGTGACCCTCGCCAACAACGGCGCCGACGCCCTGCAGCGCCTGGCCGAGTCTTCCTACGATGCCGTCTTGATGGACTGCCAGATGCCCGTCATGGACGGCTTCACCGCCACCCGACGCATCCGCGAGCGGGAGCTGCAGAACGGTCGCGTCAAGCGCCTGCCCATCATCGCGCTCACCGCCAATGTCATGAGCGAGGACCGCGAGAATTGCATCGCCGCCGGCATGGACGCGCACCTCGGCAAGCCCATCGAGCCCGCCCAGTTGATCGACTGCCTGAGCCGCTACCTCAAGCCCAACGACGAACGCCAGGCCGTCGACATGAACGCCCTGCGCGAACTCACCGGCGGGGACACGGAATTCGAACGGGAGCTCGTGGAGACCTTCGTGAGCAGCGGCGATCGGTGTTTGGCCGACATTGCATCGGCGCTGCGCGTCCGCGATTTCGACACCATCGGCAAGCGCGCGCACGCGCTCAAAGGCGCGAGCGCCAATATCCACGCTGAAGGCTTGGCGGCGGCTGCCTCCGTCCTCGAGAAAGCCGCGCGTCGCAATTCCGTGGATCAGATCGACAGCCTGGTGCGCGAGCTGCGCGAGAAGCTGCAGGCCGTCAACGCCGAACTACGCAGAGCGGGCTGACCGCCCCGCTATCGCTCAGCCCTTCATCAGCCCATCGCCTTCATCAGCCAATAGCCTTCAAGGGGGCGGTGGCCATCGCGAATACATGGCCATGGGTACGGTCCCGGCCTTCGCTCTTGCTGCGATACAAGCATTCGTCCGCGAGCCGGATCAGAGTATCCACCTTCAGCGTCAAATCAGGACCGTTCGGTCCCGTCGACGCCACGCCGAAGCTCGCCGTCACGCGAGCATCTCCGCCCCGCGTCGAGAAGGGCGTGGCGGCGATCAGGGTGCGGATCTTCTCCGCAACCGCTACGGCGCCCTCGTGCGAAGTCTCCGGCAGCACGATGAGAAATTCTTCGCCGCCGTAGCGCGACACCCAATCGCTGTTGCTGCGAATGGACTTCTGCGCCCGTGCCGCGAACTGCTGCAGCACATCGTCGCCCGCGGCATGGCCGCGCTCATCATTGATCTGCTTGAAATGATCGATGTCGCACATGAGCACCGATAGCGGATAGGCATAGCGCCGGCAGCGCTCGATTTCCCGCGGCAGCTGCTCCATCAAATAGCGCCGATTGTAAGCTGCCCGTCAGGGCATCCGTGATGGACAGAATGCGGTTGCGCTGATTCGCGGCCCGCAACGAATGCTCCAGGCTCAGGATGCGCCGCCCCGTGTTCAAGCGCGCGATCAATTCAGGCTCGTGCACCGGCTTGATGAGGTAGTCGTCCGCGCCCGCCTCCAAGCCCGCGATGATGTGTTCCTTGGCGTCGCGGGCGGTCAGCAGCAGCGCGTACACATAGCCATCCAGCTGCAGATTGCGCACCGCCTTGCACAGTGTCACCCCATCCATTTCCGGCATTTCCCAGTCAGTGACCAGCATGGGGTAGTAGCGCGTGGTCATCCGGTCGAGCGCCTCGGAACCATTGGCCACGGCATCGACCTCGTACCCCGCCTTCTTCAGAAAGCGCGTCATGAGCATCCGCGTGACCGGATCGTCCTCCGCCAACAATATGGTCGGCGATGGTTCGACTGTGATCGAAGTCACAGAATCCAGCTCTGGCACGTTTTGGGGCCCCATCCGGTTATCAATAGTAGTTATCGGCGCGAGGCGCCTCCACTTGACCCCCCACCACACCAGCATATTGTAAATCCTGCACGACCGCACATAACGGTTTTTTGCGGGAATTGCGTACCGGTCGCTAAGGGTAATCCTTAATCGTGACCGGTCACAGGGTCAGGGGGGATGAGAGGTGGGAGGCCAACGAAGGAGAGCAGTTGGCCTCCCACCTCTCATCCCCCTGACCATGCGCATCGGGCCGACGTACGTCGCCACATAGGGGAAACGAACGGTTTCGGCGCCCTTGGCGGGGTGGTGAGGAGCGGTGAGAGAGTTCGCCCGAGGGGCTGAGCCCGTTGGCCGGCAACTGCTGCCTCGTTGCCGGCCAACGGGCTCAGCCCCTCGGGCGAACACCGTCAACCGTTCAACATCACGGCGCCGAGGTACCTGCCGAACCGCCCTCTTCCTTGACCGCATACCCGCCCGCCCCCTCTCGCCCCGTAAACCAGTTCACGGCGTACTGCACCAGCTGAGTGCCGGTGCTGAGATTGAGCTTGCGCTTGATGCGCTGGCGGTGCGACTCCACGGTCTTCACGCTGAGGTTCAGGGAATGGGCGGTCTCGCGGGTGCTCATCCCCTTGCCGATCATGTGCAGGATCTGCAGTTCCCGATTGCTCAGCCGGTCGATGGGGTTGGCCGATATATAGGTTCCCCCGGCCGCGAACTTCTGAATCATGTTGTTGCCGATGGCCTCGGACACGTAGATGCCACCGTCCAGCACCCGCCGCAGAGACACCAGGAACTGCTCGCTGGCGGCCTGCTTCATGATGTAGCCATTGGCCCCGGCGGACAGCATGCGTTCCGCATAAATGGTCTCATCGTGCATGGACAGCACCAGAATCGGCAGCTGCGGATGATGCGCGCGCACGTCGCGCACCAGCTCGATGCCGTCGCCCTGCTTCAGGCTGATGTCGGCGATCACCACATCCGGACTCAATTCCTTGATGGCGGTCCGGGCATCCCGGGCCGTTTCGGCCTCACCGCACACGGTCAGATCGTCCTCATTCTCCATGACTCGGCGCAGGCCCTGGCGCACGATGGGGTGATCATCGACGATCAATACCCGCCGTACCCCACGCTTGCCCGCGTTGGCCCCCGAATGAGAGGCCGAAGAACGCGCCCACGGGTTGTTGGCTGCCATCATTTCTCGCTCCTGGATTGACGCGCACCGTCCGTGGAGACCGTCGCCAATGGTTGTTCACCCGCCACTCGGACCACGGTGCCGCGCGGCTCATTGAGGGCTATCTCAAAACTCGCGCCGATTATACCGGCGCGGTACTGCATTATCTTCAAGCCCATACCACTATATGGCGACGTCGGCGGGAGAAAACCCTCACCATTATCGTTGATGCAGAGTAAAAAAGTGCTGCGGGTGACCAGCAGGAAGATATCCACCCGGGTGGCATGGCCATGGCGCGCCGAATTGGTGAGCGCCTCTTGTGCTATGCGGTACAAATGGCTGGCATCGGTTTCACTGAGCCTGAGCTCCGGCCACACTTCCGCACGGCAGCTCACCTCCAGACCGTACAAGTCGCGGCTGCGCGAAGCCAGCTCCCGCAGCGCGAATACCAGGCCGCCGGTTTCCGAGCGCACCGGCAGCAGCCCGCGCGCCAGCGAACGGGCGTTCTCGATCGACTGATTCACCAACCCGACGATTTCATCGACCGAGTCCATGGCCTCGGGGCAGCTCTGCTGCAGCCTGCTCGACAGGCCCCGCAGCATCAGCGCGACGCCGGTCAGCTCCTGTCCGAGGCCATCGTGCAGGTCACGCCCAATGCTCTGGCGCTCGCGGCCCGAGATATCGAGGATTTCCTGCTCCAGCCGCTTGCGCTCGGTGATGTCGCGGATCGAAATCGAAATGCCGGTGCCGATCCCGTCATCGCGCACCAGCACCGCACGGTTCTCGAAATACCGCACCTGATCGTCCGCGGACGACTCGAACTCATAAGTTGCGGTCGCCCCCGTATCGAGGATGTGCCGCAGCTTGTCGGTGACGCTCTCGCGGGCCTCATCCGGCAGCAGCACCTCGATGCCGCACCCGATGATCTCCTCGATGCGCATGCCGCCCACGCTCTTGTTGATGAAGCGCACCCGCAAGCCGGTGTCCACCAGCACCAGCGTATCCGCGGCGTTCGCCGTGGTGGCGCGCAGCAACTCCTCGGAGCGGCGCAGCCGCACCTCCGAATCGCGCCGCTCCGTGATGTCCTGGACCACGCCCACCAGGCCGCAGGGCAGATTCTTGCCATCGAAAAAGGGCCGCGCGATGGCCGCGTACCAGTGATAGCGGCCGCTCCGCGACCTCAGCCGAAACTCCCTTTGCACTTCCGCCTGAAACTTGAAGGCATCGTCGATGGCGCGGTTCACCGCATGACGATCGGCCGGATGCACCCGCGACATCAGCCTCTTCATGCCGGCGAACACCCGCGGCAGGTGCGCGTCCCGCCCCTCGACGACGGCGAACTCGAACGCATCCTGCATCAGGTCCCAGCGCCAGGCGTGCATGTTCGCCATGTTCATCGACAGCTTGAGCCAGCCGGTGCTGTTCTCCAGCGCGATTTGCGCCAGCTTTTGCGCCTGCACGTTCTGCACGGAGCCGAAGGCCCGGAACGGGCGCCCGTCCAGCATTTCCGTATGCCCGATCATGCGCACCCAGATGCGCTCGTCCTTCAAGGTGGTGATCTCGAGCTCGAGATCGAGTTGTCCACCCACCGCTTCGGAACGCCTGCAGGCCGCGTGAAACCGCCGCCGCGACTCGGGGGTGCATTGCGCCAGCATGGAATGCCAGGACACCGCGAACTCTTTGCGGTCGGCCTCGAAGATGCGGTACATCTCGTCGGTCCACGTGAGCTCGCGGGTCGCGTAGCTGTACTCCCAGCCCCCCATTTTGGCGGTGCGCTGGGTGTCGGCCAGCAGATCGGTGACCCGCTTGATCTCCGACACATCGACGCAGCAGCAGATCGCGCGCACCGGATCGCCGCTGGCGTTGCGTTGAATGAGGCCGCGCTCGATCATCGAGCGATAGCGCCCGCGCACATCCCGAATCCGGTACGTAGCGGTCCACCCTCGGCCGTTGAGCAATGCCAGGTTCACCGCCTTCCTGGCCGCCTCGAAGTCCCTGGGATGGATCCGCACGCTCCACGCGTCGGTCGTCGGCTCCACATCCTCGGCCTCGAGGCCCGAGCACCTCGAGCACGCCCCGCGAGCGGTGCACGTAGCCGCTGGCCACGTCCCACTCGCAGATGACGCCGTTGACGGCATCCGCCGCCAAACGAAACACTTCCTCGCGCTGAGCGAGCTGGCACTCCGCCTGTCTTGCGCTCGGTGAAGTCGCGCGAATTGATCACCACCCCGCCGATCAGCGGATTATCCAGCGCCGAGGTAAAGCTCGACTCGAGCCAGCGGTAAGATCCGTCCTTGTGCCGATAGCGAAATTCGTGCGCAAAGGCCTTGATCTCTCCCGCGACCAGCCGCTGATACTGGAAACGCAGCGCCTCCTGATCGTCCGGGTGCACATGCTCGAACAGATTATTCGATCGCCTCTCCTCAGCGGTGTAGCCGAGTGAATTCGTGACCCCGGCACTGACGAAATGCACGTTGCCGTCCTTCGCCGGTCACCGTGATGATGTCCCGCGCATGCTCGGTGAGCGCCAGCAGCCGCCGGTCGCCGCCGCCCTGCGAGTCCCCGCCCGAGCGGCGCTCGGTCAAATGGTGGGCGGCCGCCTTGGAGCCCGGCTCGGGTGTCGCCGCGAACGTCAGCATGACCAAGCGCTGCTCCGGCGCCATCACGAGCGGCTTGATCTCCGTCATGACGGATATCTCGCCCGCCGCACAGCGCCACTCGAGCACACGGGCGATCGGCGCTTGGGAATCCGTCAATGATGCGATCGCGGCGCCCACCGTCGTTGACGACGCAGCCGTCAGCAAGCGATGCAGCGGCGATTCGATCACGCCTGCCTGATCTATGGGAGATAGACAGCGGCGGGCAGCTGCGTTAGCCAACACCACAGGCAAGTTCTTGTGGCGGGCATCCACCACCACCACCGCTTCACGCAGACCATCGAGTGCTGCATCCGCCAAGGCCCGCGTCGAACTGGTCGCGAGTCTCAGATAATCCGGAGATGTTGCCATCCTTTCGTACTCCGGCCACGAGAAGAAAACCCCGTGGTCCTAGCATATACGCTCCCAATTCGAGCGGCGTACCTGTCCGCCAATATACGGGATTCCCCTGGATGCAGTCTATGGAAGAACCACTTACGCGTGACGATCGCCGGTGGCGCGTTGACAAAACTTAACAATTCGTCGGTTTCGATCCGCGTATGCCTCGATCCGCCCGCCACACTCACACAGCGTTAATCGGCTACACCTCTGATCAGTGCGCATCCGCTCCGTGCGCACTCGCTCAGCATCACCGTCACTTCTTGAACAGATCGTCCAACGCCGACTTCGCCCGTGCCAGTTCCGCGCCATCCTTAGCCACATAAGCCCCCGCCTTCGGCTTGAAGTGATCGCAAAAATTCGCCTCATCTTTTTTGCGCACCTCCTCCGCCGTCGGCTCCTTGCAATGCTTCGCATACGACGTGTCGTACTCCACGCACATCCTGCACACATGCAACTCCGCATTACACGCCTTGCAAGCATCCAGCCGCCTCAGCGGCAAACTCAGCGCCGCCAAAGATGCTCCACAACGCCAACAGACTAAAGAGTGGGCCATGAGCAACCCGCTGAATGTTTTCGCAGCATCATCACACCTGCATGTTGGCCAGTACCTCTGCACGGTGATTTTATCCGGTCCACAAGGTCAGGGGGGATAAGGAGTGGGAAGCCAACGTAAAGGCAGCAGTTGGCTTCCAACTCCTTATCCCCCCTGACCGTGCGCATTGGGCCGAGGTACATCACCGCGCAGGCGGAGTCAGGGCCGGTGTCGTCGGCGCAGTGATGTCGAGCGGTAGGAGACTTCGCCCGGGAGGCTAAGATGCGGACCGGCAACTGTTCCCTGTTGCCGGCCGCATCTTAGCCTCCCGGGTGAATGCCACTAACCGGTCAACAACACCGTTCCGAGGTACTGGCGCACGGACTGTCGCTTTAACTGCGCTACCTTTCCAAACGCGCAAAAAATGTTTCCTGCCTTGCCGATGAGGGCCGCACGCACTCGCGTCGCAGCAATTTGCTTTTCCCGCCAGACGCAGCAGTCATACGCTTGTAGCATCCTGCGTGATAAAAGCTCATTTGTGCCATTTTTTACATAAATGCTATCGTTCCCGTAAAGATGCGAAGAACGGCACCGCACCAGCTTCATTCCAATGACCCTCTCAAGGAGGCCGCGCTCACCGCGCTGAAGCGAGTGGTGGGCCCGCTCGTTGAAGTGATGTTCGACACAGGCGTGACCGTGCACGAATTGAGTGACCTGGTGAGAGACAGCGCAGTACGGGTCGCAGCCAGGCGCGTCTCGAGAGAAAGCGGCCGTGACAGCAAGTCCCGAGTCGCAATAATCACCGGGCTGCCCCGCTCCGAGGTCGCGCGAATACTGAAATCTGACTCAGCATCGCCCAGTAAGCGAGTAGCGCAGCCGCCCTCGAGAAGAGTACTGGCCGCTTGGCACGAACATCCTCGCTTCCTCTCGGCCGATGGGGACCCCGCCGTGTTGCCGATATTCGGCAAACGGCGCAGTTTTGAACAGCTGGTGGCACTGTGTGGCCGCGGCATTCCCGTGCGTGCAATGCTGGATGAGCTCACACAACTCGACGCCGTGGAGAGGCTGCCGGATCAGAGGGTAAAAGCTAAATCCCGAATTCCCATCCCCACGGGCCTGACAGGCGATGCCATCGCCGCCATAGGAGAACGTACCGGGGATTTACTCGAGACCCTGATCAGCAACCTGCGCCGGACCACCGAATCCAGCACCGACACCACTTACATGCCTCGCAAGAACCTGCAGCGTAAACGTCGCCCCAATAGCAAGCGAGCCACAGAGATTCAGATTCTGTAGACGGAGAGACTAAGGCGCACCGCGGAACCAGTGGGTAATTCTGGGAAGGAGTTCGGCGCCTACCTGGCAACCGGAGAAGCGGGCACAGCTCTTGGCAAGACCTGGTGGCTGCAGGCATCACCGCCTGCAGCCACCCCAAAGCTAAAAGTTTTTACTAGAAGCAGTCGTAAGAGTCGAAAACGCTAGCGGCCAAGGGACACTCATCGACCTTCACCAGCCGGTTCGTGCCGGCTTGGCCCGCGGCTGTCGCCCGATTGGTCCCCGCCTGGCCCGCCGCCGTCGCGCGGTTCGTGCCCGCTTGACCATTCGTGCCCGCCTGACCATTCGCCGTCGCCCGGTTGGTCCCAGCTTGGCCATTGGCACTCACCAGTCGGTTAGTGCCCGCTTGGCCATTCGTGCCCGCCTGGCCATTCGCCGTCGCCCGGTTGGTCCCCGCTTGGCCGTCGGCGCTCACCAGCCGATTCGTACCCGCTTGACCATTCGTGCCCGCCTGACCATTGATGCTGACCAGCCGGTTCGTGCCCGCCTGACCATTCGCCGTCGCCCGGTTGGTCCCCGCTTGGCCGTCGGCGCTCACCAGCCGATTCGTACCCGCTTGACCATTCGTGCCCGCCTGACCATTGATGCTGACCAGCCGGTTAGTGCCCGCTTGACCATTCGCCGTCGCCCGGTTGGTCCCCGCTTGGCCGTCGGCGCTCACCAGCCGATTCGTACCCGCTTGACCATTCGTGCCCGCCTGACCATTGATGCTGACCAGCCGGTTAGTGCCCGCTTGACCATTCGTACCCGCCTGGCCATTCGTACCCGCCTGACCATTGATGCTGACCACCCGGTTCGTGCCCGCTTGACCGTCCGCCATCACCAGCCGGTTGGTCCCGGCCTGGCCATCGATACTGATCAGCCGGTTCGTGCCCGCTTGGCCTGCATAGCTGGCCGCGCAGAACGTCAGGCTGGCCACTGACAAAGAGGCGTAAATGACCCCGCGAGGGGTCCGGTGAGAATTCGTAAACATGTTTAGTCCCTTCCAGTCGGCAATTCTTTTGATAAACCCTGTTCGTCGTCTTCATTCACTATGTAGTGATAAAATCCGACCCCTACTTGCATCGCGTCCATCGCACCTTCAACGTCTCGGTCCGAAAGCCAGTTGTCGATGTCATCCGCAAAAATCTGGCCTCTTTCCCGAATAAACTTGTCGAATTCCGTGTGGTTCTTCTTCGAGATTCCGTGTGAAGTGAAAATGCTTCTCTCGATCAGGCCCTTTCCGCCGGCCGACGACATCCGCAGATTCATTTCGAGCGTTTCGCACAGGTTGTGCACGGCTCGCGCTACCAACAAAATGCTCGCAGCGCTCAAAGGCTCCGGAACGAACGAACGCTTGATCGCTCTGTAAACCCCGGTTCCCACTTCCTGTACCGCTTCAGTCCTCAACAATTCGTCCATCAGCGCCCGTGGCGAGACGCCGGGACAATAAGCGCTCGCCAAGTCGGTGAAGGAATAGGGTGATTCTTTGCTGCGCGAAAATTCCAGATCGAGCAGGACGCCATAAGGCCCAGTGGAATTCGGGTCGGTATACCAACCCGTCAAAATCGCGGGAATCGGTGACAGGTGCTGGACTTCACGGCGGTACTTGGCGTTGTCGCCCGCCTGCAGTGCGTCCCTTGCTTCGTTTGCTGTCAGCCCAGTGATCAAAGAAACTCCCTCTTCTGTCGTCACCATCTTTGATGTTGTTATCTGCACTACAGCAACATCCACGTAGGCCTTTTTAAGGGCCTCGGCGAAATCCCCGTAAGACACGCCGTTCTTCAGAGCCAATCGCACCAGCGGTTTCAGCAAGTAGCGAAACGCGGCCAGCAAGTTATCTTTTACAGATTGCATAAATTCCGGACATAATACAAGGACTTTCGAGCGACAATTCACACTTTTTGTTGCTGTAATCCCTTTTTTACGGAGGCGTGCTAAGGGATAGCGGCATCGGCTCCATAGGGAAAACTCGCAGTGCGGCCTAATGCGGTCCGACCGACCGCCGTCGTTTAAGCTGACCGACCATGCGAACCTCGCTCCGAAACAGCCGCCTGACTCTTGCGGTTTTCCTGTTCTCCGCGCTGCTGACCTCCTGCGGCGCGCCGGATACGCCACCCGCCATTGCGGATAACCTCCGACGAGGACTCGGCGGTGAGCCCGCCACCCTCGATCCGGCCGGTGCCGCGGACGCGTTCACCAGCCAGGTCGTCCGCGACCTCTACGAAGGCCTGACTCGGGAATCGCCCAGCGGCGCCGCCATTCCCGGGATCGCCGCCTCCTGGGACATCGACGCCACCGGCACCCAGTACACCTTTCACATCCGAGCCAACGCTCGCTGGTCGAACGGCAAGCCCCTGCGCGCCGCAGACTTCGTCACCGCGTGGCGCCGGGTGGTCGACCCCAAACAGGATTCCTTGGTCGCGGACAACCTGCGGCTCATCCGCGGAGCCGCCGAAATCATTTCAGGCAAGGCGACCCCGGACACTTTGGGCGTTGCCGCGCCCGCAGACGATGTACTGGTCGTAACGCTGGAGCGTCCTGCCCCCTATCTGCCCGAAGTCCTGACTCACTCGGCCGCCTTTCCCATCTATTCGGAAAAAAGCGCCCGCGCTCACGACCCCGCCGAATCGGTGACGGACGGGCCCTATGTCCTGTCGCGTTGGCAGAACGGCGGGTCCATCAAGCTGAAAAAAAACGCCGCCTACTGGGACGCAGCCAACGTCCACATCACGACCATCGACTATGAGTTCGCCAGCGACGAGACCTCGCAGTACGCCCGCTATCGAGCCGGCCAGCTCGACGTCACCGACAACGTTCCCATGAGCGCGATTCCCGACTTCCAGAAGGATCGTGCGCGCGAGCTGGTCACCGCACCGTATCTGGCAACCGCCTACTACGGCTTCAACCTCGCCGCCCGCCCGCTCGCCAACAACGTCAAACTTCGCCAGGCACTCTCGATGGCCATCGATCGCAAGCGCTTGGTGGCCAGCTTCGGCTTCGGTGAGCCGCCCGCGTACGGATTTGTCCCACCCGGCGTCTGGAATTATCAGCAGCAATCGCTGCCCTGGAAGGATCTCTCGGACGAAGCGCGGATCGCCGAAGCACAGCGTCTTTACCGCGAGGCCGGTTACTCGAGTCAGTCGCCCCTACGGCTGCGTGTCCTCTATAACTCGAACGTCGTGATCAAGCGCACGGCGATCATGATCGCCTCCATGTGGAAAGAGACACTGGGAATCGATACCGAGTTGACCGAACAAGAGTTCCGGGCTTTCCTGGTCACCCGCCACGACAAGACCCAGTGGGACGTTGCGCGGTTCTCATGGGTCGCCGACTTCGACGACGCCAGCAATTTTCTCGACATCTTGCGCACCAACTCGAGTAACAACGATGAAGGCTATTCCAACACCGCCTACGATGCGCTGCTTGATGAGGCAGCCCGCACGGCGGATCCGGCTGCACGCAGCCACATCCTCGAAAGCGCCGAAAAAATGGCTCTCGATGACTACCCCATTACCCCGCTCTACCACTTCGTCTCTAAACGGCTCGTCAAACCCTATATAACGGGAGTCCAGCCCAGCCCCCTCGATCACGTGCCTTCCAGTGCTTTGAGCATTCAGCCGCATTGATCCGCATCGCAGCCATCGCTACGGTGGCGGCTTTTTCGACCCCGGCGCCGGCTCACCGGCTGCACCGCGCGGCATGCCCGATGTGCCGGGACACACGGTCCTCGGCCCCGCCGCGCCCGGCGTATACGCGCTCCCGCCGGCGACCGCGATCTGGTAGCAACTCGAATTGATCCACACGATCCAATCGCCGTTGGCAGTCTTGTACTGGTCGCCCGCATTGTGCCGCGACCGCGGCCACCACTGATCTTCCGCCGGCGAGCCCGACACCAAGTCGCTGCTCTCCGGCTCATGATTGCGAATCTCGTAGGCCTGTACCGCGCGGCGCGCCTCCGCCCGCCAATCCACTCCCGACCCATCGCCATTCGACGCGGCCGCGGACGGTGCCTGCGAGGCTCCGTCCGATCCGAGCATCAACGGTTCGATCGATACGGCCGTATCCCCTTTCAAGGGCTTGGGATGAGCGTTCTCGGCGCGGACCCGCGGAGCGCTGGCCGGCGGTATGTACACCAACTCGATCGGATAATTCTCCGCCACGGCGATCTCTCCGCGCCGCGAGGCCAGCAGGAGCGCTGCAAAAATAGCCAAATGCAGCGCCAACACTACGAATAGTGTCACATACCGCGACAGTCCCCAGCCCTTTGACTGATCCATTTGCAGACTTCGCTCATGTTATGGCCGCCGGACGCCTGATGATTGACCCGTGGCAGCCGGGTTGGTTCCTGGTCACCCCGTCCGCCGCCGGCCGGTATACTGCCGGGCCGTCGTCAATGTCACCGGGATCCGAATTTTCGGACCTGTACAATTGTACACACGTGATCAAGCTTGCGATCTTGGAGGTCAAAACCGTATGAAAGCCTATACGTATTCCGAGGCACGCGAGAATTTTGCCTCTGTACTGGAGGAAGCCGAACGTTACGGGGCGGTCGAGATTCGCCGGCGCGACGGCGCGGTTTTTCGCATTCAGCCCGCTCCAAAATCCAAGTCGTCGCCCTTGGACGTGCCGGGCGTGAAGCTCAAGGTCAGCACGGGAGACCTGGTGGCGGCGGTGCGCGAAGGCAGAGAACGTTCGCGTCGATGAGCGAAATCGGCCGTTGAAATGACACCCGGCCTCATCAGCCTATTCTCGATTGCCTGCGGCTTCACCGTCGCCGTCATCTACTACGCGCAACCGCTCATCGGTCTCATCGCCCCGGCCCTTGGCCTACGGCCGGAGCTCGCCGGGTTGGTCATGACACTCACACAGGCGGGTTATGGCCTCGGCCTTCTGCTGGTAGTGCCCATGGCGGATGTCTTCGAGAATCGCCGCCTGGTTGCCCTGGCACTGTGCGGCGGGACTCTCGGGCTCTTCGGCATCGCGTGCGCGACTTCCGCAACGATGTTCCTATTCGCCTCGATCGTCGTCGGCGTCTGCGCCGTGGCAACCCAAGTACTCGTCCCGTTTGCCTCCCATCTCGCGCCCGTCGCATCGCGCGGTCGGGTAGTCGGCCAGGTGATGGGCGGCCTCTTGGCCGGCATCATGCTGGCGCGCCCCTTTTCCAGCTTCGTGGCCGCCCTGTTCGGCTGGCGCATGGTCTTCGTCATCTCCGGCGTGATTCAGCTCGCGCTCGCGGGCATTCTGCTTCGACGTCTGCCTGAGCGCCGCCCCGGCGCCGGCATGAAATACCGCGAAATTCTCGGCTCGATGACCGGCCTCATCTTGCGCACGCCGCTGCTGCGCCGGCGTGCGCTCTACCAGGGGACCCTATTCGCCGCGTTCAATGTGTTCTGGACCGGCGCGCCCCTGCTGTTGATACGCGCCTTCGGAATGTCTCTTCACGGTGTCGCCCTTTTTTCGTTCATTGGTGCGGCCGGAGCGCTGGCCGCACCGCTGGCCGGACGCCTCGCCGATCGCGGCCTGACCAGGCCCTTCACCGGGTTCGGCATGGCCACGGTTGGCGTTTCATTTCTGTTGGCCGCCTGGGCCGTAGCACTCCACTCGGTGATCATCCTGGCCATCGCCGGCGTGCTGCTCGATGCGGCTGTGCAGTTGTGTCAGGTGCTCAGCTTGCGCAGCATCTACATGCTTGAGCCCGAGCTGCGCAGCCGTCTCAACGGTCTCTACATGGCGTGGGTCTTCGGTTGCGGCGCCGTCGCTTCCGGCGCAGCCGTCGCGGTCTACCAGATGGCAGGCTGGAATGCCCTGTCATGCCTAGGAGCCGCCTACGCCGCCGCCGGCCTGCTCTACTACGCCACCGAAGGCCACTGGGCCAAGGACCCCCGAGCCGCCTCGTCTGCACACTGACGTACCTCGGCCCAGCGCGCACAGTCAGGGGGGATAAGGAGCGGGGCGCCAACTGCTGCCTTGACGTTGGCGTCCCGCTCCTTATCCCCCCAGACTCTGTGAACTGGTCACGGGGTACTTCCACTGCAGCTCCTGCAGCCTCGGCACCATCCACACCCACCCGATCAATCCCAGCAGCGCCACCGCGGCCGCCACCACGAAGGCATTCGTGTAATGCCCGGTGCTCTGAATGATGTATCCGGTCAGCCACGGCGCGATGATTCCCGGCAAGTTGCCCAGAGAATTCTGAATTCCCACCCAGCGCCCCGACGCGCGCGGCCCGGCCAGGATCTCGCACATGGCATACACGCCGGGTGATGAAGCCCCGCACAGAGCCTGGTAAATAAACAGGCTCGCCAGCGCCACGGCCGGCGAGCCCAAGGCCATGGCGAGCATGCAAACCACCGAACCCAAGTGCGCCACCGCCATCACCGTCTTGTAGCCGGCGTTCGCCGATCCGCCACGCGCCAGAAATCGATCGATGGCCCAACCTGCGGCGAATGCACTCAAGGCATTGACCATGTAAGCACTCGTCGCGAGCCATGCCATGCCCACGATGGAAAAACCCCGCTCGGTCTGCAGATACGAGGGCAGCCACGACAGCATGAAATAGAACACGTAATTGCTCGAGAACAGCCCGAGCGAGGTGCCCCACAGCGACGGCTGCTTGAGAATCATCCACCACGTCGGCAAATCCTCCGAACCCGCGCGCACCGCCGCGCGCACCTGGCCCGCCACCCGCGACCAGGGCAGCAGCCAGACCAATGACAGCGCACCGAACACCCAGAACGCCGCGCGCCAACCGAACTGCGCCATCAGCAGGCCGCCCGCGATGGTGCCCACCACCGGACCGGTCAGATACCCGAGCGCAATGATGCCGTTGGCCGTACCCAGGCCCTTGGCGGGTACGATCGCCGCCAGTATTTTCGCTACGCCGGGGAAGCCCGCACTCTCGCCCAGGCCGAGCAACAGCCTCAACACCAACAGCGTCGTGAAGGTGTGCGCGAATCCCATCAGCATGGTGGCCAACGCCCACAGCGTCAGTCCGGCCGCGAGCATGCGATGCGCGCCATAGCGCTCGGCGAGCCAGCCCACCGGAATCTGCGTCCAGGCATACGTCCAGGAAAAGGCCGACAGCAGCATGCCCATCTGCGCATAATTCAAATGCAGATCGCCCTGCATCAAGTGCGCCGCCGTGGCCAGGTTGCCGCGGTCCATGTAATTGATGAACAACAGCACCGCCATCAAGATGACCACGGGACTGCGGGCGGCCCGCGCCGGATCGACCGCCGCTAGGACGCTGGAATTCAGCTCGCGTAATCCGAGTGGTTGCGCTCGAGCACGCGCTTCAACGCATCGAAGTGCAGATCGGAGCGATCGCGCCCGCCGACGGCGCCTCCCGAGCTGAACTGCTCAACGGTCTTCTTGATGACCGCCTCCGGAATCAGCTGCAAAGGCCTGCCGGTCGACAACGCCAGCACCTGCGCCTGTGCGGCGCGCTCGAGAAAGTACAGCCGCTCGAACGCCAGCGGAATCGTGTTCCCCACGACCAGCACGCCGTGATTGGCCAGCATGAGTACCGACTTCGGCCCGAGCACCCGCGCCATGCGTTCGCCCTCCGACGTATCGAAGGCCAGACCGTTGTAAGTCGAGTCGTAGGCCACATCCTCGTAGAACCCCAGCGCACTCTGCACCGCCATCTCCAGGCGCGGATTCTGCAGCATGCTCAGCGCCGTCGCGTAAGGCATATGGGTATGCAGCACGCAGCGCCCCTGCGGCGACAGCCGATGCACCGGCTGATGGATATGAAACGCCGTATCCTCCACCGACCCCTGCCCGCTCAGCACCCGGCCCTCGAAATCCACCACCATGAAATCGCTCGCCCTCACCTCCGACCAATGCATGCCGAACGGCGCGAGTAAGAATCGATCCGTGTAACCGGGCACGAGCATCGTCAAATGATTGTCGATGCCCTCATTCAATCCGAACCGCTCCGCCAACCGATAACAGGCCGCAAGATCGACCCGCGCGCTGCGCTCCGCATCCACCGACGGCTGCACCGGCTTGAGACTGGCATTCATATCAATGACCTCCCGGAAACAACGTACCCACCTGAATCTTCACCGCCGGCACCGCCCGCGGCGAGACAATGTCAGCCCCCGTGCATTCAACTACTCGCGCATAGCCCTCTCCGGCCGGCTCGCCATACACGAACACACGTTCGCCCTGCACATCCACCACCCAGTATTCCTCGACACCGTACCGGGCGTACAAGGCACACTTGGTGCTTTGATCATAGGCGAAGCTGCTGTCGGAGACCTCGATCAGCAGCAAGACGTCAGAAGCCGCGGGCCTGCGCCCGAAGTAGAAATCCTCACGCCGCTTCAGCAGCATGAGATCCGGCTGCGGCACTGAGAAATCACCCAGCCGCACCGACCCACAGGGAGAGACCGTGACCGAACGGCCAACCGACAACACCAAGAGTTCGTTCAGCCGAGCCGTGATGGCGGAGTGAGGCGGGTTGATCCCCGGCTCGTTGATCATATCCCCCTCGATCAACTCCACCCGGTCGTACTTGGTCAGCACCCCGGCCGCAATCATCTTGTCGAATCGCTCGGCGCTGATTCGCGTGCGCTCAGGGGTCCACATCACGCTCATAACAAGCTCCAATACCAGATCGACCGAAATAAGCTCGACCTAATCCTACATCGCCCTCGGCCGCCCTGTCTGCCCTTCAAAATAAGGTAAACACAGCGACTCTCTCCCCGCCGTTCGACGATTCCGTGGAACGCGACGTTTCCGCGCAATGTGACGTTTCCGCGCAATGTGACGTTTCCGCGGAAACGTCGACCCGGTCGCCTACTGCAGCAACCGGTCCAGCACCGGCAGCGGCACCGCCCCCTGCTTCAGCGCACTCTCATGAAACTCCTTCAAACTGAACGAAGCCCCCCGCTTCGCCTGGTAGTGCTCGCGCACGTCCAGCCACCCCTTGTAGCCCGCGTAATACGTCGGCAGCTGGCACGACGACAGCTTGGCCCGCTGCAGCTTGGCCGTCGCCTCCTCCGTCTCCTGGTACGTACTCTTCGTCATCAAGTCGAGTGCCTGCTGGTCGGTCATGCCCATGGTCTGCAACCGCACATCCAAGATGGTATTAGCCAGTACCCGCAGCAGCTGTTTTTGCAGTGTCAGCCGATACCCCGGCGTATCCCCGAGATACCCCTGCTCCGCCATCAGCTGCTGCGCATACACCGCCCACCCCTCCACATAGGGACCGTTGCCGAAAATATTGCGCAACAAGCGCCGCGACTTAGGCTGCACCTCGTTGGCATACTCGCCCTGCACATAGTGCCCCGGCATCGCCTCATGCACGGTCAGATGCTGCATCCCCGACGCATTGTATTCACGCAGCTTCGAATCGATACGCGACTGCTCCCACGTACGCGGAATCGGCGTCACCCAGAAAAAGGCGCCCAGCTTCGGCTCCAGCGCCGGCGCCGCATTGAAACCACCCACGCTGTACAAGCCCCGCATGAACACCGGCGTCTCGATGACCTCCAAATTGCCGTTGGGCGGCAACGTCAGCAAATCCTTGGATTTGACGAAGGCCGTCGCCGTAGCCAGCGCCTGCCTGGCCGATGGAATGAACTCCGCCGCCGTCGCATGCTCACGCGCCACATCCGCCAGCGCCTGCTCCACGGTCTTCGGCGCCGCCAGCCGCGCGATCTCGGCCCGCGTCTTCACCAGATCCGCCTCCGCTTCCGCCAGCAACTCCTCGGGAGTCTTGCCGGTCGCCAGCACCAAGCGGAACTTCTTGGCATAGCGCTCCTTCCCCAGCCGCCAATCGCTGACTCTCTCGGCCAGGTGGTCCTCCAGCCAACGGTTGAATTCGTTCAGCGCGGCCTCCGCTGCCACGGCAGCCTGGTCGTAGCGCATACGCTCCCCGGACGGACACCCCTCACGCAAAGTGGAATCGATCAGGCCAACGTTGCCCTCGTTCTCCTCACGCGCGACCCGGTTCCATACCTCGGGCGAGTCCTGCAGATTCGCCTCCGCCTGCCTGATCAACTCCGGCACCTTGTTCAGCCGGTTGATGATGTGCCGGTACCGCTCCGACGCCGGCGCGTACTGCAACACGTAGTGCGTGTACAAGCCATTGCCCAATAGCTCCACATACATCGTCGGATTGTGGCGGTAACTCTGGATCTCATCGAGCTCCAAGCGCGAAGCACCGAGCGCATTGCGCATGATATCGATGTCAGCCTTCTGCTCCGCATCCAGCGAAGCGCTACCGAGCTTCGCGATCCGCGCCTCCATGTCATGCACAAAGGACTGCGAAGCCGCGATCCCCGCCGGACTGAAGTCATCCAGCAGGTCGTCCAGCGAAGTGTCGTTGTGCACATGGTAGCCATAGCCCGTCGCCGCCGTCGGCGACAACGCCAGCGTACCGAAGACGAAGTCATCGACCAGCTGTTCGAACGCAGCGTCCCCCGATGTCGCGCTCGCCGCCTTGGCCTTGGCATCGGGCGCTGCCGCCCAGCCACCCGACCAGCACACCACCCCGGCAAGAAAACATGCAAAGCGAATACGCGAATTTTTATTCATCCAGTATTTTCCGGCAATTCACCGCCCCCCGTCCAGCCGCTTGGGCACAGCCGTTCCGCCGCTTGGGTTACCATCGCCCACCGTGACCGCACCATCCAAACTCGCCAAGATCCTCCTGCGCAGCGCCGGGGCCCTCATCCTGCTGCTGGCCGCACTCTTGGTAGCACTCTGGCTGAGGCCGCCCGACCTATTGCGCATCGGCGCCAATTACTCCGCAAAAATAGTCTGCTCCAATGTGTTTCTCGCCGGCCGCGATCCCGACGAAGTACTGCGCACCGACGTGCAAGCACCCGGAATCGCGCTGCTGCAGCTCATGCGCATCTCCGTCGACCGCCAGCAGCACGTGGTCCGCGCCGGCCTGCTCGGCTTCATCGGCGACGGCCTGGCCGTGGATCGCCCAAACACCGGCTGCGCCGTGGTCCCCGACGGCAACTTGGATTTCGCCATCCACGTCAACAAAATCGCCGGGCAGGTCGGCGCCGCTGCAGGCTCGGCCACGGCCGCCCCGAGCGCCGCCACGCCCCCGCTCTGGCCCGAAGCAAACGCCGTCGCCACCACCCCCGCTCTCGATCGCCTCCTCGCCGACGACACCCTCACCGGTTCCGGCATGCGCGCCGTCGTCGTAGTCGATCACGGCCGCATCGTGGCCGAGCGCTATGCCGCAGGCTTTTCCGCGGCGACGCCGCTGCTCGGCTGGTCCATGGCCAAGACCGTCGTCGCCGGGCTGGTGGGTGTGCTCGTCAAAGAAGGCCGGCTCACCCTCGATCAATCCGCCGGCTGGGCAACACCCGGCGGAGACGGCCGCGAGCACATCCGCATCGCCGACCTGCTCTCCATGTCGAGCGGCCTGCACTTCAACGAAGGCTACGGCGCCGTATCGGATGTCACCCGCATGCTCTACCTCGAGCCCGACATGTCAGAGTTCGCGCGGGCCCAACCACTGGCGCATCCCGTAGGCGAGTTCTGGAGCTATTCCAGCGGCACCGCCAACATCCTCTCGCGCATCGTCCAGGATGCCGGAGGTCGGCTGGGCGCCGGCGTCGCCGCCGAAAAAATATTCAAGCCGCTCGGCATGGCCAGCGCCATTATCGAAACCGACGAAGACGGCACCCTCGTAGGCTCCTCTTACATGTATGCCACCGCACGCGACTGGGCCCGGTACGCACAGTTCCTACTGCAAGACGGCGTCTGGCAGGGCCAAGAAATGCTCCCTCGCGGCTATGTGGCCATGATGGCCTCACCCGTCGCCGCCTCCCGCGGCCAGTACGGACACGGCCTGGTGTGGCTCTGGGGTTCTGACGCCGTCACGCCCGGCAAGAATCCGGACACCGCCTTCGGCATCCCCGCCGACACTTTCTGGATGGAAGGACATGACGGCCAAAGCATCGCCATCATGCCCTCGCGCCAATTAGCCGTCGTACGCCTGGGACTCACGCCCGCGTCCGATCACTACCAACCGCAGCCCCTGATCAAAGCCATCCTCGAAGCCACGAAATACTAGTATCTCGGCGCGGTGATGTTGAGCGGTTGACGGTATTCGCCCGAGGGGCTGAGCCATTGGCCGGCAACGAGGCAGCAGTTGCCGGCCAACGGCTCAGCCCCTCGGGCGAATGCTCTCACCGCTCCACACCACCTCGCCAAGGGCACTCGATTTGCTCCCTAGGCGGTGATGTACCTCCCACGCGGTGATGTATGTCGGCCAGTGCGCACGGTCAGGGGGGATAAGGAGTGGGAAGCCAACTGCTGCCTTTACGTTGGCTTCCCACTCCTTATCCCCCCTGACCTTGTGAACCGGTCAACATCACCGCATCCGCTCGGCATACAGCTTCACGAGCGAATAGAGAAAATCCCGCCCGTCATACAGCGATTGCACTCGAATGCGCTCATTCAAGCCATGCACATTGCTCAGATCCGGATCGATGAACATGCCGCTGACGCCATAGGTAGGAATGCCCGCCTCGGCCAGGTAGATCGCATCCGTGCCCGCCGCCTGCAGCACCGGCACCACCTCGATGCCCGGGTACATGCGGTGCGTCACCTGCTCGATGGGTCCCAAGATGGCCGGAGTCAGCGGCGGCGGCACGACCAAAGGATCGGAGGGCAGCACGGTGGTGACGGAAATCTGCGAGTCCCCCAATACCCGCGCCAGCGTCGCACGCACCTCCTCAACTCCGATACCAGGGAAAATCCGGCAGTTAACGTTGGCTCGCGCCCGCTGTGGCAGCGCATTGGTGGCATGTCCGGCATCCATCAGTGTGGCGACGCAGGTCGTGCGCAGCATGGCATTCAAGCGCGGATCCTGCGACACGATGGCCGCCGCCTTCGCATCCGCAGGATCGCTCACCAGCGCCCGCATCGCAGCCCCGCTCTCGCCGCCGACGATGCCCGACATGCGGCTGAAGTAGGTGCGCGTGGTATCGTTGAACTGCACCGGAAATTCATAGCCGCTCAGCCGCACCAATCCCGCCGCGAGACGATAGATGGCATTGTCTTTCACCGGCCGGGAACTGTGGCCGCCCGGATTCACCACTTCCAGCCGATAGTCCTGGTCGGTCTTCTCGCCCGCCTCGACCTCCATGACCACGCGATGCCCCTGCGCATCCAGAATTCCGTACGCGAACTCATTCAGCGCAAAGGCCGCATCGATCAACGGCCTTTCATGCTTCACCAAGTACTCGGCCCCCACGAAGGCCGCGCCCGCCTCCTCCCCGCAGGTGAGCGCCATCTTGATGGTGCGTTTGGGCCGGTAGCCCTCCTTGCGCATGCGGACCAGCGTGTCCACCCACACCGCAGCCATCGATTTATCATCGAAGGTGCCGCGGCCATAGAAATACCCTCCCTCCTCGATCAACTTGAACGGATCGCGCGTCCAATCCTCCCGCCTCGCCTCCACCACATCCAGATGCGCCAACAACAGAATCGCCTTCGCGGTTCGATCCGTCCCCGGCAGCACGGCCACCAGGCCGCCATCCTTGGGATGCTCAGCCACCGCGAAGAAATGCAGATCCGTTTCCGGATACCCCGCCGCCCGCAAATGCTCCGCCATTCTCTGCGCCGCCAACGTGCAGCTGCCGACGGAATGACTGGTGTTGGTCTCGATGAGCTCGCGGTACAGGTCACGAAACTCCAGCTGATCCGGCCGCGGTGCATGGGCCTCCGGCGCAGCAGCGACACCTCCGTTCGCGTTCACGCCTACGCCTGCACTCGCACTCGCACTCGCACTCGCGCCCGCAGCCACGACAGCGCCTGCCGCCACTACTGAACTAGCAGCAACGGCCGCCAGAATCCCAGATAACACGCGACGCCGTATCGAATGGCGCTGAGGCTGAATCATGGTGACCTTCTCAAGAAATGTCGGGAGGAATCGTTTTGACGGTGGCCGTCTCATCGAGCCGACGGCGCCGCGCCACCCACGCATACGCGGGCGCGCAGGCAATCAACAGCAAGGCGGCGAATAGTGCGGACCGCTGATCCTCCATGATGGCGGCGATCCACACCAACACGCAGCCCACGAGGACGATGCCCGTCGTGAACGGGAAGCCATAAGCCCGGTAAGGCCGCGGCGCCGCCGGCTCCCGGCGCCGCAGCACGAACAAAGCGAGATACGCCGATACATAGTTCAGCAGGAACAGCACCGCCGCCACCGCGACGATCTGCTCGAAGGTCCCGCTCATGATCATCGCCGCAGCGACGATGTTCGAGACCGCCAGCGCCACCCGAGGCGTGCCGCCCGCGCTGACCAGCGCAGCCTTTTTCGTGAAGAAGCCATCCCGGCCGATGGCCAGCAGTATGCGCGGCGTCAACAGCATGACGGCGTTCACCAAGCTCAGCACCGTCAGCAACGAAATCACGGTGACCAGTTCGGCGCCGCCATGCGGCAGCACCACCCGCGCAGCATCCGCGGCCGGCAATTGCGAGGCGGCCATCACCGGCAGAGGCAGCACTCGCAGAATGGCCACGTTGATGATCACGTACATCCCCGCCACCAGCACCGTGCCCCCGATCAGAGCCCGCGGCATGGTCAGCGTCGGCTGCGTGCTCTCTTCAGCCATATAAATAGGCGAATACCAGCCATCATAAGTCAAGAACACCGCGCGCAACGCGGACACGACCGCCGCGACCATGCCCAGCGACAGCAACGGCAGCGACATCGCCGACCCCGGCAGCACCGCCGCGGATGCCGGCGCCGGCGTGGAGACGAAGCACCCCACCACCAACACCATGAGCATCAGGCCCACACTCAAACTGATGAGGCGCGTCAGACTGCTGCCCAAGCGCAGCCCGACCCAGTGCAGCGCCGTGAAAACAGCCAAGATGCCGATGGCCAGCGCTCGAGGATTGGCGGCAAACGCCGGCCACAGTTTCCCGAAAAACACAGCCGCGGTGAGCGCCCCATAAGCCAGCGACGCCACCTGGTTGACCCAGTCGCTCCACCCCACCACGAATCCCGGCCCATTGCCGAAAGCACGCCGGGCGTACACATAGAAGCCGCCCGCCTCCGGCAACATGGCAGCGAGTTCTGCCACCGCCACAGCGCCGAGCAGCGCGTACACCCCGCCCAGTATCCAAAACAATACGATCAGCCGCGAATCGCCGAGCGCCGCCGCCAAAGTCCCCGGCAGCCTCAAGATGCCGACCCCGACCGTCCCACCGAAAACCATCGCCAGCCCGAACCCCAGCCCAAGAATTCGCTTCAGCGGGCGCGCTGCTTGAATCATTATTCTGCCGCCGCAAAAAACTTCACGATCCCCAGCTTGCGGCAGAGCCGCCCCGACCGCAAGCGCCGATGGAATAGACCGCTCTTGGTCTTTTTAGGCCTCGCTCGATCAGGTGCTCCGCGCCCACCCGCCGCTCATCGCTAAATTCACGGGTGCGCAACGGCTGCTGTGCAGCGCTCCGCCTTGTAGACGTCCCCGGTGTCCAAAACAGCAACCAGAGACTCGATGCGTCGTACGTTCGCGAACGTATCGACGATGAACACGCGACGCCAGATCGAGATATATACGGTCCCAGTCCAGGATATGCTTTTCTGCTTCCGTAACTTGCGAATTTGGCGTTGCACGTTCCATGGCCATACCCTATATACGGTCGAGCGGTCCTGGTATCACAGTTAGGTGAAAAAAAGGGCCGTTCGCCGCATGGACGAGACCATTGAGGACCGACCGGGCACTCGGGTCGAGCCTCCAGCTGCTGTGGTATGGTTAGAAGTTGACAATAAGACAGCCAATTACTCCGAATAAATCCAGGGACAACAATGAATCTCAGCTTGCTAAGGCGCGTGGCGATCTTGAATTGCACGGCCGCGATTTCACTGCTCTGCTGCTCACTCGCAAAATCCGATTCGCCCCTCCCCATCTCCGCGGTCCTGGACGCGCTCGGTTCCGTGCATCCGTTCAGTGAAGTGGCCCTGTCGCCCGACGGAAAGCACGTCGTCTACGGGACCGTGGTCACCGGCAAGCGCGGCGGCGCCGATGTCGACGTGTCCTCGCTGTGGATCGTCAACGCTCACGATGGCTCGGGGGCGGTCCGTTTGACGGCATGTCCCGGCTCGGTATGCGACGAACACGGTGCCGCTTGGTCGCCCGACGGGACGCATATCGCGTTCGTCACGACCGACGCCAAAGAACAGCTGCAAATTGCGACCGCCGATGCCTCAGGGCACAGCGTCACGACGATCACGAATGCTCAAGGCCCCTTGGATACACCGCGCTGGTCACCCGACGGCAAGCGCATCGCCTTCCTCTATTCCAAAGGCGCCCCCAGGATGCCGGGGCCTCTCAATCCGCTGGCGCGCGATGAAGGCGTACTCTCCGAGAGCTTCTATGAGCAGCGATTGGCGGTAGTTCAAGCACAGGGCGGTGAACCGACATTGCTTGCCCCGGCAGATCTCAACGTTTACGAGTATGACTGGGCTCCTGATGGGAAGAGCTTTGCCGTCACCGCGGCCCACGGATCCGGCGATGACAACTGGTGGATCGCAGAACTTGACGTGATCGACGCAAACAGCGGCGCGGTGCAGGTGCTCTTGAAGCCGCAGCTGCAAATGGCGTCGCCGCGCTGGTCCGGCAACGGCACCCGGATCGCGTACATCGGCGGCATCATGAGCGATGAGGGAATCACCGGCGGAGATATCTACGTGATCGCCGCGGCCGGCGGAACGCCGATCGACGTCACTCCGGGCCTTCCGGCCTCGGTGCAGACGCTGACTTGGAACGGATCCAATTCTCATATCATCGCCACTGAGTTTGCCGCAGGCGAGGAAGTGCTCGCGACGGTGGATGCCGATGCCAAAACGCAGCGCGAGACATGGCGCGGACCGCAGATGATCTGGGCGAACAACGTGATGGGCTTTACGCCGGGCGACACCGGCATCTCACTGTCCAAAGACGCGGCCTATTCCGCAGTCATCCGTCAGTCGTACACCTCGCCGCCGGAAGTGGAGACGGGACCTCCCGGCAAATGGAAGCCAATTACGCGGTTGAACGCCAATGTGCGGCCGATCACGGGCAAGGCGACCAACGTGTTCTGGAAGAGCGATAATTTCAATGTACAGGGCATGCTGATCGCACCGCCGTCGATCGAGCCGGGCAAGCGATATCCTCTGGTGGTCGAAGTGCACGGCGGCCCCGCGTATGCGCACTACCCCCTGTTTCCTGCATCGCAAGAATCATTCGATGCGGCCCTCGCCAGCCGCGGCTACTACGTGTTCAAACCCAATCCGCGCGGCAGCTACGGCCAGGGCGAAGCATTTACACAAGCCAACGTAAAGGACTTTGGTTACGGCGACATGCGCGACGTTCTCAGCGGCCTCGATGCCGTGGAGAAAACCGCGCCCATCGATCCCGACCGCGTCGGAATCACCGGCTGGAGCTATGGCGGCTACATGACCATGTGGGCATTGACGCAAACCAACCGCTTCAAGGCCGCGGTTGCCGGCGCCGGACTGTCTAACTGGCAGAGCTACTACGGCACGAATAATATCGATACCTGGATGCTTCCGTACTTCGGCAGCTCGGTTTACGACGACCCCAAGGTGTACGAGCGCAGCTCACCAATGACGTTCATCAAGAACGTACGTACACCGACTTTGGTCGTCGGCGGCGACCGGGATGCGGAAGTGCCGATCACACAGTCGTACGAGTACTGGAATGCGCTGCGCCGCCTCAACGTGAAGACGGAATTCGTCGTCTATCCCGACGAGGGCCACTTCTTCTTCAAGCGCGCAGATCAGATCGACGTGATGTCGCGACTCGTCACCTGGTTCGACACTTATCTGAAGCCAGGAACCGCGCAGAATCCATAGGCGGACACCGAGCACTATAGACTCAAAGCGGTAGCGATGAGTGAGCTAGACCGGGACCGGCGCGGTCAGCGACACTAAAAAAACCGCCGTCTCCCGCCCGAAGGCAGAGAGACGGCGGCCGCTGTACTCAAAACAGCGAAGGTGCGAGCACTCTGGAGAAGTTGAACACATCGAGTGTGCCCAAGCCTCCCGCGGGGCTATACCCATCGCGCCCGTGGAAGAACCAGTTGTCGCCGGTGGAGATGGTATGCAGTACCGGCGCCGGCCCGTGTGAGAACCCCAGACGCTGCAAGGCGTAGAGTGGGACCGTCAGCAACCCCAATCGACGCCGGGCCTTCTCGCTCAGCAGGGCCGTAACGCCGTCGAGCTGCGGTCCGACGAAGCTGGTGCCACCGAATCCCATGATGGTGTCTTGGCCTTTGGGGAACATCCCCGTGCCGTCGGAGGTGTAAATGATCACATAGCCGGTCTGCGGATCGGCGTTGAACTCAACGTCCGGAACGTTACGGTTGGCGGCATTCGCAGGCGCCGTAAAGATGACCTGCTGCGGCGTCACATTCGTCTGAATGAACGCCTGGCCCGGTGGGCTCAACTCAATTCCCGGCAAGCCCGCTTGAATCGCTGTGATCGGGAAGAAAGAGCTGACGCCGCCGCCCGTACCTTCCGAGAATATGCCGCAGGTAAAGAAGTTGGTGATACCCAGCGCATCGCATAGCGGCTCCAGGTAATCCAAGCCCCACACGCGCTCCACCGGATTGTTGATGGTGAGGGTTCCATTCGGCGTGCTAAAGCTCTGCGGGCCCGGCAAGGTCGTGCCCCCCGCCGACGTCAGCGCAGAGTCGCTGCCGGGATAGTCCACCACCAGCGGATCGGTAAAGCCCTCACCCACCCCAAATACTCCCACGGTGTCGAAAGCACCGCAGTCGCCGGCCGCCGCCGACAGACTCTGGCCCAGCAATGCGGCGATCACGAATTCCTGGTGCATGGCCTGCAAGCTCGAGACCATCTCCCCATTGAAGGGATCCGTCACCGGTCCGCCCAGTGTCAAGTTATTGAATGCCTCCGCCTCGCCGAAGCTGGTGGACATGGTGTCCACTATGTTGTCGTCCACGGCCTTGGCGAACACGTCCACGAAACCTTGATTGGTGTTCGGCGCCTGATACACGATGATGTTGGCGCCCGGCGCGATGCCGCCGGATTGCTCCACATCGATCGTGGTCTCGTCGGAACCGGAGGCATCGCTCGGCGCCCCCGGCCCACCGTCCACATTCACGATGCTGATGCGATTCGGATTGACCTTCAATCCCAGCGATTTCCAATACACGAACGCATCGTTCTGCGTGAATGACGCCAGGGTCACGATGCCGATCGTTCGCCCTGCCCCGGTGATCCCTTCCTTCAACAGTGGATTGACGTCATACAACCCATCGAAGTCGAGTACCGTCAGATCACCAAACTTGGATGCCAGCGTCCCGCTCTGCGGCGCCGCACTGATGCGTTCAACCGCCGAGTTCGCAAAGGTGTCGGCCGTTCGACTCAGGTTCGTGTGATACACGGGTGCATTGCTGAATCCCAGCACTCCTTGGACGCCCGAGGAGATCGCGGCCGGCACGACCGCCGTCGAAGCCGCCGCCCGGAAGGTATACGCCGGAGTCTTGCCGCTCGCCGGCATCGCGTATTTATGGATGCTGGTTTGGAACATCTTCTCCAACGTCGCTGCGGGCGCCGTCACCGACAAAGTCGTGGTGCTGGTTCTCTGCACGGTTGCGCCCCCGGCGCTCAACGCACTGATCATTTTCTGCACCTCGGCAGAGGTCGGACCGAATTGCTCCTGCACTTGAGCCAGCGTCAGGAAGTGCCCCTGCAGTGGATCGCCCGGCATCGCCAGCCGCTGCATCAGCGCCTCCGCCGCGTCGAGATTTTGCAGCTTCATGGCCACGGTCACCGTGATCATCGGATTACCCGCGCTCTGCGTGAATGAACCCATGTTGACCGCCTTGGGCGGCGGTGTCGGTGTGTAGGCCAGGCAACTCGATGTACCCAGCAGACCCAGCGCCGCCGCGGCAACGCCGCACTTAACTACAGATGTCCTCATTGGTACCCCCCCTTTATCAGATTTAGTTAAATAAAAATGACGCCAACAGCACTGCACATGGGGCACGATCGAATCGTCCGCATCGGTGGCCTGCGTGCAGTAAAGAAATTCGGTTTGATCCGGCGAGGACTGGTCTATCCATATTGACCGGTGATTTTCCCTTCAGTGCGCTGCCTTCCCCTCAGTGCGCCCGAAACTAAAACCCTCGTGCACCCGTGTCAACGGCATTGGGCGCTCATCGCGGCGCATCGGCGTAATAATTAAATAATCGGTTCATCACGTGGATGAATTCACCTAATGCGCAATAATTACACTATGCAATTGACGTCTAACAGGACCAGGAGACGAACATGGCTTTCGTGATCAAAGCCGAGGTTCGTAATACGCAGGCGAAGACATTCGCGTTTGGCGCCCAAAAAACCATGTACGGCGGCAAGCACATTGCGGAAGGCGACACCGTGTTCATTTTCGCGAGCGAGAACGAAGGCGGCCGCGGCCTCATCGCGCGCGGCATCATCTCATTCACGGAAGCGATCGAGAAGAAAAGCGGCATCGCCCGGCAAACACCCCGCGTGAGCATCGCCATCAATCGCACCGCGCTCGCGAAGCGGCCTCTGGGGCGGAGCGAGCTCAAGCGCTTTACCGACTGGAAGGACAGTCGCCCCGAAACCGAGCTCAATTTCAAATTCTATCGCCAGGCGACGAACAAAATCGCCGGGATATCCGATGCGACGGCAGCGTTTCTCGACCAATTCTTTTAGTTCCTGATTCAGCAAGACGTTCGCGGGACGAGGAAGTGACGATTTATGAAAGCCAAGACATTTGATCGCAAATTTGATGCAGCAGAGAAGATCATCGATCAACTGCACCTAAGCAACGCCAGACGTATTGGCACGGACCCAAAACGGGTGAATGTGGACTTCCCGGGTTGGATGGTGAACTCCCTGGACCGCGAGGCACGCCGGCTGGGCGTCACTCGGCAGTCTTTGATCAAGCTGTGGCTCGCTGAAAGACTGGGCGAGCCGGTTGCAGCCGGAAACCGCCGAGGTTCGTGAAGATCTCACGAATGCGTACGAGATCCGCATCGAACTCACACTTTCGACCCTCTCCTGCCTGTGACCAATGTCGGCTTTCCGGCAGCATAAAAAACCGGAACAAACAAATCAGACGGCGTCTCGCTGGCTGATAGATGTACTCATGTGTCCAAGGTGGGCGAGCGCTTGCACGGCTGATGCAACATTCCGGTGCAGAAAAAACACCCCTCCAAACGCGAAAAAGAACAGCGATACCCAAGCCCCGATGGAATCAAGGGGCTTGTATACGCCAAGAGATCGACGGACTTGCCCAAGTATGTGAGTTGCGACGAAGAACGGCGCAAAGACAAGAACGTCGATCGGTATGCCGATGACGAATTTAATCCACGAACCAGTGATCTGATTTTCGGGCGCCGAAGGATTATAAATTAGCGAAGCAATACAAATCAGGCCCAAAACAGATAACGATAGGATCGAGAGCCGCCTCGCCGCCTTGCTAGAATACTGGGCGGGGAATCCGAAAATCAAAAGAAACGGATACCCAAAAAGTATCATCGTGGAGATAACTGCGCCAACAGATCGAAAGATCGGGGAAGGCCCGACTGAATCGAGAATCCGGCCAAGCAGGATCACTGCCCAGATCATTGCGAAAACAGCGCTTGGCGATTTTCGCGAAAACCACAGTAGCGCGCTAGACATGCTAATTAGCTATCCATTGCCGCAAAAGTCCACTGACCACTCTCCATTCTCGATACTACCGCATTGGATTGAATGTCGGCTTTGAGATCGTCATTACGGGCCTCCGCTGACCGCACTTGGCCGTCCAGAGACCGTCGCCCGGCGTCGGCGGCCCACTGCGAACTCTCGACCCGTTCTTGCAGATCGCGACTGGCCGCTGTCGGGCGAGCTAGTCCGAGATTCGACGGCGCTAGGCAGGTCAGTTGCGGAACCCCTCTTTAATTCCCGCCGGCGATTTTTTTGCCATCGGCCATTACTGCGTCGCCGGGCTTCATACCTGCCGGGCAGCTACCCAGATACTTGGCGTCCATGGTCATCACTGTTTCGGATTTTCCCGTGTTCATGTGCATCTCGGTATGAGAAGCGGTATCGCCTTGATAAGTGTAGATGATCTTGGTGACCGAGCCGGCGTTTGGGCCTTTGGAACAGTGGCTCTCCTCAACAAAGGTATTCGGTGACGGCTGGGTGACGGTGGAGGTGCATTCGTTCTTCTTCCTCAACTCCTCTCCGTTCGACTGCAGTGATTTCGTGAGCTCTTTTGATTGACACATCTTGACCAACGTATCAATCACGGTCTTCCCTTGCTGGGTCTGCGTACTGTGGGTTTCCCAGAGACCGTCCTTCATCGGCGGCGGCTTGAATTCATCGGCACCGGCAATTCCGATCAACGCCGACAGAACAGCAACAAGTAAGACAGGCCGGAATCTCATGTGCTTTCCTTTGCCGGAGAGCGAGCAATTATCGAGGTTATTCGGCTGTGCAGACTCTAGCACACGGGTCGCTTGGCGCCCCACGGTCGGTCACCAGGGGCGGCTCTCGGGCGACTCCGATCACAGCCCGACAGAGTCACGCCGGAATCCGCACGGGAAGATGGCTGAAGCCACGGACGAACGAGGACCGAACGCGCGTCGGCTCGCCCACGACTTCAATGGTTTCAAATCGCCGCAGGAGTTCCTCCCAGAGGATCTTCAACTGCAGTTCGGCGAGGCGGTTGCCGACGCAGCGGTGAATACCAAAGCCAAAGGACAGATGCTGCCGCGGCCGCTCACGATCGACGATGAATCGGTTTGGGTCGGGAATCGCCGATTCATCGCGGTTGCCCGACAGGTACCACATCGCCAGCTTGTCGCCCTTCCTGATTTGCTTGCCGCCCAATACCGTATCCGATAACGCAGTGCGCCGCATGTACGCCAGCGGTGTCTGCCAACGAATGATTTCAGGCACGAGGCTCTCGATGAGTGCGGGATTTGCGCGCAGCTTCGCCATCTCCTGCGGATGTTGGTGCAAGGCCAGCAGCCCACCGGTCATCGAATTGCGCGTGGTATCGTTGCCACCCACGATCAGCAAGGCCAGGTTGCCCATGAACTCGGCGGGTCCCATGTTCCTCGTCGCCGGTCCGTGAGCCAGCATGGAAATCAGGTCTGTGCGGGGCGGCGCATTGATGCGCTCATTCCACAGCCGGCTGAAGTACTGCAGCATTTTGCGCAATTCGGCCATGCGCACCTCGGGTTCGGGCGCGTCGGGATTGGTCAGCTTGTTGGCAGTGGCCATGTCGGACCAATGCGGAAGCAGGCGGCGGTCCTCCAACGGAAAATCAAAAAGGGTCGCCAGCATGTAGGTGGTGAGCTCGATCGAGACCAGGTCAACCCAGTTGAACGTTTCATTGCGGGGCAGGCCGTCGAGGACCTTGACCGTGCGCTCGCGAATCAGGCCCTGCCAGTTGTTGAGGTTCGCCGGCGCAACGATCGGACTCACCGCCAAGCGTTGCGCGTCATGCTTGGGCGGGTCCATCGCGATGAACATGGGCAGCTTCTGTTCATCGCCCGGCGGGAAGTCCATGAGCGTGATTCCGTCTTCGGAAGAAAAGACGCCGTGGCTGGTATCGACCTGCATGATGTCCTTGTACCGGGTGACCGACCAGTACGTGTCGATGCCTGGCACGGGGCTATGCGAGCGGTGCACGGGATCCTCGCGACGAAGGCGCTCGAAGACATACCCCGCGGTATCGTCGACGAACCACTGCGGATCGGCCGGATTGAATTCCGCAATCGGCAGAGAGGCTATGCGGGCGCGCACGGCGGCGTGCGTATCGGCCGGCTCGATGGGTTTAATGGCTTTCATGTCGACTCCTTCGCAGTGCGGTGGGTTCAATGCTGAGCTTCCGGCAACTTGACCGTGAGGCCGTCGAGGGCGTCGGTCAATGTGATCTGGCAGGCGAGTCGCGAATTGTCCGCGCGCTCCGCCACGCAGTTGAGCATTTCCTCCTCGGTCGCCGTGCGCGCTCCTACCCGGGTGCACCAATCCGGATCAACATAAATATGGCAAGTCGCGCAGGCGCAATTGCCCCCACAATCTCCATCGATGCCCGGCACACGGTTATCGGTGGCTGCGCGCATCAGCGTTGTACCCGAGGGCACTTCGACCGTGTGCGTTCCCCCGCCGAAACCATTAAAAGTAACTTTGGGCATGCAATACCTCTACTTAGAGGGTAATGGGTGGAAAGGCAGTCCAGCTGAAATTATCGGTTTGAAACCCTTAGCCTACTCTATGAGACGAGTGACCGCTTTGTTTCGGATTTCGTCCGCGTGTCTCGAACCGGCCGCCTGCCGCTGCCAATCGCGAATCGCCGCTTCAGGGTGAGCCGGTCGGCCTGGAAAATGCCAGCCGGGTAGAGTTAGCAATCGGCGCCCTGATTTCCGCTCAACGAACACCCAAACCAATCTGCTTGGGTCACCAGCCAACGAATAGATCCATCGCTTCCGGAAGCTTTGAGGGCCCGCCCAACACGGCACAATGTCCAACGTCGGGTAGCAGGTGAACTTCGGTGTTCCGACGTCGTTTGAATACAAGTGAATCCGCCTGCGGGACGAAACATTGTCAGCCAAAAACTGATCCGCACGCCCTCATGCCGTGCCACATAGAATTCACAAAAAAGTCACGAAGCCAACTTCATAATCTCGCAGCGCATCATCCAAGTGCCTAGTTTGTTGACGTGCACCGTCGTCCCGTGGCCGCGCGAATCCGGCGGTACACACTAAATAATTAACGCCCGAAGGCATTTTTTGGACGATCGCCAACTAATCCTGGGATGGCCGTAGAGGAATGAGAACATGAATATCAATAGGCTTGTCATTCTGCCCGTACTCGCGCTGATAGCTGCACCGATCGCCGCAAATGCCGACACTGTCTCTTACACGTTCAGCGGAACAGTGGCCAGTGGATTCGATAACATCGGACTCTTTGGAGCGCCTGGATCGGAAACCCTGGCGGGTGCCAGCTTCACCGCTACTTTCGACGTGAATCTGGCGACCGAGTCGATCAATGGGAATTTCCTCGACGTAGACGGCGGAACCGGCCTGAATGGAAGTCCGCCGTCGCCTTTTGTCAGCGAATCGCTGACGATAAACGGGCTTACCACCAACTTCGTAGGGGGCTTTATCGACGACGCTTTTTTGACCCTCGGGACTCAGTTTGCCGTTCAGTCAACAGCAGCCAACAACAGTAGCTTGGGTTTTTCGCTCTTCAACTCGAGCGGTACTTTGCCCATCAGCTCGCTCTCGACGCCTCTGTCGTACACGGTGATGGGGTCGGATGGATCTTCCGGGGCGCTCTTTCTATTCGATGGCACTGGGGAGACACCGGAAGTCGAATTGAATCTGCTTCCGACCGAGGTGACCATCGCACCCGTACCGCTTCCCGCCGCCGCGTGGCTGATGCTCTCGGGATTGGGCGGCCTGGGGGTGATGGCGCGCAAGCGGAAGACCGCTTCCGTTAATCCGTGAACCACGCCTTGACCAAAGTTAAATTAACGTCAAACCCTGCTTTGGCTTGGGGCACCACATACTCTTTGATAAAACAAACAGCAATGTAGTCTGGCCCGCGGTCCCGCGGCCAACAGGCGCCAGGAACAACGCGATCATGCGCGTCGTGACGCGTAGAGTGGTATAGCTAGCAACGCACAGGAAGGTGCGCATTTGGTGAGGGAATGAAGGGACCGCCGGTAGCAAGTACCGCAGCTGTATTGCGATGAAGAAAATCAAAAGAGATTTAAACGCCGTCCCGCTCACCGGATACCACTCTTGACAACCTACGGAGCCTCCTGCGCAACCCTCTCGGCGCCCGCCGATCGCGTCAGTGCCCGCAGGTCACGCAGCGCGAATTCGAACCTGCCGGCGTGATTGAACCCGCGCCACTGCGCCTTTAGCAGGCTGTGTGCTTGCGCAATGTCGCCCGTGCGGATACATGCTAGAACGGTGGCAGTCGTGAGATATGCGACGTCGTCTTCCGACATGGATGACTGTGATCTGAGCAGCTCCGTGCCGAGCTTGGCGATCCGCGGTGAGTTTCGATGCGCGATCGCCGCCAGCAAATCCACCCACGCTTTGTGTTCATCCGTCGCCTCGAGATAACACGGGCTGGAAACAACCTTATTCCAGATTTCTTCGAGTTCGGCCGCATTCAAGTATGCCGTCGAATCGTCGCTGATGCTCCTTACCGCGTTTTCCCATTCATTCTGATCCGGTTTCGCAGCACACCGGTCTCGACTCATGTCAACGAGTGCCAGGTTTCTCGCCGTGAGTGGGTCCAAACCGTTCAGGTCGCCGCTCGATGCGGCACGGCGAATCTCGAGCGCCTGTTGCACCAGGTGATCCCGAAACACGGCGCTGTTCGCCGCAGGATCTACTGTGGGAACCCGTGGTGCAGCGCCGCCAAGCAATTCGAAGAACGGAATAGGCAACACCGTGAGTGCAGGCAGCTCAATCGCGGTCTCCCGTAGATAGCGCAAGCGTGGTGCATTGAGATCGACAAAGGGATAGAAATCTGAATTTGCCGGAACCGGTATTATCTGCAGCAACGGACCAATTGTCAGATTATCGCCCATTTGTCGAGACTGAATGTCCGCAACCGATTGTATGCCGACTCGCTCGAGCTCCGCGCGCAGCCGCGGCGATTGGAGCAGCCGGTCATCCGGAGTCCGGAGCGCTGCGCCGCGGGTCGCTACGATCAGCATGTCTACATCGTTAACGTTGTAGAGAGCGTACGCGCCGAAGTGCGGGGCGAGCGCCTTGACCACCGACGCTACGATTTCTATATTCGTTTCGTAAACTTGGATCCATTGCGCGAAGTACCCATCGGCAGCAAGGTAGTGTGCGATCCGGCCGTAAAATTCATCCGAAAACAGAGTTGCGACTCCGCTCACCCAGGGATTGGATGGTTCGGAAACAATCAGGTCGTACGGTTCATGTGAGCTTGCAAAGAAAGTCCGTGCATCTTCGTAAATGATGTGGCTTCGCGGATCCTCGAACACATTGCTGATGCGAGGACCAAAGCCCTTGCGCGCGGCTTCCACCATGAACGGTTCGATCTCGATGGAGTCAAGCCTCTTGACGAGCCCGCTCGTAAGCAGAGTATGGGTCGTGAGCCCCGATCCGAATCCTATGTTTGCGACGCGTGCCGGGTGCGGGTGCATGCTGAGCGGAATTGCGGCGGCCAGCACCGCGGTGACTTCATCGGGTGATGGCAGGCCCGGCCCCATTTGTATGCCGGCGTCCGGCTTGCCGTTGGTGGCAATCGTCACTCTGCCGTTCTGCTCAACCAGACTGATCGTGGCAGTCTTTCCGTCCCGCAGATAATCGACGGTCGCGCCTTCTGGCAGTGTTGCAGATCCGGTGCGGTACACACCGGACGTCATCCGCAAGGGATCCAAATTCACGACGAATAGGGTAAAGCAGAATGCCCCGATGCACGCCGCGATCGCCATGAGCGAGGGCCGCGACGGGTGGCGAGGCCTGGCAAGGAGGCGCGACAGGCCCAAAGCGAGATGAATTCCAGCACCCACGAGGATGACGCCCTTGATCCCAATGTGTGGCATGAGTAGGTGGATCGTCAGCAGTACGCCAACGATTGCGCCGAGAGTATTTGCCGAATAGATCGTGCCTATGGCGCGCTCAGTCCCACGACGCATGAGCTCGTGCGTCAGCAGCGGCAGGGTCATGCCCGCACAAAAGGTCGCTGGGATCATTATCAGCGCTGCGATCGATTGGCTGATCAAGTTGAACCCCACATAGCCGCTTGCGGTGCGCGCGAAGGTCCCCAAAAACCACGCCATGAGATCGAACGTCAGGTTGTAAGCGGGCAGCGTGAGCGCAGCCAGGGTCCCCATGGCGATCATGACGTAGGCGATGTATGCCAATGGATCGCCGATTTGCTCGATGCGCCGGCGCACATACAGTCCGCCGAATGCCAGGCCGAAGATGAACGCGCTGAGCATAAGCTCGAACGAATGTGTCGAGCTTCCGAGTACCAGGCTGAGCATCCGAATCCAGCCGAGCTCGTACATGAACGACGCCGCACCGGTCAGGAATGCCGCAACCGTGAACCATCTGGCCAACCGGTCCCCGGCCGGGGACGGCCCGGACGCAGCATGTAGCGCAGAGGCGGGTTCCTGCTGCCCGCGAACAGTAGCCCAGATCACCAAAGCCAGTGCTATGTTGAGGATTCCCGCCGTCAGGATGGTGCCCGGTAGGCCGACCGATTTAATCAGTACGAAACCGCTGATGAGAACCCCGATCGCGGCCCCCAAGCTGTTGGTGAAATACAGAGTAGCCAGCGTTTCGCCCGGTCGTGCCGGCCAGCGGCGGATCAGGCCACCGCTGATCAGCGGAAACGTCATGCCTAAAAGCACGGATTGCGGAAGGATGAGGAAAGCAGCCAATAACCATTTGTAGGCATGAATCAAGAACGTCGAATGAAGCGTGGGTATTACCGAAGCAAACGCAAAATTGGTGGCGGCAACGAATATTTGATGAAAAAAGAGGCCCAATAATCCGATTAGCCCCTCAACCAGTACGTATCCCCAAAGGAGCCGCCGTATGCGCAACGAATAATGTGCAATCGCCCAGGAACCAAGCGCCATCCCGCCCATGAAAATGGCGAGCACGAGAGTTTGCGCGTAGGCGGCATGACCGAGGAAAAGTTTAAGGTAGTGCGACCAGATGGACTCGTAAATCAGTCCGGTGAACCCGGATACGACGAATACGCCAAGCAGGAACCGCCGTCGCATAGAATCATCGAGAATATGCATGGTGGACCCGCAATAGTTGTCTGCCTTGCCACCCGCTCATGAATACATCGGGCCTGCCGGAACGAGCGCCAGTCGCCTGCCCTTCGCCGTCGCCTTCAGCCACGTCGATCCCCCCAAATATTCACATCATGTTGGCAGATTCTCCGGGTGCTTATCAAAGTTTACTGGACATCCATCGCCGTCCAAGTCGAACGCCGCCTTTGGAGCAGCCACCTCAGGCACAGTAAGGTCGGGTTTTGGCCGCCTGTGGCCCCATAGGTGAAGATCGCCGGCGAACTCACCCTTTCGACCCGTAGGAGTCCTTGATGACCGGCCGGTATACGGCAGTCCAGCGCTCAATTCTGAGGGCTATCGTTCCGCAAAGCGTCAATCCGCTTCATCTCATGATTCGCGCAATCCTCTTTCACTTCCGCAATGTCAAACGCGATGGCATGGTCTGTTCTCGGGATCAACGCAAGTGCGATTGGGTTCGTTGGGACATCAATAACCACACACTCCTTGCCAGGAGAGGTCTTGAGAACCCTGACGAGAGTACCGCCGCGATCCTGAGCAATAGATGTAAATGCGATTGCGTAACCCGTACCCGGATGCCTCCCGCTGGTGACCATGAGGAGTGTGAACTTACTGAAGTCGATCAAAGGCACCGGCTCTTGCTCCGGTTGGGTGGGATCGGATGCCTCATAGCCGGTTACCGGTGGTCTGTGTGAAACTGGATGCAGATCTTTCCAGACTTCGCTCCACTCATCCATGGATCTGATGGCGATCGCTGCTGGCTCAACAGGACCTGATTTGACCGGTGAGAAGTGTAATCCGGGGTAGTACGTGGAGAATTCGACCCACTTTATTTGCGCCAGTGCATTCAATGGCAAAATTGGCGCGAGAGGCAGGCTGAAAGCCAGTGTGCGCCAGAAGACGGCCAAGCAGCGTCTTTGAAGAATCACGACTTTGCCTTCAGCAACGTGATACCGCTCAACATGTATGGTACCCCCTGTGGCTTTGTATGAGGGAGCTTATCCCAAGACGCGAACGGCCGCTTTGCTGCCGACATTTCGGCGTGCTCACCGGCCGGAAGTGAGCCGACTGCCGCCCGATGCGGACAGGACGGGCGTCCATAGACAGGTCGCGACCCGCTCAATTCGGCGTGTTGGTTGTTGGGCTACAATGCCAAATGCAAAAATTGATTGAAAGCACTGCGCTCGTAGTCTGCGAACGCTTCTCCGTCGATGAATCCGCGGCGACGGTATAGAGACAGAGCCGGTTCGAAGTAAGGACCACTTCCTGTTTCCAGACTGAGCCGAACCATTCCTCTCGTCTGCGCCACGTCAATGATATGGCCTAAGAGCGTTGCTGCGACGCCGCGGCGCAGGAAATCGGGATGAGTGCGCATCGATTTCAATTCCCCGGTGCGGTCGCCGAGATCCTTCAGTGCCCCTATTCCCGCGATCTCGTCGCCTTGCCATACAGTCCACACCGTTACGTTCGGGGCCGACAGCCCGGAGAAGTCGAGTGCGAACACGCTGCTCGGTGGGGAATGGGCATGCATTCCTTCGAGGTGCAGGCGAAGAAGATCGCGTACATCACTGGTCGATAAATCGTCTTCGCGAATGTTTAACAGATCTGCTGACATGCGTTCGATTTGTCCTGCACTCATTCAGCTTCGCCAAATTTACCACGAGAAACGGGTGGCGGCTTTATGGCGACCATTTAGCAGTGACGAATGACCGCACCTGGCCGACTGCCGCCCGATGTGGACATGACCGGGGTCCATAGACAGGTCACGACCCCGCTTCTGACGGTCACCAATGGAAGCTATGAAGGAGGCGAAACCCTTGGATTGTAGAAATAGCGCCACGCCAACCATGCTGACGCGACTGCGGTAGCAAGGAATAGGCAGAAATCAATCGCCGCCAATGACTTGCTAGAAAACCCACGGACAAAAATGATTGAGGCAAGGAATACTGTGGGCCGACTATCAACGAAATAATTTTCGTCATCAAGGCGACAGCCCGTCCTTGTCTCACGCCGCTCGTTACAAGTCGCTTATAGGTTTTACTGGCAGCGAACGGCCAGACGTAGATTGCTCCTGCTAGTGCGCCTATTACGAAGGCACGAAAAATCTCCATTCATCTAGCTCATCAAGTCGCCATGTGGCGGGCATTGACTCATTGCTGCCGGATACGAGCGGCAGTTATCAGGGAGCGAAATGGGGCCGATGTGTTCGGTCGGCTTGGTGGCGGTCGCGTTGTGCGAGGAGTGGATATCCGGCCCCGCGCGGATTTGGCGGCATACGGATACCATGGATCACCAGCGGCCATTCGAATGTACGAGCGAGCTGCTGCTCCGCACGGCACGACCCGGTCCATATCAAGGAGCAACTGAGCTCACTCTCCGTCCCAGAAAGCGACCGATTGAGCTTCTTGTCCCACGATAACGCATGTCTGCGGCGTCCCATTCGGTGCGGTGCCAAATTCGGCCTTCACTGCAAACTTGCCGGAATCCGGATACTGCGCCATCTCCAGAGAATGCTCGGTGCTGACCGCGAGATAGCGCAGCTCTTGGGTCCCGGTATTGATGATCTGGTGCGCCGTTTCTTTGCCGCCGGCAGGGCAGGCGATAACGTCGCCCGCGCGTATGGGATATCTTGTTTCGCCGACTCGTACTTCGCCGCTACCCTGCAGTACGAAGAACATCTCCTCCTTGGCCGGGTGATTGTGAAATGGCCACGCGCGTTTACCCGGCGGGACCGCGGTGATGTTATACCCAAGAGTGCGCGCGCCGATGCGCGCACCGATTACTCCCGTTCTCGCCTCGAAGCGCTCCGCAGCGGAACCAGTCGGTGCCCAATGCGATGGGGTTGGTTCGAGCGAGATATCAGCGACATTCATTATCGGCTTGGGCATGACGTTCTCCGCTATTCCACGTGCCTCGATGATGCAACACATCTCGCGGGTAGATCAGATCTTCCCTTTTTGTGTTTATCGGCAGTTTACCGTAGATAGCAAACGACGGTTTTGCGCAAGTCAGTCCAAGGCGGCGAGTGACTGGAAGTGGCCGTGTAGAGCCGCCGGCGAACAATATCGTCGTCCCCCGGCTCCCCGCACCCCAACCCAAACCCTCGCCACCACCCAATCCGCCGCTCATTCCTCGAAATCTAAATTCTGCGGCGTCGGCGACAATTTCTGCAGATCCGGACGCCGATGAACAGTCGAGGCGACTTGTTCGACATGCGCGGCGTCATAGGGACCGACCACATCCATACTCACGTCGTCAATCCAGACCGTCCCGGTTCCTACCAGCTGCACTCCATACGAGAGCGCCACGGCGCTGTCGGGGACGTCGATGGAGATTTCGACTTCCTTCCACTCAGTATTTCCCTGGACAAAACTTTGCGGTGCACGAGGGCTAAGGCAATTGCGAAATGCGACCGTCACCCCGTTGATGTCGTCCGCACGGATCCAAAGACCCGCGCGTTGAGCCACCTCATTGCTAGGCGTTGTGGCAAGTACATCACCGTACGCACCCCATGCCGCGGCCACCAGACAGCCCCAACCGACTCTTCCAATGGCCGAGGCTCCCGAGTACTACTACCGCGGCGCAGTGATGTCGAGCGGTATGAGAATCCGCCCGAGGGGCTGGCTGACTACGCACCGGAACCCGGCTCTTCGACGCCGACCTCGATGGCGTTGACCCGGTCCGGGTAAAACGCCAGGTGATCCCTGATTTCCGCTACGGCCGCATAAGGCGCTTCATAGCTCCAGACCGCATTGACCGAGCGTTCCCCACCGGCGGAAATGCTGTAATAAGAACACTCGCCCTTATAGGGGCAATAGGTCTGATGGGAAGTCCGTTGCAGTTGCCTCATATCGACATCCTTGCGTGGAACATAGACCACCGGTGGGTAAGCTGCTTCCTTCAGTGTCAGAGCCTCGCGTGTATCGGCCACGCGCTGGCCGTTCACCGCGACCGTGACCCGGCCTTTCGTCGGTGTGATCGTGATGGGATGATCCGGTCCCGGAATCCTGATTGGCTTGCTGTTCATATTCCACTCCTGAAAAATTACTTCTGGGATGCGTACTGGCTGCACGGCCTCAGAGCTTGGAGCCGCCGTCGACGTGGATGATGTCACCGGTGATCCAGTGTGCATCGTCCGAGGCAAGGAAGGCCACCACCGGCGCGATGTCGTCAGGCTGCGCCAGCCGCTTCAGCGCCTGCAGGCCCAGCGCGATGTCACGGCCGGCCTCGGTCTTGGTGAAGTTCGACATGTCAGTCTCCACCACGCCTGGAGCAACCGCATTCACACGGATGCCGCGCGGGCCCAGGGCAGCTGCGAAATGCTTCACCAACGTCTCGATCGCGCCCTTGGTCGCGGCGTAGGCGGATAGCGTGCCGACGGCCGCACGAGCAGCGAGCGACGAGGTGAATATGACATTGCTGCCCTTGCACATCGCCGGCAGCAACTGCTGCACCAGAAAAAATGGCGCCCGGACATTGACGGCAAACAGATTGTCGAAATCCTCGACCTGGGTATCCTCGATACTCGCCGACTTCGAGACCCCGGCGTTGGCGACCAGAATGTCGAGCCGATCCCCGACGATGGCGCGGACCCGCTTCGCCAAAGTGTGTGGACCGTCCGCCTGCCGAAGGTCGGCGCCGACCTTGTCGGCCTTGCCGCCGGCCTTGCGAATCTCAGTAATGACGGCGTCTGCTTCCTGCTCACTGCTGCTGAAGTGCACCAACACCTGCGCACCCTCCTTTGCCAGAGCCAGCGCGCTGGCGCGGCCAATACCGCGCGAAGCGCCGGTAACGAGGGCGGTTTTTCCTGAAAGCTTGTTCATGGCTGCAATTTCCTTGAATTGAGTAGGGGCGGTTTGATGAGTATGAGTTGTCATCGAGATTCCCTCAGCTGATGGCGCGGAGCAACCCCCCGCGCCCGGTGACTATCAGTTGGCGCTGTGTCCACCATCGACATTCAGGACGTGGCCGGTGATAAATCGGGCTTCGTTCGACGCAATGAACACGATGCCGTCGGCGACTTCTTCCGGAAAACCGAGACGGCCCAACGGAACCTGCGCCGCTAAAGCCGCCTTGTTCTCCGCGGTGCCGGTGAAGCGAGTCAGCATGCCAGTATCGGTGGGGCCGGGCGCTACGGCATTCACACGGATTCCCGACTTGGCGAGTTCCAGCGCCACCGACTGGGTGATGCCCTCCACGGCGTGCTTGGCGCCGACATAGATCGAGGCGAAAGCCGCGCCCTCGTGCCCATAGGTCGAGGAGATATTGACGATATTGCCGCTCCCCTGAGCCTGCATGGCGCGCACCTCGTGCTTCATGCTCAAGACCACGCCGAGCACATTCGTGTCGAACGTCGCGGCAAAACTCTCCGCCGTCTGCTCCGTGATCGGGCCGACCGCCCCTTCCGTGGCCGCGTTGTTCACGGCGACGTCGAGACGGCCGAACCGCGCGACGGTCTTGTCCACCAGGACGCGGACTTCATCCTCCTTGCGCACGTCGGCGTTGATGAACTCAGAACTACCGATTGCCCTGCTTCCAAGGGGGTCACTCTAAGCCGTCCTATCGGCCCCGAAAAATACTTTGTAAGCTGGGAGCCATACCTATAAAACATGGAAGGACTATGGAGCTGAGGCATCTGCGCTATTTCATAGGGGTGGTCGAAGCAGGCAGCCTGACGACCGCAGCGGAGCGTCGCCTGCATATTTCTCAGCCCGCGCTGAGTCGGCAGATTCGCGATCTGGAGTACCAGGTCGGCACCGAGTTGCTCTCTCGCAGCGTCCACGGCGTCGAGCTGACCGCTGCGGGCAAAGTCTTTCTCGACCATGCCCGGCTGGCTCTGGCGCAGGTAGACGCCGGGGTAGAAGGAGCGCGCAGGGCGGCGCAACCGGCAAAGAAGGCCTTCGCCATCGGCTTCCAAACCGGGCACGAGATGAACTGGCTGCCGCAGGCGATGCAGGTGCTCCGTGACGAGCTAAAGAACACGCACGTGACGGTCTCGAGCGACTATTCGCCCGACCTGGCCGAGGCGCTGCTTCGCGGCCGGCTCGATGTAGCCTTCATGCGCGTCGAGGCCGCCTTCGACCTGGCCTACGAAGTCGTGGACCAGGAGCCGCTGATCGTTCTGATGCCGAGCGACCATCGCCTCATTGCCCAAGAAGCAATTCACCCGCGGGAGTTCATCGGCGAGATCTTCATCGGCGGCTCGAAAAAAGCCGCCGTTCTCCGTGCGGTGACCGAGGACTATCTGCGGCGCTCAGGACTCGACATCAAACTGGATCACGGGGTAGACAACGTGACCATGGCCATGTCCCTGGTTGCATCCACCCGCGGCCTGTCGCTGATGCCATCCTATGCAAAGACCATGCTGCCGTGGTCCGTCGTCAGCCGTCCGCTGCAAGGTGAAGCGCCGACGATCGACCTGGCAGTGGGCTACAGCAAGGCGAACAGCTCGCCGATTCTCAAACTGTTCCTGTCCAGGCTCGAGGAACTGCGAGCGGCCGGTTCTTACGCCACTGCCGCGCGTCATTTGACAATGTAGCGTCATGACGCTACATTATAATTTATGAAAACCGTCGGCGTCAGAGAACTCAAAAACCGGCTCAGCGAATACCTCCGCGAGGTGCGGCGGGGCGAAAGCGTTCTGGTGACGGACCGAGGCGAGGTAGTCGCCGAGTTTTCGCCTCCAAGGCACGGTGCAGTAGATTCCGGCGTTCCGTCCGCTCTACTCGCGTTGGCGAAGCGGGGACTCGCTACGCTTGGAAGTCCGGGTGACGATTTGCTGTACAAGGCGATGCCGCGCTCACGGCGGGGGCGCCGAAGCGCCGCGCAATTGCTCGATGAAGAGCGCGGTCCACGGTGAACTTGTATGCGGAGTCGAGCGCCGTTCTCGCGTGGCTCCTGGATGAAGAGACCGCCCCGGTTGTTCGTCAACTGTTGACCGATGCAGAGATTATCGTTGCATCCGATTTGACTCTCATTGAGTGCGATCGAGTACTGATCCGAGCGATCCATTTGGGCGAACTGACGGAGGCGGAGGCTGCAGACCGCCGCGCGCAACTTTCGGCTGCAGCTTCGCATTGGCACATCCTGCGGATCGCCAACGAAGTAGTCGATCGCGCCCGGCAACCCTTTCCCGGTGAGCCAATTCGAACCCTCGATGCCATCCATTTGGCCTCGACTCTAGTAGCCCGAAGTGCGGTAGCGGGACTCAACCTGCTGAGTCTCGACGAGCGTGTCAGAAACGCCGCGAGAAAACTCGGGATCGAAGTGTTGCCGCCCTAGACGCCGCACCAGTAGCTTATCGGCACGTTGCTGCGACTAATCTTTACCCCGATCCCATCCTTGCGTGTTTACGAGAAACAGCAACGCCGCCTCCCGAAACCCACGCCCCGCTCCGCTGTCACATTCGCGGCCCACCGATTGTGACAGTTCCGCGACTTTTACATGTCCAGACCAAGCGAACGAAACGTGACGGCCGCCCTCGCCCGATCGCGCCGCAAATACAAAGATGCCGATCACCGTGTCACCCGCTACACCGATTCGCTTCCCCATGACGGACGCCCAGCGCGAAATTCACTTCCCTGCGGTCGCAAGCTTGATCACCGAAGGACGACTGCACCCGCTGTTCCAGCCCATTCTCGACGTCGCCCGCTGCAGCATCGTCGCCCACGAAGGATTGATCCGTGGGCCGGCCGGGTCCGCGCTGCATCTGCCGAACGCCCTGTTTCCCGCGGCCACGGCCGAGGGCCTGACGAACGAACTGGAATTTGCCGCCGCGAAAGTCATCTTTGCGGGCTATGCCCGCAGCCGCGGCAGCGCCAACGGCTTGTTGTTCGTGAATTTCTCCGCGCGCTCCATCATGGACCTGGAATCCGATCGAGGGCGGCGGCACTTTCAGGCCACACTGGAACAATGCGACATCCCCGCGCGCTCACTGGTCATCGAAATCACCGAGCATGAACGAGTCGAGGACCATCAGATCCTCGCCCACGCCATACGATTTCTACGCCAGATCGGCGTCGCCGTGGCCCTCGACGATTTCGGCGACGGCAAATCCAGCCTGCGCCTCTGGGCCGAATTACAACCCGAATACCTGAAAATGGATCGCTACTTCTGCCACGGAATCCATCTGGACGGCAAGAAGGTGCAGACCGTCAAGGCCATGCTGCAGCTGGCGGAAAATTTCGGCAGCCGCGTGGTCGCCGAGGGCATCGAAGACACCGCCGACTTGCGCGTGGTGCGCGACTTGGGCGTGGCATTCGTCCAAGGCTATGCCACCGGACGACCCGCGGCGCAGCTCACCGAGGCCATCCCGGTAGACGCACTATCGGTGCTTGCGGCGCGGGATATCGCGGTGTTCCCCGAATCCCGGCGCGCCTCTCAGTTCGCGCCCAAGGCCGGCCAGCTGCTGATCCACGCGCCGGCGGTCACTGCCGCGAGCAGCAACCACGAGCTGCTCGAGCTCTTCAAGCTCAACCCGGAGCTGCATGCGGTCGCCGTGGTGGAGGAAGGCCGCCCCGTCGGGCTTCTGAACCGGCGCCGGTTCACCGAAAAATACATGCTGCCCTACTACCCCGAGATCTACGGCCGCAAGAGCTGCACCGCCTTCATGGACGCCGATCCCATCCTGATCGAAATCAGCCAACCCCTGGAGGATCTGGTCCAGGTGCTGACCTCGGAGGATCAACGCTATCTCAACGACGGCTTCGTGCTGGTGGACGCCGGCCGTTACGCGGGCCTCGGCACCGCGGAGCAGCTGGTGCGTTCGGTGACGGAACTGCGCATCGAAGCCGCGCGGCACGCCAACCCGCTCACGTTTCTTCCCGGCAATATTCCGATCAGCGAGCATATCCGCCGCCTGCTCGCGGGAAATTACGGTTTCGCCGCCAGCTACTTCGATCTGAACAACTTCAAGCCGTTCAACGATCGTTTCGGCTACTGGCAAGGCGACAAAATGATCCGCCTCCTGGCCAGCCTCATCGTCTCCGAGTGCGATTCCCAGCGAGACTTCGCCGGACACGTGGGCGGCGATGATTTCGTAGTGCTGTTCCAGAGCGCCGATTGGGAGAGACGCTGCATGCGCATCATCGCGCGCTTCAATTCGGCGGCGCTGGACCTCTTCGACGCCGACTCCCGGCGCCGCGGGCTCATCGAGGCCGAGGACAGAAACGGCGTCCGCACCAGCTTCCCGCTCACCACCCTGTCGGTCGGTGCCCTGTACGTGCAGCCCGGCGCCTTCCACATCCCCGAAGACGTGGCCTCGGCGGCGGCGGCAGCCAAGCATCGCGCCAAGAGAGCGAGCGCCGGCCTCTACGTGTATGCCGCAGAATCCGGCTGGCAGATCACACCGGACCGCCCTGGTCCGGCCGGCCCGGAATGGGCGATGACTGCCTCCTAGCACCTTGGCGCGGTGATGTACGTCGGCCCACTGCGCACGGTCAGGGGGGATAAGACGCTGGACGACAACTGCTGCCTTTACGTTGTCGTCCAGCGTCTTATCCCCCCTGACCGTGTGACGGGTCAACATCACCGTGCAGAGAGGTCTAGCGCCGCACTCGTAGCTGCGCGCCATTCCTCCAGCATGCGCGCATACGCCTCCGGGCTCAGAAAATCCTCCACGAAACCCTCGGCCCCCGCATGCAGCGGCGTCAAGGTATACGTCACGCTCACCTCCGTGCCGCCGCCCACCGCCTCCACGCAAACCACGTCCACCAAACCGATGTTCGACCCCCGCGCCAATCGTGCATAGCCCGCACGCCCCTCGGACGGCCTGTAGTCGATCACTATCCATGTCGTCTCCCCGCCATCATGGCTGCGGGTTCGAAACGCGCTGCCGCGTTCCTCCCCGCCGTTCAGCAGTAGAGGATCCCAGCCGGGTACCCACTCTCGCTCGCCCCGCGCCGTGAACAGCGGAAAGACTCTCGCGCGCGGCGCGTCCAAGTGAAAGCTGCCGCTGCGGGTACGCGGGTATGCAGGCATGACGGGATTCCCAGTTGGTACAATGGTACCACGGTACCATCGATGCAACGCCGCCGCAAACCTGCGATGATTGCCACAAGCACCCGACCCGGAATCCGCCATGACCGCCAAGAAAATCATTCCACAACCGGCGCCGCGCGAAGTCGAACGAATCCAAACCGGCGTACGCCTCGAGAAGCGCCTGCTCAAGGTGCTGAAAGGACTGGCCGAGTACCTCGATCTCTCCCTCGGCGACCTGCTCGAAGGGATCGCCCTGCATGCCCTGGAGAACAAGCCGCCCTTCAAGCGCCTCACCCTCGAGAAAATAGCGCAGCTACGCCGCGTCTACGGATTCGACCTCGTCGCCGCCGACAGCCATCGTCTCCGGGACCAGGAAAGCTCCTCCAGCTAATGTTCCCCGACCCCACGGAGCCCCAGTGACCACCTTTCTGCTCGCCTTCGGAGCCCTGTTCTCCATCGTCAACCCACTGTCCGGCCTGTTCATTTTTTTCGGCGCCACCCGCGAGATCGAACCACGCGTGCGCGCGCACGTGTCACGCTGGGTCGCGATCTACGCATTCTTCATCATGGCCGCGTCCCTGTACGTCGGTGCCTATGTGCTCGGATTCTTCGGCGTTTCCATTCCGGTGCTGCGGGTCGCCGGCGGTATCGTCGTCGCCGCATCCGGCTGGCGCATGCTGAACCAACCCGACGCCACGGAACAGCGCCGCAGCGAAACACCGAGCCCCCGCTCCATGGACGTGAGCCCCAGCAGGCTGGCCTTCTATCCGCTGACCATGCCTCTGACCACCGGTCCCGGCACTATTTCAGTGGCGATCTCCCTCGGCGCCAACCGCCCCCGCGGCTTCCACGCCGCAACGCTCGTATTCTTCATCGAGACCCTGGCCGCCGTGGCTCTGATGGCCCTGCTCATCTATGTCTTCTATCGATACTCCGCCCGCCTCGCCGGACTGATGGGCGCCACCGGAACGACCATCGTCGTGCGGCTGTCGGCCTTCCTCCTCTTCTGCATCGGAATCCAAGTGCTATGGAACGGCGCGGCCGAACTGCTGGGCACTCTACCCATCGGCAGCGCCGGAGTAAGCTGAGCGCTGGGGCAAGCGGGGCGCCGGGGTAAGCCGAGCGCTGGGGTAAGCCGAGCGGCGCCGCATGAGCGCCACGAGAAATGTCTGTACGCATCGCAGGTGCAAATATGCAAACTAACATCGGGTACGTACGGCCGACTCGAGCGGCAGCGTTGACAGCGTTGGCATTGGCAGAATTAGCGATGGGAGTCTTCCTCACCCCGCAAGCGCCGCGAGCTCAAAGCACTGAACCACTCCATCCCTACGTCTCCCCCTGGAAGACACCCTGGGACTATGCGGGACCCCGCGGGAACGATCACTGGGCCGACCTCGATCCCGCCTTCGCCGCCTGCAACGGCAAAGAACAATCGCCCATCGACATTCGAAACACTCAAAAGGCCACGCTGCCGCCGCTACGCTTCGAATACCACAGCGGCCCACTGCAATACGTCATCAACAACGCCCATACCATTCGAGTGAACTACTACGCACCCGGCAGCGGCGATTTCCTCGTTGTCGGCGACGAGCGCTACCAATTGACCCAGTTCCACTTTCACCGTCCGAGCGAGGAATACGTCCACGGCAAGCAGTACGACATGGTGCTGCACCTCATGCACCAGACCAGCGACGGCAAAGTTGCCGGAGTCGCCATTCTCCTGAAAGCCGGAGCACCGAACCGCGGAGTTCAGGAAGTCTGGGATCATATGCCCACCGCCGAAGGACAGAACCTGGTCAATGGGCTCGATTTGAACCCGGCAGTCATGCTGCCCGGCAACACCGCAGCCTATTACATGTACCAGGGCTCAGTGACGGCCCCGCCCTGCACGGAAGGGGTCACCTGGTTCGTGCTGAAGACACCGATCACCGTTTCACCCGAACAAATCAGCGCATTCGCAAAGCTGTATCCGAACGACGTACGCCCGCCGCAACCCTTGAACGGACGTATCGTGCAGGAAAGCAAGTAAGGTCTTCCCCCACCATCCAGTGAACGTCGAAGGCACCGACTGCGGCGCACCGTATGCGTTTATGACGAGGCGGAGGTAAACTCCAGCCAAAGCAGGTGCGCGTTCGCTGCGCGTTATAAGCACAACATTCCCCGGAGACACCATGCACATCGGACTCGACCGCCGGCAGTTCCTCGTCGGCAGTGCCAGCACTTTTTCGACCACTCTGTTGCCCAAGAGCCTATGGGCGGCTGTAGCTTCCGCAGTTCCCCCGCCGCCGGTGGCGCGCGTTGACGTCGTGCACGACACCTACTTCGGTGAAACCCTCAGCGACCCCTATCGCTGGATGGAGAACGACAAAGACCCCGGCTGGCTGCCCTTCCTGAAAGGACAGAACGAACACGCACGCGCCATACTCGATACCCTGCCGGCCAGAGCCTCTCTGCTCAAGCGCATCCAGCAACTGTCGGGCGACACCGTCGCGACCAGCCGCGTGCAGCGTGCCGGCGGCCTGCTTTTCTTCACGCAGCGGCCGCTGGGCGCCGACAATTTCAAGCTCTTCGTGCGCGGCCCCGCGGCGGGCCCGGACCGCGTGCTCGTCGATCCCACCAAGGCCGGCGGCGCGACGGGTCACGTGTCGCTCGACTGGTGGCACGCCTCGCCCGACGGACGCTATGTGGTGTACGGTCTGTCGAAGAACGGCAGCGAGGATTCAACGCTGCACATTCTCACCGTCGCCGATGGCCGCGACTTGCCCGAGCAGATCGCCAACACCCAAGACGCCAACCCGCAGTGGCTCGACGACGGCAGCGGCTTCTTCTACAACCAGCTCACCGGCGCCGTCGATACCCCGCAGCGATTTCTCGACAGCCAAGCCCGCTTCCATCGTCTCGGCACCGATCCCAGTGCCGATCCCGTGCTCATGAAGCGCGGACTCGTGGCCGGGATCGATTACGACAAAATACAAGCGCCCTATATCCTGACCTATCCGGGTGCCCGCCACGCCGTCCTCATACTCTCGGATGTCAGGCCCGAGACGCGCGGCTTCATTGCACCGCTCGCCGACGCCATCACCGGCCACGCCCGCTGGACGCCCTTCGCTACCTTCGAGGACGAGGTAACCGATGTAGACCTCGACGGCGATAACCTGTACTTGCTGGCCAACAAAGGCACCCCGCGCGGACGCATCGTCAAAACCTCCGCCGCCGCCCCCAGCCTCGCCACCGCCACCCTGATCGTCCCGCAGGGACCCGCCGTCATCGAAAGCATGGCGCGCGCACGCGACGGCCTGTATCTGCAAATCATGGACGGCGGCATCAGCCGCCTGCGGCGCCTCGGGCCCGACGGCCGGGTCGCCGAAATCTCCCTGCCCTTCGACGGCACCATCGGCGCGGTCTACACCGTAGCGCGCGAGGACGGCGCCCTGATTTCCCTGACGGGCTGGCTGACGCCCGCCGGCATCTATTCAGTCGACACCGCCGGCCATGTCGCGGACACCGGCATCACGCCCAAGCCCGCCATCGATGTGAGCGCCTACGAAGCCAAGCGATTTTTCGCAACGGCGAAAGACGGCACGAAAATTCCCTACACCCTGATCTACCGCAAGGGCCTGAAGCTCGACGGCCGCGCACCCACCTGGATTTCCGCCTACGGATCCTACGGTCTGGCCGCCTACACGCCCGCGTTCGCCGGACGCACCCTCGCGCTCGTCGATGCCGGCGGCATCGTCGGCTACGCCAATGTGCGCGGCGGCGGCGAATACGGCCGCGAGTGGCACAAGGCCGGACAGCTCGCCAACAAACCCAACACCTGGCGCGACCTGATCGCAGTGTGCGAGGATGTGATCGCCAAGAAGTACACCTCGCCGCAGCACCTCGCCATCGGCGGACGCTCCGCGGGAGGCATCACCGTCGGGCGCGCCATGACCGAACGCCCGGATCTTTTCGCCGCCGTCATCGATGGCGTCGGCTGGTCCAATCCACTGCGCTACGTAGCCGAGCAAAACGGCTATGGAGAAGAGCCCGAATGGGGCGCCATCAATGATCCGGCCGGCTATCGCGCCCTGAAAAGCATCGACAGCTATCAAGCCGTGAAGGACGGCACCCCCTATCCCGCGGTGCTGCTCACCACCGGCGTCACCGACCCTCGAGTCGCACCCTTTCACGTCGCGAAGATGACGGCACGCCTGCAGGTCGCCACCAGTTCCGGCAAACCCATTCTGCTGCGCGTCGACTATGACGCCGGCCACGGCATGGGATCGACCCGCTCGCAGCAAGACCGCGAAGCCGCGGACACCTACGCGTTCCTACTCTGGCAGTTACGCGGCTAGCACTTCGGCGCGGTGGTGTGGAGCGGTGAGAGCATTCGCCCGAGGGGCTGAGCCGTTGGCCGGCAACTGCTGCCTCGTTGCCGGCCAACGGCTCAGCCCCTCGGGCGAATACCGTCAACCGTTCAAACATCACGGCCGCCTGCGCAAGCCCGCGGGAATCAGCAAAACTCCGAGCAATTCGAAAATTCCGTGCGCCACCAACGCCATCAGCGCGGCGGGAATCGCGCCCGTCAGAATGGTGGGAATATCGTTCAAAGCCAGTCCCGAAACGATCGGCGCGCCATACCCGCCCGCGCCCACCAAGGCAGCGAGCGTCGCAGTGCCGATGCTGACGATGGTCGCCGTCTTGATCCCAGCCAACAGAGTCGGGCTCGCGAGCGGCAGCACCACGCGGAACAGAACCTGGCGGCCGTTCAATCCGAAGGCGTGCGCATTCTCCACATGGATCGGATTCACGGCACGAATCCCGGTGAAGGTGTTGAGCACCACCGGCAGCAAGCTGTACAGGCACAGCGCAGCCAGCGCAGGCTTCGTACCCACCCCGAACACCGGAATCAAAAAGCACAACAGCGCCAGCGAGGGCACCGTCTGAATCAAGGCGCTCGACAGCAGGATGGCCTGCCCGGTGGCGTGGAAACGCACCGCCGTCACGCCGAGCGGTATCCCGACCAGCACCGAAAACAGCAGCGACACCCCCACCAGCCACAGATGCTCCTTGGTGCGGCGCTCGACCTCGTGCAGCCATCCCTTCGATTCCGGCTTTGCAGCGCCGAGGAATTGCGCAGCGATCTTCTCGAAGCTGATCTTTTGAATGTCGGCCTGCGCATTCATGTCGCGCATCGCCTCCTCGCTGATCTTGCCCTCGAGCCCGAGCAGCGCCTGCCACTCGCGCGGATGCGCGTCCACGAAGGACTTTCTCGCCACCCAGACGGCCTGGTACACCGGAAAATAATTGTGATCGTCCTTCAGCACCCGCAAATTGAGCTTCTTGATTTTCGCATCCGTCGAATACACATCGATCAAATCGACCGCGTTGTTGTCGATCGCTTGAAAGCTCAGCGTATGCTCCATGCGATTGACGTCTTTCGGATTGAAGCTCAGATGATAACTGCCGACCAATCCGGGATATCCATCCTTTCGGTCCATGAACTCGTAGCTGAATGCCGCCCTGACCGTGGACTCGATCGGAATCAGATCGCCGATGGAGTGCAGGCCGTGCTGTTCCGCAAACTCCTCTTTCACAGCCAGCGCGTAAGTATCATTGAAGCCCAGCGAGCCGGAGATGGTCAGCCCCATGCCCGACAGAGCCTGGCGGATCTCGTCCAGAGATCGCAATTCCGGCCGCTTGAGAATGGCCTCCGCCAAAGTTCCCGTGTAATCCGGGTACACATCGATGGCACCGCTTTTCAATGCCTCGAACAAAATGCCCGTGCTTCCCATCCCGAGCTTGCGAGTGACCGGCACCTGCGAGGATGCTTCGATGGCCTGCGCGCCGATCTCGCCCAATATATAGCCCTCGGTGAAAATCTTGCCGCCGATGACGATGCCGTCCGCGGCAAACGAGGCGCAGGGCACCAAGACACCGAGCGCCAGCGCGCCGCGCAGCATCGCGGCCATCCATCCACGCCTCATCATTGCACCTCGCTCACGTCGGGCACCGTGCGCTGGGCATTGATGAAGTGACTGACGAAGTCAGTGGCCGGACTCAGCAGCAGGTCACGGTAACTCCCGGTCTGCACCACTCTTCCTTCGTGCAGCATCGTGATCTGCTCGGCGAGATAGACCGCCTCGCCAAGATCGTGCGTGACCAGCAGCACGGTTTTCCCCAGCCTTTGGAATATGGATTTCAACTCCCTCTGCAAAGTCCGCCGTATGAGCGGGTCCAACGCCGCCATAGGTTCGTCGAGCAGCATCACCGCCGGATCCATCATGGCCGCGCGCATGATGGCGACTCTCTGTTTCTGCCCACCGCTCATCTCGCGCGGAAAGTGCGTGAGAATCTCCGCATCCAAGTCCACCACCCGGCGCAATTCCTCCACGCGAGCGTCGATTTTGGATTTAGCCCAGCCGCGCATCTTCGCGATCAAGGCCACATTGTTGCGTGCCGAAATATGCGGAAACAGCCCACCATCCTGCGGCACGTAGCCGATGCGGTCCGCCCATTCCACCTGGGTAAAGGACAGCAGCGCCTGATCGTTGATCTTGACGTAGCCCTGGTCGAACGGAATCAACCCCAGCGTGATCCGCAGCAGCGTGGTCTTCCCCGAGCCGCTCGAACCAATCAGCGCATGCGTGGCGCCCTTCGGAACGGTCAGATTCACGTCGGCGAGGACGGGCCTACCCTCGAAGCTCTTGGAGATATTCTGCAGTTCGAGCATGGGATGTCGTGCTTACGATGCCAACCCGACCGCGGTGCCCTGCTGATACAGAATGGGTTCCATACGTTCCAGCCTAGGGTTGAGCCGCGATGACGGCGATCTCGATCCGATATTCAGCGGATGCCAGATGAGCGCTCACAACCGTGGCACGGGCCGGCGTTTCGCCCGGAATCACCCACGACTGCCACACACCGTTCATCTCGGCGAATGTCGCCATATCCGTGAGCCATATGGTCGCCGACAATAACCGGCTTTTATCCGTACCCGCTTCCGCCAGCAGCGCATCGATCGTCGCGAGGATCTCCCGCGCCTGAATCGCCACGGTACCGCCGGCGGCCACCTGCCCCGCTAAGTATACCGTCTTATTGTGGATCACGGCCTGCGACATACGTGGGCCGGTCTGAATCCTCTTGATCGTCATGGTTGCTCCAATGGATTACATGTACTGCTAGGGTATACCCGCTATATCATGACGAGAATCTCGTTCAATGCGAGCCTTGCTCGCAAATTTGTAAATCTAACAATCGCCTCGATCAGGAGAACGCATGGATTTGGGAATTCGCGGACGCACGGCCATCGTCTGTGCATCGAGTCAGGGACTGGGCAAGGCCTGCGCCCTGGCCCTCGCCGAAGCGGGAGTGTCCTTGGTCATCAACGGACGCAATCGAGAGCTGCTCGATCAGACAGCCGAAGAAATTCAGCGCGCCACGAGCGTAAGCGTGACTCCGGTGGTCGCCGACCTATCCACGGTTGAGGGCCAAGCCACGCTGCTCGCGGCCTGCCCGTCGCCCGACATCCTGATCAACAACAATGGCGGCCCCCCCTTCCGCGACTTTCAAGAGCTCGATCGCCAGGCCATGCTCACCGGCATCACCATGAACATGGTGACCCCCATCGAGCTCATTCAAAAAGTCATCGGCACCATGGCCAAGCGCGAATTCGGCCGGATCGTCAATATCACCTCCATCAGCGTCAAGATGCCCATCTCAGGACTCGACCTCTCGAGCGGCGCACGCGCCGGCCTCACCGCCTTCATGGCCGGAGTCGCCCGCACCGTCGCCGACAAGAACGTCACCATCAACAACCTGCTGCCCGGCAGCTTCAACACCCAGCGCCTGCGCAGCGGCTTCGCCAACGCCTCCAAGAGAAGCGGCAAACCGGAATCCGAACTGGTGGCGCACGCCGTCGCCGCGATCCCCGCCAAGCGCTTCGGCACCCCCACCGAGTTCGGACAATTCTGCGCCTTCCTCTGCAGCGCCCACGCCTCCTACCTCACCGGCCAAAACCTGCTGCTCGACGGTGGCGCCTATCCAGCCGCCTTCTAAGCTGCAGGGCGCTGCTACAGGCGGTAAAGCGCAATTCGGCGCGATTCCCAGCGGTCTTCATGATGCAGTTGACTGCCGCCGATTGGGTCGCTTTGAGGTCACAATTTGTGACCTCAAAGACCCCGCACCGTCGCCGACAAGAACGTCACCGTTAACAACCTGTTGCCCGGAAGCCGGAATCCGAACTGGTCGCGCACGCCGTCAGAATGAGTGCATAAATAGTAATTTGCGCGCATTTTTATGTTTTACCGGCCTGCAGAAGGCGCGCACGATTTCCTAGTGACAAGCGCCTTGACCCTCTATCATCAAGTTTTGCGCGCGAACCGCCAGGCGCTCGCGGTGCCCAGTCGCTTTGATGTTGCAAAACGCAACATCAAAGACTGCCGCGACGAAAAACACAGTGGGTACGCGCGGCTGCGCGCGATGGAAGCGTTCCAGCCTAAAGCGAGCTGAACCGTGGTCAAGACCCAGCAGGCCGCCTCCGGGACGGCCAAGCACATCACCCGCTCGATCCTTCTCCTGCGCGGCCAACGAGTGCTGCTCGATGCCGAACTCGCTACTCTCTACGGCGTCGCCACCAAAGTGTTACTCCAGGCGGTAAAGCGTAATTCGGCGCGATTCCCAGAAGACTTCATGATCCAACTGACCACGGCAGAGTGGGCCGCTTTAAGGTCACAAATTGTGACCTTAGAGCCAGGTCGCGGGCAGCACCGCAAGTACCTCCCCTACGCCTTCACCGAGCAGGGCGTGGCCATGCTCTCCTCGGTGCTCAACAGCCGGCGTGCCATCGCCGTCAACATCGAGATTATGCGGGCTTTCGTGCGGCTGCGCGCACTGCTCGCCTCGAACTCCGCGCTGGCTCGCAAGCTCAACGAGCTCGAACATAAGCTCAAGAACCATGACGAGGCCATCACAGCCATCCTCTCGGCGATCCGCGAACTCATGGACCCGCCGGAGCCAAAGCGCCGTCCCATCGGCTTCACCGCTGATCTGGCGAAGAAGTCTTAGCTCGCGTGTCAGACGCGGCGTCTCATCTGCGGCGCCCACGCCTCCTGCCTCACCGGCCAGAACCTCCTGCTCGACGGCGGAGCCTGTCCCGCCGCCTATTGAGGGTAGAGTCCGCTTGCCGGCCCCGCTACGCCGGCGGATGATTGCACACCTTTTATTCATGAGTGTGCGTCCATGCTGACAGAAAGGATTCGTAGCTCGGCGTCTCTGGGAATTGGCCTGATATTCACCTTCGGCCTTGCCCAGGCCGGCGACCCGGGAGCGCCACCGGCCGAGCAGCACATCGTGACCGACACCTACCATGGCGTGCAGGTATCAGACCCCTATCGCTGGCTCGAAGACCCGAACAGCGCCCAAGTGCGCGAGTGGAGCGAAGCCCAGGACCAACGCACGCGAAAGTACCTGGACGCCCTGCCGCAGCGCGCACCGATTTACAACCAGCTGCTGCGGCAGATCTCCGCGACGTCGAGCTCGTACCACGCCCTGCACGCGGTCGAGGGCAAGATTTTCGCGCTCTATGACCAGCCGCCCAAGCAGCAGCCGATGATCGCGGTTCTGACCAATGCGGCCGAACCCTCGCTCGCCCGCATCCTCGTCGATCCGAACACCTTGAACCCGAAGGGAACGACGGCCATCGATTGGTTCGTGCCCTCGCCGGACGGCAAACTGCTGGCGGTGTCCCTGTCGGACAATGGCAGCGAAGACGGTACGCTGCATGTATTCGACGTGATGTCGGGCAAGGAAGTCGGCGAGCCGATTGCACGAGTGCAGTTTCCGACCGGCGGCGGCAGCCTGGCCTGGCGCGCCGACAGCCATGGATTCTGGTACACCCGCTACCCCGGACCCGATCGCCCCGCCGAGGAACAGCACTTTTTCCAGCAAGTGTATTTCCATCGGGTCGGCGGCGCCGCAAGCCAGGACATCTACGTTCTCGGCAAGGGCTTGCCGAAAGTGGCGGAAATATCCCTGACCAATCGATTCAATCCGAACATCGTGGTGGTATCGGTCGCGAACGGCGACGGTGGCGAATTCGCACACTACCTGATCGATGCCGGCGGAACCGTCCGCCAAGTGACGCACTTCGAGGACCAGATCGTCGATGCCACCGTAGGAGCGGACGGTGCTCTATACCTGGTGTCGCGCAAGAACGCGCCGCACGGGAAACTGCTGAAGCTCGCGCCGGGTGTGGTGGATCTCGCGCAGGCCGCCGTCCTCGTGCCCGAGTCCGACGCCGTCATTCTGAGCGGCGACCAGACCGGCGGCGAACCGGTGGCCGTCACCTCACGCGCAATCTACGTCCGCGAACTCATCGGCGGCCCGTCGCGGGTGGCCATCTTCGATCACGCCGGCAAGCCTCGAGGCACCCTGCCGTTGCCGGACCTTGCAACGGTCGATGAAGTCGAGCCCCTGAGCGATGGCACGCTGCTCTACTCCATTGCGACCTATCTACGGCCGCCCTTTTTTTCGCGCTACGACGAAGCCGCGGCGCGATCTTCCGAAACGAAGCTGGCGCAAACCAGTCCCGTCTCCTTCGCCGACACGGAAGTCGTGCGCGAATTCGCCCGCTCCAAGGACGGCACGTCGATTCCGTTGAACATCGTGCGCCGCAAGGGCGTCGTCCTCAACGGCTCCAACCCCGTGCTGTTGAACGGCTACGGCGGCTACGATGTCAGCGAGACCCCCGAATTCCTCGGCGCCAGGACACGGCTGTGGCTCGACGGCGGCGGAATTTTCGTCATCGCGAATCTGCGCGGCGGCGGCGAATTCGGCGAGAGCTGGCATGAGCAGGGAGCGCTCACTCACAAGCAAAATGTGTTCGACGATTTCATCGCCGCCGCGGAGCATTTGATCGCGCACCGCTACACCGCCCCGAGCATCTGGCCATCATCGGCGGCAGCAATGGCGGACTGCTGATGGGCGCCGCCTTCACTCAGCGCCCCGAACTATTTCGCGCCGTGGTATCGCAGGTCGGCATCTACGACATGCTGCGCGTCGAATTGCGATCCCAACGGCCTGTTCAACACCACCGAATACGGCTCCGTGAAGGATCCGCAACAATTCAAAGCCCTATACGCCTATTCGCCCTATCACCACGTGAAAACCGGCACCGCATATCCCGCCATATTCATGGCCACCGGCGCGACCGACGGACGCGTCAATCCTGCGCACTCGCGCAAAATGATCGCACGCCTGCAAGCCGCCACCGCGTTCGGGCAGGCCCATCTATCTCAGCATCAATACGCACGCCGGGCACGGCATAGGCAGCGCCCTGTCCATCCGCGTGAATCAGTCCGCCGATGTATACGCCTTCCTGTTCGATCAGCTCGGAATGCGCCTGCCGGGCACGGTCAGCCCATCCACAGCGAATCAATTTCCTCCCGAGTGAGCATCCGCCACCGCCCCTTTGCCAATTCCCCCAGCAACAGCGGCCCAATGGCCACGCGCACCAGCCGCAGCACGCGCACATCGAAGGCTTCCAGCAGCCGCCGTATCTGTCGATTGCGCCCCTCGTCGAGTACGATTTCCAGCCAAGCGTTCTTCTCGCCGCCGCGCACCGTGCGCGCCGATCGAACCGCCAGCTGCTCTCCGTCCACCACCGCACCCCGCTCGAGCTGCGCCAGTAACTCGATCTCAGGCAAGCGGTCAATCTGCACATGGTAGGTCTTCGTCACCCCGCGGTCCGGGTCGGCGATACCCGCCGCCCACTCGGGATCATTGCTGAACAGCAGCAATCCCTCGCTGGCCTTGTCGAGCCTGCCGACCGGCGCCACCCACGGCAGGTCCGCACCCGCAAAGCAGCTGTACACCGTCGCCCGACCCTTCTCATCCCGCGTCGTCGTCACCAAACCGCGCGGCTTGTTCAGCATGAGCACCACTCGCACCGCCGGCGCGGATTCCTGCCCATCGATATCGATCCGGTCCACTCCCTGCCGCACCGGAAATTCCGGATCGCGGGCCACGCGCCCGTTGACGCGGACGCGCCCCTCTCGCACCCACTGCGCCGCCTGCGTGCGCGAGCCCATCCCTAATTTCGAGATCACCCGGGCCACCCCATGACGCGGGACGCCATCGCGAAGCACCTTCGATGAAGGAGGGGGCGGCTTCGATACAGCGCGCACCCCCTTCGATAACGTGCCCACTGCCTTCGACGAGGAGCGCGGCACCTTCCTTATCATCCGCGCGCGCCACTCAGCGCAGCCGCTTTCGACGTACTCACCATGACCTCCGCCATGATGAGCACCGCAATGAGGTTCCCACCGGCGCTGGCCAGAATCGGCAGCACGTAGCTATGGCTCACATCGAAGGCAAAGCCGGCCGCACTGGGTCCTATCAAAGTCCCGACGGCAATGCTGGTATACAGCACGCCGATGATGCCGCCCACATTGCGGCCGCCGAAGTAGTCCATCACCAAGGCCGGCAGAACGGCAACGTAGCCGCCGTAGAACACGCCGTACACCAACGCAAACAGGCACATGCCCCCAAAGGCCGCCGAGCACACCCAGATCAGCAGCGCGCAGGCCATTCCCGCGAACATCAGCAGCAGCGCCAGTTCGCGGCCCAGGCGGTCGGCCAGACCACCCAGGAAAAACCGTCCCGCAGTGCTGCCCACGCCCACCGCCCCGAGCAACAAAACGGCCGCGGATTGCGGCACGCCATGATCGAGTGCATACGGAATCAGATGCACGAACGGCACGAATATTCCGAACGAGCAGATCAGGCAGGCAGCGTACAAGCTGATGAATCGGCGCGACCTGACCGCATCGCGCAAAGAAAAACCCGGCGGCAACTCGGCGCGGGCGCCCGATTGCAGAGCATCCCCATCAGGCGCAAGGCCCCGCTCCCGCGGATCATTCTCGATCAACACCGCCATGCCGACGCCCACGACAGCAGCCAGAACACCCAGCACCAAGTAGGCGTGACGCCACCCCAGCGCCTCAATACAGAATGAAGCCAGAGGCGGCATGACCAGCGTGCCCACCCCAATCCCGCTCACCGCCAGACCCGACGCAAATCCACGGCGCTTGACGAACCAGCGCTGCACCGCGCCCAGCGCAGGAACATAGGAACATCCGACGCCCAGCCCGATGCCGAGCCCGTAAGCCACATACACCTCAGTCAGAGTGCGCGCCATGCTGGCGGCGCACAGGCCCAGACCAATGAGCACCATGCCGATGATGCCGAGACGGCGCGCGCCCCATCGATCCGCGAGCGGCCCGCTGACGATTCCCAGTCCGAAATACAAAAATCCGGCCAACGAGAACACCAACGACACCGAACCGCGTGAAGCCGCGAAGTCCGTCTGCAGAGAGTGGACGAAGGCGCTGAATGTATACGCACTGCCAAAGCCGACGAAGGTGATGGCGAAGGCACCGGCGACGACGAACCAGCCGTAGAACACCGGTGCCGCCATTTCAATGCGCCCAGAACGCTCCGGCTGCACCCGGAAACACCACCGGACTCTCGAAGCCATCCGCCGACACACTGGCCACACCGAACACGAAATCATCGATGGCCACATTGGCCAGCGTCAGCGCCTCGACATTGCCCGCATCGCGCGCATGCGTCCAGAGCGGCTCGGTCGTATCACGCCAATGCACCCGGTAACCCGCCGCCGGCGCACCCGGCGACGCCTTCCACGACACTCGCGTATCCGGCGTGACCGCCCCCTCGACCTTGACGTCCACGGGCGGCGGCGGTGCCGAAGCCATCGACGCCGCGGTCAGCGCATTGGTCGCCGTCACCTTGGCCAGATAGGCAAAATCCACATGCGCAAGGGTGTCGCCGTACTCCACGCCACCCTCGGTGCGCAAATCCTGATGCTGATGCCGATAATCCTCGGCGTTTTCAGTAAAGCGTACCGCGGGATAGCCCAACGCATTGAACGCCGAGTGATCGCCGCCGCGGCCGAAGCGATCCAGCCGGTACACCAATGCCACGGTCCAATTCGGCATATAGCTTTCCGCCACCGCTTTCGCGTAGCGCGCCACATTGCGCGAGGCCGAGTCATTCTCCCCGCCCTCGAAGCGCCGCTGCTTCGCGTCCGCAGGAGTTTCCACATCGCGCGTCCCCTCAGAGAACAAGCGCAGACGCGTATTGTCCACCACCCCATTCTGCCCGCGAGTGCCCCCGACGATGTCGTTGTTCAGATCCGCCTCCACCCTCCAGCCCTGAGTTTTCGCGTAATCCGCCAAGACTTTGCCGCCATACAGTCCCTGTTCCTCGCCCGACAGCACGCCGTAGACGATGGTTGCCGCGAATTTATAGCGGCTCAACACCCGCGCCGCCTCGATCACCGCCGCCACCCCCGACGCATCGTCATCGGCGCCCGGCGCATCCGCTGTCGCATTCATGACATCCGTGACCCGCGAATCGATGTGCCCGGTCACCACGATCACCCGTTCAGGATCGGAAGTACCCTTCTGTATCGCCACCACATCGACGATCTCAGCCGGCTTCGGCAAGCGCGACCCGCTCACCGTCTGCGACGGCGTCTCGATGCTGAGGCACCCCCCACAGTCACGCCCGATCTTCTCGAACCGCGACTGCACCCAACGCCGCGCCGCCCCGATACCCCGCTTCGGCGACACCGTATCCGACAGCGTATGACGCGTACCGAACCCCACCAACGCCTGCACCGTCGCCTGCAACTGCGCCGGATCCGGCGCAGCCGCGATCTCCCGCAGCACCGGCTGATCGGCCGCCGCCGCGCCGTGCACCGCCCCGGCTAACGCTGCGACCGCGACAACCGTCAGCCCACACGATGCAATTTTCAGCGGAATTCTCATGAAGTCACCTTGATTCACGCACCCACTGTGCGCTTGCGCATTATTTCAGATAATCACCAGCTTCAGAGGATGCATGAGTCATGATGCCGCGCTGTGGCGCCATCGTTCGAACCCACCGCTTAACTGGCGTAACATTGCAGCCCTCCCCGCAATCACAGGCGACTCAAATCATGACATCCGCCGACTCCCGCACCGCTCTGCAGCTTCGCTCCCTAGTCAAAGACAGCGGCGAACTCGAACTCTCGCTGACCCGCGTCCCCATCCCCACGCCGGCCGCCGGCGAAGTGCTGATCCGCATCGAAGCCTCGCCCATCAATCCCTCGGATCTCGGCCTCTTGTTCGCCGGCGCCGACATGGGCAAGGTCGCCCAACGCGGCACGAACGATCAACCCGTGGTCACCGCCCCCATCCCCGACGCCGTGCTCAGAGGCATGACCGCCCGCTTCGGCCAATCCATGCCCGTAGGCAACGAAGGCGCCGGAACCGTCGTCGCAGCCGGTTCCTCCGCCGCCGCGCAAGCGCTGCTCGGCAAGTCCGTCGCCGCGCTCGGCGGTGCCATGTACTCCCAATACCGCTGCGTCCCGCACGAGCAATGCCTGCCCCTGCCGGCAGGCGCGACTCCCGCCGAGGGCGCCTCCGCCTTCGTCAATCCGCTCACCGCGCTCTGCATGCTCGAGACCCTGCGCAGCGAAGGCCACACCGCACTCGTGCACACCGCCGCCGCCTCCAACCTCGGCCAGATGCTGAATCGCCTATGCGCCCAGGAAGGCATCGCCCTCGTGAACATCGTCCGCAGCGACGCCCAAGTCGCGCTGCTCAAGGCTCTGGGCGCCGCACATATCTGCAATTCCAGCTCGCCCAGCTTCATGCAAGACCTCATCGAAGCCCTGGCCACCACCGGCGCGACACTGGCCTTCGACGCCATCGGCGGCGGCAAACTCGCCGGCCAAATCCTCACCTGCATGGAAGTCGCCATCAACCGCAAGGCCACGCAGTACAGTCGCTATGGGTCGTCGATCCACAAGCAGGTGTACGTTTACGGCGGCCTAGGCGTCGGCCCGATCGAGATCAACCGCAACCTCGGCATGGCCTGGGGAGTCGGCGGCTGGCTGGTCACCCCCTTCCTGCAAAAGATCGGACCCGCCGCCACGCAAAGACTCAAGCAGCGCGTTGCCGCAGAGCTCAAAACCACCTTCGCCAGCACCTATGCCGCCGAAATATCCCTCATCGAAGCGCTAGATCTTGACAAGATCGCCATTTATGGCAAAACGGCGACCGGCCGGAAATACCTGATCAACCCCAACAAGGATGTCGGGAATCAAGGGTCTGACTAAGGTAGCCTCGACGGGTTTCTGACCCCTGGAGGCCGCCCCGCCCCCAAGGGAACCTCCGGCGACCCCTAAACTCAAAGGGAGTCGCCGACCCCGTGCGGTCGATGCAATCTGTCAAATAGGATTTAATGCTGATGAATCAAAAACTTGCGGCGATTCCCGAAACGCGCACCGTACCAGCCGAATCCGATGCCGCGCTGCGTGCCGCACGCGAGACTGTGCTCGACAACTCCACCTGGATCGCCCCCCTGCAAACCGAAATGGCGCGCGTCATCGTCGGACAGAAGCACCTCTTGGACAGACTGCTCGTCGCACTCCTGACCAACGGCCACGTGCTCCTGGAAGGCGTGCCCGGCTTGGCCAAAACCCTGGCCCTTAAAACCTTGGCCAGTGGCGTTTCGGTCAACTTTAAGCGTCTGCAGTTCACACCGGACATGCTGCCCGCCGACATCGTCGGCACCATGATCTACAGCCCCCATGACGGCGCCTTTCGCACCAAGCACGGGCCGATTTTCAGCAATCTCATTCTCGCGGACGAAATCAATCGCGCCCCGGCGAAAGTACAGAGCGCACTCCTCGAAGCCATGCAGGAACGCCAAGTCACCATCGGCGACGAGACCTACCCCCTGCCCAATCCCTTTCTGGTGCTCGCGACGCAGAATCCGCTGGAACAGGAAGGCACCTATCCACTGCCCGAAGCACAGATCGACCGCTTCATGATGAAAGTGGTGGTGAGCTACCCGAACCGCGCCGAAGAGCGCGCCATCCTCGACGCCATGGCCACCTCGGAAGCCTTGCCGAGCGTCCGCCCCGTCGTCTCCGCCCAGCAAATCCTCAACGCCCGCCATGTCGTCAACACCCTGTACGTCGACGACAAAATCCGCAACTACATCGTGGACCTGGTGCTCGCGACGCGACCGCCCGCCGCCAGCCGCCTTGAAGCTGAACGGCTACATCCAAACCGGCGCCTCGCCGCGCGCCACCATCAACCTGACGCTGGCCGCGCGCGCGATTGCATTTCTCAACGGCCGCCACTACGTGACTCCACAGGACGTCAAGAGCATCGCCATGGATGTCCTGCGTCACCGCGTCACCGTGACCTACGAAGCCGAAGCCGAAAACATCAGCTTCCGAGGACGTGATACACAAGATTCTCGACGCCCTCCCCGTGCCCTGATCACTATGCCGGCGGAAACCACCAAATCCACTAAAACCATCATGAGCAGCATGCGGCAACTGGAGATCCGCACTCGCCGCATGGTCAACGACAGCCTCGCCGGCGAATACCATTCGGTATTCAAAGGCCGCGGCATGGATTTCGACGAAGTACGCGAGTACAGCGCCGGCGACGAAGTGCGCACCATCGACTGGAACGTCACCGCGCGCGCCGGCCGGCCCTTCGTCAAGAAGTTCACCGAAGAACGCGAGCTGACCATTCTCTTGCTGGTCGACATCAGCGCCTCGGGAAATTTCGGCTCGGCCACCTTCTCCAAACGCGATCTCGCCGCCGAACTCGCCAGCGTCCTCGCCTTCTCCGCGATCCGCAACAGCGACAAAGTCGGACTGCTGCTCTACACCGACCGCGTCGAACGCTACCTGCCGCCCAAGAAAGGCCGGCGCCACGTACTGCGCGTGGTGCGCGACATCCTGCACCACACCCCCGAAGGGCGCGGCACCGACAGCATCAAGGCACTCGACGTCGCCAACCACGTCCTGCACCGGCGCGCGATCGTCTTCCTGATTTCCGATTTCCAATCGCCCGGCGATCCCGTGCAAACGCGCACCGATCTGCGCCGCGCCATGCGCCAGACCAACCGCCGCCACGACCTGATCGCCGTCCAGATCGGCGACCCACGCGAGAAGGAACTCCCCAACGTCGGCGTCCTCGCACTCGAAGACGCAGAAACCGGCGAAGTCATCGAACTCGACACCGCCAGCGCCGCCGTACGCAAGCGCTTCGCCGAACTCGCCATCGAACGCGCACGACGCCTGGTGAACGACTTCCGCTCCGAGGGCGTCGACACCCTGGAACTCAAAACCGACACCCCCTACATGCCCGCTCTGCAGCGTTTCTTCAAAACCCGTGAACGACGCCGCGTATGAACCCGCGCACGAGAAACCGCGCCACCCATGCGTGCGCCGCCGTGGCGATCAGCCTCGCCGCACTGTTTCAGGGCACCCAGTCTTTCGCCGACACAACCCCAGCTAACACCAACGCAGCTGACGCAAAGGCGATGCGGACACCGGCCGGACCCGTACTGCCCGCACCTCTTCCTCTGCCCGCGCCGGCCTCCCAATCTGCGTCTCCGTCCACGCCGGTGACTCTGGCCCCCACGACACCCGAATTCTTTACTCCGCCGAAGCGCTCCTCCGCACCCGCTTCCGAACCGCCGGAATCCGCACCGGGGTCAGACTCCGCGTCCGACTCTCGGTCTGGGACTGACTCTGGAGCTGGCTCTGGGTCTGACTCTCGGCCTGGGTCTGACTCTCGGCCTGGGTCTGACTCTCGGTTCGGGTCCGGGTCCTGGTCCGGCTCCGGCTCCGGCTCGCGATCGGGCTCCCGGTCCGGTTCAAGTCCAGGCTCTCCGTCCGACTCAGCACCCGCCTCTGCCCCCGCGCCCGACGAAGACATCCGCGATATCCGTGGCCCCAAAGGGATGCTTCCCTCCTGGCTGATACCCGCCCTATTGGCTGGAGCAGGTCTGCTCCTCATCGGTGGCTATGCCCTCTGGCGCTGGCGCCGCCGCCTCACCAAGCCGCGAATCCTCCTCCCCTTCGAAGTCGCTCTGCAGCGTCTCGAGGAGATCCGCCGGCTGCTGGATCCCGCCAGCGCACGAGAATTCTCCATCGCCGTGTCGGACATCGTGCGCCAGTACATCGAAGTGCAGTTCAGCGTCACGGCCACCCATCGCACCACCGAGGAGTTCCTGCGCGACCTGCTGGAATCCTCGAACGCCTCGCTCGCCGCGCACCGCAGCCTGCTGGCCGAGTTCCTGAATCAATGCGATCTGGCCAAATTCGCCGGCGTCTCTCTGTCCCGGCTGATACTCGAATCCCTGCACGCCAGCGCGCGCAGCTTCGTGACCGAATCGTCCAAACCCCCGCCCGCGGCGACAACACGCGAGACCCCGCCGCTTCGCGTCAAGGAGGCCCGTGATTCGCTTCCTACAACCTGAGTGGCTGTGGCTTCTGGCGCTGCTGCCCGTGGTGATGCTGCTGCGCGGGCGGCGCGGCCCGGTCGCCGCCGTCGAATTCTCCGACGTGGGTCTGGCCCGGGAAGTGGCCCGCAAAAGCCGCACTCGCGCCGGCGGCTGGCTGTGGCTGCTGCCCCTGCTGGCCGCCGCGCTCATGATCGTCGGCCTGGCACGCCCGCAGCGCAACCACAGCAACACCACCGTGACCGCCAACGGCATCGACATCGTGCTCGGACTCGATGTGTCCGGATCCATGCAGGCGCTCGACTTTCTCGTGGACGACCAGCGCGTGAACCGCATCGAAGTGGTCAAATCCGTGGTGGCGAAGTTCATCGACGAACGGCCCAACGATCGCATCGGTCTCATCGCCTTCGCCGCCGGACCCTATCTGGTCAGCCCGCTCACTCTCGATCATGACTGGCTGCAGCAGAATCTCGAGCGCGTCAGCACCGCGCCCGCCGGCGATGATGGCACCGCCATCGGCTCGGCCATTGCCGCCAGCGTCAACCGCCTGCGCACCACCACTGCAAAATCCAAAGTCGTCATCCTGCTCACCGACGGCATGAACAACACCGGCAAAATCGCACCCCTGGCCGCAGCCGAAGCCGCCAAGGCGCTCGGCGTGAAGATCTACACCATCGGCGTCGGCGTGCGCGGCATGGCGCCCATTCCCGTGCGCGACGAAGCCGGCCACATGCACCTGATCATGGACAAGGTGGATGTGGACGAGAAGACTCTGCAGACCATCGCCCAGGAAACCGGCGGCACCTTCTACCGCGCCACCGATACCGATTCCTTGCAGAAGATCTACGAACAGATCAACCGCCTCGAGACCACCGCACAGACCGTGCAGAAGTTCGAGCACCAGGAAGAGCTGTATTCCTGGGCGCTGATCCCGTCGGCCGCTTTCCTGTGTTTCGGCCTGTTGCTGCAGCAGACGCGCTTTCGGAGATTGCCGTGACCTTCAGCAACCCCCGATGGTTGGCGGGCGGATTCATCGCCTGCCTCTGCCTGCTCTGGCTGTGGCACCGCTACGATGGCCGCCAGCACGCGGCGCTGGCTCGATTCGTCTCAGCGCACCTGCGCACGCAACTCACCCTGTCGGTATCCGTCGCACGGCGCCGCCTGCAGCGCGGACTGCTGCTGATGGCCTTGGCATTGCTGTTCGTGGCGCTGGCCGGACCGCTGGTGGGCTATCGCTGGGAAGTGGTCAACCGCCGCGGCAATGACATCATCATCGCGCTGGACACCTCGCGCAGCATGACCACACCCGATGTGAAGCCCGACCGCCTGACCCGCGCCAAGCTCGCCATCGATGACTTCACCCACGAACTCGACGGCGATGCAGTCGGCCTGGTGGCCTTCGCCGGCGACGCCTTCCTGGTGTGCCCCATCACCCTCGACTATGGCGCGTTTCACGAATCCCTGAACTCCATCGACGTCAACACCATCCCGCACGGCGGCACCAATATCACCAGCGCCATTCAACTGGCCGAGCAGACGCTGCGCCGCCGTCCCGGCAGCGATAAAATCCTGATCCTGGTCACCGACGGAGAGGACCTCGAGGGCGACGCATTGGTTGCAGCTCAAAACGCAGCCCGGCAAGACGGGATGAAAATCTTCACCATCGGCGTCGGCACCCCGCAGGGCGATCTGATTCCCGTGACGGGAAACTCCAGCGGCGGATTCGTGAAAGACGACTCAGGCGCCTTCGTCAAATCGCGGCTCGACGAGACGGCATTGAAGGCCATTGCCACCGCCACCGGCGGCCTGTACGCCCCGCTCGGCCCCGAAGGACAGGGGCTCGACGCCATCTACAAGGCAGGCCTCGCCCCCCTGCTCAAGCATGACCTCGCCTCGCGCCGCCAGAAAATCTACACCCAGCGCTACCAATGGCCACTGGCCGCATCGCTCGGCCTGCTCCTGTTGAGCCAGCTCATCGGCTCTCGCCGCCGCGTCACCGCCAAACGTCGCAATGCCGCCGCCGCGGCGTCCACCGCATCCGGCCTCGCTGCGATTTCCGCCCTGCTATTGCTGCTGTCATTTGCACCAGCGCGCACGCTGCGCGCTTCGACCACCAGCGCCGAAGATGCCTATAAGAAAGGCGATTTCGTCACCGCCCAAAATGAATACGCCGCCGAGGCAAAGCGCGACCCCAAGAAACCCGAGCTGCAATACAATGCCGGCACCGCGGCGTACCGGGCCGGACAGTTCCCCCAGGCGGCGCAGGCATTTCAGGATTCGATCAGCCGCGCCCCATCGGGCGACGCGAAACGCCTCGCCGAGCAAGAGGACGCGTACTACAACCTCGGCAACACTCTGTACCGCACCGGACAAGCGACCGAGAAAAGCTCCCGCGAGCAGACGCTGCAAGCCTGGAACCAAGCCGTCAAAGCATACGACACCGCGCTCCAGCTGCGCGCCGACGATGCCGACAGCAAATTCAACCGCGACTTCGTCAAGCGCAAAATCGCGGAACTGAAACAGAACCAGGACCCGCCGCAGAATCAAGGTCAAGGTCAAGGCAAGGGGCAGGGTCAAGGTCAGGGCCAAGGCAAAGGTCAGGGTCAGGGTCAGGGTCAAAACCAGAACCAGAACCAAAATCAAAACCAGAATCAAAACGGCCCGCAAAATCAAAACCCGCCGAAGCAGCCGAACTCCGGCCAGCCGCCGCCGAATCAGCAACAGCCCAATCAGCCGCCGCCCGGCCAACAACCGCCGAACCAGCAGCCCCAGCAGCCGGGTCAGCAGCCGCCTTCCAATCAGCAACAGCCAGGCCAGCAACCGCCTCCGAACCAGCCATCCGCCGGCCAGCCACCGCCGAATCAGCAGCAGCCTAATCAGCAGCCGCCCGGCCAACAATCGCCCAACCAACAGCCACCTCCGAGCGCGGATCAACCCAAGCCCGGCAACGGCCAACCCAAGGCCGCGCCCGGCACCAACGCACCGCAAGAGGGCACCGATCAAGGCGAGGCCCAGCGAGTTCCCGGCCAGATGACCCCCGAGGAAGCGCGCCAATTACTCGATTCACAGAAAGGAGATGAACGGCGCGCGCAAGCCGTGCCGTTCGCCCGCAAGCAACCCGATTCACCCCCTGACAAGCCCTTCAAAGACTGGTGATGAGAACGCGCGCGCACCGATGGATAGGAATGCTGGCGGCAATCACCCTTTATGGGGTCACCGTCGGCGCAGGCGAGGCCGCCGCTCCGTCGGTGGATGCCGCCGTCGAGCCATCACAGATCGAGATGGGAGACTCGGCGCAGCTCACCATCACGACCTCCGGCAGCGGCACTCTCTCGGTGAGCCTCCCCGAAGTCTCTGGATTGGAATTCCGCGTCGTTGGCCAGTCCCGCCAGATTCAAATCATCAATGGCGCGACCCTCGAATCGACGTCGACCATCATCCGGGTCACGCCAGAGCAGCCCGGCATATTCACCATCCCCGGCCCCACTCCGCATTCACCGCCCATGGTGCTGCGAGTCATGCCGAGCGGCAGCGGCGGCGGCTCCTCAGCGTCACCCAACGGAAGCGCCTCTCCCGGCCTCACGCCCTTCTCCCTGGGCGGATCGAATTCCAATGTGCATCTCACCGCCGACGGCTCCGCCTTCGTGAACCTGGACATACCCAAACACGAACTCTATGTCGGCGAAAGTGTTCCGGTGGAGATCGAGGTCGGCATGCGCGACGGGTTCGTCGCCTCGATCAACGGCCTGCCGAAACTCAACAGCAGCGATTTCACCCTCAACAATCTCTCTCGTCAGCCCGAGCACTCCGCCAAAACCATCAACGGCCAGTCCTTCACCGTGTACAGGTGGCGCAGCCTGCTCGCCGCGGTCAAACCGGGCACTTACTCGCTCAACTTCGAAACACCGATGACGGTGCGGGTCCGCACCCGTCCGCAGGGCGACGCCAGGATTGACGATCTGCTCGGCGATCCCTTTTTGCAGAATATTTTCGGCGTGATGGTGCAGAAGAACATCACCGTCACCAGCCCCGAAGCGGCGATGAAAGTACTGCCCCTGCCCAGCCAGGGCAAGCCGCCCGACTTCAGCGGCGCCGTCGGCACATTCAAGATCAGCACCGACGTATCGTCCGCCAAGAACACGGCGGGCGATCCGCTCACCCTTCGCATGCACGTGACCGGCAGCGGCACATTCGACCGGGTCGACAGCAACATGCTCGACACCGGCTCCGAGTGGAAGACCTACGAACCCAAGTCAACCTTCAGCTCAACCGATCCCACCGGATTCCGCGGCGAGAAAATCTTCGAGCAACCCCTCATCGCATCGCAGCCCGGCGCTCAGACCATTCCACCGCTCAGCTTCAGTTATTTCGACCCCGCCACACACCAGTACGAAACCGCCCACAGTTCGCCGCTGCCCGTCACCGTCTCCCCCGCTGCGAACAGCGCGGCCAACCAGCCCCCGCCGGTCACAGCGTCAACATCGGGACCGACGCCCAAATCGCCGAACTCCGCTGGCGCCCCTGCCGATGAATCGCACGGCGGCCTGCGCCCCGACCATGCCATCACCGAAGCGCGCCTCGACTCCGTGACTCCTCCCTATTTTCAGCCGAAGTTCCTTGCCATCCCGACCGTGCTGGCGCTCCTATTCGGCGGCAGTTGGATCGCACTGCGCCGTCGCGAGCGCGATGCCCTCGATGTGCACAGAGAGCGCGAACGCGTGAGATCCCAAATAATCCGCGGCCTGTCGGAACAGATGGCCACCGCCGCCGCCCAGCGCGACGCAGCCCCCTTCTTCAACGCCGCACGCTCCGCACTACAGCAAACCTTGAACGCACGCTGGCCCGACATTCCGCCCGAACACATCACCACGGACGATCTGGACGCACGCCTCGAGGGCGACGACCAACGCGACATCCGCGAGATTTTCACCCTCGCAGACGAAGCCAACTACTCCGGGCACGCCCTGACGACCGCCGATTTCGAACGGTGGACCGAACTCGTTCGCCGTCAAATCACACCCGAGACACCTTCATGACGCGCCGCGCGCCCTGGGGCATCTCAATCATCGCGCTTGCCGTGTTCGCATCGAGCCACGCACAAACGCCGGCGCCGACTGCGCAGGCGGGTTACTCCGCTGCCGCTCTGTACAACTTCGCCAATGCCTTTGCACGAGCGGGCAAGCCCGGATTCGCGGTTCTGAACTACGAACGCGCGAGGCTGCTTGACCCAAGCGATCCTGATATTGAAGCCAACCTGAGCCAGGTACTCGTCGCCTCCGGACTGCCGCCCGAAACCCACACCCAATTCGAACGCCTGACCGCGATCGTCGGCCCACGCACTCTTGCCTGGCTTGGAGTCCTCGGTCTTCTGATCGCCGGGATCGGCGCGCTCAGGCTGCGATTCTACCCGCGGCATCGGCGCAAATTTGCCCTAGCGACTCTGGTCGGAATGGTGCTTCTCGGCGTGTCCATCGCCGACGCTGTCACCCTATGGCCCGTCATGCACGAAGCCGTCGTGATCACGAAGACAGCCCCGGTCCGCGTCTCTCCGACGCTCATCGAAGAAACTCTCTTCGTGCTGCCGGAAGCCACCATCGTCAGTACCGGAGCGGAGCACGATGGCTTCGTGCTCGTACGAACCGCCGCCGGCCGCACCGGCTGGGCGCCGAGCACAAATCTCGCCCCCATTGTGCCGAAGGGAGCCGACCGCAGCGGCAACGCCGGTTAGAGGAGATGCAACGTGGCGCGCGCTACGGTTCCCTGCTCGATTCGAAGTATCGGGAGCCCCAATATTCGGTTAGGTGGACGGATGGACCGGCGTAGTCGCGTCACTGCCAACGACCGTCGTCCAGCCACGAATTCGCCAACGTGTAACGATACCTTCGACCACATACGGGTCCGAGGCCGCGAAGCGCTCTACGACATCCGGCGAGTCACATTGAAACAAGAGCGCCGCCCCATCCACTGGATCCGCGTACGCGCCGCCTAGAACCAGCTCGCCTCGCGAATGCGCGGCCCAGGCCGCGCGCAAATGCGCCCCTCTATAGGGAGCGCGACGCCCGGCCGCGTTGGGTCCAAATTCGTAAAAAAGCAAGAAGTGCATAACTCCCCCCGACAGGATGTACGGCGACGGCGGCGCCTCGTTAGACGCCTGGCCAGACAAATTCGATACGAATTCCCCCGGGCTCGAGGCACATCATATGTTTTCTCGGTCCCTTTCCAACCAGCTCTGGCATGAACTCAATCGTAACGTCACGCTGCCCTTTCAATTGATCGGCCAGTTCCATTAGGCGCTCCTCGCTCGCGACCTCGAGCGCCAAATGATGCAAACCAACATTCCTTCTCCGATTAAATGCTTGGACGTCGAGTGAGCGATCAACCTGCCACAAAGTTAATCGAGTATGTCCGTCGCTGACGGCGGTGCGCGGGTAGGATTCGTCCCGGCCGCTTTCAACCCAACCAAGCAGCTGTACGAAGAACCGAGATGTACTGTCTACGTCCAGTACGGAAAGACCTAAATGATTTATTCCCCGCGTCTTCGCCGTTGCGTCGGACATGTTATGACCCCCATCGTGCAAATCAATCGCCCCAGCGCCAGCGCAACGGCTCACCCTTCCAGCAGCATACTCCGAAGAGCGCCGCGACCATCCCAGCAACGAATACAACATGCTCGAGGACATGTCGATGTGAGCGCAGCGACGGAATTACAGCGACCCACACGCCCAACCAAACCGTGATTACAACCCACCCTTCCCACGTAAGGGGCAGTCCCCAACCCCAACCATAGCTCTTCTCCCGAAACCAATATCGAGGTCCGCTATCCATATGAAACCTCTTCACCACTCCAATTAATATACCGCATCGAGGGCACTGACCATCACGTAGTACCCGTCAGGATCACGGAGTGCAAACTCTTGGGTTCCCGTGCTGGGATTCAGGTGAGGCTCCTCTTCGAGTCTGGCGACCAGCGCACGGGCCCTGGGCAGCGCGTCGTCAAAATCATCCACACGAAAGAACAAAAGCAGTCCATTGCCGGGTGTCGCGTGATCGGGACTCGTCAAAGGTGGATGCTCGTGTTCGCCCCACTGGTGGAGACAGAGCAAGACCGTTCCATCCGTGTCGAGGATTTGCCCGAAGTAATCATGCGCCGGCGATGTCTGCGGTTGACCGAACAGCGACTGATACCAGTTGAAACTGCGAGCGACATCGGCAACACCAATGATTGTCCACGTACGTTTCATCGGTTTCTCCCGCACCCCCGCTTCCTGGTCAGGCCCCACCTTCATAAGCCGCCCTTCTGGCGCCCTTCACGAGGGCACGCAGCCCGAGCAACGCGAAACCCAAGACAACAAAGCCAACCAGAAAACCCACCGCGTTGATCACAGACCGTGCGTATCCCAGGGTCAGGACATCAATGAACGGATACGGATAGGAGGACAGGATTTCTCCGCGCAGCATGACGTAAATAAAGTAGACCAGTGGATACCAGCACCAAGAGAGGGGTCCCCACCAAACTACTCGCTCATCATGGCGATAGACCAGCCAATGCAGCAAAGCTCCGGCAGGTACGGCGTAGTGCAGGACGACGTCGGCGACCCATTGAAGGCCCTGTGGATTCCAGCTCTCCCGTAGCAGGGCGTGGTAGCCAATGCCGACGACAAGTATCGCGGCGGTTGAGCAACCGACAAGCGGCAGGCGATACAGCGATGAACGACGCGGTGGGTGTTGACGGAGCGACCCGGCAGTGCAGACCAATGCGACGAAGATGTTCGTCAGGACCGTAAAGTAGCCCAGGTAGGACACCAAGCCGCTGATAACTGGCGTTCCATTGACGAGGGCCAATCTGATGGATAACCAGAGTTGCAATAGCACCCCAAACCACGCCACAGCAGCGAGTAGCCCTGCAGCAACAGCGCTTATGGGTGCTCGACCGGAAGCCATTCTCGACGTCGTGGGCATGTTGATTTGCGGCGCGGCGGCAATTGATCTATCCGGTCGAGTCCCGGGCCAAGATGCGCTCATATATTTGCAGATCACTGAGCGAAAAGCAGCAAAAGACGACACGACTTAAATTTGATGGCATTTGCATCAAGGATCGAACCGTCGTTACCGCAATACTTGCCGCCGGCTCCTTCGGGTATCCGAAAACCCCGGTGCTGATACAGGGGAACGCCAGTTCGTCGATGTCATTCTGTACAGCAACTTCTATCGTACGTCGGTAGCAGGACGCCAGTAGCTCCGGTTCGCCACTGTGCCCGCCCTGCCAGACGGGACCCACAGTATGGATGACGTACCTGGCCGGCAAGCGATACCCCTTCGTCAGCTTGGCATCGCCCGTCTTACAACCCCCCAGTTGCCGGCACTCCTGAACCAATTCGGGACCCGCCGCGCGATGAATCGCGCCATCGACACCTCCGCCGCCCAGCAGCGAGGAGTTCGCCGCGTTGACGATGGCCGCGACGCCAGCTACCTGACGCTGCCGCAGCTGCCATACCGTCGAGGATTTGAGCCGGCGCTCCAACCGCACAGCCGCCAGCACCACCGCAATGTCCGCCATAGTATTAAGAGTCACCGATATCGCACCCAGCATGAGGAACTGCGGAACGACTGACGCTGTGTGATTAATGAACTGGGGAATCAGCGCCAGAAAAAATAGCGCCGTCTTGGGGTTTAGTACCTCCGTCAACATGCCCTGCCAAAAGGGCCGTCCAGCGTCTTGCTCAACAGTCGCCGTCGGAAAAGCCGGGTCCCGCGCCGCCGTCCCCAAACAGGAAGCAAGACCGATAGCGCGACCGCCTCGAAGGCTGCGAGCCAGGACGTAAATCATCCCAGGACCGGGCGATACCGCCAGGACTACTGCGGCAGATAAAAAGATCAGGAAATGAGCGCGGTCAATCATAGTCACACCTGAAAGAATTATTGGGTCGCCGGGCGACCACCATGCCCCAAGGCTCGCTCCCACGGCTCCGTCGGCCCAGGCAAGATTTTAAATAGGGGGTGAGCCTCGGGGTATCTTATGTCACGAAGACGCCGATAGTGAGCTGGGCTGCGCGCCCGCAGCTTTCGGAGCAGATGCTGCCATTCGAATTGGAGCTGGCCATCCGTGCTGGCAAGACTTACGCGGGATCGAACCGGGCCGATTTTACTCCTGTCAAATGAATAGCCTCGCGCCTCAGCTTCCAACAGAACCCCCGCCAGATAGCTATTAATGGCCGAGCGTGGCGCAGGCTGCTGCAGAAATCGATGCAGCTGAGGATGGTGCCTGTACCCCTTTGTTTGGCCACGCAGCACCGCTCTGGCGAGAAGACTCTCCCGCCAAAGCGCCACGAGACCTTGGAAATCGAGATACTGCGGATGGAGTGTCCAGAGGCGCATATACGGTGTCAGTGGTGCCCAGCGTTGAAGCGGAGCAGCCACGTGCCCACGCCGCGAGGCGAGCGCACGATCTTCACGGCGCTCGCCGAGTTCCGGCAGTCCATCTTGCACCCTCCACTTCAACGTGAGCTAAGTGCGCCCGCGGAATCAATCGAGAAATTTCCATGTTTTGGCACCATCGAGCCGACGTATCCGAGCGCCGGCAATCACCGCGAGATCGAAATTCACCGCGTTCACGCCGACGGTGTTCCAATCGTTCTGCTTCCTGTATTGATAGTGCGTTACACAACCGCATTTTTTGCATCGATAGTAGTTGCGAATTCGATTCTTCCACGAGTAACTCTCCAGCGCGGATCGTGGAGCCTCAATCTGCACTGAGCTTGGGACGTAATAGGCCCACAACGCGCCGTACCTCCGGCAGATTGAGCAATTGCATTGAGTCAACGTCCTGGGCGCTTTGCGCACGTGAATATGCACCGCCCCGCAATGACAAATTGCCGTCACCCTTGCCGCCGCGCTACGCATCGCGCCTAGCTACGAGGTTGAGCGGCGCACGGTCCCTGCTCATCGGTGATCACCTCGAAATGCTTAACTCGCCGGTCGTATTCAAGCATCATTGCCACAACCTCGACCGGCACCACCGCCGTTTCCGGATCGGACCCGGCGAACTGGGCTATCGCCTCCAATGAATCCCACCGAGTCACAATGAGAAATTCGACGCCATTTACGACACTGCGAGAAAGGATCGAGGCATCGATGAAACCCGGGATCTCCCGCAACGCCGGAAAGGTATGACGACGCAGATGCTCAACGTAGTTCTGCGCCTGGTTCGCACGAGCAAGGCCGCACCACTGTCTCGATATCATGTCACTTTCCTAACGAAGATGCTCCGACCACCCGCTCGAACTGGTTAGGCGCCGCCTTCGACGTACTCGACATTAGCAATCCAATTGCGTTTCCACCTTGCTAGACGAGCGCCGCTATCCTCGCCATCGAAATCCGTCGATTCACGCCGGATTCTTGCTGGGTCGATGCCCTCGAATGCGTTGACACTGACCACTGCATACAACCTTCCTTCAATTCGACTCGTCACCACGGGGACAACACCGCAACGAGTGCACGTATGGAATGAAGCGTTTCCGGTACCGAACGTGTACTGGGAAACGAGCGCCGGATCCTTCACTGCAACCCGCAAAGTACCGCGAGGATTCGACGTCCATACCCCTCCGTGCTTGGAGCAGAATGAGCAGCTGCACGCGCGGGCCTGAATCTGAATGGGGTCTGGCTCCCACGCAAGAGAAAAAGAAATATTCCCGCAATGGCACTTGCCGTTAATCAACATGTGTGTCGCACCCAACGATCGGGTTGAGCGGCGCGCGGTTCGCGCGCCCAACGAAGCTGCTTGATCCACCGCATCGACCCCCTCCGATATTCAACGAAAACGAGCCGCATGTGCGCTCCAAGTGATAGGACGCCGGACTATATTTCGCGGCCCCTTGATCTACATCGAAGACGGGCACACGATCACTCGAACTGTTGTTAACGGACGGACCGCGTACGCCAATAGCCCGGGCGACGCGAGCCATGAGCGTACGCTAATACAAATGAGACCTCCGCAAGAGGGGCGTACACGATTGAATAGGGAAACATATCGCCAACCGTGAATTTCCGCAGGCGTCTGCCGTAGGGTTGACCGATTAGCGGGGTATCGAGCAATACTCTCTGGCAGCGGTCGAATTCATTGATAAAACGCTGACCCAAGTCCGGCATTTGCGCTTCATAAAACTGCGCGGCCTGCAGGAACTCTTCACGGGCCTCGAAATGAATTTCCAGGCGCATCACTTCAATAAGGTTCGCGCATCCTTTATCACTTCATCGGCCGAAAATGTCCGGGCGGTGCCGCTCTCCAGCTCATCAAGACGCCGCTCAGACTCTTTGAGCCAAGCAGCTTCCGAATTCGCGTCGCCGGGAGCGTCCAGATCGTCAATAAGCTTTCGAAGGAGCTCAGCGCGCTCCTTTTGGTTCAATTCGAGGATATCCTGCTCAATGTCGGCCAATGCGCGTGCCATAGATGTGTCCTCCGCGTCGTCCCCCTCCATTCTACCGCGAGACCAGCATGTACGCTAACGATGAGGTTTGCCGCATTGGATCGGCCTATGACGAATGGCACCCCCAACAAGACTGCGACGAGAACGACCAAGCAAGCTTTCATGACATCCCCAGCAAGAGAACGCCCGCGACAGACACCAAGCCGCACGCAGACACTCACGCGGATAGCCTAATAATACGATTGAGCGGCGCGGCTCCGCTGTAACGCATGTTAGACGCCCGGCTCAAATGGAGTCCCTTGATGGAACCGTATAACCCAACCCTTTGCTCCGCGCGTCCAAATGGAACAGCGGCGCCCAAACTCATAAACGCCATTGCGTTTCACCGCGCTATTGTAGGTGACTTGCGCGACGTCAGGTGCGAGCAATCGCGCACGGAAATCCTCTAACGGAAAACGTGCATCGATCGGCGCAGCCGCCGCGCTAAGGGTGTCTTCGCGCCCGTACACTCGACCCGAGCGACCGAACTCGAAGAAATCATCGGCAAAGATGTCATTCATCCGAATCCGATCAAACCTCGTCACCTCGCGCCATAACTCTTCCTCGAGGCGCTCCAACACCTGACGATCCCTTTGGTCGATTTCCATGATCAAGGCTACTCTGGCGTGCCTAACGACGAGATTCCGGGTCGCTCAATGAGCCTCCACCGGAGGCGTATCAATTGGAGAAACCGGAGCTTGCTCGTCAACGGGAACCTCTTCGCGCATTGCATTGTTAATGTCCGCAACCAGCACCTCAAGGCTCTTGTCACCATAACCCGTATGGTTCGCCACTACTTTACCGTTGCGGTCGATCATGAAGAGATGTGGAATTGCTGTGATCTTATATCTGCTTGCAATCCCACCATTTCGATCTTCAAGCAGAGACATTTGCCATGCCTTTGCGCCTTTCCTAATCGCTGTTACCGCCGCCGGAGAATCGCGAAAATTAACGGCCAAAACGATGAGCTTGTCCCTGCCAAGAATCTCCTGCGCTCTTTCCAAGATGGGCAGCTCGCGTCTGCATGGACCGCACCAAGAAGCCCAGAATGTCACAATGACAAGTTTGCCCCGCTGCGAGTTGAGCTCGATGGTATCGCCCGTCGTTATGCTCCTGGCTTTGAACTCTGGAGCAGTTGTACCCACCTCAGGGCCCTCTGAGGCCGCGAGCACAGCCGATATTGATCCGGAAGAGAAGACCAATGCCGCCAGAATGATGGGCCATAGAAAATTCGACTTACCGGTGTCTTCCATGTCATTCCCTTGATTGTTAGCGCGAACCATTTGCGTCGACAAATGCATCCTGGATGGCTCGACCCGCCGCACCACGAAACATGATTGTAGGCCAGCCTCGCTGTAGATGGACAACTGTGTAGGGAATAAATAGTAAGCGCTTAGACTCCACCGATGCGACGGCCTGCCAAGGGATGAAAAGAGGCGGGCTCAGAAATCGAAACACGAACAGTATCGAGAGTCGGAACCCTATTTCATTGACCGTCAGAAACAGGCAATTTCCATAGCTCGTGGCAGGAAATTGACCGGCACCCATGGACCCGGATGCAAATCGAAATCGCGTTCCTGAAACAAGTGACGAGGCGCCAAATTCCCTTGAGAGGCTAAGCCACCCGCCGAGCATCGACAGTAAAGCCGTAATAACCAGCCACATGCAGACGAAGGCCGCGAAGAAGTAACGATGCATCAAGTCATTGAGCGCAATGCCATCCACATTTGTGCCCTAACGATGAGGTTGAGCGACGCGGGGCTTCACCAGCGTCGAACGAAGGCACTTTATCCCAATCATCGACTTCCCTCCGTGGCCCACCGAAGACGACACCCGCGATCGCTCCAACCGATTGTTAGCTGGCTTTGCGCAATTCCTCACGAAGCACGCGGCGTAGAGTTTTTTCAAGCGGTTCGTCCAAGCGCCCGATGTGCTCACGCAATGCCGCATTTATCAGGGACTGATAGTTGCCACCACCTGCTTCCTCAACTTGCTTCTTGAACCAATCGATTATTTCGTCATCAAGACGGATGGTAATGCGGGATTTACCCTTCGGGACCGCAACCACAGCCCCGCGTTTAGCTTTCGAAAAATCGTAGTGTTTTCTCATCGTACTTTCTCGTATGGGCGTCGCTCAGAGCGGCTGGCCTTTCGGGAAGAAATTATCCGTATTGCACGGCCACGTGGCGCAAACACCGTGATTAGGATGCGACCGCTGGGATCGGCGCCAAGGCAGATGTACCTCGATTCGTCGATTGCATCAGGATCAGCAATGGTAAGGGCACGCGGATCTTCAAGCGCCAGCGCCGCGTCGGAGAACGCGATGCCATGCTTCTTGAGATTCGCAGCCGCCTTGGCTTGGTCCCACTGGTACTCCCTTACTGCGCTAGTATGTACGTTTGTACACCGCCGTCAAGCCCCCGCGGTACCGCCGGAGAAGTCAGCTAACGATGAGGTTGAACGACGCGGGATTGAGGTGACCGGAAACGAAGCTGGTTTATCTCAATCATCGACCCTCTCCTTGGTTCACCGAAGATGCGGCCCCGCAATCGCTCGAACCGATTGTTAGGTGCCAGCTTCGCCTGACCCGCGTGCGATCCTATCGATAACAGCCACCGCTTCTTTCAGGCCAGCGCCCGACTGCAGCCTATAGGCTCTGATAGCCGCTATCCGCTGTCGTGGGTCTGCGGCCAGATTAATTACGTCGCTAGATGGATTGACCTGCGCCGTAGGATCTATGCCCAAGTGCGCGAGTACTAGATTTAGCTTTCGTTCGACGTCCTGTAGGCGACGCGCATTGCCGACAAAGGCCCCGATAGCATTCGCGACCAACAAGAACGCAAAGATGTACTCCGGAATCGTCATGATAGAACCTCCCACGCAAGTAAATTCGTTGCCGTCAGCGAATGGGATGGCGCATAACAAACAACTAGAAGCCCCAAGTGTCGCTAACCCCGTTCCTCTCGACAATCCCCCCCCTCCCGCATGATCCAAGCTCCCGCATCCTCCACCCCCAACCACACACCCCCGCACGTTTCCGCGGAAACGCCTCATGCCCCGAACCCGAATGACACATACAGCCCCTGCGCGCCCCGCCTCGCCAGCAGCAACCACCTATCTCCCGCCTCTCCCCGCCCCACTCGTCAAATACACCGCAAACGTCCCCAGCCAATGCCCGCCCTCGTAATGCTCCCCCGTCACGGCCGGCAGCGCCGCCTCCCCATGGCGAGCCGCCGCCGCTCGCAGCACCGAGATGCGCCCATCCCCCGGCTCGAGCCCATGGGCGATACCCTCCAGCATCCAGGCCCGGCTCAAGTTCAACCCGTCGAGGTGCGCCAGCTTCGGATCCGCCCGATCCGTCACCACCGCCGGTTGCAACCAGACAACGCCCGCCTTGCTCGGAATCCCCGGCAAGAAACCTGACAGCCAATGCCCAAACTCAGCGGGCCCCATCACCCGGCGCATGAAATCTGCCTCCGCCAGGCATGGCGACAGAAAGTCCTCCCCGGATGGCTCGTACTCGATCGGGCAGTTTTTATCATTGAAATAGAACCGCTTCGCCGCATCCGCCAGCACGCCGCGCATCTGCGTGTCGCCCGCCACTCCCGCCCAATCCCAGATCAAGCCGAACGAGAATGCCGTTTGATCATGCTCGCCCACCCGAATCGGGTAGTGCAGCTTCGGCACCCAGCTCTTCAAACGTGCAGCAGCCTCTGTTTCCAGCGGCCGCACCACGCCCGCCCACTCGCGCCCCTGCGGATCATCCCAGCTACGCAGCTCCGCCGACAATTGTAATAACCAAGCCAACCCGTAAGGCCGCTCGAAGGACGCACGATCCGCACGCTGCAAATACGCCACTTCCCCCGCAATATTCTCCTTCGTCAGACTGCGCGCCAGCTCCGTCCGCGCCGTCTGCGCGAAGGGCGCGTCCGGCATCAGCCGCAGCAGGCGCACCAGCAACCAATGGCCATGCACATCCGAGTGCCAGTCCAAGCAACCATAAAACGCCGGCGTGAGCACATGCGGCGGACGCGCATCCGCGTCGCTGTCCAAGGTGTGACTGAGGTGATTGGGATACTCCGCATGTAGGCACTTGAGCGCCAGACCCGCGAAGCGTGCCGCCGCCGCCGGCTCCATGGCGATCGCCGGCTCGCGATCGGCTGGCACCGCGACACCCGCCGCACAGAAGATTGATACTAAAGTCACTGCAAGGTAGCTTACTCGGCGCATGCGGGATTCCTTTGACACGAATCCCTGCATCGTAAAGGAAGAGTACCGCATTGCAAAACGGCGCATGCCACCCGCGCACCGCTCGCCTGGCGCACCGCCCAAGCGGCGCAGTGAAGGAGACCCCGATGCCCGATCAAACCAGTCCCCTCTGGCCCGAGCTCAACTACCACGCCTGGCAAGACACCCGCGCCACCCTGCAGCTATGGACACAGATCGTCGGCAAGATCCGCCTCATGCAAACCCCGTGGCTGAATCACAGCTGGCACGTGCCTCTGTACGTCAACTCCAAAGGACTCACGACCTCACCCATCCCGCGCGGATTCCGCGCCTTCGAGATGCAATTCGATTTCATCGACCATGTGCTCGACATCGCCGTGAGCGACGGCGGCACCCGCCGTCTCCCCCTGCAACCGCGCAGCGTCGCCGACTTCTACGCCACAGTGATGGCGGCGCTCACCGAGCTCGGCGTGGCAGTCTCCATCAATGAAAAACCCTGCGAAATCCCCGGCGCCATTCCTTTCAGCCAGGATCGTACGCATACCGCCTACGATCCCGACTACGCCCGGCGCTTCTGGCAGGTTCTGCTGCAAGCCGATCGAGTGCTCAAGAACTTTCGCACCAGCTTCCTCGGCAAATGCAGCCCCGTCCATTTCTTCTGGGGCAGCTTCGACCTCGCGGTCACCCGCTTCTCCGGCCGCCGCGCCCCGCCCTTTACCGGCACCGCTCCCGGCGTCTCGCCCGACATCATGCGCGAAGCCTACTCGCACGAAGTCAGCAGCGCCGGCTTCTGGCCCGGCGGCAACGGCACCGATTTCCCCGCGTTTTATTCCTACACCTACCCCGCACCCGCCGGCTTCCGCGACGTCGCCGTACAACCCGTCGACGCGTTCTTCAGCGAACCGCTGGGCGAGTTCCTGCTCCCCTACGAAGCCGTCCGAACCGCCGCCGATCCGGAAGCCGCCCTGCTCGCCTTCCTGCAAAGCACCTACGAAGCGGCCGCCGTCACCGCACACTGGGACCGCGCCGCGCTCGAATGCCCACGCGGCCGCCTCTGCGTCCCTCGGGACGTTTGAAGCATCGACTTCGGCCCGGAATCGGCCTATACATACACTCTCTTCGGGGGAGCATCGCATGACACAGCACCACGTGCCTGAACTCATCACTCGTCTGCGCACCACTCGTCTGCGCCTCACTCTTCTGCGCCGAAGCGCACGGCTCGCCGTCCTCTGCACCGCCGCCGCAGCGCTCTCATTCACCGGCGCCGCCCTCGCCGCCACCTCACCGGCGCAAGCCGAGTTCGGCGGCCAATGCACCGAAGCGCTCGCCCAAGGCCGGCATGTGATGACCGACTGCAGCACCACCTGGACCGACAAGGACGGCAAGACCTATTGCTTCGCCGACGACGGCGCCAAGAAATCCTTCCTCGAAAAGCCGGCCGAGAATCTGCAAAGTGCGCGCGCCTTCATGGCCGCCAGCAGCGTCGAGTCCACCGAGAAAGCCATGGAAGATTTCTCCGGCACCGACGCCGAAGGCCTGGTCAAAGCGACGATCGACGCCAAGCTCAAGGCGAACAACGGCCTCTTCCCGATGGACGATCCGCTCAACGGCGAACATCTGAAATTGACCTACGACGACATCGACTTCACCCGCACCATCGACGGCTACGGCTTCTTTCCGGACGTGAAATTCCACGATTCACAGAACGCGCAAAAAAAATACCTGATCGACTTCTGGGTCATGCCGGTGGGCGGCAAACTACAAGTACAGGAAACCCGTATCTACAAGGCCCCACTTCTTTCAGACGGAAAATGGACCACCATGGAGCGCCAGCCCATCCCCTGGTGGTGGATACCCGCCTCCGAACATCCTGGCCATCTGGCCACCAAGCGCGGCTGGGAAGTGATGTCCGCCGTCGAGCAGAACGCGATGCAGGAGACCCAGAAGAACAACGGCGTGTTCAAGCTCAAGGATGACAAGACCGGCCAGGAGCTCACCCTAGAATTCGTCGACACCCACCAGCCCGTGCGCCAGCTCGACGACGGCCACTACTTCGCCTGCACCGATTTTCGAGTCGCCGGCACCAAGGACCAGATCTACGACATCGATTTCTGGGTCAGCGACAAGGACGGCAAGATGACCGTCGACCAAACCAAGGTGCACAAAGTGCCTGAACTCAAGAGCGGCCAGTGGATTCAAGTGCCGCGCTACGAATGGAAAGACATCGGCAACTCGCACGTCGTCCCTTAAGCGCGCCGCTCCCTAGCGCCCTGCTCCCTGGCGCCCTGCTCCCTGGCGCGCCGCTCACTCATGGTCGCGGCGCGAATTCTTCACCAGCGTCTTCAACGTGGCCAAATCCGCGATGCCCGCCACCAGCTGCCGCCCGACCACGATACCCGGCGTGCCCTTGAGGCCCAGCGCCTGCGCCTCCGCATCGTTGCGCTCCAGCAGCGCCGCGATTTCCCTGGCATGCCCGACACGATCCTTTTTCAAGGCCTCCATGTTCACGCCCGCGTGCTGCAAAATATCATCCACCTGATCGATCTGCGCTAGGCGCGGGCCGCTCAGCAACGCCTCGTGCGCCGCCAAGTACTTCCCCTGCCATCCTGCCGCCAGTGCAGAAGCCGCCGCATACTCCGAGACCGGCCCCAGGATCGGCCAATCCTTGTACACGAGACCGATACTCGAATCCTGCGCGAGCAGCGCCTTCAACGTCGGCACCAGCTTCTTGCAATACGGACAGTTATAGTCGAAATACTCGACCACCACGACATTCGGCTTGAAGGCCCCCACCGGCCCCGTGCCCGGATTGGCAAGGATTTGCTTCACCCCATCGCTCGTGATGAGGGCAACGTCCTGCGCCGCCGCCGCATCCATCAGCAACGCGCACACCAGAAACGACAACAGAGTGTGAAATATTCTCATGGCGCATCGTATCCTAAACGCCCCACCCAGGCTCGCACCGCAGCGATGAACCCGTCGCGCCAGCGCCAGTCAGCCGGCCACATCAGTGCACCGGCTGAATCAGCCCCGCATCATCCATTTCAACAGAGTTGATCCGCGGACTGACCGCATGCGCCTGCATCCAAGCGGAGTGGTAAGGCAGCAGCACCGCCTTCGCTTCGGCCGGCGTGCCGCGCAGCCAGGTGTCGTAATCCCGGCGCCTCAATATGCCCGGCATCAGCCCATCCGAGAGAGCAATCCCTGACAGAAGGTCGTTCGCCGCCACGCGGATCACCGAACAACTCTCGATCACATCACCGTCCTCGCCCTCCGAGCGGTCCCACACCGCGGCCAGCCCGAAAACCGACCGATTGACCAGACGCACGAAGTAAGGCTGCCGGTAATTCTCCCGCGTCAGCCGCCACGTATAAAACCCCGATGCCGGCAGGATGCAGCGCTGCCCGCTCAGCCAAGGCATCCGATACGCATGTGAACGCTCGATGCGCGCCCTATCCACGCACGCCATCGCATCATCCGTCGGCCGACCCTCCGCCCACGACGGAATCAGGCCCCAGCGCATCATCATTCCCTCCGTCTGCGCCCCATGCACACGGATCGCCGGGACAAACTGCCGCGCCGCCACGTTGAATTTCGCCGTGAATTTCCACCACGCCTTCGCCGGCAAGAACTCGCGCTCCGCCGCCACCTGATCCGAAAGAACGTAGCGATCGCACATGAACCGAGCTTAAGGCCATCCGTCATCCAATGCTGTGACGGAATTCGTCTTGCGCAAAGCGCGGCGCCGGCCCCTTCACCAACCCACCGCCTCGCCGTCCTTCCTGAAGTCCGATGCACCGCGGTAATAGCCCTCGACACGGCGCGGCACATCCGTACCGTCGGAATGTGCAGCAGGGGCCTGCGGCACGAACATGATCGTCTGCACGCCGCCCATGTCCTCTCCGTTCACCGAATTCACCGTATGCCCCATCGCCGCCAGCTGCGACCCGACCAATTCATACAGCCGGGTCTCCAGACTCAGCACATTCGACACCTGCGAATGCCTGAACCGCGCCATGTCCGCGGCCGCCTGAACATTCGCGCCCAGATCGAACGTGTCCACCAATATTTGCGCATGACCCTGCGCCTGCATATCCCCGCCCATCAAAGTGACCGTCATCAACGGCTGGCCGCCCTGCATCACGAAGCCCGCCGACAAAGTATTGAACGGCCGCTTGTGCGGCTCGATGACATTCGGACTCTTTGGATTCAGCGTGAACAAGCCACCCCGGTTGTGCAGCACGAAGCCATAACCCGGCACCGTGATCCCCGAACCGAACGCACTGAAATTACTATTGACCCACGACACCATGTTGCCTTCACCATCGGCAGTCGACAGCACGATCGTGTCGCCAGGCAATGAGAAATTTCCCGCAGCACCCGGCGCCGACGCATGCCGCGGATCCACCTTGCCGCACAACGACGCCGCATACGATTCCGACAGCAGCCTCGCGAGCGGCACCGCCGCGAATTTCGGATCCGCGTTGAAGCGATACAGATCCGTATACGCCAGCTTCTTCGCCTCCACCAGGAAGTGCCAGTACTGCGGACTCAAAGGCCCGAGCGACGCCAGAGTCGCGCCCGGCATCCACTGCGGCACACACGCCTGCAGAATGTTGAGCATTTCATTGGTCGCCCACGCCTGCGACGGCGGCGGCAACTCGAGAACCTCGAACCCATGGTATTCGCTGCGCGCCGGCTCCACCCATTCGCCCTGGTATTTCGCCAGATCCGCCAACGTCATCGTCCCACCCAACGCCCACGACTTGGCGACGATGGCCGCCGCAATCTCACCCTTGTAGAATCCATCCGCGCCCTTGGCCTGCAACAGTCGGAAGGTCCGCGCCAGATCCGGATTCTTGAAAATCTGCCCCGCCAGCGGCGGCTGACCATTCACGTACCACGTCTTGATGGAATCCGGGTCAGGTTCCGTGCAACATTTTTCCAAAGGCAACGCATTGGGCATTCGCCAGTCATCCGCTATTCTTTCGGACACCGGAAAACCTTTCTCCGCGTACTCGATCGCGGGTTCCAAGACCTCCTTGAAAGTCAGCTTGCCGAAACGTTTGAGCACTGCCTGCCAGCCCCAGACGGCGCCCGGCACGGTCACCGTCAAAATTCCATGTGAGGGCATCCCCGACGATGGCCCCCAATTCTGCGGGTTCCACTGATAGCCCAGAGAATGAAATCGCGACAACGTCGCGCCTGAAGACGCCGTTCCGCTTGCGTTCAGCACATAGGTTTTCTTGTCCTTGGCGATGTAGATGACGGCGAACAGATCCCCGCCCACCCCCACCATCATGGGCTCCACCAGATTCAGCATGGCCGCCGTCGCCACGGCCGCATCGATGGCGTTGCCGCCCCGCATCAGCGTCTGCAGCCCCACTTGCGCCGCCAGCGGCTGACTCGCCGCCACCATCCCATGCTGCGCCATGACCTCCGAACGGCTCTGCGACGGCCACCCCTCCGCCCGAGCGCCGCGGACCGCTCCGCAAAACGCCGGCTGCGGTGCGGACCCGCACCCCGCGCCCATCGACGCAGGCTGCGCGAACGCCCACGCCGGACTCAGAATGGCGAACAATTGAATCGCCGCCATCCGCTGTGATTTTCTCAAGCACCCCTCCCCCATGGGTGAACTCACCCACGGCCGCCAGAGCCCTCCGCACCTATAGCGCATACTAACCAAAAAATCCGCGACAGCGGTCGCGATGTGCTCACAGCCCAGCAGTCCCGATGTACTCACAATCGGGCGGTCCCCATGTGCTCACAGCCAATCACGAGGCGGGGTAGCCCCCGCTTTTCATGTGGCCCGCAAATCCTCCAACACCTCGCCCATCCGCAACAGCTCCTCCTCATGCGGCGCATCCCGCAGCGTCTCCTTCAGCGCATCTCCATACCACTCGCGCATCGCGTGTGTTCCCAATAAGCGTTCTGCATACGCCGCAGCCGCAGCATCCAAGCTCAGCCCATAGGTTTGAATTCTAAAAGCCACCGGCGCATAGAACGCGTCGACCGCGGTGAAAGCCTTGCCCGCGAGGAACCCACCACCAAAGCGGCGCAACCCGTCGTTCCATAGCGCGCCCAGCCGCGCCATCTCGCGCTCCAGCGCCGCAGGCTGCTCATGCAGCCGCACACGCTGCCCACAACTCATCGAACAGCGGTTGCGCAATTCCCCAAAACCCGAATGCATCTCCGCCGCCGCGCTGCGCGCCCACGCCCTCGCACCCGCCTCAGCCGGCCACACCCCCTCGTGCCGTTCCGCCAGATATTCCGCGATGGACAGCGAGTCCCACACCACCGTGCCGCCATCCACCAAGCAAGGCACCTTTCCCGTGGGCGAAATCTCGCGGAAGTCCTGCCACATCGATTCCTGCCCGAACGGCACCAAATGCTCGCGAAACGCAATCCCCAGCTCGCGCATCAGCACCCACGGCCGCAACGACCAGGACGAATAATTCTTGTTTGCTATATATAAGTCGTACATCCGCTTACTCCCGTCTCGAGGCAGCCTCGGACAAATTCTCCTGTGCGCCCTGCATCCACCGCAGCGAGCCGGGCGTCGTGAGCATCTCGCCTGTCTCCAGCAGCGTCTTGATTCCCGACAGCACCATGGGCCAGCCGCCGTACAGCTGAGCATTCGCATCCTCGCGCAGCTGATCGTGCGTAACCTTCAGCAGACAGGAGTCACCCACCGTTTCGATTTCCCATGTCACCTGCGAAGTCCCTTCGCTCTTGACGTCCTCACCCCACAGCGCCCGAAAGCTCTGCACCAGCCGTCGCGGCGGATCCACCTCCAGATTCTCACCCTCGAAGATCAGATTGCCGCCGCCGACGCCCTCGTAGCGTGAGGAGGGCGTCCAATCCGAGGTGACCACTGCTCCAAAATTATACCTGCGCCGCATCTCGGTATCGGTGATCGCCTTCCACAGGCGCGCCGGCGTCGTCTTGATATAGATCTCGAATACTTTCTTCATGCGCCTGTCCTCCAAATCGTGTTTGAGATTGCTCAATGCCGCCACCCAGGGCAGCGTGAATTTGTTCACCCAGCGATCGTGGATGAGACGTATCGGGACCGCGTTCAGGAAATGCAGCTTCTCGCGCCCCTGCCGGCGCGTCGCGATCAGACCCGCCTTTTGCAGCAGCTTCAAATGTTTCATGACGCCGAAGCGCGTCATCGGCAGCTGCTTCTCCAAAGCGCTCAAAGTCTGCCCGTCCGAATTGAAAAGCTCATCGAGCAACTTTCGTCTCGTCGGGTCCGCCAACGCTTTGAACACCTTATCCATGGACTCTACAATACGTGACCATTTAGTCACCTGTCAAGACGTGCGCAGGATGGCGGCCGCGAAAACTACGCCAATCCGTAAAAATCCCCTGTGGCTAGGTACTAACCCGTTCGGTGAAGCGACGCACATACGCCCATTCCCATCGGCTCATAGGATTCAATTCGATGCGAGCCCTCAAACTGCACATCATTCACCGTGCCGAGAACGAGCGATCGGAAGCGAACGCCCGCGACCTCACGCGAATGCTCGAAAAGAGCGGCGAAGCCGGCATCGTCAAGGACCTGAATGCAGCAGTCCCGTATTGGAACCGGGAGGCGGCCTGCTTTTTTTTAGAATCGGTGTATCGCTTGAATTGCGCAGCGTTCCGGACGCCGCCAACAGCGCTCGGCCGCGGCTCCGCTCGGTCTTTCTGCTCACTGCTTGATTATCTGGTGCGGCGGCCGATAACAATTTATGCGCCTCGTAGGCACATTGCAGCGCAATATGAACAAGCTGGCTGAACCGGCCCTGTTGTTCCCCGTGATTGCCGTGGCTTTGCTCAGCCTGGTTTGGACGGCCACCCTCGAACTGATCAGGCTGAAGCACGCCGATACCGAACGCGTTGCTGCGGTGTCGAGCCGAGAGTTGTTGGGCACCTACGAAGCTCAAGTGGTTCGCGCGTTGCGCGAAATCGATCAATCTCTGAACCTCATCAAGTACTGGCACGAAAGCGACCCGGGCAACCGCCAGCTCGCGAAGCTCAAGGAGCGGGGCTTGCTGCCCCCGGACCTGATCTTCGTCGTGAGCATTGCGGATCGTGGTGGCGCGATTGTCGACAGCACCGGGGCTTCCCCGGAATCGAACGTGGCGCACCGAGACTACTTCCGCGCGCAGCTCGAGCGCGACGACTTCTTCATCGGACAGCCGCTCCGAGATTCGACCGGCGAGTCGACTCTGCAATTCAGCCGCCGGCTGACTGCGGCGGACGGCGCGTTTGACGGGATCGCCATCGTCTCCGTCGCGGCAAGCTATTTCGTCAGCGGCTATGATGGTTCGAGATTGGGCGAGCACGGTGTGCTGGGGATCATCGGTACGGATGGCATCATCCGTGTCAGGCGAACCGGAGACGCTGAATTCTCCGGCGAAGCCATCAATTACGCCGGCGTAGTGCCTAAATCCGAGGCCCCCGAAACGGACGGTACGATCTCCACCGGCAGCTGGGACAGCGTCCGGCGGTGGACCAGCGCGCGCGAGCTCTATGGATTCCCGGTCGCCGTGCTCGTCGGGCTCTCGGTCGACGAACAACTGGCGAGCGCGCATCGCGAAGCCTTGACCTACCTGTGGCGGGCAGGCATCGGGAGCGTACTGATAATCGTGCTGACGGGACTCTTGGGGCGCATGAGCTGGCAGCTCGCTCAGAGTCGGTCTCGGGAAAGCAAGATCAAGCTCGCGCACGCGGAGCGCGTGGAGTACCTGGCGTACCACGACGGACTGACCGGGCTGCCGAACCGCAGCCTGTTCAGCAAACTTCTGGCTCAAAGCCTCAGCGAGGCGCAGCGATACAAGCGACAGCTGGCCGTCGCGTTTCTCGACCTCGATCGCTTCAAGCAGATCAACGACACACTGGGACACGATGCCGGAGACCAATTGCTGCGCGAGGTGGCCAGTCGGTTGAAAGGCTGCGTGCGCGAGAGCGACAGCGTCGCCCGCCTCGGCGGAGACGAATTCGTGGTGCTGCTTCCGGATTTGGGCGATCCGAAATACGCCGCATCGGTCGCGCAGAAGATTCTCTCTGTCATCGCCAAACCGTTCACCCTGATCGGGCACGAATTTCGCGTCACGGTGAGCATCGGTATCAGCGCCTTTCCGCAGGATGGGCTCGATGAGCAGACGCTGACGAAGAACGCGGATATTGCGATGTATCAAGCAAAGGCTGAAGGTAAAAACAACTTTCAGTTCTACTCCGCAAACCTGAACGCGAATTCCCTCGAACGGCTCACGCTGGAATCGAGTCTGCGGCATGCGCTCGAGCACAACGAGTTTCGGCTGCGCTATCAGGCGAAACGCGATATCGACAGCGGTCGCATCACGGGAATGGAGGCGCTGCTTCGTTGGGAGCATCCCGACCTGGGACTGCTGGCGCCAATGCAATTCATTCCGATGGCGGAGGAGAGCGGCCTGATCGTACCGATCGGCCGGTGGGTGCTCCAAACCGCGTGTGCGCAGAACGTCGCCTGGCAGAAGGCAGGCGCGCCCCCGTTGAACATCGCCGTGAACCTCACCGCCGCCCAATTCGTCGATGAGCGGCTCCTCGAGGATGTGAGCGCCGCGCTCAAGACCAGCGGCATGAGTCCGCATCTTCTGGAGTTCGAGATCAGCGAGAGCGTTTTGATCCGCGATGTCGAGGCCACGCTGCGCATCCTGACCGGGCTCAAGGGGCTGGGAATCCGCATCGCCATCGATGATTTTGGCATCGGCTATTCTTCGCTGAAAACGCTGCAGTGCTTCCCGCTCGATACCATCAAAATCGATCGCTCCTTCATTCGAAGCATCGCCGCTGAATCTGAAAACTGGGACCTCGCGGATGCCGTCATCACGATGGGCAAGAACTTGAGCCTGACCGTCGTGGCTCAAGGAGTCGAAACGGGCGAGCAAGTCCAATTTCTGCGCGCCCATGCCTGCGACGAGTTGCAGGGGTTCTATCTCAATCGGCCTTTGCCACCCGAGGAATTCAAGGAGTTGCTGCTTGCTTCCGCGAACGAAATCACCGGCTTCAGCAAGGCCCTGGTCGCCGGGACTGTGAAGAGCAACGCATGAATTGCAAACGAAAACCGGCCATCGCCGCCACCGCGCTCGGGCTCGCGCTCGGAACGATCGCGGCGCACGGTGCCCCCGCCATCGATGACTATGTGACGTTCAGCGGATTTGGCACGCTGGGCGTGGCACATTCCGATTACAGCTTGGCTGATTTTACCGGCACCGTCAGTCAACCCAACGGAGTGGGGTACAGCCGCAGCTGGAGCCCCACCCTGGACAGCGATTTGGGTGTCCAAGCCAATCTCACCCTGACCGACGCGCTCTCAGGCGTGGTGCAAGTTCTTTCACGCGACGATGCGGACGGCAACTTCAAGCCCGCCGTCGAGTGGGCCAATCTCAAGTACCAGATCACATCCGACTTGGCTGTGCGGCTGGGCCGCATCGTATTGCCGACCTACGGGGTCTCCGACTTCCGGAATGTCGGCTACGCCCTGCCCTGGGTCCGGGTACCCATCGAAATCACCTACACCAGCACCGCGACCAACGCCGACGGTGTTGACGTCCTCTATCGCGTGAATACGGGCCCCGTCACTCAGAATCTGCAGCTGCAGTGGGGAACCACGACGGAAGACCTGCCCGGGGCGGCGTATACCTCCAACCAGGCGCATGTCGTGCTGTTCGAAGACACGCTGCAGTATGGCGACGCCAGCGTGCACCTGACCTATCAGAAGTGCGACCCCTTGGGATTCGCGACGGCCCGACTCGTGCTGGTGGATGCAGGATTCACCTATGATCCGGGTGCCTGGTTCGTGACTGCGGACAGCAACCACACCCAGGACTCCTACTTTGGCGACCTCATCAGCGGTTATGTCAGCGGTGGCATACGCGTCGGTCGCTTTACGCCGTATGCCCTTTATTCTGCCACGAGCGCACAGAGTACCGGCACATCCGCGCTCCACTCATTGGGCGATGAGCACACGGTGGGCGCCGGCGTACGCTGGGATTTTGCCAAGAACTTCGACTTCAAATTGCAGGCGGAGCGGGTGACCATCGAGACACTGGATGACCCGGCGGCCTTCAGCAACCTTCAACCGGGCGCCCGCATCGGCGATAAGGCCAGTGTCCTCAGCCTGGCGTTGGACTTTGTATTTTAAGAAACCATGCGCCCCCTAAGACACACCATGAAACCTTCAGCGCTTGGCGCGCTGATCCTCGCCATTCTCGCGGTCACGCAGGTTCGCGCGGAGGAGATCGTCGTGATCGTCAATCCCGCGGCGCCACCCATCAGCAAGGAGCAACTCGCCGATCTGTATCTGGCGAGAAGCAGCGCTCTGATTCCGATCGACCAAGCTGCGAGCTCGGCGATTTACGTCGAGTTCTACAAAAAGGCGACGGGGCGCGACAGCGCCCAGGTCAAGGCGATCTGGTCGCGGATCCTCTTCACCGGCCGAGGCGTCCCGCCGAAGCAACTGCCTGACTCGCAGGCGGTCAAGAAAGCCGTGGCCGCCAACCCCAAGGCGGTTGGTTATATCGAGAAATCCGCCGTCGATGCCTCGGTCAAAGTGGCACTGCCGCTGAATTGAACCATGCTTCACGCGGAAAAAGAGTGCTCCCGCATCGAGTCGGGTCACCGACCCTCGGTTGCTGTTTCCGCCGCACAGAAGCTGGAATCCGTGGGTCTAGGCGGCAGTCTGTGGCTGGCGCGGGTTTTCTGCGCCTGATATGAGAGATGCCCATTCGCTCGGTCCCGTGGAGCCCTGGTATCCAAGAGCATGCCGACGGTGGGTGGTCGCAAGTCGGCAGTCGAGCCACTGAACCTTGACATAATCGGCTCCCAAGTCCTCAACTACGACGCCATTGGCGTGCACATTGGACTCGAAAAATTCGACCCGATCGCCGATCTGTAGATGCCTGGCATTGCGGTAGCACATTCGAGCGTCCCTCTCTTGTCTTGCATACACGTTAACGGCGTCAGGGGGCCAAACCCAATAGGTACTTGCCGCAGCGGCTCGCGCCGTCACATGGGTGGGTGCATTGCTCCAGCATCCCATTGCTCGACATCTTCGACGCCTACCGACTGTACGGTGACGTCGGGAACGAGAACGGTTGCGTGCGTCACACCCTGCGTCTCGGCTTCTTCAAAGACACAGCGACCGCCGCGGCGGTGGCGATGTATCTGGCGTCCTATTTCGATGGTCCCCGCGTGATCGAGCCGACAGGCCGGCCACAACGCCAACTAAGCTGCAGCTCGCCCTATCAACTACGCAGAAGTACTGATTGGGACTGCGCATCCAACGTGACGCACGTTACATTTATCCGTCCAAGGTCGTGCGAGCATATTCCATCAATCGACGTGGGTACTGACATGAAACGCTCGCAATCACGGTTTACGCTCATTGAAGCCACGGCGTTGATCGCCATCATGGCGCTGGTCGTCATTTCCGTCACGCCCAGGTTCACGGCTCGGCAACTGACCGCGAATATTTGCTCCTTCCCGGATTCTCGCCATCATGCCGAATGCCTCGGAACCGGCAAAGACCGGCAGGTGGCGAAGAATCGTTGAAGTCGCCCCTCAGATTCCCGCCAACCGTTGCGGCTCACTCAAGTGTTGCTCGAGACGGTGCAGCACGTTTGACTGCCGTCCGTCAACGGACTAGGCTCTTCCGCTACATGGGGGATAGATCAGGGATTGCGTGATCTCTTCTGCGTGGGGTGAGTTGTGGGTTCGTGCTACAGGGAGTGAAGGGATTGCGCCGTTTCATGGATTGGCCGCTGCGCACCAAACTCACGGTACTGCTCGTCGCCGCGGCGTTGCTCCCCCTGATTGTCTCGACCGCCATCGATATCCGGGATGCGCGTCACCGTCTGGTGACGCAGAGTGCCGCGCTTCTCGCCGCACGAGGTGATCAGCTTTCCGGCGAACTGGACACCCTCATCGATAAGTACCAGCACGCGGCCGAGCGCATTGCCCATGTTCCGAATGCACTGCAACCGGGTGTTGCTCCATCGACGGACATCGACCCGGCGAATTTCGAACCCCTGCACAAGCTCTTGAGCGTAATGCCGGCGAGTGACCGCAACGTCATCGCCGTGGCCCTTCTCGATGCCGGCGGCGTCGTCAAAGTCGCTTCGGACTCGCGGCTGGTCGGCGCGCCCCTGGCCTACCGCGACTTCGTACAGCAGGCGCTCGGGGGTGTGCCCGTGACGTCGGACATCCATTTTTCCGAACCGCAAATCGGTTCCGTACCCGCGGCAGCCTTTGTCGTGCCGATCTTGGCGGGTGACAGCCGAGTCATCGGACTTGCGATCCTCTGGGTCAGGGCCGCCGCCTTCTGGGATGTGATGGAGGCAGCAAATTCGCTCGCGGGTCCGGACAGTTTCGCAGTGCTGTTCGATCATCGAGGAATCCGCATTGCGCACACCTATAGCAAAGATGTCATCTTCCATCCGGGCGCCGCACTCGACGCGAAAACGATCGACGTACTGGTTGCGCAACAGCGATTTGGCCCACGGACACGGCAGTTGTTGCAAGACGTTCGTGCATTTCCCGAGGCGTACCGGCGTTCCCTGGAAGACTCTCCCAGCAGCACCGTATTTCGTGGCTTTTCGCCCGTCAACAGTCAGTGGAATTACGGCGTAGGACGCCGTCTGCGCACCGTACCGTGGACTCTGTTCTACATGATCCCCGAGGGATCTCTGCTCACAGAGATCGCTCAAATGACACGGAACCAACTTCTGTTCGCCGTCGTCATCGGCCTGCTGGCGCTGCTCGTTGGAGCGCCGGTTGCAGCGAGTATCGTCAAGCCCGTGCTGTCGCTATCAAAGGCCACCGAAGCCATCGCTCATGGGGATCTGACGACCCGTGTGCAGGTCCGTGGTGTCGATGAGTTGCAGCGCCTGGGCGCCAGCTTCAATACCATGGCCGGCCGGATTGAAGCCCAGGCAATCGACTTACGGCGCGCACGCGATGAGCTTGAGTCGCGCGTACTGGAGCGGACCGCGGAACTGGCTCGTACCGCGAAAGACCTGGAACAGGAAGTTCTCGAGCGTACGCGCGCGCAAGAGCAGTCTCGTGCCAGCCAGCAATTGCTGCAGGGCATTGTCGAGTCGTCAGATGATGCCATCATCAGTAAGCGCCTGGACGGCGTCATTACATCGTGGAACCCGGCGGCGCACAGACTCTTCGGTTTCACGGCGCAGGAAGCCATCGGCCGGCCCATGCTCATCATCATCCCTCCGGAACGGCTCCACGAAGAACCCGACATTCTCGCGCGGCTCGCGCGCGGGGAATCGGTGGACCACTTCGAAACGGTCCGGGTTCGCGCGGATGGCACGCGCATCGACATATCAGCCACGATCTCACCGGTGCGCGATGCTCAGGGGCGAATCGTCGGCGCATCGAAAATCGCGCGCGACATCACCGAGCGAAAAGCTAACGAACGCAAAACACACGCGCATCTGGAGCGCCTGAATCTGCTGCAGCAGATTACCCGTGCCATGGGTGAGCGGCAGGATCTTGCGAGCATATTTCAAGTCGTGGTCGGCACCTTGGCGGATCAGTTGCCGATTGATTTCGGTTGTGTCTGTCTGTACAACCCGCCGGACGACTTTCTCACGGTCGCCTGCGTCGGCCCACGGAATGCAGATGTCGCCGAACGGTTGGGGCTGGTCGAGAAATCCCGTCTCAAGATCGATAACAACGGATTATCGCGATGTGTCCGTGGGCAACTGGTATACGAACCCGATGTATCGCAAGCCCCCTATCCGATTCCGCAACGCCTCGCGAGCAACGGCTTCCGGTCGATTGTGATCGCGCCTCTCGTGGTGGAGAGTCACGTGTTTGGTGTTCTTCTGGTCGCCAGGCGGCTGCCGCAGGGATTCAGCAGCGGTGACTGCGAATTCCTGGGGCAATTGACCGAGCACACTGCACTCGCCGCCCAGCAAGCCGAGACTTACGGCGCTCTGCAGAGAGCGTACGAGGACTTACGGCAGACACAGCAAGCCGTCATGCAGCAGGAACGGCTGCGTGCGCTGGGGCAGATGGCGAGCGGCATCGCCCACGACATCAATAACGCCATTTCACCGATCATGATTTATACCGACGTCTTGCTCGACAAGGAGCCTGGCCTGAGTGCGCGGGCGCGAGAATTCCTGGAGACCATACGACAGGCGATCAGCGATGTGGCCGAAACCGTGTCGCGTATGAAGGAGTTCTATCGGGAACGCGAACCTCAGTTGCAATTGGCGCCCCTGCAACTGAACCTTCTGGCGCGCCAAGTACTGGATCTCACGCGCGCCCGGTGGTCGGATATGGCCCTGCGGCGAGGCGCGGTGATCGAGGTATCGACCGTACTTGCAGACGACTTGCCCGACGTGATGGGCGTCGAAAGCGAGATTCGCGAGGCGCTCACCAACCTGGTCCTCAACGCCGTAGACGCACTGCCGAATGGCGGGAAGATTACACTTCGCACTCGAGTGGCAGAGGGGGTTTCGAATTCACCGGCGGAGGCACCATCCAGCCGCGTCTACCTTGAAGTCATCGATACCGGGCTCGGCATGGACGAGAGCACTCGAGAACGGTGCCTCGAGCCGTTTTTCACCACCAAGGGCGAACAGGGGACAGGTCTTGGCCTGGCCATGGTGTATGGAACCGCCCAACGACACGGAGCCGAAGTGGAAATTGAAAGTACGCCGCAGCGCGGTACGACGATGCGCCTGAGCTTTCCCCTGCCCCGCAGCGACATGGCCGCCGCGACTCCGCCGCAGGTGGCACCGGCGCGACCGGCGCATTTACGGATTTTGCTGGTGGACGACGATCCCGTCTTGCTCAAGTCGCTGCGGGACGCTCTTGAAAGCGATGGCCACAGCGTGACTGCCTCAAACGGTGGCCAGGCGGGCATCGATGCTTTTGCTGCGGCGCAAGATCAGAGGTTCTCCGTGGTCATCACCGATCTTGGCATGCCCTACGTTGACGGTCGCAGAGTGGCGGCCGCCGTGAAAGCCGCCTCGCCAAAAACACCGGTCATCCTGCTCACCGGCTGGGGTCAACGTTTATCGATCGAGGGTGATGTGCCGCCTCACGTAGACCACGTTATGAGCAAACCACCGAAAATGGCGCAGCTCCGGATAACGCTGGCGGAACTCACCCATAACGCATGAGGATGAGGTCGAGCGTCGGGTACTCATAGAAGCGGGAAGGATTGGGTTTCGCACCGCACCATCAAAGGGAAGTGCTGCCGCGTGACCCGACGCACGGCAGAAACCACCGCCGTGGTGCACGCTGCTGTTTACATAACAATGCCAAGGAATCCGCGCACGGCGACGCACGCACATGACAAAAATTCTGGTCGTTGACGACAACGCTCCCACGCGCAAGGCGGTTTTCGAGCTCCTTCAATGTGAAGGCTATACCGCCGTTGAGGCCACCGATGGTTCCGACGGGTTACGCGTAGCTGAGCTGGATCGGCCGCAACTCATCATCTCGGACATTCTCATGCCATCCATGGACGGCTACGAATTCGTTCGCCAGCTGAGAGGCAACCCGGCTCTCGCTCAGACAGCCGTCATTTTTTATACGGCCAATTACCACAAGCGCGAAGCCACTGCTCTTGCAGAACAATGCGGGGTCGCGCGGGTCATCATGAAGCCCTGCGGCGCCAGGGAATTTCTGGGCGCGGTCGCTGACGTGCTGGGGGGCACTCCCCCTCCGTCGGTGCCCACTAACGACGGTGACTTTGAGCGCAACCATATGCGCGTCTTGACCGATGAGTTATCGGCAAAGGCCGATCAGCTCTCGGAGCTGAATAGCCGCTTTGTTGCGCTGACCGAGCTCAACGTTCAACTGGCGTCGGAGCGCGACCCCTCGATACTGCTCGAGCGCGTCTGTATCGGTGCCCGTAACCTGCTCGGCGCAAAGTATGCTGTCCTGGCAATTGCCGACCGAAAGAATCTGAACCCGCCGAGTGTCTGGACGAGCGGCATCGATCTTCAGGCCGGACCCGCTCCGACATTGCCCATCGACGAAGGGCTGCCGGGTCAGGCGTACTTGAAGCGTCAAACTCTGCGAGCGTCACGCTCTCCGGGCGCCTGCCAGGATTTCGGTCAGTTGTCTCATTTTCCGCCTGCGCGGTCGGCCCTGGCCGCGCCCATCCAATCGCTCACGCGAACGTACGGCTGGATCTACCTTGCGGACAAGCTGGGGTCCGATGAATTCGATGCGAACGACGAAAGCATGCTGGGCACCTTGGGTGCCCAGGTGGGGCGAATCTATGAAAATGGCAGCCTGTATCTCGAAGTGCAACAGCACGCCACGCAGCTGCTCATCGAAATGGAGGAACGCGAGCGCGCGGCGGTCGAACTGCGCAGCAGCGAGATGCGCTTCCGGCAGCTGGCGGAAAACATCGAGGATGTCTTTTTCATCACCACGGCCGATCTGTCGGAGTTGATTTACATAAGCCCGGCCTTTGAGCGCATCTGGGGGCGCTCGTGTTCCGAGCTTCTCGAGAATCCGCCCGGCTGGTTCGCAATGATTCATCCGGCCGATCGCGAGCGTGCCGTACGCTCGCGCGAATCTGCTGCAGCCGGTTGGCCTGCGCAAAGCGAAATTGAATTTCGCATTCTGCGCCCCAGCGGCCAGACGCGGTGGATATTGGAGCGGCTCTTTCCCATCATGGACGACGCGGGTCACGCGCTTCGCGCAGTCGGCATCGCCACGGACATCACGGAGCGTAAGGAGGCGGAAGCAAAGATCGTCCAACTCAGCCGTGTGCATTCGATGTTGAGCGGCATCAATTCGCTGATCGTCAGAGTGGACGATCGCGACGAGTTGTTCAGGGAGGCATGCCGGCTGGCTGTTGACGAGGGGCGCTTTCGAGTCGCCTGGTGCGCGTTGCTCGACCCCGCGACAGGCCAGGTGCGTCCTGTCGCATCGAGCGGCGATGTGCCGCAGATTCATGAGCTGCTCAATCCGACGATCGGTGACTCGCCTGAGAGCGACAACATCGTCACGGCGGCCCTACGTTCTCGGAGAGCGGAGATATGCAACAACCTGGAAGCAGATGACTTGGGTATTCACGGCCACGGGAAATTGATCGAGCAGGGCTTCCGAGGCCTTGGCGTTTTCCCCCTTCTGGATTCGCAACGCTCCATCGGCTGCCTGGTTTTGATGACCAACGAAATAGGATTGTTCGACGCCGCGGAGACGCGGCTGCTGGTCGAACTCGCAGGCGACATTTCCTTCGCGCTCGATCATATCGACAAGGTGGAGCGCCTGAACTACCTGGCCTATTACGATTCTCTGACGGGACTTGCCAATCGCACCTTCCTGGGTGAGCGCCTCTCCATTCATGCAGCGGCTGCCGCCCGTAGAGACGGCCGTTTTGCGCTGGCCACCGTGATGTTGGAGCGATTCGAAGGCTTTCGCGAATCGCTCGGAAAATCCACGGGAGATGAGCTGATGCGCAAGATCGCAGGACGCTTGGCCGAAACCGTGGGCAGCTCTGATTTGGTGGCTCATCTTGGGTCGGACCAGTTCGCCGTCATCATCCCCGATCTACAGTCTGACTACGGTCTTCAGAACACCATGGACCGTTGGTGGCGTGAGTGGCTCGGGCCCACATTCAGGGTCGATGATCAAGAACTCACCATCTCCGCAAAGGCCGGCCTCGCTCTGTACCCGGCGGATGGGGCCGATGCCGACACCCTGCTGCGAAATGCGCAAGCGGCGCTGAAGAAGGCGAAAGACTCTTCATCGAAGCACGTCTTCTATACGCCGAACTTGAGCGAAAAACTGGCCCAGCGAATCACGCTCGAAAATCAAATGCGCCGCGCCCTTGAAAACGAGGAATTCTTCCTTCAGTACCAGCCAAAGGTCGATATGGGACAACGCAGACTCGTGGGAGTGGAGGCGCTCCTGCGTTGGCAGAACCCCCAGCTCGGACTAATTTCTCCGGGTACGTTCATTCCCATCATGGAGGAGAACGGGCTCATCGTGGAGGTCGGCACGTGGGTCATGCGCCAGGCCTGCCTCGATCGGTCTCGCTGGCTCGAAAGACACCTGAAGGCACCGCGAATAGCGGTTAACGTGTCTGCGATGCAATTACGGCAGGACGACTTCGTACGCACTGTGGGCATGATTTTGAAACTTGCCGGCGGCGAAGTGGGCATGGATTTCGAAGTCACGGAATCGCTTCTGATAGAAAATGTCGATGAAAACATCGAGAAGCTCGCCGCGGTCCGCGAATTGGGCGTGCAGATTGCGCTCGATGACTTCGGAACCGGCTATTCCTCACTGTCCTACCTTGCGCGCCTCCCGGTAAGTACGCTGAAAATCGACCGCTCATTCATCATCGCCATGCTCGACGATCCGAGCGCCACGGCTCTGGTCTCCACCATCATATCGTTGGCCCGAACGTTGCGGCTCGAGACCGTGGCCGAAGGAGTTGAGTCGGAAGAGCAGGCCAAGATCCTGCGGCTGCTACAGTGCGATCAAATGCAGGGCTATCTAATCAGCCGGCCCCTGTCCTTCGATGACATGACCGCCTTTCTAGGACGAGCGCGCAGTTAGCACCCTAGCGCGTCTTGCAGCGATGCAAGCTGATATTCGGCGTGCTTCATGGTCAATGCGCATTCATCCCTCGTCAACGCAAGACTGCGGAACGAAGAAACTTTGGCCATTTCAGCTTCTGCCGGCAATTCCTTGCCCATTGCCCGCGCCAGAATGACGCTGACGACCAGGATGTCCGTCAGATCCGCGCTGCGCAACTGTCGGCGATCGTAGTTGTCCTGCTCGCCCACTGCGTCCGCGATGATTTCATCGACCTTCCAATTCTCCAACACGGCTTTACCGATGGAAGGCTGCCAGTTCGCTATCAAGTCCGTGCTCTGCAGTTCATGACGCAAAACCGCGGATTTCCCGACCGAATGGGCCATGACATAGAGTCGCCCAATGCCGTGAAGAAGCCCGGCAAGGAAAGCCTCGTCCCCCTTGATCTTGGTCCGACGCGCCAACACTTGACTGATGGAGGCGACGACGATGCTTTCTTCCCACAACTCGCGTAGCTGGCTGGCGATGTCGCGAAGCTTCGGCTCATCCTTCATTTGCTGAACCGCAAATGACATCGCCGCTCCCTGCACGGCCTGCTGTCCCAGCCTGGTGATAACCGTGCGTAGATCCGTGAGTTTTCTACCTGAAGGATTGAATGCCATGGAGTTGGCCGTGCGAATCAAACGCCCCGCCAGCAGGGGCTCCGTCCCCACCAGCTTGACGGTCTCGTCAACCGAAGTATTCGGATCATTGAGAGCATCCCGAATCTTGAGTACGACATTGGGAAAGCACGGCAATTCCACCGGACCACGGGACAGATCGGCGGCCAGAGTCGTCAGAAAATCCAGCGCAACCAGCCCCTCGCTTTCGCTCGACACGACGGCCGGCACGGAACGCGATCCAGAGCGGAAGGTCAGCGACTTCCCTTCGTAAGCAGCCTGCGCTTGCGCCACCGGGCGGGTGACGAGTTTGGTCTTGACCACAGGGACTTGCTTGTAGATGTCTTCTACGAGAGTGTCCGCCCGATCGAAATATTGTTCTGCGTTGCTCATGCTGACCTCTTGTATCCGCCGTATTGCCCCTGTCCTCGGCAACCTGCACCGTAACCATAACGTCCAGTGCCTTGAGCCCGGTTAGGGGGAGAACCTCTCGTCACCGATCCAGCCGCCGTCCCTGTATTCGGACTTTAAGGTGCCGGCGATCAGACCGATCCAGCCGATTCGTTTGTCCTTCAAGCCAAACAGTCCGAATCGCTTTTGGGCGGCCGGCGCTTTCTTAGTCACCATGGGATCGTAACGCTCTGCTTGCCACGCGACGAATTGCCCCGGGCGAAGTCTCGGGCCGCGCGCGCCGCAAGTCGATGCAGACACAATGAATCCACCGTCGGCGGACGCAACACGAACGGAGGCCATTTGACACCCGTCTCCTTGAATCTCCACGGCGGTTGCGGCACCTGACAACTCGCGGGCATCCAGAACGAGTGCCGGCAACATGATGCCCTCACGAAGTACGCACTCCCCCCCGCACGCATGCTCGAATGCAGTCAAGCTGTCTTCGAACTTAAGTCGGGGGGAAAAAGAAGAACTGATCCCCCAACTCTGAATCGGCAGTTTCTTTTGCTTCGGTAACCCGATCATGAACGCCTCCGTAATTTGAAGCGGGTATGTGGGCACCTCTCAATTGAAGTGCCCTCAGAGTGCATGTAATACCAAGGGGATCAGGATGGGTATACGTGGTTTCCGCAGCCCGCCGAGAGTTTTACTTGGCCCGTAGCGGCGCTCTGGCCGCTGGCCTGAGGGAATTTGGCTACGATCCGCAGTTTCCACCGCAAATTCGGAAACCACTTAATCAGAAAACCGCGCTGCCGCCGAATTAGCCAAATAGGCGACGATCGAACTGATAAACCGATTGGCCGTGGCGCCGATCCTATTTTACTGTGCCGCGGCGGCCATATGGATGCACTCTTGATTCAGAGTTAAGGAGTTTAGTCGCATGGCCCTCATAGCCGTATACCGTTTCACTTTGTGGGACCAGAACACCGGTAAAAACACGATGTGTTCGCGTTTTGCCACTTTGAAAGCCATCGACAGGTGTGATGGCAGGAACATCGAGGAGTCGCGCCGACTCGTCAACTCCAGCGAACTTGATGCCGATGGGTTCCATCAGGCCCCCGCAATTCGCAATGCGGCCAGTTGACGCTTCTGCGGCGCGCGGCTTCGGGCCCTCATCGAGTGTTTTAAGCAGCGCAACTCTGCTAGAGAGTGATGACACGATGTCGTCGCCCGGACGCATGCTTGAATTTTACGAGCTGACGACTTGCATTCTCATAGGCCGAGCGCAGCGGACCATGGGAAGCTGCCTGCCCTTCTTCCGGTTGTCGCGCGCTTTCGGCGTGGATCTGCGCGCCCGGCACGCTAACATGAATCTTGACTCGATAGGGCACGCCGCCGGCCGCCTCGGGAACACCCTCGAACACGATATGGCAGGCCGTCATACCCTCGTTGAGCCGCTGCAAACGGACGCCCACTTCGCGCGCCGAGGCCTCGAGCGCTCCCGATCGAGGCAGATGGCGGAAAGACAGGGACAGCGGCGAACTCATGGGCGACATCCAATTGATCCGATTGGGCAAGTATGAACTCGCACCGCCGTCAAATGGTATACGTGGATTCCCATGAGCCATTGCGGCTCACTCACGTTTCGTTCGAGACACTCATTTGCAGCTTCACCAAGTGCGCCACCGACCGAGCGCCCATTTTTTCCATGACTTTCGCGCGGTGAATTTCCACGGTCCGTTCGCTCAACCCCAAATCGATGGCGATGACTTTGTTGGCAGCGCCATCGACGACCAACGCCATCACTTGTTTCTCCCGGGGAGTGAGCGATTCGAAGCGGTGCAACACATCGGCGCGGCGCGCCAAGGTGCTACGGATCTCTTTGTCCTGTTCCAAGGCATGGTTGATCCGGTCGAGCAAGTCTTGATCGCGGAACGGCTTCTGCACGAATTCAAACGCACCCTCTTTCATGGCCTGGACCGCCATCGGCACATCCCCGTGGCCGGTGATGAAAATCACCGGCAGCATGGAGCCCATGCGGTTCAAATGCTGCTGCAATTCGAGCCCGCTCATGCCCGGCATGCGGATGTCGAGCACGAGGCAGCCCCCCGCATCGGGCTTGAATTTGTCCAGGAATTCCTTGGGATTCGCGAAGGCCGCGGTCTTGTATCCCACGGTATTCAACAGCAGGCTCAAGGCGCGCCGCATGCCATCGTCGTCATCTACTACATAGACGGTGGCGGTGCTTACGGCATCTTCGGCTTTAGCCATGGTGAACTCCTCAACTCGTCACGATCGGCAACCGAAACCAGAACCGGCTGCCGCTTGGCTTGATCTCTTCAAAGCCAATGCTGCCCTCGTGGGCCTCCATCGTGGCACGACTTGCAGCCAGACCCAACCCCGTTCCGCCGGCCTTGGTCGTGAAGAAGGGCCGAAACAGCTTGTGGGCGAGATCCGCGGGCACCCCCGGTCCGGAATCTGTGATGCTGGTCTCGACGGCATAGCGATCTGCTCGCACGTCGATGAGCACTTGGGCAACATCCTTCTCGGTGCTGGCCTCAATGGCATTTTGCACCAGAGAAAAGAGCACCAGCTGAATCCTCAGCCGGTCCACATTGACCTCGGGCAAGGGGGACGGGGTATCCACTTTGAGGGAAACATGCGCCGCCCGCGCCATTGCATGCAATGCCGGCTCCAGTTCCCCGACGAGTTCGGACATCTGACAGCTCATGCGCCTGGACTCCGCCTGATCGAACAGGCGTCGAATCCGACGAATCCCCTCCCCGGCAGCCATGGCTTCCTCATGGATCTGTTGAAAGACCTCCCGCGCGCGGGGCACGAGAGGTTCGGGGCGGTTCAAGAGCCGATCGCCCGCTTGACTGAACGTGGCGATCGCGCCGAGCGGTTGGTTGAGCTCATGCGCAATGCCGCTCGCCATCTCGGCTAGCGCCGCAATCCGCGAGAGTTCCATCAACCGTTTGAGGATAGCCTCCAACCCCGCCGAATCGCCTTTGAGTGCGTCCAAATGCCACCTTTTCGAGGGGTTATCGAGGGTTTGCCAATGGCCTCCCAGCGAGGGCTCAGCAGAAGTGTGCCCGATTTCAAGGGTTTATTCATTGACGGGTTCCCGCAATAATATGCGCCCTTCCCGTATGGAACATCAACAGAATGGCGGGCCGCCCGGCCCGTGATAGTCTTGTAGGCGAATCGTGCGCCGTGACCTTTCGCCGCCCCCCGATATGGACAAAATTGCCTCTATCTCGCAGCAGCTGCTGCAATTCTCACCCGATGCCCTGATCGTGGTGGACTTCCAAGGGGTCATTCTCTTCACCAATGCCACCTCGCGCGGCCTCTTCGGTTATTCCCGGGAGCAACTCGTCGGGCAATCCATCGAAATGCTCGTGCCGGAACGCTTTCGGTTGCGCCACGGCGCTCACTTGGCCAGCTATCTTCGCGATCCCACGACGCGGGAAATGGGCGCACGCATCATCGATCTGTTTGCCCGGCGCGCGGACGGCACTGAATTTCCCGCCGGCATCCGCCTGGCCCCCATTCATGACGGGGAGAAGACCTTTGTCGCCGCGGCGATTCGCGATATGACGGAGCGGCGCGCCATCAACGATGCCTTGGTGGCTGCGCGCGAGGAAGCGGACCGAGCCAATATGGCCAAGACCCGCTTCCTCGCCGCGGCAAGCCATGACCTGCGACAGCCCCTGCAAACCATTCGCCTGCTCAATGCGTCTTTTCTGACTCTCACGCCGGAGACGGCCGAGCTACACGAGCTCTTGCGCCGCCAGGCGTCGGCCATCGACAGTGCCAGCCGAATGATCAATTCCTTGCTCGACATTACCCGCTTGGAGTCCGGTGCCGTCGAGCCGCACTTATCCCCTATCAACCTTATCTCGGTCTATGGCGATCTGAAGCACGAGTATGAGCCAGTGGCGCTCGCGAAGGGCATACGCCTGGAATTTGCCGAAACGTCGAAGATCGTGATCAGCGATCGTATCCTGCTGAATCAACTGCTGCAAAACCTTATCGGTAACGCGCTCAAGTACACCGAGAAGGGCTTCGTGAAGGTCGCCGAGACCTCCGATGCGGATGGATTCTTGCTCAGCGTCGAGGACACCGGCAGCGGCATTCCGCGCGACAAACTGGAACGCATTTTCGATGAGTACTACCAGATCGACCAGTCGGGTGCGCAACGGCCCGGCGTCGGCCTAGGCCTTGCTATCGTGCGTGAGGTGTCTCGCCTGCTCGGCTATTCGGTCTCGGTCTCCTCGGAGGTTGGCCGCGGCACGCTGGTTCGCGTGCGCATACCCCCAACCCAATTTGGCTCCGATGCGCTCACCCCCGAGGACCCCCGCCCTGCCGTCTCTGCACCGCATGCCACGGCCCCCACTCGGCTGCTACTGCTCGAAGACAACGATTCCGTGCGCGCCGCCACGGAGTTGTTTCTGACCCTGGAAGGCTACGAGACCCTGAGCGCTGCGAGCGTCGCCGATGCCGAGGAAATGCTGGCTAATCTTGGGCCGGGTGACTTGCTGATCTCGGACTATCATCTCAATGGCGCGTTGACCGGCCTCGACGTACTGCATCAGGTTCGCGCGCAACATCAACACGAAGTTCCGGCCATACTCTTGAGCGGGGATCTGCAGTCCATGATGCGCGTGGTGAAAACATCCATTCCGCGCTGCTGTTTCTTGAGTAAGCCCGTGGATACTCATGCGCTTCTCGTTGCCATATCTGAACTGAGCGGTACCGCACACCCCAAATGATGCCTGAGGCGCGTTCCATTGACCCGCCGTGCCGGTATTCCCCGATCGAGATAAATCGCCTTACAGCGTACCATCCGCCATGGCCTGCACCCTCGTCATAGGTAAATCGATGTCCGTGAAAAGAAATGTCGGATGGTCGGCCACCCTCTCAGCACTGCTCCTCTTCGCCCTCACGCCCCTTGGCTCGCAGGCACAGCCCGCCAATCCCGAACCGCCGGCCGGCCACGCCACGGCGCCCGTCCCGACGCCCTCCGCGACCGCCGACCCCGCGGTCGTCCGGCAAGTTGACGTCATGGTTCCCGCGCGCGACGGCGTCCTGCTGGCAACCGACATTTACCGCCCAGCCAAAGCCGGCATCGCCGTGACCGAACGGCTGCCCGTGCTGCTGCACCGAACGCCCTACGATAAATCCGACCCGTCGGTGGTCGCGATCGCCGAGACTCTCGCTCGTCATGGCTACGTAGTGATCCTGCAGGACACCCGCGGTCGGCATCATTCACACGGCGTGTTCGTCAAGTACTACGACTACGACGCGTACGATGGCTACGACACCATCGAGTGGGCAGCAGGCCTGCCCTACAGCAATGGCAAGGTGGGTATGTACGGCACCTCCTATGCCGCTCACACCCAGGCCGATGCCTCCAAGCTCCACCCCCCGCATCTGCGCACCATGGTCCTGAACATGGGCGGCATGGCCAACGCCTGGGACCACTCCGTGCGCTACGACGGCGCCTTCGAAATGGGCCGCCAGCTCACCTGGGCCTGGTCTCAAGCGCTCGACGACGCCCGCGACCCCATCACCAAGGCCATGCTCTCGAAGGAGAAAGTCCTCGACTGGTATTCCGCACTCCCGCTGCGCAAAGGCTTGAGCCCACTCGCCATCGCACCGACCTACGAAGGCTACTACCTCGACGAGGCCACCCAATCCGACTACGACGCGCACTGGCAGACCCTCGGCATGCAATGGGAAAAGTACTACCCCCAAACCGCCGATGTACCCATGCTGCACGTCGGCGGCTGGTATGACATTTACCTGCGCGGCACCCTCGAGAATTTCCGCTCGCTCGGCGCGATCAAAAAATCCCCCATGCGGCTGCTCATCGGTCCCTGGACCCACCATGGCAACACCGCCGACTACGCCGGCGACGTGGATTTCGGACCCTCCGCCGCCATCACCGATTTCGACACCACGTTTCACCTCAACTGGTTCGATTACTATTTGAAAGGGCTGCGCACCCCCGCCGCCACTCAAGCCGTGGTGCGCTACTTCCTGATGGGCACCGGCGACGGCCACAAAGACGAGCACGGCCGCCTCTACCACGGCGGAGTCTGGCGCGACGCCGGACAATGGCCGCCCGCCGCCGCGCATCGCACCGATTTCTACCTGCATGCCGACGGATCGCTCACCGATAAAGCCCCGCTCGCCGCCGAAAACGCAGCCACCACCTATCGCTTCGATCCCGCACACCCCGTGCCCACCATCGGCGGCGGTGTTTCCAAGCGCCTTCAAGACGGCGCCTACGATCAACGCGAACGGCCCGACATGCCCGGCTCCAGGCCGCCCTTCCTGCCGCTGCGCTCGCGCAGCGACATCCTGGTGTTCGAAACCCCGCCCCTGCAGGAGGACGTCACCATCGCCGGACCCGTCGAGATCACCCTGTTCGCCTCCTCCACCGGCACCGACACCGATTTCACCGCCAAGCTCGTCGATGTCTATCCGCCCAGCGACAGCTACCCCCAGGGCTTCGACATGAACCTCACCGACGGCATCCTGCGCGCCAGCTACCGCGACAAGTCACCCACGCGCCAACTCCTGGTTCCCGGACAGATCTATTCACTGCTCATACACCCCTTCGATACCGCGAACGTATTCAAGAAGGGGCATCGCATCCGGTTGGATATTTCCAGCAGCAACTTTCCGCGCTTCGACGTCAACCCCAACACCGGCGAACCCCTGGGCGCGAATCGCCGCGAGATCGGGGTTGACAACACTGTCTACCACGATCCGCAGCACCACTCGGCGGTCACGCTGTGGTTGATGCCAGGCAATCGTTAGAGTCGGCGGTTTGAGGCCCTAAGAGGGGATGGATAGACGGGGGGCGAACACGAAATCCGCCAGTGTTCGCCCCCTGTCTATCCATCCCCTCTGCGGGGGCTTCGAGCGCCGAACACAGCACCGCTTAGCGGTAGCTGAGCGTCAGTCGCATGAAAACCCCTATTCACTGGTGCGCTCTTTAACGGCTAGACTGCGGGCCACTCAACTTCAGTGAGCGTGAATAGTGAATCAACATAAGTGTTTCGCGGCTCTGATTGCGGTATGTCTTCTGCCGGTGGTCTGTGCGGCTCAGGCGACCACCCCTGTCAAGGCGACCAATCCGGTCAAGCCGATCACCCATGAAGCTTTGTGGATGATGAAGCGGGTAGGTGCTCCGGCGGTGAGCCCCGACGGCAAGTGGGCGGTCTTTTCTGTCGTGGAACCTTCCTACGAAACCGACAAGGCGGTCAGCGATCTGTGGCTCGTACCCACCGACGGACTCAAGCCGCCGCGCCGCCTGACCAACACCAAGGCCGCGGAGGACGACGTCGTCTGGTCTCCCGACAGCGCCAGCATCGCTTTCTCCACCAAGCGCGAAGGCGACGAGGCGGAGCAGATCTACGTGCTCAATCTCGCCGAGGGCGGCGAAGCACGCCGCCTCACCAGCATTTCCACCGGCGCCCGCAATCCCCAATGGCGGCCGGACGGCAAAGCCATCCTATTCGAGTCCCTGGTCTACCCCAACACCACGGACGATGAAGCCAACAAGAAGATTGCCGCCGAGCGCAAGGCACGCAAATACAACGTCCGAGAGTACGAACATTTTCCGGTGCGCTACTGGAATCAGTGGCTGGATGACCGTCAGCCCACCGTCCTGATTCAGTCCCTCGAGCCGGGTTCCACTGCCACTGACATTCTCTCCCCCACCACCTTGGCCCATACGTCAGGCTTTTCCGGCCCGGAAACCGAGACCAGCGTCACCCTCGCCCCCATTTGGAGTCCGGATGGTCATGAGGTGGTGTTCACCGCCACGACCGAGCGCTGGAACGCAGCCTCCGCCGAAGTGGGCTATCACCTGTATCGCATGACCGCCGACGGCGCGGAACCGCGTATCGTCACGCCCGCCGCAGGAGATTATCGCGAGGCGACTTTCGGCCGTGACGGCAAGGCGCTGTTCTTCAAATACGAGCCGCAAGATTCCGAGATTTATCACATCGCCCAGCTCCACAAGGTGGCGTGGCCCGCCGGCGGCCAACCCACTCAGGTCACCCGCGATTTCGACCGCGAGACCGCGCGCTATGCACTGACCCCGGACGGCAAGCTGGTCTATCTCCTCGTGCCCGACGCCGCCAACGAGAATCTCTACCGCGTGTCCACGGAGGGCGGCAAGCCCACCCTCGTGATCGCACCGACCACCGGCGGCTACACCGCCCTCGACATTGCACAAAAAGCCGCCAAGCCCATCCTGATCGGCGCCTACGGCAGCTCCGTCAGTCCGGCGGAAATCGTGCGCATCGATCCCGCGCAGCGCTCGCACGTCAATCTGACTCGCATCGACACCGCAGCCGCCGCGGCCATCGATTGGCGCGCGCCCGAGCATTTCTATTTCACCAGCGCCAAGGGCCGCAACATTCACAGCATGATCGTGCTGCCGCCGGCCTTCGATCCCGCAAAAAAATATCCCTTGCTGACCCTGATACACGGCGGCGCCGCGAGCAACAACCCGGATCAGATCGGCCTGCGCTGGAACTATCACCTGCTGGCCGCGCCCGGCTATGTGATCCTGCTGACCGACTACACCGGCTCGACGGGTTTTGGCGAGAAATTCGCGCAAGCCATCAAGCTCGACCCCCTGAAGACGCCGGGCGATGAGATCAACCAGGCGGTGGACGAAGCCATCAAGCGCTACCCCTTCATCGACAGCTCGAGACTGTGTGCCGCAGGCGCAAGTTACGGCGGACACCTCGCCAACTGGATCGAAGCCACGACCACCCGCTACAAATGCATCATCAGCCATGCCGGCGAAGTCGATCTCACCACTCAATGGGGCACCAGCGACGGCATCTACGGACGCGAAGTCACCAATGGAGGCCCGCCGTGGGAAGGCAGCGCCATCTGGCACGACCAAAGCCCCATCACCTACGCCGCCAATTGGAAGACTCCCATGCTGCTCAGCATCGGCGAGCGCGACTTCCGCGTGCCCATCGGCAATACCCTGGAGAACTGGAGCACCCTGCAGCGCATGCATGTCCCCAGCCGCCTGCTCGTATGGCCCGACGCCTGGCACTGGATCACCAAGCCCGAAGACAGCCGCCATTTCTACGAGGAAGTGCACAAATGGCTGGCCACCTATCTCAAGGACGCCGCGCCGCCCGCGGCCAACTAACCGACAGCATGGAGGATGGCAGGGCGTGCGACGGCACACGCCCGCCACCCCTCCCTAGCTGAAGACTGCACCTGAAGACCGATATCTCGGGGAGAAATACGGTGATCTCGACCAATCAGATTCTCTCGACCTATCAAATCATCCAGCCACATATCCGCCGCACGCCCATCGTCGACGTCGATCCGGCGGATTTCGGTACTCAGGCGGCGCGCCTGGTCCTGAAGCTCGAATCCCTGCAGCATGCAGGCTCCTTCAAAGCGCGAGGCGCCTTCACCCATCTGCTGACGCGCCCGGTTCCGGCGGTCGGTGTCGTCGCCGCTTCAGGCGGAAATCACGGCGCCGCCGTGGCATACGCCGCGATGAAACGCCGCGTACCGGCGAAAATATTCGTTCCCAAAGTCGCCTCCGCCACGAAAATTCAACAGATATCCGACTACGGCGCAGATCTCGTGATTTCCGGAGAGCGCTACGCCGACGCCCTGGCCGCGAGTGAAGCCTGGGTCGCACAATCCGGCGCCCTACCCATTCACGCCTTCGATCAAGAAGAGACCCTGCTCGGCCAAGGCACCGTGGGCTTGGAGCTCGAGGAACAAGCAAACGACATCACCACCCTGCTCGTGGCAGTCGGCGGTGGCGGCCTGATCGCCGGCATCGCCTCCTGGTTTCAAGGACGGATCAAAGTAGTCGGAGTCGAACCCGAACAAGCACCCACACTCGCCCGCGCTCTCGCCGCCGGCCGGCCCGTCGACGCCGAAGCCGGCGGCATCGCCGCGGACTCCCTAGCCCCGCGCCGGGTTGGCGAGCTGGTATTCCCAATCATCCAGCAATACGTGAACTCCACCGTACTAGTCACCGACGACGCCATCCGCGACGCCCAGCGACTCTTATGGAAGTCGCTGCGCGTCGTGGCCGAGCCCGGCGGCGCAGCCGCACTCGCCGCCCTCATCTCCCACCGCTACCAGCCCGCCCCGAACGAACGTGTCGCCGTCCTGATCTGCGGCGCCAACACCACCGCCGTGAAATTCGATTCATAACGATCCAAGATCCCCGGGCAGTCAGGAGTACCCAATTGAAAGACACACTGAAACCCGGCATCCGTTACCAACACAAATTCCTTCTACCACCCACCAAGACCGTTCCCGCGCTCTATCCCGAAGCGCCAGAATTCCTCCTCATGCCCGAAGTCTTCGCCACCGGCTTCCTGGTCGGATTTCTCGAATGGGCCTGCATCAAAGCCGTGATCCCCCATCTCGACTGGCCCGAAGAGCAATCCCTCGGAACCCACATCGATGTCAGCCATGAGGCCGCGACGCCCCCCGGCCTCGAAGTCACCGCATCCGTCGAGTTGATCGCCGTGCAAGGCAGGAAGCTCACGTTCACCGTCAGCGCCCACGACGGCGTCGATCTGATCTCTCAGGGACGCCACGAACGCTTCGTCATCGACAAGAAAAAGTTCGACGCCAAAGTCGCCGCCAAGGCCGCGCGCGAAACCGCAGGTTGACCCCCCGTATGTTCAAATCAGCCTTGAACGGCTGTGGGGGCGGTCCTATAGTGAGCTTGGGTGAAACTGGACGCGCGAGGCCGAAGATGGCGGAAAACGCACCGAGTAGTACTGAGGTCCAACGTCTGCTTTACAAGCCGCCGCTGCACCCATTCGCCGGCGGATTTCCTTGAGCGCCCCCAATCAGCAAAGGTTAAGGCCATCGGCGTTGCCCTCGGTGCTGGAGACCGTGCCGGCATTAGCGCACCCATCGGGGCTCGGTAGTCCTCCGCGCCGGCCGAACAATGGCCGAAAGTAAAGTAGAGACACTCGTGCCGCCGGTCAATGTGTGTCGTGAATGCGATACCGTATACACAGAAGTCGAGCTCCGGCGCGGCGAACTCGCGCGGTGTCGCAACTGCCATGCGGTAGTGGCCCGGCACCCGCACGCGGATATCGATAAAGCTCTCGCAATCGCAATTTCCTGTGCGATCCTTTTTCTCATTGCCAATCTCACACCCGTGATCGGCATCGAGGTTGCCGGCACGCGAACCGAAGCGAATATCTGGAAGGCAGTTTTGTCGATGGGCGGCGGCTGGACCACGCTCTCCGCTGCCGTGCTGGTCGTGACCATGCTGCTGGCCCCTCTGCTTCAAGTCCTGCTGGTCATCTGGCTGCTGAGCTTCGCTCGCTTCGAGCGGCGGTCTCCAGGATTTACGCAGATGCTGGCGCTGCTGCATGAACTGAGGCCTTGGAGCATGACGGAGGTGTTTCTACTGGGTTCGCTGGTCGCGATCGTCAAGTTGTCAAATTTCTTGCCTATCAATGCCGGGCCGGGAGTGTGGGCTCTGGGTGCCCTGACGATCATGTTGGCCATGCTCGGACGCCTCGACCCGAGTTCCTGGTGGGCACTCGAGCATCCGGAGAAACCATGATGCAGTCGGTTCGCGCCGTCGATCTGGGCCTCATGACATGCCGTGTCTGCGCACAGGTGGTCGGCCGCGCCATGGTCGGAGCGGAAGTACGATGCGCACGGTGTCATCGTGTGGTCACCGCCCGGATGACAGGGAGCATGGAAAAATCACTCGCGTGGCTGATCGCCGGCATCATTTTGTATATTCCTGCAAACATCTTGCCGGTGATGCATACCAGCAGTGTGAGGGGAAACTCAGACAGCACCATCATCGGCGGGATTCTCGAATTCTGGGACACCGGCTCATGGGACATCGCTGCTCTGATCTTCTTAGCCAGCGTAGCGGTACCGGTTACGAAGTTTTTGGCAATCGGGTTGCTGCTCTGGACCGTTCGATGGCACAGCACCTGGGCAAGACACGAACGAGCGAAACTTTATAAATTTGTGGAGTTCATCGGATACTGGTCGATGCTGGACGTCGTGGTCGTGGCGATCACGTGCTCACTACTGCAGTTCAAGGCGCTGGCAAGCGCAGAACCGGGCTTGGGCATTGTGTTTTTCTGTAGCGTTGTCGTGTCGACCATGATGGCCGCACGTAGCTTCGATCCGCGCCTCATTTGGGACGCTCCGGGGGGTGGCGCATGAGCATCCCAGAGCCCGCCGTCGAAATGCACCGGGTCCGCGTCCGTCTCGTGTGGGTCGTTCCCATCGTGGCCGCTATTGTCGGCATGACATTGGTGATCCAAAATTGGCGGGAGCGCGGTCCAATAGTCACCATCACCTTCGAAAGTGGTGAAGGGTTGGAAGTGGGCAAGACTCTCATCAAGTATCGCGACGTTACCATTGGCCGGGTCAGTCAAATCACTCTAAGCGATGACCGGACTCATGTGGAAGTCGTCGGCGATCTCGTCAAAAGCGCCTCCGACATCGCCGTTCAGGGTGCCCATTTCTGGGTGGTTCGTCCCCGAATCGGCGTGGGTTGGGCCTCGGGACTCGACACGCTGCTTTCGGGCGCCTACATCGGTGTGGAACCGGGAGCCGGCGGCGGCCGCCGCACGCATTTCGTTGGCCTGGAGACCCCTCCAGCCCTGGCACACGGCTCGCGGGGCCGCCAGATTGTCCTCACGGCGCACGACCTCGGATCGTTGAGCGCCGGAGCGCCAGTATATTTTCATCGATATCAAGTAGGTCGAGTCATCGAGGAGCATCTCGATGAGCGCACAGGCGAAGCCCGGATCATCGCATTCATCGACGCACCTTATGATAAGGATGTAACGCCAGACACGCGGTTCTGGAACGCGAGCGGCGTAGATCTCAACCTGAGCGCCGAGGGCCTGAAAGTCAGAACGCAGTCTGCCGCGACGGTCCTCGCCGGAGGCATCGCATTTGCCGATGCGCCGGTCGGGTCTGACACAGACGTAGCGAAGCCGGGAGCCGACTTCACCCTCTATGTGGACGAGCAGACAGCCATGGCGCCGCCCGACGGGGAGCCTCACATCATTCGCATGCGTTTCGAAAAGCCCCTTCGCGGACTCGTCGTGGGGGCACCGATAGAGTTCGTCGGCGTGGAGGTCGGGAGTGTCACCTCCATTGATGTGGGCTATGAACCAAAGGCCATGCACTTTCCTGTCTTCGTTACCGGTAAACTTTTTCCGCGGCGTATGGGGCTTGCCTACAAAATGATTCATGCGGCCGGCGAGGTGGATACCGATGAAGACATCGCCAGGTTCTGGGGTCAACTCATCGGCCACGGCCTGCGCGCTCAGCCAAGGTCGGGAAACCTGCTCACGGGGCGGTTATACCTCGCCCTTGACTTCGTTCCAACAGCGGCGAAGGTAAGTTTCAATCCGGCGACACGCCCCACCGAACTTCCGACGATCGAGAGCAATATGGGCGAACTGCAGGCGAACATAACCCAGGTGGTGAAGAAGCTCGACGCACTTCCGCTCGAGCGAGTCGTGGATCACCTTGACCAGGACTTGACCGCTCTTCACGGGACACTCGGGCAGATCAACGACAAGCTCCTTCCATCTGCCACGCAAACTCTCGGCACGACGCATGAGACGCTCGAAAACGTCGGCGACTTCCTGACCACCGATTCCGCCTTCAGGGTCAATCTCGAGCAAACGCTCGACGATGTGCAGCAGACACTCCACTCATTCAAGGCCCTCGCCGACTATCTGGATCACCACCCCGAAGCGCTCATCAAAGGTCGGCCCTCCGATCCCGTAATCCCGCAGGCCAAACCGCCCGGGAAGGCGGATGCGGTAAAATGAATCACGCACGCTTAAGTTTCTCGATATGGGTGATGCTCACGATTTGCGGTTGCGCATCCGCGCCCGTACGCTATTACACGCTTCTTCCTCTGGCGGCGTCCCCGAACGCGACCCCGGCCAATGCCTGTTGTGATGTAGAGATAAGAAGCCTGCGCATCCCCTCGGAGGTGAACAGGCCGGAACTGGTCACTCGACAGAGCAACGAGCAAGTCGCCGTTCTGAGCAATGATCTCTGGATTGCACCGCTGCGAGATGAAGTGCGAAACGCACTGCTCAACGACATACGTGAGAATCTGCGGCAGGCGAAGCTGGGGCTGCCGGCAGACATCAAGAGATACGTCGTCTTCATCGACGTAAGTCGCTTCGAATCCGTACCCGCGAACTACGCACTCATCCAGGCACAGTGGCGAGTGGCGGCTCTCGCGGCGCCTAAGTCCGAAGCGCAGTTATGCACAACCACCGCGCAGGTCAACATTGCGGGCGGCGTCTCCGGGATAGTGCTGGGCTACCAACAGGCGATCTCCAAGGTTGCCTCCGGCATCACCGGGAAACTCCTCTCCGCAGCGGATGGCAGCGATTACCAGTGCCCCAATCAGTGATCGGGCTGACCGTCAAGTCATGACCAATTTAACTCTAAGCGTGATTGCGGCGGTGTGCATCGTTGCCGGTGTCCTGGCAGGTGTGTGGCTGCAACGTCTATTGCCAGTTCATCATCTATCCGACAAATCGCAGGACACGGTAAAACTCGGTGCTGGCGTCATCGCGACGATGTCGGCGTTGGTTCTAGGCCTGCTCGTCAGTTCGGCCAACAATTCTTACGACGTGGCGAGCGCCAATGTTGCGCAAATCGGCGCCCGGTTCATCGAGTTGGATGAATTGCTCGCGGAGTATGGGCCGGAAACCATGCCGCTCCGCCAGCAGTTGAAAACCACCCTCGCCGGACGTATCGACCTACTATGGCACCCTCAATCGAACGGGCTATCCGTGTTACTGACCAATGAGAGGTCAAAAACCATGTCCGACGAGCTTGCCTTTGTTCCAGGGTTCGCGACGAGCGTTGGAAATGTTTGGCGATTCCACGGCTGACTCCTATTGTTTCAGGGGCAACCAGTGTGCATCCGCGAGGCGTCGTGACCCGAAGTCACCATCGAGATGGCGCCTATCGACTGCTGCTGCAGCGCCAGATTCCGCCTTTTATTGTATAGTATGCTATACATTAGGAATAGATCACTATACGATGACCAATGTTCGAAATTCGGCGTACCGACCGCTTTGACAAGTGGCTGAAGGGGCTTGCCGACAAAAAGGGTAAGGCACTCATTTCGGACCGGATCGAACGTCTGGCGCAAGGCCACATGGGCGATGCGAAGGTGGTCGGGAATGGCGTGACAGAGCTGCGAGTGCACTGCGGGCCCGGCTACCGCGTTTATATTACCCAACGCGGCGCAACACTTATCGTGCTGCTGTGCGGAGGCGAGAAACGATCACAAGTACGAGACATTGAACGCGCAATCGAAATGGCGCGGAAGCTGGAGAAATAAGCGCTATGGCTACTAGAAGTAATCCGTTGGGTCTGAAGAAGTTTAATGCTGCCGACTACATCAACGATGCCGAGGATGCGCATTACTTCCTGGCAGCGGCGCTCGAGCACGGCGATCTCGCGCACCTCATAAAGGCGGTCGGCACCGTGTCCCGTGCGCTTGGCGTGGCCAAGATCGCCAAGGCCGCTGGGATGACGCGGGACAATCTTTACAAGACGCTGGCCGAGGGCTCCCGCCCGAGCTTCACCACCATCAATAGCCTGTTGAAGGTGTTCAAAATTGACCTGCTCGCCGCGGCAGCTAAAACCTACAAACGTGAGAAGCGGCAAACCCACCACACACGAGCAGCTTAGGAGCCAGAGCGCCTCTTGACCAAATCAGACTGATGCGACCGACGGCTTCTAAGCAGTTGGTTCTATACAGTACTGCTAGGTATCGGCGGGATACGCTTGGCAACGCGCCAAGCCAAATAAGTTCCCAGGAAAAATCCGATCGCTGCGACTATCGGGACGCCGCCGTCGCGCGCGAAAAATCTAGTCAACTGGGAGATCGGCGGCACCGCTCCAAGGTATCCGCTGATTCGCCACGTCGTTTCGTAAATAAGAGCCGAGATGATCGCGCAAACGACTCCTGCTACTGCGAATTTAAGAATGCGCGGAACTTGCTGATACCAGGAACATTCAGCTAGCAAGTGGAGCGAGTAACCAGATGTGACACCTGCTGACAGAGTTGGTATCCAGGTCAGGAGCGCCATTCGAGGCTGCAGCGGCCAGTTTGATTCACGCTTGGGATTTTTGACTCGTTTCTCTCGATTTGCGAAAGCGCCGAGCCTTTTCACGCAGCCTCGACCCATTGCCGTCGGCAGTCAGTGGCTGCACTCGAGCTTGAGCCGTAACCGGCGACCCGTTACATTCTATAAGTGCCTCGTAATAACAACTCGGCAATATGTCGCAATGACTGCAATGCCTGCGTTCCGTGTTAATCATTTCCCTTAACCCACGCCGGCGCCGCACGCGGGCCGACCTGATGTATTCTCACCGCTCTCGTTAATTGACAGGACACTTCATGCACTTCCAATTCCTCCGACGGTCCACTGTTGAATTCATGCTGCTCGGTCTCTGCGTCGCATCAACGTCCGCATGGAGCGAAGCCGGAACAGGCCCGATACCCTCGGATGGGTCAACCGCCACGGCCGCACGGCCCCGTCTGCCTATCGGTACGACGCCGGGCCCGACCTTCGACCTTGCCTGGGCGAGCAAGCTGGTCCGTGTTTCGGATCCGCAGTTTGCCCCTGACGGTAAGACGCTGGTGGCCGTGGTCACCCGTTCGGATTTCGAAGAGGACCTGAACCTGGCGGAATTGGTGGCCATCGACATCGCCACCAGCAAGCAGCGCGACCTCACCCACGACCGCAAGTCCGTCTCGTTTCCGCGCTGGTCGCCGTCCGGGAACCGCGTGGCGTTCCTCGCGCAGGACGGGGACAAGCACAACCAGATCTTCATTCTCGACATGGCGGGCGGGGACGCTCAGCAGCTCACCCATCACCCCACTTCCATTCAGCAGTTCGCCTGGCAGCCCGACAGCTCGGCGCTCGCCTTTGCCGCCGCCGATGAGGCACCGAAGAAAACCGGCGCCGACAGATTCGATGATGCGTTCCAGGTGGGCGACAACGATTTCTTGGTCAAGGAGAAGGCACAGCCCACGCATCTGTGGCTGGTCTCCGCCGCGGTCTCGGCGGATACGAAGAACACTGAGGAGCGGCTGACCTCAGGGACCTGGAGCCTGCCGGTCGCCTTTCCACCGGGACCGCCGGCCTCGCCCATCGGCTTCACGCCCGACGGCAAGCGGCTGGCGTATGTGCGTTTGGAGAATACCTATTCCGGCGATCGAACCGAGAGCTCCCCGCAGATCCTCGACCTCGCGACCGGCCAATCCGAACCTATCACCACCCATACGCGATTTGCCAGCTTCCCCGTCGTCGCTCCGGACGGCAAGCACCTGGCCTACATTTATCCCCGGGACGGCGATAACCGCAATTACAACGACATCTACGTCACCAGCGGACTGAAAGGCGATGGCGAGAATCTGACGCGCACCTTCGACCGCGATGTGTTCCGAGCGATTTGGACGCCGGACAGTCGTGCGGTTGTGACCGGTGCCAACGACGACGCTACCTCGGTGCTGTGGATACAACCGCTGACCGGCAAGCCCACGCGTCTGGCCATGGGCAACCTGTCGCTGGATGGGGCCTTCTGGCTGGATGCAGCGGTCGGCCCACGCAATCAGGTGGCCTTCGTCGCGAGCGCCCCGCACCATCCCGTCGAAATCTTCCTGACCGATCCCCAAGCGAAGCAGCCCCGCCAGCTCACGCACCTCAATGACGCCTTCGACAATACGGCTGCCCTCACCCTCGGCCGAAGCGAGACGATCCGCTGGCAGAGCCCGGATCAGGCCCCGAAGAACTGGGAGGAGAACGGCATTCTCACCTATCCACCGCACTACCAAGCGGGAGGGAAACTGCCCTTGGTTCTCTACGTCCACGGCGGTCCGCGATATTCCTCGAAGGACAGCTTCAACGTGTTCGCGCAGATCATCGCGGCGCAGGGCTGGCTGGTATTCGAGCCGAACTATCGCGGCAGCGACAACGAGGGCAACGACTTCGAGCGTGCCATCGCGGATGACTCGGGCGATGGTCCCGGCCGCGATGTGCTGGCCGGCATCGAAGCCCTGAAGAAGCGCGGCATCGTCGACGAATCCAAGATCGCGGTCACCGGCTGGAGCTACGGTGGCTACATGACCAGCTGGCTGATCGGTCACGCCAATTTCTGGAAGGCGGCAATCGCCGGCGCCCCGGTCACCAACCTCATCGACCAATACAATCTGTCCGACTCGAACGTCGCCCGCGCCTCGGCCATCGGCGGCTCGCCGTACACGGGTGACTGGATGAAGCACTGGGTGGAACAGTCACCCATCACGTACTACGCCAACATGCGAACGCCAACACTCATCCTGCAGGACACCGGCGACTATCGCGTCACCATCTCGCAAGGTTACGCGCTGTACCACGCGCTCAAGGACCAAGGTGTGCGCACCGAGTTCTATGCCTACCCGATCGGCGGGCACAACCCCGTCGATCCGGTACGGCAACGCGACGTGTATCGCCGTTGGATCGAGTGGCTGAGTCAGTTCCTATGATCGGATTTGGCCGTACTGCAACGACCGTCTTGGCCCTACGCGCCAAGACGATCGTCTATAAGAGTTAGCCCGGGTCAATCGAGGGAGAATCTATGAACCATATAGTGAGTCGGCGGGATTTCATCGCAGCAGCAGCCGCGGTCTCGGTAACAATGGAATCTGCCCGTGCTCGGGCGGCCGCATTACCGGACCAGGGACCCGCATTGCAAAAACCGGAACGGCAACCGGATGGACTCAATCCCCCGGGGATTCGCACGGCCGGGATTCAAATGGTTCCCGTCGTGAACGGCAAATACAAAGTGTGGACCAAGCGGATCGGCTCCGGGCCGATCAAGGTCTTGCTTCTCCACGGCGGTCCGGGCTTTAGCCACGATTATTTGGAAGCAATGGAGTCGTTCCTGCCGCAAGCCGGCATCGAAATGTACTACTACGACCAACTGGGTTGCGGCAACTCCGATCACCCGGACGATACCTCACTGTGGACATTAGGTCGGTACACTCAGGAGGTCGAAGAGGTTCGTCAAGCTCTCGGGCTGGAGCATTTCGTATTGTTCGGGCATTCCTGGGGCGGCATTCTCGCGCTGGAATACGCCCTCAACCATCAAGAATTTCTGCGTGGTCTCGTCATCTCCGACATGACCGCCGGCACCCAAGCCTACTTGAAGCGCACGGCCGCGCTCAAGCTGCAACTCCCACCCGCTACCTTGACTCGATTAAAGGCGCTGGAAGCCAAGCAGGACTATGACTCCCCCGAGTACCAAAAGATCATGATGGATGATCTTTACCCGAAGGCGATCTGTCGGATCCAGCCATGGCCGGAACCGGTCACACGCGCTTTTCGCCTGTCTAACCAGAAGATCTACAACCAGATGCAAGGAAAGAGCGAATTCTTGGTGACCGGCAACTTGAAAGACTGGGAGCGCTGGGATCGCTTACACGAAATTAAAGTGAAGGCGCTCACTATCGGGGCACGCTACGACGAGATGGACCCAGAGGATATGAAGAAAATGGCCTCACTGATGCCCCAAGGTACGAACGCCTTCTGCCCGAACGGCAGCCATTTGTGCATGTGGGATGACCAGGAAATCTACTTCCACCATCTGCTCAAGTTCCTGAAATCCGTGTAAGACGTTTGCTGCGGGTCGATCTCTGCGCCGCATCAACGAGGCGACGCGACCAATGTCTTGCGAAAGAAAGTCAACGCGTCGGCATTGATCTGCGCATGCACCTCCACGCGATTCACGCCCGGTGGATCGTTGCAGATTTCCGGCGCGTCCTTGGTTAGTTGCGGCGAACACGGCGCCAGGAACACATAATGGCCGGCCTCTGGAATCATCTGGGTGTCGATGAGCGTTTTGATCAGCGGTGCGATATGAAGCGCGTTCTCTGATGGCAGCAGCACCTGATCATGCTGGCTATAGTAGAGAAAGACTGGGCGATTGACTGTCACCAACCCCGCCTCGTCGAAAGGGATGCTTTGCGGGGCCATGACAAAGGCGGCCTTGATTCTCGAATCATCCGTTTTGCCCCAGCGCGTGAATGTTTTTTGCAGGAGTTCGGCATAGTCCTTCCCGCTCATGCCGGGCGCCAGTGTCGGAAGCTGCGTGAGGAGGCCGCATGTACCCTTGTCGCCGGGATAACGCTCGCAGTAGCCAAGGAATCGATCGAAGCGCGGCACAGCGCCCACCAGCAGCAGGCTGGTATAGCCGCCCGCAGAGAAACCCGCAACTCCGATCCGGTCAGCGGCAATCAGGTTTTTCCAGCGCGGATCGTCGAGCAGCATGCTGATCGTGGCGGATACCTGGATTGGTCTTCCGCCCATGACCACCGCCCGCCCATCGCCGCTACTGTCATGGAAATTGTCCTCGGGAAATTCCAACGTGGCGGTGACGAAACCATGACTGGCAAGGTAGACCGCCAGATCGTGGTGGCCCAGGTCCGAACCGCCGTGACCGTGTGCTATGACTACCAGTGGCTTGGCGCCGGGAACGGGCTTCGCATCGACGCTAGCGTGGACTTCATAAGGGCCCCGCCAAGTCACACCCTTGGCTTGCATGGACGGGTAGAACACATAACCCGGCATCGTGCCGCCATTGACCGGATCGTGGATCACGATCGGCGCAAAGCCGACGCCGGTAACGGCTTGGGCGAGTGTAACGATCGGCGCCAGGTGCAGGGCCAAAATCAGCATGCGCCCAACGCGAGCACAACGTGAATTAACGCCGGCCGGCACTGCTGTCAGCGCCTAGGGCGGCGGTAGATCGGTATTGAACGCGTCGAACAATACCTTCCACGAACCGTCGGTCTGTTTCTTCCAGACGGTCAAATATTTTCCATTGTCGGTCGCCGGTTTTCCCGACGGGTCCTTGAAAGTGAATTTGTAGGTTCCGCTGGTGTAGCCAAGATCGCCCGACTTGGCGACGCCGGCCTTGTCGAGATGCCAGGAAAGGTCGCCGTAGGTAAAGTCATTCGCAACCAATTTCGAAACAGCCGCTTTGCCGGTCGCGATGGGATCATTGGGCGACAGCAGGGAGCCTTGTTCATCGAAGAACGCGACCGATTTGGCAAGGTCTTTCGCCGAATAGGCCTTGAGCCATGCCGCGTCGGCAGCGCGTACGCCATCCGCGGCGGCATCGTCGGTTTGCGCAGGCGCAGCCGTGCTCAAGCCAAGGGCTATCAGTCCCACCATCGTCCAGTTCGGTAACTTCACGGTTAGCTCTCCATTGACGTCGGATTTCTTTGCCGGTGCGTAGCTTAGCTCCGCCACCCCTCGCATTGCGAGCAGATCGGGCCGGAGACTCGCTCGATCCGCCATCGGCGCGTGCCGAACCGTTCTTGCAGATCGAAACTGGCCGCTGTCGGGCGAGTTAGTACCGGGATTCGACGGCGCTAGGCAGGTCAGTTGCGGAACCCTTTTTTAATTCCCGCCGGCGATTTTTTTCCCTTCGGCCATTACTGCGTCGCCGGGCTTCATACCTGCCGTGCAGCTGCCCAGATATTCGGCGTCCATGGTCATCACTGTTTCGGATTTGCCCGCGTTCATGTGCATCTCGGTATGAGAAGCGGTATCGCCTTGATAAGTGTAGATGATCTTGGTGACCGATCCGGCGTTTGGCCCTTTGGAACAGTGGCTCTCCTCAACATAGGATAGTGCTAGGTCCGCCGCCAATGCGCACATCCATTCCGTTGGCTGCGTCGCGCGCCCGGTCAAGCGCCTCGTGAATACCGCCCGTGACGAAGTAGAATGTCGTTCCGCCTTCCATCTGGATGGGCGGGCGCGCGTGATGAGTCAAGATGAAAGTTGGAACGTGATAGGGTGGGTTGTCCCCCCACCAGCCTTTCCAGTTCATGTCGGGCCAGGAACCGCGAATCGGTCCGAACATGTTTCTTCCGAGAATCCAGGCGCCAACATTCTTGAAGCCCCGCGCAGCGAAGTCGTCATCGATCCCCGTTGTGCCACCGTCGGCGCCAAATAGAGTCCGTTGGAAAGTGCGTGTCGGGACTAACCACTGGTGCAAATCTGTCCCGCCCACGCCGAGCGGATTCCTGATGTCCTGATTCGGACCAGCTCCGTATCCGTCAAGCGAGATGGTAAAGCCCTCAACTCGGACGCGTGTCATTTTCATGCCTTCCTTTCGATTGACGCCTAACTAGACGTAGGCAGCCGAATTGCGGCGATGCAAAAGCGCAGTTCTGCGGGGAAGTAAATTGGGTTGGTGTAACCACTTGATCTGATCTTCCCCCAGTGCTGGGTCAGCGCCAAATGCAGTATGTCTTGCGCAGCGTTTCGTGAATCGTCCACAGGCCAAGCGTGCGGGGTGGAAAGTACGCGGCGTCGCCGGCCCTGAACTCGAAGCGGCGACCGTCCTCAGTGACGAACGTCGCGTGACCGCGCACGAAATGGCAGAACTCCGCATCGACGATTGCGCGCGCGAACGTGCCGGGCGTAGCCTCCCAGGTGCCCGTCTCGACGGCACCGTCAGGCGCGGCCCAGCTTTCGACGCTGCCCAGCGTCGGTCGCGGCAGATCACCAACGAGCGGTGGCGTGAAGGTCTCGAAGGCGCTTGGGTCCAAGCTCGCTGGGCGCTCGATGTGCACGATAGTCATTGAAATCACCTCTAGGTCGATACTTGGCGGTAACTTGCCACATCTTAACTTCTAGGCGCTCAGTCACAAAGCGGGTGCGCGCCCGTTCGCTCCGCAACATCCCCATGGGTCTCGATACTTGACTTAGAAACGCCCTTGTCTTATTGTTTGGTATACCAACCAAGTCAAGAGATCGGAGTTCGAAATGAGAAACTCAACCATTGACGCATTGATTGTCGGCGCAGGTCCCGTCGGCCTAACCTTGGCATGCGCCCTTTCCCATCAAGGTCTGAAATATCGCCTGATTGAAAAAAACGCCGTGCCCACGGACAAGTCCAAGGCGCTGGTGCTATGGAGCCGCAGCTTAGAACTGTTCGCTCCGCTCGGTCTTACTCAGGCATTCATCGACAGCGGTAACAAAGCCAAGGGCGGCAGCGTCTACGCCGACGGCAGATGCATCGTGCATTTTGGATTGACCGGCGATGATAGCCCGTTCGGCTTTCCCCTCATGATCCCGCAAAACGAAACAGAACGGGTTCTCAGCGAGCATTTGCAAAATCACGGCGCAACGATCGAGCGACAGGTGGAGCTGGTTTCTTTCGTTGAGGGGCCCGACTCAGTGGTCTGCCAGGTACGCGACGCGGATGGCCACGAAGAGTCTGTGGAGGCTTCATGGCTGATCGGCTGCGACGGGGCACACAGCACCGTGCGCAAGAGCGCCGGCATGCCTTTCACCGGACGCGCAGAGCCCAATGATTGGATGCTGGCAGACATCCACATCGAGGGCTCGCTGCCTGAGGATGAAGTCAGTGTGTTTTTACACGCCAAGGGCGCGTTGGTTTTCTTTCCGATCACTCGCGATCGATTTCGCATGATAGCCGATCTGGGCAAAGCGGATGCCTCGGTGCAGCGCGCGGATCCCACGCTGGCGGATGCTCAGGCCAAGGTGGACGAGCGCGGCCCAGGCGGGTTGATCTTCAGCGATCCTGTGTGGCTCTCCAATTTTCGCATCAACGAACGCAAAGTCGCTCAATACCGGCGCGGTCGAGTGATGTTGGCCGGCGATGCAGCTCACATTCACAGTCCCGCCGGCGGCCAGGGGATGAATACAGGGATGCAGGATGTCTTTAATCTGGCCTGGAAACTCGCGGTGGTTCAGCGAGGTCAGGGCCGTACCGAGACGTTGCTTGATTCCTATTCGCTAGAGCGCAGTGCGATCGGCGATCAGGTACTAAAGGCCGCCGAGGTTTTCACGACGATTGCTACGCTGCGCAATCCGATCGCCCAGTCGCTGCGCAATCATGTCGCCCCGATCCTCACTTCATTTCAATTCGTACGCGACAAGGTTCGCCGCAATTGGTCCGAGATTTCCATCAATTATCGGCACAGTCCGCTCTGCTCGCAGCAGTGGCCGAGCATGACCGGGGGCCTCGCCGCCGGCGACCGTCTCGGCGATGCGCCGCTCGCATCCGCGCTGGACGGACATGCCTCAACACTGTTGCAGACTCTCGATGGAAAGCGGCATAGCTTGCTGCTGCTGCCGGGAAAGGACAGTGAATCGCTGTCTCGCTTGATCCTGATCGCCGAAGAGACCGATCAGGCATTCCCAGGGATCCTGGCGGGGCACCTCATCCTCAAGCCCGAGTCGCCAAATCCGCCGGCCGCTTCTTCTGACCTGGCTGTTTGGGTGGACACCGAGGCGCGCGCACATGGGCAACTGCACGTCAACGAAGCTACTTTGATTCTGGTGCGGCCTGATGGGTATATCGGATTTCGTTGCCAGCCTGCCGATGGGACCGCGTTGCGTGCCTACATGCAAAGCTATTTGATCCCAGCCAAAGCTGCCTGAGTGTAGGCAACAATAGGAGAGCATGTTGCAAGATCGTAGGGAGATCATTTTGAAAGCGGCCATCGCCACCTTACGCGAGCATGGCTTCTCCGGCTTCACTCAGCCGCGGGTTGCCAAGCGAGCAGACGTGCGCCAAAGCCATCTGACCTATTATTTTCCGACCCGTCTGGCGCTCTTGGAAGGTGTGGCACGCTTGGCAGTCGATGGCCAACTCGCAGCTCTTCAGTCGATCGTCGGCCTGACATCGGTGCCGGCGGTGATCAAGAATATAACCGCAATGATCGGGAGACACGAAAACACGCGGGTGCTGATGGCATTGGCTCAGGCGGCAGACGAGGAGCCATCGCTGCGAGGTCTGTTTCGGGAATTCGCCGACGGCATCGTGTCGCGACTGCGGCAGCTGCTGGAGAATCTGCATCTCCATGCCACCGAGGAGCAGGTAAATCTCATCCATTCGCTGTCGGTCGGGCTGGCAGTAGTGGATCTGGCCACACAGCGGCCACACAGCAAACGTCGAGTGGAAGCAATTCTGGAGAGCCTGTTTGCAACGTTGGCGTCGAAAGATACGAAGGATTGAGGCCACGAAGCAATGAGTGTTTGATGCAGCGCATCTGTTCGACAACGTACAGACATTCAGTGTCGACTCGGACATGCTCATTCTTGGTCCGGCTCCGTTGATTGCACTGGCTCTGGAACGTTATTGCCAAGAGGGCCATGAACATGGATAAAGTGTTTACACGGCGTACGCTGGTGAAAGGTGGCCTGATTGCAGGCGCGCTCGTTCCGGTTGCAGGCCTCTTTATCAGTCGCGCTGCTGATGCCGACTTACCGGCACTGGATCCGAGTGATCCGGCCGCGAGAGGGCGCGACTACGTTACGAAATCGGTGAAGTCCGATGCGTATTGCGGGAATTGTTCGCTCTATAAGAAGACCGGAGATTCGATGGGCTCCTGCGTCCTCTTCGCGGGAAAGAGCGTAGCGTTCGCCGCGTGGTGCAGCGGGTGGGTGAAGATCGGAGCCCCTTGATGTGACTTCGGTTGATGAAATACTCGTTGTCCATCACACCTCTGAGCCAGGTGATTGCAAACGCAAACACGACCGCATTGCAGTTGCAATTGGATCGTACATGCGGCCCCAGACTGCGCGGGCTATGAATCAGCCAATCAAGCAGGAACGTAAGTTAACCTAATCACATCCCCGGCAATTCGATCGCTGGCCACAAGGTGCAGCGGCGGCCGAGGACCGGCGAAGAATGGCTTGCCGCTACCCAGCACGACGGGGTGCAGGTAGAGTCGATACTCATCGATCAAACCGAGATCGGTGAGGCTCTGCGCCAGCTCCGGTCCGCCAACTTCAATCTCCCCGGCAAACTGAGCCTTCAACCCACCTATCGCCGCCCCAAGGTCATCCCCGACAAGCGTGGCGTTGGGGCCAACCGACTTCAACGAGCGCGATACCACCCACTTCGGTTGTCTCCGCCACACCGCCGCGTAGTCGTGTTCCGCTGCAGCCCAATCAGATTGATCTTCGTCCCAATAGCGCATCACCTCGTACAGGCGGCGACCGTACACGATGCCGGCTAAGCCGCGCACGTGCTCAATGAAGTGACGGAAGAGCTCGGGACTCGGGGAAAATTTCGTATGCTCGACGTAGCCGTCCAAGGACTGGTTCAATCCATACACTAGCTTGGCCATGGTCTCTTCCTTCCCTCGCGCGCCGCGCGACCTCCTGAAGCGTTTTCGGGCCGTCTCCACCACCCGGAATGTTACTCGCTCGCGTTTGCCAGTACACACTAAAGGCTTCTGCGCCAAGGTGGCGCGGGCCGGCTGCGCCGGATATGGGGTCTCCTTGCTCGGTCGCCGGGTGCTCTATTACGGCCGCACCTGCGAGACCCACACGGAGTACTTCCCTGGAACGCAGTCGGTAGTTCGCCCCTGAAGGCCATCGGCATCGTGATGGGCGGTGTATTTCCGCTTACATCACGGTCGAATGAGTGGCAGCGTGCCTATTTTTTCGGCGCCACACTCGAATTGAAGATGTCGCGGTGGAGCTTCCACTCACTCTTTTCGAGGCGCCAAAGCTCCATGTACTTGCCATGGTCGATTTCTTTGCCGGACTTGTCCTTGATGACATAGCTTCCAACCTCGGTGGCGTAGCGGCCTTGGCCGACCACTTCGAGCGTAGTGAGGATGACTGAGGTCGCACCCTCATCGAGAACACCTTGTATGAACTTTGTGAGAGCCGCAGTGCCCGTCACGGGATCGCTGCCTTCGGCGAGTACCTGACCGTTAGCGCTGTAGATCGCCGCGACCCCCGCCGCGTCGCCCTTGGCGAATGCGGCCGACCACGCAGCGTCAGCGGCCATGATGGTGTCCTTGAGGTCGCCCGCCCGCGCAAGTCCGGCCGCGCCCATTGTGAGTACGGCCACGACCCCAATCGACATCAATGTATTCTTTCGCATAAATCCCCTCTTATAATTGGTGCAGAATAATTGCCCCTCGCCGGCGATAAAGGTCGAATGGCGCTCCCATCGACTACATGGATTTACGCCACCAATGCCTAGAGGACAACAAACTCGACCGAATTGTATCAGTGCCAAAGCCGCTCAACTGCTGCCGCTCCTGTATGGGCGCGTGATCACTTCCAGATAGTGGTCGTCGGGGTCCGGAAAATAGACCCCGCGTCCGCCGTCGTGATGATTAATCTCTCCGGGGCGGCAACGCCTCGGGTCGGCCCAGTACTGGAGGCCCCGCTCCCGGATGCGGCCGAATACGGCATCGAAATCAGCCTCGGAAATCAGGAAAGCGTAGTGCTGTGGCTGGACCGGTCCATCGGAGACCGCGAAATCGAGAGACACTCCGTTGTCGAGTGCGACCACCTCGAAGGGACCGAACCGGACTGGCGCGGGCAGCCCTAGTATCTCGGCCAGAAAGCGGGCGGACTTTACCCGGTCTGAGGAGTAGACGATGGTGTGGTTGAGTTGGGCCGTCATGTCTAGCCCCCGTCGATTAGTGCAAGGCAACGGTCGCAAGGGTCTTGCGGTCGCCGCCCAGTGTGCGCCGACCGCTTCGTTCGCTCATTCTCGGTTACCTGCTTCTCGTGCGGGCGCTATCGTCCCGCTGTTGCGACTCTTCAGGCAGCCGCGTGTTGCTGCCCAAGATATGGCGCGATGTTCCGCATAGCGCGAGCAACGTATTCGTCCTTCTCGCCAACCGGCGCGACATAGTGAAGAGCGCGCTGTGCCGAGTCGATATCCGCCAGCTTCGCGATCATCCAGGCGGCAAGATACTGCGAGGCTAGGCACCCACCGGCGGTGGCGATGTTGCCCTTGGCAAAGAACGGCTGATTTAGAACAGTGACGCCGGCTTCCTCGACCCATGGTTTGGTTGTCACGTCGGTGCAGGCAGACACACCATCGAGAAGTCCAAGCTTCGCCAATACGAGCGTCCCTGAACACTGGGCACCCAGCAATTGCCGAGACGGATCGAGCCTAAGATCAGCCATGAGCGAATGATCCTTGACCACGTCACGGGTATGTACGCCGCTACCGACGATGACAGCATCGGCTGTCCTCGCTTCACGCAAGGAAAGTTGGGCCTCGATGACTACGCCATTCATCGATCGTACGCGCGACGAAGGACACGCTATAGAAACCCGCCATGCCGGACGTTTCACACGATTGAGAATACTAAACACGATGAGCGAATCAAGTTCGTTAAAGCCTTCGAACGTCAGGATGGCGATGTGCATGGAGGAGGTCTCATGTGTCATTGGGCAATAAGCAAGTCTACGTGATTCCTAAAACATGACCATAACCATCGCGCATCGAACGAGTAGCACCATGAAAGTCTGCTTTGGCCATGCCAGTTCGAAGGCCTCAACGGTCGCGGTTTGCCGGCAGCACCAATTCGTCGTCCAATTCCCCAGCAACCTCGGCATCTGGCAAGTCTCAACCCACAGACGTCGGTCGCATACGTCGGCCTGCTTCTCAGACTGAGATTCTTTGGAATCTACCGTCAAACATCTCGCTACCCATACGACTGAGAAGGCTAATTACACTCATTCCGATGGGTTGATTGCCTTCAGCCAATCTGTCGCGTCAGACAAGCTACGGGTGGACCGCACGCCACCGCGCTCACGAATTGTAACCGTGCCGGCGGACACCTCTTTCGGTCCAACAGTGGTAAATATTGGGATGCCCTTGTTGTGCGCGGCGACAATTCGTCGTGACAGCGTTTCATTCGCCTCATCAATGAGGCATCGAAAACCCGCTGTGTGGAAGCGTTCGGCGGCTGCACGCGCGTACTCTAGTTGGCCGCTTGATACCGGCGCGACGACAATCTGCTCGGGAGCAACCCAGAAAGGTAAATTGCCGCGATGATGTTCGACCAGGATAGCCATGAATCGCTCGATGCTACCTAACACTGCTTGATGAATCATGACCGGACGCACTCGCGCGCCAGAGGCCTTCACAACTTCAGCATCGAGTTTTTCAGGCAGCACGAAATCAAGCTGTATCGTCCCACATTGCCATTCGCGGCCATCCTGATCCTTTAAGATGAACTCAAGCTTGGAACCATAGAATGCACCTTCGCCGGGCTGTAGGCGAATTCAAGTCCAGCCGCTCGCGCGGCCGCTGCTAGCGTCGCTTCTGCCTCATCCCAAAGAGCGTCTGAACCTTCGCGAGCCTCCGGCCTGGTCGAGAACCCGACGACGAACTCCCGGAATGCGAATCGAGCGTAAACGCGACGAAGAAGCTGGCGCAGTTACTGCTGAATCGCCGTATCGTGGTCTATGCTCACGGCACAGTATGGGCAACGCGGAGATGTGAGTGGCGCTGAAGCAGGTCGCCATGACAATGCAAACCACTTGAGCGACCTGCGACAATTCAAACAAGGTGTCAGCCACCGGTAGTACACGATGCCAACGAAGGCTAGAACACCGGCTTCCTTTATGGTCATGCCGTCAATCTCTCTGCCGAGTACTCCTTATTGCAGGACCCCGAGCACGAAGACGGAAGCAATCAACAACAGGCAGCCCCGGAAGAATCGTCGATTCAGACATTGGCGAGTTGTCATGCACAGATCTTCGCATGGCGATGGCGAGTTGAAAATCCCTATGGTGGTTTTTGCGAATCCGCATCCGTCGAATCGCTGTCCGTTTCTGGCCGCCTGCGCCAAATGCGGTGAACTCCCGGAGCCGACCCCCTGCGGACCTTCGCGAAGGGCAGCTTTATGGATGTCTCCGAAGCGCACAGATGTCTGGCCTGTTAAGCGCGAAGCCTCACAACCCTCCTGGTTAGACGGACTATCGAGTCGTGCCCGAATGTAACCGCGCCGAATATGGTCTCGGCATATTGCGTAGCCCAACACGCGAGGATTTTCACATCGAGCCCACGCGCATTTGGAATCTCTCTCGTCAGGAGCGCTCATCCACGGCTCATCGGTTAAGTCATTGGGCACATCGTTCGCGCGAAGCCACGCCTTAAGGAAATCCAGGATCTCAAGCTGCTGTTGCTCCGTTAGTGTCTGCCCAGCCGGGATCTTCCATTTGTATGGAACAGAACCAATGATGACGCCCTTGGACCCTAGCTCGCAATAAATCTCTAATCGATGATCCCCGTCTTCGACGAGTATTTGGCCGCACCGACCGGTGAAAGTACCGTTGACTTTACTGCCGGTGAAAATGCCGCGAAATGTTTGATTCACTGCTGATCTCTTACCCTCTAATTCGTATTCGTGGTTAAAACATTTAACGTAGCGGCACGCGGTCCGTGTCTGCGGCATGCCGGCGCATCAGGAGGTCCAGTTCGTTACTCGACCCGGCGCCAAATGCCACTTTCGCCACGTCGTATTTCGGCGGGGAACCAAAATCAATATAGGCATCGGCACTTCCGAACAGGCGGTGTCGCTAGATTCGGCGACTACTCGGATCGTGAGTTTGGTCAGCACTGGCTTCCTTCAATGCTAGTTAGATCCGGCCTCTAGCCTAACTTTGCAGGGTGAGGGGCCCCATGGGCGTACGTCCCGTCAGATCTCTTGCATATATCGCTCGGATCGACTCGTCTATGAACTGCACCTCCGCTGAAATCATCAGAAACCAAGAGTAAGATATCTCCTTCTGCGAGCCGCAGATTCACGGTGCGTTCGGTCTTTCCGTCTTCTGGAGGCACTTTTACCTGATCCGTCCCGCGCACCAGCATGGGCAAAGCTTTGCAGTCGCCGTCTTGCCAATAGGTATAACTTATCGCTCCAGCGGCGCTGATTTCCCACCAGTTGTGCCATTGGGCAACCGCGTTTCGCCATGTTCCGTAGTAGCGCGATGCCAATAGGGGCTTGGTGGGTTTCGACGGAGTGACGCAGCCAGCTAATAGCGTCATTGCGATGACATACCTTATGCGAGTGAGATGCAGCGAGGCGCGATTCACGGAGCGTCCCTTATCCTTATTCGACACCAAGTTGAGCGACCTACCCCTGACGTGTCGAGCGAGGAGAAGGCGATCGTCGCTTCCACCTTCGCCCAGCATTGCACTTTATCCGTTACGAGACGGCATGATCTACAGACTGCTACCGTGACGGCGGCGCGGATGGAGCCCATTCCGCATAAGTGCCGTCCGCCCTTTTGCATATGTCACTGGGAGTAACGCGCCTGTAGATTCCGCCCGATGCCTCGTCCTCACCCCAAAAAAGCAAGAAGTCTCCTTCTGCGCGGTGCAGACTGTAAATTTGACGGGTCTCGTTCCCAGACTTGTCCAGAGACAGAACGTCGATCCGGTCCGGCCCGAGTATCATGGCGTGCCCTGATCCACAGGTACCATCTTTCTTATAAACATAGCCCACGGCCCCCTCCTTGGAATCCATTACCCACCAGAACGGATAGAGCGGACTATCGACAGTCCAGGTTCCGTAGTAACGGGATGCCAATACTGGCCTTTCTGGATTGTCTGGCTTGGCAGCGACGCAGGCGGCCAGCAACGTCGTCACGAAAATGCTGGCGGCCCGACTGCTCTGAAATGATTGCTGTCGTAACGCCCCCCTTTCCGCGCCCTCTAACGGCAAGCTGAGCGGCGTGCCACTGCCGCATCCGACGAGGCGGAGCGCTTGTCTGTACCTCGTCCACTTTTCGGCATGGTCATTCATGAGGTCTGGCGAATAGTTTGGAGCGATGGCCTCGATTTTATACCATTGCCGAAGTAACCGCTTTGCTGAAGCCATTCACTGGTGACGTCCGGGTTTGTTAAGGGTTGCCCGATGTCTGCCCGTCGTCGCTGAGCATGCCATACCCGGTGAGGTGTGACACATGACCTGTCGTTTTATCGAATGGCGAACCATCCGCTCATCCATTCGGTGCCCCGAGCGCTCCCGTGGGCCGGCCAGCGGCTTTAGCCGCCGGCTGGCATCGTCCGGTCACACTTCGGTCTGTTCTGCCATCTCAAGGGCATCGTCAACCTCAGTTCCGAGGTAGCGCACAGTGCGTTCGAGCCTATGTCCTTCAGGACATAGATTGGACTATCTCCCGTGCCGGACTATGTCCCGTCGTTCTCGAAGGAGCTGCTTTTACGGGAGTTGGTGCTAAATGTGCCGGACATAGCGATTCTCCTTGGCGGGCACTTCCGCCCGCAGGAGAACGGTATGGAACGAACGTATGAGAGCGCTGTGGCGCTAGTTGATCGCGCCACCGGGCCGCTGTCGAGCCATCTCGGGTTGTTTGTCACGTCGCTGATCTCGCGGCAGTACACAGCGAGCGTCACTTATATCAAAGCACTGCATGCGGTGGCATTTGACCGTTGGCTCGCAAAGCATCGCGTTGTGTTGTCTGATCTCGGCGATGTGCACCTTGAGCGCTACCGGCATCGTAGACGTGCTCGGCAACAACGCATTCGTGCCGAGACCCGGCGTATCGAGTGTTGCGATGTGAGGCAACTGCTGGAGTTCTTGCGCGATCACGGTGTGTGCCCGACGGTTCGTGCCAAGACCACAGCGGCGGACGATCTGGTGACGCTCTATCAGCAACATCTTCAGGATCAGCAAGGGCTCGCGATCACAACGATTGAGCGCTACAAGACGGTTACCGGCCAGTTTCTCTACGAGCGCTTCGGCAATGGACCGATCGATCTGCGCGCGCTGCGTGCCAATGATGCGATTGCATTCGTGCAGCGTCAGACAAAACGCCTACATCCGCCAGCGCTGAAGTGCGTCGTTAATGCGCTGCGCTCGTTCCTGCGCTACGCGCAGTATCGCGGTGAGGTGGCCACCGCACTCGCTGCTGCAGTACCAGCCGTGGCCGCATGGGCCACCACGCCGGCATTGCCCAAGGCGATATCGCCGGAGCACGCGCAGAGTGCGATTGATAGCTGCAACCTCAGCACTGCAGCCGGCCTGCGTGATCGCGCCATACTGCTGCTGCTGGCGCGTCTGGGACTCCGAGCTCACGAGATCATCGCGCTGCAGCTCGAAGACTGTGATTGGGACGGCGGACATCTGCGTGTGCGCAGCAAGTGTCGGCGTGAGCAACTCCTGCCGATGCCCGCTGACGTGGGCGCGGCCATAGCCGCCTATCTGCAGCAGGGGAGGCCACCGAGCCAGGCGCGGCATTTGTTTTTACGGGCGATGGCACCGATCCGAGGATTGCTGCCTCGCTCAGATGCCATCGGGACGATCGTGCGCCATGCCCTCGAGCGCGCCGGGGTGCAAGCACCGCATCGCGGGTCACACCAGTTTCGCCACGCATTGGCGGTGCGCATGTTGCAACGGGGCGCTTCGCTGACCGAGATCGGCGAAGTGCTTCGGCACCAAAGCCCACAGACCACCTCGATCTACGCTCGGGTGGATATCGGCGCGCTGCGGCCGCTGGCTCAGCCATGGCCGGGAGGTGCGCGATGAACACCCTGCGTGAGGCCTTACACGAGTATCTCGAGCTGCGCCAAGGCCTGGGTTTTAAGATGCATGATGCCGTACTCCAGTTGCCGCGGTTTGTCGCATTCATGGAAGAGCGGCAGGCTCCCTCCATTACGATACGACTCGCTCTGGAGTGGGTGGAACAGGCAACAACGGTACGGCCGGCGGAGCGGGCTCGGCGCCTTATCTTCGTACGCGGGTTTGCGCGTCACCGCAGCGCCACGGATCCGCTCACCGAGGTTCCCTCAGCGGCACTCATGCCGTATCGAACAAGCCGAGCCCGTCCGTACCTGTACACCGAGCAGGAAGTGTGTCGCTTGTTGGACGCCGCCCTGCAGATGCCGACGCGGTGGCCATCGACGCCGTTGCGGCCCTGGGTCTTTCATTGCCTTCTGGGTTTGCTCAGCGTCACGGGTCTGCGCATTTCCGAAGCCCTCGATCTGATGCTCGATGATGTAGATCTTAATCGAGCCGTGCTCACGATTCGGGCAGCCAAGTTCGGCCGGTCCCGTCTGGTGCCCCTCCATCCCTCCACCATTACCGTGCTGGCTCGCTATCTTCAGCGCCGCAAACAGTATCTCGGCCTGCGCCGCTCCGACTACGTGTTCGTTTCGAACCAGGGCACGCGGCTCGACCTCGGTCGCGTGCATCGAGCCTTCTACGCACTGTCGCGGCAAACCGGCTTGCGCGCGCCCGGCGCGCGCAACGGTCCTCGGCTGCACGACTTCCGGCATCGCTTCGCGGTTCAGGTGCTCACCGACTGGTATGCGTCGGGCGATGACCCCGCCAGACGATTGCCAGTGCTATCGACCTATCTCGGGCACATTTACGTGGCCGGCACCTACTGGTATCTGAGTGACTCGCCGGAACTGATGGCCCAAGCCATGATGCGTCTCGAGCGGCGCTGGGGAGAGGCATCATGACGGCGCAGCCGACTTTTCCAACGCTATTGGAACGATACTTCACGCAACGGCTGGTGCAGCAGCGTCAGGCCAGCGCCCACACGATTGCCTCCTACCGCGACACGTTTCGACTGCTGTTGCAGTTTGCCCAGAAGCGGTTGCACCGATCTCCTTCGGCATTGGCGATCGATGATATCAACGCACCTCTTGTGGTCGAGTTCCTCGACGAACTGGAGAAGACCCGCGACGTGACGGCGAGAACGCGGAACCTGCGTCTGACCGCCATCCGCTCGTTCTTCCGCTACGTGGCCTTCGAAGCACCAGCGCATGCCGCACAGATCCAACGCCTGCTGGCCATTCCAGCCAAGCGATACCCGCGTGCTCTAGTGCCGTTTCTAAGTCGATTAGAAGTCGATGCGCTACTCGCGGCGCCAGATCAACGTACCTGGTCAGGTCGTCGCGATCATGCGCTTATTCTGCTGGCCGTGCAGACCGGGCTACGTCTGTCGGAGTTGACCGGGCTTCACCAGCGGGATCTGCAGTTCGGCATCGGTGCGCACGTGCGCGTGATCGGCAAGGGACGTAAGGAACGCTGTACACCGCTGAGCAAGAACACTCGGGCCGTGCTCGCGGCATGGGTGAAGGAACCACACAAGCTTCCGGATCAGCCCTTGTTCCCGAACGCGAGCGGCGGCCGTTTGAGTGCGCACGGTGTGCAATATCTATTGGCCAAGCATGTCGCCTCGGCAACTACCGCCTGCCCGTCGCTGACGCGCAAGCGGGTGAGCCCTCATGTGCTTCGCCACACGACGGCGATGGACCTTCTCCAACAGGGTGCCGAGCCATGTGTCATTGCACTGTGGCTCGGCCATGAGTCGATCGAGACCACTCAGATCTACTTGGACGCCGACCTCGAGTTGAAGCAACGGGTTCTCGACCGAGTCACACCCCTCAACGGGACGCCCGGGCGATATCGGCCCGATGACAAGCTTCTCGCCTTCCTCAAGAACCTGTGACACCAAGGACTATGTCCCGCCCGCGTACTCGGCTCTTCATGAGCATCAACCGTATTCTTGCGCTACGGGACATAGTCCGGCACGGGAGATAGTCAAGCTTGGTGTGGCCGAGCAATAACTGTACCCCCCGGAGATTCTTCGTTCGTCGCGTACCTTCAGCTGCATGAGGTCGCAAGCTCGAAGCTTGCTGTCGATTGCCAAATTGAACAGAGCAAGTTCCCGGCACCGGCGCGGCATCTGCCAGCGCACACGAATCGCCCAAATCTCTTTGAGCTTAACGGGTTCGTCAACCGAAGGGCTCGGTGCTCCGAGTCTTGCACGGTTGAGGACTGTCTACCCACCCGATCCTTCCACAGTCCATTCGGCGGCGAGGACGAATCCGATGAATTGGACCATCAATACGAGGCAAACACCCTGAACGCCGGGTTGCAATACCCAAATCGCACTGTTGTTGACTACGGCCAACGCCGTACCAGCAGTCAAGATTGCAATGTAGACAAACTGTCTCCACCAGTTTGCAGCGACGATTCGCCAAGACAGTACCGTGCTCGTCACGTATGGGAGCATCGCCAGCAGCACATAACTCGCAAGATTGAAACCGTAATTTCTCAAGTAATCTATATGCCAGACGTTCGATCGCGAGAACCACGATCCAGCGGCGATGAGCCCTAAGATTATATGCACCCAAACGATGCGCTGCCGGGTAGGTGGTACCGGCAGATCCGTGGTGTCCACCTCCTCGGCCGCCTTTTTCCCGAGCCCACAAGCCACAAGAAGCAAAAATGCCTGCGCCACGGTGAGTTGGGCGACTTCCCATCCGCTCAAAGTGGAATCAAATAATTGTCCCCCATAGGCGCTACACACAAGTGTGGTGACCGAGCACAGCAACATTGTCTGTACCAACGTCGAGGTGACACTGCGCGTGTTCAGGTTCGAGGCAATCCAGTAGGAGAACCCGTAAGGCCATGCAGCCAGCAATGCCCACCCACCCAACGCCAGCGCCGAGGTCTTCCCGTCTTGTCCGGGCACGGATTCCGATTGGATCACGAGAACCATAGCAGCCGTGATTGCCGCGATTGTATGTGCCCATCGAACGATGGCTCTGCGAAAAGTGCCGGGCGACAAGGAGTTCGTTTTCTCAAGGAATCGCTGGCCTTCTTCGGTAAACAGGGGTTGAGTCGTGCCGGCCATGACCTGAAAACACTGAACGGAAAAAACCTGATATTTGAGAGCAAGCCAGACCCTGACAAAAGCAGGCACCAATAAGGTAAGTCCAACTACTCGTCTGGTGAATCCGAGCTGGCCTGACAAATAGGCTCCCGCGAGCCTCAAGAGCGCGGGGCAATGGCCGGCAGCCACGGCCTTGCGTAGCAAGGTGACTGCCTTTTGCTTGCCATCCTCCGAAGATCCGCGTATCAAAAGCGATGCCAAATGCGTCGCTGCCGGCGAAAACCCCGCCTTGATTGACTCGAGGAAGAATTTGACAGCTTCCGGTCCTCGCTTTTCGCGCAAGGAAATGCAGCCTAAGAGATAATTCGCATAGCCGCGCGATCCGCCGACCGCCGAGAGGGCGATGCGCCGCGCTTCCTCGAGGTCAATCGGCGTTGAGATAACCCCCATCAGGTGCAAATATGCGAGGACGCACCGCGCGCCGCCAGATCCCAAATCCGCAAGACGTTGCCATTCGGCAATTGCGCCGACGACATTGCCGATCGCCAAACAATCCCGTGCCGCCGGACAGCAATCCGCGTCGTACAGCGGGAAATTGAGCACGGGCCCGGAGACACGGGCGCTGAGTCGCGAGTCCTTACTGAAAAACATGCTGTCCTTTGCCGGACTCTAATAATGAACTGATCAGGTCCATATTTTACTAGGATTATTCAATGGCGAGTGTCAACCGTACCTGTCTGTCGCGAAGATCCGTTATCGGGTAGCCGGATGCCGCCATCATGTTAGCTGTCCTTAGTTCCAGAGGCCCGTGTTAATCACTTGCGAGCACCTTGCCCCCAATAGGTGTCGGTGTAGGACAGGACGGCATACCACTGGCGGTCTAGGCGACGAACTCGAACGACTTCACACGGCAAAGCCCGTGCTTTAATCGGTGGGAGCGCCTCAGTCGCACCCGCAAGTGAGTCGGTCGGATCGAAAAAATAGTTCAGGGATGTCGATTTAGACCTATTTCGAACGTCGAGTAAAGGAGCGGTAAAAATGCGTATCCGGCACTACGAGACATCCAGCAAAGGAGAAATCATCATGTCCCATCCAATGACCCCCATTGTTACCGCCTTTGAACGGCCGCCCGACGGCGGCAAGGGACTTGCGCGTGACATGCGCGTTCGCTGGGCGCTTGAAGAAGTGGGCCAACCTTACGAGGTTCGTCTTGTTTCGTTCGGTGCGATGAAGGAACCCGCGCATCGAGCGCTTCATCCTTTCGGGCAGATTCCGACCTATGAGGAAGGCGATCTTGTCCTGTTCGAGTCGGGGGCAATCGTGTTCCATATCGCAGAGCGCCATGCAGGCCTGCTGCCAGACGATGCGAATGCCCGGGCGCGTGCGATCACATGGATGTTTGCCGCGCTCAACACGATTGAGGCGCCGATCCTTGATCTCCAAACCACCAAGTTCCTGGAGGGCGACAAGACCTGGTTCGCGCAGCGCCTGCCTATGGTCGAGGATCGCATCCGTAACCGGCTGCGCGAACTTTCCGGTCGCCTTGGCGACGCCGACTGGCTCGATGGTGCATTCAGTGCAGGCGACCTGATGATGGTGGCGGTGCTGCTCAGGTTGAAAGTATCGGGTATGCTGGACGAATATCCGAACCTCTCCGCCTATGTCGCCCGCGGCGAAGCGCGGGCCGCGTACAAGCGTGCTTTCGACGCTCAATTGGCGGTTTTCACCGCAAGCCAACGACCGGCTGAAAAAAACTGACGTATCGCACCTTTACGCGACGTCAGGATGCACCCCATACCCGTTCAGAAATTGAGCTGCTCGAGCTGCGACAGATCGCCGCTCAACGCACCGCTGAATTCGAAATACGTGAGCACCGGCAACAGTATCAGCGAAATTACACAGGAGACTCGCACGAATCGCGCCATGCCCGCGGTACGACAATTCACTGCGCAGCGGTAGGTGCCGACGATGACATACGCCGAGTACACACAACCGCCGATAGTGTATAGGCGCATCAGGAATGTGTTGCCCGGATCGATTAAAAACTCCAAGGCTCCATACACCAATGAGCCCACGACGCCGTATAGCCAGAATACGCGCGACACCGAAAGTTTGGCCTGAAGGGGCGCCTGGATGAACTGGGTAGGGGTCACGCCGCCATTTTAGACACCTTTAGTGCAACAGACACGGTATGCGGAGTCTTTTTGGCACTGATTCGTCCCCCAGCCGGCCGGACACACGCAGCTGCCCATCCGGCCCGGCCGAGTCCGGACCCCACATTACTGCCATTGTGATGGATGCCCGGACTCCCCTTCGTCCGTGTGATCAAATTCGAAGTCTCGCAATCCCGGTTGACCCAAATGAGTGATATCGACACCGCCGCCCAATCCCCGTGCATACGGAATTGCTGCCTGGATGACGACCTCACCTGCCTTGGCTGCTTTCGATCTCTCGAGGAAATCAAGGAATGGGGGATCGTCGATACTCAGCGGCGCCGTATCATTTTGCAGAATGCCAAGCAGCGGAGAGAGGCATACCCGATGCCCCCGACTCAGTAGGCCGTTCGCGTTACACTACCGACGCGCCTTCACCACGGAGTCCAACATGGCGAACGTCTGGAAAACCAAGAGTCTCGGAATTCTTCTTGTTCTCATCGCCACGGCCCCGCGCCTGGCTCTGGCCGCTGATGAGCTCAGCCCCGCCGCAAAGCAATGGTGGGCGGATATCACCGCCCTCGCCGGCGACGACAAGGAAGGACGGCTGACCGGTTCGCCAGGATACATGCGCGCCGCCGATTATGTGATTTCCCGCTTCAAGGCGGAAGGATTGCGGCCCGCCGGCGTCAACGGCTTCCTGCAACCCGTTAAGTTCGAACAACAGACCGTCGATCAAACCGGCTCGACAGCCGATCTCGTGGCGGCGAACGGCGCGGTCACTCCATTGAATGTCGGTAAGGACTCACGCATAGGAGCCGGCGGCGCCCCGCTTCCCAACGAAGTCGATGCGCCGCTCGTGTTCGTAGGCTATGGACTGCACCTCCCCGAGCAAGGCTATGACGATTTCGCAGGCATCGATCTCAAGGGCAAGATTGCCGTGGTCTTGAGCGGGGGTCCCGCGGACATCTCCGGACCCATCAAATCGAGTGCCCGCTTCACCCGCGACGCCACCTTGGGCAAGCTCGGAGCGGTGGGCATCATCACCCTGACGACACCCCATCAAGTGGAGATTCCTTGGACGCGCCAGATCCTCCTCTCCTCACAGCCGGGCATGTACCTGGCCGATGCGGCCCTGCGCGAGGCGCCCGACGGCTTCTTCGGCGCCGGCATCGATCCGGAAAAATCCGAGTCGCTGTTTGCCGGTTCGGGCCATACCTTCGCCGAACTCTGCGCGCTCTCTGATGCGTCCCGGCCATTGCCGCGGTTTGCATTGCCGCTGCGCCTCAAAGCCCGCATCGCCTTCACGCGCAACGCGGTCAGTTCGCCCAATTTGGTCGCGAAACTGACGGGCAGCGACCCCAAGCTCGCCGGCCAATACCTCGTCGTGTCGGCGCATCTCGACCACCTCGGGATCGGCGCACCGATCAACGGCGACAAAATCTACAACGGCGCAATGGATGATGCCTCGGGTGTCGCCACCGTGCTCGACATCGCCCACCGCCTGAAGCAGGGGCCGCGGCCGCGGCGCTCCGTCCTCTTCGTCATCGTGACCGCCGAAGAGAAAGGCCTCTTGGGGTCTTATTATTTTGCCCAGAACCCGACCGTGCCCAAGGGCAGCATCGTCGCCGACCTGAATTTCGACATGCCGTTGCCCCTATGGCCTTTGAAGAGCGTGTTCGCGCCCGGCGAAAATGAAAGCACCCTCGGCGCGGATGCCCGAGCGGTAGCCGCCATCCAGGGCCTCACGATGGCGCAGGACGCCCTGCCCGACCGCAATGTGTTCATTCGCACCGACCAATACAGTTTTGTGCGCGAAGGCATCCCCGCCCTGGCGTTCAAGTTCGGCTTCGCCAAGGACACGCCGCAGTTCGACATCGAGCACCAGTGGCGCGCCAACCGCTATCACGCCCCGTCCGACGACCTGAATCAGCCGGGCGTGCTGAAAGAAGAGGCCGTCAAGCTCGACAACTTCGTCGCCGCTCTCGCGTTGAAAGTGGCGAATGCAGACTCCCGACCTGAATGGCTGCCCACCAGCATTTTCCACCCAAGCACCCAGCACTTGGAAGGGACTTAGGACGGCCTGCCCCTCGCAACCCATTCTTCGGTCTTGCCAATGGTCAATCGATAACGCGCGCAGTTGTACGGCTCGAGTTGGGCGAGTTCTGTTTGCAACATCTGCGTAAACGCGGTTAGGTGCTCCCTAGGTATGTGGAGTGTATCGACAGCGGCGTTCAGTGGAGTTCCTTGGGCCACGATCTGACGAATGGCGTCTCCCAACTCCTCCCGATACTTCGCCCGGAGTGGATCGGGCGTGCCCAGGGATTCCAATAGCGCCCGATATTTCTCTATTGATCGCCGGTAGGTCCACTCGAAGAGATTGACCGCGAGTGACACGTCTTGCCGTTCGTACACTCCAATCATCGCCATCGCATAGTCCATGAAAATGCTCACCGCGAGATCCGACAGTGCCGGAACGGCGATGCGCACTGGGTCGCTCATCATCACCGATCGTGGCGGCACGGTAGTGGACTGGCGTCCCGCAAATCGCAGAGCCCGGTCAGTGGTTGAATCGATGTCCGCCGCTGAAGCGCGGCGCGCAATGTGTGCGCCGCCGATCCGCAAGGGACGGTCCCCAAACAGATTGGAGATCTTGATCCTGACCATCGACCCGGCCATGCTGGTGTGAATGATGAGCCGTACGCTTTGATTGTGATAAGTCTCGAGACTGCCTGGAATGAATGGCTGTGGAGCGGCCGCCCAAGTACCGGCCCAAGAGAGACCGTTTCTTCCGCCAGGTTCTGCGGGCCCGCCAGTTTCCGCGGCCCCAGCAGGGGCACCCAACGAGAGCGCCACGGCGCATAGGGTAGCGACTCGGATAGCCTTGTAAGTCAACGCCATGTTTCGCACACCCCGAACTGTTGCCTGGAGTCTAATCGCCGGTATTGAAGAAATCGACTCCGCCATCGCGTTCGCCCCCAGCCGCCAGGCGCCCGCGTTTGAAATGCAGCGGTTACCCTGAAATGCAGCTATCACTCGCCAGGCAACGCCTTGACCACCGAGCTTAGGAAAGACCGGACCACCGCCTCAAAACGCTCGGGTTGATCATACTGAACTCCATGCCCGGCCCTCGGTATCAACTCGACTCGAATACGCGAGCTGAGACGTTGCAGCTCACCGACCGTCTCGAGAGAAACGACACCTGCATCTCCAATAATAAATAAAATCGGAACATCGATTGTACTCACCAACGGGCGATACTCAGGATTGGGCGGTGTGAGCACGTCGAATGCACACATCCGGGTCTGCAGCCTCGCGCTGGCTATGAGCTCCACGATCTCAGGCGAACGACGCGGGTGTCTCGACCGCAAGTCTGCCAACACAGCGCCTCTATCTTGCGCGAGAAGCCGGCGGTGTTGTTCGGCGACATCGCTTTCGTAAACCTCGCGCTGGCGTTCTGCGCTCAAGAATGTCGGATCGGCCAGGATGACACCACGAATACTCTTGGCAGCCAGACCAGCTTTGGCAGCCAGACCGGCGACTACAGCCGCCGTCATGCCTCCCATTGAATGCCCCAGCAAAATCGGAGCAGAAAGTCCGAGCCCACGAATGAGGCCCATGACGTCGGCTGCATGATCCTCGTACCGGTACCCATGCAGCGGAGTGCTCGAATTCCCATGTCCCCTGGCATCCGGCATCACGACGTCGTATTCTTTCTCGAGAGAGCGAGCCAAAGGAGTCCAGCACGCTCCGTTCCCCGTCAGTCCATGGAGAAGAATCAATGGGGGTTTGTCCCCTCCCGTTCGCAGGTAGTGGACACTGATGCCGTTTGTTTCCTGGAATCCGCTTATCCAACTCATCTCTGAATCGATCCAACTGCGACCTGCCGACTGCGCTATTGTCTCGCAATAGCAATGTCCGTCACCGTCTTTGCAATAGTTCTATTCGCCGCGGCTCTCCATGCCAGCTGGAACGCCGTCGTAAAAAGCGGCAGCGACAAGCTGCTGACGGCAGTGTTGGTTACTACCTCAGCCGCAATATTCGCAGCCATAGCGTTGCCACTGCTGCAGCAGCCCAATAGTGCGAGCTGGCCGTTCATCTGTGCCTCTGCAATCCTGCAAGTCATCTACTTCCTGCTGCTCGCTCGAACCTATCACATCGCCGACATGAGCCAGACTTATCCCGTGATGCGCGGGACCGCTCCGCTGCTAGTCGCCATCGTGAGCGCGTATGTACTTGGCGCGCACATGTCGCCGAAGATATGGCTTGGCATCGGAATTATCTGCCTTGGAATACTGGGCATGACAGCCGGAGTCCGACATGGAGCAGGCAAGGGAATAACCCTGGCTCTTCTCAATGCCGTCGTCATTGCCGCCTATACCTTGGTTGACGGCCTAGGAGTACGTCGTTCAGGCGCGCCGGCGGCCTACACTTTATGGATATTTTTGGCCACCGGTATTCCGCTCGCCGCCTGGGCACTGACAAGACGCAGGGCATCCCTCGCCAGTTACGCCCGCCAAAACTGGCACTTCGGCTTGGTCGGTGCGGTTGGCACGGTTGCCTCCTACGGGTTGGCGCTTTGGGCGATGACCGTCGCTCCCATCGCTGTAGTAGCAGCCCTTAGGGAGACGTCGATTTTATTTGGCGCGATCATTTCAGGACTGCTGCTCAAAGAACGAATCGGCTTCACTCGATTCACGGCCGCCTGCGCCATCGCACTCGGAGCAGCCGTGCTTCGACTCGCATAACCCGCGTGTTGATGTTGACCGGTTGACGGTATTCGCGCGAGGGGCTAAGACGCTAGCCGGCAACGGGAGAGCAGTTGCCGGCTAGCGTCTTAGCCCCTCGCGCGAATACTCTCACCGCTCCACACCATCGCGCCAAGGGCACCGAATCGGCTGCTCATGTGGTGATGTAGTACATCCTGTGCGGTGATGTACCTCGGCCCGCTGCGCACAGCCAGGGGGGACTCAGAGGCTGGACGCCAACTGCTGCCTTGACGTTGGCGTCCAGCCTCTGAGTCCCCCCCTGGCCGTGTGACGGGTCAACATCCCCGTGCAGAGGTACTGATATGGCCCCTCGTGTCAACGGGGCGCAAAGCGGGATTCTCGCAAGGGACCCGCGCTTGAGAGGGGGGGAGGTTTTTGCAGTGAGTGTGGAAAGTCACTCTCGACGAGGAACGCGACGCGCGAAGCTTCAGTGCGACGATGGATCATTCTGATATTCGCGGGTTGGCTACCGCATTGCATCGATACGTCGCGGGGCTGCCTCGGTCTAGTGTCGGGGATCATCGCTTCGGGATGCCCACGTAGTACCTTCGAGGATTCCCCTCATCGTGTTCGCGTGTCGCGTTCCCAGTCGGGAGTAATTCTGATCGGACCTGAGCAACCTCCTGTTGATTGAGGGTGGGGGCGAGTCGATCGATTCAGGCTTGCACGGAGACTTGGCGTGCCAGATCCCACATAAACCCGGCCAGTTCACGGGCAATGGCGATGCAAATCTTATTGTGGTGCAGGCCACGCGCGCTCAAGCGCCGGTAGCGTTGACACAGACGCAGCTGCGCTCGCCAAGCGATCTCGCGCAGCACTCGGGGCTGAGCTTCGCTGCGCACCTGCAAGGGGCGCGGGATCCGTGCCGGGAAGCGATAGGCCCACGCCGCCTCGACCAGCGCACGACGGGCGTGCGAGTTGCCGGCTTTGGTGATACTGCCGAGAACGCGCGTCTCGCCGGTGGAGCATTCGCTGGGGACCAGTCCGAGAAAGGCCATCAGTTGCTTGGGGTGAGCGAAGCGTCTGAGGTCACCGAGTTCGGCAACCAGCGTGACCGCGGCGATGAGCTCGATGCCGCGCAACGTCATGAGCGCCCCGACCACCGGCTGCAGGCGCCACTCGGCCACTTGCTCGCGCAGCGCCGCGGTCAGCCGCTCGACCCGTTCCTGGGCTTCGCTCACCGCCGTGCGGTACTCCACGAAGGCGATGTGCTGCGCCGGATGCGCCCAGCGAACCTCGGATAGAAAGCGCTCGTGGGCCGCCGTCCAGGAACTCTTGCCGGTATAGCGGCGCCCGTGGCGCAGCAGCATCCCCTTGAGTTGCTGGCGCGCTTTGAGGCGAGCACGGACTGCGTCCTCGCGTGCCCGCGATAGATCCCGGATCGCCTCGTCGGGTTCTTGCGGGATCATCACCGGCGTCAGATCCCCGCCCCGCGCAAAATGCGCCAGCGCCAGCGCATCGCGCCGGTCAGTCTTGATCCGATCACCGGGCTTGCGCGGGATCAGGCTCGGGGCAATCACCTCGCATCGATAGCCGCGCGCGCACAACTGGCGCGCCAAGCCGTAACCGCACGGACCCGCCTCGTAGACGATCTGCAGCTCAGGCGGGGCACCCAGATGCCTCAGCGCCTTCTCGATCTCGGCCGCCGCCGGCCCGGTGGTTCCGAGGAACCGCGGTGCCGCACGGCCGGGCTGCGCAACGGCAATCGCAACGGACTCTTTGTGTACATCCAATCCGACAAAAGCAGTGGTAACCTCGTTCATAGTCTGCCTCCTGTGGCTTGTGCAGATCACGCTGACCGGCGTTCTGTATGTGGCTCGGCGCACTTCGGTGCGCAACCCACGATACGACGGGAGGCAGACTACTTGAATCCTGAATTAAACCGCCCCCCGCCAGAACGGCGGGGGGCCATGATGTCTAGGAAAGCGATGTTGCCGTGCCCCCTCACAGCAATGAAGCCTACGAGCATACGAGCACCCGATGAGCTAAAGTGCCTGGAACTGCGCGCCACCCGCGGGCTGCGCAGTTCAGCCCCAGGAATAGCACCAGGAAGAATCGACTCGATGCGCGCGCTCAACTTTACCAAAACCGCTTCGCTGACCGCCTGTTTCGTCGCAGCGGCCGGCTCCATTGCTTTATTCAATGCCGCAATATCACCGCTGCGTGCGGAGCCGACCCCGACGACGACGACGGCCGTCTCGGAAGCCGACTTCACCTATTTCTACAAAAACCCGAGCCCCGAGCGGCTCTCCCAACTCATGGCGTATTTCAACACCCTCGCGCAATCGGGCAAACCCTTCGTTCAGCCGCCCATGATCGGTTTTCTGGCCGCGGCGTTTCAGAAATATCCGGGCGAAGTCGACACCCTGATCTCCGCCGATCTGTCGCTGCCCATGCTCGAGATCGTCGAATACTCGCTGCGCCTCGCGGGGCAGGACGCAAAAGCGCGCTCGATCACCGATCGCCTCAAGTCACGCGGCGCCGCCGCCCCGGATTTCACCGATGTCCCTTCCAGCCTGGATACCATGGCTGCCACCGGACCCACCGACTTCGACATGCTCTGGGGCGCGAGCTTCGCCACCGGAGATCCGCGCTATTGCTTGAAAATCCTCGCGCAGTTCGCCCGCATCGCGAACGAGGACGGCAATGCCGACGACATTCTGGCCATCGCCAAGGCCGCCGAAACCGGCGCCGACTCGCACTGGGTCGTGGACAAGCGCGGTGTTGAAAAGGCGCGCGAACTGAGCACCCTCGCGACGGCGCTTTGGGCCCTGAACTCCAACGCGAAGCAGCACGACTTCGTCCGCAAAGCGGTGGGCGATTACATCCAAGCCCATCCCGCAGAGCCCGCCTCGAAGACGCTCATCTCCTTCGCATACGAATATACCCACTACGACATCAAGAAGGTGGTCACGGTCACGCAAGCCGCCGCTCCGGAAAAGCCATCCGCGACGGTCAACATCGCCTATCTCAGCCTGATCCTCGATGACCTCTCGCGCCACGCCTCGACATACCCGCCGCATTTCGAATCAGCCGACGACCGCAAACGCGCCGAGCACGACGTGATCGCGATTTCCGGCATGCTCGATCCGCTAGCCGACAATTTTGCGCACAACCCCGACCTGCTCATGCGGCTCGCTCTGCTGCATGCCTTCGGCCACAACCTGGATGTCCCCGACTCTTCGCAAAAAGCGGTTGCAGCCTTCACCGCGCTGCTGAAGTTGCAGCCCGATGACCCGATGGCCAACTATCGATACGGTGTGTTTCTCGCCTCGACGACGAAGAGCCGCGACGGGATTCCATTCTTGGAAAAGGCGAAGAGCCTCGGGGTCGTCAATGCAGAATACTGGCTGGGATTGAGCTACCGGCTCGCGGGCGACAAGGCCAAGGCGGTGGATAATCTCGAGGACTACACCAAACGCTTTCCAACCGATGCAAACGCGGCCCGGATGCTCGACGCCATCCGCAACGACAAGGTTGAAACGAAAGTGATGAAGCCTACGCCCTGACAGGGCATTCGAACCCAGGCGCGACGCCGACCCGCCGGAGCCGGCGAGGTCAAGCGCCGTGCCGCATCACGCGTGCTCCTCGTCCGCCAGGCCGAGTTCCGCACGCAGCTGCTCGCGGATCAAGTACTTCTGCACCTTGCCGCTGATCGTGAGCGGGAAGCTCTCCACGAAGCGCACATAGCGCGGCACTTTATAATGCGCGATCTGCTCGCGGCAAAACTCGACGATGTCCTCCTCGGTGGCGCTCATGCCGCCGCGCAGCCGGATGCAAGCGCAGACAGCCTCACCGTACTTCGCGTCGGGGACACCGACCACGGCCACATCGAGCACCGCCGGATGCCCATAGAGAAAGTCTTCGATCTCCCGCGGATAGACGTTCTCACCGCCGCGGATGATCAAGTCCTTCACGCGGCCGACGATGTTGCAGTAGCCCTGCTCGTCGATGACCGCCAGATCCCCCGTGTGCATCCACCCCCCCGCGTCGATGGCGTCCCGCGTACGCTCAGGATCGTCCCAGTAGCCGCGCATGACGCTGTAACCGCGGGTCAGCAGCTCGCCGGCGGCGCCGCGCGGCGTGACGCGCCCGTCTGTGTCGATGATCTTGACCTGCACGTGCGGATGCACCCGCCCGACAGTGCCGACACGCAGCTCGAGAGGATCGTCCGGCCGCGTCTGGAAGCTGACCGGGCTGGTCTCCGTCATGCCGTAGCATATGGTCACCTCCGGCATATGCATCTCTGCGATGACCCGGCGCATGACGGCGATGGGGCAGGGCGACCCGGCCATGATGCCGGTGCGCAACGACGACAGATCGAACTCGCCGAACCGCGGATGATCCAGTTCCGCAATGAACATCGTCGGCACACCGTGCAGCGCGGTGCAGCGCTCGCGCGCCACGGTCTCGAGCACGGCCAGCGGCTCGAAGCCCTCGCCGGATAGTACGCTCGCGGCACCATGCGTCATGGCTGCAAGCAAGCCGAGCACCATACCGAAGCAATGATACATAGGTACGGGGATGCAGACTCTGTCATCCGCCGTTAGCCGCATGCCCTCGCCGACGAAGAAACCGTTGTTGACGAGGTTGAAGTGCGTCAACGCCGCCCCCTTGGGCGCTCCCGTGGTCCCGCTGGTGAACTGGATATTGAAAATCCGGTCCGCATCCAGCTGCTCCTCGACGAGCGCCGGCACCCCCTCGCCGGCCGCGTCCCCTGCAGCCTTGAGATCCTCGAACGATAGAGTGCCCGCCAGCCGCCCGGCGCCGAGTTGGATGAGGACTCGCAGTTCCGGAAAAGCCGCGCATGCCAGCCGGCCCGGTGCCGCCGAGCAAAGTTCCGGAATCAGCGAATTCAGCATGGCCGCGTAGTCGCTGGACTTGAAGCGCGGCGCGAACACCAGCGCACGACAGCCGACGAGGCGCAGCGCGAACTTCAGTTCACTGCTGCGATAGGCAGGATTGACGTTCACCAACACGAGGCCGGCACGCGCCGCCCCGAACAGGGTCAAGATCCACTCCACGCAGTTCGGCGCCCAGATACCGATACGCTCGCCAGGCTTGAGACCGCAGGCGAGCATTCCGCGCGCGACCCGCTCGACCTCGCGATCCAATGCGGCGAACGTGAACCGCAACGACTGGAACGGCGCCACCAGCGCATCGCGGTCGGGTACCTCGGCGACAGCGCTCTTCAGCACTCCGTCCACGGTACGGTAAAGCAACGGCCGATCACTGGTGCCCGACACAAAACTCAGCGCCGACCCCCCGGGGATGATTTTTGTCATCGAAAATCCTCCTCCCAAAACTCCCGGGCCCGGCGCGCACTGCCGGGCGGCCGAGCGAGCTCCGCCGCGCGCAGTTCGACGCGGCGGATCTTCCCGGAGATGGTCTTCGGCAGCTCCGCAAACTCGAGCCGCCGGATACGCTTGAATGGCGAGACTCGCCCGCGCACGTACTCCAGGATGGAGCGCGCCGTCGCCGCATCGGCTTCCGCATCCGTGCCCGCACCCGCGCCAGCACCCGCAGCCAGCACCACGAAGGCCTTGGGCACCGCCAGCCGCAACGGATCCGGGCTTGGCACCACCGCCGCCTCCACCACGGCCGGATGTTCAATCAGCACGCTCTCCAGCTCGAACGGGCTGATGCGGTAGTCGGACGACTTGAACACATCGTCGACGCGGCCGACGTAGGTCAAGTAACCATCCGCATCGCGGCTCGCCACATCGCCCGTGTGGTAGTAACCGTCGCGCATGACCTCGGCGGTCTTGTCCGCATCATCCAGGTACGCCAGCATGAGGCCGACCGGTCGCCGCTTCAGATCGAGACAAATCTCCCCTTCCTCGCCCACGCTACCGTCAGCCGCGATGAGGGCGACGGTGTACCCCGGCAGAGGCCGCCCCATGGACCCCGGCTTCAAACGTTGGCCGGGCGGATTGCCGATCTGCGCCGTGGTCTCGGTCTGCCCGAAGCCATCCCGTATCGTCAAACCCCATGCGTCCTGCACCCGATCGATGACTTCCGGATTCAACGGCTCGCCCGCACCCACCACCTCGCGCAATACCACCGTCCAGCGGCGCAAGTCCTCTTGAATGAGCATGCGCCACACCGTCGGCGGCGCACAGAAGGTCGTCACTTGGCAGCGCACCAGTTGATCGAGCAACGCCTTGGCGCTGAATCGCTCGAATTGATAGGCCAGCACCGTCGCCTCGGCATTCCACGGCGCAAAGAAACACGACCAGGCGTGCTTGGCCCAACCGGGAGAACTCAAGTTCAAATGCACGTCGCCGCGGCGCAGCCCAATCCAGTAAGCCGTGGACAGATGACCCACCGCGTAGGAGACCTGGCAATGCGCGACCAACTTGGGCTTGGCCGTCGTTCCCGAGGTGAAGTAAAGCAGCATCGGCGCCTCGGCCGGCGTCGGCGCCTCGGCGCGGAATGCCGCGTCGGCCGCGTGGCTGCTCTCGAACCCTATCCAACCCGGCGCCGTACCGCCGACCGAAATGCGGATCGGTGCACCCGGCAATCCCTCGAAATGCCGGGCCAGTGCCCGCTCCGCGACCACCGCACGGACCTGGCCGCGCACCAGTCGATCCACCAGATCCGCTCGCTGCAGCAAGGTAGTCGCCGGGATCATGACCGCGCCCAGCTTGATGGTGGCGAGCATGGTTTCCCACAGCGCCACCACATTGCCCAGCATGATGAGCACGCGATCGCCCCGACCGACTCCCTGAGAAGCGAGAAAATTGGCCACCTGGTTCGAGCGGCGAGCGAGAGCCGCAAAGCTCAACTCATGGTCAAGGCCGGCATCATCGACGACCCGCAACGCCGGCCGCTCATTGTCCGACGCGATTCTGTCGAAGTAATCCAGCGCCCAATTGAAGTGTGGAACCGCAGGCCAGTGAAACGAATGCAAGGCCTGCTCGTGAGAGACCCCCTCGCGCAGCAGCCGATCACGCAATGCTATGAATGCCCTACCGCTGTCCACGGAACACCTCGCTACCCGGCTCCGACACCCCACCATCATGCCAGCCCCGAAGCCCGCCCGCCGAGGTCCCACGGCTAAGCTGCGTCGGCCGCCTCCCGCCGACGCTGCCGGGCCTCGGCCTCACGGCGCTCGTCCTCAATCTGACTCAGTACCGCATTGACGTCGGGGGCAGTGGCGTCTTGCACGAACCGTCCCGTCAGCACGGAATCCGGCCTCAACTCGCCGGCCTCGTAGAGCTTCCATATTTCCTGCGCATACCGCGTCTCAAGCAGCTCCGGCGCGGCGCGGCCGAAAGTCGCGCGCATATTATTGACATCGCGCTCCAGCATGGCGAAGGCATTGTTGTTGCCGGCAGCGTTCACCGCCTGCGGCAAATCGATGATCACGGGTCCGCCGGCATCGAGCAGCACGTTGAACTCGGACAGATCCCCGTGAATCAGGCCCGTACAAAGCATTCGGGTGATCTGCACCATCATGAACGCATGCCATTCGAGCGCCTGCGCTGCGGTGATTTCGACGTCATTGAGCCGAGGCGCCGGTTCACCATGCTCGTCCCGCACCAGTTCCATCAACAGCACGCCCTCGTGCACCAAGTGCGGCGCCGGCACGCGCACACCCGCCCCCACCAGCCGGTACAGGGCCTCCACCTCGGCGTTCTTCCATTCCGCTTCCTGCACCCGGCGCCCATGCCGGCCGCGCTTACCCATCGCGCGCGCATCCCGGCTGCTGCGCGTCTTGCGGCCCTCCTGGTACTGAGCCAGCTTGTGAAAGCCCCGCCGCTCCGCCTCCTTGTAAACTTTGGCGCAGCGCAGCTGACCGCCGCAATCCACGATGTACACCGATGCTTCCTTGCCGCTTTTGAGGCTGCGTACCACCGTGTCGACCATGCCGTCATCGATCAGCGGCTGCAGGCCCTTGGGAATTTTCATGCGTGATTTAACTCATTATTGGCCGCCGGCACCGACGGCCCGCGAATTCAGCGGCCGACTTTACAGCACTCCCGCGCCGCAACTTCGAACTTTTGCAGGCGCCCACCCCCCGAGTTACCGTCACAATTGGCGCGCCTTGGTGCACAATCGGGATCTTTGCGCGCGCCGGGCGCCGTATCCGTCTCGCACCGAACTGGGGAAAATTTGCATGACGTCTAACGAATCGCGCCACCTAGAGCGCGGTATTGGCACCCGGCAACTGAGCATGATCGCGATCGGCGGCGCGATCGGCACCGGCCTGTTCTTCGCCAGCGGCAGCGCGATCGCCCAAGCCGGCCCCGGCGGCGCGCTGCTGGCCTACGCGCACCATGGGCATCGCGGTGTACTGCATGATGCAGTCCCTCGGCGAAATGGCGACCCAATTGCCCATTCGCCGGCTCCTTCGAAGCCTATGCCGAGCGCTTCGTCGATCCCTCGCTGGCCTTCGCCGTGGGCTGGAACTACTGGTTCAGCTGGGCGATCACCCTGGCGGCCGAGCTGGTCGCCGGCGCCCTCATCGTGCAATTCTGGTTTCCCCATTCGAACTCGGCATTCTGGGCCATGGGCTTCTTCGCAGTGCTGCTGGCGCTCAACCTTCTCTCGGTCAAGGCCTATGCCGAGGCCGAATACTGGTTTGCCGGCATCAAAGTCGTCACCGTCATCATCTTCCTGGCCGTGGGCGCCCTGATGATCACCGGCATGCTCGGCAATCACAGCGCCGGCTTCCACAACTGGATCCTGAGCGATCCCAAGACCGGCACGCATGCGCCCTTCGTCGGCGGCTTCACCGCAGTGCTGGCCGTGTTCCTGGTCGCGGGCTTTTCCTTCCAAGGCACCGAAGGCGTGGGCCTCGCCGCCGCCGAGACCGCCGACCCCGAGCACGAATGTGCCCAAGGCCATCCGCACCGTGTTCTGGCGCATCCTGCTGTTCTACATCGGCGCCATCTTCGTGGTCGGCACGCTGATCAGCTACACCGACCCCAATCTACTGCAACGCCGACGAAAGCCACATCGCCTTCTCGCCCTTCACCATGGTGTTCGAGCAACTGCCGCGATTCGGCTACTACGCCGCCAACCTCATGAACGCCGTCATCCTCTCCTCGGTGCTGTCCTGCGGGAACTCGTCCATGTACGTGGCCTCGCGCATGCTGCTACGCCATGGCCCACAGCAACAAAGCACCCAAGATATTCGGCAAACTCAACGGCCGCGGCGTACCCGTGCCCGCCCTGCTCGCGACCGGCCTGGTCAGCGCCCTCGCATTCTTCTCCACCATCGTCGGCGAACAGAAGATCTATCAACTCTTCTACAACGCCTCGAGCCTGAGCGGCTTCCTCATCTGGCTCGGCATTGCCATCTGCCACCTGCGCTTCCGCAGAGCCTGGGTCGCCCAAGGCCGCAGCGTCGACGACCTGAAATTCAAGTCCAAGTTTTATCCCTACGGTCCCTGGCTCGCGCTCATCCTGTTCGTCGTCGTGCTGTTCGGCGCCAACATCGGCGTCTTCCAAACGCCCGTCTTCTCCTGGTTCGACTTCGTCACCGGCTACCTGATGATTCCTGTCGTCGTCCTGCTGTACCTCGGCCACAAGTGGCGCAACAAAACCCGCCTGGTCCCCCTCAAAGACTGCAATTTCGAGCTGGAGTAAATATGCTGAAGGCCACGTACACGATCGGCTGCGTTTTCCTGTTGATCATTGCCGCGCAGACGAGGAACGTCATGGCCAACGCCCCCGCCGGCCACCCCATCGTCCTGCACGCAGCGCATCTGCTCGAGGTCGATACCGGCCGGGTCATGACCCCGGGAGAAATTCTTGTCGACGGCGAGCGCATCGCTGCCGTCGGCACGTCGGTCACGCATCCGGCCGGCGCCGAAGTCATCGATCTCGGCGATACCACTCTGCTGCCGGGCCTGATCGATGCACACGTGCATCTGTTTCTCCACCCCGGCGCCGAAGACCTGCAGACCGTCGAAGAGTCGGTGCCGCAACGGACCATCCTCGCCTTGCTCGCGGCACGGGACGATCTCATGGCAGGCTTCACCGCAGAGCGGGACATGGGCACCGAAGGCGCAGGCTCCGCCGATACCGCCGTGCGCGAGGCCATCAATGCCGGCCGGTTCCCAGGGCCCCGGATGCGGATCTCCGGCAATGCCATCGACATTCTGGGCGGCCATGAAGACGCCAATCGCTTCAATCCCGAGCAGCATGTGCTGTCGAATGCAACCTACGCGAATACTGCTGATGAGCTCGTCGCCGCGATGCGCCAGCAGCACAAAGAGGGATCCGACTTCGCTAAAATCTACGAGACAGGGAAAGATTCCGTGCGCGACGGCGTGCTGTCCACGCCGTTTCAATACACCACCGCGCAGCTGAAAGCCGCGGTCGACGAAGCCGCCCGCTTAGGAACGGGCGTCGCCGTCCACGCGATGGGCGAGCCCGGAACCCTGTACGCAGCCCAAGCCGGCGTCGCCTCCATCGATCACGCCAGCCAGCTGAGCGATGAAACCATGCGCATCATGAAGGAGCGGAAAATCCCCGCCGTCCCGACTTTTACGATCTTCGAATATTTCGCTCACCAGCCCGGGCCCGGTGCAGAACGCGAAGCCCGCCTGCTCGACTACAAGATCAAGGAATTCAAGAAGCAGGTCGCAGCCGGCATCCCGTTCGCCGTCGGTTCCGACGTAGGCCCATTTGCGCACGGAACCCAGGCTCGAGAGCTCGAACTGATGGTGAAGTATGGAATGACGCCGCTCGCCGTGCTCCAGGCCGACCTGCTCAACGGCGCTAAACTGCTCGGCTGGGGCGGCCAGATCGGCCAACTCAAGACCGGCTATTACGCCGACATCGTCGCCGTCCCGGGCTCGCCTCTCGATGACATCACCGCAGTCGAACGAGTGGCGTTCGTCATGAAGAACGGCGTCGTCGAAAAGCGCCCATGAGGTAGCCAGCCATGAAGCAAGATGCCCAGATTCGTAAGCTCCTGACCGAGCGCGGCATCGAGCACGTCAAGATCGGCGTCATCGACACCGACGGCATCCTGCGCGGCAAATACCTGAGCCGCGACAAATTCCTGTCGGCGATCGACAATAATCTCGGCTTCTGCGACGTGATTCTCGGCTGGGACTCCAACGACCAGCTCTACGACAACACCCAGTTCACCGGCTGGCACACCGCCTATCCCGACGCCACCGTGCGCGTGCTGCCCGACACCCAACGCGACATCCCCTTCGAACCGAAAACCGTATTCTTTCTCGGCGAATTCGCCGGGCGCGCCGAATCGGTCTGCCCGCGCGGCACGCTGCGGCGTGTGCTCGAGCGCGCCGCGCAGATGGGCTACGCGGTCAGCGCCGCAGCCGAATACGAATTCTTCATGTTCGAAGAAACACCGCAATCCGTGCGCGAGAAAGGCTACCGGCAGCTGAAGACCATGACTCCCGGCAACTTCGGCTACTCGGTACTGCGCAGTTCCGTGCATGCCGGCCTGTACCAGGAACTTCTCGATCTCGGCCAGACCATGCGCTTTCCCATCGAGGGCCTGCACACCGAGACCGGGCCCGGCGTTCTCGAAGCCGCTCTCACTTACTGCGACGCCCTCGAAGCCGCCGATCGCGCGGCGCTCTTCAAGACCTTCACCAAGGTGCTCGCGCAGCGCCACGGCCTGATGGCCACGTTCATGGCCAAGTGGTCCAACAGCGTGCCGGGCCAGAGCGGCCACCTGCACATTTCACTGCGCACCACCGCAGGCGACAGCGTCTTCCACGACGCCTCCAAGCCGCAGCAAATCTCCGATGCCATGCGCTGGTTCATCGGCGGCCAGCAGGCCCTGATGCCCGAGCTGCTGGCCATGGTCGCAGGCACCGTCAACAGCTATTCACGCCTGGTCCCCGGCTACTGGGCGCCCACCTCCGCCACCTGGGGCGTCGAGAATCGCACCACGGCGCTGCGCGTGATTCGCGGCGGCCCCTCCAGTCAGCGCGTCGAATACCGCATCGCCGCCGCCGACATCAATCCCTACATCGCACTCGCCGCCGCCATTGGCTCCGGCCTCTGGGGCATCGAGCACCGCATCGAGCCCGACGCCGCCATCGAGGGCAATGCCTACGACCGCGAACACCCGCCGCACCGGCGCCTGCCCGCCACGCTGTACGAGGCTGCCGAGCGCCTCGCCGCTTCCAAGGCCGCGCGCGCCCTGTTCGGCGACGAATTCGTCGAGCACTACGCCGCCACCCGGCAATGGGAAGAGCGAGAATTCCGCAAGGCCATCACCGACTGGGAACTCGCGCGATATTTTGAAATCATTTGAACAGCGATAGCATTTGAGCAGTAATAGCATTCGAGCACTGGCATGACACACACGTTGAAGACCCCTACCGATACATTGAAGACCATCAGCCCCGTCGACGGCCGGATCTACGTCGAAAGGCCGCTCCAAACGGCCGCCGACATCGATCGCGCGCTCGAAGCCGCCCACACCGCGCAGCGCCACTGGGCGGCGCTGCCCCTCGCGACGCGCTGCGACATCCTCACCAAAGCCGTCGACGCCTTCGTCGCCAAGGCGAACGACATCGCCACCGAAATCACCTGGCAGATGGGCCGCCCCATGCGCCACTCGCCCGGCGAAGTCCGCGGCTTCGAGGAACGCGCACGCTACATGCTTGGCCTGGCACCGACAGCGCTCGCCCCCGTCAAACCCGCCGACAAGCCCGGCTTCGATCGCCAGATCAAGCGCGTACCTCTCGGCGTCATCGCCGTCGTGGCGCCGTGGAATTATCCCTACCTGACCGCCGTCAACGCCGTACTGCCCGCGCTCATCGCCGGCAATGCCGTGGTACTCAAGCACTCGCACCAGACCCCGCTGTGCGCCGAGCGCTTTCACCAGGCCTTCGCCGCCGCCGACGTTCCCGCCGGCGTATTCCAATACCTGCACTTGTCGCATGCCGACACCTCACGCCTGATGGGCGACCCGCGAGTAGCAGGTGTCTGTTTTACGGGCTCGGTCTCGGGCGGCCGTGCCGTCGTCGCCGCAACGGCCCCAGGCTTTGCCACCTCGGGCCTCGAACTCGGTGGCAAGGACCCCGCCTATGTGCGCGCCGATGCCGACCTCGCGCACGCCGTCGACACCCTGACGGACGGCGCCTTCTACAACGCCGGCCAATCCTGCTGCGGCATCAAGCGCATCTACGTGGCCGCATCGCGCTACGAGGAGTTCGTCGCCGGCGTCGTTGACCTCACGAAAAAATACCGGCTGGGATCGCCGCTCGATCCGCAAACCACCATTGGCCCCGTGGTGCGAACCTCCGCCGCTGACGCCGTGCGCTCCCAAGTGCGCGACGCCGTCGGCCGCGGCGCCCGCCAGCTCATCGACGAAAGCCTGTTCCCGGCCTCCGCCCCCGGCACCCCCTACCTCGCACCCCAAGTGCTGGTGGATGTCGATCATTCCATGGCCATCATGCGCGAAGAAACCTTCGGGCCCGCCGTCGGCATCATGAAGGTCGCCTCGGACGAAGAGGCCTTGCGGCTCATGAACGACAGCGACTTCGGTCTCACCGCCGCGATTTTCTCGGCGGACACGGCCCGCGCCGAAACGCTTGCCGACGCCCTCGAGACCGGCACGGTGTTTCTCAACCGCTGCGACTATCTCGACCCCGCCCTCGCCTGGACCGGCGTCAAGAATTCCGGTCGCGGCTGCACGCTCTCCAGCATCGGCTTCGAGCAGCTCACGCGGCCGAAGTCCTATCACTTCAAGGTAAAGCTATGACCCCGGTATTGCGCGGCAATTGGAATTATCCGACAACGATCTGGGCCGGCCCCGGCCGCATCAGCGAACTCGCCGCGGCCTGCGCATCGGCCGGCATCAAGCGGCCGCTGATCGTCACCGATGAAGGCTTGGTCGGTGCCCCCATGATCAAGAGCGCGCTCGCCGCCCTCAAGAATTCAGCGCTGTTCGGCGCCGTCAGAGGCAACCCGGCCAGCAGCCATGTCGAGGCGGGACTGCGCGCTTATCGCGCAGGACACCACGACGGCGTGGTCGCCTTCGGCGGCGGATCGGCGCTGGACGCCGGTAAAGTCGTGGCATTCATGTCCGGTCAGACCCGCCCGCTCTGGGATTTCGAGGACATCGGCGACTGGTGGACCCGCGCCGACCCCGCCGGCATCGCGCCCGTGGTCGCGGTCCCTACCACCGCTGGTACCGGCTCCGAAGTCGGCCGCGCCGGTGTCATCCTCAACGAGGAAACGCACCAGAAAAAAATCATCTTCCACCCGCTGATGATGCCTCGCATCGTCATCTCCGACCCGGAGCTCACCGTCGGCCTGCCGCGCGCCGTCACCGCCGCCACCGGCATCGACGCCTTCGTGCACTGCTTCGAAGCCTTCTGCGCGCCTGGATTCCATCCGCTCGCCGACGGTGTCGCGCTCGAAGGCATGCGCCTCATCCATCGCTACCTGCCGCGTGCCTGCGCCGACGGCAAGGACATCGAAGCGCGCGCCTACATGCTCGCCGCCGCCTCCATGGGCGCCACCGCCTTCCAGAAAGGTCTCGGCGGTGTGCACGCCATCGCACATCCCGTCGGCTCCTGGTTCAACACCCATCACGGCCTCACCAATGCCGTCATCCTTCCCTACGTCATGCGCTTCAACCGCGCCGCCATCGACGACAAGGCCGATGTCATCACCAGAGTGCTCGACCTGCCCGCCCGCGGCTTCGACGGCTTCCTCGCCTGGGTGCTCGACATGCGCCGCGAGCTCGGCATTCCGCATTCCCTCGCCGACATCGGCGTCAGCGCCGACAAAGCCGACATCATCGGACGCGAGGCTGCGATCGACCCCTCTGCCGGCGGCAACCCCATCCCCGTCAACGCCGCTCAACTGGAGCATATCTTCCGTGCCTCGGTAGCCGGCCGTCTCGACGCCGTGGAACCCGCAATATGACCGGCGCCCGCATCCTCGTCATCGACGGCAATGTCGCCGAGATGCGCGCACGCCAAGTCGCCGCGCTGGGCTATGACACGGGAACCGGCTACGCACGCGTGCTACGCCGTCTCGACGCCTCTCTGCACGTCGACGTCCTCACCGCCGCCGACGGCGCAACACTACCGCCCGGAGTTGCCCTCGACAGCTACCACGGCGTCACCATGACGGGCTCCGCGCTCAACGTCTACAACGGCGGCGCTCCCGTGACGCGCCAAATCGAACTCGCCAAGGCCGTGTTCGCCGCCGGCGTGCCCTACTTCGGCAGCTGCTGGGGCCTGCAAGTGGCCGTCACCGCCGCGGGCGGCGAAGTGCGCGCCAATCCGCGCGGTCGCGAATTTGGATTCGGTCGGCGCATTCTGCTCAGCGACGCCGGCCGCGAACACCCGCTGTTCGCCGGCAAGCCCGCCACCTTCGAAGCCCCCACCATTCATCGCGACGAAATCGCCACGCTGCCCGCCGGTGCCGCGACGTTGGCCACCAATGACTTCGGCCTGCAAGCCGCCGCATTCACTCACGGCCGAGGCACCTTCTGGGGCGTGCAGTACCACCCGGAATACGACTTCATCGATATCGCCGCGGTGGCCGAACGCTACGGCCAGACCCTGGTCACCGAAGGCATGTTCCGCGACACCGCCGAACTCGCCACCTTCGTCGCCGATCTTCGCGCGCTTCAGTCAAACCCTTCCGACCCGCCGCTCGTCTGGAAATACGGCCTCGGTACCACCCTGCGCAGCGAATCTCTACGCCTCACCGAAATCCTCAACTGGCTGCGGGTCCAAGTTCTGCCGCGCGCGGCTCACGACGGATGAGTGAGCGGGTATAAGATTGCCGCATGAGAATTTCGGGCACGCACTACCGCACCCTATGGCCCACCGCTGCCGGAACCATCCGCGTCATCGATCAGTCGCGCCTGCCGTTTGAATTCACGACTCTCGACCTCGAAACTCTCGATGATGCCGCGCGGGCAATCCGGACCATGGTGGTGCGCGGCGCGCCGCTGATCGGAGCGACTGCCGCCTACGGCATGGCGCTCGCCTCGAGGGAAAATGCCTCGGACTCTCATATCGACGCCGCGGCGCAGATCCTACAGGCCACACGCCCGACGGCCTACAACCTGGCCTGGGCACTGGCCAGAATGCGCCGCGCGCTGGTGGGACTCGCGCCCAGCGGGCGCCCCGATGCGGCGTTCCGCGAGGCCGCCGCGATCTGCGATGCGGACGTCGAACAATGTCGTTCGATCGGCGTTCACGGCCTCGAGATCGTCCGCAGGTTGGCAGAGAAAACCGGCCGTCGGGTCAACATCCTGACCCACTGCAACGCGGGCTGGCTCGCCTGTGTCGACTGGGGCACCGCGCTTTCGCCGATCTACATGGCTCATGACGCCGGAGTTCAGGTCCATGTCTGGGTGGACGAGACTCGGCCCCGCAACCAGGGCGCCGCGCTGACGGCCTTCGAACTCGGAGCGCACGGGGTCTCTCACACCGTCATCGCAGACAATCTCGGTGGTCATCTCATGCAAAGAGGCGAGGTGGATATGGTCATCGTCGGCAGCGACCGAACCACCGCATCGGGGGATGTCTGCAACAAGGTCGGAACCTATCTCAAAGCACTCGCCGCCCACGACAACGGGGTACCCTTCTACGCAGCGCTGCCGTCCAGCACCATCGACTGGTCCCTCGATGACGGCCAAGACATCCCCATCGAGGAGCGATCGGCCAGCGAACTCACACACATGACCGGCCTGACCTCCTCCGGCGCCATCGAGACGGTCAGAGTGGTGCCTGAGACCAGTCCGGCGCTCAATTTGGCGTTCGACGTCACTCCCGCCCGACTGGTGACCGCATTGATCACCGAGCGCGGTATCTGCCCTGCCAACCGCGCAGGTCTTCTCGGTCTTTATCCCGAGCGACGAGCGGCGCATGACTGATCCCGCGCCGGCCACGGACAAAAACCTGCGTACCGCCTTGATAGCCGGATGCCGTGAGCTCTCGCTTCGCGGCTTGACCCATGGCACCTCCGGCAATATCAGCCTGCGGCGCGATGAGCGGCGGTTTTTCATCAGTCCCACCGGCATGGCTTATGACGCCCTCGAACCCGACGATATTCCGCTGGTGGACCTCGATGGCCGTTGGTTCGGCCGCCGCTGCCCGTCGAGCGAATGGCGGTTTCATCGCGACATATTCAGGTCCCGGGATGACGTCGGCGCCATCGTTCACACCCATTCGCGCAGTGCCACCGCGCTGGCCTGCACCGGCCGCGGGATTCCTGCGTTCCACTACATGGTGGCCGTCGCAGGCGGCGCCGACATCCGCTGCGCGCCGTATCACACCTTCGGTTCACAGCAGCTGTCCGACGCTGCGGTCGCGGCCCTGGAAGGCCGCAGAGCCTGCCTGCTCGCCAATCACGGCGTCATCGCAGTCGGCGCTGACCTCCGCGCCGCCCTGGCGCTCGCCGGCGAGGTCGAAAATCTCGCTGCGCAATATTGTGCGGCCCTGGCCCTGGGAGAAGTTCGCATTCTCGGCGACTCGGAAATGCACCGGGTACTCGAGAAGTTCCGCACCTACGGCCGGCAAGATGCATCGGACGCCGGCCTGACCTTCGGCGGCAGCGCGGTCCACGACGCGACGTTGAAAGGAAGCTGATCATGACGAAGCAAACGGCCGGCTCCGCATACCGGACGCTCGATCCCGAGAGCCTGCTGGCGCTGATCGCAGAACTGCGCGACGTCCGTGCTCTGCTCGGCGCCAAACCCGATGATTGGCGAGTGCGCGAAGTCGGCGACGGCAATCTCAACCTCGTGTTCATCGTGGAGGGGCCGGACGGATCGGTCTGCGTCAAGCAGGCGCTGCCCTATCTGCGCGCCGCGGGACCGTCATGGCCGATGTCGCTCGAACGGGCATTCTTCGAAAATTCCTACTACCGTGTCGTCGCCCCCCATGTCGCCGGCCTGATTCCGAAGATCCACCACTACGACCCCGATCTCTACTGCACGGTCATGGAGCGGCTCTCGCCCCATATCATCCTGAGACAAGGTTTGATCGCCGGCCGGCGTTACGCCCAGGTCGCCCGCGACATCGGCGAGTATGTCGCCCGCGCCTGCTACTTCACATCCGACTTCGCGCAGCCCTTCGAACACAAAATGGAAGGAGCCGCACTGTTCGCCGGAAATAAGGCTCTGATTCGCATCACCGTAGACTTGATCTTTCAGGATCCCTACCTCGTCAGCGCGCGCAATCGTCACACCTCTCCGCAGCTAGACGCAGTGGTCTCGGACTTACGCCGCGACGGGCCGCTAAAAATTGCGGCGGCACGCTTCGGGCAGAAATTTCTCGGCCAGAACCAAGCGCTGATTCATGGGGACCTTCATTCCGGCTCGGTGATGGTCACGGAAAGCGACAGCCGCGTGATCGACCCGGAGTTCGCGTTCTACGGACCGATCGGCTTCGACCTCGGGGCCTTTTTCGGCAATCTGCTGCTGAGCTGGTACTCACAGCCGGGGCACGCCACCGCGGATGACGGCCGCACCGCTTACCAAGACTGGATTCTCGAGCAGGCGAGGGTCTTTTGGCACACGTTCCGCAGCCGCTTCCTCGCGCTGTGGACCGAGCACGCCGGCGGCGATGTATTCCCGGCACGCATGTTCTCGGCTCCGGGGGAAACCAGCGCGCTTCTGTCGGCGCGCAACGCATTCCTGGATTCACTCTTTGCGGACATGCTCGGCTTCGGCGCCTGTAAAATGATCCGGCGCATCCTCGGCTTCGCCCACGTCATCGACTTCGACAGTATCCCCGATGCAGCCCTGCGCGGCCGATGCGAATCCGGCGCGCTGGCCATGGCGCGCTTGCTGTTGACGCATCCCGGGCAGTTCAATTCAGTCGATGATGTGATCGACGCGGTGCCGCGCATCGCGTCGAGGCTGTGACGCAGGCGCCTCTGCGCGTGCCCGATGCATGAAGCGCGCACGCACGGGCCTTGAGATGCGACGAATCCGACCACGGCAAACACGATGCCGTAGAGCCACAACGTAGGCTCGAGACCGCGCGACTGCAGCGATGCGGCAATCGGAAAGGTCGTGACGATAGCCCCCATGCCGTAGCCGGCCGCCGCCATACCGGCGGCAAACCCGCGCCGGTCCGGAAACCAGCTGACCACCAGGCCAATGACACCCACATACACGGTTCCCGTGCCATGGCCTCCCAACGCTCCGTAGGTCAGATACCGGCTGTCGTACTGTGAGCGTAGGAGGCCAGCGTCCAGCTCAGACCCGCCATGACCGTACCGATCGAGATGAGGGTGCGCGCTCCGAAGCGCTCGATCAGAGCGCCTTGAAACGGCGAAAAGAAGGCTTGCAAAAACACCAGCACCGAGAACGTGACCTGCAGCTCGGGCAACCCGGCACCCAACTTCGCCGCCAGCGGCTTGGTGAACAGAGTCCACACATATTGGGGACTGGAAATCGACATCATGCAGACGAGCCCGAGGGCAAGCTGCATCCACCGAGTGCGCGCGTTCACCATCCGGCCGCCGCACCGTCGCTGCGCACGTCGCTGCCGGCTTCCATCAACCCATTGCGCTGAAGCAGGATCGCGCCGGCATGGCCCACCGTATCATCGTACGGATTCAAGCGCTCGATGTCGTGACCGAGGCAACGCAGTTCCTCGAACACTTCATCTGAGAACCGTGCCTCGAGTTTCAGTGTGTCGTTGGTCTGCCCCCAGGTGCGACCCAGCAGCCAGCGGGGCGCGTCGATCGCCGCCTGCGGGTTCCAGCCGAAATGGACGATGCGAGAAAATATCGCGGCTTGGGACTGCGGCTGTCCATCGCCCCCCATGTTGCCGTAGGCCAGAGTACGTCCGTCGGCTAAACGCGCCAGTGCAGGATTCAAAGTGTGGAATGGGCGCCGCCCCGGCGTGAGCGGATTGCGTGCATGCGGGTCGAGCGAAAAGCTACAACCGCGGTTTTGCCAATTGATGCCGGACTCGCCCAGCACGACGCCGCTGCCGAACTCGTGGTAAATGCTTTGAATGAAGCTGACGGCAACGCCGTCCCGATCGATCGCGCCAAGCCACACGGTATCCCCCGGTCCACGTCCTACGCCCCAAGGAGCGGCCTGCGACATGGAAATGCGCCCTGCCATCGCATCGAGCGCGCCGGGCGCGAGCAAGTCGAGAGAGTCGATGCTCATGTAATCGGGGTCCGTGATGTGCTCGTCGCGTACCGCGAAGGCCAGCTTCGTGGCTTCGACACAGGTGTGCACGAACGGGGCGCCGAGCGGATCCATGCCGGGCTGCAAAAGGCGATCCAGCTGCCCGAGAATCAGCAGCGACACGAGCCCCTGAGTGGGAGGCGGCATGTTATAGACGGTGCCCAGCGAATGACTCAAGCACAGTGGGGTGCGAAAGCGCGCCCGATGACCCTCGAAATCCGCCAAGGACAAGGGGCTTCCCAACTGTTGCAGATCGCGCGAGATGCTGCGCGCGAGGTCGCCGCGATAAAAGTCGTCGTATCCTGCCCTCGCCAGATGTTCGAGTGTCGCGGCAAGGCGCGGTTGCACGAATCGATCTCCAGTCTGCGGGGGCTTCCCTGCGGGAAGATGCAGGTCCGCGAAGCCCGGAACCGATTCCAGCTCGGCACGTCTGGCAGCCACGCAGCGAGCCTGGGCGCGCGTGACCGGCACGCCGTCCCGGGCGTATCCAACGGCGTCTTCGAGGAGGCGTGCGTGCGGCAGCCTGCCGCCCAGCACTTCGTTCGACCACTGATGCGCGAGCCCCCAGCCCGACACAGTACCGGCAACGGTGTTCGCGGCCAGAGGCCCGCGAAACGGAATCGCCTCGAGACCGCGGGCGCGATAGGATGCGATCGTCGCGGAGCGAGCCGCGGCACCGCAGGCCTCGATCCCCACCGGATCCGCTCCCGGACGCGCTATCAACCAAAAGCCGTCGCCACCGATGCTGTTCATATGTGGATAAGCGACCGCGATGGTTGCCGCCGCGGCGATAATCGCTTCAACCGCATTGCCGCCCTCTCGCAGAATGGCCAAGGCGCTTTGCGCAGCCAGCGCATGGGGCGCCGTGGCGACGCCGCGCACCGCCCGCACCGGATTCGGTCCTTCAGTCAACATTGGGGTAAACCACCATTTCACGCACCGGCCATTCGCGCCGGACTCGCTTCGAGAGTACTGCGGAGACCCCGAGCTCGCAATCCCGCTCTCATCGCGCGGTACACGCGATAGGCGCACGGCGGCTGACGAGCGCCTCCGGCACTTTCATAGGCGCCGTGCATTCGACTGTGTTTGAATGGCACAAACACGAATCCCGGGAGCCGTCAGATGGACAGTCTTAAACACAAACTCATTTGGACATTGCTGCTGACGTTCGCAACAATTTTCACGGCACAGGCCCAAAACTACACGAAGCCGAAAGTCAGAGCGATCACGGCCTTCGTGCGTCTCGATCGTGGCACTTATACCCGGCAGATCGCCGAGGCTCTTGCCGTTTTGCGTACAACGAAGCAGGAATTCGCGAAGCAGGGGTACGAAGTGCAGACGATTCGCATCGTGACCCAACCGCTCGCCGAACTGGTGAGCGGGCTGCCCGAGCCCCAGGCGCTCTCCTTCCTGAAAGCCATAGACGATCTTTCCGCCAAGGAAGACTTCATGCCCAGCGTCGGATCGGCGATGATGCGTGATACCGACGATCCAAGCACCATGCGCCTGCTCGAGAAAGCTCTCTCGACGCTGCCCCGCCTCAATGCAAACGCCATCATTGCCGGCGAGGACGGAATCCACTGGGGAGTGATCCACGAGAGCGCCGCTCTGGTGCGTTACGTGACCGACCACAGCCCGCACAGCCAAGGGAATTTCAACTTCGCCGCGAGCGCGATGCTGAAGCCGTACGGGCCGTTTTTCCCGGGTACGTATCACACTGGCGACGGCCGGCAATTCTCGATCGGCTTCGAAGGAGCCAATGTCGTCCAGGAGGTCTTCGCACGTACCCACGGGGATTTTGCGAAATCGGTAGCGGAACTGACCAAGCAGCTGACGGTTCACGCCAAGGTTGCCGAATCCATCGGCCTACAAGTAGCCGCTGCGAACCACTGGACCTTCATGGGCGTGGACCCCACGCCTGCTCCCCTCGCCGATGTGTCCATCGCGGCCGCGATGGAGACTTACACGGGCGCGAAATTCGGGTCGAGCGGAACCATGACGGCCGCGCTGATCATCACAACGGCGGTCAAGGCGGTGCCCGTCAAGCAGATCGGCTATTCCGGGTTGATGATTCCTGTGATGGAAGACAAGCTCATCGCACGGCGCTGGACGGAAGGTGTGGTCACGACGGATTCCCTGCTGGCCTACTCGGCCGTGTGCGGCACGGGGCTCGACACGGTTCCGTTTCCCGGGGACATCAGTGTGGGCCAACTCGAACGCATCTTTGGCGACGTGGCGTCCTTGGCCTGGAAGTGGAATAAACCGCTGGCGGCGCGGCTGCAGCCCGTATTTGGAAAGAAGGCCGGAGACCAGACCGATTTCCACAGCCAGTACTTGTTCAACACGACGCTACACGCCCTGCCGTAGAGGCGAACAGGGCGGCCGGATCCGCGTCGTCTTCAGGCGCTACGGTCTCGGCGCGAGAGCTGCGTGGCCCATCAAGTCCTGCCGCTGCGGCGCAAAGAAGTCGATGTCGATCGTGTCTTCGGTGCAAACGAATTCGTGAGGTGCGTTGGGCGGAATGACGATGACGGATCCCGCCGTCATCACAAACTTCTTGCCTAGCGAGGACACTTCGCAACGGCCGGCGGTGATCCAGGTGATCTGTTCGCTGGAATGATGGTGCAACGGAAAGCGGCCGCCTTTTTTAATCGTCCACTTCACAAAGGTGGATTGGACGCCCTGTAACACCTGCCTCTGTACGAGGGGAGAAACTTGCTCTACCGGCTGCTTGTCGAGCTCATAGAGGGCGAGAGGCATTGCGGAAAGTCCGCTTGCGTCGGATTGGACGCCCCGGCCCGGCGTGGCGGGATTGGCAGCGCTTGCTGCCTGCGAAGGCTTTGAAGCACCTTGATCTGCCACGGACGTGGTCTGAGTGATAGAGAGAGATTTCAACCGATATAGGTGCAGCGGCCATTGGATCTGCGCATGGCCGTGACGAAACGCTGCAATTCGATCGAGCTGAGCCTCAGGCAAATAGAGATAGCCATCCTTGATCCAAGGTGCAGCCACCCAGTGTAGCCGGTGGTCCCGTATCACGGTCGTGACCTGGCGATCCGGCGTGAGCTTCAGAACCGAATCGTTGGCGAGATCTTCGAGGTACAAATTGCCGTAGTCATCGATGGCGGTGCCCCCAAGAGGTGGGCTGTCAAACCAAAACTTGGCCTGCTGTGACACCTTGGCAGGATCGGCAGAGGGATCATCGAGCCATTTGGTCTCAATCCGGTACATCGGGCCGGCGAGTGCTTGGAAATACAGCCACTGCCCGTCCGGGCTCACCTCCATCTGATCGGCATGCACCATGACGTCGTTGCCGTCCGATCCGCGGAGAATCTCTCCATCCACCAGGATCGGACGGCTGGCGGTCGTGCTGCGATCATGATCCAGCACGCGCCTGGCCTTGCCCGTATCGAGGTCGAGCACGATGATTCCAGGCACACCGGCGTCGGTCAAATACGCCAGATGGCCGTTGAATCGGATGTCATCGACAGAGCTCTTTGCCAGTACGACATTGGCGGCTAGGGGATAAACCCGGCTCACCGTATTGCGCCTCAGATCGATGCGCACTATCTTAGGACCGCCCGCGATGGTCTGCGCACCAAAGCTCGGCGTTCCCGTGTCCACCACCCACAAGTCCCCCTCCGGGCCGATGCGCACCGCATTCGTGCCAACGAACGCAGCCTCCGTAGGTTTACCGGGCTTCCATTCGTTCCAGGCCCCGCCGGGATACGCGTGGCTTCGGCCATCGGCGCCGATCTCTCCAACCGACTGGCCGGAACCCTCGGCGAGCCTGGGAAAATTCACGAACATTCTTCCGTCTGCGCTCACTGTTACGCCATTCCAAATGGCATCGTCACTTTGAGCAACGATCTCCAGGGTCCCGGCAGCCCGGGTCAGACTCACGCCCCCAAAGACGGCGGCCGCCCCTATCAGCAGCGCGAACGAAACTGTCCGTATGAGGCTCATCTATATAGTGCCGGCTCCGGAATCCAACCACGGAGAATGCTGGTCCGACGGGCAATTATCAATATGCCGAAACCCGTGGACGGCTACCTGATGGTCGTCGCAATAAGGCTTTACCCTACGGCATGCATCGGAGTTGTCCCGGCACTCTCGCCCAAGCTCGGCCGCAGCATTTCGGCACGCAAGTGCGGCAAGCCATGAGGGTGACTGCGTTGAATGTAGGCGATGAATTTTTCACGGATCTCGCAGCGAAGGTCGAACGATTTCGAGGAATCGGCGGCCGTCGCGAGGATGCGCAGCTGCATGGTCTTGTCGGTGGCATCGGTTACCTGGAGATTCCAGAAGCGTTTATCCCATAGATGGCTCGCTTCGATGATTGCCTTCAGCGCCTTGCGCGCCTCTTCGACGGGCAATGCATAGTCCACCCAGACGAAAACGGATCCCAGCAACTCGGCAGACACGCGCGTCCAATTCTGAAACGGCTTTTCGATGAAATAACTCAGCGGGAGCACCAGGCGTCGTTCATCCCAGATACGGACGACTACATAGGTCAACGTGATTTCCTCGATTCGTCCCCATTCGCCCTCGACGACAACGACATCGTCGTGCCGTACCGGTTGCGCGAGGGCGATCTGGAATCCCGCCAGCAGGTTGGACAAGGTCTTTTGGGCGGCGAACCCGGCGATGATGCCGACGATTCCGGCGGAGGCGAGCAGGCTGGTCCCCACCTGACGGACATGCTCGAACAACATCAGAATGGCGGATACCGCGAACAGGACGATGACCACGTAAATGACCCGGCAGATGACGTGGAGCTGGGTGTAAACCTTTCGTGCCTGAAGGTTGTCGGCCGCGGTAATGTCGAATCGCGTGAACACGACTTGCTGGAAAATGCCGACGGCGCGGATCAGCAGTATCGCGACGGCGGCGATGAATACCATGCTGGTCAACTTGCCGATCGCATCGGCATAGCGTGCCGGCAGGTTCACTATCGGCAGTACCAGGTTGATGCCCACGAGCAATACGATCATTCGCAGGCTTGCGCCGACGAGAGGCACCAACAGATGGTTGATCTTGCCCGAGGTCCCAGCCGCCCACTCCGCGAGACGCGCCTCCAGCGCATAAGTCGCGCGAAAGAGAAACCAGAAGAAGGCAAGAAACGCGCCCAAGTCGAATAAATAATTCAGCGCCTCCCGAATCTCGAGCAATCCTTGTTCGCGCCGTAGTTTCAGAAGCACGGGCGTGGCTGCGAAGTAACCGCCATAGACCCATATCAGAATGTGAACAGGTTTGCGTATTGCCGTGAGCACGGGATGGCGCAGGTTTGCCGTCTCACCCGATGCAGGAACCGATCGTGAGCGGCGCTTGAGAAAGTAGTTGACGATGGCGCTCACCGCGGCAGCAAACGCGAGGTAGCATGCGACCGCGGCAACATCCGTCCACGTGACGGAGCCGCCGATGATTCGAACCGCCGCGGGCCCGAGGAAACCAGCGAGCAATATTTCCAAGCGAACCGTTACATACCCGAGCACATAATCCATTGAACGCTCCAACCGCCGACGATTCAGGAAAATCCGGCATCATTATGGAGCGGCTCGCGCACGGCGCAATGAGTAGATTTTACAAACGCCGCGCAGTGACGTTGACGCGTTTCGCGAACCAATCAACACCGGTCGCGAATCGACGACATCGCGTTACAAAGGAATTGACACTGCGTCGTCCGCCGATCGACACTATTTTGCGAATGAGCAGTCGAACACGCATCGCATACCCGAGGCAGCGGTCTACACATCCAGCGCACATTCGTTTGCGCATCTTGAATATGGCGGCTGCATTTGTGGTTCTTGCCTGCGCCGGTTGCGCAGTAGGCCCGCACTTTTTGAAAACGGACCAGGTGGCGTACGCACGCGCGCTGGGCGAAGCGAAGAAGCGCGAAATTCTCGCAATGATCGTCGGTTTGCGCTACGCGGATGCCCCCGGTTTCCTCAATGTGTCGCAAATCATTGCCGCCTATGCGGTCGATGCGACGGGTACTGTCGTGGTCAATTCAATCCCCAACCCCGGCGGACCGCATGGGGATGTGACCGGAACCGTGACGTATTCGACCCATCCAACGTTCACCTTCACACCGACGACCGGCGAGTATTTTGCGAAGGCGTATATCCATCCTCTTGCGCCGGCGCTCATCCTGCCGCTCGCCGATAGCGGCATCCCCATCGATCTGCTGCTGCGTATTACGGTGCAATCGATTGCCGGGCTCGACAATGCAACCATGCTGGGGGGCTCGTCCGGAAATGGCTCGCCGGAATTTTTCGAGTTGCTGCATGTTCTCAGACGCTTGCAGCTCGCCGGTGAAGTTTCGTTTCGCTTCAAGCCGGGCAGTAATTCACAGGTGATAACCTTATTTCTGGCAGCGGCGCCCGTCGCTCGATCGTCTACCGGTGCAAGGGACTTGGCGCGGGCCAGGGAATTGCTCGGCGTTCCCACCGGACAAACCGGCTACGAAATTGTCTCGGCGCCCGAATCCTCCAAACCTGGCCAGGTGTCGATCGCGACTCGTTCAGTGCTCGCCATACTGAGCGACCTCGGCGCGGAGATAGCGGTACCCGATTCGGATCTGCAAAGCGGCGCGACGAAGCCGGCGATCGCCCTGCTCGGCGGTGAAACACGGCCCATCGTCGTCGTTCATAGTGGGGCGAACGCGCCGTTGCATAGTTATACGGTTGTCGATTATCGCTCCTCGAAGTTTTGGATCGAGGATTCGGATTTCGACTCGAAATATGCCCTGAGCTTGGTTCAGGACCTCATGGCATTGGCGGAAGTGACCGACACTTCGCACGCGCCCGTCGTGACCATACCGGCGAGTTGATATAATGACTTCCCATGATCAAGCCTCTTTTTATCCTGGCCTTCTTGGCAATGTCTTGCACCGTCACGGCCGCCGAGCTCCCCATCGCGCGCGTCTTCAGCGCTCCCGCGCTGGAGGGGCCTGCCCCGCGGGGAGTAAAGATCTCCCCTGACGGGGCGCTGGTCACTTATCTGAGGCCCGAATCGGGCGATCAAACCACCTTCGATCTCTGGGCTCGGCCGGTAAAAGGCGGTAAGGAGAGACTTCTGGTCGAAGGCTCCAAGGTCGAGCCGAAGGAAGCGGTGCTCAGCGAAGCGGAGAAGAGTCGTCGCGAGCGCCAGCGCACTGCCGGCGCTCACGGGGTGACCGATTACCTATGGGACGATACAGGTACGCGGATACTGATACCCGCCGGGGGCAACCTATATCTCGCCAACGCGGGGAACGGCACCGTGATGAAGCTTGGCGAAACCGCCGGGGGCGCCACCGACGCCAAGATCAGTGCCCAGGGCGGCTACGTAACCTATGTGCGGGACCAGAATCTGCACGCCCTGGACATCAAGACCGGACAGGATGTGGCCATCACCACCGAAGGCCGGGACGCCATCTCTTTCGGCACGGCAGAATTCGTGGCCCAGGAGGAGATGGACCGCTACACGGGCTATTGGACTTCACCGGATGAGAGGCGGGTCGCTTTCACCCGCGTAGACGAAGCGCCAGTCGACGTCGTGCCTCTGTTCGAGATCGGCGCCGAAGGCGCGACGGTGTTGAACAAGCGCTACCCGCGGGCCGGGCGGCCGAACGCCGTCGTCGAGCTATACGTGGCGTCGCTTTCGGGCGGGCCGCGGGTGAAGGTCGATCTCGGCGCCGACACCGATATCTATCTGGCACGGGTCGACTGGGCCAAGGACGGCAAGACCCTCTACGTCCAACGCGAAAGCCGCGATCAGACCCGGCTCGAACTGCTCGCGGTCAACCCGGCGACAGGCATGGCGCGCGTGTTGATCACCGAGCACCAAATGCCCTGGATCAATCTCAACAGCGACCTCACACCGCTGAAGACCGGCGGATTCATCTGGGGTTCTGAGCGCAGCGGTTTCCATCACCTCTATCTCTACACGGCGGATGGAACACTGGTTCATGCGATCACGCGCGGCGACTGGCCGGTGGCGCAGAGCTCGGGAAGCGGCCTGCATCCATCGGCGGTGGCCGGCGTGGACGAGGCGAAGGGGCTCATCTACTTCATCGCCTCGAAAGACGGCCCCCTGGAGAGGCATCTCTATGTCACGAGCTACCGAAATCCCGGCGAGCCGAAGAAGATCACCGCGGGCGAGGGCTGGTGGAACGTCGATCTCGCGAAAGACAACAAGAGCTTCGTCGGCGGCTACACCGACCCAACGACACCGGTGCAGACCGCGCTCTATTCCATCGACGGAAAGCGCCTGTCCTGGATCGAGGAGAACAAACTGGCCCCCGGCCATCCCTACTTTGCCTACCTCGACCACAAAACTTATCCGGAGTATGGGACGCTCAAGACCGAGGATGGCCAAACTCTCTACTATTCAATTACCAAGCCCTATGGGTTCAACCCCGAGGTGCACTATCCGGCGATCGTCAACGTCTATGGCGGCCCCGGGGCTCAGTCGATGGTGCGTAAGGTGTGGGCCGGCGGAACCGACCAGCTTTTGACCCAGGCGGGCTATGTGGTATTTCGCCTCGACAACAGGGGCACCTCCAACCGTGGCCTGAAGTTCGAGGCACCGATTCATAAGGCCATGGGCGGCCCGGAAGTGAAAGATCAGATCGTCGGTGAGCGCTATCTGGCTTCGCTACCCTACGTGGACTCCAAACGGATCGGAGTGATGGGCTGGTCCTACGGCGGGTTCATGACCATCCGCCTCCTGACCGAGCCGGGCTCAGGTTTTGCGGCGGGAGCGGCCGGCGGCCCACCGTCCGATTGGCGTTTCTACGACACTCACTATACCGAACGATACATGGGCGACCCCAGGGTGGATGGCGCGGCTTACGACAAGGCGGCCCTCATCCCAAGGCTGCCGGAGCTGGCCAAGCCGGCCGCGCCGCGCCTGTTGCTTCTGCACGGTATGGCCGACGACAACGTGGTGTTCGAGAACTCCACCCGGATCATGGCGGTGCTGCAGGACCAGTCCACGCCCTTCGACCTCATGCTCTACCCTGGCCAGCGCCACGGCATCCGTACGCCGACTAAGGAGGTGCAGCTATGGGAGACCTATATGGCGTTCTTCAGGCGGACATTGGCGGGACAGAAATAGCAAAAGGCGCGGTGTTGCACGTCGTTGCCGCACATGGTTAGATCGACGCCAAAATTCGACCCTGAGATCTCATGCAAAACTCAACCAGGCTTTGTTGGTCGCTGCTCGCGTGCTTGATCGTTCGAGGTGCGATGGCCGATGCGCCACCCACCGGAAAATTGCCCGATGACGTCAAGCCCCTCGCCTACACCCTGAATTTGAAGATCGATCCGCGTGCCGACCGTTTCAGCGGGCGTGTCCATATCCGGGTGAAGCTCACCGAGCCGCTCGATCATATATGGCTGCACGCCAGCGAGATCGATGTCGACAGGATCGTGGTGACCGATGCGCTCGGCAAGGCGCACAAGGCACATTTCGAGATGCGCGATAAGAGCGGGGTCGCCGAAGTGTCGTTCGACGGCACGTTGCCCGCACAGAACATTGAACTCGCGATCGACTATAACGCGGCCTTCAATACCAAGCTGCAGGGCTTGTACAAGGTCAAGGTCGGCGGCGACTCCTACGTGGTTACGCAGATGGAGGCGATCAGCGCTCGCTATGCCTTTCCCTCCTTCGACGAGCCGCGCTTCAAGACACCCTTCGACGTCACTCTGACCGTTCCGAAAGACGAAGTCGCGGTTGCGAATACACAGCCGACGAAAGAGACTGCATCTGCCGACGGTCATTGGAAAACGATCAGCTTTGCCAAGACCAAGCCGTTGCCGACCTACCTGATCGCCGTTGCGGTCGGTCCATGGGACGTGGTCGATGGTCCGACCATTGCCGCCAATTCGGTCCGCAAGCAGCCTACGACACTGCGCGGCATCGCGCCGCGCGGCGCCGGCTCACAGCTCAAATGGATTCTGCAACAGACCCCGCCGATCATCGCCTATTACGAGGACTACACTCAGCAGCCTTATCCCTTCGACAAACTGGATCTACTCGGCGCTCCCGATTTCAGCGCCGGCGCCATGGAAAATGCGGGTCTGATCGTATTCCGCGACGCGCTTCTGCGCATCGACGCCAACTCGACGGCCTCCACCTATCGCACCAGCTTTAACGTCACTGCCCATGAGATAGCCCATCAGTGGTTCGGCGACCTCGTTACCGTCCCCTGGTGGGACGATATATGGCTCAACGAGGCATTCGCCACCTGGGCGCAGGGCAAGGCCACCGTGGATCTGCAGCCGGATTTCCAGGGAGATCTCGGCCGGCTCGAAGGCACCCTCGGCGCAATGCGCAGTGATAGCCTGTTGTCCGCGCGCAAGATCCGCCAGCCGATCCGCAGCAACGACGATATCCAAACCGCCTTCGACGGCATCACCTATCAGAAGGGTGCGGCGGTACTGCGCATGTTCGAGGAGTGGCTGGGAGAGGGCAATTATCAGCAGGCGATGCGCAAATATCTTGCGGCCCATGCCTTCGGCAGCGGCAGTTCGGACGATCTGATTGCGTCCATCGCCGCGGCGAGCGGCAAGGGCGAGACCCTGGAGGCTGCCATGCGCAGCTTCCTTGACCAGCCCGGGATTCCTTTCTTGCACACCAAACTAAGGTGCGACGGCGGTAAAGCCACTCTGGCCGTGAGCCAATCGCGATATTTACCGTACGGCGTGGTGAGCAGCGATAATTTGCAATGGAAACTGCCGGTGTGCGTGCGATTCGACCGGGGCGGGAAACGGTCCAAGCAATGTTTCCTGCTCGATCAGACCGCCCAGGATTTCACCGTTGACGGCGGTTGCGCGGACGCTTATCTGCCCAATGCCGATGCGGTCGGTTATTTCCGCTTTGCGATGGACGCAACCGATTCCGCGGCGTTGCGGCCGCTGGTGGCGTCGCTGCCGCCCACCGAGCAGATCATTTATGCGGATTCCGTATCCAGTGCATTCGTCCAAGGAACGCTCTCCGCCGGCGCTGTGCTCGATGCCATGCCCGCGCTCGCGACTTCCGGGATACCGCAAGTAGCCACCGCGCTGCTCGACCAGTTCGCGTGGATCCGCGAATATCTTGCGACCGACGCGACGCGTCCCATTTTAGATGCCTACGCGATGAAGCTCTACGCGCCGCGCCTCGCCGCCTTGGGTCTGCAGCCGTTGCCGACCGATACGGCGATGGCGACTGAAATGCGCGTGCGCCTGGTCGGGTTCCTCGCCTTCGTCGTGCAGGACAAGGCGTTGCGACAGGAGTTGAACCGTCAAGGCCGCATCGCTCTGGGGCTGGATTCCGGCGGCGCGGTCGATCTAACGCGGATAAATCCCGATCTGCGAGGAGCCGCGCTCAAGGCGGCGGTTCAGGAGTCCGGCGAGCCCGCCTTTCGGGCCATCATCGGCGAACTGGCCGTCAATCATCAGACTCGCCAACGATACGAAATGCTGGCCGCGCTGGGCGCCACCCACGATGCCAAGCTCGGCGAAGATGCCCGTAACTACGGCGCCACGCCGGCCGTAGCGGTGGGCGAAATTTCATCCCTGTATTCCAGCCACGTCGCCGAGAGAGAGAATCGCCAGGCCTTTTGGCAATGGATGAAAACACATTACGAATCGCTGGCCGCACGCCTCCCAGACCAGACTCAGAGTTACATCCTCCGGGTGGCCGGTATCGGCCGCTGCAGCAAGTCGGAATACGAAGAACTGCAGAGTTGGTTTTCACCGCGCATCCCGACCTTGATCGGCGGCCAAAGGGTCGAGGCGCAATCGCTCGAGACAATCGATCAGTGTGCCGCGCTGCGCGCGCACGCGGGCGCCAGCGCGCTCGACGGGTGGGCCGAGTCGCATCGATGAGCGCTACCGGCCGGGAGGGGTCAGACCGCTTCCGCCATCAACTCGCGACGCCCGACTTTCTGATCAGCCGCGGGAATGTCGAAGCTGACGAACGATGAAATGATGTACTTGTCTTCCGATCGGGGAATCTGCCCGCAGTGCGCGTGAGTCCAGAACGTGGGAAACATCACCGCGTCGCCGGCAATGGGCTTTACTTCCAGGTTCTGTCGATGAAAGCAGGTTTCGCCGCCGTCCTCGACAGAATTCAGATAAATGACCATCGCTAATTGCCGCTCCCACGTGCCCGGCCCGATGGCATCGAAGTGCCATTTGAAGTGGCCTTCGTTTTTTTTGTAGTACTGAATCTTATAACCCGTCCACCATAGCGGCCAGATCTGCAGCGACGGAGTCTGCGCCGTTATCTGCTGCAGAGCGTTATTGACGGCCCGGTTCAGCTCGCCGAAGGCCGCGGCCCAAGCCCCATCCTGGCTGATGACCAGGTCCGTACTGACTTTAATCTCGTCCTGCAATTCCTTTTCGCCACGGCCACGGATGACGCACCCCGGGTGTCGGCTCGTGTCGCGCTCATAATTTGCAATGATCGTCTGACAGAGTTCCTTCGAGAGCAGTTCTTTCACGTAGAAAATGCTGTCTGCAGCGGGGATGATTTGCATACTCACGCGCGTCCGTACCAAATTGGCCGATATCTCGTTACCCAGGTATCGGCGGCGGACGGTGGAAATTAAATCGTCGCTCATCGGCCGGCCCACCGACGGCGCATATGTCGCGACTGCGTGCGATTGGCCCACAATAAATATTATGTCAAATACACCTATTGACGTGCGGCTGCGACCATCAAAAATTGACCGGCCACGCGCTATTTGAGCGAATTGCCCAGCGCATCCAGCAAAAAATTAGAGCCACGCTCGCGAGAGTGAGCATCGTCGTAGCCGTCTAGAAACGCTCCTTGCTCGGTCATCACGAGACGGGTCCCGGTGCCTTTCGCCTTGGCTACGGGATCGGTCAGCGCCTTGAACACCTGAGACCTGGAAGCCGAATAGGTCCGTTCGATGCAAAACGTCGCGTGCACGACCGAGCGCGATAAATCACTACTTGTCTTTGTCATGGGTTCCCTTTCCTTTTACGAGGGTGTTCAGATACTCGCCGAGCTGATCGAAGTGTTGCTCCCACTCTGCACGTCGCTGGTTGATCCATTGTTCGGCCAAGCTGAGTGCCTTGGGCTCGATCCTACAGGTGCGGACGCGGCCGACTTTCGCCGAACGCACCAGCCCCGAGCCTTCAAGCACCGCCAGATGCTGCATGACCGCTGGTAGCGACATCGCCAGCGGTCGCGCCAACTTGCTTACGGAAGTTGGTCCCCGAGCCAGCTGGGCCAAGATCGACCGCCGGGTAGAATCGTTGGCGTGAAAAACCCGCCGCACTAGCCAGCACCGGCCATGGCTCTCCGTCATCGGCCAACTGACCGGTTCATATCAGCGATACAATCAGCCGGCCAACCGATCGCTTCTTCCAGCACGGTTCTAACCGGTTCGTTTCTGAACTGTGCGGCGAGCGGATTTACCAGGACGCTCGTGCAACGTCTCGCCTGCTTTGAGCATTTGAACGAACTTCAACAATTGCCTCTCACGAGTTTCAGGCTTTTTTGCGCTGTGCAGTCGATAGAGAATGGCATAGCGGTTCTTGCTGTCGAGCGACTCGAAGAACTTCCTTGCAAGCGGAGAAGCTGCCAATGCAGCCTTTAAATCATCGGGCACGATGATTGTTCGCTGGGGTGCGTACGCGGCAGACCAGCGTCCGTCGCTCTTTGCGGCTTCCATTTTCTCGAATCCTGCCGCTGTGAGCTTACCTTGGGTTCTCAGGCGCTCGACCGCGGCACAGTTGACCTGAGACCACTTGCTTCGAGGGCCGCGGGGAGTGAAGCGCTGGCACCACCATCCATCTGCGCTGGACTTGGTTTGGCCGTCGATCCAGCCAAAACAAAGAGCGGTCTCGAGTGCTTGTGCATGGGTAATCGAGGGCCGTTCGTTCTCCTTCTTGGCGAACTCCAACCACAGGCCTCGTGACCCTGCATGGTGCTTGTCGAGCCAACTGTGCCAGGCCGCCGCGGTCGCGAACCGCCTCTTTACAAGCACTTTGGTATCGGTCATGGGTTGCCGAATAGCCTCAATGTTTCCGCCGATTCTGCGGTCCGGTCTGTGGATGGCACCGGTCGTCTCTTTGCGTCAGGGGCTGGGAGTTCGGTCCCCACCGGAGTGTAATGCTACCAAGATAGGGACACGCCAGACGACGAGAAAGATGGAGCGGGCGATGGGAATCGAACCCACACGGGTGCCCTTTCCGAGACTTTAAAACGAGCGGTTTGATGCGAATAAGGTATCCGCCCTCAGCTTGACGGCTGGTGACGAGGGCTCGCCGAGAATTCAATTGCGACGATCGCGTCATGCGTCTCTATTGCAAGTGCTTGTGCATCATTCGCGATTTATTTTGATCTCATCCCGCACACGCTCCACATCGGGTCCATAGTGAACTCCTCGGCCGAATACGAGCTGAGTTAGCCAGCAAATTCTTGCGGGCTATACGTCAAGGTTATTATTTATGGAACAGTCAAAAAACACTTCCGCAAATCCCAAAGGCAACCCTGCCCATTCAGGCTCAACGAAAAATATCGTCGATACCGCAATTGCAGCGGGCAATTTCACCACATTGGTTGCCGGCATTAAGGCCGCCGGACTTACCGATACCCTGACCGGCAAGGGCCCATTCACGATCTTTGCACCCACAGACGAAGCCTTCAAGAAACTTCCCACGGGCGCGCTCGACGCGCTGCTCAAGGACACCGCAAAGCTCAAAGCCGTCTTGAGTTATCACGTGGTCCCGGGTCACGTAATGGCTCAGGATTTCAAATCGGGCGAGGTGATGACGACTCAGGGTACCGCGCTCACGGCGGTAGTGTCCTCTTCAGACGCTCGAGTCAATGGGGCGCACGTCAGGCAACGCGACATCGCTGCATCGAATGGTGTCATCCATGACATCGACGCGGTCATTATGCCGAAGAACTGGCAATTGTTGGCGGCTGCCGCCTGATTTGATTAGCACTTAGGCGTACCGAAAGGCCCTAGATAGGGCCTTTCTCTTCAGGTCCGACTCACATAGGAACCAGATCTGGCAGGAATGCTGAACGCGCCGTCGCCCAAGCGCCTCGAGCTACTTCGTGCACCTTGCAGTCCGTCAAGGGCAGTTCAAGCTGAGATAATGCTCGAGTTCGACTGCCGCCAGATCGACGAAGGCGCGGATGCGCTGCGCCAGGTAGCGCCGCCCGGCGAACACCAGATTGACCGGAGTGGGTGGCGGTTCGAAGGAACGTAAAACCCTGACCAACCTGCCGCACGCGATTTCATCGGCCACTTGGTACGACCGGGCTCGGATCAGTCCACGGCCCGCGCATGCAGCGTCGATGGCCGATTCGGCTTGATTCACGACGAAGCGGCCATTCGGCCGAACGCGCGCGATGGTGCCGTTTGGCAGTGCAAACTCCCATTCGTTGAGGCCATCGGCCGACGCCTGAAATACGATCTCGTGCCGCGCCAAGGCGGCCAAGGTCTTCGGTTCGCCGCGTCGAGCCAGATAGGCCGGGCTGGCGACGACCACACGCCGCATTTCGCCGACTCGTCTGGCGACCAGATTGCTCGCACCCATTGTGTCGATTCGCACCGCGACGTCGATATTCGCTTCGATCAGATCGACAATACTGTTGGTCAACATTAGCTCAGCCCGCATCTGCGGGTACTGATCGAGAAACTGCGCAATCAGCGGCGCGACGTGGCGCCGGCCGAATAGCAGGGGCGCCGTCACGCGCAGGACGCCGGACGGCGCGCCGGCCATGCCAGTCACATCTTGCACGGAGTCTTCGTAGTCGCCCAAAACGCGTCGCGCGTGCTCGGCCAGGCGCACTCCTGCGTCGGTGGGCGCGAGACGCCGCGTGGTGCGCTCGACGAGGCGAACGCGCATTCGCGCCTCCATCTCATTCAGGATGCGCGTAACCGCGGCCGGCGAGCGGCCCGTCTTTCGTGCCGCGCCACTCAATGAGCCCCGCTCGATGATGGCAAGTAGTAGCGCGAACTCGTCGAGGCGATCCATCGATTCTTCAGCTTATCGAAAAACTGTCTTCAGCATAGGCGCGATTATTGCTCTTTCCGTGGGTGCAGTATAGACAACACTGTCGCTACGTTCATACCCAAGGAGAGTCGCCCTCGTGTTGGTGTCAATGCCTCTTAGTCGCCGCAGCCTGTTGACAATGGCGGTGGCCGGCGCGGCGACCGGATTGCCCGCGACCTTACGATCCGCACGCGGCGCAGGCCGTCATGCACTGAAGGCGGTGGCGTTCGACGCGTTTACCACTTTCGATACGCGATCCATCGACGCACTCACCGAGCAGTTGTTTCCCGGGAGCGGCGGCGAGCTAGTTAAGGCTTGGCGCACCCGTCAGTTCGAATACACTTGGCTACGCACCTTGATTCGCAGCTACGTGGACTTCTGGCAGGTAACCGAGCAGGCGCTCGTCATGGCTGCCAAACTCGTGAAGGTGACCCTCACGTCGGAGAAACGCGATCGGCTAATGCAAGCGTTTCTTGAAATCAAGGCGTGGCCGGACGCGGCCGAGGCGCTCAGGCACATGAAGGAATCTGGCCTCAAGCTGGCCTTTCTGGCAAATGCGACTCCAACGATGCTCGATGCCTGGGTAAAGAACTCTGGGCTCGATGGCATTTTCGAACCGCACCTCAGCACCGACCGCGTCCGGGCTTTCAAGCCCGATCCGCGCGCGTATCAAATGGGAGTTGATGCGTTCGCTCTCGGACGTGACGAGATTCTCTTCGCGGCCTTCGGCGGCTGGGATGCTGTCGGTGCCAAGGCCTTCGGTTATCCGTGCTTTTGGGTCAATCGGGCCGGCGTGCCGCTCGAGGAACTCGGCTTCAAGCCCGATGGCGTCGGATCCACGTTGCGAGACTTGGAACGTTTTGTCGCACAATATGCCTGATGACTGCAGCTCGCCTCGGACGCGCAGCGGTATCCGGCATTGCCCCCAGAATTCCTCGAAAAGCGATTGTTCGCTTGGACCAAGGTGACATTTATGCCCAAGATTTGCACTGATGACGGCATCAACCTATTTTACGAGGAAGCCGGTACCGGCACGCCGATGATATTTGTCCATGAGTTCGCGGGCGATTACCGCAGCTGGGAACCCCAGATTCGCCATTTCTCGCGCCGCTATCGCTGCATTACCTATAGCGCTCGCGGTTACCTGCCGTCCGACGTTCCGGAGTGCCCGGAGCATTACTCGCAGGATCGCGTTCGCGACGACATTCTCGCGGTCCTCAACGCGCTTGGAATTGCAAAGGCGCACATCGTGGGGTGTTCGATGGGTGGCTTCGCCGCCCTCCATTTCGGCATGGAATACTGCAATTCTGCTGCCAAGGCGCGAGCCCTGTCCCTGACCTTGGTCGGATGCGGCTCGGGTGCACACCCGGCCGCACATCGTCAATTCAAAGAAGACTCCATTGCGCGTTCCGAATCAATCCGGCGCGAAGGCATGGCCACACTTGCGGCGACTTACGGACATGGCGCCGCGCGTGTGCAATATCTTGCCAAAGACCCGCGCGGTTTCGCCGAATACCTGGGACAACTAATCGAACATTCGGCAGCCGGTTCGGCTAACACCATGGAAGGTTATCTGGGCCAACGGCCTTCCCTGTACGGCCTGACTGACCGTATGGCGGGTATCGACATACCCGTTCTGGTCATTTGCGGTGATGAAGACGAACTGTGCCTCGAGCCTTCGCTCCTGATCAAGCGCGTTGTCGCGAAGTCTGGACTCCTGATCCTTCCCAAGTCAGGCCATGCCGTAAATCTCGAAGAACCCCTATTGTTCAACCAGCTGCTCGATGATTTTTTGCATCAGGTAGCGCAAGGAAAATGGGGCCCACGCGATCCGCGGGCTACGCTCGATTCTATTTGGGGCCCAGGGGGGGCAGCCCCGTTCCGGGGTCTGAACGCCTGACGTAGCCTTAGAGTGGAGCGGGCAAGGAATCGAATATATCGCTGGGATACCGTAAGCATCTGATAATCATGCGTTCCAGCGAATAAAATCGCTGCGCGCGATTTTTGCGTGAAAAACGATGCCACACCGGCCAACGCCAGCCAATGCGAGCATTGGTCATGGGTTATAGGAAAGGAACGTGGCCTTGGGTCGCGCAGAGGACTGGAGGCGGTGCACGCCCTCATGTCGCTGACAACGAGCTTCGCCTGGTGCCGATGCCGTGCAAACCCTCGAGACCAAGGCCAATGCCTTGCTCATTCCAGCGCACGCGCATCACGAACTCTCCTCCATGGCTCATTAGCGCGGAGGCGCGCCAGCTGGCTTTCGCATAGGCGAAGCAAAGGCGCCCCCACCCATGCGCTGGTGGTCAAGTTTGCCGGGGTCACCTCGCACAACCGCTTCGTGAATATGTGAAATGCCGTCGGCGGTTCATTTCATTCTTGCCGTATAAAATTGCACTAATGGAAAAGGCTTCACGGGAAAGCGATGCCCGCAAAAGCCCGGAGGCGTTGCAGTTCGAGAAAGCACCGGATGGCTGGCTGACGCACCAAAAAAGCATCGCTGAATTTCGCAACGCACTGAATGCCGGCAATCTGTCTGCGGTCGGCCTGGATAGCGCCGCACTCGGGCCTCGTGCTCTATACGCTGAAGAGCGGCGAGAAGGGCAGCACCATTGTGCCGGGGTGTACGATGCTTGGCTGTGCAGGGACCGCGTTGGATTCGCTCGGCGACAAGAGCGCTCAGGCCGGCTTCGCCCTGGTGCGTGTCGAAATCGACCCGCGAACCGCTAGCCGCCGTTTACTGGACATACTCACGGGCCTGCTGTCGCCCGTGCTGCTGGTGGCCGCGCTGGTGGGCGCTTGCTTCGTCGGCATTCGGCTGCATCGCGGTATGGGTGGCGCCGCTTCCCGGCTTGCTATCCGTCCCAAAACCCAATTTACGGACGCCATCGGCCAAGAAGAGGCGAAGGCCGCGCTGAACCGCGTCAAAGCGTTCATGCAAGACCCCATGCACTACGCGAGTCTCGGCGCTGTGGCACCACGAGGCGTATTGCTGGTCGGCCCGCCCGGTACCGGCAAGACGCTTCTCGCCAAGGCACTTGCGGGAGAAAGTAAAGCCAATTTCATCTCGGTCGATGGCTCGTACTTTACAGCGACCTTCTACGGCGCTGGAGTCAACAAGGTCAAGGCGCTCTTCAAACTCGCACGCAGCAACGCGCCGTGCGTGTTATTCATTGATGAGGTGGATGGTATCGGCAAACGCAGCCACGGCGGCGATATGGGCGGGGCCGAATCGGAGCTCAATCGCATCATCGACCGCGTGTTGGTGGAGATGGATGGGTTCGACCCACTGGACAACGTGGTGGTGGTGGCAGCCACCAATCATGAGGACAACATCGACGAGGCCATGCGTCGGCCCGGCCGATTCGACATGCTGGTGCGCCTCACACTTCCCACCTTGCCTGAGCGTCAGAAACTATTCGACCTGTACATAAGGAAGTTAGCGCATGACGAACGCGCCGACACCGCGGTCTTGGCGCGCATGACGGTTGGCATGTCGCCAGCCGATATTGCCAATACCGTGAACAAGGCCGCGTCTACGGCAGCCGAAGCTCACGCGTCGCAAGTGACCAACGAACATTTCTTGGGCGCGATCGAGACCCATCAGCTGGGTGGTGAAGTCTCTGCGATCAAGGACCTGTTTACGCAGGATTTGAGAGACCGTCTTGCGTACCACGAGTCAGGCCATGCATTGGTAGGACATTGGCTCAAGACGGGCATCGTTGAGCGCGTCACGATCGAACCCCGCGGTCGGGCACTGGGCGTGACCTATATCACCCGCGACACCGAGGACCCGCTGTACAAACAATCCGAACTCACGAGCCGGTTGGCGATGATGCTGGCGGGGCGCGAAGCTGAGTTGCTGGTGTTCGACAGCGTCTCCACGGGTGCTTCCGACGACCTCAAACGCGCATCGGAACTCGCGATCAACATGGTTGGCTCGCTCGGGTTCTCCGATGCGTTCGGCCTGTTGAGCGTGGCGGGTGTACCCAAAGAGCTGCTCGGGCCGGACATCCAATCCGCTGTTCTGCGGGAAGCTCGCCTATTGCTCGAGCAAGCCCAAGCAACCTGCCAGCGGTTGCTTAAGGCGAACCGCGCGCAACTCGATGGCTTGGCTCAACGGTTACTGGAGCGCGACGTGATCTCGGGGGATGAGCTCAAGGACCTATTGGACGCACGGGTCGATGAGTTCGTAGATCCCGAATTCAAGTTGGCCCGGGCGGTGGCTCGATAACGCATTCGATCGAAAGAACGGTCGTAGCCGCGTCGAGACTGTGGGAACTGGGCGACAATCTAAGTCGCGTCCCAGGACAACGCGGGGACGCGCCAGACAACAAAAAAAGGAGCGGGCGATGGGAATCGAACCCAAACGGTCGGTCCTTCAAAACCTGAAAAATGACGCGTTTTGTGAATCGCCAACCGCTGCGTGCGATTGGCGTGCGAATTTTCGCGTTATGACAGGCAAACTAGGACTACGCGAGACAACTACCGGTGTCTGCATTCTCCTGGCTGCGACTCAAGATCGCGCTCGAAATGCCGATACCTACGCGAACAGGCCCTCCTCTACCTTACCGCGCATTTAACAATGCGATGGAGATATTCTTGAAAACCCTGAGCCATCTTATTTACGCAAGCTCCGCCGATTCAAGCATGGGCGACACAGAACTCCGCGCTATTCTCGAGCGCGCGCGAAAAGTGAATTCTCAGCTAGATATCACCGGCATCTTGCTGCATACCGATGGAAGCTATTTTCAGGTGCTGGAAGGAGAGGCTGAAGCAATCGACTCGCTATACGCAAAGATCGCCCACGACAAGCGACACGCAAATGTCGTGTTAATCGTCCGAGAGCCGATTGCCAGTCGATCATTTGCGGACTGGTCCATGGGATTCGCCTCGGTGACATCCAAAGACGTAGCGGGAATCATCGGCGCCAACGATTTCTTTCAGAAAAAGAGTTGCTTTTATGAGCTCAGTGCTGGTCGTGCGAAGAAGCTCTTGGCGGCCTTCGCGGACGGCCGCTGGCGCTCCTCGTCCGCCGCGTAGCCACGGTGGTGACACCGCAAATTGCAACTGCGGCCGCGGCTATCGAACCGCGCCTGGTACCCGGCCAAGACTATTCCTACGCGTTTCAGCCCATTGTTGACGTCGCCGCTCTCTCCATATTCTCGTACGAAGCGCTTGTGCGCGGCCCCGACGGTGCCCCCGCGGCGCGCGTATTCGGGCGCGTCCCGCCCGATGATCTACATATGTTCGATCAGCAAAGCCGCGTCGCCGCGATAGAAAGTGCGGCACGGCTGCACTTGCCGTGCAAACTGAATCTCAACTTTCTGCCGCGAAGCTTATATACGTCGCCGGCGGCGGTGAGCAGTGCGCTGGAAGCCGCGGAGCGCTCCGGTATTACTCCTGATCGCTTGGTACTCGAGATTACTGAAGGCGAAGTGATTGACGATCATGCTGCGTTCGGTCGGGTTGTCAATGAGTTTCGCCGCTCCGGACTTCAGCTTGCAATTGACGACTTCGGGGCCGGATACGCCGGTTTGACAATGCTTGCCGACTTCCAACCTGACCTGCTCAAGTTAGATATGACCCTGGTTCGCGGCATAGAAGGGAGCGGCCCGCGCCAAGCCATCGTACGAGCCATCATGCAGGCATGCGTTGATCTCGGCATTGACGTCATCGCTGAAGGCGTGGAGACGCTCAAGGAGTATCGGTGGTTCAGGGACGCCGGCGTGACACTTTTTCAAGGATATCTATTCGGTAGACCCCAATTCGAGGGGCTACCGCCACTGCAGATTCCCGTTGAGCAACAACTCTCAATTCGAAAGTCGGGTGCACGATAGTGCGCATCGTAGCCGTTGGCAGTTGCCGCCTGATTTGATTGGCACTTGGGTGTACCGAAAAGTCCTAGATAGGGCCTTTCTCTTCGGGTCCGACTCACATCATAGTAACCAGATCTGGCAGGAATGCTGAACGCGCTATCGCCCAAGCGCCTCGAGCTACTTCGTGCAGTCCGTGAGAGTCCACCGCGTTCCGTGAAGTCGCTAGCCGAGCGCCTGGGCCGCGACTACAAGCGTGTTCACGAGGACGTCGTTGGTGATTTGGACGGTATGAGTGAGCGTGTCAAACAAGGGACGCCTGGCGATGAGTATTGGCCTTTTTTTTCAACGTGCGTCCGTTCGCTATCGCACCAAAACCGCCTCTTCGGGCTTTCGAGCCGATATCTGCCCGCCCATGACTAAAATGTTGGGCACAAGCCCTCTTGTAGATATTTGCCGGCGGCCAAGCTTGTGCTATGACAGCTTTGCGGCAGGAATTTTGACTCGCCAAATGGCCGGTCAGGGCCCCCAACGATGGCTGGGAGTGGAGCGAGCGATGGGACTCGAACCCACGCGGAAGGCGCTTCCGGGCCTTGAAAACAAGCGGTTTGGCCCGATGGTGAGTCCCAAGTGTGATAGGCGTGTGAATTTTCGCGGTACGTGGGACCACGTGGGGACACGCGAGACAACTGTCGTGACTTCTGGTGTGCTAGGCGGCATTGCCGGCCGCCGCATGGTTACATGTCAATCAGACAGCTCTCGACAATGCTTCGGCCATCCGTGTTTGCCATCCAGGACCCGTAGCCTTCCAACGCGCCAATGTTTCCGGTGGCAATCGAAGAGAGATCGATGTACGCGCTCTGCCCGACTTCGGGCGTCCACGGGGCTTCAACATCTTGGCAGCAGACGCGGCGCTGAAGATTTCCGGCAACACGTCACGCGCCTTGCGAGCACGTGCAAAGGTTTCCTTCGTCCACGTCGGGTTCTCACGATCCGCCTTCCGGGGATTAGGCTTGCGCTTCATATCGTTTCACCTCGCGTTTGTTGGCCTTGCGCAGCCTCGACTATGAGCGCGCTGTCCCACGCAAATTCCGCCGTCAATTCAAACGGGATGCCCCGCGCCGCGACCTGGCGCTTACGCCAAAAGGCGCCGCGCGAATCTTTCACGAAGGCGAATTGCCATGTGGGCCCATATGAACATGGTGTTGTTTAGGGTTTTTGCGCGGCGCTGTCTGCGTTACGCTGCTGTAAGTACTTGTCCAGTGTGTGAGAGAGCGACACAAAATCCGATGGAATCATCAGCACCGTCGTACTGTTGTTCTCTGCTCCGACTTCCGAAATCATTTGCATCCGCCTCAATTCCAATGCGGCGGGATTTTCCATCATCTGCGCGGCGGCCGCCGACAGCTTCACTGACGCCTCTAACTCGGCCTCGGCTTTGATTATTCGCGCACGTTTTTCGCGAATAGCCTCAGCTTGCATCGCCATCACCTGTTGCATGGCCTCGGGCAACTCCACATCCTTCATTTCAAACCGCTGGACTTCCAATCCCCACGCCATCGTCGAATTCACGATGCTCTCGCAAAGAAGACTATTGATCTTATTGCGCTCCTGGAGGACTTCGTCAAGGTCGTGCTGTCCGATGATGTTACGTAAGCCCGTCAACGCTAACTGGTAGACGGCGGCAGGGGCGTCCGTTACTTCAATGACGGATTTCGCGGCATCAACTATCCGATACCACAGCACGGCGTTGACCTTGATCGTTACGCTATCACGCGTAATTGTCTCCTGCTGCTCAGCCGAGACAGTGCGTGTACGAATATCAATGGTAACTGCGCGCTCGATGTTGAGCGGAATGATCCAATACAATCCCGGTCCACGCAGACCGACATAGCGCCCCAGTCGAAAAACGACTCCGCGCTGGTACTCCTGAGCAACACGGAGCCCGGATAGGCCGAGAACTATCACGATTGCAACCGCGATGAGCATGAATTCACTCCCTGAAAGCGTTGACGATTGCCAAAAGTCTACCTTGTTTCGGTAAATAGTCCGCGAACCAATGTGGCTTAGCCACTCGGAGCATACCGCCATGGCGCCGGCGATCTAGTCTCAATGATATTTTTCGGTCTGCTCGACCGACCGGCATACTGCCCCTCCCTTGAGCGTTTTCACACAACCGCGGCCGGGAAGCGTCCGTGTGCAGCCGCAACGTCGGCGATGGACGCTGCCCGGCCAATACCTGCCGCTCGCCGGTCTGATCGGACAGCAGAAAACGGCCATTCGCGACCGACCAGGAAAGTTCCTCCTCTGGAAGCTCTCTGGCGGGCGGGGCGTGTGAAAAATGGCTTATTTCAAAATGGTGGCGGCTTCACATATTGGCGACGGCCGTTTTCAATCTAATGAGGTGCTCCTATGGCGATGACGGTCAATTGATCGTGGCCAATAACTGTGCGTTTGCCCCAATTATGGCGTTTGACGCCATACCCTTTATATGGCATGTTGTGCCATATGAGGGCGTTGCTCGCATTCCATGACAAGCAAGTCCTGCCTGACGGCGCGATTGTCGAGATGAAGATATGGCAGCTGGCGACCCCCGTGGCTGGTAGCGCCCAAAAGCTTAAGTACAGCCTCTTTTATGGGATGAGCGGTACGCGACTCGTGGGCTATGACAATGAGCGCGGCAAGGGCGATCATCGACACATTGAAGATCGCCAAGAACGGTATGCCTTCAAGACCGTGGAGCTTTTGATAGCGGATTTTTTGGCCGACGTGCGCGGCCTGAGAGGTGAACAATGAGCAAGCGCGTCAAAGTCAACGTGGGAACTCTCGACGAGATGGGTCAGCGTTTCGTGAACGCCTGGCACCGAATCGAGCGCGGGGAGAAGGTACGAGAAAGGCATCTAACCTTTCCGGATCTGGCAGCCATGCTGAACGCGCTATCGCCTAAGCGCCTCGAATTGCTGCGCGCGGTCCATGATAGTCCGGCACGTTCCGTGAAGGCGCTGGCCGAGCGCTTGGGCCGCGACTACAAACGCGTTCATGAGGACGTTGAGACGTTGACCGCCTCCGGATTGTTGCTCCGTGAGAATGGCAACGTGTCTGCGCCCTATGATGCCATCACGGCGGAAATGCACCTCTGACGTCTTGTTGATGCGGCGCCAGTCTGCCGCAAATCACGACGACCGGTCGCGCGGGGTCCTCATGGTTCTCCGACGCACCGTGCCATCAATACCTGGACGGACACATCTCAACTCGCGGCAAACTCGATGATCGGTTCGCAGAGGATGGGGAATTTGACCGAATTTGCGACATCACACTAGTCATGTGCCGTGTGGTGCAAATGTTCGGCGAGCGCCGCCAGCAGCATCGTAGACTGCCCGCCAAAGCTGGCGAGCGGCAGAGCGGAAGTGTGCAGGCAGTACGCTCTTCAGAGCTACCCAGGGCGCGTGACCGCTGATGTTTGAATGTTTTGGAGACTTGATCGACGGGCTAGCCGGCGAATTGCCTGTGGCGGTTGACCGAACAGGCGCAAAAATGCCCGTCTCATTCGCTCGGGATCAGAGAATCCCACATGTCGCGCTACGGCTTCGATCGGATCAGACGAACTGGACACTCGGATTCGCGCTTCCTCTGCGCGTAGTCGTTCGATCGCCTTCGCGGGAGTCTCACCAGTTTCACGAACAAACTGTCGGCTGAATTGCCGAGGACCGATTCGTGCCGCCGCGGCCAGGACACCTAAGGACAGCGTTTCTCGCAGATGCTCCCTAGCATAGTGAAGCGCGCGCCGAATTCGATCAGACGTGGGGCCAAGTTCCAAGAGAGAGGAGAATTGAGCCTGCGCGCCTGCCCGACGGTGATAGACGAGGAGGTCTCGCGCCGCAGCCTGCGCTACAGTGACGCCGAGGTCCTCCTCGACGAGCGTGAGCGCGAGGTCAATTCCGGCGGTTACACCGCCGGAGGTGTAGATGTTTCCGTCCTTCACGTAAATCTGGTCGCTGTCCATCCTGATTTTGGGGAACAAGCGCCGCAACTCTCCGGCCGATTGCCAGTGAGTGGTCGCCTTGCGGCCATCCAGCAGACCTGCTTCGGCAATCAAGAACGCGCCGGTACATACGCTGCATACTCGACGCGCCCGTCGAGACATCCGCCGTATGTATTGAACCAAAGCACGCCGTCGTGTTGCAGCTGCCGTTCCCCGGCCGCCGACGACCACAATCGTGTCGCATGCACTACGGCCGAGCGGTTGAGTAGCGACGGTCAGTCCGCAGGAACTGGACACGAGTCCACCCTCCTCGGACAACACCTTCAAGACATAGGGCCGCGAGCGCGACAGAGCTTGTCCCGATTCGAATACCGCCATGGGTCCAGTCAAATCCAGAATGTTGAAGTCCGGAAAGATCAGAAACCCGATCGTGTGGATCATGGCTATTAACGAGGGATATATGACATTTACGACATCAGGCTAACGAGGGATACTTACGCCGTCAAGAGGAGGCGATCCCAGTGCTCGAGCTTCGTCCAAGTTGCGAGAACTGCAACGTGGCGCTGCCGCCGAATTCCCTCGACGCGCGGATTTGCTGTATGAGTGCACATTTTGCGCGGCTTGTGTGGACCAAGTGCTGCGTGACGTGTGCCCGAATTGCGGTGGCGGGTTTGCGCCGCGACCGATTCGGCCATTGACGAACTGGAAAGGTGACAATTTCCTGGGTGCGGACCCGGCAAGCAGTCACGTCAGGCATCGCCCCGTTGATCAGGTGATGCATGTCACACTTTCAGCCAGGTTGCAGGCGATACCGCCTCACGAACGCTGACCGGAATAATGAAGAAACGGGCAGTCAGCCTCTCAAGAGCGAATGAAATTCTTGCAACAGAGTAGCCATCAATGAATTACCTATCTGAGGACACCCTACTCGTCGTTATAGACATGCAACAGGCATTCGACAATCCAAAATGGGGGCAACGAAATAATCTCTCCGCAGAGGCGAACATCGGCGAGTTGTTGGCAAGTTGGCGCGAAGCGAAGAGGCAGGTGATGCACGTACACCACCGCAATCCTAAACCTAACAGCCTGTTCAATCCGGACAGCTCGGGCATTGTCGCCAAACCCGAGGCTCTGCCGCTTGAAGGAGAGCCTGTCTTGTTCAAGAATGTAAACAGCGCGTTTATTGGAACGGATCTTGAGCAACGACTCCGAGCGATCGAAGCCACCACCCTTGTCATGGTCGGCATGACAACCGATCACTGCGTATCCACGACCACCCGCATGGCGGGTAATTTGGGGTTTGACACGTTTATTGTTTCGGACGCGACCGCCACGTTCGACCGATCCGGTCCGGATGGGAAGTACTATCCCGCGCAACTGATGCATGACACCGCGCTGGCCAGCTTGAACGGCGAATTCGCCGAAGTAGTGAGCACTGCACAGGTACTGCAAGCCCTGGCGGCGAAGTAGCCTAAATGAGCAGCGGCAGAATCATCGCCGTCCGATTCGGCTTTGGCGGCGTCGGTGCCGGCATTGCTCCGGCCAGCACCGGCGAGGGTTGAAGGGAAAATCATGGCACTACACGGCCTCACGTTATTCTGTCTGACCTACTTTCTCGCGACGGCAACACCCGGTCCCGGTATCGGTGCAATTCTCGCCCGCGTACTCGGCCGAGGCACCGAGGGTCTCGTGGCATTCATCGCCGGCTATGTAGTTGGCGATTTGATCTGGTTCACGTTGGCTGCCACGGGCATGGCGATGCTCGCGCAGACGGCTCATTCCCTATTCGTGGTGATCAAATATGCCGGTGCAGCATATCTGCTCTATCTGGCTTATCGGTTGTGGATGGTGCCGGTAGAAGTCGTTGGGGAAGGCAAGGCTCCGCCGCCGCAGTGCGGGCCAAGGGTCTTCATCGCAAGTCTGACTCTGACTCTGGGTAATCCCAAGGTCATGATCTTTTTTCTAGCCCTTCTACCTACGGTTTTAGATTTGACGAAGATGAGTCTTCCGGCGTTCATGGAAGTGGCGGCTGCGATTTGCTTCATTCTGACGTCCGTGTTGAGTATCTATGCGGGCGCCGCCATACGCGCCCGACGTCTCTTCAAGAGTGTGCATACCGTCCGCTGGCTAAACCGCGGCACGGGAACGGTGATGGCGGGTGCCGCCATAGCGGTCGCAACGCGATAACTCCGGTGTCGCGAAACCGCGGTGTCCATGGCGCAGGGGCAGGGATCTAATTTTCGGGAATGTGAGGATGCACGATGACACAGTCAATTGAAGTCCGTCCCGCCGGAAAACGCAATAAACCGCTACGACACCGGATGATCGGCTCACGCTTGTAGTCATTCGTCGTCGCGGGAGCGGCACACCCAGGACGGCCTGGCACTCCTCGCATTCACACGTGAAATTTAGAAAACTCTCACGTGTGAATCGAGAGCCCAGATGAGCCCATGTGAGCCAAGATGCGCGGCCGGATCCCAAGCTTATGCAACATCACTCAAGTAGCTTAAAAACAATGACTTGCGCGTGCTTACATTGGCTCACGTAGACGCTCCGCGCGCAGCTGCGTGTGATTGGCGCGTGATCCGGGATTATGTCGAGTGCCGAGCTGAGCCTATAGCGCGGTCAGCGCCCCTCACGCCGACCGGTCGGCTCCAGCTTGCGCTTTGGGTTATGCCTCGCTTTGCCCGGCCATTTTCAGGGCGTCATTCACCTCAATGATGGTGCGATCGGTCGATGGTATCGCCGCATCCTTAAGGCAACCGCTACTGCAAGTAAGATCAGCGAAAGCGGCTCAAGTGAGCCGCCGCCGCCACCGCTCGAGCTCGAGCTCGTTGCGCTGGTGAAGTTGACCGTAGCCATCGCAATCGCCGCCGGGGGTGCACCCGTACAGGTAATCCCATATGTCCGATTGCCGGCACTTGACTCGCTGATCTTCATTGAGCCGGAGAGCGCGAGAGTACCCGACCAACCATCACCAGCGTCGCCCCCAGTTGCCGTGCAGCCATCAGAATTCTTCGTACTCCATGAGAGCGTTACGCTTTGTGCAACGACCTGCGAGCTCATATTGCTTGTCAGCATCACTGCGGGCGTCGGTGTGGTCGATCCAGTGATCGCAGGCGCTGTATACGCAACCTGCGTGTTGGCGAAAGCGTTGTTGCACGTGATGGCGTATGTGATTGCCCCGACCGCGGCGGCGCTCACCGTGGCGGTTCCCGACGCATTTTTGGTACCCGACCAGCCGTCGTTGCCGTCGCCGCCCGTGGCGGTACAGACTGGACCCGATGAGTTCCACGAGAGCGTCACGGGCGTATCGACGACTGCACTCATCGCGCTGGCCGAGATGCTCGTCGGCGGCGGAGCCGCGACTGTAACTTGGGTCGAAGCCTGAACCGCCTGGTTGCCGCTGCCGCAGCTGATCGTGTACGTATAGGTACCCGGCGCAGTCTCGATGACGGGAATTGAGCCGCCCGGCGCAACATCGCTGCCGCCCCAGTTCACGCCTGTGGAACTGACCGATGTGCAGGGCGACACGGTCGAGTTCCACGTGAGTTCGACCACTTGATCGACTGGAACGCTGCTCGGCGTCGCCGAGATGGAGGCCGCCGCCGCCGGCACGGTGACGGTAAGTTTCGCCTGTCCTTGCGAGATCCCGGTGCCGCACGTGAGCGTGAATGTGTAGTTGCCCGCTGCTGTCTCGGTCACCGTCTCGGAAGCCTGTCCCGCTTGATAAGACCCCGCCCAACCGTCGCCCGGCGCCCCGCCCGTCTGAGTACACGGCGTGGTGTCGGTGCTCCAGAAAATCGAGTAAGGATAGTTGGCCACCCAGGTAGTGGTCGGCGCGGTCAGGGTGATCTGCGGACTCGAGTTAGTCCAGGTGATAGTGGTACTCGCCTGATACTGCGCGGCGTCGCACTGCAGAGTGTAGGTATACACGCCGGCAATCGCCTCTTCATCAGACGCCGTCCCAGCTGGATACACGTCGGTTTGGGTGAAAACCGATTTGCTCTCGCCAAATGGGCCGGACACGGTAATGTTGCATGGCGCCACATTCGAGCTCCACTGCAGGTCCACGCTGGGGTTAGCCGCTGGAAGCTGTGGATATACCGTCTGCGTCGGCGACACCGCAGTGATGGCAACGGCCGGAGCATCATTCGTCCAGACGACGTTGACGCTCGAGTTCGCGGTCTGCCCGGCACTCGTGCATTGGATGCCATAGGTATAGCTTCCTGCCACCGTTTCGGTGATGAGAGACATACTGGACGACCCGAGGTAGATGTTCGAGGCCCATCCGTCAGTGGAGGAGCCGCCGACCGCGGAACAGCTGTCTCCCGAGCCTCCGCTCGTCCAATTGAGCTGGATGGTCGAGCCGATCCGCAGCCGCGTGGCGTTGGCAGCGATGCTCACCGACACTGGTACCACGGACACCGTGGCCTGCGAACTTGCCGACTGGCTGCCCGTTCCGCAGGTGAGCACGTAAGTAATATTACCGAGCTGGCTTGCGGTCACGTTCTGATTGCTGTCGATCGCTTTCGTACCCGCCCACCCGTCACCCGTAACGCCGCCGCTTGCCGTGCAAGGCGACACGTTCGAGCTCCACGACAGGTATACCGCCCCTCCGATGGAGACCGGTCCCTGCCCCTGAATGGATACCGATGGAGGCGTGTAGATCCAGTCGACGCTCGCGGACGCCGAGCCCTTGAGGCCCGAGCCAGAACAGCTGATGGCATACGTAATCTGGCCACCGCTGATATTCGCGACTTGCGCGCTGCCGCTGACCGCCTTGTTGCCTGCCCACCCATCACCAGCGGCGCCTCCCGTGGCAGTACAGGAGGTGGCTCCGGTCGCGCTCCAGGTAAGAATGATCGTATTGAGTGTGGTCAAGGACTGCTGATTGGCGGTGAGCGTCACGGGAAGCACCGTAAGGCCATTCGTCACCAGCGCACCGGTATTCGCGGAGTCGAGGACGGACTGTAGAGTGGTCGCGCCTGTGCTGCTCGTGACATCCGCGGTAGAGGCAAAGACCGCGGAGAACGCGGTGAACTGCGCTGTTACGGTATTTGGCGCCGGCGCGGAAAGCGGACTCGCGGGGCATATGCCCGCCGAATTCGCTCCGTCCTGCAGCGCCGCGAGGCTAGCGGTGCCAACCAAGTTGTTATTTGGGCTGAATAGTGCAGCGCCCGAAGCCCCTGCACCCACACTCCCCGACTGATTCACAACGCCCCAAAAATTGGACGAGTACTTAATGCCGAGAGTGGCAGCGGGAATGTTCTGAAGAATCGCCTGCCCGTACCAGCCGACATACTGTTTGTCATTGCCGAGCGCGTGATGTATCGAATAACCGCCTGTGAAAGCTGCACCCGAGGCATCCCATCCCGCCCAGTAGGCGTCGCTCGCGACCGGCGGGGCAGCCAGACGGATCAGCCAAGTGTCCTGCTGCTCGACTATGGTCGTCGCAACGCTTTGGGAGGGGGCTTCTCCGTCGTAGATCGAGCCGAGGACACCGCCGCAAGCCGAGACGGCATCCCAGTAGACGCTTACCGTGCTTGCTGCCTGTGGAGCACCTCCTCCGAGCATCCCGTTCTCGCAATGGCGAGCGGTCAGTATGTACGGTGCGAAATCCACGCTCGTATCGTTGACGAGAGTTCCTGTGCACTGATAAAGGTTGCCAACCAGGATGGCGACCACAGCATGACCAGGTCCCTGGTTTGCTGGAGTCGTCTCACAGGCATAGTTGAGCGTACAGCTTTGCGTGGTACCGGCGGCCGCGGCACGCTGGACATAGTACGGGTGGCTGGCTAAACCGCCGAGGCCGCGATAACCCGCCTGCACCCCGTTCACCTCAAAGCGCACGCTCGAAGCCTCCGACACGTCTACGCTCAGGGAAATGGAGAGCTTGTCCCCGACGAGCGGACGGCTCCACAAGACACCGCGCGCGACATCTCGGGCCCGATACTGCACCGTGGCCAGTGCCCCTGTGACTGTAACAACCGCGCTGCCGGGCAACGCCGCACTCGATGCGTGAAAGGATAGCGATACCGCCGTCGGCACTTGCACGCTGTATTGCCATGTCCGCGTCGACCCCAAGGTTTGCCACACCCCGTCTGTCGCAGCGCTGAACTGATGCGGTACTTCGACGGCGAACCGATCGCGCTGATCCGCCACCGAATCAATGAGTGTCGGCAGATCGACCGAAAGAACGTGGATCGGCGCAGCGTAGCTCAATGAGACGCCGAGTAGAAATAAGACAGCGAAACGCCGCGCTTGGCGTAGGGTGCGCAACATTCGATAGCTCTCCCCGAAGTCCGTTATTTTATGTTCAGTGCTTCCTGCAAATCCGAGCTCGCCGAATATGCGTCGGAACTCACCGCATCATAAGGCAGCTTTTTGTCCCCGTCATGCTTATCAGAGCCACACGGACACCCAGCCGGAATTATTAAGGCTTATGACAAGAACCCCAGCCATCGACGGTTCATTAGAGGGAGCTGACCCCTTCCGGCTGGACGATCGGTAGACTCCGTGTTGCAAACTCAATTCACGGCATTGGTGCGCTCAGCGGCAGCTGAGCGCACGCTCCTTAAGATTCAGTTCGCTATCCCGACTACAGGAAGCCCGATGCGTGCGACCCCGCGTGCGAATGCTGAGGCAACCAAAGACAATCTTGGGCAACAAGACCGACTTGAAATCGAAGCCGATACCCGAGATCGTCCCAAACAATCACGGGGCTCGGATTGGGGCGAGTTGCCCCGCGTTGTCTGAGGTGGTTTTAAAGTGGAGCGGGCGATGGGAATCGAACCCACGGCTCAAGCTTGGGAAGCTTGGGTATTACCATTATACGACGCCCGCGTAAGTTGGATTCTAAGCGCCTCACCGAGGTAAGCGCAAATCACGCGACCGGCGCGCCCACCGGGTCGGTGGCTGCCATGCCGCCGGGAAAGCCGGCGTCGCGATCAGTTGACGAGCGCGACGGCTGCGGGCCTGACTCCCGTCGTCACGATCGGCGTGCTCAGCGCCGTCAGGGATCCGTCCGCATTGATGGCGAACTGCGACACGGTATTGTCGGTGATGTTTGTCGCGTACGCATATTGCCCCGCGCGGTCGACGGCAATCCATACCGGTCCCTGGCCGGTAACGACGGTCGGTGTGGGCATGGGTGCGAGCGAACCGGCCGTACCGATGGTGTACTGTGAAATCGTGCCGGCGCCTGTCGGGGCGGAATTCGCGACATAGGCATTCTGGCCGTTGGGATTCACGGCGACGAACCTGGGCTGGGTGCCGGTTGCGATGATTGCGGGACTTTGCGGCGTCAGCACACCGCCCGTGCCGATGGTGTACTGGGAAACGGTGTTGTCGTTCTGGTTGGCCACGTAGGCATAGAGGCCGGCGGGATCGATGGCTATGCCGCTCGGAAGCACTCCCGAAACAACCGTCGGCGGACTGAGCTGCGTGAGAGCGCCGCCCGCGCCGACCGCGTACTGCGACACGGTGTTGTCCATATGATTGGCGACATAGGCATATTGGCCGGTCGGATCGATGGTGATGCCCCAGGGTTGGGTGCCTGTGGAGATGGTAGCGGGCGTCATCGGCACCAACGTGCCGCCGGTCCCGATGGTGTACTGTGAAACCGTGCGGTCGACGTTGTTGACCACATAGGCATACGATCCGGTCGGATCGATGGCAATTGCCCACGGCCCAACTCCGGCTTGAACCGTGGCCGGAGACATCGGCACGAGCAAGCCGCCTGACCCAATCGTGTACTGCGAGACGGTATTGTCATTCAAGTTCGGCACATAGGCGTAGCGGTTCAGGGGGTCGACGACCACCGATTGCGGGGCCGTTCCCGTCGCCACGGTCGGCGTACTCATGGGAGTGAGCTCGCCTGTCCCACCCACCGTGTACTGCGAAACCGTGTTGTCGCCGCTGTTCACGACATAGGCGTATAGCGATTGGGCCGCGCAGCTTACGTTGACCGTCGTCACGTCGGCCCTGATGTTCGATCCGGTGGAGTTCGCCACCGTGCAGATTTGTCCCGCCGGTTGCGCCGTCACGCTCACCGAGTAGCTGCCGCCGGCCGCAATCTGGGTCTTGAAGGTGTAGGCGCCGTCCGCGGTCAACGTGAGCGAGTCGGCTCCATTATCCGTCAAACCCACCTGCAGGCCGGCCGCCAACCCGGACAGCGTGCCCCCGATGGTGTAATTTGACGGCGACGGCCCCAAGCCGGTGCTGCCGCCGCCGCATGCGGCAAGCAGTAACACCATGAAGGCGGTGGGCATCGAGCAGATCAGAGAGCGTGCCATCACGGCATTCCCGACCCGCCGGTGGCCTCGATCTCCACCAGCAAATCCTCGCGGCAAACATCCGCCCGCAAGTACACGATCGGGGTCGAAGGTCGCAGCAGCCTCGACAGAACCCCTTCGATGGCGCCGAGATCCGACGGCCTTCGCACGTACACTTTGAATTTGAGCCCATCGAGAGAGTAGCGTTTCAGCCCCACCACTCGATTCGCCTCATCCAGCAAGGCGTTGATGTTGGCCATGGTTTCTCGGGTTTGCGCGTCCACGTCGCCTTGGTGAATGGTTTCATGTCCGACGATACTCGCAGTGCCGGAGACGAACAAATTGGTCCCGTCGGACGCATTCAAGACGCAGGCCCGCGAAAAGATCGGGCTATGCCGGCCGAACTTCGGAGGATAGTGATAAGCGCTGGTCTGTCGCGGGTTTTCGATCATCTTCGGCAGCTGTCGCGCAGCCAGGAAATAGATGGATAGGGGACTGCCGGCCGGCGAGCCCAAGGCACAGGCGGCGGGCACGGTGCCCACGGTCGCCTGGCCCGATTTACGGAAGGCCAGCTGGCGCGCGGAATTGAACTGTCGGTATCGTTCGTCGCCGCCTGCTTCACGATTGATTTCCGGCAGATAGTTCCAGATGCGAATCAAGTGCCGGTGCTCGGTTCGACTGAGCACCGCAAAAATTTCCTGGTACGCGATCTCCGTGGCCCGCGACAGTGCCCCGGCGTCGGCACCGCCAGCGGCGCCGGTAGGGTCGATGCCGCCGTGCGCGGCGGCGCCCGACTCGAACTGCCGCTCGTCGAGGGTGATGCAGCCGAATAGCAGCTCTTCACAGTACCGATAGTGGACCCGGCTCTGTCTTGCCGCTCCGTTCGATAGCTGTACCGGCCGCCCCGTAACGCGCCAGACCTCGCAAAGGTCGTCGGCCGGGCGCAGCGGCGGAGTCATGCTGGCGGTAACCGGAACCCGCACCCCATCGATACGCGGCGGTTCCCCGAAACCCACGACCCCGAGCACGTTTTGCCACCAAGAGGCCGGCTGCGCTGCCAGCTGATCGGGGGGTAAATAATCGAGCTGCAATGCCGCCGTGGTGGCTTCCGCGGTCGCCGTGATAATCCGCGTGGTAGTCATTGAGAGGCAGTTTATCCTGCCTGTCGGACGCGGGATAGCGGATTAAAATGCCACGTAGGGTCCCGTACCCACGGCGGTTGTCGCGCCTTGGATCGCCGTATAGACCGTGCGCCCAAAATAAAACGGCAGGCCCCAATCAAAGGTTTGGGTCGAACCCGGAAAGGTCCCCGCCAGCATCGGCAACGCCGTGAAATCCGCATTGAGAGTCTCGGCATCGCCGATGCTGAAGCTCTCGCTGACCGAAACCGTGCTGGGTTGCCCCTCAGCCATCTGCCCCTGCAGTTGCGCCGTCAAGCTTTGCGTACTGGTCGGGCAATAAAAATCGGTGAATCCGGTGCCAGTACAGGGAGTAATGGAAGAGTCGTCGAAAAACAAACCGTTTGAGCCGGTATCCAAAAAGCTCTGCGTCAAGCTCTGGCCATTGAAAATGGTCGTGAGAAATCCGGCGGTCGAATCAACGGTCAAGACGGTTTGAGTGCCGGACTTATTATTCGTCTGCGTGTCGATTCCGAAAATCATATATCCGGATACCGTCGCCGCGCCCGCGGCAGCGACGCTGGGCAATTGAATAATCATTCCGTTGTTGTCGGTGGCAAACAGGACAACGGGGTTCGTAACCTGGCTGGTCAAAGATTGCACCGCGGTAGGTTCGCACTGCACCGAACCTGAGCTGCAGGAATAGTAATCCCCATTGTCCGTGTTGGTGACGCAGGTCGATCCGCAGTCTTGAGCAAAAACGCCCACACCAATGATGCCATTGGCGCCGAACGCGGCGACGGTGTTTTCCGCCGTGCCTGTGCCCGAACAATCCGCCGGAACATTCGGGAAGTTCGCGTCCCCGATCACTTGCACCGGCACGGAACTTGCGGATTCCCCGGAGACTTGTACATCCGCCAAGGCGACCGGGCCCCAGCTGAAGCCGTCGGCGAAGACGGTACACTCAACCAACGAGCCGCCGTTCAGTGCCTGCTGCACCGGCAGGCTGATGGTCAGCACCGGAGCCAGTATGCGCAGCCCATAGGACCCCGTGTCCACTTGGATGTTATCGATGGTCTGGCAATTCGTGCTGCTGCCGGGTGCACACACAGTGACCGTGGTGAACAGGGTATTGACGTCGGGGCTGGTGCTCGTCGGACCCGCAGTGACCACGACGCCGACCACATTCGGGCCCGTCGGAGCCGAACTCCCGGAAGTACCGCTCGACCCCGATGAGAGGCCGGTGCTGCCGCTGCTGCCGTCGCCGCCGCAGGAAAGCATCGGTAGGCACAGGACGGCACACAGTGCAAGGCGCCAGGCGCGGGACAAAGCAACCGTTCGCATGAATCTCACCATTTTGGCCCGCGTGTTTCGCTTGGGCCGTCGCCACCAAGTTGTCGAAGTACTGTCCCAGCGGATTAAAATGCGACGTAGGGTCCCGTACCCACAGAAGTCGTCGCACCTTGGATCGCCGTATAAACCGTGCGCCCAAAATAAAACGGCAGGCCCCAGTCGAAGGTTGGGGCCGAATTTGGAAAAGTCCCCGCCAGCATTGGGAACGCCGTGAAAGTGTCATTGAAAGTCTCGGGATTGCCGACGCTGAAGCTCGCGCTCACCGATGTGCCGTTCTGCCCCTGAAGAGTCGCGCTCAGGTTCAGCGTGCTGCTCGGACAGTAAAAATTCTTGAGACCGCTGGTCGTGCAAGGCACAACGGAAGAATCGGAAGAATCATTGAAAAAGAGACCGTTCGAACCAGTATCCAAAAAGCTCTGCGTCAAGCTCTGGCCATTCAGAACGGTCGTGAAATCACCAAGGGTCGAATCGACCGTCAGGATGGTCTGAGTGCCGGACTTGTTATTCGTCTGCGTGTCGATCCCGAAAATCATATATCCGGATACCGTCTCGGCGCCCGCGGCAGCGACGCTGGGCAGCTGCATGATCACACCGTTGTTGTCGATGGCAAACAAGGCGACGGGGTTCGTAACCATGCTGGTCAAAGATGGTACTGCGGTAGGCTGGCACTGCACCGAACCCGAGGCGCAGGAATAGTAAAACCCATTATCCACAGTGGTGGTGCAGGCCGGTCCGCAATCCTGGGCAAAAACGCCGACGCCAATGATGCCGTTGGCGCCGAATGCAGCGACGGTATCCAGCGCCGGACCGACACTCGAACAGTTCGCCGGAGTATTCGGGAAGTTCGGGTCACCGATCACTTGCACCGGCACGGAACTTGCGGATTCCCCGGAAACTTGGACATCTGCCAAGGCGACCGAACCCCAGCTGTAGCCGTCGGCAAAAATAGCACACTCGACCAGCGAGCCGCCGCTCGATGCCATCTGCACCGGCAGGCTGATGGTCAGCACCGGAGCCAATATGCGCAGCCCATAGGACCCCGTGTCCACTTGGATGTTATTGATGGTCTGGCAATTCGTGGTGCTGCCAGGTGTGCACACGGTGACCGTGGTGAACAGGGTATTGACGTCGGTGCTGACGCTCGACGGGCCCCCGTTGACCACGACGCTGACCACATTGTGGCCCGTCGGAGCTGAGCTCCCGGAAGTGCTGCTCGACCCGGTGCTACCGCCGCCGGTCGGAGAGGTCGATCCCGATGTGAGGCCAGTGCTACCCCCACTGCTACCACTTGTGGTGAGGCCGGCGCTACCACCGCTGCTACCACTGGTGGTGAGGCCGGTGCTACCACCGCTGCTACCACTGGTGGTGAGGCCGGTGCTACCTCCACCGCTGCCATCACCGCCGCAGGAAAGCACCGGTGCGCACAGGACAGCGCACAGTACCAAACGCCAAGCACGGGATGGCGCAGCCGTTCGCATGAATCTGACCATTAGCGTAGATCTTCGACGCTGGCGCCCGCGGGCACGGCCTGCGGCAGGTACGCTCGTCCCCAGAAGGCGCGCATGTGGCCACCGGCCTGCAGCACCAGATCGCTTTGCTGGATTTGCAGACTGCGATGCCCCGCGTGTTTCGCTTGTGCCGCTGTCATGAAGTTGTTGAAGTACTGTCCCAAGGTCTGGCGCAAATTCGGCACGATTGGACCGTTCCAGGCGACCGCAAACACAGTGCCGTTCGGTCCGACGAACTCGCGCACCAAGGTGCCGGAGGGCAGCTGGATTTCTTCGACTTGATAGCCGGCGCGCTCGGTCGCTTTGATCGACCCCTTGAGCTGAAGCCCATCGGCTTGCACCGAGGAAGCGGCTTGACCCAGGCCCGCGTCCGCAATGCAAGGACTCAAGGCCGCGGCGAGTACGGCACCGGCGAGAAGGCATTCCTTGACGGTGGCGATCAATTTCGATGTGGGCATGCTGTCATCCTTTCCAGTCTTTCGAGCAAGATTACGTGATTTCGTTCCCATGAAGGGGGGAGCATGTCACAGGTTGAGTGTCGGATTTCAGCGACAGCGCCCGCGCCGCCAGGGATGTTGACCGCGGCGCGGCCGGCGCAACGATCATGATTGCAGCGCGGCCACGCAATTCCCCCCGCGACTACACATTTCTTGACGCGAAAAGCCGTGGCTGCCAGGAATGAATTCGAGATACTGCGGTCTCAATTGGCCAGCCTGACAAATTTGGGAGATTGTTGCGTGAAAACGTTCGTTTGGATGTCCATCGCTGCGGCTGCGTTGACAATCTTAGGCTGCAATCTCGACGGTAAATACACCCTCGGAGGCACTCTGACCGGCCTCATGGGCCAGGGTCTGGTGCTCGAAGATAATTCCGGCAATTCCCTGAGCCTGTCTTCGAATGGCGAGTTCGTCTTCTCGGGCAGCATCGGCAACGGCGACGCCTACTCGGTCACCGTCGCGACGCAGCCATCCAACCCGGCGCAAACCTGCACGGTCCACAATGGGTCCGGCACCATCGACAAAGCCAATATCGTCAATGTCCTCGTCTCCTGCACCCAGCCTGGACGCTTCGCCTACGTCGCCAATCAAGGCTCCAACGACTTGTCGGCGTATTTAATAAACTCCTCCACCGGTCTGCTGACGCCCATCGCCGGCTCGCCCTTTGCGTCGCAGGGAACGACCCCGGTATCGCTGACGGTGGATCCGAACGGCCTGTTTCTCTACGTCGTAGACAATGCCTCGAACGACGTCTCGGTGTATTCCATCGACAATTCCACCGGACAGTTGGCCGCCGTCGGGGTGCCGGCTGCCACCGGCACCGGGCCTTTAGCGTTGGCGGTGGATCCCACCGACACTTTTCTCTTTGTGGCGAACTTCGGCTCGAACAGCGTGTCCGCCTACACCATCGACAACAGCACCGGCTTGCTAACCGAGCTCAGTGGTTCGCCGTTTGCCGTCGGCTCGGAACCGACCTCACTGAAGATCGATCCGAGCGGCAATTTTCTCTATGTCACGAACTTCGGCAGCGCCGATGTCAGCGTAATAGCAATCGATGTCGCGACCGGTACTTTGAGCGCGGTTTCCGGATCTCCCTTCGGCGCCGGTGCCGGCGCCCTCTCGATCACCTTCAATCCTGCGGGAACTTTCGCCTATGTCGCCAATGAAACGGCCGCCACCATTTCAGAATACTCGGTCAATGCATCGACGGGTGGCTTGACGGCGGTATCCGGCTCGCCCTTGGCAACCGGCAGCAGCCCGGAATCGCTGGCCGTCAACCCGATCGGCAGCTATCTCTATGCGGCGAATGTCACGTCCCAGAACGACGTGACCGCATTTTCCATCGCGCCGACCACGGGCGCGCTGACGGCGGTGTCGGGCTCGGCAGTCGGCGCGGGTACCTTCCCCATCAACATCGTCCTCGATGCTTCGGGCCTGTTGGCCTACGTCGCCAACGAAGATTCCAACGATATTTCCGTGTACACCATCAATACCACTACCGGCACGCTGACACCGGCCGCCGGCTCACCATTCGCGGCAGGCAGTCAGCCGCGCTCGATAGCCATCGACTGACGCTCGGACGGCAGCGGTCGGCGAGTTCCAGCGACGTGCTTCGGTTCATCGCGTAGCGCTTGGAGCAGCGCCGTCCTTCGAGTCGTTGCGACCGAGCGCATCATCGCGCGGTCCTTGAGGTTATGATGTGGGTCGGCAACTCACCCCTCAGACCCAAGGATCGACGCTAGATGAGCATCAGTGACGTAACTCCCGGCCAACATGTCCCGCATGAATTCAATGTGATCATTGAGATTCCCATGAACTCTGACCCCGTGAAATATGAGGTAGACAAGCAATCCGGAGCGCTATTCGTGGACCGCTTCATGATGACCGCGATGCACTACCCCACCAATTACGGCTACGTGCCGCACACCGTCGCGGACGATGACGATCCCGTTGACGTGCTGGTGCACACGCCGTTTCCGCTGCTGCCGGGCGTGGTGGTGCGCTGCCGTGCGGTGGGAGTGCTCAACATGGATGATGAATCCGGCGGCGACGCCAAACTCTTGGCCGTCCCGGCCGACGACATCTGTCCCTTGTTCGAGCATTGGAAATCAATTGCGGATGTGCCGGAAATCCGCCTGCGGCAGATTCAGCATTTCTTCGAGCACTACAAGGATCTCGAGGAAGGCAAATGGGTCAAGATCATCGGCTGGGCGGGAGTCGACGTCGCCCATGCCGAGATTCTGAATGGGATCAAGCGTTACGAGGCCGAACAGCGCGGCTGACCATGACTCTCATGCGATAATCGCGCATGGCTGTGGCAGGCAATCGCGGATTGGCCCTGGCGCGAGGGCTCATCGAGCGCGACCGGCTCGCAGGGCAGCGATCTCACGGTGGTGCACTGCACCGTTTCGTTCGATCCTGCGGCAGGCCGCGCCGAGTTGAACCCCACTCAACCGTTCTTCGAACGGACGGCGTACAGCGCCGCCAACCGCGGATTGTCGATTTGCTGAATCGCCTTGGCGATAGCTTGATTCCGGCAGTGCTCGACCTGACGCTGTGCACCAAGGTCCCGCATGGAGGCGTCGGGGCAAACTTGCTTGGCCGCGGCCGTGATTCGGCGATACAGCTGGTTGACGCCGCTATCGGTGGCGAGGGTGAGGTCACTGTACTTGACCACGACGCTCGGCAGGTCGCTGTCGGACGTTGCCGCACCGGCTGCACCGGCGGCCATGACGCCCGCGAGACCGCCCAGCAACAGCAATGCGACTCTGGCGCGCGATCCCGCGGCGCGGGTCGGAATGAAAGTGTCCATGAATTGTCTCCTCAGGTGACGGTATTGGATGACGCGTATATAAGACGCGCCGGCAGCCGCCCGCGTCTGTGCCCAACCGTCGAGGTCGTCCCGCCAAACGACGGTTTCGTCCCGCGCGGGAGCCGTGGAATCCGCAATCGCGCCTTACTTGCGCTACGCTTGCCACCATGATCGGTTTCGACACCGTGGAATCCCCAGCCCCACGCTTTGCGGGAGGCCTGAGCTTGCGTCAGTTTCTGGGCATCAGCTGCCTGTTCTGGGCGTATGTGGCCGTGTCGAACATCTTGTACGCATACAGCATGCGCACGGGCATGGCGCACATAACCAATATCTCGTTTTTTGCCGCCTGGGATGCGCGCCTCTTGCAGCATGTGCTGCTGCTGCCCATTCTGCTGGTGTCTTTTTGGGCGTCGCTGCGGATTCAATGGCGGCCGCCGCTGATCGCAGTGCCCTTGCAGCTGATTCTCGGCTGCGTGTTCGCGGCCATGGCCTATCCCGCCATGCTCGTCTCGCAGATGACCCTGGGCACGGAGGACTGGCACGACGCCATGGCGATGCACGCTTCCGGCAACTGGATAGAACCGCTTTTCTCACTGTGGACGGCCAGTTTCGTCAGCTTTCTACCGGCCTATGGATTTGGATTGGCGCTGATCACGGGATTGGCGCTGTATACGCGGTTTCGAAACTCCGAGCTGCGTCTCACGGCGCTCGAGCGTGAGTGGAGCGCGGCGCGCCTGGCGGCGCTGCGCATGCAATTGTCGCCGCATACTCTCTTCAATCTACTGCACACGATTCGCGGCTACATAGAATGGGACCCCAAGGGCGCTCAGTCCATGGTGGTTCAGCTTGCGGATTTGCTGCGCAGGCTGCTGAGCGCGGGTGAGCGCGATTTCTCGAAGCTCAATGATGAATTGCAATTCGTCAGATTGTATTTGGAGTTACAACAGCGGCGCTTCGCCGATCGCTTGACCGTGATCCTGCCCGCCGCCACGGACATCCCGGCCGTTTGGGTGCCGAGTCTGATTCTGCAGCCATTGGTTGAAAACGCCGTGGTTCACGGATTGTCGGGCCATCAGGGCCGCGTGACCGTGAGTGTCGTCGCGCGCATGGCGCAGAACGTGCTGACTCTATCCGTGCTCAACACCATTGCGCCGGACAAGCCGATCGGCGAGGGCGGCATCGGCCTGAAAAACGTCCGCGAACGCTTGGCCGTCCAGTTCGAGGGGCGCGCCCAGCTCTCTGCCGGCGCAATCGACGATGACTGGTGCAGCGAGATCTCGATGCCCGCGATTCGCCAGTCGCCCGTGGGCCACGCACGCCCCGCGCCGGCATTGGCGGACGCATGATGGACGTCATCATCGTCGACGACGAGCAAGCCGGCAGACGCACCTTGCGGGAATTCTGCGAGGCGGAAAGCGACTTGCGGGTGGTGGGTGAATACGGCGACGGCGAAGCCGCGCTGGCCGCCATTCGGTTGCAGCCGCCGCAACTGCTGTTCCTCGACATTCAAATGGATCCGCTGAGCGGCATCGAGCTTGCGCGCGCGCTGGAACCTGCACAGCTGCCTTCGCTGGTATTCGTCACCGCCTACGACACCTATGCGGTCGAGGCATTCGAAGTCAGCGCCGTGGATTATCTGCTCAAGCCCTTCGATCAGGAGCGCTTTCGCAGAACATTGGAGCGCGTGCGGCCGCGCCACGCAAAGTCGGGATCGGACGAGCGCCAGGCGCTGCTCGCCGGCTTGCTTGCGCAACTGGAACGTGGCGCACGCTCCGCCGGCGAGGAGCGGCCGCGGCTGCTGGCGGAATTCGGCGGTCACTTACACGTGCTCGAAGCCTCCCAGGTGGAGATGATCGAGGCGGATCGCAATTACGTCGTGATCCGCGTTGGAAAGGACAGCTTTCACGCCCGCAGCACTCTGCAGCAGGCGGAAATGGCGCTGCGCTCGCAACCGATGCTGCGCATCAGCCGCTCCTGCCTGGTCAATCTGAACTATGTCAGGGAGGTGAATCGGACCCTGCGCGGCGATTTCATCCTGGTACTGGCGGGCGGCGCCACCGTGACGAGCAGTGAAGGGTTCCGCGCCAAGGTGAAGGACTATCTGAGCACGCTGCGACTCTCCTGAGCCGGCCGGCGGCTCCCGATCCCCTCACAGCAACTCCTCCGGCGCAAACGGCGCGAGCATTTTCAGAGTAAAGCGCTGCAACCTCGTGGTTTCCGGATCGGTGAACCAATGTTTTTCCGAACCGGACTCGCCGCTGGACCACTCGATTCGATTGCTGTGATCCACCAATTGCAGCGTGTAGCTCCCGTCCGCGCTGATGTCATCGAGCAAGCTGGTGACCTGGCGCGCGATGTCCGTGCTGCGAATCACGAGCCCCAGTTCACTGTTGATGCGCGCCGAACGCGCGTCCATATTCATCGATCCGATGAATACGGTTTTCTGATCGATCACCAGCGCCTTGGCGTGAAGGCTGGCGGTGGAACTGCGAAAGGGATGAAAGCGGGCCCGCTTTTGCCCGAGCTTGGGCCGCACCTCGGACAGTTCGATACCGAGCTTGAGCAGCGCGACGCGGTAACGCGCATAGCCATTGTGCACCAGGGGCGAATCGGTCGAGGCCAGCGAGTTGGTGAGTATTCGGATGTGCACGCCCTCGCCTACGAGCTTGGCGAACATGGCGACGCCATCGTCGCCGGGGACGAAGTAGGGAGAAATCACGATGAGCTCCTGCTTGGCCGAGCGCATCAGAGCCCCCAGATCGTTGGCGATCGTGACCTCCTCGTCGGAAGAGGTTTCGCTCGCGATCTTGGCGGGCCGATCCGCGAGCACCGTGGCGGGCACCCACGCCAGATCCACCTTTCCCGCTTCCAGCTCGCGCTCCAGCCAATCGGCGCTCACGGTGGAGGCATCGTCGGCGGGCGGCGGCGGCGACGCCGGCTCGGCACTCACCGGCGAGGCCACCGAGGCGATCGGGTAGGCGTACTTGCTGTTCCAAAAGGCATCGAACGAGGCCGACAGTTCCGGCACGATGGCGCCGGCCGCCACCACGTCCAGATCGATGAAATTGTTGTACTGATCGCGTGTGAAGTACTGATCCCCGATGTTGCGGCCGCCGGTGATCGCCAGCGCATTGTCGGCAACGAACAGCTTGTTGTGCATGCGGTGATTGATGCGGCGAATGTCGGTCGCCGAGGCAACGAATCGCGTCCAGGTCGCAAATCTGCCGCCGGGAAACGGATTGAATACCCTGACTTCGACATTCGTGTGTTCGCTCAAATGCAGGAAACGCCGGTCTTCGCCCGCGGTATTGAGGTCATCGACCAGGACGCGCACGCGCACGCCGCGGTCCGCTGCCAGGCGCAGATGATGCAGCAGCAGCGCGCGCGGATTCGTCTTGATGAATGATGTAGTACTGAATGTCGAGCGTGCGCTCGGCGTGGTCGGCGAGCGCGATGAGATCCGCCAAGGCCTCCTCGCCCGATGTCAGCAAGCGGATGCCCGATAGATTCTTGTTGCCTTGCTCGGCCGCAAGAAGGCGGCCCAGAGACGTCGTCTGGGGATTGGGCAGCGCTTCGCTGTGGTATTTCTGGACATGCGGCGGCAGGCCGACGCAGCCGCACAACAGGAGCGCGAGGAGGGTCAGAGCCGGCCACGTACCGCCCCTGCATCCCGGCCGCACGCTGCACTTAGAATTGCGCATCGAAGCATGATATCAGGCACACTTCGCGCCCATGCACACCCCACGTCACATCCGCAGCTTCGTCCTGCGCGCCGGCCGCATGACCGCCGCGCAGGAGCGCGCACTCACGCAACTGTGGCCGGCCTACGGCGTGGAATTAGGTGAGGCTCCCTTGGACTTGGAGGCGATTTTCGGACGCTGCGCGCCACGCAGCCTGGAGATCGGCTTCGGGGTCGGGGAAGTGATTGGGAAGCTGGCGGAGCAACATCCGCACAAAGACTACCTGGGCATCGAGGTGCACCGCCCGGGTGTGGGCCGCCTCCTGCTGCGCGCCGCGGAGGCAAACCTGCGCAACTTGCGCGTCATCTGTCACGACGCCGTGGAGGTGCTGAGGGACAAGCTGAGGGATGGCTCCTTCGACGAAATCCTGGTGTTCTTCCCCGATCCCTGGCACAAGAAGCGCCATCACAAGCGGCGTCTGATCGATGCGGCATTCGTGGCAGAGCTGGCGGCCAAACTCCGTTCAGGCGGGGTACTGCGTCTCGCCACCGACTGGCAGGACTACGCCGAGCAGATGTTGGCCGTGTGCAATGCTGATCCGCATCTCGCCTCGCTGAGCTCCGACCACACCTATGTGCCGCGGCCGGATTTCAGGCCGCCGACTCGTTTCGAGAGGCGCGGCGAGCGCCTGGGCCATGGCGTATGGGATCTGGCGTACACGAAGTCGGAAACGCCCTCGGCATTGCACTCAGAGGAAGCTGCCGCGAATGCCGTCGACGATGAATTGCACCGCCAGGGCGGCAAGAATCACGCCGGATAGCCGGCTCACCACGTTCGCCCCGGTCACGCCGAGCACATTGATCAGGCGCGGCGTCGCCAACATCAAGATCCAGCAGACGATAATCACCAGCGCGACGACGCCGAGGAAACCCGCGAACAGCAGCAGCTTCGCGCGCACCTCGCCCGCGGCGAGCAAAATGGTGGCGAGCGCGCCGGGCCCCGCGATGAAGGGAAAGGCGAGCGGAAAAACCGATATATCCTCGCGTTTCTTGGCCTCCTCCTGTTCGGTGCTCGTCGAGCGGGTGCCCGAGGTGCGCGCGAACACCATGTCGAGCGCGATCAGGAATAGCAGAGTGCCGCCCGCGATACGGAACGAGCTCAGGGAAATGCCCATGATGTCGAGGAATCCCGCACCCACCAGCGCGAACAGCACGCATATCACCAGCGCGATCACGGCAGCTTTGCCCGCCATTTTCTGCTTGTAACGGGGGCTCGCTCCCTGGGTCAGGCCGGCGAACAAAGGGATCAGCGATATGGGATCGACCACGACGAAAAAGACCACGAAGAATTTGATGAGCGCTTCGATCACGGGCGATGTTGCTGCGCGCAAAATTTACATATTGCGCGAATGACTCATTGGGAGTTGAATGTAGTCGAGCATAGCAGTGGGGGCCGGCACAATGAACGCAATCAGGCCGATCGTTGGGCAATGGTATCGGGGCGGTACCAACGAGCTCTTTGAAGTGGTCGCCATCGACGACCAAGACCAAACCATAGAAATTCAATACTTCGATGGTACCGTCGCCGAAATGGACTTCGACTCGTGGAATGAGCAGCTGCTGGACGAGCTCATCGATTCGGCCGATGCACCGGAGGACTGGTCGGGCGCCGTGGATGTGGAAGCCGAAGACTTGGATCGCGAGTTCGAGGACAACGCGCGCGGCCTTTGGTCCACTCCGCACGATCGATCGCTGCGCCGCTGAGCCCTCACGCCGCGAGTTCAATTGGCGCCGCTCCACGGGCGCTCCAACGAGAGTTTAGGTCTTCGCGGCTTCGCGGGCCGACAGTTCGTTCAAGGGCCCGCGCAATATGACCAGCAGAATGAGCCCCGGCACCGCGCTCAAGCAGGTAACCACGAAGAAATTCGCCCAGCCGATCACCGGCACCAACGCCCCGGCGATCGCGCCCGTCACGTTTCGCGGCAGCACCGCTAGAGCAGACAACAGCGCGTACTGCGTGGCGCTGAAATCCGCAGAGCACAGCGACACCAGGAAGGCGACGAACGCGGCCTGACCCATGCCGCCGATCATCGGTATCCAGGGATGTCGCAAGCACCAGCAGCCACACTTTCCTTCCGGCCAGCGCCAGCCACATGTAGAGCAGATTGGTAAGCGCCTGGCCGATGCCGAAAATCAGCAGGGATCGGAATGTTCCCCAGCGTAGGTAGACCCATCCGCCGAAGGCCACGCCGATCATGGTGGACACCGTCATGTTGACCTTGCCGGCTATGCTCAGCTCGTGCAGGGAGAATCCGACACCTCGGATCATGAAGGTGCTGTACAGGCTGAGTGCAAGAGCGTCGCCCAGCTTGTAGAGCAGGATGAGTGCCAGAAAACCCCAGATACCTCTTTCCTTGAGCAATGCGCGCAAGGGATGCCAGACCGCATCGGCCAAGGTACGCGGCGCGTGGCCCGGCGCGTCCGGCTCCGGTGCCCAGATTGTTGCCAGCATCATGGTCGCCATGAGGCCCGCCACACACAGGAAGGCCAGCTGCCAGCCGAGGCTGCCGGCTATGTAGACCAGCACGGCACCTGCCAGCATCGCCGCCGTGCGGTAGCCGAACGCCTGGGTGGCGGCGGCCAACCCGCGTTCGCTCGCCGGAATGGTGTCCACGCGATACGCATCGATCACGATGTCCTGCGACGCAGACAGGAAGGCCAGGAAAACTGCAATGGCGCCGAGCACATAGGGTTCTTTCGTCGGAGAACTGAAACCCATGACGCCGATGCAAATGGTCAGGCAGGCCTGGAAAATCAATATCCAGCCGCGGCGCCGGCCCAGGATGGGCGGCAGGTAGCGGTCGAGGAAAGGTGCCCACAAGAATTTTACGTTATAGGGCAGCGCCGCCAAGGAGAAAATGCCGATGACCTTGATGCTGAGGCCGGCGGATGCCAGCCACGCCTGCAAGGTGAAGTTGGTCAGATTGAAGGGCAGCCCGGAAGCGAAGCTCAGGAAGAGGATGGCTACCATGCGCTTGTCGCCAAGCGCTTGCCGCAATGTGGGCTTCGCCGCCGCAGTCAAACGCGAAGGCTCCACATCGTCGCGGAAATACAATTTCCAGGCATGAGGTGCGGTCCGGCCGCTATTGGACCTTTCCTATAATCAGGGTTCAGCATGACGATGCGCATCGCGCGCGATAGTATCAGCCCTTATGACCTCGGCATATCAAAGTGACTTCATCGATCTGTGCGTGCGGCTGGGGGTGCTGCGATTCGGCAGCTTTACTCTGAAATCCGGCCGCCAGAGCCCGTACTTTTTCAACGCCGGCCTGTTCAATACCGGCGCCGCCATCGGCGCGGTGGGACGTGCCTACGCGGCGGCGCTCGCGGCTTCCGACCTTAAGTTCGACATGCTGTTCGGGCCGGCCTACAAGGGTATTCCCTTGGTCACCGTCACGGCGGCGGCGCTGGCGGAAGTGGCCGGCCGCAATCTGCCGTTTGCGTTCAATCGCAAGGAGGCCAAGGACCACGGCGAGGGCGGCAGCATCGTCGGCAGCCCCTTGAGCGGGGGGGTCTTGATCGTCGATGACGTCATCACGGCGGGCACGGCCATCCGTGAATCCATCGACATCATTCGCGGCGCCGGCGCCCGGCCGGCCGGGGTATTGCTCGCCCTGGATCGCCAGGAACGCGCCCCGGAAAGCCGCTTGTCGGCGGTCCAGGAGGTCAGTGACCGCTATGGAATACCCGTGATTTCGGTCGTCAACCTGGCCGATCTGATGCACCATATCGCGCTGCAGGGCCGCAAGGAGGACCTGCTGCGCATGCAGGCCTACCGGGAGCAATATGGACTGGCAGATTGAGGCACAGGCCCTGGAAAACCCGGGGCCCACCGCTCACAATGGCGGCCGTTTCTCTTGAGGGTACGCGCTTGAACAACGCCGCCTGGGTCCTATGCGCCGCGACTTTGCTCGCCTCGCCGGGTTTCGCGACCGGGCCTGAGAACAACGGCCGCGTGGTCTATAAGTGGGTGGACGAACAGGGGGTTACCCACTACGGCGATCACATACCGCCGGAATACGCGGCGCAAGAACAGCATGTCATCAATTCTCAAGGCGTGGAGATCAGCCGCCTCGAGGCTCAGAAAACGCCCGAGCAGCTGGCGGCCGAGGACCAGAAGAAAGCCGAGGCCGAGCAGAACCGGAACAGGGACCGCAACTTGCTGACCACGTATGCCTCGGTGCAGGAAATCGAGCGTCTGCGGGATCAGCGCGTGACCCTGGTGACTGATCAGATCAAAGTCACTTCGCAATTTCTGGAAGTATTGAACGGCAGGCTACAGAAACTGCGCGACGGCAGCACGCACTTCAAGCCCTATAGCAGCGACCCCAATGCGCCGGCCATGCCGGACCAATTCGCCGAGGACCTGGTGCGCGTGGGGAACGATATCCGCACTCAGCAGGAGAACCTGCGCGAGAAGCACAGCGAGGAAACGGCGATGAGCAAGCAATTCGAAAGCGACATAGAGCGCTTCAAAGAACTGAAGGGCATCCATTGACCCCGAAGACTCGAGTTCTACTGGGCGTGACGGGCGGGATCGCCGCCTACAAAAGTCCGGACCTGGTGCGCCGGCTTGATCGGAGCGCGGCGCCGACGTGCAGGTGGTCATGACGGCCGCGGCGCAGAAGTTCGTGTCGCCCATGACCTTTCAGGCGGTGTCCGGACGGCCCACCCGCAGCGATTTGTGGGACAGCGCCGCCGAAGCCGCGATGGGGCACATCGAGCTTGCGCGCTGGGCGCAGGTGGTGATGATCGCGCCGGCGAGTGCGGACTTCATTGCGCGGCTGGCGGGCGGACGGGCCGATGACTTGCTCTCCACCCTGTGTCTCGCCACCGAAGCGCCGGTCGTTTGTCGCGCCGGCGATGAATCGTGTCATGTGGGCCAACAAAGCCACGCAGGCCAATGTGGAAACCCTGATTTCGCGCGGTATACGCATCATGGGCCCCGATGCCGGCAACCAGGCCTGCGGCGAAATCGGCGTCGGACGCATGTGGGAGCCGGTGAAGCTCGCCGAAAGCCTGCTGGAGCCCCCGGCCAACGCCGGCCTGCTGGCGGGCCTCAACATACTGATCACCGCGGGCCCGACCCGTGAACGGATCGATCCGGTGCGCTATCTGACCAACCGCAGCTCAGGGAAAATGGGTTTCGCCGTGGCCGCCGCGGCCCGGGAGGCCGGGGCGCATGTCACCCTCGTCACCGGACCCGTGCAATTGCCGACGCCCGCGGGCGTCACTCGCATCAACGTGGAGAGTGCGCGCGATATGTACGCAGCGGTTCATCGCCAGGTCGCGGATGCCGACGTGTTCATTGCTGCGGCGGCGGTGGCAGATTTTCAACCGGTGAGCGTCGCCAAGCAAAAAATCAAGAAACAAGGCGTGGCGGTCAAGCTCGATCTCGAGCCCGCGCCCGACATCATCAAGTCCGTCGCCGACATGGCGAAGCGTCCCTTCGTTGTCGGGTTCGCAGCCGAGACCAACGACGTCGAGGAGAATGCGCGCAGCAAACTCAAGCGCAAGAAGCTCGACATGATCGCCGCCAACCAGGTTGGCGAAGGGATCGCCTTCGATTGCGACGACAACGCCCTCACCGTCATTTGGCCCGCCGGCAAGGTGGAAGTCGCCCGCGGGCCGAAAATCGATGTTGCGCGCCAGCTCATCGCGCTGATCGCCCAGCGCCTGCCGCCGCCCGACGGCAGCCCCCGGCGCGGTCCGCGCAAGCGCCGGCCCGCCGCCCTGCCGCGTGACCGCGTGCGGGCGCGCCGCGCGCGACGCTAGCCACTGATAGACTCATAGCCATGCCACGCACCATCAAGCTGCGGATCCTGGATCCGCGCATCGGCCGGGAATTTCCCTTGCCCCAGCATGCAACCGCCGGGTCGGCCGGCATGGACTTGCGCGCCTGCATCGATACCCCGCTGACCCTTGCGGCCGGCGCCGCCGAACTGATTCCGACAGGCGTGTCCATTTACATAGGCGATCCGGATCTTGCCGCGGTGCTGCTGCCGCGTTCGGGTCTTGGCCACAAGAACGGCATCGTGCTCGGCAATCTGGTCGGCCTGATCGATTCCGATTATCAGGGGCCGCTGATGGTGTCGGTCTGGAACCGCGGTGCCGCGGCCTTCATCATCAATCCCGGCGACCGTATCGCGCAAATGGTATTCGTGCCGGTGGTTCAGGTGGGATTCGAGGTCGTCGAGGACTTTGCCGCAACTTCGCGCGGCGCCGGCGGTTTCGGCAGTTCGGGGCACAGTTAACCGGCAAGCAGTTGAGGGCGCCTCGGGCGGCGCAGCGCCAATCTACCTGCTCGCGGGCGAAATGCAGCTAGAGAGTTGCCGGCGTGCCGGTCATGCTCACCGCCATGGCAATTCGGGATTGGCCCAGCGATGAACGACCGCGCGAGAAGCTGCTCGACAAGGGCGCCGGCGCGCTGTCCGATGCGGAACTGCTCGCCATATTGCTGCGCACGGGAACCCGCGGCCGCTCAGCGCTCGATCTGGCGCGCGACGCTCTGAAGAGCTTTGCTTCCCTGCGCAAGTTGATTGCTGCCGACCGGCAGAGATTCTGCGCCGAGCATGGCCTCGGCTTGGTGAGATTCGTGGAATTACAAGCGGCGGTCGAAATCGCCAAGAGGCAGCTGTCGGAGACCTTACGCACCGGCCCTTCGCTCGCAAGCCCGCGGGCAACCCGGGACTTTCTCTCCTCGCAGCTGCGCGATCTCGAACACGAAGTCTTCTGCTGCCTATACCTCGACAAGCGCCACCGCCTGATTCAGTACCAAGAATTGTTTCGCGGCACGATCGACGGTGCGAGCGTGCATCCGCGCGAGATCGTCAAGCTGGCCCTGCAACGCAACGCGGCCGCCGTGATCATCGCGCACAACCACCCCTCCGGCGTCGCCGAGCCCAGTCAAGCCGATGAATTGATCACTCAACGGGTCAAGGAAGCGCTGGGCCTGGTGGACATTCGCCTGCTGGATCACATCATCGTCGGCGACGGCGCGAGCGTGTCGCTGGCGGAACGGGGACTTGTCTAAGGCGGACTACCCCCCAGGTCCCGCTGCTGATCCTCCAAGGTAAAATGGACGCACAGGTACCCTTCCAACAATCCGAGGAAATGGACGAGGCGCTGACGCATGCCGGTAAGCCACACCGGTTCATCGCTGTCGCCGACGCCGATCACCAATTCAGTGCAGTAAAGGACCGGCTGACTTTGTTGCAAGAAACCGATACTTTTCTTCGCGAGCATCTACCGGTGGAGGTGCCGAATGCGCCATGAGCACCAGGCACCCACCCCCCAACCTATTGATTTAGGGGATTAAATGTTCGCGGCCTTGCCTGTCTGGAGGCGCCCTGGTATAAAGCGCGGCTGTTCCACGATTCTTGAGTCCAAAGGTTTACGCCATGTCGCGAGTCTGCCAGGTCACGGGCAAAGCCCCGAAAACAGGTAATACGGTATCCCACGCGAATAATCGCAAGCGGCGCCGCTTCCTGCCGAATTTGCATACTCACCGCTTCTGGTCGGAAGCGGAGAAGCGCTTTTTGAGCTTGCGCGTATCGACTCGCGGCCTGCGCACCATCGAGAAGCGCGGCGTGGATGTGGTGGTTGCGGATCTGCGCGCCAAAGGCGTCAAGGTTTAAGGAGCGGCGATGCGCGATAAAATCAAATTGGTCTCTTCGGCGGGCACGGGTCACTATTACACAACTACGAAGAACAAGCGCCTACATCCGGATAAGCTGGAAACCAAGAAGTTCGATCCGGTCGTGCGCAAGCACGTCGCTTACAAAGAATCGAAGATCAAGTAGGCCCCGGCGGCCTCGCCCGAGCCTCACACGCCCGAGCTCCCTGAAGTAGAAACGACGAGACGCGGCATCGCGCCTGCGTTACAGGAGCGGCGCGTCGTCGAAGTCGTGGTGCGCGAGCGCCGTCTGCGCTGGCCCATCCCATCCCACCTCGAAGCCTCCCTGCGCGGCCAAACCGTGCGCGGCATCGATAGGCGCGCGAAGTACATCCTGATCCGCTTCGACGCCGGCACCTTGATCCTGCATCTCGGCATGTCGGGAAGCCTGCGCCTGGTTAAGGCGGGCACCCCACCGAAGACCCATGACCACTGGGACATTCGCGTCGATGGCGGCTGGGTGCTGCGATTTCACGACCCCCGGCGCTTCGGCAGCCTGCATTGGACCGACACCGATCCCGCGGCGCATCCTCTGCTCGCCAAGCTGGCCCCCGAGCCTCTGAGCCATGCCTTCGACGGCGAATACCTGTACGGTGCGACACGCAAGCGCAGCGTCGCCATCAAGCAACTCATCATGAATTCGCAGCTAGTCGTGGGAGTCGGCAATATCTACGCCAGCGAAGCCTTGTTCCGCGCGCGCATTGCCCCGCGCCGCGCGGCCCGCCGGCTCACCCGCAAGGAAGCCCACGCCCTGGTGAAGGCCATCAAAGAGGTGCTCGCCGAGGCGATCAAGATCGGCGGCACCACGCTGCGCGATTACGTCAATGCCGACGGCGCGCCCGGATATTTTCGTCAGAAATTATTCGTGTATGAACGGGCAGACGCGGCTTGCCGCGTCTGCAAGTCACCCATCAAACAATTCACGCAGGGTCAGCGCTCGACGTACTGGTGCTCGACCTGCCAACGCTGATATCGCCCTGCCGGCACGCCCCTCTTTTAGGTATTGTGTACGGCGTTCAGATTTTGCGGGAAGGGGATCAAATCCGATGAATCGCATCAGCCCGAAATGGCGGCCCTTGGAATGGGGTCTCGCCGCACTTGTCTTGCTGGCCGTTTCAGGATCCGTCGCGGCTCAGCCCGAGTCTGAGAATTTGACCCTGGCCGGGCTGCACCAACCGGTGCAGATCGTCCGCGATCATTTCGGCATCGCCCATATTTACGCCAAGGACGAGCACGACCTGTTTTTCGCACAAGGCTACAGTGTCGCGTCCGACCGGCTGTTCCAGCTGGAGATCTGGCGGCGGCAGGCGACCGGCACGGTGGCCGAGATCTTGGGCAAAAAGGAATTGCAGCGCGATATCGGCAACCGCCTATTCATGTATCGAGGCGACCTGACCGAGGAGCTGAATTGGTATCACCCGCGCGGAGCGGCGATCATCAATGCCTTCGTCGAAGGCATCAACGCCTATGTCGACCGGACCGCGCGCGATCCGCAGCTGCTGACACCCGAATTCAAGATGCTGGGGATCACGGCCGGCAAATGGACCCCGGCGGTGGTGATCTCGCGTTTCAACGGCCTGCTCGGCAATTCCGATGGTAAAATCAACATGGCGCTGGCGGTCAAGACCATGGGCGCCGACAGGGTCAAGGATCTCTACTACTTTCAGCCTGCCGATCCCGATTTGCGCATCGATCCGGCAATCGACACGTCATTGCTGTCGAACGACATCCTGAAAGTCTTTCACGCCTTCCGCACCGAGTTGCATTTCACCGCCGATGAGATCGCGCCGGAATACCGCAACCCCAAACCGATCGCGCGGCTGCAGACCCTGATCGACGTGCCATCGCCGCTCGACCAGAGCACGCGGCGCGAGGATATCGGCAGCAACAATTGGGTGGTGAGCGGCAAGCTGACCATGAGCGGCTATCCACTCCTGATGAACGATCCACACCGCGTACAGGAAGCACCGTCGCTGCGCTATTGGGTGCACCTGAATGCGCCGGGCTGGGATGTGATCGGCGCGGGCGAACCCTCCTTGCCCGGCGTCTCCATCGGGCATAACGCCGTCGGCGCCTGGGGCCTCACCATCTTCGGCACCGACAGCGAAGACATCTATGTGTACGACACCAATCCTGCCAATCCGCTGCAATACAAATACAAGAGCGGCTGGGAAACCATGAAGGTGATCCAGGAAACCATTCCGGTGAAGGGCGAGGCGACGCAAGATGTGACGCTGAAATACACCCGTCACGGGCCAGTGGTGTTCGAAGACACGGTCCATCACAAGGCTTACGCCATTCGCGCCGCCTGGCTGCAAACCGGCAACGCACCCTATCTCGCCAGCCTCAGAATGGATCAGTCGAAGTCGTGGGAGGAATTCGTCGAGGCCTGCAGCTATAGCCGCATTCCCGCGGAGAACATGGTGTGGGCGGATCGCAGCGGCACTATCGGTTATCAGGCCGTCGGCATAGCGCCCAATCGCCCCAACTGGAGTGGACTGGTACCGGTGCCGGGCGACGGCCGCTATGAATGGAACGGCTTCTTGCCGATCAAGGAACTGCCCCACGTCATGAATCCGGACAAGGGCTATTACAACACCTCCAACGAATATCAGATTCCGCACGGCTGGCCTCACAGCGCGGCGCTACATTACCTCTGGGCCGATCCTTACCGGGCACAAAGTGTCGCCGAGGTGCTGGCCTCCGGCAGGAAATTCGCCGTCGCCGACATGGTGCAATTGCAGAACAACGACTTGTCGATTCCGGCCCGCAGCCTTGTGCCGCTGCTGCGCGATCTCGACATCGCCGATCCGACGGTGAAGACGGCAGCCCACATGCTGGGGCACTGGAACGACGTGCTGGATAAAGATTCCGTCGAGGCTGGCATCTATGAAATGTTCCAGCGTCACCTGATGACGAATGTGCGCGACACGGTAGTGCCTGCCGACGCACGCGCCTACGTCGGGATGCCGGCGATGGCGCGCATCATCGCCTGGATGCAGGCACCGGATGGCCGTTTCGGTGCCGATCCGCTCGCCGGACGCAACGCCATCCTGATCAAAAGCCTGAATGAAGCGGTGGCCGAACTGACCCGCCGCCTCGGCCGGGACATGGCGGCTTGGAAGCTCGGCGCCTATCACTATGCGCAAATTCAAAGTCCGTTCTCGAACGCGGTGCGATCGGATCTGCAAGCGCAATATGATGTCGGCCATGCCCCGCGCGGCGGCGACAGCTACACCATCGACGCCACAGGCGGCGCCGACAATCAGCCCTCGGGAGGTTCGTTCAAGATCGTGATGGACTCCGAGAATTGGGACAACTCGGTGGGGCTGAACAATCCTGGCCAGTCGGGCGATATCGCCAGCCCGCATTACCGCGACCTCTATGCGTTATGGTCGCGGGGAAAATATTTTCCTATCTTCTATTCGCAGGAAAAAGTTGCATCGGTGGCGGAGAAGACGGTGACCCTGGCGCCGACTGCGCGGTGATGTACGTCGGCCAGTGCGCACGGTCAGGGGGGATAGGAGGTGGGAGGCCAACTGTTCCGGCCCGTTGGCCTCCCACCTCCTATCCCCCCTGACCATGTGAACCGGTCAACATCACCGTGCAGAAGTCTAGTACACCAGTCCTACGCCCTCGCCGCGAGGGTCGGACGCCGCCTCCACCTTGCCGGTGGCGAAGTCCCAGGTAATGACCTGCATGTTGCCCCACTGCCGGCCTGACACCTTGAGCGTGTGCCCCATGGCCTGCAGCTCCTTGATTTCCGCATCCGTCAGCGCGCCCGGCTCATAGTCCACTTCGTCGGGCAGGTATTGATGGTGGTAGTGCGGATACTTCACGATGTCCGCGGCGTTCATTCCATCCATGTAGTTAAGCGTGCCCAGCAGCACCATGCTGATGATGAAGCTGCCGCCCGGAGATCCCACGATCATCAGGCCCTTGGGCGTCTCGACGAAGGTTGGCGTCATGCTGGACAAGCTGCGCTTATTCGGCGCGATGGCATTGGCCGTCGCACCCACCAGGCCAAACTGGTTCGGCCTGCCGGGCTTGGTGGAAAAATCATCCATGGTGTCATTGAGCAGCACGCCTGTTTTCGGCGGCATGTAGCCGGAGCCGAAGAACAAGTTGATGGAGATCGTAGCGGCAACCCGATTGCCGTCGGCATCCAGAATGGAGAAATGCGTGGTGTGCATGCCGGCCGGTTCCGATTCGATCCCCGGCAACAGGTCCGACGGCATGGCCTTGTCGGTGCGTATGCTGCTGCGCTGTCCGGCCGCGTAGTCCAGGCTCGACAACTGCGCCAGCGGCATCTTGATGAAGTCCGGATCGCCTAAGTAAATCGCCCGGTCGCGGTAGGCGCGGCGCATGGCTTCGATCACCAAGTGCTTGTCGGTGGCGGAATCGTAGCGGTGCAGATCGAAACCGGACAGTATATTGAGCGCGTCCAGCAGCGCGATGCCGCCCGATGAGGGCGGGGAGGCCGAGACGATGCGCGCTCCGCGGTATTCCCCGATCAGCGGCTTGCGCTCGATGACCCGGTACGCCGCAAGGTCCTCGAGCGTCCAAATACCGCCGTCGGCCCGCACGCCGGCCACCAGATCCGCGGCGACCCGGCCCGAGTAAAAGCCCTTGGCGCCCTGATCGGCGATGGCCTCGAGAGTATTTGCCAAATCCGGTTGCTTGATGAGGGCGCCCACCGCCGGAACTGCGCCGTCGGGCGTCAAGAAGGCCTTGGCCGCTGCCTCAGAACGCCGCAAGACATCGCGCTTGAAGCTGATGCCGCCCTGCAGGCGCGCATAGAGCGGAAAACCGTCGCGCGCCAGGCGAATCGCGGGCTGCAGGCTTTGCTTCAAAGGCAGCTTGCCGTACTTGCGCGCCAGGTATTCGAATGCCGCCGGTTCACCCGGAATTCCTGCCGACAATGCCCCGGCAATGGACGCATTGTCGATTTCGTTGCCGGCCTTGTCCAAGTACATGTCGCGCGACGCGGCGCCCGGCGCCTTTTCGCGCGCATCGAGCATGGTCTCGTAGCCGTCGGATTGCCGATGCAGCAGGTAGAAACCGCCGCCGCCCAAGCCCGAGCTGCTGGGTTCGACCACGGCGAGCGCCGCCGACACGGCCACGGCAGCGTCGAAGGCATTGCCACCCGCCGCGAGAATCTCCTGCCCCGCCTGGCTCGCCAGGGGATAGGCGCTGGCAATGGCCGCTTTGTGAGCGACCGCCGCGCGCCCTTGAGCCGGGGCATGTGCCGGTGGTTTCGCGTGCTGTACGGCCGCGGGCTCGTCGGCGCGAGCACCAGGCGTTACCGCACCGGCAGCGAGGAGGGACGCGAGAACCGGTCCGAGAAGAGCGGCGGTGGACCGCCATGGGAAGCCCAAGAATGACCGCGCACGGCGCGGTACGGAGGATGTTTCGATCAAAGCTTGCGGTGCCGTTTTAATTCGATCTCGACGATGGGATGCACGAACTCGGACACATTGCCGCCGAGCACCGCGATTTCGCGCACCAGAGTCGAGGAAATGAAGGTGTACTGTTCCTGCGGGGTCATGAACACGGATTCGATTTCGGGAGTGAGGTGGCGGCTCATATTGGCCAATTGAAACTCGAATTCGAAGTCCGACACGGCCCGCAGGCCGCGCACGATCACCGACAGGCCGTTCTGCCGCGCGAAATCAACGGTCAGACCCACATAACCCATGACTTCGACATTGTGCACGTCGGCAAGCACCCGCCGGGCCATGTCGACCCGCTGTTCGAGCGTGAACATGGGCGCCTTGTTCGGATTGGCCGCGATTGCAACCACCAGGCGATCGAAAATACTGGCTGCCCGCCGCACCAAGTCATGATGACCATTGGTGATCGGATCGAAGGTCCCCGGATAGACGGCGGTTCTTTTGTGCATTCACTCAAGCTCGCGCATTGACGCGGGCCAAATGATACCCCACCTCGCCCGCCGACTTCGATTTGAGAAGCTCCCAATGAGCGGGCAGTGCCGGAACCCCCGCCGCCTTCTCGTTCTCCAGGTACACCAGTGCCCCCGGTTTCAGCCATGGCCCGTCGCCCAGCAAGGGGACATATTCCGCCAGGGCGCCCCGCCCGAACGGCGGGTCCAAAAACACGATATCGAAGGGTTCAGCGGGGGAACGCAGATATCGAGCAGCGCCCATTTCCACCACTTGAGCCCTGCTCCGCGGCCACCAAGCGGATCAGTTGCTCCTGCAGGGCGCGCGAGGCGGCTACCGCCTGCTCCACGAATACCAGTTGCTTGGCACCGCGGGACAGAGCCTCGAGCCCGAGCGCCCCGGAGCCGGCGAACAAATCAAGACAGCGGGCGCCGGCGACGGCTGGTTGCAGCCAATTGAACAGGGTCTCGCGCACCCGGTCGGGAGTGGGTCGAAGCCCTGGAAGGTCCGGGAAATTCACGCGCCGGCCGCGCCATGTGCCGCCGATGATCCGCACCGAATTGCGGCCGCCCGAGGCGTTGGATACCGTCTTGTGTTGAGTCACTCCCGGTATCATACCCTGCATGACGAACGAAACCGACCCGCCCGGAGTGCGCGGATTTTTCAAGCGCCTGCGCGCCAAGCTGAACCAAGGGCCCTCCTGGCTCACCACCGACCTAGCCGAGCTTCTGCCCGGACGCAAGATCGATGCTGAAATCCTCGACGAGCTCGAAACTCGCCTGATCACCGCCGACGTGGGCGCCGAGGCAACGAGCCGAATCCTCGGGGAGCTGCGCAAGCGCGTCGCGCGCAAGGAACTGAACGACGTGGACGCGCTGCTCAAGGCCTTGCACGCGGCCATGCTCGAGATCTTGCAGCCCGTGGAAAAGCCGCTCGAAATCGACCGCAACATCAAGCCCTACGTCATTCTGGTGGTGGGAATCAACGGCGCCGGCAAGACCACGACCATCGGCAAGCTGGCGCATCGCCTGCTCGCCGCCAAGCACAGCGTCATGCTGGCCGCCGGCGACACTTTCCGTGCGGCGGCTCGCGAACAATTGCAGGTTTGGGCCGAGCGCAACAAGGTGCCCATCATCGCCCAGCAAGACGGCGCCGAGCCTGCCGCCGTGATCTTCGACGGGCTACAGGCCGCGCGCGCGCGAAATATCGACGTCCTGATCGCCGACACCGCAGGACGCCTGCACACTCAGACCCATCTGATGGACGAACTCAAGAAGGTCAAGCGCGTGCTCGCGCGCTTGGATGCCGGCGCCCCGCATGAAGTGCTGCTGGTGCTCGACGGCACCATCGGCCAGAACGCCGTCGCGCAGGCCGAAGAATTCAACAAGGGACTGGGCGTGACCGGGCTGGTCGTCACCAAGCTCGACGGTACGGCCAAGGGCGGTGTGGTGCTCGCCATTGCGCAAAAGCTCGAAGATTCCGATCCGCTTCGTCGGCGTGGGCGAGCAGACCGAGGATTTCGGCGTATTCAACGCGTCGGAATTCGTCTCCGCGCTGCTGAAGTCCGGCCCCGACAGCGCCGGCGCATGATCCGCTTCGACCAGGTGCACAAGCGCTATGCCAATGGCCGCGAGGCGCTGGCCGGCGTGTCCTTCAAGATCGAGGACGGCGAATTGGCCTTTTTGACCGGCCACTCCGGCGCGGGCAAGAGCAGCATCCTGAAATTGATCGCGCTCATCGAGCGCCCCACCCGCGGCCAGGTGTTCGTCAACAACCAGAACACGGCGGCCATCAAGCCGCGCGGCATCCCGCAGTTTCGCAGGAGCCTGGGCGTGGTATTTCAGGATCACAAGCTGCTGCACGACCGGCCGGTGGCGGATAATGTGGCGCTGCCCCTCATCATCGCCGGCGTGCCGAAACGCGAGATCGACAAGCGCGTGCGCGCTGCGCTCGATCAAGTCGGGCTGCTGGGCAAGGAGAGAAATCGTCCCTTGGAACTCTCCACCGGCGAACAGCAGCGCGTCGGCATTGCGCGCGCCGTGGTGGCCAAGCCGACACTGCTCATTGCCGATGAGCCCACCGGCAATCTCGATCCCGACCTAGCGCTCGAAATCATGAAGCTGTTCAAGCGCTTCAACGAAGTGGGTGTGACCGTGGTAATCGCCACCCACGATGTGCATCTGATCGAGCAATTCGGCGCGCGACGCATCGTTTTGGGCGAGGGGCGGGTGGCCGATCCGGGCAGGCCCGCAGGGGCATTGGCATCATGACCCGCCGCATCCTTGCATCAAAGGCGGGTGCGCCGTGAACATTCAAGCCTACTTCGCTCGGCACGCGCAGACCCTGCTCGGATCGCTGGGCCGCATCGTCAATCAGCCGTTTGCGACGCTGATGACCATGGGCGTGGTCGCCGTGGCGCTCGCGCTGCCGCTGCTCTTGAGCCTGTTCCTGTCGAACATGAGCGCCGCCACCGGCAATTGGAACGATGCCTTCGACTTATCGGTCTATATGGATAAGAAGGCGAGCGCCGCGCGGGTGGCGACGGTGGCCAAGCAACTGCGCCAGCGCGGCGATGTGGCGACGGTACGCGTGATCACGGCGGACCAGGCGCTGGCGGAATTTCGGGACGATTCGGGGTTCGGCAAGGCGCTCGATGCGCTGACCGACAATCCCCTGCCCGACACTCTGATCGTCACGCCGACGCTGCCGGCAAGTACGCCCCAGGGCACGGACACGCTGAAACAGGCGATCGCTGCCATCGCCGATGTGCAGGCCGTGCAGCTCGACACCGAGTGGGTGAAGCGGCTGCACGCCATGCTGGACATTTTGCGGCGGGTGGTCCTGCTCACCGCAGGGCTATTGGGTGCAGGGGTGGTGCTCATCGTGGGCAACACCATTCGCCTGGATATCTTGAATCGGCGCACGGAAATCGAGGTGATGAAGCTGGTCGGTGCCAGCGACGGATTCACCCGCCGCCCCTTCCTCTACAGTGGTGTCTGGTATGGCCTCGGCGGCGGATTGATGGCGCTGATCGTGGTCGCCCTAGCCGCAGTGATCTTGGCGAAGCCGGTGGATACGCTGGCAAAATTGTATGGCAGTCAGTTTCGCCTTCGGGGGCTGGGCTTCACCACCGCCGTCGGTGTACTCGCGCTGGCCGTAGGCCTCGCCTGGCTAGGGTCCTGGCTTGCTGCGACGCGGCATATCCGCGGTATCGAGCCAACCTAAATGTATATTTTTCAATGGCTTAACGACGATGTGAACTATCGGTAACATTAGCAGTCATACCTCAGGAGTGCTATGATTGCACCCGCGCTGATTGGGAGGATTGAGCTAATGTCTACTGCTTTAGTCGCCAAGCAAACGAGCGGATTGGTATTGGCCGGCCCCGTCGGGAGCCTGGACTCTTATATAGACCGCGTATCCCAGATACCGGTTCTGTCGAAGGAGGCCGAAGTTGCCCTTGCCGTCCGCTTCCGCTCCGAGGCCGATCTGGAGGCCGCACGGCACTTGGTGCTGTCGCACCTGCGATTCGTCGTGCACATCGCCCGCGGCTACTTAGGCTATGGCCTGCCCATGGGCGACCTGGTGCAGGAAGGCAATGTGGGTCTCATGAAAGCCGTCAAGCGCTTCGACCCTACCGTGGGTGTGCGCCTGGTTTCTTTCGCCGTGCATTGGATACGCGCCGAGATTCACGAGTACGTGCTGCGCAACTGGCGCCTGGTGAAGGTCGCCACCACCAAATCGCAGCGCAAGCTATTCTTCAATCTGCGCAAGATGAAGAAGAATCTGGCCTGGCTGTCCGAGGCGGAGACCGCCGCGGTCGCCCGGGACCTGGGTGTCGACGTTGCCGACGTGCGCGAAATGGAACAGCGCCTCTCGGCGCGCGACATGTCCTTCGATCCGGCGCCCGAAAGCGACGAGGAAGAAGCCTACTCCCCCGCCATGTACCTGCCGGCCAGCAACGCCGATCCCGCAGTCGAGGTGGAGAACGAAGAATGGGAAGAGGACTCGACCGAGCGGCTGAGCATGGCGCTCGAGAAACTCGACGAGCGTAGCCGCAGCATATTGAAGCGGCGCTGGATGACCGATGACAAAGCCACGCTGCACGAGCTGGCAGATGAATACGGCATTTCCGCCGAGCGTGTGCGCCAGGTCGAGTCGAACGCCATCAACAAGCTCAAGGGGCTGATGGCGGCCGCCTAACGTGAGGGCCCATGCGCACGGCTGCTCAATGGATCGAGGATTACGGCGACAGCCACCGTAACCAGACCAATAAGGCTCTGCACTGGATTTGCGTACCGGTGATCGTCTGGTGCGTTCTGGGGCTTCTGTGGTCGCTGCCGTTTCCCGGCGGCGTTCGGGCGGTGTACTCAGCCGCGAACTGGGGCACCCTGGCGGTGCTCGCCGCCCTCCTCTATTACTCCGTGCTTTCCATCCCCCTGGCATTCGGTGCGCTGCCGCTTCTGTTTGCCATGCTGTGGTCGATCGATCTACTCGAACGATCGAGCCCGGTGCCGCTCTGGAGCATCTGCGCAGGGTTGTTCGTGGTCGCCTGGATCGGTCAATTCATCGGTCACGCCATCGAAGGCAAACGCCCCTCGTTCTTCAAGGACGTTCAGTTTCTGATGATCGGGCCGCTGTGGTTGCTGGCCGACCTGTATCGACGGCTGGGGATTCGCTTCTAGGCAGCCCCCGCTGCGTTTCCCTGTCCCGCCACTCTGCGTTCGTATGTCACCGACTCGCGAAACACGTGTGCGTGCAGTTCGGCAGTGCGCGCTCGCGTCGCTGCATAGCCGCCCGCCAACACAATGACGAGAGGCAGGCCGCGGCCGCGCACCGCCTCGATCACACACAGATCGCGGCGCCGGATGCCCTCCTCCGTGAGGGCCAACTTGCCGTATCGGTCGCCGGCGGCCACGTCCACGCCGGCGAGGTAGAACACCAGATCGGCTCTCGCATGGTCGAGCACGGAGGGCAAAACCCCCTCGAGCGTATCGAGATATTCCGCATCACCCACCGCGTCCTTCAAAGGCACGTCCAGATTGGAACGCATCTTTGCGACCGGATAATTGCGCTCACCGTGCATCGAGAACGTAAACACCTCGTCGTCCGATTCGAAGATCGCCGCAGTGCCATTGCCCTGGTGTACGTCCAGATCGATGATTGTCGCCCGCTCGAGGGCGCGCTCGGCTTGCAGCTTGCGAATGGCGATGGCCACATCGTTGAGCACGCAGAATCCCTCGCCGTGATCCGCGAACGCATGGTGCGTGCCGCCGGCCAGATTGGCCGCAAGCCCTTGGTCGAGCGCCGTCCGCGCAGCCAGCAAGGTTCCCGCCGAAGCAAGACGCGATCTTTGCCAAAGTGCATCTGACCACGGCAGCCCGAGCCGCCGTTGCTCCGCCGCCGAAAGCCCCGACGTGGCCAGCTTGGCCAAATACTCAGGCGTGTGCACCAGCCCCAGGATTGAAGCATCGAGCGGCTCCGGCTGCAGGATGTCGCCGGCCGCCACTATCCCTTCCGTCAGAAGCTGATCCCTGAGCAAGGAGTACTTGCTCATCGGAAAGGGATGGCCGGGCGGCAGCGCCACCTGGTACGACGGGTGGTAGACGCATTTCATCGTTCGAGTATGGCTGCCCGCGGCGCATCCGTCGAACGGCGGGTGCAGCCGCGATCGCGTGTGGCAATACCGGATAGCAAAACGCCGGCAGGTTGCCGGCGCTTTGACCTCGACAACAGTAAAACTCTTACGCCGCGCGGCGCTTCACTGAAAGCACACCCAGACCGCCAAGCCCCGACAGCATCAGCCAGAGGCTGGCCGGCAACGGCACGGGCGTGGTCGCCAGATTCAGCTCACCCGAGTAGCTGCCGCCCGCTGTTCCGGTGACGGTACCGCGGATTTCCAGTGCGTAGGTTCCAGCCGCCAATTGCGTCGCGGGAATCACGGAGACGGTCCCCGAAACACCCGAACCGAGCGGGCTGCTCCAACCCGTGATGTCAGTCGAGCCGGCAGGCAGTGTCGTTCCGAACAGGGGAACAGACTCGCCCGGAACAACGCTGAACAGGGCCGCCTGCAAGCCGCTCACCTGGAGCATGTTGCTCAGATCGATGGTGGAGGTGACCGAGTCGGCCGTCGTCCCACCGACGGTAAAGATGTAGTCGTCGAAGAAGCCGTCGGGCTCGCCCGCCACCGGCGTGTTGCCGACGCCGGCGCCGAAGCTGTCGGCGTAGGTAAACGTACCCGGAGTTGTCAGGTTGCTGGTGATCCCGGAGCTCGTGGTGCCGGTCAACGTCGTAGTGTCGCTGAGGGTCAGGGTCGAAGCCTGTGCCGAGCCGATACCCATCGAGACCAAGCCGGCCACGGCCAGCGCACCGGCCGACAACTTGCCGCGATTCGAGCAGGCACGTCCTGCTGGAACGTTCGTGAACTTACTGTGAGACATTCGGATGCATCCCGTAGTTGATTGACTGAAACCGATTGACCGGAACCCTGGTTACGATGGGCATGTAAACCCTGATGGGCGTGTAATTTATTCACGGCGTGTAACAGCCACTCGCACCTATCTTTACAGTTTGGCGGCATGGTCCACTAGTCGGATGCAGCGGCGCCGGTGCCTACTGGCGACCGTTCGCCGCATCCCAACACATACGCCGAGAACCGTCAGCATCCACCAATCCACGGCGCCACCACCGCCACTGCTGGATGTTGCCGCTGTGGTCGCCACCTTGACCGATTGAGAGGCAGAGCCGCCGGCACCGGTGCAGGTCAGGGTCAAGGTGACGTTTGCGTTGATGATCACTGCCGTGCTGCCGCTGGTCATTTCAGACCCGCTCCAGCCGGATGCGCCGCCGGCGGTGCAGCTGGTCGCGTTGGTGGAGCTCCAGGTGAGCTGGACGGTCTGGCCCGCGGGCACCGAGGCGGCCGATGCGCTGAATGTCACCGTCGGTGCCGACGTGGCCATGGTGATGGAGTACAGGCCGTAGTTTGGGGTAATGGGCGCACCCTGGCTATTGGTCGTGGCGCTATTAGGGGTCGCGACGAAGGTCAGAACGTACGGGCCGGGGGTCGCCGCCACACTGAACGTGCCGCCGCCATAGATTTTGCCCAGCACCTGGCTGCCGCTCGACAGGACCACCGCCAGATTGTCAAACGCAGCGGGAAATCCGAGGTCGGTGAGCGTGACAGCATAGTTGCCCGAGGTGGGCACGGTCACGGAGTTCGTGGAGAACACTCCGCCCACGGCTTGTGTCTGATCGAGCAAGATCTGCGGCGTAGCGCCGCTGGTTTCCACTGTCACGCCGAATATGCCGTTGCCGTTCTGCGGAGGCACGGCGTCGACGACCACCACCACATATCCCGCGGCAGCCGTGAAGCTCCCGGGCGAGGGTTGCGTCAGCACGGCACCGTTCTGGGCGACGGTGGCACTCAGCGATTGCAGGGCCAACGGAAACTGAAAATCATTCGCCACCAAAGTGTAGGTGCCGGCGGACGGTAGATTGACGGCGAAGGCATAGCTCTGTCCGGTCACGCCGGCAGGATTGACCACCTTCGTGGCCGAGTACAGGCTGGTGCCGGCGGTATTGCTCGATAGGTTGACGCTGTAAACACCCGGCTGTGCGCCCGCGAGGCCGTACTGCCAAATGCTGATGCTGCCGGCAGGTGCCATGACATTGGACAGCGAGCCTTGCGCCGTCAGCTGCGCCAGGGAAGTCGAGCCCTCCGTGATGGCAACCCCCACACCGGCCAGCGCGGCCGGGTAGGCGAAATCGGTCAAGGTCAGGTTCAACCCCTGCGTCGAAGTGTTGTCGACGATGGTCGCTGCCGGCAGGATACCCACGGGCTGCGTGCTATTGAACACCGGGTTCCCGTTGGGATCGGTGATCTTGACTCCATAGAGTCCGGCCGGCACCGAGACGTTGGCCACGGCCGCCACCAATAGCTGGTAGTTGGTATTGGCGGCCGGCAGCGTCACCGGCGTGGTGACCGGCATGGTTGTTGTGCCGGAGGGAATGCTGGTTTGGATGGGCGTCGCGCCCTGAAATATGCCCGCTGACAAGATTTGCAGCGCCGCCGGAAAGGCATCGTCCGTCAGAGTGACCATGTAGGTGCCGGCCACGGTCGAGGTAAAGGCCGTGTTCAGTGTCGATGTGCCGGTGGGTGTCGTGGCCGGCGTCTGAATATTGCCGGAGAAGGAATCGGCGGCGATGCAACTCGTCGCATTGCTGGCCGGCGCGACGCAAACGCCGAAACTGCCGGAGCCCTGAGTGCTGGGCGCAACGATGGCTGGCGTCCCAATCACATTCAGCGTGTAGTTGCCCGCGGCGGCCGGCACCGGCAAGGTCGCGGTATGGGTGCTGGGATTGACACTGGCCGACCCGACCAGGGTATTGCCGACAGTCACGGCCACTTGCAGCGACGTAAACGCCGCCGGCACCTGGAAGTCGGTCAGCGTGACGGTGAGCGCCTGCGCGGTGGCGGCGGTGAATGAAAACTGCGATGGCTGGGCCACGGTGGGCAGCCCCACTAGATTGACCTGATCCAGAAGCACAGCCCCCTGCTGCGCCTGCAGCAGCGACGGCGTCAGCGCGATAGCGGCCGCAAGGAATTTCATCAATGTACGACTCATGAGTACTCCCTCACCCCAGTGTTGTTCTACGACCGCGGCGCGGGGGCCGCCGGCGACAATTTCGCGAGCTTATCGAGCTCCGCCTTCGCCTCATCCATCCCGAAGAATTTGTTGCCCGTCTTGAGCGAGCGGCTCAAGTTGTCGCGCGCCGCATCGGTCAGGCCCGCCAACGCTTGCGCCATCCCCAGGTGATACAGCGACACGGGCGAGTCCGGGGTCTTCGACAGAACGTTCTGCAGCGCCGCGACGGCAGCGGCGGTTTCGCCGCGTTTGTACAGCATCCAGCCATAGGTATCGAGGAAGGCCGGATTCGCAGCATCGGCAAAGCGTGCAGACAATTGTTTCGCGCGATCCAAGCTCGCCTTGTCCGTTTTGTACGTGATCAGGAGCATCACCAGATTGTTGGCGGCCACGTCGAAGCTGGAATTCTTGCTCAGCAGCGCCTCGTACATCTTGATGGCATCGTCGGGCTTGTTCGTGCGCTCGTATACGCCGGCGAGCTGAAGCTGCAGCATCTCCGGTTGATCCACCTTGGGTATGGCTGCCTGCAAGGTGGCGGCGGCGCCGGGGAAGTCGTTGTCCATGACCTGTGCCAGCGACAGATTCCGGTAAGGAGGCCACCACCGGGGCTCGCGCTCGATCGCGGCTTGGAAGGCCATCTTGGCATCGGCGAGGCGATGCGCGGAGAGCAGAGCCTCGCCCTTGATGTTGGATGGAAACGGCAACTTCGGATAGTGCGCCGACACCTCGTCGAGGCGCTTGAGCGCCTCCGGCAGGCGATTCAGCGCAATGAGCACGCGCGTGACGGCCTGCAAGGCGTTCTCCGCCTCCGGCTGCAGATCGAGCGCTTGTGAATAAAGTCGCAGCGCATCGTCCTCCCTCTTCTCGTTCTCCGCGACTTCACCTTGATAGAAGTACCCGACTGCCGACTTCGGCTGCAGTGCCACGATTGCGTCCGCTGCCGTTTTGGCCGCCCCGGTATCCTTGGTTGCCTCGGCGATCCGGAACTGCGCGTCGAGCGCGGTCGCATTGTTCGGCTCCTGTTTCACCAGCTCGTCGATCACGGGTTTTGCCTGTTCGGGCTTGTTCAACTGGATCAGCAGCTGCGCGAGATCGAGCCGCGCATTCAGGTCCTTCGGATTGGCCTCTACCGCGCGGCGCATGGTCTCCTCGGCCAGCGCCGGTTCACCGTTGGCGAGGTGCGCGCGCGCCAGCGAGCGCATCACGCCGACGGAGTTGGGCTGATCGCGTAGAACCGAACGCAAATCCGCAATCGCGCTCTTCGGGTCTTTCTGCGCCAGCGACAAATTGCCGCGCAGAATCAGCGCATCGTTGTCACGGGGACTCTTGGCCAGCACCTCTGCGATCAACTTTTCCGCGCCGGCCACATCGTTGCTCTGCACGCGCAGTGCGGCGAGGCGATCGCGCGCCGTGAGCCCCGCTGCGTCCAAGTCGGCCGCGGCGATGACTTCCTTGTAGATGTTCTCCGCCTTCGCCGGTTCCTTGCCTTCGATGTAGAACTGTGCCTGCGTAAACCGCAGCTCGTAGTCTTTGGGATTCGCGGCGATCATGGCGGACAGTTCCTTGTCCGCTGCATCGCGTCCGCGTCTCGTGGCGAGGAACTGCACCAGAGCGATCTTCAGATCGCGTTCGTCCGGCAGCGCTTTGACTGCCTCGCGCAGCGTCCGTTCCGCTTCGTCCAAGTGGTTCAAGCGTGCGTAGTACAGCGCCAGCCTCAGCCGATGCGATTTCTCCTTCGGTTTCAAGCGCGTGAGGTCGATCAGCAACGCCTCGACCTGGGGCTGCTGATTCAGGGTTGCATATAGCTGCGCGAGCGCCAGCCGCAAGTCGACGCTGTTCGGAATCGCCTTGATTGCGCCCTCGAGGAGCACGCGCGCTTTCTCGGGTTCATTTTTATCCTTGTAGATCGCGGCGAGCACCGCGATCGCGTCTTCGTTGCTGGGCGCCAGTTGAACGGCGTGTTCTGCGTCTTGCAGCGCGCCGTCGGGGTCTTTGAGCTGCACCCGCGCCGCCGCTCGCACCGTCAGCAGAGAGGCATCCGACGGGTGCTTATCGAGCGATGGCTTGATGGTCGTCATGGCCTTGTCGGCAGCTCCACCGAGCACGTATAAGCGGCCGAGCGCCGCCCGTGCGGGCACGTCGTCGGCATCGACATCGATCGCGCCCTGATAGAACTGCGCGGCCTCGCGCGGGTTGCCTAGCTTCTCATCGACCACGCCGTTTTCGTAGCGCGCCACGCTGTCGGTGGGCACCAGCTGGAGCGCATTGCGAAATTCCACGCGCGCCTTTTCGAAATTGCCTTCCACCATGAAGGCCTGCCCCTTGGCCAGATGCCGGGCCTTGCGGGATTCCGCTCCGCCGCAGCCGGCGATGACGAGACAGGCGACCGACAGCGCGGCGAGAAACATCCGGTGTTTGGGATTAGGGAAAAACATGAGTCACCATCGCTTGGGGGATGGGAGTGTAAGAAGCGCAAATGACGTTCGCGTGACACGAGACGCGACATGACACCGGGTGTGACGGGCTACAGCGGAACCAGAGGCCGTACCGCCAGACCTGTCAGGACCGCCGCCGCCGCAAGGCGCACCAAGGCTGCGCGCCCATCCGACCGGCGGACCAACATTTCAATGGAATAGAGCACTACCACCAGTTTGGCGATGCCGAGTGCGCCCCCGTGCGGCAGCTGTAAAATTCCCGGCAGACTGGGAACCACGAGCGCCATGAACAGGACAATGAGGTCGAGGGGCGTCAGCTGAAAACGTCGATCGTTGTGCAATCGCAATCTCACGGCGGTGCCCACCGCGGCGGCGGCGACCGCGACCCATCCTAGCGCGGAAATCACCCGATCCGCGGAGTCCACCACCGCGTCGAGATAGACCAGGACAGTGGCCGTGACGTACACGACCCCTTTTTCGGCGAGGCTGATGGGCCTGCCGCGCAGAATCAACAGAAATCCGACCGTTACGGCAAGCAATGCGCCGATCAGCAGCCGCAGGTCGCTGCCGAACCGGGCGGTTTTCAACACGATGAGACTTGCATAAAGGGCAAGTGACCCTGCAATCACCTGATAAGACAGGCGCGGCAGCAGCTCCGGCCGCTGCATGGCCGTCATCAATCGCGACAGGGCCGAATTGCCTCCACTGCCTTTCGCACCGCGCAGCCGCCACCCGGAACGGGTAGCCATTTGCAGTACCGTGATCGAGACGGCGAAAAACACCGTGACCGTCCCCATGATCAAAAGGTCGGATTCGTAGCGCAGGACGTATGCCAGGACGAACAGCGCCGCCTGCACGGCGTAGATCACCATGACCGCCTCATGATGGTCGAACCCCAGTGCCAGCAATTTGTGATGGATGTGGTTTTTATCGGCACTGAACGGTGAGCGGCCTTCGCTCAGGCGCTGCACCATGACGCTCAAGGTGTCGAGAATGGGCAAGGCCAGCAGCAATACCGGTATTGCCGTGCTCACTTCGTTGGATACCCCCTGCGTCGCGCGCACACTCAGCACGCCAATGGCGAAACCCAGCAACTGACTACCGGCATCACCCATGAAGACGCTCGCCGGATAGGTGTTGAAACGCAGGAACCCGAGCACCGCGCCCGCGAAGGCTAGCGCCAGCGCCGTACCGGCGCCCTGGTCGCCCAAGCTCGACAGCAAGGCCACCGCGCATAAACACAGAAAAGTGGTGCCGCCCGCCAAGCCGTCGAGCCCGTCGGCCAGATTGATGGCATTGGTGACGCCAACCAAAAACACCACCGTCAACGGCTCCGAAATCCATGGGGACAGCGGAAACCGGTCGTCGAGAGTGACGGCGCGAATCTGCACATCGCCGGCAATGACGACGATGCCCACCGCCAGCAGCTGGCCGATCAGCTTGACGCGATAGTCCAGGTCGAAGCGATCGTCCATCACCCCGAAGATCGCCAAAACACCCGCGGCCGCCAGAAACCAGCGATCCTGCGTTTGCAAGTCAACGGTCAGCAGGGCGGCGACGAAAATACCCAGCGTCATGGCGACGCCGCCCACGCGGGGGATGGGCACCGAATGGACTTTCCGCCCACCCGGCTGGTCGACGATCAGCCATCGGGTCGCCAACCGCACCAGCAGCGGCAGCGAGGCCATGGTGACCACCATGGCGAGAACGAATGGCATGATGTAGTGCACGGCTAGTTCGGAACGAATCGAGTCAGATCAGGTACGACGCGCGACACCAAATCCTCGAGCCGGCGGTCCGCGTCCGCCTCGCTGCTCGCCGGCGGCAATGGCGTAATGACCCTCACCAGGGCCCCGTCGGTGCGATGCCGCGTCAGCGCATCCCAGAACAGATACCACTTCACGGCGAATTCATTGTCGATGGTGCGGCCGCGCTGCTGGAACCAGTAATAAACCAGCTGGCGCTGATTGCCGAGTTCGATCAGCGTGCGATTGACGCGCAATGGCTCGCCGTTGATCGACACGCTCCGCAGGTCGCGCTGGCCGAAATCCCGCATCTGCCAGCCGCCGCCCGGCAGGCAGGAGCGCGGTGAATGCACCGCTTCGCCTTTGCGCTGCGAGTCGTAATAGGCGATGTAGAGTTCCGCCACATCGTCGGTGCCGTTGACATAATCAGCGATCAAATAGTCGTCCAGCTTCAGCTGATCGGTGAACACCGATTCGAGCCTGCTGCGGCGGCCGTGCCACCCGCCGAGTCCCATGGGAAATTCCGCGAACGAAGCGCGGGCGGGAAAAATCTCGGCCGGCCGCGGAATCACCAGGGTGACTAGGATGAAGACCAGGAGCAGTGCGCTCGCCGCGATGAAGCTGCTCGGCAAATTCCTTCGCCTGATCGCAGCTCCGCTCGGCGTCGCCGCCGGAAATTCCACGCCGAAGAGCTGGCGCCAGGTACCGCTTTCTTGGCCGATCCCGTTGAGCACCGCGATTTCGCCCAGCATCATCAATGTGCTGATCATGAACACCATCCATCCTTGGAACTCGTGCAGAAAGCCTTCGGCCATCCCGATGCCCCAATGCTCCACCATCACCCCGATGGTGCCGACTCGAATACTGTTCATCAGCATGGTGATCGGGATGCTGGACAGAAACAGAACGCATCGCTTCCAAAACGCGCCCTTGTAGAAGTACGCGATCAGGAACGCGAGAGTCATCAGCGGAAACAGGTACCGTAGCCCGCTGCAGGCTTCCGCGACCTGCAGCTTATAGCCCCCGAGATCGATGACATTGCCTTCGAGGAAGACGCTGATATCGAACAGCCGCATGAAGAACACGCCGATCTGCGAGGACAGCAGCTGCAGCTTCGTCGACAGATTGTTCATCACGAATTCCGGCAGCGGAATCATGAACAGCAAGATCAGCAACGGAACCGCAATGAGCCGGAAGGCCGGCCAGCCCAGGAAGGACAGTATCAGCCCATACAGGGTAATGACGTAGGCGTACTGTACCGCCGTGTACACCGTTCCGAGCTGACCGATGATCAATAGTCCGCCACCGAGCAGAACGAGCAGCACACCCCACCAATTGGCGGTGAACGGAATGCGCTCCAGCCGATCCTTCTGCTGCCACATCAGAAATGCCGCAACGGGCGGTATCAACAAGCCGTGGCTGTATTCGGGCTGGTCGACCCACCAGCCCCACATGCGAGTCAATCCGTCCCAGAACGGCCAAAGGCTCAGCAACCCGACGATGGCGGCGATGAGCACGAGACCCCAGGACAACTTCCACACGGGCGGCACGGTCGGGGCGGGGTCGATCGACTGAATGGACATCTGATTTCCTGACAATGAATGACGCGAGGCTCCGCCAAGCGCAGCCAGTCTTCATACCGCCAATGTGTTGCAGGGAGGTGACACCGGCTTTCTTCCCGCACCTTAGACGAGTGCTTTCAGCAACGTATTCAGAACGAGGCTGTCCGGGCGCACATGGGTTTGGTAGTAGCAATAATTGTTCCACATGATCGAACTCATCAAGGATCGATCGGAGAGCAGTCTTCGAACTGCGCCCACCAGTTCCTCGGCAGTTGAAAATTCCAGATAATTGCGCTGCGCTCGGAAATCGCCGGGCAATTCATCGTGGATTTTCTCGCTTACGATGGCACGGGAGGCGGCCACATATTCGCCCAGCCTCCAGCCGGTTGACGAATGCAGACCGGTCGTTGCAATGCAGATTTGACTGGCCTTGACCAGTTGAATATAGCTTTGCTTATCGGTCGTTCCTGCGGTCGCGATCAGGTGAGGGGCAATTTGCTCTGCGTAAGGTGTGGCGGACAGGCCGCCGATGAAGTGGCCGGCAAAGGCGGCGCGACAGGCTTCCAGACACTCGATCCTGACTCGATTGATCGAATTCCGATCGCGTGCGCCGGTTTCCCGTACTGTAGAAGCCACCGAGTCAACTTTTTCACCGACGGGGTCCCAGAGTCTCGTCAACAGCAGAATCTGCGGCGGCGGCGATTCTTGCTGCTGCGGCAGGGGCGGATGCTCGAAATTTTCGATGTGGAATACGCGGTCCGGGACACGGCCCAGAGTTTTGCACAGAATAGCGCTTCTTTTCAGACGCTTTTTCAGTTGGTCGCGCCAGCCATAGTAGACCCGATCAGCCGCATTGCAGGGGCTCGTTACATCGTAATTCAACCCCAGCGGCTGAAATTTCGCGGCAGCGTCGCCGAATCTTTCCACGGTTTGCGCATTGCAACTGCGCTTAAACACGTACTGAAATTTCGGCAGAATACGCTCGGCAAAATATTCTATATTTCGATCCAGGCTGTCATGTATCCAGTAAAAGCCATCATTGGTATCGAAGAGCAGATCCATTCCACCGTTCACGGTAACTTTGATGAGATTCTCGGTTTCATATCCGGGATTCCAATCCTGCTCCACCATATTGAGATCGATCGCACCCGATCTCGCAAGCTCGCAAAATCCGGTAAAAATCTGCCGCGAGTGCGCGCCGTTGGTCTTTCTATTGTGGTAGACGGTAACTGAGTGGCTTTTCACAGCGAATCCACTGTCGCGACCTCACTGGATCCGATGAAACAGCCCATTGAGCTGTATCTGCTGCCCGGAGGTATCATCGAACATCTCCGGCTCCAAAGAAAATACGCCAAATCCCTTCTGGTGGAGCAAGGACAACACATCATGAATCAACGGCTCCCCCGCATACAACGGCACGATTGACAGCTCCACCTCCAGTCCCTCGATTCTCTTCAAACTCTGCTCAGCTCCCGCCAGGACTTTGGAAGTAAACCCTTGGGTATCGATCTTCATGAAAACACGGTCGCTCGGCGATAGGTGACGATCGAATAATGAATCCAATTTATGAACGGTGATCTCCTCTTTGCCTATGTAGGCGGATTGAGGTGCCACCTCTACATGACGTGGAAGCATTTCAAGCAACGAGCTGCTCGCTGAGGTCCCAGCAATGTTGATGGATGCCACTTCTTCGCGCTCTCCGAGGGCACACCGCTCGGTCAGCCAGCTGGCATCGCCGGCCGCTGTTTCCTTCAATTGCGCGAATGCGCTCGATAGGGGCTCGAAGGAAATGATCTTGCCCCGATAGCCCAAGTGCCGTAACCGTTCGCCATATTGGCCGGCATTGGCGCCCACATCCAGGATTGCGTTGATGGCGGCGGACTTGAAAAGATTGTTCCGAACCACATCGGCATCGCGACGAGGATCGTAGCGCGAGGCTGTATATCCGGCGCTCCGCAATACTTTCTTTATCAATTCTTTGAGCATTCTGCGCAATCCTCATCACTCTTCCTGGCAGACCCGGGCACCCGATCAGCCCTCAAGTATATGATGGTCGAGCGCATGTAATCCTGTCGTTCTGCCCGCTGAGTCAAATTGATGCAACAATAAAAGAGGATTATCCCTGTAGATTAAAATTGACCTTGTCCCGTCCATCGGCTGGGCCGAGGCTTTGTCGCTGTGCAAATCTCAATTGGCGCACCATGCACGCCGACGAGTCGTTGCGACAACGCAGATAGCCATGAGAATGACAGATGGAATTCGAGATACTCTCCCACGCCGGCCTGAGAATCGAGCACGGCGGTTCGACATTGATCGTCAACCCGTGGCTGATCGGCAGCGCCTACTGGCGATCCTGGTGGAATTACCCGCCCGTCAATGACGTCCGAGTGCGGACTTTGAAGGCGGACTTCATCTACTTGAGTCACATCCATTGGGACCATTTTCATGGGCCCTCCCTGCGCATGCTTGGCAGGGATGTACCGGTGCTCATCCCTGAGGATCGCTACTCGCGCATGCGCGACGACCTGCGTGCCATGGGCTTCAAGCGGGTAATCGAGCTCCCGCACGGCAAGTCATACACGCTGTCGGCGGATTTCTGCATTACGCCCTTTCTTTTCTTTCCATTGACCGATTCCATGCTGGCCGTCCGAGCGGGGAGCACGGTCTTGCTCGACGCGAATGACTGCAAAATTTGTGGACTGCCGCTGCGCGATGTAAAGCGGCGGTTTCCATCGATCGATTTCGTGCTTCGCAGCCACAGCAGCGCCAATACCCGCGTCTGCCATGAATACCTGGACGGCGATAACAGCAGCTATGACGGCGTCAACGACAAGGAAGGCTACCTTCGCTCATTTGCCAATTTCATGGGTGCGGTCAAGCCCCGTTATGCGGTGCCCTTCGCTAGCAATCACTGTCATCTGCATCGGGAAGCACGCCGATTCAATCGGTGGCAGCAGACGCCCAAGGACGCTCAAGACTACTTCCGTCGCTACAGGGCCGAGACAGGAGCTGCGACTGAGCTCGTCACCATGCTTCCTGGTTCAGTGTGGAATGATCGTACCGGATTTTCTCTCGCCTCCGAAGCACAATGGTTCTCAGACCGGGAGCGCCAGATCGAGGCTTACGCCGAAGCGAACGCGCAGACGCTTTCCCGGCACTATGCGCTCGAGGACAAAGTAATCGTGTCCGAGGCGGATCTTCGCAAATATTTCAACCGCCTTCATGCGCATATTCCCTGGTTTTGGCGCAAGCGCTTCCGCGGGCGGCCGGTGTATTTCAACTCACGCAGCGGCGGGCGCTCCGATCTGTGGAGAATCGATATTCACGCCAACAGCGTGACTTCCGTGGCAAGCGAGGAGTACCTTTCCTCCGACATGAGAATCGAGATGCCGGCCATCATGCTCAGACAAGCTTTACGCATGAACATGTTTGGGCACACGGGCATCAGCAAATGCGTCAAGTGGGTCGCAACGAGACGATCCATGAGATTGTTGGGCTTCTTCATGTTGATGCTGGACTTCGAGGAATACGAATTGATCCCGCTGCGGCGCAATTTCTCATGGCGCAGCCTACGTGTATGGTCGCGGCGCTGGCGTGAAGTGCTGGGCTACGTTCAGCTGACATGGATCATGAGGAGCCGTAAAATTGCCGGCAAGGAAGTCGAGCAGGTGGCGCTGCTCGAATATTCATAGCTCAAGGGACCTGTCCCACCGGCGAGCGTAGACGTGAACGGAGATTCAGGTCATCAGATTGGGCGGACGCGTTTGCATTACCCGTAGAGCCGATTTCGCCTGGACTCGCTGTTCGCGGGTCAAGGAGTACCCTGCCAGAAGAAACGCGGGTATCTGCAAGTTGCCGTAGAACGAGTCCCCGTCGAACATCAATAGAAATATCATTACCACTTGCAGAAAAAGAGCAGTCCGCACCGCGTATCCCAATGGGTGCCTACCATCGATATTTCCATAGTGTTCGAGAACAAAAGTCAGCATGAGCGCGATGAGCGAGGCGACGCCCACGCAGCCGGTCATATTCACGATGTTCGCCCAGGCGATGTCGGCAGAGTAAAAGGCCAGAGTATAGTGGCCGTCGGCATCGTTTCTGGAAAAGGCGGTCGGATCCGCAGCCGTGCCGCCCAGCGGCGTTCCGTACTTCAGGCCGTTGCGCAGATCAGCGGGCACGTCCTCTTCATGGAGAAAGCCGTATCCGAGGATGGGATTTTGAGTCCATACGAGCGAGAAGCGTTCCGCCACCAAGCCCAGCCGGCCGGCAAAGGTGTCGTCCTTTCTGTGGCCGGATGTCGATGAACTCGAATCGAGCATCTGCAGCCCGTTCGCGGCCCGCCCGATGACCCTATCCGCGGCACCCGAGGCCACGAGTACGGCAATTACGACGAGGGCTGCCAGGGTCGCCCCGAACACCGATGAGGCCTTCAGCGTGCGGTCCTTCGACATGGTGAACATGAGCACGCCGCCGGTAAAGATAAATGCGAGGTAAATGCCGCGCGTGTAAGTCAAGGCGACGGTGACTAAGACCAGGGCTGCGTAGATCCACTCATGGACTGCGAGCCTTTCGGATGACAGAAACCTTACAAGAATGATCCAGAAGTTGAGTAGGCAGAGCGGCAAGAATCCCGGAATTGCGCGAAGCGCACCTTCATATTCACCAATCTGCGTAAACAGCAGAGGCTTTTTCGAAACATATTGCAGCACGAAGACCGGCATGAGCACGAAGGTCAATCGGTAGAACCATTTCATCAGAAACTCGAAGGCGTCGGTTTGCACGGAAAACAGGCGGATGAAAATCAGAGTCATGGAGTAGCCGACCACCATGTATCTCGCGCTCTTGATCGTATGCATGACCGGATATTGGTAGATCAAGAGCGACCAGACGAAGCAAATTAACAGCCACGCCAGGAATACTTTCAAGACGGTGAGGTAAGTATGATCTCTCGGTTCCAGGGTTGGTTGCCTGAAGAACACCTCGGCCGCCGTGACCAACATCAGAATCGCGCCGTAGTCCCATGCATACACACCGAAAACCTTATCCGGCGCAATGTTGAAAAAATGCATCATGAGAAAGAAGGAGATGAGCGCCTTGACCTTCGGCTGCAATAGTAGGAACACCATAAATCCCACGGCGCCCAGGCTGAGATAGAGGGCCATCAAAGCGCACCGCTCAGCAGGGCTTTACTGCTTGGACCATGTGCAACCGGCAACACTTATGTCGCCCGCTTTCGCGTGACCCAGTGGAGTATTTCGCCTCTAATCGGATGCGACAGGGCGGGTGCCAGGAAGATCGCCACGAAACTAAGCAGTGCCGCACCCGATGCCATGATGTCTCCAGCTCGCAGTTTTCCCGTCGGGATATACGCCAGCAGGCTCGATGGATCGAGCGTACGTACCCACTCTGTCGTGAACTGCCCGAGAAAGAGCCCGAGGACGCAAAATAGAACGAGACTGATCCCTCGGGGCGGCACCAAACCTCTCAGACCGAAATTGCTTCTCAAGCAATACCCGATATGCATCACCAGTCCGCCCCCGCCAAGGGCGATTGCCCAGCCCGCAATCACCCCATATCCGCCCCACAACTTGCCGAAGCCGTATCCCAACGCGAGGTTCAAACCGGCCATTGCCAAGTGTGACCGCACCACCGCACGCATGTCGCCTGTGCCCAGGCAGGCGAAGTAGGCGGGGACCGTCAGTGTGTTGGTCAACCATCCCGCGCAGAGAATATAAGTGATTTTGACGAAGATCGGCTGGTCGACGCCGAGCCATACGAGGCCCAACAGAGGCAACCCGGCGGCAAGTAGGCCGAACAGGCAGACGGTCGCGTAAAAAATGACTGCGTAGGACTTTCGAAACAGCGTTTCGACTTGCGGCGCGCCATCGCGGCTCATCTCGGCAAAAGTCGGGACCAGGACTTGATTGGCATTCACCACGAGGCCGCGCACTTGCCCAATCAGGCGCGAACCCATTTCGAAGTAGGTCACCATCTCCAGGGAGCCGAATCGGCTGAGCAGGCCCTTGGTCAAAGGATCCATCACCATGCTTAGTAAGGCGATGAATTGAAAGCTCAGCGCATAGCCGATCAATTCCTTGAAGTATATTTTTTTCCAGCGGACAGGGATCCAGGCCAGGAGAGGCACGTGCCGTCTGAGAATTGCAGCGGATAGCACCAAGGTGATGAGATTTTGCGCGGCCCGTGCGTAAACCATTCCAAACAATCCATAGCGCGATGCCAGACCGATGGAAAGAGCGAGGAAGGAAATCGACTCGAAGATCAATATCCCGTTCCGCTGAACGATCAAGTGGCACCCGTATAGAGCCGACTGATAGATCGCCGTGATCATGGACAGGCAGAACGCCACCAATGCAATCGGCAGAATAGCCACGGCCGTCTGAAGCGCATCGCCGCTCAGAGTCGCGGCGAAGTACAGCCTCATGAGCGGAGCGCCCGCGAGGGCCAATAGCATCGAAAGCAGGGCCACCGAAACCACGGAGGTCTCGATCAGGCCTGCCAGACGATGCGGGTCGCCCGCTGCCCTGCTGTCCGCCACGTGTTTGGTGATGGCGCCGGTAAGCCCCATATTGGAAAGACCGACCACGGAGGTTGCCGCTACCACCAGCGACCAGACCCCGAATTCCCGAGGGCCGAAAATCCCCAACACGACGCGATACAGCACGAACAACGAAATCGTTGAGACGAACAGTTGCAGCAGGGAGGTTCCCGCATTGCGCAGAGTCCTGCCTGGTAATGCCGGCGGCGTTTCCTTCATCGGTGCAAGCGCCTATGCATCTACGAGCCGCTGCCGAATGAGCGCCGCAGTTCGGGCCCAGGAATAGGTAGACAGGCAGTGCTCCTGACCTGCCGCGGCCATGGATCGCAATTTCTCGGCGTCCGAGAACGCGCTAATCAAGGCATCCGCAATCGCCGCGGGAGTCGCGTGCCTGACCAGAAAGCCGTGCTTCCCGCCACCAGTGATTTCCGCCAGTGCATTCCGCTCGAGCCCTAGGACCGCGCACCGCGAGGCCAGCGCTTCCAGATACACCAGCCCCCAAGGCTCGTGCAGCGCAGGCATGGCAAATAGGGCCGCTTGGTGGAAGAGCGACTCGAGTTCCTCCCAGGGCAGAGATGTCTTGAACACGGCATTCGGAACCGACTCCACCAAGGCTTGGTACTTGCTCTCGCACACCATGATCAGTTTTACCTTGGGGTGCACGCTCGTTAGTTTCTGGAAGGCATCCAGCAACAACCTGCCGCCTTTTTCCTCAAATCGCTCCTTCGCTACGAATAATACGGTGCCATCTTTGTACTCTTTGGTTCCGAAGTAGGGTGTTATTTTCCCTCGTCCCGTACCGACCACCGTGATGCGTTCGGGAGGTACGCCGTAGTGCCCGATGAGATCCTCTCGAACATACTCGGAAATCGCGAAGAGGTGTTTGGCGCTGTGGAAGGACCATCGCTCGAGAGCGTCGAATCGCGATTTTTGCAGTACATCGTATCCCGTAAACTCGTTATTCGACAGCAAGTGAAAAGTCGAGTCGATGAATATGTAGTGCGGTCCGCCGCCCGTTCGGGTCGATCCCACGGGGATGGTCAACGTGCCCATATGGATGGTGGGCTTTGGTTGATGGGACTTTAGACGATGCCGTGCAGTCACTATTCTCCGAGTCGCCCTCATTCGCATGTAGTCGGATCCCATGCCCATACCCAAGCTCAAACCTTTGAGCAGCCGGCGGATTACCTGTGGCAATTGCAGGTCCACCCCCGTCACGCAGCATCCCGCCTCCTCCAAGGCCAGGATTAGATTTCGAGGAGTGCCGGACCAAGTCCTGGCATCTCTCGGATCCCCAATTGACGCGAAAGCGATGTCCTGCAAAGTACCCTCCGGTGCTATTCGATATTCCGCGTTACCCGGTCCTTATGCAAAACTCGGTACCCTCACGGAGGTGCCCGTGCGAATATGCTCGATATCCTGCGCCCAGCCTCGCACCAGCGGCATTTCCTCTTTCGGTATAAAGCCGTCTTGAATGAGCCGTTCGTAGCAGCGAACGACGTTTGCCGTCACGCACTCGAGCCCCGGCCGTAGCTGCAATTTCTCCAGAGAGGAAATCAAGGCGTCATTTCTCAGATAGCCGGGTATCTCGGAGTCGAAGTCCCGCAACAACGAATGGGGATTTCGATCTTGATAGACTTCCGGAGCATGGAATGCCAATCCGAGATTCAGCTCCCACAGACATCTCTGTGCCACGAAGCTCCGCCAGATGTCGGTCATACGAAAGGAGCAATGACTCGGAAGGTACAGCAGTGGAAAAGCGTCGTCCCACCACCAGGTCGTTTGGCTGTTGAAGGGACACCAAGAGCCCGCCGGGAGCACGACGCTCTCCCTGCGATTGAAACTAAATTCGGTATCCAACACGAGACGCCACACTGCATCGACATCGGGGGATATGTTCGCGAGCCCTTGCTGGATCGGCGCCCGATGCAGCCGTTTCGGTACGGCTTGCACGGGCATGGTGGATGCGTCACGGATGAACTCGAGAGGCAATCCTCTTGGCCAGATCAAATTCTCCGAGAACCAACGGTACACATTGATCCAGCGGGATTTCCCCAAACCAACGGCGTCGATCTCGAGTGTTCGAGCAGTCCATTCCGGCAACGGCGCATTGTCATCGTCGGTTTCGTAAATGCATTCCGCTCCCATCGACATCGCTACGAGGTAGCCTAGATTTTTCCGGCTATAGTGCTTCGTAGGCAGCAGTGAAGACAGAGAAAATCGCAACGACTTCTGCCGCTCCAAACTCCAAAAATCCGTCCCCGCCAGCGGATATGCAAAAGGCCCTGCCGAATCTCCGACTATGATCAATGGAGCCGGTATGGCATCGAGCAGAACGGCCAAGTCCCGTACGCAGGGCGTCGGCGGCTGGATGGTCGTGATAACGGAAAACAGCTTGTGATGATCCACGAAACGATGGTCCTTAGAGTAAAGAGCCCTGCCGGCTTCGGCGGCACGGCTCCGCGATGACGGTGGAGTAGATGTTCATCAGTTGTGCGTAGTTCGCCTGCTCCGTCAGATGCGCATCGAAGTAGGCGCGAGCATTGGCACGCATCCTGTGCAGGGCCGGTTTGTCAGCCAGCATGACCCGCACCGCACCGGCCAGTTCCTCGGGATCCGTGGCGGCGAATTTTCTGCCGTTCACTCCCTCATCGACCAACTCCTCCAAGCTGCCGATGCGCGAGGCCAACACGGGCGTACCGCACGCGAATGACTCCGCGATGACCAGCGGGAAGCCTTCGTACACTTCGGACGGGACGATGATCAGGTCGGCGCTCGAGATGGCGTCCAAGACCACCGGACGCTTCTGCATACCCATGAACTCGATATTGAGATTCTGGGACCGCGCGAGCGCTTCGAGCTGCGGACGCAAGGCGCCGTCACCGACGATCTTCAACTTGACCGACGGTAGGTGACGCCACGCTTCGACCAGCGTCTTCGTCCCCTTCCCTTCCAGCAACCGGCCTACATACGCTACGTACCCACCGCCCCCGCCGCCCGGCGGCGGCGGATTACGTACGAAATTCGGCTTCACGACCAGCTTGTCTGCCGCTATCCCCGCCTTTGCCACTTTTCGTCGTGCGAATTGCGTGAGCACGATATAGCGATCGATATCGCGCGAATAAGTGCCGATGGCTCTATGCAGGGTCAGCATCGCTGCCAAAGTCGCGGTGGCCTTCACGGAGCCTCGATAGCACCGATGCCGCACGGATTGCAGCAGGCTTTTATCCAGGCATTCCTCGCAGGGCTTACCGTCTCGCATGAATAATGCGGACGGACAGAAAAATCGGAAGTTGTGCAATGTCTGTACGACCGGTAAACCTTCCGCCTTGCATGCGCCGTAGATACTGGGGGAGATCATCGAAAACGTGTTGTGGACGTGGACGACATCCGGGCGGGTGCGCTGCAGAACCTGCCGCAGCTCGGACCGTGACCGCCGGGACCAGATCGTGTTGATGGCCATGGAAGTCTTGGCTGTCACCGAGGAATCGTCGAGATCGTCGTTGCAGCGTTCGAAGGCGACCACCTCCACCCCGCGATCCTCCAGCATGCGCTGCTCATTGCCCACGGCGACATCTTCGCCGCTGGGCGCGGAGGTACGGTATTTGTTATGTACGATCAGTACTTTCATAAATAGACAGCCGCAGCGCGCAACAGCGCGTCTCGAATTCGACAGATATAATGCGGCGGGAAGCGGCGTCGCCTATTTACCGGCTGGCGTTTTTATACAAGATTGTCATTGCAGATTCATTGCAAAGGGTAGAAGCCGTGTCAGAGGGCCGAATGTTGGGTGTTCGCATTGGGACCCGCTCCTTGTCAGAGCTGGTATCGGCGGCAGAGGCGGCAATACAGGAGGGTCGCGAATCCTTTATTTTTGCATGTGCGAATCCTCACTCGCTGGTTGTCGCGCACGCTGACGTCGAATTTCGCGATGCGCTCGAAACGGCTAGCGCCGTCGTCGCCGACGGCGTCGGGTGCACTTGGGCGGCATCGCTGGCCGGGATTTCGGTTGGCCCTCGGATAACAGGCTCCGATTTCTTTACATCAGTCATGACGGCGCTGAATCGAACCGGCGGCAGGGCGTTTTTCTTCGGTTCTCGCGATGAAGTGCTGGCGAAATTGGTTGCGCGTGTGGCGCACGCCTTTCCCCGCGTTCGCGTGGCGACCCTGTCTCCTCCGTTTCGGCAATGGTCGCGAGAGGAAAATGAGGAGATGATGCAGAGAATATGTCAATTCGAGCCCGACGTGCTTTGGGTAGGAATGACGGCCCCTAAGCAAGAGAAGTGGGTAGCCCTCAATGCCGCGCGGCTGCAAGTTCCGGTCATCGGATCGATCGGCGCCGTATTCGACTACTACGCCGGGGTGACGCAGCGCGCCCCGCAATGGATTTGCGACCTGGGTCTGGAGTGGCTCTATCGGCTGCCTCGAGAACCGAAGCGATTGTGGCGTCGAACCATGATATCCGCGCCTTTGTTTCTTTGGTTGGTACTGCGTGAGCGAATTGGCGGATAGCGGCCGCCACGCGTCCCATCTATCTCGAACCGACGACCTTGCGTACCTTGCGCAGCGTTTCCCGAATCGCCGGATACTCGTAAGCTCTCGTTTTGACGGCGAACTTCAGCCGATTCCAGTATGAGTAATCGGGTTGATTCCGATAGAAGCGTACGCCGTCGTGATCCTTGTACGGCAATTTGGATTTCTCGGAAAACAGGTTGCCGAACGCGAATCCATTCGGCAGGTAGTGCGCGGTCAGGGACTTGCGCGAGAATGCGTCATCTCCAGTTGGCAATGACCCATGAACCGTCCTTGAATTCCAAAAGAGCACATCGCCGGCGTTGAGCGCAGGCGCGGAGATCTCGTTGCGGCGATCCGACACATGATCGCGAATCACGCCCAGCCACTCCGAGTGTGTACGGCCGGGAGTCTTGGCGCCAAAGTCCCTCTCCTGGGAGCCTGGCATGACATAGAATCTTCCTGCGCGCTCGTCGATGTCCTCCAGAGCGATCCACGCCGCAATCAGCTCTCCGCCGGGCACGGAATCGAGGTAGTACCAGTCCTGGTGCGCCGGCGTTTCGGTGTTCAGATCGAACAGCATCGTCTGCATCAACGCGAAAGTCTCGAAACCGGAAACCCGCCGTAAAGCGCCGATCAACCCGGGTGAGCAGAATATATTGCGGGCAGCCCGGCTGAATTCCGGATATCGCGCATAGTCGTGGATATCGAGGAAGGACTGTCGCACATACCCGTGGCCGTTCATTTTGTTCGGCTCGTACGCGTTGGAGCTTTGCCGGAAGAAAGGATACTTGGAGGGCACTATCCGCAGCGCGTAAAGCGCTCTCAGTTCCTTGATTTGCGGCCTTGGCACGACCCCTCGGACCACGACGTAGCCGTATCGGGCATAGTGTTCGGCGTCCGTCGGCTTGGCGCGCGGATGCAATACACGCACAGTGGCTGAAGTATCCGTGCTCAAGAATCGCTCCCGCGACAGTTTGTAACAGAGACGGCGCTCTTTGATTGGAATGCAGAGTGCCACACGGCCATTAATTTCATGTGACAATCAGTCACGTAAAGGCTCCCATAGTGCCGAGAGGCTTTCCTTCCAGCTGTCGAGGGAATGCCGGCCCCCTATCCGCAGCGAAGTCGGGTTCGGGCACTCCAGCTTCAATGCGGCGATGACTTTCGCGGCAAATTCCTCCGCGTCCCGATTGGGAACGATGAAGCCATTTCGTCCCTGTTCGATGAGACTGGAAGCACCGCTGACGTCGGTCACCACGGCAGGCAAACCACACGCTTCCGCTTCTACGAGCGCCGTCGGCCATCCCTCCCTATGTGAACCCAGCAGGAATAACCGTGCGGAATTCAGATACCGGGCCACCTCCGCCGGCCTCAGAAAACCCGTGACGAACACCGAATTGCCCACCCCTGCCGCATCGATCCGCTTCTCGAGTTTGCCGCGATCCTCACCGTCGCCGACGAAGTACAGGCGCGCGGCCGGAACTTCCTTCATCACCTGCAAAAACGCGTCGAATACCAAATCCCAGCCTTTGACCCAATTCAGACGTCCGCAGCTCACCAGCACAGGCCCCGGAACCAGGTCCTCCTTGCGGTCTACATAGAATATCTTCGTGTCCACGAGGGTTGGAGCCGATAGGACCGGCCTGTGCGACAACACCCCGCCACTTCGCTCCTTCATGCCCTCAATAGCCTTCCGATCGGCAGCGGCCATGATCAGTTCACTGCGCTGCTCCAGCGCCGAAAAGAATCTCCTTTCAAAGGGAGCCGCCAGCCATTTGCCGATGGGATATCTCGGCATGGCCAGTGGATTTTCGACGCCCGGGAAAGTGTAGGCAATGCGCAGACCCCACGCCTCGATCGTCAGCATCACTTCGGGCGCGATGATGAAGGCGGCGTTCACACCCAGCGACAGTATCCCTTTCCTGTACAGCTTGAGCCGAAGATAGGTGTAAAGACGCCGCGGAATTCGCGGCTTTTTGATCGCCGGATCGACCCTGCCGAAGCTGAAGAAATCGAACTCCACACCGTCGATGTGCTTCTTCATCCATCGGCCCACAGGCTCATCTGCGGTGGAAATTCCGACCAACGCCAGACGGTTACCGAAGACGGAGATCAGCTGCTTGATGGTGGTCAACTGACCCCCGACGGGATACTCGACGAAATCGCAGGCGTCGATCACCATCACCGTAGGACCCTTGTCCCCGCTCATGCCAGGCATCGCGCGTACTCATCGATATACCGTCGTGCCGTCAACTTGATGTCGAAGCGCCCGTGCGCAAGTGCGGCCCGAGCTCGCATCCGATCGGCGAAATCGGACTCGCGCGACAGTGCGATCAATTCCACTATCTTGCTCGAAAGATCCTGCGCATCCTCGCACGTAAAAGACCAGCCAAGCTCGCCGCCCGCGATGATTTCCATCGGCCCCTCGATGTCGGAGACCAATACCGGCAACCCTGCCGCGATGCCTTCGACGACCGTCAGACCAAACCCTTCGTAGCGTGACGGTTGTACCAGCAGGTCGTATTGAGGGAGCGCATCGTAGATGAACTGCCGCGTGGCAGCGCCCAAGAATCGACACCGCCCCTCGACTCCACAATCGACGGACAGTTGTTGCAAATAATTCAGGGAATCTCCGCCTCCGATGAAGTCCACTGAGGCGCTGCCTTCGCCTAGCCTATCCAGGACCAGCCGCAGCGCGCGAATCAGCAAGTCCTGTCCCTTGATGTCATGAGCCAGCCGGCTGACCTGAACGATGCGGAACGGACTCGCCCCGTAATGGGCCTTGAGTTTCACAGTCTCGAAATCGATCCCGTTGCGAATGACTTGCGGCCGGCACGCGGGGAAGCGGGATAGGACGTCGTCCATGACCGCCTCGCTGATGCAGCACACCGACTCATAGGCGGCGAGCCCATCGTCCAAGGGCAAGCGCGTACCATGGAGAGTAAGAACCATCGGCGCCCGAATCAGCTTTCTGAGGCGGATGAAGCTGTCCTGATGGGCGTGCACTACATCGGGTTCGATCCGCCACAGCCACAGAAGCAGCTTGAAGAGATACCACAGGTTAGCACTTCCGGGAGGCCGGCCCAGGGTCACCAATCGCAGGGGCGGACCCATGTCCCGAGCGATCGACGCATCGATATCCCGGTTGACGACGATGATCCAGGTTTCATGCGCGACGGCCTGCTCGATGGCAATGTCGCTCAACATGGTTTCCGCTCCGCCCACACCGAGCCCCCAGGTCAGATGAACTATTTTCATGCAGATCTATTTCCCGAGGCGAATCGGGCGCCCCCGATATCGTTGCGGAACGATTCCGAGGCCGATCAATCGTTCCTTGGTGTGGCCCTTTATCCAATACCAGGTCTTCTTGGTTCGATGACGTGCAATCAGCCGCCACGCAACTTTTTCGCGGCGCAGGATGGCGGCGATCTCCTTCGACTGCCGCAGAATATTGACGCCCCCGCTCTTTTGCGCGGCGTGATTGCGAAAGTAAGCCCAATTCTCGTCCACCATCGCGGGCGGCGAGACTTTCGCGAGCTTGACCCATAGGTCGTAGTCCATGACCATGTATCGATCCGCGTTCCAGCCGCCCGCCGACGTCAATGCCTCGCGCCGAAAGAAGGTGGCTTGCTGCCTCACAATATCGGGATCCCGCACCAGCGCATCGAATGTGATCGTCGGACTGCGCCGGAAGACGACCTGCGAGCCATCATCGAACACATCGGCCAGATTTCCGACCACCCACTGCGCACTCGTTCTTTGAAAACAGGCGGCGACGGAACCAAAAATATCGTGCTCATAATAATCGTCGGAATTGACCCAGCCGACGATATCGCCCTTTGCTAGCGCAAGACCCTTGTTCAGCGCGTCCGCCTGGCCACGATCCTTCTCGGACACCCAGATGAGATGCGGGTAGCGCTTCAGGATATCGACGGTGCCGTCCGTCGATCCCCCATCCACCACGAGGTGTTCGACGTGGTCGTGGTCCTGATGTAGCACGGATTGAATGGTCTGCTCGATATACGCTCCCTGATTGAACGAGGGAGTGATGATGCTGATCATGGGGTCACTTTGTCTCATTTATTTTGTACACCCTGGTCCCATAGGCGTTGAACGAGTCTTTGAGCATGAAACCCGGGACGTCGACGGATACATCCTCGAAGTAAGTCCGGACCTGAGAGACCTCGGGCCCGAAAATAGGTTTCAGGTCGAGCGCAAATGATTCCTTCTGACTGCCGACGTGCAGGACGATGAGATAGGAATCGGTTTGGGTTTTCCATGCCGAATACAGATAGTGCCCCACGAGCGTCGGCGCCTTTAGTTCCGATGCGCTTGAGTTCAACATCAGCAGATTCGCGAGAATCGTGACTTCCTCATTGATCTTGCCGAGCCGATCCCAGGTGGATTTGGCATTGGATTTCGTTTGCCAATAACTGTAGTTGCCGCCGTAGATGAGATTGACATAGGCCATATAGTTCAACTCATCGCCGGTGGGCTCGCGATAAGCATCCTGGGTACCGTACAGCTGCAGCCAGGAGTGCCCCGGCCGTCCTGCCAGCGCACCCGTTCTCAGCGCTCGAATCGTCTCCAGAGTGTAGCCTTCGAGAGTGTTCTTGCTGTAGCCGAATGGATAATAATCGATCGAATACAGATCCGAGGCCGCGAGCGAACCGTGGGGTTCCACGCCCACACTATTGGAAATATCATCGGAAACCCAATTGATGAATGCCAGCCGATAGGGATCGATGGCCTTAACCCTGTCGTAGAGGTCGATCAGATCATTCTTATGCAACGACGGTGCATACGGTTCGTCGACTACAAACCATCCGATGATGACCGGGCTGTTGCGATATCTGCGAACCAGGTCGTAGAAGCGATCCAGCACAGACTTCCAGGAATCGTTCTTTGGCCCAGCGACAGGCGGCCCGACGATGACCTTGAGGCCGTACTTTGCAGCCACTCTAAGCACTGCATCCAGCTCCTCGAAATGCAAATCGCCGTTCGCCTCTGAACGCGGGTAAACGAGCAGGGTGTTGACTCCGTGGTCGGCGACATCGGAAACGTACCAATCGGGCGGAACGTAGCCTCCAACCATCATGCCTCGGATGTAGTATCCGGATCTGTTCAACTCCAAGGTATTGCGGAATTGATCGATGCGCACCATCAGCGGATTGGGCGGCAATACGATTAGCTGTGCCGATGCGGACTGGCCCGATCCGATTACCGAACAGGGATGGGCGCCCGGAGGAAAGCCGCCGAGAGGGACATCGAGTACAACGGTTTGCCCCTGCTTAAGCGTGATCGGCGCGGAAAAGATAGCGGACTTGCCACTCGGCGAAGAAGGCCGGCCGCAGGCAGCGATGCCCTCGAATGCGAAGTCCGAGGCATTGCTGATTTTCAGCCGCGCTTCCGACTCGTCGGTATAGGCACTGAATTCGAATTTTGCCGAGAGCCTCGCTGCCGGCGCGAAACCCGTTGCCGATGCGAGCGCTGCAACGGCAGCAGCGGCAGCGCTTTGTTGAACCGCGGTCCGCATCCCGAGATGAGCGTCCTCGGCAGCCGGGGCATAGGGAGTCGCTTGGCTGCCGGCCTCAAACTGCGGCGCAGCGATCCAATAGGTTCCCCGACTGGGAAGATTCAGCATCGGCCCGAGCCATACCTTGTCAGAACCGTCATACTTGAATTCGGCGGAATATCGTTGCCACTCCGTCGTCACCGTCCGAGTGATCTTTTGATCCATCAGCTCCCAGGCCGGCGCCAACTCCAACAGGCTTCTTGGGCGGTCGGCTTTGACATACACGGAAAATATATAGTTTCCCGCGGGGGGCGCAGTATCCAATCTCTTCGAGAGCAGGTAGACAAACGGGAACCCGCTTTCGCTATTGGTGATTCTCAACACCCGCACCCCGGCGATAGGCGCCGACGGGTCATCCACCAAGTTGTACTGTGCATACAGATCCCGGAAGCGAAGCGCCGCGGCATGGTGTAGGTCCCAGTAGTCTGGTGTGGTCTGATTGGTAGCCAATTCAAACGAGGAATTGCGCAAAAGATTTTCGGCGATCGGCGATTTGCCAACGGCGAAACACAGGAGAATCGCAGTCGCAGCAGCGGCGATCCGGCCTGCGCGGCTCTTGCCGGTCACATTGCGATTCATTTCATTTCTCATGTCGCAACCTTCAGCGCGGAGAGTCGTAAGGGCGTGCCAGCGGCTCCCCGATGAACAGCCCCTGGCCCGGCATGGCCACGCTCTTCCAGTACGCCTCGAGCAGCGTGCCGCCGCGGCGATAATGGTCGAGAAACACGGCCGGATTGGGGAACTTCCCCGGCAAATTGCAGGGTTCGGATACCGAGCCATAGGATGCCGTCGCCCCCTGGCGCAGCCACTCCAATGCCGACATTTGGGCCGACCCCTCGAGTTGACCGCCGAAAGAGGTCAAGTGATCCGCGACGGCCCCGGGCCGAAACTTGAGTCTCGACAGCTCATCGACATGCGCGACTCCGGTGAAGTAAGCGAGGATATCGATCACAGGTGCCGTCACCGGCGTCCTCGCTTCGACGATGCGAAGCCGGTTCGACAACAGCGCCACTCCATCCGCATAGCCCGCGGCCCGGACATTGCGCGAAGTATCGCCGGTCCTCACCAAGTACGCCGTCCCCAGCGGCTCGGAGCCGTCGGCCTTGATTCCCCGGCCGATGACCGCTCTGGCCAGCGCGTCATCCGCGCTCGGCAGCAACATGGCAGGCAGCCATCCCGTGGTATCCGCCGGCAGCCAACCGTCTGAATCAAACAAGGGATTCAATGTCGTGCGCCCACAACCGGGTTCACAAAAGCCCGGCTGATAGCCGGCGGCGAAGGCGGTGGTCACCGACATGCATTCGACCGCGTACGGCCGGGACCAGACCAGCAGCAGCGACTGCACGTCGGTGGGCAGTTTGTTCAGCATCTCGTTTCGCAGCCGCTTCAGTTCATCGCGATCGATGGTGGCTCGGGCGGGGACCGACAGGCCGATCAGGTTGCTGGCCGGAATATGCCGCTGCGCTGCGTAGAATTGCGCAATGTCGGTGCTCACGCGATCGTCGCGGTTGTAAATGACACCAAGACGATCGGCGCTCAAGCCCTCGGCGTGCGACCGCCAGGCAATGAGCACCAAGCCCATCAGCAGGACATGGCGCAGCACGGCCGCTTCTTCTAGGCCGCGCTGCCGTTCGTGATCCCGGCCACGGCAGGATCGGCAGTAGGAAACGTCGGCAGGCTCTGACCGCCGCTGCGGTCGCGCACCACCTGCGCGATCAGATCCGCATCGATCGTCGTGCGACCGTCGGCAAAGGCGTAGACCAGCGCAAAATCGCCGAGCTGATTCAGCAGGCGCGGCACACCGTTCGTCCGTGCGTGCATGAACTCGATGGCCTCGGGCAGGAACAGCCTGGCATCGCCGCCGGCCACTTGAATCCGGTGGCCAATGTAGGCGTGAGTTTCATGGCGATCGAGCGGCCGCAAGTGAAAATCCACCGACACCCGTTGCGCAAATTGCTTCAATTCGGGGCGCGACAGTTTGTCCCGCAACTCCGGCTGGCCTACGAGCAGAATCTGCAGCACCAAATCCTTTTCGGAGTTGACGTTCGACAGCAGGCGCAATTCTTCCAGTACCTCGATCGACAGGTTTTGCGCCTCGTCGAAAATCAGCAAAGTGCGCCGGCCTTTGGCATATTCGCGGACGAAGGAGTCGACCAAGGCCTCATAGACGGCAATGTCGGAATCGTCCTTCGGCGCGATGCCCAACGCCGACAGAGCCCAGCCATGAATCGACTTGAAGCGGCCATGGGTATTGCTGATCAGGCCGACGGTCACCTGGTCGCCAAGCTGCCGCAGCAGCTTGCGCACCAAGGTGGTCTTGCCCGATCCGATGTCGCCGGTCAGCAGCGAGAACGCCGCCTGGGACTCGAGGCCATATTCGAGCATGGTGAGCGCCATCGCGTGCTGGCGGGACGGGTACAGAAATGCCGGATCCGGCGTCAGTGCGAATGGTTTCGCGGTGAGGCCAAAGTGACGCTCATACATGGCCGCCCCTCAATAGCCGACCGGCGCATCGGCGGCGCGGTTCAGCACCGTGCCGACCAGCGGAATCTTGTGCAGCAACTCGATGGTCCGCAGCAAATCGTTGCGCCGCGTGCGCCCCTCTGCGGCGACGACCAATCCACATTCCACGAGCGGCGCAAACGCAAGCGCATCGTCGGCGTTCAGCACCGGCGGCAAATCGAACACGACGATGCGCTCGGGATACCGGCTGCGCAGATCCTGGACGATCTCGCGGCTGCGCGGCCCGGCAATGACCTCCGACGAGTTCGCGAGCGTGCTGCGGGCCGGAAGCAGCACGAGTCGTTCGAAACCCTCGGGATGGTAGAGACAGTCTTCCACCGGGGCCGCCCCGGTCAGGGCATCATCCCCGCCGAATTCGGGCGATAGTCCCCAGCGGGCGGCGAGAGTTGCGCGCCGAAAGTCGAAATCGACCAGTATCACCGTGTGACGCCGGTCGTTGGCGAGGCTGATCGCCAGGTTGATGGCGGTGGTGGTCTTGCCGTCGTTCGCGCCGGGACTGAAGACGGCGAGCGAGCGCCAGCCGTTCGCATCCATTCTCTGCAGAACCTGCGTACGCAGCATGCGGAACGCCGCCGCCGCGGGATCTGCGGACCCCGGGCTTACGATACGATTGGCCTCGAGCACCGCCGGCGACGGCGTGAACACGCGCGTGCGATGGTACACAATGGACTTCGGGGGATTTTGAACAGCTCCGCCCGGCCGGGTTTCGGCGGCGATCTCGGTCACGGGCGCAGGACCGCGGTCGGCGCGCGTCATGTCCGCGGGCTCTGCGCGTTCCAGGCGGGCAAGATCCAAGGCTTTACGGATTCTATCCAAGGTCTATATCCCGAATCTGCGCAGCAGGATCTGCCACGCGATATCCAGCGGCCGCACGAAGAGATGCACCACAGCCACGGCCACCACCATGGCGCCGACTCCGCTCCCCCAGGAATAGCGCACGATGCGTTGGCGGCGCTTGCGATCCGCGGCGGTGACGATGATGGGAATCGACGCGAGCGCGGGCACCTCGAGCAATTGCCGGATGTCGCTCGGACCGCGCACCGAGGCGTCGGTGGATTCGCGCAGGACGACCGCTCCGACTCCGGCGGCCAACGCGAGCAGCAGACCCACGGCGACGACCAGGGGGCGATTGGGGCTGATCGGCTTTTCGGGCGGCTGGGGCGGCTCGATCAACGTGAATTTCTCGCCCTTGCGCTCCGTCTCGAGATTCTGTGATACCTGCACTTCGGTCTGCTTCGAGAGAATCTCCTGATACTTGAGCTGGGCGCTCTCCAGATCGCGCGACATCTCGCGAAACTCGCGCTCCACTTCCGGAGATTTCTCCATGCGCTTTTCATAGTCGTCGAACTTGGCCTGCAATTCGTCGCGCTTCTTGACCGCCCCTTCCCGTTCGACGGCCAACGCATCGAGCTGGCCCTTGACTTGAATGTAGACCGGATTGTCCGCGTGCCCCCGTTTGGTTTTCTCCAATCCGGCATTGGCGTCCGCATCGACGGCCTTCTGCAGACGCTCCACTTCGCGCTTCAAGCGCAGCACATCGGGATGCTCGGGCGAATACTTCTCCAGGTCCGCCGCCAGCTCGGCCTTCGCCTCGGACAGCTGGCGTAGCCGGTCCGCGGTGGCGTCTTCTTCGGCGACCTCTTTCACCAGACCGTCGACTTCGCGCTGGGTGCTGATCACATCCGGATGGTCGGGCCCGTAGCGCGCCTTGTAGTCCGCGAGCTTCGACTTCAGATCCTTCAGTCTGTCCTCGGCGCCGAAGACGCGTTGGCCGCTGTCGGAGTACACCTGGGTATTCGGGCTGATCTGTGCGAGTTGGGCCTCGAGCAGCACGCGCTGCGAATCCGAGCTGAGCCAGCCGATTTTCCGCGTCGCGCACGTCGAGCTCAGTTCGCTGCACCGTCTGTATATTGAGCTGGGTCACGTCGGGCAGCTCGTCCTGGTGCTTTTCCTTGAACGCGGCGAGCTTCTTGTCCAGTTCGGCGATGTGCGCCGACTCCCGCTGGGCCTCCTCGGTGAAGAATGTCGCCGTCTGCTGCGAGAGCTGTGTCCGCGAGGTGAGGTTCTCGTTCAGATAAAGAGTGGTGAGCTCGTTCGCGATCTTCAGCGCCAGCTCCGGCGAACGGCTTTTATACGACACCGAGAACGCGATCGTGGCCTGGGTCGGGCGGCCGCTGCGCGGGTCGATGACGTCGGCGCTGATCATGTGCATGCCGATGTCGTCGCGCATCTTCGCGAGCAGGACTTCCCGCGGCTGCTTTTCGCGGATGTCCGGATAGAGGTTGTAGCGCTCGATCAATCCCAGCAAGTTCTGCGTCGTCATTACGCGCTGGCTGATCACCTGCACCCGCTGATCCGCAAACGAGGTGATGACCGAGCGAACCAGTTCCTGGGGTATCTCCTGTTGCTCGATCAGGATGGTCGCCGCCGCTTGATATGTGGCCGGCAGGAACGCGGCCAGCAATATCGCGACGATGCCGGCCGCACTGGCCACGACGTAGAAAGTTCCGCGTCTGCGCCAGTACGCCAGCAGCCGCTCGCGGGTATCAGGTTGATGTTTTTGTTCCCGGATGTCCATGATTCGCCGTCAAAATTTTATGTGGTTGAATTGCCGGGATATCTTGATCGATACTTCGGTCGACGCAACAGTAAGGCCTGGGGGCTGAAACAGTTCAGTGACGCGTGACGCGGCGAAAGTGACCGTCCAGAACTCCGTCCAGCGCCAGCTTGAACTGAAGCTGACGGACTTGGGAGTCTGCGTGATGATGCCACCCTGCAGCTGTGGATTTTTCGCCTGCTGGTAATAGGCCCCGGCGCTGAAGGACCAGCGGTCGGAATATGTGTAAGTGGCCGCCACTTTGACCAGGTTTTGCTCCGACAAGAACGCATAGCCGGTGGGCGCGAGCAGGCGCGATGCGATGATATCGAAGGACAGCCGTTCGCCTTTGCGGTTCAAATCGGCCGAAAACACGGTGCCATTCTGTGCGGACTCCTCCCTGATCGGGGCGATCTCTATCGCCGGCCCCTCCGGAGTAATAACCAAGAATTCCTCGTCGAAGTTCTGCCGATTCAGCGCCCTCGAATAGCCGGCGCTGGCGGTCAAGGACCATGTTTCGCTCAAATTTCCTACGAACCCGGCTTGCAGGTTCGCGCTGCGGCTTTCGCTCGACTCGAAGGCTTCGTCGAACGAGTTATAGCGACCGACGCTGGCCGACAGGGTCCATTTGTTGCGTTCGCTGGAAAGCCAGGAAAGCGTCGGTGCAATGTTCGTATCCCGGTAGTCGGTCAGCGTCCCGATACCCGCCGCCGCCTGGCCGTACTTCACCTGCGTCGAATTGACGTCGGTGTCAAATTCGAGTCGCTCGGTCAGATTGCGGTCCCAATTCAGATCCGCCGTCAGCGTATCGCGCTTGACTCCTGTGGAACCATTGAACAGGTAGCCGGAACCATTGGACAGGTAGTCCTGGTACAAACTGGAATCCTGGTAGATACCCGCCGTAGCCGTCAGCGTGCTGCGTTCCGTATCCAATTCTCCCTTGAGCGTGAGATGCTCGTAATCCGACGCCAGGGATGCATAGCCTTGGCTGCTGCTCAGGCGAAAGCTCGGAATGACGTAGAACCCAACGCCGTCGCCGATATAGTCCGTCGGCGCATCCAGCAGCAACGCGCCGTTGGCTTCTGCAGTGTGCGGTATATCGAGCAGCGCCGGATTCGTGGCATAGTCGCCGACGATGCCGACCACCGGGTCCGAGCCCCATACCCCGGCTCTCGCGGAACTAGCCACGCACATCGAAACCGCCGCAAGGCAGATGCAGGCCCGCCGGCCTCGTGTCATGGGACGACAACCGTGTCACCACTCTGCAGTAATATGTTTTGTTCAAGCTTTCGGCCCCGCTCGACGTCGCGATAGCGAAACGCAATGGCCGTCTCGCGATCTCCCTCCCGCCGCAGCACGCGGATCGCGTTCGTGTCCGCAAACGGGGTCGCTCCGCCGGCCAGGCTGATGGCCTGCATCACGTCGATCGGGCGGTTCAGCGGGAAATCACCGGCGTGGTTCACTTTGCCGATGACGTACACCCGATTGCCGTTGGCCGTCTTGACGCTGACGGTCACCACGGCGTCGGGGACGAATTTCCGTATTCGCGTTTCGAGCATCGCGGTCAACTCGGCGACGGTGTGCCCGGCGGCCTGCAGATCGCCCGCCAGCGGGAAGGAGATGCCGCCGTCGGGGCGAATCAGAGTCTCATCCTTCAGGTCCGTTTCCTTCCAGACGTCCACGTCCAGAATATCCCCCGGCTGCAACTTGTACCCGCTCGTCGCCGCCGGGTCGTCCGCCCAGGCAAACCCGCAAAACGCCAGGAACATCAGCGGCAGCCACTTGGTCTTTTTGTACGTCGGCGCCACGACCATTCGACTCCTCAACCAATCAGGGCCGTGAAGTGTATGGGCCGTATATGAGAGTTTCATTGCAACCGAATACATTTCGGTTGCTTATGTCATTGACTCGTAAACGCTGCCGTATGAAAGGAGGGCGGCCGCATAGGCGCGACCGCTTAGGTGATGACTCGGACAGGCTAGGCCACGACGGCCGGAAGAGCCTCCCGGCGCTGCCAACCGAACAAAACCCCCAAACCCGACAGCAGCAGCAGCAGCGAAGCCGGCAGCGGCACCGGCGTGGCATTCGCCGCCTGGAATACGACCTCGATGCCGAGCACGCCGAGGCCGGTCGCGCCAGCCGCGTCGCCGAACCAATGCGCAAATAGTGTGCCGTTGCCGACGCTGAACGATTCGCTGCCGGCGCCGGTGCTCGTTCCGACGACCCCGCTGGCCGTCGTAATCGACGCCGTCAGATCGGAAACGACATCCAGCCAGGCGATGTCCGTCAATGTCACGGTGATGGTGCCGGGCGTCGTGATGTCGAAGGACTGCACGCCGGACTGCTCTCCCTGGACGAAGGTGGCGCTGTCGTACAGCACCGTGCTTGCGTGGGCCGCGGTGAACGGCGCCGCCCAAGCGCTCGAAACCAATAGCAAAGCGGCGAAAAGTTTATTGACGTTCATGATATTACCTCCTGATTCCTGATGATTCCTTGCCTGATTCATTCCGTATCTGATTCATGCCGCGCATCCGATCTATGAGGCGGTCTGGCGTATCTGCGGCCGGAGTACGGCGTCGGCGAATACGGCTTCGTTGACGTCGGGCTCGTGACCGTTGGTACCGGCGGCGGCTCCGTTCGGTTTATCGCCGCTTCGATATACGTATTTGTCGTATAGGTAGCCGCGCAACGAGTGCCTCTGCGGCTCGGGATCTGCAGACCCGCCATTGCCGTCCTTCATGCGCATCACCAAGTACTGCTCGCGCAGGCCATTCATGGCGAGCAGCGCGATGTCATCGCGCTCCACCTGGCGTCCCTCTTCGACGTTCTCATTGATGATGCTTTCGAGACGGAAGGCGTCCAATTCGAAGTAGCGGATCAATTCATCGCCGGACTCCACCAGTACCGGCACCAGATTGCGTCCGCGAATCGCGGCATCGCAGAGCGGCGCGATGCGGTTCAGGGTTGATTTGATTGCAAAGCGAATGATGTCCGAGTCCCGCACCCCGAGGCGCTGCGCGATCCGCTTGATGTTTCGAATGTCGCTCTCGCCGAGCCGTATCGACACCGCTTGTTTTTTTTGATCGACCACCGCGCCTCCCTAGAGAATTCACTTGTAGGACCGAACACGAGCAATCGTAGGTGAAGAGTGTGTCGTGCGAATGGCACTTCTGTGACGGATTTCACATTTCTGGTGTTGTGAAGAGATGACGTTGCAGCGCACAAATCGCATACGAAAGACGCTCAATATCAGTGATTTGCGCGGCGAACCTGCTACAAAATCCAGGTTAGTCCGGAGTGGCCGCCTAGACTGTGGCGCAGGCACGCTGTCATCGGGGTGCAATGAAGCGGTTGGCATGCTTCGCTGCCGTGTCTAAGCGCCGACGGCCGAGTCACTCGGCGGTGGCGGCGAGTGCGACGACCATGCCGTGAAATTCGAAGAGGGCGCCGGTGGAATTTCTTTTTGCCGCCGCTAGACTCCCCGCGCGGACAATCAATCTGAGAAAAAGTGTCGCCTACATCCCACGAATTGCCTGATCAGCAGCAAGCGCCGGCGTCCGAACCCGCGGCTGACGGACGGACGGGCCGGCGAGGGCTCATTGCAGTGGCCGCTCTTCTTATCGGCTATGCGGCGTTGTCCTATTACAGTAGTTCTACGCCCGATGCCAAGGGCCTCGGAGTCGGCCTTGCGCTGGGACCCGTTCTCCTAATCGGTCTCGTCTTGGTGTGGCGCTGGACCCGCCCGCTCATCGCCACGCTCGTCATCGTGACGGTGGTGGCCGTGCTACATCGCTACTGGTCCGCTCTCGAAGGAAATTACGAGTGGGCCGATCTCGCGCAGCAATGTGCCGCCTATGGATTGCTGGCATTCAGCTTTGGACGAACCCTGATGCCGGGACGGACACCCCTCTGCACGCAACTGGCCGACAAACTCCACGGCCCGCTGGTGCCCGAAGAAATCATTTACACCCGGCGCGCCACTGCGGCATGGATGACCTTTTATCTGTTCATCGCGGCGGCCATCGCCATTTTATTCTTTGCCGCGCCGCTGCGCGTTTGGTCGCTGTTCGTGAACTTCGCGACCTACGGACTCATTGCCCTCATGTTCATCGCCGACTTTTCGATCCGGCACCGCATCCTACCTCGCGCGACGCGGTCCGGGATTCTCGCCGCCCTCCAGCAGTTTCTGGTCGGTTCAGGCTAGATGTAATACTTCCGTCATCGGCTCTCACTACTGTGCAGACCAATTCAGGATGCGCACGAATGCGAAATTCTCAAAGCCTCTCCATCGTCGTCACGATGGCCATCACGTTTTCCTTGAGTTTCGCAATCATGTGGAACCGCAGGCCGCAAGAGCCCTCGGCGCTCGAATCGACGATAACGCCGGTACAGGCGATGACGCCGGCCCCCGTACCCGTACGATCCAAGCCGCACGGGGGGCACCGCGAACCACCGACGGCGCCCGTCGGCGCCCAAACATCGCCCGCCGCTTCGCCGGCCGTTCAGACGCCGGCCGCGCAGGCTCTCCCGGCGATGCCGGTCGCCTTGAGCGTCGGCCATAACCACCGCCACAACACGACTGAAGCCAGCATGGTGAGTTTGTCGGAGAGCCCGGTATCGATTCAGGTCAGCATCGTCAATCCCAGCACGCACAGTTCATCGAACCTGCGAATCGAGCTCGCTCCTCACAGCCAGCAATATGTCGGCACGGCGGAAGGCGTGGAGTTGAATCCCGGCGACCAAGTCACCCTGAAAAATCCTTCCTACCAGGATCTGACGCAGCAGGTTCCATGAGTGTCATGGGGATACCAATGGTCGGCCGGCATGCCCGCCAGTTTGCGTGCATGGATCTCCCGGTAAGCCGCCTCGAGATGCGTCGTAAAGAGCTGCGTGTCGAACAACGGCGCCTTCGTCCGATTGTCTTCGAGCCGCTGCCGGATGTCCCGAAGCCGGCTGGTGTTGTTGGCCATCTCAACGGCCAGATCTTCGTATTGCGACGGAGTTTGCGCAATGAGCCCGGGCAGCAGGATAGCGCGCAGTAAGCTCGCGGCCACGCGGCCCGGAAACGCGTTGCCGATGCAAGTCAGCACCGGCAGACCCGCCCACAGCGCATCGCTCGCCGTGGTATGGGCATTATAGGGCAGCGTATCCAGGAACAAGTCCGCCAGTCGTTGCCTCGCCAGATGATCGGGCGATGCGGGCATGCGTTGGGCGAACACCAGCCGCTCCGCGCTCACGCCTCGGCGCTCGGCCTCCCGGCGCAGATTGCTTGTCGCGAACGGGTTGAGGTCGGACAGCCAGAGCACGCTGCCCGGCACACGGATCAATATTCGCATCCAGGCATCGAAGCAGGCGGGAACGATCTTGTAGCTGTTGTTGAAGCAACAGAACACGAAGCCTGCCGACGGCAGCCCGAATTCCGCGCGGGTGAACTTCGTATCGGAGATGCTGCGGGCCGAGTCGTTGACCTGGTAGCTGTCGGGCAGATAAATGATCTTCTCGCTGTAGTGACGCTGCTCTTCGCGGGGTATCAGCGTCAAATCCGCCGCCAGATAATCGATGCAGTCCGAGCCCGACGTGCCGGGATATCCCAGATAGCCGACTTGCAGCGGTGCCGCGCGCATCGCGAAAATCGCCGGTCTCGCCCCATCGGAATAGCCTCCGAGGTCCACCGCGATGTCGATTTCCAAGCGCCTCGCAAGCTGCACGACCTCAGGATCGGACAGGGTCCGCACGTTCGACGAATCGGTCGAAGGCCTTTTCGATCCGCGCTCTCATACCCTCACGGACCTCCCGCCCCAGTGAAAACGCCGTGAGCTCGAATTGGGACCGGTCGTGACTCTCGAACAATCCCGCGATCAGGCTCGACACGGCGTGTTCGCGAAAGTCCGCGGAAAAATATCCGATCCGGATCCGCTCGTGGCCGGTGTACCGCGGAATCTCGGCGAGTGCGGGATGGCGCGGGAATTCCTGCCGCACCCAGAGTTCCGCGGTCCGGCGATGCAGCGCGGCCGAATCCGACAGCGTCATCGCGCATAGCGGGAAAGTCGCCGCTTCGCCGCGTGCAACTCTTGCGATGAGCCGGGCAACCTCGTCATCCAACCCGCTCCAATCGCAAATCTGCAGCTTCGTGTAGAGGCGCAGGCCGTCTATATTCTTGAGGTCCGGCTTCAATGCCAGCGCCGCATCGTAGCCGGCCAGGGCCTCGTCGTAGCGCCTGAGGCCGAACAGCGCAATGCCACGCGCGGCGTGCGCCTCCGCGTAGCCGGGCTTCAATGCAATCGCTTGCTCGTAGCCGGCAACGGCTGCCTCGTACTGCCCCAGTTCCCGCAACGAGTTGCCACGGCTCATGTGGGTTTCCGCGGAATTTGGCCTGAGCGCAAGCGCCTGGCCAAAGTTCTCTATCGCCGCGTCGTGCCGTTTGAGCTCGGCGAGCACGAGGCCCCGGTTGCAATACGCCTCGGCGTAGCCGGGATTGAGCAGTATCGCCGTGTCGAAGCTGCGGAGGGCCGCCTCATGACGGCCAAGCTCGCGCAGAGCGTTGCCGTAATTGTTATGGGCCGGCGCGCTGCGCGGGTCGATCGACAGCGCCTCGCCAATCAATTCGACGGCGCGTTGTGGCTCCTTCGATTGGGCGGCCAGGACGCCGAGAAGATGCAATGCGCTGAAATGCCGCGGTTGCCGCTGCAGCGCCTGCCGGTAGAAGTCCCGAGCTTCACCCAGCCGGCCTTGCCGGTGCAGCGCGAGCCCGAGCTGAACCAAAGCGTCCACGGTGCCTTCATGGCGGCTGTCGAGCTTGGGCGGCGGCGCGGCCACGGCTTCCCGTGCGGTTCAAGTCGAAGCGAACGTTCGCTGCAAATCCGCAGCCACTCGAGAGAGCACGCCGTTCCAGTTCCCGATGGTCTCCTGCCGGTACAGGGTCGCGGAGCGATACCACGGACTGTCGGTTCGCCCGAGCAACCAGCGCCAATCGGGATTGAATGCCAGCAGTATCCACGTCTTCTGACCCAGCGCGCCGCTCAAGTGCGCGACACTGGTATCGATGCTGATCACCAGATCCAGGCATTCGCACAGGGCGGCTGTATTGTCGAAGTTCAAGTCATCGGCAAAATCCAGAACGGCGGGATTCGATCGCAGCGTTTGCCGCTCGGATTCAGGCAGCTCCTTCTGCAAGCTGACGTATTGAAATCCCTGCGGCAGATGCCGGATCAAGTCGGCGAGCGCAATTCTGCGGTTATCCTCCGGGCGATGGGTGCCGCCGCTCCACGCCAACCCGATGCGCGGCGTCGACGCCGCTCCGAGCTTCGCCTGCCAGTGCGCGACCTTGTCGGCCGCGCCGTGTAAATACCGCGCCGGCGAGGGAATGGTATCGAGGCGGGTCTTGAATGCCAGCGGCAAACTCAACAGCGGGCAGTGATAATCGGTCTCGGGTGCGGCGCTCCGCTTGCCCGCCCCTTGGCCCACCTCTGGGCTCACCCACTGCGAAACACCTTCCAAGCCGGCGAGCAAGCCCAACAACGGCTTCTGAATTTCCAAAACGACCTTGGCACCCAAGTCCGCAACCAGCGGCACATACCGGCAAAACTGCAGGGTATCGCCCAGTCCCTGCTCGCTATGCAGCAGGATGGTCTTGCCGGCCAAGGATTCCTGACCCAGCCACAGCGGTTGGCGGAAGGTTTTGTGCTTTTCCCGGCCATTCGCGGCGTGCCTGATCTTCCAGCGCCACTCGAAGTCGGTCCAGCCGCGCTCGAACTCGCCGGCCAGCAACGAGGCGACTGCACGATTGGTATGGGCCTCGGGATAGTCGGGCTGAATCGCAATGGCGCGATCGTAACTTGCGCGAGCCTCATCCAACCGGTTGAGCTCCTTCAGCACATTGCCGCGATTGGCATGGGCCACCGCGGAGTCAGTCTTGACCACGATGGCGCGATTGTAACTGGCCAACGCACCATCCCATTGCTTGAGCCTGACGAGCAGATTGCCGCGATTCAACCAGGCGTCGTGATAGTCGGGCTGGATCGCAATGGCTTGATTGTAGCTGGCCAGCGCCTCATCCATGCGTTGCAGGCTCTGCAGCGCATTGCCGCGATTGAAGTACACCGCGGCGAAGGCCGAGTGAAGCGCGAGGGCCTGCTCGTAGCTCGCGAGCGCCTCCTCCCACTGTCCGAGCTCTTGCAACACCGCACCTCGATTGAGGTAGGCGACGGGATTGCTGGGATCGATCTGAATGGACTTGCCGATCAACGCCGCTGCCTTCTTCGGATCGTTGGACCGAGCGGCGATGAGTCCGAGCAAGTGCAGCGCATCCGCATGCCGGGGCTGCTTGCGCAGGATGTCTTCAAAGGCCGCTTGCGCTTGCACGATCTGGCCGCCCTCGAGAAGCGCGAGCGCCTGCTGGAAATTGTCCGGCGGCGCCATGGCCGCGTTCATCAATGCGTCTCGCATTCGACGCCCAGACAGAACATTTTGACCACGACGAAAGAAGGCTGCAGGCTGTCGGTCATCTGCTGATAGTTCGCGCTGTTGCCGATATCGCTGGTCAGCGCCGCGACGGCGTTCTTGCTGGCATCGCCGATGGAATTGGCGCCTGACAGCGCGCCGGCGAACGCGCCCGCCTCCGACACCGGCACACCCGTCGAGGTGCCGACCACGGTGATATTGGCCGCACCGATGACCTGCACGGCCGCGATATTGAGGTTGCCGGCCACCCGAATGCCGGCGTCGCCCGCGTTCACGTCGCCGTTCGGCGCGATGAGATTGACGAGACCGGCCGTCTCCCCCGGCCCCGACAGAAGCTGTCCGATGCCGCTGCCGACCACGGAATTGGCGGGATCGACGAAGGTGTCTCCCTGGGAATTGGTTTGAATGGTCGGCGGCGGTGCCGCCGAGGCGCTCTTGGCGCCCGCACCCGCGTCTATATTGCCGTTCGATGCCCAGAGGATGATATTGCCGCCCTCGAGCGTCAGGATTCGCGATTGGTCGACCGTGAAATTCTCGTCGGCGAAGCCTTGGATTGCACCCTGACCGAGAACCAAGAGTCCGAGATTCGCGGCAGCCGGTATGGGGGGTCCGGTCACTACCGGGGTCTGCTTGATGGTGTTGAGTGTGGCAGGCGGGTTTGCAACCCCGGCGATGACGGAGCCGCCCGGCACGAGCAGGTCGATGTCCCCACCCTGTTCCGTCTTCACCTGACTGAAGAACAGGTCGAGATCGCCGCTGTAGGTCAACGGAGTCGTCACACCCTGCACCGTGCTCGTGGTCGGGAACAGGGTGTCGATGGCGGTGAAACCGGGGGCGTAGCTCGCTCCGTGCAAGGTGTGCGCCAGACCGGTTGCACTCAGCTCATCACTGAGTACCTGGGAGAGCAGCGGCAGCTGCTGCGCGGGGGTCAAGGCGTTGAAGCTGGCCAGCGCCGCCGGGTAGCTCAGATTGGCGTCCGTGGCCGGATAGAGCTGCTGCATGTAGCCGATCAGATCCGCCGCATACGCACTCGGCGCGCCGGTAGTCGCGTTCGGGTCAAGATACGATTGGATGAACGCCTGATTGTCCGGCTGCCGCAGGCTGCCGTCGGCATTGGTGCCAAGGCCCGCGCCGACGAGCAGGGTCGCACCGGTACTGGGCAGACGTACATCGGACAAGCTGCCCGTAGTGATAATGCCATTCCCGTCGCCCAGGTTGACCGCTCCCCCGGCCAGCACCTCGAGGTAACCGGGTCCCCCCAGGGTGATTCCGTTGGTGTTGAGGTCAAGCGCGTTCGTCCCCGCAACGGTGGGCGTCGAATACTCGATCTGTCCGCCGGCTTCGATCAGAGTGACATCCGACGGATTGAGGTTCTTGCCGGTATACATCAGATCCATGATGTTGCCGCCCGCGATGACGTCCGCCGCCTTCGGAAAATTCAGCACGGCGGAGTCGATGTTGCCGGTATCGGCGACCAGCATGATGGGTTGCGCATCGTTCTGATGCAAAGGCTGCGCAGGCAGGGGGACGCCGGTGAGACCCGGGAAACCAGTACCGCCTAGGTCGCTGACCGGCGCCAATGGATTCGGGACCAGCGCCGGGTTGGATTCGGATACGGTAATCGAGACGCTACTGGTGGTACCAAAGGCGCCATTGGCACTATTGATCGAGCCTGCTGCCAGCAGAGTCAGATTTCCTGTCGCCGACGGAAACAGCGTGATGGCGTCGCCCAGGTTGATGTTCCCGGACAGCGAGGCCACGTTCAGCGTCGATGGATAGACCGCGAGATAGTCATCGGCATCCGCGCCCGTGGCAAGATTGTAAACGACACCTGCATTGGACAGCTGCGCGATGGGCAAGGACGCCGCGGGGTCGTTGTTGAGGTTGACGTTGCCGCCTGCGCTGACGAGATTGAGCGTGCTCGGATTGCTGGTCGGGGCGTAGGGGAAGAACGCCGTGTTGCTGCCGATCTGCGTCGCGACGATCGGCAAGGTCGTTGAGTTGGTAATGCCATCGAGCGCAATGCCGGTGCGCGAGCTCACGTCGAATACGCCATTGCCCACGACCAAGATCGGATACAGCTCCGTCGCATTGAATGACGGCGTCTCCGTGATGATCTGTTGAGTACCGAGACCGGTGGTTATCTGGCCATAGGTCGAGTCGCCGCTGGAGGTCAGCGCCCCGCCGGCGCTAATCGAGGCGTTGCCCCAGTCATCCTCGAAGACACCGCTGACGATGTCGCCGCCGGCCTGCACCCGGAGAGTGCCGCCGCCCATGACGGCGAGATCCGCCGCGACGGGGGTGCCGCCGGCCGCCAGCAATACTCGACCCGTGGTGGGCACCACCGCGGAGGTATTGACGATGTCCCGGCCTGCGGTCAACGACAAGTTGCCGCCACCCAATACTCCTAAACCCTGTTCGAAATTATTGAACTCGATCCACCAGGTCGTGTTCTGGGTGGTACCGGCAGTCGGCTCGGCTCGTCCCAGCCAATTCGAGACCAGCTGGGCGGTCGTCGCGCTGCGAATGTCGTCGCCGGCGAAAACCGTGATGTTGCCGCCGTCAACTGGGTAGGACACCGTGGTCTTCTTGCCCACGAGGGGAGGCGTGAACAAGCTTGTCGCCGCTGCCGGCGACGGCACGCCGGCGGTGTAAATCACCGCATTCAGCGGGTCGCTCTCGGTCACCTGCAATATCCCACCACTATCCGAATCGACGCTGTAACCCAGCAGCACATCCCCGCCCGCCGCGATATCGATGCTGCCGGTGCCGGTGCGAATCACATTGCTGGTGGTCGTGGAGCTGCCGGGTGTGAGAATGAAGTTGCCCGAGTTGGGTGGAGTGCCCAAGCCGGAAGCCGGAGCATTCAAATTCAACGGTGCCGCCGCCTGCACCACGACGGCCAGAGGATTGGCCGCCGTCAGATCGGCACCGGCGACCAGTCGATAGGACCCCGAGGCGCCACTAGGATTGGCCGTGGACTCACCGAATGTCCAATCGACGACGTTACTGTTGGTGTCCTGGAATCCGTCGCTCAGGGAGGCGTTGAAGATCAGATTGCCCGCGGCACGCAAGGTGAGATTGACAGGCACACCCCCCAGCGCCGCATTCCAACTGTCCAGGTTCCAGGTCTCGGCGGTCGATCCCGGGTCACCCACCTGCAAATCCCCCGCGCCCTCCACTTCGATGCCGGGACGCAGCTGCAAGACCGGGCCACCGGGCGCCTCCGTCCCCTCCAACCGGCTGATGGCAGCGGAGTTCTGGATCAGGTTGTTCGCATTCGCAAAGAGCACGCCGCCCATGCCGATGGACAGCGTGGCATACGGGCCGTTGGTAGCGGCGGGGTTGGCCAATGCATCGGGGTTCGTCTGACTGAGGACGCCCGACGCCGCCACTTGATAGACGTTGTAGCCCTCGACGATCACGGGATTCTGGCCCATGACGGTGGAGCCGATTTCGGTGATGGCCACGTCCACCGGGCCGCTCATGGCGGCGCCGGTCGCGCCGTTCGGTGCCGTGTAGATACCATTCGTGGGCGCCGCAATGACCGGCGCGCGCACCGTCAGCGTGCCGTCGCTGCCGGCGGCGCTGCCCTGCAGATCGATGATTGAACCGGGTTGCAGATCGACGGTGCCGCAGGCGATTCCGTCGTTGCAGCTGATGCCCAGCGTGATGTTGCCGCCTGGGCTGGCGAGGGTGGCGCCGCTTGCACCCACGGGTCCGGGCGATCCGGCATTCGCGAGCAGCTTCGCGCCGGACTGCAAGGTCAAACTATTGCCGGCCCAGAGTTCGATCGGACCACCGTCGGTATCGAGGCCGGAAGAGCGGCCGCTAGTGTCGATGACCCCGGTCCCGGCCACCGTGATGCTGCCCTGATCCGCGGACAGCTCGAAGCTCGAGGCTTGCACGGTACCCGCGATCGTCACCGACGTGTCGGTGCGCGTGCGCAAATCGATCGCGCCGGTGAAGCCGCCACCCGAGAGCATGGCCGCGAGCGGCGCAAAGCCGGCGCCCGCGAGGCAGGCATCCCCGGCCGGGCAGGAATCGCCGAGACCGTAACTCTCATCCAGCGTGAAACTGCCCTGCTGCTGTCCCGCCGCAGCGCCGCCTTTGAGGATGCTGCCCGCGGCGAACGAGAACGTTCCCTGCGCGGCCGACACACTGAGACTGCCGGCATCGCTACTGAGAGTGCCGCCGGGCACGGACACCGAGGCGCCCGACACATCCACCGTCGCTCCGCTGCCGATGACGACGTTGCCGGTATTGGCGGAGAGGTTGATCTGGCCGCCTGCGGCGACGGCATCGGTGACGGTATAGCTTTGAGTGGCGCCCGCGACGCTGGTCATTGAACCGGCACCCAAGGTCACACTGCCGCTACCCGCAGCCGTAGCACTGCCATTCCCGGCAGGCAGCGTGGCCCCGGCGGTCAGCGTGATGATGCCGGATGGCAGATCGATGCTGCCATTCTGCTGAATATTGCCACCGGCCAGGATGGTGAACGCCGCGCCCGGACCGGGGGCCGGCAGCGCAAGGTTGCCGGGACTCGATGGGTTGATGGTCACGGCACCCGCGGTGGTGATCGTCTGGGTGGCGCCCGCGGCGCCGACCAGCGCAGCGGAGGTCAATGTCACCGGCACGGCGTTGCCGTTAACCTGCAGCGTCCCCGTGCCCTGCCCGACGATATCTCCCGCAGCTTGCAGATTGACCGCACTGAAGCCGCTCACGATCTTGGTGCCGGCACCGAGCGTGATCTGCCCGGAGCCGGCCTGGTTATTGATGGCGCCGGCGAGGATCTGCAGTGTTCCGGCGCCGGTGCCGTCGGTGGGCGGCGGCGCCGCGCCTGAATTCGTGAGCGTCACGGAACCGGCATGCAGCAGCACTGTGTCGTCTGCGGTGCCGTAGCCGCGCAGGCCTCCGGCATCGAGGCTGATGCTCTGCAGCGTCGGAGCGGCCGAGGCGGCACTGCCCAAGGTCACATTGCCGTAGAAATCGATGGTCGAGGTACTGCCGATGGTCAGGTTGGTCAGCCCCTGGAAGCCGCCGAGCAATTGCGCGGTGAGGTTCAGCCCGGGAGGCGCCGCGGCACCGGTCGGTACATCGCCCAAGCTGACCTGGCTGGAATACAGCGCCACCGCGGGCGATGAGACCTGCGCGGTGGGATCGAGCGTCGTCGTGTTCGAGCCGTAGAGCAGCAGACTGCCCGAGGATTGCACCGTGGCGCCGGCGCCGATCGACACCGTACCTGAGTACAGCGGGGACTCCGAGGTGCCAGTATTCGTGCCCGCGACCAGCGCCGCGGGAGCGGCGCTCGAGACACGCAGCAGCGCACCTCCCGTCGGCAGCACCAAGGTGCTGGGCATCTGCGCACCGGTGCCGCTCGCGGAGATCTGGGCGCCGGCGTCCACCATGACGCTGTCCTGGGCGGCCAGAATGATGTCGGGTCCGGTCAGTGCCGTGGCCTTGTTGGCGAGCTCCACCGTTTGAGTGGAACCCAAGGTCAGTTGCTCGCCGGCGCTGGTGTTGGCACTGGTCGCGCCGAGAATCAGTGTCTGTGCGTCAAGATTATTGAGCTCTTGCACACTGAGTTGCAACGGTCCGGGCAGCGTCCCGGCGGTGGCGGACGCCGCAGGAGCGGCGGCGCCGACCGCATCGACGACCTCGATGCTGGGCGCCGTGATGGAGACGTCGCCGCCCAGCCCTTGCACGGTGATCGGCTGGCCAGCGGCATTGGTGCTCGCGAAGCTGCCGCGCGCGAAATTGATGGAGCCGGCCGCGCCATTCAGGGCAAGACTGTTGCTGGCCGACAGCAGCAGCTGGCCGGCGTCGGCCGGCAAGCTTGGCGCCGTCGTGCCGGCGGTTGCCGCGGCGCTGCTGAAGAAGGCATTCGCGTAGGTGTTCGTGTACTGCGAGAGCGTGTTCACCGTCGCGTTGGACGCCACGTCCACCGTCGAGGTGAGACTGTCGAGGATGGAAGTGCCCGCGATTCCGAACCGGCCGGCAACGACGTACGATCCATTGGGCTGCGCGACGGTGGAACCGGCGACGATGCCGCTGTCCGACCGGACGACCGTCACGGCGAACGCGCCGGGCAGCAGCGCATAGTGCGCGGGCAGCAGTGCGTAGGTGCCGGCGGCAAGACCGGGAACGCCGGACAGATAGATGGTCTGATTCGGCCCCACCGAGGAGGTCTGCGCATATTGCGGGTCGATGGGCGCGAACGCGGACCCAACTCCCGGCACGATCGCGTAAGAGAACACGGTGGTGCCCGGCGCACGAGCGGGGTTCGTGAGGCTGGCCTGATCGAGCACGTCCACCGACCCGCCCTCGCCGGCGATGAACTCGTACGCGTACAGATCGCCGCCGCCCGCGAGATCGACCTGTCCATTCACCGTCACCGCGGAACCGTTCAAGCTGATCTGCTTCGAGGGCGGCGCCGATATGACGTTGGTCAGGGCGCTGGCCTCGCTCGCGGAGGGCGAGTACGTCCACTCCGTGCCGTTGGAGGTCACGCCATACGGAATGGTCAAACCGTCCGCCGACACCGACGTGAGGCTGGTGCTGCTCAGCGTGACCATGCCGGTGCCGGGCATCGCATTGCCCGCAGCGTCTGGAATCGGAACACCGTTCAATGCGATCTGCCCCAGGGGCGCACGCAATGTGCCGTCCTGGACGATGTTGGTGGCGTTGACGATCAGCGTGCCGCCCGCCGATAACGGGGTCGCCGACGTCGCGCCCGGGGCTTGTGCGATCGTCACTGTGGCGGCCGCCGGGGAAGCCTGTGTGCCCGGCAAATCGTTGATCGCAAAGGTCGTGGCCGTGGCGGGATAAATCTGCGCGCCTTGCAGCGTGACGGCGGCGGAAGTATTGAACTCGCCCTCGAAGCCGGGGTTTTGAGAGACGTTGATCGACGACGGCAGCGGCGGTGCGGACGACGGTTGCAGAGCGAGCGGCTGGGTGAGCTGGTTCGCGCCATCCACGAGGCGAATATCGCCCGTGCTCGTGAAATTCTCCGTGGCAAATCCGCTCCAACCACTGATGCCGCGGATGTCGATGAGCTGCGCGTTGACGGCGAGCGTCCCGGTGCCCGCCGTGGGATTCAGCACCGCCGTGGCATTCGGGCTGGCGGTATTCGAAGAGAAGTCGAAGTAATTCGTGTTGTTCAGGAGGTTTCCGACGGCCACATAGGGGCTCGTGAGGCTGACCTGCGCGCCGTGATTGGCCACGAACAGCGGCGCATCCAGAGTCAGGCTGGCATTCGCTTGCAGAGCCACCGTGCCGGTGAACGCGATCGTATCCTCGCTGTAGAGCGCGACATTACCGAAGCCGCCCGCCTCGATCGTGCCCACATCGATGACCGCAGTGCCGCTCAGCAATTGGTTCGAGGGCGGCACCGCGGGCTGACCGTTCGCCCCGACGCCGGCCACGGTGAGCGTGCGGTTGGTGGTGGGATAGGGGCTCTGCGACGGAGTAATAATGGTTCCTGAAACGTCATACGTCGTGCCCAGATTGGAGTTACCCAGGCCCACGTTCAAGGTTCCGCCGGCCGCCCCGGCGACCGGCGAACCATTGAGCGAGGCGGCCTGCCCGAGCAGGCTGCCCTGCAGCACGATGCCTTCACGCGCATTGATATTGATGGTGCCGGCGTTGGCCGCCACCGTCGTCGGGGTGACACCGTTGGTTTGTACGATGTCGAGAGTACCGACGGTGCCGCTGACGTTGACCACGGAACCGGGGTCGGTGACCACATAGCCCTTGTTGGCGAGCAGCGTGACCGTTCCGCCAGCCAGCACCGAACCCTGCGCGTAACCCAGCGGGTCCAGCGTGTTGATCAGCGCATAGGCGGGCGCGGCCAGCACTGCATTCGGACCCAGCTCTATTTGTTGGTTCGGAATGTATCCGGGGTCGGCACCCGATTGAATCGCGGTTTCGGGCGGGTTGATTTGCAGGGTAATGTTCCCCGCGGGCGCCAGGATGGATCCGAACGCGAGAACGTCGCCGTTGAAGCCGCTCGCGGCCAATTCAATACCCGCTCCCGGATCGGTGACGATGGAAGCATCCCGCGCCAGCGTCACACTGCCGGTCTGGGCTCCGTTGGGGTCGTTGGCCGTGGCGATGAAATCGACGCTGGCCGGCTGGCGCAGGGACGGCAGCAGGGTTTCGAGCTGTGTGAAGTCCGCGAGATTCGAGCCGGTGGGCTGCAGCGCGGCGTTCTTCGTGAACACCAGGTTTTGCTGTATCGGCTTGACGGTGATGGGGGCGCTGTCGGCGGCATCCATGAGGTTGCCGATGATGACATCGTTCTGTCCCGTGATGACGTACTGCGCGAAGCCCCCCTGGTCGAAGAAGCCGGGTGCCAGCAGCAGCTCGCCGGGAGTGCCGGCCGCGGTGGTTCCGACGGTGACCGAACCGGATTGCAGTGCGAGCGTCCCCCCGTCGCCGGCTTTCAAGCTGGCACCGAGTAACGTCGCGCCCGCGCCGAAGTCGATCGTGCCCACGAAGGGGTTCGTGACCGAAGCAAGACTCGTCGGCGTGGCAAGCAGATTCGCAGTCAGCGAGATCTTCCCGGCGCTGCCCTCGGAAAGCTGACTGCTCTGGTTCATCCAGCCGCCCCCGGACACATCGATGAGGCTCCCCGCCCCGAGCACGATGTTGCCGGCCGCGCTGGCGCTGACGCTGCCGCCGTCGATGACTACGGGTGCGGTCCCCGGCAGCACCGTGACCGACGGCGAGTCATTGGTCCAGCGGCCGCTCACGTCGATGACGGCGCCGGCGCCGAGGGTGATGTCGTGCGCAAGATTGTCGGCCGTAGCGGCCGTCGTCAGACTGACGCTGCCGCCGGGCGCATCGATTTGACCATCGATGTTGATCGAGAGCGCCGACTGGGCAACGAAGCGGCCATTCGCCGCGAGCGATACATCGACGCCGGCGGGCACTGTGATTGCGCCATTGCTCGACACATTGATCGTATTGAATCCGCCCTGAGCGAGCTGGGCGGGCGAGAGTTCCGTGAGCGCCGGCACGTTCAGCGACGAGACGACATAGCCATCGACGACGACGTTTCCGGTCAGGGTATCGGAGAGATTGTTGGCGAACGTGGCGCCGCCGTCCAAGCCGTAGGCGGGCAAGTTGTTGTTGTCCGTGCAGGTGCTGCAACCAAGGATCAGCGTTCCGCCCGCCGGCAAACCGGTCAACGATCCCGACGGACTTGCCGCCAGCCGCTGGTAGGGACCGTCGATGGTTTGCGCGGACAGCGTGCCGCGCAGATACGCCGCCGGCGAATCGATGTTAATCGTGCCGGCATTGGCACCCTGCAGGTAGCCGGCGTAGTAAGTCTGGCTGCTGCCGTGGACGGTGGTACCCCAGGTGGGGTCCGTGTACGAGTAATTGCCGGCAATGCCGACATAGGGCACATCGCTGGGTGCCGTGCTGATGTTGTAAACGACGCCGTTCGCGCCGATCAGGTTCGTCGTACTCTGACCATAGCCGCTCTGATAGGCGATGCTGCCGCCTGACACATTCAACGTGGAACCGGCGCGTGCAATCACATTGCCGGTGGCTTCGAGGGAAATCGTGCCGGCCTTGGTCAGTACTTGGTCGATGCCCTCGCCGATATTCTGCGCATAGGGCGTCACGTTGAACAGCGTCGGCGGATCGTTGACATTGACGGTCACCGTCGCTCCGTGCAGGAACCCGTTCCGCAGCAGCGGGTCGTTCTGCAGATCGTTGGTTTCGAGCGTGACCTGAACGATGTTCTGCGTGACCGGGACGGAGACGTTCTTCAAGCCCGAGACGTCTATGGTGCTATCCGTGTCGAGATAAATGCTGCCGCCCGCAGCCTCGGGTCCCGAACCGCCACTTGCGATCAGTTGCGCGGGATCAGGGCTCGCGTACATATTGACCAAACCGCCCGGCGCGTGGATGGACGCATTGCCGTCCAGTGCGATGACGCGTCCGGCCAGGTCCACTTGCGAAGGGATGAACGATGCTTGTTGCGGCTCCGTCAGGGTGCCGTTGCCCGTGGTATCCGGCAGCACCTGCGTGACACTTCCCGGTGTCAGCAGCAGCGTCCCGCCGTCGGTCGGCGCGAGTCCGCCAAAGGCCGTCGAGTTGCCGGTCAACGGTTCCTTGGGGGATGCTATGAAAGAAGAGCCGCTGCCCGACACGTCGCCGGCCAAGAGATAGATCGATCCGTTGGCGCTGACCGAAGTCGTCGCAGACAGCATGCCCTCTTGATTGACGACGAGACCGGCAAGCGTGATGTTGCCGCGTGCCGCGGTGACCTGGCCGGCGTTGGTCACGGTATTGGGGGAGTTGGTCCCCGTGCCCGACACCCCTCCTCCATTGACTTCGATCAGCAGGCCGCGCATCGAGGGGTCGGTGCTCGCCGCCAGGTACACCGCCGGCGTGTTCGGACCCGACCCAGTGGCGGCGGCCAGAATGGTCTGCCCATCGGGCGTGGAAATCGTTCCGCTATTGGTGACGGCCGACCCCAGCAGCATGATGCGGCCGCCGTCGGCCGCCGTCAGGGTGGCGCCGGGATTTACGGTGACGGTGCCGGCGCTGCCCGTCGCCGGCGCCACGAAGGCGGCAGGGGGCGTCACGCCGGCGACATTCTGGGAAAGAATGCCACTCTCGAACAGTGCATCTGGATCCGTGGACGATGCTACTGGCGCGAACGGCAGCGTCGATGCGGTCAGCCCGGCCACATTGATCTGCGCTCCATTGGCGAAAACGATGCCGTTCTGGTTGTACAGATAGACCTGACCGTTGGCCTTCATCTGGCCGGCGATGATGCTCGGGTTCACGCTCCAGATATTGTTGAGGATGGCGGCTGTGGCGCTCGGTTGAATGAAGTTGACCGTGAATCCGTGCGCGATGTTGAAGTTGGCCCAATTGACGATGGCCTGGGTCGTCGTCTGCGTGACATTGAGCGTGTTGCTGCCGGACAGGGCGGCCGTCGCAGAACCGAATTGCAGGAACGATGTCGCGGCAGAGCCGCAGGAACTGCCGGGACCGCACTTCGTCGGCAACGTCGGCGGCGGAGCGGCCGACACCGGGAGTGCCGCGGCTACGGCGAGTCCGAGGAAGGCCGCAGAATTCAGAGTGAAGGGCGATGGTCTGGGCATATTCGGAATCTTGCGTCGCATCGACCTCGTCATCCCCGACCTCGTCGTCCTTGCCCATGGTCTCGCAGAAAACGCCCATGGAAATCATTGCGGTCAGCGGCGAGCATAGGATGCATGCAACGCGTTACTGTTGTGTGACGACTTAAAAACGGACCCTGCAGAACGCAGGGTCCGTTACTCGATCATTCAAGCTCCGAGCTAGACACGGCCCGGTTGAAACTCGGCAAGCTACTACAGCGGGTCATTCCCTGTAGTAATCACACCACCGACAAGCTTGGTAACCACCTTCGGAGTCGAAGCTGAGTTCCCGTTTCGGGAGGTGACTGTGACCCCCTTGACCAAACTGCTGGCCGTGTCTCCATCGATGAGAATGCCGTTGGTGGCCAGCGGGAACTGGACACCGGCGTTTACACCCGCCAAGGACGCCGACTGCAGGACCGCCTTCAACCCCGCGGCGAACGACGCATTGGCCGCCGGAGCACCCGTCGAGAAGCCGCTGCGCTCATTGAAGTTGACCTGGTAGAAGAAGTCATAGCTGCCGTTGATCACGTTGATGTACGACGACTCCGTCGGGCCATTGATGTTGTCTGGGTTCACCCCCGAGTCCATCGCCACACCGTTGATCTTCACGAAATCGTACGGATTGCCGCCGGTGCTCTGATTCAGAGCAGGCGGATTGTCCACACTCAGAATCGCGACCGCGAGCAGGTTGGCATTGTTCGCGGTGATCAGATCGCTGACTACCGCGGCCGAACTCGAAGCCAAGACGTCCTGGAAGCTTTGCGCCGCGGCCCCCGTCGTCGCAACCGTGGTGCCGCTGTAGCCGGCCCCATTCAGGCCGCCCGATCCGTTACCCGCTCCAGCAAAGTTGGTGACGCTATTCGGCGTCGTCGAGGTGGCCAGGTTCGGGACCCCAAGGAAGTAGGCGGTGCCGGCTGTCTTCGTACCCGAGCCAACGTTGCGGTCGATGAGAATGATGGGCGTACCCGCGGGGGCGACCGGACTTCCGTTATCGGCATAAATGTCGTGCCAATCAGTGACCGAGCCCGCGAGAATTCCGGCGACTTCGGCGCGCGTGAAATTGGTCTTCTTGTTGATGCCCGACAACGCGGCACCGTTGGAACCTATGCCGGTGAACAGCGAGTTGGTCACGGCGACGCCTTCGACGAGATCGTACACGAGGTCGGGAGATCCCACCGTCGCCAGAGGCAGCGTCGTGGGATTGTTGAAACCAGAGAACATCGGCACTTCCACATCCGTGATGCCGAAATCCGGGAGTTGGGGTAGCAGGTTGTTCGTGCTCAGGGTATACCCAAACGTCGGCAATCCCTTCTGAGCCGCGGTGCAGACGGTGCCCTGCGTGCCCGCGGTCAGCAGCGTCGCCGCTCCCAAGACGGAGGCGGTGGTCGGATAGCTCAACATCTGGGCGGCACCGGCGGCTGACTGGGCGCCCCCTTGGGGTATGCCGCCATTGGCGTAGCTGCCGCCGTTGAATTTGTAGAAGTAGAGGACATTCGTGCCCGCGGGAATCGAACCGATGGCATTGATTGCGGTACCGTACAGAACCAGATAGCTGCCGCTCTGCGCCTTTTGCAGATCGCTATAGAGGTCAACGTTGTTGAAGAGCTTGCAGAAAGCTGCTTCGACGGGTTGCGGTTCGGCCGAACCGCCGCCGGAATAAACGACCAACCCCGGTGTCGTGGTGGGAACCACGGCATGGGCCGTGTTGGTTCCGAGCGCGACGGCAATCGAACAAGCCAGATAGCTCGTCTTTAACAAAGAATTCATAAACAACTCCTCGAATGGATTTGAAATCGGATCTTCGAAAACACGCCTGCTCTTCAGGCATCGAGACGCATTTCGCTCGAATTGCCGGACAGCCGAGAGGATCTCGGCTGTCCGGTCGATGGATCTCTAGACCGCGGCAGCGTCCGAGGTGAGGTCCGCGGACGGCTTCCCGCGACGTGCAACCACACCCATGAGGCCAAGGCCCGACAGCAACAACAGCAACGGTGTTGGCAGCGGAACCGGCGACGTACCAACGCCAACGTTGGCACCTACGAAGGTCGCAACGCTGCCATTCAAATCCCAGGTTCCTAACGTTGCTATCCCACCACTTACGGTTTCGTTAAAAAACGACAACGCGGTGCCGGGCGAAGCGCTATCGTCAAACTGCTGCGAGTTAGAAAAGAGATTGGCCGATACCTGTCCCTCGAATCCTGGCTGGCCCCAGAATGCCGGCGCCCCGTTTATAACGCCGCTTACGAGCACCGAATTCGTGGTTGTGCTCGCTATGGTGTTTGCACCAATCAAAAAGGTGCTCATCGCCTCCTCAGCGCCGCCCAGACCGACTTTGCCAACATCTACCGAAGGCGGAGTAATCACGCCTGTGACGTCGACGGTGAACGTGTTTTTTCCGGTACCAGTGTTCAGTCCCGATTCGACCGAGTAAACCAGGGGATTGCTGCCGCTGGCGGCAATGAACGCCTGGTAATTCGGGTCAGAGGCCAGATTGGCGCTGAACGATGTGCTGCTGGTGAAATTGGCCTGACTGATGCCGGTGTCGTACAGAAACGACGTACTGTTCGTGTTGTTGACGATGTTCAAGAACACATCGCCCGTGGTGGTTGCATCCAAATTGGTATTGGCCATTGCGGCGCCGCCGATCGCCATCGCGATGGCTCCCGCCAGGACCTTGGTTCCGAGATTCAACGACATAAAATTACTCCCAATGAATTAGAAAAATCCGTTCAAAAATTCAAAAATCTTTGGGCCCTTTGCCGCCCGGGTTCCCTGGCCGCGCCGAATACCCCGTGTATCGCCACTGGAAAGGGATACTGGCAGGACAAAACGGCGGGGAAATGTCGATACTGTGACGAATGCATAACATCGCCGCCGATTTTGGAGACTGGCTCTATCGACTTATAGTGAAAACCGTGAGTCGCGGCCGAACGTATGTCGTTTGTATTACGATTGAGTGCGGCGGTTTCGATGCGTGGCCACTCAAGCGGGGTCTATCCCGAGCTGATCAACGCGATTAAAATAGAGCGCATCGGTCTTTTGCGCAGGGACGCAGAGAGCTTGGGTCCGCTCAGAGGGTTGGGTAGCCGAGCTCCGCGTGCAGTTTGTTGAAGGTCGTTGCCAATCGCACTCGTTGCTCCGGCGTGAGGCGTCTCGCGCCGCCGCCGACCTCGCCGCTGCGCATGAAGCGGCGGCCCGAATCGATGGCGGACTGCAGGTAGGGCTTGTAGAAAATCCCGATTCGCCGCTCACGAATATCCGCGGCCTCGAGTTCGCGCATGCGATCGAACGAAGAATTCGCGACTGCCGCGTCGATTTCCAGATCGGTGCTTTCCGGCCGGAACAGCTGCGCCAGCATCGCGCATACCTTGCGCGGATCCGCGGTCAAATCCTCGTAGCGGACCGGAATCACCCGGAACGGATGGCGCACTCCGAGCCAGCTGCGTACATTGCCTTCCCAACTGCCCATGCCCAGCTGCAGCCAGCGCGGGTCTCCGCGATGCTGGATGAAGGCATCGACATACCGGTCGAATTCCTCGCGAGACTCGCCGGCGAGGCCTGCACTGCGCCTGGAGTAATGGAAATTCGATTCGAGCACATCGGCAGGTTGGCGCACGACGTAGATCGCGGCGGCGGTGCGCTCTGCGAGCGGCAGCGCTGGGGAATGCAGAAAGTGTGTCTTGACCAGTCCTGAATGTGCGGCCAGGACCTGCGGTCCCATTTCGTGGATATCCGGCGCGAGCGAGCTCAGCGCCTCGGCGGATTGCTGCGGCCCGAACAGCAAGTTGCACGCCATGAATCGCATCCAGGTATTCCCGCTCTTGGGATACGACGCGATCCAGACGATGTTTCGCGAAGCGGACATCACCGCTGAGCTGCCGGACCTACGACAGGCGATCGGTTCACCACGATGATCGGGTTCATCCACATCACGCGCGTCGCCACATTCCGAACAGTGCCGACTGGAAATCTCGCACGTATCGCGCGGTGTCGAACACGGCCGACGTCGCTTTGCCGACCCTCATCCGTTCGCGTAGCTCGCCCAGTGCCGCCGGCGACCGGGCGAGATTGAGCGCGAGATCGCGATACCCGTCGAGATCGTCGCCGATCAACTCGGGCAGCCCGGCGGCGGTCAACAGGCTTGCTCCGACGCGCCCGGCGAACGAGCGACCGCGGCAGGTGATGACCGGCACGCCCGCCCATAGCGCCTCTGCGGCCGTCGTATGCGCGTTATAGGGCACCGTGTCGAGAAACAGATCCGCCCATTGCAGACGCGCCAGGTACTCGTCCATCCGCGCAACGAATGGGGAGAAAACCAGACGATCGGCCGCGACTCCGAGATCGCCGGCAGCACGGATCAAATTGCCCTCCATGGCGAGTGCGCCGCCGCGCAGCCACAGCACGCTGTCCGGCACTTCTTTCAACAGCGTCATCCAGACTTCGAACACCTCTCGCGCGATCTTGTAGCCGTTGGAAAACGCGCAAAAAACGAAGCCGGCCGCCGGCAAACCCGCGTCGACGCGGCCAGCTGGCTTTCCGACTGTCCGCTCCCGGTCGAACGGCAGGTACGAGTGCGGCAGCCGGACGATTTGCTCGGCATACAGGGGCTCATCGGCGGCGGGCACCACCACCTCATCGGCGATCATGAAATCCATGAAGCGCGCGCCGGTCGAACCGGCAAATCCCAGGTAGTTCACCTGCACAGGGGCGATTCGCGCTGCGAACACCGCGGGTCTCGCGCCCGAGGTGAACCCGGCGAGATCGACGGCGATGTCGATTTCGCGGCGCCTCAGCAGCTCGACGATCTCGCCATCGCTCATCGAACCGCCGTCGATGAACTCATCGAACGAAGACCTGAGACGAACGGCGATCTCGCTGTCGTCGGGCGCCACCAGTGAAACGCCGATGCACTCAATGCGCGGGTCGTACCGCTCGATCACGCCGGCAATGGCGTAAGCCACGGGATGCTGACGGAAGTCGGGCGACAGATAGGCCACTCGCAATCGATCGTGCGCGTACGGCGCGAGCGGAGTTTCGTGTGTGCGGTCGGCGATGGCACGGGCCGTGCGGCGGCATGAGTCGGCGAGCACGACAGGTTCGAGATCGGCGGCAAATCGCAGGAACGGATGCAATTGATCGATGCCGGTGGGCGTTTCGAGCAGCCTCGCGACCATCGTTGCCGCGAGATCCCAGTCGCAGATCCGAAACGCACAGCTCGCAAGGCCCGCGAGGGCATGCAGGTCCTGCGGCGCCGCGCCGAGCACATCGTGAAAGCAGCGGATGGCCTCCGGAACGGAACCCTGCGATTCGAGCGCATGTCCGCGATTCAACTGGGTCGCCCGGCGGCTCGCATCGAGACCTAAGGCACGCGCGTAGCATACCAACGCATCGCCATAGCGCCCGAGACGATGCAGCAAGAGGCCGTGTGCGTCGTGAATATCCGCGTTCGCCGGGATCGACTGTGCCGCCTGTTCGTACACATTGAGCGCCTGGCTGCGCCGGCCGAGCGCATCGAGTTTCTCGGCCGCCTTGAGCGCAACCTGGGCATCCTGCGGTCTCTGGTCCCGTGCAGCGAGCAACAGCATCGCCGCCTGTTCGGGATCGCCGCGCTCGGCCGTGAGCAAGCCCAGTTCCAGCAACGCCTCCGCATGAGTCGGCCTGACGGCCAATGCCCGCGAATACGCCGCAGCCGCCTGATCGGGCTGATCCAGCCGGCGCAGCGCCGTGCCGAGATTGACCGCTACGTCGGCGAGTTCCCGATCGAGCAGAAGCGCCCGTTCGAGGGATATCGCGGCGCCAGCCAGGTCGTTTGCCATCAGCAGCGCGGTGCCGAGCGCCGCTTGAATGAGCGCGTCATCGGGCTGCAGCGCCGCGGCGTCGCGATAGGCACCGATGGCCGCCGTGACATCGCCGGCGCGCATCAGCGCATCGCCGAGATTTCCCAGGGCCGCGACAAACCTTGGATTGAGCGCAATGGCCTGCCGGAAGCATTCCACCGCTTCCGGATAACGCTGCAGCCTGAACAGCGTTGCACCGAGATGATCGTAGACCTCCGGAATTCGCATATGGCGTGCGATCGCCATGCGAAAGCCCGCTTCAGCCTCGGTCAGCGCCCCCAAACCCAGATGGCACAGCCCCAGCGCAAAATGCAGCTCCGCGGGCTGCGAATCGATGCCCTTGGCGCGCTCGAGCACCGCCAAAGCACCCTGGTGATTTCCCAGGTAGATCAACGCAATGCCCATATCGATCATTGCGCGCACGTGCCCCGACCGAATCGTCAGCAGGCGCTGAAATTCACCGACGGCGCGCTCCAACTGACCCTGCGCTGCGAGGCTTCGCGCATAGAAGTAGCGCGCATCCACATCCTGGGAATTGGCCGACAAAAGAGCTCGTAGCTCTGTCTCCGCCGCCCCGGGCCGGCCGCTCGACAGCGCCGCGAGCGCCGTGTTGAGAATCTCCTGTCGAATCGCCATCCCCTTCTCCATGACGCGTTGCTGCCCAAGTCCGGCCGTACACCTACGGGCCAATACACCTATGGCGTGGTCTGTCGGCTCTCGCCGGCGGGCTGAACCCGCCGATGGATTCTTGCTGCCAGCCGCGGGATGCTCAGGGACAACAGTGTCATTTTTGTGACACCGCGGGGTTTCATTGCGTCACCCACGGAGGAATTTCGCCGCTGACTAGCGGTTGGAGACCTGGTCCTCGAGCGTCAAGGTGAGTGGGCATCGATTGCCCTTGATTTCGTAATGCAATGCATTACAATGTAATGCCATGGATGACACCATTCCATGATTAGGAGCTTTCGGCACCGAGGCCTCGAACTGTTCTTCAGAAAGAGTGACGCACGGAAGATCCCGGCCGACAAAAGCGCGCGTATCGAGCGGATGCTGGATCGACTGGAGGCTTCGATTCACCCTGAGGATATGAACATTCCCGGATGGCGCTGGCACCCGCTCAAGGGAAAACGCAAAGGGGAGTATGCGGTGGCCGTCTCGGGCAATTGGCGATTGACATTCAAATTCGATGGCGAGCACGCGATTGAAGTCAACTTAGAGGACTACCACTGATGAAGAGTTTGCGAGATCCGAATCGTCGCCCGACGCATCCTGGAGCGGTCCTGCGGGAAGATGTGCTGCCGGCGATTGACATGACGCAGACGGAGCTGGCTGAGCGTCTCGGAGTCAGCCGTTTGTCGGTGTCCGAACTGCTTCATGAGAAGCGGGCGCTGTCTCCTGAGATGGCCGTGCGGTTGGCGGTGCTGCTGAATACTTCGCCGGAGAGCTGGTTGCGCATGCAGGAGGCGCTCGATCTATGGGAAGTGCAGCAGAATCCGCAGAAGCTCGCAGTTGTCAAACCGTTACCAAAGGAACGTCTCGCTGAGGTGGGATAGCCTGGAGGCGCTGACTCACTTGCCGGTAGATCGCTGGCGCACGTTTCCGCGGAAACGCGTGTAGTAAAGACCTAGGCGGGTGCGCCTTGATCACATCAACGACAAACCCTCGAGCCCACCAAGTCCGCTAAAATAGCGTCATGCCAACGCTCAGAATAATCGCCCCGGTAGTTTGCTCGGCCGCGTTCACACCCGCGGCCGAACGGGGATAGGCATGGGCCGCGACATCGCCGTCTTCACGCTGCACAAGTCGGCCTCCATGTTCATTCACAAACAGTGCGAACTGTTGTGCCGGCTCAGCGGATTGACTTACCACTCCCCGAACGTGCCGGGCAGCGGTCTGGATGCCCGGCGCTTGCTGACCGACAAAGAGGTGTGGCGCGTCCGTCATGGGTGCTTCGCACCGGTGCGCTTTTTCGTGGACATTCCGCAGGCGGAAAATTACGACATCATTCTCCATTTGCGGGACCCGCGGGATGTGCTCGTATCGATGTTTTACTCGTACTGCTACATTCATCCCGGCGAGGTGGCGCCGAACACCGGCTACCGGCAAGCCGCTGCCGCGGAAGGCATCGATGCCTTCGTCCTGGCAAAGGCCTGTGAAAACAGCGCCAAATATCCTGGCGACTATGGCACCGGCGGCCACGTGGAGGACCTCATCGGCAATCTCCCGAAGAGGTATCGCGATTACATCGAACGGCTGTTTGGAAAACCCAATGTCGTGGTCGTCAAATACGAAGACATGGTTGCCGATTATCGCGGCTGGCTGAACAAGTTCATAGCGCCCTTTCCCATCGGCAACAAGCCTGCAGTGATCGAAGAGCTGGTGGCACAGTCACCCGCATTGTTTCCAAAGCGCGCGAGCGATGTCATGAGCCACGTCAGGCACGTCAGCCCGGGTGACCACAAAACCAAGCTGATGCCGTCGACGATCAGGAAACTGGACGAGATTTTCTCCGACACCCTGGGTGCACTGGGTTATGAAAGGCACGGCTGTTAGCCGACATCGGGCTCGACCTTGCGTTTCATTGATGCCAGGCACAGCTCAACTCTTCCAGTCCTCAACTTTCAGCCCATGCTCGACGTGACTGAAAGCCTTGTCCCGTGTCACCAGAATGGCGCCAACGGCTACCGCCTGGGCGGCGATCATCATATCCAGGGCGTCAAGACCGATGCCCCGGACCCGGCAGGAGGCCCGCAACGCGCCATACACGTCAGCGACTTCCCCTGTCCAAGGTAGAACCTCGACTCGGATCAAGAACTCGTGAATGAGCGCGCCCAAAGCGGTCGGGTTACCGCGTTTCGCCAGACCGTACATCAGCTTCCCTCGGGTGACGGCGGAGACTGCAGCACTAAGAACCGGCAGCGCTACGAGTCGCTCACGAACCCCAGGCTGGTCACCTCGAATAACGTGACTCGCCATGTTCGTATCGAGCAAGTACCGGCTCATGAGGGATCGAAAGGATCGCGCTCAGCACTCCCTTGCTCCCGATCCGCTGCTGTCATGAAGTCAGCGGGCACCGCCGTGGTTTGGCACAGCACCAGGAACCCGTCCCACGAATCGGGACGTCGCGACAGCACCACATCGCCCGTCACCGGATCACGTCGAATAAATACCTCATTGCCCTCGAATCGATATTCCCGGGGCAATCGCACCGCTTGACTCCGTCCGGTGACAAAAAGCTTCGCAGTCTGAGTCATGATCTATGCTCTCGCTTAAAAGATACCTATCAAAGTATATATCAACCTTGGTAACTATCAAGGTATCTATCATTGAGGTTCTAGCGAGCGCCAAGACTGCTACATTGCACTGCACCTTTCGAAGTAACCCGCGTATTTCGTGCCATTGCCAATGTGGCATCGCCATTGAGCGCAATAGCGCCCGCGTAGCGTGTCGGCGATCAGGAACCGCCCTTCAACTTCGCGCCCGCCATCTTCAGGCGGTATTCCTGCACGACGTTCTCCACGTCCACCTCTTTGAGGCCGAGCACGGGATCCTTCTGCGACAGCGCGGCCCAGACTCCCTTGGTGCGGTAGCGTTCCAGCACCTCCTGGCCGTAGGTGTATAGCTTCAGGTTCTTGTCCTCGCAGCCCACGTTGCTCGCCTTGCTCTGTTCCAGGCTTTGCTTGAGCTGTGCCAGCTCGGATTCCCGCGCCCTCAGCTGTAGGGCCGTGTCCGCCTGGCTGCGGTTGGCGGCGGCCAGCCGCTCGTTGGCGTCGGCGAGCTTTTCGGCGAGGTCAGCCTGCGCGCCCTCGACCGACGTCAACTTGGCGCTCAACGATGCCTGCGCCGCCTTGGTGCCGTTTTTCGCGGCATCGATCTCCTTCACGGCCGCCCGGAGTTTTTGCTCGGCGTCGGTTTTGGCCTTCAGCAGGTCGGCATTGTCGGATTGCGCCTGGTGCAGCGCCTCTTGGGTCCGGCGCAGCATTTCCCGCGCGTGTGCCACCGCCGGATCGTCCGCCGCATGAACTTTCGGGGGCGCTGCGCACGCGAGCAGCATTACCGCGCACCCGAGCGCTATCGAAGTACAGGGTCCAAAGAACGTGCGCATGGTGAGCCTCCGGGAGCGAGGATTAGAACGACGTCTGAACATCGAGCTGCAGGACATCGATGGCCAGCGGCAGTTCGCTGGGCACGTTGGTCGCTCCGGGGGGTAGGGCGAGCTCCACGCCGGAGATCTGCTTCGCGCTGAACCAGCGCAGATTGAGATAGGTATTCTTTTCGAACGCGTAATCCGCCCCCAGGTAGTACCCTTTGGCGTCGGTGCCGCCGAGATGAAAGTCCTGGTCCGTGAAGGCGTCTACCGTGGCGTCGCCCTGCACGTATCGATAGCCGATGTAGGCCTGCCAGGCATACTTCTGGTGCATGTTGGGGTAGCCCACGGCGAAACGGGTCTGCCAGCCCTTGGTGTCCTTGTTGGCCAGAAGACCGGTGCGTTGCTCGATCTCGGCTTCGTTGAACCCTAGGTTGTCGACCCAATCGCCGTCGAGGATGAAGTGGACCGGGCCGATGAAATCCAGATCGAGCCGGGTCGATAGGTTGGCCACGTGAAATTTCGACGCCAGGCCAAAGAGGTAATTCGTCGTGCCGTTCTGTGTGTTGAGCAAGCCGTTGATGTCGAAGACGGTATTTCCCGTTTGCCGGAACTCCGCGGCGGAGTCGCTGTACGCCGTGGAGAAAATGGTGGGATTCGGGGTGCCTTCGATGTTGCGGTAGTCGTACAACGCCGCTGCCAGCTTGAAGCTCGAGGCTTCGGCGAACTTGAGGTCGAACCCGCTCTGATAGGCATACAGCCACTTGCTCGACGCGCTGTTGGTGGGCACTGGGTTGATCTGCAGTAACGGCAAGGCCCCGGCCGTCGTGAACCACGTCAGATTGGAGGTCAGCTGCGGGTTGAAGGCGACCACGACGCCCTCCAGGCTCACATCGTCCGCCCACACCAGGGTGGTGGGTCTGAAGTAGGGATTGCCCACGCGCCCGCCGGACAACGTGAACCAGGATGTGGGGTGATAGGCGAGGTAGGCTCGGTCGAAGCCAACCGAGGAACGCGTTTCGTAATTACCCAGCGTCTGATTGTCAGAGCCCGGATTGCTGCCGTCGCCGACGCCGCCGGTGGCCAGGCGCATACCCACCGTGACCGTGTCGCCCACGGTGGCGTCGAAGCCGAACCGCGCGCGGATGAACAACCGATTGTTCGCTTCGGTGCTGTTGTTGACGTTCACGCCGTAGGCCTGGAGGATCTGGACCGGGGCGTTCGGCGTGTTGTCGGTCGGAAAACGGTCTGCCTGGAAACGCAAGCGCATGTCGCCGTACCACGTGAAATGCTGCAACCAATCCGGAAGAGCTCCAGGATCGCCCCAGCGCTCAGTCTTGGCCTGCGCGAGCACATCCTGCTTGACGTCGTTCGTGATGTCTGCCTTCACGGACTCGGGAATGTAGGGAACGCGCACGACGCCGGGCTCCGCCGGAGCGACAGCGGCACCGAAAGGCGCAGCCGCCGCGGCAGGCTTGGCGGCAGTCGCAACGGCAGTGCTGGCCACTGCAGCGTTCGGCGCGCCTGCGGGTGCCGCGCCGGAACTCGTCGCACCAGCCGCTACGGCCGCCGGAGCGTTTGTGGTACCCGGCGCACCCGTGGCGGGCGTCTTCGCACCGGCTTGTTCGGCCTGCGCAATGATGGCGTCCGCCTTGGCTCGCGTCAGCACTCCCTGCTCGACCAGCGCATTGACGAGACTGATGGTGGTGTCGCGCAGCTTGCGCAGCTCGTCGAGATCATCGGCAAAGCTCGGACTGGCGGCCGCCGATAGAACCAAGCCGAGTAATGCGAAGCGCCAACGTGTTCTCATGATGGATGGGGTCCTGAATAAGGCAATTAATTGATGCTGAGACCGATGGGCATGGGCATATCGGCGAGCGGTGCCTCACCGGCGCCGCTCAATTCGGTCAATGCGGTACGCATGGCGCGTTCGGTATCGCCCTCGCCGCCTTGGATGGTGTAACGCTGGATGGATCCGTCCGGCGCGAGCCAGACGAACAGCCTGACGTTCGTCGCATGGACTTTGTGGCGCGTCAGCTCGGCTTGAATGCGCTGTTCGAGGCGTGCGACATAGGCCGAGTAGCGCGAGCCGTTGCCGATGTCGCCGCCGATATAGTCTTGCTTGACTTCGCCCGCTGCGAAGGCGCTCGGCCCCTCGCCGGCCGTGCCCTCCATTTTCAATTGCGGGGGGGCGGGCGGCATTTCCTGCTTGGGTGTGACGATCTGCTGCTGCCGGGTTTGCTCCTCCTTCGGCGGCGGCTTTTTCTCCTCCGGCGGCGGAGGGGGCGGCGGCGTATCGGGCAATATCATGATGCGCGCCACCTGCCGCTTCGGCGCGCTGGGGCCATGGCTCAGATTGATGCCGCCCCAGACGACGACGCCGGAAAGGCACAGCAAAATCGAGCCGATGAGGATGCGCTGCCCCCATCGCTTGTCGCCGCCGCCGCGCTGAATCGCGAGGCCGTTCATCAGGTCCCGATCCGGGCGGTGACGAGCCCCATGTTGACGCCCAGCCGGTCGCACAAATCGATGACCGACACGACTTTGGCGTATTGCGCCCGCGCATCGCCCTTGATCGCAACGGACATCTTGGCATCGCGTGCCTGCGCCGCCTTAAGCTGCGCCTCGAGTTCCGCGAGGCTCACGGCCGTGCCGTTCATCAGCACCGCCCCGCCCGCGGTCACCTGCACGACTTTCATTTCGTGCTGCTCGGTGGTCGGCTTGTTAGACGGCTTCGGCATCGTAATGCCGAGGCCCTGAATCGACGCGGTGGTCATCAGAATGAAAACCACCAGCAGCACGTAGGCCAAGTCCAGCATCGGCGTGACGTTGATCGTGTCGTAGGGTTTGGATTCCGTTTGGACTTGCATCAGGAAGCTTCCCGCTTTGTCACCAGGCCGATTTCGGTGATGTCCAATTTCTTCGCGACTTCCAGTACATCCATGATGGTCTGGTACTGAGCGGCCGCATCGCCCTTGAGCACGACCGGAAGATTGGGATTGGCTGCCTTGTACTGCGCCAGACTCAAGCGCAGCTGCTCCAGCGTAACCGGATAGGCATCCAGAAAAATCGCGCCGTCCGCGGTGACGGTGATCGCGCGTGTTTGCGGCTTGGAGAGATTATTGGCCGCGTGGGTCAGCGGCGCTTGCACCTTGACGCCCTGCACCGCAGCCGTCGTCAGAATGATGAAGACCACGAGCAGGACGTACGCCAGGTCGAGCATGGGCGTGACGTTGATGTCGTCGTAGAGCTGATTTTGCTCCTGTGGTCCGGCGCTCATGGACCACCGTAGGTTTCGGCGACCCGCGTCACGAACTCATCCACGAAAATCTGCATGTCTGAGGCAATCGTCTTGATGCGCGAGGCGAGATAGTTGTAGCCGAACAGGGACGGAATCGCGACGCTGAGGCCCGCTACGGTCGCCAGCAGCGCAGCAGCAATGCCGGGCGCGATGGCATTGACGTTCACGTCACCGGCCGCCGCGATCGACGCGAAGGTGATCATGACGCCCACCACCGTGCCGAGCAGTCCCAGAAACGGTCCGCCCGCGATCGCGATCGTGAGCAGCACCATCTGGGAGTTCAGGGCATACCCTTCGCGCACCGAGTCCGCGTCGATGGTGGCCTTGACGGCGTCCATGGACAGCGCGGAAAAAACCCGATTGTCCTGCCCCACCTTGCGCTTGATCAGCTCCCGCAAGCCCGACTGATACAGCCGATACAGCGACGAGTTGCCGAAGCCGGCGCCCTGTTCAGACTTCCCCAGCGCCAACACATCGGTGGAATCGCGAAACTCCCTCAGAAACCGCTGGTTGGCCGAATCGGTACGCGCGACGTACAAGGCCTTGCTGATCATGACCGCGACCGCGATCAGGAACATGACACCGAGAATCGCGATGATGGCCCATGCATCCGGCGTCAGGCTCTTGAACAGAATGCCGAAATAGCTGGTACTGCCGCTGGAACTCTCGGATGCCGCGGTCTCGGTCTTGGTCGCAATCAGTTTGGCATCGGCGCTCTGGGCGGCGTAGGCCAGCTTGATCCAGTCGACGCTGCGCGCGACGTTCGCGAAATCCAGCTCATCGATGAGTCCCTGATAGCCTTCGCCGACGCGGGTTTCGCCGAAGATCGCCGGCACGGGCCGCGGCAGATCGCCCTGTCCCGCCTGCTCCCCGTTGACGTACAGCGTCAGCTTGCCCGCGGCGATCGTGAAGGCGATCTGGGTCCAGGTCGCTGCAGCCACGTTGCCGCCGCTGATGCTGGCCGGGCCGAAGGTCGCCGCCAGCTTGCCGCCGGCGAGCGCAATCTTGAGCGCGCCCTGCTGGTAGAGGGTTCCCTCGGCGCTGTCGGGCCTCACCCAGATGGACATGGAGTAGGGCGCATCCGAGGCGACCTTGAGCTTGTCGTTGGCCGGCCAGACGATCGGAGTGCCGGCGAGGCGTGCGCTCTGGCCGATGAGACCGTTGACCTCCACCGCGGTGGCGGCGGCCGCCTTGATGGTGCCGGTCTGGTCAGTGGCGATGCCGTCCTTCTCCGCGAAGTGGAACGCCGCCACGGTCGCGGAATCGGCAACCGATTCCGGTGTCCCGGGGCTGCCGGCATCGGCCGCGGCCTTGTCGTTGCCGCCGTAGACATAGATCGTGTTCTTGTCGGTGCCGGGCAGTACGCTCGCCGCCTGGACCCAGACCACCGCGAGCTCGTTGACGCCGTCGAATCGCTCGATCCAGAACTTGAGCGGCGTCTTATCGTCGCCGGCGAGCACCCGCAAATCGGAACCGTCAGGTTTGGCGCCGACGAAGTCGAAGTTGCCCGAATGCAGGCGCATCGGGATCGCCACATTGGTCAAGGTCTCCTGCACCGGAACCCCGGCGGACGAGGTGTTCAAGACCACGGCGGTCCGCTGCTTCCAGGCGTCGTTCCACCACGCAAGCGCGACGGCCGGCAGCAGGAGCAGCAATGCGGTGACTACTCTCGCTCTTTTCATTTTTCTCGAACCTTATGGGGGGTGATTACCATGTGTAGGCGACTCGGAACTGGGCGCTGTTGGCGTCCTTCCTCGTTACATATCCGACCGAATAGGCCTTCGCGCCGTCGAGATCGATCGACAAGCCGCGATATTTGAAGCGCAGGCCCAGGCCGTAGCTTCCAAGGTGGTAATCGGCAGTTTGCCCCGGCAGCGGATCGAGGACGCGCGCGTGCCCCGCATCGGTGAACAGGTAGGAATAGGAATCCGTGATGTGAGAGGAGTCCAGGTTCAGCAATTGCGGCGTGCGCAGCTCGAGGGATTCATGCACGCCGTTGTCGCCGAGCCGCTCGGCTTCGACGTACCCGCGCACGCTGTCCACGCCGCCGAGGCCATACTGCTCGTTGCTGATGAGCGGGCCGCTCGCGATCTGCCCATCGATCTTGGCCACCAGGCTGAAATTGCCCGGCAGGATCTGCTGGCGCTGCAGGCTCGGATGGACGGTGATGAAGTTCGGGTCCGCTCCAGAGCGCTTGACGGCGAATTGCGCGGCATCCGTGCCGCCCAAGATGCGCACGAGAAAGGTCGCTCCCAAATCGAGCGAGGTGTTGTTGCGGTTCCCGGTGACCGCGGCGCTGCCGTGCTTCGTGGCATCGAGCGGACCCAGCCAATTGGCCGTGTAATCGATCGAGAACGGCGAATAGCGCGCCGGCGAGGGAAGATCATCGGAACCTTGCAGGGTTACGTCCTGCTTGAAGTCCTTGAAATCCCAACCGCCAGTGAAGCTGTGAGCGAAACTACTGCTGGTGGACGGCAGCGGCTCGATCACTCGAATCCCGTAGATGCTGCCGTCGCCGATTACGTTCAGGTTGCCGATGGCGGCGACGTTGCTGTCCGATCGGACTGCATACAAGGCAATCACCGGGCCGCCGCTCGGCGTCGGGATGACGTACGACACCGACCAGATTTTCGCGTTCTCGGGATGCTCCGGCGCTACCTGGTACTGGATGCTAGCGCTTTGATTGCTCTGGAATAAGTTGTCGTAGCTCACCTCGCCGATCAGCCGGATCTTCGCGGTATTCGCGCTGTAGCGATTGTTCGCTTCGAGCGTGGCATGCACGGGAAGATCGTCCTGGACATCCAGATCGACATCCACCTGGCCCGGCGTCGTCGACGCCCGCAACACCGGGGTCACGTGCAGATCCTGGGTGTGGTTCAGCTCGGCGAGTTCCTTCTGGACTTCGTTGAAATTCGGCGTCGTGCCGGGTTGCAGTTCGGGAACCGTCGCACGAATGACCTGTAACGAGTGGTAGTGCGACCCCTTGATCTGCAATTGTCCCACCGGCGCCTCGACGACCAACAGCCGCACGACGCCGGTGCTGACTTCCTGCGGCGGAATGTTGACCAGCACGGTCTGGTAGCCGCGCGAGTGATAGGCATTTTCGAGGCTTTTCCGAGCCGCCTCGACATCCTTGATCGACTTGCCCAGACCCAGGTAGGGCATCACGGCGCGCTCGATATCGATCGCGCGCATGACGGTATTGCCTTCGACGCGATACTCGAGGATAGGAAAGGGTTTCACCGCCGGGGCGCGCGCAGCGCCGCCTGCAGCAGCCGCCGGCGGAGCATCTGCGGAGCGGGCCATCAGCGGAATTTGCAGTATCGATACGGCCATGATTCCCCAGAGTTTTCTGGATGCAATCACCGGATTGCCTTTATCGTTGTCATTGAGCCGCGACATCCCGTCATTCGAATGAGCGCGCAATGTTCCGGGACAACAATGTCAATTTGGTTACGACGCGGGATTATTCTCGCGGGCGTTCAACTCCGTCCCGCCCGGTCTCGGGGCGGGGGTCGAGGCGGGTTCGGCCTACGCCGCCGACATCACTCTCTTGCGGCTTTCGGCTGCAACCGGTTCCTCGCGAGTGCCGAGAATGTCGAGTTCCTCTCCGAGCGCATCGCGCAGCGCCTCGAGTTCGGATAGACGCTCGCGTGCCTGCCGCCACGCAGCCTCGGTGAGCGCGATAGACTCGAGCAAGGCCTCGCACTCAGCGCGGACGCCGGAGGCGGCCTTGAATGCGGCGAACCAGCGGCGCTGGAGCAAATCGGCTGCTGCGTCACCGTCTACATAATGACTGACCATATTCACCCCTTTTGTTGTTAGTCCCGGCCCAGCAGACTGTCTTCGAGCCGCTCTATCTTGGCCATGATCCGAGCTTTCAGGGCTTCGGTGCGATCCAGACGTTCGAGCGCTAGATCGAGCAGGCGCGAGTCCGTCTTGGGAGTGGCGACCAAGGACTGATAGTCGGCGCGCGCCACGATGCTGGACTGATATGCCTGACGCCACTCTTGCTCCAGACTATTCATCCGGCTATCGAGATCGAAGTCGAGACTGCTCATGGGTGCTCCTGGACATTGGTTATGTCCAGATCCTGCCTCGCCAACATGACGATTAGCGGACAGTAATGCGGCAGTTCGTTTAAAGTGATCGATACCTCGCACGGCGCCTGCGGCGGGGCGAACCCGATGCTACTGCGGCGCGGAGACCGCCGGCGTCCGAAGCTGAACTCGGCTCAGCCAAGAGTTGGCGGACACGGTATGGCCCCGCTCTTTGACGAACGCAGAGGATTCAAAGAAGTGACCTCTGATGCCCTCGGCGAGATTCTTCTGCAAGGCATGCCAGGGGCGGCTCCACATTTCGCAACTATGATTCATGTTTCTGAACTCTGTTTGGGTGCTGTTTAGGCGGCTTGGCCGACGGGCAATGCGGCCGCCGTCTCAGGTACCGCCCGGTCGCGCAACTTTGGCCAATCGATCAGGCGCAGGTGTCCATTCATGTCTTCCACCAGCGATGTGCAGCTCTCCACCCAATCGCCGTCGTTGCAGTAGAGGATCCCATCGATCTCGCGCATTTCCGCGCGATGAATGTGTCCGCAGACCACCGTATCGACGCCGCGCTTGCGTGCCGCCTGGGCAACCGCTTCCTCGAAGCTGCCGATATATTGAACCGCCTTCTTGGCCTTGTTCTTCAGATAGGAAGACAGCGACCAATGCGGCAGGCCGAACTTGCGTCGCACCCAGTTGATATAGGGGTTTGCCGCCAGCAACAGGTCGTAAATGTCGCTGCCGAGCCTTGCGAGCCAGGGACTGCACTTCACCACGCTGTCGAATTCGTCGCCGTGCAGAACCAGCATGCGCCGGCCGTCGGCGCCCTGATGAACGTACTCGCGGTGAATTTCGAGATTGCCGAATACTGCGCCGTCGAATTCACGGAACACTTCATCGTGATTGCCGGGGACGAAAATTACCTTGGTGCCGCGCTTGGCCTTGCCCAAGATGGTCCGCAACACATTGTTATGCGATTGGGGCCAGTACATGGTTTTCTTCATGCTCCACACGTCGACGATATCGCCGACCAGGAACAGGGTGTCCATTTCAACGTGGTGGAGGAAGTCGAGCAGCCAGTCGGCGCTGCAGCCTTTGAAGCCCAGATGGATGTCTGAGATGAACACTGTCCGCAATCGCAGCGGTGCTTGGGGATTACGTTCGAGCATGCCTCGTCCTCCATTCCTCTCCGTCCCCGCCAAGATCGCGATTTCTTGTTACGGGGGCGTTACTCAGGAAAGAAGATTTGTTTACAAAAAAGGAACTTAGGCGTGGAACATCGCGTGGAACAATAGAAATGAGATCCGAGGCTCATTCCATTGAGGAGATGCCGGGAGGGGCGAACCGATAACCGAAACCGCGCACGGTTTGAATGTAGGCCTCATAGCCGGGCTCGGTGAGGATCTTGCGCAGGCGTTGCACGTTGACATCGACGGTGCGCTCGTCGACATCGCTGTCGTCTCCCCACACTTGGGCGAGCAGCTGCGTCCTATTGAAGGTTCTGCCACGATGCGACATCAGAAACTCGAGCAATCGATATTCGACGCCGCGCAGATTCAGCAGCCTGCCATGCGCCGTCACGCGATTGGTCGAGGCATCGAGCACCAGTTCATCGCAAGAGAGAGCCGGACGCTGTGCCTCATGCGGGTGGGAACGCAGCAGCACGGAAACTCTGGCGACGACTTCGCGCAAGGAGAACGGCTTGGCGATGTAATCGTCGGCGCCCAGATTCAATCCCGTCACCACATCTTGCTCGCCCGACAGAGCCGACAGAATGATGAGCCTGATCGCCTGCGGAGTTCGCGCCCTGCGTACTCCCTGAATCACCTCGAGTGCCGCGAGACCCGGCATGTTCCAGTCGATGATGACCAGGTGTGGCGGCCGCTCCGCCACGGCCGAAATGGCCGCAGATCCATCGGTGATGGCACGCACGATGAACCCGGCCTCGCCAAGTCTGTGGCGGAGCGGTTCGACTGCGGCGACATCCCGATCGATGATCAGTATCTGTTTATTGGTATCTGTGGCGAGCATGGACCGCGCCATTAGAGATACCGAGCTTTACAGTACGTTTACGCTTTTGTGACCCTTGCAAAGAAAATTTGCGCGAACCTCACGGCTCTTGACGAAAATCGCTACACGCCGAGCGGCACACCATCGTTACGAATGTGTCGGAAGACTGCCCAACTCCGCGGAATGAAGTGTTGCCGCGCGCACGGATACCGATGAATAGCCGCGCAGTGCTTGCGGCCGGCGCGGCGCCGACATCGACGTCGCCACACCGTTGTCCGCTGCATTCCATGCGGCCAGCAACACGCCGAACGCCAACCAGTTCAACGATGCCTCGCGGTGTTGGGACCACCAAGTCTCCTTCCGACCCGCTCGCCAGGCGAAGCTCACCGTCGGCGTGGAATCGCCATTGATCTCCCGGCCGCCGTTGGTCTCTCGAATTGATACCGACATGGTCTGCTCCTCGCTTGAGTACGAGGCCAGTGTCCGGGGTGATTCGCGGTTCTTCGGGGCTCGAATCGGGCAGTCCCGCGGCAGATTATGACGAATAGTGGCATGCGCTTTTTGACCCGGGATCGCCACTCAATACCGGCCTGAAAGCTCGGCATCGGTTATGATTCGCCGATGAAGAAGAGCATCGCGATAGTCGAGGATGAGCCGGCTTTGCGCGAGAATTACGCGGCAGCCCTGGCGCGGCACGGTTACACCATCAAGACTTACGCCAATCGAAAAACCGCCATGCAGGCTTTCAGCGCCCACCTGCCCGATCTGGCCATCATCGACATTTCGCTCGAGGATGAAGCGGAGGGCGGATTCGATCTGTGCCGCGATTTGCGCGCGCTTTCAGCCGAGCTGCCCATCATTTTTCTGACCGCTCGGGACAGCGAATTGGATGCCGTCTCCGGGTCTGCGTCTCGGCGCGGACGATTTTCTGACCAAGGATGTGAGCCTGCCGCACCTGGCGGCCCGCGTCGCCGCCCTGTTCCGACGTATCGATGCCCTGCGGCGGCCGGACAATGCCGCCGAGGTCGTGCGCCGAGGCGCACTGTCCATCGACGCCGAGAAGATGCAGACCACCTGGAACGGCACGCCGGTCACCCTGTCCCTGACGGAATTTTGGATAGTGCACGCCCTGGCGCGCAACCCCGGACATGTGAAGAACCGGCAGCAGTTCATGGATGCCGCGAACGTCGTACTGGACGACAACACCATCACCTCGCACGTCAAGCGCATGCGCCGGAAATTCCAGCAAATCGATCCGGCGTTCGACGCGATCCAGACGGTGTACGGAATGGGCTATCGCTGGGTCGAGTGAGCATCCGCCTGCAACTGTTGATGGTCGCGCTCACCACGCTGGTGCTGCCGTGGGCCGGCTGTCAATATGCGCGCGAGCTCGAGACGGCGCTGCGCGACTCGCAGGAGCAGTCGCTGCTGGCCAGCGCCGGCACCATCGCCAACGCCCTATCGGCCCAGCCGCAACGAGTGTTTCGCGATCCCGACGACACCGCGGCGTTCTGCGGCGGCGCGCGGCGACCTGTATGTCTACCCTCTGCACAGCCAACCGCTGCTGGACGGCTATCGCGAAGATTGGGGAGTGGCGGCGGATCCCACTGCCGTTGCCGACCACGACCGGCTATGCCGCGAGGGTGCAGGCGGGTGCCGACCGAGCGGTACCTCTATCTGTATGTAGAAGTGGACGACACGCACTTCGACGCCGAGCCCGGCGATGTGCACCCCGAACACGATCGCTTCGATCGAATCGATCTGACGCTGCAGCGGCCGGACGGCACGCGGGAGTTCGTATTTTTTTGCCACCGGTGCACCGGGCCTGATCGCGGCCCAAAGCATCGTCCACGGCGGCGATGGCCGGGACGACGCAACGTGGAAGAACCGCGCATCCAGGCCTATTGGCTGCAGACCTCGGCGGGCTACCACGTCGAGGCGCGCATCCCCTCGAGCTTCGTGGGCTCCCGGCTCTGGATCGAAGCGCAGGACGGCCGCGGCAATGGGAAGGCCGGCGCCGACTCCATCGACACGCCCGATGGCGGGCGGCTGTTCTTCACGACGGAGGGGCTGAATGGATTATTGGGCACTTTCATCCGCGGCGGCACCCGTGCCACCGTCGTCGACACCAATGCGTTGAAACTGGGGGTGGCGGGCAACGTGAGCGCGGACCTGCCGGGCGACCCCGACGAAAAGGCGGAGTCCTGGTATCGGTACTTCATGGCCGTCGACACATCGAGTTTTCCCCAGCAATCCTCTGAGCCCGGCCGGCTCGCCGGCAACAGCATCACCGCCGCACTTGCAGGCCACCCGCACGCGGAATGGGTGCGCGGACTCGGCACTCAAGAGCTGCTGCTGACCGCTGCCGCGCCCATTATGATCGACGGCCGAACACGCGGCGCCGTGTTCCTCGAGCAGGCCGGAGATCAACTGCTGGTCCTGCGTGACCGGGCGGTGAGCCGCTTGTTCAATTTCACCCTGCTGGCCACGGCCGCATCGGTCATCGTCATGTTCGGCTTTGCGACCTGGATCAGCGTGCGCATCGGGCGCCTGCGGGACGCCGCCGAGTCGGCGGTGAGCAGCGACGGAAAAATTCGTCTCGACATGCCGGAATCCGCCGGCACAGATGAAATCGGCGCGCTGTCTCGAGGTTTCGAGCGCCTGCTGGCCCGGCTCAACGAGCACACCCAGTACCTGCGCACCTTGGGCGGCAAGCTCTCGCACGAGCTACGCACCCCGCTGACCATCGTGCGTTCCTCGCTGGATAATCTCGAGTCGGAGGGCTTGCGCGATGACCAGAGACATTACGTAACGCGGGCGCGGGATGGCACCCAGCGTCTCCAATCCATCTTGAGCGCATTGGGCGCCGCGGCGCGGGTCGAGGAGAGCATCAAGCAAGCCGAAGTCGTAAATTTCGATTTGCGCGAGCTGCTGTCTTCTGCGATCGCCGCCTATCGCGACGGTTTTCCCCAGGCGCATATCGCCCTCGAGACGCCCCCCGACCCTTGCTTCATTCGCGGCGCGCCCGATCTGCTCGTGCAACTGCTCGACAAGCTCATCGAAAACGCCGTCGATTTCTGCCCCGCCGCCGGCGTCATCACCGTGCGCCTGGAACGGACAATGGGCGACTACGCGCTGCAGGTGCAGAACGACGGCCCACCTATTCCACTAGCTCTCCACGGGCGCTTGTTCGAGTCGCTGTTCGAGCAGCGCCAGGACCGCGACGACAAGCCTCACTTCGGCCTGGGCCTGTACATCGTGCGGCTGGTGGCCGAATTTCACGGCGGCACGGCCTTGGCCGACAATCGAGCGGACGGCGGCGGCGCGATATTCACCGTCACTCTGCCGCTGATTTAAACGCGTCGCTGGTCCCAGCGCCTCCCATCAATGGTTTCCGGATAGACTATCGGGGTTGCTTGGTGTGTTGCATGGGGCATTGTTTGCTTGAAAAAAACCATCAAGAAGAAGAGCGCGCGTACGTCGGCTTCCGGCAGCTACGCAGGATTGGTGGGCGGCATCGGTGAATTGCTGGAAGCGGCACGCCGTGGATACGGCGATTCGTTCGACAGCGTTGAACAGATTGGAGCCGCGTGACCTCGCTAGGGCCTTTCCATTGCCTTGGTCGAGTTACGTGCTGCTTATCAGCCGCGCCTGTAACAATCGAGCGGACGGTGGCGGTCCGAGATCATCCCGCCGCGAATTCGAAGCCGCGGCTGAGCACTCCCTCATGCGTCAGCAGCCAATGTTTGCGCTCCAGCCCGCCGCCGTAGCCGGTCAGCGATCCGTCGGCACCGATCACCCGGTGACAGGGCACCAGAATGGAAATGGGATTTTGCCCATTCGCCAGCCCCACCGCCCGCGACGCATTGGGATTTCCGAGCCGTTTCGCCAGCTGTCCGTAGCTCCAAGTCGTGCCGTAGGGAATTTCGGTCAATTCCTGCCACACACGTTTTTGAAACTCCGTGCCTTGCAAACGCAGCGGCAAATCGAACTCCCGCCGCGTCCCGGCGAAATATTCGTTCAGCTGCCGCGCCGTCTCTGCCAAGGGTTCGATGCCGGCATCCTCCTCCCAACCGTCGGTGGAATGCGCTTTGCGGCTTGGATTCGTGAACAGACCCGTCAGCGCCTTCCCATCGCAGGTCAGCAGTAAACGCCCGATCGGACTATCGACATGACAAAAGGTATTCATGGATTGAGCCTCGGTGTTCACGGGTTAACCCCCAGCGACTGCCATAAATAATGAGTTGCATACGCCCGCCACGGCCGCCATGCCTGCGAGAGTTCCCGCAGCCGCTTCTCGCTGGCATTCGCCGCTCTCATCAGCATCAAATCGCCGCTGGGAAAGGCGTCCGGCCAATGCAGGGCGCGCATCGCGATGTAGTGCGCGGTCCAGGGCCCGATGCCCGGCAGGCGCATCAACGCCTCAATCTGATCTTCGACGTTCGGCGCAAACGCCAATACCACTTGTTTATCGAGTACCGCCTTGGCGAGCACCGACAGGCAGCGGGCCCGGGCGCCCACGATGCCGAGCGCGGCGATTTCGTTGACCGTGACGGACAGCATGCGTTGCGCGCCCGGCGTCAGACGATTGAGCTCCGTAAAAGGAGTGGCAATGGGCGCTCCAAAAGCCTGGGCCCAGCGGCCGGCCAGAGTCGTCGCGCCTTTCACCGATACTTGCTGTCCAAGGACGGCGCGCACCGCGAGTTCGAAGCCGTCGAACGCCCCCGCGACCCGCAAGCCGGGAATTCTGCGCACCACCGCGGCGAGCAGAGGATCCTGGGACAATAGAGCGCTGACCGCATCCGGCACCGCTCCCAGATCGAAGAGCCGCTTCACGCGGGCGATGACCGCACCGATGACCGGCGTCAGCGACGGAGAGATTTCCACATTGAGCGCATTGTCCTTCTTGCCCTGCGATACCGCGATCCAGCCCTGATGATGGTCGATGGCCACAGTGCGTCGATAATGCGTCGCGTCCGCCATCTCGACGCCCGGAATGGCGCGCCGGCCCAGATAGTCCAGCAAGCGGCTCCACGCAAACGGCGGACGAAATTCCAACTGACAATGCAGTCCCTCGGCCGCATTCGAGGAGCCGCGCAACGCACGTGGACTCAGACCGTAGCGCGATTTGAACAAAGCATTGAACCGTCGCACGCTGCCGAAACCGCTGGCAAAAGCGATCTCCGTCTGGCTCAGACGGGTATCGCCGAGCAGGCGCTTCGCCAGCAGCAACCGCTGCGTCTGCGCGAGTTCTATCGGCGATACGCCGAGCTCGGCCTCGGTCACGCGGCGCAGATGGCGGTCGCTGACTCCCAACGAAGCCGCCAACTGGCCGACTCCGGCGCTGGACAGCGCATGTTCTTCGATGCCCGCGACGGCGGCACCGACCAGCCGGCTCACCGCATCGACGGGCGCCAAGCCCGGCGCGCGTTCAGGCCGGCAGCGCAGACAGGGCCGGAACCCCGATCCCTCCGCGGCCGCCGCGCTCGAATAGAAGCGCATGTTGGCACGCTTCGCCGGGCGCGCCGGACAAATGGGGCGGCAATAGATATGCGTTGACGTGATAGCTACGAAAAACCGCCCGTCGAAGCGGCGGTCGCGGGCCCGCACCGCACGAAAACAAGCATCGGAATCGAGTTCCATGGCCGCAGCATAGCTAAAGCGGGCGGCCAATACTCGCCGTTTTCGGACCTCTATATTTTGGTCGTAGGCCTCCCACCCCTACAGAGAGAGCAGGACTTTTAAGCGGGAACGTGTGGCTTGTAGTGTAGCCCGGGGTACTACGCACAATTTTTCTGAATGGCGTGCTTTGCAGTCAATGGTGCGCAACTGATGAGGAAGAATGACGCCTTTCACGGGAGTATATACAAGCGACGGCACAGAAAGCGGCGCCAGAGTGATATCGAGGCGGGGCACCAGGCCAAACGCAAGGCCACCATCATGGGGTAAGCCCTAGACCTCGGCGCGGTGGTGTGGAGCGGTGAGAGTATTCGCCCGAGGGGCTGAGCCATTGGCCGGCAACTGCTTCCTTGTTGCCGGCCAATGGCTCAGCCCCTCGGGCGAATACCGTCAACCGGTCAACATCATGGTGCCGAGGTATTAGTGCTGCGCTCGCACCCTCAGTCCCAGGTAACGCAATATTCCCTGCGCCGCCTCGCGCCCCTCGAACACCGCCGTCACCACCAAATCCGAGCCACGCACCATGTCGCCGCCGGCGAATACCTTCGGATTGGTCGTCTGGAATTTCGAAGACGGCGCCCCCGACACGCGCACCCGACCGTTGGCGTGCAAGGCGATTTGCTGCTTGACGAACCAATCGGGAGGGCTGGGCAGGAAGCCGAACGCGATGATCACGGCATCGGCGTCGATGGTTTCTTCCGTACCGGGCACGACTTCCGGCACGCGGCGCCCGCGCGGTCCCGGAGGTCCCAAGCGAGTCTCGACCAACTTCACGCCCTGCACCCGGTCGGTGCCGACGATTTCGATGGGCTGCTTATTGAACAGGAAAGTGACGCCTTCTTCCTTGCTGTTCTTGTAGTCGCGCCGTGAGCCCGGCATGTTGTCCTCGTCGCGCCGATACGTGCAGGTGACGCTGCTCGCGCCCTGACGGATGGCCGTACGATTGCAGTCCATGCCGGTGTCGCCGCCGCCGAGCACCACCACCCGCTTGCCCCGCATGTCGATGAAGCCGGACGAGGCGTCCTCGATTCCCAGTTCGCGGTTGATGTTGGAAATGAGATACGGAAGCGCCTCGTGCACGCCGGGCAGATCCTCGCCGGCGAAGCCGCCCTTGACGTAGGTGTAGGTGCCCATGCCGAGAAACACCGCATCGAACTCTTCGGTCAATGTCTCGAAAGAAATGTCGCGGCCGACGTCGACATTCAGGCGGAATTCGACGCCCATGTGCTCCATGATCTCGCGGCGCTTCTCGACCACGTCCTTTTCCAGCTTGAACGGCGGGATGCCGAAGGTCAGCAGACCGCCGATCTTCGAATAGCGGTCGAACACCACCGGCGTCACGCCGTTGCGCACCAGAATGTCGGCGCATGCCAGGCCGGCGGGACCCGCGCCGACGACCGCGACGCGCTTGCCGGTCGGCACTACATGCGACATGTCGGGCTTCCAGCCCTGCTTGAACGCCTCGTCGGTGATGTATTTCTCGATGGCGCCGATGCTCACCGCGCCGATGCCATCGTTCAGCGTGCATGCGCCCTCGCAGAGCCGGTCCTGCGGGCAAATGCGGCCGCACATTTCCGGCAGCGAATTCGTCTGATGCGACAGCTCCGCCGCCTCGAACAGCTTGCCGTCATTGACGAGCGCCAGCCAGTTCGGGATGTAGTTGTGAACCGGACATTTCCACTCGCAGAAAGGATTGCCGCAGGAAATGCAGCGCCCGGCCTGCTGCGACGCCGCCTCGGCGCTGTACTGGGAATAGATTTCGCGAAATTCCTTGGTGCGCACTTCGACGCCGAGCTTGTCGGGATCCTTGCGCGGAATTTCCAGAAATTGCAGATGCTTGTCGGCCATGAGGAGAGAGCGTTGGTGCCTGTGCTTTTAGTTGCCCGAAATGGCCGCGCTCAAGCGGCGCGCCGCAGATTTTCCAGCAGAGAATCGATGGCCGCCGCCTTGGGCTTCACCACCCAGAATCTGCCGATGTAGGTGCGGAAATCATTGAGTAATTGCGCGCCCCATGCGCTGTCCGTGGCCTCGACGTGCTGCTCGATGAGACCGCGCAAATGCTGCACGTGGATGCCCATGCCTTCGGGCGACACGCGATGGATGTCGATCAGCTCATGGTTGTAGCGGTCGACGAAGTCCCGCTCCATGTCGAGCACATAGGCAAAGCCGCCAGTGAAGCCGGCGCCGAAATTCACCCCGGTTCGCCCGAGCACGCAGACCACTCCGCCCGTCATATACTCGCAGCAGTGATCGCCCGCTCCCTCCACCACGGCGAGAGCGCCGGAATTGCGCACGGCAAAGCGTTCTCCAGTGGTGCCCGCGGCATACAGTTCACCGCCCGTGGCGCCATACAAGCATGTATTGCCCATGATGATGGTCTCACGCGCCACGAAGCTCGAACGCGCGTGCGGCTTCAACACGATCTTCCCCGCCGCCATGCCCTTGCCCACATAGTCGTTGGCCTCACCCTCGAGATGCAGATGCAGTCCGCCGGCATTCCACACACCGAAGCTCTGACCGGCGGAACCCTTCAGGGTGACGACCAGCGGCGCCTGGCTCATGCCCGTGTTTCCCCAGCGCTTGGCGATTTCGCCGGAAATGCGTGCGCCGACGGAGCGGTCGAAATTGTTGACCGCGTAGGAGAACTTGCCCCCGGATTTCGTGGCGATCGCCGCCCGCATGTCGCCGAGCATTCTCTCACCCAGCACGCCTTTGTCGAAGGGCTCGTTATGCGGATCGATGCAGTACTGAGGCTTGCTCGACACCAGCGCGGAGTTGGCCAGCAACGGCGACAAATCGAGCTTGCGCTGCTTCGATGTCTCCCCCGGCAGAATTTCCAGCCGTTCCGTGTGCCCGATCAATTCGGCCAGGGTGCGCACGCCCATGGAAGCCATGATTTCTCGGCATTCCTGCGCCACGAACTTGAAATAGTTGATCACCATGTCGGGCAGCCCGATGAAGTACTTGGTGCGCAGCACGTTGTGCTGGGTCGCCACGCCCGTCGCGCAATTGTTCAAGTGGCAGATGCGCAAGTACTTGCAGCCCAGGGCGACCATCGGCGCGGTGCCGAAGCCGAAGCTCTCGGCGCCGATGAGGGCCGCCTTGATCACATCGAGACCGGTCTTCAAACCGCCGTCGGTCTGCAGCCGCACCCGATGCCGCAGTTCATTGGCGCGCAGGGTTTGATGCGTCTCCGCGAGACCCAGCTCCCAGGGTGTGCCGGCATACTTGATCGAAGACAGCGGGCTCGCGCCCGTGCCGCCGTCATAGCCGCTGATGGTGATCAAATCCGCGTAGGCCTTCGCGACGCCGGCAGCGACCGTGCCCACGCCGGGTTCCGCCACCAGCTTGACCGACACCAACGCGCGCGGGTTGACCTGCTTCAGGTCGAAGATCAGCTGCGCCAGATCCTCGATGGAATAGATGTCATGATGCGGCGGCGGTGAAATCAAGCCGACCCCGGGCCGCGCGAATCGCAGGCGCGCGATCATGTCGTTCACCTTGTGCCCGGGCAGCTGCCCGCCTTCGCCCGGCTTTGCGCCCTGCGCGATCTTGATCTGCAGCACCTCGGCATTGATCAGGTATTCCGGCGTGACGCCGAAGCGGCCCGAAGCCACCTGCTTGATCTTGGAATTCTTCTCCGTGCCGTAGCGCGCCGGATCCTCGCCGCCCTCGCCCGAATTGGAGCGCGCGCCCAGGCGGTTCATGGCGATCGCCAGCGCCTCGTGCGCCTCCGGAGACAGCGCCCCCAAGGACATGCCGGCGCTGTCGAAGCGCGCGATGATGGCCGAGATGGGCTCAACCTCCTCGATCGGGATGGCCGCGGCGGAAGGATTGAGCTTCAGCAGATCGCGAATGCACGATACCGGCCGCTCGTTGACCAGGGCGGCGAATTCTCGATATTGCGCATAATCGCCCGTCATCACCGCCGACTGCAGCGTCGCAATGACGTCCGGGTTGTACATGTGGTATTCGCCGTCGTGCATGTACTTGAGCAAGCCGCCCTGTTCGACATTCTCAGCCGGATCCCAGGCGCGCTGCGCCAGGAAGTCGGCATCGGCCTTCAGATCCTCGAAGTCCGCGCCCTGGATGCGGCTGTCGGAGCCCTCGAAGCACATGCTCGACGACTTCATCGCCCAAGCCGACGATTTCGAACAGCTGCGCGCTGCGATAGCTCGCAATGGTAGAGATGCCCATCTTGGACATGATCTTGAACAAACCCTTGCGGATGCCGCGCCGATAGCTGCGGCCGAGTTCCTGGCGCATGGCCGCTTCCATTTTCAGCGCGCCCTTGCGCATCAGATCGAACAAGGTTTGATACGCGAGATAGGGATAGACGGCGGTCGCGCCGTAGCCGATCAGGCAGGCGAAATGATGCGCGTCGCGCGCCGTGCCGGTCTCCACCAGAATATTGCACTTGCAGCGCAGCCCGGTCTTCACCAGCCGGTGATGCACGGCGCCCGTGGCGAGCAGCGCATGGACCGGCACCTTGCCCTTGACCAGATACCGGTCCGACAGCAGCAGCACGATCTTGCCGTTGCGCACCGCGGCCTCCGCCTGATCGCAGACCTTCGACAATGCGGTCTTGAGATCCAAGTGCTCGTCGTACTGCAGATCGATGAACTCGTTCGGCACGCCGGAATCCGCCAGCGCGACGATCTGCCGCAGCTTGCGCTGCGAGAGCACGGGCGATGAGAGCACGATTTGCTCGGCATGCTGCTGCGCCGGCACGAAAATATTGCATTCGGGTCCGATCTGCGTTTGCAGCGACATGACGATGCTTTCGCGCAAGCTGTCGATGGGCGGGTTCGTGACTTGCGCGAACTGCTGCCGGAAATAATCGTACAGAGAGCGTACTTTCTTCGACAGCACCGGCATCGGCGTGTCGTCGCCCATGGAGCCGACCGCCTCGCTCTCGTCTTCCGCCAGCACGCGGATGATCTCATCGCGTTCCTCGGCCGAGACGTTGTACATCTTCTGGAACAGGGCCAGGGTATCGCGATCGAAGGGTTCCGCCGCCAGCCGCGGATCGATGAGATCGGTTTGCAGATAGCGCACGCCCTTCTTCAGCCACACCTTGTACGGATGCCGGCTCTTCAGCAGATCGTCGACCCGCTTGGTGTCCATGAGCTCGGCGGTCTGCAAATCCAGCGCCAGCATCTCGCCGGGCCCCAGCTTGCCCTTCTTGACCACATCCTCAGGCTGGTAGTCCCAGACGCCCGCTTCCGAGGCAATCGTGATGTGCCGATTCTTGGTGATGACCCAGCGCGCGGGACGCAACCCATTGCGATCCAAGGTGCAGCAGGCGTAGCGGCCGTCGGTGAGCACGATGCCGGCCGGCCCGTCCCACGGCTCCATGTGCGTGGCGTAATACTCGTAGAAAGCCTTCAGGTCGGGATCGATCATGTCCACCGACTGCCATGCCGGCGGCACCAGCATGCGCATGGCGTGCATGGGGTCGAGACCGCCGACCAGCAACAGCTCGAGCATATTGTCGAGCGATTGCGAATCCGAACCCGTCATGGACACGACGGGCAGAATATCGGTCAGATCCGGCAGTACCGGCGAACGGAACAAGGGCCCGCGCGCCACCGCCCAACTGCGGTTGCCTTGCACGGTGTTGATCTCGCCGTTGTGGGCCAGGTAGCGGTAGGGATGCGCCAATCGCCACTGCGGCATGGTGTTGGTGGAAAAGCGCTGATGGAACACCACCACCGACGCTTCCATGCGCGGATCCATGAGGTCGGGATAGAACTGAGCCAGAAACTGCGGCATCACCATGCCTTTGTAGACAATGGTGCTGGCCGACAGCGACGGAACATAGAAGACCGGATCGATCGACTCCAGCCGCTTTTCGGTGCGGCGGCGCGCCAAATACAATTTACGATTGAAGGTGGCCTCGTCGAGGTCCGTGCCCGCATTGACGAAAATCTGTTCGATGGTCGGCAGGGTCTTGAGCGCCTCCGATCCGCAGGCCTGTGGATCGACCGGCAAGGCGCGAAAGCCCGCAACCTGCAGCTTCTCGATTTGCAGCTGCTCGGTCAGAACGGCACGTGCATGCGCGGCCTTCGGAGCGTCCCGGTGGAGGAACACCAGGCCGGCAGCAAACAGCGGTGCCAAGGTGAGTCCGGACTCTTGAGCCACGGCCCGCAGGAACGCGGTCGGCTGCTTGATCAACAGCCCGCAGCCATCCCCTGTCTTGCCGTCCGCCGCAATCGCACCGCGATGGGTCAAACGATTCAGCGAGCTGATGGCCGTCTGCAATACCCAATGACTGGCCTGATCGTCGAGACTCGCGATCAAACCGAATCCGCAGGAGTCCCTTTCATAGGCCGCCCGGCAAAGTCCCCAGTCGCCAATACGCGGATCCCGGCCGTCGAGGCTGGTCGTGAGATCCGCCGTGTCCCGCTTCATCATATCTTGCGCCCGTACTTAAGCCTGCCCTGCAGTTCTCTGCAGAGCCTTTTAAAAACAACAACTTAAATCGGTTCTCGGCGCTCGAAAAATCGACCGCGAGGGTGGGCAAACGCCGTCAGGCGCGCCTGTGTATGTGACTCATAATACCTAGGTCACGATCACCGTCAATCGCCGCGAGAACCTCATCCGGCGATATACCGCTCCAACTGCTCGATTTGCTCGGTCTGATCTTGGATGACGGCCTTGACCAGGTCGCCGATGGACAGCATTCCGACCACACGGCCGCCCTTCAGCACCGGCAAGTGCCGAAATCGGCGCTCGGTCATGATCTGCATACAATTATGCACCGTGTCCTCAGGCGTCACGCTCACCGCCGGGGAGGTCATGATGTCGCTCACCGGCGTGTCATGGGATGAGCGATTTTTCAGGATCACCTTTCGGGCGTAATCGCGCTCGGAGATGATGCCGATCAGAGAACCCTGAGTCATGACCAGGAGTGCACCCACATGCCGGGTCGCCATGACCTCGATGGCATGCAGCACGGAATCCTGCGGCGCAACGGAGAAAACCTCGCTGCCCTTTACCCTCAGCAACTGGCTTACGGTCTGCATACTTCCTCCTGAGGCCGCTCTCAGGCTCTGCGGCCCGGTTCAACTGACTATACTCCCGCCCGACCCGAGGACAAGTAGCAGTAGCACCCATGGCCATGAACGAACCGCACCCCAACCCACCCGTCGCCGCTGTCCGGCCGCATCCCGTGACCGCGACGCATGGGGTAAGAACGGACCCCTACTACTGGCTGCGGGACGATGACCGCGCCAATCCGGAGGTGCTGGCCTACCTCGAGGCGGAAAACGCCTATCGGGAGCGCTGCACCGCCGCGTACAAGCCCTTCGAGAACGCCCTGTACGAAGAAATCGTCTCCCGCCTCAAGCAGGACGATGCCGGCGTGCCTTATCGCAAGCACGGCTACTGGTACAACTCCCGTTTCGAGCCCGGCAAGGAACATCCGATATTTACGCGCCGCAGGGACGCGCGGGATGCTCCCGAAGAAGTGATTCTGGATGCCAATGCGCTGGCGGCGGGACATGATTACTACCAAGTCGGCGCGCTGGAGGTTTCGCCGGATAACGCGTGGCTGGCGTTTTGCGAGGATACGGTCGGCAGGCGGCAGTACAACCTGCGCTTCAAGAATTTGCTCACCGGCGAAATTCTGCAGACCACCATTCCCGATGTGGAGTCCGACCTCGCCTGGGCCAACGACAATCGGACCCTCCTGTACGTCGAGAAAGACCCCGAGACCTTGCTCGGCCTCTACGTCAAAAAACACGTGCTCGGAACCGACCCGCGGCACGATGCACTGGCCTTCGAACAAAAGGACAGAAGCTTCTATACCGGCGTCTCCAAATCGAAGTCCGATCGATTCATCTTCATCCACATGGAAAGCACGGTGTCCTCGGAGTGGCGGTACGCGCATGCCGATGACCCCGCGCTCGAGTTCAAGACCTTCCTGCCGCACGAACGCGATCACGAGTACCAGGTGGAACATCTCGGCGGCGCCTTCATCATCAGAACCAACTGGCAGGCGCGCAATTTCCGCTTGATGCAGGTCCCCATCGGCCGGGAGAGCAGCCGCGCCGAGTGGCAGGATGTGGTCGCGCATCGCGACGATCACCTTCATCGAAGATTTCGACGTGTTCAGCGGCTTTCTTGCCCTGTCGGTCCGCAGCGGCGGGCTTGCCAAGATCAGCATCGTTCCGTTGACCCCGGATCCGCTCCGCGGAGTTTTTCATCGCCAGTGACGAGGCCGCCTACGCGACATCGCTGTCGGCCAATCCGGAACTCGACACCGATTGGTCCGCTACGAGTATTCCTCGCTCACCACGCCGACGACGGTGTACGACTACAATGTGCGCACCGGAGAAAAGATCCTGCTGAAGCGCGATCCGGTCGTCGGCAGCTTCGATCCCGCGAATTATCGAACCGAACTGCTGTTCGCGGCGGCGCGCGACGGCACCCGGGTGCCCATCTCCCTGGTATACCGCGAGGGCTTCGCACAGGACGGCTACCGCGCCGCTGCTGCAGTACGCCTACGGCGCTTACGGCCTGTCCATGGATCCGAGTTTCTCGTCAGCGCGGCTGAGTCTGCTGGACCGCGGTTTCGTCTATGCGATCGCCCACGTGCGCGGCGGCCAGGAAATGGGCCGCGGCTGGTACGACGATGGGCGCAAGCTGCACAAGAAGAATTCGTTCACCGATTTCATCGACGTCACCCGGTATCTGGTCGCGCAGCGCTACGCCGCCGCGGACAAAGTGTTCGCCATGGGTGGCAGCGCCGGCGGCCTGCTGATGGGTGCGGTCGCCAACCTGAGTCCGGGCGACTACCGCGGCATGGTCGCGCAGGTTCCCTTCGTCGATGTGGTCACCACGATGCTGGACGACAGCATTCCGCTGACCACGAACGAATACGACGAGTGGGGCAATCCCGACGAACGTATGGACTACGAGTACATGCTGTCCTATTCGCCCTACGACAATGTCCGCGCGCAAGGCTATCCGGCGATGTTCATCACCACCGGCCTATGGGACAGCCAGGTGCAGTACTACGAACCTGCCAAGTGGATCGCCAAGCTGCGCGCCCTCAAGATCGACCAAAACCTCGTCGCTCCTGCACACCGACATGGAAGCCGGTCACGGCGGCAAATCCGGCCGTTTCCAGCGCTATCGCGAGATCGCGATGGAATACGCCTTCCTATTGGACCAGGCAGGAATCCGGCAGTAAAAAAAACGCCGCGAGCGGGGAAGCTTATCGCGGCGATCTCGAGCTCTATGCTGCCGGCAGCTCCGTCACTTCGTAGCCGACGACCGCAGAGGTGGTGGGGTCCACGATCGCAGGACCTTGGCGAAACCAGCTTGCAGCAACCCGTGCGGCGGAAGCCACGCGGGCATCGATTCCTTCGAGCGCAAACTGACCGTCGCCACGGCGAACCAACAAGGTCGCGATGCGGCTGCCCTGCGGGACCAACAATGCGATGATTTGTGATTGCATCCTTTCCTCACCGTGGCACAGAACTCACTTATGAGCTAAGCAAGCCTCGTGCCAGAGTTCGAATGCAATGAATTCAACTAGTTACGTACCAGCGCGACAGCCGGAACTGACAAGAATTGTCACTGGTGACGCGCACCGCCCAATCGAGCCTCGGCATGGATCACCACGCAGGCCTGCGATTTGGCAGTCAAGGACTTGCAGATCTCGCGCGCGCGTTTCTCGGAGAGTCCCACGGCCTGTAGGCGGTATAGAGTGCCCGAGGCGGTTTTCTTTGGCGCCACGGTCGGCGAAAGGCCGGCCAGCAGTTTGGGATATTCCTTTTCCAGGTGCGCCCACCGCTGATTGGCGGCAGCCGCGCTCGACTTGAACGCCCCGAGCTGTATACCGCCCCGCGTACCCTTCTCTTTCTCTTTGGCCACCTTGGCCGGCGGCGCGCTGGGTACCTGTGATGGCACGGCTGCGGGAGGGGACGGCTTTGCCGCCGCCGAGGAAGCGGCTGCGGCAGCTGCGGGAGTGCCACCCGCGGCGCTTGCGGCTGCGCCGCCGGCGGGATTACCGGCAGTATTCGCGGCTTCCGCTCCGGCGGGTGCTCCGTTCGGCGGAGCCTGGGCCAGCGTGAAGTTTTCCACCCGGATGCGGGCCTCTTCCGTCCATTTGCCTTCGGGATATTGCTTCAGGAAAGCTTGGTAGGCTTCCTGAGTATCGGCATCGCGCGCCTTTTGCCAGTCGCGCTCCTCGTACAGCTCTTTCACGCGCGCCTGTGCCTGCGCCGTGAATTCGCCGTTCGGATATTTCTTGATGAATTGCTCGTAGGAATCGGTGGTGTTCGCCGTCCGGGTCTTTTCCCAGTCGCTTTGCTGGCGGCTGCAGCCGCTGACGCCGAGCAGCAAGGCGAAACAGAGTCCGATGACCGCTTTATTCATGACCATTTTTAGCACTCGGGAGAGGTTTCCGGTAAAACGGCATTCTACTTCGATTCTCGATGTCGCGGCGACGCCAAGCTCGTCACATCACGGCCGGTCCCGAATAGGGTAATAAGCCCCATGAGCGAACAAAAAAGGCGGTTCTTCGAAGGCAATTCGGCCACTCCGACTTTCATCGGCGCCGAATGCGTAGTCGTCGGCAATATTCGCGGCCCCGGGCATTTCGTGGTTTCCGGCGAAGTGCATGGCGACGGGGATTTGCAGGGCGGCCTCAATCTCTCCACCACGGGAAGCTGGCACGGGTACATCGAGGCGCAGCAGGCGATCGTCGCCGGCAAGATCACCGGAGGCCTGCGCGTCAGGGACAAACTGGAGATCGGCTACACCGCCGTGATTCGCGGCAAGGTCAGCGCCCGTACCATCGCCATCGCCAAGGGCGCCATCGTCGACGGCGAAATCGAAGTGACTTCGGGCACTCCCGTGCTGGAATTCGACGAAAAGCGGTACGGCGAGTCTTAGGAGCCTGTCTGGCGGCGGCGACTGTTCGCGAACGGCGACAAGGCAACAGTGGAGTGTTCGACAGTATTCCCGCATCCTAGTCCTATGGAGACCCGCATGATCAAGAACGGCATGGCGGCGATGGCGTGGCGCTGCTCGCGACTCTCGCCCACGCTGACGATTACCTGAGCCCCACCGACGAACGCGTCCGGCTGTCGCTTGGCGTCATGCACCTGTCGAACACGACCGACATTCGATTGGACAGCGGCGCAGGCGTGCCGGGCACGCCGATCAACGCCGAGAGCGTCCTAGGCCTGAACAACTCCGACTTCGAAGTCAAGTTCCAAGCCATGGTGCGGGTCGGCGAGGTGAACCGGCTGCGTTTCGACTATTTTACCTTGGATCGGACCGGTCAAAATACTCTCCCCGCACCCGTCATATTTCGCGACACAGTCCTGCAGGCCGGAGAACCGGTGGAATCCAACTTGAGCATGCGCCTACTCGGCATCACTCACGAATATTCGTTCATACATAACGAGAACTTCGAGCTCGCCGTCGTGGCCGGCATCAACGATGCGGACATCTCGGCCCAGGCACGCCAGTCCACTCCCAATGTGCACGTGAATCAAACCGAGAATGTGGCAGGTCCGTTTCCGACGTTCGGTCTCGACTCCACCTACGTGATCAGCAAGCGGTTCTACATCGACGGCCGGGCGCAATACTTCAAAGTCTCGATCGACCACGACACCGGATCGATGGGAATCTATGAACTGGATGCCCTGTATCGATTGCGCCCCAATGTGTCGTTCGCGCTGGGCTACACGGCGGTGAAAGCGATTCTCGACTCGCGCAAGCCCGGGGAGTCAGGGGTCTTCGATTTCGACACCAAGGGTCCGGAAGTCTTCGTCCGAGTCGCCTTCTAGGCTCCCGGTCACTGGCCGGAGCCGGGTTCCGCCGCGAACTCGACGCGATTATTGGCTGCGGCCGCGCGATTCCATTCGCCCGCCGTGAGCGACTCGACGCGCGCCGGATAAGACATGCTCGGGTGCGTGGTACCCGCGTCTTCAATGGCCACCGTGATGGCTCCCCCGGTGCGCTGGCGTACCCCGGCGATCAAATTGGCGAATGCCAGCGATTGGCGCTGCTGGCCCGATAGAGATTCCTCGAATGGATTGCCGACCACATCGCATTTGCTGGCCGGCAGGCTCGCGGCGCCCAGTGCATACCCATCGGTGGCATTGCCGCTGAGACAGAATTGTCCCGATAGGCTCGTGATCTTTACAACTCCGTGAAATCCCTGCGCTTCGAGTTTCGTCAGCAGATCGCGCAGCGCATCGAGACGGCCTCGATCGAAGGGAATCTCGCCGTACGGCACCGGCTCCGAGCGGGTCGCAAGTCCCGATGAGCCCGTGCCGGCGGGTCCGCCGGACGCCGCGCCAATGCTGGTCGAGGCGGCCGTCAGCGCGGCGGTAAGATCCTTGACCGATGCGGAAAGGTCCAGCCGCGCGCGCTGCAACTCGGTATTGGCGGAGGTCAGCCCGGCGACCTCGGCCCGTGACTTCGCCAAATCCTCGCGCGTCACGAACCAGCTTACCGCGAACGAAGCAGCGAGGAGGCAGGCGGCGGCCAGTCCCGCGGCCCAGGGCCAAACCGTGTTCCTCGAAGGAGCCGGCGGCGGTGGCGGCTCGGGCGCCGGAGCGGGCATGGAATTGCGGACATCGCTGACGATGCGCGAGGCGAAGCTGTCCAGGCTCGCCACGATGAAGCGGCGCACGTCGACCGCCTTGATCCTTCACCGCGGTTTCGACGCGGCGCCCCCAATCGGCGGTTGCACCCGGCGCCGCGACGCGGCGTCCTCTCGACCGGCGCGCCGCCTTCGAGTTCGACCGGCGCCAGCACGGCCTCGGTCATGTCGCGCCGGTCCGGCAGCAGGTGTAATTCGTACAATACTTTTGAAACATCGACCGGCCGTACTTGTTTCGGCAGCACGCCCATCGCGCCGAGGGCGCGCGCCTGGCCGACGTACAGTTCGCCCTCCTGCGAGGTGTACATCATGATCGGAATCATGGCCGTCTGCGGATTGCCCTTGATGGCCTGCACCGCCTGCAAGCCATCCATGCCGGGCATGAGATGGTCCATGAAAATCGCGTCCGGGCGATTGTGCTTCAAATATTCGATGGCTTGCTCGGCGGCTTCCGCCATGTCGACTTCAATGTCGTACTTCTCGAGCATGCGGCTCAAGATGACGCGGGCCGACTTCGAGTCGTCGACGACTAGTGCGCGTTTGCGGGCCATGCCGGTAGTGTATCGCAGTCCTTGAGGTGCTAGCTGACGCTTCGTCCTACATCGAATGTCGCGGACAGCTCGGCGGCGATTTCACCGAGCCGCCGCGAATCCTCGGCATCAGCGCCGCTTGCCATGCGCAACCACTGGATTCGTGCCCGGAACTTAGGCGGCGGGCTCGGCGCTCGACGATTCTTTGTTCTGCGCAATCCATGTCAACGCGGACTCGACGTCGGCGAGCTCGCTGGCGGTAAACCCCTCGATCCTGACGCCGGTCGCCTCCGCCTTTTTCTTGGCGAGTTCGGCGGCCGCGACCGCGTGGACCCACACCAGACCGCGGCGGACTTTGGCCGTGAATTTTTGCTGCTTCTCGTCGGTCATACTCGTCTCCTTAAAGATGTCTGGACTTCAGTAGGGCACGATACACGACTAGGGTAGCCGTGAGGAAATCGCGCTGTCCAATCGCTCACTGTAGGCGTTGAGGGCACGCGCGACCACTCCAATGTATTGATTCGCTTCGTCCCAGCGGCGCTCTTCGATCGCCTCGCGAATACCGGGCAGCGTTTTCACACCGTATCCGGTATTCAGCCCGGGCGCATATATCATATGCTGATACCATTCCCGGCCCGGCAGCCCTTTCGGATCGGTCAGGGAGCGCTCGAGATCCGTCAGCGCAGCATTGATCCGTTCCCGCGCAGCGTCGGCGCCCGCGCCATCCGCGGTTTCGAGACGCGCATAGGCCTTGTCGAACGCCTTCGCACTGCGTTCGAGCCTGGCACTGGCATTGTCGAGCGCGGCGAAATTCAAGTACGGAACCTCAGCCGCCCGCGGCGGCGGGGCGCGCGGTTTCGTGGGATCCGTCGCCAGTTTGTAGGCACCGTCGTCCAGTAATTTCGACAATTCCAGGGTTTTCGTCCGCATGCCATCGGCGAGTTTATGCAGCTCCTCGTCGTAGCCCGCGATCGAGGCCGCGAAATCGCCTTCTTTCGCCGGCAACAATTGCGCCTCGGACGCCCGAAGCATCAGCCGTCCCGCGACCTTGGCGAGCGCCACGCCATACTCAAACGTGGGATCGACGAAGCGTCGAAAATGGTCGAAGGAATCGTAGGCGGAATGATAGACGCCGTATTCCGCTTCACCCTCGAAACCCAGGTTCAGGGAGGTCACGCCGAGGTGCTGCAGGAAGGGTGTAAAGTCGGAGCCGGAACCCAGCGCCCCGAGATCCAGATCATCGCCCGAGGCGCCGCGCGCGGCGGAGTTGCCGCGCAACGATTCATAGTCGGCGACGCGCTGCCTCGCCGCGCTCCGCGCCAGCACGCTGGCGCCGGTTTCGGGATCCTTCACATCGCGAGCCGCCTCGCTCACGAAGCGCTGCAAGGCATGACTGCCACCCGCATCAAGATAGCCGCGGGAATTCGTGTCCGAATTGATATAGAGGGCGGCCTTGGCCTGGAGTTCGGCGGCGTGCGTTTCCGCCCACTCGGTGGAGCCCAATAGACCCGGCTCCTCACCGTCCCAACTCGCATAGACCAGGGTGCGGCGCGGCCGCCAGCCTTCCTTGTACAACTTGCCGATGGATTTGGCTTCAGCCATCAAAGCAACCTGGCCGGCGAGCGGGTCGGTGGCGCCGAACACCCAGCCATCGTGATGATTGCCGCGAATGATCCAGCGATCCGGTTCCTGGGCGCCGCGAATCTTCGCAACGACGTCGTACAGCGTCTTTTGACCCCAGTCGGAAAGCACTTTGAGATGCACCTTCGCGGGGCCGGGGCCCACATGGTAGGCGAGGGGCAATCCACCGACGCCACGCCGCCGGCGCCACACGGCCGCCCAGCGCGGCAAGCAAGGGCTCCGCCGCCGCATAAGAAATCGGCAGCACCGGAATTTTCAATATGGTTTTGGCGTCCTTGATCGCGAGCCGCTTGGCTCCCGCCGTCGCGCCCACGCCGGGCGTCAACGGATCGCCGCTATACAGCACCAGATCCTGCACCGAGCCGCGCTGCACGGCGTCGGGCGGCCGATAGCCGCCTTTCGGATAGGTATCGCCCTCGTCGTAACCGTCATCGCGCGGGTCCGAATAAATCAAACAACCCACGGCGCCATGTTCGTAGGCCAGCTTCGGTTTGAGCCCGCGCCAGCCGCCGCCGTATCGAGTCAGCACGATGCGGCCTTTGACGCTCACGCCCTGCCGCTCGAGCTCCTTGTAATCGTCCGGCATTCCATGATTGACGTACACCAGTTCCGCGGTCACATCGCCGTCGGCTCCGTATACGTTGTAGGCCGGCAACTCGTCCTGGGTCTTCGAGGAAGTGCTGTCGCCGGCGACCGGCGGCTCGGTCAGGCGAGCCGTGAAATGGGTCGGCGCGACGAGTTCAACCGATACTTCCCGAGGTGTCGGATACAGCACGGAAAACGTCTCGATGGACGCATCCCAGCCCCACTCGCGAAATTTCTGCAATTCGAATTCTGCGTTTGCCTTGTCGTGGGCGGAGCCGACGTGATTGGGTTCGGAGGTCATCTGCTCCAGCCAGGAACGCAAATCCGCCGCGGACAAGTCCGAGTCGAAGCGCCGTTCGAGCTGCATCTCGGCGGCGGCTGCGCTCGGTGTGAAGCCTTGGATCTCGGGGATGCCGGCCGATGCGCCGGCTTCGGCCGCACCGGCTGGGGGAGCGGCGCCGGCCGTGGAGCAGGCAATAAACGCGCCGGCCGCGCCCGCAAGCAGCGCGCCCACCCGGCGCCATGAGGCTGATCCACGAATCTCGACGGACATATTGCGCTCCTTGGATTCTCTGATTTTCTAGTCGCGTATACCGGTGCCGCGGTTCAGCAGCGTGACGGCCAGCGCGAACATCGCGGCGGCACCGCCCACCATGATTCCGTAGGCGAGCCGCAGATCGACATCCGTGGTGCCGAGAAAGCCGTAGCGGAACGCGCTGACCATGTACAGAATGGGATTGGCGTGCGAGACGATGAGCGCCCAGTGCGGCAGCATGGTGATCGAATAGAACACGCCTCCCAGATAGGTGAGCGGCGTGAGCACGAATGTCGGGAACCACGAAATGTGGTCGAAGTTTTTCGCGAACAGCGCGTTGATCAAGCCGCCCAGCGAAAACACCATGCTGGTGAGCAACGCCGCGGAGAGGATGGCAAGCAGATGCGTGAGCGCCAGCCGCGTGAAGAACAGGGACACGATGGTCACCACGGATCCCACCAGCAAGCCGCGCATCATTCCGCCGCCCATGTAGCCGGTGACGATCAGCCAATTGGGCAGGGGCGAGACCAGCAGTTCCTCCAGGTGCTTGCCGAATTTCGCACCGAAAAAGGACGATACGACATTGCCGTAGGCATTCGTGATCACGCTCATCATGATCAGGCCGGGGGCGATGAACTGCATATAGTCGTAGCCGCCCACCTGACCGACCCGCCGGCCGATCAGGCTGCCGAAGATGATGAAGTACAAGGTGGCGGTGACGGCGGGGGGCACGATGGTCTGCCCCCAGATGCGCATGATGCGGCCGAACTCCCGAATGATGATGGTTTTGAAACCGATCCACTCGGCTCCGGCACGCGAGGCGGACATGTTCACGACCTCGAAACGGCGGCGGTTCTGAGTTCACCGGCCGCGGCGCGGCCGTCGACGAGACGGATGAATAATTCTTCGAGGCGATTGACCTTGTTGCGCATGCTGTTCACCGCGATCCCCTGCGTCGACAGTTGCGCAAATATGTCGTTGAGGCTCTGTGTCTTCGACATTTCTATTTCCAGCGTGTGGGGATCGGAAAGCACTGCGGTGAAACCCGACAATGACGGCGCGACTTCCCGCGATTCGCGCAAATTAAACACGAACACCTCGGTCTGCAGCTTGCGCAGTACATTGGCCATGCTGTCGCGTTCGATGATGTTGCCGCCCTCGATGATCGCGACATGGCGGCATAGATTTTCGGCTTCTTCGAGATAGTGCGTGGTGAGAATGATGGTCGTGCCGGCGTCATTGATATTGCGCAAGAACTCCCACATGGAGCGGCGAATCTCGATGTCCACGCCGGCGGTGGGCTCGTCCAAGATCAATAATTTCGGTTCGTGCATCAGGGCACGCGCAATCATCAGGCGCCGCTTCATGCCTCCCGAAAGCGAGCGGGCGATGGAGTTGCGCCGTTCCCACAATTGCAGCTGCTTTAGATATTTCTCGGCGCGCCGCTTCGCCACCGGCCGCGGTATTCCGTAGAACCCCGCCTGATTGACGACGATGGTGAAGCAGGTCTCGAACATGTTGAAATTGATTTCCTGCGGCACCAGGCCAATGCAGGACTTGGCGGCCTCGAGTTCCCGGTCGATGTCGTGCCCGAACACCTCGACGGTGCCGCTGGTTTTGTTGACCAACGAAGTGACGATGCCGATGGCGGTGGTTTTGCCGGCGCCATTCGGGCCCAACAAGGCGAAGAAATCCCCCTCTTCGACCTCCAGATCGATGGCTTTGAGCGCTTTGATGCCGTTTTTGTAGATCTTGGCGAGTTGGCGAAGGACTAGGGCTTGCATAGGAACCGGCTACATTAAACCGGGCGGGGCCCCGGCCGCAACGCCAATCGCCGCCGCCCGCCCTCATGGGCCGGGCAACCGGGCCGCGGCGGCCAGTTGCAGGCCATGGAGCTGAACTCGGCGCAGTGCCTTGGGGTCGGTGCGTGCCGCTGCCGCCGTGAGGGACCCCCAATAGACCGCGCTGCCGCTCCATCGCGGGGACAGGTGCTTGACCTCGGACGCCACCAGTCCGGGCAAATCATTGACCGTCAGGCGGCGGAATGCGGCGATGGTGGTGCTGTTCATCCCCAGTAGCAACTGGGCCTTGATGCCATCGCTCGATGCCACATGCCAGGCGTAGAACAGCGCGAGGCGCACGAAATTGACCGTATCGTCATCGACCGCGGATTCGTCCGCGACAGACCACGACCCGAGGTTCTGCAACCGCAATTGCCAATAACCATCGTCCTGGAAGCGCAGATCGAACAATGCGTAGGGACAGCCGGCGGCCGCCGCGCGCTGCGCCGCGGACAGCGTCGCCACCCGCGCGGCCACCCATCCCGCCCGTGCAGCGGCCAAATCCAAGAATCGATGGTTCAGATTGTAGAGCGATCCGAGTATCTCAGCCGACAGGTGCGATTCCCTCGCCCAGCTACCGACGTACGCTTCCTGCATGACTGCCTCCAGCCCATTTCCTAGTCCGTTAGCGTGATTCCGTGGGGCCCTTCAAGCGGCCCTGCATTTCACTGCATATACAGCAGCAATCACACGTCGAAACCACTTGGCAATCAAACTAGCTTTGTGATTAATTTCTGTCAAATTGTTTTTGACCCCTAAACCGCGTGAATTGCCACAAGGAAGCCGACCATGAGAGTGTCAGATGACCGCTATACGAGGGACCGGCAGCGCCTGGATCTTGCGCTGCGTCTGATTCGCCACGAAGCCCGCACCTTCACCATTCGTCAGTGGACAGGCCTGAGTGACGATAGGATTCGCAAGCTGTACCGAAGCTACGTGATGGATCTCGATGTGCAGCGCGTGTCCAGGCATCGCGGCAAATCGCCGCGCCAGGCAGCTTTCTTCTTCAGGAACGCCGAAATCAATTTTCATTCGACGCAATTGGCGAGCCTGTACGTCATGTACGGACTTCTCAGCGGCACTGATTCCAGGCTCGAGCCGCACTTTTGCGTCGGATCGCTGGAGTCGGGCACCCTGCTCTGCCAGGCCTACGAGGCATATCTCGAACTGCATGCGCCGGCGAGCATCTCCTTCGAGCACGCGTGGTTCCTATTGATGGCCCTGGCCCGGCGCGATGAGGTCGCCATTTCGCGTTGTGGCATGTGCGGCGGAGTACGCCTGCGCGACGTCTTGGCCAGGCACAGACTCATCTGCGGCACTTGCGATCCGGGGATTCCGGCAGCCGCCTCCGTGCCTGTGATCGGCTGCACCGCGCCCTGCTAGAATCGGTGCATGCAGCAGAGGAATATCTTCGCCGGTCCGTATTTGGACCGGGCCGCTCATTTGCGGCAGGATCCCGCGTGGTTTACCGCGGCGCTTGCCGATGAACGCAGCCGCGCAATACCGGTGTGGAATTCGCGCAGCCTCATTACCGAGGGCGACACCCCGCGTGCCCGGTATCTGGAATTGCGCGACCTACCGCCCGAGCGGTGCACTGGCGCCGATTTGATCTTGCTGGGCCGAGCTGGCGACACCAGCTATTTCGCCTATGACATCGAATCGATCGAGCCGCCGGTATTGTTGCCGGGAACCCGCTTCGAGGATTTGCGCCTCGTGGCTGCGCTGCTTCCGATCGACGAAGCGGGACTCCTGGGCTATGCGCGCGCCATGATCTCCTGGCAGCGGCGGCACCGCTTCTGCGGCAGCTGCGGCATGAAGACTCTGCCCGCCAAAGGCGGGCATGTGCTCGTGTGCACCAACTCGAGCTGCCGCCATGAACAATTCCCGCGGCTCGACCCGGCCATCATCGTACTGGTCAGCGACGGAGAGCAGGCGCTGCTCGGCAGACAGGCCAGCTGGCCCGTCGGGCGCTACTCCACCATCGCCGGATTCGTCGAACCGGGGGAATCACTGGAAGATGCGGTGGCGCGCGAGGTCTTGGAGGAAACCGGCATCGAAGTGGACCGGGTCGAATACCACTCCTCCCAGCCCTGGCCGTTCCCCGCATCGTTGATGCTCGGATTTACCGCACACGCCGTGACCACGGAGGTGCACTTGCGCGACCAGGAATTGGAAGACGCGCGCTGGTTTACGCGCGCCGCGCTGACGTCGGACGGCGCGCTGCTGCCGCCGCGGCAATCCATTTCATACCGTTTGATCGAAGACTGGTTCGATGCCGGCTCCGGCATTCCCTTGCGCGACATTCTAGCGAGCGCGAAGAGAAGCTAACCCCGTTCCCAGTGTCCGGGGTTCATGCGCCAGCCATCCCCATGGCGTACCCACTGATGCGCCACCCAGTGGTGCCCGGGGTGGGGCGGCGCCCAACGGCCTGCGACCCATTCATGCCGGCCGCCGACCCAATTCCAATACCCGCTCATCCAGACAAATCCCGGCGACGGCGCCTCGCCGATGACCTCCACGCGCGGCGCCGGTGGCGCCACCATCACGACCCCATCGACATAGTGACTCTGATCGGGCGCAATCATGCAGCCCTGCAGGGCCATTGCAAGCACGAAGCCGGAAGCCAAACCCGCGTTCAACCAACGTCGCAGCATCATTTCATTGATCACGGCAAACGTAGTGTAGGAATAGTTAGATACTAACGTTTTCCGCCTCCCGCCGTTGACGGGAAACGAGCACCGAGAATAGCGCTCTGGCCTAAGGATCACCACCCTCCATGCCGGAAGTGGATGAGTCGCTGCGGCGTCTGGACGGCCGCGGGCAGGGCACGCTGCCCAGGCTCACCATCGGGCGCGACAATCTAGCCTTCATGCGGTACATGGCCTGGTCGGCCCGATGCAGCAATTCCTCCGCGCTCGACCCGCCGTGCGGATACGTTGACTCGCCGATGGCGGCGGTCAAATGCTGTTCTTGGCCCTTGATCCAATAGGGCAGCGCCACGCGTTCGCGAATCGTGTCGGCAACCCGGGTCACGGCCGCGGCGTCCGGCACGCTGGGCAAAATAACGACGAATTCATCGCCTCCGTAGCGGCAAACGAAGTCGCCGGTACGTACTCTGGCGGCGATGCGCATCGCCGCCGCGATCAGAATCTTATCGCCGGCAGCGTGGCCATATTCGTCATTGACGCATTTGAATCCGTTCAAATCGATGAACAGCAGACCGACGCATTGGTGGAGCTGCGCGGCTTCGCTGATGGCCGAATCCAGCAGTTCGAGCATCCGGCGCCGGTTGTACAGGCCGGTCAAGCCGTCCCGATCGGCGAGCCGCAGAGCCTGCGCCTCGCGCTCCTTGAGCGCGGCCAATTCGCGCAACAGGCGCGCATTGGTGGACCGCAGCGCGTCCAGTTCGCCACGCGAATCGTCGTCCAGGTTTCGCACCACACGGTGTAACTGCACCGGTTTCGACGCCATGACGTCGCCGTTCAAAAGCATTTTGCCTCGGCTATATGACATAGTGAGTTCCTGGTGAATTGCGCGGATTGTCGCCAACCCGACCGTCTCCTGCGATCGGCAGTCACCTGAGTCATGTGTAAGATTTAGCTGACTGAAATTCGTTCGCAGGTTGAACGCCCCGGAGCCAATACATGTCCTACACCGCAGATCCCCGCGTCTTGTTCGCGGCCGAGCGCACCTTGCTCGCCTGGCAACGCAGCGCGATAGCCTTGATGGGCTTCGGCTTCGTTGTCGAGCGCTTCGGCCTGTTCCTCACGTTGGTGGCTCACCAGCCCCCATCCGGGTCGCAGCGCGGCTTTTCGCTCGGCCTCGGCATCTTGCTATTGCTGTTGGGAGCGGCGGTGGCTCTGATTTCGGCCAGACAATTCCGGCAAATCGCCAAAAGCCTGGACCCTGCGGTAGTGCCTCCAGGTTATTGGACCCATGTCGGCGTGAGTCTCAATATCATCATCGCCGTGGTTTCCCTGATCTTCGCCCTGGGTTTTCTCTGGCCTGACAAGTAAGGGAATACCCGCCACCCCTGCGCTGATCGGCCGCACCGCCGCCATGAACGGCACACGCGGCACCGATCACGGCATGGGCGGCTGCGCCTTTCTCGCTGGCGAAGACGTTCGCGGGCGCGCAGACCCTCGCCACCCGAATATTCCCAGACAGTAGCGGCGCGCGTCCTCTGCAAGGGCTGACGCGCGCCTAACCGCGCCTTCGGCGCAATTAAAACGCCAAGGGTTCCGTACTGGGAATCGTCGTCGATGCCGGCGTTTCTACGACCGGCAGCGCCGGGGGCGCCGCTATCGGTGCAGGGGTTAACGGCGCGGCAGCTTTTCGCGGGGCGACCCGCTTGGGCGCGGCCTTCTTCGCCGCCGTTTTGGCCTTTGCCTTCTTGGGTGCAGCCTTGACGGCCTTTTTTACTGCCTTGACCGGTTTGCCGGATCTCTTGGCCTTGGCGCTGGCCTTCACCTTCGCCTTGGTCTTCGCTGGCCGGGCTTTCTTTTTGGCGACGCTCTTCTTGGCGGCGCGGCGTTTGGCCTTTGCCACTGGACGCTTCTTCGACTTGCTCTTCTTTGCCATGGTCACTCTTCTCCTAGAGATCGTACGAACTCGTTGCGAGAGTAGCCCCGAAAAAGTCTGCTGTCATCTGTGCGTGAAGCTGGAGTCGGCAACACGGATTGCGTAGGCTGCCACGGTGTTGCCGACTGAACCCATTCGCCCGTTGAAAGATGTCTGGTTGAAACCACGCAAAGTGTTTCGCGAATTGGCTGCACAGCCCATCGGGATCACCAACTACTTGTTGGCGGCAGCTCAAGGCATGGGCAGCTTCCTCGCCCTGTACCGCACCCAAGAGGCCGGGGCGCAGCGCAGCGTGGCGGAAATTCTCGCGGATTCCTCTGCATATGGCGCCGTCGCCGGAGTGGCAAGCCTGTTCTTGATGGCGCTCATCTACAGGCGGCTCGGCAACCGCGCCGGCGGCAAGGCGACGAACGCCCAGGTGATTCATGTGCTCACCTACGGCAGCGTGCCCATGGCGGCTTCGCTCGCCATCTGGGTGCTGACTGCATTGCTCGCTGGGGAAGCCACCTTCGTCGCGACTCCGCGTGCCGATCTCGATGGCTTCCTGGCGCTCCTGCTGCATGTGCAGTTCGCTTCGCATATCCTGCTGCTGATTTGGAGCATCGTGCTGCAAGTCATGGGTTTCAGCGAAATTCAGGGGCTGACCACGCGTAAGGCCCTTGGCGTGTGGGTGCTGGGCCAGGTGATCGGGTTTCTGGCGTCGCTATTTATAGCCGCAGTGGTCGGGGCGCTGTTTCCCGACGCACTGCTGCACGTTATCCCGCAGAGCTGACCACTGGCGCCGTCGGCGGACTTTCGATTCCCGCCGCAGAAACCTCGGGCGCTGCATTCAGCGCTGGCGCCGCCCGCCGCTTCGGTGTAGCCGCCCGAACTGGTGCGGGCGACCGCTTTGGCGCCGCGGCCGGTTTCGACGCCTTGGGCTTTGAACCCTGGGACTTCACCGCCTTGCGTCTGGGCGCATTGCCCTTCGGCGACCTGCGCTTCGGCGGCCTGCGCTTCGGCGGCCTGCGCTTCGGCGATTTGCGCCGGGATGCCGTGGCGACTACTTTCGCGCCTGCAGCGGTTTTTCCGGGAGCGGCCGACTTTCGCGCGCGACCTCGCAAGGCAGATTTGGCCGCCTTTGCCTTCTTCCTCGCCTGCTTGGCTGCCTTTTTGCTTGCTTTCGCGAGTTTTCGTGCTTGCTTGAGCGCATTCTTGGCCGCGCGCAGCCCCCGCTTCGCGGCGTCGGCGCGCGCGGTGGCCTTGCTGGCCTCGGACTCGAGTCGATGCGCCGCGGCAGTCTGGCTTGCTCGCGACAAGGGTGATTTGGAAGTAGCCACGTCGTACTCGCTCAAGTGACTAGGGGCTGGTGAGCTTAGCCCCCAGGGGCTGCGATGTCACCCAATTGTCACAGGTAGCTCCGGCACGAGTATCAAGGCAAAACGCGCAGCAGGAATTCCCGGATATCCGCGATTTCCGCCGCGCAGACGGCATGGGCCATCGGGTAGTCGTGCCATTCGACCGCATAGCCCTGCGCCTTCATAAAATCGCGCGACAGCACCCCCAGCTTCATGGGCAAAACGTTATCCCACTGGCCATGAGTCATGAGGATCGGCGTGACGTCGTTGGCCGAGTCACGCTCATCTTTGAAGCTGTCTTCCCCCGGGAGGTAGCAGGACAGCGCCATGACTCCCGCCAGCTTCTCCGTGAAACGCGGCAGCATATACAGCGACACGGCGCCTCCCTGGGAAAAGCCGGCCAGCACGATTCGATTCGCCGGGATCCCGCGCTCACCCTCTCTGGCAATCAGCTGCCGAATCCGCGCATCGGTATCACGAAAGCCGGCCACATCTTCCGCCGCCCGGCGGTCCAGACCCTTGAGGTCGTACCAGGCGCGCATGGCCATACCGCCGTTGAGGGTTACCGGGCGAACCGGAGCGTTCGGAAAGACGAAGCGCCACGCCCGCTCACCGGGACGCACGATTTCGGGAACGACGGGTTCGAAATCATGTCCATCGGCGCCGAGACCGTGCAGCCATATCACGGCGGCGTCGGGCTTTGCGGCGGTTTCTACTTCGATTGTTTCAAGCATGGTCATATTGGACAGTGGGGCCTATTGAATGGAATATGAATATGATTGTGACATGCGGGTCACTCTGGATCATCTGCGCCGTTACGCCGTGTCGCGTTCGCTGTTCAAGCCGACCACCCTGAGCCGCGCGATCGGCAAGCTGGGTTTCGTGCAGGCCGATCCGATCCGTGCGCCGGCGCGCGCCCAGGATCTGACACTGCGCCACCGCGTCTCGGACTATCGGGCGGGTGACCTCGAGCGGCGCTATCCGAGGCTGCCGCTGGAAGAGGATTTCTTCGTCAACTACGGCTATCTGCCGCGCGAGCATCACCGATTGATGCACCCCCGAACGGCGCGCACGGTGTGGACTCCCGCGCGCGCGGCGCAGGCCGCGGCCGTGCTGGAATTCATTCGCGAACGCGGCGCGGTCCATCCGCGGGAGGTCGATGCGCATTTCGCGCATGGCAAGGTGACCAACTGGTTCGGCGGCTCATCGAACGCGAGCACGCAATTGCTCGACGTCATGCATTATCGAGGGCTGTTGAGGGTGGCGCGCCGCGACGGGGGTACCCGGGTCTATGCGGCGCGCGACACCGTGGCGGGAACGGCTGAGGCCACGGTGGACGCGGACATCGCCAGTTCACGCATGGACGCGCTCGTGGATTTGGCCGTACACAAGTATGCGCCGTTGCCGGCGGCCAGCCTGGGCCAGCTGGTCAGTCATTTGCGCGGCGGCGCGCCGCAGTGGACCGCGCTGCGTGGAGCGGCTCTGGCTCGCGCCAAGCAGCGGCTCGGCCACGCCCGCATTGAAGGCAATGACTGGTACTGGCCAGCCGCGGAACGACCGAATTCGACCCGCTGGCAACCCGACGACGGTGTGCGCTTGCTCACGCCCTTCGATCCCATCGTCTGGGACCGCCGCCGCTTCGAGCTCTTCTGGGATTGGGCCTATCGATTCGAAGCGTACACGCCGGCGGCGAAACGCAAGCTGGGCTACTACGCGCTGCCCCTGCTGTGGCACGAACGAGTGATCGGCTGGGGCAACGTAACGGTGGCCGACGGTGAATTGCGCCATTCCTTCGGCTACGTCGGCGGCCGCGCCCCGCGGGATTCCGCATTTCGCCTCGGACTCGAGGCCGAATTGGCGCGCCTAAGCCTCTTCCTCGGTATGGCAGGCTGACCCGAACGGCACTTGAACTGGCGAACTCGCATTGCCGCCGCCGGCTGTCAATTCAGTGTTTTCTGAATATCGGCCGCGATTTCATACGAGCGCAGCCGCGCGGAGTGATCGAAAATCTGCGCGGTGATCATCAATTCGTCGGCTTTCGTACGCTCGATGAACGCCGCCAGCGCGTTGCGCACCGTCTGGGGTGAACCGATGGCTGCGCAGGTGAGTACGTCCGCCAGCAATGCCCTGGCAGGCGGCGGCAGGTGGCTCTCGTAGCCTTCGAGCGGAGGGGGCAGCTGGATGGGCCGGCCGCTGCGCAGATTCACGAAGGCCTGCTGCACCGAAGTGGCCAGGAGGCGCGCTTGCGCGTCGGACTCGGCGGCAATGACATTGAATCCCAGCATCACGTAGGGGCGGTCGAGCTGCTCGGACGGCTGGAATCGCGCACGGTAGATGTCGATGGCCTGCATCATCATGGCGGGCGCGAAGTGTGATGCGAAAGCAAAAGGCAGTCCGAGCGCCGCTGCGACCTGGGCACCGAATAGACTCGAGCCCAAAATCCAGATCGGCACTTTCAGGCCTACGCCGGGGATGGCCATGACGCGCTGTTCGGGAGCCGCGGGCGCCAGGTACCCCATCAGTTCCAAGACGTCTTGAGGAAACTGGTCGGGATCCGAAGCGAGATTGCGGCGCAGAGCCCGGGCCGTCGCTTGATCGGAGCCCGGCGCCCGGCCCAGCCCCAGATCGATTCGGCCGGGGAACAGGCTTTCCAAGGTACCGAATTGCTCCGCAATCACCAGCGGCGAATGATTGGGCAGCATGATGCCGCCGGCGCCGACGCGGATGGTCGAGGTTCCCGCGGCAACGTGGCCGATCACCACCGAGGTGGCCGCGCTGGCAATGCCGGGCATGCTGTGATGCTCGGCCAGCCAATAGCGGCGATAACCCCATGTTTCCGCATGCTGGGCGAGATCGAGGGTGTTGCGCAGCGACTGTGCAGCGGTTCCGCCCAGGGTCACCGGGGACAAGTCGAGAACGGAAAACGGAATCATGAGCTCACATCGCGGCCGGAGGAATGCAACTCTGGGAGCTTATCCTCGAAAATCAAGTCCTCGGCACCGGCGCGGGCGAGCCGACTGTGTCGAGAATGCCCCGCAGAGGCGACAGGGAATCCATCGCCTCGAGCTGGCGAGAGTCGCCCACCAGCACCGCCTTGGCGCGTGCCTTGTCCACCACGGCCAGCGTCCGCTCCAGCTGTTTGAGGCCGATCATCTCTGCCCCCTCGAGCACGAGCACATGGCTCGCCGAACAGGGGCCGGCTCCTGCCTTCCACTCATCTTCCTGGGAGGCCAGGGTGAGCGAACGAATCCCGGACGCCGCCTGCAATCGCTCCGCGGCGATTCTCGACAGCGCGGCGCCTATGACTCTGAATCCTCTCGATTCCCAAAGCTCACGCGCCGCGGAGAGCACTCCGCCCACGCCGCTGTCCGCTGTGGCGACCGCCTTGAGGTCGCCCTCGCCAATCAAGTACTCGAGCAAGGCGTGCTGCTGCTCGGACAGCCGGTCACGCGACGGCTCGGTATCTCGTGGCTGCAGAGCAAGGCCATGGCCGCGCCGCCCTCGCATCGCCGCGACTCGCCTCATGAGCGACTTTTCCGCCTCGAGCATATCTCTGCTCGTGAAACGGGGCGGCCTGTCTCCATCGAGGAGGGGGCCCTCGAGGGGTAGCGCCACCAGTTCGGACGATTCCATGATTGCGGCGAACGCCGCATCGCGTTGCGCCACACTGCCCGTGCGCGATTCGAGGAATTGGACCAGTTCCCCCTGTGTAAAGGTCGGCCGCTGACCACACAAGGCACGCAACGCCACGCTGGGATCGCCGAGGATCATCTCGCCATTGTCGTTCGCGATCCGCTGCTGCTCGGCGAAGCGCTCCTGCAAGTGCTCCGGCAATGCCTGCCCGTCCTGCCGGCTGCGTCCAACGCCCAGTTTTCGCCCCGGCGTCAGTTCGATCTGCTGCGCCTCCAGAGTCCGGTGATCGATTCGCACGGCATGCCCGGCTCGGGCCAAATGCTGATTGGCACGTTCGGCCCAGGCTGAACGCCACTCCAAAAGATTGGATTTGCGGTTCCACTGCCTCATTTTGGGCCCAAACCCCGACGACACAGCTTCGCGCAGGGTCAGCAGCATGTGCGCATAGGGATTGTCGGGGGTATTCCGGCGGATACAGAAGTCCGCGATCATGCCCTTCGAGACGAATTCCTGCGCGATGTAATCCCGCAGCAGGACCACGCTCTCGAATCGGACAGCTCGACCGGCAGGCTGATGTCGATGGCGCGAGCGAGCTGCGCGTCCTTGCGGCGCTCTCCCGCCTCGACCCGATTCCACAAGGTTTCCCGGTCGTGCACCCAAGAGGGTGCGCCGGCCGGCGCCATGATTTCCGCATGCACAACGCCGTGGCGGCGCGTGTAATTGTGCATCAGTCCGTAGCGTTCGTCGCGCAGCGCGCGACCCGGCTCGATAGGCCGCGGCGGCCGTCGATGCTTTGGCCTCGCGCTCGGGAGATGACTTTCGCAGTCAGATGGTAAATGTGCCAAGCATGGTATCTCCCGCTCAATCCGTTTCACATATGTATAAGTGCGTTGTACGACGGAGGATTGCCATGCCCAAACTCGATGATCAGATCTCGACTCTGCAAGACAGGCTCAGCCAACTGAAGCTGCGGCAGCAGCGGCTGGACGCGCGCAAGCGAGCCGATCGAGGAGCAGCGCGAACGCAAGGCCGAGACTCGGCGCAAGATACTGGTCGGCGGCATCGTGCTTGCAAAGTCGAGCAGGGGGAAATCGACGGCCGAGCAATTTCGTGGTTGGTTGGACCAGGCCCTGACTCGCGCCGACGACCGCGCCTTGTTTGACTTGCCCCTGAACGAGCCCCCGTTCGCAGGGATTTGACACAGCCTGCATTTTTATGCAGGATGCGCGCAATTTTATGCATAGAGCCGACATGCTCCGATCCAACATCGACGCCGATAACGGCAGCGCACCGGCGCGCCGCGACGCTGCTCGCGAAAATCATTCGCGAGCAGGCTGTCGGGCGGCAGACCGAGCTGGTCGCGATGCTGCGCAAGCACGGACATGTCGCCACCCAATCGAGCGTGAGCCGCGACCTGCGCGAGCTGGGCGTGGCCAAGATGGGCGATCGCTATGTGCTGCCCGACGCCGCCACTGGCACCGAAGAACGACTTCTCGGCCCTGAAGCAGTTCGTCAGCGCCCGCTCTGACGGCCGGCACGAATCTGACCGTGCTGAAGACCACCGTCGGCTCGGCGCAAAGCGTGGCCGTCGCCATCGACACCGCCCGATGGCCTGAGGTCGTCGGCACCATTTCCGGCGATGACACCATATTCATCGCCACCGCCGGGGCGCTCGAGCAGCGCCAGCTCGGCGAGCGCCTTCTCGCCATCTTCGGACGCTAAACCTCATGACATCGACTTCAAGGCAGGGCGCCGAGCCCATTCTTTTGGCATTTTCCGGCGGCCTCGACACCTCGTTCTGCGTGCCGTGGCTCAAGGACACCTATGGGCGGCCGGTGATCACGGTGACTGTCGATACCGGCGGCATCGATGCCGCCGCCGCGCAGTCACTGGCCGAGCGCTCGGCTGCAATTGGGCGCCGTCGAGCATCATCTGATCGACGCGCGCGCCGCCTATTTCGAGCAGGTGCTCAAGTACCTGCATCATGGGCAATGTGCGCCGCGGCGGGCTCTATCCGCTGTGCGTGGGTGCCGAGCGCGTGCTGCAGGCGCAGACCATTGCGCAAATGGCGCTGTCGCTCGAAGACCACGATGGTGGCGCACGGCTGCACGGCCGCGGGCAACGATCAGGTGCGCTTCGAAGTGGCGTTGCGTACCTTGGCGCCGGATCTGGAGATCATTGCGCCGGTGCGCGACCGCGCATTCAAGCGGCCGGAGCAGCTCAAGTATCTCGAGGATCATCGGCTGCCCATTCCGCCTTTCGGCGCGGCCTATTCGGTGAACCGCGGACTGTGGGGCGTCACCATCGGCGGCAAGGAAACGCTGACCTCCGAGGGCAGCATTCCCGACGAGGCCTGGGTGCTGTCCAAGCGATGCGTTCACGGCGCCGCGCGCCGCAGAACGCCATGTGATCGGCTTCAAGCAGGGAGTGCCCGTCAGTCTCGACGGCGCGGCTCTGTCCGCGGTCGCCATCATCGAGACGCTCGAGGCCTTGGCCGGCCCCTTCGGCATCGGCCGCGGCATTCACTTGGGCGACACCGTGATCGGCACCAAGGGCCGGGTGGCCTTCGAAGCGCCGGCGGCCGATGTGCTGCTGACGGCGCATCGCGAATTGGAAAAGCTGGTGCTGACGGGCAAGCAGGCGCGCATCAAGGACTCCGTGGCGCAGCCCTATGGCGATCTCGTGCACGAAGGACAGCACTTGGATCCGGTCTGCCGCGATATCGAGGCGCTGCTCGCCTCCTCTCAGGCCCGGGTCAGCGGCGAGGTCAGAGTCCTGTTCCGGCCCGGCTCCCTGTTCGTGGAAGGCGTCACCTCGCCGTACTCGCTGATGGCGGCATCGAAGAGGCGTCTACGGCGAATCCGCCGGCGAATGGACGCCGACCGATGCCCTGGGCTATTCGAAGATGCTCGCCCTGACCGGGGTGTTCTACCAGCGTGCGGGAGCGGTCAAATCGTGAACGGCATGCGCACCGTCGTCGTCGACAAAATCGCCTCGGTGACGCAGGCCTGCGGCCTGTCGCACGAGCTGCGCATCGCCACGGACATCCCCTGCGAGGAAGGGATGGTGGTGGTGGTCGAGATCCTCAACAACAAGTCGACCTACAATACTCTGGAGCTGACCAGCGGCCGCATGGCAAAGGTGGCACGCGGCGATGTGGTGGTCGGCGCCCTGGGTCATCGCAAAGCCCTGTTCGGCTACTCGGGGCATATTCCCACGACGCTCAAACCGGGCGACGTGATTCAAATGCTCAATATCGGCGGCGTGCTCGGCATCTGCGATTCCGCGACCCCGGACAAGGGCAAGCCGTTCGACTGCAAGGTTTTGGGCGCCGTGCTGACCTTTCCGTACCTCGGCGAGCGCATCGGCGTGCCCGCCAAGGCGGGATACAAGGCATTGGACTACGATGCCGTGCTGGACGTGCGCGGCATTCCCGTCGTGGCGCTGGCGGGTACTTGCATGGAGGCCGGCAAGACGGCCGCAGCAGCAGCCATCATCGCGCGCATGCGCCATCGCGGCCTGGTCGTGGATGCTTTCAAGGCGACCGGCGTGTCGTTGCGCCGTGACATCCTGGCGTTCGAGGATTCCGGCGCGCGGCGCACCATGATTTTCACCGACTTGGGGATAGTCACCACCACCGCGAAATGCGGTCCGGCGCTGACCCGTACCATGCTCAACGAAATGGCCGCGGGACAACCCGACGTCATCGTGTTCGAATTGGGAGACGGACTGCTCGGAACCTACGGCGTGGAATCCATCCTGCGCCAGGCCGATATCAAGACGGCGCTGACCGCCGTGGTGCTGTCGGCCAACGATCCGGTCGCCGCCTGGGGCGGCGTCAAACTATTGCGGGAGCGCTTCGGCATCGAACCGGCGGTGGTCACCGGCCCGGCGACGGACAATCTAGTGGGCGTGGAGATCATTCGCGAGCAGATGAATGTCGAGGCTTACAACGCAATCAGCAACCCGGCGGATCTCGGCGATCACATCATTTCCCGTTTGGGATTGGGCCATGTGCGCGAATCCAAGGTGGCCACCGAATGAGCAAGGCCACTCCCGCGATCGTGCTGGGCGGCACCGGCTATGTGGCCGGCGAGCTGCTGCGCCTGATCGCGGGGCATCCGCAGCTCGATGTGGCCGCCGTTCTGTCCGACAGCCAGCCCGGTGCGCCCGTCGCCGGCGCGTTCGCGCATTTGCACAGCGCTTATCCAGACCTGAAATTCGCCGGGCTCGATGAGATCGAGACTCTCATAGGCGGCACACCGCAGTGCGCCCTGTTCTCCGCCGCGCCGCATGGTGTGGCCGCCGCCATCATCGATCGCCTGCTGTCGGCCGCCGAAGCGTCCGGCAGACGCGTGCACTGCGTCGATATCTCGGCCGACTTCCGCTATTCCAGCGCCGCGGCTTATGAAGCCGTGTATAAGCACGCGCATGGGGCGCCGGCGAGGATCCGCGAATTCACCTGTGCCGTGCCGGAACATTTGCAGAAATCGCCGACACCGCACGTCGCGCACCCTGGATGCTTCGCCACGGCCACGTTGCTCGCCATCGTGCCTTTGCTCGCGCTCGGGCTCACCGACACGCGCCTGTTCGTCACCGGCATCACCGGCAGCACGGGCTCCGGCCGCAAACCGGTCGACGGCACGCATCATCCGCATCGGCACAGCGATCTGTATACCTACGGCGCATTGAGTCATCGCCACGTGCCGGAAATCATCGCCTGCGCGAAACTCGCCACCGGCATCGAGGCCGAGCTCAATTTCGTGCCCCATTCCGGCCCGTTCGCGCGCGGCATCCACGTCACCGTGCAAGCCAGCCTCAAGAAATCCATCGACACGGCGCAGGCGCTCGAGGCGCTCAAGTCCTACTACAAGAACTGCCCTTTCGTGCGGGTCGGCGACAGCCGCACCGCGGGTCAAGGATGTGGCGGCCAGCAATTATTCGAATTTGAGCGCGGTGACCAACGGCAATTCCATTGCCGTCATGTCGGTGGTCGACAATCTCAACAAGGGCGCCGCCGGCGGCGCCATTCAATGGATGAATCGATTGCTGGGCTTTGCCGAGACGGCCGGCCTCACGGCCCCCGCGCCCGGCTGGACTTGAACACGGCAGGCTCATGCAATGGCAACACCTCTGACAAATTCAACCACCCAAGCCCTGACCAGCCACCTGGCGCAGGTGTTCGCTCAATATCCCATCGAGGTAGCGCATGGCGAGGGCGTTTGGCTGCACGCGCGCGACGGGCGCAAAATTCTGGATTTCTACGGCGGCCATGCGGTGGCGGGCCTGGGCTACGGCCATCCGCGCTGGCTGGCCGCGCTCGAGCGGCCAAGCCCGGCAAATGGCGTTTCAGACCAATGCGCTGCCCATGGTCATCCGCGAGCGCGCCGCCGCCCGTCTGACGAAATTCGCGGGACTGGGCCTCGATACGGTGTTCTGGATCAACAGCGGCGCCGAGGCCAATGAGAATGCGCTCAAGCTCGCTTTCAAACTGACCGGCCGGCAGCAAGGTCGTGGCTCTGGAACAGAGCTTCCACGGCAGAACCGCAGCCGCGGGAGCCGTGACCTGGGGCGCCGCCGAAAAATGGTACGGCTTCCCCCGCGCGCCCTTCGATGTGAGCTTTACGCCCGCGCGACGATCCCGTCGCTGTCGAGCAATGTGTCGATCGAGAGACGGCCGCGGTGATCGTCGAGCCGGTGCAAGGCGTCGGCGGCGCTTACGACGTGGGCAAGCCCATGCTGCAGGCGCTGCGCCGGCGTTGCGACGAGACCGGTGCCCTGTTGATTTTCGACGAAGTGCAATGTGGGATGGGCCGCACCGGCACACCTTTCGCCGCCAATTTATACGGCGTCACTCCGGACATGCTCACCGCCGCCAAGGCCCTGGGAAACGGCTTTCCCGTATCGGCCCTGTTGATGTCGCGCCGGGTCGCAGGGCAGATCAAGTACGACGACATGGGCACGACGTTCGGCGGCGGCCCCATGGCCTGCGCGGTGGCCGAAGCAGTGATCGACACCATCGAGTCCGAATCCCTGTTGGCGAATGTGCGGCAGGTGTCGACGTATATCCGCTCGAGCTGCATCATCGGCCCCGTCATGGGCGTGCAGGGCGCGGGCTTCCTGCTGGGCTTGAAGACCTCGCGCCCCGCCAAGGAAGTGCAGGCGGCACTGCTCGCGCAGAACATCCTCACCGGCACCAGTGCCGACCCGCACATTCTGCGCTTGCTGCCTGCATATATCCTGAACGAGGGCCACGTGGATCAGCTGAGCGACGCTCTGGCGAGAATCTCCGCATGAAGCGCTTTCTTAGCCTGGGGGATTTCAGCCGCGAGCAGATTCTCGACCTGCTGGCACTGGCCCAGGCCCTGCAGGACAAGCCGGATCCGCGGGCGCTCGCCGGCAAGATCCTCGGCTTGGTGTTCTTCAATCCATCGCTGCGCACCCTGGCGTCCTTCCAAGCCGGTATGGCGCGCCTCGGCGGCTCTTCCTTCGTCATCAATCCAGGCCAGGGCACATGGCACTTAGAGACCCGGCCTCATGCCATCATGAAGGGCGCCGCGGCCGAGCACATTCGCGAGGGCATTCCGGTATTGGCATCCTATAGCGATGCGCTGGGCGTGCGCGCTTTTGCCGAGGGCACGAATCTCGCCGAAGATCTCGGCGAAACCCTGTTCGGAATGATCGATGCGCTTTGCGACAAGCCGCTCATCAATCTGGAATCGGCGGCGAATCATCCGTGCCAGGCGCTGGCAGATTGGCGCACCATGGACGAACTCCAAGTACCGGCGCGAGCCAAGTTCGTGCTGAGCTGGGTCTATCATCCGAAGGCGCTGCCCCTGGCTGTTCCCGCGGCCACCGTGCACATGGCGGCGATGCGCGGCATGGAAGTCGTGGTACTGCGGCCGGAAGGCTTCGCGCTGCCGCCGCAGATCATGGAGAACGCGCGGCTGGCCGCGGCCGCGGCCGGCGGCTCGCTCACCGAGACCTCCGATCGCGCCGCTGCGCTCGCGGGCGCGAGTGTGCTGTACGCCAAGGAGTGGGGTACCACCACGTATTACGGCGACACCGAGGCCGATGCGCGGCTGCGCGCCGATCTTTCCGATTGGTGCGTGCGCGAGCGTTGGTTCGCCGGAGCGTTGCCCGATGCCAAGCTCATGCACTGCCTGCCGGTGCGCCGCAACGTCGCGGTCGCCGATGAAGTGCTGGATGGCCCGCGCGCGGTGGTCAAACGCGAAGCTTTCAATCGCATGGTGGTGCAGATGGCCGTTCTGCATCGCATGCTGTCCTGATCGACCGTGTTCTCGGAGTGCCCTGAAAAATGATTATGACCCGACCTGATCCTTCCGTCGCCGTGCGTGCGCTGAAGAGCGCCGCGCCTTACATTCGCATGTACAAGAACAAAGTGTTCGTCATCAAGGCGGGCGGCGCGGTGTTCAGCGACGAGATTTCGACTCGTGCCTTGATCGAGCAGGTGGCCATCCTGCACCAGGTAGGTATCAAGACCGTTCTGGTTCACGGCGGCGGCCCGCAGCTCGACAGCCTGCAAGCGACCCTGGGGCTGGAAACACGGATGGTCAATGGACGGCGGGTGACCGATCAGAAATCGATCGACGTGACCGCCATGGTGCTGAACGGCCTGATCAACACACGCATCCTCGCGATCTGCCGGGAGCTCGACATCGAGGCCATCGGCTTGAGCGGAGTTGACGCGGGACTGATACGCGCCCATAAGCGTCCGCCGGTCCGCGTGGGAGAAGGCTCGAACGAGACTGTGGACTACGGATTCGTCGGCAACATCGATTCGGTGAATGCCGGGGTCATCGAGAAACTGCTCGAGAATGGACTTGATGCCGGTGGTCAGCCCGCTGTCGGCGGATTCAAACGGCATCCTGCTCAATATCAATGCGGACACGGTGGCCGCGGCGATCGGCGGCGCGCTGTCGGCGGAGAAGCTCGTGCTATGCACGGGCGCGCAGGGGATTCTCGAGCGGGTCGAGGATCCCAGCTCGGTGGTCTCCTACACGGACATCAAGGGCCTGAAGCGCCTGCGTGACCAGGGCTCGCTCAAGGACGGCATGCTGCCCAAGGCGGCTGCGATCGAGAATGCCATTCGCGGCGGCGTGCGCCGCGTGCACGTCATCAGCTACAGATCCGCCGACAGCCTGCTCGCGGAAATATTCACGAACGAAGGCACGGGAACTCTGGTCGTCGCCGACCTCACGGCCCTGAGCCCCGCGGAACAACTCAGCGCGGCGGGTTCTTGAGGACCATGGTGGCTCTGGGTATGGGTGAGCTGGGCATGACCGCCCTGCATTCATTGCCATGACGCGGCTCTGGGACAAGGGCGCACCGCTCGACGCGCGCGTGCTCGCCTATACGGCGGGCGAGGACTACGTACTGGACAATCGTCTGGTGCGCTACGACATCCAGGCCTGTATCGCGCACGCGGACATGCTCTCGATTCAGGGCCTGTTGTCGGCGCAGGACCTTGGACTGATCCGCGAGGCGCTGACGGCCATCGGCGAGGAACATGCGCGCGGAGACTGGCGCATCTCGCTCGAACAGGAGGATTGCCAGACGGCGATCGAGAACCTGCTCACCGCGCGCATCGGCGCGGCTGGCGGCCGCCTGCATGCCGGCCGTTCGCGCAACGATCAAGTCCTTGCTGCTTTGCGCCTGTACTTGCGCGATGCCGTCGAGGAATTGCGGCGCGGGGCCGCGGCCGTGGCAGACGCGCTCGAAGCACTGGCGGCCCGCAACGGCGCCGTCGTGCTACCCGGCTACACCCACATGCAGCAGGCCATGCCGAGCAGTGTCGCACTGTGGGCGCGCGGCTTTGCAGCGGAAATTCGCGACGATGCCGAGGGTCTCGCGCATACGCAGAGGCGCATCGGCAAGAATCCGCTGGGATCGGCGGCCGGCTACGGCACGCCGAACCTCGAACTCAGCCGCGAGGAGACGCGGCGCCGCCTTGGATTCGAGGTGACTCAGGAACCGGTGACGGCCGTGCAGCTCTCGCGCGGCAAGGCCGAGGCGCAGCTGTTGTTCGAGATCACCTTGCTGACGCAGGACCTGGGACGTCTCGCGGCCGATTTGCTGCTCTTCTACACCCAGGAATTCGGTTTCGTGGCTCTGCCGGCAGCCTTTACCACGGGCTCGTCGATCATGCCGCAAAAGCGCAATCCCGACGTCTTCGAACTGATACGTGGCCGCAGTTCGGTCGCGCAAGCGGCGCTCAACGAAGTGCTCGGGATCACTCAAAAGCTGACGTCGGGCTATCACCGCGACTTGCAGCTCATCAAACCTCCGCTGTTCCGCGGCATCGATTCCTGCCTACAGACTCTCGACATCATGCCTGGCGCACTCGATGGCGTGAGCTTCCGGCCGGAGAACATCCGGCTCGATCCCGGCATCCATGCCGCCGCCGCCGCCAATGCATTGGTGGCCAAGGAAGGTATTCCGTTTCGCGAGGCCTATCGCCGCGTGGCGGCCAAACTCGAGGATCCTGAATGACCGTGTGGCGGAGCTTGCTGACGCTGCAGGAATTGAATTCCGGCCGCGACGGGACACTGGTGGGGCACCTGGGAATCGAATTCACCGAAATCGGCGCGGACTTCATTCGCGCCACCATGCCGGTCGATGGACGCACCCGGCAACCCTATGGGTTGCTTCACGGCGGCGCCTCGGTGGCGCTGGCGGAAACCTTGGGAAGCACGGGCGCGGTGATGTGCGTCGACACCAAGGAATATCAGTGCGTGGGCCAGGAGATCAATGCGAATCACGTGCGGGCCGCGCGCACGGGACTCGTCACCGGCACCGCGCGTCCCGTGCACTTGGGCGGACGTACCCAGGTCTGGACCATCGACATTGTCAACGAGGCCGGAAAACTGGCCTGCACTTCACGCTTGACGGTGGCCGTGATTCGCCGCGGCTCCATCGGCGTCTAAGGTCGCGCTAGCATTTGTAACCCTGAGAAGGGTATCTTCGCGCCATGAAACACACCACCACCGGAACTCTATCCTGGACTTGCGGCGCTTGGCTCATGATCGCGGCCGCACCCCTTGCCCTCGCTCAATCTCCCTCCCAACCGCCCGGCACCGCCACGGCGCCGTCCGCCGCAAATTCGACGCCGGCGCCATCCCCCGCCCAGAGCAGCTACTTGTTCGGGCTGACCTACGGCGAACAACTGCACAGCGTGGGGATCACCGACCAGGTGGCCATCGAAGACATCGTGCGCGGGCTGAAGGACGGTTTGCAGGGCAAGAAGAGCACACCGGCCGATCGGCAGCTGGTGCAAGAGTTCGTGCGATCGACGATGGAGGCCGCGATCGGGCACAATCAGGCCGCAGCGAAGGATTTCCTGACGCGCAACGGACAACAGAAAGGCGTGGTCACCACCGCCTCGGGCCTGGAATACAAGATCCTCGTTCCTGGCGACCGCAAAGCTCCCGCGATCACACCCACCGACGCGGTGACGGTGCAATATCGGGGCAAGCTGCTCGATGGCACGGAATTCGACAGCTCCTATGCGCGCGGCGTACCCGCGTCCTTCACCGTGAACGGCGTGATCCGAGGGTGGCAGGAGGCATTGGTGCTGATGAAGCCGGGCGCCAAATGGCAGCTGTTCGTACCGCCTGAACTCGCCTATGGAGCGAGCCCGAAGCCGGGCATTCCGGGCGGCTCCCTGTTGATATTCGACGTGGAATTGTTGAGCGCCAAATCCACCAGCGCGCCGGCGGCACCGGGGAAGCCCGTGCCGACGCAGAAATAAGTATCAGCGGCGCAGATCCAAGGCGTTGGTCAGATCGCCCATCGGCGCCGCACCGTGCGCGGCGAGTCCCTTGTCTCGCATCGATATCCCCGGCAGTACGTCGAGGCCGAAGCGGCGCGTGATGAACCGTAGAATCGACTCGGTGTCGTACTGAGTGTGATCGACGGTGCCGCGCTTGGCATAAGGAGAAATGATCAGCGCCGGGATGCGCGCGCCCGGTCCCAAGAGATCGCCTTGCGGGGGCGCCACGTGATCCCATGCGCCGCCGAATTCGTCATAAGTGATCACGATCACCATGTGCCGCCACTGCGGGCTCGCCCGCAGCTTGGCAACCAGATCGGCAATGTGAGCGTCGCCCTCAGCCACCGATGCGTAGCCGGCATGCTGGTTCACATTGCCCTGCGGCTTGTAGAAAGCTACGGCCGGCAGGCGGCCGGCGGCCGCGTCGGCGAGCAGTGCATCGTAGTCCTTCAGATGGGCGGCGCGCTGATCGGCGTGAGCTACCGGATCGAAGCGCTCGTAGTAGTTGAAAGGCTGGTGATGCGGCTGGAAGTCCGGGCTGCCCCCCGGAGTTTCCGGCGCATAGATGACTGTGCGCGCTTGGAGCGCAGAGCGGCGGCCGTCGGCGAGCGCCGCGTTCCACGAACCCGAATACCAAACCCAATCGACGCGCTTATCGTCCAGAGCATCGCCGATGGTGGACTGGTTCTGGGGCGGCAAAGTGGTGCCGCGATGCGGATCGGCGTAAAGAGTGTCGGCGTCGTTGGCCGCCGGCGGGTTGCCGCTCGGCTGGTACGCAGGCTGCATGGTGTTCACGGCGTAGAACTTGCCGTCGCCGAAATAGTTGGCCGGGGTGATATTGCCGCTCTTCGCAAATTTGGGCGGGCCATCCAGCGCAGACGATGGCGCACCCTGGGCGAGTTTCAGCCGCGGCAAGTAATGCCCGGCAGCGTCGGAATCGAGTATCGCTATGGACGGTTTTGCCGCCGCCGTGTCCGCGTTGGGATATACCGGCGCGCAGGCGCAAATCAAGTACTGGTGATTCAGGAAGGAACCGCCGAAGGCGCCCTGGAAAAAATTATCCGCGAGCACGAATTCCTTCGCCAACCCATACAGCGCAGATCGGCTGTAGTCATAGTGCCCCATGACAAGACCGCCCGCGTCGGACCAGGCGGCATAACCGTCGTTCCTGCCGCCGTCGATCTGCATCTGATGCTCGAAAAACCGGTGCGCCAGATCGCGCGTCACGGTCGACGTGGACAAAGTGAAGCTGGATTGCGGCGTGAAGGCGTGCTCTATCGAGAACGGCGCGTTCGGCAACCCTGCGCTTTGCGCCTGAGTTACCACCGGCTCGGCGCCCGCGGCCGTGACGCCGCCCCAGGTCGGCGGCAGAGCCGGCAGCACCGACCCGTCGCGATCGACCTGCGGCGCGTAAGCCGGCAGCGGCCGGCCATCGCGGTCGATGACGTCGCTCAGACCGTGCGCCCCCGGAAAGTCACCGTACAAATTATCGAAGGCGCGATTTTCCGCGTAGATGACCACGATGGTGTCGATCTTCGACCGCAAGGCTCGAGTGGTCGGGTCGCCGCTGCCGCCGCCACCCGACGCAAGCTCGCCGTTGACGCACCCGACAAAAGCCGTAGAAAAACCGAGGGCGACGCATAAAGCGCGCCAAGCGTTCGAAGTAAAGTTCATCGGCGCCAATTATACCCACTATCTCTCGGACGGGGTCGCCCCGACCCCGTTGAAAGGTGGCGCGAAGCGCCTAGACAAGCCTAGAAATTTAAAAATTCCAGACAGCGCTGACCGTCACCGCGTCCGGGTCGCCGAACTGAGAGCTGATCCGCTCGTATTCAGCGCGGAACGTAAGCCCCCACGCTCTGGACTGAACGCCCACGCCGTAAGCGGGGCGGGTGTCGGACTCGTTCTGGCGGAAGAATTGCGACGCTCCTACGAAAGTGGTGACATCCGTTTGCAGCTCCGCAACGCCCACCTTGCCGAAGACATCGATGAAAGGAACCGGGAGCGGCAAGTAGCCCACGGCGAACAACGCCTCCGCACGCGGATGAGAATCGAGTCCGGAGTTCACGATCCCGTTGACACCGACATCATGATTCGGATGGCCAAAATCCATGTATTCGAACTCTGCGCCCACGAAGGGAATCGGACGCACGCCGGCGATCAGCTTCCACGCGAACTCGCTGTCGTTGAGATCACCCGGCAGCCCGTCGCCGGGATTGTCGCTTCGGACCGTGGAATACCCCACACCGGCGCCGACGTAGAATCCGAGCGGATTACCGGGTGAATCGTCGTCTGCCAGAGCCGTCGTCGAAGCCGCGCACGCGGCGGCGATTGCCAGCAGAGTCCCTGAAATCCGCATCATCGAATTCTCCAATTAAAGTACTGCACCTTCCGACAGACCGGCGGTGCCGGAAGTTCCGGCCAAACTGCCGGGTCGCGGCAAGCGGTATACTCCTACCATGAGAATTGTGCACCTGGGAATTGCTGTCTGCGTGGCCAGTATGCTCGTCGGATGCGGGCAGAAAGGGCCTTTAGTGCTTCCCGATACCCCTCCGAAGCACAAGAAAGTGCAGTTGGGCCCGCATGCGCCGGCCAAACCCCCTGCGAACGCATCTCCGACGAGTACGCCTCCTGCGAACACCCCTCCCGCGGATGCGCCGTCCGCGGCAAAGCCGGAACCGGCCTCACCCACGCCCGACGCTCCGGCTTCGCCGCCCCCGGGCAGCGGCGACTCGGCCGCGAACACGGCGCCGGCCGGAACATCGGACGGCTCTGCAAAGCCCTAGCGGGGCTGCTAGTTCCATGAGCGCACGCAAACTCATTCTGGTCGATGGCTCGGGCTATTTGTATCGGGCATTCCACGCGCTGCCGCCGCTGAGCAACTCCAAGGGCGAACCGACCGGCGCCATTCTCGGCGTGCTCAATATGCTGAACAAGATGATCAAGGAGGAGTCTCCCGACCACATCGCCGTTGTGTTCGATGCGCCCGGCCGCACCTTCAGAGACGACTTGTTCGAACAGTACAAGGCGCATCGCCCGGCCATGCCCGATGATTTGCGCTCGCAAATACAGCCTCTCTACGACACGGTGGCCGCCATGGGATTGGCACTGCTGCGAGTGCCCGGCGTCGAAGCGGATGATGTCATCGGCACTCTGGCCAAGCAGGGCGCCGCGTCGGGCTACGAGGTGTTGATCTCGACGGGCGACAAAGACATGGCGCAACTCGTGGGTCCGAATATCGGATTGATCAATACCATGAGCAACACGCGCCTCGATCGCGCCGGCGTCAAGGCAAAATTCGATGTGTTTCCCGAGCAGATCGTCAACTATCTGGCGCTGGTGGGCGACAGCTCGGACAACATTCCCGGCATTACCGGCGTAGGGCCCAAGACCGCGGCCAAATGGCTCAGTCAGTATCAAACCCTGGATGAACTCGTGGCTCACGCCGCGGACATCGGCGGCAAGGTGGGCGAGAACTTGCGCAACGAGCTCGCCATGCTCGAACTGTCGCGCAAGCTCGCCACCATCGATACCAAGCTCACGCTGGACGCTACCGCCGACGAGCTTGCCGGCGGCGTACCTGATGTTGCGCGGCTGCGAGAGCTGTACACCCGGCTGGAATTGCGGGCCTTGCTCAAGTCCCTGGGTACGGACGAGGCGGCGACCGCAGCCGGCACCGCGGCTGCGGTGGGCACCGCAACGGCAGGGGGTGTCGTGGCGGTCGCAGTCGCGGAAACACCCGGAGCGCAGGGCGCTGCCGCGGTGGCCATTGCCTCACCCGCGGCCGCCGCGCGCGACTATCACACCATCGTTTCGCAAGACGCCTTGGATGCGTGGCTGACGAGGCTCGCCGCGGCACCGCTCATTTCCTTCGATACGGAAACGGACAGCCTCGATTACATGCAAGCGCGCATCGTCGGCCTGTCGTTCGCGGTCGCGCCGGGGGAAGCGGCATACCTGCCGTTGGGCCACGATTACGCGGGAGCTCCGCAGCAACTCGACCGTGAAAAGGTGCTTGCCGCATTCAAGCCGCTGCTCGAGGATGCTGCCCGGCCGAAACTCGGACATCACCTGAAGTACGACGCCCACGTTCTTGCGAACTACGGCATAGCGCTCAACGGACAGCGGTTCGATTCCATGCTCGAATCCTACGTGCTCAACAGCGTTGCCACCCGCCATGACATGGATTCGGCCGTGGAGAAATACCTCGGCATCAAAACCATTCGTTACGAGGATGTGGCCGGCAAGGGCGCGAAGCAAATTACCTTCAATCAGGTGGATGTGGAGCGCGCCGCGGAGTACTCGGCCGAGGATGCAGACGTCACGCTGCAGCTGCATCTGAAGCTATGGCCGCAGATCGAAGCGCTGCCGGCATTGCAGACCGTCTACGAAACCATCGAACAGCCGCTGGTTCCTGTGTTGTATCGCATGGAACGCAAGGGCGTCCTGGTGGACCGCGAGTTGCTCAAGACTCAGAGTTCCGAACTCGCGGCGCGAATGCAGGAGCTGCAGGCCCTGGCGCATGCCGAAGCGGGGGGTGCATTCAATGTGGACTCACCGAAGCAATTGCAGGAGATCTTGTTCGGCAAGCTGGGCATCCCGGTCGTGCGCAAGACTCCGACCGGCCAGCCTTCGACGGCGGAAGACGTGCTCGAAGAACTCGCCGCGACCTATCCGCTGCCCAAGCTGATATTGGAGTACCGCGGTGTCGCCAAGCTCAAGTCAACTTACACGGACAATCTCCCCAAGCAAATCGATCCGGTCACGGGACGAATTCATACTTCATATCATCAGGCGGTCGCCGCCACCGGCAGACTGTCCTCGACGGATCCGAATCTGCAAAACATCCCGATCCGAACCAAGGAGGGACGGCGCATTCGGCAGGCGTTCATAGCACCGCCTGGCCGCTCCCTGGTCGCCGCCGATTATTCGCAAATCGAATTGCGCATCATGGCGCATCTATCCGGTGACGCGAGCTTGCTGCGGGCCTTCGCCGAAGATCGTGACGTTCACCAAGCGACTGCCGCGGAGGTGTTCGCCACCCCGTTGGACGCCGTGACGGCCGATCAGCGGCGTTCCGCCAAAGCGATCAACTTCGGTTTGATGTATGGCATGTCGGCATTCGGACTCGCCCGCCAGCTGGGGATAAGCCGCGGCGAGGCGCAGAAATACATGGATGTTTATTTCGAACGCTATCCCGGCGTGAAGCGCTACATGGAAGATACGCGGCAGAAGGCGCGCGAAACAGGTTTCGTGGAAACGGTGTTCGGCCGGCGCCTGTATCTGCCGGAAATCCAGTCCCGCAACCAAGCCCTGCGCCAGTATGCCGAGCGCAGTGCCATCAACGCGCCCATGCAGGGTACGGCGGCCGACATCATCAAACGGGCCATGATCAGCGTGGACGATTGGCTGCAGAGCTCGGGAATTTCGGCCTGCCTCATCATGCAGGTGCACGACGAATTGATTCTCGAAGTGGCCGATGAGTTGGTCGAGTCCATCGTGGGCCAGCTGCGCGCCCATATGGCGCAGGCCGCGAAACTCGCAGTGCCGCTCAAGGTCGATGTGGGGATAGGGCACAACTGGGACGAAGCGCATTAGTTAGGCGCTTGTAGGACAAGCACCCACACCTACGTAGGACAGACCCTGATGCAGGCGCGCAAAGAGCCTGGCGGGGCACCGCCATTTAGGGCAAAATTCGCCAATATTCAGTCGGTTATGCACCGTGACCGCAGATTGGGCGCAGACGATAAATTGCTCTTGTCGGGGCTGGAACTTTCGAGAGGCGTCCCCATCTAATCCAATGAGCGAGTAAGACGCTCCCCGCTCTTCTCCCTGAGCGGGAATGACCCGGTTTGTCATCCCCATGCCGGGTTGGTCTGCCTCGGTGGCTGCGAAAGTAACCACCGGGGCCTTTTTTTATCCGGCGCCCAGCCAGCGATCCAATACCTCTCGCACCTCGTCGATGCCCTGTTTGGCATGCGCCGAAAACAATTGCGTGGTCACCGCCGTGTCGGAGCATGCCGTCCGGGTCTCGCGCAATACCCGATCTGAATCGCGCCGATTCAGCTTATCCGCCTTGGTCAGCAGGATATGGGCGTGGCGGTCCCTGGCAAGCACCCACTCGAGCATTCCCGCATCCTGGGCGCCGAGGCCGCGGCGACTGTCGACGATCAAAATCAGTCCGACCAGGGACTCACGCACATTGAAATAGTGCTCCATCAATTGCAGCCAATGAAGCCGCACACGTTCCGGCACCTTGGCAAATCCATACCCCGGCAGGTCAACCAAGCGGCGTTCGGGGGCAAGCTCGAAGAAATTAATCAGCTGCGTGCGCCCGGGTGTGCGGCTCACTCGCGCCAGACCTGTACGCTGAGTGACTACGTTGATGGCGGTGGATTTGCCGGAGTTCGAGCGTCCCGCGAAGGCAATTTCTCTTCCCAGATCCGGGGCGAGTTGCTGCGCCTCGGCCGCGCTGGTCAGGAATTTCACATTGGGATAGATGGACATGGGCCGCCGTTTGAACGCAAATTATTGACTCTAGTGTACAATTTAGGGTTGACGGCAGTTCACATTACATGGGGTAACAGGCGATCATGAAGCGGCTTTGGATTCTCGCAGCAACAATTTCCGGTGCGCTCATCGGCAACTCGGCCATCGCCGCAGGTAGCGTCGAAAATGGCGCCACCAAGGCCGTCATTTGCCGCGCTTGTCATGGCGCCAACGGCAATAGCACGAACCCTGAATGGCCGAGTCTCGCGGGCCTCGGTGCAGACTACATTGCGGAACAGCTGAAGAACTTCAAGGACGGCAAGCGTACCAATGCCGTGATGGCGCCGAATGCCGCGGCGTTGAGCGCCGATGACATGGCCGATCTGGGCGCCTATTTCGCCAGCCTGCCGAACACGGGGCTGGAAGCGGACCCCTCCTACTGGCAGGCGGGCGAGAAGCTGTATCGGGGAGGCGACCCGGCGCGGGCGATTCCGGCATGCATGGCCTGTCACGGCCCGACCGCTCGCGGCAACGAACCTGCGAAATTCCCGGCGCTGCGCGGTCAGCAATCGGTGTATGTCACCAAACAGCTGAATGACTACGCATCGGGGGCGCGCACGACGGGGCCGAACGGTATCATGGAGACCATCGCCAAACGCCTGTCACCCGAGGACATCCGCAACCTGGCCTCGTACCTGCAAGGCGTGCGCTGACAATGCGGCCATCACGCTTGGCACTATGCCTGGGGCTGGCGCTCGTGCTGGCCGCCTGCGGCAAACAACAATCGGCGGTTGAGCTATCACCCGCCGGTACTCCGAATCCGGCGTCGGCACCGATTGTGGCGCAGACCGACACCCCCGCGGTCAAGCCCAAGACAGCCGAGCAGGCATCCGACCAGCCATCGAAGATCACGCGCATCAATGAAGACGGTTCGGAAACCGTCGAGGATGTGCCCAGCGACAGCGGTGTGCACAATCCGCTGCTGGCGGCGGTCGCTGCGACGGTTGCGGCAGCGACCCCCACGGCATCCGCCGCGACAACGACGGGCCCTACTCCGTGGCAGGAAGGCGTCAACTACAAACGGCTGGTACCGGCACAACCCACCGAGGTCCCCACCGGGCAAGTCGAGGTGCTGGAGTTTTTCTGGTACGCCTGCCCGCACTGTTATGCGATCGATCCCGCGATCGAAGCGTGGCTGAAAGCGAAGCCTGCCTACATCAGTTTTTCGCGTGTCCCCGTAATGTGGAACGAAGGCCATCGCTCCCTGGCACGGCTGTATTACACGCTGCAGAGCCTTGGCAAGCTGGATCAGCTGCATAGCGAAGTCTTCAAGGAAATTCACGTCCACGGGGATCTTCTCGTTGCGGCGGATCCGAACAACACGGCGGAAACGGAGCACATGCAGGCTGTGTTCGTGAGGAAATTCGGCATCTCCGAAGCTGACTTCACCAAGACCTATCACTCCTTCGCCGTGGAGACCGCGCTGCAAAGAGCGGACGAACTGGGGCAACGCTATCGAATCGACGGAGTCCCGACCTTTGTGGTCAACGGCAAATTCATCGCCGACGTAGGCAGTGCGGGCGGGCCGGAGCACGCTGCGGACGCGCCGGAGCGCTTGCTGAGGCTGGTCGGCGACCTGGCGGCGCAAGAGCACAAACACTAGCCCGAACATGCGTACACACACCGGCGGCTGTCATTGCGGGCGCGTCCGCTTCGAAGTGACGGCGCCGGCGCAGATCGAGGTTGCGGATTGCGACTGCTCCATGTGCAGCAAGTTCGGATACCTGCATTTGATCGTGCCGGCCGATCGATTCAAGCTGATCAGCGGCCGCGAAGCGCTGACGACGTATTCGTTCAATACGCACACCGCCAAGCATTACTTCTGCTCCATCTGCGGCGTGAAGTCGTTCTACATTCCTCGCTCGCATCCGGACGGGGTCAGCGTCAACGCGCGCTGCATCGACAGCGGCACCATCGAGTCGATGTCCGTGACACCTTTCAACGGCCGCGAATGGGAAAAGGGACGAGCCGCGTATCGCGACGTACCGGATACCTGAGTGCGGCGCACGACGAACATAATGAGGCGTCGCCGTTAACTTATGTTGACCGCAGCCGGAGCGCTCTGCGCCTCCCGTGCAAATCTGTGATGCGCGTCACGCGGGGCCTCGGCGGGCTTGGAGGATGCTATGAAAGCCCAAAGGTCGCGATGAAGTATCCACCGCCATGTCGGAATTTCGTCCATCCAATGATGTGCCGCTCGTTGACGCCGCGGCGCGCTGCAACGGCCTCCGTGAAAGGATGCTGGTCGGACTGATTCTATTTACCTTGGTCCGAAGCACGGAGGCGCTGGCGGGAGATCAGGCATCGCTTGCCGATGGCGCCCTGGATACCGGTGTGGGCGGCATTCCTCAGTCATCGAAACCGCCCCTGGCGCTGACGCTGCCCCTGGACTCCTTTACCGCACCGGCAATCATGGAAGAGCCTAGATTTTCGGCCACGGATTTTCGGCCGCGCAAGCGCACGGTCTTAGACAAGGATCCCGCGGCAAGCGTCTTCGGCGAAACGTCGCTGCTTCGGAACTCCACTGTCTGGCAGCGGCTGTCGGAGTACCGATCGTACGATCGGGTGAGGGTACTGACTCTGTGGGAATCGAGCAGCAGCTCCGTGTCCCTCCAGGCGGGCAGACGGGGCGATCCGTCGCTGCAATGGACCAGCCGGCTGATGAATCGAGGTGGGTCAACCCAGGGGGTGCTGGATCGATGGCTCTCAACATCCCTGGCGCGCGCGGGCATGGGGCTGCGCAGCATGTCGCGATCGATGAGTGGTGCGGCACCGCCGCCGCCACCGAAGCCTGCGGCCGCTCCGGTGGAGACCGCGGCGCTGAAGTGAGTTGGGACGCGAACCGCTACACCACTGATGCCGGCTTCGAGGTGATGAGTGATCGAATGCGATCCGCATCTGAACTCGTGACCGGGTTGTACACAATCATGCCCCGTCCCTGTTCCAGCCAGGTGTACCAGGTCGCGCTGATGTTGGAGCGCTGGACGACCTCCTCCCTGCGCAGCCCAGGTGTCCTCCTGCGTGTTGCCGAGAAACCTAAGGCAGCCGGATCGAGTCGGGTGCGGCGATCCTTCAGGTAGGTCCCCAGAAGATTATCGTTCTGGGCGGGCATGCGGATCCTATTGGTATTTATACCAGGATAACGTCACTACTTTAATAGAATGTAAGGTTAAGCCAATACTAGTTCGCGAACAACATTGGAGGCTTTACCCATGCGCGTATTCGTCACCGGCTCTACAGGCTTTATCGGTTCGACCATTGTTCCAGAACTCATCAACGCGGGCCATCAAGTGCTCGGACTAACGCGATCCGATGCGGGGGCGCAGGCCCTGACAGCCGCCGGCGCCGAAGTGCATCGGGGGGATCTTGAGGATCTCGAAAGTCTGCGCAGCGGAGCAGCCAAATCGGAAGGCGTCATTCACTGCGCCTTCAACCACGACTTCTCGAAGTTCGTGGCCAATTGCGAGATGGACAGGCGCGCCATCGAGACTCTCGGCGCCGCACTCGTCGGATCCGATCGTCCCCTGATCATCACCTCCGGAACTGGAATGGGGAATGCTGTGCGCGGTCAACCGGCAACCGAAGAACACTTCGATCCTAGCCACCCGAATCCCCGTGTGGCTTCGGAACTGGCGGGGGCTTCGATGTCGGCGCGTGGTGTAAACGTGTCGGTCGTGCGCCTTCCTCAGGTCCACAACCGAATCAAGCAGGGCCTCATCACCTACGCAATTGCCGTGGCTCGTGAGAAGGGCGTGTCGGCGTATGTGGGCGACGGACTCAACCGCTGGCCGGCGGCGCACGTGCTCGACGTTGCCCGTCTTTACAGACTGGCGCTGGAGAAGGGGGAAGCGGGCGCCAGGTATAACGCGGTCGCTGAAGAAGGAGTACCGCTTCGGGACATCGCAGAAGTGATCGGCCGAGGCTTGAAGGTACCAGTGGTCGCCCTACCCGCGGAGCAGGTGGCAGGTCATTTTGGATGGCTCGCCGCGTTTATCGGCTGGGATCTTCGGGCTTCAAGTGCGCAAACGCAGGCTCGGCTCGGCTGGCATCCGACAGGCCCCGGGCTGATCGCCGATCTCGAACAGATGCGCTACTTCTGAGGCCAGTGCTCCCACCGCCGCATCGAGCGGCGCTTTCCATACCTTGCGGGCGAGGCGCCCGCCATGGTGGCGCCACTCGATGCGTTGGGTTTCCATCATCAGTCTCCTTTTGAGTTGGCGAGCGTTGCTCGCAACGCGGCGTTCTCAGCTTCCAATGCGGCCAGGCGCTCATGCAGTGGACGCATCGCCTCCGAAATCTCCCGCTCCGTGAATCGCGGTGTGATGTGTTGCGGGCAGTTCCAGTCAAACGCTACCAGGTGCAACAGGAGGATTCGCTCGGGCTTGGCCTTGTAGCCCGGCACCGCTACCCGCTCCGTGAGTGTCGGATCGGCGTCGAGCGGCACGGCCTCGACATGAGCGTAGATCTTGAGACGGGCTTTGGCCGCATAGTCCATCAGAATCAGCGCCGCGCGATCATCGGCAGCGAGGTTGCCGACGCTGATGTATTGGCGGTTGCCGCGATAGTCGGCAAAGGCCAGCGTCTTCGTGTCCACGACTTTGAGAAACCCCGCTGGTCCACCACGGTGCTGGATATACGGCCAACCCGTCTGCGAAACGGTTGCCATGTAGAAGCTGTCGCGCTTGGCGATGAAGCCGACCTCATCGGACGTGAAGGCGTCGAACTCGCGGTGCCCCTTGAAGTTCTGCCACAGATGCTCGCTGCCCATCGCGGCCTGTGCGGCGCGCACACTCGGCGTTGCAGCGATATCGAGAAATCCGTACGACATAACAGCCTCACTTCGTTGAGGGAATGCTGGCTGGCATTCCGCCATAACGGACCGTCAGACCTCCGCATCAGGCGGCCGCACTGGGCAACCTAGAAAGAAGATACGCCATCTCACATTCGAGGATAATCAGCTACCATTGAGAACTATATTCCCATTAAATGAGATAATTATGGACCGCCTGGAGGCGATGTCGATCGTGGTGCAGGTGGCAGAAACAGGAAGTTTTTCGAGGGCGAGCCGGCAATTGGGCATTCCGCTCGCGACCGTCAGCCGGAAAGTAAACGAGCTCGAATTGCACCTCGGGACCAAGCTGCTGACACGGACGACCCGCAAAGTGGCTCTCACCGACGCAGGCTCCGTGTATCTGGCCTCTGCCAAGCGCATCCTCGAGGAAGTCGATGAAATAGAGCGCATCGCCGCCGGCGAGTTTCAACAGCCGTGCGGAGAGTTGGTCCTGACAGCCCCGATCCTTTTCGGTCGATTGCATATCCTTCCCCTCGTCATCGAGTTTCTGGCCCTGTATCCGGACATCCATGTGCGGTTGGTATTGTCGGACCGGAATCTCGATTTGATAGACGACCATGTCGATATGGCGCTGCGGATCGGGCCACTGCCGGACAGCCGCATGGTCGCGACCCGCATCGGCTCAATGCGAACTGTCGTGTGCGCAAGTCCCAAGCTGCTGGCGAGTCACGGCACGCCCAGCGATCCGCAAGGCCTTGATACGGTGCCGTGTGTCAATTTTGACATCCTGTCGGCGGCGCCCGCCGGGTCCTTCCGATCGAGGGAAGCGAAAGCACTGAGTGATGTGGCGATTGCGCCTCGGCTCTCCGTCTCGACTGCGGAGGCGGCCGTGTTGGCGGCAGCCCAAGGTGTAGGGGTGACCCGAGTGCTCCACTACCAATGTGCCGCAGCAGTGCGCGACGGCTCGCTGCAAATCATCTTGGCAGACTTCGAGCCGGAGCCGCTTCCCGTTCATCTCATCCACGCCTCGCGGGGGGCTCTGCCTTCAAAGACACGCGCATTCCTGGATTTTGCGGCGGGGCGGCTCAGACAAAGAATCGCTTTGCCATGAGCAAACCGGAACCGTAGCTAATTCGAGCGCACGTAACCGCTTGATTTTATTAGATTGGTGCGCCCGACTGGATTCGAACCAGTGACCCCTGCCTTCGGAGCCATGGCGGATCATCCCGCTCATGTACTCCGAGACACGCCCGGCTTGGTTTTTCAAGAACTTAGCGGACCTTAGACTACTCCCGTCTCCGCGACAACCTGCCCTCTTTCGACGTGTCCTGGTCACGCCCTGGTCACTCATTTTTCGGGGGATTAGCCCGTGCCACAGCTGAAATTACGTCAAGACATCGTGCGCACCGTACCGTACAGCGGTCCGGCTGGGAGGGGTCAGTGCGTGTATTGGGACGAAGCGCTCGAATCATTCGGCCTGCGGGTTTATCCGACCGGGCGACGGGTGTACGTGTGCACCTACCGGGTCAACCAACGCAAGCGCCTGGCGACCCTGGGGCGCGCTGATGCGATGAGCCTCGATCAGGCCCGCAAGAAGGCCATGACCTACCTCGCTAAGGCGGCAAACCAGGAGGACCCCCAGAGCAGTCGCGACGAACAGAGGAAGCTCAAGACGATCGACGAGCTCTGTGAGGCGTACATCGAGGGTCACGCGAAGAAGAAAAAGAAAACCTGGAGAGACGACCAGTCATCGCTAAACCGCAACGTCCTACCGAAGCTCGGTGGGCGTTTTGCCGTGAGCCTCGTTACCGCGGACATCGAGGCCATCCATTCCCAGGTCGGAGTAGAGCATCCATACGCGGCGAACGATCTCTTAAAAGTGATCCGCAAGATGTTCAACTGGGGAAAGGTCACGGGTCTGGTCCCGAAGGATCATCCCAACTTCGTTGCGGGAATCGTTCGTTTCCCCGAGCGAGCGCGCAAGCGGTTCATCACGACGGTGGAAATGCCAAAGTTCCTGCAGGCGCTCGAACAAGAGGACAACGACTATGCCCGTCACGGGATCTGGCTGCTGCTCCTGATGGGTCTGCGCTGCAACGAACTGCTCAAAGCCAAGTGGGAAGATGTTGACTGGGACATCGGGACCCTTTTCATCGGGCTGACCAAAAACGGCGACCCGTTGCTGGCTCCCATCAGCGACGCGGCGATGGAACGCTTCAAAATCATCCCGCGAACATCCGACAACCAATACATCATTTGCGGCCGGCGTCGCGGCAAACATCTCCACAGCCTGGGCGACGCGTTTCATCGAATGCTGAAGCGGGCGGGGCTGGTGAATCTGCGGATTCATGATCTCCGGCGCACCGTAGGCTCCTGGTTGGCGCAGAATGGACAGTCGTTGCACCTGATCGGCGATGTACTGAACCACCGTGATCCCAAAACCACAGCTGGTTACGCATACTTCCAGACCCAACAGCGCCGGGACGCGTTGACCGGCCACGGTAGCCGAGTGCTCGCTTTGGCGCCAAGCGGTGTACGCAAGCCTGCGGCACCGGTCTTGATCCGGTGGATTCCATGAGTACACGGCAGCTGAACCGCGCCGTCCATGAGGCCGCCGTCGCCGCGCGCATCGACAAGCGCATCTCGATGCATTCCCTGCGTCACGCGTTCGCCACCCATCTGCTCGAACAGGGGGAGAACATCCGCACCATCCAAGTGCTGCTCGGACATAAAAAATTGGACTATCTCCCGTGCCGGACTATGTCCCGTCGTTCTCGAAGGAGCTGCTTTTACGGGAGTTGGTGCTAAATGTGCCGGACATAGCGATTCTCCTTGGCGGGCACTTCCGCCCGCAGGAGAACGGTATGGAACGAACGTATGAGAGCGCTGTGGCGCTAGTTGATCGCGCCACCGGGCCGCTGTCGAGCCATCTCGGGTTGTTTGTCACGTCGCTGATCTCGCGGCAGTACACAGCGAGCGTCACTTATATCAAAGCACTGCATGCGGTGGCATTTGACCGTTGGCTCGCAAAGCATCGCGTTGTGTTGTCTGATCTCGGCGATGTGCACCTTGAGCGCTACCGGCATCGTAGACGTGCTCGGCAACAACGCATTCGTGCCGAGACCCGGCGTATCGAGTGTTGCGATGTGAGGCAACTGCTGGAGTTCTTGCGCGATCACGGTGTGTGCCCGACGGTTCGTGCCAAGACCACAGCGGCGGACGATCTGGTGACGCTCTATCAGCAACATCTTCAGGATCAGCAAGGGCTCGCGATCACAACGATTGAGCGCTACAAGACGGTTACCGGCCAGTTTCTCTACGAGCGCTTCGGCAATGGACCGATCGATCTGCGCGCGCTGCGTGCCAATGATGCGATTGCATTCGTGCAGCGTCAGACAAAACGCCTACATCCGCCAGCGCTGAAGTGCGTCGTTAATGCGCTGCGCTCGTTCCTGCGCTACGCGCAGTATCGCGGTGAGGTGGCCACCGCACTCGCTGCTGCAGTACCAGCCGTGGCCGCATGGGCCACCACGCCGGCATTGCCCAAGGCGATATCGCCGGAGCACGCGCAGAGTGCGATTGATAGCTGCAACCTCAGCACTGCAGCCGGCCTGCGTGATCGCGCCATACTGCTGCTGCTGGCGCGTCTGGGACTCCGAGCTCACGAGATCATCGCGCTGCAGCTCGAAGACTGTGATTGGGACGGCGGACATCTGCGTGTGCGCAGCAAGTGTCGGCGTGAGCAACTCCTGCCGATGCCCGCTGACGTGGGCGCGGCCATAGCCGCCTATCTGCAGCAGGGGAGGCCACCGAGCCAGGCGCGGCATTTGTTTTTACGGGCGATGGCACCGATCCGAGGATTGCTGCCTCGCTCAGATGCCATCGGGACGATCGTGCGCCATGCCCTCGAGCGCGCCGGGGTGCAAGCACCGCATCGCGGGTCACACCAGTTTCGCCACGCATTGGCGGTGCGCATGTTGCAACGGGGCGCTTCGCTGACCGAGATCGGCGAAGTGCTTCGGCACCAAAGCCCACAGACCACCTCGATCTACGCTCGGGTGGATATCGGCGCGCTGCGGCCGCTGGCTCAGCCATGGCCGGGAGGTGCGCGATGAACACCCTGCGTGAGGCCTTACACGAGTATCTCGAGCTGCGCCAAGGCCTGGGTTTTAAGATGCATGATGCCGTACTCCAGTTGCCGCGGTTTGTCGCATTCATGGAAGAGCGGCAGGCTCCCTCCATTACGATACGACTCGCTCTGGAGTGGGTGGAACAGGCAACAACGGTACGGCCGGCGGAGCGGGCTCGGCGCCTTATCTTCGTACGCGGGTTTGCGCGTCACCGCAGCGCCACGGATCCGCTCACCGAGGTTCCCTCAGCGGCACTCATGCCGTATCGAACAAGCCGAGCCCGTCCGTACCTGTACACCGAGCAGGAAGTGTGTCGCTTGTTGGACGCCGCCCTGCAGATGCCGACGCGGTGGCCATCGACGCCGTTGCGGCCCTGGGTCTTTCATTGCCTTCTGGGTTTGCTCAGCGTCACGGGTCTGCGCATTTCCGAAGCCCTCGATCTGATGCTCGATGATGTAGATCTTAATCGAGCCGTGCTCACGATTCGGGCAGCCAAGTTCGGCCGGTCCCGTCTGGTGCCCCTCCATCCCTCCACCATTACCGTGCTGGCTCGCTATCTTCAGCGCCGCAAACAGTATCTCGGCCTGCGCCGCTCCGACTACGTGTTCGTTTCGAACCAGGGCACGCGGCTCGACCTCGGTCGCGTGCATCGAGCCTTCTACGCACTGTCGCGGCAAACCGGCTTGCGCGCGCCCGGCGCGCGCAACGGTCCTCGGCTGCACGACTTCCGGCATCGCTTCGCGGTTCAGGTGCTCACCGACTGGTATGCGTCGGGCGATGACCCCGCCAGACGATTGCCAGTGCTATCGACCTATCTCGGGCACATTTACGTGGCCGGCACCTACTGGTATCTGAGTGACTCGCCGGAACTGATGGCCCAAGCCATGATGCGTCTCGAGCGGCGCTGGGGAGAGGCATCATGACGGCGCAGCCGACTTTTCCAACGCTATTGGAACGATACTTCACGCAACGGCTGGTGCAGCAGCGTCAGGCCAGCGCCCACACGATTGCCTCCTACCGCGACACGTTTCGACTGCTGTTGCAGTTTGCCCAGAAGCGGTTGCACCGATCTCCTTCGGCATTGGCGATCGATGATATCAACGCACCTCTTGTGGTCGAGTTCCTCGACGAACTGGAGAAGACCCGCGACGTGACGGCGAGAACGCGGAACCTGCGTCTGACCGCCATCCGCTCGTTCTTCCGCTACGTGGCCTTCGAAGCACCAGCGCATGCCGCACAGATCCAACGCCTGCTGGCCATTCCAGCCAAGCGATACCCGCGTGCTCTAGTGCCGTTTCTAAGTCGATTAGAAGTCGATGCGCTACTCGCGGCGCCAGATCAACGTACCTGGTCAGGTCGTCGCGATCATGCGCTTATTCTGCTGGCCGTGCAGACCGGGCTACGTCTGTCGGAGTTGACCGGGCTTCACCAGCGGGATCTGCAGTTCGGCATCGGTGCGCACGTGCGCGTGATCGGCAAGGGACGTAAGGAACGCTGTACACCGCTGAGCAAGAACACTCGGGCCGTGCTCGCGGCATGGGTGAAGGAACCACACAAGCTTCCGGATCAGCCCTTGTTCCCGAACGCGAGCGGCGGCCGTTTGAGTGCGCACGGTGTGCAATATCTATTGGCCAAGCATGTCGCCTCGGCAACTACCGCCTGCCCGTCGCTGACGCGCAAGCGGGTGAGCCCTCATGTGCTTCGCCACACGACGGCGATGGACCTTCTCCAACAGGGTGCCGAGCCATGTGTCATTGCACTGTGGCTCGGCCATGAGTCGATCGAGACCACTCAGATCTACTTGGACGCCGACCTCGAGTTGAAGCAACGGGTTCTCGACCGAGTCACACCCCTCAACGGGACGCCCGGGCGATATCGGCCCGATGACAAGCTTCTCGCCTTCCTCAAGAACCTGTGACACCAAGGACTATGTCCCGCCCGCGTACTCGGCTCTTCATGAGCATCAACCGTATTCTTGCGCTACGGGACATAGTCCGGCACGGGAGATAGTCGAGCCTATGTCCTTCAGGACATAGGCTCGAGAGCACGGCGCTCTATACCCATGTCGCCACCGAGACGTTGCGCAAGGTATTAAGTCCGCTGGAGAGTTCCCGACCGACGTAGCACAGATTCGTGCATCGTCCTGCCCTGGAGGTCGCGGATATCTTCCGCGCTCACGGGCCGATCCTGCGCCAGCAGCAGCGGGGGCACTTGAGCCTCGGCCAGTTGAAGGTCATGTCGGCCATCGAACAGTGCCGCAGCCTCGCGCTTGGTGGCCATGCGTTGCGCTGTTCGGCGTGCGCGGAACCCCAGATCGCCTACAACTCCTGCCGTAACCGGCACTGCCCGAAGTGCCAGAGCAGCGCTGCCCAGCGCTGGCTCGAAGCACGACAGACGGACCTTTTGCCCGTGCCGTATTACCACGTGGTGTTCACCTTGCCGGCACCGATTAGTGCCATCGCCTATACCAACAAGGAGATGATCTATGGACTGTTGTTCGACATCGCCGCCGAGACCCTGCGCACGATCGCCGCCGATCCGAAGCACCTGGGAGCTCGGATCGGCACCACCCTGGTGCTGCACACCTGGGGCTCGGCCCTGACCCATCATCCGCATGTGCATGGCATCGTACCCGGCGGTGGCCTCGCGCCCGATGCCATTCGATGGGTACCGTGTAAGCCGGGGTTCTTTCTCTCCGTGCGAGTACTCTCCCGGTTCTTTCGACGCCGCTTCCTCGAAGAACTGCAGAACCTGCATCGTGATGGGCAACTGAAGTTCTTCGGTGATCACCTCGATCTGGCCGACGCCGATGCCTTCGCCGACTGGCTCATGCCGCTGCGACAGTGCGAGTGGGTCGTTTACGCCAAGCGCCCCTTCGCTGGACCTGAGCAGGTTCTCGCCTATCTGTCACGCTACACCCATCGAGTGGCGATCTCCAACTCACGGCTCGTCGCCGCGGATGATCGCGGCGTCACGTTCCGTTGGAAGGACTATCGTGAGCACGGCCGAACGCGCCACAAAGTGATGACCGTCGCGACCGACGAGTTCATGCGCCGCTTCCTGCTGCACGTGCTGCCCTCCGGCTTTCATCGCATCCGCCACTACGGCTTGCTCGCCAACGCCAACCGTAAGCGCGACATCGCCATGGCCCGCGACCTCCTGCATCAGCCGCCGCCTGCCGCAGACCCCGCCGCTGACGGAGCCGATCACGGCTGCCCCAAGCCCACCTTCGCATGCCGCCATTGCGGCGCGCCCATGCTTATCATCGAGACCTTCGCGCGTGCTCAGCACATCCGTGGCCCACCCGGTTCACCGGGTCCCCCATGATCAACACCGGGTCAGTCCACAAAACTTCGCCGGCCGCATCTCTATCAACAATGCAGCCGCGAACGCCCGTGGCCTCATTCCGCAAAACGCTCACGTATCGCCACCCCATGCGTCGCTTGAGTACCGGATGCAGCTGCGCGCTTGTCTCGCATCCAATACACTTCGATCTCACACCCCCGACTATCTTCGCCTCATCGGCTTCGGCCGGCATTCAAATCCCCATAGATCCGCGATCCTGCTGACCGACATCAGCACGTTCCCGCGGTTTCCTCCCTGGAGGCTTGTCCAACACCTGCCCCCAAGCCTCACCGGGCTTGGACAGCTCAGCGCGCACCGGCAGCTGTCGGACAACCCTTAACCGAAGCCGGCAGTGACGAACGTCGGCTCTCCGGTATTCCAGCATAGAATCGCTCCAGCCGATGGCTAGGCGGCGCCTATGACCGAGACCGATAAAATTCGTACCCGATACCCAGGCGCAGGTGTTCCCGGCGCATAGGCGGCAACGGTGTCGGAGAATTCGGCAGCGAGAGCCTCTCCGTCGTAGTCGTAGTCGTAGTCGTTGTCTGCCACCAAGACGAGCGTAACGCCGTCCCAATGGCAATCCGTACCTTTTTGCCACGGTCGCGACTTAAATTCTTGCGCCACGTCGTCAAGCGCATCCGGCCAATCTGTTGGCAATATGCCGTCGCAACTTACGCTCACACGGAACACAACTGTTAGATGTCGGCGCGAGGCCAACACAGGTACGGAAGTAGATCCTCTTCCTCCGCAGAGGATAACGGTATCGCCAGAGCCTCACCCACAGCTATCGCTTGAGGCCATGGAGCACGTAGAGCAATCTCGCTCGTGTATTTCATCAAGCTCTTGATGTTATCAATTGGCTGCCGGTTCACCAGCGATTGCAAATCGTAGAGACTATCAAATTCAAACGAGTTGAGCCGTTTGCCCCATTCGCCGAGGCGCCAAGCCTTCGCGGCGTCCTCAAACAACATAAAATTAATAATATTCACGCCTTTTGCCTCAGGACCGCGTAGACGGTTCTTTAGTGGATTCAAGCGACGGTTGAACCAACTGGAGAACCCCCAGTGGGTACGGGACAGGAGAAGCTTTAGCGCCTCGCCGTCCGGATAGTAGTAAATGCGGACCGAAGCAATCGTCATTGCGGCATCTAACTATTGAATGGGCGAAAGATGCGTCGATGAAACGCGCCGATCATCTGCAATGGCACTCGTGCACTCCTTGCGCCGCCGTTGGATTCGACAAACTACGGTGTCAGCCTACCGCAAGCCGTGAACGGCCGCTTGGCCGCGATCATCCCACTGTGCCGACCGGCCGGAGTTGGCCGCGCACTGCCGGTCGGGACTCCATCCGCTGGCGTCCGTCTCTCATCGTTAAGGATTGTCCGACGCCTGCCCGCGTGCGCGCAACTATCCAGGCACGTAGAGCTCGCCGTATGCCACCGACAAGGCCGTTCGATGTTTGAGGGTACTGGCACTCTCGATCAGGCGGCTCGCCTCCTCACGGCTCAAAACCACCGGTAGGTTGCGGGCGACGCGAACGTGGCGCATCTTTCCCATCAGCTCGGGACGCTTCAGTGTCACTTCGAAGAAGAACTTCAGTCCCGTCATCGTGGCGTTGAGCGTAATCGGCGAGACGCCGCGATCCACGCAGTACAGCTGGTACCGGCGCAGATCCTCGTCGCTGGCTGCAGCGGGCGAGCGGCCCAGATATCCGGCGAAATGCCGCACGGCACGCACGTAGGTGTCTTGAGTCTTGATGGATAACTTGCGCATCCGCATGTCTTCGATCATGCGACGACGCAGCGGTGAGATCCTCTCGGATGAATCGTTCATGGCTCTGCTCCGGTTGCGAAACGAGGTCGATTGCCTCACTTCGCAACTTACGAAACAGAACCTCAGCGGTCAGCCTCTCCGACGCCTGATAGAAACCACCCCTACCGCGCGAGCGGTTTAGTCCGTCGACCCCAACCGGCCGGACACGGGTGACCGCTAATGGGCAGCCTGACTTGGCGGCGCGGCCAGTTTCCACGTAATCGGTATCTCCAGTGTTGTCGTGAGGGGCTGCCCGTCGCGGGTCGCCGGAAGCAGGCCGCCGTGAACAAACGCTTCCGAACAAGCTTGATCGAGCCTCGGGTATCCCGTGGACTTCGTAAGGCTCACGTCACGGACAGTGCCGTCGGCGGTGACAGTTAATTTCACCTTGCACACACCTTCTTCAAGGAGAAGTTTCGACTCCGCCGGGTAGTTTTCTCCAAGTTGAACGGGATGCGCCGGGTCTGTTCGGACCTCGGTCGTGACAACTGTATGAGAAATCTCTGTTGGTCGCGTAGCGCATCCGCATAGCACCGCCAACGCGAGCAGCGCGACGAGATGACAGACATTCGCGCCACAACGAGTACGGCTAATTGAGATCATCATTCCTCTCCCTGGTCTACTTAACCAACGTTCGCGCCGCAGGTCATCGCCTGACCGCCGGAGTTTCTGCTCAATCGCCCCCATGTCCGCCATCTCCGCCGTGCCCACCATGATCGCTGTCTCCCCATTTACTGTGGTGACCGCTTTCCCGGCTCGACTTAGGCCCCATTCCTGGCATCCAGTTGTCACCGCTTTCGCAGCCATTGAGATGGCGCGTCAGACGAACTTTGGACTGACTCAAGACAGGCGGTCAGCGGCCCGGCTCCCTCTTACTTCATGTCCGCAGGCTTATCCGGGGCATCGAGGTTGGTCACCGCCGGAATGCGCACCGTCCTGTACAGGCGCGGAAGCAGCTCCTGTATCTTCTTCGAAAAAGTTGGCCAGTCGTCCGGGTCAACTTGATCGACGTTAATGCTGAGCTCGGTGAAGATCTCGACCATGCGCCGCGTGTGTTCCGCGACCTGCCGCAGACTCACATGGACATCGCCGCCCTCGAAGCGCTGCGCAGGTTCCTTCCTCGGGAAGACGTCCTCGGGGAAGTCAACTATGTCGGTGTGACGGACGATGCCCGGAAACGGAAACCCGAGCGGCGTGTGCCGGCTCTCGGCCGCGCGGAATCCGAGCATATCCGTCACGGCGAAGGGGACGAGCTGCGCCGTCCGCGCAATTCCGTCGGAAGGTGAAAAAAATCCGGGCACCACGAAGTGATTGACCAGCGTCAGAACGTCATCGTCCTTGGCAGACTCGACCGTCATCGGCGCGGTAGTATGGGCTTGCGGGTAGAGCTTCAGGTAAGGCCCGGCCAGCTGTTTGAAGAGTGCTTCAGGGCCCTGCTTCGCAATCACGCCGCGCATGCCTTCCGCCAAGTCACCGCGAAAGACGACGCGCGATTCGAGTGTCGGATCGGCGTCCATGCGTTCAAAATAAAACGTGTCGGTCACCGTCAGATGTCCGACGCCGAAGGCCGTGGGCAGCGCCACGAGTGCAGATCCCTGGGACGTCAGCGGCAGCCCCTGTCCAAAACCCGCCGTCTCGCGGTTGGGCAGCGTGCCGGTCTGCTCCGTGCGCGTCGCGTCCAGGTAGTAGCTCTGGGCATCGAGGTCCACGCGCACGATGGCATGATCAAAAGCGAGCGGGCTTGGCAGCAGTTGCGCCGCCGCACCACGCAGGGTGGCGGATACCAGTATTGGCGTGGCACGAATGTCGATGCGGTCGAGCAGCGTGGTTAAGAGAGCCACCTTGTCCTTGCAGTCCCCAAAACGTTGTTTTAGGACCGTCTCGGGCGATGCGGGCCGGTGGGAATAGGGGCCAATCTCCGTGCCGAAATAGCGGATTTCCTTCTGCACGAACTCGAGCGCCGCCAGCACCCGCTCGGGCGCGGTGCTGGCCTGGGCTTTGATCGCATCGGCCTCCTGGTCCAGAAACGGACCCGTTGCGTCGCGCGGGAAGACGGAGGCCCCCCAGCGCGCGACTTCCGCCCAGTCGGCAAACTCACTGAGCTGAAGCCACCGGTCGATAAGCGCGCTGGGAGGCGTGCCGGGCTCGAAATCCAGCCGGGGTGTGTGGTCTTTGCGGAATACCATCTCGCGCAGACCACCCACGGTGCGGATCTCGGGCTGCAGGTCCCCGTGCACCATCGCGTAATGGATTTCGCGGCTCGGGGATGCGAATAGACGCACCGTATGCATGGTCTCGGGACCTAAGAAGTTGCCCAAACCGACAAGGGCGACGAACTTGTTCCCGAATACGGGATTGCTGCCGAGTAAAGAGAAGGCATAATCGATCTCATCCCCGACCCGCACGTCGTCCAGCACGATCGAGAGGGTCTCGCGGCCGTCATAGATTTGGCGCTCGAGCTGGGTTTCCCGTCGCAGCAGCGGGTACTTGCGATCGAGGCGGTTCAATCGTTTGCCTGCGCGCACTAGTTCCAGGTGATGCAGGACCAGCTTCTGAAAGCTCGGATCGAACTGAATCTCGATTCGTGAGCCGGCGTCGAGTCCGGCGCTCTGGTTGATCACCCGTACGATGTGGTGGTAATGAGTTTCGGATCTCGCGCCGAGTTGATACTGCTCATCGATGACCCGATAGCTCATGGGAGCAGACGTCTCAGCGGCGGCATCCTCGGTGCTGGGCGAGGGGGTGACCCACGATGGAGCCGGCTCGACCGTATAGCCTGAAGGCGCATCACCGTGCTGGGCAGGCTTCGGGTGAGCATGAGGAGACAAGGCATTTCCGCCGCCCTGCTCCTGTGCGTAGCTCGCACTCATAGCAACGCTTGCCGCTGCCAGCAACAGCATTTCCCACCAGGCTCTTTCTGATACCAAGGATGACCCCCAAATCCGCGACCGGCACCTTAGACTACGCCAAGCCGCAGCGCAGCTCATCGCAAGTCGCGAACGGCCGCGTCCTGGCAACCTTTCCGACTGCGTCAGGACCCGGAAGTGGCCGCCTGCCGCCCCGTGGATGGGGTTGGACGTCGAATTCACCCTCTCGACCCTGGCCGGCCAGTCGCCACCGTCTGCCATCAGGAATAAGAACCGCGATTTGCTCGATCTCATTGTTAGGTCGCCACTCCACCCCGCTGCCGCATAGGCAAGCAAGCCGGACTCAGCGGTGTCGAAGCGCGGTGGTGTTTAAATTCGCCGAATCGGCCCTTAGGTGTCATCGTTCCCGACGTCAAACGGACTGCGTCAGTGCCCCAAATATTTTGCCATTCGATTGAGTTCGGAGAAACGAAGACACCGCTCGCGGAAAACACTGTTCCTTCTCTACCGATGCGGCATTGATATGCAGCGCCCTTTTCGTCAATCTGAATCCAGACATTCTTGTCCTCGAACTGCCAAAGCCCTGAAATGGAGCTCAAGAGGGATGACTCCTTCGCACAAGCTAATGTGGAAAAGAGAATGAATGTTACGGACGCTACTTTTTGCGTGGATCTAAATATGCGACGAAATCGTGGCTGGGGCGGGACCGATTTATCTGATGGCATTTGTGCGCTCCTTGCTATTCGGCTGGGCTCCGGAATCGTCGGTCTAATATTACTGCTTGCCGCAACTGGCAGGTTCAGGACGATGATTTCGTGTGATCCAGTGCCCGCTTTTGGCCGGCCGGCGCCCCGAAGAACACCGGCCGGTCAAAGCCTCAAACCTCCGTTTGCTCTGCCATTTCGAGGGCGTCGTCTACCTCAATGCCGAGATAGCGGACGGTGCTCTCGAGCCTATGTCCTGAAGGACATAGGCTCGACTATCTCCCGTGCCGGACTATGTCCCGTAGCGCAAGAATACGGTTGATGCTCATGAAGAGCCGAGTACGCGGGCGGGACATAGTCCTTGGTGTCACAGGTTCTTGAGGAAGGCGAGAAGCTTGTCATCGGGCCGATATCGCCCGGGCGTCCCGTTGAGGGGTGTGACTCGGTCGAGAACCCGTTGCTTCAACTCGAGGTCGGCGTCCAAGTAGATCTGAGTGGTCTCGATCGACTCATGGCCGAGCCACAGTGCAATGACACATGGCTCGGCACCCTGTTGGAGAAGGTCCATCGCCGTCGTGTGGCGAAGCACATGAGGGCTCACCCGCTTGCGCGTCAGCGACGGGCAGGCGGTAGTTGCCGAGGCGACATGCTTGGCCAATAGATATTGCACACCGTGCGCACTCAAACGGCCGCCGCTCGCGTTCGGGAACAAGGGCTGATCCGGAAGCTTGTGTGGTTCCTTCACCCATGCCGCGAGCACGGCCCGAGTGTTCTTGCTCAGCGGTGTACAGCGTTCCTTACGTCCCTTGCCGATCACGCGCACGTGCGCACCGATGCCGAACTGCAGATCCCGCTGGTGAAGCCCGGTCAACTCCGACAGACGTAGCCCGGTCTGCACGGCCAGCAGAATAAGCGCATGATCGCGACGACCTGACCAGGTACGTTGATCTGGCGCCGCGAGTAGCGCATCGACTTCTAATCGACTTAGAAACGGCACTAGAGCACGCGGGTATCGCTTGGCTGGAATGGCCAGCAGGCGTTGGATCTGTGCGGCATGCGCTGGTGCTTCGAAGGCCACGTAGCGGAAGAACGAGCGGATGGCGGTCAGACGCAGGTTCCGCGTTCTCGCCGTCACGTCGCGGGTCTTCTCCAGTTCGTCGAGGAACTCGACCACAAGAGGTGCGTTGATATCATCGATCGCCAATGCCGAAGGAGATCGGTGCAACCGCTTCTGGGCAAACTGCAACAGCAGTCGAAACGTGTCGCGGTAGGAGGCAATCGTGTGGGCGCTGGCCTGACGCTGCTGCACCAGCCGTTGCGTGAAGTATCGTTCCAATAGCGTTGGAAAAGTCGGCTGCGCCGTCATGATGCCTCTCCCCAGCGCCGCTCGAGACGCATCATGGCTTGGGCCATCAGTTCCGGCGAGTCACTCAGATACCAGTAGGTGCCGGCCACGTAAATGTGCCCGAGATAGGTCGATAGCACTGGCAATCGTCTGGCGGGGTCATCGCCCGACGCATACCAGTCGGTGAGCACCTGAACCGCGAAGCGATGCCGGAAGTCGTGCAGCCGAGGACCGTTGCGCGCGCCGGGCGCGCGCAAGCCGGTTTGCCGCGACAGTGCGTAGAAGGCTCGATGCACGCGACCGAGGTCGAGCCGCGTGCCCTGGTTCGAAACGAACACGTAGTCGGAGCGGCGCAGGCCGAGATACTGTTTGCGGCGCTGAAGATAGCGAGCCAGCACGGTAATGGTGGAGGGATGGAGGGGCACCAGACGGGACCGGCCGAACTTGGCTGCCCGAATCGTGAGCACGGCTCGATTAAGATCTACATCATCGAGCATCAGATCGAGGGCTTCGGAAATGCGCAGACCCGTGACGCTGAGCAAACCCAGAAGGCAATGAAAGACCCAGGGCCGCAACGGCGTCGATGGCCACCGCGTCGGCATCTGCAGGGCGGCGTCCAACAAGCGACACACTTCCTGCTCGGTGTACAGGTACGGACGGGCTCGGCTTGTTCGATACGGCATGAGTGCCGCTGAGGGAACCTCGGTGAGCGGATCCGTGGCGCTGCGGTGACGCGCAAACCCGCGTACGAAGATAAGGCGCCGAGCCCGCTCCGCCGGCCGTACCGTTGTTGCCTGTTCCACCCACTCCAGAGCGAGTCGTATCGTAATGGAGGGAGCCTGCCGCTCTTCCATGAATGCGACAAACCGCGGCAACTGGAGTACGGCATCATGCATCTTAAAACCCAGGCCTTGGCGCAGCTCGAGATACTCGTGTAAGGCCTCACGCAGGGTGTTCATCGCGCACCTCCCGGCCATGGCTGAGCCAGCGGCCGCAGCGCGCCGATATCCACCCGAGCGTAGATCGAGGTGGTCTGTGGGCTTTGGTGCCGAAGCACTTCGCCGATCTCGGTCAGCGAAGCGCCCCGTTGCAACATGCGCACCGCCAATGCGTGGCGAAACTGGTGTGACCCGCGATGCGGTGCTTGCACCCCGGCGCGCTCGAGGGCATGGCGCACGATCGTCCCGATGGCATCTGAGCGAGGCAGCAATCCTCGGATCGGTGCCATCGCCCGTAAAAACAAATGCCGCGCCTGGCTCGGTGGCCTCCCCTGCTGCAGATAGGCGGCTATGGCCGCGCCCACGTCAGCGGGCATCGGCAGGAGTTGCTCACGCCGACACTTGCTGCGCACACGCAGATGTCCGCCGTCCCAATCACAGTCTTCGAGCTGCAGCGCGATGATCTCGTGAGCTCGGAGTCCCAGACGCGCCAGCAGCAGCAGTATGGCGCGATCACGCAGGCCGGCTGCAGTGCTGAGGTTGCAGCTATCAATCGCACTCTGCGCGTGCTCCGGCGATATCGCCTTGGGCAATGCCGGCGTGGTGGCCCATGCGGCCACGGCTGGTACTGCAGCAGCGAGTGCGGTGGCCACCTCACCGCGATACTGCGCGTAGCGCAGGAACGAGCGCAGCGCATTAACGACGCACTTCAGCGCTGGCGGATGTAGGCGTTTTGTCTGACGCTGCACGAATGCAATCGCATCATTGGCACGCAGCGCGCGCAGATCGATCGGTCCATTGCCGAAGCGCTCGTAGAGAAACTGGCCGGTAACCGTCTTGTAGCGCTCAATCGTTGTGATCGCGAGCCCTTGCTGATCCTGAAGATGTTGCTGATAGAGCGTCACCAGATCGTCCGCCGCTGTGGTCTTGGCACGAACCGTCGGGCACACACCGTGATCGCGCAAGAACTCCAGCAGTTGCCTCACATCGCAACACTCGATACGCCGGGTCTCGGCACGAATGCGTTGTTGCCGAGCACGTCTACGATGCCGGTAGCGCTCAAGGTGCACATCGCCGAGATCAGACAACACAACGCGATGCTTTGCGAGCCAACGGTCAAATGCCACCGCATGCAGTGCTTTGATATAAGTGACGCTCGCTGTGTACTGCCGCGAGATCAGCGACGTGACAAACAACCCGAGATGGCTCGACAGCGGCCCGGTGGCGCGATCAACTAGCGCCACAGCGCTCTCATACGTTCGTTCCATACCGTTCTCCTGCGGGCGGAAGTGCCCGCCAAGGAGAATCGCTATGTCCGGCACATTTAGCACCAACTCCCGTAAAAGCAGCTCCTTCGAGAACGACGGGACATAGTCCGGCACGGGAGATAGTCGAGTTTGGAGTGCCCAAGCAGCAGCTACACGGCTCGGAAATTCTTCGTACGACGATAAATCAGGGTCGCCTTGGTCCGTCGAAGCGTATGCGTGCCGTAACAGGCTCTATTCAACCCTACTTGCCTGACCCGGGCGCCAACAATTCGGGCGTACTGCCGCGTGGACAGATGGGACGAGGCGCGGATCCTGCTAGGAAACAGAGCCTGCTCCGGCGACAGACCGGCACAAGCAATCCAGTTGCTCACAGCCTCGCGCGTCGGCTCGGTGATTTCAAACTGCACAGGGCGCCGGGTCTTTTGCTGCAGAACGATCGCTCGCGCCGCGACCACTTGGCCATTGCAGACATCCCGCACGCGCAACTTCACCAAGTCGCACGCTCGCAGCTTACTGTCGATGGCAAGATTGAAGAGCGCGAGCTCGCGGCGCCGGTCCGCGAGCTGCAGGCGCACGCGGATGGCCCAAATCTCCTTCAGTTTCAGTGGCGCCTTCTGTCCGACGAGCTTGCCTTTGTTCCAGGGTTCGCGACGAGCGTTGGAAATGTTTGGCGATTCCACGGCTGACTCCTATTGTTTCAGGGGCAACCAGTGTGCATCCGCGAGGCGCCGTGACCCGAAGTCACCATCGAGATAGCGCCTATCGACTGCTGCTGCAGCGCCAGATTCCGCCTTTTATGGTGCTGCCTGCCGCTATGTCCAATCACGAGTCAGGACCGAAGCCCTCGAATTCGTGCAGGACGATGCGTGGAACGTTGCGCAGCGCGGCGAATTCGATGCCACCTTCTGTTGTGGCTTGCTGTATCACCTCGATAAGCCGCTCGAGTTTCTCCGCCTACTCTCGAAGATCACCCGGCGTATTCTCATTCTACAAACGCATTTTTCCGAGGCCAAGGACTCGCCGGCCTGGATCCGTCCACGCCAACTGCGCCGGGCGATCGCGCGCATTCTGCCGCTCCGCCACACAGCGGCGACTACTCATCGACTTTCGCGCCTGGTGAAAAACGAAGGCCTTCCTGGGCGATTGTTTTCAGAGTTTCGGAATGAGCGAGCGTATCGCGATCGCGCAAATCGTCGCTGGGCATCCTGGAACAACCGTCAATCGTTTTGGATTCAGCGGGAGTATCTGATCCAGGCAATTCGAGATGTAGGCTTCGACTCGGTGCTCGAGCAGTATGACGGGCTTGGAAGTGACATCGCCGAGGAGATGAGCGTCGGCAGTTACCGATTGTCGGGCCGCAGCACGTTCATCGGACTAAAAACCTCATTTCTGGACGAAGCACTCTCAGGGCCCAAGATCACTTCGCCGCCAGGCGTTCGTTGACGCTGACGCTTTGAGATCGACGGCGCGATAACGGCCACAAGTCCATCTCGAGAACGGCTACTTTGCGACCATTCCAATTGTCCTCAACCATGTTTCCACCAACCGCGGCCATTGCGCGATCGGCAAGGTGCTTTTGCGTAGTCCAAAGGCATGGCCGCCTTGCGCGTACAGTTGAGCGGCCGCGCTGCGTGCTCGTAATAGTCGCGTATGAACCGGGTGCGCTCCTTCAGAAAGTACAGGACATCCATACTCACGCTCTCGGTGTTCTCTGAATCCACCCTGTGCCTGGCTTCCAGCGCCATTCCCCTTCCGCTTCTTCGATCAGCGGCAGCACGAACCGCTCTAGGTCAGCGACCACCGTCGCCAGTTGCTCAGGCGCCGCCGCCATCCGCTCGCGGTTCAGGAAGGTACGCCATTGGTCGCCCCAGGTATCGACATAGGCTTCACTGAGTCCCGTCGGCTTCTCCTGCGGCAGCGCCGTCTCACGCCGCTCGAAAGTTTGACGGACGGCAGCGGCCAGGGGCGCCTTGTCCAGCTCGAACGTGTCGGCGATCAACCACAGGTCGTAGTAGTCCTTCAGCCGGCTGTTGGTGATGCCGCGAGCGGCAAGGGCATGGAACTTCTCGGCGACCACCGTCTCGATCGGATAAGCCCGCAGGTGCGGTGCCGGGGCATCGAGCAGCGCCGGATAGTCGATCTCGATGGGACCAGGGGTGATCGCATCGCCAAAACCCACATCGACCTGGATCGGGATCCGGGCGCCGGCGATCGTGGCTTGGGTGCGTACTCGCACACCGCCATACTCAAGTTCCTCTCGGATCGGCGCGACTTCGAGTCCATCGACATCGAAGGCCACGCCGTCGTCGCCGACGGGCTGGGTCAGGATCGCGCGAAAGGTGTCGCCAATCGCCTCGGGACTGTTATCGCCATAGCCGAGCAGGTCCAGGTCGCGCGTCGGCCGAAACGGCGCCTCCACCCAGGTTACGAACAGCATCGCGCCCTTGAGGATAAATCGGTTGCGATGCTCCGACCGGCTCAACCGATACAACAACCTTTCCAGTGCATAGCGCGTCAGCAGGATCTGGAAATCGGTGCGCTGGTCGCGCGATCGCTGCAGCAGTCGCGCACGCACCGAGGCGCCGACGTTCTTCAAGGGTTCACGTGCCATCGGCCGCCGTCGCTTCGACATACGGTTTCATGGTCGACCAGACCCGGGCTTTCGTGGCGTAACGCCACAGTTGGTCGCTCGTCGCCTTGCGCTGGCGCAGGCCCTCGCGCAGCCCTTCCATCGCCACGTCGATGCCGACCTTGGCGCGATACCGAAAGCAGTCGACGATGGTCCGCGCTGGATCGGTGATCGCCACCTCCACGCCCTCGATGCGGTGACGTTTGATACCCTCGCTCAGTGCCGAGCCCGTGAAGCGCACGAAGCGGATCGGCGGATAGTCGATCCGCGGGCGCCAGGCGGTGCGCTCGATCGCCATCCAGACGCTCGACGGCATCTGCAGGGTCAGCCCGTGGAACTGCAGCGCGGACACCAGGCAGATGATGCCTTTGGGCACGAGCGCCGCCGCTTCAGCGAGTATGCGGCGGGCATCGACCGCCCCATCGGCGAGTTGGTAGAGCCCCCGCGCGGGGCGCACGACGACCCCGTCCCGAACCATACGCGCAAGCGTTTCCGGGCCGATACCGTGGGCAGCGAAGTCTTTGAGCCGCATCATGGAACGGGCGCCCAGCAGTTCGAGAGCCTGGGTGCGCTGGGTGCTGGTCATGGCCAATGTGAGGTTTCCTCTGCTGGATGGGCAATATAGCAGGGGTTTCATCACATATGGCAGTACCCAGGCCACTTACTCTCTACCCCACCCCCGGCGGGCTTGGTACCGCGGCCCCCGCCGGAACCCCCCGATCCCGCGCCATGAAGGTCTCCAGCATGCGCGGAATCAGCGTCACCGCGTCCACCGGCTCCCGTACGCCTGCGAGTGCATCGCCGCATAGCGTTCGAGTTCTGCCTTGAGGACCACAGTGCAAGTGAAGGTAAGCTTAACGGTTCCCGTCTTGGCAGTGGTCCGAGTCGTAGCCGGCGAGTTTCGGGACTCACTGCAGCGGCCCTCTCTCGAAGAACAGCGGTCGATAAGACCCTGATGCCCGGTCTAGGTACCGGGTCGCGCGGATGAGCTAGAGTGACCAGGGAGTGACCACTTTTCAGGCGCGACCGGGGTCCGATTAGCCTAGCGACTAGCGCGTAGACCTCTGATTTTATTCTAGAAAGATTGGTGCGCCCGGCGCGATTCGAACGCGCGACCTTTCGCTTCGGAGGCGAATACTCTATCCAGCTGAGCTACGGGCGCATTAGGGGCTGGCGATACTACCTGCCGGGTGTGAGTCGCGTCCAGCGGGCCTCGAACTCGTGCCGGCAAAATCCCGCATCCTACGGCGGCGGCGTCTCTACGAACCTAGTCTGAGGCTAGAGTTCGGCCCGGTGACAAACCGCTTCCACATTGTGGTCGTCCGGACCCAATACGAAGGCGCCGAAGTAGTTGGAATGGTAATGCTCCCGAATTCCCGGCGGCCCGTTGTCGGTACCCCCGGCGGCGAGAGCGGCCGCATAAAAGGCTCTCACTTGATCACGATTGTCGGCGATGAAGGCGACGTGCAGTGGCGCTTGCTTGTCCCCGCCCACGCCGAACCAAAATTCCGGTTTGCCACCCTTGCCGAAGCCCGCCCAACCCCGCACTTCCATGACCAATTCGATACCGAGGGGGGCAAGTGCACGGCAAAAGAATTGCTTGCTCTTGTCGTAATCGCTGACAGCAAATCCGATGTGATCGATGATCATGGCGGGCTCCCCCGTTAGCCTATTGCTTGGCGTACAGAATCATTTGCGTGCAGCGAAACAACGCCAAGGTCTTGCCCGATTCCCGGTGAGTCACGGTGGCATCCCAGACCTGGGTGGTTTTGCCGAGATGTACAGCCTTCGCGCTGCCGAGGATGGTTCCGTCCCGGGCAGTGCCCAAATGGTTGGACTTGAGTTCGATAGTCGTAAAGCCGGTCGCGCCCGCCGGTAGATTGGCGACGCATCCATAGCCGGCGCAGGTGTCCGCCAGGGTGACGACGGTGCCCGCGTGCAGAAATCCATTGGGCGCCATGTGCGTCTCGTTGATCGCGAGTTCGGCTCGAACTTCCGATCCGCTCACCTGCGAGATGACGATGCCAAGAAGACCGGGCAATTTACCGACGCCGATTCTATTGAAATCCTCGAGAGTGGTCATGTCAGCCTCGCGACCTTACGGACGAGCGTCGGCGCACACCGCCCCTCGAGATGTATGTTCCCGCGCTACGCATCGATGTCCGACAATCCATCGAAGAAATCCACGACGCCGGTCTCCAAGGAGTATTCGGCACCGACAACCATGAGTCCGGTCGTTCGGATGAGTTGTTCGATGATGTCCGAGCCGTGCCTCAACTGCCGCACGGACGCCCGGATATTGGCGCGGACCGCCGCCTGACCCAAAGCATGAAGATCGTGTCTGAGTTCCGTCGCCAGCAGGCCTTCGACGGAGGGCCTGATCAAATCGACGATGGAGTGTAGATTGCGCGACTGATTCTCGACCGGCCGTTGCAACTGCTGCAGTGTCGCTGCGATGGCACCGCACTGAGTGTGGCCCAGCACTACCACCAGACGGGTGTCGAATTGCACTGCGGCAAATTCCACGCTGCCGATCAGGGAGGGAGCGACGATATTGCCGGCCACGCGAATGACGAAAAGATCACCAAGGCCCTGATCGAAGACGATCTCGACCGGCACCCGCGAATCAGAACAACCCAGAATGGTCGCGAACGGCGCCTGACTGGCGGCCAGCTCGAGACGTCGCGCCCGGCCCGCGATGGGGTCGCGATTGCTGATATCCGATACGAAGCGGCGATTTCCCTCTTGCAATAGCGCGAGTGCTTCCCGGGCCAAGATCATCAATGACTCACTTTATTTTCTGGTGGACAGTCGGCTAGGCGCCGTGCGAACGCGCATCGAACAGGGACAGCCTGCATCGCGCCGGTTAGGATGAGCGACCCACGGTGCCGTCGCGATGCCCCAATAACCGTGCGGGCAGAAACAAAATGGCCCGCAGCAGCGCGAACAGCGCGTCGAACGTGATGCCGATCAGGCGAAACGGCAGTGACAGCAGCCATAGCAAGGGCCAGAGCACGATGGCCAACACGGCCAGCGGCCAGCACAGTACCAGCAGCAGGCACCAGCCGATAATCGCGAGCAAGGCTTTCAAAAGGGGTCTCTCCACGTTTCGCAGGTCTAACATTAGCATACCCAGTGCCGGTCGCGGACAACCTCGCCCCCGGCCCTGCCGCTATCCATCGTGAGCCAATGCCAGCCGGATGCCGACGAAGACAAAGAAGCTGCCGACGCAGCGGTTGAACCACTTCTTGAATCGGCTGCTGGAGATGCGGGTTTCATGAGGCACGCTTGCGCGCGGTGACCTCGATCTCGATTTGCATGCGAGGGTCGGCAAGCCCGGCGGAAATCATCATGGCCGCCGGCCGAACGGCGCCCAGATACTTGCGCAGAATGGGCCAGCACTCGGGAAAGCGGGCGGCATCGGGTAACACATAAGTGACTCGCACCACGTCCTTGAAGTCGGCGCCAGCCTGGCGTAACGCGGACTGGATGTTTTTCATGCACTGCTCGGTCTGCTCCAGCAAGTTATCGGAGATGGTCATGGCCGCGTAGTCGAAGCCCGTCGTTCCTGACACGAATACCCACTCGTCGTCCACGACCGCTCGCGAGTATCCGATGTCGTGCTCGAACTGAGATCCTGAGCTGATCAATTGCCGGGTCATTGCGTGCCCCTGGGATACTGAGTTCGAGATTGATCGGCGATTTGCCATGCAATCCGATGGTCCAGCCAAACCTCCAAGGTCGGCGGAAACAGATTGGGGTTGTCCAAGGAGGCGGTTGTGATATCGACGGTCGAAGGGCTCTCGATGTTCTCATAGGAGATCTGGCTGCCGCAGGCAGCGCAAAACTGGCGCACCACACCCTGCGAGGACCGGTAGATGCGCGGGTGCCCCGACAATATTTCGACCTGTCCGCGATCGAACGTGAGCCACGCCACCATCGGAGCCGCGCTCGCTCTACGGCAGGTGGCACAATGGCAAATGGTGGAAAAAATGGGCTCTCCGGAAATACGAAACCGAATCGCGGAACAGAGACAGCCACCTTCATTGATTTGCATGGTTCCCCCTATTTGAGGCGAGATCTCGCAGCGCGTCGTGTGGAATCTTATCAAGACGACGCGGCGGCGAATATGGGATTGCAGTGGTGGGAGCGACGTAGGCGTCGATCCGTGAGGGCACCCCAGGTGTCGTTCGCCCCGCCGACCACGTATATTGGGGGGCGCATGGCCGAAACGCTGCAAGTTCAGTGCTGCATCGCCGGAGGAGGACCGGCGGGCATGATGCTCGGCTACCTGCTGGGGCGGGCGGGCGTCAGCACCGTCGTCTTGGAAAAGCATGCGGATTTCCTGCGTGACTTTCGCGGCGACACGGTGCACCCCTCCACGCTGATGATCATGCATGAGCTGGGACTCATAGACGATTTTCTGAAATTGCCACATTCCGAAATCCGTGCTCTGTCCGCGGAAATCGGCGACACCCGGGTCAGAGTCGCGGATTTCTCGCGCATTTCCGCACCCTGCAGGTTCATCGCCCTGATGCCGCAATGGGATTTCCTCAATTTCCTGGCGGACAAAGGCAAACGATTCTCTGCCCTCAAAATCATGATGTCGGCCGAGGTCACGGATCTGATCCAGGAGACGGGGCGCGTGGTCGGCGTCAAGGGAACCACGTCCGACGGCCCGCTCGAAGTGCGGGCGGATCTGGTGGTCGGCTGCGACGGCCGCACTTCGACGGTACGGTCCGCGTCGGGTCTCGTGGTGCAGAACTTAGGCTCACCCATCGATGTGCTTTGGTTTCGGCTCTCGAAGAAAGCGGGAGACCCCGAGCAGGTGCTTGGACGCCTCCGGGCCGATACGATGATCGTAACCATCGACCGCAATGAGTATTGGCAATGTGCCTTCGTCATCGGCAAGGGCGGCATCGAGCACATCCATGCCGCGGGGCTCGAGGCATTCAAGGCCGCTGTCGCGGACGGCGCCCGCTTTCTGTCGGACCGAGTGGACGAATTGAAGACTTTCGACGACGTCAAACTCTTGAACGTCTCGGTCGATCGACTGACGACGTGGTCCAGGCCTGGTTTGCTCTGCATCGGCGATGCGGCGCACGCCATGTCTCCCGTGGGCGGAGTGGGCATCAATCTAGCGATCCAAGATGCGGTGGCGACCGCGAATCTTCTCGCCTCGAAGCTGAAGACCGGAAAGCTCGAGGATCGTGATCTGGATACGGTACGGCAACGCCGTCTGTTTCCGGCCCAGGTGATCCAAGGACTGCAGGTGGCGATTCACAACCGCGTGCTCAAGCCTATGGTCTCGGGGAAAGCACGCACCTTGAAGGTTCCGTGGCCTTTGAAGATATTGGACACGAACGCGTGGCTGCGGCGCTGGCCGGCTCAGATCCTGGGCCTGGGCGTGCGCCCCGAGCACGTGCGTTCGCCGGACGAGCCATGATTATCGAGGTACCACAAGCAGCCGGAGAACGCATACCACCACAGCACCGCCAGCCACCATTGACCCAGAAAGCGAAAGTGCGCGAGGGTGACAATGGCGGCATAGGCCGCCAGCAGGCAGCTGAGACAAATGACGGCGAGCGCGCGAGCGGTTAACTCATAAATGCCGCACACCCGGATCAAGACTCCGTAGGTTGCCGCGCCCGTTACTGCGGAAAACCCGAGCGCCGCATACAGAGCCACATTTCCACGGCCCGGTCCCAGCCAATGTGCCGTGGCGATACCGACATGGAGGGTCATCGCGCTCAAACCCGCGGCCGCGGCGATGAATATGCAATTTAGCGAGATGGGATGATGGTCGCGGAGCGCGATGACCAAGGCTGACGCGTGGAGCGCGCCGTACAGGGCGAAAGTCACCGAGACGTTCGTGGCGAAATGCAGCTTCGCCATCGCGATCAGCAAGGCGCCGAAGCAGGCGAGCATCAGGAAATGCAGCCGGTAGCGAAGACGATCCAGAGAATCCAGCCTTAAATTCGAACTCTGCCGCTGAGCATATCCCACCACAGCCGCCAATCCCCCATCAGGCTGAACCAAGGATATTTGAACGTCGCGGGCCTGTTGTGCTCAAAGAAAAAGTGACCCACCCAAGCGAATGCGTAACCTTGCACCAGGGCCACCGCAATGAGCCACCAGCGTTGCGTGGCGAAGGCGGTAACGATTAACACGGCGGCGATACTCGTGCCCATGAAATGCAACCGCCGGCAAGTCCGATTGGCGTGTTCGCCAAGATAGAAAGGATAGAAGTCGCCGAAAGAGCGGAATGAACTCTGGCCGTTCATTGGATTCTCCGAAGCTAATCCTTATGCTCAATTATAAACGGATCATCCCGGCCGCCGATGAATCGATAACCCGCTCCCTTCAAATTAGCTCCGAGGCTGGCCAATTCCTTTTCGTCGATATCTGGAACGGTGCGGATGTCATAGACGGATCCAGCCTGAAGTCTAAGCTCGTCTCTAAGGAATGGCACCACATCACCGCAAGGAACTGCACTACCTTGTGCCTCCTTCAAAAGCGCCACGACACAGGTGTGATGCTTACCGTCAATGGTGATGGTCGCATCCGGTCTCTCGGCAATTTTCGGTACCGAATTGCCTGGGGAGGGTCCGCAGCCGGCGAGCAGACCGGCGGTTAGGATTGTAAGAGCGATGAACTTCATCGTTACTCCCTCAGATTAACCACAGCGCTGATATTTTTGAGTCCTAACGATGAAGCTGGGGGACGCGCGGTTCGCGAGCCGACCGAAGTTGTCGAATGACCAGCAGCAATGCAATGAAACTCGCGATGAGGCCAGTCTTCGGAAAGAGCTTTAGCAACGGCATCTTGTGAATCTCTAGAGTCGATTTTCCCGGCTGGGCTGGATCGTAAAACACCGGCACGGTGCTGCCGGTCCGATATGGCCGAATGATGTCATTCGCCCACTGCCGATCGGTGCCACATTGACTGAGGTCGCGATCAAAACGCACATTCGTCGAATCATATAGCACGCCGCCCACCGTATACCGATATATAACGTAGGGGCAAAAACGGTTCTTGGTCTGGCTTCCCTTATCGCGAACACTTGAGTTAACAATGGTGGCGTCGGTTTTGGGCCAGGTTGTACTCTGGTTTAGCCGAGCCGATTCCGACGCCGCAACCCACAACGACAAGCCAACGCAAACTGCGAGTAGTGTAATCGTGAAGTAGAGGAGACGCATTTTTAAGGACCCTCGCGATCAGGTTGAACCGTACCGCCCGGCCTTGCTGCCACAGGCTATCGGCCGTCCGCCTTCAGCTGATCACGCAACATCGCGACCTCGGCGGTGATCGCGGTGTGTATGGCCGGATCGACATCAGGCGCAAAAAGCGAAGAGTGATTCGACGGCAGTTGCGTGCCGGCCGCCTTGGCGAGTTCGTATTTCTGGGGATCAGCTCCGCCAAGCGAGAGGTAAAACCCCGGGATACCCTGGCCGACGAACACCGAGAAATCCTCCGAGGCGGTAATCGGCCCCTGGACAACAACGTTGCTTTTATCAAGCGCGTTCTCCAGAACCCCATGCATCTGCTGCGTCAAGGCCGGATCGTTGTACACCGCGTCGGTCGTCTCGTAACGCTCAATGGTCGGTGCTCTCGGAGCGCCGGCGGCCTGCGCCTCAGCGTTGGTAATCCGCGTAATCGCTTCGAGCACGTGCTTGCGCACGTCCGTCTTGTACGTGCGTACGGTAAGTCCGAGCTCCGCGCGATCCGGAATGATGTTGTTCTTGGTCCCGGCGGTGATATAGCCGACCGTCACGACGGCGAAGTCGCCCGGCATCACCTCGCGCGACGCGATTGTCTGCAATGCGAGAATGGTGCGCGCGGCAATCACGATCGGATCGACTGTCATATGCGGCGCGGAACCGTGGCCGCCTTTGCCAAAGATCGTAATCCGCAGCGAATCGGCGTTGCTGTCATAGATTCCCGAGGTTACACCGACCTGGCCGGCCGGCAGCTCGTTACTTACGTGCAGCGCGAGCACGACGTCGGGACGGGGGAAGCGCGTGAAGAGGCCGTCGTGCACCATCCCGCTGGCGCCACTGATGGTCTCTTCGGCGGGCTGGCCGATGAGGATCAGCGTGCCATGCCAGGAATCCCGGGTGCGCGCCATAATCCCGGCGGTCGCCACGAGCGCGCTGATGTGCAGATCGTGTCCGCACATGTGCCCGACGGGCACGTCACGTCCCGCGGAGTCCTTGGCGCGCACCTTACTGGCGAACGCGAGCCCGGTCTGTTCTTCAACCGGCAGCGCATCAAGCTCGGTGCGCAGCATGACCGTCTTCCCGGGGCCGTTTTTGAGGATGGCCACTACTCCCGTGCCACCGACGTGCTCGGTCACCGTATAGCCGACAGCGCGAAGTTCCGCAGCCACCTTGGCCGCCGTATGCGTTTCGTAACCGGACAGCTCCGGGTGTTGATGCAGATCGACATACAGGGCGTAAGCCTTAGGATAAGCTGCATCGACTTCCGCGGTCGCGGCAGTTGCAAGCGGTGCGTGCGCACAGCCCCACAAAACCAGAGCGAGCCCACTGACCGAATTTGCGAGATGTCTTGCAGTCAACACAGATGCTCCCAAGTGATTTTTGCCATTCTGCCCACAGTTGCGGTGCCCTGGGTCCATCGAAGACCAAGCCGCACTCACTCCAATGACCCAGTGGGGCGGATTCTACAAGACTACCGACGGGGTGCGGACCTGCGGAAACGAATTTTCTCTCGGCTCAGAAAGAAAAGCACCAGCATTCCAAACGGCCACGACCATTCCAGCGTCGGCTGCCACGTTAAGACCTCGGTGTATTGCCGCTGGGTACGAAGTTGCTCCTGCTTGCCGCAATAACCCGCATTGCCAGCGTGCTGATATTCGACCGAGGTCAGGTTACGTTACGTGAAGCAAGCATTGCCGCAAAGCCTGCCAGAAGAACCGCCGATGCCCATAGATCCGACACCATAGCGATATTTTCAAGCTTGCCTCGATGCGACTGCAAGGCATGATTAACTCCTGCCAGAGCGTAAAACACGCCGCCTGCCAAAGCACCCGCTGGACGCCATGATGGGAAAATGGCGCCGCCGATACCCACTAGGCCGATGGCGAAGTTTGCAAACCCGAGCTCGCGGACCAGGATGAGCGATTCGTCGTTCTTGAGCGACAAAATGACCTGGGCGGTGTAGCGGGGCTGAAAAATCTGACGCAGGCCAGCAAGCAACAACCGTACTCCGACCAACCAAAGAACAAACCATTTGCCAACGGCGACGAGAGAAAACGGCACGTTCCCAATGAGCATTTCCCCTGCCGTGCAGGCAATGGGCAGGAAAAACATGAGCCCTACTACGACTACGAGATACATAGAAGACCCGCTATTCGTTCTAATTTATCATGCGGCGCCGACACCGCACGGATGAGACCCAACGATGAGGTTGAGCGGCGCGCGGTTCACGGCCCCAACGAAGCCATCTTATCCACATCGACTCCCTCGACAATCAACGTAGGCGACGTCGTGTGTCCGCTCCAACGCAAGTTAGACGCTGTCTGACAGATCAAAAGACACGCCATTTTAAGACAGCCGCAACGACCGCCGGGACTCCAAAGATCAACAGAAATATGGGGAGCTCGTCTGAGACGGCGTAACCAGCCTTCGCAACGCCCACCCATAGGTTCGCAATTGAGATTACCAGCCAGATCGAAACGAACGCGATGGTCGCAGTATAGAGAGCGCTGGGATAGTGCGTCGAGAAAAGCCGGCCCAACAAGAGACAGACGGCTAGCAGCAGAAACCCAACAACCAGGAATAGTAAGCTGCGCATATGTAGTACCTAACGATGAGGTTGAGCGACGCGAGGCGGTGATGCCGCGAAACGAAGACCCTTAATCAACATCCTCGACCTCCTTGTCCCTCACCGAAGCTACCGGCCGCGCGATCGCCCCAACCGTTTGTTAGACGTCGCATGCGCGTCAGCGTAACGATCAAGAAGAGCCCGGATCATCCGCTGATACTGCGTGCCGTGGAGCCGCGCCTCTCTCTTAAAGAAATCGACGCTCCGCTTGGAAAGCGCAATCGTCACCTTCTCCGTATCTTCACGAAATACCAACTCACTGGGTGCCGGGAGAAAATCTTCGACAACGTTCACGCGCCCCAAAGGCTCATTTGTGTACTTTATTGGCTTTTTCATATAAACGTAATCCTCGCGTCCAATACCCTGCACCGAAAATACGAATAACCTCTTGGCGATAGGTGAAACGTACCGTCAAAACTCCATCGCCACACTTGCCGAAACAGAAATATCGTTTTTCAAGTTCGGTGCTATGAGTGAGATCCACGGCGATGAGGCGTCGGGGATCGTCAAACGCATATTGCGCTTCCGAAAAGCCAATTCCGTGCTTAGCCTGATTCGTCAGATCCTTAGCTGGATCCCATTCGAAACTGACCTTCGACATCGATATAACTTACATTATGTATGGGTATTTTGCCATATACAAGTATGGCCTGGCGACATTACGTTGAGGCGGCTCCTAACGATGAGGTTGAGCGACGCGGGGTTGCGCCGACGTCCAACGAAGCTGATTTATCCAGATCATCAACCCACTCCTTAACTAACCGAAGCTACTGCTCCGCGATCGCTCGAACCGATTGTTAGACGCTGCCATACGATACACCGCAGTTCTTGCACCTCGCGTGGGACATAAAGAAGTAAGGGTGCCTAAATGCTTTCTCACCGCAGCGAAAGCAACGAAGGTTTGTCAGGCGCCGTGCTACCCATGACCAAAACGCCCCCCACGTTAGAAGTGCTGCCGTTCCAGCAACCATTGGGTATTTCGCTGGCAGCACCAGTGAATAGAGCCACCAGAGAGGACCTCCAACAAAGAGCCAGCCAATCCAGACTAGGAAGAATTGATTGCGACGTGTGCGCACTGTGCTCCAAAATTGCGCAGGTTCCACAGCGGCGTCTAACGTCGCGCTTGAGCGACGCGGGGTTGCGTTGCCGGCAAACGAAGCTGATTTATCTCAATCATCGACTCCTCCCTGGCCTACCGAAGATGCACCCCGTGATCGCTCAAAGCAGTTGTTGGAATTCGGCGCGACGCCCTCATCGAAGATGCCCCTCTATCCTTGTCTCAAGAATAGACCCGATATCAACGCAGATCAAAGCGTCCCCCGACTTGCATAGGCTGACTGCGCCCGGACTGGGACCACGCTCGCGGCGCCACGCGTGACCTTCGCAATTGGAATACTTCCATCATTGCGCTCAACGACATGGTGTCTCGGCTTCGCGCCGCGGATCGAAGTGACTCCCTGAGCCGCCAGCAAGATCGCCCACGAGGCCTCACCGCTGGTTTTTCTCCGAAAGGGATCAACGGATTCTAACCAATAATTCGAGGACGCAGGTGGCACACGAATTGCGTTAAAAACGGGACATATCGCGCTCGACCTTTGGACATCTTCCTGATTTCCTTGACGTCAGATTACGGTGGTGTCGCGTAGCACTCCGAGGGGGATTATATGCCGGAGGGGCGTGGCTTGTTTGAGGTCGCGCGTGAAAGAATTCGCACTCGTCATTTAGCGTTTCGAACTGAACAGACCTACCTGCAGTGGATGCGGCGGTATGTCAGATTTCATGGCCGCAGGCATCCGCGCGATATGGGAGCGGCGGAAGTTGAGGCTTTCTTGACGCATTTGGCCGTCCAGGCCAAGGTCGGGGCGTCCACGCAGAATCAAGCGCTTCAGGCTCTGCTGTTTCTTTACCGCCAAGTGCTCGGCATCGAATTGCCGTGGCTTGAGAACGTGACGAGAGCATCTCGGCCGAAGCGGCTTCCGGTCGTGCTGGGCATCGCTGAAGTGCGATCGGTTCTGGCGCAACTGGATGGTACTGCCTGGTTAATGGCGAATCTTCTCTATGGCGGCGGGCTGCGACTGATGGAAGCCCATCGGCTTCGGGTCAAAGATATCGTCATCGAGCGGGGCGAGATCATCGTGCGAGACGCCAAGGGAGGGAAGGATCGCGTGACGGTCCTGCCATCGGTCATCGTCCCTGCGATTCGAGAGCATCTTGCGAAGCTGCTGGCTCGCTTTGAGCGGCAACGCAGACTGAATGAACCGGGTGTGTCGTTGCCAACGGCATTGACGCGAAAGTATCCGAACGCTGCAACTCAATGGGGGTGGCAATGGGTGTTTCCGGCGAATTCGCTCTGCCTGGACCCCTATACCGGGAGGCCGAGCCGCCATCATCAACACGAAAAGATCATTCAGCGAGCGGTGCCCGTTGGACCGGTAGCAATACGGTTGCATCCTTTGGTGAGCCTGGATGCCGTACCTTGGGAGCAATTGGCCGGGATATTGCGCCCTTCCCGTCGCGGGCTATTCCGTGATTCGCCAGCTGTCGCTATACTAGAGCAGCCCCCGGGATATTTTTTCATCGAATTTCAGCGAGTTACCGTGTCCAACCCCGAATCCTCAGATACACACTTCTTCAATTCCTTTAGTTTGGTGCTGGGTATCCTCATCGTTTTCGCGATCATCCTGTTCGGTGTCGCGCGTTCGATCGGCGCGGATACTCAGGGGAAGGATGTGCTGCTCGATCCGCTGCACACCAAAGAGGTCGAACAGAACATTGAGCCATTCGCCCACGAGGCTATCGCGGGCAAGGACAACTCGGCGTTGGCCGTGGTCACCGCGCCGGCGGGTGCCGCTGCGGGCGTGCCCACGACGGGTGAACAAGCCTTCACCCAAGTCTGCTCTGCCTGCCATTCGACGGGCGTCAACGGCGCGCCGAAGATCGGCGATCATGCGGCATGGGGTCCGCGCATCGCTCAGGGCAAGGAAGTGCTGTACAAGGATGCGATCGGAGGCAAGGGCAATATGCCGCCCAAGGGTGGCACGACCTGGCCGGACGCGACGATCCGCATGACGGTCGACTACATGGTGTCCCTCAATAGCAAATAAGCGGATCGCGCGGCAAATAAGCGCGCCGCTCAGCTGTTGAGCTTATCCAGCGCGCGCAGCTGCACCGCTTCGGCGACGTCGTTGCTGCGAATCTCGGGCTCGCCTGCCAAGTCGGCGCATGTCCTCGCCAGTTTCAATACGCCGTGGCATGCCCTGGCGGACAGTCCCAATCGCACGATGGCCGCGCTGAGCAGGGCTCGCGACGGGCGCCGCAAGCCGCAGAACTGAGTTACTTCGGCAGGAGTGAGCCGCGCATTGAATTTGCGCTGACGCTGCATTTGCACTTGCCGGGCGGCGGCGACGCGCAGCGCAACCGCAGCTGAATTCTCCGATTCTGCGCATGCGTCATCGAACAGGTGTTCGACCGGCAATGCGGTCAATTCGACATGGATATCGATTCGGTCGATCAGCGGCCCGGAGATCCGCTGTCGATACCGGGTGACTTGTTCTGCCGTGCAATGGCATCGTCCGCGCGGGTCGCCGGCATAGCCGCAGGGACAGGGATTCATCGCCGCCACCAATTGAAATCGCGCGGGAAATTCGCAAGTTCGCTTGAGCCGCGTGAGCTTTACCACTCCGCTCTCGAGAGGTTCGCGCAGAGCTTCCAGAGCGTTCCGCGGGAATTCCGGAAACTCGTCGAGAAACAAAACGCCAAGATGCGCCAGCGAGAGTTCGCCCGGCTTCAGGGTGCTCCCGCCGATCAGCGCCGCGATCGAAGCCGTGTGTTGCGGACTGCGGAACGGCCGGCGGCCGCCCAAGCGGGGTCTCTGTCCCGCGGCAGATTCCAGGCACGCGACTTCCAGGGATTCGAGGGGGGTCAATGCCGGCAGCAACCCGGGCAATCGTTGGGCGAGCAGGGTTTTCCCCGCACCGGGTGGGCCGACCATCAGCAGTCCATGCTCTCCGGCGGCGGCGATCTCGAGGGCGCGCTTGGCCGAGAATTGGCCGCGAACCTCGGCAAGATCGGGGTCTGCCGGCGTGTCCCACGGGACCGGCGCGTCCGCAAGGTCCGTGGGGTTCGCACCGGCAGGCCATGCCGCTTTGCCGCGGAGCGCGTCGAACACCTGACGCAGGTGGCTGACGAGCTTGAGTTTCGCGTGGGGGACCAAACCCGCTTCGAGCGCATTGGCGGAGGGCAAAATCAATTCCCTCCCGAGGCGCGATCCTTCGATGAGCGCCGGCAGGAGCTTCGGGAGCTGGCGCAGTTCTCCCCCCAGCGACAATTCGCCGTAGAACTCGCGCCGCTCGAATGCCCGCGGCGGGATCTTACCGCTGGCGGCCAGAATGCCGACCGCGATGGGCAGGTCGAAGCGGCCGCCCTCCTTCGGTAAATCGGCGGGCGATAGGTTCACAGTGATGCGTCCGCTGGGGAAGTCGAACCCGCCGGTCATCAGCGCCGAGCGAACTCTTTCCTTGCTTTCGCGAACCACCGCCTCGGGCAATCCGACCAGGGCAAACGCCGGTAGGCCGGTACCCAGATGAACTTCCACGCGAACCTGGGGGGCCGCGAGCCCCAAGGGTGCCCGGCTCAGGACGGTACTCAGGTGCTCGTGGGTCTGGGCGGCCTCGTGGGCCGTTGCGGCCTTGTTGCCCCCTGTGGCCTTGTCGGCACTCACCTCCTTGTGATTAGTCACCGCCGCCGGCCTGTTGTGCGCCTTGCGAAACTTACTGCGGCGTGAGCTTGGCTTCGATCTCCTTCAGGCGTGCTTCCATGGCGGCCAATTTGGCTTGGGTTCGCTCCAGAATGGCCGCTTGCACATCGAATTCCTGCCGGTTGACCAAATCCAATTTGCTGAGCTGGGCTTGCAGCACGGCTTTGAAATTGCCCTCCAGATCGCGTCCGAAGGCCCGGACCGACTCGGGGACTGAATCCGCCAGACGGCGGGCCAATTCATCCAATCCGTTCGAATTGATAAAACTCATAGGGTCTCCAGAATCTGCCCGTTGCACTCGCCTAACGCAGCATCCGGTCTCGGTCGCGCCATGTCGGTGCATCTCGGATGCCCGCCGTTGCGCAACCCATTGATTCAGGCTCCCGTGGAGCCTGGCATGGAAGCTGCATTCATCAAGATCAATAGTACGCGGAAGCAGTGACGGAGGCTCGAGTCAAAACGGGTGAAAGCGGGGATAAATGCATGAAGCTGATCACCGCCATCATCAAGCCTTTCAAGCTGGATGAGGTTCGGCAAGCGGTGGTGGATATCGGCATTCAGGGAGTCACTGTTACCGAGGTGCATGGTTACGGACGGCAGCATGGGCATACGGAGTTCTACCGCGGCGCGGAATACCGCGTGGACTTTCTGCCCAAGGCCAAGATAGAGATCGCGGTGGATGATTCGATTGCGGAGCAGGTACTGGAGGCGGTTTGCAACGTGGCCAGGACGGGTAAAACAGGCGACGGGAAAGTCTGGGTACTCGAGCTGGAACAGGCGCAGCGCGTTCGCACCGGCGAAACGGGCCCGGACTCCATCTAGGAGCTGTTAATGAGCGTACACGGCGGTTTTATTGGAATTCAGGAGGGTTTTACGAACCTCACCCGCTATCGGGCGAGGTCAAAGATTTAGACGATTTAGGAGCATCTCGCGCCGGCAAGCCAGCCAACTCCCCCGTCGGTGCGATATCCCCGCGGCACGAGTCCCTCAAAAGACTCGTGCCGTTTTTTTATATTCGCGCGCCCGGCGCAAGACGCTGGGATGTTTATACAATACAAAGCCACGATACTCCATGCTGTTCTGCAGCAATATCCTTTAAAATTACGCTGTTAGACTGCGCGCTATTCGACATGAGGAGTCCGCCCGAATGAAACTGGTGATCGCCATCATCAAACCGTTCAAGCTTGACGATGTCCGCGCCGCCCTGGCCGATGTGGGGATACAGGGCATTACCGTGACAGAGGTCAAAGGTTTCGGCCGTCAAAAGGGCCACACTGAGCTGTATCGGGGGGCGGAATATGTCGTCGACTTCCTGCCCAAAGTGAAACTCGAGCTCGCGGTGGATGACGAACAGGTTGATAGGGTGGTGGAAGCCATCATTGAAACGGCCCGCACGGGCAAGATCGGCGACGGCAAGATATTCGTGACGGAGCTGGGCCAGGCGGTGCGAATTCGCACCGGTGAGGCTGGCTCGCGGGCGTTGTAGAATTCAGCAGCTTTAGCGAGGTTGGGACCATGAAACGCCTTCTGTTATTCGCGGCCCTGATCGCCTGGTCGGGCATGGCCGGGGCCGTGGTCTACAAGTGGGTGGATGCGCAGGGCAAGGTGCAATACGGCGACCGGCCGCCGGACGGCGTGCATGCGGAAGTGGTCGAGTTGCTGGGCACGCATGTGGCCCGTGCGGCGGCGCCGACAAAAACGTCCGACTCGACGGCTCCGAAGACGGCCGGTCCTGCGGAAGATGCCGCCGCCAAGAAGGCGGTGAGCGAGGATGTGGAGCAAGCCCACGCCAAGCAATGCGCAGATGCCCAGGACCGCTATAAGAAATTGATCGACGGCCGGCATCTGTACAAAGCCGGCCCCGACGGCGAGCGCCAATACCTGACTTCGGAAGAAATCGATAGTCAGCGATTGAGTGCCAAGCAGGACGTTGACGAAGCCTGCGGTGGATCCAATTAAGTCCTGCCGGCATCCGCGGCGAGACTCGCCCCGCCAGAGCCGGACTCTCGAGACGCAGCAAAAATAATTTCGCCGGCTTTGCCGCCTGGTTCGCAAAGCTTTAGGCTACGCGTACTGAAATGAGCGGGAAACGCGTATGCAAACAGGGTTTATCGGATTGGGTGCCATGGGCACACACATGGCGCGCAGCCTGCACCGCGCAGGCCTGCTGACAGGTGTGTGGAATCGAACCGCCGACAAGGCGGCGGCGCTCGCCAAAGAACTACGGTGCATCTCCTTTGCCAGCTTGAGCGAGCTTGCCGGGAACTGCGAGGCCGTGGTGATCTGTGTGTCCGCCGACGACGACCTGCGCGCGGTGATCGCGGACCTCGAGCCGGGATTGACTCCCAACATGATCGTCATGGACTGCTCCACGGTGGGCGCCGCCACGGCACGGGAGCTTCATACGGCGCTCGATGCGCTCGGCGTCGGCTTTCTCGACTGTCCGGTGAGCGGCGGTGTGGAAGGCGCGCGTACGGCGTCGCTGGCCATCATGGTGGGCGGCGATGAGCCGGTATTCGGCCGCGCCCAGCCCATCCTTCAGGCCATGGGGAAGAGCGTCGCCTACCTAGGCCCGAGCGGCGCCGGCCAGGCCGCCAAGGCCACCAATCAAATCATGTGCGCCGGCATCATCCAGGCCGTCGGCGAGGCGATGGCGTTTGCGCATGCCGAGGGCCTGCCTCTCGATCGATTGATTGAACTCTTGGGCAAGGGCGCGGGCTCGAGCTGGTACTTCGTCAATCGCGCGCCGTACATGGCCCACAATGATTTTCCCGCCGGGTTCCGCGTGCGGCTGCATGCCAAGGACTTGCGGATCTGCCGCGACATGGCGGCACGGCACGGCGCGCAGCTGCCGGTGGTCGAGTCCACTCTGGCGCAATATGCACAGTTGATAGTCCAGGGCTTCGGCGATGAGGACATCTCCTCCATCTACCGGCTGAAATCCGCACTGTTTCCCGCCAAGCCCGGTCCTGAATGAGCGCACCGCCGGCCGCGGTACTGCGGATCGCCACCCGCAAGAGCCAGCTCGCTCTCTGGCAGGCCGAGCATGTGGCGGCTCTGCTGCGCCGGGCCCATGGGGGCCTTAAGATCGAACTCGTGCCGATGGTGACCCAAGGCGATCGCATTCAGGATCGGACCCTGGCCGCCATCGGCGGGAAGGGGTTGTTCATCAAGGAACTCGAGGTGGCTCTCGAGGAGCGGCGTGCCGACATCGCGGTGCATTCCATGAAGGATCTGCCGGGCGATCTTCCGCAAGGGCTGATCATCGCGGCGGTGCTCGAGCGCGCGGATCCTCGAGACGCGTTGTTGACCACGGCAGCGGCCGCTGGAATCGGCGATCTGCCGCAAGGCGCCCGCGTGGGCACCTCCAGTCTGCGGCGGCAGGCGCAGTTGTTGGCGGCCAGGCCGGACCTGCGCATACAAACCCTGCGCGGCAATGTGGATACGCGGCTGAGGCGCCTCGAGGGTGGCGACATGGATGCCATCGTGCTCGCCTGTGCGGGTCTGATTCGGCTGGGATTGGAATCGCATATCACCGCCCGCCTCGATCCGAGCATCTGTTTGCCGGCCGTCGCCCAGGGCGTGATCGGTATCGAATGCCGGGGTGCCGATCCGCACACACGGAGTCTCGTGTCCGTGCTCAACCACGAGGCGACGCGGCGGGCCATGGATGCGGAGCGGGCATTTGCGCATCGGTTGGGTGGCAGCTGTCAATCGCCGATCGCGGCGCATGCGCGCCAGGAGGGGGAGCGCCTGATACTCGACGGCCTGGTGGCCGAACCGGACGGCTCACGGCTGTTGCGCGACACCCTGTCCGGCAGCAGCGACGATCCGGCTGCGCTGGGCCACCGCTTGGCCGAGCAAATTCTGAACGCGGGCGCCGGTCCGCTGCTCGAGCGTCTGCGCACCGGTTGACCATGACTGCCTTGCACGGTGTCGGCGTCCTCGTCACTCGGCCCGAGCAACAGGCGATGCCTCTATGCCTGCTGCTGGAGAATCAAGGCGCGAGCACGCTGCGACTGCCGGCGATCGAAATCAAAGCAATGGCAGAGGGCCGGCGCGAGGCGGCAGCTCGACTGGGTGCCCTCGAGGATTTCGACGTCATCATTTTTACCAGCGCCAACGCCGTGCGGTTCGGCGCTGCGCTGCTCGATCAGAAACGCGACCTGACCTTGGCCGCCATGGGACCGGCAACGACTCGAGCGCTCAATCTAGCCGGCTATCGCGTGGCCGTGCAGCCGCCGCAGGCATTCGATTCCGAGAGCCTGCTGCGGCACCCCAAGCTCGAACGGCCGGCGGGACGCCGCATCTTGATCGTCAAGGGCGCCGACGGACGCGCCTTCCTCGAGCAAGAGCTGGCGCAGCGCGGCGCGCAGGTCATGACAGCCGATGTCTACCAGCGCGTGCCGGCGGTTCCGAGCCACGCGGTTCTCGCAGCCCTGCTCGACCGCTTCACCGCGGGAGCGGTGCAAGTGGTCACTGCAACCAGCGTGGACATTGCCCGCAGCCTGCTCGGCATGGCGAGTCCCGCGCTACGCGGGGAACTCGAGCGCGTGCACTGGCTGGTGCCCGGCGCGCGCGTTGCGGCGGGCGTACGCGAGTGCGGGCTGTCCGCGCCGCTCCTGCAGGCCGAATCGGCCGAGGATCAGGATTTGGTCGCGGCGCTCGTCCGCTGGCGGTCGAGCGCATCGGGCGCGTAATCGAAAGAATCGAAGAACAGCCGGCTCGCCGCGACTCCATGCCGGCCGAATTCGTAGCGCACCGCCGCTATCATCGCCGGTGGCCCCGCTGCATACACATGGTATTTATCCAGATCGCCGAGAGATTCGAGCACGGCCTCATGCACCCAGCCGCGCGCGCCATCCCATGCGGGTGAGGGCTCCGACAGTACCGGTACATAACGGAACCGTGCCGCGCGCGCTGCCGGTGTCCCCGAGCGTGCGGCGAGCTTTTCGAGCAGATCGTGCGCGTATAAATCACGCTCGCTGCGCACACCCCAGAACAGAGTCATGTCGCGCTCGATGCCGTTCTCGGCCACATGCCGCAGGATGCTGAGCAGTGGCGCGAGTCCCGTACCACCACCCACCAGCAACATCGGCGCCGTCCCCGGCCGGTATGTGAACTGCCCCAAAGGCCCCTCGATGTTCAGCAGAGCACTGCGCGCGTCCGTGTCGAACAGGGGCGCGGAGAATTCCCCGCCGGCAACCCGCCTCACATGCAACTCCAGCAAGCGCGAGTCATGCGGTGGCGAAGCGATGGAAAAACTGCGGCGCCGCCCGCCGGATAGCATGACGTCGATGTACTGACCTGCCTCGAAGCGGAAGGCCTCCGCCGCAGGCAACCGCAGGTGCAAGCCCATCACGTCGTGCGACAGAGCCACCGCGCGCTCGATGCGAGCCGGCAATCGCTTGATGACAGCCTGTTCGGGCGAGGTGATTTCGAAAGTTTCGAGCAGAATATCGCTGCGCGCCCGCGCCTCACACATGAGCACGAAACCCTCCGCCGCTTCGGCCTCCGACAATCCCAAAGGCACCCCGTTGGGATAGTAGATCTCACCTTGCAACAGCCGCGCACGGCAGGACCCGCAATTACCCCCCTTGCAGCTATGCGGCAAATTCAACGAAGCGTCGAGAGCCGCATCGAGCAGCGATTGCTCCGCCCTCACGCTGAACTCGATGCCGGACGTGGATAGTTTGATGCGCACAAGGATTCCTCAGGGGGGCTATGCCGCTGCCTGGCTGCACGGTGGCGTACATCGGCACACCGTGCACGGTCTGGGGGATAAGGAGCTGGACGCCAACTGCTGTCTTTACGTTGGCGTCCAGCTCCTTATCCCCCCAGACCCCGTCTCGTGTGTGCCGAAGTACTACTCCGTCGGTCGACTCCGCTTGCTGTCCAGCCATTCGCTGATCGGCTCCCACTGTTTCCAATCCGGCGACGCGAGATATTCCGGCAGTTCGAGCACACCCATGCCGCGCGCATAAGCCCGCACGTAATTCTGCGCCTCGCGCAGGCAGCCGAGGTAGGGCACTTTGAGCTTGGTCAGGTACTGATCCAGTTCTTCGTATATCAGTGTGTGTTCGCGCACGCGATTGGCGACGACGGCCAACCGCGCTTGTTTGCGCGACACTTTGCCGATTTCGAGCAGCTCCGCCATGAAATGTCCGCAGGCCTTGATGTCGATGCTGGAGGGCAGCACCGGAACGATGATGGTTTCGGCGCGGCGCACGAGCTCATTGAGCTCCGTGCCGTGGACGCGGGCCGGGGCGTCGATCACCAAGATCTCGGTACTGCGCGCCACATTGCGCAGGCCCTCGTCGTACGCGGCCACGCCGCTGATGGCGGGCAGATCGGCCGGGCGTTGCGCCAGCCAGTCTAGACTGGAGCGCTGGGGATCATAGTCGGCAATGCATACCTGGTGACCGTCCCGGGCGAAGAATACGGCGACGTTGCTCGCGAGAGTGCTCTTGCCGCATCCGCCCTTGGAATTCAATATCATTACGTGGCGCATAGATCCCCGGCTTGTTGTTTTCTCTAAGGTAAAACCCTTCGGCTCCCTTGCGCAACCCCTGCTCGCGACAATTTGCCGCATGGGCTATGCTGCTGAGGTATGCGCATCGAGTTTTTGAAGATGCAGGGGCTGGGCAACGATTTCCTGGTATTCGACGCCCCCGCGAACAATCCATTGGACTCGAGCGAGTTGCGCGCCCTCGCCGATCGGCATACCGGCGTCGGTTTCGATCAGGCGCTGGTGTTGGAAGCTGCGCGTGACGCGGGTAGTCGCGTGTTCTATCGGATTTTCAATTCCGACGGCACGGAAGTCGAACAGTGCGGCAATGGCGCGCGCTGTATCGCGGCTCTCTTGTATTCGCGCGCCCCGCACTTGGGCCGCGACCTCGTGATGGACTGCCTGGGTGGAACGGTGCATGCGCATGTCCGCGACGACGGCCTGGTGTCGGTGGACATGGGTGTGCCGAACTTCGATCCGAGTGCGCTGCCCATGGTGGCCGCCGGCGGAGGCCGGCTCGTCGAGGCGTCCACCTATTCGTTGAGCGCCGCCGGAACGGATATCAACATAGGCGCGGTGTCCATGGGCAACCCGCATGCGGTACTGCAGGTAGCGGACGTGAAAGCCGCGCCGATAGAGCAGTTTGGGCCTAGTATCGAAACTCATCCGCGATTTCCGAACCGGACCAACGTAGGATTCATGCAAATCGTCGGCCGCAGCCACATTCGATTGCGGGTATACGAACGCGGAGCAGGCGAGACCTTGGCTTGTGGAACGGGTGCCTGTGCCGCCGTTGCCGTCGGCCGGCGGAACGGCCTGCTGGATGAAGAGGTGAAAGTGGACCTGCCGGGCGGCAGAGCAGTGGTTTCTTGGACCGCGACGGGGGAGCACTTATGGCTCACCGGGCCGGCCACCACGGTATTCACCGGATCGATCGATATTTAACGTGAAGGGAGCTGAACCATGACCAGTCAGGCGCGCGGAATCAAGCAGGAGGGCCTCAACGACACCAACGTTGCGGACTTTCTGCAAACCCATCCGGATTTCTTCGAGCGCAACGCTGCGTTGCTTGCCAAATTACGCCTGCCGCATCTGCGCGACATGGGCGCCACGGTGAGTTTGGTCGAGCGCCAGGTGGAAGTCCTGCGCGAGCGCAATCAATCGCTGGAACGTAAGCTGAAGGAGCTCGTGGACGTGGCCCGCTCCAACGACACGCTGGCCGATCGCATTCACCGCCTGAGCCAGCGCCTGATCCAAGCACACACCCTGCTCGACACCATCAATGCCGTCGAGACCTCGCTGCGCGAGGACTTCGACGCCATGCATTCGGTGCTGGTGCTATTTCTCGAGCAGGCACGCACCTTGGCGCCGGAAGCCGGGCAATTTCTGCGCTCCGGCAATCCGACCGATGCCGATATCAAGACGTTCGAATCGCTGCTCCAATCCGGCAAGCCCCGCTGCGGGCAGGTCCGCGATGCGCAGCGCGATTACCTGTTCGGCAAGGACTCGGTGGCCATCGGCTCGGTGGCGCTCACGCCCCTGGGCCCCAAGGGTGAGTTGGGAATCCTGGCCATCGGCGCCAGCGACGCGGAACGCTTCCATCCCGCCATGAGCACGGAATTTCTGTCCCGCATCGGCGAGCTGGTGACCTACGCGCTCATGCGTCAGTAGCGATGCAGCCGGCTGAGCGCGACTGGATCGGTCGATTCTTATCGCACCTCGCGCACGAGAGGCGCATGAGCGCGCACACGATCGCGGCCTATCGGCACGACCTGCTCGTCTTGGCGGAGTTCGCCGGACAGCGAGGGCTGACCGCGTGGACGGCTCTCGACAATTCCAGTATCAGGACGTTCGCCGCCGCCCAGCACGGGGCGGCATTGAGCCCCCGGAGCATTCAGCGGCGACTGTCGGCGGCACGAACCTTTTACGATTTCCTGATGCGAGAAGGCCATTGTGCACGCAATCCGGCGCTCGACGTGCGCGCACCCAAGATCAAGAAACGGCTGCCCGGCACCCTGGACGCCGATCAAATGGGACGGCTTCTGTCGTTTCGGGTGGACGATTCGCTGTCGTCGCGCGACAAGGCCATCATGGAGCTGTTCTATTCCTCGGGACTGCGTCTGGCCGAACTCGTTGGTCTGCGCTTGGACGCAATCGACCTGGCGGACCGCACCGTTCGGGTGCTCGGTAAGGGCAATAAGACACGAATCGTGCCCGTCGGCCGCCAGGCGGTCAGCGCTCTGAAGCACTGGCTGCAAGAGCGCACGGGGCTGGCCAAACCCGGCGTGGATGCGCTGTTCGTGAGCCAGCGGGGTCGCTCCCTGTCGGTGCGGACGGTGCAGCTGCGGATCGGCGCATGGGGCCGCCGTATGGGGCTGGGCGTGCATGTCCACCCGCATATGTTCCGCCACTCCTTTGCCACTCATCTCCTTGAATCCAGCGGCAATTTGCGGGGAGTGCAGGAATTGCTGGGTCATGCCGACATCGGCACGACCCAGATCTACACGCATCTGGATTTCCAACATCTGGCGACGGTTTATGAAAATGCGCATCCACGTGCGCGCCGTATCCGTCGCAGTGCTTGAAAGGGCCGACCCGAGGCCCCACCCTTCCTTCCCATGAATCATGATCCCGAGCGAATCTATGGCACGACGATACTCGCCGTGCGGCGGCAGGGGCGGGTGGCCGTGGGCGGTGACGGCCAGGTGACCCTGGGCCAGAGCGTGATGAAGGCCAATGCCCGCAAAGTCCGGCGTCTCTATGGCGGGAAAGTGCTCGCCGGTTTCGCCGGCGGCACGGCCGATGCCTTCACCCTGTTCGAACGCTTCGAGGGAAAATTGGAGAAATTCGGCAATCTAACGCGTGCCGCGATCGAATTGGCCAAGGACTGGCGCAGCGATCGGAGCCTGCGCCGACTGGAAGCCCTGCTGTGCGTCGCGGACTTGAGCAGCACCTATGTCATATCGGGCAACGGCGACGTCATCGAACCGGAGAATGATCTGATCGCCATCGGTTCGGGCGGCGGCTTCGCGCAGGCCGCGGCGACGGCCTTCATGCAAGGGGAAATGTCGGCACGCGATATCGTCGAGCGGTCGCTGAACATCGCCGCGGATATTTGCATTTATACGAATCGCAATCTGACGATCGAGGAGCTATAACGCCCCATGTCGCAGATGACTCCCCGCGAAATAGTCGAAGAATTGGACAAGCACATCGTCGGTCAGAAAGCCGCCAAACGGGCGGTCGCGATTGCGCTGCGTAACCGCTGGCGCCGCGGCCAGGTGGCTGAATCGCTGCGTGCCGAAATTACCCCGAAGAACATTCTCATGATCGGGCCGACGGGGGTTGGTAAGACCGAAATCGCGCGGCGGCTCGCACGCCTCGCCAAGGCTCCCTTCATCAAGGTGGAAGCCACGAAATTCACCGAAGTGGGCTATGTTGGGCGTGAAGTGGACTCGATCGTACGCGATCTTGTCGAGATTTCCGTAAAAATGACGCGCGAAGAGGAAATTGCCAAGGTGCGTCACCGCGCCGCCGACAGCGCCGAAGAACGTGTGCTCGACGTGCTGCTCCCGCGAGCGTCGGCGGGTTTTACCGGTGACTCGGCGCCGCGGGACAACGACACCCGGCAGCGATTTCGGAAAATGCTGCGCGAGGGTCAGCTCGAGGACCGCGAGATCGAAATCGAAGTGCGCGCCATGCCCATGGGGGTGGAGATCATGGCTCCCCCGGGCATGGAGGAAATGACCCAGCAGCTGCAGGGCATGTTCCAAAATCTGGGCAACGGCCGGACTCGTCAGCGCAAGCTCAAGATCAAAGAGGCATTGAAGCTGCTGGTGGACGAGGAAGCCTCGAAAATGATCAACGAGGAGGAGCTGAAGCTTCGCGCCGTCGAGAATGCCGAGCAGAACGGTATCGTGTTCATCGATGAAATCGACAAAATCGCCCGCCGCCAGGAAACCACCGGCGCCGACGTGTCGCGCGAAGGCGTACAGCGCGATCTGCTGCCCCTGGTCGAGGGATGCACCGTGAATACCAAGTACGGCACGGTGAAGACCGATCACGTGCTGTTCATCGCATCGGGCGCGTTTCACATGTCCAAGCCCTCCGACTTGATCCCGGAGCTGCAGGGCCGCTTGCCGATTCGGGTCGAGCTCGAGCCCCTGGTGGTGGATGATTTCGTGCGGATTCTCACCGAGCCCGATTCCTCACTGTGCCGCCAATACTCGGCGCTGTTGGCTACCGAGGGGGTGGAGCTGGAATTCGCCGCCTCCGGCGTGAAACGGCTGGCCGAAGTGGCTTTCGAGGTCAATGAACGCACCGAGAATATTGGAGCGCGGCGCCTGCATACCGTCATGGAGCGGCTGCTCGAGACCGTGTCCTTCGATGCCGCGGACCGCAATGGCACCCACGTCCTCATCAATCGCGAGTACGTCGAGGGCAATCTCGGCGAATTGGTAAAAGATCAGGATCTATCGCGATACATTCTCTAGGGGCGGCGATACGTCCTCCGAGCGCAGCGGTATCTTTATGCCCCAGCCCACCGACATCAAATTGCGCACCCAGTCGCGGCTGCTCGAAGTACGCTTCGATGACGGATCCCATTTCGAGCTGCCCTTTGAATACTTGAGGGTATTCTCCCCATCCGCCGAGGTGACAGGCCACGGCGGCGGCGAAGGAGTACTGCAGACCGGCAAACAGAACGTCGGCATCAGCGGCGTCGAGCCGGTCGGAAATTACGCGTTGCGCCTGCTGTTCGACGATGGCCACAACACCGGCCTTTATACCTGGACCCTGCTGCACGAACTCGGACGGGACCATCGCCGGAAATGGGCGCGCTACTTGGAACGCTGCGCAGAGGCCCAGAAATCCTAAGTAGCTATGCGTCGGCCGGAGGCCCCTTTCCGAGCCCGAAACCGCCGAGGATTGCGACCTCAGTCGGCTACAATGGCCGCTCACAGTGTTGACGGACATCATGGATACCCCGGAACCTAAAGTCGATTTCGGATTTGAAAAAGTCGCGCCGGGCGACAAGGCGGCGCGCGTCCGGTCGGTATTCGAATCCGTAGCGGGCAAATACGACGTCATGAACGATTTGATGTCCTTCGGCGCGCATCGATTGTGGAAGCATTTCACCCTGTCCTTGACCGGCCTGCGGCCCGGCCAGCGCGCCCTCGACGTGGCCGGCGGCACCGGCGATCTGGCCGCTGGGATGCTGCGTCAGGTGGGCAAGACCGGCCGGGTCGTGCTGTCGGACGTGAATCCGGCCATGCTCGAAATCGGCCGTGACCGGCTGCTGGACAAGGGCTGGGTGGGCAATGTGGAGTGCATCGTGGCCGACGCCGAGCGGCTGCCCTTCGAAGACAACGCCTTCGATTGCGTGACCATCGGGTTTGGATTGCGCAATGTGACCGACAAGGCAGCCGCGCTCAAGTCCATGTACCGCGTTCTGAAAACCGGCGGCCAATTGCTGGTGTTGGAGTTTTCCACGCCGGTGGCGCCCGGGCTGAAGCCGATTTACGATGCTTATTCCTTTAAGGTGCTGCCGCTGCTCGGCCGGCTCGTCGCCCGGGACGCAGCCAGCTATCGATATCTGGCTGAATCCATCCGGATGCATCCGAACCAGGAAACTCTGCTCGAGATGCTGCGGACCGCCGGCTTCGAGCAGGCGCGCTATCACAATCTGACCGGCGGCATAGTCGCCGTACATCGCGGCTACAAGATCTGACATGCCCGCGACTTCCGCATGGCTTGCATCGGCCGAAGCCCTGCTCAATCGATGCATCGACGCATCGGCACAGGCCGCGGCGCTGGCGCGGAGCCTGCAGGGCACTTCCCTGCAAGTCGACATCGATGGGATTGCCAGCGTGCGCGCCAGCGCTTTCGGCGGCCGCCTGATGCTCTGCGCCGGCAGCGATTCCGCGGCCGATGCCTGCATTTCAGGAACGGTGCCGGCGCTTTTGCAATTGCTCAAGGGTGGTGCAGCTCGCGCACCCGGCACACCTGCGGCGCAGATTCGTGGCGATGCGGAGATCGCCAACCGCTACCGGGAACTGTTCATGCTGGCGCGGCCTGATCCGGAAGAAGAGCTATCCCGATGGATAGGCGATTTTCCGGCGCGGCGCGTATCCCAATTCGCCAAGCGCGCGCTCGACTTTGCACGCCACGCCCGGCGCACGGCCGGAGAGAACATTGCCGAATATCTGCAAGAGGAGGGTCGCGACCTCGTGAACAAGACCGAGCTCGAGGAATTCCTGCGCGATGTCGATGAATTGCGCGAGACCGCCGATCGAATCGAAGCGCGGCTCGAACGGCTCGAAGCACGCATCAAAGGGGCCGCCTGATGCGATTGCGGGTGCTCACGCGGCTGCTGCAGATTCAACGAGCTCTGGTCAGGCATGGGCTCGATGATTTCGTACGCGCCACGCATCTGTATCGGCCGTTCCGTTTTCTCGTCTATCTGTCGCCATGGACTTGGTTTCAACGCAGCGTCGGGGTCGCCCGTGGCGAGCGGCTGCGCCTGGCGCTCGAGGAACTGGGACCTATCTTCGTCAAATTCGGCCAGGCGCTATCGACCCGGCGCGATCTTCTGCCGACCGATATCGCGGATGAACTGGCAAAGCTCCAAGACCGCGTCCCGCCGTTCGACAGCGCAGTCGCGGCCGCGTCCATCGAACAGGCCTTCGGGCGTCCGCTCGACGCCATCTTCGGCAGCTTCGAACGCTCGCCGCTCGCCGCGGCGTCCATCGCTCAGGTCCACGTAGCCACGCTCAAGACCGGCGAGGAGGTCGTCGTCAAGATATTGCGCCCCGGGATGCGCGAGATCATCGATCTCGACCTCGAGGTGCTGGACTATCTGGCCGGGCTGGCCGACGAGTACTGGGCGGATGCGCGCCGCCTGCGTCCCGTCGAACTGGTGCGCGAATATCGCAAGACCATTCTCGATGAGCTGGATTTGCTGCGCGAAGCCGGCAATGCGGCGCAGCTGAAGCGCAACTTCGCCGGCTCGCCCTTGCTGTACGTGCCCGAGGTCCACTGGGACTATTGCCGGGTCAATGTCATGGTCATGGAAAGAATTCACGGCGTCATCGTCAACGATCTCGAGGAATTGCGCGCGCGCGGCACGAACATCGCCAAGCTCGCGGAGAACGGCGTGGAGATTTTCTTCACGCAGGTATTCCGCGACAATTTCTTTCACGCCGACATGCACCCCGGGAATATCTTCGTGCAAATCGAGGACCCGCAGAATCCGCGCTATGCGGCGGTGGATTTCGGCATCGTCGGCACGCTGCAGGCACGCGATCAGCATTATCTGGCTGAGAATTTCATGGCTTTCTTCGACCGGGACTATGCCCGGATCGCCGCCTTGCACGTGGAATCGGGCTGGGTACCGCGCGGTACGCGGGTCGATGAGCTCGAATCCGCCGTGCGCACCGTCTGCGAGCCGATTTTCAGCAAGCCGCTGAAGGACATTTCCTTCGCACAGGTGCTGCTGCGCCTGTTCGAGACGGCGCGGCGTTTCGACATGCAGGTGCAGCCGCAGCTCATCCTGCTGCAGAAGACTCTCTTCAATATCGAGGGACTGGGCAGGCAGCTGTATCCGGAGCTCGATCTGTGGCGAGACGGCCCAGCCGTATTTGCGCAAGTGGATGCGCGAGCGGATGAGCCCGAGGACGGTGCTGCGGCGGGTCCGTGCTCAGTTGCCGGATGCCCTGGTCGCACTGCAACAGGTGCCGCAAATATTCCAGACCGCCGTCCGCGATGCCACGGAGGGGCACCTGCGCTTGCAGGTGGAGAACACCGAGCTGCGGGAGCTGCGCGCGGAAATGCGCCGTATCAATTCGCGCCGCGATGCAGCCCTCGCGGCGGCCGTGCTCTGGGTGTCCGGGTTGATCTGGCTCGCTGTCTCGACCCAAATCCCATGGTTGGGCTGGCTGCAAATGACCGCCGCCATTTTTCTTTTCGTCTGGTCGCAATCCTCCAGCCGCCGCGCCGAATGAGGATACTCATAGAAAGCTCGACCAGTTATCGCGGCCGCAACTCGCGGCCGAATTGGCTGCTCCTCTCAGCCTCGATCACGGCGGCACTGGCCGCGGGCGCGCTCGGGGCCATCCTTTCTCCGCGCCTGTCGTCGTCGGCGGGACTGTGGTATGCAACGCTGGCGAAGCCCGCGTGGACGCCACCCGACAGTTGGTTCGGGCCGGTGTGGGTGGTGCTCTATGTCTTGATGGGCACGTCGGCATGGCTGATTTGGCGCGAACGCTATCATCGCAGCCGCAACTCCGCGTTGGCCGCTTACGCGCTCCAGCTGCTGCTCAATGCCGCCTGGGCGCCGCTGTTTTTCGGCGCCAAGAATATCGGCGCCGGTCTGTTCGTTATCGTTGCGCTGTGGCTTGCCGTCGCATGGACCCTGCGAGAGTTCGCGGCCGTGCGGCCCGCAGCCGCGTGGATGTTGGTGCCGTACCTGGCCTGGGTCAGCGCCGCAAGCGCACTGAATTTCGCGATCTGGAAACTCAACCAATGATGTTCAACTCTCCGCATCACGCCGCACCACGCACGCATTTGCTGTCGAACGGAAATTATTCCGTGATGCTGTCCGCGGCCGGCTCCGGCTACAGCCATTGGCGGGACATCGCCGTGACCCGATGGCGCGAGGATCCCACCTGCGACCCCTGGGGCAGTTTCGTGTTCCTGCGGGATGTGGTGGACGGCGAAGTATGGTCGGCCGGATACCAGCCGACCGGGCGCGAACCGGATAGCTATGAAGTGGCTTTTTTCGAGGATCGAGCCGCAATCACCCGGAAGGATGGGCCCGTCCGCACTTCGATGGAGATTCTCGTATCGTCCGAAGACGATGCCGAAGTGCGCCGCGTGTCGCTGACCAATGAAGGGAACCGCACGCGGGAAATCGAATTGACGACCTACACCGAGGTCGTGCTGGCCACACCCGATGCGGATTCCGCTCATCCCGCGTTTTCCAAGATGTTCGTGCAAACTGAATTCGTCGCGAAGAGCGGCGCCCTGCTCGCCACTCGAAGGGCCAGAGATCCCGCAGAGCCGCGACTGTGGGTTGCCCATTTCAGTGTTTTGGAAGGAGAAGCCATCGGCGGCTTGCAATTCGAAACCGACCGGGCCCGATTTCTGGGGCGCGGACATGATCTGCGCAATGCCGTGTCCATCGTGGACGCACGGCCTCTGTCCAACACAGCGGGCACGGTTCTCGATGCCGTGCTGGCGCTGCGGCGCCGAGTACGCATCGCACCGGGGCAAAGCGCGCATGTCGCCTTTTGGACCGGGATCGGTGCAAGCCGCGGGCAAGCCTTAGCGCTGGTGGACAAACATCGTGACGGGGCGGCTTTCGGTCGCGTGAAGACGCTGGCCCGGACCCAGGCTCAGGCACAGCTCAGTCATCTGGGTGTCGGCTTCGAAGAGGCCCAGCAGTTTCAACGCATTGCCGATCGGGTGCTCTACTCCGATTCCTCGCTGCGGCCATCCTGCGACATTCTCGAAAAGAACTTGTTGGGGCAGTCGGCGCTGTGGCCTCACGGCATTTCCGGGGACCTGCCCATCGTGCTGCTCAGGATAGACGACGAGCACGACATTGAAATCGTCGGGCAATTGCTGCGCGCGCATCAGTATTGGCGGCTGAAGCGCCTGCTGGTCGATCTCGTCATCTTGAATGACTGCACACCTTCCAAAGCGTCGGATCTGCAGGGAGCGCTGGATGCCGCGATCAGGAGCTCGTCATCCCGCGCCGGCGGAGAGGTTCCGCAGCGAGGTGCTGTTTTCCTGCTCCGCGCCGACTCGATGCCTGCGGCCGACTGCAATTTGCTGCAAACGGCCGCGCGTGCAGTGCTCCTTGCGCGCAACGGCGCCTTGAGCGATCAATTCGCGAAGCTGCGGGAACCGCAGCCTGTGCCGCGGCAGCGTCTGCGGAACATCGACAAGGGCGGCGATGCAGCCGCGCGCACCATGCCTCCGCTCGAGTTCTTCAACGGGCTCGGCGGATTTGCCGCGGAGGCGCGCGAATACGTCGTGGTGCTCGAGGAGGGTCAATGGACGCCGGCGCCGTGGATCAACGTGATCGCCAATGCGCAGTTCGGGTTTCTGGTCTCGGCGGACGGCTCCGGCAGCACTTGGTCGCTGAATGCGCAGCAAAATCAGATCACTCCCTGGTGCAACGATCCCGTCGGCGACGCGCCCGCCGAAGCCATTTACATTCGCGACGAGGAATCAGGAGATCTTTGGAGCGCGACTCCCCTGCCGATTCGCGAGCCCTCCTCGACCTATGTCATTCGCCACGGCTTCGGCTACAGCCGGTTCGAACATGCCTCGCACGGCATCGCGTTGGACCTGCTGCAATTCGTGCCGCTCGAGGATTCGCTCAAGATTTCGCGCCTCAAGATCGTCAATCAATCCGCCGAAACCCGTCAGCTCTCGGTCACCCACTACTTGGACTGGGTGCTGGGAAACCAGCGCAGCAGAACGGCTCCGTTCATCGTGACTGAGATCGAGCCGAAGACTCGGGCTCTGCTGGCGCGTAACCCTTGGGGCACGGACTTCCAGTCGCGAATCGCATTCATGGACATGTCGGGCCGGCAGCAAGCTTGCACGGCCGATCGTGCGGAATTCATCGGCCGCCACGGCTCTCTTGCCGAGCCGCAGGCGCTGCTCGGTGCACATGGCCTGTCGAATCGGGTCGGCGGCGGTCTGGATCCCTGCGGCGCCATGCAGGCGAAAATCACATTGCGGCCAGGCGAATCAACCGAGTTCAACCTGCTGCTCGGCGAGGAGGCATCGTCCTCCGCGGCCGTTGCGCTCATCGAACGCTACCGGACTCTCGATCTCGACGCCGCACTCAAGGAGGTGACTGATTTCTGGGATCAGACGCTGGGCGCCATACAAGTGAAGACCCCCGATCGCTCCATGGACATCCTGGTCAACGGCTGGCTGTTGTATCAGACACTGGCCTGCCGCGTGTGGGCACGGACGGCGTTTTATCAATCGAGCGGGGCGTACGGTTTTCGCGATCAATTGCAGGATGTCATGGCGCTCGTCGTATCGCGGCCGGCGATCGCCCGCGAACACATCCTGCGCGCCGCCGCGCGCCAATTCGAGGAGGGAGATGTGCAGCATTGGTGGCTGCCGACATCCGGCCAGGGGATAAAGACCCGCGTCTCGGATGACCGTATCTGGCTGGCCTTCGTGGTCGCTCATTACCTCGAAGTCACCGAGGACTTCACGGTATTGGAGGAATCCGTGCCGTTTCTGGGCGGCGGCCCTCTGGCTGCGGGCAGTCAAGAGAATTTTTCCGCGCCCGCGGCGGCGGGCGCCGGATCGCTGCTGGAACACTGCATTCGTGCCCTCGATTCGAGTCTTGCGATCGGATCGCACGGTCTGCCGCTGTTCGGTACCGGCGACTGGAACGACGGCATGAACCGAGTCGGAGCGGCGGGACGGGGCGAGAGCGTTTGGCTGGGATGGTTCTTGCACGCCACGCTGCTGCGCTTCGCGCCCATCGCCGAGGCACGTGGCGCGGCCGCCGCGGCAGAGCGCTGGCGCAAGCACGCGTTCGCCGTGCAGCAGGCCATCGAGCGCGAGGCCTGGGACGGCGACTGGTATCGGCGCGGTTACTTCGATGACGGCACGCCGTTGGGATCGGTCACCGGCGATGAATGCAGGATCGACTCCATCGCTCAGTCGTGGGCCGTGATCTCCGGCGCCGCGGACCGCGAGCGCGCGGTGCGGGCGATGTCGGCGGTCAACTCGCAGCTGGTCAGCCGCAGCGACGGCCTGGTGAAATTGTTCACGCCGGCTTTCGACCACACTCAGCACGACCCCGGCTATATCAAGGCCTACCCGCCCGGTCTGCGCGAGAACGGCGGTCAGTACACGCATGCAGCCATGTGGTCGGTCCTGGCATTTACGCTGTTGGGAGACGGCGATCGGGCCGGGGAGTTGTTCTCCATCATCAACCCAATCAATCACGCCAGCACCCGCGCGGGCATACATCGCTACAAGGTCGAACCCTATGTGGCGTGCGCCGACGTGTACTCATCCCCTCAGCACATCGGCAGAGGCGGCTGGACTTGGTATACCGGAACGGCGGGGTGGATGTACCGCACCGCCGTGGAGGGAATACTGGGCATCAACTTGCGCGGCCGAATCCTCTCGATCAATCCGTGCATTCCCCGCGCTTGGAGCGGCTTTGAGATCACTTATAAATATGGATCGTCGCGATACCGAATTTCGGTGGAGAATCCGCGCGGCGTCAGCCAGGGCGTCGTTCAGGCGTCTCTCGACGGCCGGGACATCGCGAGCAAGCCTTGTGAAATCACTCTAGTGGATGACGGCAGCTACCACTACGGGCAAGTGACTTTGGGTTGATCGATGGCCGTGTCAGTCGTACCGCGACTCATGTTTTGAGCGCAATGCGGCGATGCCGCGCATCATGAGCATGCGGGCAAGACCGCTGGCCGGCAGCAACCGCAGGAGACGCAGCGCGAAGGCCGGCCGTGCGATCAGGAGCCCCGCCGCGGCCGCGCCCAGCATTCCAAGCCCGCGCTCGCCCATGAGCAACCGCAGCGTGCGGCTGCGCGGAAATCCCCCTGGATGAGCGTCGGGGCTCGCGCCGTCATGGGCGCCGGGCTCCCTGCGGGGCGGATCGAGCACGCGCCGCAATTCCTCGCGCGATTGAGCGAGCCTGGCAAGAATTTCGGCCCGAGCTGCTTCTTCCTTTTCCTTGTCGGTCATGAGGCGATCAATCCTGATCCGAAGAGAGTATGCGTTCGAGCAGGATGCGATCCTGCTGCCATTCCTCGCGCACGGAAGCGAGGAATTGCGATTTGGCCCGAGCCACGTTTGCGCGGTACGCGGCCGCCGCGATGGCAACTACCACGAATCCGCCGCCCATCCATGCAATGGCGGCGACTCGGTAAGGCGTGTCCCAGGTATAGGCGACCACGACGAGGCAGCCCATGAAAACCGCAAACAGTCCGCAGATCGCAACCACCGCAAGCGCCAGCAGCTCGGTCGTAATTTCCTTGTGCGCCCGCGCCAAATCCAAACTCACGAGTTCCACGTATGCCGCCACGTGGCGCAGCAGCGCCGGCGCCGCTTTCGGCAGTGACCACAGCATTCGCACGGTCAGCGGCCTTACTTAAGAGCGGCGCGTCGCTAGAATCCCCACCACTGCGCCCACCAGGGCGGCGATGCCCACCGCCTGCCAGGGACTGTCGCGCACGAAATCGTCAGCCGTACTCGCCGCACTTTGCGCGTGCTGCCGTATGGCCTCGGCACCATCCGCCAGGCTTTGCTTCGTTGCATCAACGGCGCGCTGAACTTTGTTGCGCACCCGCGTCACGTCTGCGTCCTTCAAGTCCGCGATTCGGGCCATGAGATCCTCGACATCCGCAATCAGGTTCTTGATCTCGGCGGTCGCGGCCGCTTTCACGTCGCTCACACCTTCGCTCAAATCGTTCTTCACGCGATGACCGGCGGCGCGCGCCTGCTCAGTGGTTCCATCGTATGTCGTTTCCATTTTTATCTCCTATAGAACACAGAGAACAGTACCACAGCTATGGTGGCTGCGGCCGGCCGGACGCACCATCGGTTCGACCCCAGCGTTCCTGTAGGAATTGCCTCACATGCTAGACTGAGAGGGATATAGCGCGGATATACCCCATGAAGATCTTCGGCGAGGAACTGGGCGGAATCGGTCGATGGTACATCGCCTTGCCGCCCCTGCTGCTGATCGGCTTTCTCGTCGGTCTGTTTTTCCTGGCGGCGGCCGGACAGTCGCGCCTGAACGCAGCCAACGAACGTGTGCATGACTCGCAGCTGCGGCAACAAGCCCTGAGCGAGTTCATCGCGCTCATCAGCGACGCCGAGTCCGGCCAGCGTGGATATCTGTTGACCGGCGAAAGCTCCTACCTGCAGCCCTATACCGAAGCGGTGACGAAGGTCGAGGCTGCGCTCGATCGAGTGCATCAGGCCTACGGCGGCAAGGACGACAGCCGCGAATTCCAGGAATTGCGGATTCTGACCGGAAAGAAACTCGGAGAACTCGAGGACACCCTCGCACTCTTCAAGAGAAGAGGCACCGCGCCTGCGATGAACATCGTTCGCACCGACGCGGGCAAGCGAACCATGGACGACATCGCGAAGATCATCGCCGATCTGCGCCTCACGGAAGCGCGCGAGCTGGCCGCCGCCACGGCGCAATGGCAGGCGGACTATCAGATATCGCGCTGGGTGTCGGCCGCCGGGGTGGTTCTCAATATCGGTCTGGTGCTGCTTGCCTCTCATCTGGTCTTCGGCGACATGCGCCGGCGCGCCCGCCTCGCCACCGATCTGCGTGATCAGAAACAGGAACTTGAACGGCAGGTCGATGAGCGGACCCGGGAACTGACCGCACTCTCGACCCACCTGCAGGGTGTATCGGAGGAGGAGAAGTCCGCCCTGTCGCGCGAACTGCACGACGAACTCGGCGGCCTGCTGGTGGCCGCGCGCATGGATTTGTCGTGGCTGCAGCAAAGGCTGCCCACCACCGATCCGAACATCGAGCAGCGTTTCAAGCGCATTCACGAATCCTTGAGCGCGGGAGTGGATTTAAAGCGCCGCGTGGTCGAGGAACTCAGGCCCACCTTGCTCGACAACATGGGCTTGTTCACTGCGCTGCGCTGGCAATTCAAGGAAACTTGCCGCCGCGCCGGACTGAAGTGCACCGAATCGATTCCCGATTCCGAGCCCAAATTCAACCCCGATGCCGCCATCGGTGTTTTCCGGATCGCCCAAGAGGCATTGACGAACGTTCTCAAACACGCGGAGGCGAAGTCCGCGGACCTGGTCATCGGCATCGAAAGCGGGGTGTTCTTACTGCGCGTCTCGGATGACGGCAAAGGCATACCGCCGAATCGGCTGCAGACCATCACATCGCACGGTCTCGCGTCCATGCGACACCGGATCACCGCGCTCGGTGGCAGCTGGGAGGTCAGGAGCCCGGGCTCCGGGGGCACCATCGTGACCGCTCAGATTCCCCTGTCGAGAATGTTGTCCACAGAGCCCGCCTGACGGAATCGGCTCGTTCGGCCGGATGTGCCGCGGATTGAGGGCACCCGCCGCGATCGCCGACGCTCAGTGCTTGGAGAGATGCGTCTCGCAGATTTCGTGCAGCACTTCGGGCAGTCTGCCGTAGTCGCGCGCCTTGTCCAAGAAGTGAGTTGCGCCCAGAGCGATGGCGGCGTTCTTGTATTCGGGCAGGTCGTAATTCGTCAACACGATGATTCGCGGCTTCAACTGGGCGGTGGCCAACGCACGCATGACCCCGAAGCCCGTGCCCTGTTTCAAATGCAAATCCAGGATGATCACATCGATGGAGTCGCGCTTGGCCGAGGCAACGGCCGTCGCTTCGGTGTCCGCCGTGCCGATCAATTCCACCTGGGGAATTTGTCGTATCGCTTCAGTCAATCGCTCCGTCAGAACTTTGGAGTCTTCGACCAGCAGGACTCTCAAGCTCTGAGCCATTGACACTGCATCCGTGATAAAGGTGTACATGCCTGTCGCAGTTTAGCGTCATGCAGTCCGCAAACCGGCCAGAGTGGGTACTCAGGTTATAGTGTAGGAGTATTCTCACAGAGTGTAGCTTATTGGATGAGCCCGTTGCGCAAGGCATATGACGTAATATCGGCATTCGCCGTAAAGCTCATTTTCTCTAATATGCGGCTTCGATAAGTGCTCACGGTCTTGACGCTGAGACTGAGTTCATTGGCGATATCCGAAACACCCCGTCCCGCTGCCAGCTTGCAGAAGATCTGGAATTCGCGCGTCGACAGGCGCGCGTGCAGCGGCCTGTCTGGATCGCCGTCGAGATCGGCCACCAATATCTCGGCGAGCGCTGCGCTGACATAACGCCGTCCGGCCAGCACGGTGCGCACCGCCTTCATCAATTCCTCGGGCGCGCTGTCCTTCGATAGATAACCGCTGGCACCGGCGCGCAGCACGTTGACCGCGTACTGCTGTTCGGGCAAGCCGCTCATCACCAGCACCCGCACGCTCGGATGGCCCGTCTGAATATGCCGCAGGATATCCAGGCCGCTGCGGTCCGGCATGTGGATGTCCAGAGCACGAGGTCCCATTCCTGTTCGCGCAACAGGTCCAGGGTTTCGTTGCCGCTCGCCGCTTCGCCGACAGCGTTGATGTTCGAGTCGGCTTCGAGGAATTGCTTGAATCCGGCGCGTACCACCGCGTGATCGTCGGCGATCAGTACTCTTGACACGTTTTGCTCTCCGTTGGCCAGGTGGCGCTCATGAATTTGCGCACTCTTGGCTCTGTGAATATCCGTTGAGCTTGTTATACAGCGTCTTGAGGCTACAGCCTAGCGCATCGGCCGCGCGCCGCTTGTTGCCCTTGAAGTAATCCAAAGTCGCTTCGATCAACGATCGTTCCATGTCGTGAATGCGCGATCCCACGCGGATGTTCAGCCGCTCGCCGTCGGCGGCCGGGTCGTCGCCGCGCGTGCCGTCTCCGGGAATCAAGGGCGCCACTTCCAGAACACCGTCGCCGAGTATGAACGCGCGCTCGATGCAGTTCTTCAGTTCGCGGACATTGCCCGGCCAGGTGTGCTGTCTCAGTCATGGCTCTTGCCAGGGGGGAGAACCGTTTCTGCGTTTGCGCCTGCTCGTTCAATGCCGCCAGGAAATGCGCCGCCAGCAATTCCACGTCATCGCCGCGACTGCGCAGCGGCGGCATGGCGACCGGAAATACGGCCAGTCGATACAACAGATCCTCCCGCAGCCGGCCGCTCTGCACCGCTTGCAAAGGGCAGCGGTTCGTCGACGCGATCAGGCGGACATCGGCGGTGAATGAGGTGGTGGCTCCAACTCGATAGAATTTCTGCGTTTCCAGAACACGCAGCAGCCGCACCTGCATGTCCTGCGGCAATTCTGTTACCTCGTCGAGGAACAGGGTCCCGCCCCTGGCGCGTTCGAACGCTCCGGCTCGCACGCGCGCCGCGCCGTTCAAGCTGCCCTTCTCCGAACCGAATAATTCAGCCTCGATGACACCGGCCGGTATGGCACCACAACTGACGACGATGAAGGGGCCGGCGCGGCGCAGGCTGCGTTCGTGAATGGATTGCGCCGCCAATTCCTTGCCGGAACCGCTTTCGCCGGTCAAGATCACGCTGGCATCGGTGGGTCCCACCCTTTCGATGAGGCGATGCACTTCTTGCATGGCTGGGGAAGCGCCCAACAAGTTTGCCGCAAAGCTTCCATTCATGGTCGAGAGCGCCGGCTGCGCGGCAACACCATGGCTGACACTGTTCATTACGATCCTCCCCGTCGGGCTTATGTAATCGTTACACTTAACCCAGAGATTTGTAACCTGCGCAGGCCAGCGGTCGCCAGGGACGGGCGCTGAACCTCGGCTCAGAATTCAGGCGACTTTGTGTCGGTGTTTGTCCGACACGTATGCGCGGGCAGCCCTTAGGTTGGGGTCGAGGCCGATCCGCAGCGCCAGCAGCTGGTAAATTGTGGTTCGAGCACTTCGCCACAGGCTTCGCAGGTCCAAGAAGCGCCGGCGGGCACCGCGGCCGCCCGGGCCAGGGCGCGCAGAGCGGCCTGCTCATCCGCGTCCTCGACGTAGAGTTGCGGACAGGTTTCCAGCATGGGCAAATCGCCGAGGGCGCCCGCCAGATATTGATTGCGCAATTCGCTTTGAATCCCGGACGTCAGCAGCAGATTGCGCGCGTGCGCCACCTGTATCAGGGACGCGGCGCGGAACACCCGTTTCATGGATTCGAGCGCGTCATGCTTACGCAGGCCGCAAGGACCTCAAAAAGGCCCGCACATCCTCGCCCCGCTCCAGGACCTCCACCAAGGCCGACCCCACCACCACGCCATCCACGTGGCCCGCAAAGCGCGCAACCTGTTCCCGGGAGCGGATGCCGAACCCTGCGCATACCGGAACATTCGCGCAGGACTTGACGCGATCCATGTACTCGAGCACCTCCGGCGATACTTCGGCCGACCCCTTCTGCGTCCCGGTGGTGCCCGTCATGGTCACCGCATAGACAAAACCCTTGGCCTCCCGGCACAGCATCGCCAAGCGATCGGGAGGGGTCACCGGCGTCACCATTTGCACCAGCGCCAGACCTTCGCGTTCGAGCGCAGATTTGAGGTCGCCGCTTTCCTCGAAGGGCAGGTCGGGGACGATGAACCCGGCGACCCCCGCTGCCGCCGCCGCACGCGGCAGCGCATCCAGGCCCGCGCTCAACAGGGGGTTCAAATAGCTCATCAGGAGAATCGGGGGCGCAGGCCTCGGTTCCAAAGAGCCAATCTCTTCGAGTATCCACGGCAGCGTGACTCCATCGGCCAAGGCGGCGAAGCTCGCCCGCTGAATGGTGGTCCCGTCCGCCATCGGATCGCTGAAGGGCACTCCGATTTCAACCACATCGCAAACAGCGGCGACCGCGGCCAGGTTGTTCTTGAACTCGCGCCGAGTCGGAAATCCCGCGGTCAGAAAGCCCACCAATGCCGGCCGCCCCTGCGCGCGCCGCCGCTTCAATGGCGGCGGAGATGCTGTCGGCCGGCGCCCGTTGTCGACGCCTTCATCGGCCGAAGATCCTTCAAAAGAGTGCGCTGCAGGATGGGCATGTCCTTGTCGCCCCTGCCGGAGCAGCAAATGAGAATTCGCGCGCCCGGGTGAGCTTGCGCATAGCGCCGCGCACCGAAAAAAGCATGCGCACTTTCGATGGCCGGCAAAATGCCCTCGTACTCGGGCACATTCGGCCAGCGCATCCAAGGCTTCATCGTCGGTCGCCGATTCGTAGGCTGACGCGGCCGCTTTTCATCAGGTAGGCGTGCTCGGGGCCGACGCCGGAATAATCGAGGCCGGCGGACACGGAGTGGGTTTCCCGCACCTGGCCATAGGCGTCCTGCAATATCAGCGTGTAGCTGCCCTGCAAAACACCGGGAGTGCCGAAAGTCAGCGAGGCCGCATTGTCCCCGAGACCTGCGCCGCGTCCGCCGGCCTCCACGCCGATCAATTTCACGTCGGCGTCGCCTAAAAAGGGATGAAACAAGCCGATGGCATTCGAGCCGCCGCCCACACAGGCCACCGCTACGTCCGGCAATCCGCCCGCCAGCTCCTGCATCTGCGCCCGCGCCTCGCGGCCTATCACGGCCTGCAGTTCGCGTACCAGATAGGGATAGGGGTGCGGCCCCACCGCAGACCCCAGGCAGTAATACGTGCCGTTGGGATCCGACACCCAGTCGCGCAAGGCCTCGTCTATGGCCGCGCGCAAGGTCGCATCGCCGCCCGTCACCGGCACCACGGTGGCACCCAGAAGCTGCATCCGACCGACGTTGGGCGCCTGCCGCTCCACGTCGACCGCGCCCATGTAAACCACGCACGGCATGCCCAGATGAGCCGCCGCGGCGGCGCTCGCGACGCCATGCTGGCCTGCACCGGTCTCGGCGATGATGCGCTTGGCACCCAGGCGCTTTGCCAGCAGTGTTTGGCCCACGGCGTTGTTGATCTTGTGCGCACCCGTGTGCGCAAGATCTTCGCGCTTGAGCCAGACATCGGCTCCCCAGCGCTTGCTCAATGTCGGCGCATGGGAAAGAGCGGTGGGGCGGCCCACCCAAGTCTTGAGCTCGAGATTGAATTCCGCCTGAAATTCGGCATCGTGCAAATACCGCTCTACGCCGGCTTGCAGCCGATCGAGCGCGGGCACCAAGGTCTCGGGAACATAGCGCCCGCCGAAAGCGCCGAAACGGCCGCGGACGTCGGGGAAATCGGTTGCCGCGGTCGCGGCTCGAAGCAATGAACTCATATATCGGTCTCCAAACCGCGCCGCCGCGGCGCGCGCCGCCCTGACGAACTCGAGGATTTTTGCCGGGTCCTTGACTCCCGGAACGCCCTCCACGCCGCTGCTCACATCCACCCCGAACGGCCACACCGCCTGGATTGCCTCGGCCACGTTCTGCACCGACAGGCCGCCGGCAAGAATCACCTCGGTCTGCCGCGCCAGCTCGGCGGCCCGTCCCCAATCGGCCAGTTCACCGATGCCGCTCGACGGGCCTTCGAACAACATGCGCGCCGGCAATGGGTTCGGCGTCTTGCGGCCGAACCGCACGACGGGAAGCACCTTGATGTGCGCTGGAACCTTCAATTCGCGCAGATCCTCGACGTCGGTTTGAAAGTAATCCGGTTTGAGTATTCGACAGATTTCGTCGACCTTCATCTGCAGCGGGTGCTGCGTCACCGCGAAGCGCAAAATTCCCGGCGGTGCGAGCGCCGCCAGCTGCGCCGCCTGTCCCGGCGTCAGCTGACGTGGGCTGGGGGCGAAGACGAAGCCGATGGCGTCGACCTTGGCCTCCGCGGCCGCCGCCACGGCATCTGCACTGGTGATACCGCAAATCTTTATCCACATGGAGCGGAGTTTAGCCATTTAACCTCGCACTGTCCGTGCCGCGGCGAACATTTCGTGCAGCAACCGCGATGGGTCCTCGTGCGCCATCAGTGCCGTACCGATCAATGCCACGCCGTACCCCAATTGCCGCATGCGCCGCGCGTCGCCGGCCGAAGCGACGCCGCTCTCCGCGACCGCCGGCCATCCGGCCGGCAGCAGCGGCGCGAGCGCCGCGAACCGCTCCTGTACGACCTGCAGCGTTTGCAAGTCGCGGCTGTTGATTCCGATCAAAATCTGTTCCTCATGTTCTGCGCGATGCGCCGCACCCCGCAGTGCGCGATGAGCGGCGCGCGAATTCAACAGATCGTGGGCCGCACTCAAATCGACCTCGTCGAACGCCTCCAGGAGCACGAACATGCCGTGCTCGGCCGCGACATCCAACAGTTCCACGATTTGTGGGCGGGACAGCATGCGCAAAATCACCAGCACGCCGCCCGCCCCTGCGGCCCGCGCCTCCAAGATCTGGTAGGGATCCACCAAAAAATCCTTGCGCATGGCCGGCACGCCCAAGGGCGCCAGCACCTGCGCGGCCTGGCGCAAATGATCGAGCGTGCCGTCGAATCGAGAGGGCTCGGTCAAAACCGACACGGCCGCGGCGCCGCCGCGCGCATAGGCGGCGATGCGCCCCAGCCAATCCTGGCTCGCATCGCCCAGCCGGCCGACGGCCGGCGAACGCAATTTGAGTTCCGCGATGACGTCGAAGCCCGCTCCCGAGAGGCGCAAAGGCAGGCTGGGCGGCATGGCGCGCGCCCGCCGTTCCAAGGCCTGCGTCGATTCATGACGAATAGCTTCCGCCACGCGCGCCGCGCTCGAACGGGCCATGTCGTCCAAAAAGCCGCTCATCGTCCGTCCACCGCGAATTGCCGTAATCGCCGCAGCCAGTCATTTGCCCGGCCACTCTCGACGGCCGTTCGCGCCAATTCGATTCCGGCTTGAATGGATGCTGCCCGGCCTGCGACGAATAGCGCAAGACCGCATTGCAAAACCAGCGCCGCGAAATGCGCGCCGCGATCGCGGCCCTCGAACACCGCGAGCAATGCTGCGAAATTCGCAGCGGCATCGCCGCCGGCCAGATCGCCCGGCTCGCAGGGCGCCAGATCGAATTCCTGCGGATCGATTTCGTGGCGGCTAACCGTATTTCGCGTGACGTCGAACGCCAGGAAGGGACCGATGGGGGTCGCCTCATCCCATCCTCCAGCCCCATGCACCACCCAGGCGCGCTCGATGTCCATTCCCGCCAAGGTGCCCGCCATCAGCTCGGCGGTCGCCGCGTCGTAAGCGCCGATCAGGCGAAAGCGCGGCGCCGCGGGATTCGTCAGCGGCCCCAGCAGATTGAACACCGTGCGAATCCCGAGCGCGGCGCGGATCGGCGCCAGAGCCTTCATCGCCGGATGAAAATAGGGTGCGAACAGGAAGGTGAACCCGGTGGCGGCAAAGCACTGAGCCGCCTGAGTTTCGTCCAGGGGCAACACGAACCCCAGCCGCTCGATCAAGTCCGCGCTGCCGCTGCGGCTGGAAATGGAACGATTGCCATGCTTGACGACCGGCAGGCCGCAGGCTGCCGCCAGCAAGGCCGCCCCGGTCGACAAATTCAGGCTGCCGGAGGCATCGCCGCCGGTGCCGACGATGTCGATGGCATCGAGCCCCGCCGCGAGAGTGGGTTTGCGCGCCAGCGAGCGCATCGCACCGGCAAAGCCGCGTACTTCAGCGGCCGTGACTCCCTTCATGCGCAGTGCAGCCAGGAGCGCGCCCGCCATCGCGGGTGCGACTTCCCCGGTGGTCAGCGACTTGAGCAATGCCGCGGCTTCCGCTTCCGTCAGATCGCGGCGCTGCACCAAGTGATCGAGCGTGTTGCGTGGGCTATTCGCCATTCAAGTCTTGAGGAAATTTCCCATGAGAATCGGGCCGTCCGGTGTGAGCACACTTTCCGGGTGAAATTGCACGCCTTCGATCGGTAGCGATTTGTGCCGGACCCCCATGATTTCGCCTTCCGCGGTTCGCGACGTGACCTCGAGCACGGCCGGAATGCTGTCCGCGGCCGCGATCAGCGAGTGATAGCGCCCGGCATCGAACTTGGGCGGCATGCCGGCATACACACCCTTGCCGTCATGTACGACGGGAGACACCTTGCCGTGCATGAGGCGCGCCGCGCGCACCACCTTGCCGCCGAACACCTCGACCAAGGACTGATGACCAAGACACACGCCCAGTATCGGGATGCGCGCGGCAAAAGCCTGAATCATCCGCATGGAGACACCTGCATCGTGCGGAGTGCCCGGCCCCGGTGAAATCACCAGGTGCGAAGGCGCGAGCGCCAATGCCTCCTCGACGGTGATCGCATCGTTGCGATGCACGTCCACCTCTGCCCCCAATACCAAGAATGCCTGTACCAGGTTGTAGGTAAAGGAATCGTAGTTATCGATCAGCAATATCTTCGGGGATTTTTGCGGCGGCATCTTACAGACCCTCCGCAGCCAGCTCGAGCGCACGCCGCAGCACGGCGCTTTTCGCCATCAGCTCAGCATATTCTGCCTGGGGAGAACTATCGGCGACGATACCACCCCCGGCCTGATAGCTGTACGAATCGCCGCGAAAAACCAAAGTACGGATTGTGATCGCCTGATCCATGTCGCCGTGCCGTCCGAAGTAACCGACCGTCCCGCCATAGAGCTGCCGCCCCACCGGCTCGAGTTCGTCGATGATCTCCATGGCGCGCACCTTCGGCGCGCCGACCAAGGTACCGGCGGGAAAAGTCGCGGCGAACAGATCGAAGGCATCTTGTCCCGGCGTGAGGCGCCCACTGACACCGCTCACGATGTGCATGATGTGGCTGTAGCGCTCGATCACACGGTAGGGATCCACCCGCACCGAACCGGCGACGGCGACCCTGCCCAGGTCGTTGCGCGCCAGATCGACCAACATCACATGCTCGGCATTTTCCTTCGGATCCGCCAGCAGCTCCGCTTCCAAAGCCGAATCGCGCGCGGCATCGGCGCCGCGCGGCCGTGAACCCGCTATCGGCCGCAATTGGGCGAAGCCACCGTGGCACTTCACCAGGGCTTCGGGCGAAGAACCCACGACCGTGATATCACCCAGTTCGCAAAAGAACATATAGGGCGAGGGATTGAGCAGGCGCAGCGCTCTGTACACCTCGAAGGCGTTGAGTTCATGACGGCCTTCGAATCGCGACGCCAACACCAGCTGATATACGTCGCCCGAGGCGATGTACTCCTGTACGCGCCGTACGCGCAGCGCATGGTCTGGTTCCGTCAAGGACGGAATTGCCTGCGAGAAGCGCCCGGGAGTGAGAATGGTGGGCACGGCGCCGCGCAATGCCCGGATGATTTCTCGACGCAGACTTTGCCGTTCGGCCTCGCTGCCGTCATGCAACAGAGCAACCGTGCGAGTCAGATGATCGAAAACCAGCAAGGACCGCGGTGCGACATAATGCGCGTGCGGCGTCGTGGTGGCGTCGAGGCTGCGTCCCGGCACGCGCTCGAAGTAGCGGACCGCATCGTACGCCGTGTAGCCGACCAAGCCACCGAGCAAAGGCACCCCGGGCACTTCCGGCAGCGGCCTAGGGGCCTGGGTCAGCGCGCCGCGCAAGGCATTCAGGAACTCGAGCTTGGACTGCGGCCTGGGGGAATGCACCCCCCCGACGACCAGCCCCGCGGCGTCCAGGCGCACTTCCAGACAATCGCCGAATCCGATGAAGGAATAGCGTGCCAGCCGCTCTCCTCCCTCGACGCTTTCCAGCAGGAATCGTGGCCGAAAAGGCGCCAGCTTCAGATACGCCGACACCGGTGTATCAAGATCGGCTGCTATGTCGAACGGTGGCTTCATGTGTTCACCTGCGAATCTCACGGACAATAAAAAACCCACCACCGGCTTTGAGGCGGAGATGGGTTCTGGATATCGACGAACTAAAGTGTAAAGACCGGCCAGCGCCCACTCCTTAAGGAGTGCGCCACCACCAAGCGTTGCGAAGGATGCGTGCGGTCGACATGCCTGCAGTATCGCCTTCCCGGGCGAGCAGCGTCAAGCCCGCCGCCTAGCCCGACACCTCGAGTTTTCTCTTGAATTTGCGCGTCAGTTCGACGAAGCGCGGCGTGAGGCCGACGTCCTCGTAAAGCGGATCGCCATGGTCGTCGCGCGAAATGACCTTGGAACCTCGTTCGTAGGGCATGGCGGCCGCAATTTCATCCAGACCGGCGTGCAATAGGTCGGTAATGATGCCTTCGATGGGCTGTCCCGGAAACAACTCGGCCAGGGCATGCAGGCGAGCGGCATCGTCCAGCTCCAAGCGAATCGGGTACTCCTTCACGGTCCGCACAGGTGCCGCATCTTTCTTCCAGCGATCGAGCAAGGGCTTGAATTTCACGACTACTCCGCCATACCTCCACCAGGGTGCGCGCATTATAGACTGAGGGATTCGGCGCGCACCGGGTAACGGAGGGGCAACATGAGCGAAGCAAGTGGCAGTGAAGAGCGAGGATGGGCCATGGCGTCGTCCCACCATCCCTTTTCCTGGCGCTTGGTGAAGTAGCAAGATCTTGGCGCAGCGCTCTTCACCCCCGAAAAGCGGCTCACCGCTCGTGGGCCCGGCTGCGCCGGCGGCCGATCCGGCCGGGCTGCAGCGCAGCTTGTTCGGCGTCTTCGACTACAGCAGCCGCGCGCTCACCCTGGTCTGGACCACCAACAAGCCGCTCAGCATCGCGCTCGCGCTGCTGACGCTGGTGGCCGGCGTACTGCCGGCGGCGGTCGCATATATCGGCGCGCAAATCGTCGACGCCGTCATTCACGCTGCCGATTTGCACGCCCGAGTCGGCACGACGGCGTTCTCCCACGTCTTCAAGTACGTTGGGCTCGAAGGCTTGCTGATCGCCGCCATCTCCATGGCACAACGCGGCATCTCTCTCGCGCAATCACTGCTGCGCGCGCAGCTGGGACAACGGGTCAACGTCATGATCCTCGAGAAGGCGCTGACTTTGGATTTGACGCAATTCGAGGACTCCGAGTTCTACGACAAGCTGACGCGCGCACGCCGCGAAGCCTCGAGCCGCCCCTTGAGTCTTGTGATGCGCACCTTCGGGCTTTTGCAAAATGCGGTCTCATTGGTGTCTTTCGGCAGCTTGCTGGTGCGCTTCTCTCCCTGGGCCGTCGTGCTCTTGATCCTCGCCGGACTGCCCGCGTTCCTGGCGGAGGCGAAATTCTCCGGCGAGGCGTTTCGCCTGTTCCGCTGGCGTGCCCCCGAATCGCGCATGCAGATCTATCTGGAATCGGTCCTGGCGCGCGAGGACACCGCGAAGGAAGTCAAGCTGTTCGAGTTGGGTCCGCGCCTGCTGGATCGCTACCGCGACATATTCGCGCGGTTGTACCGGGAGGACCGTGACCTGACTTTGCGACGCGATGCCTGGGGCTTTGGCCTGGGGCTGCTGGGCACGGCGACGCTTTACGGCGGCTACGCATGGATCGCGGCCGAAACCGTGCTCGGCGCCATGACCGTGGGCCAGATGACCATGTATCTGATGCTGTTCCGCCAGGGACAGACGGCGGTGAGCGCCGCTCTGTCGGCGGTCAGCGGCCTGTACGAAGACAATCTCTATCTGTCGAATCTCTACGAATACTTGGAGCAGCCCGTCGGCCGCGGCGGCGGGGATGCGAAGCAGGGTCCCAACTCCGGCGACGGCATCCGCTTCGAGAACGTCGAGTTCGTCTATCCCGGCGCGACCGCTCCGGCGCTGTCGGACATCGATCTACACGTGCGGCCCGGGCAGAGCCTCGCCCTGGTCGGGCAAAACGGCTCGGGCAAGACCACCCTGATCAAGCTGCTCACCCGCCTGTACCGGCCGACCCGGGGGCGAATCCTCCTGGATGGGCTCGATCTGCAAGAGTGGGATGAGACCACGCTGCGCCGGCGAATCGGCGTCATCTTCCAGGACTTCGCTCGCTACCAAATGATGGTCGGCGAAAATATCGGTGCGGGCGACGTACGCGCCTTCGACGATGAGGGGCGCTGGCGCAGCGCCGCGGCTCAGGGTCTCGCGGCGGAATTCGTGGAGAACCTGCCCGCGGGCTATCACACCCAGTTGGGCAAGTGGTTCAAGGACGGCCGCGAGTTGTCGGGCGGCCAATGGCAGAAAATCGCCCTGGCCCGCGCCTTCATGCGCAACGAGGCGGACATCCTGGTCCTCGATGAGCCGACCGCGGCCATCGACGCGGGGGCTGAAGCGGAAGTGTTCGAGCATTTTCGCGAGCTGACGCGCAACCGCATCGCCATCGTCATTTCACACCGGTTCTCGACGGTGCGCATGACGGACCAGATACTGGTGCTCGAGGAAGGCCGCATCGTCGAATGCGGCAGCCATGAATCGCTGATGGCGACCGACGGCCGCTATGCCAAGCTATTCACTTTGCAGGCACGCGGGTATCGTTAGCGGCAAGTTCATTCGTGGAGACTTGCCATGCCTTCCTTCGACGTCGTGTCCGAAATCGATACTCATGAATTGACCAATGCCGTCGATCAGGCGGTCCGTGAACTCGGACAGCGCTTCGATTTCAAGGGCACGGACGCCACCTTCGAACTCGAGGAAACCACCGTGACGATGATCGCGCCGGTCGACTTCCAGCTCAAACAGATGCTGGAAATCCTCAAGCTCAGGATCGCCAAGCGCGGCATCGATGTGGCCTGTCTCGAGGTGAAGGATCCCGAGGTCAACTTGGCGAGGGCCAAGCAGCTCGTGATCTTGAAGCACGGAATCGACGCGGACGCGGGCCGGAAGGTGTCACGGCTGCTGAAGGATTCGAAGCTGAAAGTGCAGGCGCAGATTCAAGGCGACAAGGTTCGAGTGATCGGCAAGAAGCGCGACGACTTGCAGGAGGCCATCGCCTTCCTGCGCAAGGCGGATGTCGGCGTGCCGCTGCAATTCAATAATTTTCGCGACTGATCGCCGGATCACGGTCTCGAGACAGCGGCCCCCGGGGCGACGCCCGCGGCCAGCGCGCGCATGATCTTGGCGCGAAGCGCCGGCGCGGCGCGGGCGTAGCCCAAGTCTCGGCGCAGCGCGGCGCGCATCTGTTCGAGGTCCTTCAGCAGCGCGCGGCAGTCGGCGCAATACTCGATGTGCCGTTCCATGTCCGCGGCGGTAACAGCGTCGAGCTCGGCATCGAAATAAGCCTGCACGCGCAGGGATTCAGGGCACTGCACGCGGTTCGCCTGCGGTTTCCTGCAGCCATCGGGCTCGGAGCGCGGCACGCGAGCGTGCCAGCCGCGACATCACCGTGCCGATGGGCACGTTCGTGACCTGGGCTATTTGGCGATAGTCCATTTCCTCTATTTCCCGCAACATCAACACCGTACGATGCTCTTCGGGCAGCGCCGCGATCAACCGATCGAGAGTGCGTTGCTCGTCACGTTGGATTGAGGCGTTTTCGGGATCGGGGGTCGTCGCGGTCATGGCGTAGCCGTCTTGCGCATCGTTTTCTTCGGGCAGCTGCACGAAAGCCCGCCTCTGCTGCTGCTTGAGCGCTGACGAGTGGCAATTTCTCACGATCGCCAGCAGCCACGCCTTTACATTCGAGCCTCGCAGAGCGTCGAACCCACGAAAAGCGCGCAGGATTGCTTCCTGCACGACATCGTCGGCATCGGCCGGCGCGCGCGACAGCCACCGGGCGAAGCGGTATGCGGCGTCCAAGTGCGGCAAAACCTGCGCCTCGAAGCGAGCGCGTTTCTCATCCAAGGATGCCAAGACTCATGCAGAACTCACGTTATTCCCTGTAGAGGCCCTATGTTACCCGCCTGGTGGCCATATGGCTTGCCGGCGACGCCCGGTGTCGGCGGCCCATTATATTTCCGAAAGGGACCCGTCCTTCAGCCCAGGAGCAAATCGTCTCTGATGGGAATGAACTTGTCGGCAGCGCGAATCAGCATTGCGGCGGTGAGTTCAGCAACGCCATAGACCTCGACCGACACGGAGTGCTTGCCGCGGATTTTTTGCAGCAGCGGTTCGAAATCGCCGTCGCCCGAAGCCAGCACCACGACGTCCGCCAGCGGCGCGTACTCGAGAACGTCCAACGTGATGCCCACGTCCCAGTCTCCCTTCGTGGACCCGTCCCGCCGTTGAATGTACGGCTTCAGCTTCACCTCGAAGCCTATGGCGCGAAGGATGTCTTGAAATTGCCGCTGCTTTTCATCGCCGCGGTCGATCGCAAAGGCAATCGCTTTTACCACCGTCCTGTCGCGGGTGGCTCGGGCCCAAAATTTGTTGTAATCGAAATGACGCGAAAAGCGCTGCCGGGTCGTGTAATAAACGTTCTGCACATCGACGAATATGGCCACAGTTTCCATGGGTATCCGTCACAGACGGAGAAAGTAGGGTATGGCCGCGAGCAACGCGCCGATGCCGACGAGCAGCATGATGTTGGACACGAAGTAGGGGAACAGCATCAACGCGAGTCCGCAAACCAGCGGAACCACCGCCTTTTGCTTCTTGCCGTAAATGAAATACCCCAGCCCGATCGAGCCGAAGAGCAAGCCCCATAGCAGCCAGGCTTGAATGTTACCGGTCCGGCTTCGCGGGCGCGTGCCCCGGCGCACGCTGCATACCCTTGGAATAGACCACCGTGCCGTCGAGTTTGACGATGATGGCATCGATGTCGTCGAGGCGGTTGTAAATCTCCATGGCCTTTTCCGGGCCCAACACGAACGCGGTCTTGGATAAGCCGTCGGTACGCGTGGCATAAGGTCCGATTACCGTGGCGCTGCGTACTTTGCTCGCGGAGTGGCCGGTATGTGGATCGATGATGTGGTGATAGCGCACGCCGTTTTCCTCGAAGAAGCGTTCGTAATCGCCCGAGGTGGAAATGGCCGCATCGACCAAGGGTATCCGCGCAATCACCTCTCCCTCGCCCTTGCGCGGATCGCGGATCCCGACCACCCAGGGCTTGCCGAAGCGATCACCGATGATGCGGCTGTCGCCGCCGGCGGAGACATAAGCCTTCGTGACGCCAAAAGATTTCAATACGTCGATGCCGCGGTCCACGGAGTAACCCTTGGCAATGCCGCCGAGATCGATGCGTACGCCTTTCTGGGAAAACTGCACGGTCTGGTTCTTCGGATCGAGCAGCACGTGGCGATAGTTGACCGCCGGCAATGCCTTGTCGATGTGCGCTTCGTCCGGATGCACGTGTTTGCGAAAATCGTACATATAGCCGACGCTGGCGTAGGTAATGTCGAAAGCGCCGTCGGTGATGACCGAATACTGCTTGGCCGTCACCAGCAGATCGAACAGCTCCTTGCTGATCTTCATGGGGCCATCCGCTGCCTTGGCGTTGACCTGTGAAACCTCGCTGGTGGGCTTGAAAGTGCTCATCGATTCGTCGATATGCCGCATTTCATCGAGCAGCGCATCGATCGCCCGGTTGGCCTTCGCCTCATCGTCCGACCATAGCTCCACGATAATCCGCGTGCCCATGATGCCGTCCGTGACGCGGCGCACCCATTCTGCCTGCGCCGGCGCGGTCAGGCACAGCAGTGCCGCCAGACAGAAGGTGCTCTTGAGGACGATGCTCCCGGATAATTTCGCTGCTGCCATAGCGTAGCCTCTCAGCGGCGCGACCGCGCCCGTTTCCATTGCATGATTACCAGGGCGCTGCCCACCATGCCGCCCAGGTGGGCGAAATGTGCGATTCCCGACAGGGTACCGGTGACGCCCAGGAAAAGTTCAACCGCCGCATAGAGAGTGGCGAACAGCCACGCCGGCATGGGTATCGGAGGGATCAGCGGAATGACCTTGCGTGTCGGAAACAGAAAGGCATAAGCCAGCAGAAGGCCGAAAACCCCGCCGGAGGCGCCGATGGTCGGGCCCGGCGGCGCGCCGAAAATCATGGGAATGAAGAGCTGGCTGAGCGCAGCGGTGATCACCGACGCGAAGTAGCAAGCGAGCAGGCGGCGCGGCCCGACATAGCGCTCGACCTCCGCGCCGAACATCCACAGGCCGAGCATGTTGAACAGCAGGTGGGTGATGTTCCCGGTACTGTGCAGGAAGGCATAGGTAATGATTTGCCAAACGTGAAAATACGACACGCCGTCGATCGGCTGCAGCGGCCACAACGCAAATACATCCAGTGCGCCCTTCGACATGCTCTGAAGAGCGAACACCAGCACATTGGCTGCGACCAAAAACTTGACTGCGGAAATCTTCATGATTGGCCGCGCATTCTACCTGGTCGCAGTTGCAGGCACCGGCACCCACAACTTCGATGTGGCCGCGGCGCAGGCGGCCAATATCAGGGATTTCCTCGCCGGCGGGCGCCGCTCGAGGGTCGTCTGACGACCCCTCGCGTCCGCTCCGTGCGAGAGGCGAACACTCAGCCCCTGGCTTGCTTTTTTTCCCTCTTCGCGGCCCGCTTTTCTTCCAGCGTCTTGGCCGGCTTCTTTTTTTCTTCTTTCTTTCGTTCCATACCCTTGCCCATGATCCACTCCTCGTTTGATTAGCCCATCGAACGTCAATTCTTCACTTTGCGCCGGGTCAGCATCTTGCGCTCGGTATGCCGGCCGGTCGAATCTCGCGGTGGCTTGGGCGGCTTCTCGCTGACCCGGCTGATCCGAAGCTCACGACCCACCACCCGAACCTTTTGCAGATCCTTGAATATCTGCTTCGGCATGCCTTCCGGCAAGTCGACGAAACTATGATCTTCACGAATGTCCACCCGGCCTATGTGCACGCCCTCGATCCCCGCCTCGTTGGCGATGGCACCGACGATGTTGCCGGGCTTGATTCCATGTACCGACCCCACTTCGATGCGAAAAGTTTCCATCAAACTGGCGGCCGATTTGGCGCGAGGTTTGCGCGGCGTCGAAGAATCGGCCTTGGTGTCGGCGAAATTTTCGGACATCCGTGATTTTTCGACGGGCGCGGGTTTCTCATACCGCTCCCGACTGTCCCGCGGGTCACGCGTATCCCGCCCTTCATGCTCACTGCGTCCACGACCCCCGGCCCCGGCGCTCGGCGCATAGGCTTCCGCCGGGCGCTCCGCTTTGCTCGCCAGCAGCAACGGCGTCGTCCCCTGCGACAAGCTCGCCAGTGCCGCGGCGATGTCGATGAGCGGCAGGCCTGTCTCGGCCTCCAATTGCTCGAGCACGGGCCGGAAAACCGTTGCTTCTCCCTTGGCGATGGTCTCCGTGACCCGCTGCTTGAATTTTGCAATTCGCAGCGCGTTGACCGCATCAACCGTCGGCAGGTTCATGGGCTCGATCGTCTGCCGGGTGGCGCGCTCGATGGCGCGCAGCATATTGCGCTCCCGGGGAGCGATGAACAGGATGGCCTCGCCCTTGCGTCCCGCCCTGCCCGTGCGGCCGATGCGGTGCACGTAGGACTCCGTGTCGTAAGGCACGTCGTAGTTCACGACATGACCGATTCGCTCGACATCCAGGCCGCGCGCAGCGACATCGGTGGCCACCACGATGTCGATCTGGGCCGCCTTCAGGCGCGCGACGGTGCGCTCGCGCTGGGGTTGGGGAATGTCGCCGTTGAGCGGTGCAGCGGCGAAGCCCCGCGCTTCGAGCTTTTCCGCCAGTTCCACCGTCGATTGCTTGGTGCGGGTGAATATCAGCATGCCGTCGAAGGTTTCGGCCTCGAGGATGCGTGTCAGCGCATCCAGCTTGTGCATGCCGCTGACTATCCAGTATCGCTGGCGGATGTTGGTCGCGGTGCTGGTCTTGCTCTTGATGGTGATTTCACGCGGCGAACGCAGATGTTTCGACGCTATGCGGCGAATCGGCGCGGGGAGGGTGGCGGAGAACAGGGCCACCTGCCGCTGCGGCGGCGTCTGTTCGAGAATGCTCTCCACGGCATCGACGAAGCCCATGCGCAACATTTCGTCGGCCTCGTCCAGGACCAGCAGCGTCAACCCCGTGAGCTTCAGGGTGCCGCGGTTCATGTGGTCGATGACGCGCCCGGGGGTTCCCACGACCACGTGCACTCCGCGCCGCAGGGCGTTGAGTTGAGGCTGGTAACTTTGACCGCCGTAGATCGGCAGCACGTGAAATCCCTTCAGATGCGCCGCGTACTTCAAGAACGCCTCGGCCACCTGCAGGGCAAGTTCGCGTGTGGGAACCAACACCAGGACCTGAGGTTCGTGTTTGGACAAATCGATGCGCGTCAATGCCGGCAGGGCAAAGGCGGCGGTCTTGCCGGTGCCGGTCTGGGCCTGTCCCAGCATGTCGGCCCCCGACAGCAGCACCGGAATGGTTGCAGCCTGAATCGGCGAAGGAGACTCATAGCCGACGTCCGTCAAGGCTCGGAGCACGGGTTCGGAGAGAGCAAGATCGCGGAAGCTGATCGCGCTCGGACTTTCGTCCGTAGAAACTGCACTCATAGGGAATCGCCTCGGAAAAGGAGCAGCAAGTCTAGCGGTTTGACGCGGTATTGCTACCATGTGCGCCATGGGACGCATATTTGAAGTCAGAAAACACGCGATGTTTGCGCGTTGGAACCGGATGGCAAAGCAGTTCACGCGCGTTGCCAAGGATATAGCTATCGCAGTGCACGCGGGCGGCCCCGATCCTGCGGCGAACCCGACGCTGCGCAGGGTGCTGCAGAATGCGCGCGCCGTCAACATGCCCAAGGACAAGACGGATGCGGCTATTCGCCGTGCCTCGGGCAAGGAAGCGGCCAACTATCAGGAGATCATCTACGAAGGCTACGCCCCGCATGGAGTCGCCTTGCTGGTCGAAACCGCAACCGACAACCCCACCCGCACCGTGGCCAGCGTGCGCAATATCTTCATGAAGGGCGCCGGCAATCTCGGCACCACCGGCAGTGTCGCCTTCATGTTCAAGAAAATGGGCGTGTTCCGCCTGGATCCCGGCGCCGTCAAGGATCAGGACGAACTCGAGCTGGATTTGATCGACTACGGTCTGGAAGAAATGGGCGACAGCACGGGGGACAAGGGCGAACCGCAGCTGGTGATCCGCGGCGCCTTCAATGATTTCGGCAAGCTGCAAGAGGCTCTGGAAAAGCGGGGCATTACGCCGCTGTCTGCCGAGCACGAGTACATCTGCTCGGTGCCCATCGAACTGCCCGAGGACCAGGCAGCCGAGGTCTTGGGCTTGATCGACAAGCTCGAACAAGACGACGACGTCCAAAAAGTCTTCCACTCCCTCGCGTAACCCACTGATTCTATTGGCTACTTACTCGTTTCGCATCGTCAACGTCTTCACCCATCATCGGGGCGCACTGACCGGCAATCCGCTATGCGTGTTCGAAGACGCCGCTGATTTCGACACTCGGGTCATGCAGGCGCTGGCCCGGCAGTTCAACCTCTCTGAAACCACTTTCATTCTGCCCTCGTCGCGCGCCGACGCGCGCGTGCGCATTTTCACACCGACCTATGAGATGCCCTTCGCCGGACACCCCACCCTGGGCACGGCGCATATCTGCCGGGCACTGGGCCTGGGCGGGGAATCGCTTTGCTTGGAAATGCAGGCTGGCCTGATCCCCGTGCGCGCACAGGGCGACCGATGGACATTGACCGCCCCCACACCGACCTGGCGTGAAGTCGACGAGCCGCGTGGCGTCCTGGCCCAGGCACTGGGGCTGAATGAGGCCGACATCGGCGAACGACCCCTGTGGATCAAGGCCGGCAAGGAACAGCTGATCGTGCCGCTCGCCTCGATGGATGCGGTGCGGCGTGCGGCACCGCAGCCGGAGGCCTTGCGCAATATCCACAGCGAAGACGGTATCAGTATGGCCTATGTATTCTGCCAGGACGGCGCCCGCGCCGCCCTGGCTCGCTTCTTCTTCCCGCAGGGCACCGCCATTCTCGAGGACCCCGCCACCGGCTCTGCGACCGCGAACTTCGGCGGTTGGTGCCTGGCGACGCAGGTCAAGCTGCCGCTGGAGTTGCAGATATCCCAAGGCGAATTCGTCGGCCGCCCATCGACCCTCTATTTGCAGGTCACGGCCGAGCGCGAGATCCTCGTCGGGGGCGATGTGATCGAACTCGGGAGAGGCGCGATCAATATCGGCTAGGGTTTGGGAGCGCTCGGCTCGTGATTGATGATGGCGTGGGCCCAGCGAACCACCGGCTGCAGGCGCGGCGACACGATGGACAGGGCCTTGGCAAATTCGACCCAGCACGCCTCATGGTGCTCGGGCATGCCTAGATCGGGATTGATGGGCAGCCGCACCTGCGTCTCCTTGCTGCGCGCAATGTAGTACCTGGAAATCTTGCCCTTGTTGTAGGGGCCGGTCTCCATGAACTCCAAGCCCCAGTCGAAGGACAGATCGTCGAGCGTCGTTTCCTCCCGGACCTCGCGCACGGCGGCATCGATGGGTTCCTCGCCAGCCTCGACCAAGCCCTTGGGGAAGTCCCAATTGCGGTAGGCACGCAGCAGCAGATACTTCAGTTTCCGCTGCGCCAGGCTCACCACCACGACTCCCGACGACAGTCGATGGGGTGGTACTGCTGAAATCATGGACGCTCTCCCAAGGCCGCCGCCGAGTGCGGCGGCCCCAGGATTCAGCTAGGCGGCGGCGGACAGCGGCGAGCGGATCAGGTGGTCGAAGGCGCTCAGCGAAGCTTTCGCGCCCTCACCCACCGCAATGACGATTTGCTTATAGGGTACTACGGTGCAGTCTCCCGCGGCGAATACACCCGGCACGGACGTCTGACCGCGCGCATCGACCTCGACCTCGCCTCGCGGCGAGAGCTTCACCGTGCCTTTCAGCCAGTCGGTATTCGGCACCAGCCCGATCTGGACGAACACGCCCGCGAGATCCAGGGTGTGCGGCACGCCGCTCTGCCTGTCCTTGTACGCGAGGCCGTTGACGCGCTCCCCATCACCCGTCACTTCGGTGGTTTGCGCGCCTGTGATGATGGTCACATTGGACAGGCTGTGCAATTTTCGAACCAGCACGGCGTCGGCCCGCAATTGCGCATCGTATTCGATCAGCCACACGTGGCTTACGAGCCCGGCGAGATCGATTGCGGCCTCGACGCCGGAATTGCCCCCGCCTATCACGGCGACCCGCTTGCCTTTGAACAGCGGACCATCGCAATGCGGACAGTAAGCCACTCCGCGATTGCGGTATTCGCGCTCGCCGGGGACGTTGATTTCGCGCCAGCGCGCGCCCGTCGCGATGATCACCGATCGTGCTTTCAGGGCCGCGCCCCCCGCCAGTTTCACTTCGATCGGATCGCCGGTCAGATGGCCCGGAATCAGCGCCTCGGCGCGCTGCGAATTCATCACATCTACATCGTAGGTGGTGACGTGCTGCTCGAACCCGGATGCCAGTTTGTGGCCTTCGGTCTCCTTCACGGAAATGAAATTCTCGATGCCGACGGTGTCGAGCAGCTGACCGCCGAGACGCTCGGCCACGATGCCGGTGCGAATGCCCTTGCGCGCGGCGTAAATCGCCGCCGCGGCGCCGGCCGGGCCGCCGCCGACCACCAATACATCGAAGGCCGGTTTGGCGCCGAGGCGATCGGCCTCGCGCGCCGCGGAGCTCGCATCCAGCTTGGCGAGGATTTCCGTGAGTTCCATGCGGCCCTGCCCAAAGGGCAGCCCGTTCAGGAACACGGCCGGCACCGCCATCACCTGGCGCCGCTCTACCTCGCCTTGAAACAGGGCTCCGTCGATCATGGTGTGGCGCACTTTGGGATTGAGCACCGCCATCAGATTCAACGCCTGCACCACATCGGGACAGCTTTGGCAGGTCAGTGAAACGAAGGTTTCAAAGTGGCAATCGATGTCCAGGCCGCGGATGGTCTCGACGAGGGCGGCTTCGACCTTTGGCGGATAGCCCCCCGTCTGCAGCAACGCAAGCACCAGGGAGGTGAACTCATGGCCCATGGGCAATCCGGCGAAGCGCACCCGGGGCTCTGCTCCCGGGCTGCGCAAAGCAAAGGAGGGCTTCACTTCCGCATCGTCACGCCGCACATCGATCTTGATCAATGTCGACACGGACTCGATGTCCGTCAGCAGCTCGAGCATTTCGCGAGACTTATCGCCGTCGTCCACGGACGCGACAATTTCCACCGGCTGGGAAATCCTCTCCAGGTAGCTCTTCAGTTGTGTCTTTAAGTTGCTGTCTAGCATGGTGACATCCAAAAAAAATCGTCCTTGGCTTGCCTCGGACCGCGACGCGATCGTCGCGATCCGAGGCCACCGGTTCTTTACGGTAGCGGCATCGGCCTTAGATTTTGCCGACCAGATCCAGGGACGGCGACAGAGTCTCCGCTCCCGGGGTCCACTTCGCCGGGCACACTTCACCCGGATGCGATGCAACGTATTGCGCGGCCCTCACCTTGCGCAGCAATTCCTTCGCATCGCGGCCGATCCCATTGTCGTGGACTTCCATGACTTTGATCACACCCTCCGGGTTGATGACGAAAGTGCCGCGCAGTGCGAGACCCGCTTCCTCGATGAGCACCTCGAAATTGCGCGCCAGCGTCGCGGTCGGATCCCCGACGAGGGGGTACTGGACTTTCTTGATGGTGTCGGAGGTGTCGTGCCACGCCTTGTGCGCGAAATGCGTGTCCGTGGAAACGCCGTAGACTTCGACGCCCAGCTTCTTGAATTCAGCGTAGTTGTCGGCGAGATCGCCGAGTTCAGTCGGGCAAACGAAAGTGAAGTCCGCGGGATAGAACACCACGACGGACCACTTGCCCTTCAGAGTATCGTGCGTCACGGGCACGAACTTGCCGTTGTGATAGGCGGTGGCGTTGAAGGGCTTGATTTCAGTGTTGATCAGAGACATTACATGATCCTCGAGCAAATATTGATTGGAGATGCCATCTTAGCAACGACACACCCATTAAGGAATTGGATTGTAACTATAACTTTGATAGAGTATGTCTATCGTCGCTGTTTGCTTGTTTGGGGGCTGATGCATGAATCTCAAGGACCTGAAATACCTGGTGGCGCTCGCCGACACGGGCCATTTCGGCAAGGCCGCCGAACGCACCTTCGTGAGCCAGCCCACTCTCTCAGCGCAGCTCAAAAAGCTCGAGGACTATCTCGGAGTCACGCTGATCGAGCGCCAACCGAAGAACGTGCAGCTCACCGAGGTCGGCAAGCAAGTCGTGGTGAGGGCCCGCCGCATGCTGAACGAGGGCGACGAAATCATCGCTCTCGCCCGCAACAACACCGACCCTTTCGCCGGCAGGCTCAAGCTGGCCCTGATTCCCACCATCGGGCCCTACCTGCTGCCGCGCGTGATGCCGAAGGTTCGCAAGGCGCTGCCGAACTTGAGCCTGATGCTGTACGAGTACCAAACCGAAGCGTTGCTGAAAAAGCTGCGCGACGGCGAAATCGATCTCGGCATCATGGCACTTCCGGCGCCGCAGGACGGCATCGAGTCGCGCGAACTCTACCGCGAGGATTTCACGGTTGCCCTGCCGAACGGGCATGCGCTCGGCGCCAAATCATCAATCAAAATTCAGGACTTGAAAGGACATACCTTGCTGCTGCTGGAGGATGGCCACTGCCTGCGCGACCAGGCCTTGGAGGTCTGTAGCCGGGTCGATGTCCGCGAGGCGGAGGATTACCGCGCCACCAGTCTCGAGACTCTGCGTCAAATGGTGGTCGCCGGCCTCGGCATAACATTGCTGCCCGAACTCGCGGTGGAATCGCCGTTCGGATCGCAGCGCGGCCTCGCCATTCGGCGATTCGCCAACCCCGCGCCGTCGCGCACCGTCGGCGCGGTATGGCGCAAGTCGAGCACGCGCGCCCCGCTCATCGACGCGGTGTGCGACCTCGTGCATCGCGCCGTAGCGGGCAAGTGAGGCATTTGCCGATCATTTCACATATTATCTGCGCCGGACCGGTCATGATGCCCGAAAAGGGATTCTCTTCGCATGAACGCTCGCACCACTTCAGGGGGAACTCCCCAGACGGCACCCCCGCGCTTCGATCGTCAATTCATCGAAGATCACCAGCTCGTCGAGCGCTATCTGGAGAACAAGCTGCCGCTCAAAGGCGCCCGCGATCTCGAGAATTGGTGCCGCGAGCATCCCGAGTATCTCAATGAACTCAAAATGTCGGAGCGCGCCCAGGCGAGCCTCAAGCTGCTCGAGGCCAGCGGCCAGCCGCAGGATCTACGTGAGCCGCAGCCGCCCTGGTGGAAAACCATTTACGTCTTGATCGGCCTGGGCGCGATCGCCTTCTTGAGCCTGGTTGCGTTCTGGGCTCTGTTCGGCAAGTACGTACTGTTGCGCGGCGAACTCGAAGACACGCGCGCCTCGATGAACCGGGGCTCGTTGGTACAGCCGGCCACGTCACGCGAAATGTACGTGGCTCCCGATCGCGCTCCGGGAATCGACAGGTCCCGGGTCGTCGTGACCCGCAACGCGCCGCTGCTGATGAATCTGCACATCGACCTGGGCTATACCAACAAGCAGATGCAGTTTCGCATGCTGGTTGACAAGCACGACCAGGGGCGCGCGCTGGTGCTGGAAAACCTGCTCAAGGACTCGAACGGCGAACTGCGCATGACGCTCAATTCGACCGGCCTTTCCGCCGGCATCTACAATGCAAGAATCGAAGCGCTGCCGGTTCACGGCAGTCCCGTTCCGATCGGTTGGATGATTCTCGAAGTGAAGTGAGCGCGGTGCGCTCGCTCAATACTAATCATCCCGGAGGGTGTGGACGGGCGGTGTATTGATCACGCGGCGAGTCGCCAGAGCGCCGCTCAAACCGACGAGAACGGTGCCGCAGACCAAACCGACCACCCAGACCCAGGGGTCGAGCGTGAACTGCAGCGAGAACAGCCAGCGAGCCAGCGCCCAGCCCACGCCGGTGGCACCGAAGGCAGCCAGGGTGCCCGAGAGAAACCCCAGCGCGGAGAATTCGGCGGCCACGCCTTGCAGCACGGTGGTACGGCTGGCCCCCAAAGTGCGCAGTATGGCGCTCTCATAACGGCGCTCGTCCCGGGTCGATTGCACGGCCGCCAGCAGCACCACGACTCCCGCTGCCAAAGTGAATAGAAAGACGTACTGCACGGCCAGGGAGGCGCGGTCCATGATGTCGCGGATCTGCTTGAGAATGGCGTCGACGTCGAACACCGAGATCGTTGGAAACCGGCGCACCAGATCGGCCAATGCAGGCCTCTGGGCCGGAGTCAGAAACACACTGGTCATATAAGTCCCGGCCGCGCCGTCCAAGAGTCCGGGCGGGAATACCAGGAAGAAATTCGGCCGAAAGCTGTCCCAGCGGATCTTGCGGATGCTGGCCACCTGCACGGTCAGAGGCTCGCCCGCCACATCGAAGCTGAGCTTGTCTCCCAGCTGCAAATGCAGCGCTTCTTGATATTCGGTCGAGATGGATACCAAGGGCTTGCCGGTGTCCGCGGGGGTCCACCAAGAGCCCGCGATCAATTGATTGTCTTCCATCAAAGAAGCCGCCCAGGTCAGGTTCTGCTCGCGTTCCAGGAAACCGCGGCCGGAATCGCTGTGAAATTTCAGCGACTGGCTGGGGCGCGAATTGATCGCTGTGATACGCGCCCGCACCATGGGATACATGGCCGGCTGCCCCAGTCCGTGCAGTTGAAAGAACCCCTGTAGTGGCTGGCGCTCCTCCGGACGTATGTTGATCAGAAAATTATTGGGTACGTCGGCGGGCAGACTGCGTCGCCAGTCGGCGAGCAGATCGCCGCGCACCACGGCCAGCAGCAGCAACACCATCAGCCCCAAGCCGAAGGCAACGATTTGCACGACGCTGCCGCCGCCGCGCCGCGAGACATTGGCGAGCCCGTAACGCCATGCCACCCCGACCCCGCCGCGCAGGCGGCCCGTGAGGCGCACCAGTCCGTATCCCGCCAGGGTTAGAACCAGGCCGACCCCCAGTACGCCGGCAAAGACCCAGAGCACCAGTTCGGTGTCGCGCACCAGGCTCCATAAAATTGCGAACAATGCAGCCAGGGCCAGCACGTAGCTTGCCCCGTAACGCAGCGGCGGCGCGCTCACGCTCTTGCGCAGTACCCGCGCCGGCGGCGTGCTCTTCAGCTGCAGCAGCGGCGGTAGCGCGAAGCCTATGAGCATGGCCAGGACGGTGACCAGCGCAATGGGCAGCGGCGCCCACGACGCGGCGGGCAGCTCAGTGCGGATGAGATCGCGCAGCACCCACGCGAGGCCCGACTGTGCGAGATATCCCAGCAGCGCTCCGATGGCCACTGCGAAAACCGCCAATAGAGTCAATTCGATGATGGAGATGGCCAGGACGAAGGCCTGCGAGGCTCCCATGCACTTCATCAATGCCACGGTGTCGATGTGCCGCGCTGCATAGCGCCGGGCGCCCATGGCCACCGCCACGGCGGCGAGCAGGACGGACGCCAGACTGGCCAGGTTCAGGAAGCGGCTGGCGCGATCGATGGCGGAATTAAGCTGGCGGCTCGATTCGTCGACCTCGCGCAAGCGCTCGCCCGGCGTTTTGGCCGACACCAAGAATTCGCGAAAGTCGGCTATGGCCGCCGCGGGTCCGGCGAACAGGGCGCCGTACGTGACGCGGCTGCCGGGCTGAATCAACTGGGTCGAGGGCACATCGTCATAGTTGAGCAGCGCAGCAGGTGCGAGATTCACGAATCCGGTGCCCTGGTCTGGCCGGTAGTCGAGCACCTCGGTCACTCTGAACGTCGCCGCCCCAATCTTCAAAGGCGTTCCCAGGGCGAGCTTCAACTGCGCGATGATGCGCGCATCGATCCAGACTTCGCCGCGGCCCGGTATGCGATCGGTCGTTCGCGCCGTACCGAAGGGCGCGTCGGCGATGCGCACGCGCCCGCGCAACGGGTAGGTCGCCGTCACCGCATTGAGCGCCGCCAATTGGCTCGAGTCGCCGCTGAATATCGCGGTGGGAAAAGTCAGAATTCGCGCCGTGCGCAAACCTCTGGCATGGGCCTCGGAGAAATACCGCTCCGCGATAGGATTCGGCGACTCGAGGCGCAGATCGGCCGCCAGTACTTCGGCCGCCTGCGCGCGCACTCCCAGCGAGATGCGGCTGGTGAAGAAGCCGACGGCCGTCAAGGATAGAACCGCCACTGTCAGCGCCAGCAGCAGCACCGACAACTCGCCGGATTTGAGGTCGCGCCATAAGTTCCTCAAGGCGAAGCGCAGGACTTGCATCAGTTCACCGTGTGCCCGGCGTCGAGTTCCAAAATGCGGCTGCAGCGCGCGGCCAGGGCGCGATCGTGCGTCACCAGCACCAGGGTGCTGCCCGTGCTGCGATTCAGGTCGAACAGCAGGTCGGTGATGCGCTGGCCGGTGGCCGTGTCCAGATTGCCCGTGGGCTCATCCGCGAACAATACGGCCGGGTGCGTCACGAAGGCGCGCGCGATCGCCACGCGCTGTTGTTCGCCGCCCGACAATTGCCTCGGATAGTGGGCCACGCGTGGAGTCAAGCCGACCTGCGCGAGCGCGGCGAGCGCCGCCTGCCGCGCATCGCGCCGGCCGCCCAACTCCAGCGGCAGCATGACGTTTTCGACGGCGGTGAGCGAGGGGATCAAATGGAATGACTGAAACACGAAGCCGACATGCTTGCCGCGAATGGCGGCGCGGCCATCCTCGTCGAGTTCGCTCAGGTCGGCGCCGGCGATCAGCACCCGGCCCGTGCTCGGGGAGTCGAGTCCGGCGAGCAGCGCCAGCAAGGTCGACTTGCCCGCGCCCGAGGCACCGACAATAGCCAATGTCTCGCCGGTTCGCACACTGAGGCTCACATCGGCGAGAATGGTCAACCGGCCCTCGGGGCTCGTGACCGTCTTGGATACATTCTTCGCTTCGAGAACGATTTCATCTTGCATTGAGGAGCGCCTGTGAAACGGCTTTTGGTCCTGTTCGTGCTGATTTCGGTGTCCATTTCGGCCGGCGGCGCAGCGCCTGCCGAAACTCCGGTGATTCTCGTGTTCGGCGATAGCATCAGTGCCGGCTACGGGCTGGCGCACGTAGAACAGGGCTGGGTCGCGTTGCTGCAGACGAGGCTCAAGGACCAAGAGTACGGTTACCAAGTCGTCAACGCCAGCGTCAGCGGCGAGACCACGGCGGGCGGCCTCGCACGCCTGCCGCGGGCTCTGACTCTGCATCGGCCCAAGATCGTCATTCTGGAATTGGGCGGCAATGATGGTTTACGCGCGCTGCCCATTGCGCAAATGCGCGCCAATTTGGCGCAGATGGTGGACCTGGCGACGGCGGCCGGCGCCAAGGTGCTGCTGCTGGGAATGCGCATGCCGCCCAACTACGGCCCCGACTACACCGAACAGTTTCACGCGTGTTACAGCGATCTGGCGCGCGACAAGAAATTGCCCGCGGTGCCTTTCTTCCTGAACGATGTCGCTCTGCTTCCGAATCTCATGCAAGCCGACGGAATCCATCCGAACGAACTCGGCCAACCCAAGCTATTGGCCACCGTCTGGCCGGTCCTCCAACCTCTGCTGCGCCACTGACCCTCTGCCGCGCCATTAACTGAGTAGCGCTCGGCGGCCAGGCCGCCGAGCGGCTAAAGACCCGTTATTGGGCGGTCAACCATTCGGCGACGCCGCCGTGACTCGAGCAGGTCCCGGAGTGGTGCTGCGACTTGGAATAAGTCCCATCCTTGCACTTGGCGGTCGCCCCGGTCGGGTCGGTATTGCCGGCCGTTGTCGTAGGCGCTGATTTCGAAGCCGTCGATGACTTGGCGGCCGTCGTCGCCGTGGCAGCCGGAGGCGCCGTTGCTGCGGCGGCCGGGGCCGCGGGGGCAGTCGCCGCCGCAGGAGCGCTGGTCCCCGCGGCAGATTTGGCGCTCGAGGCCTTCTGCACACCGCCGTGGCCGCTGCACGCGCCGCGCCCGGTGGCCGTCGATGTCGTGCCATCCTTGCAGGGGGTAGGTGTACCCGACGTCGCGGGCGCGGCGGGGGCGGCAGCAGGAGCCGCGGCGGCCGGTGCTGCAGCCGCAGCCTTTTGCACCCCTCCGTGACCGCTGCACGCACCGCGGCCGGTGGCCGTGGAGGTCGTGCCGTCAGTACAGGTGGTGGTGGCTGCGGGGGCTGCGGTGTCCGCCGCACCCGCGGGCATCCCCAGTGTGAATACCATCAAGAGCACTGCCGGAAGTCCGGCAAGATTCGTGTTTTTCATGAAAACTCCCTGGTTTGTTTCTACTCCGGCGTTGAATTAAATCTCTTCGCGTCAGGTCTCCTTCGTGCCTGCCCCATCGAAAGGGGCTCAGTGAGAGTCGGCGAGGGGCAATAGAGTGGTCACATCCATTACAAACGGCGTGTGCTGCCGGCCGGTCCCCGACTGAAACAGTACGCCATACACGGTGACATGTGAATTCTCCGTGATGTTCTGCGGAAATTCGTACACTCCGGTCAACTGTATATCGTTCGCCGGCAGGCAGCGAATGCTCTGCGCCGGAGCATAGATATAGGCCGTTTTGTCCACGGTCAAGATCGGCACATTATCCACCCCATCGGCGGTCGGGTAGTCGCGAAAGTGCACGTGGCCCGTCAGCGTATTCTTCAACGGGGTCTGGAACAGGCAGGGACCGTAGCCAACGACGCAGCCGGACAGCCCCAGGTACGCCCCAATGAATATCAATCGCCAAATTCTCATCAATCGGAGCTCCTGCACATAATTGGGATGGATGCCGGGACAATCGCGTCTGTCTGATGGGACATGGACGCTAGTTTACTCCCGCGGAACCCCGTCATTGCTGGCATCGCGAGCGGATGCTATACACCCGGAACAAAAAGCGAGGAGTGTGGGCGTGGATCGAAATTGGCTGAATCAATACCCGCCGGGCGTGCCCGCGGACATCGACCCCGACCGCTATGCCTCGCTGAGGGATATTTTCGATGAGGCGTGTGCCGCCCATGGGCACGCGCCGGCCTTCACCAACATGGGCGCCACCCTGAGCTACGCCCAGCTCGATGCGCTCAGCGGCGCGTTTGCCGCCTGGCTGCAGAAGAAGTCCGGCCTGGCGTCGGGCGACCGCGTGGCGCTCATGATGCCCAATACCCTGCAATACCCGATTGCGCTGTTCGGCGTCCTGCGTGCCGGCATGGTGGTCGTCAACACCAATCCGCTCTACACGGCGCGCGAACTCGAACATCAGCTCAAGGACTCCGGCGCCAAGGCCATCGTCATCGTCGAGAATTTCATGCACGTGCTGCAGCAGGTGCTGCCGCGCACGGACTTGAAAAAAGTGCTGGTCACCCGCGTCGGCGACCTATTGGGAATTCCGCGCGGCTTCATCGTGAATTTCGTGCTGAAGTACGTGCGCAAGCAGATCCCGGAATGGAAGATGCCGGGCACGGCGACCTTCAAGAGCGCGTTGGGCGGCGGCCTCGGGCTCAAGCTCGATCCCGTTCCCCTGGGTCCCGACGACATCGCCTTCCTGCAATACACAGGAGGTACCACCGGCGTGGCGAAGGCTGCGATTCTGACCCATCGCAACATGGTGGCCAATGTGTTGCAAGCCTCCGCCTGGATCAATCCGTCGTTGAATACCAACGAGGCGCGCGTCGTCATCACGGCGCTGCCGCTGTATCACATCTTCGCGCTCACGACCAATTGCCTGGCCTTTCTCTCACTGGGCGCCCGCAATGTGTTGATCACGAACCCGCGCGATTTCAAGTCCTTCATCGCCGAATTGAAAAAGTACAAGTTCAACTTCATCAGCGGCGTGAATACGCTCTTCAACGCGCTGCTGCACACGCCCGGCTTCGAGACCGTGGATTTCAGCGCGCTGCGCGTGACCTTTGCGGGCGGCATGGCATTGCAAGGCGTGGTGGCCGCCCGTTGGAAAGAAGTAACGGGTTGTATCGTGACGCAAGGGTGGGGACTGACCGAAACCGCGCCGATCGCCACCGCGAACCCCATAGGCCTGGATTTCAACGGTTCCATCGGTCTGCCGATTTCTTCCACCGACGTCTCGATCCGCGACGACGCCGGCAAGGAGGTGCCCGTGGACGGCATCGGAGAAATCTGCGTGTTCGGGCCGCAGGTGATGCGCGGCTACTGGAACCGTCCGGATGAGACCGAGCTGGTGATGTTCGGCGATTGGCTGCGCACCGGCGACATCGGCCGCATCAACGCTCTGGGTTTCGTATTCATCGAGGACAGGAAGAAGGACATGATTCTCGTGTCCGGCTTCAACGTGTATCCGAATGAAATTGAAAGTGTCGTTGCCGCACACCCCGGGGTACTGGAAGTCGCCGCCGTCGCACAGGCGGATGAGCATTCCGGCGAAGTAGTCGCTCTGTTCGTCGTCAAGAAAGATCCGGCACTCACCGCCGAAGCCCTGATTGCGTATTGCCGCACCGAATTGACCGGCTATAAGGTGCCGAGGCACGTGTACTTCCGCACCGAGTTGCCCAAGACCAACGTCGGCAAGATCTTGCGGCGCGCCCTCCGAGACGAATTACGGACCGCCGCGGCGCCGCCACACTAGCCCGAATGGCGCCTACAGTGATGGGCGCCATTAGTCTCGGTAGGACGTCACCGCATCGCCCAGAGCGGCCCGCAGAGGAGCAAGCCAGGGCTCGTAGTTTCGCCACTGGTCGAGGCCTTCGCGGCTAATGGGCTGCCGCACCTGCTCGGAACTCGCCGTACGCACGTTGCGCGGGGTTTTGTGGAACTCCAGACAGGCCGGCTCCAAGGGCAGCCCGCAGAAGTCGAGTATGCGGCGCACGCTGCCCTCCAGGTCGGCGACCACGTCTTCGTGATGCACGGTCAGGATTCGCCCGGGCAGCGCCATGTTCCAGTGCTGCATGATTTCAAGGTAGATGCGGTAGTAGCGTGCGATGTCAGTGATGTTGTAGCTGAACTCCTGCCCGCTGGCGAACAGTTGCTTGAGATTGCCGAAGCAACAGGCCATGGGTTCGCGCCGGGCATCGATGATCTTTGCGTTCGGTAGCATCAAGTGGATGAGGCCGATGTCGCGAAAGTTGTTCGGCATTTTGTCGATGAAGAACGGCCGCCCCGTTTGACGGTACACCCGAGTTTCAGTTAAGAAGCGTCCGCCTAAGCTCAGGAAGTCCTCCGCGGTTAGCTCCGTCAGCACACCTGGATAGCGCGGGTTGTTCAAGTCCGTGCCGCGACCCCGCAGCTCCATGACAATGCGTTGGACATGAGCGAGTTCCTGGGTGCCCTCGACTTGGGGGTGAGAAGCCAGGATCTGTTCGATGAGAGTGGAGCCGGAGCGAGGCAAGCCGAGGATGAAAATGGGATCTGGATCCGCCACGCCCCACTCTTGCCGTGCCTCGAAGAATTCCTTCGTGCACACCTGTGTCGACAGCCGGGCCTGGGTCTCTGTGATCTGGGGCAGGTAGCGAATCTCGGCGTGCTTGAGGGCGTTGCCGCGCTGATAGAACGCCCAAGATTCCTCATATCGACCCTGATCCTCCAGCGCCTTGCCCAGCGCGAAGCACAGGTGGTATCGGTCTATCAGGCAGGTGGCGGGCACCGCTTCCACTGTGCGCATGCGCGCGATCTCATCTTCAGCGAAGCGGTAAGTCTTGAGGTTGGCCAAGCTCCACCAGGCTTCGCCCGAGTCCGGCAAGGCGGCGATGGCTGCGTGATATTCCTGAATGGCTTCCGGCTGCCGACCGACGGTTCTCAGCAAGTCTGCCAGCCAACGGTGCAAGTCCGCGGTCTCGGTTCTGGTTGCAGCGCCTTCCGCCAGCATCTGGCGGTACAGGCGAATGATGGGTTCGTAATCGCCGAGTCCCACGCAGGCCGTCGCGTATAGCTTCAGATAATGCCGGTTGCTGGGCTCCAGCTGCAGTAGCGTGTCCATCTCCTGCCGCGCCTGCAGGTGCTTTTGCCGCTTGTTCAGCACACCGGCGTAGTCGGCTCGTGCCGCCCCGTAGTCCGGTGCCAGCTTCAAGACGGATTCCAGCAGCAGTTCGGCGTCATCCAGCGCGTCGCGCTGGATGCCGATGCGGGCCAGCAGACGCGTGGCTTCGACATGATCACCGTGCTGAAGCAAGTAGGCGCGGATGATGCTTTCTGCCGGCGTCAAATCGCCGTCGCAGAACAGACTGCCTGCCTGGATGATGGGCGGTGGCAGCCTCCGTAGATCCGCGATGTGCTCGGCTGCGGTGGCGGCGTTGTGCTGGTCTCCGGTCATACGGTATAGGTCGTGCAGCATTTGCCAGCTGTCGGGCAACGCCTGGTTGATGTTGACGCCGCGCCGGAATGCCTCGAGGGCCCTGGGGGCATCCCTCAGTGCGACGTAACAGTGGCCGCGCTCCTGGTGCAGCCGGCTGTACCGCGGGTGATGCTGCTCCAAGCGCCGAAGGAGTTCTAACGCGTCCGAAACCCGATTCAAACAGCGCAGGTTCGTCGCCGCCAGGTACAACAGGTCACGGTCTTCGGGGTGTCGAGCCAGCAGCGGGTCGATGCCGGCCAGCGCCGCAACGTAATGACGTGTTCGGGTGAGCTCTTGCAGGCGAGGTACTTCCTGCTCCAGCAGCGTCGTTTCCGCCGTTGTGGATGAATTCATGGTGGTATGAATCATGCACCTTCCAATGACGGGAAGGTCAAGCCCACCGGAACCCAGCAGGCTTCATCAAGGCCCCCGATGGAGGTGTGCCGCCGCGGCTGGACCAGCGGCCGCGACGGCACACCTCGCTCATCGCCTCAGATCAGACAGGAACCTTCAGGGTGACGAGACCACCCATCGCCGGATCCGAGATGCTCTCGCGGCCGGTCTCGATGTGACCCGCGAAGCGATACTGGAAGGTCGGGTCCTGCTCGACCGTAATGACCAGGTCATACCAACCCTGGAACTCTTCGAACGACCAGTCGAACACAATTTCCTCGCCGTGGCGGGCAAAGATCGCCGGGACGACCTTGCCCGTGTAGGCGTCGGTCACCTTGACGTTTGCCTGGTTCTTGGACTGGTTGGCGATCTGCAGCACCAGCGCGCCGAAGCCCGCGAATCCGTGCGTCGGGGTAACGCCCAGCACCGCGGAGGCGCTGTCGTTGCTGCCGCTGAACTGCCGCAAGAAGCCGTTCGGACCGTACACCGACAGACCGTAGACCGTCGAAATGTCCCAGGTGCCCGCCAGCGACTTGCCCGATTCTACGGTGTAGGCACGCACAATGTCCGCGGCGTTGACCGAGCGCACCGTGAACACCGCGGCCTTGCGGCCGGTATTGATGAAAGTCAGGGTCACGGTGCCGGCGGAGGCGTTCACCGCGGCGGTGACCTCCAGGTCGTACGGCAGCGCGCGCGCCGGGCGCACGCCCTGCTCCTGCTTCGGGATGCCCAAGGTGATCTGCGAAGTCGAAGACGGCGTCAGGCTGGAACCGCTCGCCGAATGCAGCTCCTGCGGCAGAAACGCGGACGTGTTCGGCAGCGACGGGATCCTGCCGTTGGGGTCGGCGAAGTTGAAGAAGGAGGTCAAATCACTGGTCACCGCACGGCGCCAGGGCGTGATGTTCGGGTTGTGCACCCCGAAGCGCTTCTCGATGAACTTGATGACCGAGGTGTGATCCGACAGTTCAGAGTTCACGTAGCCGCCCTTGCTCCAGGGCGAGATTGCCAGGAACGGTACACGGAAGCCGAAACCGATCGTCTGCGCGGGGATACCCGGCACTGAACCCGCCGGCACCTGCTCGAAGTCGGCGGCGACCGTCGTGGCACCGTCCGAGCCGTCCGTGCTGATCGCCGGGACTGGCGCTGGCAGGTGGTCGAAAGAACCATCGTTCTCGTCGTAGTTGACGATGAACACGGTCTTGCTGAACACCTCCGGGTTGGACGTCAGGATGTCCAGGACCTGGGAGATGTACCAGGCACCGTAGCCGTTCGGGGCGGCCGGGTGCTCGCTATAGCCGGACGGGGCGACCAACCAGGACACCTGCGGCAGTGTGCCGCTCTTTACGTCGTTCTGGAACTGAGCGAACAGTCCCTCGGCCCAGGTCTCCCACGCAGCGCGGGGCGCCGTGAGCTCGGGGGTGTTGTAGGCGAGGGCGGTGCCCGTCGCGGCCTTCTGGAACAGCGGTGAGCTCGTGGGCGCGTCGATGTACTGCTGGAAGTACAGCACGGGGTTGTCGGTGAAAGTACCGACGAAACTGCCATTGCAGACAGCTTCACCAGCGGAGTTCTTCGGAATCGGCCCGCTGCCCTGGTCGTGGGCCACGACCGTCGGGGTCGTCACTGAGTCGCCCACGATATCCTGGTAGATGCGCCAGCTGATGCCGCCGGCCTGCAGCATCTCCGGGTAGGTCGGCCACGACAGCGGAAAGCCATTTACAAATCCGTTGCCGAGCACGATGCCGCCGCCATGGCCGTTAGTGCCCTGGGCGGTTGGGGTACCGTTGGGCAGAATGTTGCCTGCGATGTTGCCGTTGCAACCCGTCCACAGGTAGCAGCGGTTCACGTTGGTCGGACCACGGAACGAGCAGTAGTAGTTGTCGCCGACCGTGAAGGCATCCGCCAATGCGCTGTGATACGGAACGTCCACACGCTCGCGGAACGCCATGGTCAGCGGGTTCTTGGCCGGGACCCAGCCATCCCACTCACCGACGTCTCGAGCTTCGAGACCGAGAGGCCAGCCGTGGTCCAGTCCCGGACGGTACACCAGATTCAAGCTGTCGGTCGGAATGACGGCGGTGGGCGCGTTCGTCGCGGTCGCGGCCGACGCATTGATCTGGAATGGCGGAACTACCAGATCGGCGGTCACACCGCCGAACTGATTGGCGGGCCAGCCATAGGTCACGCCGTTTTCCACAAAGCCGTTGGCGGGACCGCCGAACTTCTGCTGGGCCGGCTGCAGGAACACGGAGTTACCGTTCCTCTGCTTGACCGCGCGCGGGTCGGAGAAGCCGCGCACGCCGCGCAGGGTACCGAATACCTCGTCGAACGAGTTGTTCTCCTGCATCAGGATGACGATGTGCTCGACGTCATTGATGGTGCCGGTCTTGAAGTGTGCCGGAATGGACAGCGCCTTGGCTATCGACGAGTTCAGCATGGCACCGGCGGAGCCCAGGCCCATCAACTGCAAAAATTCACGACGATCGGTCAGCTTTCGATCATTTGCCACAAAATCTCCCCTGCCCGGATAGAAATCCAGGCGTTGAATGTCTCAAGGTTGTAGCTGCGTGCGGACACGCGGCTCGGTCGCTAAACTGAGGCCCAATTGTTAAATTGTAGTGACGGATTTGTGACGCGATCACAGCAGAACCGCGGCGAGCTTTACCTGCAGGCCATGAACTTGCGCTTGCTCAACCAATTCGATGAGGCGCTGGGTGTGCTGGAGCGGCTGCAGCAGCTGCATCCCCACTACAGTCGCTTGTACGAGGAGCGTGGCCACTGTTACGCCGCTCTGCGCAATGCCCCGAAAGCCATCGACGCCTTCTGGCAGGCCGTGAACCTCAACGCCGCCCTGCCTGCCAGCTGGCAGATGCTGCACACCCTGTATCTCAAGACGGGGGATGAAGAGAACGCCGCCAGGATCGCGGATCGCCTCGCCACGCTGCGCAACCTGCCCCCTGAGATCATCGAGGCCGCCAGCCTGTTCGCCGACGGGGAGCTTATCCATGCCGAGCGCGTCCTGCGGGTATACCTGGCGCGTCACGGCGAGCACATCGAGGCCATGCGCCTGTTGGGGCGCATCTGCACCGCACGCGGGTTGCGGGACGATGCCGAGCTACTGCTGGAAGCAGTCGTACAACGGGCCCCCGGCTACCGCGCCGCGCGTGCCGACTACGCCCGCGCGCTGCTCGATCAACACAGGTACGTGCGGTCTCGCGAGGAGATCCAACAGTTGCTCGAGCTCGATCCGGGCAACCGCGCATACCTCCGGCAATACGGAGAGGCCTGCATCCGGTTGGGGGACTATGAGCCCGGGATCAGCCTGTACCGTCGGCTCTTGGGCGATGCCCAATCGGGACGGGAATCCGCAGAGCTGCACTTATGGATCGCGTTCTCCCTGAGAGCCCAGGGGCACCGGACGGAGGCGATCCAGGGCTACCGTGCGGCCATCGCTGCGTGGCCGGAATCGGGCGAGGCCTGGTGGGGCCTGGCAAACCTCAAGACCTATTACTTTTCGCTCGACGACATCGCTGGCATGCGCTCGGCGGAAGCGGCACCCGCCACATCCCTTGTGGACCGCTACCACCTGTGCTTCGCGCTGGGCAAGGCCCTGGAAGACCAGAAGGACTACGCCGACTCTTGGGTCTACTACGAGCGCGGCAATGCGCTCAAGCACGCGGAGGTTCGTTACCCGCCGAGACTCGCCGAGACCCACGTCCGGCTCTCGAAGCAAGTGTGCACTCGAGAGTTCTTCGAGACACGAAGCGGCTGGGGCGTCGCGGATTCGGATACCATCTTCATCCTGGGGCTGACGCGCTCCGGCTCGACACTCGTCGAACAGATCCTGGCTTCGCATTCGGAGGTCGAAGGCACCCAGGAACTCCCGGACATCCAACGCATCGTAAGGGCGTTACGCGGCCGTGACATGGACCTTGAGAACCCGCGCTACCCGAAAGTGCTGGCCGAGTTGGGGCCGCAAGACTTCCGCAGCTTCGGCGAAGGCTTCATGGCCGACACCCGGATCTACCGCCGCACGCGGCGCCCGTACTTCATCGACAAGCTGCCGGACAACTTCCGCGACATCGGCCTCATCCGCTTGATGCTGCCGAATGCGAAAATCATCGACGCCCGGCGCGAACCTATGGCCTGCTGCTTCGGCAATCTCAAGCAGCTGTTCTCGGGCGGTCAGGAGTTCAGTTACAGCATCGCTGACATGGCGCACTACTACCGCAACTATCTCGAGCTCATGCGGCACTGGAACGAGGCGTTGCCGGGGCGGATCCTGACGGTACACCACGAGGACATGGTGGAGGATCTGGAGGGCAATGTGCACCGCATCCTGGACTTCTGCGGCCTGCGCTTCGAGCCGGCCTGCCTGGAGTTTCACAAGACCGAGCGGAACGTGCGCACGGCCAGTTCCGAGCAGGTGCGACGGCCCATCAGCCGCGAAGGCCTCGACCAGTGGAGGAATTACGAACCCTGGCTGGGCCCGCTCAAGGAGGGCCTCGGGAACGCTCTGACCACCTACAGGGACTGAACCTGGCGCCGTGCGCTTCAGGCGCGCGCAGCTTCCACACTATAGCTCCGTACCGTGTCGACGAGGACGGCGACGCGGTCGGGGTCTACATCGGGGGTAATGCCGTGGCCTAGATTGAAGACATGGCCGGGCCCGTCGCCGTAGCTGGCGAGCACCCGCAGAGTTTCCGCCCGCAGTACTTCGGGCGGAGCGAACAGAGCGGACGGATCCAGGTTGCCCTGCAAGGCGACGCGGCCCTCGACCGCGCGGCGCGCGGTGGCGAGATCCGTAGTCCAATCGACGCCGACGGCATCACAGCCGATGCCGGAAATCTTGCTTAGCCACGCGCCGCCGCCCTTCGTGAACACGATGTTGGGCACGCGGCGGCCGTCCGCGTTGCGGGTCAGCGCATCGACCACCTCGGCCATGTAGCACAGGGAAAATTCCTCGTATTGCCCGGGCGTCAGTACGCCGCCCCAGGTATCGAACAACATCACCGCTTGCGCCCCGGCGGCTATCTGCGCGTTCAGATACTGGATGGTGGCCTTGGCGAGCACTTCCAGCAATCGATGCAGATCGCGCGGCGCTTCGTACATCATGCGCTTGATCACGCCGAAGGTCTTGCTGCCGCCGCCCTCCACCATGTAGGTAGCCACCGTCCAGGGGCTGCCCGCGAAGCCGATGAGCGGCACTCGCCCGTCCAATTCACGGCGGACCAGTGCCACGGCGTCGATCACGTACTTGAGATCCTGTCCCGGGTCCGGCACGCCGAGCCGGGCGATATCCGCAGCGGTTCGCACGGGCCGTTCAAATTTGGGTCCCTCACCGGCCTCGAATTCGAGCCCCAAGTTCATCGCATGCGGAATGGTCAGAATGTCCGAAAACAGAATGGCGGCATCGAGAGGATAGCGGTCGACCGGCTGCAAGGTGATTTCACAGGCGATCTCGGGGTTGGTGCACATCTGCAGGAAGCCGCCGGCGCGTGCGCGCGTCGCGCGATATTCCGGCAAGTAGCGGCCCGCCTGGCGCATCAGCCAAATCGGCCGTCGTGGCGTCGGTTCGCGCAGCAAGGCGCGCAGCAATAGGTCGTTTTTCAAGGTCGCGCTCATGTTGCCACGCTCAGGTGCGTTCGCCGGGATCGAACAAGCGGCGATGCTCCAAAATGGCGTAGCGGTCGGTCATGCCTGCAATATAGTCCGCCACCGCGCGCGCGCGGCCCGCCGGTCCCTGCACCAATTCCAGCCGCGAGCCCGTCGCCTTGTGCTCGTCCGGCATCAGGCCGGGATCACCGAAAAACGCGTCGAATAGCTCGCGCATGACGCGGCGCGCCTTGGAAGTCATGCGCCGCACCTTGTAGTGCTTGTACAGATATTCACGCAGGAATGTCTTCAGGGAATAGTTGAGCTCGCGGGTCTCGTCGCTGAATCCGATCAGCGGTCCCGGGTGCGACCTCACCTCGGCGATCGACCGCACTCCCGACGCAGCGAGCCGCGCCGACGATGAATCGATCAAATCGGTGACCAGGCGATCGATCATGCGCCGCAGAATTTCATACACCAGCCGACGCCCCGTGAGGGCGGGATACTTTTCCAGTACTTCTGCGTGATAACGGCGGAACAGCGGAACCTCCAGCAGCTGCTCGACCGTGATGAGGCCGGCGCGGATGCCGTCCTCCACATCGTGATTGTTGTAGGCGATTTCATCGGCGAAGTTCGCCAGCTGCGCCTCCAATCCGGGCTGCTGGCGATTGATGAAGCGCTCGCCGAGCTCGCCGAGCTGAATCGCATTGTTGTACGAGCAATGCTTCAGAATCCCTTCGCGGCACTCGAAACTCAGGTTCAGCCCGTCAAAATCCGCGTAATGCTCCTCGAGTTCATCGACCACCCGCAGGGACTGCAGATTGTGCTCGAAGCCGCCGAAATCCATCATGCATTCGTTGAGCGCGTCCTGCCCGGCGTGCCCGAACGGTGTATGTCCCAGATCGTGTGCAAGGCAGATCGCCTCCGACAGAACCTCGTTGAGCTTGAGCGCGCGGGCGATGGTGCGCGCGATCTGCGCCACCTCCAGGGAATGAGTCAGCCTCGTTCTGAATAGATCGCCTTCGTGATTGACGAAGACCTGAGTCTTGTACACCAGACGGCGAAAGGCGGTCGAATGGACGATGCGGTCGCGGTCCCGCTGATATTCCGAACGGTAAGCCGGCTTCGATTCGGGGTAGCGGCGGCCGCGCGAATTCTCATCGAGTGCGGCGTAGGCGGCGAGAGCGCTCACGAGAAATACTCCTTGAGCGTAGCCTCGAGCGCCGCTTGTGAATAGTCGCCCGTGACGATGGACCGCCCCAGCTTTTCGAGCAGCACCAGGCGTACCGTGCCTGCGAGCACCTTCTTGTCCATTTGCATGAGTTCCAAGGCCTTGGCGGCGCCGATCCGGGGCGCCTCGGTGGGCAAAGCGGCTTTGGTCAGGATATCGTGGATACGGTCCTTGATGGTGGCATCGATCAGTCCCAGGCGGCGCGACAGATCCGCGGCCATCAGCATTCCCAAACCCACCGCCTCACCGTGCAAATAGGTCTCGTAGGCGGTGGCCGCCTCGATGGCGTGTCCGAAGGTATGGCCGAAGTTCAAGATCGCGCGCAAGTTGTGTTCCCGTTCGTCCCTGGCGACCACCGTCGCCTTGATTTCGCAGGATCTCGCGATGGCATAGGTCAGCGCATCGGCATCCCTGGCGAGCAATTTGCCCATATTGTTGCCCAGCCAATCGAACAGCAAAGGATCCCATACGCAACCATACTTGATCACTTCGGAGAGACCTGCACTGAGTTCCCGGTTCGGGAGCGTGGCGAGCGTGTCGGTATCCGTGATGACGCAAAGCGGCTGGTAGAACGCGCCGATCAGATTCTTGCCACCGGCGTGATTGACCCCCGTCTTGCCGCCGACGGAAGAATCGACCTGGGCGAGCAGAGTGGTCGGGATCTGTGCATATCCGACTCCACGCTGGTAGCAGGCCGCCGCGAAGCCCGCGATATCGCCCACCACGCCGCCCCCCAGGGCCAGCACGGTGGCATCGCGGTTCATTTTCTTGCCCACCAGCGCGTCGAACACCCAGCCCGCGGTTTGCAGCGTCTTGTGCTGCTCGCCGTCCGGCAGGATGCATTCGGCGGCCCTCCGTCCGGCCAGGCCGTCCATCAATTTCTCGAGATACAGGCGCGCGACGGTGGTATTGGTCACGATCAGCACGTCGCGGCCGCGGATCTGGGCGTCCAGCAGCTCACGGTTCGCAAGCAACCCCGAGCCTATCGAGATGGGATAGCGTGAATGCCCGACATCTACCTGAAGCGTTTGCACGGTGCCGATTATAGATTACGAAGCCAGGAGCCTGTCGGACTTAGGGCCATCGTCGCAGCAGATGGACCTAAGTCCGACAGGCTCCCAGGGGAAGCTCAGGGAGCCTGCGCTCGCCGAAGCTCTTGCTGAATTTCCTCTGCAACGACCTGTACCCGCCGGCCGTCAGTGGAAACGGTGAAATCGGCTATTTCGGCATACAGGGCTGCCCGGCGCTGCATCAAGTCATGCAGCCTTTGTTCGGGATCGATGCCGTTCAGCAGGGGCCGATGCCGCCCGTGCCGCGTGCGCTCGATCTGTTGATCGATCGAGGTCGCAAGGTATACCACCACGCCGCGCTCGGCCAGCACGCGCCGGTTGTCCTCCTCGATCACGGCGCCGCCTCCGGTGGCAAGGACGATGGATCGCAGGCGCGTCAGACGCTCGATGGACTCCTTTTCACGAACCCTGAAGCCCGGTTCCCCTTCTTTCTCGAAAATGAACGCAATGTCCACGCCCGTCCTGGCCTCGATGTCGGCGTCGCTGTCGTGAAAGGTGAAGCGCAGCAGGCGTGCCAGATGCCGCCCCACGGCGGTCTTGCCCGAACCCATGGGACCGATGAGAAAGATGTTTTCCTTGTCGAGCATGCCCGCCGCATACTAAAGAAGAAACCGCCTAAAAGGCGGTTTCTTCGGTCGTCGAGCTCAAGGAAGCGGTCAGTAGTTCTGACCATCAAAGGACGGGGTCGTCCTCGACCCCGTTGAAAGGTGGCGCGCAGCGCCTCAGTAGTTCTGACCATCAATGGACGGGGTCGTCCTCGACCCCGTTGAAAGGTGGCGCGCAGCGCCTTAATAGAGATTCGAACCCTCGCGCAAGATCTTCGGCGTAATGAAGATCAACAACTCGGTCTTATCGTTGATTTTAATGGTGCTCTGGAACAGATTGCCCAGAATCGGAATGTCGGCCAGGAAGGGAACCTTGTTGGCCGTATAGGAATCGGTGGTGTTGAGGATGCCGCCGAGAACCACGGTTTGGCCGTCGTTGACCAGCACCTGGGTAACGATTTCCCGGGTATCGATCGAGGGGACGGAACCTCCCGTGGCACTGGTCACCTGCGCGCCGACCGTGTCGTCGGACACATCGAGGTCCAGGATCACGCGGTTATCGGGTGTGATCAGCGGGGTGACCTTGAGCGACAGCACGGCATCCTTGAACTGAGTCGTCGTGGCGCCGCTCGAAGCCGATTCCTGGTAGGGAATCTCGGTACCCTGCAGGATCGTCGCCTGCTTCTGGTTCGCCGTGATGACGCGCGGTGCAGCAATCGTTTCACTCTTGCCTTCGTTCTGGGCCGCCGACAGTTCCAGGTCGAGCAGGTGGCTGCCGGTCAACAAAGAGACACCGACGCTGCCGTTGATGTTCGCAGCGGGCAGATTCACCCCGTAACGGCTGGTGGTAGGCGGTGTAGTCAGCAGCGTACCCGTGGTGGTCGGGCCGGCGGCGGCGGTCGTCGCGATCTGGCTGGTGGCGGCATTGGTTCCCGAAAAGGACAAGATACCGCTGCTGCCGTTGACGGCATTGGCGCTGGTAAAGCCGAGCTGCGCTCCCAGATCGCGCTCATAGGTGTCGCTGACGACCACGATGCGCGCTTCGATCAGCACCTGCTTGACGGGCACGTCGAGGATCTGCACCAGGCGGCGGATGTCGGCCAGCTTGTCCGCGGTGTCCTGCACCAGCAAGGTATTGGTGCGTTCGTCGATGGACAGGCTGCCGCGGGGCGACAGCATGGAATTCGTGGCGCCACCCGCGCCGGGTTTGATCAGCTTCGCAAGATCCGTGACCTTCGCATAGTTGACCTGCAGGAACTCCGTATGCGTGGGAGACAGATCCTGCACTTCCTTGTGAGCGGCGAGTTCCGCCTTCTCACGCGCGGCGAGTTCGGCGGTCGGGCCGATGATGATGACATTGTCCTGGCGGCGCTTATCCAGCCCCTTGGTGCGCAACACGATGTCGAGCGCCTGGTCCCAGGGAACGTTCTGCAGCCGCAGCGTCAGATTGCCCGTGACCGAATCGCTGACCACGATATTCTGGCCGCTGGTGTCCGCCAGCAGCTGCAGCACCGAACGCACGTCGATGTCCTGGAAATTCAATGTCAGGCGTTCACCGGTGTACTCCTTCTTCTCCTCGGTGCCGGCGCGCTTCTGCGAGGGCTTGATTTCGACGGTGTACTGGTTGTCGGACTGGTAGGCCAGCTGTTCGAAGTCGCCCTGCGCGCTGATCACCAGGCGCGAGCTGCCCTCGACGCGCAGCGCATCGACGGACTGGACCGGCGTCGAGAAATCCGTGACGTCATAGTGGCGCATGAGATTTTTCGGCATCACGGTGCCGGCGAAATCGACGACGACCTGATTGCCTTCCTGGCGCACATTGACCGGGGTGCGCGGATCGGTCAGCTGCACGATCACGCGGCCGGTGCCGTCGGTGCCGCGCCTGAAATCGATGGTACGGATGGCGCGCTCGGCCGGCGCCGCGCCCTGTCCGGAACCGGCGCCGGCGCCGGCTATGGCCCCCTGCTTGGCGGCCTGTCCCTGCTGGCTGCCCAGAGTGACGAGAATGGTGTTGCCGTCGACCTTGGTGGTGTACGGCAGCAGGGAATCCACATTGACGACCACGCGGGTGCGGCCGTTGGCCTCGGCCGCAAGCACCGTGTCCACGCCTCCCGAGCGCACGTCGATACGCCGCGACGCCAGGGCGAGGGTGGTGTTCGGCAGGTCGAACGCGATACGCGCCGGCTTGTCGATCGTGAACGGCAGGGGCTCGGGAGCCGGGCCGCTCAGATGCAGTTTGAGCTGCACTTGTTGACCGGATAAGGTCTGAACGTCGATCGACTCGAGCTTGAGCGGATCTTGCGCCCGCGCCGTGAGGCTGACCGCGCCCAGGGCGAGGAGCGCCATCGCGCCGAGCATCGTGGCTCGAATCGTGGCCGTTCGTATCTTGAATCTCATCATGCTGTCTTCTCCCTGTGGCCTCAATCCGTCAACGCCAATGAGGCCGGTCGCTCGATATAGCCGCCGAGACCGTCCGGTATGATCTCGACGAGACTGATTTTCCCGCCCGTAATTTCCGTCACTTTGCCGTCGTTTTGCCCGAGGTAATTACCGGGCTGAACCTTGTGCACGAGGCCGTCTTTGGATTGGACCAGCCCATAAAAATTATTGCCCACCTTGAAGGTGCCCACCATTTTCAGAGTGTCGAGCGAAAAATTCTCGAGGAACTCGCGGTTACGCCGCGTACTCGGCCTCAAGGAGGCTTGGCCGGACGCGCCCTGAGGCTGGAAGGGCGAGCGCATGTTGCCGGCGCTGTACACGAAGGATTCGTAAGGCTTCACTTCCGGCAGCGCCTGTATGCGTCCACCGGGTTTCTTCTTCGTGTCGGCGATCCATTTCTGCAGATCGGATTGGCCGCCGGAACAGCCGGCCGCGACCAGGCCTAGCAGGACCATGCCGACGATGCCCGCCCTGGATACATTTCTGGGCATATCTCTCACGTCGCCCCTCCCGTCTTCTTGGCCGGCTTCGCGTTGCCTTCATCCTCGATATAGCGATAGGTCTTCGCCGTCACATCCATGGTCAAATCATCGTAGCCGCCCTTGGCGTCCACCGGCGTGATCTGAATGTCGTGCAGCGTGACTATTCGGGGCAATGCCGCGATGCCGCTGACGAAATTACCGAAATCGTGATAGGAGCCCACCAACCTGATTTTGATCGGCAGCTCGGCGTAGAAGCCGTTGCTCTTCTCGCTGCCGGGCTGGAACAGCTTTTCCTGCAATCCCGCGGCGAGGCCGGTCTGCGAGATGTCCACCAAGAGATTCGGCACCTCGGTCTTGCCGGGCAATTGCCGCAGCATGGCGCCGAAGCTGCGCTCCATTTCCGCGAGCTGCGCCCGATAGGAGTCGAGGTTGGCGGCGCGCTGCTGCTTGCTCTCGAATTGCGCGCGCAAATCCAATTCGTCCTGCTGCGCCTTCTGCAGCACGGGACGGTCGTCGTTCCACACGAACAGATACCAGCCGAATGCCGCGACGACCACGAATATCACCGCAATGAAGAAGGCCCGCACCGGCAGCGGCCAACGGCCGACATCGCGCTGGTCGAGAGTTCGGAGCTGTTCTACGAAGTTCATTTCGCCGCTACCTTCTTGACCGTTGTTTCGCCCCCATGCTCGAGATCCACACCGACCACATCGCTGGTGAGTGTGAAATTCGAACCGCCCGTCGGAGAATCCTTGGCGGACTCGACGACCTGCAGCACCGGGTTATCCATCCATACCGACGAATCGATGTTGCGCATGAAAGTCGACACGCGCGTGCTCGATTGAGCAATACCGTGAATCTCCAGCCTGTTGCCGCTCTGCTTGATCGCCGTCAGGTAAATTCCATCGGGAACCGTCTTCACGAGCTCATCGAACAGGTGCACGATCTCAGGCCGCTTGCGCTGCAGTTTCTCGATGATTTCCATGCGCGCGACCAGCCGCTGCTTGCGGGTCTCGAGATCCTGGATGTCGGCGATCTGCGCATCGAGCTTGACGATCTCCTTCTTCAGAAGATTGTTCTTCTCGTTCTGTGAATCGGTCCAGCTCGAGTACACGACCTTGCCGCCACCGACGAAGATCGCGGCGGCGACTATTGCGGCGCATGCGTAGCCCATGAACTCGCGGCGCCGGATCTTGCGTTCTTGTTCGCGCCAGGGAAGTAGGTTGATACGCGGCATGGCGGCCCTTTAGTCGAAGCTGCGCAGCGCGAGGCCGCAGGCTGTGAGTAATGCGGTGGCGTCCCGGCCCACTGCTTGTGCTTTGGCCTTCGATGACACCTTCATATTGCCCAGCGGATCACCTTTGTCCGCGGGCACACCGACCCGGCTCGAGATGACCTCGGCGACACCGGGTATGTTTGCGCAGCCGCCGCAGATCAATATCTGATCAGGCTGCGAGCGGCCGCTGCCGGACGCCAGATAGAACTGCAAGGAACGGCTGACCTGCTGAGTCATGTCGTCGATGAAGGGGTCGAGCACTTCCGGTTGATAGTTGCTGGGCAGGCCGCCTTCTTTCTTGGCGCGGCCGGCCTCTTCCATGGAAAGACCATACGTGCGCATGATTTCTTCGGTGAGTTGCTGCCCGCCGAAGGCAAAGTCGCGGGTATAGATGACTCTCATATCGCGCAGCACGCTGAACGTGGTGCTGCTGGCGCCGAAATCCACCACCGCGACGGTGCGGTCGAGCCCGCCGTCCGGCATCTGGTGGCGCATCAGCGCACAGGCATTCTCGAGGGCGAAGGCCTCCACGTCCACGAGATGGGCCGTGAGGCCCGAGGCTTGCACCGCCGCCTGCCGCTGTTCGACGTTTTCCGTGCGTGTCGCAACCAGCAGCACGTCCATCATTTCCGGATCCTTCTCCGAAGGGCCCACGACCTGGTAGTCGTAGCTGACTTCTTCCATCGGGAACGGAATGTACTGGTCGGCCTGCATCTCAACCTGGCCTTCCAGTTCGTTTTCGCCGAGATTCTTCGGCATCTGAATCACTTTCGTGATCGCCGCGTCGCCGCTGATCGCGATGGCGGCGAGCCGGCTCTTGGCGCCGGAGCGCTTCACGGCGCGGCGAATCGCCTCGCCGACCGCTTCCGCGTCCACGATGGCCTTTTCGTTGATGGCGTTGTGCGGCGTCGGTTCAGCTGCATAGGACTCAACGCGGTATTGGCCGCCCGACATCGTGAGTTCGATGAGCTTCACCGACGAGGTGGTTATGTCAAGTCCCAAGAGCGGACGATTTCTTTTGCCGAACGACCACACAGCTTTTTTCCTTTTATGCTCAGTATCTTGGAGGTCGAAACTGGTGCACGAGGTTAACTTAGGCCAAGTAAACTTAGCAAGAAACTGTTAAATAGAACGTGAAGCCACTCACGGTAATGACCGTCGAGCAGCCGGCGCTGCGCGAAGTGGGACCTACGACAAACTCGTAGAATCGAGGAAGGCGTCGAGTCATCCGTTCAGACCTCTTCGCCTATGTTCTCCCTAGGCGATTGGTTAATCTTGGTCTGGCAACCCCGCTGTCCATGGGTTATACCCGTTGGACCGGTGGCTTTGCGTCCTCATCTTTCGATGAGTATGCCCATGTATCGGCGGTAATATGCATGCGCAATATCGCCGGTGCAATAAGTTAGAACGGTTTCCTGTGGCCAAACGTTACCTAGTTCTCATATCGCGCATTTGTGTGGTCCTGATCGGCGCAATAGCCCTGATTGCGTTCGCCAATGTCTGTGCTTATGTCTATTTGAAGCCCTCCCTGCCCGACGTGGACAGTCTCCGGGACGTGCAATTGCAGGTTCCGCTGCGCGTATACACCCGCGACGGCAAGCTGCTGGCAGCCATCGGAGAGCAGCGCCGGATCCCGGTGCGCTACGAGCAGCTCCCCAAGAAGCTGATCCAGGCGTTTCTGGCCACCGAGGATGACCGCTTCTTCAGGCACCATGGCGTTGATTGGGAAGGGATTTTGCGTGCGGCGGTGGCCAATCTGAAGGCCGGCGGCATCCGCCAGGGGGCCAGCACCATCACCATGCAGGTCGCCCGCGACATGTTTCTGACGCCGCGGCGTGACATGAAACGCAAAATGAGCGAGATCTACATATCGCTGCTGATGGAGACCGAATTCAGCAAAGAGGAGATTTTCTCGCTGTACGTCAACAAGATCTTCCTCGGGCAGCGCGCCTACGGGGTCGGCGCCGCGGCGGAGGTGTATTTCGGCAAGAACCTGGACCAATTGACCGTGGCCGAAATGGCCACGCTGGCGGGGATTCCGACCGCACCCTCGGTGGTCAACCCCGTGGCCAGCGCCGAAGCCGCCACGGTGCGCCGCGCTCACGTGCTGGGCAGGATGTTCGAGCTCGGCTATATCACCCAGGCGGAATACGATGAGGCCAGAAACAGCCCGATGGAATCGAGACTGCATGGTTCCTCGATAGAAGCCGATGCTCCCTACGTGGCCGAGATGGTACGCAACGACATGCAGGCCAAGTACGGCGACAGCGTCTATACCGCCGGCTATAAGGTGTTCACCACCATCGATTCGCGCCTGCAGGCCGCGGCCACGGTGGCGCTGCGGACGGGGCTGTTGGAATACGATCGCCGCCATGGCTATCGCGGCGCGACCGCCAAGGTCGATCTCGGCAAGCTCACGACCCCCAAGGACTTCGACGCCCAGCTCGAGGAATTCCCGGTGATCGGCGGCCTCAAGCCCGCCATCGTGGAGAAGGTCGAAGCGAAAAGCGCGGCGATCTACGTCAAGGACCTCGGCGAAGTCACGCTGCCTTGGGACAAGTTGTCCTGGGCAAGGCGCGAATTGCCGGACGAGAAGATGGATCGGTGGCCGACTCAAGCATCCGAGATTTTGACCCCGGGCGACGTAATCTACACGGTGGGACGCACGGCCGAGTCCCTGCTGTTCGTGCAGGTGCCGGAGGCACAGAGCGCGCTGGTTTCCGTAGATCCGAAAGACGGCGCGGTGGTCGCTCTGGTCGGCGGCTTCGACTATTTTCAAAGCAAGTACAATCGGGTAACTCAGGCCCGGCGGCAGCCGGGTTCGGGGTTCAAACCGTTCGTATATGCGGCGGCATTCGACAAGGGCTACACCCCGGCAAGCGTCGTTTCGGATGCCCCCATCGTGGTCGACGAAACCGGCATGGACCAGGCGTGGCGGCCCAAGGAGGATGAAAACAGGTTCTCGGGGCCTATCCGTCTGCGCGAGGCATTGACGTTTTCCCGAAATCTGGTCTCGGTGCGCCTGACGCGCGCCATCGGCGGCGAATACGTCCGGGACTACGTGACTCGTTTCGGCTTCGATAAATCGCAATTGCCCGACAACCTGACACTGGCGCTGGGCACCGCCGAATTGAGTCCGCTGCAACTGGCCATCGCCTATTCCACCTTTGCCAACGGCGGATACAAGGTGAACTCCTACTATCATCGACCGGGTGGAAGACGCCGGCGGAAAAGTGCTGCAGCAAGCCACTCCGGCGCTGGCCTGCTTCGAGTGCGACCGCGTCTCCGATCCGCCCGCGAACACCGGCCCCGGGGCCGCCGCGGCTGCACGCGCGGTGCAGATTGACCAGGCTCCCCACGATGGCAAGACCCTGATTCCGGCCAAGGATCTGGCACCGCAGATCATCCGGCCGCAGGTGGCCTATCTACTGGCCGACATGATGAAGGACGTGATTCGGCGCGGCACAGGAGTTCGCGCGCGGACTCTCAATCGCGACGATATCGCCGCCAAGACCGGAACCACCAATGATGCGCACGACGCCTGGTTCAACGGCTTCAACGGCGATATCGAGACGACGGTATGGATAGGATTCGATCAAGATCGCTCGCTGGGCGAGGGCGAACAAGGCGGCCGCACGGCCGTGCCCGCCTGGACCTACTTCATGCATGAGGCCCTGGCCGGCGCTCCCAGGCATGGAGTGCCGGTGCCCGACGGCATCGTCACCGCGCGCATCTCGCCGGAGACGGGTTTGCTTGCCAGCTCCGACGATCCCAACGGCATCATGGAGAAATTCATCGACGGCAATCTTCCGAAGTCGGAGGCCTATGAAGGGCCGAATAACTCGAACCCGACTGAACGACGGCGATAAACCGCTATTCTAGAGACCATGCCCAAGAAATTTTCGCAGCGTGCCGAGGATTTGCGCCGCGCTCTCGCGCAAGAGGCGGCGCGCATCATGGCCGAACACGGCATCGAAGATTTCCTGCAGGCGAAACGCAAGGCGGCGGATCGGCTGGGAGTCAACGACGTCGCCGTATTGCCGAAAAACGTCGAAATAGAAGCCGCGCTGCGCGAGCACCAGCGGCTGTTCGGACGCGACTCCCACGACCATACCCTGAAAGAACAGCGCCGCATCGCTCTGGACACCATGCGCATGCTCGGCGAGTTCCAGCCCCGGCTGGTGGGCTCGGTGCTGACGGGCACCGCCACCAATTACAGCGACATCAATCTGCATCTATTCGCGGATAGGTCGGAGTCCGTGGCGATGCGCCTCATCGAGTTCGGCGTGCCCCATGAATTCTATGAACGGCGGGTCAAGATGGACGCGGAACGCAGCCTCAACTACCCGGCCCTGCGGTTCGAGGCCAATGGCCGAACCGTCGATGCCACCGTGTTCCCCATCGATGGAATCCGGCAGTCGCCGTACTCTCCGGTCGACGGCCGGCCTATGAAGCGGGCGGACACACGAGAAGTGTCGGAGCTGGTCGGGCCGAATTAGCCGGTATGGCCGGCAGCAGCCGGGCAAGGCTCAGCGGCCGAGCGAGGCTCGGCCGCCGGGCGCCTCGGATTCACTTGGCCGCTTGCTCCTGCCAGACCGCCATCATGTCCGGCGACCCCTGCGCCCGAACCCCGTTGTCGGTGAGAATGTCATCGGTCGCCGCCAGCATCGCCGCGCGCGAGAACACCAGCGCCTCGTTGCCCTTTTGATCGAATTCGATGGTGACGAAGGGATCCTTGAGATCGCGCAGCAAGGCAACCAGATGCTTGAGGCTGTGCACGTGCGTGCCGTTGATCGAATACACCACCGAGCCTGCGGGATTCGAATAGCCGTTGGCGAGCTTGTGCGGGAAGAAGGGCGAGGAGATCACCACCAGTTCCTCGGTCTCGGCGTCCGGCGGATCGAAGCCTCTCGTGATCAGCGGACTCTTGACGGCACCCAGCAGCCGCAGCAAGCCGGCATTGTTCTCGAAGCTGGAAACCAGCTGCCAGCTTGCCGTCGAAAACACCACGGGGCCATAAATGAAGTAGGACGGGTAGTTGCCGTGCAAGTCGGTGATGAGCGTGGGGTGCTGCGCCGACACGGGTAATTGAATCTGCATGGACTTGCCGGCTCTGACGATGGTCATGGGAACCTTGTCGTCGCTGGCCAGCCGCTGAATCATATAGGCGAAGCTGACCCGCAAGTCTTTATCCAGCTTGACCATTCCCTGATTGTCGATGGGGGTGTCGCCGATGCGGCTGATGACATCCCACTCCTTGAGCGGATATGAAGCGTCGCTCTTGTATGGTCGGTGAACGATCATGCCTTCGACGGACTTATCCAGCTTGAGGTACTCGCGCAGCGCCGGATTTTCGAGCGTCTGCAGCTCGTCGTACATGGCGGGCTTGCCCTCGTAGTGGCCATCGAGCGATGTCCTTCAAGAACAAATCGACTTCTTCATTCGGGATGATGTAGCCGATATTTTCCGTGCCGCCGCCCACCAAGTGGCTGAAAGCAAGACCGATCATCTTATCGCCGGCGATCGCGGGACCGCCGCTGTTGCCGGGGTTGATGGCGGCGTCCACCTGGATGCGCAGGCCCGATACCGGATAGTTATAGGCGACGAACTCGATGCGCGACACGATCCCCTTGGTGATGGACAGAGAGTTGCCGCCGGCCGGAAACCCGTAGGCCAACACCGCATCCTTGATTTGCGGCAGCTTGCTGGCGCGCGCCACCGGCGGATGCGTGTCGAAGAACGTCGCATCATCGAGCTGCAGGACGGCCAGGTCGATGCCGGGCGCGACGGCGACGACGGTGGCGGCTACCTTGTCGCCCGCCGCATTCGCCTGAATCTGCACCTGGGTGGCGTAGAGAACCACGTGGGCGTTGGTCAGGATGCGCTTGCCTTCGATCACCACTCCGGAGCCGGTCACTTCGCTGGGCGCCTGTTTGGTCCAGGGCTTGAAGGGATCCGGGTAGCGCATGGTGGCGAAGACCTTCACCACTGAATTCTCGATGGCCGGCGCCTGGGCCGCTTCGGCCGCGTGAGCCGTCGATCCAAGCGCCGAGGCGGCACGGAAGCCGCCAAAAATAAACAGAAGCCGACCAAGCCAAGCCGCTTGGATGATGTCATGTGAGCTGTCATGTGCGCTTTTGGGTCCTATTTTCCATCCACTGAAAAGGCGAGCAGGGTATTACCCGAATTGATGTAAACGGTGCCGTTCACGATCGTCGCCCCACCATGGTCCAGGGGACCGCCGCTTGCCTTGATGCCGTTCCTAGTTTGAAAATCCTTGGCCGTGTCGAAGTCCCACAATATCTTGCCGTCGATGGTCGAATAGGCGCGCAAATGCCCGTCCATCGACCCGGAAAATGCGCTGCCCGGCATGACGGTGACCGCTTGCGCCTGTGCATGCCAGCAGTCGTGGGAGCCCCAGGTGCAGGCCGGTTCAGGCGAAGGCGTGTGCCAACGCGCGACGCCGGTTGCTATATCGAGCGCCGTCAAACTCCCTGATGCATTGGCGGGTTGAGCCAGTTGGCCCGACAGTGCGACGTAGACATTGCGATGATCCGCCGCCATTCCCCACGCAACGCCCCCTGCGGCGCCCGCGACGGCGGGGCTCGCCGCGCCGGCGAGGCTCGCGCCAGGAGTAGGGGCGAGAGCGGGGGCGCCTATTTTCGTCTGCCACAGAATCTCGCCGCCGTGATCGGGATCCAAACCGTAGACCACGCCCGACTTTTGCCCCGCCAATATGATCTCGATTGCCGGTCGCCAGCGTCCGCAATACAGGGGAACTCAGAAAGCCGGCTCCGCCCGTTCCAGCATCCGGCCGAGGCAGCTGCTTGACCCATCGCAACTTGCCGTCTGCCAGATCGAAGGCCACGACGGCGTCCGTCAGAGCCTGCTGCATGCCGGTCGGGGAGCTGCCGGTCCCGACATACAGCACATTGCGTTTGGCATCGATGGTCGGCGATGGCGGAGACCGCCGCGCCCGACGGGCCGAATTCCTGGACGCCCGCGCTGTTCTTGCGGGTCGGCTGCGGCTCTTCGAGAACGGTATAGCTCTTCCATACGATTTTGCCGCCGGCGATGTCCAGCGCCGCCACGCTGCCGCGGAAGGTGCAGCAGCCGTAGCCCGGATTGGCGGCCGCGGTATCCTCGGTCGAGGCCACCGCCACGTACAGCCGATCGTTGTACAGGTTCGGCGCGCCCACGATGCGCGCCGACGGATGCGTATCCACCTGGGTTTTCCACAGCAGAGTTCCTTTCTGCGCATCCAGTGCGTACACCGGCGCCGCTGTCGTCGCCGAAGAATGCGGCGCTCGGCGCCTTGATGACGTCGAGATGCGCCAGGGTGCGCTTCAGCTTGCGCGGCAGGGCCACCACCCGCGTGCGCGCCAGTTCGCCGATGGTCACCGCCGTGCGGCTGCCCGCGGCGGCGTCATAGGTCCAATAGGTGCAGCCGGTCTTGGCGTCGAGCGAGTAGATGCGGCCCGTGGAACTCGTGACGAACAGCCGCTCGTCCACGATGGTGGGCTGGCCGAATTCCGTGCCGCCTCTGGAAGTAACCGTACGCCCATTTCAGTGCGAGCTTCGCCACATCGCTGGCGCGAATCGCGGGCTCGGGCTGGTAGCGCGTATTGTCGAGGCCGCGGCCCCAGCCATTCCATTGCACGCTGCCGAGAGCAACCGGCGCCCGGCGGCAGTTCGGACAGGCGTTATCGCGCCAATGGCCGTATCGGCAGCGCAGCGCAAGCAGCAGCGCCGCGCAGTGCGCTGGCATACCTGCGTGAGCTCGCGCCGCCATCGATCAGCGCTTATCGATCGGCTGGTAGTCTCGCTGCGTGGGACCGGTGTAGAGCTGGCGCGGCCGGCCGATTCTTCATGTGCGGATCGGAAACCATTTCCTGCCACTGCGCCACCCAGCCGGCGGTGCGCGCGATGGCGAACATCACGGTGAACATGGAGCGCGGAATGCCCAGCGCGCTGTAGATGATGCCGGAGTAGAAATCGACGTTCGGATACAGCTTGCGCGACACGAAGTACTCGTCCTTGAGCGCGATTTCCTCCAATTTCAGCGACAGCTCGAACAGCGGATTATTGGTCTTGCCGAGCTTCTCCAGCACTCGGTAGCACATGCCGCGGATGATCTTGGCGCGCGGATCGAAATTCTTGTAGACGCGGTGGCCGAATCCCATCAAGCGCACGTGATCGCTCTTGTCCTTGACGCGCGCCAGGAATTTATCGATGTTGGCGACCGAGCCGATTCCGTCCAGCATATCGAGCACGGCTTCGTTGGCGCCGCCGTGCGCCGGACCCCACAGAGCGGATACGCCGGCGGATATGGCGGCGTACGGGTTGGCGCCGGTGCTGCCGGCCAGACGCACCGTCGAGGTGCTGGCGTTTTGCTCGTGATCCGCATGCAGAATGAACAGCAGATCCAAGGCCTCGGCCGCCACCGGATCGATGGCATACGGCTCGCACGGCACTCGCGAAGAACATATTCAGCATGTTCGCGCAATAACGCAGATCGTTGCGCGGGTAGATGAACGGCTGGCCGAGCGTGTGCTTGTAGGCCGCGGCGGCGATGGTCGGCAGCTTCGCGATGATTCGATGCGCGAAAATCTCGCGATGCCGCGGGATCCCCGATGTCCGTGGTGTCGTGGTAGAACGCGGCCATCGAGGCAACCACCGCGGACACCATGGCCATGGGATGCGCGTCGTGATGAAAGCCCTGAAAAAAACGCAGCAACTGCTCGTTGACCATGGTGTGCCGCATGATCGAATTCTGGAACGCACAGAGCTCCGGCTTGGTAGGCAGGCTGCCGTTGATCAGCAGATGGGCCACCTCGAGAAAGCTCGACTTCTCCGCGAGTTGCTCCACCGGATAGCCGCGGTACAACAGCACTCCCGCATCGCCGTCGATGTAGGTGATCTTGCTTTCGGTGCTGGCCGTGGCCATGAATCCGGGATCGAAGGTGAATACCCCCTGCTCCTTGGTCAGATTCGAAATGTCGAGCGCCTCGGGTCCGATTGTTCCCGAGACTGGCATTCAGTGGAGTGGTCTTTCCGGTCGCGAGGTTCTTGAGTTCGTATTTCGTGCTCATGCGCTGTTCCGACAGGGGTGTATGGTTGATCTTTGGGGGTTCGTTTATGACCCCGCAGCCTTGCACGGCCGTACATCGGAATCAAGGGAGCGGCCCCCTAACCGCGGCGTCTCACGGGAACGCACGCGTGCGCGCCCGCTCGCAGGCGCGCGGATTCACACGCATCAAGTCGAGCGCACAGCACCCGGCTGGCGCGAAGTGCGGCGCAGCACCGACCCCTTCGCGCATCCGCGCGTTTGCGGAACGAAATCGCGAGTCTAAGCTTTCGCCGCCGCCGCGTACTTCTTGCGGAATTTATCGACGCGACCGCCGGTATCCACAATTTTCTGCTTGCCCGTGTAGAACGGATGGCAATTGGAGCAAACTTCGACCTGCAGATCCTGGCCGATGGTCGAGCGCGTCTCGAACTTATTGCCGCAGGTGCAAGTGACCGCGATGACTTTGTATTCTGGATGAATACCGGCTTTCATGGGAACCTCGATATCAGTGACGGCAGAATCGACGAGCCCGCAAAGGTGCACATCGCCACGCCTTGATTGCCCCGGCTGGATTTGGGCTCGTTGCCCATACGGCCGATCCGCAAAACCGGGCCGATCATGTTATCCGCGGGGGCTGTTTGACTACAATGACCTTCGACATAAGGCCCTTTTGCTGACAGCCACTTGCCCGTGTTGTCCACAATATCTGTGGATAAGTCTGTGGATGGTAGCCAAGTCGCTTGATTCGAAACAGCGGAATTTCGAGTAATTGTTAACTTGGTCAAAAAATAGACAAGTCACTTTATCTTTATATTTCATACACGTTACGAGACGCATCTGACCTACTTAAGTGCAATGTGCTGTAGGTACCCCTTTGTGCGGGGTCCGAGCCCGTGTGTGCATAAGCTCAGGAAGAAAACTTGCCTGCAGATCATTTAGGAAGCGCCGGCCCAGCTCCGTGGGACGCCAGCCGTCCACCTGGTGCACAAGCAGCCCCCGCTCCTCCGCCTGCAACCAATTTGGCGCGCGACCGAGTCCATTTCCAGTCCCGTCTGGCGCCGATAGTCGCGAACCGTGAATCCTTCATTCAGCCGCAACGCATTCAGCATGAACTCGAACGGCAAGTCCTTCGGCAGGATGAAGGAATTCTCGCCGATGGCGTCGCTCGAGCTCGCGCGCGAGTACCTGCGCCTGATATTCGCGCGGCTGTTTGGGCTTTGACGGTGCGCAAGATGCGTTGCGGCAGAGCTCGAAACTGATCTTGCCGTGCGCGCCGGCGCCGATGCCGAGATAATCGCCGAACAGCCAGTAATTGAGATTGTGCCGGCAGCGGGCTCCCTCGCGGGCATAGGCCGAGACTTCGTACTGCACATAGCCCGTCTCGGCCAATAGTTCTTGGCCCGCGGTTTGGATCTGCCAAGCAGCATCCTCGTCCGGCAGCTGAGGCGGCCGCGCATGAAATACGGTTCCAGGCTCGAGGGTCAGCTGATAGTAGGAAATATGCGCAGGGTGCAGCGCACACGCAGTCCGAACATCCTCGAGCGCCTCCTCGAGCGTCTGCGCCGGCAGGGCATACATCAAATCGAGATTGAAATTGTCGAGCTTGGCCGCGCGCAATTCCGCCACCGCGCGATGCGTGTCGTCCGCCGAGTGAATGCGGCCCAAGACTTCGAGTGCGTGCGTCGCGAAGCTCTGCGCGCCCAAGGATACCCGGTTGATTCCAGCGTCCCGATAGCCTGCGAATCGGCCGCGTTCGATGGTTCCCGGATTGGCTTCCATGGTGATTTCCGCGTCGTCGGCCGAACGCGATCCGCTGGCGAAGTGCGCCGAGCAAACGACTGAAATCCTCGGGTTGGAACAAACTGGGCGTACCGCCGCCGAAGAATACCGTGTCGATCCTGCGGCCTTGCAGCCGCGGCAGTTCCGCGTCGAAGTCGCGAATCAACGTGTCGATGTACGAGGCGTCGGGCGCAGCCGACTTCAGCTGATGCGAATTGAAATCGCAGTACGGACATTTGCGCACGCACCAGGGCATGTGAACGTACAGAGCCAGCGACGGATCGATTGCCTGCGGCTGATCAGCCATTCCCCTGCCCCAGCGATGGCCCATCGCGAGAAGGCCCCTGCTCCCGTCGTTCGCGAGCCATCAGCAAGTCGCGCAAGGCGCGCATGGCCATGCCGCGGTGGCTGAGCCGGTTCTTCTCGCCGAGATCGAGTTGCGCCGCAGTGACGCCGAGGTCCGGGAGCCAAAAGTACGGGTCATAGCCGAAGCCGCCCGAACCGCGCGGCGCGTCGAGAATGAGGCCCTCCCACGTGCCTTCGGCAATCAAGGGCGCCGTGTCGTCGGCACCCGCGACGAACGCCAGCACGCATCGATAGCGCGCGCGGCGCTGCCCGGCGGGAACGCCTGCGAGCGCGCTGCACAGTTTGGCGTTGTTGGCGGCATCGTCGGCGCCGAGTCCGGCAAAGCGCGCGGAAAAGATGCCCGGGGCTCCGCCGAGCGCATCGACTTCCAGCCCCGAATCATCGGCGATGGCGGCGCAGCCCGGCGACGGAGCACCGCGCAAGTCAGCGGCGGCCGCCGCGGCGTGTCTCGCCTTCAACAGGGCGTTCTCGAGAAAGCTCGCGCCGGTCTCCTCGGGCGAAGCGATGCCCAATTCGCCCAGGCTGCGAATATCGAAGGGCAGATCCGCCAGCAACGCGCGGAACTCGACGCAGCTTGCCCGGGTTGCCGGTTGCGACTATGAGCGGCCTGGAGCTATCGTCGAACGCTCTGGCACGTGCGCTGAGCTGCGCGGCATGCAGGCGGGCGATGCCCGCTGTCGCGAGATCCAGCATTTGGTCGAGCTCGTGGCGCCGAAACGCGTGGCCTTCGGCGGTGCCCTGCACCTCGACGAAGGCGCCGCCGCTGTTCATGACCACGTTCATGTCGGTCTCGGCATTGGAGTCCTCGGCGTAGTCCAGGTCGAGCACCGGAGTGCCGCGGTAGATGCCCACGGACACCGCCGCCACCTGGCCGTGCAGCGGATTCGCGCTGATGGCGCGCCGCTTGAGCAAAGTGTCCACGGCATCCGCCAAGCGCGACGAAGCCGCCGGTAATCGCCGCGGTTCGCGTGCCGCCATCCGCCTGCAGCACGTCGCAGTCGATGGTCACGGTGCGCTCCCCCAAGCCCTTGAGGTCCACCACCGCCCGCAAGCGCCCGGCCGATCAGGCGCTGAATCTCCTGGGTGCGGCCCGTTGCTTGCCGCGCGCCGCCTCGCGCGCCGAGCGGGTATGGGTCGCCCGCGGCAGCATGCCGTATTCGGCGGTCACCCAGCCCTGGGCCTGGCCGCGCAGAAATGACGGCACGCTCTCTTCGATGCTGGCCGTGCACAGCACCCGGGTCGCGCCGAATCCCACCAGCACCGAGCCTTCCGCGTGCCGCGTATAGCCGCGCTCGAAACTCAGTTCGCGCAGTTCGTCGGGCGCCCGGCCGCTTGGCCGGACGCTCATGCTGCCCGCCAGCGCAGCGCGGCCGCACTGGTGTTGTCGCTGTAGGGTGCCGAGGCCTCCACCGCCTGCGTCCCCAGATCGGTCAAAGCGATCGCGCAGCGGCTTGCCGGCGGTCTGCGCGAAGCGCACGAAATCCTGATCCCGCAAGTTCGCCCACAGGCCGTCGGTACACAGCAGCAGCACGTCGCCTGATTTGAGCTTGCGCCGCGTCGATATGCTCATCTCGGGCAACGCCGCGTCGCCGCCGAGACAGCACTCGACATAGTTGCGCATGGGATGGCCGTGAACCTCGGCCTCGGTGATCAGTCCCTCGCGCAGCAGCACTTCGACATGACTGTGATCGCGGGTGCGCTCCAGCACCTGGGCCTGGCGCAGCTGATAGATGCGGCTGTCGCCGACATGCGCCCAGTAGGCCGCGGAATCCTGCACCAGGCACACGGCGCAGGTTGCGCGCGGACGCGCTTCGACGCTCAGGCCCACCCCGAGTTTGACGACTTCTTCGTGCGCGCGGCCCAAGGACAGGTGCAGGAATCCCAGCGGATCGAAAATCGGATGCGGCGTTTGCCAGAATGCTTCCAGCAGCGTCGACAGCGCGGTTTCGGCGGCGCGCGCGCCCTCCGCATGGCCGCCCATGCCGTCGATCACGACCAGCAGCACCGCATGATCGGCGGCCGCCACTGCAACCCGATCCTGATTTTCTTCGCGGTGGCCGATGAGGCTGACATCCGCGGTCTCGATCTGCAATGACTGCTCCCTGGCTTCTGATAAACTGAACTCAATGATTATGGCCGATTTTAGCGCAGACCCCTATGATTCGTAGTATGACCGGCTTTGCGCGGCGCGAGCGCCAGTTTCCCTGGGGATTGTTGGCCTGGGAATTGAAGACGGTCAATCATCGCTTTTTGGAGATGGGCTGCCGGTTGCCCGAGGAATTCCGGGCGGCCGAGGCGGAATTCCGCCAGGCCATCGCGGCCTCCGTGCGCCGCGGCAAGGTCGAGTGCTCCCTGCATTTTCGCCCCGCCGTGGCCGCGGGCGCGCTCGAAGTCGACGCCGAGCTATTGCTCGCAGCCTCACTCAGCGGGCGCAAGCGATTGCCGCGCAGGCCGGCGCCGCGGCCCGCATCGATGTCCTGGATGTGCTGCGCTGGCCGGGCGTGATTCGCGACGGCAGCCCGCGACCCCGCGCCCATGATTGCCGCCGCGCACGCTCTGCTCGCCGAGGCGCTGGCCGAGCTGGCGCGCTTTCGCGACAGCGAGGGAGGCCGGCTGCGCGACGCTCTGGAGCAGCGCTGTGCCGGACTGATCGAATTCGCCGCCCGTGTGACGGACCGGCTGCCGGAGGTGCGGGCGCGCATGCGCGCGAAACTGCTCGAACGCATCGCACAGCTGGTCAGCGACGTCGACCAGGATAGGCTGGAGCAGGAACTGGCGATTCTGGCGCAGCGGCTGGACGTGGACGAGGAGATCGACCGCCTGCGCGGCCACGTGACGGAAGTGCGCAAGACCTTCGGCGGCCAGGAACCCGCCGGCCGGCGCCTGGATTTCCTGATGCAGGAGTTGAATCGCGAAGCCAACACCCTGTCGTCGAAATCCCAGGACATCGAAACCACCCGCGCCGCCGTCGATATGAAGGTGCTGATCGAGCAAATGCGCGAGCAAGTGCAGAACATCGAGTAAGGATCGATGGAACGCGGCCGCCTCTATGTGGTTTCGGCGCCCTCCGGCGCGGGAAAGACCAGCCTGGTGAAGGCGCTGATGGAGCGCGAGCCGCGAATCCGCTTTTCCGTGTCCTACACCACGCGCAAGCCGCGGCCCAACGAGGTCCCCGGTCGGGATTATCACTTCGTGAGCATGGAGCGTTTTGCGGAGATGGTGGCCCAGGGCGAGTTTCTCGAGCACGCCCAGGTTTTCGACAATTGCTACGGCACCGCCGCGCACACCGTGGAGGAAGCGCTGGCCAACGGTGAGCAGTTGCTACTGGAAATCGACTGGCAGGGCGCGGGCCAGGTGCGCGGCCGCCTGCCCGAGGCACACAGCATTTTCATTCTGCCGCCGTCGCGCGCCTCCTTGGAACAGCGGCTCAGGGCGCGCAGCACCGATTCCGACGCGGTCATCGAACGCAGGTTGCGGGATGCGGCGCAGGATCTCACGCATTGGGCCGAATTCAACTATGTAGTGATCAACGACCGCTTCGAAACGGCGCTAACAGATTTGCAAGCCATCGTCGAAGACCGCGGTGCCCATCTGGTCGCGCGACGACCCGAAGTGGATCATCTGACAGCGAAATTGCTGCGACCCGTGTAGGCCCTCCGCCGCCGGAAGCCCTACAGAGAGGGTGGGTAGGAGTTGTTCAGCTTAAGCCCCGGTCACAACTGGCCGGCCCCGGGTGTCTCTGCTATGCTTACAATCCATTTAACGGAACCTCAAGTATGGCGCGTATCACGGTCGAAGACTGTCTGCAGAACGAACCCAACCTATTCAACCTGGTGTTGCTGGCCGCGAAACGCGCCAGGCGCCTTGCCAATGGGGCGGAAGCCACTGTCGAATGGGAGAACGACAAACCGACTGTGGTGGCGTTGCGCGAGATTGCCGCCGGAAATATCACCCTCGAGATGTTGGAAGAACCCGAAGAGCCGGCGCAGCCGCCGGTGACCGAGCTGGACATACCGTCGGATTTCCGCGCACCGCAACTCGGCCTTGGGGATTAAAGAACCGGTCTCAACCTAAGAGCGACGATGGACTATGCGTCTTCCATACTTGGTTTCCTACCCGGTGGAAGACGCTCCACCGGAATCAGTCAGCTCTTAGACAAGCTCGAAGCCTATCTATCGCCTGCTCAAGTCGAGCGGGTGCGCGAAGCCTATGAATTCGGTGCTGAAAAGCATCATGGCCAGAAGCGCGTCTCGGGCGAGCCATACATCACCCACCCGGTCGCGGTGGCCGACATCCTCGCCGATCTGCGCTTGGACGCAGACACGCTGGTGGCGGCGATTTTGCATGACGTCATCGAAGACACGCCGACCGCCAAGGCCGAGATAGCGTCCATCTTCGGACAGGTCGTGGCAGAGCTGGTCGACGGCGTCAGCAAACTCGATCAAATCCAGTTCAAGAACCGCCAGGAAGCTCAGGCCGAGAGCTTCCGCAAAATGCTGCTGGCGATGGTGCGCGATATCCGCGTGATCATGGTCAAGCTCGCGGACCGCATGCACAACATGCGCACTCTCGGGGTGATGCCCCCGGTCAAGCGCCGCCGCAGCGCCCGTGAAACCCTGGAAATCTACGCGCCCATCGCCGAGCGGCTCGGGCTTTACGCGGTCAAGCTCGAACTCGAGGACCTGGGCTTCAGGGCGCTGCATCCCTACCGCTACAAGGTTCTGGAGCGGGAACTGAAGCGCGCGCGCGGCAACCAGAAGGAGTTCATCGGCAAGATTGCCGAAACGTTCAAGGGCGCATTGCAGAAATCCGGGATTGCCGGCGGCGTGGAAGGCCGGGAAAAACATCTGTACAGCATCTACAGGAAGATGCTGAACAAGAAGATTTCCCTCAATGAAATGGTCGACGTCTACGGCTTTCGCATCATGGTCGACAGCGCGGACACCTGCTACCGAACGCTGGGCCTGGTGCACAGCGTCTACAAGCCCATGCCGGGACGCTTCAAGGACTACATCGCCATACCGCGCGTCAACGGCTATCAGTCCCTGCACACGACATTGTTCGGCCCGAACGGCATACCCATCGAAGTGCAGATTCGCTCCGAGCAAATGCACCGGGTCGCGGAGTCCGGAATCGCGGCACATTGGAAGTACAAATCCGGCGGAGATACCTTCGGCGGCGTCGAGCATGACCGCGCCCGCGAGTGGCTGGCGAGCCTGGTACAGATTCAAGAAGGCGGCAGCTCCGAGGAATTCCTGGAGAGCGTCAAGGTCGATCTATTCCCCGACAAGGTCTACGTGTTCACGCCGAAGGGGAAGATACTGCGTCTGCCGAGCGGCGCCACCGCGGTGGATTTCGCCTATGCGATCCACACCGACGTCGGCAACCGCTGCGTCGCGGCCAAGGTCGATCGTCGCTTGGTCCCGCTGCGTACTCCGCTGCGCAACGGGCAGACCGTGGAGATCATCACGGCGAAGGGCGCCACACCGAATCCTTCCTGGTCGACTTTCCTGGTCACGGCCAAGGCGCGTGCGGCGATACGGGCCTACTTGAAGAATTTGAAACGCGGCGAGGCCTTGGAACTCGGCAAACGGCTGCTGGGCCTGGCGCTCGAGGAATTCTCGCTCAACCTGAAAAAGATCCCGGCGGCCGACATAGACGCGGTGGTCAAAGAGTTCAGCTTGAAGGACGCCAACGAGCTGTACGAGAAAATCGGCCTGGGCGAGCGCCTGGCTCCCTTGGTCGCGCGGCGCCTGCAGCCGGCACACGACGGCGGCGAGCACGCCGGCGCACACGCCGGGCCGCTGATGATCGCGGGCACCGAAGGCTTGTTGGTCACCTATGCGCGCTGCTGTTTCCCCATCCCGAACGATCCCATCATGGCTTATCTGAGCGCCGGCCGCGGCGTGATGATTCATCGGCAGAATTGCGGTAATCTCGCGGAGTATCGCAAACAACCGGAAAAGTGGCTGTCGGTTGCCTGGGAAGCAACCGGAGGCCGCTTGTTCAGTTGTGAAATTCAGTTGGAAATCAACAACCGGGTGGGAGTGCTGGCGGCGGTCGCTTCCAGCATCGCGGGGACCGAAACCAATATCGATCAGGTGTCGTTGGAAGAACGCGACGTGAGCAGCTCTTCTCTCAAATTTCAGCTTCAGGTGCGCGACCGCCGGCATCTGGCGCAGGTCATCAAAACCATCCGGCGCATGCCGGACGTGCAGCGAGTATTCCGCACATTGGCCTGAAAAAGCCAAATCCATACGGTGCGCCTGGGCGCACTGCAACTTCAAATCGGGTCCCATCAGCAAGGCCGGAGCCATGAGCAAGCAAATCGTTTCGACGTCAGCAGCACCCGCCGCCATCGGCCCCTATTCGCAGGCCGTCCGGGCCGGCAATACCCTGTGGCTCTCAGGTCAAATCCCCTTGGATCCGGTCACCAAGGAACTGGTCCAGGGCGACATCGAAGTGCAGACCCGCCGGGTGTTCGACAACATCAAGGCCGTCCTGGCGGCGGCCGGCACAAGCTTCGACGGCGTCGTCAAGACCACGATATTCCTGACCGATCTTGCGAACTTCGCGGTGGTCAACAAGATCATGGCCGAATATTTCCGTGAGCCCTATCCCGCGCGATCCACCGTCGGCGTGGCCGCGTTGCCGCGCGGCGCCCAGGTCGAAGTGGAGTGCATCGTCGCTCTGTGATCGAGCTCAAGCCGGTCACCGTGCTGCGCGGCGTCGGCGACACGCTTGCCCAGCGATTGCGTGCCCTGGGGGTGCAGACGACCCAGGATCTGCTGTTTCTATTGCCCCTGCGCTACGAAGACCGCACCCGGGTAGTGCCTCTGGGAGAGTTGAGCGCCGGGCAGCGCGCGGTGGTGGAAGGCGAGGTGCTGCTCACCGAGGTCGTTTTTCGTGGCAGGCGGCAGATGCTGTGCAAAATCGCCGACGGTTCCGGCTTCCTGCTGTTGCGGTTCTTCTATTTCACTGCGCAACAGCAGAATGGTCTCGCGCGGGGCGTGCGCATCCGCTGTTTCGGCGAAACGCGCCGCGGTCCCCAAGGCCTTGAAATCGTGCATCCGGAATATCGGCGCGTCGACCCGAATGCCGCGGCGGCGCCCGAGGAACATCTGACGCCGACCTATCCATTGACCGAAGGCGTGACCCAGGGACGCTTGCGCATGCTGGTGGGCATGGCGCTCGATCAAACCGGCGCCGGCGACGTAGAAGATTGGTTGCCTGCGTCGGTCCTGGCCGATTCGCATCTGCCATCCCTGCGCGAAGCATTGCTCTATGTGCATCGTCCGCCGACAGACGCTCCCGTGGATCTATTGTTGAGTGGACGGCATCCGGCACAGCGCCGCCTGGCCTTCGAAGAGTTGCTCGCGCATCAGTTGTCGCTCAAGCTGCTCCGGCAGCGCATTCAGAGCGATCCCGGCTGGCCGCTGGAGTCGGACGGCGCCCTCAAGGCGAAGCTGCTGGCCGCGCTCCCCTTCCGCTTGACCAAGGCGCAACAGCGAGCGCTGCTCGAGATCGAGGGCGACCTTCGCCTGGGCAAACCCATGCTGCGCCTGGTGCAGGGGGATGTAGGGTGCGGCAAGACCCTGGTGGCCGCGTTGGCTGCGACCCAGGCCGTGCAGACCGGCCGTCAAGTCGCGCTGATGGCGCCGACCGAACTGCTGGCCGATCAACACGCGCAGAATTTTCGACGCTGGTTCGAGCCCCTGGGTGTGGCGGTCACACTGCTGACCGGACGGCAAACCGGCAAGGCGCGTGGCGCTGTTTTGCAAGGCATCCGTGCCGGCCATGCCTCCATCGTCATCGGCACACATGCCTTGTTTCAGGAAAGCGTGGAATTCGGCGCGCTCGCCCTGGTCATCGTCGATGAACAGCATCGCTTCGGCGTGCATCAGCGCCTGAGTCTGCGCGAAAAAGGCGCGGCGCAAGGCCGCCAACCGCATCAGTTGATCATGACGGCCACACCCATTCCCCGCACACTGGCCATGACCGCCTATGCGGATCTCGACGTTTCCGTGATCGATGAACTGCCGCCCGGCCGCGCTCCGGTCAAGACCGTGGTCCTGGCCGAAGCGCGCCGCGACGAAGTGGTGCAGCGAATCCGCAGCGCCTGCCTCGAAGGGCGGCAGAGCTACTGGGTTTGCCCGCTCATCGATGAATCCGAGGAAATGCCCTACCAAGCCGCGGAAGAAACGGCCGCGGCTCTGGCCGCCGCCCTGCCCGAACTCTGCGTCGGACTGGTCCACGGCCGCATGCCCGCTGCGGCGAAGGAAGGCTCGATGCGGCGCTTCAACGAAGGGAAAATCCATCTGTTGGTAGCCACTACGGTAATCGAGGTCGGCGTCGATGTGCCGAATGCCACGCTCATGGTCATCGAGAACGCGGAACGGCTGGGCCTGGCGCAGCTGCACCAGCTGCGCGGCCGGGTCGGCCGCGGGCAGCATGCGAGTTCCTGTCTCCTGCTGTACCGCTCGCCGCTGTCCCCGCTGGCGCGCGAGCGGTTGGCCGTGATGCGCGACACCAACGACGGCTTCGAGGTAGCCCGGCGCGACCTGGAATTGCGCGGGCCTGGCGAATTGCTGGGAACGCGCCAGACCGGTCTGGCACAAATGCGTGTGGCCGATTTACTGCGCGATTCCGACTTGCTGCCCCGGGTGCAGATCGCGGCGGAGGCAGTGCTGCGCGACTGGCCCTTGAACGTGGCGCCGCTCATCGGCCGTTGGGTCGGTCATGCGGAGCAATACGGCCGCGTCGGTTAGAATGCCGCATGAGCCCGACACGACCCTCCAAAACGCCCGCCGATTCGATTCAGTGGCTGCCCGCAGAGCGCCTGGGACAATTGTCCGTGGACGCGCACGTGCGCCCTTGGCTGATCGGCAAGGGCCTGCTCACCGAGCGCATGAAAGCGGTTTGCGGCGAATACTTCGCCCTGCGATTAGTGGACCAATGGACCGGCCTGCTGGGCGACGCGCTCAAATCGGCGCTGAATTCGCCTGACAGCGCCGCTCTGTTCAGAGATGTTGAAATGTCCCACGGCGACAATGTGTGGGTATTCGAGCAGACCGTCATGCCCGACTCCACGCTGTGCGCCCATCCCTGGCTCGCTGAGCTGGGCGACGCCGCGTTGGGCGAAACCTTGGGCGACTTGTCCGCAGTGGAGCGCAGTTCCTACGAGTATGCGTGGTTGCCGGCGGAGGAGGCGGTGACGGCGCGGGCACTGCGCGACGCCGAGGTCAAGCCGGCCGGGCTATGGGCACGCCGCTCGCGGCTGGCATTGCGCGGGGCGCCGCTGCTGATGCAAGAACTCATCATGCCCGCCATGGGCCGTACATAGGGCCGCCGCAACCGTGCGACTGCCGCGTTCAGGGGTGGAACTGCTCGAGCGGATCGCCGAGCGCTGGCGCTGGTTTGCCTTTCGAGTACGTTTTCACCCGTGGACCATCCATGAGCTGCCGCGAATCCTCGGTGGCTTGCTGGAGTACGCGCGCCTCATGCGGCTGGACCGCCCGATCGGAATCTGGCTGCTGCTCTGGCCGACCTTGTGGGCCTTGTGGATCAGCAGCCGCGGGAAGCCCAACCCTCGCATATTCATCATCTTCGTGGCCGGCACCGTGCTCATGCGCTCCGCCGGCTGCGCCATCAACGATTACGCCGACCGCAGCTTCGACCCGCATGTGGCGCGCACCAAGGACAGGCCGCTCGCGGCCGGCCGGATCTCCCCGCTCGAAGCCTTGATGTTGTTCGCCCTGCTGTCCATGACGGCCTTGATGCTGGCCTTGCAGCTGAACAAAGCAACACTGCTGCTGGCCGTGGTGGGCGGGTTCTTGGCGATCAGCTACCCCTTCATCAAGCGCTTCCTGCCCGTGCCGCAGATGTACCTGGGCCTGACCTTCGGCTGGGGAATTCCCATGGCCTTCGAAGCCCAGTACGAGCAGGTGCCGCGGGTGGCATGGCTGCTGCTGCTGGCCAATGTGCTGTGGGTCACCGTATACGACACCATCTATGCGATGGTGGATCGCGACGACGACCTCAAGATCGGTGTTCGGTCCACTGCGATTTTGTTCGGCGATTCAGATCGCCACATCATCGCCGTGCTGCAGCTCATGACCCTGCTCTCCCTGTACCTGGTTGGCGGCATGATCCACATGGGTTATTGGTACGACGCCGGGCTATGGGCGGGCGCGGCCTTTTTCGTTTACCAGCTCTGGCTGATACGCGCACGCGATCGGGAGTCCTGCTTTCGCGCCTTCCTCAACAACAACTACTTCGGCATGGCCATATTCATCGGCATGGCCCTTGAGTATCAGTTTGCGCACTAGTACCGCGGCACGGTGATGTTGACCGGTTCACAAGGTCAGGCATCACCGCAGGCGGCAAGATTTTGCCGCCTGCATGCATTACAATTTCACCAACATAACGCCGGCCCAGTTGGACAGTGTCACGCAAAAGCTCGTCCAGTCAGGCCAACTCACCCTGGGCCAGGCTGCGCAGCTGCAAATAAGCTCCGAGCCGCTTGGCCTCGTGGGTTCGCAAGGACAGTTCGTCCCCTTCACCGCCGCGCAAAAAGCAACGCTGGACAATACGCCGATCAACGCTCTCCAAGAGGTGCAAAACCAGGTCAGCTGGCTCCAGCAGACCGGCCAAGCCAACGATCCAGGATCCAACTACAAAGCGTGGACAGGCATCCTGTCTACTTTGCAGTCCCTGCAGGGCACACCGGAGAGTGTTGATACTGTCGCCTGATCATCGGCCCAAAGTGTCTCTCGGCGGTAGTAGCGTGGGCGCACCCGCCAAATCGCTCTGCCTGGCACTGATCGTTTGCGCAACCTCAGCGACCGGCTGCGGGGGCGACGCCGCCGACCTTGCCCCGGTGAGACTCCGCCATGAGCCTCCGATCGGACAAATGACGCCTGAACAACTCCGAGCGCTGTCCATTGATTGCGAGAAATATCCGCCGAAAGATTCAATGCGCGGGCGCTACGATGGCAGGTATTGCGAGGATGCCATCGCCGCCTGGGGTGATTCGCCCTTGCAGATGATCACCCTGCCTAGGACTTCGGCACCCTGATGTTGACCGGTTGACGGTATTCGCCCGGCAGGCTAAGACGCTCGCGGGCAACGGGAGAGCAGTTGCCCGCGAGCGTCTTAGCCTGCCGGGCGAACTCTCGTACCAGTCCACATCACGGTGCCAAAGGCCACTCGAACCGCTCCGTCTGCGCGGTGATGTACGTCGGCCAGTGCGCACGGTCAGGGGGGATAAGAAGCTGGACGCCAACTGCTGCCTTTACGTTGGCGTCCAGCTTCTTATCCCCCCCGACCTTGTGAACCGGTCAACATCACCGTGCCGAGGCCGCGAGGTCGGATGCGATTCTTCGTCAACCACGCTCCGCCTCGCCGGTTGACTAAGGCTGCAGGGCATCGAATACTTGCCGTCCTATGACAGTACGCAATGATTGGACACTGGCGGAAGTAAAAGACCTGTTTGCCCTGCCGTTCATGGACTTGATGTTCCTGGCGCAAACCGTGCACCGGCGCTTCCAAGTACCGAACACCGTGCAGATCAGTACCCTGCTCAGCATCAAGACCGGGGCCTGTCCCGAGGACTGTGCCTACTGCCCGCAGAGCGTGCGCTTCGACACGGGGCTGGATACCCAGGAGCTGCTCGAGCTGGAGGATGTCGCCAGCCGTGCGCGCGCCGCCAAGCAGTCAGGCGCCACGCGATTCTGCATGGGGGCGGCCTATCGATCGCCGAAACCGAAAGACCTGCGCAAAGTGCTTGCCATGATTCGCGCGGTGAAGTCCCTGGGGATGGAGACCTGCGCGACTCTCGGCATGGTGGGGCCGGAACAGGCGCAGGAACTGAAGGCAGCCGGCCTCGACTACTACAACCACAATCTCGACACATCGCCGGGCTACTACGAGAAAATCATCAGTACCCGCACCTACCAGGACCGGCTCGACACGCTCGAGGCCGTGCGCAGTGCGGGGCTGAACGTGTGCTGCGGCGGAATTGTCGGCATGGGTGAGGAACCGGAGGACCGTGCGCAGCTCCTGCATATTCTCGCGACTCTGCCCGAGCACCCGCAAAGCGTTCCCATCAATCAGTTGGTGCGGGTCGCTGGCACGCCACTGGCGGACTCGGCGGCGCTGGATCCCTTCGACTTCGTCCGTACCATTGCCGTGGCGCGCATTCTGATGCCGCGCTGCCATGTGCGCCTGTCGGCCGGCCGCAGCGAGATGAGCGATGAGCTGCAGGCGCTGTGCTTCATGGCCGGCGCCAATTCTATTTTCTACGGCGAGAAGCTACTGACCACCGGCAATCCGGATACCGCCCACGATCAAAACCTGTTCAGGCGGCTGAAAATCGCCGCCGAAGCCGGGGCGGATCATGCCCCGACCGGTAGAGTGCCTGGCGAACGAGCCCCGGCGGACACCGTGTACTCGGCGCCAGCCGCGCCCGCCATGGAGAGCCAATCGGCGGTGGGGTAAACGTGCCGGACGACCCCGCGCCGGACAGCTTTGCAGCCTACGCGCTCGACACCGGTCGGGTGCGGCGATCCTTCGATCGTGCCGCAACGACCTACGATGCCGCCGCCGTCCTGCATGCGGAGGTACGCGGCAATCTCTTGGCTCGCCTCGACCTGATGAAGCTCGCGCCGCGCGTCGCGGTGGACGCTGGCGCCGGTACCGGCCATGCTTCCCATGCACTTATACGTCGCTACCCCAAGGCATTGATCATCGCCTTGGACAGTTCGCAGCGCATGCTGCAAGCGGCCGCCCGCCGGCAGACGTGGCTGCGCCGCTTTGCCCGCGTGTGCGCCGACGCCGCACACTTGCCGCTGGCGGAGGGCAGTGTCGACTTGATCGTCAGCAATCTGATGTTGCAGTGGTGCGACCCTGATGCGGTGTTCGCCGAGTTTCGCCGCGTGCTGGCGCCGCACGGCCTGGTGAGCTTCACCACCTTGGGGCCGGACACCTTGCGGGAGCTGCGCAGCGCTTGGAGGGCGGCGGACTCGCGCACCCACGTCAACCAGTTCATCGACATGCACGACATCGGCGATGCGCTGGTGCGCGCCGGCTTCGCCTCGCCGGTGTTGGATGTGGAACGTTACACCCTGACTTATCCGGACCTGCGGCGGGTGGCCGCGGATCTCAAAGACACCGGCGCTCACAATGCGACCATGGGCCGAGCCAGGGGGCTCACCGGACGGCGCAGATTCGCGGCGGTTCAGGTGGCCTACGAGGCCTATCGGCAGGACGGCCGCTTGCCGGCCACTTATGAAGTCGTATTCGGCCACGCTTGGACGCCCCCCGCGGACACCCGGCGCAACAGCCGCGAGGGCGTGGCCGTATCGCTCGACGAGGTCAGGCAGCAACTACGCTCGCGGCGGCGCCCATGACCCCTCGACCCATGACTCCGCAAGCTCTGTTCGTTACCGGCACCGATACCGGCGTCGGCAAAACCCGCGTCGCCGCGGCCCTGTGCCGCGCCTTCGCGGCCCGCGGCAGGCGCGTGGCTGCGATGAAGCCGGTGGCCTCGGGCTGTACCGCCACACCGGAAGGTCTGCGCAATGAAGATGCCCTGGCTCTTCTCGCTGCCATGAACGTGCGCGCCGATTATTCCACGGTGAACCCGTATGCCTTCGAGCCGGCCATCGCGCCTCACATCGCGGCCCTGGAGGCCGGCGTCGACATCGACTTCGCCGTGCTGGATCGAGCTTATGAGCGTTTGCAGATGCAGAGCGAAGTACTGATCGTCGAAGGTGCAGGGGGCTGGCTGGCGCCGCTCGATGGCGCCCGCGGTTTCGCCGATCTGGCGGCCCACTGGCAAATGGACGTCGTCCTGGTCGTCGGCATGCGCTTGGGCTGCCTGAATCACGCACTGCTGACGGCGGAATCCATCGAGCGCCGCGGCTTGCGCCTGCGCGGATGGGTCGCCAATTCGATCGATCCTCTGTTCGAACGCCTTCAAGAAAACATTTCCACCCTGCACAAGCGGATTTTGGCCCCATGCCTCGGTTTTTTTTCATTTGAGCCTCGAGCCGACCCACAAACTCTGGCTGAGGCTCTTGCGCTCAATGCATTGGCGGCAGCAGCTGAGTTATCCTAGGAGGCATGGAACAGCGCATCGAACTGGCGCCGAATTGTTCACTGAAGCCCGCGGGCGCGTTGCTTTTCTTTGGGTCTACATGCCTGTTTTCATTGGCTTTTGCATTGGTTTTTGTGTTCCAAGGCTTGTGGCCGGTGCTGCCTTTTTGGGCGCTCGAGATGCTGGTGCTCGGCCTCGCTCTGCGAGCCAGCATGCGGCGCGGAAAATACACGCAAACGGTGCTGATCACCGACTCGCAAATCAGCCTCGTGACGCATTCACGGCATGGCGCGCAAAAACAAGAGTTTGCGCGGCATTGGGCGAAGGTTAGACTTCGCAGTCCGCCGAGGCGGCATGGCACCAGCCGGTTGACGATCGAGAGCCGCGGACAGGCCTTCGAAATCGGCAGTTTTCTCACGGAAGAAGACCGCTGCCGCCTGGCGGAGCGTTTACGTTACTTGGTGGGCGGCATGAATGAGTCGCCGCCGCTTGAAATTGCGAACATAGGGGATCGGAATTAGATGAGCGTTATCAGAGGCAACAATGACGACAGCAACTCGGCCCGTTGTTATAGAGGGGGTGCCTGGGCGCTGGCGCTGTGCCTAGCCGCCCTGGGGCTGGCGGTCAGGGCCGAGGCCAATACCTCGAATGGCTACAACCTGCCCATCGGCGTCACCAGCCTGAGCCGCGATATCTACGCCCTGCACATGGAAGTCTTCTGGATCTGCGTCGGCATCGCGGTGGTGGTATTCGGGGTGATGATTTATGCCCTGGTGAAATTCCGCCACTCGCAGGGCGCAGTGCCCGACACCAGCATGGTCCACAGCACCAAGGTGGAGATCATCTGGACCATCATTCCGGTCGTGATCCTGGTGGTGATGGCGATTCCGGCCGCCAAAGTCATTCTCATGATGGAGGACACCCGCAACTCCGAACTGTCCATCCGCGTCACCGGCTATCAGTGGAAGTGGCAGTACCAATACATGGATGCGGGCGAGGGGATCAATTTCTTCTCGACGCTGGCGCGCGATTCGAATTTCGCGCGACAGCTGCATTCCGGCATCGATCCGAAGACGGTGCCCAATTATCTGCTGGACGTCGATCATCCCATGGTCATCCCGAGCGGCACCAAGGTGCGCCTGCTGCTGACCTCCCAGGACGTGATCCATGCCTGGTGGGTTCCCGATTTCGGCGCCAAGCGTTCCGCCGTCCCGGGCTTCGTCAATGAACTATGGTTCAAGGTCGATCCGGGCAAGGAAGGCATCTATCGAGGACAGTGCACCTCGCTGTGCGGCCGCGACCATGGCTTCATGCCCATCGTCGTCGATGTGCGCACGCCGGATGACTTCAAGAAATGGGTCGAGGAACAGAAGGCGGCTCTGAAGCAGGCGGCAGCGCCCGCCGGCGATCTGCCGCGTTCCGCGCAAGTATTGCCGACCTCGACCAATTAAGACCGCACTTTACACAAGAGAGCTATTGCACCCATGGCCAATGCCCACGTAAGCGACACCGCTCATCACGACGATCACCATGACCAACCGGCGACGGGCATCAAACGCTGGCTGTTCGCGACCAATCACAAAGACATCGGCACCATGTACCTGGTGTTCAGTCTGATCATGTTCTTCATCGGCGGCTCGATGGCCATGGTGATTCGGGCGGAATTGTTTCAACCCGGTCTGCAGCTGGTCGATCCGGGATTCTTCAATGAAATGACCACGAATCACGCGCTGATCATGATCTTCGGCGCCGTCATGCCGGCTTTCGTCGGTCTCGCCAACTGGATGATTCCCCTGCAGGTCGGCGCGCCCGACATGGCGTTGCCGCGCATGAACAATTTCAGCTTCTGGATTCTGCCGTTTGCTTTCACCCTGCTGCTGTCCACATTGTTCGTACCCGGCGGTGCGGTTGCCGGCGGTTGGACCCTGTATCCGCCCCTCTCCGAGCAGTCCGGCGACGCCTTTCCCATGCTGATCTTCGCGGTCCACATGATGGGCGCCTCCTCGATCATGGGCGCGATCAACGTCATCGTGACCATCATGAACATGCGCGCTCCCGGCATGACCTTGCTGAAGATGCCGCTGTTCGCCTGGTCCTGGCTGATCACCGCCTACCTGCTGATCGCCGTCATGCCGGTGCTGGCGGGCGCGGTGACCATGCTGCTCACCGATCATTTCTTCGGCACCAGCTTCTTCAATGCGGGCGGCGGTGGCGACCCGATCATGTTCGAACACATTTTCTGGTTCTTCGGGCACCCCGAGGTCTACATCATGATTCTGCCGGCCTTCGGCATCATCTCGGAGATTCTGCCGACCTTCTCCCGCAAGCCGCTGTTCGGCGCGACCTCGATGATCTACGCGATCGCGTCGATTGCGTTCCTGTCGTTCATCGTCTGGGGCCATCATATGTTCGCCGACGGGATGCCCGATGGCGGCGCAATTGTTCTACATGATGTCCACCATGTTGATCGCGGTGCCGACGGGCGTGAAGGTGTTCAACTGGACGGCGACGATGTGGCGCGGGTCCCTGAGCTTCGAGCCCCCCATGCTGTTCGCGATCGCCTTCCTGTTCCTGTTCTCGATCGGCGGCTTTTCCGGACTGATGCTCGCCATCGTTCCGGCGGACTTCCAATACAACCAGACCTACTTCGTGGTCGCGCACTTTCACTACGTGCTGGTGCCGGGCGCCATATTCGGAATCATGGCCGGGGTGTACTACTGGCTGCCGAAGTGGACCGGCCACATGTACAACATGACCCTGGCCAAGACGCATTTCTGGCTGTCGGCGATCTTCGTCAATGTGTTGTTCTTCCCGCAACATTTCCTGGGGCTCGCGGGCATGCCGCGGCGCATCCCTGATTACGCCGTGCAGTTCACCGACTGGAACATGGTGTCGTCCATCGGCGGGTTCGCTTTCGGGCTGTCGCAGATCCTGTTCCCGATCGTGATCATCCAGTGCGTGCGCGGCGGCAAGAAGGCGAGCGCCGAGGTCTGGGACGGAACGCATCCCACGGGTCTCGAGTGGACGCTGCCGTCGCCGGCGCCGTATCACAGCTTCGGCACGGCTCCCGAGATTCGATGAGCACCAGCGAGACGCGGGTTTTGGACACTTCGCTGAAACGCCGCATCCGCAACGGAGCGTTGGGCTTGGGAGTTTTGGCGGTGGCGCTGTATTTCGGCTTCATCGCCTTGCTGGTGTATCGCAGTCATCACTGATGGACCCGGTCGACCCGAAAAAGCTCGCCAATCGCAAGCTGGTCCGATCGCTGCTGATCATGACCGCCGGCAGCTTTGCATTCGGCTGGGCGCTGGTGCCCCTGTACGACGTCCTGTGCAGAGCCGCCGGCATCGGCAATGCGGAAGCCAAGGACGGCAAATCCGTGGTCCAGGAAGCGGTCGATCCCAACCGGGAAGTGACCATCGAGTTCATGGCCGAGCCTGCGTCGGTGGGCAGCTTCGATTTCCAGCCCAAAGTCGCGTCGATGCGGATTCATCCGGGAAAGCTCTACGACGTCGACTTCTACGCCAAGAATCTGACCACCGCGGCGTCGGTGGCGCAGGCGGTCCCCAGCATTTCGCCCGACCGGCACGTTCGAAGTATTTTCACAAGACCGAATGCTTCTGCTTCAGCCCGCAGAAATTTGCGGCCGGGCGAGGGGCGGGACATGCCGGTGCGGTTCATCGTGGACCCTCAATTGCCGACACGATGTGGACAAGCTGACTTTGGCCTACACCATCTACGACACGACGCAATCGGCAACACGGCCGCAGGCAAACGTTTTAAACTACTGTTTTCATTCACCCTTTAGTCATTGAACCATAGAGATTGAATCATGGCGCAAGCGCACGCGGATGCAGATAAGTACTATATTCCTCACAGCAGTCCGTGGCCCATCTATGGATCCATAACGCTATTCACGCTGATGTCGGGCGCCATCGCCACGCTGGATGACTGGCTGCCGGCCTGTGCCTCTGATTCCCGGCTTCGTGATGCTGGCGCTGCTGTTCGTTTTCTGGTTCCACACCGTCATCGGCGAGAATCAGAAGGGCATGTACAACATGGCGGTGGACCGCTCCTTCCGCATGGGGATGATGTGGTTCATCTTCTCCGAAGTGATGTTCTTCGCCGCCTTCTTCGGCGCGCTGTTCTATGCGCGCAATTTTTCCGTTCCCTGGCTCTCCGGCGACGGCGTTAAAATCTTCACCAAGCTGCTGCTTTGGAAGGACTACAACGGAGCTTGGCCGACCAATGGCCCGGCCGCCGTGGGACCGCGCGCCGACGGCACTTTTGAAACCATTCCGGCGCTCGGTCTGCCCGCCATCAATACCGCCATCCTGCTGACGAGCAGCGTCACGGTCACGATCGCGCACCATGCCCTGATCACCGGACATCGGGCGCGCCTCAAGATTTTCCTGGCCCTGACTTTCCTGCTGGGCTTTACCTTCGTCGGCCTGCAGGCTCACGAATATCACGAGGCCTATACCGAACTCGGTCTGCAGCTGGGCACGGGCATCTACGGCTCGACCTTTTTCATGCTCACCGGATTTCACGGCACTGCACGTCACGGTGGGCGCCATCATGCTGACGGTGATTTGGTTCCGCGTGATGAACGGTCATTTCACCCCGCAGCGCCATTTCGGCTTCGAGGCCGTCGCGTGGTACTGGCACTTCGTCGACGTGGTCTGGCTCGGGCTGTTTACCTTCGTCTACTGGCTGTAGCCCGGAGCCGTGTGCGGCGGGGATATCCACCCGCTGTAATAGGCGACGATCAGCAGCGCGAACAGGGCCACCGACAGGCCGATACGCCAGGCCAATGCCTTGACCATCTTGGCACCGTCGTCCGCTTTGCTGCTGGTCAAGAAGAACAGGGCTCTGCCGAGGCTGACCAGGATCAGCACCAGCATCGCGATGACGAGATATTTGAATTCCACGTGCCGACAGTATATCGTGTCGATTAGAATCGGTTCCCGGATCTTCGCACCGCGCCTGTTCACGACGCTGCTTACCATCGTCTTGATTACATTGCTGATATCGCTCGGCCGCTGGCAATTGCGCCGTGCCGACGAAAAGCGCGCCTTGTTCGATTCGTTCGCGGCCGGTGCGGATGCCACGCAGGCCATCGATCTGCGAACACCTCACCTGCGGCGGTACCAGCACGTCGAGGCCACCGGACACTACGATCAGACCCGACAGGTCTTGATCGACAACATGGTCAACGCCGAGCGCGCCGGCTACTTCGTGATCACGCCTTTCGCGCTGGCGGGCGGCGGCTGGGTGCTGGTGAATCGCGGCTGGGTACCCCTCGGGGCGAGCCGCGCCGAGCGCCCGGCGATTCCGGTTTCCGGCGACACCCGTCGGGTGCGCGGCCGCGCCGACAATATGCCGAGTCCCGGCATTCAGATGGGCACCAAGGCAGTCCTCGCAGCGCCCTATCCCGTGGTCGCCGCCTTTCCCAGCCGCAGCGAAATTGGGCGGCTATTGGGCGAATCCTCCTGGACCTCCGCGACGGATTTGGTGCTGCTCGACGCCGGCGAGCCCGACGGATACGTACGCGATTGGTCACCGCCCGGATTCCCGCCGATGCGCCACATCGGCTATGCGGTGCAGTGGTTCGCTTTGGCGCTGACCCTGTTCGTCTTATGGGTGGTCACCAACCTGAAGCGGCCCGCCGACCGCACGGGCGCCGGAGCGCCGTCATGACTCAGGACCGCAGTGCGCAAAGCCGACAGCGGCGGCTTTTGATTGTCCTTGTGCTGATGTTCTTCGCCCCGCTGGGGCTGGCTTTCTATTTGTACTACGGTCACGGCACCTGGCACCCCGGCGGCCACGTGAATGCGGGCGATTTGATCCAACCCGTGCGCCCGCTGCCCCCGCTGAGCCTGCCCCTCTGGGGCTCCGGAACCACCGCTGCGAATTTCCTGACGCGCAAGTGGACATTCCTCTATGTGGCGACCGGCCCCTGCGCTGAAGCCTGCCGCACCCGCCTCTACGACACCCGGCAAGTGCGGCTGGCGTTGGATCGAGACAGGGATCGCGTGCAGCGCGTACTCATCGCCGACCCGGATTGCTGCGACGCACGATGGCTGCACGAACAGCACCCGGACTTGGTCACGATTCGCGCCGGCGCGGCGGCGGCGCCCCTGCTGGCACTTCTGCCGGGGCAAGATTCGACCGCCGCGGCCACACCGCGCGTCTACTTGATCGATCCTCTGGGCAATCTGATGATGTCCTATGCCGCCGGCGCGAAAGCCAAGGGCATGCTCGAAGACATGAAGCGCCTGCTGCGCCTTTCCTCCATAGGCTGACGCATGCATCCGCAACGACGTTTATTCTGGTTCAGGCGCCTCGCGTTGGCGGGCGCGCTGCTGGCCGCGGCCGTGGTCGTGCTCGGAGCGTGGGTACGCCTCACCGATGCCGGCCTGGGCTGCCCGGATTGGCCGGGCTGCTACGGCCATATTTATCCCAACGACGGCCATGCCGCCGCGCAGTCCGGTTCGCATTTCGCCAAAGCTCTGCACGAGATGATCCACCGGTATTTCGCATCGACCTTGGGAGTGGTCATCACGGTCTTGCTGGTATGGGCGGTGCGATTCCGCAAAGATCGCGACCAACCGCTGCTGCCCGCCGTTCTGGCGTTCATCGTCGTCTGTCTGCAGGGCACTCTGGGCGCTTTGACGGTGACCTTGCTGCTCAAACCCCTGATCGTCACCGCACACCTGCTCGGCGGCCTCAGCACTTTGGGACTGTTGTGGTGGCTGGCGCTGGCGCCCGCGACTCGTCAGCTGACCGAGCGAGAGACCGCATTACGTAAATTCGCCCTGATCGGGTTTGCCGCATTGATCGTACAAATCGCCCTGGGCGGATGGACCAGCACCAATTACGCCGCGGTGGCCTGCCCCGATTTGCCCACCTGCCAGCACTCTTGGTGGCCGCCGATGGACTATCGGAACGCCTTCATTCTATGGCGCGGGCTCGGCATCGACTATGAGGGCGGCGTATTGGCGAATCCTGCGCGCGTCGCCATTCACTTTACGCATCGCCTGGGCGCGCTGACAGCAGGCTCGATCTTGATCGCCCTGGGACTCGTCGTGGCCGTGCGCGCCAAGAGCCGGCGCCTGGTGTCAGCCGGACGCCTGCTGCTTTGCGCGGTGGCGCTGCAAATTTCGATCGGATTGGCGACCGTGCATTGGGGCGTCCCCTTGGCTCTGGCCACCTTGCACAATGCGGGTGCCGCTTTCCTGGTCATCAGCATGGTGACTCTGCTGCGCGCCCTTTGGCCGGCGCCCGCAATCGGCATGGTACCCTTGCAACGTGCCGACCCTCCCCGATAGCCCGCCCATCGCCCTCGTCGGCTCGAGCCGATGGCGGGATTTCCTCGAGCTCACCAAGCCCAAGGTCAGCCTGTTGATCGTGTTCACCGCGATCGTCGGCATGGTGCTGGCATCGCCGGGCATGGTGCCTCTGCCCGCGCTGTTGTTCGGCACCGTCGGCATCGCATTCGCATCCGGGTCCGCCGCCGCCTTCAATCACGTGCTCGACCGCCGATCGATGAACAAATGGCGCGCACGCGCAGCAGGCCGTTGCCCACGGGGCATTTGCAGAAGCGTCACGCGGTGGTCTTTGCCGCGCTGCTCGGGTTCGCGTCCATGCTGATCCTCGGACTGCTCGTCAATCCACTCACCGCGGTGCTGACGTTCTGTTCCTTGATCGGCTACGCCATGGTTTATACGATGTGGCTGAAGCGCGCCACGCCCCAGAACATCGTCATCGGCGGCGCGGCCGGCGCCGCACCGCCGATACTGGGCTGGGCCGCCGTCAGCAACTCCATCGACCCGCATGCTCTGCTGTTATTCCTGATTATTTTCACCTGGACCCCGCCGCATTTTTGGGCCCTGGCGATCGCACGGCGCGACGACTATGCCAAGGTCGGCATTCCCATGCTGCCCGTGACTCACGGCATTCCCTACACCCGCCTGCAAATCGTGCTCTACACCATCCTGCTGGTGCTCACCACGCTCATGCCGTATCTCACGGGTATGAGCGGATTCATTTACTTGGGCTCGGCCATCGCGCTCAACGGCCGCTTTCTTTACTACGTGCTGGCGCTGAATCGCGGCCTGCGCCCCGAGCTGCCCATGCGGGTGTTCAGGTTTTCCATCACCTACTTGATGCTGCTGTTCGCCGCGCTGATTCTGGATCATTATTTTTTGTTCAAGGCGTAGACGCCGCGGGATGGATGCTCCGGACGTCGCGGCGTTTCAGCCGAAACACATCCTTTTGACGGCTTGTCTCCCGGCGGCTGATTCTGCATAGTGCGCACCCTTCGATCAGCCATCCGATGACCATGGACCATGCCCGCTTCAATTGAAAATCGCATCGCGCTGGAACTCTCGACCACCGTGCCGCAAGTGGCCGCGGCGGTCGCACTGCTGGATGGAGGCGCCACGGTGCCGTTCATTTCGCGCTATCGCAAGGAAGCCACCGGCGGCCTCGACGATACGCAGTTGCGCAATCTGCAGGAGCGGCTGATTTATCTGCGCGAGATGGACGAGCGGCGTGCGGCCATTCTTCAGAGCATCGAGGAACAAGGCAAGCTCACCCCTCCGCTGCGCGCCTCGATTGAATCCGCGGACACCAAGCAGCGTCTCGAGGATCTGTATCTGCCTTACAAGCAGAAGCGCCGCACCAAGGCGCAGATCGCCCTCGAGGCCGGTCTGGACGCTCTGGCGGCGGCCTTGCTCGCCGATCATGCGCTCAACCCCGAAACCGAGGCGGCGAAGTACTTGAAGGCGCCGTTCACCACGGAACAGGGTGACAATCCTGGCGTGCCCGATGTCAAAGCGGCGCTGGAGGGGGCGCGGCAGATTCTGATGGAGCAGTTCGCCGAAGACGCTGAATTACTGGCGGCCTTGCGCACCCATCTGTGGAACCACGCGTTGCTGGCGTCAGCGGTAACCGAGGGCAAAGAAGAAGCGGGTGCGAAGTTCCGCGACTACTTTGCCTATCAAGAACCCTTGAAGGTGGTTCCTCCGCATCGCGCGCTCGCCTTGTTTCGCGGCCGCAAGGAACAGATCCTGCGGGTTTCTGTGAAATTGCCCGAAGAATTGCGCAGGCGATATGCCGTCCGGATCGTTCAATGCGTGCGAGCAGAAAATCGCGGCGCGTTTCGAAATCGCGGATCGCCGGCAGGCCGCCGACGCGTGGCTGCTGCAGACGGCACGCTGGACCTGGCAGGTCAAGGTGTCCTGGCAGCTGGAAACCGAGCTGTTCTCCGAGTTGCGCGAGCGCGCCGAGCAGGAAGCCATCCGCGTTTTCGCGCACAATCTTCACGATCTCTTGCTGGCGGCGCCCGCCGGTCCGCGCGTCACGATGGGACTCGATCCGGGGTTGCGCACCGGCGTCAAGGTCGCCATCGTCGATCGCACCGGGAAGCTGCTCGACACGGCCACGGTGTATCCGCATGTGCCACGCAACGACTGGAATGGAACCCTCAAGGCGCTCGGCATGTTGGCGAAGAAGCATGCCGTCGATTTGATCAGCATCGGCAACGGCACCGCCTCGCGCGAGACCGACAAGCTCGCGGGCGAGCTGATGAAGCAGCATCCGGAACTGAAGCTCACCAAGGTGGTGGTGTCGGAGGCGGGCGCTTCGGTGTATTCGGCATCCGAGCTGGCGGCGAAGGAATTCCCTGCGCTGGACGTCACCTTACGCGGTGCCGTTTCCATCGCGCGGCGATTGCAGGATCCCCTGGCCGAGCTGGTGAAAATCGATCCGAAATCCATCGGTGTCGGCCAATACCAGCACGACGTCATGCAGACACGGCTGGCGCGCAGCCTGGATGCGGTGGTCGAGGATTGCGTCAACGCGGTGGGGGTCGATGTCAACACCGCATCGCCCGCGCTGCTCGCGCGCATCTCCGGCCTGTCCTCCACCCTGGCCGAGGGCATCGTGAAGCATCGCGACGAGCACGGCGCCTTCGCCTCGCGCGATGGGCTGAAAAAAGTGCCGCGCCTCGGCGCCAAGACCTTCGAACAAGCCGCCGGATTTCTGCGCGTCATGCAGGGCGAGAATCCCCTCGATGCGTCCGCAGTCCATCCGGAAGCCTACCCGGTGGTACAGCGAATCCTTGCCGATTTGCAACGCCCGGCGGGCGAGCTCATCGGCGATGCCGCGACGCTCAAGAAGCTGAACCCGTCGAGCTACACCGACGAGCGCTTCGGGCTGCCGACCGTGCGCGACATTCTGGCCGAGCTCGAAAAGCCGGGCCGCGATCCGCGCCCCGAATTCAAGACTGCCGAATTCAAGGAAGGCATCGAAGAGATCAAGGACTTGAAGCCCGGCATGATTCTCGAAGGCACGGTGACCAACGTGACCAATTTCGGCGCCTTCGTCGACATCGGCGTGCACCAGGACGGACTGGTGCACATATCGATGCTGTCGAATAAGTTCGTCAAGGATCCCCACGAAATCGTCAAAGCCGGCGAGGTCGTCAAAGTGAAAGTGTTGGAGGTCGACGAGAAGCGCAAGCGCATCGCGCTGACCATGCGGCTCGAGGATCAGGCGGCGCGCCCGCGAGAGGGCGGAGCGGCGCAGAAGCGTGAGCCACAGCAGCAGGGGCAGGGGCGGCAGCCGGGATCGCAGAAACAATCTCCGCGGCCCGCACCGCGCGAACAGCACCAATCTGTGGGCGGCGGCGCCATGGCCGAAGCTCTGGCCAATGCGCTGAAGCGCAACCGCTGACGGACACTAAGCTTTCGACAGCTTGTGCCCCGCAATCGGCAATTCCCGCAGCCGCTTGCCGGTAGCGGCGAATATCGCATTGCATAGGGCCGGCGCGACCAGGGGCACCCCGGCTTCGCCGATGCCGCCCGGAGTCTCATCGCTGTCGACCAGATGCACGTCGAGCTCGGGCAGCTCGTTATTGCGCAGCACGCGATAATTGTTGAAGTTGGTCTGCCGTACCTGGCCGCCCGCTATCGTCACCTCGCCCCACAGGGCGGCCGACAGGCCGAACACGATCCCGCTTTCTATTTGCGATTCGACGATCTTCGGATTGACCATCTGGCCGCAGTCCACGACGCAGGTCATTTTGTGCACCTTGACGTCGCCGCCGCTGATCGAGATCTCGGCCACCTGCGCCAGATGAGTCGTATAACCCTCCATCAGTGCAATGCCCTGGTAACGGCCCGCGGGCGCCTTGCCCCAGCCGGCGCGTTCGGCGGCCAGCTGCAGTACATGCCGCTGGCGCGGCTTCTTCGCGAGATGCTGCATTCGAAAATCATAGGGGTCCTTGCCGGCAAGAGCGGCCATCTCATCCATGAAGCTTTCGATGACGAAGCAATTGGGGGAGTGGCTCACGGAGCGCATATAACCCACGTCGATGCCGATCTCTTGGCGCGAATAACTCACCGACAGATTCGGGACATCGTAGAGATTATTGACCGCCGCCTCGATCACCGAGTCATCCACCCCTTTGACGGGCGGAAACATGCGCGCGGTGATCGACGGGCTGGTGATGTGCAATTTCCAGGCGATGAGTTTCCCTGCCGCATCGAGGCCGCCGCTGACTTCTTCGTAGGCGGGCGGACGATAGGTGTCATGGGTCATGTCGTCTTCGCGCGTCCAGATCACCTTGACCGGCACCCCCAGAGCCTTCGATGCCTCGACCGCCGCGGGGATGAAGTCGATATCCAGCCGCCGGCCGAAACCACCGCCGAGCAAGGTGGTGTAGACCCGGACCTGGGCGGGCTGCAATCCCGCCGCCGTCGCCGCAGTGATCTGCGCGACCTGCTGTACCTGCGTGCCCACATACAAGTCGCAGCCGTCGGCCTTGACATCGGCGGTGCAATTCATCGGCTCCATGCAGGCATGTGCCAGGAGCGGCAGGTAGTAGGCGGCGCTCCAGTGCTGTTTCGCCGACTTGAGCGCATTCTCCACGTTGCCATCGGTTCGCGCCGACAGGCCGGAGCCGGCCGCGGCGGTTTTCTTCAACAGAGCATGAATGCCGGCGTTGTCGAGCCGCGCGTTGGCGCCCGGATCCCAGCTGATCGCGAGAGCATTGCGCGCCTTCAATGCCTGCCAGAAATGGTCGGCCACCACCGCGACGCCGCTGGACGTGGCGAGCACCTTGCGCACGCCGGGCATTTTCTCGGCGGCGCCCGCATCGAGCGCCTTCACCTTGCCGCCCAGCACCGGGCTTTGGGCCAGCGCGGCATAGAGCATTCCCGGCAGTTTGACGTCGATGCCGAACTCGGCGCTGCCGTCGATCTTGCCCGGCGTATCGATGCGCGGCACCGGCTTGCCGATGATCTGGAACTTCCCCTTGGGCTTTAATTTCACGTCCTTTGGGACGGGCAGTTTCGCGGCCGAATCGGCCAGCTCGCCGTAGGTCAGTACCTTGCCTTGTGAGTTGACGACCGTGGCATTCTCGACGTGGCATTGCGCCGCGTCGATCCGCCAGTGCTTGGCGGCTGCGTTGATCAGCAGGGTGCGCGCGGTCGCACCGGCCATGCGCAGCTTGTCCCATGACTCCTGCACGCTATTGCTGGTGCCTGTGATTTGTCCGCCGTTTCCGGGACTGACATAGGCATCGCCAACCGGTGCGGCCACGATTCGGATCACATTGAAATCGATGTTCAATTCCTCGGCCAGCAACATGGGCAGCGCCGTATACACACCCTGGCCCATCTCGGAACGATCGACGATGACGGTGATGGAGTTGTCGCGGGCTATTTTCAGCCACGCATTCACTTGATTGCCCGACAGCCCGGCTCCTTCCACTGCGCCCGGCACTGCCGCGCCGGGCAGCGCCGCGCCGGCTGCAGTGGGCGCGTGTGCCGCCGATTTGGAATTCGCCGGACCCGCCCGTCCGGGAAGCGTCAGCGCGAGGATCAGGCCCCCGCCCACGGTGGCCGTCGCGTTCAGAAAATCGCGGCGGCTCAGTTCGGAAGCCGGCCTCACTTCGCCGCGCCCGAACCGAGCAATTCCGCCGCGCGGTGAATCGCCTTGCGGATCCTGGGGTAGGTGCCGCAGCGGCAAATATTCCCCGACATGGCTGCATCGATGTCGGCATCGCTGGGTTTTGGATTGCTTTTCAGAAGCGCCGCGGCCGACATGATTTGCCCCGACTGACAGTAACCGCACTGGGGCACGTCGATCTCGAGCCACGCTTTTTGCACCACGTTGCCGCGATCCCTGGAGAGCCCCTCGATGGTCGTAATGGACTTGCCCTCGACCGCGCTCAAGGGCAGCACGCAGGAGCGCGTCGCGGCACCGTCGATGTGAACGGTGCAGGCGCCGCACAGAGCCATCCCGCAGCCAAATTTGGTGCCGGTCATGCCGAGGTGATCGCGCAGCACCCAGAGCAGGGGGGTATCCGCTTCGGCGTCCACGTTAACCATTTGATTATTGAGGGTTATTGTTGTCATTGCGCTCTCGTTGGCGAATTCCAATCAACGATAGTACCCGTATCCAGGAATTTTTAGGAAGCAGCCGACCGGCCCCGACACGGCAGGGATGGCGGGTCTCGGCTCGCCGCGGCGCGGGTGCTACGATGCCACGATGCCGACCCCTGCGAGCTTTTATCCGCGTATTTTCGCGCTGGTTGTTGCGGCCGCTTTGGGTTATGCGCTGGTCCTGATTTTCATGCCGTTCATCGCGCCCATGACCTGGGCGGCGTTTCTCGCATTCCTGCTGTATCCGTTGAACCTGCGGCTGCGGCGCCGGTTCAAGGGCAAGGAGCTTGCCGCGGGCACACTGACGGCGCTGGCGCCCATCACCATCCTGTTGCCCCTGAGCGCCCTGTCCATCGATTTTGTGACCCAGATTTCGACGTTGCTGCAGCAGTTGCAGAAATCCGCGGTGGCGCTCGATATCAAATCCCTGTCGGATCTGCAGCAATTTCCGTTGATTGCCCGAATCAACGTCTGGCTGGAGGCGCACACGGGAATCTCGGCGGAGCAAATTCAAGCCTGGCTGGTCTCCGGCACCCGCGAAGTGCTGAAACGCGCGGCCAGTCTCGGCGGCGGATTTTTTCTGGGCGCCCTGGGCTCCTTGCTCGGATTCGCGATCATGCTGTTTCTGTTGTTCTTTTTCCTGCGCGACGGCGATGCCATGGTGGCCCGGGCGCGGCGGCTGATTCCATTGAACGAGGAACGCAAGGAGCGGCTGTTCCGGCAATTGAGTGGAGTCACGCGAGCCATTGTCGTGGGCACCAGCGTAACCGCTCTGTTGCAGGGAATACTGATAGGCATCGGATTTACCATCGCCGGCCTGCCTTCTCCGGTGGTGTTCGGCGTGCTGGCGGCCCTGCTCTCCATGCTGCCTGTGGGCGGGGCGGCTTTCGTCTGGGGTCCAGCCGCGATCTGGCTGTTCATCGACGGCCGCTGGGGCTATGGCCTATTCATGCTGGGATGGGGCCTGATGCTCGGCGGCCTGGACAATGTGCTGCGGCCCATGCTCATCTCAGGGCGAGCCAAAATTTCGGCGCTGGCGGTGTTCATCGGTGTGCTGGGCGGCATCCCGGCGTTCGGTGCCATCGGCATCATTGCAGGGCCGGTGATCCTCTCCCTGGCTCTCGCCCTGATCGAATTCGCCGAGGAAAACCGCTCGCGAATCTCTTGAGTCGCGCAGACCTGCTACGTGCGCAGCGAGTGAGTTATTTATGGGACAGGGCACTGGCTAAAGTACAATCCGCGTCCTTATGGACGTATCTCATCTCCTCGACGGGCTGAATGACGATCAACGGCAGGCAGTCGCTTCGCCGCTGGGCGCCGCCCTGGTATTGGCGGGTGCCGGCAGCGGCAAAACCCGGGTGTTGGTCCATCGGGTCGCCTGGCTGATCCAGGTCGAGGGCGCCTCACCCAACAGTATCCTCGCGGTTACGTTCACCAATAAGGCCGCGGCTGAGATGCGCAGCCGCATCGAGACCTTGTTGGGGTTGCCGAGCGGCGCCATGTGGTTGGGGACTTTCCATGGCCTGGCCCATCGCTTGCTGCGTATCCATTGGCGCGAGGCGGGCCTGCCGCAAAGCTTTCAGATTCTGGACTCCGAGGACCAAGCCCGGGTACTGCGCAAGGTGTTGAAGGCGCTCGATCTCGACGAGACGCGTTGGATCCCGCGCGAGATTTTGTGGTTCATCAACGCCCAGAAGGACGAGGGGCATCGATCCAAGCACATCAAGGACGACGGCGATCCGACGCGCCGCCAACTGATCAAGATCTACCAGGCCTACGAAGAGGCGTGCCAGCGGGCGGGAGTCGTGGACTTCGCCGAACTCTTGCTGCGGGCCTACGAATTGTGGCGAGACGATCCGTCCTTGCTGCAACACTACCGCACGCGCTTCCGCCACGTGCTGGTGGATGAGTTCCAGGATACCAACGCGATTCAGTACAAGTGGCTGATGCTGCTGGCGGGACCCGACGGACTGCCCTTCGTCGTCGGCGACGACGATCAGTGCCTCGCAGCCGGGACGCAGGTAACGATGGGGGACGGCGCGAAGCGTGCCATCGAGTCGATCGTCCCCGGCGATTCCGTGCTATCGAGTTACGGCGGCGGCGACCTGCGCCCGGCCCGCGTGACCGAGTGTTTCGCCAAGCGACGCCAGGGACAGCTCGTGTGCCTGCACTTGCGCTCTGGAGCCGTCGTCAAAAGCACACCCGAACACGTGCACTTCGCAGGCTACGTACTCGGCGAGACACCGCAGACCTACTTCCTGTACCTCATGCACAAGGAAGGTGTGGGCTACAGGCTCGGCACTTCGCAGGTATACACCGAAGGTCAGGCGAGGCCCATGGTGGGCTTCAAACAGCGCTCCCTCCAGGAGCATGCCGACGCGCTGTGGATCATCCGCACCCACGCCACCGAGAACGAAGCGCGCATCGACGAGGTTATCACCTCGCTGCGCTTCGGCCTGCCGACTTGTCCCTTTGTGCCGCGCAAAGGCAAAGCCCGCAACGGTTTCATACACGATGCCGGCCATTTGCAGCGCATATTCAGCTCGCTCGACACGCTCGTGTCCGCGGAACGGCTGCTGGAAGAAGTGGGTCTGGACATCGACCGGCCTCACCACCGGCCTCAGAGCCGCAATTCCAACCGTCGCAACATCGTCATTACGTTGTGCGGCGACCGGCGCGGCGGCACGCCCATGCATCGTATATCCGTGGTGGGGATTTCGCCCAAGGACCGTGCCATCCTTGAACTCATGGGTCTTAGCGTACGCGCCGCCAAGTCTGAGTCCCCAAGTTGGCGCTTTGAGGCCATGCGCGCCGACTTCGGCGAACTGATGACGATTGCACGCGCCATTCGCGAGCGGCTCGATGGCCGCTACGTCCTTCAGGGGCACATGCTCGAGAAGTCTTTGCCCTTCATCGCGGCGGCCGGCATCCGTTGCGGCATGGTCATGGCGGTTGATTCCGGCCGGTTCGACGTGGTCGAGCGTATCGAGTACGAGGCCTACGACGCCGAGGTCTACGACATCAACGTCGAGCGTACCCATAACTTCATCGCGGGCGGCGTGGTCACTCACAATTCCATCTATCGCTGGCGCGGAGCGCGGGTCGAGAACCTGCAGCAATTCCGCCGCGATTTCCCGAAGGCCGTGCTGTACAAGCTGGAGCAGAACTATCGCTCCACCGGCACCATTCTGAAGGCGGCGAACGCACTCATCTCGAACAACAATGGCCGGCTCGGGAAGACACTGTGGACCAGCGGCGAGGATGGCGAGCGCGTCAAGCTGTACGCGGCCTTCAACGAGCGCGACGAAGCCGATTTCGTCGTGAATCGGATCCGCGAATGGGTGACCCGCGGCGGCGCGCGCCGCGAAACGGCGGTACTGTACCGTTCGAACGCGCAGTCCCGGGTGTTCGAAGAGGCCTTCCTCAATGCGCGCATGCCCTATCGCGTGTACGGCGGCCTGCGCTTCTTCGAGCGCGCCGAAATCAAGGACACTCTTGCCTACCTGCGCCTCATCGCCAGCCGCGCCGACGACACTTCGTTCGAGCGCGTCGTGAATTTGCCCGTCCGCGGCATCGGCGCGAAGACCATGGACGCGGTGCGCGATTTCGCGAGGAGCCACTCGACCTCGCTGTGGAACGGCGCGTTGAGCTGCGTGCAAGGCGGGCTGCCGCAAAGAGCGGCGCTGGCGCTGCAGGCTTTCCTGGATCTGATCGATAAGCTGGCGCGCGAAGTTCAGGGCCTGGAGCTTCACGAGCAGGTCGATCACGTCATTCAGATGAGCGGACTCATCGAACACTTCAAGAAGGAAAAAGGCGAACGAGGTGAGGGCCGGATCGAGAACCTGCTGGAACTCGTCAGCGCCGCGCGGGGATTTTCGCCGGAAACCGAGGCCGAAGCCGAGCTCTCGCCGCTCGAATCCTTTCTCGCGCATGCCGTGTTGGAATCCGGCGAGGGCCAGGCCGACCCGTATGACGACTGTGTGCAGATGATGACCCTGCATTCGGCCAAGGGCCTGGAGTTTCCGGTGGTGTTTCTCGCCGGCATGGAAGACGGCCTGTTTCCGCATCAGCGCTCGGTCGCCGATCTGGCCGGTCTCGAGGAGGAACGCCGCCTCTGCTATGTGGGCGCGACCCGGGCCATGCGCCAACTCTACATAACCTATGCCGAACAGCGCCGCCTGTACGGGGTGGACACCTACGGCCAGCCCTCCCGCTTCATCAATGAGCTGCCGGCCGAGTTGGTCGAGGAAATCCGGCCGCGTTTGCAGGTCTCGCGGCCGGTGTTCGTCAAGCACGGCGGCGGCGGCAGCCTCGAAGAGGTGCCTGCGGCGGGGATGCGGATGGGCAGCCGGGTCCGGCATTCGAAATTCGGCGACGGCGTGGTGCTCAATTTCGAGGGCAATGGGCCGCATGCCCGCATCCAGGTCAATTTCGAGAGTCAGGGCACGAAGTGGCTGATGCTGTCTTACGCCAATCTCGTTCGTGTAGAGTAATCGGGCTGTGAAAATCATCATTTTGGGCGCTGGGCAAGTCGGCCGCACCGCGGCGTACCACCTCTCTCGGGAAGAGGCGAACGACGTCACCGTCGTCGACACGAACGAGGAGATTCTGCGCGATCTGCAGGATCGCCTCGACATTCGCACGGTGAACGGCAATGCGGCGAGCCCGCGCATTCTCGAGGCGGCGGGTATCGCCGCCACCGACATTCTCGTCGCACTGACCAACAGCGATGAGGTCAACATGCTGGCCTGCCACATCGCGTGGACGCTGTACCGCACGCCGAAGAAAATCGCGCGCGTGCGTTCCGCCGACTTCACCGAGCGGGACAAGCTGTTCGGCGAGAATGCCATCGCAGTGGACGTATGGATCAGCCCCGAACAATTAGTCACCGAGTACATCGCGCGCCTGATCCGCTATCCCGGCGCCTTGCAGGTGCTGGATTTCGCCGACGGCCGGGTACGCCTGGTCGGCATTCGCGCCCTGCAGGGCGGTCCCTTGGTAGGCCAGGCATTGCGCACTTTGCGGGAGCACATTCCCACGGCGGACGCCCGGGTTGCGGCCATTTACCGCGCCGGCAAGAGCGTCAAGCCCGAGGGCGACACCGTCGTCGAGGACGGCGATGAGGTATTTTTCCTGGCGGCGCGCGATGACATTCGCGTGGTCATGAAGGAGATGCGCCGCGAAGAAGCGCCGGCTCGCCGCGTGGTCATCGCCGGCGGCGGCAACATCGGCGTGCGTTTGGCGAGCGAACTGGAAGATAGGAACCAGGTGAAGCTCATCGAGCGCGACGGCAAGCGGGCGAGGAAGGTCTCGGAACAGTTGAAGAGCACCACCGTGCTGCACGGCGATGCGGCCGACGAGGAATTGCTGCTCGAAGAGAACATCGACAGCACGGATGTCTTCGCCGCGCTGACGAACTCGGAGGAGGCGAATATTCTCTCGGCCATGCTCGCCAAGCGCCTGGGCGCTCACAAGGTCATGGCCTTGATCAACAAGCCCTCGTACGCCGAATTGATCGAGAGCGGCTCCATCGATGTGGCCATCTCGCCGCAGACCGTAACCATCGGCTCGCTGCTGGCGCATGTGCGGCGCGGCGACGTGGTGCGCGTGCATTCATTGCGGCGCGGCGCGGCCGAGGCGCTCGAGGTGGTGGTCCACGGCGACGCCGACAGCTCCAAGGTCATCGGGCGCCGCATCGAAGATATTTCCCTGCCCGAGGGAACCACTTTGGGCGCCGTGGTCCGCGGCGAGGACGTCATCATCGCGCATCACGACACCACCGTGCAGCCAGACGATCACTTGATCCTATTTTTGACGGATCGGCGTCATATCGAAGCCGTCGAAAAACTCTTCCAAGGCTCTGCCTCTTTCTTGTGAAAGACATCCTACTGCCGGTCGCGCACGTCTTTGCCCTCGTCATGATGGTATTCGCCGCGACCATGCTCGCGCCCCTGGTGATGGCCGTGTGGGGACTCGATCCGGCTCTGTGGTCCTTCGTCATTTCCGCGCTGGCGACCTTCATTCTCGGTGCGCTGCTGTGGCTCGCGACGCGGCGCTTCAAGCGTGAGCTCAAGACTCGGGACGGCTTGATGCTGGTGGCGCTGACCTGGGTCGCTCTGCCGGCGGTGGCCGGGTTTCCGCTATGGCATTTTTTGCCCATCAATTTCACCGATGCCTACTTCGAGGCCGCGTCCGGCTTGACGACCACGGGCGGCACAGTGCTGTCGGGGCTCGAGTACCTGCCGCGCTCGATCAACTTGTGGCGCCATCTGCTGAGCTGGCTGGGCGGCATGGGCATCATCGTGCTGGCCGTCGCCATCCTGCCCATGCTCGGGGTCGGCGGCATGCAGATCTATCGCGCGGAAATGCCGGGGCCGATGAAGGACAGCAAGCTCACGCCGCGCATCGGACAGACCGCCAAGCTGCTGTGGGCGGTGTATGCCGGGCTGACCGTGGCCTGTATCGTGTGCTTGAAGCTGGCGGGGATGAATTCGTTCGACGCCGTCTGTCATGGATTCTCGGCGCTCTCGCTCGGCGGCTTCTCTACCTATGACGCCAGCATCGGGCACTTCAACTCCCTGCCCATCGAAATGGTGCTGACGATATTCCAGATCCTGGCGGCGCTGAATTTCGCGACGCACTTTCTTGCCTGGAGCCAGCGCGGGGTGTGGGCCTATTTTCGGGATGCCGAGGCGAAGGCCATCCTAAGCGTGCTCGTCGCCAGCTGCATCGGCATATCCCTGTTCCTGTACTTCAAGGGCAGCTACGCCGACTACCCGACGGCGCTGCGCCACGCGGTATTCAATGTGGTGTCGATCGCGACCGACAGCGGCCTGCACACTCAGGATTATTCGCGCTGGCCTATTTTCGCACCCATGTGGATGATGTTCTTGAGCTGCATCGTGGCGAGCTCGGGGTCCACCGGCGGTGGCATCAAGATGATCCGCACCCTGGTACTCGCCAAGCAGGCACACCGCGAGCTGAATCAGCTTGTGCACCCGAACATGGTGCGGCCGCTCAAGGTGGGCGGCACGGTGATCGCCAACCGTGTGGTGTTCGCGGTGCTCGCCTTCGTGTTCCTCTACTTCATGAGCATCGTGACGCTGATCTTCGTGCAGCTCGCCAGCGGCCTGGATTTCATGACCTCCCTATCGTCCATCATCGCCTGCATCAACAATGCAGGCCCCGGCTTGGGGCTGGTGGGCCCCGGCAGCAACTACGGCGTGCTCAGCGATTTCCAGACCTGGGTGTGCTCGGCGGCCATGCTGCTCGGTCGGCTGGAGGTTTTCACGATTTTGGTGCTGTTCACTCCCACTTTGTGGCGAAAATAGCCTTCTTACTGGGTTTATCGGCCGCTTTCTCCATAAGTATCGAATAGTGGTTTACGAATCTCCTCCGGTGGAAATTGGATGCCAGAAGTGGAAAATTCATACCGGTAATCCCCAACACTGATTGGAAATGATGCTATCCCTACGCTCCCTGACCTTTAATGTCTTTTTGTACGTGTTCACCGCGCTCTGTTCGATTATCGCGGTGCTCACCACGATTCTCATGCCTCGGCGGTTGCCCGCCTTTGCGAGATGGTGGTCGCATGCATGGCTCAAGGTGTATGAAACCGTCTGCGGGGTGTCGTGTGAAGTGAAAGGCCGGGAGCACTTGCCGGAGGGCGGCTGTGTCATCGCCATGAAGCATCAGTCCACTTGGGACACCTTTGCGATGTTCGCCCTATTTCGGGAACCTGTATTCGTCTTCAAAAGCGAGCTGACGTGGATTCCTTTTTTTGGTTGGGCGCTGCTGCGGTTGGGGTGCATCCCGGTCAGGCGCGGCACCGGCAAGGCGGCCCTCGAGAGCATGATTCAAGGTACCGCCGCCGCATGCGCTCGCGGCAAGCAGGTCGTGATATTTCCGGAGGGCACCCGCGGGGTGGTCGGGCAGCCCGCTGCCTATAAATCAGGCGTGAGCCATATGTACCAAGCCATCGGAGGTACCGTTGTGCCGGTTGCGCTGAACTCCGGTCTTCTGTGGCCGCGGCGTGGATTTTTACGCCCGCCGGGAATCATCACCCTTGAAATACTTCCACCGATTCCGCCCGGATTGGATCGCAAGGACATGCAACAGCGCCTCGTCGATGACATTGAAGGGGCTTCCCAAAGATTGGGCGGAGGCGATGATCGTTATGCCTCGCAAGTCCTGTAATCCATTGAATAATATTAAATTATTGTGATTGGGTTGCTACAGCGCGTGGTGCAAGCCAGCGTCGATGTCGGCGCTGAGCGCGTTGCTTCCATAGGCCCCGGACTCCTGGTCCTGGTGGGCGTGCGCCCGGACGACAGCGAAACCTCCGCTGTGCGGTTGCTCGATCGTTTGCTGCACTACCGCGTGTTCGCGGACGAGGCAGGCAAAATGAACCTGAGCCTGGCGCAAACGCAGGGCGATTTGCTACTGGTGCCGCAATTCACCCTGGCTGCGGACACGCACAAGGGGCTGAGGCCGGGCTTCTCGACCGCTGCCCCGCCGCAGCAGGGGCAGCAATTGTTCGATTTTCTGGTGCAGACGGCTCGCGCCAGGCAGGGCCGCGTCGAAACGGGCATTTTCGGCGCCCATATGCGGGTGTCTCTGGCCAACGACGGCCCGGTCACTTTCTGGCTCGAGAGCTAATTTCAGAGAAACTTCAAATGCGACCGAACACGCATCCAGGGCGAGCGGTCCAATATTGTAATGTGTTTGGCGTATCATTAGCCTCCATCAGGTTAACCCGGTATCGGAGAAGCGGCATGTTCGATTCAAAAATGCTTTTGGTCATATTGGCCATTGCCTTGGTGATATTCGGCACCAAGCGTTTGCGCACGATCGGGTCGGATTTGGGCGCGGCCGTGAAGGGCTTCAAACAGGCCATGAACGACGGCGAATCGGAAGAGAAAATGAAGCAGCTCAAGCAAGAAAAGGATGCGGACTTCGATGCCGGCGCAGTGCCTCGCGAGACCGAGGTAAAGACCCCGCCGAAATCCAACGCCTGATGCCGCATGCTTGATGTTGGGTTTTCGGAGATACTGCTCACCTCCGCCATAGCACTCGTCGTGTTGGGCCCGGAGCGGCTGCCCAAGGTTGCACGCCAGGTCGGCAGCTGGATGGGGCGTGCGCGTGCCATGGCACGCCAATTGAGCGAACAGCTGGAACGCGAAGTCAACGCGGACGAACTGCTGAAGCTGCAAAGCAAGCCCAAGTCTGCCGCTCCCCCACCGGGCAGCGGCACCTCCTCGCCGACAGGCGCCGCCGCCCACGATCCCTCGTACACCCAGCCCACTGCGACGCCGGCACTTGATACGCCGCCGCCCGCCGTAGCTCCACAACCGGCCGACGTACAACCGGCCGACGTACAGCCGGTCGATGTTCAGGCAGCCGATGCAGTTCCGCCGACGGCGCGCGTGCCCGAGCCCGTCTTTGGCGGCTTGCCTCCCTCGGCCACCACCCCGGCAGCCATGCACGCATCCGAGCCGCACGTAGCCGATTCCAAGCCCACCCATGAGTGAGGCCGGTGAGCCGGGCGAACTCCCCGAAGGTACTCTGATATCCCATTTGTTGGAGCTGCGCGACCGGCTGCTCAAGGCCATGCTGGCGGTCGGCATTTGCTTCATCCCCTGCGCCATGTACATGAACCAGCTGTTCACCTTCGTGGCGGATCCCCTGGTTCACAAGCTGCCCCCGGGCGCGACGCTGATAGCGACCAGCGTGGTGGCTCCCTTCACGGTACCGTTCAAGCTGGCATTGGTGCTCGCCATCGGACTCGCCATTCCCTACGTGCTGTACCAGGCCTGGGCCTTCGTCGCGCCCGGGCTGTACAAACACGAGAAAAAATTGGCCGTGCCGCTGCTCGTATCGAGCATCGTGCTGTTCTATATGGGCGCCGCTTTCGCGTACTACGTGGTTTTCCCCGTCATGTTGAGCTTCTTCGTCGCCACCACTCCCCACGGCGTGCAGATGATGACCGACATGGGCAGTTATCTCGATTTTGTGATGGTGCTGCTGTTGTGCTTCGGTTTGGCCTTCGAAGTTCCGGTGGCTACTGTACTATTGGTGTGGACGGGGTTTGTTAAGCAAAAAACGCTGAAGAAGAATCGCGGTTTCGCACTACTCGGGATATTCATCTTTGCCGCCTTCGTGACGCCACCCGACGCGGTGTCGCAAAGCGCCATGGCGGTGCCGATGTATCTCCTATATGAGATAGGGATCATCATGGCTGGACTATTGCTCAAAGATAAAATCGCGGCACGCGCCAAAGAAGAAGCTGAACAGGCAGAGCGCGACGCCGGAGTCTGAATTTGAGCGCCACTTTTTTCGGGCATCCGCGCGGCCTCGCCACGCTGTTCTTCACGGAAATGTGGGAACGGTTCACCTACTACGGCATGCGCGCCGTGCTGGTGCTGTTTCTGGTCGCCGCGGTCTCGAACGGCGGCCTCGGCATCGACGACAAGACGGCCACGGCGATCTACGGGCTGTACACTGCGGGAGCGTATCTCGCATCGCTGCCCGGCGGCTGGATTGCTGACCGGCTGATCGGCGCGCAACGTGCTGTGCTGGTGGGCGGTGTGGCCATCACTCTCGGCAATGCGCTGCTGGCCATGTCCACGAGCCCGCGGGGATTTTATATCGGCTTGGTCGTGATCGTGCTCGGCGTGGGGCTGCTGAAGCCCAATGCCAGTGCCATCGTCGCGGATCTGTATCCGGAGGGTGGCGCAAGGCTCGACTCGGGATTCACCGTGTTCTACATGGGCATCAATGTCGGCGGATTCCTGGGGCCTCTGGTCACCGGCTGGGCTCAACTGCACTATGGCGCGCGCACCGGCTTCGCCGCGGCGGCCCTGTTCATGGGCCTCGGCGTGGTGCAGTTCGTTCTGACGCGGCGTTACCTCGGTACTTCCGGCGCCTACACTCCATCCACCCCGGCGCGTGCCAAACAATGGCGCTACCTCTGGGCGGCAGTTGGCTTGGGCGCTCTCGCGCTGACCGCGGTGATCTGCGGCTGGATCCCCGTGGACGCCGTTTACTTGGCGCAAGTCGTGGCCTATGTGATCGCCGCGATCGCGGTACTGTATTTTCTGTACTACTTCATCGCGGCGGGCCTCACCACCGAAGAGCGCAGACACGGCATCGTCTTGGTGGTGCTGTTCATCGGCAGCGCATTGTTTTTCTCGGGCTACGAGCAGGCCGGCTCCAGTTTGAATTTATTCGCGGAGCGCTACACGGACCGCGTGGTCGGATGGCTGCACTTCGTGATACCCACGGGTTGGTTCCAGTCGCTGGACTCGGCCTTCATCTTCATACTCGCGCCCTTCCTGGCGTGGCTGTGGATCGCGTTGGCCAGGCGCAATCTCAATCCGTCGGCGCCGGCGAAGTTTGCGCTCGGCGTCATCTTCATGGGTTTGGGATTTCTGGTCATGGCGGTGGCGGCCAGCATCGTCGCTTCCGGGTCGAAGGTACTGCCGTACTGGCTCATATCGACCTACATGCTGCATGTGTTCGGCGAGCTTTGCCTAAGTCCCGTGGGCTTGAGCTATTACACGAAATTGACCCCGAAGCGCTTCGTGGGACAGATGATGGGCATCTGGTTCCTGTCCCTCTCCCTGGGCAATCTCGTGGCGGGATTGATCGCCGGCGAATTCGACGCCAATAATGTGGCCGCGATGCCCGGGCAGTACATGCATATCGTTTACTTCGCGGTCGGCTTGGGCGCCGTGCTGCTGATTCTCAGTCGTCCCGTAAAAAAACTCATGGGAAGCATACAATGACCACTGGCGTAGGCCCGGCACCGCAGCTGACACTCAAGGCGATTCTTCTTTCCATCGTGCTCACGGTCATTCTCGCGTCCGCCAATGCCTACGTGGGCTTGTTCGCCGGAATTACAGTGGCCACCGCAATTCCGGCCGCCGTCATTTCGATGGCGGTACTGCCGCTGTTCGGGCGCTCGAATATTCTCGAGAACAACATCGTGGCGACCGGTGCCTCTGCCGGCACGTCGATATCCGCCGGCGCCATCTTCACCCTGCCCGCACTCATCCTTCTGCATCATTGGTTGACTTTCGACTACTGGTGGACCTTGGCCATCGTCGGGCTCGGCGGCCTGCTCGGCGTGCTGTTTTCGGTGCCGCTGCGCCGTACGCTGATCATCGAGCAGAAGCTGCGCTTTCCCGAAGGCATCGCGGCGGCCGAAGTGCTCAAGGTGGGGGCGAACCCGGGCGCCGGAGCCAAAGTTCTCGGCCTCGCGACCGTGGCCGGTGGAGTATTCAAATTCATAACTTCGGGCTTGAGATCGCTGCCCGAGACTTTCACCGCCAAGAGCTTCATCGGCGAACGCGGCATCGCGTTCTTCGGCTACGGCTTTTCACCGGCATTGCTCGGAGTCGGCTATATCGTCGGGCTCAATGTCGCGATTCTGATCGCAGCCGGCGGCCTGTTCTCTTGGTGGCTGGCCATTCCGCTGTACAACAGCTACTTCTTCCAGCATGACCCGGTGCTGATGCAAAAGCTGGTCGGCCTCGATCCGGAGGACGCTGCGTTCGCCATTTGGCGCGCCCAGGTGCGCTACATCGGCGTCGGATGCATGCTCACGGGCGCGCTCTGGGCGCTCTGGTCGCTGCGTAATTCTTTGTGGTCGGCCGTGCGCAGCGGATTGAAAGTCGGCGCGCGCGGCGCCGTCGAGGTACCGCACACCGAGCGCGACCTGCCGATGAGCGCGGTGCTGATCTGCATCGCGCTGTTTGTCATACCGCTGTTCGTGCTGTACTACCTGGTGGTGGGCACCTTGGGGGTGGCGCTCGCCATGGCCGTGATCATGATCATTGCGGGCTTTTTGTTCTCTTCGGTCAGCGGCTACATGGCCGGACTCGTCGGATCGTCGAACAATCCGGTCTCCGGCATTACGATTTGCACCATCCTGTTCGCCTCCCTGGTGCTCATGTGGATGGTGGGCAGCAAGTCCACCATAGGCGCGGTCGCGGTGGTATTCATCGGCGCCGTAGTCTGCAACGCGGCGGCGGTAGCGGGCGACAATCTGCAGGATCTCAAGGCCGGACAACTGGTGGGCGCCACGCCCTGGCGCCAGCAGGTCATGCTCTGCGTCGGCGTGGTGGTGAGCGCCGCCGTCATGGCGCCGGTGATGAACGTCTTGCTGTTTGCCTACGGCATCGGCGAACCGGCGCATGCCGGGGTCAAGGCGCTGCCCGCACCGCAGGCCAACTTGGTCAGGTCGGTGGCCGAAGGCATGTTCGGCGGCACCCTGCCCGTCGGCATGATTGCCATCGGCGCGGTCGTAGGCGCGCTGATCATCGTGTTCGATTTATATCTCAAGCGCCGCGGCTCGCGTTGGAGCGCGCCGGTACTGGCGGTGGCCGTGGGAGTTTACCTGCCGCTGGATGTGTCCACGCCCATTCTGGCCGGCGGCATCGTCGCGGAAATGGTGGCCCATTGGCACAAAAGGCGCAACCCGGGCGGCGATCCTGAAAAGCTCGGGCAGAACGGCATGCTGTTCGCTGCCGGCCTGATCACGGGCGAGGCGCTCGTGGGCATTTTCATAGCCATGTGCATATGGATCAGCAAGAACCCGGACGTGCTCGCTCGCGCGGCGGAACTGCCGGGCGGAAAATGGTGGGCCGCGCTGCTGTTGCTCGGCATGTGCTACTGGATTTTCCGAGCCGGCACGCCGCGCCGGACCGATTGAGGCGGTCCGGCGTAGCCTACAGTTCGCCGATTGCGTGACCCGCGTCATTCCGTAAAGCTTGCACTGGCCCTGGGCACCATCTATCTGGTCTGGGGCTCGAGCTTCTTATTCAGCAAGATCGCCGTCGCCAACCTGCCACCGGCGCTGTTTTCCGGGATTCGCTTCGCCACGGCGGGGATCTTGCTCGCGCTCATCGCCAGAATCTGGGGCGGCAGCTCTTGGCCCGTGCGTCTGATCGAGTGGCGGCACGTCATCATCACCGGATTTTTCATGGTATTGGTCAGCAACGGGCTGAACATGTGGGCCATTCAGTTTCTTCCGAGCAACCAATCGGCACTGCTCAACAGCACGCCCGCGTTCTGGATTGCGGGCCTCGGCGTATTCGGCAAACGCGGCCACCCCCTGACTCGTTGGGCGATCTTGGGCTTGGTCATCGGATTTCTGGGCGTCGTGTTGATGCTGATCCCCAAGGGATTCTCGAGCACCCAGAGTTTGCTCGCGCAAGCCGGCGTGTTGACGGGATGCCTGTCGTGGTCTTTGGGCACCCTGTACTACCGCAGCATCGATACCCATTTGAGTTCGCTCATGTTCATGGCGCTGCAGATGCTCATGGGGGGCTTGATGCTGCTCGGCGTCGGCATCGTCCACGGCGATGCGGCGCACTGGGTGCCCGACGCCTCCGGATTGATCGCTCTCTTTTACCTGACCTTCTTCAGCTCCTGCCTGGCGTATACCGCCTACGGCTGGCTGAGCCTCAATGCCGCTCCCGCCTTGATCGGGACCTACGGCTACGTGAATCCCGCGATCGCCGCCTTCCTCGGCTGGCAATTCCTGCACGAGCACTTATCGGGAGCGCAGCTCGCCGGCATGGTGATCATCATCGTCGGCGTGAGCATTTTGACGCTCCCCGGCGGCAGTCTCACCGATCCGAAGACTCTCGCCGAGCCAAAGACTCAGTAAAGGGGGGCGTGGCGCGATCAGCGGCGCTTCAGGATCACTTCTACCTTGCCCTTGCCGCCGACGAACCATGAGCCCACGAAACTGACCAAGCTCACCAGCACCGCGGTCCAGAATGCCGACCAGAATCCAGCCACATGCATGCCGGGCAGCATCCACGCCACCAGAGCCACCATGCCGGCATTGATGACCAGTAAAAACAGGCCGAGAGTGACGATGGTCATCGGCAGAGTCAGCACAATGGCAATAGGCCGAACGATGGAATTAACGATGCCCAGCAGCACGCCGGCGAGAATCAAGGTGGCTGGCGTGTCGATGTAGACGCCGTTGACCCACACGGTCGCCAGCCACAAACCTAGCGCAACGATGCTTGCACGGACCAGAAACCCCAGCATGTATATCTCCATGCGCTTCGCGCAACTATTAACGGGGCCGATGCGGCCCCGCCCTATAGTGCTCGCTGCGCGAGCATTGGATCGGAAGGTAGTCGGTGCCAACAGGGCCGTCAATAATCGAGGCCCTGCAGGGGCGGGTCTTTGGGAGGCGCGGGTTGGACTTTTTTGGGGACGGGCGGACTCTCGAGCGTCACCTTGATACGCGCCAAGAGGCGCTCCCACCCCAGCCGCAAGCGCACGTAGGTCTTGTCCCACGCGGCGGATTCCGGCACCCCTGACCCCAACAATCGCAGGGACGCGGTGCCCTCGCCCTTGCGCACGTCCAGAATGAAGTCGTCGACTACCGCACCGTCGCCCGGCGGCCAGTTACCGCCCTTGAGATAAATCAGCCGCAGGCGCCGATTCACCTCGAAGATATCGATATGTGCCTCGCGGCTGTCGTCGTTGCGATGGCCCAGGCGGTACAGCCCACCCTTGCGAGGGTCGATCTCCGCTTCCTGGCCGGACCAGATGCGAATGAGGCCGGGATCCGTCAGCGCGCGCCAAACCCGGCCGACGGGCACGTCGATCTCGACCAAGTGGGCGTAGCCACGAGTACCGTTTCGGGTGGATTTACGGGGTGAGCTCATATGTCGATAGCATGACGGAAAGCTGCCAGGACCGGGGTGCTAGAATCCCTCAACAGGGGAGGAACATCCATGGCTTATGTTGACATTGTGACTGCGCTCGCACTTCTGCAGTTCATGGTATTCGGTTTCAAGGTCGCCAAAGCGCGCGGGCGCTACGGAATCGTGGCGCCGGCCATCGCGGGAAACGAGATATTCGAACGATATTTTCGCGTCCAGCAAAATACCTTGGAGCAATTGATCGTATTTTTGCCCGCGCTCTATGTCTTCAGCCATTACTTCAGTCCGCTCGTCGCTGCGGCGCTGGGTGTGGTCTACTTGATCGGCCGGGAAATCTACGCATTCACCTATGTGAAAGACCCGAAGAAGCGCGAGCTCGGGTTTGTCTTGACGGTGCTTCCCCTGGCAATTCTGATCTTCGGCGGTTTGTTCGGAGCGATCTGGCAACTCAAGTAGCCGGGCTGCCGGCGGCCGACTCGCGCGGCGGTATGGGTTTTGGCGTATCCGCGGGTGCCTCGGTGCCCAGAAGATAGGCGTCGATGACTTTGCGCGCGATGGGCGCGGCAGCCGACGCACCGAAGCCGCCATTTTCCACCAGTACGGCAACCGCGATCTTGGGGTTCTTGGCGGGTGCGTAGGCGATGAACCAAGAATGGTCACGTCTGCGTTCATCCGTGATCTTGGCATGAACGTTTACGTCTTGCTTGATCGCGACCACCTGCGCCGTGCCAGTTTTGCCAGCCCATTCGTAGGGCGTTCCCTTTCCGGTCGCATAGGCGGTGCCACCGGGGGTGGACACGGCTTCCTCCATGCCATCCGATACGACATCCCACTGTTCAGACGTCCCGATGTTGAGCGGCGGGAGGAGTCGCGGGCTGCGGGGTACGATCGTGTTCGACCCCGCCGCGCGAATGGCCGTAACCAGGCGCGGTGTTGCAATCACTTGTCCTCGTTCTGCTATTTCCGCTGTGAAGTGCGCCTGCTGCAAGGGAGTGACCGTGATCGGACCCTGCCCGATGCCCATGCTGACGGTTTCGCCTGTAAACCATACTTGATCCGCGGGCCGCTTGAATACTCGGCGCTTCCATTCCGGCGAGGCGTAAAGCCCAGGCTTCTCCCCCGGGATGTCGATGCCGGTCAATGCACCGTAACCGAAGTATTTCATGAATTCAGCCATTCTATCGATGCCCATATGATCGGCGAGCCTGAAAAAATAAACGTCACAGGATTCGGCGATGGCACGGCGCATGGTCAGACTGCCGTGTCTCTCGTGCTCTCGGTATTGGTGACTGCTGCCCGGCAAGGTGAATACGCCGTTGCAGAATTCAGGTTGCAGCGGCGAGAGTACGCCATATTTTTGCGCCGCCAGGGCATATAGCGGTTTGACAGTCGACCCCGGCGGGTATGCCCCGCGCAGGGCACGATTCAACAAGGGTATGTCGGCATCGTCTCGCAGAGCGCCGTATTCGGCAGACGATAGGCCGCGGACGAAACCGTTGGGGTCAAATCCGGGCATACTCGCCAACACAATGACGTCACCTGTCGTGGGGTCAATGGCTACGACCGAGCCGCGCTTTCCAGCGAGCGCCGATTCCGCGACTTTTTGCACCCGTATGTCTATCCCCAAAATCAAATCGTCGCCGGCCACCGGCGGCTGCGTATGCAGCAGCGGCGTGTAGTCTCCCTGCTTATCGACCGGGCGGCCGGCCGCGTTCACCAGAATTTCCCTGGACCCACGCTTGCCGTGAAGCTGCCGCTCGTACGCCGCCTCGACGCCCAGCTTGCCGATGAGGCTGGTACCGGCGTACTCATCGGTGTCGATTTGCTTCATGTCCTGTTCGTTGATGGCGCTCACATAGCCGATGGCATGAACCGCCGTTTCCCCGAGCGGGTAATGCCTGGACAGCCGCGTGCGAATATCGACGCCCGAGAATTGGTACCGGTGCACCGCGAACAGCGCCATTTCCTGTTCGTTCAACTGCAGCTTGATCGGCACACTTTCGTAGACCTTGTGCAGCAGGATGGTGCGCCTCGTATTGGCGACGTCCTCGCTGCGCAGCAGCCCGATATTGACCAGCAAGGCAAGCGTGGCGTCGAGCGCCTTGTTGTCGCCCACCTGTTCGCGCACCAGTTCGATTTGATACGCCGGCAGGTTGTCCGCCAGCACCACGCCATGCCTATCCAGGATCAGGCCGCGGCTGGGCGGTATGGGCTCCGTCCGAATGCGATTGCCCTGCGAAAGAGTGGAGTAATAGTCGTGCTTCAGCACTTGCAGGTAGAAAAGCCGGCCGGCCACCGCCAGGAGCAAGACACCGGCAATGATGCCGGCGACGATGCTGCGGATCGCGAACAGCCGATTCTCGGCAAAGTAATTCTTAATCCGCGATTGGCGGCTTCTCACCATGATGGGTGACCTTCAATCCCGGCGCTTTGTGACGTTTCCGCGGAAACGTCAGTCCATCTTGCGGATGACGGTTTCATCAGGTGACATGCTCCCACTGGTACCGCAGCGTCATGGTTTGATTGGCGGGCACAGTCAGACGAAAAATGGGTCGGCCATTCTTGGTAGCCATCGGATGATCGGGGCGCACCACCCGGCCGGCTTCCGGCAAGCGCAGCCGTAGTTCGAATTGAATTGCCATCGGGCGTGCATTATGGACGTCGACGCGGTCGGCGCTGCGGTTCTCGCTGCGACTCTCCTTCACGGCCGTGACCTCGACATCGGGGCTGTCACCCATGTTGATTTCCACTTCCTCATCGACGGCCAGGTCGCGGATGCCGGATTCGTGCTGCAATAGCTTCTCGTCTCCTCTCGTAACGAACACCGCGATGCGTCCCGATGGCAGAGGCAGACCCAGATGCTTCGCCGCGGTGTTCTGGGTCCGCAGCAACTGGGATGCCGGCACCGTTGCCGTCGGCTGATTTGCCTCGAGATCGGCGCCGTAAACAATAGTGACCGGAATGGCCTGCCGATCGAGCAGCCGCACCTGCTTGGATTGACGGGCCGCCATGGTGGTACGGTCGGGTACGCGGTAGAGTTTAAGATCGCCGAGCTGTTCCTGCTCCACTCTTTTTTGGGCTGTGACGGCAATCGCCGTCATTGGAGCGGGCATTCGGGCCATTTGGGTCATTGCGACCCTGGAACCGTCGGCTGCGAGCGGCGACGCGCGCCCTATTTGCACGAATTGCGGCGGATCGCTGGTCGAACCCCGCGGCCAGCACTCGGCCAGGATGGGCCCCCCCGGATCGAGCGGCTGCACCTCGCCGCTTTCGCGATTGACCCGCCCGGCGACCACCTGGGCATGGGCGGCCGGGAATCCCACCCCATTGCCATTGGCCAGAGTCACCCAGGCGCCCAGGTCCATGGATTTGCCGTCGGCCGATAAGGTCGCGGTGTAATCCGCGGCCCAATCGAAACCCCGGGCGAGGTACGACAGCGTCACCGTCCTCGTCACCGGTTGGGCGGCGCGTACCAGCACCGACAGGGTGGGCGTCGCCGCGAGATCCGTAATGCCGGAGAAGCTGAAGGTCTCTGGCAGTCCCGAGCAGCGCAGCGCCTCGATTCCCTCCGAGGTCTCGAACAGCACCCCGCCTCCCGCGTCCGACCTGATCGTCGCCGTCACGCGTGTCAGCTGGCCGGTTTTCCTGTCCGTTCGCAGCAGTGTCAGAGGTTTGCCCACGGCTGCCGCGATCAATGCCGAGGGACTGAGCAACTTGCCTTCGCGATTCTTCTCGAGCACCCCGTCCGGCAGACCGGTGACGATGGCGCTGGCCGGCTCTATTCCATCGGCCACGCCCTCGAAGCGCAGCCGGCTCACCCCGGCAGGCAGGTGCACGGTACGGGTTTCGCTGACCAAGGCGAAGCCTTCCAGCCGGTCGAGATCGATCGATCCCGAGCCGCGTTCCGGAGCGCGATACACCGTCACCGATAGAGCAGATGGTTTCTCCGCCACAGTGTCGGCAGCCGTGGCCGGCATGGCTGCCAATGCACAGGCCAGCGCGCATCCCGATGCCTGCATGCGCCGCGGCCGGCAGTGGCCGTGAAGGGTGACCCGGCGCTTGGCGGCCCCGCGCATTCGCCAGCTAGTATCGGGTTTCGAAGGTGGCGGTGAGACTGGCCTTGCCGTTGGCCGGCACCGTCACGGCCCACTCGGCCGTCTCGGCGTCGCGCCGCGTGCTCTTCTGGCTCTCGGCGGTGATCCGCGAATCGCCCCATAGTCCCTCTTGAAGCAGTTTGACGGTGACGGGGCGGGGCAGCGCATTGCTGAACTCGTAGCGCATGTCGGACTGCCAGTCGAAGGTGCTTACCTTCGTGCGCTTGTCGACCACCGAGCGCACCTTCACATCGAAGGCGTCGCCGGTGGCCAGCGACAGGGTCGATCCCATCGGCGTGTGGTCGATGCGGCTCTCGCCGATGAACTGCGGATCGCCGCGTTTATCGCGCATGTAGAAGCGCAGGATGCCGGCCGGCAGCTGATCGCCCAAGCCAGCATGCGCGCTGGTCGAAAAGCTGTAGATGCTCTTGGCGCTTTGCGGCGTTTCCGTGGTTCCCAGCCAGCGATTGCGAAATTCATAGCCATGCTCGGCCGGCACACCATGCGCATCGAGGAAGCTCACCTGCTTGGTTTGCAAATTGGCGATGGTGGTGCGTTCCGCCAAGGGGTAGAGATAGTAGTCGCCCAGGCGCTCGCGGCTGCCGCTTTCGGTACCGGCCTGCTGCAAGGTGGGGCGAGGCGGCGGCTGACGATAATAATTCGCCTGTCGGGCGCCTGCGTCGACCTCGGAGGGCGAGCCCGCGACCAGCAGAGTTTGCGCATTGTCGTAGGTCACCCCGCTCGTGTTGGTCAGCGTCACCCATCCCTGCACGTCGATTTTGCCGTCGCCTTCGTTGTACAGCGCGACATAGTCCGCCCTCCAGCCCAGGCCAGGGGTCAGGTAGCTCAGGGTGGCGGGCCGGGTGCCGGCATGGCCGCCGATGACGGTGACCGACAGGGTCGGATGGGCGCGCAGATTGTCCGGCACCTTGTCGAAGATCACCCGCACCGGCAGGCCATCGTCGCGCAGCACCTCGATGCGCTGCCCGATCTTCAGCACCACGCCGCCGTTGGTGGCGAGCACTTCGGCTTGTTCCCGCGTTTCGGCGCCGGTGGCCGGATTGACGCGCACGATGGTGACCTCCTGGCCCACCGCCTTCTCCATCAGCTTGGCGGGAGTCAGCAGATCGAAATCGAAGTTCTGCTCGACGATGCTGATGTCGCTGGCGGTCGAGCGAGACGGTCTCGGGACGGATTTGCGCCGAGACGTCCTGGAATTCGATGCGCTGGCGGCCGCCCTTAACCTCGATGGCGCGGCGATCCTGCACCAGCGCCAGATCATCGGCGTAAATCGTGAGCGATAGAGTCCTGTCGGCGGCGGCCGCCGGGGAGGGCACCGGCAGCCACAGCAGCCAGCCGATGATGAGGAGACGTGTATGCAATCAGGTCTCCAATGTCAGGTCGGGATCAGCGCATCGAGACCCGGACACGCTCGCTGGCGCTTGCTTCCATCCAAGACTTGATCCGCTTGGCGTCCGCGACACGGGTGTACCTGCCCAGCGAGTCGAGCAGCACGATGACCACCGAACGGCCTTCGATGACGGCGGACATGACCAGGCACTTGCCTGCCTCGGTGATGTAGCCGGTCTTCTGCACGACGATGTTCCACGCCGGGTTCGCGACCAGGTTGTCGGTGTTGCGGAATTCGACCATGTGCCGGCGGACTTGCACGGCATAGTGGCTGTCGGTCGAATATTCACGAATGCTGGGGTTGTGCGAGGCGGCGATCACCAGCTTGGACAGGTCCTCGGGGCTGGCCACGTTCTCGCTGGAGAGGCCCGTGGGATCCACGAAGTGGGCGCTGGTCATGCCGAGCGCCGCAGCTTTGGCATTCATGGCCGCAACCAGCGCGGGCGTGCCGCCGGGGTAATTGTTCCCCAAAGCATGCGCCGCTCGGTTTTCCGACGACATCAGAGCCAGGTGCATCAAGTCGCCCCGCGACAGCGTGGTGCCGACGGTAAGGCGCGAAGAATCGCCTTTCAGTAAATTGCGGTCGGAATCGGTGATCCGAATCATCTCATCGAGAGGCTGTTTGGCATCAAGGACCACCAGGGCGGTCATCAGCTTGGTGATGGACGCAATGGGCGCCGGCACGTCGGGATGGCGCGAATACAGCACCGTGGAGTCGGTCTGGTCGATGACCAGCACCGAACTGGACTTCAATTTCGGGTCGCGGACCGCTTTTGGGTCGTGGATGGGCTTTGCGCTGGCTTGGAATGCCAAAATCGCCAAAAACAGGCCGGTCAAGGTGCGCAGTGGCACGGACGGCTCTCTAAAATTGAACGCCATTGCTGTCTCGAGGTTCCGACGTAAGGCGGCAAGCTGACATATGTCATGCGCACCGCGACGTGATGCAGTGCTAACTTTGCCATTATTTTTTCGAAAGTCCAGTACATTCAGTTCGTTGCTTATACAACCTCAAGCGTTTGCCTCGCTCCCGGGCGCCCGCCGCAGTTCCTTGTCCCGGTACATCTTGCGGTCTGCGATGCTGAGCAGTTCGCGTGCATCGCGCGAATCCTTGGGGTAATTGACGACGCCGATGCTGACGCTGCAGCGGATCATGCGCGAACGCAGATCGAGCGTGGTCTTATAGACATTATGTCGCACGCGCTTGACCACAGCCTCCGCGATCTCCGGCGATGCGCCCGGCAGCAGCACGGCGAACTCATCGCCGCCGAAGCGCGCGGCATAGTCGGTGCCGCGAATGCTTCTTTGCAGACACTGCGCCACCAGCGTGATGGCGCTGTTTCCCGCCTCGTGGCCGAAGGTGTCATTGATGTCCTTGAGCTTGTCCATGTCTATCATCAGCAGCGCGTACACGCCGCGGCCGCGTTCCGCGGCGTCGTGTTCGCGCCGCCACACTTCATTGAACATGCGCAAGTTGTACAGACCCGTCAACGCGTCGGTCTGCGCCAGATTCTCGATCCGTTCGCGTGCCTCGGTGACATCGGCCGACAGCGTGGTCGTCAGATAGGCCACCAATAGAAACGGCGCCAATTGGCCCACGGCCTGGCTGGCATAGAACAGCGACATCACATCGAGGCCGGGGGTCGCGGCGGCGAGCAGCCAATGGCAGATCGCGACCACCGCCACTTGCAGCAGAGTCACCAGCCGCCCGAGCGTGAGCGCGCTCAAGATGATGGGCAGCAGGTACAGATTCAGCAGCGGGCTGGAACTCTTGCCGCTGAACCACAACACCCCGGTGATGAAAATGAGCATGGACCAGGACTCGATCAGCAGCCGGGTCCGGGTCCGCCGCGGGAAGAACCGGCGGGCGCGAAATGCGACGATGGCCATCACGAAGGCGGCGAGCAGGCCGAGCACCGGCCATAGTTGCTTGGCTAGCCCCCCGGACCATACGAGCACCAAGGCGGCAAGCACCAGACACAATATCTCGATGGAACGAGTGCTGCGCACGCTCTAGTGGAATCGAGCCGATGCGGAGACCGATCCGCTGCCGCGGTTGGTGGGCAGCTTCAGCTCCTCGACCGCGCGCTTGACTTCGGGATCGCGCTGCAGCAGCGGCGCGTTGGCAGGCACCGGCACGCTGGGCGGTTTTGGATCGCGCTCCAGCTCGATGTCAGGGGCAATGCCACGGTGATTGATGGAAACTCCGGAAGGCGTGTAATAAAGCGAGGTGGTCAGCTTGAGGGCGCGGTCACCGGGCAGCGGAATGACAGTCTGCACCGAGCCCTTGCCGAAGGTGGTGCGCCCCATGAGCTTCGCGCGATGATTGTCCTTGAGCGCGCCCGCCACGATCTCCGCCGCCGACGCCGATCCGCCGTTGATCAATATCACGATGGGCGCACCATTCAGTGCGTCGCCCGGAGTGGCATCCATTTCAAATTTGGATTCCGGCGTGCGCCCCTTGGCGGTGACGATGACGCCCGAGTCGAGAAAGGTATCGGATACCGACACCGCCGCCTCGAGCACGCCGCCAGGATTATTGCGCAAGTCGAGCACCAAGCCCTTGAGCGGCGCGCCGTTATGCTTACGCAAGTCTTTGAGCGCGGCCTCCAGATCATCGCCGGTGGATTCGCTGAACTCGGAAATCCGTACGTATCCCATGCCCGGCTCGAGCAGTTCCGCTCTGACGCTGTGCAATTCGACACGCGAGCGCTTCAGGGTGAATTGCAGCGGTTCGGCGCTGCCCTCGCGCAGAATACCTATTTTTACCGACGTTCCCTCTTTGCCACGCATGCGCCCAATGGTATCCGCCAAAGTCGTGGTATTCACCGGGACGCCGTCGATCGTGGAGATGACGTCGCCGGGGCGAATCCCTGCAGCGGCCGCGGGCGAGCCCTCGAAGGGCGAGACCACCACGACCTCCTCGTCCTCCATGGACACCTCGATGCCCACGCCCGAGTATTGGCCCGTGCTCATGATCTTGACCTCGTCGTAGTCCTCCCCGTCGAGGTAGGCGGAGTAGGGATCCAGGGAGGAAACCATGCCGCGAATCGCGGCCTGCAGCAGCTGGTGATCATCCACGGGATTCACGTAGTCATGCTTCACGCGCTCGAGCACATCGGCCAGGGTGCGGGCGTCCTGCCAGGGCAGATCGGCGCCGGGCGCCGCCTGCTTTTCGGATTTATTGTCGGGCTTATCGTCCGGTTTATCGGCGAGCGCGCCAGCCGCCGGGCTGAGCGCCAGGCCGATCGCGGCACCTACGCCCAGCAACCATACATAACGGGATTTGGTGACCATCGGCCCGCAGCATACGTGCGGCGGCGATCCGCCGCCAGCCGCTCAGGGATTGGTCTTCAGCCAGGCCTTGGGATCCACGGTTTTTCGCCCGTCGCGGATTTCAAAGTACAACTGCGGGGGGGACCCGCCGGCGTCGCTCAAGGCCGCGATCACATCACCCGGAGCCACCCAATCGCCCACCGATTTATAAAGCACCTCGGCATGGCCGTACAAAGTCATGTAGCCGCCGCTGTGGCCGATGATGAGCAAGAGGCCGAGGCCCTGCAGCCAATCGGCATACACGACCCGGCCGAAGAACGGAGCGCGCACCTTGGCGCCGCGCACCGCCTCTATCATCTCTCCGTTGGTGTGCTGTTCCTGATAGTGAGCGGTCACGCGTCCCTGTACCGGCCACGGCAGCTTGCCGCGCATCTGCTCGAAGCTCTGCGTTGAATCGACGGGAAAGTCCTGCAAGACTCGCGCGAGGTCCGCCACCAGCGACTCCACCGCCTGCTCCTCGCGCTTGAGATCGGCGAGCTGCCGATTGCCGCTCGCCACTTGCTGGGTGAGTGCCGCGAGCGCGGCGCCACGCTCGGCCCGCGCGTGTTCGAGCGCGGCCATCTCACTGCCGACGTCGTTTTCCAACGACTTCAGTTGCGCGCTTTGCTGATCGATTTCCGCGACCACCTGTTGCAGCCGCAACACTTCGCCCTGGATGGCGTCGATTTTACCTCTGCGTTCCTCTGCGAAGTAGCCATAGTAGGTGAGCGTGCGGCCGAGGACGGCGGGGTTGCTCTGGTTCAACAATAACTTGAGCTGTTCCTGCCTGCCCGTCATATAGGCGGCGCGCACCTGCGCCGCCAGCGCGGCGCGCTGCGCCTGCAGCGCGCTTTGCTGGGCCTGCTGGTCGCCGCGCAGCGCCGATCGGCGCTGCTCCGCCGTGAGTTCCGCGGCGCGCAGGGTATCGAGCCGCCGGCGCTTGGCGGTGATGACGAGCTCCGCTTCGCGCAGGCGTGCGCTCAACGCATCGCGTTCCTTGAGCTCCCCGCTCAGCCGGCCGGTGAGCGCCGCTATTCGGGCGCGCACGGCCGCGAGCTTTGCCTTCGCCTGAGCGGGGTCCGTGGGCTTGGTCGGGGTGGAGTCGAGGGGCGCCGCCTGAGCCGAATCCGTCGGTTGCGCCGCCACCGAATCCGCCTTTTTGGCGGCGGCCGCCGCAATAACGGCGCAATACAGGACGGCGGCCGCAACGGCGGCGCATGAGGCTGTGAAACGGCGTTTACTGGTGAGGTTCATCTTATGGAGGGCAAGCATACAAGCCCTGTACCCGCTGCTATACTTACCGGCCCAAAAACCCATTGTAAGAGCCGCATGCAGCGACTGTTCGAGTTCATTGGCCATCATTATTACCTGGCTGGCGCAGCGGTGTTCGCAGCCGCGGCCGTGGCATTCTACGAGATTCGCGAGCGCATCCAGGCGTTTGCTGCGTTGAGTGCAACGCAGGTGGTGCGGCTCATGAATCAGGGCGCTTTGGTCATCGACCTGCGCACCAAGGAATCCTACGATGCCGGCCACATCGGCGATGCGCGCAATGTGCCGATGGCGCAACTCGAATCGCAGGCCGAGTCGCTGAAGAAATGGCGCGACAAGAACGTGATCACGTATTGCGACAGCGGTACCAGCGGTGCGAACGGCGCACGGGTGCTGATGAAGCTGGGATTCACCAAAGTGTTCAACCTACAAGGCGGCTTGAGTGCCTGGCAGAAGGACAACCTGCCCTTGGCGAAATCCCCGCAGGGCGGCCAAAGTGGCAACAAGGGAAACTCGAAGTGACTCAGCCCGCCGTGACCGTGTACGTCTCGGACTGGTGTCCCTACTGCGAGCGAGCCAAGGGGTTATTGGCCAGTAAGAATGTGGTTTTCAGCGAAATCAATGTCGAGGACGATCCGAAGTTGCGCGAGGAAATGATTGCGCGCAGCAATCGACGCACGGTTCCGCAGATTTTCATCGGCGACAGACACGTCGGTGGCTGCGACGATCTTTTCGAACTCGATCGCAGCGGTGAACTGGATCGACTAATTCAGAGGGCTTGTTGATGAACGAGGTCAGAAATCCGGGTCCGGAGGCCAGCATCGGCGGCGTCCAAGTGAGCCTGCAAAGCGTTTACTTGAAGGACTGTTCCTACGAATCGCCGAACGGGCCGCGGCTGCCGAACAATCAGGCATGGGAGCCGAAGTTTCAGCTCAACATGAATACCGCCGCCGAGGAACTCGCGGCGGATGTCCGCGAAGTTCTCCTGACCATCACCTTGGAAGCAAAGCAGGGCGAGGCGACGCTGTACTTGGTCGAAGTGAAGCAGGCCGGAGTGTTCTCGATCGCCGGAGCGTCGGTGGAGGACTTGAAGCGCCTGATCGGCAGCTTCTGTCCCAGCGTTCTGTTTCCTTACGCCCGTGAAGTCATTTCGGATTTGATCATCAAGGGCGGCTTCCCGAATTTTCTGCTTCCATTAGTCAACTTCGATGCCCTGTTCGCTCAGGCATCGGAAACGCCGCAAGCCGGCCTCGTCAACTAATCCGGATCCGGGAATGCAGAAACGGCGCCTAGAACCGATGACGGTGATCGGCGCCGGTTCCTGGGGCACGGCGCTCGCCATCCAGCTGGCGAGGGAAGGCCATCCGACGCAATTGTGGGGGCGCGACAGCGCCCAGCTCGAACAGATGCGGCTCGCACGCCGCAACCGACGCTACCTGCCCGACGCGGAATTTCCCGCCACCTTGAGTGTGACGAGCGATTTGGGTCGAGCGCTCGATAAAGCACGCGATGCACTGATTGCGGTCCCATCGCACGCATTTCGTGCGACCTTGGAGAACATCGAGCCGCACTTGGGTCCGCACACTCGAATCGCTTGGGCGACCAAGGGATTCGAAGTCGCGACAGGCTTGCTGCCGCACCAGGTGGCGCAGCAGATATTGGGATCGCGTCCCGGGGCGGTGTTGTCCGGGCCCACGTTCGCGAAGGAAGTGGGCGCCGGCCTGCCGACCGCCATGACGGTCGCTTCCGGCGACGAACGCTTCGCCAAGGAGCTGGCGCTGAGCCTGTCGGGACCGAATTTCCGGGCCTACACTCAATCCGACATCATGGGCGTCGAGGTCGGAGGCGCGGTGAAAAATGTCATCGCCATCGGCTCAGGCATCGCCGACGGCATGGGATTCGGTGCCAACACCCGGGTAGCGCTCATCACGCGGGGCCTCGCCGAGATGATGCGCTTAGGGGTCAAGCTCGGCGCCTCCCGCGAGACCTTCATGGGCCTCGCCGGCCTCGGCGATCTCGTGCTCACCTGCACCGACGATCAATCCCGCAATCGCCGCTTCGGCATGGCATTGGGGCGCAGTGAGTCCCTGAGCGAGGCGCAGAGCAGCATTCATCAGGTAGTCGAAGGCTTGCCCGCGGCGCGTGCCGTGTACGAAGTGGCGCAACGCCTGGCGGTGGACATGCCCATCTGCCAGGAGATTTACCGCATCATGCACGAGGGCAAGCCGGTCCGAGCCGCGGTACAAGCCCTGATGGGACGCGAAGTACGTTCGGAGACCGAATGAGGCTCGCGGATATATGAAGCGGCACTATGTCACCGCCGATGTGTTCACCGACCGCATGTTCGGTGGCAATCCGCTCGCCGTGGTCCTGGACGCCGAGGGGCTTACGACGGCCCAGATGCAAGCCATCGCGCTCGAGTTCAATTATTCGGAGACCACCTTCGTGCTGCCGCCGCGGGATCCGGCACACACGGCAGAGGTACGCATATTCACGCCTCGCACGGAAGTGCCCTTCGCCGGACATCCGAATGTGGGAACGGCCTTCCTGCTGGCGCGGGAGAGCGGGTACTCAGCGGCGGCGCTCGGCGGGGAGTTCGTTTTCGAGGAGGCTGCCGGTCTGGTGCCAGTGAGGCTGCTGCGCGATGGCGCCGTCGTCACCGGTGCCGAGCTGCGCGCGCCGGAGAGCTTGTCCCGCCGCACCGTCATATCCCGCGAGGTTGCGGCCGCTTGCCTGTCGCTGGATCCGTCGGACATCGCCATGCAAGCGCACGCTCCCCAGATCGTCTCCGTCGGCCTGCCCTTTCTCGTCGTCGCACTCGCCAGCCGCGATGCGCTGCGCCGTTCCAAGCCGAATATCGCGGCGCACTCCGAACTCCTGCCGCTGGATGGAGCCGACGCGGTCTTCGCTTATTGGCCAGCGCACGAAGCAGCTCCCGCATCCGGAGAAACAGTCCTGCACGCACGCATGTACTCCCCCCTCGACGGCATCGTCGAAGACCCCGCCACGGGCAGCGCCTGCGCCGCGGCCATAGCCCTGCTCGCCGCGCTCGGTGGCGGCCTCGGCGAACAGGCGTGGCGCATTCATCAGGGCGTGGACATGGGGCGTCCGAGTCTGCTGTTGGGACGCACCCTGGCGCGCGCCGGAGCCCCGTCGGAGACTTATATAGGCGGCCGCTGCGTACCCGTGCTCGAAGGCACGTTTGCCCTGTAGTGTAGATTTCGTTTCACGCCGGCGCTTGTCCTGCGAAGCCGATCTGAGCCACGCCGCGTAAGCGACCAGCGCCACGGCAGCGGCTTGATCAAGTGCAGCGCGTCGCCGGTGTTCGCGCATAACCGAATGGAGACGCGGGAGCGCCACCGACAAGAGACCGGATCGCCTAGCTCATCGCTCCGCCGCTTCCAGCTCGAACCCGTGGCGTCGCGGCGACCGTCAACGCGTACTCCCGACCCACTGATGCCGGATTGATATGTACAGCCGCTGTTGACCCGATTAGAGCCTTTGGCGAGCGACTGCTTCAGGGGGCGCTAACCCATGACGCTTCGACACTGACGCTGGCGACTACGTGAACCAAGTTGTCAAACGACACCAAGAAGAAATGTCCCAGCTTTGTTGGACGCATGAGTTGGTACCGATCAAGCGGTTCGGAATCAATCAATCGCATCAGTGGGAAGGTCCATGATGGATGACGACCTCGCTCCAGTCGCGGCATCGATTCGGTCGGCGGCGCAGGGATAAATCCTCCCGGGGCCTCGTCCTCACCAGCGAGGACGACTATATGTTGGAATTCTAGAATGAGATTGCGACTAGGGCGATCATCTTCAGAGAAGCTCATAGTTACGATCGCTGTACCAACGCCACTGCTGTAAGAGAAGCTAATTCCGTCACTCGGGCCGTTAATTTCGCCAATCGGCTCCCACTTTTCAGCGCGCATCGCGGCCTCCATCACGTTCAATGAGTTCCATCCCCACCATCTTCGACCGCCTTCGACCCGTTGCTGTCTTCCGTGACGGTCGGCAATCGGGAAGCCAAAAAAATATCCCGCGCCGCATTATCGGCTCTCTATGGGAAAGTTTCGATAAGAGCGCTAAGGACTTGTTCGCAAAATCTCGGCCTCGCTCAATGCCTTAAATTCAGAGCCCGTGTTTACGAACGCAAGCCTCCTAGCTTTCGTTTCCCTTGTATTGCAATTCTCTTCAGAAATGTCGAAGACGATATCGTCTATCGAATCATGATTGACGTCTTTGATCTCAAAATGATCGACGTGCTGGGCCGTTGCCATTTCCGGACTCTGGGAAGACTGAGGGTCCTCCTCCGCGCTCTGCGCACAATTCGTCGTCAACGTCTTGGAACGTGTCTATATCCTGGAAGCTCACCTCGGTATTTCCTGCTAGGGAGGATTTCACGAACACGGCACCGAAGTAGTTTGTATTGATTCCCTGGGATAGGTCGTCTGCATGCACGAGAGCCCACATTCCCTTGCCTGGAATCACCCGGAATTCGGGAGGATCCCACTCATCATCTCCCCGCGCCGACGCGAGTAGCTCAATTTTTTTACCGCCCGGCTGGACCCAGTAAATACTGGACGTCATGACGATAAAACTATCGGGACCGATACGAATAAAATCCGACCGCTCAGGATGCGCGGCGTCGTACGTCTGGCCAAGCTCGGGGAGAATTGAAGACCAAACCGCCGCTGCCGTTGGTGACGACCAGACAAAGGGCTTCTCCGCCGCGCCGGGAACCGCACTAAAGCCTCGCCAGTCAAACAGTGTCCTTGCGATGGGCATCCTCAGCTCCTTTAGTCGCTCTCGATAAATGCCTTCTAGACAAGATTGATGGCTTTTGACGCATGCGTCGCGCACCTGTAGCCACTGACGCTGCTCGCTCTCGATCTCTTGAGCACTACTGGAGGGTTGATCTAACGCTGCCTTGTACGCCGCCGCAAGTTCCTCCTCGAGACTCGAGGAAACGACATCCTTCATATCATCCCCCACCAGGCGATTCGATTCTACCCAGCCATAAAAGTCGCGCTTCTTGCCTTGGTATTTTACGGTAGTCCAACCACGGCACGTCTCTCCAGTAGAAACGCTATCACCGGTCACGATGTAGTTGGTCGCCTGACATGATGTTCCAATGTTTCCGGTGCATGCCGCGGGATGCTGTGAGTGCAGATAAAGACGCGCGTTCGGAGCGCCAAACACAACCTTCGTGCCCTTGGACGTGAAAGTAGAAGGATCTATGGGTCGAGCGCAGAGCGGAATCTCGTCTGCGAATCCAATCGTGGCCATAACCTGGCCGGTAAGGACTAAGCATAGAAATAAGACAGCGCGCGCGAGTGGCATTGAAATTCCCTTTCTGCAAATCCAATCTTAGAGCTAATCACGCCTCGAGACGAGCATCGTGTCACAGAATCACAATCAGTCGAGGGAGTTCGATTCGATCGATGTGCCCGGTCGCCATTGTCGGTGATCAATAGTCCTTTACATGCCCATTAATGTCAGAGATGGGAAAGATTGCATCGTCAATTTTGTGCTCCGCTCAGTTAGCCTACCGCAGGCCGGGAACGGCGGCTAACAGGCAACGATCTCATGAGGACCAACTTCGCCTTTTGGCCGACTGCCGCCCGATGCGGACAGGACGGGTGTCCATAATCCGGTCGTGAGTTCTAGTAATTGCGACACTCATCCGCAACACTACTCATTTGAAGAGCGTCGCAATGCGCTCGGCGATCAAGCCCAAATGATCCGCCGTGGCTGGCACAAGACGCAAGCGCGTGAGCAGCACCGATTGCTCAACGAGACCCAGCGCCGCAGCCGCGCTCGCGAATTCCAGGTCCTTCTCGCGCCCGGCACCGAGCTTACTCAACACAACATCATGTGGCTCCATGCAGTGCGCCACAATTTTGCCGACGGACACATCGATCGTGCGCGCTTGCCAGCCGTGCGGCGCGTAGAAGCGCTCGCCGACTTCAAGGATGATGTGTTGCAACTGACGGAGACGCAATGTCCTAACCCGCACGCGTCGAGTCGAAGATCCGTTGCCGCTCGGCGGGAGAGACGAACACACTCAAGGGCGACTCCTTGCGCAACGCGTTCGCCATCTCCGAAGACTCAGTCATTACCCGCACTGCCTCGACCAGGGGGCCCCGCAAGAGTTCGGACCAGCGATCGTGGTAGCGTCGGCCGTGCGGATTGGCCGCCCGCAGCTTGTCTAAACGTTCGAGCGCTTGAACCCGCATGGCGGGTTCGCGCAAGAGTCGCTTGGCAACACTCTCATGCATGCGCCGCGAACGTAGGACCGCCACGTCGGTACGTGCACAGGCATGGTAGCGAGTGGCCCTCGCCTTACCTTCGCGGGTGAGCTCGCCACGCGTGCGCAGCGTATCGAGCGCGCGCCACAGTGTCGGCTGGCTGACACGCGGGCGCAGCTTCGCCATGAGTTCAGGTGCGCTCAGCCCTTCTCCGTGCAGTACAAGTAGGTTTAATGCCTTGTTTTCTAAAGAAATATTCATGGGATTCGAGAGTCTTAAGAAATCTTCTATGAATAGATATTGAATAGATTATGGAGCCTTCCTGTGCCCCGTCCAGCGCACGCAGCTTGCCCGCCTGGCCACGCCGCGGTTCACTCGACAGACCCTGAGCCCCCAGAACCTCGCAAGTATTGCTCCGACTTGAAAATTGGCAGACGCGCAGACGGAAGGCATTTTGGGACGAGGAATTACCGCTTTTGGCAGGTGGTTGCCCGTGACGACCGTACTTCCAGTCTCGACCCCGATCCGGTCAGGCCGGCACTGACCGTTCATGGCCGGGAACAGGCATCCGTAACTTGCGGCCGGTCAATCGCCCAAACCTCGGACGGTATTTTTCGATCGAGTCCGAACCCATACAGGTCAGCGTATCTACGGACGTTCAAGCCGCGCCATGTTGTCGTCCTGATACGCAAATCGCTCGCCCTGGATTGCATACGCTTCCGAAATAAGTTCGTCTCGCTGTTTGAACATGTCTCCTTCCGGCAGCTTGCACACGTCGAGAAGACGAGATTCCAACGTTCTGTGATCTTCAAGTGAGCCGTCAGCATGGATATGGGCTATCTCGAGACCTGCCTCATGAAGCTTGCGCGCAACCAGCAAGGTTCGATGGCATTCCAGCGGATCTTTTTCCGCGCACATTAGAGCGATGCAGTGCTGCTCTATTCCCTTGGTGACACGATTTATTCCATCGGCAAATTGCGGCTGCCTGGCCAAGCGGTCATATTGGACTTTGCCTTGTTTGTAACAGTCCGGATTTTCACTCCTGGCGCCCAACTCCCTGCCCAGGAAGACATATGCAATACCCATCCGTGCCAAAGCAGCTTTCAGCGGATCGCGGGAGTATTGCGGGGCGTAGCGGCTATAAGGATGCGAGCGCACGTCGCCGACGGCAGTAACGCCATGCCGTTGAAGAAGCGTAACGAATGTATCTATTGGGTGATTCGAATGGCCGATGGTGAAAAGCATGGGTCAGCCCGGTGCTTGGCCGAGGAAATTCAGCTGCCGCCAGGCTTCGTAGGCTACCAGCGCGACGGCATTGGATAGATTGATGCTGCGGCTCTGTGGTTGCATGGGAATGGATACGCAGTTCTCGCGCCCGACTCGAGTCAGCACAGCGTCCGGCAGCCCGCGGGTTTCGGGACCAAACAGGAAGGCATCGCCGGCGCAGTATTGGACATCGCTGTACCTGCGCTCGCCACCGGTCTCCACTGCAAAAAGCCGTGCGTTGGCGAGCTCAGTCAAACCAGCGTCGAGATTTCGATGCACTTTCACGGTTGCAAGATCGTGATAGTCGAGGCCGGACCGTTGCAAGCTCTTGTCATCCAGACGAAACCCCAATGGCTTGATCAGATGCAGAGAGGCGCCGGTGTTGGCGCATAGACGAATGACATTGCCGGTATTACCCGGAATCTCCGGCTCGAACAGCACGATATGAAACATTTACGGCATCATTTATCGACAGTCGGCGGCAGCGGCTCGAGAATCACGCGCTGTGTCGGATAGTCGAAGTTGACGCCCGTACGGCGAAATTCTTCGATGATGCGAAAATTCACGGTCTGCTGCAGATCGAGCAATGGATTGAGACTGGGTCGCTGCGCGAAGTAGGACAGTTCGAAGTGCAGGGCCGAATCGCCGAGAGTCTTCAAATGACAGCGGTCGAAACGCGCGTTCGGCTGCTCGCGGACGATGCCTTCGAGCATCTTGGGAATGGCCCGAAGCGTGTCGGTGGGCGTGTCGTAGTTCACGCGGATGGTCGTGAGCGCGCGCTGCTCCAAGGCGCGGCCGTAATTGCGCACGCGGCTTTTCAGAATGTCCGCATTCGAAAGAATGATTTGTTCGCCGCTGTCGCTGCGCAGCCGCGTGGTCTTGATGCCGATGTGCTCCACTTTGCCGGCGTACGCATCGATCTCCAGGCGGTCGCCGGTGGCGAAGGGCTTGTCCAACGCGATCGACAGCGAGGCGAACAGATCGCCCAGCACGTTTTGCAAAGCCAGCGCCACTGCGACGCCACCGACTCCGAGCCCCGCCAACAGCGCGGTGATGTTGACGCCGAGGTTGTCGAGCGCCACCAGAACCAACAGCGACCAGATCAGTATACGCGCGACAAAATTGATGATGTCCAGCGACCCGGCGAACACCTTGTCCGCGCCCCGCTCCAGTTCCTTCGTTTCCAGGTAGAAGCGCACGGCCCGGCCGGCCCACAGTCCGACCTGCAGCAGAATTAGAATCAATACGATGTTGGCAACGGCGTGCTGAACCCTCTCCGGCAGCGTGAGACTGGCTTGCGCGGCATCGAGCGCGATGGCGATGAACAGGAATTGCTTGGTATTGCCGACGAGATAGGCCAGCAGCCGGATCGGCATGCGGTTCTGGGCCGCCGCATACTTCTCGTAGCGCGACACCACCAAGCGTCTCACGATCCATAGGGCCGACCACACCGCCACCGCCACGATTCCGGCAATGAGCCAGTCGGTCAGCGAGTTGCTGCGAAACAGCTCCTGGACCACATTGATTTTATGCGTAAGGTAGTCACTAATCATGGGCCGCGATTATAAGCCGCCGCCTCTCACCGCCGAAGACTATCCTCCGCCAGTCGCTACGAGCACCGGCAGAGGGGTGGGTGGTCATGAATCGACAACTGATTCCCCCGTTGTCGATTCATGACCACCCACCCCTCCGTCGGTGCTTGAATCGTCGGGCGAAACGATCCGTCTCCGGTGCGGACGGGGCGCGGATTAGACCACGTCCTCCATGCCGAGCTCCTTCATCTTGCGCGTGAGCGTGTTGCGTCCCCACCCCAGCAGTTTGGCCGCATCTTGCTTCAGCCCGTCGGCCTTACGCAGCGCCACGCGGATCAAGATGCGCTCGACCTCGGGCACCGCCTGGTCCAGCAGTCTCTGTGTGCCCGCCGCCAGCTCCTGCTCGGCCCAGTGCGACAGTTTCGCCATCCAATCATGATTCGCGGAATGGCCGGCCGGCGTGCCGCCGAGATCGGGCGGAATGTCCTCGGCGCGAATCTCGCTTCCCGGCGCGGTCACGGTCAGGCGCCGGCAGGCATTGACGAGCTGGCGCACATTGCCTGGCCAATCGAAGGTCACCAGCGTGGTCTCTGCCGGTGCCGTCAGTATTTTCGGCTCGACCCCGAGTTCCTGCCCCGCAACTGCCAAATAGTGCCGCAACAATTCCGGTATATCCTCGCGCCGCTCGCGCAAGGGCGGGATTTCGATGCGTATCACATTGAGCCTGTGCAGCAGGTCTTCGCGAAAGTGGCCCGAATTCACGCGCGCTTCGAGATCCTGGTGAGTCGCGGCGATGACGCGCACTTCGACCTTGACGGGTGTTTGTCCGCCGACACGATAAAATTCGCCTTCGGCCAGCACGCGCAGCAGCCGTGTCTGCAGCGCCGGAGACATGTCGCCTATTTCGTCGAGGAACAGCGTGCCGCCGTCGGCTTGTTCGAAGCGGCCACGGCGCTGGGCATCGGCACCGGTGAACGCGCCTTTCTCATGGCCGAACAGTTCCGATTCCAGGAGATCCGCGGTGAAGGCCGCCGTATTGAGGGCAACGAAGGCCTTGCTGGAGCGCGGGCTGTGACGATGCAGAGCGCGGGCCACGAGTTCCTTGCCCGTGCCTGATTCGCCGGTGATCAGCACCGTCATGCTCGAGCGGGACAATCTGCCCACCGCGCGAAACACTTGCTGCATGGCCACCGCTTGCCCGAGTAGTTCCGGGATGCCGCGCCGCGCGGCCTCGGCATCGATGGACACGGTCGCTTGCTGTGCGGCACGGCGCACCAGGTCCACGGCCTTGTCGATGTCGAAGGGTTTGGGCAAGTACTCGAAGGCACCGCCTTGGTAGGCCGCCACCGCAGCGTCTAGGTCGGAATGCGCGGTCATGACGATGACGGGCAATCCCGGCCTCGACACTTGAATTTCCTTGAGCAGGTCGAGGCCGCTGCGCCCGGGCATGCGGATGTCGGTCATCAGTACGTCGGGTGCGCCGGAGCGCAGAGCCGTGATGACATTGTCGGCCTGATCGAAGCACTTGGCGCTCATGCCGCTGCCCTTCAGGGCTTTCTCCAGTACCCAGCGGATGGAGGCATCGTCGTCGACCAACCAAACTTGCAGCGGCTTGGAGTTCATATCGAATCCATGGGTAGCGAAATGATGAATATGGTTCTACCGGGCGTACTGTCGAACTCGATCAGGCCGCCGTGGCGGCTGACGAGGTCCTGAGCTATCCCCAAGCCCAAGCCCGTGCCGTCGGAACGACCGGATACCAGCGGATAGAAAATCGTGTCGCGGATTTCGAAGGGCACCCCCGGGCCGTTGTCTTCGAATTGAATCGAGGCAACCAGGCGATGGCGCTGCGCGCCGAAGCTGACATTGCTCGCGGCCCGAGTGCGGAGAATCAGCCGCGGCGATTGGACGTAAGCGCTCGACAGCGCCTGAATGGCGTTGCGGCCCAGATTCAGCATGGCTTGAATGATGTGGTTCGGATCCAGCGTGAGCGGCGGCAGGCTGGGATCGTAGTCGCGATCGACGGTGACGCCTTCGGGCGCTTCGCTGCGCAGCAAATGGTAGACGCGCTCCAGCAGCTCATGCACATTGATCAACTGCTTGGCGGGTGGACGCCCAGGCCCGAGCATGGAATCGAGAAGATTGGTGAGGCGGTCCGCTTCGCTGATGATGACGCGGGTGTATTCGCGCAACGCCGGATCCAGGAGTTCCCGTTCGAGCAGCTGCGCGGCACCGCGCAAGCCGCCGAGAGGGTTTTTGATTTCGTGCGCGAGCTGGCGGACCATCAAGCGGCTCCCTCCCAACTGCGCGAGCAGCGCGTTCTCGCGGGTCAGGCGCCGATGCTGCGTGATGTCCTCGATTTCCAGCAGCAGCCGACATGAGTCCTGCCCGAGAGTGATCTGGGTCACGGCGCAGTTGAGAATACGATCGACTCCGCCCGGCGCGGGCCACGCCAGTTCGCGCTGTACCACGGCCTCGCCCCCTTGCCGGGCGCGATCGAACAGCGGCAGCAGGGTTTCAGCGCCGCGCGTCAATTCTACGATGCTCCGGCCAAGTGCCTGATTGGGACCCAAACCCAGCAGGGTTTGCGCGGCGGCGTTCAAATAGCCCACATGCAGGTCCTGATCCAGCAGAAACACGCTGGTCACCAGGCCGTCGAGCAGCTCGGTGCCCTCGATGTGAATGAGGTCTTGCTTGAGTTCAGCGGCCAATCGGAGGGTCCGGTTGGCCGAAATCGTGGACTAGGGCTTCTGGTGTTGCGGCGACAGTTCGGAGGGCTGCCGAACGTAGAAGGTGACCTCGTTGGTGCTCCGCGACTGGCCCGAGGCGGGATCCGTAACGGTCGCGCCGATGCTGTAGGTGCCGCGATCCAAGCGCGGCAGGGTGATCGCCGTGGCGGTCGATCCCTGATCTGCGACCTCGGTGCCGTTCAGATGCCATGTAACGATCTGGCCCGGCTTCAGGCTGGGACTCAGCGCCAGACTCGCATTGACGGGGTTGTCGCCGAAGAAAGTCTGCTCGGGGGATGGCGAAGTGATGGAAAACTCGGCGTAATCGAGAGCCCCGGAGGTTTTCTCGGTATCCGCCGTCGAACCCGCGTTTTGGCCCGTCGGAACCGATACCGCAGTGTTGCTGGCGCCCGTGTATATCTTCTCGGCTCCCGGCACCGGCTGGTCGGAAAAGTGGACTACCCCGTCGGAGTCGGTCCATTTGTAGACGACGGCGGCCTGTCCCGCGAACGAGGCGAGGGCGGCCAGCAGTATCCATGGTTTCCAAGGGTGCATAGTTCCAGAGCATAGCCCTATCGCCTCCTGGCCACAAAACGAGGTGACGGCGCCGTGAACGCCGTCACCTTTAGGCGCACCCAGCTAACCTCACAAGCTGTAGTACATCTCCACTTCGATGGGATGCGTGGTCATGCGGACGCGGGTCACTTCCTTCATCTTCAGTTCGATATAGGCATCGATGAGGTCGTCGGTGAAGACTCCTCCGGCCTTGAGGAACCCGCGATCCTTATCCAGATACTCGAGGGCCTGGTCCAGCGAGTGGCACACCGTCGGTATCTTCTTGTCCTCTTCCGGTTCCAGATCGTACAAATCCTTGTCGCCGGGATCGCCGGGGTGGATCTTGTTCTGGATGCCGTCGATTCCCGCCAGCAGCATGGCGGCGAACGCAAAGTACGGATTGGCGGTTGCGTCCGGAAAGCGCACCTCGATGCGGCGGCCCTTGGGATTGGAGATCCAGGGAATGCGAATGGAGGCAGAGCGGTTGCGTGCGGAATACGCCAGCTTCACCGGCGCTTCGAAGCCAGGGACCAGACGCTTGTAGCTATTGGTGCTCGCGTTGGTGAAGGCATTGAGGGCGCGGGCGTGCTTGATGATGCCGCCGATGTAGTAGAGCGCGGTATCCGACAGGCCGCCGTACTTGTCGCCGGCAAACAGCGCCTTGCCTTCCTTCTGCAGCGATTGATGCACATGCATGCCGCTGCCGTTGTCGCCGACGATGGGCTTCGGCATGAAAGTCAGGGTTTTTCCATAGCCGTGCGCCACGTTCTGCAGCGCATATTTGAGAATCTGCACCTCATCGGCTTTCTTGGTCAGGGTGTTCGCGGCGACGTTGATTTCGCCCTGTCCGGCGGTCCCCACTTCATGATGGTGCACTTCGAACTTCAAGCCCATCTCTTCGCAGGCCATGGACATGGCGGTACGGATGTCCTGCTGCGAGTCGACCGGTGGTACCGGAAAGTAGCCGCCCTTGACGCCGGGCCGATGGCCCTTGTTGCCGTCCTCGTAGGTTTTGCCGGAATTCCAGGCGCCCTCGTAGGAATCCACTTCGTAGGAACAGCCATGCATGCTGGAACTGACGGTGACATTGTCGAAAATAAAGAATTCGTTCTCGGGACCGAACAGCGCAGAGTCGGCGACACCCGAAGATTTCAGATACGCCTCGGCGCGCTTCGCCAAGGACCGCGGGTCGCGCTCATAGCCCTGCATGGTCATGGGCTCGATGACATCGCAGCGCAAGTCCACCGTCGTCTCTTCGTAGAAAGGATCGATGACGGCGGTCGCGGGGTCCGGCATCAAAATCATGTCCGATTCATTGATGCCCTTCCAGCCGGCGATGGACGAACCGTCGAACATCTTGCCGTCCTTGAAGAAGCCCTCATCCACAAGCCGCGTCGGGATGGTGACATGGTGCTCCTTGCCAATCGTGTCGGTAAAGCGGAGATCGGCGAACTTCGCGTCTTTTTCTTTGATTAATTTCAGAACATCGGCGGGAGTCATTTGCGTCCTCGCGGGGTTGAGTATTTTGCCCGGGCCAGACCGGGTCCCCTGACAATGCACCTAATGTGCCATGGTGGTGCGCATACGGATCAAGCACTTGCGGTCAGTGGGCAGGTGTCCATGCATCATAATGGATCGAGACACGAAAATCCGCGCTCCTTATTGGTGCACCGCAAGCCAAATTGCGCGACACATCGAGCCTTTCCTCGAGATACCATGCCCCGCGGTCGATTTGAGTGCACGGTGAAGCCTAAGACACATCAGAGTGGCGTCGCTATACTCGCGGCCTTTGCCTTCGCTGCGAGCATCCGATGGCCCCTCACGTCCAGCCGCCCCGCACTTTTCAAGATCTCATTTTTGCCCTGCAGAAATATTGGTCGGAGCAGGGTTGCATCGTTCTGCAGCCCTACGATATGGAAATGGGCGCGGGAACCTTCCATACGGCGACATTTCTGCGCGCCGTGGGGCCGGAGCCATGGAGCGCCGCCTATGTTCAACCCTCGCGCCGGCCCACCGACGGCCGGTACGGCAACAATCCCTTTCGGCTGCAGCACTATTATCAGTTTCAGGTCTGCATCAAGCCTTCGCCGGACGACTTCCAGGAGCTTTACCTGGGTTCGCTCAAGTCCCTGGGGTTCGATCCGCTGACCCACGACATCCGCTTCGTCGAGGACAATTGGGAATCGCCGACTTTGGGCGCCTGGGGATTGGGGTGGGAGGTGTGGCTGAACGGCATGGAAGTCTCGCAATTCACTTACTTCCAGCAAGTGGGGGGACTGGATTGCCGCCCGGTCATGGGCGAGATCACTTACGGTCTCGAGCGCCTGGGGATGTACATCCAAGGCAAGGAAAGCATCTTCGACATCGTTTGGACCGAAGGCCCGTTCGGCACGGTCACCTACGGCGATGTGTTTCACCAGAACGAGGTGGAGCAGTCGACCTACAATTTTGAAAAGGCCGACACGGCGGTGCTGTCGGTGCAATTCGATGCGCATGAAACCGCTTGCCGGCGATTGCTCGAGGACAAGTTGGTGCTGCCCGCCTATGAACAGATGGTCAAAGCTTCGCACACCTTCAATTTGCTCGACGCCCGGCACGCAGTCTCCGTGACCGAACGGCAGCGATTCATTCTGCGCGTGCGTACTTTGGCGCGCGGCGTAGCCGAGGGGTACCGCGCCAGCCGGGAAGCGCTGGGCTTTCCGCTGCTGAAGAACACCACCGCGGAGCGCGTAGCCTGATGAGCGCACACGACCTGCTGTTCGAGCTGCTCACGGAGGAGCTGCCGCCGCGCACACTGGCGGCTTTGTCGCTTGCACTGACCACGGGCTTGGCCAAGGGTCTCGACACCGCGGGCATTCCGCATGGCGAGGTTCGGGGTTTCGCGACGCCGCGGCGTCTCGCCGTGCAGGTGAAAAAGCTCGCCGAGCACCAGCCCGATAAACAAGTGGAACGCCGCGGGCCGCCGCTCGCGAATTCATTCGATGCGCAGGGCGCGCCGACCCAGGCCGCCAGCGCCTTCGCCAAGAATTGCGGCGTGCCGGTGGCCGAACTGGCGCAGCTCAAGACGGACAAGGGTGCGTGGCTGGTGTTCCGCGGCACCGAGCGCGGCTCGGCAACCACGGCGCTGCTCGGCGATATCGTCAACCAGGCCATAGCCGGCTTGCCGATTGCCAAGCGCATGCGATGGGGCGCACGTACCGCGGAATTCGTCAGACCGGTACACGGCGTCGTTCTTTTATATGGCGAAACGCTGGTCCCGGCCGAGGTGCTCGGCCTGCAGACCGGGCGAGTGACTCTTGGCCACCGCTTTCATGCGCCGAAACCCATCACACTCAAGTCGGCCGTGGGCTACGAGAGCCGGCTGCGCCGCGCGAAGGTGGTCGCGGATTTCGAGGCGCGCCGCGAGCTGATTCGCCTGGGCGTCGCCGCGGCGGCGGCCGGCACCGGGGAGGGCGCTACCGCACTGATCGAAAGCGACCTGCTCGATGAAGTAACCGCACTGGTCGAATGGCCGGTGCCCATTGCCGGCCGGTTCGAACAGCGATTCTTGAGCCTGCCGCGCGAGGTCGTGATCGCGACCGTGCAGGATCATCAGCGCTATTTTCCGGTGCAGGACGCGGACGGCAAGCTGTCCGGCTGGTTCATCACCGTCAGTAATATAGAGAGCCGCGATCCCTCCAAGGTCAGGGAGGGCAACGAACGCGTGGTGCGGCCCCGCCTGAGCGACGCCGCGTTTTTCTGGGACCAGGACCGCAAGATTTCCTTGGGTGAGCATGCCGCCCGCTTGAGCGGCATGACGTTCCAGACCAAATTGGGAACCTACGCCGACAAGACTTTGCGCGTGAAAGCGCTGGCGCAGTCGATCGGCGGCCGCATCGGCGCCGGACCCTTGGTGGGGCGCGCCGCCGAACTCGCCAAGGCCGACTTGATGACCGCGATGGTGGGTGAGTTTCCCGAGCTTCAGGGCACGATGGGACGCTACTACGCGCAAGCCCAAGGCGAACCGGAGGAATTGGCGCGAGCCTTGGAAGAGCATTATCGCCCGCGTTATGCCGGCGATTCATTGCCGGCCACCAAGACGGGCCAGGCCGTCGCACTCGCCGACAAGATCGATACGCTGGTGGGCATTTTCGCGATCGAGCAGCGGCCGACGGGCGCCAAAGATCCCTTCGGCCTGCGGCGCGCCGCCTTGGGGTTGCTGCGCATCCTGCTCGAGGGCCGGTTGGAATTGGATTTGTTCGAAGTGCTGGCAGAGGCGGCCGGCGCGCAGCCGGTGCAGCGAGCCGGCGTGATCGAGGAAGTGTACGACTTCATTGCCGAACGGCTGCGCGGCTTGCTGTTGGAAGAGCCCGGCACCACGGTGGAAATGCTGGACGCCGTATTTGCGAACCGCCCACGCTCGCCGCTCGATGCGGTGACGCGGCTCAAGGCGCTGAAGGAATTCTTGCTGCTGCCGGAGGCGGGCATTCTCGCGGGCATCAACAAACGCATTTCGAATATCTTGAAGAAGACCTCGCTCAACAGCGATGCGACCGTCGATCCCGCCGCGCTGGCCGAGGAGGCCGAGCGGCAACTGCACAAGGTCATGAGCGATTTACGGATTCCGGTGCAAGACGCGGCCACGCAGCGCCGCTATGCAGATAGTCTCAAGGCGCTGGTTGGCCTGCGGGCGCCGGTGGACGATTTTTTCGAGCGCATCATGGTGATGGATGAGGATCTCGCTCGGCGCAATAACCGCCTGGCCCTGCTTCGCGATGTGCAACTGCTGCTCGGCGGTGTCGCCGACTTGTCGCGCCTGCCGGGGTGAATCGGCGCTGCCGGGCGCGGCATGCGTTTCCGCGGAAACGTCCGATTCTCGCCGACGACGAACGCAGCGTGGTTTCGGATGGCTTACCGCGCCTTTATTGCGCCACGGCAAATGCGATCGAGAAGCTCGGGAAAACTGATGCCCGCCGCTTTGGCGGCCTGGGGTAGAAGACTGGTCGCGGTCATGCCCGGCAGCGAGTTGGCTTCCAGGCACCAGTAGGCGCCGGCGCTGTCGCGTCTGAAGTCGGTACGGCTATAAGCACCCAGCTTCAGCACACGATGGACCCGCAATGCATAGTCTTGGATGAGCGCAGCCTCCGTCGCGGGAATGTCGGCCGGAAACACTTCGCGCGCGCCACCGACTTGGTACTTCGACTCGTAGTCGAATACCTCGCCTTTTGAAATGATTTCCCCGGGCGGTAAAGCCGCTCCCTCGAGCACGCCCACGGTGAATTCGCGCCCGGGTATGAACCGTTCCAGCATGACTTCATCGTCGAAGCGCAGTGCTCGATCAATGGCGTCCTGCAATTGCGCTGGATCGCGAACCACGCTCAGGCCCACGGTCGAGCCCTGCTTATTGGGTTTCACGACCACGGGCCAATCGAGCGCAGTACCCACCGCATCGACGGCGGCGGGCGCCATCAGCCAATCGGCGGTCGGAACGCCGACCGAGCGAAACAATCGCTTGCTCAAGTCCTTGTCCATGGCGGCGGCACTGGCGATGTGATTGCTCCCGGTGTAGGCCATCCCTGCGAGGTCCAATAGGGCCTGAATGCGGCCGTCTTCGCCCGCACCGCCGTGCAGCGCGAGGAACACCACCTCCGCGTCACGGAAGTCGAAGGCTGCCGTTGACAGCGCCATGGCTCCGCCGCGCACCCGCGCGATTTCGGTGTCCGAAGGCGGCGCCGCGGCGACGGCAGCCGACAGCAATTGCCGCTCCTGTTCGAAACCTAGGCGACCGGTCGCCGTGTTGACCGCGAATACCTGGTGACCAAGACTGCGCAGCACCGGAATGATCTGCGCCGCGCTGGCGATCGAGACGTCGCGTTCTTCGCTGGTGCCACCGAATAGCACGGCGATTTTCATGGGTCAGAACCAGCTTCTGTGGCGCCCGGCGCTTCCGGCTTCCGGGCGGTGATGCGAATCATTCCTCCTGGAGCTGCATCGCGGAAGGCCAGCAGATCCGCATTGACGGCGAGGATGGGGAGCGACTCTTTGCGCGATTCGAGCTCCTGCAGCAGAGAGTCGCAGGTATCCATCGCGACTACGGAGAACCCACGACGCGCCAGCGGTAGGGCATGCAACCCGAAGCCGGCGCCCAAGTCAACTGCCGTGCCGCCGACTTTCGTCGGCAGTTGCAGCGCATCGAGCTCCACGGCGCTGCGGGACAGCGCGACGTCTATATCACCGACCATCCATGTATAGACCGGACCCAAGTGATCGGCGTAGTGATCGTGTACCGTATTAACCATTGCAGCGCCCGGAGAGATTCGAACGATCTTCACAGATCCTGCACAGAACGGAGTCCAGGAGGGCATTCCTTACCGGCGTCACGAAGCTCAAAGACGATATAATCCTCTTCCGGCGGGAAGTCGTCCACCACACTCTTCTCGAAGAGGATTCGAGACATCCTGAAGGGATCCGAGCTACTGGTCGCACGTCGTTGAGGTGCAAGGCGACCGTACCGCAGCGACCGCGCTTCTGTGTCTGACGCCCCCATCCGGTCAATGCCCGAAATCGGTAGACTCGAGATGTGGCGCGGTGATCGTAGGTCCAGGTTGTCTGTCGCCGCCCCTTTCGTCTGGCGGTGCCCAAGTACCCGAGCCGTAACTCCGTTTCCACGTCCCGCTCATCGAACCGGACTTGCAGATCTCCCGCATCCGGCTCTCGGACAGAACATCACGCCTTCACCCACGAGGGGCCGCGACCAAGTTGCACCAAGCGGGCGGGTTGCGTGCCGTAATAAACATAGCTACAATAAATACCATGCGAATCACCTTCGACCGCGCCAAGCGGCAGCAGGCATTACGCGAACGAGGCCTCGATTTTTGCCAGGCGAAGGACGTTTTCGACGGGCCTCACTTGACCCGACCCGACGATCGAAAGGACTACGGTGAACCGCGCTATATCAGCGCCGAAAAACTACTTGAGCGGATCGTCATCATCGTTTGGACGCCGCGCGGCAGGGCGCGGCGGATTATCTCCATGAGGAAAGCCAATGACCGTGAAATCAAAAAGCTCGCGCCGCACCTCGCGTGATCCTGAGGACGCCCCGGAAATCACCGACAAGTGGATCGCCGAGGCCAATCTCTACCATGGCAAGAAGCTCGTGCGCCGCGGTCGACCGGCCGGATCTGGCCAGAAGACTCAGACGACGCTACGAATCTCGAAGGAGGTACTGGGATTTTTCCGCGCCACGGGCCCTGGATGGCAGACTCGCATGGACAATGCGCTCAAGCGGTACGTCGCCTCGCAGAGGCGCTGAGTCTTGGTCGGCGTACTGCGTAGACAGCACGGCAGGGCGCTGCCGAGGCGCGCGCGTCGCTAATTTTTTCTCCACATACAGCAAATCAATTTTCAATGACTTCTATGTGGGTGGTGCGCCCGGAGAGATTCGAACTCTCGACTGCCGGGTCCGTCCGGGCCGCCATCGAAGTCACGCCGTAAGCTTATGAGTGGCGCGCAGAAACACAATGAGAGCCTCATTCACGATTTGCGGACGCTCCTGCTGGATGAAGTGTCCGGCGCCCTCGACGAGCAGCGTGCGAACCAGCCCGGGCACCGCGGCGGGCAATGCCTGCACGGCGGCGGCGCCCGAACCGAAGGCGATGACCGGATCCAGACTGCCGGCGATGAATAGAGCCGGTTGATGGATCGATGCGCCGGCCCAAGGCGCCGTGAGCTCCCAATTGCGGTCGATGTTGCGGTACCAGTTGAGGCCGCCGCGAAATCCGCTGTGCGAGAATTCCGCCGCCATGTGATCCAGGTCGGCATCGGTCAACCAATGCGGAAGGTGCTCGGGATCGAGAGTATTCGCCAGCCAGCCCTTTCCGGGCTGCAGCGTCAGCGCGCGAGTCTCCGGCGGCGCGTCGCCCGAAATCGAATAGAGAACGCGCCGTAGAGCCGCACGCGGATCGCGCTCGAATTCAGCCTCGGCCACGCCGGGCTCCTGAAAATGAAACCAATAGTGGGTTGATTGACCGGCCTTGCGCAGCATTTGCAAGGGCGGCGCCGGACCGCGTTGACGGAAGGGCACGCTGAGGGCGGCAACGGCCGGGAATACGTCAGGACGAAACAGAGCCGCATGCCATGCGATGTTCGCCCCCCAATCATGCCCGACGATGATGGCCCGCTTCTCGCCGAGCGCGCCGACCAAGCCGACCATGTCGCCGACGAGGTCGAGCACGGTGTACGAAGAGATTTCAACCGGTGCATTGGTGTGCCCGTAACCGCGCATGTCGGGCGCGACCGCATGGTATCCGGCGGCCGCGAGCGCCGTCAGTTGATCGCGCCACGAATACCAGCCCTCGGGAAAGCCGTGGCAGAGCAGTACCAGGGGACCCGCCCCTTGCTCGGCGACGTGCATTCGAATGCCGTTTGTCCACACATCGCGCTGTTGAGGATCATTCGCTGTCATGTGTTCTCGCGTGGCTGCCATTGGGCAGGGCTGGGCGGTTATTCCTATCGTATACTTTTGAAGTTCATGCTCACAGCTCTACTATTCGTTTGCTCGGCCGCCGCGATTTATTTTGCGTGCGAATTTTTCGTCAATGGAGTCGAGTGGGTGGGCCGCAAACTGGGCGTGGGGGAGACGGCGACCGGCACCATCCTGGCCGCTTTCGGCACCGCGCTGCCGGAAAGCGCCGTGACCTTCGTGGCCGTAGTCTTCGGCCGGAGTTCCGCCCAGAAAGACATTGGCGTCGGCGCGGCCCTTGGCGGCCCGATGGTGCTCGCCACCATCTCCTATGCCGTCGTCGGCTGCGCGATGCTGTGGAGCCATCGGCGCCTAGGCCGCGCGACCCATGACATCGAGTGCGATTCGAGCAAACTATGGCGCGATCAGGCGTGGTTCCTGTCTATTTTCATCGTCAAGCTCGCACTCGGCCTGCTCGTATTCAACTACAAGCCATGGCTCGGAGCGGCATTCCTGCTCGCCTATGCGGTTTACCTGATGCGCGAACTGCGCGGCGCGCAGGTATTGAGCGAAGAGGAGCTCGAGCCCCTCAAGCTTCATCCCAAGGGCGATCCGGGGCTGCTCTGGCCGCTGCTGCAAACCAGCCTGGCGCTGATCGTCATCGCGATTGCATCCAGGGTGTTCGTCGGACAGCTGGAAAGCATCGGGGTCTGGGCGGGGCTGTCGCCGCAGCTGGTAGCGCTGCTGTTGAGCCCGGTCGCGACCGAGTTGCCCGAAACCATGAATGCGCTGATCTGGGTTCGCCAGGGCAAGGAGCGTCTGGCACTCGCCAATATCTCCGGTGCGATGATGATTCAGGCCACCGTCCCGACCGCGCTCGGTTTGTTCTTTACGTCCTGGGTATTTTCGCGCGAGCTGATCGTCTCCGGAGTGGTCACCATGCTGGCAGTGGCGGTGCTGTTGGGATTGTTCTCGAAGAGAGCGGTGAGCGCGCGTTCCTTGGTGCCGCTTGCAGGGCTGTACGCCGTCTTCGTCGCCGTCATCGCCCTGGTGTAGCAAAAGTCGCCCGAATTTGTTCACCTGAGACGTTCCCGCGCCGCGGCCATCGCCGGCGGCATTACGTTGCCGACGGAGTAACGCCGCTCAGCACTTGCAGATAGCGCTTGCGTTCGATGTTGCCGCCGCTGAGCACCACGGCGACGTTCTTGTTCGCCATCTTGCCGCGTTCTTGCAACAGCGCGGCCAGCGGAACGGCGCCGGCACCTTCCACAATCTGATGAGCGTCGTCGAAATAAATTCTCATGGCCTCGGCGATGGCGTCCTCGGAGACCTCCACTATGCGCGCCGCCCCGCGGCAAATCGTCGCCACCGCCTCTGCATTGGGCTCCCGGGTTGCCACGCCATCCGCGAAAGTTTGCGCCGACGTCGCGTTGACCGCACTTCCGGCGGCAAAGGACAGCGCCGTGGCCGGAGCCTTGGCTGCGCACACGCCGATGATCTCCGTTTTCAAGCCCAGCAGGTCTCGTACGGTAATCAATCCGCAAAGGCCCGAACCCATGCCGACTCCCACATACACTGCGTCCAAGGCGCCGACGGCGCGAAATAGTTCGAGCGCATAGGTGGCAACGCCGGTGACGAGATCGCGGTGGAACGAAGGGATGAAGTGCAGGCCCTCAGCCGCCGCGATCCGGAAGGCCTCGTGCTTCGCTTCATCGAAATCATTGCCAAACTCGACCACCCGGGCGCCGAAGCCGGCGATGGCGGCATTCTGGTCGAGGGAATTGTTGCGCGGAACATAGATGGTCGCAGGTACCCCCGTCCGCGCAGAAGCGAACGCGATGGATTGGCCATGATTGCCGCGCGTCGCCGAAATGACTCCGGGGATCTTCGGGGAGGCGCGGCGCAGGCTATCCAGGTGCACCAGTCCGCCGCGGACTTTGAACGCACCGGTGGGCGTGTGATTCTCATGTTTCACCCATACCGTGCAGCCTGCGCGTTTGGCCAGCTTCGGCCACGCGTACTGAGGTGTCGGCGCCAAGACCCCGTATACCAGTGTTGCAGCACTTTCCAAGTCGCTCATTCCAAACAGGGTTGAATGCATAGTCATGTCGCCGCCTCTCGATGATTGGAATGGGGAAAAGCCTCTGAGCAAATGCCGGCATCTAGGCCGCGGCTTCACAGTGCGAGGCGAGGAATTGTGTCAGCGCGGGTTCGCTGCCATAGGCCGCATTGATTCTCAGATAGTCGCTGCCCCGGCCGCTTATCGAGAACATCGCGCCCTTCGCCAGCAGGATGCCCTCCGCCCGTGCATCGACGCTCAGGCGTTCGGGATCGACGCCTGCGGGCAGCCGGCACCAAAGGAAAATGCCGTCGGCGGCCGACTGCTCAATCGTCAAGCCGGCACGGCGCAGCGCAGCCGTGGCTGCTGCCCGAGTTGTGCCGAGCCGATCACGCAACCGCTCGATGTGTTTGCGATACTTGCCGCTGGCGAGCATCTCACGCAGAACGAACTCATCGAGAGCCGATCCCGATAGCACGCCGAGAATCTTCGAGTCGACCAGCTGAGACACCAGTGCCTCCGGCGCCGCGATGAAGCCGATGCGCATGCCCGGCCCCAGCACCTTGGTGAAGCTGCCGACATACAGCACCCGTTTCAGCTCGTCGATCTGCGCGAGGGACACGACACGACGCGGTGCAAGGTCGGTATACACATGGTCCTCGGCCACAATAAAATTGTACTTCTCGGCCAATGTCAGGATGCCGTGGCAGTTCGCGGCACTTGCGCTGGTCCCGGTGGGATTGTGGAGCACCGTTTGCGTAACGAACATGCGCGGCCTGTGCAGGCGGGCCGCCGCTTCGAGCGCGTCCAAATCGGCGCCCTCCGCGACGCGCGGGACCGGAACCAGGTGCGCACCATGGGCTCGGAGCCGAGCGTGCAGAACGAAGTATCCGGGATCGTTGACCAATACGCTGTCGTTGGCTCTCAGCAAGGTGCGCGCGATCAAATCGAAGGCATGCGATGCGCCGAAGGTAACGACAATGCTGCGCGCGGCGACGGGAAGGCCCGCCATCCGAATGCGCTCTGCAAGCAGCTCTCGGAGGCCAGCATCTCCCTGGACCGCGGCGGACTCCAGCAGCACGCCGCTCCTCGCGACCTTCGACAAGATGGAAGAGGGTACCGCTCCGGAGAGCCAAGCGGCGGGCAAGAAGCCCGATCCCGCAGGAACCGAGAAATTGGCTTGCTCGATGGCCTGGCGGGTGAAGCCGAGGATGGGATCCGCACTGATGAGGGGCCCGAGTTCGACCTGAGAGAGTGGGGTGCGGCTTCGGTTCGGCGCCACGAAGTACCCGGCGCCGGCCCGCGCGTCGATGAGCCCTTTGGCGCTGAGCCTCTCGAAAGCCGATGTAACCGTGTAAACACTGACGCCGACGCGGCGCGCCAGCTGGCGTACCGATGGCAGCCGTGATCCTTCGGGTAGCCGGCCGGACTCGATCAGTCCCGCCACGCGCTCGACGAGCTGGTCGCCGAGCGGGATGGGAGATTTGCGCACGACGCTGAACACATCAGCCCCGCAAACCCAGGACGGCCGTCAATACCAGCAGAATGCTCATCGTCAGATTGAACACTCTTCTATAGGCCGGCCGCAACAGCAGGTGTCTCAAGCTGCTGCCGAACAAGGCCCATGCGCTGACGCACAGCATGTTGACGATAAGGAAAATCCCGCCGACCACCACGACAAGATGGGCGAACGGTGTGTCGCGGGGTAGAAACACCGCGGCCGTCGTAATGGCCATGACCCAGGCCTTGGGATTGATGGCCTGAAACAGCATCGCCTGCCAGATGGTGAACGGCCGCCGTGCGTCGGTCTCAGAGACCGTGCCTGCATTGAGCAGCCGCCATGCAAGGTACACGAGATAGGCAGCCCCGCCGAATGCGAGCAGGGTATGCAGCATCGGAAACCTTTGGAACACGAGGCCGACCCCCAGCGCAACGAGCACCATCTGCAGCCCTGCGCCCAGCCCGATCCCGACCACATGCGGCAGTGTCGCTCGATACCCGAATGCCGCCCCGGAGGCCGTCACCATGACATTGTTCGGACCGGGGGTGATCGACATCACGGCGAAATAGGCGGCTAGGGCGGACACATCGATCACGGGCGCTCCTCGGACTAGTCACCGTACTGTACCCGCCGCCGTGGCCATTGAACCGAGGCACCCGCGGGCACTCATGGCAAACTGTGATGGTTGCCGGACCGGCACAGTTCGCAACGGAGCTCGGTTGGGGCGAGAAGGCGGTGGGAATCCGCTCGCGCCGTTAGGTTTCCGCGAGCTGAAGCAGGGGTCCCAGAAATGCCTTGTAATTGCGCCATCGGCCGACGGAGGCCTTGCTGATTTTCTGCCGCACTTGCCACTTACTCGCGGTCACGACATTGCGATTGGTGCGGTGGAAATCGAGGCAGCGGGCGTCCCACGACAGATCGATGAACGCCAGCATCTTGCGGGTCCACTCTTCTTGCTCATCGACCAGCGCTTCATAAGGCACGTCCAGGATGGTGCCTACCGGCAGCGTGCCGTGCCAGTGCTGCATCAGACGCTCATATTCTCGGTAGTAGAGCGCCAAGGCCTGCAAATCATTGGCATAGGCATGGCTTCCCTTGAAATGTTGGAAGTAGATGGAGAGGCAGGTGTCGATGGGATTGCGCCGCAAATGGATGATGTGGGCGTTGGGCAGCGCGGCGTGAATCAATCCCAGGGACGTGAAGTTGGCAGGCATTTTGTCCACGACTCGTAGAGCATCGGGCGCCAGTCCGGCCAATGACTCCAGATACTCGGCCGCCAGTCTATCAATCAGCTTTTCGCTCTCTTCAGGTTCGAGCGGCGAGGATTGGTAGGTCGCCGATGCATTGTTCCAGAACATCAGTTCGCCGGCGCCGAAGACCGCGGGATGCGAGGCCAGAATTTGTTCGGCCAGTGTGGTTCCCGAGCGCGGCATTCCGACGATGAAAACCGGGCGCGCGGATGGATTCGCATGAGGCCGCGGCAGGTCCGTCCATTCCGCACCGTAGGAACGAATGAGAAGATCCACGGTGCGGGGCATTTCACGGCGGTCGTATTGAGCGCCGTACAGCTTCGTCAATTCGTTCGCTCGCCGGTAGTTGAGGAAAGCCTGATCGAACTCTCGCACATCGTCGAAGTACTTCCCGATGGCGTAGCGCAGATAGACTTCCTGACGCGGCGGCAGGCGCCGTTCGGCGACGCGTTGCGCCTGCGCCAACCACGAGGAGTCATCCGCCGTCATTTTGCGCAGGTGCGCCATACCCGCCCAGCCTTCCGCGCTGTCCGGATCGAGCGCAACGGCGCGCTTGAATGACTCCTCCGCCTCAGCGAATCGGCCGTTGTCGGCGTGCAGCTCGCCCATCAACACGCTTGCCGCGACGGCGCCCCCATTGAATTCAAGGGCTCTGCGGCAACTGGCTTCGGCCTCGACTGTTCGGCCGCTGAGCCGCAGCACCATGCCGAGATTGATGTGCGATCCTGCGAAATTGGGATCGATCTCCAGGGCTCGCCGATAGCTTGCGGCAGCATCTTCGAGCCGCCCCATATCCAGCAGGGCATTGCCCAGGCTGTTGTGGCCGCCCGCCAAATTGCCGTCGAGCTCCAGGGCCCGCCGGCAACTGGCCGCCGCCTCCTCGACTTTCCCGAGGTCCCGCAATGCGTCGCCCAGGTTACTGTGCGCGCCGGCGAAATCGGGACTCAACTCCAGGGCCCGCCGGCAGCTGGCCGCCGCCTCCTCGAACTGTCCCATGCGCCGCAGCGCGACGCTGAGATTGCTATATCCGCCGGCAAAGGCCGGATCGATGTCGATTGCGCGGCGGTAGCTGGCTGCCGCATCGTCCGGCCGCCCGAGCTCCAGCAAGGCGTTGCCCAGATTGTTATGAGCCTCGGCATACCATGGCGTGATATCGATGGCGCGGCGATAGCTGGCCACGGCGTCGTCCAGCCGTCCGAGGCTGCGCAATGCATTGCCCAGATTGCTGTGCGCCTCGGCGTACCGTGGATTTATCTGCAGCGCACGTTGATAGCTCGCCACCGCCTCTTCGTGCCGGCCCAGGCCCCGTAAGGCATTGCCCAAGTTGCTGTGCGCCTCGACGTACTGCGGTTTGATCTGCAGCGCGCGCTGGTACTGCGCCACCGCTTCATCGAACTGCCCCCGGCCTTGTAGTGCGTTGCCCAAGTTGCTATGCGCCTCAGCGAATTGCGGCGCAATCTCGAGCGCCCGCCGATAACTCACCGCCGCTTCTTTCAAGCGGCGCAGATCCAGCAAGGCATTACCCAAGTTGCTATGCGCTTCGGCATCATTGGGCAACAGCATCGTGGCCCTTTCCAAGGCTTCCAGTGCGTCCTTGCGCTGCATCCGCAAAGCCACGCCCAATGCCTTCCAAACGAGACCGGACGCGGGGTCCCGCTGAATTACATTCCGCGCTTTGGTTTCCAGTTCCGCATACCGGCCGGAGCCCATCATATCGGCCAACTCTTTCAGGTCGAGGGTCACGGCGGATTCCGGCCGTGCGCTCTCCTGCCCGCAGCATTTCTTGTGCTTTTTGCCGCTGCCGCAGGGGCACGGGTCGTTTCTTCCGGTTTTCACATGTGCCTGTGCGATGTCCGCTTATGCGCTCGGATTCTAGCGCGAGAATTGTTGGATGAGGTTCGCGGCCGCGGTCAATAGCCCCTTCGGACGTACAATCCACCTTGCACTATACTTTGCCGGAACGCGCATGAAGGTCGGCTTTACAGAGAGATAGCATGAAGAAATTCGCTTGGTTGGTGGTTCTGGCTTGCTCGGGCATTGCTGTGGCGCAGACTGCTCCCGCGACCAAGCCGGTGTATACGATCGAAGCATTGCGCTATGCGACTGTACCGGGATTTCCGGTTTCCGGGTTGGTTGCGAATGCGGACAAGACCCGCAAGATCGATATCGCGATGATCTACTGGCTGGTGCGTGGTGAGGGGCACACGATACTGGTGGATTCGGGTTTCTATCGGCCGCAGTTCTTCAAGACCTGGACGGTGAAGGATTTTCTGATGCCGGCCGAATCGCTGGCGCGTGTCGGTGTGAAGCCGCAGGACATTACCGATGTGGTGCTCACTCATATGCACTGGGATCACGCGGATGGGATGGACCTGTTTCCAAATGCTCGGATCTGGTTACAGAAGGACGAGTACACGTACTACACGGGGCCTGCATGGCAAAACGCGAAGACCCACGGCGGTATCGAGCCGGATGATGTGCTGGCGCTGGTGAAGCTGAATATGGCGGGGCGCGTGTCGTTAGTGGATGGCGACGACCAGACGATCTTCCCGGGGATCCGGTGTTTTACGGGTGGCAAGCATACGTATGCGTCGCAGTATGTGACGGTGCCGACGGCCACAGGCACGGTGGTACTGGCGTCGGACAATATGTATCTGTACGAGAACCTGACCACGCATCAACCGATTGCACAGACGCTGGATGCTGACTCGAACCTACGCGCGCAGGACAGGATGAAGACGCTGGCGAGCGATCCAAGGCTGATCGTTCCGGGGCACGATCCGGCGGAATTCGATCGCTTTCCAACAGTCGCGCCGGGTGTGGTCGAGATCAAGTGAGGCTAGACGACCGCTCCGGCCAAGAGCGTGCTGCCCAACCCTTTATCAATTTAGAGGATTGACTGCCGGGTATTTTTTCGGATACCGTTGGATCGTGAAGAAGATATTGACCGCGATCACTACCACGACGACCTGCATTGGCGGGCCGTGTCGGTCGTTCGTGTTCTAACTTAATTCACAACGATTTTCATGAGGCCCCGCCAGCGATGGACGGGGCCTTTTTATTTCTGGGCTCCTCCACGGGATTTAAATGCTTTGGAGGATGGTATGGATAGTCACGATCATCGGGTACTCGGGCCACGGCTCGACCTTTTTCATCAACAAGATGAGGCGCCAGGAACGGCATTCTGGCATCCGCGCGGCGCAACTATTTACCGTCTAATTGAGGGCTTCATTCGCCGCGAGATGCGCCGCGCTGGCTTTCAAGAAGTACGCACACCGCAACTTCTCTCAAGGTCCCTATGGGAGCGCAGCGGTCATTGGCAAAAATTCGGCGCCCACATGTTTGTGTTCGAGGACGGCGAGCGTAGCTTTGCGTTAAAGCCGATGAACTGCCCCGGCCATGTGCAGTTATATCGGCAGCAAATCCGATCATATCGGGATCTGCCGCTGCGCTTCTCTGAGTTCGGGGCTTGTCATCGCTACGAGTCATCCGGCGCATTACACGGTCTTATGCGAAGTCGCGCATTCACTCAAGACGACGCGCACGTCTTCTGTTTACCGGAACACATCGAGACTGAAGTGGCACAATTTTGCGAGCTTCTTCGTCGTGTCTATTCCCGTTTCGGATTCGAGGATTTCATTGTTGGATTCTCCACGAGACCATCAGTTCGCGAAGGCTCTGACGCAACGTGGGATGAAGCGGAAGCGAGATTGTCGGCCGCCGCGTGTGCCGTTGGCCTCGAGTTCAGGTATCAACCGGGTGAAGGAGCGTTCTACGGTCCGAAGCTCGAGTTTATTTTGAAGGATAAAGATGGCCGAGAATGGCAGTGCGGGACCATACAACTAGATTTCGTGTTGCCGGAAAAGCTCGACGCGGAAGTCATTTGTTCATCTGGGGCGCCCGTACGACCGGTGATGATCCATCATGCGGTACTTGGCAGCATCGAGCGATTTATGGCTGTCTTGCTTGAACATCACCGTGGCCAGCTACCGTTTTGGCTGGCTCCGGACCAGGTTGTGGTAGCCCCGGTCTCTGCCAGCCAAGCGGAATACGCGAATTTGGTCGTCGCAGCATTCGACGATGCCGGAATTCGAAGCGTGATCGACGATGCGACTGAGACGCTGTCGCGGCGAGTAGTTGCTGCACACGATAAAGGCATTCCGATCTTCGTGACGGTGGGACCGCGGGAAGCATCCACAGTAACGGTCACCATCCGCGAGCGCAACGGGCAACAGGCCATCCGCATGCTGGCGGACGCAATCGAATGGCTGAAGAGGCAGGAGAGCGGCGGCTTCGCTGATTAGCAAATCCGAAACCCAAGTAGGATCGACGCGATGATCTACTGGCTGGTGCGTGGTGAGTGGCACACGATACGGGTGGACTCGGTTTTCAGTCGGCCGCAGCTCTTCATACATCCACCAGTTGGATGTTTGGAGATGAGATGCCGATCAGTTCCAAGCGTAGAAGATAAATAAAACCGAACGCTGAACTTGAGCGGAGATATTTGTTCGCTCGTGAGCGGCGCCGATCGCTTTCGACGGCTACGACGGGTGTGTTGAGATCGAGCGAAAATCGGCAATTTACGAGTCCGTATCTTGCCGGACATCCAACTGGTGGATGTTTAGGAGATTGCATTGGTGCGGCCTTTGACGATCCACAGTGGCATCGGCGCAACGCTTAAGTGCCGTCAGTCCTACTCTTAAAAAATAAATAAAACCAAGCGACGAACTTAGGCAGATATATGGTATTTGCTAATTGAAAGTCGTAGCGGGCTTATTCACAATGCTGCCCGCCTTACTCACTCAATAGCGGACATGGATCCGAGGGATGCAAATGAACCACAGTAGATTTGGTCTGCCGAAAGGCGGATTTCTCACAGCTTTGGCTTTAGGCCTAACCGTCGCCAGCGTTCACGCTCAGGCTCAGACAGCGAAGCCGGCAACGTCGGATGAAACGGCGGCACTCCAGGAAGTCGTCGTCACCGGTACCGCGATCAAGGGTCTCAACGCCGAAACGTCGCTTCCCGTACAGGTGATCAAGGCCGAGGACATCGCACGCACCGGCGTCACGACGACCGAAGATCTGTTCCGCTTGATCACGGCAGCCAGCGCCGCCGGCAGCGTTCAGACTGCGCAAAACACCGGCAACCAGAACGGAGCGCTCTCTGCCATTTCGTTGCGCGGTCTTGGCAGCGGCCGCACGCTGATTTTGATCAACGGTCGCCGCGCGTCGGTATACGGCGGCGGTTCCACGGGAGCCAATGGCGATTCGGTGGATATCAGCACGATTCCCCTCGCCTCCATCGAGCGCGTTGAAATATTGAAAGATGGCGCTTCGGCCCTTTATGGCAGCGACGCCATCGCCGGCGTGGTCAATTTCATCCTCAAGTCGGATTATCAAGGTTTGGAGGTCACAGGCCTGGCGGGCACTCCGACCCGCGCCGGCGGCGGTACCTCCGAGAATTCCTCTATCCTTGGCGGATTCGGCGATTTGAAAACCGATCGCTACAACGTGACGTTGGGTGCCTTCTTCGACCATGACAGCCCGATTCTGGGTTCATCGCGCCCCTTTGCATCGCGCTACAACCCGCAATTCGGCAACGATGACACCTCTTCGTTCGCATTTCCGGCGAACGTGATATTGCCTACCCACGCCACCGGCTCCGGCTCCACCACGGCGAATCCGCTGGTCGGCAATTGTGGACCGGGCTCCATCACTGACATTAACTTCCCCAAGCAGTGCCGCTTCGACAATGACGGCGACGTTTCGCTGCAGCCCGAGCAGAAGAGGTACGGACAGAATCTCGACGCCCGCTTGGCCGTCGGGGATAACAGCCAGCTGTATCTCCAGGAATCCTTCGCGGTGACGAGCACCATTACACAGGTACAGCCGGTTCCGCTGTCGTCCGGGAACCCGCTGTTGCCGGGCAATCCGTACATAGCCTACTTGACCAATTTATTGAAGACGTACCCGGGGTACAACGCCGCGGCCACGGGCGCGTTGCCGGGCACGGGCGCCTTCCTGCTCTCCCCGAGCAGTCCCTACTACCCGACGGCCTTCGCTGCCGCGAACGGGCAGGCCGGCCAGCCGCTGAATCTCATCTATCGCGACTTCGCCAACGGCCCGCGCGTGACTCAGGACGTGGCCGACGCGTTTCGCACGGTCCTGGGCTTCAAGGGCAATGCCTACGGCTGGGACTACGACACCGGCTTCCTCTATAGCGAATCGCTGGTCCACGAGGACTTGCTGGCGGGCTATGCGGAATATTCGGAGATCATGCCGCTGCTCGACTCGGGCGTGATCAACCCGTTCGGTCCAACCACGAGTGCTGCGGCGCTTGCGCAGGCCAATGCGGACACCTTTACCGGTCAGGATTTCGACAGCAAAACATCGGTCACCAGCTTGAATGGCACTGCCAGCCGCACGTTTTTCGCGGTGCCGGCCGGAAATGTGACGGGCGCCGTCGGCGTCGAACTTCGTCGCGAAACCTTCGACTTCAATCCGGCGGCGGAGATACAAACCGGCAATATCACGGGTGAGGGCGGCAACGAGTTGCCCGAAAGCGCGGCTCGCAGCGTGGAATCCGCGTTCTTCGAGACGAATGCGCCGCTGGCCCAAGGCTTGGATGTGGATGCCGCCGTTCGCTGGGACCATTACCAGGCCATCGGCAGCACGGTCAATCCGAAGGGTTCGATCAAGTGGCAGCCGGAAGATTGGGTGCTGGTACGCACTTCGGCCGGCACCGGCTTCCGCGCACCGTCCCTCACCGACTTGTTCGCGTCGCAGGCCACCAGCGTGACTGCCAACGGCACGCGCGATTTCGTCCAGTGTGCGACCTTCAGTGCGAACAATCCGGCCTGCAGCTTCCAGTTCACCACCATCACCGGGGGCAACCCGCAGCTGAAGCCGGAAAAGTCCCAGAATTTCTCTTTCGGCACCGTCTTCCAGCCGGTGAAGAATCTGTCCATCGATCTCGACTCTTTCTGGATCTTTCTAAAGGATGAGATCCAGGTTGGCGGTTTACCCTACCAAACCATTCTGGCGAGTGCCGCGTCTGAGGCCGAGTTCGCGAGCTTTATCACCCGCAATGCCCAGGGCGCGATCACCGGGATTCAGCAAACCAACGCGAACCTGTTCAAGACGAACGTCAGCGGTCTCGACATGGATCTGCGCTACGCGTTCGATCTGCCGGAGGGCCGCGTCAGCTTGCTGGCCAACGGCACTTACTATTACAAGTATGCCATTCAGAATGCGGACGGCAGCTGGACCACCCAGTTGGATCAAGGCATAGACACGGTGGGCTTCGTGTCGCGCTTCCGTTATCTGGCGACCGCGATGTACGACATCAATGATTTCAACTTCTCGGTCACGCAGAACTTTCAAAAGAAGTATCACGATGGACCCAGTTCGATCACCGATGTAACCCGCGAGGTGTCGGCGTATGACACGGTCGATGCGCAGCTCAACTGGAAAGGCTTGGACCACTGGAGGTTCACGCTGGGCGCACGCAACATTTTCGACAAGAACCCGCCGTATACCAACTATGGCGCCGGCGTCAATAACTTTGTCGGCGGCTATGACTTGAGCTACGGAAGTCCGGTCGGCAGATTCGTATATGCCAGCGCGACGTTCTACCTGAAGTAGCGTCAAAGATGAGGAACGCAGCTACCACGGGGTAGCTGCACCTTTACGCCGAGGCCCTGCCTCGGCGTTTTTGTTGGGGCGCGACGAACGAACCATGCGGGCCGAGGGCGGGGGATTTGGTGCCATAAGTCCTGAGAAATTCTGTGCGTAGCCAATCGGCCGGCCAGCCACAGCATCCCAAGATGGGCTGTTCTAATCGTGAAAACTCAAATCGGTGAAATCCCAAGGCCGATAGGAATCCAGATCGGCCAAGGTAAAGTTGACGTCCGTTATTACTTCGACTGCGCTTACCTCTATTCCAGGGCAAGTTTTCAAGAACGCATTAACTGCCTGAGCGCAACGCTCAGCGTCCCGCACAATATCCGGTCGCCCGGCATCGGGCTCCGTCATGACCATTGCCACGCGCACGACATATGGCATTTTACCATCGCTGATCTCTTCCATTTCGGGGTCGATCGACAAATAGATATCCCGGAAGCAATGCTCGCTTGGGGTCAGGATGGCTCGTAGTTCTTGGCTCGCTTTACGAGACCCCAGACGTTCATTGAAGGCGTCTGGCCACGCGGCTCTGTCGTAACGCTTTCCGAGCCACTCACGGAAGATAAAGCCAACGTCTTGCAGGACGGCGTCCTCTGCAGGCGAATGAGTCGAAAGACACTCCCGGGGCAAGCTCAAGCGCGACGAGACTTTTATCTCGTGATCCTGCACTGTTGCGCCAACCACGATAGGAATGTGCAGACGTCGTGCATTTCGAGCCTTCATGTCTAAAGATGACGGCCTCGGAATGGGGGTCGCAACAAAGACGTCCACCGTCGGCTCATGGGAGCCGGGATGCAGAATGTCGCAATCGTGCGTCGCAAGGATCAGACGAAATTCGCCCGGTGGACAGTCCGACCCGAGTAGGGATCGGCTGGATTCGATGCTAAAGAGCGAACCTTGTTGCCACCCGCGAATTCTGATTGCGGCGACATCGATGGCCATACGCTGACCCCTTCAATCGCTTTCTTTGGGCTCAACGTGCCATGCTTTCCGCGAGCCGTAGCGGCGGCTATTGGCATCGTTCGTAACAGTGCGGGGCTTAGTTGTGCGTGGTGGCAGTACTCGCCGGCCTAATCCCAGGTTGGTGAGAACCGTTCGGAACTGTTCAACCGAAATAGTTTGGCTAATGAGAAATTCACGCAATCCGACTATTCCGGGCTGTGTCGGTAGTTGCCAATATCGGTTCATCGGACCACGATCGAAAGTTACCCAGGCGGTACCTATGGCCGCCAGCGCGGCGATTCGCCTCTGGTTGTTTGGATTTGGGATCTCGCCACGTAGCCAGTCGTAGTACGTCTGGCGGGAAACTCCAAGCGCCTCAACCAGCGCGCCTACAGCAAGTCCCAAGTCATTGCGAAGAGCGATGATATGCTTGGTCCATGGAGACTCAACAACTGCACTTTCAATCAGGGCCGGAAAGCTATCAGCAGCCCATTGATGTTGCATCGACTGTTCGCCCGCATTGAAGGCAATAATATACATTGCTCCTGTTGCTGCAGTCGCAACATCGAAAAGGCTGGCGTACGCCCGCAATGATGCGTGGCCAGCGACAGTCCCGCTACTAGCGAGTGACGTCGTAGTGGGCTTCTGCGGAGACGTCGGCGGTCGCCACAGCACCGGAATTTGCATGCTTCCGCTAGTTCCGCTTGCAATCCAATTGGTCTGATTTGTAACGCAAAAAAGTTCGGCGTCGTTCACTTGGTATTCCATAGGTCACATGCGTAAGACGTCACGGCATCCTTGAACAGCGTGCTCATTGAGCCCTGTAACTGTCGGACCAATGCTTCGATTGCCTTCGGACTTGGATCCATATCCGCATTGTCCTTGAAATGATCGATGTCAATTATGGCGCTCTCTTGATTCGGTTGTGGCGCTCGTAGGCCAATCAAGGTCGGATCCACTAAATCTGCAGGGACGCTCGCCGTATGCTGAGCGCGGGAATACCGAAAAAGAATATCGCCGTGAGCCGACTTGCCGGCAACGATCTGCTGGTTAATTTGGAGCTTAAAGCCATCTATTTGAGGTCTATAGCCAAGCAGCGGCGGCTCAAGTAATCGATCCAACCCCGCTTCACCGGACCCTTCGATCAAGTTGACGAATCGAAGCCCCACTCGATCGATCAAAGCTGGCTTTAAAATCTCGATGGTTCTTTGGAGACCTCGCATAGTTTCGGTTACGAACGCCTCGAAATCGACGTAAGCGGATGTTCGATAAGCGAAGTTAGTTGACTCGATGACGTATCCGCCGGATTTTCGGCGATCGTATAAAAACCATGCCTGCCGTAACGTAGGAGAAGGCGTGGTTCCCGCAGTCACCATCGGTAATTCAACAATGTTCTGAGGCAAGCGGTGCGGATACTCTTCTCGCAGTGATCCGTGGATCGCCCCCGCACGGTCCTCGTCAATTGTGCCCACCGTCGGAAAACGAATTTGGCAAATTGCGTAGACGATCGGCGGTCTCGCAAGCCGGCCGCTGTACTTTGCCACAAGTCCTCCTAAGTCCCGATGTTAAGCCACCCTGAGCATCTCTCAGGACCGGCCGATATCATTGACGAAGTTTACACAAAAATGGACATTTGGTACCCGTCCGCTAGCCTAACTGTGACGGACTTTTGCGGGGCATTGATGGTTAGGCCAAGCCACCCGCCCCACATTACCTTGTAGTAGATATCCATAAGATATTGTTTTCATTTGAATTTTATGGACGCTACAGAGCCCGGCATGCCCTATCGGTCTTTATCTTCTTCTCATATAGGCTACCCGCGTCCGCCGCACACCCGTCCACTGGTCCCGACGGGAACAGACAGGCAGGGCAAACCGGACATCTATATGCCCCCACCCGCCATTCGGGCGGATGCCGCGGAGTCGGGCGTCGCGTTGAGATCATTAACCGACGATGCTCCGCCAGAGTGAGCCTTCAGAATTTCCCAATATTTGTGGCACCGATTCTCACTTTATGTGGCACAAATCCCAGGTAATGTGGCACCCGACATCTCCGCCTACACGTCCAAGTTGGACACCTGCAACGCATTCTTCTCGATGAACTCACGGCGCGGCTCCACGGCATCGCCCATTAGCGTCGTGAATATATCGTCCGCCGCCACCACATCCTCGATGCGCACTTGCATGAGCCGGCGCGTCTCGGGGTTGATGGTCGTGTCCCACAATTGACTGGCGTTCATCTCGCCCAAGCCCTTGTAGCGCTGAATGCTCTGGCCCTTCTTGGCCTGTTCGAAGAGCCAATTCATGGCGACCTTGAAGCTGGCGACTTCGTGGCGATCCTCGCCGCGCTGAACGAAGGCCCCCGCTCCGACCAAGTCGCTCAAGGTATTGGCGAGGTCCGCGATCTGCAGGTATTCCGCCGACTCGAAGAACTCCCGCGGTATGTGTTTCACGGAAGACAGGCCATGTTCGAAGCGTTGCAGGTTGACGCGTTGGCCGCCGGCGGCCATGGCCTCCACGGTCACGCTGTAGCGACGCGACGCGTCGTCGAGAGTGTTGAGGCGCCGCTCCAAATTCCTGCACCAATCCCGCAAGGCATCGATGCGGTCGAAAACCTCCGTGCGCAAAACAGGGGCATACAGCAACTGCTCGAGGAAGCGATCGTCGTAGCGGCGCGACCAGCGCCGCACGATGGCTTGCACCTCGACATACTTCCTCGCAAGAGACTCGAGGCCCAGCCCCGACAAGGGCGGCGCATCGGCATTGACGTGTAGGGCCGCACCCTCGATGGCGGTGTTCAGCAACAACGCATTCAATTCCAGATCGTCTTTGACGTAGGTTTCCTGTTTGCCTTTCTTGACCTTGTAGAGCGGCGGCTGTGCAATGTAGATGTGCCCTCGCTCGATGAGTATGGGCATCTGGCGGTAGAAAAATGTCAGCAACAGCGTCCGTATGTGGCTTCCGTCAACATCTGCGTCAGTCATGATGATGATGCGGTGATAGCGCAGCTTATCCACGTTGAAATCGTCGCGGCCAATTCCGCAGCCCAGGGCGGTGATGAGAGTTCCCACCTCCGCTGATCCCAGCATCTTGTCGAACCGCGCCTTCTCGACATTAAGGATTTTTCCCTTCAGCGGCAGGATGGCTTGAGTACGCCGGTCGCGCCCCTGTTTGGCTGAGCCGCCGGCGGAGTCGCCTTCCACCAGGAACATTTCCGAGAGTGCGGGATCTTTTTCCTGGCAGTCCGCCAGCTTGCCCGGCAACCCGGCAATATCGAGCGCGCCCTTTCGGCGCGTCATTTCGCGCGCCTTGCGCGCCGCTTCGCGAGCGTACGCAGCCTCGAGAATCTTATTGACGATGGCCCGCGCTTCCTGTGGGTGCTCCAGAAGGAATTCTTCCAAGCTTGCCGCGACCACGGATTCCACGACGCCCTTGACCTCGGAGGACACCAGCTTGTCCTTGGTCTGCGATGAGAATTTGGGGTCCGGCAGCTTCACCGACAAAATCGCAGTGAGCCCCTCGCGCGAGTCGTCGCCCGTGGTCTGTACCTTCTCTTTTTTGGCCGCGAGTTCCTTTTCGATGTAATTGTTGAGCGTGCGGGTCAGCGCCGCTCGATAGCCTGCGAGATGCGTGCCGCCGTCCTTCTGCGGAATGTTGTTCGTATAGCAGTACATGCTTTCCTGGTACGAATCATTCCACTGCATCGCGACTTCCACCTGCGTGTTGCCCTCGCGGGTTTGAAACCACAGCACAGTCGGGTGCACCGCAGTCTTGCTGCGATTCAAATGTGTGACGAATGCTTTCAGTCCGCCTTCGTGCTGAAACACCTCGGACTTCTCATCGCGCTCGTCGATCAGCTCGATGCGCACACCTGAGTTGAGAAAGGACAGCTCGCGCAAGCGTTTGGCGAGAGTGTCGTAGTTGAATGAGATGTGCGTGAATATCGTTGCGCTGGGCTTGAAGCGCAGCGTCGTGCCCTTCTCGTCGGTGTCGCCGATGGCGGCCATCGGCGCCTGCGGCTCGCCCAGCCGATATTCCTGGCGATGCAATTTGCCGTCGCGCCGGATATTCAATTCCAGATAATCGGAAAGCGCATTGACGACGGAAATTCCGACGCCATGCAAACCGCCGGAGACCTTGTAGGAACTGTCATCGAACTTGCCGCCGGAATGCAGCACCGTCATGATGACTTCCGCCGCTGAGCGGCCCTCCTCGGCGTGGATATCCACAGGGATGCCGCGACCGTTGTCAGACACCGTCACCGATTCGTCAGCATGGATGGTGACCACGACGCGATCGCAATGTCCGGCGAGCGCCTCGTCGATGGCATTATCGACCACCTCGAAAACCATGTGATGCAAACCGCTGCCATCATCGGTATCACCGATGTACATTCCCGGTCGTTTTCGAACCGCGTCGAGTCCTTTTAAGACTTTGATTTTGCTGGAATCGTAGACGTCTTTATCGGCCATAATGGATCCTGTTGGATGACCGCCGAGTTTAACATTTCTTGGCCCCAAAAACGAGTCTACCTGCTCAAAAAATCCCTTTTAAATCATTGGGTTGCCAGCATGGATCGGCGCTCGGCATTAGTGACACCCGAAGCGCTCGGCAGCGCTCGTATCGGCGGTCCGTTGTTATGGGTTAGGTGCCTATCATTTATCCATATAAAAGAATTATTTAACACCAGCCGCAACCGCTGCTATCGACCAATCGTCCAGTGACGCGAACGTGGGACCGCTGCTGAATCGGCCGCTACGTACGGCCCACAGGCTACTTTTGAAGGCGTTATCCGTGGGTCACCTGCCCGGCCAGAATCCAGCCCAGCCTGACGAGCAGGAGCTTTTGATCGGGTTCGGGTCGATCCGGCGCGTGACGATCGGCTCACGCCCGTCGGTCGTCCAGCTTGTCTCCGCGCGTAGTCTAGTTGCTGCCGCTTGCTGAGAAAGACGACTAGCCGAACTTCGCGGATTGACCCTGATTGAGACTGCGCCGAAGGCGCGACCCCTTTTGTTTGCAGGGGTACGTTTCCGCGGAAACGTCTGTAGTGCCGGCCTACTCTCTGGTCAGGGGCGTAAGTCTGCGGACAATGCGAAACCGGTACGTTTTTGCGCCAAAACTCGCAAAAATGAGGGTAACGAGCCCCCACTGGAGCGTGGACGGTCGGCGCCGCGTACCTATGCACCGTTCCGGGAGGATCGGTGCCCAACCGCCGCCCAAAATCCACGTCGCTCAGACCGCCTCTGCGGCCCTCTTTAGCGCAGACCTTTGGGGGAGCACCTTGACTGCATTAGTCACCTAATGTCGGCTAAGCCTCGAATCCGGGAAGGTCGGCTAGAGTCGTTCCTTGATTCGATCTTCATGTTGATGAATGGTCAGCCCAGCCCTTGCCGGCTTCAAGTTCCACGTGGAACACAGCCCAACGTCTGACGAGACAAATCGCGCTCGTGCTCGACACGAATTCTCGCATTCCCTCTAGGGTAGTCTCATAAATCGACCCTCCTGGCCTTCACTGACCAGTCGGCGTATCAACGAGCCAAGCTCTGCCCACGTAACCGCTACGCCGGCTGCACGCCTCCGCCCGCCATCCGATACCGCAGCCCCGGCTCCCCCAGCGCGGAAAACTCGGGATGCAACGCAGTCACGATCAGTTGCACTGATTGAGAACCGACTTCGGTGATCAGGCCCGCCAAGCGCTCGTTATCCAGCTCCGCCGCCGGATCGTCCAGAAGCAAGCTCGGCTGCACCGGCGAATCCGCCGGGAACATTCTGACTTGCGCCAGCAGCAAAGCCGCCGCCAGTAGCTTCTGCTGTCCCCTCGAGATCCGGTCCTTGACTCCCATCTCGTCCAACCGGATGCCCAACTCCGCGCGATGAGGGCCGGCCTGGGTGGCTCCACTCTCCTGGTCATGGTTCCAACTTTGCCGTAAGGCTTCCGACAAACTTAAATCGCGGGCCCAGCCAGTCCGGTAGCTGAGACTGAGTTCCAGCCCGAGCAGGTTTCTGGTCACGCTGACTGCGTGCTCCGCCAGCCGGCGTACATAGCTCGACCGCGCTGCCGATACTGCCTCACCGTAACGCACCAGCTCCCCATCCCAGGCAGCGGTTACTTCTCGAGGTTGCCGGGACTTCAGGGCCGCGTTGCGCTGCCTCAGCGCTTGCTGGAATCTCTGCCAGTCATCGACGAATCGCGGTTCCACGTGGAACACACCCCAGTCCAAAAATCGCCGGCGACGGCTCGGGCCTTCCTCAATCAGACGATGGATTTCGGGGTCGATGATTTGCACCGGCAACAGGGGTGCCAACTCGGCCAACGATCCCGCTTTGGCGCCGCCCAGCCTGGCGCGCACTCCGGCAGCCGAGCCCTCAACGCCGAGCGAGGACCGCCGGCCGAAACCATCGACTTCGCCGAACACCACGAACCGCTCACTGCCGCGGCGTATTAGGTGTTCCAGGCGGCGCGTGCGAAACGAGCGGCCCCGGCCCAGCACATAGATGGCCTCCAGCAGGCTGGTCTTGCCCGAGGCATTCGCGCCGCTGATCAGGGTAAATCGGGAATCAAGCTCGAGAGCCGCCGACTGCAAGCAGCGGAAATCCGTTACTTGCAGCCGGCGAAGTGACACGGCTCAAAGCCTCATCGGCATCACGACATAGCGGGCGGAGGCGTTTCCCGGCGAGCGGATCAGGCAGCTGCTGTTGCTGTCCGTCAGACCCAAGCTCCACTTCCTGGCCGTCGATGGCCGCCAAGCGCATCCAGCAGGTAATTCACGTTGAAGCCCACCTCGAGATCGCCGCCTTCGTAGCTCACCTCGATTTCCTCCTCGGCTTCCTCCTGCTCTGGATTGTGCGCCTGCACGGTCACCACGTTCTTTTTCACGGTGACGCGGATTCCGCGATACTTCTCGTTGGACAGAATGGCCGTGCGCTGCAAGCGCCTGCCGCAAAATATCCCGGTCGGCGCGGATCGCAGCAGGCGGGCGCAGCCGGAATAACCCGAGAATATTCCGGGAAACGACCGTCAATTAGCTTCGATGTGAAGCGAATATCGCCGATCTGGGCGCGAACGTGATTGGTTCCAATCGCCAGCTCCGCGACCCCCTCGTCGGTCAGCACGCGCTGCAATTCCAGCACGCCTTTGCGCGGCACGATCACTTGCTGCGAGGTCTTCGCCTTCGCCGCCAGCGCCGTTTCGCACAGCGCCAGTCGATGTCCGTCTGTCGCCACCGCGCGCAGTACCAACCCGTCGATCTCCAGCAGCATTCCGTTCAGGTAGTAGCGAACGTCTTGCTGCGCCATGGAAAAATGGGTTTTCTCCAGCAAACGCAGCAATTCCTTGCGCGGTACCTGCACGGTCTGCTGCGAATTGATGTCATCGATCACCGGAAATTCCGCGGCAGGCAGCGTGGACAAACTGAAACGGCTGCGGCCCGCCTTGATGACCACCTTCTCGCCCTTCGACGGTCAGCGATACCGAGACCTTCTCCGGCAGCGCTCGCAAAATATCCAGGAACTTCCGGCCCGGAACCGTGATATCCCCGGCCTCTTGAACGGCCACTTCGGTGGAGGCCACGAGCTCCACCTCGAGGTCGGTTGCGGTGATCGACAACTGCCCCTGCGCGAACGCCCAGCAACACATTCGCCAATACCGGCATGGTTTGGCGCCTTTCCACCACTCCGATTACCGCCTGCAATGGGGACCAATAATTTCTCGCGCTCAGCCGTCAATTTCATGGGCACACCCGTCTGACCAATCTTAGATTTAGATTCTTAAAAAGAGATTATTACTATGATTATGAAGCAACCCGATTTTCGGTATAACTCCAAAAACACCATAATAATCAGTACCTTACAAACATTACAAACCTATCTCACTCCTGTCGAACGACCGGCCCGGAACCTGTCATCGATCTGTGGATATCTTTATCCACAGCTTTATCCACAGCTTTTCCCACCCTATCCAGCCAGGGTTCTCAACAGGTTCATATAGTCCTCACCGATCCGCCGCTCCGTCTCTCGTAACTCCTTGACCCGCCTGCATGCATGCAGCACCGTCGTATGATCCCGGCCGCCAAAAGCGTCGCCGATCTCCGGCAGGCTGTGATTGGTCAATTCCTTCGCCAATGCCATCGCGACCTGTCGCGGTCGGGCGATGGATCGACTGCGGCGCTTCGACAGCAAATCGGCAATTCTGATTTTGTAGTATTCCGCGACGGTCTTCTGAATATTTTCGACGGTCACCAGCTTCTCTTGCAGCGCCAGTAAATCCCGCAGCGCCTCCTTGACCAAATCGAGAGTAATCGGGCGCCCGGTGAAGTTCGGATGTGGCCACCACTCTGCGCAGCGCACCTTCGAGCTCGCGAACATTGGAGCGAATGCGCTTGGCCATGAAAAATGCCACTTCCTCCGGCAAATCCACCTGCGACACGGCGGCCTTGCTCATCAGGATGGCGACGCAGGTCTCGAGTTCCGGCGGCTCGATGGCCACCGTCAAACCCCAGCCGAATCGGGATTTCAGGCGCTCCTCGAGCCCGTCGACCTCCTTCGGGTATCGATCGCAGGTCAGGATCACCTGCTGCTGGCTTTCCAGCAGCGCATTGAAGGTGTGAAAGAATTCCTCCTGGGAGCGCTCCTTTCCCGCGAAGAACTGGATATCGTCGATCATCAGCGCGTCCAAAGAGCGGTACGCGGTCTTGAAGTCGTTGATGGTGTTGTGCTGCAGCGCCTTCACCATGTCGCCCACGAATCGTTCGCTGTGCACATAGGCCAGCCGCGCCTCGGAGTTGTTTTCCTTGATCTTGTTGGCCACCGCGTGCATGAGATGCGTCTTGCCGAGACCCACACCGCCGTAAATGAACAGCGGGTTATAGGCCCTGCCGGGATTCCCGGCGACCTGAATCGCGGCCGCCTTGGCCAGCTGATTGCTCTTTCCCTCGACGAAGCTGTCAAACGTGAAGCCGGAATTGATGGGTCCGCCGAGCACCGAGGGCGCCAGTCGGCGGGCTTCGGGCCGCCGTGCCGTTGGCCGCGGAGTGGCCGCCGTTGACCGCCACCACCGGGGCTGCAACCATGCCGGCCCGCGTACCCACGTCGAGGACCAGCTCCGGGATCGGTTCCTCGGCGAACGCCCGAATGAGCTCCTTGATCCGGGGCAGCGAGTTCTGCCCCAGCCACTCGATGACATAGCGATTGGGCGCCAGGAGCTTCAGTTCGCCGTCCCGTTCGATCGCCTGCAGGGGCCGCACCCAGGTGTTGAACTGCTGCTCCGGGAGTTCGCTCTCGAGCACTCGCAGACAGCGGTTCCATAGCGACTCCGACAAGAGCGCTCTCCTAAAGATTAAGGCGTTGGGGCAAAGTAAACGAAAGGGCAGGAAGTCTAGCTCCAACTTGAAGGGGCGTCTATTGACACATCCATGCCCGCTCAGTACCCTTGCCGCCTTTCGTAAGTCTCCCAATTCCTTGATTTGACCCGCGGTTTTGCTCAGAGTTGCGCTATGAAACGTACTTTCAATCCCAGTAATTTGCATCGTGCCCGCACCCATGGATTTCGCGCGCGCATGGCCACGAAGAGCGGTCGTCGATTGCTGGCCCGCCGCCGCGCGAAGGGCCGCAAGCTTCTCTGCCCCTGATAGGAATTTTGGTACGATTTTCAGGACTGTCTAACGATCCCTCAATTAATTAAGAGGCTGACGTTCGAGCCGCGCAAGCGATTGCACCAGCCGGCCGAATTTCGCGACGTGAAGCGGCGCGGCAAAAAATTCGCCGATGCCTATTTTAGTGTATCGGTTCTGGCCAATCATGAAACCCATCCTCGATTGGGCTTGAGCATAGCGACGCGAACCTTCGGCACCGCAGTCGCACGCAACCGCATCAAACGCCTCACACGAGAGTCCTTTCGTTTGAACCAACACTCACTGCCGCCGGTCGATGTCACCGTCTCCGCGCGAGACGCGGCGCGCCAGGCCAAGCCCGAGCGATTTGCGCGCGAGTCTGGACAAGCACTGGAAGACCGATTACGCAGCGATGCCGAACCGTGAGCCAAATCCTGATGTGGATCATCCGCGGCTACCAGCTGCTGCTCAGTCCGTTGCTGGGCCCGCGCTGCCGTTTCTACCCCAGCTGCTCCTGCTACGCGCATACCGCGATCGAACGCCATGGGGCCTTGCGCGGCACCTGGCTCGGTCTGCGCCGCCTGCTACGCTGTCATCCATTCAACAAGGGCGGCTACGACCCGGTGCCGGACATTGAAGAGAATGTCTTGTCTCAACATTAACAGGCGGGGCCGCTTCGGCCCCGTTGAAAGGTGGCGCGAAGCGCCTAGAAATATCAATGCCTAATACCCGCATCTTCTCTGGTTCGCGCTCGCGGCGATCCTGTTCTACAACTATCAGGCGTGGATGCACGATTATCCGCCGGGTGCGCGCGACATCGCCATTCAATCCGCCGGCGGCGCTCCCGGCGCAGCCGACAATCTCGGCGACTCCGTGCCGCAAGCCGCGAGCACGGCCGCGCTCGCCCGCAACTGCGCCGCCGCACCCACATCTGCCGCGACCTTCCGCCGCGACACCCGCGGGCACGGATCCCTTTGCAGCGCCGCCGGCGGCCAATGCCACCCGCGCAAGACGCAAGCTCCTCGCAGCCGCTGCACGTCGTCACCGATGTGCTCGATGTGGTCATCAATTTGAAGGGCGGCGAACTCGATCAAGCCGATCTGTTGAAATATCCGCTGCGCAAAGACGCGCCGAATATTCCCGTCAGGCTGCTGAGCCGCGAACCGCCGGAGTCCTTGTACCTGCTGCAGACCGGCCTCATCGGCGATCGCCGGCGAAGCCGCGCCCACGCATCTCGCGACCTGGACTTCCGCGGAGAAATCCTTCGTGCTCGCCGACGGCGCCAAAGAACTGCGCGTGCCTTTGACCTGGACCGACGGTCAGGGACTCACCGTCACCAAGACCTTCGTGTTCACTCGCGGCCTGTATTCCGTCGACCTGATCTACGATGTGCAGAACGCCGGCGCGGCGCCGCGCAAGCTGGCGCCGTATTCGCAGTTCCTGCGCCACTGGGAACACGCCTCGCGGTCCTATTTCGACGTCGAGACCTATTCGTTCAAGGGACCGGCTGTCTGGGACGGCACGAAATCCCATGACCTGAACGTCGAGAGCGACACCGACAGCAAGTTCTCCGAGACCATCACCAACGGCTGGCTCGCCTCGCTGCAGCATCAATTCGTGTCGGCCATCGTGCCGCCCGCCGGACAAGCCCTACAAATACCAAGCTGCAGGTCCGCGACCACGAATACCTGCTGAGCGCCACCGGCCCGATGATCAGAGGTCGCCGCCGGGCGGCAAGGCGCAGTTCCGCGAAAAGCTGTTCGTCGGGCCCGAAGCTGCAGTCGCAGCTGGCGGCGACCGCTCCCCACCTGGAGCGCACCGTCGACTTCGGCGTCTTGACCGTGCTGGCGCAGCCGCTGTTCGCCGGCACTCAACTGGGTCCATGGCCTCGATCGGCAATTGGGGCTGGTCGATCATCATCGTCACGGCGCTCATCAAGTTGATTTTCTATCCCTTGAGCCAGGCCAGCGGCCGCTCCATGGCCAAGATGCGCACCGTGGCGCCGCGCATGAAGCAGATTCAGGAGACCTTCAAGGACGACCGCGAGAAACTCGGCCGCGCCATGATGGAGCTGTACAAGAAGGAAAAAATCAATCCGCTGGCCGGCTGCCTGCCCATGCTGGTGCAGATTCCCTTTTTCATCTCGTTCTATCGAGTGCTGCTCGAGAGCGTGGAAATGCGCCAGGCGCCGTTTCTGCTCTGGGTCAATGATCTTTCCTCGCGCGATCCGTACTTCGTGCTGCCGCTGCTGATGGGCGGCGCGATGTATGCGCAGTTCAAGACTGAATCCGGCGCCGCCCGATCCCATGCAAGCGAAGATCATGCAATTCATGCCGCTGGTCATGACGGGCATGATGGCGTGGTTCCCCTGCGGCTTGGTGCTTTACTGGATCACCAATACGCTGCTGACCATCGCACAGCAGTGGCGGGTCAACCAATTGGTCGAAGCCGAGGCGGCCAAGCCTCGATCGTAAAACGCCCGTGACCCTACCGGACACCATCGTCGCCGTCGCCAGTGCTGCAGGGCGGGGCGCGGTCGGGGTCATTCGCGTCTCGGGTCCGCGCGTGCCGCAGATCGCGGCCGATATTCTCGGCGGCCTGCCGGCCCCGCGCCGGGCGCGGTTCTCGAGCTTTCTCGATGCGCAAGGCGGCAGCGTGGACCAAGGTCTCGCCCTGTATTTTCCGGCGCCCGCTTCGTATACCGGCGAACACGTCCTGGAGCTGCAGGGCCACGGCGGCGCCCTCGTAGTGGACATGGTATTGAAGCGCCTGCTCGAACTCGGCTGCCGCATGGCGCGCCCCGGCGAGTTCAGCGAGCGCGCCTTCCTGAACGGCAAAATCGATATCGCACAGGCCGAGGCGATCGCCGACCTCATCGACGCCGGCACCACTGCCGCCGCCCGCGCAGCGGTGCGCTCTCTGCAGGGCGAGTTCTCCGCCCGCGTCGACGATCTCAAGACGCGGATCACCGAATTACGGGCTTATGTCGAAGCCGCCATCGATTTTCCCGACGAGGAAATCGATTTTCTCTCGGACAAGGCGCTCGGCGAGCGGCTCGCCGCAGTATTCGCCGCCTTTGACTCGATCACCGCGGCGGCGCGCCAGGGTGCATTGCTGCGCGAAGGGCTGAATGTCGTGATCGCAGGCAAGCCCAATGCCGGAAAATCCAGTTTGTTGAACAAGCTGGCCGGCGACGAGGTCGCCATCGTCACCGATGTGCCCGGAACGACCCGCGATGTACTGCGCCAGCAAGTGCATCTCGACGGCCTGCCGTTGAACCTGGCAGATACCGCCGGCCTTCGCGCCGTGGCCGATGTGGTCGAGGCCGAGGGCGTCCGCCGCGCACGCAACGAAATCGCGCGTGCCGATCGTGTGCTGTACGTCGTGGATGCCGGCATCGCCGACAAGGACCGCGACGAAGACGCCGCGCAGAATCCGGCCCCATGGGCGGCAGAACTGGAACAACTGCCCGCCGGAATTCCGGTGACATTGGTGTTCAACAAAATCGACCTGACCAGCGCCCCGGCGCGGCTCGATGAAACCGCCGATCCACCCAAGGTCTTCCTCAGCGCTCGAACAGGCTCCGGCCTGGACCTATTGCGCAGTCACTTGAAAGCCGCGGCCGGTTACGGAGACATAGAGTTCGGCGCATTCTCGGCGCGCCGCCGGCATCTCGACGCTCTGAGCCGCGCGCGGCAACATGTGCAAGCAGCAGTTGACACCTTGAGCAACAGTCGAGCGTTCGAATTATTCGCCGAGGATCTGCGGCTCGCGCAGCACGCCCTCGGGGAGATCACCGGCGAATTCACCAGCGAGGACTTGCTCGGCGAAATTTTCGGCAGCTTCTGCATTGGGAAGTAATGCAGTGTCCGTGGACGTCCACAGATGTCTCCTGAAACGGCTCAATAGCGAGGAGGACGCCGATGGCGGCGCGTAAGTAGACCACCCGCAAAAAACTCGCGCCGGCGGTGCGAGAACCCGCTGCGGCCAAGGACTACCCGGTCTTGCTAGCGGGGGTGAAGGCGCGCATCCAATCGGCGCAGTACGCGGCGCTGCGCGCAGTCAACAAGGAATTGGTCGGCCTGCACTGGGACATCGGGCGGCTGATCGTGGAACGACAGCAGAGCGAAGGTTGGGGCAACGCTGTGGTGGCGCATGACGCGCAAGTTCTACCTGGCTGCGCTGGACGCGCAGGTGCGGCAGGAGGGCGAGGACCCTTCCATCGGCATCATCCTGTGCAAGGAAAAAAAGCGCACCATTGTCGATTATGCCCAGAGTTGATGAGACCGCTAGGCGCAAACATATTTGCGCCTAGCCTTGATTATTGCGCCTACTCGTGCAATTCTTGCGTATAAATTCTACGCGCAGGAAAGACCGCCGTGGCAAACCAGATCCCCGAACAAGCATTGGCAGCGATCGAAGTCGCCGTGCGCCGCCACGCCAACGGCGCATCGTCGCCGCAAATCATGCACGCCCTCGCAACATCCATCCCCCAGCGCACCCTCCAATACCGCCTCAAGCATCTCGTTACCCGAAATCGCCTCATCATGGATGGCGAAGGGCGCTGGGCGAGATACCGAGTGCCCGATGCGGCCATCGACTGGGCGGTTCGAGAAGATTCTCCCGAGCCTGTCGTTCCGCTGTCCGAAGCAGGAACATCGATCCGCGATTACGTCCGTCAGGTGCCGGCAGCACGTAAGCCAGTCGGTTACGACCGCCAATTCCTCGTCCGATATCGGCCCAACGTTTCCTTTTACCTGACCGAGCGGGAGCGTGCGCATCTGGCGGCCGTCGGCCGTCCAGGGATTGCCCAGCAACCCGCCGGCAGCTACGCCAAGCAGATCCTCAACAGGCTGTTGATCGATCTAGCATGGAATTCGAGCCGCCTGGAAGGCAACACCTACTCGCTCCTCGACACCAAGCGTCTCATTGAACTGGGCGTAGAGGCCGAGGGGCGCGCGCCCCTCGAAGCGCAGATGATTTTGAACCACAAGGATGCAATAGAGTTCTTGGTGGACGCGGCCGACGAAATCGGTTTCAACCGCTACACCATACTCAATCTCCACACGCTCCTGGCCAACAATCTCCTCGCCGATCCCACTGCCGAGGGCCGACTTCGCCACATCCCAGTCGGCATCTGGCGCTCCAAGTTCCATCCATTGGAAGTGCCACAGCTCATCGAGGAAAGCTTCGATCAGATGCTGGCGACCGCCGCGGCAATCGCCGACCCCTTCGAGCAGGCGTTGTTCGTGATGGTGCAGCTGCCCTATCTGCAGCCCTTCGACGATGTGAACAAACGCGTATCGCGCCTCGCCGCCAACATCCCGCTCATCAAGGGCAACCTATCGCCGCTGTCGTTCGCCGAAGTGCCCCGGCAGCTCTATACGGAAGCCGTGCTTGGAATCTATGAGCTGACCAGGATCGACCTGCTCAAGGATGTCTTCATCTGGGCTTACGAGCAGTCAGCCGCCCGCTACGCCGCGGTTCGGCAAATTCTCGGCGAACCCGACCCCTTCCGGCTTCGCTACCGTGAACAGTTTCGCGAGTTGATCGCCGATCTCGTCCGAACGCGGATCCCTCGAAAGGACGCCGCCGCGCGAATAGCCGCCTGGTCGCAGAAAGAAATCGACCTCAAAGACCGCCGGCGTTTTATCGAGCTTGCCGAAGCTGAACTCACAAGCCTGCATGAAGGCAATTTCGCTCGCTATCGAATCCGTCCCGCGGAATTTGCGGCGTGGTGGCAAGTCTGGGAGAAGGCGAGATGAGAATAGGACTTATGGGGCATGACTACCCCATTTAAACGACGGATCTCTGTATAGGGATTTTGTATCGGGAAATAGCGGCTCGAGGCGACCCGCTCATCGCCGCTTCGGCACCGTCGCAAACATCAAACGCTGGGTTCGGTTTGCTTGAAGTCCGTCATATCGGAATCCGTCAATCGTGCCAGGCGCGCGCACACGCCGAGACCCAGCAGGATGGCGACCGTGGCAACGGTGGTGATCACCGGAAAATGCCAGAACAACCACACCATGGTCGCCGCGGACAGCGCCAGAATTGCCAAGAGCGCGGCGACATTCGTCCGCGCGAGCGATGAGTCGGACATGCCTTTATTCCCCCCGATCGAGCCAGTACTCCCAGGGCCCCTTATACAGGGTGAATTGCCAAACGACCATTAGTAAAGACCCCTAATTTTTGCTTAGGCAATCTGCGTTTTTGCGTGGGCAATCCGCAGCCGGTGCGACGGGCGAGGCTACCCGAGCATGGTCTCGCGCCGCCAATGCCGGGCGGTCAACACCATGAGCAGCAGCGCCGCGGCGAGCGATGCCCCGGCCGACACCCACACGTCGAGAGCCGCGATGGGTTCATCCTTGAGGACGCTGGTCATCAGCAAGTGCTGGCTCAGCGACGGAATGAACATCAATGCGCTGCGGGTTTTCAGCGAGTAGATGCTGGCGAAGGCTATGGGCAGCGTCGGCACCAGCAAGACCGCGGTGAGATAGGTTTGAGCCTCGCGATAGCTGCGGGTGAAGGAGGCGACGAAGGTCATGAGGGCGGCGCCCAGAGGCACGAAGGGCAGGCAAATAGCAAAGAAAATCAGCGCGGTACCTGGGTTCAGGTTGGCGCTCATGCCCAGTCTTTCGAGCGGCACGAAACGAAACACGCAAACGAAGGCCGTGAGGCTCAGGGCCAGCGAGATGCACATGTAAGCACAGGTGGCGAGAATTTTGCCGCCCACCAGGCTGGAACGCGGCACCGGCAGGCTGAGCAGCGCCTCCAGCGAGCCGCGCTCCCTTTCCCCCGCGGTGGAATCGATGGCCAGATACAGTCCGCCCATCAATACCGCAAACAGAACGAAATAGGTCATGAAACCCAGCACCACGACGGCTCGGCCGGTGGGCGTCGCCACGTCGACGTCATTGACCGCCACCGGCGCGGCGAGCAGCGGATTCACGCCTCTGGCCTGCAGCCGCAGCTGCGCGATGCTGCTGGCATAAGCCCCTAGAATGTTTCTGGCGCGGTCCGCAATTTTGCGCGTTTGCGAGTCAGTGCTGTCGGCGACCAGCAGCACGGGCGCCGGCGTCGCCGCGATGAACCGCGCGGCGAATTCCTTCGGAATGATCACTACGACCTGCGCTCGGCCGCCATGGACCGCGGCGCGGGCCTCGGTCTCCGACAGGTTTTCCACGCTGAGCTTGACGCCCTGTGACTCGAGATAACGCGTGAGTCCCGGCGCGTGCTCGCCGCCCGACAGCGTGATCCGCAGCGGCTCATCCGACTCCACCACGCTCTGATTGAGCATGCGCGACACCATGAGCCCGAACAGCAGAGGTCCGAACAGCGGTCCGAACAACAGCGCCGACAGCAGTGTGCGGCGGTCGCGCAGGTTCTCCAGAAATTCCTTGCCGAATACGGTGAACAGGGCGCGCATTCAGCTCACCCCCGCGCCATCGCCCAGCACTTGCAGGAAGGCCTCTTCCAGCGTCGCCGCGCCGCTGCGCTCGCGAATCGATTGCTACCGTCGCATCCGCCAGAACCCTGCCGTGGCCGATGATGACCACCCGATCGCACAGCGCCGCGACCTCCTGCATGACATGCGAGGAGAACAGCACGCAGCGCCCCTGAGCCTTCAGGGCAAGCAGCATTTCGCGCAGATTGCGAATCGCCATCACGTCCAGCCCGTTGGTGGGTTCGTCGAGGACGATATTGCCGGGGTCGTGAATCAGCGCGCGCGCCAGCGCCGTTTTGATGCGCTGTCCCTGCGAAAAGCCCTTGGCGCGGCGCTCGATGAAACTCTCCATGCCGAGGATGCCGACCAGTTCGGCGGTGCGCGACGCCAGGCGCTCGCCGCCGACACCCTGCAGCGACCCGAAATAATGGATGTTCTCGCGCGCCGTCAGATTGCCGTAAAGCCCGGCCGCGTGCGGCAGCACGCCCAGATGCGCGCGGGCCTTCGACGTTTCACCGCCGATGTCCATGCCGTCGATGCACGCCAGGCCGCTGTCCGGTGTCAGCACTCCGTACAGCATGCGCAAGCAGGTCGACTTGCCGGCGCCGTTGGCTCCCAGAATGCCGGTGATTTCGCCGTCACGCGCCACGAAGGAGATATCGCGCACGGCTTCGACGGAGCCGAAACGCTTGCTCAAATTTTTGGCCTCGATCATGGCGCGGGGCCCGTCATGCTGATGAAGAAAGGTGCCGGCGTGTGCCGCTCGAGGCAGGCCGCATCGAGCCTCTCCGCTGCCGCCGTGTCCAGAAACTCCGCCATCAATTTCGGTACACAGCCCGTGGCCACCTGGCCATGTCCCTCGCCGCTCAAAACCAGGTGCCGGTGGTGCGCAAGTCCGCGGGCCGCTCGTTCCGCATCGGCGGGCGGCGTCACCGGATCCGCCTCGCCCGACAGCAGTAAGGTTGGAATGTCGCTCCTCAAGGGGCTGTGCAGATCGGCGTCCACCGCTCCTCGCGGCCAGAGCTTGCAAATCTCGACAAAGGCATCCAACTGCTCCATGCCCTGGTAGGTGCGAGAAATCGCCGCTCGGTCGATGTCGGCACTGAAAAATGGCACATCCTCGCTGCAGATCACCGTGTTCTGCATGCCGCTCGCAAGCTGATCGGCGACCTGCCGCGCGGTCATGATGGTCTGCGCCGCGAGCGGGCCCAAGGCGCCTTGCGCGCCCCGATGAATCAGCGTGGGCAACAGCGAGGCCTGCGTGGAGTTATAGGACAGAAATCTCAAGCTGGCGTCCAGCATGCCGCGGTTGAATTCGATCTTCAGCGGCAGGTCGTCGTTGGGATCATCGATGCTCAGCGGCGATTTCTGCGGCCCGAACTGCAGCAGCAAGCCGGCGAGATCCTGCCGCAGCGTCGGGTAGGCCTTGGCGCAGTCCGGAGATTCTGCACAGCGCCTCACGATGAGATCCAGGGCCCGCTGCCCGTCCAAGGGCGTTTCGGGACCGATGGCTTGCTCGGGATAGGTGACTCCATCCAAGATCACCGCGTAAACCGACTTGGGATAACGCCGCATGTAGAGTTCCGCCACTCGCGTGCCGTACGACACTCCGTAGAGATCGATGAGCGGATACCCGAGCGCCTCGCGCACCGCGGCGAGGTCGGCAACCGCTGCACTGCTGGTGTAGAAGCGCACCCGATCGCCGTACTTGCGCAGGCAGGCCAGAGTCGCCTGACGCAGCGCCTGCATGGGATCGTCCGGGGCCTGCCAGTCATCCGGGTAATCGCAGGATAGCGGCGTGGAGCTTCCCGTGCCGCGTTGATCCACCAGCACGATGTCGTGATTGCGATTCACCCGCGCGAACGCGGCCGCATAGCTCGCATACATGGCCGTGGCGCCCTGGCCCGGGCCCCCTGCCAGAAGAAACAGGGGCGCGGCCGCGGCCTGCCGATTGAGCGCGGGCACCACCGCCACGCTCAGGTCGATGGTCGCGCCGTCCGGCCGCGCTCTATCCTCGGGAACCTTGAGCACGCCGCAACGTGCCGGAATCGATGCCAACCGCAGCGGATGCTCGAGGCGGCACTCGTGCAGCGGCAACCGGGCCGTGACCGCCCCGGCCGCCAGTGGGGACCACAGACAGCTACAGACCAAGGCAGCGAATGCGATCGAGGCGCTGAACCGGATCGATGTGCCGGCCAGGATACCCGAGTCGAGCAAGATACTCCTCGAGACGCTCGATACCCGAGTTCTCCTTACACGCCGCATACAAATCTCCGATTTCGCTCGATTGTAGGGGATTCGCTACCCTGCAAAGCCCGCGAGTTGGTAAATTTGCGGCCCAGTTCGTCTTTATTGAAGGTTATGCCATGAGCGTGATTCGCGAAGCCGATGTGATTGCCAGTGTTGCCGATGCCCTGCAATACATTTCCTACTATCACACGCCCGATTTCATTCGCGCCATGGGTCGCGCCTATGACATGGAGCAAAGCCCGTCCGCCCGCGACGCCATTGCGCAGATTCTCACCAACTCACGCATGTGCGCCGAAGGACATCGGCCCATCTGCCAGGACACCGGCATCGTGGTGGTATTCGTGAAAGTGGGCATGGGCGTGCGCTGGGATGCGACGCTCGATCTCGAGTCCATGATCAACGAAGGCGTGCGGCGCGCCTATCTCGAATCCTGAGAACAAGCTGCGCGCGTCCATCGTGTCCGATCCCGCATTCAAGCGCAGCCAACACCCGCGACAATACGCCGGCGGTGATCCACACCGAATTCGTGCCGGGGGACGAAGTCGAGATTACCGTCGCCGCGAAAGGCGGCGGCTCCGAAAACAAATCCCTGTTCGCCATGTTGAATCCATCGGACTCGGTGGCCGATTGGGTGCTCGAGATGGTGCCGGAGATGGGCGCCGGGCTGGTGTCCGCCCGGCATGCTGGGAGTGGGCATCGGCGGCAGCGCCGAGAAGGCGATGCTGCTGGCGAAGAAATCGCTGATGGAGCCCATCGACATCGGCGATCTGATCGCGCGCGGCCCGAAAACCAAGCTCGAAGAGTTGCGCCTGGAAATATTTCAACGTGTGAATGCGCTCGGCATCGGCGCGCAAGGCCTTGGCGGGCTGACCACCGTGCTCGACGTAAAGGTATTGGACTATCCCGACTCATGCGGCCTCCTTGCCGGTGGCGGTGATTCCCAACTGCGCCGCCACCCGCCATATCCATTTCACTCTCGATGGCTCGGGCCCCGCGGTTCTCGAGCCGCCGAATCTGGATCTCTGGCCGAAGGTGCAGTGGGCCGCGGATGCCGAGCGCGCGGCGCGTGTCGCTCGATGGCCTGACCCACGCGCGAGATCGCAAGCTGGAAACCCGGCGAGCGCCTGCTGCTGTCCGGCAAGCTGCTGACCGGCCGCGATGCCGCCCACAAGCGCATCTGTGCCTTGCTCGATGCCGGCAAGCCGCTGCCCGAAGGCCTGGATTTTCACGGCCGCGTCATCTACTACGTCGGGCCGGTCGACCCGGTGGGCACCGAAGTCGTGGGGCCCGCGGGCCCCACCACCGCCAATCGCATGGACCGGTTTACCGAGACCATGCTGGGCAAGTCCGGCTTGCTGGCCATGGTCGGAAAGGCGGAGCGCGGTCCCGAAACGGTCGCATCCATCGCCAAGCACCGCTCGGCCTACCTGATCGCGGTGGGCGGCGCCGCCTTCCTGGTCTCGAACGCCATTCGCGGCAGCCGCGTCGTGGCCTTCCCCGACCTCGGCATGGAGGCGGTGTATGAATTCGAAGTGCGCGATATGCCGGTCACGGTGGCGGTGAGCTCGGACGGCGTTTCCGTGCATGACACGGGGCCCAAGGCATGGGCCGGCAAGTTCGCCGGGATTCCGGTCGCCGTGGAGTAAAGCAGCCCTCGGCGCGAGTACGACAACCTCCGGTCAGTACTTGACCGAACAGCCGTACGGCCTGGTCACTGCATGAGCGACCGGCTTGCCTTGCACGACGTCCAACATGGCCTCTTTGAGATAGGGCTCGGCTTGAGCGATGTCGCTGACATCCGCCGTGGCGATGCTGTCGATGCCGCCCATGTATTGCAGCGCGCCATTCTTGTCGATGACGAACATATGCGGCGTGGTCTTCGCACCGTACAGGCGGCCAACGGTCCCGGACGGATCCAGCAACACCGCGGTCGGTACGGCGCCGCGCGACTGAGTCAGGGCGTCCGCGGCGGGGCCGTTGACATAGCCCTGCTTACCGGGCGCCGACGAAATCACGGTCAGCCAGACCACGCCGTTCTTTTGCGCCAGCGCCTGGATACCTTGCATGTTGCCGCTGGTGTAGTGCTTGCGCGTGTAAGGGCACTCCGCATTGGTCCACTCCAAGACCACGGTCTTGCCGCGATACTGGCTCAAGGACAGCGAACTGCCCTTGCTGTCCATGGCAGTGAATCCGGGCGCCGGCTGACCGATTTGCAGAGCATCGCCCAGGGCGGGAACCGTCACTCCCAAGGCCGCGCAAAGCGCTGCCATCAGCACCCAGGCCAGGGCTGCGGGGCGCGCCTTGTCTTTCGAGAACGTATAAGTGCTCATCGCGATTCTCCTCACCCTCGACACAAAGCTTAGTAGGGTGAGCTTGCCGGAGGTTCCCTGGCAGTTTGGCCAGCAGCCGTTTAGAGTACGCGCCTCGCGGAAAATCGAGTACTTACGTTGCGTTTCGGCACTGAATACGGAGTGATCGTGATCGGCGGCGGCCATGCCGGCACCGAGGCCGCGCTGGCGGCTGCCCGCATGGGCCAGCGCACCCTGCTGCTGACCAACAACATCGAGACGCTGGGGCAGATGAGCTGCAATCCGGCGATCGGCGGCATCGGCAAGGGCCACCTGGTGAAGGAGATCGATGCCCTGGGGGGCGCCATGGCGCTTGCCGACCGACCAGGCCGGGATCCAGTTTCGCACCTTGAACTCGAGCAAGGGACCGGCGGTGCGCGCCACGCGCGCGCAGGCCGACCGGCAACTCTACAAGCGTGCGATCCGCCGCATGCTCGAGACCCAGCCGAATCTGACTCTGTTCCAGCAGGAAGCGGCGGATCTCCAGATCGAAGGCGGGCGAGTGGTGGGCGTGGTCACTCAGAGCGGCATCGAATTTCGAGCACGCGCCATCGTTTTGACCGTCGGCACTTTCTTAGGCGGCAGGATTCACGTCGGTCTCGAGAGCCATCCCGGCGGCCGCGCGGGCGATCCGCCGTCGCTGCGGCTGGCGGCGCGCTTGCGTGAACTGAATTTGCGCGTGGGCCGCTTGAAGACCGGCACGCCGCCGCGCATCGACGGCCGCAGCATCGATTTTTCCGAGCTGCGCGAACAGCACAGCGACGATCCGCGGCCGGTGTTCTCCTACCTGGGCACTCGCGACGCCGCACCCGCGGCAGCTGCCCTGCCACATCACGGCCACCAACGAGCGCACCCACGACATCATTCGCGGTGCCACCGCGCGCTCGCCCCTGTTCACGGGTTTGATCGAGGGCGTGGGCCCGCGCTACTGTCCCTCGGTGGAAGACAAGGTGGTGCGATTCGCGGACAAGCTTTCGCACCAGATCTTCATCGAGCCCGAGGGCCTGGACACCCACGAGATCTACCCCAACGGCATATCCACCAGTCTGCCCTTCGACGTGCAATGCGAGTTCGTGCGCACCATCGCGGGATTCGAGAACGCGCACATCACGCGGCCCGGCTACGCCATCGAATACGATTTCTTCGATCCGCGCGATCTCAAATTCAGCTTGGAGAGCAAGGTTCTCTGCGGCCTGTTTTTCGCCGGCCAGATCAACGGCACCACCGGATACGAAGAAGCCGCGGCGCAGGGATTGCTCGCCGGCGCCAACGCGGCGCTGCAGGCCGATGGGCGCGATGCGTGGTGGCCGAAGCGCAGCGAGGCCTACATCGGCGTGCTGGTCGATGATCTGATTACGCGCGGCGCGCCGGAGCCCTACCGGATGTTCACCAGCCGCGCCGAGTACCGCCTGAGCCTGCGCGAGGACAACGCGGATCTGCGCCTCACCGCGCAAGGCCGGAATCTCGGCTTGGTCGATGACACCCGCTGGGCATTCTTTCAGCGCAAAAGTGCCGCGGTTGAGCAGGAAATATCGAGGCTGGCCGCAACAGTCGTGCATCCCGCCGATGTCGATGCCGGCTTGCTCGCCAAGCTGGGTTCGCCCCTGCTGCGTGAGGCGCATGCCTTGGATTTATTGCGCCGTCCGGAACTGGCCTATGACGATTTGGATCGGGTGGCCCCATGGAAGGCGCCGGCGTCGATTGTCCACACCGATGACGAATCCAGTGTCGCCCCCGACGCCGGTGTCGATGCTGCCGGCGACAGCGCAACCGTCGGCGATGACTGGCGCGGCGATGAACGCCTGATCGAGCAAGTGAAGCTGCAAGTCGACGTGCAGGCGAAATACTCGGGATATCTGCGGCGGCAGAACGAGGAAATCGAGCGCCAGCAACGCAATGACGAATTGCGCCTTCCGGAGAACATCGACTACGCCGATGTCGGCGGCTTGTCGAACGAAGCCCGCCAGCGGCTCCGCGACGTGCGTCCGCAAACTCTGGGTCAGGCCGCTCGAATCCCGGGCCTGACGCCGGCGGCGGTGTCGCTGCTGCTGGTGCATCTGAAGAAGCGCGACCGCGCCGCCTGAATTGCGCCATTGCCACCCCATGAACCTCAAGCGAGTGGCATTTTGTCCTTCCACTCTTTAACATCAGCGCACTATTTGAATCCCGCGGCTCGGAGAACTAGATGCTTTCTCGATTGAATGGCCTGGCGTTGCTTGCAAGCACAGCGTTGAGTTTGAGTTGGTCGCTTGGCGCGCATGCAGCGGGCAATCCGGCGGACGGCGAGAAGAAGTTCTACACCTGCTACGGATGCCATGGCATCGACAACTACCGGAACGCCTACCCGGATTACAGCGTTCCCAAGCTGCGCCATCAGCATGCCTCCTATATTATCGCAGCGCTGCACGAGTACCAGACCGGCGAGCGGCCGCATGCCACCATGCACGCCCAGGCGGCATCGCTGTCCGATCAGGACATAGAGGACATCGCCGCCTATCTGCAGGGACCCGAACCCGCGAAACCGAGCCCGCCCGCAAGCGGTAAGGCTCCGAAACAGGTGGCCGCCTGCGTCGCCTGTCACGGCGAAACCGGTCTGGGGGTCGAGTCGCCGCTGACGCCGAAACCTGCCGTGCTCGCGGGCCAACACGTCGATTACCTGGAACAGGCATTGACGGCCTATCGGAACGGCCGCCGCAAAAATGTGGTGATGGACGGCATGGCGAAACTGCTCACCAGCGATGAAGACGTCAAAATCGCCGCGGAGTATTTTGCAGACCAGGCCTCACCCCTGGCCACGGCGTCGACCGACAGCAAGTAAACGAGCGAGCGCGGAATCGAGTTGCCGCCGCGCGGCGCGGGGCTACTTGCTCGAGCTTGCCAGGAACTGCGCGAACGTCCTGTAGTAGGCATCGCGGTCGGGTTTTTTTCGCAAACTGTGGCCTTCGTCGCCGGCCTGTAAATACCAAACTTCGCCGCCTTTGTTGCGCAGCCGATAAACCATCTGCTCGACTTCGTTCAACGGCACCTGCGAATCGTTCTTGCCGTGCACGATGAGCAAGGGGCGCGTGATGCGCTCCGCGTTCGTCAGCGGTGAAATGCGCCGCAGGAACGTCCGCATGTCGGGATCGCGTTCGTCGCCATATTCCGCGCGGCGCTGCTGCTGGCGCATACGGCGCGGTATTGGTCAGAAAGCTGACGAAATCGGGGATGCCGGCCAAGTCGACGCCGCCGCGCAGGCGCTCGCCGAAATTGACCAAGGTCGCGAGAGTCAGGTAGCCACCGTAGGACTCGCCCGACACCACCACATGCTTGGAGTCAAATGCGGTTTGCAGGCCGAGCCACACCAGCAACGCGCCCACATCCTTGACGGCGTCTTCGCGCAGCTGGCCGTTGTCGAGCGCAAGGTAGGTCTTTCCGTAGCCCGATGAGCCGCGCACATTGGGAGCGACGACGGCATATCCGAGTTCGTTGACCACGTACTGCAGCCATGGATCGAAGCCGGGACGGAACTGCGATTTCGGGCCGCCGTGCAGGACGATCAGCACCGGGTGCGGACCCGGAGTCGAGGGCTCGTAGATATACACGGGCATTTGACGCTCTCGCCCGTCCGTGCGGTCGAATGTCGGACATTGCGCCAGCCGCGGCATCACGAACTTCGCGAGATCCACCGCTCCTGGCTCGCTGTGCGTCCAGGCTTCCAAGTGATTCGCCGCGATATCGAAGACATAGGCGTCGCGCGGCCGATTCGGCGCCGCGAAGCCGAAGGCCAGGCGGCCGCCTTCCGCGTCGAAACTCAAGGAATTGATGATGCCCGCCGCGGGTAGCTTGGGAGGTATCAAATCCTGGTGCGTGCGCAGATCCAGCACGTTGAGCTTGTCGATCCCCGCTTCGTTGCTGACATAGGCCAGGTAATGACCGTCGCGGGAAATCGCCAATTCCTCGATGTCCCAGGGTAGACGGCCGGAGATGACGGTTTTCTCTCCCGTGAACAGATTGACGTAACGCAGCTGCGCAAACTCGCTATCGCGGTCCGAGATGAAATAGACGCCCTGCCCGTCGCGCGAAAATTTAGCGCCGGCAATCCCGATCTTGGCCGGACGCGGGCTCCACCTCTCGTTTCTGGCCGGTGCGCAAGATCCACCACGTACAGATAGGCCTCGGAGATCGAGAGGTACTTCAATACCAGCAGCTTGCGATCATCCGGCGACCAATCGAGTGGATACCAGGCGGCGGCGTCGCCGGTAACGGCGAGCCGAGACAGTGTGCCGCCTTCGGGTTCGGCGATGTCGATGTCGTAACTGACCCCGTCGCGGGCGGTGCTGAAGAAAGCGACCTCGCGCCCCGCGTTCGACCACACTGGGCCGCCGTTCAGGGATTTGCCGTCCGTGAGCAATTTGGCGCCAGGTTCGCCCAGGCGCTGATAATAGAGTTGGGTCTTTTCGTTGCCGCCTTCGTCCTTGACGTACACGTAGGCGATGCGGCCGGGATCCGGAGAAAATGCGGCCTGGGTGATGGGCTCGCGCAGAAAAGTGAGCTGGCGGCGCTCGCCCCCAGGCTGCTCCACCAGGTGCAGCTGATCGACGTCGCCGAAGCGAGTCGCGATGAGCAATTGTCCCTTGGGCGAGAAGCCGAGCGGACTCGCCTGGCGCGCGCCCAGGTAGGCGTCCAATTTCTCGCTCAGACCCGCGGCGGGTTCGGGAATGTTGTCGAAAACCAGATTGCCGCGCTCGACCCGCGGTACCGCGGCCGAGGCGTCCAGCAGGAAGGGCGCCGCCAGCAGCAGCAGCAAATAAATTCGGGCCATAATTTCCTATGTTAACGCACGACGAGGATAATGGGAGCGATGGCGGCCTATGAACATTTGGTGAAATCCTACGACGTGCGCGACCTGCTCGACGACATCGCGAGCGCGGATCCGCCTGCCTACCTGCGGCGCTGCTTCGCCGAGGGCAGCTCCGCAGCCACGTTGTCTTGGACTCGGGTGCAGCAGCTCGCCATCTGCACCATGGTTCTCGATGCAATCGTCAACGGCCGCGAGTACGAGATTTTCGAGCATGAACTGATCTCGGACTGGCGGATTCACTACGCCGGTGCCTGCGCCAAACTGAAGGAGACGGCGGTGCAGGCCCTGCGCCGTGCTCTCGAGCGCGATCGGCCGCAGGACCCGGACGCTGCCACCGAGCTCGAACAGCTCGCAAGCAGTTTGAGCGCCTGAATGAGTGGCATACATCCACAGGGACCGCGCCTTTCTCCCGCCGCTCGCCGGTGCGCCCGCCGGGCAACACTGTCTTTTGCCTTGCTGGCGGCGTTGGCCGGCTGCCGTGCACCCGCGCCTCACGCAACGGCGCCCGAGCACGCCCAGACGCCGCCGCCCGCCGCGCGTCCGCCCGAGGATGGCTCGTACGATTGGCATGCGCTGGTCGTTGCGCCGTTCGGCAGCGTCCTGAAGGAAATTCCGCTGACCCTGCATGAAGTGCTGTTGTTTCGCGACGCAGCGCGTGGCCCCGCCGCGGCCGATGACGCGGAATGCTACGCCTCCGACACGGCCGCGCCCCGCTTCGTCGGGCGAACGCCGAATGAGTACCTGCTGTGCTTCAAGGAAGATCGTTTGGCACGCATTCAAGCCTCCGTGCGCCTGAAGAAGGCCGATGCGCCCGAGGCGTTCGCGGCGGCGTGCGCCGTTTGGCTGAAGAACGCGGCGCGGACAACGGGCGCCGCTGCGCCGAGTACGACGACGCCCGCTGCCGGCGCACCGCCCACCGAGGTCCAGAATACCGCCGTGCAAGGCGCCGATACGTGCAAGGGCCGCGACGGCGCGATCCGCTTCAGCGCCGGCCTTGGGGAGGAAGCGGGTCGCGCGGAAATTCCTCGAGCGGAGACGCCGCCTGCGGAAACTTCGCCGACGGAAACGACCTTGTCCATCATCCTCGACAGCATTCCGTGACAAGAGAGTCCGAACTTGAACTACTCGCAACGGGCGCGCGGGAACTCGGGATAGCATTGCAGGCACCCGCTGTGGAGTCGCTGCTGCGGCTGGTGGATGAGCTCGAAGCCGGCAATGCGCAATTCAATCTGACGGCGATCCGCGACCGTCCGGGGATGTTGCGCAAGCATGTGCTCGACAGTCTGAGTCTGCAGCCCTACCTGCGCGGTGTCCGCATCGCCGATATCGGCACCGGCGCGGGATTTCCGGGCCTGCCGCTCGCCATCGTCAACCCGCAGCGCCGCTTTACCCTGGTCGAGGCCACCGGCAAGAAGGCGCGATTCGTCGTGCAAACGGCCGAGCGCCTGGGATGCGTCAACGTCCAAGTCGAGCATGCCCGTGCAGAGAACTATCGGCCGTTCGAACTTTTCGATACCGTGGTGGCGCGGGCCCTGTCCTCGCTGGCGGATTTTGCGGCCTATGCCGGGCATTTGTGCGCTCCGGACGGAAGGCTGCTCGCCATGAAGGGAAAGCGGCCGGACGAGGAGATTTCCGCCCTGCCCAAATCCTTTCGTGTGCTGGCCGTGCATCGGCTCAAGGTGCCGGGGCTGGACGACGAGCGGCATCTTGTGGAACTCTCACCGGTCCGGCCCAAGACGGGCCCGCCCAAATCGAGCGGAGCATGAAGCGGGTCATCGCAGTTGCAAATCAAAAAGGCGGAGTCGGGAAGACCACGACCGCCGTCAATCTAGCCGCTTCGCTGACGGCCACCAAGCGGCGCGTGCTGCTGATCGATCTCGATCCGCAGGGCAATGCCACCATGGGATGCGGAATCGACAAGAACTCTCAATCGCGCACCAGCTGCGATGTGCTGCTGGGTGATTGCGCCGCGGTGGAGGCGCTGGTGCCGGTCGAATACGGCGGCTTCATGCTGATGCCCTCCAATCAGGACCTCACGGCGGCCGAGGTTCGCCTGCTCGGCATGATCACCGGCCGGGAGTTCAAATTGCGCAATGCGCTGAAACCCGTGCGCGAAGATTTCGATGTGATATTGATCGATTGCCCGCCGGCGCTGAATATGCTGACCCTGAATGCGCTGGTTGCGGCGGATTCGGTCATGGTGCCGATGCAATGCGAGTACTACGCGCTCGAGGGCTTGAGCGCCTTGGTGCAGACCATCGAGCAGATTCGGGCCAGCATCAACCCGGATCTCGAGATCGAGGGGCTGCTGCGCACCATGTTCGACCCGCGCAATAACCTCTCGAACGAGGTGTCCGCGCAGCTGATCGAGCATTTCGGCGACAAGGTGTTTCGCACCATGATTCCGCGCAATGTGCGCCTGGCCGAGGCGCCGAGTTTCGGCAAACCCGCGCTGTTTCACGACAAGGAATCGCGCGGCGCCCTCGCCTATCTGGCGCTCGCCGGCGAGATGATTCGCCGCGACGACCTGCCGGCCGCGCCCGTATAATCGATTGCAGCGGCGGGATCGTTCCGCCGCTGCAATTTCCGTCGGTGGAATCGACTTCGGTCACTGGAATTTGAAGCATGTCCGGCAAAAAGCCGTCCTTGGGTCGAGGCCTTGCTGAACTTTCCCCGCTGCTCGCCAAGCGGGTGGGCGGCTTGGCGGAACCGCCGGTGCCCCAGCCCGCCGCACCGGCCGGCGACCGTCTCGCGACCCTGCCGCTCGATCTGCTGCAACGGGGAAAGTACCAGCCGCGAGTCGACATGCGGACCGAGACCTTGAGCGAACTGGCCGACTCGATCAAATCACAGGGCCTCGTGCAGCCCATCCTGGTGCGCCCCATCGGGGGCCGCAATCCCGGCGAGTCGCAGCGCTATGAAATCATCGCCGGCGAGCGGCGCTGGCGCGCGGCGCAAATGGCGGGGCTTGCGGAGATTCCCGCGGTCATCCGCGACGTGCCCGACGAGGCCGCCGTGTCCATGGCGCTCATCGAAAATATTCAGCGCGAGGACCTCAATCCCCTGGAAGAGGCCGGGCGCGCTGCAGCGCCTGATCGAGGAATTCGGCCTGACCCACCAGGCGGCGGCCGAAGCCGTCGGACGCTCGCGTGCCGCCGTGAGCAATTTGCTGCGACTGATGGAACTGGCCGATGAGGTCAAGGAGTTGCTGGAGCAGCGCCGCATCGAAATGGGGCATGCGCGCGCGCTGCTCAGCCTGACCTCGCGTCGCCAGCAGATCGAAGTGGCCGGTCTGGTGGCCAAGAAGTCGCTCTCCGTGCGAGAAACGGAAGCGTTGGTGCGCCGCATCATCAACCCGCCTGCCAGCAATCCACAGGAATCCGCGCCGGTGGATCCCGATATCCACCGCCTGGAGCGCGAGTTGGCCGACAAATTGGGCGCCAAAGTGGCGTTTCAGCACACCGCCTCCGGCAAGGGCAAGCTCGTCGTCAGCTACAACAGCTTGGATGAGCTCGAGGGCATCCTCGGCCACATCCAGTGACATAAGATCCGAAAAAAAGCGGGGCGCGCCTTGATGCGGCGGGGCTGCGTCTTTATAATGCGCGCGGCTTGTTTTGGCCGCGGCGGCCAGCCACGTGTGCGGACGTTAGTTCGCTAGCGATTTGGCAGTGTAAAAGCGAAGCGTTCGTTCCCTTAAGATGGGGACGGCGGGCTTCGCCCCACGAGCGGGATATAACGTGATCGCGATCGAATTAGCCCTGGCACGGCGGCTGGCTCTCAGCGTCGTCCTGGGCCAGGCGGCCGTGACCGCGATTTGTGCGCTCGTCGCGTGGCTGATTGCTGATTTCCACGCTGCACTGTCTGCGGCGCTGGGAGGCGGGATCAGCACTGTTTCGAGCCTTGCGATGGCGCTGCTCGGATTCGGCGGCCGCGCGGTCACCGATCCGCAGCGGATGGTGCGGACGTTCTTCGTGGGCGAGGCCGCCAAGATTGCGGTGATGATCGTACTGTTCGTGGTGGTGTTGAAGACGATGAAGGTGGTTCCGCTGGCCATGCTCGGCGCGTACGTTGCGACCTTCTTTGTGTTTTGGGTGGCGCTGGCGAATGCGCTGCCGCCGTTGGGCGGCGGTGACCCGCCGCGGCGCGCGGATACGGACAAATAATTGAATTCGAGGCGATAGATCGCATAGAAGTTAAATGGCAGCTGAAGCACCCCCCACCGCAAACGAATACATCCTCCATCACCTGACGTTCCTATCCAACAAGGAACCCACGGGGATCGTGGATTTTTCCGTCATCCACTGGGACACCGTGTTTTTCTCCGTGGCGCTGGCTCTGCTGTTCGGCGGTTCGTTCTTCTTCGCCGCGCGCACCGCCAAAGCCGGCGTGCCGGGGAAATTCCAGAATTTCGTCGAGCTCGTGGTCGAATTCGTCGATACGCAGGTCAAAGACAGCTTTCACGGCACCAATAAATTGCTCGCGCCGCTGGCGTTGACGATTTTCTGCTGGGTGTTCCTGTTCAATGCCATGGATATTTTGCCGGTCGATCTGCTCCCCTGGATCGCACATGGCGCCGGCTTCGCGCATCTGAAAGTGGTTCCGACCACCGATCTGAACACCACGTTCGCGATGGCATTGACCGTATTCGTTCTGATCATTTTCTACAGCATCAAAGTGAAGGGCTTGGGCGGCTTCATCGGCGAGCTGACCCTGCAGCCCTTTACCGCCAAGAATCCGCTGGTGAAGGCCGTGCTGGTTCCGGTGAACTTGGTATTGGAAATCGTACCTTTCCTGGCGCGGCCGGTTTCGCTCTCACTGCGCTTGTACGGCAATCTTTTCGCCGGCGAAATGATCTTCCTGTTGCTCGCCGCGCTGACGCTGCACGGCGTTACCCAATTGACGAGTGCCGGCGGCTGGGCCCTGCTCGTGGCGCAATTCCTGCTGGCATTCGTATGGGCGGTGTTCCACCTCCTTGTGATTACGTTGCAAGCCTTCATATTCATGGTGTTGACCATCGTCTATCTGGCGATGGCGCAGGAGCACCATTGATTTCTCGCGTCGGATAAACCAATTTCGCAATTGTTTTCGTCTAGGAGGATTTAATGGAAAATTTCGCACACGTCCAGGCCATGACCGTGCTCGCGGTCGGAATCATCTTCGGCATGGGCGCTCTCGGCACCGCCATCGGCTTCGGAATCCTGGGAGGCCGCTTTCTGGAAGGTGCCGCACGCCAGCCTGAGCTCGCTCCGATGCTGCAGGTCAAGATGTTCATCGTCGCCGCCTTGGTCGACGCCGTCGCCATGATCGGAATCGGTTTCGCGCTGTTCTTTACCTTCGCGAATCCGTTCACGTCCGGGCTGACGCACTAAAGGCTTGAGGCCGGCGAGCGCGCTGGTCAGGAGACTACTGTGAACATCAATCTCACGTTGATCGTGCAGATGCTCGTGTTCATCGTCCTCATCTGGTTCACGATGAAATTCGTGTGGCCGATGATTCTGGGGCCGATGGAAGAGCGCGCGCGCAAGATCGCATCGGGACTCGCCGCCGGCGAAAAGGGCAAGCTGGATCTCGCCCAGGCCCACGAGAACGCCAACGTCATCATCCGCGAGGCCCGCGATCGCGCTGCGCAGATCGTCGATATGGCCGGCAAGCGTTCCAATGAAATTGTCGAAGAAGCCAAGGGCACGGCCTCCGGCGAAGCGCAACGATTGGTGGCTCAGGCTCGCGACGAAGTGGCCCGCGAGAGTTCGCGCGCCCGCGAAGGCCTGTCTCGGGAAGTAGGCAGACTGGCGGTCGAAGGCGCATCGCGCCTCCTGGAGCGGGAGATCGATCCCAAGACTCACGCCGAGCTGCTGGATAAATTGGCCGCCGAGGTTGCGCGTGGCTGAGCGCGCCACCATCGCGAGGCCTTATGCGAAGGCAGCGTTCGAGTACGCGCATGCTGCGAATGCGTTCTCACGGTGGTCGGAGAATCTCGCGCTGGGTGCGGCACTGGTCGCTGATCCGCGCGTCAGATCCATCGCCAAGAGTCCGCTGGTGACGGCTGGGCAGCTGGTCGAGTTCATCACCGAGGCCGAAGGCCCCAAGCCCGATCCGCACTTCCAGAATTTCGTGCGCCTGCTGGCGGAGAATCGCCGTGTGCTGCTGTTGCCGGAGATCGCCACACAATACGAGGTTCTGAGGGCAACGGCTGAAAATACGGTCGATGTCGAAGTGGTGTCGGCCGTGGCCCTGGACGACGCGCAAGCCGAAAAGCTCAAAGCAGCGGTGAGCACGCGTCTCAAGCGCCAGGTGCGCATGCGGAATTCGGTGGATGCGACACTGTTGGGCGGCGCGGTGGTGCGTGCCGGGGATCTGGTCATCGACGGATCCCTGAAAGGCCGGTTGCAGCGGCTTGCCACGGAATTAACGAGTTAGAACTGATAGTCGCGGGCGCACAGAGCTCGCAGCAAGAGGATATATGTCCATCAAGGCATCGGAAATCAGCGACCTGATCAAGGCGCGCATCGATAAATTCCAGTCCGCCACCGAGGCGCGCAATGTCGGCACGGTGGTGAGCGTCACCGACGGCATCGTCCGCATCCACGGTCTCGCCGATGCGCGTTACGGCGAAATGCTGGAGTTCGTCGGCAACACCTTCGGGCTGGCGCTGAACCTCGAGCAGGACTCGGTGGGCTCGGTCGTGCTCGGCGACTACAAGCACATCTCGGAAGGCTCGGAGGTCAAGACCACGGGCCGCATCCTCGAAGTGCCGGTGGGTCCCGAACTTCTCGGCCGGGTCGTCGATGCACTCGGCAATCCCATCGACGGCAAGGGTCCGATCAACTCCAAGCTGAAGTCGCCTCTCGAGCGCGTCGCGCCGGGCGTCATCTTCCGCAAGAGCGTGTCGCAGCCGGTGCAGACGGGCCTCAAGGCCATCGACTCCATGGTGCCGATCGGCCGCGGTCAACGCGAGCTCATCATCGGCGACCGCCAGACCGGCAAGACGGCGGTGGCCATCGACACCATCATCAATCAGAAGGGCACGGGCGTTAAATGCGTCTATGTGGCCATCGGACAGAAGCAAAGCTCGATCGCCAACGTGGTGCGCAAGCTCGAGGAGCACGGCGCCATGGGTCACACCATCATCGTCGCGGCGTCCGCTTCCATGCCGGCGGCCATGCAGTACCTCGCGCCCTACGGCGGCTGCGCCATGGGCGAGTACTTCATGGACAACGGCGAAGACGCGCTGATCGTCTATGACGATTTATCCAAGCAGGCCGTGGCCTACCGCCAGATTTCCCTGCTGCTGCGCCGTCCTCCGGGACGCGAAGCCTATCCCGGCGACGTGTTCTACCTGCACTCGCGCCTGCTGGAGCGTTCCGCGCGGGTCAACGAGGAGTACGTTGAGAAGTTCACCAACGGACGGGTCAAGGGCAAGACGGGATCGCTGACCGGAATACCCATCATCGAAACCCAGGCGGGCGACGTGACGGCGTTCGTGCCGACCAATGTCATCTCGATTACCGACGGGCAGATCTTCCTGGAAACCGATCTGTTCAATGCCGGCATGCGTCCGGCGATCAACGCCGGCATTTCCGTGTCGCGCGTCGGCGGCGCCGCGCAAACCAACATCATCAAGAAGCTTGGCGGCGGCATCCGGCTCGCACTTGCTCAATACCGCGAACTCGCCGCCTTCTCGCAATTCGCCTCGGACTTGGACGAAGCAACCCGCCGTCAGCTCGAGCGCGGCCAGCGCGTCACCGAGCTCATGAAGCAGAAGCAGTACGCCCCGATGTCGGTGGCGGAAATGGCGCTGTCCCTGTACGCCGCGAACAACGGCTTCTTCGATAAAGTGGACCGCCTCAAAGTGGTGGAAACCGAGGCCGCGTTGCAGTCCTTCGCGCGCAGCAGCTATGCGGATCTGCTCAAGAGCATCAACGCGAAGCCGGACCTGTCGAGCGAAGTCGAAGCCGCACTCAAGAAGTGCTGCGGCGAATTCTTCGCGACACTGTAAGCGGGCTGTAAGGCAAGGCAATGGCAGGCGCAAAAGAAATCCGCGGCAAGATCGCGAGTATCAAGAATACTCAGAAGATCACCAAGGCCATGGAAATGGTCGCGGCCAGCAAGATGCGCAAGGCGCAGGAGCGCATGCGCGCGGCGCGGCCCTATGCGGAAAAGATCCGCAAGATCATCGGCCACTTGCGCCAGGTGAACCTCGATTACAAGCATCCCTTCACGCTGGAGCGGCCGGTGCAGTCCGTTGGCATCGTCGTGATCAGCACCGATCGCGGCCTGTGCGGTTCGCTGAATCTGAATTTGTTCAAGGCGGCGCTCGGCGCGATCCGCGAAGCGGAGGCGAAAAACGCCAAGGTGTACCTGTGCGTCATCGGCTCCAAGGCGCTGCAATTCTTCCGCCGCCTGTCCGGGATCGAAATCGCCGCATCGGCCACGCACCTGGGCGACCGGCCGCAAGTCCGCGGATTTGATCGGCGCCACCAAGGTGATGCTGGATTTCTACCGCGACACCAAGGTCGATCAGCTGTTGCTGGTGCACAATGTGTTCGTCAACACCATGACCCAGAAGGGTGTCGTGTCGCAGCTGCTGCCGCTTCAGACCATCGACAAGGAAGAGCTGCAGGAGCGCTGGGACTATATCTACGAGCCGGATGCCGTGGAAATTCTCGACGGCGTTCTGATGCGCTACATCGAGTCCCAGATATTCCAGGGCGCGGTCGAGAATGTCGCCTGCGAAATGGCTGCACGCATGGTGGCCATGAAGAGCGCCACCGACAACGCCGGCAAGCTCATCGACGAGCTACAACTCATTTACAACAAGGCCCGCCAGGCCGCGATCACGAAAGAGCTTTCGGAAATCGTCGGCGGCGCGGCAGCGGTTTAGAGCAGATTTAGGTATTGGATTAGATTCAGTTATACGGGTCAGGTCTTATCGGCGCGCAGCGCCGCATAAATTTCGGGGTTGCGTAGCAACCCCGTTGAGAGGTTAATTAAAATGTCCAGCAGCGGCAAAATCGTGCAAATCATCGGCGCGGTCATCGATGTGGAATTTCCACGCGATCAGATCCCCAAGGTCTATGACGCGCTCAAGCTCGACGATGTGGACCTGACCCTCGAAGTGCAGCAGCAGCTGGGCGACGGCATCGTCCGCACCATCGCTATGGGCGCCTCCGAGGGGTTGCGCCGCGGCCTGACGGTCAAGGGCACGGGCAAGGGCATCTCCGTGCCCGTCGGGGCAGGCACGCTCGGCCGCATCATGGACGTGCTGGGCCATCCGCAGGATGAAAGAGGCCCCGTGCAAACCACGGAGTACCTGCCCATTCACCGCCCGGCGCCGGCCTACGATGAGCAGGCGGGCGGCCAGGATCTTCTGGTCACCGGCATCAAGGTCATCGATCTGCTGGTACCCTTCGCCAAGGGCGGCAAGGTCGGCCTGTTCGGCGGTGCCGGCGTGGGCAAGACGGTCAACATGCTCGAACTCATCAACAACATCGCCAAGCAGTACAGCGGTCTGTCGGTGTTCGCGGGCGTCGGCGAGCGTACCCGCGAAGGCAATGACTTCTACCACGAGATGATCGAGTCGGGCGTCATCGACAAGGACAATCTGGCCAACTCCAAAGTGGCCATGGTGTACGGCCAGATGAACGAGCCTCCCGGCAACCGCCTGCGCGTCGCGCTCACCGGTCTCACCATGGCCGAGTATTTCCGCGACGAGAAGCAGGCCTCGGGCAAGGGCCGCGACGTGCTGTTCTTCGTCGACAACATCTACCGCTATACGCTGGCCGGCACCGAAGTGTCCGCGCTGCTCGGCCGCATGCCGTCGGCGGTGGGTTATCAGCCGACCCTGGCTGAAGAAATGGGCGTGCTGCAGGAACGCATCACCTCGACCAAGACCGGCTCCATCACCTCCATTCAAGCCGTGTACGTTCCCGCGGACGACTTGACCGACCCCTCGCCGGCGACCACTTTCGCCCACTTGGACGCCACCGTGGTGCTGTCGCGGCAAATCGCCTCGCTCGGCATTTATCCGGCGGTCGATCCCTTGGATTCCACCAGCCGCCAGCTCGATCCCCTGGTCGTGGGCGAGGAGCACTACAATACGGCGCGCGCCGTGCAGGCTGTACTGCAGCGGGCCAAGGAACTGCAGGACATCATCGCCATCCTCGGCATGGACGAGCTGTCGGAAGAAGACAAATTGAGCGTGTACCGCGCGCGTAAGATAACCAGGTTCCTGTCGCAGCCCTTCAACGTCGCCAAGGTGTTCACCGGACAGGACGGCAAGATCGTGTCCTTGAAAGACACCATCCGCGGCTTCAAGGCCATCGTCGCCGGCGAGTACGACCACCTGCCCGAGCAGGCGTTCTATATGATCGGCGCCATCGAAGAAGCCGTCGAAAAAGCCAAGACCCTGGCGTAAGAACCATCATGGCCAACACCATTCACGTCGATATCGTCAGCGCCGAAGGACAGATCTTCTCGGGCGAGGCGAGCATGGTGTTCGTGCCGGGTTCGCAAGGCGACCTCGGCATCGCGCCGCGCCACGCGCCCCTGCTGACCACGCTGAAGGCCGGCGAAGTCCGCGTGCAGTCGGAAGGCGCGGAGGAGCAGTCGTTCTATGTGGGCGGCGGTTCACTCGAGGTTCAGCCCAATCGTGTGACCGTGCTCGCCGACACCGCGGCGCGGGCCAAGGATCTGGACGAAGCCGCGGCCCAGGCCGCCAAACAGCGTGCCGAGGACGCCGTACGGCAGCGCACCGACAAGATGGATATCGCCGAGGCGCAGGCCGAACTGGCCCGCGCCGTGGCACAATTGCGAGCCATCGAGCGTCTGCGCAAGAAACGCTAGGAGCCTTCAGGCAGGCTCAGGACCTGCACACAGGGAGTCTATGCATCTTTCGGTCGTCATTCTCGCGGCGGGACAGGGCAAGCGGATGAACTCCGACCTGCCGAAGGTGCTGCAGCCGCTAGCGGGGCAGCCTCTGCTGCAGCATGTGATCGACACGGCGCGCAATCTGCGCCCCACCAATATCTACGTGGTGTACGGGCACGGCGGCGCGCAGGTGCAGGCGGCCTTCGCTCACGAGCACATCGAGTGGATCCTGCAAGCGGACCAGCTGGGCACGGGTCACGCCGTCATGCAGGCCATGTGCGTCATCCCCGACGATCACACCGTGCTCGTGCTCTATGGCGATGTGCCGCTGATCCGCGCCGCTTCTCTGACCAAACTCATAGCGGCCGCCGCCGGCGGCGCTCTGGCGGTGCTGTCCGTGCATCCCGACAACGCCACGGGCTACGGCCGCATCGTCCGCGACGCCGCAGGCCGGGTCACCGCCATCGTCGAGCAGAAGGATGCCAGTCCCGAGCAGCTGCAGATCCGCGAAGTAAATTCCGGGCTCATGGCGGCCCCCGCGGGGCGCCTGCGCGAATGGCTGCTGGGACTGGGCAGGAACAACGCACAGCGCGAGTACTATCTGACCGACGTGGTTGCCGGCGCCGTGCAGGCGGGCGATCGTGTCGACGCCGTACTCATCGCGCATCCTGCCGAAGTCCTAGGCGTCAACGACAAGATCCAGCTTGCGCAAGTGGAGGCCTTGTACCGGCGCGAACGGGCCGAGCAATTGATGCTCGCGGGCGCGACACTGGCGGATCCTGCACGCATCGATATACGCGGCGATGTCGAGGTGGGCCGCGATGTGTTCATCGACATCAACGCTGTTTTTATCGGCAAAGTGCGGCTCGCCGCCGGCGTAAAAATTGGGCCCAATTGCATCATCTGCGACTCACAGATCGGAGCCGGCACGGAAATCTTCGCCAACAGCATCATCGACCATGCAAGCGTGGCCGAGAACTGCCGCATCGGCCCGTTCGCGAGGATCCGCCCCGACACGGTTTTGCACCGCGATGTACACATCGGCAATTTCGTCGAAACGAAGAACAGTGAAATCGGCGTGGGCAGCAAAGCCAACCATTTGAGCTATGTGGGCGATTCCCGGGTGGGCAGCGGCGTCAATGTCGGTGCCGGCAGCATCACCTGCAACTATGACGGCAAGAACAAATGGCCGACGGTGATCGACGATGGCGCCTTCATCGGTTCCGGCACCATGATGGTGGCGCCGGTACGCATCGGCGCCGGCGCCACCATCGGCGCAGGATCGACCATCACGCAGAACGCACCGGACGGTGAGCTCACGCTGACGCGCGCCAAGCAAACCACGGTCACCGGATGGAAGCGGCCCAGAAAATTCAACGACGACGAAAAGGCCGCCGCAATCGATAACGCGCTGAATCCGCCGAAGACCTGATAGTCACGACGTTATATCGTTCAGCGGTACGGAAAGCGGCAAAACGCCGCTCGCGGATCGACAGCCCGCTGCTTGCGGGCCGCGGATCAGGTGTCGAGCACGCGCCGTTCCCATTTTGAGGCGCTCGGGGCCTCGTCGGTTTCGCCGCCCGCTCTGCGCAGCAAGTCGCGTCCCAGCCGCAACAATCCCGATGAGCGTGGTACAGCTCCTGAATAGTCGTTGTGCAAATGCCCATGGTCCACGACGGCCACCACGAGCAGGGCGAGGCTCAATTGGCGGGCGCGGTACAGCGAGATCTTCATACCTCCCAAGATAGTTCGGCAAGGCGTAAAAATGTCGTGGAGCTGCGCGGCCAAAGCGTAAATTATTGTAAAAATTCTCGAGTCTAGGCGAAGGCAGTAGCTCTAACTCGTCAACAAGGTCTTTCGGCACCGGCAGCGTGGGAGATTGTGAGGATATCTCATTCTCTTTGATCGAGACCCAAAAAAGGGAATGGGATACAAGACTTGTCTGCCGGGCTACCGGTATACCAATGTCGTTCGCGCATCGGCGAACGCCCTTTTTACACCGTTCTTACACGCTGTGCGATTGTTTTAACGACCTTTGATCTACTTGCGGACGGGCCCGCCTGTACCATTTGCGGCGGTGGTTTTTACGCTACAAGAGAGGGAGCGCATTGTATGAATCATGGGACCCGAAGATCGGGATGGAAGGCCGCTGGTTACTTGCTCGCCATCGGCGTGCTGGCGTCCGCCAGCTCCGCCGCGTTGGCGGACAGCGGCATCGGCGCAGCGGATACTGCGGCACCGGTTGTCAGAATGCTGCCCGGGACGATCGTGGGCGTCGTGACGAATGCGGCAAAGGTGCCCATCAGCGGGGCGACGGTGACCGCCACTCGCGCGGAGGGCGGCATTCGCTCCACGCTATCGGGTAGCGATGGTCTCTACTCATTTGCCGATCTGCCGCCTGGTTCGTGGTCGCTTACGATCACAGTCGATGGCTCCCCGGACGTTGTGGTCCCGGCCGTCACTGTGGTCGCCAATAAGGCCGCCCGTCATGACATCGTGATGAACATCCCCGCCGCAACCAAGAGACCGGAACCGGCGTTCGCGCTCGCGCCGCCGCCCGCGCCCGTAGTCGCATTCGCGCCGGCGCCTGCCCCCGTTCCGACGGTACCCGAGGCCCTTCAGGCACCGGCAGCACCGACCTCGGAGGTCGATCTCAAGACCCCATGGGCCAATGTAGGCTATGTGGGCTGGATGAACGGCACCCCGCGTGAGCAATCGCCGATTTTCGATACGAAGTTCTTCACGCCCGAGTTCCGCTTTGACTCGAATTATCTGCAAGACGCCAACCATCCCATCGACCATACCATCGTCGGTTCGACGGAAGAATTCCGCTCGGGGGAATTCCAAATCGAGCAGGTGAGCTTCGGCGGCGATTTCCACTGGGAGAATGTGAGGGCACGCTTTCTCGCCTTGTTCGGCGATTTCTCCACCACCACGCCGCGCAACGATGCCAGTTCCGCCGTAGGCCAGTGGGATCTCTCTGATGCCTACCGATACTTTTCGGAAGCGAACGCCGGATACCACTTCGACGTGAACCATGGCCTCAATGTCGATTTGGGGGTATTCGTTTCCTATATCGGCCTGTTCAGCTATTACAACTATGACAATTGGACTTACCAGCCGTCTTTCGTGTCATCCAATACGCCCTGGTTCTTCAACGGAATGCGAGTCCAATGGTGGCCAACGCAGAACTTGAAGATCGAGCCATGGCTCATCAACGGCTGGCAGTCGTATGCCAAGTTCAACAGCAAGCCCGGATTCGGCGGGCAGATCCTCTGGATTCCGAATGACTCGTTGAAATTGGTGTTCAACAGCTATGGCGTCGGGCAAGACAACTTGGATTGCCAGTCGAACAGCGCCAGCTCGTCGAACGGAACAATGGATTCGCTCTGCCGTGTCCAAAACGGCGGCAACCCCAACGCGTCCGTCGGATCCTATGTGGGAGCGGGAGGGCCGGTAAATTGGTCCAAAGTGACGCGTGTTCACGAAGACGACAGTATCGAGGTGAAGTACTACGACGGGCACGGCCTGAACGGGAATGGCGTCTCTAGAATGGCTTTCAGCTATACCTTCGATATCGGTTGCGAATATGGGGGCGGCGTCTCGTGTACGGGCGGAAAAAACAGGGAGAGTTTTTTGGGTATGATGCTTTACGACCGTACGTGGTTCGCCAACAATCTCTATGCGGTCACGGTCGGCGGCGGCTTCATGAACAACCCGGGCCGCTACCTGGCCTTGACCCCGCCAATCAATGGAGCCACGGCGGCCACCGGCTCGCCGTACTTTACCCAGCAGCCTGGCCAATCGCTCTTTCAATGGGATACCCAGCTTAATTTTCAGTACATGCCCAAGGACTGGATAACCTGGTGGACGGAGGCGACGTTTCGGCATTCGAGCGTGCCCTACTGGTCGGGGCCCGGCGGCGTGACACCGCCGGGAGGCAACAACGGCTCGCCCGGAAGCTGTGTTGGAGGCGGTCAGAATGCCACCACCAACCAGTGCGATGTAGGCGACTGGTTCCCGGATCTTCGAACCCGCGAAGTAGTCTACGGCGCAGGTGTTCTGGTCAAGTTCTAGCCGCGCGAACGCTGGCGCTCATGGTCGGCGGCATTCATGGCGGCATGGGTGCCGCCGGCAAAAGCCGGCGGCCCGAAACGAAACCGATGAGCGCCGCCAGTGCGGACGCGATCAACACCGCGAGCTTTGCGGTGGCAAGGAGTTCGCCGGCGAACGCCAGGCGGCAGACGAATAGGGACATGGTGAAACCCGCCCCGGCCATGCACCCAATGACAAAGACACGCTTGATATCGGTACCCGGGGGCAGTGCACACCACCCTGCCTTTACGCAGAGGGCTGTCGAGAGGGTAATTCCCAAGGGCTTTCCGATGACCAAGCCGGCTATCACCCCGGCGATCAACGGAGCGGTGAGGTTGGAACTTGGGCTCAATCCCTCGAGATTGATACCCGCGTTGGCGAATGCGTACAGCGGCATGACTCCGAATGCCACCCACGGATGAAGGCGCGGTTCGATGCGTCGCGCCAAGTTCGCGGGCATTGACATACCGAGGATGACTCCCGCCAAAGCGGGGTGTGCGCCGGCGTGAAGCAGGCCGGTCCCATCGAGTCCGGTCGAGTAGACAAAAGCGATCAGTAGGACCGCGAAGATATCGTCAATCACTGCGATCGCGAGCAGCAACACTCGCAGGGGTGGAGGCACCCGTTGCCCCAGCAGAGCGAGCGCCCCCGTCGCGAAGGCAATATCGGTTGCCGTGGGAATTGCCCAGCCGTGACGCGTCTGCGGCTCTCGATTGAATCCCACGTACAGTAGCGCTGGTACGATGATGCCGCCGATGGCAGCCACGATCGGCAGAAGTGCCGCCTTGGGAGTGGCGAGAGACCCCTCGTGAATCTCGCGTCGGATCTCCAATCCCACGAGCAGAAAGAAAAAGGCCATCAATCCGTCGCCGATCCAGAAGCTCAACGGACGAGAAAGCAGGAAATCGCCGCTGCCGATGGATAGCCGGAACTGCCAGAGCCGCGCGTAGGCTAATGACCATGGGGAATTCGCCCAAAGCAACGCTGCGACCACAGCGGCCAGCAACGCGATGCCGCTTCCTGACTCGATGTGGCAGAAATGCTCCGTGGACCCGGAGGGGGGCGCTGGTCGGCTCATATCGCATCCTCGACTGTGCGATTGGCGGCCCGACCAATGCTTTCCTGTCACCCCTCAACCGGGGCATGACACCCGAGAGACATTTAATATGACCAATGAGCGGGAATCAACCGGAACCGGGTTGTGCCGACTCTCAGGTTATCGGCAGCCTAACGGAAAAGCGCGCGCCGCCGCCCGGTTTGGTGATTGCGTCGATGTGCCCGCCATGCAGATTGACGATGGCACGGCATATCGATAGTCCGAGTCCCGCACCACCGGTGTTGCTCTCTTCTTGGCCCCGCTGAAACTTGTCGAAAAGTCGCGTGGGGTCGCCTGCTGGCAAGCCGGGGCCCTCATCCTCGACATCGATGCGTAGAAAGCCTGTTTCTCGCAGGGCCGATACCGCTACGGCGGTGCCCGACGGGGTGTGCTTCGCGACGTTCTCCAATAGATTCATGAATACCTGCACCATCAAGGCGCCGTCGATGTTGAGCGCCGGCAGTTCCGGGGGTAGCGTCACGGTGATCGGCCGCCCCGCCAATCGTGCTTCGAGTCGCTCGAGCGACGGGTTCAATAGGTCCTGCAATGTGATCCACTGGCGTCGCAGCGCGACGCTGCCGGTTTCGAGGCGAATGAGTTCGAGAACGTTCGATATGATCCCGGACATTTCCTTGGCTTTGCCTTCGATTTGGCCGGTCAGGGAGCGCCGCGCCGCGGCTTCGAATACCATCGACTCGTCATTGAGTGCACTGCTCGCGGCGGTAATCACTGCCAGGGGCGTTCTCAGGTCGTGAGAAATCGAGGCCAGCAGTGTATTGCGCAGGCTTTCTGTCTCTGCCGAGATGCGCGCCGATTCCGCTTCCTCCTGCGCTCGAGCGCGCTCGAGCGCCAGTGCAATTTGCCCTGCAAAGGTCTCGACCAGATGACGCTGTTCGGGCAGCAGCAGCCGACGGCGCTGCCGCGGCAGAACGGCCAGGACGCCGAGCGTACTGAAGCTGCCCTTGAGCGGCAGGTACTGCGCCGTCAAAGCCGGCAGGGTATCGGTTCCCAGGCCCGCCGGCACACTGTGGTCATATACCCATTGAGCCACGGACGAATCGGCCCCCCGCAACGAAGCCGCTTCCGGAGTACTGTGCGGATATTTCAGCCGTCCTGCCGCATCGGGAAGTAAAACCACGGACTGACCATCGAATGTCTCCGCGACATGCTTGACCGCCACCCGCGCCAAGTCCTCGAGTCCCCGGGTCGCCGTCAACTCACGGCTCATGGCATAAAGCAGCGCCGTGCGCCGCTCGCGCGCTCCTGCCACCCGCGTTTGCGCGCGTACGTTGGCGACCAAATTTCCGATGATCAATGCCACTGTCAACATCACGGCAAAGGTCACGACATATTGGAAATCCGCCACGGCAAACGAAAAGCGGGGTGGTACAAAGAAGAAATCGAACGCGAGGATGTTGACGACAGCCGCCAGACTCGCCGGTCCGCGCCCCAGACGCAGGGCCGTTATGGTCGCTCCCAGCAAGTACACCATGACGAGGTTGGTCAGATCGAAGAGTGGGAACATGGCAGCGGCTACGAGCGTGCAGGCCGCGCAAATTCCGAGCGCGGCCCAATAATCGCGCCATGGCACTTCGGACGGAATGCCCGGTCGCTGCCGCGCTTCCGCAGCGGGTGCCGCTGCGCGGCGCGCAATCACCGACACGTCGATGCCGCCCTTCACCCGCACCAGCTTGGTGGCCGTCGATGGGCGTATCAATGATGTAATGCCAAAGCGCCGCGGTTCGCCGACCACGATGCGGGTCACGTTGCGCAGCTGTGCATACTCGCGAATCGCGGCGGAGGCGGAAGGCCCGTCCAACGTCACGGTCACCGCGCCGAGCGACTCGGCCAGCCGTAAAATGTCAACGCGGCGGTCTCGAGCAGCCTCCCCGAGTTTCAGCATGGCGGGGGTCTCAACCGTCACCACCATCCATTCGGCATCGAGCGCGTGGGCAAAGCGCTTACCGACCCGGATGAGTTGCTCCGCCTGGTCATCCGGCGCCACCGCCACCAAGAATCGATCCCGAGCCAGCCACGGCTTCGATACCTTGTCGTCATTGCCAAATAGCCGCGCCGCCGCCTCCACCCGGTCGGCCGTGCGGCGCAGGGCAAGCTCGCGCAACGCAAGCAGATTCGGCTCCCGAAAAAATCGCTTGGTCGCCGCCGGTACGTGATTGGCCTTGTAGACCTTGCCGGCCCTGAGGCGCGCCAACAAATCCGAGGGCGAGAGATCGACGAGTTCGACATCATCGGCCTGATCGAAGATCCGGTCGGGAATCGTCTCCTGCTGCCGCACGCCTGTGATGCCTTCGACGACATCGTTGAGACTTTCCAGATGCTGTACGTTGAGCGTCGACCAGACGCTGATCCCCGAAGCCAGCAGCTCTTCGATGTCCTGCCATCGCTTTGCGTGCCGCGGCTTGGGCTCGCCCCGGGTGATATTCGAGTGCGCGAGTTCATCGACCAACACGATGGTGGGACGCCGCGAAAGGGCGGCGTCCAAGTCGAACTCCTGTCTCATGATGTTGCGATACACCACCTCGAGATAAGGAAGTTGTTCGACTCCCTCCAGCAGGCGTTCGGTTTCGACGCGTCCGTGCGGTTCGACATATCCCGCCACGATATCGATCCCCGTCGCGCGTGCCGCACGAGCGGATTCGAGCATGGTATAGGTCTTGCCTACCCCGGCCGCGGCGCCAAAATATATTTTCAGGCGCCCGCGAACATCCGATGCCTCTCGGCGCTTGAGCGCGCTCAGTATCTCATCGGAATTGCGCCCCGGTGGTGTCGCCATCAACGTAGCTCACCGAGCGCCAAATAGTCGTTCACGTCTGCTCCCGCTGAGATTCTATTTGCCCCGATACTACCAGTGGCCGCGCCAAAATGAAGCGCGCCATTGCGTTCCCAGCACTCTTTTCACGCACCATTCACTTATTAACTTTACATGGCCTTAATACCTGCGGTGATAGCTTGGAGTGCAGCCCTTGAAGGAACATCATGCACACCCCCGCATCCAAGACCATCGATACATCCGGCAATGTCAGAGCGAGCCTCGCGCGCCGCTCACTCGCCGCGATGATCCTCGCCGGCTCGGCCATGAGCCCCGGTATCGTAGACGCGGACACGGCTGCGGCCACCGATTCGGGCACTCTTCAAGAAATTACCGTCACCGCGCAAAAACGGGTGTCCACGGTACAGGACACGCCGATCAGCATTGCCGCGACCAGCGGCGACGAACTACAGGCACGCGGAATCACTTCGTTCGCCGACCTGGCGCAGGGGACACCCGGTGTCTCGCTGAAGAGCGAGGGACCTAGTCAGACCGAAGTAGAGATGCGCGGCATGACCTCGAGCGGGGGCAATTCCGCGACCGTCGGTTTCTATCTCGACGATATCCCGTTGACCGGCCCGGCCGGCGCGCAAAACGGCCACGTGGTCATCGATCCGTCGCTGTATGACTTGGATCGCATCGAGGTTCTGCGTGGGCCGCAAGGCACGCTCTTTGGCTCGGGATCGATGGGCGGCACGGTCAGGCTGATTACCAATCAGCCCAATTTGACCGAGTTCCATGCCAGCGCCGAGAGCATTCTCTCGGGCACCGAGGGCGGCGGGTTCAATCACGACGACAATTTCATGCTCAACCTCCCGCTGATCGACGACAAGCTGGCGCTGCGGATCGTGGGAACGGAAAATTACACCAGCGGCTGGATCGATCGGATCGTGGCCAATCCGTTTCCGCTGGTCAGCCCCAGCGGCACCGTGCGCGGCAATGTGGGGGACGCTCCGATCGAGAAGCAGTATCCGGGCTCGAACGCCTATCAGCTCTACGCCTTTCGAACCACCTTGCTCTGGAAGCCGACCGACAATTTGTCCGTCACGCCGTCGGTCTTCTACGAAACCAGCCTGCAGAATGGCATCAGCGCTTTCGACAGTGTTCCGGGCACCCTGGCGCACTACCAGCCTTTCGATATTGCCGAACCTCTCAGCGATAGGATCACGTCTTTCAGCCTCAACGTGACTTACAACTTTGATTCATTCGATGTGACTTCGATCACCGCACGCTGGAACCGGCGGTCGACGCAGATCGAAGAGGCCAGTGAGAATTTCAACAACCCGGCTACGGCTGCGACCTACGCGTCCAACAATGGTCTGCCTAATCCCGGCTATTACGGCCCTAATGGAAGCGGCCCGGAATCCGGGGAAGAAGATGATCCATCCAGGCAATTCAGCGAAGAGTTGCGCTTCAGCTCCAAGAGCGATGGAAGGCTCACCTGGGTTGGTGGCCTCTATTACAGCGATTTCAACTCGGTCTGGACTTTCAATGGGACGACGCCGAACTTCTCGGCCTATGAGGATCTTGGCACGTTCGAGCGCGCGACCACACCCAATTGGTTCGACGCCAATTCACCGACCACGGAAAAGCAGTATGCGATCTTCGGCGATGCAACCTACGCCCTGACCGACGAGCTCAAAGCCGATATTGGGCTGCGCTTCAACAAGTACGACTACGAGTTCTCATCGTGCATCAGTGGTTGGGGGTCAGGCATGGGGGCCGCCGCGCCGTCTTGCTCCGGTCTCATCACGCAAGACCCAAGTAAGACCAGCCCAAAAATCAATCTGTCCTACACATTCAGCCCGGATCTGATGACTTATCTGACCGCTGCGAACGGCTTCCGTCCTGGCGGGGGCAACGCCGTCTATCCAACGACCGGTGCCGCATGGGGGCCGGCTTTCGCGGCGTCCGGGTACACCGGTGGCAAGTGGCCATCCACTTACGCGCCGGACTCGGTGTGGAGTTACGAACTCGGCGAAAAGGCCCGATTCTTCGACCGGCGTCTGACCGTGAACACCAGCGTCTATTATGAGCATTGGAGCAACATCCAGCTCGAGGCGTATCCCAACGACTGGGCGCTGAACACCAACGGCAACTACGCCACGATCTACGGCGGGGAGATCGACACGCTCGCCGTCCTGGGTGGGGGCTTCAACCTCGAAGTCACCGCCGGCTATCTGCATGAATACCTGGACGGAGGGCCGCACTGGCTGATCGCTCCAACCGACAAGCTTCCCGAGGTTCCCTCGGTGAACGGAGAAGTCATTCTCAGTTATTTGAAGCCGCTCAGCGACAAATACAGCTTCACGGGGCGGATAGAGACCTCGTATACCGGCTCACGCTACTCCCTGGCCTTCCCGGTCCCCTACCAGGTAATTGGTGCGTACATTCAGTTGCCGGGCTATAGCCTGACCAACATTCGGGCGGGCATTCAATCCACCGATCATTGGAGCGCGACGCTGTTCGTCAACAACGTGACCAACAAGCACGCAGAACTGGAAAATCTGTACTTGGAGAACGAGCCCAGCGCTGCATACAATCGAATCATCACCAATCAGCCGCTCACGGCCGGCGTTGATTTGACATACCGTTATTGACGAACGGCAGACATTCAAGGAGTCGTCAGCTCTTAGCTATCGATGGAATCCTTCGAATCGATGATCAGACGATAGCCGAGATTGAGCTCGGTCAGCAGATGTTGCGGTTTATCGGGGTCCGCCTCGAGTTTCTTGCGCAGACTCCCGATATGAACTCGCAGTCCTCGGGCATCGTCTCGATGAGGTCCCCATACCTCCTTCAGCAATGCCGCCACCGTGACAATCCGGTTCGCATGACGGGCCAGTACTTCCAGCACACGATATTCCGTAGGCGTTAGGCGGACCTCCTGCCCATCGAGCGCGCGCGCCACACGATTTCCCAAATCTATCTCTACATTCCCGAGCTTCAAGATGGCCATGGGTGCATCGCCGCGCACATGGCGCCGCAACACCGCACGCACTCGAGCAATCAATTCGGGCGCGCTGAATGGTTTGAGCACGTAGTCGTCGGCACCCCGATCGAACGCGATGAGCCGCTGCGCTTCCTCGGTGCGCGCGGTCAAGACTACGATGGGCACCGCCGACCAGGTGCGGATGTTCCAGATCACATCGAGGCCATCGCGGTCCGGAAGCCCCAGGTCCAATACCACCATATCGGGCTTATGCAGCCGGGCCGCCTGAATTCCGCTTGCGGCAGTGCCCGCAAGTACGACGCGGAAACGATTGGCCTCGAACAACAACGTCAATACATTTTGGAGTGCGGAGTCATCCTCGACGACGAGGACTACGTGCATGGAGTCGGTCACTGACGAGATCATCCGCGTCGATTCGAATGGGAGTTCATTCTCCTTTGATGCCGGAGCGAGTCAAGCGAAAGCGCGAGAACGACACTTTAAAACATCGCACGCGGGTGTCCATTGCGCTTCTTTACCTCGTTCATACGCGCCACGCCGGACAAATTCAGTTCAAGGACTTCTGATCCGGCCGGTTCCACCAACCGCCGCCGAGAGCCATGAACAAGGCGGCGCTGTCGCCGAATCTCGATCCCTGCGCCTGGATGCGATTGACGACTGCCTGCTGGTAGGCTTCCTGTGCCTGTAGCAGGAAGAGCTCACCGACCAGCCCGGTGGAGAGCTGGCGCTGCGCGATGTCGAGCTGGATTTTCATTGCACGCTCATTTTGCACGGCGGCCTCGAGACCGTCAGCGTCACTGTAGATGGCATGCAGGGTGTCGGCGACATTCTGATATGCCGCAATGACGGTGCTTTGATACTGCGTGGCCGCTTGAGTCAGCGCCTGTTCCGCGGCCCGCTGACGGTGTCGCAGGGTGCCGCCGTCGAACAGCGGCGCGGTCGCGCCAGCGATGATGTTCCAGAAGGGGCCTCCCGACGCGAACATCTGGCTGAATTCAGTCGCGGTTCCGCCCACGGCGCCGGTGATCGGAAACTGCGGTAATCGCGCGGCGACCGCGACGCCGACCTGGGCATTCGCGCTATGCAGCAGCGACTCGGCCGCGCGCACATCGGGGCGCTGATTGACCAGTTTGGAGGGCAGAGTCAGCGGCAGCTCACGCGGCAGGTGCAGGTCCTCGAAATTGAAAGTCGGGGCGACGTCCTGGTTCGGAAGATTGCCGGCCAGAGCGCGGATCAGATCGCGGGTTTGTTCGAGCTGTTTATCCAGCGGGGGAACCAAGGCCGCTGCCTGAGCTAACTGGGCCTCCTGCGCGGCGACCTCCGCGCGCATGACATAGCCGGCCGCGAATTGGCGCCTCAGAATGTCGAGGGACTTATGGTTCTCATCGACGATGGCATGAACCGCCTCCAGTTGCGCGCGCAGCGCGGCCTCCTGAATCGCCGCGGCCACGATGTTCGAGGCGAGAGTCATATAAGCCGCTTCCAGACCAAAGCGCTGCGCTTCAGCCTGCGCTTGAAGCGATTCGACCTGACGCCGATTGCTGCCGAACACATCCGGCGTGTAGCCCACCGTGAGCTGGGCCGTCTGAAAGTTGTAGTACAGCGGCTGATTGTGCGGGGTGCCGCTCAGGTTCTGGACCGGCGCGATCTCCGTACCATTGCCCTGCACGCCGGGGGCCACGCTGCTGCTGAGGTTTCCAGCCACTTTCTGGCGTTCGAAGGTGTAGTTCGCGGCTACGGTCGGGTAGAAGAATCCTCGCTGCGCAGAGACCAGTTCCTGCGCCTGGCGCAGCGCCGATTGCGCGTTGAGAATGGTGGGGTTGTTCTTGAAGGCCTGCTCGATCAAGGCATTCAGTTGCGGCGACTGAAACAGAGTCCACCACTGCCAGCTGATATCTGCGGCCGTGAAATGTTGCACATCGCCGCCGGCAATGTCGGGTGACGCTGCCGTTTGCGGCGGCAGAGGCAGAGGCGCATAGCCCACGGCCTTCGGCGGCTCGGGCCTATGAAAATCCGGGCCGGCGGCACAGCCTGCCGTCACTGCTGCCGCGACCGCCAGACTGGCCGCGGCCAGCAAGGTGGCGGGCGTTCGATCCAAGAAAAAACCAGGCGCCGCCGTAGCGTCGACGCGCGCGCGCTCGCCTGCGGTATCCGGCATGCCAGGTTTCGCCAAGCAAGGCTCCGTGCAACCCGGTCTGGGTTCTCGCTGTATTGTAGGAACGGATATCTGCGGTCAGATACTGTGATGGATCACAGTAGACGCTGGTTTGCGGGCGCGTGGATCATTCCTCGTTGTTTGCGAACGGAATTGATCTATGCGAACCGCACCGCGAGCCTGGCACGGAATCGCGATTTCCGCTGTCGGCGTGGTTTCGGCGGCCGTTCTGCTGTTCTTCGGCGCAGGCTGCTCGGGGGGAGCCGCGGCCAGCTCGGCTGCCGCGCCAGGCGTCCCCGACAGCGTCGAACTCAACGCGTCTCAGGTCACGGCCGTAAAACTCGCACCCATTGCCACGCGCCGCTTTGCATTGCAACGCGCAGCCGTCGGTACCCTGGGCTTCGACGAAGACGTTGCCGTGCAGGTCTTTTCGCCGTATCCCGGAAGAATCCTTCAGACCTTTGCCGAAGTCGGCGATGACGTGCGGCGCGGCAAGACCCTGTACACCATCGATAGCCCTGATTTGCTGCAGGCCGAATCGACACTGATCGCCTCGGCCGGCCTCGCCGATCTGACCGCTGCCGCTCTGAAGCGTGCGAAGGAGTTGTTCGATACTCAGAGTCTGGCTCAAAAGGACTATCAGCAGGCGGTCTCTGATCAGATGACCGCCGAAGGCGCGTTGAAGGCGGCCCGCGACGCGGTACGCATTTTCGGCAAGAGCGATCACGAGATCGACGCCATCATCGAGCGGCGCAAGGTCGATCCGACGCTGGTGATCTCAAGTCCCGTCTCCGGACGAATCACCGCCCGCTTCGCCCAGCCGGGCTTGCTGGTGCAGCCGGGCAATACGCCTGCCCCGTATGCGGTGGCCGATGTCTCGACGCTGTGGATGCTGGCCAGCGTTGCCGAGAGCGACGTGGCCTCGCTGCGGATCGGACAACCCGTGAGCGTCACGGTGATGGCTCTCGGCGATCGGGAATTCAAGGGCAGCATCCAGACCATCGGCGCCACCGTCGATCCGAGCACACACACGGTGACCGTGCGTTCCGAGATTCACGATTCGGAGCACGCCTTGCGTCCCGGCATGATGGCAAACTTTCTGCTGCAAACCGGCGATCCCGTTGACAGCGTGGCCGTACCAGCCAACGGCGTGGTGCGCGAAGGCGACGGCACGATGTCGGTCTGGGTCACGACGGACCGGCGCAGGTTCCTGCGCCGCACCGTCAAGATCGGGCTGCAGCAGGACGGCTTCGATCAGATCGAGGCGGGTGTCGTGTCCGGCGAACTCGCCGTCGTGGACGGCGCCATTCTCCTCAGCAACCTGCTGTTCGGTGGAGATGGGGACAACTGAGTCGCCCCAGGGAATCAAGCCCTGCCCGTCTTCATTTGAGCGCCCGTCGATGCTGAAATAAATGCTGAAAAGAATTCTCGCCTTCGTCCTCTCGCATCGGCCCATCGTTTTGCTGGGGCTGCTGCTATTTGTCGGCGGCGGACTCATCGCCGTCACCCAGCTCAATGTGGAGGCCTATCCCAATCCCGCGCCGGTGATCCTCGAGATCACCGCGCAGGCGCCGGGCCTGTCGGCGGAGGAAATGGAGCGCTACTACACCACCCCGATGGAAATCGGGCTGTACTCCACTCCGGGCATCGCCAACATCCGTTCGACGTCCTTCTATGGACTGTCCTTCGTCCGCGTCACCTTCAAATACGGCGTTGACTATTATTTCGCCTACACCCAGGCTGCGCTGAGCCTGCAGCAGAATGTGACTCTGCCGGCCAATCAGGTGCCGCAGATCCAGCAATCGAGCTTGGTCGGCGAGGTGTACCGCTACCAAGTCGTCGGGCCGCCGCACTTCGGATTGACCAACTTGCGCACGGTTCAGGACTGGGTGGTGTTGCGGCGGCTCGCGACCATTCCCGGCGTGGTCGCCATCAACAGTTGGGGCGGTACCACCAAGGAATTCGAGGTCGAGGCAGACCCGAATAAGATGCAGGCTTACGGCATCACCCTAGGGCAGATGACCACGGCGCTCAGCAATGGCAATGTCAACGTCGGCGGCCGTGAAGTCACCGTCGGGCAGCAATCGATCAATATCCGCGGGATCGGACTCATCGACGACGGCGGCGCCGACGACTTGACACAGGGTTATCGCGTCAAGGACATCGAGAATATCGTGCTGGCGCAAAACAACGATGTGCCCGTGCTGATCAAGAATGTCGCCCGGGTCTACGTAGGATTCGTACCGAGACTGGGAATCGCCGGGCGCGATCATGAGGACGATGTGGCCGCGTCCATCGTCGTGATGGGGCGCACGCAGCATACCAACGACATCGTCCCGCGCATCAAAGACGAAGTGGCGAAGATGAACTCCGACGGCAGCCTGCCGCCCGGTGTCAAAATCGTACCCTTCTACGATCGTACCTCTCTGGTGCATGTCACCACCCATACGGTATTCCACAATCTCATTTTCGGCTGCCTGCTGGTTTTTCTGATTCAATGGATGTTTCTCGGCGATCTACGCAGCGCCGTCATCGTCGGCGCCAACATCCCCTTTGCGCTGCTATTCAGCATCGTCATCCTGGTGCTACGCGGCGAGGACGCGAATCTGCTGTCCATCGGCGCCGTTGACTTCGGCATCATCGTCGATTCCGCGGTGATTCTGATGGAGAATATTTTTCGCAATTTCCAGGGCAGCAACACGCATGGGCGCACCCTGCTCGAGGCCCTTGCCCAGCAACAATTCGGCGGCGACCCGTCGCAGTCTCTGGAAGCCGGCAGACCCTTCAATTGGAGCAATAGGTTGCGGCTGATTTACATCAGCGCCCTGCAGGTGGACCGGGCCGTGCTGTTCTCCGTGATGATCACCGTCGCGGCGTTCGTTCCGTTGTTCACCATGCAGGGCGTCGAAGGCCAGATCTTCGGGCCCATGGCCCGCACCTATGGCTACGCGCTCGCCGGCGCATTGATCGCCACGTTCACCATCACGCCGGTGCTGGCGTCGTTCGCAATGCCGGATAAAATCAGCGAAGTCGAAACCATCGTGGTGCGCGGTCTGCGCAGGGTGTACTCCCCCGTGCTGAGCTGGGCGCTGTCGCGGCGCAAGCTCGTCGTCGCATTGGGCTGCGGTTTTCTGCTATTGATCGGCATTCTGATGAACTTCCTCGGTTCGGAGTTCCTCCCGGCCCTGGAGGAAGGTAACTTCTGGATACGTGCTTCCATGCCCATGACCATGTCGCTGGATGCGGGCACCGAGGCCACCCGTAAGATGCGTGAAATCCTGCTGCGCCATCCGGAGGTGCTGACCGTGGTGTCGCAGCATGGCCGGCCGGACAACGGCAGCGATGCATCGCCTCTGTCGAACGTAGAGTTGTTCGTGCCGCTGAAGAATTTCGATGAATGGCCCCGGGGACTCACCAAGGAGAAATTGACCGATCAGATTCAAAAAGAGTTCTCCGATGCGCTGCCCGGTGTCGGTTTCAATTTTTCGCAGTACATCCAGGACAATGTCGAGGAGGCCATCTCGGGCGTCAAAGGCGCCAACTCAGTGAAAATCATCGGCCCCAATTTGGCCACTCTCGAAAATCTGGCGACGCAGGTAATGGCCCAGATGGGCACGGTGCAAGGCGTCACCGACTTGGGTGTCTTCCGCGTGCTCGGACAGCCTAATCTGAACATCAAGATCGATCGGGAGAAAGCCGCGCGCTACGGGCTCAATACCGGAGACGTGAACACGGCGATTCAGGCTGCTCTGGGCGGCGCAGTCGCCAGCACCGTGCTCGAGGGGGATCGTCAGTTCAACTTGGCGGTTCGCTTCGCCCCCAAGTTCCGCAAAAGCATCGAGGCCATAGGCGACGTCAAGGTGGGCTATACCACTGCGAGCGGTGTCGCCGCCTATATTCCGCTACGCGATTTGGCGGAGATCAGCATCGATACCGGCGCCTCCTACATTTATCACGAGGCCACCAAGCGCTTCATTCCGATCAAGTTCAGCGTCCGCGGTCGAGATCTGGGCAGCACCATCGCTGACGCGCAGGCGCGCATCGCGAAGAACGTGAAGCTTCCCGTGGGCTATCGCCTGATATGGGCCGGCGAGTTCGCGGATCTGAAACTGGCGCAGAAGCGCCTGGCTCTCATCGTGCCGATCAGTCTGGTGCTGATCCTGATGCTGCTTTACACGCTGTTCAATTCGCTGAAGGATGCCTTGCTAGCCCTGTCCGGCATTCCCTTTGCCATCTGCGGCGGAGTTCTGGCGCTTTTCTTCACGGGTCTGCCCTTCAGTATTTCGGCTGCCATCGGCTTCATTTCGCTCTTTGGCGTGTCGGTTATGAACGGCATTCTGCTCATTACCTATTACAATCAGCTGCGTATGAGCGGCGCCCCCAGTCTCGATGCCATGTTCAATGCCGCAGAGCAGCGGATGCGGCCCATGCTGATGACGGCCTTGTCGGCCGGTATCGGTTTATTCCCGGCGGCGATCTCACACGGCGTAGGCAGCCAGGTGCAGCGGCCCTTGGCCACGGTGGTGGTGGGCGGCATGTTGCTCGGACCCATTATGCTGCTGATCGTGGTGCCGGCTCTGCAAACCCTGTTCCTCTCGAAGGATGCCGAGCCCGCGGAATCTGCTTCAGCACACGCCAGCAAATGAGAATTTCAGCACTTATACGTTTGGCATTGAGTCCAGGGCAGCTCGCCCTCTGTTCCGTTGCTGCGCTGCTGTTGGCCGGCCAGTGCGGCGCGGCGGTGGTGCGGCGGCCGGTGTCGGCACAGCCCGCTGCCGCTCGGCCGGCCGGACACGGCACCGTGGCCCTCGGCGGCGCCGCGACAGCGCCCCGGACGCGAAACACTACTGCGGCTTTCCCGATACGGCCTGTAGGCGCCGGGACGACGGCGAGTCCGCTCGGCCGGCCGCGCCCCTTGGCCGGTGCCGCGATCAAACGAGGGGCTGGTAGCGGCCAGACCGCCTCTGTGGCACGGCCGGCACTGCCTGTGCGCAACGCGCGGCCCCCGGTCCGATCCGTTAGGATGACCGGCGTGCTCGCGAGGCCGAAACCACCCCCTCGCCAAGTGCCGACACCATGATCCCAGCGTCAACAAGGGACGCCCATGCGTAAGAAAATCCTCTGCATCGAAGACGACCTCGAAACCGCATCGCTGATCGCCGAGGAATTCGAGGAGCGGGGTTACGACATGGCCCTCGCTCATGACGGTCAGACCGGGTTCTCCGCCGTGCTCAAGCTGCAGCCGGACATCGTGCTCTGCGATGTCAGCATGCCAATCATGAACGGTTTCGAGGTGTTGGATCGGCTCACCGAACTGACACCGCGCTTTGCCTCCATGCCGTTCATTTTCCTGACCGCACTGGGGGACCGAGACAACCAGCTCAAGGGCCGCCGGCTGGGCGCAGACGACTATGTCGTCAAGCCCATCGATTTTGAAATTCTCGACACCATCATCAGCGGGCGCCTCGCCAGGGTTGCGCGCACCGAACTGTGGTCGCAGCAAATCGCGCTGGGTGATCGCGAAGTGGAGTGCCTGACCTGGGCGGCCAGAGGCAAGACCTCGACCGAGATCGCGCAGATCATCGGCACGAGCAAACGCAACGTAGATTTTCACATTGAAAATGCCTGCCGCAAGCTCAATGTGGCGACCCGCGTCCAGGCCGTGGTCAAGGCGGTCACGGGCCGGTTGATCGAGCCCTGACCGCAGATTTCCCGTGTCCGTCGGCGTAAGACAGGCAGGTCAAGGCCACTCCATCCGTATCCTGCTGTCCGCGGCATCGTTTCTGTTTCTGTTGCTGGTGATTGGGCTCGGGGCCTTCAGCATGCAGCGTCTCAGCGACGTCAACAGGGTATCCGATGAGATCCGCAATCAATGGCTGCAGGACATCCGCTTGATCGGTGATCTGAACAACTATATGTCCGACTACCGCGCGGGCGAGGGCACACACCTGCTCTCCAATACGGCAGTGCAGTTGGCCGCCAGTGAAAAGGAGATCGCCGCACTGAATGCGCAGGTCATACGGGCGCAGCGTTCCTACGAGTCTCGGCCGCATGAGGATCCGGAGCAAAAGCTCTACGATGAATTCGCGCGCGAATGGGCCGAGTACAAAATCATCGCCGGGCAGGTGCTCGCGCTGTCGCATGCGGGCGCGAAGCCGGATGCCGTCGCCATGTACATGACCGCATCGCGCCGCGCCTTCGACAAGGCGAGCGACACTCTGGGCCGCCTCACCGACCAGACCGTGGTCAGGGCGGACGAGGCTAGTGCGCGCGCCGCCGGTGCCTATGTGCAGGACGGCCGCCTCATCGTGGCCGCGATGGTTGTGGCGACCTTCCTGGTGCTGGCAACCATCATCTATATCACGCGATCGGTGTCACGCCCGCTGCTCGGCCTGGCCCGGGACATGCACGAACTGGCCGCTCATAGCACGGACATCAGCATCCGCGGCACCCAGCGCGACGATGAGATCGGCGAGATGGCGCGGTCGGTCGCGGTGTTTCGCGACAATGCCATCGCACTGGTGCAGAGCCAACACCGCCTGATCGAACAAACCGCTGCGCTCGAAGAGACCTTGGAGAAGGAACGGCGCATGACGGCACAACAGCGCAATTTCGTCGCCATGACCTCGCATGAGTTCCGCACGCCGCTGACCGTCATCGACGCTCAGGCTCAGCGCCTGATCAAGCTCAAGGATAGGGTTACGCCGAAAGATTTGCTCGAACGCGCCACCCGGATCCGCAGCGCCGTGACCCGCCTGACGGGGATCATGGACAGCCTGCTCGGAGACTCGCGACTGCTCGATGAGCAGGCGGTGTGCCATCCCGGCGAATTCGATCCCGCCACGCTGCTGCACGAGGTGTGTCAGCTGCATCGTGAAACCACACGCGGAGCGGATATTCGTAAGGAATTCGGCGAGCTGCCGGCCACCATGCACGGCGATCCGAAATTGCTGTTTGCTCTGTTCAGCAATCTCCTCTCCAATGCCATCAAATACTCCGCGGCGGGCAGTCCTGTCGAAGTGATGGCGCAAAAGAAACCCGACGGGGGTTTGCTGGTGCATGTACGCGACCACGGCATAGGAATTCCCGACCGGGATCGGGTCCATCTCTTCGAGCGCTACTTTCGCGGCACCAATGCCGTCGGGGTCGCCGGCAGCGGCGTCGGGCTTCATCTGGTCGCCATGGTGCTCGAGCTGCATGGCGGCACGATCGACGTTCAGAGCCGCGCGGGCGAGGGCTCCTCCTTCATCGTGCATTTGCCTGCCGGTGCTGCACGCTCCTCCGAGGATCCCCGCGCCACTTGATTGCTTACTGGCCAGCGGCTATCAGGCCGCAGCCGCCTGCACCCCGGCGGCGGTCGGGGCCGCCGGCGATACGAGCAAGGTCTTGGCGTACATGGCATGCAGTCGTCCCACGCCCCGCGCCAGGTGCATGACCAAGGTCAATAGCAACACGCCCACCAGCATGGTGAAGGGCAATGCCCACAGCGATTCGAGCCAAGCGGGGTTCATGTGCACATTGCCGGGCGGATAGAACCATCCGTAGTGATCCGCCAAATAGAGCAGCGGCGCAAATGTAAAAGCCAGGCTCAGGGACAGGCCGACCACGGCGATGACGAAGTACGCGATGCCCAAGGGCAGCATCAGAATCAAGTAGGCGAGCGTGGTCCAGGTGCGCCGGTCCTTCAGCATTTGGCCGACCCGCGACCAGAATCCCGCTGTTCCGCTCTGATGTATCGGGCGCCGCGGCATGCGCTCGCCGGTCATGGCTTCGATCAGTCGCCCTTCGGCGAGGGATACCACGCGGGTCAGCGCCATGAACACGAGAAAAAACGGAATTCCGATGACCAGCACGGCGAGGCCCGCGGACAGCGCCAGTCCGGTGACCGCGAAGGTGAAGTAAATGATGCCGGTGGCGAGTGACAGCAGCATGAAGAACAGCGATGTATAAGCGCGCGGATCCAGGAACACGCCGAAAAATGCGCCCACTCCGCTCGTTGCGATCTTGCGCGGCGTGGTCATCGCCGCCTTCACCTTGGCCTCGGTATCGCGGTAGGCGCTTGCCACCTCATCCGGCGCCCCGTAGGTGGAGGCGATCAATTCCAGCACGTCGGATTCGGATTTGTCGGGGTGCGCCGCGACCTCGGCGCGCAGATATTCTTCGGCGTCGTAAAGCGCGTCTTGAATGAGTGCAGCATCTTCGCCGGCGAGTTCCTCGCGCAGTTGCCGCAGATATTGATCGATGGAGCGAGGTGCGCTGCGATTCATGGCGAATGTCCTTTTTCTATGAAGCGATCGACGAAGTTGCGGGTGCCGGCCCAAATGGCTGTCCACTCCGCGAGCACGCTGCGGCCTTGGTCGGTAATGCGGTAGTAGCGGCGAGGCGGCCCGGAATAGGACGGAACGATGCGGCTGGTCAGCAGATTGGCGGCCGACAGGGCGCGCAGCACCGGATAAATCGTGCCTTCCTTGAAAATGGACACGCCTTCGTTGGCACTGGCCAGCCGCTTGGCGATCTCGTAGCCGTAGAGGTCTTCAGTGGACTGATCGAGGACGGCGAGCAGTACCAGGCCCACCAGGCCTCCATTGAGGTCCTTTTGAAATTTTTTGCCGTTGCTATCGTCCATAAGCTAATACTATATACATCACAATAGTGGTTAGCAAATAGTATCGATATCTCTGCATTAGCGGTTTTCGTGCCCGGCTTGCTGGACTTCCGGTCCCGCTCGGGCACACTAGGCAGCCTTTTTCGTCCGCTAACGGAGCAGCTCTATGTGTGGAATCGTGGGTGTGGTTGCGGAGCGCAACTCGGTTCCCATTCTCATGGAGGGGCTGCGGCGCCTGGAGTACCGCGGCTATGATTCGGCCGGCATTGCCGTGCTCGAAGACGGCCAGGTCGCCCGCCTGCGCACCGTCGGCAAGGTCAAGGTCCTGCAGGAGGCGCTCGACGCGGCCCCGATCGCCGGCCACGTCGGCATTGCGCACACCCGCTGGGCGACCCATGGCGTCCCGACCACCGACAATGCCCACCCGCACATCTCGCGCGACGGCGTCGCGATCGTGCACAACGGCATCATCGAGAATCACGAGGCGCTGCGCGCCGGGCTCAAAGGCTTGGGCTACACCTTCACCTCGGAGACCGATACCGAGGTGATCGCGCACCGCATTCATCATCACCTGGCCGCCTCCGCCGATCTATTCGAGGCCGTGCGCAAGACGGTCGCGGAGCTGCAGGGCGCCTACGCGCTGCGCGGTGATCGCGAGGCAGATCCCGAGTGCATCGTGGTGGCGCGCGAGGGCTGCCCCGTCGTCATCGGACTCGGCATCGACGAGAATTTCGTCGCCTCCGATGTCGCGGCGCTGCTGCCGGTCACGCGCCGCTTCATGTTCCTCGAGGAGGGCGACGTCGCCGAGATTCGCCGCACAGTCGATCAAGATCGTCGACGCGCGGCGGATCACGCGTGCGCGCGGCCAGTGCGCGAAAGCGAGCTGCCGGCCGATGCGGTGGAGCGCGGCCAGTACCGGCACTTCATGCTCAAGGAAATTCACGAGCAGCCGCGCGCCATCGCGCAGACCCTGGAGGAGCGCGTCGCCGGCGGCAAGCTGCTGGATGCCGCCTTCGGGCCGGCCGCGCAGCAGGTATTCAAGAAGGTCAAGGCCGTGCACATCGCCGCCTGCGGCACCAGCTTCCACGCCGGCCTGGTCGCCAGCTACTTCATCGAGCAGATCTGCCGCATCCCGGCGCGCGTCGAAATCGCCAGCGAATACCGCTACCGCGATCCGGTGATCACGCCGGATACCCTGTTCGTCACCATCTCCCAATCCGGCGAAACCGCCGACACGCTGGCGGCGCTGCGCAATGCCAAGCGCGCGCAGTATCTGTCGACGCTCACGATTTGCAATGTCGCCGAGAGCTCCATGGTGCGCGAATCGGAGCTGGTGCTGCTGACGCGCGCCGGCCCGGAGATCGGAGTCGCCTCGACCAAGGCATTCACGACGCAGTTGACCGCGCTCGCCATGCTGACCGTCGCGCTCGCCAAGAACGGCTCCAATGCGGCGCAAGAGCGCGAGCTGGTCTCGCAACTTGCTGCAATTGCCCGGCGCTGGTCGAGAAGACGCTGAAGCTGGACGCAGCCATCCAAACGCTCGCCGAAGTTTTCGCGGACAAGCATCACGCGCTGTTCCTCGGCCGCGGACCGCTGCATGCCATCGCGATGGAAGGCGCGCTGAAGCTCAAGGAAATTTCCTATATCCATGCCGAAGCCTACGCCGCAGCCGAGCTCAAGCACGGCCCGTTGGCGCTGGTCGACGAAGACATGCCGGTGGTGGCGGTAGCTCCGAACAATGAGCTGCTGGAGAAGCTCAAATCCAATCTTCAGGAAGTGCGCGCACGCGGCGGCCAGTTGTTCGTGTTCGCCGATCCCCAGGCGCACTTGCACAGCGAGGAGGGCGTGACGGTCATCGAAATGCCCGCACCGGCGACTGCACTGCAGGCCCCGATCGTCTTCGCCATTCCCATGCAGCTGCTCGCCTACCATGTCGCGGTGCTCAAGGGCACCGATGTCGACCAGCCGAGAAATCTCGCGAAGAGTTTGACCGTCGAGTAGCGGAACGGCGGCATTGAGGCCGGTAGGTCGATGGCTATGAGCGGCCGTCAGCGCGCAACGATACGCAGGCAACCAACAACAAGGCGGCGATGGTCGTTGACATTCCGAGGGGTACCCAAAAAAGAAATTTGGCCCCTACGGCGGCTACCAAACAGTACTCGACGCACAACACCGCCACGAGGGGGCGCAGGTTGGCCTGTGAAACCTTTGCGAGTCCGGCTAGCTGCCAGAACAAGACCGCATGTCCGAGCAGGTATACGCCGAGCATCCAGCCAAAGCCCTTGTAGAAGTCCAGATAGCTTCGATTGAATCCCATGGCGTCGAAGTGATATGAGCCCATGGCGTCGATCAGACGCTGCCCTTCAGCATTGGTAGCTGGCGCCCATGGGTTTCCGAGCAGGTGGCCCGCTGCCAATAGGGCGGTCACGCATGCGGCCGCGCGCAGCCACAACACCGTGCTCATGCTGCGCTCCCAGGGGCTGCATTAGATGGTGCGATCGATGTTGTAGGGTCGGCCAGCTTCGCGAACTCGGCCAGGACGCCATCCCAGCCGCCGTCGAGCATCTCTCGCAGCTTTTCATATCCATCGCCGTGTCGCTCGATATGCCGATGTTCAAACTCCACCCGTACTTCATTCTCGCCCAGCGCATGGAAGCTGATGTCGAGTTCCGATGCCCGGGCTAGATCTGGATTGAAGGTAAATGTCGTGTCCAGGTGCCATGACAGCAAGACTCGTCGCGGTGGGTCCCACTTCAACACCTGTCCCCACATTCCTTCTGCGCCTTCGGCACTGATTTCGTACCACCGACCACCGGTGCGAGGCTCGATCAGGATGTCGCGAAACGGCACGTTGCCAACATGGTGGGTGGCTGGCCACCAACGCCCCATGTTCTGCGTGAATACGCGAAAAGCGTGGTCACGAGAACAGTGCAATAGCAGAGTCTTGTTAACGACGGCGCTGCGTGCGGCGCTTGCGGGCAGGTGCGACATTTCGCTTCTCCTTCACGTTGGACTTAACAGAGGTGGTAGCCGTCGTCGGTATGACACTGGCTTCAGCGACAGTCTTGAAGCTCTCGAGGACGCTAGTCCACAGCGCCTCGAAATGGGCTCTAAGCGCGGCAATACCAGCCGCATCAATCTGGTAGATGCGTTGGGTACCGGCGCGCCGATCATTGACCAGGCCCGCGTTCTTGAGGATGCGCAGGTGCTGAGAGATGGCCGGCCGACTGATGGGAAAACCTCGCGCAAGCTCAACCACGGGCAGCGGCCGTTCGGCCAAGCTCTGCAGTATGGCAACGCGCGTCGGATCGCTCAGCGCATGAAGTCCGGTGGTTAGGTTAGTATTCACTAACGGTAAGCATATGCTTACTAATAAGCCGCGTCAATATTGATCGGATATTTCTCGAGCGCATCCTTGGGTAGACTACGAGACCAGCATTGGCGCAGGGTATACGGCGCGCGCATGGTTGCGAGAAATGTCTTTCCGCTCGACGGTGGCTGCGATTGCGGCATTGTCCGCTATCGTATGGTTGAGCGACCGCTATTCGTACACTGCTGCCATTGTCGTTGGTGCCAGCGAGAGAGCGGCGCGTCTTTCGCATTGAATGAGGGCGATAGAGGGCCTAGCAAGAACCCGGGGCACCGCCGCTGACTACGGCGAGTTTTCGCAATATCGCAAGACGGACGAAGCCGTCTTGACGGGGAAACGACTTTAATTGGCGAAAAGCCGACTTTCCATCAAGTGCCGTCCAGGTGTGCCTGATCCAGGAAACAAGATTGAAGCCGGCGCGAGCCCGGCTGTAAAGGGCGGCCCTGCGTTTCTGGGCGGAGGGGATGGAGGTCAGGGTGAGAATCGCACTACGCATTCATCACGGTTTCGCGGTGCTCCTCGTAGCTTGCCAACACGCAGGTCCGCCGCCTCCTTATCTGCCCTCTCACCCGATATCGGAGATGTTTCCGCGGGCAAGCAGTCCCCCTCCGACCTGCCCGGGCCAATACCGCATGGCGATGGAAAGCTACACCGGCGACGTCTTTATGGGTTGCTGGGGAAACAAGGCTGATTGAGCCGTCCTTGCAGCGATTTCAAGCGGCACGCGCGTGTGCCGATCCTGCACAGCATTGATTGGACCTGCCAACCGGATTGCGCACGCATGGCCCTGCGCTAGGTATGCTTATGAACCCGTTGCTTCAATAGTGTCAGTACATCGTTGGTCGTGGCTGTCTCACCAATCCGAGGAAAGACTCTCTCAACGCTGTGTCGATGTGCATCGGGGTTGAGGTCAGTCATCGCATCGACGACGAGCCCGACGTTATAGCCGTGGTCATAGGCGGTGCGCGCGGTCGCCTCCACACCCATGCTGGTCGCGATTCCAGCCACGAAGACCTGCGTCGCACCGCGCCTGCGCAAGATTTGCTCAAGGGCGGTCCCATAGAAAGCGCCTATTTGCAGCTTGGTCACCGTGTAATCGCTAGGCTGCCTATCCAGCTCAGGAATGAACTCCGTCCAGTTGGCCGGCGGTGAGAAATCAAATTTGGCATCGACGCGTCCCGGGGCACCACCAGCTACATTGACGAGAACGACGGGCAATCCGTGCTCGCGGAAAGCGTGCGCGAGTCTTGCGATCCGCTCGGTGATTTCAGAGAAAGGGTGAACAGTCGGCAGTCCAGCGAGACCCTTCTGCATATCGATGACGACCAAGGCGGCGACGTTGTCAATCGGGGTGAGTGGCATGATTGATTCCTTGAGTTGAAGTTGAAATTGGCAGCGTCAGCCGACCGGGCCGCGCGGCAGCGTGCGGTCGAAGATCGTGAAGACCAGGAGAAAGGTACTGAGCACGCCCAAGACGACCGCGAGACTATGAAAGCCGTGGTCAGTCGCTCGTTGGCCGTACATCAGAGCCAGGAGACTGGTGGCGGCGATCGCACCGATGTATCCCGCGGTCCGCTGCAGCCCAGCGGCGGTACCGATTGCGTCGGCTGGCGCCTGAATGTAGACGGCAGCTTGGGTCGCCGTCGAGAACAAGCCTTGAGGGAGGCCGAACAGCATGACCACGACAGCGATTATCCACGCGGGTGTTGCGTGATCGACGAAAACCAGACAGACGCATCCGAGCAGGGCGGATCCGATGCTGACGAGGATGGGTGCGCGAATGCCTTTTGTCCTCGCGCCGGCCAACGATGAGAGCACCCCAACCACCGATATCGGCAACATCATGAGGCCCGCCTCGGAACTGGTGAATCCGGCTGCGCTCTCGAGCCACTGTGCGAAACCGTAGATGATGCAGTAGACGATCGTCAGGAGCACTCCGGCTCGCAGGTACGTCAGGGTCAACGGGCTATTGCTGGCCAGCATTCGTACGTCGATGAACGGCTGCTTCGTCCGCAGAGAATGGACAACGAGCGCGACGCCCAATGCCGCAGCGCCCAGCAAGGCGACCCAGATGGGCCGGTCTAGGTTCATCAGGAAGATCATCAGGCAAAGCAAAAATGCCGCGAATAGGCCGATGCCGCCCAAATCGAGTTCTTTGAGAACGCGGGCAAAGCCGGCGCGTCGCACTTGATCTTTTGGGGTCCAGAGAAGCACCAAGAGGGCGGTAACGAGCGCCAAAGGGACGTTGACGAGAAAGATCGAGTGCCATCCAAACGCGCCGGTCAACACACCGCCCAGCAAAGGCCCAATCGCGGCGGTAGATAGCGCCGCAAGTGACAAAAAACCCATTGCTGCACGGGGTGGTTCGCAGCCGAGGTGATCCGCTTGCACGCGGAAGATGCGCATCGCCGACGGGTACGCACCGGAGGTTCCGATCCCGAGCAGAACACGCACCACGACCAGACTGCTCAAGGATGGCGCCAGCCGCCCGAGAATGCCTGCTGCGGCGACCAGGAACAGGGAGATGAGATAAATTCGGCGGGCGCCGAACAGGTCCGCTAGCCGCCCCATCGTGGGCTGTGCGATGGCGCTGGCCAAGTAGAGCCCGGCGATGAGCCAGCCTGCGTCGGCGACACTGGCATGAAAGCTGGTTGCGATCGGTACCAGCGCAGTCGCAATCATGGTCGAGTTGATCGGATTGAGGGTAGAGCCGAGCGCTAGCGGCGCTACGAAGCGAAACCCGAAACGGCCGCGAAGCCTTCCCGAAATGACCAACAACATGGACTGCTCGATGTCATTGGGAAGTTCGACATTCTTCAAGAGTCGCTCAAGCGTTTGATGAGCGCGGCCGCAGCAATGAGGGATTGCTGTTCGGTTGGGTCTAGCTTCGCCATGGCTGCCGACAGCCATTCCCGTTTCAGATGGCTGTTGTGTCGCCTGGTCGCGATCCCCTTATCGGTGAGCGCGAACAGGACTTGCCTGCCATCCGTCGGATGAGACTGGCGTTGCACCAGTCCTTCCTGCTCTAAAGCGGCGAGCGAGGCGCCCATGGATTGAGGCTTCACAGACTCTGAGCGGGCGAGGTCCGCCGTGGTCATCGAGGCCGCCTCATCTAGCCGAGCCAGAATCGCAACCTGCGACCAAGTCAGTTCGCTCGGGTTCGATTCCGAGCGCAGGCGGCGCAGAAGCTGACCGGTTGCCCGCAAGAGGTCTGCGACCGCCGTTTCGAGTGGGAGTGAAAGTTTGGGAGGCTTGCTCATGCTTCCCAATATACATATTAACAGTTCAACTTGCAAGATTAACTGGCAAGTTAAGCTGTAGGTACGGTCCTGTACTTGGCCGCTACGACCCCTTGTATTTGGCCGGTGCGGCTAGAATGCCTGTGGGCGGCATAAGCGCCCCAGCGCACAGACGCCGCCTAAATACATTGTTAATGGTTACTGCGCGGGTATGCCTACGGATGGGATGAAGCCCGGCGCACTCCACTATCCCGGTTCGAAAGCGTGAGAAACACTCTGGATTCAGAACGGCAACGCTATATGACGTCAGATCCGTATCACACCGCAAATCCCGTCGACGAGCCCGCTTCGTTGGCGTTGGCAATGAATCAAACCCATGACGTCACAGAAAAACTCGGGTTGTGCGCGGATAACCTGGGCTCATCCAACGACGTGGCGAAGATGAGACAAGCTGCGGGCGCGAACCCGCTTTCAGCCGATAAGTCCCTGGAAAACAATCAAAGGGTCCAACGCGAAGTGCGGGAATGCGCTCACGATCTACATGAACTCACCGAGACGTTGATGGATGGGATCGGCGAAGTGAAGGAGCAGACTCGGATCGCGTTGGCCGAGTCCAAAAACGCGTTGGCAAGTTCTGAGGCTGCCTTGGCGACCGCACAGGATGGCGAGAAGAAGGCACAACTGCGTGTACTGCACGATGCTGCGACTGGTCTGGCGAACCGCGACCTGTTCGACGACCGGCTGGCACATGCAATTGCCTTGGCCAAGCGCCACGATTGGACGCTGGCGGTAATGTTCCTCGGCATAGTCAGCTTTAAACTTATAAATGACACGCATGGTCACGCCGTAGGAAGCCGCTTGTTGCGGGAGCTAGGAAAACGCCTGTTAAAACATGCTCGCGACGAGGACACGGTGTGCCGAAACGAGGGCGGTGAATTTCTGTATTTATTGATGAATCCGCGGGGCGGCGAGAATATTCTGAGAATTGCGGGTGCCATGCTGAAGACCATTACTCAACCCATTGACACGGGGGATTACCGACAACTTGTCATCAAGGCGAGCATCGGCATCGCCTCTTATCCGGAAAACGGCACTACTGGGGAACAATTGATAAGTAACGCTAACACTGCCATGTGCTGCGCGAAAAACAGTTTAAGCGGCTGCGTATCATTCAATGCGCTGGAACCGCAGCGGAACTACGCCAGAGAGCCGGGACTGCAGTCTTAGATTGAGTCGTTTTGCGGCTGCTGCGTCAAGCCGGCGCAGTACCAGCCGCGATCTGATTTAGCACGGTCATTATGGCGATCGGCAGCTCCAGGTTGGCCGCCGACAGGTTTTCACGTAGATGTTGAACCGACGAGGTGCCGGGTATCAGCAGAATGTTGGGCGCGCGCTTGAGCAGCCAGGCGAGGGCCACTTGCATCGGCGTCGCGCCGAGATCCTTGGCGACATTGGAGAGCGCCGCCGACTGCAACGGCGTGAAGCCGCCGAGCGGAAAGAACGGCACATAGGCGATGCGGTCGCGGGCAAGATCGTCGATCAAGGCATCGTCGGCCCGATGCGTCAGGTTGTACGAGTTCTGCACACAGACGATTTCGCAGATCCGGCGGCCCTCCGCGATCTGTGCTGGGGTGACGTTGCTCAGCCCGATGTGACGCACCAGGCCTTGCCGTTGAAGGTCGGCCAGAACCGTGAGCGGAGCCTCGATCGATCCTTCTGCAGGACCGTGGATGCCGAGCATGCTGCGAAGGTTGACTACCTCGAGCACATCCAGGCCGAGATTGCGCAGATTGTCGTGGACTGCCTGGGTCAGTTCTTCGCGCGAGAAGGCCGGGATCCACGATTTATCCGCGCCGCGCCGGGCGCTGATTTTGGTGGCGATCACCAGCTCTTTGGGATAGGGGTGCAGCGCTTCGCGGATGAGCTGATTGGTGATGTGCGGTCCGTAGAAGTCACTCGTGTCGATGTGATCGACGCCGCTCGCCACCGCCTCGCGCAGCACCGCGAGCGCCCCCTGCCGATCTTTCGGGGGCCCGAACACCCCTGGTCCGGCGAGCTGCATTGCGCCGTATCCCGCACGCTTCACGATGCGGGCTCCAAGCGAGAATCCACCGGCTTTGCTGATGTCAATCACTACCTTCCTCCTTCAATCATCGTGGCACAATACCTAGACCCTTTCCCTATGGCGAGGTTCGAGCATGATTACACTTTTTCACCGCGCGCAAACGCGCTCGACACGTTTCATTTTCCTGCTCGAGGAACTCGAAGCGCCTTACCAGATAAAGCTCGTGACGACGCGAACTCGTGATGGGGGCGCCGTGGATCCGCTCAATCCTCATCCGCACGGGAAAGTGCCGACGATTTCCGACGATGGCATCATCGTATTCGAATCACCGGCCATTGCGCTCTATTTGACCGATAAATTCCCGAAGAACCGGCTCGGCCCCGTGGTGGGTGAACGCGAGCGCGGCGCCTATCTTTCGTGGTTGAGCTACTACACGGGGGTATTGGAGCCGGCGTTCATGTCCAAATTCATGAACGTGGAAGTGCCTCGTGGTACCGCCGGGTGGGTGGCGGTGGAAGAGGCAATGCCGACGATAATAAAGGCCCTGTCTCCGGGTCCTTATATTCTCGGCGAGCGTTTCAGCGCAGCGGACGTGCTCTACGGCACGACATTCGCGATGTTCGGGCAAAGCCCGATGATGCCGAAATCAAGCGTCATCGATGAGTACGTGAAACGGATAGTAGCGCGGCCGGCATTTGCACGGGCGCAGGCCCGGGACAAGGGCTGATAAATTCTCGTATAGCACAGGGCGGCCGATGGCGGCCGCCATCGATGTCCGTGTGGACGCCTACCGCGTCTCCGCCGGGACCGCGGTTGCCGGGCCCATGCCGACGATTTCCAGGATCACATCGGCATCTCTGGCCCCGTCGTAGTGAACTTCGTTCTTATAGTGTGTGACGAAGCTTCCGGCAGGCACGGGCTTCATGCCGTCGGGATCGTACTTGGGACCCGTGTTCACCCACCACGTTCCCGACAGCACGGTGATGAATCTATCGTTGGGATGAAAGTGGGGGCGGCTATTGTGGTGCGCCTTCCACTTGACCAGTATCACGTAAAGCCCGGGTTTCGATTCGTCGCCGGCGAGCTTCGCGGTCTCCGCTCCGCCTCCGCTGTCCTTCCACTCGATGTCGGCGGGCAGGTGGATCGAGATTGCTTTCGGATCCAGGCTCTTGAAGTCTACGTCCGCGGCCCGCAGCGGAATGGATCCCAGCGGCAAGCTCAGGACCAGAATGAGCGCCGTGCATGGCACGGCCGAGAAGCGCAGCATACGGATCTCCATCGAGTGAAAAACAATACAATGAGTGGGTCGTTTTCCCAGGATTCTACCGGCCATGACTGTATGCTGTATCCGATGCCATTCCAAGATAATTTCCGGCCCAAGGAAATTCGACGAGCCACGTGCAGATGAGGAATAGGCTCGAAGTGCGGCCCTCGGGGACGGCCTTCGACTCCGCCTACTTCCGCAAGTACTACTTCGACACCGCCACCCGCGTCACGACGGCGGCAGAGATGCGCGGCCGGGCGCACCTCATTGCCGCTGTTCTGAAACATGCCGGCATACCCGTCCGCAGCATTCTCGATGCGGGCTGTGGCATCGGGCTGTTGCGCAAGCCTTTCGCCGAGGCCATCCCGCGCGCGCGCTATCGGGGTTTGGAGGCGAGCGACTTTCTGTGCTCCCGGTACAAATGGATCAAGGGCTCGGTGACCGACTTCGCGCCGCACTTCAGCAGCGACCTTGTGATCTGCTACGACGTGCTGCAATACCTGGATGACGATGCTGCTGCGCGCGCCATCGCCAATCTGGCGAAACTGACCGGCGCCGCCCTCTATGTATCCGCTCTGACGCGCGAGGATTGGCGTGAAAACTGCGACCGCAGCCTCACCGATCGATCCGTGCATCTGCGACCCGGCGATTGGTATCGTCGGCGCCTGCGAAGGCGCTTCAACTATTTGGGTTTCGGTGTCTGGCTGCGCAAGAATGTGACGGCGATACTGTGGGACATGGAGCGCCCTTAGCGGAGGAATGCTTGAATGACGAGCTTATCGGTCGATGAGGCATCCCTGCCGCTGGCGGGCGTTCGCGTGCTCGAGTTGGCACGCATCCTGGCGGGTCCGTGGGCGGGACAGCTTCTGGCCGACCTTGGCGCCGACGTCATCAAAGTCGAGCGGCCCGAGGAAGGCGACGATACTCGCCAATGGGGCCCGCCCTTCCTTCGTTCTGCCGCGGGCGAGGATCTCGGCGCCGCCTATTTCCACAGCTGCAATCGGGGAAAGCGCTCGATTGCAATCGATATCTCCACCCCGCAAGGCCAGGCGCGGGTCCGATCGCTTGCGCTGGGCGCCGATGTCGTCATCGAGAATTTCAAAGTCGGCGGCCTCGCACAGTACGGTCTGGATGCCGCGGCCCTGCGTGCGCTGAATCCGGCGCTCATCTATTGTTCGATCACCGGTTTCGGCCAAACCGGTCCGTATGCGCATCGGGCGGGCTACGACTTCATCGTCCAAGGAATGGGCGGCATGATGTCGATCACCGGCGAGCCCGATGGCCCCGCCGCAAAAGGGTGGCGTGGCATATGCCGACATTCTGACGGGCGTCTATTCGACCGTTGGAATCCTGGCCGCCCTGCGGCAGCGGGAGCGAACCGGCGAGGGCGCCCACGTCGATATGGCGTTGCTCGATACCCAGGTGGCCGTGCTCGGGAATCAAGCGCTCAACTGGATGGCGAGCGGGAAGGTTCCCCACCGCATGGGCAATGGCCACGTCAACTTGGTGCCCTATCAGAGTTTCGCCTGCGCCGATGGCGATGTGATCATCGCAGTGGGGAACGACCGGCAATTCGGGCGGCTGTGCGCGGTCCTCGATCGCAGCGCGCTCGCGAGCGATCCGCGCTTTTCCACCAACCCCGGTCGAGTCATCCATCGCGAGATTCTCATTCCTCTGATCGCAGAGGCTACGGTCTCCTGGCCGAGCGCTGCCCTATTTGCGGCGCTGGAAGCCAACGGAATACCGGCAGGCCCGGTCAATCGAATCGACCAAGTATTCGCCGATCCGCAGGTGGTCGATCGGAAAATGCAGCTGCGCGTTTCCGGACCCGACGGTGAGCTGCCGGGTCTCGCCTCGCCGATCGTTCTGAACGGCATACGCATGAGTACGGGCCGCGCGTCGCCCGCATTGGGCGAGAGCACGGACGCCGGTTGGCGGCAACGCCCGACCTGATCAATGGCGGCGATCGCTTCGCCGGCGCCGCCGCGCCGGTGGTCCCTCTCACAGGTTATCCAACATCCAAGCCACGAGCGCTCCATGCATGGGGTCCCCGGCGCCGTAGTCCGCACGGTTGTCGTTGACCAGGGAGACGAGTGCATAGGTTTTTCCGCTGTTCGTCGTGACATAGCCGGCCACTCCGGTAACACCATCGAGATGCCCGGTCTTCAAGCGCACGGCGCCCGCCGGGCTCGTTTTCATGCGGGATCGCAATGTACCGTTGACGCCGGCGAGGGGCAGTGACGCGAGAAACTCCGGCGCATAGGGGCTGCGATAGGCCGCTCTGAGGATCTGGGCCATTTGCAGCGCTGAAATATGGGTCACGCGCGACAGCCCCGATCCATTGTCGATGTCCATGCCGCGCAGATCGAGACCGCGCTCGCCGCCCCATTCGGCGATCGCGGCGGCGCCTTTCTCGAGAGTGGCGGGGCTGCCCAATCTTTCCCGCCCCAGGGTGAGCAGCAGATGGCGTGCCATCAGATTGTTGCTGAACTTGTTGGTCAGGCGCACGATTTCCCCGAGGGTCAGGGAGTCGAAGGTGAGCAATGCCCGCGTGTCCGCGGGCGCCGCCTCGACGCGCAGCTTGCCGGTGAACTCGCCGCCCAATTCCCGCCATAGCTCCACGAAAGTGCCGAAGGCATACGTGGCCGGCTGCAGCAGCACGCGGGCGAAGCTGCGTTCAGCACACTGCGGAGACAAGGCCCCGCTGAACACCACCTTGTCCCAGCTCGCCGACGCCACCTTGAAATCGACTCTACCGGTCGCACCGCCGCAGCGGCCCGGTGCGAAGCGCACTTGATTGTCGATCTGCAGATTCACCGGCGCCGGGCTGGCGATCACATTGACCCGCCGCGCATCCGCGTCGGCAACCACCTGAAACTCGACGGATTGGAAATTCACCATCAACGCATCCGGCACGACGTTGTAGGAGCGGTTCGGCCGCCCGTCGAATTCTGCGGGATCCTCCGGCGGCAGGGAAAAGGCGGTGTCGTCGATGACGATGTCGCCGTGAATTTTCTGCAGTCCGCTGGCGCGCAAGTCGCGGGCGAAACTCCACCATCGCTCCAGGGTCATGTAGGGATCGCCGCCTCCCTGCAGAATCAAGTCTCCGTCGAGTACGCCGCTGCTGAGCACACCGCGAATCGATGCGTGGGTATGCCAGGTGTAAGCCGGCCCCAGCATTTCCAGAGCCGCAAACGTCGTGACGACTTTGATGGTGGAGGCCGGACTGCGCGGCGTGTCAGGATTCAGGCTGCGCACGACGCGGCCGGATTCCAGATCCATGATGACGAAGCTGACCGCGCTCGGCGGCAGCCGTTCGGCGGCGATGATTTGCGTCACGGGAGCCGGCGCTCCAGCGCCGTCGACCGCCATTGCGCAGGCCGGCGCGCAGAAGATCAGGGCGAGCGCGGCTCGCTTCAATAAATTCAACTTACACGCTCCATCGCCATACCGCTCAAGCGAGCGGTACGAAAAGCAACCAGAATAACGCAAGTCCCGTCACAGTCGGAAGACGATGGCATTGAAGCTTTATAATCAATAGGTTAGTCCAACAAGAGCCTGGAAAGAAAGAGCGCCCTGCTCTAGTCATTCAGGCCGATGCCTTAAACAGGGCGGGGCATCCTACGACCATCATTATCCCCGGTACCGGCCAGACTGACTCGTTGCCACCCGGAGATTCGTTTCCTCTTCGCGTTCGCATCCAGAAATCCGAGGATCTAAAATACGACACGGATCTTCTCATTGATCAGATACGTTCAATCTCGAACAGTCGATTCATGTTCCGATACTGCAAAGTTCAGCCTAATGTCCTCAAAAAAGTAGAAGAGGCTCTGAAGAACTTAACCGGACGTTAGAGCCAGGAGGACCTGTCAATGGACAGCGTCTTCGCAAAGCACGATCATGTCGCACCGCGATTATGGTCGCGCCCCACATCAGAGAATAAATTTGAAAAATCTAAAATCCCTGGTTCCGGCGGCCTTGGTGGTATTGCTGACCACGCGGCTATCGGCCGCCGAATCGGTAGATGCGAGCGTTGCCGTCAACACCAAGATCGACGAAGCGAAGATCGTCACGTTCAAACCGGAATTGCAGGCGAGCAAGGGAACGGTCGTCCTGGCAGGCAAACGCCTGGATTACGATGCCTACGCGGGCACCCTCGTGGTTCACCTCAAGGGCTACGACGATGTGCCGCAGAATATCAATAAAGAAGACAAAATCGGACCTGCCGAAGCGTCCATGTTCTACGTCGCCTATTTCAAGAGCGGCGCACCGAGCCCACAGCGGCCCATCACTTTTCTATTCAATGGAGGACCGGGTTCGCCCACCGTGTGGTTGCACATGGGTGCATTCGGTCCACGCCGGGTAGTGACTGCCGACGATGCGCATACTCCGGCGGCTCCCTACGATTTGGTGAATAACGAGTACAGCCTGCTCGATGCCAGCGATCTCGTCTTCGTCGACGCACCGGGAACCGGATTCAGCCGCGTCGCAGGCAAGGATAAGGAGAAGGCCTTCTATGGGGTGGATCCCGATGCCCATGCCTTTGCCGAGTTCATTACCGGCTTCCTGTCGAAGTGGGGCCGCTGGAATTCACCCAAATACATTTTTGGCGAGAGTTACGGCACGACGCGTGCCGCGAATGTCGTCAATTTGCTGGAGACCGGCAGCAGCGTCGACGTGAATGGAGTCATTCTACTGTCGCAGTGCCTCAGCTACGACGTACTGCCGGATTATCCGGAGCTGAATCCTGCCGTCGATCAGCCCTACGAACTCTGGCTTCCATCCTATGCGGCGACCGCGTGGTATCACCACCGGCTACCCGAAGCGCCCAAGGACCTGGCCTCGCTGGTGGATGAAGTCGAACATTTCGCATCCGGCGAGTATGCCTCGGCGCTGCACGCCGGCGCCGCGCTGGACCCGGGCGAGCGCAAGATAGTGGCGGAAAAACTCCGCACCTACACCGGACTTCCCGTCGCCTATATCGAGAAGGCGAATCTGCGCATCTCCGCGGGCGAGTTCCGCAAGACGCTGTTGGACGACTCTGAACTGACCACGGGCGAGCTCGATACACGCTTTTCCGGCCCGACACTGGATCCCATGAGCAAGGAAGCAGGCTACGACCCCCAATCGGCGGCGATCGGCTCGGCCTATATCAGCGTATTCAATGATTATGTGCGTAAGGAACTGAAATTCGGGGACGGCAAGGTCTACCGGGAATCTCTCGATATTGAGGGCGATTGGGACTTCTCGCATCAGCCGCCGGGTGCACACGAGGCGTTGAAACAGCAGGTCAATGTCATGCCCGACCTGGCGTCGGCGATGAAGCACAATCCAAATCTCAAAATCCTGGTGAACGGGGGGTATTTCGATTTATCGACGCCGTTCTACGAGGGCATCTACGAGATGCGGCAGCTGCCGATCCCGGCGACCTTGCAAAAGAACATCGATTTTAGATTCTACGATTCCGGACATATGGTCTACGCTCACGAAGCGTCGCTCAAAGCCCTGCATGACAATGTGGCCGAATTCATCCGGCGCACGCTCACGCACTGAACTGCGGACGTTTAAGCCAGCCACCCGGTTCCGAGCAGTTCGTTTGTGCGGTGTCGCCGAGGCGCGCCAGGTCTCCGGCCTTATCTGCCGTCTCGATTGATGAGCGCCTTGCGAGCCTCGAATGCCGCCACGCAAATGGGCAGGTCATCGAACATGCGCGGTGTCATTGTTCCGTTCGGCGTGCGTATGCGATTGCCGTAGTCCTTCCAATATCTCTCGCAATAGGCTGCATCGTTGTGACTATCGGCCTTGCATTTGGCGATTTCCATCTCGCGCAACGGCTTGATCCTCACTTCCCGCTCCTGCTCGCATTGTGCTTCCAGGGCGACGACGTCGCTCAGCTGGTCCGCTACCACGATGGCCGGCAAACTCAGCAGAAGCAGCGCGGATAGGACGGATAACCCATGACATAGTTGGCTTTGGAGCCAATCGCGCTGCTGCATCGAGGGTTTACGCATGTGTTTCACCGGTAGGAAAGTCCTATTTGGACATAGGGCCACACATTAACCGTTCTCGCGGCCGGGGATGGAAACGACTCGCGTCGCTTCAAGACTTGCTTGGACGTGTATATTGCACGGGCCGATGCACGCGCATTGATCGAGGGTCGAACGTGGCGGCTGCCGTTATTTGGGTTGACGCAGATGCTTGCCCGAATGTCATCAAGGACATTCTGTTTCGCGCGGCCGAGCGCGTTGGTGTCGCGGTGACGCTGGTCGCCAATCAACCCCTGCAGATTCCTCGCATTCCGAGCTTGCGCGCGATTCAAGTGTCCGCGGGGTTCGATGTGGCCGATGGAGAAATCGTCAAGCGCGTGGCGGCGGGAGACTTGGTGGTCACGGCTGATATTCCGCTCGCCGCTGAGGTCATCGCCAAGGGAGGCGAGGCGCTCAACCCCAGGGGAGAGCGCTACTCCGCGGATACCATTCGCGGAGTGCTCGCCATGCGAGATTTCATGGACACCATGCGCTCCAGCGGCAATGTCGGCGGAGGTCCGCCGCCGCTCACTCAGGCGAATCGCAATGCCTTCGCAGGCCACCTCGATACCTGGCTGGCGAAGCGAAAGACTGGGTAAATAGACGTAGTTGGGGTCTACCTGGAGTATGGGATACTGTACATAAATCCAGTGACCGGGTAACATAAACTCAATCCATGACGATTTACGGACGACTGCCAGGCTATACAAATGAGCGACGCTGTACCCGGCCGGCCCCGGCCCGAAGCGAGAATAGAACTCGATTATAGTCGCGAGATGTTCGACAAGATCCCGCTTCCTGAGCAGGCTCTAGTATTTCCCGAGTTGCGCTACATGGGATCCAAACACCGTCTGCTGCCTTGGCTTCACGGCGTCTTGCGTAGCCTCGACTTCGAGACTGCGGCCGACCCGTTTGCCGGCAGCGGCAGTGTCGCGTACTTGCTGAAATCGATGGGTAAACAGGTGTTCGCCTCGGATTTCCTGAATTTTCCTGCAGTGCTGGCGAGCGCTACGGTGGCCAACAGCAAATATCGCATCGATGCGAACGCCTTGAAGCAGCTGGTGGCGGTACGCCGCAAGGGACCCCATTTCATTGAGGAGACATTCGGCGGCGTCTTCTATGCGAAGAGCGACCTGCAATTTCTCGACCGGGTGTCGGCGAATATTGACGATTTGGCCCATCCGCAGCAACGGGCGTTGGCCAAAGCAGCTTTGATCCGCTCCAGTTTGAAGAAACAGCCGCGGGGAGTGTTTACTATTTCAGGGGATTTGTCGCACTACGACGATGGACGACGCGATCTTCGCTTGAGCATGGAGGAACATTTCTCTGAACAGATCGCGGTGTTCAATAAGGTGGTGTTTGATAACGGCAAGCGGCACACCGTAAAACGCGCGGATGTATTCAGCCTCAAGCCCGCCGGCGTGGATCTGGTGTATCTGGATCCGCCCTACGTGCCGCGATCAGATGATAACTGCTACATGAAGCGCTACCATTTCCTCGAGGGATTGTCCTGCTACTGGCGCGGTGTTCGCATCATGCAGGACACCAAGGTGAAGAAGATCGAAAAGCCGCATACACCCTTTGGGTCGCGTAAATCAGCCATAGATGCCTTTGACCGTTTGTTTCGGCTGTATCGTCACTCCAAGATTGTGCTGTCCTACAGTTCAAACGGCTATCCGGACCGTGAAGTCCTCGAGGATCTATTACGGCGCTACAAGGCGCACGTGACGGCGTTCGAAAGGCCTCATCGTTACCACTTCGGCACGCACCGCGGAGTTGAGCGGGCCAACGTGCGCGAATATCTGATCGTCGGGCAGTAATCGTGCAAATCGTCAGGCAGAAGATCGAGGACATCCTCGGCAGCTTGCGGCATCTGGAAGTGGACTGGAGAGACGAGACAGCGGTCCATGTGATCGCGAAGCTCCAAGGTCTGTCGGTGAAAACGGCGTACTCGATAGACGATGTCGAGGCGCTCCTGAATGCGAATTTCGATGAAGGCATTTTGATCTGTCGCTTATTCCTGGGACTGTCCAAGGACCAGTTCACCGCGCAGTTGCATGGTGCTCGGGGAAGCGCAGGTATCGGCGTCAAGTCGTACCGTGCGGATACTGCTGGCTTTCTGTCGGATCTTTCGCGCCTTGGATTGTTGGAGGCAATGGCCACAGAGGCCAATCGACCACCGCACTGGAGCGATGTCTTGGTCGAACGATTGAGGAGCGGACGGGGCAGCGCGATTTCGGGGCAACGACGCGGGAGAGACGTAGAGGACTTCGCCGAGGCGATTATCAAAACGGTGTTTGGCGACAACTTCGAGGTGCGTTGTACTTTTAACGGGCCGCGGGGCACTTCAGCCAAGTGCGATTTTGCGATCCCGTCGAAATCGGCGGCGCGGATCTTGGTGGAGTCCAAGGGCTACGGTGCCACGGGTTCGAAAATGACCGATATATTGGGTGATGTCCACACCATCATCAATGCCAAACGGGCCGACACGGCACTGTTGTTCTTTACCGACGGCCTGACTTGGAAAGAACGTCAGAGTGATTTGAGAAAGCTCGTAGAGCTGCAAAATAATGGTGACATTACGCGAATCTATACGTATGCCATGGCTGACCAGTTCGAAAGAGATCTTCGTCAGCTGAAGAGTGAGGGTGGGCTATGACGCTGCTCAAGGCGTTACGGCCGGTCTCCCTCCCCCTGCCGTCGATTGCGCAGATCATCGACCATCGTTTCGAGCGTGCCTCCCCCCTTGCTCAGGATATCGTGGGCGGATCGCTTCAGGCTGGCGTTCCCGCACCTCCATATTCTCAACCGAGCGGCAGCGACATGCGCTGCCACGCGCCCGACCGCCAGCGAAGAAACAGCATCGACCCCAGGCAACAGACGTAGACCAACGCGGCCAGCCATCCGCCGACCGCGCCCATGCCGAATTGCGGCAGCCAATTCACCCAGCCCGTGCCCGGCGCAAACGACAGGCTATGTGCCAGCGGTACGAAGAGCAGCCAGGACAATGCAAGTACCATGACGGCCGGAAGCTGTACATCGCCGGCACCGCGCAGACATGCGCTGCTGCCGATGTTGAGTCCGTCGAACAACTGATACCCGGCGGCGATCCAAAGCAAACCGCAGCCTCGCGCGACCACGCCCGCGGCGTCCGGATCCGCGCCGTTGGTGAAGAACGGCAACACCCAGGGGCCGGCCGCTGCGAGGAGCACGCCGATCGCACCCATGTAGAGCACGGCCATCCAAATGATTCCGTTGCCGACCTTGAAGGCCCAATCGCGGTGGTGCGCGCCGATGGCCTGGCCGACCAGCGTGGTACCTGCCATGGCAACGCCCACCGCAGGCATGTAGCAAAAGGACGTGAGCATCATGACTATCTGAGTGGACGCGCCGTCGATGGTGCCGAGCCGTACCTGCATGAGCTGGAACAGTGCAAAGCCGAGGATGTCCGCTGCAATCAGCACCCCCATGGGGAATCCCAATTTCAATTGGCGCCGCAGCGCGCCCATGTGCAGCCGCGTGGTGAGATGGGAGCGGTAGCGTTTCCGCGTGGGCTTTCCCAGAAACAAGACGGCGGCGGCGGCGACGCCGATCAGCTGCGCGGTGTCCGTTGCCCACCCGGATCCGGCAATGCCCAACCCCAGATTGAACATGAACACCTGGTTCAGGTACGCGTTCGCCGCCGCCACGCCGACCGTCACCCAGAGCGTTATGGCCGGGCGGCCCACGCCGTTGAAGAAGCCCAGGAGCGACCATAGAGCGATGCCCAGCGATCCGCCGAGCATGCGCGGAAACCAGTACTCGAGCGCCAGCCGCAGAGTGTCTTCGGGAATATGGAAGGGGGCGAAAATCCACCGGCCCGCCAGGCTGAGCAAGACGAACAGGGGCACCGTGAACAGCGACGCCCAAAGAGCGGTCCAGGCCGCTTGCGACGCGCGCGTATACCGATGACCGCCGAAGGCCTGCGCGACGGACGTCTGCACCGACAGACCGACGCCGCCGAACAGCAGCAGGCAGACCAGTATGGGCCAGTACACCGCTCCGATCGCCGCGGTCGCGGCTGGCGACAGCCGCCCGATGAACCAGGTGTCGGTCGCATTCAGCACGGCTTGCGCGGCGCTGTTCAGCATGAATGGGAAGGCAAGCGTGGCTACCGCGCGGTAGTCGAGACGCGGTTGGCCGCTCGAGTTCAATGCCTGGCCTGGGAGTAGTTTCATTGACGCGTCCATCCCCGGTAGGATGACGCAATGAGAGCGAACGTGCGACGCAAATTTCCCGGGACATTGATGGCGCAGGACCTCGGCGAAGGTGCGTGGCGCCTGTCGCGCGGCGGCCTCGCACCCCTCGACGTGTTCCTGCGCGGAGCTGATTTCCGCGCGGCCGACACTTTGCGGCCTTCCGGCATCAGCGACGTCGACATCGAGTGGCGCACCGAGAATGTGGTATTGACCGTGACGTCGGCCGGGCGGCGCAGCTCCATCAGCGTGCAAAGCGCGATTGTGCACGAGCCTCTGGGGAGGCTGTATGAAGCGCTGCCGCTCGTGAGCCTGGACGAGAAAGCGAGGCGTTTCTGGCGCAGAGTGTTTTGGCTGGCGAGGATTCCGGGCGGCCGCCATTTACTCGGAGTTTTGGCGCGCCGTACCCGCGGCGGACACTGAATTCGCGATCTGCATCACAAGATGCAGACGTTATTGTCAAGCGACCGCGGAAAACCCTCAAGGGGTTACGTTGAATTGCGACTCTCGTCAAGGCTGAATCGGCGGGTTTACAGCACATTGATTCGTGAGTCCCAAACCCAAACCCGAACCCGCTAGGACGGCCGCAGTGCTGGATATCAAATCGACCGCCATCGAAAGGCCCGCCGCGGATGCCTCGTTCGATCCCTATGGACGGTTGCTGCGAATGCTCATGCCGAGCCTGTGCGGAGTGGTCGTGCACGACGGGTTTTCCAACTTGGTATGGGCATCCGACGAATGGGACCTCGCCGAGGACCCTGGTCTCATCAAGGACGCCATCGCGAACGCGCTGACGGATGCCGCGGAATTCTCGGGCATCGTTCGTACCCTGGACGCGGACCGCGCAGTGTATTCCTTCGCCATACGCGGCGAGCACATCGAGTTGCTCGGGGTCGTCAGTTTGATCGGCCGCCTGACCGGCACGCAAACCCAGCCGCGCCCACTGCAGACCGTGCGGCAGCTGGTGCAACCGGCGCTGGAGTGCCTGCGCCGCGAACTCAGCCTGCGCTCGAGATTGGGTTCGCGAGAACGCGATCTGGACGTGCGAGAACGCGACCTCGATCTGATGCTTGAAATATCCTCGCAGCAATCCGCCACCTGCAGCGACAACGACGAATTCAGCTTGATCCTGAAAACCGGGCTGGACCGCATGGGCTGCGCGCTTGCGGCCTTGTGGGTACCGGACAAGAACATCGCTTTGTCCCAGACGCGCAGTGGCCAGCCCATGTCGCCGGAATCGCTGAATCGGGCGCAGCATCATTTGATGGCCTGGATGCAGCTGCAGCAGCGCACCATCGTCGTCAATCATATCTCCAAGGTCGCGAGTGACGTCGCGGCCCCCTACAAGATTTTGGCCTGCCCGGTGCGCCATTCTTCGGAGCGGGTCATGGGTGTGCTCGCTCTGTTCAATCCGCCGAGCGCGCAGGACTTCGACCTGCATCAAACGCGCATCGCCGAGGTGCTGGCGAAGAGAGCGACCAGCATCATTCAGGCTCAATACGACTCCAGTACCGGCTTGATGACGCGTCAGGCGTTCGAACGTCAGGCCACCGCCCTGCTCGGCTCGGCGAATTCCGGCGATACGCACATCATTCTCTATCTCGACATCGACCGGCTACACGTCATCAACGAAACCTTCGGTATGCATGTGGGCGACGACGTAATCGTCAATGTCGCCGAATGCCTGGCAAAGTCGCTGCCCGCGGGGGCCTTGTCGGCGCGCATTTCCGGAGATCGGCTCGCCGGTCTCATTCCGAGTTCCAGCATGGACGCGGCCGCGATCGTCGCCGAGAAGATCCGCGCGGCGGCGTCCGCCATCATGCCGCGCGCGGGGCACGGTTCTTTCGAAGTGTCCGTCAGTCTCGGCGTGGCGCCGATAGGGCGCTCCGACAATCCGCTCGCGCATGCGTTGGCCACCGCGGAGATCGCATGCAAAGCGGCCAAGGACCGCGGGCGCAATCGCGTGGAAATGTTCCAGGATTCCGACCAGAGCATCATCCGGCGGCACACCGATATCATGGTCATCGGCAAGCTGAGGGATGCACTCGGCAACGACAGCTTCCGCCTCGATGCACAGCCCATTCTGCCGTTGCGCGGCAACTACGGCCGCCCGCGCTTCGAACTGCTGATCCGTATGCTGGGCGACCACGGCGAAATAATCCCGCCCGGCAAATTCCTCTCCGCGGCGGAGCGCTACCAGCTCATGCCGACGGTGGATCGCTGGGTGGTGAGCCGCGCCTGCGAGCTGCTCGGCGAGCACGGCGCATCGCTGGGCGAAGACAGCGCGCGCTTCGCGATCAACCTCTCGGGCCAGTCTTTGCAGGACGAGTCATTTCTCCCGTACGTGATCGACCGGATCCAGACGAGCAAGCTGCCGCCAGGCATCTTGTGCTTCGAATTGACGGAAACCGCGACGATCGGAAATCTGGCCAAGGCGCAGGCTTTCATGCGCAGCCTGCAGAATCTGGGGTGCCAGTTCGCGCTCGACGATTTCGGCACCGGCGTCAGTTCGCTCGCCTATCTCAAGGATCTGTCGGTCAACTACTTGAAGATCGACGGCAGTTTCGTCCGCGATGCGATCACCAATTCGCGCTCCGAATCGATGATCAAGGCCATCGCGCAGCTGGCGAAAGTCATGTGCATGGAAACCATCGCCGAATATGTCGAGACCGATGTGCTGCGCGCGCGCATGGCGGATCTGGGGGTCGACTATGGCCAAGGTTTCGCGATGGGCAAAGCGCAGCATTTCGAGGAGCTGTTGCGGGAACTGGCCATTTATGAAGCCACGGTCAGCGATTGGGCCGGAGCACCGGAAGTCGCGCTGGATGGGGCACTGACCCAGCCGTAGGAGTCAGCGCAGTCCTACAGCGATTCGCCGCAACGCGCTCACATCGAAGCGCTTTACCGTGTGACCTAATAACGGCCGGGTCTACCCGGAGCTACTTCAATGCTGATACTCACTCGCCGCACCGGCGAGACATTGCACATCGGCGACGATGTTGAAGTCACCGTGATGGCGGTGAACGGCTCGCAAGTTCGAATCGGCATCAAAGCGCCACGCAACATTGCGGTCGATCGCGAGGAGATCGCGGAGCGCAAGCAGCGCGACAAAGCGCTCAAGCCTTAAATCGAGCGGCGAATCGTCGGCGAATCGTCGGCGGATACCGTTCGGCGCACGCCTACCACCGTTATCGCGCGTTGCACAGGTTCCTAGCGCATCGCCGCAGAAATCGCAACGGTTCCGTACAAAGTTGTTCGTCAACAGCTTTGCCTCTTGTAATTCTTACCTGCTTCCGGCACACAATAGACCTACCGACTCCATCAAAAAAACAACCGAGGATCATTGCGCCGCGGCTGGGAATCTGCGGCGTGCGCTATTCATGACAACTTCAACATATGCGCCGGAGCTACTCGTACAGTCTTGGTTCAACACGGACCGTCCATTGCAACTATCCGGGCTGCGCGGGCAGGTAGTGGTGCTAGCGGCATTCCAGGTGCTGTGCCCGAATTCGGTCGCCGGCGCAATTCCGCAGGCGCGCAGGATTTACGAGACCTTCGAACCGAAAGACGTGGCGGTCATTGGCTTGCACGCGACCTTCGAACACCATGACGCCTTCAACTCGGCGGTGCTCAAAGCCTTCATCCACGAGTACCGTCTGAAGTTTCCCATCGCACTCGATCAGCCGAATTCGGCGAGTCCGATTCCGCACACCATGGAGCGCTACAAGATGCGCGGCACACCCAGCTTGGTGCTGATCGATAAGCAGGGCCAAGTGCGCAAGCATACGTTCGGCGCGGTTGACGATCTGCGCATCGGCGCCGAGATCGGCGCGCTCACGCAGGAGCCGGAAGAGGCGGCACTCACCCGCAGTTCGGCTGCCTAGCGGCGCGCCCGCCGCATAATTCCGCACCGCAGCAATGTGATTAAATGTCAATCTAGTGCCATTCCTCAGGCGACGCTATACGATACGGCGTCTCGAGCGACAGACAATATTTGTTGCACTGCATCAAGTAATAACGGGACACTCACTTGAGGGGCGCAGGCACTCATGGCCGGGATAGCGTTGAGCGGTTCAATTGGGATCACATCGAAATTGGCGGCGGACCAGCGCACTGCGCTGGAGCAATTGCTGTTCTTCAACGTCAATCAGCATCGCGTGCGAGTCGGCATTCAGCAATCCATAGAAACCTATGGAGTGCCGGAAATCTATGAGCATGAGGGCGGCTTGCGGGTCCGGGTGGGCGACATCGCGGGGGTCCAAACCCTGTTTGCAATATCCGACTTCGGCAGACCCCTGGGCGTCGCCGTGTTCGTGCGCTCGTGCGCCGAGCGGTTTGCTGTGCTGCATCTCGGAGTGGAACCACTATTGAGTTCGACTCCCGAGGTGAATACCCGCGTGCTGCTCAAACTGATGCACGAAATCCGCAGTACGGCGCGCCGCACGCGCGGCGTCGACCGCATCGAACTGGTTTACAAGGATAGTCACGCCGTGCGTCTGCACGGCTGAATCCATAGCGCCTGATGGGGAGCCCCAATCTTCGGAAACTCGGAGCGCAACGTCACGCCGACGGCAAGCTGCGCTGCGCGTGGTGCGGGACGGATCCACTCTACCTTGCCTATCACGACGCCGAGTGGGGGGTGCCCGTGCACGCCGACCACCGGCTCTTCGAGATGCTATGCCTGGAGGGCGCCCAGGCTGGCCTGAGCTGGCTCACCATCTTGCGCAAGCGCGAGACCTATCGGATGGCGTTCGATGGGTTCGACGCCGAGAAAATGGCGCGCTACGGCGCCGCGAAGCGCAAACGCCTTCTGGCAGGATCCCGGTATCGTCAGAAATCGCCTCAAGGTGGACGCGTTCATCTCCAACGCCAAAGCCTACCTCGAGATCCGCGCTTCACTAAAGTCCTTCGACCAGTACATCTGGCAGTTCACCGACGGCAAAGTGCTGCGCCGCCGGCCGCTGCATTTGGGGGACATCGCTCAATCGACCGCGCAGAGCGACGCGATGAGCAAGGATCTGAAACAACGGGGCTTCCGCTTCGTTGGATCGACTATTTGTTATGCGTTCATGCAGGCGGTGGGAATCGTCGATGAACATCAACGTTACTGCTGGGCAAGTCAAAGGAAAACGGCATGAATGATCGAAGTGCGATGCAACGAATATCGAGGCGGCGGCTTGGCGCCGCAACGTTGGTCATGGCGGCATCGAGCATGGCGGCGCTATTGTTGTTCGCTGCGCCCGCACCGGCCACTGCGCAGACCGCCAAGCCCGCCTTGAAACCGCTCGATGTCTTTGATCTGCAGTGGGTGAGCGATCCTGAAATCTCGCCCGACGGCCGCAGCATCGCGTACGTGCGCATGAGTTTCGACATCAAGACGGACCGGCCGCGCGGTGCCATCTGGCTGGTGGGAGCCGACGGCAAGCACGCGCGTCCTCTATCCGATGCCGTGTCCAGCAGTGCGCCACGCTGGTCGCCGGATGGCAGCCGGCTCGCCTACCTCGGGAGGGCCGCGGACGGCTCGACGCAGCTGTTCGTCTATTGGACGGAAAACGGCGTGACGGCGGCCATCAGCAATTTCACCGACTCGCCCCGAGGTCTGGCCTGGTCTGCGGATGGCCGATGGCTCGCCTTCACCATGCCGGTGGCTGCCGAACGCAAACCCCTGAAGGTGGATTTGCCGGAAACTCCCAAGAATGCCAAATGGGCGGAACCGCCCAAACTCATCGACAGGATGGTGTACCGCGCCGATGGCGAAGGCTATTTGCCGAATGTGTTCAGCCAGCTGTTCATCGTCAGCGCCGACGGCGGAGCGGCGCGCCAGCTCACTCACGGCGATTTCGACCACGACGGTACGCCGGCATTCGAGGCCGACGGCAAGAGCGTGCTCATTACCGCCAATAGGCGTTCCGATGCGGAATACGAGCCGCTCGACAGCGAAATTTACCGGGTGGACTTGGCGGACGACTCGATTCATGCGCTCACCGACCGCCGAGGGCCGGACCGCCATCCGGTGGTTTCCCCCGACGGCAAGCACATCGCCTATCTGGGATTCGACGATAAGCGCCTGGGCTACCAGCCGACACAGCTGTACGTCATGGACATCGACGGCAGCCATTCGCATTCGCTCACTGCCGATCTGGACCGCGACGCCGCGTCGCCGCATTGGACGGGCGACAGCAAACAGATCCTCTTTCAATACGAGGACCACGGATCGATCAAGATCGCGGCCATCGATCTCGCTGGAAAGATGCGCGTCCTGGCCGACGACGTGGGCGGCAACGACGTCACCCGGCCCTATTCAGGAGGTTCGTTCTCGAGCGCCGCAAACGGCAGCGGCACCAATGTCCGATTCGCGTATACCAAAGCCGCACCCCTGGCGCCGGCTGCGCTGGCCACCGGTACTTCGCTGCGCGACATCGCAACTCTGACCGCCCTCAGCGGCACGGTGCTGGACGACAGGACTCTCGGCGCGGTCGAAGAACTGTCCTTCGATTCCTCGGTCGACAAACGCAAAATCCAGGGTTGGATCGTCAAGCCGCCGGGTTTCGATGCCGCCAAGAAATACCCCTTGCTGCTCGAGATTCACGGCGGCCCGTTTGCGGGCCTATGGACCGAGCTTCGCCGCTGAAATTCAGCTCTACGCCGCGGCTGGCTATGTGGTGCTGTACCTGAATCCGCGCGGCAGCACGGGATACGGCGAGCAGTTCGCCGATCTGATCCACCACGATTATCCGGACAATGACTACGGCGACCTGATGTCCGGCGTGGACGCGGTGGTCGGACGCGGCTATGTGGATCCCGAACGCCTGTTCGTCACGGGCGGCAGCGGCGGCGGCGTGCTCACGGCCTGGATCGTCGGGCACACCGACCGGTTCCGTGCGGCCGTCGTGGTCAAGCCCGTCATCAATTGGACCAGCTTCGTACTCACCGCGGATATGACCAATTACTTCTACCGCTACTGGTTCGGCGGCTTTCCCTGGGACGACGAGCAGTCCTACTGGAAGCGTTCACCGCTGGCTTACGTGGGCAATGTCCACACGCCGACCATGTTGATGACGGGCGAAGTGGACTACCGCACCCCGTCGACGCGAGGCTGAGCAATTCTATCAGGCACTCAAATTGCGCAAGGTCGATACGGCCTTGGTGCGTGTTCCGAATGCCTCGCATGACATTTCGGCGCGTCCCAGCCTGCTCATCGACAAAGTGGCCTATGTGCTGGCGTGGTTCAAGTCACACGACGCCAAATCGCCGTGATTCACTTGCCGTCGATGTTGCGCGCGGTCTGGCCGAAGAGAATTTTCCGCGACTCTTCATCGACGGTAGGATTGCTGTTGATGGCGGCGCCGCGCTCATAGGCGCGCACGCTGGCAGGGCGGGCCTTGATGGCTTCGAACCAGCGCTTGAGGTTCGGAAAATCATCGAGGCTCTGACCCTGCGCTTCGTGCGGTACGACCCAGGGATAGGCTGCCATGTCGGCGATGGAATAGGCTCCGGCAATGAATTCGCGGTCGGCGAGGCGCTTGTTCAACACTCCGTACAGGCGATTGGTCTCTTTGACGTAGCGCTCGATGGCATAGGGAATTTTCTCGGGGGCGTACCTGGCGAAATGATGATTCTGGCCTGCCATGGGTCCGAGCCCACCCACTTGCCAGAACAGCCACTGCAGCGTCTCCGCCCGGCCGCGCAAGTCCCGCGCAATGAATTGTTCGCTCTTCTCCGCCAGATACAGCAGGATCGCGCCGGATTCGAACACGGATATGGGCGCGCCGCGCTCCATCGGCGTGTGGTTGACGATGGCGGGCATGCGGTTATTGGGTGAGATGGCGAGAAATTCCGGCCGGAACTGCTCGCCCTTGTCTATGTTCACCGGAATGATGTTGTACGGCATGGCCGTCTCTTCCAGAAATAGAGTGATCTTGTGACCGTTGGGGGTCGGCCAGTAGTACAAATCGATCATGGGTGTACCTCCGGCGGGTCGAGCGCCATCCTGTGTTGCCGCAAAATCGCAATGCAAACGTCTTCTTCACGTGACATGTAGCGCATATGTACCAGACGCGCTCGCGCCCGCGCGTTCTTCGTCCAGGGCAGGAGCGGATGGTCGAATTTGGCCGCGGCGGCCACGCGCCACTCCAAAAGATGTCTGCGTTCGGTAATCGCCCGCGCCTCTTTGCTATCGGGCGCGAACAGATGCTTTTCGATGTTGAAACCGATCATCTGCGCGACGATGGTATCGCCGTGCTGCATGGTTTTCGATAGCTTCAGGCACAGATCGCGCCGTTCCGCCGCGGCACTCGATTCCCTGCACGCTTCCACCAGCGCCGAAAAGGGCGGAATGAGCTCGCCGCTCGCGATGCCGCTGACGGTGTCGAGCCGTGCTGAATCCGATGCCGCGTAGCCGCCCGGCACTCGGTCGCGCGCGGCATCGAGAGCATCGACCATCATGACCACGATGCGGTTCCAGTAGAGATCGAAGCGCACTCCGTGCGCCATGTCCGCGAGTACGCGGTCCACTTCCACCGTATCTCCGTCTTTTTGCGCCGCAGTCAGCGTCTGCAGCCAGGCCGCTCCATTGTCCGCGTCCACCCAACGCATGGCGGTGGCGGCGTCGCGGATGTCGCAGCTAGGCGTACCCGAACACAATTGCAGGTGCAGCCAGCTGATGCTCGCACTTTGAGGATCCAACTCGCTGGCGCGGGCCGCCAATTCCAGCGCCGACGGGACAGGTTTGGGAAGGCCCGCCCTGGCGTTGCCGGTGCCCACATAACGCAGCGCCGCGGCCGTCGCCAGCGACGCCGCGTCCGCACGGGTACTCAGGGCCGCCGCCGCCTCCGCTCTCCATACCAGGGATTTGTCGATCGCCGCCTGTGAAAAAGGCGGGGCCGCTGCGCCTCCAGGCGTACCGGCTCCCGACGCGGTCGCAGAGTGTGTTGCCGCGAGTGCAAGGACCAGCAGGCAGTACTTGACCATGGGGCGGAAGTTCCTACCTGCCGGCGTGGCTGCCGGCGGCCGTAAGGCCCGCGGTGATTGCTAATCGCATGGCATCTTCCACCGAAATGTCGAGGGGCTCGATGCGGTCGCGCGGCAGGTAAATGGTGTAGCCGCCGAAGGCATAACTCATCGGAAAGTACACCGTCACCCAATCGTGGCCGCCGTGCGCATGCAGCACCGCCGGCACGTCTTCCCGGGTGACGAAACCGATGGCGCGCACATCCGCGAATCGCGCCAATACCACGCGCTGCAAATCGCGCTTCTCGCCGCTACCGGACGGCAGCAGGCTGACGACGTCGCGAAATCCGCCATAGAGGGTCTTCACGAAGGGAATACGGCCGAGGAAGTCGTTCCAATACTTGAGCAGGATCTTGCCGGCATAGGCATTGACCAAGCCGCCGACCACCAACAGCAATACGAATCCGGCCACCAGCCCCAGCCCCGGCCAATAGTGCTCGGGACTCACGATGCGAAGCGCGATCAAGGCACGGCGCAGCCATCCTTCGACCGTATTGACCAGCCACCAAATCACGTACACCGTCAATGCGAGGGGCAGTACGGTCACCAAGCCGCTCATGGTCAACGTTAAGATTTTGCGCATGGCTCTATCATCGCATGATCGGACTTATCGCGCCGCAATTGCGCAGAACGTCTGCGAACTTCGCCGATATTCGCCGCTCTGCCACAGCGCCGCATTTTTTTGATTCCATACGTAATACTGCGTGACCACCACCGCTCCCCGCACGCGGGAAACACTGAGCAGTCTGCTGTCGCGCCGAAACAGCAAAGCTTCGTCGGGGCGGCACGGCAGAGTTCCCTCGATGTCGGTATGCAGGGGTTGAGACGGCAGTCCCAGGATCGCCCCCGTAGTCCAATCGATCAGCACCAAGCGGCTGCACTCCGGGCCGCAGTGCGTCAGCGCGGCCGTGACATGTCCGGCGAAATTCGGACCGCTCGACAGCGCGCGCTCTACGATCGCACGATTTTCCTCCGACAGTTCGTTGCCGGCGAAATCAAGTTTGGGCAAGCCCGCTGCGGCGAAGGGTTCGCTCGGATATTCGGAGAATCGCGGCGCGCTCAGGGGTTCCGAATCGAAGCCGCCAGCGGCGGCTCCGCGGATGCGATCTATCCGCTGGGCGACGTCATCGGTCAAATACCAGTCATCGATGGTCACCGCGGCACGGGAAGCCTTTGCCGTAATGGTCACGGGAACCAGTTCGTGAACCGTGCATTGGTCCGCATCGCGCGGCGCGCACAAGCTGTACTGGGTGTATGCGCCATATATATTGGGTGCACCGGGCTCATTGGGTGCCATGAATACCAGGTAGCGGCCGGGAGGTACCTCGACGGTGAAATTCGCCTGCCCGCGTGCCAGCCGGACCGATCGCACACGCGAGTTGTCCAGATCGGAGACGTACACGGTCATCGATGGTACGAACTGGGTCGGGAAGGTGACGGCGCCGACGATGGTGCCGGCGAGCGCACCGGCACTCTGCCCGAGCGACGCCACGGCCGCCAGCGACAAGCGCACGAGAAACTGATACCCCAACCTCAAGACGGCCTCTCCGCTTATTTTGAATCGCGCGCGCACATGGTAACGACGCTATGTGACGCAAGCTAGTACATCGGCACCCTGATGTTGAGCGATTGACGGTATTCGCCCGAGGGGCTGAGCCGTTGCCGGGCAACGAGGCAGCAGTTGCCCGGCAACGGCTCAGCCCCTCGGGCGGATGCTCTCACCGCTCCACACCACCCCGCCAAGGGCACTCGATCAGCTCCTTGTGGGCGATGCACATCCGGCACGGTGATGTACCTCGGCCCAATGTGCACAGCCTGGGGGGACTCAGAGGCTGGACGCCAACTGCTGTCTTTACGTTGGCGTCCAGCCTCTGAGTCCCCCCAGGCCGTGTGACGGGTCAACATCACCGTGCCTATGTTAAGGCTGTCGTGGGAGCAGGAATCTTACCCCCTGATCGTTCAGCACCACGCCGTCGCGCCGAATGCGTTCGATCGTCGGGCCTTCCTGAAGTCTGGCGCCTTCGTGATATTTGCGCATGTTGATGTACACGAAGCGGTCCGCCGGTTTGGTGGCGTAAACATGAACGTCGAGGTGTAGTTCGGGGAGCGCCTGCGCGCCGCTTAGGCTGATTTCACTGATCGTGGGCAGCACCTCGTCGGTTTCGGCATTGGTCTCTGCGTCGGTCAACTGAGGGTCCGGGTGAGGCTGGGCATCCGCGCCCGAGTCCCCGGCCGGCGCCGTGCGCGCCGGTCGCGCCTCGATCAGCGTGCCGTCGGGTGGCGGCGCCACTGGCGCGGCGTCGGCCGGCGGTGCGACAGGAATTTCCGGTGCGTACTCCGGCGTGCCGTCCAAGGGACTGAAGGGCCGCGCTTCGGGGGCCGCGGCGCGGGCCAGCGGCGCTGCCGCCGGCCGCACCGCCGGCGGGGGTACAGTGCTCTTGCGCAGTACGACGTACGTCAAAGCCAGTAAGTTGACGGCGAGCAATGTGCAAAGAGCGGCGACCCACAGCGGCATTCGGCTGCGTCTTACGCTGGGGCGAGTGTCGATCAGGCCGGGCACGGATTGCCGCTGCCGTTCGAGTTCCGATTTTTTGAGTGCGTCGAGAATGAAGGACATGAGAACCTCAGCTGCCGCGCGGCGCGTTGGGCAGCAATAGGGGCGAGCCAGGCTCGGCTAAGGCGGTGTCGAGCACGACTTGCGTTTGTAATCCGGCGATGCCGTCAGCATTGAGGCGATGCTCGCGCTGGAAATTCTGCACGGCAGTGGCGAGGTCCTGATCGTAGACATCGCCGGTTTCGGGATCCGATGCGGCGCCCTGCAAGGCGTTGAGGCTGCGCCGCAGCCAGCGGACTTCGTCTCCCTTCATTCCCAATGACAGGAGCCGGGCGCGCGCGGTCTTGGGCTTCCAGACGACCGTGAATTCTCCGAACCAATCTCGCGACAACTCATCGAGGGGCACGCGTTCGTTGTGTTCGCCCAAATTCAAGGTGGCGAATTTATCGTCCAATGCCGACAGTACGACGCGGTGCTTTTGGCCGCGATCGTCGGTCAGGGTAAGAATGGCGGGCCGGTTCAGAGCCTTCACCTGCGCCCAAGAGCCGCGTTGCTCCAGGCACGACAAGCCCGCCTTGGCCGCCTGCCCGCATGGATCCTTGTCGTCCGCCATGGCCGTTCCCCAGAGCGACAGCAGGCGGCGGAAGGCTTCCGCGTCGGTGGTATTGAGGCTGTTCGCCGCGAGCAAGGCATTGATCGATGTCGCCACCGGTGCGGCCGAGGGTCCGGCCGAGAGGCTGGCTGAGGGTTTGGCCGAGGCGGAGGCCTCCGGCACAGCCGAAGGCAGGAGCGCGGCTGGCTGCGCCCTTGTCGCAAGCGGGGAGCCCGCCGCAGAACTGCCGGGCGTCTCGCCATGCGCTTCCCGGTCGCGGGCGGCGTGCAGGGGGGAGGATTGCTTCTGCCACAGTTGCCAGCCGACAAGGGCGGCGCCGACGATCCCTACGAGCCCCAAAGCTCCGCCAAGCCAGCCCAGCCACGGCGGCATGAAGCGCCGGCCATAGACCTCGCCGGCTGCGAGCCGCACCAGGGAGGAAGTCACTTTTCGTGTTTCCTGGGTATAGGCGCCCAGTAGAGCGCGGTCGCAGGTCACGTTGATCACGCGCGGGACGCCCGCGGCCAGGCGATGCACTTCGGTGAGCGCCGAGGGAGTGAATATGTCCTCGGCGGCGCCGGCCACACGCAGCCGATGGCGTACGTAGCCCAGGGTTTCCTCCCGCGACAGGGGTTCTAGGTGATATCGGCCGGTGATCCGCTGCGCCAGCTGGCGCAGCTCGGTGCGGTCGAGTAATTCGCGAAGTTCCGGCTGCCCGATCAGAATGATCTGCAGCAGTTTCTGCGTGGGAGTCTCCAGATTGGTCAGCAGGCGCACCTGCTCCAGCACCTCGGCGGAGAGGTTCTGTGCCTCGTCCACGATAACGATGATGCGCCGTCCCTCGGCATGGGCCGAGAGAAGCCGCCGATTCAGCGCGTCGACCATTTGCTTCACGCTGTCGCGATCGGCGTCGGCAATGCCGAGTCCCAGCTCTTCGCAGATCGTGAGCAGAAACTCCACCGGCGTCACCCGCGGATTCAATATGACGGCGACATCGGCATGGTGCGGGACCCGCGACAGCAGGGTACGTACCACGGTGGTCTTCCCGGTCCCCACTTCTCCGGTCAGCTGAATGAAACCCCCGGCTTCATTGACTCCATACAGCAAGTGCGCCAGAGCTTCGGCGTGGCGCTCGCTCAAGTAGAGATAGCGCGGATCCGGTGTGATGGCGAAGGGCTTTTCGTTGAGGCCGAAGAAGCGGAGGTACATGACTGCCCTAGAATAGCAACTCAGCCGCCCGATCCGGAGCCGTTCTGGGTGGAAGGCAGCAGGCTGGCACGGGTCAGCATGCCGGCCCCGAAGCGGCCGCGGATGCCGTCGATTGCCTCATCCAATCGCGAAGAGGGGGCCCCTGGGCCGGAGAATAGGTCGGCCTGCTGCAAGGTTTGAAGATCGCTGACTCCCACTCCCAATAGACGCACCGCGGCATTGGGCTGAGTCGCCAGCCAGCCCTCGAGCAGGGTTTTCGCGGCGGCCGACACTGCCGCGGTGTCCTGGGTGGGCGGCTCCAAGACGCGTTGCCGGGTGTAGGTCTTGAAGTCGGCGCGGCGGATCTTGACGTTGACCGTGCCGGCCGAGAGCTGGTGAGCCCGCAGCCGCGATGCCGCCCGGTCCACGAGCCGCAGCAATTGCACGTTGAGGACGGCCGCCCCGCGCAGGTCCGTGGCATAGGTTTCCTCGGCGCTGATCGACTTCTCCTCGCGATCGGCTTCGACTGGCCGGTCGTCCAAGCCCGACGCCCGGTCACGCATGGCTGTCCCGTGCTTGCCGAAGGCGCGCCACAGCACTTCGTCACCGGCCAGGCGCAGATCGTCGGAAGCTGCGGATTCCGGCCGCGTGCACGGCGGGCAAGGTCTTGGGCCCCACACCGAACAATTTCTCGATGGGCAAAGCATCCAGGACCTCGCGCACATTGTCCGCGCCGATGCGGCACATGCCGTCGGGCTTGTTCAAGTCGGAGGCAATTTTCGCCAGCAATTTGTTCGGAGCGATTCCCACCGATGCGGTGAGTCCGGTTTGCCCGCGGATGCGGCGCCGGATTTCGCCGCCGATAGACTCCGCGCTTCCCATGAGCTGCTGGCTCGACGTGACGTCGAGAAACGCCTCGTCCAAGGATAGGCCCTCGACGAGCGGGGTAAATTCGCGAAAAATTGCGAATACCTGCTCCGATACCTGCTTGTAGCGCGCCATGCGTGGATGCACGCAGATGGCATCGGGGCAGAGGCGCAGCGCTTCCCGCATGGGCATGGCCGAGCGCACCCCGATAGCGCCGCACGGCATAGCTGGCGGCGGCCACCACGCCGCGCCCGCTCGTGCCGCCGACGATCAAGGGCTTGCCTTTCAGTTCCGGGCGATCCTGTTCTTCCACGGACGCGTAGAAGGCGTCCATGTCGATGTGCAGTATCGCCCGCATGTCATTCCACGGTGATGGTGATTTTCTTCGAGTGCAGCGGCGGGTCGAAGGAGTGGTGCGTGTAGTCCGCGAACAAGAGCTCGAGCGTGTGCTTGCCGGGCGCCAAGGTCAGCGTCGTCTCGGTCTGACCCTTGCCGAAGTGCACGATCTTGTCGGTCGCCGGCAGGGGCGCATCGAGCTTGACCTCGCTCAAATCCGTGTCCACCAGGAGATGATGATGCCCGGTATTGTCGAATTTGACTCCCGCCGGCGCCACTCCCATCCCCTTCAAGCCGAAGCGCACGGTAACCGGTCCGTGGACCTTGGCGCCGTTGCTCGGAGAGATGATATATACCTCGGCATTCGCCGCAGGCGCGGATCGTTCCTGCGCCACGGCAACGGCTGCTATCAAAGTGAAGGCCAAGGCGAGAAATACTCGATTCATAGCGGATCTCCGGGAAGTAGCCAGCACTGACCGCATCTTACAGCCGCATCGCGGCATACGTGAACACGCTCGCCACTGTATTGCCCAGTACGACCATATACAGGACAAAAAGTGCGAAACCCTTCAACGAGGAGCTGAACCAGCCGCCTCGAATACATGAATGGAGGGAAGCGGGGTATTTCGCGCGCCCGTTCCGCGGTCCCGTCATGCAGTCGAGTCGGCGCCCGCGGTCAATTCATGCGGCGCGAAATCGTCCACATTGATGAGATGTGAAACCTTGGCGTCATAATCGCGCAGCACTGCCGCTTCGGCCTCGGTCAACAGGCCGAGGTGCAACGCCTGGGTTATCTGTCCCGTCAAATCCAGCGCCGTCACGCGGCCGGTCTTGACTCCCTCCACCCGGATACGCTTTTCCAGCGGTTCCGCCATGGTCGATAGAATCAACGCCTCCTGCAGCAAGCCCAGCGGGTTGTGCGCTTGCTGCGTTTTGTATATGTACCGCGTCAGCCGTTCCCGTGCAGCGGTCGGATTCATGATCAGATCGACGATGTCGCGCCCGAGGCGGTCGCTCGGCGGAAAATAGGTCAATCCGCGCGGAAAGATCAGCAGCCGCATGAATGCGGCCAGCGGCCGATTGGGAAAATTGCGCAGGAATAGGTGCAGCTGCTCCTGTGCCTGGTAGAGCAGGCTGCGGCAGGCCCATTCGACCAGCGGCAGATCCGCGGCCTCGCGGCCCTGGTTTTCGTGATGCTTCAGCACCATCGAAGCCAGGTACATGGCCGACAGCACGTCGCCCAATCGGGCCGAGAGAGTTTCCTTCTTCTTGAGATAGCCGCCGAGCGCCAGCATCGCGATGTCGGTGGCCAGCGCGAACGATGCACTGTACCGGTTCACGTGCTGAAAGTAGCGCGCCGTGGGACCGACCCGCGGCACCTGGGTGAAGCGCGCCAGCGTGAAGGCCATGACCAGCGAGCGAGCCGCATTGGAAATCGCAAAGCCGATGTGGCCCATGAGCGCGCGGTCGAATTCCGCGACTCCGGCTTCGCGATCCGGATTGCGTGCCGCATTCATTTCCCGCAGCACGAAGGGATGGCAGCGCACCGCGCCTTGGCCGAAGATGATCAGGCTGCGCGTCAGGATATTGGCGCCTTCGACCGTGATCGCCACCGGCACGACTTGGTAGCCGCGCCCCAGATAGTTCTTCGGTCCGAGGCAGATGCCCTTGCCGCCGTGCACGTCCATGGCATCGTTGGCGATCATGCGTCCGAACTCGGTGGTGTGATATTTCAACATCGCGGACGGCACCGAGGGTTTCTCGCCGCCGTCGATGGCGCCGGCGGTGACCGAACGCGCGGCGTCCATGATGTAGGTGCGCGCCGCCATGCGCGCCAGGACCTGCTCGATCCCTTCGAAGCGTCCGATGGGCATGTTGAACTGGCGGCGGATGCGCGCGTACGCCGCCGACGCATATACCGCCGCCTGCGCGCCGCCGGTGGCGCTCGACGGCAGCGAGATGCACCGGCCCACCGACAGTTGTTCGACCAGCATGCGCCACCCCTGTCCGGCCATGCTGAAGCCGCCAATGATGGCGTCTATGGGCACGAACACATCGTGCCCCTGAATGGGACCGTTCTGGAATGGAACGTTGAGCGGAAAATGTCGCCGGCCGATCGTGACTCCCGGAGTATCCCGCGGAATCAACGCACACGTGATGCCGAGGTCGGCGCGATCGCCCATGAGCCCTTCGGGGTCGAACAGGCGGAAGGCGAGCCCGACCACCGTGGCAACCGGCGCCAGCGTGATGTAACGCTTCGAGAAGTTGAGCTTGATGCCGACGATCTCCGCGCCCTGCCACGAGCCCCTGCAGATGACGCCGGTATCGGGAATGGAGGCCGCATCGGAACCCGCGCGCGGGCCGGTGAGGGCGAAACAAGGCACTTCCTCGCCCCGCGCCAGGCGCGGCAGGAAATGATTCTTCTGCGTCTCGGTTCCATAGTGCAGCAGCAGCTCCGCGGGCCCCAGGGAATTCGGCACCGCAATGGTCGAAGACGCCGTCGCCGAGCGCGAGGCAATCTTGATCAGCACGCAGGAATGCGCATAGGCCGAAAATTCCAGCCCGCCGTAGCGGCGCGGAATGATCATTGCGAAAAAGCCCTTGGACTTGATGAAGGACCACACCTCGGGCGGCAGATCGGCACGCCGATGCGTGATGTCCCAGTCATCGAGCATGGCGCACAAATCTTCGCAGGGCCCGTCGAGAAAAGCCTGTTCTTCAGGGGTGAGCGTCGGCACTTTGGCCGACATGAGCTTCTGCCAATTCGGGCCGCCCGTGAACAGTTCTCCGTCCCACCACACCGTCCCGGCGTCCAGGGCCTCGCGCTCGGTCGACGACATCGACGGCAGCAATCGACGATAGCTGCGAAGAAACGGCCGCGTAATCAACCGCACCCGCAGCGGCCGCACATTCAAAAGCAGCAGCACCGCGTACGGCACGGAGACAACTATCTTCCACCATTGCGCCGCCGACCCGAACCCCCAGTAGCACAGGAGCAAAAGCCCCAGTACGCAGGAACTCGCCGCCAGACTAACGCGGCGATAAGCCAGAACGACCAGCACCCCCAGTAACAACACGGTCCACGCCACGAACCAGCCGGTGCTCACCGCAATGTTGTCCATAAGCTCGAACTCCTTACTCCCTCACCCACTACCCATTGTACGGCGCTGGAAGCACCTGCGGCGGGGTAGGTACTCATGAAGCGACAACTGGCGGATTCAGTTGTCGCTTCATGAGTACCTACCCCGCCGCAGGTGCCTCCGACCGCCATACAGTCGGTCGTGGGCGAGGGGTAAGAGTTGTGCGTCTAGATCAGGTCTTTGACGCCGTCGCGTTCTTCGAGCAGTTCGCGGTGAGTGGCCTGCATTTTCTCGCGGCTGAAATCGCTGATGCTCAAACCCTGGACGATGCTGTACTCGCCGTTCTTGCAGGTCACGGGATAAGAGTAGATCACTCCTTCCGGTATCCCGTAACTGCCGTCGGAAGTGACTCCCATGCTGACCCAATCGCCGGCCGGTGTGCCGAGCATCCAATCGTGGACATGGTCGAGTGCCGCTGCGGCCGCGGAGGCGGCGGAGGAGGTGCCGCGCGCCTTGATGACGGCCGCGCCGCGCTGTTGCACCGTCGGGATGAAGGTATCCTTGAACCAGGCCGGATCGACTGCCGAGAGCGCCGGCTTGCCGGCGACGGTTGCATGATGCAGGTCCGGATACTGGGTCGCCGAGTGATTGCCCCAAATGATGACCTTCTTGACCTCCGCCAGGGGCGCTCCGCTCTTTTCGGTGAGCTGCGCCAGTGCGCGGTTGTGATCCAATCGGGTCATGGCCGTGAATCGATTGCGCGGCAGCGAGGGTGCATTACGCTGGGCGATCAACGAATTGGTGTTGGCCGGATTGCCGACGACCAGCACGCGCACGTCGCGGGCGGCGACCGCGTCCAGCGCCTTGCCCTGGGCCGAAAAAATCTTGGCGTTTTCCAGCAGCAGATCCTTGCGTTCCATGCCCGGCCCGCGCGGTCGCGCGCCGACCAGCAGGGCGAAATTACAATCCTTGAACGCTACGCCGGCATCGCTCGATGCAGTCACCTTGTTCAGAGTGGGAAAAGCGCAGTCGTTCAACTCCATCAGCACGCCTTGAACCGCCGCGCTCGCCGCCGGGATCTCCAACAGGTTCAGGTTGATCGGCTGGTCGGCGCCGAGCATCTGACCCGATGCGACGCGAAAGGCAAGCGCATAGCCAATGTTTCCGGCGGCGCCCGTGATGGTGACAGTGATTGGCTTTTTCATGACTAGCTCCGGCGCAAAAACCACGAATGTTAGCGGAAATCTCGGCGGTGGGGTGGCCTCATGGCCGAATCACGAGGGCGCCGCTGGTGTGATCGGTGCCGCCGATTTCGACATAGCCGGGGTAGGCGCTGCGAAAGCGACGGTATTCCGCGTCGGCCTCGCCGTTGCGGCCCGCTCGGCGCAGCGCGGCGATGTCGGCGAGCCATATCCTCGCGGGACGCGTGCGGGGCAGATCGCTGCCGTAGAGCGGCGCCCTGCGATTGAGGGAGACGTTCGGCGTCACGTCCGTACGCGCGGCGACACGCACGAGCCGCGGAGCATTGTCATCCATGCGCTTGGCAGCTTGCGGTCCGAATACCATGGCGAGCACCAGCGCCACCGACAATAGGACACAGGCGGCAAACGCCAGCGGCTGCAAGCACGGCGATAGGCGCTGCGTCGTGCGCTGGGCCTGTCGGGAAAGACGCAGTACGCGGCGATCGAGAACGTGGGGCGGAGCCGGCGAGGATTCTCTCCTGTACCGGCGCGACAGCGCAGTGTCGCCGCGCAAATACTCTTCCAGATCGTCAGACTGATCCATTGACCAGGGTGTCCTTCAAGTCGCTGCGCGCTGCGCGCGGCTGCGTGCCTGGAATCTGCGTCGCGAGCATCGACTTCTTCAGTTTACGAATCGCATAGCGCAGCCGGCTCTTGACGGTTTCGACGCCGACATCGGTCACTCGCGCGATTTCCTCGATGGTCAATCCCGTTTCCTCGTGCAGCAGAAACGTCTCGCGCTGCTCCCGCGGCAAGGCGCCCAAGGCCGCAAGCAGTGCCGATTGCTGCTCGGCGAATTCCGCGAGGCCGTCGGGACGTTGGTGCTCGGGTACCTCCGGTTCCATTGATTGCGCGTCGGCGCCATCCGGCCGGTCGGCACGGCGCATCATCAGATCGCGGCGGAAAAAATCCATGGTGCAGTTGTGCGCTATGTGGAACAGAAAGGTCGCGAACTTCGCGCGCGCTTCATAGCGAGCCCGCGTGGCGATGAGTCGCGACCAGACCTCTTGAAACAGGTCTGCGGCGGCGCCGGCATTGCGCACCTGCCGCAGTAAATAGCGGTACAGCGGGCCTTTGTGATGCGCGTACAGAGTCGAAAACGCGTCCGTGTCCCCGTCACGGTACCGCACCATTAGCTTTGCGTCCTCGTCCAGCGACTCCATGGCTCCCAGCATACGCGTCGTTAACGTTCGGTCCACCTAAATTCTATTGCGACGCAGCACGAACGGAGCGCACCAGCCAAAATATTTTCATCCGGTGCTTGCATGTACCAGTGTTGTATGTAACTATATCACCAAGTCACCGAAACACCTCGATGACTACCTAACAGGAGACCTCCATGAACACTCAGATTTCGACAAAATTCGCCGCCCTCGCCGCCGCCCTCATGATGAACAGCCTGATGATCGGCGCAATTGCCTACTTGTTCAACGGCCCGTTGCACCAGCATGCGACGGTGCTGTCGGTCGCCAACGCCTCTGTCGTGACATTGAGCGGCAAGGTCTGAGAACCGGTGGGAATGAATGCAATGCCTTAGACTAGTGTGCTAATCAGCCACAACAGCATATCGAGTGAGGAATGGATCCTAATTGGAATGACAACCAGCCCATCTATCGCCAGCTGCGCGATCGGATGGTCGCCCTGATCCTAGAGGGCGCGCTCAAGGAGGGTGACCCCTTGCCCTCCGTGCGGGTGGTTGCCGCCGATTACCGGCTCAATCCTTTGACGGTGCTCAAGGGCTATCAGCAACTGGTCGACGATCACCTGGTCGAGAAACGCCGCGGCCGGGGAATGTACGTGAGCGAAGGTGCGCGGCGGCACCTGCTGGCGGGGGAAAGGGAACGGTTCTTGAACGAGGAGTGGCCGCAGATTCTGGCGGTTATTCACAGACTCGGATTCTCCGCGCAGGAATTGTTCGCCCAAACGCCGGCGCTCACCCACCCGGCCCCGCCGCCCCGCGGCGGGGAAGCCAAGGAAGAATGAAAGTCATCATGCCAGCGCTCATCGAAGCTCGTGATTTGACAAAGAAATATGGGGCGCATGTTGCGCTCGACCGGGCCAGTTTCTCCGTGGGAGACGGCCGTATAGTCGGACTCATCGGACCGAACGGCGCCGGCAAGACCAGCGCATTGCGCGCCATTCTGGGATTGACCGCCTACGAGGGGCAGCTGCGGGTGCTGGGCCGGGAACCGTTTCGAGACCGTACGGCGCTCATGCAGGACGCCAGCTTCATCGCCGATGTCGCCGTGCTTCCCGGCTGGCTGCGCGTCGATAATGCCGTCGACTTCGTCGCCGGCGTGCATCCACGATTTCGCCGTGATCGGGCGGCGGCGCTGCTCGCCAAGACCGGCATCGCAGGCACGAGGCGCATGCGCCAATTATCCAAGGGCATGAAGACTCAGGTGCACCTGGCGCTGACCATGGCCATCGACGCCAAGCTATTGGTGCTCGATGAGCCGACGCTGGGGCTGGATATTCTCGCGCGGCGCGCTTTCTACGATGCACTCGTCAATGACTACATGGATGAGACGCGGACCATACTGATCACCACGCATCAGGTGGAAGAAGTAGAGAACCTGCTCACCGATGTGATCTTCATCGACAAGGGCCGCATCGTCCTCGATTCCTCCCTCGATGATATCGCGGTTCGCTACACGGCCATTGCGGTGGGCGCCGATCAGATCGACGCGGCAAGGGCGCTAAAGCCGTTTCATGAGCGCCGCGTGCTGGGCAAGACCGTGCTGTATTACGAGCACCCCGACATGGCGAAACTCGCGGGGCTGGGCGAATTCCATACTCCCAGCGTCTCGGACCTATTCGTCGCCAAGCTGTCGGGAGCTGCCGCATGAACACCTATATCTGGCTGGTGCGCAGGGAGTTCTGGGAGAACCGGGCGATCTGGGTGATCCCGCTTGCGATCGGCGCGTTCATGATCCTCGGCGCGCTGTTTGGCAGAGCGGACCTCATGGTGGCTTCCTCGGCGGCGCTGGGCCGCACCGTCGGCCAGGCGTTCCTCGGGGGCGTCGGGGCGACGTTCTTCGCGGTCATGTCGATTTACGCCGCCTGGTACCTGCTGGATTGCCTGTACGCCGACCGCAAGGATCGTAGTGTGCTGTTCTGGAAGTCCCTGCCGATTTCCGACGCCACGACCGTGCTGTCGAAGCTGGCCACCGCCGTGATCGTGATTCCGGTGGTGTATTTCGCCGCAGCCGATCTGACCTCGCTGCTGATGGCGTTCATCATCTCGGTTCGAGCCAGTTCCATCGTCGGCGGCGCTCTGTGGCAAGCCGATCTGTGGCTGCAGTTCCAGGTGTTGTGGCTGTACCTGATCTTGACCACCGCCATCTGGTACCTGCCGGTTGCCGGGTACCTGCTGGTCATCTCTTCCTGGGCCCAGCGTGCCGTGACGCTCTGGTCCATCTTGCCGCCGCTCGCATTGATCCTCGGGGAGCGCTGGTTCTTCGGCACCCACGTCATAGCGCATCAACTGGGCGTGCGCCTGTTCGGCTTTTCGGATGTGGCCTTCAACGCCAATCTTGCGTCCTGGGCGAGTGCCGCTGCGGCCGACCATGACGCCGTGCGAACTCCGGCCGACATTTGGAGCTTCCTGGACTTCGCGGGATTCTTCTCCAGCATGGCGACCTGGGCGGGCGCGGCGGCCGGAGCCGCCCTGATCGTCGGTGCCATCCAGCTGCGCATGCGGCGTACCGAGCTCTGACCGCGTTGCGCTATCGCCATCGTTCTTGGGATTCGCAGCCAAGGAGTGCAAAATAGCGCTCCAAGTCCGAACTCGTTATCCCGGAGGAGCGCCGATGTACAAGACTAAGATTGACCTTTCGGAAAAGACCCGCCGCAACGTCATCCTCATACTCAACGATCGGCTGGCCGACGCCATTGATCTGCAGAGCCAGGTCAAGCAGGCGCACTGGAACGTGAAGGGCCCGAATTTCATCGCCCTGCACGAGCTGTTCGACAAGATCTCCGACGTGGTCTTGGAACAAATCGACGAAATCGCCGAACGCGTGACGAGCTTGGGCGGTACCGCCGAAGGCACCGTGGCCGTAGCCGCCAAACGCAGCAAATTGAAGAACTATCCGCTGAGCATCACCGCCGGCAAGGATCACCTTTTCTATCTGTCGACGCAGCTGTCGGTGTTCGGCAAGTCCGTGCGAGCGGCCATCGACGACACGGACAAATTGGGCGACGCGGATACCGCCGACCTGTTTACCCAGATTTCCCGCGAAACCGACAAGTATCTCTGGTTCCTCGAAGCGCACCTGCAAGAGAAGGCCTGATGGCCGACCCCGCGATGAACAACCCTCAGGAACCGGGCCTCGATTCGGCCCTGGCCACCCTGCAAGGATTGCTCACGGCGGGAGAAACCCTGGAAGCCTGGGCGGTGCAGCACCGCCTGTTTGCGTTGACGCATCGGCGCGACTGCGTAGCCGCTACCAGCGGGCGCTTCATTTCGCTCAACCGCCGGTTGCTCGGCGGCTATGAGTCGGCCGACATTCGCTGGCAGGACCTCAAGGAAACCCGCATCAGCGCGGGAATTCTCTCCGCGGATCTGACGCTGGTCGCGCAGAGCAGCTCCGACCTCAACATCGGATCCGAAGTGAATCGCGTATGGACGTTTACCGGGTTACGCAAGGACCAAGCGCAAGCCATCTATAGAATTTGCCAGCAGCACGACCAAGTCTGGCGCGAAAAACGCCGCATCCGCGAACTGGAAGAATTGCGCGCCAAATCCGGTGGCGTCCAATTCGGCAGCTCTCCCCTAAGTTCCGGTCAAACCTCTTATTCCGGCACTGACTCTGCGGCCGCAGAATCCGAGCCAGCCCGGCGCCTACGTCAAGCCCGCGAAATGCTCGATGCCAAACTCATCACCGACGCCGAATTCGAATCCATCAAAGCGCGAATCGTCTCCGGCCTCTGAGGCTAACGCCCCCTCCCCATTCCGCACATGGCGTTATACCGCTCGGCGGATTAGGGCCGGCTAGGTGGGCGGTAGTCAGGGGGCGACCCCTGGCGAATTCAGGGGTCGCCCCCTGACTACCGCCCACCTAGCCGGCCTTAAACCACTAAACGATGTAAATCCTCCTGCATGGGGAGGGGGGTGGTTTAGCCTAAGAGGTAGGCGAAGTAGCTGTTGCGTAAGCGATTGAGCGGATCAGTACGTTGGCGTAAGGCGCGAAACAGCTTGAGGCGTTCGCCGAATGATTTGGAGACGTGTTCAGGCTGCAGGGCGCGCGTCTGATTGAAAGTGGGCGTGCCGCCCAAGCTGGATGCGAAATCGTTGAAATCGATGAGAAATTCGTCCCAGCCCTTGTCACCGGTGGAGGAGGGCTCGATGGTGAACGCGGGGCCCGAATAGCTGGCGCTGAACAGCGAGCCGCGGTCCTGATGCAGTCGGCTCGCGCCGGTGACAACATTGCAGCGGTAGCGATTCTCTTTGTAGTACGACTTGCAGAACGCGAAGTACTCGCTCAGCACCTTGGGATAGTCGGCCTGGGGGAACGCCCACAGGCTGTAGGTATGGCGCGCCTTCCAGGCTTCGACCGGCATGTCGCGCATCCATTCGTGCGCATACATCACCACGCCCCGTGTGCTGCGGTCGAGAGTCGCACGCAGCGCTTTTTGCATGCCGGAGAGCATCACTGCGCGCAGGCCGGGCGCGGCCAGCACGCTGCCCACGGTGGACCCGAAGGCCGGCAGCACATTACGCATCACGGATTTGCGAATCTGCCAGATGCCGGAGCGGCTAAAGGAGGCCGACTCATCGAGAGTGCGACGTTCGACCGTGATTCGATCGTTGAACGGCGACATGTGCAGCCGTAAGGCCCCCGGCGCTTCGACGATGGATGCGAATCGGGCGTTGAATTCCTTCAGCGGCAGCACCTGATAGTCGATCTTGACTGCGGTCAGGGGCCGCACGCGCAGCACCACCTCGTGCACGACGCCCAATAATCCGAAACTCGAGCGCAGGACGCGCATCAGGTCGCGTTGCTGCTCGGTGACGACTATTTGCTTGCCTTGCGGCGTGACCAGTTTCAGTTCTGTGATGCAGGACGACAGTTGTGCGAGGCCCGCGCCGTAGGAGGCCTGGGGCAGAGTGGTGACCGCCACCGCACCCAGGGAAATTCGGCCCATTTCAGGGGTCAGCGGCAGCTCGAGACCGCGTTCGGCGAGCGCCTGAACCAGGGTGCCCACGTGCACTCCGGCCTGTGCCCGCACGCTGGTCTCACCGAACTCCACGATTTTGTCGAGCGCTCCCGTGTCCACGGTGGTGCCGCCGTCGCCGCCGACGCAGCGCGTCTGCGAATAATCGGCACCCACCATGCGAATGGGGGTGGGATAGCTCTTGGTTTTGCTCAGAACGGACGGCAGGTCTTCGGCGCGCTTGAGTTTGAGGACCATCTGCGGCCGGCGATAAATGCCCGATGAGTCCGCGCCCGACGAACGAGTCACTTTATTTACCATAAGCTTCCCCCCGCAAGAGCCAGAGAACGATCCTGCTGTCGGGGGTTACAAAACCGGAAGGTTTCGCTGCGCATCGTACAATGCGCGTGGCTACTGGCGACCCCGCTATCGTCAGACTTCCTCGACGGAAGCCCCTTAGACCGGTGGTTTTGCGTCCCCACCTTTCGGCGGGTTTGCCCTTGAACAGCGCTCCCACTATGCGGCGGATGCCGCTATTCTGTAAAGGGCTTTTTTGCCCGGCGGCGGATCGCCCATTCAGCCCATCAGAAGCAGCGTCTCGGTGTGCTCGACGCCCTCTGGGGTGCCGCACACCACCACCACATCCCCTTCCTTGAACAGAGTATCCGGGCTGGGTTCGCGCCCGACGATGCCGTCGCGGCGCACTGCGCTGACCATCGCTCTCGAGCCCCGGGCGGTCAGTTCCGCGATACTGCGGCCCACGGCCCAGGCGTGGGGCGGCAGAACCACGCTGTGCAATTCCTCGCGGAAGGCGTGGCTGTCATCCAAGGGCTCGGCGTCCGCGGCGCGAAAGTACTGCCGCAGCATGCTGTAACGGTGGCTGCGAATGTCGTTCACCGTCCGGATCACGCGCGGCACCGGCAGTTTCAGCAGCAGCAGCAGGTGCGACAGCAGCATGAGGCTGGCCTCGAAGGTTTCCGGCACCACCTCCGTCGCTCCCGCGGACTGCAATTGTTCGAGCTTGGTGTCGTCCTGGGTGCGCACCAGAATCGGCACGTCCTCCCGAAGTTCGCGCACCGCCCGCAGGATGCGCAGCGCCACCTCGGGGTTGGTGAAGGTGATCACCACGCAGCTGGCACGCGCGAGCCCGACGTTCTCCAGGACCTTGGCCTGGCCGGCATCGCCGTAAATGACCGGATCGCCGGCCTGCCTGCCCGCACGAATCCGGTAGGCGTCCAGTTCGAGGGCAATGAACTCGAATCCCGTTTGCTCGAGCACCCGCGCAATATTCTGTCCTACGCGGCCGAACCCGCAGATGATCACGTGATCGCGCCCGGCGACCGCCAGCGTCGCCTGAGTCTCGCGCATCGCAGAGCTGATCGGCGGCCCGGACTCTCCGAGCAGGGCACGCGTGATGCGCCGATTTTGGCGTATGAGGATGGGCGATGCGACCATGCTCAGAACCGTGGCGGCCAGCAGGGGCTGCACCAGGGCCGGCTCGAGCAGCTCGCGCCGCAGAAGCAGGGTCAGCAGCGCAAAGCCGAATTCCCCGCCTTGGCCGACGACCACGCCCGTGCGCAGTGATTTGAACCAGCTCTTGGTCGCCGGTTTTGCGACGACGGTGACCACCGCCGCCTTGAGCAGCAGCATGACGACGAGAATGACCGTCACCAGCAGCAGATGGCGCAGCAGCAGCCGCACGTCGAGCAGCATGCCGACGGTGATGAAGAACAAGCCGAGCAGTATCTCGCGGTACGAACGGATCGTCGCCTCGATCTGATGGCGAAACTCAGTCTCGGCGAGCATCATGCCTGCAAGAAAGGCACCGAGTGCCAGCGACAGCCCCACTGCATGAGTGGCCCAGGCCGAAGCCAGCACCGCGAGCAGCACGGCCAGCGAGAACAGCTCCGCGGAGCGCACCGAAGCGATCGCGAGGAACAGCGGACGCAACAGCCACCTGCCGGCAGCCAGCACCAGCAGCAGTGCGACGACGGCGATGCCGATGGCGCTGCCGATGTGTGCGGCGTCCGTGGGCTTTCCGCCGCTGCCGAGCACCGACACCAGAGCGAGAAACAAGGGAAAGCTCAAATCCTGAAACAGGCAAATCGCGACCGCGAGGCGCCCATGTGTCCGGTTATTTTCCGACTGTTCGGTGAGCTGCGCGATGATGATGGCCGTCGAGGACATGGCGACGGCGCCGCCGATCGCCACGGCCACCGCCGGGACGACATCGAAGAGCATGACGGCGCCCGCCCCGACGATGGCGGTGGTGATGGCCACCTGCGCGCCACCTACGCCGAGCACTTCCCAGCGCATCGCCACCAGCCGCGGCAGGGAGAATTCCAGTCCCAGCGTGAACACCAGGAAGACCACGCCGAAATCCGCCAGCAGCTGCGTCGTTTCAGTGTCGAGGGCGAGAGCGAAGGCGTGCGGGCCGAGGAGCATTCCTACTGCGAGATATCCCAGAATCGCCGGCAGCTTCAGCTTGCGCACGCCGGCGACCACCCCCACCGATGCGGTGAGCAGGATCAGGATCTGTAACAGCGGATCGTTGTGCAGACTCATTGCCTGCTAGCATATAGCGGTGAATCGGACACCAAGCAATGAGGGCGAGCGCCGCGCGAGTGGGTGGTTCGGCCGCGACGCTGCCTGACACATGACGGTCCTGGCGCTTGAAGGGGCGGACGGGGATTGGCATCTGCACCTGAACGGCGATTGGTCATTGGCGGCCATGGCGCAAATCGAGGCGCAGCTCGAAACCCTGCCCGGCACCTTGCAAGGCACCCTGGCCTGCGATTGGTCGCGGGCCGAGAGACCGGGGATCGGCCCGGCATGGGCATTGCTGGTGCGCTTGTCCGGCTTCACAGCTCAGCCTCTGGAGATTCGCCACGTCGGCGATCCGCCGCATTTCCTGGAATTTCTAGAGAAACTCCACGCGGAACGGCATGCGGCACGCGCCGGGGCCGAGCCCGAGCCGAGCTTGGAAAGATCGGTCGGCAAATTGGGGCGGTGGGTCGTGCTTCAAGGCACCGAGGCGCGCGCGGTGATCGGCTTCTTTGGCCGAATCGTCAGGGTTTACGACGGGGTGTTCTCCCGGCCGCATGCGCTTCGCCCCTCGTCGCTCGCCAGGCATATCTACGAGACCGGCATCACCGCCATCCCCATCGTTTCGCTCATCGCCTTTCTGATCAGCGTGATCGTGGCCTATCTGGGGGCGCAGCAGCTCAGTAGGTTCGGCGCCAATATTTTCGTCGTGGACCTGGTGACCATTTCCGTGCTGCGAGAAATGGGAGTGCTGCTGACCGCCATCATCGTGGCGGGGCGCTCCGGCAGCGCATTTGCGGCCGAGATCGGCGTGATGCAGCTCAACGAGGAAACCGACGCGCTGCGTGCAATGGGCATGAACCCGATCGAGCTGCTCGTGGTTCCCCGGGTGCTCGCCCTCGTCATCTCCCTGCCGCTGCTGACGGTGATTGCGGATGCCATGGGCCTGGCAGGCGGCGGACTCCTGTCGCTGGTCAATTTGCATATTCCGCTGCCGCAATTCCTGCATCGGCTGCGTGAATCGCTATCCCCCACGACCTTTTGGTCCGGCCTGATCAAGGCGCCGATTTTCGCCATCCTGATCGGTATGGTGGGCACCTACCGCGGTATGCAGGTGCGCGACTCCTCCCGCGAGCTCGGGCGTCTGACCACGGTGGCCGTGGTCCAGTCCATTTTCCTCGTCATTCTGGCGGACGCTCTGTTCGCCGTTTTGTTCGTGCAGATCGATTTCTGATGGCCGAGCCCGTCTCAACTCCGGTCATCCGCGTAAGCGGCCTCGTCAGCCGCTTCGGCACGCAGGTGGTTCACGACGGCCTCGACATGGAGGTGCGGCCGAACGAGATCTTCGGCATCGTCGGCGGCTCGGGCACCGGAAAGTCCGTATTGCTGCACGCCATCCTGGGATTGCGGGAGCCCGACGGCGGCAGCATCGAGCTGTACGGCAAGGACGTGCAGCAACTGGCTGCCGCGGACCGCAGCGCCTTGGTGCGAAGCTACGGCGTGACATTCCAAAATGGCGCGTTGATCTCCTCGCTGACCGTCGCGCAGAACATTCAATTGCCGCTGCGCGAATATTACCCGGTGTCGGAGCAGACCCTCGACGAACTGGCGGAATTGAATCTGGCCCTGGTAGGGCTGCCGCCGGACGCCGGGCCGAAATATCCCTCGCAGCTCTCCGGAGGGATGATCAAACGCGCCGCGCTGGCGCGGGCACTGAGCCTCGAGCCCAAGCTCTTGTTGCTGGATGAGCCGACCGCGGGCCTGGACCCTATTTCCGCCGCGGCCTTCGATGAGCTACTGTTGTACCTTCATTCGCAACTGCGGCTCACCGTAGTCATGATCACCCACGATCTGGATACCTTGTTTCGAACCTGCAGCCGGGTCGGGGTGATCGTCGATGGGCGCATGATCAGCGATACCTTGGATGGACTGCTGCAGAATCAGACTCCTTGGATACGCGAATACTTTCACGGACCGCGGGCGCGAGCCGCCGAAAAGGATACACATGGATAGGGATGCGAATTACGTGGCCGTCGGCGCCTTCGTGCTGCTGGTCATCGCCATGGCGCTGTCCTTCGTACTCTGGTACTCGAACCAGCGGGAAAAGCACGTCTACCTGCGTTATGAAATCTACTTTCCGGGCACCGTCAGCGGCCTCAGTCCGGGCGGCCCGGTGCGCTACCTGGGCGTCGATGTGGGCCGGGTGGCGCGCATCCTCATCGATCCACAGCAGCGCAACCGCGTGCTCGTCATCGTCGATATCGAAGCCAATGCCCCGATCGACGGGCGGACCCGGGCGTCGTTGAGCCTGCAGGGCATCACCGGCCTGCTGTTCATCGATTTGAAGCAGGACGGCAACGCCGGTGCGGCGCCGGGGGCTCTCGCGGACGGCTTGAACTACCCCGTCATCCGCTCCGCGCCATCGGATTTCGACGTGCTGCTGAGCAATCTGCCGGCATTGAGCGTGCACCTCGTGGATCTCGTGGAGCGCTTCAACCAGGTATTCAGCGACGAGAACGTGCATACGTTCAAGGCCACTCTCGACAATGCCCGGCGCGCGAGCGAGCGGCTGCCCGCCACGTTGGAGGACATACAGGGAATGGTGGCCGACATTCGGCGCACCAGTCAGGAAGTGCAGGCAGCAGCCGCCGATCTGCGGGGCGTCGAGGAGCATTCCGCGTCCGACCTCGAGTCGAGTATCGCGAACGTACAGCATATTTCCGACAATCTGGCGAAGACGTCGGACCGCTTGGAGCATTTCATGGCGGACAACGAGCCCGGCATCTCACGCTTCACTCAACAGAGCCTGCCAGAACTCGAGCAGTTGCTGCGCGAAAGCCGCCAGGCGGCACGCGACTTTCGCGATCTGTCGCGCAGCCTGAAGCAAGACCCGTCGCAGCTCATCTATGAACCGAATTACCGCGGCGTCGAGGTGGCGAAGTGAATCGTTGCGCCGCATGCGCCGTGGCACTTCTGTTCATTTGCCTCGCCGCTTGTACGGGTTCACTGTTCCGCAGCAAGATCGCGCCGCCCACCGTCTATATGCTGTCGGCGGGAACCGGATCGACGGCCACGCCGGCGCCTGGTGCGGTGATTCCCGCCGATCTCGCGGTTCTCAAGCCCAAGCTGCGCACCGGACTCGAAACGGACCGCATCGCCGTGCTGTATCCGGACCGGCACCTGGATTACTTCGCGGATGCGCGCTGGAGCGGGCCTCTCGGCGATGTGCTGCAGGATTTCGCGGTACAAGAGTTTCACGCTCACGCCAACTTGCGTACCGTCAGCGGAGATGCATCGGTATTCCCAAGTACCTACTGGCTGGAAATGGAAGTGACGGACTTTCAAGCCGAGTATACCTCCGCGGCGGTTGCCCCCACGGTGCACGTACAGATCTTGGCGCGCATCGGCAATTCCGGCGACCGCCGCGTTCTCGGCCAGTTCGTGGCGAATGCCCAGCAGCAGGCGGCGGAAAACAGATTGACCGCGATCGTGGACGCTTATGCCCGCGCGGCGCAGGCGGCGCTGGCGGACATCATCGCGCATGCCGATGAGGCGCTCGCCAAGTCTTCAGAAGCCGCCAAGTCTTCAGAAGCCGCCAAGTCTGCGGAATCCCCAGGTCTTCAAAAGCTGGAAAGTCCGGTGGCCTCCGCAAATCGGTAACGCCAATAGCCGATGATCGATTCTTGTGCAAAATCCGCGTCAGCGGATGCACTCGACCAAATTTCAGTGAAATATTGCGTTGCCGCCCGCGCGGCCGCGGCCCGTGCCGGCAGGCGTAGCTCCACGTTCGCTTCGAGATTCAGATCGCCGAGGTTGCGGCGCGTAAAGTTGGCCGAACCCAGGTTCATCCACAGATCGGCGCGATGCCGGACCAACAGCAGATGCGGATGCGCCACTGCGAAATCAGCGGAGTACCAACGTATCTCGATGCGGCCGCCGCCGTCGCCGAGGAGCTCGCCGGCTACCGCCCGATTCGGCACCGGATTGCGAGCCAGCAGTACTTGCAGATGCGCGCCGCGCGCGGCAGCGCGCAGCATCGCGGCGATGAGCTGCCGCTCGCTCAAGTTCTCCACGGCGACGCAAATCTGATCGCCGTCGCCTGCCGCCGCCAAGGCGTCGAACAGCGCGCCTTCGATGGCGCCCTCGGTGAGGAATCGGGCATCGATCGACCCCACTCCGCGCCCCTCCGTCTGCGGGCTTTGCGGCAGACGGTCATCTTGCGTGGACCACGCCGCAACTTGCAGCTCGCTGGCGATCATCGCTCGAGCCAGTGATCCGTGCAGTACCAGGGCCGCGCCCGACCCCACGCTCTGCGTCCAGCCGCCGGCGCCGTCGTCCGCCACCAGGAGTTGCCGCTGGTCGGCCTTGAAATTCAGCATGCGCGACCAGGCGGGCAGAGTGATTTCGCCCGGTACCTCGTCGAACGGATCGCTCCACCAGCTCAGCGCCAGGCGCCAAAGGCCGGAGTACAGGGGGTTCGAATCGCGCAAACGGTCCAGCCGCACGCGCGCGACGATGATGCCGGCCTCCTCGAGGGAGGCCAGGAGAGGCGCCGGGGTGCCGCCGAAAGCTTCGTTGCCGGGGTCCGTTACCACGACGATTTTGATGTTGGGCCGCTGCCGCTTTCGAGCCAGCAAGTGCTGCGCGAGCTCAGGGGTCACCGGAGAGCGGTCGAGCACGATCAATTGCTCGGCACGATCGATGGCCGGGATGTCCAGCATGGATGGAGCTGGGCGCCGCGGCGATTCCCGCGGTGACTCCCTCGGTAACTCAAACAGAAAATCGACGTCGGCCTCCGGCAGGCGGGCCGTCTGCGACACCGTGTGCGTTCCCGGCGGCAAAGGTTTCGCTGAATTCCATAGCACCAGCGACAGCCACGCGAACAGCAGCGCGAGAAAAATAATCTTGGCGCCGCGTGCGAGCCGCCATGCACCACTGGCGGCCACCGCTGGGCGCAGCGGCGCTTCGGGCGGCAAGTTGGAGTCCGGCATCGAGTTCAGTCGGGGACGCCGACCTCTGCCTCCGCCGCCTCGATCGACGTCCCAATTTCCAGCCAGCGTGCTTCCATGGCGGCCGAGTCGCGGGTCAAATCGGCATGCCGACCCTGCAATCCGCCATGCATGGGATCCTTGCACAGCTCCGTCTCGATGAGAGTGAGCTCTGCGGCGATCGCGTCGATGCGCTTTTCGACCTGCTCGATTTCGCGGCGCAGCTCGGCCAATCGCCGGCGCGACCGCGAGTCGCTTTTAGGGGGAACCCGCGGGGCGGCCGGCGGGGTGCGCTTCAGCCCGTCTTGCTTGGCCGCTGCGGAGGCCGTTTTGCCGCGTGATCGCAGCCACTGCTGGTAATCGTCCAAGTCGCCTTCGAATACCTGAAGCCTGCCGTCGGCGACCAGCCAGAGCGAATCGGCCACCGTTTTGATCAAGTGACGATCATGGGACACGATCACCATTCCGCCTTCGAAGCTTTGCAATGCGACCGTAAGAGCGTGGCGCATGTCTATATCCAGGTGATTGGTCGGCTCATCCAGCAACAGCAGGTTGGGCCGGCGCGCAACCAGCAGCGCCAGAGTGAGGCGCGCCTTCTCACCGCCTGAAAATCGTCCCACCGGCTCGAATGCACGATCGCCCTCGAAGCCGAACCTGCCCAGATGATCGCGCACGCGCTGTTCGTCGCCTTTCGCGAAATCCGGGCCGCCCAAGACGCGTACATGCCAGAAGGCATCGCAGTCCGGCCGCAACTGCTCGAGCTGTTGCTGGGCAAAGTAGCCGATGCTCAGGTCCGCGGCAGGAATGCGCTTGCCAGCCAGCGGAGCCATCTCGCCCGCCAGCATCTTGGTCAAGGTGGATTTGCCGGCGCCGTTGGGTCCTAGCAGAGCGATGCGGTCTTGCGGTGCGATCGAGATGTTGACTGCATTGATGAGGGGCGTTCCGGCGTAGCCGCAGGCAGCGTCTTCCACCGTCAACAGCGGGCGCGGAGTCTTGAGCGGCATGGCAAACTCGAACTCGAACGGGCTGTCGACATGTGCCGGCACGATGCGCTCCATGCGCTCCAGCATTTTGATGCGGCTTTGCGCCTGGCGCGACTTGGTGGCGCTGGCGCGAAAGCGGTTCACGAAGGCGGTGATTTCTGAAATGCGCCGCTGCTGCCGCGCCTGCAGCGTCTGCTGCAGCGATAATTCCTCGGCCCGCTTCGCCTCGAATTGCGAGTAGTTGCCGGAGTAGGCGTGGATGGCGCGATTCTCGATGTGCAGAACCCTGTCGATGATGGCATCGAGGAATTCGCGATCGTGCGAGATCATCAGCAAGGTGCCCTGGTACGCCGTCAGCCAATCCTCGAGCCAGACGATGGCGTCGAGATCCAGATGGTTGGTCGGTTCGTCCAGCAGCAACAGATCGGCGCGCGAGCACAGTGCCCGCGCCATCGCCAGACGCACGCGCCAACCGCCGGAAAACTCCGTGACCCCGCGCTCATGATCCGCCGTTTTGAAGCCGAGCCCATGCATGATCGCCGCCGCCCGCGCTCTGGCTCGATAGCCGTCGATCGCCTGCAGCGACGCATATCCTTCGGCGATCGCCATGGGCGCATCGCGCCGCTCAGCGTCCTCGATGGTGGCGAGCACGCTGCGCAGCTCGGTGTCGCCGTCCAGCACGAATTCAATTGCCGCCCGTGCGCTGGCGGCGACTTCTTGTTCGACATGGGCGATCTTCAGGCTCGCCGGCCGGTCGATGTCGCCGCGGTCGGCGGCCAGCTCGCCGAGAATCGCCGCGAACAAGCTCGACTTGCCAGCGCCGTTGGCGCCCGTGATACCGACTTTGTTGCCGCGGAAGACCGTGAAGTTCGCCTGCTCGACGAGCGGCTGCGGGCCGCGCCGCAGGGTCAGTTCCCGAGCCGATAGCACAGTATTGCTACGAAGACAGTCGAATCGGCCGCAATACCGTGGGGACGCACAAGGCCGCGTGATGAGGCGCTCCGCCGGCCTGGCTCGACAGTATTTCGAGCAGCTTGCCGGCTGCCATGGCATCGCCGAACAGGCGTCCCTGGGCATAGTAACAGCCATGCTTGCGCAGGAATTCCAGCTGCTCGCTCTCTTCCACGCCTTCCGCGATCACCTCGAGATCGAGACTCTTTCCCATGTCGATGATGGTGCGGACGATCGCGGCGTCGTCGGAGTCCACGGCGACATCGCGGACGAACGATTGGTCGATCTTCAGGGTGCCGATCGGAAACTGCTGCAGTGCCGACAGCGAGGAATACCCCGTGCCGAAATCGTCGATGGCCAGGTTCAAGCCCATGGCATAGAGCTCGTTCAGAAGGCCGATGGTGCGCTTCGGGTCCGTCATCAACGTGGTTTCCGTGACTTCCAGTTCGAAGCAGGTGGGCGAGACCTCGTGCTTGCGGAACACGCTGCGGCAACGGGCGATGAAACTCGACTGCTTGAGCTGGCGCAGCGAGAGATTGATGGCGATTCGGCCGGGTTCCGGCACGGTCTTCTGCCACTCGCGATAATCCGAGCACACGCGGTTCAAGACCCATTCGCCGATATCCAATATCAGGCTGGTCTCTTCGGCCAGAGGAATGAAATGCGAGGGGGAGATGTCGCCATGCCCCGGCAGGCGCCAGCGCAGCAGCGCTTCAGCGCCGACCACACGGCCGGTGCGCAGGTCCACCTTGGACTGATACAGGATCACCAATTCGTCGCGTTCCAGTGCGCGGCGCAATTTGCTCTTCAGCATCAGTCTTTCGACGGCCGCTGCATTCATCTCCGGCACGTAGAATGCGCAGCTGTTGCCGCCGTTCTGCTTCGAGTGATACATCGCCGCATCGGCGTTGCGGATCAGATCGATCACATTCTCGGCGTCGTAGGGGCAGATGGCCACGCCGACGCTGGCGGTCAAATAGACCTCCTGTTGATTCACGTAGAACGTGCGGCTTATTTCGTCGAGCAAGGTGCGCGCCAGCGCGCCGATGCTCGCGCGGTTGTCGACGTCCATGGGCAGATCGTCGACGAACATCGCGAACTCATCGCCCGCCAGCCGGCCGATGACCGTCTCGCTGGTCAAGCTTCTGGTGAGACGTTCGCTCAGAATTTCCAGAGTGCGGTCGCCGGCGGCATGCCCGAAGGTGTCGTTGACCTCTTTGAATCGATCTAAATCCAGGTAAAGCAACGCCAACGAGTGCTGGCTGCGGCGCGCGCGGGCAATCGCCTGCTGCAGCAAATGCTGGAACTGCATGCGATTCGGCATCTTGGTGAGCGTGTCGTAGCGGGCCAGATAGCGGATACGCCGTTCTGCGCGCTTGCGCTCCGTGATGTTGCGCGCCACATAAATATTGCCGCGGAATTGCGGGTCCTCCGTGGTGATCGCCGAGCCGGCCATGGACACCGGAATGGTCTGTCCGCTGGCCGTGCGCAGCACGGTCTCCCGAGCCTCGGGCGCCGGGTTCGCCAGATCGAGCGCACCCCGGTGCGCTTCATCGATGAAGCTGACCAAGGGTTTTCCCAGAAGATCGGCTTCCTGGTAGCCGAGCAGCTTGTGCGTCGCCTCGTTGCAGCTCTTCACGATGCCTTCGGGAGAAGTCACGAAGACGGCATCGCTCAGACTATTGAGCACCGTGTTGAGGTAATTCTTGGTGATGGTGGTTTCATTCAGCTTCTGACGCATGCGCTCGAGAGCGAATTGCAGTTCCCCGAGCTCGTTGTGGCGCACCACGGCGAGGGGCATGGTGTAGTCACCCTGGCCTATGCGGTCGGCGCTCATGACCAGCGCCGAGATCGGCCGCTCGATCTGCCTGGCGATGAACCAGGCGCCGACCAACCCCAGGAGCAGCAGCGGCAAGGTGATGCCGGCAAGCAAGCCGCGCATGCGCTTGATCTGAAATCCCTGCTGGCTCTCGAGCTGTTTGCGGATGCTGGCGAGAGTCTCGTTCATCTCTGCGCGGCTCATCCATATCCGCAGACTGCCGACTCGCTGCACGGGCGCCGATACCAGGTTCGAGTGAATGGTGCTCTGAAATGAAAACCAGTCCTCCGACTGCTGCGCCGCGGGATCGCCGCCCCGGAACAGCACCGTGCCGTGCGCATCCAGCACTTCGACCCGTTCTATGTCGCGTTCGTCGAGCAGGCGCTCCGCAATCGACGTCACCGCGGCCTTGCTCCCCGAACTCAGCGCGGGACCGAGGGAGGTGCCGGTGATCTCGCTCAGGCTGCTCGCGCGCGTTTCCAGGTCGGCTTCCAGTCTCTGCGCGACGGTCGCATAAGTCAGCTGGTTGACGTCGGCGGCATCGACCCGGTGCTCGTAATATGACAAGGTCCCCAATAACAGCGACAGCACGGCGCCGAACACCAGTGCAAGCAGCAAGTACTTCGTTTTCAGGCTTCGAGCCATTGACTAGGGCAACCGTTCGCGTCGGGGAAAAAGGAATGATACCCGTTCAGGCCATGCCCTATAAGGGGGCGGGTACAATCAGCCTAATATGGGCCCCAATATGCGAATTGATATCTATTCCGATACGGCGTGCCCGTGGTGTTACCTCGGCAAGCGGCGCTTCGAGCTCGCGATGGCGGCGCGTCCGCAGTATGAACCGCGCGTGACATGGCGTCCTTTCGAGCTCAATCCCAACCTGCCCATCGAGGGCGTTGACCGCGCGAGCTACCTGGTTTCGAAGTTCGGGAGTGCGGAACGCGTGGCCCAGGCGCACGCCGAATTGAAGCGCCAGGGCGAGGCGAGCGACATCGGGTTTCGATTCGACTTGATCGAGTTCATGCCGAATACCCGCCGTTCCCATTTGCTGGTGGCCCATGCGGCGCGTTCCCGCCGTCCAGGTGCCGTTCACGGCATGGCGGCTGCGGTCAAGGATCGAGTCATGCGCGCCTATTTCGAGGAAGGCTGCGACATCGGAGATATCGAGACGCTGGTCAGACTGGGAGTCGAAGCGGGCCTCGCGGAGCGTGAGTGCCGTGCCGCGCTGATATTGCGCGCAGGTCAGGACGGCGTGATCGCCGCCGAACGTCACGCTTCGGTTCTCAGGATAACCAGTGTACCCACCTTCATATTCGACGGCATTTACACCGTTTCGGGCGCGCAGGAAGTGGGAACCCTGGCCGGAGTGTTCGATCAGGTCGCGGACTTCGCCGCGGCACGCGACGCGGCATCGTGAACGACGGCGAACTGACCGGGCAGGCCCGCAGCCACGTCGCCGACGTGCCCGACCCGCAATGCACCCTGCACGTGCACGTGGTCGCTCCCTTCTTGAATTTGCGCCGCGCTGCCCTGGCCGATGGCATCCATCTGGCGCCGATCAGCAGTTTTCGCGACTTTTCCCGTCAGCTGTCGATATGGAACGGAAAGTTCAGCGGCGAGAAGCCCATGCTGGACGCATCGGGCCGCCCCATCGACGTGAGCGAACTCAGCGCCGGCGAGCGAATCGAGGCGATTCTATTGTGGTCCGCTCTTCCCGGAGCGAGCCGGCATCACTGGGGCACGGATGTCGATCTCATCGATACCCAAGCCACCGCGCCGGGCTACCGGCCCCAACTCATACCGGAGGAATTCGCGCCCGGCGGCCCCTACGCCGCGCTGGCCGGGTGGTTGGAGGCCCATGCCGCGCGGTTCGGATTTTTCCGCCCGTTTCGCGGCCTACTGTCGGGCGTACAACCCGAACCCTGGCATTTCAGCTTCGCCCCCGTCGCCGAAAATGCCCGCCGCGCATTGACTCCTGTGGTGTTGCGTAGGGCCATCGACGCAGCGCCGATACTCGGTAAACAACAGCTGCTCACGCAGCTCGATACGTTGCACGAGCGCTACGTCGCCGCCATCGATTGGCCCTAGTCGCTCATCCACCTCTGCACGGTGATGTTGACCGGTTCACAAGGTCAGGGGGATAAGAGGCTGGACGCCAACGTAAAGGCAGCAGTTGGCGTCCAGCCTCTTATCCCCCTGACCGTGCGCACTGGCCGAGGCACATCACCGCGCAGGATGTAGTACATCACCACATGAGGAGCAGATTCGGTGCCCTTGGCGCGATGGTGTGGAGCGGCGAGAGTATCCGCCCGAGGGGCTGAGCCGTTGCCGGGCAACTGCTGCCTCGTTGCCCGGCAACGGCTCAGCCCCTCGGGCGAATACCGTCAACCGGTCAACATCATGGTGCCGAGGCGCACGAGCGCCAGACCGCTGCTAAGCCCAGAGAGCCTTGAGATGCGTCAGCATGAGGCCGCGTACCTGGCCAATTTGATTGTCGTCCGAGGTGAACAGCGGCGGATTTCGCCGCAGCATGAGCCACCGTTCGGTGCGCAACACGCGGTTCAAGAAGACCAGGTTGCGGTCAATCGCTTCGAGATAGGGATTCTTGCCGTCGAACAGGGGTTCGACATAGCGGTAGGCGTGTTCGAACTCGCCTTCCAGGCGCTGCACGCGGGTCTCGCGCACGAATTCCGGGGTTTGCCGCAGCAAATCCAAACCTGAGCTGTAGCGCACCTGCAAAGTGCCGTCGGTGCCCGTGGCGGCGGCAACGCCGCCGAGCACGAATTCCGGATACAGGCGGTCGCGGCACTTCTCTAAATAGCATCGATCCGCCATCTGCGCGATCAAATCGGCAGTACCCAGCAGATGCCCCAGTTTGCGATCACGCGCATCCGTCAGCTGAATCTGGTCGAGTTTGATTTCATAACCCGTGAAATGCACGATTCGGGTCGAGATCGGGACCCAGTTCTCCATGCCCATGCTCGGCAGGAATCGGGCCAAGAATCGCGCGCTGCGAGTCACATGGTACAGAGTGAACTCGGCGCCGTTGCGATGCTGCCGATCGCCGAATTCCCGTATGTAGCCTGCATCATGAAACAGCGAAGTGACCAACCCCATGACCGCCCGCTCGGCGCCGAACCGCATGCGCGGCTCGACGCTGCGCTCGTATCCCACGAGCAGGCGCGCCATGGCCAGGGTCATGTCCAAAGAGTGTTGGCGATCGTGGTAGACCGTATCGACGCCGTGATAGCCCGGCATGCGGCCCGTGAAGAGCTTGTCGAACTCGTCGAACGCAACGGCCACGCGATCGAACGACTTGCCCGGAAAGGCGGCCGTAAATAGCTCGCGCACCGCAGCCGTCACCGCCGCCGTGGAGCTGACTTGCACCGAATTTGTAACGTCGTAGTCGTTACGGCGTAGGTCATGCATCCTCAGAGTCTAGGCTTTTAGGATGACTGGCGCCATGTACCTGGTTCTCTTTTGCTGAATCTCTTTTGTGCCGCAGCAGATATGTCAAAGCGGCTTAAAGAAGGGCCATTGAGTTAGTAGACCTTGAGACCGCCGTACTTATGTCTGATGCGCCGCGCCAAGGTCGCATACCCCAGGCAGAAACCGGTGATCAGAGCGGCCAGCGTCGTGGCACCTTCGATCCAAGCGCGCGCTGAAGATGCCGCCCTCTGCATGCCGGCGCCCGCCACTGCAGCGGAGCTCCCGGGCGGCGTCAACGTCGCATCGGCAGCGGCTGGTTCCCCTTGTTTGTTGGCCAGCTCTCGTTTGAGCTGCTCCAACTCGCTGCGCGCGGCCGCTTCGGCCAAGGCCGGGGTTGTTGCGCGGCTGCGGTCCAGTTCATCCTGCAGCTGCTTGATGCGCACCACGGCGGGTTCTTGGGTCGTGAGATAGGCGGATTTGACCCAGCCGGTGGTTCCGTCACTCAAGCGAACCTGGGTGAAATCCCCGTTGACCGCCAGCGTCTCTACCTTGGCACCGGAGTGCAGGGTGGTGAGGCGTTGACCCTGATTGTTTTGCTCCGAATACACTCCGAGCACCAGATCATCGCTGACGTAGGCTGTCGTCGCCGTGACCCTCGCCGTCAACAGCGTCAGCGACAGCGCGATCAGCCATTTCACGCGGCGATACCGGTTTGCTTGAGCAGCGGGCGTACATCGGGCTCGCGACCGCGAAACCGCACGAAGGCGTCCATCGCGTCCAAACTGCCACCACGCGCCAGAATCGAATCGCGAAACCGCGCTGCCGTTGCCCCGTCGAATACGCCGGCCTCTTCGAATGCTTCGAACGCGTCGGCGGCGAGCACTTCCGCCCATTTGTAGCTGTAATAGCCCGCTGCGTAACCGCCTGCAAATATATGCGCGAAGCTTGCCGGCATCCGATTGAAAGGCGCCGCGGGCACCACGGCCACCCGCCGCCGCACCCCTGCCAGCGTCTCCGCGACCTTTGCGCCCGCTTGCGGGTCGAAGTTCGCATGCAATTCGAAATCGAAGCTTGCCAGCTCGATCTGCCGCAGCGTGTCGAGCGCGGCGTTGAACGTACGCGTGCCCAGAAGCCGCTTCAGCATGTCGAGGGGCAGGGGCTCACCGCTCTCCACGTGGGCGGATATGAGCGGCAGAACCTCGGGACGCCACACGAAGTTCTCCATGAATTGGCTGGGAAGCTCTACCGCGTCCCAGGCCACCCCGTTGATTCCGGCGATGCTGGGGTAGGCGACGCGCGTCAGCATATGGTGCAGCCCATGGCCGAACTCATGGAACAGAGTGGTTACTTCGTCATGCGTCAGCAGGGAAGGGGCGCTGCCGACCGGCGCGGTGAAATTGCACACCAGCTGCGCAACGGGGAGGGAGGTGCCCGCGGGCAGGGATTTGGCGATGACGCATTCGTCCATCCAGGCACCGCCGCGCTTTTCGCTGCGCGAATACGGATCCAGGAAGAATCCGGCGACGATCCGGCCGCCCGGCTCGACCAAGTCGTAGTAGCGCACGCTGGGATGCCACACGCCGATCCCCGGGCGCTCCTGCGGGGTGATGCCATAGAGACGCTGAACCAGAGTGAACAAGCCGCTCAGCACCTTGGGCAGCGGAAAATACGGGCGCAGCGCCTCCTGCGATACCTTGAAGCGGCTTTCCTGCAGCCGCTCGCTGTAGAAGGCCATGTCCCAGGCGTTGAGCTTGCGGCCCGCGAATTCCTCGAGGTCCGAAAACTCCTGGCGTGCCGCCGGCAGACAGCGGCGCGCCAGGTCGTCCAAAAAGCCGAGCACCTGCTTGCTGTTCTTGGCCATACGAGTGGCCAGGGCGTAATCGGCGAAGTTCTGGAACCCGACCAGGCGGGCCAGCTCATGGCGCAACGGCAGGATCTCGGCAATGATGGGGTTGTTGTCGAACTTGCCGGCGCTCGGGCCCAGTTCGGAGGCCCGGGTGATCCATGCCTCATAGATGTCGCGGCGCAGCTGCGCGCTCTCGGCGCTGGCCATGATGGTCAAGTAGGTCGGCTGATCCAGTTTGAACAGCCAGCCCGCCTGGTTCGCCTCGCGCGCGTCCGCGGCGGCGCGATCGACGGCGTTTGCCGGCAAACCCGCGAGTTCCGATCCGTCGGTGACGCTGCGCGTGTAGGCACGCCCGGCATCGAGCACATTCTCGCTAAACTTGGTGGCCAGCTGCGCCAGCCGCTGTGCAACTTCGCAGTACCGAGTCTTCCCCTCGGGGCGCAGATCGACCCCGGCCAGCCTAAAATCGCGCAGCGCGTTTTCCACCAACTTGCGCTGCGGCGGATCGAGGGTGGCGCCCTCATGCTGCAGCACGAAGGCGTAGCCTGCCTGCAGGCCGGCATTCTGGCCCAGCTCCGAGGAATAGGCCGTCAGCAGCGGCACGCATTCGTTGTAGGCCTCACGCATTTCCGCCGAATTCGCGACCGCGTTCAAATGGCCTATCGGGCTCCAAACCCGGCTCAATCGGTAGCTCAGTTCCTCGACCGGTACGACCAGGGAGGCGAAAGTCGGCTGGGGTTGCGCCGTCAGTTCCGCAATGCGCTGCCGATTCTCCGCCAGCACCTGCTCGAGCGCCGGGCGCGCATGGCGCGCCTCGATGCGCCCGAAGGCAGGCAGCGATTCCAATTCCAGTAGTGGGTTGTTCACGCCCGAGATTCTATCAGACGTGCGTCAACATCCAGGTCAGAGCGGCGCTGCTGCCCACGAACCCGCCGATGCCGGCCAGTGCGCGGCGCCGGAAGCGCCGCGCCAATGTTTCGCCGTCCGATGCGGCCAGCAGAAATGCGCGTCCGTCCATGGGATCACCGAGGACGTTGACCGAGGGCGGCCGCGCCTCGGTCGCGCGCGCATCCAGGACCTGCCGGCGCGCGGCCGCGCGCGCCAGTTCCCACTCCCCCGTGCTCAGTGTGCCGTCGTGGTTGGTGTCGAAGCGCGCCAGCAAGGCGGCCTGGTCTTTTTTCCAGTCGTGCAGCAGGTTCGTCGCGGCGGTCTCGGGGTCCTCGGCGCCGGCGCCGCCGAGACTGCGGAATGCGCCAATGGCGTAGACATGTTCGTGCGCCTGCAGACGATGTTCGGTGTAGCGGTATTTGTCGGTCATCAAACTGTCGGCCAGCCGCCCGAAAATTCCGGTGCCGTCGGGGATGTGTACCTCCGGCCATTCCGACGGTCCGTACCAGACATCGGTGGCGCCGGGAAAGACTTCGGCGCCGCGCGGATCGATCAGGCACTGGCCGGTGCCGTCGTCCAGAAGGAACGACTCGGCGCTGGTATCGCTCTGTATGGCGAACCAGCGAGCGCGATCGGCCCGTGGAGCGCCGCTCCTCGATTTTATAGCGCCACCAGGCGCACGGCTTGCCCGGTCAATGGCGCCTTGATGTGAGAATCCGGCGGCAGTACGCTGAGTCCGCTGATTTCGACATAGCCCTGCGCCGCGGAGCGCACTCGCGACGTCGGCGTGTCCTCGATGACGCGGTTCTTGGCCCAGGCCTTGAACGCATACCAGAATGAATAGGCCGCTGCCGCTGCCAGCCCGAAGACGATGAGCCAAAATTTGAATTCGACTGCCGGACATGTCCGGGTCGACTCTCTACGTGCCGAACAGCGCGCCAACCTCTACGTCGCGCTTTTCCTCGTTCGTAAATTCCAGCAGCTGCGCCGGCTGGAAGCCGAATTTTTGCGCGATCACGACATCCGGGAACACTTTCACCCGAATGTTGTTCAGATTGACCTGGTCGTTGTAGAGCTCCCGGCGGTCGGCGATGGATTCTTCCAGCGCGGTGATCCTGCCCTGCAATTGCTTGAAGGTTTCGTCGCTCTTCAGCTGCGGATAGCTCTCGGCCACGGCGAACAGCCGGCCCACGCCCGCGCGCAGCTGCTGCTCGGCCGCGCCGACCGCGGCGACATTGCCCGAGGTGCTGGCCTGGCTGACCGAGGCCCGGGCGCGCATCACTTTCTCGAGGGTTTCTTGTTCGAATTGCATGTAGCGCTTGCAGGTTTCCACCAGCTTCGGCAGCTCGTCGTGGCGCTGCTTCAAAAGCACGTCGATATTCGCCCATGCGACCTTGACGTTCTCGCGCAGACTCACGAGTCCGTTGTAGATGCCGATCAGGTAAACGGCCAATGCGATTGCCAAGGCCAGGATCACGACGAGACCTATCACCGTGGCACCTCATCCGCGAGTTATGGGCCGCCGCAGTATATCATCGGGGTTTACCTGGGTTTCTGCATGGAGTTCACAGTGTCCGATCAAGTCTTCGATCTCATCTGCGTCGGCGGCGGCAGCGGCGGCCTCGCCTGCGCGCAGCGCGCGGCCGAATATGGCGCCAAGGTCGCCGTGATCGAACCTCACCGCTTGGGAGGAACCTGCGTGAACGTGGGCTGCGTTCCGAAGAAGGTCATGTGGAACGCCGCCGGCGTGGCACTAGGGTTGGCCGACGCCGCAGACTATGGCTTCAAGGTTGCAGTGGACGGCAGCGATTGGACGCTTCTGAAGCGCAAGCGCGATGCCTACGTGCTGCGCTTGAACGGCATCTACGAGCGCAATCTGGCGGCCAAAGGGATCGCCTATGTGCGCGGCGCCGCCCGCTTTCTCGACAGAGGTGCCGTCGAAGTGAGCGGCGGCCGCATGTCGGCGCATCACATCGTGATCGCGACCGGCGGCAAGGCCATCCTGCCGGACCTGCCGGGAGCGGAACACGGCCTCTTGTCGGACGATTTTTTTTCGCTCGAGCAGCGGCCCAAGCGGGTGGCCGTAGTCGGCAGCGGCTACGTCGCGTGCGAGTTCGCCGGAGCGTTCCACGAGCTCGGTAGCGAAGTGGAACTGTTCATCCGCAAGGATCACTTGCTGATGAGCTTCGATGCCATGCTCGGCAAGGCCTTGATGCGCGAAATGCGCGAGCGCGGCATGACCGTGCACACGCACGTGGTTCCAACTGCGGTCCGCGAGGCCTCGGGCCTCAAAACCCTGGTCGCGGAGGACGGCAGGGAATTCTCAGGCTTCGACTGTCTGCAATGGGGAATTGGACGTGCCGCGAACGTGGCAGAACTCGATTTGAGCAAGGCCGGCGTCGCCGTGGACGACAGCGATTTCGTGGTCACCGACACCTTCCAGAATACGAACGTCCCGGGCGTATACGCCATCGGCGATGTGACCGGCCGCGCCGCCCTCACTCCCGTCGCCATTGCCGCCGGACGGCGCCTGAGCGATCGCCTGTTCGGCGGCAAGACCGATCGCCATCTGGAATACCGCATGATCCCGACCGTGGTGTTCACCCATCCGCCCATCGGGACCGTGGGCGCGAGCGAAGCCGAGGCGCGCGCTCAGTATGGGGACGCGGTGAAGGTGTACGTGGCCGAATTCACGCCGATGTATCACGCCTTGACGTCGCGAAAATCGCGTACCGATATGAAGCTGGTCTGCGTGGGTCCGGAGGAGCGCATCGTCGGCTGCCACATCATCGGAAGCGGCGCCGACGAAATGCTACAGGGCTTCGCGGTGGCGATTCGCATGGGTGCCACCAAGCAGGATTTCGACGACACCGTTGCGATTCACCCGACGAGCGCCGAGGAACTGGTCACTATGCGCTGAGATGCCTCGCACCGACCTCGTTCAGGCGTGCTGAGCGAGGGCTTCCAGGACGGGCCGGGTGTCGGGTCGTACGCCGCGCCAGAGGAGGAATGATTCGGCGGCTTGTTCGACGAGCATGCCCCATCCCTTGGTCGTGCGAGCGGCGTGCAGCGATTTCGCCCACAGGGTGAAGGGGGTGTGGCCGCGGCCGTAGGCCATGTCGTAGCAAATCGTCTCTTCGCTGACGAGGCCTACCGGCATGTCGGGCATCTCGCCCTGCAGGCTCGCCGATGTGGCGTTGATGATGAGATCGTACGGCGGACCTTGGATGTCGGCGAAACCGCAACCCGAGATTTGGCCCATGTCGGCGAACTCCGCCACCAACTTGTGGGCCCGCTCAGGGGTCCGGTTGGCGATGACCACTTCGCCCAAATCCCGTTCCAGCATCGGACCGAGCACGCCGCGCACCGCGCCGCCGGCGCCGAGAATCAAAACCCTCTTGCCTGGGAGACTGACGCCCAGATTGCGTTCAAGGTCGGCGGTCAGCCCCAGGCCGTCGGTGTTGTCGCCCAGCAGCGAGGTGTCCTCGAAAAAGGCGATGGTGTTGACCGCCTGCGCGCGTTCGGCGCGCGGCGTGAGTTCGTTGACGAGTTCGGCCGCAGCCTGCTTGTGCGGCAGTGTGACATTCATGCCTCGCAGGCCCCCGGCGAACAAGCGCAGGGCCTCGCGCCGAAAATTATTGGGGGCGATGTCGAATAGCCGGTATACCAAGTTCTGGGCGGTCGCTTTGGCGAACATTCCGTGAATGAACGGGGACCAGCTGTGGCCGATGGGGTGCCCCGCGACGCCATATTGGTCCGGTGTGTCTGGTACTGCGCTTAAATTCACTCTGCGAGCCACTCCGCTGCGCGTTTAGCGAAATATGTCAAAATGCCGTCGGCCCCGGCGCGCTTCATGCAAACCAGGGCCTCGAGCGCCACCGCACGTTCGTCCACCCAGCCATTGCCAGCCGCGGCCATGATCATCGCGTACTCGCCGCTCACCTGGTAGACAAAAGTGGGAATTTTGAAGCGATCCTTGACGCGGCGCACAATATCGAGATAGGGGAGGCCCGGCTTGATCATGACCATATCCGCCCCCTCGCCGATATCGAGAGCCACTTCGCGCAGCGCCTCGTCGGAATTGCCGGGATCCATTTGATAGGTGTGCTTGTTGCCCGTGCCCAGCTGTCCCGCCGAACCCACGGCCTCGCGAAACGGTCCGTAATAGCTCGAGGCATACTTTGCCGCATAGGCCAGAATCCGGGTGTTGACCAGGCCGGCCGTCTCGAATGCATTGCGAATGGCGCCGATGCGTCCATCCATCATATCCGAGGGAGCCACCACGTCGGCGCCGGCATCCGCATGCGAGCGTGCCTGGCGAACCAGGGTTTCCACGCTCAAATCGTTCAGCACATAACCCTTATCGTCGATCAGTCCGTCCTGTCCATGCGTGGTAAACGGATCGAGAGCCACATCGGTAATGACGCCGAGCCCAGGAAATTCCTTTTTGACAGCTCTCACCGCCGCTTGCGCGATACCGTCCGGGTTCCAGGATTCGCGCGCATCCAGAGTCTTTTTCTCCTTCGGAGTGACCGGGAACAGGGCAATGGCCGGAATCTTGAGGCGTACCAGCGTCTCGCATTCGTGCAGCAGTTGATCGATGGACAAGCGTTCGACGCCCGGCATGGACGCGACGGGCTGCCGCTGGCCACGGCCCTCGACCACGAAAATCGGGCAGATCAGCGCGTCCACGCTCAAGTGGGTTTCGCGCATCAAACGCCGGGAAAATTCATCGCGGCGCATGCGCCGCATGCGGACATTCGGAAATGAATCGACGGGTGTTCCGGTCATCTCGACTGTGACTCCTAGCAATACACTCTACTTAGCGAATTACCCTCCCCCGAGCGCGTTTTCGGCCCCGGACCGTCCGCGGCATCGGCGTAAAGCGGTAATATCGCGAGGAGGCTATCTTAAGCTGGGTGCTGATTTAAGCATGAAGGATCGGATTGGCGGAAATCAGAAGCACGCCCGGTTTCAGGCGTTATGCCAATCTTTGCGGCCGGACCTGTTGCGTTTCGCCTTCTGGCTGTCGCGCGACCGCGCCTTGGCTGAAGATGTGGTCCAGGAGACCCTGCTGCGAGCCTGGAAGGCGCAGGACTCCCTGCTGGACGAGGCTGCGGCCAAACCCTGGTTTTTGACCATTATCCGCAGGGAATATGCCCGCACCTTCGAACGCAAGCGATTCGTGACCGTCGACGTGGACGAGCTGGTCGCCCGCGAGGAGCCGATGCTGGCAGCGGCCGAGGAGCAGGATCTCGCCGAAATGCGGGCTGCCTTGTTCAAATTGCCCGATGAATACCGCGAGCCGCTGGTGCTGCAGGTGCTGATGGGCTTGTCCACCGCGGAAATAGCCCGCGAACTCAACCTGTCCGGGGCCGCGGTGCTGACCCGATTGTTTCGCGCGCGCAAGCAGCTGCGCGCGCTATGCGGCGAGGATGCGAGTTTGGACCCGCAAGAATGATGGACTGCACCCACTATAAACGGACATTGATGGTCGATCCGCACGACCCGGATCCGGCGCTGACCGAGCATCGCGCGACCTGCCACGACTGCAATCTCTATGCGCAGCGGCTGTTACGTTTCGAGTCGCGCCTCGAGCGCGCGCTGCACGTGCCCGTGCCGGCGCAGCCAGGCGCCGATGCGCTCCCTTCGGGCCGGGTCGTGCCGCTGCGCCGCAGATTGTCGCGAGCGGCGGCGGCCTCGGCGCCCTATCGCAAAGGCTGGCTGGCCATGGCGGCCAGCGTGCTCCTGGCCCTCGTCGTGGCGGGAGGACTTTGGCTGAGTGCCCCGGGTCCCAGCCTCGCGGCCGCTGTCGTGACGCATATGGCTGGAGAACCGCAGGCATGGCAGCGCACCGATGTACCGGTGCCCACGCCGGAGCTGATGGACGTGCTGCGCAACTCGAGGCTGCGCCTGGGCAGCGGCGCAGGTGTCGTCAGCTATGCCGCCAGCTGCGAGTTTCGCGGACACCGGGTTCCGCACCTGGTGGTGCAAACGGAATCAGGCCCGGTCACCGTGATGGTGCTGGTGCACGAACACGTCCCCAAGACCGTGCAGTTCGACGAACAGGGCTATCGCGGAGTCATCGTCCCCGTCGCCGGCCACGGCAGCCTCGCCGTCCTGACGCGCGGTCCGTCCACCGATGCCAAGACGGTTGAACACATCGCTACCCGAGTACTCGATTCCATCGATTGGACCGGCTAGGCGACCGGACCGGCTAAGTGACCCGGATCGACGCGATACGGAAACTCATATTCCGACTTCGCCGAGCAGGTTGACCAGGCGCCGCGCGCTTGCCGCCAGAGTCGGGTGAGCAGCCTCGAATTGAACCGCGATGCTTTCCAATCGATCGGGCAACGATCCCTGCGACGAGGCCGGCGTGTCGGCGCCCTTGTCGGTCAAACCATTGTCGATCAAGCGATTGATGTCCCGCATCATATCGCTCAGCTTTTCCCTGGACGCCGGATCCGCTCGAAGAGCTTCGGTCAGCTCCGCATGCAGCCTGGCAACCAGATCGTGTAAGGAGTTTTTATCCATTTTGAGTCCTGATATTAATGTGCCACTCGCTCGGCAGTCAGTCGGGCTACTTCCACGTAGCCGGCGCCGGGTGCCGCGATCCCCTGATGAATCGCGGCATAGGCGTCGGTCAGATATTCGTCGGTCCCGTAGGGCGGGTTGACTATCATCAGGCCGCTGCCCGCGAGCCCGACGCCGGCGTCGTCCGGATGAATGGCGAGGTCGGCGAACAACATTTTTGGCACTCCAAGCGACTCGAACCGCGCATGCACCATGCTGCGCTGTGATGCGCTGCGGATGGGGTACCAGATCAGGAAAATGCCGTTCGGCCAGCGGCGATAGGCCTCTGCGAACGCCTGCAGCATGAGCTTCAATTCATCGAGGCTCTCGTAGGGCGGGTCGATCAATACCAACCCGCGGCGCTCTTCGGGCGGCAAAAATGCCTTGAGCGCGGCGTACCCGTCGCCGATTTCCGTGCGGAGCCGGCCGTGGGACTCGATCTCCCGCTCCGCGGCGCGCGCCTCCGCGGGCATGAGCTCGACGAATAGCGCCCGATCCTGCGGACGCAAGCCGCCGGCGATCAAGGCCGGCGAGCCGGGATAGCGCGCGAGACGCTTGCCCCGCCGCGCGCGGACCGCCGACCAGTAGCCGGCCAGCGGCGCAGCGTCGATGCTGGTTTCGATCAGGCGCTGGACGCCGCGCTCGGCTTCGCCCGATTTGTGCGCTTCCGGCGCCTGCAAGTCGTAGTAGCCACGGCCCGCATGGCTGTCCAGCACGAAAAACGCCGTGTCCTTGCGCTGCAACGCGCTGAGGCAGTAGACCAAGCCGACGTGTTTCGCCACGTCCGCAAAGTTTCCTGCGTGATAGATGTGCTTGTAGTTCATCGCTGCACATTGTGCCACCACTGCACGGTGATGTTGACCCGTCACACGGCCCGGGGGGACTCAGAGGCTGGACGCCAACGTAAAGGCAGCAGTTGGCGTCCAGCCTCTGAGTCCCCCGGGCTGTGCGCATTGGGCCGAGGTACATCACCGCGCAGGATGTACACCACCGCATGAGGAGCAGATCCAGTGCCCTTGGCGCATCATGACGCCGAGGTACTGGTCTAGCGCGGGTATGGCTCTGGCTCGGCTTCGCCGGTTATCACAGTGAAGCTTGGGGCACCGTCGCGGACCACGCGAACCAGCAAGGGAGCTTGAGGGCTGGGAGCGGCGACCTTTGCGAGATCCGCAACCCCGATCAGCTGTTTGGTTCCCACGTGAGTGACGAGATCACCGACTTTGAGACCCGCCAAGGCTCCGGCTCCCGCCGGGCGCAGTTGTGTGACGATCAGTCCGCTCGGTTCATCGCTGGCCTTGATGGCTTTACGGATTTCCTCCGTGGTATTCGCCACGCCGAGCTGCAGGTTGGGCACCCACGTATCCAGATCACCCGTTAGAGCGGGGTCCGAAGGTGGATCGGACAGCCGTCCAATCGTCAGCCCGACGGACTGCTGCTTGCCGGCTCGCAAAATCGACGCCACCACGAGAGTCTTCGGCGCCAGCCGTGCCGTAATCTTGGTCAGATCCTTGAAAGTGACGGTGCTCGGGCCGATGCTCAGCAGGACGTCCCCCACGATCAGTGCGTTGGCCGCCGGGCCCTTGGAATCTATGGAGGTGACGAGTATTCCGGTCGGCGTCTTCATGCCGAGCGCTTTCGCCAGCAATGGAGTCACGGCCTGAACGGAGATGCCGATATAACCCCGGTCGATACGGCCATGCACTTCGAGCTGCTTGACGACTCCCGCAACGGTTTCCGCCGGAATGGCGAAGCCCAGCCCGACCGATCCCCCGCTGGGCGAGAAAATTTCTGAAGTCACCCCGATCACCGTTCCGTCGGTGGATAACAGCGGGCCGCCCGAATTACCTTGGTTGATGGCCGCATCGGTTTGCAGGAAGTCGATGTACGGGTCGTCCTCGAGGGTGCGGGCGCGAGCCGAGACGATGCCGGCGCTCACGGATTGACCGAGCCCGAATGGATTGCCGATCGCGATCACGGCATCGCCCACGGACACTGCCTGGGAGGTGCCCAAGCGCAGCACGGGTAAATTTCCCGCGGACACCTTCAGCAGCGCGATATCGGTGACCGCATCCGCGCCAAGGATCTTGGCGGGCAGTTCACGACCGTCCGACAGATGTACCCGGACCGTGCGCGCGCCCGCGATGACATGTCGATTCGTGACGATGAGGCCATCTGCGCGAATGACGAACCCCGAGCCCAGCGCACCGGATGCCCCGTCATTCCCTGGGTTGGCGTTCGCGCCCGACAGCAGCCGCCGGATGAGGGCTCCGACGGCGTCGTAACTCGTGGCGGCATTGACCCGCTCGGCAGCGCGGGCACCCGCGCTGACGCGCTGCTCTTCCACGATGACGGTGACTACGCTAGGCCCGACCCGCCGGACGAGCGGCGCGTAGCCGGAAGGCATGTTATCGCCTGCTGAGCAGGTGAACGACAGAACGAGCGCGGCCAGGGCGGGTACCAGGCGCAGCACGTCGGTGCGTGTCGCAGTCCAGCGGCGAAGGCTATCCATGAATCAAGACTCTCCAGCGAAATCCGAGTGAGCTATTGGGGTCGATCGCCGGCATTGTAGCCACCGATTGCTGCCATGGATTGTACTGCTTCAACAAACGGCACCGCAGGGCGGCCGCCTCAGGCAGCGCGCAAAGCCTCCGCCACGGGTAGCCGCGCGGCGCGCAGCGCCGGGAAAAGGCCGCCGAGCAGCCCGATGATGCAGGCCCAGATGACGCCCGTCGCGATCAATGTCGGGGTCACCGTCAGTTGGAATACCACCTGCGCGAATGCGCCGCCCAGCGTGCTGACGCTGTGTCCGTTGAAGAACAGCCACGCGAGCGAGGCTCCGATGATGCCGCCGATCAGCGCCAGCAACAGCGCCTCGATCATCACCGACAGCAGCACCGGCAAGGCACCGAAGCCGATTGCGCGCAAAGTGGCGATTTCCAGCCCGCGCGCCGCGACCGCGGAGTACATGCTGTTGAGGGCGCCGAACATGGCGCCGATGGCCATGATGATTGCCACCGTCTTGCCCACCACATTGATGATCTGCGTCAGTTGCTTGGACTGTGCGGCGTAATAGTCCGGTTCGCGCTGCACGTCGACTTTGAGCTGCGGATCCGTCGTCAATGCATCCTTGAACCGGGTGAATTCCGCCGGGTCTGTCAGCAGTGCGACCGCCGAGCTGTAGCCGCTGCGTTCGACCCATGAGCCCACCGTGTCGACATCGGCCAGCAGTTCGGATTCGTGGACGTCGCCGTTGCTCGTGAACGTTCCGGTGACAGTCCAGTCGGCATTGCGCAGATGCAGCACGCTCCCGGCGCCGAGACCGCGAAATTGCCTGGCAGCACCGGCGCCCGCGATCAATTCGCGTACGGCGGGGCGGAACATGCGGCCGCTCAACATCTTGAGCTCAGGGCGCACTTCGGTGAGCTTCAGGCCGACACCGCGCATCGTGACGTTGGCGTCGGTGCCGGTGTCGATTTTCGGTACGTTGACCACGGTCACCAACTCGCTCGACAGCAGGGCTTTCCCGCTCGAGTCCTTGGCGAGGCCCGGCGCATTGCTGATGGTGTCGATATCGGTGCGAGTCAGATTGCTGTTGAGTTCGGCGTCGGAGCCGCCGCGCAGGATGATCACCCGATCGGCGCGCCCCGTGTCCGCCAGCGTGTGCCGGAAGCCGGCGCCCATCGCCAGCACGGAGACCAGGACGGCAACCACGCCCGCGATTCCGATCACGATGACGCTGGAGGCGCCGAGGCGCTGCGGCAGGGTTTGCAGGCTCATCCCGATGACCGCGAATAATTGCTTGAACATTTGCCGCTCCGTATCCTGACTGCTCAGCGCTTGTCCGCCAAGGCATCGACGATATTCAGCCGCATGGCGCGCAACGCCGGCGGCATGCCGACGATCAGCGCCAGCAACACCGCCGCGCCGGCGCCGGGAATCAGCGCCTTGGGGGACAGCTCCACGCCCGGCAGTCCCATCTTGATGACGGGTAGTGCCGCGAAACTCAATGCCAGCCCGATGACCGCCGCGATCACGCACAGCAGAAGGGATTCGGCGAGAACCAGGCCGAGCACCTTGCCATCGCCGAATCCGAGGGTCTTCAGCACCGCAAGCTCAGGGATGCGCTCGCGGACCGACTGCATCATCGTGTTGCCGGTCAGGAACAGCAGGGCGAAAAACACCGCGCCGAGGATGGCACGAAGGACGAAGCCGATGTCGCCGAACTGCTTGACGAAGGCCATGGTGAAGTCATTGGCGGGCTGAGTCTTGGTTTCGTTGGGAGAATTCGCGAACAAGGCGTCGATTCGCCTGGAGATCGCGGAGGCTTGCGCGGGATCGACGACACGCTCCTCGAGCCAGCCCACGGTACCTTTGCCGAAGCTGCGTCCCTCGTCGAATAGCTCGTAATGGAACAATAGACTCGAAGACTGCGCGCCGGCCTGCGTTGGGTCCTTGGCGTCGAAACTGCCGACGATGTCGAAGGTCCAGTCCAGCGAGCCGCCGTTCCTTTGCGTCCAGATGGTGGAGTGCAGCGGCACCTTGTCGCCGACTTTCCAGCCGAACTTCTTCATCAGCGCCACGTTGACCAGCGCGCCGCTGCGTGTGTTGCGGTATGCCTGCATCTGCTCGTCGCTGACGATGAACTCATTCTTGTGCACGTTGAAATAACTGTCGGTATCGACGGGCAGCGCAAACACGAAGTTCTTCGACTCCTGGTAATAGCCGCCGAACCAGGTGATCCATGTGACCTCGGCCACGCCGGGCACTGAGCGCACCTGCTGCACATCCGCAAATGGCAGCGACAGCACGATCGAATACTTGTTGGTCGTGATCAGCTTGTCGGCACCCGTTACGCCGTTGCTTGGATGCGAGAAGGCGTAATCCACCGTTTCGAGCACGCCGAACAGCAAAAATGCGATGACTACCGACAGCAGCGTGAATATCGTACGGGTCTTCTTGCGCCAGAGTGTTGCCCAGATCAGCGGGAAGTACTTCATGCGTGCTCCGACTTGGTTTACGCCAAAGTGCCGGCTTCCAGCAGCGCACCCTTGTCCATGTGCAGCTGGCGGGACGCAAATTCCGCGGCCTTGGGGTCGTGGGTAACCACGACGATGCTCTTGCCATGCTCGCGATTCAGCACCTGCAGCAGATGCAACACATCGTCGGCGGACTTGCGGTCGAGATCGCCGGTGGGCTCGTCGCAGACCAACAGAGTGGGATCGGCGACCAGCGCGCGGGCGATGGCCACGCGTTGCGCCTGGCCGCCCGACAACTCATTGGGCTTGTGCTTGGCGCGATCGGCGAGGCCTACCAGGGTCAGAGCCGCCTGCGCGTTGGCTTTGCGCTGCGCCGAGGACAGGTGGGTCAGCAGCAAGGGCAGTTCCACATTGCGCTGCGCGTTCAGCATGGGCATCAAGTTATAAAATTGAAACACGAAGCCGACGTGATTGGCGCGCCAGCGTGCCAGTGCGCCGCTGCTGAGCCGATCCAGACGCTGGCCGGCGACGGTGATTTCGCCCGAGGTCGGCGTGTCCAGGCCGCCGATCAGATTCAAGAGCGTGGTCTTGCCTGACCCGCTCGGCCCCATCAGCGCGACGAATTCTCCCTGCGCAATATCCAGATTCAATCCCTGCAGCACCTCCACGTTCTGCTTGCCGCGGGTGTAGCGCTTGGCGACGTTGCGGAGGGAAACGATGGCTTCGCTCATGTGTACTACTCCATGCGCTTCGCGCAACTTCTAACGGGGTCGAGGCGACCCCGTATTTCCATGCGCTTCGCGCAACTTCTAACGGGGTCGAGGCGACCCCGTCCGATAGTTGCTCGCTACGCGAGCATTGAATTCTCGTGCCACTTTACTATTGCTCGATGTGAATCTTCACCCCGTCCTTCAGTCGGGCGAAATCGCCGACGGCAAGGCTTTCTCCTGCTGCAAGGCCGGATAATACGGTAACGTTGTCGCCGCTGGCGGCTCCGAGGCGGACGGCGCGCCGTTCGACGGTGTCGCCGTGCACCACGAAGACAGTGCCGGTGTCGCCGGACACCTGCAGTGCATTGCTCGGCAGGTTCACACCGGCCGCCGGCTTGCTGCCCGGCTCCTGTGCCGAGTCGGCCAGAAACGAAACACGTACGCCCATCTCGGGCAGTATGCGCGCGTCTTTTTGATCGAGCGCAATGCGCACCGTCACGGTGCCCTTGCTGCGGTCGGCGGTCGGGATCACCGCAATGACGTGCCCGGGGATCTGCCAGTCCGGATAGGCATTGAGCTTGGCGGTCGCTTGTTGAACGGGCCGCACGCGATTGATGAAATTCTCATTGACGTTGACCTGGATCTCGAGTGAATCCATGTCCACGATGGTGCCGATGCCGGTGCGTGTAAAGCCGCCCCCGGCGGAGATCGGCGAAACCATCTCTCCCGGCTGCGCCGCCTTGACCGTGACGACCCCGGTAAACGGAGCACGAATGATCGTATCGTCGAGATTGCGTTCGGCCACGTTCATGCCTCGCTCGGCCACTTCGATATTACTGCGCTGGGTGGCCAGCTGGGCCACCAGTGCATCCATGGTAGTCCGTGAATTGTCCACGGCCGCCTGGCTGACGAAGTGTCCTGCGATCAAGCTCTCCTGGCGGTCGTAGTCGCGCCGCGCGTTGGCCAGGTTGACCTGTGTTTCGGCAAGCCCCGCCTTGGCAAAGGCGAGTTGCGCACGGCTCTGCTCCAAAGCGGCGCGAATGTTGGTGTCGTCGAGCTTGGCGATGATCTGCCCCGCTTTGACGTGGTCGCCTTCCTCGATATCGAGTTCCACCATCTTGGCGGTGATCTTCGATGCCACGGTGGCTTGACGGCGCGCCACCACATATCCCGAGGCATCCAGTATGGACCCCGCGGCCGCCGCCCCGTCACCGGCAATTGCCTGTGCTACGACGACGTGCACGGGCACTGCGCCCGGCCGTGTCCACCACCAAGCCGCCAGGGCCGCGATAATCACGATGACCGCAGCTGCGCCGAGCCATATACCGCGTTTGCCGGATGGCAGCGGCGTGCTGCCTCGGTCGATGCGCAGCTGGTTGAGCAGAGCGGTTTTATCGTCCATGCGTTGTTTGCGCCGTGCTGTTGCAATCCCCAGAAGCGGGAATGAAAGCATAAAAGCGCGCCCTGACGCCAATCCGCCCGATCACGGGCATGCGGGTCGTCCTGTGCGAGGAGACGATCAGCTTCGATTGAGCCTTTGAATGGCGGCAGCGATGCCCGCAGAATCCAGGCCTTGGTATCCCATCTGTTGCCAGAGCCCGCCGCTTCCTTCGAGGTGCGTTCCGAGGTGGTCGTACCTGCCCCTGAAACCATGCTGCAACAATAGGCTGCCGAACCGGCTGCCCAGCCCGGTCTTCACGTTCCAGCCCTCGACCACCAATACAAAAGGCGCCTTCGCGAGCGTCTGCATCATCGATTGATCGACGACGTTGAGCGTGGCCTTGTTGACCAATCCAACCTGCACGCCTTGATCGCGCAAACCTATCACTGCATCGAGAGCGCGGTATACCGTTTCTCCAACGGCGACCACATACCCGCCGCCCGCCTTCGCCGGCCGGATGACATCGTCTTTACCGGGCTCGAACGCCTTGCCCTCGTAAAACGGCTTGCCGTCCTCCGTGAGCAAATCCGGCACGGTTGACCGCGTGCTGAACAAGAATCGCAAACCGGGGTCGTTGAATATGCGGCGAACACAGGCGGCAAACTGATATTGATCGGCGGGGAAGTACAGGCGGGTCGTGTCTTCGGAGTGTCCGGGCTTCACGCCGCCGTCGGCGAACATGCTGTTGATGCCGAAGTGGCAGGTGTTGTCCGCCATGTCGTCGACGCCGCTGTGGCTGAAATGAGCGAGGACGTTGGAGAAGTTCAGCCGCGCCATCGTGATTTCGCTGATGCACATCTCGAGGAAGGCGCTGAACGTCGCAAAAATTCCCTGCCTTCCCTCGGATGCGCCAAAGCCGGCGGCCGCGGAAAAATTGCCTCGCTCCATGATGCCGCCGCGTACGAAGACTTCCGGATGCTTTTTGCGGATGTGGTGCAATCCGCAGGATCCTTCCAAATCGTTATCGAAGACCCGCACCGCCGCCACTCGCTTGGATTCTTCCATGCCATCGAGCATCTCGTTGACGATCTTGCCGAAGTCGTCCCGATTCCTGCCGGCCCCGGAGGATCCACGAAAGGTGAGGGGATTTTTCCCCGGCTTCGCCGCCTGCAACATGTCGATGGCTTTCTCATAGCCGCCGCGCGTCTGCAAGTACTTCACCGCGAGATCGGTCTTCAGGACTTCGTGCGCGTGCGGGCTGCCTTGGGCGCCTTCGATGCCGGGTGCCATCGGCCGCTTGATCACCAGCGCATGCGGGTTGGGGTCGCGGAACGCGCGGCAAAGATCCACATACAACGCGTCCAGGTCCTCGCCCATCGTGGTCTCGGTGGTGAGGCCATAGCCCGATAAGGTGCGAGTGAGGTCGTAACCCGTCAAATATTCCTGGGGATGGCCTGCGATCGTCACGTTGTTGTCGTCGATCAACACCTTGAGGTTGATCTGCTTGGCGACACAAAGGCGGGCCGCTTCCGCGTTGTCGCCTTCCATTTGACTTCCGTCCGATCCCAGCAGGACGACCGACTTGCCTGGATTCGCCATCGCGACGCCATTGCAGAATGCCCAGAGATGTCCGAGGCGCCCTGAGCTGAATTCCACGCCGGGGGTGAGCAGCTTTTCCGGATGTCCGGGCAGTCCGCTCTCGAATTCGCGGTAGTGCAACAGCCTTTCGGCGGGCATTGCGCCATTGAGCACGCTGAGCAGATATTGGGTTGCGACCCGATGCCCCGCCTCATCATAAAAGACCGGGACGATGGGTGCACCGTTCGCAATGAACGCCCGGACGATCATGACTTCGGGCACCGTGTCGTAAGCACCGCCCGTGTGGCCCGACAGGCCCTTCGCTCCCGCCAGGGCGGTGAAGAATACGATCGCGTCCCGGCACAGTTGAATGTTGTGCTGCAAGCTCGCTTTCTGATCGTCGCTGAGGCTGGTCACCGCAGGATCCAGCTTCAGAACTTGGAGCCGGGTCAGGTCTATGGGAAAGGTTTCTTGGTTCATCGCAGCAGTTTAGCCGACTGCCATTCCTCTCGCATGGGGTAGTTTTTTATCGTCGCGTTGCAATATATTCTTGGCGCTCAATGCGGGCCATGGTCTGCAGGGGGCGGCGGCTGCGTTTAGGGAGTAAAATCGCGAACGGATCGAATACATGGGAATTCGGCTAAGAGGTGGATCATCATGGCCATCAACGAGGCAAAGCTCGACGAATTTCTTGGAAAAGCGATCGGTGATCTCGGCGCCGCCATGAGTGCGCCGCTGATGCTGGTCGGCGATCGACTAGGGTTTTACAAGGAACTTGCCGCGGGCGCATGGACATCCGCCGAGCTGGCACAGCGGACCAATACCAACGAGCGATATGTTCGTGAGTGGCTCGCCAATCAAGGCGCCGGCGGCTATGTAATGTTCGACGCCGAGTCGAACAAGTGGACCCTCAGTCCGGAACAGGCGCTTTGCCTGGCTGACCCGAATGGTCCGGTCGATATGCCCGGAGCGTACAACATCGTTGAGGCCACGTTTCACGCCCTCGAGCGCACGCTCGCAAACTTCAAGACCGGGCAAGGAATGGAATGGGGTGAGCATCATGCGTGCCTATTTCATGGCACCGAACGGTTCTTCCGCGCGGGATACAACGCCAATCTGATTACCTCGTGGCTGCCGGCGCTCGACGGTGTGGTCGATAAGCTAAAGCGTGGTGCACGAGTCGCCGACATAGGCTGCGGGCATGGAGCCAGCACGATTCTAATGGCGAAGACCTATCCGAAAGCCTTTTTTATAGGCTACGACTACCACGGCGCATCGATCCGGACCGCACGTGAGAGGGCCGCGTCGGCCGGCGTCGGCAACGTTCAATTCGACGAGGCGGACGCCGTTAGTTATCCCGGTAAGGACTTTGACTTGATTGCCTTCTTCGACTGCCTGCACGATATGGGTGACCCCGTCGGAGTCTCTCGTCACGCACGTCAGGCGTTGAAAGATGATGGCACGGCAATGATCGTCGAACCGTTTGCGAACGATCGGGTTCAAGACAATCTCAATCCCGTCGGCCGCGTGATGTACGGCGCATCGACTCAGATATGTGTTCCCGTATCGCTGGCGAGAAGGGGCCCCGCTCTCGGCGCACAGGCGGGGGAGGCACGCCTAAGAGAAGTCGTTGTGACCGGCGGCGGGTTCGGGCGCTTTAGACGCGCTACGGAGACGCCCTTCAACCTGGTACTGGAAGCGCGCCCTTAGGTACTCCGGCCGTACGCTACTCGGCCACCGTTCGCACCGGCGCATCAGGCCGGGGTTCCCAGGCGGAGCGGAGCGTGGGGCGGCCTCGAGCGAGCGCCGTCCCCACTCTTCATCCACTGACACTCGCCGTCCTAGGCCGCTTTGCCTGCGGCGATCGCCTGGACGTCGGACGCTTTCAGTGTCTTGCCTCCGATGGCCCAGTCTCCGCTTTCGAACTCATTGACGCGGACCCAGGTGACGCCGCGCAAGTTTTCGCCTTCGACCGCGATCATCGCTTCGGTAACTTTGGCGATCAGGTCCTGCTTCTGCTTGGGGGTGAAAACGTCCTTGATGACATCGATGGTGACCAGAGGCATAAAATCCCTCCTTCGGGCTTTGATGTTGCGGCCGGAACCATTCCGGCCGCCGCTGACCGGAGTTGAGCACAGCGCCGGCGGCCATGCTTGAAGATTGCATGGAGATCGCTTGGAGCTTTCTGGGAGATCGTGCGGCATTGTTCTATTCTGTGGTCCATGATTTACCGATTCGGTCCCTTCGAGCTGGACATGGCCAAGGTCGAGCTGCGGGCAGACGGTGAAGTCCGCCCGGTGGAGCCGCAGGTGTTTGCGCTGCTTGCCTTGCTCGTGGAAAACCGTGAGCGTCTGGTGGCCAAGGACGAGATCATCGAAAAGGTCTGGGAGGGCCGTCCTGTCTCCGAGGCAGCCGTCGCCAGCCGGGTCAAGTCGGCGCGCAAGGCCCTTGGTGACGACGGAGTCAGCCAACGCTTCATCCGGACCATTCATCGTCAGGGCTTCCGTTTTGTAGCGGACGCGAACGTCGCGCGGGCCGCAAATGCCGACCCACGGTGCGAGACGGCCACCGTTCAGCCGGCAGGCGAAATCAACCGGCCATCGATTGCGGTCCTGCCGTTTCGCAATATCGGAGTCGCTGGGGTATATGCCGCCATTGCAGACGCCCTTCCTCATGAGCTGATTGCAGAGCTGGCACGACTGCGGTGGCTCTTCGTCATCGCCCGCGGGTCCTCGTTCCGGCTGCGCGGATCGGACGTCGACACGGCCGAAATTGGCCGGTTGCTCGGCGTGCGCTACTGCCTGTCGGGTGCGGTGGAGATTGCGGGTGCGAGTCTTGTCGTGACCGTCGAGCTCAGCGATACCCGGGACTGTGGTGTCGTCTGGGCAGAACACTTTGCCGGCTCGATCGACGATGTGCATCAGATCCGAGAGGACATCCGTTCAAAGATTCTCGCCGCCCTGGAGATCCAGATCCCGCTCCACGAGGCGACACTGGCGCGTCTCGTGGTGACCGAAAATCTCGATGCGTGGTCGGCCTACCATCTCGGCCTTCAGCACATGTACCGATTCAACCGTCAAGACAATGCTGCGGCCACCGCCCTGTTCCAGCAAGCCGTTACACAGGATCCCGGCTTCGCTCGCGCTCATGCGGGTCTCTCATTCGTTCATTTCCAGACCGCCTTCATGCATCATTCAAACGATCTCGCCGGGGAGATCGCGCTGGCGCGGCGCTTCGCGGTGCGCGGTCTCGAGCTCGACCCGATGGATCCGTTCGTCAACTTCACGATGGGGCGCACATTCTGGCTCGAGGGAGACTTGGAGAGCAGCCTGGCGTGGCTCGAACGCGCCACCTCCATCAGTCCGAACTATGCGCAAGGCATCTATGCCCGTGCTTGGACCGAATCCCTGGCCGGGCGGGGCCTCGAGGGCCGCGGGCATGTCGATTTCGCGATGCGCCTCAGCCCGATCGATCCAATGTATTACGCGATGCTGGGAACCCGTGCCTTCACCCACATGATCATGGGCGAGGACGCGGAGGCAGCACAATGGGCTGAGCGAGCCGCGCGCTCACCGGGCGCCCACGTGCTGATCGCAATGATCGCAGTCGCCGCTCACAGTCTGGCGGGTGATGAGGTCCGCGCCGCATCCTGGGGCGCCAACGTGCGCTCCCGCAACTCGGCGCTGACCCGATCCGACTTCTTCCGAGCGTTTCCCATGAAGCCGGAGGCTACGAAGGCTCGCGTCTCGAACGCCCTCGAGCGTTTCGGATTTTGACGCCCTGCCTTACTCGCTCCCGTGGGCGCGTGGCTGTGCCATCATGGTCGCCGCGCATTTGCCACCGGTCCTACGCCTCGAGGTTCGATATGAATCGTATTGTCTTGTCACTGGTTCTGCTTTGCTGCGGATTGCCTCAATGGGTGTCTGCGGAGACTCTCGCCGTCCGATTCGGACAGCTCGTCGTGGGCAAGGGCGTCGTCGTCCGGGACGCCGTGGTTCTCGTAGACGGAGACCGGATCAGCGCCGTTGGATCCGGCGATGCCTTCGTGCCGACGCAGGCTCGCCTGGTCGACCTGCGACCGCTCACGGGCATTCCGGGCATGATTGACGTGCACACGCACATGACCTTCTACTGGGACCGTGCGCCCGGCTCGCGGCCGTGGACGCAACTGGGCAAGCTCGGGACTGCGGTCACGGTGTTTCTGGCCCAGGAAAATGCCCGCAAGACTCTCGAAACCGGCGTGACGACCGTGCGAGACCTTGGCAGCTGGGAGGGTGCCGACCTCGCCATGCGTTCCTTGATCGAGCGCGGCGCGATGACGGGGCCCCGGATGTTCGTCGCGGGATGCGGCTTACACATTACATCCGAGGCTTTCCGGCCAGGGTTCGTCGAACCCGATCCCTGCCGTGTAGACGGCGTCGCCGAAGTGCAGCGCGCAGCCCGACAGCAACTCGCCGCCGGGGCAGATTGGGTGAAGATGTACGGCTCCACAGGCAGCGGTGATGATGTGACCGGATTCGAAACCTTTGGTTTCGAGGAAATGAAGGCGGCCGCCGAGGTGGCGCACCGTGCGGGCAAGCGCATAGCGATCCACTCGTATGGCGCGGACGGCGCCCGCGATGCCGTCAAGGCCGGCGCCGATACGGTTGAGCACGCCGTGGACATTGACGACGCGACATTTGCTGAGATGGTGAAACGCGGGACGATTTACGTCCCCACCGTGGATCACAACCGGTACTACATCGATCACAAGGACGAATTCGGTTATGACCAGAAGGCGGTGGATGGCCTGAACGCCTTCATCAAGAAGAACGTGGAAACGTTGCGGCGTGCCATCCAGCAACACGTCAAGGTTGCGATGGGGTCGGACGCCGTTTTCACGGGTTTCGGAGAAAACACGCGCGAACTCGATTGGTTGGTCAAGGCGGGCATGACCCCCGCCCAGGCACTTGAAAGCGCGACTGCGGTGGGAGCGGAAGTTCTGGGCAAGACCAAGGAGCTTGGCACCGTCGCGGCGGGGGCATTCGCCGATTTGGTCGCACTGGACGGGGACCCGCTGAAAGACATCTCTGCAGTTCACAACGTCAAATGGGTCATGAAGGGCGGCAACGTCGTGGTCGATAAGCGGTAATTTCGCGGGAGACCGGACATGGCAACGAACACGGGTCTACCAGTCGAGCACGTGGTGCGCGGGCACTGCCTTTGCGGAGCGGTGCAATACGAAGTCCGCGGACCGCTTCGTTCGGTATTTTATTGTCACTGCAGCATGTGCCGGCGAGCGAGCGGCCACTTTGTGGCCGCCACGGCCTGCGCCCGCGAGCATTTGGTCTGCGATGCCGGCGACGCCTTGCAGTGGTACCAATCGTCAGCGGCGGCGCGCCGCGGATTTTGTCGAAACTGCGGGTCCAATCTGTTTTGGGACCCCATCGGCGAGCCACGTGTGTCCATCATGGCCGGCACATTGAATTTACCGACCGGGTTGGAAGCCAAGGGGCATATCTTCGTCGCAGAAGCGGGCGACTATTACCGCATCGATGATGGACTGCCGCAGAGCCCCCACTGGGGTCCGCCACTCGAAGTCTCTGCGAGCTGAGGTCTCTGGGAACCAAGGTATGGCCGGGTGCCGCTTGGATGTGGGCGCCCACCAACATTCATCCGATTACGGCAAACGCTTGAGCCAGGTAATCACATCCGCCGCCAATTCGATTCGCCGATCCGACCAGACATGATCGGTCGCCACATGCGTCTCGGTTACCCGATGGCCGCCCTTGCTGCGGATCGATGATACCAGGGCAGCATCACCCTCCACGTTGTTGTCATCGGAGGTCAGCACCAGGAGAGGCGTGCCGATGAGTCCATCAGCGAGTGCGTTGAACGAGAATTCGCCGGCGTGCACCTGGAGATCGCTCGCCATGCTCTCGGCCGTAACGCCGGCCAAGCTTTCCATGTCATCGGACATGAAGGCGACAATCTTTTCATGTGGGTGCGCCGCTGTTTTTGCTACGTCCCACGCCGATATCAATACAGCTCCGCGAAGTTCGTGATCGCGGGCGGCGACCGCCGCCGTGATTGCGCCCCCCATGCTGTGGCCGGCGAGCACGATGCGACGCGGGTCGAGGTGTAGGGACGTGGCAGTCTTCGGATCACGGAGGTAGGCAAGAACCGCCTCCGCGTCTTCCAGGTTTCCCTCAAAGCTGAACTTCCCAGGGCTTCCCCAGGAACCGCGATAATTGAAAGTCACGGCAATCCAGCCGGCACGTCTCACCGCTTGGGCGAGATCCAGGTTCTTTTCATTTCCCGGGAGACCGTGGAGCAGGACGAACACCGGATGGGGTCCCACTCCCGCCGGCAAGTAAGCGAGACCATTGATGGCGACACCGTGGCTCGGGATATGAAGCACCACCGACGAAGCCGGAAAGCGGCTGTCGGGGGCAGGATCGGTGGATATCTCTGTCGGAATATTCGCGGCTAAAGCGGCCGACATGCAGAGAATCGCCGCCATGCCAGTAATGACAAAAGAACGTACGCACATCTGCTGACCAAACTCCTCACGCTCTTCAAAAATAGGAGCCACCCGTGCCCCGTTGCTGGGCGATGGCATCCGAGCCTCGTCACACTTACTATTATCTTATCTGAAGCCGGCTGACGGGTGCTCGAAGCATTTTCGGTGACCGAGTTGGGCACCAAGTGAACATCCGTTTTCTCGCGGCACGCGGCCAATACCAGACCGGTCAGTGCGTCGGACTGTTCGCCGCAAAGCGGCCCTTCGCCGCCTACCGTATGCGGGCGGCCCTCCGTCAACGGTAACCGCAGCAGTGCAAATGGATTAGCTAAGCTCAGTTGGCCTTGATGATCGCAATCGAACTGACTTCACTCGGAGCATTGATGGCGTTTCCAGTGACAGTCATGGGCGTGAGCACACCCGCGGGTCCGAGGGCGTATTCAGATAGCACGATTCCATTGGATTGATACGCGAAATGGCCCGTGGGATCGACGACGATCAAATTGAAAGCGTCGCCGCCATTTCCGGGAAGTGTATCGAATTCAGTGAGCGCGCCACTCGATCCAGTGCTGTACTCCGACATGGCACCCGTATTGTTCGCAAGATAGACGAACGGACCAGCCGGATCCACGGCGATCGACGTGGCGCCGGACCCGTTGGTAACCGATGGCGTGCTCAGCGGGGTCAGTGCTCCGCTCGATCCTATCGCGTACTGTGAGACAGTACCGTCAAGCGAATTCGCAACATAAACAAACTGGCCGGAAGGATCGACGGCGATTGCAGCCGGCGTCGTTCCAGTCACTACGGTTGACGGTGATAACGGCGTGAGCGCCCCTCCCGATCCGAGGCCGTACTGGGATAGGGTGTTGTCCATGGAATTCAGCACATAAACGTATCGGCCCTTGGGGTCGATCGCGATCGCGGTCGGCGTAGTGCCCGCCGGCACCGTCGGGACGCTCAGCGGCGTCAGTGCACCAGTCGCGCCAATTGCGTACTGCGAGACCGTGTTGTCAGCCATGTTCACGACGTAGACAAACTGCCCGACCGGATCAGTGATCACTGCTTGCGGAACATTTCCGGTGGCCACCGTGGCAGGGCTCAGCGGAGTGAGCACACCTCCGAGGCCAATGCTGAACTGCGAGAGAAGTCCGCCGCCACCAGTAACGTAGAGATAGTGGCCCGTGGCGTCGGCAGCTACCGAGGCGACGGCGGCTGGACAGGCGCCTGGATTTATCTGGATAAGTGGAGCATTCAGCGGCGTCGGCAGGCCGTCCGCACCGATACCGAACTGCTCAAGCTGTTCAAATGACGCACTGCCTATGCATCCAAGCGCATAGAGGTACTCGGTAATTGGGCTGCACGTCACGCCGACGTTGACCGGGGCCGTCGAGGTGACGGTTCCCGAATTGTTAGTTGAGATGCAGGACAATCCAATCGGCTGACTCACGACGCGAATGTAATAGCTCGAGGGGAGCACGCGCGGTTCCTGCAAGGTAGTCTCACCGTTTGCGGCAACCGTCACCGTTAAATTAAATGCATCGTCACCAATGACCACCTGAGCGCCCGCGGTGAGCCCGGAGACCGTGACGTCAAACGTCACGGTGGGAATTGCGGAGCAGGTTACGGCGACGGTGGTGACATTGCTCGTTGCAATCCCTGAACCGTTGGCAACGACACAGTTGTATGCCGGCGGAGGAGGAGCGCCCGACGGAGGAGTCGTGTACACCTGGTAGGGATCGCCAGAACTGACTTGGATTGGGAAGGTGAATGGACCATTCGCAACTATATTTGCTGTACCGCCTGACTGCATGCCGGTAACTGCGTCAGTAAACGCGAGATCCAACTGGAACTGGGCTCCCTTGGGCAATCCGGAAACGGAGCCGCCAATGGTGTAGCTTCCAGAGCCACCGCCGCCACCGCAGGAACCCAACGACAGAAGCAGCAGCGCGCTCGCCACTAAGGTCGCCAAGCGAGCTCGGATTGGCTGGTCAGTGGTACCAAAGACGCCGAACTGACTGCGGGGCATTTCCATTGCTCTGTAATTCGATTAATCCCGAGGCTAGCATACCGCTATCCCGCAGAAGCCGCCCAACCGTTCAAGGTACAGTGATCTTGAAGACTACCCCGGCTCCAACAGATGTACTCGACACGGCTCCACCTAGAGAAGTAGTGCCATAGAGATTGCCGTCCGACGCCTGAATGACGCCATTCGGAATATAACCTTTGGGGTCAGCTTTGAGGACCGCACCGGAGTCGCCGAATGAATACAACACACTATAGGCGCCGTCCGAAGTGATCCTAAAAGCTACACCTCCTGCGCCGGTGCCCCCGTCCTCTGTAGTCCCATAGAGGCTGCCGTCCGAGCCCACAGTCACGCTGTTGGGAGCCAACCCTCCTGAGTGAGAGTTGAGCGGGAACGTATACAACACAGTTTCCACCCCTGCGGGCGTGACCTTAAAAACGGTGCCCCCGCTGGTGCTGACGCTCGGTGACGTTCCATTGAGGTCGTTCGATGTCGTTCCATATAGATTGCCTGCCGAATCCTGTGCCAAGGTGCCCGTCGGCCCGAAGCCATCCAAGCTGCCAAAGGAGTAAATCAGCGTCTCTTCCCCGGCCGGCGTAATTTTATAGACGGTGCCCTCACCGGTGCCTACGTTGGACACGTCGGTCGTAGCCCCGCCGTAGGTCGTCGTGCCGTAAAAATTGCCGTCCAAGCCTTGAACCAAGCCGCCGCCCGGATACTGCCCATCCGTCGTAGAACCGCCGAAAGAATGAAGTACGGTTTCAACGCCGGAGGGCGTAACCATAAATACGGTGCCGTACTCCGCTGCGCCACCTGATGCAGTTCCGTAGAAATTGCCGTCAGTTCCCTGGATCACGCCGCTGGAGGGATTTATGGCATCCGTGCTCGACGCGCCGAATGAATACAGCACCGTTTCAACGCCCGTAGGCGTTATCTTGAATACGGTCCCCGCATCGGCTGCGCCCCCGAGCATAGTGGTTCCGTAGAAGTTGCCGTCGGCAGCCTGAATCAGGCTGCCGGAGGGACCGAGACCGTCTAGATTGGACGCGCCGAATGAATAGAGAACAGTCTCCACGCCTGCTGGCGTGATCATGTAGAAAGTGCCGTCGCCGGCTGCACCCGGGAAATAGCCGACGCTCAACCTATTGGCGCCGCCCGAATAAGTGGTGCCATAGAAATTGCCATCTTTGCCCTGTATGAGGGCATTCGGCGAGGTCCCGTCAGTGCTGGTAGCACCGAACGCATGCAACACTGTCTCGCTGCTCGAGGAAGTCTCAGAGCCGTCGCCCCCACAGGCGGCGAGCAACGTGACGAGACATGCTGCCACACACCGAGCGGCGCTTTCCGAACGAGAATCGACCCATGTTGAAACGAATGATCGCCTTTTTTCATCGCACGCTTCCTTACGCATCGCCCCTTACGCTGACGTCATATTACACAACCATCATTACGGTCGGGAGGTTGCCAACATGGGGAGTCGTGATCGATGGACAACTGGCACACGTTAGGGGATCGCTCTTCGACACCCCCGAAAGCTGACGCTCGCCACTGTCCTGTTAGGGGTCGTTAAGCGCCCATGGTCGCACCGATCTGCGGATCGAACGCAGCTGGATCAGCGGTTCCGCCAACAGCAGCGGTAATGCCCAGCAGCCCCAGGCCGCGACGGTGTCGATGCCGTCGGCTACGGGGTCGTTATCGGTCAAGCCGAGCCAGCGATGTACCCATAGCGCGGCCAGGCGGAAAGTCACGAACGCAAAGGTCACGGTATAGCTGCGCAGCATCCATTCGCGGTGCTGTTCGATATTGCGCAGGTGAATCGCATACAGTGCCATACCGGTCGTCAATATCCAGGCCACATCGAGCCCGATGAGCCCCGTGACATAGGGCAGGTAATTGGGCGGAATTGTCAGCGCCATGTAGATGCCGCCCATGCTGCCGATCAAAACGCCGATGGCGTAGACCTTGCCCAAGGTCCGGTGCAGCGTACTCACGCGGCCGGTGAGCCCCAGCCAAATCTGCACCAGCCCGGCGACGATTGCGAGCGAGCCGCCCAGGATATGAGGCAGAAGTCCGGCACGGCGCGGCCAGTAATAGTCCGTGTACGAAGCGAGTGAGTAATGGGTGACGTAGTGGATCTTGTCGCTCAGGAACCAGAGCAGTCCCGCCGCAAGGACGGTCAAGACGAGGATCAAGGCCCAATGAGAGTCGCGAGCGCGGGATGGGGAAATGGCGGTGTTCAAGAGATGTTTCTCCTGCGGGGACGATGACGTTTTGCTTTTATCCTCGGCCTAGATGGCTTGCTGCGGCGCCCGCGCGCATTCGTCACCATCAGATTACAGCTAACCGCATCGATGCGCAGATCTTTTGCGGTTGATACCATGGCAACTTAGTTATCGCAAACAGGGGAACGACCATGGCTGTTCTACGCGAGTGGCGAGCCGAGATCCGCCGCGAACTCAAGGATGAATACACCCGTTACGTACTGGAAACGGGCATCGCGGGTTACCGTGCCGTACCGGGCAATCTTGGCGCAGCGGTGGCGACGCGAGATCTGGATTCGGAACGTTCAGAAATCGTGACGCTGAGTTGGTGGGTCGATGAAGTCTCGATCAAAGCGTTCGCGGGAGAGAATATCAATAGCGCGCGCTATTTTCCCGCCGACGATCGGTTCCTGCTTACGCGCCCCGACCATGTGTATCACTACGATTCAACGGTACCGGGCAGCTGATCCGGGATGTGAGGCTCAATCATAGACCTCGCACATTCGAACTTTTATTTTGCGAGGTGAACCATGGCGCTCGGCGCTACGATCTACGTCTTCAGTATTGAACTCGCCGATTCGGACCGCGGTGTCTACCAACCTCTGCAGCTGCGCGTGGCCAGGCATCCATCGGAAAGCGAGGAGTACTTTCTAACGCGCATCCTTGCGTACTGCCTTGAATATACCGAGGGGATCGGTTTCTCGAATGGACTGTTCGAGCCGGACGAGCCGACGATTGCGGTGCGCGATCTGACGGGAGTGCTGAGCGCATGGATCGACGTGGGTGCGCCGGAGGCGGCGCGGCTGCACCGGGCGAGCAAGGCGGCGCCACGCGTGGCGGTCTACACGCACAAGGATGGGGAACAATTGGCCGCGCGCCTGAGCCTCGAACGCATTCATCGTGTCGAGGCACTCGAGCTCTATGCATTGGACCGGCACTGGCTTGCGGACCTTGCAGCCAAGCTCGCGCGGCGCATGGAATTCTCGCTCACGGTCGCTGAACGGCACATCTATCTGTCGCTCGGCGGGGATACGATTTCCAGCGTGGTGGAGCGAATTTCGGTCACCCGTCCATGATGTGTCCGGGGCGATGAGCCCGCGGTGCGCAGCGCGAGGGTTGCTGCGCGCGGCCCGAGGCGGTACCGTGCCCAACCTTCGACAACTCTGCGAGATAAAATCATGGCCGACCGACTGCTGCCGCTACGCGATCTGACTGCCCCCGTGGAGACGGATGCGCCCTGGCCAGGGACCGCGGTCAGCGGCGATCCGCATACCAAAACTTGGAATCTGCATACCTCCGACGACGGCAAAATCCTCGCCGGCATTTGGGAGTCGACGCCCGGTGTCTGGAAGATCGACTACGATGCCTGGGAATACTGCCATCTGCTCGCGGGACGTTGCACCATCGAGATCGAGGGCAAGCCGCCCGTTACGCTGAAGGCCGGCGATGTATTCATCGTCGAGACCGGCGCCAAGGGCACCTGGACCGTCCACGAGAACTTGCGCAAATACTACGTGTTTGCACTCGGACACTGACAAGCAGGGCACTGACAAGCAGGGCACTGTAAAGCAGGCACACTGCAGAGCAGGCGCACGGCAGCGACAATTCAACCGCGATCGAGCTCGGCGAGATAGTCGCGCGGACGCAGGAAATCCTGGTATAGCCGCGCTTCCGGCGACCCCGGTTCGGGATGCCAGTCATAGTCCCAGCGGGCCAGGGGCGGCATCGACATCAAAATCGACTCCGTGCGGCCGCGGGACTGCAGTCCGAACAATGTCCCGCGATCGTAAACCAGATTGAATTCGACGTAGCGGCCGCGCCTGTACAGCTGGAAGCGGCGTTCCCGCTCGTCGAAGGCTTGATCCTTGCGTCGCTCGATGATGGGCATGTAGGCGGGTAGGAAGTGATCTCCTACGCTGCGCAAGAAGCCGAACGAGTGCTCGAATCCCCCCTCATTGAGGTCGTCGAAAAATAAGCCGCCTACGCCGCGAGTTTCGTTCCGATGCGGCAGGAAAAAGTAGCGGTCGCACCACTGCTTGTATTTCTCGTATGCGCCCGCCCCTAACGGCCGACAGGCGTCGCGAGCAGTTCGGTGCCAGTGCAGCACATCCTCGTCATACGCATAGTAAGGCGTGAGATCGAAGCCGCCGCCGAACCACCAGACCGCGGGCCCCGTGCTCGGCGAGGCCACCAGGAAGCGGACGTTGCAGTGCGTGGTCGGTGCATGGGGATTTCGCGGATGAAATACCAGCGACAGACCCATGGCCTCGAAGGGTGCGCCGGCAATTTCCGGACGCGCGTTCGACGCGGACGGGGGCATCTTGTCGCCGAACACATGCGAGAACGACACGCCCGCGCGTTCGAATACCGACCCCTCGCTCATGATGCGGCTCTCGCCGCCGCCGCCTTCCGGTCTCGCCCAGGGATCCCGCCGAAATTTCGCGCCGTCGGCCGCTTCCACGGCCGCGGTGATGCGGTCATGCAAATCGTTCAAGTAGCGCTTGACCGCAGATGCATCCATTGAAGATCAGGACTTCTTTTTCGCCGAACTCTTCTTGGCCGTGGGACCGGCTTTTGCAGCCGCTGTGGCCTTTACAGGAGCCTTCTTGTCGGCCGACGCTTTCGCGCCCTTGGCCGCCATTCGCGTGGGAGCCGCGCGGGTCGCCGCGGACGCTGCCCCCGCCGCCGCTGTAGCTGCCCCGGCGGGGCGAGCCGCGGGCCTTGCCGATCGAGGTCGTGACGCCGCAGGCCGCGTGGTTGCGTCCTGCGCCTCGGCCGTCACTGTTGCCGCTCCATTGCCGCCCTTGGCGGCGCGCTTCTTCGCAGCGCCGGGCGCGGCCGTTTCATTGGCGGTGGTTTTCGCGGCCGCTGCCTTGGATTTCCCATTGGCCCCTTTGGCGTTCTTACGGCCCCACTTGCCGAAAGTGCGTACCGGCGCCGCCGCGAGCAGAGTCTGGCATTCCTCCAAAGTCAGGCTCTTCGGCTCTTTGTCCTTGGGGATCTTCGCATTGCGCGACTTGTCGGTGATGTAGGGGCCGTAACGGCCGTTCAGCACCTGAATGCCGGCGTCGGGGAAATCCAGGATCAGCCGATTGGCATCCGCGATTTCCTTTTCGCGGATGACTTCGAGCGCGCGTTCGGGAGTGATCTCGTACGGGTCGTCGATCTTGAGCGACACATACTTGGCGCCGTATTTCACGTAGGGGCCAAAACGGCCGACGTTGGTCGTGATCTCCTCGCCCGCCGCCGTGGTTCCAAGCTTGCGCGGCAATTTGAACAGCTCCATCGCTTCGGCGTGCGTGATGGCGTCCATCTTCTGACCGGGCCTGAGGCCCGCAAAGCGCGGCTTGTCCGCATCGTCCTTGGTACCGATTTGCACGAAGGGACCGAATCGCCCCATGCGCACGCTCATCGGCTTGCCGCTCGCCGGGTCCACGCCCAAATCCCGGGCTTGCGCGACTTCTTCGCGGCTGACCGAGGTCTCGGTATGGTCCACGAGTTCGATGAAGGGTTTCCAGAACTTCTCCAGCAAGGGGACCCATTCCTGTTGTCCGTCCGCGACGGCATCCAGAGAATCCTCCATCTTCGCGGTGAAGTCGTAGTCCACATAGGTCGTGAAATACTGGGTCAGGAACCGGCTGACGATTTTGCCGATATCCGTTGCGGTGAAACGCCTGCTCTCGATCTCGACGTATTGGCGATCCCGCAAGGTCGAAATGATGGACGCGTAGGTCGACGGGCGGCCGATGCCGTACTCCTCCAGCGCTTTGACCAAGGACGCTTCCGAGTAACGCGGCGGCGGTTCGGTGAAATGCTGCGTGGGCACGACCCCGGCCAGCTGCACGCGGTCGCCTTCCTTCATCGACGGCAGTACGTGGTCCGAGTCGTCCTGCACGACGTCGTCCATGCCTTCCTGATAAACGGAAATGTAGCCGGGCTTCACCAGGGTGGAGCCGTTGGCGCGCAGCACGGTCCGCTTCGGGCCGTCCTCACCCGCGAGCATTTCCACGGCTACCGTGTCGAAGATCGCAGGGGCCATCTGGCAGGCCACGGTGCGCTTCCAGATCAGCGAGTACAGGCGGAACTGGTCGCTCTCGAGTTTGTTTTCGATGTCCGCGGGCAGGATATTCGCAGCGGTAGGGCGGATCGCCTCGTGCGCTTCCTGTGCGTTCTTCGATTTGGTCTTGTAGACCCGCACCTCTTCGGCCAGGCCTTCCTTCCCGTAAAGCTGCACGATCACGTCGCGAATCTGTCCTACGGCTTCCTGGGCGAGATTGAGCGAATCGGTGCGCATGTAGCTGATGAGGCCCACCTGGCCCTCGCCGACATCGACGCCTTCGTACAATTGCTGCGCCACGCGCATGGTCTTTTGCGCGCTGAACCCAAGCTTGCGCGCCGCCTCCTGCTGCAGCGTCGATGTCGTGAACGGCGGCGCGGGATTGCGTTTGCGCTGCTTGCGATCCACCGCGAGAACGGTGAGTTCGCCGCGCGCGGCCTCGAGCAGGGTGCGTTCCACGTCGCGGGCTTGCTGCTCGGTCGTAAAGCTGAACTGCTCGACCTTGGCGCCCTGGTATTCGACCAGCTTGCCGGGAAATTTCTGCTCGGAATGCAGCAGCTCGGCGTCGATGCTCCAGTATTCGCGCGCGACAAAGGCGGCAATTTCCTCTTCGCGCTCGCAGATCATGCGCAGCGCGGGACTTTGCACGCGGCCCGCCGACAGTCCGGGGCGCACTTTCTTCCAGAGCAGCGGGGATAAATTGAACCCCACCAGGAAGTCCAGCGCCCGGCGCGCCTGCTGCGCATTGACCAGATCCACCGACAATTCCCGCGGGCTCGCTATCGCTTCCTGCACCGAATTCTTGGTGATTTCATAGAACACGACACGGCGTACCTCCTTGCCTATCAAGTCGCCCTGGGCTTTCAGGAGCTCATACAGGTGCCATGAAATGGCCTCGCCCTCGCGATCGGGGTCGGTCGCGAGATACAGCGACTTGGCTTTCTTGAGGGCGCGCGAAATGGCGTCGATGTGCTTTTGATTGCGCTCGACCACCTGGTACTTCATGGCGAAGTGGTTGTCGGGATCGACAGCGCCTTCCTTCGGCACCAGATCGCGGACGTGGCCGTAGGAAGCCAAGACTTCAAAGTCTTTGCCGAGGTACTTCTTGATGGACTTCACCTTGCCGGGTGATTCCACGATAACGAGGTTGCTGCTCAAAGGAGTCTAATGCAATGCGTCAGAGCGCTCTTCGAAGACCAGGTCTTCCATCTGCGCGTAAGCGGACTCTTGTCCAGGCTGGCTGAAAAGCACCATCAAAACGACCCATTTCACTTGTTCAATATCGATTTCGTCCGCCTCGAGCGCCATCAGGCGGTCGATGACCAGTTCGCGTTGAGTCCCGGAGAGAATTCTAATGTTCTCCAAATACATCAAGTAACCGCGCACATCGGTGTCCAGGCGCAGCAACTCCTGACCGCTGAACACCCGCACGGCGCGCGCGGTCGCTTCCGCGACTTTGCCGAGCTGTTCGCCCGATAGGCCATCCAACCACTCCAGAGCGCGCTCGATGTCAGGTTCGGCGAAACCCGCCTTATCCAGTTCGAGTTTCAACACATTGCGATCCGGCCGAGGTTCGTCGTCGGCGCTCATGTAATTCTCGAACAGATATATGAGTAGATCGAGAACGTTATCTTTCACCTCCGGCTCCTAACGACTCGGGAGTAGCGGCCCCCGGGGGCGGCCTGAACGTGGCCTTCGAGCTCGAGGATCAGCATCATCGAGGACACGGCTTCTGGTTTGAATCCGGTACGAACGACCAAAAGATCGAGGTCCGTGGGATCAAAGCCGAGCGCATCTAACAAGATTTTGTGTTCCTTGTCCATGCCCGAAGCGGGAATCGCCGCCGCGGAGGCCCCCGCGGGGACTTCCGCGCCTGCGCCGAAGAATGCGGAAAAGTCCAGCTCGCTCAGTATGTCATGCGCCGTTTCGGTCAGTTTCGCACCCTGCCGGATCAATTCGTGACAGCCGCGGCTCAGGGGACTGTGGATCGAACCGGGGACCGCGAACAGCTCGCGCCCGAGGTCGCCCGCCAGGCGGGCCGTAATCAAGGAGCCGCTTCTGCGTGCGGCTTCGACCACCAAAGCCCCAAGGCTCAGGCCCGCAATGAGGCTGTTCCGTTGCGGAAAATTCTCCGCTCGAGGGGGAGTTCCGAGCGGGAAGCCGCTGAGCAAGGCGCCTCTGTGCTGGATGTCCCGGCTCAGGGCGAGATTGCAGCGTGGATAGACGACATCTGCTCCCGACCCAAGGACGGCCAGCGTGACGCCCTGCGCCATGAGTGCTCCGTGGTGCGCCGCGCTGTCGATGCCGGCGGCGAGCCCACTGGTGATGGCCAGTCCCCGGGCGGCCAGGGATTCAGCGAAATCCTGAGCGGTCGCCCGTCCCTGCGGGGTGGGATTGCGGCTGCCGACGATGGCCAACTGCGGATCGTTCAAGACCTCCACATTGCCGGCGACATACAGTGCGATCGGATAACGCCCCGCCTCGCGCAACAGGACCGGGTAGTGGGGATCGGTGTAGGGCACGACGTGGTGCCGGGGGTTCTCCAGCCAGGCCCGTTCCGCCAGACTCAATACGGCCTGCGCGCTCGTCAAGAATTTGCGGGCCGCCGCGGGCATGCCGGCGTGTTCACGCGATGCATCGGATGCTTGGATGAAGCCTTGCGCCGACCCGAAGATCTCGAGCGCCCTATTCAGGCTGCGAACGTCCAGCGCGGGCGCGCGCGTCAGTGTCACCCAGGCCGAGGACTCCTCGCTCAATCGCATCGCGCCGATTATCGGTCAGGCGCCGCGCTGACACTCCTCGAGATTCTGGCGGCAATATGCAGATTTACACCACCGGACCGATGTACATCACCGCATGAGGTGCTGATCCAGTGCCCAGGGACTACGGGTTCTCGACCCGATCACCCACGTGCATGACGTTCGTGGCCTCCATCACCAGGCCGTAACTCAAACGGTCGAAGGTCTTGAATACCATGAAGGTACCGGTTCGTTCATCCGGGAGCCGCACCTTCTGGGTGCCCAGGTGCGACATCCGACAGAAAGCCCTTGTTCGCGTTATCGGCGATGACCTGACCGCTTTCATAGATGGCCAGCACATTGCCCGGCGCGAGCCCGTCGGCGGCGCCGCGATTGATGGCCACCACCTCGTACTGACCGATGACGGTCACGCCGTCGGATACGGCAATGATGCGGCCGCGGGTCTTGGTCTTCGGTGCGCTCGGAATGAAATCGAGCGGGACTTCGACGCCGCCGGCGAATAATTTGTCTCCCGGTTCGGTTTCGCGAGCCGATTCGGTCATGACGAGAGTGGTCGGATCGCCGCCGCGGGTGACGTGGCCGGCGCCGGTAAAGATGCCGTCGTAGCCCAGGACCTATTGTCGTCGGGGTCGAGCAAGGGGCCGCCGACATGCACCACATTGTAATGTGTACCGACCGTCGCGGGAGCGGTAAATCCGCGCGCATAGACGGTATCGCCATCGGACATGGCCACGTGCAGGTCGCGGGTAGCCAGCACGTAGGGCGCGTTCTTGATTTGTTCCTTGGTGAGAACCGAAGGCTTGGACATGAATGCGGCCACGGTCTCATAGGGGATCGCCGTGACGGCACCTTCGAGCGGCTGGCTGCGGACTCGCGGCACCACTCGAGCGGAATCTCCGCGCTGCAGCATAATGCTGGGCTTGCCCTCGATATAGACCAGACGCAGGGTATCGCCCGGATAGATCAGGTGCGGATTGTGAACCTGGGGGTTTACCTGCCAGATCTCGGGCCAATACCACGGATCGCGTAGGAACACCTTGGCGATGCCCCACAAGGTATCGCCGCGCTTCACGACGTAGCTGTCCGGGGCATTGGGGTTCAACGCCAAACCACCCTGGGTCGGCTCCGCGGCGGGTGCCGTGGATGGACCCGCATCGATCGCCGCCTCCATCGCGGTTCGATCGTCGCCGACCGGCGTACCTTCGACGGCGCTGTCGGGCGTGGTTGCCGACGGCGCCGGCGCCGCCTGAGGCCGCTCCGTCTGACATCCGGCCAGGACCGCCACCGACAGAGTGAGGGCAATTAATTGATGACCTTGCATTCGTTTCGCTCCCTTGCCACAGCTTATGGTCGCTGACCGGCTGGTATACTGCTCGACCTGTCGCCAAAGACTGGGACGTACCGCCCGGTTTTACCGTTTGCCAGCACGGTGCGGCTGCCAATACAGGCATTAAGTTAAGCAGCGCCGGAACTTTAGCAATATTCTTCAGCCAAAAACACGACATTGCTCTCATAACTCCCATGACAAAGCTCGTAATTCTGGAGTATCCCGATCCAAGGCTGCGTAAGCAGGCCGCACCGGTGACGGTGGTTGATGATGCACTGCGGCAATTGGTCGACGATATGCTCGAGACCATGTATGGGGCCCGGGGCGTAGGTCTGGCCGCCACCCAGGTCGATGTGCACAAACGCCTGATCGTGCTCGATATCAGCGACACGCGGGATCAGCCGTTGGTGCTCATCAATCCCGAGCTTCTGAAGGCCGAGGGCTCCGGCCCCGGCGAAGAGGGCTGCCTATCGCTGCCCGGCATCTACGACAAGTTGACGCGCGCAACTCATATTCGCGTGCGGGCACTGGGCCGTGACGGCGCACCTTTTGAAATGGACGCTGAAGGGATGCTGGCCGTGTGCATTCAGCACGAGATGGATCATCTCGAAGGCAAGCTATTCGTCGACTATCTCTCTGAACTGAAGCGCCAGCTGATTCGGCGGCGGCTGGAAAAAGAGCGTAAGCAGCGGTATAGGGAGCCGGCTTTCGAACGCTCCCGCGCCGGCTCTTTAAGATCCTTGAGCACGGATCTCCCTGTCCTGAAGCTGGGTTTCGCCGGCACGCCGGAGTTCGCAGTTCCGGCGCTCGAAGCGTTGCACAAGGCGCATCGAATCTGCGCCGTGTTCACCCAGCCGGACCGCCCGTCCGGCCGCGGCCAATCTTTACACCAGAGTCCCGTCAAGGCGCGGGCCGCTGAATGGGGGCTCAGCGTCCATCAACCGGCCGATTTCAAATCGCCGGAGGCTTTGGAGACCCTGCGCGCCCTGCATCTCGACGCATTGGTGGTCGTTGCCTACGGGTTGATTCTGCCGCCTGCCGCGCTGCAGTGTCCCACTCAGGGCTGCATCAACATCCATGCCTCGCTGCTGCCGCGGTGGCGAGGGGCGGCGCCGATCCAGCGAGCCCTGCTGGCCGGAGACGCCAAGACTGGAATCACCATCATGCGCATGGAGGCGGGCCTCGATACGGGTCCCATGTTGGCGGTCCGCGAAACGGACATCGGCGCGGACGACACTGCAAAGATCCTGCACGACAGGCTCGCGCGCATCGGCGCTGAGCTCATTGGCGAAACCCTCGATGGGCTTGCCCAAGGCCGCGTCCGCGAGGTGCCGCAGCCCGCCGCAGGCATCACCTACGCCGAGAAAATCAACAAGGCTGAAGCGCTCATCGATTGGCGCCAGGATGCGCTGCAGCTTTGGCGGCGCGTCCGCGCATTCAATCCCTGGCCGATTGCCGAAACCCGGCTCGAGGGCGCGCAGCTGCGCATCTGGGACGCCGAGATGTGCGGCTGGGATGACGAGATGCCTGGGTCCGCGCCGGGAACCGTGGTCGCCGCAACCCAGGATGGCATCGACGTCGCCTGCGGTCGCGGTGTCTTGCGCATCCTGCGGCTGCAGCTCGCCGGCCGCAAGCCGCTCGCCGCGCACGAGTTCATCAGGGGACAGCGGCTCGCCGGCGCACGCTTCGCTACGCCGTGAAGACCACGGCCGGCAGCGCTCGTTCTTTGGCCGCCCATGCGGTGGCGCGAATTCTGCGCGAGGGCGTGACTCTCGATACGGTGCTGAAGGATGCCCTGGTGGCCGCCGATCCCCAACTCGCGCCCTCGGTGCGCTCCTTAAGCTATGGCGCGGTACGCGGGTATTATCGGCACGAGGCGATCTTGGGCCGGCTGCTTGTCGGCGCCCGTGAGGTCCTTGGATCATTCTGGTGCGGGCGCTGCTGTCGGTGGCTTTCTACGAGCTCGAAGACGAAAGGACTCCCGAATATGCCGTGGTCGACGCCGCCGTGCAGACCGCAAAGGCTACGGACGCCGTGCGCGCTGCCGGACTGATCAATGCCGTGCTGCGCCGCTACTTGCGCGAGCGCAAGAGCGTGGACGCAGAAATCGCACGCAATCCGGCCACCCGCCACGCTTCGCCGGTGTGGCTCGCCGATCGCTTGCGCGCCGATTGGCCGGTGCGTTGGACTCAGCTCCTGGCCGCCGGCGACGCCCAAGCGCCCATGTGGCTGCGCGTCAATAGCCGGCACGGTACGGCCGGGGAGTACCTCGAGAAGCTGCGGGAGGCCGGAATCGGCGCTCGCGCGGAAGAGCGTGTGCCCCAGGCGGTGGTTTTGGATACGCCCTGCGATGTACACGACCTGCCCGGATTCGCGCAGGGTCTGGTGTCCGTTCAAGACCTGGGAGCGCAATGTGTCGCATTTCCGCTGGGGCTGGCGGCGGGTCAGCGAGTGCTCGATGCCTGCGCGGCTCCGGGTGGAAAAACCGCTCTCATGGCAGAACGAGAACCGGCGCTGGCCAAATTGGTGGCAGTGGACATAGACCCTCAGCGGCTTGTCCGCGTTCGGGACAACCTGAACAGGGGCGAGCTGTCCGCCGAGCTCGTCGCCGGCGACGCCGGCTCGCCCGATGCCTGGTGGGACGGCGTCCCCTTCGATCGTATTTTGCTCGACGCGCCGTGTTCGGCGCTCGGGGTGATTCGCCGGCACCCCGATATACGCCTGCGTAAGTCCCCGTCAGATATCGATAAATTGCCGCAATTACAGGCGCAGTTACTGGCGGCCGCATGGCGCCTTCTGGCACGCGGCGGACGCCTGGTCTATGCCACCTGCACCGTGACTCGAAGCGAGAATCGCGATCTGGTCGCCGGCGTTCCTGCGCGCCACCCCCGATGCCGTCAGTCTTCCGGCGGAACAATGGGAAGGCTGGCCGAACTTGGGCGAAGCCGATGACTTCGGCCGGCAAATTCTTCCCGGAGAGGCGGGTGCCGACGGCTTCTATTATGCTGCTTTGACCAAAACATGAACGCCGCGCGACCAAACCCCATGCAAGTTGCCCGCCGCCGGTGGCCGACCGCCAAGTTCATGCGGCTGGCATGCGCGGCGCTGATCGCGACGGCATGGATGCGGCCCCTGCAAGCCGACGGCCTGGAGGGACGCTTCGAAGTCCGCTCCGCCGATCTGCAGCTCAAGGACGGCGTCTATCATTTGAACGCGCACATGGAGTTACCCGTGAGCGACGCCGTACGGCGCGGACTTGCCGAAGGTGTGCCGCTGAGCATCGAGCTCGATCTGCAGATCGAGCGGGTACGCCAGCTGCTGCCGAACTCGCGCATCGCGGAGCTGGCCCAGCGCTACCATCTGCAGTACAACGCGGTGAGCGCGCGCTACATTCTGCGCAATGAAAACAGCGGCCAGCAAGAGTCGTTGAGTACCGTCGACGCCGCGATCGAGCAGCTCTCCGAGGTTCGCGGCCTGCCGGTCTTGGACAAAGCCCTGATGGCCGCCGACCGTCGCTACGAGGCCAGCGTTCGGGCCAAGATCGACTACGGCACCGTCCCGTTCAGCCTGCGCGTGCTGATGTTTTGGGTCAACGACTGGCATCGCGAAAGCGACTGGTACACATGGACGCTGCAGCCGTGATCCGCAAGTACGGCTCCACGGTGCTCGGCTCGATAGGAGTTGCACTGTGGTTGGCCGCGCTGTATTTGCTCGCGTCGGCCGCGCAGAATTCGGCCGAGTTCGACCGCTGGCTGCCGTGGATTCTGCTGATCAATATCTGCGGGCTGCTCACGCTGTTCGTGCTGCTCGCCGGCAAGCTCACGCACCTGGTGCGCGACTTCCGCAGGCATGCCCCAGGGTCGCGCCTGAAGGCGCGCACGGTGGCGATTTTCAGCGCCCTGGCCGTCGCGCCCATCCTGGTGGTCTACTACTTCTCCCTGCAATTCATCAATCGCGGCATCGACAGTTGGTTCGAGCTGGAGGTGAGCCAGGGACTGAAGGACACGCGCGAACTCTCGCACGCCGCGCTCGAAGTGCGGGTGCGCGAATTCCTGCAGCATACCCAGGTCGTGGCCCATACCTTGTCCGCCAGCTCCGAACTCGAACTGATCGGCACGCTGGACCGGGAGCGGCGCGAGAGCACGGCGCTCGAATTCACCATCGTGGGTGCGCAGGCGCAAATCCTCGCGACGAGCACCGACCGCCCGATGGATTACCTTCCCGTACCCGCCACCGATGAGATGATGCTGCAGCTGCGGCGCGGCCTGCCCTATGTGAGCTTGGACACCGACTCGGTGGGAGGCTATGTGATTCGCGCGGCGGCACCGCTCGACGCCAACGCCAACGGCAGCGGCAGCGGGCGGGTATTGATCGCCTTGTATCCGGTGCCGCAGCAACTGGGCCAGCTCGCCGACACGGTGCAGCGCTCCTACACGCAGTACGCGAATCTCGTGCAGCTGCGCCGGCCGCTCAAGTCGACCTTCGTACTCATCCTGACTTTCGTCGTGCTCATGTCGTTGATTGCGGCGGTCTACGGCGCATTCTCCGCGGCTCAGCGCCTGGTGCAGCCGGTGCAGGATCTCATCGCCGGAACCCGGGCCGTGGCGAAAGGCAATTACGACACGAAGCTGCCCCTGCCGTCACGCGACGAGCTGGGTTTTCTCGTGACCTCTTTCAACGACATGACCAAGCGTCTGGCCAGGGCGCGCGAGGAAACGCGCCGCAGCCAACAAGCCGTGGAAGCCGAGCGCGCCGGTCTCGCCGTGATTCTGGCGCGCCTGTCCACGGGAGTTGTATCGCTCGAGGCGGATTTGATCATACGCACGGCGAATCAGGCGGCAAGCGCCATCCTGGAGGTGGATCTCGAGGCCGCGGTCGGCAAGCGATTCGACGAATCCATCGGGGACACGACACTGTTCACGCAGTTTCTTGCGACGCTCAAGTCGCATCTGGGAGCCGAAGACCTGGATTGGCGCGAGCAAATCGAATTGCTGTCCGACTCCGGCAAACGCGTGCTCATGTGCGCGTGCACCGCCCTGCCCAACGACTTGGGCGGTGCGCCCGGCGTGGTGCTGGTATTCGACGACATCACGACCCTGCTGCAGGCGCAGCGCGACGCAGCCTGGGGCGAAGTGGCGCGCCGCCTGGCGCACGAAATCAAGAACCCGCTCACGCCCATTCAATTATCCGCGGAGCGTATGCGGCGCAAGTTCCTGGGCAGCATGAATGCGCAGGATGCGCAGATCCTCGAGCGGGCAACCCACACCATCGTGGCGCAAGTCGATGCGATGAAGCAGATGGTCAACGCCTTCAGCGAATATGCGCGTGCGCCCGACATGCATTTCTCGCGCTTCGACCTGAACCAGCTGATCACGGAGGTGGTGGATCTTTATCGGGTCCAGGACCCGAGCGCCGACCTCAAGTTGCTGCTCGACCCGCAGCTGCCGGCCCTCTCGGCCGACCGGATGCGGATCCGGCAGATTCTCAATAATCTGGTGACCAACTCTCTCGAGGCCCTGGAAGGCCGTCCGGCCGGGTGCATCGAGATCGAAACTCGTGTGGCCGAAGCAGGTCCGAGACAAGTAGAGTCGGCGGCTATTGTCGTGACCGACAATGGACCGGGGTTCCAGCGGGACTTGATCGGCACCGTGTTCGACCCCTATGTCACGAGCAAGCCCAAGGGCACGGGTCTCGGGCTCGCCATCGTGAAGAAAATCGTCGAGGAACACGGCGGGCGCATTGAGGCGGATAATCGGCGCAGCGGCGGAGCCCGCGTGCGAATTCTACTGCCGTTGGGTGGCAGTGCGCGCACCGCGGGCGTGCGTGAACCGCGTAAGGGCGAACACAGGAGAGAAAGGGTATGACCGCTTCGAGAATACTGGTGGTGGACGACGAGGCGGATATCCGCGGATTGCTGAAGGAGATTCTTTCCGAGGAAGGCTACGAGGTGGAGGTTGCCGCGGACGCAGCGCAGGCACGCTCCTCACGCGTGGCCCAGGTTCCCGACCTCGTGTTGCTGGATATCTGGATGCCGGATACCGACGGCATCACCCTGCTGCGCGAATGGTCGGTGACCGACGGCTACGACTGCCCGGTGGTCATGATGTCCGGCCACGGCACGGTCGAAACCGCCGTCGAGGCCACGCGCCTGGGCGCTTTCGATTTCGTCGAGAAGCCGCTCTCCCTGACCAAGCTGCTGCGCACGGTCGAGCGGGCCCTCGATGCCGGCCGCCGCAAGCGGCTGTCCGCCCGCGCCCAGGGGTCGGCGCTTGCCGTACCGATCGGCAAGAGCAAGGTCACGCAGGCGCTGCGTGAGCAGGTTCAGCACGCCGCATCCAGCGCATCGCCGGTGCTGCTGCTCGGCGAGCTGGGGTCCGGGCGCGAAGCGTATGCGCGCTACCTGCATTCGCTCAGCGCGCGCGCGGCACAGCCGTTTTTCACGGTGGTTGCCGCGAGCTTGGGCGCGGACCCGACCACGGCGCTGTTCGGCAGCGAACGGGACGGACGGGTCGAGTTGGGTGCGCTCGACCAGGCGGCCGGCGGATCGTTGTACCTCAACGGGCTCGAGGATTTGAACAGCGAAGCGCAGCGCGCGCTGGCGGGCGCCATCGAACAGCGGGGCTACACGCGCGTGGGCGGCCGTCAGCGGGTGCCGCTCAATGTGCGCTGGATCAGCTCCGCGCAGGACTCTTTCGAGTCGCGCGCCACTCCGGAACCGTTCCGCCGCGATCTGGTGGCGCACCTGAATGTGATCACTTTGCGCGTGCCGCCGCTGCGCGACTATTCCGAGGACGTGCCGGATCTGTTGCGGTACTACGTGGACCGCCTGGTCGACGATCAGCACCTGCCGCTGCGCCGCTTCAGCGTCGCCGCGCAGAATCGACTGCGAAATTACCCCTGGCCCGGCAATGTCGGCGAGCTGAAGAATCTGGTGCAGCGCGTGCTCATCCTGGGCGTGGGTGAGGAGATACGGCTCGAGGAGATCGAGCGCGAACTGGCCGTGAAACTGGCGGTGGACGAGCCGCTGGTGAAACAGGACCTGCTTGCGCTCCCTCTGCGGGAAGCCCGCGAACAATTCGAGCGCGCCTACCTGCAGCAGCAGCTGCTGCTGTGCAACGGCAAAGTAGGCCAGCTAGCCAAGCGCGTAGGCATGGAACGCACGCATCTGTACCGTAAGTTGCGGGCATTAGGCGTCGATTTTCGCCAATTAGGCGACGACTGAGCGCGCCACCGGTCAACCATCGGCCAGTAGCCCCTGCTCAGCTCCTACTGGCGTATGTTCGACGCGAGAGACACCCTGAGACGGGTCGGGTAGACACGGGGCGAACACTGGCGGATTCAGTGTTCGCCCCGTGTCTACCCGACCCGTCTCAGGGTGCTTCGCACGTCGAGCACACGCCAGTGAGGGCCGAGTAGGGGCTACTGGCTAATCGCCGACGCGAATGACGAGCACATCGACGTCGGCTTTGCGCAGGATGCCGCGTAACCGATTGAGCTCGTCGAGCTTGGAGATCGGCCCGATGCGGATGCGGTGCCAGGTATCGCTGTCGACGGATACTTTTTGTACCTTGGATTCGACGCCTTGCAATGCCAGCTGGGCGCGCACGCGGTCGGCGTCGGCGAAATTCTTGTACGAACCGGCTTGCAGCACATAGGTGCCGCGGCGTGTCTCGGGGACGGGCTTGATGTCGGGACGAACGTCCTTTTCCTTCTCCGGGACCACCACCTCGAATTTCGGCAGCTGGTCGTAGAAGGCGTAGGACTTCTCTGGACTCTCGGGGGCGGAATCCGCGCCGGTCTCGGTATCGGCGGGTTCGCTGCCATGCGTTTTCTTCTTCTCCGCTTTGGCCGCCTTCTGGATCTGTGCCTCGGGCCGATGGTCCTTGATGTATATGATGCCGGCCACCGCGAGGCCGAGCCCCAATCCCCACAGCACGCCGAGCCAGCCGGAAAATCCCTTGGCCTTCCTGTGCCGGGTCTTGTAGTCGCGTGCCGCGGCCTTGGCCATTGCTGCCTACATCGTTTCGGGCGCGGATACGCCCAGCAGATCGAGACCGTTGCGTATCACGGTCTGGGTGGCCAGCGCGAGAACGAGCCGCGCGTCGCGCAGCCCGGCATCATCCACGATGAACTGATGCGCGCTGTAGTTGGTATGGAAGTCGTTGGCCAAGTCCCGCAGGTAGTGCACCAAGGCATGGGGCGCGCGTTGTGCCGCAGACTGGCGTACGACTTCCGGAAATGCGCTGACGCGCTTGATCAATTGCAGCTCCTGCGGCTCGATCAGCTTGCTCAGACAGGTCAGGCCATGCGCCGGGTCGTGGGCCAGCCCGCGCTCCTGCAGCTGCCGCATCACGCTCGCGACGCGCGCATGCGCGTATTGAATGTAGTACACCGGGTTGTCGTTGGAGCGGGATTTCGCCAGCTCCAGGTCGAAGTCCAAATGCTGATCGTTGCTGCGCATGACGTAAAACAGGCGCGCGGCGTCGTTGCCTACTTCCCTGCGCAGATCGCGCAGCGTGACGTAGTCGCCCGAGCGCTTCGACATCTTCGCTTTCTCTCCGCCGCGGAACAGCGACACGACCTGGATCAGGCGCACTTCGAAGGCCTCGGCGGGGCCGCCCAGCGCCACGAGGCCCGCGCGTAAGCGCGCGATGTAGCCATGGTGATCGGCGCCCCACACATACAGCAAATGTTCGAAGCCGCGCTCGCGCTTATTCAGAATATAGGCGATATCCGACGCGAAATAGGTCTTCACGCCGTTCTCGCGCACCATGACGCGATCCTTCTCGTCGCCGAAGTCCGTGCTCTTGAACCATAGGGCGCCGTCCTTGAGATAGGCGTGGCCCGACCGCTTCAATGTCTCGATGGCGCGATCGATCGCGCCGCTGTCGCTCAAGGAACGCTCGGAGAACCAGCAATCGAAGGTGACGCGGAATTCGGCGAGGTCCTCGCGGATGTCGGCGAGGATGCCGTCCAGCGACAGCCCCAATACGCGTTCGAACGCCGCGTTGCCGATGAGGGCTCGCGCACGGCCGATGACGGCGTCGATGTAAATATCCTTGTCGCCGCCCTGCGGTTCGTCCGGCGGCAGGTCGTCGAAGACTTCGGCGGCGGAGGCTTTGAGCGCCGTGCCCTCGGCGGCGAACAGTTGCGCCGCAATGGGTGCGATGTACTCGCCGACGTAGCCGTTCGCCGGAAATGTGAACCTTTCGCCGCAGTGTTCGAGATAGCGCAGCCAGCTGCTGACCGCCAAGATTTCCATCTGGCGCCCGGCGTCGTTGATGTAGTACTCGCGCTCGACTCGATATCCGACCGCCTCGAGCAGATTCGCGAGCGATGCGCCGAAGGCGGCATGCCGGCCGTGGGCGACGTGCAGCGGCCCTGTCGGGTTCGCCGACACGAATTCCACCTGCATCGATTTCCCGGCTCCGATCAGGGACCGGCCGTATTGGCGTCCGTCCCGCAGCACCGTGCCGATTTCGGCGTGATAGGCATCCCTGGACAGAAAGAAATTGATGAAGCCGGCGCCGGCGATATCGACCTTGGCGACCGCCGCGCTGGGCGGCAGCGCGCGCACCAGCGCCTCCGCCAGTTTGCGCGGATTCTGGCGCGTCGCCTTGGCGAGCCGCATGGCGAGATTGCTCGCGAAATCGCCATGTTGCGCGTCGCGAGTGTTCTCGACCTCAATGCTTACACTGCGCGCAGCCGCCGGCACCAGACTCGGGCAGAGCAGCGAGCGCTTGCGTGAGCAATTCTTCGATCAAAGTCTTCAAGGCGAATCCTGAGGGTCCGGAGTACAAAGGGTCGGCAGTTTACCGCAATCTTCTCAGTCTACTTCCAGAGGATCCACGTCGATCGACCAGCGCAGGCCGGGAGCCTTGAGCAGCGTTTCCACCTGGGGCAGCCATTCCTTGAGAAAGCGCTGCAGCGTGGACCGAGCGGCGGTCTCGATGAGGAGATGCGCGCGATAGTGATCGGCGCGCCGTGCAATCAAGGCGCCGGCGGGCCCCAGCACCTTGACCGCCGGTTCGCCCAGCGAGCGGCTGACGTCCGCGGCGGCGTGCAGAAACGCGTCCAATCCGGCGCTGTCCTTGGCCTCCGCGCGCAGCATGGCCAGACGCGAGTAGGGCGGCCAACCGGCCTCGCGGCGCTCCGCCAGGGCGCTGGCCGCAAACCCTTCGTAGCCTTCCCTGAGCAGCCGGTTCAGCAGCGGATGTTCCGGAAACTGCGTTTGGATCAAGACTTCCCCGGCCCGGCTTTCGCGCCCCGCCCGGCCGGCGACTTGCGTGATGGTTTGAGCGAGACGCTCGGTGGCGCGAAAATCGCTGGCGAACAGTCCCTGATCGGCATCCAGGATCACCACCAAGCTGACCTCGGGGAAGTGATGGCCCTTGGTGAGCATCTGGGTGCCGATCAGAATCCGCGCCTCGCCGCTGTGCACCCGGTCGAGAACGGTTTGCACCGCACCGCGCGCGGACGCCGTGTCTCGATCCAGTCTTGCCAGCGGCGCCTGCGGGAACAATCGCGCCAAGGTCTCCTCGACGCGCTCGGTGCCCTGACCCACGGGATTCAATGCCTGGCCGCAGCTGCCGCAAGTCGCAGGCACGGCGCCATGCGCGCCGCAGTGATGGCAGCGCAGCTGCTGCGCGCGGCGGTGCAAGGTCATCCGCGCATCGCAATGCGCACAGGGCGCGACCCAGCCACAGGCGTTGCAGAATAAACTCGGGGCATATCCGCGGCGGTTCAAGAACACGATGATTTGGCCGCCCGCCTTCAGGTGATGGTCCATGGCCTGCATGGCCGGCGTCGATAAACCCTGATCGGCGGCGTGGCGGCGCAGATCCACCAGCGACATGCGCGGCGCTTGCGCAGCGCCCGGGCGCTGCGGCAGCACATGCTTTGTGTAGCGCCCGGTGGCCGCATTCTCCAGGGTTTCCAAGGACGGTGTCGCGGAGCCGAGCACGATGGGTACCCCCGCGCGCTGGGCTCTCATCACCGCGAGATCGCGCGCGGAATACCGAAACCCTTCCTGCTGCTTGTACGAGGCATCGTGTTCCTCGTCGACGACGATGAGCGCGAGCTTGGGCAGGGAGGTGAACACCGCGGAACGGGTACCGATGATGATTCGCGCCTGGCCGCCATGCGCCGCCCGCCAGGCATCGCGGCGCTCGCTGCCGGCGAGACCCGAATGCACCACCACCACTCCCGAGCTGAAGCGGCGGCGGAAGCGATCGACCAGCTGAGGCGTCAGGGCAATTTCGGGCACCAGCACCAGAGCCTGGCGGCCATCGGCGATCGCGGCGGCAATGACGCGCAGGTACACCTCGGTCTTGCCGCTGCCGGTCACGCCGTAGATCAGATGCGCGGCAAAGCCCGGCAAGGACGCGAGTATGGCGGCAACGCTGAGTTCCTGTGCCTGGGTGAGAGCCACCTCGCTGGGACGCGACTCCATCGCCTCGGGGCCGGGAGCGACGGTTTCCGCGATGACCCAGCCGCGCGCCGCCAGCGTCCGCAGTTGGGCGGCCTTGAACTCGGCAGCGATTTCTTCGGCGGTGGCGCGCCCTCGGTTCTCGAGCCAGGCGAGCAGAGCGCGCTGCTGCGGAGCGCGCCGAGTCGTTGGACTCGCCAGTTCCAGCCGTCCGGACTCGCTCAGGGACCACTGTTGGGTCATTTCGAGCGCGGGCTGACCCGCCCGCAAGCCGACCGGCAATGCTGCAGCGAACACTTCGCCCACCGGGTGGTGGTAGTACTCTGCGGCCCAGCGCAGCAAATCGAAGGTGACTGGATCGAGGATGGGAGGCTGGTCCAATATGCCGAGCGCCGCCTTCAGCTTGGGAGCGGCGATGTCGGATTCGGAAGCGACCCCAACCAAGATGCCGACCAACTGGCGGCGACCAAAAGGCACGCGCACTCGCACGCCGAGGGGAGGTGCCGCCCCCTGGCCGGCGAACTCCGCGGGCGGACGGTAATCGAAGACCCGGCGCAGCGGAGTATCCAGCGCGATCTGCAAAATCATGATTCTTTTTGTCCACAAAACTTGTGGATAAGTCTGTTGAGAAGCCGGGATCATCGGTCTTAAGTGCCCGTTCCGTTTCGAGTCCCTTTCAAATTGGCGAAAAAGTGGTCGAAATCGATATGAATCTTTTAAATTCAATAAGTTACGACCCCCTCTAGATCCCGCACTGAGGTGTTGGCTCGAAATATTGCAATGGATGTCACAGGCGGTGTGCGTAAGTCGCTGATCTTGCGAAAACCCCCGCCGTCAACCGCTAGCGGCGGACAGGCCGTTTATACCTGGAATGACGATGCTCCGTCGACGTTAAGAGGACGAGGCATGCCACCCTTTGATACGCTGAACCCCGCTTGGATGGTCTGGGATGGTCCCGCGCCGGCACCTGAGGAAGCGGTTCTGGAGTACACGCGAGAACTTGAGAAATTCTTGGCCGAGATCGAGCGCCGCGCGTTCCGCATGGCGCAGGTCGCGCTTCGCGACCCCGACGATGCGATGGACGTGGTGCAGGACGCAATGCTGAAGCTGGCGCGCAATTATGCGTCGCGCCCCAGCGCCGAATGGCGGCCTTTGTTTTATAGGATCATGGAAAACGGCATACGCGATCTGCAGCGGCGCCGGTCGGTGCGCAAGCGCTTCATGACCTGGCTGCCGAGCGCGAAGCAAGATCCCGACAACGAGGCCCAAGATCCGCTGGAAAATGTCGCCGACGCGTCTCCGGCGGTTCCGGAGGTGCTGATGCAGGGATCAGGCCATGCTCAAGCTCGAGACGTCGCTGCAGGCATTGCCGGCGCGGCAGCGGCAGGCTTTCATGCTGCGTAATTTCGAAGGGTTGGATGTCGCGGACACGGCGACCGCCATGGGATGTTCGGAAGGCAGCGTCAAGACGCATTACTCGCGTGCGGTGCACACCCTGCGCGATCAGTTGGGCGAGGTATGGTGATGGACGATAACTCACGAGAGTCCTTCGAGGAGCGCAGTCGCGCGCTGTTCCAGGACAGCGTCGAAGGCTTGGACTTTGCGCTGCGCTCGCGCCTCACCCAGGCGCGCCATGCTGCGGTCGAGGCCGCGTCCATCCGCCGCCGGCCCTGGTTTTTTCGCATCGGCGTATGGACGCCGACGGCCGGCGTGACTGCCGCGGCAATTCTGGGTGTATTCCTATGGGTGGGGTCGCCATTGGGCCAGCACGCCGTTACAGTAGCTGATGGTCAGCCGAATCTCGAAGATTTGGATATCGTTGCGTCGTCCGAAGGGTCGGGTGACGCCATGGATATGCTGCAAGACGATGTCGATTTCTATGATTGGGCGAATAAGGCCGCGACCCCAGGATCGTCAACCTCGAGTTAAATCTCAGATAGCGCGGGGGAGGCATTGGCTGTGGATCGGCGTGCTCGTGTGCGCGGCCGCAGCCGCCCAGCCGCCTCCGCCAACGCCGGGGGCGCAGCAATCGCCTCCGCCGGGAACGCAGCAGCCGCCGGGAGCGAAGCAGCCCCCGGCGCAGAGCGCGCCCGATGATGATTTTATCGAGTTCTTGGGCGCGGATGATGTGGGCGATGCAGCTTGGTGGGAGTTCTTGAAGAAGGCGCCGCCGCGAGGGGAGAATCCTCCCCCCGCAACGCCGCCGCAGGATGCGAAGCAATGATACGGGCGTTGTTGGTCTGTGCAGGTCTGTTTCTCGCGGCGAGCAGTGTCGCGCAGATTCCTGCTGCCTCCGTGCCGCCGCCTGCGCCAGCCTCTGCGCCTGCTCCAGCCGTTCCGCGGGCATGGTCTTCGATGTCGCCCCAACAGCAGGAATTGCTGCATAGCTATCAGGACAAGTGGGACAGTTTGCCTCCGGAACGCCAACAGGCATTGGCCAGAGGCAGCCAGCGCTGGCTCACCATGACGCCCGCGCAGCGATCCAGTGCGCAGCAGCGCTTCACTCAATGGCGAGCCATGCCGCCGGAGCAGCGCCAGCAATTGCGTCAGCGCTGGCAGCAATTCAAGGCCATGCCGCCGGAACAGCAGCAGCATGTGCGCGAATCTTTTAACCGGTTCAAACAAATACCGCCCGAAAGGCGTATGGAATTGCGCAGGCAGTGGCGTCAGATGACTCCGGAACAACGCCACAGAGGCGTGCAGAGAGCGCCGCCGCCGCGGCACAGTTTGCGGTAGCTAGTGCCTCTGCACGGTGATGTTGACCCGTCACACGGCCTGGGGGGACTCAGAGGCTGGACGCCAACGTAAAGGCAGCAGTTGGCGTCCAGCCTCTGAGTCCCCCCAGGCTGTGCGTATTGGGCCGAGGTACATCACCGTGCAGGATGTACTACATCACCAGATGAGGAGCAGATTCGGTGCCGTCGTGCGAAGTCTCTTGCCAGTCCACATCACGGTGCCAAAGGCAACTCGAACTGCTCCGTCGACGCGGTGATGTAGGTCGGCCAGATGCGCACGGCCAGGGGGGATGAGAGGTGGGAGGCCAACTGTTCTCCTTCGTTGGCCTCCCACCTCTCATCCCCCTGACCGTTGTTCACGGGTGATAGGTGCGTTCGGCATGCGCCTGCACATCTTGCGGGCTGAATAGAACATCCCGGAAACGGCCTCGGGTGAACATCAGCGCTTGATCCGTGAAGTGAGGCGAGGCGGGATCGCCGCTCTCACCGCCGCTCATGATGGCCTTGGCATGAATGACGGGGCCGAATTCCACCGCCGCGACGAAGCTGTTGCCCACCGATCCGTAGATCTTCCTGGTGTTGCGCGGATACGGAGAGTCGAACGATGCCAGGGCGCCCCAATTACCCGGCGCGAAGCCCACGGGCAGGCTCGGTTTGGCATCGTCGAAGGGCTGCACGATATCGTCGGTCAGGCGTTGATAGCGGTTGATCTCGCCCCAGGGCGTCTGCCACCGGCCGAAGTCATGCTGCAATCTTGCAATGGCTGCGACCAGGCTCTCGATGCGCTCGGCCGAAGTCAAATGGCCGACCAAGTAGTCATAGACCGGTTCGTACGCTTCCCGGGCCTCGGGACCTTTGCGATTGAGCAGTTCCTGGCCCCAGAAGATGGCGAGCGCCGTCGGCACCGAATCCGCAGCGGTGCGCCGGTCCCAGCTTCGCAAGGCCTTGATGGGCTCTTCGAGGCTGGCGCGCTGCGGATCGTTCGCAGCCAATCCGTCGAAGTCCTTGAATAAAGGCGGCAGCAGCATATCGAAGGCCGTGAGGTGACTGTCATAGCCGGCGGCGATCAGGCTATCCAATGTCACGTCGTGAATATTCTGCAGGACCTCGACCGCGTGAATGCCGCGAGAATTCTCGCCCTTGGTCCACATGTAGGCCGGATAGTTCTCGCGCTTCGGGCTCGCCGCGCCCGCGGCCGAGAAAGGCCAGTTATTGGTGTTCTGAATCCACCCCGTGCTGGGGTTCAGCAGGGTGATGGTGTCCTCGAGAGCATGCGGCCCCTGCCATTCGGTGGCGGGGTCGCTGCCGTCCACCGGACGCGTGAAATCGAACTTAGGATCGCGCTTGGGGATGAAATTCCCATGAAAATAGGCAATCGTTCCGTCGGCGTCGGCATAGACCGTGTTGTTGGAGGTGTCGGTGCGCATCTCCTGAGTCTTGCGGAAAGATGCGTAGTCCGTGGTCTTGGTGCGCAAATACGATTGCTCCAGCGCCGGCACCGGATCCTGTAGCAGCTTGACCGCGATCCAGCGGCCGTTCTCGGTGCGGACGATGGGGCCGTGATGGCTGCGATACACGGTGAATTCCCGATGCCCGAACCCCGTGCCCTGCTTGTACGCGATGATGATTTTGTCGGTCTGCAACTTCCTCGAGCTGGTGCCGTATCGGTAATACAGCCCGTCCGGCTTCTTGATCAGGGTTTCGGCATATTCGTCGATGGCGTCGCCGCCGGACGAGGTATGCATCCAGCCGTTGTGCGCGTTGAATCCCTGGTAGACGAAGAACTGTCCCCAGGTCACCGCGCCGTAGACGTTCAATCCCTGCTCGCTGACCATCTGCAGTTCGGAACGGAAATAATACGAGGTATGCGGGTTTATCCAGAGCAGGGCATGGCCGGAGGCACTGCGGCTGGGGGCAATGGCGAAGCCGTTGGAGCCGCTGGGAGGCGGCTCCGTGAATTCGGCGGCTGTTGCGGTGGCGCTCGTTGTGGCTGCGGCGGCTGGCGGCGCGGACATCCGCGAATTTACCGTGCGCGTCGGCGGCTCAGGCTGCGCTGCTTCGTAAAACTCCCGAAGCTTGTCGAGGTCGATGGTTTCAATGTCGCCGCCGATACTGCCTTCGGTGAAGCACAGTGCCATCCAAGGTTCGAAATGATGAATGACCTTGGGCGTGACCTGGGGATGTTTCGACAGAAAGTAATTCAGTCCGTCGGACCAGGCCACCAGGAGCGCCTTGAGCCAGGCAGGACTGCTTCGGTAATCTTGCTGCAGGCGGCGCGGGTCAATGAACAATCTCTGCCGCAGGTCGCTGTAGATCGCCGGCTCGCCTTCCGCCTGCGCCAATACCCCCAGGCCGTTGAGGTAATTGTGTTCGATGCGGCCGAAGTCATCCTCGGCTTGCGCGTAAATCGTTCCGAACACGGCATCCGCATCCGACTTGCCGTAGATATGCGCGATGCCCCAGTTGTCGCGCACGATGCGGGCATTCCGGGCGAACTGTTGCCAGCGCGCTTCCTCGCTGTGGGATGCCATTGCGGCGTCGCTCGCTGCGGCGGCGTCACTCGCTGCGGCGGTGCCGCCCGCTGCGCCGGCGCTGCTCGCCGCCGCGATACCGGCGGCACTCAAGGTGCAGAGCACGGCCAGGAGCAGCAGTCTCACGGAGACGAAGACCCCCGCTGGGCATGTGGCAACACCGGCTCAATCATGCCTGGATCAGCCGGCTGCCTTGACCGCCTGGATCAGCTGGCTCACGGCCGCCTGCGCGTCGCCGTACAGCATGCGCGTTTGATCGAGGACGAACAGCGCATTGTCGATGCCTGAAAAGCCCTGGCCCTGGCCGCGCTTGATGACGATGACGTTCTTGGCCTTGTCGGCATTCAAGATCGGCATGCCGTAAATCGGACTCGCCTTGTTGGCGCGCGCGTCGGGATTGACGACGTCGTTGGCGCCGATGATCAACGCCACGTCGGCGGTCTCGAACTCGGCGTTGATTTCGTCAAGATCCGAGATCAGGTCGTACGGCACTCCGGCCTCCGCCAGCAGTACGTTCATGTGGCCCGGCATGCGGCCCGCGACGGGATGAATGGCGAAACGCACCTTGACGCCATGATCGATCAGCAGCTGCGTCAGTTCCCACACCTTGTGCTGGGCCTGTGCGACGGCCAGGCCATACCCTGGGACGATGATGATCTTCTGCGAGTAGGCCATCATGACGCCGGCGTCCGAGGCCTCGATGGCCTTCTGTGTGCCGGTGACGCCGCCGCCGGCCGCCGCGGAACTCTCGCCGAAGTTCGAAAACAGCACATTGCCGAGCGAGCGGTTCATGGCCTTGGCCATGAGCTGGGTCAACAAGGTGCCGGCCGCGCCCACCACGGTGCCGGCGATGATCATGGCGGCGTTGTCGAGCACGAAGCCTTCGAAACCGACCGCGAGGCCGGTCAATGCGTTGTACAGCGAAATCACCACCGGCATGTCGGCGCCGCCGATCGGCAGCGTCATGGCGACGCCCAAGCAGCAGCGCAAACGCGAAGAACAGTGAAACCGCGGGCAAGCCGCCCAGCGGCAACCCGAAGTCCATGCCGGAGACGACCATGAAGCCCAGTGCCACCGTCACCAGCAATATGGCCAGATTCAGAAACTTCTGGCCGCCGAAGCGCACCGACTTGGTGATCAATCCCTGCAGCTTCGCGAAGGCGATCAAGCTGCCGCTGAAGGATACCGAGCCGATGAAGCCGCCGATTGTCGCGATGGTCAGGTGCGCGATGCTGTGCTCGCTGCCGCGAAACAGTTCCACCGCCGCGATGGCGGCCGCCGCGCCGCCGCCCATGCCGTTGTACAGCGCGATCATCTGCGGCATGTCGGTCATGGCGACGCGCTTGCCGCTGACCCAGGCCAGAATGCCGCCGGCCGCGATGGCGCCGATCATCAGCATCAAATTGAGAGATGAGGCGCCCGCACGAATCCGAATGTCACGACCGTGGCGAGCACCATGCCGGCGCCGGCCCAGCGGACGCCGCTGACGGCCGTGACCGGCGAACTCATGCGCTTCAGGCCGAGGATGAACAGCGCCGCCGCCACCAGATAGGACAGCTGCGTCGCGGTTTGTATGGTCGAAGCGGAGGGCATCGTCAGCCTCCCTTCTTTCTGCCGGCGGTCACGAACATCTTCAGCATGCGTTCGGTCACCACGTAGCCGCCGACGGCATTGCCGGCCGCGAGAAACACACCGATGACGCCGATGACGCGCAGCAGCGTCGTGTCCGCCGCGGCCAGGGCGACCATGGCGCCGACCAGCACGATGCCGTGCACGAAATTCGATCCGGACATGAGGGGGGTGTGCAGGATCACCGGCACGCGGGAAATGACTTCGTAACCGGTGAATGCCGCCAGCATGAATATATAGAGCGCTATGACGCCGTCGATCATGTCTGTTCCTCCACCGATTTGCGCGTCGCTTCGTGCTTGATTTGGCCGTCGTGCGTGAGCACGCAGCCGCGCGAATACTTCGTCCTTCCAGTCGATGGCGAGTTCGCCCTTCGCCAGCGCCGGCTTCAGCAGATTGAACAGATTGCGCGAGTACATTTCGCTGGCGTGGTAGGGCAGCGAGGCCGGCAGGTTCAGGGGCCCGACGATCTTGACGCCGCCGTGCAGCACCGTTTCGCCCGCCCGCGTCAGTTCGCAGTTGCCGCCCTGCTCGGCCGCGATGTCGACGATCACCGAACCGGCCTTCATGCGCTCGACCGCCGCCTGCGTGATGATTCGCGGCGCCGCCCGTCCCGGCACCGAGGCGGTGCTGATCACGGCGTCGCTGGCGGCGATCCGCGCATCCAGCACCTCCTGCTGCTTGGCCTTTTCTTCGGCGGTGAGTTCGCGGGCATACCCGCCGGCGCCCTCCGCGGAGACGCCGGTCTCGATGAACTTCGCGCCCAGCGATTTCACCTGGTCCTTGGTCGCACTACGCACGTCGTACGCTTCGACCACCGCTCCCAGGCGCTTCGCGGTGGCGATGGCCTGCAAGCCGGCGACGCCGGCGCCGATCACCAGGACCGATGCCGGCCGGATGGTGCCGGCGGCGGTGGTCAGCATGGGCAGAAATCTCTCCAGAGTATTGGCGGCGATCAGCACGGCCTTGTAGCCGGCGACGGATGCCTGCGAGGACAGCGCGTCCATGGATTGCGCGCGGGAAATGCGCGGCACCAGTTCCATCGCAAAGCTCGTGATGCCGCGATCCTTGAGCGCCGCGAACCAGATCGGGCCGCGCATAGGCCTGCATGTAGCCGATGATCACGGCGCCCTTCTTGAGCGCGCCGACTTCCGCGAGGCTCGGCGGCTGGACTTTCAACAATACGTCCGCCGACCCGAGAATGGTCGCGGCATCGCTGAACTCGGCGTCGGCATACAGGGCGTCGGGGAAATGCGCTGCCGATCCCCGCGCCGCGTTCGATCAGAACGCGAACGCCGGCTGCCTTGCAGCTTTGCGGCGATTTCCGGAACGACGGCGACGCGAGTCTCTTTGGCAGCGGTTTCCGTGAGGACACCGACGACGACAGCCATGCAGATCTCTCCCCAAAATCCGAGAATTATGCCAAACGTTGAATTATGGCATAAGACTCGACTATCTTTAGTACTCTTATGAAGCCCATGCTTCACGCAAAAGCTGCACTTATTGGACTGGCGGGATGACCTCGCGGTCGTGGCGCACGGGTATCCGTTGTCGCAGCAAATCCTGCGCACCGATGTCGTCCGGCATGCCGCTGGAGTGGGTCGATTACCGCGAAGCCGCGCGCCTGTACCACACCGAGCAAGTGGCCTATACCTGCGGAACGCTGCTGTACCGGCTGTACGGCGGCACCTGCGCGCGGACCGGCCTGCGCACCATCGTCGACGTGAATTCCATCATCGCGACTCTGGGCACCTCCGGCAACCCGGGCAACCTGCGCGGCGCCGCGTACACGCCGCCGCTCAACAATCAGACCCTGTTCCGCCGCGATGCCTATCTGTGCCTGTATTGCGGCGCGCGCTTTCAGCTACAGCCTGCTGTCGCGCGATCATGTGACGCCGTTCAGCCGCGGCGGGCAGGATACCTGGAGCAATGTGGTGTCGGCCTGCCGCCGCTGCAACAACGCCAAGGCGTCGCGCACGCCGGAGCAGGCCGGCATGCAGCTGCTGGCGGTGCCGTTCACGCCGACCTATGCCGAATACATATTCTTGAAGGGCCGCCGCGTGCTGGCCGATCAGATGGAATACCTGATCGCGCACTTCCCGCGCTCGAGCCCGCTGCACGAGCGCATGCAACGCTGGCCGATGTGAGCGTCGGCGCGTTCCCGCTGCAAGCGCGTTCCGGCGTCGTGTACCACATCGACGCCAGCTATTTCATTTTCCGGGCCTACCATTCCATGCCGCCCGACATGGTGGATGGCGAGGGCAATGCGACGCATGCCCTGTACGGTTTCGCGCGCTTCCTGTCGGACCTTCTCGAGCAGGTACGGCCGGAGCGCATCGGCGTCGCCTTCGATCAGAGCCTGCGCAGCGAGACCTCGTTCCGCAACGGCATTTATCCGGCGTACAAGGCCAATCGCGAGGCGCCGCCGGCCGACCTGGAGCGGCAATTCGCGCTGTGCCGCGAGTTTTGCCGGCACATGGGCCTGGCCGAATTCGCGAGCGCGGAGTACGAAGCCGACGACATCATCGGCACGCTGGCCGCGCGTTCGCGCGCCGCGGGCCTGCGCAATGTGCTGGTGACGCGGGACAAGGATTTATCGCAGCTCATCCGCGACGGCGATGTGTTTTGGGATTACAGCGGCAACAGCCCGCTATCACTATCACGACATCGGGCCGCGCTTCGGCGCGATACCCGAGCTCATCGCGGATTTCTTGGCGCTGACCGGCGATAGCGTGGACAATATTCCCGGGGTACCCGGGGTCGGCAAGAAGACCGCGGCCGTGCTGTTTGCAGCGTTCGGCTCGCTCGATGAGCTGTATGCAAATCTCGATCGCATACCCTCGATGAAGCTGCGCGGCGCCGCCGCGGTCGCCGCCAGGCTGCTCGCACACAAGGAGGCGGCATATCTGGCGCGGCGCTTGACGGGCATCGTCTGCGACATGCCGCTCGAGGCGACGCTTGATGATCTGAAGCCGCGGCGGCCCGACGGCGTCGGGCTCGACCGCTTTTTCGATACGCATGGATTTGGCAATATTTTGCGGCAGCAGGCGCGGCGCATCGCCGCCGCCGCGTAAACCATGCGAATCTATCGCTAACTCAAGCCGGGAGACGGAGGCCATGGCCAACAAAGACATTCAATCCGTGCTGCAGGAGGACCGGGTATTCCCGCCGTCCGCGCAGTTTCGCAAGGCTGCGGCGCTCAAGGCGGGCGAACTGCAGGCGATGTACGCCAAGGCCGAGCGCGATTATGTCGGTTTCTGGGCGGATCTGGCGCGTGACCGAGATCGACTGGCAGCAAGCCGTTCACCGTGCCTCTGGACGACGGATCGAAGCGCCCAACTACCGCTGGTTCACCGACGGGCAGCTGAATGTGTCGCACAACTGCCTGGATGTGAATCTGCGCGAGCGCGGCGACAAGATCGCCATCGTGTTCGAGGGCGAGCCCGGCGATGTGCGCAAGCTCACCTATGCCGAGCTGCATGGCGAAGTGTGCCGGTTCGCCAACGCGCTCAAGGACACCGGCATCGGCCGCGGCGACCGCGTCGTCATCTACATGCCGCTGATTCCCGAGGCCGTGATCGCCATGCAGGCCTGCGCCCGCATCGGCGCCATCCATTCAGTGGTTTTCGGCGGCTTTTCCTCCAACGCCGTCAAGGATCGCATCGAGGATGCGGGCGCCAAGCTGGTGATCACCGCCGACGGCGGCTGGCGCGGCGGCCACGCCGTGGAACTCAAGCGCGCGGTCGACAAGGCGCTTGCCGACGGCTGCCCCAGCGTGCAAAACGTCATCGTCTATCGCCGCACGGGCGGCGACTGCCCGATGCGCGCCGGCCGCGATCACTGGTGGCACGACGCTGTGTCCGGACAGAGCGCCGCCTGCGAACCCGAATGGGTGGATGCGGAGCATCCGCTGTTTCTGCTCTACACCTCGGGATCCACCGGCAAGCCCAAGGGCATCCAGCATTCCAGCGCCGGATACCTGCTCAACGCCAAGCTGACCACGCGCTGGGTATTCGACCTGAAGGAAGACGATGTGTTCTGGTGCACGGCCGACGTCGGCTGGGTGACCGGCCATACCTACGTCGCTTATGGGCCGCTGGCGGCCGGCGCCACGGTCCTGATGTACGAGGGCGCGCCGACCTTTCCCGACGGCGGCCGCTTCTGGAAGATCTGCGAAACGCACGGCGTCACCATTCTCTACACGGCGCCCGACCGCGATCCGCGCCCTCATGAAGCTGGGCGATGCCATTCCCGCCCAGTACGATCTGCGCAAGCTGCGCCTGCTGGGCAGCGTCGGCGAGCCCATCAATCCGGAAGCCTGGATGTGGTACCACAAGGTCATCGGCGCCGGACGCTGTCCCATCGTGGATACTTGGTGGCAGACGGAGACCGGCGCCATCATGATGACTCCCATCCCGGGCGATACGCCGACCAAGCCCGGGTCCTGCGCCAAACCGCTGCCCGGAATTTTCGCCGACATCGTCGATGACGAGGGCCGGCCCGTCGCAAAGCCCGACGGCGGCGGATACCTCGTGATCAAGCGGCCCTGGCCGTCGATGCTGCGCACGATTTGGGGCGACAACGAGCGGTACGTTCAGACCTACTGGGAGAAATTCCAGAATCGCTACTACGTGGCGGGCGACTCGGCGCGCCGCGACAAGGATGGCTATTACTGGATCATGGGCCGTATCGACGATGTGCTGAACGTCGCCGGCCACCGGCTCGGCACCATGGAAATCGAATCCGCGCTGGTGGCGCATCCGCTGGTGGCGGAATCCGCGGTGGTCAGCAAGCCACATGAAATCAAGGGTGAATCCGTCTTCGCCTATGTGGTGCTGAATGTGCCGCGCCGGGAAGGCGCGGCGGCGCAATCGCTGATCGAAGAGCTGCGCGCCTGGGTCGGCGAGCAGCTCAGTCCCATCGCCAAGCCGGATGAAATTCGTCTGACGGACAATCTGCCGAAGACGCGGTCGGGCAAGATCATGCGTCGTTTGCTGCGTTCGATTGCGCGCGGCGAAGAAATCACTCAGGACATGTCGACTCTGGAGAATCCCGGAATATTGGAGCAGCTGCGCGGCGGGGGCGCGGCGGCGGAGCGTGCCGCTCCGGCCAAGCGTGCCGCTCCGGCCAAGCGTGCCGCTCCGGCCAAGCGTGCCGCTCCGGCCAAGCGTGCCGCTCCGGTAAAACGGGCGGTGCCGGTCAAGCGCGCCGCTCTGGCTAAGGTGGCTGTTCAAGCCGGGCGCACGACCGCTTCTAAGAAAGGCGTGGCAAAAAGCGCGGCCAAGAAAGGCGCAGCGAAGATCGCTGCCAAGAAAGGCGCGGCGAAAAGCGCGGCGCGCCTCAAGGCGACGCAGGCCGCCAAGCGGGCTCGACCGGCGAAGGCTGCGAAGAAATCCGCAATTGCGGCAAAGCGCGGCAAGCAGAGTACACGCGTGACGGGAGCCAAGCGCAAAGCCGTAACGGCCAAGTCCCGCCGCGCCGCGGTCAAGTCGGTGCGCCGCACGCCACGCGGCAAGAAGTGAGGGCTCGGCAATGCCGCTCCTGATCGCTGGACTGGTGTTGTTTCTCGGGGTGCATTCGGTCGCCATAGTCTCACCGTCGTTTCGCGCCCGAGCCATCCATCGGGTGGGCGAGGGCGCTTGGAAGGGGCTGTACGCGCTGATCTCGTTGGTCGGCTTCGTGTTGATCTGCTACGGGTTTGGTTTGGCGCGTCAGGCGCCGGTGGTTCTGTATTCACCGCCGACATGGCTGCGCCACATAGCGTTCCTCATCATGCTGCCGGTTTTCCCCTTGGTTCTCGCAGCGTACTTGCCGGGACGCATCAAGACCGCGGCCAAGCATCCCATGCTGGCGGCGGTGAAGTTCTGGGCATTTGCGCATTTGCTCGCCAATGGTTCCTTGGCGGACGTGCTACTGTTCGGCGCGTTTCTGGCCTGGGCCGTGATGGATCGGATCTCAGTGAAGCGCCGTTCGATGCCTCAGGTGCTGCGAACCGCGCCGCCGGGACCGTGGAACGATGCCATCGCCGTCGTGCTGGGGCTCGCAATCTATGCGCTGCTGATCGGGTGGGCGCATGTGCGTTTATTTGGAGTGTCGCCATTAGGAGAAGTATGATCCGCCGTTTTATTGTCTGCATGATGGTGCTTGGTGTGGGCTGCGCTTATGCGCAATCGCCCTCGGACGAAGTAAAGAAATTTCTGCGCTTCGACGATGCCTCCATAGCCTTGACCCACGTACGCATCATCGATGGTACCGGGGCCGCGCCGCAGGAGGATCGCACGCTGCTGCTGCGCCAGGGGCACATCGCAGCAATTCAGGCCGCATCGGCGCCCATTCCTTCCGATGCACGCGTCATCGACCTGGGTGGACGCAGTGTGATTCCGGGCCTGGTCGGTATGCACGATCACCTGATGTACACCGCTTCGATCAACGATGGTGATGGCAAGATTCCAGGCCCCGGATTCTTGGTGACCGAACTGGCGTTCTCGGCGCCGCGCCTGTATCTCGCCTCCGGGGTGACGACCATGCGCACGACCGGAAGCGTCGAACCCTATACCGATTTGAATATACGGCGGCAGATCGACGCCCAGCAAATCCCGGGCCCGCACCTTGACGTCACCGGCCCCTATCTGGAGGGCAGCGGCAGCTTTTTCCCGCAGATGACAGACCTTACGGAACCCGAGCAGGCGCGACGTACCGTGGCGTTTTGGGTGCAGCAGGGCGTGACTTCAATGAAGGCTTACATGAACATCACCGAGGCGGTCTTGGGGGCGGCCATCGATGAATCACACCGCCAACATATCAAGATCACCGGACATTTGTGCGCGGTTGACTACCACCAGGCGGCAGCGCTCGGCATCGACAACTTGGAACACGGACCTATATACACCGATACCGAGTTCGTGCCCGGCCGCAAGCACGATACCTGCCCATCGGGCGGCGAGCTTGCCGCCTCCTGGCAGAATCTTACGATCGACGGCCCTCAGGTGCAGGCCCTGATGCACGACCTCATCAAACGCAATGTGGCGATCACTTCGACTCTTCCCGTATTTGAAGCGATGATCCCCACCCGCCAGCCGCTTTCCCAACATCAGATGGAGTCGATGTCGAGTGAATCGCTGCGTAGCTACCTCTATGAGCGCACCAAGGCCGCCGCCAGCGCCAACCCAAGCAATCAGGAGGCATTGTTCAAGAAGGAAATGGCGTTCGAGCTTGCCTTCGTGCGCGCGGGCGGATTGCTGCTGGCCGGTCCGGACCCGACCGGCAACGGCGGCGTGCTACCGGGATTTGGCGATCAGCGCGAAATTGAATTGCTGGTCGAGGCGGGTTTCACGCCGCTCGAAGCGATCCATATCGGCACGGCCAACGGTGCCCGTTACCTTGGAAGGCTCGATCGCATCGGCACAATAGAGGTGGGCAAATCCGCAGACCTGGTGGTCATCAAGGGCAATCCCGGTGCGCACATCGAAGATATCGAGAACGTCGAATGGGTGTTCAAGGATGGCATGGGATATGACCCGGCGAAGCTGATTGGTTCGGTCCGGGGAATGGTGGGCATTCGCTGAGGCTTTTGCCGAGCGATGCCGTGGCTTCAGCGGCGCCGCTCCGGCACCGCAATCCGCGGCAGGCATGCCGGCAGATCCGCGAGGTAGTAGGCCAGCACGCCCATGGTTGCAACCTGGCTCTTGAGGTTCACCGGATCGACCTTGTCGAGGGTGTCGGCGGCGGTGTGGTGGTAGTCGAAATAATGCCGGGTATCGACCAGGGGAGAAAATCCAGGGACTCCCGCGGCCTGTAATGGGGCGATGTCGGCGCCGAGCTCGCCTTCGCGGGCTTGAAGGACCGTGGCGCCGAGCGGCTTCAAGGCATCGATGGCGGGTTGCAGCTTGGCGAGCGAATCCTGGGCTACCGCGGCATTGATGCCGAGAGCACGGCCCGCCCCCTCGTCGCTTTCCATGGCGGCGCACTGGCTGTCCAACGTCTTGCTGACCGATTCGAAATAGGCCTTTGAGCCGCGGCCGCCGTTCTCCTCATTGGTCCAGCCGATGAAGCGGATGGTACGGCGCGGATGCAGGTTCAACTGCTGCAATACCTGGATGACTCCCGCCGCGGCCATGGCGCCGATGCCGTCGTCCGTCGCGCCCGTGCCCAAGTCCCATGAGTCGAGGTGGCCGGAGACGACCACATATTCCTTCGGCAATTCCCTGCCGGGCCAGTCGGCGATGACGTTGAAGCTGTCGGCATCGGGCAGAGTCTGAGGGGTCAACACGAGCTTCATCGCCACCGGTCCCCGGGCGGCGAGACGGGCGATCAAATCGGCGTCTTCAGCCGCGAGCGCTGCCGCAGGTATCGGCGCCTGGCGGTCTTTCCAGATCGTGGTCCCGGTGTGCGGAAGCCGGTAGTCCGCGCCCCCGATGGAGCGCACCAGCGCGGCGGCGGCTCCCAGGGAAGCGGCTTCCGCAGGCCCGCGAAAGCGATACTCGCCGGCCTGTTCGTACGCTGTTCCGGCATTGCCGTTGTCCGCAAGCCGCTGATCGAAACGTGACTCGAACAGCACTATATTGCCGCGGACATCGCCGGCCCGCGCGTGCAGCTCGTCAAAATCACGCACCACGATCACCCGCGCGGCGAGGCCGGTAGCCGCGGTCGCCGAGGAGCCGCCGAGAGCGGTCAGATGCAGGGGTTGCGTGATGCCGCCGGGGCGCCCGGGATAATCCGTGAGCTCCGCCCTTTCTTCGCCCCGCACCCAATGAGGCACTTTGGCCGGCTGCAGGGTGACCTGAGCACCGAGCGCACGCATCGCGTCCGCGACCTGAGCGATGGCGGCGGCCTGCTGTGTCGAGCCCGAGAGACGCGGACCGATCTTGTCGGTGAGGTCTTCGAGCCGCTTCCATGCCCAATCACTGTTCATGGCGGCGGTGCGCACCTGCGCCAGGGCCGAGAGTGTGGCAGGGTCCATGCCTCCTGGCGCCGGCGTGTCAGCGCGCGTACAGATTGAAGCGAGCAGGGCAGTGGCGGCAACCGTGGTAGCGAAGCGGGCGTTCATGGCGTTGGATCCTAATTACGTGGGGCGGGCAGCAGTCGAGATGGTAGATGAAATCGCAGGTGTTGCGCAGTACGCTGGGTAAGAGTCCTTTAGAGGAAACCGAGGCGCGCGCGAGCAAGGGCGAGACACTGACATCGAAGGATATGGACTTCGTAATTGCCCCGACGATGCAGACTGCGGCGAAAAAGTACGACTGGTTGAACGGAATTCAGTGCGTTGGGAAGATGGTGAGTTACAAAAGCGATTCGTACGTGACGTACGATATTTTTGTCGTGCGGTGAGATGAATGAACAGCCGAACTTAGCCTTTGGGGCCTCAAAAGCCAGTTTTTCCGCAGTAAAGCCGCCTGTGTTAGAATGTGGCTGCCGGATTGGGGAGCCGTACCCTTAAGGACGCGACTCCATCCGAGTACCCCCTTTTTGCGCAACCGCGGCCGAGCAGGCCGTATTAGTTGATTGGATAAACATGCTCTCCACTTCCAATGTCGCCGTTCAATTCGGCGCCAAGCCGCTCTTCGAGCAGGTCACGGTCAAGTTCTCCGACGGTAATCGCTACGGCCTCATCGGCGCCAATGGTTGCGGTAAATCCACACTCATGAAGGTCCTGGGTGGAGACCTCGAGGCCAGTGCCGGCGACGTCATGCTGCAGGCCGGCATGCGTCTCGGCAAACTGAACCAGAATCAGTTCGGCTATGAAGACGAGCGGGTGCTGGATGTGGTCATGCGCGGCCACGTGGAATTGTGGAGTGCGATGCAGGAGCGCGACCGCATCTATGCCGATCCCAATGCCACCGACGCCGACTACATGAAGGCGGCCGAGCTCGAGGGCGTATTTGCCGAATACGGCGGCTACGACGCCGAGGCGCGGGCGGGCAGCATTCTCACCGACGCCGGCATCCACGAATCGCGGCACAACGGGCCGATGCGTGAAGTGCCCCCGGGCTTGAAACTGCGTGTGCTGCTCGCGCAGGCGCTGTTCTCGCGACCCGATGTGCTGCTGCTGGACGAGCCGACCAACAATCTCGACATCAATTCCATCCGCTGGCTGGAAAACGCGCTCAACAACTACGACGCCACCATGGTGATCATCAGCCACGACCGCCACTTCCTGAATCAGGTGTGCACGCACGTCGCGGACCTGGATTTTCAGCAGCTGAAGATTTATCCCGGCAACTATGACGACTTCATGCTGGCTTCGGTGCAGGCGCGGGCGCGCGTCGAAGCCGCGAATGCCAAGGCCAAGGACCGGATTTCCGACCTGCAGGAATTCGTGCGGCGTTTTTCCGCGAACGCGTCCAAGGCGCGTCAGGCGACTTCACGCAAGAAGCAGCTCGAGAAGATCAAGATCGAGGAGATCAGGCCCTCGTCGCGGCAGAACCCCTACATTCGATTCGAGCAGGGCAAGAAACTCTATCGCTCGGCGGTATCGGTGGAAAAGCTGTCCTTCACCTATCCGGGCACGGATGAAGCAGTACTGAGCAACATCACCTTCAACGTCGAAGGCGGCGAGCGCATCGCCATCATCGGTCCGAACGGCGCCGGCAAGACCACGCTGATGCGCTGTCTTGCCGGAGAATTGCGGCCCACGGCTGGCCGGATCGTCTGGGTCGAGAACGCTCAGCCGGGCTATATGCCGCAGGACCCTCAGGCTGAGTTCGATGACAAGACCGATTTATTCTCGTGGATGTCGCAGTACACCGGCAAGGCAGACGACGACCAGATCGTCCGCGCCACCCTGGGCCGGCTGCTCTTTTCGGGCGAGGAAACCAAGAAATCCGTGAAGGTTCTGTCCGGTGGCGAGAAGGGCCGCATGATTTACGGCAAGCTGATGTTGACCAAGCCCAATGTGCTGCTCATGGATGAGCCCACCAATCACATGGACATGGAGACCATCGAGTCCCTGCAAATCGGGCTCGAGCACTTTCCGGGCACGCTCATTTTCGTGTCGCACGATCGCGAATTCGTGGGCGGTCTCGCCACCCGCATCATCGAGCTTCGTCCCGGAGGTCAGATCACGGATTTCCGGGGCACATACGACGAATACCTCAAGGGGCAGGGGATCGAGGTATAGCGTTTCCGCGATGCCCGGCGTCGGATGCAGACGCCGTGCGCCGTGCGCCGTGCGCCGTGCGTCAGGCTCGTTTCACGCGCCCGCGCCGAAAGTCGGCGATGATCTCGCGCGCCGCATTGTGGCCGGGTGCGCCGGTCACGCCGCCGCCCGGATGTGTGCCCGATCCGCACATGTACAGCCCCGCCAACGGCCCGCGATAGTCGCCGTGTCCGAGCATCGGCCGCGCCGAGAACATTTGGTCCAAGCTCAGGGCGCCGTGAAAAATGTCGCCGCCGATCAGCCCGAAGGTGCGCTCAAGGTCGAGCGGGCTCATGATCTGCCGACCCAGCACCGAGGCCTTGAAATTCGGCGCATGGCTGTTCACCAGATCGATCATGACGTCCGCTACTTGCTCGCGATGATCGTCCCAGGATGCGCCATTCGGCAGCACCGGTGCGACGTGCTGGCAGAACAGGCTGGCCACGTGCTGTCCCGGGGGCGCGAGGCTGTCGTCGAGGGTCGAGGGTATCAGCATCTCGACGATGGGCTGCTTCGACCAGCCGCCCGCCTTGGCATCGAGATACGCCTGATCCATATAGGCGAGGCTGGGCGCCATGATGATGCCGGAAGTGTGATGTTCGGCGAGAGCGCGGCCCGGCAGGACCGTGAAGTCGGGCAGCTCCGATAGTGCGACGTTCATGCGGAAGGTGCCCGATCCGCAGCGCCAGTGAGCGATGCGCTCGCGAAAATCCTGCGGCAGCGCCGCCGGATCGATGAGCGACCCATACAACAGTTTGGGATTCAAATTCGATACGACGCTGCGTGCGCGAATCGCCTCGCCCTTCTCGGTGACGACGCCCACCGCGCGGCCGGCCTCGACCAGCACTTCGCGCACCGGGACTTGCCGTTCGAATTTCCACGCCGCGCTCGGCCGCTGCCTTCGCCATGGCCTGGCTGATGGCGCCCATGCCGCCGATCGCATGTCCCCAGGCGCCCTTCTTGCCGTTGACCTCGCCGAATACATGATGCAGCAGCACATAGCCGGAACCGGCCGCATAGGGGCTGGCGTAATTGCCGACGATGCCGTCGAAACCGTACGCCGCCTTGATGGGCGCGCTCTCGAACCAGGCATCCAGGTAGTCGCCCGCGGATTTGACGAACAAATCCAGGAGTTCGCGCCGCATGGGCATGTCGAGTTTGGCGATGCGCTTGCCCATCCGGGCACTGCGCAACAATTCGGGCAGAGCCGTGAGCCAGCTGCCGGCGGTCACGTTGGGCGGGGTCTCGAGCACCAGGTCGCGCAGCACGTCGGCGATCACATCGAGGCGCTCGCCATAGGCTGCGAGCCGGCCGGCATCGCGCGCCGAGAACTTCGCCACTTCTTGTTCGGTCTTGCCGGCGCCGATCTTCAGATACTGGGTTTCGTTCAGAGGCAGGAAGTTGGCGAGCTTGCGCTCCACCACGCGCAATCCGTGACGCGGCAGGTCCAAATCCCGGATCACCTTGGGATTGAGCAGCGATACCGTGTATGCGGCCACGGAATTGCGAAAGCCCGGGTGAAATTCCTCGGTCACGGCCGCGCCGCCGACGACGCCGCGTCTTTCGAGCACGGTTACTTTGAGGCCCGCCGCAGCCAGATAGGCCGCGCACACCAGCCCGTTGTGGCCGCCGCCGATAATCACGACATCGCGCGGTTTTGAATCAACCATGGTTCTTTCTCGTATCGTTGCGGACATGCCAGCCGGGGCTCGGGGCACGGTCGAGGCGGCTCTCGGGAATGAGTTCGCGTATGCGATGCGCGAAACTTCGCAAGCTGACCTCGGTGCGTCCCAACGGACCCGGCGTATAGCTACGCGATCCCATGCCCGTTTGCACTCGTTCGATCAATGCCTTGTCCTCGATGCTCACGCGCCGATTGATGCGCCAATTGAGATAGCGTGCCGCGCGCATCTCGCGCCGGCTATCGGGATGCGCGTAGGCAATCTCGCGGATGAGGGTTTCCGTGGGCGAGATCGGAATCATTTGCATGAAATCGATCTGATCGGGGTAGATATCGAAGGCCACGTTGGGCCACAGCTTGAAGTAGGTCCACAGCCGCTGCCTATCGTCGGGCAAGTGAGGCGAGTTTGGCAGCACGGCCTGGTACATGCGCTCCGAGAGCTGAGAGGAGGGCACATCGCGCAGATAACCCCACATTTTGTCCACCCAAGCCTGCGCCTCCACGCCGTAGCTCTGGCCAAATAGGCGGGTCAGGCCCGGGTGCGCCACCGTGATGTGCATGGCATCGGAATAATTGTCAGTCACGTTCTTCCAGTTCACATGGCGTGTGCGCAATGTGACGCGGCCCATGGGCTGCAGCTCTTCGAGACGATAGGCGGCCAATTCAGCCTCGTACGGCGCGAGCATCTGCGCCACGCTCGGCAAGCCCGGCTTCAGGCGCACGAACACGAACCCCTTGTAGACTTCAGACTCGACCGGCTTGAGCCCGTATTGATCGAGAGCGAAGTCGGCGAATTCCTTGCGATGCGGCACCGCGGTGAGGCGCCCGCCGAGATCGTAGGTCCACGCGTGATAGGGACACACGATTCTTCCCGAACAATGACCGGAACCGCCGTCAACCAACCGGGCTGCCCGATGCCGGCACACATTGAAAAAGGCTTTCACGCCATGATTCGGGCCACGCACCGCGACCAAGGGTTCGCCCAGGAAATCCAGGGTGTGATAATCGCCGGGATCGGGTATGTCGTTGAGGTGGCACATCACCTGCCACGAAGTGGCAAATACCCGTTCCTTCTCGGCTTCCAGGAAATCCGCGTCCCGATAGATCCAACCCGGAAGACTGAACCCTTCGAGGCCGGCGGGAACTTGAGCCGACGAGTCGCCGTGCAGAGAGCGCTGTGCTTCCATGTGCGAGAACCTTCACGAGTCTTATTGAACGGTAGTATAACAATGGCCGCCGTTTACCACTAGCAAATGCAGGCAGCGGCCTTCGAATGTGCAGAAAGCGTGACTCAATGCTCGGTAACCGGCCCCTCGGCCGAATTCTAGGGTTTGCGGCGTTTCGGCGCGGCGTCGGCCTTATCGGCACGGGGAGACGTCAAAAGCCGGGGGAAACCTCCCTGGCACAGAGCATTGACCCAATCCTCGCAGAGCGCAATGGCATCGCGGGGCTTGAAGACCGTGGGGCTCAGGCTCAATTCGACCCAGAAGCCGTCGAGCAGCGCAGACAGAGCAATCGCGGCCGGGCGCAGCTTGAACGGCGGCGCCGCGCCGGAGTCTACGAGCTGGCCCAGCAAAGACTCCAGAACGGCGCGGTATTTGCCGTAGGTGCTGAAGTGCACGGCGCGTATTTCGGCCGAGTGCGCCACCATGCTCCAAAACACCAGCCACACATTGAATAACTGCGGATCGAGGATTTCGGGCGTGAACGAGGCGCTGAAGAAATTGCTCAGCCGCTCGCGCGGCGAAAGCGCCTTGTTTTCCGCCTGATGGCGGATCGATTCCAGCAAGGACAGGGCGATGGTTTCGTAAGTCTCGGCGATGAGGCTCGACTTGCTCGGAAAATGATGGTTGATCAAGCCTATGGACACGCCGGCGGCGGCGCTGATGCGCCTCACGGACACGCCCTCATGGCCGAACAGCTTGAGGCAGCGGAGAGTGGCGTCCACCAATGCTTCGCGACGCACCGCGGGAGTCGCTCGGTGGAATTTCGGTATATGCCGCTTGGTTGCCATTGATTGTCCTTTTTTTCAATTATACCCAAGCGCGGCCGAATGGCCCGTACGCCTCGATGGGAGTGGTCCCGGGGCGAACCGCTAGGACGGCTGGCTGTTGACGAAAGCGCCGATTCGATCGGTCACATAGCGCCTGATGTCCAGATTCCAGTCCTCCATCGGCGCGTAGTATCCCTGGGCATGGACGCGCGAGCGAATCCCATTCTGTACACCCGCACATATCGCCCAGTCCTGGCGGTTGACCAGATCCCAGAAATCCACGGCATCCGATGGATCGAAGCCCTGCTTCGCTATTTCATGGCTTTCGAACAGAAAATGGCAGGTGATATCGGTGCGTTCGGCGCTGCGGGGTTGCAGGATGAATGCCGCTACGTGATCGCAGGCGGCGCTCAGGAATAGATTGGGATAGACCAGTTCGCCCTTGTGGCGCACTTGCTCATCCGCATCGAGGCTGGGGAAGGCACGCCGAACGGTAGTCCCGCTGTGCGTGAACGTGTAGGCGCCCTCACGGTGCGGGATTCCACGGTTCCAGTCCAAATTGGCTCCGCCCGCCTCGCGGAACGAAGGCACTACCGCGCACAGCTCCGGGTGGACCCCGGCGCAGTGATAGCATTCGTTGTAGTTCTCGCAGAGAATTTTCCAATTCGCTGCGATTTCATATCGGATCGTGGCGCCTACGGCCAGGTCGCCGAGCGGGTAGCGTTGCAGCCGGTCCGGTATGCCGCCCAGCTGAGCGGCCAGAGGGACTGCCTCGGCCGGCGTCAAATTCAAGAAGACGAAACCGCCCCAACTGCCGACACCGACCGGATACAGATGGTAATCCTGCTTTTTGAAACCGTCGGCGGTGCTCAAGTGCGGAGCGGCAATCAGCGCACCGTTGAAATCGTAAGACCACTGGTGGTACGGGCACACGATCATGCGTCCGGCGGTGATTCCGCCGGGGAGCGTGACCTGCAAGGCTGCGGTTTCTTCCGGGGTGCGGCAAAGACGCGAGCCTCGATGCCGGCAGACATTGTAGAACGCCCGCAGCTGACCTTCGCGATTGCGCACCAGCAAGATACTCTCGCCGAGCACGTCGAGCAGCCTGTAATCGCCTGGATTGGGCAGCTCTTCCTCGCGGCACGCCGCAATCCACTCGCGGCAGAATATGCGTTCCTTCTCGACCTGAAATATCCCGGCGCTGCGGTACCAGGAGGAGGGCAGGGTGGGCTCCAATTGCGCGGCGGTCATACGGGGAAATCCCGTGTATAGGGTGCGGCACCAGGGACGGTGTCGAACTCGCGTGCATAGCGATGCCCGCTGTGGACCGCATGCACGATGGCTCCGGGAGCGACCGCGTCGCCGATGCGCGTGACGGAGAAGATGCCGGCTTTCTCCAGATCCGGGCCTCTGGCCATGAGCGATTGATACAGTTCGTCGCGCGGGGTCCGCACGCCGACGATGACCAGCGAGCGGCAGGCAAGGCGCTGCTCGCTGCCGCTGTATACGTCGGCGATCGTGACGGACTCGCCATCGAAGGCCGTGACCCGCTTGAGTGTATGAATCGGCACGTGCGCCGCGGTGAGAGCGCGATGCACCAGCGGCAGCTCATTGGTCATGAATGTCCAGGCGGACGCATTGCCCGCGGTGGTCACATAACTCACGTCGCCGACCGTTTTCGCCAGCTGCTCGGCGATGGCGCCGGCCAGGTAGTAGTTGTCGAAATCGAACACGACCACGGGTCCCGATGGCACGACGCCGGCGGCGAGATCATCGGCGGTGTAAACCGCCGGTCCGTCGAGTTCGCCTACCGGGAACTCCAAGGTCGAGAACAGCATTTTCGTCCAGCGTGCGCCGGTCGCGATCACGACGTGACGGTGCTCCAGCCCCAAGATGTCGTCCACGCCCAGCTCGCTACCGGGATACATATTGACGTTCGGCCGGCTGCGCAGCTGCCCCAGCCGCCAATCGCTGACCCGGCCCCAGGTCTTGAGCCCCGGCAGCGCAGTCTCGAAGCACAGACGGCCCCCGAACTCCTTGGCCGAATCCGCAATCGTCACAGTGTAGCCGCGCCGGGCGAGGGTGGTGGCGCATTCGAGCCCCGCAGGTCCGCCGCCGACGATCAAGATGGATGAGTCGCTCGCCGGCGGCTCGAACCTCTCAGGGTGCCACCCCCGGCGCCACTCCTCACCCGCGGTCGGGTTTTGGGTGCAGCGCACCGGCACGCCATCGTGCCAGCTCGAAATGCAGATATTGCAGCCTATGCATTCGCGTATCTCGTGCTCCCGACCCTCATTGATCTTGTTCGGCAGAAACGGGTCCGCGATGGAGGGCCGCGCCCCACCGATCAAATCCAGGATGCCGCGCCGCACCTGCGAGACCATCACATCCGGAGAGGTGAAGCGGCCCACGCCCACGACCGGCCGCCGGGTCAGTTGCTTGATGAAATTGATGATGGGTTCGTGACTGCCCTCCGGGGAAAATCGCGAGGGCGCGCAGTCGGTCGGACTGGAATCCATCTTGACGTCCCAGAGATCGGGGATATCGGCGAGCAGGGCCACCACCTCATGCGCCTCAGAAGCAGCATTCTTGCCGGGTTTGCCGCGCAATTCCTCCATGCTGATGCGCAGCGCGACGGCGCACTTGTCCCCCACCGCGTCGCGCGTGACCTCCAGCAGTTCACGCACCAGCCGCACCCGATTCTCGATCGAGCCGCCGTAGGCGTCGGTGCGACGATTGTATTCGGGCAGCAAGAATTCATAGGGCAGATAGCCCATGCCGGCGTAAACGTAGACGATGTCGAAGCCTGCCTGCATGGCGCGGCGCGCGGCGGCGGCCTGCCAACGCAGCAGATCTTGGATGTCGGCGTTGTCCATGGTGCGTGGACGCAGATTGCCCATGAACCCCAAATGAGTGGACAACCAAGGCATGCCGGACGGCGACAGCGGCGCCATTCGGCTGGTGCGGTTCAGAGTACACGCGCCTCCATGCCACAGCTCCACTCCGGCCAACGCTCCATGCCGATGGACGGCGTCCGTCATCAGCGCATGGGAGCGGATATCCTTGTCATCCCACAGAATGGCGAAGGGCAGCGGCGAATCATCGGAACTGGGATGCATCGACACCGCGCCCGTGCAGACCACGCCCCAGCCGCCTTCGGCCTTGGTCTCGCGGAAGCTGGCACGCACCTGCGGCAGCGAGTTGGTCATGCCGCTGGCATGCGGCACTTGATAAAAGCGGTTCGGCGCCGTGACAGGCCCGATGCGCACCGGTTCGAACAACACATCGAAGCGTGGATTGCGCGCCATGGCGGGTGGTCCCTCGAGTTAGGTCGCTGACTCGGGGCGCAGAGTAATTGATCGATCGTACAGTAGCAACTCGCGCCGCCTGACCCCACCAGCTACCGGCGTTACTCCGTTCTACGGCTAAAGCCCCCGCTAAGGGGTAGGTACTCATGAAGCGACAACTGAATCCGCCAGTTGTCGCTTCATGAGTACCTACCCCTTAGCGGGGGCTCTAACCGTCGAATAGCCTAACGGTGGTGACGGTGGGGTTAGGCGGCGCGAAAGGTTTGGTAGTTGAGGCCGAGCGCTGTTGCGACGGCTTCGTGCGTGAGCTGGCCGGCGTGGACGTTGAGGCCGCGCGCCAATCCTGAGTCGTTGGCGAGGGCCCGTTGCCAGCCGTGATCGGCGAGCGCCCTCACATAGGGGAGGGTGGCATTGGTCAGCGCGAATGTGGAGGTGCGCGGCACGGCGCCGGGCATGTTGGTGACGCAATAGTGAATTACGCCGTCGAGCACATAGGTGGGTTCCGCATGAGTGGTGGGCCGGCTGGTCTCGAAGCAGCCGCCCTGATCGATGGCGATGTCGACCAATACCGCGCCCGGCTTCATGGTTTTGACCATGGCGCGAGTCACGAGCTTTGGTGCGGCGGCGCCGGCGATGAGCACGGCTCCGATAACGAGATCGGCGTCGCGGACCAGTTCCTCGATGGCATGGGCGGTCGAGTACACGGTCTTCAGCTGGCTGCCGAAGATGGATGAGAGTTCCCGCAGCCTCTTGACCGAGCGGTCGACCACGGTCACGTCGGCACGCAGCCCAACGGCCATCTCTGCCGCATGAGTACCGGAAACGCCGCCGCCGAGCACGACGACTTTGGCGGGAGCCACTCCGGGCACTCCACCCAGCAGCACACCGAACCCGCCGTTGGCCTTCTGCAAGCTGTTGGCGCCCACCTGCACTGACATGCGCCCGGCAACCTCGCTCATCGGCGTCAGCAAGGGCAATGAGCCGTCGGGTGCGGTGACCGTCTCGTATGCGATCGCGGTCGTTCCGGAGGCGAGCAGCGCCTGAGCCTGTGCAGGGTCCGCAGCCAGGTGCAGGTACGTGAACAAGGTTTGCCCGCTGCGCAGCTGTTTGCACTCCGCGATCTGCGGCTCCTTGACCTTCACGACGAGTTCCGCGGTTGCGAAGATGTCTTGCGCCTTTTGCGCGATGGCGGCGCCCGCCGACTGATAGTGCGAGTCCTCGAAACCGATGCCCGCACCGGCGCCGCTTTGGACGAGCACCTGGTGTCCGGCATCGACGAGTTCGCGGACGCCCGCTGGCACCAGGCCAACCCGATACTCGTGAATCTTGATTTCTTTGGGGACGCCGATTTTCATTCTTGTCGCTCCGCAGGAGATGTGGGTGCGGCTAGGGTACGTAAGGCCATGAGCGGAAAGTTGCAAAAATCGGTCCCGTGGTGCCAGCAGATGGCAGAATGCGTCTAGAAATTGATATATTACGCAAGAAACTGCTGAAGCCGGCCGGAGGGCTCGATAATGAAACTAGATCGCTACGATCGCGCCATCGTGCGTGCCTTGCAGCTGGACGGCCGCATCACCAACAGTCAATTGGCCGAAGGCGTCAGTCTGTCCGAGTCGGCCTGTCTGAGGCGGGTTCGAGCCCTGGAGGAATCGGGCTTCATCGAGGGGTACACGGCCCTGATCAATCAGCAGAAGGCGGGCTGTCCGGTGAACGTCTTCGTCAATATCACTTTGGAGCGCCAGGAGCAGGCGCATCTGCATGCCTTCGAGGAAGCGGCACGCAAGGTCCCCGAGGTCATGGAGTGCTATCTCATGTCCGGCGAATATGATTTTCTACTGCGGGTGGTGTTGGCCGACACCGCCGATTTCGAGCGGCTGCACAGCCAGCATCTGACGAGATTGCCCAATGTCGCGCGGGTTCATTCCAGTTTCGCGCTGCGTACCGTGCAAAAGTCCCGCGAGCTCCCCGTTCGCTGATTGCGTTACGGCTTGGGCTTCAATACCAGCGAGAAGCTTATTTTCACGGCGTCGGCTATCCACTCCGTGCTCTTCCAGTCGCCCTGTCCCGCGCCGAAATCCAGGCGATTGAGCTTGGCGCTGCCTTCGAGCTTTGCGCCTGAGGCGGACGAGGTGAACTGAAAATTGATCGGTACGTCCTTGGTCACGCCGCGCAGCGTCAGCGAGCCGACCGCCGTGTAGCCGGCGGCGGTCTTGGTGATGCTGCGGGTGACATAGTGCGCCGCGGGCGAGTGTGCCACGTCGAAGATGTCGGGCCCGCGTATGGTGCCGTCACGGTCCTTGTCCTGCGTGTCGGCGGAATTCAAGTCGATCTGTACGTCGATATGCGAGCCTGCCGGAGCATCCGGTGCAAATTCGACGGTCGCGGCGAACTTGTGGAAGGTCCCCTTGAATTCCGCGCCGGCCTGCACGCCGACGAATTCAAGCCGGCTTTGCTGTGGATCGGCGGTGTAAGCGGTGGTGCCCCCGGCTGCGCCGGCCGCTCCCGCCAGAGGCATGGACGCGAGCAGGATCATCGATGACAGGATTCGTCGCATCACAATCGTTTCTCCGATTTCGCCGGGTCAAATTTGGTGAAGGGCAGCATGCGCAACAGCACGGAATCCTTGTCCCAGAAATGATGTTTGAGGGCCGCTAGAACGTGCAATACCGCGATCGCAAACAGGGCGTAGCTCAGTAAGTGATGCGTCGAGCGCAATAGGTTGAAAGCAGTCTCGTTCTTGGCGATGAGATTGGGCCAGGTGAACACCCCGAACCAGCTGACCGAGTAGTTCTTGGCCGATGACATCAGCCATCCGGTCAGGGGCATCGCAAACAGCAGTACATAGAACGCAATGTGGGTGGCCCGAGCGAGCGACCGCTCCAGGGGCGTCATGCCGGGCGGCAACGAAGGCGGCGGGTTCTTCAGCCGCCACAGCAGGCGCAATATCGCCAGCATCAGCACGGTCATGCCGAAGCTCTTGTGCCGCGCCAGCAGCGCCAGCTTATGAACTCCGAGCGGCAGATCGTCGGCGAGGTATGCCAGGGTGAATTGCGTCACTATCAGCGCGGCGATGAGCCAATGAAACGTCTGTGCGACCCCTCCGTAGCGTGTCGGTAAATCTCGGCTTGGCATATCTCGGGTCCCACGTGCAGACTGTACTTGACGTAGTTTATCAAGACAGCGGGGCCCCGCTCGTGTTCAAAAGTATAAAACTCGGCGTGGTGGCGCTGCTGTTGGCCGCATGCACTGCGCCCGGGTCACGCCACGCCACGCCGCAAAACCCCGGCGAATCACCTGCAGCGCCACCATTGCACGGCAGGGTCTATCGCATCGACGAGAGCCGTTCCGAGCTGCGAATCCTGGTATACCGAGCCGGTCCGTTGGCGCACCTGGGGCACAACCACGTCATGGTTAACCGGTCGATCCACGGCGTGGTCAATCTGGCGGATTCGGTGGCCGAGACCCAGTTCTCAATGGAGGTGCCGGTTGCTGCCTTCGTGGTGGACGATGCGCAGGCGCGCAGCGAAGAGGGGCCGGATTTCGCCGCCGCCGTCCCGGACGACGCCAAATCGGGAACTCTGCACAATATGCTGAGTACGTCGCTGCTCGACGCGGACGAGTTTCCGATGATCACGATCAAGAGCATCGCCAGTGCCGGCGCACCGGGCACGCCGCGCTCCGATCTGCAGGATGCCGGTGCCGTGACTTTTACGGTTGCGATCAGTGTCGCGGGGCATGAGTCCAGATTGGACGTGCCGTTCACTCTGCACAGGGATTCCGATCACTTATCGGCGGTAGGATCGTTGGAATTGCGCCAGACGGCCCTTGGGCTCACGCCATACAGCCTGATGCTGGGCGCGCTGCAGGTGCAGGACGCGATCACGATCAAGTTCAACATCGTTGCCAGCCCAAGCTGAAGCCGGCGTTCAGGCTTCGGAGGCCTCGGTCAACAGCAGCTGCGTGCCTTCGGGCGCGTTCAATACCGTGCCGGCTGGTTGACTCCGCCGCGGCGCCGCCGCTTCGGCCGGCACAATGCCGATGTCGGTAAGCCGCGCCAAGGTTTCTTCGGCATCGTCGACTTCGAACCGCAGTGCGGCGCCGCGCAGATGTGCGGGATCGTAAAGCCCCAGGTCGATGGTGTCGCTGGTGCAGGATACGTGAGGCAGCCGGTCATCCGGTTCGTCGATTCCGACGAAGCCGAGCCGTTCCCAATATGCCTTTGCCGCCGCGGGGGCGGGTGTCGGCAGTGCGATCTCGAGAAAATAGCCGCATAGCGATGTGTCGAGCGCCGGCCGCTTGCTGGGTGAAAAAGTGCGTGCTTCGATGAGCCATATCAGATGACCGGAGGGATCGAACCAGCCGACTTCATTGAACACGTGGTTGCCGAGATGGCGGAATTCAAACTGCACCCCGAGATCCTCGAGTGTATCCAGGTGTTTGAGTAAGCCGGGCTTGACGAAGGTCATCGAGGGCGCCGGACTCGTGTCCTGATGCAATCCGAGGCAAATTCTACCGTCCGTCACCACCGCGTAGGGATGCGGCCATGCGTCGCCGATTTCGGCCTGGGTGAAGCCGAGTTTGGCGTAGAAATCCAGGGAGTCCCGAATATCCGGCGTCGCGACCGAGAACTCCAGGAACCGGCCGAGCACCGGTCAGGCTCCTAGCTCACTCCGCCGACGCATATGTACTTCATCTCGGTGTAATCGAGGATTCCGTACTTCGAGCCTTCACGCCCGGTGCCCGATTCCTTGACGCCGCCGAAGGGCGCAACTTCTGTGGAAATGATGCCGGTGTTCAAGCCCACGATGCCGTACTCGATGGCTTCGGAAACCCGCCAGCTGCGCGCAAGATCGCGCGTGTACAGGTACGCGGCCAAGCCGAACTCGGTGTCGTTGGCCATGGCGATGGCCTCGGCCTCGGTTTGAAATTTGAACAGAGGCGCTACGGGACCGAAGGTTTCTTCGCGGGCCACCAGCATCTTGGGCGTCACCTGGGTCAGGATGGTGGGTTCGAAGAACGTTCCGCCCAGGGCATGCCGCTTGCCGCCCAAGGCGACCTTGGCGCCCTTGGCCACGGCATCCGCGATATGTTCCTCGATCTTGGCCACGGCTTTGGCGTCGATCAGCGGCCCCTGGTCGGTGACGACCGGCCAGTCCGTCGCCGACCCGCAATTTGCCCACCGCTTCGGTGAGTTTCCGCGCAAATTCATCGTACACACCGGCCTGCACCAACAGCCGGTTGGCGCACACGCAGGTCTGGCCCGTATTTCGATACTTGCTGGCGATCGCGCCCTGAACGGCGGCATCCAAATCGGCGTCGTCGAACACCATGAAGGGCGCGTTGCCGCCGAGTTCGAGCGATATCTTTTTCACGGTGCCGGCGCATTGCGCCATCAATTTCTTGCCGATCTCCGTGGAACCGGTGAACGTCAGTTTGCGCACGATCGGGTTCGAGGTCATCTCGCCGCCGATCGCCGCGGCGGATCCCGTGATGACGTTGAATACGCCTTTGGGGATGCCGGCTCTATGGCTGAGTTCGGCCAAAGCGAGCGCGGAATACGGAGTTTGAGTCGCAGGCTTGCAAACCATGGTGCATCCAGCCGCAAGCGCCGGTCCCGCCTTTGCGGGTGATCATGGCCGCTGGAAAGTTCCAGGGCGTGATGGCCGCCACCACGCCCACGGGCTGGCGCAGCACGAGAATTCTCTTGTCGGACTGGTGGCCCGGAATGACATCCCCGTAAAGCCGCTTGGCCTCTTCCGCAAACCATTCGATGAAGGATGCGGCGTAGGCGATTTCACCCTTGGACTCGGCCAGCGGCTTGCCCTGCTCCGCCGTCATGAGCAGTTGCGAGATCGTCCTGGTGCACGAGTATCAGGTCGAACCAGCGCCGCAGCGCCGCGGCACGGTCCTTGGCGGTGCGGGCGGCCCATGCCGGCAGGGCTGCAGCGGCTGCTGCAATCGCGCGCTTGCGTCTCGCCCGCACCCATGTTCGGAATGACTCCCAGCTTTTCCGCCGTGGCGGGGTTGTGCACGGGCAGGGTGCCCCCGCCGTCCGCAGGTATCCAGCCACCGTCGATAAAACACATCTCACGCAGGAGCAGGGGGTCTTTGAGTTTCATTCGTGTCTTCTATTCAGCCTATGTGCCGATGCAGGAATTCTATGAACGCAACGGATGATCTCCGAGGATAGCGCGTTCATCAACATCGTCAACGCTCGAGGATGGCGGTAACGCCCATGCCGCCCGCGGTGCAGATCGAGATCAGGCCGCGTTTAGCTTGATTTTCATCGAGAATCTTCGCCAGGGTTGCAATGATGCGGGTGCCGGTTGCAGCGAAAGGATGGCCGATCGCAAGGCTGCCGCCTTTCACATTGAGCCTGGATCGATCGATGGCGCCGAGCGCCCCGGGCAGCCCCAGCTTGTCGCGGCAGAAAATCGGGTCCTCCCAGGCCTTGAGCGTGCACAGGACCTGGCCTGCGAAAGCTTCGTGGATCTCGTAAAAGTCGAAGTCCTCGAGCGCGAGTTGCGCGTCCTTCAGCATGCGAGGCACGGCATAGGCCGGAGCCATGAGCAAGCCTTCCTTCTTGTCGATGTAGTCCACTGCGGCGACCTTGCCGTAGCTGAGAAACGCCAGCACCGGCAAGTCGCGCTCGCGCGCCCAGGCTTCGGACGCAAGCAGCACCGCGGAGGCGCCATCCGTCATCGGCGTCGAATTCCCCGCGGTCAACGTACCCGACCCGGATGTATCGAACACCGGTTTGAGCTTGGCCAGCTTGTCCAGGCTGGTGTCGCTGCGGATATTGTTGTCTTGGCTCACGCCGAGGTAGTCGCGCACCAGCTCCTTGTAGAATCCGGAAGCATAAGCCGCGGCCGCCTTTCGGTGACTTTCCAGTGCCAGCTGGTCCTGCTCGGCACGGGTGATTCCCCATGTCTTCACCATGAGCTCGGTGCTCTCGCCCATCGACAAGCCCGTACGGGGTTCCGCGATGCCGGGCAGCACCGGCCGCAGATTTCCCGGGCGCAAACCGAACCATGGGCCGACGCGTTCGCCGAACGTCCTGCCGCGATAACTTCGGAGCAACAATTGCTGAAAGCTCCTGGGGTAGACCACGGGCGGATCGCTCACCGTATCGACGCCCCCGGCAATCGCGCAATCGATCTGGCCGAGCGCGATCTTATTGCCCAGTGAAATTGCCGCCTCCAAGCTGGTGCCGCACGCACGCTGCAAATCGAGCCCGGGCGTTTCCGCGGCCAGCCCCGATCCAAGCACCGATTCGCGTGTCAGATTCCACTGGCTCGAGTGCTTCATGACCGCGCCCGCGGCGACATCGTCCATGCGCTGGCCTTGCAGCCCATAGCGCTCGACCACGCCGCGCAGCGCGGCGGTCAACATCTCTTGATTGCCGACTTGAGAATAGGCGCCGTTACCGCGTACGAAGGGAATGCGTACCCCGCCGACGATGGCGACGCGCCGTGGACTGGTTCCGACCAACATACGGTGACTCCCAAATGACCAGGCTTCAGATTATGAACCTACCTACCAGCTTATAATCGGTTCATGATCCGATTTTCTCACGCTGTTTCCTTCGGAGTCGCCCTTTTGGGACTCGCCGCCTGCGGCGGCGGGACTGCGCCGGACCCCTCCCGGGCCACGGCTGCGGCGGCGCCCCACGAGAATTTGACGCGTATCGTCGAACGATATTGGGACGAACGCAGGCCCGCGGGCAATCCACTGACGCCGCAATTCCTGGCGGATTCTCTGGCTGTCGAACGGCGCTTTCTCGCCGAACTTATCGCCGTTCCGAGCTCCGCCTTGGACACGGGCTCGAGATTGACTTACGACATTTTCAAGCGCCAACGCCAACTCGCAATCGAAGGTTTTACCTATCCCGCCGAACTCATGCCGGTGAATCCTTTCGAAGGAATGCCGTGGCAATTCGCGCTCGACGCCGCAGACCTGGGCCGGCGTCCGCTCGCCGGCGCCAAGGACTATGAAAACTGGCTGGCGCAGATCGACGCTTACGTAGCCTGGACCCACCAGGCGATCGCGAATATGCGCGAGGGAATGCGGCGCGGATACACATCCCCGAGAGTAGTGATGCAGCGGACACTGCCGTTGCTGCAAAGCCTGGGGACGGATACTTCGGCCAATATCTTCTACCAGACGCTGCAGAGCATGCCGGAGAGCATCAAGGAACCCGAGCGGACGCGCCTGACTTCGAGCCTGAACGGCGCTGTCAGAGACAAGCTGCTGCCGGCCTATCGTGAATTGTATGAATTCATCCAAAGTGAATACTTGCCACGGGCGCGAACCAGCGTCGCGTTGACGGTGCTGCCGCTCGGGCCATCCTGGTACGCCTACCGGATCAAGCGTGCGACCGACACTCAGCTGACTGCGGGCGAAATCCACAACATGGGCGTGGCGGAAGTCGAACGCATTCGAGCGCGCCTGCTCTCCTTGCCGGCGGGCGCGCCGCCGCCCGGTGCTGCTGGCGTGGGCACGGCGATGGGCGCGAGCACGGCCACGGCCACGGCCACGAGTGTGACTGCGGGTGCGCCTTCGGGTGCGGGCGTGGCTGCGGGCGCGGGTGTCGGCGCCGACGCGGGCACGGGGGTGGCTACCGGCGCCGGCGAGCCGTCGAAGGCTTATCAAGACCTGAAGGCGCAGGTGCTGGCGGCGGTTCCGACACTATTCTCCGCCGTGCCGCGGGCCGATTTCGAGATTCGCGCCGTCTCCCCCGCTCCCTGGGTGCCGCGGCTTCCGGCCTACCAGAGCGCCGCGCCGGACGGTAGGACCCCTGCCATCCTCTACGTAGACGCGGCATCGAATACCGCCCGGCCCGCGAATTTGGACATTTCCGGCTTTCTGCAGGAAGCAATGCCGGGACGACACTTTCAATCCGCGTTCCAGCAGGAGCGGGCCGACCTGCCGAAGTTTCGACGTTTCGGCACCGACCCGGCCTTCGACGACGGTTGGGCTCTCTATGCCGCATCCCTGGGCGAGGAACTGGGTTTGTACCGCGACGATGAAGCGAGAAGGGGAGTGCTTCTGCGCGAACTGGGATGCGCGGCCGCCCTGGTCGTGGATACGGGCTTGCATGCCATGGATTGGACTCCCGCCCGAGCGGCCGACTATCTGCGTCAACAGTTGTCGCTGAGCGCAGCGGACGCCGATCTGGTGGTGGACCGCTTCGTGGCGCTGCCGGGGGATGCGTTGGCCTGCACGATGGGCCAACTCAAGATTCAAGCGCTGCGCAGCCGGGCGCAGCAGGTCCTGGGAGCGCGCTTCGATATCCATGAATTTCATTCCGAAATTCTCAAGGACGGCAGCATGCCCCTCGACGTTCTCGAAGCGAAAATGAACCTCTGGCTGGACGCGCATTGATGCGGGCCGCCCAAGACAATCGCCAGGCGGCCATATGTCTCGCCCAGGCGGCAACATCTGTCGAACAGACTGCATCGATCGGAGTCAGACTACCCCGTGCGTTCGATACTATTCATTTTCTTTCTCCTATTCGCCGCTTATGCGGTGCCTGCCGCGCACTTGGAACAGGAATCCGCGCAGCATGGCGATATGGAGGTCGCGGTGTCGCTCGATCCCGGAGAACAGAGCGGCACTGCCAGCGCATCGGTCAGGATTCATGCGCGCCGCGAAGTGGTTTGGCCGCTGATCACGAGTTGCGCAGAAGCGCTGCACTTGGTTGCCGGGCTGGTTGCCTGCGAGGTGCTGGAAACGGCGCCGGACGGGTCGTGGCAAAGGATTCGGCAGGTGCTCGACTATTCCTGGTACGTACCCAAGCTAGCCTATGAAATTCGAGCATCCTATGACCAACCACCCTCGCGCGTGTCGATCGAGCGCATTTCGGGGGACTTGCTTACCCTGCGAAGCTCATGGGTATTGCAGAGCGACGGGGACTACACCATTGCGCACTACACGATCGCTCTGGCGCCGGGCTTTTGGGTTCCGCACTGGCTGGTGCGCGTGGCTTTGCGGCACGATTTACCGAAAATGTTGCGTGCCCTGCGGGCACGCGCTGAATTCCTTCAGCAGCGGAATCCGGGTTGATGGGCGCACGCTGAGCCGAGCTCTGTTCATTGCATGGGCGGCGTCGGCCCTGGGGTTGGCCGGTTGCGAGCGCGAACCGGAACCTGTGCCACCGCGGATCAAACAGGTGTTCCATCTGAATCCCTACGAAAAGGACTTTGGCTATTCCCAGGCGGTGCTGATCGATAAAACACTGTATATTTCCGGTTCAGTCGCCGTGGATCAGAACGGGCGTCTGGTGGCGCCAGGCGATATGGCTGGGCAAATGCGCGCCGCTTACACCAATATCCGCCGCACGCTCGCCGCGCACGGGGCGGGCTTCGACGAGGTCGTCAAAGAGACGATCTATACGACCAATATGGACGCCTTGCTGAAAGCCTCCGACTTGCGGTTCGAGTATTACGACAAGGAACGCCTGCCGACGACCTCATGGGTGCAGGTGCAGCGCTTGGTGGATCCGGGCTTCATGGTTGAAATCGAGGCCGTTGCCGAGCTGCCCTAGATCGACCCAGGTCCGGGCCCGGGCCCAGGTTAACCAGAATCGACAATCGAGGATCGAGATATTGCGTAACGTGGTTGACAAACTATTCGAGCGACGCCTCGCGGGGCTCGTCAACTCCGGTGAACGTGGCGTATTGCGCGGCGGCCGAAAGGGCGTCGAAAAGGAGTCGCTGCGCGTCTCGCCCGCCGGCGCCATCGTGCAAACACGCCATCCCGCCGCTCTCGGCGCGCCGCTCACCAATGAGAACATCACCACGGATTTCTCCGAATCCCTCATCGAGCTGGTCACGCCGCCATTCGGCGAGACCTGGGAGTTACTGCAGTATCTGTGCGATATCCACCAATTCGTGTACCGCCACCTGGGCGATGAGTTGCTGTGGGCGACCAGCATGCCGTGCGCGCTCGATGGCGATGCAAGCATTCCGCTCGCGCAGTTCGGCACCTCGAACGTCGGGCGGATGAAGACCATCTACCGGCACGGCCTGGGGGTGCGCTATGGACGCATCATGCAGGCGATTTCGGGCGTGCATTTCAATTATTCCTTTTCGCCGCGTCTGTGGGGCGTCCTCGAGGACATCAATCAATCCAAGCAGCCGCAGCAGAGTTTCGTCTCCGATCAGTACTTCGGCGTGCTGCGCAATTACCGGCGCTACGGCTGGCTGGTGCTGTACCTGTTCGGCACCTCGCCGGCGGTGTCGAAGAGTTTTTTTGCGGGGCGCGAAACCACGCTGGCCGAGCTCGACGGGGACACTTTCTACGAGCCTTACGGCACTTCGCTGCGCATGAGCGACATCGGCTATCGCAACAAGAACCAGGCGACCGTGAGCGTGTCGGTCAACAGCCTGGATGAGTACGTGCGCGACCTGTCGCGGGCCATCAGGCACGCCCTATCCGCCGTACGAGAAGATCGGCGTCAAAGTGGACGGCGTTTATCAGCAGCTCAACGCCAACGTCCTGCAGATCGAAAACGAGTACTACAGCTACATCCGGCCGAAGCGGGTGGCGCGCTCCGGCGAGCGCCCGACCAAGGCTTTGCAGCGGGCCGGGGTGGAATATGTCGAAGTGCGCGCGCTCTGGATGTGAGTGCGTTCGACCCGGTCGGCGTCAATCAGAACAAGCTGCGCTTTCTGGAGGCGTTTCTCGCGCTTGTGTCTGCTGCGCGAAGAGCGCGCCGATCGGGCAGAGCGAGCAGGCGGGCCTGGATGCCAATCACCTGCTGGTCGCCCGGCGTGGCCGCGAACCGAAGCTCATGTTGAAACGCGACGGGCCGCGATTTTCCCATGCTCGATTGGGCGCGCGAGTTGCTCGACGCGATGCAGGGTCTGTGCGAATTGCTCGATCATGGCGAGCGCGGCCGCCCCTATGCGCACCGCCCTCGAGCAGCAGCGGGCGAAAATCGACGACGTGGAACGCACGCCCTCCGCACGCCTGCTGACGGACATGCGCCAGAGCGGGGAGTCGTTTTTTCAGCTCGCGCTGCGCATGTCGAATCTGCACAAGGATTACTTTCTCGGCCTGTATCCTCCCAACGAGCGCCGTCTGGCGGAGTTCGCCGCCGCGGGGCTCGAGTCGCACGAGGCGCAGGCGCGCATCGAGGCTGCCGACAAGGTGGATTTCGACACCTATCTCGCTCACTACCTGGCTGACTGAGTTTCAACGCGCGAGCTGGCATTGGCCGTGGGGCAGCTCGCTCGAGTGTTAATTTGACATAATGTAGACGTGGTTCCGGGGTTTTTGCTCCAAAGAGTGGCGCAGGTCATTGAGGGAAACCACCCGGGTGGGTACGGTGCAGTCGAATGAGCAGCGCCGACCGACTCCCCACTGCAGATCTGCCGGATTCCCCGCAGGCGCGCCAGTTGCAGGCGGGTTTCCCCTGGCTCACTTTCAATCCGGATCTCGAGAGCGAGTTCCGGCACTCGCATCTCGATGAGAGTCTGCTGCATATACGCGTGAATTTGTGCCTGGCCGTGGTCATTGCCATTGCCTTTACGGGCATGGACTTCCTGGTTCTCGGTCCGGAACTCAGCCGCATCCCCAGCATGATCCACGGGCTGGTGATCATTCCGGCGCTGCTGATCGCGCTGGCGTCGAGTTTCTCCCCGCAGCGCCAGCAGATTTATCCGCCGCTGGCGATGTTCGTGGCCACCGTACTCGGCCTGGGCGTGGCGGCCACTCAGATCATCGCCACTCTGGGCGGCGTATCCATGCTGTTTCCCTGCCTGATGCTCACCATCATTTTCGCTTATTTCATGGGCGGGCTCATTTTCTATCACGCCGTCGCGGCGAATTTGATCGTCATGTTCGTCTATCTCATCGTGGGCTTCGCGCTGCAGTTGCCGGGCCAGGAATTTGCCTACGATGCGCTGGCCATGCTCGCCGCCAATGTGTTCGGCGCATCCGTCGTCTACATGCATGAAAAGACCAGTCGCATGCGCTTTCTCGAAGCCTGCTTGCTGCACGAAATGGTGGCGCGGGACGGTCTGACCGGCATCCAGAATCGGCGTATGTTCGACCAGCACATTCGGCGCGTCTGGCAGCAAGCCGTGCGCGACCAGGAACGGGTGGCCGTACTCCTCGCGGATATCGACTGCTTCAAGGACTACAACGATCGCTATGGACATCAGGCGGGCGATGAATGCCTGCGCGCCGTCGCGGTTTCCTTGAGCCAGTGCGCGCGCAGGCCCCTGGATTTCGTGGCGCGCTACGGCGGCGAGGAGTTTGCGGTGGTGCTGTACGAAGCCAGCCGCGAATATGTCGCCGAGGTGCTGACCCGAATTCAGCGTTCCATAGCGGAACTCAACATCCCTCATGAAGCTTCCCTGGTGGCCAGCCGGCTGACGGTCAGCATCGGCGCGGCCTTCATCCTGCCGAGCGGCAACCGTACCCCTGACGGACTGATTCAGCTTGCCGACGAAGCCCTGTATAGCGCCAAGGAACAGGGCAGAAACCGGGTGGTGGTGATGGAAGCCGAATACCACACCTTGAGAACCGGACGCTTCGAAAAACGCCGCGGGCGTGGCGCCGTCTAATACTCGACTCGAACGAGCAATACGCCGCCGGGCACCTCAGTGCCATTCTGCTCAAGACCGATATATGGCTATTTGCGCTTCTTCGCCGGATTTTTTGCTGGCTCGAAACATTCCTTCCGAATTGAATTCCATGGCGATCTCGCCGTGCCGGTCGATCGCAATGACTCCTCCCTCGCCTTGCAAGGCGGGGAGTTCCTCGAGCACGACTTCTCGCACCGCCGTGCTCAAGGTGCGGCCGCCGAAGCGCATCCTCGAACAAATATCGTGCGCGACCGCGGCGCGAATGAATACTTCGCCGTGCCCCGTAGCCGATACGGCGCAGGAGCGGTCATCTGCGTAGGTGCCCGCGCCGATGATGGGCGAATCGCCGATGCGGTTGTAGCGCTTGCCGGTCATGCCGCCGGTGGAGGTCGCAGCCGCCAGCCGTCCGTCGCCGTCCAGCGCGACCGCGCCCACCGTACCCACGTGGGATATGGTCAGCGCCGACAGCCCGGCGTCACCGCCGCGGATGCGTTCGAGCTGGCGCCAGCGCTCCGGCGTGTAAAAATAGCTGCGGGGCACCAGCGTGAAACCGCGGCTCAAGGCGAATTCCTCCGCCCCGGCACCGCTCAGCATGACGTAGTCGGAATGCTCCATGACGGTGCGCGCCAGTTCGATCGGGTTCCTGATATGGGTCACGCCGCACACTGCTCCGGCCTTGAGACTGCGGCCGTCCATGATCGCGGCGTCCAACTCGTTAGCCCCGTCGTAGGTGAACACCGCGCCTAATCCGGCGTTGAACAAGGGATTGTCCTCGAGCACCGTTACGGCGCGCGTCACCGCGTCCAGACTCGTTCCGCCTCGCTGCAGCACCGCGTATCCGGCGTCGAGCGCCGCGGCCAGACCGCTGCGATATTTCCGTTCTATCTCGCCGCCCATTTCCGCGCGCGGCAGGGTGCCGGCACCGCCGTGAATCGCTAGTCCGAACATCTTATGCTGGTTTCCTCTGGTCGCTCCGACGCCGCAAGGCTATCATCATTCACTGATGAATCCATTTCCCAAGACGGGGGCCATCAAGAGCCTCCTCATCGCGAATCGCGGTGAAATTGCCATTCGTGTGATGCGAGCCGCGACCGAACTCGGCATTCGCACGATTGCCATTCATTCGCAGGAAGACCGCTTTTCGCTGCATCGGACCAAATCCGACGAGAGCTACCTGGTAGGCGAGGGCAAGGGCCCGATTGATGCCTATCTGGACATCGACGACATCATCCGTGTTGCCATTGAGGCTCGGGCCGATGCCATTCATCCAGGTTACGGATTCTTGTCCGAAAGCCCCGAGTTTGCCGAGGCCTGTGCGGCCGCCGGCATCGTATTCGTGGGCCCTCTGCCCGACACCATGCGCCGCCTCGGCAACAAGGTCGAAGCGCGTAATCTGGCGGCGGCAGCGGGGGTGCCGGTGATGCCGGCAACGCCGCCCCTGCCGGCCGATGACGTGCAGGTCCGCGCCATGGCCCACGCCGTCGGTTTTCCGGTGATGCTCAAAGCGAGCTGGGGCGGCGGCGGCCGAGGCATGCGCGTCGTCGAGGACGACCGGGAGCTCATCGAGACCGTGGCGGCGGCCCGGCGCGAAGCCAAAGCGGCCTTTGGCAAGGATGAGGTCTATCTCGAGAAGCTGATCCGGCGCGCGCGCCATGTGGAGGTGCAGATCCTCGGGGATTCCCACGGCAACTTGGTGCATCTCTACGAGCGGGATTGCACCGTGCAGCGCCGCAACCAGAAGGTCGTCGAACGCGCCCCCGCGGCCTTCTTGACCGAGCAGCAGCGCTCCGCTCTGTGCGAGGCGGCGCTCAAAATCGGCCGTGCCGTCAGCTATCGCGCCGCCGGCACCGTTGAGTTCCTGCAGGACGCAGACTCCGGCAAATTCTATTTCATCGAAGTCAATCCGCGCATTCAGGTCGAACACACCGTCACTGAATGCGTGACCGGGATCGATCTGGTCAAAGCGCAAATCCGCATCTCCGCGGGCGCTCGGATCGGCACTGCGGAGAGCGGCGTGCCGCGGCAGGAGGACATCCGCGTCAACGCACATGCGCTGCAATGTCGCGTCACGACGGAAGATCCTGAAAACAATTTCGTGCCCGACTACGGCACGTGTCACGGCTTACCGCAGTCCTGCGGGTTTCGGAATTCGCCTCGATGCTGGGACCGCCTATGCCGGCGCCATCATCACTCGCTTCTACGATTCGCTTCTGGTCAAGGTGACCGCTTGGTCGCCGACTCCCGAAGAGACCATCGCGCGCATGCACCGCGCGCTGTGGGAGTTCCGAATTCGCGGTGTGGTGACCAACCTGCGCTTCCTGGATCAGCTCATCATGCATCCGCGCTTCGCATCCGCGGATTACACCACCAAGTTCATCGATCAGACTCCGGAGCTGTTCCGCAGCCCGCGCAAACGCGACCGGGCGACGCGGCTGCTGAGCTTCATCGGCGATGTGATCGTCAATGGGAATCCCGTGGTCAAGGGGCGGGCCAAGCCCCCGCGGCCGGTATTTCCGCGGCTGCCGCGCGTCGCCCTGAAGCCGCCGCCGGCCGGCACCAAACAAAAGCTCGATGAGCTGGGGCCGGAAAAGTTCGCCGCCTGGATGCTGCAAGAGCCGCGCATCCTGCTGACGGATACCAGCATGCGCGACGCGCATCAGTCATTGCTGGCAACGCGGTTTCGCACTCACGACATGGCGATGATCGCGCCGTATTACGCCGCAATGCTGCCGCAGCTGTTTTCGGTGGAATGCTGGGGCGGTGCGACCTTCGACGTCGCCATGCGGTTCCTGCGGGAGGATCCCTGGGCGCGCCTCGCCGCATTTCGCGAAGCGATGCCCAATTTGCTGCTGCAGATGTTGTTTCGTTCGGCCAACGCAGTCGGGTACACCAATTATCCCGACAATGTCGTGCGGCATTTCGTCGAACGGGCGGCGGACGCCGGCGTCGATGTGTTTCGGGTATTCGATTGTCTGAATTGGGTCGACAACATGAAGGTCGCCATCGAGGCGGTGCGGGATACGGGCCGGCTCTGCGAGGCGGCAATCTGCTACTCGGGCAATCTGACCAACCCCCGCGAGACCAAGTACGACCTGAAGTACTACGTCAAGATCGCCAAGGAATTGCGGGCGATGGGCGCTCACGTGCTGGCCATCAAGGATATGGGCGGCCTATGCCAACCGCGGGCCGCGGCGGCGCTGGTCAAGGCGCTCAAGGAAGAAGTGGGCCTGCCCATTCATTTCCACACCCACGACACCAGCGGGATTGCCGCGGCTAGCGTGCTCGCCGCCATCGAGGCCGGAGCCGACGCAGTGGACGGCGCCATCGATGCCATGTCCGGTCTGACCTCCCAGCCCAATCTGGGATCCATCGTCGAGGCGCTGCGCTTCGGTCCGCGCGACTCGGGCCTCGATGCCGACAAATTGCGCGTCATCTCGACTTACTGGGAACAAGTGCGCCACGGCTATATCGCTTTCGAAAGCGACATTCGCGCCGGTGCCTCAGAGGTGTACGTGCACGGCATGCCGGGAGGGCAGTACACGAATTTGCGCGAGCAGGCGCGGTCGCTCGGGATCGAAGATCACCGCTGGCCGGAAGTCGCGCATGCCTACGCCGAGGTCAATGACATGTTCGGCGATATCGTCAAGGTCACTCCGACCTCCAAGGTAGTCGGCGACATGGCCATCACCATGGTCACCAGCGGCCTGACGCGCGAAGCCGTGCTCGATCCGGCGGTGGAGATAGCGTTTCCCGACTCCGTCGTGCACCTGTTTCACGGCGATCTCGGCCAACCGGTGGGCGGCTTTCCAGTCGAATTGCAGAAAAAGGTGTTGGGCGGCAAAGCTCCGCTTACGGTGCGTCCGGGCGAACTGCTGCCGCCGGCCGATCTCACAGTGCAGCGCCAGGCTGCGGAAGCCAAAGTCGGCCGGGCGATCAGCGAAAATGAACTTGCGTCCTATCTGATGTATCCGAAAGTATTCGCAGACTATGCGGCCGATCGCACCGCGTTCGGCGACGTCAGCGCGCTGCCGACGGCCGTGTTCTTCTACGGAATGGACCCGGGGCAGGAGATCAACATCGATATCGAGCGCGGCAAGACGCTGATCGTGAGCTACGTGACCACCAGCGATCCGCACGAGGACGGCACGCGCACGGTGTTCTTCGAGCTCAACGGCCAGCCTCGTCCGATTCGCGTAACGGATCGCAGCCAGGTGGCGAAGCGCCCGCCGCGGCGCAAAGTCGAACCAGGCAATGCAACCCATGTCGGCGCCCCCATGCCCGGCACCGTCGCCACGGTGGCCGTGCACATCGGCCACAAGGTCGGCAAAGGCGATGCGCTGTTGACGCTGGAAGCGATGAAAATGGAAACGACGCTGCGCTCCGAGCGCGACGGCACCATCAAAGAAGTTCTCGCCCGTCCCGGTTTGCAAGTCGACACCAAGGACCTGCTAGTAGTCTTCGAATAATGCTCCATAGTTCGGTGGTTTGAGGCCCGGCCAGGGGGTGGATAGTCACGAAGCGAACACTGAATCCGCCAGTGTTCGCTTCGTGACTATCCACCCCCTGGCTGGGCACTTATGCCGCCGGACTATGGAGCATTAGGTGATGGCTTGCTGGGCGGGCACTGTGACTTGGAGGCCGTTCAGGTCGGTGGTGATTTGGATTTGGCAGCTGAGGCGGCTGTTGTTGTGCGGTTGCCAGGCGTTCTCCAGCATGGCTTCTTCCATATCCTCGCGCGGCTCGAGCCTCGGGAGCCAGGCGGGGTCGACGTACACGTGGCAGGTCGCGCACGCACAGGCACCGCCGCATTGCGCTATCACGCCTTGCACGCCGTGTTGGCGCGCCGCCTCCATCAGTGTGATGCCCAGCGGCGCATCGATCTCGCGCCGGCTGCCGTCCGGCTGGATGAATATGATCCTTGCCACTAGGACTGGCTCTCGATCGCGTCTTTGAGCGCCTGTGCGCCGTCCGCCAATCTGTCAGGATTCAACGGCGTGCGCTCGGCGATCAGCTTGCGCGCCGCCATATAATCCTTGGAGTGATTGACGGCCTCCACCGCCAGCAGTTCCCGGCCCTTGAGATAGCAGACGCTGAAGCTGCGCGAAGCGGGATCGCCCCGTAAGACCTGCCGATCGTAGTCCTGCGAAAGCCCGACGATGAGCAGCTTGTTGTCGAACTGATCGGACCAGAACCAGGGTACTCGATCATGGGTCACCGGCCGGTCGAGCATATTGAGCGCTGCCGTCTTCGCCTGCTCGAAGGCGTTGTCGACGGATTCGAGGCGAACCCTGCGGCCGAAGCGCGGCGAGGGATGATTGGTGCAGTCGCCCGCGGCATAAATGGCCGCATCGCTGGTACGGCAGTATTCGTCCACCACGATGCCGTTGTCGCAAGCCAGCCCCGCTTTTCTCGCGAGTTCCGTCACCGCGACGGCACCGACCCCGACCACGACCAGGTCTGCCTCGTGATGGCTGCCGTCGGCGCAGACCACGCGTTCCATCCGTTCCTGGCCTTCGAGGCAAACGACCCGCGTGTTGCAGATGATGTTGACGCCGTGAGAAGCATGTTCCGCGGCAAAATATTGCGAGACGCTGGGCGCGACCACCCGATTCATGATCCGGTCGGCCATTTCCAGCACCGTGACTTCGCAGCCCATCTTGCGGCTGGTCGCCGCCGTTTCGAGACCGATGTAGCCGCCGCCGATGATGACTACGCGCGATTGGGGTTTGAGGCCTGTTCGTATGGGCGCCACGTCCGCGACCCCGCGCAGGTAGTGGACTCCCGGCAGTGCGGCGCCCGGGCAGCTCAAGCGACGCGATTCCGCGCCGAGGCACAGCAATAACCGGTCATAGGTCAATTTCTCGCCGTCGGCCAGCTCAACCTGCCGCGCGGCAGCGTCGAGCCGTACGGCCTGCCGGCCTAATTTCAGTTCGATTCGATGCTCGTCATAGAAGGAACGGTGCCGGAACGGCAGGCGATCGGCCGCCATCTCGCCCGAAAGATATTTTTTGGACAGGGGCGGACGCTGGTACGGCAGCTCCGGTTCATCGCCGATCAACACCAAACGGCCGCTGAAACCCTCTTTCCGCAGGGTGTCGATGGCCTGTGCGCCGGCCTGGCCGCCGCCTATGATGAGGATGGTGGAGATCATTGGGTTCCTTGCATATGGCCGTGCCTGTTACACACATTCGTAATAGTATTGTCGCGACGACCCCCTGAAGGCCAGGGTTTCCCGCGGAGAATCCGATGAAATTGATCACTGCCATTATCAAGCCCTTCAAGCTCGACGACGTGCGCGCAGCGCTTTCCGAAATTGGGGTTTCAGGCATGACGGTAACCGAGGTCAAGGGCTTCGGACGCCAGCGGGGTCACACCGAACTGTACCGCGGCGCTGAATATGTCGTCGATTTCGTCCCCAAGACCCGCATCGAAGTCGCCGTTAAAAACGACCTCGTCGACCAAGTAATGGAAGCCATCGTCGGCGCGTCGAAAACCGGTAAAGTCGGCGACGGTAAAATCTTCGTCACCGATATCCTGCGGGTGCTGCGCATACGCACCGGTGAGACCGACAACGCCGCATTGTAGCCGCGCTAAGGCGAATCCGGTCTTGGGCCAGGGTACGAGCGAAACAGTGCTTCGCGCTTCAAATTGAAGTGCCGATAAGCGGCGCCGGCGGTGTCGTGCAACTGCATCGCGATGGCGCCGTTCGCCGCCAGATCTTCAATCGTTGCGGGCCGATCCGATACGAATCGCCACTGCGCCGGCGCGCTCTCGGCTTCGTCTCCGTCCATTGCAAGGGCCAAGGCGGCGAGCAGAGCGTCGGGCGCCGGCGAATACACGAGTACCGCTTCGTGCACCAGGCCCGCGGCGGCGACATTCAAGGCAACGCATAACCGGCTCTTGAGGTTCGCGTCGCGTGCGTCCGCTTGCCGCAGCGCTTCGATATCCCGCACGAGCTCACCGCTGATCACATTGCCATTGCGCTGAAAGGGCGGTTTATCGGTGGTCCATGCTTCCGGTGGGCACAGCTTGTTCTCCGGATTCAGTGCGAGGAGGGGATTGGCCTCCGCAGGATAAATACGGCACACGAGGGGACGATCGTCGTATATCCCGCACAGCATATCGGCCGACAGGTTCGGGCAAGCACCCGTGACGTTCGCAACGAGCATGGCCACCACCCGGGTGGGCATCGATCCGCTCATTACGGCGAAGGACCGTCGCTTGAAATGGCCGGCTCGCGGATCCTCATCATTCGAATTCCTGGGCCACGGCGACGCCTCGCAGATCAGCTGCACCTGATGACCCCGTTTGAGCCATTTCACGGCTTCTGCGATGCTCAAGGGAATTTTCGCGTCCCTGCAGCATTTCCCGCATCGGGTACAGCTGAAATGTGTGACCACGTCTGTTTCGTCCATCATGGAATCCGCCCGGCTCTTCGGATGGGCTCCTAGCTCTGCGCCGACTTGCGCCGCCGCGAAATGAGCCATAGGAAGCCGATGCAGACGGCGAAATTCAGCACCCACCACCCGAATTGCCGGGCGGAGTTGTTGTCTGCCGATTTACCGTCCGCCGCAGCGGCTTGCAATGTCCCCTTGAGGCTCTCGTGCATGGTTGCTTCGGCTATCTCGAAATCAATCGCGGCCGCACCGGGCAGTACGAGGTCCTTCGTCTGCAGGGTATAGCTCCCGTCGGTTTCGGCGGTGGCCGGGTGCGAGGCGCCGCGCAGTACCACCGTCACCGCGGCATCGCGCACCGGCGCGTTGTCGGTCACGCGGCTGAGATGAATAGTCATCCGATCGCCGCGCACCAGCCCGACCGCCAGCAAATCGGCAGAGCGCGCTTCGATCCGCGCCGGCGGCGCCGACTCCCCCGATGCCGCCGATTCTGCCGGTGCCGCGCCGAACGCAGCGGCCGCAACGAACGCAGTGGCCGCAGTGGCCGCAGTGGCCGCAGTGGCCGCAATGGCCGAAGCAACGCGAGCGCGAGTCCGGATGAATGGCGCTGCCTCTCTCAAAGCAAAAAACCCCAAATACCTACCGCCGTTCCGGCAACCGCAGCGAGCACGCCGAAGATGGGAAAAAAACTGTTCCGCGCGAGGAAATAGAGGGAACAGAGCACGAGACCGAGCTCCAGCAGCCCCTCGCCGACGTCGTACTTGAGGGCGCGAGCTTCCTCGACATCGCTTTCATCATCCTTTGCCTTGGCGTCCTGCTGGATTTTCTCGGCTTCCGCGGCATATTTGGTGCCGGACGCCTCGAGCTTTTGCACGGCGGCCTCGAGCTTGGCGGGGTCGGTACCCAGGGTATGCAGCAGGGTCACGGCGACCTCGCTCTCATATTCGCGGATTTTTTTCGCCTGGTAGTAGGCCCACGCATCGTTCGATTCGGTTCGATGAATGACCGCGTCGGTATGCGCCCGATGCGAGGCGATGGTGGTCAAGGAGAGAAAAATACCGACCACGCCCACCAAGATTCCGACGCGGCGGGTATTAGGATCGGCGGCATGTTCCGGCTTCAGTTCTATTTCAGTCATTGCACAACCATTTCATTTGACGGCATGCAGCCGCGGATTCGTGCGTGCGATACCGAGCACGCCGCTGCGCACGACTTCGACGATTTCGCCGAACGCAGAGACATTGGCGATGAATTCGCCGATTTCGGTTTCGGTGCTCGTCAATTCCACAATGTAGCTCGAAGGATTGGAAGACAGCACCCTGCCGCGGACGCGACGCAGCAATGCGTCCACGGCCTCGACGTGCTCGGCGGCGATCTGCAGCTTGATCAGCAGCAATTCGCGCGCCAGGTGATCGCCGCTGGTCATGTCCTCCACCGCCACGACATCGACGAGCTTCAACAGCTGGGCGTTGATCTGCGCGATGACATGGTCGGAACCGACGGTCACCAGGGTCAGGCGCGACACCGTGGGGTCGTTGGTGGGGGCCACCGAAAGCGACTCGATATTGTAGCCTCGATTGGATATCAGGCCCGTAACGCGCGTGAGCGCGCCCGCTTCGTTTTGCAGGAGTATTGCGATGAGGTGGCGCATGGGCCGGTAAGCATACGGGAGGGCGGTACTTGGGCGCCAGGGCGAGAACTGCTAGTCTCTAACCGTGAAAGACCGTTACGACATGTTAAATCAAGCGGCGCATCCGCTCGCGGGGGCGAGCATGACGGGCGCCGATATGTTGGTGCAGGTGCTGGCCGACGAGGGCGTCGACACGATTTTCGGCTACAGCGGCGGGGCGATTCTGCCGATATACGACGCCGTATTCCGTTACAACCAGGGACACCAATCCTCGATGCCCCTGATCGTACCGGCCAACGAGCAGGGCGCCGGCTTCATGGCCGCGGGATACGCTCGCGCCAGCGGCAGAGTGGGGGTGGCCTTGGTCACTTCGGGTCCCGGAGCCACCAATATGGTGACTCCGGTGCGTGATTCCATGGCCGATTCGGTGCCCATCGTCGTGATCTGCGGCCAGGTGCCGACGACGGCGATCGGCACGGACGCATTTCAAGAGGCACCCGTGGCCAGCATCATGGGGGCCGTGGCCAAGCATGTTTTCCTGGTCACCGACCCGACGAAATTGGAGGCGACGGTACGCACGGCGTTCGAAATCGCCCGCACCGGCCGGCCGGGCCCCGTCGTCCTCGATGTGCCGAAGGACGTGCAGAATTGGAAGGGCGTGTTTCATGGCTCCGGGCGCCTGCCGGTGGCCGGCTACCGGCAGCGGATGAATCGCCTGGAGGCGAGCAAATTGCCCGAAGCGGCCTGCGCCGATTTTTTCGCGGGCCTGGGTGCCGCGAAGCGCCCATTGATATACGCGGGCGGCGGGGTGATCAACAGCAGCGCCGCGCACGCGCTGCGCGATTTTTCGCAGGAATTCGGGGTGCCGGTCGTCACCACCTTGATGGGGATCGGCGCCGTGGATACGACGCATCCACTATCCATGCGCATGCTGGGAATGCATGGTGCCGCGTTCGCCAATTACGCCGTTGACGACTGTGACTGTTTGCTGACGTTCGGCGCGCGTTTCGATGATCGCGTGGCCGGCAACACCGCCAAGTTCGCGGGCGGGGCCAAATTCATCGCGCATTTCGACATCGATGCCTCGGAGATCAACAAGGTCAAGCGGGTTGATTGGAGCCACGTGGGGCTGATGCCGGATGCGCTGCTGAGCCTGCTGGATTACGGCAGGCGCAAGGGCTTCAAGCGCGATTGGTCCGAGTGGCACCGGCATTGCGCTGAGCTTCGGTCGAAGCACGCGATGAACTACGATCGCGACAGCCCGTTGATCCAGCCCTACTACGTCATAGAAGAAATCAATCGTCTGACGCTCGGCGAAGCCATCATCAGCACCGGCGTGGGCCAGCACCAAATGTGGTCGGCGCAGTATTTCGATTTCCGCAGCCCGCGGCTCTGGCTGACCTCGGGTAGCATGGGCACCATGGGTTTCGGCCTGCCTGCGGCGGTGGGCGCGCAGTTTGCTCAGCGCGGCCGTCTGGTCATCGACATTGACGGCGATGCCAGTATTCGCATGAATTTCGGCGAGCTCGAAACCGTCACGACTTACGATCTGCCGGTCAAAGTGGTGGTGCTCAATAATTGCGGCGACGGCATGGTCAAGCAGTGGCAGAAGCTATTTCACAACGGCCGGCTCAGCGCCAGCGATAAGAGCCTGCATACCAAGGATTTCGTCAAGGCGGCGCAGGCCGACGGCTTCAAGTATGCGGTGCGGCTCGACAGGAAGGCCGACGTGCCGCGCGTCATCGACGAGTTCATCCGCTTCAAGGGCGCTGCCTTCCTCGAGGTCATGATCGATCCGGACGCGGGCGTCTACCCCATGGTCGGTCCCGGCCAGGCATATGCCGACATGATCACGGGCGATCACATTCCCTCGCGCACACCGGTCGATATCAAAACGCCGGACGCTTCGGAAATGTTCTAAGCGGCCGTCGCCGGACGCGCGCATTCGCCCTGCCGCGGCGCCCCGACCGCGTCGCCGTCGCCGTCAATGCGTCTGCTACCAGGCGCCGATATTGGGCATCTTCGTCCAGGGTTCTGCCGCCGCCAATGCCGAGCCTTTCTGCAGCAGCTCAATCGATATGTTGTCCGGCGAACGCACGAAGGCCATGCGCCCGTCGCGCGGCGGCCGGTTGATCGTGATGCCGTGATCCATCAAGCGCTGGCAGGCGGCGTAGATATCGTCCACCGCATACGCCAGGTGGCCGAAGTTGCGGCCGCCGGCATATGCTTCCGGATCCCAATTGTGCGTAAGTTCGACCTGCGCTTCTTCGTCGCCGGGCGCGGCCAGAAACACCAGCGTGTAGCGTCCCTGGGGGTAGTCGCGGCGCGATAGTTCTTTCAGGCCGAGCGCGTCACGATAGAAGCGCAGCGACTGCTCGATGTCCGTCACGCGTACCATGGTATGTAGATATTTCATAGATTGTGTCCTCAAAGCGTGCAGCAAATCTGGAGGAAGCCATGCACAAAAGCAAACTGGGTGGATTCATCATCGACTGCCAGACGAACGACTTGGACGGGGCCGCCCACTTTTGGGGCGCGGCGCTCGGTATGCAGGTGCGAGAGCTGGCGGGAAGCGAGGGAGTTTACAAACGACTCGAGGATTCTCATCACGGCTTGGACATCGAGGTGCAGAAGGTGAGCCACGCCAGCCGCGTGCACCTCGATATCGAAACCGACGATATCGACGCCGAGGTCCGCCGGCTGGAAAAATTGGGCGCGAAGCGGGTACAGGCCGTCCATACCTGGTGGGTCATGGAGGCGCCCACCGGGCAGCGATTTTGCGTGGTACCCGCAACCTCAAAGTCGTTCGCAGAACGAGCCACACGATGGACCGAGTCGGCACCGTTCAAAGTCTGAGCGTTGTTTGTTCGTCACAAAATTGCGATGAATTTCACATATATCATGTGGTGAAAATTGAGCCATAACTACTAGATTTATATAAATTATCTGGTATTATTCAGTCGTTGACGCAGCGCTTCTTCGCAACCAGCGTTACATACTTGCAACACTGGATAACGGCAAACAAGGTCGAACGTAAGGCAACTGCTTACGTATCTTCCAATCAAGGACGTGCCGGGTTTTTACCCAGCACCTGTTCCACTCGAATTCCCCGGCAAGCCCGGGGATTCTTTTATCCGCCGGGTGTGTTGCTGCGCAACTGCCGCCGTTGCCCCGCGTAACAGGTCGCCGCCGTACAGTGGAACGCCCTCCCGGCGGGTGATTGCTTTCAATACGTCTCCACGAACACCACGACTCCAGGCACTTCCACGCCCCGCAAGCGGCCGGTTGCGCTGTCGATGAGTCCTGCCGCGGCCGTACCCTTGATCGCGAGCACGCGCTCGGCGGGTAGCTGCGTGATGGGAATGCCCGCCTTGTCCAGTTCTGCCAGGAAAGAGTCGTCGTACCCTTTCTGGGGAACTGGTACTGGCCTTGGGGCCAGGGGATCCTTCGGCGCATCGATATTCAGGAGCAGCGGTGGCGCTGCCATGACGTTCTGGAGAGTTTCGTCCGTCCGCAGGATGCTCGCCACGACCCGTACGGTCTCCTGGACGAGCGATGGGCCGACTGTGGCCACCGCCAGCACCGGTGAGTGTCTGGTCACGATCACCGGTGCCATGTCGCTGGACGGGCGCCCTCCGGGTTGAATCGCGGCGAGCTTGTCTTGATAGATGCCGCCCGCATTGGGTATCGGGATGCCGTCCACGACGATTCCCGTGTCCCCAGAGCTCGCAGTTGCAGGAATGCACCAGAGCGGCGACGTTACCCCACTTGTCGATGGCGACTACGGCGGCGCTGTGGTGGCCCGCGGGGCCCTGATTTCCGTAGCCTGAAAGCTGCGCGGGCATGGGTCTAACCTCCAGTGCGTGAAGTCACCGCTTCTTGCCACAGCCGTCGCCGAATATTTCTTCCACGGGCTTCCCGAACAGCTTGCCGATTGCGAGCGCGAGCGGCAGGCTGGGGTCGTATCCATATCGCGGGCTGGTGGAAGGGACTTCCGTCTTTCGCCTGACCCTCTGGCCCGCAAAGGCGGGCGCCGGCGCGATGGGGGCAAGAGATTTGGCCACGGATATTTTTTTATAGCTGGCCGAATCCATCACGCTGACGAATCATCTGGTTCGGCGCGAGCGCGAAGTCGCTCTCCTTGACAGCGTTTACGCTTCGGGAAGTCCCGAGTTTGACGCGATTTGCGGCCGCAGACGAATCGGCAAAATCTACCTGATTCGTGAGTACTTCGAGGGCCGCGGCGCCGTGTATTTCAAGTTCTCCGGTCAAAAGGATACCTCCCCAATGTTGACAGCCCGCGCGCAGCCGCCGCCGCCGGCTACCACGGCCTGCCCTGGCCCTGTACCCTTCGCATATTCCCAACACAGCGACAAATCGGAAGGGCTATTGATGCGTATTTGCGATGGGTTTATGGACGCGGTCGGCAACACTCCCTTGATTCGGCTGCGCCGGTTGAGCGAAGAGACGGGCTGCGAGATTCTCGGAAAAGCGGAATTCATGAATCCGGGCGGCTCGGTCAAGGACCGCGCGGCGAAATGGATAGTTCTGGACGCCGAGCGGCGTGGACTGCTGAAACCCGGCGGTACCGTCGTCGAGGGCACGGCTGGCAACACCGGCATAGGGCTGGCGCATGTGTGCAATGCGCGCGGCTATCGATGCGTGATCGTGATGCCCGACAATCAGGCAGCCGAGAAATACCAGATCATCGAAGCCTTGGGTGCCGAGTTGCGCAAGGTACCGGCCGTGCCTTACAGCAACCCGAATCAATACCAAAAGGTAGCCGGACGCCTGGCGCAAGAGCTTCCCGACGCCATCTGGGCCAATCAATTCGACAATACGGCAAATCGCGATGCTCATTTCGAGTCGACCGGTCCCGAGATCTGGCAAGACACGGGCGGCAAGATCGACGCCTTCTGCGCCTCCACCGGCACGGGCGGCACGCTCGCGGGCACTGCCCGCTATCTCAAGTCGAAGTCTGCCGCTGTACGAGTCGTGCTGGTCGATCCTCCCGGCAGCGCTCTGTACCATTATTTCAAGGACGGCGAATTGAAAACCGACGGCGGCTCCTCGATCACGGAGGGCATCGGTACCGGCCGAGTGACCGCGAATCTCGAGGGCGCCCCCATCGATGACGCGCTGCGCATCTCGGATGCGCAGACCATGCACTTCGTTTATCGCCTGCTGCGGGAGGAGGGTCTGCTGCTCGGAAGTACGGCGGGAATCAATGTGGCGGCAGCGGCGGCGCTCGCGAAGCAGATGGGGCCCGGGCACACCATCGTCACCATATTGTGCGACGGCGGAGCGAAGTATCAATCCAAGCTGTTCAATCCGGCCTGGATCGCAGAACGGGGCTTTGCGGAGGCGATCCGCTAGACCTCGGCACCATGATGTTGACCGGTTGACGGCATTCGCCCGAGAGGCGGAGCCGTTGGCCGGCAACGAGGCAGCTGTTGCCGGCCAACGGCTCCGCCTCTCGGGCGAATGCTCTCACCGCTCCACACCACCGCGCCAAAGGCACTGAATCTGCTCCTCCTACGGTGATGCAGTCCATCCTGCGCGGTGATGTACGTCGGCCAGTGCCACGGTGAGGGGGGATAAGAGGCTGGACGCCAACTGTTGCCTTTCGTTGGCGTCCAGCCTCTTATCCCCCCTCACCGTGTGAACCGGTCAACATCACCGTGCCGAGGTCCTAGTCGAACCCTCAAGCCGTTTGAGACAGATTGACTCCGGCGGCGGCGCCGAACCAGGCCAGTGCCGGGTGCAGTCCGACCACCTCACCCACGATGAGCAGAGCCGGTGATTCCAGATTCGCGGCGGCCGAGGCGCCGCGAATGGTGGCGAGAGTGGCGGTAATGACGCGCTGCTTCGGCGTCGTCCCCTGCGCAACGATGCCGGCCGGGAGGGCGGGCGATGCACCGTGTTCCACAAGCTTTGCCACGATGTGCTCCAGGCGCGCGAGTCCCATGTAGAACACGGCCGTGGTCCCCGGCGCCGCCAGAGCGCGCCAGTCAGGTTCTGCGCCCGGCTCCTTGCCGTCACCCTGCGCATGGCCGGTCACGAAGGTCACGCTATGCGCGTGGTCGCGGTGCGTTAGAGGAATTCCTGCGTAGGCGGCGCAGCCGGTGGCCGCGGTGATGCCGGGTATCACCGAGAAATTGATTTTCGCCGCTGCCAGGGCCTGCAACTCTTCTCCGCCGCGCCCGAAGATGAAGGGGTCACCCCCCTTGAGGCGTACGACGCGCCTGCCTTGATTCGCGTGCTCGATCAGCAGAGTGTTGATTTCCCCCTGAGTGCTGCCGATGTTGCCGGCAGCCTTGCCCACGCAAATACGCGCCGCATCGCGTCTTGCCAGATCGAGTACCGCGGCAGGCACCAGCCGATCGTACAAAATCACATCGGCGTCCTGCAGGGCGCGCAGCGCCTTCAAGGTCAGGAGTTCAGGATCGCCGGGACCGGCTCCCACCAGCGTCACTTCGCCGGCGGCAGGAGGGGCGGTGGAACTCGCGGCCAGCAGTTGTTGCGCGATGCGCGATGCGCCTTGGATGTCGCCTTCGGTGAAGCGCCGGGCGGCCGGCCCGTCCACGATAGCCTCGAAAAACCGCCGCCGCTCGTCGGTATCGCGAAGCTTCAGGCGCGTGCTCGCGCGCAGCGCCCGCAGCCACGACGCCAGCTCGCCTATCCTCTTCGGAATCATCGCTTCGAGCCGTGCCCGCAAGCGGCGCGCCAGTACGGGCGATGCACCGCCGGTCGAAATCGCAATCATGACGGGGTCGCGGTCGATGACTGCGGGCACGATGAAACGCGAGGCTTCTCGATCGTCTACCACATTGACCGGAACGTTGCGCGACTCGCTCAGCTTGGCGATCCAGCGATTCACGGCGCGGCGCGAGGTCGCGACGATGACCAGGCGCGCACCGTCCAAATCGTCGGGAACGAACTCACGAACGGCGAGCTGCAATTGACCTGCAGCGGCGCGCAGCATGAGTTCGGGCGCGATCACCGGCGCAACCACGGTAATCGATGCGCCGGTGCGCTCCAAAAGCGAGATCTTGCGCATCGCTACTTCGCCGCCGCCGACGATGAGCACTTTTTGCCCGTTCAGATCGAAAAAGACGGGAAAATAATTCACGGCGTAAATCCTCGGCGCACCATCCTCTATGTCCGCTCCTGTTTCGGCGCGGCACACCGTTGACGGTTACCGCTGGGGCGCGCGTGCCGCCGCCATCTGGCGGCGCGGATGCAGTCCACACTCGCGCGAATCGCTGCGTTCCCACCACCAACGGCCGGACCGCTCATCTTCGCCGGGCTGCACTGCGCGAGTGCATGGCGCGCAACCGATGCTCGGAAAGCCGCTGTCATGCAGGGTGTTGTAGGGCAGTCGCTTCCTACGAATGTACTCCCATATCTCATTCTCCGACCACTCGAGCAGCGGACTCACCTTGTGCAGGCCGTATACGCCATCCCATTCCACGGGCGCCGCCAGGGCGCGGCTGGCGGATTGTCCCCGTCTGATGCCGGTGACCCAGGCGCTGCGCCCGGCGATGGCGCGGCGGAATGGCTCCACCTTGCGGACTCCGCAGCAGCCGCGACGCTGCTCCAGACCGTCGCGGAAGCCGTTAATGCCGTTCTTGCCGACCCAGCCCTCCAGGTCTTCGGTCTTGGGATAGTAGATGGTCAACGACCGCCCGTAGCGTTGCTGTAGTCGTTCAATGAGATCATAGGTCTCGGGGTAAAGCCGCCCGGTGTCGATGCTGAATATTTCGATTTCCGGGTCGATTTCCGGCATCGATCCCCAAATCAGATCGGTGAGAACGATGGATTCCGAGCCTAAGCTATTGGCATAACACACATTTTTGAACTCCGCCACGGCGTGCCGGAGTTGTGAAATGCTGTTCTCTGCGCGCTCGCGCAGGGCCTTGGAGAGGTCGGACACTGAAGGAATCTCGGCGGTTTCGCTCAAGGACTGGGTGGGAAACTATAGGGCCGCCCGTGGCCGGATAAAACGAACTAGAGCGCATGAGGACATGCGCTTTAGTGATGACGATGGCAGCGAGGAGCGCAGCGCAGGCGGCTTTAACCTTATATCCTATGACGACGACCACTACGACAAGGCCAGCCTGGCATGAAGTTCCAGCAATTGCGCTACCTGGTCGCCGTCCATGAAAACGGCCTGAACATCACCGCGGCCGCGCGGCAGTTGCATACCTCGCAACCGGGGGTCAGCCGTCAGCTGAAACTGCTGGAGGAGGAACTCGGCTTCCAGCTGTTCGAGCGGGAGGGCCGCGCGCTGACGCGGACCACCGACGCGGGCGAAGAAATTATTTCGCGCGCCGCCAGTATTCTGCGGGAAATGCACAACATACGGCGCACTTCTGCGGATCTGCGCAAGGCCGATGGCGGCACTCTGTCGATCGCCACCACGCACACCCAGGCCCGTTATGTGCTGCCGCAAGTGATTCGCGCCTTCAGGCTCAAATATCCGAAAGTTCGCCTGCACCTGCATCAGGGCACCTCGGAGCAAATCGCGGAAATGGTGGCGCGGGACCGCGTCGATTTCGCCATGGCCACGGGTTCGGATGAGCAATTCCCGCATCTGGTGCGCCTGCCGGTATATCGCTGGCATCGGGCGGTGGTCGTCCCGCGCGGCCATCCGCTCGCGTCGGGCGGCAAACTGACGCTCAAGAAGCTGGCTGAGTACCCCATCGTCACCTATGTGTTCAGCATATCGGGCAGATCCTCGCTACCCGCGCTGTTCGAAACCGCCGGCCTGTCGCTCGACGTGGCGCTGACGGCGCGCGATTCGGACGTGATCAAGACCTATGTACGCATCGGCTTGGGGGTGGGCATCGTGGCCCGGCTGGCCATCGACCCCGCGACGGACGGAGATCTGGTCATCATCGATGCGGCTCATCTCTTCGCAGGTCATACAACCTGGATTGGATTCCGGCGCGGCGCGCTGCTGCGTGCCTATATGTATGAATTCATTGAGCTGCTTGCCCCTCACCTGCCCAAGAAATTGGTGCGGGAAACCGAAAAGCTGGAGACCCAGGAAGAAGTGGACCGCATTTTGGGCGATCTGCAGATTCCGCTTCGCGACAAACCTTAAAACGCGATCAGCTTGGCGCCGACGAGCAGCAATATCGCGGCGAGCAGAAAGCGCAGCAGCGTCTCGGGAACACGGCCGGCGAAGTGGCTGCCGAGGTAGATGCCCGGCAGGGACCCGCACAGCAACGACAGCAACAGCGTGAAATTCACACTGCCGAACAGCCAGTGGCCCAGGCCTGCGACCAAGGTGAGCGGCACGGCATGCGCCAGATCCGAGCCGACGATGCGCGACGCTTTGAGCTGCGGGTACAGAAAAAACAGTGCCGTGACGCCGAGCGCGCCCGCCCCGACGGAGGACGCGGACACGAGGACTCCGAGCAATGCGCCTGCCAGGATGGTGTAGACAGGATGACGCGGGGGCTGGGGGCTTTGCGCCTTCGATAGGCGGCGCAACTGTGTGCGCAGCGCGAGGGCCGCGGCCGTGAGCAGCAGCGCCACACCCAGCGTGGTGGTGATGATCTTGGAGCTGCCGATTCCGTGGGTGAAGTGCTGCAAGCCGAAGAGCGTGAGCGCGGCTGCCGGAAGACTCCCTGCGGCGAGGAGGTAGGTGATGCGCCATTCGACACGGCCCTGCCTGGCATGCACGTAGGTACCGCCCGCCTTGGTGATCGCAGCATGCAGAAGGTCGGTGCCCACGGCGGTCGCCGGGTGAATGCCGAACAGCAGCACCAGAATCGGCGTCATGAGCGAACCGCCGCCGACACCCGTGAGCCCGACAATGGCCCCGACGACGAACCCGGACAGCGCTTGTGCTGGGTCGATCATGCAGCCACTATAAAATGGCACACGGGATCGAAGTCCGTTTTTCTCACGGACCTGAAGCGGGCCGGCGCTTCAGGCGCTGGCAGGTGTTTCCCGCCGGCGGGTTTGCAGCTTGAATGGCAGCCCCGCGTCGTTGGAGGGCTGATAGGCCTTGGAAAATGTTGACAGCGCCTCGGCCGCGCCCTCGAGGTCGGCGTCCGACAACTCGAAGCTATTGAATCCGCAGCGCGCCAGCAAAAACAACTGATCCCGGCGCACATACCCCGTGGCGCGCAGCTCGCCGCTGAATTTCCACTGCTCGCGCAGTACACGCGCTTGGGAGTAGCCGCGCCCTTCACTGGGTCCGGAAAATTGCGCACCGATCAGCTCGAGCCGCGAAATATCGGGTGCCAATGATTCCACCTTGTCCGCCGGCTGCAGCACCACGCCCAACCGTCCGCCGCGTGCCATCCATGCGGCGCGGTCGCTTTGCCATTCCGCGAAAGTCAGGATCAGCGCCGATTCCGCGCCATCCCCGGCCTCGGCGCGGTACGACCAGTCATCCGCGACGATTCGGCCGTCACGCAGCAATCGGCGCGGCATAGACTCTTTCCTTAAATGGTTTCACGCCGATACGGCGCACCGTATCGAGGAAGCGTTCATCCGGGCGCCGCTGTCCCACATATACCTCGAGCAAGCGCGCAATCGTCTCGGCCACATCGGTCTTGGCCACGGATGGGCCGATCACCTGGCCCAGGGACGCATCCGCGCCCGCGGCGCCGCCGATGGTGATTTGGTACCACTCCTCGCCGCTCTTATCCACGCCGAGGATGCCGATGTGTCCGACATGGTGGTGGCCGCAGGCATTCATGCAGCCCGACATCTTGATCTCGAGTTCGCCCAGATCGTAGACATAATCGTAGTCGTCGAACCGCTCATTGATGAGCTTGGCTACATCGATCGAGCCGGCATTGGCGAGGCTGCAGAAATCCAGGCCCGGACAGCAGATCATGTCGGTCAACGTGCCGATGTTCGGGGTGGCGAGACCGGCTTTTTCAAGGATCTGCCAGAGCTCGAAAGTCTTGTCCTGCTCCACATCCGCGAGCAGCAGGTTCTGCGTGTGAGTGACCCGCACTTCTCCGAAGCTGTAGCGATCGGCAAGATCGGCGACCAGTTCCATCTGCGCATCCGTGATGTCGCCCGGGGCGACGTCAGGTTTCTTCAGCGACACATAGACGGCCCGGTAGCCCGGCACTTTATGCGCCGTCGTGTTGTAGCGATACCAAGCACGGAACGCCGTGCTTTTCCCGGCAGCGGGCTCGCTGTCCGGCAGGCTTCGATAGGCGGGCGGATCGAAGAATCCGCTCAGGCGGGCGATTTCTGCATCATCGACGCGCGGCCCGGCTGCTCGCGTCGATTCCCATTCGGCTTCCACGCGCCTGCGGAATTCCTCGATCCCCAGGGAGCGCACCAGTATCTTGATGCGGGCCTTTTGCAGATTGTCGCGCCGGCCTTCCAAGTTATAGACGCGCAGTATGGCCTCGAGATACGTCAGCAGGTGCTCGCGCGGCAGGAACTCGCGTACCACCTGGCCGATGATGGGGGTGCGGCCCAGGCCGCCCCCGGCCAGAATTTCAAAGCCCAATTCGCCGCTGGGGCCGCGCACGATGTGTACCCCGACGTCGTGCACCAGCGAGGCGGCGCGGTCCTGCGCCGCCCCCGTGACGGCGATCTTGAATTTACGCGGCAGATAGGTGAATTCCGGGTGGAAGGTCGACCATTGGCGAATCAGTTCGCACCAAGGGCGCGGATCCTCCAGCTCATCGGGCTGACACGCCCGCCAGGTGGTCGGAGGTCGTGTTGCGGATGCAATTGCCGCTGGTCTGGATGGCGTGCATCTCGACCTCGGCGAGTTCGGCCAGAATATCCGGAACCTTCTCGAGCTTGCGGCCAGTTGTACTGGATGTTCTGGCGCGTCGTGAAATGCCCGTAGCCGCGATCGTAGCGGCGCGCAATGCTCCCCAAGCGCCCGCAGTTGCGTCGACGACAGCAGGCCGTAGGGGATCGCCACGCGCAGCATCGGGGCATGGCGCTGGATATACAGGCCATTGCGCAGGCGCAGATGGCGAAATTCCTCGTCGCTCAGTTCGCCGGCCAGGAAACGCTGCGTTTGGTCGCGAAATTGTGCGACGCGTTCCTTTACCAGCGTTTTGTCGACTGTGTCATACCGATACATAGACCGTCACCATACGTCCGGCGCCCCTTGGGCCGCCAATTACCGGAAAGCATTAGCTTATGACGTTTCGTCCTGTGCAACACGCCTGTCAACACCTGGCCAATAGCGGCCGGCACGCCCTGGACGCCGAACGGCGAGTTGCCTTGGCAAAACCGTGATTGGCTCGGCAGAGGAAATCGACGGTTACGGGCAGCATCCCAGAGAATCAACTAGGGGTCCGCATTGGCAACTGATCTCACGGAAGTCATGGTCGCGCCGGACACTTACCATGTCTCGCCCGAACCCATGCTCTTGGTCGCCGAATTGCACGGCGCGCTTGCGCTCTGCCTGCACGATGAGGGGCGGGCGGTCGGCGGGCTGCTGCATCTGCGTTTCAAGGGCGGTACCGGCCGTCCCAGCGATGTGACGGACAATACTTTGAGTTCGGTGCTGGTGGTGCTGGACCGCTTCAAGCGCGCGGTGCTCGGTAATGCCGCCGATGCCGACGAAGTGCAGGCACGCATCCTCGCGCATGCTTTGCCCCCGACGGATGCCGGGGAGCCCAGCGCCACTCTGGTCGATTTGATTCAGGCCGATCTCGCGGACGGGAAAATCGCGTGCGGCACTCAAACCATGCGCAGGACCGAGACTTTGCGCGTGTGCTTTCAGCCGTTCGAGGGCCGTGTCTGGATTTGCGGGCCGTCCGACTTGCGAGCCATGCCTCGAGCACGCCGCTCGGAGGGCTGATTCCCTCGCTACCTGTCGATCTGAGCTTCATTGTAAAATTTGGCCATGCGACTGGTCGTTGTTCTGTCAGTGATGTGTCTGACATCCTGTGCAAGCGAAAAACTTGCGCAGTCGCCGCCCGCGGGCGTGGATTTCAGCGGAACATGGAAGCTCAACGAGGCCGACAGCGACGACGCACAGCGCCTGATCGCAGCTCAATTCAGCACTCCTACCACCGACCAGAGTACGTCGCCCTCGGGTGGACAAGGAGGCGGCCGGGGTGGCCGCGGGCAGGGTGGCCCGGGCGGCATAACGAATCCCGGCGTCGCGGCGGGTCCGGCCATGCCGTCGGTCAGTGCCCTGAATGAGGGGTTACGCTGGCCAGGGAAGCAGCTGGAAATCAAGCAAGTCGCCGCGGTAGTGGCCTTTACCTCCGACGGCGTGAACCGCATTTGCCAGCCCTCAGGCGGAAGAGCCCACAGACACCAAGACGATCAGGATGGCGATTCATCGGGACGCGAGCCACCCAGCAGACGCGACCCGCCTCCGCCTCACTGCGGCTGGGAAGAAAAGACTCTGATTGTTCGAGGCGGCGATCCCGACGACGATCGTCCGCCGTTCGAAGAGCACTACAGCCTTTCCGACGACGGGCAGCGACTGGTAGAGGTGGTGAGCTTCAGGGGAGGCCGCTCGAGCGGATTCACCATGTCGCGCGTATGGGATCGCAGCAAATAAAAAAGCCGGGCATTGATTGCCCGGCTCTTAGGTCCCCATGCCTTTTTGCGGCGCTGTTCTCGCGCTCTGGCGATGATTGGTCTTTTTTACTTCCCTAGAGTCCTATTGCGTTCCGAGCAACACTCTAGCTCCGTGCCGCCGCCGAAGCTAGTCCTATTGCAAAGAAGTGCAAAAGAATTGTGTGGCACAAAACCAACAAGTGCCGGCGGCCGATGGCGGGTTGCGCTGCGGCCGCCTCGACATCGCGTATTCTTGCTGCCATAAATCGCAAAGCGGGAGTTCCAGTTGTGGCCAAGGTCTCGAAATCCTCCATTCCATCCACGACCGTCCGTACTCGCCGGGCTTATTTTGATTGTAAATTCGGGCAGTTGCATGTGCGCACCGCCTTTCCGACCACCGGCGGCTTCGATGAGCAGGTGACCTTGTTCTGTCTGCATCCCATGGATGAGTCGAGCCGCACATTCGGCCGATTCTTGGCGGATATTGCCGACGTGCGGTCGGTTTATGCTCCTGATTTGCCGGGCTACGGAGAATCGGACTCCTCGCCTGCGCGCAGTATTGCGGATGCCGCGGCCGCGATTTCCGATCTGGCCAAGGATCTGCGGCTGCGGCAGATCGATGTGCTGGGAGTTCAATACGGAGCTGAGGTTGCCGTGGAGCTCGCCGTCTCGCAACCGGAGCTCGTGAGACGCTTGGTGCTGGCCATCGTTCCGGCTGCTGAGCGACTGAGCTCGGTCAAGCAGCCCAGGCTGGTGGTCGATGTGGCCGGCTACGGAGCGGATCCGTTCGGCGCCGGCTCGCAGGCGTTGGCGAAGCAGGTCAACGCATTCTTGCGCGGTCGCGCCTGAGATGGCTCATTGAGACTCAATAAGTACATCAGCGAAACCGGGGTCTGCTCGAGGCGCGAGGCGGACAAGTGGATCGATGCAGGCCGCGTTACCTGCAATGGCAACCTCGCCACCTTGGGAACCCAGGTCGGCGAGAGCGATGTGGTATGCATCGACGGGCAGCCGATCGGCGCCAAAAAAAAGCAGATCTACATTGCTCTGAACAAGCCGGTCGGAATTACCTGCACCACCGAAGCCCATATCGAGGACAACATCATCGAATCTGGTGGGGCATCCCGAGCGCATCTTTCCGATCGGGCGATTGGACAAGGACTCGGAGGGCCTCATCCTGCTGACCAATGATGGCGATATCGTCAACGAGATACTGCGTTCCGAGAACAATCATGAGAAGGAATACGTCGTGACCGTGGATCGCCCCATCACCGATCTTTCACTGACGATGATGGCAAGCGGCGTCAAAATCATGGGTGAGCTGACCAAACCCTGCAAAGTCGGCCGCATCGATCAGAAATCCTTCCGCATGATTCTCACCCAGGGACTGAACCGCCAGATCCGCCGCATGTGCTCCGCTCTGGGCTACAAAGCGCAGCGGCTGCAGCGCGTGCGCATCATGAACATTCACCTGGGGACGCTGAGTTCCGGACACTGGCGCCATCTGACCGATGCCGAGCTTGCCGGCTTGCTGCCGCGCTGAAGGACCTAACCCGACCGCAGCGCAATTGCGGCCAGACCTTCCGACCACTGCCTCGCGCTGGTGACTCGCCAGTCAGGATCTTCGGCCCTGGTTGCCAGCCAGCGAAAAAAATCATGGTGTTGATGGGTCCAGTAGGCGTGGCTATACAGCACGCCGCCCGCGCTCGAGTCGACGGTGAAGCGCCTGCGAAACCCGAAACTTGCCCAGCCGTGCGTACAGCGTATCCGAGGTGAATTCTCCGCCAGCGCGAACTGATTGGGACCGACTTGCAGGCGTAAGCGTCCCCCGTGGCCATAAACGCAGATATTCGGCTGCGAGGCGCGGATCAGCGCGACGCCGTGTACCAGCGCCGGCGGCGTGTCGCAGGCAGTCCACGTTCCGCCGAGCGCATGCCATTGCAGCACCATGCTCTGGCGGCGGAAATCGATCACCGAAATGGTCGTGGCGTTATCTGAGGTCATGCTCGCAGCATGCAGCATTCATGGGGCGTGGCTGGGTGTATCCGCGAAGGCTTTTTGCACGACGCTCGCGGTCAGAAGCTGCGGCAAGACGACCGGTTCGGACGAACCGGGTTTCGAGTTGTACACCACATAGAGCGGCACACCGGCGCGACCAAAAGCCGTCAGCGCATGAGTGATGGCCGGGTCTCGATTGGTCCAGTCCCCTTTCATCAGCGTGACGCCCTTGCTGCGAAAGACCTCCTGAACCGCGGAGTCCGCAAAGGCATTGCGCTCGTTGACCAGGCAGGTCAGACACCAGCTGGCGGTGAAATTCACCAGTAGCGGCTGCCCGGCCGCGCTGAGCTTGGCGACTTCGGCGGCATCATAGGGCTGCCACTGATCGACGGCATGCGCACCGCCCGCGGATACGCTGGGTGAGGCCGCGGCCACGTCGGCGAAGCGCACCGGCAGAACGCAGGCGAGCAGCACGGCCAGCGCCGCGGTCACGAGCGCCGTCACGCGTCCTCCCGTGGAGGTGGACTTGGATTTTTGGTAAGCCCAGGCCGCGAACGCGATGAGGATGGCGCCGGCCAGCGCTGCGCCCAGCCCGAAGGACGAGGTCTGCTGGGCCAGCACCCACAGCAGCCATGCCGCCGACGCATAAATCGGAAAGGCAAAAACTTGCTTCAGAGTATCCATCCACGCGCCCGGCTTCGGCAGCGCCCGGCGCATCCAGGGCGCGAAGGACAGCAGCAAGTAAGGCAGCGCCAACCCGAACCCTAAGGCCGCGAAAATGCCCAGTGCCGCGATTGTTGGCTGCGTGAGCGCCGCGCCCACCGCAAATGCCATGTACGGAGCGGTGCAGGGTGTTGCCACCAGGGTCGTCAACACGCCGGTGAAGAAGGAGGCTCGATAGCTGTCGCCCTGGGTGAGACCGTCGCCGACGCCCGCGAGTCCGCCGCCGACCTCGAAAACGCCGGACAGGTTCAGGCCCACGGCCAGCAGCAGGTACACCAGGAAGGTCACGAACAGCGGCGACTGCAGCTGAAAGCCCCAACCGATCTGTTCACCGCCCGATCGAAGCGCCAGCAGTACGGCGGCGAGGCATAGCATGGAGCTGATGACGCCGAGGGCGAACACCACGCCTTTGGCGCGCACCGCGGCGGGATGCTTCTTGGCCTGCTCGACCAGACCGATGGCTTTGATCGACAGAACCGGGAACACACAGGGCATCAAATTGAGGATCAAGCCGCCCAGGACGGCGAAGAGCATCAGAGCGGGCAGCGATGCACTCGTATTGTTGGGGGCGCTTGCGGCGGCGGTTTGCACATCGCCTTTGCTATTGGTTGGGCCGGCGCCCGCACCGCTGAAGCTTGCGGCGATCTCCATGGGCACGGTCACCGTGTCGCCGCCGGTTTGTTCCGTCGCCAGCAGCACGCCGCGAACGGTGCCCCCTTTGGGTGGCTGATAGCCCAGCTTCATATCGAGTTCGACGGCGTTCTCACCGCGCGACAGAGTCTGCGGGGCGGCGTACTCGATGCCGCCATCATCATAGGGAAAAAACGCCAACGATTTTATCTGCGGCAGAGTGGTGCCCCACTCCTTACCGAGCGTGATCACCAAGCGGCCGTTGCGGATCCGAGCCGTGGTCGCGGCGAGTTCGGCGCTGGGCAGCTCGCCGCGCGCGGCCGTGAACAGCGCCGCATCCGCCGGATCGGCGCCGGCCTGCGCGTTGACCGGCAGCTTCAATTGCAGGCTGGCATCTTCCGGAATGCACACATCGGAACAGACCAGCCAGCTGGCCTTGGCCGACAGCACCACCGGCGCACCCACCGGCAAGTCCTTGGGCGCGGTTATATTGACCAGATGCACGGCGTGCTTGGCGTAGCCGTAGTTCACCAGAGGTGGAATCTCGAAACGATGCGGAGTGGTCCAGACGATGTCGCCCGCCTTGAATCCCGGCGGCAGCTGCCAGGTGAGCTTGGTGGCCTGGCCGGAGTCGCCCGGATTGCGCCAGTAGGTATGCCAGCCGTCGCGAATGTCGAACTCCAGGGCGACCCAGAACGACTGGCCCGGTGCGATTGCGCTCATCTCGCTGACCAGCCGGGCTTTCACATTGTCCGTGGCGACGGTATTTCCGGTGAGTGCAAAGGCGGCCGGAGATGCCAGCAACAACCCCAATAACAAGTACTTGAACGTGCGCATAATCGTATGTTACCGAATTAAACGAGGCAAAACTCTCGAGGCGGGCGGGCTGTGGATCACCTCACACATACTCAGCCATACCGCTTCATGGACGCATCGGCTAATGTAGGCGTCCCTCACCGATATCACCCATGCAAGAAAACTACGTAGATCGTATCCTCAAGGCAAAGGTATACGACGTTGCCGTCGAAACCGCCCTGGACGCCGCACCGCGGTTGTCGCGCCGCCTGGACAATCGCATCTGGTTCAAACGAGAAGACCTGCAGCCGGTGTTTTCGTTCAAAATTCGCGGCGCCTACAACAAGATCGCGCATCTGTCGCCGATCAGCGCGCAGCGCGGGGTCATCTGTGCATCGGCAGGCAACCACGCTCAGGGAGTCGCCTTGGGGGCCCGCACGCGGGGCATCCCGGCCGTCATCGTCATGCCATTGATCACGCCGGACATCAAAGTGCAGGCGGTGGCCGACCTGGGCGCTGAAATCGTGCTGCACGGCGACGATTACGATCAGGCTTACGAGCACGCCGTCGAACTCGCGCGGGAGCGAGGAATGGTATTCGTGCACCCCTTCGACGACCCCGACGTGATCGCCGGACAGGGCACCATCGCCATGGAGATCCTGCGCCAGCAGCACGGCGATGCCATCGACGCCATTTTCGTTCCCGTGGGCGGCGGCGGCCTGATCGCCGGCATCGGCGCCTACGTAAAAGCGCTGTATCCGCGCATCAAGATCATCGGCGTGGAGCCGGAAGATGCGGCCGGAATGTACGAATCACTGCGGGCGGGGAAACGCGTGACCCTCGAGCGGGTGGGCATGTTCGCAGACGGCGTCGCGGTGCGGCGCGTGGGCGAGGAGACCTTCCGCCTCGCCAAACAGTATGTGGATGAAATCATCCTGGTGACGACGGATCAGATCTGCGCCGCCATTCAGGATATTTTCCAGGATACGCGCTCCATTGCCGAGGCATCGGGCGCCCTGGCGGTTGCCGGCATCAAGAAATACGTGGCCCGTGAAAATTGCACAGCCCGCAGCTTCATCGCCATCAACGGCGGCGCCAACATGAATTTCGACCGGCTGCGGTATGTGTCCGAACGCGCGGATCTGGGTGCCCAGCGCGAGGCATTGTTCGCAGTGGAAATTCCGGAGGCGCCCGGTTCCTTCCTGCGTTTCTGCGAACTGCTGGGCCGGCGCAGCGTCACCGAGTTCAACTATCGCTACGGGGATTTGAAGACGGCGCAGATATTCGTCGGCGTCGCACTGACACGGGGCAGGGCTGAGCGCGAGGAATTGCTGCAAAGCATCTCGGCCGCGGGCTTCGCCGCACACGACATGACCGACAATGAAATGGCCAAGCTGCACGTGCGCTACATGGTGGGCGGCCAGCCGCGGGACCTCGCCGACGAACGCCTGTATCGATTCGAGTTTCCCGAGCGTCCCGGCGCGCTGCTCAAGTTTCTGCAGGCCATCGGCACCGCCTGGAACATCAGCCTGTTTCACTATCGCAATCACGGCTCGGATTACGGGCGGGTTCTCGCGGGAATCCAAGTTTCCGCGGAAACGCGCACGGACTTTCTGCTGCATCTGAACGAGCTGCATTACGCTTATACAGAAGAGACGGATAACGCGGCTTATAAGATTTTTCTGGGCGGCTGATGAACGGGGCGGCGCTCGTCGGCGCGACGCTGAAGGGCGCGGCTATCGCGCCGGCCGCTATTGAGTGGTGCTCGCGGTCTGCAGAGGTTTCGAGCGGGTTGCCTTGAGCCAACTCTGAGCGCGACGCACGACGGGGTCGTCAGGGCCGCGGGCCTTGATCAAAACCGGCAGCGCGGCTTCGAGCTCTGCGGCAGCTTCACGTGGCCTGCCAAGATGCAGCAGGGCGTAGGCGTGTATGGTGTGCGCCTGCGCCGGCGTTGGGCTCGAGGGGGGCGAGGTAGTGGTCCAAATCTTGACGGATTGATCGCTCAAAGCCAGAGCTTCGTCGGGCTTGCCGCGATCCACGAGCAGACGCGCAAACTGCATGAGCAGGGCGGCACGGTACGGATGTTCTCCGGGCCATGATTTGTCGTATACGGCGAGTGCCTGCCGGAATTCACTTTCGGCCGCCGCCAAATCTCCCTGATCGTGCAATAGCATCGCCAAGCTCACGCGGGCGTAGCCCACGTTGTAGTTGTCGGGCCCGTAGAGTTTGAGTTCGATGTCCAGGGCGCTCTGCAACAGCGGCCGCGCCTCGGTCAGTCGTCCCTCCCGCTGTAGCAGCAAGCCCAGATTGCCGCGCGCCGCACCGGTCTCCGGATGCAGATCGCCGTAGGCCTTTTCATCGCGGCGGATCGCATCACGAAACAGTGTCTCGGCCAGCTTCAAGTCGCCGGTACTTTGCGCAATATCCGCCAGATTGTTCAGGCGCATGGCTATCCGAGGGTGATCGTCTCCGAGAATACGCCGGTCGATCTGCAAGGCGCGTTCATAGGTCTGCTTCGCGAGCGCCCACTGCAGTTCGCCTGCGTACACCTGCGCGAGATCGTCCAGCAGGGCGGAGACATCGGTGGGCGGCGCGCCGGTGGTCTCCAGAATGTTCAGCCCGCGCTGATAAAGCTGCTTGGCGTCGGTGAGCCGGTTTTGTTGGTACCTCAGCTGGCCGAGGGCCCAGAATGTGCGTCCTGATTCCTCACTGGCGGCCCCAAAATTGACCTGCGAAATATGCAGTGCTTTCTGGAGAGGCTCCTCTGCACCGCTGAGATCGCGCGCAAGCGTTCGGGAGCGGCCCAACTCCAACAGCGTTTCAATGCGCGATTTGTCCTGCGACAGCGGTTGCATCGTGAGCGATTCAGTCAAAATCCGTTGTGCTTCCGTATATTGACCGAGACTGTCGTAGACGGCGCCCACCGTCGATAGCAGCGCCGCCTTTGTCGCAGGCTGATCTTGCAGTTCCGCCTGCAGGCGTTTCGCGCCCGAGTCCAGCAGTTCGCGAGCGGTGACTTGGTTGCCGCGATTCTCCTGTGGGTCCGATAGCTTGAACAGATTCACCAGGAAGCTCGATACTTCTTCGGCGCGGACGCGCTCGCGGTCTGCTGCGGCACGTTCCGCCGCGGCTCGGTCGCGTTCGGCCGCGACGCGCAAGGACTGCACGTAGGTTACCGTTGCGAAGGCCAGGATCAACAAGATCACACCGGCGCCGGCCGTCACCGCCAGCCAGTGCCGCCGGACGAATTTGGCGCTGCGATACGACATGGTGTCGCGGCACGCAATGACCGGCTTGCCATCCAGATAGCGCTGAATATCGGCGGCCATTTGTTGCGAGGAGCCGTAGCGGCGCTCCGGCTCCTTGCGCATCGCCATGACGACGATATTGTCCAGGTCGCCGCGCAGGGTGCGCCGCAAGCGATTGGCGCTGGTGCTCCGGGCGTCCGTCACTCCGCGCGGTTCCGCCGAATCGTTCATCGCTATCGCATGGCTGGGCGGGAGCGGATCTTTCTCACAAATTGCGCGCTCGATATCGGTGAGGCGCATGGAGGCAATGAAGAAGGGGCTGGTGCCGGTCAGTAATTTATAGAGCAGCACACCCAAGACGTAGATATCGCTCGCGGTGGTGATCGCCTGTCCTCGAACCTGCTCAGGGCTGGCGTGATCGGGCGTCATGAGGCGGATGTCGGCGAGAGTCACGGCCAGCGTGTGCTGCCGCGCCTGGTGCTCGTCCAATAATTTGGCAATGCCGAAATCAAGCAATTTGGGAATGCCTGCGGCGGTCACCAATATGTTCGAGGGCTTGAGATCACGGTGTACGATGAGGTTCTGATGGGCGTAATGCACCGCGGCACAGACGGTCTGAAAAAGTCTGAGCCGCGCCGGGATGTCCAGACGGTTCGAGTCGCAGTAGGCGTCGATGGGGATGCCGTCGACGTATTCCATGACGATATAGGCCGTGCCGTCGGGCAAGGAGCCGCCGTCCAACAGATGCGCGATGTTCGGGTGATCGAGCTGGGCGAGGATTTGGCGCTCGATTTTGAGCCGCGACTGGACTCCGCGCAGGCTGCCATGGACCACTTTGATGGCCACCTGCTGTTCGAACTCAGCGTCCGCACGTTCGGCAAGATAAACTTCACCCATCCCGCCCACGCCCAAGGTGCGCAGTACACGATATGGCCCAATGCGGTCTCCCTCCATTATTGAGAGCATGCACCCCCGTGCGGGTGAACAGCAAACGCCGGCAGCCCTTGCGGCGGGGTGCCGCATGCGTGTATGAAAGTAAGGCGCAATCGCAAAAAAACAGGAGTGGGATCACATGGCAAACGGACACGACCCCAGCAAGCCGCCGCAAATACCGGGATCCGGTAGCGGAACAGGCACCGGCACCGGCACCGGCACCGGCACCGGCACAGGGACCGGTACCGGATCGGGTGATGGCGTGGCCCCGCAGGAGAGCCATAAGCCCCCGCAGACGAATATCGTGGTGGCCGCTGCCGCCGCGGTGGGCGGCGCCGTCGGCGGTGTGGTCGGTGCTTTGATCGGTAGTGGGATGCACCCGTAATTGGATGTTGTGACGGCGTACCAGGTGCTGCGACAGCCGCGGCACGAGACTCTGCGAGTACGCGGTCTCGATATGCATCTGACGCGTTGGGGGCCGGAGCCTTCGGATTCGGCGTTGCCCGTGTTCCTGCTTCACGGCTGGCTCGATAGCGGTGCGACCTTTCAGTTCATGGTCGATGCGATGCAGCGGGACCGGCCCTTGGTGGCGCTCGACTGGCGGGGCTTCGGGCGCAGCGAGTGGCCGCAGCAGGGTTACTGGTTTCCCGACTATGTGGGCGATCTCGACGCCGTGCTAGATCGGCTGTCACCCTCGGCACCTGCGTGTTTGGTGGGACACAGCATGGGCGGAAATATCGCCTGCTCCTATGCGGGCATTCGGCCGGAGCGAGTCCGCTGCGTCGTCAATCTCGAAGGATTCGGGCTGGCGCGTACCGCTCCCGGGCAGGCGCCGGCGCGAATGCGCAAGTGGCTGGACCAATTGAAAGGCCCGGCTGAGCGTAAGGACTACGCATCATTTGAGGAATTGGCCGGCATCATTCGATTTCGCTACCCGCGATTCTCTGCGGCACAGGCCGCGTTTGTGGCCGCGGCCTGGGGTAAACTCGATGCCGGCGGCCGGGTGCTGCTCGCGGGCGACCCCCGTCATCATTGGGTGAATCCTATTCTGTACAAGCGCGAAGATGCCGAAGCGTGCTGGCGCGAGCTGCGCGCGCCGCTGCTGATGCTGGTGGGCGAGGCGTCAGATCACCTGGCGAAGCTGGGCGCCGACGGCACGACGGCGGCATTTCGTGCAATATTTCCTCACATTGAAATTGCCCGCATCGCGGGTGCAGGACACATGCTTCATATCGAAAAACCGGATTTGGTGGCCCCGTTGGTCGAAGCTTTTTTGGATGCGCACTAGATGACGCGCCGGATTTATCCGACTCGGTTCGGGCAGATGCACGTGCGCAGCAACGAAGGCAAGGGCGTGCCGCTGGTGCTTCTGCACATGTCGCCGCGTTCCGGAGCCATGTGGGAAATGTTGCAGGAGCGGTTGGAACGGCCGAGCTTTGCACCGGATCGGCTGGGTTATGGCTTTTCGGACGCGCCGCCCTGGGCCTTGTCGCTGGAGCAGTATGCGCAGGGCACGGTGGATACTCTGCAAGCAGCAGGACTGCAGGGCGATGTGGACATCCTGGGCATTCACACCGGTTCCATCGAGGCCATCGAGGTGGCTCACCAGCCCGGTCTCCAGGTGCGGCGGGTCATTGCCGTCGGCATGCCGTTGTTTTCGACCGAAGAGCAAGAACGCCAGATGGAAAAGTACAGTGAACAACCGCTCCGGCCTGCAGCCGAGGGCGGCCACGTGCTGGGCGCCTGGCGCGGCGGGTTCGCCTTTCGCCAGCCGCCCTACGACCTCGCGGACGTGCATCGGCGGTTCGTGGAGCATGTGCTCGCCGCCAACCCCGGGGCGGCGTTTCGTGCCGCCTGCGGTTATCCCATCGAGAAGAAACTCAAGAGCCTGAGGGCACCGTTGACGGTTTTCGCTCCGCACGACGACATCATCGAGCAAACTCTGCGGGTCAAGCCCCTGCTCAAAGCCGGTGCGACGTATGTCGATCTGCCGGAGCTGGGCCATGATCCGTTCCATGTCTCCCTCGACCGAATGGTTGCGCTCGTGAATCGTCACTTGCCGCCCTAAGGGTGGCGGCGATGGAAGTCTCCAACGTATCGGCTGATGTTCCCGCGGTCCGCATGGGAACCACGTCGGGAACTACGTCGCCCCCCGAGCAGGGAGCGCCATCGCCCACCCCGGTCGCGCCCCCGGCCGACTTTGCCGATATTCGGCCGCTCGATATCCCAGGCGCGCTGCAGATCTTGCTGGCTGAGGTTCGTGCCGCGCTCGATTTGCAGGTGCACGCCTCGATCACACCCAGTGAGATCACATCGGGCGCCGCCGCGGCAAGCGCGATCGCACAAAGCCCGGTACAAGCGGCGCGTGAACTGGTGGAAATATTTCTGCAAGCGCTACCTGAAGACGCGAGCGATGCGCCGGCATGGGCTGCCGCGCTGCTGCGCGCCGACGCGACGATGCAGTCGGGTATCGAGCAGGCCATCGGTGTCGTGACCCAGTGGCGGGATGTGCCCGCGGCGGTTGTTGACGCGGTGGCGGATGCGAGAGCGTTGTTTATTTCCGCGCTCGGCGATGAGCCGCAGAGTCCACTCTGGTTGCGGCCCGACTGGATGGGGCTCGTTCCAATATTCCATCGCTTCCGCCGCCGCCGCCGCAATGCGCGGCGCCGGCTGACCGACCCTGATTATTTACAGCAAAGTTTGGATGAGAGCGAGGAGTTGCGTTGATGACGACCGTCTATACCCGCCGGCAGATCGAACAAGTGATACAGCCCAAGCAGGTCATCGCGGCCATGGAGCGCGCCTTCGTCGCCTATTCGAATGGCGAGGCTGTCATTCCTCCGGTGGGACAGCTGGATTTTGAGGATCCGCCGGGGGACTGCCACATCAAGTACGGATACTTGAAGCGTGGCTCGACCTTCACCGTCAAGATCGCCACCGGTTTCTGGAAGAATCCCGAGCGCGGCCTCGCATCCAGCAACGGTGTGGTGCTGGTGTTCAGCAGCCAGAGCGGGGAACTGCTCACCATTTTTCAGGACGAGGGATACCTGACCGATGTGCGCACCGCCGCGGCCGGCGCCGTGGCGGCCAAATATCTGGCGCCGCAAGAGATTGGCGCCATCGGCATCATAGGCGCCGGCATCCAGGCGAAGCTGCAGCTCGAATATCTGCGCGAGGTGACTTCGTGCCGGCACGTGAGGCTATGGGCGCGCGCGGCGGATCGCGCCCGGGCACTGGCCGTCCAGGGTTTCGACATCGAAGTCGTCGGCTCGCCTGCGGAGGTCGCCGCTGGTGCGCAGCTGATCGTGACGACTACGCCCTCTCGGGGCTGGTTGCTCGGTGCCGCGGATGTGAGGCCGGGCACCCACATTACCGCCATGGGTGCCGATGGAGCAGGTAAGCAGGAGCTGGAGCCGGCACTATTCGCGTGCGCCCAGGTTCGCGCCGTCGATAGTCTGAGCCAGTGCTCGAAGTACGGCGATTCCGCTCTCGCGCTGGAACAAGGACTGATCCAGCTACAGGATCTGGTGGAACTCGGCCGCGTGATTCAGGACGCGTCGTTGCGGCGCCGGAGCGGGCGGGACATCACCATTGCCGACCTGACTGGCGTCGCCGTTCAGGACATGGCGATCGCGGAACTTGCGCTGCAAGGGTTGCAGCCGCAGTGAAACGATGGGGACTGAATTTCGTGTTCTGATGTAGGCGTCATCTTGGGAGAACTCCGATGAAAGTTGACTGCAAACTGACCGGGTTGTCCGGCAACGAAATCTACTGCATGCGGCTCAAGGGGCTGATCCCGAGCGGGGTCGTCATCGGGAACAGCATTCAGTCGATGGGATTTCTCGGCGGCGTGCGTTCCGCCTTCCGCGGCATCGTCGGGGGCGAGATTCCCGACGTCACCCGCATGATCCATGAGGGCCGCGAGGCCGCCTTTGTCCGCATGCGGGCCGAAGCGGATCGCGAGCAGGTCCACGGCGTCGTCGGCGTGAGCTCCGAACTGCGCAACCTCAGCGGCAATTCCGAGTTCTTGTTCGTGGGGTCGGGTGTCAGCGGCGCGCAGGGAACCGCGTTGTTCACGAGCTCTGGCGATGCACAGGAATTGTACTGCCACATGGATGCGGGCTACGAGCCGAGAGAGTTCGTGTTCGGAAATATCGCCTATTCGGTGGGTGCGGTGGGCGGCATCGCCGGGACGTTGAAGACTCTGGTGAGGGGCGAGATCAAGGAATTCAGCGATGTATTCAACGAGACCCGCCATCACGCACTCGATCGTCTCGTTGCACACGCCAGAGCGGTGCGGGCCAATGCCGTGGTCGGCGTGCGCACCAATGTCCTACATTTTGCCGGCTTTCACGAAATGTACATGGCGGGCACCGCGGCCTTCCATCCGGCGTTGCCGCCGGAATCCCAATCTGCGCCGGTGACCAGCGATCTCACCGGCGAGGAATTGTGGGGGATGACGCAGCTGGGATACATGCCCATCAAGCTGCTCATCTCGACCTCGGTTTATTCTCTCGGCGCCATCGGCGGGATCAAGGCGGCTTTTCGCAGCTTCGTGAAGGGCGAGATCGGGGATCTCACGACCCTGATCTACGATGCGCGCGAGCATGTCTTCGACCGGCTGAAGCGCGAGGCTACGGCGGTGGGCGCCGAGGAAGTCGTGGGCATCAAGACCTACATCATCGAGCTCGGATCGAGCCTGGTGGAGATCTTTGCGGTGGGTACCGCCATCAGGAAGCAGCCCGGTATGGCGGTCAAGACCCAAACGCTGCCCGCGCAGGCCATCATTCGCGATAAGGACACGTGGCTGAGCGGCTCCGGAGGCTTTGATGTGACGTCGATTCGTGCCGGCGGTTGATAGAAGCCACCCACACGCCGAACACGGTCAGTGCGCCGCCGCAGATGATTGGGGCGGTCAGGGCCTCTCCCAAAAAGCCGGTGCCCGCAAGCATGCAGACGACGGGTATCAGATAAAGCATCAATCCCATGCGTTCGGCGGGCACACGGGCGCCTGCATAATTCCACAGCAAAAATCCCAGCATGCTGCTGGCCAATCCCAGGGCGGCCACCAACGAGATCGTCGTTGCATCCGGCATCGACGTTACATGGATCATGGGGATCGATATGGCCATTAACACCACCGTACCCACCACCAGGATGGCGCCGGTGCTACCGAAAGTGCCGTACCTCTGGTTGAGTCTGGAGGCCAGCACCGTGTAGCAGGACCAAGAGGCTGCGCCGCACAGCGCCTGCAGGGTGCTGATCCAGCTGAGACTCTGCGCCGCCACCGGTCCCTGGGAGGTCAGAGCGACGCCGCCAAGCGCCAATGCGCTGCCAACCCATACTCGCCAGCCGATTCGTTGGCGCTTCAGAAGCAGGGTCAGGGCGACGATGAATACTGGTTCGGTTGCGATCAACAGTCCGAGCCGGCTGGCCGGGACCCTCTGAGCGGCCACTGCTACGGGAATGTTGTAACCGGGAACCGCAAGCACCGCGCACCAGAACAGGAGCATCCGATCGGATGCCGGCCAACGCCATGGCCGCGCATGCAAGAAGAGCGGGACCGCGACAGACCCGGAGGCGGCAAAGCGAATCACGTTGAATAGAAAGGGGTCCATCCGCAGGACGAAGAATCGAGTTCCCACCGGCACGAGCGCCCAGATGACGACCGCGGCGAGGGCGGCTCCCATCCCTTGCTGGGAGCGGCTAAAGCTCACGCATTTCCATCGTTCCCACTTGCTTAGTGGCGACCAGCGTAGTTACGCTGACAGGGGCCGTCAACGAGAGATCCCATGGACAAGCCACCCCTGCCCCCGTTCACCTCGGAAACCGCCGCGCAGAAGGCGCGCATGGCGGAGGACGCGTGGAACACTCGAGACCCCGCCCGAGTCGCGCTCGCGTATACCACGGACAGCCGCTGGCGCAATCGCGCCGAGTTCCTGCAGGGCCGCGACGCCATCCAGGCATTTCTCACGCGCAAGTGGTCGCGCGAACTCGACTACCGGCTCATCAAGGAAGTTTGGGCTTTTCGCGAGAATCGGATAGCCGTGCGTTTCGCTTACGAGTGGCACGACGACAGCGGCCATTGGTTTCGCAGCTACGGCAATGAAAACTGGGAGTTCGACGAACACGGTCTGATGAGGCTGCGCATCGCCAGCATCAACGATTTGCCGATAGCGGAAGGCGAGCGCAAATATCACTGGCCCCTCGGGCGCCGTCCGGACGACCACCCGTCGCTGAGCCAGCTGGGGCTGTGAGCGGCGGCCCACCGGGGCCTCGCTGGGGTTCGCACGAGCGCTAAAACGGCATTTAGGGCCATTTTACTCGAATTTTACGATATTGTGCGGCGTCGCAGCGCCGCCGGTGCCGGGCTTGAGTATGTAGACGACGGCACAACTAAAGTAAGATGAGCCGGATGGCACGACACGATCACAGCGGCAAGGATCACGATCATGAGCATGAGGATAAACATGCGCACGAAGATTCACGTGCACACGAAGAGTCCCATGCCCATGAACATCATGCGCGTGAAGATGAACATGGGCACGAGCATGCGCACGAGCATGCGCACGGACATGAGCACAGCCACGGACACGGGCATGCTCATGGAATAGCGACCGGGGGTATCAATACCCGAATGGCCATTGCGGTGGCGCTGAACCTGATTTTCGTCGTCATCGAGGGGGGCTTCGGGTTCCTGTCCAACTCAGTGGCATTGATCGCGGATGCCGGCCACAACCTGAGCGACGTACTGGGGTTGGTGTGCGCTTGGGCCGCCATGTACCTGGGGCGTCGGCCTCCCGGGGCGAGGTTCACATACGGCCTGGGGCGTTCCTCGGTTCTGGCGGCGCTCACAAACGCCGTTCTATTGCTGACGGCGTGCGGTGCCATCGCCTGGGAGGCTGTGAGCCGCCTCGCGTCGCCTCCCGCAGTGGCGGGAACCGTCGTGATGAGTGTTGCCGCCAGCGGCATCGTGGTCAACGGCTTGAGCGCCTGGATGCTGCATGCCGGGAGTCATGGCGATCTGAACAGGCGCAGTGCCTACATCCATATGTTGGGCGATGCCGCCGTATCCGTCGGCGTGCTGCTGTCGGGTGCGATCATCATGTACACCGGCTGGAGCCGACTGGACCCGATCGTCAGTCTATTGATCGTCGCAGCGATTTTGGTGAGCACCTGGGGTCTATTGCGCGATTCGCTGCACTTATCGCTCGACGGTGTTCCTGCGAGCGTCAATACTTCGGCTGTGATGTCCTTCTTGGCCGGTCAGCGGGGCGTGACCGACGTGCACGACCTGCATATCTGGGCGCTGAGCACCACCAGCGTTGCCCTGACAGCCCATCTGGTGGTGCCGGATCGTGGGGCGGAAGATGCGCTGCTGGACTCCGTCACCCCCAGTCTCAAGCGGCGCTTCCATATTCACCATGCCACTTTGCAGATCGAGCGAGACCGCTGCGAACACGGATGTGAAGCCGAGGCCTGATCCCCGTTTTTCAATCCATGCTACGGCTACTTGATTTGCGCAGCGGCGCGGACGAAGACAGGCGTCAGTAATTTGTAGATTGAATAGACGCCCAAGGGGGCGACCAAGAGCCAGGCCAGTCCCGCATGCAGAATTGCGTTCCAGAGCACGGCAATTGCGTGTGCGGCGCTTTGCGCCAGCAGTGCCATTCCTTGTTTGAGCGACACGGGCTCGGGAGGAACGCGCAAGATCCACTCGCCCAAGCGAACGAAGGGAATGATCAACAGTAATTGCGTGGGCGCCATGGCCGCCTGCACGATTTGAATCGCCGCCAGATTCAAGCGGAATGCCAGTGCGATGGCGGCGCAAAGAATGGTCGAACACGCCGAGAATGGGGATGTTGCCGACCACCACCCCGATAGCCACGCAGAGCGCGAGCCGATCCGGCGACATGCCCTGAGTCAGCAAGCCCAGGAGAGGCTCGAGGATTCTGCGGTACATCCAAGCGTATAGGATTGCCATTTTCGGTGCCATGGGAACACATCTGTAGGTGACTTGGCGACCATGAGCCCAACGAATTCAGGGTTTTCCAATACATCGGCATGGTTTAACACCGGTCGAGCCGCTACAGTCGACTCCAGAGAGGTGATGCATGTCCAATGAAAGTGCGATTCGCCGGGAAGTCGGAGCCGTCGCGCTGATGTTCACGGGCTTGGGTTCGATCATCGGGTCGGGTTGGCTGTTCGGCGCCTGGCGCGCCGCTCAGCTGGCGGGACCCGGTGCGATCTATGCTTGGATCATCGGCGCGGTCGTCATCCTGTTCGTGGCATTGACTTACGCCGAGCTGGGCGCGATGTTCCCCGAGTCCGGCGGTGCGGTGCGCTACGGGCATTACTCGCATGGCTCTCTGGTTGGATTCGTCGCCGGCTGGGCGGCCTGGATCGCCATTGTCTCCGTGATTCCGGTCGAGGCCGAGGCATCGGTGCAATACATGAGTTCCTGGCCCTGGAGCTGGGCGCATGAACTCTACGTTCACGCCGCCAATGGCCAGGGAGAGTTGACGGTGCCTGGCCTATCCATTTCCGCCGCGCTGGTGGTGGTGTATTTCCTGCTCAATTTCTGGAGCGTGAAGGTCTTTGCCGATACCAACAGCGCCATCACCTTCTTCAAGCTCATCGTGCCGGCAGCCACCGCCGTCGCACTGGTGTGCACTGGTTTCCACTGGGAGAACTTCCAGGTCGGCATCCATGGCGGGAAGCACGTGGGCAATGTCGCGGCCATCCTCACCGCGGTCGCGACCAGCGGCATCGTATTCAGCTACAACGGCTTCCAGAGCCCGGTCAACCTGGCCGGCGAGGCGCGCAATCCGGGGCGCAGCGTGCCTTTTGCCATCTTCGGCTCGATCGCGCTGAGCACCGTCGTCTACCTGCATGCTGCAGATTGCCTTCCTCGGAGCGGTGGCGCCGGAACATCTGCACGAGGGCTGGGCGGCTCTGGAATACAGCTCGCCGTTCGCGCAGCTGGCGCTGGCGCTCAATCTCAACTGGCTCGCCTTGCTGCTTTACGCCGATGCCTTCGTCAGCCCCAGCGGCACCGGCACGACGTACACCGCGACCACGGCTCGCATGATTTACGCCATGGAGCGCAGTGGCACGGTGCCCGAAGTGCTCGGCCGCGTGCACCCGCGCTTCGGCATACCGCGGCCGGCGATGTGGTTCAACTTGCTGGTCTCGTTCATCTTCCTGTTTTTCTTTCGCGGCTGGGGCAAGCTTGCGGCGGTGATCTCGGTCGCCACCATCATCACCTACCTGGTGGTACCGATCAGTGTCATGGTGCTGCGGCGCACGGCGCCCGATCTGCATCGGCCCCTGCGCGTTCCGGGCCTGCAGGTGCTCGCGCCGATCGCCTTCGTGCTCGCCACGCTGATGCTGTTCTGGGCGCGCTGGCCGCACACCGGCGAGATCATGTTGCTGCTGATTTTGCCGATGCCGGTGTATTTCTACTACCAAGGCAAGTCCGGCTGGACCATTTCGGGCTGCAGCTGCGCGCCGCCTGGTGGTTGATCGCCTACTTGCTGGCGATTAACGCTGTTGTCCTGGGCCGGCAGCAAGGAATTCGAAGGGCACGACTACATCCACTACGGCTGGGATCAGCTGTGCGTTGCCGTGGCCGCGTTGATCTTTTATTTCTGGGGGCTGCGCAGCGGCTGGCGTACGCCGGCTGTCGAATCGGTGGAAAGCGCGGAGAAGACCGCCTAAGAGGCGCGCCGATCAGGTGGCACGGCGGAAGGTCAGATTCAGCCGCTGCGAGCCCAAAATCTCGTGATAGCCGTCTTTCACGGCAAGCACGCCTGGTGGTGCAGTCGGGCAGGGCCGCCCCAGACCACAACGTCGCCATGTTGCAGCGGTACTCGCCGCTGTTTGTCCGTGCGCGAATTACCGCCGAACAAGAAAGTCGCAGGCAAACCGAGCGAGACGGACACGATGGGCGCGCTCAAGTCGCTCTCATCCTTGTCTTGATGCAGCGTGAGGCGGGCACCGGGCTCATACCGATTGACCAGACAGGCATCGGGCTCGAAGTCCGGGAATTCCCCTGCCTGCGCCGCGGTTCGCGCCAATGCAAGAAATACCGCCGGCATCGGCGGCCAAGGCAGGCCGCTCATCGGATCGCATGCGTCGTAGCGATACCCGGCGCGATCGCTCACCCATCCTAATCTGCCGCAATTGGTCATGGCCACCGACATGCGAAAACCGCCGGGAGTCACGAGGTGACGGAAGGGCGCGGTGGCCTTGATGCCGTCGATGGCCGTCAGCAGCGCAGATACCTCGTCGAGCGCAAATCCTCTGAGCAGCCAAGCTCCCGGTGCCAGCCGCTCATGACGAGTGTCGAGTGCAGCACCGGCGAACAGATCACGCGTGTGCATTCAACACGCCGGTGCTCACCGGCCAGGTCACCGACGGCGGCTCTACCCCGAGGGGCGAGTCATGATTGGGATCGAAGGTGCTCAATTGACGCCGAATCCAGGCGACGAAGCGCTCATCGCTGGCCCGCCGCAAGTCCTCGCTGCGGCCGGCGTAGTCCTCGAGTGCTTCCTGTGAGATCACTATGCGAACCATGCGTGAACGCTTGTTGGGGCGCACCGTGTCGCCGGACAGGCGCCACGTGGCGAGTATCATCATGTCCTGTGCCCCGCGTGGCACCAGGATTCGTGGATCGTCGCCCAACTGGTGTTTGACGAGTTCACGAAAATGATTGCTGTAGTCCTTCATCGATGAGGGTACATGGGTAGCGCTTCCTCGGCTCGCCGATCACCCTAACCGCTGCGTGGCCGTTGTCAACTGAGAGGTGGCATCAGCGCGGCGGGGTGCGCGGCCGTGCGCGGCGGGTGGGCTCGGCGGTGTAGGGGTCCTCCGGCCAGTAATGTTTCGGGTACCGGCCCTTCAGATCCTTTTTCACTTCGTGATAGCCACGATTCCAAAAGCTCACGAGATCCCGGGTGATCTGCACCGGGACGCCGCGCCGGCGACAGCAATTTCAGCAGCAGCGGCAACCGCCCGGCCGCCACGCTCGGCGTCTGGTTCAAGCCGAACATTTCCTGCAGGCGCACCGACAGGGTGGGAATTTCGCCGTCCAAATAGTCTATCGGTATGTCCGAGCCGCTCGGCACGGTGAAATGCGTCGGCGCCTCCCTCTCGACGATGGCGCCCTGCGCATAGCTCAAACGAGATCGCAGGGCATTGCCCAAGTCCATCCGCGCAAAGTGCTCGCGGCGGGTGAAACCGGAAATCCAGGGAGGCGCCCAGTCCCCCAGCGTCGCGGCCAGCGCCGCATCGCTCAGATCCGGCCAGGGTTCCGGCGACGGGACGGCATACTGCCGCATCAAATGCACGCGCGCCTGCCACTGCCGCAACACAGAGGTCCATGGCAGAGCGGCAATCCCCAGCTGCCGAAGTCCTGCGAGTGCGGCGGTCTGCATTGCCTCACCGTCGGGATTGCGCATCTCGGCCGAGTTCAGGAGCAGGGCGCCGAGACGGCGCTCGTGCCGCGCACGAACCGCCTGGTCGCGCTCGTCCCAGACTATTTCGGCGTGATCGAGGATTTGCGCGGAAAAATGCTCTTCCAGATCCGCGAGCCTCACGGGAGCGGCGAGAAAAATCCGCGCCTCGCGCTCCGCACCGTCCAATTCCGCCGCGACGATGAATTCGGCTTTGGACAGTGCCTGCGGCTTCCCCGAAACGTGCGCCGCGGCCATTCGCCAGCAGGTATCGCCCGCCGTCGCCGCGCGCCCGGCCGATCCGTCGGGGTAAGCCCACGCCAGAAGAATGCCGGTCCATTCATGCGGATCGGCCGAGTCCGGCGCGGCCGCGCGTAAATTCACGCTGCCAATGCGCGGAGCTGCGCGCCGCCTGCTCCATGGCGCGATGCATCCACGGTGATTCCGGGCGGCAGATCCCGCACATCGCCGCGCAGTACCGCGACTCGCAGCCGCAGATCCACATCGCGCGCGCCGACGCCCGCGCGCAGGATGTCGCGCTCGCTCAAGATGGCGGCAAGGTCGCAGGCCAGACGGGCCGCGCCGTGCTCGCCCGCTCTGACCAGCATATGCGCCAGCCGCGGGTGAGTCCCGAGCTTCGCCAGCATCCTGCCATGCGGCGTGACGCGTGCGGCAGCATCGATGGCATCGAGCTGCCGCAGCAAATCGCGCGCCTGCGCCAGCGGCGCGGCGGGCGGCGGATCGAGCCACGTCAAGCTCGCGGCGTCCACGGCTCCCCAGCAACTGAGTTCCAGCGCCAAGGGGGCGAGATCGGCATGCAGGATTTCCGGCGCAGTTTGCGGCGCGAGCGACGCCTGCGTGCCCTCCGACCATAGCCGGTAGCAGTGGCCCGCGCTTAGGCGGCCGGCGCGGCCGCGGCGCTGATCGGCGGCAGCCTGCGACACCTTGGTGGTCACCAGACGACTCATGCCGGTCGCGGGATCGAATTCCGCGTAACGGCGCAATCCCGAGTCGACGACCACGCGAACGCCTTCGATGGTCAGGCTGGTTTCGGCGATGCTGGTGGCGAGCACGATTTTGCGCTGCCCGGCGGGCGCGGGAGCGAGGGCCGCATCCTGCGCCGGCGGCCTCGAGCTCGCCGTACAGAGGCAGTACGCGCACGTGGCGATCCAGGCCGGCATCCTCGAGGGCGCGCTGCACGCGGCGGATTTCCGCCGCCCCCGGCAGAAAGCACAGGATGTCGCCGTCATGTTCGCGCAAGGCCGTGCGCACCACCTGTGCCATTTGCTGTTCGAGGTAGATTTCCGGGCGGCGCGCCACGTAGCTGGGTCGTCGACCTCGAAGCTGCGGCCGCGTGCGGCCACGATGGGCAGCGTCGCCCAGCAGCTGGGCGATGGGCTGCAGATCCAGGGTCGCCGACATCACCACGATGCGCAAATCCTCGCGCAGGTTCTGCTGGCTCTCGAAGCACAGCGCGAGCCCCAGGTCGGCGTTCAGGCTGCGCTCGTGAAATTCGTCGAAGATCACGCAGCCGATGCCCGCGAGTCCCGAGTCGTCCTGCAGCATGCGCGTGAGAATGCCCTCGGTGACCACCTCGATGCGCGTCTCGCGGCTCACCCGCGTTTCGAGCCGGGTGCGAAACCCGACGCTGCGGCCGACGGGTTCGCCGAGCAGATGCGCCATGCGGCCGGCGACGGCGCGCGCCGCCAGGCGGCGCGGTTCGAGCATCAGGATCTTTTGGCCGCCCAGCCAGGGACTTGGGCGCAGGAAGAGCGGCACGATGGTGCTTTTACCGGCGCCTGGCGGAGCCTCCAGCAGCACATTGCGGCGAACTGCGTCAGGGCGTCGGCCAGCGCCGGCAGGGCCTCGTTGATCGGTAAATCGGGTAGGGGTGGCGGACTCACGAGCAGCCTACGATAACCCAAGGACCGCTGGCCGGGCGCGGGCGACATGTGCCTTCGCATGGTAAGATGCGCGCCGTCGGGCCTGTAGCTCAGTTGGTTAGAGCAGGGGACTCATCAAGAATGGTGCCTTCGCATCGCAAGGTGCGAAGTGGACGGGATGAATTCAGGGAAACCTTAACAGCTACGGCTGATGGCAACCCTGAGCCAAGCCGGCGGTACACCGCCGGAAGGTGCAGAGACTACCTGAGCGCTTGAGTTGCGCTTAATGACAGGCTAGAGCGTCCCGCACCCCTCTGGGGTGAAGAGATAGTCCACTCCCTCCGGAAACGGCGGGGCAGAAGTGAATCCCTTGGTCCTCGGTTCGAGTCCGAGCGGGCCCACCAACCAATCATCCATGGACGTGTTGGCATGTCGCCCGGCGTCCGATGGTGTACATCCATCGTTACGCCGTCGCGACGGGGCGCGCCGAACGCGACATTTCGGCGGATCTGCGCGGCGCGCTGCCGCCCGGTACATCGCGGCATCATGCATCTGTCACCGAGCCCGAGGGCGTGGCCGCGTTGCTACGCGCCATCGACGGGTATCGCGGCTCAAACGTGACCCGATATGCGTTGCAACTCGCGCCACTGGTGTTTGTGCGGCCGGGCGAGCTGCGCAAGGCCGAGTGGATCGAGATCGATCTTGAGGCTAGCGAGTGGCGCATCCCGGCGGAGCGAATGAAGATGAAAGCCAAGCACATCGTGCCGCTGTCGACGCAAGCGGTGGCCATCCTGCGCGCCCTGCAGCCATTGACCGGCAAAGGGCGCTACGTCTTTCCGGGCGCGCGCAGCCGCGAGCGGTGCATGAGTGAGAACACCGTCAACGGGGCTTGCGGCGGCTCGGTTGGAGCGGCTCGGAAATGACCGGGCACGGGTTTCGCAGCATGGCGTCCACCCTGCTCAACGAGCAGGGATGGAATCGGGATGCCATCGAGCGCCAACTCGCGCATTCGGGGCGAAACTCGATTCGCGCGGCCTACAACCCGATGTTCTTTCTCGTCGAACAGGACAGATTTGCGGAGTCCGCCGGGAGTCCTGACGAAATAGTCTGTTGCGTCCTCGCCCATTGCAGGACCGCCCGCCATGTCCGCCGCGCAGGCGGCGCTGCACCTGGCCGAATACCGCAAGATGGAGCCGGGTCCGCTCGAAGAAGTGATCTTCTTCGACCACCCCAGCGGCTGGAATCGCATTCATCGGGCGATGGTTTGGAAGGCTGAGAATCTTTCATCAGCGGATATTGCTGCCTACGACTCGCTGCATCATCCGCCCGGCGTCGATCGTTGAGCTCAAACAGACAAAGAATAGCCCGATCGGCTTGAAACACCTAGGCGCGGCTCACGAGCGGTATGCCGACATTGAGCACGAAGTCCACAAAACAATGCGCTGCCGTGTTGGCGACCAGATCTCGAAATTTGAGATAAAAGATTGTCAACAGCCCACCCAATATCGCTGCTGAGACGATACCGCCAAGTCCTTGTCTATAGTGCGCAGCGGCGAAGGCGACTAATGGCACTAGAGAGGCCACCCACGAGTTCCTGGGAAGGCTCTTTAGACGCTCGATTGCAAAGCCCCGATAAAACAATTCCTCGACGACGCCGGCACGCAAAACCGCGAGTGCGACAACCCACAGTGCGGGCTGGAATGCATTGCGTGCACTGTCGCCGATATGAAGCCCCACTTTCGGGAGAAGCAAATACAATCCGACAGTCACAACGAGAAGGACCATCCCAAGAACGAAGCCCCTTAGAAGAGATCTCGCTAACCGATCGGCATGAGCACCGATCGACGTAAGTGGCAACTGTTCTTGGGTCTTGACGATCCACAAAAGTAGTGCGGCCAAGGAGAAAAGACCGACATCCCGTCCGACTACTTGCAAGTCTGAGTGGCTCTCACCCGTGAGGAGGCGAAAGATTGCGACGAATGCGGGTGCCCCTAAAAGTGAAATTGCCAGGCCGCAGTAAGTGGCCATTGGCTGCGTCAGCGGGATTGGATCACGCGCGGCCATTGCCTCGCCTAATGAGTTCATTCTGATTGCGGTCCTTTAAGGTTTCATAAGCGCCCCACCAGAATGGATCGGATGATGCGCTGCTTTGTTGAAATATCTACTCGATGTGCGATTCCGTCCAGCGGGAGCGTTCGAATTCGTCCTCGAAAAAAACGGGTCCGTCCCAATTGTTCGTTCCCCGGTCCCCAACTCCTCGTATCGTCGCTCAGCAAGATATATGTATCGTTATTTTGTAGATCGGCCGATAAGTTGGAGCGTGCAGCGCCGGAGCAGTATCAGAGCGAGCTGCCGCTCGGGGCGCGGGGGCCGCCGGTACACTCCACGCTGCGAAATTGTTCGGCTACACGCTGGCGGAGATTGTCGGTACGCCGTACACGTTGTTCGTTGATCCCGCAGACCACGAGGGAGCTGAATATCGTACGCTGTGGAAGCACATGCACGCAGGTCAGTTCGAGCAGGGGCGCTTCAGGCGCAAAGGCAAGAACGGTCGCGAAGTCTGGGTTCGCGCAAGCTTCAATCCCCTGATCGATCAGAACGGAAAGCCATGGAAAGTGGTCAAGTTCGCCAGCGAAATCACCCCGATCATCCTCGAGGCGCGGGCCTTCGATAGCGCCGTGCAAGAATCCCAGGATGTGATCAACGCGGCACTCAGCGGCGCCGGCGATCGGCGCATCAGCATGGACGGCAAGAGCGGCAACCTCGAGCTGCTCACGCGCAACATCAACGAACTGATCGGCAGCGTTTCAACGACGGTGGCTGAAACCATGCAGGTTGTGCAGCGGGCCGTCCAGGGCGATCTAACGTCGCGAGTGAACGTTGACGACAAGGCAGGCCACTTCAAGGCGCTCGCCGTGTCGATCAATTCGTTGATTCAGTCGATGATGGAACTTGTCGCCAGCTTGGCCAAGACTTCACACGAGGTACAGCTTGGCGCCGGCGAAATTTCCCGCGGCAGCCTCGAATTGAGCACGCGAACCGAGGAGCAAGCCTCTAGCCCGGAGGAGACGGCAGCCTCGATGGAACAGATGACCGCCACCGTCAAGAACAACGCGGACAATGCCGTGCACGCCAGCGAGTTGGCGCAAGCGGCTCGCGAGCAAGCCGAGCGCGGCGGCCGTGTCGTAGGCTCCGCCGTGACCGCGATGAGCGAGATCAACACCGCCAGCAAACGCATAGCCGACATCATTGGGGTGATCGATGAGATCGCGTTTCAGACCAATCTGTTGGCGCTGAATGCCGCGGTGGAAGCCGCCCGGGCTGGAGAGCAGGGGCGAGGCTTCGCGGTAGTGGCATCCGAGGTGCGCAACCTCGCCTCGAAGAGCGCTGCTGCGGCCAAGGAAATCAAGACGCTCATACACGACTCAGTCGCCAAAGTTGACGAAGGGACGAGGCTGGTCGATGAGTCTGGCAAGGTGCTCGAAGAGATCGTGACGAGAGTGAAAAAGGTGACGGATGTAATGGCCGAAATCGCCAACTCAAGCCGCGAGCAGGCCTCGGGGATCGAGCAGGTGAACAAAGCGATGACATTGATGGACACGATGACCCAGCAAAACGCTGCGCTAGTCCAACAGGATACGGCGCAGCACAGGTGCTGACCGCGCAGGCAACGGGCCTGACAGAACTGATATCGCGTTTTCGGCGATCCGAACCCGCTGTGCCGAATGCCGGCAACGATTCTCGCGCGAAGATCGCAACCGTACCAACCATCAGCGGCCGACGCGCTCACGGTTAGTTGCGGCCACGGCATGGGCGAAGCGCGGCCCCCACCGCCGCACATCGACGCTAATTGACTCTTGAAAACAGCACGTTACGAGTATTAACGTGCATAACGTCAATACTCGTAACTTTTCGAACGTCAACGTCAGGGGCGGAAGCGCATGAAGCGCTACCGTGTATCCGCCCACAATCAGGTATCTAAAACCATCGTTTTGTCCATTCGATAAAACTAGCACAAACTAGCGAGGCCCTCCCCCACCTGAAGAGATATCTCACGCTGCTATTCAATTAAGGAGACTTTGCAATGAGCGCCACCGGCAGTTTCATCTGGTACGAGCTGATGACGAGCGACGCCACCGCGGCCGCGAAGTTCTACGGTGCGGTGGTCGGCTGGAAGATCGCCGATCGTTCCGATCCGCTGGGCGGCGACGTGGATTACCGCATGATCGGCCGCAGCGATGGCGGCTACAACGGTGGCGTGCTCTCGCTGACGGGCGACATGGTGCAACACGGCGCGCGTCCTGGGTGGCTGGGTTATCTGCATGTCGCCGACGTTGATGTGGCGGTAAAGGCCATCGAGGCCGATGGCGGGAAACTGCTGATGCCGCGCAAGGATCTGCCCGTCGGCGCCATTGCGATGGTCGCCGACCCGATGGGCACGCCGTTTCTACGTGATGGCGCCGATTCCGCCGCCGGGGAAGCCCGACGCGAAGAGCGATGTGTTTGATGTCACCACGGCGCAGCACGTGCGCTGGAACGAACTCGCGAGTCCCGACCAGACGCGCGCAAAGCAATTCTACGCAAAGCACTTCGGCTTCGAATTCAAGGACAGCATGCCGATGGGCGCGTTGGGCACCTATGACTTCATTGATCACGCCGGCCTGCGCCTCGGTGCCATCATGCAGAAAGCCCCGCAGAGCCCAAACGCCGCATGGCTGTTCTATTTCGGCGTCCAGTCGATCACTGCGGCGAAGGCAGCCATCGAAATGGGCGGCGGCAGCGTCGTGAATGGCCCGCATCAGGTACCGGGCGGCGACTGGATAGTCATCGCCAACGACCCTCAAGGGCGCAGCTTTTGGTGTAGTGGGCCCGCAGGGAGCACAAGCATGAGCGAACAAGTCCCCAAGACCACAGTGTGCCTGTGGTACGACCACAATGCCGAGGAAGCCGCGAAGTTCTACGCCCAGACATTTCCGGGAAGTTCGGTGGACGCCGTGCGGCGTGCCCCTGGCGATTACCCGAACGGTAAGGAGGGTAATGTGCTGGTGGTCGAGTTCACCGTGCTCGGCGTCCCTTGCATCGGGCTTAACGGCGGGCCGGCGTTCAAGCATTCCGAAGCTTTCAGCTTTCAGATCGAGACCGACAGCCAGGAAGAAACCGACCGCTACTGGAATGCGATTGTCGGCAATGGCGGGCAGGAGAGCCAGTGCGGCTGGTGCAAGGACAAGTGGGGCCTCTCATGGCAGATCACGCCCAGAGCGATGACCGAAGCCATGGCCAAGGGCGGCGAAGGCGCCAAGCGGGCTTTCGCGGCCATGATGACCATGAAGAAGATCGATGTTGCCGCGATCGAAGCAGCGGTGCACGCCGACGGAGACAGACGCGAGTGACCGAGCAATGCAATAACATCAATCCGGCCGAGGAGATCAGGGAAAGGGAAGTATTCTTCGACGGCGACAATGCGCATGTTCTGACTCACCATGGAACCTTGCGGCCTAGGTAGTCCAGATACTGAAGACCCGCCTTGCCAGCCTGCGCATCCATGGTATTTGCAAGATTCGGTATGCTTTCCTCGACGCTCAAACGCGCCTCGGGTCCTCCCAGATCCGTTCGCACCCAGCCCGGCGCCATGAGCAACAGCGTTCGCGCATCACCAGCGTGCCGGGCAGCGAAACTGCGCATGAGCATGTTGAGCGCCGTCTTGCTTGCACGATAAATTTCGTAATGTCCGTTCTCATTGTTTGTGATGCTGCCTTGTCCGGAGGACATGATGCCGATCGTCCCAGTTGGCAGCACAAGGTCCTGAAAACTCTCTACGACCCGCATGGGACTCAAGGCATTCGTTACCATCATCCGTATGAACTCGTCGGTGGAAATGCCGGCAACCATCTCACGAGTACCGACGCCAGCGTTGACGAACAGCATATCGAACCGTCTCAGTGCCAGACGCGCCCGCAAGGAGGCGACCTGATCTGGATGAGTAATGTCAACGGTCGCGATTTCGAGTCGGCTCTGAGAATCTCGCAATAGATCGTGCAGTTTCGATCTGTTGCTGTCCCGTTCGGTGGCGATCACCTGCCAGCCGCGCTTGAGGTACTCTTCAGCCAAGGCGAGCCCGAGGCCGCGGGACGCGCCAATGAGGAGGAGCTGTTTGGAAGACGCTTGAGTGGGCATCAGCAATTCTCCTTTTGGGGAGCCACAAATGAACGTCAAAATAACCTTCGGGACAGCCCATGTCTGACCAGGCAGTAACAAGGTAAGGCAGATTTGGTCATTGCGGAAGACGCATCGATCGCACTTTATAAGTGCACCGGACGCCATGGCCGGGTACGCTACGCCCGGGGGGAGGTCATGCTTCAAGCGAAAAAGACGCGAAGAATTCTTCTGGCACTCTTCGGCGTGGCATCGCTTGGCGTGAGGGGCGGAGTGGCGCAGGCCCAGCAGCCGACGGCGGACGACTTCATCGCCCAGGCCGATTATTGCAGCTTCACCGGCCTTTGCGGCAATAGCGGGCAAAGCCAGGTCACCACCACCCATCTCGGGGTCGATCCCTGCTATCTGGCTCAGAATGCGCTGCGGCCCTGCACCTCGGCCGACATGAAGGCGTTGCAGCCGCATGGCGTCGATCCCAATCTGGTGGGCACGTGGGAGTTGCCGTTGAAGGGTGGGCTATGGATGCTGATGATCGATTCGAAGGGCAGTTATACCTTCCACAGCGAGGCCCAGGACGGGGTGCCGTCCCATGCCGGCAGCTTTGCTGCCAGCAATGGGGCCTGGAGCATGAAAGCGAAAACCGGCTATGCGTTTGCGGGCGGCGGCAATTATCTCTACCAGGCCCCCGGCATCTTCATCGCCGCCGCCCAGCAGGGCGCGGTGTCGTGGCTGCGACCGGCTCTGGCGCAGACCACCATGCATTGCACCGTCAAGCCACAGATGGCAGCGAGCCCCGCCAGCCTCGACGCCCATTTGATCGGCACCTGGCAGTTGCCGGTCAAGGGCGGCAATTGGGTGTGGGAGATTGCGGGCGACGGCAGCTACAAGTTCCACAGCGAAGCGATGGATGGCGCGCCGTCCCATGCAGGCATATTCACCGCGTCGGCCAATCAATGGACGCTGACGGCGACCTCGGGAATTCCCTCCTATACCGACAATGGCCAATATCTGTATCAGGGGCCCAATATCTGGATGGCCAAAGGCAAGCATGGCGGTGCGGCCTGGATCCGGCGCTGTAACCCGTAAGCGGCAAAACCCGTGATCTATGCCGACAATCGTCGGGACGTCTTCGGCGAGCCGCGCGGCCAACCAGTGCGCGACGCCGCGTCGCGTCCAGTACTTGCGAGGACTTGGCGGCGGAGGCACCTCGTTCGCCGCGGATTCTCCGACGGCGCAGTAGACACGCAGGCACTTGAGACTGGCTTCTGGCGTCTCGGCGCCAGAATAGTCAATGCCAATGTAACGGGAAAAGGCGGACATCGAGAGCCGACGGAGACTCAGGTCACCTCAGTCAGCAGACTCTCATAGGGAATGCCGCCCACGTTGAACACGACGCGTGTTACCGCAGATGCTCGCGCTCGCAAACTGATCTTTGATGTCCTGCGGCCTGCGCCACTTCGCCCTCAGAGCCTCCTCGTACCAGCTGTGGAGCGGGCCTCGCGCATCAGCGCAAGACTTCCTTTCATGCTAGCCCGCGTTTACCGTCAAATCTACCGCCAACAATTTCCGCTTGAGGGCGATAGAAGGCGATAGATGTCGAACGAATGCATCCGTCCGCAGTCCCTATCGGCTGCAGCCTCGCCACTTACAGAACGGTCCACCAAGGCGCGGCTAGAACGTCCGGCGCCAGCCATTCGATCGCGTTGCCAGTGTGCAGGAGCAGTCCTGCACGCGCTTTCTTGCCGTACTCAGCGTGGAACGTACGCAAGTGAACGGCATCGGAAAGTCGCGGACGCGCAGTGGACTTCACTTCGATCGGCAGCAGCTTGCCACCGGCCTCAATCACGAAATCCACTTCCTCGCCGATGGACGTGCGCCAATAGCTCAGCTCCGCGCGTTCAATGCGCGCGTCGCGCCACGCCAGCAGGTCGTGTAGCACGAGATTTTCCAAGTGCGCGCCGGTGGGCTCCTCGGCTTCGGCCAGATGCATCGCAATGCCCGTATCGCCCCAATAGATCTTCGGCGCCTTGATGAGGCGCTTGGTTCGATTCACCGCATAGGCAGGTAAGCGCACGAGAAGGTAAGAGGTTTCCAGGAGATTGAGCCATCGGTGTACGGTGGGCTGCGGTAGCGCCACGTCGCGACCGAGTTCGGTCTGGTTGACGAGCTGACCCATGCGCAGGCAAGCGGCCCGCATGAGTCTTCTGAAGTCCGGTAAACCGCTGATCGACGCCAGATCCTGAAGATCGCGCTCGAGGTAGGTGCGAACATACCCATCGAACCAGATACGCCGCTCCGAGGCCGTCGTCAGTTCCAGTGCCGGCGTTGGGAACCCGCCTCGGCGAGCAAGCATCCGCCAATCTTCGGCGGTATTGTCCGCGTCATCCAACAGCTCGCGCCATCCGGCATCGGGCGTGGCGAACAATTCGTCCCAGCGGCCAGATCGTCCGAGGCCGCGCTGCTCGCGCCGTGTCATTGGCCAAAGGGTGAGATAGCTGGCGCGGCCGGCCAATGATTCAGAGACTTGCCGCATCAACAGGAGGTTGGCGGAGCCCGTGAGTAGAAAACGCCCGGGTGTCCGGTCCCGATCAATGGCGCGCTTCACGGCGCGCAGTAAGTCCGGCTCGCGCTGCATCTCGTCAAGCGTCACAGGGCCCGGACCACCCACAAGCACTTCCGGGTCGCGGCGGGCAGCATCCAGCACATCGAGATCATCGAGCGTGGCGTAACGCCGCTCTCCAGGGATGAGGTGTTCGACCAATGTGCTCTTGCCGGTCTGCCGCGCGCCCGTGACAACGACCGCCGGCATAACCCGAATACGCTCGGAAAGGGCAGCTCCGACCAGTCTAGGGAGTGTCTTCATGCCATGGATGATAATCATTCACAGCGTGAGTAATCAAGTTGCGGCGTTAGGAAGCCGCGCCCTGCGGTCCCTTGCCGCCGTTTGGCGCCGAACCACGGACCTGTCTGTGCGGGGAACCGGTCTGAGGTCGCCAGAGCCAGAACGGATGACGTCATTTGGCCTCCCACGCTCACATGACGCATGGCCTTGTCGGCTTCCCCGACGATAGACGGCGATAGATACCGATCACCCGGCATCCGCTTCAAGCAACGTAAACTGCGACCTACCAATCAACTTCCTGAAGTCACGATCAAAACTGACCAAGTGCTCACCGAGGTGGATCGTCGCAGCGGCAAGCCATGCATCCAGCACGGCATTTCCTTTGAGCTGCTTCTCGATGCAAAGTTGCCGCAGGCGAGGCCACTCAGGTCCAAGCGTTGCGAGGTGGACACCTTGAGCGGCAAGCAGTGCATCGACAAAGGCCAGGGCGTCCTCGACCGGTGTAGCGGGGCCGGGGTGCAGCGACGCCGCCGGTGTCGGGGGCTGATGCGGTCAAGCCGTCGCCGCCCCGGCATGTGGCGATGAGCTGGGCAAGACGGCTGAAGCGAGTGTTCGGTGTAGAGATCGAGGGCTGCGCGCGCTGCGGTGGCCAGCTGAAGATCATCGCCAGCATCGAGGAGCCGCAGCTCATTGCGAAGATACTGTCGCGCCTGGAGCGTGCAGCGCCGGAGCAGTATCAGAGCGAGCTGCCGCTCGGGGCGCGGGGGCCGCCGGTACAATCCAGGCTGCTGTGAACAGGACGATGAGTCGCGATTCCGTTGCCGGGTGAGGGAGCCGGTAGGGGCCCGCTTGTCCCGGATCGAGCGTGCGGCAGCGTGGGCGGTTTGTGGGCGGCGCGGCACGCTGATCTGGCGGCCTGGCAACGGCCGGGGCTCTGCGCAGAAACCTACTGGCGGTCCGATTTGCCAAGCAAACCATGCGGCCCCTAAGCTTGGGCCCAACATAAGGCCGGTTACGCGAACAAGGTCGTGGGCAGGCTGGGTCCGGACGGGTGGTTTGAATTTCCTATCCGCGTGAGTTGGGCAACATGATCGTCGCTGAGTTGGAGCGCAACGCGGCGTTCATCAGCGCCATCCTGCCCAATCGGGTGTATCCGCCGCTGTTCAATCGCTACGCCGAGGGAATGGGGTTCGGCACGCATGTGGATGGCACGGAGCGCGGCGTACCGGGGAGCCCGCACAAGCTGCGCACGGATCTGTCGGCCACTTTGTTTCTGTCCGCACCGCAATCCTATGATGGCGGAGAGCTCGTCATCGAAAGCGATTTCGGCAATCAGTCCGCCAAGCTGGAGGCGGGGGAGCTGGTGGTGTATTCATCGACGTCGCGGCACCGGGTCGCGCCGGTGACGCGCGGGGAAAGGCTGGCCTGTGTGTTCTGGATTCAGAGCTTGGTGCGAGAGGATGACCGGCGCGAGAAGCTATTCGAATTGGATCGCACCATTCAGATGCTGACCCAGCAGGGCGCGGATCCGGAGGCGTTGGTGCGCTTGACGGCGCACTATCATGGGCTGCTGAGGATGTGGACGGAGATTTAGTGCAGGCTTCACGCACTTACGTGCGTGCGCCTTGGCTCCTTTCACCACCAGCGTAACCATCCACGTAGCGGCGGTAGGCCACCGCTGCCCTCCGCAGCGCGGTCGCGCGGCGTAAGCGCGGCAACACAACTCGTCCGACATCTGTGAACCGCGTATGTAGGGTTGCGGATGATGCATAAGATCGGCGTCACAGACTGGAGATCCAAAGATTGTCGTGGGATGCCGGTGCCGACAGAATTCGCGCCGTGCAAATTCAAACTAAAGATTACAGCCCACCAACCACGACGCCATCGTGCATCGTCGAGCGATCCAATTCATGAAAAATTTATTCGGCCGCCTTTTTGCGCAACTGTCTTTTTGTTGTCTGTTGTTTGCCGGGTATGTTGCTCCCGCAAGCGCTCAGTTCAAGCTGCAGGAGGATTTCGAGGGGACGCTGGCGACAACGATCTCCGACGGATGGACGTTGAGCAACTCCGCCATCATGACGGCGCCGTCGATCGACCCGGTGGGCTCCGGCTGGCTGCGCCTTACCGGCACGGGCGCCAGCGAAAAGGGGGCCGCCATCAACAGCGGATTCTCTTTCGCCGGGAATGTACCCGTGGTGGTGGAGTTCAACTATGTGTCATGGGGCGGCACGGGCGCCGATGGCATGGCTCTCGTTTTGTTCGATGCCTCGACAGCATCCCCATTGACGGGCGCTCAAGTCGGGGGCGGACTTGGGTACTGCGGGGGTGCGGGTGGCTATTTGGGTATTGGTCTGGATGAATTCGGCAACTTCTCGAATCCCGATGACACTTGCGGGGCCGCCAGCCTCGGCCCGGGCAAGATGCCTGAATCCTTTGCGATTCGCGGCCCGCTGAGCGCCCACAATAATTGGATCGGCACGGCTCTCGTTGTCGGCAACATCGACAATCCTAATGTCACGACCCGGCCGTCGCCCAAGACGGTGCTGCTGTCTCTGACGCCCGCTGTCTCGCCGGCCGTCGGTTACACCATCACGGCGCAGTTTCGCGCCGCCAGCGGCCAGCCGTTCCAGACGCTGTTTTCCAATAAGGCGTTTCCCTATGTCGCGCCGGCCAATATCAGCGTGGCATTTACCGGCAGCACCGGCGGGTCAAACAACAACCATGAACTGCAAGGATTGGTTGCCGGAACGCCGGATGATCTGCAGGTGACCATGACCGGTCCGTCAACGGCTCTGCAGGGCGCGGCCGTGACTTACAACTTGACGGTGACGAACAACGGCAATTACACACTGACCGACACCGATTCGCCCACGCTGCTCGATACCCTGCCGGTGTCGCTGGGCGGCGTGACGTGGACCTGCGTCGGCACCGCCGGCGCCAGCTGCGACGCGGGCGGAGCAGGCAACCTCAACGTCGCGGATCTCACGCTGCCGGCGAACGGCTCGGTGACTTTCACGATCACCGGTACGCTCGACCCTGCGGCCACTTGCGGGACGACGGTGGTCAATAGTGCGAACGCGGATTTCGGCAGCGCTGCGCATTTCCTCGATCCCGATGAATCCAACAATGTGGCGACCGTCAACTCGACCGTCATTTGCAACACCACGCTGGTGGCCAATCCCGGCATGTTGAGCTACCCCCCTCAGCAGGTGGCCGTCGCGAGCACATCCCAGACGGTGACGCTGACCGAAGGAATGAACAGTGCCGCGATTACGAGCATCGTGGCCACCGGGGATTATTCTCAGACCAACAACTGTCCGGCCACGCTGGCGGCCGGAAACTCCTGCACCATCAACGTGATATTTACGCCCACGGCTGAAGGCAGCCGCAACGGCACGCTGACCATCATCAGCAATGCGACCGCCTCACCACCCGTCACCTCGACCGTGACCTTGGGCGGAACGGGGATCAACTCGATTCCGAACACCTTCAGCTTCACGCCGCTCATCAACGTGGATCCCTCGAGCGTGCAAATTTCCAATGTCATCACTGTGATGAACACCGACGTGCCTTCGCCCATCAGCGTGAGCGCCGGCGGCCAGTACAGCATCAATGGCGGCGCCTTCACCTCGGTTGCCGGCGTGGTCTCACCGGGTGCGCTGGTGCAATTGCAGCTGACGGCAGCTTCCGGCTTCAGCACATCGGACTCGGCGACCCTCACCATCGGCGGTGTGTCTTCCACGTTTGCGGTCACCACGGGCGCGCAGCCTGTGTTGCATGGCTCCTTCACGCCGGTCACCGGCGCAGCGCCGTCCAGCGTCCAGACCTCCAATGCCATCACCGTGACCGGAACGACCATACCGACTCCCATCAGCATCACGGGTGGAACGTACAGCATCAACGGCGGTACGTTCACCTCGGGTCCCGGGACGGTGCAGCCCGGTGATCAAGTGGTGGTGCAAATGACCGCAGCTTCCGGCTACAACACGACTTCATCCGCGATTGTGACCATTGGGGGCGTCAATTCCCCATTCACGGTGACAACCGCCGCCCAGCCGCCGCAGCAGCCCGGCTTCACGCCCGTCACCGGTTCGAGTATCGGCGCAACCCAGGTGTCCAGTCCGATCACCATCGTCGGTACGCTTGCCCAGCCGATCAGCGTCAGCAGCGGCGCGCAGTACAGCATCAACGGCGGCCCGTTCACATCGGCGCCCGGTACCGTGCAACCGGGCGATCAGGTCACCGTGGAGGTTACCGCGCCTTCCAGTTACAGCACGACGGCCACTGCGGTGCTGACCGTCGGTGGTTCGACGTCCAGCTTTGCGCTCACCACCGGCGCACAGCCGGTGCTGCAGGGAAGCTTCACGAGCTCCTCCGGCGCCGCGACCTCGAGTACCCAGACCTCGAATCAGATCACTATCGGCGGGATCACTTCTCCGGCCGTGATCAGCATCACCGGCGGGCAGTACAGCATCAATGGAGGTCCGTTCACATCGGCTGCGGGCACCGTGCGGCCCGGAGATCAGGTCACCGTGCAGATAAACGCAGCATCCACCTACAACGCCACGACGACGGCCGTGCTGACGGTCAATGGCGTCAGCGCCATGTTCTCTGTGACCACAGGCGCGCCGCCGCTGAACGTCGCAGTCACGGGCGGTGGTGGGGGGGTCGGCATGGGTATGTTGGTCGCGCTCATGTTCCTGGTCGCGCTCAAAGTGGGGGGGGCGCGGCGTGGAGTATGGGTGGTCCCCTCGATGGCCATCGTGATGGCCGTGTTTTCGAGTTCTCCAGCTCGGGCCGATGAGGGGGCATGGCTGTCGAATGTTTACGGCGGACTACGCGCCGGCACGTCCACCAGCAGCATGACGGCCTCGAAGCTCACGCGCGATCTGCAAGCCGATGGCTTCCAGGTGACCGCCGCAGGTGACGAGCGCGGCACCACCAGCGGCACGCTGTACGTCGGGTACGAGCTTCCCGACCACTTCGCCGTGGAAGTTGCCGGAACTTACGTCGGGCGCACCCGCGCGGCCCTCGAGGGCGTGCTGACGGCAAACCTCAATCCACTGCTCGAGGATGCGGCGCGCATCGTGCGCGGCAGCGGCGACATCATTTCGCTGGAGGCGCGTTACCGCTGGCCTCTGGCGCAGATCATCGATCTGGATTTGCGCGCCGGTCCCTACGTCTGGATCACCAAGACAAATGTGTTTGTGGACGGAGCCGATCAATTGAACCGCACGGACGAAGGTATCGGCTACACCGTAGGTGTGGGTCCCCGATTTGCCCTTGGGCAGCACGTCGGCGTCGGCGTCGGCGCGGATTTCCTGCAATCCAACTCGGACAACCATTTTGTGGTGTTCTCGGCGACTCTCGAGTACCACTTCCGCTGATCCGGCGGGGGTTTTATTGGGCGGTCCAGCCGCCATCGACCGGGATGGCGGAGCCGGTGACGTGTGAGCCTCGGGAGCGCACAGCCACAGAGCTAGCCGGGCGATTTCTTGCGGGGTGGAAAGCCGGCGCGTGGGTTGCTTTTCGGCGAGCAGCGCGTCGACTGCGGCTGCGGTGGATATGCCTAATTTTTGCTGGCGTTCGGTGATCTGTGGGGTCAGCAGCGCGGTATCGACCCAGCCGGGACAGATGCAGTTGATGGTCACGCCGCCGATGCTCGCATCGCCGACTCGCGCGTATTCCAACGCGGCCACTTTCGAGAGCCCGACTAGAGCGAACTTCGCGGAAACATAGGTGGCCTTGCTGGCGGAGGCGACGAGTCCGTGCACTGAAGCGATGTTGATGACGCGTCCGTACTTCGCCTGTGCCATGCGCGGAAGCGCGTGACGCATGGTATGAAACGCTGCCGACAAATTGACCGCGAGGATGTCGTTCTGATACCTGTCCTCGAGTTTTCGAGCGCTAATTTTCAGACCTTCGGCGCTAAAGCCAATGGACTCGTAAAGCCTTATGGCCCCGAAATTATCCGAGAAAACAGCTTTGCCGACTGATACAGACGCGAGCAAAATCTACCTGCGATCCATCGCTGATTTCACCTGTGTTGCAGCGTGAGCGAAAAAGTCCTCTTGCCTTGATCGTTCCGGTCATCGACGAACCGGCGCTGCGCGCTTATTCTTGGTTTCGCGAATCGGATGTGTTGGTGCGTCCGGCGTCCGCCACTGTGATTGGCTGAACAATAAATAAGGAGACAAAAGCATGTCTACCGATGATCCGGCATATTCGCTGTCTTGTCGCCCAAGCCTGAAGCAGAGGCTGCGTGCATTCGCCGCACTCTTCGGGGCGGGGACTCTTGTCATGTGCATGACGGCCACGCCAGCGAGCGCTGCCGGCGCCGGAAATGTCCAATTGCTGAACACGTACACCTCGGTGCAGTATGGATGGCAGCAGGTCGAGTTGTGGCAGGACACTTATGCGAACTGGCCGGCGCAGCAATACCCGCACGATAGCCGCAATGATCAGACGGGCCAGCGGTTGACTTTCTTCGGCGCCGCCGAACCGCCTGGCGGCGACTTCCTGCTGTATTATGCGCCCGGCTGGAGCACCGGCACGCACGCCGTGCCGGTACTGTTGGTCATGGGAGCCGCCGACACTGCCGATCGGGAGTACGCCGATCCGAACCTCGGTGGCAGCGGTACGTGTGGATCGTTGTCGTGCCCTAGCACCGGCTTGATGCAGTATCTGTCGGGTCAGGGCTATAAAGTATTTGCCATTAACTTCTCCAATTCCCAGGGCGATAACTATCAGTGGGCACAGTCGATCGCAGACGCGATCGAAGTGGTTCGGCAGCGAACGGGCGCGAGCAAGGTTAATCTGCTGGCGTGGAGCAAAGGGGCCTTCGCCGCGCGCATGTATGTCGCAAGTGTTGCGCCGTCGTGGGGTCGCCCGTACCAGCAGGACGTGCTCAAACTGATTCTCCTGGGTGGTCCCAATGGCGGGTTGGACTATACGTTCGCACACGGAGCGGAAGGAGACGCGCTCGTCTATCCGGAATGCGGCGGCACCCTCAATGGTCCCACCGCGCATACCAAATATACTTGTTACGATGTGGAGTACTACCACCCGGAGCTGTCCATCTTTAACACGGGTGGGTACGACGTCTATGTCGGGCAGCAGCAAATGCTCGCCCGCTGGGATGGACAGTACGGCGTGGATGAGACGGAGGTGGATTGGGACACGACCTACTATGGCGGCCAGGGATACGTCAGCTATGGTTATGGCATCCAGTACGCGATAAATCAGGGCTCACTGGTGAGCACGCTACAGTCGCAGCCCATTCCGACGGCCGTATCGACCTATCTGTTATGTGGCGGGGACCCGGACATCCCTTATTTCTACAACGAAAATCGCGGGCCGAACGATGGCGTGATATTCGAGGCTTCCTGCCTTGCCACCGCCGGCATCCCGGGGCCGGTGTCGACGAAGTTGGTAACCGGCGACAATCATTTGCAGTTGGGTTGGGAGTCCACAGCGGAGAGCACCATCCTCGGCTGGCTAGGCAATTGAGCAAGACTGCTGACGGGAACACCTGCATGCGAAAACGCGGATCGCCGCGAAGCGAGGCATGACGCAATTTCTGACGCCCGTATTATTTGCCGCCGCGTTATGATCGAATACGTAGACGGCTTGGCGTTCAGATGACTTACATGGCACGGGGATGGTCAAGTATGCCGCGCTATCGGTCAGCGCCGGGTGTTGCCACCAGTCCGCTCTGCGTACCGGCAGCCGAGATGCGCCGGTTATGCGCCTGGGCGACCAAATTCGGGGTGGACCTGCACGAGGTCGCCCGCGAACTGAATATGCCGCTGGCCACATTCCAGGGGCGTGGCAGGGGAGAAGTGGGTCTGGCGGACTATTTCCGGGTGCTGGAGCGCCTGCAGATTGCAAGTCACGACGAGAGCTGGGGGCTGTCGCAACGCCCGCTTCTGTTGGGCTCTACAGAGCTGGTGCTGTCGAATCTGGCGCACTGCGCAACGATTCTGGATGCCATGCGGGCCGTGGCCAACACTTACAATTTGCTCCACGGTGGGCAATACAACCGTGTGGAAAGGCGCCAGGAGCGAATCGTCTACCTCATCGACGACCGACGTTTCCCCTACACGCGGCAAACGGACCACGCCTACGTGCGCTTCATGATGGAGTGCGTACTGATCTACCTACACGGCCTGCTGAGTCTGATCTCGGGCGACAGGCTCGAAGGTGCACTGCGCGGTGTCGTCACCAAGAGCGCGCAGTTCGACCGTCATGAGAACCTAAAGTTCTGGCGGGTGCCTATCCGCTGGCATGCGCCGTATTATGCGCTGAGCTATGATGAATCCGCGGCACGGGCGCCGGTGAATTACGAGGGCCCAACGCCTTCGGCGCCGCGTATCTACCGTCGCATTCTCGATCTCATCGAGCAGCGCCAAAGTGCGGCGCTGCGCACGCGCAGCCTGACGGAGCGCATCCTGGAAGCCTTCGACGACAACGTGTTCGATCAGCATCGGGTAGGTCAGCGGCTTGGCGTCAGTGTGGCAACGCTACGTCGCCGACTTGATCAGGAGCGACAACCGCCGTTTCGCACGCTGCGCGCACGTGCGCTGGATCGCGTTGCGCGCTCCATGCTTCGTAACGGCTACCATCCTAGGGATGTCGCAGAGCGACTGGGTTTCAGCGACACACGCAGCTTTGTGCGCGCGTTTAAGCGCTGGAATAGCATGACCCCGTCGCACTATGCACGTACGGCGTGTCAGCTTGGTGCGAGCAGCCGGTTGCGCGTCGGCTACGCGTTGACTCATCGGATAGCTCAACGAGCGGTCCAACCGCCGTGATTTCTGTGCGACGGTCGCGGGACGAGGAAGTGGGGTTGCCGATCTGCCTGAAGAGACGGCAAGAGAGTACGTGTATGGACACGGTCCCTCCGCATTTCGCATGTTTGCCGTGCGCTTGACCTTGCGATCGGTGGATTGTTCACCGGCGCGCTCATCATGCTCTTCCTACGCGAGACGGCGCCGCGACTCGTTCAAGAGAGAAACCGGCGTGAACTGTTGAACCCGGAGTTTGTTCAACAGCGCATGCTGTGAAAGCTCCGGTGCACCCTGGCCGGTAGCTCGCGGGGCTGAAGCTTTAAGAACGTCACGCCCGCCCGCTGAGCCGCTCCGCGGTGACCATCGCAAGAAATCCGCCGGCGCAATAATTCAGCAACCGCAACCGCACGGCATCCAGATCCTTCGCGCGACACAGTCCTGCGGAGAGCCGATCGACGCGCTCGGTCTCCGACAGCGCGAGCATCATGGACCCCGCCAGGAAATTGTACGCCCAGAATAGATCCCGTTTCGGAATCCCCGGCAGCGCGTCTTGGAGGATGTCGATGAGTTCGTGCACATTCGGATCGAAGAAGCGGTGGATGATCTCGCCGCCCCAGGGCGTGTTGTCGATCTGCGCTACCAGGGCGAAATAGCACTTCCAGCCGGGATCGCCTTTCTGGGATAGGTCGATCATCGGATTGATGAAGGCGGCGATCGCCCCTTCGACCGTCACCTGCGGTCGGTTCGCGACATACGCACGGAGGGAGTCGTGGCGGGCGGTGATCAACACGCGCGCACGGCGCTCGAACACGGCATCGAACAGGCCGGACTTGTTCTTGAAGTGATAATAGATGAGCGCGTCGTCGACGCCGGCGGTCGAGGCGACCTGCCGCGTGGTCACCCCATGGAAGCCTCGCTCCGCGAACAGTGCCTCCGCGGCGTCGAGGAGTCTGCCTCGTGCCTTGACGCCGCCCTCGGATCGGCTGGGTCGCCCGCGTCGTTGCGGCTTTTTCTTCTCCACCTTTGACGGTGTTTTTGCTTCGGTCTTGGTCAAGCACGGCCCCGCTTGGATTGTCCAGCGAATCGATGGACGGAGCAAACCATGCCTACCGGGAGCGCCGCTGTCAATTTAGCGATCGCTGAATTTAGGTACGCGGATTACGCACACGGCAACTCTGTTAAGGCAAAAAAGCAACATCCAATTTCTTGACAACTTTACGGGCTTGGTCTAATTTCGGCAATCGCTGAATAAACGAAACGGAATCGGCTATCGGGCACGGTTCCTCGGGCAAGGATCGTCGATGGGGGTTTACATGGCTTCTTCAACTTTTCCGTTCGCGCTGCTCGGCGGAGTCGCGCTGTCTCTTTGCACCACCATCGCGGTGGCCCAATCCACCGCCCAGAGTTCTAACGGGAACACCGGTCAGCAATCCGGCGCGGGCTCATCCGACACCGCGTTGACGGAGATCATCGTCACGGCAACCAGGCGCTCGGAATCGATCCAGAACGTTCCCGGTCAGGTCACCGCCTTGACCGCGGGTGCCCTGAGTCAAATGAACGCCCACGAGTTCGCGGACTTCGCCGCCTTCGTGCCTGGCTTGAGCTACGCGAATAGCGGTCCGCAATCCAATTTGATCGTCATTCGCGGCGTCACCACGGGCTCTCAGCTGAGCAGCGCCATCGGACTCTATCTGGATGACGTGCCGCTCGGGGCGAGCACGTCGTTCGGACTGGGATACCAGGCCCTCAATGTCAACCTCTTCGACTTGAACAGGGTCGAGGTGCTGAACGGCCCGCAGGGAACGTTGTATGGCGCGACCTCGCTCGGCGGCACGCTCAAGTACATCACGGCGCTCCCCGACCCGAAGGCATTCAGCGCCGACATCGACACGGAGGTGTCGTCCACCGAGCACGGCGGCGTCAATCATGCCTATCGCGGCATGGTGAACCTGCCGTTCGGCGACGGGCTGGGTGCGGTGCGTATCGATGGCTTTCAGCAATACGATTCGGGATATATCCGCGACCCGGTCTACGATCGAGACAATCAGGGCTGGGACCGATCGGAAGGCGGTCGAGTCTCCGTGCTGCTCCAGCCCACGGATCAGCTCGATGTCCGGTTGACCGCCTCGACACAGCACATTCCCGGCGAAAGCGCCGACGTGGCGTTTCGGGATCCGGTAACGCATCAGCCGACGATCGGCACCTATGACCAGGCCTACCCGACGTTCCAGCCGTCAAAGTACGGATTGACGCTGTATTCGGCCGTGATCAACTATGACCTGCCGTTCGCCAAGCTCACCTCGATCAGCGGTTTTCAAACCAACCAGGGTGTGAGCAAGACCGACGAGAGCTACGTCTATGATCCCGCGCTCGCGGCCTTGGGCGGCGGCGCGGATTCATTCAATCTCAATGTGGATACGACGACCAAGAAATTCACCGAGGAACTGCGCCTCGCGTCGCATCAGAACACGGTGTTCAACTGGCTCATCGGCGCCTACTTCGACACGGAGAAGACCAGGGAGGTCGTCGATCTGTTCGACGACTCAAACGCGAGCGGGACATTTTTCGGCCTACCGCCTTTCACGAGCTACTTGCCGAGCACCTACCATGAGTACGCCGTGTATGCCGACGGCGACGTGTTCATCACGCCGCAGTTCGACGTGGGTCTCGGCGTGCGTTACAGCAAACAGCATCAGGCCTACGAAGAAACCGTGGTCGGACTCCTCGCCACCGGATCCGATACGCCGCTGACGCCGCCCGTCGCCACCTCGGATCAGAGCGTGACGACCTATTCATTCAATCCCAAGTACCACGTCACCGACGATGTGATGGTGTACGCGAGCGCGGCGAGCGGTTTCAGGCCGGGCGGTCCTAATTTCGTGTTGAAACCAGGCCTCGGCAATCCGACCTTCGGTCCCGATAAGCTTTGGAATTACGAGCTCGGTGAAAAATCGACCCTCTTGGACAAGCGCGCGACGCTGAATTTCGATATCTACGACATCGAGTGGAAGGACATCCAGGTCACCGTCAACAATGGCGGAGTCAACCAGCTCGAGAACGCGGGCAACGCCCGGGTGAGGGGCGCCGAGCTGGCGTTCAACTACCGCGTCATCCCCGCATTGTCGCTGGGCGGCTCGGCCGCCTTCACGAATGCGCAACTCGTCAGCGCAGCGCCGGTCCTCGGCCTCACGACCACGGGGGCCCGCTTGCCCCTGTCGCCGCGCTACAATTTCGCGCTCGTGGCCGCCTATAACTTCGACATCGTCACCAACTATTCCGGGGTGTTTACCGTGACCGACCGCTATGTGGGCGACCGGCTGACCGCCTTCGGCACGCCGATAAGCCCGCAATACGAGCTCGCGGCGTACAACCTCACAGACCTCAATCTGTCGGTCCTCGCACCGCATCACCTGGAGTACGGCCTGTTCCTGAAGAACGTCTTCGACAAGGCCGGCGAGGTGTCGGCGACCACCATCGCCAATGAATATAATCCCGCGGCCCCGGTCCCGGTGTTCATCACGCAGCCGCGAACGGTCGGACTCTCAGTCCGGATCAAAACCGATTGAAGGCGTCTGAAGGCGCGCCGCAGTGACTCAGGAACACTTTTGCACGGTTGACACCGCGAACGGCAAGGTCCGCGGTCTGACCAGCGCCAAGGTGCGCCAGTTCAAGGGTGTGCCCTACGCCGCCTCGACCACGGGGTTGAACCGGTTCCAGCGGCCGAAGCCTTGCGCTCCCTGGGCCGGTGTGCGCGACTGCTTCGGCTACGGGCCGGTGTCGCCGCAGCTGCCGTCGGATATCGGCAGCGATTACGCGAGGTTGGTGCAATTCGATCTCAACGCCGGATTCGGCGGCCTGGGCGAGGACTGCCTGCACCTGAACATCTGGACACCGGACGCCGAGCCGGCCGGGAAACGTGCGGTACTCTTTTGCATTCACGGAGGGGGCTATGCACAGGGCTCGGGCAATCACCCGCTGTACGACGGCGCGAAGCTCGCCGCGTTCGGCGACGTGGTGGTGGTCTCGGTCACGCACCGGCTGGCGAGTTTCGGATATCTCAATCTGGCTGATCTCGACCCCTCCGGCCCTTGGGCGGATGCGGGCGCGGCCGGGATCCTGGATCTCGTGGCCGCGCTCGAATGGGTGCGCGACAACATTGCAGCATTCGGCGGCGATCCCGGGCGCGTGATGATCTTCGGACAGTCCGGCGGCGGTTTCAAGGTGAGCACATTGCTCGGCATGCCGGCCGCGCGCGGGCTGTTTCACCGCGCCGCCGTGCAAAGCGGATCGTTGCTGCGCCTCGTGTCTCGCGAGGACAGCGTCCGCATCGCGCAGGCGTTCACGGAGAACCTCGGCCTGTCGAAGCGCAACCTGCGCGATATCCAAACTCTGCCGTGGACGCAGCTTCTGGCGGCGCAGACCCAGGTCGGCATGCACCTGTTCTCGCCCGTGCTCGATGGAGTCAATTTCCCAGCGCACCCTTTCGATCCCGCGGCGCCGCTCGAATCCATCGACGTGCCGCTCATCGTCTCGACCACGCAGGACGATGCAGGTCTCTTCTTCAATACGTTCAACCTGACCGATGCCGCACTCAAACAGATGCTCGCCGCCGCTTACGGGGCGAAAGCGGAATCTCTGCTCGCCCTGTACCGCGTGCACTTTCCCGACAAATCGCCGTACCTGCTCCATTCGCAGATCATCACCGACGCGGGCTTCCGGCGCTTCGCCTACGCGCAGGCCGAGCGCAAGGCTGCGCAGGCCAGGGCACCGGTATTCACCTACCTGTGGGAATGGACGAGTCCCGCCTACGATGGCAAGTTCGGTGCGGTGCATGCGATGGACGTCGCCGCCTCTCTTTATGATGAACGCGACGTGATCGTGGGCGGCGGCAGCCGCGCCGCGCGGACGATGTGCGATATGCTGGCAGGCGCCTGGGTGGCATTCGCCAAGACCGGCGATCCCACCCATGAGCTCATACCTCACTGGCCGCGCTTCGAGCCGACCCGTCGCTCCACCCTCGTGTTCGGCGACCCACCGCGAGTCGTTGACGATCCCTACGCAGAGATACGGGCGTTCTGGCAGAACATGCCCGGTCCCTTCAGTTTGTTCGGCTGATCCATGGCAGGCCCGCGCACCGTCCACGGGAGCAGCTTCACCCTCCGGGGTAAGCGGGTCCTGGTCACCGGTTCCGACCGGGGCATCGGCAAGGCCGTGGCGCTCGGCTTTGCGGCCGAGGGCGCACGACTGGCGCTGCACGGGCTCGCCACGCCTGAGGAAGCGGCCGCCGTAACCGAGGAAATGCACGCCTCGGGCAGCGTCGAGGCGCGATTCTTCGACGGTGATCTCAGAGACTCCGGCCAGGTGAGCGCCTTGATGGAGCGCGTCTCGGCGTGGGGTGCGATCGACGTGCTGGTCAATAACGCCGGCATCCAATGCACCAGTCCGCTCGCTGAGGTCACCACCGAGATCTGGAACGACATCATCGCGGTCAACCTGTCGGCCCCCTTTCAGACCATGCGCCACGCACTGCCACGGATGGCGCGGGTGGGCTACGGCCGTGTGATCAATATCGCCTCCGTGCACGGTCTCGTCGCCTCGGTCAATAAGTCGCCGTATGTCGCGGCCAAATTCGGTCTGGTCGGGCTCTCGCGGGTTGCCGCCCTCGAATACGCTTCGCTCGGTACCGCCCAAAGCGGCGGCATCACCGTCAATTGCATCTGCCCCGGATGGGTCGATACTGCCCTCATCGTCCCGCAGATCGCCGAGCGCAGCCAATCACTCAGCATGTCGCAGGGAGATGCGCTCGCGGACATGCTCGCCGAGAAGCAGCCCTCGCGCCGACTGTCCTCGCCCGACGAGATTGCACGTCTCGCCCGTTGGCTCTGTGCGCCCGAGGCTCACAACATCACCGGCACCGCACTTCCGATCGACGGAGGATGGACCGCACAGTGAGGGCGCCGTCCACGCACATTGTGCTGGAGCCGCTGGATCTGATGGCTCGACTGGCGGCGCTGGTGCCGATGCCGCGGATGCATTTGACGCGGTATCACGGCGTATTGGCCCGCACAGTCAGTATCGGGCGGCGGTGACGCCGGCGCATCGGGGACAGGGGTGCGGCGAAGCCGCCGGTGTCGGGCGCTGATCCCGCCAAGCCGTCGCCGCCACGGCATGTGGCGCTGAGCCGGGCACGACGGCTGAAGCGAGCGGCGCACTTCTCCACTGGGCGGTCGAACACATCAAAATGCCGACAGTTGCATGCTCTCGCCCCCGCAAATGAGACCCCTTCGACCAGCCGTCTTGCAATAAATCTGGAACAATCCCGGCCCGGGTTTTTCAGGGCCTTCCTTAAACAATGCAATGAAGATCAAAACAAAGCTGATGGCGGCGCTGGGGATCATTTCGCTCTTCCCACCGATCGCGGCGTACTTTGCTCTCATCGGCAATCCCGGCATTTCCTTCGCCTTGCGCATGAACGAATACGAAGCGCAACAGGGGGTGGCCGCTCAAAGACTACAGGCTGATCTGCAAGCAATCGGATGGGCAGCTGAGGAATCCATCAGTGAAGCGTATCGAAGCCGCGTCGAGCCGCGGGAACGCGAAGACGCGGAACGTCAGCGCAGACTTGCAAATGACGCGCTCCGCTCCGGGATCGCGGCTTATGAAGCCCACTTGGACACCATCACGCGGTCCGAGGCGCAGCAGGAGCATGAACGTCCGATGGCGGGCGGCGCGAAGGGTCCCGACGCTATTGACCAGCGCGAATCACAACTATTGAAGGAGTTGGGCGAGTCGTTTCCAAGCCTCAAATCGAACGCAGAAAGGTTCATCGAGCTCTCGGATGGCTCATCCCAAACCCAGGGAGAATTCTTCCACAAGATGCTTGAACCGCAGGTGCGTGACGAATTGATCAAGCCGGTGCGCGAACTGGCCAGCGACACCGATGGCGAAGCCGGCGAATACCGGCTCAACATCGAGAAGGCGCTGAGAGGGTCCTATAAGCAGACCATCCTGATAGTCCTTCTTGGAGTGGCAGTCAGCATCGTTCTGGCAGCGGTCATCTCCGGCGCCGTGATTGGTCCGATCCGAAAGCTGCGCGATGCGGCGCTGCATCTGGGCCGCGGCCAAATGGACACGAGAATATCCATACATTCAGCAGACGAACTGGGAGAACTTGCGGGTTCGTTCAACGTAATGGCCGATAGCCTGACGAAGCTCATGCTGGAGCGTGGTCAGGCGCAGCAGCAATTGTCGCAAACGCACGAAAGTCTCAAAAACTCCATGGGAGAACTGGAGTGCCGGAACCGGGAGGCCGGCACGCTCAGCGAAATGGCGGATTTGCTGCACTCGTGCTTCACACTCGAGGAAGCTTCGGGCGTGATTGCCTCATCCTCCCGGAAGCTGTTCCAGGGATTCTCCGGTGCCGTGCTGGTGTTCAGCGCTTCGCGCAATGTGCTGGAAGTCATCACGACCTGGGGCCCGAGTTCCCCCGCGGAGCGGGTCTTCAGCCCGAACGATTGCTGGGCTTTGCGGCGGGGACGCCTGCATCATTCCGCCGGCGACGCGGGCGCAGTCCGGTGTTCACATTTCGGCGCAGAGTCCAGCCTGCCCTGTCTCTGCATACCGCTCATGGCTCATGGCGAGACACTCGGTATTCTCTGTCTCGTGACGGAATCGAGTGGGCACTTGGGAGCGCCGGCTTGCATATCCGAATTAAACGTGCAGCTCAGTGTGTCCGTAGCGGAACAGGCCGCTCTGTCGTTCGCCAACCTCAGACTGCGCGAGAAGCTGCGTCACCAGTCCGTCCGCGATCCCCTCACGGGCCTGTTCAACCGGCGCTACCTGGATGAATCGCTCGAGCGCGAAGTGCCCAATGCACTTCGCAAAAACCGGAGCTTGGGCGTCATCATGCTCGATGTGGACCGATTCAAACAGTTCAACGACTTGTTCGGCCATGATGCCGGGGATACTGTGCTCCGGGAACTGGGCGACTACTTGGGCAAATTCACCCGAGGTGGAGATCTTGCCTGCCGCTACGGCGGAGAAGAGTTCACGTTGATTTTCCCCGAGTGTTCCCTGGAAGAGACGCGCGCCCGGGCGGAGGAACTGCGCATCGCATTTCAACAGCTGTCGATCAAGCATAGAGACATCCTATTGGGCAAAGTGACCCTTTCTTTGGGGATTGCCGTTTTGCCGGACCATGGCACGACCGCCGCGGAACTCCTGGCAGCAGCGGATGACGCTCTGCTCAGGGCAAAAAGGGGAGGGCGCGACCGAGTTTTGATCGCCGGAATTCCCTCCGCTGCTGCCGGATAGTTTTACAGGCAGATCATGCGTTTTCATGAATTCGAGACGGTGGTGCTGCAGGTAGACATGCCGAGCCATGGATGGAAGACCGGGGACGTTGGCGCCGTGGTGCAGGTCTACTCGAAAGATGCCGTCGAGGTGGAATTCGTCACCGCCTCGGGCCGTACTCAAGCGCTGGTGATGCTGGCGATATCGTCGATTCGTCCCGTGAGTCCGCAGGATATTCTGGCGGTACGCCAGCTCGACGCCGCCTGATTCCAATGACGCCGGCACTGGGAACGTTGGGGCAAGTTTAGGCAACGCCCAAGCTCGATTTCGCGGTATCGCAAGCGTTTCAAGGGCTTGCCCCGCTTAGTCGTGTCCGAGCGGGCCCACCACTTTCCCAGATAGCCGGCTTCGCATTCCCAATCAGCCGGCGCTGGATTCCCAATTAGTCGCTAGGAATTTACGCATCGATGAAGTGCAGCGCGCTCCCGATCTTCTGTTGGCGACAAGCACAACCAAAGCGTTATCATGCAATTGATCATGGCTACGCAGAATCTAATGGTTATAGACCCCGCCATTTGTCACGGTAAGCCCATCATCCGAGGCACTCGCGTGCCGGTCACGGTAGTGGTCGGAAGCCTGGCGGGCGGTATGACGTTCGAGGGCGTTCAGCGCGAATATGATCTTACCGCTGACGATATTCGGGCGGCGCTTCGCTTCGTAGGTGGACTGGCTGAACAGGAATCGTTTCATCCGCTGCCAGTCGCGTAGCTTGGAATGGGATTTTTAATCGACGCCAATCTTCCGCGCTCGGCCGATTTACAGGTGAAGTATGAGTATAGAGCGTAACTCGGACCGAACATTCAACAAGCAGGTTGCGCTAGTCACGGGCGCCGGAAGCGCCCAGGGGATCGGATTCGCGGTCGCGCGCCGCCTGTACGCCGCGGGTGCGCTCCTTGCGATCACATCGACGACGCGGCGCATCCACGAACGTGCGCGAGAACTCGATTCCGGCGATCAGCGAATACTGGCGTTCGAAGAAGACCTTACGAACGAAACGGCGGCGCAGCGCCTGGTGGAATCTGTGATTCAGCGGTTTGGTCGAATCGATGTATTGGTGAACAACGCAGGGATGGCGCAAATCGATCGACCGTTGGAAAGCAGGCCACTGCAGCACACGTCATACGATGATTGGAAGCGTCAAATCGAAATCACGCTGCACACAGCATTTTTGATGATTCGGGCGGTATTGCCTGTCATGGCTGCACACAAGTATGGACGGATAGTGAATGTGTCGTCGGTGACCGGGCCGTTGGTGAGCAATCGCGGGTCGTCAGCCTACGGAGCGGCAAAATCGGCGATGGACGGAATGATGCGCGCGGTCGCGATCGAGACTGCCAGTTCAGGGATCACGATTAACGCCGTTGCGCCGGGGTGGATCGCAACCGCGTCCTCCTCCGAGTCCGAACGCGTCGCCGGGATGTACACGCCGGTCGGTCGCCCCGGGACGCCCGACGAAATTGCCGCAGCAGCATGTTTTTTGGCTTCGCGTGACGCCTCTTATATCACCGGGCAGGTGCTGGTGGTGGACGGCGGCAATATTTTGCAGGAAAAGAAAGGACCTTGATCTATTGTCGGGAGCCGGCGGCCAACTGCCGAGTTGTGGCAGCAAACATCTGCGTTGCACGAAAACCGCGGTACATGACTGAGGGCGCGGCTATTCGATAGATCTCGGCGATCGACGACTCAGTCGGCTGCGAGGGCTCGGCAACGCTCAGTAGGTTGCCTGTATGGACAGATACCATGCTTGCTCGTTGGAGTGGGACGCAATGGTTCCCAAATCGACGTAAGCGACCGTGAGGGACAGCTGCTTGACCGGAAAGAATGCGATGAAGCCATCGTAGGCATTGTCTTCCCGAAAGGCGCTGAGATTATCCGGCTTCTCTCGGTATTCGGCCCCGGCGATGAGCCGATCGGTCAAGAAAAGCGCCGCGCTTCCCTCAGCCTCCAGATGATCGCTATCCGAGCGGTCGCCGCCGAACCCGAGGATGCCGAACTGATTGGCGCGTGTTTCACGGAGGGTGGCGTCGAGGAGCCAAGTGCGCCCGAACGGTCCGGACAGAAAGACCTTGGTGGCGGCCAAGTAGAAGTCCGTGCCGTCGTCGTGACGCGCGCCGATCAGTCGAGGGATGGAATCGAAGTCCTCATTCTGTTTGTATTGCACACCGGCCGCGACCTGAGGCCACCAGCGATCCTGATCAAACACGGCGTCCCCAAACAGCCTCACCTTTGCTCCGAAGACATTCTCGTTGATCGACTGGCCGGGAGCGACATCGCCGAGAGTGAATCGCTCACGCGCGTACGACAGCTCGATACGGTCGTAGGCACCTGCGGCGACCCCGCAACTCGAGAGCGAGAAGTATTCCGGCTTGAGGTAGGTGCAGAAGGCGCTCGCGCCCAGCTCGCGATCGGTTCCGAGCCCGCTGATGAGAGCCCAGGGCGTCAACCCGCCGCCGCCGCTTCCTTCGATTTCCATTACTCCGCCGGTCCCCAGCAGGCGCTCCCCCTCGGAGTAGGCCTGCGTCGCAGTACAAGCGAGAATCACCGCCGCGCAAGCGATGCGCACCGGAGCTACCCGGATCGAATCGGGTCGTGTGCGCACATACGGCATCTTGGGGCTTCCCGCGAGATCTGCTTCACGTTCGGGTCCAAAGGTTTGAATCGCGAGGCGCATTTTCTGCCGTGGCGCAAACGAATTCCGTGAACTGTGACTCCAATACACGGCTTTCCGGCGCGCTGTCGCTATGCTGCCCCACTTCATCGAAGAGAGCGATTTCCATGCAGAAGGCCCCCAATGGGCTCGCCCCTAGCCTCTTGGTGTTGTTGACGAGCACCTTGATCATGCCCTTGGCGCGCGCCTCGGGCCCCGACTCGCTTTACGCGCGAATGGGTGGAACGTCGAACGTCACCGCGGTGGTGAGCGACGTGATCGACGAGGCGGCGAGTGATCCGCATCTCAAACGCGCATTCGACAAGGTCAATCTCGGGCGCCTGAAGCGCCTTTTCGTCGAGCAGATCTGTCAACTCACGGGCGGCGGCTGCCGCTACAGCGGTGATTCGATGCACGACGTGCATGCAGGTTTGGGGATCACTCAAGCCGAATTCTACGGATTGGTTCAGGTTCTCAAGGATTCCATGGAACGGCACGGTATCGCGATTCGGGAGCGCAATGAGCTTCTCGCAATCCTCGCCCCGATGAAGCGCGATATCGTCGAGCGCTGAGGCGGTCCGCCGTGCCGAATCTCAAGACTACTGCCCTGCCTCATTCGTGCGCCAGGTACGGAGTGGCGCTGTTCGCGGCGCTCGCGTGGACCACGACTCTTGCGGCCAATCTCAAAGTCGCCGTGGTGGACCTGCACGGCCGGCCGCTCGCTGAAGCGGTGGTATACGCCATCCCGGCGGACGATTCCGCGGCAGCGGCACCCGTCGGCCTTCCTCGTGTCGTGATCGATCAAATCCACAGGACTTTCGTGCCGCTGGTGACCGTCATTAGAACGGGAACCGAGGTTCGCTTCCCGAACAGCGACAACATCCTGCACTCCATCTATTCGTTCTCCCCGGCGAAGGTGTTTACCGCGAAACTGTACTCAGGCAAGGCAACATCTCCGGTGATCTTCGACAAGCCGGGAATGGTGGTGCTTGGCTGCAACATTCACGACCAGATGGTCGCTTGGGTCGTGGTGGTCGATACACCCTACTTTGGAAAAACCGGCGCGGACGGAGCGGTGGAGCTCAAGGAGCTGCCGGTGGGCAATTACCAGCTTCGTACCTGGTACCCGGCCCCGGCCTTCGAACCCCGCGTAGATCCGATTCACGTCGCGGCCGACGGAGCGGAACTGCGCATCTCTCTCGACTCGGCGGGCTCGCCCCTACCAACGTTACTCGGGACCGGGACGGCCGCACCCTGATGCATATCCGCCGGCTGCGCACGCGCATCATCCTCTTTTTCGTGGCGTTGGTCGCACTCGTGCAGATCGCGGTGCTCGTGCTCGTCAATCTGGCAAACTTGCGCAACGCCCATGTCAAGGCGGCAGAGGATCTCGTCGTCGGTGAGCGCGTGTTCGAGAGACTCGTCCAGCAGCGAGCGCACGAGTTCGACCAAGCCGCGCGCGTACTCGCCTCGGATTTCGCGTTTCGCGAGGTCATCGCAACCGGCGATACCGCAACCATCGATTCCGCACTCGCCAACCACGGCAAGCGCATCGGCGCTGCCGGCATGCTGTTCATCGGACAGGACGGACGAGTGGTGGGAGACACCCTGACGCAGTCGATCGTGCCGCGTTCGTTCGAATATCCGGCGTTACTCGGATCGCCGGCCGCCCGCGGCTCGACCGTCGTATTGCTCGGGGGGCAGGCGTTGCAGCTCGTGGTCGCGCCGGTGCTCTCTCCGCTTCCCATCGGCTGGATCGTTGTGGGCGTGCCGGTCGACGACGGATTTGCGCGCGATCTGCGCCAGCTCACCTCCCTCGAGGTATCGTTCCTGGCCGAGGACGACGCTGGGCGTTGGCGGTCGCTGGCTTCGACCCTCGTGGGTGCCGAACAGCAGCCGCTTCTCGACCACATGGCCAAATGGTCCGGGAGCGGCCGGACCGATGTCGTCCGAACCGGCGGTGACGATTTTCAGGCGCGCATGATCACGCTGGAGAGCGTAGGACGCGCCAAGGTGGTCGCGGTCCTCGATCGCTCGCTTGCCAGCGCCATTGCATCCTTCGACAAGCTGCGCGCAACGCTGGTGGCCTTGGCGATCGCGAGCCTCTTGGTGTCGATTGGCGGCAGCGTCGCCATCGCGGCCAACATCGCGCGACCGCTAAGCGAGCTCGCGGAGACAGCAATGCGCATCGAGCAAGGCGACTATTCAACTGGTGTCGAGGTGTCGCGAGCGGATGAGGTTGGTCGCCTCGCCTCGAGCTTGAATCACATGCGAGAGAGTATCTCGGAGCGCGAGGCGCGAATATTGCGGCTTGCATATCACGATACGCTCACCAATCTCGCCAACCGCTCGAAATTCTCCGAACAGCTCGCCCTCGTCATCGGCGAGGCCGCCTCGAGCCGCGCGGGTGTCGCCATCCTGATGATGGACCTGGACCGATTCAAGTACGTCAACGACACCCTGGGTCATAGCGTGGGCGACCACGTGCTCCGGGAGGTGGGTGCACGTCTCGTGCGGGAAGCACCGGACTCCGCGTGCATCGCCCGACTCGGCGGCGACGAATTCGCGGTACTGCTGCGCGGAGCGGCTTTCGCTGGCGCTACCGAGACGGCGCTGCGCATCAACAAATCGCTCGAGCAACCTATCTTCTATCGAGACCAACCCCTCGACGTGGGCGCGAGCATCGGGCTCGCTCGATACCCGGAGCACGGCCACGACGCATCGACGTTGGTCCGCAACGCCGATATTGCCATGTATGTAGCCAAGCGCGACAAGAGCGGCCTAGCGATCTACGACCCCGCCTACGATTCGACACAACGCCAGCACCTATCTCTGCTCGGCGAACTGCGCCAGGCGGTCGACGGCAAGCAATTGCGGTTGCACTATCAACCGAAGGTCTCGCTGTCTTCGGCCACGGTGAGTGCGGTCGAGGCGCTCCTGCGCTGGTATCATCCGCAACGCGGCCAGGTGAGTCCGGCAGAATTCATTCCTTTCGCAGAGCAGACGGGCTATATAAAAGTCTTGACGCACTGGGTGCTGGAGGAAGCGGTTCGTCAGTGTGCCGAGTGGCTGCGCGAGGAGATCCGACTGCAGATCTCGGTGAACATCTCGGTGCGCGATCTTATGAGCCGAGATCTGCCGGAGGTGATCGCCGAGCTTCTAAGGGTCCACGACGTTCCGCCGGCGCTCCTATGCCTCGAGATCACCGAGAGCGGATTCATGGAGGATCCGGTACATGCGCAAAAGGTTCTGGATCGCCTGCATGCGCTTGGGCTCAAGCTCTCTATCGACGACTATGGTACCGGCTACTCATCGCTCTCTTACATCATGAAGCTGCCGGTGCAAGAACTCAAAATCGATCGCTCGTTCATCCTGCGAATGGCGGAGGACGCCGACATTTCGACTATCGTGCGTTCAACCATCGATCTCGGTCACAATCTTGGGCTTAAGGTCGTTGCCGAGGGCGTCGAGGATCTCCAAGGCTGGAACCTGCTCGCCCGGCTGGGCTGCGACGAGGCACAAGGCTATTACATGAGCCCGCCCCTCGAGGCCGAGGCATTGAAGACCTGGATTCGTTCTTATCACGAGTCAACCGCCGCCGAGTCGGCGCCGGTAGCGTTCGGCGGGCGGGCTGAAGGTCCGCGTCTGGCCGAGGGTGGGGGCCGCTCGTAACGAGGCCTAGCCTAGCCGCCCCCAATCCATGGCTTCGAGTACGTAGGGAGCAAACAGGAAATCTCTAATCGCCGCGATCCGGTCATTGCGCCAATCGACCAGCACGAAATATGCGGGTTTTTCCATCGGGCCGGTGCTGTCGAAGACGAGCATGGCCGGTTGTCCTTCTACCGCGCCGAGAGCGAACCGCCATTTGGTCTCTTGCGCATAGCGTGTGAAATAGAGGCCGATCTTGTCGCGCCCTTCCAGCTTGAGCCGGTTGACCAGCTCCAGCTTCACGTCGTCGGCGAGCATGGCGCGGATCGCGTCGAAATCGCCGTTCCGAAACAGATGAACGTAGGCGGTCATCTTCCGTCGGTCCGCATCGGACATCAGCGGCAAGCGCGTGTCTTCCGGCATCTGCGCGAGTTGTCGCAGTGCCACGCGTCCGCGTTGAAGCGCTGATTTGGCCGCTGCCGGCGTACAGTCGGCGATACCGGCGATATCGTTGACGGAATGGCCCAGTACATCCTTGAGGATCACTGCGCAGCGCTGAAGTTCAGGTAGCTGCAAAAACGTCCGAAAGCCGACCGCGACAATATCTGCCTCGGGTATGGGCGTCGCTTCGACGTCTTCCATGAGCGGAACGACCGTGTTCCGGGACTTGTGGCGTAGAAAGTCGAGACTCGCATTGTGGGCGATGCGAAACAGCCAGCCCTCGAGATTATCCACCCCAGCGCCCTCGGTTCGCGCGCGTAGGGCTTTGACGAGCGTATCCTGCAATACATCCTCGCCATCGACCGCCGAGCCCGTCATGCGCGCGCAGTAGCGGTGCAGGCGTGGCCGCAGCGCTTTCAGGCGATCCTCGAATTCGTCTTCGTTCATGTATGGAGACCTATGGGTGCGCCGGCGATTGTTGGTAGCCGCCAATTCCGATGAGAATCTTCGATAGAGCAGCCGGCTGCGACAGGAATGGCGAGTGGCTGCTTTCCAACGTCTGGATGATCGTTTTACCGCCGATGGCGTCATCAACCGTCGCAATCATGTGATCCTGGCAGGCCAACGGAATCGCGCAATCCTGTGTGCAGCGGATGTAGTGGCGCGGCACCATGCCAAATCTCCCCGGCGTAATTACCGATGGGGTTACGGCGGCGGTGACCGGTTCGTCGCAATGAAGTAGCGACGCCGCGTGCGCGAATTCCGACTCCGACACGTCGCCATAGAATGTGGCTTTGAGTAGCGATCTGTAGGCGTCGTCGGTCGATCCGACATTGATCCTTGTCGCGCCGATGGCGGCGGGGTCCCCCACGAACAGCCCGGATGACAGGGCCGACGACATGGTTTCATGCTGGAGTATGGCGAGCAATGGCATGCCGTTCGGCAGCATGAACCCAGCAAGGTATACGACCGCAAGAAGTAGTTCCGGAACCTGCTCGGCGACCGCCGAAATCGTCAACCCGCCGGCCGAGTGCCCGACTAGGATGACCTTGCCGTCGCTGAGCGACGCGGCTTCTTTTACCAATGCGACTACTGCTTGTGTCCGCTCCTCCTGCGTAATGCCGGCCGTGGGTGACCGCTCGGCGGCAAACGCGGCGGGGTCAAATGGGCGACGACTGAGCGATGTTGGCGCTATCGCATTTGCGCCGGCGCCGGGCAGGTCGAGCGTCAGAGCCACGAAGCCCTGAGCTTTGAGTATTGATGTAACCCCGTCCCACGCAGAATGGTTGTGCCAAGCGCCGTGAACCAGAACAAAAGCTGCTTTGACTACTGACATCGCCGATCCTTCTTTGTGGGATTGTATTGCCTTTACGACCTGTATAAGTGACCGCCATTCATTTCGCCGCCATTCTCCCCCCCTCCGCCCAACGCGGCGGATGAAGGGGGGATGGGCTCAAACTTCCCTGCTATCGAAAAGGAACATTTGAACGCCCGAGTCGTCAGGCGCATAAAGTCGGCGATCTGCCGCAGCAGCTTGCCCCTCCGGGCTTGCGAACGCCCTTTTGATCGCGGCAAGATCGTCGAAATGTACCGTCCCGATGCGATATACATCGGGATCTCCTACCGGCGTTACGATGCTGCCGTCGCTGACCTCGTATTTCCTGAGACCCGGAATCTTCTTGGCCAGGGGCACGTGGGTTTCGAAATAGTGCCGGTCAAATGCCTCGACGTTCTTCGGTGTCCGGTAAATCACTAGCATGCGAGCCATTGCGGTTCTCCTTTTGTTGCGTGTGTGATGCAGATACACCAAGGACGATCCGAGGGGTGGAAACGGATCGCGACGTCAGAAGTTTGAACTGGAGCGCCGCGCCGTGGAACTTATGTTCCCGGCACGCGTGCGTTTGACCCGTCGCCGGAAAGAGTTACCCTAGGCCAAGTGATCCCGACGTTGAGGGCGAGCAATGAGCGACGCAACCAGGCTGTATTTGGTTCGGCACGGCGAGACCGAATGGTCGATTTCGGGCCAGCATACGGGCTTGACGGATATTGCGCTGACGGCGCACGGCGAGGATCAGGCGCGAGCCCTGGCGCCGTACTTCGCGAAGATTCGTTTCGCTAAAGTCTTCTCGAGCCCATTGATGCGGGCCAGGCGGACCTGCGAATTGGCGGGCTTGGGAGCGGCTGCCCAAAACGAGTCCGATCTCGTGGAATGGAACTACGGCGACTATGAAGGCCGGCGTTCAGCGGACATCGTCAAGGAGCGGCCCGGTTGGAGCGTGTGGGCCGACGGCTGCCCTCACGGAGAGACCCCGGCGATGGTGTCGGAACGCGCCGATCGATTCTTGATTCGGCTGCGCGCCATCCCCGGCAGCGTAGCCGTTTTTTCCCATGGGCAGTTCGGCTCCGCCTTGGCCGCCCGATGGATCGGATTGCCGGTCGGCCAGGGACAGCATCTGGAGCTCAGCCCGGCGACGGTGAGTACGCTTTCCGTCGCGCGTGACCATCCGGACATTCCGGTGATCTCGCTGTGGAATTCCGTCCCAGCCGTGCTCGTCGAGCGCGGATAAGGCTGGCGACATCGCCGCGACCCAGCCGTGCCAATCCGAGTCCGGCCGGGGGGCACGCGCGATCGCGAGCGGTTGCCGGCATGTACGCGTTGAAATAAATTCGACTGAACCTGCTTTGCAGCGGCCGATCGTGACTCGATGTGACGCGATTATAGTCCCTGAGTGATCTGCGTCATGATTTTGCGATCGCGACGACGCCTCCGGAGATTGCGAGGCGAGGCGAGGCGCATCCACCCAGTGATCGCGAGTGCCCGGTTGCGCGATGGTGCGTGATCGATGACCCACTCAAACTGTGATCAGGATCGGCGAGCGCGCGGACCGCTTGCCGCAATACTCCGCGCGCTATCCCTCCCCTGGCTGGAATCACCGTGAATCACATCTTTCGTCTCCGCTGGAATCGTTCGCTCTCGCAATGGCTCGTAACTTCCCAGGCGTGTCAGGCTGGCGCACTTAAAGCATATAGTGTCGGCCATCGCCGCCTCGACCTGTGCGCGCCACGGAGAACCATTGATGACGAACGCCCCCGGGACGAGATTCGCGGAGCAGTTTGCACGAGCGCAGACCCTCTGGCAGCAAGGACAGATCACTTCCGCTCGACAGGTCTACCGGCAAATACTGGACGTCGAGCCCGATCATGCGGGTGCGCTCAATGCCATGGGCATGCTCGCGGGCCAATCGGGAGATCTGGAACAGGCGGTTCAGTATTTGGACAGGGCGATCGCGGTCGAGCCGGGCAACTCAGCGGCTCATTACAATTGTGGTCTTACGCTCAAGGCGCTGCATCGACTGGAGCGCGCTCTGGCGTGTTTCGACCGGGCGATAGCGCTCGATCCGCAGCTCGTGCATGCGCTTTACGAACGCGGAGTCGCGTTGCAGCAGTGCTCGCGGCTGGATGATGCGATTGCCAGTTATGAGCGGACGCTCCAAATCAAGCCCGATCATGTCGAAGCCCATGCCAACAGAGCCCTTGCGCTGTTCGCTCTCGGTCGGCCGGTCGAGGCCTTGGCGAGCTGTGATGAGGCGATCAGGCTGCAAGCGAATCATGCGTCTTTGTATCTGCTACGGGGCGACCTGCTGAGGGCCCTCGACCGGAGGGAGGCAGCGTTGGCCAGCTATGAGCGGGCCATTTCACTGAAGCCGGACTATGCTGAAGCACACTGCAACCGCGGTGCCGTCCTCGTGCTGCAGCAGCGAATAGACGAGGCTTTGCCCAGCCTGGAGCGGGCGATCGCAATCAAGCCCGATTATGCCGAGGCATATTTCCACCGCGGCTATTCGCTGCGCATGCTCAATCGCTTCGACTCAGCCGCCGCCGATTACAAGACCGTTGCCACACTGGCGCCGGATTTCAGGTTTCTTCCCGGTACCTGGCTCGAATCGAACATGCATGTTTGCGAATGGGATGAATTTGATGCTCTGGTTGGACAGATCGCCGCCGGCGCGGAAAACGACGCGCACGTCTCGCATCCGATGATATTCATGGCCCTGATGGATTCGGCTCGCCTGCAGCACAGGGTGGCGAGCACTTGGGTGAACTACGCCTGTCCGGCCAATGGTTCACTGGGTGCAATCCCACGGCGCGCGCGGCCGCAGAGGCTCAAGGTGGGTTATTTCTCCGCTGATTTTCATGAGCATCCGATCAGCCGTCTGCTGGCCGAATTGATCGAGATCCATGATCGGTCGCGGTTCGAGATCGTCGCGTTTTCATTTGGCCCGAGAACGCAGGATGAATGGCAGCAACGACTCGTGCGCGGCTTCGATGAGTTCATCGAGGTGCGGGCAAGATCGGATCTCGAAATAGCGTCGTTCGCCCGGCACATCAATGTAGATATCGCGGTCGATCTCAGCGGTTATTCCTCCGGTAACCGGGCGGGTATCTTTGCCCTGCGCGCCGCACCGGTGCAGGTGAGCTATCTCGGTTATCTCGGAACGATGGGCGCGAGCTACATCGACTATATCGTCGCCGATCGCACGGTCGTGACCCCTGCAAGCGAGAGTCATTTCACCGAAAAAGTCATCTATCTGCCGGGCAGTCACCAGGTGAATGACCGCAAGCGGCGCATGGCAGAAGAGGCCTTTACCCGGGAACAGCTCGGCCTGCCCTCGACGGCATTCGTTTTCTGCTGCTTCAACAGCATCTACAAGATCTCGCCCGCTACTTTCGCCGGCTGGATGCGGATACTGAAGGCCGTGCCGGCGAGCGTGCTGCTTCTCAGCGCCGGCCATGAAATGGCGGAAACCAATTTGCGCGCCCATGCAGCGCGGCACGGGGTCGATCCGCGGCGGTTCTTTTTCGGCGAGCGATTGCCGCCGGAGAAATATCTGGCGCGGTATCGCGCCGCGGATCTATTTCTGGACACTCTGCCGTACAACGCCGGCACGACTGCGAGCGATGCGCTGTGGGCTGGTCTTCCCGTCCTGACTTTGATGGGGAATTCGTTTGCCGGCAGGATCGCCGCGAGCCTGCTCATGGCCCTCGGCATACCGGAGCTGATCACTTCGACGCAGCAGCAATACGAGGAACTCGCGATCGAGCTCTCCTTGAACCCAACGCGGCTGGCTCAGATCAGGGCCAAGGTTCAGGAGAACGGGCGCACCAGTTCGTTGTTCGACACCGCTCAATTCACCCGTAACCTGGAAACGGCGTACGCGACCATCCATGATCGATATCAAGCGGGATTGCCGCCGGATCACATACAACTTTGATCGCGCAGGTATGCGCGGCGGCGCGCCTCATTCCACCGTTACGGGATTCGCCTGCCTGAGTTCAACCGCCGGCACCAAGAACGCGATTGCGACGACAACCACCGTTATCGCGAGCATGGCCCAGAACGTCAGGTTCAGTGAGTGTTGCAGAGCGGTGCGAAGAACGGCGTCGCCGGGCATCGAGCCCGGCGGCAATTCAATGAGCTGACGGAGCTGATCCGAGGTGACGGTCGGTCCGCCCGTTGAGCGCGTGAGCCCATGATTGAGCACCGCGCCGAGCACCGTGGCTCCGAGGGTGCTGCCGAGGTTGCGTGAAAACAGATTCGACGCCGTCGCGCTGCCTCGCTGCGAGCGGTTGACGATCTCCTGAATCAGGACGAGCGAGCTGACGCTGAGCAGGCCCATGCCGAAGCCCATGACCAGAGAGCCGATGCCGGCAATGACGGGAGAGCTCTGCGGTGTCAGCACTACGAACAAGGCCGCGCCGAGGGGCAGGAGCAGGGCTCCGGTAAGCAGCAGCTGGTGCAGCCCAAAGCGGTGAAACAGGCGCGCGGCCAGGGTGGCACCGACCGGCCAGCCAACCAGCATGGTAGTCAGCGCGAGGCCCGCTACCACCGGCGAGCGATGCAAGACGATTTGCACGTAGATCGGCACGAACGTCGTCAAACCCATGAGGGCCATGCCGGATAGCAGAGCCACACCGTTGGTAGTGATGATCGGCCGATGGCTCCACAATGCGAAGGAGACCATTGGATTGGCGGCCCGCCTTTCTTGCTTCACGAACGCAACGGCGGAGATGCAGAATACGCCGGCCGCCGCCGCCAACATCCCGGTGTCGGAAGTTCCAACCTTCGTCAGCCCGATCAATAAGGAGGCGACCGCGATCATGAAGGTTATTGCTCCGCCCACATCGATCGAGCGGCGCTCGTGCTGAATGTTTTCGTGAAGGAACGCAACGAATCCGGCGGCGGCGATCATGCCGATCGGGATGTTGATCCAGAAGATCCATGCCCAGGAAAAGTTGCGGATGATGAGCCCGCCGACGATGGGTCCGAGGACCGCGGATACCGCCCAGACGCTGGCCAGATAGCCTTGGACCTTGCCCCGTTCGCGCGCCGGATACAGATCCGCCACAATGATCATGGCGACCGGCTGCATGGCTCCAGCACCGATGCCCTGGACCAGCCGGAACAGAATCATCGTCGGCATCGACCACGAGAAACCGGCAAGTATCGAGCCCAAGACGAAGATTGCGATGCCCGACAGCATGATGGGCTTGCGGCCGTAGATATCGGCCAGATTGCCGAAAACCACTGTCAGCGCAGTCTGAGCCAGCAGAAACGCCGAGAATACCCAGCTATAGAGGCGCAGTCCGCCCAGATCCGCCACGATCTGCGGCATGGCGGTCGATACGATCGTGGCCTCGATGGCGACCATGCACATGGATGCCATGACGGACGCGATGACCGGCGCCCGAGAGGATTCGATTCTGGACGGCAACTACCAAGTCTCCAATTCTATCCGTACATGACGAGTCGCCATGCCCAGTGAAGAAAAGGACCGCGGCCGACGTGGCGAGTTCAATGAGAACCGGACTTGACGGGAGGCGACTGGCTGATCTCCATGAGCAGGCGGGTGAAGAGATAGAGACGCGGCGTCACGCTCGAAAGATCTATCCATTCATGGTCGGTGTGGAAGGCATCGCCGACGTAGCCGAGTCCGTCCAACGCGGGAGTGCCCACGGACGAGGCGACCGCGGATTCCGAAGCGCCGCCGTTTCCGGACAGGGCCACCGTTTTGCCCAGTTCGGCGTAAATGGCCTGCGCGCGGGCACCCAGCGCGTCAATTTGCGGATTCTCGGTGAGCGGCGGAAACGCGGAGCCGTCTTCCGCCACGGTTATGGTGGTGTCGGGCACGATTTTAGGCGCCAGCCCGGATTTGATCTTGGCCAGAACCGCATAGAAATCATCGAGTTTTCGATAGCGAACGTCCAAGATCGCTTCGGCAGAGTCCGGGATGATATTGGTGCGGTCGCTGGCCTTCATGACGGTCAGATTGACCGTGATGCCGTCACCGCTATGCGGGAAGGTTCCTTCCAGCGCGGCAAGCTGATGCACCAGCTCCACCGCGGCGTTCCTGCCGTTCTGGGGCACCATGCCGGCGTGGGCTGCGCGTCCCCGCACCCGGATCGAAATATCGGCGCTTCCCTTGCGCCACACGGTGAGCGCGTCGGGTGGATCACCCGGCTCCATGTTGAACTCGACGTCGTTTTGCTTGGCCAGTGTCTTGATCAGCTCGGTGGAGCCGGGCGAACCCAACTCTTCGCTGTCATCGAGCAGCAGGGTGATGGACGCATACTTCTTGAAGCCAAGATCGTGCAGAATCTTGAGCGCGATGACGGCATTGACGACACCGGCCTTTTCATCGCCGACTCCCGGACCATGGGCACGATTTCCCTCGACGCTGTACGGACGCTTCGCCGTGGTGCCGGGACCAAAGACCGTGTCGATGTGCGCGACGATGAGGATTTTCGCCTTGCCCGTGCCATGAAACACGGCCACGAGATTCGGGGGCAAATTGGGCGCCTCAGCCGGCTCATAGCGGATGTCGGCGCCGCTCGACTTGAGCTGCGCCGCGAGAATTTCTTCCACCTGCTTGCCTCCCGCGACATCTCCGGATCCCGAATCGATGTTGACGATGCTCTTGAGCAGTTCCAGTGCCGCGGCGCGATTGGTTTCCACGGCTTGGTAAACGGACTCATCTTTCTGAGGCGCCGCCTCGGCGGCGGTGGCGAGAGCCAGACTCAAACACGCGGAAACAACGCCCGCCGCGAATTTTATCTTCATTCAAACCACTCCTCGAACTCACCAATGGTTGATGCCGTGCCCGGCGGCGCTGGATTTTGAATCAATGCCGCGGTGCCGTCTCAGTATTTTCGCATGGATTGCCGGCCAAGAGATTCCGAAACACCCCTCGTAGGAACGACACTTGGCGCAATGCCCGTAGGGCGAGGCTGAGCTGTGTCACAATTGAGCCTTCACAATGAAAATCGCTGCCCTCTCCGATATCCACGGCAATCTATTCGCGCTCGATGCGGTGCTCGCGGACATCGAGCGCCGAGGTGCCGATCTCATCGTCAATCTGGGCGATATTCTTTCCGGTCCGCTGCTGCCGCGCGAGACCGCGGACCGATTGATGGCGCTCCAATTGCCGACGCTCCGCGGCAACCATGAGCGCCAGGTGCTGTCGATGGATCCCGCCGAAATGGGCGCATCCGATCGTTATGCGTTCGACACCATCACGGAGGCGCAGCGTGATTGGATCGCCGCGCTGCCGCCCGTACTTTGCCTGGCGCAGGATGTGTTCCTGTGCCATGCGACTCCGCAAAATGACATCGATTGCTACCTCGAGGATCTTGTCGGCGGCGAGCTTCGGCCCGCAACGCCGCAGCGAATACAGGAGCGGACGGGCAGCTGCGAGGCATCGCTGATTCTATGCGGTCACTCGCACATTCCCGGGCTCGCGCGCCTCGCCGGCGGCCAGCTCATCGCGAATCCGGGCAGTGTGGGCATCCAGGCCTACGAAGGACACCATCCGGGTCCGCATACTGTGGAGATCGGTGCGCCGCATGCGAGATATGCCATTGCGGAGCGATTGCCGGTGGGATGGGCCATTGAGTTCGTGGCAGTGCCCTATGACTGGGATGCGGCGTCGCGGCTCGCAGAGCAGCGAAACAGGCCGGATTGGGTGCGCGCATTACGGACCGGATACGTGCGCGCCGCCTCGGCACCCGATCTGCTCCCGCTAAACGGTGGTGTACATTCTGCACGGTGATGTAAGTCGGCCAGTGCGCACGGTCAGGGGGGATAAGGAGTGGGAAGCCAACTGATCCGGCCCGTTGGCTTCCCACCCCTTATCCCCCCTGACCTTGTGAACCGGTCTACATCACCGTGCAGGTAATAGCTCGGCTCCGAATGGCGCGGTCAGGGGCTGTGCTTGAGCAGGGGCCCCGACAGGCGGGAAATGGTCTGCGCGGCGGAACTCTCACGCCGGCGAAGGTGCGTGTGCGGCCGGCTGGCGACGGCGCGCAGAAGCTCGCCGATGGCTGCGGGCGCGAATTCGCACCACTCGATGCCGAACTTGTGTTTGTATTTGCGCGCCACGTAAGCTTCGATAACCGGGGCATCGTGCTTCGGCCATAGCGGCAGGACGATGGCAACCTGGATGCGGGACAGCACGCGTGGCTCGAAATCCATTTCGACCAACGCGCCGCTGACGCTCAAATCGGCGAGCCGGCCATCCCTCACCGAGTACCTATGAGCTATCACTCGGATCGGAAAATCAACCTGCAGGCGCTCGCCCCATCGATGTTCCATGCACCGATACTGTCACGCGCCGTGCGTCCCACCCATCGGACAAACACCGATATGCCCTGCGATATTTCTGACATGGGCTGTCGCGCGCCGGCGACACGCAGTCGGCGCTGCAGGCGCGGTTCAGAATCGCCGCGACAGGTACAAGAGTCCCGTGTAGATCTTATAGAAGCTATCGGGCCTGGCGCCCTGAGGATCGGTCGGCAGCACATGATCGCGCGCGACATTCTGTGCAAGTCGGACATCGACACCCAAATCCCACTTCGGCAGGATATTGCGCCATATCGCTCCCGTGCCGAAGTAGATCGAATAAGCGGGGGTTGCGAGGTTGTAGCGGGCGAAGCCCGCGAATAAACCGACCGCGAACGAGTCCGTAAATCGATACCGATAGTCCACCGCGCGCACGCCGACCAGTGAATGGCCGTCGACTTCATCCACCTCCAGCCGCACGCCCAAATCGTTGTTCGCGGAAACCGCACGGCGGGCGCCCAACCCAAAATGAGGATCCACGGCTAAATTGGATGTGGTGATCGGTATTCCCGGCTCCAGATCGATGCGTACCTTGTTGACGTTGATGCCCGCGTTGACGAATAGTTCAGCGCCGTGCTGCTCGGGTGCGCCGCTGTACGAATCCTCGTCGAGCGAGCCGTCATCGCGGGTATGTTCATCGCCGCCGTAGCGCACGAACCCGGACAGTCGAATGAACTTCGTGCCGTCAATGTCGCGTCCGCCGAACAATTCGCCGCCCAGGGTCACGTCCTTCCACGGATGCGTATAACGCACCGTGTAATCATAGTAGCGATGGTAGGGAAATGCAGGGGGGTTCGTCGGGGAAAATGTGCGCGAGTCGCCGCCGTAGTAGGTCTGGTTCGCGAGCGTACGTACCTGTTCTTCCAGGTAGCCTCCGAACGGCGGTTCCCAGCCCACGCGCAGCATCAGGCTGCGTGCACCGACCCCGTCGCCGAAGTTGCGCTGATCCGCACCCCAGTTGCCGAGCACCAGGCCGTCATTGGTCATGCCGTCCAGGAAGATATTATGGACGTACCAGAGGTTCTGCCACTCCGAGAATTCGAATGTCGCATCGAAATAGCGCGCGATCCGCGGAAAATCGATTCCGGCGGTGAGCGCCGCATTGCCCAGCAAGTAGCTGCCGCCGTCCGAGTTGTCCTCGCCCGCGAACTGAAAATACACCGCAAAGGGCGTCTTCCCGGGAAACAGAAACCGGCTGACGTAAGAAGCCTGTTGGTTGCCCTGTGTTTGCGAAAGACCGCTCGGCTCGAAGAAATCGCGCAACAGGAAATTCGTCGATGACGGCAATCCACTGCCGCCGCCGTATTCCAGCAATCGATTGACGCCCAGAGACCAGCCGGAGAAGGGCTCTATCGAGAATTGGGCGCCGAAGAGACGCGGACTGCCACTGCTCAGATCGCCGTTGAAGAGAATGTTGTCGCCCGACTGCGATAGGCGGGTCAAAAACAACTCGTACTGGAACCCGAGCCGAGTGAGCGGTTCGGAATTCGACAGCGTCACCGAAGGCGTGGTCGGAGACTCGGTGCTGATCAGCATGCTGCTGTCGGTTGCGGGTGAAAGCCAATGGTCGCGATAGCCGACATCGATTTGCGCCCAATTGAAGCCAAAGCTCAGCATGGAGCCGGTAGGCACTGTGCGGCCCTGGTACGAGATCGCGCCGCCGCTGACGAGCAGATAGTCGTTCGGCTGCACGTAACCCTGAGCCGACAGCTCCCACGGGCTGTTTGCCGGCAGCCCGTGTTCGTTGGGTACGACCACGCCGGCCGCATCGTGGCTGATCGAGCCGGTCGCGCTTGCGTGGGTCACGGCATAGTCGCGCGTGTAGCGCTGCAAGTACCTCTTCACTTTGCTGCACAAAGGTTTGTCGACCATGCAAGCCTGCGGCAGTGCATCTTCCACCAGCTGAACGGCAAAGGGCCGTTTGAGGATGGGTTCGTCGGCGAGGATGAGTACCCGCTCTATCTGCCGCTCCATTTCGGGCTCGAGGTTGAGCGGCAAGTAGGCGCTCACCCCGCTTGCCGGGGCGGATTGAGTCAACGAAGCCAGAATGCAGGCTAACGCTATCGACGGCCTCGATGCCTTGATCCATGACAACACGATATTCAAAGGACTCCGAGCGCCGCTGAACGATCGCGGCAGTACACGATATGAGGCGCCGGAGCGTCAAGGTCTTTATGCGCCGGCTGGCGGTCACCGGAGGGAACCATTACGCTGGATGCCCGGAACGAGACTTTCAAGAGGCGATCCATCCGTCATTCAACATGAACGTCATCCAGACAGAGCGTTTGGTCGCTGCGTCAACTCGAATTGCACGACGCGGAATTCATCCTGGAACTGCTGAACGAAGCGCAGTTCCTGCGATTCATCGGCGACAAGGGCGTGAGAAGCCTCGCGGACGCCCGCGCCTATATTCTCAAGGGCCCGATGGACAGCTACCAGCGGCACGGCTTCGGATTGTACGCCGCCTGTCTGCTCGACGGCACGCCGGCCGGGATATGCGGTCTCGTCAAGCGCGACGGCCTCGCGGACGTCGACGTGGGGATTCGCGTTTCTGGCGCGGCACTGCTCGAAAGGGTATGCCGTCGAATCCGCGTCGGCCGTGCTGGCCCACGCCGGGCAGGTGCTGCGATTGCAGCGGATCGTCGCCATCACCTCGCAGGAGAATTTCGGCTCGATCGCGGTGCTCGAAAGAATCGGCCTGAAGTTCGAGCGGATGATCAGGCTTGCGGAACGCAGCCCCGAACTCAAGCTGTTCGGGCCCCCCACAACCGAGAGTCAATCATGAATCATTCCATGGCCTCCGTGCTCGGACTCCTCTATGTGGTATCGGAGTTGGGCCTGGCGTTCAAAAAACGCGCCAAGGAGAGCGAATCGCGCGACAGCGACCGCGGATCCCTGGGGCTGCTTTGGATCGTGATCGTTGTCAGCGTCTTTCTGGCATTCAACCTCGCGTATGCTTTCCCAGCGGCCGCCATGGGCGGCGGTCCCGCATTATCCTTTTTGGGAACCGCGATATTCGCAGCCGGACTGGCGATCCGCTGGTATTCCATCGTCCACCTGGGGCGCTTCTTCACCGTCAACGTTGCGATTGCAACGGACCATCGGCTCATTGACACCGGACCTTACCGGTTTGTACGGCACCCTTCCTACACAGGTGCTTTAATGGCTTTCCTGGGATTGGCGCTGTGCCTGGCCAACTGGGTGTCGTTCCCGGTCATGGTCGTGCCCGTGTTTTTGGTATTTTTGCGGCGCATCCACGTCGAGGAAGGAGCGCTCCTGCAGGCCCTCGGGAGTCAGTACCGGGACTACATGAATCGCACCAAGCGATTGATTCCGGCCGTATATTGAGTCGTTTCTCGGAGTCGCCAATGCATCCTTTTCCCCATCGCTACGCCGTCAACGCAACCGTCCGCCCCGCCGGAGACGTGCCGCTGTCCACGGACGGCGTCCGAATCATCGAATCCGCGCCGCCGAAAGAGTTCGACGGTCCAGGCAATCAATGGTCGCCCGAGGGCCTGTTGACCGCCGCCGTCGCGGACTGCTTCGTGCTGAATTTTCGGGCGATTGCTTCAGCCTCCAAATTCGCGTGGCTCAGTCTCGAGTCGCGCACCGAAGGCACTCTGGACCGAATCGACGGCAAGATGCGCTTCACCCGCTTCGATACTCACGCGAAACTCGTGGTACCCGGCGGCGCCGATATCGAGCGCGCGAAGAAGCTACTGGAAAAGGCCGAACAGAGCTGCCCGGTCGCCAACTCGCTCAGCAGCGAGCGGCATCTCACCGTCGAGGTCAGCACGGGGTAGTAGTACCGCGACCACCGGGCGGACCAAGCAGTCGCGGTGCCTTCGGCGCCGTGGTGTCGAGCGGTGGGAGAGTTCGTCCGGGAGGCTAAGTCGATGCGCGGCAACTGTTCCCCGTTGCCGCGCATCGACTTAGCCTCCCGGACGAATGCTGCCGACCGGTGGAACATCATAGTGCCGAGGCACCGGCCGCGGTTCGGCTAATCGTCCATTAGGAAGCTGCGCAACTGCTCGCTGCGGCTGGGGTGGCGCAGCTTGCGCAAGGCCTTCGCTTCTATCTGGCGGATCCGCTCGCGGGTCACGTCGAATTGCTTGCCCACTTCCTCGAGGGTGTGGTCCGTGTTCATGTCGATGCCGAAACGCATGCGCAGAACCTTGGCTTCGCGCGGGGTCAGCTGTGCCAACACGGAATGCGTCGTCTCGCGCAACGATTCGGTGGTTGCAGAATCGATGGGCGAAGATACCGAGGTATCTTCGATGAAGTCGCCCAGGTGGGAGTCCTCGTCGTCGCCGATGGGCGTCTCCATGGAGATCGGCTCCTTGGCGATCTTGAGCACCTTGCGCACCTTGTCCTCCGGCATTTCCATGCGCACCGCCAGTTCCTCCGGCGTGGGTTCGCGGCCCATCTCCTGCAGCATCTGCCGCGAGATGCGATTCAGCTTGTTGATCGTTTCGATCATGTGCACGGGAATGCGGATGGTGCGCGCCTGGTCGGCGATGGAGCGCGTGATGGCCTGGCGTATCCACCAAGTCGCGTACGTCGAGAATTTGTAGCCGCGACGGTACTCGAACTTGTCGACGGCTTTCATCAAGCCGATGTTGCCTTCCTGGATCAGGTCCAGGAACTGCAAGCCGCGGTTGGTGTATTTCTTGGCGATCGAAATCACGAGGCGCAGGTTAGCTTCGACCATCTCCTTCTTCGCGCGCCGCGCCTTGGCTTCGCCGATCGAGACCTCGCGGTTGATTTCCTTGATCTCGCTGATCAGCACGTGGAACAGGCCTTCGAGATCCTTCAGCTTGTTCTGGCGGCGCTCCACTTCATCCTTGAATTTGGCCAGCGGCGCCGAATAGCGCTTCTTGGCCTTGATGTGCTTGTCGAGCCATCGCGTGCTGGTCTCGTTTTTCGGAAACGTCGATATGAAGTCCTTGCGCGGCATTCCGGCCTGCTTGATGCAAAGGAACATGATCTCCTTCTCGAGCAGGCGCACTTCGGTCACGTGCTGGCGCAGATTGTCGATCAATTGATCGAACATCTTCGGCGAGAGCTTCAACTCCATCAGCTCGCCGCAGATCTTCTTGCGGATCTTGAGGGTCTTGGGGTCCTTTGCGCCGAGCTTGTCGAGCGCATTCAAGAACTGATGATGGATCTTCGCGATCGAGCTGAAGCGCTTCGCGGCTTCCTCGGGATCCGGTCCGGTGTCGATGGCTTCCTCGTCTTCTTCGCCATCGGCCTCGTCATCGTCGTTGGCGGCCTCTTCGCGCTCCAGCGCCATCATTTTGGGATTTTGCGGCTGGGCGATTTCGTCCGGCGCATTCGGGTCCACGAAGCCCACGATGACATCGACGAGGCGCATCTGGCCGGCCTTGACGGTTTCGTAGTGCCGCAACAGCAAATCGTAGGTGCCGGGGTAGCTGCCGAGCGCGATCTTGACCGCTTCCAGGCCTTCTTCGATGCGCTTGGCGATGCGGATCTCGCCTTCGCGCGTCAGCAATTCCACGGTGCCCATTTCGCGCATGTACATACGCACCGGATCGGTGGTGCGACCGAATTCCGCGTCGAGATTGGCGAGCGCCGCAGTGGCTTCCTCCACCGCTTCTTCGTCAGGCGCCGCGGTGGCATCGGTCAACAGCAAGGACTCGGCATCCGGCGCCTTTTCGTACACCGGAATGCCCATGTCGTTGATCATGTTGACGATGTCTTCGATCTGCTCCGGATCGACGATTTCGCTCGGCAAATGATCGTTGACTTCGGCGTAGGTGAGGTAGCCCTGTTCCTTGCCACGTGCAATCAACAACTTCAGTTGCGATTGACGCTCGTCAGCGATTTGATTCGCTGTGCCTGCCGGCGCTTTTTTGATCAAGGTGGACGCCTCGTTAGAGATCTGGAAATTAAAATGCAAGCCGACAAGTATACGATTCTGGGCATTCCGTGGCCACTGATTGCTTGACGCTTTGAACGGACGCTCAGGAGCGGCCCTTCGACTTGAGAAGTTGGCTTAATTCGGCCTTTTCGTCGTAATTCAAGCCCAATTCCTCCGCTTTTCGCAATAATTCGTCCATTCGGCGGCCCGGACCGTATTCCTCCAGCAGTTTTTCGACCGCCATGTGCAATTCCTTAGCGGCCGCGTCTGCCTCAGCCACCATGGGGTCGGCCATGGCGAGCTCCGCCAGGCGGCCGTATTCGGGGCGGTCCCGCCAGCGTTCGAGCAGCATGGCCGTGCTGGGGCTGGTTGCCGTGGACGCTTGCAAAAGCAGCTCCTTGAGCACCGCAACACCCGGTTTGTCGATATTACCGAGTGCTTCGGGGTCGGTGACCGCCGCCGCAGCGGCAGGGTGGTGCAGCACCAGCGTGATGGCCTGGGTCAGTAAATTGCCCCGCCCAACACTGATTCGACCCCGATGCTGGCCGGCGAGTTCCGGCCGGCCGGTGGGGGTTCGATTCGGATCGCCGGTCACGAACGACTTCTTGAGGGTGGCCGCAGGCATGCCCACTCGTGCGGCGAGGCGGTCGGCCAGCATTTCACGGTAAATGCCCTCGGGCATACGTGCAAACAGGGGCGCCGCCAGGGCCTTGAGCTTCGCCCGGCCGTTGACGTGCTCGAGATTCACCTCGGTCTCCAGTTGCTGGATCAGGTACTCGGACAGGGGTAGCGCGGTGTTCAGCCGGCTTTCGAAGGCCTTGGACCCTTCTTCCGCGACTAGGGTATCGGGGTCATGGCCTTCGGGTAGGAACATGAACTTGAGCTCCCGCCCATCGCGCGCCAGCGGCAGGGAATTCTCCAGAGCCCGCCACGCGGCCTGGCGGCCGGCGCGGTCGCCGTCGAAGCAGAACACCACTTCGCTGGTCAGCCGGAAGATCTTGTTGAGGTGCTCCTGGGTGGTCGCCGTCCCCAGGGTGGCTACGGCATACGTGATCCCGGCCTGGTGAAGCCGCACCACGTCCATATAGCCTTCGACGATCATCAATCGCTTGAAATCCGCCCGCGCCTGGCGTGCCTCGTACAATCCGTAGAGTTCCCGTCCCTTGTGAAACAGCGGTGTTTCCGGGGAGTTGAGGTATTTGGGGTCACCCTGATCGATGATTCTGCCGCCGAAACCGATGACACGTCCGCGGGAATCCCGAATGGGAAACATCAGCCGGTCGCGAAAGCGGTCGTAGAAGCCGGCCGCGCGCTCGCCGCCGCGAGTGTCCCGTTCGATGATCATGCCGAGCTGCAGAATCTGGCGCCTGTCCTCTTCCTGCGGCCCGAAGCGGTTGAGGAGGGCGTCCCAGGAATCCGGTGCGTAGCCCAAGGCGAAGTTCGCAGCTGTTTTGGCGTCGATTCCGCGGGCGCCCACGTATTTCCGCGCGCGAGCATTGTCCGCGAGGTTCTGCTCGAAGAAGCGGGCGATCTTCGCCCATGATGCCGTGCAGGTCGGGACCGCCGGCGTCGCGCGGCCCGAGAGCTTCGCGAGGCAGCTCGAGGCCCGCACGTTGCGCGAGATCCGCCACGGCGTCGAGGAACTCCATCTTCTCGTATTGCATGAGAAAGCCGATCGACGGTGCCATGCGCGCCGCAGCCGAAGCAGTGGTAGAACTGCTTGTCCGGACTGACCCAGAAGGAAGGCGACTTCTCGTTGTGGAACGGGCAGCACGCCTTGAATTCGCGCCCCGCCTTCTTCAGCGGAACCCGAGCGCCGATGATCTCGACGATATCGGAACGGGCGACGACTTCGTCGATGAACGCCTGTGGAATGCGGCCGGTCATGGACCGCCTGCGATCAACCGCCGAGCTTGGCTTTGATTTTCGCGCCGACGGCGGCCATGTCGGCTCGGCCTTGCGCCTTGCCCTTGATGATGGCCATGACCTTGCCCATGTCCTTGATGCTGGCGGCGCCGGTCGCGGCGATGGCATCGCTGATCAGGGCGTCGATCTCGGCATCGCTCAACTGGGAGGGCAGATAGCCCTGCAGCAGGGTGATTTCCGCCGCTTCCTTGTCGACCAAGTCCTGGCGATTGCCGGCTTGGAACTGCACCAGCGACTCTTTGCGCTGCTTGATCATTTTCTCGAGAACGCTCAACACCTGGGCGTCGTCGAGGGTGATTCGCTCGTCGACTTCGCGCTGCTTGATGGCGGAGGTGATCATGCGGATGACGCCGAGCCGCTCCTTTTCGCCGGAGCGCATCGCCGCCTTCATGTCATCCGTAATGCGCTCTTTGAGAGACATCCTTACGCGGATAACCCCTTAGTAGGAGGGTCGAGCCGGAGCCGCCGCCGGCGGCGCTCGCGGGGGCGCCGCCCGTGCCGCGCATATTCTCGCGCGACAGACGCTTCAAATGCCGTTTTACCGCAGCAGCCTTTTTTCGCTTACGTTCTTGGGTGGGCTTCTCGTAGAATTCACGTCGCCGAAGCTCGGTGAGGACGCCCGCTTTTTCACAGGCACGCTTGAAGCGACGCAGAGCGGCGTCAAAATACTCATTCTCGCGAACACGAACGCTGGGCATTCAAACCTCAAATGGTATGGCGCGGCCGCCGGCATTCGGCGACAGGGGGGCGCATTCTAAAGTGCGCCCCCGCAAAAGGCAAAGGCTGAATGGGATCTAAGGGCAGTGGGTAGCGGCCGATAGAATTATGCGTGTAATTGGCATTGAAAGCTCCTGCGATGAGACGGCGGTCGCGGTCTATGACAGCGATCTTGGGCTTGCTGTCCCATCGCCTGCACAGCCAGATCGCAATGCACCAAGCCTATGGCGGCGTGGTGCCGGAACTGGCCTCCCGCGACCATGTTCGCCGGCTTCTGCCGCTGGTCCGGCGAGGCGCTGGCCGACGCCCGATTCGGACCGGGATTCCATCGACGGTGTGGCCTACACCGCGGGACCCGGCCTCATCGGCGCCTTGCTGGTCGGGGCGGGCTTTGCCACCAGCCTGGGCCTAGCCTGGGGCAAGCCGGCGATGGGCATTCATCATTTGGAGGGACACCTGCTGGCGCCCCTGTTGGAGCCTGATCCGCCCGCACTTCCCATTTCTGGCGCTGCTGGTGTCCGGCGGTCACACCCAGCTCGTGGACGTGGCGGGACTCGGCGGGTACCGGATTCTGGGTGAAACCCTGGATGATGCGGCGGGCGAGGCCTTCGACAAGACCGCGAAGCTCCTGGGACTGCCCTATCCGGGGGGCGCGGCCTTGGCGCAGCTGGCCGAGGCCGGCCGCAGCGACCGCTTCGTGTTTCCGCGGCCCATGCTCGACCGCCCCGGGCCTCGATTTCAGTTTCAGTGGCTTGAAGACCGCCGCCCTAGTAGCCTTGCGGGGCCGCGTTTTGGACGACGCGATTCGAGCAGACGTCGCGCGCGGCTTCCAGGAAGCAGTGGTCGAGACCCTGGCCGAGAAATGCCGGCGCGCGCTCGAGGCTACCGGCCATCCGGCGCCTGGTCATCGCCGGCGGCGTGGGCGCCAATCGCCGTCTGCGCGAGCGGCTGGCCGAGGTGGTGCGCAGGCGTCGGAGCGGAATTGTATTTTCCGCGCACCGAGTTCTGCACGGACAATGGGGCCATGATTGCGCTGGCGGGATGTCTGCGACTGGCGGCCGGCATGCACCGCGGGGATGTCGATCGACGCCGCGGGCGAATTGGGAGCTTGGGGACGGCGGAGCAACAGGGGTTTAGACGGGTCAATGGACAAAATCTTCATTCACGCACTCAAGACCGAGGCGATCATCGGGATCTTCGATTGGGAGCGGCAGGTCAAGCAGACCGTGATCGTGGATATCGAGATCAGCGCCGATATCCGCAAGGCCGCGCTATCCGATTCCATCGACGACACGCTCAATTACAAGCGGGTCGCCAAACGCGTGCTGTCATTCGTCGAAGAGTCGAAGTTTCACCTGGTCGAAACCCTGGCCGAACACATCGCCATGCTCATGCTGGAGGATTTCGGCATCGCCTGGGTGCGCATATCCCTGAGCAAGCCGGGTGCCATCCGCAGTTCGCGCGACGTGGGTGTGATAGTCGAACGCGATCGCGGCGACCTCGAAGCTTGGCGCTCGATGCGCCCGGCGGCGACTAAGCCCTGATTTCCCCCGATTGCCGCCGACCCCCGCGCCACCCATCGTCATCGATCGGCCGCTTTCATGGCGCCAAGTAGCCGACGTGGCCCGGGGCGCGCCGCTGGCCCTGTCCCCCGTCGCGTGGGCGCGCGTCGAGGACGCTCGCCGGCTGGTGGAGGCCATTGTTTTGAAGGGGGTACGCGCCTACGGCGTGAATACCGGCGTGGGTGCGCTATGCGATGTGGTCGTGACCCAATCCAAGCAGGAGCAGCTGTCGCGCAATATCTTGATGAGCCATGCCGTGGGTGTCGGGACCGCCGCTTGGCTCCATCGAGGTGCGCGCCATCATCGCCGCCGCCATCAACAATTTCGCGCTGGGCTATTCGGGCGTCCGGCGGGTGGTGGTCGAACGATTGCTGGCCCTGCTGGCCCATGATTGCATGCCGCAAGTTCCGGCCGCCGGATCGGTGGGATATCTCACGCACATGGCCCACATCGCTCTGCCGTTGATCGGCGAGGGTTCGGTGCGTTTGCAGGGTCGATGCATGAGCGGCGCCGAAGCGCTGCAGTCCATGCAGCTAGCTCCGCTGGTATTGGGGGCCAAGGAGGGGCTGAGCCTCGTCAACGGGACTCCATGTGCCACGGGCCTCTCGGCGGCTGCGCTCGACAGGGTATTGCGCCTGCTCGACTGGGCGGACGTCGCCGGCGCGATGACATTCGAAAATCTGCACGGCCAGCTCGCGGTATTCGATGCCGACGCCTTGGGATTGCGCGTGTCGGCCGGAGTTGCCCGAGTCGGCGAACGCCTGCGCGCGCTCTTGAGCGGCAGTGCCATCCTGCGCCGCAGCGCCGGCCGCCGCACCCAGGATCCCTTGAGCCTGCGGGCCTTGCCGCAGGTGCATGGCGCCGTACGCGATCTGCTCACCCATGCGGCCCAGGGGGTGGACGATGAACTGGCATCGGTGACCGACAATCCCGTCGTCATGGGCACCGTGGATGAGCCGCGGGCTCTATCGGGTGCGAACGCCGTGGGCACGGCGCTCGGGCTCATGGCCGATTCGCTCGGCATCGCCGTGGCGGAAATGGCGGCCATGTCGGAGCGCCGCCTGGATCGCCTGGTGAACCCTCTGGTGAGCGGGTTGCCCGCCTTCCTGGCGACGGACGAGGGGGCAGGTTCGGGGTTCATGATCGCCCAATACACGGCCGCCTCGCTGGCGGCCGACAATCGCAGGCTGGCCGCGCCGGCGAGCCTCGATGCAGGGATCACCTCCGGACTGCAGGAGGATCACCTCAGCCACGCCACCCCAGGCGCGCTCAAGCTGCTCAAGATCATCGATAACGCCGAGATCATCTGGCCATCGAAGTGCTGGCGGCGGCGCAGGCCTACGACCTGCAAGGCGAAGCTTCGGCCCGGGCGGCGCAGACCGACGCCCTCTATAGGAGGGTACGCGCCCTCATTCCCCCTTATAGAGACGATCGTCCTTTGGGGCCCGACATAGAAACGGCCCGAGAACTGCTCCGGGCGCCGCCACCGCAGATGAGTTGAGGGCGGCCGCGGGAGCGATCCTAAATACTGCGGCCACCGTCGACCGCGATGATTTGGCCGGTGATGTAGGGCGCGTCTTGCGCCAAGAACAGCGCGGTGCGCGCGATGTCCTGCGGAGTGCCGTGACGCTTCAGGCGGTCTTGTCGATGATTTCCTGCTTCAACTCATCGTCCATGTCGCCCTCCGGCCACAGCACCGGCCCCGGCGCAATGCCGTTGACGCGGATGTCCGGTCCCAGTTCGCGCGCCAACGCGCGGGTCAGCATCGCGAGCCCCGCCTTGGCCGTGCTGTATACCGGGTGCGCCTTGAGCGGGCGCATGCCGTGGATATCGATCATGTTGATGATGAGGCCGCGCTGCCTGGCCAAGCTGGGCGCGGCCGCCTGTGAGAGAAACAAGGGGGCCTTCAGGTTGCTGCCCATGAGGTCGTCCCATTGTGAAAGAGTGATTTGACCGACGGGCGTCGGGTAGAAGCTCGACGCATTGTTGATCAGAATATCCAGACGCCCAAATTCCAACAGGGCGGCGCTCACCAATTGTTCCGGGGCCTCCGCGGCAGACAAAAGCGCGGCGTGAATGGCGGCGGAATGTGGGCGAATTTCATTGAACTGGTGCGCCAAGGCGATGGCGGCGGCGGCTGAGGAGCGATAATGAATGAAGATATTGGCTCCGGCCGCGTGCAGAGTGCGTGCTATCTCCGCGCCGACGCGGCGTGCGCCGCCGGTAATCAGCACCACCTGGCCCTGCAACGAATAGTTCTCCACACTGGATTTCATGTCCCCACACGATACCGCAATGACATTGCAGCGTGAAATCATGCTGAACGACGCGCAGACCGTGCACTGCGCGCGCATGCACGCCCGCCTCGTGGAGCAGATCGGCGCGGCCGGCGGCTGGCTGAGCTTCGAACGATTCATGGATACGGCGTTGTATGCACCGGGATTAGGCTATTACAGTGCCGGCGCCCGCAAACTCGGCGCCGGCGGAGATTTCACGACGGCGCCGGAAGTCTCGCGCCTGTTCGGAGCCTGCGTCGCGCGGCAATGTGCCGAGATCCTGAGTGCGCTCGGAGGAGGGTGCATCCTGGAAATCGGCGCCGGTAGCGGACGCCTCGCCGGGGATATGCTGCTGCGCCTCGAAACTCTGGGGAAGCTCCCCGACAGCTACAGGATTCTCGAGATCAGTGCGGACTTGCGCGAGCGCCAGCTTCGGCACTTCGAGCGGTACCTGCCGCATTTGCTGGCGCGCGTGCAGTGGCTCGAGCGGCCTCCCGAGCAACCCTTCGATGGGGTCGTGGTGGCGAACGAGGTGCTGGATGCGCTGCCCGTCGCGCGTTTTCGCTGGCATCGCGGCGGTGTCGAGGAACTCGGAGTGACGATCGAACAGGGCCGTTTCGCCTGGGAAGCGCGGCCGGCGAGTCCGGCGATGGCTGAGACTTGCCGGCACCTGTCGCGGGCCGGCGGTGCTTGGGACGACGGTTATGTGTCCGAATATTGTCCGCGCCTGACCGCATGGGCCCGCGGCGTCACCCAATCCCTGCGGACCGGCGCGGCGCTCTGGTTCGACTATGGCCTGCCTCGGCCGCAGTACTATCTGCCCGAGCGGCACGAGGGCACCCTGCTCTGTCATTTTCAGCACCGTGCGCATGGCGATCCATTTCTGCATCCGGGATTGCAGGACATCACGGCATGGGTGGACTTTACTCTGCTCGCTGAAGCCTCCCGCGCCGCGGGCTTCGCGCTCTCGGGCTTTGCGACTCAAGGCTATTTCCTCGCCGGATTGGGAATAGACGGCGAAATGCAAGCCATGGCAGGCGGCGATGACAATCAATTTGCGCGCCTGGCCAACGAGGCGCGGCAGCTGATGCTGCCGGGCGAGATGGGGGAGCGATTCAAGGCCATGGCCTGGCTGCGCGGCGTGGAGCTGTCGATGTCAGGCTTCGCGCTGCAGGACCTGCGCCACACCCTCTGATGTGCGGGAGAGTGGCTGCGGCGCGGGGGCACCCGCGCCGCGGACACCGTCATCCGCGCAGCCTGCCGCTGACGGATGACGGATTTAGATAGGATCATGGCGACTTCGGATCAGGTGCACCCCGATTTTCGAGGTAGGATCGGGCCGAGAACGGAATTGCCTTTGTCGACGATAAGCAACATATCTGGGGATGCAGCATGAACTCGAACCCGAAGCTCTCGTACGCGATCGCGGCCATCCTGAGCGGCGTCTCCGGCGGAGCTGTATATGCCCAGCAGGCGGCGACGACGGTCACGGACACCAGCACCGACTCGATTCAGGAAATCACCGTCACGGCGCAGCGCCGTACGCAGAGCATGCAGGATGTGCCGATCTCGATGCAGGCCTTTACGGGCCAGGCGCTGCAGCAGCTCAACATCACCACCTTCGACGATTACATCAAGTACCTGCCGAACGTGACCAGCGCGAACAACGGGCCGGGACAGAACGAGATCTTCATGCGCGGCCTCAGCGCCGGCTCGCAGCCCAGCCAGGGCAGCGGATCGACAGGCCTGTTTCCGAACGTGGCCATTTATCTCGACAATCAATCCGGCCAGCTCCCGAACCGCAATCTCGACGTTTATGCCGCCGACATCGATCGCATCGAGGTCCTGGAGGGTCCGCAGGGCACCTTGTTCGGTTCCGGCGCCGAGGCCGGCGCGATCCGCTACATCACGAATGCCCCCAAACTCGATGTCACCGAAGGGAGCGTCAATGCGGGCTATGGCGTGACCGCCGGCGGCGATCCGAATTCCAACGTGACGGCGGTGCTGAATCTTCCGCTGATCCCGGACACCCTGGCCGTGCGCGGGGTGATCTACGACGATCATCGCGGCGGCTACATCGACAATGTGCCGTCAACGTTTTCACGCGCAAACACCGACCTCGGTATCCACTATGCGAACTATCCGGCGGTCAATGGGAAATGCCCGAACGGCTTGCCGAATGCAGGTTTCTGCGTGCCGCCGGGCAGTCCCACGATCAACAACGCCAACCAGGTCGGCAACGACATCAACCCCGTCACGTACCAGGGCATACGCGTCGAGGCTCTGTACAAGTTCAACGAGGACTGGAATTTTCTGTTGACGCAGTCCTACCAGGACCTGAATACCCAGGGCGTGTTCTATGACCAGCCCAATGGCTCCGACGGTGCGGCACTGCAGCCGCTCCAAGCGACCTTGTTCAACCCTAACTTCGACAAGGACAAGTTCGAGAGCACCGCGTGGACCTTGAACGGCAAATTCGGGGATTTGAAGGCCGTTTACACGGGCGGCTACCTGGTGCGCAATGTCGATCAGGTCGGGGACTACACGAACTATGCGCGCGGCGTGTATGCCGATTACTATCAGTGCTACGGCCCGGGGACGGGCGGCGGCGCCGACAAGAATCTCAAGTCCACCTGCTTCTCGCCCAGCGCGACCTGGCGGTCGGTGGAGAAGAACCAGCACCAGCAGCACGAGTTTCGCCTCAGCACGCCGGACGATTGGCGTTTGCGCGCGATCGGCGGTGCTTATTGGGAGGACAACAGGCTGTTCGACCAGACCAGCTGGTTATACAAGACCGTGCCTACGTGTACATCGGACGGCGCGCCGGGCACTCCGGGCAATAGCGGCTGCTTTACGAATATAGGCACGGCGCCCGGGGCGACGGTGGCGAATCCCGGCGTTCAGGGCGATAACACCTCCTTCTCCCAGGACACCACGCGCGACACGAAGCAGTTGGCTTTCTTCACCTCGGTCGATTACGACCTGATCCCGAAGGTGCTGACGCTCACTGTGGGCACGCGGTATTTCCACTTCGACAACTCCTCGCAGGGCAGCGTCAGCGGCAGTTTCGGCTGCTTCGAGCAGGGCGTCCCTGCCGGGGGATGTCTCAACGACAATTTCAATCTCAACGCGCAGAATCTGCACGACACCGAGTCCGGCTTCAAGAGCCGCGGGAATCTGACCTGGCACATCACACCGGATCTCATGGTGTATTACACCTGGTCACAGGGCTATCGGCCGGGCGGCTTCAACCAGAACGGTGGGACGTCGCATGCCCCGGGCACCGATGGAGTCAACCAATACCTCATCCCCACCTCGTACAACCCCGACAAGCTGACGAACAACGAGATCGGCTGGAAGACGGAATTCCTGGACCATCGCCTGCAATGGAACGGCGCGCTGTACCGGGAGAGCTGGAACAATGTCCAGGTCGCCTTCTTCGACCCCGGCCTGGTCGGCAACATTTTCTACAACACCAATGGCCAGGACTTCGTCATCAAGGGCATCGAGACCTCGTTCGTGGTGCGCGTCGTCAGCGGGCTGACGGTGCAGGGCGGGGCATCCTGGAACCAGAGCCGGCAGACGAATTCTCCGGCGCTGATCGACAACAATCCCGCCAGCAACAATTACGGCAAGCCGATCACGCAGGACTGCACCGGCGGAGTTTGCACACCGATCACCAACCCGTTCGGTCCGATCGGCTCCCCGAGTGCCAATGCGCCGCCGATGCAGTTCAGCGTGCGCGCCCGCTACGATTGGAATATGGGCGCCTACGCCCCCTTTGCTCAGGTGGGTGTCACCCACACCGACGATTCGTTCACCCAGGCGGGTTCGAACCCCACGATTGCGGAGGCAGGAGCCGTCAGCACCGGCAGACTACGGTTCCAGAATCCCGCCTACTCGACCGTCAATGCGTCCACCGGCGTTGCCAAGGACTCTTGGACTGTGACGCTTTCCGGTGAGAATCTCGCCAATTCCCATGCCGCCACCTTCACGAGCACCGATCAGTTCATAGTCGAGCAGACCCCGCTTCGGCCGCGAATCCTCACCGTCTCCTTCGGTTATAAGTTCTAGCGGGCGCTCGTTCTTGCTCGGCGGCGGCCGGCCCCTTCCGGGGCTGCCGCCGCCGATGCCTCAGGGGCCCGCCTGCGATTGCTGACGCAACTCAGCGATCGCTTGCGCGCGCCGTTGATGCAGCCGCTCCGCGATCTTCGCTCCGCTGTTCGCGGCAATATCTTCCGCCGAGGGCTTGACTGCTGCCGCCGCGTCGCGCGCCGCGAGCAAGTAGTCACGCTGCGGATAAGGTGCGTTCTCCAAGCCCGCGCGGCCGCGCGAATCCGCCTCGCAGGCCAGCAGCGCCTGCGCGAAACGTTCCGGGCGGCGGAACGCGTCGGCGCGCTCCATGAACTCCAGGATGGTCTTCGGCCGCAGTTCGAAGGCGCGGTGAACGATGCCGTGATAGCGCGCCACGATGATGCTCAGGTCGCGATATTCCGCCGGCAGCCGCAGGCGGTCGGCCAGCGCTTCGATGAGCGAAACACTGCGTTCCTCATGTCCTCGATGGCTCGGCCACTCTTCGCGCGGCGTCGTGCCCTTGCCCAGATCGTGCACCAGCGCGGCAAATCGAACCTTGGATTCCGGACTCAGCAGACGCGGCCTGGTCGAGCACCATCAAGGTGTGCACGCCGGTGTCGATCTCCGGATGCCACTGCGCCGGCTGCGGCACGCCGAACAAGGGCGTCGATCTCGGGATATATCGGGCGCAAGCGCGCCGCACTCGCGCAGCACTCGGAAGAACTCGCCGGCCTTGGGCTCGCGCAGCGCCTTCTCGGTTTCCTGCCAGACCCGCTCGGGCACCAGCGCGTCGACCTCGCGCCGCTCCACCATGGCGCGCATCAGCTCCAGCGTTTCCGGGGCGACCCGAAAGCCCAGCGGCGCGAAGCGCGCGGCGAAGCGCGCCACGCGCAGCACCCGCACGGGATCCTCGATGAAGGCGGGCGACACATGACGCAGCACGCCGCGCCTCGAGATCGCGCCTGCCGCCATGCGGGTCGATCAGCGTGCCGTCGGCCGCTTGGGCGATGGCGTTGATGGTCAGATCGCGGCGCGCAAGATCTTCTTCGAGCGTCACTTCCGGCCCGAATTCGACGGTGAATCCGCGATAGCCGGGCGCCACCTTGCGCTCGAGCCGCGCGAGCGCGTATTCCTCGTGAGTGTCGGGATGCAGAAACACCGGAAAGTCGCGGCCGACCTCGCGATATTTCAGGCGCAGCAGCTCCTCGCGGGTGCCGCCGACGACGACCCAATCGCGCTCCTTGACGGGGAGGCCGAGCAGGGCGTCCCGAACGGCTCCGCCAACCAGATACACTTGCATGCGTGAATATTAGCAGCATAGGCGCCACGATCCGCGCGGCCTTGGTGGTTGCCCTGATCGCGGTCTCGCAGCGGCGGTTGCTACCTACTGCAAAGCGCCCACGGCCAGCTGGCACTGATGTCCAAGCGCGAACCGATCGCCCGCGTGATCGGCCGAAGCGTCGACGCCGCCGGCCCTGCGCGCGCAGCTCGAGGCGGTCGCCGCCATACGCGATTTCGCCAGCCGCGAGCTGGGACTGCCGGACAACGGCAGCTACCGCAGCTACGCCGACGTGGGCCGCCGCTACGTGGTGTGGAATGTGGTCGCCGCGCCGGAGTTTTCGGTGGAACCCAAGGAGTGGTGCTACCCCATCGTCGGCTGCGTCGCCTACCGCGGCTACTTCGTCGAAGACCGGGCGCGCCGCTTTGCCGTCGAAGCTGCGCGGCCAGGGTCTCGATGTCACGGTGGGCGGCGTTGCGGCTTATTCCACGCTGGGTCATTTCAACGATCCCGTGCTCAACACCATGATGGGCTGGGACGACGTCGAACTGGCGGCGATCATTTTTCACGAGCTCACCCACCAGCTGCTGTATGTGCCCAACGATGCCTCCTTCAATGAAGCCTTCGCCACCGCGGTGGAGGAGGAGGGCGTGCGGCGCTGGCTGCACGCGCAGGGCCGCGACGCGGATTTGGCCAACCATCTCGTGGAGGAGGAGCGCTACGTCAAGGTCATCGATCTGTTGAGCGCGACGCGCGACAAGCTGCGCACGCTCTATGCGTCCGGACTTGCTCCCGCGCCGATGCGGGAGAAGAAACGCGCCGCGTTCGAGTCCATGCGTGCATCCTTCGCGCAGCTCAAGGCGGATTGGGGCGGCCATGCGCCGTTCGAAGCGTGGTTCGAGGAAGACCTCAACAATGCCCACCTCGCGTCCATCGCCACGTACTTCACCTGCGTGCCGGGCTTCGAGCGCGAACTCCGGGCGGCAGGCGGCGACCTCACCGCCTTTTACGCCCGGGTCCGCGAACTAGGGAAACTCGATCAACAGAAGCGCGACGCCATTGTGTGCGCCAATCCATAGCTGTCGCCTGCCATGGCATGGCCCTCATGAGTAGACGAGGCTCAGGTGAAAGGCCAGCCCGATGAAGAACACAACGGTGACCGCAAGAAACCCTTGTGCGAGCCTTGCAGCGAGATTGATTTCGTTCATGATGTACTCCGATGGTTGACTGATTCCGACAAGGGATACATTGCTCCGTGCGTCAATCCAGAACAAACGCAATGGCTGACGGCCGGTTAAGAGAAACTTAAGTGCCGGCCGCCCACGACCGATTGCCGCTGGCAGCCTTGCGGGTATTCGAGGCGGTGGCGGCTCGATTGAGCTTCTCCGCCGCGGCCGATGCACTCAACGTCACGCCTGCTGCCGTCAGCCAGCAGATCAAGGCGCTGGAGGCGTATATCCAGGTGCCTCTGTTTCGGCGCAACGGCCGGCGCGTGGAAATCACGGAGGAGGGCTTGGAGTTATTGCCCGCCGTGCGGGTTGGCCTCGAGGGGCTCGAATCCGCCCTGCAGCAAATGAGGCGTCACCGCCGTGCCGGTCCGCTGCAAATCACCACGCTGTCGTCTTTTCTGCAGATCTGGCTGCTGCCGCGCATCCGCTCGTTTCGGCGCAAATATCCCAACGTTGCGCTGCGCTTTCACACCTCGCGAGACCTCGTGGATTTCTCGCGCACCAACAATCATGTGGCCATCCGCTTCGGCCGCGGCAATTATCCGAACCTACACAGCGAGAAAATTCTCGATGATTGGTTGGTGCCGGTGGCAAGCCCCGATCTGATCAAGCAATACGGAATGGTCGAGCGCGGAACGAAACTGGACAAATTTCCACTGCTCGAAAGCGGCGATGAGCCGTGGAGCGTTTGGAGTCAGACCGATGAGCAGACTGCATGGCTGTCGCGCGCGCCGAGCATCGACGATTCCGCCGGCCTTCTGACGGCGGCGGAAGAAGGCCTCGGATATGTGCTCGCACGTTGGACGCTGGTCACGCGGGCGTTGCACAAGGGTACGCTGCGGCGGGCGGGAGAAGGAGCGTTGCCTTACGGCATGGCATATTATTTCGTATGTCCGAAGAATTTCCTCGCGCTGCCCAAAGTGGCGCAATTTCGCGAGTGGATCATCGGTGCGGCAGGCGATTTCCCTGGGCCCGGGTCGCCGGATGCGCGCTAGTACATCGGCACGATGATGTTGACTGGTTGACGGTATTCGCCCGAGAGGCTGAGCTGTTGGCCGGCAACGAGGCAGCAGTTGCCGGCCAACGGCTCAGCCTCTCGGGCGAATGCTTTCACCGCTCCACACCACCGCGCCGCGGTACTAGTGCATCCGATCAGAAATCGACGGTCACGCTTCCAAATACCTGGCGCGGAACTTCCTGGGCGGAAGTCTGGCGCTGGGTTGCATGACTGATATCCTGCCCGCTCACGGCAAGCGTCACCCGGCCGATCGGCTTGTATGCGACTCGCGCGTCCACGGATACGTATGCCGGGATGGGCGTGAAATCGGTGTTCGTCATATCGGGCAACGGAATCAATCCCTGCGTTGCCGATTGATAGCGGAGGTAGCCGTCGATTTCCCACTTGGCTCTGGACCAGCCGATATTCGCATTGACCAGACTCTGCGGCGTCGTGTGCTGATAGTCGACGAAAACGCCGCCGTTCTGGTCGGCGGGATTGAACTGATCCTTGACCGCTTCGAAGCGGTAGCCCAGACCCCAACGCCAGTACTCGGCGAAGGTTCCCTTGAGACTGAGTTCGATACCTTCCGAGTGCGAGTCGCCGATGTTGGTGGGCGTGATATACACCCCCGACGGCGATTCGATCAGTCCGCCCACGACATCAAATATGCTGGTCGTTTTCTCGTAGAAAGCTGCCGCGCGGAACAGCGCGTTGAGTGCGGGTATGGAACGATCCCAGTCCGCTTCGTAGTTCGTGACGATGGTCGGATTCAGCGTCGGAACTCCGGTGATGCTGGCGATTGGGCCCTGCGCGACGAAAGCGCCGAGCTCCACCAGGTTCGGCAGCAGGGCACCGCGGCTGACCATCAAACGCAATGTGTCCAGGCTGCCGACCTTCCACACCAGGCCGCTGTTGAAGGTTGTTTCGTCCAGGACTCGATCCCAGTCCGCGTTGTCGAACGGATATGCGGGCGGGATGGCGCCGCTGCGATCCAATGCAAGCCGGTCGAAGCGCACTGCATTCGTGAGCGAGATCGTGGGAGCGATCTTCCATTCCCACATGCCGCTCGCCGATCCGACGCCATAGCCGACCTCAGCGCCCGTTACGGGGCTGGTATTGACGGTATCGCGACGGTACTCCAGCGTCGCGCGCAACAGGTTCGCGGCCCCGATCTTGAAGATATCCTGCAGCTGAACCACCGTCACGCGATTGCCGAAATCGACGCCCTCCCCGAACGCGCCGGGTACGGTGTTGACGTCGATCTCGTTGACGTAGGCGTTTGCCTGCAAGAGACCGAGATGTGTATCGGCCGTAACCTGGCCTTTCACGGAATCCGTCGTGTATCTTGAATACTGATCGACGAAGCCCAAAGACACCTCGAATTGATCGGCTTTCGTGTGGCTGGCCTCGATCCGGAACTGAGCGGCATCGCCGAGCCGGATCACTCCGTCCAGATCGATCGACCCGCGGTTGTCGTGCGACGGCACCCGCTCATCCATCGTCGGCGGAATCGGCGTGGAAAAATTCTGGTCGGATCGTCCGCCCGCCGACACGCGAAACCCCGCCTCATCGCCCACCTTGAACGTGGTCACGGCCGAACCTTGCGCGAGATCCTGCGTTCCGCCGATCGCGGTGACTGAATTCACATCGTCGTACAGAGGGTTGTAAGTGACGATGTTGATGACGCCGCCCACGGCGTTGAATCCAAATAGCGCGCTGCTGGGTCCCTTCACCAGTTCGATCTGGCGGATGTCGGCGAGTTCCACCGGCAATGCGCTCCACGGTGTAAGGCTGTAGGTGTCTGCATACACCTGCCTGCCGTTGATCAACACGAGCAGGTTGGCCGCGAATGGCTGATCGTAGCCGCGCACGCTGACTTCGGTCTGGTCCTTGCCGAACTGCATCAGATCCACGCCGACCACATTGCGCAGAGCGCTCGTCACATCCCGGGCACCCGACCGGCGGATGTCTTCGGCGGTGATGATTTCCATGTTGGCCGGCACTTCGCTCGAACGCTGCGCCGAGCCGGTCACGCTGGTCGTTATGGGCTCGCCGAACAGCTGTTCCAGGGGGCCATAATTTATTGTCTGCGCGACCGCGCCGTGACTTGCACTCATGAGCACCAGTGCCACAGCGAGGCGCGGAGGTCTTACCGCGAGGTTGAACAGCACTCGTGATGCCCACTGACCGCTGGAGTTTTTCATGTCATGTCTCGGTGATCATCATGCGAAAGACCGCGGAAAACACCAGATTCGTACTGGCCGCCGCGGCGCGATTGACGAAAATCTCGATCTTCGGCTGAGCACGCACTCCCATCGCGCAGACCCCGGCTCGGACCTGCGAAAGGTCGGTGGTGATGCAGGGCGTGTGTTTCGCCACCGCCGCTGCGGCCACCGACTTGGTATCGGCACCGGTCATTCCGGTGGTCAGAAAGAAAAGCGCTACGTCGGTGCGGCTCAGTTCGGCGACCGGCACCAGCACCGGCACCAGCCTCACACTACCCACGCGCAGGCCCTCGCCGAGCAGAATCTTTAATGCGTCCGCCTCTGCGACCGATCGCGGATCATCAGGCGCATAGACGATACCCGCTTTGACATCGCCGCTGAGCGGCTTCTCGAGAAAACCCAGAGCGCGTCCGGCGATCTGCAAATCGTTCGGGGTGAACTGCGCGCGGGCATTGGCGCAAAGCAGTACCAGGCAGCAGGCGGCAAGCGATGCCCGAAACGGGCGCACGAATAAGCTCGTCATCTTGATCCCTTTGCGCCGCCGCTCAGGGTCTCGGCGCGTCGTGCATGCGCGGTAGAACCGGTCGCGGCAAGCAAGCCGCGCTGCTCTTCGGTCTCGACGCCTTCCGCAATCACGCCGATGTGCATCTCGCGCGCGAAATTGATGATGGCGCGGACCGTGGCGGCGCGCTCCGGATCCGCATCGATGTCGTTGATGAAAGACTGCGCGATCTTCAGGTGATTGACATCATACGCGCGCAAGTACTCGAATGAAGAATACTCGGTCCCAAAATCGTCGATGGCGATCTGCGCCCCGAGACGATGCAATTGCGACAGCGAGTCGTTGCGTGCAATCGTCGCATGCGCGAGGGTCGCTTCCGTCACATCGAACTCCAGACAATGTAGAGGTATGCCGTACTTCGCCGCGGTGCTCGTGACATCGCGTATCAGTTCGCGGCTGTTCTTCAGTTGCGAAAACGATAGATTGACGGCAATGAGCGGCGGTGCGGCATTGCCGTCGCGCCAGAGTTTCATTTGGCGGCAGGCCCGATCCAATACCCAGCGGCCGAGCATGGTCATCAGGCCCGCCCGCTCCGCCATCGGCAGAAATGCCGTGGCGCTCAATAGGCCGCGCGTCGGGTGGTTCCAGCGAATCAGTGTCCCCATGCCGACGATCTTTCCGGACACGATTTCCACCTGAGGCTGGTAGAACAATTCCAGCTCATCGTGTTCAACCGCATGTTTCAAGTCGCCGGCGATGGTCACGCGTTCCGACACTTGGTGGTCCAGATCTACCGAGTGGAAATGGTACTGATTGCGCCCCTCCTCTTTGGAGCGGTAGAGCGCCAGGTCGGCCTGCGCGAGCATCGCGTCCGGCCCGGCGCTGGCGCTCGTATACAGGCAGACACCGATGCTGGCGGAAACTGTGTTGATCTGATTGCCGTTCAGCAGATAGGGTTGCGCCAAGCTCTTTTGCAGCTTGGCGGCCAGCACTCCGGCGTTTTCCGGCTCGTACGCATCGAATTGCAGGATCGCGAATTCGTCGCCGCCCAGCCGTGCAATCACATCGTGTTCACGCGTCGCGCCCTTGAGCCGTTCCGACACTTCCCGCAACAGCAGGTCCCCGACCGGATGTCCCAGGGTGTCGTTGACGTCCTTGAAGTGGTCCAGATCGATGTACAGAATCGCAAAGGGACTTGCCCCGCGCCGGGCCGCGGCATAGCTCTGGCGCAGGCGTTCGACGAATGTTGTGCGGTTCGCAAGTCCGGTGAGCCCATCGGTGCGCGCCAGCAATGCGATCTTTTCTTCGGCCGCTTTCCTTTCGGTAATATCGATGATGATGCCCTCGACCTCGATCAGCCGCCCACTCTTGTCGCGCACCGGGGTATAGCGGTTCTCAACCCAGCGGTGAGCGCCATCGCCCGTGCGCAGGCGAAATTCGATGGTCGCGGCCTGGGCATCCTTGTCGAGCACCCGCGACATTGCGGCGCTCACCTTTGCCTCGTCCGTCGGGTCCACCAATGCGTCGGACCAGCTCGCCGACCCCACCAGCGCTTTCGGATCGTGGCCGAACTTGGTGATGTTGTGCGAGATGTAGATGAGCGGAAACGGCGGCTCGCCGCGCAAGCGATACAGAATGGTGGGGCTGTTCTGCACGATCATATTGGCGTCGGCCAATTCCTTGACGTAGCGCGCCCGCGCCACTGTCGCCCCGATCAGCTCGGCAAGCGTCCTGAGGGTGTCCGACTCCGCCCAGCTCCACTCCCGCTTCGTGCGTGCCGAGTCGATGAAGTTCAGGCTCCCCCACAGCTTCCCATCGATCATGACGGGAATCTGCAGAAACGAGCGCATTTTCGCGTCCTCGAACAGGGCGAAGAACTTGCCGGTCAAATCGTTGACGAAGAAAGACGCTTCTCCGCCCACCATCGCCGGCGCCACCGTTCGCGGCAGATAAGTCGTCAGATCCAAGTCCTTCAACGCCGGATTGTCGAGCATCGGCGCAGCGCCCGGCGCACACCATTCCTGATGAATGGCTGAGCGAAGATGGCCGTCTCCGTCCGTGCTGATTTCGCAAAACTGCACACGGCTCACTGCGATGGTCTGGCCGATCAGTTCCAACACCCCTTGGATGGCGTCTTCATGTTGCACGGCCAAGAGCTGCGCGGCGCTCTTCGTCACCGCGTTGAGCAAGGCGTCGTGCTCGCGCAGCGCATTTTCCGCCGCCTTGCGCACCACCAATTCCTTCTCCAGGTGCCGATTGGCGTCCTTCAACTCTGCCGTGCGCTCGGCGACGGTCCGTTCGAGTTGAGTCTTGTACAGCGCCAATTGCGTGACGCGCTCCTGGGCGCCCGCCGCTTCCCGTTCGGCGTCCGCGCGCTGCCGCAGTGCCCGCACCAACAACCAGGTCAACACCAGGAATCCGATACTGACCACCGACATGCCTGCCGCACTCAGCAACGCCCTCTGCTGCCATGTTTCCAGCGCATCCACCCGGGGGAGTGCCGCATGCACCGCAAAACCGGCACGCACCTCGTCGACGATCAAAAATCGTGTCAGGTCCCCGGAGGGCGGTTGGCCCGCCGTCGCGATGCCGTCCTTGTTGACCCAGATGCTTGCGGTCGGATACTGCAGCAGGGCGCGCCAGATGGCGGCACTCCGGCTTTCGCTGCCGCGCAAGGCCACCTCCTCGGTGGTACTTTCCGCCAGCTCATTGAAATCCGCGAGAGTCTCTACGATCAGACCCAACCGGTTCTGCGCATGGTCGATGATGGTTTTTTTCTCCACCATCGTAAACACGATGAGTGCACCCCACATCGCAATCAGCGCACACAGTACCGGCAGATAGACGAATAGATCGATCCGCCTGGAGTTCCAGTTATTCATAGGCCACCGCGGGGCAGGATGGCAGGCGATGGCGAAACCCTGCGGCAGTTACATCCGTGTTTGACGAGCGGGGCATTGTTGAGTGTGTCTAACGCAGTGTGTCTAACGGCGATTTTGCCGGTCCTTACCCTGCAATATGTAAATCGTACACTGAGAGACCGCGCGAAAATGATAGCGGGTTCAAGGTATTGAACGTTGATCGGCCGGGATGGACCGACAGTGCTGGCGGCTGGTACCTCAGCCAGTGCGCACGGTCAACATCACCGTGCTGCAGTACTAGGGCATCAGTGGCGTAACGCCGCTAGGGTGCCAGCAGCGCAGCGGCCAGCGCGTCGACTCCCGTACGCACGGGATCGCACGCCGGCAATCCGAGCTCGGCCGTCACGCGCCGCAAGTACTCCGCACTGTCGGTATCGGACAGGCTCGAAGTATTGATGCTCAAGCCCACGCAGCGAATGGCGGGATTGGTCAGCCGGCCGGCGCGAAGATAATCGTCGATCGCCACCCGCAAATCGGGTATGGGAAAGTCCGGGTACTCGTCGATGGTACGGCGCGACGGATCGTGGCACAGCACGATGGCGTCGGGCTGCGACCCATGCAACAGCCCGAGGGTCACGCCGGCATAGGCCGGATGGTATAGAGATCCTTGTCCTTCGATCACATCCCAGTGATCCGCCGCGGTGTCGGGCGATAGATGTTCCGCCGCGCCGGCGATGAAATCGGCAATCACCGCATCGATGGCGATGCCTTCTCCGGAAATCATGATGCCGGTCTGACCCGTTGCTCGGAAAGTGGCGGCAACGCCGCGGGCTCTGAGATTCTTTGCGAGGGCCAAGGCCGTGTATTTCTTGCCGAGCGCGCAGTCGGTTCCCACGGTCAAGCACGTCGCTTGCCGCTGCGTTTGCGGCCGCTCGCGGCGCCATACATCTCTTTCACCGTGCCGCACGTCGATGAGCCGGACGCCGCGCCGCGCAGCGATGCGCACCAGCTCAGGGAAAGAAGTCAGGCGTGTGTGCAGACCGCTCACGACATCCAGGCCGGCGTCGGCCGCGGCGCCAGTTCGGCGACCCAATGAGGAGGCAGCGTACCGCCGGTCGGCGCTATCCCGACGATGATGGAACCGGCGCCGCGCGGCAGCCTGGCTCGGCGATAGGCGTGCGAGACCCAGCGTTACGGCGCAACCCGGCAGGCTCCATTCGCCGATCACATCTTCTGCGCACCAGTCCTTGAGGCCGAAGGCGGTCTTCGCCGTCAGCTTGTCCTGCACGTCGCCGAGAAAGAGAAGATAAGGTTTGCGCAATCGATGCATCGACGTCCTTCGTGATGTCGGCGGCTGATGCATGGAGCGCCGCGGGCCGCCTCACGGCCGCGACGCTACAGTCGCGGTGCGGTACTGCGGCCGGCGCTCGCGCGGTTGTGGCTGAGGCGGGCGTTGTCCTCGAGAGCACCCAGATACTGACGTGCCGATGCCACCATCGATTGCGGCTTCATCCCGAGCTTTGCGAAGCCGTCTTCGGCGCAGACGCTGTCGATGGTCAAGCGAACGATAATTGTCGCTGGAGAACGGCCGTCCCGGGCACGAAGTTCATGGCCAGCGCCTGCATGCACGCCACGACATCCGGCAAACCGACGATCCATCGGCGCTGACCGGTGAGTTTGGCCACCAAGCCCACGATTTCGCGCAGCGTGTAGACCTGCGGGCCGCCGAGCTCATAGGTTTGACGGCTGGCAGCGCCGCCGTGCAGGCAGCGCAGCAACGCCTCGATCACATCGTCGACCAGCACCGGCTGGAAGCGCGCATTGGGCTTGGCCAAAGGGAAGACCAGACGGCACCGCCGCGAGCAGGCCGGCGAAGCGGTTCAGGAACGAATCGCCGGGGCCGAACATCACCGAGGGCTGGAAAATGGTCCAATCCAGCGGCAAGTTCGCCCTCGCGGATCAGCTGCTCCGCGTCGCCCTTGGAGCGCAGGTAGTAGCTGGGCGCGTCGACGGCGGCCTTCAGAGCCGACACCTGCAGCAGCCGGGTGACGCCGGCGGAGCGCGCCGCCAGCAATACGCGCGCGTGAGTTCGGTGTGCGCGCGCCGAAAGCCTGCGCCGCCGAATCCGCGTTCATTGAGAATTCCGACGAGATTGATCACCACGTCCTTGCCGCGGAAGTGCTCGCTCAGCTGCGCCTCCTTGTAGACATCGCAGTTCTCCAAGGTCAGCCCGGGCAGCACCAGCAAGTGCTTGTGCTGCTCCCGGTCGCGCGACAACACGGTGACCCGGTGGCCGTCCTTGATCAAGCGGGCGACCAGCCGGGTTCCCAAGAATCCGGTGCCGCCGAGAACGGCGATGGATTGTGCGCGCATAGGATCAGCGAATTTGAATCAGTTCGCGTGGCGGAGCCGCGTCGCACATTGAGAACCAGCACATTGGCGTTCTTCGCCGCCTCCTTGAATGTCTTGGTGTTCGTGACCGGCGTGCGGCCGACGCCCACGATCAAATCGTTGGCGCGCAGCCCATTCTGCGCGGCCGGGCTGCCGTCCTGGACGGACTTCACCAGCACGCCGCCGCCGTCCGGCGCATCGCCGAACTCCGCGCCTTCCAGACCCTTGTTGATGTCCGCGGCATTGGCGGCGTTCGACGTCGCCGCGCTCGGCGATCAGAGCGGTGACCTTGCGCGGCTTGCCGTCGCGCAGCAATCCGATCTCGACCTTGTCGCCGATGCGCAGCATGCCGATGGTGTTGCGCAGTTCGCCGGCGTCTTTCATGGCGACGCCATTGATCGAGGTGATGATGTCGCCGGTCTTGACGCCGGCGCGTTCGGCCGCGGAGCCCTGCACGCACGCCGGCGACCAGCGCGCCGCTCGATTCGGTGAGCCCGAATTCCTTGGCGATGTCCGGGGTCACATTGTAGATGTTGACGCCGAGCACGCCGCGCTTGACCTGGCCGTACTTGATCAGCTGGTCCATGACGCCCTTGACCATGTTGACCGGGATCGCGAAGCCGATGCCGATATTGCCGCCGCTGCGCGACAGAATGGCGGAGTTGATGCCCACCAGCTCGCCGCGCAAATTCACCAGCGCGCCGCCGGAATTGCCGGGATTGATCGAGGCGTCGGTCTGGATGAAGTCCTCGTAGCCGTCGGGATTGATGCCGGTGCGGCCGAGTGCGCTGACGATGCCGGCGGTCACCGTGTGCTGCAGGCCGAAGGGATTGCCGATGGCGACGACGTAGTCTCCGACCTCGAGCTGGGTCGAATCGCCGAGCGCCATGGCGATCAGATTCGGCTGCTTGGCCTGCAAGCACGGCGATATCCGCGCCTTCGTCGCTGCCGATGACCTTGGCGGAAAAGGTGCGATTGTCGAGCAGGGTGATGGTGATTTCGCTGGCGTTCTCGACCACGTGATAATTGGTGATGATGTAGCCGTTCTTGGCGTCGACGATGACGCCCGAGCCCGCGCTTTGGAACTGGCGCTCGCGCGGCTTCGAATCGGGCGGCACATCGAAGAAGCGGCGGAAAAACGGATCGTCGAGCAGCGGATTGCGCTGGCCGGGCTTCTCTTTCATGGTGCCGCGGGTGGCGATGTTGACCACGGCGGGCGACACGCGCTTGACCATGGGGGCGAGCGACGGCATCGGCGCGGCATCCGCGACGGGCGCGGGCACGGCGGCGTGCGCGGCTCCGGCAAGGATAACGCCGCCGGTGCGGCGATCGTGGCCGCAGCGAGCACCGCTGCCGCAAATTTGAGACGCAGATTCATGCGCAATCCTTCCGTTTGACTCGTTCTCTGGCCGGCTCAACGAGGCCGGACGAATCCGTCCGGCCTCGATGCCGCCGACATCGACCGCGATATTACACGGAAGATTGCGCTCGGCGGGCGCTCTTAGGCGGCTTCCACCGTGATCCGGTGCGGTTGCACTTGCGCCAATTTCGGAATTGCGACTTCCAGCACACCATTGACGAACTTCGCCTTGATGTTCTGGGTGTCGGCCGAATCCGGCAGGCTGAAGCGGCGCTGGAACTCGCCGGTGATGCGCTCGACGCGGCGATAGCCTTCGCGCGATTCGCGCTGCGCATCCTCGCGCTGGCCGCGAATGGTCAGCACGCCCTGATCGGCGGTGATTTCCACCGCTTTCGGATCCACGCCGGGCAGATCCACGTGCAACGCGAACTGGTTCGCTTCCTCATGAATGTCCACCGGCGGCAACCAGGCGCCGGAATCCGCGGCCGTCGTCAACGGCGCGCCGAATAAGCGATCGATATCTTTCTGGAGCCGGCTGACGAGTGCCCAGGGCTCATAACGTACGACGGTCATTGCTGATACTCCTCAATAAATGTGTTGTGAGACTTGCATGCCGATACAGTTTCGAAATTCGCGCGCGTGACAGCGAAGTTGGGACGTGCGCGTACTTTCAACGTTAGGCGGATGGTACGTATTCAAGCAGGCGATCGCGCGAGGTGGCAGCGGTCGAGCAGCGGAAAAGTGAGACGTGGTTCAAAGTCAATGGAACATAATGTGGATAAGGTGTGCAAACACAAGATGTTGCGATTAGGGCTTTTTCCCCTTGACCGAGCGCTCGCGAAGTGTAATCAGCGCAATTTCTCGGGACATATTTATAAGTATATTGATATATATAGGTTTTTTATGTGCAAAAAACTATGAAAAATGTCTTGACGATGGTTGCCATCGCGCCTTAACCTCTTCGTCCGCACACAAGATGTTGTGGTCGGTAGTTCGCGTTAGTCCCCCATCGGCCTTGATTCAGTATTCAATCAACTTTGTTTTCGCGGGACCGCCGCAATTTGTGTTCAGTTCTAGCTTGAGAATTATAAGGGAGCGGCTTTAATACCCATGAATACGGTGGTCAAAATACAGCCCAAAGACGTTGGCGATATTTCTTTCCAGGAAGCGTCCTTCGACATCTGGGATAAGAAATACCGCCTGACCGCGAAGGACGGTTCGCCCATCGACCACTCGATGGACGATACCTACAAGCGCGTCGCGCGCGCGCTCGCCGATGTCGAGAGCGAAGGAATGCCGCGAGCAATGGTACGAATCGTTTCTGTGGGCGCTGCGCCATGGCGCGATTCCCGCCGGCCGCGTCACCTCGAATGCCGGCGCGCTCGAACACAAGCCCGCCACATCGACCATCAACTGCACGGTGTCCGGCACCATCCGCGACTCGATGGACGATATCCTGAACAAGGTGCATGAGGCGGGGCTCACGCTTGAAGGCGGGATGCGGCATCGGCTATGAATTCTCGACGCTTGCGGCCGCGCGGCGCCTATGTGTCCGGCGCGGGCGCCTATACCTCCGGGCCCTCTGTCGTTCATGGATATCTACGACAAGATGTGTTTTACGGTGTCCTCGGCCGGCGGCCGGCGCGGCGCTCAGATGGGCACCTTCGATATCGGGCATCCCGATGTCTTGGAGTTCATTCGCGCCAAGCGCGAGAACGGCCGTCTGCGGCAATTCAATTTGTCGCTTGCTCGTCACCGACGAGTTCATGAAGGCGGTGAAGAGCGACGGCGAATGGCAGCTGGCATTTCCGCTGGGACGCCAGGAATTCGAGGCCGAGCGGCCCGACCTTGACGACACTACGAAGTTCGTGTGGCGCGAATGGCCGTACACGGAAGGGTATGTCGCGAACGAGGAGGGCCTGGTCGCCTGCAAGATCTACAAGACCTTGCCGGCGCGCCGCGTCTGGGACGTCATCATGTCCTCGACCTACGATTTTGCCGAGCCGGGCTTCATCCTCGTCGATAAGGTCAACGAGATGAACAACAATTGGTGGACGGAGAACATCCGCGCCACCAACCCATGCGGCGAACAACCGCTTCCGGCCGTACGGTTCCTGCCTTCTGGGCTCGGTCAATCTCACCAAGTTCGTCGTCGATCCTTTCACCGACAATGCGCGTTTCGATTGGGAGACCTATCGCAAAGTCGTGAAGGTGTTCACGCGCATGCTCGACAATGTGGTCGAGATCAATGGCCTGCCGTTGGCGCAGCAGCGCGAAGAAATCATCCGCAAGCGCCGTCACGGCATGGGCTTCCTGGGGCTGGGCTCGACCATCACGATGCTGTGCATGAAGTACGGCTCGAAGAAATCGGTGGCGTTCTCCCAGAACGTGTCGCGGGAAATGGCGGTGGCCGGCTGGGAGGCCGCGCTCGATCTGGCGCGCGAGAAGGGTCCGGCGCCGATCATGAACGAGGAATTCACGGTCACGCGCGCGATGCTGCGCAAGCGTCCCGAGATGGTCAAGGACGGCTGGCGGGTCGGCGCGCGCGTACCCGGCCGGGTACTGCACGCACGCTACAGCCGCTACATGCAGCGAATTGCGGAAGCATCGCCGGAATTGGTGGATGAGCTCGCCGAAGTCGGCGCGCGCTTCACGCATCACACCTCGATCGCGCCGACGGGCACGATCTCGCTGTCGCTCGCCAACAATGCATCGAACGGCATCGAGCCTTCGTTCGCGCATCACTATTTCCGCAATGTGATCCGCGAGGGCAAGAAGTCCAAGGAGAAGATCGACGTATTCTCGTTCGAGCTGCTGGCGTATCGCGAGCTGGTGAATTCGCGCGCCATGCCGAATTCGCAGAATCCGGCGGAAAAGCTGCCGGATTACTTCATTTCCGCGGACGACATCGGTCCGAAGGAGCACGTCGATATCCAGGCCGCGGCGCAGTTGTGGGTGGATTCGTCCATATCCAAGACGGCGAATGTACCGACCGACTACAAGTACGAGGATTTCAAGGACATCTACATGTATGCCTTCGAGCAGGGACTCAAGGGCTGCACCACGTTTCGCTTCAATCCCGAAGCCTTCCAGGGCGTGCTGGTCAAGGAAGACGACCTCAAGAACACCACCTATGTGTTCACGCTGGACGACGGCACGGAAGTCGAGGCGAGAGGCGATCAGGAGATCGAATACGACGGCGAAATGCATACCGCCGCGAATCTCTTCGACGCACTGAAAGAAGGCTATTACGGGAAATTCTGATCATGGCTCACATCAAAATCGACAAGAAGATCGCGAAGTACCGCGTGCAGAAGCCGGAAGCGAAGGATGCGCCCGCAGCGGCCGCCAAGGATCCGCCGAAGACGCCAGGACAATGTGATCTGGATGCACGAGAAGCTCGAGCGGCCCGAGGTGCTGATCGGCTCGACCTACAAGATCAAGACGCCGGTCTCTGATCACGCCATGTACGTCACCATCAACGACATCCTGCTCAACGAGGGCACGCCGCACGAGCAGCGCCGGCCCTTCGAGGTGTTCATCAACTCGAAGAATCTCGATCATTTCCAATGGATCGTCGCGCTGACCCGGGTGATTTCCGCGGTATTCCGCAAAGGCGGCGATACCACCTTCCTGGTCGATGAGTTGAAGGCCGTGTTCGATCCGCAAGGGCGGCTACTGGCAGCCTGGCGGCAAATTCATGCCCTCGACCATCGCCGAGCTGGGCTATGTGATCGAGCGCCACCTGCAATCGATCGGGCTGCTCAAGAAGCCCGAGCTCGACGAGCACCAGCGCAAGCTCGTGCAGGAAAAGCGCGCCGAGTTCGAGGCGCGGACCAAGCAGACCGACGCCTTTTCGAAGTCGCATTTCCCCGAAGGCGCGCAGCTGTGCGCGAAGTGCAGCACCGCCGCCGTCGTCATGATGGACGGCTGCCACACCTGCTTGAATTGCGGCGACTCGAAGTGCGGGTAGGTGATGGCTCGCTGGCCTACCCAGCCAGCGTGATGGCTTGGAGGATGTCCCATGCCGTCGTAGCGGTTGGGGGCAGGTGTTGTTCAAGTGCCTTTATCGCGCGGGCCAAATGACGCGCAGCCCTCTTTGGGACAGCCGATGCAGCGTCTTCAATCGCGCCAGGGTAGCGCTCTACTAATGCTTCGATCAGCGTCGCTGCTTGACGGAGATCCTTCTCCGGCTTGCTGCTGCTTTTATGCCGAAGCTGAGAAACAATGAGCTTGTGAATTGCAAAGCGTTCCGGTACCGGTACACGCACCATGACACTGCCGTGAGTACTGAGCACAGGAATTTCCTGGGATGCCGCCAAAAGGTAGGCCAGATAGGGCAGTCCTTGGGCATGCGCCTTCAGTTCTGGGACGGGTACGGTCGGATAATCGTCATCCGCCGAGGGGACAAGCAGATCAACCCTAAAATTCGAGCCGCCGCGCTCTTTGAATGATGTGCCGCGCTGACGACGATCAAGCGACGGTACTTCGAAAAATTCGATGCCGGTAGCGCGCAACATGTCGAGAAATCCCGGAATGCCCGGGAGTGCCAAGGCCTCTCGGCGAGCAATGTCCACATCCTCGGTGGCAAATGGCGTGGCGCGCACGCCGAGTGCATTCAGCAAGGCGCCATAAGCATGCGAGCCGACCAACAGAGCTCCGGCCCGGAACAAGCCGCGGTTATGCAGGCTTGCCAGCGTGAAATAGGCTTTTCGATCGATGGTGGCGAACCCAGCGCGGGCGAGCAACCTCACTCGCTCTATAGTCGCGTTGGCGGTGGCAATCATTTCGCGCAGCGAACTTATCCGGCGCTCGGTCTCGGGATCGTCAACCTTTCCGAGGTATATTTCCTGACGTCGGTTCAGGGCATCGGAATAGCGATGGGTCCAAAAGTGCGTACCGGTTTCATTGGTACGCTCCGCCAGAGTTCCGGGAGTTCCCAGCAGGACTTCGAATTGCTCCGACGCGCCGCGTTCCAATTCGGAGAAAAGCAGCGTGAGAGCCCTTTCGTGAGGAGTGGTCAAAGCCGTCATATCCCACAATATTACACTTTGTGGGATACGCGGGCCAGATCCATATCCCACGGAAGTTAATTCTGTGGGATACGCGTCCCAACCGTCGGCGATTATATGCCGCCGCAGCATCCGTGACCCCCATCGGCCGGCCGGGCGCCGGCCTCCCGACGTTCTGTACCGCTTTTTTCTGCCGAGCTCTGTATCTGTTATGCGATCCGCGTCCTGAGAGAATTACACACGAAGAACAGCCGCAACCTTGGAACCGCAGACTGAGGGCACGTGAGAATCGCCAAGCCAATGCTTCTCGTTACCACTCCGATCGGCCTTCTCGATGGTTTTTACGAGTGCTACAAGCTTGCGGGAGGCCTTCTGTTCCTCATGGTCGCCATGGTCGGCGTGGTGGGCGTTGCGTTCTGGACGGTCATCGCCACGATTCGGCGCGAGGAAAGAGCTGCCAGCGAGGCGCGACTTGCGCATGCCGGTGCGAAGGAGGGTGAGTGCAAGCCTTGATCCTGCTAATGTTGGTGTTGATCGTGGTCAGTCTCGGGCACGCGCTGTCGTCGATGGCGTCCGGACCGTCGCAGTCGAAGCGCATGGCTGAGGCGCTTACCGTACGCATAACGCTTTCGGTGGCCCTATTTGCGCTCTTGCTGATTGGCTATCACTTCGGGTGGATCACACCGCGCGGCCCGCATTGAGTGTCCGCCGGGTGCTGGCCACGAGGGCCGGCACGCCGTAGTGTTGGGGGCATGAAACTCTATCAGGTGGTGGCGCGAGAGTTGGGCCGGATGATCCGCGGCGGCACTCTGCGATCCGGAGACCAGCTTCCATCGGTACGCGCGCTCTGCAATACCCGGCGCGTGAGCCCATCGACGGTTCTTCGCGCGTACGAGATCCTCGAGTCCGAAGGCCTGATCGAAGCAAGGTCGCGGTCGGGCTACTACGTGTCCGAACGGCGCAAGCCGGCGCCGGAGCCGCGTACGTCCGCGCCCAAATCGAGTTCCACGCGCATTGCGGTGAGCGATCTGGTGTTCGACACGTTGGAGGCTTCCCGTGACCGCAAGGTTGTCCCGCTGGGTTCTGCATTCCCCAGCCCGATACTATTTCCGTGGGCAAAACTCGCCCGGTATCTCGGCAGCAGCGCCCGGCATGTGGATCCGTGGAGCACGGTTGAAAGCCTGCCGCCTGGAAGCATCGAACTACGCCGGCAAATTGCGCGCCGCTACCTGCGGCTGGGCATGACCGTCGGAATCGAAGAGATCATCGTTACCTCCGGGGCGCTCGAGGCGCTGAATCTGGCATTGCAGACGGTGACACGGGCGGGCGATACCATCGCAGTCGAATCTCCGACCTTCTACGGCTGCTTGCAGGCGGCGGAACGGCTGGGGCTCAAAGTGGTCGAAATTCCGACACATCCGCGTGAAGGCGTCGATCTCGGCGCCTTGGCCAGGGCAATTGCCGACTATCCCATCCGCGCGTGCTGGTTCATGACCACTTTGCATCACCCCACGGGAGCCACCGTACCCGCGGAGAGAAAGAGGGAGTTGGTGCGTCTGCTCGCCAGTCACGATGTGGCGCTGATCGAGGATGATGCGTACGCGGAATTGCAGTTCTCACCCACACCCTCGCTCCCCGCCAAGGCTTTCGACACAAAGGGTTTCGTTTTGCATTGTGGGTCGTTCAGCAAATGCCTCGCGCCGGGATATCGTCTTGGCTGGGTCGCGGCCGGCCGGTTCACCAAGGATGTTGCACGGCTGAAAATCGAATCCTCGCTGGCGACCAGCCTGCCCATTCAGCAAGGCATCGCTGCCATGCTCAAGCGCGGCAGTTACGATGCCCACCTGGTTGGACTGCGGCAACAATTGGCGAACCAACAATCCGCGGCGCTGGACTCCGTGGACCGTCATTTCCCCCCGGGATATCGAGTCGCCCGGCCCGCGGGCGGCTATTTTTTATGGATCGAATGCGCGGCGGCGGTCGACTCTCTCGATGTTCATCGCCGCGCGCTGAGCATGGGCATCAGCATCGCCCCAGGGCCGATATTTTCGGCGCGTCAGCAATTCCGCAATTTTTTGCGCATCAATTGCGGCCATCCGTGGACGGCGGCAATGGACCGGGCGATTCAGCGTCTCGGGGAAATTCTGCGGCGATACCCTCCTCGTCAGGCCTGACCAGGCCGTTCGATTCCCTCATCGCGTCAGACTGCGCGATGGAGTAAGGCTCCGCCGCTTCTTGCTACGATGTGCTACAGATGCTACAGTTGGCAATATGAAAGTCCGTACGATCACCCAGAGAGAGCTTCGCAATCAATCCGCCGCGGTGCTTCGTGAGGTAGAGGCCGGGCAGACAATCATCGTGAGCCGAAACGGTACGCCGGTCGGAGAGCTGCGGCCCATCCGGCGACGTCGCTTTGTGCCTCGAGCGGTCATCGCCGATGCCGCAGGGCGGGCCGCACGGATCGATGCCGCTCAGTTCCGTGCAGACCTCGATGCCGTAGTTGATCCGCAGATCGATGACTGAGGCGACGCGCGGCGTTTTGGATACCTCGGTCGTGATTGATCACGACCAGATTGATGCCGATCAGCTTCCTGATGAATCGGCAATTACCGCGGTTACGCTCGCCGAACTCGCTGCGGGTCCGCATGCAACCGAGAATAAGGAAGAGCGTGCCCGCCGGCAGGATCGATTGCAGTGGGCGACGGCTACGTGGGACCCTTTGCCTTTCGACGCTGAATCGGCACGAATGTATGGCCGTATATTCGCTGCCGCGCGGGCGGCCGGACAATCAAGCCGCGCGCGACTCGCGGATTTGCTCATTGCCTCCACGGCTGCGGCGAGTGATTTGCCGGTATACACGCGCAACCCCTCTGACTTCAGCGCGTTGAAACGCATCGTCAAGATCGTCAAGGTCTGATTGCCGGCTATGCTGATTAAAAAGTGGTTATATAACTATCGTCCATTGATTATCTATTCATGATGGGTAGCTGGCGGTCGCCCGATTTGATGTCACCTTCCAGAAAGCCGCGGCTCATCCGCGCATTCGCAGTCAGTACGCTGAAAATCGCGGCGTTCGCGCTGCTACTCACGCCGCCGCTCTTCGGCTTGGCGGTCGCCGAGTCGAGCGATCCATTCGCCCATCCTCCGGAGCTCGAGAAGGATGTGCGCTTTTGGATCCGCGTCTATACGGAGGTCACCACCGATCAGGGTCTGGTGCACGACGATTGGAATCTCGGCTTGGTTTACGAGGTGCTGCGTTTCGATCCTGCCTCCTCGCCTGCGCAGCGGGAACGGCTGGTCGCGGAGGCGAAGGCGCGCTACGCGGGTCTGCTGCGGCGGTTTGCGGCGGGGCAGACCGATGATCTCACTCCGCATGAGCGGCGCATTTTGCATGCCTTTGGCGACCACGCGACCCCGCAGGATTTTCGCGACGCCATCGACCGGATCCGCTTTCAATTGGGGCAGGCGGATCGATTTCGCGAAGGCTTGATTCGGGCTGCGGTCTGGGAAAAGCAGATTGCGCGCACCTTGACCCAACACGGAGTGCCGGCCGAGATCGCGGCGCTGCCTCACGTCGAATCCTCATTCAATCTCGCGGCTTATTCGAAGGTCGGTGCTGCTGGGCTGTGGCAATTCATGCCCTCGACCGCCAGGCGATACATGCGCGTCGACAGTGTGGTCGACCAGCGTCTGGACCCATACACCGCCACCGAGGCTGCCGCGAACTTGATGCTGTACAACTACCGGTTGGTCGGCACGTGGCCGCTGGCGGTCACAGCATACAACCACGGCCCTGGCGGGTTGCGCACCGCCCAGGACGAATTGGGCAGCAGCGACATCGCCGTCATCGTCAAGCGCTACCAGGGCAGGACCTTCGGGTTCGCCTCGCGCAATTTCTACGTCGCGTTTCTAGCGGCGCTGGAAGTGGACCGCAATGCTGAGAAGTATTTCGGGCCGATCCCGCGGCTGCCCGAGACTGACAGCACGACGGTGGAATTGCCGGATTACATTCCCGTGGATGCATTGGCCAAGGCGTTCAAAGTCGACATGGGGGCATTACGGGTGCTGAACCCCGCATTGCGGCCGCCGATCTGGAACGGCAGCCGCTTCGTGCCCCGCGGGTACACGCTGCGATTGCCCGGCACCCCGCCGCAAGCCGAGATCGATGCCGCTTGGGGGCGCCTGCCGCCGGCACAGCGCTACGTGGCCCAACGCAACGACGGCCGCTACAAGATTCGCCGTGGTGAGACCTTGGCCAGCGTTGCCGCGGCCAGCGGCGTGAGCTTGAATCGGTTGCTGGCGACCAATGGCTGGAGCGGAGCCCACGCCGTCACCCGCGGTGAAGTAATCCACATTCCGTTGCCCACGTCGCGAGCGGAGAGTGCCGGTGGCGCGGCTTCCGGCGTAGCCGTTGCCGCCGCGCCGACCACGGCCACGCCGGAAGCGTCGCGATCACCGGCTCTCGCTGCACAAGCGCCTCAGTCGCACCCTCCGGCGCCGGAAGCTGCCCCGTTGCCGGCCCCTCTGGCAGAAGCGGTGCCGCCGCCCGCCGCCGCCCGGGTTGCTCCGCCTCCCAAGGAACCTGTCTCTCAGCGGCAGACCGACAGTAATGCCCTGCTGCCCGTGGCCGCGCCGACGGGGAATTCGGACACCACGGACTACAGTGTCCGCGCCGACAATACGGTCATCGTGCAGGCCGCGGAAACCCTGGGGCATTTCGCCGATTGGTCAGGAGTCAGTTCGGAGGCTCTGCGCGCGCTCAATAAACTGCACAAGAATGCAATGGTGACGCTCGGCCACAAGGTCAAATTGAATTTCTCCAAGGTGAGCGCCGAACAATTCACAGCGGCGCGCCGTGAGTATCATCATGGTCTGCAGGAGCAGTACTTCGCTGCTCATCGCATTGCCGGCACCGAGAATTATTCGATAAAACGCGGCGACTCACTGTGGGTGATTGCGGCGCAGCACTCCGATTTGCCCGTTTGGCTGGTGGCGCAATACAACCCCGATGTGGATTTCAATGACATGCGGCCGGGGACCGTGATCACATTGCCGCGGGTGGCGCCCATCAATCGGGAGTAATACCGCGGTCTTGCAGGTACTGGGTCAGGGCGGCATGAGCATCCAGACTGGGCGTGAAACTCAAGATTGAACCATCCACGGCACGAACGTCGAGTTCAAGTTTCTGGCTCGCGGCCATGCGCTTGAGTGTGTCGCTAGTGAGGCCGAAGTACGCGGTTTGGCCCCAGGACACAGCCGGCGTGTAGGGGTCGCGCGCGAGTTTGGGCGCCTCGCTCGGCGACAGGACGAGCGGGCCATCGTCGAGAAGGATGGTGAGGGCATCCGGCGCGCGTATATCGCCTGGCTGGCGCTCACTCCCGGGAGAAACATGTATCCACAAGCTGTAGCTGAAGACGCCGCTGCGGTTCCATTCCACCGGGCCCAAGTAGGCGAAGCTCGGGCGCTTGCCGAACACCAGCGTCGCGCTTTGCGCTTTCATGACGAGTTCGATGGGGTTTTTGAGTGCGCCCACGGTCACCCCCGTTTGCTCGTCCAAGGCTTCGACCGGCTTGACGGTGGATTGGCCGGTGCAGGCAGCCAGCGATCCAACGAGCAAAATGAACGGAATCAGTGGGGTACGCATTTGTCCAATTATACCGAGACGTGAGCTAGAGCCGATTATGTCCTATAGACTACACGCTATAATTTTGACAATGAGCATTCGAATCCGTCGCCTTTGGGCAAAATCCGTCTGGGCCAATTCCCTGTGGGCAACACTGGCATTGGTAATTTTTGCAACCATCCCTCTAAGGAGGGTTTTGGCCGAGGAAATCGCGACCGCCGACCGGGTTGTCGTCCATAAGGCGGAACACAAGCTGTACCTGTACAGCGGCAGCCGGCTATTGGGCGAGTACAAGGTGGAGCTGGGCTTGAACCCGTCCGGACAGAAGGAGCGAGAGCACGATTTCCGGACCCCGGAAGGCCGGTACTACCTGGCCCGGCGCAACACCCGCAGCGAGTTCTTCCTGGCCATTCAAGTGTCCTACCCCAACAAGGAAGACGAGCTGCGTGCCCGCAAGAATCGCTGGGCGCCCGGCGGATCGATCATGATTCACGGCTTTCCCAACACGCCGAAGCATCCGGCCTCCTACTACGCATCGAATGACTGGACGGATGGATGCATTGCCCTGTCCAATTCCGATATGGTCGAAGTGTGGATGCGCACTCAAGACAATATTCCGATCGATATCTATCCGTAAGAGGTACCGCGTGGAAACCACGATTTTATCCTCTGACATGGTCGATGCGCGGGTCGCGCCCAAGGGCAGCCTCGAGCACCTGTCGCAGCAGGAAATAGCGAAACTGCTCGATTCCGGGCAGGGCGGCCTGTATCCGCTGTTCCGCAAGTGCGCGCTCGCCGTGCTCAATTCCGGCAGCGATATCGACGACGCGCGGATGATTTTCGAGAAGTACCGCGATTTCGACCTGCGGATCGTGCGCCAGGCCTGGGGCATCAAGCTCGAGATCAAGAACGCGCCGGCGGCGGCCTTCGTCGACGGCGTGATGATCCGGGGCCTGAAGGATCACCTGTTCGCCGTGTTGCGCGACGTGGTGTTCATTTCGAATGAGATCATGGAAAGCGGCCGCTTCGATCTTACGTCCTCCTCGAGCATCACCAACGCCGTATTCCATATTTTGCGCAATGCGCGCGTGCTGGAATTGCAGGTGCGGCCGAATCTGGTGGTGTGCTGGGGCGGCCACTCCATCCGTCGGATCGAATACGACTACACCAAGAAAGTCGGCTACGAACTGGGGCTGCGCAGCTTGGACGTGTGCACGGGCTGCGGCCCGGGCGCCATGAAGGGCCCCATGAAGGGAGCGACTATCGGGCACTCCAAGCAGCGCATCACCGACGGACGCTACTTGGGGATAACCGAGCCGGGCATCATCGCGGCCGAGCCGCCCAACCCGATCGTCAGTCAACTGGTCATCATGCCGGATATCGAGAAACGCCTCGAAGCCTTTGTCCGTTTGGGACACGGCATCGTCATTTTTCCGGGCGGCGCGGGCACGGCGGAGGAAATTCTGTATTTGCTCGGCATTTTGCTCGATCCGGCGAATCGGGAGTTGCCGTTTCCCGTGGTTTTCACGGGTCCGGCCGACAGCGCCGAGTACTTCGAGCACATCCATCGCTTCATCGGATCGACTTTGGGGTCGGCGGCGCAGGCCCGCTACCAAATGATCATCGACGACCCCGCGGCCGTTGCGCGTGCGATGGTGCAAGGATTGGGTCAGGTCCGGGATTTCAGGCGACAGGCGAGCGATTCATACGGCTTCAATTGGCTGCTGAGGATTCCATTGGATTTTCAGCTGCCGTTCGAGGTCACGCATGCCTCGATGCGGGCATTACGCCTGTCGCGCGACCAGCCGGTGCATGAACGTGCGGCCAATTTGCGGCGGGCATTTTCCGGAATCGTGGCGGGGAACATCAAGGAATACGGCGTCAACGCCATCGAGCGCTATGGCCCCTTCGAGCTAGCGGGTGAGCCGTCCATCATGGAGCCTCTCGATCGATTGCTGCGTTCATTCGTCGCGCAGGGCCGCATGAAATTCACGGGTACCGAATACACGCCTTGTTACCGGCTCGTGGCATGAAATTGGATGCCATTTAACTTACCGCAACGGGCTCTGAGATGCGCATCCCAGTGCTCGTCGCAGACTAGCGACAGCTGCCGGTCCGCTGTGACACAGTTCCTGCCCTATATGGCGCGCGACACTTACTGTCGTGCACATGGACAGAGGCACTAGCGATGAGTGAAGTTAAGAATCCGACTCGATACAGTGGAGTGGACCGCCGGGTTCCTCGTACGGAGGCGGGCGTTCTCAAACCCGGTGCTGCTGCTCCGCGAGATCTCTACAAGACTGGCGGCCGCCACGGCGCCATAACCAATAATCTCTACAATTGGCACAGCTACAAGAACTGGGCGGAAAAAGTCCGAGGTTCCTGGGACGACAAAAAGTAGAAAAATAACTGAGCCTGTCGCTCAGTTAAGCGCTCATGCCGTCTCGGGAAGCGGATTGATGCCCGCAGCCGGTCGCCACACACCCTCTTTGGCCTTGAGCCATGCCAGCATCGGCTGCCAGTCGGCCAGGTCCTGCTCGACTATCTGGCGCTTCATTTCGTGCAACCCCAGGCCCTGTTCGGCCGCGCGAACGTAGTTCTGCGAGTCGCGCAGGGTCGCGATCACAGGGATCCGCAGGGTCTCCAGAAATCTCATCAGCGACTGATAGATCAAGGTATTGCGCTTGACGCGGTTGGCGACCACGCCGATGCGGTTTTCGTCGCGGCGCACTTTTGCGATCAGCAGCAAATCCGCGATGCATTTCGAGCAGGCATGAATGTCGATGTCCGAAGGCAGCACCGGTACGATGATGGCGTCGGCGTCCTTGGTCATCTCCGGCATGTCCTGTGCCGGCACCGCGGCCGGGGTGTCGACCACCACGTGCGCTGCATCCGCCGGAATGCGCATCTGCCAAGCCCGCGTCATGCGGGAGTTGCGCTCAAAAGCCGCTATCCCGTTGATTAATGCCTGCTCGGGTTTGCGCTTCTTCAGCCAACGGGTGCTCGATCCTTGGGGATCGTTGTCCGACAACAGCGGACGATCACCCTGGCTCGCAAAGTAACTGGCGAGATTCGTGGCTATCGTCGTTTTTCCCGAACCACCCTTCGGATTCAGGACGAGAATTCGCTGCATGTAGGCTTAAGCCTACGCAGCCCCAGGCACCATGGCAAGGGTGTGATCGGAAGCACGGCGGAGGCGCGGGCGCTCGCCTACTCTAAGGCCTATGGAGTGGATGTTGCAAGTAGTTGACGAAATCGATGACGCCATCAGCGCGTTGCGGCTGTGCTCCTTGGGCCTTTGCGCCGAAATCGGCCTGGCCCTGGCCGGCGGCCTGGGGATCGGCGCAATAGGCGCGGCCGTCGCGACCGGCGCGGAGATTACGCTGCTCTGCTCGGCCGCGATGCTGATCAGCCTGGCCGCCATGCTTAAAATCCAGAAGTCGCGGCTCTCTGCCGATCAGTAAAACGCCGATCCGCATCTACCGGCGCGCCTCGCGCCGCTTCACATTCGGGGTCCGCGCCTCGCGGACCCCGTTGATAGGTGTGCGCGCCGCGCACTAGAATACCCCCATGTCACGCATTGGATCCCTGTGCAAGGCCGGTCTCGTGGTGCTCGTCGGACTGATCGCGGGCTGCGGCGCCAAACCCGGCGCCGTAACGCCGGCGAGCGGAGTCAGCTCGATGCAATCCATAGAACTCAAAGCAGGCAACGGCGAGCCCCTGACCGCGGGAAAAGTCGCCGTCGTGCAATACACCGGTTGGCTGTACGAAGCGTCGGCAAAGGACAATAAAGGCAAGCAATTCGATAGCTCGCGCACCGGTGGCCAGCCTTTTCGATTCCCGGTGGGCACGGGCCAGGTCATCAAGGGTTGGGATCAGGGCGTAGCCGGGATGAAGGTCGGCGAGAGCCGCCGGCTCATCATTCCCGCGGATCTTGCCTACGGCGACAGCGGTGCGGGCGGCGTCATACCGCCGGGCGCGACCCTGGTCTTCGACATCGATCTCATCGGCATCGAATGAGGGCGAGGGACTCGCTTTGAGGCGGCGACAGGAGCGCCAGGCTCCATGAGCACCCGGCTCGAGCGTGTTTCCATAGCAGGACAAGCGGGCACGCTGGAGGCGATCGCCGAAGACCCCGGGACGGAGAGCCCGAGCTATGCGGTCATTTGCCATCCTCATCCCCTGTACGGCGGCACCATGGACAACAAGGTGGTGACCACGGTGGCGCGGGCGCTGCAGGAAACCGGCATGCCGACGCTGCGCTTCAATTTTCGCGGTGTCGGCGCGAGCGCGGGCGAATTCGATCAAGGCATCGGCGAAACCACGGATGCGGACGCGGTCGCCGAGTGGGGCGCCGTGCGCTGGCCCGGGCGATCATTGGTCATTGCAGGGTTTTCTTTCGGCGGCTTTGTCGCATTGCGCCTGGCGCAACGACGCTTGCCTCGCCACTTGATCACCATTGCGCCTGCCGTTCAGGGCTTCGGCGCCTCGACGACCGTTCCCCGCTGCCCCTGGCTGGTCGTTCAGGGAGATGCGGATGAGGTGGTGGATCCCTCGACGGTGATCGACTGGGTGAATACTCTCGATCCGAAGCCGCGGCTGGTCGTATTGCCGGGGGTGGGGCATTTCTTCCACGGCCGCCTGCGCGAATTGCGCGATGCCGTCATCAACGCAATTCGGAGCGGCTGAAGCTTCTCAGCCGCTCCGAACGCAAAGACAAATCAGTTCACGAATTCCTTGAGCGTCTTGAGCGCGGCAATGCGCACCTTCTTGCTCGCCGGTTTCGCCTTGAACGTCATTTTTTCGCCGTTGAAAGGATTGACTCCCTCACGCGCCTTCGTGGCTGGTTTCTTCACGACTTTCATCTTCAGAAGTCCAGGCAACGTAAACAAGCCGTGGCTGCGAAGACTCTTCTTGATCGAGGCGGAAAGCGAGTCAAACACGGCTCCGACCTGCTTCTTAGAGAGCTCTGTTTCCTTTGAAATGCTAGCGAGAATTTCAGACTTGGTCGGTGCTGCATTCTTTTTCGCCATATTAAATCTCCTGCTGGGTTTTGCGAGCGCGGGCATCAAATGCCCCGCGTGGGCACAAAAATGCCCTCTGATTCAACTCGGCGCCGAAAATAACATAGAAAAAAGCCGATGTTTAGCGCAAATGCGAAAAAAGATTCGCGCGCGGTGTGCGCCAGGTGCTGGTTTTTCAGGCTTCCGCGCCGATCGGGCGCCTTTGGCGCCGCAGGCCGCCGCCTCGTTCACAGTGATTTCAGGCATGTAGGAGGCGATGTTCAACGAAGCAGCACCAGCAAAGCGCCGATTGCGATCGACACCCATAGCACCGAAAAATCTATTTGGCCGATCGGCGGAATGACTTTGCGCACGGGTTTCAAGATGGGTTCGCAGAGTTGCCCGAGCAGCCGGACGCCGGGAGCATACCCGCCGGGCGAGACGAAACTCGTCAGCGCATACAGCAACATCGCAAATAGGTAGATCTTCAACACCATTTCGGCCAAATCGACGAACGTGATCCGCAGAAAGAGGGTCACGTCGTCGAACGCCTGCGCCGGCCAGGGCCAACCCCGCAAAGGTGCGCAGCGACGTGACAGCGAGGACGGCAACGACGGTGGCGGTATCGATCTTGCCGATGGGAGGCAGCACGCGGCGCAGCGGCAGGATCAGCCAGTTGGTCAAGCGCACGATGGCATCGGCCATCGGATCGCGGAAATTAGCCCTTACCCATTGAAACAAGAGACGCAGCAGGAAGGCCAGTGTCAGCAACCACAGCAGAGTATCTACGATATATCTAATCGCATTCATGTTTAACTACGCGCCTCTTGTTAGGCGCTTCGCGCCACCTTTCAACGGGGTCGAAGCGACCCCGACAGAGATTATCATTCAAGGGGCGCCGTATTCGGCGGCTAGTTCGGCGGAGCGGCGGTCGGCTGCCGCCACGGCATGGGCGACGATAGCACGAAGGCCGGCGGCATCGAGAACCGCGAGTGCGGCGGCGGTCGTGCCTCCCTTCGAAGTGACCTGCTCACGCAGTGTGGCGAGCGATTCTGTCGATTGGCGTGCCATTTGCGCGGCTCCGAAGGCTGTTTCCAGCGTCAATTGATGCGCGACGTCAACGGGGAGCCCGCGCTCGTGTGCGGCCGCCTCGAGAGCCTCCATGAACAAGAAGAAATAGGCCGGCCCGCTGCCCGACAGCGCAGTGACGGTATCCATCTGTGATTCGTGCTCCACCCACACGGTGGCACTGACCGCCGCCATGATCATCTCCGCCAGCGCCCGGTTGGCAGCGCCGACGTTGGCCGGCGCGAACAGGCCGGTGGCGCCGAAGCCGTTCAAGGCCGGCCGGTTCGGCATGGTGCGTATCACGGGAACCTGCGGCCCAAACCAGCGCGCCAGCGCAGCGTGCGGTATGCCGGCCGCGACCGAAATCACCAAAGGATGTGTTTCGGCCATGTGCGGCGCCAGGCCCAGCGCCACGGCACGCATCTGCTGCGGCTTGACGGCGAGCACTACAACCTCGGCGTCTTGCACCGCGCTTATATTGTCGGCGGCGGTCTTGACCCCATAATCCCTGACCAGCTTTTGTAGCTGCTCGGGGCTCGGGTCGGCGACGACCACCCGTTCGCTCGGCAAGCCCGCGCTTGGTCAAGCCGCCGATCAGCGCCGCGGCCATATTTCCGCCACCGATGAAGGCCAGCCTACGTATATTGTTCATGTTCATCCCCTTTGCGTATCTTCCACCGTCGGCCGGGGGCCGAATAATGCAGTGCCTATTCTGACCACCGTCGCGCCTTCCGCGATGGCGGACTCGAAGTCGCCGCTCATACCCATGGACAGTGTATCGAGCTTGTGACCGCTCGCGTTCAGCTCTTCGAGCAGGATGCGCAGGCGTGCAAATACCGCTCGTTCGGCGTCCGTGTTCGGTTGCGGGGGTGGCACGCACATCAACCCGCGCAGGCAGACCCGGGGCAGCTCTGCCACCGCGGCTGCGAGCCGGCCAACCTCGTCCGGCACAATGCCGCCCTTGTTCGGTTCCGGGACCAGTTCCACCTGGATGCACAGGTTGAGCGGCGGCGCGTGAAAGGGTCTTTGCTCCGATAGCCGCCGGGCAATGCTGAATCGATCGATGCTGTGCACCCAATCGAAGCGTTCGGCGATTACCAGGGTCTTATTCGATTGAATGCCGCCGACGAAGTGCCAGCGCAGCGGGAGGTCGGCGAGGCTGTCCATTTTGGGTAGCGCCTCCTGCAGATAGTTTTCGCCGAAATCCGTGACGCCCGCCGTGGCGGTCACCCGTACGGTTTCGGCAGTCTGCGTCTTGGTGACGGCGACCAGGGTGACCGCAGCCGGGTCCCGTCCCGCGGCCGTGGCCGCCTGATGTATCCGAGACCGGACGTGGTTCACATTAAGCGTCGAATTCTGCGGACTAATTAACATATTGGGTGGCGACACCCTCTTATATACTGCTGCTGGCTAATTATTCACAGTTGGACTGGCAGCCGAAAGGAGCCGTAAATGGCGGTTGATATTGCGCAGCTTCTCGCTTTTGCGGTGAAGAACAATGCGTCGGACCTGCATCTGTCGGCGGGGGTGCCGCCCATGATTCGCGTGGACGGCGACATGAAGCGCATCAATATGCCTGCTCTCGTGCACAAAGAGGTGCACAGCATGGTGTACGACATCATGAACGACAAGCAGCGCAAGGCCTTCGAGGAGTTCTTCGAAACGGACTTTTCGTTCGAAATCCCCAAGCTCGCCCGCTTTCGCGTCAACGCCTTCAACCAAAATCGCGGCGCAGGCGCCGTGTTCCGCAATATTCCGTCCACCATCCTGTCGCTCGACGAATTGAACGCGCCCAAGTCCTTCAAAGATCTATGCATGCTTCCCCGCGGTCTCGTGCTGGTCACTGGACCGACCGGCTCGGGCAAGTCCACGACTCTGGCGGGCATGGTCAACCATTGCAATGACAACCGTCCCGATCACATTATCACGATCGAGGACCCGATAGAGTTCGTGCACGAAAGCAAGCGCTGTCTGGTCAACCAGCGAGAGGTTCATCGCGATACCCTGGGATTCACCGAGGCGTTGCGTTCGGCGCTGCGCGAAGACCCCGACGTCGTTCTGGTGGGCGAAATGCGTGACCTGGAGACCATCCGCCTGGCATTGACCGCCGCTGAAACCGGACATCTGGTGTTCGGCACCTTGCACACGAGTTCCGCGGCGAAGACCATAGACCGTATCGTGGACGTGTTCCCGGCCTCGGAGAAGGACATGGTCCGCGCGATGATGTCGGAGAGCTTGCGGGCCGTGATCTCGCAGACTCTGATGAAACGGGTCGGCGGCGGCCGCATTGCGGCGCACGAAATCATGATCGGTACGCCCGCCATCCGCAACTTGATCCGCGAAGGCAAAATCGCGCAGATGTATTCGGCGATTCAAACGGGGCAGGGTCAGGGCATGCAGACTCTCGATCAATGTTTGCAGGAGTTGGTGCAGAAGGGCGTTGTCAGCCGCGAAGAGGCCAAGTACAAAGCCCAGAACAAGGATAGTATTTAGCCCGCGGGGCGCACGGTTTTTAGTGCGCTACGCGCACACCTTTCAACGGGGTCCGCGGAGCGCGGACCCCGACTATGTGGCGGCGCGCACGGCGCGCCGGAAGAGAAGGATAAAATTATGGAACGCGATCAGGCGATTAAGCTGATGCAGGATCTGCTCCGGCGCATGGTCGAAAAGAAGGGTTCGGACCTGTTCATCACCGCGGGCTTTCCGCCCGCGATCAAGGTGGACGGCGAAATCCGGCCTCAGTCCGATCGTTCCCTGAGTCCTGAGCAGAGTGCCGGCCTGGTGCGCGCCATCATGAACGACCGGCAAACCAAGGAGTTCGATTCCACCAAGGAATGCAACTTCGCCATAGCGCCGCCGGGAATCGGCCGCTTCCGCGTCAGCGCCTTCGTGCAGCAGGGTTTCACCGGCGCGGTGCTTCGCACCATCAACGCCAAGATACCGACGTTCGAAGAACTCGAGTTGCCCCCCATATTGAAGGAGGTCGTGCTCTCCAAGCGCGGCTTTGTGATTCTGGTCGGGGGCACCGGGTCCGGCAAGTCCACTTCGCTCGCGGCCATGGTCGGCTACCGCAACGAGAAAACCCGTGGCCACATCGTCACCATTGAAGATCCGGTGGAATACGTGCACGCCCACAAGGGCTGCGTGGTCACTCACCGTGAAGTCGGCGTCGATTGCGAGAGCTGGCACTTGGCCCTCAAGAACACCTTGCGCCAGGCGCCCGATGTGATTCTCATCGGCGAAATCCGCGACCGCGAAACCATGGAATACGGCATCCAATTCGCCGAGACCGGGCACTTGGTGCTGGCCACCTTGCACGCCAACAGCTCGAACCAAGCCATCGACCGTATCATCAACTTCTTTCCCGAAGAACGGCGCGAGCAGCTGCTGATGGATCTGAGCTTGAACATACGCGCACTCATCTCGCAGCGCCTGATACCGCGTGAGGCGGGGTCCGGGCGCATCGCGGCCATGGAGATCATGCTGAACTCGCCGCTGATCGCGGATTTGATCTTCAAAGGCGATGTCACCAAAATCAAGGATGTGATGTCGCGTTCCAACCGGCTTGGGATGAAGACCTTCGATCAGGCGCTGTTCGAGCTGTACGAGGCGGGATTGATTTCCTATGAAGACGCTTTGCGAAACGCGGATTCGAAGAACGAGCTGCGCCTGCGGGTCAAGCTCGAGAGCAAGAGAGAAATGAAAAACCCGGAAGAAGCTGGCCAATCGCTGCAGATCCTCGAGGAAGAAGAAGGCCAGGTGTTCTAGCCCATGTCTGCGTCCCCCGAAGCCCCGGCTCAGGTGATGAACACCAAGCCGCTGTTCAAGCTGATGGTCGAGCGCAAAGCGTCCGATCTGTTCTTTACCTGCAATGCGCCCGTCAAGATCAAGATCGAGGGCAAGATATTTCCGGTTAACAAGCAGGTCTTGAGTCCCGAGACGGTGCGCCAGGCGGCACTGGGCTTGATGACCCAGGAACAAATCGAGCATTTCAACGAGGAGCTGGAAATCGATTTCGCGATTTCGGAGTCCGGCCTCGGCCGGTTCCGGGTCAACGTTTTCTATCAACGGGGCTACCCCGCCATGGTGCTGCGCTACATCACCGCGGAAATGCCCAGGCTCGAGGACCTCGGTATGCCCGATGTCTTCAAAGAACTGGTCATGCTGAAGCGCGGCATGATTCTCATGGTGGGCGCCGCGGGCGCCGGCAAATCCACCACTCTCGCGGCGATGATCAATTATCGCAATGAGACCTCATCGGACCACATTTTGACCATTGAGGATCCGATCGAGTTTCTGCATACCAACAAGAAGTCCATCGTGAACCAGCGCGAGGTGGGCCTGGATACCAAATCCTTTGCCCGCGCCCTGCGCAGCGCAGTGCGTTCGGCGCCGGATGTGATCCTGGTCGGCGAGATCCGCGACCGTGAAACCATGGAGGCCGCCATTGCGCTCGCCGGCACGGGGCATCTATGCATCGCTACTTTGCACGCGAACAACTGCGCCGAAACGCTGGACCGCATCATCAACATGTTTCCGCGCGACCAGCACAACCAGATATTCCTGGACCTGTCGCAGTATCTGCGCGCCATCCTGTCGCAGCGCCTGGTCGCCACCAAGTCCGGCTCGCGCGTGGCCGCGTCTGAAGTGATGGTCAATACTCCATACATGTCCGAGCTCATCAAGAAAGGCGATGTGATCGGCGTGAAGGAGGCGATCCGCACCGGCACGGAGCGCGGCATGCTGAGCTTCGACAGCTCGCTCTACAATCTCGTGCGCGAGGGCCGGATCGAGCTCGAGGAAGCGCTGTCGAGCGCGGATTCGCGCACCAATCTCGAGGCCAAGATCAACTTCGGCTGAACCGGGAATTCGCGGCGCCTGGGATTCCATCGTTATCAGTCGTTTTCCCGCGCCCATCGACACTAGACCTCGGCACGATGATGTTGACCTGTTCACAAGGTCAGGGGGGATAAGGAGTGGGAAGCCAACGTAAAGGCAGCAGTTGGCTTCCCACTCCTTATCCCCCCTGACCGTGCGCACTGGCCGAGGTACATTACCGCGCAGGAGGTACATCACCGCCTAGAGGGAGCAGATCGAGTGCCCTTGGCGCGGTGGTGTGGCGCGGTGAGAGCATTCGCCCGAGGGGCTGAGCTGTTGGCCGGCAACTGCTTCCTTGTTGCCGGCCAACGGCTCAGCCCCTCGGGCGGATACCGTCAACCGGTCAACATCATGGCGCCGAGATGTCTAGTGATTTGCGCTTATTTGGATTACATTCAGCCCGCTCGTCATCAAGGGCTGAAAACGGGGAAACTCTTGAGCAGGGAGGAGGGGGACGATCGCTTTCTTCTGTGTCGAATCGGATCGTGCATCGGCGGTTTGGCCGTCAGGGACGTGCGGGAGACGATGCGTCCGTTGCCGATCGAGCCGCTGAGCGGAGCGCCGCCTTTTGTACTGGGCCTCGCCATTGTCCGCGGATTTCCCACCCCGGTCATCGATGCGGGCCGGCTTCTGGGATCTTCGGCAGCGTCGCCCACCCGGTTCATTTCGCTCAAGCTGGAAGAGCGAGCCGCGGTGCTCGCCGTCGATGCGGTTCTCGACATTCGCGTGCTGCCGAAAGGCATCCTGACAGAAACTCCCCCGCTGCTGCGGGACGCCGACCAGCGCCTGGTATCGGTCATCGGTGCGCTCGACGCTGAGCTGCTGGTGGTGCTCGAGGCGGCCCGCCTGGTGCCCGATTCGTTATGGAGTTCGATCAAGTTGGAGAAAGCACCGGCATGAAGGCGCCCGGGTCCGCCGATCCCGAACGATTTCGGGACTGGATTGCGCAACGGCTGGGTCTGCACTTCGACGACACTAAACTTGGTTTCCTGGCTGAAGTGCTGGGCCGGCGTGCGGATCAGAGCGGGCTGGCGCGGCACATTTACCTCGATCGGCTGGAAGGCCTGGGCATCGACACCGAACTTCAAGCCCTGGCAGGCGAATTGACCGTCCCGGAAACCTATTTCCTGCGCCACATCGATCAGTTCCGCGCATTTTCGGAGGTCGCTCTGCCGGACGCCCTGGCCGCGAGAGCGCCGGCGCGCACTCTCAATATGCTCTCCGCAGGCTGTGCCTCGGGCGAGGAGCCCTACTCGCTGGCCATTCTGCTGCGCGAACGCGGATTGGACCCCGGCTGGAAAGTCACCATTCGCGCGGTGGACATCAACCCTGCCATGCTGGCCAAGGCGGCGCGCGGCAGTTATTCGGCTTGGGCGTTGCGCGAGACCCCCGCCGACGTTCAGCAGCGCTGGTTCCGCAGCGCCGGCCGGGAATTCATCCTCGACGAATCCATCCGGGGAGCGGTGAGCTTCCAACAAATCAACCTTGCGCAGGAGAACACGGAGCTGTGGGCGCCGGCGTTCTATGACGTGATTTTCTGCCGCAACGTGCTGATGTATTTCACTCCGGAGGTCGCTCAGGCACTGGTTGGCCGTCTCACGCGTTCGCTCGCGCCGGACGGATACCTTTTTCTTGGGCACGCAGAGACGTTGCGCGGGTTGTCGAACGGCTACCACCTGCGTCATACGCACGGTACGTTCTACTACCAGCGAAAGGGCGCGAAGGAGGACGAGCGGCGCGAGCAGTCCACGGACCCATTCAACGGCGCGTTGCGGGAAACCCTGATCGCTCCGGCGCGCCCCGATCGGGGCAAGGAGAGGGACTCGGACTCGACTTGGGCGAAAACCTGGCTGGAGACCGTGCAGCGCGCGTCGGATCGTATCCAGGCTCTGACCGAGCGGCCTGCCGCCGAGTATGTACGGCAAGATGCCCGCGTCCCCAGCCGCGCGCCGCAGATCGCGACCCAGTTGCCAACGGTGCTGGAATTGCTGAAGCAGGAACGATTCTCGGATGCCTTGGAGTTGCTCGGTCATTTGCCCGCCGAATCGGTGCCGGACCCGGACATCATGCTGCTGCGTGCCGCGTTGCTGACGCACAGTGGTCAATTGGGCGCCGCCGAGCGCGCCAGCATGCAATTACTCGAATACGATGAGTTGAATTCGGGGGCACACTACTTGCTCGCACTGTGCCGCGAGAGTGCAGGGGACAGCCAGGGTGCGCTCGAGCATGATCGGGCGGCCGTTTATCTCGATCCGAGCTTCGCGATGCCGAGGCTGCACTTGGGTCTCATGGCGAGGCGCGCGGGTGATGCGCAAACCGCCCATCGCGAATTGGGACAGGCGCTGGTGCTGCTCAAGCGGGAGGATACCTCCCGCTTGCTGCTTTTCGGCGGTGGTTTCGGGCGCGACGCCTTGATCGCACTGTGCCTGGCGGAACTGAAGTCTGGGGGGCAGCCATGAGTACCAGCGAGACGCGAACCGACGCCGACCGGATCCACGCGGTTGCGGCCGCACTTCGCCGTTCGTTCGACGACGGTTTTGCGGCGCCCGCAATCTCGATGAACGAAAGTCAAGAAGGCATGCTCGCAATTCGTGTCGGCACCGATCCGTACGCGCTGCTTCTTTCCGACATCATGGGCCTGTACTCGGATGTCAGGATCATCGCCGTTCCGAGCCGCGTGCCGCAATTCAAGGGGATCGTGGGGCTTCGTGGCATGATGGCGCCGGTTTACGATTTGGCGGCGCTGATGCATTACCCGCCCGCGCCGAGCACGCGTTGGATGGTGCTCGCGGGCGGCGCGCGGCCCGTGGGATTTGTGTTCGAGAGCTTCGAGGCGCATCTGCGGGTGCCGGCGGCATCCGTGCAAAACGGCGCCGATGTGGATGGGGAGGCCGGCGCGAACCGGCAGTACACGCACGGCAGCGTGCGCGCAGCGGGAGCTTTACGGGCGATCATCCGGATGGACGCGGTGATGAAACTGATGGGGGAAAACACTACATGATCGATAACTGGACGTTTGGAAGAAAGATAGCGAGCGGATTTGCGCTTGCCCTGGTGCTGCTGATCGCCATCGGCGCGGTCTCCTACCGCAGCTTTGCCAAGCTCGCGACCACTGCTGAGTGGGTGACGCATACGCACCAGGTCTTGGAACATATCTCAGGCCTATACGGTCAGCTCAAGGATGCCGAGACCGGCCAGCGGGGCTATGTCATCACCGGCGACGAAGCATTCCTCGAGCCCTACCAGACGGGTTCAGCCTCCGTTGCCGATGTGCTCAAGGAACTGCGGCAACTCACCGCGGATAACCCGAATCAGCAGAAGCGGCTCGACGCGGCCGAGCCGCTCATCGCCGCGAAGCTCGCCGAGCTAAAAGAAACGATCGACTTGCGCAGAAAGGGAGACCTCGACGCCACCGTCAAGATCGTCAAGGGGGGCGAGGGCAAGCGGTACATGGACCAGCTGAGGCGGACACTCGATGAGATGGACAACGAGGAGCGCGGGCTCCTGGCGCAGCGCGCTGAGGAAGCGGAAACAGCCACCCACAGCGCGCAATCGGTGATCATCTTCGGCACCTTGCTGTGCGTGTTGCTGGTCACCGCGGCAGGCATCCTGATCACGCGTTCCCTCACCCGCCAGATCGGCAGTTCCGTGGGGCAGATCCAAAGTTCCTCGACCGAACTGCAGGCGGCCGCCAATCAGCAGGCGACCGCCACCAAGGAGCAGGCAACCGCGATGAGCGAAATCGGCACCACCATCAGCGAGCTGCTGGCGACCTCGCGCCAGATCGCTGAGAGTGCGCAGCGGGTCGCGCAGATCGCGGGACAGACCGCCGCTGCCGCGCGCACCGGCGATGCCACCGTGGCCACGGCCCATGACTCCATCTCGAACATACGCAAGCAAGTGGATCTGATCGTGAACCACATGCTCGAACTCGGCAAGAAGTCGCAGCAGATCGGCGCCGTGCTCGACATCGTGGCGGAGCTGGCGGAGCAGACCAATATTCTGGCGATCAACGCGACGATCGAAGCGGCCGGCGCGAGCGAGGCGGGCAAACGCTTCGCCGTGGTGGCGGATGAGATCCGCAAGCTCGCCGACCGTGTCGCCGGCTCGACCAAGGAGATTCGCGGCCTGATCGAGGAAGTGCGCAGCTCGGTCAACACGACCGTCATGACGACCGAAGGCGGCTCGAAGTCGGTCGATGCCGGCGCCAGACAGTTTTCGGAGGTGGCTGCGGCCTTTGCCGACATTGCGGGACTCGTGGGCACCACCACCGAAGCGGCCCGCGAGATCGAACTCTCCACCAAGCAACAGGCGACCGCCGTGGAGCAGGTGAATGTCGCCATTACCAGCGCCGCCCAGGCCACCAAGGAGACCGAGGCGAGTTCGGGTCAGACGCTGCAGACGGCCGTGGAGCTGAGCAGTCTGTCGCGCGCGCTGTTGCGGATCGTGCATCCGCAAACCGCTTCTGCCACGTAAAGAGCACCTACCCGACGACCATGGCCCGCGATCCCTACCGGTACTTTCGTGTCGAAGCGCGTGAGCTGCTGGATCAGCTCGGCAAAGGGGTGCTGGAACTCGACAAGGGATCTGCCGCGCCGGAGCTGATCGCGTTGATGCTGCGCCTCGCGCACACGCTCAAGGGTGCGGCGCGTGTAGTCAAGCAGCGCGAAATCGCGGATCACGCACACGCGATCGAGGATGCGTTGGCCCCGTTTCGCCAGGGCGGCAGCGCCGTGTCGCGTGATGGCATCGACGCGTCGCTCAAAGCGCTGGACGAGATCGCCGGGAGGCTGGCCGCGCTCACCCCGCAGCCGCAAGGCGAGAGTCTTCCGGATGTGCGGTCCGACTCCGACCCCCGCGGTATCCCTTCCGTCCAGAGTGAATTTCTCGAGATGGCAAGACCGAACGTCGACGAGGTGGATGTGCTGCTCGGCGGATTGACCGAAGCGGGCGTACAGCTGGCCGCTTTGCGGCGTGGGATTGCTCCTCTGGAGCGCAGCCGCCGGCTCGCGCAGCTGCTGGAGGAGCAGCTCGCCGCGCCGCGGACCGATCGTTTCAGTGATTCGAGCCGCCGGCAACTCTCGCTGATCGCGGAATTGCGGACTCTGGTCGAGGGCCTGGAGCACAATTTCGGCGACGGTATCGGCCAGGTGGAACGCGAGATCGTCCAGGCGCGCGAGGCGGCCGAGCGTCTGCGTCTGCTGCCGGCAAGCTTCATGTTCGTGTCGTTGGAGCGCGCCGTGCGCGACGCGGCCCAGGCACTGGGCCGACGCGTTGCCTTCGTCACGAGCGGCGGCGACGTGCGATTGGACGCGCAGGTCTTCGGCGCGGTGCAGAGCGCCCTGGTCCAGGGCGTGCGCAACGCGGTCAGCCACGGCATCGAGCCTGAGGCGGAGCGGCGAGCCGCAGGCAAACCGATGGAAGGCCGCGTGGCGATCGATGTGCGTCGGCGCGGCCACCGGGCTGTCTTTGTTTGCAGCGATGACGGGCGCGGTGTGGATCTCGAGGCTGTGCGGCATGCGATCGAGCGCAAGGGATTGTCGTCGTCGGATACGGCGCGGCTCGGCAGCGAAGAATTGCTCAGGGCCCTGCTTGCAGGCGGCATCAGCACGTCGGGCGCAGTGACCCAGTTGGCCGGACGCGGCATCGGCCTCGATGTCATACGCGAAGCTGGGAGCCGGTTGCGTGGCGAGGTCAGCCTGCAAACGAGGCAAGGTCTGGGCACGACCCTGGAAATCTCCGTGCCGGTGTCCCTCGCGGCGGTCGAGGCACTGATCGTCGAGGCGGGCGGACGGCCCGTGGCCATACCGCTCGAGGCGGTCAAGCGGACGCTGCGCGTGTCGGCGGGCGATCTGGTGCAGTCGGCGGAGGGGACCTCCATACTATTCGAGGGGCAGGTGATTCCGTTCGCTCGTCTGGAACGGACCCTGCGACGAGGCGCCCAGTCCAAGGAGGGTGCGGGGATTTGGTCGGCGGTCATCATCGAAGGCGCGAACGCACTGGCCGCCGTGGGTATCGAACGTCTCCGCGGCACGCAAAACCTGGTCATGCGGCCGCTGCCGGACTTTACCCCCGCAGACCCGATCGTCGCCGGTGCTTCGCTCGATGCCGAGGGACATCCGCAGCTGGTTCTCGACCCTGAAGCGTTGGTCGAGCATGTCCGCCGCATCGGACCGGCGACCGCGGCCGAGGCGCCCCGCTGCGCGCCGATTCTGGTCATAGACGACTCTTTGACGACCCGGATGCTCGAGCAAAGCATTCTCGAATCGGCGGGCTACGAAGTGGATCTCGCCACCTCGGGAGAAGCCGCGCTCGACCAGGCGCGCAAGCGTCAATACGCGCTTTTTCTCGTGGATGTGGAGATGCCAGGGATGGATGGCTTCACGTTCATCGAGCGGACCCGGGCAGACCCCCTGCTGCGTGAAATTCCGGCAATCCTCGTCACCTCGCGCGCATCGAGCGAAGACCTGGAGCGCGGGCGCAGCGTCGGTGCCCGGGCGCATATCGTCAAAGGCGAGTTCGATCAGGGGGAACTTCTCGAGAAAATTCGTTCGCTCGTGGGTGTGCAATGACGCGGTTACGGATTCTCGTGGTAGAGGACTCGTTGACGATCCGGCGCCGATTCTGCGAGATTCTCTCGGCCGATCCCGAACTCGAAGTGATCGGGGAGGCGGAAGATGGCAAGCGGGCGATCGAGCTGTGCGAGGCTCTGCGCCCCGATGTCGTCACGCTCGACATGGTAATGCCCGTCATGAGCGGACTCGCGGCTACCGAATACATCATGGCCTACATGCCGACGCCCGTCCTCATCGTTTCTGCCTCCACGAACCGGGGGGAGCTCTTCCAGACCTACGATGCGCTTGCCGCCGGCGCCATCGACGTGCTGGAGAAGCCCACCCTGTCCGACGTCGATACCGCCTGGGAGCGGCGGTTCGTCGCCGCCGTCAAACTCGTCGCCCGGATCAAGGTGATTACCCATCCGCGCGCGCGTCTGGCCGGATCGGATTGGACCGGCGCCGCGGTTCGGCAGGAATCGGCCACCCAGGCGATGAAACACCCTCGTCAGCAGACGGGCCCGATGTATACGGTGCTGGCATTGGGCGCATCGACCGGCGGTCCCGCGGCAATCGTCAAGGTGCTGCGGGCGCTGCCGCGCGACTTGCCCGTGCCGGTGCTGTTCGTGCTGCACATCGATGAGCCTTTCGGCACGGCGTTTGCGGAGTGGTTGGATAGCCAGACATCGCACCGGGTCGCCTACGCGCGCGACCGCGAATCCCTCGAATCGCTGGCCGGTCAGGTGATCATGGCGCCGCCCGGCCGGCATTTGACCGTCGACGGCGGACGCCTGCGCTTGGGCGCCGGTCCGCCCCGGCATTCGTGCCGGCCTTCGGTCGACGTGCTGTTCGAATCGCTGGCCGCGGATCGGGGTGCGGCCGTGCTTGCCTGCCTGCTGACGGGGATGGGCCGCGATGGTGCCGCCGGCCTGCTCGCGATTCGGCAGAGCGGAGGCTTCACCATCGCTCAGGATGAAAGCACCTCGATCATCTACGGGATGCCGCGCGAGGCCGCATTGTTGGGAGCCGCGCAGCTGATTCTGCCTCTGCATCAGATCGGCCCACAGATCGTGCAGCGCCTCACGGGCAGCGACGCGAGAACGGCATGAACGGCAAGGTACTCATCGTTGACGATAGTCTGACCGTGCGCATGGACCTCTCGGAGGCGCTGGAAGCGGCGGGCTATCGGCCCCTCCTCTGTTCAAGTCTCGGCGACGCACGCGAGGCCCTCGCCGGACAGAGCGTCGACCTCATCATCCTCGACGTGCTGCTGCCGGACGGCGACGGCGTGGATCTGCTCAAGGAGATCCGCGCGGCTCCCGCCACCCGCGAGGTGCCAATTCTCATGCTCTCGAGCGAGGCCGATGTCCAAGATCGCATTCGTGGCATGCAGACGGGTGCCGATGACTATGTGGGGAAGCCCTACGACGCCGGCTACGTGGTGGCCCGCGCCCAGGAACTGCTGCGCCGGCGCCGTAGTGACGATCAAGTTCCGGTTGCCGCGGAGAAGCCGGCCATCCTCGTGATCGACGACAGCGCGACATTCCGCGAGGAGCTCAGAGGCGCACTCGAGCCGTTGGGCTACGGCGTCATCACCGCCGCCACCGGAGAGGAAGGCCTGCGCCTGGCCGCGATGCGCCGGCCGGCAGCGCTCATCGTCGATGGAGTCATGCCGGGCATCGATGGAGCCACGGTGATTCGCAGGCTGCGGTTGGATGGGGTGCTCCGCGGCCTACCCTGCCTGCTTCTGACTGCATCGGATGAGCAAGGCGCGGAACTTCGAGCGTTGGATGCCGGCGCCGATGCCTTCGTACGCAAGGAGGAAGACCTGGGCGTCATTCTTGCGCGTTTCACGGCCATGCTCAGAACCGCCCGCACGGAGCCGCAGGCCTCGACTCACTCGAGTCCGAAACGAATTCTCGCCGTGGACGACAGCCTGACCTATCTGCAGGAGCTTGGCATCGAGTTGCGCGACGAAGGTTATGACGTCGTGCTGGCCCGGTCCGGTGAAGAGGCTCTCGATGTGGTCGCGGTGCAAAGCGTGGACTGCATCCTGCTCGATCTCCTGATGCCCGGGATCGGTGGGCAGGAGACCTGTCGCCGCATCAAGGCATCCCCGGTCCTGCGCAATATCCCGCTCATCATGCTGACAGCGGTCGAGGACCGGCAGGCATTGATCGAAGGCCTCGGTACGGGCGCAGACGACTACATCGCCAAATCGAGCGAGTTCGACGTGGTGCGCGCGCGGGTGCAGGCGCAGATTCGCCGCAAGCAGTTCGAGGATGAAAATCGGCACATTCGCGAACGGCTCCTGCGCAGCGAACTGGAGGCGGCCGAGGCGCGAGCTGCGCGAGAACTGGCGGAAGCGAAAGCGGAACTCGTGGACGAGCTGAAATCCAAGAACGAGGAACTCGAGGCCTTCAGCTATTCGGTGTCGCATGATCTGCGCGCGCCGCTGCGCGGCGTTGACGGATTCAGCCAGGCGCTGCTCGAGGACTACTCGGACCGCCTGGATGAGACGGGACAGAATTACCTGCGCCGCATTCGGGCGGGGGCACAACGCATGGCTGCCCTGATCGACGATATGCTGCTGTTGTCGCGTGTCAACCGGGCACAGATCGAGCGTGAGCGTGTGGATGTATCGGGCCTCGCGCAAACGGTCGCTGAGGAACTCGGGCGACAGAACCCGGGCCACGAGGTCGCGGTGCTGATCCAGCCTGAGCTCGCTGCACATGCCGACCGTGGCATGATGCGCATATTGTTGGAGAATCTGCTCGGCAACGCCTGGAAGTTCACTGCGCGGACGGCCCAAGCACGAATCGAAATCAGGGCGGACACGAGCGGCACGGAAACCGTCTTTCTCGTTAAGGACAACGGCGCCGGTTTTGACATGGCCCATGCAGGCGCGCTCTTTCAGCCCTTCCAGCGCCTGCACACCGAGGCCGATTTTCCCGGCACCGGCATTGGGCTGGCGACTGTTCGGCGCATCGTGGATCGTCACGGTGGGCGCATCTGGGCGGAGGGCACTGTCGATCGCGGAGCGACCGTGTTCTTCACAGTTCCCATCTCTCGCGCAAGAGGTTGACGTCTGATGAATCGAGCCAATACCATTCTCCTCGTCGAGGACAATGCCGACGATGAGGAACTCACGTTGCGCGCATTCAGAAAGAGCAAGGTCCTCAACCGGGTCGAAGTCGTTCGCGACGGCGTCGAGGCGCTCGACTACCTGTTCGCAACCGGGACGCACGCTGAAAGAGATCCCAAGGCAATGCCCGCGGTGATTCTGCTCGATCTCAAATTGCCGAAATTGGGCGGTCTCGAAGTCCTGCGGCGAGTTCGGGCCGATGAGCGCACGCGTCGCATTCCCGTTGTCGTATTGACCTCCAGCAACGAAGAAAAGGACATTCTCTCCAGCTACGGTCTGGGCGCCAACAGCTTCGTGCGCAAGCCCGTCGATTTCGCTCAGTTCATGGAAGCGGCGCAACAGCTCGGCATGTACTGGCTGGTGATGAACGAGCCGCCGCCAGGCTGAGCGCTCCCCACAAACAGAGGAGGACCGTTGATGGCACATTTTTCCTTCACCCCCGGATCCGTCGCCGTCGTCACGGGCGGCGCCGCCGGCATCGGGCTTGCGGCTGCCAAGCGGTTCGCTCGGACCGGGCTGCGCGTCTGCATCGCAGACCTCGGCGCGGAACGGCTCGCGCGTGCGGTCCAGGAGGTTGCCGTCCTCGCGGCCAACGGAGGGGCCGATGTGATGGCCTTCGAGACGGACGTCAGTCGCCCCGACGATCTGTACCAGCTGGAAGTGGCGGTTTACGATCGTTTCGGCGGCACCGATATCCTCATGAACAACGCGGGTATTCAGCCCGGCAGCAGCCTGTTCGGGCCGGTAGCCAACTGGGAACGGGTACTTGACGTCAACCTTTGGGGTGTCATCCGCGGCACGCGGACCTTCGTGCCTGCAATGATTGCGCGCGGCCGCCCAGGTCTGGTCATCAACACCGGCTCGAAGCAAGGTATCACCACCCCGCCCGGCGATCCGGCCTATAACGTTGCCAAAGCCGGCCTGAAGGCTTTTACCGAGGCGCTGCAGCACGAACTGCGCAATACGCCGAACTGCCGGATCAGCGCTCACTTGCTGATCCCGGGCTTCGTGTTCAGCGATCTCACCGCCCACGGTCGTACCGAGAAGCCGGCCGGTGCCTGGACGCCTGATCAGACCGTGGATTTCATGATGCAGCGGTTGGATGCCGGCGACTTCTACATTCTCTGCCCCGACAACGACGTGCCTCGTTCTCTCGACGAGCGACGCATCCTTTGGGCTGCGGGAGACATTGTCGAGAACCGCCCGCCGCTTTCGCGCTGGCATCCCGACTACAAGAAGGCATTCGAAGCCTTCAGCAAGAAAGCCGATTGAGAGCGGATGGGATTGCGTGCTCGAGCGATGGCCAAGGTGCCGGTGTCGGAGCATGCCGACAGCGCCGCTCATTTCCATTGAGTCGGCGACATTTATCGGTACACTGCACGTCCATCCCCGGCCACCTTGATTGTTATTGAGGCGCGTCCGGCCGCTGAGTGTGTGAGGGCCCTGTTGATCACGAATCTGGAATCCAATCCAAACGCAGCCGATACGCCACTGCCGGTCATCGACATCCGCTATGGACAAGTCGGTCTATTGCATGTGCGCATCCGTACCCTGGATCCGGGCGCCATCCTGGACGAGTTGACCGGGCGCGTCGCCGCCGCGCCGCATTTCTTTCGGCGCACTGCCGTATGTCTGGATCTCATCGCGCTCGAGAAGGTGCCTGAAGTCACCGAGATTCGTGCCGTCATCGAGGCGGTGCGCCGCGCCGGCATGCTGACGATCGGACTGGCCGCCGGCGCCTCCGAGGGGTTGGAGGCGGCGGCGATTGCTCTCGATCTGCCGATTATTTCGAGCTTTCGGCCGCGCACCCGCGCAGTTCCCGTGCTCCAGTCTGAGCAGCCTGCACCGACGGCACCGGCACCTGAGCCGGCACCTGGGCCGGAATCGGCGTCGACGGCACCGGCACCGGCACGGGTCGATTCGAACGCTCCGGCCCTGATTCACAGCCAGACGGTGCGCTCGGGGCAGAGGGTCTATGCGCGCAATCGCGATCTCATCGTCAATGCCGGCGTCGGCGCTGGGGCGGAGGTCATGGCGGACGGCTGTCTCCATGTTTATGGGTCGTTGCGCGGCCGCGCAATGGCCGGCGCGCGCGGCGAGTCGGCCGCGCGGGTGTTCTGCCAGGAATTTCACGCGGAGCTCGTGTCGATCGCGGGCGTGTTCCGTGTCTTTGAAACGATTCCCGCCGAGCTTGCCGGCATGCCCGTGCAGGCGTGGCTGGCAGGCGAGGATCTGCATTTCGCACGCATCGGCGCTTGATCCGGACCGACACGGGCATCGTTCAATTATCGTCATTCGGTTGCCGCAAGAAGCTCCCAGCGGGCCTCATCGGTGGCTCGAGACCTTCAGCATAGGAGAATCCAGCATTGGCCGAGATTATCGTCGTGACTTCGGGTAAAGGGGGAGTTGGAAAAACCACTACTTCCGCGAGCATAGCCTGCGGACTCGCGCGTCGCGGCAAACGTGTCGCGGTGGTCGATTTCGACATCGGACTGCGTAACCTCGATCTGATCATGGGGTGCGAGCGGCGTGTCGTATACGATTTCGTGAATGTCATCCAGGGCGACTGCGCACTCAAGCAGGCGCTGATCAAGGACCGGCGCCTCGATACGTTGTATGTATTGGCTGCGTCGCAGACTCGCGACAAGGAGGCGCTCACCGATGAAGGCGTACGCCGGGTGCTGGAGGAACTCGCGGCCGAGGGCTTCGAGTACATCATCTGCGATTCACCTGCGGGAATCGAGCGCGGCGCACATCTGGCGATGTATTTCGCGGACCGGGCCGTGGTCGTGGTCAACCCTGAAGTCTCGTCGGTACGCGATTCGGATCGCATTCTCGGGCTGCTCTCCAGCAAGACGCTGCGTGCCGAACAGGGCAACGGCGGAGTGAAGGAGCATCTGCTGTTGACCCGCTACAGTCCGCGTCGAGTCGCGAATGGCGAGATGATGAGCGTTGCCGACGTCAAGGAGATCCTGGGTCTCGACGTGGTCGGCGTCGTTCCGGAGTCGCCGGACGTGCTATCCGCATCCAACGCGGGTGTTCCCGTCATTCTCAACGGCGAAAGCGATGTATCGGCCGCCTACGAGGACGCCGTGGCCCGCTTGCTGGGCGAGACCTTGCCGATGCGCTTCATAGAGGAACCCAAGAGGGGGTTCTTCGCACGCATGTTTGGAGGCTGACATGGGGTTACTCGATTTTTTTCGCAAGACTCCGTCGTCGGCCAATGTCGCCAAGGAGCGCCTGCGCATCATCGTCGCACAGGAGCGAAGCACGCGCGGCGCCCCCGACTATCTGCCCACGCTGCGTCGCGAGCTGCTCGAGGTGATCCGCCGGTATGTGAACGTCGATCCGTCGGCGGTTCAGATCAACCTCGGACGCGATGACGGCCACGAGGTACTCGAGCTGTCGGTCGCGCTGCCCGAGGATGCTCGGAGCGGCTCGTCAGGCTAAACTCGCCATCGAAGACGACGAATTTTCTTGAGTGCCGGGCTTTAAACGGCCGCCTGCTTGGCTGCCTCGGCGGCCTTGCGAAACCATTCGGCGGCCTCTTGTTTTAATCCTCGTTCGGCTAACGCAGCGGCGTGATTCCACTGGCCGCGATAGTAGCCGCCTTGCGCCGAGCGCCGGTACCAGTGGAAGGCTGCAGCGAGATTCTTCTCGCAGCCCCATCCCTCCTCGTAGCAGCGGCCCAGCAGATTCATGGCCCGGGCATGATTCTGGTGCGCCGCGAGGCGGTACCATCGGACGGCCTGCGGCTGATCGACCGCAACGCCGCGTCCATCGAACAGCATGTTCGCGAAATTGTACTGTCCCCAGTCGTGACGCCGCTTGGCCGAGCACTCGTACCAATGCGCCGCGAGTTCAAGATCGAGCGGCGTTCCCCAGCCGTTTTCGTGGCAACGGCCCACCATGTTCATCGCGTCGGGATTGCGCTGCTCGGCGGCGCGGTTGAACCAGGTCAAGGCCAGGGCCGCATCCCGCTCCACGCCTTGGCCCGCGAGCAGCATGCGGCCGAACCGCAGCTGCGCCGCCACGATGCCGTGCTCGGCCGCGCTTCGTACCCAGGGAACGATCTCGGTGGGATCAGCGCCCAGCAGCAATTGTAGTTCACGGTGATTCATCCGCTGCAGCTGCTGCACTCGCAGCTGGCTGGCCTCCGCGGCGGCGGCACGCGCGAATTGTTCGTTCGAGAGACTCATGGCCTCACGGAGCCTAGAGCTCGCTCCAGCGGCGCAACAGATTGTGATAGCAGGCCGTCAGCCGAATGAGGGCATCGGAATTCGTTCCGGCTTGCGTCAGTTCCTGGATCGAGATATCGAGGTCGAACAGCAGGCGCCGATCGGCATCGTCGCGGATCATGCTTTGAATCCAGAAAAACGCCGCCGTGCGCACACCCCGCGTCACGGGCAGCACCCGATGCACGCTGCTCGACGGATATAGCACCAGGTCGCCGGCCGCGAACTTTACCGAGTGCGTTCCATACGTGTCCTCGATCACCAGCTCGCCGCCGTCGTATTCGCCGGGCTCGCTCAAGAACAGCGTCGCGGAAATGTCGGTGCGCAGGCGGTGCGGTGTGCCGGGAATTTGTCGGATCGCATTGTCGACATGGCCGCCGAAGCGCATGCCGGCCTCATAGCGATTGAACAGCGGCGGATACACGTGCCGCGGCAATGTACCGCTGATGAAGCGCGGGTTGCGCTCGAGCGCGCGCAATACCTCGTCGCTCAGTTCGCGCGCGGTCGCATCCTCCTGGGGTAGTTGCCGGTTGGCCTTCACCTGGGCAGACAGATGGCCGGCGGTCACGCGGCCGTCACCCCAGGCGGCCGTATTCAACCGGGCGCACAGGGACCGAAGCTGATCAGGACCGAGCAATGCGGCAATATGCAACAACATGACATCAGAACATGGTGCGGATGGTCAACCTCGCCGTGCGCCCCGCGCCGGGAATCACATGATTTTCCGAGGCCGAGGTGTAGTACGAATTTTCGTAATAGAATTTATTGGTGACATTGTTCACGTTCAATTGCAGAGATACCGTCTTGCTCAGCTTGTAAGAGGCCATGGCGTTCCAGACCACGTAGCCGGGCATGAGCGCCGTCTGGCCGGAATCGGCGAAGCGCGGGCCCAGCCAATTGCCGCCCAATCCGACCTCCCATTGATCGGTGAATTCGTACTCGGTCCAGAGATTGAGCGCATTGCGGGCGACGTTCGGCAGGGCTTGGCCCACATAGGCCGGGTTGCCCGATGAGATGGTCTTGTTGTCGAGATAGGTGTAACCGGCGACGATCTCCAATTGTTTGGTGAGGTAGCCGTTGATGCCGAACTCCAAACCCTCGACGCGCTGATCGCCGTTGAGGATGGTGAGCGTCGGATTTTCGGGGTCGTTGGTCTGGGCGTTGTCGACCTCGGTGTGGAACACCGCAGCCGTGGTCGAGAACATGCCGTCGAGCCAGCTGGTCTTGGCGCCGGCCTCGTAGGTCTTCGCTTTCACCGGCCCCAGGTCGGCAGTTTTGGTGGTCAAGGTCAGCGCCTCGGCGGACGGATCGAATGACGTGCCGAACGATAGATAGTAGGTCTGCTGCGGCGTCGGCTTGAACAGCAGCGCGGCGCGTGGACTGGTGACATTGTCCGTGTGGTCGAGATCGAGGACGGCGCCCGTGGCAGGCGTGGTCTGCACGTAATCGGCGGTGAAGCGATCGAAACGCACGCCGGCGACGAAATCTATGTAAGGGCCAAATCCCAGCGTGTCGGTGGCATAGGCCGAGTACGAATACGCGGTTGTGTCCTGTATCGAGGTGATCGACTTGACGCCCATGGGCAGCGGTTCGTAGGGATTCGGATCGAGCAGCGGCGTTTCCGGGATCCAGGTATTGTCGGCATCGAACGGGTTGTTGTAGCGCGTGATATCTGAGGTCTGGCGCGACACTTCGATGCCCGTGAACAGCGTGTGCGTGACGAAACCGGTATCGAAATGAGCGGTGAGGTCGGTCTGGTTCGTGAAGTTGGTTTGCGAGCCCGAACTGTCGGGGGCGTCGCGTCCCACCAGGATGGTATCGAGCGGCGTACCCGGCGTGGGCACGTTATCGCCGAGGTTCGGCATGGTGTCCTGATAGTCGAACAGGTAGTGCGCCGCGCGTAGGGTGTCGGCCAGCGAGAGGTTCGAATTGAAGTCGTGCTTGTAGCGTATCGTGCCGATGTCGTCCTGCGTCGATACGGTATCGGATATCAGGCCGTAATAGGCGTCGCGCGGCACCGGCGCGGGACGGCCGTCCACGAAGGGGATGCCCGAGTCGGGACGATTGTTTTCCTGCTGGTGTAAATAAGTCACGATCAGCGAATCGTCCTCGCCGATGCCGAGCGCGAGAGAAGGAGCCAGGCCCCAGCGCCGATTTTTGACGTAGTCCCGGTCGGCGACTTCGGAGGATTCGCCCATGGCGTTGAGCCGAAACGCCGCCGTGGAGCTCAGTGGCACGTCGATATCGGTGGTCGCGCGATATTCATGGTTGGTGCCGAAATCCGTGGTCACGGAATCGAGCCCCGACAGATTGGGCGCCTTGCTGACCTGATTGATGGCACCGCCGGTTGAGCCGCGGCCGAACAGAATGGCGGAGGGGCCTTTGACCACTTCCACGGATTCGAGGTCGAAGCTGTCGCGGGTGTAGACGGCCGCGTCCCGGATGCCATCCAAAAAGAAGTCATTGAAAGCGGAGAAGCCGCGCAAATTGACAGTATCGCCGCGAGCCGAGCCTTCGCCGGCGTTCAGGGTGATGCCGGGCACGTTCTTCAGTGCGTCCTCGAGCCGGGTGCTGGCCTGGGCGCTCATCAGTTCGCTGCTGACGACGGTGACCGACTGAGGGATGTTCTGGACGGATCCCGCCAGTTTGTCGTCGATCAGCGGGCGCGCACCCTTGACGACGACCTGCTCGAGCTCATTGCCGGAGGCATCGGAATCCGCCGAATCGGAGGTTGCCGTCTCAGCCTGCACCCCAGGAACGGCGAGCAGGGAAGTGGCGTAAACGCCTAGGCTAGCGACTTTGGCGACAGGGGCGCGCATCGGATGCATCCTCGTGGTGGTTGTATGAACGCGAATAGTAATGATTCTCATTTGCGGATACAAGCCGTACAGATGATCTTGATGAAATCGTTTGCCCCGGCGATCGCTGGGACGCGATGAAGGTCGCGGTTACTCGGGCTGTCGGTCGCAGCGCCGGAGGATGAGCGGGACGACTAGTATCTCGGCACCGTGATGTTGACCGGTTGACGGTATTCGCCCGAGGGGCTGAGCGGTTGCCGGGCAACGAGGAAGCAGTTGCCCGGCAACCGCTCAGCCCCTCGGGCGAATGCTCTCACCGCTCCACACCACCCCGCCAAGGGCACTCGATTTGGTCCCTCCAGACGGTGATGAACCTCCTGCGCGGTGATGTACCTCGGCCAGTGCGCACGGCCAGGGGGGATAAGGAGTGGGAAGCCAACTGCTGCCTTTACGTTGGCTTCCCACTCCTTATCCCCCCTGACCCTGTGAACCGGTCAACATCACCGTGCGGAGGTCTCGATGGCCGACCCCTGAGGCATCGGAACGCGCCGAGTTACCTGTCCGCGGACGGTGACCGGCTTCTGGATCGGAGCACTAGCAACGATCCGAGCAGAAGCGTAATGCCACCGACGGCCGAGCCCGGGTCGATTTCCGGCGCGGCTGCGGAGCGGACGGTTACGCTGTTGATGAAGGTGGCGTCGTGGGGATTGCTGGTCGTCGTAGTGATTGGATTGCCCTTGCTATCGCAGCAAAAGGTATCGGTGAACACCGCACTGGTTTGAAAAGTGATCTTATTGACATCGTCGATATTCAGGCCGGAGAACGTACCCGCGCCCCAACCATATTTGGCAGTGTATGTGTCCTCCAGCTTGCCGTTGAGATATCCCGAGATGACGGTGGTGTATTGCGAGACGAAGCCAAGCCCGGTTATTTCCGACATCCAATTCTGAAAGCTGACACCGGTCAGGTCGAATGGTGAAGCTCTGGAGAACTGATCGATGATGCCGGCCGGCCCGGAGATATAGTAAGGATTCAGCCCATCATCGTTGATTGCCGGACCACCGCCGTTGCTCCAATTGAATCCGCCGTAACCGGCTGGAATCGGGCTGCCACCGGGTGTACCGAAGGTGATGGTCGTGTCGGCGTTCGCTACCGCCGCCGCAAAGATCCCCGAAATCGCAAGTACAAGAATTGCGTGGTGCTTCATTTCCCTGATCTCCCCGTTGCCGACCAAGTGCTGCAGCCACTGCGACACTAGCAGATAACGTGGCGAATGCCTGTAGGACACGGCGCCACGTCAACGATGGAAGAGGCGTTTGTGCGGTGCGAAAGAGCGCTGCGCCGACCTAGTGCCTCGGCACCATGATGTTGACCGGTTGACGGTATTCGCCCAAGAGGCTGAGCCGTTGGCCGGCAACGAGGCAGCAGTTGCCAGCCAACGGCTCAGCCTCTCGGGCGAATGCTCTCACCGCTCCACACCACCCCACCAAGGGCACCCGATCTGCTCCCTCCCCATGGTGATGTACATCCTGCGTGGTGATGTATATCGGCCCAGTGCGCACGGTCAGGGGGGATAAGAGGCTGGACGCCAACTGTTGCCTTTCGTTGGCGTCCAGCCTCTTATCCCCCCTGACCGTGTGAACCGGTCTACATCACCGTGCAGAGGTGCTAGTCGATCGTGGTGGTGGGAGCGTCTTCGGCGGTGATACCGACTGGGACGATGCAGAGCAGTACTCCGTCCAGCATGAGCGCCATCGCGTACCGGCCTTGCACCTGCACCAGCTCGCACGAAGTTCGCGGAGCGCCGCGCGCACCGAGAGCGGGCGATGATCTGGGGGCGCACGCCGCGACGGGGGTCGCTGCGATCATGGCGAAAAGAACCGCGGGATTGCGGTTTTGAATCGCATTCCAGCACAGGCTGACGTAGGTCGCCGTGTCGTCGTCGGAGGTGTTCTCATGCCGCTTCGCCGGCGGCAGTGCGCGATGAGCACGTGCCAACGCGCGATGAACGAGTTGGCGGGATGCGGCGACGGTTTTGCCGGCGGCGCGTGCGATGTCCGAGTAGTCGGCCTCGAATACCTCGCGCAGCAGAATGGCGGCAGCCTCCTCGAGATCGACGCGGCGAAGCAGCTCAGTGAGTGCAGCGATGCATTGCTGCCGCGTCGCGATCGTGTGTTCGAGGGACGGCTCTGCCTCGTCCTGTCCGAGCACCCCCTCCGACGCGCGGCTTTCGAGGTATGTGCGTTGCAACCTTTCGCGGCGAAGCCGGTCGATTGCAAGATTGCGGACCACCGTATGTAGCCAAGCCTGCATCGACTCCGGCGCATGCTGGCGAGCGCGGCTGGCGCGAAGGTAGGCATCTTGAACCGCGTCTTCCGCATCCGCCTCGGTGCGCAACAGGCGGCGCGCGACGGCAAGCAGCCGCTGCCGGTCCGTGTCGCTGCCGTCGGAATTGGAGCCATTGCTCATGCCGAGAGCTTGCCACAGCCGACGGCGATTCGGGTGGTTGTCACAAATTGGCCGGCTCGTTCGTCTTACAACAATCAGAACGAACAGGAGCATCCATGGAGTCCCCGATACCCGCCGCGCCGGTCGATTCGAGAAGCTTGTTTCTCGAAGAGAAGGCGTTCAAGTCACGAACGGTTCTCATCTTTGGGACGATCACGGATGTCACGGCGGCCGAGGCCGCCCGGCGGTTGATCGCACTGGATGCGGACTCCAGCGAACCCATCGACATCATCGTCTCATCACCGGGCGGCCACCTCGAATCGGGCGATACCATTCACGACCTCGTCCGCTTCGTCCGTGCGCCCATTCGGATGATAGGCAGCGGTTGGGTGGGCAGCGCCGCCACTCACGTGTATCTTGCGGCGCCCCGTGAGCGCCGGTTCTGTTTGCCCAATACTCGATTCTTGATTCATCAGCCGAGCGGCGGAATATCCGGTGCGGCCAGTGATGTCGCCATCCAGGCGCGGGAAATCATGCTGGCGCGCCAGCGCATCGCTGAACTGATCGCACGCGAGACTGGAAAGCCGGTCGATGTCGTGTTGGAGGACATTGCCAGGGATCACTGGCTATCGGCCGAGGAAGCAATCGACTATGGACTGGTCTGCCGCATCATTCAGCGACGGGAGGAACTCGCCATAACGTGACGGTAGGCTACACTTGGCGGTTCGCCCCATTCGCAATCGCTCAGGCATACAACATGAAAAAATCACGTAGAGAGTTCCTGACCCATACCTCGCTCGGAGTGCTGGCAACGCTTGCCGCCAACCGTCATGCGGTGGCCGGGGATCCGGATGTGCCGGCTGCCGCGCCGAGCGCGGCGCCCGGCGAGCCTTCGGCATTCGCGACCTCGCCGCCGGCGGGACCGCAGGTGTCCGCGGCCACCTTTGCCGAAGCCGAAAAACTCGCGCGGGTCGAGTTGACCGACAGCGAACTCAAACAAGCTGCGGGCAGCTGGCGAGTGGCCATGGCGCCGCTATACGAGCGCCGAACGGGCCCCAAAAAACTGTTGCTCGAAGAGACCTTGGCGCCTGCGTCACGCTGGGATCCGCGCCTGCCGGGAGATCGGCCGCTTGCGTTGCATCGTACCTTCGTTCGGGCCGAGTCGAATTCAGAGCCTCTGCCGAAGCAGGACGAGGACATTGCTTTTGCATCCGTGGCGCAGTTGTCGCGGTGGATCGAGCAACGGCAGCTTTCTTCGGCACGGCTGACGCAGATCTATCTCGATCGATTGCAACGCTTCGATCCCCGGCTCAAATGCGTCATCACGTTGACCGCGGACCTGGCGCACGCCCAGGCCAAACAGGCTGACGCCGAAATTGCGGCAGGCAAGTATCGCGGACCACTTCATGGCATCCCGTGGGGTGCCAAAGATCTTCTGGACACCAAGGGGATCCGCACGACCTATGGCGCGGAGCCGTTCAAAGATCGCGTGCCTGCATCCGACGCATTCGTGGTGAAGCGCCTGCACGATGCGGGAGCGGTACTGGTTGCCAAGCTGAGCATGGGGGCGCTGGCGTTGAATGATGTCTGGTTCGGAGGCCAGACCGTGAATCCATGGCTGCTCGAGGAGGGCGCTTCCGGTTCGAGTGCCGGGCCCGGCGCGGCGACTGCGGCGGGGCTCGTTGGGTTCGCGATCGGCAGCGAAACCGGGGGAAGCATCGTTTCCCCCAGCATGCGCTGCGGCGTCAACGGTTTGCGTCCCACTTTCGGCCGCGTGGCCCGGACGGGCGCCATGACGCTGTGCTGGTCGCTCGACAAGCTGGGGCCGATGACCCGCGGCGTAGAGGATACGATGCTGGTGCTGCAGGCTATTTCGGGGACTGACGCGGGCGATACGGACAGTATTGCGAGCGAGCTGGACTACGATGCGCGCGCGCCGATCAAGGGCCTTCGTGTCGGCTACTTTCCGGCCTGGATGCGCGAAGCCACCGCGGTCGACCGCGCGGCGCTGGCGGCGGCAAAGAAACTCGGCATGGAACCCGTGGAGGTTTCGATCCCGGATTGGCCTTACGATTCTCTGGACCTGATTCTGTTTGCAGAGTCCGCAGCGTCCTTCGAAACCCTGACGCTCTCGGGCGGACTCAACCAATTGAAGATGCAGGTGCCGGACGCGTGGCCGAATATCTTCCGGCAATCGAGATTCTTGTCCGCCGTGGACTATGTGCAAACGGATCGGATGCGGCGCAAGGTTGCGGTGGAGATGGCGCGCGTGTTTTCCCAGGTCGACCTGCTGTTGGTGCCCTCGCTTCGTGATGAGATGCTGACGATCACGAACTTCACCGGCCATCCATCGTTGACCCTTCGTGCGGGCTTCGTCGAGGTATCCGAGGCGCGAAGCGACTGGGCTCCGGACCCGCAGCATCCGCTGCCGAAATTCAACCCACCCCGGCGCGTGCCGCATGGCGTAACGCTGATCGGGCGGCTATTCGACGAAGGTACGCTGGGCCGGGTTGGCGTTGCGCTGGAACAGGTGTTCAACGTCGCCTCGTCGAGGCCGCCCGGATTCTAGCGGGAGGGCTGCGACGCCGCGCGGCGTCCGGGTTGTGGGGAAGCGATCGCTGCACACGTCCACTGCGCGGTGTAGCGAGCTACTCAAGGCCGCTTGGAAATACTAGAGTAAGGCGTCGGGCAAGGACGCGGGCTGGGATGAAGCCAGACTCCGATATTGCTACGTCAACGACAATTAGATCGGGGTGAAATAAATAAATTCTATAGGGGGTCTTATGAAAATCCGTTCTGTGGCAACGGGCGCAACGCTTGGCGCCTTGGCTTTGGTGAGTATTGCGCTATCTCCAAGTGCAACGGCGGCGACACGGCCGCAATCTCTCGGCGCAGCCGATCAAAACTCGATCGCTCATTTCCATGTCTATCTGCCTTTGAGCAATACCGCGGCGCTCGACCAGCTGCTGCAGAGCCAGACCGATTCGAATTCTCCCAACTACCATCGATGGTTGACACCAGCGCAGTTCAAACAGCAGTTCGGTCCCAGCGCAGCCACAGTGGCGAAAACGAAAGCCTTGCTTCAGGCGGCCGGCTTCACTGTGGTCGGCGAGAAAACTCAGAACCTCGATGTCGAAGGTCCGGTGTCCGCAGTCGAGAAGCTGTTCAATACGCAAATCGAACGCGTGCAAATGAAATCCGGTCACGTCAAGCTCGCGGCTGCCGGTGAACATTTGAATATGCCGCAATCGCTGGCCGCCATGGGCGCGGTGATTCCTGAGTTCACGGTTCATTTGGCAGCGCATGTGCATTCAAAAGTCCTGAGACCCCTTGCTGCGGCGCATCCGCTCGCGGCTCCGAGTTCTCTTGCCGCCTCGGCGCCGGCACCGGCATCGGTACCGCGCCTGGCGGACGCCGATAGCTTCTTCTACGCGACCGATATGAACGAGGCTTATCAATTGCCCTCCTTCCAGACCGAGGTGGCGCCGTTGTTCTCGCGGCAAAGGCAGCAAATCGCCGGAGTCGGCGCGCACATCGGCATCGTGATCTCTTCGGTCATCTCGCCGGCCGATCTTGCGAATGCCTTCAACTCGACCCTCTCTGCCGGCAGCGACACCGATGTTCAGGCGTATTCGGCCCACTCCAACCTACCCGTACCCACGGTGACCATCCGCCCGGTCGAGGGCGGCAGCGGCGCATTCAACCCCAACACCGACGACGCGGATGAGGCCTCGCTCGACACGCAGATGTCGTTGGGTACCGCGCCGGGCGCCCAGGAGACGCTCTACAACCTGCCGGAGCTCACCGATGATGCGATCACAGCCGGTTACACCGCGGTGGATGAGGACAACATCGTCGATGTGGTGAGTTCTTCGTTCGGCGAGTGCGAGCAGGATTTCCTTCCGGCGGCGAATGGGGGGGTCGATATGACCGGCATCCTCAAGACCTTCCACGCGCTGTTTCAGCAGGGTAATGCCCAGGGCATCACCTTCCTGGCCAGTTCGGGCGACAACGGGGCACCTGCCTGCACTACGGCCGCCTTCGACAACAATCCCGTCAATGGCACGAATTTAGTGCTGGGCGTGGAAAATCCGGCCGATGACCCGAATGTCACTGCCGTGGGTGGGACGAACCTGCAAACCGTCGGGAAGCCGGGCGTGGATGATGCGACCTACCTGAGCGAGAACGCCAACTTCGATCCGCGCGTGCCTGAAGAGGTTGCCACCAACGCTGCGGGTACTGAATTCGTCACGGTGGGCAACAACACCTGGGGTTCGGGAGGCGGATTCAGCGTAATATTCGACAAGCCCTTGTATCAGTTCCTCGTCGATACGGGCAGCAACGTGCATCGCTCGGTGCCCGATGTTGCTCTGATGATGGGCGGGTGCCCGGGCGATGCGGATCTGGCGGTGCAAGATTGCACCGTGCTGCCGCGTAGCGCCGCCATCGTGTGGATCGGCGGTGTGCCGAATCTCCTGATCGGCACCAGCTCGTCCTCTCCGCAAATGGCCGGCGTTCTGGCGCTGGCCGTCGAGTTGAATCACGGGCGATTGGGCAATGTCAATCCGCTGATCTATTCGTTGTCGGCGCTGCAAACAATTACCGGCGGCGAAAGGGCGCCGCAGGAGTTCCAGTTCTTTCATCGGGACATCTCCGGCAACAACAATGGGTTCACGGTGGTCCCGGGTCAGGCGTACAGCGAAGTGCTGGGCAACAGCACTCTCGACGTGAAGAACTTCCTGCAGCTGCAGGGGGCTGCAGCTGCCGGCACTCCCAATACGCCGAGCAATCCGTAGATTCGGAAGTTTGTAGATTCGCAAGTTTCGATAGTAAACGCGAGCCGGACGGCAGGGTTCATACCCTGCCGTCCACTTGAACTTCAGACTGCTCGCAACGTTGCCGGCAAGCGACGGCTCGCTACGATCTCGTGCGCGAGGGCCGAATCGAGCTCGAAGATGCGTCATCGAGCGCGGGTTCGCGCACCCACCTCGAGGCGAAGATCGATTTCGGCCGGGCCGGGAATTCGCAGCGCTCGAGGTTGCTCTCGAATTCGCGGCTGCAGACATCCCATCCGGATCGCAAAGCGCGCGCCCGGCAGGCATCGGGATCGATCTCGAGTGCGCGGTGTGCCGCCGCCGCCAGATCGGCATCGAGGCAGCCGGTCACTCCATCCTCGATGACGTCGATGGGGCCGGTCACGGGGTACGCCGCGACCGGCACGCCGCAGGCCATGGCCTCCAGATTGACCAGCCCGAATGTATCGGTGCGGCTCGGAAACACCATGACGTCGGCGGCCGCCAAGTGCATCGCAAGATCCTCGCCGAAGCGATAACCCATGAACGTGGCATGAGGGTATTGCTTCTCCAGCCGCGCTCGCTCAGGCCCGTCGCCGATGACGATTTTACTGCCGGTCCAGGCCATCTCGAGGAATGCCTCGATATTCTTTTCCACCGCCACCCGGCCGACGTAGGCCGCGATGGGGCGCGGCAGCGTGAGAAAATCTTTCGGATGGGGCTTGAAGATTTCCGTGTCCACGCCGCGACGCCAGGTTGCCAGATTGCGGAAGCCATGCGCTGCCAGGTCCTGGCGCACCGAGGCCGTGCTCACCATGCAGCGCACGGCTGCGCCGTGAAACCAGCGTAGCGCGCGGTAGGAAAGCGTGAGAGGGACGGGAAAGCGTGCCCGCAAGTATTGGGGAAACTGAGTGTGATACGAGGTGGTGAAGCGCATGCCGTAGCGCAGGCAAATTCGCCTCGCGCTCAGCCCGAGAGGCCCTTCGGTCGCGATGTGCAGCGCCTGCGGCGAGAATGCCAGGATGCTGCGCTCCACCTGCTTGTAGGGCCGGATGGACAAGCGGATTTCCGGATAGGTCGGGCAGGCGACGCTGCGAAAGTCGCGGGGAGTAATCATTCTGACTTCGTGGCCGAAACGTCCCAGCCACGCGGCCGTCTGCGCCAGGGTGCTGACCACGCCATTGGTCTGAGGAAACCACGCGTCGGTAACGATCATGATTCTCATGGTTGCCGACAATCGCATTCTGGGATGACGATTCGATGAACGAATACTGAAAAATTGCGACCAATGTCTCTGATTGCGCGGCGATGCGTCCCTTGTAATAGGCTTGTAACGCAAATCCTATATTTGTTTCATTGTCAAATAGCGCCTGCTCGAGGCCAGGGCATATTGCTCATCGGCCGAAGTAGTCGCCAATTTTCATGCAGCAATTCTCAAGGAACCAACCATGCGAAGCTTTTTGGCGGAACTGCGGACTCAGCGCTGGGACGATCATCGCTACTATCATCACAGTCGTATCAATCAGTCTCTGCACCTGCTGAGCGCGATCAGCTTCATCATCGCCTACATCACGGCGTTCACGGACCCTGCCAAGTCCGCACTCATCGGCTGGCTGGTGTCCATGGTCAGCCGGCAATCAGGGCACTTTTTCTTTGAGCCCAAGGGCTACGACGTCGTCAACCACGCGAGCCACGAGCACAAGGAAGAGATCAAGGTGGGATACAACCTCAAGCGCAAGGTGATTCTGCATGCCGTATGGGCGCTGTCGCCGGCGTTGCTGTGGCTGGATCCGACTTTCTTCGGGCTCTTTCAGCCGTATACCGGCGGCGCAGAATTCGTGCGCCATGTGGGAGAGATCTGGCTCATCGTCGGCATCGGCGCGCTACTGTTCCGCACCGTGCATCTGTTCTTCTTGAAGGACGTGCAAACCGGGCTGGTGTGGCTGACCAAGATCATCACGGACCCGTTCAACGACGTGAAGACCTACTACAAGGCGCCCTTTTACTTGATGCGCGGTGAGCTGATCGATCCCATGGGCGGTGTCGAAGCCCATCGGGCCTGAATCATCTCCTTGAACACGCGGCGCCTGATGGACTTGTTGGTAAGCTGGGGTTCGTTCCACCACCAGCCGTCCTGTTGCATTTCCCGGGCCGCCGACAGAACTCTGTCGGCGGCCTGCGCGAAGTCGGCTTCCGTGTAATTCAGGCTGAAGATGAGGCGCCCGGTGCCCACCCAGCTCAAGGCGAGTCCGGCTGCGCGCAGATAATATTGAAACATCCAGTTATAGCGCGACGGCGCGGTGTAGTAGAGGGTCCATATGGTGGACAGGTTCGCCACGCGCACCGGCAGCTGCGCCGCAGCCAGGCGTTCGTTCAGCAGCCGAGCGCGGGCATTCCAAACATCATCGAGATTGCGATACAGACTGCGCACGGCTTCGGTCTCGAGACGCAGCAGGAACTCGTGCATGGCCCCCATGACATAGGGGTGCGCATTGAACGTGCCTCGGGCAAAGCAGATATCGGCCGGCCGATCCTCGCGAAAGCGACGCATGTACTTGGCGAGGCCGCACAGCACCCCGACAGGAAGCCCCCCGGCCACGGTCTTGCCGTAGGTCACCATGTCCGCGCGCACACCGAAGTATTCCTGAGCTCCGCCCGGCGCGAGCCGGAATCCGACGAAGACTTCGTCGAAAATCAATATGATGCCCCGCGCGCTGCACACTTCGCGCAGCCGGCGCAGCCAATCGGCATAGGCCTCGCGGTCGAAGTGCGCCTTGCGGCCGCTGTCGATGAGGGTGGAGTCGCCCGGCGCACTGATGTTGGGATGCAAGGCCTGCAGGGGATTGATCAGCACGCAGGCGATATCGCGCCGGCCGCGCAGCACCCGCAGGCTGGCTTCGTCCATGTCCTTCAAGGTATATGTTTCGCGGGCCGCCAGCGGATTGCCCACTCCGGGTTGCACGTCGCCCCACCAGCCATGATAGGCGCCGCAGAAGCGGACCAGATGAGTGCGCCCGGTGTGGTAGCGCGCCAGCCGTACCGCCTGCATGACGGCTTCGGTGCCCGACATGTGAAAGGAAACTTCCTCCAGGCCGGAAATCTCCCGCAGGCGCCGCACATTGTAGGCGGTCACCGGGTGATAGGCGCCCAGCACCGGCCCCAGTCCGCGAACCTGCTCGCCGCCGCGCTCGATGCACTCTTTGTAGAAGTCGTAGCCGAATACATTGACACCGTAAGAGCCCGTCAAATCGTAAAAGCGGTTGCCGTCGAGATCGGTGACCGTGACGCCGGAAGAGGACTCTACGAAGGAGCCCCCCTTGAGGTGCCGCCGCACGAATCCGCTGAATTGGAAGGGCACACGATAGCGGGAAGTGAATTGCAGGTCGGAGACCCCGCCGGCGATTTCGCCGGTGAGTTCGGCCGTCTTCTTGAATCGGTCGGCAAATATGGCCGCCAACCGCATGAAGCCCGCGCGCCGCGCCGCGGCAATCTCCTCGGGCGCCGTGTCGGCGCGGAAGAAATGCGATTCGTCGTATTCGTAAAACGGCACCAGCGACGCGAAGCGGCGCGCCATCCGCGAATGCCCTGTCAGGGAGCGGTGCTTGGCCAGCGACAGCTGCAGGCGGATATACAATTTGCGAAGCACGATGACGAGCGCGATCCCCGCCAACGCATACGAAATGATGGTTGTAATCGGCGTTTCCTTCCATTGCCTGCAGGCGTCGAACTCTATTGCAGGCGAATGACACTGAGATGACTACAAAAGCTCTGATCGCCCGGATAGTTCAGCAGGAAGATCTCAACTTTCTGCTCACCAACCGCATTCCGCGGCGGCTGCTGACCCATTTCATGGGCTGGCTGAGCCGGATCGAGCATCCCTGGGTGTGCCGCGGCAGCATCGCTCTCTGGAGGCTGTTCTCCGATCTGGACCTGAGCGAGGCGAAGAACACCCGCTTCGCGAGCATGCACGATTGCTTCACCCGCGAGCTGAAGGACGGCGCGCGCCCCATCGATCCCGATCCCCGCCACTTGGTCAGCCCCTGCGACGCGCTGGTCGGTGCCTGCGGGACGGTGAGCGAAGGATCGGTGCTGCAGGCGAAGGGCTTCCCCTATCCCCTCCTAGATCTGCTGGGCGATGCGGATCTGGTGCGCTACTACCAGGGGGGGCAGTACGCGACGCTGCGACTGACCTCGAGCATGTATCACCGCTTCCATGCCCCCGCCGACTGCCGCGTGGAGCAGGTCAACTACATCTCGGGCGACACCTGGAACGTGAATCCCATCGCGCTGAAACGCGTCGAGAGACTGTTCTGCAAGAACGAACGGGCTGTGATTCGCTGCCGGCTGCCGCAGTCGGGCGCATTGATTACGCTGGTGCCGGTGGCGGCAATACTCGTCGCGAGCATGCGCCTCAAATTTCTCGACGTGCTGCTGCATCTGCGTTATCGCGGGCCCAACGTCATCCCCTGCGACGCCGGCTTGCGCAGGGGCGAGGAGATGGGCTGGTTCGAGCATGGCTCCACCATCATCGTGTTCGCGCCGCGGGGGGCTTGTCTCGCCGAAGCCGTGAAGGAAGGGGGGCGGATCCAAATGGGGCGGCCGCTGATGCGCACCGATCGTATCGACGCGAGCAGCGCCCTTTGATAACCTGCATGGATGCCGGATCCGGTAAATCCCATTAAAGAAGCGGAGCGGGCAGGCTTCGACTTGAGCTTGATTGAGGAGAGTCTGAGCTACTCCTACGAGCAGCGGGCACTACATCATCAAGCAGCGCTCAATCTGGCTATCGAGATGGAGAGCGCCGGTCAGCAGTTGCGTGATCGAGATCAATCTACTGCTTCAGCGTCTTTGCGACGCTGGCGTTGATTTCGTCATCGTCGGCGGCTTCGCCGCGACGCTGCACGGATCTTCGCTGGTCACGCGCGATTTGGACGTATGCGCTATTTTGAGCAGCGAAAACGTAGAGAAGCTGCGTGCAGCGTTGCGCGATCCCCAAAAGGGGGCACCACGGCGCCAAAGGCACCGAACCTGCTCCGTCTACGCGGTGATGTAAATTGGCCCAGTGCGCATGGTCTCGGGGGATAAGAGGTTAAGCGCCAACTGCTGCCTTATGTTGGCGCCTAACCTCTTATCCCCCGAGACCTTGTGTAACGGGCCGATTTACAAAGGCCTGCGGTGCCGGGTGAGCGTGGCGGCGATCGACGCCAGCACCGCCATGCGCACGGCGACGCCGTTGTTCACCTGCTCGCGAATGACCGAGCGCGGGCCGTCCGCCACGTCCGAGGCTATCTCGACGCCGCGGTTCATCGGGCCGGGATGCATGACGAGCACGCTGGGCGCGGCCAATTTCAGGCGCCTGGCGTCCAGGCCGAAATCGCGGAAGTAGGCGGCATCATCCAGCGAGGCGCTTTGCGCCATGCGCTCCTTTTGAATGCGCAGCATCATCACCACGTCGGCGCCGGCGATGCCGTCCTCGATGCGAGTGAAGCGCTGCGCGCCGCGAAATTCGCCTTCGGCGCGGCAGCAGGGCCTGCGGCGCCACCAGCCGCAGATCCGTGGTCCCGAGCGTCGTCAGCGCCTGATGCGCGGATCGGGCGACGCGCGAATGCTTGATGTCGCCGACGATGGCCACCTTGAGGCCGGCAAAGCGGCGCTTGTGGGTGCGAATGGTCAGGACGTCGAGCAATCCTTGCGTGGGGTGCGACACATGCGCCTCGCCCGCGCTGATCACCGAGACGTGCGGCGCGACATGATCGATCAGAAATTCCGGCATGCCGGCTTCGGAATCGCGGATCACGAACACATCGGTGTTCATGGCTTCGAGCGTGTAAATCGTGTCCAACATGCTCTCGCCCTTGGCGCGCGAGCTCGAGTGCAGATCCAGGTTGAGCACATGCGCGCCCAGACGGCGGCTGGCGAGATCGAACGAGGCGCGGGTGCGGGTGCTCGGCTCGAAGAACAGATTGGCGAGGGTCACGCCGGCGAGCTCGCGGCCTTCATAGGCGGGCTGGCCCGGAAGGCGGCGGTAGGTTTCCGCGCGATCGAGAATCGCGGTCAGCGCATCGCGGGTCAGGCCGTCGAGCGTGATGAGGTGGCGCAGGCCCCCGGCGCTGTCTTGTTGTGAACGCATTTGCGCCTCATGTTTCTTCGGTGAACCAACGTTCCAAGATGATGCAGGCCGCCGCTGCGTCGACATCGGCTTTGGCGACACGCCGCCGGCGCAGGCCCGATTCGCGCGCCGACTTGAGCCGCGCCTCGGCTTCCCGCGACGAATAGCGCTCATCGACCAGCGCGACTTGCAGCCGATAGCGGCGCCCGAGTTCGGCGGCGAACTCGCGCGCGGCGGCTGTCATGGCACTGTCGGAACCGTCGACATTATACGGCAGGCCGACGACGGCCAGGGCGGGTTGCCACTCGCGCAGCAGCGCATCGATCACCTCCCAGCGCGGCCCCGCCTGAATCGACGGGCACGGCGTCGAGGGGCGCGGCCGTGCGGCTGACGGTATCGCCGCAGGCGACACCGATGCGCCGACGCCCGAAATCGAAGGCCAGGACGATGCGCGGGCCGCCGCTTGAGCGGGCGTCGGGCACGGCCGCCTCAGGCATTGCCGCTGATCGGGCTGATGCGCGACAACTCCACCCCCAGCAGGCGCCCGGCGGCTGCCCAGCGGGACTCGAACGGCAGTTCGAAAATCAAGTCCGGGGTCCACCGGCGCGCTCAGCCAGGCGTTGGCCCGGATCTCGTCTTCCAGCTGGCCGCCGTCCCAGCCGGCGTATCCCAGGGCGACGACGGCCTCCTCGGGGCCCTGGCCACGGGCCATGGCGGCCAAAATGTCCCGCGACGTGGTGACGTGGATGACGTCGGACACTTTGAGCGTCGAGTCCCATTCGCCGCCGGCGCGGTGCACGACGAAGCCGCGATCGGTCTGCATCGGGCCGCCGCGCAGTACCTGGCGCTCCCGCAAGCGGTCCTGTGGCGAGCTCGATTTCCAGCTGCTCGAAGATCTCGCCCATGCGCATGGGCAGCGGCTTGTTGAGGATCAGTCCGAGTGCTCCGCGCGAGCTGTGATCGCAGACCAGCGCGACGGTCTGCGCAAAATTGGGATCGCCCATCGCCGGCATGGCGATCAGTAGCTGATTGGTCAGATAGCCCGAATTATCGATGGTTGGGCTAATGGTTCGGCTCCGAATAGAAGACCTCGGCGCCTTGCGAGGCGCCGTCCAAGAACTGCCATTCGTAGGCAATGCGGATCTCGTCGTGCTTGGCGCTCAATTCACCCGGGAAGGGATCGAACGGCGCGGCGAGCTTCAAGATTCTCATGGCGGCCTCGTCGATTTCCGCATGCCCGCTGCTGCGCCGAACGATGGTTTGCAGCGAGTTTGCCGTCCGAGCCGATGGTCACCTCGATCACCGGGGTGCCCGGAAAGCTTCTCGCGGCGCGCGACGTCGGGGAAATTCATGGTGCCGACCCGCTCGATCTTGCGGCGCCAGCTGTCCAGGTAAACGGCGACGTCGGATTCGCGGGTGTCCGCGGCGATCCACAGCTGCTGCTTGGCCTCGCCGCGCATGCGCAGCTCGACCCCATCATCGTTGGGAGTCATCGCGAGATCGGGCCGCTTCTCGAGCAGCAGCGGCAGCTGGGATGCATGCTCCGTGGCCGCGGCAGGAGCCGCGAAATACAGGATCTTTTGCGCCGGCGCGATGAGTCGCGATGAGCTCCTCGTCTCCCGCGTCCGTGCCGGCTTGCTGCGCCGCCAGCCCATCGCCGCTGGGAATACCCGAGCGTTCGACGGGCATCAGCGAGGATTTGGGGATCAAGCGCGCGTTCGCGCTTCAGGGTGTTGCCGGATCCTCGCTGGCTGCGCTCGGAGAGGTACTGGGCGTTGGGATTGCTGCGCGACGCTCGGCGCCTGATCGTTGACCAGCACGACCTCCAAGACCGGGCGCCGTCATTGCCGCTGGCCTTGCTGCCCGGCGCGCTGAAGGTCACCCCCAGAATCACGATCCCGTGGAACAGCGCCGCCAAAAAGCAGGTGGTCAGCATGCGGTCGTTGGCCGGCGGCAGCCCGGCTTCAAGCATATCGCCGGCTTGGTACGTGTCGGAAGTCACGCTGCGCTCAATGTCCTGTGGATCGCGTCCACCAGCATTCCGCCAATGTCGACACCGTGCTTCTTGTTTAGTTCGCGGATGCCGGTGGGACTGGTGACATTGATCTCAGTGACGTAATCGCCGATGACGTCCAGTCCGACGAACATCATTCCGGCCGCCTTGAGCTTGGGTCCGATTTGCGCGCACAGCCATCGGTCGCGTTCGTTGAGCGGCCGGCTCTCGGCGCGGGCGCCGGCGGCGAGATTGCCGCGGTTGTCCTCGGCGGTGGGAACCCGCTTCAGGGCAAAGGGCACCGGCTCCCCGTCCACCAGAATGATCCGGCAATCGCCGGCGCGTCACGATTTCCGGCAGGTACCGCTGCACGATGGCGTACCGGGTGCCGTATCCGGTCAAGGTCTCGAACACGACATTGCGGTTCTTGTCGCCTTGCTCCAGCACGAAGATGGACTTGCCCCCCATGCCGTCCAGGGGCTTGCACACCGCCTTGCCGTGCTCGCGCAGGAACTCGCCCATGTCGTGCATGTCGCGGGTGATGAGGGTGGGTGCGCAGCACTCGGGAAACCAGGCCGTGTAGACCTTCTCGTTCATGTCCCGCAGGCCCTGCGGCCGGTTGCACACCAGCGCGCCCTTGGACCTGGGCGCGATCCAGGATGTAGGTGGTATAGATGTATTCGGTATCGAAGGGCGGATCCTTGCGCATCAGAATCACGTCGAATTCGCCCAGCTTGGCGTTCTGCGCCGCGCCCCGCACAAACCACGTTGCGCGAGATCGTCGAACACCTGCAGCGGCGCCAGTCGGCCCCAGGCGATGCCGTCGCGCAGCCAAAGATCCTTCTGCTCCGCATAAAAGAGCTGCCAGCCGCGCGCCTGCGCCGCCAGCAGTATGGCCAACGTGCTGTCCTTGGCTGGCTTTATCGCTTCGATGGGGTCCATGACCACGACGAGACGGACTCGGGACGACATGCTCATTCCTTCTGAGGACCCAAAAGATCAACGAGCCAAACACTGGCGGCCTTGCAGTCTAGCGCACGCCGATGTGCGGGTGTCGCCGGCTCGTCTTGAGAAAACTGTGAACCACGCCACCGTTGTTTGGCGCCGCTTACCGCGAAATGTCGACCCCGTACCGTGGCTTGCGGGCCGTGGATATGTTAAAAAGCCACAAGATTCCAGCACCTACGCACACATAGTCTTGTTCCCTCAAGGGCAGAGTCATGGAGAGCATGATCAGCAACGGCAAGCCGAAACTCACGGGACTCAAAGTCCTCGTGATCGACGACAGCAAGACCATCCGCCGGACCGCCGAAACACTTCTGACCAAGGAGGGCTGCGAAGTGTTCACCGCGGTCGATGGATTCGACGCGCTTTCCAAGATCGCCGACCATCAGCCGGACATCGTGTTCGTGGACATCATGATGCCGCGGCTCGACGGCTACCAGACCTGTTCGCTGATCAAGCACAACAAGGTATTCAGGCAAATCCCGGTCATCATGCTGTCGAGCAAGGACGGATTGTTCGATCGAGCCCGCGGCCGTATCGTGGGCTCGGAGCACTATCTGACGAAGCCGTTCACCAAAGACGAATTGCTGGGCGCAATCGAAGCTCACGTCGGAAAATGACGGAGAACATGAGAATGGCATTGATCCTCATCGTTGACGATTCACCCACCGAGGTATTCGTCATGCAGAAGGCCCTGGAGAAGCACGGCTTCAAGACCGCCGCGGCCGAGAATGGTGAAGAGGGCGTTCGCAAGGCGAAAGCCATGAAGCCCGATCTCATCTTCATGGACATCGTCATGCCCGGCGTGAACGGCTACCAAGCCACCCGGATGCTGATCAACGACCCCGAAACCAGCCTGATTCCCATCATCATGGTGACCACCAAGGGCCAGGAAACGGATCGGGTCTGGGGATTGCGCCAAGGCGCGGTGGATTATCTGGTCAAGCCCGTGTCGGCTCAGGCGTTGGTCGAGAAGGCACAGGCCGCACTGGCCGTATGACGAACACCACCGTCGGGTCCGAGTTGAGCTTGCGCAGCTTGCGCGACCGCCCCTTCGAATTGCTCAAAGAACTCGAGAAACGCAGCCGCGCTGTGACGGCGGGCAACGTTCCGGAGGCGAGCCCTGGGCGAGAATGGGTGGGTGTGGCGTTTCGCATGGGCGGTGAGACCTTCCTGGTGGCGCGTGAGGAGACCCGCGAGGTGCTGGGCTATCCCGCGGTGGTCACGCGCATCCCCGGTGCAAAGAGCTGGGTCAAAGGGTTGGCCAATGTCCGCGGGCAGCTGCTGCCGATGCTAGACCTGCGGCAGTTTCTGGGCAGCGGAGCGACGACTTCGGGCCGCAATACCCGGGTCGTCGTGGTCAATCACCGGGATATCCCGGCCGGGCTCATGGTGGACGAGGTATTGGGGTTTCGGCGTTTTGCGGAAGCGGAATTCAACGCCGAAGCGCCGCCGACGGTGATCCGATGCGATAGTTATCTCGCCGGCGCCTTTCGCCGAGGCGGCGAAGTCTGGCCGGTCTTGAGTTTGAAGAGTTTGGTGGAGAGCCAGAGCTTTTTACAGGCCGCAAGCTAAGTTCCGGTGGAACCAAGATGAGCACTCGAAAAGAAACGGGTTCTAGAATAAATCTGCTGCCGCCGCTGGCAGGGCTCATTGTGCTTTGCCTGGTCGGTGCCGCGGCATTGACGCTGCTCACGCGCAACGCCGCTCCGGTGACTGCGCCCGCCGAGCTGTCCCTGGTGGTGCAACGCATACCCTATGAGGCGCAAAACGCGCTGCGCGGTGAATCCAGCGCATTCGACGCGCTCGCCAAGAGCGCGGCACGGCTGAAGACCCTGCGCGGCGATGCGCCGGACCAGGGCGCGTCCGCCGCGGCCGGCAATTGGAACAAATTGAGCGCCGGCGTCGCTGCCGTCGGCGAAGCCCGGGCCGCCGTGGAGACCATTCAGGTCTCGAACCAAGAAGCCCGCGAATTGGCGCCGAAGCTGCTGTCGGAGCTGGGCGATCTGGCCAGCGCGGTGGGCGTACAAAAGCTCGAAGGAATGAGCCGGTACGTGGACCGCTTCGAGCTCATGGTTCAACGCATTCAGCAGGATCTGAATGGCTTGGCGTCGGGCGTGAGCGATGCCGCTCCGACGGCGCAACGCCTCGCAGATAGCCTCGAATTTCTCAATCAAGTGGTGCGCGGCTTGTCCGGTGAGGAATCCGGCCTCGCTCTGACCCGCGTCACGCGGCGCGGACGCCGAGCAACGCCTGAAGGCGGTGGTTGCGCGCAATCAGCAATACGGCAATAGCGTGCGCAAGGCGATCGGCGCCGCCGAGACGCTGTCCAAGGCGCAGGCGGCGGCCCGCACTCTGCCGGCCTTGGCGAGCGCTTTGGCGGCCGAATTGGGCAACTCGCCCGCGGCGCAGGCCGATCCCGGCAGCAATTACAAGCCTTGGATATTGTCGCTGCTGGCGATTGCCGCAGCGTTGCTCGGCGGCGCTTGCCTGGACCTATTTGAAATCGGTCAACGTGCGGCGCACCAGCGAGCTGCGGGTGCGCGAGAACGAGCGCAATCAAGAAGCCATCATGCGTTTGCTCGATGAGCTGTCGAGCCTGGCAGACGGCGACCTGACGGTACAGGCGACCGTCACCGAGGACATCACGGGCGCCATCGCCGATTCGATCAACTATGCCATCGAGGCCCTGCGCGAGCTGGTCACGACCATCAATGACAGCGCCATTCAGCTGGACGGCGCCACCAAACAGACTCAGGCCGCCGCGGCGCACATGGCGAAGGCCAGCAGTGCACAGTCCCGGCAAATCTCCTCGGCCAGCGAATCCATGGCCGACATGGCCGCCTCGATCGAGGAAGTGTCCGGCAACTCGGAACGCTGCTCGGATGTCGCCCGGCATTCGGTGGACATCGCCCACAAGGGCGGCGATGCGGTGCGGCGGACCATCGACGGCATGAATGCCATTCGCGAGACCATTCAAGAGACCAGCAAGCGCATCAAGCGTCTCGGCGAGAGTTCGCAGGAAATCGGCAACATCGTCGAACTGATCAACGACATTGCCGAACAGACCAATATTCTTGCACTCAACGCCTCGATTCAAGCCTCCATGGCGGGTGAGGCGGGCCGCGGCTTCGCCGTGGTGGCGGATGAAGTGCAAAGACTGGCGGAGCGTGCGGCGAACGCCACCAAGCAGATCGAGGTCCTGGTGCGCACCATCCAGACGGACACCAACGAAGCGGTGGTCTCCATGGAGCGCAGTACCACGGATGTGGTGGGTGGTGCGTTGCTCGCGGAAAACGCCGGCGCCGCGCTCGAGGAGATCGAACAGGTGTCCAACCAGATTGCCAGCCTGGTGCAGAACATATCGGCCAGCGCGCGCCAGCAGGCCGTCGCCTCCGGCAGCATCTCGAAGAACATGCAAGTGGTGCGGGAAATATCTTCACAGACGGCCGAGGGTTCGACCGCTACATCGACGTCGATCGCGAAATTGGCGGCCTTGTCGGCTCAGCTGCGTAAATCCGTGGCTGGATTCCGCCTGCCGGACTACGGCGGCGGCACGACCACGGTCGGAGCGGCCTCCTCGACGCGTCTGCCTGCATTGAACGACCCCGCAAGCAGCGGCGCGATGGGCAGCGACGCATCGAGCAGCGTCATCGGCAACACCGGCAATACCGGAAAAATGCGCAAGGCCAGCGGCTTCGGCGCCTGACGCGTAAGACGATTCCGGAATGACCGACATCAGTTCTCAAACTCTGCACATCGTCGCCAAAGAATTGGCGACGACCCTGAATGACGCGCGGGCCTCGCTCGAAGCCTATGCCGAGCGCTCGGACCAACGGGCATTTCTCGAGAAATGCGCCGACCAGCTGCATTCCGCGCATGGCGTTCTGCGCTTGGTCGAGGTATACGGCGCGGCGCTTCTCGCCGAGGAAATGGAGCACGTCACCCGCTACTTGCTGAGTTCCGACAACGACCAGAAGCGCCAAGTCGACGGCCTCGACGCGTTGATGCGGGCCATGGTGCAGTTGCCCACCTATCTCGAGCGGGTCCTATCGGGCGGCAGGGATCTGGCCTTGGTGCTGCTGCCCCTGCTCAACGACTTGCGGTCCGTGCGCGGCAGCCCCTTGCTGTCCGAGGGAACGCTGCTACTGCTCAATCTGAAATCCGATCAGCCGGCGCAGCCGCAATCGCAACGGCAGGGTGAGCAGGCGATCTCCGTGGCGCAATGGGCCAGGCGCCTGCGGCCGCGATTCCAGATCGGTCTGCTGGGATACATTCGCGGCGAACGCCCGGTGCAGAATCTGGAAATTCTGGCGAAAGTGGCTGAAAAGCTCGAGCAGGTTGCCGAGACCCAGCCTGTGTTTCAACTGTGGTGGGTCGTCGGTGCCATCCTCGAGGCGGTTCGCGCCAACGGCCTGGAGGGCAGCGCGACGCTGAAGCGTTTGTTGGGTCAAGCCGACCGCCAAATCAAGACATTGTACGAACTCGGCGAGGCGCGTTACTGCGAAGATCCGCCGGTCGACCTGCTCAACAATCTGCTCTACTACGTCGCTCGCGCGTCGACACCCGGGGGCCGGATTGCCGCGGTGCGGGCGTCGTTCAAGCTCTCCGAACTGCTGCCTGTCGACGACTCGATCGAGCAAGAGCGGGAAAGCCTGTCCGCGCCCAGCGTGAAGTTGATGCGCACGGTGGCGGCCGCGATCAAGGAGGATCTGTCCAAGGTCAAGGATGTGCTCGATATATTCGTGCGCCGCGGTGGCGGCCGCAGCGACGAACTCGCGCCACAGCTCGATCTGCTGAAGAAAATCAGCGACACGCTCGGGGTGCTGGGGCTCGGCGAGCTGCGGCAGCGGGTTCAGGAAGAGATTTCCGAGCTTTCGGGCATAGTCACCGACGGCAAGACCCCTTCGGAGGAGTCGCTGATCAAGATCGCGGGGGTTCTGCTGTCGGTCGAAGACAGTCTCGACGATCAGCTGGTGCGCCTGATTTTGCCCCCAGCGTCCGCAGCACAGGCCGCGGACTTGCCGGCCGACCACGATCTGGAATTCCGGCTGGTGAGCGAGGCGGTGCTGCGCGAGTGCATCGTCAACTTGGCGCGCATCAAGGAGGCCGTTTCCATTGCCGTGCAGCAGCCCGGCGATTTTCCGCCGCAGGGCCTCGACAATGTGCCGCAGCTGCTGCGGGGCATCACCGCGGGCCTGTTGATGCTGGGCAAGGGCAGGGCGGTGGAATTGATGGACGCCATCGGCGTGCAGGTGCGCAAGCTGATCGAACCCGGCGCGCCCGCGCCGGATGCGCTGCGCTTGGAGAGGGTGGCCGATGCCATCGTCAGCATCGAGTACTACATGGAAACGCTGCAGAGCGGGCGCAACGATCCATGGTATATGCTCGACAACGCCGAGATGTGCATCAAGACGCTGGCTGACGAAGCGACGTCCCGCGTCCCGAGTATTGAAATCGCGCCCGACGAGGCCGCCAAGACCATCAAGCTCGACCCGGTGGCGACCATCGCCCTGGAACGCACCCAGCGGGCGCATGCGGCGACCAATCCACTGATCGCGGTGCCCGAGCCAGAACCCGTCGATCCGCAATTCGTCGAGCTGTTCATCGAGGAAGCCAAGGAAGAAATCGCCTCGATTCAGAGCAGTTTCCCGCAATGGGACCAAAATCCCATGGATTTGGAATCATTGGCCCTGATGCGGCGCAGTTTTCATACGCTGAAGGGCAGCGGCCGCATGGTCGGCGCCCGGTCGATCGCCGAGTTCGGCTGGTCGATCGAGAATTTGCTGAATCGGATCATCGACAAGACTCTGTCGCGCACGCCGGGAATGATGGCTCTGCTGCGTAGTGCAGTCGCTGTCCTGCCGCAGCTGGTGGAACAATTAGAAACGGGGCGGCACGATCCGGTGCCGATCGAAGCGCTGATGGCCCGTGCATTTGCCTACGCCGATGGTCGCGAGACGGATCAAGGCAACGTGACCATCACGCCGGAAGATCGCGGGAATTCGATCTCGCTGGTGGTGCCCACCGCGGCCGCGGAACCGCCGGCCGCGGCACCGCCCGCGATGGACCCCATGCTGCATGACATTTACAGCAAGGAGACTTCGAGCCATTTGACCGAGATCCGCGAATACCTGCGCAAGCGCACCGGCCAGCCCGCGCCGCACGATTTGCCGGAGCCGGTGTATCGCGCCATCCATACCTTGAGCGGCAGCTCCAAGATGGCCGAAGCGCGCCACGGCATCCGAATCACCGAACCGTTGAATAAGGTCATGCGCAAAGTTTTCGACAGCGGCCACGGCTTGTCGGACAACGGGCTCGCAACTCTCGGCGATGCCGTCCATGCAATCGACAACGTGGTTTCGCATATCAATGAATCGACGGCCTTCTTCTCGGAACAGCCGTCGCTGCTGGCGCGGCTGCAAGACATCGAAACCGAACTCGATGCTGCGATAGCGAGGGAAGCCATCGACACCAGCGCCTCGGCCGTGGTGCCGGCGCTGGCCGCGGTGCCCGACGCAGCGGCGTCACCGGAAGCAGCGGAGGCAATCGAAGCAGCAGCGTTACCCGAGGCAGAGGCCGCAGCGGCGCTCGAGGCCACGATGGCGTCCGAGGCCACGATGGCGTCCGAGGTCACGATGGTGTCCGAGGCCACGGCGGTGCCCGAGGAGGTTGCGGCAATGCCAGAGGCGGCTGCCGCTGCCACCGTAGTACTGCCCGAGGCGGCTGCGGCGGCTCGCGCCTCGGACGCGGCGGTGCCCGGTGAGCACCCCCCTGCGGAAGAGTTCGATCACGAGATTGCGAATATCTACAGCGAAGAGGCGACCGAATTGCTCGAGGCGGCGGAGGTCTCCTTAACCGCCTGGAATCGCGACCGCAAGGACAAGGAACGGGTCGCGGAACTGCAGCGTCAATTGCACACCCTGAAGGGCGGCGCCCGCATGGCGGGCATCAGTGCCATGGGCGATTTGAGTCATGAGCTCGAAACGCTGGTGATCCACATCGATGGCGGTTCCGTGCGCGGCGACGATCATGCGCACGCCGTCATGCAGGCCAGCCTCGATGAGCTCGCGAGAATGCGCGACTTGGTGAGCAACGGCAGTCTGCCGGGCGGCGCCACCGCACTGATTGCGCAAATTCGCGATTTGGCAAATCCGTCGCGACCCGCGGCGGCCGTCGCGCCGCCGACTCCAGTCGCAGCAACCGCCCTGGTCTCGACGGCGGCATCGCCGGCCATACCGCCACCGGCGACCACGGTGCCGGCGGGCATCTCCGTATTCGTCGCCGCCCCACCCGCTGTTGCCGCCGCACACCAGCCGACGGTCCCGTCCGAGCCGGCTGCGGTCGCCGCAGGCGAGGATTCCGTTACGAGTCTCGAGCTGAGCAGCGCTCCGGTATTGCCGGGCCGCGAGAGCGCGCCGGCCGAACGCGTGGAAATGGCGCGCGTCGACGCCGATTTGCTCGACACCATGCTCAACAATGCGGGAGAGGTGAGCATTTTCCGCGCCCGCCTCGATCAGCAGGTCAACTCCATCGACTTCAATCTGGCGGAGCTCGCACGTACGGTGACCCGCCTCAAAGAGCAATTGCGCGGCCTGGAAATAGAAACCGAGGCGCAGGTTCTCAACCGGCATCAGGACGTGGAGCCGCGGCGCCACGACTTCGATCCGCTCGAACTCGATCGATATTCATCTTTGCAACAGTATTCGCGCGCTCTGGCCGAGACTTCGGGCGACGTGGCGAGCATTCAGGGACTGCTCGAGACTTTGACCCGCGAAGCGCAGAATCTGCTGACTCAGCAGTCGCGCGTCATCACCGAGCTGCAGAATAGCTTGATGCGGACACGAATGGTGCCGTTCCAGCGCCACGTGCAGCGTCTGACCCGCCTGGTGCGCCAGGCGGCGAACGACACCGGCAAGCGGGCGGAACTCGTGGTTCAAGGCGCCGCCGCCGAACTCGATCGGCAGATGCTGGAGCGCATGGTCCCACCGCTCGAACACATGCTGCGCAACGCCGTGGTGCACGGCATCGAGGCGCCGGAACGCCGTACCGCACTCGGCAAGCCCGACGTAGGCCGCATTTCCATCAGCTTGGAGCGCGACGGGGCGGAGGTCGTGATCGTGGTCGCCGACGATGGCGCCGGCATCAGCGTCAAGCTGATCCGCGAGAAGGCGATCGCACTCGGACTCACCGATCCGCAGGCAAAACTCACCGATGAAGAAGCCGTGCAGCTCATATTGGAGCCTGGCTTCAGTACCGCGGGCCATGTCACCCAGGCAGCGGGGCGCGGAGTCGGCATGGATGTCGTCGCCACGGAAGTGAAGAAACTGGGCGGCGGCTTGTTCATCGATACCACCGCCGGAATGGGGTCGCGCTTTACGATTCGCCTGCCCTTCACTCTGGCGATCAGCCAGGCATTGATAGTGCGCGTAGGCGAAGAGGTCTATGCCCTGCCTCTGGCGACGGTGGAAGGCGTGGTGCGCCTGCCGAGAAACATCGTTGCCAGGCACCTGGGCAAGGACGCGCCCCTGTTCGAATACGGCGGTCAAAAATATCGCTTCCAGCAGCTGGGGGCGTTCGTGGGAATGGGCCCGACGCGTCTTCCGGAGTCGGAAGTGTCGATATCGGTGGTGCTGATCCGGGCGGGCGAGCATTCAACCGCCTTGGTCACGGATGAGCTGGTCGGCAGCCGGGAAATCGTCGTGAAATCTTTAGGTCCGCAGGTCTCGGGTATCCGCGGAATTGCCGGCGCAACGATACTGGGCGACGGCCGCATCGTCATCATTCTCGACATGGGTTCACTGGTGCGTTCCGAATGGCGCGCCCGCCCGACCGAGACGGTGGTTCTCGATCAACGCGACCGGCGCACCTTCGCTCTGGTGGTCGACGATTCGATCACGGTGCGCCGCGTGACGCAGCGGCTGCTCGAGCGCAACGGCATGCGGGTGCTGACGGCCAAGGACGGCGTGGACGCCGTGTCGCTGCTGCAAGAGCACCTCCCTGACATCATATTGCTCGATATCGAAATGCCGCGAATGGACGGCTATGAAGTCGCGGCCCATGTCCGCAACGATCCGCGCCTGAAGGATGTCCCCATCGTCATGATCACTTCCCGCGTCAGCGAGAAGCACCGGGCACGGGCCATCGAACTCGGTGTCGATGATTATCTCGGCAAGCCGTATCAAGAAAGCCAGCTGCTCGACGCCATAGAGCCGCTCGTCAACCGTCGTACCGCCGTCGCGAGATAAGCTATGTCTGATTTGCGCGATGAGCTGTATAGCTTGCTGGTACCGCTGGTGGGGGAAAGATTGATCGTGCCCCGCGCCTGCGTCGCCGAGGTCATCGGTTACCAGGCGCCGGCCGAAATGACCAATGCACCGCCGTGGTATGCAGGTCTGGTGAGCTGGGGCGGCCGCAGCGTACCGGTGGTATCGTTCGAGGGTGCGTTCGGCCAGACTCTGCCCACCGTATCCACCCGCACTCGAATCGTCATTTTCCACGCGACCGGCGGCGCGCTGCACTCCGGGTACTTCGGCGTGCTGACCCAGGGCTTTCCGCAGCTCGTGCGCGTGAACGCCGAAGTGCTGCGGCCGGATCCCTCGCGCAGCTTCCCGGAGCGCTCGCCCGTCATCTGCCAGGTACGCATGATCAATGAGACGCCGCTGATCCCGGACTTGGAGCGGCTGGAGAAGATGATCGCCGAGGAAACCTCGGTGATGCCCGGCTGACCCGCGACGCGGATCAATTCAACAGGCCGAAGACGGCGACTCCGCTGGTCGTGCCGATGAATACCTTGCCGTCCGCGACCGTGGGTGTGATGAATTTATTGCCCGCGCCGAACTGATCCCTATTTCCAGCTTGGTTGCTGTTGTAGAGCTCGTGGGCGAGATTCGTGGCGTCGTACGCGTGCAGCACCGCCGGGTTGGAATTCTCATGCGCCCAAACGATGGCATTCGACGTGCCGTTCGCGGATACGCTGGGGGCCGTGCCCGGATAGGTGAATTGCACCGATGTTTGCGATTGAGGAGCCGCAGCGAGTTTGGCGTTCGCTATCGTGAACGCCTTCAGAGTAGAGCCCGCGTCGCCGTAATAAACGGTTCCATTGAAATAAGCCGGCGTCGCCCAAATGCCGCCCGGGACCACCCCGCGGACTTGCTGCCAGATCTGGGAGTTGCCGGATGCGTTGAATTTTCCCATGGAGTCGCGATTCACGACGTAGATATTGCCGTCCTTCCCCGCGCCGATCGCCAGATGCCTGACGGTATTGGTCGAGTCCGTCAAATCCGGCAGCAGCATCTCGCCGCCGGAGCCCAGGTCTCCGGTCGGCGGACGATTCGGCGACTTCGTTATACATGGTGAAGTAGTCCGCTACGCTCAGCGAACCGCCGGCCGTGGAGAGTTTCAGGAAGGAATTGCCGTAGTCCTGTTGGTTGGGAAAGCCGTTCGAGTCCAGAGTCGTCTCGAACACGCCGTTCGCCGTCAGCAGGTAGATGTTGCCCTCCGAATCGGCCGCGGGACCGCCGCCGCTCATCCAAATTGAAGGTCCGCCGCCGTTGCTGTTCGGGGCGACGTTGAGCACCGCGGATTGGGACAGGGTGCTCTCGGAATATGCGATGATCCAGCCAAAGTAGGGAGGGATGTCGCAGTGCGAGGTCCAGCTCGTATAGACGGTTCCGTTCGACAGCAGCAAGGCCGCTCGCTCTCATATTGTCCGGCGACGAACATGGCAACGCCGCCGGCGGCAGTGGGAGAGGTGGCCGAGATCTCGGTGGGACCACCGAGCAATTCGGCCCCCGAGGCAAGATCGAGCGCGTGGAGGCGTTGATGATAGTTCGATGCGGCATCCTTCGACATGGCAATGACGAACAACGTGCCGTGGGCCCCTGCGCTTCGGTCGATGACGGGCGTGGAGGTCACGCCGATTTGCGGACTCACCTGGGTGCAGTCGCGCATGTCGCTCACAGTCTCGCCCGCGGCAAGCAGCGACACCTGCCACAGAATGGAGCCTGTATTGGCATCGAAGGCATAGACGGAGTCGTTCTCGGTCGCCGCGAACACCACGCTGCGCATCGCCCCCGACACGCTGAGCTGCGAAATGTACAGCGGCTGTGCATCGACTTTGCCGTCGGCGGGAAGAACGCGCAGCAGGCCGAAGCTCGAAGTGGTCACGTTGGCCAGGGTGAGGGTCGATTCCGTGAGATTCTGGCCGCTGCGGCTCAGATCGTTCTTGTACGTGAGCACATCGGTGGGCACCGAGACGGAGGAAGTAGGCGGCGGAGGTGGCGCGGTGGGCGCCGTGGGGGTCGTGGCCGCGCCATTGCCGCCGCAGGCGGTCAGCGCCACGGATGCCGCCAAGCCGAGAACAAGGACGATTTTCCGGTGCATGACGTCTACACTCCTACATATCGCCGAAGCGGACCTGCAGCCAAACCAGCGCCGCGATGGCAGCAGTTTCCGTACGTAGTATGCGCGGTCCCAAGCCCACGGGAGAAAATTGCGCCACACGAAACGCCTCGAGTTCATCGGGTGCGAAACCGCCCTCCGGTCCAATCGCGATTTCCGCATCGACGACCTCGAGTCCGGAGGCGCCGACCGTGCCGTTCGCAGCGGCGGGGGCCAGAGGTGCGAGGGTGAGCGGTGCAAGGGCGAGAGGCGCAGACTCCGGTTCCAACACCAGCCGAAGCCGGGCGCCGGGCGCCGATTCGCCGAGATAGTTGAGCAAGGGCCGCGCGGCGTCGATGACCGGCAGCCGGTTGCGCCCGCACTGCTCGCAGGCGCTTACCGCCACGGCGCGCCAATGAACTGCCTTCGACTCCGCCTGGGCCTTGTCGAGCCGAACGACGCTGCGTTGGCTCAACACCGGCACGATGCGCGCAACGCCGAGCTCCGTCGCCTTCTGCACGATGAAATCCATGCGGTCGCCGCGCGGCACGCACTGAACCAGAGTTATGGAGAGGGGAGACTCCCTATCCATCTGGTGGCTGTCGCCGACGGAAGCAGCCACCCGCGAACCGCGCACGGCTTCTATTGCGCCGCTGTACTCCCGACCGTCGCCGTTGAACAAAATCAGCTCATCGCCGGCGCGCGCCCGCAGCACTTTTGCAAGATGGGACGCGGTCTCGGGGGGCAGGTCGATGCTGCTGCCTGCAGTCAACTCGGCTTCGACATACACGCGGGTCAATCGCACGTTGCGAGCTCGATTCCTTCCGCCGCCACACGCACCATCAAGTCCATTTCGGCTTCACCGACGATGTAGGGTGGCATGAAGTAGACGACATTGCCGATGGGTCGCAGCAGCACCCCGTTTTGCAGCGAGTGCCGGTAGACGCGCAGCCCGCGTCTTTCGGTCCAGGGATAGGGCTCGCGGCTGACCTTGTCCTTGACGAATTCGATCGCGGTGATCATCCCGCACTGCCGGACCTCGCTCACGTGCGGGTGACTCTCCAGTTCGCGGGCGCGCTGCCCCAGATAGGCCGCCTTCGCCCGGTTGTTCTCGATGATGCGGTCGGCGGCAAATATGTCGAGCGTCGCGAGGGCCGCGGCGCAGGCGAGCGCATTGCCGGTGTAGCTGTGCGAATGCAGGAAGGCCGTCAGGTTCGTGTAATCATCGTAGAAGGCGGCGTAGATGTCCTCGCCGGTCAGGACTGTCGAGAGCGGCAAGTATCCCCCGGTGAGGCCCTTCGACAAACAAAGAAAGTCCGGCGATATGGCCGCCTGTTCGCAGGCAAACATCGTTCCGGTGCGCCCGAAACCGACGGCGATTTCGTCGGCGATCAGATGCACGCCGTAGCGCGTGCAGGCCTCGCGCAGGCGGGTCAAATAGACCGGGTGATACATGCGCATGCCGCCGGCGCATTGCACCAGGGGCTCGACGATGACTGCGGCGAGCTCGGCGGCATGTTCGGCGAGCAGACGCTCCATGTGCGCGAACTGCCGCAGAGAATAAGCCTCCCAGGACTCGCCGGAATCGCGGTTATAGCAATCGGGCGAAGGCGCCGTCAGGACGTCCATCAATAATGGTTTGTATAGAGTCTTGTAGAGCTCGACGTTGCCGACGGCCAGGGCGCCGAGCGTCTCGCCGTGGTAGCTGTTCTGCAGCGTCATGAACCGGGTCTTTTGCAGCCGGCCCCGGTTGCGCCAGTAGTGGAAGCTCATCTTGATCGCGACTTCAACGGCGGCGGAGCCATTGTCCGCGAAGAAGCAACGGGTCAGGCCCGAGGGGGCCAGCGCGACCAGCCGCTCGGCCAGCCGAACTGCCGGTTCGTGGGTGAATCCGGCGAAAATAACGTGCTCGAGCTCGCCCGCCTGCGCGGCCAGCGCCGCGTTGATGCGCGGATTGGCATGCCCGAAGAGGTTGACCCACCAAGAGCTGACCGCGTCGAGATAGCGCCTGCCGTCGAAGTCCTCGAGCCAGGCCCCAGAACCGCGCCGAATCGCGATCATGGGCAGGGTTTCGTGGTCTTTCATCTGGGTGCAGGGATGCCATACGACGCGCAGGTCGCGCGCCGCGAGCGAGGCGCAGTCGGTCCGATTTTCGGGGGTAGGCGTTCATATACGCAGGAATTGTCGCATATGCTAATGCCGATGACGGCAGCCTGAGGGTATGGATTTGCAGGTCGATCTTGATAGCGGGCTGATGCGCGGCGCGAGACAGATCGCGTCCCCGAACCATGACTCACGGCCGGCGGGGGTGGAGGCGGATCTGATCGTCGTCCATGGCATCAGCCTGCCGCCCGGGGAATACGGCGGCCCGTGGATAGACCGGCTGTTCACCAATACCCTGCCGGCGGATCTGCATCCTTATTTCGCCGAAATAGGCGCGCTGCGCGTCTCCTCGCACTTGGCGGTGATGCGCGACGGCGCGGTTACGCAGTATGTGAAGTTCACCGATCGCGCCTGGCATGCGGGAAAGTCCAATTTACGAGGGCCGCGAAGCCTGCAACGATTTCTCGGTGGGCGTGGAACTCGAAGGGACCGATACGCAGCCGTACGACGGCCGCGCAATACGACAGGCTGGCGGAAGTCGTGGCCGCATTATGTGCCGCCTACCCTCGGCTTTCCCCGGCTCGCCTCGTCGGTCACAGCGATATTGCGCCCGGCCGCAAGACCGATCCCGGACCGGCATTCGATTGGCCGCGCGCGCGCCGCCTGATCGCCGTCGCAGTGTCCGCGTGGGGCAAACCCTTAACCCGTTAGGGGCACGAACCTCGAAGCTTGGGCAGACGTGAACTTTGTCACATTCTGCGGTGACATATTTCGGCGTCAATTCCAGCAAATTCATCTGATAGCGCCGACAATTCACCGGATCAGGTAAGAACGGTACTGACCCGGAGGGCTATTGATTCGTTGGTTCGCGGACCTTCCCATCGAGCGGAAGCTGCGCGCGGTTATCGTGGTGCCCGCGATCGCCGTCTTCGCCGTGGCGATGATCGCGTACGTTGCGATGAATCTGCTGCATTTGCGCAACGACTTGCAGTGGAGCGGGGCGCGCGTCGCGCGGGTCAACGGGGCGGCCGCGATTGCAGCGCTGCGTGTCGGCGACAATGCCGGCGCCCTCAAAGCCATGAACGGTCTGCGCGATGAGTGGCTGGTAAGCGAGGCCGAAATTCTGGCGCCGAACGGCCAGACGCTCGGCACGTACAGCCGTGCTCAGAGCATCGCGCGCGTGGAACCGGCCGCCGACGAGAATTCGGTGGCATTGCCGCATTCCGAACAGTCCGTCGATTTGCAGCACCCGCGGATCTACCTGCAGGACCGGCGGCTTCACATCATTGCCGCCGTCGTGCACAAAGATCAGGTATTGGGGTCGATCCGCATCCTCGTGCCGCTCGAAGTGATGTATCCGGATTGGCCCAGCTACATCCTCATCACGCTGGCGGCGAGCGTGGCCGCGGTGTTGACTGCATACTGGCTGGCCGCGCGCCTGCAACAGCAGATCTCGGGGCCCATCGTCAACCTGGCGCATACCATGCAGCGGGTGTCTTCCGAAGAAGACTACAGCTTGCGCGTCGAGCGCAATTCTCAGGACGAAGTCGGCTCGCTCATCGACGGCTTCAATCAAATGCTCGCTCAGATCCGGCATCGCGACTCGCGGCTGGAGAAATACCGGCAATTTCTCGAGCAGCAGGTTGAAGAGCGCACGATAAATCTGGGTAATGCCAACCTCGAGCTCAAGCTCGCCATCGGCGAGGCGACTCGCGCCAAAGAAGCGGCGGAGCGGGCCAGCAGCGCCAAGAGCGAGTTCCTTGCGCGCATGAGCCATGAAATTCGCACGCCCATGAACGGCGTCATGGGCATGTCGGAACTTCTGCAGGCGACCGGACTGACGCCGCGGCAGCGCCATCTGTCGGAAACGATCTCGCGCTCGGCCGAGGCGCTGCTGCAGATCATCAACGACATACTGGATTTCTCGAAAGTCGAGGCCGGTAAGCTCGAACTCGAGCGGGTGGATTTCCGCCTGCGTGAGGCCGTCGAGGAGACCCTCGAGATCTTCGCCGCGCGCGCACACGCGAAGGGTTTGGAACTGGTGTGCGACATCGAAGCGGGTGTGCCCAATACGGTCCGTTCCGATCCGATGCGGCTCAGACAAGTCTTGATCAACTTCGTCGGCAACGCGATCAAGTTCACGGATTCCGGCTAGGTCGTCGTGCGGGTCCGCAGCGTCGGCAAGGACGGCTTGCTGCGCTTCGAGGTCGTCGATACCGGCATCGGCATATCCGTGGAAGCGCAAGCGCATATATTCAATGCTTTCAGCCAGGCCGACTCGTTCACGACGCGCAAGTACGGCGGCACGGGCTTGGGTCTCGCCATTTGCCGGCAGCTGGCCACGTTGATGGGCGGCGAAATCGGTGTCCATAGCGAAGTCAATCGCGGCTCCACATTCTGGTTCGAAGTGGACTTGGCGCCCGTCACCGGCGTGGCGGCGACTACGGCGCGCCTGAGGCAGCCGCAGGCTGTAGTGGAAGGGCCGCCGCCGGGATCCGCTGCGCCTGCAGCGCCGGCGGCCATGTTACCCTCGGGCGCGCACGCGGCCGGACCGAGAATTCTTCTGGTGGAAGACAACGCGGTGAACCGGGAGGTCGCCGTCGGCATGCTCGAGAGTCTGGGGTGTGCGGCCATTTCCGTGGAGAACGGCCGGCTCGCGATCGAGGCGGCGAATACCGCGGCCTACGACGCCGTGCTCATGGACTGCCAGATGCCCATCATGGACGGTTTGACCGCCACCGCGCAAATAAGCCGGCGCGAACAGCAATCCGGTGCCGCGCGGGTGCCCATCATCGCCTTGACGGCGAACGCCATGGAGGGAGACCGCGAGCGCTGTCTGGCGGCCGGTATGGATGATTTCCTCAGCAAACCATTTACACAGCAACAGTTGGCGACTCTGCTCAGGCGCTGGCTGGCCCTGCGGGCGCTGCCCGAAACGGAGCGGCGCGACCTGTCGCGCGTGCCGTTGATCGATGCCGGCGTATTGCGCAACATTGCCGCGCTCGCGAAGCCGACGCTGCTCAATTCGATGATCGACTTGTATTTGCAGTCATTCGCCGGGCTTGATCGAAGCGATCGAGACGGCGGCCGCCAACATGCAGGCCGATGCGCTTTCGCAGGCTGTGCACACGCTCAAATCCAGCACCTCGAATCTGGGCGGCACGCGTCTGGCGATGGTCGCCAAGGAATGCGAGGTGCTGGTGCGCGAGGGCGGAGTCGCGCAGGCCGGTGCCGATCGTCGCCGCGAATCCGCAAAGAATATCAAGAATTTTGCGCCGCGCTGATGCGCGAGCGGTCATCCAACGCCGCCTAGTGCCAGCTTATTTGCCAAAGGAAATGACATATGTCCGAAAATCAAGCCAACTACGCCGCCACGGTGCTGGTCGTCGACGACGATCCCGGCGCAAGGCTGCTGGTGGGGACTGCGCTGGAAATGGCGGGCTTTCGCGTCGTCACCGCGGCCGACGGCGAGGCCGCGCTCGAGTCAATTTCGCGAGCATCCGGCGGATTGCGTGGTGCTCGACGTGGTCATGCCGGGCATGAGCGGTTTCGATGTATGCAGCGCGCTGCGCGATTTGCCGGAGTGCCGCCACGTGCCGATTCTGATGCAGACCAGTCTCGACGACATGGAATCGGTCAACCGCGCCTACAATGCGGGAGCCACGGATTTCTCCTCCAAGGGCATCAATCCGATGCTGCTCGCGCAGCGCGTCAAATTCCTGGTGCGCGCCAAGCAGACCCAGGATCAGCTGCGCGAGAGCGAGGCGCGTGTGCGCTATCTCGCCTACTACGATCCTCTCACCGCGCTGCCGAACCGCCAGCGCCTGCTGCAGATTCTGGAGCAGCAGATCGCGTGGGCGCAGCCGCGGCAACGCGGCTTGGCCGTGCTGATGCTCGACGTCGACAATTTCTCCCGCATCAACGATACGCAGGGCCAGGCGGTGGGCGATGCTGCTGCTGAAGGAAGTCGCGCATCGTCTGCAAAACTGCCTGCGCGATTCGCAGAGCGTGCTGAATCCGGCGGACGACGAGTTCGAAAAGAAGCACATCAATGATTGGGTGGCTCGCACCGGCGGCGATGAATTTGCGCTGGCGCTGCCCGGGGCATCCACGGCCGATGCCGCGCAGGCCGTGGCGCGGCGGGTGCAGCTGGCATTGGCGCGGCCGTTCGTGTTCGCGCAGCAGGAGATTCCCCTGTCGGCCACCATGGGCATCAGCCTGTTTCCGGGCGATGCGGCCAGCCCCGAAGCGCTCATCAAGAATGCCGACGCGGCCATGCATCATGGCAAGAAGACGGGCCAAGGAGGTCTCGAGTTCTTCAACAAATCGATCAGCACGCGGGCGGCCAAGCACCTGTCCATGGAGGCCGATTTGCGCAAGGCGCTGGAGCGGGGCGAGTTTTCCTTGTACTATCAGCCGCGCCTGGCGCTCAAGGATTTACGGGTCGAGGCAGTCGAAGCGCTGCTGCGGTGGCGGCATCCGCAGCGCGGATTCGTGGCACCCGATGAGTTCATTCCGCTGGCCGAGCAGAACGGCTCGATCGTCGAAATCGGCGACTGGGTGCTGCGCGAAGCATGCGCACAAGTGCGCCGCTGGCGCGACGCTGGAGGACCCGGCTGGCAGGTAGCGGTGAATGTGTCGGGAGTGCAATTTCGCGACGGCACCCTGGCGTCCCGGGTGTCGCACGCCATCGAGGCTGCGCGAATCGAATCGCGCATGATCGAGCTGGAGTTCACCGAAGGAGCGTTGATCGAATATTCGGCCGCGGTGCAGCAAGGCGGTAAGTCACTCAAGGAGCTCGGTGTGGCCACCGCGCTGGACGATTTCGGTACCGGCTACAGTTCACTGTCCTACCTGCGGCACTTCCCGATCGACACTCTCAAGATCGATCGCTCATTCGTGCGCGACATCGCTTCGAAGACCGAGGGCAACGCGCCGCTGGTCGACGCCATCATCGCCATGGCGAAAAGCTTGGGGTTGGCGACGGTGGCCGAAGGCGTCGAAACCGAAGCGCAGTGGCAATATCTCAAAACCCGCGATGTCAATCAGGTTCAGGGCTTCTTGTTCTGCCGGCCGCTCGCAATCGCGGAGTTGGAGCGCTGGCACGCGGATTGGCTGCATGGGCACCACCTGAACGTCGCGAGCGTCGCCTGAGGGGGATGCATGAGAGATATTTCACTCGCGGTAATAAAACATCATGTTGACATCACGCAAGGGTCGCCGCTGCATCTGTATAGTTCCCTCCGCGCCATGAGGCCATCGGCCTCAATACTGCGCGTCTAGGAGTTAGCTTATGATTAGTCTCGTCGCCCGAATTGGGCACAATGTTCTGTTGTTTGGGCTTGCGCTCGTAACCATCTTGGTGTGCCTGCGGTTCGCTTGATTGTGATGGCGAGTGGTGTGGATGGGAGAGCCATCTAAGCGCCGCTATTTCTTGGTGCGCCGCCACACCACCTCGCTGCCCGATTCGGCTCGCGCCAGCACCCGCGCCAGTACGAACAGCAGATCGGACAGGCGATTCAAGTATTTGAGGGACTCGGGCGAGACGCTCTCGGTGCGCGCCAGCGACCAGCAGCGGCGCTCCGCGCGCCGGCAGACGGTGCGGGCGACGTGGCAGGCCGCCGCCGCGGGGCCACCGCCGGGCAGAATGAACTCCTTCAGCGGCGGCAACGCCTCGTTGAATGCGTCCAATTCCGTCTCCGAGCCGTTCGACATGCGCGGCCTCGATCATGCGATGACCGGGAATGCACAACTCGCCTCCGAGATCGAACAGGTCGTGCTGCACCTCGGTGAGGCAGCGCGCTATCTGCGGCGGCAGCGTCGCCACGCTGAGCACCACGCCGATCGCGCTGTTGGCCTCATCGACGGTGCCGTAGGCTTCGACCCGCGGACTGTCTTTCGGCACGCGTGATCCGTCTCCGAGGCCGGTGCTGCCGTCATCGCCGGTGCGCGTATAAATCTTGCTAAGCCGGTTGCCCATCGCTCCAAACTCCTCACCTCTGGGTGCGACGGTAGCACAAGGTTTGCTATGGTGCCGAACATGAAACCAACCCCCGAACTACAGGCGGCCCTCGACGCGGCGGAGCAGGCCGCCGCCATCGCACGCGCCACTGTACCAGCACAATATCGAAGTGCGCATCAAGGCCGACAAGTCGCCGGTGACCGAGGCCGATGTGCGCTGTGAAATGGCGATTCGCGAAATTCTCGAGGCGCGTTTCCCATCTTATGGATTCTACGGCGAGGAAACCGGGTCGCGCGACGCGAATGCCGAGAGCCTGTGGTTGGTGGATCCCATCGACGGCACGAAGGCGTTCGTGCGTGAATATCCGATGTTTTCCACGCAAATCGCCTTGATGCGCGGCGGGGAGATCGTGCTTGGCGTATCGAGCGCCCCGGTGTACGGTGAATTGAGCTTTGCCGAGCGCGGCCGCGGCGCATATCTGAACGGCAAGCCCATGGCCGTCAGTCAGGTCGCAACACTCGAGTCGGCCGCACTTTCCTCAGGCAATATCAAAACTCTGGCGACGGGCGGCCAATGGATGCGATACGGCGCGCTCGTGGCGCAGGTCAATCGCATTCGTGGTTACGGGGATTTCCTGCATTATCATTTGCTGGCCGCCGGCAAAATCGATGCAGTGATCGAAAGCGATGTGAATATTCTCGACATCGCCGCCTGTGTAGCCATCGTGTCTGAGGCCGGAGGCCGTTTCACTGACCTGAGCGGAGCGCCGATCACTTTGCAGTCAACGTCGGTGCTGGCGACCAACGGACATCTGCACGACTCTGTGCTCGCCGCTCTGGATTGAATCGAACGGTCCATTGTTCGTCGGTCTCAGCGCCGCAAACGGGGTAGGTAGTCAGCGCGTATGCTGTGGCCAGCGTATTTCCAACGCGGTGGCGGGGCCGATGACCACTTCATCCAGACTCATCGCTTGTTCCCACTTATTCGGCGCTAGCATGCGCCTGCCGGCCATCAACTCGGCCGCCACTTGCGGATATAGGGGCCTTTGCACCGGGTCGCCGTAGCCGTCGGGGAAGCGCGGCGCGTCGTTGGTGAAGTTATATTTGTCGGTAGCGCCCACCGTGTGCAGCAATTCGTGGGCAATCACCACATCGTTCGCGCCGTCCATGTCGGGCGTCGCAAATGCGTACACCACGCCGATCAGTCCTTTGGTGAGGCCCAAGGAATGCGGTACGGTGGGGGTCAGCGCAGGGTCGTGATACAGGACGAACATCCGAATATCCTCAGGTTCATACGCATGCCTCGTGACCCGCCAGGCCCAATAGCGCAGCCGCAGACTCCACAGGGCAGTCGCCAAAAGTCCGGCGTCGGCCGCGCGCTGCGGTGGGCGATCCTGCAATTCGGGCTGTAGACGGGTTCTGAACGGTTCGTGCGTGTCCAGATGGTACCGTAGCGCCTCACGGGCGAAAAACCGATCGATGGGTTTGAAGTTCTCAGCGTCGAGAGCCGCCAGATAGGCTCTCGTCACGGGGCTGTCGTCCGCCGCGATCGGGTAGACGGCGACGTACAGCGGCTCGTGCCAGCGGGTACTGAGGTAACGTTCCTGCCAGGTCGTCAGCACCACCAGCAGCAGCACCAGCAGCAAAATTAGTATGCGCAGCATCTTCAATCCGCTGCGGCGCGCGGCGGCATCGAGAGATGCCGCGACACCGCGGGGAGACAAGTCGCGCCTTGGAGGCGAGCCGCGGCCGTCTTGGCCCTGCAGAGGATTCATCGCATTCTCAACATAATGGCGGTTCAGCCAATAGTACCTGGGGTGCGGGCGTTTCGGGGCCGGCGGCCGAGGCGCAGGGACCTTGGGTGCCCCCGGGGCGAGTATACTTAACCGCTGGCTTATGGGGCATCAACGAGGAATCATGGAGCCGACCGATACTTCCAGACCTGATTATTTCCATCGGGTGGTAGATTGCCAGTGGGCCTGTCCCGCGCACACCGATGTTCCCGAATACATCCGACTGATCGCCCAGGGCGAGTTCACCGCCGCGTACATGGTGAATCGAGAGTCCAACGTCTTTCCGGGCATTCTGGGCCGAGTTTGCGATCGACCCTGCGAGCCTGCCTGCCGCCGCGGCCGAATTGAGGAAAAGCCGGTTGCCATTTGCAGACTAAAGCGCGTCGCGTCGGATCATCGTGACGACGTCACAGCACTGCTGCCGAAGGCGCCGCGCGAGAAAAACGGCAAGCGGATCGCCTGCATCGGCGCAGGGCCGGCATCGCTCACCGTCGCCAATGACCTGCTGCCGCTGGGCTATGAGGTCACGATATTCGAGCAGTACGCTGTGCCGGGCGGCTTGATGCGCACCAATATTCCGGCATTCCGGCTCCCCGCCAATGTCCTGGACGAGGAGATCGGCTATATCGTGGACATGGGCGCGGACCTGCGCCTGAATTCTCCGGTCAAGAGCATGCGCCGGTTGCTCGAATCGGAGGAATTCGATGCCGTCTTCGTGGGGTCGGGGGCGCCCAAGGGCAAGGAACTCGATCTGCCGGGCCGTCATGACACGGATCGCGTCCATATCGGCATTACCTGGCTGGAGTCGGTGGCCTTCGGCCATATCGAACGCGTGGGCGAGCGGGTCCTGATCATCGGCGTCGGCAATACGGCGATGGACTGCTGCCGCAGTTCGCTGCGCTTGGGCGCGAAGGACGTCAAAGTCATGGCGCGCAAGCCGCGCCAATTCTTCAAGGCGTCGGAGTGGGAACTCGAAGACGCCGAACACGAAAATGTCGCGATCGTGATCAATCATGCGCCCAAATCCTTCGTTACCGAGGGCGGCCAGCTCAAGGGCATGATGTTCGAGAAACTCGAGTACGACATCGAGAACGGCGATATCAAGGCGACGCGTTCGCTCGGCGATGTCTTCTTCCCGTGCGACGATGTCATTCTGGCCATCGGCCAGGAAAACGCCTTTCCGTGGATCGAGAAGGGCATCGGCATCGAATTCGACCAATGGAATGTGCCCAAGGTGGATAAGGTCACTTTTCAGTCCACGCTTGCCGCAGGTGTTTTTCGGCGGGGACGCGGCATTCGGTCCGAAGAACATCATCTGGTCCGTCGAACACGGCCATCAGGCGGCCATTTCGATTCACAAGTATTGCCACGACGAGGCCGTCGATGAGCGCATGCCGCGCGGCGTGACGCTGTCGAGCCGCAAGATGGGCATGCATGAGTGGGCGTACAAGAACGAGTACAACGGTGTGGAACGGCGTCTGGTGCCGCATGTGGGACTGGTCGAACGCTTCAAAAAGATCAACATCGAAGTGGAACTGGGGTTTACGGCCGAGGAGGCGGCTCTCGAGGTTCAGCGTTGCCTGAATTGCGACATGCAGACGGTGTTCGCAGCAAAACTGTGCATCGAGTGCGATGCATGCATCGACATCTGCCCGGTCGATTGCCTCACCATCACGCAAAACGGCACCGAGGCCGAACTGCGTGGACGCCTGACGGCGCCGGCCGCCAACCGGTCCCAAGCCCTCTATGTCTCGGCGGCGCTGCCGCAAACGGCGCGGGTCATGATCAAGGACGAGGATGTCTGCGTGCATTGCGGCCTGTGCGCGGAACGCTGCCCGACCGCGGCCTGGGACATGCAGAAGTCGACGATCCGCATTCCGCAGGCGATCGATGAGGAGGTCTCCGCATGCCCGGCCTGACTGCCAATCGAGTGAACGATTTCGTAATCAAATTCGCCAACGTCAACGGCACCGGGTCGGCGAGCGCCAATTCCCTGGTGATGAAGGCCATTTTTCGCATGGGCGTGCCGGTGACGGGCAAGAATTATTTTCCTTCGAATATCCAAGGACTGCCCACTTGGTACGAGATCCGTGTGACCCGCGACGCCTATGCGGCCCGCGCCTCGCAGGTGGACATCATGGTGGCCATGAATGCGGAAACCTACTCTCGGGACGTCCGCGAGCTCGGTTCCGGCGGCTACCTGATTTACGACTCGACCTGGCCGCGCAGCGCGCTCCTGCAGCGCGGTGACATCACCGTCATCGAAGTGCCTCTCGCTAAGCTGGTCAACGAGAATTTCGATGGCGTGCGCAATCGCATTCTCTTGAAGAACATCGCTTATGCCGGCGTACTGGCCGCCTTGATCGATATCGATCTCGAGGTGATCAGCGGCCTACTGAGCGAGAGCTACGGCAAGAAGCCGAAGCTGTTGGATTCGAACACCAAGGCTCTGCGCCTGGGTTATGACTACGTCAAGAGCAAGCTGACATCGCCGCTGCCGCTGCGCGTCGAGCACATGGATAAAACCCGCGGCCATATCATGATCGACGGCAACACGGCGGCCGGCTTGGGCTGCGTGTATGCGGGCGCAACCGTGGGCGCCTGGTATCCCATCACCCCCTCGACCTCGCTGATGGACGCGTTCAAAGGCTTTTGCGAACGCTACCGCGTCGATCCACAGACCGGGGAGCGGAATTTCGCCATCCTGCAGGCCGAGGACGAACTGGCCGCCGTGGGAATGGTGCTCGGCGCTTCCTGGAATGGAGCGCGCGCCTTCACGCCGACCAGCGGACCGGGCATCTCGCTGATGAATGAATTCGTCGGTTTGGCCTACTACGCCGAGGTGCCGTGCGTGATTTTCGACGTGCAGAGGGTCGGCCCCTCGACGGGCATGCCGACCCGGACGCAGCAATCGGATCTCATGCTGTGCGCCTACGCTTCGCACGGCGACACACGGCATGTGCTGCTGTTCCCCGCGAATCCCGAAGAATGCTTTTACATGGCCGTACAGGCCTTCGATGCCGCTGAGCGGCTGCAAACGCCGGTTTTCGTCTTGTCCGATCTGGATATCGGCATGAACGACTGGATGTGTCCGGATCTGCAATGGAACGATGAATACAAGCCCGATCGCGGCAAGATTCTGTCGGCGGAGGAACTCGCGGGCCTGGAAAAGTTCTATCGCTACGTGGACCGCGACGACGATGCGATCCCTTACCGCACATTGCCGGGCACCAGTCCCAAGGGCGCCTACTTCACCCGCGGCTCGGGTCACAATCAATATGGCGGATATACCGAGGATTCGGCCGAATACCAGGTGGTGCTCGATCGGCTGAAGCGGAAATTCGCGAACGCGCCGAAGTACCTGCCCAAGCCCGTCATGATAGGCAAGGGCGGCAACGAAGTCGGCATTGTGAGCCTCGGCAGCTGCGACGGCGCCATTCGCGAAGCGCTCGATGTCCTCGGGCGGCAGAAAATCGAGCTGGACTATCTGCGGGTCAAGGCGTTCCCGTTCAATAGCGACGTTGAAGCCTTTTTGAAGTCGCATGCGACCATTTTCGTCGTCGAGCAGAACCGCGACGCTCAGTTGAGATCTCTGCTGACGCTCGAGACCGCGGTGGAGAAGTCGAAACTCAACTCCATCTTGAGCTACAGCGGCTTGCCGATGTCTGCCGAACCCATCGTCAACGGTATTCGAGCGAAGCTCGCCGAGGCGCCGCGCCTGACCGCGGTACCAAGATAAGATCGAAGAGCACAACATGTCATACATCAACAAACCCAAAGTCGCCCATCCGTCGCTGCCGACCAATACGCTGGGAATGACCCGCCGCCAGTACGAAGGCAGCATGTCCACGCTGTGCGCCGGATGCGGCCACGATTCGGTGACGGCATCGATCATCGAGGCGTGCTGGGGTATCTCGCTGCGCCCCGAACAGCTGGTCAAGCTATCCGGCATCGGGTGTTCGTCGAAGACCACGGCATATTTCGTGGGCGGCGCGCATGGATTCAATTCCGTGCACGGCCGCATGCCGTCGATCGCGAGCGGAGCAAACGCCGCCAATCGCCGGCTGACCTACGTCGGCGTGTCGGGCGACGGCGATTCGCTGTCCATCGGCGTCGGCCAACTGGTGCACGCGATCCGGCGCAACGTGAACATGCTGTATTTGATCGAAAATAACGGTGTTTACGGTTTGACCAAGGGGCAGTTCTCCGCCTCCGCCGATATCGGCACCAAGGCCAAGCGCGGCGACATTAATTCAACGCCGCCAATCGATCCGGTGTTGCTGGCGCTGACGCTGGGTGCGACTTTCGTGGCGCGCAGCTTCTCCGGAGACAAGGCGCAGCTGGTTCCGCTCATCCAAGCCGGGTTGCAGCACAACGGCTTCGCCCTGATCGACGTGCTGTCGCCCTGCGTGACCTTCAACGATCATGAAGGCTCGACCAAGAGCTATACCTTTACGCGCGAGCACTACCATGCGGCGGTCGAGGCGGATTTCGTGCCGCGGGCCCAGGAAATCGCGGTTGACTATGCTGAGGGCGAGTCGATTCCGGTGAGCCTGCACGATGGCAGCCGGGTTATTTTACGGAAGCTCGACCCGGCCTACGACCCCACGGATCGGACCGCCGCGTACAATTACATCGAGACCAAGCTCAAGCACGGCGAGTACGTCACGGGTCTCATTCACATCGATGAGAAGGACTCGACCGAGTTCCACAACCTGAATCGTACGGCGCAAGCTCCGCTGAACAGCGTCCCGTTCGAAAAGCTCTCCCCGGGGCGCGCCGCGCTCGACAAGCTCATGACCCGATATCGGTGAGGAGCGTTGTGCCGCTTGCGGGAATTCTTCGGATCAAGGCTGCAGGCGTGTGACCGACCAGGGCGCCCCCGCATCGCCGCCGTGCCCATCGGCAAGAGATCGCGTCCAGCGTGCGCGATCATGAATGCGGAACTCGCCTTCTACCCATAGCTCGACGGCCTCTGCACGCAGCCGATAGCCGCCCCAATGCGGCGGCCGTGGGACATCCGCGGTGACATCCTCGGGTTCGGCCGTGCCGGGGCCCTCGTAGGGAATCCCAAAGCGGCGCGCTGTAGCAGCCACGCTACGCCCGAGCGCTTGGCGCGACTCCGTCGGCTGGCTTTGTTCGCTGGCCCAGGCGCCTACGCGGCTCTGCCAGGCTCTGGTGCGAAAATACGCGTCGCTTTCGGCGTCCGACAGCGGTTCCACCAACCCCTCGACGCGCACCTGGCGGTGGCGATGATCCCAGTGAAATACCACCGCGGCCCGATGATTGGCCTCGATCTCCCGACCCTTGCGCGATCGATAGTTGGTGTAGAAGACGATACTGCCGAGCTGGGTGTCGATGTCCTTGCAGAGTACGACTCGCGCCGATGGGTAGCCGCGGTCGTCCACGGTCGCCAGCACCATGGCGTTGGGATTCGGTTGGGCGGCATCCTGCCGGGCCTGCACCAGCCATTGAGCCGCGACGACGAGGGGGTTCGCGGGCAGGGGGTCAGGCAGGGTTTCTGTCCAATAAGGTTTTATGTCGCGGCTCATTTTTGAGTATGGTATCCGTGCTGCGACGCTTGCGGTAGCCACAGGCGGCCAGTAAAACGGGAACGACAAGAACCAGGGACTTTTTACGACATGAATCTCGATGAATTGCGAACCGCACTCACTGATTTGGACGGGCAGCTGGTGGAATTGGTTGCGCGCCGCCAGGCCTTGAGCGAACAGGTAGCGGCGGTCAAGCGGGCTACCGGGCGCGCCACCCGCGACTTCGGCAGGGAGCGCGAGGTGATTTTGCGTGGGCGTAACACGGCTTCGCGGTTGGGTGTTTCGCCGGATCTGGCCGAATCGCTGTTGCGGCAGCTCATACAGTCTTCGCTGGCGACTCAGGAGCACGCCCGGGTCGCCGCCCAGGCCCACGGCAGCGGCAAGCGCGCCTTGGTCATCGGCGGCCATGGCAAGATGGGCGGCTGGTTCGCCGATTTTCTGGCATCCCAGGGCTTCCGTGTCGCCATCGCCGATCCCAAGGGCGCTCTTCCCGGATTTGATGCGGTCGCCGACTGGCAAAGCGATCCGTTGGATTTCGATTTAATCGTACTGGCTACTCCTTTGAGTGCGACGGCCAGGCTGCTTCAGTTATTGGCGCAACGCGCGCCCCGAGGCCTGATTTTCGACTTGGGCTCGCTCAAGACGCCGCTTCGTGCCGGCCTCGACGCGCTGGTCCAAGCCGGCTGCCGTGTGACTTCACTGCATCCCATGTTCGGCCCGGACACGGAATTGCTGTCGGGCCGCCACGTGATCTTCATCGACTTGGGCAATCCAGAAGCGCTGCAGGAGGCGCAGGCGTTGTTCGCCCCGACGATGGCGGAGCGTGTCGTCATGGGTCTGGACGAACACGATCGTTTGATTGCCTACGTGCTGGGGTTGTCGCACGCGCTCAACATCGTCTTTTTCACCGCGCTGGCCGACAGCGGCGAGGCGGCGCCCCGACTGGCAAAACTGTCGAGCACCACTTTCGATTCACAACTGGAAGTGGCAAGCCGCGTCGCCTCCGAAAGTCCCGACCTGTATTTCGAGATCCAGAGCTTGAACGATTACGGCGGCGAATCGTTGCTGGCTCTGCAACAAGCCGTGGAGCGCCTGATTGCAACCGTGAAGACGGGAAATTTGGCGGAGTTCAGCGCCATCATGACTCGCGGCCGAGCGTACCTGGATGTGCGGGCCGCGGCGCGTGCGGGCTGACCGCTACATCGGAGACATGCGGCGTGGATGACCTGACTCAAGAGAACGAAGAACTCAAGAAGCGTCTCATGGAAATGACGGCGGAAGCCGCCAATAACGAGACCATCTTGAAGCGCACGCAGGCGCGTGAATTGACGCTGCTGCGCGCCGACACCTTGGCGCAGCTGCTGCACGCCATGGTGGACGGCTTGCGCGAGTCCTATTCTCTCGACGCCGTCAGTGTCGTGCTACTGGACCCACAGCACGAGGTCCGGCATTTGCTAATGGCCGGCGGCGACCGGCCCGAGGAGTTCAAGCAGATTTTCTTCGTCGACTCACTGATCGGTCTTGCGCCCCAGTTGACCGCTTTGCACAAGCCATGGCTTGGTCCGTTCATCGGGGCCGATCACCATCTCCTGTTTCCCGGCACCACGAATCTGAAAAGCGCGGCCTTGGTTCCGTTGCCGCGCAAGGATCGCGTCACCGGCGCGTTGTGTTTCGGCAGCCGCGATGTGACGCGCTTCACTCGTCATCATGGAACGGACTTTCTAGCGCACTTGGGTGCCGTGGCCGCCGTGTGCGTCGAGAATGCGGTCAACCGAGCGCGCTTGCTGCGCGCGGGCATCACGGATTTCCTGACGGGCTGGCACAATCGGCGGTACTTGCAGCAGCGCTTGAAGGAAGAACTGGCGCGTGCGCAGCGGCACGCCGGAACCATGTCCTGCCTGATGATCGACATCGACCGGTTCAAGAGCATCAACGACGGTTACGGGCATTTGGCGGGCGACAATGCGCTCAGAGAGATTGCACATCGGGTCGAGGCGCAAATTCGCAGTATGGACACCGCCGCGCGATTCGGGGGCGATGAATTAGCCATTCTATTGCCGGACGCAACCGCCGCCGAGGCAGCGCGGCTGGCTGAACGTATTCGCGAGGTCGTCGCGGCGGTGCCCTATGTCCTCACCCCACAGATCGAACGCACTCTGACGGTGTCGGTGGGAGTGGCATCGATCGCGCCGGGACGCGACGAAACAGACTTGAAGGCGGTTGCCGACCGATTGTTGGCTGATGCCGATTCGGCGCTGTATCGCGCCAAGGCGCTGGGACGAAACCGCGTGCAGGTGGGCGCCGGGTGATGCAGGGATCTCCAGAATACTTCGTTATTTTTCATAAGACTACCCTTTTCCCGCGCGGCTCGGGAGAAACCAAGAAATACTCAAAAAAAGATGAAACTGGGTTTATATACAGCTATACTACTGGACAGCAATAACAGAGCGTTCAGTGGGTAGGGCACCCCGAGGTGTGGCTATGTCTTCGCGACGATTTGCTTCCAGAACTCGGCAACGCCGGAACGAGGGCAGAGCAAAAGCTGGGCCCGTTGAACACGCCTACGGTGTGCCTGTCCCCACGGGTTTGCACGAAGCCATCGAGATCGAACGGGCCAACCTTTCGAAGGCCGAATCGGTGCTCGGCTGTTTGGCGATATCGATGGAATACGACGCTGATTCGGCCAACAAACCTTACTACCCCGACGTGGCGCAGCTGGCGCGGGAACTGGTCAGGCAATCGATCAACGGCTTGGATTCTCTCGCGTTGCAGCAGCGCCTATTACGGAACAAGATCAAGGAAAGCACCGGCTCGTCGTTTGCCGAGGGAAGCTATGCCTACCATTAGCAACGCAAGTCACTTGTGCATGAACAAGAACAGGCCGTAGCGGTACACCGGGTCTATCCATTGGCGCGCCGGCGAAAAGCCCGCGCGATCCACTATTTCGCCGAGTTCATCTGGGTCGAATTTCCACATGACTTCCGCATCGATCAGCTCCGCCGCGCCGAACGACACAGTGAAATTCAGCGAGGCGAGCGTGACGGTCTGATCCACGAGGCTCTCGATTCGAACCTCGTTTCTTTTTATGAGCGAATCATATTTGGACCGATAGCGGAAGTTTTCCGCGATAAAATTGCCGGCGTAGCGGTGGTTCAGATGATCGAGCATATTGAGAGTCGAACGCGGTCCAAACCCCGCCGAGTCGTTGTAGGCCCGGTCGATGACGGCCGGATCCTTGTCCAAATCGGCGCCGAGCAACAGGTAATCTCCCGGCGCGCCATGTGCGAATAGCTGCGACAGCAGGCAGTCGATTTCCCGGCGCTCCATATTTCCTAGAGAGCTACCCAAGAATACGAACAGCCGCGGATCGGAGGATGGCGGCAACGCACTCAATCCCTTCTCATACGTCGCACCCAGGCAGTGAACGAAGAGAAATGGAAAAGCAGCAATCAGCGTGCGTGCCGCTTCCGCGAGAGTTTCCGTATCCACGTCGATTGGAAAATAGTCGCAGCGCAGCGCGCGTCTCGCATATTCTGCTAACAAGATCCGCGTTTTCTCCGCAGTGCCTGCGCCCAGCTCGACGACCGAGGGATACCCGCACAATTCGGCGACGTCGCCGGCGTAGCGGGTCAACAATCGGGTTTCCACCCGCCTCAAGTAGTATTCCGGCGTGTCGCACTGGCGCTCGAAGAACTCCGTGCCCTTTTTGTCGTAGACGTAGAACGAAGATATTTTCTTGGGCGATCGGCTGAGATTACGGATTACGTTCGGTCCGTCCTCCGCCAGCGGATCCCCCGACCGCAGGAGGTACTGTATTCGCGGCTGCATGAGCTTTGACATCGACGCCGGCTCCGGCGACTCGTCAGGCGAGCGTCCGGCAGCCAAAAATCGCAGCCTCTAATTGCTCAAACATCCTTTGATAGGCTTCAAGGTATCTCAGCGCGCCCTCCCGCAGCAGTCCACGCTCCCCGGGCAGCACATCGAGGTATCGCGCAATGCAGAGATTGGCGCCATTGATATGGTCCGGCTCGTGCACGAAGTGCGCCCGCATGTACGCGAATTCCGGCTGCTCGCGCGAGAAGCGGTACTGCGGGAATTTCAGAAACACATCGTGCCAGGGGACGAACTCCTCCACGCTGGTCACTTCCGATGCGGCGTGCACTCCGAGGGAAAACGCAACCGGCCTCTCCCGATACCAAGAGAACAGCGCGTCGCCGATCTCCACAGCCGCGGGGCATGCACTGTCCCGCGTTTCGATGGTCTGCGCCGGGATTCCCAGATATTCCGCGAAACTCCGCGCCAATTCCACGTGGGTCACGGTTTCCCGCAGGCCGTACTCATCGACCGCCGCATCGAGTACATAGGCTCCGATTTCGTGGCCATTTCTCGGCCGCAGGGGAAGCACTTGATCCGACAATCTCCCCGCGAGTATCGCAATGCCTCCGATGGTATGCCGGTTGAAAGCAGCCATGCTGGCCAAAAACAGAGCCAGCTCGGAATGCGTCAACGGCCGCGACGAAAACCGCTGGTTGAACGATTTCAACGCCGCGATCGCGGGGTGATTGAAGCATGCATTGTAGATACTGTCGGCTTCGCGGTATCCCCGCCCGTGATGAGAGACCATGCCGGTCATTGTCTGCTCCGTGTCCATATAGCTACCCCTTCGCTTTCGTTGCAGTGATGTTTCGCAGGCAATCCATGCCCTCAAACAGCCAGTTGCGAAACGCCTCGACGACTGGGTGCTTCGCGGATCCGTAAGGGGCGATAAAAAAATAGGCATTCTTGGACAGGAACGAATGATCAAAAGGCCTTACGAGACGCCCCTCGGACAAATACAGTCCCGCAAGAAAGTCATCGCCCATGGCGACGCCCTGGCCTCGGACGGCGGCGTCCAGGCAATACGCTGTTCCACTGAAAACGCTGCCCGATCCGACGTTGACTTCGGCGGCGATGCCGCAACTCTGAGTGTATTCCTGCCATTCGATTCGCGATCGATCGTGCAATAAAGCATGATGGCGAAGATCCTCCGGCGTGCGCAGCGGCGGCCCCTGTACCAAATCCGGCGCGTAGACCGGAAACAGGCTGGACCTGAACAGCACCTCGCCGTTCGCAATCTTCAGACCCGCGTCGGCATAGTGGATGGCGCAATCCACCCGAGGATTGAGCGATGCAGCTGTGCTCTCTTCGGCGAGGATCTCAATCAGGGCATTCGGTGCGATTGCGTGGAATTCCGGGAGTTTTGGGACGAGCCAGAGGCTGGCAAAATCAGGATCGACGGAGATGGCCAGTCGTTCCGGATGCGGACTGGTGCTCAGCCGCGTTATCGCATGCTGAATAATGGAAAACCCAGTGGATACCACGCCCAGCAGCGCTTCGCCGTCATCGGTCAATACGATCTTTCTGGCGTGCCTCTCGAAAAGATCCCGCCCAATTTGCCGCTCCAAATTCCGGATGTGCCGGCTGATCGATGCGTCGCTGACGTGTAGTTCTTCGCCGGCCTTTCTCACGCTCTGATGTCGCGCCGCGGCTTCAAAAGCTCTCAGTGAGTTGAGTACCGGAAGACGATATTTCCACATAAATGCCCCATTCCCTTAGGGTCAACATAAAGGTTCACTAACCCGATCGCGCGCATCGATTCTGCCCGGCATGCCTGAGAAGTCAATCCGGTGAGAGAGGGTGACGCCACGATGTGGATTGATCGGGGCGCATGGCGCGCCGCGATATCTAGTCTGGAGACCCGCGCGGGTATTCCACTAAGGCCGTGTAAGGACGCGCGGCAACTCACGGATTTCCAAGGCCTGCACGCAAGAGATGGTTCGGGACAGAGGCCCCGTGAACCGAGCCGCACAGAGTCGCCACCATTTGAGCGTGACGTTTTGTATCGACATTGACCGCACAAAGAGGCATGCATCGGACATTGCGTTAGCCGCGAAAACGCCTAGATTTGGAGCCGCTTTCGCGAAATGCAGAGGTCGAACCAAATTGGCATTATCGAAGGAGATTGTCATGAACACGGAAAAGGTCATTGAGTTGGGCAAGGTCTCGGAGGAGACGAAGGGTGGCATTGGCATGCCCGAGGGCGAGGATCTGAACAAAGGCCCCGGCGCCTGAACACTCAGTAGTGGGTGCGGGCACGGCGCACGGTGGAAAGGCCGAGCGCCGCGCCCATTCTCAGTGGGGTCACGCAGACCATGAGCGATGCAACTTACTTCCTGTCAAAGGATTGCTTTGTCTGCAGAATGGGGTGCTATTGGATCATCCTCAGCGCAAACAGAGATCGATATCTCTGTGTGTCGGATGCCGAATTGACCTCGATCGGCGATCAGCTCCACGGCTGGCAGAAGCCGAGCGACTCGACGGAGCGTCCCTCGCCAATCGGTGTGGAAACGGACAAGCTGGTCGAGTCGCTGATCAGCAACGGAGTCATCACCGGCAACCGAGCGATTGGAAAGCCCTTTGCCGAGTCAGAATATCCGGCGCCGAAGGATCGCATCGAGGCATCTGAATCGACGGCGTCGGTGCGTATCCCCCTATCTTTGATTCTCCGATTTTTCCTGGCTTGCGCGAAGGTCGACTGGCGGTTACGAACCAAGGCGCTTTCCCGCACCCTCACACGAATTGAACGGCGCCGACTTCGCGCTGATTTGTCGAGCGTCATCGGCAATGCACCCCATGCCTCGACACTGATTGCCGCCTTTCAGAGGCTTCGCCCACTTTACCCGCGCGCTTACCTATGCTTATTCGATTCTCTAGCGCTCCTGGAATTCCTGGCGGGCTATCGTCTTCTTCCGCGCGTGGTCTTCGGGGTCGTCGCCGACCCGTTCCAAGCGCATTGCTGGCTTCAGGACGGTTCGACGGTCATCAATGATGAGCCCGAGCGCGTCGGTAAGTACAAGCCGATTCTGAGCATGTAGACAGGCATTGTTGCATGTATCGCTACGTGGCCTTTTTTCGCTCCATCCAAGGATTTCACAATGACGATTTAGCGCCGCCGTTGGTGGAACGGTTCCGTCACAATCACCCGACGTGGGAGCTATTGCGCAGCGGCACCGGGATTTTCTTGTTTCATTTGCCGCCTGCGGGCCGGTCCGTCGGGGCCATTGAGCTGCCGGCAGGCAGTGGCGCAATACTGGGCACGCTCTTTCCCAAGGACCTAGAAACATCGCCTCGCTACTGGAATCCGGCCATCGGCGAAAGGCTAGCGCGGGAAATTGTGCGAACCCGAGGCCGACATTTGATCGACAATTATTGGGGAGGCTATGTCGCATTCCTCAACGATCATGGCGCAAGGCACTATGTACTGCGCGACAGCTCGGGGAAAATTCCCTGTTACGCGATTACACATGGTGATATGAGCGTCCTGACTTCGAACATAGAGGATCTTTCCGGTCTCGAACTGCCTCGGTTTTCCATCAACACTCGGTATCTTGCAGGTTTCGTCTACGACGCCGAGCTATCGCAGAGAGAGTGTGGCCTGAACGAGGTGCGCGAGCTTCGCGCCGGTGAATGCCTCGAGTTGAGTGAATCGCATGCGAATCACTTCTGCCTATGGGATCCGCGGAGTATATGCAGGGAACGCGCAGTGGATGACTTCGAAGAAGCCTCCCGCCAAGTTCGACATGTCGCGCAGGCATGCGTGGATTTCTGGGCGTCGAAGTACGATCGCATCGTACATCGGCTGTCCGGCGGACTGGACTCGTCCGCAATTTTAGGCTGTTTGAAGCGATCGGCGTATTGCCCGGTTGTGACCTGTCTCCATTGGGAATCGGGAGGTAGGGACGACAAAGACCGGGCCTTCGCCGAACTCGCGGCCAAGGAGGCGGGCGTCGAACTCGTAATTCAATCCGGATATTCTCGCGGAGCGATGTACGACGAACGCGTTTTTCGTCTGCCGAGAACAGCCAATCCACGCGTCGCAAATCTCGGAATCGCTCTCGAATCGGATCTGCGAAATCTCGTTCCTGAACGGACCAAGGCCCAGTCGATCTGGGACGGTCAAGGCGGCGACCATCTGTTCTTCGAGCCGCGTTCGCCGTTCGGCGCCGTGGACTATGCATTTGACCATGGGGTCACAGGCGACTTCTCCCGGTGCGTTCGGGATGCGATACGCCGGTCGAAGCTATCCCGCTGGGGAGTTCTCAAGAGGTCTATTCGACTGGGATTGTTTCGGGGGGAGTGGCAACCCGAGGACGAATACGATAGAGAATCCGTTTTTATTAACCCAGAGCTTGTGCCTGCGGACATCGCCGACTATGTATGGCAACCCTGGCAAACGGATGCCTCGGATCTTCCCCCGGGCAAGAGATGGCAAATCTGCCTTCTTGGATGCCTGCTTCACAGGCATCGCCCCGTCTCCGAGCTTCAGTATGCCGGTGAACATCATCCGCTATTCTCTCAGCCGCTGGTCGAACTCTGCCTACGTATTCCGCTCTACACCTTGTTGCAGGGGGGCAGAGACCGCGCATTGGAGCGTGCCGCGTTTCGCGATTGTGTGCCTGAGGCCATCATTCGCCGTGAGGAAAAGGGGACTGTGGCCTTGACGGGCATGAGCAAGATTCGGGAGTGCCTGCCGTTTCTTCGCGAATTGGTGCTCGACGGCGTACTGGTGAAAGAGCGAATCATCGAGCGGGCTGCGGTGGAACCCTATCTCGCAGGCAATCGGCCGACGAACGACCGCGTGCTGTGGCCTTTCTTGTCGTGCATAGCGGCGGAGGTGTGGGCGCGCAAGTGGGCCGCTGCGGCGTGGCGGCTCTAAGTAGATTGCTTGGCCGGTGTTGAGTCCAACTGCCTCGGCTCTTATTTTGCGAGAACGATCTTCCCGTCGGAATCTCGTTTTACATTCAGATACCCGTCGAACCAGGAGAATATGTTCTTCCACATATGCCGGATGTTGGCGGGGCTCGACGGCGAGTGTCCCTCACCTCGGTAGATGAGCAGCCTTGCGTCCTTCTTCTGGATGTAGAGAGAGGTAAAGAACGCCGTATAGCCGGTGTCGTCAAATTCGTCCATGTCCGAGTGGATCAGTAGAACCGGCGCCGATACGTCATCCGAGCGCCACAGAGGGCTGTTCTGGATATAGCGCTGGGGAAATTTCCATGGGGTACCCCCCATGATGAAATCGCTCCCGGCAGAGGCTAGATACCTTTCCTCATCGCCTTCACTCGTGATTTCTGTCGGCGCGAGTTGCTGCGCCCAATCCATCGCAAAGAAGTCACTGGTTAAATCCGACCAACCGTTGAGCGATACCACTGCCTTATATCGACGGCTTTGAGTGGCGATCCATAAAGACGCAAACCCGCCCTGGCTGAAGCCCATCAGGCCGATTCGGTCCGGATCGCCGTAGCCCGCCGCGAGGACTGCGTCTACGCCCTGGTTAACGACCTCCGACAGCGCTGCCTGCGGACCGGCCGCCGTGCGGCTGATGCCACCTCCGGTGTCCGGCCGAAATACAATGAAACCTCGGGCGGCCAATAGATGCTCGCTATAAGAGGTGGGCCGAGCGGCCATGGCGAATCGGTTGCGCAGTTGCGGAGAGCCGCAGCCGCCCGGTCGGTCGGGGTACACTTCGACAATCAGCGGGTACCTGTGTCCGGATTGATAGTCGGTGGGAAGAAGCAAGCATCCCGATAGATGGGCTCTCTGGGAGCCCGCCGCGTCGGAATAGGCAAAGTCCGTCCATCGCGTTTCGGCAATCTGATCGAGGAAGGGGTTGAGTTCGCCCAGTGTCCTGAGTCCGCTGCCGTCCGGGCCGATGATAGCCAACTCAGCGCCCTTTCCGATGCCGATTTGCGCAAGAGCCGTGCCGGATTTCGCGGTCGCGAGCACCGAAGTTCCGGGCGGTGTGGTGACCAGCTTCAATGCCGGCAATCCATGGTCTGCTTCTATCCGCGCGAGTTTCCCAGGTTTGCCGATGATGGGGAAAAATTTCTCGCCGCCATTCGTTGCGGGCTGAAACAGATCGCGATTCGCCAGAGCGTCGAGCCGTTGATCGAACCGCGGGAACAAGCGCGAGGGTGGCGCCGACGCATTCAAACTCCATGCCCGCGCGTCGCTCACCACAATGAACCGAGTACCGTCGGCAACGACCGGAATCGGCGAGACCTGCTGCATCCCGGGCGTCAGATCGTGTGGCGCCGAGTGCGCCGACAATAAAAACCAGTGTGCCGGCACAGCGAGTATCGCTACGCGCGAATCGACCACCCCGTTGCGTTCAATGTCCTCGAATGCCAGCGTTCCGGGTTGACCCGGCGTCGATCGGGCGAATACCGCGAGCGAATCCTCGAACCATACCGCCCGTTCCGGCCATTGAGTCCCGCCGCGCGCTCGTTGAGATACCAGACTGAGGCCGGCGTGTGGAACGACTTCGACAGCGGAACTCGTTGGGTTAACCAACCAAAAATCTCCGCTTCGCAGCCCCGTTCCGGCAGGCGACGCAAAAAAGGCCAGCCGCTTGCCCGATGGATTCCATTCCATGCTGTCCGGAAGCACGTCGAGGTCCGGGGAGATCTCTCGTTCGACCGGGCCTCCGATCAAGGAGAACACCGTCAGTACCGATCGAGCGTAGGTCCAATCGATGTGAGGATGTTCCAAGGCCGATTGGGGCAACATCGACTGTCGGACCGCAGCCAACCATCGACCGTCCGGAGACGGGCGAAGCGCTGAGAACTGTCCGGATGCCAATTGTTCGATATGCCCCGATTCGACATCGACTATGACCAGGCGGCCCGGAAGTGGCCGATCAACGTCGGTCGCGGAGCTATCGTATTGATCAACAGAAGCTTCCTGGCCTCTCCAGGACTTTTCCCAACTTCGCGTGAGGTGAGATCCAATGCCCCGCCGAAACGTGAATGGCCACGGCCCCCCTCCGTCTGGATACGCAGCGATCGCGAGATGGCGATTGTCCAGCCATACCCAGTCGGCGCTCAGCAGGAATCGAGGGGCCAGCGGAAACTCCTTTAGTCGCCGCTGCTGAAAGTCGAACACCGCAGCTCTAACCTCCCCGTCGCGAGTGGCCAAAAGAGTGAGGAAACGACCGTCATTTGAAAAATCTCCAAGCAGGTAGGTCGTGCGTTCGCGGGGTTGAAATAGCTTCCTTGGTACGTTGGAGCCGCAATCCACCGTGAAAATCTCGTAGTCGCCGCCTTGCCAGGCGCCTTGCGTCCCTGCGCCGTAGTCTCCGAGGGTGTCGTAAGGCGGCGACTGTTCCCACACGAATGTATTGGTTCCCGGTTGGGCAGCCGCTTTCCCCACGCCCGACAACTTCACTAGGTCGTTAACGGTGAATGGTCTTTCGCCTCTGAAGGCGCCATTTGCCGATGAGACGAATAGCGTCATAGCGAGCAACACCGCGGCGCTGTCCCGCAACCCGCGCATACGGTTCAAAAGCAGTAGTGTCGGCCGCCGAGGACTTGGCATTACCAGCGCTTCTGCAGTCGGAGCGAAATGTATCGACCCAGGACGTTGGCATTGTTCCCATCGTAGGCGATCGCCGAATATGCGCCGGGAACGGCAACATAGGGAGGCTCCCGGTTCGTCAGATTAATCACGCTGAGCGCGATCGTAACGCCGTTGAAGGGCGTGCCCGCGGAGCCGAATTCGTAGCTTGCGGCGGCATCCGCCGTGGTCCACGACGACACGTGGGCATAGGGGGCGACGTTATTGTTCGAATAGTCGTTGGTGAAATTGACGTAAAAGCCGCCGCTCAGCGGTCCGCGCGTCGCCAACGCCCGTGCGCGGAGCTTCAGGTTGATCGGGTTGTACGTTGTATTCAAAAGCGATTCGACAGGCGCGCTGCTCGAAAATTGGTTGTCGAACGTGAAGATGTAGGTGCCGTCGACACCCGTGTCGATCCCAGTGCCGAAAATCGTTCTCTTATATCCAAGGCCGAAATCCAACCCTCTCGTTTTCACCGAAGATAGATTCAAGCTCTCGGAGTTTATAAGGGCGGCGATCGTGGCCGGGTCGATGTTGAACGGATTTTCGTAAGTCGGTTCGGAAATCAATCGTTGGACCAGTGAACTCGGCGGATTTCGCTGCACGATGCCGGGGCCCAGAATGGCCTCATCGGCAAATGCGTCTTCTATATTGATACTTGCATCGGCAGAGTTGATTTCGTTCGTGAATACAATGTTGTAGTAGGTCAGTTTCATGGTAAGACCTTCGACTTCCGGCGGCTTGAAATCTAGCCCGACCGTCCAGACTCTGGCTTTCTCGGGCTCTAGGTCGGGATTGCCGCCGTCCACTATCAAAGTATTCGGAATCGTCTGACCAGGCACCGGACTGAACAGTGCGCCAGGAACGGGTAAGACTGCAGACGGAACGGGATTTAGCTGGCTGAGCAAGGGAGCCACGAACGACGTGCCGTAGGTGCCGCGAATGGTCACGCTCGACGATGCCTTCGCGATCAAGCCAAATTGGGGATTGTTGGTAGATCCGAAGTCGCTGTAGTGTTCGGCTCGATCAGCCAAGGTCAATTCGAGGGCCGGATCGCCGTGGCTGCTGGTTGTCTGACCAATGACCGGGACGTGCAGCTCGATATATCCGGCGTCCACATCGCGGCTCGGGTAGAACGTGTTGTTGGTTACGGGAAGTGTAAAGGTATTGCCGAAAGACTCTTTGCGGTACTGAGCGCCGACGGCGTATCGAATGGATCCCGTTGGTATGGACGCGAGTACTCCGTCCAAATTGGCGTCCACGGAAATAACGGCAGATTTCGTCTTCGTTACTTGAAACACAGATGACGGCTCCCCGATCTGATAGGTCTGAAAGAGTTGCTGAGCCGTGTCGCTCTCCGAATAGGTCGCTTCCAGCGTCAGTTCACTCTGACGAGGCAGCTTCAGTGTGGAACCGAGCGACGCGCCGTAGAAGTCGATCTTCGTGGGACTCGCCGACGTGTAATAGATCGGCGCAACTTCCTGGCTGAACGCCGTATTCGTCCCTCGATGCGAGTAGATTGCGTCGCCATGTATGTTGAACTCGGCAGTGACCTCCTGATCGCCGTTGGCAAATACAGACTGCTGTGCTTGTTCTGGAAGCAGATCGAATGGAAGTGGTACAGAGTGCAGATAATCACGGCCGGCCGCCGACAACGGCGTTTGGTCGAAATACTGGTAGCTGATCACACCCGATCCGCCCGTCCAATCGGTACCCGCGGTTTGGCCTACCTGAACATTATGCATCGATCCGTCGCTGACCGTTCCGTATTGAACGCGAGTTTCCGCGCCGTCGAACTTGGTACGCAGGATGATGTTGACGACGCCGCCAACGGCGTCGGAGCCGTAGATTGCGGAGGCTCCGTCCGTGACTATTTCAATACGCTCGACCGCGGTCAGTGGGATCATGGAGATATCGACGAAGCTTGCGTCGCTATTGCCGGGCGCGACGCGATGACCATTGATCAACACGAGCGTGGCGCCAGAGCCTAGTCCCCGCAAGTTCGGCGCGCTTCCGTTGACACCGTTAGTGCTGCCGTTGCTCGCAATGTTACCGATTGTATTTTCGGACACCCCGCCGAAGTTCTGCGGCAATGACTGCAAGAATTGCTGAATCGTGTTCGCGCCGGCAGCATCGATGTCATCGCGAGTGAAGACCAGAACCGGAGACGGCGAGTTCGTGGTGCCGCGGATGTGGGTACCCGTTACAGTAATTTCATCGATATCGTTCTTGGTGTGAGTCTCGCCGTCATTCGATGAAGAGCCTTCCGGCACAGTCTGCAACGATGTGCCGGGCGGTGTCTTTTCTAGAATTCGAATCGTCTTTGTATTGATATCGACAGCCCGAAGCTTCGTGCCCTTCAGCAGAAGTGTGAGCGCGTCGCCGACAGTGAATTCGCCTCTGATCGCAGCTGCCTGAAGACCCGCTACAATGGATGGTTCGTAGGAAATGTTTCGATCCGCCTGAACTGCGAAATCTCGAAGCGCCTTGTCCATGGGTCCCGCGGGAAGATCGAAGTGCAATTTGATGTCGGACCCGAGCGCGAACGTGGAGTTCGCCGCCGCTGTCGAATCGGGCGGGGACGCCGCGTTCGCCGAAGACGATGAAGCGTTGAATGAAAGTACTGCCGCATAAATCGCGGACAAAATAATCCCTGCGCGTGCACACATTGATGAATCCCCAGCAAAGGTCTTGCTCTTAAGTCGGTTTGAATATTTGAGTGTTTTTGGCGGATTTACGGCCCACGCGTATTAAAGACGCAGCGGGAACGCCGGTGGGAATCATGCAAGCGGAAAAAGATTACTTCGTATCGATTCGCGCGTCTGTAACAGTGATCGTCTTACCTTGAACGATGATTTGCAGGTGGTATGTGCCGGCCATGGATTGCGCAAAGCTGTAGGGATCGCTGATTTTGAATACGCCGCCCACGCGCAGGCTTTGCGCGGCGATCCCGTGGATCGCCAACTTGCGGGTGCCGTAACGGTTGAACTCCGCCGCCGCCTCATCCAACGACGTATTGTCGAAAATCAATTGGCCGTGTCGCCACGCTGTTATTCTTTCGATAGAAGGTGAGTCCAACGATTCGTTCGTAGTTCCCACGAATCGAAGCCTCTCGCCTGGTTTCAGCAGCGTCACTCCATTGCCGCTTGCGTTAGGCAGCGCATCAGGCGAGGAAATCGGCTCGATCGCCACGTGGCCTTCAACGAGCGTAACCGCAAATGTCGATCCGGCAGGCTCCTCGCGCAGGACTTCGAAGGAGGTTCCCACGGCAATGACCTTGCGGTCGCCGGCGATGACCACAAAAGGCCGCGAACGATCCTTGGCCACATCGAACAGCACTTCACCGCGCTTCAAAATGATCTTGCGCACACCCTCGTCGAACTGCACCACGACCCGGCTGCTGGCGTTGAGTGTTACCTGGCTGCCGTCAGTGAGATCGACTATTCGCTGCTCCGAGGGTCCGGTGGTCAGGGTATCGTCCCGCAGGAAATAGATCGTGCAGGCGAGCGCGGCACACAGCGCGGCCATGCCGGCCAGCGCTGCACCGGCGGTTCTCATGCGCTTGCGTCCTCGCGCGGACTCGGACACCCGCTGCAGCGGATGCCGCGGAATGTTGCCGCTGTATTGCCACGCGTCGGTGGCACGCTCGAAGGCCGCGGCATGCCGAGTATCCTCGGCCATCCATCGTCTCAACCTTGATTCGAGATTTTTATCTCGATCCGGACCGTGCAATTCGATGATCCACATGGCTGCTTCCGTGCGGATGCGTTCGTCCTCCTTGCTATTCCTCGGTGCGGTTCGCGATCCCATCTTCTTCCGTCTCGCCTTGTTCCGTTCTGCAATGCTCCATGATGGCCAGAAGTGCGCGTGCCATGTGCCGTTTGATCGTGATGTTCGATATATCCATGTGCGCGGCGATTTCAGCATAGCTGTAGCCGGAGCGATGCGCGAAATATATCTCGCGTGTACGCAGGCTGACGGCATCCAGCACCGCTTTGATGCGATCCAGCCGCTGCTGGGCTTCGATCGTATCTTCGGGGGTGGATTCCGGGGCGACCAGAGGATTCTGCTCATCGATATCCTCGATGGGCACTTCTTTGCGCAGGTCCGGGCGGGTGCGCCGATGCTGATCGATGGACAGGTTGTGTGCGGCGTGCCGAAGGAAGGCTTCCTCGTTCACGACAGGCGTGTCGCGGCCGTACACATGAAGGCGCAGCATGGCCTCCTGGATCAAATCCTCGGCATCCTCCCGCGACCGGCCCTTGCGCCGTAGGAATTTCAGGAGGCGTTCAAAATAGGCGGGGCGCGATGCCATTAGCTCGTACCGCGAAGGTCAATGGCACCACAATTCGTCAAGGGCGAACGTGCGGCATCTGCGGTCTCCTTCCTATCACCACGTTTTCGGCCTGCCGGCGGGTCAAAATGCGCATGTTCCATTGCCTCCCCGCGCCGAATAAATTCCCTTCTTCGTACTCAACATTATAGTGTCTAGACACCTTAGTGTTCAAGGACCGAATCTTGTGTCGTGCCCACAAAGACCTTTCTGGAAATGCTTGGCGACGAGGTGAAGGAGCGCCGTACACAGCGCAACCTGAGCCAGGAGGAGCTGGCACACGAAGCGGGGGTCCATACCAATGTCATCGGGCGCCTCGAACGGGGCGAAACCAATAGCCAAGTACTGACGCTATTCGATGTAGCCATGGGGCTGAAGGCACCGCTGGCGGAGCTGATCGCAGGAGTGGAAAAGCAGCTTTGAGTACCACGCCAAGGCTGACCCTTGCGCCGCAGGAACTTCAGGAAGCCTTCAAAATACCTGGGACGTGATGCCGTTAGCTCGTACCGCGGGTCTCAACGACAACAGTCCGTCAAGGGCGTTCGGGCGCCATCCGAGGTTTTCGCCTCGTCTTCTCGCAGATCTCTTCTCGATTCACGATGATTTCGCGAGGCGCATTCACCCCGAGTCGGACTCGGCCGCCTTTGATATCGAGGACGGTCACCCTGACGCTGTCACCTATCACCACGGTTTCGGCCTGCCGGCGGGTCAAAATAAGCATGGTCCACTGCCTCCTGACGTGATTTGAATCTGTCAGGCCAGGACCGTTTGAACCACAAAACATTGTAGTGGGCGACACTATCGTGTTCAAGGATCGTATCTTGCGAAATACGCGAGATATTGAGCTTGTAAACCCTGGATGATGGGGGATACGTATCCAAAAGCTGCCAGAACGGTCGAAATCGATCAGCATCGGGGTAGCCCCCCGGACTGTGCGCAAGCGGCAATCATCATAATGTCTGGACGGCATCCTGGCGGTCGGCCGAACCTTGTGCGTGCGCACAAGATCGCTACTTCAAAGCCTCGGTGAAGAAGTTCGGGAACGCCGTGAGCAACACAACCTGAGCCAGGAGGCGCTGGCGCTCCAGGCTGGAATCCACGCGAGCATAGTCGGACGCATCGAAAGGGGGGTCTACAACCCCAGCGTACTGACCCTTTATGCGATCGCCGTGAAGCTGAATACATCGGTGCTGGAACTATTCGCGGGCGCTGACAAGCGGCAATAACGCTAGTGGCGATAAGCGGCGAAATCACCCTGTTTCTGCCACTTCAACATTATCATGTCTGGACTAGATCGAGCTCGAAGTTCGAACCTTGCGCGTGCGCTCAAGGTCAATATTGCGGGGTCTCGGCAAAGAGATTCGGGAACGTCGGAAACGGCGCAACCTGACGCAGGAGGCGCTTGCGTTCGATGCGGAGGTCCATCCGAACGTAATCGGGCGACTGGAGCGGGGTATCTATAATCCCACCGTGACCGTCCTCTCCGCTATTGCGGTGGAACTCAAGACGCCGCTGCACGAGCTATTCGCGGGCGCAGCGAAGAAACAGTAGCTGCTCCCCAGTCGGCGATAGAGCCGCCCAAGCCCTTTCGTGGCTACCCAGAAACGCCCTTATCACGGTATCGAGCCGCTGAGGTGCTGCCGGCGGCAATGGCAAGCCCGATCCTCACACACGATCGGCGACAATAATGTGACGCGTACCGTACGGCGACCGCACCGCTACCCACAAGCGGCCGGCGATATGGAACAATTGTGCCAATGTCCTCCCAACCTGCCACCGATTACATCGACAAAGACGGTTTCCGGGCCAATGTGGGGATCGTGCTGTCCCGCGCGTCCCGGGAGGTGTTTCTGGGCGGCCGGGTCGGCGGCCGTGGCTGGCAGTTTCCCCAAGGCGGCGTCAATCGCGGCGAACGGGTGGAGGAAGCACTGTTTCGCGAACTCAAAGAGGAAATCGGTTTGGAACGCGGCGACGTCAAGATGCTGGCCTCGACGCGCGGCTGGATGCGGTATCGCCTGCCGCGGCAGTATGTGCGTGACCGCTGCATCGGGCAGAAGCAGCGTTGGTTTCTGCTCGAACTGATCGCCGACGAATCGAAACTTCGATTCGATTCCACCGCCACCCCGGAATTCGACCGCTGGCGCTGGACCGACTACTGGACGCCCGTGCGCGAAGTCGTCTATTTCAAGCGCCGCGTTTACGTGCGCGCTCTGCACGACCTGGGCAACACCATCTTCCCCGAAGGCCTGCCACCCTACCCCGAATGGTGGCCAGAGATCGAAACGACCGCCGCAGCGGGCGAAACCAAGGCCCGTTGAACTCACAGGTAGTACCGCGGCGGCCCGTTCTTAAGCTCGCGCAGCGAGCACCTATAGGACGGGGTCGCTTCGACCCCGTTGATAGGTGGCGCGTCAGCGCCTAAAAAGGCTTGACCACAGCCAACAGCACGATGGCGATCAGCAGCAGCGAGGGCACTTCATTGAATCCACGGTACCACTTGGCACTGTGTGCGTTGCGATTGCCGGCAAAATCACACATCAGCTTGTAGCAGAACAAGTGGTAGGCGATCACCAACAGCACGAGCAGCAGCTTGATCCGCAGCCAGGGCATGGTCAGGTAAATGGGCGCCGCCGCCAGCATCGCCGCGCCGAATGCGACGCTCGCCGTGGCGCCGATGGTCATGATGGCAAACAGGCGGCGCTCCATGATTCGAAAGCGGTCGATGCTGATCGTATCCTTGGCGTCGGCGTGATAGACGAACAGGCGCGGCAAGTAGAACAGGCCGGCAAACCAGGTGACCACCGCGATGACGTGAAATGCTTTGAGCCAGAGCATGAGCGAGGCATCGTATACCGCGCTGCGCTGTCTGTCGCCGCTTAGCGCCACTCGGGCGCTGGACTGCCCCCAAACCGTCCGTACTATCAAAGCCCTGTCTTAGGGCCCGCCACCCGTGTAATGTCTTCTACCCCTAACGGACGGGGTCGCTTCGACCCCGTTAGATTCGGCGCGAAGCGCCTGGAGAAACTATTTGTTCGGCAAATTGGTCGTCAGACCGCATGCGCCAAAGCGCCGCGCGGTGCTGTTGGGCCTGGCGGTGCTGGCAGGCTTGGCCATACTATACGTGACGTTCGAGTTCGGCCGATACGAGGCGGGCTTTCACGTGGTCGATTCGGTGCGTGGCGCGCTGTCGGCCAGCGCGCGTATCCGCGAACTCGAAACGGAAAACGAAAAGCAGCGCGGCGAACTCGAAGCGGCGGAAGTGGCGCGCCGCGTCGATCGCGAGGGCTACAAGCAGATCGATCGCAGTCTGGGCGATATGCAGAGTCAAATCGCGCGATTGAACCAAGATCTGTCGTTTTACCGCGGATTGGTGCAGCCGGACTCGATCATTCACGTGAAGGTGCAGCAGATGCAAATTGTGCCTGAGGGTCCCCCCGGTCAATACCGCCTGAAATTCGTGCTGATGCAGACGGGAAAGCCCGACAGCACGGTGGCGGGCAGTGCCGCGATCACCATCGACGGATCGCTGCAGAACAAGCCTTCAAGCCTGACTTTTGAGCAGGTTGCGCCCAACCGGCGCCACAGCCTGGCCTATTCGTTCCGCTACTTTCAGGATTACGACGAGCCCATTCAATTGCCGCAGGGGTTCGAGCCGACGCGCGTCGGAGTGGAGATTCGCAGCATCAAAGACAAAGACGTGAGTCATAGCTTCCGGCAGGCCTTCGTTTGGAAGGCGCAGGGAATGTCGGTCGAAACCGAGGCGGGCGGCGCAGTTCCGCACAAGGGTGATGCCAATGTTCAAACAGAAACAGAGTAAGAACGCGAAAATCGACACCTTGATCGGTGCCAAGACGCGCATCAACGGCGATGTCGAATTCGTCGGCGGCCTGCATGTGGACGGCCACATCAACGGCAACGTGAGGGCGCAGCCCGAGACGGGCGCCTTTTTGTCGGTGAGCGAGCAGGGCTGCATAGAAGGGTCGGTCATCGCGTCCGATGTCCAGCTCAATGGCATCGTCAAGGGCGACATCGACGCCGGTGATCGGCTCGAGTTGGGCTCGAAAGCACGCGTTTTGGGAAATGTTCGCTATGCGGTCATTGAAACGGCCGTGGGCGCCCAAATCAATGGGAAGTTGATCCATAGGCCGAATTCGCAGGCCGGCATGGCCGATCAGGCGGCCGCCGGGGCGATTCCGGGGCCCGCCAACAGTGAAGCCGGTCCCGAACAGAGTCCGGAATTTTGATTGGCCACACTTCTGAGGCGTAGAATAGCAGTATGAGTGCATCACACGAATCGCTGTCCGGGACCGATATGATCCCTCCCCCGCCGAATGTGCTGGTTTTCACCGACGCCGCAGCGGGTAAGGTGGGCGAATTGATCCGCGAGGAAGCGAATCCGAACCTCAAGCTGCGGGTGTTCGTCTCCGGCGGCGGGTGCTCGGGCTTCCAGTACGGCTTTACCTTCGATGAGAAGATCGAGGACGGCGATTTCTGCGTCGAAAACGGCGGTGTGCAACTCTTGGTCGACCCCATGAGCGCGCAGTACCTCATGGGTGCCGAAATCGACTACAAAGAGGATCTACAGGGCGCCCAGTTCGTCATTCGCAACCCGAACGCGAAGACGACCTGCGGTTGCGGGTCTTCATTCTCAGCCTAAGCATGTTGACCGGCTAGATGAGCGGCGGTCGTGTCGTAGTACCCGACGTCCTCGCCGCCGTCGATTTGGGCTCCAACAGCTTCCACATGGTCGTGGCGCGTCATTCGCACGGCCAGCTCGTCATTCTGGATCGGCTCCGCGAGATGGTGCGTCTGGCCGCGGGCTTGGATGGCAGCGGGCGGCTGGACGAGGCGGCGACCGAACGCGCTTTGCGCTGTCTCGAGCGCTTCGGTCAGCGGCTGCGCGCCATGCGTGCCGACAGCGTGCGGGTGGTCGGCACCAACGCGTTGCGCTGCGCCAAGCGTAAGCGCTGGTTCTTGGAGCGCGCCCGTGCTGCACTCGGCCATCCCATCGAAATCATCTCCGGCCTGGAAGAGGCGCGGCTGATCTACTCCGGCGTGGTGCACACCAGCCCCATGAGCCCGGACAAGCGGCTGGTGATCGACATCGGCGGCGGCTCGACCGAGGTCGTGATCGGCGAGGCGTTCAACCCCTTGCTGCTCGAAAGCCTGTCGGTGGGTTGCGTGGGCTTGAGCACGATCTGTTTCGACGACGGCAGGATCTCCGAAAAGCGCTTCGAGCGCGCGCGCACGGCGGTGAGGCTCGAACTCGAGCCTATCCAGGAGGCCTACCGCAAGCTCGGCTGGCTGCAGGCCTTCGGCAGCTCCGGGACGGTGCGCGCCATCGGCGAGGTGGTGCGCCGGCTCAATCCGGACTCGCCGCGCATCACTCTCGACAACCTGCGCTCGCTCGCCGAGCGCGTGATCGCGGCGGGTCATGTGGATGAGCTCGATCTCGAGGACGTGGACGCCGAGCGCGCCCCGGTGTTTCCGGCCGGTGTGGCGATTCTGCTCGAAATCGTCGAAAACTTCGGCATCGACCGGGTCCGCGAGGCCGAGGGCGCCATGCGCGAAGGACTGTTGTACGACCTGATGGGACGCTTCACCAACGAAGATGCGCGCGTGCGCAGCGTGCGCGCCATGGAGAAACGCTACCACGTCGATGAAATTCAGGCGGATCGCGTCGAAGCGACGGCGGTTTCCCTGCTCGAGCAAGTTGAGTTCGAATGGGGCCTGGAGGACCCGTTGGCCGAGTCCGTACTATGCTGGGCCGCGCGGCTGCACGAAACCGGTCTGGATATCGCGCACTCGAAGTATCAAAGGCACGGTGCCTACCTGCTGCAGCATGCCGACATGCCGGGTTTCCCTCGCGAGGAGCAATTGCTGTTGTCGGCGCTGGTCGGCGGACATCGCAAGCAATTGTCCTTCGAGTCACTGGAGGATCTGCTGCCTCCCTGGGACCGTCTCGCGGAATTCCTGATCGTGCTCCTGCGGCTCGCGGTGCTGCTGCACCGGGGGCGCAGCCCCCAGCCTTTGCTGGACGTGCATCTCGCCGTCAAGGGCCGCACCGTGAATGTGAAGCTGCCGCAGGGATGGATGAAGGAACATCCCCTCACTCTCGAGGATCTGGAGCAGGAGCGGTCGTATCTGAAGGACGCCGGCTTTCGCCTGAATATCCTTTGAGCGGCGACGGCGCCCGCGCCTGCCGCGGGTTTTCCTTCAGGCGTCGGTGAGCGGTACCCGTTCGTCGTACAGGTTCAGCAGGCGTATTTGCGCGCAGACGTGGTCGGGGCCCTCGGCGTGGACATACTGGCCGGTGGAATTCAAAATCCAGGCCTGCGTGTCGTCCGCCAGGTACAGCTTCAAATCGTCGGCGATCCGCGATTGCAGCTCGGGTGCTTGCACCGGAAACGCGACTTCGATGCGGCGGAATAAGTTTCTATCCATCCAATCCGCGCTGCCGCAGTAAATCTCGCGCGCTCCGGCGTTCTCGAAGTAATAGACACGCGAATGTTCCAGGAATCGGCCGACGATGGAGCGCACGTTGATGCGGTCGGAGATGCCTGGGATGCCGGGCACCAGGCAACACACGCCACGCACGATGAGGTCGATGTCCACCCCGGCGCGCGAAGCCCGGTACAGCGCCTGGATGACGGTGGGCTCGGTGAGCGCGTTGAGTTTCGCCATGATGCGGGCCGGCTTGCCTGCGCGCGCATGGGCGCTTTCCCGGTCGATCTTGGTCAGCAGCGCCTGATGCAGGCTGAACGGCGCATGCAGCAGCGAGCGCAGGCGAGGTACGCGGGTCAGGCCGGTCAACTGCAGGAATATCTCGTGGATATCCTCGCCGACGGATTCGTCGGCCGTCAGCAGGCCGTAGTCGGTGTACAGTCGCGCGGTCTTGGCGTGATAGTTGCCGGTGCCCAGGTGGCAGTAGCGCCTCAAGCCCCGTTCCTCGCGCCGTACCACCATCACCAGCTTGGCGTGAGTCTTGAAGCCGAATACGCCGTACATGACGTGGGCGCCGGCTTCCTGCAGCTTGGTTGCGATGTCGATGTTCGCTTCTTCGTCGAAGCGCGCCCGCAGCTCGATGATGACGGTCACGTCCTTGCCCGCCTGCGCGGCCTCGGTGAGCGCGTCGACGATGGTGGAGTCGCTGCCGGCGCGATACAGGGTCTGTTTGATGGCCAGCACCTGGGGATCGCTCGCCGCCTGCTTGATGAAATCCGTGACCGGGCCGAAACCTTGAAACGGGTGGTGCAGGAGCACGTCACCGGCGCGCAAGGTGGAGAACAGATCGTTGCCCATGCGCAGCCGCTCGGGAATGCTCGGCGCGAACGGGGCGTACTTGAGGTCTGCACGGTCCACCAGATCGTACACAGCCATCAGGCGATTCAGGTTCACCTGCCCGGAAACCTTGTATAGATCATCGGCTGTGAGTCCGAATTGCCCAAGCAGATAGGAGAGAATCTCGTCCGGACAGTCATGGGCGGTTTCCAACCGCACCGCATCGCCGAAACGGCGCGAGGCGAGTTCGCCTTCGACGGCGCGCAGCAGATCGTCGACTTCCTCCTGCTCGACGAACAAGTCGCTGTTGCGAGTGACCCGAAACTGATAGCAGCCCCGCATATGCATGCCGGCGAACAGCTTGGAGACGAAGGCCTCGACGATGGTGCCCAAGAACACGAAGTTACGGCTGCCGAGCTCGTCGGGCAGCTTGATCAGGCGCGGCAGGGAGCGCGGCGCCTGCACCACCGCTAGGCCGCTGTTGCGCCCGAATCCATCCTCGCCTTCGACCACCACCGCGAAGTTCAAGCTCTTGTTGAGTATTTTCGGGAAGGGCCGTGCCGGGTCCAGAGCCAGTGGGCTGAGCACGGGCTCAACCTCCCGGCTGAAATAGTCGGCAAGCCAGGCGGCCTGGGCCTCGGTCCACGTTTCAGGCGAGACGAACACCACGCCGTTCTGGGCGAGTTCGGGCAAGAGCACGTCGTTCAGCAGTTGATACTGTTCGTCCACCAGGCGCACGGTACGGGCGCGAATCGCCTTCAGCTGCTCGGGCACCGGCAATCCGTCCGGTCCGCCTTGTACGGCACCGGCCTCCAGCAGCTCTTCGAGGCTGGCGACCCGGATCTCGAAGAATTCGTCGAGGTTCGCACAGGAGATGCATAGGAACCGTACCCTTTCCAGCAGGGGGATACGGCGGTCCTTAGCCTGCTCGAGCACGCGCTGGTTGAACTCCAGGAACGAGAGTTCACGGTTGATGTAGAGCTGCGGTGCCTGCAGGTCGGTGTCGTTCAAGTCAGTTGATCGCCACTCGGGTGGCATCATCGCCGGGAGCGCTCTGCGGTGCCGACAAATCGGCCAGCAGGGACGCGGTTTCGCTGCGGAACTTCCGCAGCGCCTCTGTGCGCAGGGGTTCCGCGCCCGGCAGCCGCACGGTCTGCGGATTCTTGTGCACGCCGTTCACGAGATACTCATAGTGCAGGTGGGGGCCGGTGGCAAGTCCGGTCATTCCGACGTAACCGATGATCTGGCCCTGCTGGATGTGGGCGCCGATGCGCAGATCCCTTGCGAACCGCGACATATGGCCGTACAGGGTCGAGACGCTGTTGCTATGTGCGAGTACTACTGCGTTGCCATAACCGCCTCGGCGCCCGGCAAAGCTGACTCGGCCATCGCCGGCCGCGTGCACAGGAGTGCCGATGGGAGCTGCGTAATCGGTGCCCATGTGACCGCGAATGAGATTCAAGATGGGATGCATGCGATGCGGATTGAACACCGAACTGACCCGGGTGAACTCGACGGGCGCCCGCAGGAACGCCTTGCGCATCGGCAGCCCGTCCGGAGTGTAGTAGCTGGCGGCGCCGGATTCGGTCACGAACCGCACGGCCCGGTACTCCTTGCCGTTATTGACGAACTCGGCCGCCAACAGTTCTCCATCACGCAGGTACTTCCCATTTTGATAGATCTGCTCGTAGACGGCGGTGAAGTGGTCGCCTTCCCGCAGGTCGAGCACGAAGTCGATATCCCAGGCGAATACATTGGCGAGTTTCAGCGCCACGACGTCCGAGATATCCGCCGCTTCGGCGGCCTGAAACAGTGACGAATCGATGGTGGTGGTGGCGGTGCGAATCCGTGTCTCCACCGGCTCGTCAATCATTTTAGCCGTGAAGCCGGTGTCCTCGCGCACGACCTTCAGCGTTTGAGTTTCGCTTACCTTGCGCGTGAGTTCCGTGATCGCTCCGTCGGTATGCTTGAGCTGGATGGCGTCGCCCGGCTTGAGGAAATCCAGGGCCTGGCGGATGCCCGGCAGGTGACGGATCGCCGCCAAATCAGCCTTGTCGAGAGCCATGCGGCGAAAGATGCCGTCCAAGGTGTCGTTTCTGCCCACGATCACTTCGACCCTGGCGCCGACGCCGGCCTGCTGCGCAATGGCCGGCGAAGTCGCCGGGGCCGCCAGGGCGGCATCGGCGCGGAGCGGCCCGGGTGGAGCGCCGGCGGCGGACGTCTGGGGATGAGTCAGGGGGGCGGGTACAATGGCCACCGATGCGGGGGTGTCGCGCGCGGCATGCCAAACGATCAGAGCGGCGCTCGCCACTGCGGCGTAGGGCGCCAGCCGAATTATCAACTCCTTCAATCGCTGCGATGATTTAGAGGTTCGGAGGTTGTTGGGCTGCACCAGAAAAATCCTAGCGAGACGGTTGCTTAGGCTAGCTGCGAGCCTGGACAGGGTCAATGGAGCAGTGCCAGGAGCTTGGCGATTTCCTCGGCTGGGAGCGGGCGTCCGAACAGATAGCCCTGAGCCTCGTCGCAGCCGAGTGCGTGCAGCCGCTCGGCCTGCTCCTCGGTCTCGACTCCCTCCGCGACCACACAAATGCGCAGCGCCCGCGAGAGATTGATGATGGTCGAGACGATGGCCATGTGTTCGCTGCTGATCGTCATCCCGGCCACGAAGGCACGGTCAATTTTCAAGGCGTCCAAGGGCAGATGGGCAATCTGGCTCAGGCCCGAATAGCCGGTGCCGAAGTCGTCCATGAATATTCGCAGCCCGGCTTCGCGCAAGCGCAGCAGCTTCTGCACATTGGCGCCGGTATTCTGGGCAACCATGGTTTCGGTGATCTCGACGTCGATTCCCGCGGCATACCCTGGCCTGGATCCGAGCGCACCGAGCACCGTGGCTACGAAGTTGGGCTGGCGCAGCTGCACCTCCGAGACGTTCACCGCCACGCGAGGCACCTCGAGCCCCAGCGATCTCCAGCGCTCGATATCGGCGACCGCCTGTTCGAACACCCAGCGCCCCACCGGGACGATGAGGCCTGATTCTTCGAGCAGAGGCACGAAGTCCAGCGGCGATACCAAGCCGAACTCGGGGTCGTTCCAGCGGATCAGCGCCTCGAGACCGCGGACGCGGCGAGTCCCCAAATCGACTTTGGTCTGATAGTGCAGGGCGAACTCCTTGTCGGTCACTGCCCTGCGCAGGCGGCTTTCGAGGTGCAGGCGCTGCGCGACCCGCGCGTTCATTTCCGGCGAATAGAATAGGTAAGCCTCGGCGGCGTCCTTCGCCCGCTTCAACGCCGCCTCGGCGTTCACGAACAGGCTTTCCGCGGTCTCGGCATCGGCCGGAAAGACCGCGATGCCCACCTTGACCGTCGTGCGCAATTCAATTTCATCGATCATGAGAGGCTCGGTGAGCGGGCCGACGATCCACTCGTCGATCCAGCGCACCATGGAGGTTCCCGGGAGATTGGGGACCACCACGGCGAAGCGGTCGCCGCCGAGGCGTGCCGGAGTCGCGGCGTCGCCGACCGTCCGCTGCAGTCGGGTTGCGGCCTCCTTCAGCACCTGGTCGCCGGCATGACGACCGAGGGTGTCGTTGATCCTCTTGAAGCGCTGCAATTCGATGATCATGACCGCGAGCTGGCGGCTCTCGGCCCGCGCCGGGCGCAATGCATGAGCCAGGCGGTCGAAGAACAGCTGGCGGTTGGCCAGTCCCGTCAACGTGTCGTAGTAGGAGACATAGGTGAGCTTTTCTTCCTTGCCCATGTAGTCGAGCGCGAATGAGATGTCCGATGCGAGATCCTTCAACAGCTTCAGTTCCTCATGATCGAAGAACCCGGCTTCCGCCGCATACAGCACCAGCATGCCAACCGCCCGTTCCTCGACCATCAGCGGCATCGCCATCTGCGAACGAAAGCCGCGAGCCAGCGCCTGCTGTTTGAACAGGTACTGCGAAGAGGCTTCGATGTCGTTCACGACCACCATTTTCTTTTGCCGCAATGCCCAGCCGACGGGACCCGGGTCCTCGTCGCGGTTTTCTAGGGCCGCGCTGATCTCCCGCAAATATCCGTTTTCGAAGCCCTCACAGACCAGGGGCGTCGCCTTCATTGCGCCTGGCTCCACCAGGCCGATCCACGCCATCCTGAATCCGCCTTGCTCGACGGCAATACGGCAGGTCTCGCGCAGCAATTCGCGCCGCTCCCGAATGCGCACGATGGCGGAATTGATGCCGCTCAGCACGGCCTGAATGCGGCTCAGGCGCGCGATCCGCTCCTGCTGGGAGCGGTGATCCGTGATATCGCGAGCCACGCCGCGGTAGCCCACCACTTTTCCGGACGAATCGAGCAGCGGCAGCGCATTGCTGTCGAGCCAGCGGATGCCGCCGGCCGCGTGCTGCAGGTGCAGCTCCAAACCGCGCCAGCCGCGCTTTTCCGAGATTTCGCTGTGCAGCAGGTCCGCCATGTTCTGCCGGGCGCTCGGCGCCACGAACTCCAGGCAACTCTTTCCGATCAGTTGCTCCGGCAGGTAGCCGAGGATGACCTCCACCGCCGCGCTGCAGAAAGTATAGAGACCGTCCGCGTCGACTTCCCAGATCCACTCCTGAGTGGCCTCGGCAATGGAGCGGAACCTTTCCTCGCTGGCTTCGAGTTCGCGCTGCGCCCGGCGCCGCGCTTCGCGGTCCTCGGCCTCTTGCAGCGCCCGTTCGACGGCCGGCACCAGCCGCGCGCGGTTCTCCTTGAGCACATAGTCAACGGCGCCCTGTTTCAGCGCCTGGATGGCGCGCTCCTCGCCGATCGTGCCGGAGACGAAAATGAAGGGCGTATCGGGCCGCTGCAATCTCGCAATTTGCAGAACCTCGATGCCGTCGAATCCCGGCAGAGTGTAGTCGGAGAGGATCAAATCCGGCGCAAATGAGGCGAGGGCCGACTCGTACTCCGCGGCGGTGTCGACGCGACGGCCGGTGACATCAAGGCCGTGAAGGCGCATTTCGCGCAGCAGCAACTCCGCGTCTTCCGCGACGTCTTCCACCAGCAACACTTTGACGGGTCGGCGCGCGCTCATGAATACTCGGTCAACAGGATTTCCACCGCTTCGAAAGCGTTCACTCCGATTCTCCTTTGGGCAGCGCGAAAGAGAACACCGCCCCGTCATTCTCCACGCCTTCCGCCCATACACGACCGCCGTGCCGGGTAACGATGCGGTGAACGATGGCGAGCCCGACACCGGTGCCCCCGAAGTCCTCGGCGCGATGCAATCGCTGAAACACGCGGAACAGCTGTTCCGCGTACTGCATGTTGAACCCGACCCCGTTGTCGCGGACGGAATAATGATTTTCCGCGCCGGCTTCGCAGCCGCTGACTTGGATGAACGGCCGTTGCACCTTGCTGCTGTACTTGACCGCATTGGCGATGAGATTGGTCCATACCTGGCGCAGCAGCCCCCGGTCGCCGCGGGCGGGCGGCAGCGGCCCCACTTCAATCTGCGGCGCGGCCGAGGCCACGCCGCGTTCGCCGCGCGGCTCCGAGTTCAGGACTTCCTCGACGATCTCGCGCACCAGCGCATCGATGTTCACCTCACCGTGCGCAACCGGCTGGCGCCCCAATCTGGAAAACTCCAGCAAGTCGTCGATGAGCGAGCCCATCCGGCTGCTGTTCTGGCGGATCACGGCCAGGTAGCGCTTTCCTTCGGCGTCGAGGCGCTCCTGGTAGTCCTCCTCCATCATCTGGGCGAAGCCGTCGATGGCGCGCAGCGGCGCGCGTAGATCGTGGGAAACCGAGTAGCTGAAGCTCTCGAGCTCCTTGTTGGTGACTTCGAGCTGGGCCGCCTTGTCCCGCAGTTCGGCATTCAATTCGCGGATGGCTTGCTCCGCCAGCTTGCGTTCCGTGATATCCACGGATATTCCGAGAAGAAATTTCGGTTCGCCGCGTTCGTCCAGAATCGGCATCTTCATGGTGTGCAAAATCCGCGTGCCCAGGTGCAGCGAATCGATGCGGTGTTCGGGAACGTCGACCAGCTGCCCGGCAGCCAGGACCTCACGGTCCTTGGCCGAGATGAAATCCGCCTGTTCGGCCGGAAGGAAGTCACGGTCGTTCTTGCCGATCACATCGTCCCTGGACAGTCCGAGCAGCTCCAAGGCCGCGCGATTCTGCCGCACGTAGCGCAGGGTCCGCGCATCCTTGATGAACACCATGACCGGCAGATTCTCGATCAGGGAATCCAGAAAACGATTGTTTTCCAGCAGATCGTTTTCGGCGCTGCTGCGCGCCCGCATTTCGCGATGCGCTGCGCGGAACAATGCAATGAAGATCGCCGACGCCAGTGCGAGAGTAACGACCAGCGAAACCACCGTCGTGTGCCGGACGTTTGCGGAGGCCCTGCGACGCTCCGTCAGTAGCCGCACTTCGACGGCATCCAGCCGTTCGACGGCCGCTCGAACCTCTTCTCTACTGCCGTTCGGGCGAGGAATGCCGAGCACCGCCCGGGCGGCTGGGAGGCCATAGCGTTGGTAGGCGACGAGGCCGTCGGTCATGGCGTCCAAACGGTTCTGCACGGCGGAGTGCAGCACGGCCCAATTGCGCTGTTGCGCCGGGTTGTCGCTCGTGAGCCGGGCGGCCGACGCTAGATCGTCTTGCACCTGCAAGACGAAGCGGGTGTATTCATAGAGCCGGGCATGCTGCGCCGTGAGCAAATAGTCGCGCTGCGCCAGTTCGGCGCCGGCCAGGGATCCATACAGCCCGGCAAGAGTGGCGCGGACTTCTTGGGAGTGCGCCATCCACTCGAGGGAGCCCGCGAGCTGCACGCTGGTGCGATAGGTATAGGCGCCGCCGAACAGCAGCAGCGATATGGCCAGAAGGAAGCCCGACAGCATCTTGATTTCGATGGTGCCGAACGGCGCCGCCACAGTGGTCGCCACTCGCGCAGGCGCGACGCCGTCTCGCAAAATTGAGCCCTTCAGTGGCATTGGCCATCCCTAATTGCCGCACTGCGATACGATACCGTACACAATCGGGTTCGGCTGCAAAACCTCTAGACTGGCCAAACGCCCGCAGTCAACGAGGAGGCGAACCCTGCATTTGTGTTAGGCAAAACTCTGGTTGCCTACCGTTTGGAGGCCGCCAGGACTCGTACTCGCTCTTGCAGGATGCCTGGTCCGAAGTTGCGCGCGCGTTCCAGGAATGTCTCCGTGACTTCGAAGCCTTTGGGAACCAGCAGCGTCCCGATGTGGGTACGCAGATCGTCCATGAACACCATGCCGGGAGTGACGTCGCAGACCGCCACCTCGGTCAGTTTCTGAACCTCGCTCAGTGCCCCGACCTGCGCCTCGAGCCGCTCCACCAGCTTGCTGTCGTGGCGCTGCATTTGAGCGCGAATCGCGGCGATCGCCCTGTCGATCGGATGGCCCTGAGCGATCAGGCCATCGTACTCGATCACCAAACGAAGAATATCTGCGCCGAGCTTGACTAATCCTTCCGGTAAATCGCTCTTGGCGTCCCGGCTTGCGGTCAGGATTTCCATGACTGCCTCGAGCCGGGGAATGTGGCTGAGCAGTTTTTGTGCGACCTGCGGCGCGCCATCCGCCAATACACGTTCCTCCGGTGTCAGGTGCGTGCCGTAATAGAGCTTTTCCACCAGCTCGGTGGGCAACGATATATAGCCGATCTGCGACAGCATGGCCGCCGCCTCGAGCTGCCAAAATCCGCTGCTGCCTGCAGCGATGGCCAAGTCGGCGGCCAGGCGTTTTACGCGTGTGGCGCGGCCGAACGCGACCGGATTGGTGATCGCGAGCACGTCGATCAATGCGCGGATGCACCCCAGCAGAGTTTCCTGCAGCAGAACCCTTTCGGCAATCAAGAGACGATGCTGCGCTACGCCTGCCTCGATGGCGGTACGCAATTGGTCCGCAGGGCAGGGCTTGGTCAAATAGCGGAAAATCTGCCCTTCGTTGACCGCCGCCACGGCGACGTCGCGTCCCGGATCGCCGGTCAGCAGGATGCGCGTCGTTTCCGGGTACAGGTGCCTTACGTGCTTCAGAAGCGTCGCGCCATCCATGCCCGGCATGCGCATGTCCGACACGATCACCGCCGGCGCGCCGTGCGCCTTGAGAAGCTGCAACGCGCCATTCGCGCCGCTGGCCGTCACTACGTGATAGTCGCGTCTCAGGTGCAGAGCCAAGCCTTCCACGACTCGAGGCTCGTCATCCACGCACAGGACAAAGGGTAATTGTTCGCGATTCATGTTGGTGGCCATGGGTTTCGGGTGTCAATTCGCGGGAGACGTGCTCGCCCGCACTCGGCGTTGAGCCAGGTCCCAGTCAAATGGTGCATCCAATTTTGCCAGATAGCTCGCGTCCACTCCCATGTCCGGCTTGCCGGAGGCAGCCAACGCATGCGCGCCGGTGGATTCCAGCAGTGCGTGCGACACTGCCAGCGCGCCCAGCAGGTCATAGCCGTGCGAGGTAATGGTCGTCGGCGTGTGGTGCAAGGCGACCGCTTCGACGATGGAAGTCGGCAATCCCCAAAGGCCGAGCAGGTATGCGCCGACTTCCGCATGGGTCGCTCCCGTCGTCATTATTTCGCATTCGAATAATGGAAGATCACGGCTCCGCGACAATTCCAGCGCCTGGCCGAGCTCTTCCGGGCATTCTTGGACCAGGATCCAATAGCCGATGTCGTGCAGCAGACCGGCAAGCCAAGCGTCATCCGGAGAGGCCCGTCCGCCCGCCAGCGACTTGCAGGCCGCCGCCGCCAGCTGTGCGTGGCTCTGGAGCTGTTCCGGATCCACATCCGGAAGGCCCTGCGGGCTGTTCCATTGCGAAAAAATCTCCGCGGACAGTACCAGATTCCGGATGGTCGCGAACCCCAGATAGGTCACTGCATCCTTGATGCGCACCATCGGTTTACGCAGGCGAAAAAACGCTGAATTGGTGATTTGCAGCACCTTGCCGGCGATGGCGGGATCGGCATTGACGATGTCACCGACTTCCGCGGCCGTCACGCTGGGTTGCGACAGAGCCGTCTGCAAGCGGCCGTAGGTCTTGGGCATGGCGGGCAATTTGCCGATGCGGCCGACCATCCGCCGCAGCGGCTCCTGGTTGAGTAGATCTTGAAGATTGAAGCAGCGCTCGATGATATTTTCCAATTCCCGGCCGTCGCAGGGCTTGGCGATGTATTGATGGGCGAGCGAGGTCAGCCTGACCGCTTGCGCGGGGTCGGAATAGCCGGACACGATGATGCGAACGACCGTCGGCCAGCGCTGCTTGACGACGCTCAGCAATTGCCCGCCGTCCATTCCCGGCATGCGCACATCGGAGACGATGAGATCGATGTGCTCTCGTTCGAGCGTGGCAATCGCGTCGGCGCCGCTGACGACGAATTTCATATTCCAATCTTGCCGATGCTTGTAGAGGCGAGTGCGCAGGCTCTCCAGCAGCTCGGGCTCGTCGTCCACGAATAGAATGTCTTTCATGTACCCGTCCTTGTGGGGCGTCCGCCGATGGGCAGCCGCAGCGTGAATTCGGTGCCCGTTCCCACCGTGCTCGTAACGCCGATGGTACCCCCGTGCTTGTCCGCGATGATCGAGTGGCTGATCGCCAGGCCCTGGCCGGTGCCGCGGCCCACCTCCTTGGTCGTAAAGAATGGATCGTAGAGCTTGGGTAGATTCTCCGGCGGGACGCCGCAGCCATTGTCGCTGATCCGGATCACGACGCTATCGCCGGCCACCGCTGTGCTGATTTTGATCTCGCCGCTGCCCGCATCCTTGCCGGCGTCATGAATGGCATGTGCGGCGTTGACGATGAGGTTCAAGAACACCTGATTGAGTTCGCCGATAGTGCAGACGACCTCGGGCAACTCCCCGAACTCGGTATGGACCTTCGCGGAATATTTATACTCGTTGGAGGCGACGAGCAGCGTCGTGTCGATGGCATGGTTCAGATCCGCCGGGCTTTGCTCGTTGGTATCCGGATGAGCGAACTCCTTCATTGCCTTGACGATGTTCGTGACACGCTCCACGCCGTCGGCCGTCCGCTCGAATGCGCGGGGAATCTCGGCTTGCAGAAACTCCAAGTCGTATTTTGCCGTCAATTCGCCGACTTCGAGGCGCAGCGCGCTATGCGCCGGATGGTCGCCCAGGGCATCGATGGCATTTCGCCAGCCGTCGAGCAGATGATTGAAATCCTCGTAAGCGCTGCGCAGAAAATACACGCCGTCGCCCACGTATTGAATGGGCGTGTTGATTTCGTGCGCTATGCCGGCCGCGAGCCGGCCCACCGATTCGAGCTTTTGCGCGAGCTGCAGCTCGATCACCACGCGCGCCCGCTCTTGCATTTCCTCGACGAGCTTGTCTTGCAGTTCCTGCTTCTTGAGAATCCCGTCGCGTTTTGCGGTGATGTCGGCGCCTATGGACACCGAGTGCGTCAGCCGCCCGGCGGCGTCGAAAATCGGCCTGATCGACAGCCCCAGCCAGAACGTGCCGCCGTCCCGGCGCGTGACTTCGCTTTCATGGTGGAAGGTCAGGCCCGCGCGCAAGGCGGCATCGATTTCCGCCCCATGAGCGGTCTCGCGGGCGGCCCATGGCGCCAGGGTGCCGATGCCCTTGCCGATCAATTCCTCGCGGCGGAAGCCGTGTTCATCCGCGACCACCTTGTTGCAGTAGACGATGATGGGTTCGGGCAACAACAGCTCGGTAATCAAAAAAAACGTCGATGTTGCGTCGAGCGCCTGATCGCGCAATTTCAGCTGTTCGCGAAGTGCGGCGTTCTCCGCGCGCAAAGCGGCGGTCTCCGACTGCAGCCGGCACAGTTGCGCAGCCGAATCGTCCGTGGCCGCCTCGAGCGGCAGAGCGTTCGGCTGATGACCCGCGTTCATTGCTTGTCCCATAGGCTTGGTATCCGGACCTTTGGGAGTGATTTGGCCGCGCGGTCACCTAACCTTGCAGCCAACGTGTCCTTCGGGTTTCATCGATTGATCGTATATCGTTCGCACGCGCAAATACTTTAGGGTTTCGCCGGTATTTATGCCGCCAAATAGCCAGAAAAGTGTGACGTAGATCTGCTCGTGGTGGATCGCGAAAATATACTGCGACGGTACTCACAGATCATGATTTTTACGGGTTTTTCCTGCTTGCGGATCAGGTGCTGCAAAGTGCAATCTTGCTGCGCTCGATGAGCAATGGATGTCGCGGGTCCAATGGACGCGATCGTAATGGAAGAGGGATTGACGGAAGAGCCCGTGGCGAAGACTCGCATTTCCGGCCGGATCGATGGCCCGCTCCTGTGTGGGCAGCTATGCCGCGCGCACGTGCGGGCGATGCTCGGCATTGCCGCGGCGATTCTGGCGGTCTGCATCTGCTCGGCGCGGGCGCAGGCCGATAGCGGCCCGGCCACCATCGGCGAGCTGAAGCAGCTGAATGTCGAGGACCTGATGAACGTCGAAGTGACGTCGGTCGCACGGCATCCGGAAAAGCTGCTGCATGCGGCCTCTGCGATCCAGGTCATTACGCAGGAGGATATCCGGCGTTCGGGCGCCACCAGCATTCCTGAGGCTTTGCGGCTGGCCGACAATCTGGAAGTCGCACAGAAGAATTCCCACGACTGGGACATCAGCGCCCGTGGTTTCAATACAGCCCTGGCCAATAAACTCTTGGTCATGATCGATGGACGCACGGTGTACTCGCCGCTCTTTTCCGGCGTCTTCTGGGATGTGCAGGACTACTTGCTCGAGGACATCGACCGCATCGAAGTCATCAGCGGACCGGGGGGTGCGCTGTGGGGGGCGAATGCCGTCAACGGCGTGATCAATATCATCACCAAGAGCGCCAAGGACACCCAGGGACTCTATGCCGACGCCGGCGGCGGATCTCAGCCGAAGGACTTCACCGGCGTGCGTTACGGCGGCGAGATCGGTTCGGGTACTCAATTCCGTATCTATGGGAAGTACTTCGATCGCGGCGACGAAGTGTTGGCCAATGGAAGTCCCGAATCGGACGCCTGGCATCAGGGGCAGGGGGGATTTCGCATCGACTCGCAGGCCTCCGCGCAGGATCGGCTGACGTTGCAGGGCGACATGTACGATGGCCGCGAGGATGTGCAGACCGGCGGCATCACCGATACCAGCGGCGCCAACGTCCTGGGTCGATGGACGCGCACATTGTCGGACGATTCGAACCTGAGTCTTCAGTCCTACATCGATCAGACGCATCGATCCATTCCGGAAACGCCGCTGATGCTCGATGGCTTGGCATTCACCCCGGCCGGAACGTTCTACGACGATCTGATCACCTACGACGTGGATTTCCAGCATCAATTTCAACTCGACCCGCGCGATCGGGTCGTTTGGGGTCTCGGATTTCGCCGCACGGAGGATGCCGTCATCAACGCGCCGTCGGTGGGGTTTCTCCCAGCCGTTCTGGACCAGAGCTTGTACAGCGCGTTCGTCCAGGATGAGTTCACGCTGCACAAGGATCTGTCGTTCACTCTCGGTACCAAGCTAGAGCACAACGCCTTCACGGGTTTCGAATACGAGCCCGATGCGCGTCTGAGTTGGAGTTTAAGCTCCAACCAGGCTCTGTGGGCAGCCGTGTCCCGTGCCGTGCGCACCCCCTCGCTCATCGATCGCGATCTATCCGAAGGGACCCCGCCGTACTTGGCGCTGCTCGAGGGAAGCTCGAACTTCACTTCGGAAACGTTGCTCGCCTATGAACTGGGCTATCGCGCGCAGCTGGGTTCGAAATTCACCACGTCCGTCTCCACCTTCTACAACCAATACAACGACGTCCGCAGCACGAGCTTCACCCCCGCCACCATCGTGCCGCTGTACTTCGCCAACAATCTGGAAGGGGATACCTACGGGACGGAGTTCAGCGGCAACTACCAAGTGTCGAATGACTGGTCGCTGCACGCGGGCTATACCTTGCTCAGGGAGAATCTGCGCGTCAAACCGGGTGGCTACGATCTGAACGACGCGCTCAATGAAACGGCGGATCCCAAGCACCAGTTTTCGCTGCGCTCTTCGCTCAACCTACTGGGGCGCGCCGAATTCGACGCCGCGCTGCGCTGGGTCAACACACTGCTGACCAACAATGGTGCGACGCCCGGAACGGTGCCGAGCTACTTCGAGCTGAACACGCGTCTGGCGTGGCATGCCAGCGATCGCCTCGAGATTTCCGTGGTCGGGCAGAACTTGCTGCACCCCTATCATGTCGAGTACGGCTTTCCGGACCCGACGCGAGTTGAAATTCAGCGCAGCGTCTATGGAAAGCTGGCGTGGCGGTACTGAGGAGCGCGCTGCAGGCGTTGCTTTGCGGCACGCTGGTGATGATGCTATGCCTGCGCACCGCGTGCGGCGCGGAAGCGCCCACCGAATACCAGGTCAAGGCGGTCTTCGTTTACAACTTTTCGCACTTCGTGGAATGGCCTCCCCAGGCGTTCGCCGCGGCCGATGCGCCTTTCGTCATCGGTATCCTGGGCGGCGATCCCTTCGGAGCGCACCTGGACGAGGCGGTGCACGGCGAGCAGATCGGCCAACATCCGCTGCTGGTGCGGCGATTTCACAGCATCGATGAAATCGGCGACTGTCAGATTCTGTACATCGACCGGGCCGCGAGCGCGCAGCTGCCGCAGATTCTTGCAGCCCAGGCGCATCGCGGCACGCTTACCGTGTCCGACTTCGACGGCGCCGCGGAGCACGGCGTCATGATTCAATTCGCGACGGAGAATAACCGCATTCGGTTGCGCATCAACGTCGAAGCGGCTCGCGCGGCCGGTCTCACGATCAGCTCGAAATTACTGCGGCCCGCCGACATCGTCGGCACGCGCACCAAGGATTGACGTATGGACACCCCCTCCACGCCGATTCGCCGCACGCTGATGCGCATGATTTTTCTCTCGGTAGGCGCGGTGCTCGCCGTGACCACCACGGCGTTCTGCGCTTACGAGTTCCTGACCTTTCGCCAGTCCAGCATCCAGCAGCTGCAGATATTGAGCCGGGCGATCGCCAGCAACAGCACGGCCGCGCTGGCGTTCGACAATGCCGATGACGCCGCCGCGGTGCTGGCGGCATTCAAGGCCGACCCGCATATCGTCGCGGCGGCGCTGTACGATGCGCAGGGCAACGCGTTCGCGACCTACCCGCAGGGACTGCCCGTAGTGAGCTTTCCGGCCCGGCCTGGTGCGCCGGGCTATATCTTCGGGCGCACGGCGCTGATCGGTTTTCAGCCGGTCGCGGAGGGCTCGAGGCGGCTGGGCACGCTGTTCGTGCAATCGGACCTCGGCGCCATGTACGCGCGCGCCGGGCTTTACGCGCTGATCGTCTTGCTGGTGATCGGCATTTCCTTGCCGCTGGCCTATGTGATTTCGCGCCGCCTGCAGCACCAGCTGCTGCGTCCGATACTGGCGCTCGCAGAAACCACCCGGGCGGTTTCCGAGCGTCACGACTATACGGTGCGCGCAGTCCCAACGGGCTCTTACGAGTTCGACCTGTTCACCGACACCTTCAATCAAATGCTCACGCAGATTCAACAGTCCGAGGGCAAGCTGCACGCCCAGCTCGGTCGCTTGAGCCTGCTGCAGCACATCACGCGAGCCACGGGTGAACGACAGGATTTGCCGAGCATCTTTCAGGTGGTGCTCGGCACTCTAGAGGAGAACTTGCCGATCGATTTTGGCTGTTTCCTCCTGCATGACGCCATCGCGCAGTCGCTTACCGTCAGCTCGCTCGGAGTCGCCGGCGCAGTGTTCGCCGAGAAGCTCGGTTTGTCGGAACAGGTGAATGTGCCTTTGGACGCCAACGGACTGTCCCGATGCGTGGCGGGGCAACTGGTGTACGAGCCCGACGTGTTGCAGGTGCCCTTTCCGTTTCCGCAACGGCTCGCGGCCGCGGGGCTGCGCTCCATGGTGATTGCACCGCTGATCGTCGAGAACCAGGTATTCGGCGTGCTGGTCTGCGCCCGCCGCCATGATCAGGCATTCAGCAGCGGCGAGTGCGAGTTCCTGAGGCAGCTCAGCGAGCACGTCGCTCTGGCCAGCCATCAGGCGCGGCTGTACGGTGCTTTGCAACAGGCGTATGACGACCTGCGGCTGAGTCAGCACACCGTGATGCAGCAGGAGCGATTGCGCGCACTCGGCCAGATGGCCAGCGGTATCGCCCACGACATCAACAACGCGATTTCGCCGGTTTCCTTGTACACCGAATCGCTGCTCGAACGCGAACCCAATCTCAGCGCGCGCGCGCGCGGCTACCTGACCACCATTCAGCGTGCCATAGAGGATGTGGCCAGAACCGTGGCGCGCATGCGCGAATTTTATCGCGAGCGCGAAGCCCAGTTGACCCTCGAGCGGGTCAACCTGAATCGCGCCGTTCGGCAAATCGCGGAACTGACGCGGCCACGCTGGAGCGATCTGCCGCAGCAGCGCGGCGTGATGGTGGACCTGCGAACCGAGTTGCGCGATTCCCTGCCGGATATCATGGGTGCGGAAAACGAAATTCGCGATGCGCTCACCAATCTGATTTTCAATGCGGTCGACGCGATGCCCAATGGAGGCACGCTCACGGTGCGGACCCTCACCTCAGCGGGTGCCGGCGGGGAGGATCGTGTCCTGATCGAGGTCACTGATACGGGTGTCGGTATGGATGAAGACACACGCCGCCGCTGCCTCGAGCCCTTTTTTACGACCAAGGGCGAACGCGGCACCGGTCTCGGTCTCGCGATGGTCTACGGCATGATCCAGCGCCACAGCGCTGAACTGGATATCGAGAGCGCGGCCGGCGTGGGCACGACCGTACGCCTGAGCTTTCCCGCGCACACCTCCTCCGCCGTCTCCACGCAACAGGAGGGCAATCTTCCGGTCGCGGGCCGGCGTCTGCGGATACTCTTGGTTGACGACGATCCGATGCTGATCAAATCTCTGCAGGACACATTGCAGGAAGATGGGCATCAGATAACGGCTACTCACGGCGGCCAGGCAGGAATAGACGCCTTTGCAGCGGCGCTGAAACGCGGCGAGGGACTCGATGTCGTCATTACGGATCTCGGCATGCCGTATGTGGACGGCCGCAAGGTGGCGGCCTCGATCAAAATGCTGTCGGCGACGACTCCCGTCGTTCTGCTGACCGGATGGGGGCAGCGGCTCATCGCGGCGAACGACATTCCCCCGCACGTCGACAAGTTGCTGAGCAAACCGCCGCGGCTGCACGAACTGCGCGCCGCGCTGGCGGAGCTGGTCAAATGAATCCCGTTGCGGGCCGATTGCTCATCGTGGACGATGAATCGGCGCAGCTGCGCGCGCTGTGCGACACACTGGGCCTGGAGGGGTACGAGACGCAGGGTTTCGGCTCGGCAAAACGCGCCTTGGAGGCCCTGCGCCCCGGCGCATTCGACTTGTTGTTGACCGACTTGATGATGCCGGAAATGGACGGCATCGCGCTGATCAACGCGGCCAGGCAAATCGATGCAACTCTCGGCGCCATCGTCATGACGGGTCACGGCACCATCGATACGGCCGTGCAGGCGATGCAGGGCGGCGCGCTCGATTACATCCTCAAGCCGTTCAAGCTCAACGTCATTTTGCCGGTGATCTCACGCGCCTTGGATGTGCAGCGATTGCGCCGTGAAAACGCCGAGCTTCAGGAGCGCGAACGGCAGCGATCCGAAGAACTCGCCGCGGCGTATCAAGATCTCGAGTCTTTTTCCTATTCCATCTCGCATGATCTGCGCGCGCCGCTGCGGACCATCGACAGCTTCGCGGGAATCCTCGAGGAGGATTTCGCGGAGAAGCTCGGCGGCGAAGCGCAGCGCCTGATCGGCGTCATTCGCAGCGGCAGCCGGAAAATGGACCAGCTGATCGTGGGTCTGTTGGAATTCTCGCGCGCTGGGAGAGAGCGCCTCGATCTCGATCACATCGATATGACGGCGCTTGCGGGTGCCGCCGCCGCCGAGGTCGCGGCAATGTACACAGGTCCCGAACCTCGTATCGACATAGCGGACTTGCCCGCCGTCGCCGGCGATGCCACGGTCATTCGTCAGGTCTGGTGCAACCTGATCGGAAACGCCCTAAAGTACAGCGCCAAGCGAGCGGAACCTCGCGTTCAAATCAGCGGTCGAATCGAGGATCGCGAAGCCATCTACCAGGTGGAGGACAATGGAGCCGGCTTCGACATGCGCTATGCGGACAAGCTTTTCGGGGTTTTTCAACGCCTGCACCGGCCGGAGGAGTTTTCCGGAACGGGCGTCGGATTGGCGATTGTGCAGCGCATTATCGTGCGCCACGGGGGGCGGGTGTGGGCGCGGGGCGCGCCGGACGCAGGCGCCTGCTTTCAGTTCACATTACCGCTGGGAACGGCCTCATGATCTACACATTCAGGCCGACAAACATCCTTAAATGACAGCGAAATTGCAACTTGTAGTCGTCGAGGACAGCGTCATCGATGCGGAACTGGTGGCAAGGCATTTGGCCAAAGCCGGCCTGGACGTGGTCATGCATCGGGTGCAGACCGAGTCCGAGCTCGTCTCAGCGCTGCACGAAAAGCGGCCGGACCTCATTCTGTCCGACTTCTCTCTGCCGCAATTCAGCGGATTGCGCGCCCTGGACGTGGCCCGCGCCAACGCCCCGGAAACACCCTTTATCTACGTCTCCGGGACAATCGGCGAAGAGCGTGCCATCGATGCCCTGCGGCGAGGGGCAACCGACTACGTCCTGAAGACCAATTTATCGCGCCTGTCTTCCGCCGTGGAGCGGGCTCTGCGCGAGGCCGCGTTGAAGGCCGATCAACGCAAGTCGGAGCAGCAGCGGCGCGAGCAAGAGGTTCGCCTGCAGCGGCTCACGCGCACCTACCGGATGCTGAGCAGCACGAGCTCTGCGATTCTGCGCTTGCGCACCCGGGGTGATCTGCTCGACGAGGTGTGCCGTATTGCCGTGGATCAAGGCGGTTACGAACGCGTGGCCATCAGCCTGATCGATTCGGACACGAGGGTTCTCAGGCCGCGCGCCTGTGCCGGCGCGGATACGGAACTGCTGCGAGCCGCCGATTCTGCGACCCTCGATTCCGAAGGGGAGCCTGGGATGATCGAGCGCGCGATTCGAACCGGTTCTCCGAGCGTGCGCAACGATCTGGTGGGCGAGCCGCAATCCGCGGAGCAGGACGAAGTTTTGATCGCCCACGGCTATCGGGCGCTCGCGGCGCTGCCGCTGCTCATCGACGGAACTCCGATCGGCGTCGTCACGCTGTACAGCGCACAGCGCGAGATTTTCGATGAGGCTGAGCTGGGTGTTTTGCTGGAATTGACCGCCAATCTGGGTTTCGCGCTTCAATACCTCGCAAAGGATGAAGCGGTTCACTTTCTTTCGTATTTCGACAGCCTCACGGGGCTCGCCAAGAGACCGCTCTTCTGTCAGCGCCTTGCGCAACGCCTGGGCGATGATGCGGCCAACGGCTATGGCCGCACGGTGGTGGTTTTCGATGTGCGCAAACTCGGCGAGA
>CAWECC010000001.1:0-930000 GCA_963807505.1 uncultured Gammaproteobacteria bacterium | reverse complement strand
AAGGCTAAAACAGCTAGGAGGTTGGCTTAGAAGCAGCCATCCTTTAAAGAAAGCGTAATAGCTCACTAGTCTAGTCGGCCTGCGCGGAAGATTTAACGGGGCTTAAGCCAAGCACCGAAGCTATGGGTTTGAATGATCTTCGGATCGTTTAAGCGGTAGGGGAGCGTTCTGTACGCCTGCGAAGGTGAACTGTGAGGTTTGCTGGAGGTATCAGAAGTGCGAATGCTGACATGAGTAACGTTAATGCGGGTGAAAAACCCGCACGCCGAAAACCCAAGGTTTCCTGAGCTATGTTAATCAGCTGAGGGTGAGTCGGATCCTAAGGCGAGACCGAAAGGTGTAGTCGATGGAAAGCAGGTTAATATTCCTGCACCGATTGTTACTGCGATGGGGTGACGGAGAAGGCTAAACGATCCGGGGTTGGTTCCCGGTTCAAGGTCGTAGGGAGAGATTCCAGGTAAATCCGGAGTCTCATTAATCCCGAGAACTGAGTACGAGGTCTCTTCGGAATCCGAAGTCGTCTGACGCCACGCTTCCAGGAAAAGCCTCTAAGCTTCAGGTAATAATCGTCCGTACCGCAAACCGACACTGGTGGGTGAGAGGAAAACTCTAAGGCGCTTGAGAGAACTCGGGTTAAGGAACTCTGCAATTTGACACCGTAACTTCGGGAGAAGGTGTGCCTTTGTTTGTGATGGGATTTACTCCCTGAGCTGATAGAGGTCTCAGATAATCGGGGGCTGCGACTGTTTACCAAAAACACAGGACTCTGCGAACACGAAAGTGGAAGTATAGGGTCTGACGCCTGCCCGGTGCCGGAAGGTTAATTGATGGGGTCAGCCGAAAGGCGAAGCTCTTGATCGAAGCCCCGGTAAACGGCGGCCGTAACTATAACGGTCCTAAGGTAGCGAAATTCCTTGTCGGGTAAGTTCCGACCTGCACGAATGGCGTAACGCTGGCCCCACTGTCTCGACCCGAGACTCAGTGAACTTGAAATCGCTGTGAAGATGCGGCGTAGCTGCGGAAAGACGGAAAGACCCCGTGAACCTTTACTATAGCTTTACACTGAACTTTGAATTTGTTTGTGTAGGATAGCTGGGAGCCTACGAAGTGGGGACGCTAGTCTTCATGGAGGCAACCTTGAAATACCAGCCTGACAACTTCGCAGTTCTAACCTTGGCCCATTATCCGGGTTGGGGACAGTGTATGGTGGGTAGTTTGACTGGGGCGGTCTCCTCCCAAAGAGTAACGGAGGAGTGCAAAGGTACCCTCAGCGCGGTCGGTCATCGCGCATAGAGTGCAATCGCATAAGGGTGCTTAACTGTGAGACGGACATGTCGAACAGGTACGAAAGTAGGTGATAGTGATCCGGTGGTTCTGTATGGAAGGGCCATCGCTCAACGGATAAAAGGTACTCCGGGGATAACAGGCTTATTCCTCCCAAGAGTCCACATCGACGGAGGAGTTTGGCACCTCGATGTCGGCTCATCACATCCTGGGGCTGTAGCAGGTCCCAAGGGTATGGCTGTTCGCCATTTAAAGTGGTACGCGAGCTGGGTTCAGAACGTCGTGAGACAGTTCGGTCCCTATCTTCCGTAGCCGTTGGAGATTTGAGGGTGAGTTGCTCCTAGTACGAGAGGACCGGAGTGAACGTATCTCTGGTGTTCCGGTTGTCACGCCAGTGGCACTGCCGGGTAGCTATATACGGACGGGATAACCGCTGAAAGCATCTAAGCGGGAAGCCCCCCCCAAGATTAGATCTCCCTAGACCTTTAAGGTCTCTAAAGGGCCGTCGAAGACTACGACGTTGATAGGCTGGGTGTGTACGCGCAGTAATGCGTTTAGCTAACCAGTACTAATTGCCCGTGAGGCTTGACCATATAACACCCAAGCGATTTGCCTAACGTCGAATCGTGATTGGAGTGATCGATTGATTGATCTTGAATGCGACTAAACGTCGAAACAAATTGTACGAATTCGTGGAGGGGCTGAGACATGACTCGGCCCCTTTGCAACCGGTTTGCCTGGCGGCCATAGCGAGTGGGAACCACCCGATCCCTTTTCGAACTCGGAAGTGAAAACGCTCTGCGCCGATGCTAGTGTCGACTTTGTCGATGTGAAAGTAGGTCACTGCCAGGCTCTTAATTTGAAGAAAGCGAACCCCCAGCGGCGAAAGCCATTGGGGGTTTTTTCGTTGGGGCGCCGTGTAGGCGATTCCTCCTAGATTCATTCGCCAGGCGCCTACAGGCAAGCGCCGGAGCCCGCGCTATCTTCGCGCTTGCATAACATTTGCCCACCGCGGTCGTGTGGCCGTGCAGGCGAGAAGAAGCAATGGCACCCACCATTCTGCGCACCGGCATTGCGGCATCAGTATTCTGTTTGCTTACGGCCTGCGCGGCCATGCCGGGCGCCGGCTTCCCGAAGCAAGAATCCCATGCCTTCCCTCCGAGCGCGCCGACGGGGATGGACGGCGTCTTCGAGAAGGCCTCCGGCCCGAACGAGGCCCGCTCCGGTTTCCAAATGCTCTCGGCGGGCCTGGATGGTTTGCTGGCACGCGTCGAATTGATCGATTCGGCTCGGCATTCGTTGGACCTGCAGTACTACATTTTCCGCGGCGACGAGTCGGGACTCATCGTCGCGGCGGCGCTGCTGCGGGCCGCAGACAGGGGCGTCCGCGTCCGGATCGTCCTGGATGACGCTGAAACCGTCGCCGGGGATGAAAAGATCGCTGCGTTGTCGGCGCAACAGGGCATCGAGGTCCGCGTTTTCAATCCGCTCCGATACCGGGGACACAACCGGGTTGTGCGCGGCGCAGAATTCTTGTTCAACAAGAACCGACTCGATTATCGGATGCATAACAAGCTCTTGGTGGCCGACAATGCGGTCGCGCTCCTCGGCGGCCGCAACATCGGCGATCAATACTTTCAGATCGACCCTGATTCCCAGTTCGGAGACGACGATGTGGTGGCCGTGGGCCCCATCGTGCAGCAATTGTCAGGCGTATTCGACGAATTCTGGAACTCGGCCGAGGTGATTCCGGCTCAAGCGATCGATCACACGAATACCACGGCACACGCACTGGCGAACTTGCGCTCGGCCATAGAGACCCAGGGACTGGCTCCGCATGAATCGACGGATGCCTTTTCGGCGCGGTTGGCTGCGGGAGCGCCGCTGAACACCATCGATTCGGATAAGACTCCACTGAGCTGGGCGCCGGTTCGGCTGGTTCACGACAGTCCGGACAAAAAGCAGGTCACCGCCGGCGCCGCGGCGGGCAGCTTGATTTACAACACGGTGGCGGCGGAGGCGAAGACGGTCGATGACGAAATGATCATGGTCACGCCGTATCTGGTCCCGACGCCCGCCGAAATGCAGCTATTGGTGGGCTTGCGGAAGCGGAACGCGCGCGTGCGCGCGCTGACGAATTCCCTGGTGTCCACGCCCAGTTTGGCGGCGCAGGCGGGCTACATGCACTATAGGCCCGCCTTGCTCGAGGAGGGCGTGGAACTGTATGAAATCCGCGCAATGCTCGGCAGCACCCGGGGCACCGGTCAGGGCAAGTCGATCTCGCGCCACGGCAACTATGGTTTGCACGCCAAGCTCTACGTGTTCGACCGCAAGGCGATGTTCGTAGGATCGATGAACTTCGATCAACGGTCGAAGCGCCTGAACACGGAAATCGGACTTGTCATTTACAGTGCCGCTCTCGCTCGGCAGACCGCGGTGCGTTTCGATGCACTGGTTCAGCCGGATGATGCCTATCACGTCGAATTATCGGATGCTGGCCGCGATGACCATGCCTTGCTGTGGAAGACGAGGGAATCCGGAGCCGACAAGATCTATACGACGGAGCCGGCTCGCAGCGCCTGGCAGAGATTCCAGGTCAAAGTGCTGACTTGGCTGCCGCTCGACAGGGAGTTGTGAAGTCTTAGCAATAGAGGGTCTCGGGGAATGCCCTAAAGGTATTGGATGCAACTTCAACTATTATCCTACGCGTACTCTTCAAGCGTAGGGATAATACATGCTGACGATTCGTTTCCATCGATGCCTCGTCGCCGTCTTCTTGATCCTTGCGGGCGCCCGATTGGCCTGCGCGGAAATCAGCACTGCCTCGATTGTCCAAGACTTGAAGTGGCGATTGGTGGGTCCATTCCGGGGTGGCCGCACGCGTGCGATCACCGGAGTGCCGGGTCAGCCTCACACGTTTCTGACGGGTGCGGTCAATGGCGGTGTGTGGAAAACCGATGACGATGGGCGCACCTGGATTCCGATCTTCGATTCGCAACCCACGCAGTCGATCGGTGCCATCGCCGTGGCGCCGTCAGACCCCAAGATCATTTACGTCGCCTCGGGCGAAGGGTTGCATCGTCCGGATCTCTCGGTGGGCAACGGCGTCTACCGTTCGTCCGACGGTGGAAAGTCGTGGGCTCATTTGTCGCTCGATGATTCGCAACAGATTCCGAGCATTGCGGTCGATCCGCATGATGCGAACCGCGTCTACGCCGCGGTGTTGGGCCATCCCTATGGTCCAAGCGCGCAGCGCGGCGTGTACCGATCATTGGATGGCGGTGCCACATGGTCCAAAGTGCTGGATCAAGACGAGAACACAGGCAGCTCCTTCATCCGCATCGATCCCTTCGACACCAATGTCCTGTACGCAGGATTCTGGAATGCGCGTTCGGGGCCGTGGGAAGACAAGACCATGTACAACGGCCCGCATGGCGGCCTGTTCAAATCGACTGACGGCGGTGATCATTGGCGGCCTCTGAAAGACGGGTTGCCGCAGGGCCTGTCGCAGCTCGATGTCGCCATCGCGCCGGGCGCACGCGGACGATTGTATGCAACCGTCGCGACCAGTTCGAACCCCGCCGCGCAGGGCGGCGCGGCTCCCAGGGTGGACATTTACCGCTCCGATGATGGCGGCGAGCACTGGCGCGTGGCCACCGGCGACCCGCGTCCGGCGCTGCGCATCGGCGGCGGTGATTTGCCAATTCTCACGGTTGACCCCAAGAACGCGGACGTTCTGTACAGCGCATCGATCGTGACAATGAAGTCGACCGACGGCGGTGCGCACTGGATTTCGTTCAAAGGCGCTCCCGGAGGCGATGATTATCAGCAGATGTGGATCAGCCCGGAGGATTCGCAGCGCATCGCTTTGGCCGGAGATCAGGGCATTCTCGTCACGGTCAATGGCGGCAGGACTTGGAGCACCTGGTATAACCAGCCGACCGCGCAGCTGTATCATGTCGGTGTCACGCCGACCTATCCGTATCGGCTCTGCTCCGGGCAACAGGAAAGCGGTTCAGTGTGCATCTCGAATCGCGGCAATGACGGTACCGTCACCTTTCGCGAGTGGCACCCCGTGGGCGTGATCGAGTACGGTTATGTGGCCCCCGATCCGCTCGATCCCGACTTGATCTATGGCGCCGGGCGCAACGTGGTGACCAAAACTCATTTATCGACGGGGCAGGTGCAGAACATCTCGCCGATTCCGGTGCCATCGACGGACGTTCGCACCGATCGCACCGAACCGATTCTTTTCTCGCCGCAAGATCCCCACCGGATGTATTACGCGGCCAACCGTCTTTATGCGACCAGCGACGGCGGTGAGTCCTGGCAGACGATCAGCGATGACTTGACGCGGCCGGCGTCGGGATCGCCGCCATCGGTCGGGGATATGCACGCAGATAAAGCTGAACTGCAGCGCGGCGTGATTTATGCCGTCGGCGCATCGCCCGTGACGAAGGGGCTGCTATGGGCGGGAACCGACGATGGTTTGATTTGGGTGACCCCGAATGAGGGCGGCGCGTGGAGCAACGTCACGCCACCTGAGCTTGGGCCTTGGAGCAAGGTGACGCAGATCGAGGCATCGCACTTCGATGCCAAGGTCGCCTATGCGTCGGTGAGCCGGTTTCGATTGGATGATCTTAAGCCCTATGTTTACCGCACGCGCGACGGCGGAAAGAGTTGGCAGTCGATAACCACCGGGCTGCCTCAGGATGCGCCTGTCAATGCCGTGCGCGAGGACCCGGTGCGGCGCGGACTGCTGTTCGCCGCCACCGAAAGGGCGGTCTGGATGTCCTTCGACGATGGCGAGCGATGGGAGTCGCTGCAGCTCAATTTGCCACATACCTCGATGCGCGACCTCGTCATTCACAATCAGGACTTGATCGTCGCCACACACGGCCGTTCGTTGTGGGTGCTCGATGATATCGGTCCGTTGCGCGAGGTCGTGGGACCCGCGACTGCGGTGACGCTGCTCAAGCCCTCGCCGGCGGTGCGAGCGCGCCGCAGCACCGGCACCGACACGCCGATTCCCCCGGACGAACCATCGGGACGCAACCCGCCTGACGGAGCGGTCATTGACTACTATCTGCCGCAGGCCGCCAAAGGAGCAGTCGCCATCGAGATACTGGATTCGAACGGTACGGTGCTGCGGCGTGTGTCGAGCACCAGCTCCATCGGTTTCAGCGCGGCGGAGCGCGAGAAGGAACTGATCCCCCAGTATTGGATCCGCCAGCCGCAGGCGCTGACCACGACGGCGGGAATGAATCGTTTGGTCTGGGATCTACACGGCGCGACTCCGCGCGCAGTCAAGCGCGGCTTTCCGATTTCCGCCGTTCCCAATGACACACCGCAGGAACCCTTGGGTCCATCGGTGGTTCCAGGGATGTATCGCGTGCGACTCGAGATTGGCGGCCACCAATGGGAGCAGCCCTTGACCGTGATGCCTGATCCTCGCGTCAGCATCGGTCAGCAGGAGTACGCCGCTCAATTTGCGCTTGCCAAAGGCTTGGCCGAGGCGCTGGATGCCAGCACCGCAAAAGCGCAGGAAATAAAGTCTTTGCGCGCGCAGCTCAAAACACTGCATGCGCCTCAGGGAGCGCCGATCGCTGCCCAGGCGAAAGAGCTCGATGAGCACTTCGAGTCGCTCATGGAGCAAGGCGCCAATGCACAGCCGAGCGGTGCGCAACGCGGGCTCGAACATGTCAACGCCGACATCCTGAGTTTATATACTCAGGTGAACGAGGCGGACGCGGCGCCCACCCGCGCGCAGCAATCGGCGGCCGACTCCTTGCTCCGGGAATGGCAGTTGATCGCCGCGGCGTCCGCGAAGGTTTGGCAGGACGACCTCGCGACCCTCAATCAGGCTCTCAAGCGGGCTCGACTGCCGACGCTGCGCAGCGATGCGGCCGCTCCCGAAGAAGGCGAGTCAACCGACGAAGAGTAGGCTACTGCTGAGTTAGGCCCCGCAACAGCGCGAGTTGTGCCTGCAGCTTCTCGTGCAGCGAAGCATACAGCGCCTGCTGCTGAGCGGTGGGCGGCGTATCGGCGTCCTCGAGCGTGCCCGCGAATGCCGCAAGCTGCTCATTGAGCATGCCCGCAAATGCGAGGTTGGCCTCGGAGCCGTTCATGTTCACCTGCACGAGCGCTTCCTCGACGCGCGCGAGTTTTGCCTCGAGGGCGGCGGAAGCGGAGGCGGCCGCGGTCTTCGGCGCTTTGCGCTTGGCGCGGATGTCATTGACGGCGCGGTGCAAGATGTCGATGTCACGATAGGTTGCCAGCGCCAGGGCGGTTTTCGCCGCGATGGCGGCGTCACTGTTGGCAACTCGGGGATCGGCGACGACGGTGAGCGATGCAGTGCGGGTTTTGTCGCCCAATTTCAGGCGTAATTGATACTGGCCGGGCGCGACAATGGGTCCGCGCGGCGCTTCACCCTCATAAAAGGCGCCGGGAATTTGCACCGGATCGTCGTAGCGCAAATCCCAAACCATGCGATTCATGCCGGCATGCGCAGGGATCAAATCACTCGGTACGATTTGATCCGGCCACTCGGGCGGCTGCACCTCTTTATTGGTTTTCGTGCTGGAGAGATGCCGAATCAACTCGCCCTTGGCATCGACGATATCCATGGTGAGTTCTGTCGAGGCATCGGCCGGCAGCACATAGTCGATGATGGCGCCGGCCGGCGGGTTCGCACCCACGGGTCGGCGAGAATTCACCGCGTCCGGATAGTACAGGCGCAGCGCATTCGCGGGCGAATACAGCACGAGCTCATCGGCAGTTGCCTGTGCCTGGCGCAGCGGTGTCAGGTCATCCAAGATCCAAAATCCGCGCCCATGCGTGGCCGCAACGAGGTCGTTGCCATGCACGGTGAGGTCATGGATTGGCGTCACCGGCAGACCGCGTTGCAGCGGCGACCAATGAGCGCCGTCATCGAAGGATACGAATACGCCCAACTCCGTGCCGGCATACAGCAGGCCGCGCCGCACCGGATCCTCGCGCACCACATGCACGACGGCGCTGGCGGGGAGGCCGGCGGCAATCGAGACCCAGGATTTGCCCGTGTCGGTGGTCCTCCACGCATACGGCGCGATGTCATCGAGGCGGTGCCGGTCGACGGCGATGTAGGCAACCGCCGGGTCGAAATGCGACGGCTCGGTCATGCTGACGGTGCTCCACGCCGGCATTGCAGTCGGCGTCACGTTGCGCCAATGCGCACCATCATCCTCTGTCATTTGCACCAGTCCATCGTCCGTCCCAATCCAGAGATTGCCCTTACGCACCGGCGACTCGGCCAGCGCAAAGATCGTGTCGTAATACTCGACGCTGGTGATGTCCTTGGTCAGCGGGCCGCCCGAGGCGGTCTGCTTGGTTTTGTCGTTGCGGGTGATGTCAGGGCTGATGATTTTCCAGCTCATGCCGTGATCGGTGGATTTCCAAAGCACTTCAGAGGCGGCGTAGAGAGCGTCGGGATCATGCGGTGAGAGCATCAGCGGCGAGGTCCAATTGAAGCGGTGCTCGAGCTCACTCGCGGGATGGCCTGAGTTGTCGATCGGATCCGGACTGATGTTCTGCGGTTGCTGCGATCGGAAATCGAAGCGCGTGTATTGATTCTCAACGTCGCTGTAAATGATGTTCGGATCGCGGGGATCGGGAACGACGAAACCGGATTCGCCGCCGCCGGCGGAATACCAGTCGCGTGGCCCGATCACGCCCTCGTCGTCGAAACTTGCTACGGCAAGATTGGTATTGTCCTGCTGTGCGCCATAGATATAGTAGGGAAAGCGGTTATCCGTCGCGACGTGGTAGAACTGGCCGGTGGGTTGATTGTCCTGGGTCGACCAGGTGTTGCCGCCATCGAGCGAAATGCTGGCGCCGCCGTCGTTGGCATTGATCAAACTGTTGGAGTTGTTCGGATCGATCCACAGCGCATGATGATCGCCATGCGTTGCGGACACGAGATTGAATGTCTTGCCGCCGTCGATCGAGCGCAGCATGCCGGTATTGAGGGCGTACACCGTATCGATGGTATTGGGATCCGCATAAATCTTCGAGAAGTACCATGCGCGCTGGCGTATGCGTCCGTCGTCGCTGACACGGCGCCACTGCGTGCCGGCATCGTCCGAGCGATACAGTCCACCTTCTTTCGCTTCGATCATGGCGTAGACGCGCCGCGAGTCCACGGCGGAGACTGCGATGTCGATGCGGCCCAGAATCCCTTCGGGCAGTCCATGTCCGGTGAGTTGCGACCAGGTCAAGCCGCCGTCCATGGATCGATACAGCCCGCTTCCGGGTCCGCCGCTCGAAAAATTCCAGGGCTGCCGGCGCACCTGCCAGAGCGCGGCATAAATGATCTTCGGATTGTGAGGATCGGCGGCCAGGTCGATGGCGCCCGTGAGCTCATTCTTGTAGAGCACGCGGCTCCAGGTTTTGCCCCCGTCGGTGCTGCGAAACACGCCGCGCTGCGTATTGGGGCCGAAGGCATGTCCAACGGCCGCAACCAAGACGATGTTGGGATCGGCCGGGTCCACGATGAGGGCACCGATTTGCCGCGTATCGGTCAGACCTAGATCAGTCCAACTCTTGCCGGCATCGGTCGATTTGAACACGCCGCCGCCCCAGGTCACATCGCCGCGCATGTTGGCTTCACCCGTTCCGACATAGATGATGTCAGGATTGCTGCGTGCCACCGCAATGGCGCCGATGGACGAGACCTTCTCAGCGTCGAATATGGGCTTCCAAGTTGCCCCGGCATCGATGGTCTTCCAGACCCCGCCTGCGGCCGCGCCGAAATAAAAGACATTCGGTGAACCGGGGACACCGGCCACGGCGACTGCGCGGCCGCCGCGGAAGGGACCGATGCCGCGCCATTGCAGGGCGCCGTAAGCATTTTCGGGCGGCGCGGCAGTGGCTCCTTGATCTGCGGCCCACAGGTTGGGGGCGGCGCAGGCGAGTGCGAGGCTGGGCAACAAGGCTTTGACGATTCTAATGCTCACGCTTAAGGCTCTCCCCGAGTTGTACTTGACTGTTTGGCTACCTAGAAATCATACGCGGCACCGGCATAGAAGCTTCGATCGTTGGCCGGCTCGAGCATTCCACCGAAAAGAAATACCCGCGAATAGTAGTGACGATTCGTGAGATTCGAAACGCCGCCAAGGATTCTGAAATGCCCGGCTATGACGTAGTCTCCCGACAGATCGGCTACGGTGTACGTGGGAATGTGGGCCGGTGTAGAGCCGATGGATTGATCGCTGTCCTGAAAATATTGAGATCCGACGGTGTCCACCACCAGGCTGACCTTGTACCGATCATCTTCCCGCGCCGTGATTCCCTCTTTGAAAACCCCGTGCGGTGCATAGGCGGGGATCCTGCCGGTCTGGCCGGGGATGATGCTGCTCGTAAAGCGAGCATCCAGCAGGCTCGCATTGGCAAATGCGTCCAGGTGGAGGTTCGACGCCATCGTCGAGAACAGGCGCAACAGATCGTAGTGACTCTCGAGTTCCACCCCGCGACTGCGAGTGTTGCCCGTGTTGACATCGATGGTTTCGGTCTGCGTGAGTTGTTCAGACTCGATGCGATCTTTGACATTGACCTGGAACACACTCACATCGTAGTACAGCCCGACGCTGGGCCAGCCGTGGACACCGGCCTCATAGGTCAGGTACTTGGTGGGGTCCGGATTATTCGTGGAGGAGAAGTTACTGAACGGACTTGCGATATCGAGATATCGCACGGGGCGAAAGCCTTGAGATATATTCAGGTAAGTCTCGTTGCCATGACCGAAATCATTGCCAATACCGATACCGAATTGCGGAATGTTCCTGGTGTAGGTTGCGTCTACCAGAAACGGATGCGGAGCGAGAGACTCATGTGTGTCCAGCTCTTCACGATCGAACCTCGCGGAGGTAACCAAATGAAAGTACTCGAAGCGGAACACGTTCTCCGCGAACAGCGCGCCATACGTGGTCTTGCGCGCATCGCCGTAAAGAGGTGTCCCAGATTCATCGTCTTTGCTTACGACCGGGTTGGTGGTGACCCACTCGTTGTACGGACTTCGTGACGTGTACAGCGTGTAACCGACGGTCAATGCGTCGCCGGCGCCCCAGCGATGCAGCCATCGACCATCGAGGCCGGTGTAGTTGAAGCGCTGGCCGCTGAGCGTGGCGCCGGTGCCTGCCGGAGAGGCGTCGGTGGTGTAGGTGTCTGAGCGTGTCCACAGATCCTGATAGCCCGACCAGAGCTTTTGAGTGTACGAGTCTTTGTCGCTGAATTTGTTCTCATACGTGAGCACGATCGTGTAGCGATCCGCCCACAAACGATCGTCCGGAGTCGTGGTCTGATTGTGATTCGCAAGAAACTGCGCACCGGTCATGAGGCCCGCCAAGCCGCTATCGAGAGAATAGGCGTGAAAATCCAGGCTCAGTTTCTGTGCGTCGAACCGGTAACCAAGATGTAAATCGCCCGAATTGAGCAGGTAGTCGCCGTTTTGACGTTGTCCGTCCGATTGACGGCGCGCGAAGTCCGCCAGATAGTTCCAATCGCCGTCGGTGCCGGAAACTTTGTTGAAGCTGGAAAAAAGCGAATTACTGCCGCCGACCTGTTCCGTCGTGCCGGCGAGCGGGAGCGTGGAGGGCAGCTGCGAGATGAAATTGATGACCGGTTGAGGTTCGGGGCCATAGAGCAAGCCCGATCCCGCGCGGATCATTTGTACCGAGCCGATGGTCTGCGGCACTGGAATATCGTAAATAGTCGGGTAGCCGATCCAATCCATCTCCAAGGGAATTCCGTCCTGCATGAGCAGGACATACTCGCTTTCCTGCGGATTGCCGAGACCGCGATAGCTCAAGTTCAACTCCGTCGGATTTTGCTGTTCTGCCAGGACAATGCCCGGCAGCCGGTCGAACAGCTCGCGTTGATTGTTGTCAATGATGGTCGGTACGTCATTCAATTGAACGACGCTGGTTTTCTTGGTGACCGTAATCGTTGGCCCATCCACTTCGGGTAACGAGTGGGCGTAGCGAGTCCGCCGGTTAAAAAGCCAGCGCTTACCCTCAACGTACACCGAGTCGAGAGTGTCTTCTTGAGCGGCCCTCTTGGCCCTATCCTTCGGAGCGGGTTTTGCGGCCGACGTGGAATCGGGCGATGCGGCCGGGTCCGGAGTCTCGGCCTTGGACATCGCGGTCGATGCCAGCATCAAGCTAAGCAGGCGCACGAAAATCCTTGTGCCGACGCGGTTATACGCGCGCACGACTGGTCCAGCCTCGATCATTAAACTCGCACCGCAACTTTTGCGGGTCATCTTACCCGCCGAAGGGCACGCGTGTCTCACATGGCATCGTCGGCAGCTCAGATCGCAGCTGTCGAACGGCGAATGACAAGCCGGGTGTCGAACAGCCTGCGCTTCGGTTCAACGGTTTGATCGGGATCGTTCACGATGTCGATGATCATCTTCGCCGCCACGATGCCTTTCTCCACCATCGGCTGTCGGATGGTCGTGAGTCCGGCCTGTACCGCTTCGGGGATATCATCAAATCCAACGATCGACAGCTTTCGCGGTACCTCGATGTCGAGGTCCTCTGCCGCCTTCATGCAGGCAAGGGCCATCACATCAGATGTCGCCACGACCGCGGTGATCTTGGCGGAGGTGAGGAGGTTGAACGCCGCGGCTTGGCCCGCGGTGAGCCCCAGCGCGCCCGCTTCGTATATGCGCAAGTTGGTGAAATCGAGACCGATGTCGGCGGCCGCATCTACGTAGCCGCGCAGCCGCTCGCGAACGACCGCCTCCTTGGATTTCAAGAATCTCTCGCGCGTTACGTACCCTGTATGACCGTCAGGGTTCAATCGGTCGATCAGCACGCCGATCTTGCGGTGCCCGAGGTCAATCAGGTGCCGCAGCTGTGTGTGGGCAGCCGCGTAGTCGTCGATGCCGACGAAGTTCGCTGTCTTGATCTTCGGCGAATCGACGACCACGAACGGAATCCGCCGATCGATTACGTTTGCGATTATCGGGTGATTGTCCGGTAACGTTGTGATGATGAGTCCGTCCACCAAGCCGCGTACGGCCAACGAATGGTGTTCCTCCGGACCGGACTCCGGCAGCGGGCCGCGATGGCGCAGCGGGAAGAGCGTCAGCGCCATGTCCTCGAATTCGCCGCTTTGCCCGATGCCCTTCAGGAGAGCATTCATCGCCGGATCGTCGAACGCGAGGGACAGCTTATCCATCATCATCACTCCAATCGCACCGACTTTTCCGGATCGGAGGCTTCGGCCAAGAGCGTTAGGGCCGGGATAACCAATTTTGCGGGCGATCGCGAATATCTGATTTCGCTGCGACTCCGAAATCTTGGACGGCCGGTTATACGCATATGACACGGCCGGTTGCGAGACGCCCGCAGCGCGGGCGACATCCTTCATCGAAACATTTCTGGTCTTCTTGGTAGCCACCTTGAAATTCCCTGTCAGTTGGAACGCGCCAGTCAACGGAGCGAGCGAAATTTTACACGCCGATCGACACGCGCAGCGAGCTGCCGCCAGGCCAAGACGCTAGCCGGCAACGGGAGAGCAGTTTCCGGCTAGCGTCTTGACCTGCCGGGCGAACTCTCGTACCAGTCAACATCACCGGGTCGAGATACTAGCATTGCCGGGGTTATACGGTTAACCTTGCATTCACTAGGGGAGAGTATCGATGCGGATTGAACACATCGCACTGTGGACGGAAGATCTCAAGCGCAGCGTGGACTTTTACAGCCGGTACTTCGCCGCGACACCCGGGGCGCCGTACATCAACAGCAAGAAGGGGTTCGAGTCCGTGTTCCTCACTCTGTCGGGCGGAGCGCGCATCGAGCTCATGTTGACGACAACCCTGCATCCGATGAAGATCGAAGCGGGCGCTCAGCGCATGGGGTTGACGCATATTGCCATCGCCGTGGGGTCGGATGCGCTGGTTGACCAGCTTACGCAGCGGCTCAAGGACGACGGATACCCGGTGCTCGACGGCCCGAGGCGCACCGGCGATGGCTACTACGAGAGCGTCGTGCTCGACGTCGACGGAAACCGCATCGAGATCACGTCGTAACTCGCTTACTTCTTGGGCCTACTTCCCGGACGTGACCGTCCGTCGCAGATTCTCGGCGACGCGCATCGCGTTAGCCGCGATCGTCAGCGCCGGATTGACGGCGGCCGATGACGGGAAAGGCGAGCTGTCAGCCAACCACACGTTGGCCGTCTCGTGTAGATGACCCGCCACGCTCACGACGCTGGAAGCCGGGTCATTCCCCATCAGTGCCGTGCCGCACTGGTGGGAATTGGTGGCGATTCCCATCCGCTGCGTGAAGACAACCGGGTAGCCGGCAGAATGCATCACCTTCTTCGTGACCCGAACGAGTTCGTCGGGCGCGCGCAAATTGTTTGGTCGCCAGTAAACCTTGATGGTGTTCCGGTCGCGGTCGAATGTGACGCGGTTCTCTCGGTCGGGCAGATCCTCCGACGTCAGGTACAGATCCACGGAGTGGTCCGTCATGTAGCGGGCGATTGCCGTCGGCAGCCAAGGGTACATTCCGCGCACCATAGGGGCCCGGATCTTGCCCAGCATCTGAACATTGCCTAGGGGAAATCCACCGGCACCGGTACCTAAATACCAATCGTTCAAGGCCAGGGTCTTCTGGAATGCGACGTTGTTTCGCCGACGAGGATCCACCGCCAGCATGAAAGTGCTGTTGTGGACCATGTAGTTGCGACCCACCAGATCGGACCCGTTGCCGATCCCGTTGGGATGTTGAGAGTTCGCGGACTTCAACAAAAGGGCGGCCGTGTTCACGGCGCCGCACGCGAGAACGAAGTGCTTCGCCTCGATCCGTATCGGTTCGCCACTCGTGGTGCGAATTCCGGTGGCAGCAACCACCATCCCGCCGTCGGCTGAGGTCTCGAGCCGGTCAATGAACGTATGGGTGAGGAGCTCGGTCTTGCCGCCCGCCAGGGCCGGTCGGAGCGCGCGCATCTCCGCATCGCACTTCGCGTCAATCTTGCAGGGGTAGCCGTCGCACGTGGAGCAGAGGATGCAGCCGCCGCCTGCGCCATAGTCGACCCCGGCCGGCATCACAAAGGGTCGCAGCCCGGACTTGCGGAGACTGTCCGCCAGCGGCAGCAAGGCTGAATCGTGCAGCAACGCCGGGAAGGGATAAGGTTGCGATCTCGGCGGCTCGGTCGGATCGCCGTCCGCAGAGCCGTGTACCCGAAACACCTGTTCCGCCACCGTATACCACGGCTCGAGGAAGGAGTACGGAAAGGGCCACGCCGGAGAGACCCCTTCGAAGTGGCTGATTTCTCCAAAATCCCGCTCGCGGAAGCGGGGAAGCATGGCGCCGAAAAACTTGGTGTTACCGCCGACGTAGTAGAAGACACCGGGTGAAAAGCTCTTGCCGGTATGTCCGTCCATCCAAGATTCCGCGTTGCGGTAGCGGCCCGCCCCGAAGACCTCGTCGGCATTCCAATTCGCATCTTCCCGCGGGAGCCGGTCGCCCCGTTCGACCACCACGACGCGTAGGCCGGAATCCCGAAGTCGATGGGCGACAGAAGAGCCGCCCATGCCGGATCCGATCACTGCAATATCACATTCAAGCATCGAGGCGGATATTCGACTATGCCGATTACAAATGCTGCTCGGAGCGGCGGGTCGTGGCGTACTCCTCCTGCCGCTCGTCCGTGATATACGCCGGAATTGGGAAGTCCCACCAGCCCGGAACCCACGGGCCCGCCGCGTCACGATCGGTCGGCACTTCGACGAGCACCGGCGCATTGGCAGAAATCGCTTCCTGAAGAATAACCTCGAGATCCTGGGGGCGCTCCACTCGATACGATTTGAGGCCGAAGGCCTGTCCGATTGCCTTGTAGTCCGGGCTATACGGCGTACCGTCCGGCTTATTGAACTCCGTCCCGACGTGACGATCCATCAACTTGCGTTGACCGCCGCGGATCGACATGTAACCGGAGTTATTCTGGATGACGAAGACCACCGGAATGTTGTTCGTAACGCACACGGCAATTTCCTGGGACGTCATCAGAAAATCGCCGTCGCCCAGCACACACACCACCGGCTGCTTCGGCGCCGCAAGCTTGGCACCGATGGCCGCCGGAACCGCCCAGCCCATCGTCGAGAAGCCGCCGGACGTTAAATGGGTTCGCGGGAGATAAACCGGGAGCGTCTGCTTGACGGCGCCCTGGGTATTACCGGAACCCACCACGAAGATCGTGTCGCGCGGGCACACTTTCCGCAGCGCGCCCAAGGGGCGCTGCGAGGTGAAGGGAAACCGGTCCGAGTCGCGACGCGATGCGAGCTGCTTTTCCCACTCAGTCTTCAGCTGGCCAAGTTCTGCAAGATAGGCAGACCGATCGACGGTCGAGCCGGTGAGGGCGGCGACCAGCTGCGCCAAGGCGTACTTCGCGTCGGCGATTATGCCGACGTCCGCCGGGTAGTTCTTGCCAATCTCGTGCGGGTCCACGTCGATGTGGATCAGGCGCGCCGGCGGGATCGAGAAGGTAACGCCTTTCGCATAGCTTGACGAGGACCAGTCTGTGAATCGGCACCCGACCGCGATGACCACGTCCGCACTGGACGCGACCTTGTTGCCGCACGGCGTGCCGGTCTGGCCGACGCTGCCCGCGAACAACTCGTGGTCCTCGGGGAAACCGCTCTTGCCGTTCCAAGTGGTCACGACGGGGATCTTCCACTGGGTCGCCAGCGCCAAAACCTCATCGGTCGCCCGCGCCGTAATGACACCACCGCCGATCACCATCACCGGGCGCCGCGCGCTGCGCAGTACGCCGGCGGCTCGCTCGATGGCCTGCGGATCCGGGTACATCTTTCCAATGGGTAGGCGGCTCTCGATCGGGTGCAACGTCACGTCCGCCGCCTCGGCCTGTATGTTCATCGGGACTTCAATGTGCACGGGCCCAGGACGGCCGGTCATCATGGCGCTCCACGCGCGGTGCATGATGAACGGCAGCTCCTCGACCCCCGTGGCCACCCAGTGGCGCTTGCTGACCGCCTCGGCGATCTTCGGGAAGTCGTTGTCGGTGTAGCGCTCCAGCTCCTGCAGAAGCCCGTGACCGCGCATGTGCGTGGGCGGTCCTCCCGTGATGAGCATCAGGCCGGTGGAGTCGGTGAACGCCGTACCGAGCCCTATCACGGTGTTGCTGGCGCCGGCGCCGATCGATGTGACGGCGACCATCGGCTTGCCGCTCACGCGGTAGTAGCCATCTGCCATATGAACGGCACTTTGCTCGTGAAAGGTCTGGATGAACTTGATGCCACATTCCTCGTCCAGGAATGCGTCGGCCAGCGTCCAGATGCCGTGCCCCGGGATGCCCGCCACATACTCGACGCCATAGTTCTTCAGCGTGCGAGCAATGATTTGTCCACCTGTCAGTCGCGGCATATTGGCTCTCCTCAGATGATGTTCTGTTCGAGGCGCAGACGCGCCGTTTCACCGTTTAGATCGTTCCGGGGCGCCGTACCGCCCATTGCAGGCCTTGTTTGGTCAGCGCCCGAATATTCGGGTCCGCCAAATTGTCGATGGTGTGGCCCACGGAGTGGTAGAAGACCCGACCGCGGCCCCAAGTCCGTACCCAGGCGACGGGGCTCTTCGTCCCGGCCAGCCAGGGGAACGGGTTGCCATCAAAGGTCGTTTCCGCGAGCACATGGATGTTTGGGTCGATCATCATGCAGTACTGCTCCGAGCGTACGTCGAAGTCGCGCACGCCTGCCGTCACTTCGTGCGCGCGATCCGTAATGTTCACCCTATACGGATGTGGCACACCTTCGCCGGCGGGATGACCCACGAAAGACCCACCCAACAGCCAGTTGTAACGCAGGCTCGAACGGAAGCTGGCTCCGGCGCCGTGCCAGCCTGCGAGCCCGGTGCCCGACTCTACGGCGCGACAGAGTTGATCTTCCTGCGCAGTTGTCAGCGTCTCCGTCGTCACCGCGTTGTTCCAACCGATGACAATCAGGTCGTAGCCGGTGAGGTCACGGTCCAACGTAAAGATGTCGTGGGACTCCTCGACCTCAAAGCGGAGTTCCTGAAAGATAACACGCGCCCAACGTGCAATTTCCTGGGGCGAGTGACCGGGCCAGCCGCCGTATAGATAAAGAACTCGACTCACTGGAATCTCCCCCCGTCGATCGATTAGTTATACGTATTTATGAAATTAGGCGCAAGGGCATTTTGCCGAACGGCCGTTGCGGCGATTTGTAAAATCAGGTCAAAAGCCCGCAATACATTGGAACTAATCGATACTACGGCCTGAAATCTCCATCGATCCTCGTCGAGATGAAGATCGTCCGTGGCGCAGGATTACGAAACAATCTGGCGATAGTGGGTGATTCGTATAACTTACTCACTAGACGTCAGGTACATTGCACGCATTCTGCAATGCGTCAGTTTGCGTCAGCCGGGCAGTCCGCGCGAATTGTAGGACCCGCAGAGTCAGCAATATACTGAATTTAGGCCTGTTGACTGGCAGTCGAATCGATGGATTGTCGCAGCATAGATCGGCATATCTCGACTTGGAAGCGTATCGAATCGTTGGCTACCGGTGCTCTGACGCTCACGCATTGTCCTTAGAATACGCAACGGTGAACCGCATTGGGGTGACGACGCGAGATCCGAGATGAAAGATACCTACCAGGTGATAGTGATTGGGAGCGGAATCGGCGGCGGCGCCACAGCCCGCCGGCTCGCCGAGAATGGCGTCAAGGTTCTACTCATCGAACGCGGGGAATGGGTTCCGCGCGAGGAGGATAATTGGGCCGTCGCCCCGGTCTTCTTTGACAAAAAATATGTCGCCAAGGAGACCTGGCTGGACGCGAACGGATCCCAGTTCAGGCCGAGCATCTTCTATAACGTCGGGGGCTGCACGAAGTTTTATGGGGCGGCCATGATCCGCTTCCGCGAGCGCGATTTTGAACATTTGGAGCACTGCGAGGGCTCGTCCCCCGCGTGGCCCGTTCGGTACTCCGATCTGGAACCCTACTACACTGAAGCTGAGCACCTGTTCGGTGTACATGGGAACGACGATGGCGATCCCACTGCGCCATGGCGCAGCCAACCCTATCCGTTTCCGTCTCTCGAGTCGGAGCCGATTGTCGCGCAGTCGGCACGTACGCTGACTGCACACGGAGCCCGAACATCGGCACTGCCGCTTGCCGTCAACTATTCCGCGACTGGAAACTGTATCCGATGCAAGACCTGCGACGGATTCCCCTGCAAGATCGGCGCAAAGAACGAAGCGGAAACATCGCTCGTGCGGCCGGCTCTCGTGACGGGCAATGTGGTGCTGATGACAGGTGCTTTCGTCCAGCGGCTCATTCCCAGTTCAGACGGTAAGTTGATCGAGGCGGTGGAGATCAATCGCGGCGGTCGAATCGAGAGGATTTCGGCGCAGCTGGTTGTCGTCGCCTGTGGTGCGATCAATAGCGCGGCGCTCCTGCTACGGTCGGCGACGGATGCAGCGCCAAAAGGAATTGCCAACAGTTCCGATGTCGTGGGCCGGCATTACATGTCGCATAACCAGACGGCGCTCATGGGCCTATCGTTACGGGAGAACACGACGGTGTTCCAAAAAACGTTGGCAATGAATGAATTTTACTTTGGCGCAGCGGACTCCCCCTATCCATTGGGGCACGTACAGATGCTGGGGAAGTTGCAGGGAGGCATGCTCTCGGCCAACGTGCCATTTCTGCCGAAGATCGTCGGGCGGACCCTTGCGCGTCATAGCATCGACTGGATTGCGTTCTCTGAAGATCTTCCGGACCCCGACAATCGAGTGGTCTTGAACGGCGGGATGATCCAACTCGCAACCCGTCGGAACAACCTGAAAGTCCACACCAAGTTAGTGAAGAAGATGGCGTCGTTGTTGAGAGCTTGCGGATACCCGATCGTGTTGACGAAACCCCTTTTGAAGCATTCGACATCGCACCAATGCGGGACAGTTCGCTTCGGCAGCGACCCGGCGACGTCGGCGTTGGATCCATTCTGCCGCAGCCACGATCATAAAAATCTGTTCGTGATCGATGCCTCGTTTCTACCATCGGCGGCCGCCGTGAATCCGGCATTGACGATCGCCGCCCAGGCGTTGCGGGCCTCGGACCATATGCTCAACGCCGATTTTGGGATACGCGAGATTATCGCCAGCGGCAGGCGAGCAACCCATCCACGATCGCCGTCGCCATCGGGCGCAAACTAATTCGGACCATAGGAGCAACACGTGTCGGATATTAGGCAAAAGATGACCGGCGGCCAGATCGTCGTAGAGTACTTGGTTCGCGAGCGTGTCCCTTATGTCTTCGCGATTCCGGGTCACGGCAATACCGCCCTTCTGGACGCTTTCGTCAACCGGACAAAGGAGATAACGGTGCTTCCCGCGATGCACGAGCAGGGTGCCTCGCATATGGCGGACGGCTACTATCGCGCGACCGGTCAGATTGCCGCCGTATGTACTTCAATCGGACCGGGTGCGACCAATGCTCTGACGGGTGTGGCGACCGCATTTGCGGACTCGATACCTCAATTGTTGATTACCGGCGGCGTGCACACCTACATGGTGGGTAAGGGCGTATTGCAGGAACTGGACCGGCCGCACGGGGACAATTTCACGAGAATGGCGGAGCCCGCGGTGAAGCGGTGGTGGCAGCCGACCCATGTCGAGCACATACCGGGTGTGATGGTCCAGGCCTTCAACGTGATGCTGGAGGGGCGCCGCGGTCCTGCCCTCATCAACCTGCCGCAGGATCTGCAGGCAGAGTCGGCGGAGGTTGCATTACCGGCACCCCAGCGCCATCGTGGTCAGGGACGTCTCTATGGCGATCCTGCCGATATCGAGAAGGCGGCGGAGCTGTTGAGCAGCTCGAAACGCCCGGTCATTTTGGCCGGGGGCGGCGTGATCGCCGCCGGCGCCAGCGCGACGCTGGTTGCAATTGCCGAGCATGTCGGCGCGGCGGTGACGACCTCATTCATGGGCAAGGGTTCGATTGCCGAAGATCACCCGCTCTACGCCTGGCCGTGCGGCGACCTTGGGTCGATTCCCGGCAATGCAATGACACGGGAAGCCGATGTCATCCTGTCGGTCGGTTGCCGGTTCAGCGATCGGATTACATCCTCGTATCAACCGGGAGTCACCTTTGACATTCCCAAGACGAAGCTCATCCAGGTTGATATTGACGGGTTTGAGATTGGAAAAAATTATCCGGCCGAGGTCGGAATCGTCGGTGATGCCGGGCCGGTTTTGACCGCGCTGCTCGAGGCGCTGCGCGATCGAAGCGCTGCCCGCGACTATCGGAACTCAGCGATGTTCAAGCGGCTACAGAACCTGAAGGCGGAGTGGGAGGAATATCTCAGGCCGCTTCGCACCGCAAACCGGTCACCGATGACCGCTTCGCAGGTGTTGTTCGAAGCGCGAAAAGTGCTGCCGCGCGACACCATCGTCGTGACGGATTCGAGCAATCCGCAGAATCAAGTATTCAACGAATTCCCGATCTATGGCCCGAGGCAGCACATTACGCCGGGTGGTTTCTCCGGCATTGGATTTGCCCTGCCGGCGGCCATTGGCGCCAAGCTCGGCGCACCCAATCAACCGGTGGTCGCGATTTGCGGCGATGGGGCTTTCCTGCAGACCGGATCGGAGCTTGCCGCGGCGGTCATGCAGGGCATTCCGGCCATATTTCTGATCATCAACAATGGCGGGTGGGGTGCCATCCGCAATCTGCAACTGAACATGTTTGGCGAAGACCGCGAAATTATCACGGGTTTCCATACTCCCGACGGCAAGCCTTACGCCCCCCGAATCGCCGATTTCGCGCTGTCGCTAGGGGCAGCTGCCGAGCGGGTGGAGGATCCTTTGCAAATCGGCGCGGCTGTCAAGCGAGCGCTGAATTCCGGGCGGCCGTACGTTATCGAAGCGATCTGTTCCATCGAACGACCCTGGAGCAATATGCATCCCACGGGCTGGTGGGACATTACGGTTCCGGCGTACCTCGGAGACCTGCGGGCGAAATACGTGGACAAGCGCGGTTTCTGAGCGGTGTGAAACGATGACACGAGGAGTCAGCTGATGGCGATAAATAATGTGCGCCCATTGGCGTTTTCCGATCCCTTTATTGAGGCCACGCTCGTCGAGAACGCGCGCGACTTCACGGTCGAATCCGGGGTCACGATCAATCTCGACGACCAACCCATGCAGATTGGAGGGAGCGTTCCAAGCGTTATTCCACCGTGGAAGTCGACGACGCTGCGCAACGCACGCATCAAAGCGGCGAAGCGCGTGGCGGTCCTCCGGGTGCGTAATGAGACGAATCTGGGCGGTATCGTATTCGGCAAATGGGATTGGTTCGGCAATCGGTTCGCCAAGTTTCCGCGGACGACGCCCTTATACATCTCCGCGTACGATGAAATTGGCGATGTGCAATTCGACCCGTTTGTGTTCGCCAATCAGCGCACCCAGCAAGCCGATGTCCGTCTATACGGGATCCGGCTGAATCTGTGGTGGTCGCCCACCGGTACGGATTGCTACATTCACAACGAGCATCCGTTCATTGAAATCCACACGCAGATTCACGGAGTAGGGCGCATCCAGAAATTCCACGAAAGAAACGATGCGACGATGTACGAGCAAATTTCCCTGTCGCCCGGGTATACCCATGACCCCTTTGCTCACATCGGAGCCGATGGAGCGCCGAGCTATCCATGGCACCGTTATTATTCGGATTCCGACTGCATCTGGCTTGCCATTGAGTTTCATCCGAAAACGTGAGTGTGTCGCCTGAATGCCGGCTCACGAGTCGGTTTTCTGATCCGCGATAAAGCGGTGCCAGAGCGCATCGATATCGATGCGCCCACTTTCGTCCTTCCAGATTCCGACACAGGACTCGACTTCTCGAGCGGTGCGCATTCCCACCAGCGCCACATCGACCAGTCGATTCGACAATACGAATTGGATCAAGGCCGGGGTGTAGTCGAACGTATTTGCGGGATTCACTATTTGCACCCAGCGCTGGAAAATTCCGGAAGTCGCCGTACGCATGGTGATCGTCATCATGCCGTGCTGTTTGGCCGCGAACAGGGCGCCAAAGGGTCTTGTCGGTTCATAGGGGTGCTGCACGAGCAGGTTGTACATGAGCTGGATCGCGTCGAACCGGCCAGTCTCGATCAGCTGGTACGTGCCCTCATTCATGTCCTCGACCGTAAAGCCGATTCGATCGACGATGCTCTCTCGCTTCAATTCCTCCATCTGCTCCAACAGGCCGCCCGGCTGAAGGATGTGATCCACATCCTTGCGCGAATAGCTTTCACCATGGATCTGCAGCAGATCGATCCGCGATCGGCGCAAATTGGTGAGGCTTGTCTCGAGCGAAGCTCGAGCGCCACCCGGAGAGCCAGGCCATACCTTCGTCGCCAGGAAGACCCGTTCGCTCAGGCCGTCCAGCGCCTCTCCCATGATCCGTTCCGACAAGCCGTCTCCATAGGAAGGGGCGGTATCGAAATAGGTCATGCCAAGCGCTACGGCATGGCGGATTGCGGCGATTGCCGAGTCGATCGTGGCGGCTGAGCCGGCATCATAGGGGCCCATATAATTCTTGAGCCCAATGGCGGCGCCGCCAAACCCCAGTTTGCTGGGCACGAAATCCGGTTCCAATATCAATTCTCCCATCGCTCTCACCGTCCAACCGGAATCGGAGGCCATCGCGGCGCCTCGTGCAGGACCGCCAATTCCACTCCGTTTATCTCGACGCGTGGGAAAAGCTCGCGCACCTGGGGATCGTGTCCGGGAACGATCTGGCTCGGATGGTCAACCAGTGCGAACAGGCGCTCATAGGTATCCAATGTCTGGGTAAGGTCGAGGGAGAGTACGTACGGCCGGCACTCGAGCACGTTGGCATAATAATGTGCCGCGTCCGAGGCGATCAGCACTGTCCCGCGTTTCGTCATCACCCGCACGCCTTGCAGGCCCGGCGTATGCCCGGGAAGAAGGTGCAGGGATATCCCCTCGCACAGCCGGTCGTCGCCGTCATGGAACACCACGTCGCCCGCATGCAGCCGGCGGATCAGCGTGATCACGTCGTCTGCTTCGAAGGGCAGGCGTAGATGCGCATGGCACATACACCGTCCGGTGACGAAGCCCACTTCCCTGTCCTGCACGTGCACCTTGGCGTTGGGGAAACGATCCATCGATCCCGCATGGTCGTAATGAAGGTGGGTGATGATGACGTCCGTAACGTCTTGCGGGGCGATCCCGATTCGCTGCAGTGCCTCCACCGGGTCAACGGTAAGCGGACGAGACCGCTTTGCCGCTGATTGTTGGCCAAAGCCGGTATCGATCAGAACGGTATGTTCTCCTCGCCTCGCAACCCACACATAGAAGTTGACCGGCATGGGCCCGTCATGCATGTCGCGAACGATGAAATGGTCATGGACGCGGCGTTGCTCGAGCCGTGCGAAGGGCAGGGCATAAAGGTCCCAAAAGGCATCGAATGCCATATCAACTCTCCTTACAGACTGCCCTGGCGTTCAATCTTACGACAACCGATCCAAGCAAGATCCTTGCCAAGAGAGGGGGTGTTCGATGGAGAGATGTAGCTCAGGTGGCTTGTGCGCCGCATTGCGACAGAATGATGCCGATTGCGAAATGGAACGCGGTTGCAACGGTGTGCATCATTGCCAAATCGTTCGGGTACAAAAGAAGATGCACGCCCTTGCCCCGTAATGTTTCCAAGCGCGAAGCGACCGTCATCGGTGCCGGTGTGGTGGGTCTCAGCGCGGCGCTGCAACTCCTTCGCCGGAATTTTTCGGTGGATGTCATCGACGAATTGCCGGCGGGAGAAGGTGCCTCTTTCGGTAATTCCGGGTTCCTGGTGGCCGATACTGCCATGCCCACCTCCCTTCCCGGTGTCATGTGGAAGATCCCCCAGTGGCTTGCCGACCCGGTTGGGCCATTCGCCCTCGATGCGGCCTATGTGCCCCGGGCTCTGCCTTGGCTGCTGCGCTTCGTCATGGCGAGCGCACAGTCGCAGGTATTCAAGAGCTCCAAGGCGCTGCGCGAGCTGCATACGAGCACCTTCGAGCATTGGCTCGATATGGTGGGACCGGAAACCTTCGACAAACTGATCCGACGCAACGGCCAGATCTATGTATGGGAAGGAGAGCACGCCTCGCCTACCGCAGGTTTCGAGGATCTATTGCGTCGCCGATTGGGCATCGAGTTCGAAATATTAGGGCAAGACCGTATCCGCCAAATGCTGCCCGGTATCTCTCCAACCATTTTCAAAGGGCTCTACATTCCCGGCAACGGCCATACGGTCAATCCAGGGAAGCTGGTCAAAGCTCTCGCCGAGCGTGTGCTGGAGGAAGGTGGACGCCTCATTCACGAACGCGTGCTCAAGCTGGTACCGCACGAAGGCGAGGAGTGGATGCTGTTTACCAACGTGGCGAACAGGTTCAGCTCAAATGTGATCATTGCGGGCGGGGCATGGTCGAATCGCCTTCTCGGCCCCTGCGGCTTGTCGGTTCCGCTGGAGACCGAGCGTGGCTATCACACGCTGCTTCCCAGCCCATCCATCCGGCTGGACTATCCCATCCTGCATAAAAGTGGATTGTTCGGCGTCAATTCGATGGAGATGGGGCTGCGCCTCGCCGGCACGGTCGAGATCGCCGGCCTCGACGCTCCGCCTACCGAGCGTCGTGCGCGGCATCTGGTGACCCTGGCGCGTCGCTTGTTCCCCGATATCGAATTCGGCGAGCCGAGCTTCTGGCTCGGGCATCGCCCGTCTCTCCCTGACAGTCTGCCGGTCATTGGTGCCTTCCGCGGGAAGCCGGGACTCTATGGTTGTTTTGGCCATGGTCATGCCGGGTTGACCGGTGGTCCGGCGAGCGGACATCTGGTGGCGCAGCTGGTGGCGGGTGAGCGGCCGACGATCGATCCGACGCCCTATTCACCTGCGCGCTTTGGCCGTTGAGCGCGCAGTGAGGCGGGCATTAGCCGGCCTCAGCTGGTTGTCGGCTTAGGGCGGCACCTTCAGGGAAGCGCAATACTTGCGCAACTGCGGCATCACGTTGTCGGCCATCAGACGCCAACTCTTCTGATGGACTGCCGGCAGGTCCCATTCCTTGTAGCTAAGTAAGACTGTGCCAAAAGGACCGCCCAGCGCGTCAACCAGCGCGACCAGCCGATCGAGAACCGTCCGCGGGGAGCCAGAGATCACCAAGTTGTCCAGGCAATATTGTAAGTTCACATCGTCATCCGGCATCGAAGTATCCGGTTTCAGCGCCAGCACACGCGGGCTATGGCGTGTCTCGTCATAGATGTAGTGGAAGTACCAACGGAAGCTATTGTCCTCGCGAGCCATATAGTCCGCGGCTTCGGCGTCGCTATCGGCAACGAGCACCGATCGCGCCACCCGCCAATCATCACGATTGGGGCGGCGGCCCGCCTTTTCGCAGCCGATCACATATTGATCCCAGTGTGTCTTCAGCCAGTTCTCATGGATGAAGTTGGCCGATGCCATGCCCCAACCCTTCTCACCTGCCTCACGCGCGGTGGACGAGTTGGGCGACATCACCGAAATGGCCAGCGGCGGATAGGGCTGCTGATAGGGTTTCAGCAGGCGGCCGTAGCCGAAGCGGTCATTGATGGTTTTGGTCTTGATCGACCAGAACTGCCCCTGGATGTCGTAGGGGCCATCCGATGCCCATAGCTGGTGGATGATGTCGATCGACTCCATCATCATCGCGCCGCGTTTCTCGCCTGGCGTGCCGAACAGCTCGAAATCCGTCGGCAGGCTGCCCACGCCGATGCCCATGATGAAGCGTCCACGCGAGGCCTGGTCGAATTGAGCCACCTCGCCGGCGATGCGAGCCGGGTGATGATGCGGCAGAGTCAATACGCCGGTGGCGAACTTGATCCGGGTGGTCACCGGCAGAAGTGTGGAGAAATACTGCAGAGGGCTGACGATGCGTTCGGTACTCGATGAATAATGCTCACCCACCCATAGCTCGGCGAACCCCAGCTGATCGGCCAGCACGCCGGCGGCGCGATACTCGTCCATGGTTGTCGCGAAATCGTTGCTCGGTTTGTGGAGCGGCATCATCAAAAGGCCAATGTCCATCATATTTCCTTCTCTGGTTGGGCGGCGAAGTGTCGTCGCGGGTGTCGTGACAAAGCGCCGGCCACGGCGCCCTGAGACTCAGAAAGCAAGATGCATGCCATTTTGGACAGGTGACGCGGCCTGTGTTTTCCCGCCGCGTTATGCAGTCCAGAGACTCTTCAGGAATTACTCGAGATATCGAGTCGCTTGAGCCTGCGATATAAGGTGGCGCGGCTAATCCCCAGCATCTTGGCCGCCGCCACATAATCTCCATGATGCCGATCGATCGCCGTCAGGATGGCATCACGCTCAGTGACGGCGGCAGCCGGCTCGCTCGGCGTCGCTGAGGATGACTCCAGGGAATGGCGTGTGGCGGAGCGCAGCAGGAGGCAATCGGGGGTGATCGGTGCACCCTGGGCCATCGCCGTCGCGCGCACGGCCGCCAGTTTCAACTCTCGCATGTTGCCGGGCCACGGCCAAGTGTCGAGAACCGCAAGTGCCGCCGGAGTGAGGGCTTGAGCGGGCTCCATCACACGATCGAACATCGCCCGAATCAGTGCCTGGCGGTCAGAACGCTCACGCAGGCTGGGTATCTCGATCACTATGCCGCACAGCCGATGATAAAGATCGAGCCGAAAGCGGCCGTCAGCAGCCCTTTCATCCAGATTGGCATTGGTCCCGGCGATTACCTGCACGTCGATCTTTTCAGTCTCGCTTCCGCCCAGCGGGGTGACCTCACCAGAGTCCAGTACGCGCAGCAGCCGCGTCTGCAGGGCGACCGGCATTTCTCCGATTTCGTCCAGAAACAATGTGCCGCCATGGGCGCGGGCGAGCAGTCCCTTGGACCCTTCCTTGCGCGCGCCGGTAAAGGCGCCGCCGCCATAGCCGAACAGCTCGCTCTCGATCAGCGACTCGGGAAGCGCTCCGCAGTTGAGTGCTATGAACGGTTCTCGACGGCGGTCAGACTCGTGATGGATGGCACGAGCGAGCGTATCCTTGCCGACCCCCGTTTCACCCAGCACCAGCACTGGCAGGCCATAAGGCAGCAGCCGGCGCAGGACACTCACGCTGCGAACCATGCTTTCGTCGGTTCCCGCCCAGTCATCGAGCGACAAGGCGGCGTTGGCGGATGTCGTCTGGGGAGGACGCCTGGTGGCAGTCTCAGCCTTTTTGGCGATGGCCCTCGGTGTTGGGGCCGAGAACGAACCGCGAAAAACTGTGCCGCGCGCATCCAGCATTTCGATCGCGCCATGGCTCATCGCCCGGCGCACCCAATCGGCACCATTGCGAAATAAGCGCCCCAGGGCAAACGGCCGCCATTCATCCAACGGCAGATCGAGCGCTTCGCGCATGCGCCGATCCGCCGCGATCACACTTTGTCCATCTTCGATTGCCAGCAGTCCGGGGCGCCCGCTATCCGCCCACAATTTGACCACCGTATGATGGCGGAAGCTATTGCGAAAGATGGCCTCATCCAGCCTTTCCGCTGCGGCGCGCCCGACCTCCATGGCCAATCGGTGCGTGTGGAAGGGCAGCTGCGCATCCCGAATCGACAGATCGAGCGTGCCCCATGGCCGTCCATCGGGATCGAACAGAGGAAACGTTGCACAGGAGAAATCCACGTCCCCCGCGAAGAAATGCTGATCGAGGTAGATCGAGGTGGGACGAAGATCGTGCAGGCAAGTGCCGACACCATTAGTGCCGGTCTGTCTTTCCATCCATATCGATCCCGCCTGCGGCGCGACGCTGCCATGGGGCAGATTGCCGACGGTGACATAATCGCTGTCGGTCAGCATGGTGGAATAGCCGATCGCCCCCACCACGGCCTGCAGCGCGGTCATTTCCTCCAGCGCGACAAACAGTTTTTCTCCCAAAGCTTCACGCTTCTCGCGGAATTCTCGCTGGGTCAGCACCGGGATGCGGGCCGTATGATCCGGAGCCAACCGGTATTCGTGCAGGCAGCGACGCCATGAATCATGAGGAAAAGTATCGAGGGCCGGCAACACTCCCGGGCAATTACCCACGGCAGAGAGCACCTTGTTAACGTGGCTGGCTGAGTTGGTTGGCATCGATCTGGGCCTCGTGTGCGCTAGAGATTCTCAGTCTCGTCTCGCATTGTCTCAAATCTCACGCTTGCTCCGGGTGCGAGACGCCGCTCTAGAGTGTCAGTCGATGGTATGGCGCCGTGGTCTATTGAGACGGCGTCCGGTACGGTGCTCGAAGTTGAGGCCGTCCTTGGGAAACTGAAGAAGCTCGAGATAAAGGCCGAATGGAGTCTTGAGGTAGATCCAATCCGCCCCCTCCCAAGGTCCGTGTGGATTGTCCTTGATGGGGCCCAGGGGTGTCGCCCCGGCGTCCACCAGACGCCTCACGGCGGCATCGATGTCGGTCACTTGAAGAGCCAGGTGATGCCCGCCGTCTTCGCAGTTCAAGGGACGCTCCCGGCGCCCGAGGGGGGACGAATATTGGAAGAGCTCGAGCTCGATGCCCGCGCCGCAACCGATCAGGACGCTGGCTTCCAATTTGGAACCGATCGGAATGCCGAGTGCCTCCGCCCAATATTCATTGTCGATGTCCATGGGGTCTTCCCGGAAAATCTCCTTGAAACCGAGCGCTTCACGAAACCACGTAAGCGCCTCGTTGACATTCGACACGGTCAGGCCGACATGCTGAATTCCGAGAACGATGTCAGACATAGGCTCATGCTCCTCGAGTTGGGCGCGCGCAATTCCGTCAGACTTCGAGGATGACTTGCCGGCCCAAGACCTTCTGCTGGAACAGATAATAGAGAACGCCGAGGGTCAGCCAGATCGCACCCATGTGGAGTGTCGCCGGCTGCATCGCCAAAAGAAGGATGATGATGATCATCAGCCCGATGGTCGGCATGACGAGGTAGGGCACAATCCGGCGAGCCCCCTTCTTCACCCAGAAATAGCCGACAACCGAGATATTCACGAGCGCGAAGGCACCAAACGCACCGAAATTCTGGAAAAGGGCCAGCTCATCGAGCCGGTTCTGGAAAAACAGGGCTACTATCAGAGTCACGGTGGCCACAAAGAGATTGGCAACATAGGGCTGCTGAGACTTTTTCCCAACGCGCGCAAAGATATGCGGTAGCTGGCGATCGCGCCCCATGGCGAAAATGATACGGGAAATCGCCGTTTGCGAGACGATCGCACAAGGAATCCCGTAGGATAGCGCGGTGCCGATGGATATCAGCGCGAACAGCCACGGGCCGCCGGCATAGAGGGCGATGTCGTAAAAGGCGGTGTCGGGTGAATGAATCACCGCGCCCGGCGCGAGGTCGGTCGCCAACCAAGTCTGGATCACGAAGAGAGCGATCGTTAGGACCAGCGTCGCCATTCCCGCGAAACCGAGAAGATGCTTTTGGTCATGCCGGACCTCCTCACCCAGGGTGGTTATCGCATCGAAACCGAGCACATTTGTGGAGGCCAAAAGGACGGCGGTGCCTATGGAGCCCCATCGAAAAGTTGCGGACGAATAAAAGGACGCGAGCGTAATGTGGCCATGGCCCTTTCCGCCATACAAAGCGATCGACCCAGCGACCAAGAAGATGAGCAGAAGGACGAGCATCGCGTAAAGCATGATTTTGTTCGCCTTCGCAGTGATGTTCACGCCCACGAGGTTCAGTGCGGTGCCCAGTCCCACGAATGCGAAGATCCACGCCCATCGTGGGATCCACGGGACGAAGCTATTCATGGCCGCTGCGCTCACGACGGCGAGGACACAGGGAGAAATGATGTAGTCGAGGAAAACGAGCCATCCGGCGAAGAAGCCGGCAACTTGGCCGAGCCCTTTCGTCGCATAGGTATAGACGGACCCGGCCGCAGGAAACTCCTTGCTGAGCACCATGTAGCTTCGTGCCGTGAAAGAGAGCGCGACGGCACTCAGGACGTATGCGAGTGCGACATAGCCATGGGCCACTCTATCGATGATGCCGAACAGGGCAAATGGCGCGATCGGCAGCATGTACACCATGCCGTAAATGATGAGGTCAGTGACGGTCAGAGCCCGCTTCAGCTCACCTTTCGCGTCATGTTCGACAACTTTTAACATGCCAACAACCTCCCTCTCGGCATTGAGCTTTCTTGTGCATCCCCGCGCGTTGCCCCGGGCGTATCAGACTTCAATCGCCACGGCTCTCCGAAACGCGAAGCGCATGGTCACATAGTAGACTGTACCGATCGTGAGCCAGGTCAGGCCCATCCTGAGTGTCGCAGGCCGCATGGCGAAGAGCAGCGCGGCCACGATCGAAAAGCCGAGCAGCGGTAGCACCATGTGCGAGACCAGATTGCGGGAACCTTTCTTCACCCAGAAGTAGCCGATCAACGAGGCATTGACCAGCAGAAAAGCGGACAGGGCCCCGAAGTTCTGAAAGAGGGCCAATTCGTCTATCCGGTTCTGAAAGACCAACGCGACGAGCAGCGACACACCGGCGACGAACAGGTTGGCGACGTACGGCTGCTTGGTCTTCGGGTGAACCTTCGCGAAAACGCGAGGAAATTGCCCGTCGCGTCCCATCGCGAAAATAATACGTGTGATCGCCGACTGACAGACGATCGTGCATGGGACGCCAAAAGCGAGCGCCGTGGATATCGAAGTCAGGGCGAACAACCCATTGCCTCCGGCGTAGCGTGAGATGTCGTAAAACGCGGTATCCGGAGAGATCACGTGAGCACCTGGCGCCAGGTCCGCCGCGAGCCAGGTCTGCGCGATGAAAAGTAGGGCGATGATCGTCAGCGTTAGAAGTCCGGCGAATCCCATCAGGTGCTTTTGTTCGTGCCTGACCTCTTCGCCCAGCGTTGTGATCGCGTCGAAACCCAGGAAGTTCGTGGAGCCGATGAGCACGCCGGTTGCGATGGCACTCCAGCTGAACGCCGACGGTGTATACAAGGAGGCGAAAGTCAGGTGTCCATGACCCTTGCCACCGTAGAGAGCCGACAGTCCGACGGCCATGAATATCAGCAAGACCAGCATCATTCCGTAGAGCATGAAACGATTGGCCCGCGCCGTCAGGTTGATCCCGACCAGATTCAGACTCGTCCCGAAGGCGATAAACACGAGGATCCATGTCCAACGGGGGATGAACGGCACCAAACTATTCATGGCCGCAGCGCTGATGACCGAGAGCAGTCCCGGGCAAATGATGTAGTCGAGGAACACGAGCCAACCTGCGAAGAAGCCCGCGACTTCGTTGATGCCGAAGCACGTGTAGGTGTATACCGAACCGGCAAGGGGAAATTCCTTGCTCATCACCATGTAGCTGCGTGCGGTGAAGGCCATGGCGACCGCGCTGAGCGCGTACACCAGCGGCACGAGGCCGTGCGCGACCTGACCAATGATACCGAACAGGGCGAATGGAGCGATCGGCAGCATGAACACCATGCCGTAAATGACCAAGTCGGATACGCTCAAGGTGCGCATCAGTTCTTGTTTGTACTCTCCCTTCAACACTTGCATCGAGCGTTTTTCCCGCAGTGCTGGCAAGTCCGGTAACAACCATCATAGGGGACCGCCGACAAAGCGCTATTTCGCCATCCGAGCGAAAAGTGACGCAACATGACGCATTTGGCCGGCGCTAGTCGGGCTTGAGCATGTCCTGACCGGTGCGAAGAAATTTGAGCGCCTCACGCGGAATGGATGGGTCGTTTCGATCGAGCACGGTCACTGTGCGAAGATCGTCGCGCGTGATCAGCCCCGCGTGTTTGAAGCTCAAGGCGACACGGGTGGAATAGGGCTGCCTTAACATATTCGCCGCTATACCGGATGCAATGCCGAGAATGAACCGTTTCGAGCTGCGCTTCACGAAGGAGTAGATTCCAAAAGTCATCTCGTTGCGCTGCGTGCCCTCGAAGTCCACCGTGAATATCCGCCCGTCGATGGAAAACGCAAAGCCGTGATATTTAAAGACGAATTCAGCTTTGCTCCGTGAGCCCTGTCGGGGGAACCGTTCGATGTAGTAGTGGTTCATGAGATCCCCGTCCATATAGATGCAGAACGCGGATCGAAGGATCTGATTCTCGTAGATTGATGAATACTGATAGCGGTCGTATACACCCACGAGCTCGTCAATGTCGGCACGCCGTGTCGTGGTCACGGTCTCCAGAAATCGGGTGACTTGAGGTTGCCCGCGAAGCGTGTCCCAGAGACGAAAGTAGTTTCCTTCGACGAGAGTCACGAGATTGTCGTGGCTTCCGCATAGCAGGTCGTGGGTCAGCCCAAAATAGTGGGCGATACGTTTGATATTGGTCGGCGTGGGAAGGTGCGTTCCGGAGAGGTACTTGTTGAACTGCTGCCGATTGATTCCAATGGACCGGCAGACAGTCGATATCGAGCCGCGGCGGTCGGAAATGTAGCGCAGATTCAAGGCAAAATTGCTTAGAATTTCTGCTGAACGAGGTTCGTCGCGTCGCATTACGTCAGTATGTTTATGGTTGTGCGTCAAAGTGCGTCACTTAACCGAGTCTCGGCCTCAATAGGCCCCATGTCAAGACGGCTGATATTTTGTTTTTCCCGCGCCATTCGCGAATAGGCGGGGGCAATGGTGAGCTCGGAGAACAATCGGGTGCCCGCGACAGGGTAACGAGGCGCTGCGTCACTTTGCGCCATGAAAGTGGCGCAAGCGAAGTTGTCCTGAATTCTTCGCTGACTCCAAAATGCGCGCACGCAAACAGTTGCCTGAATGGCAATAGTGGATGGACATTCGCGCCCGGAGATTACTGTGATCCGACATCTCAAAAAGGCTTTCTCAGTTGGTAACGCGGCACAGGACTTGCGCATCACCCAGGATGTCGAGGCCTTGTTGCGCCAGGTCCGGGAGGGCGGGGATGCGTCGGTTCGCGAATTGTCGAAGCGGTTCGACGATTTTCAACGAAACAGTTTTCGGCTGCAGCCCGATGAAATCGCTGCCTGCGTCGATAGTTTGACGACGCAAGAGCGTCACGACATCGAGTTTGCGCAGCAGCAAGTGCGCCGTTTTGCGGAAGCGCAGCGCGCGTCGATTCTCGATATCGAGCTCGAGACGCTTCCGGGCGTTGTCCTCGGCCATCGGAATATTCCCATCAAGAACGTCGGCTGCTATGTGCCCGGCGGAAAATACCCGCTGCTGGCCTCAGCGCATATGACGGTGCTCACGGCGAAAGTCGCCGGCTGCGAGCGTGTAATCACGTGCGCGCCGCCTTTCGGTGGGCGAATCTCGGAGAAGATCGTTGCGGCTCAGCACCTCGCGGGCGCCGACGAAATTTATGCGCTCGGCGGGGTTCAGGCCATCGCCGCCATGGCCTTCGGGACGGAAACGATTCGCCCGGTCGACATGTTGGCGGGCCCGGGAAATGCATACGTTGCGGAGGCCAAGAGGCTGTTATTCGGGCAAGTTGGTATCGATCTGTTTGCCGGACCGACCGAAACCCTGCTGATCGCGGATGAAACGGTTGACGGTGAAATGTGCGCCACCGACATCCTGGGGCAGGCCGAACATGGGAACAACAGCCCGGCGGTCCTGCTGACCACTTCGGAAGCGCTCGCTAATGAAACCCTTCGGGAGATCGACAGGCTTCTCGAGAAGCTGCCGACAAAACAAGTCGCGAGTGCTGCATGGCGCGATTTCGGTGAGGTGATTCTCTGTGATTCCGACGAGGAAATGTTGACGGAAAGTGACCGGATCGCCAGCGAGCACGTTCAAGTGATGACACGGGACCCCGACTGGTTCCTCGCTCGGATGACGAACTACGGCGCCTTGTTTTTGGGTCCACGGACCAATGTCGCTTACGGTGACAAAGTCATCGGAACCAACCACACGCTGCCCACCAACCGGGCCGCTCGCTACACGGGCGGGTTGTGGGTGGGCAAGTTCCTAAAGACGTGTACCTACCAGCGCGTACTCACCGATGCGGCATCGAGCACCTTGGGTGAATATGCGTCAAGACTGTGCATCATGGAGAACTTCGTTGGCCATGCCGAGCAAGCGAATCTGCGGATTCGGCGCTATGGCAAGAAGCATGTCGAGTATGGAGCAGCTTTCGGCAAGGCCTGAGGAATTCCGGGCGCGCCCTAGGCGCCCTTGCCCTGGCGAGAGGCGCGAATGAGGTCGGAGGCGCGCTCTGCAATCATCAATGTGGGGGAGTTCGTATTGCCCGACGTGATGGTCGGCATCACCGAGGCGTCGATCACGCGAAGCCCATCAATTCCGATAACCCGCAACTCGCTGTCGAGCACGGCATGAGGGTCGTCTGCGGTGCCCATTTTGCACGTGCCAACGGGATGAAAGATCGTCGTGCCGATTGCGCCGGCCGCCTCGGCCAGTTCTTCCGATGACTGGAACTGCCGGCCAGGAGCCACTTCCTGGGGATTGTATCGCGCGAACGCAGGCGCGGCCACGATTCGGCGGGTCAAACGCAGGGCGTTGGCCGCGACCTGGCGGTCGTGCGCGGTCGAAAGATAATTGGGAGCGATCAGAGGCGAAATTGCCGAATCGGGCGATTCGATGTGGGAGCTGCCGCGTGACGTGGGACGTAACTGACATACAGCTGCGGTGATCGCATTGTAGGGGTGTAAGGACTCCCCGAACCGATCGAGCGACAGCGGCTGAACGTGGTATTCGACGTCCGATCGTTGAATCGACTTGTCAGACGGATCGCTTTTTGCGAACGCGCCCAGTTGTGATGGGGACATGGACATCGGGCCGCTGCGAGTGAGCGCGTACCTCAGGCCGATGATCGCTTTACCCCACCAATGCGCCGACAGGGTATTGAGCGTCGCGACGCCGGTAACGCGGAATGACATGCGAAGTTGCAAATGATCCTGCAGATTGCCTCCCACGCCGGGCGCATCGTGGATCACGGGAATACCCAGCCGCTGCAATCGATCGCCGCCGCCGACGCCGGACAGCTCCAACAACTGCGGTGAATTGACGGCGCCTGCGGCGAGCAGCACTTCGTTGCGCGCGCGCACCGTCTGAATTCCGCCGCTACCGACGAATTCGACACCGACGCAGCGGCGTTTCTCGAAGAGGACTCGCCGCACGTGCGCACCCGTGATCACCGTGAGATTTTGCCGGTGACGGATGGGGCGAAGGAATGCTTTCGAGGTATTCCAGCGCCAGCCGCCGCGCTGGTTGACGTCGAAGTAACCCACGCCGGTGTTGTCGCCGCGGTTGAAATCCTCAGTCGCCGGGATACCGATTTGTTGTGCTGCTTCACTGAAAGACTCCAGCGCCTTCCATTTCAAACGCTGCCTTTCGATGCGCCACTCGCCGCCGCTGCCGTGAAATTCACTGGCTCCGCCGTAATAGTCCTCGCTCTTCTTGAACGTCGGTAACACGGATGCCCAGGACCAGCGCGGATCGCGCGTCAACCGCGCCCATTCGTCGTAGTCCTGCGATTGGCCGCGCATGTAGATCATGCCGTTGATGGAGGAGCTCCCGCCGAGAACGCGGCCGCGCGGGTAAAGAAGGGATCGGCCCTGCAACCCCGGCTCTGCCGCGGTCTTATACAGCCAATCGGTCCGGGGATTGCCGACGCAATATAGATAGCCCACCGGTATGTGAATCCAGTGATAGTTGTCCTTGCCGCCGGCTTCCAGCAAAAGTACGTTCACCTCGGGGTCGGCAGTGAGCCGGTTCGCAAGCACGCACCCGGCAGTGCCGGCGCCGACGATAATGTAGTGGTATGCCTGGCTCAGGCGCTCTGAATCCCGAAGTACTGCTGACACCGCCTTCTCCTCCAATGCCTGATCGACCTCCGTCGCATTATCGGATGTACTGATGGGCGGTAAGCTCATGTTATCCTCCAGCCCAGTCACTGACGGGTGGCCACTATTGGTCGAGTCCGATAAGTCATTGAATAAATAGGAGCGTAGGTCGAACCAAGCAGACGCGCCAATGATTTCTTGTAAACTTTATTATTATGTTTACTGATAACACTCTATGGATTTGACACTCCTTCGAGCGTTTGTGACTGTGGCCAGAGAGGGCAACCTCACTCGCGCCGCAAAGCGGCTGAATCTGTCGCAGCCGGCGGTAAGTCTTCAGGTCCAAAATCTGCAGCAAGCCCTGCGATTGACCCTGTTCAGCCGCACGGCAAGCGGACTGAAACTCACGCGTGATGGCATGGCGATGTTGCCTCATGCGCAGCGAGCCATCGAAACCGCGGAAGAGGTGACCAGAGCTGCGGGCGCATTGCGGACCGAGGTTCGGGGGACTTTGCCGATCGGGACGATTCTGGACCCTCCCTTTTTGCGCCTCGGCGGGTTTCTCAAGTCTCTGGTGGAAAATTATCCCCAAATCGAGACGGCTCTGCGGCACGGGATGTCGGGTTGGGTGCAGGACCAGATTCGCGCAGGACGGCTGGCGGTGGGTTATCACATCGACGCCATCGATCAGGCGCCCGATCCGCTATTTCATTCCGTGACCCTGACCACTTTCCAGTACCTAGTCCTTGCGCCCGCTGGTTGGAGTGAACGTATCCAACAAACCGCCCCCAACCGCCACTGGCGCGAACTGGCGGCGCTGCCGTGGATCTGGACGCCGGCATCGTCGGCTCACAATCGATTGTTGTCGCGCATTTTCGGTGAACTTGGCGTCATGCCGCTGCGGGTTGCCGAAGTAGATCAGGAACCATCCATGCTCGATCTTGTAAAGTCCGGTGTGGGATTGAGCCTCGTACGCAATTCCGTCGCACTTGCCGAGGCTCACGCGCATGGCCTCACGATCGTCGAAGGCGTGACCGTTCCTGCCGCGCTCACGTTCATTTGCCTTGCCGAACGCCGAGAAGATCCACCGATTGCCGCTGCATTTCGCCTGGTCGAACAACAGTGGATACGCCAATAAAAAAAGCTGATTCGCTCCGTTGCTGAAGTTCGTTCAAGCCCTTACCTCCATCGCGGCGTCCGCATCCTTGTAGAGCAGCTGAAAGCCAGGCAAGAGCCCGGGCGCAAACCTTTACTCAAACTTCGCCCGCTAGTACCCCAAATACCACCGTTCGCCGGCCGACGGCGGCACGCGGCAACGAAAATGCGCGTCACTCTGCGTCATAAAAACTCTAATTTGCGAAATTGCGCGCCAGGTTTCTCGATCGGATACTCCGCCAATATCGTGTTCTATAAGGATGCGCATTTGGTTGGAGTCGCTTAGGGAAGTTGCCGAGCTCAGGGGACCGACACATTCCTCGAGTGGAGAGTTTCGGGAGAGCATTGCTACTAATTATTACTTCGTCAGCGAGTATTTCTTGACCCGTTTCGCTACAAATAAGGGGATGTTCTGATGTACCGGTCAAATACACAATCCGTGAACGCGCGTGAAATACGCATCGCGATCAGACTCGCCTCCGCGGCGCTGATTGCCGTGTTGGGTTGGATGCCCGCATATGCTTCCGATACAACCGCGAGCGGCGACAGTGCGGGTGCGGCGGCCTCGGGCGAAGGCCTTGATGAGATCGTCGTTACGGCAAACCGGCGCCCTGAAAAGCTTCAGGACGTGGGCGCCGCGGTCACGCTTGAAAGCAGTGCTAAGATCGAGGCGTTCCAGGTAACGCGCGCCGAGGACCTGTCGAAATTGTCACCGGGTCTCGCGGCGATTCCAGAAAACGGGTCGGCAGTGTCGTCGTTCAGTATTCGCGGGCTGAGCCAGGCGGACTCATCAGAGCACGAAGAGCAGCCGGTGGCGATATATGAGGACGGCACCTACATTGCAATTCCGGCGGCGACAGGCTTTCCGATCTATGACGTTAACCACGCCGAAGTGCTGCGAGGCCCACAGGGAACGCTGTTCGGTCGAAACGCCACCGGCGGCAGCGTGCAATTCTTTTCGAACCAACCGACGGATACATTTGCGGCGGGGATCGCGTACACCGCCGGCGATTATAGCCTGCATCGCCTGGAGGGTTTCATCAACGGCGGCAACAGCGAAGTCAGCGACCGTTTTGCATACTACCTCAGCGAGCGCGACGGCTATGTTAAAAATTTGGACGGCCCTAATCTGCTTGGGGATGACGTCGCCGCCTTTCGCAATCAAACCAAATTCAAGCTCGGCGACAGTACGGAAGGCACGCTTCGACTCGAAACCTGGCAGGATAACGGTAGGCCCGCGAACTACCAGACCGCCAGCCATACCCCGCCCGGATCAATCTACGATGTGGCGCTTCCCCGGAACGCTCCGAATCTCTACGGCTACGTGAATCCGAGCAGCTCACCGTTTGTCCAGGCCGTGAATGTGCCCGGCGAAGTCTTCAAGCGGGCATCCACCATCGCGCTGAACCTCCAGCACGAAATGGGGGATGTCACACTGGATTCCGTCTCGAGCTTCATCCGGACACGCATCAACTATGTGGAGGACACAGACGGTACGCCGGATAACAATGCGTATTATTCCGACGGCGGCGTCGCCAACACGTATGGCCAGGAATTTCGCCTCATCAAGAGCACCGGAGCGCTTCGCTGGACCACCGGCGTTAATTTCTTCGAGAATCAGGGCGAGTTCTTTGTCCTGTTCGCTCAGCCGACATTCTGCGATCCGACCTCGACGACGTATTGCGCCACGGCAGGCCAGGGGAGTGCGCATTTTCCTCTGAGTTCGACGCTCGGCAAGGGTGCGGAGCTGCAAACGGCGTACACTTTGAACTACAAGGCCTACAGTGGATTCGGACAGGCCGAATACGATATCACCGATAAATTGACCGCGATTGTGGGTGCGCGATACACGTACGATGATCAACACTTTGACTGGAGCTTCAACTGCACGCAGAGTTTGGCGGGCGCTTGTTCGACAGTCTTTGGTACGCCGGCGGGTACCGGTGGGAATTTCAACTACGCGCCGGTGACCGATCTGTCCCGGACCGATGGGCTGTGGAGCGGAAAGGCGCAACTCAACTATAAACTCGATCCGGATGTGCTGCTGTATGCCTCGCTCAACAAGGGAGTGAAGTCCGGTGGGTACTTTGACGCCACCGCCGGCAACGTGCCCCCGAGCGAATTCTCCTTCAAGCCGGAGACTTTGTACGCCACCGAGGTGGGCGTCAAGTCGCAATTCCTCGACCGCAAGTTGACGGTCAACGCCGATTATTATCACTACAACTATGAGAACTCACAGCAGTTCAATTTCGTCAACGGTATCTACTTTACCGTCGTGAATTTGCCGGCGACCTCCAACGGGGTTGAGCTCGAGACGAATTATAAGTTCGGGCACGGCTTCTCGCTGAATTTCTCGGGGTCGTACAACGATATTTGGGTGCATGACGTACAGCCGTGCTCGACGTGCGCTCCGCAGAATGAGCGCCCGATCGATGCGCCGAAGTACATTGGCGCGGCCGGCTTTGAAGAAGACTTCAAGTACCACGATCTCGCGTTTAGCCTGCTGTACAATGCACGCTATACTGGCGACCGCTATTTCGAGCTCATCAACCAACCGGTTGTTCACGGCGCCGCTTTTGTCGTCCAGGACGCGAGCCTGGGCATCACGACGCAATCGGGAGTCTGGGTTCGGGGCTGGGTCACCAATCTCGCCAACAGGGTCTATGCTAACTCGCAGTTCGACAATACCGCGCAGGGCTTTGTCCTGGACCACTGGGCGCCGCCGCGGATGGGCGGGCTGACGGTCGGCATCAACTTTTAACCAACAGCATTGACTCGTCGCGGCCTGACTCGCATGAGCGGGTCAGGCCGGCGGCGTTGTCGCAGGGGCCGACGCTACCAGGAACAGCCGATGACTGACTACATCATTGTCGGAGGTGGCTCCACCGGCTGCGTGCTCGCCGCGAGACTCAGCGAGGATCCCGGCGTTTCAGTCACACTTCTGGAGGAGGGCCCTCCCGACACGAGTCCGTTTATTCACCTCCCGGTGACGTATTACAAAACTTCCCAGGGTAGCCTCGTGGAGCGCTATCCGTGGGAACCGACCGCGGCCTACCTCGGCAAACCCAGCCCGACCATGATTCAGGCCAGAATTCTGGGTGGCGGAAGTTCCGTCAATGGACTCGTCTACATTCGAGGCCTTCCTTCCGACTATGATGGATGGGAGTCGTCCGGTGCGCACGGATGGTCGTATAAGGACGTGCTTCCGTATTTTACGCGATGTGAAAGCAACGATCGGCTTTGCAACGAATCGCACGGAATCGGCGGCCCGCTTGCAGTATCCGATCAGCAATATACGCACTTTCTAACCAAGAAATGGCTTCAGGCGTGCCAGCAAATGGGTCTGCCTTACAATCACGACTTCAATTCCGGCGTGCAGGACGGTTGCGGTCTCTACCAGATAACGACACGAAACGGCCGACGATCAAGCGCCGCATCGGCTTACCTGCGGCCCGTACGAAGCCGCCGAAATCTTACCGTCAAGACGAACTGCCGTGTTCTGAAACTTCTCATCGAAGGCGGGCGCACAGTCGGTGTCTCGTATCAGCACAATGGCGCGAAACACGCTCTTCGCACCTCGGGCGAGGTCATCGTCTCGGCGGGCGCAATCAATAGTCCAAAGCTCCTCATGTTGTCGGGCATCGGGCCGGCAGATCATCTGCGTGCTCACGGTATAGACGTGGTTCAAGACCTGCCTGGCGTCGGCAAGAACCTGCAGGATCATGTAGAAGTTTCTTTGATCAACGAACTGCGGGGACCTTTCAGTTACGACAGGTACAAAAGTTGGTATCGGCAGGCCGCGGCGGGATTGCAATATCTTCTCTTCAAGAGCGGTCCTGCCGTCTCGAATCTCGTGGAAGGTGGAGCATTCTGGCGCAGCTCGTTGGCAAAGGGGCAGCCGGACGTACAGTTCTTCTTTCTCCCGGGTGCGGGAATCGAGGAAGGAGTGGATTCGGTGCCCGGCGGAAACGGATGTACGGCGAATATCTGTCCGACTCGCCCGGAGTCCGTGGGCTGCGTGGAGCTTCGAAGCGGCGACCCGGCGGACTTTCCTCTCATCAAGCCGAACTATCTGGGCAATTCCAACGACATCGAGCGCTTCGCCGACGCGGTCGAATTCGCCCGGGAAATCCTCTCGCAACCGTCCATGTCCGCCTATATCAGCCGCGAGCACGTTCCCGATATGCCGTTGAAGACGCGTAACGATTACCGTCTATTCGTGCGCGAGCAAGGGCATGCAGCGCTGCACCCGGTCGGCACGTGCCGCATCGGCGTAGACGAGATGGCAGTCGTTCAGCCCGACTTGCGCGTGCGCGGAGTACCCGGCCTACGCGTCGCGGACGCGTCCGTAATGCCCCATCTTTGTTCCGGTAACACGAATGCGGCGGCAATAATGATCGGTGAGAAAGCCTCGGACCACATCCGCGGCCTGATTTGACATGTATCCTTAGATCACGGCAAACGAGGCGGTTAAAATGCGTCCACTCACATTTGACATTCCGAGCGGTAAACGTCTTCGAGTCGGCATGGTCGGCGGCGGCAGAGGCTCTTTTTTCGCCGAATATCACCGGGCGGCCATGCGGATGTGCAATCGATTCGAGATCGTGGCCGGTGCCTTTTCATCCGATCCCGAGCTGTGCCGCGAGGCGGGCGCAGCCTTCGCGCTGGACAAAGATCGCATCTATGCGTCCTTTGACGCGATGGCAGCGGCAGAAGCTGCGCGCCCTGATCGTATCGACGTGGCTGTGATCGTGACGCCTAATCATTTGCACTTTGAGCCCTGCCGTCTATTCCTCGAGGCCGGCATCCCGGTCATCTGCGACAAGCCCCTGGTCAATAGCTTGGAAGAGGCGCATACCCTCGCCCGCATCGCGGACCGTCACGATACTTTCTGCGCGATGACGTATACCTACCTCGGCTATCCCATGGTCCGAGATGCCCGCGCACGCATCCGGGACGGCGAACTGGGCGAAATTCGCTTTATGTACGTGGAATATCTTCTCGAATGGCTGGCCGGCGATCCCGCGAAGCTCGGTAAGGGCGCCCTCTGGCGCGGGGATCCGGCCAAGGCCGGACCGACGGGTGCATTGGGTGACGTCGGTACGCATGCCTTCAATTTACTCGAGTTTCTGTCCGGACTGCGGTGCACCAGACTCAATGCGAAACTCTCAACGATCGTTCCAGGCTTTGCGCTCGATGACACGGACGTCGTGCAGTTGGAATTCGGGGGGGGCGTTGACGGATTGCTATGGGCCTCTCTAGCGGCCCCGGGACACCGCAACGGCCTGCGGGTCAAGATCGTGGGTACCAAGGCGTCGCTCGAGTGGCGTCAGGAATCCCCGGAGACTCTGCTGGTCGGTCGCCTGGGGAAGGCAGATCTCGTCTATCGCCGCGGGCATTCGGACATGACCGCGGATGGACAACGAGTCGTCAGCCTTCCTGCCGGAAATTCCGAGGGCTACATCGACGCTCTGGCAGTGCTATATAGCGACTTCGCGCTGGCACTCGATGCGGGGTCCGGGTGGAGGAGCGGTACGCCATTTCCGATACCGGATATACATGAAGGCGTCCGCGGCGTCGCCTTGAGCCAGGCCTGTGTGGAATCGAATACTCGGCGCAGCTGGGTCGAATTTCCGGGCAACACCTAGCGGCGTTCACGGACATCAGGAACAAATCGCATGAGCGACACGAACATGCTGGTCCTGAATTCGACGATTACGAAATACTCGAATTTGCTGACCGACATCGACGTCGCCAAACACGTGGGTTTCGATGCCATGGAAATCCACACGTACAAGCTGGATCGATATCTTGAAGCGGGTTACAGCGACTTCGACCTGAGCGTTGCTCTGAGCGACGTCGCTGTGATCGGAGCGGGCCATGTGGCGAATGTCGAACGGCAGGGCCGGGCGCGCGCAGATCTCTTCCAAGAGGCAGAACGGATTTTTAGCCTGGCAAAGACCGTTCGTGCCCGGGGGGTTCAGATTCTCAGCGGCCCGCTCGATGTGCAGGCAGTGATTGACTATGCCGACGGAAAGCGTGGCGGCATGTATTCCGATCTTCTCCGGCTGTCTACGCGCGAGCTCATTCATCTCGCGGCAAAGAATGTTCGCGTGCTGGCTGACATGGCAAACGAGTCGGATCTGTTGCTCTACCTGGAACCTCTGTCATGGTCTCCCATCAACGGACTCCGGAACGCGTTGCAGCTCATCGACGAAGCAGGAAGGGATAACGTGAAGCTGGTCATCGACTATTGGCACTGTTTCACATCCGGTGTAACGCCTGACGATGTCGCCAAGCTGGACAAGAGTCTGATATTCGGCATACACGTCTGCGACTCACTGCCCTACGATGGAGGAATCCCGATCGAGACCGCCATGCGGGATGTGCCCACGGGGCAGGGTGTTCTCGATCTCAAGGATTGGACCGAGGCGGTCAAATCGACGGGATATTCCGGATGGTGGTGCGGTGAGACCTTCTCGAAAAAAATGCAGGAACAGAACCCCTACGACCTCGCCCGACAGATCAAGCGCTCCTTGATAGAGCTGGTTTTGTGATCCCACTCAAAACCATCGATGGGCAATCCATACTGGCACGATATGATTACATCGTCGTGGGCTCGGGTTCGGCGGGCAGCACGCTTGCCAGCCGGCTTGCCGAAGATACGGACGTCAAAGTCCTGCTAATCGAGGCAGGTCCGAAAGACAACAGTATCTATATTCGAATGCCCGCCGCTCTAGGATTCCCTCTGGCGGATGACAAATTCAACTGGTTCTTGCACACGGAGCCTGAGCCGGTCCTCAATCAGCGAAAGATATACGAGGCGCGCGGCCGCGTTCTCGGCGGTTCTTCGTCCATCAATGGCATGAACTGGGTTCGCGGCAACCCTTGGGACTACGATCAATGGGCAGCCCAGGGACTTGCGGGGTGGAGTTACGCTGAATGCCTGCCGTATTTTCGCAAGGCCGAAACATTTGACGGCGGTGCAAATCGGTACCGTGGCGGTTCCGGACCGATGATGATCGAGACATGCGCTGCCGATAACCCGCTGTACACGGCGTTCTTGCGTTCCGGAGAACAAGCCGGCTACCTACATGTGCAAGATCACAATGCATTTCGCCAAGAGGGGGTGCATGTCACGCAGCGCAACGTGCACAACGGGCTGCGATGGAGTACTTCGCAGGCGTACTTGCATGCGCAGGGTAAACGCGAGAATCTCCACGTAGTCTGCAACACCGTGGTGACCCGCGTCAGGTTGGAGGGGACTGCGGCGACCGGTGTCGCGCTCATCAGCGCGGGCCAGGCCGCGCAAATCGAAGCCGAACGCGAAGTGATCCTCTGCGCAGGCGCTATTCACTCGCCGCACTTGCTCATGCATTCCGGCATCGGTGACGCAGACCAATTGAACGCACACGGGTTGTCCGTCGTTCACCACTTGCCGGGAGTGGGCCGCAATCTCAAAGATCACGTGGCGGCGCCGGTTCAATATCGCGCAACGGCGAATGTTTCCGCGGCCAAGGAATTGGGGCGGATGGGGCGCCTCAAGTTGGGCGTGAATTGGCTGCTTTTCAAACGCGGGCTGGGAGCGACCAACTTCTTCGAAGTAGGCGCGTTCATCCGCACGCGGGACGAGGTGCCCGTCCCCGACGTTCAATTTGAATTCGTGCCGATGTTGGGTGAGTTTCAACATGGGAACGTCAAACTCGAAAATGGTTTTCAATATTTTTTCAGCCTGATGCGTCCCACCAGCGTGGGCAGGGTGACGTTGCGTTCCGCGAATCCGTCGGACGCACCCGCATTCCAGTTCAACTTTTTATCCACCGAGGAAGATCGCCGAACGGCGATCGACGCGGTTCGAGCGATTCGTACGGTCATTGCGCAGGCGGCGTGGTCCAAGTTGAGGGGCGAGGAAGTGACGCCGGGAGCGGGTGCCCGGACCGACGCCGAGATTCTCGAATTCCTCAGGAACTCCGCCGGCACCAACTATCATCCTTGCTGTTCCTGCCGGATGGGCAGCGATGAACTCGCGGTAGTGGACGCACAAGCGCGCGTTCGAGGCGTCAAGAATCTACGCATCATCGACGCATCGATTCTGCCGCAGATCGTCAGCGGCAATCTCAATGCGCCCGTCATCATGATGGCCGAGAAACTGGCGGATCAAATTCGAGGTCGGGGGGCGCTCGAGCGAGAGACGGCACCGTACTATCAGCGCTGAGAACCCGCACTGAGCGGCGGCATCTCGCGAGGCCGCACGTAACTCGGCTCACAGAATCCTCTCCTCGATCGATGAGTTATACGTATTTTGTCACCGGACGCAGGAAGCGTTTTGCCGATCGACTGTTATGCTGATTTTTCGATGGACAAAAACGCCGAAATACATGGCTCATTTGGATGCAAAAACCCAGAAATAACACCCGACCCTTGTCGAGGTGCGCTGCGTCCTGGCATACCTCCATGCGATAGCTTGACGATTATTGGTGATTCGTATAACTTCGGAAAAACAGTACGGTAGGGCACGTTGTAGGAATTCCGGGCGGCGGGCGCACGGAGCGGGTTCTCAGGCTCGGAATGACAGTTCCAAGGGACGCGCGCTGGCCCACGTCTCATGAAGGACTGAACGATGAATGCACTCAGTAGCGAGATCCTCCGCAATGCCCACGCAGTGCTGCTGCCGGCGATCGGTGATCTCGCCATCGAACCTCAGCTCGGGGAGTTCCTGCGTGGCGGTGGGCAGGCCATCCTGCTCGGCGAAGCGCGCGAGGAGTACCTGGCCCGAAAGATGTCACCTCGTCGCCGCGTCGAGGAGGGTCGTGATGGAATGAAAGAATCGCTGCGAGAGATTCGGGATCGGTATGGGCCCCTGCTGGTTGCCGTGGATCAGGAACTTGGAGGTATCAAGCGCCTCGAGGGTCTCGTTCCCGATTTGCCCAGCGCCGCGGACGCCGCGCGACTCTCCGACCAGGCCATCGAGGACCGTGCTTTTGCGTGCGGCGCCGCCGCGAAGGCGATCGGCGTGACCATGTTCCTCGCGCCGGTGCTGGACGTCGTTACCGGCTCGAATCCCTGGCTGAAGGGCCGCACTCTCGGCGCGAATCGAGAGGTGGTTGGGCGTATCGGCGCCGGATACATCCGGGGCGTCCAGAAGGGCGGGGTCATCGCAGTCGCCAAGCATTTTCCGGGGTACTCGCATCTCGGGGGCGACCCGGCGCTGACCGATGTGGCGCTGGATCTGGACGAAGCGATCGTGTGGGAAAACGCGACTCCGTTTGCCAAGGCAATTGAGGCCGGCGTGAAGGCTGTGATGATGGGTCCTGCACGTTTCACCGCCCTCGACCAGCATAATGGTGTCCTGGCGTCTCCCGCCGCGATCGAGGCTCTGAAGCGAAAATTCAACTTCTCCGGCCTCGTCGTGACCGACGACATCGACGCGCCCGCAACACTGCGGGGCGGGTCCCTCGACGACGTTGCCGTGCGCGCACTCGCGGCAGGCGCGGATCTGATGTTGCTTGCCGGCGGCGATCACCTCTCGGGACTGTGCGCGAAGATCGCCCAGGCCGTGCACAACGGCCGGCTCTCAGCCGAACGATTGCATCAGGCCGCCACCCGAATTCGATCGATGGCCGCGTCGCACCAGGATACCGGCCCCCTGTCAGACGTGGGGTAATAGACCGCAAGTCTACGCGGGGTACATAAATCATGAGCGGCACGGAATCCGGCGCGGATGAGATTCTTACCGACTATGTGGTGGTAGGCGGCGGCTCGGCGGGCTGCGTTGTCGCATCGCGCCTCAGTGAGGACCCGAAAACGTCGGTCCTTCTGATCGAAGAAGGATCTCGCGACTCCAGTCCGTACATTCACATCCCGGGCGCTTACTACAAAACCGCTCAGGGCGATCTGCTCAAACGGTATCGGTGGGAGAGCCCGCCATCCCATGGTCGGGACACCGTGCAGACCATGGTGCAGGCCAGCGTGCTCGGTGGCGGCAGCTCGGTCAACGCCATGATCTACATTCGCGGTGTGCCGGCCGACTACGACGGTTGGGCTGCCTCGGGCGCCACCGGCTGGTCCTATAGCGATGTCCTGCCGTACTTCAAACGCGCAGAGCACAACAATCGCTTCTGCAACGAGTGGCACGCAATGGGCGGTCCGGTCGGTGTCTCAGACCCGGGCTACATCCACCCCCTGAGCCGCGTCTGGCTCCTCGCCAGCCAACAGGCCGGCCTTCCTCTCAATCCCGACTTCAATTCTGGAACGACGGTCGGTTGCGGCGTCTACCAGATCAATACCCGCAATGGATGGCGCTCGAGCGCTGCAGTGGCCTACCTGGGGCGGGCGAAGAGACGCAGGAATCTCACCATTCGTACGCGAGCCCGCGCGACCCGTATTCTGTTCAATGGCAGCCGCGCGGTCGGCGTTGAGTTCGCAAGTCGTGGAAAACTCGTCCGGGCAATGTCCAAGCGCGAGGTGATTCTATCGGCGGGTTCGATTAGCTCCCCGAAACTGCTGATGCTCTCGGGAGTGGGTGATCCGCTGAGCCTGGAGCCGCATGGAGTGTCCGTTCGGCATGCGCTGCCCGGAGTGGGGCGCAATCTGCAGGACCACATCGAGGCTTCGCTGGTTTACCAGCTGAAGAATGTTGACAGCTACGATAAGTACAAAAAGCCTCATTGGAAGGCGCTAGCCGGGCTGCGTTATCTGCTGTTCCGGGACGGTCCGGCCTCATCGAATCTGATCGAGACGGGTGCCTTCTGGGGCGGCGATTCGTCGGATTCCACGCCGGATATCCAATACTTCTTCATTCCAGGAGCCGGCATCGAGGAAGGAGTCGAAGGCGTGCCGGGCGGCAGCGGCTGCACCATCAACATCGGCCAGATTCGTCCACGGTCGAGGGGATCCGTCGCGCTCTGGGGGGCTGATCCTGCGCTGCCACCGAGAATTGCTCCCAACTATTTCTCGGAAGCCTACGACTTGGACCGATTGGTGCAAGGGTGTCAGCTCGCCGCCGACATCATGACGCAACCGGCCTTCAAGAACTACATCGAGCGTCAACATACGCCCGGCACCGCCATCTGCGACACCCAGGCGCAGACAGAGTACTGGCGCAGGCATGCCCACGCAGCGCTCCACCCGGTGGGGACATGCAGAATTGGACAGGATGACAGTGCCGTTGTCGATCCGCGATTGCGCGTTCGAGGACTGGAGGGGCTACGTGTAGTCGATGCCTCCGTCATGCCGACCGTCGTGTCGGGGAACACCAACGCCGCCTGCATCATGATCGGCGAGAAGGGTGCAGAGATGATTCGGGACGATAACCGGTGATGGAGAGTCAACCATGAAGCATGAGCATAATGTATTCGTCCTCAATTCGACGATCACCAAGTTTTCGAACCTGCTGACGGAAATCGAGGTGTGGCGCGCGGCGGGCTTTGATGCGATGGAGCTTCATGGCCAAAAGCTGGAGCAGTTTCTGAGCGGCGGCTTCTCGGCCGACGATCTGCGCACGGCGCTGCGAGGGGTCCCGGTGGTCGGTGTCGGATTCCTGACGGACATCGAGCGGCAGGGGCCGGCACGCGAGGCCCTGCTCGGTGAGGCGTCGCGCCTTTTCGAGCTTGCCTCCATGGTGGGTGCCGGCGGCGTTCAGATTCTCACGGGCCCCGTGGATGTCCGGCTGGTTCTCGAACACAGCCGTGGACGCTCTGCCGGGGGCTACACCGGCATATTGGGACGTTCGGAAGACGAACTATTGGCGCTGGCCGCCGTCAATGTGGCAGAGTTGGCTGATAGGGCGGCTCAGTACGGCCTGCACCTTTATCTCGAACCACTGTCATGGGCTCCGATCAATGGACTCAAGAAATCGCTGCGTCTCATACACATGGCCGAACGATCGAACGTCAAAATCGTGATCGACTATTGGCACTGCTTTACCTCGGGGGTCAGGCCCGAGGAGGTTGCGCAGCTTGATAAGAATCTCATCTACGGAGTACACGTGTGCGACTCATTGCCATTCTCCGGCGGCATTCCCATCGAAGATGAACTGCGCGACGTCCCAACGGGCAAGGGGGTGCTCAATCTGAGGGAATGGACCGACTCGGTGAAAGCGACCGGATACCGCGGTTGGTGGGCGGCAGAGACCTTCTCTCGGAACATGCAACAGCAACCCGTGAACGGAGTGGCACGTGATATGCGGCAACTGCTGGGCACGTTGGTAGGAGCATGACGACCCGGTTACCGGATGCGGATTTTCTCCATCGCCTCGCGGACCTCGCCGATCAGGAGACGCTGCCGCGATTTCGACGCCCCTTGGTGGTCGATGCCAAGTCGGGCCCGGGTCAAGAATTCGATCCCGTGACCGAGGCCGATCGGCGCGCTGAACTCGTGATGCGGGAGCTGATCTCTACGGAATACCCTGGCCACGCGATCCTCGGCGAGGAGTACGGTTCCTCCGGGACCGGATCCCTGCAGTGGGTCATTGATCCTATCGACGGTACGAAGCCGTACCTTTGCGGCATCCCCGTTTGGGGGACCCTCATCGGGCTCGTCAACGGCGATTTGGCGACTCTGGGGATGATGAGTCAGCCGGTGACTTCCGAGCGATTTTGGGCTGACCCTTCCGGCGCATGGCATCGTTCGCCCGCGGGCACCCGCCGGCTTGCGGTTCGCAAGCTCACGAATCTCTCGCACGCGATTCTTCACACGACATCTCCGGACCAGTTTCCCATTGAAGGGCGAGCCGCGTTTGCGTCACTGAAGAGCTCCGTCCGGATGACGCGCTACGGCGGGGAGTGTTACGCCTTCGCAATGCTTGCCGCCGGATGCATCGACATCTGCGTTGAGCCGAACCTCAAGCCCTACGACATCATTCCGATCATTCCGATCGTTGAGAAAGCCGGTGGTGTGGTCACGCGCTTCGACGGACGGCGCGCGGAGTCTGGTGGGGCAGTTCTCCTATCGGCGACCCCCGAGTTGCACGAGAGGGCTCTCGCGATTCTGAACGGGTAACTCACGGTCCTGGTGGGCCGACCACGCGCGTAATCATGCACAATATCGAATCGAGGCAACGCTTATCCACTCGTCTTGCCTTTTTGGCAGCCGGTACGGGAATGTCCGCTTGGGCCGCGTTGGTTCCCTTTGCGAAGACTCGGATGGACTTGAATCCGGCCGAGCTTGGACTCGTGCTGCTGTGCCTGGGTATGGGATCCCTCATCGCCATGCCGCTTGCGGGCCGGTTGACGTCTCGCTTTGGCTGCCGCCTGGTCATCGTGTCGAGCGGCGCGCTCGCCAGCCTCCTTCTTCCATTCCTCGCGGTTGCTCCCCATCCGCTGCTGTTGGCGATTGCACTGTCGTTATTTGGCGCTGCAATCGGGACGCTGGACGTGTCGATGAATATACAGGCGGTGATGGTTGAAAAAAATCACGGCAGACCTTTGATGTCGGGATTTCATGGTCTATTCAGTGTCGGCGGTTTCGTCGGCGCAGGAGGCATGGCGCTGATACTCTCTACAGGAATACGCCCCTTGACGGCCTGTGTGTTGATGGCCGCCTTCATTGGCGGAATATTAGGCGTCGCTGCGCCGCATCTGCTGCGAGCCGCCGCCGCGACGGAGAGAGAGTCACCTGCCTTCGCAATCCCGCATGGGGCAGTGATTCTTCTCGGCATAGTGTGTTTCCTCGTATTCCTGGCAGAAGGTGCGACGCTTGATTGGGGCGCACTGCTCTTGACGACTGACGGCGGATTTACGCCTGATCAGGGTGGACTCGGTTATGCGGCATTCGCCATCGCCATGACCGTCGGGCGCCTCACGGGCGACAGGATAGTTCGGCGCTGGGGTAGCAAGCGAGTGATGGCGCTCGGTGGGCTATGCGCAGCGGCTGGCTTTCTTACCGCCACATTGGCGCCCACTTCCGAGATTGCCTTGGTCGGCTTCTTGCTGATAGGGACCGGCGCATCCAATATCGCACCGATCTTATTTACCGCGGCCGGTAGACAGCAAGACATGCCTGCCTCCGCCGCAATCAGCGCTGTAACCACTCTTGGGTATGGAGGGATATTGGTGGGGCCGGCGCTCATTGGCTTCGTGGCCCACCTATCTAGTTTGCATGTCGCCTTCGGCGGCCTGGGCTGCGCGATGCTACTTGTTGCTGGAAGCTCACGCGTGGGTTTGGTATCGCAGTCGGACAATTAGTCCGGTGATCTTCGTTCGGATGCTTACACGTTCGTGCGATGGTCGCTTGGAGCGAATGCCGCCGCCATGATTTCGATATCCGCCCTGGAAATGCCAAGCTGCCTGGCAGCCTGGCGCCAGTGACGAGTCGCGCTCATCACTTCCGACACGATTGCCGCGCCCTGGTCTTTCGACAGCTGGTACCATTCTGCCGTATCGATGACGGTGGCCAAGCTCGGACGGTTGTCCGTTTCGTCCAGATTGAGGACGTGGTCTGCCTTGTCGATGTTGGGATTGAGGTCGAATGCCGGCGCCAAACGCCACCCCGTCGGCGTCAGTAGAAATCCATGGTTTCGCAGGTGATCGTCGCGGTTACCGACTGCAACGTTAAACGCCACGCGTCGGAAGAGCTGCTCGAGATCAGATGCTATGTGATCTTTTGCGCCTTGTTGGTGGAGGAACTCCGCGAGTTCAAGGTAGCTGCTGCCTTCGCTCTCGTCCTTGCGGAGCATCGCCATGGCGGACGCGTAGAAGCGGCGCCGCGTGGCCATTCGATCGAAGCGCAGCGTACAGAAGGTATGGAAATGCTTCTGGAAGGAGCGGAGCTTCGAGGGAGGAACATCGATGCCGGCGTGCTGTGCCAAGCCGTGAGTGAGGTTTTCCCACGCGCCAATGTCGCGCTCGTCGTCGCGGCTCGGAAACTTCGCGATCCAGAGGCTGCCGTCGGCCTCGGTGAAATTGGCTTTTGGACGTGCACCACCGAGGGAAGCTCCCGGTGCCACCAGCACCGCGAGCCACCTGCGCAGGGCGTCAAGGTCGTCCATGTGCTTGCTCGTGAGCTCGATGGCCACACTCTCGAGCTCTCCCAGGCTGGTGACCGGCGGCGCGGGTCGTGCGTGATCGGCCAGGAAGGCTTGCCCGCCGGGGCGCCGAAACCGCAGTGCTCCCTGGCGCGTGAAATCCTGAACACCCAGCAGGAAATCCCATGCATACAGCGTCCGCGGCGGTCGTCCCTCGTCTTTGGCGAGCAGGGCTTCGCGTCGGCGCATCAACATCTGGCCCCATCGGTCTGGCGCCGAATCATCGAAGACTCGGAAGTTGCCTTGCTCGGCCTTCGGGTGAAACGCCCCCGCATCGAGTGTGAGTTCTGGATCGAGAGCGAAGCTGAGCGAATGCTTCAGCCAGGACTCCTCGTAGGCAAAACGCACCGCGCCTCTATCGTGAGAGAGCGTTCCGACGCGCATTTTTTCGCTGGCGAAGTCGGCGTCGAGCCACACTTCGACGGATGCGCTCACGAGGGCCCACCGGGACGCGTTCGCCGAGGCGCCCGGCGGCGCTTCGGCAACTCAGTGTCCTGAAGAAGCCGACCGAGTTTGTCATCTCGCGCGATCAGCTCGAGATCCGTCTCGAGCTTCAGCACGGAGAGGATACGTAGGTATGTGCCGAGTGCAACGGCGGGGCTGCCCTCCTCAGCGCGGTAAAGCGTCATTCTCGAAATGTTTGCCCGCTCACACATCAAGTCCACACTGAATTGACGGCGCAGACGCGCCAGCCGTAGTCGCTCACCGAACGCGGTCAGCAGCTTTGTTTGGTTGGGATACATGACGGGTTGCTTGCTAGGCATGTATCGTATAATAGACAAATATGACGAATTAGTCCATAAAACAATACATTTGACTCGAGACGACCGCGATCCCCGTTAAACGCTATCTGGAAAAAGGGCTTCGGCGCTCGCGCCGTCGCATAGTCCGCGCGGACACGGCTCGTGAGGATTCAATGTGTCGCGGCAAATGAACTCGTGTTCCTTCGGGCGTGACCGACACTTCATGCATGGGGACCGACTGGAAGTAGCTGCCGTTCTCCCCCGCGGGCTCGAGACCGGAAGCCTTGAAACGGTTGGCCACGTAGTCAGCGCCGCATTGCCTCTTCGAGTTCGATCCGAGAAATCGTGCCCGCATGATAGTCCGTCAACCATATTGCCCCGTGACCAATGCCGAGCGAGTCTCCGCCGGGTCCCACCCACTGGCACCGCAGTGCCGCTGTAGCGCCATCGACCAACGAGAGGGGAACCTTCGAGACCGTCGCCCATATCATGCCGCCACCGAAGCTGATGTCCCCGCCCTTGCCAGGAATGCCCAAGGCAGTGGTATGGGTGGCCTGCTTCGTGCCGGTGTCGATGCGCGTCACTGACCCATCGCCTTGGTTGAGCGTCCAGACCGCACCGGCACCGGCGGTCAGAAACCGGGGACCCGGACCGGTTGGAACTGTTGCGAGGATCGTGCCGGTATAGGCATCAACGCTCGTGACCTCGGACCCTTCGGCGCGTGTAACCCAGATTTGACCATCGGCGTAGAAAGGATTGTACGAACCCGCAGGCACATGCGTGATCTGGCGGACCGTTCCGGTGTCGGGATCGATGCGCGCGAGCGAACCCTGTTTATCGATGACCAGCCAAATGCTGTCAGGACTCGCCGCGACGCCCCCTTCGGCAGCTGCAGGGCCGGTCTTGAAGACGCTCATCAGTCGATTGGACTCAAGATCGACCTTGGCCAGAAGAGGCACCGCGCCACAAAGCGGCACCCAGAGACTACCAAATCCAACCGTGAGCCCGGCGCACGGCTCTCCCGGCAACCGCACACTCGCAACCCGTCTGTTCGTCCCCGGATCGATTCTGTGCACGGCGAATGGGCCGGTGCTTCCGACCCAGACAGCCTCAGGAGTGATCGACACCCAGTCGGCGGTCTTGCCCAGATGAATCACCGCCTTCGGATTGAGTTCGCCGATTGCCCTGCGCTCGGGAGAATTCACGGCCTCCGCGGCATCAACGCGGGCCATCGAGAGAAAAACGAGCGCTGCGACGGCTACTCTTGTGCTCAACCAGGTGGCGACTGGCAACTTCACGACCAAAACGCCCAAGGCACGTGTGAAATTCCGTGTTTATCGAGTTCTATTCCATCGTGAGCCCAGGCGAGCACAGCTGCCTTGGCTTTTAGTTTGTTCATTGCGGCGGACAGAGCTCTCTCGTCGTAGGCCACCTGAGATTTAGAGCTCACGGATATCTTGATGGGTATGCCGGACCAGATGAGATCCACTGGGCTGCCTCTGGCGCTCTTGTAGTAGAGCGGTTGGATGCGTTTGCCTGAGTATTCCGCAACGGCTCGAATTTCTTTCAGTACGAATATCCGTCCCAGACTCAAGCTTCTGCCCTCGCCCATTGTGCCTCCCATAAGATGGGCGGCAATTCCAGTATCTGTCGGTAGCCACACTTCATGCGCCACACTGGCATCGTGAGGGTTCAACTTTTGCAGGAGGAAGATGTCCTCCAGGGTTTGGAGATATTTTCTGAGACTGCGCGAACCCTGCTTGAAGTGCTTGAGCGTGGGAATCTCGCCTTCCGCGAGTACAGTTCCCATTTGGCGCAGGACTGACCACGCGATGTCGGGGTTGTAGCGAGCTCCGTGGGCCCGGGCGGCGTCGCGGATAATTGACGTTTCGAGCCAATTCGTAAAAAACGATCTTCTTTCCTCCGGGTTGCGCGTAAAAAGAGGCATCGGCAGTCCTCCGCCCGCCAACTGCTCGAGTGCCTGCGCTTGAGAAAAACGGCACTTCTCGCTGTGCAACGCAGCGGCGCGCTTTGTGGAGAACTCTTTCCGGTGGGCTTCGGCTAGAGTCAGGGGGTAAAGGTAATGTAGGCCTATTCGACCCGTGAGAGATTCGCGGATGCCGATTTTCGCGGAAAAACTGGACGATCCGGTGAGGAAGTACTTCCCGGGTTCTCTATTGCGGTTGACGTTGTATTTGATGGCATCAAAAAGGGCAGGGACCTTTTGAACTTCGTCTATGACCAGAGGGGTGTCCAGCTTGGCCAGAAAATTCTTGGCGGAGATTTGTGCGTCCTCCAGCGCGTCCTGGTCGTCGAGAGTTACTTGATTGGGCAGCTTCAGGATCGCGTTGAGCAGAGTCGATTTGCCGCACTGTCTCAGCCCCAGAACCCCGGTGACCGGCCAGAACCGGGCGCTTTTTTGGATTTGCGAGAGCAGATGGCGATTTCGTAGATGCGGCACCTAAGTACTGTATATATAATGCATTTAGATGTCAATTATATACATGACTTTTGCAAAACTCGATCCGCGGTCAACCTGCCGAAGGCGCCCGCTCCCGGAACTGTTCGGCCACCCAGTCAATGAATACTCGCAGCCGCGGAGACAATTGGCGCCGGTGAGAATAGAGGACGTGGACAGGTATGGGGGTGGTTGGAAAAGCAGACAGAACCTCAACGAGCGCACCGCTCTGCAATTCCGAGGCGACGCGATAGCGCGGAACCTGAATCAACCCAAGACCCCTACACGCGGCAGCGACATTGGTTTCCGGACCGGTCACCGTGATCATCGTTGGCAATGTCACCCGACGAATCGTTGCCCCGACATGAAACGCCAGGGGGATGATTTCGGCGGTGTCTGGCGCCACCAGTCCGATCATCTCATGTCCCACAAGGTCGTCAGGTGATTGCGGGGTGCCCAACCGACTGAGATAGTCCGGGCTAGCGAAGGTGCCACGCTCCAGCGTCGCCAATCGCCGGCTGACGAGTAAGCTATCCGTCAGTTCGCCTGCCCTCAGGATGCAATCGAATCCCTGGCGCACAAGATCCATGGCTTCATGCGTCTCGCTGAAGTGCAGGCGAATACCTGGATATAGTTCGCGAAAGCGAAGCAAGCCGGGCAATAAAAAATACCGTGCCTGGGTGCCATGTACATCGACTCGGATGAGTCCTGCAGGCTTCGCGCCGATGAAGGCGCCTTCCGCATCCTCGAGATCGGCAATCAGGCCGATGCAACGCTGGTAGTACGCCTCCCCGTCCAGCGTTGGACTGACTTGGCGAGTCGTTCGCTGCAACAAGCGCACGCCCAATCGCGCCTCCAAGCCTTTCAGCGCGTCGGTCACTGAAGATCGCGGCAAGCCAAGATCGTCGGCGGCTCGAGAAAAGCTTCGTCGCTCGACGATTCGCGTAAAGACCCGCATTGCATCAAATCTATCCATTATTCGACTTACCGAATACTGATGCCGAATTATGGGTGATTATCTTCAAAAAGCAAACAAGTACGGTTCCTCCATCGGCCGCAAGCGGCCAACTCAGGAGAAAGACCATGACCACACAGACTGGAAAGATCGCAATCGTAACGGGTGCTTCCACCGGCATAGGCGCCACGATTGCCGAGCGACTCGCTAAAGACGGCTACACGGTAGTCGTGAATTACGCCGGCAATACCATCGCGGCCGAGGCCGTCGTGACCAAAATCAAGGCTGCGGGAGGTCAAGCCATCACTGCCCAGGCTGATGTCGCCAACCCCGACGCCGTGCGCCGCATGTTCGACTCGACCGAGACCGCCTTTGGGGGTGTCGATGTGCTCATCAACAATGCGGGCATCATGACTCCCAGGCCCGTCGCCGACAGCGACGATGCGCTGTTTGACCGTCACATCGCAGTCAATCTGAAGGGTACATTCAATTCTCTGCGCGAGGGGGCCAAGCGGATGCGCGACGGCGGCCGCATCGTCAACTTCTCATCGAGCGTGATCGGCCTCTATCAGCCCAGCTACGCCGTGTATGCCGCCACCAAGGCGGGCGTAGAAGCCATGACTCATATCCTGGCCAAGGAATTGCGCGGCCGAAACATCACCGTCAACGCCGTCGCGCCAGGCCCCGTCGCGACCGCGCTGTTTCTGGACGGCAAGTCCAAGGAAGCCATTGCAACCTACGCGAAACTCCCGCCGCTGGAGCGCCTCGGCCAGCCGGAAGACATAGCCAATGTCATCTCGTTCCTGGTCGGCCCCGGGGGTGGGTGGATCAACGGGCAGGTGCTGCGTGCCAATGGCGGGGTCATCTGAGCGTCAGCTCAAACTCATCAACAGGAGCAAAGTCATGTCCAAACAAACCATCCTCGTTACTGGAGCCTCGTCAGGTTTCGGCCTGACGACCGCCAAGGCACTCGCCCAGGCTGGCCACACCGTCTACGCATCGATGCGCGAGACCGCGACACGCAACGCACCGCAGGTCGCGGCGCTCGCCGATTGGTCGAAGACCGCAGGGCTCGATCTGCGCAGCGTAGAGCTGGATGTCCAGGCCGACAGCTCGGTTGCCTCGGGGATCTCTCACATCCTCAAGGACGCCGGCCGCCTCGACGTCATCGTCCACAACGCCGGCCATATGGTCTTCGGTCCAGCCGAGGCATTCACGCCGGATCAATTCATCCAGCAGTACGATGTCAATGTACTCGGCGCCCAGCGCGTAAACCGTGCCGCGCTACCGTCCCTGCGCCGCCAAGGCAGGGGACTGCTGGTTTGGGTCGGCTCCTCATCGACGCGCGGTGGTACACCGCCTTTCCTGGCACCATATTTCGCGGCGAAGGCCGCGATGGACGCATTAGCCGTTTCTTACTCGACCGAACTCGCCCGCTGGGGCATCGAGACGACCATCATGGTCCCAGGCGCGTTTACCAAAGGTACGAACCACTTCGCCCATGCCGGCAAACCATCGGACGAGAAGCGCGCGGCGGAATATGGGGCTGGCCCTTATGCTGGAATCGCGGAGCAAGCGCTCAAGGGCCTTGCCAGCCTTGAACCGGCAGACGCCGATCCGAGCGCCGTGGCGAGTGAGCTCGTACGCGTAGTCAATATGCCTTTCGGCAAACGACCGTTCAGGGTTCACGTAGATCCATCACAGGACGGTGCCGAAGTCGTCAATGCCGTGGCGGACCGGATGCGCAGGGAAATGTATCGCAACATCGGCCTGGTAGATCTACTCTCACCGCGAGCCAACGGCTGATCCATGTCACGGCCAAAAGCGGAACCAGAGGTCACTGAAATGCTTGCCAGATAGCTGCCATTTGCGGCTTGCGGTAATCTACGGCTCATATCGGCACTGTAGGCAATGGGAGGCCGGGTTCTTGAATCTACTCGTTCCGGTCATCTCGGGTAATGATAGTTAGGGTTTGCGTAAGATGACCTCAATGCTGTATCGAAAACTACGTAGGGAAGCGTGCGATGTTAAAAAAGCGGGTATCTGTTCCAACGGCCCGTTCTCGTTCAGGATGCGCCGCGAGATATTTGGCAGCCTGTCTCGTTACGTTGATCTCCGCCTGTGGGGGCGACGATGCGTCCTCGGGCAATGAGACAGTGCTGCATTCGTTCGGTGCCACAAGTACAGACGGGAGCGGGCCGCAGGTCCCCATACAGGGCAAAGATGGCAATTTCTATGGCACCACGTACGGAGGCGGCGCCAACAAATTAAGCACCGGCAGTTTTTCGGGCGCAACTGGCGACGGCACTTTCTACATGATCACACCGGCAGGCGTGGAGACTGTGCTGTATTCCTTCGGCGCTTCCGATGTAGATGGTCTCGGTCCGGCCGGCAGCGTGATCCAGGCTGCGGACGGAAACTTCTACGGTACCACTGCGCTGGGAGGCGCGGCCGATAAGGGGACCGTATTCAAGATAACACCGGCGGGTGTTGAAACGGTGCTCTATTCTTTCGGCACATCCACTACGGATGCCATATATCCATCGAACGGCGTGATTCAGGGAACTGACGGCAATTTTTATGGAACTACCGGATCGGGCGGCGTAAATGGTACGCCGGGGCACGGCACGGTCTTCATGGTTACACCCTCCGGCGTTGAAACAGTGCTCTATTCTTTCGGCGCTTCCATTGCGAACGGGCAGAATCCGGCCGGCGGCTTGGTTCAAGCGGCAGATGGCAACTTTTACGGGACCACGATCTACGGCGGGTCCATGGCCGATGACGGACCGCAGGGCATTGGTCAGGGCACCGTATACAGAATTACGCCGGCCGGCGAAGAGACCGTTATTTACGCCTTTGGCGCCTCAAGCTCTGATGGCTACGGTCCAACGGGCACCTTGGCACAGGACTCGGCAGGTAATCTGTATGGAACGACATGCAATGGTTGCAGTACCATTAGTGGCGGTACCCTCTTTGAGGTCACGCCCGCAGGCATAGAAACTGTGCTGCATACTTTCGGCTCAGACGGGTCAGCTCCCGGCAGCGTTATTTTGGGCTCGGATGGCAACCTCTACGGGACTACATCTGCAGGAGGCGCCGGCGCAGGCGGTATCGTTTTCATGATTACTCCGGCGGGGGCGGAGAGTGTGCTGTATTCGTTCGGCAATTCCGGAGCTGTTGCCAAACCAGGCACCGATGGTTCGTTTCCCAATGGTGTCATTCAGGGTACGGACGGCAATCTTTATGGCACTACTTCTGCCGGCGGTGCGTCCGAGTCGAATACATCTACTGGAGCTGGAGTATTCTTCAAGATCACTCTACGTTGAACGGCTAGTGCGTCACAGCGCGTCGCTCTATTGGCTCGAAAGGGTGCCCGGCGTGTTGCACGAGAGTTTGCCATGAGCATCCGCCGCCCTTAATCAAACCTGACACAAAGGTTGCTGCACAGCCAGAGTGAATTTACCCACCAAAATTCAATAGTGGTGGGTAAATGTCTCCATCCAAACCCCTCTACCGCCCGCACGAACTCACAGTCCGAACCATCTATTCGGACCTCAAGCAACGCGCCGGAGCGGCGGGAGATCTCCTTCCGGGAACGCCGGGTACCTTGGTCAAGCGCACTACGGCCGAAGGGTACGAGTATTGGTACCGCTCGTACTATCCCATCCCAAAGAGGCGCGCGGAGGTCATCGTTGGCCGGGCGGACGACGCGGCGGCGTACGACTCGATGCGCCAGCGAATGAACTACGCAGCATGGGCAGCCAAGCAAGTGGCTGCGCTTTCCAAGCTGGGCTTTCAGTCGGCGGATAAAGAGGTCGCCGCGGTGCTGGTTGAACTCCACAACCGGCATGTCTTCGAAGCGGGGCTGATCGTCGTAGGCACGCTGGCTTATATGAGCTGGCTCAATGAGTATGGTGCCATTGCCACGGCGGCGCGCACCCAGGATATCGACCCCGCCCGGGGGAAAACGCTCAAGCTCGCCGCCACCGTACCTTTTCTTTCCAGCATGATGGCCACCCAGCTGCCGTTTCATCGGATACCCGGTCTACCCAGCCACAATCCGTCAACCTCAGTTAAATTGAGAGGCACCGATGCACTTCACGTTGACATCCTCGCGCCGGGCCCCATGCGCGGAGGAATCATCGAGATACCCGAACTGGATTGGCACGCTCAGACGATTCCGTTCTACGACTACTTGCTCGAGGACGCTCACTCGGCTGCCATGTTGGCGGGCGGGCACTGCATCTCCATCAAACTGCCCAATGTGCGACACATGGTTTGGCACAAGCTCTATTCGAGCATGCAAAGGAAGAGCGATCCCGCCAAGGCTGAAAAGGATCTCATCCAAGCGACGACGCTGGCAGCCATATTGATCGAACAAGACAGCGTGGACTTGAAGGAGTCTTATAGTGAGGCGCCCCAAGCATTGCGCAAGGCCACAGTGAGCCGGATGCCTCGTATCCGTTCTCTATTGAGTCAGCATCCGCAAGCGCTCGATGCGTTCGACTCGCTCTCCGGCGGCTAGCGCCGCCACGCCTGCGCTGAAACGCGCGTTTCCGCGGAAACGTCCGTCCGAGAGGTGGACGAATCTCAGCTCTGGAAACTCCGCCGGCCGGCTCATTGTCTCCGTTTAGGCACGCTTCCAAGGCCCTGGCCCTTCGGATACAGTGCCGCGCAGTCCTGCGGAACACGCGGCGTAATTTGGACGGGATGCATTGAACTCAGTGTTGCTCATGGCCGCAGTCCTTGCATTCCTTGCGATGCTCGGGGGCGGTTTGATGCTATTCGCCGTTTTCATCCGTCGGCGCGTCGAGGCTGCGGTTCCTCCCATCGGCAGGTTCGTACAGGTAGGCGACACCCGCCTGCACATCGTGGAGCGTGGGTCCGGTCCTACCGTGGTACTGGTGCACGGCCTCGGAGCGCAGCTGAGAAATTTCAATTACGCGCTGGTCGAGCGGCTGGCCGTCAATTTTCGCGTCGTCTGCCTCGATCGTCCTGGCTGTGGATACTCGACGAGGCCGCCGACGATGTCAGCGTCGCTGTCGGGCCAGGCAGATACCATTGCAAAGCTGTTGACTGAGCTGCGCCTCGAAAAGCCAATCGTCGTGGGTCACTCGTATGGGGGAACCCTGGCGCTTGCACTCGCTTTGAATCATCCCGAGAGCGTCGGCAGCCTGGCCTTGATCGCACCGTTGACTCAACTGCAAACGGAGGTGCCGCCGGCATTTCGTGATTTCGTGATTCGGTCCGCATGGCTCAGAAAGTTGATCGCCTGGACGATCGCCACGCCGATGGGCATCGCCGCGAGCTCAAAGATTCTGGACGAGGTCTTCAGTCCCGATGCGGCTCCCGCGGATTTCGCCACGGCCGCGGGTGGTCTGCTCGCGCTTCGACCGGGACATTTCATCGCCGCATCTGCGGATCTCGTGAACGTGAGCGACGATCTGCCGGCCATGGTGCAGCGCTACCCATCGATCCGCGTCCCGGTCGGCATCCTGTTCGGCCGCCATGACGAGATTCTGAACTATCAAGACCACGGCACCGCCATGCAATTCCTAATAAAGGGATCGACGGTGTCGCTCGTCGATGGCGGGCACATGCTGCCCATCGTCGCTCCGGATGAAACTGCCCGCTGGATCACCGAGTTCGCCCAGAGATTGGGCCGATGTGATCACGCAGATTCCGCTGCTTGAGCTGCTGCTCCGATCGGTGCCGACACCGTTAGGAGTACGGGATTACTGTGGAAGCGCACTACAAATGTGCTCGTATGACACTGTCGAATTTTGACGGGCACCGTCTAATCTGATAATCTGATTGGGATGAAAATCACACTCACCGAATTCCTGCGCAGCTTTCGCAAGGCACGTGAGGCCGCCGATCGCGGCGATTCCGTTATCGTAAAGGGAGAGAACGGCGATTATGTATTTGAACGCCGTGCCGCAGGCTCCGACCATCCCTTCGTAGGTCTGGAAGATGTTTTTGGCGCGGTGACGCTGCCACAAGATAAGAGCTCTCTCCGTGAAAAAGTCCGACGCCGCCTCGCCGAAAAGAACGGTCATCGTCAACGCCGGGCCGCTTAAGGCGGCGATTGACGGGGGCGATGCCGATCATGCCTGGGCGGTACGGGTTTTTCGTGCCGTTCCTGCCCGCTATATAACGTTTGAGGCAGCGATCGCCGAGGCTCAGCATGGGCTTGAAAACCACCCTATCGCGATGCGCGCCCTGCGCAAACTCGTGGCGCGTATGGATATTGTCGCGGTCGCTGCCGCACTGATCCAGCCGGTTTTCAATGAAGTGGAACAATGGGCGCCACGCATGGATTTCGCCGACGCCTGCGCCGTGGTGCTCGCCCGCAACTATGAGCGAGCCTTTGTGCTCACCACTGACTTTCGAGATTTCTCCACCTACCGCGTGCCGTTTGCCTCCCCAGAAGGAGCGTTTCACGTCTGAAATCTTTGCGCCGGGTGTGTGGATACACGGTGATCGATCGCAACTACACCACCCAGAAGCTCGCTCAGCACCTCGCTGAACGCGACGGCATAACTGGCTTCGACCCGCACCTCGAAACCTGCGCCGCGCGTCGATCGAGCTGAAACTGCATCAGCTTGAAGCCGCTCTGAAGTCGATCGCTTCAGAGTCGAGGTCCGGCGGTGGCTCCTCATCGTAGCTTTACTGTAGTGCGACCTTGAAGACCGTGCCAACGCTGCTGAAGCCTCCATCTAAGGTCGTTCCGTAGAGATTGCCGTCGCTGCCTTGAATCAGGCTGGCCTCGGGACTTTCGCCGTCGCTGAAGCCACCGGCGAAGGAGTGCAGTACGGTCTCGGTCCCGCTTGGGGTGATTTTGAACACCGTGCCATGGCCGTTGGCACCCCCAAGAAAGGTCGTTCCGTAGAGATTGCCGTCGGTGCCTTGGATCAGGCCGGCGGTGGGATTCGAGCCGTCGCTGCTGCCGCCAGTGAAGGAGTATAGAACGGTCTCGGTCCCGCTCGGAGTGATTTTGAAGACCGTGCCATCGCCATTGGCGCCTCCGGCATCGGTCGTTCCGTAGAAGTTGCCGTCGCTGCCTTGGATCAGACCGCCGTCGGGATGCGAGCCGTCGCTGCTGCCGCCGGCGAAGGAGTACAGAACGGTCTCGGTCCCGCTCGGGGTGATTTTGAAGACGGTGCCAACGCCGCTGGCGCCCCCAGTAGCGGTCGTGCCGTAGAAGTTGCCGTCGCCGCCTTGGATCAGGCCGGCCGAGGGACGCGAGCCGTCGCTGCTGCTCCCCGCGAAGGGGTGCAGAACCGTTTCTATTCCGGTCAAGGTTATGGTGAAGACCGTACCATTGCCGCTGGTACCCCCAATATCAGTCGTTCCATAGAAAGTCCCGTCGCTGCCTTGGATCAGGCTGGCTTCGGGTTCTGCGCCGTCGCTGTTCGCGGTAAACGAGTGCAGAACGGTCTCGGTCCCGCTCGGTGTGATTTTGAAGACCGTGCCAAAGCCGCCGGCGCCCCCAGCACTGGTCGTGCCGTAGAAGTTGCCGTCGCTGCCTTGGGTCAGGCCGGCTGCGGGACTCGCGCCGTCTCTGCTGCCTCCCGCGAAGGAGTACAGCACTGTTTCTGTTCCGGCCGAGGTTATGCTGAAGACCGTGCCAGCGCCGTTGGCACCTCCAAGGTCAGTCGTTCCGTAGAAAGTCCCGTCGCTGCCTTGGATCAGGCCGGCATTGGGTCGTTGGCCGTCGCTGCCCTGCGCGAAGGAGTACAGAACGGTGGTGTTCGCCACGCACGCGATGCTGACGCTGCCGACTTCGGCGGCACCCACGGAGCCTGTACCGTCGCTCACCGAGCAGACCAGGTTCATCGGCTGGGTCTGCACGGTGATGGCGTAAGTGCCTCCAGATGCAACGCCGGTGTTCATCGCGAACTGCGCGGCGTTGGCGTTGATCGTCGTGGCGTCGCCACCATTGTTCAACAGCACCAAGCCGCTGGTGGTCAGCCCAGTGATCGTTCCCCCCACGGTGTAAGTGCTGAGCGAGCAGGTGACGGCGATGTTGGTGACCGCCGTCGTGCCCATGGTGTTCGTGCCATTGCTCACCGAGCAGGTAAGCCCCGTCGGTTGCGTTTGCACCGTCACGCTGTAGGTGCTCGTGTAGGCGACCGGAGTGGGCATCGTGAAGCTGGTCGCACCCTGGATCACGGAGAGCGTGTCGCTGCCATTGGCCAGCACGAGGCCGCCGCTGGTGAGGCCGCTGATCGTTCCGCCCACGGTGTAGGACTGATCCGAACAGGCGATGACGATGCCGGTGACATTGCTGGCAGGCATCGTCCCAGAGGCGTTGCTCGCGCTGCAAGTCAGTCCCGCGGGGTTACTCAGTACGGTGACCGAGTAAGCGGTCCCGAAGCTCACTGCGGTGGGCAATGTGAAGCTCGTGCTGCCGGCTGCAACCGTCAGGGGTTCGCCGCCATTGGTGAGCACCAGTCCCGTGTGGTTGCCCAGACCGGTGATGATGCCGCCGAGGCTGAAGGGTTGGTCTGTGCAGGTGACGGCAATATTCGTGACGGCGCTGGCGGGCATGGTGCCCGTCCCGTTGTGCACCGAGCAGGCCAAACCGGCCGGCTGGCTCTGCACGGTGACCGCATAGCTGCTCGTGTAGGCCACCGGGGTGGGCATCGTGAAGGTCGTGGCTCCCGAGCTCACGCTCAACGTGTCGCCGCCGTTCGCGAGCACCAGCCCCGAGCTATTCAAACCGCTGATCGCTCCGCCGAGCGTATAGGCCTTATCCGAGCAGGTCACCACCACGTTGGCCGCATTCGCCGACTGGATCGTGCCCGCGCCGCCTGCCACGGAACAGGTCTCGCCCGTGGGCTGCGTCGCCACCGCGACCGAGTAGCTCGCGCCGGAAGGCAGGGAACTCGCGAGCGAGGCCGTCTGTCCCTGCGCCACGCTGACCGCCGTGCCGTTGACCGTCAGCACCAGTCCAGAGGATTGCAATCCACTGAGCGTTGCACTCAGCGAATAGGTCTGGCCCATTGCGCCGCTGCTGGTTCCACCGCCGCCCCTACTACTCCCGCAGCCGCTCAGAGCGAGAGACGCCAATACGATCGCCACGAGGGTCGATTCACAGGCGAAAAGTACATCGCGCGCCGCGCGCACAGCAGGGCTGCCAGTCATCGTGACTCCGAATAGGTTGCGGGCTAATTTCCGCGGTCGGGATGTTAAGAGTGCGCCGCAGCACTCCCGTGTGATCTATTCGACAGCGGCGTGCAGTACTAGGGTGACGCAGTTACCGTTCTCAGTGCTCACAGGCAATCCCTTACAGTGGCTTTGAGCATCGCCCCGGCTGAGTTTCTGGCGCCGTTCCGCGCCGTGGCTCCATTGTCATTTCACACGCTGCGTTTCAAATAGAGAAACAACACCGGGTGATGGGCTTGCAGCGTCTTGCGCAGCGCCAATTCGTCCTCACTGCGGTTGCCCCGGCGCGCATCGATCCACCGATGCACCGTGCGATAGGCCTCCTCGGCCGGTGTGTCGCCGGTGGTCAGATCGATGCTGAGGTGCCGATTGAGACCGGGGTCGCGCAGCAGCAACCAGGCGGGAAAATCGGCGGCGGTGAGCACGGGCTCCGCGGCAGCGCCGCCGGGCGACAGCTCCTCCTCGGAATCGACGAAGCGCCGCCACAGCGCGCTGATACCGGTGTCCGGCTGGCGGCGATCATCGAGCGCGGCGGCGGCCTGATCCGGCGCGCGCCAGCACACATGGAGCCAGGCCTGTAGCGCGTCGTTGCGGCGCTGTTGATAAAAGCTGCTTTGCGTGAGGCGCAGGCACAGCGGCACGTGCAGCCACCATTGCGGTTCACGGCGTACGGCGTCACTGGCACCGGGCCAATCCTGCGCCTGCACCAGGGCGAAACTGCGGTGCAGGTTCGGTTCGGCGATCGAGAAGGCCTGGCTGTGCAGCGCCTCGGCGAGCTGCCGCCACAGCGGCGCGAGCAGGTCTCGAGCTTCCCAACCCAACAGGCGCTTGGCGGCCGGCGTGATGGTCAGGAGAAACTCCAGTTCCTGCCGTGGATCGTCGATGGGGCGGTCCAGGTGCCCGAGCGCGGCCAGCAACCGGTCGAAGGCGGCGAGCTCGGCATGGTTGGGCGCTTGTTCGTATAGCCGGTCCAATTGCCGTTGGGTGTCGCGCACGTTGCGGGCCGATAACGAACGTACGATGCCGTTGGTCAGCACCACCACGGGATTGTCGAAGAATAGATCCATTTGCGGAGCGGTCTGCGCCGGCACGTAGCGGCTGCCAATGAGCCGCTGCAGTTGCGCGTCGGCGCTGATCCGCAGCGGTTCGTCGCCGCGATCGCTTTCTTTTGAAATCCAGGCATAAAAGGCCTGGGACGTTTCGACGAGCCCAATGCTGCGTGCGTAGCCGGCGGCGGATTCGAGCTGTGCGCGGATCTTCTGCGGGCTGCCCATGAGCACCTCGTCGAGAGAATCGATTTCCCGGCGGCGCCAACCTTCGTAGTCACCGTGGATCAGGCGCCCGGAATCCAGGAGGAACTCGAGGGGAACGAAGGCGCCCTGTTCGAGAATTTGCGTGTCGATTTGGGCTTGTAGCGCGGTGTCAATGGTCATAGGGCGGTATCATTGATCATGGCGCGAACAAGGCTTCCAGGTCGGCCGAACTCAACTGCGACGCGGATGCGCTCTGCTCCGCGTACAGCTGAGTCACGAGCGCATGTTTGTCGGCTTGCAGTTGCATGATCTTCTCTTCGACGGTGCCCTGGGCAATCAACTTGTATACGAATACCGGTTTGTCCTGGCCGATGCGGTACGCGCGGTCGGTGGCCTGCGCTTCGACGGCGGGATTCCACCAGGGGTCGTAGTGAATAATGGTATCCGCGGCGGTGAGATTCAACCCGGTGCCGCCGGCTTTGAGGCTGATGAGAAACAGCGGTACGCTGCCCGTTTGAAAGCGTTCCACCAGATTACTGCGGTGCCGCGTCTCGCCGGTCAGCAGGCAGTAGGGAATCGACAACTCATTCACCCGCGTCTCTATGAGGCTCAGCATCGCGGTGAATTGCGAAAATAGCAAAATTCGCCGGCCCTCGGCGATCAGCTCGGGAAGCGCGGCCGACAGCCAGTCGAGCTTGGCCGATGGAATAAGCTCGGTTGCTGCTTCCGCATCGACCAGCCGGGGGTCGCAACAAGCCTGACGTAACTTCAACAGGGCGTTGAGCACGGTGAGGTGGCTTCGAGCCAAGCCCTGATGCTCGATGGCCTCGCGCACTCGCCTGTGCACACTCAAGCGGATGCCGTCGTAGAAGTCGCGCTGTCTTTCATCGAGTTCGATGGCTTCGACGATTTGCACTTTCGGCGGCAGATCACGGGCTACCGCATCCTTGGTGCGCCTCAACAGGAAGGGTTGCACGCGGCGGCTGAGCGCCGCGGCGCGTTTGACGTCGCCGCCGTTTTCGATGGGCGTGCGGTACAGTCGCTGAAATTGCCGACGCTCGCCGAGCAGGCCGGGCTGCACGAAGTTGAACAGCGACCACAGATCGCCGAGATGATTCTCCATGGGAGTTCCGCTCAGACACAGCCGGTGCTCTGCGCGCAGCGCCTGCGCCACCTGCGATACTTTGGCCTGCGGATTTTTGATGGTCTGCGCCTCATCGAGGATGACGAATTCGAAGTCATGCTCCAGCAGCATGTCGCTGTCCATCAGCAGCAGCGGATAGCCGATGAGGATGACGTGGGCAGCGTCGATGGATGCGAACCGTTCCTTGCGCGTTGCACCGTGCAGGACCAACAGCGTAAGTTCGGGCGCGAAGCGGCGGATCTCCTGCTGCCAATTGCCGAGCACACTGACCGGCGCCACGATCAGCGAGGGCTTGCTCAGGCGGCCTTGTTGCTTCTCGATGACGAGATGTGCCAGTGTCTGCACGGTCTTTCCCAACCCCATGTCGTCGGCGAGGATGCCTCCGAGCCCGTGGCGCCGCAGAAACTGCAGCCAACCGAGGCCGTATTCCTGGTAGGGTCGCAATGTCGCGGGAAAATGCGCCGGGGCGGCCAGCGGTTCGATTTGGGCAAAACCCTTGACCGCGTCGATGAGGCTGAGCAGCGTCGGATCATCGGATTGCAATACGGGCGCGTTCGGCTCGAGAGCCAGTTGCGCGAGCCGGCCGGCTTGAGTGGCCGGCAGAGTCAACGCGTGGTGCTCGTTCAAACCATCCTGATCGCACAATTCCACCAGCGTGTCGGCAATGCGCTGAATGCGTGCCAGCGGCACCGGCAGATAGCGTCCGTCCTCCAGGCGTACCAGCAAATGTTCGGCGGTGATCAGGCTGAGGCCATCGTGTTGCCCGGTCGAACTCTCGCCCCGCGCCCTGGAGATAACCGACCAACGCCGGCAGCAAGTTCACGGTCTGTCCGTCCACGTGGACGCCGAGCCGAAGGTCGAACCACTCACGCGAGGAATTCGAACCCTTTCGACGATGCGTCGTCGTTTGCAAATCCGCGTACCAATCCTCCATCGCGGCGATGCGGTAGGGGAAGTCCGGATCGACGGTGATTTGCCATCCTAGGGATTGCAGGGCCGGCACGCCGTTCAACATGAACGCCAGCCATTCTGCGCCATCGCGCGGTGCGTTCAGGAAGGACTGCAGCTGCGCGCGCAATTGGCGCTCCACGTCGAGGTCGCGGGTAATTTCATGGATCACCTCGCCGTCCCATTGGCGTACCAAACCCTCGGTGCGCAGAGCGCCGCTGTCCACGGCCACATCGTTATACACAAAATGCAGAATCGCCTCCGGGCCGGCGCCGAGCACCAGCCGGGCTCGCAGCGAGCACAGGGCGCGCCGCTGCAGCGTCAGGCTGCGTAGTCGGGGGAAGCGGCTGGCGCGGGAGTCGCGGGCGAGGTCTGCGTTGACGGTCGGAACCTGTGCCGGGTCGATGGCCGGTCGAGTCCAATACTCACGCAGCAGATCCAAGGGGTATGGAAGTTCGAGCGGACCGCAGCTGCCGGATGCAGCGATGTACACTGCGGGCTCCAAATCCAACAGAAAATCGAGTGCTTCGGGAGCGTCGCAGACCAAGTGCTGATCACCATTCGGCAGCACCTGCCATGCGAAGTGCACTTGCCGAGCGGCACTCGCGCGCAGCGTTTGGTGGCCGAGCGAAGTGGCAGCCTGATGCGACGGTGCCGCTCGACGGGACGCCGTTCCGTCAGCCGAAGCCGCGCCCGGTAGTGAGCGCCAGAAGGCGCGTCCGGTGGCGACTACTCGCCGCAGCAGGTCGAAGCCGGCCGCGCCCGTGAGTTCCCACGGACTCTCGAATTGCCGCGACGTGAGCGCCTCGAGGATGTTCCGGTCGCTCACCTCGACGTAACGAGGATGGTCCCGACTCCCATCGGAGGTTCGAGGGGTGAATGGAAAGGTTTCGGTTTGAACGTGTCCGCTGGCCATCGAAGTCTGAGTCACCCAAGTGGACAAGCGGACTCCTCGGCCGGCGGTGGGCTCGATGAGGTAGCACAGCGCCTGTCGCAGAGGCGCGCTTCGGACCGCAGCAAGCGTCGACGGTGGTGGCAAAGGAACCGTGCCTCCGAGACGATTGTCCGCGGACGTGCCCAAGGCTTTGCCCGCGGTCATCAGCACCGCCGCCAGGTGTACGCAGGGGCTTCGTTCGCCGCAACTGCACTCGCCCTCGAAGGTTGGGGCATCGGTGCCTTGATACTGAACATAGACGCGCCGGTCGCCGGCGATCCCAGTCACTACGCGGCCGCCTTGCAGGACGCGCACGCCGGAGACGCCGCCGAGGTCGATCAGCTGTTGTGCCGCATGCAGCAGAGGGGCTTCGAAGATCATGTGCGGGTGGGCGAGGGGAGGGGCATCAATGGATGCGTGAATGTCTATTGGCATGGGCGAATTCTATTTCACTTCGGACCCGCAGGCCGTACCACACGGCCGAATTTTGACGCGCACCATCTAATCTGATTGCGATGAAAATCACACTCACCGAATTCCTGCGCAGCTTTCGCAAGGCGCGTGAGGCTGCCGATCGCGGCGATTCCGTTATCGTCAAGGGTGAGAACGGCGATTATGTGTTTGAACGCCGTGCCGCAGGCTCGGACCATCCCTTCGTAGGTCTGGAAGATGTTTTTGGCGCGGTGACGCTGCCACAAGACAAGAGCTCTCTCCGTGAAAAAGTCCGACGCCGCCTCGCCGAAAAGAACGGTCATCGTCAACGCCGGGCCGCTTAAAGCGGCGATTGACGGGGGCGATGCCGATCATGTCTGGGCAGTACGGGTTTTCCGTGCCGTTCCTGCCCGCTACATCACATTTGAGGCAGCGATCGCCGAGGCTCAGCATGGGCTTGAAAACCACCCTATCGCGATGTGCGCCCTGCGCAAACTCGTGGCGCGTATGGATATTGTCGCGGTCGCTACCGCACTGATCCAGCCGGTTTTCAATGAGGTGGAGCAATGGGCGCCACGCATGGATTTCGCCGACGCCTGCGCCGTGGTGCTTGCCCGCAACTATGAGCGAGCCTTTGTGTTAACCACCGACTTTCGAGATTTCTCCACCTACCGCGTGCCGTTTGCCTCCCCAGAAGGAGCGTTTCACGTCTGAAATTTCGCGCTGGCGGGTGTGTGGCTACACGGTGATCGATCGCAACACCACCATCGAGAAGCTCGCCCAGCACCTCGCGGAACGCGACGGCATAATTCCTCGATGACCTTCAGGCCGAGCATATTCGAAGTTGGTTCGCCGATCCCTTGGCCTATCTAAAGGAGAATTTCGATTGCATGGGCGTGATCTCGGAAGCCCTGTTCAAGGAAAATCTAAAGATCATCTTGAACGCCGCGCCACGCAATACCCGAATATTCATCCTGGGTGCGAACGAACATCTTTGAGAGTGGTCAGTTAATTTGATGGGCTGATGTTCACGATCGGTGATGGGCCATCGGCGATCGTGACCGCGGCGTCGCCGCCGCGGTCATTTCGGGGGTTTTAGAAAGGTGGATCGTGCAACGGCGTTGATGCTGAGGGCATCGGTCGGTGGCAGGCTGCGCGCTCTTCGATTGCGCGATAGTAGCGGTACAGCTGGATGCCATAGCGCTGCTGGAAGCTGTTGTAGAGGTCCTCGAAGAAGTGATCGAGGGCTGCCGCATTTCGTGATTTCGTGATTCGGTCCGCATGGCTCAGAATGTTGATCGCCTGGACGATTGCCACGCCGATGGGCATCGCCGCGAGTTCAAAGATTCTGGACGAGGTCTTCAGGCCCGATGCGGCTCCGGCGGATTTCGCCACGGCCGCGGGCGGTCTTCTCGCGCTTCGACCGGGACATTTCATCGCCGCATCTGCGGATCTCGTGAACGTGAGCGACGATCTGCCGGCCATGGTGCAGCGCTACCCATCGATCCGCGTCCCGGTCGGCATCCTGTTCGGCCGCCATGACGAGATTCTGAACTACCAAGACCACGGCACCGCCATGCGATCCAAAATAAAGGGATCGACGGTGTCGATCGTCGATGGCGGACACATGCTGCCCATCGTCGCTCCGGATGAAACTGCCCGCTGGATCACTGAGTTCGCCCGGCGGTCAGCGCTATTCGAAGCGAAAACCGGCACATTCTAGGGGTGATTTTCCAGTCAGGATGCGCAGATACCCGCCCGGTCTTGAGCCGCTTGCCCCAGATGCAAAATCCACTGCGATCAAAATACAGGCGGGGGTCTCCAATCCCGACAGGATCGTGCGCGGCAATATCGCAGATGGCGACCTCACGCATGCGAGGCACAACTTTCGAGTCAGTGTAACTCGCGCCAAGCGACAGACGACGATAATGGCGCCTAAGGGAAACCCTTGCGTCCTTCTACTACGGAAAATCGATGTAATGATGCGATGTCTTTTTGCGGGCCCATCCTCTGTCAATGCGGTAAAACGGTGCCGTAATCGATCGAGCCGAGTTTTCGACAAGTGCGTCGTGCAGAAACTTCACTTTGGAAATAATGCGACACACACACAGCACGAATAATCGTCATCGACGACGCCACAGGGTATTCCAAGGCCGCGGTGCGGGTTCGGTGGCGGCCAAAGCCGATAGAGCGTCCTGGAGCCCCTGATGGGACGTTTGAAATCTCCTCCCAAAGCGACAAGTGCGGCGACTAGAAAGTCGCCGATGAACGGAGTCCCTCGGGAATTATGACGGAAATATCAGCCGAGATTAGAGTAAGGTCCACTCCGTTTGTAACGTCTGTGCAGTATGTTTTCAGGGCGTCCGGTTCCACGTTGCCCTTCGCGTCTTTCTTCAGATTTTGAAACGCGTCAATTTGGGATTTCGTAGCGTTTGTAATAGCGCTCGCCTTACCGACTAACTTCAGGATAAGACTCACGCTGTCATCGCCATCGTAACCTTTCGGCATGTCCGCCTTCTTTGGTATTCCGCTAACGTTCGGCACATTCTGTCCTAGGAAGAAATTAGCCAACGCCGACGCCGGTACGAACGTAATGGGTATGGTAAGTTGCTGCTGCTGTGAGCGTGTGGCCTGCACTTGAAACGAGGCCGTGCCTATACCCGCGCCGCCTTGCACTTGCCCTTGAATCTGTCCCTGGAGCTGCAGTGAGACGGGGCCAGTTATCACCGGTAGGGGTGGATCAGCCTGGGACGTAGCGCATTGCCTCGCTCTGATCGCCTCTTTGAGAGGGGATTTTCCATCTTCGTGGATGTCGCTGAGGACTACGGGCGAAGCCTTGTTCAAGTCGCGGGCGACGATCTTAAGGGCATCTTCAAGCCGCACCGGGGTAGATGCCTCCGGGCTATATGTGATGCACCCTTGAAGGCAGGCGACTGCAAGTGCTACGCAAAGCCGTCGTAGAATCATTTTTATCTCCCAGATATCGTTGGTCGAATCCTTGCGTGGTATGAGCGCTGGTTGTGACAAATCGAGGACTGGGGCGGGCCTGCACTTTACCGGTACGTTGGTATGATATTCTGGAATTCTGAATATCACCCAGGACCGAAATTGAGCGCCCCGTCGTCGTGCTCGGCGTTCGCCGTGACGTCGCGCGCCTTGCCGTCCTTGGCCGTCTTTTCCGCGTGTCGAATGATCAAGACGCCTCAACATTCGCGCGGAGGCTCCCGGTGGGTACGAATGAAGGCGACGAAATACAACGCGGCATCCTTGCGGCTTGAGCCGAATTCGTTGGAATTCTAAGTGGCTGTCCCTCGGGAACAATACGCCCAAATTGCGATGGTGAAAACTAGTCTACGTCGAGCGATTTTCTTGTGCACCGCAATTGCCCGGAGGGTTCGTCAGAGGAACCGTTCGACTAAGCTGATGTTACAAATGTGTTACACCGCCGATTCCCTTTAGGATGAGAACCGAGATTGAATAATGACCAGCGCTTTCGGACGCTGTGAGCGTCGAATCAACAGGTTGCGGTGGCATCGCACGATTTGGCCAACGTCTCGGGGTGGAGAATAGTCATCAGGACTCGCCTCGCACGCTGCACTGATAGAAATCTCGTAGCGCGCCGACGGTGTGAAAATAGCGGCCGCCTATTTTTTAGGAAGGTCGGCCCGCGGGCGGGAAGGGATTTCCGCCACCTCCGGAGCGTACGGATGTTGCGGGGCTGGCGATCACTTCCGGCGAGGTAGGGAGAGGCAGCAGCGGCCTTCTCCGAGATGATCTGCGTTCTAGGTCGCTGTTCCCATTCTGAGAGATCTGGAGAGCGCGATTGGGGCACGGGGCGGTGCTCTCCATCGGACCGAGAGCCTCTCAGAATCGTTACAGGCGTGTCGATCTGCATGCCCAACTCCATAGGTACTCAAATGTCCGCAACTGCCCCTAATAGGATAGGTTGCGCAGATTCTTTTGGTACTTACACCGGCGAGCGGTAGCGAACCCAATCGCACTCGGAAAATGCTCCCGCCCGGGCTGCCCGACTCTGTTTCATGAGCTGCATGCCGCCGATTGAATAGAATCTCAACCTTGATGGGGTGTTCCTTCCTTCGGAACTGAGGGTCGGGGATTAGAATCCCTCCGGGCACGCCATTTACACCGTCGCCCATTCACCGCGGACGACCTATTCTGGTGAAAAACTAGGCGGTTTCTTGACGTTTCTGTCAGCGGATGCGAGACGATGCGCCTTGGATAAGGTGGTTCTTCTTGTGTGCGCTTCGTCTGGCGCTTTTGAGGCCTCTAGCTTTGCAATATCGGCGCTATGTGACTCCAAATGCCGCTCTCGGCGGCGACATACACAGGCTTTTGGCCATTCGCCGCAAGTTCTGAGCAGTGGCTGCGAGCAGGAACTCGTCGTGCGCACCGTTTGGCCCGCGCAATCGTAATCGATCCAGCTTCAAGATCCGCTTGCGGTGCGCGAACAGTACCTCGACTTTCTTTCGATCATTTCGCGATTGCCTGTAACGGCGGGTCTTGGCGAGGGCACGAGCAACATCGCGTGCGGCTTCATGAATATTACGACGGAGTTTACGAATCTGCGTATGTGAACAACACTGCGACTTCATGGGGCATCTGTCGCATTCTGATTGCCTTGATCGATAAATAATTGCGTCGTCTTTGGTGACGTGTGACCGCGAGTTCTTGAACGGACGCCAATCGGTGCGTAGCGCGTATCCTTGCGGGCAGCGGTATTCGTTTCGTTGTTCGTCCCACTTAAAATCGCTGTTCGGGAACGTCTCGTCGGTGCGCTGAGTGTGATCCCACACCGGCACGTGCGGTTCGATCCGCTTCTCGTTCACCAACCAGTTCAGCATCGCCGCGGTACCGTAGGCAGTGTCACCGATCAAGCGCTGGGGCTTCAGGTCGAACCGCTCTTCGATCCGATCGATCATGGTCAATCGTGGCATCGTTCTCTTCCGTGCGATGCGCCGCTGTTGCTTCAACATCGACGATGACGCCGGCATGGATGTCCACCAGGTAGTTGGTCGAGTAGGCGAAGAACGCGGGACATCCGGGAGCCGCGGTCCAGCGCGCTCCCGGATCCGTCAGCGAGATATTCTTCGGTATCGTCCCGATCTGACCCTCTTCATCCAGCGCTTGCAGATACTCGCGTACTGCGCGCGTTCCGAGCTGCGGGTTGCCCCAGTCAATCCCCTCCTCGCTTGGAACACCGCGGCGGCGGTTGGCATCGGCCTTTATGATGCTCGCATCGACCGCGAACCCTTCGGCTCGAACTAGCCCCTCCGTCATACATCGCTGCACAACGCCCTCAAACACGTGTCGGAAAACATCGCCCTCGCGGAAACGGCCATGCCGGTTCTTCGAAAAACTCGAATGATCAGGAACCTTGTCTTCAAGACCAAGGCGGCAGAACCAGCGATATGCCAGGTTCAAATGCACTTCGTCACACAGCCGTCGCTCCGATCGGATCCCGAAGCAGTAGCCGATCAACTCTGGATCTACCGAAGGGCGGCCAGTGTGGCTGTAGTAGTTTGCAAGGTGCTGGCGCAAATCCGCCAGATCGAGAAATCGGTCGATACCGCGCAGCATATGATCCGCGGGCACGTGCTCGTCAAGGTTGAAGGAGTAAAACAGTCGGTCTTGACTGCCGCTGCGTTGCCCCATCATGCAGGTGCGCTCCCTTTGCTGCTCCCACAATTAAGACCTCGAGAAAGAAAAACTGTTCAATAGTTTTTCAACAGAATAGACCTGTCTCGGACGCTGGCGCCAGCGACAGTCGATCAGCTGGGCACTGGCAAGTTTTGTGCTGTTCGTTCGGTTCGATCGCGCCGGCGCCGAGCGCTTGCACGTCGCTCCACGTTTCCCAAGCCGCGAAATCCTGGGAAGTTGGCTGATGCCGCGGCCGTCCGAGGAGGAGGAGCGCCGGTGCGCGCGGGAAGCCTTGGCGGTCAAACTGTAGCGGGAAACGGACTGCTACTGATCGGTGTTTGCCGAGCTGCCGTTCGATACATATCCGCAGATGGCGATGTCCCGCTGGAGAAACATTTTGGACGAATGTCCCTCGTCATGGCCGCGCCCATTTTCGTGCCGAAAACCAGCGAAAACATGATTATTACTGTGAACAAGTCCATTGGATCGACTCTCCATCTTGAAAGTCGGCAAGCCCTCGCGCGCCGGCGTGCTCCGGAGACCGCGCTTAGTCCGTCGGGCCGCTCATGACCCGCGCTTACGCTGAATCTGAGTCATCCACTCGATCAGCTGCGGTCCTGATCGCAGATCCAGGCGGGTCGGCATCAGTCGCTGAAACTCCGGATCGGCATAAACGCCGGGCGCGAAATCCGAGGTTGTCGTGATGATGCACTTTGACGCAGTTGGATGCGTGGTGAGGGCGCCGAGCAGATCTCTGACATCCCTCGCAGGAACTAAATGCCCAGGCGCATACGCCTTCATCTGATCGATGATGCGAATAGAAACGACATCGTCGAGCGTGGCAATCACGTCAACGCCCTTGTCGCCACTTCGTGGCGTTAGAGTCACCACGTACCCCGCTGCTTTGTAAGCGCCCGCGAGCATTTCTTCCCATTTGCGCGGATCCAGTTGCCATATCAGTCGGGGATCGCGCCGGACTGCTGTTACGTATTCATGCCATGGAATGGTCACAGCCTGAATGATGTGACCCTCCGCCGTGTGCTCACCGAACGTTACGACCGTTGGGAGCATGAGTTCTGGCTTTTGCCGCTGTTTCGCCTGCTGTATTTGCTTGAGGATGACGTCCCGATTCCGCCCCAAACTGAGGAGTTGGTTATCGTTGTCGTCGTTCTCATCGTCGAACATGCGCCAGATCGAGGCAGTCGGATCAGTATTCATATAGTTCTCAGCCGTACCGCCATCGCGGCAAATCTCGTTCTGGATTCGAGCAACCTCCGCCGCGGCCAGGCGCACCTCCTCGTCGGCAGCGCTTCAATCGAGGCTATAGGAGCGCCAGGCTTGTTCCTGTGTCCGCTGCGCCGATACCAGTCGCTCGAGCACAGGATCTTGGGGTGCCGCCCGCCATTTGCGAATCACACCCGCACCGCCGGAGCTGCGCTCTTCTCGATCGTAGCCATCGTGTTGCACCTCAATTGCAGTATGTGGTGAGTGGTGCCGGGAAGCGTAACAATGCCTCCCGCTGACCATGTACTGTGCGCCGGCCGCTTTATTGCGTCAATTTCGCGTGCGGATGCGATCCAGGTAGTGCCTGGCGGCCGCCAGGAATTCACGTGCCCGTTCGAAGTCGTGCCTTGAAATATGTGTTCGACAGAAGCGACGCTGGAGGCATTGGTTGCCCAGGGTCGCTCACGTCTGCCGTCCCGGCGGCGTAGTCCCTACTCTGCAGACCACCTCATCACCATCTACCAACTGCAGAAAATCGCGAAGGCATCGGTCTGAGAAAGCCTCCACTCTGCCGGGCAGCGGGTTGATCGCTCGCCGAATCAGCGTCGGCGCGGAAACGCCGCGCCTTGAGACGATCGCCACGTAATACAGGTATCCGCGGCGCATCAGTGGGATGCCTTGATAAGGAGGGAGGGTATGTTACCGAGCTGCCGGGTTCGTTGATTAAGGGCTCATGCGACAGCAGCTGCTCCACTAAATGAGCCTCGTGCCTCGTGTTAACCGGTGCAACAGAGCGACGCCGACATCACGCTCGAGAGAGCGAATGGCGCGAGATAGGGGCGATTGCTCTATTCCGATGCGTTGGGCGGCACGAGAGAAGTGCCGTTCCTCAGCGACGGCAACAAAATACCGAATTTTGCGAAAATCCATGCCCAACATTCCGCAGTTCTGGGCGGCCAAAGACGACCTACGTGGGCTTATCGCGGCGAAAGTGAAACGCAGCCATCCGCCCCCCGGTTTTACGTAGTCCCCTGAACAAAGTACGAAAACGCCTGCAAATATATTGGTTCAAAAAACGGGCACGTTGATGCGGATGACGCTGATTTTGGATTTTCGCAACTACTTAAAATTTGGCCATTTCACCGAAGTTGGTCACATTGAACCCTTACTCTTGCTACAAACCGGTAAGCAGCCGTTACCAAGAGATAAAATTGATTTGGCAATAGCCGTTGGCTTGCTGGGTCCAGTTCAGTAGGACCGTAGCCCCTGAAGCCCTGGCCGCAAGAATGTTTGCCATAATGGCTGCATAATTGGCGTCTTGTATATTAACGTATGCCCATGGCTGGCCATTGCAAATGACAGGACTTCCCACAAAGTAAACTCTGAAATCATAGTTTCCGGGAGCGCCACCACCAGACGCAACTGTAAAAAGGCCGCCAATTTGGCCTGAGGACTGGCCTGAAGACTGGGCTAGGGCCGCGGTCAACAAGCCAGACATGCCTATCATCGCGAGTACAGCCTTTAGGCAACCCTTTAAAAAATTAGCCGTAGGTGTCTTCATCATTGTCACTCCTTCAAAGAACTCGGAAGATGGGAATACACGCGAATACACGCGCTGCCCACATTTCGCATGCTTCTTGCCGCGTAACGTGGGGCTTTTTACGCCTTGATTTGGAGTAGAGGTTTTCATTTCGCCAGCGAATGCTTGGCGTCTTTGTCACGGCGAAAGTGTCTTCCTTCACTTATACTTCACTGCGACAATATCTCGAATAACGATACAGGGCAACGCCAATAATACGTTGGCCTCGCATTGATGGCATATGGAAGGGCCCCATTCCATTTCTGCCATCTCTGTAAAGCTACGTAATTTCACGCTCGAACATATCCACAACCTTCAGTAGCCGACGGACATATGCTTCATCTCGATTTTCAAGATCGTCCCACATCACGAATTAATTACGGGCAGGCACGCAAAGCCGTTTCTTGTCGCTAGCCGCTCCGCACATCGTGTGCTTCTTGCATGCTCCTTGGTTGTGAAAGTCCTCATCGGGGCCTGCAGAGCAGCTGCACGTTCCATCGAAACGCCGAGAATGGAGCAAGATACATTGATATAGGCATAAAGTTACGGATTCATATGACGCGCCTCTCACGTCGAGGAAGCCAGGATGAACCGTCCCCGTGGACGCGACACTTACCTTTAAAGTCCCTTCCTTCGTCCAAGCTACCTGCGGCCAATATGTACCCCATTCCGTTCTTCAACAGCGCACGCAGGCACAGACGAGTACGGAAGGCGGGGCTGGCTACGTCGAAGTTGAGCGCGTAGGCGAAATGCGCTCAATAAAAATCCTTGACTAGAGATACGGCAAGAAGCATCGCGGTAGGGACGCTCATCGGTGGCCGCGCCTTTAATTAGTTGGCGAAAAAAAAGTTCTGGAATCGCGTCTGAACGATCCGACTTCGGAGCAACATTGCAGTAAGCCGCAAGCGGCGAAAAGCCAAATACCTTTTCATTGTTGACGCGCAGGCCGCAATGAGTGTACTTTCCGGCCAGATCTTCTTAGAAGGATTTTAGCTGTGACAGGGAGATGTCGGCTCTCGCGGGAACTGCAAGTCGCCGGCAACGTCGGAGTGATGGTCGCAACTTCACTTTGCGCGACTCCCACGCAGGTCGCGCAAGCGGCGGGACAAATAAACGCCCGACCCATCAGCTTCATCCGTGTAACGCAGTTTCAGAGCGCCCAGCTTCATGACCTCTTTGTCACTTTTAGCATCAACGCTGCACGTGTCAGGGAAGTAGATTTCCTCACCACCCATCCAAATGCGATTGATGTAATGGTTCCGACTGCCAACTTAACTCAGGACTTTCAATCAAAATGTCTTCCGCTTTACCCACAGAGGCTAGAATAAATGTTTAAAGTTCTCAAACAATACAGCATTGTGTTGGCTATATCTGGGCTACTTCTAGTCGTAGCAAACGCAGCACAAGCGTCTACCTATACTGGCGCCGTGGTCAAGGTCTTAGCGCAACCGTCGCCGATAGCGCCTTCAACGCAAACAAGATTTTCCATAGTTACAACTGGCCCCTTTACGACGGCCTGCACCTCCGCCAGCACATACTCTTTCGATCTGTCAAACGCTGGTTTGGCGTCAGCGTATGCGGCGATTCTGCTTTCCGCGGTTACGAGCGGCGCGCAAGTTGTGATTGATGGTTCAGGCGTTTGTGATGCTTTTGGTATCGAGGAAGTCGAATCAATGTGGTTGCTGTAATTTCACAAACGAGCCTCGCTGATAGCGCCCTTGTATACCCCGGTAGCAGGCGCAGTAGCGACGCCGCCTAAGAGTCCGAATATCAGCAGTGTCCCTATAGTTTCAAACCGCTCACGGAGAGAGTCAGAATGAAATCCATCAGTCGCTTTGTCCAAGTGATAGTGGCCGGCCTGGGAGCCACGCTTTCGGTGGCCGCGAATGCCGGCAATGCCTTTGGGACAATTACGAGCGTTACCGCGGAATTGAGCGCCACAGGCGGGGCGTATTTCGTTTACCTGAGTGTCTCTGATTCTTCAGCGCCGACGTGTGCCACTCAAACTAGCGCGTTTGTCCTTAATCCCACTACCGATATAGGCAAAGCGCAAATTGCCACAATTCTGGAGGCCAAAGCAGCGGGTACTCCCGTCGGTATCGTGGGCAACAACACGTGCAACATTTCGGGTAGCTCGGAAGATGTTTTATACGTATCGAGCTGACTTGCTGAAGTCCCACGAGAAACTGATTATTGACTGAATCCCATCGGCAACGTTAACCTTCGAGAACAACAAGAGAATCGGAGAGCGACAGGGATGCCCATCTCGAAATTTCCAATTCCCCAACGAGCCTGCAATCCCATGTCGGCTGCGGGCACGGGGGAAAAGAACCTGAATTTGCTGCTGGCGGCCAACAAGCGGCTGGACCCCGCCTACCTGCTCCAGGAATCCTTCGGCCAACTCTGGGACTACAATCGCGAGGTCTGGGCGCGGAAGTTCTTCGAGAACTGGCGAGCGAGCCTGAAGTGGCAGCGCTTGAAGCTGTTGTGTAATGAGAATAGAGCCATGTTCCGACAAGTACTGCTCCCAATCGCGTTTGTCGTTTCTCTCACATGTGCCTTGACAGCAAATGCGATGACTGATTGCAGCGTCAGATTAGTTTCGTCATTCACTGGTGACATGACCGGAACAGGGCAATACGCGTTGTTCTTGGTCTACAACTATACGACCACCGGCGGTAGCGTCGTGGGCAGTTGGGGATACATTTTACTTTCCAACCCAGCGGCCGCAAACATATCGGCAGTCACGTATGCGGCGCAGGCCACCGGTCAAAGCGTGCAAGTCAGATATTTTAACAGTAGCGGCGCATCGGCGGATTCCGTTTGTGGTAGTACAACGGCCAGAAGCGATCTCATTGGGATTTGGTTAGCCACTTGAACACGCAGCAAGCATGCGCCACAGGGCGCCGGTCGCTCTATCGTCCGTCCGCGCCGTCTCCAGTATGCAATAAGGAGTTTTGCTAATGCGAGAAAAAGAGCATAGCGGTCGCGCGAAAACTCGTTTCGGGCGAGCATACCCACGCGTTAGTATCTCCAGCATTGCGTTATCCCTCTTCTGCATCGGGGCGAGTGTTGCCCAGGCGGCCGACACAACCTGCCCAGAGCACATCACCTCCGTCATTGCACACGCCAACGGATTTATCTATTTTCAAAGCGACCAAACGTGCTCAGTCAATTGGTGTCAGCTCAACTGGACCGGCACAACGCTACAAAATGGTTACGCGGCCCTGCTATCGGCGCGAGCGATGGATTCAATTGTCTATTTGGCATGGCCAAATATCGCGAACTGCACGACCCAAAATGCGGTGTGGGCATCCCCTGATTACGTGCAAATTAGTGCGAATTAATCAGAGTTGATTTATCCAACGGAATCGACTGATCGAAACAATTCCTTAAACGAGCTTGCGATGAGCGCAACAAGCGATGTATGCGTGAGTATTGACGGCGTCGATCCGCAGAAGATATTCTTTGGCTACAACAACAAGGCAGTTTGCGACAAGGATACTAGGGATGGTGCTATGACCTCATGGACGGACCAGAAAATTCAGCGCACCGAGCTTTCATCTCTCGTCATGGAGGAGGGGATTCATGAATGGTAAGCCGTCCTTTGGCCGGCTGGTCGCAGCGACGATTCTAGCCGTCGCATTTTCAACAAGCGCGACCGCGCAGACCCCTGTTGGCACCACTGGGATGATCACCTCCATCGAATCTGGTTGGGGAGGTGAGGGGATTTACATCGTTCTATCGCCGGCACCGTCTCCAGTATGCAACGGAAAGCTTTTTATGCCGACATCGGCAATTCAATACAAAGAAAATCTAGCACTTGCCATGCTTGCGTTATCGCAGGGGATTGCAATTACCATCTACTACAACACGGCTTGCGACAGCAACGGCAATGTCGCGTTGGTTTCACTGTCCGTTAGTTAGTCAAAAAAAGCGCGACCAGCGCTAATCTAGGGAGGGGCGTCAATGTCATTTAGCAAAACGCGATTATTGGTCACCATATTGACTTTGTTTGTTGGCGTTGCGGCACACGCCCAAACTCAGACTCTAATAAATATGGAAGGCTCACCGGCTGCATGGCGATTGCAGGATTATCCCGGTACGACCCCTGCCGTTACAGTCTGGTTCAGCGGATCGTCTTGTACCAATGGCAGCTTGACGTTTCCTCCAACCGCATCAATTGACGATCAAAATCGCTTCTGGGCTCTCATAATGGCCGCGAAGATCGCCGGTCAGACAGTAGGTGTTTACTACTACCTAAGCGGTTCCGCATGCGTTCTCGAGAGTTTTTATTTGACGCCGTAAGCATGGCAGCACGAGTTGTGGGATTCCAGCGCCGATACTAGGGAATGCCGGCTGTTCCAACTTGGCGACAGGCACATAGAGTCCACGATATGGATGCCAATGACAAGTAAGCAAATGGAAGTCAGTGCCTACGAAGCATTTAGTTTGAGTGGCTGGAGTTTCAATGAATAAAGAAGCTCGTGGTAAAAATCGCTCGCGAGCTATGGTGTGGAGCATTCGCGCCGTCAATGTTCTGGGCGCGATGGGGGTGACGCTGGCTATCATGTGGCAGGCCGGAATGATGTCGCAGGCATGGTGGGAGCGGTTCACCGCCCCGAAACCGATTCCCGTCGCGAAAGCACCGCCTCGTCCGCCAACAAAGGCTATTGGCATTGCACCTCCCGTACCAAAAGGTAATGACTCCTCCATCTCGCGGGTGCCCTTGCCACTTCTCCTGATCCGAGTACATCCGGGTCGCAATGTGGCCGAAGGGTCGGCTGACATAGGCGTTGTTCGCGAGAGTCCTCAAACTTATCAGGCGGGAGCGCTTTTAGAGAACGGTTCGCGACTCGCTGAGATTCACCCCGACTATGTGCTGCTCCGAATGAATGGCCAGGGTGCCAAACTGTATCTCGTCAGCGCGTTAAAAAATGACAAAAAGGGCGATGCGGCCATGTTGATGGTCGGCGGCCCCACGGAAGCGCCACCACCCGCCAAAGCGACGAGCCGGGAGATCTTGACCGACTATATCCGTCCAAGCCCTGTTTACGAAGGCGAACACCTCGTTGGCTATCAGGTCTATGCAGGATCAAAGGCGATGCCATTTACTCAGATGGGACTGCAGCCGGGCGATGTGATTGTCGAGGTGAATGACACGCCGCTTTCTGATCCCGCGTCTGCTTGGGGTAATTTGCGCCAATTGACTGATGGAAGTGTGCTGTCAGCCGTCGTCAAGCGTCATGGAGCATTGGTGCACGTTAACCTTGATGGCATGCTTATAGCGCGGGCCGAGGAGGCCCGACAACAACAAGCCCAAGTGACGCCGGTACCGGGAAGGCCGTAGCGCGATTTGCGAGCAATTACCATATTGATTGTCAGTTAGAGCAGGTGTTACGCAGTTAGGGAGAGTCTTGCGTGAAGAATTTCGTCCTTGGAATCGGGATGTTCGTGTTGTTCTGCGTTGGTGGTACCGTTCACGCCACCACAGAATGGAATGCCCAAGACTACGATCTGTATTCGGGGGATTTCAATGGCGATGGTAAGACCGATATTCTCTACATCGCGAAGGATCCCAGCATGCCAAGTGGCATTGCGTTGTCGGACGGCACAGGCCCGAATATCGCGTGGCAATCCTGGCCAAGCAATTTCCTAGGAATCAATTGGTCGAGCAACGCATATAACGTCATCGTTGCGGATTTCAACGGCGACGGCAAGGCGGACATTCTTTTGCAGAGCGTGACGCCCGGCAATAGCTACCTGCTATTGACGAGCCCTACAGGTCTTGTCGTCGGAATTACACAAACAATTGCTAACGGTGCGATGGGCCTCACGTGGTCTGCCGATCAGCATCACATCATCGCCGGTGCATTTGGAGGCTTAGTCAACGGCAAGCCCAAGGCGGATCTCTTTCTTCAGGCAACTAATAGTGCGGGCATAGACGCGATTGTTCTATCGGATGCGAATGGGACGTTCACCTCTACATCGCCGAGTCAAACCTGGAGCGATGGGTACCTGGGGTTTAAATGGTCGGCTCAGAACGCCAATGTGTTCGCTGGGGACTTTAATGGTGACGGATTTGCGGATCTATTGATTCAGGCGAAGCCCAATTTTGTGACCATCAACTACCAGGTGCCATTTCCGGTTCCGACTTATCCACCGAACATGAACGGAGTTGTGCTGGCACAGCCGACGGCGCCCATATTTACCGCCACTGGCGTGCAAGCATGGAGCCGGATGAGTGACGGCGTAGATTGGTCGCCCCTCACCAACAATATCGTAATTGGAGTGGATGGGACCGGCCAAGCCACCGTGATACTTCAGGCCAAGAACACCGGGAACACGAGCTATGAGTTAGTGGGCAATCGGAGCGGTGCCATTTTTCCGAGCACGGCTACCGCATTGGCCTCCAATGTAAGCCTATCGGCCAATGCCTATCACTTGATTGCGGCCAACTTTAGCGGCGGCAGCGGAGTGGGGCTTTACTATCAGTCTCTCACGTCGGCTGGCACGAACTATGTTACGGATGCAGTCGGCTCTACTATCACCGCATCTACGCAAAATCCTACGAGCGTGACAGGCACGGTCGAACCGACCTCTGCGGGTCGAACGGCAGGCCAATTTTCCATTGCGCCTACCGGTGGAGCGACCTACAACATTCCGATTTGGACCCCACCGGGGGCACGGGACATTGAGCCTCATTTGGCATTGCATTATACGAGCGGCGGTCCTGATGGTGTTATGGGGCCTGGCTGGGCATTGTCCGGAATCTCAGCGATTGCACGATGTGGTAAGACGTGGGCCTCTACCGGTGGGACAGCGAGTACCGTAGGAGCCCCGGCTGGAGTGTCATTGTCGAGAACGGACGACCTGTGTCTCGACGGCAATCGTCTGCGGTTAACCAGTGGGACTCAAGGTACAGCGGGCTCGACCTATCAGACGGAATTGGCGGATTTTTCCAATGTAACAGCCTACGGCACGAGTGGGAATGGACCGCAGTATTTCATTGTACAGGGCAAGGATGGCCGATCTTACGAGTACGGAAACACTGGGAATTCGCAAATTACTGCCTCGGGGTCAACGACGCCGTATGTGTGGGCCATCGATAAAGTGAGCGATCGGCAGAGCAATAACATGGTATTCGCCTATGTCCCCGCTGCAACATCGGCAACCTTAAGCAGTATTCAATACACCGCAACCCCGGGGACCGGCACAAGTTACGGGTACCAGGTCAATTTTGACTACGCAGGCTCACGCACAGGCGGCACGAGCCTTACTAAATATGTTGCGGGTGGGGTGGTCACTCAGGCACAACAGCTGGCTAATATCCAAGTGACCAGTTCCGGTACCTTGGTGCGCCAATACAATCTGGGGTACTCCGCATCACCAACCACGAATCGACCGATGTTGAACTCGGTGCAGGAGTGCGGTGGCAGCGCCGGTACGGATTGTATTCGACCGACCACCATCAATTACCAATCTGGCGCAGCGGGATGGACGACGACGGCGGCGGCATCGGGATTGAGTGCGCTGCAGTACGGTTTCTTGCCGATCGACTTAAATGGCGACGGAATTCCCGACGCTCTCTATGGAAAGCTTTCGGGAACCACTATTACTTGGTTTGCACGGATTGCAACCGCGACGGGATATGGTCCGGAAATTGCTACGGGCGCCACGACGTCTGCGACTGCCACGACCACAACTCTCATCCCGGGGGCGTTCGCGGGGAATGGAAGCATTCAATTCTTGGCGCCAGTCAGTAACGTATGGTCGCTCTATTCGTTTGTTGGTACTGCTACCAATGGTAGCTTTGTTAGGACAAATACCCAGATCGCTGTCAACGGGGAGTTTGCGGCCGTCAACTACGACGGCGATGGACTCGCAGACCTCGCATCGCTGAACGCTAACTCAACAGCCCTATCGGTTCGGCGAAACATCACGGCGCCCGGCGGCGGTGTTACGTTTGCACAGTCGGCGACTTTGGTCTACACATTTACGGGGTCATTCGCTAATTGGGCCTACACGGCATCTGGGGGGCCATTGGTATCGGACTTCAACGGTGATGGGCGGGCTGACTTTGTCTTTAACAACACTCTTTGTCACAACAGTGGAATATGTACCACCCAGGCGATCACCGTGTTGTCCAATGGTTTCGGTGCGCTCGCGACAGCAGTACCGGTCTCGGTAGCGGGTGGGATAAATGGTGTACCCGGCGACTGGAATGGCGATGGGTGCACGGATTTGATTGGTCCGGGCGTTGTCTTTGTCTCCAATTGCGCGGGAGACTTTTCGGTTATCACCGCCGCGGTGCCAGCGGGCGCCATCTCGCAGATGGCTGTGGACTGGGACGGCGACGGCCAAACCGACATGGTGTACACGGACCCTTCGACACACCAATTGTATCTAGTGAGATCCACTGGAAATGGGGCGGCCCTTCCTGTGCCATTGGGCATTGCAGCACCCAGCACAAGCTCTTTCTTCATAGTGGATCGGAACGCGGACGGTCAGCCGGATATCGGAGTCATCGATTCTACGAGCAATAGCTATACGTTGAGCTATTACTTCCACAACGGAGTTAACACGCCACCCGACCTTGCTTCATCGATCACCGACGGATTCGGTATTAATTTCAGTCCGACGTATGTGCCGATAAATCAAAGCAGCATATATACCAAGGGCACCACAGCGAGTTTACCGGACGAGGACTTCCAGGGACCCTTGTATGTGGTTAATCAGTTCTCCGCATCCGACGGTACGGGTGGTACGTACCAGACTAGCTTCACGTATTCGGGCGCACGGTTGAACTTGCAGGGGCGTGGCTTTGAGGGCTTCGCAACCACGACATCCATCGATAGTCGCAATAGTCTCATCCACAGCACCGCTTACGCACAAGCATTTCCATATATCGGCGTGGTGATCGAGGACGACGTATTTCAAGCGAACGGTGCCACTCCGATATCCAAGACTAGCAATGCTTATCCAACTATCGCGGCCACAACACCCCAGTGCTCGTCGTGTTATTTCGTTGCCCCGACTACTACTAGCGTGACCCGATATGAAGTAGGAGGTGCTAAGAACGGACTGCCCATCGCGGGAGCTTCCACCAGCTATCAATATGATCCCTATGGCACGATCACTGTCACCAATTCAACGTTGACAGATCTTGATGCGACGTCGCCGTTCACAGGCGAGAGTTGGAATACGCTCATAACCAACACGATTACCAACTATCCGAGCACGTGGTGTTTGGGCCGGCCGGCGACAACGACGTCTCAGAAGACAGCGCCAGGCCAACCAGCGCTCACTCGAACGGTCGGCCACTCGATAGACTCGACAAACTGTCGTGCTACCAGCGAGGTCGTCGAACCGAACTCCGCGCTGCAAGTCACAACAAATTTTGGCTTTGATGCGTGCGGAAACACCAATTCCGTATCCGTGATAGGCCTCGATCAGAATGGTGTCGCCATGCCGGCGCATACGACCACGACGTCTTACGGTACCCGCTGTCAGCTTCCGGAATCAGTGCAAAATGCGTTGGGTCAAACGGTCAGTACGGCTTATAACTACAATCTAGGGATCAAGTCATCAACCACCGATGCCAATGGCGTAACAGTTAGTTGGCTCTATGATGATTTCGGACGCAAAATTCTCGAATCACGGCCGGATTCCACATCGACAACCTGGAGCTATACCGATTGTGTCTCGCCCAGTTGCTGGGGAACGGGGGACGTGCGGTTTCAGACTACCGAAACTCTGCTCAATTCCACGGGCTCGACCGTACGGGTGCACGAAACGTTCGCCGACGGACTGGATCGGATTCGCTACGATGAAGGAAACCGAGTCCTGGGAGTGTGGAACACGCAGATTACGTATTACGATTCTCTTGGTCGCAAGTCAGAATTTGTGTTGCCGTATTCGTCCTCGAGTAATGGATACCACATCTATTCTTATGATATCGCCAATCGACCCACCACGGACACGCTGTATACATCATCAGGTACGCAGTATCGCCAAATTGTGCTCGGCTATTTAGGCCAGACGGGCACCATTACAGATCCGAAGGGCAATACGATCACCAAGGTTACCGATGTGGCCGGGAAACTCCGGCGAGTCACTGATCCACCGGAGGGCGTCCATGGTGCGTCGGCAGGAGTCACGAATTACACATATGACTCGTTTGACAACCTTACTACGATAGTTGATCCCATTGGTGCAACATCTAAGTACACCTATAATATCCGCGGGTTTAAAACGGGATCGACCGATGCAGACACCGGTGCATGGACTTTTATCCCAGATTCGCTGAATGAACTGATATCTCAGACAGATGCCAACGGGCAGGTTACGAGCTTCACGTATGACTTGCTCGGCCGGTTGATCAAGCGCCTGGAGCCAGAATTTACTACTCCCACTACCTGGACATACGGCACGAGTGCGAGTGCGCATAATATTGGGCAGCTTCAAATCGTCTCGAAGCCCGACGGATATGCGGAGAGCTATATGTACGATGGTTTCGGGCGAGCACAGACGAAGGTGTACACGGAGGATGGTACTAACTATCAATTCGATTACCAATACAACGTTCTGGGAGCGCTCGATACTCTGACTTATCCAGTCAGCACATCGGGGGTTCGTTTCGCCCTTAAGTACCTCTATGATAGTGCCGGTTATTTGAATGCCGTCCAAGATGCCAGCGCCGGTACCCCTTTCTGGACACTTACCGGGGCGAGCGACAGTGGCGCACCTACGATGGAAGTACTGGGTAATGCGGTGTCAGTGGCGACCGGATATACCTCTTGGACCAACGAGATGATCACGCGCACTGAAGGATCAGCCGGTGCCACTTCAAATTTGCAGAATTTGAGCTACACCTGGGACTTGAACGGTAATTTGCAGCAGCGAGTGGACAACCGGCAAGGTCTCACAGAGGCGTTCACCTTGGATGCCTTGAATCGATTGAGTACCGTGACGCTGAATGGCAGCCAAACTCTAAGCGTGCAGTACGATCAGGCCGGGGATATCTCCACCAAGAGCGACGTGGGTACCTATGCGTACGGAAGTACTGCTCATCCCCACGCTGTGACGGCCGCCGGGAGCTGGACTATTGGTTACGATGCCAATGGAAATATGAATTCGCGCGCCGGAGGCGCGATCAGCTCGTATTCATACAACTTGCCAAATCAAATCAACTTCAACGGTAGTTCATCGCAATTTAACTACGACTCGAGTCACCAGCGTTGGAAGCAAATAGCTAACTATGCGGGGACAACCGAGACCATCCACTACATCGGCGGCCTATTGCAGGTCGTTACGCGAGGAACTTCCCCGACAGAGTATCGGCATCAAATTCCCGCGGGTTCCAGTACTGCGGTCTTTACGCGTCGTAGTGATGGCAGCACAGCAACGTATTACGCCACGTCTGATCATCTTGGTAGCGCCGATCTGGTAATGGATAGTGCTGCGAATGTGTTGGCCAGAGAGAGCTTCACTCCCTTTGGTGCACGTCGTGGCAGCAATTGGCAGAGCATTCCGAGTGCCGCCGATTACAGTGCGATTCAGGCGAGCACGCGGCAGGGATTCACTGGTCACGAGATGCTGGATTCCGTGAGTCTTATACACATGAATGGTCGGGTCTATGATCCGACGCTCGGGAGGTTCTTGTCCGCAGACACGGTCATTCAGAATCTAGCGGCTAGCCAGTCCATTAATCCGTACAGCTATACCTGGAATGACCCGTTAAAGTACATTGATCCGAGTGGGCACAGTTTGCTAGGGGATATAATCGGTATCATCGTAGCAGTTGTGGTCGCATACTTCCTGCCAGAGCTTTACCCGGTAATTTTTGGGGAAATCGGCACGGCTGCGGGCGTAACAACTGCTATTGCTGCTGGTTTTGTCGGTGGATTTGTGGGCGCACTAGTTTCTACCAACAGCCTGTCAGCGGCACTTACGTCGGGGCTGATTTCCGGGATAGTGGCTGGACTTACCGCGGGTATTGCTCAGGAAGTCTCGGGCAGCAACTGGACACCTTCGGAAGGGGTGATAGCGCGGATCGCAGTCGGTTGCGGTGCGGGAGCAGCAAGCGGTGGCAACTGCGGAAAGGGGGCTCTGAGCGCGGGGTTTGCGATCGCCGCACAACCTCTAATCATTAAGTTCCCATCATTTGCGAATTGGAGTGCAGTGCCGGAAGCAGTAGAAGCCGGTCTGATTGGTGGGGAAGCGGCGAAGATTGCAGGAGGGAAATTTGAGGATGGATTTTCAACCTCTGCGGTGCAATATCTCGCATCTCCGCCACCGCAACAGAGTTCAAACAGTGGAGTTCTTTCGCAGATCGTCCGCGACGTGGAGGCGATCGCAGTAGATATCTACGCTGTCACAGTTGGACAACTGGGGGCGCTGTACGTGTTTGTTCGCTATGATCTGCAAGCTGTTGCGAATGATGCTGCCAACGGCTCATTTCTGCAGGCGCTTGAAGATGTTGGCAAAACGGTCTACAACCTGGTGCTCCCACATTACGGATACTATGGAGGTTCTGGTTGGGGCGTAGACAGGCCGTTCCAGGATGGAAGTCCGGCACCGTTAAATCAGGTAGATGCCGCAAGCTTTGCGCACGATAACTCGTGTCCACCATGCGCGAGTGGCACTTGGGCATCAAATACGTTCAACAACAACCCGGCATACCTACCCAGCGGCGTATTCGGAATAGCGTATCAGCTATTCGGTCTCGTCCCGTTTACGATTCTTGGCGCGGCTGGACACTAACGTGCGACCTGGTGCAACGGTGCTGTGCGTTTACGTAGCGTTTGCGATGCTAACTGGGTGCTGCGTCTCCTATGGAAGAATGGCGTCCGTTACAAGAGGTAGTGCGCAAAGTTCGCCCGATCTTCCCGGAATAGTTGTGGTCATTGAGAAATCTATTAGTCAACGGGGTTTCGCGGGCCACGCGCAGCAATCGTTCGATGGGAAGTTAACCATTTACTCCGTGCGCAACGGCCGAGATGCCGTCGATGTTCTGATTGACCACCAGACGCTTGCAATTAAGATAAGACGGGATTGGCGTACTAAGTCGGATTTTCTTTCGCAGGTGCAAGACGCAATCGAGCGAGGATATGCCTCTATGTACCACGCAGACCTGCGGTTTGAAGATGTTCCATGTGGGTTGGTGGGGCCGTGATGGATAGGGAGAAGAAATGGTGTAGCGCGACAATCAGGATGACAAAGCGCGTCAATCAGGATGGCAAGATTTTGGCAGGCCGGTTTTCGGGGCTTTCGCACCGGATTTGACCCGCCAGAAGGCGATTTTGGACCTATTTGGGGTCCGACTCGTCGGTGATCGCAGCCGATGGGGTATTGAGGAGGTGTTCCCAACGACGGAGTACCTGCCTTATGCCCGGTCGACACATCAACGATCACCAGATGAGGCTGTACATGAAATCCAGATTGACCGAGACGAAGCCGACGGCGGCGGCCCAAGCGGCAATGAGCTTGACGAGCGCGTACCGCATCGAGAACGACACCCGACTACCCTCACAAAAGGCGTTGCCGCGGGGGCGGCGCCGACCCGACCCGCTGATCGATATTTTTGATCCCGAGATCGTGCCGATGCTCAAGACCTCGCCGGGTTTGCGGCCGATCGGGATCTTGGAGGAGATGCAGCGGCGACGTATGCGTCCGGCGAAGGCATCTTGACGGGCCGCATCGGCTCACGGGCCATTTATTTCGTCTATAGGTTCGGAAGTCTCAACCGCAAGCGCTATGGATCGGTCGAGACGGGCCAGTAATGCCAGCACGGTTTCCCCGTCACGCCGAGCGAGCATCGCGTAGCAGATGTGTTCGTCCGCGGCGGATGCGATGCAGTCGATCGATGCAACACGCCCGACGTGGATTGCGCCACCCTCGGCGATCAACCATTCGATGTTTGCGAAGTGACCAGGCTTGGTTGGCGCCTTCTTTGTGCCAGCGGTTCGATGTGGCTTTTGCGACGGCATGAGTCGCAGCTTACTGGGCGCGGATGCTCGGCTGCCAGCGATGCGGAAGCAGTTCCTCGATGCGGCTTGCCGGCTGCGTGGGCAACCGCTCCAGGACGTCCTTGAGGTAACGGTACGGGTCATGCCCATTGAGCTTGGCGCTTTGGATGAGGCTCATGATGTTCGCGGCACGTTGGCCTGCGCGCAGCGAGCCGCAGAAGAGCCAGTTTCCGCGGCCGAGAGCAACCGGCCTGATTCTGTTCTCCAGATGGTTGTTATCTATTGGCAGTTCGCCATCATCCAGATAGCGCGTGAGCGCCGCCCAGCGACCAAGACTGTAGTCGATAGCCTTCGCCGTCGCGGAGCCGTCCGGGACCTGGCCGCGTTGTCGGGTGAACCACTGCCGCAAGGCCTCGGCGATGGGTTTCGCGCGCTGCTGTCGCAGCAGATGCCGGCCCTCCGCATCAAGTTTCCGTTCCCGTGCTTCGTCCTCAACGCCGTACAGTGCCGCGAAGTACTTCAAGCCCTCGCCAGCGATTTCGCTGCGATGATTTGCATACAGATCATGGAGCTTGCGTCTCGCGTGCGCTGCACAGCCGATCTCAACGACGCCGCGATCGAAGAGCCTCTTGTAGCCAGCGTAGTCATCACAGACAAGCTTGCCACACCAGGTACCCAGGAACGAACGCGCATTCACGCCGGCACGGGATTCGGCAAAGTCGTAGATCACCGTCTGCAGCGTGTCGTATTCGCTGGTGCTGTAGCTCCACAGATACGCCCGATGCGTCTTGCCCAAGCCGGGCTTGAGCATCGGCACCGGCGTCTCGTCTGCGTGGAGCACCGATCGGGCGAGCATCAGCGCCTTCATGGCCTCGACCAGGGGTTGTAGCCGTACCCCGCAGATCCCCAACCACTGCGCGAGGGTCGAACGCGGCAGCGCAAGGCCTGATCGCTCGAAGATCGCTTCCTGTCGGTACAGGGGCGCGTGGTCGGCATATTTGGCCACCGCGACCTGCGCCACGAGACCGGCAGTGGGGATGCCTTTATCGATGATATGCGGCGGCATCGGCTCTTGGACCAGCCGTTCGCAAGAACGGCAGACCCACTTCCCGCGCACGTGCTGCTCGACTGTGAAGACCCCTGGCGTGTAGTCGAGTTTCTCGCTCACGTCCTCGCCGATGCGCTCCATCCGGCAACCGCAGCTGCATTGCGTATCCGTCGGCTCGTGAGGGATGCGATGCCGCGGGAAGGATGAGGGGAGCGCCACACGTCGCGGCTTATCCTTGGGCGGCGAGGCGGCCCTTTCCGTGAGCTCCTCGATCTCGAAGCTGACCGCCTCGATATCCGCATCAATGCTTTCGTCCAAGAGCGAGCGCTGCACGGGTCCAAGCTGTTCGCTCTTGCGGTCATAGCGCCAACGCTTCAGGATCGCCATCTCATGCGTGAGCTGGTCGATCTTCAGTTGCTTGGTTTTGAGTTCCTTATCGCGACTGGCCAGCTGCGATTCTTGTTCGGCGAGCTGCGCGAGGAGGGTCGTCGTCAGAGCCCGCAGCGATTTTGCGTCCATCTGAGCGAGCTGTGAGGTCCACTCCATGGACCTCGATGCTGCCACAACTGCGGCGCGTTTTACAGCATTTTTAGCGGTATTTTCTTCATAGCACGCGGATCTTTGCACGCTCATCAAGCCGCTCCCACGGCAGCCCCACGATAAGCGCCTGCAGTTGATCGTTCGAGATTGGCATGCCACGATCGTGTCGAGTTGCAGCTCGGATGAAGCTGCCTTCGTAGAGTCGTCGCGCACACAGCCAGAGGCCGAAGCCGTCGTGTACCAGTACCTTCATCCGATTGCAGCGCTTGTTGAGGAACAAATAGGCATGATGGGCGCGCGCCTCGCCGAACACCGTCACTACGCGGGCAAGTGCGGTGTCAACCCCGGCACGCATATCGAGCGGCTCGATGGCGAACCACGCGGCATCGACGCGGATCACTTCACGAGCTCCCGCAGCACTGCTGCACATGAACGGGCTGCCGAGGCCGGCCACTCGATGGTGATGCGTCGATCCTTGCGATGCACTTCAATGCGGATTGATTCCGCCGCCGGGCTCGAGTTAGAGGCCATCCGGACCGGCACGAACGACTCGGGTCTCTGCAACGTCTCAGCGGCCGCGGTGGGGCGGATCGCGATCGGCGTCTTGCCGCGTTCCGCCTGCGCCACCCAGCTACGCAGCAGGTTCGCGTTCAAGCCCCGGGCCAGGGCTACGGCCGCAACGGAGACGCCCGCCTGCTGGCAGGCACCAACCGCTTCTGCCTTGAATAGGGCGCTGTGGGTTCGTCGACGACGACGACCGGTCTCGATAGCGGGCTCGATAGTGGACATGTGCACACCTCTCCATTTAGGGAAAGGTGCATCCATAGCCCCAAGCGTCCGCATCAGGAAGGTGTGATTGGCAGCCGCTTACGCGGCGACACCCGGAGTTGCCGGACTGCGTACGCCGCACACTGGAGCGGCGGATCCGCCACTGGCGTGCGCTGAACGGTCAAGATCGGGAAGTGATCTTCCGTCAGGTGCAGCAACCGGGGCGGATGGGATTATCCGATTTTACCGAGATGGGCGATCTGGTGGTGCGGGTCTCAGGGGTCGAACTCGATCACCGCCTGTATCACTTCCGGTTCGCCCGTATTGCCTCACCTAATTTTGTTACCGGATGCCTCACGAACGATGTTACGCCCGTATTGCCTCACGTAATTTTGTTACCGAGTGCCTCATGAACGATGTTACCGGCGGCGGTCAAGCTTGGTGTGTTGGTCAGTATTTTATCGATCTTGAACCAAGCACGGTCTGACGCCGAAGGCGCCAGAAGCTCCGTTTCTGAGCCGACATCCTGGGTATGATCCTGCAGCCGGAAGATCAGCCGCTGAATAGCTGCCCGACGCCAGACCTGCACGCGTTTTCGCAAGGTACGCAGATGACTGAGGCGATAAATTCCGGGATAGCGCGCCTGGAATTCGATAAGAAGTTCTTTGGCGGTCTGATCTGGATGCTCTTCCAGCCACTGATGCATCTCAGTTAAGTGAGCGACGCAGCTGTACGGAACCGGTGCAGGCCCGCGCGGCTTGTTGCAGGCCTCCCAGAGCACGATCAGCGTGGCCCGAACCGCCTCGTCATACAGCGAGGGGCGCGCACGAGTCTGCCGCCTCTTGACGGTCGGCTCGGCGTTCAGTGCTCGAATCGCCGACTTCTCGTGATAGCCGGTCACCGCGATGAACTCATCGAGGATCTTGCGCTTCTCAGCGCCGGTTGCAACGCCGTAACGCCGCCGGACTGCGTTCGTCAGTTCGGCCCTTGCCGAAAGTGTCATCTTGGTGCCCATAGCCCCTCCGAGGTAGTGGAGACGCCATGGTGGCAGGCGCGATCGCCGGTAACATCTCAGATGAGGCAACTACCGCAACCGGTAACAGTTTTGCTGAGGCAATGCGGGGGGCAAAGCATCATCCGCTTGCACGATGCCTTTCTGGCGCAACAGGCTGAGCATCTTCATCAGTGCCGCCCGCTGACTCGCTCGGATATTGCTCGATCGCCGTCGATGTGAGAGAAATCGATCGACTTGAGTCCCGCTAATATCGCCCGCCGCGAGATAGCGACCGTAAAGCCATCGGCTGAACTCCGCGGTGATGCGCAGTGCCAAGCCCTTCGTTGACTGACAATACCCCTCTGCATCAATCCGCGCCGCATACTCATCGATGTACGGCCCCAACGGGCCCCCGTACATGCGACGTTGCACGTCGGCGCCTACAACATGCCTTGCCGTGACCATGTTCTTTCCTCCCGGTTGGTGATGAAAGAACGCAGGAAACTATGCCGAGTCGGTGGACGGCAAATCCGACAGAAACCCGATGGAATTGCCGTTTGATCGGGTTCATTCGGCATAATTGACGGCTCGGCATAGAAGACGCCATGCCGAATTCGGCATGGCGTCTTGTAAGGTCGAGTCGCTCAAATGGGCGATTAAGCCCCCGATGGCCACCCAAAATCCCCCACTTGTGGCCACTTCAAATTCCTCCACTTGACGAGTTCGCGATGATGTGAGGCGCGGTATTCAGGGCGCTGACGGCAGGACATGATCCGCCCCCTCTGCAATCGAGGGGAAACGAGGTGAATGTCTTGAAGCCGCATCTGAAAAGTACTGTATTTACGCTGATTTCGCAGGGTGTCTCGCAGAGAGAGATCCATCGTCTGACCGGCATCGACCGCAAGACGATCCGCTTCTACGCCAAATCGGTGCCGACCGAGGCGGCCGCCGGCGATTCAAATTCCTCCACCCTGGCCACCGGCTCGATCCCTGCGCCGGAAGTTCAAAATCCTCCACCCCGGCCACCGGTTTTTCCCGCAGAAAAGGCGGCGGCGGCGCCGATCCTCGCCCGCTCAGCCTGCGAACCACACCGGCAATGGATCGAGGCGCAGGTGCGGCTCGGGCGTAACGCGATGGCGATCTACCAGGAACTGGTGGACACGCGTGGATTTGCCCATGCGTACAACAGCGTGAAGCGCTTCTGCGGCGGTCTTCGGCGAGAGGAGCCCGAGCAGTTCGACCGACTCGAATTTGCTCCCGCCGAAGAATGTCAGGTTGACTACGGGGAAGGCGCACCGACCCGCCACCCCGTCACCGGCAAGTATCGCAAGCCGCGACTGTTCGTGATGACGCTGTGCTACTCACGCCGTTCGTTCCGCCAGGTTGTCTGGAAATCGAGCACCGAGACCTGGGCGCGGCTGCACGAACAGGCGTTTCGATATTTTTCGGGCAGCACACAAAACGTCTGTCTCGACAACCTCAAGGAGGGTGTGCTGAAGGCGGACATTTACGAGCCGGAGCTGAACCCAGTATATGCCGCGATGCTCGCGCACTACAGTTGTTTTGCAGATCCTGCCCGAGTTCGCGACCCCGATCGAAAAGGTCGTGTGGAGAATGCGATCAAGCATACGCAGTCCACGGCGCTCAAAGGCAAACGCTTCGAGTCGATCGAGGCGCAAAACGCGTACCTCATGGACTGGGAAGAGCGCTGGGCGGCACCGCGCATCCACGGCCGCGCCAAGCGGCAGGTCGAGGCGATGTTCCAGGAGGAGAAGCCGTATCTGACGCCATTGCCGCTTGAGCACTTCCGTTACTTCAAGGAAGAAACCCGCACAGTCCAAGACGACCGCACGGTGCAAGTCAATGACTCGTGGTACGCGGCCCGGCCGGCACGCATCGGCAGCGAGGTCATCGTGCGCATCTTCGAGCGGGAACTCGAAATCCGCGACATGACCACGATGGCATTGCTGCGACGCCATCCACTCGCCTATAGAAAGGGCGAAGTCTTGTTGCCCGATGTCGAGCGGATCTTCAATCCCTCGCGCCAGACCCGACAGATCCTGCGTCAAGCCGAAGATATCGGCCCGAATGCCCAAGCTCTGTGCCAGCGGTTGTTCGATAAACGCGGCCGCGAGGCGCAGAAAAGCATGTGGGGCATCGTCGCGCTCGTGCCGCGCTTGCCGGCCCGCATCGTCGAGCAGGCTGCCACGATTGCGATCGCCCGACACATCAGCTCCTCGAAGGCCGTGCGGCTCCTTGCCGAGCAGTTGCTCGCGCAGGCCCTCGCGCGCCTCGAGGCCGACACCGCGCCGCCGCTCACCCAGCAGCACGAGTTGATCCGCGAACCGACCGAATACGCAGAGTTCTTCCGACAGCGCAGCGATGCGCTCAACCCTTGATCCAAACCAAAAAGGTGACCCATGACGATGTCGATCCCCGAAATGAAAAAAACCCTGAAGCAACTGCGCCTCTCCGGCGTACTCGCCACGCTCGAGACCCGGCTGCTCGAGGCGCAGACCAGTAATTTATCCGCACTCGAGGTGATCTCGGATTTGCTGCAAGACGAACTCGACCGGCGACACACACGATTACTCGACAAATGCCTGCAACGGTCCAGGCTGCCGGAGCGGGCCTCCTTGACCGAGTTCGACTGGACGTATAATCCGCAAATACCGAAACGCACCTGCTTCGAGCTCAATACACTGAAATTTATCGCAGAGGGCAGCAACGCGATCTTGGTCGGCAAGGCCGGCACCGGCAAGAGCCATGTTGCGAAGGCCATCGCGTACTCGGCCGTGCGCGAAGGACTTCACGTCAGCTACGTCGAAGCCGATGAGCTCCTCAACAATCTCGCAATCGCCGCCGCCGAACCGGTGCGCAAGAAGAAACTGATGAAGCCGCTGATCGACGCCGATCTGCTGGTACTCGACGATCTATTCCTTCGCCGGAAAATCGCCACTGAATCCGCCGACGAGCTGCAAGCGATCCTGCATCGGCGCTACTCGTCACGACGCAGTTGCATCATTACCACCAATCGCGTCATCGACGACTGGAGTAAATGCCTGGGCGATGCAGCGCTCACCACCGCGATCCTCGATAGGCTCTTGCACCGAAGCATCCCTGTCGAGTTCAAGGGACGCAGCTATCGACTCAAAGAGGCCTCAATCCGACTTGTCAACGCTGAGGAATCCGCGTAACACTCCAACCGGTCTTGTCGTCGCCGATTTGAACCGCTAACTCACGCAGTCACGATCGAGTCAAGTGGGGGATTTTGGGGTGGCCACAGGTGGAGGAATTTGAAGTGGCCATCGGCGATTAAGCCAATCAGTACAGGACCTTGCAGTCGAAGCGCGTCTTGTAAGGCTAAAGTGGCGGTTTCTTCATGCGATTCATGCACTTGCGGGGGAAGCGCGTCTTGTAAGATACGCCTCTGGTGGCGCGCCGTGTTGCGCCAGTAGCCGGGATGATTCCGTTGCCATTCGCGTACCCGGGCGGCGTTGTCGGCTTCACGGAAGTAGTTTCGGTTCTGCGGCTTGGCGAGCCAGCGACGCTGCCGCGCCGCCTTCCCGGCCGCTCGACACGACTGTTTCGCGCAGTACTTCTGGCGCCCGCGATTGCGCACATCCACCGTGAATTTATCCCCGCAGCACAGGCACTTACTTTCTCTTCGCGTCGCCATGGATCCCTCGCTTGAGGTTCCATCTTCGCCGACACAGGCACGCAACCATCATCGCCACCGGCATCAACACCGACGGGAAGAAACCAATGCGAATAAGACGATATTGAAAATGTTCGTCCGAAGAAAACGGACGAAGAAGATGACGATGTTCAGACCGCTGGAATTAGACGAAGATCAAGTCGCCGCTGACAGTGGTCGCCGGACGGCGCATCGTCTGTCCGTATCACCACTGGGCTTACGACCTGGACGGCCGCCTCCTCGCCGCGCCCCATCTCTCCAGTCTCGGCGCGGCCGACAAGGCACAGCTCAGCCTGCACCCGGTGGCGGTCAGCTGCTGGGGCGGTTTTATTTTCGTGAATCTGACGCCGGCCGAGGCACGCCCCCTGGCGGCGCAGCTCGGACCCATACTTGAGCGTGCGCAACGCTATCCGCTCGCCCCGAGACCGTGCATCCTAATGATTTAGGGTAAAATTAATGATGGGGATCAGCGCGTTCGCAGCAGGCCGAAAGGGCTGGGATGTGAACATATAACTGATCATGTACCACTCATTCGCTTGCAAGATTTGTTGAGTGTTCTGACTTACCAATAAAAACCCCGACTGTTGATCGCTGTGCTCATAGCCCATCAACATTTGATTTAAAGGAAACGACGCTGGTCCATTTTCCGGGCAATTGCCAGCGGCTGGATTAAGTGTCACTTGGCTGCCCGTCGGCGGTGAATTCCAGTTGCACTGGTTTTGTTGCGGATTGACCAAATTGGTCAATTGCAACATTGGCAGACTGGGGCTCAAAGCTGGAGAGTAGCCTGCGCTTATCGTCGCGTAAATTGGAATCCCGGCAATTGGAATCCCAGAGTTGATCGGAGTAGAGGCCACGGCGCTATTGAAGCCAGCCGCCCCGCCCACAGTGTTGCACGGAATTGAGCCCCCCCACGGGAAGGGGGCAATGGCCCATGGCGCACCACCGGAATTGTCAGTTACAACTCCGACTCCATTCTGGATATCCGAGGTTCGCGAGGGCAAGGAATTCTGGACATACATGAACGTATGATAGGGACTTGATCCAACGCCAAGCACAGTCGGTGGAACAGGATACGCCGGTTCGGCACCGCACGTGTCGCTTACTCCAAGGCCGGAATAAGTAGCCCAGACATCCACGTAAAGATTCTTCGGCATGACCGTCTTATTTGACGAGAACTTCCAGACCACCTTTATTCCATTTTCCTGGGCGTCGTAGTCCAGAAAGTAGCTAAGTTGAACACCCGTCACCGGACTTGCGCCGGGCTGACTCGGAGTCAACGCATTGGATGTTACGATGGCACCTGTCGAGCTTGTTGGTGAGGTCGCCATGAAGCCCGAGGTCGTGTAGTGAGTTCCACCAACGCCGTCCCACGATCCCGTGGCGTTTAGTGTAAAGCCCGAGCCGGGCGCGTTTTGGGCATAATTAGTAGAAAAAAGATTGGTGGCGAGGGGGGAACTCGATGTTTCAAGAACAATCGTGTGTTCCACTGCTGGCGCATACGTGTCCCACCAATATGCTCCGCCAAGTGGGGAATCCGATCCTGGAATCAACTCATTGTGTGCCCAGTTCCAGCAAAGGCCCGCGTCGTTGGGCGTATTGCCGCTGACAGACTGCGCGGGATCGTAGAAGTGGCGAAATTGCACCGCCGCGTGGTCTGCCTTGCTTGGGTCCAATGACCAATAACCCGCCAGTGTGCCGGATCGGGGCCAACTCGTTGCTCCGATGCCATCGCTCAGGGTGTAGTCAAACCACGCGATGTAATTATTGGTAATAAAAATATGGTCGCCGGAAGCATTGAAGAGACCCTTGTGCGCCGCGTAGTAAGGACATCCTGATTGTGTTGAACGATCTGCCGCCTGGACCAATGTCTGAATGACGCCCGGCGCAAGTATGCTATTTATAGCTGCATTTACCGGTGCGTAGTCAACGTAGTCGACCGTAATACTGGCACCGTTATCTAGAACTGCAGTGGTGGTACCCGCGCTGGGTGTGGCGCCTTGAGCAAGTGACAGCGCAGGAACAATCATTGACAGACAAAGAAACATCAAGCCCCTACTCTGGGTGAGTTTTTTCTTCATCGTTAATCCCTTTTCCTTTTTTCATTGTTAATACTTTGGGAAACTGCAAACAGATAGGAAAGCCATGAGAAATTGATCGAGCGTACTTTTCTCTTCGATTGACACCCGAGCACCGCTAACGGCGCAACGTAATAGTCCGGGCGAACAAGTACCTCAACAATCCCATCTAGCAGGATCCGTGCACGATCAAGCGGCGCAGCACGTCGTTGGCCGGATTCAAGTCGTTCGCAAATACGACGATCACGGTCGCCGGCACCGAGCATGCGCATCAAATTCATAAGGATGTGCTAACCAAAAGAACGCTGTGTTCCACCGTGGAACGAAAAGCGCAGAAAAAAAATGCCGAGAATATTTTTGGCGGGATCGGTCGCCGCGGGGCGATCAATTCGATGATGTGGCTCAGGTTTGAGCCGGAGAGTGCAAATTCCATCCGTGAAGTCATAACGTCCTGTCCTTCCAACGCCGCTTTAGCTTTAAATGCCGCAGAGTGATTGCGGCGGGATCACTTCGTCATCGCTCTCCTTCTTTTCAAGCGACATCCTCGCCTGCAATGAGCGGAGTTTCCACTTATCCCGATGCCTCCAAGAGTGGGGTCATCTGTGTGCTTGTCGCCATGTTGGACATCCGATACCCCCTAGAATCGACATGGAATCCTGCATCCAGCCTTACCTAGGGCGGAAAATAATAACTATTGAGAAAGCACGAGGAACCGCTTACATAGTAATAGATTCCCACTGTTTGACCGGCAATCTTCGCGGCCATTACGAGCGCCCAGAAGCGATTTTGATCGTCAATTGATGCGCTTGAAGGAAACGATAGCTGGCCATTGGTACAAGACGATCCGGTGAACCAGACTGTAACGGCAGGGGTCAGACCGGGATAATCCTGCAAACGCCACGCGGTCGGTGAGCCTTCGATGTTTATTAGAGTTTGAGCGTGCGCCGCAAACCCTACAAAAGAAATCAATATGGTGACGAATAACCGCGTTTTGCTAAATGACATTGACGCCCCTCCCTGGATTAATGTTGGTCGCGCCCTTTTTTGGCTAACTAACGTTTAGCTAAACCAACGCGACATTGCCGCTGCTGTCGCAAGTCGTGCTGTAGTAGACGGTAATTGTCAGCCCCTGCGATACCGCAAGCGTGGCGAGTGCTAGATTTTCTTTGTATTGAATTGCCGATGTCGGCATAAAGATCCTTCCATTGCATGCTGTAGACGGCGCCGCCGATAGAGTGGTGTAAATCCCCTCACCTCCCCAACCAGATCCGACGGAGGTGATCGTCCCAGTAGTGCCGACAGGGATCTGGGCGGACGCGCTTGTTGAGAATGCGGCGGCCAGAATTCCCGCCGCGACCGGCCGCTAAAGGACATCTTACTATTCATGAATTCCTTCCTCCATGAAGAGAGATGAAAGCTCGGCACGCTGTATTTCTGGTCCGTCCATGAGGCCTTTGCAACCATCCCCAGTATTCCTGGCACGAACTGCTTTGTTGCTATAGTTCGAGAATATCCTTTGCCGATCGATGCCGTCAAGTCTCTCGCATACCGACGGCGCGTACGAGCGATCGACGATCAACGAGCCGCCCACATAGGGTCCGACCGCGAGCGCCATATGGCTGGCCGTTCCATACACGGCCACGGATCGGTGTAGTGACTCAAGCGAGTCAGCAGCGCGAGCGAGATTACCTGCACTAACGCGCTCACCATCAGCGTCCGCACTCGCCCGAATCGCAGTCCCAGCCAAGCCGTAGCGTTTCACCCGTGTATAATCGAAACGGGACTTGCGCCCGGGGCGAAACTGCTTACAAAGACGCAGGGAGGATGTCTTGGCGGAACCGGTGAGACTGGTCGTATGGGACCTGGACGAGACCTTATGGAAGGGAACCTTGACCGAAGGCGGGATTGAGATCATTCCCGCGAATTTCGCGCTCATCCGAACACTCGCCGAACGCGGCATCGTCAGCTCGATCTGTTCGAAGAATGACCATGGTGCCGTCGAACGGGTCTTGAGCGAGGCAGGGATCTGGGATTACTTCGTTTTGCCGAGCGTTAATTGGGAGGCCAAGGGCCCAAGGCTTCGAGCGCTGATCGAATCCCTGCAACTGCGTCCCGCCTCGGCCATGTTCATCGACGACAATCACCTCAATCTCAAGGCGGCGCTGCATGAGCTGCCGGATCTGCAGGTCAGCGACCCCACCATCATCCCGCGGATGGTAACGCTGCCACTGTTCGATGGCAAAGCAGATCCGGATCTTAGCCGCCTTCGGCAGTACAAATTATTGGAACAACGCAAGGCTGACGAACAGGCGGCGGACGGGGATGCCTCGGCTTTCTTGCGTAGCTGCGACATCGTGGTCGAAATTGAACACGACATCAGGCCGCACCTCGACCGGGCAATCGAACTCATCAACAGAACCAACCAACTCAATTTCATAAAATCGCGCCTGCCGGAGGACCCGCAGCAAGCGACACAGGACCTGACTACTCTGCTGGCCCGGCATGACGTCCAGGCGGGCCTCGTGCGTGTCATCGACCGTTACGGCGACCACGGCTATTGCGGCATCTACATTCTCAGGATGCCGAGGCTGCTGCTCCAATTCGCCTTTTCCTGCCGCATCTTGGGAATGGGTGTCGAACGCTGGCTGTATCAGCGCTTGGGCCGCCCGCACCTTGAGGTTCAGGGTGAAGTACTTTCGGATGTCGTCCACGACGTGAGCCCGGTCGATTGGATCCAAATTCGCGACAGTACTTCGTCGGTAAATGGATCCGCGGCGGAACAAAAGGGATGGATTTCTGCGCGCGGCGGCTGCGATCTTCGGGCGGTCGGCCACTATTTCAGTCTCGGCGCGTTCCGTTCCAGCGGCGAGTTCAACTTCAATCGTCATGGGTGCGACGTACGCATCGATCATTCGATGTTCCTGCGATATGCAATTACGGGTCTGCCGCCCGGCGGAATGGATGCGTGCAAACGTCTAGGTTATTACGAGGAGGATTTCCGGACTACGCTGTGTGATCAGCGACCCGGCATAGCCGTCTGGTTGCTGAGCTTCTGGAGCGATGCGGCTTATGCGGTCTATCGGCATCGGGAGACGGGGGTTGTGGTCCCGTTCATGTTTCCAAGATGGCATCAGGCGACGGATGTGCGCAAGGCCTCCCTCGATGACCTTCCAGCCGAGCATATTCGAAGTTGGTTCGCCGATCCCTTGGCCTATCTAAAGGAGAATTTCGACTACATGGGCGTGATCTCGGAAGCCCTGTTCAAGGAAAATCTAAAGATCATCTTGAACGCCGCGCCACGCAATACCCGAATATTCATCCTGGGTGCGAACGAACACCTTTGGGATCCGCAGGTGAGTGTCCGCCACCGGCATTCGGACAACGAATCGCTGAACCGGTGGACTCGGGCGGTGACTCGGTGGCGGAGGAGGGTGACCATTCTCGACATCCGAGACTTCGTCGTGTCCGATACGGAAGTCCACAACTGGGGTCATTTCGATCGCACGGTCTACTTCCGTATCTATCAGGAAATCGAGCGACGCATGCGGTGGTAAAGATCTGGTTCAGCGTCGCTAAGAGCAAAAAGCCCTCCCGAGCAGGGCTCGCGCCCCGTGAAATCATCGGCGGCTGCACGCCGCGGGCCCAAAACCTTCGACCGTCGTCCGCGGCATGGACAGCGTCATGCGCGCAAGTCGCTGGAAGCGGCCAACCGTCTTCTTCGATAACATCGTCGAGAACTCAGAAGACATCATCACTGTGCCGCATCCAGCTCGTTGATGTATGCTCGGAGTTGGAAATCGCAAGTCGATCGTCGCGAATCTGTTACCCTTTCAATTCCTTGAGTTGGTGCGGTGATGTAGTGCTTCGACGCTTTGCTCGAGTCTGATCGCAACAAGCAAGCGGAGGCACATGGTGCTCTTAGTGCACGAAGAAATCGCGCCAAATATGAAATTTACATTCAGAACCCTGACAGCGCAGGTGCTCCTTTGTGCGCTGGCGCTATGCGCCGCGGCACCGCTGCTCGCGGACGAACCCGGAGGACCGAATGGCACCGCTACCGATCAGGCAGCGGGCGCTGCGCAATCCTCGTCGAACTGGCGCGTCGGCTTCTCTGTAGGCGCACTGACCCACCAATCCTTGGACGGTCTGTTCTATCAGATAGAGATACCGAGTTTTCACAGCAGCTACCTCGTTGATTTGGACGGGGTGTACACCCTGCACCGATTCCAGATTCTGCCGATAGATTTGGAAGTGCAGGGCGAAGTCGCCAAGCGCTTCGGTATGGATCATCAGAGCGAGGTCGATCTGATCTCCGTCGTGCGCTGGAAGAAGTTTCCCTGGAACGACAAACTTTACACCAATTTCCGTTTTGGCTTTCTAGGCGGGAGCTACGTGAGCAGCATTTCACCCTGGGAGAAACAAGACTCGGGCAACAACACGGGTTCGAAATTTTTGCAGCTGCTGATCGCGGAGTTCACCTTCTCTCCGAGCGAAAACGCGGGTTACGAGGGTTTCATCGGATTGCACCACCGCTCGGGTATTTTTGGCTTGATCAGCGGAGTGACGGGCGGATCGAACTACTTCATGGTGGGAATGCGCTTTCGGGCTGATTGAGTTTTGGCAAGAGTGTCATGTCCGCCGTGGCGGTGTGTTACCCGCGACGTGAAGGCCTCCGGCTCCGCCAGTGGATGAGTTGCTTGCTACCCTCTGGGATATTCGTCATGCTAGATTGTGCAGGTAACACCTGCGTCGCTGTCACTATATGCGGAAAATACTCCGTCTGTTTTATGCTCTCGTACCGCAATTCGGGCGATACAGACGGGAGAAACTTGAACAGGTTCAGCACAGGTTGCTCGAGCGGCCTTCTCGGGAGGACGTTCTCCATGGATTTCGTCTAATCCTTGGGCGGGAACCGGAAGATCAGCAAGCCATCGACGCGCATATGCATATCCCAAGCGTGGCGGAATTACGGCGCACCTTGTTGGTTTCAAGTGAGTTCCAGGGCCAGTACAAGGTCATGCGCCCTGAACCTTACGAACACCCTAGTTTGTCAATCGAGCGGGAAACAATTGTTTTTATCCACATGCAAAAAACCGGAGGCACAACCCTGCGAGCGCTGCTCGAGGGGCAATTCCCGGCAGATCGGGTCTGTCCCGTGCGCGTGGACAAGTTACATCTTCTTTCTGTTGCGGAACTGGGTCAGTTCGATTTCTTCGCCGGGCATTTCGATAGAAGTTCGATATGCTTTATTCCCCGCAAGGAGATCAAGACCGTCGCCTTGTTTCGCGAACCGCGAGCCCGACTCATCTCCTTTTATAGGTTTTTACGATCGCATCCCACTCGAGACGAATTTGCAGCCGATCCGGGTATTCGCCTTGCTAACGAGCTAACGGCGGAGGAGTTTTTTGAAAGGCCGGAGATTCGCGGTTTACCTGCCGTATACAATCACTATTTGATTGCTTTAGGCGCCTCATTTTCTTGGTTTAAACGAAATCAGGGCTCGCTGTCCAAAGAAGATATCTCCAGCGCATTTGACAAGGCCAAACGGCAAATCCGTGCGATTACGGCAATTGGAATTACGGAGCGCTTTGACCAATCTGTCGAATCGATTTGCAAGGCCTTACATATAGATAAGCGGCCATCGATTGCGCCCTTACACGTGACAAGCAACTTTGTTGAGTTGGACGCCCGATTCAAGGTAGTTGAACCGGTAGCAATGACGCCTAGGCTAGCCTCAGCGCTCGATGAGCTTACTGTATACGACGATGAATTGTATCGATTCGCCACTCAAGAGTTCGAGCGGCAATGCGCTGAATTAGGTGTCTCCAAAGTTTGATCGAAGCGAACGCTTCTGGGACTGCTCGCCCTGTCATCGACGCTTCTCGAACGTCCCACACTAGGAGACGCCTTATTCAACGCGAATGAGCTTATTCTTTGAGTGTACTGGTTTCGACTTGAAGTTCGATCAATCGTTGCTCAAATTCGGTCTTAGCGAATCCATACAACTCGTCATCATATGCGATGAGATCCTCGATCGCGCCGGCGAGTCTAGGCGTCATTGTCACGGGGTCAACTCGACGAAATCGAGAGTCTTTTTCAGGAAACTTGTCGGTCACATGCGCTGCCTCAATCGATGCCACCGGGATCAAATCCAAGGACTTGCATATTAGCGCCGCGGATTTTTCAAATTGCTCGGTGATGCCGATAGCTGTCAGTGAGCGTATTTGCAGTTTTGCATCGTGCAGTAGCTGGGATAACTTCTCTTGGGATAACGATGCTCTGTTTTGATCAAACCAGGAAAACGAACTACCGAGCGCAATCAGATAGTGGTTATTCACAGCCGAATAATGGCGCAGTTCTGGCCGTTCGAAAAACTCCTCTGCGCTCGACTCGCTGGCGAGACGAATCAAGTAATTGTCTGTAAATTCGTCACCGACTGGATGCGATCTTAAGAAACGATAAAGGGAGATGAGTCGCGCTCGTGGTTCGCGAAATAAAGCAACCGTTTTGATGTTTTCGCGAGGTATAAAGCGCAACGAGGACCGGTCGAAGTGGCCGGCGAAAAAATCGTACTGCGCAAGTTCCGCGATTGAAAGAAGGTGTAGCTTGTCCTCTAGTACGGGGCATCTCCGATCTGCCGGGAATTGCTTTTCAAGCATGACTCGTAGACTGGTTCCGCCCGTCTTTTGTAGGTGGATAAAGACGATCGTCCGTCGTCCCATGGACAAACTAGGATGCGCCTCGGTGCCCGGGTGCATGACCTTATATTTTCCTTGGAACTCTTCTGAAGCCAGTAAGACCTGCCGCAATTCGGCCACACTCGGAATGAGCATGTGTGCGCTAATTGCGCGTTCGTCCTCCGGCTCCCGCCCGAGGATAAGACGAAATCCATTGAGAACGTCTTCGCGCGACGGTCGTGCAAGCAACCTGTGTTTAACCTGTTCGACGTCGTCGGTACGACTTCCTCGAATACCCGCAACTAGATCGGCCAAGTGGCTCATTACTTTGCGCATGTGGCTTCAAGTTTTCAACCAGAAAAGGTCTTTGTAAATCCGACGGCTATGACGCCAGAAGCGCTGTGCGGCGACCCGAAACAATTCCTAAGCGGATCGGAAACGTCAAACAAAACCAAAAGAATATCCTCTTCAACTCACCTGTGAGGGTTTCTGGAAATACATCACGACCCCAAGCGCGCCATTATGATTGGTGAAAGTAGAAAAGACGCGCTGCACGCCCGCTTGCTCCAAGATGAACATCAGCTGACTTAAGTTGTAGTAATTCATTTGCATTTCTGGATCGCTCACTGGAGCGGTGCGAAGTACTCCAAGTCGTTCGAACGCGCGTCTCCAAAACGCTTTTGTTTGCGAATTACGCCCTTTCCGTGCCCGTGAAACAGCCGGGCTATCCGGCACGACGCCGAACTCGGCCTCGTATTTGTCCCAAGCGAAAGTCACTTGGATCACGCCGCAGCCACCATGTATCACTTTGCCTACTAGCTCTGCAAACAACTTTCGACCCCGCGCTACCTCTATATGTTGCAGTACGATGCCAGAGTACACGAGATCGAATTGACCGGTCGCTCTAGAGAGAGTGTCATCCGACAGCACAAGAGTGACATTGTGGCAATTTTGTGCCTGGCAATTCAGGCGGGCTTCAGCAAGCATCGACTCCGCAACGTCCATGCCGACAACTTCACGTGCTTGGGCCGCGAACGGAATCGACAAGCGGCCAACACCGCATCCGAAATCAAGTACACGCTGCGGAGCAAAGTGGGCGCCGAAGTATCCGCGGCAAGTATTCAAAACCATAATGGCGGTTCTACTTCCGGATGCAAAAAATTCAAGCTTCGCATCGGGTGTAAGGGCGTCGCTACGGTACTTCGGATTAGTGAGTACAGCGAAATAGGGGTCGCGTATACCCCATGCCTGCCACTCGGTATCAGTCGTCATTGCTTTGGAAGTCTTCTCGCTGACGGAACAAATTGCTGATTAAAGATCTAGGTCGCCTTATGCAGAGATTCGCAGGAAAAACTCATGAACAGCGGAACGCCATGAGGGCATCCTGCAAACCCGGCAAAATATCTAAAGAAATTAAGCCGCTATGATATATGACAACATCGGAATATCAAAAGCTGGAATATCAAAAGCTCATTGGGTTTCAAGCTATTCAGGTTGAGGGTCGTCATGCGGTACACGTTCCGGGCTTTTAGCGTGCCCCAACTCCGTGCCTACCATCATCGCAATGACCTCTTTCATATGCGCTTTTGCCTTCCAACCCAGAATGCGTTCTGCTTTTGCGGCGTTACCCTTTCCATCGGATATGTCGCTTGGTCGCAATAGAGATTCGGAAACGACGGTGTGATCACGCCAGTCCATGTTGAGTACCGCAAAGGACTCTTTAACGAATTCCTCGAGGCTATGACTAACACCTGTCGCGATAATGAAGTCGTGTGCAGTTTCGCACTGGAGCATCCTCCACATTGCGTCCACATACTCCGGCGCCCAACCCCAGTCACGCCGAATTTGAAGGTTCCCGAGCGTGAGTTTCTCGTCACTGCCTTGCGCTATTCGGCAGGCCGTCGCGATGACCTTGCGCGTAACAAAACGCTGCGGTCTGATCGGCGATTCGTGATTGAAGAGAATGCCTGTTGTGGCGTGCAGCCCGTATGCTTCGCGATAGTTGGCAACCAACCAATACGCGGCCGCCTTGGCGACCGCGTAGGGACTACGGGGCCGAAATTGGGCGTCTTCCACGGCACCACCGGGATCAGTGTCGCCATAGCACTCGCCGGAGCCAGCATTGTAAAAGCGGGTGGGCTTGCCTAGAAACCGGATGCTCTCGAGTATATTCAGGGTGCCCGCGATAATACTGTCCAAGGTTTCGACGGGTTGGCCGAAGGACAATCCGACCGAGCTTTGCCCGGACAAATTGTAGATCTCGTCCGGCTCAACTTTGCGCAACAAGTGAAGAACGCTTCGGAAGTCGTAAGTTGCCATTGATTCGAGTTGAATCCGGTCAACGATTCCAAGCCGTGAAAGGCTGGAAAACGACGAGGTCTGCGCATCGCGCGAGGTGCCGATTACCGTGTAGCCCTTCCGCAACAGTAATTCGGCTAAGTATGTGCCGTCTTGACCCGAGATTCCGCAAATAAGTGCTCTCATGACCCCTCGTTGACTTCGAAATGGCTAAGACCCTAGACCCTACCTCAATGTGGACCGCATCAAAATGCGGCATCAACGGCGGATGCCTCCAGGCGAATAACTTCGTTGCGATTGGCTTCGATGCTGCTCGCGAGTGCAAGGAGTTCGAAATCAGTCGGTGATGTGTGGCAGGCAATCTTGGCCACCGCTTCCAGCATTTTCTCCCGCTTCGTGATTGTGCTTTCGACATCATGAGTCGATGATTTGGCCCAGGTCACCAATTTCTCCATACCGGCGATGGCGCGTCGGGCTGATTCGTCCCAGCTGAACTTGGCTGACTGAGTCTTCGCGTGGGCTTTTAGGGATTGATAGAAGTCAGCATCGGTCAAGGCTTTGAGTATGAGTGCCGTCATGTCCTTTACCGAAGTCGGGTCGAATAGGGCATCGGCGCGACCAATGACTTCGGGAACACTCGTCGCATTAGATCCGATGGTGGGTATTCCACAGCACATGGCCTCCAGCGCGGGCAGGCCAAAGCCTTCTTGAAATGACGGAAAGACGAACAAATGACAGCACGTGTAGAGCGCAATCAAGTCCTCGTCGGAAACGAAGCCTGGAAGCACCATGTCATCGGGTGCCAATCCGAAGCTCTTGGCAAGTGTCGTGAGTTCCCCCCGACCAGCAGCGTCGATTTTGCATACCAACACAAGCTGGTAGTCCGCGCGAACAGTTGACGGCAGAGCTGCGTAGGCGCGCACCAGGCCCTGAAAGTTCTTGCGTGTGGCGAACACGCTCGAGTGCATAAGATATTTTCGGTCAATGCCAAGCCGCTTCATGACTGGCACCGCATCGGTGGACAACTCACGCATGGACGAGAAGGAGTTGTCGGCGGCAGCGGAGATATTCCTAACTCGTGTTGACTCAATATCCAGCATGCTAATCCCCTCGTTCGCCGTATGTTGTGATATGGCGAACAAACCATCAGCACGACGCAGCGCCGCAATCTTGCTGTAGTACCAGGCCTTTTCGATATCCGACGCCATATGCTGCTCGGGATCTGCCATTGGAATCAGGTCGTAGAGGATTGCTGCGGTCGGAACTGTTGATTTGAGGTTGCCCATGGACGTGACGGTGTCGTCCTCTCGACCTTCGATCATGCTGGTAATCAGCAAGACATCCGGCGAGAGTGAATCGATGAGATGCTCTCGCAATATTTCGGCGGTGCACCGCCGCCAGATGTTTTCAGATCTCACTGCGCAGACCGGGCCGGGCGAGGTGAAAATGACGAAGCGATCAGCGGAAAGAATGCCTGAAAAGGATGCCTTGATGTCGTCGATGGTCTCGGAGAAAAGACCGTTCAAAAGGATGAAGACTTGGTGTCCGGCTGCATTGCGAGCGATTCCTTTGGCGAGCGCCAGTGAATAACGTCCGATACCCCGGTAGCGGCTAGCATTCTGTGCGCCTTGCAAATCGATGAGAATGCGCATGGCCATCCACCTATTCGCTTTGCTTCATTTCGATGGTGGCCTTCAGATCGGAAAAAGTTTGGCGTACGTTCTGAGGCAGAATCGATCGCGGTGAGGAGTTGATCACGTCGCCGACATTGGAAGCATTAGGGTGAAAACTGGAGCCGACCGGCTCTGACAATCCTTGCGTCAACACGATCAGTAGCGCGGCCATCTGTCTGTTCTGCTCTGCGGCACACTGCTCCATCATATAGAGTCGGTTGTCGATGACTCGTAGCTGACGCTCAATCCTCTCCGTCGGTGTACTGCTCAATCGCCGGAAAATTCGTAACCAGAAAGATCGGGCGCCCTTACGATGTTCGGCAATCAGGTTACCCAAACCCGGCAACTCCGCGGACCTTGACCTTCCTTCCGGCGATCCCGCAAGTTCGGCGACGATCTGGGATTTTTGGGTGCCGGCTCGTATCTGCCTCAAATAATTTTCCAGGCCCTCTGGATCGGGGGATCGACCCAAAAGTACCTTGTAAGCACCCGTGACGAAAGCTTCGTCGTGCAGCTTGAGCAACTCGTCGAGTGCGCGCGGCTGCGACGCTAATGGCACGGAGTTTTTCATAGGGAGCCTCGAAAATACGCAACATTATGCACAATTGACACCGAATTGCATGCCGGGCCCGATTGAACCGAGGTGTTCTAAGCAATGCGTATCAGCCTTAGCTGATGCGCGTTCCGATGGCAGGGCGGCGCCAACGTCGGCATTTAATTGCTCAAGTTATTTTTGCACAGTCCCTTAGCAGCCCACCAAAGGAACCCCGGCTTTCTCGTGTCAATTGTTTGGGGCCCAACCCAGGAAGCTCACCGGTGTCTGCCCCCCGCAGGTCACGTCGTTCGAAGCATAATGATACCCGGATGACGCGTTCTCGCACGTTTCGACGGGGTTGGTCCCAAAGACTTGCGGGACCTTGTACAACCAACCTGCGGTACGAACGTGCGCCCAGCCGCTGGGACAGCTTCCTGCAACGCCATTTGTGTCGATATGAAGCTGGTAATCATCAGTCGATGAACTCCAGCACTCCTCAATACGGTTGGCGACCTTCGCGCCCACCGCGTCGCAACCAGAGAGATCGGACACGCTTTCCGGGCAGAATGTCATCATGTAGCCGAGAAAGGTCTGCGCCGCCCATCCGATCTCCGTCGCACCGTCGGCAGTAATGCCGGCGAACGGGCTGACCGTCGTACTCCTAAGTCTCCCCGAGTAAACATTTCCCGTCGAGGAGTTTAGGTAGGTCTCCAGTGTCACGCCAACCTGGGGGATGCCGGATTGCTGCTGGGCCATGGTCATCACAGCCATCTTTACAGGATAGCGAACGACGTAGCGGCTGTTCAGGCTGTTGTTCGGCGGGACCCAAATAACCCAGTGATCGAAATGTTTGGCTGCCAGGGATGACGACCCATCCAAGTCATTCCGCAATATGTCGTAAAGATAGAGATCATCAGGCGCCGGGCGCCCGTTGAAATGCTGAAAATCGTAGTTCAGCAGCGGCCACGGGAAGGTATAAAATGTTCTGTAATCTTGCGACACTGAGAAGCCGACCCCTGCGATGTTCTGACCGAAATGGCCCTTCCAATAGGCGTGGCCCTTGCCATCCGTGGCTAGCACCTTGAAGGGCGTCCCGTGCATAGTCGCCACAGAGGACCCAACCCACGGGATCAGATCAGCTTCAGGGAGCTTGGTTGTCGAATTGTAGGGATTGTTCAGCGCCGGCGCACAGAAGCAGCCTTTGTACAACAGGGCCCAGTTTCCCGGACCGAGTGACCCGATGGGCGCTCTGGCTACCGCATTGTGGTAGTCACAAATCGCACTATCGCAGTAGAACGATAGGTAGGCATACATATATTTCCCAGTGTTGTCCGGAATCATTGTGGCATCGCCGAAGCCGGTCAACGTATGCGTTTCGGGCGGTTCGGTGCTCGAGACGATGGTACCGTTGCTGATGCCGGACGACACCATCGGCGACCAAGAGCCCGGCGCCCCCGTCGAAGACGTCCAGATACTGGAAGATTCATTGGTCTGATCGCCAACTGCATAATTGCAGGGGCCCTCATTGTGGTCCCAGGCGTAGTACGTGCTGCCGACCTTGTAAAAGCTGGTCACCCAGTCGCCGCAGGAGTCGGTGTTCTGCGCTGGTGAGATCGCGGGGATCGAGTTGGGCGGAAATGACAGTGTGAGGCCGGACTTTAGCGTGTCTCCCGTTCCGGGGGAGAGGACGCTTCTGGATCCTACACCTCCACCAACGCCTGTGTACTGGCTTAGAGAGGTGGTAATTGTGCCCCACGAGGCCTGATTGCCACCATATTCGTAATACGTTCTCGGACCGGCCATGATGAAGGAGGGCATCACGTCTCCCAGATCATAGCCGGGGCCGTGGGTGATTACTGGAACACCGGTCCTGATCTTAATCGCGGCTATTGCACTCGATTGTGCCGTAGCAATATACGGACTTCCGGCCGTGCTATCCGGCCGTGCGAAAGTCAGGCTGCTGGCAAGCAACACGAATCCAATCACGGCGCATAGATTATGCATCCTCGGTAATCCGAGCTAATTAACGACATGGAACACGATCGCATCACCTGACTTGATCGCGCCATTGTATGCGGCGGCCCGGGTTTCGCCATTAGCGACACCGTTGGGCGACGACTCGATTGTCGAGAAATGGCTCGACGGACTTTGCTGATGGCCGTGACCCAATGAGGCCAAGGCCTATGGTGTCATCCGATCAAGAAGATCGGGCCCAATGGCATCTAGGCTCCAGAGGGATAGGTAGTTCGTCGCCCAAATTGGAGGCGGGAAATTATACGGATCCGCTGCCAAGTTTACATCTCTATAAGTGCCGAACTCATCAACGATTAATTCTCTATTGACGGAGCCACTGTTGCTCGAGGTAAGCAAATATCTACTGCCAGATTCCTTAAATTTCCGCAACACTGAAATAATGTCGCTATTTCTTAGGTGAAGTAATAAGTCCTTGCAAAATATTAGGTCGGCTTGAGGCAATACATCTCTCGTGGCATCAGCAATTACGAAGTGCCGATCTGGGAATCGTTGTAGATTCCAGGTAATTAAATCTGGAACGATATCGAATCCAGTGTATTCGAGGCGAGGAAATCGGCCTAGAACGAGCGGTATCCAGTAGAAGTCGCCACAGGGGACGTCCAGCATTGAACGTATCTTAAATCTCCTGATAACTCCGTCTAAAAACAGCACAGAATCCCTAACGCTGGGGGACCCTAAAGAGGAGCCTGAGCCAGAGACGGATTCGTCATTGCCCCACCTATTTTCTTTGAATATCGTTGCGAAATAATTAGCAAGAGAGAGGTCTTCGTTCATGGCCTAGATCGCTTTCCGTTGGAATGATTCGCAAATATTATTTATGAATAAGCCGTTGCTGAAGGCAATGCAGTAGGGATAACCTGCGACGCAACGATCAAAATGATACCGCTCTTGGTAATTGCACGGTGCGCACGCCGGATGATTGGCGATAACTGTTGGATTGGCGCCTGGATGCACTATGCCTTCTCTCAGATCTCGGCTAAGCACCAGGACGAAATCGTCACGCATCAACTGTGCTATGTGTGAGGTGAAGCTGTCGGTCGTTAAGAGGTTATTTGAATACTTCAATATACGCAGCGTATCCCTTAGATCGTCAAGACTCTTTGCGACCACGGAATTTATTTCATAGTCCGGCCGCCAAGGACTGTCGCTCTGGACATAGCATGTGAAAAAGTCGCCGCCAAGATTGTCATTTATCTTGGTATAAACTTGGGGGGGTATTGTCTGGAATGACTTCCCGGTGGGAAAGGCTGCATTGCCAGCGTACCGCGAGCGATCCATTTCTGGAGTTATCTCGTTAACGTATCCGCCGACCAGCTTGCGCATATCTGCGAGGGAACGTTTGAGCTGTGACATAAACACAATGGGGTATATCCCATGCTTGAGGGCCAACGGTAACCACACTCGATAGCCAATATAACTTGGCGTCGCCTCAGTCCAACTCGAGCGGTGATAAAGCAGCCTCTCAGAAATCAGCAAGCGGACGCGTGCAAAAATCGACCGATCCGAACCCAGACGCGGGAAGCTCTTCTGAAGATCCAGCGCTTCTACCCAGTTCATGCGCCAATCCCGTCCGATAAAGGCACCCCACCACTCCTTTGGGTTGGATGGTGGTAGGGGCGAATAGGTGGGGCTGATTTGCTTTGTCGGCCTGCCGCGCTGCACCACAAGGCCAAACCGGGCAAACAGTCGCGAGGCTAGATCGGCAAGAATGGGTTGGACATGAAGTAAACAACCGGGTGCGCACAGGGGCACGTCGTTATTAAGTAGTGTGAACAACCCTGTCCAGATCAGGATATTATCGCCCAACCCGACATGCGACAGATCGATCATGCGAAGGCGGCGGTCGGGAATGAACGTTTTCTCGAATGCGCTTTTAGCTATCACATAGGGGGCTGCCACCGCCCGTGCGGCTTTCAGCAGCAGACTCCATCGCTTGTTTTGCGGGCGCTGCAACGTTGCGGCGCTCGGAAGGACGGGCACGTAATTGTCGGACGGGCGGCTGTCGAGGCTTAGAAAGCGATCGCCCAGGACCTTGGTCATTGCCCTGAGGCCCCGCAATTCGTGCTCAGGTGTCAAGGGAGTGTCGAGGTTATCGCGCGTTTCGATATCATCGAAGATTTTGCGCCATTCATCGGCCACGCTGACGCGGTCGAATTCTTCTATCACTTCGCGGGCCTCGCGCCCGAGGCGCTTACGCAGCCCATCGTCGAGCAACAGTTTGGCTACCGCTTCGGCCATTGCCGAGATGTCGAGCATTTCGACCGCGATATACCCCTTCCCGCTCTGTACATACTCCAGATACGGCAACTCGAACATCACCGAAGGCAGCCCGTAGGCCCAAGCTTCGCCCAATGCCAAACACCAGCCCTCAAATTCGGACGTCAGGATATGTACGTCTGATCGAACCAAATATTGCGCAACGTCGGTGGTATAGCCGACGAATTCGACGTTCCGGGCAATGCCGAGGGACCTGGCATACTCCTCTGCCCATTTCAGGTCGGGCCCCCCCCGACGATGAGTAGGCGGGCATCTGGCACCTTTTCGAGCACGAGCGGGAACATTCGGATTGCTAAATCAAGGCGTTTTTGGTGGCGCTCGGCGCGTGCCACCCAAACCACCGTCTTGCCGTTAAGAGATGCCGTCTCGGCCGGAAGGCCGTTAAAGGTGAGCGGATTATAAACTACGCGTGATGCTACGCCGCGCTCGCGGAACCACAGCTTGTCAACTGTGCTCAGAACCGTCACCAGATCAGCAAGGCGATAACCTGCAATGCGTACTTTGGCCAGGCGCAAGTCGCCGGAATTGCGGATCCGGGTGTCGAAGACGTTGTGCCAGCCTACAACAACAGGGATGCCAAGGCTCTTTGCGACAAGCACGTCCCAGACAGTTGACGTTTCATCCCAAAGGTTGTTAACAAACACGTCTACATTCTGTTCTTGCAGCACCAGGGTCAATGCCCGCCCGCGCGGGCGATAATCATCGTTTTCCATCATTTTAGGTGGGATGACAAAACGCTTCACGTCGCCATATTCGTAATCATTGACGGGATCCTTCGGCGAATCGGCGATAAGGATCACTTTGTAACCTAGACTTAACCAAGCGAGCATTTGCCGCGAGGTCACGCGCTCAGTGCCGCCGTTGTTCATCTTCGGATAATAGACCGCGATGGTCTCTATTTTGCGCCTGATGCGTCCGAACAGGCGTGAACGTTTCTCTATATTTCCTATGAACGACACATCCTCGAAGTGATTGCGGCTACATTCAATAATCATCTTGTTGTTGAGAGGATCGTCCGCATGCGTGCTGAACGCCGGGGCCAGTTCACCTGTAGTTTCCCACCGGTGTCGCAATTCGAGTTCTTTGAACTCCGGCGAAGTCAAAAACGTGTTTAGGATACGTGTATAGTCACCGTGCTTACGAAGGCCGCGAACGTGGTTTGCCAGGCCCTCATCATCAGGTTCTCTTTTCAACACTACCCGATATAGCGACGAAACATATTCTTCAGCTGACAACGTCTGCTGTTCTTGATTATTTCTGTGATCATCCGCCATATACAAAAATATCCTGCATTAACTAGCGGCATGCCTAGCATTTCGGTCACGTTCGTCGAGATTGAATCAATTCTGGGTGTGGCTTTGGGACATTGTCAAGCCGCCAGTCCGGGCGAGTGCTTGGCCAAAGCCGGGAAACTTGCCCCACTAGGCAATGTCCTTTTTCCGTTCAAAGGCCGAAACGTCTTCGGGATTTATGGAGACGACCGAGGGAGCGTCGGTCTTGGGAAAATTCCGCATCATCCGGACGATTTCGCTGATGAACGTTTGACTGTCGAAGGCGATGCAGTGCGTGAACCCGGCCAGACATTTCTGATCATTCCCACGCGGATGATAATTGCACGGCGCGCATGGCGGATGATTGGCGAGAATTACCGGATTGGCGCCAGGATGCAAGATGTTCTCCCGGAAATCCCGCGTCAGTGTCAGGACAAAATCGTCACGAAGCAGCTGAGCTACGTGAGATGAAAAGCTGTCTGTCGTCAAAACCCGGCGCGCCGATTTAACGACCCAGAAAACCTCTTCGATCGATTCCAAGTTCATTGGCTCGATCCCCGCGGCCCGGTATGCATCGATCCACGGATCGTTACTCTGGATATAGAAGCAGGTGTTCTCCGCCGGCAACTGCTCGCGAAGGGCTTTGCAGACCGCCGGTGAGAAGGCCTGGAACGATTTCCCAGCCGGAAAGACCGCCGTGTCCGGGATCGTCTTCTTCTCGGGAGCAACGCTTTCTTCGATATGCTTGGCTATGTCGGCCCGCAGCGGGAACAGTGCGCGCTTCATCATTGCCAGGAACGGCAAAGGCATGATGCCCAGCTTCCGCGCCACCGGCAGCCAAAGGCGATAGCCGATGTAACCCGCTTCGGCAGATTGCCAGTCCCGACGGCGGTAAAGGATTCGTTCGGAAAGGCGCAGGCGAAGACGAATCCTGGGACTGTCTCCGAAATGCAGGCGGGGTATAGATTTCTGGAGGTCCAGTGCCTCAAAGCAGCTCATCCGCCAATCGATACCGATGTAGGTCTTGTACCAGTCCATGAGCGTCTCGGGCGGCAGCGGCGAGAAGACCGGACTGACCGCCTTCACCGGGCTGTGTGGCGCAGCGCCTTCGACGCGCAGGCCGAAACGGGAAAAGATGGCCGACGCCAAGGAGGCCAAATCTGCGGGCACGTACATTGTGCACCCAGCGGCGAGGACAGGAACGTCGTTGATAAGCAGCGCGTGGAGTCCCGCCCAGGCCATGAGGTTGTCGCCCAGACCGATGTGCGCGAAATCGATGGTCCTAATCTTGGCGTATATCCCGCCCGGCCGTTTGTCGTGCGTGGCCGTGGCCATCGCAACCACCCAAGTGGCGAAGCCCTGGAGAAGGCGTTGTGGCAACGGTGGCTTTTTCGGCGGAGCCAGATAGCGCGGAGGCGCCGCCTCGCGCTCACGGGCAGCCCGAAAACGTGGGACCTCTCGTTCATTTTCGTCCACCGCTGCGGCCAGGGCGATATCGGATTCGGACGGTCCAACACCGGCGGCGATGCCTGCGACGGTTTCAACGAATTCGGACGTCACATCTTTTGCCACGGGCGGTTTTGCTTGTCCCGCCACCAGTTTGGAGTGGATTTCTCGCGCTCGAGTGGACAGGCGGTCCGTCATGGGCTTCGCCTGTTGGCTTTCATGCGGAGAGGCTCGTTGCGCCCCTAGCCGGCCAAGGATCCAATCGATCTCGTCCAGACGCCGTTCGATACGCCTGGTCGCGGAAAAGCGGGCCAGCACCCCACGCGCCGAACGCTCCCGATGAAGATAATCCTCCAAAGCCAGAAGAAACTGTCCGCCAGAGCTATTGAGCGCTTCCTCGGAATGGCTGAGATCATGGACTACGCGGTCCCTGCGTCTGGTTCGCCTCAATAAGTTCAAATAATGATCGCGCCCTTCGACACCGGGCTTGCGGCCCAGGATGCGGGAAAAGGCGGCATCGATGAATTCTATGTCGGGAAGATGGCCGAGGTCAGCGAAAGAAGCTTTTCGCCGACCCTCATCGGACTGCGTCAGCGCCCATATGATTTTAGCCTTGCCGCAACCGGCCCGCAGTCGGGCGCGATAATGACTCAACCCGCCACTGTCCGCCTCGCGACCAAGCAGGGTCCGATAAGCAGCTCGAACGAAGGCCTCGTCATGCAAGGCGAGGAGGTCGTTGAATGCTTGAGGAGATGACGATGTCCCGGTGGAAATCGCGCAATCTCGTGGTTCCGCATTGCCACAGAAAAGCCAGTCGAGTTCTTCCAGACGGGCTTCCAAGCGGCGGTGAGTGTAATACCACCCCAGAGGTCCCCTGGCTCGGCGAATGCCCTTGGTGTAACGGATTAGAGCTAGGCGGAATACATTGATCGGTGCCGTCGCCGCTTCCGGTGACTTACGGAGGTCGCCAATCACTGCACGCCGACTGCGTCCCTGCTGCAACCGCTCCACGCACCTGATTTTTTCTGCAGTGTTGACCTCGCGCCCGAGTACGCGCCGGTAAGCTTCTTCGACAAACCGTTCTGTTGACTGGCCGCTGAGGTCGATCATCCTATCCCAGCGCCTCGCCTCGGACGAACGGGCGAGGCTGTAGAGGACATCGGCCTTTGATCCACTGACCCTCAGATGTGCTAGGTAGTGCCGCAGGCCTTCGGGATCCGGTCCTCGTCCCAGTATGCACTCATAGGCGGCCCTGACGAATGACTCGTCCTTAAGGGCAAGCAGATCGAATAGCACCATGTTGAGCCGCTGAGGCATTGGGAGTCCACCGACATCCTGGCGAGAGGAGCCGAATTGTCCGTGGATATTCATCGTATCGACAAAAATGCGTTGCTCATGCATTTCATTGGGCAACTCGTCCCTGGGCGATCCCGGAATTGGGCGAGGGCGACACCCTGCGATGCTGCGATGGCATGTCGCGGTCGTCCGTGAATTCGACGTTTCGAATCGCCTTCGGCAACTGACCTTTGCCCATAGGCGTGATCGTGTCACTTGAAGTGGCAATATTCAATGTCAATCGACCGCGAAGAGCAACCAGTGTTCCGTCAGGAGTGATCAGGCTGTGGCCAGCAAGGGTCGTCGTCTCAGAGGCCGGGATCGGGATCATCTCGCCGACCCAGTATCGTTCCGGGCGGTAAAGCATGGCAATGGCGCGCCCAAGGGTTGCCGACGCTGTCGCATATCGCGCGACCTCTCCGGACAGAACATTCCGCATGTTGGCGATGGTGAGGTCAAGAGCCAACTTGATTTCGTCCTGATCCGGGGCTGCCAGGATCACCGTATTGCTCACCGCCCAAAATACACCGTCGTCCGATGCGCCGTCTCTTGGCGCAGCCGCACGGAAACAGGCAAGGGTCCGATCGGACGGCGGTGAGAACGAGTTCAGGAACCTGGTCTTGAAATCGATGTAAAGACCGCCGTGAACGAGGAGCAGGCAATAGCTTCCCAACTCGGTTCGCAGGGGACCAACCGGCAGTGCTTCGTATGTCGAGGAGACCTCGGAACTGAAATTGGCGCTGATGAAGGCCTGCAGGTCGGTATCCCTGAGAATCTGATGGGGGACGTCGGGATGCAGGTTCCGGACCGCTTCAATGTTTTCCTTCGCCTCTGCCGATGAAGCGTTCCCGAAAATTTCGTCGTGCTCCAGGATTATGTAGTGGATGCATTTGATCGTCCCGATTGATGTCGGGGCGCCCGGCGCGACGCTCCCGATCTCGGCGCGACGATGATCCGCTACAGGAGGCGAAGAGGGCGGAGGCAAAGTCTCTGTGCGCTGCTCGCTCCGTCTGTCGGTGTCTCGACCGCGCAACCAACGCCATAGTCTCGTGGTCTCGGGACTTTCGACAGGGACGCCTTCGCCGAAATATCGTCTCTGTTCCCATAATTTGTTGTAATTATTTGTGCCTTTCAGGCCCAATTCGGCCGTCCCGCCCCCCTCCCGCTGCATCCGGACGGCAACCATCGTCCCATCCGGCCCCATGAATGCGTGAGTCCGCCGCGGATGCGCTCCAGAAAGAGGGACCATGGTGCCGGCCCAATAGCATTCAGGCCTGTTGATCATAGCCAACGCCCGGCCAAAAAGAATTGGCCCGGTCGGACAGAGTGCGTTAACGCCGTACTGGCGACGCTTGACGTTATCAACCAGCAGGTCGATTGCGGCCCTCAATTCCTCCCGCCCTCGTTCGGCGTAGAGAATGGTCGGAGTGGTTGCCCAAGGCGCCCCACCGTAGGGTTCCGCATCACGAAAACAAGCTACCGACCGACCGACAGGTATTCGCATCGGAGCAAGAAAGCGGTTGCTCAAATCGGAATAAAGGCCCCCGCGCACCAGCAACAGGCAGTAGCGTCCGAGATCGGCTTTGGCCGTGTACGCGGCCAGAGTGTTGTAGGCGTCGATTACATCGCTGGAAAAATTCCCAGCGATGAAGGCCTGAAGCTCTGTCGCACCCCAAAGGAAATGGCGGGCACCGGGATGCTGGTGCTTGATCGAATGGATATTGGCCGCGACAACCGGCGGTAAGTCGCCCAATCGCGTGGTTGTGTCCGAAATAAGAATTTGGTGAATTTCGGCAATGTCAATGAACTCACCGTTCATTTTTTGCACTCCTCACAGGTCTGCGCGGAGATCAATTTCCCCGAATACATCATTACCCCGATCGGCGGAATGGGGTCACCATGGCATCACACGCGGTTGAAATCGAGAACATCATCATATGTGCGCTCTTGGTGGCTTCCTTCCTCATGAGCTTAATGACTTCAAAAACGGAAACGCCAGGACAGGCCCAACCACATATAATAATCTGTGGGGTGGCGCAGGTTGACGTCAATCAATGATTTGCGTATCTGGATGATCGCACGTTGGCATGACGCGACCGTGGACGGTGCCGTGCACAACGCCTGTCAGCACCCCACCGATTTCACATGCAGGGTAACTAATGCTAAAATCAAAAGTAGTTGATCCAGCTCCTGCATTCTCCAAGGCGTGAGGTCAATTTGGATCAGAACGAAGATCGGACAGGTTGGCTGTGGAAGCCTTGGAGCACCTCCGCGCGATGCGGTCAATGATGGATCAGATCAAGGCCGACGCATGGCAAATGCGGGCCTGTATTTCTCAATCGTAAAAAAACTAGAACGGATCGGGTGGTCCAAAAACATGGCGCTCGTCGGTTGCTATCTTGTCGGCGTCAACGTCTATTTTGTTGAGTCATCGGAAGACCAAGCGTTTCGCCGGTTGGGTAGATGCTAGTTCACCACCGTGTAGTCATCGCCGCTGCATAGGCCGTCAGCGCATAGTCCCGCCGGCGGCACCTCTTTGCAGCCTCACAAGCTCAGTCGCAAGAAAGAGAATTTAAATGCATAATTGAGGAAGTCAGGACGACGCTGCGATGCAAGGAATTTCAGCGCGCAATTTTCAAGGAAACATAGGCAGCCAGGATGTCGGATCCACAACAATCGACCAGTTTTCCCTTTGACGCAGGCGATTTCATACGCCGTGAGTTGACGGAGCACCGGCAGGTTTTCGAAGCCACCGCGTCGGTCATCGAACGATCCTTTGCCGACGTACTCGATGTGGTCGAGGCTAGCGTGCGGGCAGGCGGAAAGCTTCTTCTTTTCGGTAATGGTGGCAGCGCCGCCGATGCTCAACATATCGCGGCGGAATTGGTGATCCGTTACAAGAAGGATCGTGGGGCAATCGCGGCGATTGCCTTGACCACGGATTCTTCAGCGTTGACGGCTGGCGGCAATGATCTGGGCTTCGATGCGATCTTCTCCCGCCAGGTGGAAGCGCTTTCACGCCCTGGCGATGTGGCAATCGGCATTTCGACTTCGGGGAACAGCCTCAATGTTATCGCGGGGTTGGCGGAAGCTCGCCGCAGAGCGGTGCACACTGTGGGCCTGACGGGTTGCGACGGCGGCAAGATGTCGGAGGTCTGTGAGGCGACTATCATCGTGCCGTCACTCGTGACGGCACGGATTCAGGAAATGCACATTTTGATCGGTCATATGTTGTGTCTGGCCCTGGAACAGCGCTTGGGTTTGGTGTGACCAACTGAGGCGATAGCCATGCATTACGCTTCCCTGCTCAAACTGCTGGACGGATATCACGGAACGCGAGCTCTGGTGATGGGGGACCTCATGCTCGATCGGTATGTATACGGAGGCGTCGAGCGCATTTCACCAGAGGCGCCAATCCCTGTGATCGCGATAGAGCGAACCTCCGATATGCCGGGCGGCGCTGGAAACGTGGTTCGAAATCTCGCCGCCCTGGGCGCGCGCGCAACATTGATCGGAGTGGTGGGCGAAGACGTCTGGGCCGAGGCTCTAAGAGCTCAACTGGCGCAGGCACCCAATGTGGAGGCCCGTTTGATCACCGACCGGTTACGGCCAACGACAGTCAAGACGCGTTACGTCGCGGATGGACAGCAGGTATTACGGGCTGACCGGGAGAGTCGGGAACCCGTGCCGCATCTGGTAGAGCAGCGCTTGCTTGCGGAGTTTAGCTCGGCCTTGTCCGATACCGATATAGTCATACTGTCTGATTACGAAAAGGGCGTCTTGACCGAGTCGGTAGTGCGCACGGCCATTTCGAAAGCCAGAGCGGCAGGCAAGAAAGTGATTGTGGATCCTAAGAGCAAAACCTTTGCCAAGTATCGCGGTGCGACGGTGCTGACTCCCAATCGCGCGGAACTGCAGGCTGCGTGCGGATTCAAATGCGAAAGCGACCAAGAGGTGATTTTGGGGGCGCGCCACAGCCTGGATGACGGAATTTGTGAGGTGATGGTGGTCACGCGCGGGAAGGATGGGATGTCACTCTTGGAGCCGGGAAGTAAGTTGACACATCTGAGAACCACAGCGCGCGGGGTGTTCGACGTGTCCGGTGCCGGAGACACCGTGATCGCCGCCCTGTCCCTAGGTCTGGCGGCGGGAGGCAATATTATTGATGCCGCCACCCTGGCTAATTTCGCCGCCGGTATAGTAGTGGGCAAGCGCGGTACAGCAACGGTCACGGCCGGTGAGATCATCGGAATGCTAAGGCCCGCTGCCGACCATAGTGACCGGCACAAGATTTTCTCTCTGGATTATGCACTGCAATTGGCGGAAGACTGGCACCAACAGGGACTGAAGATCGCTTTTACGAACGGCTGTTTTGATTTGCTGCACCCTGGGCATATATCGCTGCTTGATCAAGCTCGGCGAACGGGCGATCGCTTGATCGTCGGCCTGAATTCGGATTTATCAGTACGTCGCTTGAAAGGACCCGGCAGACCGGCTCAAGGGGAGGTCGCCCGGGCCACGGTGCTTGCGTCTCTGAAATCGGTGGACGCAGTAGTGATTTTCACCGAAGACACACCGCTGCAGCTAATCGAAGCTCTGACACCGGATATACTTGTCAAGGGAGCAGATTACTCAGTGGATAATATCGTCGGTGCGGATGTGGTAATCAATGGTGGCGGAACAGTCGTTTTGGCCGAACTCATCCAGGGACATAGTACGACGAACACGGTGCAGAGAGTTGCCGCGACCAACAAGTAATCTACATTACTCCTTGTTGCTCAGAATTAGATCTATGCCAGCCGCCAAATCGTCGGCGATGAAATCCGCCTGGGTATTGGGTTCATGCTCTCGTCCATAGCCGGTGCGTACCAGAATACTCTTTGCTCCCACCGCGTGACCCAGCCCGACATCGGCTTCCTTGTCGCCGATCACCCAGGCCCGCCGGGGATCGAATCCGTGTTCGGCCATGGCCTGGCGCACCATCCCCGGCAAGGGCTTGCGACAGTCGCACCCGTCGTCGGGGCCGTGCGGGCAGAGATAAATTCCATCGAGGCGGACATCGATTTCGGCCAGCATCTCAGCCAGCCGCCGGTGCACCTTGGCCACTTGTGCCAGATCGAAGTAGCCTCGTGCGATACCCGATTGGTTACTCACCACGCATACCCCCCAACCGGCCTCTTGTAGCCGCTTCAGGGCGGGGGCCGCTCCGGGAATCAGCTCCAATTGATTTGGATCAGACAAGTACTGCTTTTCGACATTCAAGGTGCCGTCCCGGTCGATCAGCACGAATCGTTTAGCCATACGTCCAAGCCAGCCTTCGTCGTGGTGCGGTCAATCATATTGACGATCGTAGATAGTCTGTCAGAGGGAGGCCGGCCAACATCGGAGATCCCGTATGGTCACATCCGTCATCGCTCAATTACTTGAGCTTTTTTTTCCGCCAGCGTGTCCAGGTAAAAAGCATAGGCTGCATCGACGCTCGGGAAGGTATGAAGCCGGCCTTCGTATAATACAACTGCATTTTCGCAGTATGTCTTGATCGCGTTCGCATCGTGGCTGACGAGGATAAAGGCGCGATCCTTGCGCTTTTGAAAAAGCTCGTAGTGACAGCGCTCGTGAAACCGCGCGTCGCCGACGACCATCGCCTCGTCAATCAAGAAACAGTCGAATTCGATGGCCATGGAGAGCGCAAATGCCAGTCGCGTCGCCATGCCGTGGGAATAATGCATCACCGGCTCGCGAAAAAACTCTCCGAGTTCGGTGAACTCTTCGACGAATGGCACGAGCGGTTTGTAGGGGACGCCGTAAACACGGCAAACGAATTTCAAGTTATCCAGGCCCGTCAGGTTGTGCTGAAACGCTCCAGCGAACGCCAAGGGCCAGGAGACACGCATGCCGCGCCGGATACGGCCGGTGGTCGGTCGCTCGGCGCCGCTGATGAGTCGAATCATCGTCGATTTGCCTGCGCCGTTGCGGCCCAGGATTCCGATGTTCCTGCCCCGCTCCAGCGTGAAGCTTATGTCGTCGAACACCTTGTGCGATCCGCGCCGCGTCTCATACACCTTCGACACGTGTTCGACCGAAAGCATCAGAGCTCGATCCTGCGGCTGGCTTCACGCATCACGTACATTCCGCATAGCGTCATAGCGAGACAGCACTCCGCCATATACGCCACATCGTAATGCGTCCGCACGACGTTTCCGAAATATCCGTGGCGTAGCAGTTCGACTCCGTGAACCATGGGCAGAAACAAGACGAGCTCCCCGAGTTTCTTTGGCAGCCACTCCACCATGAAGGCTGCGCCCGACAACGGAAACAGCAAGTAGGCGATAGGATGCCACAACCTATGCACAAGTGGTGAAAACGCCGTACCCGCGCCAATCAGCAGTGCAAGACTTGCTCCGAACCATGCCAACATGAACCAGCCCGCCAGTACCAGTGATAAATCGTGGGGGGGCGGCATCCAACCGATGAACGTAAAGAAAGATGCAAGAATAATGAACGAACCACTGGCGCCCACGATTTCCAACGCGATGCGCGTCAAAAACACATCGATGATGAGAACGCTGCGATGGAACAATAGTCCCTTGTTCTGTTCTATGCCTGCGCTGCAATGCGATGCGGCGTTGCGCCACATCAACACGGACGAGTAGCCCGAGACCGCGAAAGCCACGATGGGTATGCTCGTGCTGCCGTGTGAGAGTTTCGCCAAGCTCCACAGGGTTGTCACGCCGAGCGTAAAGATCATCGGTTCCCCGATCAGCCACAGTACTCCCAGATTGTCGCGGCCGTAGCGTGTGATCACTTCGCGCATCATCAATGCATGCAATACGCGGAACTGAATCGCGAGGCTCTGAAAAAACGACAATTCGCTCGTCGTTGCCATTAAAAGAGCGCTGCTCTAGTCCGCATGTTCGCGGACGCTCGCGATCATAATGCTCGCGATCGCCCAACCGACCAAGCTGAGGATCAGGACAGTGAACATCGAACGGATCCGCTTAGGCTGCATGGCCTTGTCAGGCAGATTGGGTTGCACCAAGGTCTCGATGTATATCTGCTTCTGCAGAGCCTCGGCGCGGGCTGACTCGAGTTCCGCCAGCGCGATGCCCAACTGCTTGTCCGCAAATTGCAGGTCCAGGGTCAGCCGCTCGAAATCCGTTGCACGCGCGCTGAAGGAACCGTTGGCACTGGTTACTTTGGACGCTTCGGACGCGATCGCATTGCGCAGCGCATCGGCGCGGTTCGTGAGTGCGCCAATTTGCGGATTGTCCGGCGAAAGCTTCTTGATCTGGGCCAGCTCGGTCTCGGTGGCGACAAGCTCTTGCTGTATTTTAGAGACGGCTTCGAGCTGCACCATGGCTTGCTTGTCCGGTTCGAACACCTCGTGGCTATTGCGATAGGTAAACAGTGCAACGGCCGCATCCTTGGCTTTATCCGAGGCGATTTTCACTTCGTGTTCCGCGAAGTCGATCAGGTCTCGGCGGCTCCGGTCGTTGAGCGTGTTGACCAGGCGCTCGCTGATGTCCAGCAGCGCACGATTGATTTTGTATGCGTCTTCGGCGGTGAATGCGCGCACCGTCAAGACAGAGATCGACGATCCGGAGTCAGACTCGATGCCTACATGCTTGCCGTAATAGAGATAAAACTTTTCGAAGCTTCGGTTCAACCCGAGTCCTGGAAACCGATCGAGTAAATCGATATCCGGGTTCGAGAATGACTTGCGTAGATCGAGCTTCTCGTCGAGTTCTTTCAGCGCATCGCGCGACAAAATATAATCGTGAACTGAAGAGGCCTCGTCTCCGGTATGCCCCCCCCCCAGCCCGGTGCCCTGCAGTAACGCGCCCACAAGTCCGGAAGACGACTGCTGCTGCGAGTTGCGAACGAGGAAGCGGGACTCCGAGACGTACGCATCCGACGCTATGAGTCCGTAGTAGACGACGGCGCTCAGCGTGGGTACCAGCACCATCACCACGAACAGCCAATGACGGCGTAGCCAGAGCTTCATGGAAGTGACTCGATGGCCACAATCGGGTAGGCGATGCTTAATATCACTTGCAGGAGTTTGTTAACCTCCGTAATCGGTGCATTGGACACATACAGCACGTCGCGGTTTTCCATCGGGAAATTCTGTATCAAGAAGAAGCTCGCGGGATCGGTCAAATCGATGCGAAACACGACCGGCACCATGCCCTCTGGCGTGGTCTTGACCGGCTCGCGCGGCCAGGTGAGCGCGGTTTTCGGCAGGAAGCGAAAAATGAACACGCCACGCGCATTGGAACGCGAGTCGATCAGGCCGCCGGATCGGGCGAGAGCCTGCGCGAGCGTGATGCCCCGAGACTCGAAATTGACTTCCTCGGTCTTGCCGGTCGCGCCGAGCGCGGTGAAGCTGTAGGGCGCAAACAGCGCCGTGATCACGTCTCCTGGCAGCAGCGGCACGTTCTGTTGCGGATCGCGAATGATGGTATCCATCGGCAAGGAATAGACATGGTCGGCGCGGGTGATCTGGATGGTGGTCTTGTTCGACCGGCTGGCGCACGCCGGCCGCGGCTGCCAGGGCGTCAAGCAGGCGCTCGTTGCCCGGGACTAGCGACACGCGCGTACTTTTATTGACTTCGCCCACGACAGTGGCATTCGAAGAAAAGCTTTGCCTCATCTGCACCATCACTTGGGGTTGGTTGGCTTTCTTGGCCAGCCGCTCGACGATGTCCGCGTCGATGGCCTGTAGGGTTTTGCCGGCGACAGGAATGCGGCCGGCAAAGGGTATGTAGATGGAACCGTCGTCGTCCACGGGTTGTTCCGGAAACGCGGTGGCGTGTGAAGTCACCTGCGCGGCATTGAAGCCGGGGCTCATCGCCGCGATGGGAAACAACGTGGCCGGACCGGCCTCCCAGATCGTCACATCGAGCAGGTCGCCCGGACCCACCGTGTGTGCGGCGATGCGCTCATTGCCGAGAACTTCGGAAAACAGGCGCGACTTGCGTTGCGCGAGCAATTGGCTGCTCACCGCCGCGTCGATATCAACGATCTGGATCGTGCCCGCATTCGGGGGGACCGCCTTCGAGCGATCGATTGCGCCCCGGCTGGGACCCACTGTCGGCAGGAACGTTGCGCAACCCGACAGCAGAACAGCGCTGACGGCGGCGATGACCGAAATCTGGATTCGATGCATGAAGGGAGTGTCAGTGACCCGGTAGGGCGCGTGCTGCCGCGGAGCTCTATTTGCGATGCCGGGCCTGCGCAGTAGTACTATCGCCAAAATCCGACCGCAGAGCCAATCATCGGCATAATCGCAGTTCCCCCGCACAACACTCAATTGAACATGAAGAGTAAGAAAACCTGGTGATAGTTCAACGGAACTCCGTCCGTTGCAGCGGTTTTCAGCCCCGCATGTTTAATCATTTTCTGGGTATTTGCAAGGCTTCAGGCTTCCCCCGCGCGGCGTTCGACCGATGCGGACCTGCCGTTGAGGCGATAGCGGATTCCGGCCCAAGTGAATCGTTGCCCGACGGCGCTCGCCAAAAACGCGCCCAGGTGAACCACATGGATCAGCGGCCACGCCCAGCGGGCGAAAGTGAGGGTGGCTCTGGCCGCCGGGATTGCGGCCTGCGGCAATAGCAGATCGGCGATCCGGCGCCGTATGAGCAGCCGCACCTGAAGCAAAGCCACACTGCCGAGGATGAAGCTCCAGGCCCACCAGCGTCCGCCGCATATCTCCCTGATGGCAATTGTCATCGCGACCGCGGGCAGGCACAGGGTCCATCCCGCCAAGAGCCAGTGCCCCGGCGAGTAAATCCGAACCAGCAAGTATTGACGTCGAGCGAAACTGAAAAGACGGCTCCAGTCGTAGGCTGCGGGGCTCGGTACCAGCAGATGCAGCGGGGCGTTTATCCGCGAGCCATGCGCGCGCAGCGCCGCCGTGAGCGTCAAATCGTCGGACGCCGCCCGGTTCCAGACCCTCGGCAGATCGATCTGATTCAATGCCGCCCGGTCGAGGGCGACCGAGCCGCCCCAGCAGACGTTCCAGCGTGCCGAGCGCACGGCCGTGGCGATGGAAAGGTCGGCGGCGGCCGCGATGAGGTTGGGCCAGCGCCGATCGGTGGGCAGCTGCCAACGATAACCGGTGCTCGCGGCGAAGCCGTCGTGGGCGACCGGCCGGACGAGATGGGACAGCCACCCTTCGTCCGGCAGGATATCCGCATCGGCGAACGCCACGATCCTATCGTCGGCCTGCAATGTGCGCAGTGCCGCCAACAAGTTATGGACCTTCTGTGCACGCTGGGTGGCCTGCCCAGCGATGACGATATCGACCGGGATGCTGCCCATGAGTCTCTGTTGCATCGCTTCGAGGAGGGGGAAAACGGGATCGGAACTTGACTCGAGCGCGAACACCAGCCGATAACCGGGATACTGCTGGCGGCACAGCGCGTCGAGAAACCGGGGCGTGGTCTCGCTGACGCCTTTGATGGCGGTGAGAACGGCAACTTTCGGCGTTTGCGGGGAGGGCGCAATCATCGCCACATTACGGCGATAGTGCCAGACACCGCAGGTGGCTAGCACGTCCGTCAGCAGCCACGCCGCTAGCACCCAGAGGTCGATCATGGCGTCGGGCTACCGCATCCCGGCCTGCGGTTTGCGCGCGATCATCAGTAATTCGACCGGTTTTGCACCGCGCGGGGTACCGAGCAGCGCGCCGCACAGCCGTCCGCCGAGGAAACTCCACAGCAGCGCGCCATGCCAGGCAAGCGCATGCCGGAAGTAGTGCTTACCAGTCAGCCTCGGCGCGACGCGGCCCATCCAATGACCGAGTCGATGGTGTGGACTCAGCGGCAGTCCCTCGATCGACTGGATCTGCAACCCGACACTCTCGGCCAGCGTCCGCAGGGCTTGCTCATTCCACCAAGTCAGATGATGCGGCGGCGCATTGAAGACGAAATTCGGGATTTCGTTGACGGCAGATCGGAATTTCGGCACCGCCACGATCAAATATCCCCCGGGCCTCAGGCAGCGCTGCAAGTCGAACGCAAATTGGGCGAGGTTGGGCACGTGCTCGAGGGTGTGAAAGGCACACACGGCATCGTACTGCCCGGCATTCGCGGTGGCGTGCGCGGCGAGGCTTTGGTTACGGATATCGGCCGCGGCGCCGGCCGTCGGGTAGTGGTCATCGAGGCCCACGTAGCGGGCGTGCCGCACATGAGCGGCGAAGGCGCCTGCCCCGCAGCCGATGTCGAGGACCCGCTCGCCCGGCCTGATCATTGCGGCGGCCCGCGCATAGTCGGCGCGCTCTGCGGCTTGCCGCGCCCAGGGTCCGTCCTGACCCCAGTCGGGGTAGAGTTTGCGGTAGAAGCTGGCATCGCCCGCAATCATCGGATCGAAGAAGACCAGCCCGCAGGGCGATTCCCACAAGCCGAAGCGGCTTCCTACGCCGAGTTGCCCCTCCGTCGCGACCCCAAACGAGGCGCGCCAGAGACCGTTGAGCAAGTCGCTCGAAACGGATTGGATCAGACGCACCGCGGGCAGTCCGGTGATGGGGCAGGCGGGAATGGGGTTTACTGCAGCCATATCGCGCAGGACAGTAACACGATGCCACACTTGAGGGGGGAGAGGCCTTTCTGTACGCTGCACGCCCGAATCTCGAAACCCAGGGCGTCCCACGGATGGCCGTAAATAGAATGAACGACAGCGTGCTGGGAGGTCTGGAGAGACCTGCGCTGGCGTGGATGGCGGATCGGCTGCCGGCCCGGGTTTTGCCGAATCACTTGACACTTCTTGGCGTTTTCGGTTCTTGTCTGACAGCGGCGGGGTTCGTGCTGAGCCGCTCCTCGCTGACCTGGCTTTGGCTCGCCAACCTCGGTCTGGTGGCCAACTGGCTCGGAGACTCGCTGGATGGGACTGTCGCCCGCCGCCGACGCATCGAGCGGCCACGCTTCGGTTTTTTCGTGGATCATACCTGCGATCTTTTTTCCCAGACTCTCATTTTTCTTGCCATCGGTATATCGCCCTGTGCCCACTTCGGGGTGGCGTGCCTGGGGTTGATCGCATTCCTGATGGGCTTCGTGAACACGCTGATCGGCGCTCATGTACGCAACACCATGCGCATCACCTATTTCGGCTTTGGCCCCACCGAGATTCGGGCGCTTCTATTGCTCGGCAACCTGTTCTTGCTCGCCTTCGGGATCCTCCACCTGCAGATCCCGTTCGCGCCCTTCAGCCGGTTTGGTTCTATAACGGGTCACGACCTCGTGATCTCGATGCTGGCCGTCGCGGGGGTGGCAGTGATCGCGGTGCTGGCCGTTCGGGAAATCCGTGCACTCGCCGTCGAGGATCCACCGCCCATGGCTCCCCCGCGCGGGGCCGGGCCGGCTCCTGATTTACGGACGCCCAGGTAAGCATTGTCAGTGTCAGCTCCCGTGTTGTTGGATATCTCGCGCCTGATCTGGCGGGGGCGGCGCACGGGCCCGAGCGGGATCGACCGCGTCGAACTCGCCTACGCCCAGCACTTCCTGGCGGCCGACGCCTCGCGGCCTGCCTACGCCGTGGTTCACCTGCTCGGATGGCTGTTCGGGATCAGTCCCTCAGGCGCCCGGCGATTCGTTCAGGCGGTGGCCGCTCGTTGGGAAGGCGGCGCGCCGGAAGCCAATCGGACGCATTCAAGCGGATTGTTTGCCTTGTACCGAACGCTGTTCCTCAGCCGCTGGAGGGTCGGTTTCCAGTTGCGGCGGCAGCTCAAAGCGCATCGCGAGCCGCCGATGTTTCTGGTCGTCTCGCACCACCACCTCTCGCGCGAATATACGGTGCGCCGCCTCCGGCGCTCCTTCGGGGCGCGCTGCGTCTGCTTCCTGCACGATCTTCTTCCAATCGATTATCCGGAGTATTTCCAACCCGGCAAGGAACAGGGGTATCGGCGCCTCGCACGGATCATCACTCATCTGTTCGACACTGTGATCGCGAACTCCCAGACGACCGCCGATTCATTGCGGCATTTCCAAGCGTCGGAGCCCGACCCGGCATTGCCTGCTGCGAACATCCACGTCGCGCGGCCCGGCGTGAGTGCATTCCCGCGCCCGCAAAACATGCCCATGGTCCCCCTGAGGCCGCAATCGGTGGCATACTTCATTGTGCTGGGTACCATCGAACCAAGAAAGAACCACCTGCTGTTGCTCAATCTATGGACTCGGCTCGCAACCACAATGGTGGCACCGCCGCGGCTGCTCGTGATCGGTGCGCGCGGCTGGGAAAATGAGCAGGCCGTTGACATGCTCGAGCGCTCGCGGCGCTTGCGCGGCCTGGTCGAAGAGCACAACCGATTGAGCGATACGGCCATCGGGTCTCTGCTCAGTCAGGCGCGGGCCTTGCTGCTGCCTTCATTCGCCGAGGGCTTTGGCTTGCCGATGGCCGAGGCGCTCGCATCCGGGGTGCCGGTGATTTGCAGCGACATTCCGGTGTTTCGCGAGGTCGGCCGGGATGTTCCGGACTACGTTGACCCGCTCGATCTGATGGCATGGCAGGATGCTATTGTCGAATATTCCCGCCCCGACTCCCCACGACGCGCCGCGCAAATGCAGCGCCTGGCGGATTGGCAGGCACCTCTGTGGCCCGATCATTTCGCCATCGTGGAGCGCGCACTCGACCACGCCTCGAATCAATGACGATACCTAAGACATGACCACACCCAAGACACCGCTTCGAATCCTATTGGAAATGCGCCCGGCCCTCGAAGGCCATGCAGGCATTCCGCAAGAAACCCGACTGCTGTTTCGCGGCCTGTCCATGCTGGAAAATGTTCGCGTCGAGGGCCTGCTGCAAAGTAGCGATAGCTTGCTCGCGCGCGGCTTGCCGCCGAGCGGCAAGAGTTGGTGGGGGCGCCCCTTGCCGATGGACCTGCAATTGAATCGCATGGGGCGCGTCGTGATCTCGTTGGAACAGCTCGATTGGATCGGGTATATCGACGCCGTCCTGCACACGATAGGCATGGCGCTCTGGCACGCGGTCGGGGGCAGTCAGACGCTCTGGCGTTTCGACGCGCACCACTTCCGGGACTATATCTGGCGCCGATTTTTTTCGCGCACCCTGCCGTCCACGGACTTCGATGTCGTCGCGCGTGCCTCGTTCCGGATCGCGCGGGTCCCATGGACTGCGATGCACCTCTCTGGTCTGATCGCCCGCCGCGTTTTTGGCCGTGCCATTTATGCACGCCTCAACACCTCGGACTTCGACATGATGTTGACCGAGACGCCCTATCCGGCGACGGTTTCGCGGAAAACGAAATTGGTGGTTCGCTACCATGATGCCATCCCGGTTTTGATGCCCCACACGATTTCTAACCGCAGCTATCACCAGGCCTCGCACTATCGGGCGTTACGCAGCAACGTCAAGAGTGGCGCCTGGTTCGTCTGCGTCTCCGACGCGACGCGCAAAGATCTATTGTCGATTTTTCCGCAGGCCGAGCCGCGCGCATTGACGATTCACAACATGGTCTCGCACGATTATTTCGACCAAGAGTCCAGCCCGGATCGCATCCCGGAGATCATCAAGACCCGGCTCAACTCCAGAATCAAACCGCCTCTCGATCCCAATTTCACCCGCAGGCTGTTCGAGCGGGACACCGGGTCCGAGCCGCTTGAATACCTGCTGATGGTCTCGACCATCGAGCCCCGCAAGAATCACCTGACCCTGCTCGCCGCCTGGGAAAGACTGCGCGTCGAAAGCTATCCCTCGCTCAAGGTCATCGTGGTCGGGGAGTCCGGGTGGCGTAGCAAACCCATCGTGCGCAAGTTTCGCCCATGGATGGAGCGTGGCGATATTTTCCTGGTGTCGGATGTGCCGTCCCCGGACCTGCGCCTGTTGTACAAGCATGCCCGCGCCACCGTCTGCCCGAGTTTCGGCGAGGGATTCGACTTTTCGGGGGTGGAGGCGATGAAGTCGGGCGGCGCCGTGATTGCCTCCGATATCCCTGTCCATCGTGAGATCTACGACAATGCGGCGGAATATTTCAACCCCTATTCGGGCGGCGAGTTGATGCGCGCCATCCGGCTTGTCATCGACCCCGAGAGTCGCGCGCGCCGCGACGAACTGATCGCCAAGGGCGCTCACGTCGCCCAGCGCTACGCCTACGAGACGATTTTGCCGAAGTGGCAGAAATTTCTGGAAACATGCAGCAGCGAATCTTCATCACCGGCGCCAGCTCGGGCATAGGCCTGCTCGCCGCCCGTGCGCTCTGCGCACAGGGCCACCAGGTGTGGGGCACCAGCCGCACGCTGGGCAAGCTGCCCAGCATCGAGCGCTTCCATCCCGTCGTGCTCGACTTGAACGATGAGTCCTCGATCGATGCCGGCTTCCGTCAGGCGTTGCTCGAGGCCGGACATTTCGACGTGCTCATCAACAATGCCGGCGCGGGCGTCTTCGGCCCGCTCGAAGCGTTTTCCGATCGGGAATTCACTGCTCAATTGCAAACCCTGCTGGTGGGACCGCTGCAATTGATCCGCCTGGCGCTTCCCGCGATGCGCGCGCGGCGCGCAGGACTCATCGTCAATGTGTCCTCGCTGGCCGGCGAACTTCCGCTGCCTTTTATGTCTCCCTACAGTCTGAGCAAGGCGGCCTTGAGCGCCATGGGCGAAGGGTTGAACCTGGAGCTGGCCCACACCGGTGTCCGCCTCGTTGACGTACGGCCGAGCGATTTCGCCACCGATTTCCATGGTTCGACGCGGCGGTTGGACCACGATCTCGCCGCAGCCTATGCGCCGAATCTGGAGCGCGCCTGGAACGCGATCGACCGCAACATGAATCGGGCGCCCGATCCACAGAAGGTGGCCGATACGCTGGTCAAGATCGTCGCGGGCAAGATCCGCCGTCCCGTGGTCGCGGTCGGCGATATCTTTCAGGCCGGCATCGCCCCCTACCTCAGCAGGCGCGCACCGCGCGCGTGGGTGCAGTGGGGTATCCGGCTGTACTACGGGTTGAAGTCTTCAGGAGAATAATTCGCCGACGATGAATTTGACTTTCGGGAATGCCTAAATTTTAAGCATTCCAGGGATCAACGATAGCGACCCCGCAGTTGACAAAATCTTTTCCATTACGAGTTGCCAAACTGGCTCCCCTCGATCGGGTCGTCGCGACTATCATCGCATCGAATTGGCTGATGGGCTTGCCGGCGCTCTTCCTCGATGCCGCAATCTCGGCGTATGCATCGGCTGCATCACCGTCGAAGTGCAACACCTGCCCCGCAAAATCCTCGTTGAAGATAGCCAGCGTGGCGTCCCACAACCTTTGCCTGCGCTGCCCAGGGGGCAACACCCGAATGCCGTAGAAAATCTCTCCCCGCGTTACTGTGGTGGTGAACAAAGAGGAGCGCGGTTGGCTGTCCAACCACGCCAGAACCTTGGGTTCGGGGACCGGTCGCAATATCTCCGATAAAACATTGGTGTCTAGGACGATCACGCGCCCAGATCTACGGACTCGCGGATCGCCTCGCGCGGGGAAAGCTCGAGCTCGATACCGCCCAGCGGTGCAATTCGAGTCCGGATTGCGTCAACCAAACTCCGCCCTCTTACAGGTGCGGCTGACAGTGCGGCACGCAAGATATCGCGGGCTTCGTCCTCCATGGAATGTCCATGCGTGGCTGCCTGCACCCGCAACCGCGCCTTGAGCTTTTCGTCGATATTCCGAATGGTCATGCTTGCCATATGCCCTCCATTAATCATTGATTGTATTTTAATCAATGATGCGATATTAGACAACTACCTGATTTTACAGGCCGACATCGCTCTTTATCCCAGCCGGCGCGCACCGCGCGTGGGTGCAGTGGGGCATCCGGCTGTACTACGGTTTGAAGGCGAAAGCGACGCCTGTCACTTCACGAGAATAATTCGCCGACGATGATTTTGATGTTCGGGAACGCTTGCGGCGAAATCGTATCGCCGAGGACGTATTCGCGGGTTCGCTGGAAAGCGCCTTGCACCGGACCGGCATAGGCGAAGATACGTCGGTTATTGACGTTGACTACCCAATACTCGCTCACGCCAAACTTTGCATACAGGGCTCGCTTGGCACCCTGGTCGAAGGCGAGGGAGCTGTCGGACACCTCGACCAGCAGCAGGACATCGCGCGCCTGCGGATGTGCCCGCACGTAATCGTCGGCCTGGGACCTCAGGACCAGTAGATCCGGCCCGGGCTCCGAAGCATCGCCGAGGTCAACAGGATTCGCAGCCCCGACTACCGCGCCGTCACCGACGGCCAGCACCAGCTGCTTGTGCAAACGACGGGTTACGCTGGCGTGCTTGGTGCCGATGGGTGCCTTGTCGAGTATTTCCCCCTCAATCAACTCGACCCGATCGCTGGGCGTCAGAACGCCGGAAGCCACCATCTTTTGGTAGCGATCAATGGTGATTCGCATTCGCGTGGGTGTGAATGCTGCATTCATAGCGTTGCCTGGAGGCCAACCCTGGTTATCTCCCGCTTGGGCGCCGTCGGGATGACGGCGAGTAAATTCGGAACCAGCTCGGTCAAGTCGTCGATGCGATTCGACTTTGCGAGCAATAGTATTACCGCTATTTCGTATTTCGGAAGATGTTGCTGGAAAGGAAGATTTCGATCGACAGTTACGAAAACCTCAAACTCGGTAGAGGCCAGGGTCAGCAGCTTACCGTTCGAAATGCCGGTCCAACCTTGATCTGCGACGGTTCGCACGTGAAGCGCTTTGAGGCTGAGTGCAAGCCGAGCATCGACGCATTCATCGAGCAGAACCTTCAAGCGGCGTCAGTAACCGCCAGCGTCGCGGCACGCTCCAAAAAGGCAATCACCTGTGCTCGAGATACAGAAGGAAATCCCGCCAGGAACCGATCGATCGAATCACCGGCTTCGAGATATTCCAGCAATGTCTGAACAGGCACACGTGTACCCGGAAATACGGGTGCTCCGCTCATTATGTTCGGCGATGCGCTGACCACTGCTTGGCTCATGGAGGATACGATAAACCACACCGCTGCCCGTGTCCAAACTGTTGTCCTCGGGCGTAACGGTCTACAACCGCAGCTAAGCTGCTGAGTTGTCGGTGATTTTAGTCCAATCGATTCAGTGGGGCGCACCCCTGACCTATTTCTACGCATTTGTGACAGATGCGAAGCGTGTTCAAAGCCCCTCGCTCCTGATGACCGCGAAGGCCTCGTCGGCCATGCCCAGCGTGGCGGCGATGTCCTGCGGCGTGTGCGCCGCGGAGAGGAACCAATTGTGATGCGGATGGAATATCGCTCCGCGCCGCGTCACTTCTGCACAGAAACGCTGCTGGCGGCGCAGGCTGGGATCGTCCACAAAGCTCAGGAACGGAACGGCTGGCGGACCGGAGGCGAGCATTGCATAGCCGTATTTCTTGCCGGCTGCGACCAGGCCGTCCATCAACATTGTCCCCGTGCTGCGTAGTGTGGAAACCGTGTCGTCTTTCTGCATGATCTCGAGGCAGGCCATCGACGCCGCCATGGCGGGCGGGCTGTTCCAGTAGCTGCCGGTCAGGAACACCTTGCTGGCGGCGACCCGCAGCTCCTTGCGGCCCAGCGTGGCCGACAGGGCGTGACCGTTGGCAATCGCCTTGCAGAAGCAAATCAAATCAGGCTCGAAGCCGAAGAATTTGTGTGAACCCCCGAGGTCGAGGCGGAATCCGGCGCGGATGTCGTCGAGGATCAAGACGATCCCCTCGCGGCGGCAGGCCGCTTCGATATGCGGCCAGAAGCCGGGGGAGGGCATCTGGGACGGATGGAAGGCCGGATGATGGAACGGCGTCATGATGACGCCGGCGATGTCGCCGCGAAACTGCTTCAGAAGCTGTTCGAAGGACTCGATATCGTTCCAATTGAATTCGTGGATGTGGGTGCGGTCCTCGTCCAGCAGTCCCGCGTGGCCGGGCGTGCACCAGGGGTCGATGCCGTGGTAGGCGCCAGCCACTTTGAGAATCTTGCGCCGCTTCGTATGCTCGCGCGCCACCTGCAATGACCAGGTGGTCATGTCCGAGCCATTCTTGGCGAACACCGCCCAGGCGGAGAACTCCACCAGAGAAACCAGGCGCTCGGCGAGCTCCACCATGATCGGGCCCGGATGATTCAGGCACAGCGCGTCTCGTTGCTGGCGGGCGGCCGCGGCTTCCACCTCCGGATGCTGGTGGCCGAGGACCATGGGGCCGTAGCCGCACAGGTAGTCGATGTATTCGTTCCCGTCCACATCCCAGTACCGGCAGCCCTGCGCTCGATCGGCGTAGTAAGGGAAGGCCCCGGGCAGTGCCACGGCCGGGCCGGCGTGGCCGTAGATGCCGCCGGGAATGACTTGGGCGGCTCTGGCAAAGAGCTCTTGGGAGCGGCGGAAGCGGTTGTCGGTTGAACTCATATTGGGAGCTTCATTGGGCCGTCGGCTTCAAATAGATGCGCAGCCGCTCCATGACGAAGTTCAGGCCGTCGGCCAGGGGAATCAGGCCCTCCACCCGGATCCGGCCGCCGCCGACGGCCGCCAGGGTATCTATTTCATCGCGCATGGCTCCATAGGCGATTTCAGCGTCAGTAAACACGATGCATACGTCGGGGCGTCGCGGGGGCACCCCCCAGCCCGCAGCGTAGTCGGCTGAGCCATGATCGAACCAGACCGCCCTCTCATCGCCCTCGATGGCGAAGGAAGCCAGCCCATGCGGGAGGGAGCGCAGCGTCTGCCGCGCCGTATCATCGCCCTGTGCGAGCGCGTGCAGCCCGAGACCGGCTGCAATGAGCGAGAGCCGAGCGTGCAAGCGGCGCCCGGCCGAGGTCTCGAGAACCTCGGGGTGCCCGTCGAGGGTGGCCTCCAGCCGCTGCGCCAGTTTGGAAAATCGCGCCAGGACGGAGATGTGCCAGCCGCCCCACAGCAGCACCGGCACCGCCCACTTCTTGCCGGAGAAAAAGGCATTGAGATGGCCGTTGCTCAGGAAAAGCAGGATCACTGACGGTGCGCGCGCGGCGCCGTTTTCCCACACGGCTTTGCCGCCTGCGAAACGGACCGTCGCCGCCGGGCCGTTGCAAACCCGCAAAACGATGGACGCCCGCAAGTCGCCGAGCATGTCGCGGGCGACCGGGTCCTGGTCAGTCAGATCGGCCAGACAGGGCAGTACCGCGCTAAGGTAGAGGTTGGCGAGAACTGCAGGGTTGGCAGGCGCGTGGGTCAAGTATCAACGACTCATCGGAGCGGAGCGCGGCTGCGGGTCGATGTGGTTGCGCAGCATTCTGTCCATCCGCTTCATGCTTCAGTCTCAATAATTAAGACATCGGGTGACGTTTCCGCGGAAACGTCACGCGATTCTGGCCACCAGAACAAGCCGGCGCCACAGCTAGCCTATCAACATCCTATCATTATCTTATCATAATCGCATCATTTTTCGCAAGAAATGATATGATTATGATAAGAAAGGCATCTCCGTCACCAAAATGATTCGATTGTGATAGGAAAAGTATGGCACAAAGACATATCCCGCAAACCATCCTCGCCTATCTGACTGACCGCGCCACCCAAGGGCTCGGTCCTACTGATGCTGCCGACATCACAAACCACGTGGGAGCAAGTCGACCGACAATCAATCGCCATCTGACCAAACTCACTGACAGTGGTGAAATCCTCCGTGAAGGAAGGGGACCCGCAACCACGTATCGACGTGCAGTGCCACTCGCCCACATCGAGCCGGTGGCCGCCACCGCATTGGCTGAGCACAACCCGCAAGCAACCAACAAACCAAGTTGGAGCGCCGGTTCTCGATCGCTTCGGGCACTGCTTGAAGCCCCAATCGGCACACGCACCCCCGCATCTTACCACCGAAGTTTCGTCGATAATTATCTGCCGAATCAGTCATCCCTATTACCGCTTCAACTGGCGCAGTCTTTGTTTGCCGATGGACGGTCGCCAGGACGACAACCGGCCGGTACCTATGCCCGTAAGGTGCTGGAACAGCTGCTCATAGATTTATCTTGGCAATCATCGCGTCTGGAGGGAAACCGCATGAGTTTGCTCGACACTCGCGAGCTCTTCATGAAGGGCCGCTCCGCAGGCGAGGACAGAGACTCGATCATGCTCTTGAACCACAAGGATGCCATCGAATTCATGGTGGACGCCGTGCCTGAGTACGGCCTCACCGTTTCTGTCGTGCGCAACGTCCAGAGCATATTGATGCAGGGACTGCTCGAGAATACGCAGTCGGTTGGAGCGATTCGTAAAACCATAGTGAATATCGCCGGTTCGGTCTACGTGCCGTCGCAAGTGCCGCAACTATTGGAAGAAATGCTCGAGCACATCGTGGACAAGGCTAGAAGCGTCAACAACCCGCTGGAAGCGGCCTTTTTTCTATGGGTCAACATCGCCTATCTCCAGCCATTCGAAGACGGTAACAAGCGCACCAGCCGTCTTTGCGCGAACTTGCCTCTCATGCTGGCCAATTGCGCGCCGTTGTCGTTTCTGGATGTCGAGCCTGCCGATTATGCAATGGCCATGCTCGGGGTCTATGAGCGGCGGGACGTCACGATTGCCGCTGAATTGTTCGAATGGACGTACAGACGCTCCATAGCCAAGTACAAAGTAATTCTCGAGGCGATGAGTGCGCCCAATCCGTTTCGCGCCAAGTATCGCGAGCATTTGAGCGAAGCCGTTAAAGAGGTGGTCGTTCTCCGCAGAACGATGGTCAGTGCCATCGCCTCTCTGGTTCTACCCGAGGTCAACCAATTGCCCTTTATGGGACTGTTGCGCGAAGAACTGCAAGGCTTGGAAGTTTACAACTGCGCACGCTACCGTTTGCCCATTGGCAAGACACAGGAATGGATTCAGGCCGGGCGACCGATGTAAGAGTGTCGACGATGCGACGCGTCGTTAGCGTTGCAGTTCGGCCGCCAGCGCGCCTACCGCGGTGCGGATATCCGCTTCGCTGTGCTCACAGCACATGAAGAATCGCAGGCGCGCGAGCTTTTCCGGCACCGCCGGATAGAGTATGGGTTGCACGTTGATGCCGCGCTCGAACAGGGCGGCAGAGACGCGCGCGGCGCGCGTGGAGCTGCCGACAATCGCGGGTATGACGGAAATGCCCGCGCTGGTTCCCGTGTTGATGCCGGCTTCGCGCGCGAGGTGCAGAAACAGCTCGCCGCGCGCATGCAGCGTCGTGACTCGAGCCGGGTCCCGCCGCATGTGCTCCAACGCGGCCAGCGAGGCGGCCGCCAGAGGCGGCGCCATGCCGACGCTGTACAGAAAGCCGGGTGCCAGAAACTTCAGATTCTCCACCAGCGCCGTCGTACCGGCGATGTAACCGCCGCAGCCCGCCAGCGTTTTGCTGAGCGTGCCCATCCAGATATCGACTTCGTCGCCGGCCAGCGAGAAATGCTCGCGAATACCGAGGCCGGTCGCTCCCATCACGCCGAAGGAGTGCGCTTCGTCGACCATCAGGAATGCCTTGTGGCGGCGCTTGATGTCGATGAAACGCGGCAGCGCGGGGAAATCGCCGTCCATGCTGTAGATGCCTTCGACGACGATCAATACGCGTTCGAACTGGCGCCGTTGCTCGGACAAAATCGCGTCGAGCGCCGCCCAGTCATTGTGCGGGAAGGGCAGGCGCCGCGCGCCGGCGAGTTGAATGCCCTGCAGAGTGCTGTTGTGGATCAGCTCGTCGTGCACGATCAAGTCGCGCGGCCCGAACAGGTAGCCGATGGCCGTGACATTGGTTGCATGACCGCTGACGAATACCACGGCATCTTCGACGCCATAGGCGGCGGCGATCGCCGCTTCCAGCTCGCGATGCAGGGGGCGCTCGCCGGATACCGCGCGGCTTGCCGACACGGACGTGCCATAGCGGTCGATGGCGTTCTTGGCTGCCGCTGCAACATAGAGTTGTCCGGACAGGCCGAGGTAGTTATAGCTCGAGAAATTCAGGTATTCGCGTCCGGCTATGCGCGTGCGGCCTCCGGCGCTGCCCTCGTGAACCTTGAAGAAAGGGCTGCCGATGCCGAGCCGCGCGGCACCGTCGGCGATGATGCGCAGTTGTTGATAGCCGGGATGCAGATCGAAACGATAGTACTGCTCCGGGATCTCGGGGCCGGCAGCAGCGCCTGCTCTAAAAAGCGGGGCTGACGGCGGCGCATTCGAGCGCCGCAGACGCCGCTCGATTCCCTGTTGAATCAGCTTTTCTTTGAGCTGAGCGGTCAGGCCCGGTGTTTTGCTCATGCTAATTGATCATCCGCTGATTCTCGGCGGCTGTGCTTCCGGGCAGCTGGCTGCTCATCCGCTCGAGGTCCGCATGCGGAATCTCTTCCGCATGTTGAGCGGCGATTTGTTGGATCCGGGCGCGCATGTCGTGCTGAGTCGTGTCCGTGCTCGCCGCCTCGTCAGAGCGCAGCTGCTTGATGATCCATCCGGCCAGCTTCGCCACGGTCGGACTGTCGCTCAATGCCATGACCGGCAGCCGGGTGCCGAACCGGTTCTCTACGGCAACCACCAGCTCGACGCCCATCAGGGAGTCCAGGCCCATCTGCTGCATCGACAAGGTGGCGTCGATTTTGTCGGGAGCCATCCGCAGAATTTCGCCGATTTCGATTTTCAGCATCTCGACCACGGTGTTCAGGCATTCCTCCTCGGGCAGGTCCGCCAGGAGGCGCCGTAGATCGAGCGCTCCTTCCTCCTCGCCTTCACCGTCGCCGCTCGCGCGGGCAATCTCGGAGAATTTCAGCGACCCGGCGCTCGGCAGGGACCGGGCGAGCGCCCGCCATTCGAGGTCGAGCGCGCCCAGATCGGAACGATCCGCGAGCAGCATGGATTCCAGCGCCTCGAGGGCCGAGGCCGAGGGCAGGGCTGCTCCGCCCATGCGGCTCTGCAGCGCGTCCTTGATCTTCTGATTGCGCGCGAGAAAGCCCACATCGTCGATGGCTCCCCAGCGCACGCACGTTGCCGGCAAGCCTCGTGCGCGGCGCAGCCGCGCCAGGGCTTCGAGGGCGGAATTGGCCGCCACGTAACCACCCTGGCCGGGATTGCCGAACAGCGTCGTGGCCGAAGAATACAACACGAAGAAATCGAGCGGCAGATCGCAGGTCAGTTCGTGCAGATGGTGGGCGCCCAGTACTTTCGGCGCCAGCACCCGGCGGATCTGCGCCTCGTTCGAGTCGCGGACCAGACCATCGTCAATGACCATGGCGGCGTGCACGATGCCGCGCAGCGGCGGCAGATCGCGTGCGATTTCATCGAACAGGCGGACCAACGCTGACCGGTCGGTGACGTCGCACGCGCGCGCGAGTACCCGCACGCCGCGGCGTTCGAGCCGCGCCAGCGTCGTCTGGGCTTCATCCGCAGCGGGGCCGCGGCGGCTGATCAGAACCAGATTGCGCGCGCCGCGATCCGCGAGCCACTCGGCTGTTCTCAAACCAAAGCCGCCCAGGCCGCCGGTGACCAGGAAGGTCGCTTGCGGCGAAATTTCCAGGCGGCGCGCCGGGGCGCGCGGCGCCGGCTGGGTGGACTGAATTCCGTTGCGGTAGGTGACGACGATTTTGCCGATGTGGCGCGCCTGCTGCATGTGGCGAAATGCGTCGACCACCTCCACGGCGTCGAAGGTGCGGAACGGCAGGGGATGGAATACGCGCTCTTGGAACAGAGCCAATACTTCTGAAAACAGCCGCTGCGTCAGGTCAGGGCGCTGCGACATGAGTTGGTCGGCGTCGATGCCGAAGTAGCTCAAGTTGTTGCGGAACGGGCGCAAGCCCACGCGTGTGTTTTCGTAGAAGTCGCGCTTGCCCAATTCGAGGAAACGGCCGAAGGGTTTCAATGCCCGAAGGTTGCGATTGATGGCCTCGCCGGCCAGGGAATTGAGCACCACATCGACGCCTGCACCATCCGTCAGCTCGAGAATCTGGTCGGCGAAATCCAGGCTGCGTGAGTCGAAAATATGCTCAACGCCCAGCAGGCGCAGGAAATCGCGTTTCTCGTCGGAACCGGCCGTGGCGTAGATTTCAGCCCCACACCACTTGGCCACCTGGATCGCTGCGATGCCGACTCCGCCCGCCGCGCCGTGGATCAGAACTTTTTCGCCTTTGTGCAAGCGCGCCAAATGATGCAGCGCGTAGTAGGACGTGAAGAATGTGCTCGGTATGGTCGCCGCCGCTTCGAACGACAGCCCCGCCGGGATGTGCGACAGCGCAGCGGCCGTCGTCACCACCCGATCGCCAAAACTCGACGGGGCGAAGCCGACCACCGCGTCCCCGGGCGCAAAGCCGGTAACGCGCGGGCCGACGCTGCGGACCACCCCCGAAAATTCCAGGCCCAGACTCGCGCCGGCGAAACCGTTCTCCACCGCCTCATCGGAAAGCAGTCCGAGCGCATACATGACATCGCGAAAATTCAAGCCGGTGGCTTTGACCGCGACTTCCACGTTGTCCTCGAGCGGAGTCGTGCGCGGATAACTCTCCCAATGGAGGTTGCGCAGCTGCCCCGGCAGCGCGAACCCCAATCGGAGGCTGCGCGGCTCGGCGGCTGCCGACACCTTGGCGGCTTGACCCTGGTCGGCTCGCGGTGGCGCAGCGGAACGCAGCCGCGGTGCATACCGCTCGCCGGCCGCCGTTAGAATCACTTCCTGCTCGGCATCGCCCTCTTCAAGTTCGCGGGCGAGAGCTGCGGCCGTCAAATCGATCGCTGCCGCCGAGGTCTCCAAATCGATCAGGCGCACGGAGCAGCCCACGGCCTCGTTCATCACGGTGCGTACCAGGCCCGCCAGCGGTGAGTCGGCGAGCGCATGACGGGAGGCAGCATCGTCAAGCGGCCGCGGAGGCAGCAAGTAAGTCGCGGCCCCGGTGGTCACGAAGCAGCATAGCGCACGGGTCTGCGTGGCCTCGCAGGCTTGGATCAGAGCGGCGGCGGCGGTGCAGCGCGCCACCTGCACCTCGAGCAAGGACTCGGCGTCGGTGCCCGATGCACGCTGCAGCCCGCTCAAGTCGACGATGCCGTGCAGCACACCGCTGTGACCGGCGCTGTCCGCAAGAGCCTGGCGCAACGCAGCGGCGTCGGCCGCCGTCACACGGCTGACCACATCCCCGCGTTCCTGCAACCGCGCGTCGAGGTGCAGGGCGAGCTGCGCCGAGTAGCCCGCCGCGTCAGCCAGCAGCAGCCAATGGCGCGCCGGCGAGGACTGCAGCGGCTGTGTTTCGCTGAGCCGTTCGCGGGTGCCGAGAAATATGTACGGACCCGCTGCCGCATCGTCACCCTGTTCGAACTGACGCATCGAGGAGAAGCCGGCCTCGCGCGCGCGATCCTGCCAGAAGTCGACCGGTTGTTGGGGCGACAGCGGCGCGCCGTCTTCCGATTCACTCCACCACGATGGATCGCCGCCGAAAACGAAGTCCAACCACCGCGAGGGACGCGCGCCGATCATCAGCAGTACGCCCCCCGGCGCCAGTTGCGCCTTGGCGTAATCGAAGGCGCGCATGGCCTCGCGCAAGGAGGGGAAATCGAGCATGAGAATGGCCAGCTGACAGCCGCCGGCCGCTGCTGCGTCCATTGCCGAAACATCGATTGCCGGATACTTTTCTTGCAGCCGCCGCGCCTCGTCGAGGCTCGCGGGATCGCCGCTCACGAAGCGATAGTCGGCGCGATCGAAGTCCAGGGCACGGCAAATCTCGGCGGCCAGCGCCGGTGTGCCCTGGCTGATTTCAATCACGCCGAGGCGCTGCCCCTCGGGCAGCGCGCGCAGGGCCGCGGCGATTTGTTCGCGTACTGCAGCGTTGATGCACGACCTGAAGTCGGCGCCCTGCGCCTGACGCAACAGTGCCGGCAGCGAGATCTGGGTTTGCTGGATCTGCGCAAGGGTGCGCCGTCCCGCCAGCAGTGCGGGCAGATGCAGGCCGACGCAGCCGACTGCGTGAACGATCTGGAAATAATCCGGATAGTCGCCGACCAGGGTGTTCCAGACGTCCTGGGCGGTACCCATCGATTCATCTGCACCGAGCGCATCGTCGGCGCGCGCCCGCGCGAGCAGGTGCGCGTGATACATCGCAGCCTCCGGCGCCACCCCGGAGTCACCGTGGCCGGCGCCGTTGGCGGCACCGGTGGCTTTGCCGTCACCCTGACTGCTTTGCGGGCCACCATCCTGGGGCGACGGCACCTGTCGCAGCGCTTCGATCACAAAGCGGTCGCAGAGCTCATCGAGCAGGGGATCGATTTCGCCCGAATACAGCCGATGTGCGCGCTGCACCTCGGTGTCGGCAAAGCACTGATCCAGCGCCGCTTCGAGACCGTCGAAGGCCGATCCATCCGCCGTGCGCAAAGGCGCCGGCCGAGGCGTGGACAATGGCCGCGGCACCGCAGCGTATTCGAAGTAGCGGATTTGCTCGGAGGCTGCGCGCTGCAGCCGCACCCCGCGGAATCGCACTTCCTCGATCAGCGCAATCGGTTGCTGCGCTTCATCGAAAATCTCGAACTCCGCCGATACCGAGCGTGGCCCGTGGTTCAACAGGCGCGCGCGCGCATACTGCGGCTTGAGCGCGCCATGGCGGTAACTCAAGTGCCCGATGCGCATCGGTACGAACACCACGTCGGTATCGTTCGCCGCTCTGTCCTGCAGCAATTGAATGATGAGCTGGAATGCACAGTCGAGCAGCGCCGGGTGCAGGTGGTGCTGGTCGAATTCGCCGCGCAGGGAGTCGGGAATGTCCAACCTCGCGAGCACGGTTGCGCCGTCGATCCAACCGTGAGTGACGGCCCGGAACGCGGGCCCGTAGTCGAGGCCGACCGCGCGCGTGAGCACGGTGTGCGAGGCGTCCGTGAAATCCGGTGTGCGGCTCGGCAGCGTACCGAGCGTGCGCCGCAACCTAATCTCCGTGGGTTCGCGCAACACTCGGGCGGCGGCGTGCATGACCCAGGGCTCTTGCTTGAGCTGCTCGCGGGATTTGACCGAGAATTGCCCGTCGCGAGGATCCACTGCACAGCGTACCGTGCGGCTGGGTTCCAGGGCGAGCAACAGGGGTGCGCGGATCTCCAGATCCTCGATTTCCGCCAAGCCGGCAGGCTGCCAGCGCAATGCGGCTGCCAGCGCCAATTCCAAATAACCGGAACCCGGGAAGATCGTCACATCGCCCACCACGTGATCGGCGAGCATCGGATGCTTCTGCGTATCGAAATCGTTTTCCCAGGTCAGCTCGGCTTGATTGAGTGCGTAGCCGAGCAGCGGATGCTCGAGCTTGCGGCCGAGCAGACCCATCGACGCCGGGGTCTGCGTATGCCAGTAGCTCTCCCGCTGCCAGGGATAATTGGGCAGCTCTACGTGACGGCCCGGCCATGGCAGCAAGCGCTGCCATTCCACGGTGGCGCCGGCGATCAGTGCCTGGTTGGCGGCGGAGTAAATGCGCTGCGGCGAGTCATCGCCGCGCGTGCCCGTACTCATGACGCGGCCGGTGACCCCGGAATCGGCGAGGCAATCCTGAATATAGCGGCGCAACACCATGTGCGGACCGACTTCCAGGAAAATATTGATGCCCCCGCGCACCATCCCGCCGATCGCCTGCCCGAGCAACACGGGCTCACGAACATTGCGCCACCAGTACTCGGCATTCAGCGATTTGCCGGCCAGCTTTTCACCGGTGACCGTGGAATGGAAAGGAATCTCGGCATCCTCGGGCTCCAGATGCGCGAGCGCGCGACGTAGCTCCGAGAACAGACCGTCCATTGCCGGGCTGTGAAATGCATAGTCGAGATCCAGGCGTTTGTACGCGACGTTCTCTTCGCTGAGGGCGCTTTCCAGGCGAGCGAGCGCCGTCGCCGGTCCGGCAATGGTCACGCCCTTGCTGCTATTGATGCCGGCGATGCTGAGCGTTTCGCTGAGGCCCAGCTTCTGCATCCATTCGCGCACGCGCGGCTCGCCGACATTGATCGCCGTCATGCAGCCCGATCCCTTGGTCGCGCCCTGCAGCGCGCTGCGGTGATGGATGACGCTGACCGCGGCGGCGAGCGACAATGAACCCGACGCCCAGGCGGCTGCCACCTCACCCACACTGTGTCCCGCCACCGCCACCGGCACCACGCCTCGGCGGCGCAACATGGCCGTGATGCCGACTTGTAGTGCAAACAGCGCCGGCTGAGCTATTTCAGTCAATCCGTAGCGATCGCCGTTCTTGCCGGACAGTTCCTCTTCCAGAGAATAGTCCGCGTAGCGGGAAAACAGCTTGTCCACCTCGCGAATCGTCGCCTTGAACGTCGGATCCGCCAGCAGCCGGCTGCCCATGCCCGCCCATTGCGCGCCGTTGCCCGAATAGATGAATGCGGCGCCGACCGGCGCATTGAGCGAGGTTCCGGACTCGACGCCGGTCTTCTCCGATCCACCGTCCGCGAACTGGTCGAGGGTTTTGGCGATGCTCGCCGGCGTCGTGCCGAACAATATCGCGCAGTGGGCCAGCCGCTCCCGGCCGTGGACGGACTGGTAGGCAATATCGTACAGCGCGCTTTGCGACTGACCGCGGATGAATTTGGCAAGATCGCGCGCAGCCACCTTGAGCGCCGGCGCATCGCGCGCGGACACGACGATGGGAAGCGCGCTCGCCTTGGGCAGAGCCGGCGTCGCGGGCGCGTGGGCGCCATAGCTCTCCAGAATCACGTGCGCATTGGCGCCGCCGAAGCCGAAGGAGTTCACGCCGATCACCAGCCGGCCGCTGGAACGCAGCGGCTTGTTGGCGGTAAGCACTTCGAGATTCCAGTCCTTGAAGGCAATGTGCGGATTCGGGGTATCCATCCCGATGTGTGCCGGTACGATTCGGTGGCGCAGGCAGTGCAGCGCCTTGAGAAGTCCGGCAACCCCCGAGGCTGCTTCGAGATGCCCGACGTTGCCCTTGACCGAGCCGATGGGCAACGGCTGGTTCTTCGATCGGTGCTGACCGAGCGCGTCGCCCAAGGCGCGGGTCTCGATGGGATCGCCGACCGCGGTGCCGGTGCCGTGTGCCTCGATGTAGTCTATTTCGCTGGGAGAGATTCCCGCGTCCCGATAGGCGTTCATCAGCAAGGAGGCCTGGGCCGCCACGCTCGGCACCGTCAGTCCGGATTTGCGGCCGTCGCTGTTCACCGCCGAATGAGCCACCACCGCCAATATGGGATTGCCGTCGGCGACCGCCTGATCGTAGTCCTTCAGCAGGAATACGCCGCCGCCCTCGGAGCGCACATAGCCATCGGCCGAGGCATCGAACACCCTGCAGCGCCCCTGCCGCGACAGCATCGTGGCCTTCGAAAAAGACACGAAACCGACGGGATGCAGATGCAAGCTGATTGCGCCGGCCAGGGCCTGGCTGATCTCGCCGGCGGCAATGGCGCGACAGGCCTGATGAAAGGCAACCAACGAGGAGGAGCAGGCGGTATCGATCGCCATGCTCGGTCCGCGCAGATCATACATATAGGACAGGCGATTGGCGGCAATGCTCGAGGTGTTGCCGGTCGCGAATGATGCATCGATGGCCGACAAATCGTCGGCCATCCGCGATGAATAGTCTGCAGTCGAGATGCCGATGTATACGCCGCAATCGCTGCCGCGCAGCGTCGAAGGCCGAATACCTGCGTTCTCGAAGGTTTCCCAACTCATTTCCAGCAACAAGCGCTGCTGGGGGTCCATCAATGCCGCTTCGCGCGGCGAAATGGCAAAGAATCCGGCGTCGAATCCGGACACATCGCCGAGCGAACCCGCAGCGAAGGTGTAGGCGGATCCCGGATGGTCCTTATTCGGGTGCAGGTACGCGGCAGCGGCCCATCGGCTGGGCTCGACCTCGGTCACGAGATCGCGGCCGGCGAGCAGGTCGTCCCAAAAACGAGCGGGCGTGGTGCCCGGCATACGGAAGGAAGTCGCGACTATGGCGACTTTACGCATGATGTCTCTTTTCGCAGGCATTCTCTATGCTCTATCGCGCGTACGCGATGGGCAGCCGACTGCAAGCGGGATCCAAACACTGCCATAATTTGATTGGTCCTCAGTAATACGGTCCTTGTCCCTGTCGCGTAATGCCATCCTCAGGGCCGTGTCGGCGATCGAGCACGGTTTTGTAAGAACTACTGCCGAAATTAAAGCACATTCTTGTGTACTCGTGATGCCTCCGGCGACGAAAAAACCTGGCGCTGCGAGCCGAGACTCCCAATGTGAGCACTCCTCGGTCAACCGGGCGGATGGCTCTTCACTTATCTTCACTTTCGCTTGATTTTCACTCACGCTTGATCAAGCCGTGGCGCTTTTTGCCGACCGCGAGGCGGGCATTGCCCCCTTCCTCCAGATCCGCACTCGAAACGGTGGCGGTCACCGACCGCACCTGCTGGTCGTTCAACTTGACACCTCCCTGTTCAATCAGCCGCCTTGCGTCGCTTTTCGACGCAGCCATGCCGAGTTTTACCACCACGTCGATAACGAGCATCTGCGCACCGCCATCGAGGGTGACAAAGGGTAAAGCTCCCGGATCCGCCGACAGATTCCCGGACACAGTTGCAACGCCGCGCACCGCGCCGCTGAAAGTCTTGGCCGCTGTCTCGGCCGCTGTGCGCGCCGCGGCTTCGCCGTGGCACAGGCGTGTGGTCTCGGTGGCGAGGATCTTCTTGGCCTCGTTGATTTCGGCGCCTTGCAGGTGCTCGAGGCGCACGATCTCGGCCAGCGGCAGGTCGGTAAACATGCGCAGGAAGCGCCCCACGTCGCCGTCTTCGGTGTTGCGCCAATACTGCCAATAATCGTAGGCCGACAGACGTTTGTCGCTCAGCCATACGGCGCCGCTCGCGGTCTTGCCCATCTTGGCACCCGAGGAGGTGGTGATGAGCGGCGAGGTGAGGCCAAACAACTCCTTTTCCCGTACGCGGCGGCCGAGTTCCACGCCCTGCAGGATATTGCCCCACTGGTCCGAGCCGCCCATCTGCAGCGTGCAGCCGTAGCGCTGGTTCAGTTCCATGAAGTCGTAGCCCTGCAAAATCATGTAATTGAATTCCAGGAACGTCAGCGGCTGCTCGCGCTCGAGCCGCAGCTTCACGCTGTCCATGGTCAGCATCCGATTGATCGAAAAATGCCGGCCGATATCGCGCAGGAAAGGAATGTACTGCAAGCTCGACAGCCAGTCGTCGTTGTTGGCCATCACGGCGCCCGTCGGGGAGTCGTCGAAGCGCAGAAAATGGCCGAAAATCTCGCGGATGCCGGCGATATTGGCGTCGATCTGCTGATCGGTGAGCAGTTGGCGCGTTTCGTCGCGCCCGGAAGGATCCCCGACCTTGGTCGTTCCGCCGCCCATCAGTACGATGGGGCGGTGGCCCGTCTGCTGCAGGCGACGCAGCAGCATGATCTGCACCAGGCTGCCGACGTGCAGGCTGTCGGCGGTGGCATCAAAGCCGATGTAGGCGGTGACGATGCCCGACAGCGCACGCTCATCGAGCCCCGCGGCATCGGTTTGCTGATGGATATAGCCGCGCTCGGTCAGCGTGCGCAAGAAATCGGATTTGAATTCAATCATGATTGAACGAGTCGGTGAGGCCGCGACGGTCGCGGATCACACACTACGAATCGAACGAACCCTTTCCTGAGTTTGCTCGGTCCACCAGCGTTCGACGTTCGCGGTGAGGCCGGCAACATCCAATCCCGCTGCCGCAAGGCAGGTTTCGCGCGAACCGTGCTCGATGAAGCGGTCCGGTATGCCGATATGCCACAGCGGCACTTGCACACCCTCGGAGGCGAACAGTTCGCCGACCGCCGAGCCCGCGCCGCCCATGACGGCATTTTCTTCGATGGTAATGATGGCGCGGTGGCGCGCCGCAATCGACATGACGAGGGTCTCATCCAACGGCTTGACGAAGCGCATGTTCACCAGCGTTGCGTCCAGGCGCTCGGCGATCTTGCGCGCCGATTCGAGCAGCGTGCCGAATACCAGAATCGCCAAACCGCTGCGGCCTTCGCGCCTGATTTGACCGCGCCCCACGGCGAGCGCGCTCATCTCCGCCTCCGCAGCCACGCCCGGTCCCGTGCCGCGGGGATAGCGCACCACGGAGGGTGAAGACAGGGTGGTCCCGGTGTAGAGCATCTGGCGGCACTCGTTCTCGTCCGCCGGCGCCATGATCACCATGTTGGGGATGCAGCGCAGGAAGGACAGATCGTAGCTGCCCTGGTGCGTGGCGCCATCGCTGCCGACCAGTCCGGCCCTGTCCACGGCGAATACCACCGGCAGATTCTGCAGGGCCACGTCGTGGATGAGCTGATCGTACGCGCGCTGCAGGAAGGTCGAATAGATCGCGACAACCGGCTTGAGCCCCTCGGCCGCCAGGCCCGCGGCGAAGGTGACCGCGTGCTGTTCGGCGATCGCGACATCGTAGTAGCGCGCGGGGAATCGCTTCGAGTATTCGACGAGTCCCGAGCCCTCACGCATCGCCGGTGTGATGCCGACGATGGCGGGATCGCGTTCCGCCATGTCGCATAGCCACTTGCCGAAGATCTGCGAGTAGGTGGGTCCGGTGCTCGCCTCTTTGAAGATCATGCCGCTGGCCGGATCGAACGGTCCCGGTCCATGCCACTTGATGGGATCCGCTTCGGCAGGCGCATAGCCCTTGCCCTTGCGCGTGACGACGTGCAGAAATTGGGGTCCGCGCAGCTTCTGCAGATTGCGCAGGGTGCTCACCAGGGCCTTGACGTCGTGGCCGTCGATGGGGCCGATATAATTGAAGCCCATTTCCTCGAACAGAGTGCCGGGGAGCACCATGCCCTTCAGGTGCTCCTCCGAGCGGCGTGCGAGTTCCCACACCGTGGGCATCTGGCTGAGGACCTTTTTGCCGCTCTCGCGCAGATTCGAATACATGCGCCCCGATAGCGCTCGGGCCAGGTAATTGGAGAGCGCGCCGACATTCTCCGATATCGACATGTCATTGTCGTTCAGGACGATCAACAGGTCGGTCGGCAGCGAGCCCGCATGGTTGAGGGCCTCGAAGGCCATGCCCGCCGTCAAAGCTCCGTCGCCGATGATGGCGACCGCACGGCGATTTTGTCCTTGTTGCGCTGCCGCGACAGCCATTCCCAGGGCGGCGCTGATGGAAGTACTGGAGTGGCCGACGCCAAAAGTGTCGTATTCGCTCTCGCTGCGGGTCGGAAACGGTGCCAGGCCGCGGTGCTGTTTGATGGTATGGAGCTGGTCGCGCCGGCCCGTCAGCACCTTGTGCGGGTAGGCCTGATGCCCGACGTCCCAGACCAGCCTGTCATAGGGCGTATTGAACACATAGTGGAGGGCGATGGTCAGCTCGACCGTGCCCAAACCAGCGGCAAAATGCCCTCCGCGGGTGCTGACGCTATGGATCAGGAAGCGGCGCAGCTCCTGCGCCAATTCTCCCAATTTTGCAGCCGGCAGACGACGCAGGTCCGCCGGGGTGGCGAGGGATTCGAGCAGGGGATACGAGTCGGGAGGGGCGGTCATTTACGACAGTTTATACTGTCCGGCTGTCCGAGTGCCAACGGCTGTGGTCAATGTTGCAAATTTGCACCAAAGCAAACGCGCTGAGATGATGCTATTCTTCACGGTTTCCGAGATACTGTCCGCATGGATTCCGTCAGTTCAGATGAAGTCTATCAAGACCAAATTCTGCCCCATGTTTCGCGCACCTTTGCGCTGACTATTCCGCAATTGCCGTTGGGATTGCGCACCGCGGTGACCAATGCTTATTTGCTGTGCCGCATCGCGGATACCATCGAGGATGAGCCGGCGCTCTCGCCCCCGGAGACATTGGCTTTTTTGCAGCGATTCAGCGCGGTGGTGGCCGGCCAGGGAGACTCTCGGGGACTGGCCCGGGAGATCGAGCAACGGTTGTCGGACCGGACTTTGGCAACGGAGCGCGAGCTGGTGTGCAATATGGGACGTGTGCTCGGGGTTCTTGCACGCCTCAACCCGGCACAGCGGGCCGCGATCCAGCGCTGCGTCGAACTCATGTGCTACGGGATGCCTCGTTTCCAGTTCAGCGCCAGCCTCAAGGGCTTGGCCCGCTCAACCGACCTGGACGACTATTGCTACTACGTTGCGGGCGTGGTCGGAGAAATGCTCACCGACTTATTCTGCGATTATTCGCCGCAAATCGCCCGTCACCGTCCCGCCCTGTCCGCTATCGCAGCATCGTTTGCGCAGGGACTGCAAATGACGAACATTCTCAAGGACGTGTGGGAGGATCACAGCCGCGGCGCATGCTGGCTGCCGCAGGAAGTATTTACGCGTCATGGGATCGATCTCGCCCAGGTATCGAGCGAACCTCATGATCCACGCTTCGGCGAGGGCTTTCGTGAGCTCGTCGGGGTGGCTCATGCGCATCTGCGCAATGCGCTCGACTATACCTTGCTGATTCCAGGCAAGGAGACCGGCATACGCCGTTTCTGCCTGTGGGCGATAGGCCTGGCCGTTCTCACGCTGCGCAAGATCGAGCGCAATCCGCGCTTTACCTCCGGCGCCCAGGTGAAGGTCACGCGCTCCACGGTTGCCATGGTCCGTCTGTTGACGGATGTCGCCGGACGCAGCGACTGGATGCTGCGCCGTCTGTTCGCGCAGGCTGCGCGCGGCCTGCCGCGCGCGACCCTGTCCGACTTGCAGCGGCCTCGTCCGATGCCGGCCGGCCTTCAGGAAGAGGCGGCCGGTGCGCCGGAGCCCGCGCGGCGCCGTTCTTACGGGAACTCAGGATCGTGAGCCGCATCGCACCGAAGCCGGGCCCACAGCCCGGGCCGCAAACGGATGTGCGCGGCGATATCGTGGCGCACACGCTGCGGCGAGTGACGGACTCGCCCCTGGATCGCGCGATCGTGGACGCTCGGGATGCACTCGTGGCGCGCCAGCATGCCGAAGGATACTGGCTGTTCGAGCTCGAGGCGGACTGCACCATCCCGGCCGAGTACATCATGATGATGCACTTCCTGGACGAGATCGACGTCGCGCTGGAGGCGAAGCTCTGCCGTTACCTGCGCGCCGCGCAGGCGGAGCACGGCGGCTGGCCGCTCTATCACGGCGGCGACCTCAATATCAGCTGCTCGGTCAAGGCCTACTACGCGTTGAAGCTGGCCGGAGACAGCCCGGATGCGCCGCACATGGCGCGCGCGCGCGCCGCGATTTTGGCGCATGGCGGCGCCGCCCGGGTCAATGTGTTCACGCGCATTGCGCTGGCGCTGTTCGCGCAACTGCCGTGGCGCGGCGTGCCCTACATTCCGGTCGAAATCATGCTGCTGCCGCGATGGTTCCCGTTCCACCTCGACAAGGTGGCCTACTGGTCGCGTACCGTCATGGTTCCCCTGTTCGTTTTGTGCACGCGCAAGCCGGTCGCCAAGAATCCCCGCGACGTGCACATCCGTGAGTTGTTCACGACTCCGCCCGAGAAGGAGCGCGATTATTTCCGCCGCCCGGGACTCATCCCCAAGTTGTTCTTGCTGGCCGATCGGCTGGGACGAATGATCGATCCGTTCATTCCGGCACGCATGCGCGAAAAAGCGACGCGCCTGGCGGAGCAATGGACTCTCGAGCGGCTCAACGGTGAGGACGGCCTCGGCGCCATCTTTCCGGCCATGGTCAACGCCTTGGAGATGATGGTGATATTGGGTTACCCCGCGGACGATCCGCGGCGCGTCACCGCTAAGCGCGCCCTGCAAAAGCTCTTGGTGGAGGGTCCGTCGAGTGCCTACTGCCAGCCCTGCGTCTCGCCGATTTGGGATACGGCGCTGGCGGCCCTGGCCATGCAGGAGGCGGGGGACTCCACCGCTTCCGACGCATCGGTTCGCGCACTCGACTGGCTGAAAACGAAGCAGTTGCTGGACCAGCCGGCGGACTGGCAGGTGAACCGCCCGGGGTTGGCCGGCGGCGGCTGGGCGTTTCAATTCGCGAACGATTATTACCCGGATCTCGATGACACGGCCGTGGTCGTGTGGGCCATGCATCAGGCCCGCGATTCGGGCCGTTACGCAGAAAGCATGCGCCGGGCGCTCGATTGGCTGGTCGGAATGCAGAGCAAGGACGGCGGCTTCGCGGCTTTCGATGCGGACAACACCAAGTACTACCTGAACAAGATTCCGTTCGCCGATCATGGCGCGCTGCTCGATCCGCCCACCAGCGACGTGACCGCCCGGGTGGTGACCGTGCTGGCGCGGGTCGGCAGGCCGCAGGACAAACCGGCGCTGGACCGAGCGCTCGCCTATCTGCGCGAGGAACAAGAGGCCGATGGGTCTTGGTTCGGCCGCTGGGGCACCAACTACATTTACGGTACCTGGTCGGTGCTGATGGCCTTCGCCCAGGCACACGCTGGCCCCGATGATCCGGCGGTGCGGCGCGCGGCCGAATGGCTGAAGCACAAGCAAAATGCGGACGGCGGCTGGGGCGAGAGCAACGATAGCTATGCGCTGGCGCCCGGAGAGTCCCGGACATTTCACAGCACCCCGTACCAAACTGCGTGGGCTTTGTTGGGATTGCTCGCCGCGGGCGAGGCGCGATCCGAGGCGGTACGGCGCGGCGCCGAATTCCTGTTGCGCACGCAGGGCGCGGATGGGTTGTGGAACGATTCGAGCTTCACCGCGCCCGGCTTTCCGCGGGTCTTCTACTTGCGATATCACGGCTATTCGGCGTATTTCCCGCTCTGGGCGCTGGCGGCCTACCGCACCCTGACGCGCCGCGGAACGGCTCATTGAATGGGGTGGGCGTCGTCGCGGCGCTCGAGGCCGAGGCGCGCACCTTAGGGCCTGCGGCGCCGCGGCGCGATGGCCTGTCATCCCTGCGCGGCGGCGCATTGCTGGCCGTCGGCGGCATGGGCGGAGTTCGTGCCGCAATAGCCGCGCGCAAACTGGTCGATGCGGGGGCCGCGGCCCTGATGAGTTTCGGGTTCGCCGGCGGCCTCGATCCGAGCTTGAGCGCGGGCAGCGTGGTTTTGCCCGGCGAAGTCATATCGATCGACGGTGCGCGGTTCTCGACCTCGGCAGCATGGTGTGCGGAGCTGCGCCTGGCCATCCTCGCCCGACGGCCGGTCACTGCCGGCAAGCTGCTGGCGGCTTCACAGCCCATCGATCGGATCGAGGACAAGGCCCAGGCGTTTCGCGAGACGGGAGCCGTGGCGGTTGACATGGAAAGTTTGGGTGTAGCGGAAGTGGCCGCCGGCCATAGTCTGCCGTTCGCCGTGGTCCGCGTGATCGTGGACACTGCCATGGATGTGCTGCCTCGGGCAGTCATGGCGGCAAGCCTGGGAGGCCAATTGAGCATGCGGCGCCTCGTCGGCGGATTGGCTGCGGCGCCGCTCGATCTGCTCCCGTTGATCCGTCTGGCGCAGCGCTACAGAGCCGCAACGCGTTCGTTGACGGCGGTCGCCCGCGCCGATTGGCCGGCACCGTTCGCCGCGGGCGCACGCGTCGCATGAAGGCGCTGGTCACCGGAGCCACCGGTTTCGTCGGTGCGGCGATTGCGAAGGCCCTGATCGCTTCCGGATGGCAGGTCCGGGTGCTGGCGCGCGCCGGCTCGGATCGCGGCAATCTGCAGCAGCTTGCCGCGCAAGTCGTGGAGGGCGATCTCAATGACCCGGGCTCGCTCGAAATTGCGCTCGAGGGCTGCTCGGCGCTGTTTCACGCCGCCGCCGACTACCGGCTGGGCGCGCGCGATCCCAAGCCGCTGTATCTCACCAATGTTGAGGGAACCCGCAACATCTTGAGCGCCGCCCGCAAGGCGGGAGTCCAGCGCACCGTCTACACCAGCAGCGTCGCCACCATCGGCATTCCGACGGATGGCAGGCCGGGTGAAGAGCGCAGCCCCGTGGCGTTGAGCGACATGATCGGCCATTACAAGCGTTCCAAGTACCTCGCGGAGGAGGTGGCGCGCGAGGCGGCTCGAACGGGCATGTCGGTGGTCATCGTCAACCCATCGACGCCGGTCGGTCCCGGTGACATCAAGCCAACCCCGACCGGGCAGCTCGTGCTGGATGCGGCGTTGGGCCGTATGCCCGCGTACGTGGACACGGGACTCAATATCGTGCATGTGGATGATGTCGCCGCCGGGCACCTGCTGGCGTTCGAGCGCGGCAAAACGGGCGAGCGCTATATATTGGGCGGCGAGGACATGACTTTGCGGACGATTCTCGAGCAGATCGCGCGGCTCGTCGGGCGCAAGCCGCCGCGTATCCGCCTGCCGTATATCGCGGTGCTGCCGGTCGCCTATGCAGCGGAAGCAATGACCAAGGTGACCGGCCGCAGCGGCCGGGTGACGCTCGAGGGCTTGCGCATGTCGCGCAAGCGTATGTTCTTTTCGAGCGGCAAGGCGGCCAGCGAACTGGGATACCGCTGGCGACCGCCGGTCGAGGCGTTCGAGGATGCGCTGCGCTGGTTTCGCGAGCGCGGCCGGCTGAACTGACGTTATTTGCCGGCGGTTTGCTTCGGACGCATGAAACGGCGCGCCAATCGCGCGAGGGCTGGCACCGCGAGGGGCCGCAGCAAGCGCTCATCATAGAGGCCCATGCGCCGCTCGTTCTCCGCCAGACAGAGGTCGATCAGTGCGGCGACGTCGATGTCGTCGCCGACCGACTTCGCACCGGTCACCGTGAAATTGTGGTCCTGTGTACCGCTTTCCACACTGCGGGCGATGCCGATGCGTTCCCAGACCAGAAACAGCCACACGGCCAGCACCTTCAGCTCAAAGAAGGGCCGCCGCCAAAGCGGCATGGTGCGGCGATGCCACGCGGCCCAATTGACGAAGAAAAGGATGTGACGGGCTTCTTCTTGAATCACCGGTTCGAAGGTGTCCACCAGTTCTTCCGGAAAGAATCCGGAGCGCTTGGCCGATTCGAACAGGCCGAAGGCGAAGAAACTATCGATGCACTCGCTATACCCGGTCACCATGAAGGCCCATTCCGGATTGCCCCGCACGACGTACTCCGGCTCCGGCGCGAGTTCGATGCCATAGGCGGCGACGAGATTGGAGAGCACATGCTTGTGGCGGCCTTCTTCGAATGCATTGAGCTCGATCGCCTTGCGCAACAGCGAGTCGCGCGTGACCTGCGCATAAGATGCGACGTTGAGCCGGGCTTTGCCCTCGGTCTGCACCGCAATGTCCCAGATCGGCAGTGTCACCAGCCGCTCGCACGTCTCCGGGTCGAGTTCGGGCCAATCGATCACCGCGGGCTTGTAGGGATTGAAGGTATCGAGCAAGGTCCGGCAGAAGAGGATCTTGTGCTCCTCGCTGCCGAGACGAATGGGCTTGCTGCCGAGACGAATGGGCGCGTCGTCCAAGGACTGCCGCGCGCGGGAGGATTCGGGGGTGATGGTCGGTGAATTCACGGATGCACACTCCGTATTCAGGGCACAAGCGTTGTTCGACAGCGCGGACGGCAAGAGGTTCTATCCGCAGCCGCGATGCTGGCATCGGCATTTCGGATGGTGGCGCTGGCATTTCGCGAGCAGGTATCATCCGGTCATGGACGAACAACAGGACAACCGCGCCACCGGCGCAAGTGTCGCCGCGGACAGGGATACCCTGATTCTGGTTGACGAAGCCGATCAAGACGTCGGACATCTGAGCAAGGCACGGTGCCACGAGGGCCGAGGCATCCTGCACCGGGCATTTTCATTGCTGATATTTAATGGTAGCGGCGAACTGCTGATTCAGCAGCGGTCGGCGGCCAAGCGACTGTGGCCTCTGTATTGGTCGAATAGCTGCTGCAGCCATCCGCGGGTCGCCGAAAGCATGGAAGCGGCGATTCATCGCCGGCTCTACGAAGAGCTTGGCCTGCGCTGCCCGCTGCACTTTCTGTTCAAGTTTCAGTATCAGGCCCAATTCGACGAGACGGGCGCCGAGAACGAGCTTTGTTCGGTGTTTTACGGGCGTTGCACCGATTCTGTCAAAGTCGATGGGGATGAAATCCTGGCCTGGCGCTGGGTGAGCCCCGAAGCGCTGCAGGCGGAAATGGCCGCCGGGGGCGCCGGGAACGCCGGGAACTTTACCCCCTGGTTCAAGATCGAATGGGATCGGGTCTGGCGGGATCACCGCGCCCAAGTACTCGGATTGCAATCAGAATTGGGCGAAGCGGCCCGCTCACGGTAAGATACGTCATGGCCATCCCACTGCTCCAAATGTACAAGGTCGCCCGCTATATTGCCGGGCGTAAGCTGCGCGGCGACAAGCGCTATCCACTCGTGCTGATGCTGGAACCCCTGTTCCAATGCAATCTCGCCTGCTCCGGCTGCGGCAAGATCGATTACCCGAAGGAAATCCTGCAAAAGCGGGTCAGCGTCGAAGACGCATTGCGCGCGGTCGATGAGTGCGGCGCGCCCATCGTGTCCATTCCGGGCGGCGAACCGCTCATTCACAAGGAAATGCCGCAGATCGTCGCCGGCATCGTGGCGCGCGAGAAATTCGTCTATCTGTGCACCAACGCGATTCTGCTGTCCAAGCACATCGATGAGTACCAGCCCTCGCCGTATCTCACGTTCTCGATTCATCTGGACGGCAATCGGCAGCGTCACGACGAGTCGGTGTGCCAGGAAGGGGTTTACGACAAGGCGGTTGCGGCCATCCAATTGGCCAAAGACAAGGGTTTTCGCGTAACCATCAATTGCACTTTGTTCAATGGCGAGGACCCGACGGACGTGGCCGAATTCTTCGACACGGCGACGCAGCTCGGCGTCGAGGGAATCACGGTTTCGCCGGGGTACAGCTATCATCACGCGCCGAAACAGGACGTATTCCTGGCACGCAACGCCAGCAAGCAGCTGTTCCGCGAATATTTTCAATCTGCGCCGCCGCCCCTCCGGCATCTCCTGGTCGTTCAACCATTCCGCGCTGTTCCTGGATTTTCTCGCCGGCAACCAGACCTATCAGTGCACGCCGTGGAGCAACCCAACCTACAACGTGTTCGGTTGGCAGCGGCCCTGTTATCTGCTCTCGGACGAAGGATATGCGCCGACCTACCGGTCTCTGATCGATGATACCGAGTGGGAGAAGTACGGCGTAGGCAAGAACCCGCGCTGCGACAACTGCATGGCGCATTGCGGCTTCGAGGGCACGGCGGTCAACGACGCATTCAGCCACCCGCTGAAGGCATTGACGGTGTGGATGCGCGGGCCACGAGTCAAAGGCCCCATGGCGCCGGACTTGCCGATCAAGTACGCCGACGGCGTACGCTACGGCACGGTCGCCGCAATCCCGCTTGAGCGAGATCAAGCGCGTGAGCAGGGAGAGCACATGATGCGGGAGTTCGACGGCGGCCCACGCGCGTGAACGACGCAGCCGATCGCCGCATCCGCGTGCAGGACGAATCTGCAGACACCGAGGCATTCGGTGCGCAACTCGAGGCTTGGCGCGAGCGTATGGAAGGCGCGCTAGCCGCGCGGCTTCCTCAAGCCAACGTGGTTCCCGCGCGATTGCACGAGGCCATGCGCTACAGCGTACTGGGCGGGGGCAAGCGAATCCGGCCGGCATTGCTGTTCGCCACCGCGCGCGCGGTGGGCTTGTCGGAGGACGAAGTGGAGGCGGCGGCGTGCGCCGTTGAACTCGTGCATGTGTACTCGCTGGTGCACGACGATTTGCCTGCCATGGATAACGACGATTTGCGCCGCGGCCGGCCCACCTGCCACAAGGCTTATGATGAAGCCACCGCATTGCTGGTAGGCGATGCGCTGCAGCCGCTGGCGTTTCAATTGCTGGCCACCGATCCGGCGTTGCCGGCTTCGCCTGCGATCCGCCTGCGCTTGATCGATATGCTGGCGCAGGCCAGCGGCACCTTCGGCATGGCGGGAGGTCAGGCCATCGACTTGGCGGTGCAGGGCACGCGGCTCGACATCGGCCAAGTGGAAGACATGCATGCCCGCAAGACCGGAGCGGTGATCCGCGCCAGCGTGCTGATGGCGGCCGAATGCGTTCCGCCCCTGGACGCGAATCTCTATGCCGGGTTGACGCGTTTCGCGACCGCCGTGGGTTTGGCTTTCCAGATTCAAGACGATCTGCTCGACGTGACCGGCGATGTATCGACCTTGGGTAAGGCGACCGGAGCGGACAGCGAACGCGCAAAACCCACTCATCCGGCCATCATCGGCATCACTGCATCGCAACAGCGAGTTCGTCTGTTGCACAGCCAGGCAATCAATGCGCTGGCACCCTTTGGCGACCGCGCCGAATCGTTGCGCTGCCTCGCCCATTGGTTGTTATCTCGCCAGTACTGATTCGCGCAAGCCTCGCGATTACTGCTGCGGTGCGTTTCGGCTAGGTGTTGCGCGACACCGGCCCCGGCCGCACAATGGTTGCGAGTCCATGCATAACGCCGTCTTACCGTAAGCTGGCCTCACGATTTCAAATCGTATAACGCGGTCCGGCCGAGCCAGGGATGTCGCCGCGAATATTCCAATCGCAGGAGGATGTCACCGGTGCACCGCAGTGCAATCAGTCATGCTCGTCTCATGCGCGAATCCACCGACCGGATCGAGCGTGCGCTGGGCAGCGACGATGACAAGGAGCACCTGGTAGCGCGCCGCGTTTCGGAAAATGCGCGGACTTGGGAACTGTGGGAAAACGAGCATTCCGGCCTCATGCACCAAGTCGCCGACTACGGGGTGCTGCGCGCCCAGGCGGCGGCGCTCCGGCAAACCACGCTGCGTCTGATTCACGGCAAGGCGCTATTCGAATACCTGCGGCGCAACGAAGTACGAGGCGTAGAGCGAGCTCAGATACTGAATTATTTCTACCCCACGCGCGGCTATCAATACGCCGTCATCGCAGAGCACGCCGGCTACGTGCGCAAAGCGTGCAGCTACTTGTGCACGAGTCATGTCGGAACCGGACTGGTCGAGGACCCTGCCTTTCTTGACCCGATGCAGCATTACGAGAGTCTGTACTCGGAGTACTTCGATCTGTATTGCCGCACCCTGTTTCCGGGGGACGGCGTCGAATCGGCCACCGAACGCTCCTTGCTGCCCCTGCTCAAACACCAGCTCAACGAGTGGCGCTGGATCATCCTCAATCCGCGGGAGAGCCTGTCGCGGGTCAAACGCGAGCGCGAGATGCGCCGCGCGACGGGCGATACCCAGCGGATGCGGCAATTGAAGGGACGGCCGAAGGACGGCGGCTGAGACGAATTGCCGCCGCCCTCGTCGATTCGCGGCCTCAGGCGATCGCCGCTTTGCGTTCCTTCAAGGACGGCGGCGTCCACAGATAAATCCACGTTTCCGTCAGTGGCCTGCCGTCGACGCGCAGGTACAGACGCAGATCGATGGGGTCGATGGCGTCCTCGGGCGGCTTCACGTCGAATAGCGCGCGGTAGCCGCGAAATTCCTGGACATAGTGCGCGGTGACGTGTTCGATCTGGCCGTGCGAGGCTGTGATCACCGCTTCGACGGCAGAGTCCTTGGGGAGAGCGCCGAGTTCCCCGCCGGCAAAATCGACGGCGAAATGCCAGGAATAGTATTGGCGCTTGATGCCGACGGTGCCGCCGATGCCGGTGCGCGTAGCGACGGTTTGTCCGAGAGGCGAGGAGGAGGGCATGCGCGTGCCCCAATAAAGGCGGTAGCCGAACAACAATTCCTGCCCGGGCTTGGGTTTGTCGGCCGGATTCCAGAACGCGACGATGTTGTCGAAGGTTTCATCCACCGTCGGGATTTCCACCAATTGCACCGAGCCCTTGCCCCAGCCGCCGTTCGGTCCCTGTTTCGGTTCCACCCACAGGCTCGGCCGGCGGTCGTAGTACACGCCGTCGTCCTGATAATGATCGAAATCGCGATCCCGCTGCAGCAAGCCGAAGCCGCGCGGGTTGTCGTCCAGGTAGGAGCTGAATTGCAATAGCGCCGGGTTCGTGAGCGGCCGCCAGATCCACTCGCCGGCGCCCGTCCACATCGACAAGCCGTCCGAGTCGTGGATCTCGGGCCGCCAGTCGTTCGCCGCCCGCCGATCGTTCTCGCCGTAGAAGAACATGCTGGTCAGGGGGGCCACGCCCAGCCTCTCGATGGGTTTGCGCGGGTACAGTGCGCTGTCGATGTCCATGACCTGGGTGCCGCCGGGCGCAATCTGAAATCGCAACGCGCCCGCGATGCTCGGCGAATCCAGCAGAGCGTACAAGGTCAGAGTTCCGGAATCCTTGACCGGCCGCTCGAACCAGAAGGCGGTGAAACGCGGGAACTCCTCCGGGCGCGGGAACGCCGTATCCACGGCCAGCGCGCGCGCCGACAATCCGTACTGCCGGGTATCGCTGCCCACTGCGCGAAAATAGCTGGCGCCGAGGAATGCCGCGACGTCGTCCTTCCAATCCGTCACGAACTGCACGCGAAAACCCGCGAAGCCCGTGTGGCCCCGCATCGGTTTCGGGTCTATGCCCGCCTTGTCGAATTCGAACATCGCGGTGTCGTAGACGATTTCGTGCGACTGGCCGTCGACGATCTCGTAGAGATGCACCGGCTCCACGAAGCTTCGGCCGACATGGAAGAACTGCAGGCGGAACGGCAGTCCCAAGTTGGCCCACAGGGCGTGATCCGTGCGAAAACGCAGCGCCTGATATTGATCGTAGCTGAGCTTGGCCATCGCCGGCGGCAGAGTATCCTGCGAAGGCTGATACGCATTGCCGGCGAGCTTGCGCGCCTGGCCCTTGAGCCATGCATAGTCGAAGGGCTGGCTCGGCGGAACCGCCGCGGGCGCAGCGCCCACCGCGAATTGGGGGTAAGCCCACTGTCCGGCCGCCAGTGCCACGGCCGATTTGAGTATTGCGCGTCGTCGAAGCTTCATGCTCATTCCTTTTAGATCAAAAACAGGGGGCGGTCGGCATCGGGAAGAAGCGCGAGCTGATTGAGCAGCCGCGCATCGCCCGCGACTTCGACGCGCTCGATGGGGGTCAGCCACGCCAGCGCCTCTTCGAGCGAGTGGGCATCCTTCAATTTCTGTTCCGCAGTGAAGGCATGCGGGTCCGGGTGGCCGCGCGGGTCCGCGGGCCGCGCCAAATTCCCGGCGACGTGCGTCAGACGAGCCTCGCGATTGCGCGCCAGGTGGCGCAGCCCATCGTCCGGCGTCCGTCCGGCCAGCCGCACCAACTCCTCGCGGCGCGCGACCAACGGCGGGGTTTGCACTTCCTCCGGCGTTCGCAGCAGCGCCACGCGCGACAGGATTCTGCCCAACCTTTGGCTGCCGCTGGCGCGCGACAGCGGCACCGCCAGAAAAAGTCCCAGCAGCGCCGGCGACAGCCACGCGAGCAGCGGCGGCGAGAGAAACCAGACGATCACCGCAGTCACGCAGCTCAACAGCATATGCCGCTTATGGTAGTGCCATGCGTCGGACCAGCTGGTGCCGCCGCTGTCGCGGCGCTGCGGCTTCCAGCCTGAGTCGCGCCCCATGAACACTTCGAAGACATGCCGGCTCTGGATCAACATGAGGACGGGTGCGTACAGGGCTGAGAGGACGACTTCCAGCAGGAAACTCGCCGCAACCCCGATGACCCCGCCGCCGCCGCGCCGGATGCGGCTCGACAGCAGCGCGCGGATCAGGCCCAGCGTCTTCGGGATCAACAGCACGATCATGCTGAACCACAACAAGGTCATCATCAGCTCGACGTCGAATCGCGGCCACGAGGGGAACAGCTGAAAATCGTGGTTGAAATACTCGGGACGAATCAAGTGCGACTGCACTGCGAGCGCAAATCCGATGCCGAGCATCACCAGCCACAGGGGCGAGGACAAGTAGCTCATGATGCCGACGCCGAGATGCAGCCGGCTCGTGAAACTCAGTCCCGCCGAGCCGATGATTTTCATGTGCTGCAGATTGCCCTGGGCCCAGCGCCGGTCGCGGATGGCCACATCGATGAGCGAGGGCGGGGACTCTTCCCAGGAGCCGCCGTAGTCGGTGGCCATGCGCACCTTCCATCCGCCACGCCGCATCAGCGCGGCCTCGACGAAATCGTGCGACAGGACGAAGCCGCCGAAGGGCTTGCGGCCGGGGAGCAGCGGCAAGCCGCAATTTTCCGCGAATGCGGCCATGCGGATGATGGCGTTGTGCCCCCAATAGTTGCCGCTGTCGCCGGACCAGGCGCTCAAGCCCCGGGTGATGACGGGTCCGTAGACGCAGGCGGCGAATTGCTGCAGGCGGCCGAATAGAGTAGCCGCACCGATCAGCTGCGGAGCGGTCTGCAGAATCCCCAGGTCGGGATCGCCCTGCATGGTCTGCGCCAGCCGCTGCAGAGTGGGCGCATCGATCAGGCTGTCGGCGTCGAGCACGATCATATGATCGTAGCGGCCGCCCCAGCGCGTCACGAAGTCCTCGAGGTTGCCGGACTTGCGCGCGATGTTCTGCCAGCGCCGGCGGTACCAGACCGGCATGATGGGCAGCAGCGACTTGCGCAGCCGGTCCACGCTCAGGGTTTCGCGAATCCACGCGTCGGCGTTGGTCGAGTCCGAGAGAATCACGATCTCGAAATTGCGGTGGGCGTCGATGTGCGCCAGCGCTTCCGCCATGGCTTGCAGCGCCGCCGTGGTGCGCAGCGGATCTTCATTGTAGATGGGCATCACGAGGGCGGTGAGCGAGGCGGCGGCCCCGGAACCGGGCGGCGGTTCTTGCTGCGGTTCCGGTTTCGGATCGCGCCGCTTCGAGGCGCCGGCCAATACGGATCCTGCCGCGAAGGCAATCCAGCCGAGGGATATCGCAAAGAAGAAGATCATCAAGCCTTGCAGCAGAGTCATGCTCGCGAAGCGCACGACCTGCAGCATTTGATACACGCCATAGGTGGTCACGCCGCAGGTGACCGCCGACCAGAATGAAGCGTGCGTACAGAACCGCCGCGCCCGACCCATGGCCCGGGCGGCGCGGCGGACTGATAGCTCAAGTCCTGCGCGCGGCATGTACACGGGATTCTCCGGCGGCATGCCGCCCGACGCCATCTGCTGTTCGGGCGCCGCGGCGGGGCTCAGCTCGAGGTCCATCGGTACAGCCAAGTTTCGGTGACGGGGCGATCGCCGCGCATGATCCGCAAACGCAATTCGATCAACTCGGCGTCGCGCGGATCGATGTCGAAGCTCGCGCGCAGTCCGTGCATCGCGCTGTTCGACATCAGTGTGGCGTTCGAGATCTTGCCGGCGGACGCGGACAGGTCGAGGTGCAGGCCGTCGATTTTCTCGCCCGCGCCGACGAAATCCAGCAAGAATACGCGCCGCTTGCCGTCGAGACTGGCGCCGGAGCGGGTGGCGACGGTCTTCCCCAATGACTTGGGCTGCGCGGGCTCCGCGCACCAGACGATGCGGTAGGCGAAGTGTGCCGGGTGCCCCGGCACCAAGGGTTGCACGGGGCGCCAGAACGCCACGATATTGTCATTGGTTTCGCGGCCCGACGGTATCTCCACCAGTTCGACGCCTCCGGCGCCCCACTCGCCCTGGGGTTCGACCCAGGCGCTCGGCCGCCGCTCGTAGTGGGCGTCGAAGTCCTGAAAATCGCTCTGTTCCCGGGATCGCTGCACCAGTCCGAAGCCCTGCGGCGCTTCGGTCGTGAAGGAAGATACCTGCAGCTTGGTCGGATTCGCGAGCTGCCGAAATATATGCTCGCCGGATTTCGATTCGATCAGCAATCCGTCCGAGTCGTGCACCTCCGGACGATAGTCATCGAGGCGGCCGCGGTTGGTTTCGTCGAAGAGGAACATCGAGGTGAGCGGCGCGATGCCGACGACGCGAATTTCGCTGCGCGGGAATACGGTCAGATCCACATCGGTCAGCGTCTCGACGCCCGGCTGCACGGTGAACCGGTAGGCGCCCGTGGCCGATTCGCTTTCGAGCAGGGCGTAAATGACGATGGAGTTCGCACGCTTGCCCGGCTGCTCGATCCAAAAATGCGTGAATACCGGGAATTCCTCACCGGATGGCTCGGCCGTGTTGATGGCAAGGCCGCGCGCCGACAGGCCGTAAAGCAGATTCTGGGCCACCGCGCGGAAGTAGCTCGCGCCCTGGAACACCAGGAATTCGTCCCAGATTTTCTTGGAGTTGATCTGGCTGCGAAGGCGAAAGCCCGAGAGCGGAATCGACACTTTTCCCAATTGTGCCGGCAGCGCCGGCGCCATCTCGAACATGGCCGGCGTCGGCGCGATGTCCGTGGCCATGCCGTTCTCGACGGTGGAGACCGTGACGGTGGATTGCAGATTCTGCCGGACGCGCAGCAGCTCGAGGCGAAACGGTAACGCCTCGGCGCGCCAGATCCCGGCATCCGGGTTGAACTGAATGCTGCGGTACTGCTCGGGGCTCAGCTTGTCGAGCACGGCCGGCAGGCTGCTGCGTTGCGGCGCATAGGCGGTACCGGCGCGTCGTTTGGCATCCGCCAGCAGGGTATCGAAGGTGAAAGCATAGGCCGCCGCGGGCTTCTCGGCAGAGAGGGGGGCTTGGGCGGCGCGCGCGTCCACGGCCACCACGGCGATTGCGACTATCACCAATAATTTGGGCAATGATTTGGCAATTGAAAACGGCAAGGCTCCCCCATATTTGGCCCGCAGATACGCGTACCGCGGATATGCCTAGATTAGCCGACGGAGCCGGCCAGCCTCACCTTGATGAAAGCGGCCGGCCCTGTCAACGGGCATTGCAGTCTGCGGCCGCCTGATTATAGTGCCTTGCCATGGCAGTCCCTTCTTATTCCGGCCAGGAACCGCAAAGCGCCAGGGCAGTCCTCATGGTGCGGCCGGCCAGTTTCGGATTCAATCAGCAAACAGCGGCGAGCAATGCCTTCCAGCGGCCGCCCGCGGCATCGGAAGCCGCGGAGGCGCAAGAGCTTGCATTGGCCGAGTTCGACGGACTGGCACAGGCGCTGCAGCGCGCCGGCGTGGAAGTGCTGATTGCCCCCGATACGCCGTGGCCGGCGAAGCCGGACGCTCTATTCCCCAATAACTGGGTCAGTTTTCATTTCGACGGCACGGTGGCGCTGTATCCCATGCTGGCGCCCAATCGGCGTTGCGAGCGGCGCGAGGACCTTCTCGACCACGTGGTCCGCGAGGGCGGCTTTCGCATCGTGCGCACGATCGATCTGACCCATCGCGAGACCGAGGGAAAGTTTTTCGAGGGAACGGGCAGCGTCGTGCTGGATCGGGCGCATCGGGTGGCGTACGCCAGTCTTTCGCCGCGCACCGATCTCGATGTGCTCGGAGAGTTCGCACAGCTGCTGGACTATGAACTCGTGACATTCGAAGCGGGCGACGGCGGCGGCCTGCCCGTGTATCACACCAATGTGGTCATGGCGATCGGCTCCCGATTTGCGGTGGTCTGCGGCGAGTCGATCGCACAGCCGGCGCATCGCGCCGCCGTGTTCGACAAGCTGCGGGCGGCCGGCCACGACATCGTCGACATCTCGCGGCGGCAGATGCAGGAGTTCGCCGGCAATACGCTGGAACTGGCGGCGGCCGGCGGCCCGGTGATCGCGCTGTCGACGACGGCGTGGAGCAGTCTCCAACCGGCGCAACGGCGCATCCTCGAGTCCCACGCAGGCGTGATTCCCGTGGCGATTCCCACCATCGAGCGCATCGGCGGCGGCGGCGTGCGGTGCATGCTGGCGGAGTTGCACCTGCCGAAACGTCAATAAGAGCACCGTGTCATAATCCGCGGATGTTGGAACTCGGCGTCAAGATAGCTCATTGCCTATTTGCTGGGCGCGCTGCTCGGCAGCTTGATTTTGGGGCGGCTGCGGGGGGTGGACATTCGCAGCATGGGCAGCGGAAACGCGGGCGCGACCAATGCATTGCGTACCCAGGGCAAGCTGTTTGGACTGCTGGTGCTTGCGGTCGACATCGGCAAGGGCCTGTTCGCGGTGTGGTGGCTGCCGGGGGCGGTTTTGCCTGCCGTCGGCATCGATCCCGACCTGCCACGTGAATGGTTGACGGCTCGCCTGCGGCTTCGCGGTGATCGTGGGGCATGTGTATCCGGTGTGGTTCAGCTTTCGCGGCGGCAAGGGAGTGGCGACTGTGGTCGGGGTGATCGGGGCCGTCGATCCGCGCTTGCTCGCGCCCTTGCTCGTGAGCTGGCTCATCGTGCTCGTGCTGACCGGATACGTGGGTCTTGCCAGCATGCTGTCGGGGGCCGTCCTCGTGGCCATCGTTTATCTGCGCGAACCCGATAATGTTCCTCTGCTGAGCTTTTGCGCCGCGGTGACGGCATTCGTCATCTACACCCATCGCGGTAATATTGCTCGCATGCGGGCGGGCCAGGAGAACCGCGTGCGACGGCTATGGCTGTTTCGATCACGAGCGGCCTAGAGCACCCATCGCTGTTGGTGCTGCTGGCGGATGGCCGGCTGCGCTCCGGTGAATGGCTGGCGGGGGAGCTCAAGGTCAGCCGGGCTGCGGTGTGGAAGGGCGTGGAGCGTCTGCGCGCCCTGGGGTTGGGGGTCGAGGCGCTGCCGCGGCGCGGCTACCGCTTATCGGACCCGGTAGAATTGCTCGATGGGCGGCGCATCGGCGCCGAACTCCATCCCCAGCGCGCCGAGCAGCTTCGCAAGCTCGAGCTGCTGTTCGAAGTGGATTCCACCAACAGCAGACTCCTGAGCAGTGCGCCGCCGGCGCCCGGCTCGGCGGATGTCTGCATGAGCGAACTGCAGCATGCCGGTCGCGGCCGTCGGGGGCGGCGCTGGGTCGCGCCGTTCGGCTCGGGGGTGGCATTGTCGCTGGCCTGGACATTCACGGACACGGCGCGAGCGCTGCCCGCTTTGAGCCTTGGGGTGGGCGTGGCGGTATCCCGCGCACTGGGGCGCGCAGGAGCGCTGGGTATCACGCTCAAATGGCCGAACGACATCTGGTACCGGGACCGCAAGATCGGCGGTGTGCTGATCGAGCTGCGGGCCGAGGCCGGCGGGCCCGCTCATGTCGTGATCGGCGTGGGCATCAATGTGACTCTGCCCGAGGCAGCGCGCCGCGAGATCGAAGCGGAGGGTGCGCAGGCGGCGGCGGTGGCGGATGCCTGCACCCAGCCGCCGTCGCGTAATCGGGTGGCTGGGGCCATCTTGGACGAGCTTTTGAGTATGCTGGCGGAATTCGAGCGCAAGGGTTTCGACGCGTTCCGGGACGCATGGCTGGCGCTCGATGCTTTGCGCGGCCGGCCCGCGCGAGTGTTGCTGGACCGCGAGGTCATCTCGGGAAGGGCCTGCGGGGTGGATCAGGAGGGAGCATTGCTGCTCGATACCGGGCAGGGGGTGCGGAAATTCGTATCCGGCGAGGCCAGTTTGCGCGTGACTGAAGGTGAAACTTGACGCTGTTGAAAAGCATTGTCGTGTGCCTGGTGCTGGCGAATGTGGGCTACTTTTTGTGGTCACGAGGCATCGCCGGGACGGCGGAGGCACCGCTGCAGGCTGCGCCGGCGGCGACGCTGAAACTGGCGTCGGAGTCGCCGCGCGGGGCCAATGCCGAGGCGGGCGGGGCTGCGGCGGGCGCAGGCGCGGCGGCCGGCCTGTCGGCCAGCACGGCGGCGGGCAGCGCCGAGGCAGCAGGCCTGCCGGCTACCGGCGCTGACGGTGCCAAGGCGGGGCTGCTCACCAATGTAAAGCGCTGCATCAGCGTCGGGCCTTTCCGCGACGTATCGGAGGCGGCGCATGCGGCGACTACCCTGCGCGGCGGCGGCTACGATCCTCGGCAACGCGTCGCGGATGGCGACGTCTGGGCGGGGGTCTGGGTGTACCTGCAACTGCCTCCAACCAAAGCCGCGGGCGACCAGATGCTGGCCAAGCTCAAGGCCGCTGGAATCGACGATGCGCTGGAAATGCCCGGACCCAACGAGAGCTCCGTGATCTCTCTCGGGCTGTACGGCGAATCCAAGCGCGCGCAGACCCGGGTTGCCCAAGTGCAGGCGTTGGGGTTCAATCCCGGGATCGCCGACCGCAAGCGCAGCGGCAATGTTTACTGGATCGACATCGATTTGAAACCGACCGACAGTCTGTTGAACCCCGCGGATTTGCAAGGTGACTCGGGCCGCATCGTGCGCCTCGAAGTGAAGGCATGCCCACCGGCTGCCGGGTCGGCACCGTGAAAGCGGGCGAAGCCGCCTTGCGGCTGGTCGGCGCCGTCGGCGCCGTGGTCGGCTACGGCGGTCTCCTCGCGTTTCTCAGTCTCGTCGGGCTGCAGTCCTACCGCTGGTTCCGTGAGGGCGAGTGGACGCATCTGGGCATGAATGACGGCCTGCGAATCGGGTTGCTCAAATGCTGCGTCAAGGAAGGCGATACCGGCCGGCTCGCCGCCTTCCTGCACTGGCTCGACGCACCGGTGGATTGGCTGGGCATGCACAAGGTTTTCGAGGTGGTTCCCGCCTCGCTTGCCCTGTTCGCGGTCAGTATTGCCGGAAACTGCCTGTTCATCTATTGCAGGGACCGCGTGGCCAGGCGTTAAGCGCCCGGACTCAGCGATTCGAGCACTGCGAATGCGCGAAGACATGCACGGAAGCACCGTTCGAGAGCCCCGCCTTGTCCCGCCGCCCGCATTGGGGCATGTCTGGATCGAGGGTCGTCGCCCGCCAGGACACGTGTCCGGTTCCGCCCGCGCCGGCGGTGACTGAGACGGGGATCGAGGCGAATCCATTGATGCGCTGGCCGTCGACCACCTTGCTACGCGGGTGGGTGTTCATATCGTAGACCGTGACGAGAATATCGTCAGTGTTGTCGTTGGTGATGGTGATGGACACCGTGTCGTTGGCGCGCGCGGGCAGGCTGCCAAGTGACAGGCAGGTGAGCGCAAGCAGACAGGCCAGGGCAAGAGAGAAGGAGGCGCGATTGAGAATGGGTGACATACGATGCTGATGCTACTGCGGTTCAAGCTATTGTTGAAGAGCGTGATTCTGCCGCCCACCGGCCTGCTGTTGCTGGCCATCCTGGGCGTATTCCTGATCAAGCGCCGCCCGAGGCTGGGCCGTGCCTGCTTGATACTCGCGATCGGCGCACTATGGTTGCTGTTCACGCCGTGGGTGTCCGACAGGTTGTCCGGTCTGGCCGAACACTACCCTCCGTTGGACCTGCGAAGTACCGCCGGCGCGCAGGCCATCGTGATCCTGGGCGGCGGCGGGCAGCGTGATATGGCGCCGGAATACGGTGGTCCGGCGGCCGATCCCGTGTTGCTCGAGAGGCTGAGCTATGGCGCCTACATCGCCCGCAAGACGGGCCTGCCCATCCTGGTCACGGGCTTTCGCATCGAGGCCACCGCAATGCAGGCCACACTGCAGCGCAATTTCGGCATCGATCCTCGGTGGATCGACGGCGCCGCGTTCGACACCTTCTCGAATGCCGGCAATTCGGCCCGGCTGCTCCAGGCCGACGGAATCAGGCGCATTATTTTGGTGACGCATGGCACTCATATGTGGCGCTCGGTGCATGAGTTCACCGCTGCCGGCCTGGAGGTCATTCCTGCGCCCATGGGAATGCTCGCCAGGCGTGATCCCGGAATCTTCCTCTATATGCCGGAGGTAGAGGCGTTGCGGCGGTCCCTCGCCGCCATGAATGAGTTGCTGGGCGAGCCGGTACGCTGGTTTTTCGACGCCACGCATTTGCGCCGGCATTGAGGGATCCTCAGCCGCCGCGCTCCACCGGCGGCGCCTCGCCTTCCCAGGGGTAGGCGACGCTGCCGGCCGGCGCCCGGTACCAGCCGGGGTCTCGATAATCGCCGTGGGCCAGGTCGGCACGGATCTTCATCACCGTGAACATGCCGCCCATGTCCAGCCCGCCATACGGTCCGGTGCCCGTCATCATTGGCAGGGTATTCTCGGGCAGGGGGATGTTCATTTGCATGTCGTCCATGGAGCCGCCCCCATTCTCCATAGACATATAGCCGGGCACCAGCGACGCGATCTGCCGCGCCAGGTCCGCCTGTTCCACTCCCAGAGTGGTCGGGGCGGCGTGGTTCATCGCGTTCATGGTGTGGTGGCTTTTGTGGCAGTGAAACGCCCAGTCGCCGGCGGCGTCCGCGGTGAATTCGATGGCGCGCATCTGGCCGACGGCGATATCCGTCGTCACCTCGGGCCAGCGGGAGGCCGGCGGGGTCCAGCCACCATCGGTGCCTGCTACCACGAATTCATGGCCGTGCAGATGAATGGGATGGTTGGTCATGGTGAGATTGCCGACCCGAATGCGCACGCGCTCCCCGAGGCGGGCCACCATGGGATCGGTGCCGGGGTATGCGCGGCTGTTGAAGGTCCAGAGGTTGAAATCCAACATGGTGCTGACCTTGGGCGTATAGCTGCCGGGACTGATGTCGTAGGCGTTCAGCAGCAGCACATAGTCGCGGTCCACGGGCATGAACCCCGGGTCTTTTGCGTGCGTCACCCAAAACCCCATCATGCCCATGGCCATTTGCGTGCTTTCATCGGCGTGCGGGTGGTACATGAATGTTCCAGACCGCTGAGCCGCGAACTCGTACACATAGGTTTGCCCCGGCTTGATCGGCGGCTGGTTCAGACCCGACACGCCGTCCATGCCGTTTGGCAGGCGCTGGCCATGCCAATGTACGCTGGTGTGCTCCGGCAACCGGTTGGTGACGAAGATACGAACCCGGTCCCCCTCGACCACTTCGATGGTCGGCCCCGGCGATTGACCGTTGTAGCCCCACAGATGCGCCTGCATGCCGGGCGCAATCTCGCGAATCACGGGTTCCGCGACCAGGTGAAATTCCTTGACGCCGTTACGCATGCGCCAAGGCAGGCTCCAGCCGTTCAAGGTGGCGACCGGCTGGTAGGGACGGCCGTTGGGAGGCGCCGAGGGGATTTGCGTGGCGGCCGAGCCGGTGGACACTATCTCCGGGAGCGCCACGAGTGCACTCTTGCCGACCGCGCTGACCGCCACCGCCAGGCCGGCGCCGCTGAAAAAACTTCTTCGGGTGAGCATTGTGGGTCCTTTGCTGCTTCAGGGTGAGGAATCGCCGAGCAGAGCGGCGTCGAGTTCCGACTTCGCAATCCAGAAGTCGCGAACGCTTTGAATGTAGTCATCGACGCTCGCGATCTGATCGCGTGCATCGGCCAATAAGTCGAAAACACTGATGAGGGAGGCGTTGTAGCGCAGCAGATTCTGCGCGGCCACGGCCGTGGCTGTGGGCATCACCTCATCGCGCTGCCGCTTCGCAATGTCGAAGGCCGCGCGATAGGCGGCGTAGCTGCGGCGTATCTGGGAGCGGGCGTCGATGGCGGCTTGCGTGAATCTCTCGACCGCCTGTGAATACAGAGCTTCGGCGCGCCGCAGCCGCGGTCCGCCGGCATCGAATAGGGGAATTTCCAGAGTGATTTCGTAGCCGCGCTCGTAAGGGGCTCCTTCCGGGCCCTGCTGAACACGCGTCGGCCCCACGTCGAGGACATTGACGAAGCGGGTTGCCTTGGTGAGGCCGAGGTTTCGCGCCAGCTCGTCGAGCTGCGCCCGCTTCAGCCGCAAGTCGATGCGGCTTTGCAGGACCGCCTGCTCGACATCGGGTAGATCCTCGATGCGTGGCGGCAGCTCGGGCAGGCGCTCGTCGAGCTTGAAATCCGGCTGTTCGCCCGGCAACCCCATCAGCCGCAGCAATTTCTCGCGGGCGAGCGCATCGGTCAGCTTTGCCTGCGTCAGGCGCTGGCCGGCAACGGCGTAAAAGCCCTGCTCGCGCGCTTCATCGAGCAGATTCCAATTGCCGGCCGCCACCATGCGCCGCGCCAGCTCGGCGCCGGTTTCGGCCGCGCCCTCGACCTGCTCCTGATAATGCACCGACTCGCGGGCCGCCACGGCAGCGAAAAACGCCTGCCGCGTATCGTTGGCCAATTGCATCACGGCGATCAGGACGGCGTTCTGCACTTCCGTGAAGCGACGCTTCGCGATCTCGTGAACATACGGTTGGGTGAGAATCGACAGAACATTGAAGCTGAGGGTCTCCTCGATGTCGACCTGGGCCGCCGCGCTCGCGTGGCGCAGAGTGAACCTCGGATTGGGCAGACGGCCCGATTGCACCAGATCGGCTTCGGAAATGCCCAGCTCGTCGAACGATGCCTGCAGCGAGCGGTTGTTGAGCAGTGCAATTTGCACGGCATCCTCGGCGGCGAGCGGATGCCGTAGAAGCTCCGCCACTTGAGCGTCGCTTTTGGCGCGCTCCTGCTCGGTCCTCGTCCAGCGCAGGTCCTTGTCGAGGCGCGTTCGCGTTTGCTGGGAGACCGAGTCGAAGCCGCCATCCTTCGAGAATGTGGCGCAGCCGCCCACGGCGAGAGCCATCAAGACAGCCGCGGCGAGGGGCGCGCGCGAAACTACAATAAAAGACGTTGTGGGAACGCCCATATCAACCTCACAGCCAAGCAAGGGCTTGGATGGCTTTTAGTAGGGGATAGGAATGGCCGCGGCGAGAACGCCGCCCGTTCAGGCGATGAGGGGGCGGGGAGGGCGATCCAGGCGGTCGAGCCTGGTGGTGGGTGATGATCCGGGTGCTGCACCGGATGCTTGCAGCGCGCTCGGAAGCGGTGGAGTCCACGAGGCGGGCGTCAGCGCGATGGCAACGCCACAGCAGCAGTTATCGCAGTGGTGGCTGTTGAGGGTTCCGTGCTCGCAATGATGTTGGCCCGCCGGCGAGGCGGCCGACTCCGCGGTGCGCGAGGCCGGCTGATCATGCTGCGAGCAAGCCGGCATTGCCGCGTAGCCCTGAAGCGGCAGCATCAGGGTCAGGAGCAATGCGAATCCAATGCGGAAAATTCGATTCGGCCACATAGCGGGGAAAACATACCACCGATCGTTCGATAATACACGCGGGGCAGGCATGCCTTGCGGTAGGCTGGTGTACCCGGCGTCGGAATGTTGGCGGCTGGAGGCCTGGATAGGGGTGGGTAGACAGGGGGCGAACACGAATCCGCCAGTGTTCGCCCCCTGTCTACCCACCCCTATCCAGTGCTTCGAGCGACGAACATACGGCGCCGGGTAAGACATTGAGGCGGGTGGTTGCGAGTTTTACGAATGGTGGAGAGCGATTATGGTTAAGGCTTGGTTTCTGGCGGGCATTGTTTCGGGGTTGGTTCTGAGCGGTCCGGTTTTTGCGCATGCCAAGTTGCAAAGTACTGTTCCGGCCGCCGACGCACAATTGCAGGTCGCGCCGAAATCGCTGACGCTGAGCTTCAATGAGAAAGTGCGGCTGGCGGTGTTGACCTTGAGCGTCGATGGCCGGGATGTACCAGTGAGCGTCAACCGCAATGCGCCGGCTGCAGCGCAGGTCAGCGTCGCGCTGCCGGCGCTGGCGGCTGGAAAGTATGTAGTGCAGTGGAGCGTCCTGTCTGTTAACGATGGGCATGTGTCGAAGGGGACGTTCGCTTTCGTCGTGGGCCCGGCGGTGGCGGCAGCGACATCTCGCTGAGGCGTCGATGATGCCGTTCGGCCTGTGGGATGCGGCGGGGATCGCACTCAAAACCCTGACCTATGCTGCGACGCTCGGCGCCGCCGGCGCGGCATTCTTTATCTGCTACTGCGGCACGCTGGTCGCACGCGCGGACAGCCTGCGCATTCGGCGCATGGTGCTGAGCTTGGCCGTACTATCGGTGTTGGCCGGAGCGGCGCAGATCATGGTATCCGCGGCGTCGATGAGCGGTAAGACGGCGGGCATGTGGGACGGATCGCTGCTCGGCATGGTCTGGCGGGCCGGCGCCGGTCGCGCCAACGTGGTTCGCGCCATGGGTCTTCTGCTTGCGATGCCGGCGGTGTTTTCGGAGCGGCGTTGGTTGGCTGTCCCCGGCGCGGCGCTGGCGGCGACATCGTTTGCATGGACCGGGCATGCGCGTTCGCTCGATCCGGACGTGATCCCCGTTTTACTGTTGGGTATTCATCTGCTGGGAGTTGCCTTCTGGCTGGGCGCGTTGACACCCCTGCTCATTGTCGCGCGCGACGGCGAACCGTCGCGGATCGCCGGTGCCGCGGCACGCTTCGGCGCCGTAGCGGTTTTCGTGGTGTGCGGATTGCTGGCTGCGGGGGCGACCTTGTTGTGGATGCTCCTCGGGGGCATCGCCGCACTGTGGGAAAGCGCGTACGGCCGCTGCGTCCTGGTGAAACTGATCTTGGCGGCCTGTCTGCTCGGCTTGGCGGCATTCAATAAACTGCGTCTGACGCCTCGACTGCAGCGCGGCGATGCCCGAGCCTCTGTTAGCTTGCGCACATCCATCCGTCTGGAATTGTTGCTGGGCATTTCGATTTTGGCGGTCACAGCGACGTTCACTTCTCTGATGGGACCGCCGTCTCTGGATTGAGATGGCAGCATGCGGCGGCGATGCGGTTACAATCACAGTTCGTCAGCTTGAGTGAGACTCCACCGAACGAGGTACGACATGCGAATTCTACAAATTGTGGGCGCGCTGCTGATTGCGGGAGGGCTTTTCGTGCTCATCAAGGCGCCGTCCTATTCGAGCGACAAAAGCGTGTTCAAGATCGGAGACGTCGAGGCCAAAGTGGCGCAGGAACATGCCATTCCGCCGTGGGCGGGCGGCGCCGCTCTGGCGGCCGGCGTGGTGCTCATCGTCGTGGGTGCCCGCAAGTCCTAGTACCTCTGCACGTTGATGTTGACCGTGCGCACTGGCCGACGTACATCACCGCGCGGGCGAATACCGTCAACCGGTCAACATCATGATGCCGAGGCACGGGGTCCCCCTTCAATTCGCGAGCTTCTTGCGCAGCCGCAGCAGTTCGCGCCGGCGCGCGGTGCTGGTTTTTGGGTAGCTCAATTCGAGTGCTTCGATGGTGTCCAGCACGATGCGCGACACAATGAGGCGAGCGTTGAGCTTGTCGTCGGCGGGGACCACGTACCACGGTGAGTGCTTCGTACTGGTCGCGCTCAAAGCTTTCTCGTAAGCCTGCATGTAGTCCTTCCAGAACCTGCGCTCCTCGATGTCCGCCAGACTGAATTTCCAGTTCTTCCCCGGCCGGTCGATGCGGTCGATGAACCGCTTGCGCTGCTCCTCCTTGGACAGATGTAGGAAGAACTTGACGATGCGCGTGCCATTGCGGTCCAGGTGCCTCTCGAGATCCACGATGGACCGGTAGCGGTCACGCCAGATGGTCTTTTCATCCAGCAGCTTCCCCGGCACGCCTTCGCCGCGCAGGATCTGCGGATGCACCCTGGCGATCAGCACCTCCTCGTAGTAGGAACGGTTGAAAATACCGATCTTTCCACGCTCGGGCAGGTCGCGGGTGGTGCGCCAGAGAAAATCGTGCTTCAGTTCGGTGGCGCTGGGATGTTTGAAGCTGAATACCTGGCAACCCTGCGGGTTGATGCCGGACATGACGTGCTGAATCGCGCCGTCCTTCCCCGCCGCGTCCATGGCCTGAAAAATCAATAGCACCGCATAACGATCCGAGGCGTAGAGCATCTCCTGTTGCTCACTGAGCGCCTTCACGTGCTTGCGCAGCAGGTCTTGATATTGCTCGCTCGTCTTGTACACCGGGTCGATGAGCGTCGGCCATTTCTTAAGGTCGAACCGTTTTCCCTTCCCGCACCCGGAAATCGCTGGATTTTATATGCATGCGTGTCCTCGTTGGTCTTTGATGGGTCGAGGCGATACCTAGGCATCGTCTCGGGCATTCTAGTACCGCGGCACGGTGATGTTGACCGGTTCACAGGGTCAGGGGGGATAAGGAGTTGGAAGCCAACGTAAAGGCAGCAGTTGGCTTCCAACTCCTTATCCCCCTGACCGTGCGCACTGGCCGAGGTACATCACCGCGCAGGATGTACTACATCACCACATGAGGAGCAGCTTCGGTGCCCTTGGCGGGGTGGTGTGGAGCGGTGAGAGCATTCGCCCGAGGGGTTGAGCCGTTGGGTAGGCGTTTTCTTACATTAACTCCGTGTACAGGCGGATGGCAGTTGGCTTCGGTTCCGCGCACGCTGGCAGGCATAACAACGACGTCTTCCGGGCGCAACTCGCAGAGAATTCGCCCCTCTTTCTCCAGGAACTCCCTATGAGCATCAGCATTCCTCGACTTCTAATCAAGGTCGCGCCGCGGGGCGTGTCGGCGCTGCTGCTTTCCGTCATCTGTCTCACTACCTTGCACGCGGCGTCCTTCGAATTGCCGCCCCTCAACTCTCCCGCAAGTCCGGAGCATCATGTCGGCAAAGTGGTTTGGGCCGATTTGGTGACGCCCGACCTCGCCGACGCGCAGCGTTTCTACGGAGGACTGTTCGGCTGGACGTTTCAGACCATTCACACCGGCAATTCAGACTATGCGGTGGCACTGGCGGATGGCCGTCCAGTCGGCGGCCTTTACCAAAAGCCGATTGCGGCCGGCGAACATCGCCAGTCCGCGTGGCTGACCTTCATTGCCGTCCGCGATGTCAACGCCGCCAAGCGGCAGGCGCTGGCGCATGGCGCAAAAGTGGTGGCCGATTCCAAGAGCTATCCGTCGCGAGGACGCCAGGCGGTGTTGACCGATCCGGAGGGCGCAGTCTTCGCGATTCTCGCGTCGAGCAGCGGCGATGCACCGGATTTTCTGGCGCAGCCCGGGGAGTGGATCTGGAGTTCGTTACTCTCCAAGGATCCAGGGGCGGAAGCCGCTTTTTACCAAACGCTGTTTGGCTACGACGTGTTCGACCTGGCGAGCGACGACGGTTCGGACCATGTCATTCTGTCGAGCGACGACTTTGCTCGTGCCAGCGTCAATGCCTTTCCCTCCGGCTCCGCACACCGGCATGCGCATTGGCTCAATTTCATCAGGGTGGATAGCACCGCGGACAGCGTGGCCAAGGCGGTCGCGTTGGGTGGGCGTGTGCTGGTCGAGCCGCATGTCGATCGTCACGGCGGCCAAGTCGCGGTGGTCGCCGATCCGGCGGGGGCGCCTTTCGGGCTGATGGAGTGGACCGGCAGCGACAGCAAAACGGAGCCGAAATGAACGTCATGCGCAAACGATGGATAGGGCCCGGATTCGGCGCTGTTGCCTTGATCCTGGTGAACGCCTGCGCAGTGGAAGGCGTGGGTGTGGACGGAAGCGTGGGCGTGGTGGGTTACGACGCCGGCTACTACGAGCCGTACGGCTATGAGTATGGCGGCTGGGGTTCCGGTTACCGGGTGGGACCTGGACGGGGTGGCGATCCGCGCGGCGGCCATCCGGGATCTTATAGGGCCGCACCCGCGTCGCGCTCGACTCCGTCGATTCCGAACCGTCCGCGCGGCGGCGGAGGTCCGCGGGGTTCGGCGGGCCACCACTGACATCACGCCTGCTCTGCGGCCGGCTGCATTTACTATGCCGGCCATTTTGGCACGCTGTTAATATCGGCGACTTCGCGGTTCGCTGGAGTCTCCGCCTTGCTCGACTCGATACCTCGGCCCGACGCCGTGCAAACGCGCCGCATCCTATTTGCGAGCGTCGTCGGCACGACGATTGAGTTTTTCGATTTCTATATTTACGCCACCTGCGCGGTGCTGGTGTTTCCCAGGCTATTTTTCCCCAAGGGCGATCCGGCCTCGGCGTTGCTGCAATCATTCGCGACCTTCGCGCTGGCATTCTTCGCGCGGCCCATTGGTTCGGCTCTCTTCGGACATTTCGGCGATCGCATCGGGCGCAAGGCGACCTTGGTCACCGCTCTCTTGACCATGGGCATTTCAACGGTTTGCATCGGGCTGCTGCCGACTTACGCTTCCATCGGCGTGTACGCGGCGGCACTTCTCGCGCTCTGCCGCCTGGGGCAGGGTCTCGGGTTGGGTGGCGAATGGGGAGGCGCCGTGCTGCTGGCGACGGAAAACGCGCCGCCGGGCAAGCAGGCCTGGTACGGGTCCTTCCCACAACTCGGTGCGCCGCTGGGATTTTTGTGTTCCACCGGCGTGTTCCTGCTGATGGGCAACAATATGACCGACGCGCAACTGTTCAGTTGGGGCTGGCGCGTGCCGTTTCCTTGCCAGCGCCGTGCTGGTTTTGGTCGGGCTGTATGTGCGCCTGCAGCTGGTCGAAACGCCCGCATTCAGACGCAGCCTCGCGCAGGGCGAGCGGGTGCGTGTCCCGTTTCCTCGTCGTTTTCACCAAATATCCGCTACAGCTCGTGCTGGGAACGCTGGGCACGACATGCACCTTCGTGGTGTTTTATCTGATGACGGTATTCGCGCTCGGCTGGGCCACCAACGCGCTGGGATTCGGCCGCCAGCAGTTCCTGATTCTGCAAATGATCGGCGTGCTGTTCTTTGGTTTGACCATTCCCTTGGCCGGAATCATGGCCGATCGCATCGGCGGCCGCACGATGGTGATTGTTGCCACCGTTCTGATCATTGCGTTCGGTTTCGGGTTCCAACCGCTGTTCTCCGCTCATGACACGGCGAGCGTGCTGATTTTTCTCATGCTGGGTTTTGCCTTGACCGGGCTGACGTACGGCGCCTTGGGCAGCGCGCTGGCCAATCTGTTTCCAACGGCAGTCCGCTACACCGGCACGTCGCTGGCCTTCAATCTGGCGGGAATATTGGGCGCCTCGCTCGCGCCCTCGATTGCCACCTCGCTGGCCTCGCATTACGGCGTGTCCTATGTGGGGTATTATCTGTCGGCGGCCGGGTTCATTTCGCTGATCGCATTGCTGCTGATCAAGGGTGGCCATAAATAGGGGAGAGCCAAGCATGAACCGCTATCTGCTCGAGAGACGGTACCGGCAAATACCCTACCTGCTTTGCGCGCTGCTTTGCGCGCCCTGCCTCATGGCGCCCGTGCGCGCGGCCGCAGCAGATGCCTACGACGCGGCGGTCGCACATGCCGGCCGCAGCGCCGCGGATCTGAAACGCGATTCATTGGATCAACCGGCCGAGATTCTGCGTCTCTCCGGCATCAAGCCGGGCATGCGGGTCGCCGACGTGCTCGCGGGCGATGGCTACTACAGTGAACTCGCGAGTTACGTGGTGGGGCCGCGGGGCAAGGTCCTCATGATCAACAATGCCGCCTTCGATCACTGGAGCGACGGCCCGCTGCAGGAGCGCCTGGGCAAGGACCGTCTGGGCAATGTCGAGCACCTGACGGTGGATCTCAATCACATGAACCTCGCCCCCGGGAGCCTGGACGCGGTCTTCTTGATCAAGGTGTACCACGATCTGTACTGGGTGGATCCAGAAGGCCATTGGCCGAAAATCGATACCAGCGGCGTGCTCGATCAGCTGGCGCACGCACTGAAGCCGGGCGGAGTCCTGCTGTTGGTGGATCACTCGGCCAAAGCGGGAAGCGGCAATAGCGTCGCATCCAGCCTGCATCGCATCGAAGAAACCTTCGCCCTCAAGGACTTCGAGTCACACGGCTTCAAGGTCGTCGCCAAGAGCGATGTGCTCAGGAGGCCGGACGACGCCCGCGATCTCATCAGCTACAAGGGACCCGCGCTCGGCAAGACGGATCGCTTCGTGCTCGTGTTCCGCAAGGCTCGCTAGGCCGGCCTCCGTTAAGTGCCCGGCGGGTCGGCGACGAATGCGGGGTATCCCGCTGAGTTGGCGAACGACCAAGCGGACAGGTACGAGAGCTGCAGGATCTTCAGCATCTTCGGGTAGTCGATCTTGTCCGGCGTGTCGGTGGTGTGGTGATAATCGGGATGAAACCCGGTGAAGAACCAGAACGCCGGGATGTCGTGCAACAAAAACGGGAACTGGTCGCTACGAAAGAATACGTTCAAGGCGTTCTCGTGGTCGAAGCGATCGTCGAGGTCCAGGCCAATGGCGCGATTCGCCTGCACCACGGTCTCCTTGTACTGCGGACTGTAGGCCGCGCCGATCAGATTCAAACGATTCGTGGTGTTGGCTGGAATCTCGATGAGACCGTCGGTCTGCTCGCTCCGCGCCTCATCGCGGCCGATCATGTCGAAGTTGATCATCGCGCGCGTGGTGGCGAGGGGGCGCAAGGGATGCGCAGCCATGTAGTACGAGCCGAGCAGCCCGCGCTCTTCCGCGGCAAATACCACGAACAGAATGGAGCGCTTCGGTTTTGCGCGGTTGGCTGCAAAGGCATGCGCCAACTCCACCACGCCGACGGTGCCCGAGCCATTGTCGTCCGCGCCATGCCATATCTCGACGACGCCATCGGCACCCGGCGAGGCGCCGTCGTGATCATGGTGGCCGGAGATTATCACGGTCTCGGCGGCGAGCGTCGGGTCAGAGCCCGGCAGCAGGCCGGCGACGTTGTGCGTCGCGCCGGAGCTGCGCGATTTGTTCGCCACGTGTAGTGTCGCGACGCTGTCGGCCAGCGGCATCGAATGATTCGACAAATCCTTGTCGATGGCCGACTGCAAGTCCTTCGGGCTGGTGCCCGCGTTGCGCAGCAGTTCGGCCGCCGCCGCATCGCTCATGGTTATCGTGGGTATGTGCAGTTCGTCATCGACGATCACTTGCGCAGGCAGCGGGTTCGCCCGCGTCACGCTGCCGCCGATACGATTTACCCGCTCCAGATTCGACGGATGCTTGCGATTCGGCTCGGCGATGACCAGAACCGCGAGCGCGCCGTGCTCCTGCGCATTCAATGCTTTGACGCGGTTGGTGGCGTAGCGCGTATTGCCGGTGCCGTTGAAGCGCGAGTGCGGATCGTTCTCCTGCGGTTCATGTTCGAACATCACCACGATCTTGCCGCGCGCGTCGATGCCCCGGTAGTCATCGTAGCTCAGGCCCGGCGCCGTGATGCCGTAGCCGGCGAACACCAACGGCGCGGTGATTTCCACATCATCGTGGAAGCCCCCTATCATATCCGGCCGGTGCCACTGGAAGGTTTGATCGCCGCGCTTCAAGCTGACGAAACTGGTGCCCGCATCGCCGCGATACTCGATCAGCGGTACCGTCTGCAGATACGACGGATGGCCTGCCGCGTCACGCGCAATGGGCTCCAACCCCGCCTTGGCGAATTCCGACGCTATCCACTGCGTCGCGGCTTCATCGCCGGCTTGCAAGGACATGCGGCCTTCCAACGCGTCGGAGGATAGAAAGTAAAGATCCGCCTTGAGGTCCAATTCGCGCAGATGTTCGAATCCGGTTCGTTCAAGAGTGGGTACCGCGGCCGGCGTGGCGTTGGAGCGGGAGTCAGCCTGGGCCACCATGACCAGTGTGCCGGCAGCGGCAAGCGCCGCGATCGTTATTTTAATCATGTGGGCAAGGCTAAATCACAGTGAAGTCGCCGGCAATAGGGGAGGCCCTGACGCCGTCCAGGCCCAGGTCTGGGTGGTTTCAAGGGATCGGAGCGGTATGCTGTAGCCCCTGCACCAAACCGGAAGCATTGACCATGCGCGCGATCGCAATTACCGCCGGGCTGCTGAGTCTCAGCAATATCTTCATGACTTTCGCCTGGTACGCGCACCTGAAGGAGCTGTATCACAAGCCCTGGCTGGTCGCCGCACTCGTGAGCTGGGGCATTGCGCTATTCGAATACCTGCTGCAGGTCCCGGCCAACCGTATCGGCTTCACGGTGTTGAACGTCGCGCAGCTCAAAATATTGCAAGAAGTCATCACCTTGTCGGTGTTCGTGCCGTTCGCTTTTTTCTATATGAAGGAACCGCTCAAGCTGGATTATCTATGGGCCGCACTGTGCATTTTGGGGGCGGTCTATTTTGTATTTAGAGGGAAGTTGGGGGCATAGCGCGAGGCGGGCAAGCGGTAAGGATCGATTGTAAAGACTCTTTTAGTTCAGACGTCGATTCTCACTTCAGAAATTACACACGACTTTGAGGTCGGCGCGAGCGCGCTGCGACCAGTTCACCACGATGTAATCACCACTGCTCGATCTCGTGCGCGAGTGCCTCGCTGGAGATCACGCGGCCGGCGTCGATGTCCTGCATCCCCTGATGGATCTTGTTGAGCACAAAGAGCCGATAGCCCCCCTTTACAATAACTCCCGCGGTACGAGAGCGTTCACGGGACGACGGAGTTCAGCCACCGACTACGAACACGCTAGATCGAGTCCACTACGTATTTATGGGCTATCTTCCGCCCGAACGCATAGGCGGCCGTGACTGGGTTGTAGTATTCACGCACTTCTTTCACTTTTCCTTCAGCAATGGTGAATCGGAAGACATACCGGTTTCGGTATGATTTGCCATCCGGCATCAAGATGTCTCCCCGCTGCTCGATGAAGACTCGGTGACCATCAGGCGTAATGGAGAGTTCAACTTCGCTGGACCCTAGGCTCTTCAGGCCACCCTTGAGGGTCTCCATCCAGAACGCAACGACACTGTCGCGGCCCGAATATCTTCGATATTGACCTGGATCGGTGGAACCGCTCTCGCTGAAAGGAATTTCGTAGACGGCGTCTTCGGCAAGAATGCTGGTAAGGGCAGCTTGGTCACGAGAGGCCACCGCCCGGAAATATTGAAGAATCGCATCCTTCGCGGCGCGCCGGCCTGCCTTTGAGTCTGCGGGATCGTCATCCGCTCTCAGCAGTGCCGAGAGGCCCATTGCTTTGCTCATGCCGCACCTCGCATTATTCCTGAAGAGACATATGGATTGGCCGTCCGAAACGATTCGTGAAGCTTTTAGCTATGGGAATGGGCGTGGGTTGGCGCGGCCAGAGCGCTTCGACCGGACAACGCGAGCAGCAGCGCCGCAATCAGCGACCCACAACCCATGATGATTGCCACCGTTTGCAGGCCGTAGCCATACGAAAAAAGGTAGCCGGCGATAATAGGCGCGAGAACAGTGCCTCCGCGTCCAAACCCGATCACGATGCCAGTGCCGCTCGCCCGAATTCCCGGCGGGAAAGAACTCGCAATGATGGCGTATACGCCGGCGCCGCCTGCACTGGTGCAAATGCCGGTAAGAAGGCATATCCATCCCATCGCCGCCAGTGAGTTCTGACCGCGACCGAATATGCAGACCATGATCGTGCTGCCGAGCATGAGGATGCCCGTCAGCGCACGAATTGGAAAACGCTGAGCCAGCAACCCGATGCCCGCCCCGCCAATGGCGCTGCCCACGTTAGCCCAAACAAGTACGCTCGCGGCGCCACTGGCGGGGTAACCTAGATCGACGACGATCTTCGGCACCCACTTCAGCAGGAAGTAGAAGGTGATGAAGTGAAGCGTATAGACAAGCGTGAGCAGAATGACCTTGCGAGCGTACACCGGATCTGCCAGTCGAATCTGCCCGTTGGGTTGCCCGGCTGCAGCTCCGAGCGCCCCCGGGGGGCGTCGGGTGTAAAGCCAACTGACGGATTCCGGCAGTCGCAGCAGTACAATCGGAATCATCACCAGCGTTGCCAACGAGCCGACTACGAAGATGGAGCGCCAGCCATAGCCCTTCAGAAGATTCTCCGCGAAAAGTCCGGCGGCAATCGCTCCTAAGGGGTAGCCCACAGTCATCAACGTGACGCAGAGGTCGCGTCAACGAACGTTGGATGTTTCGGCCACGAGGGCGTTCGCCGATGCGAACATCCCGCCGATTCCGAGACCGGTCAATACCCGTAGAACGCATAACATGGCAATTGTGCGGGTCCATGTTACGCAAGCCATGCCGATGCACATCAGGCTCAGGCAAGTCAGAATGGTGTTGCGCCGGCCGATCCGGTCGGCGAGCGCGCCAAGAGTAATTGCACCGATCGCCATGCCGAGCAACTCCATGGACAGCACGATGCCCAACGCACTGCGATCAATGTGCCACTCAGCGGCGATACCTGGGGACGCATAGCTGATGGCGAGGACGTCAAAGCCGTCGAGCCCCACACAGGCGATCACGATCGCGATACTTACGATCTGGGCTTTCGACATCGGCCCGTTTTGAAGTCTCTGCAGGGGATTGTTGTTCATGAGGCCACCTTAGCGAGGGGGAGGTCCACAGATGGGTAGAGTTCGAGACCCTTGGATTCAGTTCGCAGGCGCAATAGCTGCCCTCTTCCGGCGGCCGTAACGAATAGATCCTGGCGCTCGATACCGCCAAAACAGCAATTAGTGGTCATGGCTCCGCTGCCAAACTCGATGCGCTGAATGAGGGTTGCAGTGGGGCTGTACACCTCGATGCCACCCGCGCCGGGAGTGCAGATCCAAAGATTGCCCTCGGTGTCCACCGCCAGGCCGTCGGGTCGTCCGCTCGAGAGCTCGCAGAACTTGCCGTCGGATTCCAGCCGACCTGCGGTCCAGCTGAAGCGCTCAATCAAACGCGGAAATGTTTGAGCCAGATACATGTGTCGGCCTGAAGGGTCGAAGGCCAGACCATTCGGGAACTGCCGTTTGGAAACGACGATCTGGGTGTGCCCAGTTTCGGGGTCACATGCCAGAACGTGACCATCCACTGGCTGCTTCAGGGCCAGATCGGTGACCGGATCGGTCACATACAGGAGGCCATCGGGGCCGAAACACAGGTCGTTTGGCGCTTCGCAGTTTTCACGCGTGAGATAGGTGAGTTCGTCGCCAGCGAGGACCTGAACACCTGGAGAGGTCTTATCGGGGGCTCCAAAGATACCCCCGTTTTGCGCTACGAAGACCCGGTCCCCGGCCCGCGCAAGGCCATTGGGTCCTCCTCCGGTTCTCACAGTACGGCGGACTTCGCCGGTAGCGTCGATCTCGTACACGCAGCCGCGGCTGATGCTGGTTACCACCACGCGGCCGTCGGGAAAATAGATGGGACCTTCGGTGAAGCCCAATCCGTCGCAAACGACCTCAATCTTCAACGCCGCCCCCATCGCCGCCCCCATCGCCGCCCGCATTGGCGAACGTTATAGCGCGGAATGGTCCATTGGATCAACCATTGAATGATTAAGGTGTCTCATTGCGAATCAGAGCGCTAGGATTCGTCTCCACGAAGCCATAGCGCGTGAAGCTCGTCCAAGTAGCGTTCGAGCTCAGATAAGGCAGCTTTCTCATCGCCGGTGCGAAGATGCTTGAGCAGGCTTCGGCGGGAGCGAATGACGCGGTCCCCTCCCAGTGAGCCCAGGCGTAGAACCCACCCTCGCAGCAAATCGACGAGCACGTCCGCGATGACGACCAGAATTTGGTTCTGCGAAGCTTCTGCGAGGAGCCGATAGAACTGGATGAGCAAGTCAGATCGCTTGCGAGGGTCATCCTTGACCTGCTCTGCCGCATCGATATTTGCCTCGATTGCGCGTAGATGCTGCTCATTGATCCGGGGCACCGCCGCATCGAAGAGCATCAACGTGATCGAGCGCATCGCCTGAGTGAGGTCCGCGACTGAAAATTCAGTCACTTTTAAACGTCCAATCAACACGTTGTTCAGCGCGTTCGGATTGTCGCTCGCGACAAACGCCCCACCGCTGGCACCTCGCCGCAGGGTCAAAATTCCCGCAATCTCCAAGCTTCGTAGTGCTTCGCGTAGCGTGTTGCGGCTCACCTCGAGCTGAGCGGCCAGAGTGCGCTCGTTCGGCAGCTTGTCTCCCAGTTTCAGATGGCCCTGCGTAATGAGTTCCTCTATCTGCCGCGTAATTTGCTCAAAAGCGCGCTGCGATTTCGCCGGCCGAAAGAGCGTGTGCGGGGGATGAATACCTGAATCTTGGGAGTTCAGGGCTGCAGGTGCAGCGCGAAAACCGCGTCCCGCGGCTGGCGTCTTTTTCATAGGTCAAATCCCTCTCGCAAGGCTGGCGCTTGACAGGCTATCAGAAATGCTCCATAAAGGTTGAACCATTGATCCAATAGAGTTATGCAGCTACCTTTTCATGCAACCGATGGTATCGCGGTGGTCACCGGCGGCGCGAGCGGCATCGGGCGAGCGCTCTGCGAAGAGCTGTTGCGCCGGGGCATGGGGCACGTCATCACTGCCGACCGCGATGCCGAGAGAGCCCACGAGGCAGCGCTGGGCTTCTGCCAGTCCCACGGCAGTCGTCGCGCAAGCGCTCTAGCGCTCGACGTGACGGATGAGCGGGCGGTTGCCTCCGCGATTGAACAGATCGAATCAACACGTGGTCCGATCGCCCTATGGTGCTCGAATGCAGGAGTAAACACCGGAATAGGTCTCGGAGAGCCGGCCGACTGGGACCTCGTTCTCGGCGTGAACCTCAGGGCTCACGTCCACGCTGCCAAGCATGTAGTTCCGCGAATGCTCGAAAGAGGTACAGGCCACTTTGTCATTACGGCATCCGCCGCCGGCCTGCTGACTGATTATCGCTCTGCACCCTATTCGGCAAGCAAACACGCCGCCGTGGGTTTTGCAGAATGGTTGGCAGTGCGCCATGCCTCCGAGCCCGTCAGCATTCACTGCATTTGTCCGGAAGCGGTACGAACTGCGATGACCACGAAGTTGACGGAATCTATCCCGAGTCTGCAGATTCTCGAGCCTCCCGCCGTTGCCGTCTTTGTAATGGAAGCCCTGGCAGGCGGGCGCTTTCTCATATTGCCGCATCCCCGAGTACAGCAGTTCGAGCAACGGCGAATTGCGGATCGGGAGCAATGGTTCTCCGCCGTGCACAGCGCAATGAACCGCAAGGCACAGGCGGACTTATCCAATTAAGACGGAGTCTCTCAATGGATCTCAACAAGCTCTCCTACCCTATGCAGCGCCGATGTCCGTTCGACCCGCCGGAGGAATACTCCGAGCTGCGCTCAAAGGATCGATTCGCGCGCGTGCGGCTCTGGGATGGTTCGCAGCCCTACTTGCTCACCGATTACGCGGATATACGAGTGGTATTGAGCCATCCACGTTTCAGCTGCGAGCCGGTCCGCGAGGGCTTTCCGCACATATTTGAGGGTAGAAAAGTCGCCGACATCGCGGACCGGTCCTTCCTGCGCCTTGACAACCCTGAGCACGATCGCCTGCGAAGAATGGTGATGAAAGATTTTACCGTTCGTAAGGTCGAACAATTGCGGCCAAAAATCGAGTCGGTCGTCGCACGGCTCATCGAAAATTTTGCCCGGCTACCGCAGGGCTCAGACTTCGTCGAGCATTTTTCGGCGCCGCTACCGACCGAAATTATCACCTTGCTGCTCGGGATCCCCTACGAAGACCACGAGATTTTCCATCGGGCCACCCGCATTCAGTTCGGTACGAAATCGACGCCGGCCGAAGTACGCGAATCGCTTGTGGAGCTCTTCGCCTACCTGGACGCCCTGATCACCCGCAAAGAGAAGGACCCACAGGACGACATCGTATCAAGACTCATTATCGAGCAGCTGACGCCGGGCAATGTGGACCGACAAACGCTCATCAACATCGTCCGGCTTCTCCTGAGTGCCGGGCACCAGACCACGCAAAACATGACCGCGCTCGGCGTGCTGACGCTTCTTCAACATCCGGATCAGTTGGCTCTCATCAAGAAGCGACCCGACACGATCCCCGGCACCGTAGAAGAGCTGCTTCGCTACTCTAGCGTGCTTCATATGGGTGCGCGGCGCCTGGCTCTGGAAGACATCGATGTGAACGGGTTCGTCGTCAAGGCGGGGGAGGGGGTCATCTGCTCCATCCCCGCAGCCAATCGGGACGAGAAATTGTTCCCGGATCCCGACCGCTTCGACGTGACTCGCGACGCCCATGCCCACGTTGCCTTTGGTTTTGGCGTTCATCAATGCCTCGGACAGGTACTGGCCCGGGTTGAACTGCAGGTGGTTTACGGGCGGCTATTCAAGCGGCTGCCCAATCTGCGTCTTGCAGCGCCCTTCGACAAGCTTCGCTTCCGCCATGACATGTTTGTCTACGGGATACACGAGCTACCTTTGGCTTGGTAAGGAGAATATTGTGAGAATTATCGTTGACGCATCGCGTTGTATCGCCGCCGGCCAGTGTGTACTGAAGGCGCCGACCGTCTTTGATCAAGACCAGGATGAGGGAACGGTGATATTGCTGACGGAGCGGCCGGCTCCGGAGCATCGTGAAGATGCCCGGGTGGCCGCCCGGGTCTGCCCAGCTCAGGCCATCACCATCGTTGAAGATGAGCTCGCTTAGGCATGCAGGCATCACTCGCCGGTATTCGGGTGCTCGATCTGACACAGTGGGAAGCCGGATCGGCCTGCGCGCAGGCGTTGGCATTTTTCGGCGCGGACGTTGTAAAGATCGAGAAGCCCAATGGCGGAGATCCTGCCCGTATCGCCTCGGCAGATACACCCGACGTAGACTCGCTTTACTTTCTGGTGCTCAACAGCAACAAACGGGGGCTGACACTGGACCTGGCCAAGGCGGAGGGCAAGGACATCTTGATGCGTCTGATCCGCGAAAGCGACGTATTCTTGGAAAACTTTGCTCCTGGCACAATAGAGCGGCTCGGGTTTGACTATGATTCGGTGCGGAAGATCAATCCACGAATCGTTTATGGATCGATCCAGGGATTCAGCGAGCACAGTCCCTATAGGGAATTTCGCTGTTTCGATGCAATCGCCCAGTCCATGGGGGGAGCCGTTTCGATCACCGGCGAGCCGGGCGGTCCGCCGACGAAGCCCGGACCAACGTTCGCGGATACCGGCTCGGGTATATATTTGGTTTCCGGCATCGTCGCGGCCCTCTACCAGCGCATGCGTACCGGTCAAGGTCAGCAAGTGCGCGTAGCGATGCAAGAGGCGGTGCTGACGTATTGCCGCATGGCGCTGGCTCGGCAGCAATTAACGGGCCGCGCCGCCGAACGTGTGGGAAACGGTTCCCCCAGCAGCACTTCGGCGCCTTCCGGGCTGTACGCGTGCCTGGGAGGTGGTCCCAACGACTACTGTTTTGTCTACACGGCTCGGGACGCCGGGACCGGCAATCGTCAATGGCAGGCGCTGCTGCGGGCTATCGGTCGGGAGGATCTACTCACCGATCCGAGCTACTTGAATCCATCGGACCGATTTCGGCGCAAGGATGAAGTCGACGATATCTTGAGACCCTGGTTCGCCTCCCATGACAAACGCGAAGCGATGATGACGCTCAACCGGGCCGGCGTTCCAGCCGGAGCCGTTTTCGACAGCTCCGACCTCATGGCGGACGATTCCCTCCGGCAGTCCGGGATGCTCACGCGAGTGCAGCATCCCAAGCGTGGCGAGGTCACGCTCCCAGGGTGGCCGGTGCGAATGAGCAGTTCTCCCACACCGCCGGTCAGCTGCCCGCCGTTACTCGGCGAGCACACGAGCACAGTCCTTACCGAGTATCTGGGTTTGAAGCCCGAAACCGTCGAGGCCTTGAGAACAAAGGGCATCGTTTGAGTTCGGTCGAAAGCATGACGCTCGCCTCCCTTCATGCCGTCTTCATGCGGGGCGGTACCAGCAAGGCCGTTTTTTTCCGCCGTGAGGATTTACCTCAGGTCCGGGACCCTGACGACCCTAGGGAGTGGGACGACATCTTCCGCACCGTGATGGGGTCGCCAGATCCCAAGGCGCGTCAGTTAGATGGAATGGGCGGCGGCCTTTCGTCGCTTTCCAAGGTCGCAGTCGTGTCTCAATCGAAGACCGCCGTCGCCGATATCGATTTTACCTTTGCGCAGATCGGCGTTCGAGACGGCGCAGTGGGATATCTCGGTACCTGCGGCAACATCACAGCTGCAGTCGCCACGTATGCCATCGACGCGGGCTGGGTATCAGACACTACATCACCTGCGCTAGTACGCATATTCAACACCAACACCAAGAAGCTGGTGCACGCTCATGTGCCGATGAACGGTTCTCAACCCTCGATAATTCCCGAGTCTTGGTTCGCCCTGCATCCGGCCTCAGGTATCCGCCTGGATTTTTTGGACCCCGCAGGGGCTGCTACAGGTTGACTCCTTCCCACCGGCAGTCCGTGTGACACCTTCGAAGTGGCCGGCTTTGGTGCAATCCGGATGTCTTGCGTTGACGCCGCCAATCCAACCGTCCTCGTCGCAGGCAGTTCCTTCGGGCTTACTGAGCCGCCGTCACCCGAGGCGCTTGAATCGCGAAAGGACATCATGCATGGCCTCGAACATATGCGGAGGACTGCGGCGCGCGCGATGGGCCTGGCCCGGACAGACGAGGATCTCGCCCGCATTACCAATCTGCCATTGGTGGCGCTGCTGTTCCCCGCAAAAGAAGGTGAGAAAGCTCATGTTCACACGCGAATGATCTCGGCTGGACAACCTCATCGCGCCACGCCGCTCACAGGTGCAATGTGCTTGGCCGCCGCTGCCAAGATTCCCAACACACTCCCGTGGGCTGCGACTCGCAGGAGCCTTGCCGGACCGCTACTGCTCGGTCATGCCTCGGGAACGATATCTGTCGATGCGACGGTTGCCGTTGAACACGGAGATGTGCAGGTAATAAGCACTTCCGTTTTCAGGACCGCCCGCCGCCTGATGGAAGGGCGTGTTTTCTTCCCAGCGGCGCTCTAACGGACTGCAAGACCGGGAACGCGATATTCTGCGCTGATATGCGCAACGCCTCGATAAAGCGCAGCAGAGTCGGGGTGGTGGAATCCTCGTGCCACGCAAGGCTGACCGCAATGGATGGCGCTGCAAAGCTGATGGGGCGAAACACCACCTCCGGGATGCTCACAAGGGTCAAGGACTGCGGAACGATCGCCAAACCGATGCCTGCACCCACCTGTGCGATCAGGGAATGCATGTCCGACGTTTCGTGGACAACGCGCAATTGGTCGCGAACATCCGCAAAGGCGGCGGCGGCGACGATGCTATAGTTGCGACTGAAGCCCGGATTGATTCCTACAAAGGGATTGTCGATAAAATCTTGAACCGTGACCGTTCGCTGTGCGGCAAGCGGGTGTTCTGCCGGAATGGCTGCGATGAATTGCTCCTCATACAGCATTTCCACTTTGATGCGGCGTTCTTCGATGGGCGGGCGCAGGATACCCACGTCGATCTGGCCCTCTTGAAGGGCGCGCAATTGATTCGCAATCGTCATCTCTCTTAGATTGACGACGATGTCAGGCGCTTGGATTTTCAGCACCCGCAACGCCTTGGGAAGCAGTGTGTAAAGGGTGGAGAAGATCGCACCGACGTTTAACACACCCTGGCGGCCATCGCGAACAGCGCGAATCACCTCCTTGGTATGCTCGCTGGCGTTGACCAGCCGACGCGCATGTATCAGGAGAGTCTCGCCCGCCTGCGTCAGAGAGACGCTCCTTTTTGTCCGGATGAACAGAGCTGTGCCGAGCTCCCGTTCCAGCGCAAGGATTCGTTGACTCAGCGGAGGCTGCGCGATGCCCATCCGTTCCGCTGCCCTCGTGAAGTTCAGCGTCTCTGCAACCGCCAAGAAAAAACGGAGCTGTTTGATTTCCATGTGTCGTTGAGCCGGCTGCGCACGTACGTTCAGTGCGCGGCGGGTCAGCATAACAGACGCCTAGTTACTTCTTCCAGACTGCATGGGGTGCGTGATTATCGGCGCGAACCCGCAGGCAGAGACTCCCCACCTCTTCGATGCTCATTTCCACCAGATCACCGTCCGAGAGAGGACCCACCCCGGCAGGGGTTCCCGAGGCGATGATATCGCCGGGAAAGAGGGTCATGACAGACGACGCCATTTCGATCATGCCTGGGATGTTGACGATGAAGTCGCGGGTGTTGGCATGCTGCCGCATCTGGCCATTGACCTTGAGGGATATCGTGAGATTTTGAACATCCGCGACTTCGTCGGCCGTAACGATGTGCGGGCCCACCGGGCAGAAGCCATCGAACGACTTACGCATGACTCGTTCCTCCTTGCCTCGTACCACGACATCGATCAGGCAGGAATAGCCGAAGATCGCTTCGAAAGCCTTTTCACGCGAGATGTAACGCCCGCCGCCTCCAATGATCACCGCGAGCTCGCTTTCGTGGTGCACTTCGCGGCCTGGTATCGCAGGGATGACGATCGGATCTGCAGGCCCGCTAAGGCTGGATCCTGCTTTTAGAAAGAACCCTTGTCCGTCGGCACTGAACTTGGAGACTAGTCCCTGCTTCATTTCCACGATGTGGTCGCGATAGTTCGCCGGAAATGCAATGACCTTATTGGGCCATTGAATGGGACATTCGAGGCGAACGCTCGAGAGAGGTAGCCTCGTAACATCGGCAGAACGGCCTTTGCCACCCGCCGCCGCCACTCGAAGCATGTTGACCGGTGGCCAGGTCTCTGAGGTGCTGCTGAACTGGGGTGTGACGTTGACAACTTCCTCGCCCTCAATGTACCCGACACGACCCCCGTCGAAACTGATCCACTTCATGATGCCACCTGTGACCGTCGAGCCTCTTTGCGGACATTTCCTGTGACTGTGTCTAGGAACGCGGATAGGTCATCAGGCAAGGCGTCATCGCGCCAGGCCACCTGGCCGTCGGGTCGCACGAGAACCAGGGGCCGCTCGTAAAGCCGACACGCGGCCTCGTCCTCGATTTTCACATGACGAAGCGGAATGCCACGAACCTGCGCTAGACGCCGCAGGGCGTCTGTGTTGACCGCGCCTTTGCCGAATTCCATCAGTACGAAATCGCGGCCGAACAGATCCAGCGTCGAAGTCCCATCGGGCAACCACACATGAGGGGCGCGTGAGCCGGGTCTGGCGGTCTGGATGTAGGTCGATACTGCATCCGCAGGCGGTGGCGTGCCGTCCGGCACGATCAACGGCGAATGCTCATACACATATCCCAAGTGAATCCCGATGGTGAACCATTCGCGCTTCATCGTTTGCGTATACTGGTCTCCAAACATCCGGCGGGCGGCTTCGCCTTTTGGCGAGTCATCCTCGAAGATTTCGGGTGGTGGCGCCGCTACGCGAGGCGATAGCATCCGTTTTAAATTGTCGGTGGCTTCCGCGACGTTGCGGATCGCTACCGGACGCTGCTCGCATTCGTAACTGTCCAACAACGCTTCCCCGCCCCAGCCTTTTAGGCGCGCCGCGATCTTCCAGGATAGATTCACCGCATCTAAAATGCCGGTATTCATGCCGAACCCGCCGGTCGGCGAAGTCAGATGCGCCGCGTCTCCTGCGATGAACACACGTCCCGTGCCGTACCTATCCGCCACCAATTGCCGCCGCACCCACGGCATGATCGACAGGATCTCGAACTCGAAGGGCTTGCCCATGGCCCGTATGATCGCGACTTTGAGGTCCTCCTCACCGATTGTGCGACGGTTCTGGTCGCCCACCAAGGAAAAGCGCCAGCGGTCGGCTCCATCGATGGCAACCAGGGTGGCCCACGTTCCCTCAGGACCGATAAAGATGTATCGGTACCCTGGCGACTTGGTGTGAAGGGAATCGAGGTCCTTGCATCGAAAGATGACGTTGGTGGTGTAGGTCAGGCTCGGCTCTCCGGACATACCGATGGAGAGCAGTTCTCGAACCTTGCTGGCCGCGCCGTCCGTCCCAACGGTGAAGCGAGACCGAATCGTAAAGCGCTCGCTGGTTGACTTGTCTTCGACCACATTATCGATCCAGTCCGATCCTTCTTCGATTCCAATGAGCTCGGTCCGGTACCGCAATTCAACGCCCGGCCACTGCTGTGCGAAACGTTTGAGCACTGGATCGAAGAAGTTTTGCGGGCAGCGTTCTCGCTTCTGAGGGCTTTGCGGCGGACCTTTCTCGTCCTTCGGCGCCGCGAATACTTCTCGGCCGAATTCGTAGCCGTTGAGGCTCGTTACCCACGCATAGTCCTGAGGGTAGGATCGGTTGTAGCCCGCGCTTTCGACCCACGGCACAATGCCCCATCGCCTGCAAAATTCCATGGTCCGCACGCCCACCATATCCATCTTAGGCTGCGCCACCTCCCCGCCGGATCGCTCGATCAACAGGCAGCCCGCCCCTTGAAACCCCAGGTCACCGGCCAGCGCCAGCCCGACAGGGCCCGCCCCCACCACCAGAACAGGTACTTCCATCATGGAATTCAATCGCCTCTTGATGAGCTTAAGCGGCTTCTTCGCGGAACAGGCCAAGCTTTTCGAGCGTCGGCCAGTCGTTTACCAGAAACATCAACACCGGAGTGTCTGTGGAAGGATTGCTCCACGCGTGACGGCACCACGGCGGTAGAGCGAGAAAGTCTCCTGGCGCGAAGTTGACCTCGCGGTCACCAGCCTGCACTCGACCATGGCCGCGAATGACGTAGCGCACGCTGCTTCCCGTGCGACGGTGGAAGACGCCCCTGAATCCTGGCCGAAGACGGTGAAGTGCAGTCCCCAATGTGGGCAGCGCGTGATCCGCGGTGACTGGGTTTCGGTACTCCATCAAGACGTCATCGAAGGGATCCGGCGCGATACATGCCGCGTCCTCGACCGCCCGTTCCGCCACCGCGCGCTCGTACACGAGTAAGGGGCTGCTGATGCCCGCATGAGTCGAACCCCGTCTCTTTAGGAGTCCATTTCCGAATTCGCGCCTGGATCGGTCCGATGACTCGTTGACAGCCCGGCGCGGGACGTCTGAGGGCTCGAAGAACATCGCGTGAAGCGATCGAACCAGTGAAATGTCGAGCACATCCAGCCAGACCATCGGTTCTCTGCCTTTGTGCTCATGGTCGTGCCACGTGTTACCGGGCGTTAGTACCAAGTCCCCTTCGGTGAACTCGTACCGCTCCCCATCAACGATCGTATCGGCACCATGTCCCTTCATGATGAACCTAAACGCCGTGGGGCTGTGCCGATGAGCTGTTGCCACCTCGCCCGGCAATATGACTTGTAGCGACGCCCAGAAGGTGGGCGTGGTACCAAATGGCAGGCCTGGATTGGTGAGTCGAACCGTTCGTCGCTGGCCGCCCGCTTCCAGTTTCAGATGGGCGCCAATGAGCTTGAAAAGATGATCCAGATCTTGCGCGCGCCAGTGGCAAACCTGCATGCTGGACGACGGCGTGGCGGTGAAAACCGGCGGATCATCGGGCTGCGCGACCCTGCAATTGAACTTCGACAGCTCCTCTGCGATGGCTCGTCGCGCAGCCGAATCTGACATAACCATTTCGGCCATCGTGCACTCCCCGTATCCGATTACTTAGAGTTTTAGGGTTGCTCAGCGTCGGACCAGTGTCCAATTCCCTTTCCGCCTCATGCGAGACGAATTTCATATAGGAATGGCCAATAAGACGGAAAAGGTCTCGCTTCGGTCTATCTCAGTATTGGACTTCGTTGCACGCCCCACGCATGGTTGCCTTGCGCAACACGACGGACGCGGCGATCACAATAAATGACGGCCTTGGGGGGAACGATGAGCATCAATGAAATTCACGGCGGCGCCGGCGCACCGACTCGGCAGCGGTCGCTCGCACTCGCGATCTGCATGGTACTCGCGACCGCCGCCCCGACATACGCCGACGAGGAGCAAACGGAGACCGCCAGCAACAGCATTCAGGAGATCGTCGTTACCGCGCAGAAGCGCGAGCAATCGGTGAACGACGTGGGCATGGGCATCACAGCGCTATCCGCTGACAGGCTGCAGGCGCTGGGTGTCACCGACACGGCCGACCTTGCGAAGGTGATTCCGGGCTTCACCTTCGCCGAGAGCCAGAAAGCGTCGCCTATCTATACGATTCGCGGTGTCGGTTATTACGACGATTCGCTGGCTGCAGCGCCTGCCGTGTCCGTGTACACCGATGAAGTGGCGTATCCATTTCCAATCATGACCAAAGGAGCGACTCTGGACATAGAGCGGGTGGAAGTTCTCAAGGGGCCGCAAGGAACGCTTTTCGGCCAGAACTCCACCGGCGGTGCGATCAACTACATCGCAGCCAAACCCACCGACTCTCTGCAGTATGGCGGCGATTTGACCTACGGCCGCTTCAACGCAACGAATGTGACCGCTTTCGTCTCCGGTCCGCTATCGGATACTTTACGGGCGCGAGTGGCGGTCTCCGTCGAACGAGGGGGGTGCCTGGCAGAAGAGCTATACGCGTGGTGACATGCTGGGAAATCAGGAAGTAGCGAAAGCCCGCCTCCTGCTCGATTGGCGGCCCTTCAACGACTTGACTGTGTCCTTGAACCTGAATGGCTGGACGGACCACTCGCAATCACTCGCGTCCGCACTTCTCGCCTTCTCGCCTCAAGACCCGGTGATCTTCCCGGCCGAGGCCACGCAGGTTTTCGCGCCGCAGAGGGCGGGTACCGCCGACTGGACGCCGGGCGTCCCATTGCGGCTCGATGAGGATTTCTACCAGGCATCCCTGCGGGTCAACTACAAGATCTCCGATCGGGTAGGTCTTACTTCGATCAGCTCCTACGAGCACTTCGGCCAGCAGGACGGGCGCGATATCGACGGTAGTGCTCTTGATGTCTATCACCTCACGCAAGATGGCGATATACAATCCTACTCCGAGGAGGCGCGCTTTCACGGGGAACTGCTCGATGACCGGATCCAATGGATCTTAGGCGGTAGCTTCGATGACGACCGGACCCATGAGTACAATACCGAGTACCTGGGAAATGACTCCCTGGCTCTGGCGTTCAGCGCGTTCGGTTTGCCGCCCTTTACCGGCGTTGGCCAATTGGCCAATAATGATGTGCGGACCAGCTCCGGATTCGGCAACATCGAATTCGCCCCGGTTGACGCGATTACCTTGCATGCTGGAGCCCGTTTTACGCAGTCCGACACGTCTTTTACAGGCTGCTCTCCAACGATCGACGCTGCCTTGGGCGAGGGAATCACTGGAGTTGCCAACCTTATCCGCGCAGGTGCAGGTCTTGCGCCGATCTCTCCCGTACAAATCGGCCAGTGCACGACAATCAATCAGTCCCTCGAGCCGGCGCTGATCCCTGGAGAACTCGACCAGAACAACGTGTCTTGGCGGACCGGAATCGACTGGAAGCCCGTACACGACACCATGGCTTATTTCTCAGTCAGCAAGGGATACAAGGCCGGCAGCTTCCCAACAGTGGGGGCACCCTCGTACATTCAATATGTGCCGGTCACCCAGGAATCCGTCCTGGCTGAAGAATTGGGCGTCAAGACCAACTTTGGCATGCCGTCCTTCCACATGGATGCGGCGATCTTCAATTACGATTATCGCGACAAGCAATTCCGGGCCCGCACAATCGATCCATTGGGGGTCTTTGGCGCCGTCGAAGCCTTGATTAATATTCCTCGTTCTCAAGTGCACGGCGCGGAGATGTTAACAACATGGCGCCTGACAACCGACCTGACACTCAACAGCTCCGCCACTTACCTGGCCACCAAAGTCACGAGCCAATTTGAAAATTACGATCCGCTCGGTACGCCGGTCAATTTCTTCGATGAGGCGTTCCCTTTCACTCCGAAGTGGTCGGGCCAATTCGGACCGTATTTCGAGCACCCCTTGTACGGGGATATGAAGGGTTTCCTGGCGGTCAATTACAATTATCAGTCGAAAACGACCAGTGCGTTCGGCGACAATGGCCTGTTCTATGTCGGTTCCTACGGCTTGTTGGACGCGCAGGCAGGTGTCTCGGGCAACGACGGCCGCTGGCGCGTAGCTCTCTGGGGGAAGAACATCACGAATCGATATTACTGGACCGACGTATTCCGTGAGTCCGACAACATCTCGCGCCATGTCGGCATGCCGGCCACGTTCGGAATACAACTGAGTTACAAGACTCGGTAGGCCGTCCCTGATGGAGTCCCTCACAGTGTTACCGATTCAGCACGATGACATCCTCAGTCCTGACATCTATGCTGATGAGACGACATTGCATAAAATGTTTGCTCGGTTGCGGGCCGATGAGCCGGTTCGCTGGACCACGCCGAGCCACTATCGGCCCTTCTGGGCGATTTCTAAATACGCGGACATCCAGAGCATCGAGCGCGAGCCTGCCCGATTCATAGCTTCCAAGCGCAATCGGGTGATGACGATCCAAGAGGAGGCCCGTGTCGCCGCGCAAACGGGCGGCAAACCCTTGATGCACACCTTGCCGACGATGGACGATCCAGACCATCGAAAATATCGCGGCATAACACGTGCTTGGTTTCTGCCGAATAATCTGAAGCGCCTGGAGCCGCAGATCAAGCTCCTCGTTTCCGAGTACCTGGATCAACTCGAGGCGGGTAAAGACGGAATCGAATTCGTCAATCAAATCGGACTCAGGATTCCGTTGCGGGTGATCATGCTCATCCTGGGCATCCCCAAGGAGGACGGAGAACGCATGCATCGATTGACAGGACAGCTCTTCAGTCCGCTCGATCCAGATACGGCACGAGAATCGGACGGTCACGCAATTGCCGAGGCGGGCCAAGAATTGTTTGACTACTTCAAAGTATTGCTTCGAAAACGGCGCGAGGCACCTCAGGAAGACCTGGCAAGCACTATTGCGAATGCCGAAATCGATGGTCAACCCATCAATGAACACGAGGCCCTGTCCTACTGCGTAACCATCACGGCGGCGGGACACGAGACCACGGCGTCCTCCATTTCCGGAGGCCTGCACTGTTTTATCGAGCACCCTGATCAATATACGTTGCTAAGAGAGCAGCCGATGTTGCTCAATAGCGCCGTCGATGAGATTTTTCGCTACGTATCGCCCGTTCGAAACTTCATACGAACCGCGGTCGCCGACCAAGAACTCCGAGGACAGACGATCAGGGCAGGGGATTCCGTTTTGATGCTCTATCCCTCCGCCAATCGAGATGAAGAGGTTTTCGATGTGCCTCAGTCGTTTCGTATAACCCGGACAAAGAATCCGCACATAGCCTTTGGTTTTGGGCCGCACATGTGCCTCGGGCACTTGCTTGCACGAATGGAACTCAAGGAATTCTTCAGTCAGTTCGTGCAACGGGTTAAGCATGCGGAACTCCTTGGTAAGCCCGCCTGGTTTCGGGCCAATTTCCTGGGCGGTCTGAAGGATATGCGGGTCCGCTGCGCATTCTAGGATCTGAGCCATGGAAGTTATTGCCGCTGTGCTGCGCGAACCCAAATGCAGCCTGTCCATCGAACGGCTGAACCTGGGTGAGCCGAGCCCCGATGAAGTCCTAGTCCGCATAGTGGCATGCGGTATCTGCCACACGGACGTTGCATGCCGGGACGCCCATCTTCCCTTGCCACTGCCAATCGTCTTAGGGCATGAAGGCGCCGGCGTGGTGGAACGAGTCGGACAGTCTGTAGCCGATCTGGTGCCTGGCGACCATGTGCTCCTGAGCTTTGGGCACTGTGGGCGATGTTCACCGTGCCTTGAAGGCAATGCTCCGTACTGCGATCACTTCAGCGGGCTTAATTTTGGTGGAACGCGTCCCGATGGTTCGACCGCATTGCACGATGGCACCGGGCCTGTCCACAGCCACTTCTTCGGACAATCCGCATTCTCTTCTCACGTGCTGGTGCACCGATTGAACGCGGTGAGAATCCCCAAGGACCTGTCTCTCGAGACGCTGGCGCCGCTCGGGTGTGGCATTCAGACAGGCGCCGGTGCGGTACTCAATTGTCTTAAGCCCGATGCCGGCGAGTCCATTGCGGTATTCGGGGTAGGCGCGGTAGGCCTGTCCGCAATTATGGCGGCGAAGATCGCCGGCTGCCAACGAATCGTGGCGGTCGATCGTTTGGTGGAACGACTGCATGTCGCCCAGGCCTTGGGAGCTACGGACTGCATAGTTGCCGGACCCGCGCGGGAGTTACCCGCGGCGATCCGGTCTCTGTCGGGCGCGGTAGACTATGCCGTGGATACCACCGGTAACAGGGATGTTGCCGCAGCAGCAGTGCAAAGTGTTCGCCGACAAGGCGTGTGCATGATGCTTGGGATCTACCTGCCGGGCGATCAGTTACCTATCGACATGCGATTCTTGGTAAGGAACGGGATCACGCTGCGCGGGAGTGTTGAAGGTGATAGTGACCCGCGAACGTTTTTGCCAACGCTCATAAAGCATTTCACGGACGGTCGGCTGCCTCTGCAAAAGCTCATCAAACATTATCCCCTGCGCGACATCAATGAAGCCCTTTCGGACGCCGCTACGTGCAAGGTTCTAAAGCCAGTGATCTTGCTATGAAGCAATTTGCGATGACGATCAACGGTTCAAGCGTGGGACCGGACTCGGAGTCATGCCTGGCAGTCATTAATCCAGCCACTGAGCGAGTTTTTGCTCACGCCCCGGACTGCTCTCGCGAGCAATTGGATTGGGCGGTGACGAGTGCTCAAGGCGCATTCTGCCAATGGGCTGACTTGAGTTGGGTGGACCGGCGGCACTGCTTGCAGGCTGTAGCCGACGTTCTCGTTGAAAACGTCTCAGAGCTGAAGGAAATCTTGACCGCTGAACAGGGAAAACCCCTGGCAGAGGCGGAAGCAGAAATTCGCGGTGCAGCCAATGTGCTTCGGTCGGTTTCCGAGTTGGATCTTCCTGCCGAGATCGTTCGTACACCCGACCGGCGGATCGAGACGGCGCGCCTTCCAATCGGTCCCGTCGCGGCGATCCCCCCCTGGAATTTCCCACTGACACTGGCAGCGATGAAGATCGCGCCCGCTCTGCTGTGCGGAAACACCGTGGTGCTCAAGCCCTCGCCATTCACGCCTCTTGCGACTTTAATGGTGGGAGAATTGGCTCAGAGGGTGCTGCCCTCCGGCGTTCTCAACGTAATTTCCGGCTCAGACCGACTTGGGCCCTGGCTGACCGAACATCCCGGCATCAGAAAGATCAGCTTCACGGGGTTAACGGCGACGGGCAAGAAGGTCATGCAGAGCGCCTCGTTGAGTTTGAAGCACTTGACTCTCGAGCTTGGCGGCAACGACCCTGCCATCGTTCTCGAGGATGTCGATGTGGGCAACATAGCCGAAGCGGTTTTCTGGTCGGCATTTCGCAATGCGGGACAGGTTTGTGTTGCCACCAAACGTCTTTACGTGCATGACTCTATCTTCTCATCGCTGCAGGAAGCGCTTACGGCGTATGCGCGCAAGGTGATCATTGCAGATGGGTCTATGCCCGGCACCCAGATGGGCCCGGTAAGCAACAAGAGTCAACACGAAAGACTGGTCGGACTTCTCGAGGATTGTCGCCAAAAAGGGTGGCGAATGTCAGGTAGCGATAAGAACGTCCGCTCGCCGGGTTATTTCCTGCCGGTCACTCTTGTCGATAACCCAACAGAGGATTCTCGGATAGTTCAGGAAGAGCAATTCGGACCTATACTGCCAATTCTTCGATTCAAATCTGTCGATGAAGCGGTATCGCGAGCGAATGCCTCGTCTTACGGTCTGGGGGCGAGCATATGGTCGTCAGACCTGGATCGGGCGAGACAGCTATCCGGTCGCCTGGATGCAGGTAGCGTTTGGATCAACAGCAGTCCCGCCATGCATCCGATGGCCCCCTTTGGCGGTCATAAGCAGTCTGGCATCGGAATTGAAGGTGGGCGTGATGGGTTGCTTGCCAACACCGTCACCAAGAGCACCTTTTACCCCGGCGTGCCGACGATATAGAACGGCTGACACACTTCGGTCCCCTTTACAATAACTCCCGCGGTACGAGAGCGTTCACGGGACAACGGAGTTCAGCCATCGAGTCAGAGTGGACGCGTCCATGGACCCCGACTGGCGGGCAATTTCCTTGCCATCGCGGAAAACGATCAGCGTGGGAATGCTGCGAATATTGAAGCGTGTCGCGGGGGCGGGCTCGTCCTGGGTGTTCAACTTGGCAAAGCGCAGTTTGGGTTCGAGCAGCCGCGCCGTTGCCTCGTAGAACGGGGCCATGGCAATGCAGGGGCCGCACCAGGGTGCCCAGAAGTCCACGACGACGGGCAGGGTGCTGCGCGTCAAATGCCGGTCGAAATTGGTTTCCGTCAGTTCGACCGGCTTCCCCTCGAATAAGGGGAAATGGCACTTCGGGCAGCGAGCCCCGTCTTTCAATCGATCGCTCGGCAGGCGAACCACCGAGTCGCAATGTCCGCAAACCACTTCGATTGCCTCGCTCATGCATGTCCTCTATTTGGGTTGCGCGACCAAGATAGTGAAGCTGCCGGGAACGATGTTGGGGCGTGGATGCGGCTGCTCCGGGGTGGCCGGCGGCGTGGTTCCGAGTTGCGCGGCGGCCAGGAAAATTTTGTGGGTGGCCGGATCGAGCGCCATGGTGCGCGCACTGGGCTGGGTCGTCACCGTCGCGACGACCTGATATTCATCCGGCGTTTCTTGCTGAATCACAGTCAGGGTGCCGTCCTTGCCGTTCGAGCTGAAGACCATGCCGAAGTCGGGGTCGAACGCCGCGGCGTCCGGTCCATTGCCGATCACGATTCGGGCGACCTGTTTGCCCGATACCGAGTCCGTCACCGCCATGACCTGGTTCTCGCAGACGGAGAACAGGCGGTGATGAGCCGCATCGAACGCGAGTCCCGTGGGGTTTGCGCAGCCCGGCAGCGGCCAAGTCGCTTTCACGGCCAGAGATTTCGCGTCGACGGCGGCGATTTTTCCCGGGTCGGTCTCGATATTGACGTACACCATGCCTGCCCCATCCGTGGCCATGAATTCCGGCGGACCGGGAAGAGCGACGGTAGCGTCGATCTTCAGAGTTGCGGCGTCGAGTACCGAGAGGTTGGAGGATGCGCCGTTCGCGGTGATGATGTGGGCGTGCTGTGGTTCGTACAGGATGGCATCTGGTTTCTGGCCGGAGACCGGCACTTCTTGAATGACCCGCAAGGTGTCTAGCTCAAAGACCGTCACGGTGTCGCTGCGACCGTTGCTGGTGTAACCCCGCTTCAGCGCCGGCGCAAATGCGATGCCGTGAACACCCAGCGTGTTGGGAATGGTTCCTTCGATTTTGCCGCTGACCGTTTCAGCGACGTCCACGTGATCGCCGCGGCTGATGAACAGGCGCGCACCGCTGGCCTCCAGTGCGAGATAATCCCAGCCGCCGGATCCGCCGAGCGCCCAGCTGCTGGACACGGTGTAAACGGGCGGGGGAAGCGGTGAGGTGCCGGCCGCCGACGCCGCGGCGGCGGCGATCGTCTGCAATAGTACGTATCCGGTCAGGAGGGTGCGCAAGACTGACAATCCTTCCATTTTATGGGTGTCAGTCTACCCGGAATGACACCGGGAAAAAATGCGGGCGCCGGAAAGATGCGGCGCAATGAGTGTGTAATTTCTGCATTCTGAGCACGTGCTGATCGGGGCCCCGCGCGGCGCACCGTGTCTGCGCTATCATGGATCGATGCAGCGCGACTATTTGGGCAATCCGGTCGGCGCGCAACGTGACCCGACGTTGCACGGCATCGACGATTTCATCGCAGGCTACCTCGCGTACGAAAGCCGAGCTGAGCGCATTCTCGCGGCCGCGGACGCCGAGCCTGAGTCCTGCCTCGCCAATGCCTATTCAGGAATGCTGTGGATGCTGCTCGAAGCACCCGAGGGAGCGCGGCACGCGGCAAAATATCTGGGCGCTGCGGAGCGCGCGGCGCCGCAAGCCACGCGGCGCGAGCAACTCAATACGGCGATGCTGCGGGCTTGGGTCGACGACGACATGGCGAGGACCCTGCGGCTTTGCGATCAAATTTCGGATGAATTTCCCCGCGATCTGGTCATCGTCAAAACCCATCAGTACTTCGAATTCAACCGCGGCAACGCGCCGGAAATGCTGCGGGTGGCGCTGAAGGCGGCCTCGCAGAGCGCTGATGTTCCCTACATGCACGGCATGACGGCATTCGCATACGAACAATGTCATTTGCTGGACGAGGCTGAATCCGAGGCACGGATCGCGCTCGACATGCGGCGCAAGGAGCCGTGGGCTCAGCACGCGCTGGCCCATGTGTTCCTGACGCGCGGACAGATAGACGAGGGAGGGCGCTTCCTCGAGCAGGCGGCGGACACCTGGACGGGTCTGAACTCCTTCATGGTCACGCATATTTGGTGGCACTTGGCTCTGTTCTATCTTAGCCAGGGGCGCAATCGAGAGGTCCTGGATCTGTACGATCGTCATTGCTGGGGCGTAGCCAAGGACTATTCGCAGGACCAGATCGGCGCGGTGTCGTTGCTGGCCCGGTGCGAACTGGCCGGCATCGATGTCGGGCCTCGCTGGGAGGATCTCGGCCGCCATCTTGCCGCGCGCGCGCTGGATACGACGCTGCCGTTTTTGACGCTGCAATATCTGTACGGCCTGGCCCGGGCGGCGCTTCCTGAAGCGGACACACTGCTCGAGGCAGTGCGGCGCCGGGCAGCAACCGCGCCTTCGTTCACACGCGCGGTTTGGCGGGACGTCGCGCTGCCCGGCTGCGAAGGGCTCAACGCCCATGCCCGCGGCGACTACGCCGAGACGTGGCGCCGCTTGGCGCCGATCGTGCCGCGCATGGTTGAGGTCGGCGGCAGTCACGCGCAACGGGATCTTTTCGATCAAATATTGCGGGACTCGGCCATCAGAAGCGGCCACGCAACCGCTTCGCGCACCATCTGATGGAGAGGTGCGGGCGCGTGCGCCGGCCATGCAGCGCATTGCGTATACTCTATCGATAGTATCCAACACCCGAGGATGAATGATGCAACGGCTGACCGCGGCAATGCTCTTGAGCGCCTTTTCACTTGCTGTGACGTCCACGCAGGCGATCGGCGCGGACACCCCTGACAAGTCTTGGATCGAGCAGAGCAATGCCTACACCCATATGCTGCTCGACGTGCACTTGGCGCACGCTCCCGAGGAAGGTTCGCAGCAGGGCCTGGCGAAGTTCGACAGCCAAATTTCGAATCCCACTCTCGCCGATCAACTCGCCGAACGCCGGGAACTCGAGTCGGTGCTGGCGAAGATCACGGCCGCACGGACGACGGAGGGCAACAACCACGTCAAGGAAGATCTCGAGATTCTCCGCAAGGCCTTCGACTTGCAGTTTCGCGAAGAAGACTTCGCACTGCAGCGCGAAGTCCCGTTCGACAATGCCAGCGAGGTGATCTTCCAAGGCCTGCGCGTTCTGCTGGATGACCAAGTTGCGCAAGAACGGCGGCCGGCCGCGATCACGCGGTTGCGCAAGTATGCGGGCACGGAGGCCGGATACAAGCCGTTCACCGACATCCTGAAGCAGCGCGCCCTCGAGCAGATCACCAAGCCCGGCGTCATCTATCCCTCGAAAGATGAGGTGGAGACGGAGCTCGGACGCAATTCAAACTACGTGGACGGCATCGCCGCGCTCTTCAAGAAATACAACCTGAGCGACTGGAATACTCCTTACGCGAAGCTCAAGACGGAGCTGGCTGACTACGATGCCTGGGTGCGGGCCAACATACTGCCCAAAGCGCGCGTCGATTTCCGCCTGCCACCCGAGGAATATGCGCTCAAGTTCGAAGAATACGGCATCGACATTCCTCCGGCGCAGATCGCCGCCATGGCGCACACCGCCTTTGCCCAGTACCAGGCTGAGATGGCGCCGCTGGCGGCGCAGGTCGCCAAGGCCAACGGCTATCCTTCAGCGGATTACCGCGCCGTCATTGCGGAATTGAAGAAGAAGCAGATCACCGGCGCGGCCATCCTGCCGTTCTACGAGAACCGGCTGCACGAGATCGAGAAGATCATCGTCGCGAAGAACCTCGTGAGCCTTCCCGGCCGTCCTGCGATCATCCGCCTGGCCACCGCCGCCGAGACGGCGCAGCAGCCCGCGCCGCATATGGTTCCACCGCCCTTCCTGCACAACACCGGACAGCGCGGCGAGTTCGTGCTGCCTCTGAACATCCCCTCCGCCACCGGCGGTGCGGAGGACAAGTATGACGACTTCACTTTGGATGCCGTGGCCTGGACTCTGACCGCCCATGAGGCCCGTCCCGGACACGAGCTGCAATTCGATTCCATGGTCGAACAGGGCGTCAGCCTGGCGCGTGCGTTGTACGCTTTCAACTCGACGAACGCGGAAGGCTGGGGCCTTTATGCCGAGTACATCATGCAGCCGTACGAACCTGCGGAGGGCCAGCTCCTGACTCTGCAGCTGAGACTATTGCGCGCGGCACGCGCCTTCCTCGATCCGGAGCTGCAGAGCGGCAAGGTCACTCCGGCCCGGGCTTACGAGGTACTCGAAAAGGATGTGATGCTCAGCCACGCCTTCGCCAAGGAAGAGGTCGAGAGGTTCACGTTCCGGTCGCCCGGGCAGGCCAACAGCTACTTCTATGGCTACACCCGCCTGCTCGCGCTGCGCAAGGAGACCGAGGCGGCGCTCGGGCAAAAATTTGACCAGAAGAAATTCCACGACTTCATCTTGAGCCAGGGTCTGCTGCCGCCGGATCTGATGCGCAAGGCAGTATTGGACGGGTTCGTGCCCACGCAGCGGTAGGGGGTATTGCGAAACATGAGGGAATCGCGGGCGGCGCGGGCAAGGTGGAGCTTTTCTAGCGGGCACCGCTGAAATGCACGGCGCGGGCGATGGCGCGGGCCATGCAGTCCGCGGCCGCCGAGCCGATGCGCCCTATCTGGACGGCGCGCTGGGGGTGCGCGCGCAACTCCAGCGCGCCGCTCGCCAACGAGAAAACGGTGTCGCCGTCGAAGGGCGTGTGCGCCGGGCGCACGGCGCGCGCGATTCCGTCCTGAGCCATCATGGCCACCCGCTTGCATTCCGCGGTGGTCAAATCGGCGTTGCACGCCACCACGCCCAGTGTGGTGTTGACGCCGGCTTGCAATCGACCGACTGCCATGAGGCGGGACTCCTCGGGCGCGGGATCGCTCAGGTCCATGGGGTCCCGGGGCGCACCGCCGCCGCCGAATTCCTGGGCTAGTTCGAAGGCCCAGGCCCAATACGTCTGACCGTCGGGCATCAGCGCCGAGCCGACTGAGTTCAGTGCCACCAGCGCGCCGACGATGAGACCCTCGCCCAGGTCCAAGGACGTGGAACCGATGCCGCCCTTGACCAAACCCGCCATGGCGCCGCGTCCCGCACCGATGGATCCCAGCGCAAAGTCGGCGCCGGCGGCCTCGAGCGCTCGAACGCCCAGGTCGCGGTAGGGTGGGGTGAGGCCCCAGTTCTTGTCGCCGCCGTTGACCAGATCGTACAGCACGGCCGACGGTACGATCGGGACCGGCGGCGAGCCGGAAATCAGCCGCAAACCGATTCCCTGGGCCGATAGCGCTGCGGCCACGCCGTCCGCTGCGGCCAGACCGAAGACCGAACCCCCAGCGAGCACCACGGCGTGTGCACGGCCTACGAGATTCTCGGGAGACAGAGCGTCGGTTTCGCGTCCGCCGGGTCCGCCGCCCCGTACGTCAACGCCGGCGGACCATGCTCCGCCACAGGCCAACACCGTGACCCCGGACCTGGCATCGTCGTCGTCCGCGTGTCCGACGCGCAGTCCCTCGATATCCGTGATGAGGTTTCGGCTGGACGGCGCGAACATGCGTTTGCTAACGCGGCTGCGCCGCGATGACCGCCAATCCCTGCAGCACCAGATCCGGCACGATCTCCCCGTGTGAACGCATCGTGCCCGTGATCATGCCGGCATCACCGCCGGTGATGAACAATCTGGGCTTTGTCCCGGTGCTCTGCTCGATGATTTCGGCTGCCCGGTCGGCCATGCCCGCGAGTGCGAAAACGGCGCCGCGCGACACCGCGCCGACGGTGTTGTTGGCGAGGATCCCCGCCAGGGAGGGCGTGCTTTGTATCGCCGCCTTGGCAATATCGCTGGTCTGCTTCATCAAGGCTTCGCGCATCATGTGGATGCCGGGCACGATCAGGCCCCCCAGATGCTGGCCGCCCGCATCCACGCTGTCGACCTTGACCGCGGTACCGGCGTCCACCACGCAGAGCGCGGAACGCGCCTTGGTCCAGGCTCCGATCAAGGCAAGCCAGCGATCGGCTCCCAACAATGATGTATCGAGATAGCCATTGGTGAGCCCGTGATATTCCGGAGCTGCGGTCACGAACTCGATATTGACGCGAAACACCTTCTTCGTGAGGCGGGTCAGCATTTTTGCCATCACCGGCCCGGCGACATTGGAAACGAGCACCCGGCTCGGGCGTTGTCCGGACTCGAACAGCGCGGTGGTCCAAATGCCGGGCTTCGCGTCCCGATGCACGATAGCCTGCTGGTCCGACAGGCCGGTACTCGTGAGCCACGCCCACTTCAGGCGGGTATTCCCCACGTCGATGACCAAAATCATGCAATAACCAAAATCATGTGCGGTTCTTTACCCTTGGTGTGCCGCCGACGCGCAAGCGGGCAAGGATAGCATCGCCGCGATTGGCCTTGGCCGGCATTGAACGACGGCCGCGCGCACCCATTCGACAGCTATTTTCTTGGGGTGCAGAAATGGAGAATAATGTTAAAAATCATCAATTTAGGGGGGGGTGGCGCCTGGCGCCAAGCTAGCGCCGTTCCTCTTAGGCCGACTCCGGTTTTGAGACCGCGCCCAGATTTCCCATCGCCGCAAACAGCGACTGTGATACCCGCTCGTCGATTTCCGCCGCATTCCGCAAGTGCACCGGGTATCGGATGCGGGCTTCGGCACCCGCCGCCGAGAAGTTCAGCTGTACTCGCGGCCGCGAGTCGCCGTCGGAACTCGAGGCCATGACTGTTTGGATTTCCTTGGATTGTCGTGCTATTTCTTCGTTGTCGTCCTTCAGAGCGCCGGTCACTGCCGCATTCAGCTTTTCCTTGGCCGCAGCGTAGTCGATGCCCGCCGGGAGGCTCAGCGTCGTCTCATGCCAGACCAAGTCCACGCCGTGCATCTGCTTGAACAGACCGCTCGACACTTGAAATGCGACCGAGTTGGGAAATGCGACCACCCGTCCGGTCGGCCCCGCGGAACCGCGGCCGCCGAGTTCCATGAGGTGCATTCTGACCAGTCCGAGGTCGATGACTTCGCCCGTGACGTCGCCGATTTGCACCCGATCGCCGACCCGAATCCCGTACTTTCCAATCAAAAAGAAGTAGCCCACGATGGAAACGAGAACGCTTTGCATGGCGACGGCGATACCGGCGGTAATGAGGCCGGCAAAGGTCACGATCGAGCCTAATTCGCTCGCAAACGCAAAGCCGACGATCAGCACCACGACGCTCCAGAGCGCGATCTTGCGAAGCAGAAGGAACTGATATCGCCGCCGCGGTTCTTGTATGTAGCGCATGACCGCATGCCGCCAAAATTCCGCGGCCGCGAACACGACGGCCAGCACCGCGGCCAGCACGCCCAGACGCACGCAGAGCGTCTTGATTGCGTTGTGATACTCGTTCTCGATGGCGCTGTGCCAATTGCCGAGATTGCGGCGGTACTGATTGAGCAGCACGCGAACCTTGCTCAGAGGAATGAGTAAAACCGAGGTTTGCTTGTACTGTGCCGACAAGGCGTCCAGTTGGCTTCGCACGCTGTCGAGAGCGGCGTTGTCCGCCGCATCCGCCTGGGCGGCGAGCGCATCTCCGCGGGCCGACAATCCCTTCAACTGGTCTACGAGCGGGGTGCTGATCTGCGCAAAGGCGGCCTGCAGGTCGTCGGTGTGCCGGTCGATGACGTCGATGGTGGATGCCTTCTCGTGGAGCCGCACGACGTCTGCGGCCAAATCCCAGACGCCGAAGCGGGCCGCGGCGATTCCGCTGGCGCCGGTCAGCGCCGACGACGGAGTCGAAGCGGAGGCGCCGGCCGCGGTGGTGGCGGCGGAGCTGGAACCCGTGGAAGCAGAGGTCGCCGCGGCGCCGGATGATGTGGAGCTCCCCCCCGCCGAGGACGGCACGGTCACGGCCATGGCATCGATTTGTGCCTTCAGAGCACTCGCGCTCGAATCGCCGCTGGAGTTTTGGCTGGTAAAGGTCGCCATCGTGGCGAGAAGGCTCTTGCGCGCATTGATCAGCTCCATCTCGCCCTGCAATTCGGAGATTTTCGCCTGCAGCGCGGTCTTTTGCTGTGGCCGCGCCTTGGCGAGCTGTCCGCGGTCGGAATCTAATTGGGTTTGGACCGCTGCACTTTGCGCGGCAAATTTATCTTGCAGCTGCGTGAACGATTGCGACGAAGCGGGGGCGCCGGCGGCATCCTTCGGTTCATGTTTCTTGGCGAGAATCTCGGCGTCGGCTTTAGCAATTTCGAAAGCCAGAGCAAGGACTTGGTTGGCTGTCTGCCGGTTATCGTAGAGGATCAACAAGTCGCTCGGCTCGTTGGCCGCTTGCTGCTGAATGCCCAGCGTGCGGTACCAGTCGATGGTTTTATCCAGCAGTTCGATGACCTGCGGGCCGGTCATGGGTGCGGCCACGGCGGGCGTGACCGGCGCCGCCGCTGTGGCTGGGGCCGTCGCGGAAGTGGCCGGAGCCGTCACGGAGGTGGCTGAGGTCGCCGCGGATGTCGCCTGGGTCGCGGGGGATGCGGCCTGGGCGGCGGGAGTGGCGGGAGTGGCGGGAGTGGTGGGCGCGTGCGTGGCCGGAGCCGCCGCGGGTTTGCCGGCCGATGGAGCGGCCAGCGCCGCCGGAGCGCTCAGTACGAGAAACAGCGCCGGGGCCACCCCGGAGAGCAAATGAAGAGAGCCTCGTTTGAACATGGACGAATCGTACCCCTTTGTCTTTGGGGAAGACGCTACCATATGGGAGCTTTCTTTTAACCTGTGTGGTGAACATGCTTGAATTGAAGCGGTCGATTTCCGACATACCTGATTTCCCGCGCCCCGGGATTTTATTCCGCGATATTTCGCCGTTGCTGCGCGATCACTTCGAAGCGACGGTGCAGGCGCTGGATGCCTTGCTGACCGATGAGGAGTGGAGCGGGATCGACGCATTGGCGGGAATCGAGTCGCGCGGCTTCATCTTGGGTGCAGCCCTCGCGTTGCGCCGCGGCAAGGGATTTGTGCTGGTTCGCAAGCAGGGCAAACTGCCGCCACCGGTGGTCGATGTGTCCTATGACCTTGAATACGGTTCGGGTGTCCTTGAAATGCAGAGCGGCGAGGGGCGTCTGTTGTTGATCGACGATGTGCTGGCGACCGGCGGCACCATGACGGCGGCGGCCGATCTATGCCATCGCGCGGGCTACCGGCTCCAGGCGCTGATGACCCTGATCGATCTGAATCTCATCAGAGACTATTCCTGGCGCGGTTTGCGGTTGCGCGCGGCCATCAATTACTAGTGGCCGCAAAACCTTCATGACGCTGACTGAGTTGCTGCAGGATGGCTGAATTGCCGCGCACGCTGGTGGTCGTTGCCTTGCGAGCCGAATCCGCGGGGGTGTTCGAGGCGGCGGGCATTCCGGTGCTGTATTGCGGAGTCGGTAAGGTCAATGCGGCCATCGGGCTCGCGCGCGAGCTGGCCTGCTACGCACGGCGGGGACAGGCCCCGCCCCTGGTGTTGAATTTCGGTTCGGCCGGGAGCCGCCAGTTTGCGACCGGAACCTTGGTCGAATGCCATGAGTTCGTACAACGCGACATGGATGTGAGCGGTTTGGGGTTTGCTCTCGGCGTGACTCCCTATGACGATGCGCCGCCGTGCTTGCGCTTCGAGCGGATATTCAATCATCTGCCGTCGGCCGTGTGCGGCAGCGGCGATTCGTTTGCAACCGTACCGACCAGCATGGATTGCGGCGTCGTCGACATGGAAGCCTATGCACTCGCGAAGGTATGCTGGTGCGAAAAGGCGCAATTCGCCTGTGCCAAGTATGTGAGTGACGGCGCGGATCATGCTGCGGCCGACGATTGGCAGCAAAACCTGCACAAGGCGGCCGATGAATTTCTGCAGCTGTACGCCGGCTTCGGGCGCCGATGAGGGCGGCGTTGCTCGCCTGTCTCTGGATATCGGTGCTGCCGCCCTGCGCCGAGGCCGCCGTCCACGTCGTGGTGGGTCCGACCCCCATCCAGAACGGCGAGGCCAATTCGGCCGGCGATATTACGGTGGTCAACGAGAAGTTGGCTTTCGCACTCGCGGTCGGATCGCCGGTTCCTTACGGGGTGCCGCGTGGTGCCATCGTCGATGTGGCCCCGGTGGTGAACGGCCGCATCGGCCGGGATTGCGTGGTATTCGCGGACTTCATTCCTAATAACTGGTCGGCTTGGCCGAACACCTTCCAGCATATCGAGGTACTCGAGCGCGGCCCGAAGCGGGCCGTCATCCGCACGGTACGCGACTGGGGCAAGGTAACCATTACCACGCTCTACACGCTCGAATCGAACGCAGATTCGGTCGGGATACGCACGACGATGAGCAATGGCGGCGCCGCTCTGCCGGATCTGCTGTCGGGTCTGACTCTGTGGCCGAAGGGAGGTTATTTCTTCCCCGTTCCCGGACTAGCGGGAGTGGTGCAGGGCAAGACCGACGGAGCACTGGCCGACCGGGTGATTGCCTACGATGAAAACTGGACTGTCGCGCTGCATGCCCCCTACGCCGACCATATCGCCGATGGATCGATGGACATGTACCGGCTGCACACCCTGGCGGCCGGCGAAAGCCGAGTCTTCGATGCCTGGTTGCAGGTGGGCTCGAGCGGGGACCTGACGCCGATCATCGCGGCTGAGATCGCGCGCAAGCACCTGGCATCGGGCATCGTCCACGGCGCCGTCACCGACGCCGATGGGAAGCCTATCGAAGCGCCGGTGATCGTGATCGAAAAGCAAGGCAAGCCTTATGCATGGGGCTTGGGCCGCCGTGGTCAGTACGATCTCAAGCTTCCGGCCGGCGACTATTCTTTGTATGCCACGGCCAAGAATTATTCTCAGAGCGCGCGAATTCCCGTGCAGATCACGGCGGGCGCCGACTCGGTCCAGGATTTTCACGATTTGCAGGCTCCCGGAAGCGTTCAGTGGTCGGTGACCGACGCGCGCAGCGGCAAACCCTTGGACGCGCGCTTCAGCATCGCGGAAGGCCAGAAGCCGCTGGTGGAATTTCTCGGCCGCAAGACCTTCTTCACCGAGCTCGACCGCAAGGGCCGGGTCGATGTGCCGATGGCACCGGGCGACTATTTGTTCGCGGTCTCGGCCGGTGGGGGGGTTCTATCTGAAAGGCAGAAGGTAAGGCTTGCAGTGGTTCCCGGCCGAACCCAGAGTGCGAATGTCAGTGTAACTCCGCTATTCGATCCCCCTGCGCTGCATTGGTATTCCGCGGATCTGCATCACCATGCCGATCAGGCCGAAGCAGTGACGCCGCCGGCCGACCTGGCGCGTTCGCAATTGGCGGCCGGACTCGATCTACTGTTCGTCAGCGATCACGATTCGACCGTGAACCACGGCGCCCTGCAGGCAATTGCGGATCGCCGCGGCATGGCCTTCATTCCGAGCATGGAGCTGTCGGCTTCCTGGGGCCATTTCAATGCCTATCCCTTGCTGCCGGGCCGCAAGCTGGCCATCGATACCGGGACGGCGACCATCGATGACCTCATCAAAGAGGGCCGGCGCCAGGGCGCGATCGTGGTGCAGGTGAATCACCCGTTCATCCCCTATGGCTATTTCACCAGCGTGAGAGCCGGGGTGGCGCCGGGCGGGTTCAATCCCACATTCGATCTCATCGAGATCAACGCGTCAGCCCCCGATGACGATGCGAAGGTGCTGCAGACCCTGTGGGATTTCTGGAACGCGGGCAATCGCTACTATCTGAGCGCGGGAACGGATACGCACGATGTGTGGCGTGACGAGTCGGGCGCCGTGCGCGCCTTCGCCCACATCGATGGCGCGGTGACACCCGGCGCATTTGCGCAGGCGCTCAAAGACGGCCACGCCTATGTCACGTTCGGGCCGCTGGTATTCCCGTCGGTGATGTTCGGCGATGAGCTCAGGGTGAAGTCCGGCGAGCGGTTCGTGCTGGGCTTCGATCTGAAGTCCGTCGCCGGCCTCAAGCAGGTTCAGCTGATCGGGGGCGGCGCCGCCCTCCCACTCGAGTCTTTCTCGGACGCTCCGCGGGAGACCCATGTCGATTTTCCGCTGTCGACTCAGCACTCCACATGGTACGCGCTGGTGGTGGAGGACAGAGAGGGCCGCAAGGCCTATACGGACCCGATTTGGGTGGATGTGGTCACATTCCCGCCGCGCAGGGATCCCCCAGCCCCGACCCACAATTGACGCTGACGGACTGGTGGCCCGCTGATGCCTAGATGCATGCCCATTGTATTTTTCCAATTACTTCATTATTGTGGAAGATATGAGAAAGCGCGAGTATCTCGGGCAATTGGAACTCATGGTTCTGCTGGCGGTGATTCGGCCGGCTCAGGACGCCTACGGCGTACTCATATCGCGTGAAATTGCAGCCCAGAGCGGGCGTGAGGTCGCACTGGCCAGTGTCTATGCCGCGCTCGAACGACTCGAGAAGAAGAGATTGGTGACCGCTACGCTCGGCGAGCCCACCGCCGAGCGCGGCGGGCGGGCGCGCACCTATTTCAAGCCCACCGCAGCGGGACTGCGGGAAGCGCGCGATGCACATGAGACGCTGCTGCGGCTCTCGAGCGGCCTGTCAACATTGGAAGGTCAAACCCTATGAGCGAACGCGTACCTCCGAAAATCGCCGTGTGGCTCCTCAGGAAGTGGGGCTCCCACTATCATGCCGAATCGATGGCCGGAGACTTGATAGAGCAATATCGCCAAGGCCGGAGCCGCGCATGGTATTGGAAGCAAGTGGCCGCGGCCCTTTCGGTCGCTCAGGCGCCCGCCATTCGCGCGTCGGTGTCAGCCGCCGGCAGGTTGCTGGCGCGCTTGGTTGCAGAAGCCGCGGCCATGCTCTCCATCGTCGTCATCGTTGATCAGGCACGCCGCGCTCACTCCCTCGCCGGGGCTACGAACGTGACCTTCGTGGCCGTCCTGGCAGCGCTGATCACCGTGGCCGGCGTCGGCTATCTGATATGCACTCGCCCAAGCAAGCAGGGGCGGATGCACGCACTGCTCAGCGCATGGGTACTCACATTCGGCGTCATTGCATTGGGGGCCGGAACTCTCACTTGGGCGGATACCTTGCGGGCAGACCGGTGCCCGGCTGCGGCGTGTGTTTGCCCGGTGGCCGACCATCCCTGACCGACCCCCATTGAAGGAGCCATGGATCATGGACCTCTCCGCCACGTTTGTTCTGCTGCTCGCCGCATCCGGCGTGATTTTGCTGGCCGACCGGATGTACTTCAAAGCGAGGCGACAGCGTGGCGCCGAGGGGGCGGCGGTGAACGAACCGCTGCTGGTGTACTACGCGCGTTCTTTCTTTCCCGTGGTGCTCATCGTACTCCTGGTGCGTTCGTTCGTATTCGAACCATTCCGAATTCCGTCCGCGTCGATGATGCCGGGACTGGTCGACGGAGATTTCATCTTCGTCGACAAATTCTCCTACGGGCTGCGGCTTCCCGTGATCGATACCAAGATCGTGCCCATCGGCGCGCCGCGCCGGGGCGATGTCATCGTGTTCCGGCTGCCGTCGGATCCGTCCGTTCATTTCATCAAGCGGCTGGTGGGGCTGCCGGGAGACCACATCGTGGTGCGCGACAACCGGATCACCATCAACGGACTGCCGGTTCCGCTGAGGCCCGACGGCGTTTATTCAGGGGGCTACGGCTTCACGGGTGCAGAACTTGGATTGGAGCAGTTCGGCGCGGAACAGCATGTGATCATGTTCGCGCCCGATCGCGCCGCCAAGGACTTCGAGACCGTCGTGCCGGCAGGGCATTACTTCTTCATGGGCGACAATCGCAACGACAGCGAGGACAGCCGATTCCCGATGGTGGGCTTCGTGCCCGAGCAGAACCTGGTCGGGCATGCCGTTCGAATATGGCTGAACTGGCAATTCCCCGGCTGGCCCGACTGGCGCCGTATCGGCATGAAAATCCGCTAGAGCTCTGGACGGTGATGTAGACCGGTTCACAGGGTCAGGGGGGGGATAAGAAGCTGGACGCCAACGTAAAGGCAGCAGTTGGCGTCCAGCTTCTTATCCCCCCTGACCGTGCGCACTGGCCGAGGTACATCACCGCGCAGGAGGTACATCACCGTCAGAGGGAGCAGGTCGAGTGCCCTTGGCGCAGTGGTGTGGAGCGGTGAGAGCATTCGCCCGAGGGGCGGAGCCGTTGGCCGGCAACTGCTGCCTCGTTGCCGGCCAACGGCTCCGCCCCTCGGGCGAATACCGTCAACCGGTCAACACCATGGCGCCAAGGTACCAGCAGCCCGGACTCAATGCTCCCAGTGGCCGGCTACATGCTGCCAGTGCGCGCCTACTTGGTCCCATCGATCGGGAACCCAGTGAGCGCCACGGCGCTCGAATATATAGCGGCCTGACACCCAGGAATACGAGTGACCCGCCCAGTCCCAATAGCCAGGAGCCCAAATATAGCCGTCTCGCGGCGCCGGAGGCCGCTCGTCGCGCGCCGGCGGAGGTGCTGTATCGGCTTCAATGCTGGCCCCGGCGAGGACCACGGTGGAAGCTCCCAGGGCGCCGGCGCCGAGGCACGCCGCCAACATCAATGCCTTGCTGATAGTCTTCATTTCGGGACTCCTCTAGGCGTTTATCCTTGACTACACAGATCGGTGTAAGTAGAACGTTAACCATGCCGCCTGTCAAGCAAAAATTACACAGACCTGTGCAATCATGAGCCGCTGGCCCGCCAAGGAGGCGATGCAAGAGAGAATTCTCGATACGGCCGGCCGCCTGTTCTACGGCCAGGGAATCCGTGCGGTCGGGGTCGACACCATCGCGGCCGAGATCGGCATCAGCAAGCGGACCCTCTACAATCATTTCCCGTCGAAGGATGAGCTCATCCTGGCCTATCTCTCGCGCCACTTCCTCGAACTCAAGACCTCCGACAGGCCGCTGCTCGAGCAGATCCTGCGCTATTTCGATTGGCTGGAGCGCTGGTTTGCCACCGATACCTTTCGCGGATGTCCCTTCGTGAACGCAGTGGCCGAGCTCGGCGACCCGACGCATCCCGGCACCCAGATGGCCGTGGCCTACAAGGAACGGCGGCGCCTGTGGCTGCGTGACGCGCTGACTCAGCTGAATGTAGCTGACCCGGACACGCTCGCGACGCAGGTGGCGATTCTGGTTGAGGGTGCCATCATCGCGGCGCTGGTGCGCGGCGATCCCGGGATGGCACGCGCCGCCAAGGCCGCGGCTCGAATCTTGCTGACGGCCGCCGGAGTACCGGACCCCGATGCGGCGCCTCAGCCGGCAGCGCAGACCGGGAAACCCCAGGCTCGCAAGTCTCCAAAACGCTCGGATGGGCGCAGGGCCCGCGTTCGAGCATGAGATTCCCTGGCGCTGAGAGTCAGTGCCGAGAGATCAGTTCTGCCTGTGCCAGGTCTGTGATCGGCCCAGCAGCGAAAAGCCGATAAAGCCGCGCACCACCAGCACGCTGCCGCCCTGCTCCAAATGAAACTTGCAGTGATACACCGAGCCACTGTCGGGATCGAGAATGTCGCCGCCGACGTATTCGCCGTCGCGCTGTGTCATGTTACGTACGATCAGGAGCCCTATGATGGGCTGATTCTTGCGCTCGTCGGTGCACACCGAACAGACGCGACTTTCCGCGCCCGGCGTGAAGCTCTGTTCGATTTTTCCGAAGTACTTCCCGTCCTCGACGTAGATTCTCACGATCGCACGCGGCTTGCCGGTCTTGTCGTCGACGGTCTTCCATAGGCCGACCGGAGACTGCAGGTCGGCTGCATGCGGAGCGGCGGCCGGCAATCCTGTGAACACGAGCGAGAACAGGGCAAGCGCTGTCGCCAAAATGAATGCTCTCATCATTGAGTTCCTCTGTTGTGGCGAAGGACTACCAACCCGCCGCCTGTCCGTCCTTGCGATGATCCGATGCGCCGCGGTACACACCCTCGATGGGATTCTCGACGGTTGGATCGTTGCGCCGCGTTGCGCCGCTCGCCACAGGTGGCGGCGCGGCGGCAGATGCGGGCGCAGAGAACGGTGTGAAGGAAATGGCCTGGTAGCCACCCATGTCGTCGCCGTTTGCCGAGACCACCTTGTGTCCCAGGGCTTTCAGCTTGGCACCGACGAGACTGTAGAGGTTCGATTCCAATTCCACGGTGTTCGTCGCTTGCGAGTGCGAGAATCGCGCCGCATCGCTTGCCGCCTGCACATTGGCGCCCAGGTCGATCATGTTGATCAGAACTTGCACATGTCCCTGCGCTTGCTGTGAGCCGCCCATGAGGCCGAACGCGGTGAGGGGCCGGCCATCCTTCATCACGAATCCCGGCAGCAGCGTGTGGAACGGGCGTTTCCCGGGCGCAATGATGTTCGGGCTGCGCCGATCCAAGGAAAAGAGCGCGCCACGGTCGCTCAGCACGAAGCCGTACCCAGGCACCGTTATTCCTGAGCCGAAAGTGTCGTAGATGCTGTAGATAAAGGACACCATATTGCCCCAGCGATCGGCCGTGACCAGATATACCGTGCCTCCGACCGGATCGCCCTTGGCCTCGGGCGTGCCGGCCTTGCGCAAATCGATACGCTTGCACTGCTCGGCAGCGTACTCCTTGGAAATCAGCTTGGGGACGGGGATCTGCGCGAACCGCGGATCGGCGTTATAGGCGTACAAATCGGCGTAGGCGAGCTTCTTGGCCTCGATGAGCACATGCCAATACAGCGCGGATCTGGGACCGAGAGCCGCGAGGTTGACGCCGAGCTTCGGGCCGCAGACCTCGAGAATGTTGAGCATTTCCAATACCGCGAACCCTTGGGTATTGGGCGGAAATTCGAATACATCGTAGCCGTGATAGTTCGTGCTGATCGGCGATACCCAGTCCGCCCGGGTGTCGGAAAGGTCCGCCGGCGTGAAGGTTCCGCCGAGCGCGTGCGATTTCGCCAGGATGGCTGTCGCGATCTCGCCCTGGTAGAACGCGTCGCGGCCCTGCGCCTGCAGGACGTGGAAGGCGTGCGCCAGGTCCGGATTGCGGAACAGGCTGTAGGTGGCCGGCGGCTTGCCGTCGGCCAAATAAGTCTTGACCGAATCGGCGTCCTTGCCCAGAACCTCGGCGCCGTAGATCCAGTCGTTGTGGATGCGTTCGCTGACCGCGAATCCCTGTTCGGCCAGATCCGCCGCCGGCTGCAGCAGCTCTTTGAACGTCATGGTTCCCGCGCGCTTGAGCAGCACGTCCCAGGCATCCACGGCTCCCGGAACGGTGGCCGAGTCGATGCCATGCTGTGGCATCTCCTTCGTGGCGCCGCGCACGGCCATGTGCTCGGGTGTCGCCCCCGTGGGCGCCCGTCCGCTGCCATTCAGTGCCACCAACCGCTTCTCCTTCGCCAGCCATGCAATGACGAAGACATCGCCGCCGATGCCGGCGCTGCCGGGTTCGACGACATTCATCACGGCTGCTGTAGCTACGGCGGCGTCGATGGCATTGCCGCCATTTTTCAATATCTGAAGACCCGCCTGCGCCGCCAACGGTTGACTGGTGGCAACCATGCCGTTGCGCGCCAGGACCTCCGAGCGCGACTGCGGCAGCCAGCCGCTGGCACGATCGCCGCGAACCGCGGAGAATTCGGCTGCGTGCTCCGGCGACTGCGCCCATGCGGTCACAGCGACTAGAGAACAGATTGCCGTCAGCAGTACATTCCGGTGCTTTGTCATGCACGGCATTCTACCGGAAGCGCATGGACGCGCTGACCCCGCTGCCACAGGCGCGTAGCAGCTGCGGCGGTGATCCTGGAGAATTCAGCCGGCGGTGTCGTCGAGCCGGGCCTTTCGCGCAAGATTGCCGCGCCACAGATACAGAGCGAGCAACGCTGCGGCGCCGGTGCGCATGGAATGAGGTTCGTCGCCCGCATGATGAATCAGCGTTCCCGGCGCATGCTCACGCCACACCGCATCGCCTTGCTGCCAAGCTGCGGTGCCGCTCAGCGGCAGGTAGATTTCCTCGGCTTCGTGCCGGTGGCGGGGATAGTGGGTGGCTGGTCCCAAAAGCAGAAAGCCGCAGGCGATCCGCTCGCTCGTCAAAGGACCGCCGCCGCCGAGTATTTCGCTCCACCCATAATTATCGAGAAAAGCGCCGTCGAGATCGCGCGCGGTATACGTCTGACGCCAGGCCAGCGACCGCGCAACCCGGCACACTGCGGCCACCAACTCCGGGGCGAACGCCGCGGTGTCGGCGGCGATGTTTGGAAGCAGTCGCAGCACCGGCAGATCGGCGGCATGCAGCGCGCGTGGTTCGGAGGGTGACGGCCAATCGGCCAGAAATGGAGCGAGCGAGGGTTGGCGCAGAGACTCCAGCAACTGTTTGATTTGCGCGGCGATGTTTATTGCGATGGTCATTTGGCCCCTGTAGGCGCGGAAGCCGCCGGTCGATGCGACGGGGTGAGCACCGTGAATTATACTGGTGCGCCGGCGTTCCCGCCGATCGGAGAGTTCGTGCCGCCCAAGATTTCCTTGACCGATGGATCGATTCCTCGAGCGCTGTTGGCGTTTTCCCTGCCGATTCTTTGCGGCAATGTGCTGCAATCGGTGAATGGATCGGTAAACGCCGTCTGGGTGGGTAAGTATCTGGGAGAGGCATCCCTCGCGGCGGTGGGAAACGCGAATGTGGTGATGTTTCTGCTGTTCGGCGTCATGTTCGGCTTTTCCATGGCATCGACCATCATGGTCGCACAATGCATCGGCGCCAAGAACATTCCTGAAGCGAAGCGCGTGGTCGGCACCAGTGCGGTTTTCTTTCTCGGCCTGTCGCTGGTCATGAGCTTGGTGGGGTTCGCACTGGCTCACCGGCTGGTCGCGTGGCTGGGCACGCCGCCGGACGCGTTGCCGCTGGCGCTTACCTATATGCGCATCATTTTTCTGGCGCTGCCTTTCATGGGCGGCCTGTTCTTTCTCATGGCCGTGCTGCGCGGTGCCGGCGATTCGAAGACGCCGTTCATTTACCTTGCGATGTCCGTCGTGCTCGACATCGGGCTGAATCCGCTGTTGATCTTCGGTTGGGGTCCGATACCGCGATTGGGGATTGCCGGGTCGGCGATCGCGACCTTGTTCGCGCAGGCGCTGAGCTTCTTCGCGCTGGTGGCGCATTTATATAAAACCAAACACTTCCTGTGCATCCACCGCAATGAACTGCGCCTGTTCGAAGTCGATTGGTCGCTGGTGAGACTGCTGGTGACGAAGGGCATTCCCATGGGGCTGCAGATGTTCGTGGTCTCCTCCAGCATGATTGCCCTGGTCTCCCTGGTGAACCGCTTCGGCTCCGAGGAGACGGCGGCGTTCAATGCGGCCATGCAGCTCTGGAATTACGTGCAAATGCCGGCGCTCGCCATCGGCGCTGCCGCTTCCTCGATGGCCGCGCAGAACGTCGGCGCCGGAAAATGGGATCGAGTGGGCAAGGTCGCGGCCACCGGAGTGCTGTTCAATTTCCTGATCGGCGGTTCTTTGATCGCCATCTTGTTTGCGCTCAACCGCCATGCCCTGAGCCTGTTTTTGCCCGCCACCGGCGCTGCGCTGACCTTGTCGGCGCACCTCAATGCCATCGTCATCTGGTCGTTTCTATTCTTCGGAACCTCTATCGTGCTATTCGGGGTGGTGCGCGCCACCGGCGCCGTCATGCCGCCGCTGATCATATTGATCGTCGCATTGTGGCTGATCCGCGTGCCGTTCGCGTTTACCGTGTTGGATCACTGGCATGCAGATGCGATCTGGTGGAGCTTTCCGATTTCATCGGTGACCTCCATGCTGATGGCCATCGCCTATTATCGCTTCGGCGGCTGGCGCAAGGCTCGCTTGGGAGTGGCGAACCGTCGTGCGGCGCCGCTGCCCGGCGTCTGAGATCTATGCCGGACGCCGCAGCACACTGTGAACGACCGCTGGCCGTGCGCTGCGGTGCCTTCGGCGACATGGTGCTGCTGACCGCCTTGATCCGCGTGCTGCATGCACGGTTTCACTCTCCCGTGGACATCGTGACCTCCGGCCCCTGGAGCGAGCCGCTACTGCGCGGACAGCCCGGAGTCGGTGACATATGGAGCGTGCGGAGCCGAAAAACTCCTTACTGGCTGAGCATGGATCAGCAGCGCGTCGTGCGGCGCTTGCGAGCTCGGGGCGCGGGGCCGACATGGTACTGCGACGGCAGCGACGCGGCGCGGCCGCTGTTGGCGCGCGCCGGCATTGCGGAGGAATTCATCGTCGATGTGAAGGATCATCCCCTGTTGCCCGGCGAGCATGCGACGGAGCAGTGGCGGCGTTTCGCGCAAATCTTGCCGGCGGCGCTCACGACGCAAGCCACGCCAACGACCGTCGTATCGCGCGATGCGGAACTCGCTGCGGTGACGCCGGGGTGCTATCTGCAGGTCGATGAGGCACAACGAGTCGATCTTGAGGAGTGGTTGCGGGATCGAGGTCTCGCCGCGGCGCCGTTGATCTTGGTTCAGATCGGCAACAAGCGCACGATGCGGCGCGGCCTGCGCCGATTGGCGGTCAATCACAAGTACTGGCCGAACGAGCGCTGGGCCGAGGTGCTGCGCCAGGTGCGTGTACAGAATCCGGATCACGCCATCGTGCTGCTGGGTACGGGACCGGAATACGCGCTCAACCAAGAGGTCGCCGCGTTGGCGAATATTGCGCGCCTGTACAACGCCGCCGATGATTTGCGTATCTCGCGCCTCGTGGCATTGCTGGCGCGCGGTGCCGGCCTGATCACCGTCGATTCGGGCCCGGCGCACGCCGCCGCCGCGGTGGGCTGTCCTCTGGTGGTGTTGTTCGGCAAGGCGCTGCCCTCGCTGTACCGGCCCTGGGGCACGGCGGGAGCGGACGTGAAAGTCCTCTGCGGTGAAGTGGGCGGGCAGCCCGATATGCTGGGAATCGAAGCGCACAGTGTGATCGACGCGTGGTCGCATCTGACATTGCGACAGGCGAGTACCTCGGTACGATGATGTTGTGCGGTTGACGGCATTCGCCCGACAGGCTAAGACGCTAGCGGGCAACGGGAGAGCAGTTGCCCGCTAGCGTCTTAGCCTGTCGGGCGAATGCTCTCACCGCTCCACACCACCCCGCCAAGGGCACCGAATCTGCGCCTCGTACGGTGATGTACATCCTGCGCGGTAATGTACGTCGGCCAGTGCGCACGGTCAGGGGGGATAAGGAGTTGGAAGCCAACTGATCCGGCCCGTTGGCTTCCAACTCCTTATCCCCCCTGACCGTGTGAACCGGTCAACATCACCGTGCAGAGGTGGTTCTCTGACACAAATCAGTTGACAGTTCGAAAAGTATCTCTATCCTTCGCAACGGGCCATCCGCTCCCAACGGCGGACGCTCATCTGTAAGGATGGGAGTGAAATTTGATGACATACATACCGCTGCCGGGCGTCCGTCCGGCTGATGCCCGATTTTCATCGGGTCCGACCAAGAAACGTCCCGGCTGGAATCTCCAAGCTCTCGAAGGCGCGTTGCTGGGCCGCTCGCACCGTTCCAAACCCGGGAAAGCCAAGCTCAAAGAGGCGATCGACCGCACTCGGGCGCTGTTGGCAGTGCCGGCCGACTTCAAGATCGCGATCGTCCCCGCATCCGATACCGGGGCGGTGGAAATGGCGATGTGGTCGATGCTGGGCGCACGTCCGGTCGACGTATTTGCCTGGGAAAGCTTCGGCGAGGAATGGGTCACCGATGCCGTAGAGCAATTGAAAATCGAGGATTGCCGCATTCATGTCGGTCGTCCTTACGGCGTGCTGCCGGATTTGTCTCTTGCACGCCGAACGGCCGACATCCTCTTCACGCAGAACGGCACGACCTCGGGCGCAAAGATCCCGAATTTCGACTGGATTCCGGCCGATCGCGAGGGCATCACGTTCAATGACGCGACCAGCGGCGCTTTCGCGCAGCCGATCGAGTGGTCGAAATGCGACGTGGTGACCTTCTCCTGGCAGAAGGTGCTGGGCGGGGAGGCGGCACATGGCATGTTGATTCTTTCGCCACGAGCGGTCGCCCGATTGGAAAGTTACGTACCTCCCCGGCCGCTGCCGAAGATTTTTCGCATGACCAAGAAAGGCAGACTCGATCAGGAGTTGTTCGAAGGAGCGACCATCAACACGCCCTCATTGCTCGCCGTCGAGGACTACATCGACGCGCTGAAATGGGCGGAGAGCATCGGCGGTCTTGCAGCTCTGCAGAGTCGTGCGAATGCCAATACCCAGGTGCTCACTGAATGGGTGGAGCGGACGCCGTGGGTGGACTTTCTGGTAGCCGACGCGGCAATTCGCAGCAACACCAGCGTTTGCCTGAAGGTGATCGACGCACGTGTGACTTCACTGCCGGAGTCCGGTCAGGCTGAGTTTGCGAAGAACCTGAGCTCGGTCTTGGAGAAGGAAGGCGTGGCGCTCGACGCGGCCTCGTACCGCTCTGCGCCGCCCGGATTACGCATCTGGTGCGGCGCCACCATCGAGCGGGGTGATCTGCAGTCCCTGACGCCTTGGCTCGATTGGGCATTCGCAAAATGCCTCGCGCCCCATACGACCGCCAAATAAGGATCAGCTGTGCCCAATGTTCTAATTGCCGATGAATTGAGCCCGAAAGCCCTCGATATTTTCCGCAGCCGTGGAATAGAGGTGGATGTCCGCGTGGGCCTGAAGAAAGCCGATTTATTGAAGATCATCGGCGATTACCAGGGTCTGGCGGTGCGTTCCGCGACGAAGGCGGACAAGGATGTCATTGCCGCTGCGAAGAAGCTCAAAGTGATCGGCCGCGCGGGGATCGGTGTCGATAATATCGACATCGCGTCGGCCACCGCTCGCGGCATCGTCGTCATGAATACTCCGTTCGGCAATTCCATCACGACCGCAGAACACGCCATCGCGCTGTTGTTTGCCGCAGCTCGCCAGATCGCAGCAGCGGACGTCTCCACCCAGGCGGGGAAATGGGAAAAGAGCCGTTTCATGGGCGTCGAACTCTATGCCAAGACCCTCGGGCTGATAGGCTGCGGCAATATCGGCGCACTGGTCGCAGAGCGGGCGCTGGCCCTCAAAATGAAAGTGATCGCCTACGATCCTTTCCTCTCTCCGGAGCGCGCAGTGAAGCTCGGGGTGGAGAAAGTGGAGCTGCACGATTTGCTGTCGCGCGCCGATGTGATTTCACTGCATACGCCTCTGACCGACAAGACCAAAAACATTCTTTCAGCGGAAGCGCTGGCAAAGACCAAAAGAGGCGTGATCGTCGTGAATGCGGCGAGAGGCGGCCTCGTCGATGAGGGCGCTCTGCGAGCAGCCCTGGAAACGGGGCATGTCGCGGCCGCGGGTTTCGACGTTTTTGTCACCGAACCGGCGAAAGAGAGCGTCCTATTCGGCGCGCCCAATTTCGTTGCCACTCCTCATCTCGGCGCCAGCACCAACGAGGCGCAAGAAAACGTCGCTTTGCAGGTGGCCGAACAGATATCCGATTACTTGCTGGCCGGCGCCGTCACCAACGCACTCAACATGGCCTCCATCAGTGCGGAGGAAGCCTCGCGCCTGAAGCCTTTTATCGGGCTCATCGACAAGCTCGGCAGCTTCGCCGGTCAGATTGCCGATGATGGGATCGAGGCGGTCGAGATCGAGTACGAGGGAGAAGTCGCGCATCTGAACACGCAGCCGCTGACCGCGATTGCGCTGGCGTCCTTGATGAGGCCTCTGATGCCCGACGTGAACGTGGTGTCCGCACCCGCCGTGCTGAAGCAGAGAGGCAGTCCGCTGGCTGAAACCAAGCGCGAAACTTCCCCCATCTATGGATCGTTGATTCGAATCAAGCTGCTCACCGGGGGGCGTTGGCGCACGCTTGCCGGTGTCGTCAATGCAGGAACGGCGAAGATCGTCGAAGTCAAAGGCATGCCGTTGGAAGCGGACTTCCATCCGGTGATGCTGCTCATCAACAATATAGACAAACCGGGCTTCATCGGCTCACTCGGCACCATGTTGGGGGAAGCCAAGATCAATATTGCGACTTTCCATCTGGGGCGCCAGGCGGCGGAGCAGGACGCGATTGCCATCGTGGGCGTCGATCAAATCGTTCCCGAAGCCATTCAACAAAAACTGCGTGCGCTACCGCACGTGCGATATGTGAAAGTGCTTCAGTTCTAGCCTTCAGTTCTAGCTACGGGGCCGTCCCTGTCACACGGGGCATCGCAGCATGTCCTGGGTCACCAGGACCACGCCGCGCCTGGTCACGTAGAATCGCTTCTGGTCGGCCGCCGGGTCTTGTCCGATCTGCGTGCCGTCGGGAATCACGCAGTTCTCGTCGAGGATACAGCGCGTGAGTTTGCAGTGGCGGCCGATGGTCACGCCCGGTAGCAGGACTGAACTCTCAATGATGCTGCCATCCTCGATGCGCACGTCTTGCGACAGCAGCGACTCCTTCACGTAGGCGCCGGAGATGATGCAGCCGCCGGCGACCATGGAGTTGACGGCCATGCCGCGCCGGCCTTCCTCGTCCAGCACGAACTTGGCCGGTGGTTGCTGCGCCTGGTACGTCCATATGGGCCACTGGTGATCGTAGATGTTCAGCTCAGGGTTGAGGGAAACCAATTCCATGTTCGCTTCGTACAGGGCATCGACATTGCCCACGTCGCGCCAGTAGTTCTGGGCGCGCGTCTCGACGTCGTGGAAGGGGTAGGCGAAGACCCGCAGGCTGGCGATGGCGGGCGGAATGATATTCCTGCCGAAGTCGTGATTGCTCGATTCGTTGGCGGCATCGTCGGTCAGCATCCTCTCGAGGCGGTTCATGCCGATGACATAGATGCCCATGGATGCGCGCGCCAAATTCTCGTGACCGACGAGTGGATCCGGATTCTGGGGCTTCTCCGCAAACTTGGTGACGCGGTTCGTATCGTCGGTGGTCAAAATGCCGAATTCGTTGGCGCGTTCTATCGGCACGTCCACCACGCCGACGGTGATGTCGGCCTCGCATTGCTCGTGGTAGGCGATCATCGGACCGTAGTCCATTTTGTAAATATGATCGCCTGCCAGTATCAGCACATGCGTCGGATTGTGCGAGCGGATGAAGTCCAGATTCTGGTACACCGAGTCGGCCGTGCCGCGATACCAGTGTGATCCGATCTGTTGCTGCGCCGGAATGAGCTCGATGAATTCCCCGAGTTCTCCTCGCAGGTAACTCCAGCCGCGCTGAATGTGCTGGATCAACGATTGCGATTTGTACTGGGTCAATACTGCGATTTGCCGGATGCCCGAATTGACGCAGTTCGACAGCACGAAATCGACGATCTTGAATTTGCCGCCGAAGGGCGTCGCGGGCTTGCAGCGGTGCTGCGTGAGCGCCTTGAGGCGTTCGCCGCGCCCTCCCGCCATGACCACCGCCAGAGTGCCGCTCGTCAAGCGGCTGACATAACGTCCGGTGTTGTTACGAGCAGCGTGTCGCATATATTTCCTGATCACCATCGGTAATCGAACCAGCCCTCAACCCTTTGCCAGCCTGCCACAGTCGGCAAACGCATGCACGTTTTCTCGCGACGCCGCGATTGCCTTTGGTAGACTGCGAATTATGTCGGCATTGAAGCTGTGTCTCTTGAGTTCCGAGTTCTTGCCCTATGCCAAGACCGGCGGACTCGCCGACGTTGCGGGCGCTCTGGTGCAGAACCTGCGCCGCCTGGGCCACGACGTGTTCGCCTTCATGCCTCTGTACTCGGCCGTCCGGACGGCCCATCCGGAGTTGCAGCCCGTGCTCGGGGTCCAACAAATTCCTCTGGCCATCGGCGACAGGGAATATCGTTTCTCCTTGCAGACCGCCAGCTTTCCCGGCACGGACATCGCGATGTATTTCGTCGACTGTCCCGAGCTTTATGACCGCGCCTCGTTCTATACCTTCGACCCGGATGAGCATCGGCGTTTCCTGTTGTTTACCCGCGCAAGCCTGGAGAGCTGCCGACGCTTGGGTCTGGCGCCGGACGTCTTTCACTGCAACGACTGGCATACGGCATTGCTGCCGTTGTACCTGAAGACCGTGTATGCGTCGGACCCCCGGCTCGGGGCTGCGCGGTCGGTGCTGACGATTCATAACATCGGCTACCAGGGCGTCATGCCGAGTGCCGCGGTAGATGATTTGGGATTGGGCGCCGCCGCGGCGCGGCTGGACGGCGGCGATCTGGCACATGGGATTATCAACCCCTTGAAAACCGGGATAATATTCGCCGATCGAGTGACCACCGTGAGCCCGACCTACGCGCGCGAAATCTGTTCGGCGCCGCTCGGCATGGGCATGGAGGCGGCGCTGCGGGCGCGCACCGATCCGGTGGCGGGTATATTGAACGGCGTGGATTACCGGGATTGGGATCCGCGGCACGATCCGCATCTGACGGCGCATTTTGGGCCCCACGATTTGCGCGGCAAACGGACCAACAAGGAATCGCTGCTCGCGGCTGCCCGCCTCGACCCGTCAGCCACCCGGCCGCTGATCGGCATGGTGACTCGTCTCGCGGAGCAAAAGGGCATCGACCTGCTATTCGACGCGCTGCCGGCCCTGCTGTACGAGCGCGACTTTGGATTGGTGGTTCTGGGCAGCGGCGATTCACGCTACGTGACATTCTTCGAGGATCTGGCGCGGCGCTTCCCGGGCCGCGCGTCATTTCGGTCGGGCTACGATGAAGCGCTGGCTCATTTGATCGAGGCGGGCAGCGACATGTTCCTCATGCCGTCGCGTTATGAGCCCTGCGGCTTGAATCAGATGTACAGCCTGCGTTACGGCACCATCCCCATCGTGCGCAACACGGGCGGTCTCGCGGATTCCGTGCAGCATTTCGATCCCGGCACTGGCACGGGCACCGGATGCGTGTTCAACGACTACGATGCTCCCGCCGTGCGTTGGGCCATCGGGACCACGCTGGATTGGTACGGTATACCCGACAGCTGGCAGCAGCTGATGCAAAACGCCATGGCGCAGGATTTCTCATGGACCCGGCAGATCGTCAAATACGATTCGCTGTACCGTGAGCTGCTCGGCCCATTGCGGTTCGCGTGAGCGCCGGTGGCACTAAGGCCGCAATTCGAGCAGCGCATAACGGCGGCCGTTGGGCAGGGAATAGATATTCGCCAACCGTAAGTGAGCCGCGTCCGCCCAGGGCGGCAGCAGCGCGGGTGATTGCACCATTTCGTTGCGCCGTGACCCGAAATAATGCTTGAGCCTTTGCACGGCCTCATTCGCAAGCCCCGGTAATTGAACGAGGACCACACTTTGTGACGCAGTTTCGGTCGCGGCCCGCAGGCGATCGATGGCGGCCGCATCGATGGGCCCCGGTATGAGGTCAACCGTGGTCCGCGCATACATGTCGATCATCGCGCGGGTCGTCTCATCCGGCGCGAATAAAATCAAGGGCCGGCCCGTGGCGTCGTGCTCGACGGCGCGAGCGATCGAGCCCAGGTTCTGCCAGGCATCGACTTGGGTATACACCTGCGAGGCCGGTCCCACCAGCAATGCGCAATAGGCCAGGAACAGCGACCACTGTGCCCGCTGTACTTGATCGGGGGCCGCAGTCCAGGCATGAAACGCCAGCGACGCGGCGACGATCAAGCCCGTCGCGGATATCACGATGAAGTCCGTGTGCGAACTCATCGTGCGCCAGGAGTCGGTGCCGGTCAGGACCAAAGCTGCGCTAAAAACGCCGACTCCCAGCAGCAGCAGGGCGGAGGTCGCGCGCAGTGCACGTATGTCCCAGCGGTCCGCGCGCGCCGATATTTCCCGCGCCCACCAGGCAAGCAGCAAAGCCGCGCCCGGCAGCGCCGGGGCGAGATAGATGTTGCGGGCGGTCGCGGCCATCGAGAGGACGACCAGCGGCGGCAACGAGGCAGCCAACGCGAAGCGTACCGGACGATACCCCTCGCTCGGCATCTTGCGCTGCCGCCAGGCCCGGCGCAGGGCGGCGATGACCAACAAGGTCCACGGGGCCAGATACAACGGCAGCTCGATCAGGTACTTGCCCGGGGTATTGCGATGAGCGGCCGCGTACTGCAGCTCGCTCGGTGCATCGACGCGTGCGAACCGCCCCACCAAATTATTCCAGAAGAACACCTTTAGATGGGCCGTGCCATCCGGTCCCAGGTACACGAACCCTATCCAAGTCAGAATAATCGCCGCCTGCAGAACCAAGCCGAAGTACAGTTCCCAACGGAGCAATTCGCGCCAGCGCCTCTCCCACAGGGCAAGGGAGACTATGGCCAGCGCCGGTACCATCCACGCTACGGCGCTCTTGCTGAGAAAACCCAACCCCAGGGCGGCGTGCATTACTAAATAGCCGCCCAGCCGCTCGCGAGTCTGCGTTGCATAAAATCCCCGATACGCTCCCAGCAGTGCGACCGAAACGGCCGCGAGCAGCGGCGCATCGGTCGCCAGCCAGATAGCGACCTGGTACGAGAGCAGGAATGTGCTGACGGCAGCTGCGGCCACGACGCCGGCGACGCGGCCCGCGCTGCGCAGCGCCAACAAGCCGACGGCCAGCGCGGTAATCGCCGCGTAGAGCAGATTGGGCAGCCGCGCAGCCCAGGCTTCGGTGCCTAGGAACCGGATGGGGACGGCCGCGAGCCAGTAGGTCAGAGGCGGCTTTTCGCAAAAGGCCTCGCCGGCCAGCAGTGGGACCGCTTTCTCCGGCTGCCAGCTCATGCGCCAGGCGATATCCGCTTCACGCGGCTCATCGGGGGTCCAGTAGCCGCGCCCCAATATGCCGATGCACCAAATGCACAGCAACGCCGCTGAGACCAGGGCGACCGGTGAGAGGAGCTGCTTCAGCAAGGCGGTGTGCTATCGCGCAGGCCGGCGATCATCGCGCGGCGACCACGACGGGCTTGCTCAGGTTCACCACCGTGATGCCCGACTCATCGGTGTTTTCGTTGACGATACGGTAGCCGCGCCGCTGATACATCGAGATGTTGGCCGTGCTCTTTGCCCCCGTGCAGAGCTCGAAAAAGTACGCATCCTCTTCCATGGCCGCCTCGATGGCGCCGAGCAGCGAACCGCCGATACCGCAACGGGTCACATCCGGCGCGGTCATCAGCCGGCTGATGTGGATGATTCGGCCCTGGCGCAACGCCCGGACCGACCCCACGAGCCGGGCGCCGCGCTTAGCTGCGAGGAAAATCCGGTTCGGATCCGCTACCTCGGCGCGCAGCTCCTCCAAGGTCTGAGTCAGCGCGGGAAGAAATGGATCCTCGTACAGCTGTGCGTCAAGCAGGAATGCGGCGCGCTGCAAAGTGAGCAGTTCACCTATGTCTTCGTCCTTGAGGCGTTCGATGATCACGTCAACGCGAGATGAAGCAGATACGTCAGCCATGCAGCCAATTATAGCGCGGCGGCGCCGGTGTTCCGGCTAGGAGGCCAACTGTGGCGCTCTGCGGCGCAGCGCTGCGAGGAAGCCGGGCTTGTCCTCGGGCGAGATCAGCAGCACCCGGCCGTTGCGATAGGTGATTTCGAGGCGGTCCATCGATAGTGCCGGGCCGGACCGAACACTGTTCGATTCGCGGACCGCGGATATCTCCTTGAGAGGAATCCGCCAAGAGAAGGGGCCGGAATGGGCGACGAGAGCCTCGCCCTCGAATTCATAGAAGGTCGAACAGAATTACCCAGACCACGACTATCGTCGCCACTACTATCGCCATGGCCGGCACCCACAGAACGGCCGGCCGAGGACTTGCGGCAATGGCAGCCAGCGCCACGCAGGGCATGATGAGCCCGACGGCTATGAGTTTGCCGTCGATCTTCGATCGGAACACGGTAACCATGTAGACTTCCTCATCGATGTATAAGTGCTCAGACGTCTAGCCCTATTGAGCGACCTTGGCGCCCTGATGTTGACCGGTTGGTGGCGTTCACCCGGGAGGCTAAGATGCAGCCCGGCAACAAGGAACAGTTGCCGGTCCGCATCTTAGCCTCCCGGGCGAACTCTCATACCGCTCGACATCACGGCGCCAAAGGCAGCTCAAACTGCTCCCTCTGCGTGGTGATGTACCTCGGCCAGTGCGCACGGTCAGGGGGGATAAGAGGCTGGCCGCCAACTGCTGTCTTTACGTTGGCGGCCAGCCTCTTATCCCCCCAGACCCTGTGAACCGGTCAACATCACCGCGCCGAGGTAGTAGAGTGCCGCCATGATTCTGTACGGCTATCCGTTGAGTTCGGCTTCCTATCGGGTGAGGATTGCGCTGGGCCTCAAGCGATTGCAATTCACCTCCGTACCGCTGGATTTGCGCAGCGGCGAGCAGCGGCTCGAGGGGTATCTGCGGATCAACAGCCAGGGTTTCGTGCCGGCATTGGCCTTGGACGGCGGCACGGTGCTCACTCAATCGGCAGCTATCATCGAATATCTCGATGAGGTTCATGCGGACCCGCCGCTATTGCCGGCGGGACCTTTGGCTCGTGCACGGGTGCGGGCGCTGTCGCAGGCGATCACCTGCGACGTGCATCCCCTGAACAACTTGCGGGTGCTGCAGTACCTCGAGAAGGATTTGGGGCACGACAAAACGCTGCGCGATGCCTGGTACCGGCATTGGGTGCGGATGGGATTCGACGCGATCGAGCGCCGGCTGGTTCGGGACGCGGAGACCGGCCGCTTCTGTCACGGCGATGCGCCGACCCTGGCGGACGTGTGCTTGGTGCCTCAGGTGTTCAACGCACGGCGCTTTGCGGTGGACCTTGGGCCGTATCCGCGCATTGTGGGGATCGATGCCGCTTGCCGCGAACTGCCGGAGTTTCAAGCCGCGGCGCCGGACAGGCAAGTTTAGAGATGCGCATTCAATAGTGAGGCGGCTTTTCTTGATCCGGTGGACGGGGGGCTTCGTCGGATTGTGCCGCGCTCAGCCGGTCAACGACGGCCTTGAGTTTGGCTTCCAGGGTCTGAATCTCCCCGTGCTGCCTAAATACCACGTCGCTCAATTCCGAGGTGGCGCGTTCCAGGAAGGCGATCTTGGTTTGGATTTGCTCCAATGCTTCGTCGTTCATGCGCGAAGTGTAGCCCTTATCCGCGGTCGTTTTATCGACACCGCGCGCGGCGGATTGAATTAGCTTGCTCGAGCGCGGTCAATGGTCTCAATATCAAAACGGGCCGCAAATATCGCTTGGCTCTGAAAGGACTGCATAGATGATATCGAGCGGCACCTCCTTGGCCCGGGAGAGTCGGATTCAAAGAAGGTTCGCGCAATTCGCGTTCGCGGCGATGCTGCTCGCGGCGGCGTTCGCGCATGCCGCTGAATCGGCTTCACCGGCCATTGCGTTACCTCCGGCACCGGGTCCTGCCACGGGCCTGGCCGATTCGGCGGGACTGCGAGCTACGGTATTCGGCACTCCTCCGCAGGACATCGCGCCGATGCCCAGCAGAATACCGCTGGCCGAAATCAATATCGCGCTGCCTTGGGCGCGGCCGGTGCCGGATGTGTTCTGGTTCGATCGCAAGCTGCGAGTCTGGTTCTCCGCCCAGGACAAGCCGGCACCGCTGGCTATCGTCATAGCGGGCACGGGCAGCGACGGCAATACCGCGAAGCTCTCGACGCTGCGCGGCGCACTCTACGGTGCCGGCTATCATGTGCTGACCATGCCGTCCCCGACATTTCCGGGCTTCATCGTGGCGGCGTCGAGCACGGGAGTCGCGGGCGACCTGGGTCAGGACGGCCAGGATTTGTACGCGGCCATGCAGCGGATCGTCGCGCGTCTGCCCCGTAAGGTCAAAATCACCGACATCGACGTGCTGGGATACAGCCTCGGCGGCGCGAATGCGGCCATCGTGAAATCCATCGATGCGAAGGAAGGCAAGCTGAAGATCCATCGCGTGGTGATGATCAACCCGCCGGTCAGCCTGTTTTCTTCCATCGGGCGGCTCGATAAGCTGTTTGCCGTCAGCATCGGCACCGGCGACGATGCCATCGAGAATCTGTATCGCAGGCTGTATGCGGAACTTGCGAATCTGTACCGCGCCTCGGATCGGGTGCAGATCGATGAGGATTTTCTGCTCGGCGCCGCGGCCGCCGCCCTGAAGACCGATGCGGAATTTTCCGCGGCCATTGCGCTGAGCTTCCGCATCGATCTGGTCAATGTGTTTTTCGCGGGCGATCTTTATGCCGGCACCGGTGTCGTCGTCGATCCGAAGCACCCGCCGAAGGTCGGCGACTCTCTCGAGGAAACCGAGCGCATATTGCGCACCAAGCCGTTCGCGGAATACTTCACGAAGGTGTTCGCACCCTACTATCTGAAGCATCGCCCCAACTCGACTCCCGCATCGCTGATCGCGGACAACAATCTGCAGAGCATCGGCGGGAGCCTGCGGAACGACCCCGATTATTACGCGCAAACCAACAGCAACGATCTCATACTCGACAAACAAGAACTGACGTGGCTGAAACACACCCTGGGAGCGAGAATTGCCGTCTACGATCATGGTGGGCATCTCGGCAATATCGGTGAGAGGCAACAAGTGGCGGACATGCTCGACATGCTCGCGGGGCGCTGGCCGGGAGCGTCAAAATGAGGGTCACCGTCCTTGTCGCCTTGTTGGCCGTCTCGCTCGGCGGCTGCGCTTCACGGAGCATCAGCATCCGCAGCGTGCCGCCGGAAGATCCGGCAGCCGCGAATGCGGCGGCCGCGGAGAGTGCCGCGGCGTTCGCCGCCGCCGCTGCCACTGCCGCCGCGAATAACGAGGCCGACGCAAGCGGCGGGGCCGCACAGGGCGATGAGGAGAAGCTCCCGCCGGTGACGCCGGCCGACGCGCCGCCCATGACCACGTACGATCCCTGGGAGCGCCTCAACCGGTTCACTTATCGGTTCAATGCGCGCTTCGACGAAGCGATCTTCCTGCCCGCGGCGAATGCGTATCGCCGTGTGCCCTCGCCGATTCGCTCGGGCGTGCATAATTTCTTCGGCAATTTGTCGGAAGTCGACAGCGTGATCAATTACACCCTGCAATGGCGGCTCAAGCTGGGCTTGCGCAGCTTGGGTCGATTCGTCATCAACAGCACGATCGGAATCGGTGGCCTGTTCGACACCGCCGCGAAACTCAAGCTCCCAGGTACGCCAACCGGGCTGAGCACGACACTCGCCAAGTGGGGCATGCATCCCGGTCCCTATCTGGTCATTCCGCTGCTCGGGCCTTCGACCCTGCGCGACGGCATAGGCTTTCTCGGCGACTACGGTACGTCCTATGGAATCGACCTCGTCAAACTGTATCGCGGCGATGTGTCTTGGGGTCTGGGAACCGTCAACGCAGTGGATCAGCGTGCGAACGTCAACTTCCGCTACTACGCCAGCGGCTCACCCTTCGAGTACGAAACGATTCGATTCCTGTACGTGCGCAAACGGTTGATCGAGGACGAAGGAGTGCGCGGGGCAGGTCCGAGAAAGAAGTCTGCGGCCCAGGAGCCGGCGGGAGAATGAGAGAGACGAGGCGATAACCTGAGACATAGCGCCCCTCAGGCGTTTCCGTCCACAGCCACTCGATGTCTTCGTCCTCGCTGCACTCGACGTCGAGTACGACCGAAGGCAGTCCGGGATGGCTCGACAAGGGCGCCGTCACCACGCGGCGTCGCCGGGGTGATTCCAGCATGCTCAGTGTTGGGGAGTTCTGGAGATCATTCTGCGTTCGTTTAGTCAGTGCTTTGAAGATTGCACGATGTTGAGAGGCCTTCTGAAACAAGCCCATTGAGGCAACCGCACGGTCGCGCAGCGTTAGCTGGGAGACGCTGATGCCCTTGCACTGTGCAATGAGTTGAGTGATGCGAGTTTCATGATCCGATCTGGGCCCTTCGGTACCATTGGCCGGCTCAGCAGCGGCGTCATCGAACGGCCCCGGCGAGCCGGGGCGCTCCAACTGCACGCGAAGTTCATGAAAATTCGAATACCCGTAGATTCGAGCGAGCAGTTCTTGGGACCGCTGGTAGGGCAGGCCTAGCCATTTCGATAGACGACGGGAACGCTGCGAAAAGTCGCCGGCGGATTCTGGGCGGAATTGGCCACGAGAAGGAAAAGTACGAATCGACACCTTGTTCTCCCCAATCGAGCGCCAAACCGATCGCGGATAGGTAAGAGCGAACATGAAGGGCGGTGTCGGATTCCCGGCCTATTCGCTACCACCCGCGATCGATTCGACGCCGCCGGGTTACAAGTATCGACACTCAAAGGTTCCCACGAGGGTTCTGCGTTTACCGACTTACGCCGGTCCGACCACAGCGGCCGCCAGAAGGCCGACCGCTGTAATCTCGCGCAATTCAGACCAGATTGCAAGAAGCCCCAACAGGCCAGCTAACGTGTCTGAGCGGCGGCAACCATGATCGGGAGATGCTGATAGTTCTTCGCGTTGTATATTGCGAACAACCGGGGCTGGTCGACCTTGATCACGGCATCTGCGATCGCTTTGTGAACGCAGGCGTCCAGTCGCGTTCGGGACCCGAGATCGCGGCCGTCAATGTCAAAGGACTTGCACACCTCGTGGGCCGCTGCAGAGATGCGGCTGTACAGCATGGCCGCACCCTGCGAATTCGCTAGGTTGAGATCCTCAAACTTAACTACGGTCTGAGGCGCGTCGCTGCCGTCGGCAGCCATACACATCGAGCTGCCGCTCGCAGCAAGTGCACCGAAAATCGCTATTGTGATCAGAGTTTTCATGATGTTCTCCGTGCGGGTAAATCGTTCAAAATCTCCGGCGGTTTCGTCCGGCGGGGTTTGCTCCCTGCCGTGAAACAACAGTGCTCCGTGCTGCGGCGCGGAGTCCTGATCGCGGTATGAAAGTGGCCTAGGGATTCTCTGACCTGTGTACAATCGTCAGCGCGTCGAGAAAGACGATCGAATAGGAAAATCCTCTCTATCAATCATTGATTCACGATGTCGCCCATCACTCCCGCAGGTCATTCCTTGCTTCGGATCGCTGACTTGCGGGTGGATCCGCAGCTGGATGAGATCTGCAAAGATGGGCACGCGATCAAGCTCGAACCCAAGGCGATGCAGCTGCTGATTTGCCTCGCCGAGCGCGCAGGCGAGGTGCTTAGCGTCGAGGAACTGCTGAATCAGGTGTGGAAAGACGTCGTCGTCAGCCACGATTCGGTGTACGCCGCAGTGGCCGCCTTACGACGAGCACTTGGCGACGATCCGAAAAGCCCCCGGTATATAGTCAATGTCGTACGTCGGGGCTATCGACTCATCGCGCCCGTGTCGCCATGGGTGGACCCGCATGCCGACCCGGCAGCGAATAGGGCGCCGACATTCCCGGACAAACCGTCGATCGCAGTCATACCCTTCCGCAATTTGAGCGGTGATCCGGCACAGGATTACTTCAGCGACGGCATCACGGAGGACATTATTACCGAGCTCTCCCGCTGGCGGCGTCTTGCGGTGCGCTCCCGCTCAGCGTCATTCCGGTATCGCGGCGTCGCCGTCGATACGAAGCAGGTCGCGCGCGAATTGAACGTTCGCTTTATCGCTGAAGGCAGCATCCGGCGCATGGGAGAGCGAGTTCGTATCAGCGTCCAGCTGATCGACGCCGCGACCGGCAGCGATATTTGGGTCGAAAAGTTCGACCGCGGGCTTGACGAGATCTTCTCGGTGCAGGACCGGGTCGTGCAAACGATCGTCAGCACGCTGGTCGGTCGGGTAGAGGTCTCTGTTAACGACAGCGCGCGCCGTAAGCCACCGGCGAGTCTGGCGGCCTACGAATGTGTGTTGAAGTGCAATGCACTGTCCTGGGACGATCCGGCCGGCAATGCGGAGGCCACGCGACTGGCCGAGAAGGCGATCGAACTTGACCCCGGCTATGCTTTTGCGCACGCGCTACTGGCTGCACTGTCCTATTCGAGGTGGGACGACGGCCCGAGAAGCTCGGACGCCGCGTTGGAGAAGTCATATGTGCTCGCAATGCGGGCTGTCGACCTCGACGATCGCGAGAGCACCTGCCATGCGATCCTGGGCCACGTCTGCCTGCATCGACGCTCTTTTGATCTGGCCATGCAATATTCCCGGCGGGCGGTCGAACTCAATCCGAACAACCAATGGAACGCAGCCGATCTGGGGTCCATTCTGATCTATGCTGGCAAGTCCGAAGAGGCCCTGACCTGGCTCTCGAGGGCTCGGGAGATCGACCCATATTTCGACCAGCCGTGGTACTGGCGCGCAGCCGGTCTGGCCTGCATGAACCTGCATCGTTACGCGGACGCTCTGTCGAAGCTCGGCCGTGCGCGCGTTCGCGTGTATCCCTATTCCGCACCGATTGCCGGATGTCATGCTCAGTTGGGCGATATGGACCGTGCCAAGGCCGGTGTCGCCGAATGTCTGTCCATGAAGCCAGACTTCTCGATCACACAATTCATGAAGAAGGAGCCGTTCAAGATCCCATCCGATGCCGAGCAATTCGCTTCTTCCCTGCGTCTGGCCGGTCTGCCGGATTGATCGCCGATCGCCATGGTCGAGCCAGACTGGGTAAACGAGGTCCTCCATTTCTGGTTTGATGAGTTGGGGACGGCTCATTGGTTTGTGAAGAGCGAGGATGTTGATGCGCAGATCTGCGATCGCTTCCTTGCACTGCACGAACGGATCTTGGCAGACGGTGGATCGAGCGAAACGACGCCACGCCCGCTGTTGGCTGCCGTGATTGTTCTGGATCAGTTCTCGCGCAACATGTTCCGCGGCGCACCACGTGCTTTCGCGGCTGATCCAATCGCGCGCCGGCTGTCCAGAATAGCGATCCAGCAGGATTTCGACATCGCTATGCAGGAGCAGGAGCGGCTGTTTCTGTACCTGCCGTTCGAGCACAGCGAAAATCGCGAAGATCAAGCGCTTGCAGTTGAGTTGATCGCGCGCCTCGGCAATGAGGAGTGGACGCGTGATGCAGTTGCGCACAAGGCGGTGATCGATCGATTCGGCCGCTTTCCGCATCGCAATGCGATACTCAACCGACATTCGGCTCTGGACGAGGCCGCGCTTCTGAAGGAAGCCAAGGGGTGGTGGCTCTGACCAAGCGGTACCGGGCTTTGCGCGATCGGCGCCTGCGCGCAAGCGCACGCCCCAAAGCCTCTCAGCTTTGCGTGAGAAGTGGGAGCGCTCACGGGAGGAGTTAACCAGCTCCCGGCGAGACTCCCGGGCGAATGCTGCGCCTCGAATACTGCCACCAGGCAGTCGGGTGAACTCGTCGGGGACTGTTTAACCTGTCACTGTCGCAGGGGGTCTTCGTTGCCGAAACTCCAACCAGCGCCAGTTAGGTTCAAGGTCTCTCGATCGAATTCAGCAGCACCCTTGAGGGGAAGTCGATGGAATAGAGACTAGCAAATAAATCGCAGACCGTCTCACTCGATGGCTCGATCTCACACAAAATAGTTATTTCTTGCAGCCTCTATTGCGATCTTGCCTGACAAAGCGGCGGCACATAATATGCAGACATCCCTTGCGTCGCAGCATTCATTGTGTGATGAGAGTCGCCGCGAGGAACTGCGCTCGGGGATAGATTTTGCGAGGAAAGGGAGGTCATTGTGCAAGGTTCATGGGCGATTGCGAGTCTCGATTTCAAAGGCGCTCTTTTCTTGACGCTGACGCTGCTGATGTGTCTGCGTTGTCCTTCCCAAGCCGGCGACGTGTACAAAACGATCGATGCGCAAGGCCACGTCGTCTACTCAGACCGGCCCGATACGTCAACGGCGCAGAAGGCCGTAGTACGTGTGGATCAACCCGATCCTCGGGAAGTTGCGCGAAATGCCAAAGAACAGGAAATCCAGAACGCGGAGGAGACCCAGCGCAAGAAGCAACTAGCCATCGAGGATGCCAAGAAAGCCTTGGAGGATCACAATCGGCAAGTCCAATGCGACACCGCGCGCAATCACTACTACTCGCTCAAGGACGCGCGCCTGATTTACGATCGAGATGCCGACGGCAACCGCGTCTATTACAAGGACGTGGACGCTGACGCAAAACGGGAAGAGGCTAGGCTGGCAATGGTGGCGGCCTGCGAAACGTGAGGCATAGAAAGCTGCCTCTAGCCGCCCTCGCTCTGGCGTTTTCTAGCAGCGTGGCCTTGGCGCAAACCGCCTACAAGTATCGCGACGCGAATGGACAATGGGTGTACACGGACCAAGCCCCGGCTTCGGCGGCCCAGGTCGACACTTTCCATCTGGTGCACGAAAATGCCGCGCTGCATGTCGCCGTCAACCGCGAAGATGATGCCCAATCGACGCAGTTGATCGCTGTGAATGATTGCCTTTGCGTGGTTACCTTCAGTGTTACCGTAGTTGAATCTGGCTATCCGGCCATCGCCAACGGCGCGAGCTATCGCGCGACGCTGGATGCGGGGACGCGGCGGACCCTGGTGCAGGCGCAACGTTCCGGCTCAGGTGATGCAGGCTTGAAATACCGTTGGAATGCGGTCCTCGGCTCGCCGGGTGCGGTACACAACCCGGCAAGTCCTTATCGAGTTCCTTTTTCGGTCGGTTCGACCTTTACGATCTCGCAAGCCTACCCAAGCCGGATCACTCACATAACTGCCGACAGCCAATATGCGGTGGACATCGCGCTGCCCGACGGGACGGCGGTCTACGCGGCACGGGAGGGGACGGTAATCGACGCGCGCCATGACCTCTTCCGTGACGCGATGGCTCCCGTAATGCTGGATCAGGCGAACGTCATCGAAATTCTTCACAGCGACGGGACTATCGGCATCTATGCCCATCTGCATTGGGATTCGGTTCGCGTGCACATCGGCGACCATGTGGTGCGCGGGCAGTACATCGCGGATTCCGGCAACACCGGATTCACATCCGGACCGCACCTGCATTTTGCCGTCGTTAGAAATGCCGGCGGTCAGAGCGTTTCCGTTCCAATACAATTTGCCGGCGCCGCCGGTATTGCCGTAACGCCCGTAACCGGTGTGGAACTGACGGCCTACTGAGCTCAATGAAAACTCTGGTAACTGCCCGGCTGATAGTTCGCCGCATGTCGATTGCAGATGCTGGATTCATATTGACGTTATTGAACGAACCATCGTGGCTTCGCTTCATTGGCGACAGGGGCGTGAGAACAATCGATGATGCGAAGAACTACATCATTCAAGGCCCGGTTGCGATGTATGCAAGTCTTGGCTTCGGTTTATGCGCCGTCGAATTGCAGGATTCGGCCTGCCCGGTGGGAATTTGCGGGCTGATGAAACGTGACTATCTGGACGCCGCGGATATAGGGTTCGCGTTCTTGCCGGCGTATTGGGGTAAGGGGTATGCGTACGAGGCTGCTAACGCCATATTGAACTTCGCAAAGGCCGACTTGGGGCTCAAGCGCATTCTGGCTACGACGCGGCCGGAAAATATTGCTTCCCAAAAACTTTTGGAGAAGCTGGGCTTGCGATTCGAGCGTCTTATGAGACACCCGGATGGTGACCGGGACCTCAGAGTGTATGCAATAGACGATTTATCGTGACCTCGATCGCGCCGACGGCGGCTGCGAAGTCTCATACCGCTCGACGTCACTGCGCCAAAGGCACCGGCCCTATTCCCTCCGCACGGTGATGTACCTCGGCCCAATGCGCACGGTCAGGGGGGATAAGAAGCTGGACGCCAACTGCTGTCTTTACGTTGGCGTCCAGCTTCTTATCCCCCCTGACCATGTGAACCGGCCAATATCACCGTGCAGAGGGACTAGGGAATTCCGCGCTGTTCCAGGAACTCGCCGAGTATTCTCGCCGTGTGACTCTTGCCGGGCTTGCGTACGATGGACTCGGGAGCGCCCTGCGCGACGATGCGGCCGCCGCCGTCGCCGCCTTCGGGACCCAGGTCGACGATCCAATCGGCTTCGGCCATGATGTCGAGATTGTGTTCGATGACGACGACGGTGTTGCCGGCGTCGACCAGGCGATGCAGGACGCGCACGAGCTTCTCGACGTCGGCCATGTGCAGGCCGACCGTCGGCTCGTCGAGCACGTACAGAGTGTGCTGCCCTTCGCGGCGCGCGATGTCGAGCCCGAGCGCATCGGTGCGCACCTTCGACAAGTTCGGTGACGAGCTTGATCCGCTGGCTCTCTCCGCCCGAAAGCGTCGGGCTGGGTTGGCCCAGGCTCAGGTAGCCCAGGCCCACGTCGGCGAGCAGGCTCACCGGGTGATGTACGCTGCGCTGGGCCGTGAAGAACTCCAGCGCATCGTCGACGCTCATGGCGAGAATCTCGCCGATGCTCCTGCCCTTGAACAGAATGGACAGAGTTTCAGGATTGAAGCGCTTGCCGCCGCAGACATCGCACAGTACTTGCACATCGGGCAGGAAGCTCATCTCGATGCGCTGCATTCCCTGGCCTTCGCAGGCCTCGCAGCGGCCGCCCGCGGTGTTGAAGGAAAACCGGCTGGCGGTGAACCCGCGCATGCGGGCCTCGGTGGTGTCCGCGTAGAGCCGCCGGATGGAGTCCCAGAAACCGATGTAGGTTGCAGGGCAGGAGCGGGGTGTTTTGCCGATGGGGGTTTGATCGACTTCGAGAACGCGGCTGATTTTTTGCCACCCGGTGATGGCATCGCATCCCACGAGAGCGGTCTCGGCGTTGCCGTTGCCGTTGCCGTTGCCGTTGCCCTTGCCCTTGCCGTTGCGGCTGGAGCGTTGCGGCCGCGCCAGCAGGCTCTTCAAGTTGCGCATGAGCACGTCGCGCGCCAGCGACGACTTGCCGGATCCCGAGACGCCGGTGACCACCGTCAGCCGCCCGAGCGGTATACGAACGTCGACTTTGCGGAGATTGTGCAGAGCGGCGCCGCGGATATCGATCATGGGGGTGTCGCGATCGACGCTGCGGCGATGCGAGCGCGAATGCTGCAATGGCGCGGCGAGACAGCGGCCGGTCGCGGAATTGCCCGATCGAGCGAGCTGCGTGGCCGTTCCTTGAGCCACCACGTGGCCGCCGCGAGTACCGGCGCCGGGGCCCAAATCGATGACATGATCGGCGCGGCGGATGGTGTCCTCGTCGTGTTCGACCACGATCAGGGTATTGCCCTTGGCGCGCAGCCTGTCCAATGTATCGAGGAGCGCGACATTGTCGCGCGGGTGAAGGCCGATGGTGGGCTCGTCCAGGACGTAGCAAACGCCCTGCAGATTCGAGCCCAGCTGGGCTGCCAGCCGAATGCGCTGCGCCTCGCCGCCGGAGAGCGTGGGCGCGGCGCGGTTCAATTGCAAATAACCCAGACCGACATCGCACAGAAAGGCGGTGCGCGCCGCCAGCTCCGCCAGCAAGTCGCGTGCGATGTCGCGTTCGCGGCCGACCAGCTTGAGCTTTTGCAGGTTCGCCGAAAAATCCCGTACCGGCAGATCGGTGAGCGCGGCGATGGATTGCCCCCGAAACAATACGTGCATTGCCACGGGATTGAGGCGTTGACCCGCGCAATCGGGACAGGCGACGGGCCGGCCGTCCGGCGTCTGCGCAGCTTCCGTTTCCCGCCACGCAGATTCCTCGCCGGTTTGCTCGGCGTCGAATTCCTCCAATTGCAATCCGGTGCCGAAGCAGCTCTTGCACCAGCCGTGTTTCGAGTTGAACGAGAACAGCCGAGGATCGAGTTCGGGAAAGCCCGTGCCGCAGTTGGGGCAGGCGCGCTTGGTGGAGAATACGCTCACCGCCGCAGCGTCGCTGCCGGGCGCGACGTGCACGACTCCACGCCCGTGTTCCAATGCCGAATCCAGTGCCTGACGCAGTTCCGCCTCGCGCGCCGCGCTCACGGTCAACGTGGCTACAGGCAGCTCGATATTGTGTTCGATGAAGCGATCGAGCCGCGGCCATTTGGCCGTCGGCAGCAGGGTGCCGTCGACCTGGAGATGAGAAAAGCCCTTGCCGCGCGCCCATTTCGCGAGCGCGGTATACAGGCCCTTGCGCGCCACGATGAGGGGCGCCAGCAGGGAGATGCTTTTGCCGCGATAGTCCTTGAGCAGGCGCGCGGCGATCGCGTCGGCGGACTGTGGCTCGATGCGCGACTCACAGATGGGGCAGTACTGCACTCCCAGCTTCACGTAGAGCAGACGCAGGAAATGATAGATCTCGGTCAGAGTCGCCACCGTGCTCTTGTGTCCGCCGCGGCTGGTGCGCTGCTCGATGGCCACGGTGGGCGGAATGCCAAAGATGGCATCGACATCGGGGCGCGACGCGGGCTGCACGAACTGCCGCGCATAGGCGTTCAGCGACTCGAGGTAACGCCGCTGCCCTTCGGCGAACAGAATGTCGAAGGCCAGGGTGCTCTTGCCGCTGCCCGACACGCCGGTGATCACGGTGAAACGGTTCAGGCCCAGCTTCACGTCGACATTCTTGAGATTGTGTTCGCGCGCTCCGTGAATATCGATTGACGTCGGAGGGGCCGAACGCCGGGCAGATCCTTTTGCCTCGTAGGCCGACCCTGCTGCGTCGTCCGCATCTTGGACAGCGTTCGCTCCAAGCGGCAACGGCTTTTCTGCGTCGAGGAGCGCGCGGCCGGTATGCGAAGCGGCGACGGCCATGACATCGGTGGGTGTGCCCACGCAAACGACGCTGCCGCCGGCATCGCCCCCCTCGGGTCCCAAATCGATGATCCAGTCGGCGGTGCGCACCACATCCAAGTTGTGCTCGATGACCAGCAGCGAGTGGCCGGCGTCGATCAGCTGCCGAAAGGCGCGCAGCAGTTTTGCGACGTCGTCGAAATGCAGCCCGGTGGTCGGCTCATCGAACAGAAAGAGTGAGCCACTACGGGGAGCGGTATCGCGCGCCGTGGGCGCGGCCCGTTTCGCCGCGCTCTTTTTCGTGGAATTCAGGCGAACGGCATTCTCTGCAAGGTGCCCGGCCAGCTTGAGCCGCTGCGCCTCGCCGCCCGACAGGGTCGGCACGGGTTGACCGAGGCGCAGGTAGTCGAGGCCGACGTCGGCCAGCGGCGCGAGGCGCAGGCACACTTCGTTGTCGCCGGCGAAGAACGCCAGGGCTTCGGAAACCGTCAGGTCGAGAACATCGGCGATGCTCTTGGCCGGCGCATCGCCGCGGGACAGTCGCACCTCGAGCACTTCGGCCCGATAGCGCCGGCCGTCACAGTCGGGGCAGCGCAGGTATACGTCCGAGAGAAATTGCATCTCGACGTGTTCGAAGCCGTTGCCGCCGCAGGCTGGACAACGGCCGTTGCCGGCATTGAAACTGAACGTGCCGGCGGTGTACTTGCGCTCACGCGCCTGCGGCAGGCGGGCGAACAAATCCCGGATCGCGTCGAAGGCACCCACATAGCTTGCGGGATTGGAGCGCGTGGTGCGGCCGATGCGGCTCTGGTCCACCATGACCACTTCGTCGATCGAGTCGATGCCCTCGAGCGCGCGATGCAGGCCGGGATTTTCAGTGGGCTTGCCCTTGGCGCGCAGCAGCGCCGGATACAGGATGTCGTGCACCAGGGTGGACTTGCCCGAGCCGCTGACTCCGGTGACGCACACCAGGCGTCGCAGCGGAATCTCGACGTCGATATTCTTGAGATTGTGCTCGGCGGCACCGCGGAGACGTAAACTACCGGCGGCGGTGGTCCCCCCATTGCGTCTCGCCGGCAGCCCGCCGTCGCGAGGTATTTCCACCCGCTTGCGGCCAAACAGGTAGTCGGCGGTGAGCGACCCCTTGGCTTTGGCGAGCGCCGCGATGGGCCCGAAGAACACGATCTCTCCGCCGTGCTCGCCGGGGCCGGGCCCGATATCGAGCACGCGATCCGCAGCCTGCATCACCTTCGGGTCATGTTCGACCACCACCAGCGTATTGCCGGCGTCGCGCAGGCGCTGCATGACGCCGACGATGCGGCCGACGTCGCGGGGATGCAGGCCGATGGAGGGTTCATCGAGCACGAACAGAGTATTGACCAGCGAGGTGCCGAGCGCCGTGGTGAGATTGATCCGCTGCACTTCGCCGCCGGACAGGGTGCGCGACTGGCGATCGAGGTTCAAATAGCCCAGGCCCACGTCCGTCAAGTACTTGAGGCGCGTGCGAATTTCCCGCAGCAGTAAGTCCGTGGCCTCATCGAGCGGCGCCGGCAATTCGAGCGTGGCGAAGAAGCGGCGGCTGGCGTCGATGGGCAGCAGCATCATTCGCGGATATTGATGCCTGGATTGCCGACCCGCCACAGCAGGGCGTCGGGCTTGAGGCGAGCGCCACGGCAGGCGCTGCATTCGGTGTAGGAGCGGTAGCGCGACAGCAGCACGCGGATGTGCATCTTGTAGGCTTTGGTCTCGAGCCAGGCGAAGAAGCGGCGCACGCCGTACCAGACATTCTTGGTCCATTCGCCCTCGCCCTCGATGACCCACGCTCGCTGGGCGTCGGTCAAGTCGCGCCAGGGCGTGTCCACGGGAATGGCGCGCTTGCGGGCGAACTTCAGGAGATCCGCCTGGCATTCCTTGTAGGACTCGGTCTGCCAGGGCTTGATGGCTCCCTGACGAAGACTCAAGGACGCATCCGGAATGACCAGGCCATAATCGACGCCGATGCTGCGGCCGAAACCGCGGCAGGTCTCGCAGGCGCCGATCGGGCGAATTGAAACTGAAGGTGCTGGGGCTGGGATCCTTGTAGCTGATGTCGCAGTCCGGACAGTGCAGCCCGGTGGAGAAGCGCCAGGGTGGCGCGAATTGGTCGCCGCTCGGCTTGTCGGCTCTCGACTCGCCGCCGTCCGCGCGCGGGTACACGTCGAGGCGGCCCTGGCCCGACCTTGAGCGCGGCTTCGATGGCATCGCCGGCTCGGGCCGGGTCCACCGTGGACCAGCGAAAGCGGTCCTGAATCACTTGCAGGGTGTCGCCGCGCTTTTCGTGGATGCGCGTGTAGCCTTGGCCGGACAGCAGCGCCTTGATCTCGGCTTCAGTGAAGTTCTTCGGGATGGGAACCGGAAAAGTCAGCAGCAACGGCGGATCGCCGTGCTCGCGGGATAGTATTTTCAGCGATTCCTGAATGCTCGCGGGCGTGTCGCGCCGCACCGGCCGGCCGCAACCTTGGCAGTGCAGCACGGCGGCGCGCGCAAACAGCAGCTTCAAGTGATCGTTGAGCTCGGTCATGGTGCCGACGGTGGAGCGCGAGGTTCGCACCGGGTTGGTTTGATCGATGGCGATCGCGGGCGGAATTCCTTCGATACGGTCGACCAGCGGCTTATCCATCCGATCCAGGAATTGCCGCGCGTAGGGGGAGAAGGTTTCGACGTAGCGGCGCTGGCCCTCGGCGTACAGCGTGTCGAACACCAGCGAGGATTTACCGGAACCGCTCACCCCGGTCACGACGATCAACTCATTGAGCGGAAGATCGAGGTCCAGGTTCTTGAGATTGTTCTGGCGGGCGCCGCGGATGCGGATCGCATCCGAGCGAGGAGGGTCGAAGGGTGGCATTCCTGTAAGTTTACAGGATGTGTCAAGTTCAGCGTCCCGCGAACTGCTCCATCATGAGCCCGGTGCCGCCGCGCGTGACATGCGCCACGATGGCGGTGCGGCGATGAATCTTCGTCACCAATCCGAGGTTGATCGCGAACGCCAGATGCACTTGCTGCCCTTTGCGCAGCCCGAGGTTTTCGGTTTCGACGAACACGCCGTTTGCGCTCAGGTTTTTAGCCTTGCAAATGCGGCTTTTTCGTCCCGACATCACCACGTACACGGTGGTGCGTGCTCGGTGGCGGGTATGCAAGCGACGCTCCATCTGTTCCGTACCTTCGCGTGATCGACGTTGAGGATGCACATTATGCACATCGCGAAGTACTTAGCGAAGCGTTCAATTGCATCGGCGAAGATATGTAAGGCGCCCGGATTGATATGTAAAATCAAGAGCCTATGGGTGGGCAGGGGAACGAAAGAAATCAACCGCAGAGCGGTTTCGAGCTTGACGCGAGGCGGAGTTAAAGTCTAGGCGACGTCTTTGCGCCGGATGGCGAGCTGCTCGGGGGCTTCGATGCCCATCTTGACGCGTCGGCCGGTTCCGCCCAGCAGGGTGATCTGGATGGGGCCGTTCGCGAACAATTGCGCCATGGTCATATTGGCGTCCACGCCATCCGCCGGTTGAATGACTATGGATTCATCGGCACGGCGGCTGAGGACGAGCATGGCTCAAGCCCGCGCCAGCGCACGCAGCGCTTTGGCGAGGGTCTTTCCCTGTGGGTTGTAGGTGATCGCAGGTCCGCCGCGAACTATATCGATGAGCTGCCGCACTTGATGTTGCCGGACGTGGATGATGTGGCCGTTGACCTCGTTGGCGGTCCGGCAGCCCGCCACCACTTCCATCAGCGCGCGCCAGCGTTCGGCTACAGCCGCCGCCAGCCCTGGTCCGTTGGGCGTGGGGCATAGTTCGCGGCGCTCCACTTCGAGCTTTTCGATGGAATTGAGAAGCTGAAGCTTCTCCGCGGCCTTTTGCTCGACCGCCTGCGGAGAGTCGCCCGTGAGGGCGGCTTGTTCCGCCGCCAAAGTCGCGGCCAGTTGGCGGGCGGCCTCGATCTCGCGATCGAGTACATCCTCGAGACGGCGGCGTGCGTCCTGATGCATGTCCATGTGCCTAGTTCAGCCCGCGCTCGAATTGCAGTATTTTGTCGGCGACCTGACCGGCGTTGACCTGGTAGGTACCGGAATTGATGGCTTGCTTCACCGCAGCCACTTTCGCCGTGTTGACGACCGGCGCATTCGCGACGGCCGATTCGATCAATTGCAGGGAACGGGCGGAGTTCGTCAGGGTCACGGTATCGCCGGCCTGCGGCGCCGGTGCGCTCGCGGCCGAAGTCTCGCCCTGCGATTTGTCGGCTACAACGCCGTTGCTGCTCGAACCCTTGAGGGGTGCGACCGGCTCGGCGGTTGAAAATGCACTGATTTTGTCAGTCACCGAAATCTCTCCTAGGGCTAGCATCGGCCCATGCCAGGGTTATCGTCCGAGTCCAGATGAACTTTAGCGAACGGCCTCACGATCCACACGTCTGGAATAGTTATCGACTGTGACGCGCATCACTGAAGGGGTTATTGAGCAATTATTTCGACTACCTGTTCGGAGCGCGCAATTCCTTCGACAACTTTACCCGACGACAGGTTTTCCACCTTAACCCGTTGATTCATAAGGCCATCACTGAGGGCGCGGCCTGCCATGCGGACGCTCATGGAGCCGATATCGGCCACCAGGGTTACTTCCTGGCCGCGTTGTACCGCCTTGGCGGCCACCAGGTATTGATTGGTGATGACGGCACCGCTGGAGATGGGCCGGCTGGCGGTCAGCCCGATCGCCACCGTGGGATCATCGATATACCCGGGAGGCAGCTCGGAAACATCGCGTTGTTCGGTGCGCACATCCTTGTCCGTCAGAACGGTGCCCACCACGACGGCGCGCGCTGCCATGGTGACGGTCGAGGTACCGACGATTTTGACGGGCACATATATATGCCATGCCGGAGTACCCGGACAGCGCAATTCCACCGTGACGCGATCGCGCATGTGCTGTCCGGCACCCACACTGGCCGTGGGTGGCAGACTGCAGCGTACGAGTTTCAGCCGTGCATCGATCGGGCCGACTAGAAAGCGCTGCCGGTCGGTCAGCGGCGGGAATTGCTGTGCCGCCTGGGATTGGGCCAGCGCTTCGAGCTGTGCCACATCCTGCGTGTCGGTGGCCTGTGTCGCTCCAGTGGTCTGTGTCACCCCTGCGGCCTGCGTCGCTCCCGTGGCGAGCGCCGATACCAGAGTCATTCCCATGATCCAGCGACGATATTTTGACGGTGTCCACAACATAGAAGAGTAACAAGCAAGCGGCGTGCCATGAACGCGCCGGCTGTAATCCTCGTTTCTTGCCGCTGCCGTGGCCGCCTGCGGCAATTCTTTGCCGCGCACCCTGCGCCGCACGGCCGCGCACCAGCCCGGCGGGTGCCTGCCGTTGGATAAACCGTGCGCTGGTGCACGTTATTCGCCCTACACGGCGTTTGGCACAGCTCTTGCTTAGAGTATCCCTGAGGAGCTTATAACCATGTTCGAGAATGTTTTCGGTATCCATGAACAAGCGCTGTTGCTGCACGGCCAGCGGCTCGGTGTCCTCGCCACCAATCTGGCGAACGCCGATACCCCGGGCTACAAGGCGCGCGATATCGATTTCAGCGCCGTGCTCTCGCAGACGCAAGGGGAAACCGAGATGCCGCTGCAGGTCACCAACGCTGCGCACATCGCACTCGACAGCAGTGAGCTGCCGCCCGGGGAATTGAAATACCGCAATCCCTATCAGGCATCGCTGGACGGCAACACGGTGGAAATGCCGGTCGAGCAGGCGGCGTTTTCCGAAAACAACGTGCGCTATCAGGCGAGCCTGAATTTCATCAATGGGCAGATTTCGCAGCTGCAGCTCGCGATTGCCGGGCAGTAGTTTCGATATCCAAAGGAGAGATAAAGATGTCCTTGTTCAATGTGTTCAATGTGGCGGGAAGCGCCCTGAATGCCGAAACCATCCGCCTGAACACGACGGCCAGCAACCTCGCCAACGCTGAAAGCGTCAACGGAGATGTGACCAAGGTGTATCGAGCCAGGCATCCGGTGTTCCAGGCGATGATGAATGACGCCGACAGCGGTTTCGACGACCAAGGGGAGGCCAAGGGCGTGCGTGTCATGGGCATCGTCGAAAGCACCGCGCCGCCCTTGAAGACTTATCAGCCCGACAGCCCGGTCGCCGACAAGGACGGCTATGTCTACGCTGCGAACGTCAATTCGATCGAAGAGATGACCAACATGATCTCTGCGAACCGATCCTTCGCGACCAACGTCGAGGCCATCAACACGGCGCGCGACCTACTGCTCAAAGTCATTTCGATGGGCCATTAGAGCCCTCTAGGACATCAGCGTGATCATTAGCACACATTCATCCACGGGCCTCGGCACCAATGCCACCGGCACCGGCACGGGAACTACCGGCACCACCGGCACGGGAACTACCGGCGCTACCGGGACGACTGCCGCCAACGGCTCGACCAGTACCGCAAACGGCGGGTCGGCCAGCGGGGTGACGCTGGGCGGAACCGACTTCCTGACGCTGCTGCTGGCTCAGCTGCAGAACCAGGATCCTACCAGCCCGGTGGACAGCAACGAGTTCCTGAGCCAGCTTGCCTCCCTGAGCGAAGTGCAGGGCATCAATCAGCTCAATACCTCGTTCAGCAGCTTGTCGAATTCGCTGACCTCGAGTCAGGCGCTGCAGGCTTCCTCGTTGCTCGGCCATGAGGTACTGGCGGCGAGCTCGACCGGGACCCTGGCCACGGCCGGCGCGACGCTGACGGGCGCCGTGAGCGTGCCGCAAACCAGCTCGCAAGTGACGCTGAACATTTCGAACAGCGCCGGTGTGCTCGTGGACTCGATCAACCTTGGGGCGCAGTCCGCGGGCCTCGCGAATTTCTCATGGAACGGTCAAACGTCGAACGGCTCGGCTGCGCCCGCCGGCACTTACACGCTGAGTGCCCAGGTCGCCGGCGTCGCGAGCGGCACCGCCGTTCCCACGCTGGTCAACGGCACGGTCGACAGCGTCACCATGGGCGCCGGCTCGACGGGACTGACTTTGAACGTCGCAGGGCTCGGCAGCGTGCCGTTCAGCAGCGTTCAGCAAATATCGAACTAATTCATTCAGGAGCACACGCATGTCTAATAGTTTCAGCATTGCCTTGTCGGGCTTGAGTGCCGCCAATACGGCGCTCGACGTCACCTCGAACAACATCGCCAATGCCAATACGGTGGGATTCAAGAACTCGCAGGCGGAGTTCGGCGATGTGTACTCGTCGGGTGCCGTGGATCTGAATACCTCGACCTCCGGCGAGGGTGTGCAAGTCGTGAGTTCTGCGCAGGAGTTCACGTCGGGCAACATATCCACCACACCGGGGCAAGCGCTGAACCTTGCGATCAGCGGCAACGGGTTTTTCACCCTCAATAGCCCGAGCGGCAATGCGTACACGCGCAACGGCGAATTCTCCGAGGACGCCAACGGCAATGTCGTCACCGACACCGGTCAATTCCTGCAGGTCTATCCGCCGCTTGCCACCGGCGGCTTCAACACCGGCGCTCTGTCGAACCTCAATCTCAATACCGCGCAGAGCGCTCCCGTGGCGACCTCGACCGGCAATGTGATCCTGAATTTGCCGTCAGACGCGACGGTGCCCGCCCAGGCGCCCTTCGATCCGAACAATGCGGCAACCTACAATCAGTCAACCTCGACGACGGTGTTCGACTCGCTCGGCAACTCGTATCCGGCCACCTTCTTCTTCTCGCAGACGGCGACGCCCGGGGTCTGGAACGTCAATATGACGGTGAACGGGACCCAGGTCGCCGCCACCCCTCCGACGCTGACCTTCTCGAGCACCGGCGTGATTACCGCGCCCACGAACGGCAATGTGACTTTTGCGGGATTCACCCCGACGAACGGCGCGGCGCCGATGAACATGACCTTCAACTTCGGCAAGACCACCGAGTTCGGCACCCAGTTCGGCGTGACCTCCCTCACGCAGAACGGCTTTACCACCGGGCAGCTCAGCACGGTGGCGATCGACTCCACCGGCGTCGTGTCCGCCGTGTTTACCAACGGCCGCTCGACCCAGCTCGGGCAGCTCGCCATCGCCAGTTTTCCGAACGAGCAGGGCCTGCAGCAGCTCGGCAACACCAATTGGGCGCAGACCTTCTCGTCCGGCACGGCGGTGCAGGGGACCGCGGGATCGGCCGGAGTCGGCACCATTCAGTCTAACGCCCTGGAGAGCTCGAACGTCGATCTGACCACCGAGCTCGTGAACATGATCACCGAGCAGCGGGCCTTTCAGGCCAATGCACAGGTCATCACCACCGCCGACCAGTTGTCGCAGACTGTGATCGGAATCAGCACCAATGGATAGAGGTCTCTATGTGGCGATGACCGGCGCGAAGCAGATCATGCAGGCGCAGGCGGTCAACAACCACAACATCGCCAACGTCAACACGGTGGGCTTCCGCGCCGACGGTGTCTCCTTCGTCAGCCAGCCGATTTACGGCGTCGGCTTGCCGACTCGGGTGAATGCGGTGGCGAGCGATTCCGGGACGGACTTTTCCAGCGGCGTCCTGCAGAGTACGGGCCGGCAAACCGACGTGGCCGTCAACGGCAAGGGTTACATTGCGGTGCAAGGCTTGGACGGCAAGGAGGCCTACACCCGGGCCGGCGATTTGCGGATCAACGCCGACGGAAGCGTGACGACGGCGAGCGGCCTGCCGGTGCTCACCGAACAGGGCCCCTTGAACATACCGCCCGCCACGCAAGTCACGATCGGCAACGACGGCACCGTCTCGATCGTGCCGCTCGGCTCGGCGCCGGATGCGAACACGCAGACCGACGTCATCAAGCTCGTGAACCCGCCGCAGCAGAACCTGCAAAAGGGCGAGGACGGACTGCTGCGCCTGAAGGACGGCGGCAAGGCGCCCACCGATCCGAGCGTGACGATCACGTCGGGAGTGCTGGAATCGAGCAATGTCAACGCCGCGCAGTCGCTGATCAACATGATCGAACTGCAGCGTCAGTATGAACTTCAGGTCAAGAGCATGAACTCCGCCGATCAGAACGAACAAACCGCTGAGCAGATGCTGTCGAACGCTACGTAGCACCATGAATCTACAAGGATACATTCAATGAATCTCGCACTCTGGTCGGCAAAGACCGGCCTCGACGCCCAGAACACGCAAATGGCCGTCATCGCCAACAACCTGGCGAACGCCAACACCACCGGCTTCAAGTCGGATCGCGCGGCGTTCCAGGATCTTCTCTACCAGAACGTCCGGCAGGTCGGCGGCCAGAGCACGCAGAACACGCAGTACTCGACCGGATTGACGCTCGGAACCGGCGTGAGCATCGTCGCCACGGAAAAGGACTACACGCAAGGCAGCGTGACGCAGACCAACGGCAGCCTGGATTTGTCCGTGTCGGGGCGGGGATTCCTGCAGATCACCATGCCCGACGGTACGCTGGCCTATACGCGCGACGGATCGCTGTCGCTCGATAACCAGGGCAACGTCGTGACCGCCAGCGGTTACCCCTTGTCGCCGGCGATCACGATTCCCGCGGGCACGCAGTCGGTCACGATCGGAACCGACGGCTCGGTCTCGATCGTGTCTGCGACCAACAAGGCGACGACGATAGGGCAGATCCAACTTGCGGATTTCGTCAACGAAGAGGGACTGCAGCCGACGGGCAATAACCTTCTGGTCGAGTCCGCCGCGAGCGGCGCGCCGCAGGTGGGCACGCCGGGCACCAATGGCCTCGGCACCGTGAAGCAGGGCACGCTGGAAACCTCCAACGTGAACACGGTCACCGAGCTGGTCAACATGATCGAGACTCAGCGCGCCTACGAGATGAATTCGAAGGCGATCACGACCGTGGATCAGATGCTCCAATTCCTCACCACCAACTTGCAATGATGAGCCGCGCCGTGACCCACTCCGCAATCGATGGGGAAATCGCCGGCTCCGGGCGCGCATCGGGTCTGCTGCGCGCCTTTGCTGCGGCGGCGCTCGCGGCGGCGCTCGCGGCATGCGGCACGATGCCCGCGAAGGACAAGCACCCGGACAATGTGTCTGCGCGGGTGCTGCCGGCGCCCGCGCCGCGCACCGACGGAGCGATCTACCAGGCGGGACAGGAAATGGCGCTGTTCGCGGATCTCAAGGCGCGCCGCGTGGGCGACGTGCTGACCATCGTGCTGAACGAAAATACCAACGCCAGCAAGAGCGCGACCACCACGACCTCGAAGGCCAGCGCCACCGCGGATACCGGGCCGCAACTGTTCGGCAAATCCATCACCACCAAGGGCATTCCCATTCTCGACACCACCTTGAGCGGTTCGAACACCTTTGCCGGCTCAGGTGCCGCCACGCAGGGCAACAGCTTGGTGGGCAGCCTCACCGTGACGGTCACCAATGTGGAGAGCAACGGCAATCTGGTGGTGGAGGGCGACAAGAGCTTGAAGCTCAATCAAGGCGACGAGTTCATCCACATCTCCGGAGTGATACGGCCGGCGGACATCGCGACCAATAACACCGTGACCTCCGACAAGCTCGCGGATGCGCACATCAGCTACTCCGGCAAGGGCGTCATCAACAGCGCCAACGAGATGGGCTGGCTGACGCGGTTCTTCAACTCCGTATTCGCCCCGCTGTAGAGGATCAGTCCGTGCGCCCATTCCAACGGCTCTGTCTCGCGTCGGTTCTTTGGCTGGCGGCCTCGTTCGTCCACGCCGAACGCATCAAGGACATGGCGCAGGTGCAGGGCGTACGCACCAACCAGCTGGTCGGATATGGCCTGGTGGTCGGCTTGAACGGCACCGGCGACCAGACCAGCCAGGCGCCCTTCACCATCCAGTCGCTGATGAACATGCTCGCGCAGCTGGGCGTGGTCGTACCCGCGAACGTCACTCCGCAGCTCAAGAACATCGCGGCCGTGTCGGTACATGCCGTCATGCCGGCCTTCGTCAAACCCGGTCAAACCATCGACATCACCGTGAATTCCATCGCCAATGCCAAGAGCTTGCGTGGCGGCTCCCTGCTGGTAACGCCCTTGCATGGGCTCGACGGGCAGATCTATGCAATTGCCCAGGGCAATCTGATCGTCAGCGGATTCGGAGCCGAAGCCAACGACGGATCGAAGCTCACGGTCAATGTGCCGAGCTCCGGCCGCATCCCGAACGGCGCCACCATCGAGCGCGCGGTGCCCACCCAGATCGACAAGGGCGACTCCATCGTTCTCAATCTCAACGACCCGGATTTCACGACCGCGACGCGCCTGGTCGCGAGCGTGAACAACGCCATCGGCGCCGGTGCCGCCAGCATCATCGACGGAGAGTCGGTGCGCGTGCGGGCACCCTTGGATCTGACCCAGCGGATTGCGTTCCTGTCGACGGTCGAAAACCTGCAAGTGGAGCCCGCGAGCGCCGCGGCCAAGGTGATCATCAATTCGCGCACCGGCACGGTGGTGATCAGCAGCAACGTGAGAGTGAGCCCCGCGGCCGTCTCGCACGGCTCACTGTCGGTCAGCATCAAAGAGGAGCAGACCGTGAGCCAGCCGGCGCCCTTCTCCAAGGGGCAAACCACGGTGGTCAACAATGCCGTCATCAAGGTCGATCAGGGCTCGAACCACATGTTTCTGTTCAACCCCGGCGTAGAGCTCGAACAGATCGTACGCGCCGTCAACGACGTCGGCGCGGCGCCCGGCGATCTGGTCGCCATCCTGGAAGCACTCAAGGAAGCCGGCGCGCTGCAAGCCGAGCTCATCGTGATTTAAATGACCGCATCTCTTCAACCGCTTTCGGCCCCCACGATGCCCACACCCTCGTCGGCGGCCTCCACCTATACCGACCTCAATGGGCTCGCCTCGCTGAAAAATGTGCCGAATTCGCCCGAGACGATTCGCGCCGTGTCGCAGCAGGTGGAGGCGCTGTTTCTGCAAATGATGCTGAAGAGCATGCGTGACGCCAGCGCCGAGAACGGCGAGACCGACAGCAATGAAACCAGCATGTATGAGGATATGTTCGACAAGCAGGTCGCGCTGAGCTTGAGCAAGCACACGGACCTCGGCATTGCCCGGCTGTTCGAGCGCCAGCTCGGCGACAAGACGGCAGAGGCGGCGCCCGCGGCCCATTCAGCTCCGCCGAGGACCGCTCCGCAGGCCCCCGCAGCCCACGCCGACGGACGTTCGGGCGGGCACCCCACGTCCGATGCGATCACGCCGCAGCACGCGGCACAGTTCGTCAGCGCCGTGCTGCCGACGATCCGCCGCGCGGCGGCTGGTTTGGGGGTCAGTCCGATGGGGCTTCTGGCGCAGGCGGCCCTGGAGACCGGCTGGGGCACGCGCATGGCGCGGACCGCCGACGGCATGCCCAGTCTGAACATGTTCGGCATCAAGGCGGGAGAGAACTGGAGCGGCGCGCGCGCCGTCGCCGACACCGTGGAATTCAGCGGCGGCATCGCGACCCAACGGCGCACGGCGTTTCGCGCCTACGGGTCCATCGAGGAAAGCGTCAACGACTTCGCGAATCTGCTCAGCAACTCGCCGCGGTATCGGGAGGCGATCGCGGCCGGCGGCAACGCGCAGGCCTATGTTCACAGCATCGCCAGATCCGGTTACGCCACCGATCCGGACTATGGGAATAAGTTAAATGAGATTCTGAACGGTGGCACGCTGCGGGCGGCGCTCGGCGCGCGGACGACCAATCTTTAGAAACAGCGAAGTTTGCCGATAGCCCCCCGGTAGCCCACCGAGGTTGGGGCGGGACTCATCGGTAGCTCGGAGAAATTCGTGTCAAATGCGATTGGAATCAGTCTAACGGCGCTTCAGGCGCTGCAGCAGGCCATAGCTGTTACGAGCAATAACGTCGCCAACGCCAATACGCCGGGCTATGACGTTGAATCCATCAACTTGACGTCGGCGGCGCCGCAATCCAACGGCAGCGTGACGGTGGGAGCCGGCGTGGACGTCGCCGGAGTCACCCGCGCCTTCAGCCAAGCCGAGACCAATCAACTGAATACCTCGCAGAGCGCCCTGGGGTCGCTCAACGCGCAGCAGAATTACACCACCCAGATCGACAATCTGTTCGGCACCACAGCCAACGGCCTGACCACGGCGCTGCAGACCTACTTCAGCGGCTGGTCGAATGTGGCCGACAATCCGACCTCGACGGCGGCGCGCCAGGCCTTGCTGGGCGACGCCCAGGCCCTCGCCTCCAGCTTTCAGAGCTCGAGCACCCAGCTGAATGCCTTGAATGCCGACGTCAATACCCGGATCACGGGCGATGTCACGCAAATCAATGCCGATGCTCAGTCGATCGCGCAGTTGAACCAGCAGATCGTGGCGGGCAGCGCCGGGGGCCAGACGCCCAACACCCTCCTCGATCAGCGCGATCAGCTCGTCAGCGGCCTGTCGCAGCTGGTCGGCGTGACGACCACCGCCAATCAGGACGGCAGCATCAATGTATTCATCGGCAATGGCCAGCCGCTGGTGCTGGAAAATTCGACGACTACATTGGCCACCGTGCCGGATCAATTCAACGCCTCGGAGCTGCAGATTTCCAGCTCGGCGCTGAACGGCAACTCCATCAGCGGCTCCATCACCTCCGGAGATCTCGGCGGCCTGCTGCAGGCGCGCAGCCAGATCATCAATCCGGCGCTGAATCAATTGGGTCAGATCGCCACCGCTTTGAGCCAGAGCGCCAACGCTCAGCAGAATTCCGGGCTGGATCTGAACGGAAACTTCGGCGCCAACCTGTTTTCCATCGGCGGCCCGACGGCCACGGCCTCGTCGAGCAATACGGACGCAACCACGGCCAGCGTCAGCGTCAGCAGCCTCAAAGCGCTGACTCCCGACAACTATCTCCTTGCCTTCAACAACGGCGCCTTTACCCTGACGGATACCACCACGGGCGGCAACGTGGCGCTCACCGGCGCCGGTACCGCGGCGAGCCCCCTGACGGGCGCCGGCCTGTCCATCGTCCTGTCGGGAGCCCCCGCCGCCGGCGATCAGTTTCTGATCCAGCCGACGGTGCAGGCCGCATCCACGATCAAGGTGGCTATCACCGATCCCGCGCAGATCGCCGCCGCGGGCGCGATTCAGACTTCCGCTTCCGACAGCAATACCGGCAAAGCCACCATCGCTCCCGGCACGGTGCTCGACGCGGCGAACCCGGCCTTGCTCCAGACGGCCACCATTCAATTCACCAGCCCCACCACCTTTTCGGTGAATGGCGCCGGCAGCTTTACCTATGCCAGCGGCGCCAATATCTCGCTCAATGGCTGGCAGACCCAGATCACCGGCACGCCCGCAACGGGCGACGTGTTCACCGTGCAAAGCAATGCCGGGGGCACGGGTGACAACACCAATGCCACGTCGGGCGCCAATCTGCAAAGCCAGGGCGTCCTCGACGGCGGATCGGTGAGCATCAGCGGCGCGGTGAGCGGGCTGGTCACGGCCATAGGCACGCAGGCGCAGCAGGTCAATACAGCGCAGACGGCGCAGACGGCAGTCAACAGCTCGGCGCAAGCCGCGGTTCAGTCGACCTCCGGGGTCAATCTCGACGAGGAAGCAGCCAACCTGCTGCAATGGCAGCAGGCCTTTCAAGCCTCGGCGCAGGTGCTGACCACCGCCGAAAGCCTGTTCACCACGCTGATCGATTCGGTCAACGGCACATTCAGTTAAGGAGTTCCCATGCGTGTCACGCAAAGCCTGGAGCAATCGCAGTTCGTGTCCGCGATCAATCAGCTCGAATCCAATATCTCGACGACGCAGAATCAGCTTTCCTCGGGGTTCTCTTTCACGACGGCAGCGCAAAATCCGGTCGCGGCCGGGCTGGTGACCGGCTACAACCAGGTATTGACGCAGAGCCAACAGTTCGTCACCAATTCGAACAGCGCGCAGACCAGCCTCAATACCGAGGACTCGGCGCTCACGCAGATACAGAACTCCCTGCAGAGCCTGCGGGATCTCGCGCTCGAGGCCAACAATTCCAGCGAATCGCCGCAGGACCTGAGCGCGATCGCGACCCAGGCCACGCAGATACAGAATACGCTGCTGTCGATCGCGAACACCCAGGACGGCAACGGAAACTTCATATTCGCCGGCTTCTCGACGCAAACGCAGCCGTTTGCGCTGAGCGCCACCGGCGCCACGTACAGCGGCGATCAGGGACAGCGGCAAGTGCAGATCGCGCCGGGACAGACGGTGGTGGTGGGCGACAACGGCGATCTCGTCTTCAACCAGATCAAGACCGGCAACGGCACCTTCCAGGCCACCGCCGCCGCCGGCAACACCGGGACGGGCGTGGTGAGCACCGCGACCGTCAGCGACCCCGCAGACTATACCGGCGGGTCTTTCTCCATCGATTTCACGGCGCCGAATACCTATCAGGTCCTCGACGCCAACAACAATGTGGTGACCTCCGGGACGTTCACCACCGGGCAGTCCATTTCCTTCTCCGGCGTGCAGGTTACGCTGACCGGCCAGCCGGCCGCCGGCGACTCATTCAGCGTTGCGCCCAGCACCAACCAAAGCATCTTCACCACGGTGCAGAATCTGGTGAACGCGTTGCAGCAGCAGGGCACGACGTCGGCGGCCGGGGAGGCGCAGCTGAACAACTCGATCAACGTCGCCATCAACAATATCGATCAGACGCTGAATCAGAGTGAGAACGTGCAATCCAGCGTGGGCGCGCGCCTCAACTCCATCACGACTCAGCAGTCCATAGCGAGCAGCCAGCAAGTGCAGCTGAAGGAATCGATTTCCACCCTGCAGGGCCTGAATTTCGCCAGCGCGATCACCACGCTGGATCAGCAGAACACGACCTTGAGCGCGGCCTTTCAGGCCTTCACTCTGACCCAGGGCCTATCGCTGTTCAAATTCATTCAATGATGATGTCCGCCGGCCCCGTGTACATGGCCGTGCTCCAGTTCTTCCGCTGTGGCTTCGCGGACGCCGACCACTTCGATCTCGAAATGTAGGTTCTGATCGGCGAGGGGATGGTTGCCGTCCAGCGTCACCATGTCGCCGGCCACCGCCGTGACGGTGAACAAACGCATGCCGTCGTCGGTGCGGGCCTGAAACTGCATTCCCTTGCGAATTTCGCCGGAGCCTTGCAAGGTGCGCTTGGGCACGCGCTGCACCAACGCCGCGTCGCGTATCCCGTATCCGTCCGCCGGCGCCACCGTGACCGCCAGGGTGCTGCCGTCCGGCTTGCCTTCGAGGGCCTTTTCCAGCCCGGGAACGAGGTTGCCGTGTCCCTGGATATAGGCCAGCGGTTCCCCGCCGGCAGAGCTGTCGAGCACTGTGCCGCCGTCATCCTTGAGGGTGTAATGAATCGATACGACTTTATCCGCAGTTATTTCCACGATTGAATCTCCGACTTCACGATTAGCTTTGATTTCACGATGAGCTGTCCAGGCGCGCCTCGAGATCGTAGGCGCCTGCCCGGGTGATGCGCACGTCGGCGAATTCGCCGACCTTCAGCCGGCCGCCGCCTTCAATTCGCACCGTGCCGTCGATCTCCGGCGCGTCGCTTGCGGAGCGGGCAATGGCCGCATCGTCCTCGATGCGGTCGATGAGCACCCGCATCTTGCGGTCGACCTTGCGCGCCAGCCGCTGCGCGCTGATTTCAGCCGCGAGTTCCATGAAGCGCGCGCGCCGCTCCTGTTTGATTTCCTCGGGCACCGGCTTTTGCGGCAGCGCGTTTGCGGCCGCACCCTCGACCGGCGAATACTCGAAACAACCCACGCGGTCGAGCTGCGCCACGCGCAGCCAATCGAGCAGCTGTTCGAAGTCCTGCTCGGTTTCGCCGGGAAAACCCACGATGAATGTGCTGCGAATGGTGATATCGGGGACGATCCGCCGCCATGCGGCGATGCGTTCCAAGGTGTCTTCCGCGGCAGCCGGCCGCTTCATGAGCTTTAGAATGCGTGCACTGGCGTGCTGGAACGGAATGTCGAGGTAGGGCAGGATCCGGCCGTCTGCCATGAGTTCCACGGCCTTATCCACATGCGGATAGGGATAGACATAGTGCAGTCGAATCCAAACCCCGAGCTCGCCCAAGGCGCCCGCCAAGTCGTAAAAGCGGGCACGCCGCTCCACGTCGCGCCAGGGCTGGGCGGCGTATTTCAAATCGACGCCATAGGCGCTGGTGTCCTGGGAAATCACCAGGATTTCCTTGACGCCGGCCCGCACCAGCTGCTCCGCCTCGCGCAGCACCTCGCCGATGGGCCGGCTGACCAGGTCGCCGCGCATGGAGGGAATGATGCAGAAGCTGCAGCGATGGTTGCAGCCCTCGGAGATCTTGAGGTAGGCGTAGTGGCGCGGCGTCAGTTTCACGCCCTGCGCCGGAATGAGGTCCAAATAGGGCTCGTGCTTCGGCGGCAGGTGTTCGTGCACCGAGGCCACGACTTCCTCGTAGCGCTGCGGCCCGGTGATCTTCAGCACCTGGGGATGCCGGTCGAGGATTTTCTGCGGCTGCGCGCCGAGGCAGCCGGTGACGATGACCTTGCCGTTTTCGGCCAGTGCCTCGCCGATGGCGTCCAGCGATTCATCCACTGCCGCGTCGATGAAGCCGCAGGTATTCACCACCACCAGGTCGGCTGCCCCATAACTGGCGGCCACCTCGTAACCCTCGGCACGCAGTCGCGTGAGAATGCGTTCCGAATCGACCAGCGCCTTGGGGCACCCCAAGCTGACGAATCCCACTTTGGGGGCTTTGCGATTGGCAATTTTCAAAATAACTGCGACCTGGATTGGTATTTCGCGGCGAAGCCTCCCGAAGTGGGGCCAGCCAGCAGAAATAAAAGAGGCGCGATTGTACTCCAAAACCGCCGATTGCTGCCGATAAAGCCCCTCTGCGGCTCTTTTGTACTGTCAAATCCCAAAAAACAAAACCGTGATGCAGTGCTACGAAACAGGGAAGTGCCGGCGGATTTGCCGCTAAAGAAAGGCGGGGGCCGTCCGATAAACCCTTTGAATGTGGTCACCGGTCCGCCCGCTCGGCGGGTGAAGTGAGCACAAGAGGACGTAGGGCCGGATGGGCCGGTAGATCAACCAATCGGAGTATCAAATGTCATTAACACTGAATACCAACATCGACTCGACTGTCGCTCAGAACAATCTGAACGGCTCGCAGGCACTGCTGTCGCAGTCCCTGGATCGCCTGTCTTCGGGCTTGCGCATCAACAGCGCGGCCGACGACGCGGCGGGTCTTGCGATCAGCCAGAATTTCACCACGCAGGTCAACGGCACCAACCAAGCCATCAACAATGCAAACGACGCCGTGTCCGAAGCGCAGACCGCCGGCGGTGCGCTCAACACGATCGTCAACAACCTGCAGAGCATCCGCACGCTCGCGGTCGAATCGGCCAACGGTTCGAATAGCGCCTCGGATCGCCAGGCGCTCGATCAGCAGGTTCAGCAGCAGATCCAGGAAATCACGCAGATTGCGTCGCAGACCTCGTTCAACGGCTTGAGCGTGTTGAACGGCAGCAGCGGCACGACCAATTTCCAGGTCGGCGCCAACGTCGGCGACACCATTTCCGTTGACTTGTCGCAGGGTGTGGAAGCCGGCCAGATTGGCCAGGTTGCCACGCAGAGCACCACCGTGACCAACGCGGCACTGACCGGCAACCTCACCCTCGCGGTGGGCACCGGCGCTGCGGTAACCGTTGGCGCCAGCGTTGCGGGTGCCTTCACTGCCACCACCGGCACGGCAGCCACGGGAGCCACCGACGGCGGACAGACGGTCGATTCGGCCTTTGCCAAGGCAAATGCCATCAATGGAGCGGATATTTCGGGATTGACGGCCAGCGCGTCGACGGTGGCAACGGAATCGACCGCGTTTTCGAACATCACCTCCACGGGCGGTTCGTCTACGTTTAACCTGAGCATCAACGGCGTGGCCATCTTCGGGGGCACGAACAACGTCGCCGCCGGCACCACGTTGACCGTGAACGACGTCGCCACGCAGATCAATCTGTTCTCGACGGAGGACGGCAATGTCACGGCCTCGGTGGCCGGGGGCAAGCTGACGCTCACCGCCTCCGACGGCAGCAACATCGATGTCTCGCAGACGGTCGCCGATGGCACCACCGGCACCGTTGCCGGCACGGGTATCGCCACCAACATTTCCGGCGGCGTCGCCGGCGCGGGCAACGTCAACTTCGGCCAGCTGACCCTGTCAGCCAACAGCGACATTGCAGTCGGTGGCGGGGCGGACGTCGCCGCGATCGGCCAGGCCAACGGCACCATCTCACTGGGCACGAGCACTCTGGCCAACCAGAACGTTCTGACGGTGGCCGGTGCGAACAGCACGATCTCCTCGGTGGATGCTGCGCTGGCAACGGTCAGCCAGTTCCAGAGCCAGTTGGGCGCCATCCAGAACCGCTTCACGGCGGCGGTCAGCAACCTGCAGTCCACGAGCCAGAACCTGACTCAGTCGCGCAGCACGATCGAGGATGCGAACTTCGCGCAGGAAACGGCGAACTTGTCGCAGGCGCAGGTGTTGGAACAGGCCGGTATCTCCGTGTTGGCGCAGGCCAATCAGGAGCCGCAGCTGGTCCTCAAGCTTCTGCAATAAGAGACGATAAGCAAGTGAGTAAATCCACGGCTCGGATGCGCAAGCATCCGGGCCGTGGTCATCGGCGACGAGATAACCGCAGGGAGTATTGCCCGATCCGCGAACTGGAATAGGTGTAATCATGGCTAGCAGTGGAGACCCGGTACTGATACCGGCGACGAGCCTTGTGCACGGAAGTCAAGCGCAGACGACGGTCATCGCTCAGCAATCGAGCGTTCAGCAATCGAGCGGCAAATCCTTGCCGCAAAGCGGCAATAGCGCGGTCGAAGCGGCGAAGAATGCCGCAGCGGCACCGCAGCCGGATCTACAGGCCCAGGTGGCCCTTCTCAACAAGTACTTGAACGACTCGGGCCGGCCCGATGAATATCGCGTCGATCCTGCGTCCGATGCCAAGCTCATCCAGCAGATCAATCCGGCGACCGGAGCCGTCGTCGGCGAGTTCTCGGCCAGCGAGTTTCCCGCCCTGGCGCGCAGCGTGGGGGTCTCCGGAGCATTGATCGACCGTCACGCCTAAGGGCCCGCGGCGATTGGTATGCGTCTTGCTTAAGTCCTGACGCACGTGGCCGATAAATCGATCAACTTGGACAGGGGTCGTATTCGATGAGCACACCTATTTCATCCACCGGGAGTTCCTCCACTTCGGGAGCGGCGGCCGGGAGCGCCTTGATCACGTCCACTGGGATCGGATCGGGGCTCAATATCAACGCCATCGTGTCCGAGCTGACGACCGCCTTCGGCGCGGCCCAGACCAATCAATTGACCAACGAAAAGAACTCGCTGAACGCCCAGGTCTCGGCGTTTGGCACGTTCAGCAGCGCCCTGAGCACGCTGCAGTCCACGCTCTCGACCTTGGAAAATCCCGACACGCTCGCCGGATTCGACGCCGCGGTCGGCGACACCAGCATCGCTTCGGCCAGCACGAGTTCAGGCGCGGTGGCCGGTCAGTATTCGCTGGAGGTCCAGAATCTCGCCACCTCGGCGACGCTTACTTCGCAACCGGTTCCTAACTCTACCTCGGTGGTCGGCACGGGGACCCTGTCGATCTCGGTGGGCAGTGCGTCCACCTCGATCGACATCACCTCGGCCGACGATACCCTGTCCGGCATCGCCAACGCGATCAACTCGGCTGCGAACAATCCCGGCGTGACCGCGAGCATCATTTCGACCACCAGCGGCGCGCGGCTGGTGCTCGCCGGTACGGCCACCGGCGCCGGCAACTCGATCACGGTCACCGAAACGGACGGCGGCGACGGACTGTCGTCGCTGGTTTACGATCCGGCTGACGGCGTCACGAATCTCACGCAGACGCAGGCCGCCCAGGACGCGAACTTTTCCGTCAATGGCTTCGGCGCAACCAGCTCGAGCAACGTGGTCAGCAACGCGATCAGCGGCGTGACCTTGAATCTGCTGCAAGCGACGGCGGCGAATACGCCGACGACTTTGACCGTCAGCCCGGACACCTCGGCGGCCCAGACCTCGATCGGCACCTTCGTGACGGCCCTGAACGGCGTACTGAGCAGCATCCAGAGTTTGACCGGCTTCAATTCAACGACCGACGTGGCGGGTCCGCTGTCAGGCAATGCGACTCTGGAGGCCTTCCAGAATCAATTGGAAAACATCCTCGATGTCGTCGATCCGAGCAACCCGGGAGGCGTGACTTCGCTCGCCGACCTCGGCGTCACCGCGGATGCCGACGGCAATTTCGATACCAATACGACGACGCTGGGCAACGCACTCAGCGCCAATCTGACCGCAGTCGGCAATCTGCTCGGCGGCACGAACGGTATTGCGACGCAGATCAACAACCTGATCAACAGCTACACAGGCACCGGCGGCCTGCTCGACACCGTCAATCAGGGCCTGCAGTCGAGCTTGAGCAATGTGTCCCAGCAGCAAACCGCGCTGAGCGCCGAATTGGCGACCTATTCGGCTACCCTGACCGCCCAGTACAATGCGGCCGATGCGGCGGTCGCCGCGCTCAAGGAAACTCAAACCCAGCTCACCGCCGAATTCGATCCGACCGCCAGCGCGGCGTCGGGCAGCAGCTCGAGCAACAGCAGTCTCGGCAGCGGCACGCTGGGAGTTTAAGGCAAGCTCATGATGTATTCGCAAAACGGAGCCGCACAATACCGCGCCGTGCGCAGCCACGGGCTGGTCGCCGACGCCAGTCCGACGCGGCTGGTGCAGATCATGTTCGAGCACATCCTGTCGAACCTGGCGACCGCGCAGGGATGCATGGACCGCATCAAGGATAATCTGCCCTTGAACGAGGTGATGGCCAAGGGCAAGGCCGTGGGTAAGGCCGTGCGGCTGATCGGTCAGCTCAACGGCACCCTCGACATGGAGCGGGGCGGCCAGGTCGCCGCGAATCTACGGGCGCTGTATCTCTACATGTTGAACCGGTTGACGGTGGCCAACGTCACCAACGACCCCGGTATCGTGGCCGAAGTCAGTTCGCTGGTACGCCAGATCAAGAGCAGCTGGGACCAGATCGTCGCGGACGGGCGATGAACCGCCACGAAGCAGCCTCGGCCTTGCAGCGCGCGCTCGAGATCTCGCATGAGCTGGTGGGCGTTGCCGACCGCGGCGAACTCGAATTGACCGTGAGCCTCGACGCCGAACGCCTGCGGCTGTTAAAATCCGCACGCGCCGCGTTGCAGCCGGTGGACGAGAACAACCGAACGGTATTGCGCGAAATCGCCGCATTGAACGCTCGGGCGCTCGGTCACCTGGAGCACCGGCGGCGTGCCATCGCGCGCGATATGGACATGCTGGCGGTTGGCCGGCGCGCCATGCGTGCCTATTCCAACAACCGGGTGCGGCGCTAGCCGCATTGTTTTTCAAGGCGGGGGAGATGCCTGAGTCATTTCTCGGCGATGGCCTGATATTCGAAGAAGCGCTGCCGGTCATGTGGACCGCGGGTCCGCTTGCGGAAGGATTGGCGCTGGCCCGGCTGAACGCCGACAACCACCAGCTGCTCGGCGCCGAAGCTTCTTTGGACGAAGTGCGGGTGCACGAGGCACTCAAGGATGAATCGCCCGCCCTGGTGCAGGAGCTGCAGCGCCTCGAATACAAGGTGAACATCCTGCTGCGCCTCACCGCTGAACTCGCCCTGCGCAACAGTGGTTTGCCGCCGCCGCAGCGCGTCAGGCTCACCTCGCGCGCCGTGGAATGGTTCGGTGAGCAGAGGCCCGCCGTGGGCAGCACCGGTCTGCTGGCGGTCTACATCAATTCGGCGCTGCCGCAACCGATGAAAATCCCCTGTGTGGTCGTCGGCGAGCGAACGCACGAGGGCGAGTGCGCGGTGCAAATGCGCTTCAGCGGCATGAGCGATGCGGTGGTCGAGCAGATCGATAAACTCATTTTTCGGCATCACCGGCGGCTCGTCGCCGGTGCTCGTCTCGCCGCCAACTAACCCTCCTTCAGTAAATCCCTGCGATTGTTTTTGAGGGATTCCCCTACATGTGTTGCGGGGGTTTGCCAAGTTCTTTTCTCTCAACTTCATCAGTTAGTATGTGGCCCGCCCCGGACATTGATTGAGCTATGTCAAAGGGTTAGACGCGAAGGTTAAGACGGAACCCGAGATTTGTGAGACTCCGTCACACTTTTTAACGGGAAGGAGCGCCCGAACAGTGGCAGATGCCAAAGTTATTGTGATCGAACCCTCGGATTCGGAGGCGCACGCCCTTCAGACCCTGCTGCGGTTTTTGGATCTCGATCCGCTCCACGTCCACGATTTGGATGAATTGCGCCGCCATTCGCGCAGACGAGGCGCATGATTGCCTGGCGGTCATCGTCGGCAAGGAGACGGTCGCCGCGGACGGAGCCGATCTGGTCGCGCTGCTGCGCACCATGCCCCAGCCGCTGCCGATCATTTACCTGAGCAACGACGGGCTGCCGAAAATCGCCGAGACCAGCGGCGACCTGGCGTGGTTCCATCTGGAACTGCCCGTCAAGCAGCGCCGCCTGTCGGCGGTTTTGAATCAGGCGCAGAACGTGCGCACCGGGCATCCGACCCAGCCGGGCGCGCATCGCTTTCGCCCCAGCGGCACGTCGCGCCCGATGCGCGACGTGCATCGGCTCATCGAGCAGGTCGCTCCCTTCGATACCAATGTGCTGATTCTCGGCGAGTCCGGCACGGGCAAGGAAATGGTGGCGCGCCACGTCCACGAACTGTCGGGCACGCGCCGGGCATCCCTTCGTGCCGGTGAATTGCGGCGCCATTCCCGCCGATCTGCTGGAAAGCGAATTGTTCGGCCACGAGAAGGGCGCTTTCACGGGCGCGCTGTCCACCCGGCTGGGCCGCTTCGAGTTCGCCGAGGGCGGCACGCTGTTCCTGGACGAGATCGGCGACATGTCGCTGCAGATGCAGGTCAAGTTGCTGCGCGTACTGCAGGAGCGCAGTTTCGAGCGCGTCGGCAGCAATCGCACCATCCGCTGCAATGTGCGCATCATCGCGGCGACGCATCGCGACCTGGAAGCCGCCATCGGCGCCGGGCGCTTCCGCGAGGATCTGTTCTACCGCCTGAACGTGTTTCCCATGCAGATGCCGCCCTTGCGCGAGCGGCTCGAGGACCTGCCGGTGCTGATCGAGCATCTGGTGCAGCGTCAGGGACAAATTGCCGGACGCCACATTCGCCTGGACAAGGACGCGATGAATTGCCTGGCGCGCAATCCCTGGCCGGGCAATGTGCGGGAACTCGCCAATCTGCTGGAGCGGCTGGCCATTCTATTTCCCGAGCAGACCATCACTGCGGCCGATTTGCCCGAGCGCTACCGCAGCACGGGCAACGACGGCGTGGTTCGGCAGCGGCGTGCGCATCGTGGCGCCGGCGCAGGCGGAGAAGCCCGCGCACGGGCTGCTCGAGCAATTGCTCGAACTCGATGACGCGGCGCAGCTCGCCGATACGGCGGAACTCGCCGACCCGCTGACACCGCGGAATTCCCGGATATGGCCGCGTTCGTCGACGCCCAGGTATTCGCGGCCACGAAGCAGCTCGCTGCCGAGGCCGAACTCGCCGACCAGAGCGACTTCGCGGCGGCGGCGGGAGAACAGGTAGGGTTGGAATTGCCGCGCGGCGGCATCGATTTGAAGGACCATCTGTCGGCGATTGAGATCGGACTGATTCGCAAAGCGCTCGAGGAAGCCGACGGCACCGTCGCCGAAGCGGCGCGGCTGCTGCGCATGCGGCGCACCACGCTCGTCGAGAAGCTGCGCAAATACCGCCTGAGCGCCTGACAAATTATTGACGCTGCCATTTCGCTGGTATGCCGGCATTCGACGTAACTGTTGATACGAAGAGCAAATACCGCCAAGGCACAGAAGTTGCTTTCTTCTCCCGGCATGGCAGCCACCAATCTCGACCTGATCGAAAACCGGCGCTCCGAATTGCAGGCGGCGTTTCTCGCCTTTGGTTCGGTGTCGGAACAGCTGTCCGGCGCCTTCGATTCGCTGCGCGCCCAGGTCGCGCAGCTGCGCACCGAATTGGGCGAGGCGCATGCCGGCAAGGAGCATCTGGCCGGCGCGCCTGTCGGCGCTGATCAAGGGCCTGCCCGGCGGAGTCCTGGTGCTCGATTCCGTCGGCGAAATTCAAGAATGCAATCCGGCGGCGCGCGAGCTGCTGGGCGAGCCCCTGCTGGCGTCAGTCCTTCGCGGCGGTGCTGGCGCGTGCCGCGGTCTCGAGCGGCAGGTGTCGCCGAGCACACCGAGCTGCGCAGCGGCAGGTTCGTCAATATCTCGCGGCGCGACCTGCAGAGCGGCGGCGAAGTGGTGCTGCTCGCCGACGTGACCGAATCGCATCTGATGCAGGTGTTCCTGACGCGCCAGCAGCGTCTGCTGACGCTGGGAGAACTGGCGGCGGGGCTTGCGCACCAGATCCGCACGCCGCTGGCGGCGGCGCTGCTCTACGCCTCGCAGATGACGCTGCCGGGGCGCAGCGCCGAGGATCTGGCGCGCTGCGCCGAAAAAACCGTCGGCAGCCTCAAGCAGCTCGACAAGCTGGTGAACGACATGCTGGCATTCGCGCATGGCGGCGCGGCGCGCGAGGTCGTGAGTGTAAGCGCCTTGCTGGAACAAGTGGCGCAGTGGCTGCGGCCGGCACTGCGCCGCGGCGTGCGCCTGACCATCCGTACCCAGGCGCCGGACCTCGACGGTGCGCGCGAATGCGCCTTCGCTGGTGTCCGCGGTTCTGAATCTCGCCACCAACGCGTTGCAAGCCGCGACCGCGGACCTCGATCTGGAACTGCTGGCGCGCCGCGGCCCCGGCGGCCGGGCGCAAATCGTGGTCAGCGACAATGGTCCCGGCGTGCCGGCGCACATTCGCGAGCGGATTTTCGAACCCTTTTTCACGACTCGGGCGCGCGGCAACGGCATCGGGCTGGCCATCGTCAAGTCCGTGGTCGAGGCGCACCAGGGCAGCGTTTCCCTGGCGGACGGCTCGTCCAACGAGGCGCGCGGCGCCACCTTCATCATCGAATTACCGGCAGAGGAAAGTGCATGAGCAAGGCAAACGAATCAGTCCTGGTGGTCGAAGACGACGCCGCGCTGCGCGAGGCATTGGTCGATACTCTGCGCGCCGCCGGATCTGTCGGCGTTGGCGGCCCCCGACGCCCCCTCGGCATTGCGGCTGCTGCAGAGCGAAGAGATCGCATTGGTGATCTCCGATGTGCAGATGCCCGGCCCCAATGGCTACCAACTGCTGTCCTCGATCAAACGGTTGCGGCCGCATCTGCCGGTGGTGCTGATGACTGCCTACGGCACGGTCGCCCAGGCGGTGGCGGCGATGCGCGAGGGGGCGACCGACTACATCGTCAAGCCTTTCGATGCGCAGGCGCTGATCGAGATGGCGCGGCGACAATTGGCCCAAAGAGTCATGCCCAATGACCTCGTCGCCGTCGATCCCGAGTCCAAGCGGCTGGTTGCCCTGGCGCGAAAGATCGCCGAAAACGATGCGACGGTGCTCATCACCGGCGAGAGCGGCACCGGCAAGGAAGTCTACGCGCGCTTCATCCGCGACCATTCGATGCGCGCGGCGGCGCCCTTCGTGGCCATCAATTGCGCCGCGATCCCGGAAAATATGCTCGAGGCCACCCTGTTCGGCTACGAGAAGGGCGCCTTCACGGGAGCGCTCGGTGCGCACGCCGGCAAATTCGAGCAGGCGCAGGGCGGCACTTTGCTGCTGGATGAAATCTCCGAAATGGATCTGGGCCTGCAGGCCAAGATTCTTCGCGTCCTGCAGGAGCGCGAGGTCGAGCGGCTGGGCAGCACCCGCACCATCAGCCTCGATGTGCGCTTGATCGCGACGTCGAATCGCGATCTGCCCGAAGAAGTCCGCGCCGCCCGCTTTCGCGCCGACCTCTATTACAGGCTCAACGTGATGTCGCTGCGGCTGTCGCCGCTGCGCGAGAGGCGCGGCGACATTCTGCCGCTGGCGCGCCGCGCCATGCAGGCTTGTGCCCGCGGCGGCCAGGCGGCCTTGAGCCTGGCTCCCGACGCCGAATCCAAGCTGCTGCAGCACGATTGGCCGGGCAATGCACGCGAGCTGACCAACATCGTGCAGCGGGCCGCATGGCTGGCCAGCGGCGGCGTCATCCACGGGAGCGATCTGGATACGGGCATCGCCGCTTTGGCGGACCCACTAGACTCGATGGACAGCGAACCGGCCGCCGCGGCCGACGTGCTGAGCGCCGCGCCGATGAGGGTGCAAGAGGTCGGCCTCGACCACGATTTGAAGGAACGCGAGCGCGAACTGATCCTGGCGACGCTGCGCGTGACCGGAGGCAGCCGCAAACTGACCGCCGAGCGCCTGGGGATAAGCCCGCGCACTCTGCGTCACAAGCTGCAGCAACTCAAAGCTGCCGGCCACAATGTGCCGCGCGTGCACGATCAACAATTCATGGCGGTGTAGAACATGAGCAGCATGCAAATTCAGCAAGTACTGGCGGAAATGCGCTCGCTACAGGCGCGGGTATCGGGCGCCCCCGAGGCGCCTGCCGCGGGCGCGCAGCCCTCGGATTTCGCGAATCTGATGAAGAGCGCCGTCGATCAAATTGCAACCATGCAAAACCAGGCTAACGCGATGGCCGATGCCTACGAATCCGGCGACAAGAGCATCGACCTGACCAAGGTGATGCTCGAAACCCAAAAGGCCGGGCTGGCTTTTCGCGCAATGAACGAGGTGCGCAGCAAGCTCACCGACGCCTATACCCAAGTGATGAACATGTCGGTCTGACCGACAGCGAGGATAACCCATGGCTGACATCGTACCCACACCGGCGCGCAGCATTGCGGACATACCCGGCCTCAAGCAGGCCGGGCTGCTCATCGGCGTGGCCGCGGCCGTTGCCGTCGCGATTTGGCTGGTTGTATGGTCGCAGGGGCAGAATTACTCGGTGCTTTACGGCCAGCTCTCGGAGCGCGAAAGCGGCCAGGTCATGGATGCGCTGACGGCCGCCGGCATCGAGTACAAGCTCAGTCCGTCGGGCGCGGTGTCGGTACCGGAGTCCAAGGTGCAGGAGGCGCGCATCCGCTTGGCGACCCAAGGCCTGCCGCAAAGCGACTCCATGGGCATCGAGATGATCCAGAAGGAGTCCACGCTCGGAGCGAGTGCCATGATGGAGAACGCGCGCTACCAATCGGTGCTCGAGACCGAGCTGGCACGCACCATCATCAAGGTGCAGGGCGTGCAGAACGCGCGGGTCCATTTGGCGCTGCCCAAACCCAGTGTTTTCATGCGCGATGCACGCAAGGCCACGGCCTCCGTGATGCTGCAACTGTATCCCGGCAGGCGCCTCGAACCGGGCCAGGTCGCCGCCATCGTGCACTTGGTCGCCTCGAGTGTCCCGGAACTGGCGGCGAGCGACGTGACGCTGGTGGATCAGTCCGGAACCTTGCTCAATTCTCCCGACGAAAACGCCGAGCAGGCTGCCAGCACCCGCCAATTCGCGTACACACGCAAGCTCGAGGAAAGCTACCAGCAGCGCATCATCGATTTGCTCGAGCCCATCGTCGGACCGGGCCGTGTGCGCGCGACGGTCACGGCCGACATGGATTTCACCGTCACCGAGGAGACGCGCGAGAACTACGATCCGCAAAAGACGGCTGTGCGCAGTGAACAGACCAGCACCGAGCAGCGCCGCGGCGGCGACGGCGCGGAGGGTATTCCCGGCGCTCTGAGCAATCGAACCGCCGGGCACCGCAGGCGCGCCCTCGCTGGCCGGCGCAGCCGACTCCGGGCAACGCAGCGCCGCAGGGGCCGCGCAATCCACCGCCGCCGCCGGCGGACCGAGCTCGAGTGCGCAGCGCAGCACCCGCAATTTTGAAGTCGACCGCACGCTGTCCTACGTGAAGCAGCCCGTAGGCGTATTGAAGCGCCTCAATGTTGGTGTCGTGCTCGACAATTGGCAGAAAGTGGACGCCGACGGCAAGGTAACGACCACGGCCATGAGCGACGCCGACATCAAGCGCTTCACGCAGCTGGTACGCGAATCCATCGGGCTCAAGGACGATAGAGGCGACCAATTGAATGTGCTCAATCAAGCCTTCAAGAACAGCGCCCCGCCGGAACCCATCGACGGTCCGCCGCTGTGGGAGTCGCCCTGGGTCAGGCAGCTGGCAAAACAGATCGTGGGCGCCGGCCTGGTACTGGTGGTGGCATTCCTGGTTTTGCGGCCCCTGATGAAATCTCTGACCAAATCCGTGCCGCGGCTGCGTGCAGGCGCGCGCGCCGGCGAGGCCGGCGATCTGGACGGCGACCGCGTCAGCATCTCGGGGCAGGGCGGCAAAGCCATCAAGCTCGCCCCGAGCTTCGAGCAGCAGATCGCTGCGGCGCGAACCCTGGTCGGTCAGGATCCGAGGCGGGCGGCGCAGGTCGTGAAGGATTGGGTCTCCGCGGATGGCTGACAACCCCGATGAACTCGCCGGCACGCAGCGCGCCGCCATCTTGCTGATGAGCTTGGGTGAGCAGGATGCCGCCAATCTGCTCAAGCAGCTCGATGCCCGTGAGGTTCAGAAGCTGGGCATCGCCATGGCCGAGCTCAAGGAAGTATCGCGCGAGCAGATGACCTCCGTGCTCGACAAGTTCATCGGAGTGGCCGACTCCAGGGCGAATGTTGCCGGCGGATCTCCGGACTTCGTGCGGCGTGTGCTGACTCAGGCGGTCGGCAAGCAGAAGGCGGACACTCTGCTCGATCGCGTGATCACGGGTCAGACCGGCCAAGGCATCGAGGCGCTGAAGTGGATGGAGGCGAAGGCCGTCGCGCAGATCATCGGCGGCGAACATCCGCAGATCGCCGCCATCGTCCTGTCGCATCTCGAGCCGGAGCAGTCGGCCGCCATCCTGCCGCTGCTCACCGACGATATGCGCACCGAGGTATTGATGCGCATCGCCACCCTGAACGAAGTGCCGCAATCGGCGCTGACCGAGCTCGATCAATTGGTCGAAAAGCAGGCCAATGCCACGCCTCCCACGACGCTGCGCCGCGTCGGCGGCGCGCGCACGGTCGCCAATATCTTGAATGCCATGGAGCGCGACAAGAGCGGCGAAGAGCTCGGCAAGATCGAAAAAGCCGACGGCGAGATGCATCAGAAGATCAAGGATTTGCTGTTCATATTCGACAATTTGTTGGATATCGACGACCGCGGCATACAGGCGCTGCTGCGCGAAGTGGGTTCCGACACGCTGGCGGTGGCCCTGCGCGGCGCCGAACCCGAAGTGCAGGAGAAGATCCTGAAGAACATGTCGAAGCGCGCCGCGGAAATTCTCAAGGACGACATGGAGGCGCGCGGTCCGGTGAAACTTGCGGACGTCGAGGCGGCGCAGAAGGAGATCGTCGTCATTGCACAGCGCCTGGCCGAGGAAGGCACCATCAATCTAGGCGGCAAGGGCGGCGGCGAATTTGTCTGACCCAACCGCGAAGTCATCCGCCGCCACCGCGCAGCTATGGAAGGCTCCCGACATGGGAAGCCCGCTGGGCGCGCAGAAAATGCCCACCGTGGGCGGGCTCGCCGACCTGCAGGCGGAAGCGCACAAAGAAGCCTTCGAGCAAGGGTTGGCTGAAGGGCGTGAGGCCGGCCGCGCCGAGATTCGCGCCCAAGTCGAACGCTTGGCCGGGATGTTCTACGACCTGGCCAAACCCTTCGAGGCATTGGACAACGAGGTGGAGCGCGAGCTCCTGACTCTGGCCATGGCTCTGGCGCAGCAAATCGTGCGGCGCGAGCTCAAGACCGACCCGACGCAAATCATCGGCATCATCCGCGAGGCCATCGCCGCATTGCCGGTCGCCGCCCGTGAGGTTCGCGTGCACCTGCATCCCGAGGATGCTGCGGTGGTGCGCGAGCATCTGGCGCCCACCGAGAGCGAGCGCGCCTGGGTCATGGTCGAGGATCCCGTGATGGCGCGCGGCGGTTGCCAGGTCACCACCACCACATCGCGCATCGATGCCCGCCTGGAAACCCGCGTCGGCGCCATCCTGAGCGAACTGCTGGGCACGGAACGGCATGACACCGGAGCGCGCGGATGAGCGTCCTGCCTGCCGAGCGACCGCGGCCCAAGCAATGGATCGAAGCGCTGGTTCACGCGCGCAAGCGCGTGGCCAATGGCGCGGAGATGGTCGTCGAAGGGACCTTGAACCGCATGGTCGGCATGACACTCGAGGCCGTGGGCTGCGAAGCCGCCGTGGGCGGCCGATGCCTGGTGGATACTGCGGAAGGCAAGCAGATAGAAGCCGAAGTGGTCGGATTCTCCGGCGATAAATTGTTCCTGATGCCCACCGGCGACATCCGCGGAGTCATGCCCGGCGCGCGGGTCATTCCGACGCATCGCGAGACGTCGGTGCCCATGGGCGACGAATTGCTGGGACGGGTGTTGGACGGCGCGGGCCGGCCTCTGGACGGTTTCGGCGACCTCAGGTGTACGGATCGCGTGTCGCTGACGGGCGAGCCATTGAACCCCCTCATGCGGAGGGCCATTCGCGATCCGCTCGATGTGGGGGTGCGCTCGATCAACGCGCTGCTCACCGTCGGCGGCGGACAGCGCATCGGCCTGTTCGCCGGTTCCGGCGTGGGCAAATCGGTGCTGCTCGGCATGATGACCCGCTACACCAAGGCCGACGTCACGGTGGTCGGCCTCATCGGCGAGCGCGGCCGTGAAGTGCAGGATTTCGTGAGCAACACCTTGGGTCCGGACGGGATGCGGCGTGCCGTGGTCGTCGCCACGCCGGCCGATAACCCGCCTCTGATGCGCCTGCATGGCGCGTGGCTGGCCACGGCTATCGCTGAATATTTCCGGGATCGCGGACTCAAAGTGCTGCTGCTGCTCGATTCCCTGACCCGGTTTGCGCAGGCGCAACGCGAAATCGCCTTGGCCATCGGCGAGCCGCCGGCGACCAAGGGATATCCCCCGTCGGTGTTCGCGCGGCTGCCGCAGCTGGTGGAGCGGGCGGGCAACAGCGACCGCGGCGTCGGATCGATCACCGCGTTCTATACGGTGCTGGCGGAAGGAGACGATCAGAATGATCCGATCGCGGATGCCGCGCGGGCCATCCTGGACGGGCACATCGTGCTATCGCGCAAGCTGGCCGAGAGCGGGCTGTACCCGGCCATCGACGTGGAGGCCTCGATCAGCCGCGCAATGCATCAGATTGCGACGCGCGAGCAGCTCGACCTCGCGAACCGCTTCAAACAGGTGTACTCGACTTATCAACAGAACCGCGACCTCATCACGGTGGGCGCCTACCGGCGCGGCACCGACCCGCGGATCGACATGGCGGTGGAGCAATGGCCCAAAATGATGGAATTCCTGCGTCAGGACATGTACGAACCCCTGGGGATGGCGCGCTGTTACGCAGATCTGAAGCAACTCGTGACGCAGTTCTCGGCGCCGGCGCCGGCAACGGGCAGATAGTGTGCGGCGCATGATGAAATCGAAACGATTCGAACCGATCCAGGAAATCGCATCCACCTCGGCCAAGGACTTGAGCCGCGCGATGGGCGAGGCGGCCCGCAAAGTCGCCGACCTCGAGCGCCAGCTCAAACAGCTGGAAACCTACCGCGACGAGTACGTGCGCAATACCACGCAGTCGGCTGCGGCTATCGATGCCGTCAAGCTGCAGAATTACCGTTCGTTTCTGGATCGTCTGGGCGAGGCGCTGCGCCAGCATCAGAAGAACTTAGACAACGCGCGTGCCGAATATGAAAGACGACGTCAGCTGTGGAGCGAGAAGCGCATCGAAGCGGAAAGCCTGAGCCGGGTCGTGGATCGCTTCCGCAAGGAAGAACAGCATGCGGCGGATCAGCGCGAGCAGCGCGAGGGCGATGAAGCGGCAATGCGCATATCGCTCGCAGCTGCCACTGCTCACGGCGCCCAGTAGCTGAACCAGTAGTTGATGCCGATCCGGAACAGGTTCGCGCTGAAGCCATTGTGATTGCTGTCCAGCGTCATGCTGGAGAACCGCGCGCACGCCGCCGGGGTGCCGGAGCAGCCCGCAGTGGAGTTCGATCCGCTGCCGAGATTCACATGGAGAAATTCCGCCTTGATCGACCAAGGCCCGTTCAACCCCCATTCCGCGCCGCCGCCGGCCACCCAACCGCCGGATGCATAATTCTTGCCCCCGTTGAACGAGGCCGTGGGGCTGGCCGCACCCGGGGGAAGATAATTCAGGGTGGTTTTATTCGATCCAAGAGGGGTTATGAAACCCGCCGTGACGTAAGGCATCCACAGAGTGCCGCCATAACCGATTCGCGGAGCGATGATGGCGAAATCGTTGGGGCTGAGCCTGCCGGAAGCACTATAGGTTCCCGCAGGGAGTGCCGTGCCCGCATATTGCACCGTCTGGCTGTGATTTCCGCCGCGCGATACGTCCAAGTCGGCTTCGAGGCCCCACACCAGCTTCTTATATTGGAAGTTGTCGCCGATCTGCACACCGCCGACGAAAGTGTTGCTGGGGCAGTTGCGAATGTCGAACGCCGTGCCGCTCGCGGTCCAGCTGTTGCACGCATTGCTCGACGCCCCGCCCAGGTTCAGGCCCGCGTAACCCCCGCTCCAGGGGGTATCGCTTTGCGCGAACGCCCCGCCCGCCATCGAGGCCAGCGAGAGAACAAATAGCAATCGGCTTGCTATTTGCGCCATCATCTATCTCCCAGGCTAAGCAGCCGAAAGATGTTACCAAGCGGGGAGGCGCCGTGGGGCGTGTATATTGCGAGTATCGCGCGTTCGCGCTCAGCGAGGATAGACCGTGGCAGGAGTGGAGGACGCGGCCCCTCGACCCGTAGTGGTTCCGTACACCGAACTGGCGGCGGACCTGCTGCACGCCGTGGTCGAATCCTATGTACTGCGCGAGGGAACGGACTACGGAGAAAAAGAGTTCTCGTTGGAGGATAAGGTGCGGCACGTCATCGGCCAGCTCAAACGCGGCGAGGCGCAGATCGTATTCGATTCTGAAACCGAGACCGTCAGCATTGTCAGAGCCTGAGCATTGTTAGAGCCAGAGCATTGTTGGAGCCAGAGCATTGTTGGAGCCAGAGCATTGTTGGAGCCCCAGCGCTGCATGTACTGCAGCGTCCAACACGCGGACAACCGGCGTTTCCGCGGAAGCGCGCAGGATGGGCCGACAGCATGCACGCGCCGCGTCATCCGCCGTGAAGCTTGCGCGTCATCCCACGTTGCATGGTGCTGATATAGTCGAGTCATGACTCAGTTCGATCCCATCTTCGCGGCATTGCAGGCGACCGGTGTACGCTATGTCGTAGTCGGAGGCGTGGCCGTGAACCTGCACGGCTACCAACGATTCACGAAAGACATCGATCTCGTCGTCGAGTTGGTTCCGGATCAGGCGCTCAAGGCTCTCGAAGCACTGCAAAACCTGGGCTACAAACCCAACGTCCCGGTAAAACTATCCGACTTTGCCGATCCCACCATCCGTGAAGGGTGGATTCGCGACAAGGGAATGATGGTTTTTCAGATGTACAGCAATCAGACCAGGATGAGCATCGATATTTTCGTGCAGTATCCAGTCGATTTCGAAGATCTGTGGAGCCATGGTACGAAGATCGACTTGCCTGAAACGTCGCTGCGTATCGCCTCGATCGATCATTTGGTTCTGATGAAACGCCAGGCCGGGCGTCCTCAGGATTTATTGGATGTCGAAAAGCTCGAGAAGCTGAAGCAGATCATGGCCGAACGAGGCGATGCTCCGAAATGAACGTCCCACGAAGTCCAGCAACTGGTAGTGGTTTTGAAGCGGCGGAGCTGTTTCAGTTGCGCATGGCGCTCGAGTCCACTCACGAACAGCGATTGCAGGATCTCCAGGATATGTTGGATTTCAACGCTGAGGCTGAAGCGAGAAATCCAGGCCTGCGGTGGGCTGTCGAGCAGTTGGGCCGGTAAGGACCTCACCGCTCCACACCACTGCGCCAAGGGCACTCGATCTGCTCCCTCTGCACGGTGACGTACATCCTGCGCAGTGATGTACCTCGGCCCAATGCGCACAGCCTGGGGGGACGGGTCAACATCACCGTGCAGAGGAGCTAATTCAGATCTCCACGTTATCGATGAGCCGCGTGCTTCCCAGCCTGGCAGCTGCCAGCACGACCAGCGGTTCGCGCGCCGAGGGGTGGGCCGCCGAGGGCTCGCGCAGATCGCTGCGCCGCCGTACCGCCACGTAGTCCGGCTGCCAACCCCGCGCACGCAGAAATTCCTGCGCTTCGCGCTCGAGTGCCGGCCAGTCCGTGCGGCCGGACCTGGCCGCGGCGACCAGCCTGCTCAGTGATGCCTGGAGCTGCGCCGCCTCGGCGCGTTGCGCATCATTCAAGTAGCCGTTGCGGGATGAGAGCGCCAGTCCGCTTGCATCCCTCACCGTGTCCCCGGCCACTATCTCGACGGGCAGCGCCAGCTGCCGCGCCATGTTTCGAACCACCAATAGTTGTTGATAGTCCTTCTTGCCGAACACGGCCACATCGGGCTGCACTATGTTGAATAGCTTCAGCACCACCGTGCACACCCCGGTAAAAAATCCCGGCCGCACCTGACCTTCGAGAATATCGTTGAGTTCCGGCGGCGGACGCACCGTGTAGGTTTGAGCTTCCGGGTACATTTCGCTGTCCGCCGGCGCGAACACGATGTCGCAGCCGCTGCCGGCCAGGAGTTCGCAGTCGTGCTCGAAGGAGCGCGGATACGTGGCGAAATCCTCGTGCGGCGCGAACTGCAGACGGTTGACGAATATGCTGGCGACGACGAGGCCGCCGCTCTCCCGCGCAATGCGCACCAATGACAAGTGGCCTGCATGCAGGTTGCCCAGGGTCGGCACGAGCACGCGCCTATGTCCAGGTTCGAGAGCTGCCCGCAATTCGGCGACCGTGTGGATTATCCGCATGCTGGTTTCCGGTCAGAAGCTGTGAATTGCATCGTCCGGAAATCGGCCGGCTTTCACGTCGGCCACGTACTTTTGCGCCGCAGCCCCGATGCCGGCGCTGCCGTCGAGAAAATTGCGCACGAACCGCAGCGGCTCGCCGCCCGTCAATCCCAGCATATCGTACAGGACCAGGACCTGGCCGCTGCAGCCGGCACCCGCACCGATGCCGATGGTCGGGATAGGCAGCGCCTTGGTCAGCTCGCGGGCGAGCGCCGCCGGCACCATCTCCAGCACCAGCATCGCCGCCCCGGCCTCGGCCATTTCCTGTGCATGCCGCCGCAGAACTTCGGCGGCCGCCTCGCCGCGCCCCTGCACCCGGTAGCCGCCGAGAGCATGCACCGACTGCGGCGTGAAGCCTAGGTGCGCGCAAATGGGTACGCCGCGGTCCACGAGGAAGCGCACGATGGGCGCGGTCCAGCCGCCCCCCTCGAGCTTTACCATGTGCGCACCCTGCTCCATCAGCAGGGCGGCATTGCGCATCGCCACCTCGGCGGACTCCTGGTAGCTGCCGAAGGGCAGGTCGGCGATGATCCAGGCGGTACGATTGCCCCGCGCCACGCAACCGGTGTGGTAGGCCATCTCCTCGATGGATACCCCGAGAGTGCTGGAACGCCCCTGCAGCACATTGCCGAGGGAATCCCCCACCAGCAGGGAGTCGGCGCCGGCCTCATCCAGGACGCGCGCAAATGCGGCGTCGTAGCAGGTCAGCATGGCGATTTTCTCGCCGGCAGCGTGTAATTCGCGAAGGCGGTGCAGGGTGACGGGCTTGCGGTTGCTCATTCCCTATTGTGATGCACCCCGCCCCGCTCGGCTAGATCAGTTGGCTGCGGCAGCCTTGACCCCTCGCTTTTGTTGTTGAATCCAGCTATTGGTGCGCGAATCCAGCAGATCGAGCGGCAGCACGCCGCCGCTGAGCATCTCGTCGTGGAAGGTGCGAATGTCGAATTTAGGCCCCAATGCTTTCTGGGCACGGTCGCGCAGCTCGCGGAACTTCAATTGGCCCAATTTGTACGACAGGGCCTGTGCCGGCCAGGAAATGTAGCGGTCGGTTTCGGCCTGTATGGTGGGTTCATCCACGGCGCCGGACTGGCGGAAGAAGGCGACCACCTGATCCCGGGTCCAATCTTCCGAGTGAAGTCCGGTGTCAACCACGAGACGCACGGCGCGGAACAATTCGCTCGAGAGGCGGCCATAATCACTGACCGGGTCCTGATAAAACCCTACTTCCTTGCCCAGCTGTTCGGCGTATAGGGCCCAGCCCTCGATGTATCCGGAGTTCTGCGAGTGCTGGCGGAACTTGGGCAGCCCCGTCATTTGCTGCGCCACCGAGAGCTGCATGTGATGTCCGGGGATGCCTTCGTGATAGGCCGTGGCCTCATCATCGATCATCGAACGATCCTCGAATTTGGACACGGCCACGACGATGCGGCCGGGGCGTTTGCCGTCGGGGGTGCCGGTTTGGTAGTGCGTGGCGTTGGCCGCCTGGAACGGCGGCATGGCCTCGACGGTGACCGGCGAGCCGGGAACGAAAGTGAAAAGTTCGGGCAGCTTCGGCTGCATCTGCGCGACGTACTTGCGGAAATCATCGACGATCTGTTCGGCCGACGTGGGCTTGTACTTGGAGTTGTTGGCAAGCGACGCGCGGAAGGATGCCAGGTCCGCGAAGCCTTCCTTGCGCGCAATGACGACCATGTCGGCTTGAATGCGGTCGATCTCCTTGAGACCGATCTGATGAATCTGGTCCGGCGTGAGATTGCTGAGGGTGGTACGGCTGCGGATGTCATTCAGATAGCGCTCCTTGCCGCCGGGCAGCGAGGCAATGCTGAGCGTGGTGCGTCCGTGAGGCGCATAGTCCGCGGCAATGAAGGCTGCAAAGGCTTTATAGGCCGGCAGGACCTCGTTGACGACGGCATCGTTGATCGCTTTGCTCAAACGCTGTTGCTCATCGGGCGCAATGCCGGCGGGAAATTTCTTCGTCGGCAGCAGGAACGGATCGGCCGAGATCACACCCTGGCATTGCGCCGGGACCTTCTCGAGAAGGAAGCGTACCGGCATGAGGTGGTCCTGCACGCCCGCGCGCAGCACCTCTTCGGTCTGGGTGAAAACACGCGGGATCTGATGCAGGCGGGCGATGTAGTCCTCGTACTGCTTCACCGTATCGAAGGGCATGGCCAGCGGCAGATCGGCGAGGCGCTGATGGGGTCCGTCCATCTGGTTCACGGGCATCTCATATTCCTTGAAGCCGTAATTTTCTATGCGCTGCCGGAGCGTGGCGCGCAGAACCTCATGGGAAAGCACATCCTGCTCGGAGAAGCCCTGAGTCGGGATCGCCTGCAGACGCGCAAGAAAGCTTTCATCGCTGTCGTGCTGGCTCTTGATCTCCGCGAGCGAGACTTCTTCCAACCGGTCGTTGTACCGATAGTCTCCGAAGGCCGTGGCCCGTTCAGGGTGAGCCTTAAGCTCGGATTGGTAGTATTCCTCAAACAGCGAGTTTTGAGCCGCCGCTCGCGACTCGGCGGCGGCCGGGGCGGCGTCGGGAGCAGCGCCTTGGGCAGAGGAAAAACAGCAGACCGTGAAGAGCAAAGCGAGTGTTTTATTGCGCATATTTAAAGGTAGCACAAACGGTGATTGGAATATTGTGAGCAGAGTATGGCGGGTGCGTTGCCCAGTTCAGTGTTGATCCTTCGTTCGCGCTGGTAAGCTAGCGGAGTAATCATGGGGAAGGGAAAAGATGACGTTCAAATCGTGGCTGTTATTTTTGGTGATGGAAACGGCGCTTTCGCTATCACCGGGCCCCGCCGTGTTCTACGTGGTCTCGCAGGGCGTGCGCGGCGCACTGCGCCGTTCGCTGCCGGCGGCCGCCGGCATCATCAGCGCGAACGCGATTTATTTCACGCTCTCGGCAACGAGCCTGGGCGCCCTCATCGCCGCCAGTTCGCGCTTCTTTACGATCGCCAAATGGACGGGCGCCGCGTACCTGATCTATCTCGGGATCCAGGCGCTGCGTTCGGCGGGTTCGAGCCACGCGGTGAATTTGGGCGAGACCTTGCCTTCGGAGCAGGGTGATCGGCGCCGGATCTACTTGGGAGCGCTGACCTTGCAGCTGGCGAATCCCAAGGCGTTGCTTTTCTTTCTGGCACTGCTGCCGCAGTTCATAGATCCGAGCCAACCCGTGGCAGCGCAGATGCTGATCTTGGCGGCGACTTCGATGTTGCCGGAATTCTGCATCCTATTGGGCTATGGCTGGCTTGCGCACCGGGCTTTGCGTGCATCGGCTAGGTTCGGGATGTCGAGCGGCATGAACCGCTGGCTTGCTTGGATCGAGGGCGCGGGTCTGCTCGGCTGCGCGACTCTGGTGTTGAAATTCAATCGAGGTGCTACATGAGCGTGCGGCGGGGAGCAGCAGTTGAGTTCATTCGCGGCATTCTTGGGGGCACCGTCGGATGCGCACTTTGTGTCGCTGCCGGTGCGGCCGCGATTTCGAGCGCAGGCGATGCGCCGGCGCAAGCAGCGGCATCCGCGCCGGTGCCGACAGGGGTGGTTCATAGATTCCTGGAGATAGAGTTATCGCCCGATGCCGCACTGGTGGCGACCGTGGAAGGCGATTCTCCGCCCAATGGGTTCTATCCGCCGATTCGCGACCTCGTGATCAGGCGCGTCCGGGACGGCGCTGCGACGAGAATCGCGCTTCCTTGCGGGCGAGTTCCGGAGTGCTGGCCGGGCGCTCCCGCCTGGACTTTGGACGGCAAGCATTTGACCTTCGATCTGCGTACGCCGGGCTCTCACGCACGCTCGGTGTACACGGTCGCCGCAGATGGCAGCGGCTTGATCAAGCTGCTCGACTTCACCGGGACCATCGAGAGCCTCAAGTACGGACCGGACGGCACGCTGGCCATGCTGGCCACCGAAAACGCCAACAAGGAAGTCGGCGCAACCGAGGCGGGGGCGCCGATCGCAGGCGACCTGGACGCGGCGCCCGCCGAGCAACGAATCGCCGTTCTCGACAAGGGCGCTTTGCGCTGGGCCTCGCCGCCCGACCTGTTTGTCTACGAATACGATTGGCGGCCGGGCGGCTTGGGGTTCGTGGGCACCGCCGCGCCTGGCAACGGCGACGATAACTGGTGGAGCGCGAAGCTGTACGCGTTTTCCCCTGCAGATGCCGGCGCAAGAGTGCTGTTTGCTCCTGCGGACAATCGGCAGCAAATAGCGGCCCCCACGGTGTCGCGCGACGGAAAGACCGTGGCTTTCATTGGCGGGATCATGAGCGATTTCGGCTCCACGGGCGGGGACGTCTACACGCTGCCGCTCGGCGGCACCGGTGCCGATATCGCCGCCTCCAACATCACGCCGGATATGCGCGCATCGGCGACCGCGCTGGACTGGGACTGCAGTGGCCGGTTGCAGGCGCGATTGCTCGCGGGTGACAAAGTGCAATTGGTGGATCTCGGCGCCGGCCGCCGGCCCGAGACGCCGCGAGTCTTGTGGAGCGGCGCGGAGTCGTTGAGCGGCGGCCACGGCTATCCTTCGGTGGCCTGTCCGTCGGGAGTCATGGCTGCAGAACATGAGTCGTTTACGGAAGCGCCTGAAATTCAAGTCGGAGCGATCGGGCACTGGCGGAATTTGACGGCGGTCAATGCGGGATTGCGCATGCCGGGGCGCGTCCAAAGTGTTTGGTGGAAGAGCGACGGATTCGACGTGCAGGGTTGGCTGGTGCTGCCCGAGAAATCATCCGGAAAATTGCCAATGGTGACCATCGTTCACGGCGGTCCGGCCGCAGCCTTCGTGCCTGGGTTCGGCGGCCCGGGGCTGACGAACGAGCTGCTAGACCGCGGCTACGCGGTTTTTCGGCCGAACCCTCGCGGCAGCTTCGGTCAGGGCGAACGCTTTACCCTGGCCAATGTCCGCGATTTCGGCCACGGCGATTTGCGCGATATCCTTGCCGGCATCGACGCTGCGGCAAACGCCGCCCCCATTGATACGGCACGGCTCGGAATCACCGGCGGCAGTTACGGGGGTTTCATGACCATGTGGGCCGTGACTCAGACCGATCGCTTCAAGGCCGCGGTAGCGGCCGCCGGGGTCAGCAACTGGCTGTCGTACTACGGCGAAAACGGCATTGATGCTTGGATGCTGCCGTATTTCGGTTCTTCGGTGTATCAGGACCCGGCCGTATATGCGCAGTCATCGGCGATCAATTTCATCCGTAACGTCAAGACGCCGACGTTCGAGTACGTGGGAGAGCGCGACATCGAGTGCCCCGCCCCGCAGACCCAGGAATTTTGGCACGCGTTGAAAGCCCTGAACGTTCCGACCTCCATCATGATCTATCCGGGTGAAGGTCACGGGCTGCGCGATCCCGTCCATAGCGCGGACGCGATGCGGCGCACGCTGGATTGGTTCGACAAATACTTGAGGTAGGTTCCACGGGCGGCCGAGTACCTCGGCACGATGATGTTGAGCGGTTGACGGTATTCGCCCGGCAGGCTAAGACGCTAGCGGGCAACGGGAGAGCAGTTGCCCGCTAGCGTCTTAGCCTGCCGGGCGAATGCTCTCACCGCCCCACACCACCTTGCCAAGGACACTCGATCCGCTCCTTCTAGACGGTGTGTGCATCCTGCGCGGTGATGTACCTCGGCCCGTGCGCACGGTCAGGGGGGATAAGGAGTTGGAAGCCAACTGCTGCCTTTACGTTGGCTTCCAGCTCCTTATCCCCCCTGACCTTGTGAACCGGTCAACATCACCGCGCAGAGGCAATAGCGCTTGGCACGTGACTTGCTGTCTCACGTAGCATGAATGCAATACCGGTGATTTCGCGCGCCCCAGTCAGCAACAGCTCGGGACAAGTTAACAATGCGTCGCAGGCAAACGGCGCGGCGCAGCCAAACGGAGCGGCTCAGGCCGATTCCTCGGCGCAGGACACCAACGGCAAGGACTTTGCGGCCGCAATGAATCAGGAGGCCTCGAAGCCGGCTCGTAAAGCCGCCGCGAGCAAGGCTTCCGACGCCGGACCGGCCGGCGGCCAATTGCCGGTGTCCGGCAATTCTTCGCCGCCTCCGGTGTCGCCCGCGGCAACGGCTGCCGCTTCGGCTGCTGCCGCGGCGGCGTCAGCGGCGCCAGCGGCGCCTCCCGGGGCGACCACTACCGGCGGCACTGCGGACGGCTCCGCCGCCGGCGGTACCGCGCTTGCCGCAGCCGAGATTTCCAGCGCGCAGTCTCAGGCCGCCGGCCCAAACTCGAGCGGCACGCCGCCCGGCTCGCTGGGTACGGCGCCCGCCGGCTCGGCAGCGAGCCAGGTCACCGCAAATGCCCAGGCCATCGGCTCATCGGACGACGATTTGGACGAGGACGGGGATGGCTCAGTGGCCGCAGCGGGAACGGCTGCGACGGGAACGACCGCAACGGGAACGACCGCAACGGGGGCCGCCGCGCCTGCGTCGGTTGCGCAGGCAGCTCAGGACTCCCTTGCAGCCCAAGCCGCTGGCGCGGCCAAGGGAGATGCGGCAGACACTGCCGGTAAACCGATCTCTGGCGCGGCGGCCGTCGCGGCAGTCAACGCGGCGACATCCACGCCGAATGCCGCCGCAAGCGGCGCAACCAAAGGCACGAATACAGGCGCTTCGGCATACACCAATGCCACAGCGCAAACGGCCAACGCAGCGGCGGCGGCGGCCATACTGCCGGGTGCGGCGGCCGCCTCGGGCACTGCGGACGACACGGATGGCACGGATTCGCTCGCGTTGACCGATGATTCGCCGGCGCCGGCCTCGGGCAGCGCAACCCAAGAAGCCGCTATTCCGGCCGTCGCCGCCATGGCCATGCCCGTCCCGGTTTCCAGTCCAGCAGCCGTGGCCAGCGCGCAAACCGCCGTGGCGCTCGCCAATATTGGCTCGACGGGCAAGTCCTCGCATAGCGGAACCGGCGATTCCTCCAGTCCCGATACAGGGGGCGGCGGTGCCGCAGGCGCCGCGCAACTGAGCGCCAACAATACGACCACCGCAACCGATGCGGCTCCCTCGCCCACCTTGAAAGTTTCCCAAGCGGTGGACTCGCCGGATTTCGCACAGGGTGTGGCGGATCGCGTGTCCTTGATGGTTGGCAGCAATCTGACCAGCGCAAAATTGCAGGTCAATCCGGCGCAACTCGGGCCCATCGACGTGCGCATCACCGTGCAGGGCAATCAGGCGCAGGTCTCGCTCACGGCGCACAGTGCCGTGACCCGCGATGCGCTGGAATCGAGTTCGTCGAAATTGCGAGAAATGCTCGGAGCCCAGGGGTTCGCCCAGGTCAGCGTGGATATTTCGCAGCGCTCTTTTCAGGAGCGCTCCACTTACGCGCAGCCCTACGATTGGACACCGTCGGCGAGCGGCAGCGCGGCCTCGGCATCCGTGGCCGCCGCTTCCACGCCGCGCGTCTCGAGCAGCATCCTCGACGCCTACGCCTGATCGACGCCTACGCCTTAGCGGGCTCGATGCCCGCTCGAGGCCCCACCCGAGGAAGATAGTAGCGCAGCGCGGGGGTGGTGATCACGGTGCTGAATATCGCCATGATGACGAGCATGGTGAACACCTTGGGCGATATCACGCCCAGATCGAGGCCCACATTGATCACGATGAGCTCCATCAATGCGCGGGTATTCATCATGTAGGCGATGACAGCGGACTCCGGATGATTCAAGCCGGAGGCGCGCGCGGCAAAATAGCCGCCTCCCAGCTTGGCGAGCGATGCCGTGGCGACGATGGCGAGGCACCAGCCCCAGTCGGTCCACCCGTCCAATCCGCCGATGGCGGTGCGCAGCCCGGTGTAGGTGAAATAAATCGGCAGGAAGAACACCGTCACGAAGTCGCCCAGGCGGGCGCGCCACGCCGCGGCCAATTCGGTCTCGTCGTACAGGATGACGCCCATCATGAAGCCGCCGAATATCGCAAAAATACCGATTTGATAAGTCGTCATGGCCGCGATGAAAATCACCGCCAGCAATCCGCCCAGCAGGTTCGGCGACAGCGTGGCATCTCGCGGCCGTGATTTTCGTATGGCCTTCTTGAGCAGAGGCCTGACGACCATCACGCTGATGAGGCCGAACGCGCCCACCATGGCGATGCGCAGTGCGAACCGGACGGCGACGAAATCGCTGACCGTCAACGTCGTGACGAGGGCGAGCAGCAGCCAGCCCACGACGTCGTTGATCGCCGCCGAGCTGATGGCGATTACTCCGAGACGAGTGCGGGTCAGATTCAGTTCCATCATGATGCGGCCCAAAATGGGCAGTGCCGTGATGGAGAATGCCGTGGCGATGAATAGTGCAGTGTCGATCCGCGTGGCGGGCGATGCACTCTGGGCGATCAATAGCCCGAGTGCGAATCCGCAGGCGAAGGGCAGAGCGAGACAGGTGATGGCGACGCGCAGCACGGCCCCGCGATTCGCGCGCTCGGTCAGATGCGCGAAATCGAACTCGAGGCCGATCTGAAACATCAGCAGCACGAGGCCGAGATTCGACAGGATGGTCAAAGGCTCGGCCGGCGCTGAATGAAATACATAGTCGAAGACATGGGGCGCAAGCAGCCCGAACAGGGACGGACCCAAGGCTATGCCGACGATGATCTCGCCCACGGCCGCCGATTGCCCGCAACGCCTGGCAAGCGCACCGCCGCAGCGGCCCGCAAGCACGATGACGGTGAGCTCGAGCAGAGTGTAGTACAGCAGCAGCTCGTTCTTTTGCGTGCCGGTGACCGCAGTGGCGGCATTCAAGTTAAATCATTCCGCCGTTGATGGAAATCACCTGGCCGGTGATGTACGCGGCTTGCTCGGAGGCGAGAAATCCCACCAGATCCGCCACTTCCTCTGCGCGTCCGGCGCGCTTCATCGGCACCAGGTCCGCGATCGCGGCGTCATCGAAGGCGGCATCGCCCATGCCGGATGCGATGATGCCCGGCGCCACCGCGTTGACGGTGATGCCGCGGCTCGCCACCTCCAGGCTCAGCGCCTTGGTGGCGGCATGCAGCGCGCCCTTGGCGGCCGCATAGTTCACTTGGCCGCGATTGCCGGCCAGCGCCGTGACCGACGATATGCTGATGATCCGGCCCCAGCGCGTGCGAATCATCGGCAGCATCAGCGGCTGCGTCACGTTGTAGAAGCCGTTCACCGACAAGTCGATGACACGGTGCCACTGCGCCGCGCTCATCCCCGGAAATGCGGCGTCATCATGGACGCCGGCGTTGTTCACCAGGACTTGCACGGGGCCGTCCTGCAGCAACCGCTCGACCGCCCTGCCGGTCGCGGCCGCGTCGGTCAGGTCGAAATGCACGGTGGCAGCCGCGCCGCCGGCTTTGACGATGTCACCCGCAATCGCTTCCGCGGCAGCGACTCCGCGGTGCGCATGCACGTAAACGAAGTGGCCGGCCAGGCCGAGGCGGCGGCAGATGGCCGCTCCAATGCCGCCGCTGCCACCCGTCACCAGAGCCCGAGTCGCCGTTTCGTTCATATCCTCATCCGTTGGTTGGCATCGAATACCACCGTCGCGCGTCCACTCAACAGCGTCCGCGTCTCGGACGTCAGCGTGAAATCATACAGTGCGGTGCCGCGATCGCCGGCGATGAGCGTGGCATCGCAGATCAGATCGGCCTCTATGTCGTCGAGCCGCAGCGCGTACATCCGGACATCCCGCAGGCTCGCCAGGAACCCAGCCTCGGGCCGGCTTCTCACCGCGCTTGCGCCTGAAGCGATGTCCACGCGGGCAAGCGCCGCCCCCTCGCCGGCGCGGACCCCGCCCGATAGTGCCCCGTGCGCAGCCATGGCTTGCGCCGCATATTCTATCCCGCATGCTATTCCCAAGCGGTCCCGCGAACGCAGCGGATGATCGGCCGCGCGATGGGTGCCGCTGCGGCAGCGGATGTGCCCCCCGTCCCATTCGACGACTTCATCGAGCAGGCACATGCGGCCGTGGTGCGGAATGTTCCGTTCGATCCAGGTTCGGTCTAGTCGCATGGTTCGATTCGCACTTCGACGCGCGATACGTCGAGATAGTCGAGAGTCGCCGTCCCGCCGGTTTGCGCCGACAGCAGGCGAAGCAGCGGCAGCGAGCGGGCGGCGGGAAACGCGCAGCGCAATTCTTCCAGGGCGCGGTCCGAGAATCGATCCGCATTGGCGTCGCTGAGTGCGGCGTCCACCCTGGCCAAGGACGCTGCGCGTCTTTGCGGGGTCAGCAGCATGGCGACGCCGAAGACATCGGGGATGGGGCGCTTGGCGTGCAGCGGTTGCGGATATTCGCCGTCGTAGGCGACCAGCAGAACGGGCACCTCATCGACGGCCACCTGCGTCAATGCTTCCAACAAGCCCGCGGTGAAGCTCGCATCGAATGCGCAGAGCATATTCGATTCGGCCATGGCGCCCGTGCCGATGCTCCAATAGCCGGCGGCCGCGTTGTGCACCGAATTGGCGAAGCGAGTCGGCGACACTTCCCGCCCGGGGAGGGACAGCGCTTGGCAGAGTTCATGACAGTTGTGCCCGTCTCCGCCGGAAGAAGAGAAGACGCTGGCCAGCTCGGCGGGATTCTCGCCGGCCTGCGCCGTGGCCTCGAGCGCAATGGCTAGTGCCAGCTTGACGACTCGGCCGACGCGGCGGCGCTCCGCTGCCGCCAAAATCGTCGGGACCGGCAGTACGGTGGGCACGGGCCGATACGGCTGTCGGCCCGACAGCACGGCCGCCGCCTCCGGCCAATTGGCCAACCCCGGCCCCAGGACGCCGAGGCCGCTGATATGAGCGGACAGCATCATCCTGCCCGGCCGAAGATCAGGCTGCAATTCGTGCCGCCGAAGCCAAACGAATTGGACAGCACGCGCGTAACGGCGGTACGGCGGTTGTCCCGCATATAGTGGGCCGTGAGCGTCGGATCGATCTCCGTCGTCGGGACGCCGCCCGGCATCAATCCGTTCTGGAGGGCGAGTGCGCTGATGACCGCCTCCAATGCACCGGCTGCGCCCAGCGTATGGCCGGTGGCGCCCTTGGTCGAGCTGCAGGGCGTGGTGGGGCCGAACAGGCTGGTGACCGCCTGGCTCTCGGAACGATCGTTGCTGGGCGTTCCGGTGCCGTGCAGGTTGATGTAGTCGATGTCGCCGGGTTCGAGTGTTGCCGCCCGCAGTGCGGCTTGCATTGCGCGGCGCGCGCCGAGACCCTCGGGGTGCGGCGCGGACATATGGTAGGCGTCGCTCGATTCGCCGATGCCGAGCAGCAGCACGGAGTCGGCGGCCGCGTCGTCCGGTACCCGTTCGAGAAGCACGAAGGCAGCGGCCTCGCCGATGGAGATGCCGTCGCGCGCGACATCGAAGGGGCGGCAGGGCGTCGGCGACGAGAGCTGCAAGGAATGAAAGCCGTACAGAGTGGTCAGACAGAGAGAATCCACTCCGCCCACCAGCGCCGCATCGATGAGTCCCGCTTCGATCATGCGCCGCGCCGACCCGAAAACTTTGGCGCTGGATGCGCACGCACAGGAAATCGCCACGGCGGGTCCCTCCAAGCGGCAGCGCTGGCGCAGGTAATCGGCCACGGAAAACGAATTGTGAGTCGCGCTGTACTCGAAGTCCGGCGGCAAGGCGCCGCTGACCGGATCGCGCTCCCGGTAGGCGAGTTCGGTCTGCAGAATGCCGGCCGTGCTGGTCCCCAAGAACACGCCGACCCGGCGCCGGCCCCAGCGCTCGGCCGATTGCTGCACGGCCTCGAAGAACCCGTCCTGTCCCAACGCCAGCTCGGCCAGCCGATTATTGCGGCACTCGAACTTGTGAAAATCCTCGGGCAACCGCACAGCGTCGACGCCGTCCACCTCGCCGATGTGGGTGTCGATGTCCACGGTCTCGAAATCGCAGTGCGTGAGGCCGCTGCGTTGATCGAGCAGGCTCCGCAGGGTTGCCGTCACGCCCTTCCCGATGCAGCTCGCCGCCGTGAATTTCTTGAGAAGCAGAGGTTTCATCCGGGCAGTTTACAACGCCGCGCGCAGGGTGACGGGTTGCAGCTGTTTAGCGGCCAAGGCATCGAGCAGCCGCGGCAGAACTTCCAATATCACGGGTGTGCCGCCACGGGTACAGGCTGCGTTGCCGTCATGGAGCAATAGGATGTCGCCATCCTGCAACGGATTCGCCAGACGCCGGTACACTGCGTCCGAATTCGCATTGACCGTGTCGAAACCGCGGCGTGTCCAGCTGACGAGACTCAGCCGCAACCGGGTCAATATGGGATCCAGAAACGGATTGCGCAATCCCGCGGGCGCGCGAAAAAAAAGCGGGCTGCTGCCGGTCACCCGGAGAATGCTCTCTTGCGCGCGCGCGATTTCCGCAGCCATGCCGGCGGGACCCAGGAGCGAGAAGTTGTGGCGGTGGCGCTGGCTGTGATTCTCGATGTGATGACCCCGGCCTACGATTTCCCGCGCCAGATCCGGGTGGCGCTCGACGCGGGCGCCCACGCAAAAGAAGGTCGCGAGCGCGCCGTGCTCAGCCAGCTGCGAGAGCACGCGCGGGGTCACGGCAGGGTCGGGCCCATCATCGATGGTAATGGCGACTCGTCCCGAAGCGCCGCTTCGCACCGGTGCACCGCTTTGCGCCGGCGCATCGCCTTGCGCCGGTGCATCGCTTTGCGAGGGCAAGCGAGTCCAGTTCGGGCCGAGCAGCTGGCTGCGCGGCCACAGTCCGGCCGCCGCCAAAGCCAAGTGATTGGCCGCCAGCGCGCCCAACGCCCAGGGCCAGGCGCGCGGGCGCGCCAGCACGGCTGCCGCCGCGCCCACATGCACGGCGGCGGAGGCATAGAGCAGCGGCGAGGGCGACCACCTACTAAGGCGCTGCGCGCCACCTTTCAACGGGGTCGAGGACGACACCGTCCTTTGATGGTCAGAACTCATATGAAGCGCGAGTCCAAGAAATTCCCCCAAAGGCTGGACCAGGTGGGCCATTCGTGACCACCGGAGATCACGTCCACGGAATCGGCAGGCAGCGTCGCCGCCAGCAGTTCATGCGCCGCGGAAAAGCGATCCTCCCGCCCGAATCCCAAATACAGCGGCGGCGAGCCGGCGTGGCGATTCTTGATGTAGCGCCATACTCGGCGCTGCTCGTCCGCCTCCGCAAGTTCGCCCGGCTGCCATGCAGCAAGTCCGGGCGCATGTGTGATTTCGTTGGTCAGAATCCGGCTACCGAGATAGGGAGCGAGCAGGCACAGGCCATCCACTTCATCGGGATGCGAGGCGGCGTAGTCCAGTGCAAACAGGCCGCCGAGCGAGATTCCGCCCAGCCAGATGGAAACACCGGCCGCGCGCGCCGGCGACACGACATCGGATTGCAGTTTTTGCAGGGCGCTGCGGTCGCCCACGTGCTCCAATTCCATGTCGATGAATATCAGATCGAGGCTGATCTGCCGCGCACGCACTGCCTGCGCGAAACCGGCGGTCACGAAATCCTGCGCGGCGTGGTAGGCACCGGGCAACCACACCATGCACGAGGAAGCGGTGGCCGTCGGGAGAGCGGGCATGGGAATGCTACGCACGCGATGAGCCTCCCTGCGATGCACTGGCTGCCGACGTGCCGGCGCGCGCCAGCACCGCGGCGAACAGCAACGCCAGAAAGGCGCCCGGCGCCACCGTGGTACCCAACGCCACCAGCACGGGGATCTGCGAGAACGACAGAAGACCGAAGCCGATCACCGTGCCGGCGTTCGCGATTACCAGCGAGGCCAGGGTCAGCGATTCGCCGCCCGCCTCGTGCAAGGTTTCTTGCCGGTCGAAAAACAAGGCGTAGTTGGATCCGACGGCGACGATGAGCAGCATGCCTACCAAGTGTAAAATGGTGAGCTGCACTCCGCTCAACACGAGGCCGGCGGCGACGTTGGCGACGGCAAGGAGCAGCGGAGCCAGGACGCGCCCAACCCGCAGCATCGATCGCAGTGCAATCAGCAGCAGCACGATGATGGCCGCGGCGCCCGCCAGCGATAAGTGGATCGCTTCGCTCAGATAGCCGGCATACAAGGCATCGGACTCCTGCTTGAGATCGAGTACTTGCGCCCCGGCGAGCTGCGCGTCATGCAGCGACCCGGCGACCCGGGCGGTATCGATCGGTCGGCCCGCGGCGGCGGCACGCAGCGGCAGCAGCGCATTCCAGAGATTCTCTTGATGCAGGATGAGTGCGTCGAAACCGGCACGCAGAGAAGTCCCCTGCAGATCCCGCGCCGTGATCAGCGGCGCATGGCGCGCCATTTCCACATCGCTCAGAAAGGGCTGCAAGCGGTCGCTGCGAATATTCAGGCCGGACGCCGCCTGGTTCAGATTGTCGAGCAATTGCGGCGCGTCGGGCAAGCTGCCGCGGCGTGCCTCCTGGGTCGCCGCGCTGGGCAGGTAATTCGCCGGACTGTCGAAGCCTCCGATGACCTTCGAGTCCACCAGGGGCTCGAGCGTCCGCGCCGCACGTTCGGCCCCGTCCAGCACGGAATCGAGACTCGGTCCTGAGACGACCACCACGTCGCGTACGTCGGCGGCCCCCAGGTCGCCGCGCAATTGGGCGTCATAGTCTTGATCCTCGGCGGACACGGGACTCAGCGCCGAGAGTTCGCGATTCCACAGCGTATCCTGATGCCGGTGCAGCACGGTGAGCGCAGGCACGGCAAGCACCAGCACGAGCGCCCCGAGTCCCCAACCTCGAAGTCTGCGCAGCGGCAGTAGTAGTGCGGCGACGCGTGCCCCCAGCGGCGTTACATCGTGGATGATGAAGTCGTGCGGCAGCAGGGCCGGCAGGACGTAGCGCGTCACCAGTGCGGCGGCGATCAATCCGCTGATGGAATAAAGGCCGAGTTGCGCGAGTCCCGGAAAGCCGGAAGGCAGCAGCGAGGCGAAGCCGCACACGGACGTCAGCAGCCCCAAGCGTACGGTAGGCCACCAAGTTCGTTGCCAGCTGGGCGCCGCGGCGTCGTGGCGGGGCGGCCGGGCGGATTGAACGAAGAAATAAATGGAATAATCCACCGACTCGCCGATCAAGGTGATGCCGAAACCCAAGGTGATGCCATGGACGGCACCGAAGCCCAGCGCGACGGCGGCGATCCCGATCACCGCGCCGCTCGTCACGGGCGCAAGGCCCAGCGCCAGCGCCGGCAACGACCGATACACCGCGAACAACAGCGCCACGACCAGCAGGCCGCCGGCGATCGACAGGCGTACGGCGGCGCGTTCGATCTTGGCTCGCGCATCGACAGCAAATACGCCGGGGCCACTCAATTTCATTTGCAATGCGCTTGCACCGGTCGCGGACGTTTTGCGTACCGCCGCCGCGAAGGCCGCACGGATCGCCTCGATGGCGCGCTCCTGCGCATCGGTATCCGAGCCGCCCGCCGCGGTTTGCGCCACCATGAGAGCGCGCGTGCCGTCGGACGAAACCCAGACTCCGCCGCTCGTCGCCGGCGCGGGCGTGTGCTCCAGCCGATCGATGATGTGCAGCATCTCGCCCGTGGGATCGTTCGGCAGCAGCGACTTGAGCAGGAGTCCCGCGGGCGATGCCAGGTCGTCGATCGTGTCCTCGATGGCGGCATGCAAGCCGGCCGCCGAAAAGCGCGCTGCGGTCACCTCATCGCTCAAGAGGTAGCGATGCCGAAACAAGAACTCACGGTCGCGCTGCGCGCTCAGCGGTTCGCCGTTATTGACGCCGGAGAATTGCGGGTCGCGGCGCAGGAGGTCGGCGGTCATCGTGGACGCTTGGGCGCGCGCGTGCGGGTCGCCCCGCTCGATGGCGATCAGAATCAGGCGCGAGGCCGGACCGTCGCGCAGCTGGTCTACCAGCAGCCGCTGCGCGGGGGTGGGCTTTGCGGGCAGGAAGGCCGACAGGTCGGTGATGTAGTGGGCACGTGCCACGATGATGGACGCCAGCGCGACGCAGCACAGCCACAGTGCCGCCACCCGGATACGCCACCGGTTCATGGCGCCGCGGGAGCGCGCAGAGTCATCAGCGATCGATCGCCGTCGGCCTGGCGAATTTCGACTCTCAGCAATTGATCCCGCGATCCGTCGATCTGCACCTGCTTGACGGTGCGCATCAACTGACCATCCAAGGGAACCAGAGTGAGGCTCCAGCGCCCCATGTTGCCGGCGAAGTCCACGTGGAAAATCTTCTCGAGAGCGCCCCGATCGCCCGCCAGCGTGGCGCGGATGCTCTCGACGAATGGTTGAATTTGCGGGTAGCGGTGCAAATCCAGCACCCGGCTGCGGCCGCCGCGCTCCATGGTCAATACGCCGCCGGCGAGCTGCAGATCTTCAGGGTGGGGCAGCAGAGTGCGCTTCTCCAGCCGGTCCGGAGCGTCGTAGCGCAGTTCGCCGGAGGATTCGACCGGGTGATCGAGAATGGCCAGAAACTGCTGCTCGACGAACTCGACGCGCCCGTGCTGGCGCATCGCGAGCAGGCTCATCACCGCGTCGAGATCGCCCATGGATGCCCGCGGCGGTGCGGGGTCGGTCGCGGCGCCGGGAGCGGTACTACCGATGGCGGTGCCGCTCAGGGCGCTGCAGCCTGCCAGCACGAGCAGTGCCAAAGCACGGCGCATCATAGGCTCGAGACCTCGTGCCGGTTGCTCCAGAAGTCGTAGAAATTGAACCAGTTGTATGGATCGGCGCGGCAGCGTTCATCGAGCACGGCGGCGTAGCGGTCGATGGCGGAGCGGACCGCGACACTGCGCGTGCCGGCAGGAGTCGAGGAAAAGTCGGCGACCGGCTCGAACACCACATGGTAATTATTCTTGCCTCGATACATCCCTGCCATGAAGAACACCCGGCAGCGCAGGATGGCCGCCGCCCGCATCGGGCCGGTGGGCAGCCAGGCCTGTTGGCCCAGCAAGGTCACCGCCTGTACCGGCTCGCGCCCGAGCGTGCGGTCGGCCAACACGCCGACGAGCGCGCCTTGGTCGAGACGCTCGGCAATATTCAGCATGGCGTCGATGCGCCCCAGCGGGATGATGTCGGACGCCAGCTGCGGATCGATGGCCGCAAGGACGGCATTGATCTTGCGCGCATTCTCCTCGTACATGGCCATGGCCACTTTCAGTCCGCGGTGTCGCCGGCCGAGGCTGTGCATCACCTCGAAGCTGCCCATGTGGGCGCCCATGAGCATGGCGCCGCGGCCGCTGTGCGACTGTGCCAGCACCTGGGCCTCACCCTCGAGCGTGATGTTGAAACGCGCGAATTGCCCATCGATCAGATACACACGATCATGAATGGTGGTGGCAAAGTTCAATATCTGACGAAAGCGATCGCGCGCGCGGGGCGCGCGGCCCAGCGCGAGATGCAAGTAACTTCTGCGAATGACGCCGCGCAGAGGGCGCGAACAAAAAGAAATAGATCGCGATCCCGTACAAAGGAATGCGGCTCACGGTCCTCCCCAGGCGCAGCGAGAGAAACGCCATGATCCGGAGCAAGGCGTTGCTGCCTCGCTCGCGGTGGCTGATCCAATCTGCCTTGGGCCGAGCGTCCGCGAGGTTGGCGGCTTTGGGGGTCATGCGGTGCCGTCCGTCCGCGCCGCATTCGACAGGCTGCCGCTCGCTACCGTGCGGTCGGCGGCGAGGATGGTGAATCGAATCGTGCCGCTCTTGCCCGCGGTGGAATGTTCCAGGCGCAGGTCATCGCCGGGGCGTACCAGCCCGAGAAATTTGACCGAAGAGACATGCCACCGAGCCAGATCGATACCCCGCTCGCGTTGGATGACTTGCAGCGCCTCATCGAGCAGGACGGCGCCCGGCAGGACGGGGAATTTCGGGAAGTGACCCGCGAACGACGGGTGATCTCTCGGCACCTCGATCGGACTGTGCATGGCTGGATTTGCGAGGCGCTGCAGCTCCCTATGCGGCAGCTTGCCGGTGGCGTTGCGCGGCAGGCGCTCGACGAAAATCAGCGGGCGCGGCAGGAACACGGGATCGATCCGCCGGCGCAGCTGCTCGGTCAATGCGGCGGCGTTCAAAGCCGGAGCGACGACGACTGCGCCCAGGCGCTCCACCCCGGTGGAGCCGGTGACGCCATCGCAAAGGAAGAAGGCACCGTCGGTCACACCGGGGATGGCGTTCAACTGCGCGTTCAAATAGCCGAAGGAGCTGCGTTTGCCGGCGACGTTGATCATGTCGGCCGTACGGCCGCGCAGAAGAAATTCGTCGCCGCTGATGATCTCGATGACATCCTGCATCTGCGTCAATTGTTCGACGTGACCACCATGCGCGAAGACTCGCCCGTTGGAGACTTTCAGGCGAACGCCCGGCCAAAGCCGCCAGGCGGGCGACTCGGCGGTGCGCCGGGCGGCGATCTGGCCGGTTTCAGTTGAACCGTAGATCTCCTGCAAGGTCGCTTGGAACTTCGCTTCCACTTCGCGCGCCAGATCCTGCTCCAACGGAGCGGTCGCCGAGACCACCAGATCCAGGGGCGGCAGGTCGATCTCCGAAGCCATCAAGGTGCGCAGGTGAACCGGGGTGGTCACCAACGCGCGCGGCCGCGGCAGCAAGGCCAAGGTCGCTGCGATATCGGCGGGATAAAAAGGCCGCTCTGCGCAGAAGGAATTGCCGCTGACCAGGGCGAGCAGCACGGTGGATTCGAAGCCATACATGTGCTGCGCGGGTACCGTGCCGACCAGGACATGTGATCTGCCGTCCAAAAGCCCCAGGCGAGGGGCGCCGTCGCGCACGCAGCGAACCAGCCGGCCCCAGGTTTTTTTGTAGGGCAAGGGCGTGCCGGTTGAACCCGAGGTGAAGACGATGGCCGCCAGCTGCGTCACCGGAATCTCCGGCACGGCCCAGGCGGCATCGGCCGCAGGCTCTGCTTCGGGAAGGGTGGCGCGTTCCTCGGGGTAATGAACCCGGGGAAGGCCGATATCGCAGTGGGGATCGTCGGTCAAACAAAAGGCATCGGGCGCGAAACTCGCCAGCTGCTCGATGACTTCGGGCGTGTGCGCTGACGGCAGCAGACTGACGCGTCCCGTCATGAGGCAGGCGGCGAGGCCCACGGTGAAATGATATCGATCCGTGCACACGTTCAGCACGTGCTCGCCGGCGGGCAAGCTCCGCGCGACGTGTTCGGCGTCGGATAAGAAGCGTTGCGCGGTGACGGGCACTCCGGACCGGTACGCAATCACCGCTGTGGGGGTGCCATGAGCCAGTAGCGCAATGGTATCCATCCGCGGCTCAGTGCGAACCCGCGAAATAGACACGCACGGCCGCGAGTATGCCCGGGCGCTGCACCTGAGGCAGCACGCGCAGTCTAATGGCGTATTCGGCGATGAACATGAGCCCAATCAGCGGCAGCACGCAGAAATTGGCAAACAGCGACCAAATGCGCAGCGGCGCCAAGATGAAGAGGCCCAGAGTGGCCGCGGCGATCGATAGGAAGAACAGGGCCCAGGCGGCGGTGACGCGGCGGGTATAGCGCAGCTCTTGGGCGTTCAGAGGCCCATGCAGCTTGTCCGCCAGCTGGGTGCACAGCGCAGTACGGTGCCCGAATAAGGACAGGCCGAAACTGGCCGCCATGAGGCTGTAAAAGCCGCCTTCCTGGAGCAGAAAGACCACGGGAAAATCCCTCTCCAAAACCGGCCAATAAAGACACAGAAGCGTGCCGGCCGCCACGGAGGCGGGTAACGCGGCCCAAAAACGGCCCCAGCGCCAAATTATCAGGAGACCCACCCCGAGCAGCGGCCCCAGCGCCAGTACCACCCCCACATCGGGATTCTTGGCGGCGGTATTGCCGTAATGGGACAGTCCCGCGTACGCGATGATGCATACGACGATCGCGGCCAGCTGCAGCCTACGCCGCCCGCTCATGGCTACTTGGTCCTATGCGCCGCAATGTACTCCGCTAGATGCCGCAAGGATCGGAAGATTTGCTGATTTTCCTGGCTGTCGGCACGCAATTGAATGCCGTACTGCTTGGAGACGATCAGCGCCACCTCCAGGATGTCGATGGAGTCGAGCCCCAACCCCTCGCCGTACAGGGGCGCTTCGGGATCGATGTCCTGGGGCAGGACCTCAAGGTTCAAGGCTTGCACGAACAGGGTGGCAATTTCCCGCTGCAGACCGACATCGGTCAGCGGCGCCGGCTGTTGCATGAGCGACGCTTTGTCGGACATAGGTTAGGCATTCGATGAGCTTTAAAGTAGTTTCCATTATATAGAACCTTTCGCGCCCCGGCAGCGCCGGGCCCATAACAAGGGCAGGCGCGCGACGAACCCCCAGAATAGCCGGAAATGCATCCAAGTCAGTAAGACATTGTCCCGCCAGTAATTAAAGTGCGAAACACCCCCCTCTTCGGGTCGAAAGTAACGCACCGGGGCCGGGAGATTGACCGGCCTGACACCGCGCCAGCAGAGACGCACCACCGCCTCCACGTCGAAGTCGAAGCGCCGCATCCAGGGTTGCAGGCGCATGACGGCGATCAAGGCGTCGACGGGGTAGACGCGAAATCCATACAGGGAGTCATCGATGCCGGCCCACAGGGTCTCGAGATTAGCCCACCAATTCGAGATTCGGCGGCCCTTGATCCGTAGGCTCGGGGCGCTCGAATCGAACACCGGGCGTCCAAGCACCATGGCCTCGGGCGAGGCCATCGACGCCTGCATGAATGCCCGGATCCGCGCGGCGGGATGCTGGCCGTCGGAATCCATCGTCAATGCATGGGTGAATCCCAAGGCTTGCGCCTGGCGTAGCCCAAACAACACCGCGGCGCCCTTGCCGCGATTCTTATCCAGGACGAGTACATGCAGGCCGGGTTCTGCCGCGGCCATGGCTGACAGGCCCTGGACGGATTGATCGGTGCTGCCGTCGACCACGACCCAGACAGGCGCCCACTGATCGAGCGCATCGCGCACCGTTTCAAACACCTTGGGGCCCGGGTTGTAGCTGGGTATGAGTACCAAGTGCGTGCTGGACGCTTCATTGGGCATATTGGGCGTCCCTGCCTTACGCGCGCTCGAGCCAACGCGATTGCAATGCGCCCTGGAGTTCTTGTCGGTAATAGCGATCGAGTTCAGCGGTAAAAGCGGGCACGTCCGTGGGAGGGTCGAAGCGCTTGCCGAGCCGGACCCGGTAGATGATGGGCAGCTCAGGCCGGCGGAACAACGGCCAGCCCTTGCTCAGGTAGGGCGAGTCGGTCTCGATCACCAGGGTTTGCACGGGAACTTGGGCATGTTTGGCGATCAAACCCACGCTCCCGACCAGGGAGTTGATCGGTGCCTGGGTGGTGCGCGTGCCCTCGGGAAATAATAATAGAACACCGCCCTCGCGCAAGTGGGCCACCGATTCTTTGATCATCTGGCGCGACGATTCATTGAGGACATAGCGGGCGAGGCGCGACCCGGAGCCCAGGAATACATTTTTCATGAGCGCCGATTTCATCACGCAGACGATGTTCGGGTGGCGCGTCAGAATCAGCAGTGCATCGATCAGGCAGGGATGATTGGGAGCCAGGATCAGCGGCGGGCCGCCCCTGAGCGAGTCGATGTCGCACAAATCCAAGCGATAAGTGCCCGTGACGGACAGGGACCAGGCATAGAGACGAAAGCCCGCCATGATGCCGCGCCGCCCGACCGCGATGCCGGTGCGCCGCGGCAGAAGAAAGTAGAGCGGCAGCGCGAACACGGACCAGATCAGGCAGATGAGGCCCAGCAGCGTCAGCGAGCTATAGAGCGCAAAATACTCGTAGATGATTTTGAGGGGACGCGGCATCGGTGCGGGTGCTCAATTGGGGACTTCGACCATTTGCGACGACTGACTGATCATCCAGGAAATGCCTATTCCGCCCGACATATAGCTTCTGCGTTGCACCAAGGGGCTGTCAACGAAGCTCGCGCCGGATAGAGTGTCGTAGCGCGCGTACGCACCGACCCAAAACTTCGGAAAGCGCTTGGAAAAGGCGGAAATGAACTGAGTCCCGGCGTAGCCGCCCTGCGCCTGATAGGCGGAACGGTCAGGGGTCGCATACTGAGGCGCCACGGTATAGAAGTAGTTATCGTAGCGGCGGTCGGCGAATAGGGGGCCGGTTAGAAGCCCTAAATTCCAGCCCTCGAATCCCAGGGGATCCTTGATGTCCAGAGCCAGCCGCGGTGTGAAGGTCCAACCGATCATTTTGGGCTCGGCTTCGACCGTCAGCGCCGCGCGCACCGGCATGCGCAGGTCGAGTTTCACTTTCGCGTCGTCGCTGCGCATCAAATGCACATCGAGCGACGGTCCCAACTCGACCGTGGACTTGAGGTCGGGCATGCCGCTGCGCTCGCTGTCGCTGCGCACCGGGGTGGTCGCGTCGAAGCTGACATTGAATTCGAACCTGTCCTGATTGAACAAGGTGCCGCGTATGCCGTCGCGATTCGCTTTGAGAAACGTGCCGTTGTACACGATATACGGGATGGGCAGAGGATAGGCGTGCGCCGTGTCGGAGCCCCGATAGTCGTAGAACGCGATGGCCCCCACCCCGAGCCCGAATTCGTACAGCGGCTCCTCCGCCGCCATGGCGCGGCCGACTCCGTATGCGGCGACGAGCAGAGTGGCTGCGCATCGCAGGTGCCTGCGCCGGACCTTTTGTGCCGCTGCCGCGCAGCGCGGGTCGGCGGCCATCAGGCGCGGGTCATGTGTTGGTATGCAAAAAGGGCTCGGGCATCATAAATCGGACTTCCATGTGCTTGTTGGGGCAGCCCGTGCGAACAGTTTAAAGTCTATCGTGCCGACAATCACGGGTCCAAGCTCTGTAAGATAGCAAACCATGCACATCTTGATCGTTGAAGATGACGAAGTTGCACGCGATTATCTGGCCAAGGCGCTCCGCGAGGTGGGACACAGCGTCGATGTCGCAGGAAATGGCCTGGAGGGGCTGCAACTCGCCTCTTCGATCGCCGTAGACCTGGCAATCATCGACCGCATGCTGCCGAAGCTGGACGGGCTCGTCATGGTGCAGTCGCTGCGTGCGACGGGTCGCAAGATGCCGGTTCTCATATTGAGCGCACTCGGCGACGTCGATGACCGCATCACCGGCCTTCGAGCCGGGGGCGACGACTACCTGACCAAGCCTTATCACATGTCCGAACTGCTGGCGCGCATCGACGCCTTGGCGCGGCGCGGCGAGAGTGGCGGCGCGGAGGCCAATACCAAACTGAAATTGGCGGATATGGAGCTCGACCGGATGACGCGGCGGGTGGTGCGCAACGGCAAGAAGATCGAACTCACGGCGCGCGAATTCCAGTTGCTGGAGTTCATGATGCGCCACAGCGGGCAGGTGGTGACGCGCACCATGCTGCTCGAGGGCGTATGGGATTATCACTTCGATCCGCAGACCAATGTGATCGACGTGCACATCAGCCGCTTGCGCCAGGCCATCGACAAAGATTTCGACAAACCCTTGCTGCACACGGTTCGCGGCGCAGGATACAGCCTGCGCGAAGACGAATAGCGGCCCGACGTGGCGGCACCCGATCAACGATTTCTCGGCGTACTCGATACCTCGCCGTTCCGTATCGCCATCGTCTACTCGATCGTATTCGCCTGCGGCGCGGCGGCGCTCTTGGGCGCGGTCGATTTCGCCGTCTCGCGCGTGGTGGACGGCAGCACCGACAATCTGATCGAAGCCGAAGTGCAGGGATTGCGCGAGCAGATGGCGGTGCTTTCGCGCAGCGATTTCATCGAACTGATCGAACAGCGCTCGCAAGATCAGGACGTGCGCGGCGCGGTGTACCTGATGGTGGACCCTCAGCTGCGCCCGGTCGCCGGCAATGTGCCCGCATGGCCGAAGATCGATGCCAGCGAGGGAAAGTGGTTCCTGTTCAAGGTATCGGTGCCGTTCGGCGATGAAACGCGGGTGCACGAAATGCGCGCACAGCGCTTTCCTTTGCCGGGCGGCTACCGAATGCTGGTGGGGCATGATGTGCAGGAACGCCAGGACGTCAAGAGCCTCATGATGCGCGGGCTGATCGCCGCCGTGGTGATGACCCTGCTGCTGGGCTTGGGCGGCGGGTTCTGGATGGGGCGGCGCATCCTGGCGCAGGCGGGTGCGATCTCGGCCGTGGCGACCCAGATCATGCGCGGCGACCTGTCGCAACGCCTGCCGGTGCGCGACGCGGACGATGAAATCAACACCCTCGCGCGCGAAATCAATACCATGCTCGACAAAATCGAGCAGCTCACGCTCGGCATGCGCACCGTGCTCGACAGCGCCGCACACGATTTGCGAACGCCTCTCAATCGCCTGCAGGCGTCTGCCGAGGGAGCGATGAGCCAACTGACGCCGGGTTCGGCCGAGCGGCGCGTTCTGGAGCGGGTTACCACCGAGGTCGATCACATGCGCAGCACCTTGGACGCCCTGCTGCGCATCGCACTCGCCGAAACCGGTACGGTGGCGCGGGAACCGGTGGATCTGTCGGAACTGGTCGCGAGCGTGGTCGAACTGTACGCCCCGGTGAGCGAGGAGCGCGGCATCGCATTGGAGAGTTCCGTTGCCCCGGGCGCGCAAGTCCTGGGCAGCCGGCAACTGCTGGCCCAGGCGCTGGCGAATCTGATCGACAATGCCATCAAGTTCACTCCCGATGGTGGCCATATCCGGGTGCAGCTGCGCGGCTCGGGCACCGAGCCGGAGGTGATCGTCGAAGACAGTGGGCCGGGCATACCGGCCGACAAGCGTGAAATCGTTCTGGGCCGCCGCGTGCGGCTGGACGAGGCGCGTAATTTGCCCGGCTCGGGGCTGGGCCTGTCTCTGGTTGCAGCGGTCACTAAACTGCACGGGGCGCGCCTGCTGCTGGACGATGCGGCGCCGGGCTTGCGAGTGTCGCTGAAGTTCTGACGCGACGGGGCGGACGCGGATGACCCGGCGCTCATTCGGAATTCAGGGGGCGGAAGCGTCAATTTACCGGCGGGTGGCTTGGCCGGCGCGACACGATCCGGCCGGAGGCGCAGATCGATCGGCATAACTATTTGAATTAATTATATAAAAACCGCCGTAAATAATTATGGCATAAAACTTGCTCAATTCCTGGCTGCGGCATGTGACCGCGCTAGGAATAAACCATGGCCGATGCAGCCGACGATGCTCCTCCCCCTCCGCCGAAGAAATCCGGCGGCGGCTTCATGGGTACTTTGGTCAACGGGATCGGCATCTTCGTGCTGACTCTCGGCGCCGTCGTGGTCGGCGGCTCCATCAATGCGAAGCTGCACCCGCTTCCCGATATGCAGCTGGATAAGGACGGCAAGATCAAGGCCATAGTCTCCCAGGGGGCGTCGGGCCACGGCGGAGAAGGCGAAGCGGGCAAAGGAGCGGTGTATTACGCCATCGACCCGCCCTTGGTGGTCAATTTCGAGGAAGGTTCCGCGGTGCGCTTCCTGCAAATCACCATGGAACTCATGGCCAGTGATCAAAAGGCCATCGACAGCGTCGCGAAGAATATCCCCCTGATCCGCAACAACCTTTTGCTGCTCATGAGCAACCGCAATTATCAAACGCTGATGACGCGCGAAGGCAAGGAGAAGCTGCGGCAGGAAGCCCTCGCCGAGGTCCGTGCCGTGCAGAAGAAAGAAGGCGGTGCGGACATCGACGACGTGCTCTTCACCAGCTTCGTGGTGCAGTAATGGCCGAGGCCCCGTCCCCCCGCGCCGCCATTTCCGACGAAGAAGTGTCTGCGTTGCTCGAGAAGAGTGCCGCCGACACGGTGCGGCCCCACGATATTACGGCGCACCGCATCAATCGCATGCAATTGCCGCTGCTGGAGGTCGTCAGCAAAACCTTCGCCGACCGTGCCGGCGCTTCCCTGTCCGCACTGCTGGGCCGCGACGCCAGTATGCAGTTCACATCGCTGGAATCGGCAAAAAGCGCCGACCTGCAGGCCGCCCTGCCGGTGCCGGCGACTCTCGCGGTGGTGAGGCTCAAACCGTTGCCGGGCTTCGCCTACGTGAGCGTCGAACCCGCTCTGCTGTTGACATTGCTGGACGGTTTCTTCGGCGGCTCGGGTCGGGCCGCAGCCGACAGCCAGGCCGCCATCGCTCCGGCCGCGCAACGCTTTCTCGCCTTGATGCTGCGTGGATTCGCGGCGGATCTGGCGGCAGCGTGGGTGCCGGTGACCCCGATCGAGCTGGAACTGGTGAAGCAGGAAACCAACCCGCGGCTGGTGCAGCTGGGTGCCGCGCAAGAATCGCTTCTGGTGCTTAGATTCACGGTGGAATTCGCAGCACGCAGCGGCCACATCGATTGGTTGCTGCCCGAGGCGCTGCTCGCACCGGTGCGCGAGACCCTTGCCGGGGACGGCGGCCAGAAGGCGGTGCGCAAGCAGGAGGCATGGGCGCCGGTGCTCACCAAGGCTTTGCAGGAAGCCGAAGTCGATACCCGCGCGATTCTCGCCCAGGCGCAAATCAGCCTGCGCGAGCTGGTGCGGCTGTCGCCGGGCGACATCATCCCCATCGAACCTCCGCAGCAGGTCACCTTGTTCGCGGGCGATGTACCGCTGTATCGCGGCCGCTTCGGCGTCTCGCAGGGACGCAACGCACTCAAGATTCTTTCAGGAGCCTCCACATGAGCACGCCCGATCCGAAGAGCGCCGCCGTCACGCGCGCGAAATTCGGCGACCTAGGTCCCAACGCCGCCGGTGCCGGTGGTCAGGAAATGAACCTGAATCTGATCCTCGACGTGGCGGTCACTCTGGCGCTGGAAGTCGGGCGCGCGCGCATGTCCGTGCGGGACCTGCTGCAGCTGGCGCCCGGCTCGGTGGTCGAGCTCGACCGGCTCGCCGGCGAGCCTCTCGACGTGCTGGTGAACGGCGTGCGCGTCGCCCGCGGCGAAGTGGTGGTGGTCAACGAGAAGTTCGGCATTCGACTGACCGATGTCGTGAGCGCGACCGAAAGGATGGAGCACGCTCGATGACCGGGATGGCACAACCTGCCTCACCCTTGTCGGTGGGCAGCTTGACGCAGCTCACGCTGAGCCTCATGGCCATCGTCGCGCTGATTTTGGCCATCAGCTGGGTCCTGAAGCGGTTGAAATTGGCGGGCCCCCGCGGTTCGGGCGAGATCACGGTCCTCGAGGAGCTCAGCGTGGGCCCGAGGGACCGCATCATGCTGATCCGCGTCGGTGAATCGCAGGTATTGGTGGGCGTCGGGGCCGGCGGCCTGGTGCCGCTGACCCCATTGGCCGCGCCCATTGTGCTCAAGGGGAGCGCTGCTCCGGCGGCGCCGTTCGCGGAGCGCCTGCGGGAGATGATGAAGAGGCCGGGCGGTTCCGCATGAGCCGGTATCGTCCCGCCACCGCAGCCGCGATGCTGCTGATGCTGATGCCGGTCCTGGCGATGCTGCCCGTGGACATGGCCACGGCACAGGGCGTGCTGCCGGCGCTCGCCGTCAAGACGGCCGCCGACGGTGTGCAGACCTACTCGCTCTCGATACAGATACTGATCCTGATGACGGTGCTGACGCTGCTGCCGGCGATTCTGCTGGCGATGACGGCGTTCACCCGGATCATCATCGTCCTGTCGATTCTGCGGCAGGCGCTCGGCATGACCACGACTCCGTCGAACCAGGTGCTGACGGGCCTGGCGTTGTTCATGACCTTTTTCATCATGAGCTCGACCATCGAACAATCGTATGGGAACGGCATCAAGCCCTATATGGACGGCCAGCTTGCCGGCGAAGTGGCACTCGATCGCACCATGCGGCCTCTGAAGAAATTCATGCTGGCGCAGACCCGCGAAACCGACCTGCAGATGTTCACCAAGCTGTCGGGGCGAACTCAATTCGCGACCCCGGATGACGTGCCGCTCAGTGTCCTGATTCCGACCTTCATGACCAGTGAATTGAAAACCGCGTTTCAGATCGGCTTCATGGTGTTCATTCCTTTCATGGTCATCGATCTGGTCGTCGCCAGCGTGCTCATGTCCATGGGCATGATGATGCTGTCGCCCGTTCTGGTGTCCATGCCATTCAAGCTCATGCTGTTCGTGGTGGTGGACGGGTGGACGCTGCTGATGGGAACTCTGGCCTCGAGTTTCCACCAATGACCCCGGAAAACGTCATGGATCTGGCGCACCGCATGCTGCTGGTGACCACGATGATGGCCGCTCCGCTGCTGCTGATCGCGCTCGTCGCAGGACTGGTCATCGGCATGCTGCAGGCGGCAACCCAAATCAACGAAGCCACGCTGAGCTTCATCCCCAAGCTGCTGCTGCTGGTCCTCACCTTGTTCGCGGTCGGTCCGTGGATCCTGCGTGTGCTGGTCGATTTCACGCGCGATCTGTACACAAGTATTCCCTCGGTGATCGGCTAGACGCATGCAACCCGTGACTCTCAACGCCGCCGATGTGTCGCTGTGGGTGAGCCGCCTATGGTGGCCGACGTTGCGAGTCGGAGGATTCATGCTGTCCGCGCCGGTTGCCAGTGAGACCACCATACCGAGCTTCATAAAGATCATCCTGTCGGTGTCGCTGGCATTCATGATGTCGCCGCTGGTGGCGGTACCGGCCGATCTGTCGATTTTTTCAGGTACGGGGCTGTTCGCCGCCGTGCAGGAACTGCTGATCGGCGTCGCCATCGGCATGGTGGTGCAGCTGGCGTTCGAGGCGCTGACCTTCGCAGGACAATCCATCTCGCTGACCATGGGCCTGGGCTTCGCGACGCTGGTCGATCCGCAGCACGGTGCGAACACCACGGTGCTGGGTCAGATGTTCATGATTTTCGGCGTTCTCACTTATCTCGCGGTCAACGGCCACCTGATGCTGCTCGGCGCCCTGGCGCAGAGCTTTCAGACTCTGCCGATCGGCGCTCCCCACCTCGACAGAAATTTTCTGTTCTCGGTGGTGTCGTGGGGAGCGCATGTCTTTGAGTCGGGGCTGCTGATCGCGCTGCCGGCGGTGATCGCACTGCTGATCGTCAATCTGGCGCTCGGCGTGGTCACTCGCGCGGCGCCGCAGCTCAATTTGTTCGGCATTGGATTCACCATCACGCTGCTCTGCGGCTTTCTCGTGCTGATCGCCGGTATCGAAGGCACCATGGCGGGCATCTCGAGCCTCATCAACAACGCGCTGTCGGCCGCTGCCGAACTCGTCGCAGCGCCCGCCGCGGGAGCCCACTGATGGCTGAAGAAGCCGAATCAGGCGGCGAACGCACAGAAGAACCTTCGCAACGACGCCTGGAGGAGGCGCGCAAGCGCGGCCAGGTGCCGCGTTCGCGCGAACTGACCAATTTCGCCACCATGATAGGCGGCAGCGCGGCCCTCGTGGCCAGCGGCGGCGCGCTGTCGCTGCGGATGTCGCAGATGGTGCGCAGCGGCCTGTCGATCGACCCGCAAAGCCTGCTCGATCCGTCCTCGATGCTGAGCGCCCTCAGCAGTGCCTGCATGAGCGCGCTCGCCGTTCTTCTGCCGATATTCGGCACGGTGATCGGCTTGGTGTTGCTGGCCTCGGTGGCCATGGGCGGATGGAATTTCAGCGTGGAAGCCCTGGTGCCGGACTTTACGCGCTTGAGCCCCCTCGCCGGCGTGAAGCGGTTGTTCGGCCTGCGCGGCGCCACCGAACTCGGCAAGGCCCTGTTGAAATGCGCGGTGGTCGGCGGTGTTTGCGCGGGCATCGTTTCGTGGATCTTCGGCGATGTGCTGGCGCTGGCGCACATGGAGCCGCGCGCGGCGATCGGCCGCGGTGCCGGGCTCATGAGCTGGTCCTTCGTCTGGCTGTGTGCCTCGCTGGTGCTGATAGCCATCGTCGATGTGCCCCTGCAGTTGTTCCAGTTCAAGCAGGGGCTGCGGATGACGCGCCAGGAATTGCGCGACGAGCACAAGGAGTCGGACGGACGGCCGGAAACCAAGCAGCGCATCCGCCGAATGCAGCAGACGCTGGCGCGCCGCCGCATGATGCATAAGGTACCCACCGCCGACGTAGTCGTCGTCAATCCCACGCACTTCGCGGTGGCCCTCAAGTACGACCCGAAGAAAATGCGCGCACCGCGCGTGCTCGCGAAGGGCGCCGATCTGGTCGCGCAGAACATCCGCCGCATCGCCGAGGAACACCGCGTGCCGATATTCGAGTCGCCGAAGCTGGCGCGGGCGTTGTACCGGTCGACCGACTTGAACAATGAAATTCCGGCCGGGCTCTATGTGGCGGTCGCGCAAGTGCTCTCTTATATCTTCCGTGTCCGTGCGCTGAACCCGACCGCAGCCGCCAGAATGGCGCGTCCGAACCCGCAGGTCGGCGGCGAGTTCGACGACGCATGAACGCGCGCGCCATAGCCACCGGCTTCGGCGAATTCGCCCGCAACGGCTTGGGCGTACCCGTGTTGGTCATGGTGATTCTCGCCATGATGGTGCTGCCGCTGCCGGCGTTCCTGCTGGACGTATTCTTCACCTTCAATATCTCCCTCTCGATCATGATTCTGCTGGCCGTGATCTACGTGCGGCGGGCGCTGGAATTTGCGGCTTTCCCGACGGTGCTGTTGGGCGCCACGCTGCTGCGCCTCGGCCTCAACGTCGCCTCCACCCGCATCGTGCTGATCAACGGCCATACCGGGGCGCATGCGGCAGGCCACGTCATCGCCGCCTTCGGCGCGTTCGTGGTGGGCGGCAACTACGCCGTAGGCATGGTGGTGTTCATAGTGCTCGTGATCATCAACTTCGTCGTCATCACCAAAGGCGCGGGCCGCATCTCGGAAGTCAGTGCGCGCTTCACATTGGACGCCATGCCGGGCCGGCAGATGGCGATCGACGCCGATTTGAACGCGGGCATCATCACCCAGGCTGAGGCCATCGTGCGGCGCCAGGAAGGCCGCGAAGAAGCCGACTTCTACGGCGCCATGGACGGTGCGAGCAAGTTCGTGCGCGGCGATGCCATCGCCGGCATCCTGATCGTGTTCATCAATTTATTCGGCGGCACCATCATCGGTGCCGCTCAGCACGGCATGTCGCTGGCCGAAGCCGGCCGCACGTACGCGCTGCTCACCATCGGCGACGGCCTGGTGGCGCAGATTCCGGCGCTGCTGCTGTCCGTGGCGGTCGCCATCCTCGTCACCCGCGTGTCCCGTCCGCACGACATGAGCCAGCAGATCATGAGCCAGGTGCTGGGCCAGCCCAAAGCGCTGGGGGTCACCAGCGGCATACTGACTCTGCTGGGCATCATTCCCGGCATGCCGAACCTGGTGTTCCTGGGGATGGCGGCAGTGTGCGCCGTCGGTGCTTACTTTCTGAGCAAGCGCAAGGCCACGGAGAAAAAGGCCGCCGCCGCCCCGGTCGCCGCCGCCGCGGTCCCCGCCGAACAGCGCGAGTTGTCTTGGGATGACGTGGAACCCGTCGATTTGATCGGCCTCGAAGTGGGCTACCGGCTGATTCCCCTGGTCGACCGCAGTCAAGGCGGCGAATTGATGGGACGCATCAAGGGCGTCCGCAAGAAGCTCTCCGAGGAACTCGGATTCCTGGTGCAGGCCGTGCACATTCGCGACAACCTGGAGCTCGGCCCCAATTCGTACCGGATCACCATCCTTGGCGCGCCTGTGGGCGAGTCCGAGGTCTTTCCCGATCGGGAACTCGCCATCAATCCGGGCCAGGTTTCGGGAACGTTGCCAGGCTCGGCGACCAAAGACCCTGCCTTCGGCCTGGAGTCGATCTGGATCGAGAAGTCGCGGCGCGATCAGGCACAGTCGCAAGGCTATACCGTGGTGGACGCCAGCAGCGTCATTGCGACCCACTTGAGCCATCTATTGCAATCCCACGCTCACGAACTACTGGGCCATGAAGAAGTGCAGCAATTGCTCAACCGCCTGGGGAAGAGCGCGCCGAAGCTGATCGAGGACCTGGTGCCCAAGCTCCTGCCGATGAGCATAGTCGTTAAGGTGCTGCAGTACCTGCTGCTGGAGCGGGTGCCTATCCGCAACTTGCGCACGATCTGCGAAACGCTCGCGGAACTTGCGCCGAAAAACCAGGATCCGGTGGCTCTGGTCGCCGCCGTGCGCGTCGCCCTCGGCCGCAGCATCGTGCAGAACATTGGCGGCCTGCGCCAGGAATTGCCGGTCATCACCCTGGATCCCGCGCTCGAGCAGATGCTGCAGGACTCGATGGCCAGCGGCGGCGACGCCTCTCCCGGATTCGAACCCGGCCTGGCCGACAGAATCCAAACGGCGCTGGCCGACAATACGCGCCGCCAGGAAGCGGCGGGCGAGCCCGCTGTATTGCTGGTGGCGCCGAAAATCCGGCCATGGATAGCGCGCTTGATGCGTCACTCGACGCCGTCGCTCGCGGTGCTTGCCTATAACGAGATACCCGAGAATCGCCGGATCCGGGTGATCGCGGCGGTCGGGCGATGACGACGATGCCGAAAATTGAAGACGGGATTGTTTCTCGGAGGCTCTGATGAAGATAAAACGTTACACGGCCGTGAGTATGCGCGCCGCATTGGCATTGGTTCGGGCGGAGCAAGGGCCCGATGCCGTCATTCTCTCCAGCCGCCGCGGCGAGGACGGCATCGAGGTCATCGCCGCCGTGGATTACGACGAGGCCTTGTTCATCGCCGCGACCCGTCAGCCTACGGGGGCAACACAGACAACGCCGGTCGCCGAGACATCCGCCGCTGAGCTTTCCGCAGCACCGGTACCGGCACCGTCACGAGCGGTTGAGCCACCACCCGTGGCGGCGCGAACGCCTGCGCGAACTTCCGCGGCGGCGCCGCAGCCGGCCGCTGTGATCGCGCCGGCACCCGCCGCCGCATCGCCCCCAAGAGGTCGTGCCGCACCGGCGGTCATGCGGCCCGATTTGGGCTACGTCGCCATGCAGCGCGAATTGCGGGATCTGCGCCAATTGATGGAAACCGGACTGGCCGGCATGACGTGGAACGACAAGCGCTTGCGCGAGCCCTTGAAGGCGCGAATTCTCGAAGAGCTTTCCGCGATGGATATCGCTCCGGATGTGGCCATGGCGCTGGCGGACCTGGCGCCGCGGCGTACCACCTTGGAAAATCCGTCGCACATCCCGCTGGCGCTGTTGGCCAAGCATCTGCCGATCGTCGAAGATCTCTCGGGCATCAGCGGCGGAGTCATAGCGGTCGTCGGCCCGACGGGAGCCGGCAAGACCACGACTATCGCCAAGCTGGCGGCCCGCTGGTGCATGCGGCATGGCAGTCAGGACCTGGCGCTGGTCAGCACGGATAGCTATCGCATCGGTGCCCGCGACCAGCTGTTGACCTACGCACGCATACTCGGCGCGCCGATGCACGCCGCGAACAGCGGCAAGGACTTGGCCCGGGTTCTGGACAAGCTCAAATCGAAGAAATTGATACTCATCGACACCGCGGGCATGGGTCCGCACGACGTCCGGCTGAGCGAGCAGCTCGCGGCGCTGCAACTTGGCGCTGCCCGCGCTCGGGTCCTGCTGGCGCTGCCCGCGCAGGGCGAAGCCCACGCGCTGGAAGAGATCGTGCAGGCCTTTGCGCCGCTGACCCCGGTCGCCTGCATTCTGACCAAGGTGGATGAGGCGGCGAGCTTGGGTGCCGTGATATCGACGACTTTGCGCCACAAGCTGAAAATCGCCTACGTCTGCGACGGGCAGCAGGTGCCGGAGGATCTGCATGCAGCGCACCGCAAACGAGTCTGGCTGGTGCGCACCGCGCTTCAGATGAAGGAATCCAAGGCCCCCGTACGCGACGAGGCCTACCTTATCCGCCACTTCGGCAGGACCGCCGCCCATGCGTGACACCCGACTATCGCGCGAACGCGCCGAAGAGCTGGCCGAACTCAATGCCTCGCGTCCGGTCAAGGTGATCGCCGTCACCGGCGGCAAGGGGGGCGTGGGCAAAACCACGGTGTCGGCCAATCTGGCGGTGTCCATCGCCGCACAGGGCCGGGACGTCATGTTGCTCGACGCCGATTTGGGAATGGCCAACGTCGACGTGATACTGGGGCTGCATACACGATTTCATCTGGGGCACGTCGTCAAGGGCGAGTGCGCGTTGGAGGACGCGATAGTGACCGGGCCGCACGGTCTGCAAATCGTGCCGGCAGCGTCCGGCATCAAGCATATGGCGAACCTGTCGGAGGCCGAGCAGGCCGGAATCATCCGTGCGTTCAGCGACCTGTACCACCAGGTCGAAGTCCTGGTAGTGGACACGGCCGCCGGACTGCACGATAGCGTCACGACCTTCACTCAGGCGGCTCACCACGTGGTCGTGGTGGTATGCGACGAGCCCGCATCCATCACCGATGCCTATGCGTTGATCAAGGTGCTGAGCCGCGAGCACGGCGTGCAGCGCTTCCAGATTCTGGCGAATCAAACCCGCCGATCGGGAGAAGGGCCCGGCCTTTATCAGAAAATTGCGCGAGTCTGTGACCGGTTTCTCAATGTGCGGCTCGAGTTTGCGGGTTCGATACCGTTTGACGACTATCTGCGGCGTGCGGTGCAGCGGCAAGCCGCCGTGGTCGATGCGTATCCGGCCTCAATTTCATCCATCGCCCTCAAGAATCTGGCATCGAAGGCCGATAAGTGGTCTGTGCCCGAAGGGGCGCGCGGCCACCTTGAGTTCTTTGTCGAACGCATGGTAGGGGCTCGGATAGGTCCCTCGACGGTATTGCAATGAGAGCAAGCACACAGTATTCGAACACGCAGAGACGCGGCACCAAACCGACTTCGGACGATCACGTTCCCGTCGGCCAGGTACCGCAGCAAGAATTGGTATTGAGACATGCCGATCTTGTCAAACGAATCGCCTACCACCTGGTGAGCCGGATGCCGCCGAACGTGGAGGTGGACGATTTGATCCAGTCCGGAATGATCGGCCTGCTGGACGCAGCCAAGCACTACTCCGCCACGAAGGGCGCGAATTTCGAAACCTACGCGGGCATCCGCATCCGCGGTTCGATGCTCGACGAAGTACGCAAATCCGATTGGACCCCCCGATCGGTGCATCGAAACATGCGCGAGATGGCCGACGTGGTACGCAAAATCGAAAATGCCAAGGGGCAGGATGCGAGTCCCACCGATATCGCGGGCGCTCTCGGCGTGTCCATCGAGGAATATCACAAGCTGGTGCAGGATGCGGCCAGCTGCCGCATGTTCAGCTTCGATCAGATGGGGTCGAACGACGATGAGTCGAGTCCCGCGGACCACGCCCGCGACGAGCGGCCAGGCCCTTTCGACCACATCGAGGATGCCGGCTTTCGCGATGCGCTCGCCGGCGCCATCGGCGGATTGCCCGAGCGCGAGAAGCTGGTGCTGTCGTTGTACTACGACGAGGACATGAATTTGCGCGAGATCGGCGAGGTGTTGGAAGTATCCGAGTCGCGCGTCTGCCAGATTCACGGCCAAGCACTGGTGCGCCTGCGCGCACGGCTCGCGGAGTGGCTGCAGCCGAACTAATCATGGATATCCTAAGCATCATCGGCATCGTGCTTGCGCTGATAGCGATCATCGGCGGCGCCATCCTGAAGGGCAGCAGCGCCGGAGCGCTGGTCGGAAGCGCGGCGTTCGTCATCGTCGTGGTGGGGACATTTGCCGCGAGCCTGGTGCAGACGCCGTTGGCGACTTTCCTGCGAGCCTGGAAGATCGTATCCTGGGTATTCAAGCCTCCTGCGAACAACCCGGCGGCGATGATCGAGAAGATAGTGGAGTGGAGCAATATCGCGCGCAAGCAGGGATTGCTGGGCCTCGAGTCCGCGGTGGAGGCCGAGAAGGACGCCTTCCTGAAGAAGGGCTTGCAGTCGCTGGTCGATGGCGGCGAGCCGGATGCCATCCGCTCCAGCATGGAAATCGAGCTGGATACCATGGAGCATTTCGACACGCAGGCGGCCAAGGTCTTCGAGGCCATGGGTGTTTACTCACCGACGCTCGGCATCATCGGTGCGGTCATGGGATTGATGGCCGTCATGCAGAATCTCAACGACCCCTCGAAGCTCGGACACGGCATCGCTGCTGCGTTCATCGCCACCATCTACGGCATTGCGTTCGCGAATCTCTTGTTCCTGCCCATGGGCAACAAGCTGAAGTCGGTGATTCACGGGCAATCGCAGGTGCGGACCATGGTGATCGAGGGCATCATCGCCATCGCACAGGGCGAGAATCCGCGCAACATCGAGTCGAAGCTGCAAGGGTACTTCCACCACTGATAGGACGCCATGGCCCGCAAGAAGAAGCACGAGGAGCATGTGAATGCGGAAGCCTGGGCGATTCCGTACGGGGACCTCGTGACCTTGCTGTTCGCGTTGTTCACCGTGATGTACGCGATGTCGTCGGTCAACGAGGGGAAATTTCGCGTCCTGTCCGACTCCATGATCGCTGCGTTCAACGGCGCGCCGAAGAGCATGCGCCCGGTCAATATCGGCGAAAAGGAGCCCGGCAAAGGCGGCGACAAAGATCTCACCGGCGTCACCCCAACGGTCTTCATACAGAGGGAGGACAAATCCACGCCGGGCGGCAGCCTCGCGCCGCGGGATCCGACCAAGACGGAGACCATACATACCGCGGATCTTCCCGGCGCGCTGATTCGCATGCAGCGCCAGGTGCAGGACGCGATGCAGTCGCTGATCGATGCCAAATTGGTGACGGTGCGCCGCGAAAACATGTGGCTGGAAATCGAAATCAACGCCGACATTCTGTTTCGCGAGCGGCGCGGGGGGATTCACGCCGGCGGCCGAACCCGTGCTCGACAAACTGGCGGAGGTTCTCAAGCCCTTCCCCAATCCCATCCGCGTCGAGGGACATACTGACGACAAGCCGATCCGCACCTCGGAATTTCCGTCGAACTGGGAATTGTCGGCAGCGCGCGCCGCGAGCGTGGTGCATCAGTTCACGAGTCAGGGGATCGATCCGCTGCGGCTGGAAATCGTCGGTTTCGGTGAATTTCATCCGCGCCAGCCGAACGATACGCCCGAAGGCCGCAACGCGAACCGCCGCGTCGTCGTTCTGGTGCTGGAAGAGGTGATTCCCGGCGCGCCGACGACGGCGCGGGCCACCGATCAGACTCCCGCGGCCGCTGCGCCCGGAGTAGAGTTGGCCGGTGCGAGCACGGCGGAGAATCGCCTGCTGTATCGAATGCCCCCCGAGACTTTGGAAAAGACCGTGTTGGTGAAAGAGCCGGCGAAGCCGCAACAGAACGAGAAACCAAACACCGAATAGCGAGGTCCCACAATGAGTGAAGTAGACCGCTTGAGCAACTCGGGTCTATATCCGGCGCTCCCCATCGCGGACAAGCGTTCCTCCAAAGACGGTTCGGGAGGAGCGTGGCGCGATGAGCGGCAGCCGCCCGGCAAACCCGCGCCGCAGGCCGAAAGCGCACCGGATCCCGCAGCCCCACGTCCTCCAAAATCTCTCATCGACGAGTATGCATGACATGAATCTCAATACATTTCTCAGCATCGCAGGCGCGGCGCTCGGATTCGCAGGCCTGGTAGCGGCGCTTTTCACCATTCGCTCGCTGCGCGACTGGCGAACCCGCTGTCTCACTCTCGAATCGAGTCTGGCAGCGGTACGCCGCGAACTGGAACTCGCGGCCTCGATCAGCGTGAAGACGGGGCGGAGAGTGCAGCGTATCGAGCACGAATATTCGGGCGTGGCCGATCGCGTGGATCAGGTGGAGCTGCGCGGGACGGCGCAATCCTTCGAGCAAGCGATCGACTCGGCCAGGCACGGCGCCGATCCCGGCAAGCTGGCGCAGCAATTCGGCCTGAGCCGGGGGGAGGCGGACTTGGTAACCCGACTGCACGGACGCAAGAAAAGCGCTTGAATCGCCGCCATTGCGGCGGCGCGAAAATCGGCTCAAACTCGATCGCGCAAGGTTCCAGTGGGCTATGGAAGGTGGGATATGAAACGTCTATCGCTGGCACTATTCGTGCTGATCGGGCTGTGTTCCGGGACCGCGGCGTGGGCCGGCCTCGCGTACACCCAGGGTTTCGTACACCTGCGTGCCGGGCCGAGCGCCGACTATCCGCTGGTTTTCTCCATACCACCCAATACCGCACTGAACGTCAATGGCTGCCTGGATGACTGGACCTGGTGCGATGTGGATTTGGGAGGCAACCGCGGCTGGGTTTACGGCGATCTTTTGTATTACGACTATCAGGACCGCCGGGTACCCATACTGGGGTTCGGCGCGCAGTTGGGAATCGGTATCGTGGGGTTCACCATCGGCGACTATTGGGGCCGCTACTACCGAGGCCGGCCCTTTTATGGGCGGCAGAACTACTGGGCGCACCGGCCGCCGCCGCCTCGGCGCCCCAGACCGCCGATTCGGCCGAATCCTCCGCCGCGACCCGTGGTGCCGCCGCGACCTCCGCGGCCCAACCCGCCACCGCGTCCGAGGCCCCCGGATCGGCCGTCACCGGGCAAACCGGGTAACGGTGGGCGACCCGGCAATGGCGGGCCCCCAGGTAACGGCGGGCGTCCCGGCAATGGCGGGCCTCCGGGTAACGGCGGGCGTCCCGGCAATGGCGGGCCCCCAGGTAACGGCGGGCGTCCGGGCAATGGCGGGCCTCCGGGTAACGGCGGGCGTCCGGACAATGGTGGACGTCCCTCTCGGCCGGATACCAAACCCGCTCCCCGGCCGGGCGGACCACCGCAGCCGCAACCCTGAGCCCCTGACGTGCGCGTTGGGCCGAGGTACATCACCGCGCAGGACGTACTACATCACCCCATGAGGAGCAGATTCGGTGCCCTTGGCGCCGTGGTGTGGCGGTGAGAGCATTCGCCCCACAGGCTAAGACGCTGGCGGGCAACTGCTCTCCCGTTGCCCGCCAGCGTCTTAGCCTGCCGGGCGAATACCGTCGAACGGTTAACATCATGGTGCCGAGATGCTAGTTCCTTCCAGCGCTCTGCGCTGCTTCGATGATCTCGCGCAACTTTACGTGGAGGGTGTGGACTATGCCGTGCACGTCATGCGCCGTGAAAAGTCCGGAATTGCCGTGGTCGCGCCCCATGGCGGCAGAATCGAGGGGCGGACCTCCGAGGTCGCGCGGCTGATCGCCGGCGAGGAGCACGCGCTCTATCTTTTCGAGGGGTTACGCACCACCGGCGACAATTTCGACCGCTTGCACCTGGGGAGCCACCGCTTCGATGAACCCCGCGCGCTCGATCTGATCTCCGGCTGCGACACCGTCGTCGCCGTGCACGGCTATGCCGCGAGCGGACCCGACGTGTTGCTGGGTGGCTTGAATGAAAAGCTGAAGCGGGATGTTGCGCTGGCGCTTGCGAAGTTCGGACTCACATACCTGATCGACGGACATCGTTTCCCCGGTCGAGACCCCCGCAATATCTGCAATCGGGGCCGTTCCGGCGAAGGCCTGCAGCTCGAACTGAGCAGTGGATTGCGCAAGGCGGGCGATTGGTCCGGACTCGCTGCCGCGGTACGCGGCGTCTTGGTCAGCGATCCGGGTAGTACCTCGGCACGGTGATGTTGACCGGTTCACAAGGTCAGGGGGGATAAGGAGTGGGAAGCCAACGTAAAGGCAGCAGTTGGCTTCCCACTCCTTATCCCCCCTGACCGTGCGCACTGGCCGAGGTACATCACCGCGCAGGAGGTACATGACTATCCAGCGGGAGCAGATCGGGTGTCGTCGGCGCGGTGGTGTGGAGCGGTGAGAGTATTCGCCCGAGAGGCGGAGCCGTTGGCCGGCAACTGCTGCCTCGTTGCCGGCCAACGGCTCCGCCTCTCGGGTAAATACCGTCAACCGGTCAACATCATGGTGCCGAGGCACTAGAGGTTAGGACGACCGATGACATTGCCGCCGAGCTGATGGTTGACCTATGACATGATGGCGCCAGCACAAGATGAAAAAGCTCAAACACGAAGCGGAATTGTTCAAGGCGGCCTTGATCGCCGGCGTTCAATATGCCGAAGGCCGCGGCGCGGTGGAGTTCGAGTCGACGGACTCGGTGAGCGACAAGGCGTTGTATGTCTATCGCTTGCTCGTGCACGACAAGATCATTGCGCCGATGCCTGAAGATCAGGTCGGGGAGAAGACGATTCGACACCGCCTGGCGGCCTGGTACGCACATCGACTGCCCAAGGGACATCCGTTGTTGGATTAGTATGGCGCTGTGTGCCCTGTACGGCCGTTGAAGACGATTCGCGCCGCAGATCCAATCCGCCTTGAATGAGAGTGTCCCGTTCATGAGACCCTGCCTGCTCGCATTGGCCTTGATGTTCCAAACGTTCGTCTCAGCGGGTGCAACGGGCGCCGCACCCACTGCACCGCCCGCATCCCCCTCCCAGAACGGCCTCACTCTGGAAAAGATCATGGCGGACCCGGACTGGATCGGCGCGGCGGTAAGGAACGTGTATTGGTCCGTCAACGGCCGCGCCATTTATTATTCCGCCAAGCGCAATGGCTCGCCCATCGTCGATCTGCATCGTGTCGATGTCGCGGATCGCAAGGATCAAGTCGTCGAACCCGGTGCGATGGCGGGCGCGGATGGGCCGCCGGTCTTCGATGAGGCCGGCAAGCGTGCGGCGTTCGTCCGCAACGGTGATATCTTCGTACGCGACGTCGGCGGCGGCCGCCTGGCGCAAATTACGCGGACGCCCCAGAACGAAGCGGCACCGCAGTTCTCGATGGACGGCGGGCTGCTGAGTTTCCGGGTCGGCAATAACTGGTACGTGCATGATTTCGGCAGCGGCGTCACGACGCCGGCTGCCATCGTCGAGGCGGAGAAAGATCCGGACGCGCCGCCCAAGCCCGACGACTTGCGCGACATGCAGCTGCGGACGTTCTCGACGTTGAAGCGGCTGCATGACGAGTCCGAAATAAATAAGAAGCATACCCAGGACTTGCGCAATGCCGATGCAACGCGCGCGGCGGCGCCTTTCTATCTCGGCGAGGACGTGATCATCCGCGACACCGAACTGTCGCCCGATGCACGCTGGCTGCTGGTTGTGACCTCTCCGAAAGCCGTGGCCAAGGGCTTCGAAGGCAAGCTCACGCGCTATGTCACGGAGTCGGGCTACGAGGAGTTCGAGACGGAGCGGCTGCGAGTCGGGCGTAACCCGCCGGCGCCGCAGTCGTTGCTGCTGTTGAATCTCATCGATCACAGCGTGCATGCACTCGCAGTCGACAATCTGCCGGGCATCGGCGACGACCCCTTGAAGGCGATTCGCGAAGAAAACGGCACCCACGAGACGGCAATGGATGCCGCCGACGGTCAGAGCGCGAAACCGAAGCCGCGCAGCGTGCAGATCGTGTCGGACGATCCGGACGGGGGCGCCGGCGGAATCGTTTGGAGCCGCGACGGCAGGGCGCTCGCCATTCAGTTCCTGTCCGTCGATAACAAAGATCGTTGGATCGCCAGTGTCGATTTCGCCAAGTACGCGCTGGTTCCGCAGCATCGGTTGAGCGATCCGGCCTGGGTAAACTGGAGCTTCAACGAGATGGGCTGGCTGCGGGACAACCGCACGCTCTGGTACGAATCCGAGCAGACGGGTTACGCGCATTTGTATACCAAAGCCCCGGATTCCGCCGCGCAAGCGCTGACGCAGGGCCGGTTCGAGGTTTCCGATCCCACGCTGTCGGCGGACGGCCGCTGGTTCTATGTGTTGAGCAATGCGCAGGCGCCCTATTCGTACGATGTCTACCGGGTGCCGAGCGCCGGCGGCAAGTTCCAGCGGGTCACGAAACTTCAGGGGCTGGAAAAGTTCGCCTTGGATGAGTCAGGCAAGCGTCTCCTGGTAACTCACTCCTCAGCCTATGTCCCCGCGCAGATCGCGGTGCTCAAGGCCGACGGATCGGATGTTGCCCGCGACATCACCGATACGCGCAGCGCCGACTATAAATCCATCTCGTGGATCGAACCGGAGATCGTTGAGATCCCCTCCACGCATTTCAACGGTGCGATCTACGCGAAAGTTTATCGCGGCGCGGCCGCGTCCGATTCCGCGAAACGACCGGGCGTCATATTCATCCATGGGGCCGGTTATCTACAGAACGTGCATTTGCGCTATCCCTATTATTTCCGGGAGCAGATGTTCAATAGCTGGCTGGTGCAGCATGGCTATGTCGTGCTCGACCTCGATTACCGCGCCTCCGAGGGTTATGGGCGCGATTGGCGCACGGCGATCTACAGACAAATGGGCCATCCGGAACTGGAAGACCTGCTCGATGGCAAGAAGTGGCTGGCGGAGCACGCCGCCGTCGACCCGGCACGAGTTGGAGTTTATGGCGGCTCGTACGGCGGCTTCATGACGCTGATGGCGCTGTTCCGAGCGCCGGGGGAATTCGCGGCCGGGGCGGCGCTGCGTCCCGTCACGGATTGGCGCCAGTATGAGAACGGCTACACATCGGCCATCCTGAACGATCCGCAAATCGATCCGATCGCCTATGCCCGCTCTTCGCCCATTGAATTCGCCGATGGTTTGCGCGATGCGCTGCTCATCTGCCACGGTGTCATCGACGACAATGTGCTGTTCGAGGACTCGATGCGTCTGTATCAGCGCCTGATTGAATTGCACAAAAACGACTTCGCCATCTCTCCGTATCCTCTGGACCGCCATGCCTTCTCGAACGGGGATTCCTGGCTGGATGAGTACAAGAGAATTTATCGGCTGTTCGAGACGCACCTCAAAGAATCGCAACCGGGCCGATAGCTCGCCGGCTCCTCCATGAACCCCTTGCCGAAGTGACCAAAGGCGCGGCCGCCATGGTGCCGCCCGAAAAAGTGATGTAAACGATGATGTATGGTTATCTCTCGATATGTTATAAAACCTATCTTAAGATATATATATCGTAAGATAGTGTCAAGCCACTCCCTCCGAACCCGTAGACTTCCGGGGCGGGGTCGCCCCGACCCCGTCGAAAGGTCGCGCGAAACGCGTAAGTAGGTTGACACTACGTGATCGGCACAGCAAAATACGCGGCTCATTTTGAGGAGGGGTACCCAAGCGGCCAACGGGGGCAGACTGTAAATCTGCTGGCTTATGCCTTCGTAGGTTCGAATCCTACCCCCTCCACCAGCTGGGAAGAGGGTTCGGTGCCATTGGCTTTGGCTTCTAGGAGTGCGGGTGTAGTTCAATGGTAGAACGTCAGCCTTCCAAGCTGATCACGTGGGTTCGATTCCCATCACCCGCTCCAAATGGATGCGGCCCACGTAGCTCAGTTGGTAGAGCACGTCCTTGGTAAGGACGAGGTCAGCGGTTCGATCCCGCTCGTGGGCTCCAGTTTTTCTTAATTTAAGAGGTACTTGCCGTGTCGAAGGGGAAGTTTGAACGAACGAAGCCGCACGTGAACGTGGGGACGATTGGACATGTAGACCATGGCAAGACGACCTTGACGGCGGCGTTGACGAAGGTGATGGCGGAGAAATTTGGCGGGGAATTCAAAGCCTACGACCAGATTGACAAGGCGCCGGAAGAGCGGGCGCGCGGCATCACGATTGCAACGGCGCACGTGGAATACCAGAGCGAGGCGCGGCACTACGCGCACGTGGATTGTCCTGGGCACGCGGACTACGTGAAGAACATGATCACGGGAGCGGCGCAGATGGACGGGGCGATTTTGGTGGTATCGGCGGCCGATGGCCCGATGCCGCAGACGCGCGAGCACATCTTGCTGGCGCGGCAGGTGGGCGTGCCGTACATCGTGGTGTTTTTGAACAAAGCGGACATGGTGGACGACGCGGAGCTATTGGAGCTGGTGGAGCTCGAAGTGCGGGATTTGTTGACCCTGTACAAGTTTCCCGGGGACAAGACCCCGATCGTGACGGGCTCGGCGCTGAAGGCGTTGGAAGGGGACGCGAGCGATATCGGGGTGCCGGCGGTGCTGAAGCTGGTGAAGTCGCTGGATGAGTACATTCCGGTGCCGAAGCGGGCGGTGGAAGGGGCATTTTTGATGCCGGTGGAGGATGTGTTTTCGATTGCGGGCCGCGGCACGGTGGTGACGGGACGCATCGAGCGCGGGATCGTGAAGGTGAACGACGAAGTGGAGATCGTGGGGATCCGCCCGACGACCAAGACGACGTGCACCGGGGTGGAGATGTTCCGCAAGCTGTTGGATGAGGGCCAGGCGGGAGACAACGTGGGGGTGCTGCTACGCGGCACGAAGCGTGAGGAAGTGGAGCGCGGGCAGGTATTGTGCAAGCCGGGCAGCATCACGCCGCACACGAAGTTTGAAGCCGAAGTGTACGTGCTGAGCAAGGAGGAGGGTGGCCGTCACACGCCGTTCTTCAAGGGGTACCGGCCGCAGTTCTACTTTCGCACGACGGACGTGACCGGAGCGGTGGAGCTGCCGGAGGGGACGGAGATGGTGATGCCCGGTGACAACATCAAGATCGTGGTGGAGCTGATCGCGCCGATCGCGATGGAGCAGGGGCTGCGCTTTGCCATCCGCGAGGGCGGCAAGACGGTCGGTGCAGGCGTCGTTGCTAAGGTGATCGCTTAATACGTTGATTATCAAATTACAGGGCAGTAGCTCAATTGGCAGAGCGGCGGTCTCCAAAACCGCAGGTTGGGGGTTCGATTCCCTCCTGCCCTGCCAGGCATGGCTGAACCTGTAGGTAACGGCAAGTAAACATGGCAGAAGTGCAAACACCCGCGGGCGCGTCGGCCAAAGATACCGCGCTGATGATGTTGTCGGCCATCGTACTGATCGCGGGCATCGTCGCGTTCTACTGGTACGACGAGCTGGCGTTGCCGTTTCGAGTGGCGATGGTCGCGGCAGGCCTGGCGGCGGGCGCCGGCCTCATGTGGTTCACCTGGTACGGGCGAGAGTTCTGGCAGTTCGCGCAGGCTGCGCGCATCGAGTTGCGCAAGGTGGTATGGCCTGAGCGTGAAGAGACGATCAAGACTACGTACGTCGTGTTTGGTTTCGCCGTCGTAATGGGCTTGTTTTTTTGGCTGCTCGATATGGGTCTTACTTATATGACTCGGCTATTGGGCGGCCAAACCGGCTGACGAAATCGGAGCTTCTATGTCCTTGCGATGGTATGTGGTTCACGCTTATTCGAATTTCGAGCACAAGGTCTCCGAGTCGCTCAAGGAGCGGGTAAAGCGCGCCGGTTTGGACGCCAAGTTCGGTGAAATTCTGGTCCCCACCGAAGAGGTGGTGGAAATGCGCGACGGCCAGAAGCGCAAGTCCGACCGAAAATTCTTCCCGGGCTATGTGCTCGTGCAGATGGAGATGGACGAAGACACCTGGCACTTGGTCAAAGAGGTACCGAAGGTACTGGGCTTCATCGGCGGCACCAGCGACAAGCCGGCAGCCATCACTGACAAGGAAGCGATGTCGATTCTGCGCCGCGTGGAAGAGGGCGTGGACAAGCCGAAGCCGAAGGTGCTGTTCGAGCCCGGCGAGGTGGTGAGAGTGACCGACGGCCCGTTCAATGACTTCAACGGCGTGGTCGAGTCCGTGAACTACGAAAAGAACCGCCTGCAAGTGGCGGTGCAGATCCTGGGGCGCTCGACGCCCGTGGAATTGGATTTCTCGCAAGTAGAGAAGGGATAAGTTTTATCGGGCGGGGCGCATCGCCCCGTTGAAAGGTGGCGCGAAGCGCCTAGATATTTGGCGCGCAGCGCCTAACAAGGGCGAAAGCCCGTGGGCAAGGGCCCGCACAAAGGGGAGCTTTCCTTAAAGGGAAGGCGCTTGTACCCACAGGAGTAAGCGACAGATGGCAAAGAAGGTTACCGGCTACATAAAGCTGCAGATTCCTGCGGGCCAGGCGAACCCTAGTCCGCCGGTAGGTCCCGCGCTCGGCCAGCAGGGCGTGAACATCATGGAGTTCTGCAAGGCATTCAATGCGCAGACTCAGGCCTTGGAAAAAGGCTTGCCGACCCCAGTAGTGATCACTGTGTATAGCGACCGCAGCTTTACCTTCATCATGAAGACGCCGCCGGCCTCGGTGCTCATCGCCAAGGCTCTCGGCCTTCCCAAGGGCAGCGCGACTCCGAACACCGCCAAGGTGGGCAAGATATCGCGCAAGCAGCTCGAGGACATCGCCAAGGTAAAAATGCCCGATTTGACCGCCGCCGATCTCGATGCGGCCGTTCGCACCATTGCGGGCAGCGCCCGCAGCATGGGCGTCGACGTGGAAGGAGTGTGACATGCCAGCCGTAGCCAAACGAACCAAGTCCTGGAAAGAAAAGCTGCCGCCTGGCAAATCGTATCCCATCGACGACGCCCTCAAGCTCGTCAAGGAATTTGCGACGGCGAAGTTCAACGAATCTGTGGATGTGTCCGTGAATTTGGGCGTCGATGCCACCAAATCGGACCAGCAGGTCCGGGGCTCGACGGTGATGCCGCATGGCACGGGCAAGACCGTCCGCGTGGCCGTGTTCACCCAGGGCAAGAATGCCGATGCCGCCAAGGCAGCCGGAGCCGACATCGTCGGTTTCGAGGACCTGGCCGAGAAGGTCAAGGCGGGCCAGATCGATTTCGACGTCGTCATCGCGAGTCCCGATGCCATGCGCATCGTCGGCCAACTGGGCCAGATCTTGGGTCCTCGCGGCCTGATGCCCAATCCGAAAGTGGGCACGGTGACGCCGAATGTTGCGGAAGCCGTGAAGAATGCGAAGTCCGGCCAAGTCCGGTATCGCACCGATAAGGCGGGCATCATTCATGCGCAGATCGGGCGCGCCAATTTCGAGCCCGCCGCACTGAAGGAAAATCTGCTGGCGCTGGTGACCGATCTGCAGAAGATCAAGCCGGCGACATCGAAGGGCATTTATCTGAAGAAGCTGACCGTGTCCTCGACCATGGGTCCGGGAGTGGCGGTAGACCAAGCCAGTTTGGGGCTCGGTTAGTAATTTTTGCAGGGCTGCACTGGGCCGCAAGGCCGAGTGCAAACCGTCGAAGACCGCAGGCGGGCCAAGTTCGACATCGAATGAGGGCCTTTAAAGATCCAGCCTGCGCAGATGGTGGGACCCGAATCAGGAATTTCCTGGTGAAGGTCGCACCAAGGAGCGCGATGGCGTGTTCCAAGGGTGGGTAGGGGCGGCGGCGCCCGTACCTGGTGTGTGACGCTTCTTTCCGGGGACCTATATGGCACTCAAGTTAGAAGAGAAGAAAGTCGTGGTGGCAGAAGTCAACGCGGTCGCGGCGAAAGCCCTGTCCGTGGTGGGCGCAGAGAACCGTGGCTTGACCGTGACGCAAATGACCGACCTGCGTGCGAAGGCGCGCAAGGAAGGGGTTTATTTGCGGATCGTCAAGAATACGCTCGCGCGCAAGGCGGTTGCCGGCACTTCTTTCGAGTGCATTTCTCCGGCGCTGAAAGGACCCATTGTCCTCGCGTTCTCCAACGATGATCCGGGCGCTGCCGCGCGGATCGTCAAGGCGTTCGCCAAGGACAACGACAAGCTGGTGACGACGCTCGTGTCTTTGGGCGGGCAATTGCTCAAGCCCGATGCACTCGAGCGCGTGGCTTCATTGCCCACGCGCGCGCAGGCGCTGTCGAAACTGCTGGGTGTGCTACAGGCGCCGATTTCGAAGTTCGTTGGTACGTTGGCCGCTCCCAACTCTAAGTTGGTGCGGACGCTGGCTGCTGTTCTTGAAGCCAAGAAGAGCGGCACGGCACCGGCGGCGAATTAACCTGATTCGGGGCTTTAAAACCCCACATTTATTTGGAGACGATAATGGCTGTTACTAAAGACGAAATCCTCGACGCGATTTCCAAGATGTCCGTCATGGAAGTGGTCGAACTGATCTCCGACATGGAGAAGAAGTTCAATGTCACGGCGGCTGCTCCGGTTGCCGTTGCGGCGGCGGGCGGCGGCGCTGCTGCGGCTCCGGCCGCGGAAGCTCAGACCGAGTTCACCGTGACCATGACCGAGTTCGGCGCCAACAAAGTGGGCGTCATCAAGGTCATTCGCGAGATTACGGGGTTGGGCTTGAAGGAAGCGAAGGACCTGGTTGAGGGCGCTCCTTCGACCGTCAAGGAAGGCATTCCGAAGGCGGACGCCGAGACGATCAAGAAGAAGCTGGAGGACGCTGGCGCCAAGGCTGCCATCAAGTAGTGATTATTGCCGATACGCGCAGTTCGATGGTTGCCGCTGGTTCAGTGGCAGCCGTCGGCTGCGCATTTGATTTGATTTGAGGCGAGGCCGCTTTAAGGCCTCGTTAAATTTTGGCGCGAAGCGCTAGTCGATACTGGAAAAGGGTGATCTCTAATGGCCTATTCGTTCACCGAAAAGAAACGCATCCGGAAGAATTTTGGTAAGCGTCCGAGCATCCTCGGCACGCCGTACCTGCTGGCGATCCAATTGGATTCGTACCGGCGGTTCCTGCAAGCGGATGTCGCTGAATCCAAGCGCGACGAAATCGGCTTGCACGCCGCCTTCGACAGCGTTTTCCCCATTTCCAGCTATTCCGGCAATGCCACTCTCGAGTACGTAAGCTACCGCCTCGGCGAGCCCGTATTCGACGTCAAGGAATGCCAGCTGCGCGGACTGACCTACGCGGCTCCGCTGCGCGTCAAAGTGCGGCTCGTGGTGCTCGACAAGGAGGCCAGCGGCGCCAAGAAGCCGGTCAAAGACGTGCGTGAGCAGGAAGTGTACCTGGGCGAGCTGCCGCTCATGACCGACAACGGCACCTTCATCATCAACGGCACCGAGCGGGTCATCGTGTCGCAGCTGCACCGCAGCCCCGGCGTGTTCTTCGATCACGACCGCGGCAAGACGCACTCGTCCGGCAAGCTGCTGTTCTCCGCCCGCATCATTCCCTATCGCGGCTCGTGGTTGGACTTCGAGTTCGACCCGAAGGATTGCGTGTTCGCGCGCATCGACCGCCGCCGCAAGCTGCCCGTGACCATCATCCTGCGCGCTCTCGGCTACACCGAGGAGCAGGTGCTGGACATCTTCTTCGACAAGAACGTGTTCCACCTGTCGAAGAAGGAAATTGAATTCGAGGTGATCCCGCAGCGTCTGCGTGGCGAAACCGCCGCGTTCGAGATTCGCGTCGGTAAGAAGGTCATCGTCGAGGAAGGCCGCCGGATCACCGCGCGCCACGTGAAGGAGCTCGAGGAAGCGGGGATCAAGCGCCTGCCCGTGCCCACGGAATATGTGCAGGGCAAGGTGCTGGCGCACGACATCGTCAACACCGAAACCGGCGAAATCCTGGCCAAGGCCAATGAAATCCTGACCGTTCCCACGGTGGGCAAGCTGATCGAAAGCGGCATCACGGAAATCCGCACGCTGTATGTCAACGATTTGGATCGTGGCCCGTATATTTCGGACACTTTGCGCATCGATCCGACCAAGACGCGCCTCGAGGCGCTGGTCGAAATCTACCGCATGATGCGCCCCGGCGAGCCGCCGACCAAGGACGCCGCGGAGAACCTGTTCCAGAATCTGTTCTTCAACGGCGAACGTTACGACCTGTCGCCGGTCGGCCGCATGAAGTTCAACCGCCGCGTGGGCCGCGAGGAGATCACGGGCTCGGGCGTGCTCAGCAAGGAGGACATCATCGAGGTCATGAAGACCTTGATCGACATCCGCAACGGCAATGGCCACGTGGACGACATCGACCACCTGGGCAACCGCCGCGTGCGCAGCGTCGGCGAAATGGCGGAGAACGCCTTCCGCATCGGCCTGGTGCGCGTCGAACGCGCCGTGAAGGAGCGCCTGACCATCGCCGAGAGCGAGCCCATCATGCCGCAGGAGATGATCAACGCGAAGCCGGTGGCGGCCGCGGTGAAGGAGTTCTTCGGTTCCTCGCAGCTCTCGCAGTTCATGGACCAGAACAACCCGCTGTCGGAGGTCACTCACAAGCGCCGCGTTTCCGCATTGGGCCCCGGCGGCCTGACGCGCGAGCGTGCCGGTTTCGAAGTACGCGACGTGCACCCGACGCACTACGGCCGGGTGTGCCCGATCGAAACGCCGGAAGGCCCGAACATCGGGTTGATCAATTCGCTGGCGGTCTACGCACGCACCAACGACTACGGCTTCCTGGAGACTCCGTATCGCCGCGTCTCGAACGGCATGGTGACCGACCAGATCGACTATCTGTCGGCCATCGAAGAAGGCCAGTACGTGATCGCCCAGGCGAACGCCACCCTCAACGAAAAGGGCGAGTTCACCGACGATCTGATTTCCTGCCGTACCCAGAACGAGTTCACCTTGTCCGCTCCGGACAAGATCGACTTCATGGATGTGTCGCCCAAGCAGATCGTCTCCGTGGCGGCCTCCCTGATCCCGTTCCTGGAACACGACGACGCCAACCGCGCCCTCATGGGTTCGAACATGCAGCGCCAGGCGGTTCCGACCCTGCGCTCGGAAACGCCCCTCGTGGGCACCGGCATGGAACGCGCCGTCGCCATCGATTCCGGCGTCACCGTGGTCGCGCGCCGCGGCGGCAGCGTGGATTCCGTCGATGCCTCGCGCATCGTGGTGCGGGTGAACGACGATGAAACGACGGCCGGCGAACCCGGTGTAGACATCTATTCGCTCACCAAGTACACGCGTTCGAACCAGAACACCTGCATCAACCAGCGTCCGCTGGTCAGGGCGGGCGATGCCATCAAGCGCGGCGACGTGCTGGCCGATGGTCCGTCCACGGATCTGGGCGAGCTCGCGCTCGGCCAGAACCTGCTGGTGGCTTTCATGCCCTGGAACGGCTACAACTTCGAAGACTCCATCCTGATCTCCGAGCGCGTGGTCGAGGAAGACCGCTTCACGACCATCCACATCGAAGAGCTGACCTGCGTCGCTCGCGACACCAAGCTCGGACCTGAGGAAATTACAGCCGACATTCCCAATGTGGGCGACTCGGCGCTGGCCAAGCTGGACGAGGCGGGCATCGCCTTCATCGGTGCCGAAGTGCGCGCCGGCGATATTCTGGTGGGCAAGGTCACGCCGAAGGGCGAGACCCAATTGACGCCGGAAGAGAAGCTGCTGCGCGCGATCTTCGGCGAGAAGGCCTCCGACGTGAAGGACACCTCGCTGCGCGTGCCTCCCGGCATGGACGGCACGGTGATCGACGTTCGGGTCTTTACTCGGGACGGGGTGGAGAAGGACTCGCGCGCCCTGGCGATCGAGAAATCCGAGCTCGAGCGCGTACGCAAGGATTTGGCCGACCAGCAGCGCATCCTGGAAGACGACATGTTCCAGCGCGTGCGCGGCATGATCGAGGGCAAGTCCGCGGAAGCGGGCCCCAAGAAGATCAAGGCCGGCACGCAAGTCGACGGCGCCTATCTGGCCGATCTGCCTCGCGAGCAATGGTTCGAAATCCGTTTCAAGGACGAAGACCTGAACGCGCAGCTGGAAACGGTCTCCGAGCGCCTGAAGGGCCAGCGCAAGGCCTTCGAAAAGCGTTTCGAGGAGAAAAAGGCCAAGATCACCGCGGGCGACGATCTCGCCCCGGGCGTGCTCAAAATGGTCAAGGTGTACCTGGCGGTGAAGCGCCGCGTGCAGCCCGGCGACAAGATGGCCGGCCGACACGGCAACAAGGGCGTGATTTCCTCCATCGTCCCGGTGGAAGACATGCCGTACATGGCCGACGGCACTCCGGTGGACATCGTGCTGAACCCGCTCGGCGTGCCTTCGCGAATGAACATCGGCCAGATCCTGGAGACCCATCTGGGCTGGGCCGCCAAGGGCTTGGGTGCCAAGATCGGCAAGATGCTGGAAGCGCAGCAAGCCGTGGTGGAACTGCGCAAATTCCTGGGCCAGGTCTATAACGAGACCGGCGGCCAGAAGGAAGACATCAAGTCGATGAGCGATGCCGAAGTCATCGAGCTCGCCAGCAACTTGAAGAAGGGCGTTCCGATGGCGACCCCCGTGTTCGACGGCGCCAGCGAAGAGGAGATCAAGAATCTTCTGACGCTCGCGGACCTGCCGACCTCGGGCCAGACCACTCTGCACGACGGACGTACCGGCGAGCAATTCGAGCGGCCGGTCACCGTGGGCTACATGTACATGCTCAAGTTGAACCACCTGGTCGACGACAAGATGCACGCGCGTTCCACGGGACCGTACAGCTTGGTCACTCAGCAGCCGCTGGGCGGCAAGGCGCAGTTCGGCGGTCAGCGTTTCGGCGAAATGGAAGTGTGGGCGCTCGAGGCGTATGGCGCCGCGTACACCTTGCAGGAAATGCTCACGGTCAAGTCGGACGACGTCAACGGGCGTACCCAGATGTACAAGGCGATTGTCGACGGCAACCACGAAATGAAAGCCGGCATGCCGGAATCGTTCAATGTCTTGGTGAAGGAGATCAGATCCTTGGCCATCAACATCGAACTAGAGAGCGAGGCCTAATCAATGAAAGACTTACTCAAGTTGTTCAAGCAGCAAGTGCCGGTCGAGAATTTCGATTCGATCAAGATCGGGCTCGCGTCGCCGGACATGATCCGCTCCTGGTCGTACGGCGAAGTGAAGAAGCCGGAGACCATCAACTACCGGACCTTCAAGCCGGAACGCGACGGCCTGTTCTGCGCCAAGATCTTCGGGCCCGTGAAGGACTACGAGTGTCTGTGCGGCAAATACAAGCGCCTGAAGCATCGCGGCGTGGTCTGCGAGAAGTGCGGCGTGGAAGTGACGCAGTCCAAGGTGCGCCGCGAGCGCATGGGCCATATCGAGCTGGCCAGCCCCACCGCGCACATCTGGTTCCTGAAGTCCCTGCCCTCCCGCATCGGCCTCATGCTGGACATGACCCTGCGCGAGATCGAGCGCGTGCTGTACTTCGAAGCCTTCGTGGTGGTCGATCCCGGCATGACTTCGCTGCAGCGCGGCCAGCTGCTGACGGACGAGATGTATCTCGAGTCCATCGAAGAGCACGGCGACGAGTTCGATGCCCGCATGGGCGCCGAAGCCGTCCATGAGCTGCTCAAGTCCATGGATCTTCCCTCCGAGGTGGTCAAGGTCCGCGAGGACATGGCGAACACCAACTCCGAGACCAAGATCAAGCGCCTGTCGAAGCGCCTGAAACTCATCGAAGCCTTCATGGAATCCGGCAACAAGCCGGAGTGGATGGTGCTCACCGTTCTGCCGGTGCTGCCGCCCGACCTGCGTCCGCTGGTGCCGCTCGACGGCGGCCGTTTCGCGACCTCGGATCTGAACGATCTGTACCGCCGCGTCATCAACCGCAACAACCGTCTGCGCCGGCTGCTGGAATTGAATGCACCGGACATCATCGTGCGCAACGAAAAGCGCATGCTGCAGGAAGCGGTCGATGCGCTTCTGGACAACGGCCGCCGCGGCCGCGCCATCACGGGCACCAACAAGCGCCCGCTCAAGTCCTTGGCCGACATGATCAAGGGCAAGCAGGGCCGCTTCCGCCAGAACCTGCTGGGCAAGCGCGTCGACTACTCGGGCCGTTCGGTCATCGTCGTCGGTCCGACTCTGCGCCTGCATCAGTGCGGACTGCCGAAGAAAATGGCTCTGGAATTGTTCAAGCCCTTCATTTTCTCCAAGCTGCAGCTGCGCGGCGAAGCCTCGACCATCAAGGCGGCGAAGCGCCTGGTGGAGCGCGAGGGACCGGAGGTATGGGACATCCTCGAAGAGGTGATCCGCGAACATCCCGTGCTCTTGAACCGCGCACCGACCTTGCATCGCTTGGGCATCCAGGCGTTCGAGCCGGTATTGATCGAAGGCAAGGCCATCCAGCTGCATCCCTTGGTCTGCACCGCGTTCAACGCCGACTTCGACGGCGACCAAATGGCCGTTCACGTGCCGCTCTCCATCGAGGCACAGCTCGAAGCGCGTGCGCTGATGATGTCGTCCAACAATATTCTCTCGCCGGCCAACGGCGAACCCATCATCGTGCCGTCGCAGGACGTAGTGCTGGGTCTCTACTACATGACCCGGGAGCGCGTGGGCGCCAAGGGCGAAGGCATGGCGTTCAGCGATGTCGCCGAAGTGCATCGTGCTTACGAGAGCCGCAACATCGACCTGCAGGCCAAGGTCAAGGTGCGCCTGTCCGAATACATCCGCGACGCCTCCGGCAATCTGGTGCAGAACATCCGGGTGGTCGCAACCACGGCGGGCCGGGCATTGCTGTCCGAGATCCTGCCGCATGGCCTGTCCTTCGATGCCATCAACCAGGACATGACCAAGAAGATCATTTCCGCGACCATCAACATGTGCTATCGCACTGTGGGTCTCAAGGAAACGGTCGTGTTCGCGGATCAGTTGATGTACACCGGCTTCCAATTCGCGACCCGCGCGGGCGTGTCGATCGGCGTGGACGACATGGTCGTGCCGCAGCAGAAGACCAAGATTCTGGCCACGGCCGACAAGGAAGTGAAGGAGATCCAGGAGCAATACTCTTCGGGTCTCGTCACCAACGGCGAACGCTACAACAAAGTGGTCGATATCTGGTCGCGCACCAATGACCAAGTGGCCAAGGCCATGATGGAGAAGCTGGGCACCGACGAGGTCACCGACACCAAGGGCAACAAGGTCCGCCAGAAGTCGTTCAATTCCATCTTCATGATGGCCGACTCGGGCGCCCGCGGTTCCGCCGCGCAGATTCGTCAGCTCGCCGGCATGCGCGGCCTGATGGCGAAGCCGGACGGCTCCATCATCGAAACGCCGATCACGGCGAATTTCCGCGAAGGCTTGAACGTACTGCAGTACTTCATCTCGACTCACGGTGCGCGTAAGGGCTTGGCCGACACCGCCTTGAAGACGGCGAACTCCGGGTACCTCACGCGCCGTTTGGTCGACGTGGCGCAGGATCTGGTGGTCACCGAGATCGATTGCGGTACCGTCAACGGCCTGTCCATCACCCCCATCGTCGAAGGCGGCGATGTGGTCGAGGGCTTGGGCGAGCGTGTGCTCGGCCGGGTCATTTCCGAAGACGTGACCGTTGCGGCCACCGGCGAAGTGCTGGTCAAGACCGGCGTTCTGATCGACGAGAAGTTGGTCAAGCTGCTGGAAAAGATGGGTGTCGACCAGGTCATGGTGCGTTCGCCCATCACCTGCGAGACCCGTTACGGCGTCTGCGCGCAGTGCTACGGCCGCGACCTGGGCCGTGGTCATCGCATCAACATCGGCGAAGCGGTGGGCGTCATTGCGGCGCAATCCATCGGCGAGCCGGGCACCCAGCTCACCATGCGCACCTTCCACGTCGGCGGCGCGGCCTCGCGAGCGGCGGCGGCCAACGGCGTCGAAGTCAAGAGCAAGGGCACCATCCGCCTGCACAACATCAAGACCGTGCGCCATGAGAAGGGGCATCTGGTCGCGGTGTCGCGTTCGGGCGAATTGGGCGTGGTGGATGAGTTCGGCCGCGAGCGCGAGCGTTACAAGATCCCCTACGGCGCCACCATTACGGTGAACGATGCCGATGTGGTCACGGCCGGGCAGTCGGTCGCGAACTGGGATCCGCATACCCACCCCGTGGTCACGGAAGTGGCGGGCATGATCAAGTTCTCCGACTTCGTCGACGGCATCACCGTCACGACCCAGGTGGACGACGTCACCGGCCTCACCAGCACCGTGGTACTGGATCCGAAGCAGCGCGGTTCGGGCGGCAAGGACCTGCGTCCGGTCGTGCGCCTGACCAATGCCAAGGGCAAGGAAGTCACCTTCGCCAATACCGACATTCCGGCGGTGTATGCGCTGCCCGCGGGCGCCATCGTCAGCCTGGAAGACGGTTCCAAGGTGTCGGTGGGCGACGTCATTGCGCGTATCCCGCAGGAGTCTTCGAAGACCCGCGACATCACCGGCGGTCTGCCGCGCGTGGCCGACTTGTTCGAGGCGCGCAAGCCGAAGGATTCCGCGATTCTGGCGGAAGTCAGCGGCACGGTGAGCTTCGGCAAGGAAACCAAGGGCAAGCGCCGCTTGATCATCACCAACGAGGGCTCCGACAAGTACGAAGAGCTGATCCCGAAGTGGCGCCATCTCAATGTGTTCGAAGGCGAGCAAGTGGAGAAGGGCGAAGTGATCGCCGACGGCGAGCCGAACCCGCATGACATTCTGCGGCTGCAGGGCGTCGAGGCATTGGCGAACTACCTGGTCCGCGAAATCCAGGACGTGTACCGGCTGCAGGGCGTGAAGATCAACGACAAGCACATCGAAGTCATCGTGCGGCAGATGCTGCGCAAGATCGAAGTACTGGATGCCGGCGATTCGGCGCTGCTGCGCGGCGAACAGATGGATCGCGGACGCCTGCTCGACGTCATTGCCAAGCAGAAGGCCGAAGGCAAGCACCAATCGACTTGGGAACCCATGCTATTGGGCATCACCAAGGCGTCGCTGGCGACGGAGTCCTTCATTTCCGCGGCCTCGTTCCAGGAGACCACCCGCGTGCTTACCGAAGCGGCGGTCCGGGGTCTCAAGGACGACCTGCGCGGCCTGAAGGAGAACGTCATCGTCGGCCGATTGATTCCCGCGGGCACCGGCTTCGCGTATCATGCCCGGCGCCGACGTGCGTTTGACGACACCCGCCGCCGCAGCTTCATGGACGTGAGCGGTGGTGTCGGCGATTCGGACGATGCAGTACCGGCGGGGGATACCGAAGCAGCCGAATAACAACGATAAGAAGTATCTAAAGATATGGCCTCGGACTCGAAAGGGTTCGGGGCCTTTTTTTGGGTCATAGCAGGCGGCGGCCGCGCCACTGCGTCCGATGCCTCCCCCCAGATTTGCGAATACTTCGGTGCGTAAGGTCCACCTGCTGAACAACACTGGGATTACCCGCTCGCTTTGGGGACACGGTTCACGTTGACCGTGCAATGCGTTTGCCTAGAATCGCCCCGGTTTCCCGCTCACCAGCCTAGGACGGTTTCTCCATGGATTGTCTTGCCTTTCACGGATCACGAACTGAACTGATCGCCTCACGCAAAACGACTCACCTCAGTTCACCACTGGGCGCACTCACGCTCTCTTGTGCGCTCGGTTTCCTGCTCCTCGCTTCCGGCTGCGGCTCTGACCAGGGCAGCGTGTCGCAGCCCCAGACCCAGACCCAGTCCCCGACCCCGACCTACTCATTAGGCGGGACCGTGAGCGGCTTGAGCGGCAGCGGGCTCACCCTGGGTAACGGTGCCACCACCGTGCCAGTGGCGGCGGGCGCGACCAGTTTCACGCTATCGAGCGCCCTGGCTTCCGGAACGACTTACGCGATCACCGTGCTCAGTCAACCGGCCGATCAGACCTGTACCGTCGCCCAGGGCAGCGGCACCATCGGCACGGCAAACGTGGGGAACGTGGTCGTGACTTGCGCGACGCAGTCCTTCCCGCTGGGCGGCACGATTACCGGGTTGGGCCAGAGCACGGGCCTGGCACTGACCGATGGCACCGACACGCTCAGCGTGAGCGCGGGCTCGACCAGCTTCACCCTGCCCACGGCCGTGGCCGTAGGCAGCAGTTACGCCGTCACCGTGAGCGCGCAGCCGACGGGACTGGCCTGTTCGGTGAGCCACGGCAGCGGCACCATGCCCGCCAGCGCGGTCAACATAGTCCAAGTGAGCTGCACGGATCAGCCCTTCAGCCTAGGAGGCACGATCAGCGGCCTGGGCGCCAACACCGGCCTGGTGCTGAGCGATGGGACCGATTCTCTGACGGTGGCCGCCAATGCCACCACCTTCACCCTGCCCACGAAGCTGGCCTTTGGCAGCCCCTATGCGGTGACGGTCAGCAGTGCACCCGCCGGACTGACTTGCTCGGTCAGCAGTGGCAGTGGCACGCTGCCGGCAGCGAATGTCACGAATGTGGCGATCACCTGCTCGGACCAATCCTTCACGCTCGGCGGCACGATCCAGGGATTGAGCAGCACCGGACTGGTGTTGGCCAACAACGGTGACACCTTGAACGTCACTTCCGGCGCCACTTCGTTCACGATGCCCACATCCGTGGCTTACACCAGCCCCTATAACATCATCGTGCAGACGCAACCGACGAACGAAACCTGCACGGTCTCCAACGGTTCGGGGACCATGCCGGCGGCCAATGTCACCAACGTAGCAGTCACCTGCGCGGTGAACACTTACACCATCGGCGGCAGTATCTCGGGATTGACAGCCACTGGCCTGGTATTGCAGAACAACGGCGCGGATAACACCACGATCGCGGCCAACGCCATGCAGTTCACCCTGAACACCGGCCTGGTCTCGGGCAGCAGCTACGCCATCACCGTGCGGACTCAGCCGAGCGGCCTGGCATGCACGGTCACCAACGGCACCGGCACGGTCGCCAGCCAGAATGCCGACAACGTCAGCATCGCCTGCGTCGTTCAACCCTTCACGGTCCTGCACACCTTCACGGGAGGCACCACCGATGGGGCCAACCCCTTTGCCGGCCTCGTTATGGGTGCCGACGGCAATTTCTATGGAACGACCGCAAATGGTGGCGCCCACAATGACGGAACGATTTTCGAAGTCACCCCCAGCGGCACCGAGACTGTTCTGTATGCCTTCGGTAGCGTCACCAACGATTCCACAAGTCCCAACGCCGACCTGATAGAAGTCAACGGAACCTTCTATGGCACCGCAGGGATTGGCGGCAGCTCCGGCTTTGGAACGGTATTCAGCTTCGCCCCTGGCACGGGCGAAACCATCCTACATAGCTTCAACAACAGCGATGGCAGGGAACCGATAGCGCCGTTGCTCCTGGGTACCGATGGGAATCTCTACGGTGAGACGGATTTTGGAGGCGCCAATGGTGACGGCACGGTGTTCAAGATCACGACCTTGGGGACACTGACCACCTTGTTCTCCTTCAATGAGACGGACGGTTTTGCTCCTGTCGGCGGATTGATCGAAGACAGCGCCGGCAATTTCTACGGAACTACTGGTGATGGCGGCGCCGCTAACGGTGGCACCGTGTTCCAGCTCACCTCATCGGGCACCTTGTCATTCGCGATCTCCGCCACTATGGCGGATGGCCTCAATTCCTTGGCAGGGCTGATTCTAGGCAGTGACGGCAATTATTACGGAACCGCCTCGGGCGGAGGCAGTGCCAACGACGGTACGGTCTTCATGATCACACCGGCCGGTGTCGAGACCGTTGTGTACTCCTTCGCCGGCGGTAGCGATGGTGCAAGTCCCGTCGCGAAGTTGCTGCTGGCGAGCGACGGAAATTTCTATGGGACCACCCTATCAGGCGGGACCAGCAACGCTGGGACCATCTTCAGGCTCACGCCGCAGGGTGTCGAGAGCGTGTTGTACTCCTTCACCGGCGGCAGCGATGGTGAACATCCCCAAGGGGATCTGGTCCAGGGCAGCGATGGCGCTCTGTACGGGACCACAGCGAACGGTGGCGCCTCGATCAATGGCGTGGTGTTCCGACTCACCTTGTAGGGCCGCGCGCGTTCGACAGATATGGCCTCGGACTCGCAAGGGTTCGGGGCCTTTTTTTGTGAGGTAAATCACGCTTTTGGTGAGCCACAGGTTTATCTTTCGTGCTTGCCAACCGCCAAGGCCGACCCATGTTGTTTCTAGCCGCCATTGTGCGATTTACCGCGCCCCCTGCCTTCCGCTCCAACGACCTGCTCGTGCAATCCCGCGTGGGGCATGCAGGTTTGATCGTAATTACCTTGGTTTATGTATTGGTCGTTCTTTGGCGGCAATGAAGCCGCGCAGAGGATTGCTCCAGCGCTCGACGGGGCCCGCAACGAGAACCTGTATGGAGCCCGCGGCCGTGCGGGCGATGCCGCGGGTGCCGAGCTTTGCCAGGGCGGATTCGTCCACCTGATCGGGTCGTGCCGTGCGGATCAGCAGGCGCCCCGCAAATGTCTCCATGTCGATGACATTGTCACGGCCGCCCAGCGCGGCCAGCAATCCGGCCGCGTCGATTGCTGGCGCGGCGGGGCCGGCAAAAATCGCGGGTTCCGCAGAACGCAGCACCGCGCGGATCTCGCCCGCAACTTGATCGGCAATGGGGCCCAGCACGACCTGCAACCCTTCAGTCGAGGAGCGCAGGATGCCGCGCGTGCCCAAGCGCTTGAGCGCCGCTTCGTCGATGGCCCGGTTGTCGGCCAGCACCAATCGTAGGCGCGTCGTGCAGGCCTGCACGTCGGTGAGATTCCGCGCGCCGCCCAGAGCGGTCACGAAGGCCTGGGCCCGGGCGCCGGGAGTGGCTGGCACGGGCGCTTCCGCCGCATCGTCGATGCCGCGTCCGGGCGTCGCCAGATTCAGGCGCAGGATGCAGAATCGGAATACCCCATAATACAGCGCAAAATAGGCGGCGCCGATCGGCAGCAGCAGCAGCGGACGCCGTGCATGGCTGAAGTTCAGCACATAGTCGAACAGGCCGGCGGAGAAGCTGAAGCCCAGCCGGACACCGAAGAGGTTCATGATGACCATGGAGAGGCCGGTCGCAACCGCGTGCACTGCGTAGAGCACGGGCGCCAGGAACATGAACGTGAACTCCACCGGTTCAGTGACTCCGGTCAGGAACGAAGTCAAGGCCAGCGACAGGAGCAAGCCGGCAACCTCGGCGCGGCGCTCCAGCCGCGCGGTGTGATACATGGCGAGGCAGGCTCCCGGCAAGCCGAACATCATGACCGGGAAGAAGCCGGACATGAAGGCGCCGGCCGTGGGATCGCCGGCGAAAAAGCGCTTCAGATCGCCGGTGGCGCCATGGTAGTCGCCGACGATGAACCACGCGAAATTATTCAGGATGTGGTGCAGCCCGGTGACTATCAAAAGGCGGTTCAAGATGCCGTAGGCAAACAGGCCGAATGACCCGGCGCCCAGGATGGCGCGGCTGGTGGCGTCCATCCCGCCTTCCAACCAGGGCCACGCATAACCCAACATCGTGGCCAGCAGCAGGCCGGCCAGTCCGCTGAGGATGGGCACGAAGCGCCTGCCGCCGAAGAAACTCAGGTAGCTCGGCAGAGTGATGTTGCCGAAGCGGTTGTAGCCCACGCCGGCGATGATGCCGGAGGACAATCCGACCGGGATGCTGAGTTTTGCAAGACTGCCGGGCGGCGCCGCCAGCAAAGTTTCCACGGCGCGCATCGTGACCACGAAGCCCACCAGCGCGGCGAGCCCGGCCGCGCCATGATTCTCGCGCGCCAGCCCGACACCGATGCCGACTGCAAAGAGCAGGCCGAGATTCGAGAATATGGCATCGCCGGCCGCCGCCATTGCCGGCCAGCCGAGCAGATCGGGTTGACCCAGACGCAGCAGCAGTCCGGCGATGGGCAAAACGGCGATCGGCAGCATCAATGCCCGGCCGAGCTGCTGCAGTCCTTGCATGCGCAGATTAATCATGGTTCACCCCAGGTTTCGATGGTTTGTGCCGCCAATGCACGCACCTCGGCCGACGATGTGAGATCGAGACAGCGCATCGCGAGTTCGCCGCAGGCGTCCATCCGCAGCGATCGGATCCCGCGTTTGACCGCAGGCACCATGGCGGGAACGACCGAGAGCTCGCGGACTCCGAGACCCAGCAGTATGGGCACCGCCAATCGATCCGCGGCCGCGCCGCCGCAGACGGCAACCATCTTGCCGGCGGCGGCACCGGCGCTCGCCGCGGCCGCGATGAGTTTGAGCACCGCCGGATGCAAGGCATCCGCGCGGCCCGCAAGCTCCGCATGGCCACGATCCATGGCCAGAGTGTACTGCGTCAGGTCGTTGCTGCCGATGGAGAGGAAATCGGCTGCGCGAATCAGGCTGGACGCCAACAGCGCCGCGGCGGGAGTCTCGATCATTGCGCCCAGCTCGATGCGGCCGGGAGTGCCGAGTTCCGCCATGAGTTCGCCGACCACATGGCGCACGGCGAGTATTTCCGACAGATCGGTCACCATGGGAATGAGCAACCGCAGGCTGTCGGCCGGCCGTACCCGCAGCGCCGCGCGCAGCTGTGTGCGCAACAAATCGGGCCGCGCCAGCCCAGCCCGAATGCCGCGCAGGCCGAGCGCCGGATTTTCCTCCGCCGGCAGCGGCAGATAGCGCAGCGGCTTGTCGCCGCCCACGTCCATCAACCGCAGCACCAAGGGCCGCGGGGCGAGCGTTGCGGCGATGCTCTGATATGCCTCGAGCTGCTCGGCCTCGTCCGGTGCCGTGTTTCGGTCGATGAACAGGAATTCGGTACGCAACAGCCCGCAACCCTCGGCGCCATTGGCGACGGCCGCCTCCGCGTCAGAGGCATTCCCGAGATTTGCGAATACTTCGATGCGCGTGCCATCCCGAGCGCGGCATTCCGATTGCGCTTGGGCGCGCTCATGGGCGCGGCGCATGACTTGCGATTCGACCGCCGAACGGGCCTGCTCAACGGCCGCCGCTGTCGGCGCCCCTTGCAGAGTGCCGCAACCGTTGCCGCCGCCGTCGGCGTCGACGATGACGGTGGCGCCGTCGGCGATCTCGCGGATGGCGGCCCCGATGCCGACCAGCATGGGAATCTCCATTGCGGCCGCCAGGATCGCGACGTGCGACGTGGCGCCGCCGCCACCCAGGCAGATGGCGGCGAGCCGCCGGCGGTCGAGCGCGGTCAGTTCCGAAGGCAGCAGATCGTCGGCCAGCAGCACGGCGTGCTCGGGCAATGGGATGTGCAAAGGCTGGGCTTCTCCGGCCAGCGCCAGCAACACATGCGATTCGACGTCGAGGAGGTCGTCGGCTCGTTCGCTCAGGCGCGAATCTTCCAGCGCTTCGAGCGCGGCAATCGCGCGGCGAATGGCTGTACGCCACGCGTAGCCCGCGCTCTTGCCCGCGGCGATGAGTGCGTGAGCCTCCTCGTTCAATTGCGGATCGTCGAGGAATTCGAGATGCGCACTGATGATTTCGTTGCGCACGGCGCCCCCGGCCGCCGCCACGCGCGCGAGCCGCGCACGCACGTTGGCTCGCGCCTGTTCGAGCTCGGCCATCTCCCGCGCAGAGCCGGCGCCGTTCTCGATGACTGGGGTCTCGCGCCGCTCGAGCCAGGCGGCCCGGCCGACCGCAAGGCCGGCGACGGCGGCTACACCGGTGAGCACACCGGGAACCGGACCCGGCCCGCGACCCGGCGCCGGACTCCGTGGCGCGCTTGCGCTCGGCGGCGGTGGCCCGGACGCGGGCGGCTGGTCGGTGCTGCGCGGGGGATGGTGCTCCGCGGCCGCTTCCATGCGCAGCGCATTTTGGATACCGGCAACCAGACCCGCCACGGATTGCGTGGCGTCAGCGCCGCCGGCCTGGATGATCAATTCGTCGCCCTGGCGCACGCCCAGCGCCATGATGGCAACCACGCTGCGCGCATTCGCGCTGCGGCCGTGGGCGCTCAAGGTGACCTGGGCCGCGAATGACTTGGCGCGCTGTGCGAGCAGCGCCGCCGGCCGGGCGTGCAGGCCTTGCCGCAGGGTTACGACCACCGTTTGCACGGCGGTGGCGGCCTGGAGCGGGCCGGCCTCGGACGCAACGGCCTCGGACGCAATGCCCGCGATTTCGAACAGCAGCTCGCCCGCCGACACCGAGCCGGCCGCGCGGCGGCGATCCAGGCGCAGGCCGTCCATCGGCGTCGCCACAATGGGCGTCATCAAGCTCTTGGCGCCGCGCGCCACGACATCGAGATCGAAGCGGATCAATTCGTCGCCCGCCCGGACGATCGCCCCCGGCCGCACACGTGCATCGAATCCGCGGCCGCCCAGCTGCACGGTATCGATTCCAATGTGGATCAGCAGGTCGATGCCCTGGGCGGTCCGGATCGAGACCGCATGAGCGCTTGCCGGCAAGGCGACGATCTCACCGGCGCAGGGTGCGAGCAGAACCGGGCTGGTCGGATCGATGGCGACTCCGTCGCCCAACATGCGTCCTGCAAATACGGGATCGGGAACCTCGTCGAGCGGGCCGCACCAGCCGTCGCAGGGCGCCAGGATTTGTAGCATCGACATTTTCTCCTTACTCATCGATCTCGATCCAATCGAGCGCCCAGAGGGGATCGAGCCGCGGACGCGCGAAACGCAGGCACAGATCGTGGCGCCCCGCGAGCCGGGGCAGGCGTTGTGCGGGCAGCACCGTCACCCCTGCGGCACCGGCGGCCGGTGCAAGCGGCAGCCACGCCAATGCCGGCGCCGCGCAGCCGTCGACGCGAATTTCGAGCTCCCCTTCTGCCGTGCGCGCGTCGCCGACGCGAATCTTGGTCGTATCGGCACCGATCTGGTAATTGAACGGTAAGGCGGCCACGGCGGCGGTGACGTTCGGACCCGCCGAGAGGTCGACGCCGCGCTCGATCCAGCACGGATTCATGATGTCGACGGCGAGCGGCGCGCTCGCTGCGGCCGGTTCGAGCAACAGCCCGATGTCGTCGCTGCAGAGTTCAAGCTGGTGAGTGTCGCGGCGCAAAGCGGTGTGCGGATCGAAGCGCTCGTTCCATGTCCGCGAAGCCTGTTCGGATTCGACGAAGGCCGCGGCACGAACTTGCGCACCCTCCGGCACCAGCAACGGCGCCTCATAACGCGGCGAGTCGGCCGAGGGTTCGCGGGCGTCGAGCGTATAGCGGATGCCGCCGAGGGCGGCGCCCCCGCTCTGGGCCTGATTGGACAGAGCCAGCGAAAACCCTCCGGCGGTGCGCGAGATCTGCCGGGCCGGTGCGAACACACTGTCGGCATAATTCAGGCCGAATGCCCGATAGCGGGCGAACTGGGGCACGAGACGCTCGAGGAAGTCCGGCCAGCGGCGGCGTGCCGCGGTCGACCAACCCACCTCGGCGAGAGCGGCAGCGCGCGGCAGCGCCATCCATTGCAGGCGCGCTTCGGTTGAGATGTGCTCGGTCCAGAGATTGGCCTGCACGCCGAGCATATGAGATCGTCGGCCGCCGTCGAGCCTTGCATCGCGCGGTTCGAAGCGGTACACATCCTCGAGCGATACCACATCCAGCCGCCCCGGCGGTTCCGTGGGAAGCGCGCTCTGCCGGTGGTCGAAGTACAGCGTGGGCGAGGGCGCCAGCACGGTGTCGTTGCCGGCCGCCGCCGCCGCGCGAGCTCCGCCGATTCCATGCCAGGACATGACGATGGCATCTCGCCTGAGGCCCGGATGCAGAATCTCGTCCCAGCCGATCATGCGCCGGCCATGCGCCGCGAGGTAGCGACCGATTCTTTGAGTGAAGGATGCGTGCAGTGCGCCGGAAACATCGGCGACCTCATCGCCGCCGATGTGAATGGGCGTTGCCGGGAACAGATCGATGACCTCGGCGAGAACACCCTCGAGAAAGGCAAAGGTCCGGTCGTCCGAGTTGAAGTGGCGGGTGAATATGCCCCAATCGGCCGAGACGCGCGGCGGCTCGCCGCCCGCCGCCCCCAGGAAGGGGTAGGCGGAGATCGCCGCCGTGGCATGGCCCGGCATTTCGATTTCCGGCACGATTTGCACATGACGGGCCGCCGCGAAACGAAGGATGTTCCGCACCTCGTCCTGGGTGTAGTAGCCGCCGTAGCGCGTGCCGTTCGGATCGATGCGCCAGGCGCCCACGGAAGTCAGGCGCGGATACTTGCGGATCTCGAGCCGCCAGCCCTGATCGTCGGTCAGATGCCAATGCAGCACGTTGAGCTTATGCCAGGCCATCCAGTCGATCATGGAGCGAATGGAGGCGGGTGTCTGATAGTGCCGGGCGGAGTCGAGCATCAGGCCCCGCCAGGGGTATACCGGTGCATCGCGGATGGTTTGCGAGGGAATCTCGCCTGTATCGCCGACCGGCGGCAGCAGCTGCCAGAGAGTGACGGCGCCGTAGAACAGGCCTGCCGCCGAGCTCGACGAAACAGTGATCTGCTGCGGCGTGACCTCGATCCCATAGGCTTCCGGGCCGAAGCCGCTCCTACGGCGGAATTCGATCGCATCGATGCCGGGGGTTCCGGTACTGGCGGTGCCGATGACCGGCAAGGTCAGATGGTTGGTACGGGTCCACAGGGCAGTGAGATAGCGGGCGGCGGCGGCGGCATCGCGATCGCCTGGGGGCACACGCACGACGGTGCCGGGTCCGATATTGAACGAGCCAACTCCCGGGACGGTCTCAGCGGGAAGTGGAATGACACCGCCCCGTGCTGCCAATGGCGGCGTAAAGGTCAAAATGAGGGCGGCGACGCTGGCCGCCGCCCTCGTTCGTAACACTACACTCGAGCCATACCGCACGTTGACACTTTACCCGGTCTCTCCGGCTTCAGAGCTTGAAGCGCACTCCAAAGTAGAACTGGCGACCATTGGAGTAGAAGGCGCGGGGCTGGCTGGTATCGGCCCCGTAGTACTTGAGCGTCTCGTTGGCCAGGTTCAGCAAGTTGAGCGATAACGACAGGTTTTTGCTGATCGAGTAGTTGAACGCTGCGCCCAGGTTGCCGATACCGGCCTCATTTTCGAGCGAGCTGTGATCAAGACCGACGAGGTAGTGCGACCGGTAGGTATAGTTGACGTGCGCACTGAAGCCGTGGGCCTCGTAATAGGCTCCCAGGTTGTAGGTAATTGCCGATTGTCCCACCATCGGCGTGTCCAGACCCGTCTGGCCATTGGCATAGGTGAGGTTCGCCTGCGCACCGAATCCCAGCCAGAGGGGCTGAGTCCATGCGAGCTCCGCGCCTCTCACCTGCGCGGTGGTATTGACCGGCAAGGTGATGTTGTACAGCGCGAACGCGTTCTTTTGCTGATTGAAGAAGGTCTGCTGCGAAGTACCGTAATCCACATAGGAGGACATCTCCATGTCGAACAGCGAGAATTGCAGCAGCGATTGCGGCGCGTAGTACCACTCGAGCGTGGTGTCGTAGTTGGTCGAGCGGATGGGCTTCAAGTTCGGATTGCCGCCGCTGCCGGTGTTATTCAGGTCAGTGAGGCTGATTGCGGCACCCAGCGCGCTGTAGTCCGGCCGCGCAATGGTCTGCGCCGCGGAGAAATGCAGCACCACATTGTTCGCTAGATCGAACTTGAGATTGGCGCTCGGGAGAAAGTCCAAGTAGTTGTTCTTGTAGGTCGTCGGTGTGTAGGGGCCGAACAACGAGGTGGTGATCGGATCTGCCCCACCTCCTACATTGACGTAATTGGTGTTGGCCGTGTGCGCCGCGCGCACGCCGAAATTGCCGCTCCAGCCATCACCCCCGACATTCGCCATCGCATAGAGGGCGGCATCGCCTTCCTTCACCTCGAACGCGCCGGGCCAGTAGTAGCGTGATGGACCATGAGACAGGTAAAGGGCATCGAAGGCCTGGATCGCGGCGTTCGAATTGGTATAGATGTTGGTGGGGTAGCCGCTGCCGCCGAGCGCGCTGGCGTAGTTGCTCGGATAGGCGCCGCCGCTGAAGACGGGATTGGGGCCGGTGGCACTGCAGTCAGGACAGCCGTTCTTCTCGGGATACTGCTGGTCACGTTCGTGCGCGGCGAAGCGTGCACCGAACTTGAAGGACTGGAAGACCCCCGAGTCGAGCTTCAACAGCCCATCGATCTGACCGTAGGTCTCCTCGTCGATCTCGTGGGTGATACTGCCGAATGCATAGTCGGTGAAGAATTGCGCCGGCGAGGCCGTGTTGAGACCCGGATAGTGCACGGACACCGGATTGCTGATGCCGTTCAACTGGTAGCTGACACCGTTGCCTCCTTGCGATTCGATATCGGTTTCTTGGGGCGTGTTGCCGACGCCGCGCGTGTAGCCCAGCTGTGCGGTGAACGTCAACCGGTCCGTCGCCTGGAGCGAGGCGTCGAAGTCGATATAGTAGGTTCCTGAGTCCGAGGGGCGAACGATCTGATCGTAGGCTGCCGTGTTGTAGGGAATCGCCCCGTTTGCGATCGGTGCGCCGGCGATGGTCGGCCAAGTGCCGCCAACCAGCGTCCCGTTCCTGACGGTCAGGGCAGTCGGCACGTACTGCCCGGAATTCGCACCTCCTATGAAGTTGCTGCCGAACATCAGGAAATTGTCGTTGACATTGTTCGCGAGCAGGCGCGAGTAGAAGCCGTTCAAATCGAGGGTCAGGTTGTCAGTTGGCTTCACCTCGAAGTCAATGAGCCCGCCCGAGCGCTCGCGTTTTTGCTGGAACAGCGCTTGACCGATGAGGGTCGGGTATTGCGCTCCCGCGGCGTTCGGCAGGGACGGGTTCGCGGCCTGCCAGGCGGCGGCGGTGGCGGCCGGAACGGCGCCGTATCCAAGGATTTCCTGTCCGTCGCGCCGCGAATCGCGCTCCTCGTAGAAGCCCATCGCGAGCAGGCCCATCTGACCGTTCTGCCAATTGAACAGTACGTTGGCCTGCGGCTCGGTCTTCGAAGGTAGGTCGGAATAGACACCGCCGAGCAATCCCGAGGTGGTGAAGGTTTCTTTGAAGTCGAGAGGCTTGGGAGTCTGCAGATCGATGCTGCCGGCCACCCCTCCCTCGATGAGATCGGCCGACTGGGTCTTGGTCACGACGGTTCGCGCCACGATCTCCGACGGCAGCAGATCGTAGCTCACACTTCGACCGGCCGTCTCGAACTGATCGTCGATGAACCAGTCGCCCGTGGACACCGTGTGCCCATTGATCGTGGTCTGCGTGAGGCTCGCGCTCGTGCCACGGATGCTCACGCGATTGTTCTCGTCGAAACCGCCCTCGCCGCTCGCGGCCGATTGCGTATTCACGCCTGGAACGCGCTGCAGTACATCGGCGACATTCTTGTCGGGTAGTTTGCCGATGTCCTCGGCAGTCACGACCTCCACGACGTTGGTTGATGCGCGCTTCGTCGCGAGCGACTCCTTCAGGGAGTAGCGGATGCCGGTGACGACGATTTCGTCCAGTGCGGTATCCGAGCCGCCGCCCGTGTCGTTCGCAGCCACCTGCGGTGGCGCTTTATCGGATGCCCGAACCTCCTGTTGATCCGCGAACGCATTGTTCCCCCACGCTGCGATCGCGACGGCTGTGCCGATCCATGCCGCGATTCTCGTTAGCTGCCATGCCATCCGATTCATATCGATTCCCCCCTGTCCCATCGCCTTTCCGGTCTTAGATCCAGTGTTGCCGGCGGTCGGCGGCCGTCGTAGTGTCGCTCGGTGTATCCCCCCGAGCGCCGGTCCGCCAACACCAGTTAAGACCCAATATAGTACCAATTTATGAATTCCGCTAGTGCCGCACAATAAACACATTTTTACATGCTAAATATTTATAAAATATAATGAGTTACGATACTACGAAGCGGGTTGTTGTTCTAAAAGTGGTATTTATTTGGTATTGTTCCAATGACTGAAAACATACCGGAAGCGCGATTCACCCCCATGACATCACTCGCCAAAGCAGTCGGCCCTCTCGACGGTCGTGGCAACTTGCCTCTGTATCAGGAGCTGCAGCGTGCGCTGCGCAAGGCCATCGACAGCCGCCTCCTGGGGCCCGACGACGCGCTGCCCTCGGAACGCGATCTGGCGGCAGATTTCGCCGTATCGCGCATTACGGTGCGCAAGGCGCTCGACGGGTTGGTGGCCGACGGCCTGTTGGTGCGGCGGCAAGGCGCGGGCAATTTCGTGTCGGCACGCGTTGACAAGAACTTCGCGATGCTGACCTCGTTCTCCGAGGATATGCGGGCACGCGGCCGCACGCCGCGCAGCGTCTGGCTGAAGCGCGCGGCGGGCACCGTGACCCCCGAAGAGGCGCTGGCCCTCAGGCTGAGCCCGGGCACTCCGGTGTTCCGCTTCAATCGAATCCGCTACGCCGACGACGCGCCGATGGCTTTGGAATACGCGACCGTCGTCGCGTCCGCGCTGCCCTCCATCGACGCCGTCGATACCTCGTTGTATGAGGCGCTGGAACGGGCCGGTCAGCGTCCCGTGCGCGCTCTGCAGCGTCTGCGGGCCGTGCTTCTGACCGGCGATCAGGCCGAATTGCTCAAGGCCAAGGCGGGCGATGCCGGCTTGTTGGTCGAGCGGCTCGGTTCATTGCCCGACGGGCGGGCGATCGAGTTTTCGCAATCTTTTTACCGCGGGGACACCTACGATTTCGTCGCTGAGTTGAGCGCCTCTACGTGAGTGCAGGGGGCGCCATGCGGGTGGAAAACACTTATATGTTCCAGGAGGCCGCGAGCAGCTCGGACGCCGTGCGGGCGCAGCTGCGCGTTGACGGCGCGGCGATCGCGGCCATCGGCGCAGAGTTGCGCCGGCTCGCGCCGCGTGCGGTGATCACCTGTGCACGCGGCAGTTCGGATCATGCCGCCACCTACGCCAAGTACTTGATCGAAACCCGCGCGGGAGTGCTGACCGCGTCCGCCGCGCCCTCGGTCAGCTCCGTGTACGGCGTCGCGCAGGATCTTCGCGGCTGCTTGTTTCTAGCGCTGTCGCAATCAGGGCGCAGTCCCGACTTGCTCGCCTCGGTCGCGGCCGCCAAGGCGGCCGGGGCAACGGTTCTGGCTCTCTGCAATACTCCCGATGCGCCGCTGATGGCTGCCGCGGACTGGGCGATCGAGTTGCGTGCCGGTGTGGAGGTCAGCGTCGCCGCCACGAAATCCTATATCGCGACGCTGTCCGCGCTCGCGCAGATGGTGGCGGCATGGACACAGGACGCGGCGCTCGAATCGTCGGTCGGCACACTGCCGGGGTTGCTGGATCAGAGCTGGGCGCTCGACTGGTCGGCGGCGCTGGCGCCGCTCGAATCGGCGGCGAATCTTTATGTGGTGGGCCGCGGACTGGGTCTCGGCGCCGCGCAGGAAACCGCGCTCAAGTGCAAGGAAACCTGCGGTCTGCACGCCGAGGCTTTCAGCAGCGCGGAATTGCGCCATGGCCCCTACGCTCTGCTCGGCCCGGAATTTCCGGCGCTGCTGTTCGCCCAGCGCGACGCCACGCGGCGGGGGATCGAGGCTTTGAGTCTCGAGCTCGCGCGCAGGGGAGTGCCCGTGCTGATCGCCGGTGCAGAGGAAAGCGTCACGGCCGCGGGCGCCATCGTGCTGCCCACCCTCGACGTTGCTGCGGAGGTGGCGCCCATATTGCTGGTGCAAAGCGCGTATCGATTGATCGCGACGCTCGCGGTACGGCGCGGGTTCGATCCCGATCACCCCGCGCACTTGCTCAAGGTCACGGAGACGGTGTGATGCGCACCGCCCTGGTGAACGGCCGAATCCTGGCGGGTGACGGTGTGGTGAGCGGGCGGACTCTGCTGCTCTCCGGATCGCGCATCGAAGCACTGGTCGATCCGGGTGATTCTCGCTGCCGGGGAGCGGCCATCGTGGACATCGAGGGACAGCTCCTGCTGCCCGGATTCGTCGACGTGCAAGTCAACGGCGGCGGCGGCGTGTTGTTCAACGATGATCCGAGCCCCGAGTCCATCCGCGCCATCGGCGCGGCGCACCGGCGCTTCGGCACCACCGGCTTCATGCCCACGCTCATCAGCGACGACCTGCAGACCATTGGGCGCGCCATCGACGCGGTGCAATGGGCGCTCGACGGCGGCATGCCCGGCGTTCTCGGCATCCACATCGAGGGGCCGTTCCTCAACTCGGCGCGCCGCGGCGTGCACGATTCAAAGCATCTGCGGCAGCTGGATGCCGGCTTGGTGTCGCTGCTCAGCCGTCTGCGTGCGGGGAAGACGGTTGTGACCTTGGCGCCTGAGATGACCACGCCGGAAATTATCGCCAAGCTCACCGCTGCAGGCGTTCTGGTGTCCGCCGGACACAGCGAGGCCAGCTATGGCGAAACGGCCGCGGCCATTGCGCATGGGCTGCGGGGCTTCACCCATCTGTTCAATGCGATGGCGCGGCTGGAACCGCGCGATCCCGGCATCGTCGGCGCCGCGCTCTACGATGAAAACACCTGGTGCGGCATCATCGTCGATGGGCACCACGTCGATCCGGTCATGTTGAAGCTCGCGCTGCGCTGTAAGCGTCACGACCGGTTCATGCTGGTCACCGACGGCATGCCGCCGGTGGGATCCGACCAGCCCAGCTTCGTTCTGCAGGGCCGGACCATTCGAGTGGTCGACGGGATTTGCCGCGACGAGAACGGAACACTCGCGGGCACGGCACTCGACATGGCGGCTGCGGTGCGCAACTCGGTGTCCTTGCTGGGCCTGGGCATCGCCGAGGCGGCGCGCATGGCCAGCCAATATCCGGCGGAGTTTCTCGGACTGGGCCACGAACTCGGGTGCATCGCGCCGGGCTATCGCGCGAATCTGGTGCAGATGGACGATGAATTCAAAGTGCGGAAGACCTGGATCGAGGGCGTCGCTGCCTAGCGAGTTCAATCGATAGCCTCGGCGCCGCTTGTGGCAATATGCGACATTTAATGGCATACTGCTGCAAATGGCGAAATCTATTCGCGTGTCTGACCGGCTGTATTCTCTGGCCGAAGCGACCTCCCAGAAGGTGCATCGATCGCTGGCGCAGCAAATCGAGCATTGGGCGGAGCTGGGGCGCGCCCTCGAGGCCGCTGGGATCACAACGGCCCAGGTGTTCGACATTCTCGGCGGCGACTCGCGAGCGCGCGAACGCCTCATGCTGAAGCTCGGCCTCGCCACACAGGAAAGCATGTATCTCTTTCCCGTTGCCCTCGCTCAACAAACGAAAGTGTCGTTTCCCGAGCTGCAGAAGAAGATTTCTTGACGCCACAGACGGTAGCGCGCGTTCCCTCGGAGTTGCTCGAACGGATCCTCAAGCTCGCCGGTATCGACATGATCTTGGTTGGGGGCCAGGCGCTGGCCTTCTGGGCGGCGTATTACCGCACACCGGCGCCGACGATTGCCATCACCAAAGATGTCGACTTGCTCGGGACCCGGGCAGATGTCGAGCGCCTCGCGCGCGGGCTTGATGCCAAGGCAGTGTTTCCTCACAAGATAGCCACGACTATGCTTGTGGGGCAGGTTCTGAAGAACCTGCCTGGTGGCGACTACCTCAACATCGACGTGATGTTTCGCGTCTATGGAAACATCGCCACCGAAGCTATCGCCGACCGCGCGGTGCTGGCCGAGAATCCTGCCGGCCGCTTCCGCGTCATGCATCCGATCGATGTTTTGCAGGGTCGCCTCGAAAACGTGTATGGACTCCCTTCAAAGCAGGATGAGCATGGCGTGGCGCAGTTGCGGTTGGCCATCGACATCGCTCGCACGTTTGTGGGCGACATCGCATGCCAGGAGGCGACCGGCGCGGACGACTCGGCTCGACCCGTGGTGCTGCGCCACTTGGCTCGCCTCGAGGGTCTGGGATTGTCCGACGCCGGCCGCAAAGTGGCCAAGCGGTATGGAGTGCACGTGGCGGATGCGATTGATCCGGAGCCCGTCGTCCATATCAAATCGTTCATGACCAAGAAGCTTCCGCAGTTGTTGAATTTGATGTCTGCTGCACGGCGCACCGAGCTGCGGGGATATTAAAAGGACCTCTTTCCCGCAGCGCGTCCGCCGCTTCGGCGACGACGCCCCTCAGAGCCTGGTTGGCTTTTTTACCGAGCGGGCTTCGATCACGATCGCTCCGGCCAATCCCAGCCCGGCGAGAACCGCCAAAGCGATGAGGGCCTTGTTGATGGTGGCTTGATCCGGATTGAGCGCGCAGTAAGCCATCATCACGATCAAGGCGCAGGCCATGATCTTGGCAAATTTGTCCTGGACCGCGTTCGTGCGATCGGCCAAGGCTGGTGCGGCGGATGCCGGCATAGAATTCTTCACAGAGAACTCCTTTCGGACCTATCCGAGATATGTTCCTGTTCTTGTATAGGCGGTTGCGCCCCCACGAACTGTGTCCTCATCCACAGATTGAAAACCCGCCGGCACGTCGGGCCGCGTACGACGCGATTTATGCGGGTTGAGCGAGACGGCCGCACAGATAGGTCCACACCAGCGTTGCCGCCGCGTTGCTCGTCAATTCGGCCTGGTCGTACGCCGGCGCGACTTCACACAAGTCCATGCCGGCCCAGTTGAGGCCGTGCATTTCCTCCAGCAGCGTCATGACCTGCGCCGTCGAAAGACCGCCGGGTTCCGGCGTGCCGGTGCCGGGCGCGAACGCCGGGTCGAGACAGTCGATGTCCAACGAAAGATAAACCGGCACGCCGGCGATGGAAGTCAGACGTTCGCGAACTGCCGTGCAGATGTCCTTCAGCTGCGCGGGACTCTCGAGCCCCCGCAAGTCCCGCCCGGTAAAGATCAAACCTCCGCGCTCGCTCACATACTCGCGGATCTTCAATTGCGCCGGTGATCGAATCCCAAATTGCACGGTGAGCGTAGGATCTACCAGGCCTTCAGTGATTGCTTCACGGAGCCAAGTGCCATGTCCGGACGGCTCTCCCGCATGATCGGGCCACGTGTCGCAGTGCGCGTCGAAGTGGACCAGCCCCAGCGCCCGCCCGTGATGTACGCGATAGGCGCGCAGCAGCGGCAATGTGATCGAGTGATCGCCGCCGAGCCAAATCATGTGATGCCGCGAAATCAACTCGGACGCCTTCGGCTGCAATACGGCGCGCATGGCCGACAGGGAGGTGTTCGGCAATGCGAGATCGCCGATGTCGGCAATCGAGCCGCCGGCCGTCACATTGAACCAGGGATGCTCTCCGTCACACAGCATATGGCTGGCGCGGCGGATGGCGAACGGCCCGAACCGAGAGCCAGGCCGATTCGTGGTGGCGCCGTCCCATGCGATACCCGCAACGACCGTGTCGGCGTCCGGTCGGTCCGCCAGGGTCGGCGCGCTCAGGAAACCCGGGCTGTTGGTCGAGGTCAGATATGCGAACTGGTAGTCTGTCATGGGCGGAAGTTTAGATGAACTCCATGGAATATTGGTGTTCAATAGGACCATGGTAGTTGACGAATGGATCGAACAGGCGTGGTCGCTCGGCGCCAGCGACCTGCACCTGGAAGCGGGCACCCCTCTCGTTGCACGGGTGCGCGGCGACCTGCAGACGGTGGGCGGCGCCGTAACGGGAGACGCCCTCGTGCAAGCCGCCCAGGAATTCCTGGGCGCCGAAGGGTGGGCGGAGTTCAGAGAACGCGGCTCCGCCGACATGTCCGTCGCCATCGGCGGCGTGCGCTGCCGGGTCAATTTCTATCGAACCGTGCGCGGAGTGGCCGCCGCCATACGGCTGCTCGCACCGTCCATCAAGGATCTGCACGGCTGCAATCTGCACCCGGATTTCCGTAAGCTCATCGACGCAACCACCGGTTTGATCATCATTTCCGGACCGACAGGCTCGGGAAAGTCGACGACGCTTGCCGCGCTCATAGAAGAGATCAACGTGACGCGCTCGCGAAATATCGTTACGCTCGAAAGTCCGCTCGAATACATCTATACCAATCGCCGCTCGTTCATTCGGCAGCGAGAGATTCCGACCCATTCACCGAGTTTCGAGCAGGGCATCATCGATGCGCTGCGCGAGAATCCCGATGTGCTCGTCGTCAGCGAGATGCGCACTCCGGAGGTCATGAGGTTGACGTTGAATGCGGCGGAAACCGGGCACCTGGTTCTGGCCACCATGCACTCCGCAACCTGTGCGGAGGCGCTGAGCCGGCTCTGCATGTCGTTTCCCTCGGACATCCAGGCCAGCGTGCGCGCACAGCTCGCGGACTGTCTCGTCGGTCTGAGCTGTCAGCGCCTCGATTTCCTCAGCGCGCATCGCCTGCGGGTGCCGCGTTGCGAAATACTGCTCCCGAGTTCCGGGGCCAAGGGAACCATTCGGGCGGGAAACTACAGCCAGATTGCCAATGTGCTGCAGTCGGGCGGCGACGAAGGCATGTGGACCTTCGATCGCTACCAACGGTGGATGGAACAGGTCCAGGATTGGGTGCGCCCGACGCAGGCCGCGACGCCGCGCGTTTCCGCGGAGGGGAATATGACGCAGCGTGCGGCAGGCTTCAGACAAGGCATGCCCCCGCTGCCGACCGCGCCGGTGCAGTTGACCCCCACGACCGCCAAGTCCGGTCAAACTATGACTGGACAGGCCAGGCCTACGCAGAAGAAGCCGGGACCCGCGTCGTCCGTACCCGGCGACGATGTGTTCGAGATACCGGCAGTGGACGTGGATCTGGCGCAACTCGCAGAGCTTGCCAAGAAAGTCGTGGAGCGGAAGCCTTGATCATTGCCTGATGAAACTATGGGGGCGCCGTATGTTTCGGCTCCCAGAGTTCGATCTTGTTGCCTTCCGGATCGAGAATCCATGCGAAGCGGCCGTTCGGGTCGCTGTTGTCCTGCTTCAGGATAGCGACGCCTTTCGCGCGCAGCCGCGAGAGGAACGCGTCCATGTCGTTGACCGCGTAATTGATCATGAATTCACCGGTTGACGGCGCGAAGTAGGTCGTCGAGGCGGGAAACGCGTTCCAGACGAGCGCCGGAGGATGCTTTGGCGCGTCGTATCGCAGCATCGCGCCGCCCCAAGATTCGACCGGCAGGCCCAGTACGTCGCGATACCACGCCGCCAGTGCCTTCGGATCCTTCGCCTTGAAGAACACACCACCAACGCCGGTGATGTGTCCGGCGGGCTGGGCAAGCGCTGATTTGTCCGGACTAGCCATGATGAGAACTCCCAGGCATAGGGCCACTATCGCTCGCATTGCCATCCCCGTGCTCCTTGCTGCGCGAGTATCCGCGGGTCCGATTGTATGTCCGCATCGCGCGGATGGCGAATCGAAATGTAGCTGCGTTCGTCGGTTTCCAACGGAGGCATGGACATGGAACGTTCCGTTCGACTTCGCCTCGTTCTCGCGGCTCCGGTATTGGCGGCGCTGCGGCGGGGCCTTCGGTAGTTTGCGCTGCTTAGCCTCCCGATAAATCGCAGCCATGGGCTTCTTGAGGCGCTTCCATCCCTTCCGTGTAAAGTCGCCAGCCAACCAACTAACCGCTAGAAACCACGGACAAGCAACGTTAAATGCAACGCTCGAAACACTCGCCCAGCCCCGATGAATTGCAATCGCTCCCAATACAGCACTGGATGGGTGGTAGCCTTTCGCGCAAAGCATCTAGACTTGTAAGAAGGCTGAAATATACACCGGTGTTCGTAGCACCGCCTCCGGCCATTCGGCTTGTAGCTCTCGTTTTTTCGGATGCTGGCGCAAGTCTGGAGCGTCGGCTAACTGGCGCCCAGTCTCAACGGGCCACCGTCCCTGTGTTGCCACCACTCGCCGTCATGTTCAACATCTTGCTCCGCCTCAAACGTTTCCGCGGAAACGTCGACCAGGGTTCCACCCTCGTCGTCAGCGGCGCCGGCGCCATCGTCCGTATCACCACCGTCCGCATCAAAGTCCCGGGCACCGGCGGCCTGCTGGCACAGCACCCAGACTCCGAGCTCGTAGTCCATGCGCTCACCGCGCCAGCGGGTGGCGGCGGTGTCGGGGTCGATGTGAATGCCGAGCTCGGTGTGGGTGTGTGCGAGGTTCTCCCAGTGATAGGGGTCGGCAGCGGTGCAGCGAATGATCTCGAAGTGCCGGCCGTCCGGGTGCAGGAAGCGCCAGCCGCCGCCGTGCTGGGCTTCGACGGTGATCTGGCCTTCGTGAACTAAGCGATGATGGAAGCGGCACAGGGTCACGAGGTTGGAGAGCTTGGTGTCGCCGCCATCGGCCCAGTGCTCGATGTGATGGGCGTCGAGGTAGCGTTGATGGGTGCAGCCTGGAAAGCGGCACCCGCCGTCGCGGGAGTTCAGGGCGCGGCGGATGGCGGGCGGGATGCTGCGGGTTTTGCGTCCCACATCCAAGGGCTCGCCGTGTTCGTTCTCGAGCAGGTGAAGCAAGCTGGCATCGCAGGTGAGGCGGCGCACGGTCTCGGCGGGGAGCGCGGGACCGTTCTCGATCTCGCAGCGCCCGGCGGTCTGCTCGTGCAGGGTCTGGGCATCGACGTGCACGACGACTTGGTAGCGATCGGCGGTGCTGGAGGCGGTGTCGGAGCCGGCCAGATAGCTCTCCGCCACCGCGGCGAGCGCATCGGCGCGCCGGTGCTCGAAGGAGAGCGTGCATTCCTCCTCCCGCTCGGCGCTGATCTCGTGGTCGGGAACGCGCTCGAGGGCGGCATCGAGTGCCTCGATCAGCAGGGCGCCGGGGAGGGCGGGCAGGCGGGCTTTGAGAATCAGGCTGCCGTCCTCGGCGAACCAGTAGCGCACGCTGCGGTGGGTGTGTTGCTGGGCTTCGCGGGAGAGTTCCTCGGCGTTTTGCGCGCGCCGATAGCCCTTGACCAAGCGCTCCACGTGAAAGGCGGTGCCGTGCAGGGCGATCATGAGGAAGGACTCTTCGGTGGCCTGACTGGCCACGCGGGTGAGGGCGCGCACTTTCGAGTAGCTCAATTCACCGCGGGCCATGGAGGCGGCGATCTTGGGCAGGCCTAGGAGGGCATGAGCGACGCGGACCCGCTCGCGGGCAGCGCCGAGGTTCAGGCCGCATTTGAAGTTCAGCCAATGGGCGCAGGAGGGTAATTTGCCGTCCGCCCAGCCGTTGCGACGATCGAACTGGCCGATCAGGGTGAGCCAGCGGTAATTGGCGGCGTTGAGGTGGCCGGCGAGCTCGGTGATTTGGGCTTCGAGTTCGGCGAGGGAGATCGAGCTGTCGGCAGGTTCCGTTGATACGTCGGTAGGGGCCATCGATGCGTCGGCCGGTGGACTAGAGGCGCCGGCTGCAAGTGTTCCGCTGTCCATGTGAGCTCCATCAAATACTGGTTGGATGTACAGTATTCTACGCCGATAGGAGACCAAAATCATCGTGATTTCGATGTGCTTCGCGCTGATTCTATTGGGATTTTTCGGATTTCAACAAATCGGCGTGATGGCGCTCGGCCACGTCGGGATGGGACCGTAGCCGCCCCTTCATGTAGTTCAGTCCAACCTCGCGGAACAATGGGTTTTGCGGATCGTGTTCGGGGCCACGGGCTTGGGTGGCGAGCGTTGGGGGCAGATGCAGAAGCGGCACGGTGGCGTCGAGGCGGGCCCCGAGGAAAAACGCGGCGGATATTCGTTCGATGCCGGAGGGAGGCGTGATCACGCGATGCATGGTGGCGCGCAAGTAGCCGTCGGAGGCGAGTTCCAGCAACTCGCCGATGTTGATGACGAAGGTGCCGGCGCGGGGCGGCACGTCGATCCAGCCTCTTGGAGTTTCGACTTGGAGGCCTCCTTGGTCGTCTTGCAGCAGCAGGGTAATCAGTCCGGCGTCCTTGTGAGCGCCGACGCCTTGGCGCGCACTGACGGCGGCGTCGTGCCCCGGATAGCGGATGAGCTTTATCAAATAATGCGGGTCGTCGCGGTACAGAGGTTCGAGGGCGTCGGCGGGTTGGCCAAGCGCCAGCGCAAACGCGCGCAGCAGCCGCGTGAGCACCTGCATGGCGGCGGCCTGCCAGCGGGTGACCACCGGACGCAGCTCCGGCAGCGTGGCGGGCCATTGATTCGGGCCTCGCAGCCTCGACCATACGGGTGATTCGGTGTCGCGCGGCCGTGCGGGGCGCTCTGCGCCGATGTCGATTTGCTCGCGCCAATCCGGCAGGCCGCGAGTGCGCTCCGAGGCGACTCGGTTGTAGCCGCGGAAGTGCGGCGAGTTGATCATTTCGATCGCCAACTTGTCGGCTTCGGGCAGGGCGAAAAAGCGTCGCGTCGTTTGCATGAGGTCGTGCAGCAATGCGGTTTCGACGCCGTGAGCGGCGGCGCGCAGTTCCTCCAGAAAAACCACACGCGCCGCTTCCCCGGCGTCGAACCGGCGAAGGTCGAGCTGGGGAACTCGATCATTGGTTCCGGCGGCGCTCATTCACATAGAATACTCAAGTGCACACTCCGAAGCTGCAGATCATCCGCAGAGCATCCTTCACGGCCACGCCCTGGAAGAACGGCGGGGGCATCACGCACGAGGCGATACGCGTGCCGGCCGGCGGCGATACGTTTCGCTGGAGGGTCAGTGTGGCGCACATCGATGCGTCGGGGCCGTTCTCGGAATTTGCCGAATACAACCGCAAGATGGTGCTGTTGCAAGGCGCGGGCATCGACTTGCGCTTCGGCGACGGGACGCACAAGTCGTTGCGGAAGATAGGTGAACTCGTGGAGTTCGACGGCGCGCTGGCTGCTCACTGCGAGCTGCTGAAGGGCCCCTGCGTGGATTTTAATCTCATGACTGCCAAGTCCGACGGCGTCGCCGCTCGGGTCGAGCGTTTCATGGAATCGCTCGTGGTGAGCGCGGGGCGCAATGAAACGCTGGTGATTTTCGCCATCGACCGCCGGTTCAAGCTGGAAATCACCGCGGGAAAAACCGTGACGCTCGAACCGTGGGATCTTGCGGTGCTGTCGCATGGCAGCGGCCGCCTCCACCGGCTCGAGACGGCCAACGCTTTCGGATCGACCTTGGTGTTTCTGGCGACGCTACAATTTGTGAGTGGAGAGTAGCCGGCTGGTTTCGGTGTTGCGCTCTTCAGTCATCGTCGCGAACTACGCCGATCCGATAGCCGAAGGGCCGCAGGAGTTTTTCGATCGTCGCTGTCTGCAGATTGAGCTTGCCCGATTCTACTTGCCGCAGGACGCGCAGCGAGACCGAGCAAAGGGCCGCATACTCGGCTTGGGAACGCTTGGTGGAAAGACGCATGTCTCTGACGAGTTCGCCGACTTGCGCGCGCGAAGCGGGCACGAGCGCAGCGACGCTTTCTCTGAGTTTTTCGATCTCGGGTTTGGACAGATTTCGATGTACGCGTTGCAGGGGTCTCGGTGCTTTTGGCGTCATGGTGCGCGCACCTCTCGAAGAGATTTTTCGAGAGCGCTCATGCGGTCACGGCGCGCCTCGATGACTTCCTCATCGACGCCGCATTCTCGCATCGTTTGCGGCAGCCCGCGCACGGTGCTCGCAAAGGCCTGCATGGCTCGGGCGATCGGCGACAGGCTGGGCGCTTTGAGGTTCTCATCCTCGAAGCGGGTTTCGAGATTCAACAGTACTTCGGTCCAATTAGGTTCGGCGCCGGGAGGTTCGGCGTCCCATCTGATGTTGCGCGCAATATTGCGTGCGTCGAGAAAGGCGGGGCCTAGGTCATAGATGGGCGAGAGGCGCATCGAACCGTCGGGCTCCTTCAATATCGCTGTGTTGCGGCCGTGATTGTCGCGGTTGCCGAGCGCCAAGTTCAGGATGTCACGGCAGCAAGGACTCGTTCGAGGAATTCAAAGTTCCGCAGATCGAGTAGATGCTCTCAACCCCGCGTCAGCTCTGCACACGGGTGCCAAGAGCCCTGCAGGTGGATGTCGATTTGCATAAGCGGCATAATTATAGCCACTTAAATGACTGACAGCCATTTAAACGTCCGTATTTATGCCTCTTATTTAGAATTTGTGAGTGGAGAGTAGCAGGCTGGTCTCGGTGTTGGAGATTCCGTCGATGAGGCGGATCCGGCTCAAGACCTTGTCCACGGCTTCGAGACTGTCGCTGCGCAATTCGGCAACGATGTCCCAGCGGCCGTTGGTGGTGTGCAGGGAGGCGACCGCCGGGTCGCCGCGCAGCGCTCTGAGCACTTCGTCGGTTCGATTGCCTTCGACCGCCACGGTCATCAAGGCGCGAATGCGCTGATCTTCGTCTTGCGGCTTGAGCTTGACGGTGTAGCCGACGATGGTGCCGTCCTTTTCCATCCGCGCGAGCCGGTTTTGCACGGTGCCGCGGGCCACGCGCAGGGATTTGGCCAAAGAGGCTACCGACATTCGCGCGTTGTCGCGCAATAGTGAGAGCAGCTGGCGGTCGGTTGAGTCCATGGGGGCTTCCTCGGCGGTAAATGTCGACATTCTCCGCGGAAACTTCGATTTTGTACAAATCGTCAGTATTGACTGTCTTTTTGATCAATATCCGACTCTTATTGATCAATTTCCTGGCTATTCCTTAGCCTACCCCTCCCCTGAAACTAGCGCGTTGGCTCAAGGGGGAAATCATGGTGAATTACATTGGAACCGCGCGCCTGCGGGAATTGGTGTCGCGCATCGGGCCCGCCCGGTTCATCGAAGAACTGGCCGGCGAGATCGAGGCCGACTATCGGCGCTGGAGCGAGTTCGAGAAATCGGCGCGCCTGGCCAGCCATTCTTCCGACGGCGTCATCGAACTCATGCCGACCAGCGACGGCAAGCTGTATTCGTTCAAATACGTCAACGGCCATCCGAAGAACACGGCGAGGGGCCTGCTCACGGTCACCGCTTTCGGCGTGCTCGCGGATGTGGCGACGGGCTATCCATTGCTGCTCTCGGAGATGACCTTCGTCACGGCGCTGCGCACCGCGGCGATATCCGCGCTCGCGGCTCGCCGCATGGCACGCCCCGCGAGCCGCGTGATGGCGATGATAGGCAATGGTGCGCAGAGCGAGTTTCAAGCGATTGCGTTTCACCAGATCGTGGGGATTCGAGAGCTGCGGCTCTACGATACCGACCCCCGCGCCACGGCCAAGCTGATCCGCAATCTCACGAGGTTGCAAGTCCCGGATCTCACCGTGATTCGGTGCACCGGCACCGCCGAGGCGGTGCGCGGCGCCGACATCGTGACCACGGTGACCGCTGACAAATGTAACGCGACCATTCTCACGCCGGACATGATCGAGCCGGGAATGCATCTGAACGCCGTGGGCGGCGATTGCCCGGGCAAGACGGAATTGCACGCGGATATCCTGCGGGCAAAGGACATACGCATCGTGGTCGAGTTCGAACCGCAGGCGCGCATCGAGGGTGAAATTCAACAACTGGGCGGCGAGGGCCAAGTCACCGAACTGGCGGATATATTGCTCGAGAAGCAAACCGCCCGGACGAGCGACCGCGAGGTCACGCTGTTCGATTCGGTGGGTTTTGCGCTCAACGACTTTTCAGCGCTGCGCTATTTGCATCGTTTGAATGCCGAGCAGCCCGACGGCGGCCAGCGTATCGATCTCATCCCTGAGCCGGACGATCCGAAGGACCTCTTCGCAGGTCTGGGCCGCGAGCGTGCGTCCGCCCGCCGCCGCAGGTTCGCGTGATGCGTACCGCCAGTCTCATTGGGGCACCGACCGATGTCGGCGCCAGCGATCGCGGCGCTTCCATGGGTCCCGAGGCCTTGCGAGTTGCGGGCATCCACGCGGCATTGACCGCGCGCGGCCTTGATGTGGTGGATTGTGGCAATGTCAGCGGGCCGTCGAATCCGGGGCTCGTCAAGGTGAACGGCTATCGCAATCTTGCGCAGGTGACGGCGTGGAACCATGAGGTGCACGACGCGGTGTTGCGGGAGCTGAGAGAGCATCGGCTGCCCATTCTGCTCGGCGGCGATCATTCATTGAGTATCGGTTCCATCTCGGCGGTGGCGCGCCATTGCCGAGATACGAAGAGGCCCTTGCGCGTGTTGTGGCTGGATGCGCATACCGATTTCAATACCCGCGAATTGTCGCCGAGCGGCAGCTTGCATGGAATGCCCGTGTCCTGTCTTTGCGGCTTCGGACCGCGCGAGCTGCTGCAGATCGGCGGGGTCTCGCCGGCGATCAGTCCGAGCTGGGTGCGGCAGGTCGGGATTCGCAGTGTGGATGCCGGCGAAAGGCGATTCGTGCACGAACAGGATCTGGACGTGTCCGATATGCGTTTCATCGACGAGATGGGAATGAGAAAGGTCATGGAGCTGGCGCTGCAGGACATGACCGACGCTACCCACTTGCATGTGAGCTTCGATGTCGACTTCCTGGATCCGGAAATCGCGCCCGGGGTCGGCACCACGGTGGCCGGTGGTTTGTCATATCGCGAAGCGCAATTGTGCATGGAAATGATCGCCGACACGGGGCTCGTTGCCTCGGTGGACATCATGGAATTGAACCCCGCCCTGGACGTGCGCAACAAGACCGCGGTACTCGCCGTTGATCTGGTCGAATCCCTGTTCGGCAAGAGTACTTTGATGCGCAAACCGCTGGTATTCCCGAGCGCTCTCACCGACAGTCGGTCGGGCCGTTTCAGTGGGTCTTTTGAGTGAGCCACAACCCCGGTTTGCCTTTGGGGTTGAGACCCAGGCTTACCAGTGCCGATTTATTCTCCCAGAGGCGCGCGAGCGGCAATCCTTCGCGGTGGATACGCAGCGCCAACTCCTCCACCCGGCCCGGTGTCCGGGTAGCCGGCTCCGCGGCACTCCAGCCTCGTGGCTGAGAGGGTGCCTCAGCCCACTGAGCTGGCCGGTGCATGGAAGGAAAGGATGCCGAGGGTTTGTCCACGGTAGCCGTCATGTTGGCCGGCAGCTGCAAATCCAGCGGGCGATGTGCGGGCGGCGAGGCGAAAACCGCCTGCCTCGCGCCAAGGCCACCCATCGCAAGCATCGCGAGGGGTATTAACCACCGAATGCCAGGAGACTTGTCCATGGTACTAGTTGATCATGACGGGGGGCTGTTCGCATTCGGCGGGGGGGATGATCCTACGTAGGAAAGGTCCGATGCATACCCTAAAATGCCCTATGGAACTCGCCAAAACCCAATGGACTGCTCTGATCGGCCACGCCCTGAAGCACGGCGATGCGACATATGGCCTCGTTGCTCACGCGGGGCTCGAGGCGCCGGCCACCGTGGTGTTCCGCTACGTGCTCCGAGCGGAGATTTCTCGCGTGCGCATTCCGCCGGCGCAGCCCGTGGCGCGCGCGGACGGCCTCTGGAGGCACACATGCTTCGAGGCGTTCATGATGGTGCCCGGTACAGCGGGCTATTACGAGTTCAATTTCGCGCCGTCTGGGCAATGGGCGCTCTATCATTTCGATGCATACCGCGAGGGAATGTCGCCGGTCGCTCTCGAGTCGCCCCCGGAACTGCGCGTGCGCCGCTCGGCTGACAGGCTCGAGCTCGATGCGGCCGTGCACCTGCATGATCTGACTGCCCTGCGCGGAGCGCCACGCCTGTTGCTCGGGTTGAGCGCCGTCGTCGAGGAGGAGAATGGTACGCTTTCGTATTGGGCGCTGAAGCATCCGCGCGATAAACCGGATTTCCATTGCCCGGATGGTTTTGTGTTCGAGCTCGCGGGAGACTTATGAAATTTGGACTCGACCGGCTCCTCGATGAACCCGAGCTGCGCAAGCCTCTGGCCGGGCGGCGCGTGGCCCTGTTGGCCCATCCCGCTTCCCTGACGCGCGATCTCAGTCACTCGCTCGATGCGCTGGCGGCGCTCGGCGATGTTCGTTTGAGCGCAGCGTTCGGCCCTCAGCATGGGCTGCGCGGCGACAAGCAGGACAATATGGTCGAGTCGCCGGATTACGCCGATCCGGTGCACGGCATTCCCGTCTTCAGCCTGTATGGTGAAGTACGCCGCCCGACGCCGGCGATGATGGATACCTTCGACGTTCTGCTGGTCGACCTGCAGGATCTCGGTTGTCGTATTTATACGTTTGTCACCACGCTGCGATATGTGCTCGAGGAAGCTGCGAAGACGCACAAGGAGGTGTGGGTGCTGGACCGGCCGAATCCCATCGGCAGGCCGGTGGAAGGGCTGACTCTGCGCCCGGGTTGCGAAAGCTTCGTCGGCGCCGGCGCGATGCCGATGCGGCATGGCCTCACGCTCGCAGAACTGGCACGCTGGTTCGTCGCGACTCTGCGCCTCGACGTCGATTGTCGGATCATTCCCATGGAAGGCTGGGAGCCTGATACGGCGCCGGGTTACGGGTGGCCCCTCGGCAGCCGGACCTGGGTCAATCCCAGCCCCAACGCACCCAATCTTTGGATGGCGCGCTGTTACCCGGGATCGGTGATGCTGGAAGGAACGACTTTGTCGGAAGGCCGCGGCACGACGCGGCCGCTGGAACTGCTCGGCGCTCCGGACCTCGACTCGCGGGCATTGCTGGCGGAAATGAGTTCGCTCGCGCCGGCGTGGATGCAGGGATGCCGATTGCGGCCGTGCTCGTTCGAACCCACATTTCATAAACACGCAGGCAAGCTGTGCGCGGGCATCCAGGTTCACGTCGAAGATACCGCGCATTACGACCAGAAAAGATTCAAGCCCTGGCGATTGTTCGCATTGGCGTTCAAGGCACTGCGACGACTGCGGCCGGATTACCCGATCTGGCGCGATTTTCCATACGAATACGAGAAGGATCGGCTTGCCATCGACGTCATCAACGGCAGCGATCTATTGCGTCGTTGGGTGGATGACGATCAGGCGCTGCCGGGCGATTTGGATGCGCTTGCGGCTCCCGATGAAGCGGCCTGGCAGGCCGAGCGCGAGCCGGCGCTGCTCTACTGAGCAACGGCGATCCTATTTGGCGGGTGTGGATGCCTTGACGTCCTTGGCCACTTTCAGCGTCGCCACCGTGTCGAGCAGACTTTTCTGCGGGTGCTTGGTGCATTCGGCCAGCAATGTGGCCACGAAACTCTGAAGCGAATCCGCATCGAAGATGTGGCTGCCGGACTTCGCGACGGAAAAGCCGAAAAGCCACATCATGATGGTGTTCGCGCTCTCCGTGTCGCTGCGCGCGAACTCGGCATGCCTCGACGCGAATGACCCGCATTCCACATTGGCGAGATCCAGCGGGTCCTTGGTTTCGGGTTTGACGATGGTCAGCGCCTCCAGCATGACCTCCCCGGGGTTGCTCTTGCACTCGTTGTCCAGGGCGAATCCGAACGGCGCCAGCGCCTCCGAGTACATGATATGCCCGCCGGACTTCGCGACGGAATAGCCGAACAGCCACATCACCGTGTTGAGCGAATCCGCAACCGGATTCGAGGCGGCGGCGGGCAGCACTTCGTTTTCGTACTTGCCGCAGGTCAGCGTGGCGAGATTCAGCTCGGCGGAGCGGCCCACACAGGGAACCAGACAGATGGCAAGGGTGATCGCGGCGAGAAATTTCATTGTTCCAGTATGACAGCGCGCCGGGATGGGCGGAACCCGGTGGGGTGGAGAACTGTCTCTCGTAAAGCTCAGCGAAGGGATTCTCTATTGGATAGACACGATAGCCGTGACCGGAGACCGCTGGTTCTGCTGCTTTTGCACGATGGCGCCCGGGCCGCTATGAATGCCGTGACGCCGCGTCGCCCGGAGGTCTCGCCCCCGGCGGTGCCCCCTGCTCCTGCCCTGAAGCTCGAGCCGGCGCCGGACGATGCAATATCGGCGCCGCCGCAAACAGCGCCGCCGGCAATAGATTGGGAACACGAGGCCGAATTGGCGGCGCGCAACGACGTTGCCGATGCCGAGAAGCAAAGGAGCTATCGAGACTTGTCCGCACTGTCGGCCGAGCAGCTGAGCTGGGCCAAAAAGAACCACATGGAACCCGCAGCACCCGGCATCCCGTGGACCCATCCCCGGTTTGAGTTTGACAAGCATTCCGGCCTGCCCGTCTTTTGGGTCAACGACCACTGCGTCCTGGTCACGCTGATGGTATTTTGTTCAATAGGTCATATCGAGGCCGCAGGCGATCTATTCAAGCATATGGGCGATCAAACAACGGAGAGATGACGATGATCAAAGTCAGCGTGATGTACCCCAATACGCCGGGGAATCGATTCGATCATGCGTATTACCGCGACAAGCACATGCCCCTGGTGAAGGCCAGGATGGGCGAGAACTGCAAGTTCTATACGGTGGACAAGGGCCTTGCCGGCGGCGCGCCCGGCACGCCGGCAACCTACGTGGCGATGTGCCACATCTTCTCCGATTCGGTGGAGAGCTTCCAAAAGGGATTCGGTCCTCACGCGCCGGAGATCATGGCGGACATTCCGAACTACACCGATTTGACTCCCGTGATTCAAATCAGCGAAGTGGTGGTCGGGTAGCTACCTCGCGGAGTAAATCGCGCAGCAAGGAGTGCAGCGGCCGCGCGCGCGCGGCGTCGAACGTCGGGATGCGCGTTTCCGTGAGATATGCGCATTGCGCGATCTCCAGCTGCACGGCATCGATGCGCGCGGCGGGATCGCCGTAGTGGCGGGTGATGTAGCCGCCTTTGAAGCGGCCGTTGATCACGAAGGAGAATTGCTTCTGCGCGCTCAACGCCGCGGCAATCAGCTCCGAGAGGGCCGGTGAGCAGCTGCGGCCGCCGGCGGTGCCCACATTGAGGTCCGGAAGGCGTCCTGCGAATAGACCGGGAACCTGGGACAGAATCGAATGCGCGTCCCACAGAATGCAGTGGCCGTGGTGCTGCCTGATCTCGTGCGTCAGTGCCGAAAGTTTCTCGTGATAGGGGTGCCAGTACGTGCGCAGCCGCGCGGCGACTTCGGTGGAAGTCGGATTCGCGCCGTCGAGGTACAGAGCCGCACCGTCGAAGGTTTCGGTGGGGCAGACCGTGGTTTCGCGTTGGCCCGGGTACAGCGGGGCGCCGTCGGGCGGCCTGTTCAAGTCGACGACGTAGCGGGTATGAGTTGCCCGGATGATGGAGGCGCCCAGGTCGAGAAAGAAGTCGTATAGCTGCGGGACGAACCAGTCGGTGTCGGGCAGATCGAGTACCTCGGGCCGGAGGCGCACGCTCAACTCCGGCGGCACATACGTGCCTGAGTGCGGAAAGCTGATCAGCAGCGGCCCCCCGCCCGGTACGTGTTCAAATATAGGCTCGCCCATTACGCATCGGCCCTGGACGGCAAGATCCGGCTTACCAGAGGCGAGAAGCGCCCCGATTTCACCCAATGCTGTGCGGCCTGGATATCCGGTGCAAAGTACCGATCGGCGGCGTAGAAAGGCACATCGGCGCGAATGCCGGCGTGGACCTGCTCGAGACTGGGCGAGGATCGAGAGGGTCGATGAAAATCGATGCCTTGCGCCGCGGCCAGCAGTTCGATGCCGACCACGGCCGCTGCATTGTCGACCATGCGCTCCAAGCGGCGCGCAGCATGGGTCGCCATGCTCACATGGTCTTCCTGATTGGCGGAGGTGGGGATGGAGTCGACGCTGCAGGGAGCGGCAATGGTCTTGTTCTCCGACACCAGAGCCGCAGCGGTGACTTGCGCGATCATGAAACCGGAATTCACGCCGCTGTTCTCGACCAGGAAAGCCGGCAGGCCGCTCATTTTGGGATCGACCAATACCGCCGTCCGCCGCTCCGACAGACTGCCGATTTCCGCGAGCGCGAGCGCCAGCGTGTCGGCTGCGAAGGCCACGGGTTCGGCGTGGAAATTTCCGCCGGACAGCACGTCCGCCTCTTCGACGAACAGCAGCGGGTTGTCGGTAACGGCGTTGGCCTCGAGGGCGAGAGTGGTGCTGCAGTTGCGGATCAGATCCAGGCAGGCCCCCATGACCTGCGGCTGACAGCGGAATGAATAGGGGTCCTGTACCCGCGTGCAGTCGAGGTGCGAGGCGCGAATGGCGCTGCCGGCGATCAATTCCCGGTACTGGCGCGCCACGGCTATTTGTCCGGGTTGCCCGCGAACTTCGTGTATGCGCGCGTCGAATGGCGAATCGCTGCCTTTCAAGGCATCCACCGACATGGCGCCCGCGACGACGGCCGCCGCGAACAGATCTTCGGCGCCGAACAATCCCGCCAGCGCCAGCGCGGTCGAAACCTGGGTGCCGTTGATCAAGGCCAAGCCTTCCTTCGCACGTAGCTTGAGGGGCTGGAGGCCGGCCGCCGCCAAGCCTTCGGCCGCAGGTAGCACCTTGCCGCGCACGCGTACCTGCCCTATGCCGAGCAGCACCGTGCTCAAGTGCGCCAGAGGCGCCAGATCGCCGGACGCGCCCACCGATCCTTGCGCGGGAATCACGGGGTACACCTCGTGCTCCAGTAGCGCGAGCAAGGCATCGACAAGGGCCACGGTGATGCCGGAATGCCCGCGCGCCAGCGCGTTGATCTTGAGCGCGAGGATCAGGCGGACGACGGGATCGGGCAGCGCGTCGCCTACGCCCGCGGCGTGCGAGAGCAGGAGATTGCGCTGCAGCAGTTCGAGCTGCTCATTCGGGATGCGGGTCTGCGCCAACAGACCGAAGCCCGTGTTGATGCCGTAGGCCGCGTGGCCGGCAGCGACGATTTTCTCCACCAGCAAGCTGGCCACGGCAATGCGCTCGCGGTCGCGTGCAGGCAATCGCAGAGCGACCGGTCGCTCATGAATTCGCCGCAGCATGGGGAGAGTGAGCTCTCCGGAGCGAATCTCCAGAACATCAGTCACTTTGTCTGCTCGATCATCGGCAGCTTCAGGCCTTGTTCGCGGGCGCAGGCGATGGCGATGTCGTAGCCGGCGTCGGCGTGGCGCATGACACCCGGTGCCGGGATCATTCCAGAGCACGCGGCGAATGCGCTTGCCCGCGGCCTCGCTGCCGTCGCAGACGATGACGACGCCAGCGTGTTGCGAGTAGCCCATGCCAACCCCGCCGCCGTGATGAATCGATACCCAGGTGGCGCCGCTCGCGGTGTTCAGCAGTGCATTGAGCAAGCGGCCAGTCCGAGACGGCGTCGGAGCCGTCCTTCATGGCCTCGGTCTCGCGGTTCGGGCTTGCCACGGAACCAGAGTCCAAGTGGTCGCGGCCGATGACGATGGGCGCAGAGAGTTCGCCGCGTTTGACCATCTCATTGAAGGCCAGGCCCAGACGATGGCGCTGTCCCAGGCCGACCCAGCAGATGCGTGCCGGCAATCCCTGGAAATGGATCTGCGAGCGCGCCATGTCCAGCCAGTGATGCAGGTGCGGATCGTCCGGAATCAGCTCTTTGACTTTCGCGTCGGTCTTGTAGATGTCTTCGGGGTCGCCGGAGAGTGCGACCCAGCGGAACGGTCCGACGCCGCGGCAGAACAGCGGGCGGATGTAGGCCGGAACGAAACCGGGGAAATCGAAGGCGTTGGCCACGCCCGCATCGAGGGCAACCTGCCGGATGTTATTGCCGTAGTCGAACACCGGCAGACCCATGCGCTTGAAGCGCAACAAGTACTCGACATGCTTGGCCATCGATCGATTCGCGGCCGCGGCCGTGCCGGCGGGATCGTCCGCGCGGCGCTCGTCCCATTGTTCCACCGTCCATCCCTGCGGCAGGTAGCCGTTGACCGGATCGTGCGCGGAGGTCTGGTCGGTCAGCGGCATCAGGCCGGATGCCGCGCTCGAGCAGCGTGTGCAGCACGTCGACGATGTTGCCGAGCAGCGCCACCGAAATCGGCTTGGCATTTTTCTTGGCGGTGTCGAATAGGGCGAGCGCTTCGTCCAGGGATCTGCGCCTGCACGTCGACGTAGCCGGTTTCCAGGCGTTTGGCGATGCGGCTCTGGCGGCATTCGACCGCCAGCATGCTGAAGCCCGCCATGGTGGCGGCCAGCGGCTGCGCGCCGCCCATGCCGCCGAGGCCGGCCGTCAGTATCCACTTGCCGTTGAGCTTGCCGTCGAAGTGCTGCCGGCCCATTTCGACGAAGGTCTCGTAGGTACCCTGCACGATGCCCTGGCTGCCGATATAGATCCAGGAGCCGGCGGTCATCTGGCCGTACATGGCGAGACCCTTGCGGTCGAGTTCGTTGAAGTGCTCCCAGGTGGCCCAGTGCGGCACCAGATTGGAATTGGCGATCAGCACGCGCGGCGCATCCGCGTGCGTCGGGAATACGCCGACCGGCTTGCCGGACTGCACCAGCAAGGTTTCCTCCTCCGTCAGCGTCTTCAAGGTCTCGACGATGCGGTCGTAGCAATTCCAGTCGCGGGCGGCGCGGCCGATGCCGCCGTAGACCACGAGTTCCGCCGGATTCTCCGCGACCTCGGGATCCAGGTTGTTCATCAGCATGCGCAGCGGCGCTTCGGTCATCCAGGTGCGCGCGCTCAAGGTGTTGCCGCGTGCGGCACGGATCACTCTGGGTTTCACTGGGGCGAGCATGGTTACATCCTTCAGGGGCGGAAGCGCCCGGACATTTCATAGCGGGAGCCGGGGTAGTAGAGGCGGGCCACCGAGGCGATCTGTCCGGCGGTCCAGGTGCGTCGAATCATCAACAGGCAGGGCTCATCGCGCTTCATGGCCAGCAGCTTGCGGGTGCGCTCATCGGGCATCACGGCACGCAGCAGGTGCTCGGCTTCCTGCAGCGGCGCGACCTTGATCAGGTAGTCGTACGGCGTCGTTTGATTGAAATCCACCTTCAGATAGTCCGGGCGCGAGCTTCGGCAGGACGTAGCGGTCCTCGAGCTGGATGGGCCGGTCGTTTTCGAAGTGCACGATGACCGAGCAGTACAATTCACTGCGCGGCGCGATGCCGAAATCCTCGGCAAGCTCCGCGACCGCGCGGATGCGTCTCCAGCGAAACGATCTCGGCGCGGTGCGCATGGCCTCGGCGGCGGATCTCGTCGGCGATGCCGCGGATTTCGAGGGGATGGCGTGGGCGTGCTGGTCGGCGACGAAGCTGCCCACCCCGGCGATGCGCACCAGAACGCCCTCGTCGCGCAATTCGCGCAGCGCCCGGTTCGCGGTCATGCGCGACACGCCGAAGGATTTGACGATGTCGTTTTCGGACGGAACACGCGCCGAGGTGCCCCACTTGCCGGAGCCGATGTTGTCGAGGATATGCCGCTTCACCTGGAGATACAGCGGCTGCAACGACGCGTTCGGCCTATTCATGCCGCGAGATTAACCTGTATAGACAGGTACAGTCAATCGGTTTTATCCGGCCGCGGCCAGCCGCTGCATCAGGGCGGCGAAGCGCGGCCGTAATTCGTCTTCGAGTGCGTGGCGCCGGTCCTTCACTGCCCAGCGGCCTGCAACCATGACATCGCGAATGGCCGCATCTCCGCCCGCGAACAACAGATGATCCAATGCCGTGTCCGCTAACGCCCCCACCATGGACGGATGCCCGGCATCCAGCACCACCCAGTCGGCACGCCGGCCCACCGCGATCGCCCCCGCCGGCTGGCCGATGGCCTGAGCACCGTGCTGCGCGGCGTCACGCCAAAGGCGGGTTCCCACATGCGGCTCGGCGCCCCCGGCCAGCACGCCGCGGCGCTTCTTGCGCAGGCGCTGCTGGTACTCCAGCCAGCGCAATTCCTCGGCGGGACTCACCGTGGATTGACTGTCGGAGCCCACGCAAAGACGTCCGCTCGCCTCGAGAAAGCGGGTCGTATCGAAGAACCCGTCGCCCAGATTGGCCTCGGTGCTGATGGAGACGCACACGGTGACGGCCGCGGCCGCCACGCCCTCGAGTTCCTCGGCGGTGGCGTGGGTGGCATGCACCAGACACCAGTGGCGATCGAGCAATCCCGTATCGAGCAGCAACTCGATGGGACGCCGCCCCGTTTCGCGAACGCAGGCTTGAACCTCGAGCAACTGCTCCGCCACATGGATGTGCAGGGGCAAGCTTGCATCGATTTCGCGCAGCTGCCGTGCGGTGCGGCGTAAATTATCGAGCGGTACCGCGCGCAGGCTGTGAAATGCCGCTCCGGTGCGTTGCATGCGCATTTCGCGTTGCGGGCTGCTACCGCGCCGCTCGGCGTCGATGCGATCCTCGACCGCACGCAGGAATGCATCCGTGTCCGAGGCAAATCGCGCCTGTTCGGGTTTCAGCGGCAGTCCGCCGAAGTCACTGGTCTGGTACAGGGTCGGCAGAAAGGTAAGCGCAATGCCCGCCGCCGATGCCGCGTTGCCGATCGCCTCCCACAGGGCGTTCGAGCCGGAGTAGGCGGCGCCGCTGGTCTGGCGGTGCAGGTAGTGAAACTCGGCCACGGAGGTGTAGCCGCTTTTCAGCATCTCGATGAACAATTGCGTGGCCAGAGTTTGTAAATCGCCGGGCTCGATACGATTCGCGAGCGCGTACATGGCGGTGCGCCAGGTCCAGAAACTGTCGCCGGCGGACAATCGGTATTCGGTATTGCCCGCCATGGCGCGCTGGAAAGCATGGCTGTGGGCGTTGGCCATGCCGGGAATGACGATACCGTCGATGAGTTCTGCTTCGTCGCGCCTGCCGGAGGGATCGGCCGCTTCCAATGCGGTGATGAGCCCATCGTCCGAGACGGTGACGACCGCATCCCGGGCCCAACCCTGCGACAAAAAAGCCGATGTCATATGGTAGCGACGCATGCTGACTATACCTGTATAGGGAACCGCGGTTGCCGTATCATACGTGCAACGGACATCGGCGGGCCATCAGTTGCAAAAGACACCGGACAAAGAATGGGACCAGATTTGGGTGGGCGCAAACATAGCCACCATGGCTGCGGGCGCTGGACCTTACGGCAGCATCGAGAACGCCGCTCTGGCGGTGAAGGGCGAGCGCATCGCATGGATCGGCCCCGCTGAAGAGGGCCGAGCCGTGGCAGCGGCGCAGAATCTCTCGGTGCAGGATGCCCGAGGATTGTGGATGACCCCGGGCCTCATCGATTGCCACACCCACTTGGTGTATGGGGGCAATCGAGTAGAAGAATTTGAAAAGCGGCTTTGCGGTGTATCTTACGAGGCGATCGCGCGCGCGGGCGGCGGCATCCAGTCGACCGTCCAGGCAACGCGGACTGCGAGCCGTGAGCAACTGCATGCCTCGGCCGCCGTTCGCGCCAAACGCCTGATGTCGGAGGGCGTCACCACCATCGAAGTGAAGTCCGGTTACGGGCTCGAACTCGCCGCCGAGCGGCGCATGCTGGAAGTGGCGCGGGATCTGGCCGCGGAATTGCCGGTGTCCGTCAAGAAGACATTCCTGGGGCTGCACGCGTTGCCCCGAGAGTTCGCCGCCGATCGCCAAGCTTTCGTGGCCCAAGTCAGCGGTCCCTGGCTGGAATCGCTGGCCGCGGCAGGGCTGGTGGATGCGGTGGATGCCTTCTGCGAGAACATCGCGTTTTCCCTGTCCGAAACCGAGCGGTTGTTGCAGGCGGCAGCGCAGCTGGGTCTGCCCGCCCACGTGCACGCCGGCCAACTGACCGACATGGGCGCCGCAGAATTGGCAGCGAAGTGGGGCGCCCTATCAGCGGACCATCTCGAGTACTTGAGCGCCGCCGGTGCGCATTCCCTGGCGGCCGCCGGCACCGTCGCGGTGCTGCTGCCCGCCGCGTATTTCACGCTGCGGCAGACGACACCTCCGCCCGTCGGGCTGTTGCGCGAAGCCGGGGCGGCGCTTGCGATTGCCACCGACTGCAATCCGGGCAGCTCGCCCTGCACGTCGATATTGCTGGCGCTCAACATGGCCTGCACCTTGTTCGGATTGACTCCGGAGGAAGCCCTGAGCGGCGTCACGCGGCAGGCCGCCCGGGCATTGGGTGCGCTGGATGATATTGGCACCCTCGAGGTGGGCAAGCGCGCCGATGTGGCGTTTTGGCGTATCGAACGGCCCGCCGAGCTGTGCTACGGCATGGGCGCGAATCCCTGCGTCGATGTGCTGTATCGGGGAGCGCTCAGGGCACACTGAGACTCAACTTTCGCGAACCGCCGCCGACATGTTGGGCGAGAGGTCGCGTGAACACGGTCAAATTGACTCCGCAAGGGCTGGTCGAGCACATCAAGGAACTGGTCATGCTGCCGGAGGTGGCGCTCCGGATCAGCGGCATGGCCGACGATCCGAGTTCGTCCGCGGCAGACATCGGGCATGAGATCAGCAAGGATGCCGCGCTCACCGCGCGGGTGCTGCGAGTCGCCAACAGCCCCGCTTTCGGGCAACACGGGAAAATCGGCACTATCAGCCGCGCGATCACCGTTCTCGGCGTGCGGCAAGTGCGCGATCTGACGGTGGGGCTCACGGCAATCCGGACCTTCGACGGCATCGCCAATGAACTCGTGACCATGGAATCTTTCTGGCGCCACAGCGTGCTGTGCGCGCTGGCCGCCGGGCACATCGCCGCGCGCCGCCGCGTCGGCCGCAACGACGCACTCTTCGTGGCGGGACTGCTGCACGATGTGGGACAACTGGTGCTGTTCAATCGAGCTCCCGAGCTGGCGCGGCAGGCTCTGCGCATGTCGGCGGATGCGATCGGCGGCGAGGACTTGCACCTTTGCGAGCGCAGGCTCATGGGGTTTGATCATGCCGCCGTCGGCGTGGCACTCGCGCGGAACTGGGGACTGCCGCGTTCGCTGCAGGAATGCATTGAATTTCACCACGAGCCCGATCGTGCACAGGAATATCCGCTCGAAGCGGCGATAGTGCACATCGCCGACAGTGTTGCGATACTGGCGGAGATCGGAAGCATCCATCTGAGCGACGCGCCTCCCATTTCTGCTGCGGCGCTGCGCGCTGCGCAGTTCGATTCCGCAGACTTGGCGCAAGCCGTGCTGCAAACCCGGGCGTCTGCCGCGGAGATGCTGCCGCTGCTGGCTGCCGCTTAAGTCTGGCGCCGTTGCCGGCCGCCCCGCACGGCAGCGAGCAATGCAATATATCCGTGCTGCATGGCAGCAATTACCTTGACACTCGGCCGGCCGGTTCCTACAATCGCCGGCCTTTGTCTCCGGGCACAAGTGCGGGGCATGTACGCCCGTTAATTTTTAAGTTTATGCATCAGGCCGCTACCGTCTTTGTAGGGCTCTAAAGGTATTTATGGCGACGACCACACAATTAATTCGTACCGGCCGGAATGAGCCCGCCTGGAAATCCAAGGTTCCGGCGCTGGCCGCATCGCCGCAGAAGCGCGGCGTATGCACTCGCGTGTATACGACGACACCGAAGAAGCCGAATTCGGCGCTGCGCAAAGTATGCCGCGTGCGTCTGACCAATGGCTATGAGGTTTCGAGCTACATCGGCGGCGAAGGCCACAATTTACAAGAGCACTCGGTGGTTCTGATCCGCGGCGGCCGCGTCAAGGATCTGCCGGGTGTCCGTTATCACACTGTCCGCGGAGCGCTGGATTGCGCCGGCGTCAGCGATCGTCGCCAGGGCCGTTCCAAGTACGGCGCCAAGCGCCCCAAGAAATAAAGGTTTCCCCCCATGTCCCGCAGAGCAGCAGCCCCCCATCGCACCATTCTTCCGGACCCCAAGTTCGGCAACGACATGTTGGCCAAATTCATCAATATGGTGATGGAGCGCGGCAAGAAGTCGGCCGCCGAAAAGATCGTGTACGGCGCGATCGACCGCATTGGCGACAAGAGCGGCCGTGCCGGCGGCGAGGCGATCGCTGTACTGCAGCAGGCCCTGGACAACGTCAAGCCCGTGGTCGAAGTCAAATCACGCCGCGTCGGCGGTGCCACCTACCAGGTGCCCGTCGAAGTTCGTGCCAATCGGCGTCAAACGCTCGCCATGCGCTGGGTCATCGAAGCGGCGACAGCCCGCAGCGAAAAGTCCATGGCACACCGTCTGGCCGCCGAGTTGATGGAGGCCGCCGAGAATCGCGGTGCCGCCGTCCGCAAGCGCGAAGACACTCACCGCATGGCCGAGGCCAACAAGGCGTTCGCCCACTACCGCTGGTAACGCCGGCAGGTCAACCACGGTTGGTATTTCGCCGCCTCGGCCTTATATAAGGTTATCAGGCGGGGCCGCTTCGGCCCCGTTGAAAGGTTGCGCGAAGCGCGTAGAAATTTGCGCGAAGCGCGTAGAAATCCGCGCGGAGCGCATAGAGACAAACATGTCACGTAGTACGCCCATCGAGCGATACCGAAACATCGGTATTTCCGCTCATATCGACGCGGGGAAAACCACCGCGACGGAGCGTATTTTGTTTTACACGGGTGTGTCGCACAAGATCGGCGAGGTCCATGACGGCGCGGCGGTCATGGATTACATGGAACAGGAGCAGGAACGCGGCATCACCATCACTGCCGCGGCCACCACCTGTTTCTGGAAGGGAATGGATAAGAGCTTCCCTGAATACCGCATCAACATCATCGATACCCCGGGACATGTCGACTTCACCATCGAAGTGGAGCGCAGCCTGCGCGTGCTGGACTCCGCCGTGGCCGTCTATTGCGCCGTATCGGGGGTGCAGCCGCAGTCCGAAACCGTATGGCGCCAGATGAACAAGTACGGCGTTCCGCGGGTCGCTTTCGTCAACAAGATGGACCGCGCCGGCGCGAACTTCCTGCGTTGCGTCGAGCAGATCCAAACGCGCCTGCGGGGCAATCCGGTGCCGATTCAGCTGCCCATCGGCGCCGAAGACGGCTTTGTCGGCGTGGTCGACCTCGTCAAGATGAAGTCGATCTGGTGGGACGAAGAAACCCAGGGAATGAAGTTCGAGTACCGCGAAATCCCGCCGGGCATGCTCAAAGAGTGCGAAGAATGGCGCGCGAAAATGGTCGAGGCGGCCGCCGAGGGCGATGAGACCCTGCTCACCAAGTATCTGGAGAGCGGCGATCTCAGCGTGGACGAAATCAAAAGAGGCTTGCGCGCGCGCGCCTTGAAGAACGAAGTCTGTCTGGTGACCTGTGGATCGGCCTTCAAGAACAAGGGCGTGCAGGCCGTGCTCGATGCCATCGTCGAGTACATGCCCTCGCCCGTCGATGTGCCTCCGGTCAAGGGCCAGAGCGAGAAAGGCGAGCCGCTGACCCGCAAGGCAGACGACAAGGAGCCGTTTTCCGCGCTGGCATTCAAGATCCTGAACGACCCCTTCGTGGGGAACCTGACGTTTTTCCGTGTGTATTCGGGAACGCTGAACTCGGGCGATCAGGTTTTCGTGCCGAATCGCAACCGCAACGAACGCATCGGCCGTCTGTTGCAGATGCACGCGAGCGAGCGTTCCGAAATCAAGGAAGTGCACGCCGGCGACATAGCGGCGGCGGTGGGCCTGAAGGATGTCACCACGGGCGACACGCTGTCGGACCCCGCAAAAGTCATCATTTTGGAAAAGATGGAGTTCCCGGAGCCCGTGATTTCGGTGGCCGTGGAACCCAAGACCAAGGTTGACCAGGAGAAAATGGGCCTGGCCCTGCAGCGCTTGGCGAAGGAAGATCCTTCGTTCCGCGTGCACACGGATCAGGAGTCCGGCCAAACCATCATTTCCGGCATGGGCGAACTGCACCTCGAGATCATCGTCGACCGGATGAAGCGCGAGTTCAAGGTTGACGCCAATGTCGGCAAGCCGCAGGTGGCCTATCGCGAGACGCTGCGCGGCACGGTCGAGTCGGAAGGCAAATTCGTGCGTCAGTCCGGCGGCCGCGGACAGTACGGACATGTGTGGCTGAAGATAGAGCCGCTGGAAGCCGGCAAGGGCTACGAGTTCGTGAACGGCATCGTCGGGGGCGCCGTGCCGCGTGAATTCATACCGGCGGTCGACAAGGGCATACAAGAGGCCGTGCAGACGGGCGTGATCGCCGGCTATCCCATCGTCGATGTGCGCGTCACGATTTTCGACGGGTCGTACCATGACGTTGACTCCAACGAAATGGCCTTCAAGATCGCGGGCTCGATGGGGTTCAAAGAGGGTTTCCGCAAAGCCAAGCCGGTGCTGCTCGAGCCCATCATGAAGGTCGAAGTCGTGACGCCGGAGGATTACTACGGCGACATCGTCGGCGATTTGAGCCGTCGCCGCGGCCAGATCGTCGGGATGGAAGACTCGCCCTCGGGAAAGATCGTGACCGCGGACGTGCCGCTCGCCGAAATGTTTCAATACTCGACGTCAATGCGCTCCATGAGCCAGGGCCGGGCGAACTACACCATGGAGTTCGCGAAGTACATGGAAGTGCCGAGCAGTGTCGCCGATGCCGTGATGAAGAAAGATTCTTATTAAGTTACACCAACCATTTGCATTCATTTGAAGAGGTGAGCCGTGTCGAAGGGGAAGTTTGAACGAACGAAGCCGCACGTGAACGTGGGGACGATTGGACATGTAGACCATGGCAAGACGACCTTGACGGCGGCGTTGACGAAGGTGATGGCGGAGAAATTTGGCGGGGAATTCAAAGCCTACGACCAGATTGACAAGGCGCCGGAAGAGCGGGCGCGCGGCATCACGATTGCAACGGCGCACGTGGAATACCAGAGCGAGGCGCGGCACTACGCGCACGTGGATTGTCCTGGGCACGCGGACTACGTGAAGAACATGATCACGGGAGCGGCGCAGATGGACGGGGCGATTTTGGTGGTATCGGCGGCCGATGGCCCGATGCCGCAGACGCGCGAGCACATCTTGCTGGCGCGGCAGGTGGGCGTGCCGTACATCGTGGTGTTTTTGAACAAAGCGGACATGGTGGACGACGCGGAGCTATTGGAGCTGGTGGAGCTCGAAGTGCGGGATTTGTTGACCCTGTACAAGTTTCCCGGGGACAAGACCCCGATCGTGACGGGCTCGGCGCTGAAGGCGTTGGAAGGGGACGCGAGCGATATCGGGGTGCCGGCGGTGCTGAAGCTGGTGAAGTCGCTGGATGAGTACATTCCGGTGCCGAAGCGGGCGGTGGAAGGGGCATTTTTGATGCCGGTGGAGGATGTGTTTTCGATTGCGGGCCGCGGCACGGTGGTGACGGGACGCATCGAGCGCGGGATCGTGAAGGTGAACGACGAAGTGGAGATCGTGGGGATCCGCCCGACGACCAAGACGACGTGCACCGGGGTGGAGATGTTCCGCAAGCTGTTGGATGAGGGCCAGGCGGGAGACAACGTGGGGGTGCTGCTACGCGGCACGAAGCGTGAGGAAGTGGAGCGCGGGCAGGTATTGTGCAAGCCGGGCAGCATCACGCCGCACACGAAGTTTGAAGCCGAAGTGTACGTGCTGAGCAAGGAGGAGGGTGGCCGTCACACGCCGTTCTTCAAGGGGTACCGGCCGCAGTTCTACTTTCGCACGACGGACGTGACCGGAGCGGTGGAGCTGCCGGAGGGGACGGAGATGGTGATGCCCGGTGACAACATCAAGATCGTGGTGGAGCTGATCGCGCCGATCGCGATGGAGCAGGGGCTGCGCTTTGCCATCCGCGAGGGCGGCAAGACGGTCGGTGCAGGCGTAGTCGCTAAGGTCATCGCGTAATAGCGAACAGCCAAATTTTAGCGTAGTATTCCGCACCCTTTAAGGACGGGGCCGTTTCGGCCCCGTTGAAAGTTGCGCGAAGCGCATGGGAATTTGCGCGAAGCGCATGGTTATTCGGGGTCGCATCGACACCGTTGAGAGTTAAATAAAATGGCCAATCAGAACATTAGGATCCGCTTGAAGGCTTTCGATCACCGCTTGATCGACAAGTCGGCGCGCGAAATCGTCGATACTGCGAAGCGCACCGGCGCGACGGTCAAGGGTCCCGTGCCGCTGCCCATCAAGATGGAGCGCTTTACGGTCCTGACCGCACCGCACGGCGACAAGGATGCGCGCGATCAGTTCGAAATCCGCACGCACAAGCGTCTAATGGACATATTGAGCCCCACGGATAAGACCGTGGATGCGCTGATGAAGCTGGAATTGCCTGCCGGCGTCGATGTCCAAATCAAGTTGAATTGAGGGGATCCGGGACTTGTACTCCCGGCGGATTCGTATATAATCCGCCGTCCATTTTAGAGGTCGGAGCGCGTGGGCGCCGACGTCAGAATCTCAAGGGGTTCTGGGGTCCGAGTGTCTAAACCGCCGGCTGATTGCAACGTATGCGGGAGCCAATCGAAGCTTCCCGCGGTGTGAGGATTGACAATGAGCATTGGTCTGGTTGGCCGCAAATGCGGCATGACCCGAATATTCACCGACGCCGGTGTGACCGTCCCAGTGACGGTCGTAGAGGCGCTGCCGAACCGCATCTCGCAAGTCAAGAGTGACAAGGCCGACGGCTATCGTGCGGTGCAGATCACCATTGGCGCGCGGCGCCCGTCGCGGGTGTCCAAGGCGCTGGCAGGCCATTTTGCCAAGGCAAACGTCGCCGCGGGCCATACTTCCCACGAATTCCGCTTGAACAAGGACGAAGGCGATGCGCTGGCCGCGGGCGGCGAGCTGAAAGTCGACATGTTCACCGCCGGTCAAATCGTCGATGTCACCGGCACCACGGTGGGCAAGGGCTTCGCCGGCACCATGAAGCGCCATAATTTCGCAGGCGGCATGAAAACTCACGGCAACTCAGTGTCGCACCGTGCGCCGGGTTCCATCGGCCAGCGCCAGACGCCGGGACGCGTGTTCAAGGGCAAGCGCATGTCGGGCCATATGGGCGTGAAGAGCCGCACCATCGAGAATTTGCGCATCGTCGAAGTCGATGTTGCCCGCAACCTGCTGCTGATCAGCGGGGCGGTTCCTGGTTCCGAAGGCGGCCGCGTCGTCGTGCGCCCCTCCGTCAAAGCCATCGGCCAGGCTCGCCGCAGGAAGCTGATGCCGAACAAGGCCCCGACCGCCGCCAAGGGCGCTCCCGCGGCGAAGGGCGCCGCCCCAGCCAAAGCGGCCAAGAAGTAGCCGCCGAGAAGTAAACCCTCATGAAGCTCCAGTTAAAGAACGCAAATCCCGCCGGCGACATCCAATTATCGGATGTGGCTTTCGGTCGCGCTTACAACGAAGCGCTCATTCACCAGGTCGTTACCGCCTACCAGGCAGCGGGACGGGCGGGTACCAAGGCGCAGAAGTCGCGCGCGGAAGTGCGTGGCGGCGGCAAGAAGCCTTGGAGTCAGAAGGGCACGGGCCAGGCGCGCGCCGGATCGATCCGCAGCCCCATTTGGGTGGGTGGCGGACGGGCCTTTGCCGCGCGGCCGCGGGATTTCTCGCAGAAGGTCAATCGCAAGATGTATCGCGCCGCCATGCAATCTATGCTGTCGCAGCTGGTGCGCGAGGATCGCTTGATTGCCGTTGCTTCTTTGGAGCTCGACGCGCCCAAGACCAAATTGCTGATCAGCAAGCTCGCAGAGTTCGGTCTTACCCGCGCGCTGATCTTGGTCGAAGCCTACGAAGAGAAGCTGTTCCTGGCGGCTCGCAACGTGCCTTACGTGGACGTGGTGCCGGTGGCCTCGCTCGACCCCGTGAGCCTGATCAGGCACGAGAAGGTGATTGCGACGGCCGGCGCTTTGAAGCTGCTCGAACAGCGTCTCGGAGGCGCGAATGAATAAAGAACGCTTGATGACCGTGCTGATTCAACCGCATGTGTCGGAGAAGGCGGCCAATGTCACCGAGTCGGCGAATCAGTACGTGTTTCGCGTGCGCGACGATGCGTCGAAGGCCGAAGTGAAGCAGGCCGTGGAATTGATGTTCGAGGTCAAAGTCGAAGGCGTCAATTTGCTCAATAAACCGGGCAAGACCCGGCGATTCAAGAACGTGGCCGGTAAGCGCAACGGCTACAAGAAAGCGTACGTGCGTTTGGAAACCGGGCAGTCGATCGACTTCACCGGCGGCGCTGCGAAGTAAGGACTAAAGGCCATGGCACTCATTAAAATGAAGCCGACCTCCCCGGGGACGCGCTTCGTAGTCAAAATCGACCGCTCACACCTGCACAAGGGCGGGCCGCTCGAGTCTTTGACCACCAAGAAGAACCGCACCGGAGCGCGCAACCACTCCGGCCGGCAGACCACGCGCCACATCGGCGGCGGCCACAAGCAGCGCTACCGGCTGGTGGATTTCAAGCGCGACAAGGACGGCATTCCCGGCGTCGTGGAACGTTTGGAATATGATCCGAATCGAACTTCGCACCTGGCCTTGGTGCTCTACAAGGACGGCGAGCGCCGCTACATTCTCGCGCCGAAGGGCGTGAAAGCCGGCGACGAGATCCGCTCAGGGGCCGACGCGCCGATCAAGCCGGGCAACGCATTGCCGCTGCGGCATATCCCCGTGGGCAGCACCGTGCACAACATCGAGCTGAAAGTCGGCAAGGGCGGCCAGCTGGCGCGCAGCGCCGGCGGCTCGGCTCAGTTCGCTGCGCGCGAGGGTGTCTATGCCAGCGTGCGCTTGAAGTCCGGCGAAATGCGCAAGATTCACGTCGATTGCCGCGCCACCATCGGTGAGGTGGGCAATGACGAACACAACCTGCGCGTGTTCGGCAAGGCCGGCGCGGTGCGCTGGCTCGGCGTGCGTCCGACGGTGCGTGGTGTCGTGATGAACCCGGTCGATCACCCGCACGGCGGCGGCGAGGGCAAGTCAGGCCAGGGCAATCCGCATCCCGTGAGCCCGTGGGGCCTGCAGACCAAGGGTAAGAAGACGCGTCGCAACAAGCGCACTGACGGCATGATCGTTCAGCGTCGCAAGAACAAACGGCTGTAGGAGACATAACTTGCCTCGTTCGCTCAAGAAAGGCCCGTTCGTGGATTTGCACCTGGCTAAGAAGGTGCAAACGGCCAGCCAGAAGAATGACCGCCGTCCTATCAAGACTTGGTCGCGGCGGTCCATGGTCATTCCCGATATGGTCGGCTTGACTATCGCGGTGCATAACGGCCGGCTGCATGTGCCCGTACTCGTGTCCGAGAACATGGTCGGCCACAAGCTTGGCGAATTCGCGCCCACACGCACGTTCAAAGCGCATTCCGGCGACAAGAAAGTGTCGGCGGCGGAGTAGGGCAATGCAGACTAAAGCAGTGTTACGGTATGCGCGCATTTCTCCCCAGAAGTGCCGCTTGGTGGTGGACACGATTCGCGGCAAGTCCGCGACGCTGGCCGTCAATACGTTGAAGTTCATGCCGAAGAAGGGCGCGAAGATCGTCCTCAAGGTGCTGGATTCGGCGATCGCCAATGCCTACAACAATTTCAATGCCGATGTTGACGATTTGAAGGTGACGCGTATCGAAGTCGATCCCGCGCCGATGCTCAAGCGGTTCCATGCACGCGCCAAAGGCCGCGGCGTGAGAATCGCCAAGCGCAACAGTCACATCCTGGTTCAAGTGTCCGACGGTAAGCGAGAGGCCTAATGGGTCAGAAAGTCAATCCGATTGGTATTCGTCTCGGCATCACGCGCGACTGGACGTCGAAGTGGTATGCCGGATCCAAGACGTTCGCTTCGAACATCCACACCGATTTTCTGGTGCGGAAGTTTCTGAGCAAGAAGCTTGCCGACGCTTCGGTGAGCCGGATTCACATCGAGCGCGCTGCACGGCGCGCCAATATCACCATCCATACGGCGCGCCCGGGAATCGTGATCGGCAAAAAGGGCGAGGACATCGAGAAGCTCCGCACCGCGGTGGCCAAGATCCTCGGCATGACGATGAACGATGTGCGGCTGAACATCGCGGAGATCCGCAAGCCCGAGCTCGACGCCAAACTGGTCGCGGAAGGCATCTCGCAGCAGCTGGAAAAACGCGTGATGTTCCGCCGCGCCATGAAGCGCGCCGTGACCAACACCATGCGTTCCGGAGCACTGGGCATCAAAGTGCGCATTTCCGGACGTTTGAACGGCTCGGAAATCGCACGCACGGAAACCAATCGCGAGGGGCGCGTTCCCCTGCATACGTTTCGTGCCGACATCGATTACGGCGTTGCGGAGGCGCAAACGACCTACGGTGTCATCGGCATCAAGGTTTGGATATTCAAGGGTGAAGTGTTCGATCAGCCGGAAGTTGAGGCCGCAGAGGCGGACGCCGACGCTGCAGCAGCGGCTGGCGCCAAACCCGTCGAGGCCGCAGCTCCGGCTGCTGGTTGAACTAGGTAACGACACATGATGCAGCCGAAGCGGACCAAATTCCGCAAACAGTTCAAGGGCAAGATCTCCGGCAGCGCGCAACGCGGCAATTCCGTCGCGTTCGGCGAGTACGGGTTGAAGGCGACCGATCGGTGCCGCATGACGGCCCGCGAGATCGAGGCCGCCCGGCGGGCCATCTCGCGTCACGTCAAGCGCGGCGGGCGCATTTGGATCCGGGTGTTCCCGGATGTGCCGATCACCCAGAAGCCGCTCGAAGTGCGCATGGGCTCGGGCAAGGGCAATGTCGAGTACTGGGTGGCGAAGGTTCTGCCCGGCAAGGTGCTGTTCGAGATCGAAGGCATGAGCGAGGAGACGGCGCGCGAGGCGTTCCGCCTGGCCTCCGCCAAGCTGTCCGTGTCGACGGCGTTCGTCAAGCGCCAGGTCCGGACATGAAGGTGCGAACATGAAAGCTAAAGAGTTGCGCGGCAAGGCGCCCAAGGATCTCGGCGAGGAGCTTCTCAAGCTGCGCCGCGAGCAGTTCAATCTGCGCATGGCGCGCGCCACGGGACAGGCCGCGAAGCCGGATCAATTTGCGAAGGTGCGTAAGAACATTGCGCGCGTGAAGACGGTGCTCGCCCAATCCAGGGTGAGCGGAGGTAAGGCGTGATGTCGACCGAGGCACAAACAATAGAGGCGGGCGGCACGCCGGCGGCGGGCGCGGCTCCCGTACCGGGCCAGCGGCTGCTGACGGGCAAGGTCGTCAGCAACAAGATGGACAAGACCGTCGCCGTTTCCGTGGAAAGGCTGGTCAAGCATCCGATGTACGGCAAGTACGTTCGCCGCACGACGAAGTTGCTCGCGCATGACGAGAACAATGAGTGCAAGGAGGGCGACACGGTGTCGATCAAGCCGTGCCGGCCTATGTCGCGTCGCAAATCGTGGGTGTTGGTGCGCGTTGTCGAACGTGCCCGCGCCGAATAAGGAACTGACATGATTCAGATGCGAACCATATTGAATGTGGCCGACAACAGCGGCGCCAAGCGGCTGATGTGCATCAAGGTGCTCGGCGGCTCCAAGCGCCGCTACGCCGCCGTGGGTGACGTAATCAAGGTGAGCGTCAAGGACGCGATTCCGCGCGGCAAGGTAAAGAAGGGCGAAGTGTATGACGCGGTCGTCGTGCGCACGAAGAGCGGAGTGCGGCGCGCCGACGGATCACTGATCCGGTTCGATACCAACGCCGCCGTGCTCCTGACCAACAAGCTCGAGCCGATCGGCACCCGTATTTTCGGGCCGGTGACGCGCGAGCTGCGCAACGTGCAGTTCATGAAGATCATATCGCTCGCACCCGAGGTGCTGTGATGAAGAAGATTCGCAAAGGCGACATGGTCGTGTCTGATCACCGGCCGGGACAAGGGGCGCAAGGGCGCGGTCATCGAGGTGCTGGCGGACGACCGGGTGCGCGTCGAAGGACTCAACATGTCCAAGAAGCACCAGCGTCCGAACCCGCAGATGGGCGTTCAAGGCGGCATCATCGAGCGCGAGGCGCCGCTGCACGTGTCCAACGTGTTGGTCTTCAATCCGGCGACGCAGAAAGGCGATCGCGTCGGCTTCAAGGCGCTCGAGGACGGCCGCAAGGTGCGCGTGTTCAAGTCGAACAAAGAAATGGTCGACGCCAAGTAAGTGCGACCAGTCAGCGAGTAATCACATGGCAGCAAGACTCAAGAAGATTTACGGCGAGAAGCTCGTGCCGGAGCTCAAGGCGAAGCTTGGGCTCAAGAACACGATGCAGGTTCCGCGCATCCTCAAGATCACGGTCAACATGGGCGTGGGCGAGGCCGTGGCCGACAAGAAGGTCATGGACGCAGCGACCGCCGACATGGCCAAGATCACGGGACAGAAGCCCGCGGTGACCAAGGCGAAGAAGTCCGTGGCGACGTTCAAGGTGCGCGACGGCCAGGCCATCGGCTGCAAGGTGACCTTGCGCGGCGACCGCATGTACGAGTTCCTCGATCGCCTGGTGAGCATCGCGATTCCGCGCATCAGGGATTTTCGCGGCATCAGCACGCGCTCCTTCGACGGCCGCGGCAACTACAGCCTGGGGGTCAAGGAGCAGATCATTTTCCCCGAGATTCAGTACGACCAGATCGATCAAATCCGTGGCATGGACATCACCATCTCCACGTCGGCGCGCGACGACAAGCATGGACGCGCGCTGCTAGAAGCTTTCAACTTTCCGTTCCGCAAGTAGGGTAATAGCCCATGGCCAAGACGAATATGCTCATGCGCGAGAAGAGACGCCTCAAGATAGCGAAGAAATACGCTACGCGGCGCGCCGAGCTCAAAGAGCTGATCCGCGACCCGAAGACCGGAGCGGAGGAGCGAGAAGCCGCGCAGAGTAGAACTGCAGCAGCAGCCGCGCGACGCGGCGGCAACGCGGCAGCGCAACCGCTGCTCCATCACCGGCCGTTCGCGCGGCGTGTACCGCAAGTTCGGGCTGGCGCGCACCAAGCTGCGCGAGGCCGCCAACCGCGGCGAGATCCCGGCCTTTCCAAGGCGAGCTGGTGAGGCGCGCACTATGAGCATGACTGATCCGATTGCCGATCTTCTGACCCGTATTCGCAATGCGCAGTCCGCGGGCAAGCCCACGGTGGGCGTGGGAGCTTCGAAGCTGAAGCTGGCCATCCTCAAGGTATTGAAGGACGAAGGCTACATTGGCGGATATCGGCGTCGATGTCGACGGGTGCGAAGAGCACGCTGTCCATCGAACTCAAGTATCACGACGGCCGTCCGGTCATCGACCGCATCGAGCGCATCAGCCGTCCGGGCCTGCGGATTTACCGCGGCAAGGACGAACTGCCCAAGGTGCTGGGCGGCCTGGGCGTCGCGGTGATTTCGACGCCGAAGGGCATCATGTCCGACGCGCAGGCGCGCGCGGCCGGAACCGGCGGCGAAGTGCTGTTCGTCGTCCAATAAGGTCGTTGGATAGGTCGCAAACGTAAGGTTTACATCATGTCTCGAGTCGCAAAAATGCCGGTCGATCTGCCGCAGGGTGTCAGCGCCACGATCGGCGCGGATGCCGTCACGGTGAAGGGCGCCAAGGGCACGCTGACGCTGGCCATCAAGAGCGGCATCAAGGTCGTGCAGCAGGAAAAGCATCTGGAAGTGCAGGCCGATACCGGCGCCGAAGGCATTGAACGCCATCGCGGGCGCCACCCGCGCGCATCTGGCGAACATGGTCACCGGCGTCACCAAGGGCTATGAGAAGAAGCTCGAGTTGGTCGGCGTCGGCTATCGCGCCGCGGTGCAGGCGAAGAGCCTGACGCTGACGCTGGGCTATTCGCACTTGATCAATTACGCGATCCCGGACGGCGTCACCATCGAAACACCGACCCAGACCGAGATCATCGTCAAGGGCATCGATCGCCAGCGAGTCGGCCAGACCGCGGCGGAGATTCGCGGCTTCAGGCCGCCGGAGCCCTACAAGGGCAAGGGCGTGAAGTACTCCGATGAAAAGATTTCGCTGAAAGAGGCGAAGAAGAAGTAAGCACATGAAACTGACCAAACAAGATACCCGCCTGCGCCGCGCGCGCCGGGGCCGCGTAAAGATCAAGGAGCTGGCCGCGCTGCGCCTGTCGGTGCACCGCACGCCGCAGCACATTTATGCGCAGATCTTCGCCGCCGAGGGCGACAAGGTTCTGGTGGCCGCGTCGACCGTGCAGAAGGATGTGCGCGGAGCATTGAAAGCCACCGGCAACATCGAGGCTGCCAAGGCCGTCGGCCGCGCCATCGCGGAGCGCGCCAAAGCGAAGGGCATTGCAAAGGTTGCTTTCGACCGTTCCGGTTTCATGTATCACGGGCGCGTCAAAGCGCTGGCAGAGGCCGCTCGCGAAGCGGGTCTCGAGTTCTAACCAAAGGGTCTAAAGGCATATGGCGAGAGTAGAAAAACCAATGTCCGGCGATGACCTGCTCGAAAAGCTGGTCGCGGTGAACCGCGTCGCCAAGGTGGTCAAGGGCGGCAAGCAATTCGGCTTCACCGCGCTTACCGTCGTGGGCGACGGCGCCGGCCGCGTCGGATTCGGTTACGGCAAGGCGCGCGAAGTGCCGGTCGCGATTTCCAAGGCCATGATGCAAGCCCGCAAGAGCCTGGTCACGGTGTCATTGAAGAACGATACCCTGTTCTACGCGGTCAAAGGCCGGCATGGGACCACGCGGGTCTACATGCAACCGGCCGCCGACGGAACGGGCGTGATCGCCGGCGGCGGCATGCGGGCGGTGTTCGAGTGCGCGGGCGTGCGCAACGTGCTCGCGAAGAGCTACGGTTCGCGCAATCCGATCAACGTGGTGCGAGCGACCATGGATGCGCTCGCCAAGCTGCGCACTCCGGACGACATCGCGGCCAAGCGCGGCAAGAGCGTCGCGGAACTCGTGGGGTAGGGCCATGACCGACAAGTACAATCAAAGTCACTTTGATCAAGAGCATGTATGGCCAGCTGGCCAGCATCCGCAACTCGGCCCGCGGCTTGGGATTGCGGCGTATCGGCCACAGCGTCGTGGTTGCGGACACGCCGTCGAATCGCGGCATGATCAATGCGGCCAGCCACATGCTCAAAGTTGAGACTGCACTGGGTTCGGGGAAGGTCTAAACCATGCGATTGAACACCATCAAGCCGGGCCCCGGCTCCAAGCAAACCCGTCTGCGGGTCGGCCGCGGCGCATCCGCCGGCCAGGGCAAGACCTGCGGCCGCGGCGTCAAGGGACAGCGCGCGCGCAAGGGCGGCTATCACAAGGTCGGATTCGAAGGCGGCCAGATGCCCCTGCAGCGGCGTTTGCCCAAGATCGGCTTCCGGTCGGCCATGAAGGCGTCGCGCGCCGAGCTGACGCTTGACCGATCTGATGCGGGTCGAGGGCGGCGAAGTCACGCTGGCGGGCTTGATCGAAGCGAACCTGGTGCCCGAGGCCACGAAACTCGTGAAGATCATCCTGTCGGGCAAGGTCACCAAGGCCTACGTCGTCAAGGACAAGGCGATCACGGCGACCAAGGGCGCCAAGAGCGCGGTCGAGTCGGCCGGCGGCCGCTTCGAGGTTTAAGAAGGCACGTGGCCACCACCAACCCTACCGCCGCCCTGGGAGACATGACGCGCTTCGCCGAGATGCGCAAGCGTCTGTGGTTCCTGCTGGGCGCGCTGGTGGTGTATCGGATGGGCACGTTCATCCCGGTGCCGGGAATCGACGCGGCCCGGTTCGCCGCCTTCTTCTCGACCCAGAACGGCACGCTGCTCGGCATGTTCAACATGTTCTCGGGCGGCGCCCTGCAGCGATTCAGCATTTTCGCGCTGAATGTGATGCCCTACATCACCGCATCCATCATCATCCAGATGGCGTCCATGGTGTATCCGCCCTGGGCGCAGATCCGCAAGGACGGCGAATCCGGGCGGCGCAAGCTCATGCAGTACACGCGCTACGGCACGGTGTTGCTGGCGGCCTTCCAGGGCTTCGGCGCGGCGCTGGCGATTCAGAATTCCGGCGGCAATCTGGTGCCGAACCCGGGTCCGCAGTTCCTGTTCATCGCCACCGTATCCATCACCACCGGCACCTTGTTCGTGATGTGGCTGGGCGAGCAGATCACCGAGCGCGGCATCGGCAACGGCATCACCATGATCATCGTCGCCGGCATCATCGCCGGCCTGCCGCGCGCCATCGGCAATACCCTGGAAATGGTGCGCTCCGGCGAAATGAACCCGCTGATCGTGCTGCTGATCCTGGTCGTGGTGATCCTGGTGACCCTGTTCTGCGTGTTCGTCGAGCGGGCGCAGCGCAAGATCCAGGTGAACTATGCCAAGCGCCAGGTGGGGCGGCGCATGATGCAGGGACAGAGCACGCACCTGCCGTTCAAGCTCAACATGGCCGGCGTCATTCCGCCCATATTTGCCTCGAGCCTGCTGGTGTTCCCGGCGACCATCGCGCAGTTCTTCGGCAACAGCCCGAACCCCAACGCCATCCAACGGACCTTGCAAAAAATCGCCGTGGTCCTGGGTTACGGCCAGCCGCTGCACGTGCTGCTGTTTGCGCTGCTGATCATCGGATTTGCGTTCTTCTACGTGGCCCTGGTGTATGACGCGCGCGATACGGCGGACAATCTCAAGAAGGCCGGCGCCTTCATTCCTGGGATCCGTCCGGGCCAGCAGACCGGCGACTACCTGGATAAGGTGCTGACCCGGCTGACCCTGTGGGGCGGCCTGTACATCATGGCAGTGTGTCTGCTGCCTGAAATCATTCGCATGGTGAATCCGAGCGTTCCTTTCCAGTTCGGCGGCACCTCGTTGTTGATCATCGTCGTCGGCGTCATGGATTTCGTCGCACAGACGCAATCGCATTTGATGTCGCACCAATATGAGGGCCTGATGAAGAAGGCCAGCCTGCGGGGCATCGGGAGTAAGAAATGAAAGTTCGTCCTTCGGTGAAGAAGATCTGCAAGAACTGCAAAATTGTGCGGCGCCGCGGCATCGTTTACATCATTTGCTCGTCGGATGCCCGGCATAAGCAGCGCCAGGGTTGAGGTTGACCAAGGCGACTGAATTGATGTTTGGGCATTTTTCGTATATATTACCGCGCCTTTTTTCCTGGGCGCGGGTGGAGAAATAGATGGCGCGTATCGCCGGCATCAACATACCGATGAACAAGCATGTGGTCATCGGCCTGACCCACATTTTCGGCATCGGAAACAGCCGGGCGGCGCGCATTTGCGACGCCGCCGGCGTGAAGTACAACGTCAAGGTGAAGGATCTCACGGACGCGGAAGTCGCCTCGCTGCGGTCTCAGGTCGCGAAATTTGCGGTCGAGGGCGATCTGCGGCGCGAAGTGTCCATGAACATCAAGCGCCTGATGGATCTGGGCTGCTACCGGGGCATCCGGCACCGCAAGGGGCTGCCGATGCGCGGCCAGCGCACGCGCACCAATGCCCGTACCCGCAAGGGCCCGCGCAAGCAGGCCGTGAAGATGAACGCCCCCCCAGGTAAGGTTTAAGAGAGATACACCATGGCTGATCAGAAACAAGCGGGCCAAGGCGGCGGCGGTGCGCAAAGCGGCAAGCCGGTCCGGAAGAAGGTCCGCAAGAATGTGCTGGATGCGATCGCGCACGTGCACGCGTCCTTCAATAACACCATCATCACCATCACCGACCGGCAAGGCAATACGCTGTCTTGGGCAACCTCGGGCGGCTGCGGATTCCGCGGATCGCGCAAATCCACGCCGTTCGCGGCACAGGTGGCGGCCGAACGGGCCGGAGTGGCGGCTCAGGAACACGGCGTGAAGAACGTCGAAGTGCGAGTCATGGGTCCCGGCCCGGGCCGTGAATCCGCCGTTCGCGCATTGAATGGATGCGGGCTGAAGATCACCAACATTGAAGACGTGACTCCGATCCCCCATAACGGTTGTCGTCCGCCGAAAAAGCGTCGCGTTTAAAGGTTTCCGCACAGCGTTTTTCGAAAGTTCGCCCCAGAAAGTCGCACAAAGGTTTGTAATGGCAAAGTACACCGGTCCGAAATGTAAGCTGTCTCGTCGCGAGGGAACTGATCTGTTCCTGAAGAGCGGTGTCAAGCCTCTCGAGTCGAAGTGCAAGCTCGAAGTGCCGCCCGGCGGCGTCAAGAGCGAACGCAAGCAGCGCTTGTCGGAGTACGGATTGCAGCTGCGCGAGAAGCAGAAGCTGCGCCGCATGTACGGAGTGCTGGAGCGCCAGTTCCGCAACTACTACCAGAAGGCGGCGGGCCGACCGGGCGCGACGGGCGAAACGTTGCTGCAGTTCTTGGAGTGCCGGTTGGACAACGTGGTCTACCGCATGGGCTTCGCCGCGACCCGCGCCGAGGCGCGCCAGCTGGTGAGCCACAAGGCGGTTGCGGTGAACGAGAAACTGGTCAACATCGCCTCCTATCAGTGCAAGGCCGGCGACGTGGTCAGCTTGCGCGAGAAGGCGAAGAAGCAGACACGCATTCAGGCGGCCCTCACGATCGCAGCACAAGTCGGTTTCCCGGATTGGGTGGAAGTGGACGACAAGAAATTCTCGGGAATTTTGAAGTCGGTTCCCGACCGGCAGGAAATTCTGCCGGACATCAACGAGAGCCTGGTCGTCGAGTTGTATTCCAAGTAGGAATTGGCAAGTAAATTGGCGAATAGGGTTGGCAAGTAACGCGGCAGCTCGCTGCGGCGTTCCCCCCGGTTAGTTAACGTAGGTGATATCCATGCAGGGATCGATCAATGAATTTTTGAAGCCCCGGGTCGTCAAGGTGCAACCCGTGTCGCCGCGCCATGCGCGTATCGTGATCGAACCGTTCGAACGCGGCTTTGGTCACACGCTGGGCAATGCCTTGCGTCGAGTGCTGCTGTCCTCGTTGCCCGGCGCGGCCATCACCGAGATTGAAATAGAAGGCGTGCTGCACGAGTACACCGCCATCGAGGGTGTCCAAGAGGACGTCGTCGACATTCTGCTGAATCTCAAGGCGGTGGCCATCCGCATGCACACCCGCGACGTCGCCGAGGTGCGCCTGCACAAGAAAGGCCCGGGCCCGGTGACGGCCGGCGACATTGCTGGCGACCACGACATCGAGATCTTGAATCCGGATCTCGTGATCGCGAATTTGACGAAGGCCGGTGAATTGTCGATGTCGTTGAAGGTCGAGCGCGGACGAGGCTATCGCCCCGCGGCGCAGCGCATGGCGTTCGAAGAGCAGACTCGCGCCATCGGCCGTCTGCAACTGGATGCCTCGTTCAGCCCCGTGCGGAAGGTCACTTACAATGTCGAAAGCGCACGCGTCGAGCAGCGCACCGACCTGGACAAACTCATTCTCGATATCGAGACCAACGGCACCATCGATCCGGAAGAGGCGATTCGCCGCGCCGGCGGAATCCTCAAGGACCAGCTGTCGGTGTTCGTCGATTTGCAGGGCCAGGATGAGTCGACCACGAAGGCCACCGAGACGCAGTTCGATCCCATTCTGCTGCGGCCGGTGGACGAACTCGAGCTGACGGTTCGCAGCGCCAATTGCCTGAAAGCCGAGAACATTCACTACATCGGCGACTTGGTTCAGCGCACCGAGGTCGAGTTGCTGCGCACACCCAATTTGGGCAAGAAGTCGCTGACGGAGATCAAGGAAGTCCTGGAGAGCCACGGATTGACGTTGGGCATGCGTATCGACAACTGGCCGCCGCCGGGCTTGAAGCGCGACGACGAACGCGACGGAATTTAATCATGCGGCATAGAAACAGCGGGCGCCAGCTCTCGCGCAATTCGTCCCATCGACACGCCATGCTGCGCAACATGGCGGCCTCTCTGCTGCGGCACGAGACCATCCGGACCACGGTACCGAAGGCCAAGGAATTGCGCCGCGTGGTTGAACCCTTGATTACTCTGGCCAAGGCAGATTCCCTGGCCAAGCGGCGCCTGGCGTACTCGCGACTGCGCGATGAGGGCGTGGTGGAGAAACTGTTCGCAGACCTGGGACCCCGCTTCAAGGCACGGGCCGGCGGCTATACCCGGATCCTGAAAATGGAACCGCGCCCGGGGGATTCGGCGGACATGGCATTGATGCAGCTGGTCGAGTCGGCGGCGGTGCCGGCTGAGAAGACCGAGGGTTCTAAGGCCGCCAAGGCGCCGAAGAAATCCAAGAAGGGCGCGGCCGAGGGTGAGGCTGAAGCCGCGGCGACACCGAAGCGGCGCAAGGCCAAGGCTGCTTAGGCGCTTCGCGCCACCTTTCAACGGGGTCGAGGACGACCCCGTCCTTTGATGGGCAGAACTATGCTGCCCTGGCGAACGCGTCCCGGGTCATATTCTCCGGCTCGGATGCCGTCGCGACGACATTGTCTTCGATTCGAACGCCGCCGAAGGGCTTGAGTTCCTCCACGACCGCCCAGTCGATGTGGGCGCGCCGCGAGTCGGCATGCGCCGCGGCCAGCAGAGAATCGATCAGGTAAATGCCGGGTTCCACCGTGACCACTACCCCCGGTTCGAGCATGCGGGTAAGGCGCAGGTAGGGATGCCCCTCGGGCCGCTGACGCTCGTGGCCTTGGGGGTCGCCCATCACGCCGCCGACGTCGTGCACCTGCAGACCAAGCAGGTGGCCGATGCCATGCGGGAAGAACACGCCGGTAACACCCAGCTCCAACGCGGTCTGCCCCGGTATCTTGGTGAGACCGATTCCGTGCATGACCTCGCCCAGGCGGCGATGTGCGGAAAGGTGCACTTCCCGGTAGTCGCGGCCTGCCACGATCTCGCCGCACAGCGCCTGCTGTGCCGAGTCCATGGCTTCCACCAGATCGGCGAAGCGGCCCGGAAAGGCTGCATAGGTGCGGGTGATATCCGATGCATAGCCGCGATATTGAGCTCCGGCATCGATCAAAAAGGAACGCAGGGAGGAGGGGGCGGTACGCTCCAAGTGTTGGTAATGCAGCACGGCGGAGTTTTCGTTGTACGCCACGATATTGTTATAGGGCATCTCCTCTTCACGCTGGGCGCAGGCCTCTAAGTAGCGCATGTGAGCATCGTATTCGGATCCTCCGCGGCGAAATGCCGCCAGGGCGGCTCGATGCCCGCGGGCGCCGAGTTCGCTTGCACGGCGCATGCATTCGAGTTCGTAGGCCGTTTTGACGGCGCGATCGAAGTGTAGGCGTGACAAGAGTTCGGGCGGATTGATGCATGCCGGGTCGGTCCCGGCGGCAAAGCCCTCCGGGCCGATGTAAGCTGTGCGGCCAAGAGCCGCCCAGTGAGCGCTCGCCTTGGAGGGGTCGTCCATGGCGATCAAATCGACCTCGGCGGTCCAGGGAGCCTGCGGCAGCCTGGCGGCCTTATGCCAATAATCATTAGGCTGGTAAAACAGGACCTTGAGGCGTGCGCCCGGCACGAAGACCAGAATACAGCGCGGGTTGTCCACGATCGGTACCCATGTCTTGAATTGGGGGTTCACCTTGAAGGGATAGTCCTGATCGTCCAGGAACAGGCTGGGTGGAGAGCCTGCGTGGATGACCAAGGCGTCGAAACGGCTCGCCGCGAGGGACCGTTCCGCGCGCCGCATGAGAGTCTGCAAATGCGGTTTGTAAAGTTTATCGAGATCGGATTCGCTCACATCGACTCCTGCCCATTGCGAAGGCCAAAGTATGCACCTGACCCTGCCATAGCTATAGCCCTTTAACCCCACTTGCGATTCCAACGCGTTAAAGGCGCTCATGAGATCGCGAAAGAGGTATGAAATTGGGGCAAAACACTCTAAAATCGCAGCGGAGATTTGGGTGAAAGCCCAATAAAACGCTCGGCCTTAAAATTCAATTCTTAATATTTCTGGGGTATCGATAGATGAAGACCAAACTTGCTCTAAGCGCTTTTGTCGCTGCATTCGTGCTGAGTGCCTGCGGCAGCAAGACCGAGGCTCCTGCCCCGGCTGCTGATACGACTCCTCCTCCGGCCGCGGCGCCTGCGCCTGCGGACTGCCGCCGCCTCTGCCGCATCCGATGCAGCTGCAGCTGCGAGTTCGGCGCGACCGCTGAGTGCAGCCTCCGCTGCGAAGCAGTAATTCGGTTCGATAGCTGATCCCACATGCCCGGGCGGGCGGCCGGCAGGCACGTTCGCCCGGGCTGTGTCTTTTGAAATTGGGGGCTGCGGATTCCTTGCTAGTCAGTATTCGCGACTGCCGACACTCGAAAAAGGATCGCCAGTGGATCCAAAGCTGTCTACGGCGAATACATCGACGCCTTGGCCGACCTGAACACGGGCCTGTTTTCGGTCCTTGGCGCCGACAATCCGCGTGAAGACGAAATCTTCGCCAATTGGTTTTCCAACGATCACTCTCATCCCCTGGTGATTCTCAAAGGGCCCGATCCAGTGGGCTTCGCTCTGGTGACGCGGCCGCGGATACCGGCCGCGGGCGAGCCCGCCGCGGACTATCGCATGTCCGAGTTTTTCATACGCAAGCAGCATCGCCGGGTCGGCATGGGCCGGGACGCGGCAACGCTGATTTTCGACCGCTTCGCCGGTGATTGGGAGATCGTCGAATATCTGCGCAATCCGGGCGCAGTGGCGTTTTGGCGGCGAGTGGTTGCCGTCTATTGTGGAGACACCCATACGGAGCGGACGCGTCATGGCGAAGTGCAGCAGCGCTTCAAGAGCCGTGTTAAGTAAAGTTTGCAGAGCCGGCCTCAAGATTAACCGGTTCCGGTCGATTTCCTAGCGTTGTGAGCGCGAACGTGACGAATACACCACTGCAGTCCGAGTCCCAGTCCGCGGTTGCCTTCGATTTTGTCCGCAGCCTGGCGGCGGAGCTGTCGCGTGGCAATGTGGACCTGCCCTCGTTTCCCGAAATAGCGATCCGAGTCAGAAAGGTCTTGTCGGACCCGAAATCATCGATCGAACAGGTGGTCCGGGTCGTGGGATCCGAGCCGGCATTGGCGGCGCGCTTGCTGCGAATCGCAAATTCCGCGTCGCTCAATCGCAGCGGACGGACGGTGACCGACCTGCGTGCCGCGATCAACCGCATTGGCTACAACATGGTGCGCAGCGCCTCGATGGCCTTCTCGATGGCGCAGATCCGCAAGAGTAATAAGCTGAGCGGCTTGGAACATCACCTCAATGATCTGTGGGAGCGCAGCACGGTGGTGGCCGCGTTGTCCTTTGTGCTCGCCAGGAATTGCACCAAGGTCAATCCGGACGAGGCCATGCTGACCGGCATGATGCACGGAATCGGAAAATTGTACGTGCTGACGCGGGTGATCGATCACCCGGAACTGTTTGCCAGCAACACCATGCTGAACCAAATCATCGGCGAATGGCATGCCTCCATCGGCAAGGCCATTCTCGAGAATTGGAATTTCTCCGAATCGATGGCGCAGGCGGTCGGCGATCAGACCGATTACAGCCGGACGGAGGAAGGTCCGCCGGATTTGAGCGACGTCATTGCCGTCGCCATTCTGATGGCTTCCCATGCAAAGGATGTCCCGGGCCTCGAACTCGCCTTGACCGATCTCGGAGCCGCCAATCGCCTGGGCTTGAGCCCGGCGAAAACCCTCGATGTGATGCAAGAATCGGAGGCCGAGATCAGCGCGCTCACCCGGGCCCTCGGGGATTGACTGCGGCTACGGCGCGGGCGACGTAGGCGACGTTGTGCGGCGTGATACCGGCGAGATTCATGCGGCTGTCCGACAGCATGTAAATATGATGCTCGTCGCGCAGCCGCTCCACCGCTTGGACCGATACGCCGAGCAGAGAAAACATGCCGTGCTGCAAGCGGATGAAATCGAAGGCCGCGTCTCCGGTTGCCTCATGCAGGTGCTGCGCCAGTAACGCTCGCATGTCGGCGATCCGTGTGCGCATGGCGGTGAGTTCCTCGATCCATTCTCCCTTGAGCCCCGGATTTGCAAAAATGTGCGCCGCTATAGCCGCGCCGTGATCGGGCGGCATCGAATAGATGCTGCGCGCAATTTGCAGCATATGACTCAGCATTGCATCGGCGCGGGTTTCGTTCTCGCCGATCGCGATCAATGCACCGGTTCGCTCGCGGTACAGGCCCAGATTCTTGGAAAACGATATGGCGATGAGCGCTTCCGGAACCTGGGTTGCGACCAGGCGCACGCCGGCAGCGTCGGCCTCCAGGCCGGCGGCGAAGCCCTGGTACGCAAGGTCCAGAAATGGCACCAGACGCCTGCGCGCCAGCAGTTGAGCCAGCGCCTGCCATTGCTGTGGATCGAGATCGGCGCCGGTGGGATTGTGGCAGCAGGCATGAATCAAGACCACGTCCCCTTCCGCCGAGCGATCGAGCCGCTCGAGCATGGCGTCGAAGCGCAGCCGGTGCGTTGCCGGATCGTAGTAAGGGTAGCGTTCGAGCCGCAGGCCCGAACTGCCCAGCAGGGGCGTGTGATTGCCCCATGTCGGATCGCTGACGTGGACCGTGACGGTGGGGGCCGCCGCCCGGATCAGTTCCGCGCCCACCCGCAGGGCGCCGCAGCCCCCCGGGGTCTGCGTAGTTCGCGCGCGCCGCTCGCGGCGGGCCGCATGGTCCGCCCCCAGGACCATTTCTTCCACGGCGCGGTTGAACTCCTCGCGCCCCGCCGCGGCCACGTAGGACTTCGTGGTTTGCGCGGCGAGCACCGCCTGCTCGGCTCGGCGCACGCTGGCAAGCACCGGGGTATTACCGCTCAGGTCGCGGTACACGCCCACTCCGAGGTCGACCTTCGATGGAGACGGATCGGCCCGAAATTTGGCCATCAGCCCGAGGATCGCATCCGGACTCAATTGCTTAAGTTGCTGAAACAAGAGCTAACACCCCGCTTTTTTTCCCGCCGCAGTATAGTCCATGGGCATGATTACCCGGCATTGAGTCTGAGCTTCGCGTGCGGCGGTGCTCACGCGTGTAGGGGACCCCCGTACGGGCCGTTCATGAGGTGGTACCGTCTCCATTAGAAGACATTGTCCGATGACATTTTTAGGCGTTAGCGTGTAGGCTTTAGTCACCATCTCAATGGAGAGTTACTCATGGCGCTTTGGAACGAAAAACCTACGCCCGCTTCGGCGGCTACCGCTGTCCCCCCGTCGGCGCCTCCGCCGGAGCGTAGTTTGCAGGATCGCAATATACCGGACCGCACCACGGCCGATCCGGCCACGGCCGTGTCGCCGCGCCGCCCCACGCCGAAGTCCTCATCGGAGGGTGGCGAATCGGTCATTGCCGCGAACCTGACCATCGAGGGCAAGATCGAAGGCTCGGGCAATGTGCGCATCGCGGGCCGCTTCAAGGGCGACGTGCGCATCGACGGCAATTTCAACATCGAACCGGGCGCCCATTTGACCGGGCAGGTGCTGGCCGGCATCGTGGTGGTCGGCGGCGAGCTGCAGGGCAACATCGAATCCGCCAAGCGAGTCGACGTGCAGGAAGGCGGCGTCATCGTCGGCGACGTCAAGGCCGGGTCGATCACGGTTGCGGCAGGTTCGCGCATGCGCGGGCACGTCGAATTCGGCTGGGAAGACGAGAAGGTGAAGGTCAAGCCCGGCCTGGTGGGCAGCGGCAGCTAGCGATGGTCGTCGCTCGGGCGGGTACCTTAGGCGCGACACGGGTTTGTCCGCACTGCAAGGCTGTCGTTCTGCAGAGCGCCAACATCTGTCCCGGGTGCCAGCACCACCTGCGCTTCAATTCTTCGAATGCGGAATCGCAAGCGGAAGCAGTGTCGGCGATGCGGATCGAGGGAACGATTCGCCACGCCGAGCGCGACGAGAGTTGCGAATACTGCGTGGTGATATCGATCACCAACGAACGCGGCGAAAAGATCGCGCGCCATGTGGTCGGCGTCGGCGCTCTGCAGCCGGGCGAGAAGCACAAGTACAGCTTTTCGGTCGACTTGATGCCGGTGCGGGCCGGCCCGGAGCGCAAGCGAAACTGATCAGCGCTGGGCGCGGCCCTCGATGTCGATGAATCTCAGGAACTCGGCGCGCGTGCTGGCGTCGGCGCGGAAGGTGCCCAGCATTTTACTCGTGATCATGGATACGCCGCGCTTGTGAACGCCGCGCGTCGTCATGCACTCATGCGTCGCGTCGATCACGACACCGACGCCGCGCGGCTTTAGAACATCGTTGATGCATGCGGCGATTTGCGAGGTGAGCTTCTCCTGCACCTGGAAGCGGCGAGCGTAGCCTTCGACGACTCGCGCCAGCTTGCTGATGCCGACGACGCGATCGGTGGGCAGGTAGCCGACATGCGCGCGGCCGATGATGGGCGCCATGTGATGCTCGCAGAAGGACTCGAAACTGATGTCGCGCAGCACCACCATTTCGTCGTAGCCCTCCACCTCCTCGAAAGTGCGGCGCAGGTACGCGCCCGGGTCGATCGCATATCCCGAGAACCAATCGCCGTAGGCATTGACGACCCGCTTGGGCGTGTCGCGCAATCCCTCGCGCATCGGGTCGTCTCCGGCCCAGCGCAGCAGGGTCCGCACGGCGGCCTCCGCCGCCGCACGGCTCACCGCGCGGTCTTTTTTCCTGGCCATTCCACATCTCCACGGACACCCGCCGCACTTGCGCGGCAGAATAGCATCGTTACTGACGCTCCGAATCGAACACCACGCGGCCGTGCACCAGCGTCATGCTGCATTTGAGATTGCGCAGATCCTGCGCCGGCATGCTGTACATGTCGCGGTCCCATACGGCGATATCGGCCTCCTTGCCGACTTCGAGCGAGCCGATGCGGTCTTCGAGGAACAATTGCCTCGCCCCCCAGGCGGTGTACGAGCGCAAGGCCGCGTGAATATCCACCGATTCGGCCGTACCGAAGGGATGCGCTCCATACGTGCCCTTCAGAGTTTGTCGTTCGACCGACGCCCACAGGCCATAGCGCGCGGCGATCGGCGTGACCGGATAGTCCGAACCGCCGCCCCAGCGAATCCCTTTCTCGAGGAAGGTGTGCAGGGGCACCAAGCGCTGCGCGCGCTGTGGCCCGAAGTTGCCTGCGTAGTTATCGCCGATCCACCACATAAACGGGGCTTGCGCCTCCGGGTAGCCGGCGTCGTAGCGCTTTTCGAGCGTGGCCATCGTCTCGATGGCGTGATCACTCGGGACATTGGCGTGAATGATGCTATGCCTCAAGCCCGCGGTGGGTGTCTCGCCGAGGACTTGGGCATACGTGTCCACCACCCAATCGATGGCGCGGTCACCGATGGCGTGAGTGCCCACGTGCACGCCGGCCTGGTGGAAGAGCCGGACCATCTGCCGATAGATGTCGGGGTCCGTCGCCGGGTAGCCGACATTGCCGCGGTCGATGTCGGTGGAATTCTTATGCCATTCCTGCGTCAGCCAGGCGGTGCGCGCGCCGCCGCTGCCGTCCATGTAAATCTTCGCCCCGCACGATAGCAGGAGACCGTCGCCGAGCGATTGCGGCGGCCGGGGCAGGCTCTGGATGACCGCAAGCGCTGCTCGCGCAGAAGCCAGCGTGCTGCCGGCATGCCACAGCACGCAAATATGCTCCGACAACTTGTTCTCGTGCAGCAGCTCCACATACGCATCCCAGACCGGCCGGCCGATGTCCGGATCCTTGACCGCAGTCATGCCTTCGCGATGCAGATCGTCGATACTCTTCAGAATTCCGTCGCGTTGTTGCTGCGGCGTCGGCGGCGGAATGAGATTCAGAACCGCTTCTTGCGCCGATTCCTTCAACACTCCGGTGGGCTGGCCGTGGGCGTCGCGATCGATGGTGCCGGCCGGGGGGTCCTTGGTGACCGCGGAGATTTTTGCCAGGCGCAGTGCCGCCGAATTGGCCGCGCCATAGTGTCCTGTCGTGTGCTCCAGCCACACGGGGTTGCGCGGGGACACCCCATCGAGATCGGCGGCGGTGACATAGCGCCGTTCGGCGAGCTTGCCCTCGTCCCAACCGTCTCCTTGCAGCCATTCGCCGGGTTTGAGCGTGGCAATTCGCGCCTGTACGCGTCGAACCACCTCGGCCATGGTCGAGGCATCGCTCAGATCCACGTGATACAGCTCGATCACACCGGCGTCCGCGATATGCGCATGGCTGTCGATTAGCCCCGGTGTCGCGGTGCGGCCGTGCAAATCGATACGCCGCGTGGCGGCGCCCGCCAGACGCAGAATATCGGTGTCGCTGCCGACGGCGACGATTTTTCCGTCGCGAATCGCCACGCCTTGCGCAATCGAGTCGTGAGGATCCACGGTCAATATCCGGCCGTGAAACAGGATCAAGTCGGGCGGCGCCGCCGCGTGGGCGACCCCGGCGGCTGCCATCGAGGCGGCGGCAGCCAGAGCCAGGGCAGCGAACGAAAAGCACGCGCGCCGCAGACTCGGGCATCGATCACATGGTTCTGACATGGGCTGAATCCTGATTTCGTATTTTTTGCGGAAGCTCAATCCTGGAATATATCGTATTCGTCAAAACGCGATCATAATGGGCTTCAATCAACTCCCCCGGGCTACCCATGGCGATCCTGCAAGTAATTGGCTCGCGCGAACGTGACCTCGGCGGCTTCGCCGTGAGGCGGGTGCTGCCCTCCGCGGGGCGGCAGATGGTGGGACCTTTCATTTTTTTCGATCATCTGGGCCCTACGCTCTTTGCCCCTGGGTATGGGATAGACGTCAGGCCGCACCCGCATATTGCGCTTGCCACGGTAACCTACCTTTTTTCCGGCTCTTTGGAGCATCGCGACAGTCTCGGGTCGGTGCGCGAAATCCGCCCGGGCGATGTGAATTGGATGTCCGCCGGTGGCGGCATCGCGCATTCCGAGCGCACTCCGCGCGCCGCGCGCGCAACGGGCGAGCATGTTCACGGCATTCAAAGCTGGGTGGCTTTGCCCGACGGGCACGAGGACGGGGAGCCGACCTTCGTCCACTACCCCGCATCGACTCTGCCGACGCGCGCGGCTGACGGCGTCGATCTGACCCTCATCGCAGGGGATGCCTTCGGACTGCGCTCGCCCGTCGTCACGCTGTGGCCGACGCTGTATGCTCATACACAATTCGCGCATGGCGCCACGCTCGAGGTGCCGCCCGATCATGGTGAGCGCGCGGTGTACGTGGTGCAGGGCGAACTCGCCGTCGGCGAGGTTCCGGTGAAGGTAGGTGAACTCGCGGTGTTCGCGCCTGAAACGACACCGGTGCTGCGCGCGGCCGGGGACACCCGCGCCATGCTGCTGGGCGGGGAACGCTTCCCCACGCCGCGGCACATTTGGTGGAATTTCGTCGCCTCCTCACAGGAGCGCATCGAGCGCGCCAAGGAGCGATGGGAACGCAGAGAGTTCCCCAGCGTGCCCGGAGAAACCGAATTCATTCCACTTCCGCATTACTGAACCGAAGGAGTTGCCATGACCGACAAGACTGCGAGCATTCACTGGGAAGGGCGGGGCAAGAATGGCGTCGGCAAGATCAGCACTCAGACCGATGCCTTGAAAGCCTATCCCTATGGCTATGGCAGTCGCTTCGAAGACGATCGGCGCGGCACGAATCCCGAGGAATTGTTGGCGGCGGCCCATGCCGCTTGTTTCACCATGGCGTTCTCGTTCGCCTGCGACGCTGCGGGATTTGCCACCGAGGCCGTCGATACCCAGGCCTCGGTGCGCTTGGTAATGAAAGGCGGCGGCTTCCAGATCGACCGCATCACTTTGCGGCTGGAGGCGAGCGTACCGGGAGTCGATGAGGCGACATTCCAGAAGTTGGCCGCGGGCGCCAAGGCCGGTTGTCCGCTGTCCAAGGCATTGGCGGGCGTTCCGGAGATTGCGCTGACGGCGGTATTGCGCAAATAGCAGGCGGACCGCCGTGAGTGGGGGTTAAGGCGCCCGCCACAGCTCCGGGAACAGCGGGTGATGCATCGGTGCTCCCGCGGGCAGTTGTTCGCGCAGGCCTGGAAATTCCGGCGAAGTGCGCCAGCGGCGGGGTGCGTGCGTCATATCGTCGCCGAGAAAGCGCACGGAAAACACACGGCGGCGATGCGTGCCCGTGACGCCGCGGGCGCCGTGCAAAGTGAGCATGTGAAAGCACACGGCATCGCCCGGCTGTATTTCCCAGCCGAGAATCGGGAAGGTATCGCGCGCGGCCTCGATATTCGGTAGATCCGCCAGCGTGCCTTCAGGAAACCACTTGGCCTGTGAGTCCATGAAGGAGCGCGGCATCAGCCAGGGACCGAGGTGCGATCCGGCCACGAGTTCCAGAGTGGATTCGCGATTCACCGGGTCGACCGGAATCCAGAAGCTGACGTTCTGGCGCCCCTCGACATTGTAGTAGGGCTGATCCTGATGCCATGGTGTCTGTTGCCGGGTGCCCGGTTCCTTCGTCAACATATGATCGTGATAGAGCCGCGCGGTGGTGCTCCGCATCAGCCGGCCTGCCGTTTCGGGCAGCGCCGATTCGAAGATGAAGCGCCGGTAGTGCGCATTGTCCTGCCAATTGCAGAAGTCCTCGACGAAGCGGCCCGGATCGTCGGCGCCGCTGGCGACCTTGGCGCGCGGACTCAGATGCGCGAGATTCTCATCGATGCCGGCGCGCAGCAGCGCGACTTCCTCGGGCGTGAACAACTGCCGGATGCACACAGCGCCGTCGTGCTGAAATCGCTCGACGGTTGCGGCGTCAATCATGGGGATATCGCCTCGACAATTTCCGCAAGCAGCGCCTGTCCTCGGTAAGCAAAGCCCGTGTAGATCTGTATGAGGTTGGCCCCCGCACGCAGCGTCGCCCTGGCATGGTCCGCGCTTACGATACCGCCAACGCCGATCAGGGGGAAGCCAGCACCCAACTCCGCCCGCAGTTGAGAGATCACTTTCACCGACAGCGGGTGCAGCGGGGCTCCGCTCAAGCCCCCCGATTGTGCGGCGGCCGGTGAGTCGCCCAGCGCGCTGTGGTCGGTGGAGGTATTGGTGGCGATGACGCCGTCGATCTCGAGGGAGCGCAAATCCTGCGCCACCGCGGAAATCTGCTCTGCGGTCAGATCCGGAGCGACCTTGACCAGCAATGGCACACGCTTGCCGTGACGCTCCTGCAACGCGCGGCGCTCTTCGAGCAGCGCACCTATGATTCTTTCCAGCCCGTCACGGGCCTGCAGCTCGCGCAGCCGCGCGGTGTTGGGCGAGGAAATGTTCACGGCGACGTAATCCGCGAAGGCGTAAACCTTGCGCAGGCAGATCACATAATCATTCTGCGCGTTCTCGATGGGCGTGTCGAAATTCTTGCCGATGCTGATGCCGCGTATTCCGGCGTATCGGGTGCGCGAGACTTGCGCCACCAGATGATCGACACCCTTGTTGTTGAAGCCCATTCGGTTGATGAGCGCGCCGGCCTCGGGAATTCTGAACATGCGGGGCTTGGGGTTGCCCGGTTGCGGACGCGGAGTCACGGTGCCGAGTTCGACGTGACTGAAGCCCATCGCGCCCAGAGCATCCAAGTGATCTCCGTTCTTGTCGAAACCCGCCGCGAGTCCCAGCGGATGCGCAAAGCGCAGCCCCAGGCAGCTGACCGACGCGCCCGACGGATGGCTTTGCGCGGGCCATAGCGGCCGCAGCAAATCCAACCCGGCGAGCCCAAGGTCGTGCGCCAGTTCCGGGTCCAGACGAGTGAGTATGGGCAGGGAGGCGCGTGCAAGAACCGACGCGGCGCCACGCCTCATGAAGTCGCCGCCGGCAAAACGCCCGGTAACGCTGCGACAAAGTCCGCAAGTGCCTTTCCCAAGGACTGGTGCTGATCGGCGTCAAGATGAATTCCATCCACCGCGCTCGACTGGGTGATGCTGCCGGAATCGAAGAAATGGCAGTTCATGTCGGAGGCGACGCTGCGATATGCGTCGGCCAGACCTGCCGCCTTTTCACCGGCGCCGATGAATTTGGGGGCGATCGGCCCTTTTGGCACCCCGATGGGCGGAGGTGCAATCATCAAGATCGGCGGCACGGGCATGCCCGGTTCGATGGGGGCCTGGCGAATGGCGGTCACGAGCGTGGCCATGCCCTGGGCCGCGTGCCAGGCCGTATGGGGATGCATGGATTGAAAATCATTGGTGCCCAGCATCAGCATGACGAGACTCAGGGGCGAATTGGTTTCTATACGCTGCGCAAGGCCCTCGAGACCGCTGCGTCCCGGCCGGAAGGGATCCTCCCAAACCGTGCGGCGCCCATTCAAGCAGTCTTCGATGACGCGTACCGAATGCCGACGTTCGGTGAGGGCGATCTCCATCACTCCCGGCCAGCGTGCGTCGAAGGGCAGGCGCTTGCGCGTGGCCGGCACTATGCCCCAGGAGAGAGAGTCGGAGTAGATGAGTATGTGCTGCAAGGCCGATTCGCTTTATATCGATTGTGATTTCAGACACTCATTATAGGCGACTAGTACCTCGACACCACCCCGCCAAGGGCACCGAGTCTGCTCCTCATGCGGGGATGTAGTACATCCTGCGCGGTGATGTACTTCGGCCAGTGCGCACGGTCGGGGGGGATAAGGAGTGGGAAGCCAACTGCTGCCTTTACGTTGGCTTCCCACTCCTTATCCCCCCTGACCGTGTGAACCGGTCATCATCACCGTGCGGAGGTACAAGATCCGCGGACGTTTCCGCGCTCAAATGTACGACCAGGCCGCGAGTGCGCTCAGGTAAAAACACACCTCGATCAGCTGTTGAATTCCATCGAGGTCCGCCACCGTGAGGGGCGGGCGGCGGCGCTTGAGGTAGGCGACGAACACGATGCGCGCGAGAATGGCGCCGGCCAATCCGACCAGGCCCGGCAAGCCGATCAGCGCGGCCGGCGCGAAGCCGATGGCCAAGGCGATGCCGATGTCGGCGAGAGAAGGCGGCTTGAAAGCGGCGCGGCCCGGCGATGCTGGAACTGAGATCATGAGGGAGCGGCTGGATGCGTGCCCGGCGATCATGATCAAGCCCAGCGCGACGTTCGCGGGCAATGCGAACGGCACGTTCGCGGCGGACAGGGCCATCAGTGCGTTGTACTTTACGAGGATGGCGAACACGAAGCCCACCAGTCCACTGCCTGCGGCCGCTACGCTGGAGCTTGCACCCGCGGAGAGCAGAGTGGTCGCGAGCATGGACAAGATGACGGCAATGCTGGTCGGCCAGATTTGCGCTCCCAGCCAATAGACGCCGCCGCCCGCAGCGCCAATCAGAACGCCCAGCAGGGGCGTGAATCGCGGCGCCGTAATCGGGTGGCGCCACTGCGTGCTCATGCGCGCTTGCGCACGGCCGGCGGGGTCAGGGTGGCGCGCAAGTAATGTCCGGTGTACGACGCCTTGTTCGCTGCGATCTGTTCCGGCGTCCCGACGGCGATGATGCGGCCGCCGCCGTCGCCGCCCTCAGGCCCCAAATCCACCACCCAATCCGCCGTCTTGATCACGTCGAGATTGTGCTCGATCACGATCACCGTGTTGCCTTCATCGCGCAGTCGCTGCAGCACGGCGAGCAATTGCGCGATATCGGCGAAATGCAGTCCGGTGGTCGGCTCATCGAGAATGTATAACGTGCGCCCGGTGGCGCGCTTCGAGAGTTCCTTGGCGAGTTTGACTCGTTGTGCCTCGCCGCCCGAGAGGGTGGTGGCGCTTTGCCCGAGACGGACGTATGACAGACCTACATCGAGCAAGGTTTGTAGTTTCGGCTGCACGGTCGGCACGGCGGAGAAGAACGGCAGCGCGTCCTCGACGGTGAGCTCGAGGATCTCCTGGATATTCTTGCCCTTGAAGCGGATCTCCAAGGTCTCGCGGTTGTAGCGCTTGCCCTTGCAGACATCGCAGGGCACGTAGACATCGGCGAGGAAGTGCATCTCGACTTTGATGACGCCGTCGCCCTGGCAGGCCTCGCAGCGCCCGCCTTTGACATTGAAGCTGAACCGTCCCGCTTCATAGCCGCGAGCCCTCGATTCCGGGACGGAGGCGAAGATCTCGCGGATGGGCGCGAACAGGCCGGTGTAGGTGGCCGGGTTGGAACGAGGCGTCCGGCCGATGGGGCTTTGGTCGATCTCGATGACACGGTCGATGAAATCGAGGCCCTCGATGCGATCGAAGTGCGCGGTCCCGGCCGAGGCATGGTTCAGCTGAGTCGCGACTGCGCGAAACAAGGTGTCGTTGACCAGCGTCGACTTGCCCGAGCCGGACACCCCGGTGACGCAGGTCAGCAGCCCCAGCGGAAATTCGGCGGTGACTTTCTTCAGATTGTTGGCGGTGGCGCCGATCACCCGCAGCATGCGCGTCGGGATCGGGCGCATGCCGTTTCGCCGGAATCTCGATGCGGCGCCGGCCGCTCAAATACTGCCCGGTGATCGAGTCGGGATGCGCGGCGACTTCCGCGGCCGTGCCCTGCGCCACGATGCGGCCGCCATGGACGCCCGCGCCGGGACCCAAGTCCACGACGTGATCGGCCTGACGGATCGCATCCTCATCGTGCTCGACCACGATGACGGTGTTGCCGAGATCGCGCAGGTTGACCAGGGTGTCGAGCAGGCGCTGGTTGTCGCGCTGGTGCAGGCCGATCGAGGGCTCGTCGAGAATGTACATGACGCCGACCAGCCCCGAGCCGATCTGGCTCGCGAGCCGAATGCGCTGCGCCTCGCCGCCGGAGAGAGTATCGGCGCTGCGATTCAAGGTGAGGTAGCCCAGGCCGACATTGCCGAGAAATCCCAGCCGATCGCCGATTTCCTTGACGATCTTGACGGCGATTTCGCCGCGCCAGCCGAGCAATTTGAGCTTGCCGAAGAATTCCAAGGCGCGCTCCACCGACAGCGCAGACACTTCGGGAACGCTTTTGCCGTCGACGAAGACATTTCTCGCGGCGCGATTGAGCCGGGTTCCCCCGCACTCGGGGCAGGGGCGCGAGGAGCGATACTTGGCCAGCTCCTCGCGCACTGTCGCCGATTCGGTTTCCTTGTAGCGGCGCTCCAGATTTCTGACGATGCCTTCGAAGGTGTGCTTGCGCTTGACCGTGCCGCCCTTGCCGTCGAGGTACTTGAACTCGATCTCTTCATCGTCGCTGCCGAACAGCACCAGATCCTTGATCTTTTGCGGCAGGCTTTCGAAGGGCGCCTCGATGTCGAACTTGGTGTGCCGCGCCAGCGACTGGATCAGCTGGAAATAGTAGGCGTTGCGCCGATCCCAGCCGCGCACCGCGCCGCCGGCGAGCGACAGATGCGGATTGGCGACGATTTTCGCCGGATCGAAGAAATCCTGGGTGCCGAGGCCGTCGCAGGCCGGGCATGCGCCGATCGGGCTGTTGAAGGAGAACAGGCGCGGCTCGAGTTCGCTCAGGGAATAGTTGCAGATGGGGCAGGCGAACTTGTCTGGAGAACACGAGTTCGGCGCGCTCGCGGATCGTCCATGTAGGCGACGCGCGCCACGCCCTGGCCCAGCCGCAGGGCGGTCTCGAAGGATTCGGCGAGGCGCTGACCCAGATCGGGCCGCACCTTGAAGCGATCGATGATGGCTTCGACGGTGTGCTTGCGGCGCACATCGAGTTTGGGCGCCTGATCGAGCTCGACCACCTTGCCGTCGATGCGTGCGCGCACGAAGCCGCCCGCCTGCAATTCTTCGATGAGTTCGGCGTGCTCGCCCTTGCGCTCGGCGATGGCGGGCGCGAGCAACATCAGGGCGGTCCCCTCCGGTTGTTGCAGCACCGCGTCGACCATTTGGCTCACGGTCTGAGCGGCGAGGTCGATGTGGTGATCGGGACAGCGCGGCGTGCCGGCGCGGGCGTACAGCAGACGCAGGTAATCGTAGATCTCGGTGACCGTGCCCACGGTGGAGCGCGGATTGTGCGAAGTGGATTTCTGCTCGATCGAGATTGCCGGCGACAGCCCCTCGATGGTGTCGATGTCCGGCTTCTCCATCATCGACAGGAATTGCCGCGCGTAGGTCGACAGGGATTCGACATAGCGGCGCTGGCCCTCGGCGTAGATGGTGTCGAAGGCCAGCGAGGACTTGCCCGAGCCCGACAGGCCGGTCAATACGATCAAGCGATCGCGCGGCAGGTCGAGATCGATGTTCTTCAGGTTATGGGTCCGGGCGCCCCGGATTCGGATATTTTGCATGTAACCAATCACTATACGCCCGGCGTCAAGGGCGGGTAAAACGCCGGTGTCCGGCATCGCTGACGCATATCTGCACGACTCCACCTCGTCGAAGCGACATGGGGGTTGGCCGGCGCGTGTACAATATGTGAGATTCAAAGTTTCAGGGGTTCGTCATGGCGCGCGGTGTAAATAAGGTCATTTTGGTGGGTAATCTCGGCGCGGACCCAGAAACCCGTTCCATGCCCAGCGGCATGACGGTCACGAATATCCGCATCGCCACCAGTGAGTCATGGAAGGACAAGGCATCCGGCGCCCAGCAAGAACGCACCGAGTGGCACAGCATCGCCCTGTTCGGCCGGCTGGGGGAAATCGCGGCGGAATATCTGCGCAAGGGCTCGCAGGTGTTCGTTGAGGGCAAATTGCGGACTCGAAAATGGCAGGACAAACAGGGGAATGACCGGTTTACCACCGAGATCATCGCCGACAATATGCAGATGCTCGGCGGTCGCGCCGGTGGCGGTGGGGGTGGGGGTGGGGGCGGTATGAGCGGCGGCGCGGAGCGCGGCGGCGGTGGCGGTGCCCCGCCTCGGGACGAGTACGATCAGTCGTCTGCGCCCCCTCCGGCGGGTGGCAAAGAGGATTTCGACGACGATATCCCGTTTTAAGAGGCTACCGGGCATCGATATCGGCGGATGCAATTCTCCACGCAGTGCGTGGGCAATGCTGCATCGCGACTAGCGACAGTTTATTTACTTCCGATATATCTTAAGATAGATTCGCGGGAGGTAACTGGAACTGCTATGTCACTCCATTCAGATTATTTTTGCATCGGGCACGGCGGCCACCGGCACTTTGGCGGTGGCAGGGGCGGCTTTTTCGGTGGAGGCCCCGGCGGGGGCTTTCGAGGGGGCGGGTCCGGCATGCGCACGGCCAAGATGCTCGCTTCGGGAGATTTGCAGCTCATCATCCTGCTGTTGTTGCGAGACAAGCCCCGCCACGGCTATGAAATCATCAAAGCCGTCGAAGAACGCTCCAGCGGCGTCTACACGCCCAGCCCCGGCATGGTGTATCCGGCGCTCACGTACCTGGAAGAGATGGGCTATGCCGCCGCCGCTGCCGACGGCACGAAAAAACTTTACAGCATTACCGCGGACGGCTCCGGGCATCTGGACCAAAACCAGGTCGCCGCGACTGAAGTCTGGGATCGGCTCGCGATCTTCGGGCGCAAGCTGGCGCACTTTCAAAGACAATTCGCCGAGGACGAGGAGGTCGTGGACCACTTCGGCAGCGGCTCGAGCGGCGAGGCTCCGGATGAGTGGCGGCAAATGAAGGCCGAATTCCGCGGCCTGCGCGATGAACTCAAAGCCGCCATCCGTGAAAAACTCAACTCCTCGATGGAGGAGAAGAGGCGGGTGTTGGAGATTCTGCGGCATGCGGTCGATGCGATCCGTGGCAAGTGACCGTACCCCAGGAGGCGATGTGATCGATCCGAAGTCCAGCAACGCCGTCAAAGCACCCGCCAACGCATTCTCGAGTTACCAGAAATTCGTCGTGGCCGTTCTGGCCTTTCTGCAATTCACCATCGTGCTCGACTTCATGGTGTTGTCGCCCCTGGGCGCGCTGGTCATCCCCACGCTGAAGATAACGACCGCGCAATTCGGATTGATCGTCTCGGCTTACGCTTTCAGCGCGGGCCTTTCGGGGTTCCTCACGGCCGGGTTTGCCGATCGTTTCGATCGGAAGAAACTGCTGTTGTTCTTCTATTGCGGCTTTCTAGTAGGCACACTGCTCTGCGGCCTGGCCTCGGATTATCACTTGCTGCTGCTTGCGAGGATGGTCACCGGCGTGTTCGCCGGCGTTGTCGGCTCGATCTCCTTCGCCATCGTGACCGATCTGTTTCCGCTGGAGATGCGTGGCCGCGTCATGGGAGTGATTCAGACCTCCTTCGCCGCCAGCAGCGTGCTGGGGATTCCGCTGGCCCTGCTGCTGTCCACACGCTGGGGGTGGAACTCGCCCTTTTTCATGATCGTAGCCGTCTGCGCCGTGGTCGGCGGAATGATCTTCATTTACATGCGTCCGGTCGCCGAGCATCTGAAACATCATCCGGACCGCAGCCCTCTGCATCACCTGATTCATACGGTGTCGAATCGCGTCTATCTACAGGGATTCGCGACGACGGGACTGCTGACCGTGGGCGGTTTCATGCTGATGCCCTTCATGAGCGTATTCATCGTGCACAATATAGGACTGCCGGTCGGGCAGCTGCCGCTTCTGTACCTGATCACGGGCGCTTTCTCCATCGTCTCCGGACCGCTCATCGGCCGAGCCAGCGATGCGTTCGGGAAGTTCAAGGTATTCGCCTTCGGCTGCGCGGTGACCATCGTCATGGTGGTGATCTATACGCACCTGCATTTCAATCCGCTCTGGGTGCTGGTCGTGACCGTCGTGCTGCTGCAGGTCGGAATCTTTTCGCGCATGATCTCGGCTTCAGCACTGATGTCCGCGCTGCCGAAGCCGGCTGATCGCGGTTCGTACATGTCCATCAGTTCCTCGCTGCAGCAGGTGTCCGGTGGTATCTCCTCCATAGTGGCGGGTCTGATCGTCGTGCAAACCCCCGAAGGTACTTTGCTGCATTTCGATACCTTGGGCTACGTTCTCGTCTGCACCACGCTGCTGTCGCTCGCGCTGATGTATCTGATCGATCGGCGGATCAAAGGCACGGTGACGGCGCCCATCGCGGGGCCGAAAGCGGCCGCACTCAGGGGTTGAACTGCAATGGCACTCGTGGTTGCAAACAGCCTTCGGGCGCAGGCCGATCGCGATCCTGCGGGAGTCGCCGATGCCAAGGCGCAATTGGACATATCCTACGAATGGCTCGATTCAGCCTTGGAAAGCCGGCTTTGGGCCGGCGGCGAGTACTTTTCGTTGGCCGATTGTGCGGCCGCCCCTGCGCTTTTCTATGCCGATTGGGTGCATGAGATCGACCGCCGGTTCACGAACGTGCGTGCCTACCGTGCCCGCCTTCTTGCGCGCCCATCGGTCGCTCGAGCGGTCGAAGAGGCGCGGCCGTACCGCAACCTGTTTCCATTGGGAGCGCCCGATCGCGATTAGGCGGGTCATTGTCTTGACCGGCGAGATTGCGCCCGGGGAGGAACCAATTTAGTCTTGGGGCGGGGCCGACCGCGGCCCCCAGCATAAGATGGTGGATCGGGGGAGTACCAGATATGCGGACGCAGGCCTCTATGGCTTTAGAATCCGTGCCGGCCAAGGATTGCCAGGGGATCAGGACGACACTGGGCTCATGGGTCAAGGCGATAGGCCGTGCCTTGGAGGCCGCCGGATGCGATAGTGCGGCGCTGCTTGCCGAGGCGGGATTCGACCTCAAGTCTCTCGACGGCCCTACAGTGCGCTGCCCGCTGACTCAAACGGAGCGCCTGTGGCGAATCGCCGTAGCGGCCACCGGCGATCCGGCGTTTGGGATCAAGGTGGCGAGCCATATCAAGCAAACCACTTTTCACGCGCTGGGCTACGGCTTGTCCGCCAGCTCGACCCTCAAGGAAGCCTTCGAACGCGCGCAGCGCTACTGCCACGTGGCGAGCGATGCCATCGAGTATGAATTCTCGCGCAGCGGTGCTGAATATCACTTCGTCATCGAGCCGGCGCCCAATGTCGCGGACGAATCAGTCGATGCCTTGGTAGCCGCCTACCTGCGGATGTGCCGCTCGCTGTTGGGTCACGACTATTCGCCCCTGCGCATCGAGTTTCGCCGGGCGCGACCATCGAGAATCGAGGATTTCCAGAGTCTGCTGCGCGCCCCGCTGCAATTCGGCGCAGCACGGACTCGACTGGTATTCGACTGCTTCGCCATCGAGCAGCCGCTGGATGGCGGCAATCCGGAATTGGCGCGGCACAACGATGCCATTGCGCTTCAATATCTGTCGCAGATCGAACGCGAGAATATTCAAGGACGGGTCCGTGAAGTGCTGACGCCGCGCCTGGCCCAGGGCGAACCCTCTCAGGAGGATGTCGCGGAACTCCTCAACATGAGCGCCCGCACGCTACAGCGCAAGCTGGGCGATGCCGGCACCACGTACAAGGAGATATTGGACGAGACACGCCGGGTCCTGGCTTTGGCCTACCTCAGTGCGCCTCGCCACACGGTCAGCGACGTGACCTATTTGCTGGGGTTCTCGGCCGGCAGCTCATTTACCCGCGCGTTTCGACGCTGGACGGGCCAATCCCCGTCAGATTGGCGTGCGGGCTTGATTCCGGGTACGAGCGCGGCGGTGACCAGCGGCGCCCCGGTGCCCATCATGACCAGCGGCGCCTAGCGCAGGGAACCCGCCGCGGCGTTCAGCCTGCGGTGCCCAGAGAGGTCTCCAATTCGTTGACCAGCGCAATGAGGCGCGGCCGCACCTTCTCCAGCAAGAACTCCTTCGACACCATGTACGCCGGCGCGCCGCAATTGATCGCCATGGGTGGCAGTCCGCCGCCCGGCCTGACCGGCAGAGCGATGGCATTGACGTCCTTCTGCCACTCTCCGAAGGAACAGCACACGCCCAGTTCGCGAATGTCGCGCAGCGCCTTGGCGACGCCCCGCAGCAGATCGGGCCGCCGGCCGGGCTCGCTCAGCTCACACACCTGTTCCATGATGTCATCGCGCTCGCGTTCCGGTATGGCCGTGAGGTATGCACGCCCCATCGCCGAGGTGGCGATCTGGATTCGCGCGCCCGTGTCCAGGCTCAAGGTGACGGCCGCCGAACCGCGAGCCGCATCGATGTAAATCATCGACAGCCGATCGCGGCTGCCGAGACTGACCATGCATTGGCCGAATTCGGCCAACTCCTGCATCAAGGGATGCGCGAGCTTGCGGATGTCCAGCCGCGACAGCATCACGCTGGCCAAGCTCAGAGTGGCGGTGCCGAGACTGTACTTGGCGCTTTCCTCGACGTAGATCAGATATTGAAGCCGGGTGAGCGTGTGCGTGAGCCTCGATACCGTGGATTTGGCGAGGCCGCAGCGCTTGCTGAGTTCCTGATTGCCGAGCATGCGATCGCCGTGGCGAAAGCAGGCCAGCACCTCGAGCCCGCGCGCCAGCGCCGTGACGAAATGGCGGTCGTGAGGCAGCGGTTTCACGCGTTTGGCCGGGGCAACTTTATGCGGCTTATTCATTGACAACCTTGGACATCAGTACCCATAATTTTGCACCAATTCGGAATTTAATTCCGTAGTGCAGAATACGAGTTTTCGGCCCATCATTCCCGGCGGTGTCCATGCGCCTTGAGTTTACCGACGAAGAACAGTCGTTCAGGGAAGAGGTGCGCAGCTTCCTGCGCGAACAACTTTCCGCCGAGATCAGCGGCAAGGTGCTCAATGGCTACGAGCTGGGCCGGGAAGAACACTTGCTGTGGCAGCGCCGCCTGCATGAGCGCGGCTGGGGCGGCATGAGCTGGCCGGTGGAATTCGGCGGCCCGGGCTGGAACTCGGTGCAGCAGTACATCTTTGAGGAAGAATCGGCACTGGCCGGCGCTCCGCGGCTGATTCCCTTCGGCACCAAGATGGTGGCGCCGGTCATCATGGCTTTCGGCACCCCCGAGCAGCAGCGGCGCTTCTTGCCGAAGATCAGCGCGGGAGAGGAGTGGTGGTGCCAGGGGTATTCGGAGCCCGGCGCGGGCTCGGATCTGGCGTCGCTGAAGACGCGCGCCGTGCGCGAGGGCGATCACTACATCGTCAACGGCCAGAAGACCTGGAACACGCTGGGTCAATATGCCGATTGGATCTTTTGCCTGGTGCGCACCGACGCCCAGGCGAAGCAGCAGTCGGGCATCACTTTTCTGCTGATCGACATGAAGAGTCCCGGCATCACGCGTGCGCCCCATCATGCTGCTCGACGGCGGCCATGAGGTCAACGAGGTGTGGTTCGAGAACGTACGGGTGCCGGTGGAAAACCGCATCGGCGAAGAGAACCGCGGCTGGACCTATGCGAAGTTTCTGCTCGGCCACGAGCGCACCAACATTGCCGGCATCGGCATCGCCAAGCGCGAACTCGCGCGGCTGAAGCGCATCGCGGCGAGCGAGCGGCGGCATGGGCGGCCTCTGATCGAGGATCCCTTGTTCGCCGCGCAGATCGCGCAGGTCGAAATCGATCTGTGGGCGCTTGGAGATCACCAACTTGCGCGTGTTGTCCGCGGAGCGGCGTTCTCCCGCGGCCGGGCCCGGAGGCGTCCATCCTCAAGATCAGGGGGACGGAGATTCACCAGAGCATTTCCGAACTCATGATGCGCGCGGTCGGGCCGTATGCGCTGCCGTTTCGCCGCGAGGCCATGGAAGCCGGCTGGCAGTTCGATCCCGCGCGTGAGTCCCCGGGACCGCGCTACGCGTCGATGCTGGCGGCTTCGTACTTCAATCAGCGCAAGCTGTCGATATTCGGCGGCACCAATGAAATTCAGAAAAACATCATCTCCAAGATGATAGTCGGTCTCTAGGAGCATCCCTTGGATTTCGAATTCAGCGATGAACAGCGGCAGCTTCACGATGCCGTCGAGCGCTATCTCGGCAAGCAGTACAGCTTCGACCGCTACAAGGCCATCAAAGGCTCGGCGGCGGGATGGGACCCGCAAATCTGGCGCGGCCTCGCGGACTTGGGTGTGCTCGCCATCACCGTGCCGACGGCGCAAGGAGGACTTGGTTTCGGGCCGCTGGAGACGCTCGCCATGATGGGCGACTGCGGCCGCAGCCTGCTGCTCGAGCCCCTGCTGAGCAGTGCGGTGATCGCGACGGCGGTGTTGCGGGCATTCGCCGGCGAGACTGCCGCCGCGCAGACTGCTGACCGGCATGGGTGAGGGTGCGAAGATCGCCGTGCTAGCGCATTTCGAGAGCGGCGCGGGATTCGAGAGCCAGTGGGTGAACACCCGAGCGCGGCGCAGCGGTGAGAACTACCGTCTCGAAGGACACAAGGCCGTGGTGATGCACGCTGCAGCGGCCGACACTCTGCTGGTCTCGGCGCGCACCTCGGGGGAAGCCGGCGATGCGCAAGGCGTGTCATTGTTTCTCGTGCCGCGAACAGCCCCGGGATTGGTCCTGGACGTCTATCCCACCATTGACGGCCAGCGGGCTGCGGATGTTTACCTAAAAGGAGTCGAAGTGCCGGCCGCCGGCCGGCTCGGGGCCGAGGGTGCAGCGCTGGCGCCGATCGAAGCGGCTCTTGACATCGGACTGGCGGCGCTGTGCGCCGATGCGGTGGGAGTCATGCAGGCGCTACTCGACGCCACCGTCGAGTACGTGCGCACGCGTCAGCAATTCGGCCAGCCGATCGGCCGGTTTCAGGCGTTGCAGCATCGCATCGCCGACATGCTGATCCATCTCGAACAGGCGCGCTCGATGAGCTATCTCGCCGCTCTGCGCTGCACCGACGAGGACGTCGGCGAACGCCGCCGGGCATTGTCGGCGGCCAAGGCGGTCATCGGCCAAGCCGGCCGATTCGTCGGCCAGCAGGCCGTGCAGCTGCACGGCGGCATGGGCATGACCGATGAGTTGAAAGTCAGCCATTGGTTCAAGCGGCTCACCGCCGCTCAGTTGATGTTCGGCGACAGCGACGAACACCTGCAGCGCTACGCCGCGCTCTCACGAGAGAAGGGCAGCACGTAGTGACGCTTGCCGGTCGCGGCGAATATGGCGTTGGCGACGGCGGGCCCTAATGGCGCGACGCCGGGTTCACCCACGCCGGTGGGCGGTTCCGTCGACGGCACGATATGCACTTCGACCTTCGGCATTTCGTTCATGCGCAGGACGCGATAGCTGTTGAAATTGTCCTGCTCGACGCGGCCGTCCTTCAGGGTGATGGCTCCGTAGAGCACCGCGCCGAGTCCGAAGCCGATGCCGCCTTCCATCTGGGCGGCGATGATGTCGGGATTGATGGGCGTGCCGCAATCGACGGCGCAGACCACTCGATCCACTTTGACCTGTCCATCCTTGTCCACGCTGACCTCGGCCACCTGGGCGACGTAGGTTTTGAACGCCTCCGCCACCGCGATGCCGCGGCCCTTGCCCGGAGGCAGGGGAGTGCTCCAGCCGGCCTTGTCGGCCGCCAGTTCGAGCACGGCTTTCATGCGCGGATGCTGGTCGAGCAGCTTGCGCCGGAACGTAAAGCCGTCCTGGCCCGCCGCATGCGCCACCTCGTCGATGAAGGCTTCGACCGCGAAGGCTGTGTGCGAGCTGCCGACCACGCGCCACCAGAGCACCGGCACGCCGATCTGGGTCGTGGATAGCTCCACCGACGACATTGGGAATGGCGTAGGCGATGTTCGCGGCGCCTTCGACCGAAGTTGGATCGACGCCGTCCTTGATCGCCGCGGCAAACGGCGTGCCGGCCATGATGGACTGGCCGACGATGACGTGATGCCAGCCCGTGAGCCGGCCCTCGGCGTCCAGGCCCGCCTCGAGCTTGTGGAAGTACATCGGCCGGTACAGCCCGCCGTGGATGTCGTCCTCGCGCGTCCACTGCAGCTTGATCGGCGTGCCGTCGGCGCCGTAGGCCTTGGCGATGGACACCGCTTCGACGATGTAGTCCGAGCCGGGGTTGGCGCGCCGGCCGAAGCTGCCGCCGGCGTACAGGGTATGGATGCTCACTTGCTGCGGGTCCAAGCCCGCCGTGTGCGCGGCGTTCGCCTGATCGACGGTCTGGAATTGATCTCCGGCCCAGATTTCGCAGCTATCGGCAGTGAGCTTGACCACGGCATCGAGCGGTTCCATCGGCGCGTGAGCCAGGTAGGGGAACTCGTAGCTGGCGGACACCTTATGGGCCGCGTCCTTGATCGCCTGCAGCGCATCGCCGTCCTTGCGAGCTGACGCGGCGGGCTGGTCGGCAAGGCGCCGGTATTCGTCCATCAGAGCCGCCGAACTGCGCTTCTCGGCCTTGGAGTCGTCCCATGCAACCTTCAGCGCATCGCGCCCCTGCTTGGCGGCCCAGAAGCTCTTGGCCACCACCGCGACGCCGCGCGGCACCTGCACCACCTTGACGACGCCGGGCACCGCCATCGCGGCCTTGTCATCGAAGGATTTGACCGTCGCGCCGAACAGGGGCGGCCGCTTCAGCAGCGCCACCAGCATGCCGGGCAGCACCAGATCGAGCGTGAACTGCGCCGTGCCGTCGGACTTGGCCGCCGCATCGACGCGCGGAAGCCGGCGGCCGATCAACTTGAAATCCTTGGGGTCCTTGAGCTTGACCGTCTCAGGCACGGCAGCGTTGCGGCGGTCGCCACCAGCGTGCCGAAGCGTGCCTGCCGCTTACCGGCCGCGTGGTAGACGACGCCCTTTTCCACCGTGAGTTCCGCGACCGGCACTTTCCATTCCTTGGCCGCCGCGGCCAGCAGCATGGCGCGCGCCTTGGCGCCGGCCTCGCGCAGCTGCGTCCAGGAATTGGCCATGGCTGAGCTGCCGCCGGTGCCCTGCATGGTTCCGAAGGCGAGATTGGCGTAGCGCTTGGCGTCGGCCGGCGCGCTTTCGACGCGCACCTGCGCCCAGTCGGCGTCGAGTTCCTCGGCCAGCACGGTGGCGATGCCGGTGTAGGCGCCCTGACCCATTTCGATGTGCTTGGCGATCACGGTGACGCTGTTGTCGGCGCCGACGCGCACGAAGGCGTTGGGCGCGAAGATTGCATTGCCGGGCACGGCATTGGGTGCGCCCAATGCGCGCCGAGCCGAGCCGCTCCATTCGAATCCGATCGTCAGCGCCACCACGCCGATGGAACCGGCGCTCTTGAGAAAATCGCGGCGTGTCGATGCGGGTGCGGCGAGAGTATTGGTGCTCATGAGTCTATGCCTTGATCGAGCCGGCCGCCGTGTGGATGGCGGCGCGGATACGTGAGTAAGTGGCGCAGCGGCAGATATTGCCGCTCATGGCGCCGTCGATGTCTGCATCGGTGGGCGCGGGATTCGATTCCAGCAGCGCTGTGGCGGACATGATCTGCCCCGACTGGCAGTAGCCGCACTGCGGCACCTGCAGTTCGACCCAGGCCGCTTGCACCGCTTTGGCGGGCGCACTGGCCAGCCCTTCGATGGTCGTGACCTTGCGTCCGGCGACGGCGGACAGCGGAGTGATGCAGGAGCGGATGGCTTTGCCATCCAGATGAACCGTGCACGCGCCGCACAGCGCCATGCCGCAGCCGAACTTGGTTCCCGGCAGGCCCGCGACTTCGCGGATGGCCCAGAGCAGGGGCATGTTGGGGTCGGCATCCAGCGTGGCGGGCTTGCCGTTGAGATCGAATGAGGTGGACATGAATGCCTCCGCGGCGAGGTGGGGATACCCTGCCAGCGATTCTACAATGGGTTACTTGGACCAGGTCGGGTTACTTGGACCACGTCCAATCCTTGGCGGATTTCCGGCAACCCCCTCCGGGGTTTCCCGTCCAGGCGCGGCCCCTGACCACGCGTCCGGTCGCGGCTCCGGTGGGAACTCCGTCCTTGAGGGCCATGTTACCGTTCACGAGGACGTAACTCACGCCGGTGCTGAGCTGGTGCGGTTTCTCGAAAGTAGCATGATCCTGGATGGTAGTCGGATCGAACACCACGACGTCGGCGAAGGCGCCCGCCTTGAGGCGGCCACGATCTTTCAGCGATAGATTGTCCGCCGGCAGAGAGGTGAGCTTGCGCACGGCCTCCTCGACGCTGACGACGTGGTCCTTGCGCACATACTGCGCGAATACGCGGGCGAAATTGCCGTAGGCCCGCGGATGAGCCGCGGAGAGCAGGAATACACCCTCGGGCGCATCGCCCTGCTCGTCGGAGCCGAAACTGACCCAGGGCAGAGCCACCTGGCGGCGAATGTTGTCCTCGTTCATGAGGAAGTAGGCGACACCGACGCGGGAGCCGTCTTCGATGACCAGATCGATCGCCGCGTCCTCCGGGCTGACACCGCGCAATTTCGCCACCTCGGCCAATGTCTTGCCCGTGAGCGGTTTCAGTTTCGGATTCTTGAACGCCAGCAGCAGTACGCCGTCGGCGCCCGCGGCGCCGTACAGATTTTCCCACGTACTCGGATGCGGGTTGCGCATTTCAGCGATCACCTTCGCGCGGATCGCGGGGTCCTTCAGACGTCCGATCCATGCCTCGAGACCGCCGGACTGAACCGAGGTCGGCATGGCCGCGTCCAGCCCCGTGGCGCCCGCGGTGTAGGTGTACATGTTGGCCGTGATGCGGACTCCAGACGCGCGCGCACCTTCGATCATGGTGATCACGTGGTCGAGCTTGGCCCAATTGTCGCGGCCGGCGAGCTTGAGGTGGTAGATCTCGGCGGGAGCGCCGCTCGCCTTGGCGATATCGATGGTTTCCTGGACTGCCGCTTCGATCCGGTCGCCTTCACTGCGCATATGCGTGGTGTAGATGCCGCCGCAGCGCGCCGATTCCTCGGCGAGTGCCATGAGTTCCGGTGTCTTGGCATAGGTGGCCGGCGCGTAGATGAGCATCGTGGTGACCCCGAGCGCGCCTTCTTCCATGGCCGAGTGGACCAGTGCCCGCATTTCTTCGAGCTGCTGAGGGGTCGGCTGTACGTCGCCTTCGCCCAGAACGTAGGTGCGGACCGTCGGCGCCCCCACGAAGGACGCAACATTGGGACTGATGCCACGCCGCTCGAGGACGTCGAGATATTCGCCCAGTGTCGTCCAGGTGACCGGGTACTTGATGTCTTGTTCGCGTTTGACTGCCAGGTCTTTCATTTTTTGATTGAGCGGGCCCATCGAGAATTCGCCCATCACCTCGAGCGTCACGCCCTGCTGCAGATCGCTGAGCGCACGGCCATCGGCGAAGAGAGACTCTTCCGGGTGGGCGAGCATATTGATGAAGCCCGGCGCGATAGCCTGACCTTTGACGTCTATCTCAGTCCGGCCGGCCAGCGCACGGTGCGGACCTACGTAGGTAATCCTGTCGGCCTTGATGGCGACGTCGCCGCGATAAGGAGCCTTGCCCGAACCGTCGTAGATGGTACCGTTGCGCAGTACGAGGTCGTTGCTTGCCGTATCCTCGGCGGCGGCCATCCCCGATGCCAGCGTGAGGACAAAACAAGTGAGGGCAAATCGGCGAATGCGGTAATTCTGAATCATGGATAACCCCATAACACGAACGGCTACAACTCACTTTACCGAAATATAGAGACACAAATGAACATGATGAACGGTTTTACGCGTGGTCTGATCGCAGCGCTGCTCATGGTGAGCGCCGGGAGCCAGGCCGCCCCGGTGCGCGATGAGGTGAGGGCCTATCGCGCGGCCCACGAGAAGCAGATCGTCACGGATTTCATGACGCTTCTCGCCATGCCCAATGTGGCAACCAACGTGCCCGACGTGGATAAGAACGCGGCCTATATCGAAGGCTTGCTCAAGGCGCGGGGTTTCAGCGCCCAGCTGCTGAGGGCCGAACCGGGCACACCGGCGACGGTGTTCGCCGAGTTGAAAGTGCCCGGGGCGAAGCGAACCGTGGAGTTCTATGCCCACTACGACGGCCAGCCGGTCGCGCAGAAGGGCTGGATCATCAGGCCCTTCGAGCCGTCGATGCGCACGGCATTGCCTGACTCCCAGCCTGAGGATTGGAAAGACGCCGCGGGTCCGCTCGATGCGGATTGGCGGATATTCGCGCGATCGTCAGGCGACGACAAGGGCTCCATCCAGGCTCTGGTGTCGGCGTTCGATGCGCTGAAAGCCAGTGGGAAGCGGCTCTCGGTGAACATCAAATTACTGTACGAGGGTGAAGAGGAGCAGGGTTCGCCGCACTTCGCCAAACTGGTTGCCGATCATCTTGATCTGCTGAAATGCGATCTTCTGATCATGGGCGACGGGCCCATGCATCAGAGCGGCCGGCAGATGATCAATTTCGGCAACCGCGGGATAGCGAGTCTGACACTCGCAGTCTATGGACCGACCAAGCCACTGCACGACGGTCACTATGGAAGCTGGGCGCCCAGTCCGGCGGTGATGATTGCGGGCCTGATCATGAGTCTGCGCGACGAGGAGGGTCACATCCTGATCCCGGGCTTCTATGATGACGTCGAGCCCGTCTCAGCGGCCGAGAAGGCGGCGCTGGCGGCCATGCCGCCGGTGGAGGCGAACTTGAAGACGGCGTTGGGTCTGGGACGCAATGTCGGTCCCGCGCGGCTGGCCGACGGCTACCTGGCGCCGACGCTGAACGTGCGCGCCATCCATGTCGGCGACGATGGTCCCAACGCGGCCAATGCAATTGCCACCGAGGGCGATGCGTCGCTCGATTTCCGGCTGGCTCCCGGCGAGACGCCTGGCCACGTGAGAGAGCTGCTGGAAGGGTATCTGGTCCAGCAGGGCTGGTTCATCGTGCGCGACACGCCCGATCTCGCCACGCGTCTGGCGCATCCAAAGATCGTGAAGGTGATATGGGACGCAGGTGGTGCGACTGCCACCAAGACCGCGCTGGATCTGCCGGCCTCGAAGGCCGTCGCAGCCTCCATCGGGCGCACCGTCGGCTATCCGGTGATCCAACTTCCGATCGTGGGTGCCAGCTCGGGCATGGCTGATATCGTCAACCAACTGCACGTGCCGATGGTCGGCGTCAGCATCGCCAACTACGATGACAACCAGCACGCTCAGAACGAGAATCTGCGGCTGGGGAATCTATGGGACGGCATTGAGGTCTATGCCGGCTTGCTGGCTGATCTGAATTGGTAAGGGCCTCAGTCGTCGGCCAGATCCTCGCCGGGAAACAGGGCGTCATTGAAGCCGAACTGGGTCAAGTCTCTGATACGGCGGGGATATAAGATTCCGTCGAGGTGATCGACTTCGTGCTGCACGACGCGTGCATGAAAATCCTTGACGGTGCGGTCGATGGGCGCCCCGGCGGCATCGAAGCCCGTGTAGCGCAGATCCCGGTACCGCGGTACCAGCCCGCGCATGCCGGGGACTGACAGGCAGCCTTCCCAGTCCTCGTCTTGTTGCGCGCCGAGCGCGGTCAGGGTGGGGTTGACCAGCACGGTGAAAGGCACGGGATCGGCCTCCGGGTAGCGCGGATTGACCTCGAAGCCGAAAATCACGACGCGCAGGCCCACCCCGATTTGCGGTGCAGCGAGACCCGCCCCATTGAGATCGCGCATGGTGTCCCGCATATCGGTCAGCAGGCTTTCGAGCTCGGGAGTCCCGAATTTGGCCACCGGTTCCGATACCGCGAGCAGCCGCGGATCGCCCATTTTGAGAACTTCGCGTATTGCCATAGTTCCTAGTATCTTAACGGCCTTTTCCATGTGAGCCTATGGGAGCGTATGCCCGGCCTTTTATACATAAAAACCTTCGGCTGTCAGATGAATGAGTACGATTCCGGCAAGATGCGGGACGTGCTCGAAACCGCCCATGGCATGACGCGCACCGACAATCCGGCCGAGGCGGACGTATTGCTGGTCAACACCTGCTCGGTGCGCGAAAAGGCCCAAGAAAAGGTGTTCTCCTTGCTGGGTGAATGGCGGCTGTTCAAGCAGCAGCGCCCGCATGTGGTCATCGGAGTCGGCGGCTGCGTCGCCAGCCAGGAGGGCGAGGGCATCACCGCGCGGGCGCCCTTCGTCGATCTGGTGTTCGGTCCCCAAACCCTGCACCGCTTGCCGGCCATGCTGGACGGATTGAAGGAATCGGGCCGCTCGCAGATCGATATCAGTTTCCCGGAGATCGAGAAATTCGACCGGTTGCCGCAGCCGCGGGCTGCGGGCGCGGCCGCGTTCGTCTCCATCATGGAAGGCTGCAGCAAATACTGCAGTTTTTGCGTCGTACCGTACACGCGCGGCGAAGAGATCAGCCGGCCCTTCGAACAGGTGATCGAGGAAGTAGGGCGCCTGGCCACGCAAGGCGTACGCGAAATAACCCTGCTCGGCCAAAACGTGAACGCCTATGCCGGGCCGATGGCGGACGGGACGCCCGCGGATCTGGCGACGCTGATTCATTTCGTCGCGGCAGTGGACGGGGTGGAGCGCATTCGCTTCACGACCTCGCATCCGCTCGACTTCAACGACAGCCTGGTCGAGGCCTATGCCAACGTACCCAAGCTCAATAATTTTCTGCACCTGCCGGTGCAGAGCGGGTCGGACCGTATTCTGGCTGCAATGAAGCGCGGCCATACTGTGCTCGAGTACAAGCAGAAGCTGCGCAAGCTCCGAGCGGTGCGCCCGGATATTTGCATTTCAACCGATCTCATCATTGGATTTCCCGGCGAGACGGACGAGGATTTCATAGCAACCATGAATCTGGTCGCGGAAGTGGGATTCGATCAATCCTTCAGCTTCATCTACAGCCGCCGGCCTGGCACTCCTGCGGCGGCGCTGCCGGATGAAGTGCCGCATGAAGTCAAGCAGCAACGGCTGGAGTTGCTGCAGCAGCGCCTGAACGGCCAGGCGCGCGCCATTTCCGAACGCATGGTGGGCAGCCGCCAGCGCGTGCTGGTCGAGCGGCCAGCCAAGCGCAACCCTCTGCAGCTCGCCGGCCGAACCGACAATAATCGTTGGGTGAATTTCGACGGCCCCGTGGACGACCCCGATGTCCCTGATCAACGAATTCGCGGATGTGATCATTACCGAGGCCATGCCGAATTCCTTGCGCGGACGCTTGATCGCCGCTGGAGCCCCGTGAGTTCGGTTCCAATGACCCATGACGTGTTGCTCGCTCCGGCGGACAATGTGCGATTGGTGGAACTGTGCGGGCCTCTCGACGACATTTGCACCAGATCGAGGCCAGGCTCGGCGTGGAAGTCAGGCGGCGCGGCAACCGCTTTCAGATCATCGGTCTGCCTGCAGCCATCAAGCGCGCCGAAGCGGTGCTGCTCGGCTTGTATGCGCGCGCGCAGCGCGAGCCGGTGGATTCCGAACGCGTGCACATTGCGCTGCAGGAACTGGATATGGACAGCAATAATACCGATGCGAAGACGGATTCGGCCGAGATCAAGGTTCACACGGCGCGCGGCGCGGTGCGTGCCCGCGGCGCCAATCAGACCGAATACCTGAACAATGTCCGCAGCCATCGACCTGACGTTCGGCATAGGTCCGGCGGGCACGGGCAAGACCTATCTTGCCGTCGCCTGCGCGGTCGAGGCGCTGCAATCGGAAAAGGTCAGGCGCATCGTGCTGGTGCGTCCGGCGGTGGAAGCGGGCGAGCGCCTGGGGTTTCTGCCCGGCGATCTGTCGCAGAAGGTCGATCCCGTATCTGCGCCCCATGTACGACGCGCTGTACGAAATGATGGGCTTCGAGCGGGTGGCGAAGCTGATCGAGCGCAATGTGATCGAAGTGGCGCCGCTGGCCTTCATGCGCGGCCGTTCGCTGAACGACTCGTTCGTGATTCTGGACGAGGCGCAGAACACGACCAACGAACAGATGAAAATGTTCCTGACCCGCATCGGCTTCGGCTCGAAGGCCGTGGTCACCGGCGACATCACCCAGGTCGATTTGCCGAACTCCAAGCAATCCGGCCTGCGCACGGTCATCGATATTCTGCGCGGCGTGCGCGGCATCGCCTTCACCATGTTCAGCTCGCGCGACGTGGTGCGCCATCCGCTGGTGCAAAGAATCGTGCAAGCCTACGAGGCGAACACCCCCGACGACGGCGCCTGAAGACGATGGCGAAGCAGCTGGAACTCGATGTGAGCTATGCGGCGCGGCGGCCGTGGGTGCCGAGCTCGCGGCAATTGGCCGGGTGGGCCGCGTGCGGCGCTGCACGCCGCGTGCGCGCAGCTCCATGGTGCTCTCGGTCCGGGTGGTGGGACGGGCGCGCAGCCGCAGCTTGAACGCGCGCTACCGGCACAAGGACAAGCCCACCAATGTGCTGTCGTTCGGCGGAGCCGGCGCGCGCTCCGGACGGCCGATACTTCCTCGGCGAACTCGTGATCTGCGCGCCGGTCGTGGCCCAGGAGGCGCCGCGCACAGGGAAAACCGCTCGAGTCGCATTGGGCGCATATGACGGTGCACGGGGTGCTGCACCTGCTTGGTTTTGACCACGAAGCCGAGGCCGAGGCCGTGAAAATGGCCGCGAGAGAGGTTCAAATCCTTGATCGGCTTGGGTTTTCGGACCCGTATCGCTGATCGAGTATCCTTAAGGCCCCATGTCAGAACAACCTCAAGGCGGCAGCACCGGCCGCTGGTTAAAGCGCATTACCCAGTCGATGTCCGGCGAGCCGCGCGATCTCGCCGAGCTCATCGAGGATTTGCGCGAAGCGAGCGAGCGCGGCCTGTTCGACGGCGACGCGCTGGTCATGCTCGAGGGCGTGCTGGCGGTCGCGGACATGCAGGTGCGCGACATCATGGTGCCGCGCTCGCAGATGGTGTTCGTCGAGCGCGACGAGTCCCCGGAGAAGCTGGTCGAGCTGGTGGTCGAATCCGGACACTCGCGCTTTCCCGTGATCGGCGAGGACCGCGATCAGATCCTCGGCATCCTGCTGGCGAAGGATCTGCTGCGCCTGCAGGCCGCGGGCGACGAGAGCTTCGAGATCCGCGAATACATGCGTCCGGTGGTGTTCGTTCCGGAGAGCAAACGGCTCAACGTGCTGCTCAAGGAATTTCGCCGCAGCCACAATCACATCGCCATGGTGGTCGATGAATACGGCGGCGTGTGCGGCCTGGTGACCATCGAGGATGTCATCGAGCAGATCGTCGGCGAGATCGACGATGAGCACGACGTCGAGGACGATCAGACGATCCGCCGGGAAGGCGAGCGTGAATTCACGGTGCGCGCGCTCACGCCCATCGCCGACTTCAATCACTACTTCGGCACCGCATTTTCCGACGAGGAATACGACACCATCGGCGGCCTGCTGATGCAGGAGTTCGGACGGCTGCCGCGCCGCGGAGAGACCATCCAGGTCGGCGAGTTGGAATTTCGCGTCCTGCGCGCCGATCGCCGCCGCATCGATCTTCTGCGCGTGATCACGCCAACCGACATCGAGCCGCCCGCCGCCGACGAGTCGGACTCCTTGAGCGTCGGCGCGCGCGGCCCTTCGGCCGCGTTGCAGAGGCAGGCCCTGTGGCGGCTGGCGGCCGCATTCGGCGCCGGTGCATCGCTCAATCTGCCTTCGCGCCCTTCGGCTGGTGGCCCCTCGCCATCCTGGCGCCGGCGGCGCTGTTCGCGCTGATCCGCGGTCTGCCGCCGCGGCGTGCCGGCTGGACAGGCGCGGCTTTCGGTGCCGGCCTGTTCGCATTCGGCACTTACTGGCTGTACACCTGCCTGCACGTGTTCGGCTTGGTGCCGATATGGCTGACGGTGGTATTGCAGGCGGCGCTGATTGCGCTTGATGGCGATGTACACCGCGGCGCTGTGCTACCTGGCCAATCGCTTCTGGCTCAAGCCGGGTGCGACACGGGCCTGGCTGGTGCTGCCCGTCCTTTGGGTGCTGCTCGAATGGCTGCGCGGCTGGGCGCTTGAGCGGCTTTCCGTGGCTGTCTCTGGGCTATGCCATGATCGATTCGCCGCTCAAGGGCTGGGCGCCGCTGTTCGGAGTCTATGGCGTGACTTGGGCGGCGGCCACGATTGCGGCGGCGCTGAATGTATTGCTGGTGCCGGATGTGCCGGATCGCGCGGCGGCTGTTCGCTCTCGGCATTATCGTCATCCTGTTTGCCGTTCCGGCGCTGCTGCGCAGCCATGATTGGACGCGCCAGGCCGGATCTCCATTGGCCGTTGCCGCCGTGCAGGGCGCCGTATCGCAGGACCAGAAGTGGCAGGCGAAGAATCTCGAAGCGACCATGGCGCGATATTCGCAGCTCACGGTGGATGCCTGGGGCGCGCGGCTCATCGTGTGGCCGGAATCCGCGCTGCCGGTGCTGGCCAGCGACATACCGGACTATTTGCGGCGCCTGCAGGAGCAAGGGCGCGCTCATGGCGCCGACTTTGCGATCGGGCTCGTGAACTATGAGCCGAAGACCGAGCAGTTTCACAACGGGTTGTTGGTACTGAGCGATGCGGGGGGCGGTTGGTATTACAAGCGGCACCTGGTGCCCTTCGGCGAATACTTTCCAGTGCCGGCGTTCGTGCGCTCGTGGATGCGGCTGATGAGCCTGCCCTACGATGACATCACGCCAGGGACCGCGCACCAGCCTGTCTTGAGCGCCGCCGGACAGAAGCTGGGGCTCACGATCTGCTATGAGGATGCCTTCGGCAGCCAACAGCTCGGCATCTTGCGCGAGGCCACCCTGCTGATCAATGTGACCAACAATGCCTGGTACGGCGATTCGACGGCGCCGCATCAGCATCTGCAGATCGCGCGCATGCGCGCACTCGAGGCGGGGCGTTACCTGATCCGCGCCGCCAACGATGGCATCACCGCCGTCGATCGGGCCGCATGGGGAAATCGTGGCGCGCCTGCCGCAGTTTCAAGAAGCCGTGCTGCGCGCCGAGGTGCGGCCGATGACCGGTCTCACTCCTTATGCAAGGTTCGGCAACTATCCGGTTGTCATCGGCGCGGCAATATTGCTCGCGCTGGCGATTTGGCGGCGGCGGGGTCTCTAGACCTCGGCACGGTGATGTTGAACGGTTGACGGTATTCGCCCGGCAGGCTAAGACGCTCGCGGGCAACGGGAGAGCAGTTGCCCGCGAGCGTCTTAGCCTGCCGGGCGAATGCTCTCACCGCTCCACACCACCGCGCCAAGGGCACCGAATCTACTCCTCATGCGGTGATGTACATCCTGCGCGGTGATGTACCTCGGCCCAATGCGCACAGCCTGGGGGGACTCAGAGGCTGGACGCCAACTGCTGCCTTTACGTTGGCGTCCAGCCTCTGAGTCCCCCCAGGCCGTGTGACGGGTCAACATCACCGTGCCGAAGTACTAGTCGATGTGAGCCGACAATTCCTGCAAATACCAATCGACAAAGCGACCGGCGTAGGTTTCTTGCAGCGAATAGGGGCCGGGCTCGAAGAATCGTGAATTGACGCCGGCCTGATTCATCTCGACGATTTTCTTGTCTTCCGCGCTGGTGGTTTTCCACAGCCAGGTCAGGCGCTCAACCTCGTAGTCCACGCCCTCGACGGCATCGTGATGAACCAGCCAAATCACTTCCATCTCGGTGTGGTCCGCGGTTTTCGGGATGAACCGGTAGATGACCCCGTGATCCGGATACGCGAGAAAATCGCTGATGGGACCGATATCGAAGTAGGTCGAATTGCCGTCGGGCGCCGAAAACGCGCCCATCAGCCGGGCGACTGATCGGCCATCGTCTGTGGCGCTGACCATGCCGTCGTGCAGGGCGCTGCGCATGACGGCGACGGATTCCTGGCCGGCGGCGGCTGCGCATCCGTATTGATCGACATCGGGCACGACGATGCCGAGCGCTTCGGCCCGCTTGCGTCCCGCGCGTTCCAGCTCCACGTTGAGCTCCGCCGGGCGAGCGTAGACATGACGCTTGGCGAACTCCGGATGGGCGGGAGCGCAGTGATAGCACTCCATGTAGTTCTCGACCGCGAGCTTCCAGTTGGCCTTGATCGCATACATTTCACGATGCGCAACCTTCGCTGTCGCCCAGCCGTGTACTCCGGCGGATGCGGCGAGCGCCTGTACGGCGTCTCCGAGATCGAGCGGCTCCTTCGCAAAGGTGGTGAAGATCAACCCCTCCATGACTCTCACCGGTAGTGTTTTCAGGGTGATGTCCGCGCGTCGAAACGATTCCGGCATCTGGCGGGCCACGAGCAAATTGCCGTCCAGATCGTAGGTCCAGGCGTGATAGGGGCAGGTCAAGCGCCCGGACTGGGCTTTCCCGCTGCGCCCTGCTACCAGGCGGGAACCGCGGTGCCGGCACACATTCAGCAGGGCGCGCACTGCACCGTCCGCAGCGCGTACGACGATGACCGATTCGGAGCCCAGATCCACGACCAGGTAATCGCCGGCGCGCGGGATGCTACTGATGTGGCCGGCGCAGAACCAATGTCGCAGCAGCATGCGCTGCATATCGCGCTCGAAGATGGCGGGATCGGTATAGAAATCCCGCGCGAGCGCGTGGCCCGGGCGGTGATTGTCGAGCAATGTTTTTAGGGCCGAGGAGTCCATGGGCGGTCGCGACTCGGAGGGCTGGGCGATGCTGTCGATTGTACAGGGCGGGATTGCCGGTTGGGCAACTACCGGGCTCGGGCGGGTATTACAGCGTCTTCGCGCTCAGGCCGCCGAAGCGCCTCTGCCGCCCGCCGTAGTCTTCCAGTGCACGCCGAAAATGCTGTTCGTCGAAGTCCGGCCATAGGCAATCGCTGAAGTGTAGCTCCGCGAACGCCGACTCCCAGAGCAGAAAATCGCTGAGCCGCCGTTCGTTCCCGGTGCGTATCAGCAGATCGACGGCGCCCGCTGCATGGGTGCAGTGATCGGCTTCGAGCAGCAGGCGATGAAAGCCCTCGGCGGTCAGATCGGCCGCGCATCCGCTGCGACGAGCCGCCTGCAGAATGCTGTGCTGCGAGGAGTAGTCGACGGCGATGCGCAGCAGCATTCCGGAGCCGCCCGCGCTCGAGCGTTCGCTCTGCTCGATGGATCGAAGCAGGTTCTCGCTCAGCCGGTCACGCCTGCCGATGACATTGACGCGTATCGATTGTTCCACGCAGCGGCGAGTCTCGGTGAACAGATACTGGCCAAACAGGTGCATCAATGCCGCGATCTCCGCGGACGGCCGTGCCCAATTGGCCGAGGAGAAGGCGTATAGGGTCAGCGTCTTAACGTCCGCGCCCGCCGCCGCTTCCACGATGCTGCGCACCGTCTTCGCGCCTTGGATGTGCCCCGCGGTTCGCGGCAATCCGCGCTGGGTCGCCCAGCGGCCGTTGCCGTCCATGATGATTGCGACATGCATCGGAATCAGGCGCGCCGCGTGGCCTTGATCACCGCCTCGATATGCTCGAGATAGCGCAGCAGGGCCTTCTTCCCGATTTGCGTGATGCGGTACTCCGATCGCGGTCTGCGGGCCTCGAATGACTTCGTGCATACCACATAGCCCGCCTCTTCGAGCTTACGCGCGTGGGCGCCCAGATTGCCGTCGCTGACATCGAACAGGGATTTCAGTTCGTTGAACGTGAGCTGCTCGTTCATGGCAAGTGCGCTCATGATGCCGAGACGAACCCGCTCGTAAATCAGCCGGTCGAATCCGGCATCTTCATTTCCGCGCGGCGTACGCGGTACTGCCACCGGCTTTGCGGGCACCTTGCCAGATCCGGGCGCCGCGGGTTCGCTGCGCTTGACGGCGCCCGATTTAGCGGCCACGGGTCGCGCGGCCGATCAGGATGCCGAACAGAATGTGCAGGACACCGAATCCCAGGCCGAGCATGGCCGTGTGCGCCGTTGCCGGCAGTGCGAATGCCATCGAGCCCAGAGCGATGAACAAAGTCCCCATGATGCAGATGAGGCGCGCGATCCCGGCGGCCGTCACCGTGCTCGCAGACAGTACTGCGCAGCCGTAGAGAAGCAGCCAAGTTCCCGGAATGAAGCCCGTCATGCCGGATGTCGCGAAGACCGCCGTCAGCACGGCGCCGGCGACCAGCGATGGGCAAAGACACAGCAGAAATTTCCTGGCCGGCCCCAGGTATCGGGTGCGGCCACGCGATGTGATTTGGCGCGCCACCAATGTGCCGCCGAGCACGAATGCGACGGCCGCGGCGGCCAGCCAGATCGCGAGCCAATGAGGCGCCCAGCGAGGCAGCGATACCACGATGGCGGCGAGAACGCCGATGCTGCCCATGACGATGCCGGCCATGCCGGGCACATCCAGCGAGCTCGAGGATTCGATGGATGCGCGGATGTAGTCGAGAGTGCCGAGAGCGCGGCTCTCGATGGCAGCCGGCGCCTCGGAATGCACAGAATATATTGCGTTTGTTGCGCTCGGCCTTTGCATGAAAACAGCTTAAGTGAACGAACTGTATTCCGTCAAGTACTCTACAATACAGAGTGAATGAGGTTTCAACGTGGCCGGCGGCAGACCGGCGCGGCCGAAGTACTATGTCAAACGGCAGGCTTTGCGGCGAGCGGCGCTATTCGAACAGCGCGTGCATGCGTGGATCGCGTCCGAGCCCGCCGTAGAGGTCGAAGCCTCTGTCGATCCATGAACGGAGCGTGTCGTCGTGCGCGAGCATCGGCAACGTGCCGACGCTGGCCACCCACAGGAAGGTGCTGAGCGCGATGTAATCGGCATAATTCGGCGCGGCGCCTCCAAGATACGGAAAGCGGGACAGATGCGCGCGCAGCGGCGTCAGCGCTTCGCGCAGCGCGGGCAGGCGCGTTGCGCGGTCCGCCGTGGCCTCTTCCAGAGTCTCGCCCTTGAGCCGTTCTTCCCGTGTGCGGCGAAAGTAGGCACGATCTTCGGGGCGGGCCGCATTATGAACGTCCAGCACATAGACGAAAAACATCTTGCGCATGATCTCCGCGGAAAACCATGCATCGGTGAGCCTCACCATGGCGTGTTCCGCGGGACCGGCGAACAACGCGGGCCGGCCGGGAAATGCGCGATCCAGGTGTTCGGCGATGTCCCAGCTTTCCGCCAGCATCGAATCGCCATGCTCGAGGACCGGGACCGTCTTGAACCGGCCGTTGAAGGAACGGGAAATTTCCGTGAAACCCAGCGGCACCGTTTCGCAGGACAGTCCCTTGTGGGCGAGCGCATAGCGGATGCGCCAGACATAGGGACTGGCCGAGCACCCATTGCCGAGTACGAGTTCGTACAAGCGGGTCTTGTTTTCCGCGGCTGTCAACGGCACCTCGTGTCGAGTAGTCGTCCGAGGGCACAAAGAATAGCGCGACTCGAATCCTAAATGGTATTTTTCGGGGCTTAGAACTCAAAAATCAAACCGACGAAAGAGGGATCATCATGCGACACATCGTGTTTCTGGGTATTGCGCTTGCGGTAGGTTCAGTCGCCGCCGCGCAGCCGCCGCCTCTGCTGCCCGAGGCGGATGTGGCCGCGCTCGCCAATGAGCTGAGCGGCGAAACCGCAAAGCGGAATTTGGAAGGCCTTGCGCGGTTTCATCGCCAGCGCGGCTCGCAGGGGTTTCACGCGGCCGCGGAGCTGGTGGCGGAGCGGGCGCGCGCTTATGGCTTGAGCGATGTGCAGATTCTGCAGTTTCCCGCCGACGGAAAAATCAACTACGGCACACAGCGCTCGCGCCAGGCGTGGGATGCGGACGAAGGGGAACTCACGGAGATCAGAGATGGAAGGAATTTCAAGCTGGCAAGCTACGCGGCGGAACCCATCGTACTGGCCCAGGATAGCGAATCGGCCGACGTATCGGCAGATCTGATCGATGTAGGGGAGGGGGTGCACGAGAGCGATTACGCGGGCAAGGACGTCAAAGGCGCCATCGTGCTCGCCGCTGCACAGCCCGGCGAGGTGCAGGACCTGGCGGTCGGGAAGTTCGGCGCCGCGGGGATCGTCAGTTATGCGCAGAACCAGAAAACGGCTTGGTCGGGTGAGAACGACAACCTGATCCGATGGGGACATCTGCAGTCCTTCTCACCCAACAAGACATTCGCCTTCATGGTTTCCCTCAGGACCGCACGTGCGATGCGGGAGCGTCTGAGCCGCAAGGACACGATTCGGCTGCATGCGGTGGTGCACGCCGGGCAGCACCCGGGATTCTACGAGGTGGTCACCGCCACCATTCCAGGCTCGGATGCGCGGCTGAAGGATCAGGAGATTGCTTTCTCCTGCCATCTGGATCATCAACGCCCCGGGGCCAATGACAATGCCAGCGGCTGCGTGACGATTCTCGAAGTCGCGCGAACGCTGCGCAAATTGATCGGCGACGGCACACTGGCGCAACCGGCGCGCACCTTGCGATTCATCTGGCCGCCGGAGGTCGAAGGAACCGTCACCCTGCTCAATGCCAAACCCGAGTTCGCGAAGCGCATCAAAGCCGTCGTGCACATGGACATGGTCGGCGGCGGCCCTGAAACAAAGGCGGTATTTCATGTGACGCGCGGGCCGATGAGCCTGCCTTCCTTCGTGCACGATGTGGCCTGGGCGTTCGCCGATTGGGTCAACGAGGAGTCGTATCGATTCGCGGCGACCGGCACGGCCGATTATCCGCTGATCGCGCCCGAGGGCGGCAGGGAGCCGCTGCGCGCCATGTATTCGGCGTACACGATGGGCAGCGATCACGATGTGTATCAGGATTCCTCGTTCGCCATCCCGGCCATCTACATGAATGACTGGCCGGATCGCTACATTCACACTAATTTGGATACGGCCGCGAATATCGACCCGACCAAGCTCAAGCGCGCGGCTTTCATCGGAGCGGCGAGCGGCTACCTTCTCGCCAACCTGACGCCGCGCGACACCGCGGCGACGGACAGAGCGATCGCGGGCGGGAAGCTGCTGAGAACCCTGGCGGCGATGGAAAGAGGCACGGCATCGGCATCGGCGCTGGCCGAGGAGTATGAGCGTGGGGTCCTGGATTCCCTCGACGCATTCAATGCAGGAGTTGCACCGAAACCGCAAAAGATTCGGGCGGAGGGGAGCGGCGAGGGCGCGGTCATCTATCGCCGCCGCAGTGAGCCCCGGGGGCAGTTGGTGGTGTTTGGATACGACTACTTCGCCGACCACGCGAAGGCGGCCGGAATAGCAGCGCCGAAACTGCTGAGCTACGAGGGAACTGGGGGCTCGGGAGAGGAGTACGCGTACGAAGCGCTCAACTTCGCCGACGGCCGGCGTAGTGCGCAACAGATTGCGAATGACTTGTCGGCGGAATATGGCCCGGTGCCGCTGGGGTTGGTGGTGGAGTATTTACAGGCGCTGAAGCGGATCGGCGTGGTGGACTAGACCTCGGCGCTATGATGTTGAACGGTTGACGGTATTCGCCCGAGGGGCGGAGCCGTTGGCCGGCAACGAGGCAGCAGTTGCCGGCCAACGGCTCAGCCCCTCGGGCGAATGCTCTCACCGCTCCACACCAGCCCGCCAAGGGCACTCGATCTGCCCCCCTCCAGACGGTGATGTACCTCCTACGCGGTGATGTACGTCGGCCAGTGCGCACGGTCAGGGGGGATAAGAGGCTGGACGCCAACTGCTGTCTTTACGTTGGCGTCCAGCCTCTTATCCCCCCTGACCGTGTGGACCGGTCAAGATCAGCCCTTCGATGAGCACGCGATAATCGTCGAGTCCCGGGGTCTTCAATTTCTCTACCTTGCCCTGATCGTCCCATTGCCGGACACGCACGGCCTCCTGGTGAAATGGCTCGGACTCGAACTGCGCGACTTCATGCACCGCCATGGGGCCGCCCTGCAGTTCCAGGGTGATTACCGAAGCGGGGCTCAATTTGGCGAAGTACCCGGCGTCGGTGGCCAGGAGATAGCGCTTGGCGGGAACGTGCAGGCGTACGGGTTCCGATACTGCCGGGGGAAAGCGCGTGGCGAGCCAGCGGCTGCCGACCCGCTCGTGATGCGCATCCACCGTCCAGTCCGCGATGTCGCTGGGAACATCTTCAATGAGATGTCCGATGTCGTGCAGAAGTGCGGCTACGGTGAGCGCCGGCGGCGCGCCGGCGATTTGCGCAAAGTAAGCGGCCTGCAGCGCATGCTCGGTCATGGACACGCTTTCGCCGAAATAGGCTCCGTCTCCGCGCTTTTGAAAGAGGGCGAGAATTTCTTCGGTGACTTTCATATGACTATTTCCGGGTGGAACTCGCGCCGCAGGAGGGCGGCCTCGGAGTACACGCTGTCGCGCGTGAGGTAGCAGCCGCGCAAGTGGCGCGGGTATCTGGCTGATGAAAATGCCGTACGGCCGTGCAGGGTACGTTGATTGTCGAATGCCACGAGGTCCCCGTCGCGAAGTTTGAATTGCAGATGAAGCCGCGAGTCGCGCAGCAGCGCCGCAAAATGCCGGTAAGCGGCGTAGAACGGACCCGCATCGCGGGGGGCGAGCCGCAGCGGCGCAATGGAGCGGCTGTTGTAGTGCACGGCCTGCACTTCGCCGCTGCACGACAGCTCAATCAGGGGTCTCTCGGCGTAGAGCTCCGCATCCTTGGAGCGGTATAGAAAGGGCACCGCCGTCCGGGTCAAGACGGCGAAGGCATCGGGATGGGTCGCCCGCAATTGATCAGCGATGGCGAAGCCGTCGCCGAACAGGCTCTCGCCGCCGTCCGGTGAGGCGATCAATGCATGCAGCACCTGAAATCCGGGCACCGGTTCGCGGTAGGGGTTGTCCGTATGCAGGCCCAGTCCCAAGTCGGAATACGCCAGATTCTCGGGCTGCGCCACGGAACGAACGTCGAAGACCCGCCCGTAGTTGGTTTCCGCGACTCGTCCCATCAACGCTGCGGCTTCGAGGATTCCGGCGTCGCTGGACGGTACCTTGCTCAGGAAGGCGATGCCGTCCTGTAAGAGCCGCCTCAGCCATTGGGCGCGCTGCGCTCGATCGCTCACTGTGTCGGAGAATGTCGCCCACGCGAAGTCGCGCGCTGCATCGAGCCGGGCGCCCTCGAGCCACGGTTTGGGCGTGAACTGCGGCCTCCGGCCGGGGCGGTTCGCCGCATGAGCAAGCAGCCACTGAAGCTCGAATGATGCCGGCCGCGGCTCGCTCTCCCATTCCACCTGCACCGTGCCGTTGTGGGCCGCCGCCGACCGAATCCGCGGGTTCTCGGGCAGATCCGCGATGTCGATGAGGCGCTGTCCGCTATGGGGATCGCGATCCTCGCGCAGGTTATCTCGCAGCCATACGCTCGCAAATTCGCTCGAAGTCCCGTCGGACCATTCGATGCCGAGCAGGTCGGGCAGCGACCAGAGGCGCTTCACTGAGGTGGTGTCGTTCAAGGGAGATGCTTTCCGCTCGCCGCAGCCTTGGCGTTCAAGAAGTATAGACAACCGGCGCCGAGTGCCGCCAGGGCGCTGACGACAGCCAGGGCGACGAATACGCCCTGCCAGCCGAAGGACACCGAGACTCGGGCAATGCTGTCGCCTGCGACCACGGCACCCAGATAGCCGATGCCGTCGATGATGCCCGACGAGGCCGCGCCCGCCTGTTTGCCGCCGAAATCGAGCGCGAAAGCGCCGCCGAGATACGAATAAGGCCCAAGCAGGCAGAAGGCGATAGTGCCGATGGCGAGCAAGGGCAGCAGAGACCCGGATGAACTGGAGCGCATGGTCATCAAGACGAGTAGCGCCGCCGCCGTCGCAGCCAGCCCGATGAACATGATCAGTGCGCGCCCGTTGACGCCGAGACGGTCGCTGAGCCAGCCAGTGACCAGCACGGAAACGGCGCCGACGGCCGGGAAGATGGCACTGAAGCGGGCTGCGCCGCTGATGCTGTAGCCCAGATAGTCGCGCAAATACACGGGCGTCCATAGGTTGAACGTTTCGCGGATGATGGTGCAGCCCAAGGACAACAGGCACACCAGTAGAAACGCCTTGCTGCGGACCAGGGGCAGCAGCAGTTCGCTCACGCTCTTGGGACGCGACTCCGATTCGGCAAATAGATTGAGCGGGTTGGGCTTTGCCTCTGCGTGCCCCGCGTCAACGCGCGATTCGCGCAGGAAAAGGAAATTCAAGATCAAAAAGGTACCGCCGACCGCGGCCGCGAAATAAAACAGAGTGCGCCAGCCGAAGCCGTGCTCGATCAACATTCCCATCCATTGGCGCGCCGCCGCGTCTCCGACGAGGTAGCTGATGCTCAGGATGCCGATGATCATTCCGTACGACGAATAGTCGAACCATTTCGACGACACTTTGATCAGCCCCGCCCAGGCGATCGATTGCGTCAGGCGATTGCCGATCCACGCGATGCTGAACAGAGGGGTACTCAGCCCCGAGGCGAACATGAGCGTGAAGACGGTCGCTCCGCCCAAACCGATGATAAAACTGATCCGGCCGCCCCAGAAGTCGCCCAATCCGGTCAAGAAAAGCTTGCCCAACGCGTAGGCCAGCACACCCAGGGACGCTATCGAGCCCATGCGGACCATGGCCTCGCCATGGCTGACGCCGTGCCGGCCCAGCTCTTCGATCAGGAGCGGCGTCGCAACCGATAAGTCGGCACGACAGAAGTACAGCGCGCCATAGCCGCCGAACAACAGCAGGACCACGAGGGTTTGGCGTAATCGAAGGGATCGATTGTGGGTGCCACTCGCGACCGCATCCGGACTTACTCCAAGTTCGGGTGCTATAGCCATACGAATCCAGGGAAGGGGGGGATGAAGTCTGAGCTGTAATCATCTCATTTGAGCCGCGCGCGAGCCAGGGAGATTAACTTGACATAATGCAGACCCGGACGCTCAAATCTTCAGAGGGCCGCGAACGCCTTTTGGCACGCTACATGCTTTGACTCCGTATAGGGCAGTGGAAATCATTGCCTCATGGCAAAGGGTAAAGGCGCGGCAAGGCAGACAATGCAGTATTCGCATGATTCAGACCCCGACGGCGATGCGCGCGCAGCGCGCCGCCGGCAACTCAACGCCGCTTCCTCACGGCCCAGCGGCAAAACAATGCCGCTTCCGCCCTCGGCCACGGATTCTTGCGTCAAGGACGTCGAAACTCATTAGATCAAGGAAACTCCCATGTCATCAATCACCAGTGCCAATGCCGCATCCAATGCGCTCCCGACGGTCAATTTTCACCCACACGGCCGCGGACATGGCAAGAAGGGTTCGGACATGGAGTCCCAGAGCGTATTCAGCATCGGTAGCGTGGGCCAAATGCCTGTGGGCGCCTCACAGGGGCTACTAGGCAATATGCTGCAGTCGCTGCAGCAGACCGTTGGATCGCAAGCCACGGCGGGGCCTGCGCCGACCACCGCGGCAACGGGGACCACTGCGGCAACGGGGACCACTGCGGCGAGCACAACGGGCGCCGGGGCCGCCACTGCGGCTGCAGCAAGTCCCACCGTGGCACAAGATGTGAGCGGCTTCATGCATTCCCTGTTCCAGGTTTTGCGGCAGCAAGGATCGGCTGGCGGTGCGACCACTGCCGCGGCTCCATCCACCGCCAGCGCCTCCGCCACCGGCGGTGCCGGCCAGTACCAAGGAAGTCTCGCTTCTTCGCTGCAGACACTGATTCAGCAAGTCGGTTCCACCGGATCGACCACTCCCGCGATCTCCAACCTCGAGAGCTCGTTCAACACCCTGATGCAAGGAGCGGGCGGCGCCGCGACTGCCTCGACCGCGGCCGCCGGCGGCACGACAGCCACTTCCTCAACCGGATCGCTGCAAAATTTCTTGACCAATGTGTTGCAGAACCTGCAGACCAATGGTTTGCAGGTGCCGAATTTGTCGGGTTCCCGCGTCAACGCCAAGGTGTAGTTTTTTCGCGGTATGGGTGACTACGTGAACGCCATCGAGAGATTGCCGACATTGTTCATTCCGCATGGCGGTGGTCCGTGCTTCTTCATGGATCCGCCGGCGTCGTCGCCGCATATGTGGGACGGATTGGCTGCTTATCTGCGAGGCATCGACGCCTCGCTGGGCGTCAGACCCAAAGCCGTGCTGGTGATTTCGGGGCATTGGGAAAACCCATTGCCCACGCTCAATATCTCCGCCAAGCCGGGCTTGCTGTTCGACTACTACGGCTTTCCGGATCACACGTACGAGTTGAAATATCCGGTAGCCGGCGCGCCTGAGCTCGCCGAGCGCGTGCGCAAGCTCCTGGCCGATGCCGCGTTCGAGAGCGACGTGGATGCCAAACGGGGCCTGGACCACGGTGTCTTCGTGCCCTTCCTGCTCATCTATCCGAATGCGGACGTACCCATTCTGCAGCTATCGCTGCAAGCGAGTCTCGATCCCGAACTGCACTTCGATCTGGGTGCTGCTCTGGCACCGCTGCGCGATCAGGGCGTTCTGATCGTGGGCAGCGGCATGAGCTATCACAATCTGGCCGACCTGTTTTCCGGCCGAGGCGCGGCGGCAGCTTCCGCCTTCGATGCCTGGCTGGGCGATGCCGTGCAAAATCCCGCGACTCGCCGTGAGCAGCTCTCCCGGTGGCGCGATGCGCCGGGCGGCGCGGCCTCGCATCCGCGCGAGGAGCATCTCATCCCTCTGATGGTTGCCGCGGGTGCCGCGCAAGGCGATCGGGGAATTCGCAGCTTCGGCGAGGCGATCGGCGGCAAGCAGATCTCGGGTTTTCAGTTCGGCGCTAGTCCGTCGGCACGGTGATGTTGACCGTGCGCACTGGCCGAGGTACATCACGGTGCCGAAACACTAGTTCTGAGCTCGAAGCGCCTCAATGCTTTGCGCCGTGACCGTCGAGGGCTGCGCGCCGAACCGCGCGGTGACGTAATTGGCCAGGCTTGCGATCTCCTGGTCGGAATAGGTGCTGCCGAAGGCCGGCATGGTGGTGCGCGCATCGGAGAGTTGCCGGTGTGCTCCGGACAGAATGACCTGCACCACATTGGTTGCGGTGGGATCGTTCACGGACCGCACGCCGGTGAGCGTTGCATACGGGATCACCGGGCTGACTCCCGACCAGTCATGGCAGCCCGCGCACGCGCCGGCGTACACTGCCTTGCCGACCGGGTCGGCATTGGCTGCAACACCTTCCGCATATGAAGAGGGCGCGGGGCTTGCCTTGGGTTCGGGCAGATCGGAGGTCGTGACTGCCGCTACCGAGCGCACGTACGTCGCGATGGCGGTGATGTCGCCCGGGGTCAGATATTGAAGGCTGTTGTCCACCGCTTCGCCCATGGGGCCCGTCGCCGTGCCGCGGCCATCCGCGTGACCCGCCGAAAGATAATGCGCAAGGTCCGCTTCGCTCCAGGCGCCGATGCCGCTCCTGGGGTCCGAAGTGATGTTATAGGCGCGCCAGCCGGCTTGCACCGCGCCCGCGAATTTCTCTCGCTTGTTGAGCGCCTGGAACAGATTGCGCGGCGTGTGGCATTCGCCGCAATGCGCCATGGCTTCCACGAGATAAGCGCCGCGATTCCATTGCGGATCGCGCCCGGTACGCGGCTCATAGCGCTTATCCGAATTGAACAGTAGCGCCCAGACTCCCATGAGTGAGCGCTGATTGAACGGGAAGTTCAGCGTGTTTGCCGGCGTCGGCGCATGCACGGGCTCGAGGCTGAAAAGGTAGGCCTTGATCGCACCCGCATCGGCATCCGTCATGTAGGTGTAACTGGCGAAGGGCATTGCCGGGTAGAGCTTCGTACCGTTGCGGCCGATCCCCTTGTGAACGGCATTCAAAAAATCCGCATCGCTGTAATTGCCGATTCCCGTTTCCTTATCCGGTGTGATGTTGGTCGAGTACAGGGTGCCGAACGGCAGCACGAAGGCGCGTCCGCCCGCGTAAGGGGTGCCGCCCTCGGCGGTGTGGCAGGCCGCGCAGTCCGCGGCGCGCGTCAGGTACTCGCCGCGCTCGATGAGGCTCGCGCCATTGAGTTCGGCCGGCACCCCCGTCGGGTCTTGCGCGTGATATTCGGCCAGCGCGACCTGAGAGCCGCCTGCGAAGTCCGTGGGATGCGGTGCCAGCACCACCATCCACAAAAAGCCGATGAATAGCACCGCGAGAACGGCGGCAACGCCGATCAGTGCATAACGCCCGGCGCGGCCGGTGGTGGGTGTGGAGCTGACCATGAGCTACCTCGTGAAAGCAGAGCGTGGCGCCGGTTTCGGTCGCTGGGTGTCCACTATAGAACTACTAAGGGAAACCCGCCAGGCGCGAGCATATCGGGCGCGAGCCGCTATAATGTAACGCTAATAAAGTCACGAATGATAATGATACAGGCGCCGCAGCCGCGATCGCCATGAGCTAGATCGAGTCGTTCATTTTTTCAACCCGAGGTATCGACATGCTTCGACACGGATTCGTGGGCGCCGCACTGTGCGTCGTCGCCGGCCTGCTTTTGTCCGCTGCTGCCCGGAGCGCTCCACCCCTGCTGCTGCGTAACCCCGCATTGAGCCAGGATAGGATCGCCTTTCTATACGCCGATGATATCTGGGTGGTCGCTCGCGAAGGCGGAGAAGCGAGGCGGTTGACTTCAGTGGGTAACGTCTCGGCGGGTCCGTATTTTTCGCCCGATCATACGCAGATCGCGTACTCGACCAGCGGCCACGGATTGACGGATGTGTACGTGATGAGCGCCGACGGCGGCGTGCCGCGGCGACTGACGTGGGAACCGACCGGCAGCCGTGCCGCGGGCTGGACCCCGGACGGCAAGGAGGTTCTGTTCACCTCCGGGCATGCGAGCTACTCGGATTTTTCGCGGTTGTTTCGGATACGCGCCGACGGCGTGGGATCCGCCCAGGCATTGCCTCTGCCGAGCGCCGCGGAGGGCAGCTTCTCGGATGACGGCAACACTCTGGCTTACGTACCGTTCGATCAGTGGCAGACCGCATGGAAGCGCTATCGCGGCGGCCAGACCACGCCGATCTGGCTGGCGAACATCAAGACTCTCGACGTTGAAAAAATCCCGCGCGAGAATTCCAATGACTCGCATCCGGTTTGGATCGGCGCCACGGTGTATTTCCTCTCCGACCGCAACGGTCCGGTCTCGCTCTTCAGCTATGACACGGGTACGAAGCAGGTGGAGCAGGTCGTCCCGAATCAGGACTTCGATCTGAAGTCGCTCAGCGCCGGCCCGGGGGCGCTGGTGTACGAGCAATTCGGTTCGCTCCATCTCTATGATCTGGCGACGCATCAGGAACACGCCGTGCCCGTCACGATTCACGGCGACCTGCCGCATTTGACACCGCATCTGGTCAGAGTATTGCCGAGGGAAGTGCAAAACAGCGCAATATCGCCGACGGGGGCGCGCCTCGTCGTGGAGGCGCACGGCGACATCTTCACGATTCCCGCTGAAAAGGGCGACACCCGCAATCTGACCCGCACCCCGGGTTCGGCCGAACGCGACCCCGTATGGTCGCCGGACGGAAAGTCCATTGCTTATTTCAGCGACGCCTCGGGCGAGTATCAACTCTACGTGCGCGATCAGGACGGCTTGCTGCCGCCCAAGGTCATCGATCTGGGACCGGATCCCTCGTTCTTTTATGCCCCGCATTGGTCTCCCGATTCCAAACGCATCGCCTTCACCGATAAGCATCTGCGCATCTGGTACGTGGACGTGGCAGGCGGCAAGCCGGTCAAAATCGATGCCGGCGTGCGCGGTGGCTTCACCACGACGATAGAGCTCTCTTGGTCGCCCGACTCGCAATGGATTGCGTATAGCCGCGATATCGAAAGCCAAATGCATGCCATATTTCTCTATTCGCATCGCCACTCATGCCACCACGCAAATCACGGACGGCATGAGCGATGCGGCGCATCCGGCTTTCGATCCGAACGGCAAGTTCCTGTACTTCACGGCCTCGACGAACAGCGGCCCTTCGGAAGCCGGGATCGACCTGTCCTCGCTCGACCGCGGTACCAATAGCGGCGTTTACGTCGTGGTGCTGTCGCGCAACGGCGCCTCCCCGATCCCGCCGCAGAGCGACGATGAGAACAAGAAAAAGGATGACGATGCCAAGAAGGATGACGCCAAGAACGGCGATACCGAGAAGGGCGGGGACAAGGACGCCGCCGACAAGGATAAACCTGGGAGCAAGGACGACAAGAAAGACAAGGACAAGAAAAAGGACGCCGAGAAGCTCAAGCCGACGGTGATCGATCTGGCCGGAATCGGCAATCGAATTCTTTCACTGCCGATTCCTGCCCGCAACTACATCGATTTGTCAGTCGGCAAGTCCGGGGTGTTGTTTCTTGCCGAAGGCCCCGCGGTGGGCCGCCCTTCCGAGGAAGGGGGAGCGCCGATCGTTGCGTTGTGGCGTTTCACGACGGAGAAGCGCCTGACCGAAGAGATGCTCAGCGATCTGACCGCTTACGATGTGTCTCTGAATGGCGAGAAGCTTTTCTATGCGCGCCACGACAGCTGGGTCATCGTTCCGACCGCCGATCTGAAGCCGGGTTCGCCGGACGCGCTCCCGGGGACACCGCTGCACAACGGCGCCATGTTCGCCATGCTCGATGCTCGAGCCGAGTGGAAGCAGATGTACCGCGAGACCTGGCATCTGCAGCGCGACTTTCTCTACGACCCTCATTTGCACGGGCTCGACTTGGCGAAAATCCAAGCGAAATACCAGCCCTATCTCGATGGTTTGGCCTCACGCGCCGAATTCACCTACCTTTGCGATGAAATGCTGGGCGAGATACAGATCGGGCACATGTTCGTGCGCGGCCCGCGCGCGCCTGCGGACGCGCCCAAGCCCGGGCTGCTCGGCGCCGACTACACCATCGACCACGATCGCTACCGATTCGCGAAGATCTACAACGGGCAGAACTGGACGCCGTCGCTGACCGCGCCGCTGACGCTGCCCGGCATCAATATCGTGGAGGGCGATTACCTGCTGGCCGTCAACGCCCGGGAACTGCACGCGACCGACAACATCGATTCCTTCTTCGACGGCACCGCGGGCAAGCAGACGGTCCTGCGCATCGCGAAGAGCGCCGACGGCAGTGGCGGCGCGCGATGTCACCGTGGTGCCGGTGGCTTCCGAGCACGGTCTGCGCAATCTCGATTGGATCGACTCCAACCGGCGCAAGGTCGACGCGCTTGTCCGGGGGCAAGGTCGCCTACATCTACATGCCGAACACCGGCGGCGCCGGCTACAGCAACTTCAATCGCTACTTCTATTCTCAATTGGATAAGCAGGCCGTGGTGCTCGATGAGCGCTACAACGAGGGCGGCTTCATCGCGGACTACATCGTCAATGTGCTGGGTCAAAAGAGGATGAGCGGCGCCATCGAACGCGACGGCAAGCCCGTGCACGATCCCGAGGGCGCCATCTTCGGCCCCAAGGCCATGATCATCAATCAGTCTGCCGGCTCCGGCGGCGATGCCATGCCCTGGTACTTCCGCAAGGCGAATCTGGGAACGCTGGTGGGCGAACGCACCTGGGGCGGATTGGTCGGCATCAGCGGCTATCCGACCTTGATCGACGGCGGCACGGTCACCGCACCGCGCTACGCGATTTACGGACTCAATGGCGAGTGGGAAGTTGAAGGGCACGGCATCGCGCCCGACGTCGAAGTGCAGCAGCTACCGAAGGACGTGGCCGCAGGACACGACGCGCAGCTCGAGCGCGCCGTGGCGATCGTGCTGCAGCAGCTCAAGGAACATCCCGTGGTCGAGCCGCCCGTGCCGCCCTATCCCAATTACCACGAGCACGATGGACTGGGCGCAAAGTGACGGCACCCGGGTAGCCGAGGTCAATCCGGACCTTGGCGTCTCGCGGCGCCACCCACTCTGGCCGAAACGCCGAGGAGAATCAGCGTGGTGGCGATGCAGAGGTAGGCGAACAAATTGCCCACGGCCACGTACACGGTGTGCGTGGCCGGCATCCGCGGCACCTCGACCACGATGCCGTCCGCGGCGCGGGGGTGGCGGTAGGGATCGTCGGCATAGGTTTTCCGCACCACGCGGCCGTTCGGATCGATGAGTGCGGAAATGCCGGAATTCACGGCGCGCACCATACCGACGCGCAGCTCGACGTCGGCGAATACGGCCAGCGCCAGGTGTTCCCAGGGCTCGGCATTGGCGCCGAACCATGAGTCGCTGGTGAGATTGACCAGCAGATTGGGATGCAGCTTCCCGACGCCGCGCAGGAATCCCTGCAGAATGTCTTCGTAGCAGATCACGGGACCGAGCTGCCAGTCCTCTCCGCCGGGTCCCCGGAAGCTCATCACCCCGGGGCCCTTGCCGGCGGTGAACTGGCCGGCGCCCGGAGGCAGGAGTTTCCGCAGCCAGGGGAAGGCCTCGACCCCGGGAATGTATTCGCCGAACGCCAGCAACCGTACCTTGTCGTAGAGGCCCGTCACTCGTCCCTTGTCATCGAGCAGAATGGCCGAGTTGAATGCATCCTCTTGCGCGGGATCGTACATCTCGGCACCGATGATCACCGGTATGCTCAATCCGCGGCGAACCATCCCCAAATATTGGGGCGCGAAGTCGGCCGTGAAACTCCGCGGCAAGGGTGCAGGATAGGCGCCCTCGCTCCACACCACGAGCTGCGCGCCGGCTGATTGCAGACGGCGAGACTGAGTCTGCAGGGCGTTCAACTGATGGACAGCCTCGTCGCGAGAGAACTCGCCGTACACCGCGTAGGCGAAATTCGGCTGCACCAGTCCGACTTTCAGGCGCGGTGCCTGGGCGGCGATGTCGTCCACTTGGCGCATGCGCACGGCGCCGAAGATGAGAGCCGCCGCCAGCACCGCCGCCGCCGCCAGCGCGCGATACCGCGCCGCACGGCCGTCGACGCTCAAATCGTAGAGTGCGCCGTTGACCAGCATCAGCAGTGCGGTAACCCCGAGCGGACCGGTCAGCTCGGCAATTTGAATGACGAGCGGGTGCCAGGCCTGGGAGATCCATTGGCCGCACGGAAATATCTGCGGCACCACGAGTTCGCATCCGACCATGACCACAGGCGCCAGCAGGGTCATGGACACACGCCGCCGTTCGCGAACGAAGCGGACGATGGCGGTGAAGAGCAGAAAAATCAGGGCGCGCGCGGCACAGAACGCCAGTAACACCAGCGCCCCGCCCACCAGGGGAAGTCCGCGAAGCGCTGCGTCATGTCGATCAGCCAGTAAAAGCCGCCCGCCGTCTCGACGACTCCCGCCCACCAGCCGAGAAACAGCGCCTGCTTGAAGGTCGCCGCACGGTCCACGGCCAGCAGCATGGGAACCGCCGCGAACCAGGCCAGGAAGGAGAAATCGAAGGGTGTGACCGCCAGGAACCATAGGCAGCCGCTGAAGGTGACGAGGCCGAGAGCGCCATAGAAATTGAGCTTAAGCATGCTTAATCCAGGGTCAATTGCAGTTCACGCCCGCGGGCCTGTCGGGTATTCTGAGGCCCAATCATGCAAGAAAGATACGAACCGGCCGCCGTCGAGGCGGAAGCACAGCATTTTTGGGACACGCAGCGCTGCTTCGAGGCCGAGAGAAGACAGCACCCGCGAGAAGTATTATTGCCTGTCCATGTTCCCCTATCCAAGCGGCCGCTTGCACATGGGGCATGTGCGCAACTACACCATCGGCGACGTGCTCGCCAGATTCATGCGCATGAACGGCAGAAATGTGCTGCAGCCCATGGGATGGGATGCTTTCGGGTTGCCCGCCGAGAACGCGGCCATGGCGAACAAGGTGCCGCCGGCGAAATGGACCTTCGACAACATCGCCCACATGAAAGCGCAGCTCAAATCCTTGGGATTTGCGCTGGATTGGAGCCGTGAAGTCACCACCTGCCGCCCGGAGTACTACCGCTGGAATCAATGGTTGTTCCTGCGCATGCTGGAGAGGGGCGTTGCCTACCAGAAGACCGGAGTGGTCAATTGGGATCCGGCCGATAAGACCGTGCTCGCGAACGAGCAGGTGATCGATGGCCGCGGCTGGCGCACGGGCGCGCTGGTCGAAAAGCGCGAAATCCCGATGTACTACCTGAAGATCACGGACTATGCCGAGGATTTGCTCGACGCACTCGGCCAAATGCCCGGATGGCCTGAGCGTGTGCGCGCCATGCAGGCCAATTGGATCGGCAAGAGCCAGGGCGTGCGGCTCGGATTTCCCTACGACATCGCCGGCTTCGGCGCCGATGGCAAGGGCGTGCTGCATGCGTTTACCACGCGTGCCGATACGCTCATGGGAGTGACCTTCTGTGCGGTGGCGGCCGAGCATGCCCTCGCTGTCTGGGCGGCGCGCAACAATGCGCCACTGGCGGCGTTCCTCGAGGAGTGCAAGCACGGCCCGGCCATCGAATCGGAGCTTGCGACCCAGGAGAAGAAGGGCATGCCCACCGGCCTCGTGGTGCGGCATCCCATCACCGGCGAAGCGATTCCGGTCTGGGTGGGCAATTACGTGCTCATGAGCTACGGCGAGGGCGCGGTCATGGGCGTCCCCGCGCACGATGAGCGGGATTTCGCATTCGCAAAAAAATATGCCTTGCCGATCAAGCAGGTCATCGAGGTGGCGGGCCGCGCCTATTCCACGGAGCAATGGGCGCCTTGGTATGCAGAGCATGGCCGCTGTATCAATTCAGGGGTGTATGACGGCTTGGAATTTCAGGCTGCCGTCGATGCCATCGCGGCGGATCTGGGACGCGCGGGGCTAGGCGAAAAGCAAACCACCTGGCGCCTGCGCGATTGGGGGATCTCGCGCCAGCGCTACTGGGGCTGCCCGATTCCGATCATCCATTGCGCAAGCTGCGGCAGCGTGCCCGTGCCGGACGATCAACTGCCGGTGGTGCTGCCGGTGGATCTCGTGCCCGACGGCAGCGGCAATCCGCTGCTGAAGGACGAGACGTTTCTTTCGGTGCCCTGTCCACGTTGCGGCGCCAAGGCGCGGCGCGAGACCGACACCATGGACACCTTCGTCGATTCGTCGTGGTATTTCCTGCGCTATGCCTGTCCCGACAACGACAAGGCCATGGTGGATCCGCGGGTTCAGTATTGGGCGCCGGTGGATCAGTACATCGGCGGCATCGAGCATGCGATATTGCACCTGCTGTACTCGAGGTTCTGGACGCGCTTCATGCGGGAAATAGGGCTCATTTCCTTCAAGGAGCCGTTCGCGAATCTGTTCACCCAGGGAATGGTGCTGAAAGAGGCGTTCTTCCGCAAACCGGAGACGGGCCGTGTGGAGTACTACCCGCCGGAAGAAGTCGAGGTCGCCGTGGATAAGGACACGCAACGCCGCAAGCTGACGCTGCGCTCGGACGGCAAGGAAGTGGAGTCCGGCGGCGTCGTCACCATGTCCAAATCCAAGAAGAACGGCATCGACCCGCAGGCCCTGGTGGATGAGTTGGGCGCGGACACCGCGCGGCTGTTCACCATGTTCGCGGCGCCGCCGGAACAAACGCTCGAGTGGTCGGATGAGGGAGTGCAGGGCGCCTATCGATTCATCAAGCGCCTGTGGAAGGCCGTACACGACCACGTAACGCAGGGCGAGGCACCGGCGCTCGACAAGGGGGCGCTGAATGAGGCACAGCGGGCGATTAGGCGGCAAGCGCATCAGACCCTGGCAAAGATCACCGACGACATCGGCCGCCGCCGGACTTTCAACACGGCGATCGCGGCGGCCATGGAGTTATTGAACGCCCTGGCGAAGCATCCGCAGGGCTCGCCGCAGGATCGCAGCGTGGTGCACGAGGCGCTGGAAATCGCAGTGCTCGGGCTCTCGCCCATCATTCCGCATGTGACGCATGCCTTGTGGCGCGCTTTGGGCCACGCCACGGCGCTCATCGACGAGCCCTGGATGACGGTGGATGCCGCGGCTCTGCAAACCTCGTGCATCGCCATGGTGGTGCAGGTCAACGGCAAACTGCGGGGCCACATCTCGGTGCCCGTCGGCGCCGAGGAGGCCACGATACGCGCCGCGGCGCTCGCCGATCCGCATGCGCAGAAATTCATCGGTGCGGCCGCCATCCGCAAAGTCATCATCGTGCCGGGTAAGCTCGTCAACATCGTGGTTTAATCGTGCCCATGCTGCGCATCTGGCTTGCGACGGTGGGCTTGCTGGCCGTGTCCGCCTGCGGCTTTCGGCTGGCTGGCAGCGAGCCTCTGCCGGGCGTGCTGGCGCGTCCCTATCTATCGCTCAAAGATCCCTATACGGATTTCTCGCGCGAGTTCGAGCGTCAGCTCAAGAGCGCCGGTGCCACGCTGCAGCAGGTGCGCGCTGACTCCACCGCGTCCATCGAAGTGACCAAGGACCTGGTCGAGACGCGGACTCTGTCGGTGACCTCGCAAAATATTCCCACCGAGTACGAGCTCGTGTACACGGTGACCTTCGTCGTGCGGGGTCCCGACAAGCAGCTGATGGCGCCACAGACCATCAGCCTGGCGCAGGACTACAGTTTCCAGGAGAACGCGTTGCTGGCGAAGCAGAACGAGGCCGACGGCCTGCGCCAGCAGATGGCGCGCGATTTGGTGCGCATTGCGATGCACCGGCTCTCGAGCTTGAAGTAGCGTCCGCTACGGGTAACGGCGTGCTACTGCTCAACGCCATCGATCGATTGAGTCTCGAGATGCTGCTGGACCGCTACGGCCTGGCACTGCACTTGGTCGCCCCTCAGGAAGTCATTCCAGGATCCTATTGGGGCGAGCGCGAGGCGGGCTTGATCGGCGCCAAAATCTTCGCGCGCCTCGACACACCGCTGCATTCGGTGCTGCACGAGAGCGCACATTTTATCTGCATGACTCCGGAACGGCGCGCCGGGCTCGACACCGATGCGGGCGGTGACGACGCGGAAGAGAACGCAGTGTGCTACCTGCAGCTGATTCTGTCGGAGTCGCTGCCCAATGTCGGCCGGGAGAGCATGTGCCACGACATGGATGACTGGGGCTACAGCTTCAGACTGGGCAGCGCTGCGGCCTGGTTCGCCGCAGACGCCGAGGATGCGCGCAGCTGGCTGATCCGCCATGGGCTGCTCGATCTGCAGGGGCGCATCACCTATGCCTGCCGGTGAGCCCCCGACACGGACTCTGTCAGGCCGCCACCGGGGTTGGCGTCGGGGTCGCCGCCGGTGCCGCGGAAGCAGCCGGCGCCGCCATTGCATAGCATCGCCCGAAGCGATTCGCGAGAAACGCAGGCAACTTGATGTCCTCCTGGCGGATGAGGCCGGACTGCGGCAGCTTGCCCTGGCTCAACATGTCGAGCACGGTGCAGATGCCGCCCGCAGTGGTGATCTGAATGGCGCTGCGGACGCGGCCGCCCAGGGGCGCGGCATAGATTTTATTGGCATAGGTTTCTTGCATGAGCTGGCCGCCGCGCAGGCCGCTGACCGTTACGAACACGATCACGACATCCTGCAGCGTGACCGGGACGGCGTTCTCCAAAATATCCTTCAGGAGCTCGCGGCGATCGCGCAGCCGCAGATCGTTGAGCAGGGCCTTCATGATGGCCGCGTGGCCCGGGTAGCGGATGGTGCGGTAATTGAGGTTGCGGACCTTGCCGGCGAGAGTCTCGCATAGAGTGCCGAGACCGCCCGAGGTGTTGAAGGCCTCGTATAAAATGCCGTCGAGCGAGAACTCTTCCAATTCTTCGAGCGGCTGCGTTTCGCGTAGCTGGCCGTTGACGATGGCTTCGCAGGGCTCGCAGTACTCGTTGATGACGCCGTCGGTGCTCCAGGTGAGATTGTAGTTGAGCGCGTTCGACGGAAACTTCGGCAGTGCGCCGACTCGCATGCGCACATCCTGCAACGTATCGAAGCGCGAGGCCAGGTCGCTCGCCACGATGGTGATGAACCCGGGGGCCAGACCGCATTGCGGAATGAATGCCGTGCGGGCGCCTTCGGCGAGCTGCTTCACCGCGCGCGTGCTGGCCACATCCTCGGTCAAATCCAGGTAATGAGCGCCGGCGGCTTTGGCCGCTTCGGCGATCAGCCGGGTGGCGTGATAGGGCGCGGCGCTCAACACGGCGAACTTGCCCGTGAGTATCTTGCGCAAGGCGTCAGCCTGCGTAATGTCGGCCACGATCTTGGTGATGGGGGCGGCCGTTTCGAGGCGATCCAGCTGATGCTGCGAGCGGTCGATGATCGTGACCGAATAGTCGCCGGATCCGCCCAGCAGGTCCGCGATCATGGATCCGATTTTGCCCGCGCCGACGATAACGATGCTTTTCATGGTGCCTCCGAATATTGGCGCCATTCTCGGCCCGGGACCCTACGAATGGTAGGGTCGTTTTAGACGTTTTTAAGGTATAATTACGGCGTTACGTAGGGTAAAAACGGCGAAACGCCATGGATGCCATCGACGAAAAGCTGCTTCTGGCCTTGCGGGAAAACGGCCGCGCCTCGACGGCGCAATTGGCCCGATTGGTGGGGCGCTCGCGCACGAGCGTGCAGAGCCGCATCGAGCGCCTGGAGAGGCAGGGCGTCATCGTGGGCTATGGAGTTCTGCTGGCGCCGGAGCACGGCCTGGGCGCCGTGCGTGCGCACGTCATGATCAAGGTGGGTCCGAAAGAGGCGCGCGCCGTCACCGCTGCGCTGCGCTCGATCTCTCAGGTGCGCGTGCTGCATTCGGTGAGCGGCGATGTCGATTTGATCGCGGTCGCTGCCGCAGCTTCCGTCGCCGAGATGGATCAGGTCATCGATCGCATCGGCGCGCTCGATGGCGTGGAACGCACCACTTCGTCCATCATTCTTTCGACGAAATTCGAGCGCTGAGGTGTTATCGGCCTCCGCTGAGGCCGATCGAGTTGACGACCCTCGATACGCCGGGTGCCTGGAGAGCCACCGACTGGGCCATCTGTTGCTGGAAGTCGGTGTCGACCAAGCCGCTCAGATACACCACGTGATTGACAGTTTGCACTTGGATCAGGTTTGGAGGCTGCAAAGCAGGATGCTGAGCCAGCAGTTTGTTCACTTGCGCCGTTATATCGGCGTCCCCGGGACAGCCGCTCAAGCCGCACTTTTCGAAGGTCGTGCAGCCGGAAAGAACGCCGGTCAGAAGAATGGCGAAAGCCAATACCAGTGCAGGGGATTGTCCAGGCCTCTTCATTGGGTTGCGCAGGCTCATTCGATAGTCGTATCGAATTGGATGCTGGGAGAGGGGAAACGTTCCGCTGCGGCGCGCACGGAAGCCGCGCTGTGAACGGAAGCTGCGTTGCAGATGAAGTAGGGCGGTTTCCTACAGCCACAACAGCATTTGGGTTCTAGCTAGCGGCGGACTTCGGGTAGATGCTGAGCGTTCATACGGAAACCTCGCATCGCCACATTGATGCCTGGGAGGAAGCATGAAGGTAGTCATCAGTTTGTTCATTGTCGCGTGCCTGACAGCGGGCTGCATTGGGCCGGGGGGCATGACGCACGAGGATAGTCCAGGAGCGGTCAATCGCGACCTGGGTCCCACCTTGTGCCGGGACGGCACGACGCCGCCCTGCAATGATCGGGATGATTAGGAAATAAAAAACGGCGTGGCCTTTGGGGCGCACGCCGCTGGGATATCGCACCGACGGGGGATGTTGGCTGGTTGCCGGCGCGAGGGTCTCCTCAAACTTAGCTTCGAACCCTGTGTCGAGCACCGAAGCTGGAGTGCATCGTGCCAAAACCGGCGGCGCGGCGGGCGTATGCTTTATAACTGGCGATTAAATTTTTATCGCTTGACAAAAATTCAATTGCTGATGAGCTAATTGTTGGCCTCAGGCGGTGGACGCTGCCGGGCGCGGCTGCCGCACGCGGTTTGCGATCAGATAGGCGAGGATGGCCACTGCCAGCGTGATGCAGCTGAAGTAAAAGTCCCTCTGCAGCCCGGTTGTAAACGCCATTGCGACGAGCACGGCTCCCATGGCCGCGATCGCGGCGAAACTCAAATAGGGAAACAGCCACATGTTGACCGCGGGCTGGGGGAGGCCGTCGCGTTCGCGGCGCCGGCGCAGTGTGATTTGCGCGACGCAGATGGCCATGTAGACGAATACGATCACGGCGCCCGAAGAACTGACCAGAAAATCGAACACGACCTGGGGCGCCTTAGTGGCCGCAATGATTCCCAAAAACCCGGCGAGCGCACCCATCAGGACCGAGCCCACAGGTACGCGCCGCGCGTTCAGCTTCACCAGCGACTGCGGCGCATCGCCGCGTTCGGCGAGGATGAACAGCACGCGCGAGCTGACGTAGAACGCGGAATTGAGGCAGGACAGCACCGCGGTGAGAATGATGAAGCTCATGATCGTGCCGGCCCACGGCACATGCATGGTATTCAATGCCAAGGTGAACGGCGACTCGCCGGAGCGAACCGTGTTCCACGGCGTCACGGAGACGATCAGCAATATCGAGATCACGTAGAAAATCAGGATGCGCACGATCACGGCGGTGCTCATTCTGGCGATGGCGCGGCCGGGCTGAGCCGACTCCGCGGCCGCAATGGTGGTGATTTCCGCGCCGGTCATGGCGAAGAACACGGTGGGGACAGCGGCCAGCACGGCGATCCATCCATGCGGCGTGAAGCCGCCGTGGTCGACGAGATTGGCGAAGGTGGCGCCCTGCGGAGAGGTCCAGCCGAAGGCATACGAGGCTGCGATGGCGATGAACACCAGAATGGCGGCGACCTTGATGGATGCGAACCAGAACTCGAACTCGGCATAGGAGCGTGCCGACATGAGATTGACGCAGGTCATGACCGACATCAGTGCGACGCCGATCTGCAGAGGTGAGAACGTGGGAAACCAATGTTGCAGGATTTTTGCGCCGGCGATGGCCTCCACAGGCACGACCAACACCCAAAAATACCAGTACAGCCAGCCCACCACGAATCCCGCTCCATCGCCCAAGCCTGCGCGCGCAAACTCTGTGAACGAGCGAACATGGGGCAGGGCAGTGGTCATTTCCCCGGTCATCCGCATGACCAGGAGCATGAGCATCCCGGTAATCGCGTAGCTGATGAAGCTTGCCGGCCCGCCGGCGATGATGGAAGTGCTGCTGCTGACGAACAGCCCCGCTCCGATGATTCCGCCGATGGATATCATCGTCAAGTGGCGGCCTTTCAGCGAGCGGCTCAGTTCGTACTTCGGGGCGGCCTGTGCGGACGGTTTTGTTTGGCTCATCAGTTGTCCCTTAATAATTTTCCGGGCAATTTCAGGCGTATGTTACCTTGCTTCGACGTCGGTCCGCGGGTCGCCCAGCTTTGGCACCGTGGGGCTGCCCCATAGCTGCCGCTCGCGGATCCAGGGCAGCGGGTAGGCAGGGTGTGGGCTGTCGAATTCGCGCGCCAGCCGATGGGCATCCCACAGGGCCTGGTTGAGCTGCGCCGGCGCCTTGCAATCGCCGGTGCGAAAGATGTCTTGAATCTCGTTCTGCCGCCCATTCGGCCTTGCGCGCCTTCAGCTCGCGCCATAGCTCATCGTCCGAGCGGCGCGAGGTCACGAGGATGACGGCATCCATGCTCAGGTCGAACTCGCCGCCGTTGTCCCTGCGCGGTATTCGCCCGGACTCAGGGTTTTGCAGGTCGGGTCCGTACTTGTAGAGGTAGCTCAAGCGGACCTTGCCCGGTTCGATTTTATCCACCCAATGGCTGCAGTACACTTTGACGCCCTTTTCGAACAGCATGCGCTTGTTGTTGAAGGACTCCATGGTAAAGACGCCGTATTCGGCGATATCGCCGGCGTCGCAGACGTAGGTGACGTCCTTGCCCTGATTGGCCATGTGCTCCGCGAGGGTGATGCCCATGAAATGCCCGTCGCCGTCGAGAACCAGGACGCGCTTGCCCGGCACCGGCTTGCCCGCGGTGATTTGAAAGGGGGTCAACACATGCGGCAGGGAATCGTCGGCGCCGGGAATCGGGCCGAAGTTGGCCCCCCGCCCGTCGCCGTTCCAGTGCGCGCCGGTGGCAATGACGACCCGGTCGGCGCCGTAGCGCAGTACGTCGTCGGCGCTCATTCTGCCGACGCCGAGATGGACTTGGACGGCCTTCTTCAGCTTGGCGAGCTGGATTTGCCGGTACGTGATCACGCGGCCCCATTCGTTCAGCCGAGGCAGGGCCGCGACGGCCTTCCAATGTCCGCCCAGCTCTTTTTCGGCTTCACGCAGGTGCACCACGTAGCCGCGCTCTCCCAGAATGCGCGCGCATTCCATGCCCGCCGGGCCGCCGCCGACCACCAGCACGGAGCCAGGCCGGGTAGTCTTGGTGAATTTCTCAGGATGCCAACCGCGGCGGTATTCCTCGCCGATGGTCACGTTCTGGGTGCACATGATCTGGCCGCCCTGCTGGAACTTGGAGACGCAGATATTGCAGCCTATGCACTCGCGGATGTCCTCAACCCGCCCTTCCGAGATCTTGGTGGGCAGAAAGGGGTCTGCGATGGAGGGGCGTGCCGCGCCGATGATGTCCAGCACTCCGGCACGGATCAGCCCGACCATGTCGTCGGGACTGGTGAGGCGGCCGTTGCCGACCACGGGTATGCCCGATCCCAAAATCGACTTGCCCTGCTTGATGAACGGCGTCATCCAGCCGGATTTGCGAAAGCGCGAGACGCCCGCATCCTCGCCCCATTCCGCGTAGTCGCCGATTTTCAACGCCACCGCATCCACGACTCCTTCCTTGCGGAATAACTCGAGCATGCGCACGCCATCCTCGCGGGCCTCGACGCCTTCGGGGCCATGCAGGGTGTCGATCTCGAAGCGCGTCGTGATGCCGCAGCTACCACCGAGAGCGCGTTTCAGTGTCTGCAGCAGCTCGATGAAGAATCGCGAACGGTTTTCGAAACTGCCGCCGTAGCCGTCGGTGCGGCGGTTGAAGCGCGGCTCGAGAAATTGCATGGGCAGAGTATCGTCGCCAGCCGAAACTTCGAGAAGATCGAATCCGGCCTGCGCGGCGCGCTTTCCGGCTTCGACATACATGTTGATCACGCTCCGGATGTCCAACTCGTCCATCTCGCAGCCGTAGACCGAGCGCGTGGCGAATATCGGCGACAGCCACTGGCTCGGAGCGCGGCCGAACTCCCGGGACTCGAGCGAGGGGGCATTGCCGCCGCTGTACCACAGCTGAACCCCGGCGAGGCTGCCGTACCTGTGCGCGACCTCGCACATGTAACCCAAGTTGACCACGTCTCCCTGATCCCATATGCGCGCCGAGGTATAGGGGTATTCGTCGGATTCGGGATGGATGGAGCAGAATTCCGTGAACACCGCTCCCCAGCCGCCCTCGGCCTTCATGCCGCGCAAATGAGCTTGCGCGCCGGGTCGTTCGGCGCCGGGTCCGGCGCAGTGCGAGGTCTGCCAGAATCGATTGCGCAGCGTCTTGGGGCCGATCTTGATCGGCTCGAACAACACATCGTGCTTGGGATCGCGGGACATAGACTGTGATCCTTATGTGCCTGTCTATAATGTGCGTGCGGCATCAGCGCCGCGTGGCGGAGAAATACCGATGAGCTTTGCTGGAAAGGCGGTATTGGTCACGGGCTCGACCACCGGAATTGGCGAGGCCTGCGCCCGCGTCTTCGCGGAATCGGGCGCCCGTGTCATGGTGTCGGGCCGCAGCGAGCCGCGCGGCCTGGCCGTGGCTGAAGCCATCCGGGCGGCGGGCGGCAGCGCGCAATTCGCAGCGGTGGATTTGCGCGCCGCAGATGCCTGCGAGCGCCTCGTCGGCGACACCGTCGAGCGTCTGGGCGGCTTGGACATTTTGGTCAACAACGCCGGCATTCTCTATACGGCCAATGCGCTCGACACCAGCAACGAGCAATGGCTCGATACCATGGCGGTCAACGTCAACGCCTTGTTCTATCTGAGCCGCGCGGCGGTCAGGCATATGAAGGCGGCCGGCAAGGGAGCGATCGTGAACGTCGCCTCCGAGTGGGGTTTGAACGGCGAAGCCAATCACGTAGCCTACTGCGCCAGCAAGGGGGCCGTGATTCAGATCACCCGCTGCATGGCGCTCGATCATGCGCGCGACAACATCCGCGTCAATTCGGTGTGCCCCGGCGAGATCCACACGCGAATGGTGGATGAGATTCTCGCGAAGCGCGGCGGCGATCCCGCCGACAATCTTCGCGAACTCGCCGCGGGAATTCCGATGCGGCGCCTGGCTCATCCCGCGGAAGTGGCGCGCTGCGTGCATTTCCTGGCATCCGATCTCGCGAGCTACGTGACGGGTACGAACTTGAGCGTCGACGGCGGCAATGACGCCACGGCGGGTCCTTACCCGTAAGACTGCTTGGTTGCTTTGGCCGGCCGCTCCGCCGAGCCGAGCAGATGCGCGTCGCCCGCGGGCGCATTGCCATGCTCGTAGGGTTTCGCCGCCACCATGTAGAACGCACCGAGCACCACGATGCCCACGGTGGTCACCAGCATGGAGTAGTCGCTGTACCACGGATCGTTCGGGCTGCGCGGCCACAGGATGTTGATGATGGCGCCGACGCCGTAGGCCAGGGCAAGCACGTTCACGCACCAACCCCAGGCTCCCAGAGTGAACGGGCCCAGACGGCCGCCAGCCCTTGGTGCGCGCGATCAAGGCCGCCAGCACGATCATCTGGAAGGAAATATAGATGCCGACCGCCGCGAAGCTGATGATGATGGTGATGGCGTCTTGCAGCCACAGCGCCGAGAGTGCGATGAGCGCGGGTATGGCGCCCATGACGATGAGCGCCGTGGCCGGCACATGGTGGCCCGGCGACATGCGGCTCAGGTACTTGCTGCCGAAAATCATCTGATCGCGGGCATAGGCGAATATCAACCGGCTCGCCGCCGCCTGCAAACTCAACAGGCAGGAAATGAAGGACACCAGCACCACCACGATGACCGCCCGAAATCCGGCTTCACCCATCGCGGCGCGCAGCAGGGTGACGATCGGGTCCTTGTCGGCGCCCGACATCACCGCCGACATGTCCGGAATGGACAGGACGAAGGCCAGGCAAACCCAGGTGGCCGCGGCACCGCCGATGTAAATCGTCATGCGCATGGCCTTGGGAATCATGCGGCTGGCGTTCGGCGTTTCCTCGGCGACATCGCCGCAGGCCTCGAAGCCGTAGTAGCAGAACATGGCGGCCAGCGAGGAGGCGAGGAATGCGGGCAGATAGCTGCCGTCGGAATGCACCAAGGTCGTGTCCACCAGGATTCTGAGCGGCTGATGGCGGGCGAACAGCAGCAGATAGCCGCCGACGACGATGGCCCCGACCAATTCGCAGATGAAGCCGAACATCGCCACCCGAGCCAGCAGGCGCGTGCCGCTCAAATTCAGCATCGTGGTCAGCGCGATGAGGACCAATGCAATGATGGTCGTCGCGACGGGAGTGCTGTCGACACCGAACAGTTGAGCGAGATACGGCGCAACGCCGGTCGCCACCCCGGCCATGGTGCAGCACAGGGCCCAGGCATAAACCCATCCCGCCATCCACGCCCAGCGCTTGCCCATGAGGCGGCGCGCCCAGGGGTACAGGCCGCCCGAAATTGGAAATTGCGAAACGATCTCGCCGAATACCAGGCACACCAGGAACTGGCCCAGGCCGACCAGGATATACGTCCACCACATGGGCGGCCCGCCGGCGACGAACGCGCCCGCAAATATGGTGTAAACGCCCACCACCGGCGACAAGTACGTGAATCCCAGGGAAAAATTTTCCCATTTCGACATGGTCCTATCGAAATGCGATACATAACCCAAGGCTTTCAATTGCTCGGCGTCTCGATCGACGCCCAATCCGGAATTATCGTTCACCCTCGATTCCCCCCAACCCCATTCGTACAGCTCGGATCGCCTGCGCGCCGAGCCTTGAGCATCATCATCTCACGAAATTCGGGGGGCCAGCGCCCCCCGGTATCTGATGGATACATCGACGCCGATGGCGCCAGCGTCAGAACTTATACTGGAAATCCACGCCGATGGTACGCGGCTGGTTGGTCGAGATACGGGTGATCGCGAAGGTCTGCCACGCAAACACCGTGTTGTTGATCGTCTCCTCCGCCACCTTGTTGGTGAGGTTGGTGCCGAACACGTAGGCCGCCCATGGGCCGCTGGATACCCCCGCGCGCGCGTCGATCAGATTGTAAGACGGCAGCGTTTGACGAACCGCTGCCTGGTCCACGTTCGGCCCGACCAGCGAGCTGCCCACGTGCAGAATGCCGTTCATGCGTTCATTGATCGCGTCCGTATAGGTCAGTCCGGCGGCGACCGTGTACTTCGGCACATTGAGGATGCGCGACCCGGGAGTCAGACCCGACTCGAGGGCATTTTGCGACGGAGCGCTGATGTAGGCCTGGGTGTAAGCGCTGGATAGATCAAATGTGAGCCCCTCAGTGATCAGCGCCGAAAATTCGAGCTCCGGTCCGTAGGATTTTGCGTTGCCGGCATTCGTATTGTAGGGATAGCCGCAGGTCAGCGACAGCACCTGCTGGATGTCGATCCACTTGATGTAGTAGACGTCGGCGTTGAGCATGAAGCGGCGATCGTCGAAACGCGCCTTCTCGCCGAGCTCAATACTCCATACCGAGTCCGGCGTGTAGCTCGGTTGCGACGCTACCGAGACGGCGCCGACACCACAGTTATACGCACTCGGATTGATCGCGCGCACCGCCGGAGTCGGCAACGGTATCGGCAAATTGAAGCCGCCCGGACGCGAGCCCTTGGCGACCGTGCCGTACAAGGTCAGATCCGGCGTCGGCGTGTAGGAAAGGTTCACCTTGGGCAGAACCGCGTTGCCGTTGGCGCTTTGCGAAAGTATGGTGGCATCTTGGTTCGCGGATGCCGTTCCCAGGCCCGCCTGGTCGGCAAAATTGCTGATGGCGAAGTGATAGAAGCGTATTCCGGTGGTCAATTTCAAATCATCACGTATCTTGTAAGTCGTCTCGCCGAAGATGGCGCTCTGTTTCAGAGTGTCGGGGTTATTGTCATTGAATACGACGCCGTTCGGGTTGGCCGCCTGCGAGCTGGGATACGGCGGCAGCGCGGGGTTGGGGTAGCGCAAGGTGCTATTGACGGGAAACGGCTGGCCCACGGGGCAGTAACCGGCGACGGGGTTGGCCGCCGACGGGAACCCGCAGGTCAGAGCGGTGGCGAATCCGGGGGCCTGGTTGTAGGTGATGTAGCCGGAGTCCAGCTTCGAAAAATACAGACCTGCAACCCATTCCAACCGGCCCGTGCCCGTCGAGGTCAGCCGTAATTCCTCCGCGAACTGAGTCGTCGGATCGTCCTCTTGATAGAGATTTTGGATGAAATTTGGAACGTAGACGCCATTGACCAGATGGGTGAGGTTGTTGATGTTCTGCAGCGCCTCGGTCGAGTCTGTAGATTGCAGCACGTTGCGCGCCCAGTAGCTGGTGGCCGAGGTCAGCGTCGCGAAATCGAATTGGTACTCGATCTTTAGGCTGGCCAGCTTGAAGTAATCATGGTAGGGCTCTTCCTCGTCGTAGGGTTGAGAGATCACGAGGCCGCCCGGGTTTTGCTGAAACGCGTTGTAACCGTCCGCGCGGATGTCCTGGTACATCAAAGAGCCGGTGATGGACAATTGATCGGAGGGCTTCACCAGCAGCGCCGTTCGCGCCGAGTAGAAGCGCTCCTCGTTCGAGCCATGGACTACGCCTTCGACGGGTGCCGCCGCCACATTACCGCGGTCGCAATAATAGGCGCCGCAATTGGCCGGCGCGGAGGCCGTGTAGCTCGGCGCCGTCGGTGCCGGAAATTGTCCGGGCTGAATGAAGACGCGGTCGATCCAGCCGCTGATGTATTTGGCGGTCAAGACCGTGCGCAGTGCCGCGATTTCTCCGATCGGCACATTCAGCATCAGGCTGCCGTTGCCGTTCGCGCTGCCATGGGAAGTATCGGAAGCGCTCGCATCCGTCGCCCCCTCGAACTCACCCAGCTTGGGCTGATTGGTGACGAGCTTGATGGTGCCTCCCATCGAGCCCGACCCGTACAGCGTGCCCTGCGGGCCGCGCAGCGTTTCCACGTGGTTCAGATCGAAAAGGTCCGCGTCGATGACGGTGCGGCCGTTGAGCGCAACCGCCGACGCAGACAGCGGCGTCTCGTCGAGGTAAAAGCCAACCGTAGCCGCGCTGCCGCCGCCTGCCGAGAGACCGCGCATCTCATATTCGGTCTGGCCGGGACCCGCCGTGCGCATCGAAACGCCGGGTACCTTGCCGACCAAGTCCTCCACGTTAGCCACGTCTTGAACCGCAAGATCGGCGCCGCTGAGCGCCGTCATGCTGATTGCGGTGGCCTGCACCGTCGATTCGCGCTTCTCGGCGGTGACGACGATCTCGTCCAGTTCACCTCCACCCTTGGCCGGGGTGGCTGCGCCGCTTGTTGCGGGCGCGCCGGCTGCCGGGTCCGGGGCGGCCATTGCAGGTCCACTCAGGGCCATGGCGCATACCAGCGCCGAGATCATCGACGCTCGGAATTTCTCGCGTGCGTCTGGTGCACACAACACCTGTTTCATGTACGTATCTCCCTGAGGTAGGCAAAAGCGGCTGCGCGGCGCTCAATTGCGGTGGAAAATGTCGCTAAATTTTCATCCCTTGCTGTTGGTCGCGATCCCCTGGCGATCGGTAGACTCAATTCGTAACATAGGGTTTACTGACACGCAAGTTTATTGCACAACAAGCACGTGATAGGCAGGTACCCATGTTGCCGAAATCTGGCTGGCGCACCGCGGCGATGCGCCCCGATCCGTCCGCGCTCCGGATATGAGCGTGGCAGCGCCGTCGCGCCGTCTGATTCTTGCGGCGGTCTTCTCCAGCTGTCTCGGGGCAGGATTGATTTTCGGCTTTCAGCCGCCGCTGATCGCGCTCACGCTCAGCCGGTTGGGCTATTCGAGCTTCGACATTGGCGCCGTGATCGCCATCAGCACGATCGCGGTCGTCCTGTGCGGCCCCTTTTATCCTCGCGTGATAGTGCGCCTCGGCCTGAAGCGCTGCATCGTCGGCGGAATTGTGTTTGCCGCGGGCATATTGCTGCTCATGCCGCTCTGGCCCGGTGTCGCGCCGTGGTTGGCATTGAGATTTGCGGCCGGGTGCGCGCTCGGGCTGATGTGGATCGCGAGCGAGATCTGGATGAACAATGTCAGCGGTACGGAGTCTCGAGGCACCGTCATGGCCATTTACGGCACCGTTTTTTCGATAGGCATCGTCGCGGGCCCCTTGCTGCTCGAACTCACCGGAACCCGGGGCGCGAGACCCTTCGAAATCGGTGCCGCCTGTCTGATCCTGACTCTGCTGCCGCTGGCGCTATTGCGCCGGGTCAACGGCACAGCGCAGGAGTTCACGCCGCTGCGGGGACTAACGGGCGCACTGCTGACCGCTCCGATCGTGATGCTGGCCGCTCTCGTCGCCGGGCTGGTCGAATCCGCGGACCTGACGCTGTTGCCCCTGTTTGGCATTCACGCGGGGCTCGATGAGGGAGCGGCATTGCTATTGGTCACCGTCTTCATGGCCGGCAATGTGATATTGCAGCTGCCAATCGGTTTGCTCGCCGACCGCTTTGGGCGCAGGTTCATGCTGGGAATCTGTGCCGCGACCAGTTGCATCGGGCCTTTGCTGCTGCCGCGCTGCCTGGGCGTGCCTCTGCTGCTTTGGCCCCTGCTGTTCGTTTGGGGCGGCACGCTGTACGCGTTCTACAGCCAGGGAGTCGCGCTGCTCGGCGAAGAATTCGCGGTCGAGAATCTACCCAGCGCCAACACCTTATTCGTCATGGTGTACTGCCTGGGCGCCGTGATCGGGCCCAGTACGGGCGGCATCGCGATGGATCTCTGGCCTGGTTGGGGATTGCCCGTCCTGCTCAGCGGTGCGGCGGCGCTGATGCTGGGCGGCTTGGCGGCCGGTGTCGCACGGGGAGTGCGCCGGCGCTGAGGCAACGCGCGGCAGACATCCGCGCGACACTCAGAGCCGGTGCAGGCATGGCAACGCGCCCCTGTCAGCCGACTGCCGTCCGTTTCTTCTTGTCGGCATCGTCGAAGGGCAGGGTATGCGCCGTCGCGGGACCTTTGATATTTTTGCCGCGAATCGTCAGCGGCGTCCCATGGACCGCGACGGGAACATCGAGGCGTGCGATGGCCATGGACTTGCCCGTCAAGGTGGACACCATGGCGCAGGTGATCACGCCCACCTTCTTGTCGCCGGAATACACCAGGTCGCCCATGTCCGCGGGAGCCTTGCCGTCCACCAACAGGCCAAAGATCTTGAAGCGTTCCTTGCCCTTCAAGCGGGCATGAGCCTCCGCGCCGTTGAAGTCGTTCTTTCCCGGGCTGACGGTGAAGTCGAGCCCGAGTTCCCAGAGACTATCGCCGGGCGGATCCCTGTCGAAGGGATACATCTGGGACATGTCGTAGGGATAAAACAGCAACGAGCTCTCGACCCTGAGGTAATCGAGAGTCGTGAAACAAGTGGGAATGATGCCGAACGACTTGCCCTCGCCGAGGATGGTGTCCCAGATGGCGCCGGCGTCCTCGCTCTTGCAGAAGATCTCGTAGCCGCGCTCGCCGGTGTAGCCGGTGCGTGAAATCGTGACGGGACGGCCGAACAAAGTTGCCGGCATATGATGGAAATACTTGAGGTCGCGAATCCCGGGGACATGCTTGGCGAGAAAATCGACGGCCACCGGGCCCTGCAGCGAGAGATCGTGCAGATCGTCGTCGACTATCATGGCCGCGTTGCGCCCGACCACGTACTTCGTCAGGGTCTCATGGCCGGCACCGCTGCCGTGCACCACCATCCAGGAATTGGGCCCCATGCGATACAAGATGCAGTCTTCGATGAAATGGCCGGCTTCGTTCAACATGCAGGCGTAGGCCGATTTTCCCGGATAGATCTTGGTGACGTCGCGAGTCGTCGCATAGTTCAGCACGGCGGAGGCATGCGGCCCGACCAGGTGCAGCTTCTTCAGGCCCGACACATCCATCAAGCCCGCCTTGGTGCGGATGGCCACATGATCCTGGGCCACGTCCTTCGCGTAGGTCCACGCGGTCCCCATGCCGTTCCAATCCTCGAGCTTCGATCCGAGTGCCCGATGCCGGTCGGCGAGGACCGAAGTACGCCAGCTAAGTGCCATAAATGTCTCCAGAGTTGATCAGTGTTGGTATTTGCGCCATCGCCCGGCGGCTATTCAGGGGCGGTCCCCGGCGTGGTGGGCGAGCCATCGTCGAAAGGTGCCAGCCACGCCACCGCGGCGTCCCGATATCGCGTCAGTCCCTTGTAGTCGACCAGCGCCGGATGCAGATCCTTCAGCACGCGGTGCACCCGGCGCGCCCATTTCGGCACGGTCGCGAGTTCCCGAAGGCTGATCAGGTAGCAGCGAATACCAAACACGATGGCATTGCTGCGCGGCAGCCGCCATAGCCCCTGCAACTCCACGCGCAGATGCACCAGGTCGCCGGCGTTGCGGGCCGTCACCGTGGCACGATCCGGTCCCCATTGCGGATAGTTTTCGGGCGAGGTATCGAGACGAGGATTGATGGTCATGGTCCAGTTCAGCCGCCGCACGGGCTGGCCAAGCCGCAGATTGAGCAGGAATTTCAGCGCGCGATCGAAGACCTGCAGCTCATGGGCGAGAGGAACGGGCCCATGCCATTCCTTGAAGGTCATCCCCAAGTCGAAGTCCAGGGACCAGTCGGCCTGGGTCGTCACCATGCCGGCCTCGCACCACAAATCTCCTTCGCGCTGGTCCATCACCACGAAGTCGCCCTGTGCCTGCCGGGTGATGTAGTCCAAGGGCTCCCGCGGCAGGGTGGCCGCATCGCCAAAAGTGAAACGCTGATTGATTTGCAGCGGCCGATTCACCCAGTGCCAGCGGTTGCCCTGCTTGGAAAGCGAAAAGTGTGCGGGGTAATCCCGCGCCAGCGACTCCATGATCAGTTCCAGGCAATCCCACTGCGAACTCATCATGTGGGGCAGGGCCTGGTAGCGCAGGGGTTCCGCGGCCAGCACGGTGGCGCGCTCGCGGCATTCCGCCACGTAGTGCTCATCGACGTCGAAGGCGAACTCCGTGACCGAACCAGGCGCTCCCGGCAGATGCGGTTCGATGTTCACCGAATACATGTAGGAGTCTTCGGCAAACGGCAGGGGGAATCGGCGAATCGCGGACGGACTGTTGCTGTAGCTGAAGTCGCCGCGGAATGTTTCGTCACGTTTGAATATTGCGCTCACGTTACGCTCTCCTAGAGGTCGAGCACCAGGCGCTTGCACTGCGCCCGCGACACACAGGGCATGATGCTCTTACCCTTGGCCTTGTCGGCATCCGACAGAAAATGATCGTTGTGCACCAGCGTGCCGTCGAGTTCGAGCACCCGCGTATGGCAGAAGCCGCAGACGCCGCCGCGGCAGAGATAGGGTACTTCCACTCCGGCCGCCTCGATGCTCTCCAGCAGGCTCTGGTCGGGCGGGACGTGTACGCTGATCTTCGAGCGGGCGAGAAACACTTCGAAGGCGTCGCCGACCGGCGGTGCGCTGAATTGCTCCCAATGAATGTGGCTGTCGGGCCAACCGCAGAATTGTGCGGTGGCGATGACGTGCGTGATCATTCCGGCGGGGCCGCAGACGTACACGTGGGTGCCCAGCGGCTGAGACGCCAGCAGCGACTCGAAGCGGATGGTCTGCCCTTCGCTGTCGTAGTACATGTGAATTCTGTCGCCTTCTCGCTGCCGCAGGCGCTGCAAAAACGCGGCGTGTTCGGTCGAACGGACGGAATAGTGCAGCTCGTAAGGCACGCCGCCGCCGTGCAAGTCCTCGAGCTGCGCAAGGAAGGGGGTGATGCCGATGCCTCCGGCGATCAGCACGTGCTTGCGGGCGATCTTGTCGAGGCCGAACAGATTCACCGGATGCGCGATTTCCAGGCGGCTGCCGACCTTGACCGCATCGTGCATGAAGTGCGAGCCGCCGCGGCTTTCCTCCATGCGCCGGACGCCGATTTCATAGGTGTCGAGCTGCTGCGGTGAGCCGAGCAAGGAATACGGATTCTTATGGAGGCGCTCCGTGCCCTGCATGACGACGATGATATGCGAGCCGCCGGAGAACACCGGCAAACTGCCGCCGCCGACCGGTGCCAGTTTGAAGTGCTTGATCAGCGGCGTCACCTGCTCGATGCCGACGACTTGGACGGCGATGGTCTGTGCGTCGCTCACAAAAACACTTCCTTGAGCGGCGGCACCTCACCCGGCGCTTCGGCGTCCACCATGACCCCCATGTAGGCAGCCAAGCGCCGCGAATAGTGGTCGCGCACGAGCAGCCAGCGAGCGCATCCGGCGCAGGCCACGATATTGGTGCGTACGTTTTCGCTGGTGGCCCGGCAGTGAATACAGTAGACGCGCCGCGCCGACGTGCCGCATTCCTCGGCGCGGATCTCATCTTTGTTGAGATTGAACTCGAGCGCGATTTTCATGACTAGACCGATGAAGCTCTCGGGACCCGCGACATACAGCCGGGTGCCCATCAGGGATTCTCCGAGCAGCACCCGGAAGGCCTCGAGCAATGCCGCCGCGCCGTGGAACGATCGGACCTCGGCGACTTGGGCGACCGTGAATGGCGCCGCCCCGTTCGCCGCCTCGGCATCGGGCACGTACAGCACTCGCGTGGCCTTCACTGCGTGGGGGGCGACGGTGCGCATCTCGGCGAGTGTGCGCAGCAGCGGGCCGGCGCCGACCCCCGACCCGACCATCAAGTGATAGTGCCCGCGAATATCGGGTTGCAATGGCGCGTAGACGGGCTTGCTCTTGATTCCCGTAACCAGCATGGTTAGTACACCGCGAGCCTGTGCGTGATGGCAACCACGGCGATGCCGGCCACCAATACCGCATAGGGCCATATGCCGGCATGCTTGGTGACGGTTTGGCCCGGGCCATGGCCCAGGTCTTCGGCCATATCGGGCGGGAATGATCCCTTGTCCTGAATATAGTGCCGGAAAATAAAGACTGGAATGATCAACGAACAAAATGCCAGACCGCTGCTCAAGGTGCCCACTCCATAGACATCGGCGCCGAAGCCCATGAAGGCGAGATTCACGAATGACAGCGCCGCTCCCACGCCAAGAACCCAATTCGGCGCGCGCCACGGCCGCTCCTGGTTCGGGCGATCGAGCCGATGAATCCAACCCGCATTCAAGTTCAGGAAATTGAAGATCATGTAGCCGACATTGGCGGCGCCGATCACGAACACCGAATCGGACATCAGCAACAAGAACAAATTGAAGCACAGGTCCGTCATCATCGCGTTGGACGGTGCATGATGAGAGTTGACCTTGGAGAGGTATTTGGGCAGCCAGCCATCCACGGAAGCTTGATACAAGGTGCGCGACGACCCCGCCATGGAGGTGATCAGCGACAGCACCAGAGCCAGCACCAACATCACCACCACCACCGTGCCGATGAGCCGGCCCGCATGGACCATTTTGGCCATGACGGCCGCGACCCCCATGCCGCTGTAGATATCCGGAGCGAGCATGCCGCCGTACACGGGCGCGGCCGTTACGCTGCCGGCGCCGTCCACTACCGCCGGCTGCACCACGGTCCCCAGGCCCAGGAACCCCTGGAATGCGAATGGAACCAGCGTGTACACAACGACGCACAGCAATCCGGAATAGAAAATGGCTTTGAACGTATCGGTCTTCGGATTTTTCAATTCCGAGGTGTAGCAAACAGCCGTCTCGAAACCGTAGGTTGACCAGGCCGCCAAAAACATGCCTCCCGCGAGCACAGTAATGCCGGTCATATTCCAAGTGCCGTCGATCACTCTTCCCACCGTGTCGTGCGCAAGAGGCAGCAGCGGGAAGAAATTGGCCCTGACGATATCGCCGGTGACGATGGGCACCACGCCGATGAGAATCAGCGGGATCATCGCTGAAATACCGAGAATCTTGGTGGTGTTGGCCGAACGCAGGATGCCGCCGTCCTGGATGGCTTTCACCGTGAACATCAGCACCGCACCGAGCAAGAACACGGCATTGATGCGCAGGCTCAGCCCCGTTTTGACCCATCCCAAGTCGAGGAGGGTGACATGCCAGGTATTGATCAGCGAATCCGGCATGAATAGCGCGTTCAAGATGTAGCCCGCGGCCAGCGCCGAGCCGGTCGCCTGTACCGGCGACCAGGCGAACCAATTGCACCACACCGAAATGGGCGCGATCACCTTGCTGTATCGAACCCACGCGATCGCGCCGTATACCGAGGTGCCGCCGGATTTGTTCGGAAACAATCCGGCGATTTCCGCGTAGGTAAACGATTGAATGAAACCCAAGGCGATCGACGCGGTCCAGATGACCCACGACAGCTTGCCGACGGTCGCTGCCACGGCGCCGATGGAAAACAGCACCAGAGGCGGCACGCCGCTGGCTACCCAGAAAGCTCCGGTCCAATCGATGCCGCGCTCCAATCCGCCGGCGGCGCCGATGCCCTCTGCGGCAACTTCAGCTGTAACACTCATAATTATGCGCTCCGCGCGGGGTTCAACGGGACATCGGCGCCGTTATCAATGCGCTGCGCGCAGGATTTAACGGGGTCGAAGCGACCCCGTCCGTGAATGTTCAAGGCAAGACGCTTAAAACAATTTGCGTAGTTCATCGGCGATTTCAAAGATGTCTCCCACGATGCCGTACTTGGCCACGCTGAAAATCGATGCTTCGGCGTCGGTGTTGACGGCAACGATGGTGGCGACATGCTTCATGCCCGCCAGATGCTGGATCGCGCCGGATACGCCCATGGCAATGTAGAGCTTGCAGGCGCTGGCGGTTTTGCCGGACTGGCCGACCTGGCGGCTTTTCGGCAGCCAGCCCGCGTCCGCGATGGGGCGCGAACAGCCCAGCGTCGCTCCGACGGCATCCGCCAGCTCGCGAAATTGCGGCACCTTGGCCTCTTCACCGATGCCGCGGCCAATGGTCAGGATGAACTCCGCGGCCGTCATGTCCACGTCGTCGCCGGCGCTCAATTCGATGAATTCCCGGCCTTTGGCACGGTTATCCGCCGGGGGCGCGTCGAAAGTCGTTACCCGCGGGGTGGCGGCTTGATCCGGGGCTTTGTACACATTGCCGCGAATCGCCAGCAGCACCGTGCTGCGGCCGGGAAAGTCCACTTCGACATTGACCTTCTGGCCGTAGCCGCCGCGTGTCGCGACCAGTTCGCCGTCGATGCGTTCCGCGTTGAATACATCCGTCGCAAATCCGAGTCCGAGGCGCGCCGCGAGCGCCGCCGCGTAACCGAACGAATCGACGCTGTGCCCAACCAGTACCAGGTCCGGATTTCGCTTGGCAATCAACGCTCCCACCGCAGACTCGAAGGTGTCCGGGTCGAACTCGGGGGCGGCGACCTTGACGGTCACGATCTCGTCGGCTCCGCCCACGCTCAACGATTTGACGAAGCGCTCGGGCGAGTCGCTGAGGATGGCCACCGCCACCTCGTCGCCGTCGCGCCGCAGGCTTGCGGCCGCGCCCAGCAGTTCCAACGATATGGGACGCAGTTCCCCGCGCCGCTGTTCCGCGATGACGAGAATGCCGCTCATGCTCGAGCCCCCTTGAACTCGCGAATGATCTCAGCGAGCCGCGCCGCCTGCTGCGCGGCGTCTCCTTCGATGAGCTGCGCCCGGCCCTTGTCCGGGACATACATGCGGCGAACGCGCGACAGGGATCCTGCCTCGCCCACGTCGGCTTCGCTCAAGGCCACGTCCGCCAGCGACAGCACTTCGATGGGTTTTGAGGCGGCCTGCTTGATGCTGCGCAGCGACGCGTAGCGCGGCGTATTGATGCCGAGCTGGATGGTCAGCACCGCCGGGCATTGAATCTCCACTTCCTGCAATAAACCGCCCTCGAGTTCGCGCCGGAAAACGGCCGAGCTGGCCCCCGGCGCGTAGGTCAGTTTGCTCACCACCGCGGCATGCGGCCAACCAAGCAGCGCGGCGGCCGCGATGCCGGTCGATGCAAACGACTGATCGGAGGACTGCACGCCGGCGAACAGCATGTCCGGCGCTTCGCGTTGCGCCACCGCCGCCAACACTCGCGCGATGGCGATGGAATCCGAGCCTTCGACGGCTGCATCCCACACTCGAATGGCGCGGTCCGCGCCCTTGGCCAGGCACTTGCGCAGCGATTCGTCCACTTCGTCGGTCCCCACGGAGACCACCATCACTTCCACCGGTTCCGCCGCGGCCTCCTTGATCTTGACGGCTTCTTCCAAGGAGAAGTCATCCCATTCGTTCAGATCGCGGATGAGAAAGTCCGGGTCGACATCGCGCCCGTCGCCGCGGATTTCGAAGTCCTCATCGAGTGCCGCGACCTGTTTGACGGCGACCAGAATCTTCATGCGGGCAGCTCCTCGGCGCGCCGCGCGGGAATGGCTTCGCGAATGAGTTCTATGAGTTCCTTGACCACGAATTTGCCCTCGTTGCCGGTGGTTTTGAGCGCGTCTTCGAACATGGTGAGATCCTTCGGGCAGCTGACTACGTAGACCTCGAGGCCCGGAATCGCCGCCGCTTCCTTCATCCGATTCTGCGCCGGCTTTTCAGAGCCCACCGGGTCCGGGACCCAGATTCTGCCGCCGCCGGCGCCGCAGCAGAAAGAGTTCGCCTTGCAACGCCCCATCTCGACCAGCTCGCAGCCCAGCAAGGCCAATAATTCCCGCGGGGCATCGTAGCCCCGGTTGAAGCGGCCCAAGTGGCAGGGGTCGTGAAAGGTCACTCGGTACTTCAGCGGGCGTGTGATCTGCAAGCATCCCTCGGCGAACAGCCGCTTCACCAGCGTCGTGTAATGCTCGATCTCGAATTTGCCGCCGAAGTCGGGATACTCGTTGCGAATGGTGTTGAAGGAATGAGGATCGGTGGTGACGACGCTCTTGAACGACGCGCTCTTGAGCGCAGTGATATTGGCGCCAGCCAACACTTCGTAGAGTCCTTCCTCGCCCACCCGGCGCACATCGTTTCCGGCATTCGATTCGCCGTCGTAGAGAATCCCGAAATCGACGCCCGCTTCCTGCAACAGGGAGGCGAAAACTTGCGAAACCTTCTGATTGCGCGGATCGAAAGAGGCATAGTCGCCGACGAACCACAGCACATCCACGGGCGCTTTGCGCGCGTCCTTGACCGGGAAGGGCAGGGACTTGCTCCAGGCGCCGCGCTTGCGTTTCGATTCGCCGAATGAATTGCCGGTCTTGTGGATCGTCTGCAGAGTCTTGGTCAGCAACGGATCCATGGCGCCGTCCTCGACCAGCTTGCGGCGCATCTGCACGATAATGGGCACGTGTTCCACGGCAACCGGGCAGATTTCCACGCAAGCCATGCAGGTGCGGCAGGACCACAGGGTTTCCATGGCGACTTGACCGGGCGCCTTGCCGTGTATGTCGAGCTCGGCGGCGGCGGGCACCGCGCCGGATTCGAGCGTGGCGTGCGCAAATTCACGCAAGCTCAGAATCACATCGCGCGGCGACAACGGGGCGCCCACGGCGCGGGCGGGGCAGGCTTCATGGCAGCGGCCGCACTTGGTGCACGCATCGAGATTCAGCAGCTGCTTCCAATTGAAGTCCGTGATCTTCGCTGCGCCCACTTGTTCCTGCGACTCGGGAACCCGCGGCAGCCTTTGCGCAGCCAGCGGGTCGCGAACCATCAGGGAGGCCGCCGCCGTGAAGATGTGCTTGACCTTGGTGAAGGGAATCAGCGCGATGAGCAGCAGCGCAATCAGACCGTGAAACCACCACAGCCCATGCCGAAGCAGGCCGCCTCCCTGCTCGCCCAGGCCGATCGTACGCATGCCCTCCGCCAGCAGCGCGCCCACCGGTGACCACCAGCGCGTATCCCAAACGTCCGCGCGCTCCTGCAGCCAGACCAGCCTGGCCGCTTCCAGCACATAGCCGGTGCAGGCGATGATCAATAGCAGCCAGAGGAAGGCCCAGTCTTCCCGGCGGTATTGGGGACGATTGAAGTCCGGATCGCCGGGTACCCGGTCCGGCCTTGCATAATCGAGTTTGGGCAGATGCATCCAGCCGCGCCGATACATCATGAACACCAGCCCTGCGATCAAGGCGACGCCCGCGATGTCCAGGATCAGCGAGAACACCAGGTAGAACTCGCCGTGCCAGAAACGAATGCCGAACAGCGGTTCGAGAATGTCGTATTCCAGCGTGATCGTTGCGGTGCCGGCGAACAACAGCATGAATCCGTAGAAAATCAGCCGATGCGCGCCGCCGGCCGCCCGGTCGCGGCGATCTATGGTGCGGTGACTGAGCACTGCTGAGAGCATCGCGCCCAACCGCCTTCCGAGGCTGCCCTCGAGCCGCAACTCCGCCCCTCGGCGATACTTGCGGATCTGCACATACACGCCGTAGCAGAATACCGCTATCGCCGCGTAACCCAGCAAGTAGAAGAGCCGCACCTCGGTCGCTGAGAACGCCTCGAAAAGGATCCGAGTGACAGCGTCGGTGCGGCTCACGGTCAGGTCTTGTACTCGAGTTCGAACTTGCCGCCCGGCATGTGCGGGGTGCCCCACACGGCGACCTCGCGCTTGTACGGCAGCGGCAATTGCGCCTTGGCCTCCTCGATTTCGCGCGCCAGCCGCTGCCCGGTGAAGGTAGCATCGGCGATGAGCCGCGGCGCCTCCGCGTCGCCGATCAAGTACACGTCCTTGACCCCGTTCTTTTCCCACTCGCCATGGCGAGCCTTGAGCTCGGAATGCAGGCCATTGTTCGAATGCCGGCCGGTGACCAACACCAGGGAGTCGAATTCCACCCAGCGCTGGCTCTTGTTGATCTCACGCGGCAAATGACCGCGGCCGCGATAGCTGCGCTTGGAGCCGTCGCCGAAAATGTCGTACACCTCGCAGGCGCCCCTTCTCGATGCGCGAACCGAAGGCGTTGTGAATTTCCTTGATGTGCAGCTCATGCATGCGCCGCATCATGTTCGGATATTCGAGGGTGAAATGCATGTAGTTGGCGAGGTGCACGCCGGTGACGATGGTGACTTCGTGCCCCGCGACGGCCAGCTTTTCCGCCAGGCTCGGCGCCATGAAATACGTGTCGGCATTCAGGATCACGACGCGCTTGCCGATGGCTTTCTTGCCTTCGAGCACCTGTTCCGGCGTGAGCTGATCCGGCTTGCGAGGCGTCCGCTCCCGGAATCGGGTCATGGCTCAGGCAATTGGTGCCGTCCGTATTCCAAGAAGAGCCCGTGGCAATGACGATTTTTTCGGCACCGTAGGCCAGTGCCGCCTCGGCCGTCATGGGCTTCTGGCCCAGCGCCACCTGGCTCTGCTTGTTCTTCTTCACGAGCTTGTTGATCTGCAGTTCGCGATAGTCGCGGTGGTAGCCCCACTCGCCGAGTCCGGGCAGCGTGACGACCGAATTCAAATGGCCGCCGATCTTCGCCGCGGTGTCGTACAGATGAACGGTGTAGCCGCGTTCCATCAGCACGCGCGCGCACTCGGAGCCGGAAGGGCCGGCGCCGACCACCAATATGGAGTCGTCGGAACCGCGCTTCGGGAAATTTCTCCGGATGCCAGCCGCGCCGATATTCCTCGCCGGCGGTGGCGTTCTGGGTGCAGATCATCGGCGGGCCGCCGATTTCCCAGCGCGAAATGCACACATTGCAGCCGATGCAGACGCGGATGTCGTCGTAGCGGCCTTCCTCGATTTTCTTCGGCAGCCAGGGATCGGAGATGGACGGCCGCGCCGCGCCGATGATGTCGGCGATGCCCTTGGTGACGATCTCGGTCATTTTTTCCGGATCGGTGAAACGGCCCACGCCGAGCACCGGCTTCTTGGCCACTTGCTTGACGAAACGGGTCCAAGGCACCTGGTGGCCCTGTTGGTAGAACCGCGATGGGCCGGCGTCCTCGCCCCACTCGGCGATGTCGCCGACGTCCACGTCCCACAGATCGACCAGGGGGTCGGCCAGCGCGATGAATTTCATGCCGTCGTTTTCGACCTCGACGCCCGCATCGCCGTACAGGGTGTCGACGGCGAAGCGCGTCGCGATGGCGGTGTCGTTGCCGACGGCGCGCCGTACTTTCTCCAGGGTTTCGAGCCAGAAGCGCGCGCGATTCTCCAGCGAGCCGCCGTATTTGTCCTTGCGCTTGTTGTAATAGGGCGAGAGAAACTGCAGCGGCAGGTAGGAGTGCGCACCGTAGACGTAGACGATGTCGAAGCCGGCATCGCGGGAACGCAGTGCGGCGTCGACGTAGTACTGCTGCACGGTGGCGATGTCGTCCAGGTCCATTTCCTTGCAGTAGGTCAGGGTTTCGAATTCCGAGGCGTACTGGCTCGGGCCCCGCGGCGTCGCGCGCGACTCCATGCAAGGCGCATGCGAGGCGCCGTACCAAAGCTCGACCCCCGCCAGGGAGCCGAAGTGATGGATGTGATCGGTCATGGCGCGCAGATTGCGCACGTCCCCGGCATCCCAGATGCGCGCCGACAAGCGATGCGTGTCGTCCGACTCAGGGTGAATGGAGCAGTACTCGGTATTGATCCCCGCCCAGCCGCCTTCGGCCTTCAGCGAGCGATGCGCTGCCTGGAAGCCCGGCTTGTCGGATCCCGCGCCGATGCAATGCGGCACCTGATAGAAACGGTTGCGCAGAGTCTTCGGTCCGATCTTGATCGGCTGAAACAGGATGTCGTGTTTCGGATCGCGCGCCATACTCTTCATCCTCTGGCTTCGCCGGCCTTCAGTTTATTTGGGAAGGACTCGCCCCCCGAGGCGAGGAACTCGTATCATATTCTCGGTCGATCGGCGCTTGCCAGGTAACCCCTGCGCCCTTCGCGAGTAATCGGCGTCACGAGGGGAATGTGCGAGCATCCGAAATAAATAACATGCTAGTTACTGTAGTGCAAATTAATTGCGTGCAGTGTAAGTTGGCCGGCATGCGCAGGGAAGCCGCAGTCCATGCGTGAGAATGGATCCAATGAGGCCTCGCGTGGCGCGTTCACCTAAAAATCCAAAATCGGGTCCCTCTTTCGCGGCCGACCCGGGCAATGTCGGCCGGCAGCTCGGCGCGGTCGCGCGCCGCGTGCGCGAAAGCCAGGATTTGACGCTGACGGATGTGGCGATTTCCGCGGGCATCAGCGCCGGGATGCTCAGCCGTCTGGAAACCGGCCATGTAACCCCCAGTTTGGAAACCCTGGTCGCCCTGGCGGGCGCACTCGGTGTAAGGCCGGCGCTGCTGCTGCAGCAATTGGGCGGGGATGATGAGGGGGCACAACGGGTTCCTGCGGGCCAGGGACTCGAAGTGGTCCGCCGCGGTACCCGCCGCGGCCATACCTATCATCTATTGGCGGCGCAGCGCGGGCCGAGAAAGTCATTCGAGCCCTTTCTGGTGACGCTGACCGACAAGAGCGAGGTGTTTCCCGGCTTTCAGCACCCCGGCACCGAATTCATCTACCTCCTCGCCGGTTCCCTGACCTACCGGCACGGCAGCCATAGCTATCCGCTCGGGCCGGGTGATTCGTTGAGTTTCCGCGGCGACGTGCCGCACGGCCCCGAAACACTGGACAAGGTACCGATTCGGATGCTGTCGATCATCATCTATGACGAGGAGCACTGAGCTTTCCTGTCATAGGGGCACAGTCTGGACCGGGGCATCAGGCTGGGATTCCCAGGCGGAGCGCAGCATGGCGACGGCCGCATACGCGATGACACACGTGACGACCCAGCGCATCAGTGTGAGGTGATCGCCGAGCATCTTCACGAGCGGGAACGCCGCGACCGTGCCGACGATTCCGCCGAGCGTGAGCCCGACCGCGACCGCGGGTGCGAAGCGGCCGGAGCGCAGGAAGCCGAGACTCGCCACCGGGATCAACACGCCGTCGCTCGCGATCATGATCGGGTAGGCGGCGATCGGATGCATTCCGAGGAACGCCAACAGCGCCATCGAAGGCGCATAGTTGCCGATGCCAACGCACATGAGCGCGCCGAGAACGAAATTCGCCACGACCGCCACGGCGAACCGCCAGCCCGCGAGCCCCATCGCCGTGCCGGTCGGCGGGATGATGCCGAGGTTGGTCATCGTGAAGAACCCGGCGGCGAGCAGCAGGGCGACGCCCATGAACACCTGGATCACGCGGCGACGCATTCGGCTGACGATGCCGGCGCCGATCCAGGCGCCGGCCCCGGCACTGATGACCATCGCCATCAGAAGGATGGGCTCAACCTGGACCGTCGTGATGAAGAGCGCCGAACTGAAGATAATTCCCACGGCATTGCCGACGTTCAGCGTCCCCGGTATCAGTTCATCGGGCGGATGCCCGCGCAGCTTGAACAACGCCGTAATCTGCGCGTAATTGCCGATGCCAAGCGTATCGAGGAAGCTGGTCACGCCGCCGATCACGACGTCGGCGCTCGATGGACGGACTGGCCAGCGGCGCCTGCGCGTCGCGATCACCCAGGCGACGACGACGGCGATCTCGACGGCCGCCAGGCAGGCATAGACGATCACGAGTGCCGCCGACATAGTTCCCCCGCGACTCATGTCCAACAGTACCAAAATACCGGCAGCCCCGTGTCAATTTGCCGGCTTTCCGGACACGCCTCTTTTGTGCTTCGCATTGGCCGCAGCGCCGCGAACCGGCTTTTTCGAGGACGCAAAACTCCATGCCAGCCCCAGGATATCGCGTAGCTCTTTGGGGCCCATACGTGACAACCGAGCTAGAACAGTCGGATGATCAGCATAATGATCCGTAATGTAATAGATCTCAGGTTTTGCCTTGATTAGCGCTGCGCGCAGATCGCGATCAATCTGGAATACGGCGCAATTAGGTTCCGCGGATTTGTTGGCCGGCACGCAAGCCAATAGTTTGCCGCGCACCTTGAGAGATGGAGATCCGTACATTGTGCTCTCCTTCACATCGGGCAATGTGAGTGCAACCTCTCGAACCGTGTCAAATGTAATGAACGCTCTTACCACGAGATCTTGCCCCTTCTAAGGTCGTAGAGTTCCGCGGCATCGAATGGGCTAGCCCCTCGGGCGAATGCTCTCACCGCTCCACACTACCGTGCCGAGGGACTAGCCACGAAACGACATTACACAAACGCGGGCCTACGGTTCAGGGTGCGTCGATGTCAGCTTCGCTTCCATTTCGGCACCGAAGTAGGCCTGCGGGTTCGAGGGAGTGACGTGTTCCAGGCGTTCGCGCGCCGCGATGGCGGCCTTGGCCGTATCGAAGGCTTCGCGCAATGTGCGAGCATTGGGCAAGGCGTCCCGATAAAATGCTTCGCCGAAGTAGGTCAGATCGCGATCGTTCGAACAGCCGAACGAGGTTCGGTCGGCGGCAGCGGCGGTGATGACGATGGTTTGCGGGTCGCGCAGGGCTTCGATGAAGCCCCCCGCGTAACACGCCGAAATGATGATCACCCGCCACTTGATTCCGGATTCGCGCAGCGCATCGGCGAGATCCTCGTCGGTGAGGTCATTCAGCGGAAGCTGTGAATTGGAGACTGCGATGGCGGGATCCTCTGCACCGTGCGAGGAGATCGACAGGAACAGTACGTCCCGGTCGCGATTCATGCGCGCGCCGAGACCGAGCAGCGCGTATTTCAGTCCGGATAAGGTCGCAAGCGGGTCGCGCTCCAGATCGCGCTCATCGTTGATCAGAGACAGGCTTCGGCCATCGATGGCATAGCGTTCGCCGAGCACGCGCGACGCCAAACCGATTTCCTGCGCGAACACTTTCTCATCGCCGACGCCGGCAAAGCCGAGAAAGAATGCCCTCGGGCTCGGCGACGTGTCATGGCCCATGGCTGCCAGCGATTGGTCGATGCGGGCCGCCTGCCCGAACAACAGGGCCTCGCTGTCGGCGGGCGAGTCATCTTGCCGGGCGGTTTGAGACTCGGTCGGATTCCAAACATCGGGAATGGTGTCCAGGGTATCGGTGGCCCAGGCAAACGCGGCGATGAACAGCAGGCCGGCGCAGGCGGCGGCGCGCTGAGTTTCCCCCGTCACGGCGCGCAGCCCGCGCGCCATGTACAGCAACACGTAAACACCCGCGATGAGGGCCAGGACCGCAAACCAAGAGGGATCCAGCAAAACCGCGGCCACACTGGTGAGCAGCAGCGGCACGGGCACCACTCCCATCGCCAGTGCGAGCGCGGGTCCAAACGCGGGGGTTGGGCGCGCCCGCCATTGCAGTGTGGCGGCCAATCCGAGGACCGCCAGGACGTACCAGGCGAGCAGCGGAATGCCGCCGGCGAAAAACTGCGGGTCCGGCTGCGATTGCCAATGGTCGATCGCAACCCAGGCCGCAAGCCAAGCGATACCCATGATCAGAATCGCCCGTAGGGGATTCCCGGAGGGTACCGACACAAGCGGCCGCAGCAGCCACAGACGCGCCAAGGTTTTCAGCCATCCTTGCGGAGGCGTATCGTTGCCCGTTGGAATCTCACTCATGGTGAACCGATAATAGCAGCAGACGGCTAGGGCGCCCCCGCGGTGTAGCAGCTCTGCCGGCAACGAATTGCTTTGGGATGTTGGAGAGTTTATGGCTTTGTATAAGTTGGGCGATGTTTCCCCGGTGGTGGCGCTCAGCGCATACGTTGCTCCGAGCGCCTCGGTCATCGGCAACGCGGTACTCGCCGAGCACAGCAGCGTGTGGTTTGGCGCGACCCTGCGCGGGGATAACGAGACCATCAGCATCGGCGCCGGCAGCAATGTGCAGGATGGAGCCGTCATGCATACGGATCCCGGCTTTCCGCTGACCATCGGACCCCATGTCTCCGTCGGCCACCAGGCCATGCTGCATGGCTGCACCGTGGGCGAAGGCTCGCTCATCGGTATTCAGGCGGTCGTGCTGAATGCGGCCGTCATCGGCAGGGGCTGTCTGGTGGGTGCCGGTGCCGTCATTACCGAGCGCAAGGTCTTCGCCGACGGCACCCTCATCCTGGGAGCGCCCGCCAAGGTGGTGCGTGAGCTGACCGCCGAGGAGCGGGAGAATCTTTTGAAAGTCGCGGCAAACTACGCCGCACGCGGCGCGTACTATCGAGATCACTTGCAGCTGATAACTGAACGCAGATAACTGAACACCAACACGCGAGTTACGAGGAGAAGCGAATGTCGGACGACCAGGCTCGGGACTTGAGCAGGCGGGAATTCGTGCAAGGGACGGTCTCAGGTTTGGCACTGGCGGCGGCTCCGGCCGCGGTGCTTGCTGCCGCTTCCGCCAAGGATGCCGACAAGGCCGCGGTATTGGCGCAGATACCCAGGATGCACGCCGAGAACGTGAAGCGGCTGCAGGAGTGGATTGCGCTGCCGTCGATTGCGGCAGAGAACCGCAATTATCCGCAAGGTCCCGAGTACATGGCCAAGCTTGCACGCGACGCCGGCTTTACGGGCGTGAAGCTCATCCCCACCTCGGGCAAGCCCGGAGTGTTCGGCAAGATCGACGCCGGCGCGCGCACGACGATGGCGATCTACTTTATGTACGATGTGAAACAGTTCGTGCCGGAGGAGTGGAGTTCACCGCCGCTCGAGGCCCGCTTGGTGCAAAAGGCCGGGTCTCGGCACCGTTTGCATGGGCCGCGGCGCGGTCAACCAAAAGGGACCCGAGAACTCATTCCTGAGCGCATTGATGGCGTTCAAGGCGGCGGGGAAGAAATTGCCGGTGAACCTGGTGCTGGTGTGCGAGGGCGAGGAGGAGATTGCCTCACCGCATTTTCACGAGGTGATAGCGCACCCCGACGTGCTGCCAGACATCCAGAAGTGCGTCGGCGTATTCATGCCCGAGGCGGGGCAGGATCGCGACGGCGGGGTGGAGGTATCCTTGGGCGCAAAGGGCGTCGTGGAACTCGAGTTGGTATCGAGCGGGGAAGCGTGGGGCCGGGGGCCGGCGCACGATGTGCATTCGAGCCTCGAGGCGCAAGTGGATTCGCCGACCTGGCACCTGGTGCAGGCATTGAACACCTTGATTGAGCAGGACGGGCACACCCCGGCCGTCGCGGGATTCTTCGATAAGGTGAAACCCTTGACCGCGGCACAGGAACAGATGATCCGCGAGCATGCGGCAAAGACCGCCGAGGCCGGCGTGAAGCAGGCGCTGGGAGTGCAGCACTGGATCCGCGACAAGAATTGGCTGGACTCTCTGATGCTGCTCGAGTCGCAGCCGACGATCAACATCGAGGGGCTGGTGGCGGGCTATACCGGACCTGGCGGGAAGACGGTGCTGCCGCACAGGGCGGTGGCCAAGATCGACATGCGGTTGGTGCCTGACATGACCGCGTCCGATACTCTCGCCAAGCTGAAGGCGCATCTGGCCAAACACGGATTCGCCGACATTGAAGTCAATATGAGCGGCGGCTACGACCCCACGCAAACCGATGTCGGTAGCAAGCTGATTCAGGCGCAGCTGTCGACCTACCGCAAGCTGGCGTTGGATCCGCAGCTGTGGCCGCGCTCCGCGGGATCATGGCCGGGTTACGTTTTCACCGACGCGCCCTTGAGGCTGCCGGCCGGACATTACGGACTGGGTCATGGCACCGGCGCTCACGCTCCGGATGAGTACTACTTGATCGAGTCCACCAATCCCAAGGTGCAGGGACTGGACGGGGCAATCGCATCGTTCGTGGAGTATCTGTATGCGCTGGCGTAACGTGCCGCACGCCGACGTTGTAGGTCTACGGTCGTCAACCTACGACCGTAGACCACGTGGGCTCAACGGCACTATAGCTGCGCGACATCCGCCGCCCGCTCGTCGATGCCGTCGCGGCAGGTGATTGCGTCGACACTGACTTTGACCACATCGGTCGTGTGGCGGCCTTCGGCAGTATCGAAATACTGACGGTCCACGGCAATCGTGCGATGGGCGAGCGGCGACACGCTGTAGCCGACGTGCTTGATCTCCGAGCGGGTCGTGCCATCGGCTGTCTTCCAGTCCACCCGGTAGCGGATCATGCCGCTGCAGCCGTTTGTGCCGCATCGCTCGGCATTGATGCCGAAAGCAATGCGGAACTCGTCCTTGTTCAGACGCATGATCAGAGGATCTTGGGTCAGAGAGACCGAGCGCTGCGAGGGAGGGGCGGCGCCAGCGGCGGCGCTCATCGTCAAAACGGCCAAGAGGGCCAGCGGGATCATCTTCATGGTTACTTCCTGTTTACTGCGCATGGAGAAGATTGCGCTCGTCGAGAATATAGCGGCGACACCTTGCAGCGACAAACGACGAAATCTCGCGCAATGCTGGAATTTGCTCATGTGTCGCGCTCAGCCGACCGCGGAGGCGCGAAGCGGCGGGCGCGGGGCGTCGGCGGCCTCAGCGGGGCGGCTTTTCGTCCGATTTGTCTATCGGCTTATCATGCGATTTGTTCGACTTATCAGACTTCATCGCATCGGACACGTTCTTGGCGCTCTCCTTGGATGCGGCAGCGACTTTTTTCGCTCCTTCCTTCGATGCGGCCGCCACCTTGTGTGCGACTTCTTTCGCCGCTCCGGCCACTTGGTGTGCGGCGTCCTTGGCCGCCTTCGCCACGGCCCTGGCGTCGCGCTTGACTGCCGCGCCGACGGCTTTGGTATCGGCCGACACCGTCGCGGACGCGTCGGCCGGCGGGTCGTCCGCCGCCCAAGCGGCAAATGCGGGTGCTGCCGCCAGCACGGCACTCAGGGATACGGACGCGAAGCCGAGCACGCCAGCCCCTGCAAAAAATTTTGTCATGATTTTCGCCGCCGCTTCCCGCTAATCGAAGACGTTGCCGTATTGCTCCCGAAGAACCGTTTTCTGTACTTTGCCCGTCCCTCCCACCGGCAGCGAGTCCAGAAATATGACCTCATCCGGCACGCATAAGCGGGCTAGCTGCTTCGACAGGAACTCCAAAATCTCCACCCGCTCCAGCGCACGGCCCTGCTTGCGCACGACGAACAGCAGCGGTCGCTCCTGCCATTTTGGATGCTTCACGCCAATGACGGCCGCGGCAGCCACCGCCGGATGACCCATGGCGGCGTTTTCCAAATCGATCGAACTGATCCATTCGCCGCCGGTCTTGATCAGGTCCTTGGTGCGGTCTCTGATCTGCATCACGCCGTGCGCATCGATGGTGGCAATGTCCCCGGTTGGGAACCACCCCGCCACGAGAGGCGAGGATTCGCTCTTGTAGTAACGGCTCACGATCCACTGGCCGCGCACCATGAGTTCGCCCTGCGACACACCGTCGCGCGGCAATTCATCTCCCTGCGCGTCCACGACTTTGATTTCCACGCCGAACACCGATTTTCCCTGTTTCGCGATGACGGAATGTCTTTCCGCGGGCGGCAACTTCATCTGCCCGCAATCGAGGCTGCTCAGCGTCGCCACTGCCACGGTCTCTGTCATTCCCCAGCCCTGCCGAACCTCGATGCCGTAGCGGTCGCTCAGCGCGGCGATCAAGGGGCGCGGCAGGGCGGAACCGCCTCCGATCACCCGCTGCAGAGTCGAGAAGCGCAAATCGTTTTGTTCCAGGTGTTGCAGCACGCCCAGCCACACCGTGGGAACGCCGGCGCTGACGGTGACTCTTTCGGCTTCGATCATGCGGTACAGGGCGGCGCAGTCCGGGCGCGGACCCGGCAGCACCAGTTTCGCGCCGGCGATCAAGGCGGCATAGGGAATGCACCAGCCGTTGATGTGGAACATCGGCACGATGGGTAGAACGGTTTCCCGCGCAGACAGGCCCAATATTCCGGGCATGCATATCGTGATGGCGTTGAGCATCACGGCGCGATGCGAATACAGGGCGCCCTTGGGATTTCCAGTCGTTCCGGAGGTATAGCAGAGCACCGCGCCGGCACGCTCGTCGAACTCCGGCCACTCGAATCGCGCGTCCTGCGCACCGATCAATTCCTCATAGCAGCGAAGATTGGCGATGCCCTCGACGACGGGCATGTTCGCCGCGTCGCTGAGACAGATCCACGTCTCGACATTCGGACACCGGGGCGCGATTTCCCCGATCAGTGCGGCGAAGGTTGTGTCGAACAGTATTACCCGGTCTTCGGCATGGTTGATGATGTAGGTCAATTGCTCGGGATGCAGGCGGGGGTTGCAGGTGTGCATCACCATGCCGCTGCCGGAGACCGCGTAGTAGGCTTCCAGATGACGATGGGTGTTCCAGGCAACGGACCCGACCGCGCAACCCGCATCCAAACCCAGGTGCCGCAATGCGTTTGCCAGTCGCCGGACCCGCACCGCGCATTCGGCAAAGGTGTAGCGAAAGGCCAGATCATGACCCTCGTGAGAGACGATCTGCGTATCGCCGAATTGCGCCGCGGCATGCTCGATGATCCCGGAAATGAGCAAAGGCCGGTCCATCATCAGTCCAGGCTGCAGCATCGCTAATGTCTCCCGGGAGGCCTCAAGGGTGCGCGGCCGCGCCCTCCTGCTCTCGATACGCCATCCAACTCTGGTCGATCAGGTACGCATGGATATTGTCGACATCCTGCACGCTGAGTATGTCGTCGAAGCGTTCCATGCCCGCGGGCGCCAGCACCCCCTTCAGCACGATGTCCTTGAAGGCCGCATGCAGCCCGTCATTGAGTCTGCGCAGATCGGGCGTGCTGCTCGGTCCGAGCACGTGGCAGCGCGAGCACTCTTCGACGAACATGACCTCGCCGGCGTCGATTTGGGCTTTGCTTGCAGTCGCGACCGGCGGCTTCGGAAACGGATCTTCCACGCGCGCAGGCGGCAGGGGAACCGCCCCTCCGCCGAGCCTGAAAGCGATGATGCGGTTGATGTTCTGGTACTTCAGCGCGGCGCTGCTCGGAGGGATCGGGCCTACGGTGATTGCCGTGCCCCCGTATCCTGCCTGAACGGCGACGAACTGTTCGCCGTTGATGGCATAGGTCATCGGAGCCGCCATGAGATGGCTGCCGGTCTTGATGACTTTCAGCACCTGCCCGGTATCGGCGGCGTACACCCAAAGCTCGCCGCTGCCGCGGCCCTGGAATACCAAATTCCCGGCCGTCGACATCACGCCGCCGTCATAACCTCGAATCCCGGAGGAGGTTTCATGCTCCCAGACGGTCTTTTGCGCCACGGGGTCCCAGGCACGCAGTAGCTCGCGCACCAGGTTCACCTTGCGTGTCGCCTTGAGCGATTGCAGGTCCGGCAACGGTCCATACAGGCTTTTCAACGCGGCCGCATCGTAGGTGTCGTCGGGATAGACTCCCTGGACCGTGAAGAAACCGTCGAGGAATTTCATCCTGCCGCCGTTATGCAGCATGTCCACCCAGACCGCAGACTGATCGATCACCGGGATGTAGACCAGATGCGTTTGCGCACTATAGGACATGGGATTCCAGGTGTGGCCGCCCGACCAGGACGGGTACACGTTCTTCGGCGAGGAATACCAATCGGCGGCCCGTGTTACCACGGGCCGGCCGGTCTGCATGTCGATATGTGACGCCCAGTTCACGTAGGTAAAATTCTTGGCGGACAGCAGCTTGCCGCTCTTGCGGTCGAGAACGTAGAAAAAACCGTTCTTGTTTGCCTGCATGATGACCGGCCGCGACACGCCGTCGACGGTCAGGTCCGCCAGTATCAGTTTCTGCACGGAATCGTAGTCCCAGCTGTCACGCGGCGTGGTCTGGTAGTACCAGGCCATGCGCCCGGTCGTGGCATCCAGAGCGAGGAGGGATGCGGTGAACAAGCTGTCGAGCTTCGCCGGTCCGAGCTGGCGCAGATCGTACGGCGCCGCATTGGCCGTGCCGAAGTAGACCAGATTCAAGGCTGGATCATAGGCGAACCCATCCCACGCAGTACCGCCGCCGTTGAACTCGGGCTTGCGGTGGGAATCCCAGGTCTTGTCGGCCTGCGCCAGCTCGGGATTCTCATAGGGCTTTCCGACGGCCGGCGGTACGGTGTAGAAACGCCATTTGAACTCGCCGGTTTCCAGGTCGTAGGCTGAAACGTAGCCGCGCACCGCCGTATGGCCCATGTCGGCGCCGCTGTTGCCGATCACGATCACGGAACCCGCGATTTGCGGCGCACCGGTGCTGGAGTAGGGCAGCGTGTGGTCGGTGATGGTGTCGGCTACCCAAATTTTCTTGCCCGTCGCGGCATTGAGCGCATGCAGGCGGCCATCGACCGAGGCCACATAGACCTTGCCCTTCCAAACGGCCACTCCGCGATTGACCAGATCGCAGCAGGGGTGCCGGCCTCTGAAATAGTCGGGTTTCGGATCATAGCGCCACAGTTCCTTGCCCGTGGCGGCATCCACCGCGTACACATAGCCCCAGGTTCCCGAGGTGTACATGATCCCGTCGATGACGATGGGAGTCGCTTCCTGGCCGCGCATAGGTTCGCCCAGGTCGTACTGCCACGCGAAACCCAGCTGCTTGACGTTCTTCGCGTCGATGTTCGCCAGAGGCGAGTAGTAGCTGCCGTCCTTATCGCGACCGCCGGTGAACCAGTTCTGCGGCTCTTTGTCCGCCGCTACCAGTCGCGCAGCGTCGAGGTTGCCCGGCGCCTGGGGCGAGGGTGCGGCCGTCGCCGGCACGATGGTCAACGCCAGCATCAGTAACAGCGCCGAGCGCGTCAGTTGGGTGCCGGCGCGGGCCGAGCAGAGACCGGCGAGCGTTGGGTATCGGAGCAAGATCTATTCTCCCAGGTGATGTCGATTTATTGTTGGCGCAGTCTAATACGGACAGGCCGATGAGCGCATCCGCAGCATGTCCGATCATTGATCGCAGGGAACTAGTACCTCGGCGCCCTGATGTTGAGCGGTTGACGGTATTCGCCCGAGAGGCGGAGCCGTCGGCCGGCAACGAGGCAGCAGTTGCCGGCCAACGGCTCCGCCTCTCGGGCGAATGCTCTCACCGCTCCACACCACCCCGCCAAGGGCACTCGATTTGCCCCCGTCTAGACGGTGATGTACATCCTGCGCGGTGATGTACGTCGGCCAGTGCGCACGGTCAGGGGGGATAAGCAGTGGGAAGCCAACTGATCCGGCCCGTTGGCTTCCCACTGCTTATCCCCCCTGACCTTGTGAACCGGTCAACATTACCGTGCCGCAAGCTCGAGCAATATCTATAGAATAGGCGCCAACGATGAGACGACGGATTTGAAACCAGTGACATTGAGGACGCCGGCGCAGCTGGCGGCGGCGGGGCTGATTGGCGCCGATGACCTCAAGAAAATATCCGACGTCGCCTCGACATTCGACATCGCGATCTCTCCTCAAATGCAAACCTTGATCGATACGGATGATCCTGCGGATCCCATCGCGGCGCAGTTCGTGCCAAGGGACGCGGAATTGTCCTGCTTGCCTGAGGAACTCGAGGATCCCATAGGCGATCATGCCCATACTCCGACGCCGGGTATCGTGCATCGTTATCCGGATCGAGTGCTGCTCAAACCCGTGCATGCCTGTGCCGTCTATTGCCGCTTCTGTTTCCGCCGGGAAATGCTCGGGACCGGCGCGGAGGCGCTCGATGAGGACTCTCTGGAGCGCGCGCTCGACTATATTGAATCCCAGACCGCCATCTGGGAGGTCATCCTCACGGGAGGAGATCCGCTCATCATGTCACCGCGGCGCATCGGTCGGATTACGCGCCGCCTGGAGAGCATCGGACATGTGGGTGTGGTGCGATTTCACACGCGAATTCCGGTCGTCGCCCCCCATCTCGTCGATGACTCTCTCATCGGCGCGCTGTGCACAAAAAAGGCGACGTTCGTCGTGTTACACACCAACCATGTTCAGGAGTTGTCCGACGACGCCCGGCAGGCGTGCGCCAAGCTGATTGATGCCGGCATCCCCATGTTGAGTCAAACGGTGCTGCTGAACGGGGTCAATGCCGACGCACAGTCGCTGCAGGCGCTGTTCCGGGCGTTGGTGGAAATCCGCATCAAGCCGTATTACTTGCACCACGGTGATTTGGCCAGAGGAACGGGGCACTTTAGAACGTCCATCGCCGCGGGCCAGGAACTCATGCGTTCGCTCCGAGGCCATGTCTCCGGTCTATGCCAGCCGCAGTATGTTTTGGACATTCCCGGCGGCCACGGCAAAGTACCCATTGGGCCGCAATATCTGATGGAACTAGGTCAGGCGAACTACGCCGTTTGCGATTACCGTGGAAACTCTCACCATTACCGGGACTCCATTCCTCCGTAGTTTTGCCTGTCGCGCCGCTCAATCCTCTTCCAAACGCTGATCTGACGGTTTCATCGAAAATCCTTCAATGGCCTGGTGTGCAGGCAAAACGCATGCTCGGGGCCAAAGGGCCCCGAGCATCATCTAAGCGCTATCGCTCGAGCCGGTCGATCTTCGATCCCTCGACCGACGCATCGCCGATCAAACCGTTCTCGCCGAACACGAAAGCAAGGATGGGTTTTTGCAATGTTTGGGTGTCGTAGCTGCCCCCGCCGCCGTCCGTGAGCACGGCAACGCCAGTATCGGCGCCGATTGACCAGCCATGACTGTTCGTGAATTTATCCAATGCTTCCTGATTCATGAACAAAATGACTTCCTTGTGCGTAGCCAGGCCAAGCGTCAAGCCGACGGAGCCAGAAGTCACGCTGTAATAGGCCACATTCTTGCCATCGACGCGCAGCGCGCCTTCACCGTATTGGCCGCCGACGCCGATGCCGCCCTTGGTAATGCGTGGAAATACCAGTACGCCCTTGGCTCTTGCCACCAGGTCCTTATGCTTTGGATTGAGCTGATAAAACTGATGCATGGTGACGTGCACGCGCTGATCGATCTCAGCCTTGGTGGCAGCGAGTGATACGGAACTCAAGAGCAGAGCGGCAATCGCGAAGCTCGATGCTGCGTATAGATTACGAAGTTTCATAACTGCTTTCCCTAAATGTTATTGGTAACGAACCCCTGTGATTCTATTTCAAAGCGGACGCACAGAGCGCGCGTCGTACTGTAGGCGTTTGCTTACGGCCCGAGCGCAATCATGGCTTGGCATACTGTATTTCTCGACTGAGCCGCCCGAATTGTGGGGCTCAGGGACGGGTAGGTTTGTGCACAGCCGCAGCGACCGCGCCCTTGGCCTGTTCCAACGTCTGCTGCAGTTGGGCAATCAACGCGCGAGCGCGCTCAGGGGTCAAGCCGGAGTAAGCGCCTCGGGCGGCTTCAGGCACGTGTGCCATCGGATCGCCCTGCGACTGAAATACATACAAATCGAACAGCGAGCGCCACCCCTCCCGCACAGCCGGCGGTAGATCCCGGATGGTCAACAGAGCATGCAGCATCGTCAGGTAAGGTGACATCAGCTGTGCCGGCCAGGACTGCCACCAGAAGTTCATCATCAAACCGAAGGCGTCCAGAGATTCCGCGTGATGCACCCAGAGACTGGGCATGTACAGGGCATCGCCCGGCCCGAGTTCCGTCCATTCGGCATGCGCCAGCGCCTCACGGAAGCGCGGATAACGCTCAAAATCGGGGTTTTGAAAATCCACCAGGCTGATGGGCGCGCCCGCCGGCGTGCGGTCCAGCGGACCGATGTAAAGATTTTTGATTTGCTCGGTCGAAAATAGCGTGTAACGACGCCGGCCGCTGATGACGCAGGCAACATTGTGCGGCTGATCCCAATGGGCGGCGACCCGCGTCCGATTGCCGATCCAAATCGATGTCTGGCGCGGCGTGTCCGGGGACAGCAAATCCAGCCGGTGCTCGGCCAACAAGCCCGGCAAGTATTCGCCGACCGGGACCGCTCCCGCATACAACGCCGGCGCCTGCGCATTGCCGAACTCATGCAACAAGAAGGCCAAAATCTTCCTCAGAGGCACCCGTTGCTGCGAAAAATTCAGCCCCAATAAATCGTCAGTATAGAAAAAGCGGCCCTGAATTTTGGAGTCCGCCATGAAGGTGGGCACGGGTTTGTCGTTGCAATAGCGATATAGGTAACCGGCAAGGGCGCGCGGCGATTCACGCGAGCATTTGACCGCAGGCCAATGATCGACCAAGCCGCGCAGCACCGCCGGCCGGTTGAGCGGCTCGATCTCGGCATGAAACAAACGCGCGTCAACGCCATGCCATTCCGGCACAGTCTTCATGGCCGACCAAATCGAGGAGTCCGCGGATTCAGCGGATGTCTGTCCCATCGCTACATTTTGGCAGAATGTTTGGATGAGAATCGACCTGCCATCCGCAACCATCACTACCGATACTGTAAGATCTCGCTGAATTCCCGTCCGTATTAGAGGATGAACCGCATGAAATTGACCATCAGTATGGCGATGATGCTTCTGAGCGCGACGGCGGTCCTGGCGGATCCGCCCGCCAAGCCTCTCGTCACCTCGAAACCCGTCAAGGTCACTTCCGCGGACGCCGCCGGCCCGGTGTTTTCGAGCAAGACGGCCGTCAAAGAAAGCGGGCCGGACGGCCCGGCCACCGACGTGCTGCTGCTCAGGTCCAAGGACAGTAAAGTCGAGATGGGACTCTACGACGCCGGCCCCTCCGAGCAGGACATCGATTCCTACGAGGACGATGAATTCATGTTCTTTCTCTCCGGGGGCGTGACGCTGACCTCGGCAGACGGTACGGTGCTCGAGGCCCATGCAGGCGAGGGCGTTGCCATGCCCAAGGGTTGGAAGGGCCACTGGTCAACCAAGGGCTACAAGAAGTACTACGTGACGTACACAGGCGGCGCGAAGCCGAAGTAGGTCGCCAAGGCGCAGTGCACGCCCGGCGTGGCGTCATTGAGGACCGATGCGGTACTCGCTCTGTACCAATCCGCTCGGGTAGTGCCGTGTCGCGACGTGACGCAGCGGCACATCCTGCGCCAGGGCGCCGAAGAGCGGAATGCCTTCTCCGATCAGCACGGGCACGCGCGTCACCACGAGATGTTGGATGAGCCCGGCGCGCAGAAATCCTTGGATGGTGATGCCGCCGTCTACATACAGATGCCGGGCACCGCTCGCTGCCAGTCTCGCCACGATGTCGGCCGGGGGGCCTGCCATGTGTTCGTGGAAGCCGCATCCGGCCGCCGCCCAGTCAATTGGACGGCTGCTGAGCACTACGACGCGTTTGCCGTCGTAGGGCCATTGCTCGTAAGCCGCCACGGTTTCAAAGGTCTTGCGGCCTATGACCAGCGTATCCACGCCAGCCAAGAACTCAGTGTAGCCATGAGGTTCGCCTCCGCCCTCGGGCAGAAAATCCAGATCGCCGTTGAGTCGCGCAATGAAGCCGTTGACACTGGTGCCTACGAATACGGACGCGATCATATTGACCTCCCGGCTGGAACTCGCGCATTGAGGCGTTGCACAATGCGCAAATCATTTGCGCCACAGTTAAAATTTCGTTTATATTCTCCCATGGTAACTCCCCTGCCAAACCGGTGTCGCGCCAGCGAATTTCGTTAAGTCCGCATGCCCTACCGCCTACTTCGTTTCGGTCTGTCGCGCAAGCACCCTGAGCCTCGCATGTTTACGCGCCATGAGTCGTTGAAGGCGGGTTATGACGTGGTCATCATCGGGGCGGGCGGCCATGGCTTGGCGGCGGCGTACTATCTGGCGAAGGATCACGGCATTCGCAATGTGGCCGTGCTCGAGAAGGGCTATCTCGGCGGCGGCAATACCGGCCGCAACACGACCATCATCCGCTCGAACTACCTCACTCCCGAAGGAGTGAAATTCTACGATGAGAGCCTGCGGCTATGGCAGGACCTCGCCACGGATTTCGATTTGAATTTGTTCTATTCCGACCCGCGGCCACTACACCCTCGCGCACACGGACTCGGCGATGCGCACCATGCGCTGGCGGGCGGAGGTCAACAAGCACTACGGTGTGCGCTCGGAAGCCGTCGACGCGGCCTTCGTGAAGCGCGGCATTCCGTCCATTGATATGACCTGCGGCGGCCATGCGCCGATTCTCGGCGCCCTGTTCACGAGCCCGGCGCCATAGCGCGCCATGACGCGGTGGCGTGGGGGTATGGCCGCGGCGCCGACCGCCGCGGCGTCGAGATTCATCAACAAACCGAAGTTACCGGGATTCGGTTGCAGGGCGGCCGCGTGGCGGGGGTCGAGACCACTCGCGGGTCCATCGCCACCCCGAAGGTGCTGTGCGCCGTGGCCGGGTTCACGCCGCGAATTCTCGATATGGTGGACCTGCACACGCCGATCTACGTGCATCCCCTGCAGGCCATGGTGTCCGAGCCCGTGAAGCCTTGGCTCGATCCCATCATCGTGTCGGGCTCGCTGCATGTCTATGTTTCGCAGACCGCGCGCGGCGAACTCGTGATGGGCGCCTCGCTCGACCCTTACGAACTGCACGCCACGCGGCCGACTCTGGATTTCGTCGAAGGTCTGGCCTCGCACATGCTGGATATGTTTCCGTTCCTGAGCGAGGTCAAGGTGAACCGCCAATGGGCGGGGCTCGCCGACATGACGCCGGATTTCGCGCCCATCATGGGCGTCACTCCCGTCGAGGGATTCTTTCTGGATGCGGGGTGGGGCACCTGGGGATTCAAAGCGACGCCGGTGTGCGGCAAGACCATGAGCCACACCGTGGCGACGGGGCGCAATCATCCCCTGATCGAGGGCTTCACCTTCGATCGCTTCGCGCGCTACCAGCTCACCGGCGAGAAAGGCGCGGCGTCGGTGGGCCACTGATGAAAATCATGGTGTGCCCCTTGAACGGTCCACGCCCCGTCGCGGAATTCGCCTACGGCGGCGAGATTCGTCGCAGCCCCGATCCGGATACCTGCACCGACGCGGAGTGGAGCAGCTACGTGTTCAATCGCTCCGGTTCCCCGGGCACGAAGTATGAGTGGTGGTGCCACATTGCCTCGGGCTACTGGTTCGTCGTCTTGCGGGACACCGTGAGCGACGTCGTGATCGCCACTTTTCCGGCGGACGCGGTGCGGCCGGGGAGCGTTGCCGCCATGATGCATCGTCTCGACGCGCAAGCGGGTGAGTGGCTGGATCGCTCGGTCCCGCTGCGCTTCACGTTCGAAGGCCGCGAGTATCAGGGCTTTTCGGGGGATACCGATTTCGTCGGCGCTCGCCGCCGCCGGCATGGCGCTGCTGGCGCGCAGCTTCAAGTACCATCGGCCGCGCAGCATCCTGTCGTTCGCCAATCACGACAGCAACACCTTGTTCCAGGTGGACGGGGTGCCGAATGTGCGCGGCGACGTGACCCTGCTGCGCGAGGGTATGCGCGTGTCGGCGGTCAATACCTTCGGCGGCCTGTGGCGCGACGACAGGCGCGGATCCTGGATCGTCTTGCGCGCCTGCTGCCGGTGGGTTTTTACTACAAGGCGTTTCATTCCAAGCGGTTGTTCCCTCGATGGGAGCGCATGTTCCGCGCGCTCACCGGGTTTGGGAGAGGTGAATCTCGGCGCTGCTCGCGCAGGCGACCCCCAAGCGCTATGGATTTTGCGATGTGCTGGTGATCGGCGCCGGCCCGAGCGGCCTGGCGGCCGCGCTGGCGGCGGCGCAGAGCGGTGCGCAGGTGGTGCTGGTGGATGAATCGTTGCGGCTTGCGGGCAACGGCGCGCCGCCGGCGCTGGTCGGCGAAGCGCATGCGATCGCCTGCCATCACTCTGTATCCGGCGACGGTTGCAGCCGGCTACTATGCCGATCACTGGGTCGCATTGGCCTCGCCCACGCACCTGACGAAGATGCGCGCCCGGGCCGTGGTGTTCGCCACAGGGGTGATCGAACAACCGGCCGTGTTCCGCAACAATGATTTGCCCGGCGTGATGCTGGCATCGGGCGCGGCGCGGCTGCTGGCGCGCTACGGCGTCGCTCCCGGCCGCAGGGTGGTCATCGTCGCCGGCAATCTCGAGGCGTATCTCGACTTGCCTCGAGTTGCACGCGCGCGCGGCGTGCGCGGTCGCCGCCATCGTCGAGCTGCGTGCGGCGCCGGAGAGCGATGCAGCCGCGACGGCCTGCGCCGCGCTGGGCATTCGCCATCCTGCAAGGGCATGCTCCCTAAGAGGCCATTCGCGGTGCGGACGGCGGTGTCGCGGGCCTGTGGGCCGCGCCGTTGAGCGCGGCAGGCCAAATCGATGTGAATGCACGGCGGCGCATCGATTGCGACGCCGATATTGATGAGCGTCGGATGGGCGGCTGCATCTCAGCTATTTCTCCAAGCCGGCGGCAGCACGCAATTCTCCGAGGAGCTGCAGCAATTCGTCCCGAAGGATTGCCGCCGGGAATTTATGCGGCCGGCCGGCTGAACGGCGTCTACGAGATCGAATCGCGGCTCGCCGACGGCCGGCGCGCGGGATCGCAGGCGGCCGCGCATACGGGGTTCGGCACGCCGAGCAACGGCGCCGTTGCGCGCAGCGCCCGTTGTCCCTCGCATCGCTTCCCCATCATCGACCATCCGCAGGGCAAGAATTTCGTCGATTTCGACGAGGACTTGCAGGTCAAGGATCTGGAAAATGCGGCGCAGGAAGGATTCGATTCCAGCGAGCTGCTCAAGCGCTACAGCACGGTGGGCATGGGTCCCTCGCAGGGCAAGCATTCCAGCATGAACGCATTGCGCGTTCTCGCGCGCTATCGCGGCGTCGGAGTGGAGCAGCTCGGCCTGACCACGTCCCGGCCCATGTATCACCCGGTGCCCATGAAGCTGCTGGCCGGCCGCAGTTTCCATCCGGAGCGGCGCACGCCCATCGATGCGCAGCATGCCGCCTCGGGCGCGGTGTGGATGCCGGCGGGCAACTGGCGGAGACCCGAATACTATGCGGTGTCCGGCGAGAGCCGCGCACAGAGCATCGAGGCCGAGGTCCATGCGGTGCGCAACGGCGTCGGGCTCATCGATGTGGGCACGCTCGGGAAAATAGAGGTTTACGGCCCCGATGCGGCCGAACTGCTGGACCGCGCGTACACCGGCCGGTTTTCCGATTTGAAAATTGGCATGACCCGCTATGGGCTGATGCTGGACGAGGCGGGAGTCATCATCGACGACGGCGTCATCGCGCGTCTGGGCCCGGAGCTTTTCTATTTCACGACCACCACCGGCGGTTCCGCGACAGTGTTCCGTGAATTGCTGCGGCTCAACGCGCTGTGGGGGCTGAATTGCGCACTGGTCAATGTCACCGGCCATCGCGCGGCGTTCAATTTTGCCGGGCCTTCGAGCCGCGAGATCTTGCAAGGATTGACGGATATCGATTTGCGGGACGAGGCATTTCCCTATTTGGCGGTGCGGCCGGGCAATGTTGCCGGCTCCCCGGCCCGCCTGATGCGCGTCGGCTTCGTCGGCGAACTGGGTTATGAAATCCACGTACCCGCCGGCCGCGGTCCCGAGGTATGGCGGGCCTTGTTCACGGCAGGTGTGCCGCGCGGCCTGCGGCCCTTCGGCGTGGAAGCGCAGCGGGTGCTGCGCTTGGAAAAAGGCCATCTCATCGTGGGTCAGGACACCGACGGCTTGACCGACCCCAATGAAGCGAACGCCATGTGGGCGGTGGCCATGAAGAAACCCTTCTTCGTCGGTCAGCGGAGCCTGCGCATCCTGCAGGCGCGGGGGCCTCGGCAAAAGCTGATGGGCATCGAGCTTGCCGCGACCACACCACTGCCCAAGGAATGCCACTTGATCATCGAGAAGGGCGCGATTGCCGGCCGGGTCACCAGCGTCGCTCATTCGCGAGCGTTGAACAAGTCCATCGGGCTTGCCATGCTGTCTCCTGAACTGGCGCAGGTCGGACGCGATATCGAAATTCGCCTCGACGGCGGCGGGATGCTGGCGGCACGAGTCGCGGCCGCCCCGTTTTATGACCCGAAGAATCTGCGGCAAAAGGCCGGGGCGGCCGCATGAGCGCTCTGGCTCTCGAAGTTCGTGAACACCGTGACCGGGTGGGCCTCAAGGGCCCAAAGGCCGCGGAATGGTTGGCCGCGAACGGGGTTCCTTTGCCCGCGGCACCCAATACTTGGGCTCACTCGGAACCCTCTCTGTCCGATCCGCTATTGGTGGCGCGTCTCGGCGCGTCCGAGTTCTTTCTCGAGGGCGGCGTGGGCGGAACGGCGCTCGAGCGGATTTCACGGTCCCTGGACCGGCCCCAGCCCGGCGTGTACCCCGTGATACGCGAGGACTGGGCCTTTCTTCTCGGCGGCGAGGGTGTTCACGAGGCGCTCGTGCAGGTTTGCAACGTGAATTTCGCGGCGCTGCCGCTCGACTCGCACCCCGTGATCATGACGTTGATGATCGGCGTTGCGGTATTGGTCGTGCCGCAGAAAGAACGATACCGGATCTGGTGCGATCCGACTTTCGGTCCTTACATGAGCGAGTCGTTGGGCGCGGTGGTCATTGAATGCGGCGGTAGTTACAGGGGGGCATCGGGATGAATCAGCAGCAGGCAAAGAAATTTTTCGAAGAGCACAAGATCCGTTACGTGCTGGCGCAGTTCGTGGATATTCACGGCGCTGCCAAGGCCAAGGCGGTGCCGGTGGAACATTTGGAGATGGTGCTCACCGATGGGGCGGGCTTCGCCGGCTTTGCACTATGGGGCTTCGGCATGGGACCCGAAGGACCCGACTACATGGCGGTCGGCGATCTGTCCACGCTGCAGGATATTCCGTGGATGCCGGGCTATGCGCGCATCATTTGCAATGGCGTGGTCAACAAAAAACCTTACCCCTACTGTTCCCGGGTGGCACTGCAAAAGCAAACCGCCCGTCTCGCAGAACGCGGACTCACCCTGTACACCGGCATCGAGCCTGAGTTCATGCTGCTGTCGCGACAGGCGGACGGCAGCTTGGGGCCCGCGGATCCCACCGACAATCTCGACAAGCCCTGCTACGACTACAAGGGCCTGTACCGGAGCCGCGAGGTGCTCGATGAAATGGTGGCGGGGCTGCGTGCCGTGGGCGTCGATGTGTATCAAATCGATCACGAAGACGGCAACGGCCAGTTCGAAATCAACTTCACCTACGCCGATGCGCTGAAGTCCGCCGACAACTTCACCTTCGTCAAGATGGCGGCGAGCGAGATTGCCCACAAGCACGGCCTGACCGCGACGTTCATGCCGAAGCCGTTTGCCAACCGGGCCGGAAGCGGTGCGCATTTCCACGTTTCGGTGGGTTCGGCGAAGCAAAAAAACGCCTTCTACGACAAGAACGACAAGTCGGGCATGGGTCTGTCGGCCATGGCTTATCACTTCCTGGGCGGCGTGCTGCAGCACGCGCGCGCGCTGTGCGCGGTTGCGGCGCCGACCGTGAATTCGTACAAGCGGCTGGTCGTAGGACGCGCTCTGTCGGGCGCCACCTGGGCTCCCGCGTACATCGCCTACGGCGACAACAACCGCACTGCCTGCGTCCGTGTGCCGCATGGGCGTTTGGAAATTCGGCTGCCGGATTCCGCGTGCAATCCCTATCTCGTATCGGCCGCTCTGATCGCAGCGGGGCTCGACGGCATCGATCGAAAGCTCGATCCGGGCCCGCCGCAGAACATCAATCTGTACCAGCTGTCGCTGGAAGACTTGGCGGCCAAGGGCATCAAGCTCCTGCCGCAGTCGCTCAACGAGGCCGTCGACGCGCTCGAAGCGGATACGGTGATTCGTGATGGTTTGGGGGCGGATCTCGCGCACGAATTCATCCGTCTGAAGCGCATGGAATGGACCGAGTATTCGCGCCATGTGTCGGATTGGGAATCACGCCGCTATCTGGAATTCTTTTAGGAGCTGCAGCATGTGTGGAATCGTCGGTCTTCTGCTCAAAAATCCTGCGCTGCGCGGTCAGCTCGGCGCGCTCATGGTGCCTATGCTGGTGGGCATGACCGAGCGCGGTCCGGATTCGGCGGGGCTGGCCGTGTACTCCGCGCCGGTGTCGGAGCAGCACCACAAACTCAGTTTGTACAGCGGGCAGAATGCGGTCGATTGGGCGGAATTGCTTGCGAAGATAGCGACCGACTTTGCCCACGCGCACGAGATCTCTGCGCGCGGCAATCACGCGGTGCTGACCAGCGCGGCCGATCCGGACCAGCTCGCTGCATGGCTGGCGCGCAATGAGCCGCTGATTGCCGTGCTCTCGGTGGGGCAGTCTATCGATCTATATAAGGATGTGGGCGCTCCGGCGGATATCGCCGAGCGCTACCATTTCAAATCCCTGCAGGGCTCCCATCTGGTCGGGCACACCCGAATGGCGACCGAATCGGCCGTCACGCCGGCGCATGCGCATCCATTCACGGCGGGCCGCGACTTTTGCCTGGTGCACAATGGCTCGCTGTCCAATCCGCATCTGGTGCGCAAGCGATTGGAGCCGCTCGGCATCGAATTCGAGACGGACAACGATACCGAGGCCGCATGCCGTTTCTTCGAGTGGCGGCTGCGCGAAGGCGACGACTTGAAAACGGCGGTGCAGCGCGGCTTCAGCGAACTGGACGGATTTTTCACTTTTCTGATGGGCACCGATACTGAGCTGCTGATCGTGCGCGACGCGTTCGCCTGCAAGCCGGCGGTGGTCGCCGAGACCGACGATTATGTCGCCATCGCCTCGGAGTTTCGTTCGCTGGCTCACCTGCCGCACATTTCGCACGCCACCCTGTTCGAGCCCAAACCGGAGGAGATCTATTCATGGCGAATTTGAAGCCGTTGCCGAAGCTTCGCGAATTCGATCTCGCCAGGGACAGCTTGCGGGACTTGAATTTCTTTCTGCACAAGCAGGCGGCCGGCGAAGGCGTGTCGCAGATTCAGGTAAAGAATCCCGACGGCGCGCATTCCATTGCCTGCGGGCTGGATGCCGATCTCGACGTGCAGATTCACGGCCATGTCGGCTACTACGTGGCGGGCATGAACAAGCAGGCCTCGGTCACGGTGCACGGCAATGCCGGTCCGGGCGCTGCGGAGAATATGATGTCGGGCCGCGTGCATGTCCAAGGCTTCGCTTCCACGGCCGCGGGCGCTTCCGCGCATGGCGGCCTTTTGATCATCGACGGCGATGCGTCTCTGCGCTGCGGAATTTCGCTGAAGGGCGCGGATATCGTGGTGGGCGGCAGCGTCGGCAGTTTCTCCGCCTTCATGGCACAGGCGGGGCGCATCGTGATCTGCGGCGACGCTGAGGATGCGCTCGGCGATTCATTGTACGAGGCGGTAATCTACGTGCGCGGCAAGGTGCGATCGCTCGGCGCCGACGCTCGCTTCGAGCCCATGACCGATACCGATCGGGCCGCCGTCAAGAGCTTGCTCGGCGCAATCCGGCGTTGCGCACGATCCCGCGGAATTCAAGCGCGTGGCTTCCGCGAAGAGTCTCTATCACTGGCATGCCGATGCCAATCAGGAGTATTGACGATGACGGGCCCACAGCTCGAGGAATCGGCCGGCTTCGATCGATCGACCATCGACTACATTCAGCGCGCCGCGGCCAGCGGTCTGTATGAAATCCGGGGACTGGGCGCGAAGCGCCGCGTGCCGAATTTCGACGACCTGCTGTTTCTCGCCGCCTCGCTGTCGCGCTATCCTCTCGAGGGATATCGAGAGCGGTGCGTAACCAAGACTCTGTTGGGCACGCGCTTCGCGACGCGGCCGGTCGAACTCGCCATTCCGATCACCGTCGCGGGCATGAGTTTTGGTGCGCTGTCGGCGCGAGTGAAGGATGCATTGGGACGAGCCGCAACCGAAGTGGGCACATCGACCACTACCGGCGACGGCGGCATGACCACCGAGGAGCGCGCCTCGTCGAAGACTCTGGTTTACCAATGTCTGCCGTCGCGTTATGGCTTCAATCCGGACGACGTGCGGCGTGCGGATGCCATCGAAATCGTCATCGGCCAGGGCGCCAAGCCCGGCGGCGGCGGAATGCTGCTCGGGACAGAAGGTCAATCCGCGGGTCGCGCGCATGCGCACCCTGCCGGAGGGCGTGGACCAGCGCTCGGCGTCGCGCCATCCGGATTGGACGGGGCCCGACGATCTGGTCATCAAGATCAAGGAGTTGCGCGAGATCACCGATTGGGAGAAGCCGATCTACGTGAAAGTCGGCGCCACCCGCGTGTTCAACGATGTGAAACTTGCCGTGCATGCCGGTGCCGATGTCATCGTGGTCGACGGCATGCAAGGCGGCACGGCGGCGACGCAAACCGTGTTCATCGAACACGTGGGCATACCTACGCTGGCCGCGCTGCGCCAGGCGGTGGACGCCCTGGACGATCTCAACATGCGCGGCACCGTGCAATTGGTGATTTCCGGCGGCATCCGCAGCGGCGCAGACGTGGCCAAGGCGCTCGCCATGGGCGCCGATGCGGTGGCGATAGGGCAGGGCGTGCTGGTGGCCCTGGGCTGCAACAGCGATTCCTATATTGCCGGCGGCCAGCATGTCTCCGCGCTCGAGGACTACGCGCGGCTCGGCACCGCCCCCGGGTTCTGCCATCACTGCCATACCGGGAAATGCCCGGTGGGCGTGACGACGCAGGACGCGGCGCTGGAATTGCGTTTGGATCCCGCGGTAGGCGCCAAGCGGCTGAAGAATTATCTGAAGACCGTGAACATGGAATTGACCACCATTGCGCGCGCCTGCGGCAAGCAGGATGTGCACCATCTCGAGAAGGAGGACCTGGTGGCCCTGACCGTCGAAGCGGCCGCCATGGCGGGGGTTCCGTTGGCGGGGACGTCGTGGATACCCGGGGCCGCACTTCGCTGACGCAAGTGTAGTCCAGAGTGATTTTCAACAATTGACTATCACTGCTGCTGAAATCTGCACAAACGCAGGAAGCCAAGGCCGGGCTGCGCAACCGGTTTCTGAGTTCCCGGAGTATCGCTGCACATGGCACAAACCTTGCTGCGGTCCGTTGATCGACAGGTTTACCACTCAAGAGAGGTCAGCGCAAGCCTCTCGGCAAGTTCGTTGCCGAGGGCCGCTTTGCTTTTGTGGAATGACCCCTCAGGCCGCCGCCACGCCGCGCGTCAGCACCGCTTCGAGCGCGCGTGCATCGATCCAGTTACGCACGTTGACGGCATTCGGAATGAACTTCCAGCGGTGCAGGAAATGGGCGAAATCCTGCAAGGCAACGATAGATGTCTCGTTCAGATTCGTCCTCAACCGCAGGTGCGCGTCGGTCCCGTAGGCAGCCGTCACCCAGAACTTGATGTAGGCCGCAGTCTCGGCGCTTCGCGGGCGGGATCGCCCGCAATCGGGAGTGGACGCTATAATATAGCCCATGCCCATGATTCTCAGCATCGATGATTTGCGCGAACTCGCGAAAAAACGTGTCCCGCGCGCCATATTCGACTATGCCGCAGGCGGTGCATACGACGAGCGGACTCTGTCGCGGAACACCGCCGATCTGGACTCGATGACCTTTCGCCAGCGCGTCATGGTCGACGTGTCGAACGTGACTCTGGCGACGACCCTGGCGGGTACACCCGCTTCCATGCCGCTGGCGATAGGCCCCACCGGGCTTGCCGGCCTGTTCCATGCGGACGGCGAAATTCTCGCAGCCAAAGCCGCCGCGGCTTGCGGGATTCCGTACTGCATGAGCACCATGTCGATCTGCTCGATCGAGGACGTCCGGGCGGCGACTCAGCGGCCGTTCTGGTTTCAGCAATATTTGATGAAGGATCGCGGCTTCAATCAAGAACTCATCGACCGGGCGGCCGCGGCGCAGTGTTCCGCGCTCATGCTCACGCTCGATTTGCAGGTGCTCGGCGAGCGCCGCCGCGATCCGCGCAACGGTCTGACGATTCCGCCCAAGCTCACCTTGCGCAATGCGTGGGATGTGGCCACGAAGCCGTCTTGGGCTCTGAAGGTGCTGTTCGGCAAGCGGCGCACATTCGGCAATCTAGCCGGCCGAATCGGCGGCTCGAGCGGTATTCGCACGCTGTCGGAGTGGACCGCGACTCAATTCGACGCGTCGGCGAACTGGCGCGATGTGGAATGGGTTAGAAGCCGCTGGCCGGGAAAGCTGATTCTCAAGGGGGTGCTCGATGCCGAGGACGCCCGCTTCGGTCTCGCCGCCGGCGCGGACGCCATCGTGGTTTCGAATCACGGCGGGAGGCAACTCGACGGCGCGCCGTCATCGATCTCGGTGCTGCCTGAGATCGTCGCAGCGGTCGACGGCCGCTGTGAAGTGCTGTTCGATGGCGGCATCCGCTCCGGCCAGGATATCGCGAAGGCCCTGGCGCTGGGCGCCCGCGGGACGTTGATCGGCCGCTCGTTTCTGTACGCGCTGGCTGCCGCGGGGGAGGCGGGCGTAACCAAGGCCGTCGAAATCATGCGCAAAGAATTGTGCGTGACCTTGGCCTTGACCGGCACCACGAGCGTCGACACCGTGGGCGCGCACATTCTGCGCACGGAGTCCTAAATCATCGGCAGTTCGCGCCGCGCTTTTCCGAGAGGGAATGCGGCGTCGATTCTCGCCGATTCGGCCTCGCTCAAATCGAGGGCGGCAGCACCGGCGTTCTCCTCGACATGGGCCACGCTGGATGTCTTGGGAATCACGAACACCTCGGGGTGGCGCAAAAGAAATCCCAATGCCACCTGGCGTGCCGTCGCACCGCGGGCTTTGGCGATCTGGTCGAGGACACCCCCCTGGCGGGTTCGCGGATCGAATGGAGCCGCTGATTGGCCGAAGGGCGTGTATGCGACCAGCGCGGTGCCGTGTCTCCGGCACCAGGGCAGCACCGCATGCTCGACCGCGCGCTCTTGCAGGTGGTACAGCACCTGATTGCACGACGGGTGCCCCACACCCGCGATCGCAGCAACCTCTTCGAGATCCGCAACGTCGAAATTGCTCACGCCCCAGGACAGGATCTTGCCGGCCCGGACCAGTGTGTCGAAGGCCTCGACCGTTTCCTGCAGGGGATGGGCGCCGCGCCAGTGAAGCAAGTAGCAATCCAGCCGGTCGGTTCGCAGGCGCGCCAGGGATTTCTCGCATGCCGCGAGAGTGCCCCGCTTCGAGGCATTGCCCGGCAGGACCTTGGAGACGAGGAAGACTTCATCGCGCCGGCCGGCGATCGCCTCCGCGATGATCCTTTCCGCGGCTCCCGAGCCATACATTTCCGCGGTATCGATATGAGTCAGGCCGAGATCGAGACCGCGGCGCAGGGCAGCGACGGCAGCGCTCGCCGAGGAATCTTCGATTTTCCAAGATCCCTGGCCCACCGGCGCCACCAGACATCGAGGGCTGCCGAATGCACGTGCGGCTCCCGTGCCGGTCACGGTTCGCCGACCATCTGCGCCCGCAGCCGGGACGCACGCTCACCAGAGTGGAATGTTTGCAGCATGGGAACCTCGAATGCCTCATGACAATGGTGTTCCTGTAATTTTACGGGAAACTAGCGCACAATCAGCCTCCGGTTCGTTCACGGGCATCAATGGGTGCACACAGGCTTTGCACGCCTGCTTTCTGAATTTTACAGCGTTGGTTTTGGAATGGTTCGGAAAGTAGCGAGGTTTCGACCGTGACGATGACGGCCGCACCGAGTGGAGATCGCAAATCCGCGCTCGTCTGGGACATCATGCGCCTCGGACTCGGGTGGCGCGTGGGTTCCCTCGCGCTCTTCGGCCTGCTGTATGCGATGCTGATGCTGCTCGGCTTGGATCTGGGCGCGAGTCCCCAGCAGCTGACATTCTTCTGGCCCGCCGCCGGCCTGCTGTTCACCGCACTCTGGTTTTCGCCGCGGCGCGACTGGATCTGGGTCCTCGGCGTACAAATCGCCGTGGAAATTGTGCTCGACGGCGCTCGATTCGGCTCCTTTGTCCGGCCCTGGTATGTGCCATACGTCGTGGCCAATTCCCTCGATGGCATCGTAGGCGCACTCGTGGCCAAGCGACTCATGACCAGCCCGGAAATTCCGAGGATCGGGAATGTATTGCGGTTCTTCGCCGCGGTCGCGCTGGGCTCCGCGGTCAGCGCCACGGTGGGCGCCTATGCTATTACGGAGGTGCTGGGCGGTGCTCGTTATTGGCGCGAATGGCAGTTGTGGTGGGCGGGAAATTGGCTGGGATCCTTGTGCATCGCGCCGGTCGTGATGGCGTGGGGCGTTCGCTGGCAGAGGCCGGAACTTACCTCTCCGTCGGTGTCCGTGCTCGAAACGGCGCTGGCCGGATGTGCGGTGCTCGGCATGACGTTTTGGGTGTTTTCAGCGACGCCCGGCAGAATCACGACGGTCCTCGATCTGCCGTTCCTTCTGCTGGGGCTGGTTATCATTGCGGCGTTTCGCCTGCCGCCGCGTTGGTGTTCGTCGTTCGTGGCCGCGGCCGCGCTCCTGGCGTCCTACTATGGAAGCCGCGGCTTTGGGCCCTTCGCGGGCAACCCCAATCTCTTCATGCGCGTCGACGCGCTGCAATTGTATCTGGCGACTCTGGCCATCGTCAGCTTGATGCTGACCATCGGGCTTCTCGAGATGCGAAACACCGTGCAGCTGCTGCGAACCAGCGGCGAGCGGTACCATAACTTCATCGAACAGAGTTCCGAAGCCGTGTGGCGCATCGAATTGGACGTCCCGATGGCTCCCGGGCTTCCGGCAGCCGAGCAAGTAGCGTGGCTGCGCGAGCACGCGTATGTCGCTGAATGCAACTTGGTCTATCTGCGCTTGAACCGGCTGTTTGGATTGCCCGAGACCGATGCGCGCCTGTGGCGCGCCGACGTGCCTTGGTCCGCGGTTTACCTCGACCATATTGGAACGGCGGCGCAACAGGACTACTCGGCGGACGGCCTGCAGTTCACCCTGTCGAGCGGGCCCCGGCAATTCACGTTCATCACCGGCTTCCGCGGCGTCGTCGAGAACGAGAAGCTGGCGCGCGTCTGGTGCGTTGCGCGCGATATCACCGAACTGGTCGAACTCAACCAACGCCTGCGTCAAAAACAGGAGCGGCTGCAGGTGTATGCGCGCCAATTGGTCGGAGCGGAGGAGCGCGCCCGGCGCGCGACAGCTGTGGATTTGCACGACGGCATGGGTCAGCACCTGGTCAGCCTCGCCATGACTCTCAATGCGGCGGCCTCGCGCTCGCCACCCGAAGTGCGGCTGCTGCTGGGCGAGGCGACTCACACGGTGCGCGAGGTACAGTCGATCACTCAAAAGGTAATCGCCGACCTCAGCCCGCCGGGACTGTATGAATTAGGACTGGAGCCCGCGCTCCAGTGGCTGAGCGTCTACATGCGTGGCAAGGATAACCTGCAGGTCGAGCTGCGGGTGGACGCGGACGCCGCCGCTTATAACCTGGAGCTGCGGGTTCTGGTGTTCAAGCTGATTCGAGAACTGTTGCGCAACGTCGTCAAGCATTCAGGGGTTCAAGCTGCGGCCGTGACGGTCACGCAGACGGCGAAGGAACTAAGCGTCGTCGTGGAAGATCGCGGCGTGGGGTTTGAATGGCAGCTCAGCCTGTTCGAGGCCCGGTCGGGCGGCTTCGGATTGTGGAGCGTAGCGGATCGCGTGCATGCAGCCTCCGGCGAGATAACGGTCGATACCGCCCCGGGCCGAGGGTGCCGGGTTTCGGTGGTGTTTCCGCACGATGACGTTCATCCGCTGCTCCGGCAACCCGATGCGGGAAACAGCGCCGCGATTCAGGGTTGATTCTTCGCCAGGCGGCTCGACATGCGCAGCGCCGCCTCGCGACCCTGGTAGTAACCTTGCACGACCCCGAGCTGCTCGAAACCCAAGCGTTCGTAGAAGATCCGCGCCGGCTCATTGCGCAGGCGCAGCTCGAGGTTGATGCGAAACACGCCGGCTTCGATCGCCGTTTCGGTCAGCCAGCCGACGAGCTGGCGTCCAAGCCCCTGGCGACGGTGTTCCGGGGCGACTGCGAGCAAATTCAGATGCGCGACATCGTCCCCGAAATGCATGATGGCGAACGCGGCAATTTGCCGCTCGCGCCGTGCGACCACCACCGACGACTCGGGTCCCGTAATGAAGTGCTGCACGCGTGCCGGTGTCCAAGACCATGTCAGTCCCTGCTCGATGAGGTCGCGCGACATTTCTGCAATTTCATGGGCGTCCGACACCCGGGCCAATCCCAGTGTCGCAAGCTCCGACATCTCAGTGCACCTCGGTTTTCACAGGCGGCGCGGCCCGATGCGGCAAACCGGCCGGAGCGGCGGGCAAGAGTTTCATGAGTTCCTGAACCCCGCGCTCCAACTGAGGGTCGCGTCCCCCCATGACTTCCACCGGGTCCTGTTCGACGACGATATCAGGATCCACTCCGTGCCCCTCGATGATCCACCGGCCGTTTTCATCCGCCGTGCCGAACTCTGGCACAAATACGGCGCCGCCGTCGAGCAGCGGCCCGTGGTCGGTGATGCCGACCGCACCGCCCCAGGTGCGCTTCCCGACCAGCGCCCCGATTTTCCATTGACGGAAGGCATAGGCGAAAATATCGCCGTCGGAGGAAGTGTCCTCGTTGATCAAGGCTACCTTGGGGCCCGGCTGCACGACGCGTGGATAGGTATCCGCCGCGGCGTGATTGCGCGCAAAATTGGTGCCGTGAAGGGTGCGGGACAACCTTTCTATCAGCAATTCGGAAATATTCCCGCCGCCGTTGTCGCGCACATCCACCACCAAGCCTTCCTTGCGCGCCTGCGGGTACCACCATTTGATGAATTCCCGAATGCCGGCTTCTCCCATGTCCGGAATATGGATGTAGCCCAAGCGCCCTTGGCTCATACGATCCACCCGGGCGCGGTTATCGGTGACCCAGGCAAAATACAGAAGGTCGTTTTCACTGTTGAGCGGCCGATAGCGGATGGTGCGCGCTGCTTTGCCGTCGGCAGTCGCCGATACGCGCCATTCGACGGGCTGATTGGGCACAGCCTGCAATAATTCGTAGGGATCGGTCCCGGCTTTGAGATCGCGGCCGTTGATTGCGAGCACGTAGTCGCCCACGTGAGCGTCCACGCCCACTTCCATCAGAGGCGAGCGGTAGCGCTCCTCTTCGTTCTGGCCGGCGAATATTTTGGCGATCCGGTAGCGGCCGGATTTGGTGTCGAGTTCGAAGCGCGCCCCGGGCAGCGCCACATAGGGGCGCTTCGGCAAGCCTAGATCGCCGCCCTCGATATAGGCGTGCTGCACGGTGAGTTCGGAGATCATTTCTGCGATGACATAGTTGAGATCCGCCCTCGACCCGACGAAGTCCAGCAGCGGTTGGTACTTCTCGCGCAGCTGCTTCCAGTCGTAGCCATGCATGTTCTCGACGTAGAAATAGTCGCGGTAGCGGCGCCATACTTCAGCGAAGATCTCACGCCACTCGGCCACCGGAACATGCGTGGTCACGAGGCCTGCCAGCGACACGGTCTTGGCGTTGTCGTCGTCGTCATCGCTCGCGCCGACCTTGAAATATTTGATTTCCTTGGATGAGAGCTGCGCGAGCACATGCTTGCCGTCGGCCGTCGCCGACCATTCCGTCACATCTTCCACCACGTTCTTGGCTTCGCGATCCTTGATCGAGAAGGACATCACGGTGGGTTTGACATTCGACTCGCGGCCGTAATACGTGGGTCCGCTGCGCTGGTACAGCAGATTCTCCTCACCGACCTCGAGGTTGGACAGATTGTCCGCTTCGAGCGGCACGCGGATCGCGCGTTCCTCGATGCCTTCGAAGTCGATTTTCATCGCGGCTTTGGGACTCGCGCCGCTGCCGCCTTTCTTGCTCTGCTTGGCAGAGGTCTTACCGCCCTCGGTGGCACTGTCCTCCGCATCCTGGTCCGCGTCTTTCCGGGCGTCTCCCGGCTCATCGTCGCGTATGCCGAACGGATTCTTGACATCCTTGCGCAAGGTCACGGCGAAAATGCCCGTTTGCCTGTCCGTGGCGAAGTCGAATTCAATGGTGCTGAGCAACGGCTGGTATTCCCTTTCGCTCAGGTAGTACAGCAATTCGCCGTTGGGCGCCCATGCTGGCGAATGAGCGTTGAAGAGCCGTGGGGTGACCCGCCTCGACTTTCCGTCGGCCGCCGACCAGACGTAAACCGAAGAGAAGCCGTTGGGGTCGTTGAGCGAGTAGGCGAGGAATTGCCCATCGGGCGACCAGCGATAATCCTGCGACAAATCGGCAGGGTCGCGTGCCACTGTGCTGCGCCGCCGGGTCGCCGTCTCGATCACGTCGAGGCGGCCGGTATTGTCCGAGAACGCGATGCGCTTGTCGTCGCCCGACCATTGCGGCGCGTAATAACGCTGCGCCGAACCCGATGTCAGCTGCGCGGCGGGATCGTTGCCGTCCTGCGACTGCACATAGATTTCTTCTTCGCCGCCGCGGTCCGACACATAGGCCAGCCGCTTGCCGTCGCTCGACCAGGCTATTTCCCGCTCGTGCGCCGACGACGATTGGGTGAGATTGCGGGTGACGCCATGTTCCACGGGAACGGAGAACACATCGCCGCGCGCCACGATGCCCACCCGTTCGCCGCCGGGGCTGAGGCTCAGACTCTCGATGTTGTCTGCGGCGTTGACCGTTTGGGGACGAGTCGTGGTGGCGTCCGCCGGTACGACGATGGCCAGCGCGCGGTCCCGGCCATCGCGCGTATCGTAGATATGCAGTTCGCCGTCCGACTCGTACACGATCTGGCCTTCGGCATCGGCGCTGGGCCAGCGCACATCCCAATCCTGGTAGTGGGTCAGTTGCTCGGTCCGGCGCGTCGCGATGTCGTAGCGGTATAGATTGAATACGCCCGTGCGGTCGGAATTGAAATAGATGGCGTCTCCGATCCACATGGGATCACGATCGGTGCGCGGGTCGTTCGTGACTTGCAGCAGTGAAGGGTGCGTCAAATCGAAAATATACAGGTCATTTGCCCAGCCGCCCTGGTAGCGCTTTTCGCTGCGAAAGTCGCGCCACAGGGGCGAGTACACGATCTTCTTGCCGTCGGGTGAAAAATCGCCCGCACCCGAGACCGGCATGGGCAGCGCCGTCGCAGCGCCTCCGCTCGCCGGTACCGTATAGAGCTTGGAGTCCGTCAGCATGAATCCGTCGCGCGCGGATCGGAACAATACGGCCGTCCCGTCCGGAGTCCAGCCGTAGACTTGATTGTCGTAACCCCAACGCTCGGCGAGCGGTCCTGCGGCGGGATAGTAGGTGAGCTGCTTCGGTGTGCCGCCGCCCGAGGGAATCACATACACCTGTTCGTCGCCACCGTACTGGCCCGTGAAGGCTATGGAACGGCCGTCGGGAGAGAATTTCGCGAATAGCTCGAGGCCGGGATTCGAAGTGAGGCGCACGGCGGTGCCGCCCTGCGTGCCGACGGTCCACAAATCGCCCGCGTAGCTGAACACGACGCGGTCGTGCCACACGTTCGGAAAACGCAACAGCTTGGTGGCGGACGCATGCGGCGCGAAACACAGCAACAAAAGAGCTGCCGTGAGCAGCACGGCCGATTGGCTGGAGCGCATTTGCCCGGGGTTCCTCTAGCGGCTTCGATACCGGTCGGTCGCGAGCACGAGTTCGTGCGTATTGCCTGCCTCGAACGCCGAATGTCCGGCGTCCGGCACGATGCGCAGGTCCGCTTCGGGCCATACACGATGCAAATCCCAGGCGCTGGTTGCAGGGCACACGACATCGTAGCGTCCCTGGACAATGGTGGCCGGGATATGGCGGATGCGCGGCACATCGTCCAGTAACTGGCTTTCGTTGCGCAGGAAGCCGCGGTTCACGAAGTAATGGCATTCGATTCGCGCAACCGCCAGCGCGAACTGATCCTCACCCCATTTCTTGATGCTGTCGCCGTTGCTGTAAAGGAAGCTGGCCGACGCTTCCCAGACCGACCAGGCACGCGCGGCCGCCAATGCGGTGCGCTGATCGTCGCTCGACCAGGCGCTTGTGGTAGGCGCCAAGGAAATCGTCGCGTTCGTCGACCGGGATCGCGTCACGGTATGCCTCCCATGCATCGGGAAATATTTCGCAGGCACCATGCTGATAAAACCAGCGGATCTCGGCGTAGCGCAGCAGGAAAATTCCACGCAGCACGATTTCACTGACGCGGTCGGGATGTGCCTCCGCGTAAGCCAGCGCCAGCGTGCTGCCCCATGATCCGCCGAATACGAGCCAGCGCTCGATTCCAAGATGTTTGCGCAATCTTTCGATGTCGGCGACCAGGTGCCAGGTCGTATTCTCGACGAGGCTTGCGCTCGGGCGGCTGCGCCCGCAACCGCGCTGATCGAACACCACGATGCGGTAGTGCTGAGGGTCGAAGAATTGCCGGGCGCGCTTGTCGGAGCCGGCGCCCGGACCGCCGTGCAGGAATACTGCCGGCTTGCCGGCCGGATTACCGCATTCTTCATAGTAGATCTCATGGACATCCGAGACACGCAGATACCCATGCCGAAAGGGTTCGATCGCCGGGTATAACTCACGGCGCGGAGCGTTGCGCTGATTGCTGCGGGTTGTTTCGCGCGCCTTGGCGGGGCGTGGAGCGATTTTCGCAGCGCCGCCTGAGGGTCGCTTTTTGGCCGCCGTGCGTTTCGGGGTGGTGGACCGCTGCGTCGTGGCGCGTGATTTGGCCGGCGTGCCCTTTTTCTTCTTCATCGGCTGTCCTCTTTTTCCTAAATACGGGTAACCATAGGTCCGAGCGGCCGCCCGCCAAGCAAGTGCACGTGCAGGTGATAGACCTCCTGGCCGCCGTCCGCATTGCAGTTGATGATCAGCCGATAACCGCTCTCGGCGATGCCTTGCTGCCGCGCCAGATCGCGCGCCACGATGAACATGTGTCCAATCAACGACTCATCCTCGTCGGCAACATCGTTGGCGGTGGGAATGGGTTTGTTCGGGACTATCAGTATGTGCACCGGGGCGGCCGGCCTGATGTCCAAAAAGGCGATGACGCGGGAATCGCGGTAGAGCACGGTGGCCGGCAGCTCGCCGGCGATGATTTTTTCGAAAAGTGTAGGCATTTCAATGCCTCCGAGGCTTTAGGAGCCTCAAGATTAGCAGGAACGGCGCCACTGCTCGGATTTGCGATGCAGTAATGTCACCTCCGTAATAGTAATGGGAACGATTCTCATATAGCATTGCGTTCATGTTAACCACCGGACAAACCAGTCTTCCACCCGGCGCAGCTGCGGCCATCCGGCTTACCGATCTGGCTCCCGGCACACGCGCACGGGTGGTTTCCGTCGCGGCGGCCGATGCCTCGACCCCGGTCGAATTGGGACGGCGCCTGGCTGAATTGGGCTTTCTGCCCGGCGAAGCAGTGCGCATCGTCGCGAAAGGCCTGATGGCGCAGGCGCCGATAGCCGTGCGAATTGGCACAGGCACATTCGCGTTGCGACTATTCGAGGCCGCCTGTATCCGCGTATGTCCGGAGCAGCCGCAACCCGCGTGAGTTCATGGAGGCTCTGCCCAGCGCACCGAGCCCCCTCATCGCCTTGGTTGGAAACCCCAACTGCGGCAAGACGGCGCTTTTCAACATTCTCACCGGCAGCCGGCAAAAGGTCGCCAACTACGCCGGCGTAACGGTCGAGCGCAAAGAGGGTTCGTTGCTCACCCCGTCCGGACTGCGGGTGCGCATCCTGGATTTGCCGGGTGCCTACAGTCTCGATCCGCTGACCCCGGACGAACAAGTCACCGCCGATGTGCTGCTCGGCCGCCGCGCGGGCGAGACACAGCCCGACTTCGTCGTCTGCGTCACCGATGCAACCAATCTGCGCCAGAATCTGCGCTTGGTGCTGAGCTTGAAGCGCTTGGGGCTGCCCATGGTGGTCGCACTCAATATGAGCGATATCGCGCGCCGCAAGGGGATCAAGATCGATGCCGCACGGCTAGCCGATGAATTAGGAGTGCCGGTGGTCGAAACCGTCGGCGTCAAGGCAGCCGGCGTGCGAGACCTGATCAAAGTGCTCGATGGCGTGGATGTGCCGGCGCGCGCTCGGCAACCCGCCGTATGGCGGACCCCGAGCGCGGCGGATATCGAATACGGTCAATCCGAGGTGCGCAGAATTCTAGGCTTGGTGGGCGGCGACCGCCTGGATGGCGTGACAGTCAGCGATCGGCTCGATGCCGTGGTGTTGCATCCGGTGTTTGGACCTCTGATCCTTGCGGTCATTCTGTTCCTGGTATTTCAGGCCGTGTTTGCCTGGGCGCAAGCGCCCATGGACGAAATCAAGCTCGGCGTGGGTGCCTTCGGCGATTGGCTGGGAGCGGCGCTGCCGGCCAGCCTGCTGAAAGATTTGCTCATCAACGGCGTGCTCGCCGGTGTCGGCAGTGTCTTGGTGTTTCTGCCGCAAATCATCATCCTGTTCTTCTTCATCTTGGTGCTCGAAGACTCGGGTTATTTGCCGCGAGCCGCGTTCCTGCTCGACCGGGTGATGGGCAGCGTCGGACTGTCGGGCCGGGCATTCATTCCCCTGCTATCGAGCTTCGCCTGCGCAATCCCCGGAATCATGGCGACGCGCACCATACAAAATCCGCGCGACCGGCTGGCGACGATCATGATCGCGCCGCTGATGACTTGTTCCGCGCGACTGCCCGTGTACGCGCTGATCATCGGGGCCTTCATCCCCCGGCGAGTGCTCTGGGGCGGTCTGGAATTGCAGGGAGTGGTGTTGTTCGCCCTTTATATCGTGGGCGTTGCCAGCGCCATGGCGGTGGCCTTCGTGCTCAAGCGTACCGGCGCCAGTGCGGGCTTGCAGTCGCTGATGCTCGAACTGCCTGCTTATCACTGGCCGAATTTGCGCAATTTAGGCATAGGGCTGTGGCAGCGCGTCGAAATATTCATGAGCCGTGTCGGCACGATCATTCTGGCGCTGATGGTGATTCTCTGGGCTCTGAGTTCGTTTCCCGCGCCGCCTCCGGGGGCTACCGGTCCGCCGATCCAGTACAGCATCGCCGGGCATTTGGGCGCATGGCTTGCCGTGCTGTTCGCGCCCATCGGCTTCAATTGGCAGATATCGATTGCATTGGTGCCGGGGCTTGCAGCGCGCGAGGTCGCCGTCGGCGCGCTCGGCACGGTATACGCCCTGTCCGCGACGGGCAACGACGTGAGCGGTGCATTGACGCCGTTGATCTCCCAGTCCTGGAGTTTACCGACGGCCCTGTCGCTGCTGGCATGGTATGTATTTGCGCCCCAGTGCTTGTCGACCCTCGCCACAGTCAAGCGAGAAACGAATTCGTGGCGTTATCCGCTCATTATGGCGGGGTATATGTTCGCCCTGGCATATGCCGGTTCGTGGATTACCTATCGCGTCGCCACGGCGCTGACCGGCTGAGGGAGCGATCCGCATGAACAGCATTCTCGACAACTCCCTGGTTGGCCTGGCGCTCCTGGCCAGCGCGGTCTACGCCATTGCCTCTCTAGGCCCACGCAGCCTGCGGCGGCGCATCCTCGGTGTTCTGAGCCGCGCAGCAGCGCGAGCGCCGGCGTTCCTCGGCTTGGGGCGCGCGGCGCAGCGGCTCGCGGTCGCGTCCGCGGCCAAGGCGCAGGGCGCTTGCGGGGGTTGCGATAATTGCGGCTCGGAGCCGGCGACGCCTCAGCCGTCGAAGGCGGAGGTCAGAGTGCCGGTAGCCCAAATCGGCAGGCGCACTCGTCGCTCGGCACCGCAAGCCTGAGCTATGTTGCGCGTCCATGACCCAGAGCTCTCCGAAGATATTACTATTCTATTACGTTAGTATAGCATCATGATAGAATAGAGGATCGAAGCACTTGGGTGGCGATCCGTGGCCCTGATCATCAATAGAGACAACGAGCAACAGGAGCTGCGTGAACTCTTACGAGGGACCTCGCCGCAGCTCGCGCTCCTCTATGGACGCCGCCGTGTCGGCAAAACCCATCTGCTGACGCATGTATGGCCGGCTGAACAGACCTTTTATTGGACGGCGGCGGCGACCACTTCGCTGCAGAATCGCGAGCAGCTGGTTCGCGACATCTCTCTATGGTCGAAACAGGCGTTGGAGCCGAAAGAATATCCCACGTGGCGTACGGTGTTCAGGCTGCTCCTCGAGCTGCGAGCACCACAAGCGCTAGCCATCGTCCTCGATGAATTTCAGTATCTCGGGGACGACCAACGGGAATTGGCGGCCGTCTGCTCCGAACTCAATGCCGCGTGGGAGCAACGTCGGCCGCCGCGGCCCTTGGCCATGGTTCTCGCAGGTTCGGCAGTGCGCGTGTTGGCAGCCCTCGATGAAGGCGCCGCGCCCTTGCATGGGCGGTTCGCGTGGAAGGCGGAACTTCGGCCATTCAACTATTGGTATAGCGCGCAAATGGCAAGCTTTCGCTCGCCCCGAGACCGCATTCGGGCCTACGGCATTTTCGGTGGAACTCCCCGCTACTTGGATTCCGTCAAGCCGGCTCGCTCCTTGGTAGAGAATGCCTCTCGCCTGATGCTCGCGCCGCGCGGCGAAGTTCGCGGCTTGGTGGAGACCGCAATATTGCAGGAGCAGGGCTTACGGGAGGTCTCAAAGTACCAGGCCATCATGCGGGCCATCGGGGGTGGTTGCACCGAATTGAATGATATCGGGCAGCGCGCCGGCCTTCCTACGGATACCTCTCTCCGCGATAAGGTCGAACGATTGGTGAATCTTGGGTATGTGTGGCAGTCCCGAAACGTGGGCGCCAGAACTACGGTGCCGTTCCGCTATCGCATCTTAGATCCGGCCATGGCATTTTATTACGAATTCGTGAGCCCGAATGAAGCTACGCTCGAGCGCACCGATCCCAAGTACTTTTGGGAGCACGTGGTTGCGCCGCGATTCGATATCCATCTAGGCCACATATTCGAGCGCATCGCCGAACAGGCCTACCAATGGCTGCAAGCAAGGATGCGACTGCCGGTAGTCCAGGAGTGGGGCCGATGGGAAGGTAAGGATCGAGACGGCACCTTGCTCGAAATGGATGTCGTAGCCCCGTTGGCGGATGGGCGCGTACTGACCGGCGCCGTGAAATGGAATACGCAACCGTTGGCAGTTCATTGGCACCTGTACCATGTGCAAGCTCTCGATCGGCTCGCCACTTCGGGTATCAAGTGGGCGCATCGCGCCAAAGAGCTGAACTCGCCGCTGCTGTATTTGGCTGCCGGCGGCTTTACGAAAGAATTCGTGACTGTGGCGCGTGCGAGTCGCCGCGAGGTTTACCTTTGGAGCCTCGCTGATATCTTCAGGCCGTCGCCGTCCAAGCGCGGCAAGCAGTGATGGACACGAGGGGAAATGCTCAACGGGCGTTCAGATTCGCGAAAATACGCCGCGTGAGCCCGTTCAAAACCGCTATCTCCACGGCGGAAAAATCCCGCACCGCACGGCGGTAGATTTCACCTGCCGTGCTTCTGTGCCGTTCGACGCATCGCTTGCCCAGCGGCGTCAGCTGCACTTCGGTGACCCGCGCGTCGGAGGGGCGTTTCGAGAGCTTCACCCAGTTCTTCTTCTCGAGGCGCTGCACCACGCGGGTCATGGTCGATAGCCGGGTCACCGACTGCTCGGCGATTTCGCTCACGCTGCTGGGACTGACCTCGTTGACGATCATCAGGGCCCGCCAGCTCAAAACGTCCATGCCGGAGGCGTTGAGGGCGTTCTCCAATTCCTGCGCGTAGCGTCCGGCCGTGCGCACGATGAGATACAGCGGCGAGTCGGCCAGCTGAAAATCGGGGAATTCGGGGTCGCCGCGGTGTTTGGCGTCTGCGAGCCTCGAGACCTTCTCGCGGCGCGTCAATGCGGATCGAGGTACGGCCACTCGTGAGATCCTTTAAATGGCAATAGTTGCAAAATCACGTAACCGGCATAGTATTGCAGGCTGATCGGACACACTCAAGGCAGGATCATGGCAGAGAGGTCGTTCGCGCGCGAAGTTCAGTCTCTCCGGCTCGGAGCCGGCGAGGTGTTCGAGGGCGAGGCCATACTGGCCGTCACCAAGGCTCTTCTGCAGGCAGGAGTGTCCTACGTCGGCGGCTACCAGGGGGCGCCCGTCTCGCACCTGATGGACGTTCTTGCCGATGCGCGCGAGATACTGGATGGCCTCGGCGTCCATTTCGAGTCCAGCGCTTCCGAAGCCGGTGCGGCCGCGATGCTGGCTGCATCGATCAACTACCCGTTGCGCGGAGCCGTCACCTGGAAGTCAACGGTCGGCACCAATGTGGCTTCCGACGCCCTGTCCAATCTTGCTTCGGCCGGCGTCAGCGGCGGAGCGCTGATGATCGTCGGCGAGGACTACGGCGAGGGCGCCAGCATCATGCAGGAGCGTACGCACGCTTTCGCGATGAAATCACAGATGTGGCTACTCGATCCACGCCCCGATACCGGCGTCATCGTCGATATGGTGGAGCGGGGGTTCGAACTGTCGGAGGCGAGCCAGACGCCCGTCATGCTGATGCTGCGAATTCGCGCCTGTCATATGTACGGCTCGTTCATCGCCAAGGACAACGTCACGCCGCGGTTCAGCATCCAGGACGCCCTGGAGAATCCGCAACGCTCGGCCGCGCGCATCATCCTGCCGCCCGCCACCTATGCGCAGGAACAGGAGAAAGTGCTCACGCGATGGCCCGCCGCGGTGCGCTTCATCGTCGAGAACCACCTGAACGAGACCTACGGCGGCGATCTGGACGATGTCGGCATCGTCATGCAGGGCGGCCTCTACAACACGGTGCTGAGGTCGCTGGAAATAATGGGACTGGCCGACGTGTTCGGAAAATCGCGGATTCCTCTGTATGTGCTGAACGTCACGTACCCGCTCATCCCGGAGGAATTCACCCGGTTCGCTTCTGGCAAGCGGGCGCTGCTCATCGTGGAAGAGGGGCAGCCGGAATACATCGAACAAACCGCCAACCAGTTTCTGCGCAACGCGGATATTCAAACCCGTGTCATCGGCAAGGGCCCGCTGCCCATGGCCGGTGAATACACGGGCGGCGTCGTCAGTGCCGGCATCAAGAAATTCCTCGAGCAATGGGCTCCCGGAGCTTTGGAGCCGGTTTCCGCGCCCACCGAGCATCGGCTGATGCCGATGAACGAGCTACGCAGCGCGGTTCCCCCGCGTCCGCCGGGCCTGTGCACCGGGTGTCCCGAGCGGCCGTTCTTCTCATCGATGAAAATAGTGCAGAAGGAATTGGGCAGCGTGCATGTGAGCGCCGACATCGGCTGTCACTCCTTCGCGACGCTGGCGCCGTTCAATTCAGGCTCGAGCATCATGGGCTATGGGCTCGGGGCCGCGAGCGGCGCGGCGCTGAGCGGCGGTCAAGGGGGCAAGCGTTCCATATCCATCATGGGGGACGGTGGTTTCTGGCACAACGGCCTGACCAGCGGCATCGGCAATTCCGTGTTCAACAAGCACGATTCCGTCACCGTCATCGTGGACAACGGTTATGCGGCGGCCACGGGCGGCCAATACATTCCCTCGTCGCGGGCGGATGTGAAGAATCGAAAGAGCCGCAATCCGATCGAGCGGGCCGTGCGCGGCGTGGGCGTGGACTGGGTGCGCACAGTGCATACATACAAGATGCAGGAGGGCATCGCCGCGCTGCGCGAAGCCTTGACGACGGACTACAAGGGGCCCAAGGTCATCATCGCGGAAGGCGAGTGCGAGCTGAACCGCAAGAGGCGCGTGGCACCCGTGCTGAAGCGGATGGCCCAGGAGGGCAAGCGGGTGGTGCGGCAGCGCTTCGGCATCGATCCTGATGTTTGCACGGGCGATCACTCATGCATCCGGCTCTCCGGATGCCCGTCTTTGACCATCAAAGAGAATCCCGACCCACTGCGGCGCGATCCGGTGGCGCACGTCGATAATAGCTGCGTGGGATGCGGGGTCTGTGGCGAAGTGGCGCATGCCGCGGTTCTATGCCCGTCCTTCTACAGAGCCGATGTGGTGACGAACCCCAGCGCCTGGGACCGCATGAAATTTCGGTTCCGTTCGGTCATCATCGAATTTCTGCAACGCCGCTTCGATCGCCGGCTGGCGCGCATCGCGGCGGAGCCCTCGCCGTGAGCGCCATGCCGATGGCACCGCCAAGCCCATGTCCACCGTGAAATCCAGCGCCACTGCCAGGCCTGCCGCCGCGACCAGGCCCATCACAGTAACCATCGCGGCGCTTGGCGGGCAGGGCGGCGGCGTCGTATCCGATTGGCTCATCGATACGGCGCGGCGTTCCGGCTATCTGGCACAGGCCACCTCCGTTCCCGGCGTTGCGCAGAGAACCGGGGCAACCATCTACTACCTGGAGTTTTTCCCGATGGCCGCTTTGCCGGCCGATCGACGCCGGCCCATTTTTGCGCTGATGCCGAATCCCGGCGATGTGGATCTGGTGGTCGCCTCGGAAATCATGGAGGCCGGCCGCGCGATGCAGCGCGGACTGGTGACCGGCCGCACCACACTCATCGCCTCCACGCATCGAATTTACGCCATCCAGGAAAAATCTCACATGGCGGACGGCCGCACCGATCCCGCTCAGGTGCGGGAGCTGGCGCGGGAGCACTCGAAGCGATACATCGAATTCGATATGCAGGCGCTGGCGGAAGCCAATGGCAGCGTCATCAGCGCCGCCATGCTCGGCGCTGTGTGCGGATCCGGGGCGCTGCCTTTCGCGGCGGAGCACTATGTAGAGGCGATACGGGCGAGCGGCATCGAGGCGGCATCGAGTACCCGGACCTTCGAGTCCGCGCGGGATGCTGCGGCCGGCTCGGCCTCGCAGGCCGCCCATTCGCCGCTTGCGGCCGCCGAGTCGCGGTCCGCCGTCGCAGAACCGAAGTCCGGTTCACGCCCGGCGCTTTCTGCGTCGTTGGAGGAACGGGTCCATAAGCGCGTGCCCGCAGCGGTGCAGGATATCGCGCGCGAGGGCGTGCGCCGAATGATCGATTATCAGGACGTGGCCTACGCAAGCTTGTATCTCGATCGGCTGGACTCGATAGCCGCATTGGAGAAGGGTTCGGACAGCTTTGCGCTGACCGAAAGCGTGGCCCGCGGACTGGCGCTGTGGATGTCCTTCGAGGATACGATCCGCGTCGCGGACTTGAAGATTCGCAGCGCACGGGCGAAGCGTGTATTGCAGGAAGTTCGGCCGTCGTCCGGCCAGCTGGTCCAAGTCACTGAATTCATGAAGCCGCGGATCGAAGAGATATGCGGCACATTGCCGGCCGGACTCGGAACCTGGGTTCTGCGTTCCAAGACGCCCAGAAGCTGGCTGACTCGCTTTACCGGCGGCCGGCAGATCGCGACTTCCAGCATCGGCGGGTTTTTGCAGCTCTACTGGCTCGCCGGATTGCGCCGCTGGCGCCGCAAGACTCTGCGGTACTCGCAAGAAAATGAGCGAATCGAACGCTGGCTGGAGCTCATCGCGCGCGTTGTGCAGCAAAACTACGCCCTGGCCGTCGAGATCGCCGACTGTCAGCAACTGGTCAAGGGTTACGGTGAGACGCACGAGCGTGGTGCGGCGAGTTTCGAAGCGATCTTGGCCGATGTTCGGGACTGGGAACAGCGAGAGGACGCGGCCGGCCGGGTCAGCACGCTGAGGGTCGCCGCATTGGCGGACGATCAAGGGATCGCGCTGGCCAAGGCGCTGGCCGAGTTGCCGGCCAAGTCGCCGGGAATAGCCGGCTGAGATATTTGACATCTAAAGTATCTCGATCTATTGTCCTCTCATGAAACGAGTGGTCTTCATAGGCGGCGGGCCGGCCGGACTGTACGGCGCGATTCTGCTCAAGAAAGCGCTGCCCGCCGTGAAAGTCGAGGTGTACGAGCGCAATCGGCCCGATGATACCTTTGGCTGGGGGGTCGTTTTCTCGGATCAGACCATGTCGGGTTTCCAAGCGGCGGATCCCTGGTCGCACGATGCGATCAACCGGGATTTTCACCACTGGGACGATGTCGAGGTGTATTTCCGCGGCGAGACCATCCGATCGGGCGGTCATGGCTTCTGCGGAATCGGCCGGCGCCGGCTGCTCAATATCTTTCAAGAGAGAGCGGCTTCGCTGGGCGTGGAGGAGCACTTTCAGGCTGAAATCAACGAACTGACACCGTTCGCCGATGCCGATCTCATCGTGGCGTCCGATGGTGTGAACAGCAAGATCCGCACGCAGCATGCGACGGTATTCCAGCCGGACATCGCCATCGGCAAGTGCCGCTTCATTTGGCTGGGCACGCGCCAGAAATTCGCAGCCTTTACGTTTGCGTTCGAGAAAACCGAGCATGGCTGGTTCCAGATCCATGCCTATCAGTTCAGCGATGAGCTCTCCACGGTCATCGTCGAGACGCGCGAGGAGACTTGGGCTGCGCACGGCCTGGACGGCTACAGCGCCGAGCAGTCCATCGCCTTTTGCGAGTCGCTTTTCTCCCGCTACTTGGGCGGACATCCGCTCATGAGCAACGCCAAACATTTGCGCGGCTCCGCCTGGCTGAATTTCAACCGGGTGCTGTGTTCGCAATGGCATCACCGGAACCTCGTGTTGATCGGCGACGCGGCACACACGGCGCATTTCGGCATCGGATCCGGTACCAAGCTGGCCATGGAAGACGCGATGTCTCTCGTGAGCCGGGTCGCCAAGGCGGCCGATGTCGAGGCGGGACTGCGGAATTATCAGGCGGAACGGAGCTTGGAGGCCCTCAAGCTGCAGAGCGCGGCGCGCAATCGAATGGAGTGGTTCGAGAATGTGGCGCGATATTCGCGCCTGGAACCGCGCCAATTCGCGTATGCGCTGCTCACGGGGAGCCAGCGTATCGGCCACGCCAACCTCAAGCTGCGGGATTCGCGCTTCGTCGAAGATTACGAGCGCTGGCTGGGAGAACGCAGCGGCGTGCTCGATGCCAGGCGGCCGCCGATGTTCCTGCCGTTCCGGCTCGCGGGCATGACACTCTCGAATCGGGTGGTCGTTTCGCCGATGGCGCAGTACATGGCGAAAGACGGGATGCCGGACGACTGGCATCTGATGCACTACGGCGCGCGTGCCGTCGGCGGCGCCGGGCTGTTAGTCACCGAGATGACCTGCGTTTCGCCCTCGGGACGCATCACTCCCGGATGTACCGGTTTGTGGAATGCCGGGCAGCGCAATGCGTGGCGGCGCATCGTCGATTTCGTGCATGCTCATTCCGCCGCCAAGTTTTGCCTGCAGATCGGCCACTCCGGCCGCAAGGGCTCGACTCAGCTCGGCTGGGAGCACATGGATCATCCGCTTGCCGCGGGCAATTGGCCGCTCCTGGCTCCCTCGGCTCTGCCGTACATCGCAGGCGTCAGCCAGGTGCCGCGGGCGATGACGCGCGCCGACATGGATGCGGTGCGGGACGAATTCGTCCGCTCGGCGCAGCTCGGTCTCGAAGCAGGCTTCGATATGCTGGAGCTTCACCTGGCCCATGGCTACTTGCTCGGCAGCTTCCTGTCACCGCTCACGAATCGGCGTCAGGATGAATACGGCAGTGACATCACCGCGCGGCTGAGATTCCCGGTGGAGGTCTTCTGCGCCGTGCGCGAGGTCTGGCCGCGAGAGCGCCCTTTGTCGGCGAGAATTTCCGCCAGCGACTGGGCGGAGGGCGGCCTTTCTGAGACGGATTTGCTGATTATTGCCGGTGTGCTCAAGCAGGTCGGCGCGGATGTACTCGATGTATCCACAGGCCAGACCGTGCCCGACCAGCAGCCAGTCTACGGCCGCATGTGGCAGACCCCGTTCTCCGACAAGGTTCGCAACCAGATCGGTATTCCGACCATCGCGGTGGGCAATATATTCGAGGCGGATCACGTGAATTCGATCATTGCGGCGGGCCGGGCGGACCTGTGTGCTTTGGCACGGCCGCATTTGTCGAATCCCGCGTGGACGCTGAGTGCTGCGGCTGAACAGCAATTTCACGAACAGTGCTGGCCGGATCCCTATCTCTCGGGCAAGGGGCAACTGGAACGCAATTTTGAACGGGCGGCGGCTCAATCCGTCGGCCCCGTCTGAGCATCGCATGACCGTTCCTCTCACAGGCTTGCATGCTCTCGTCACCGGCGCCGGGCGCGGTATAGGTGCCGTGATCGCCCGCACGCTCGCGGGCGCGGGCGCCGACGTGACGCTGCTCGGCCGCTCTCGGGCGGATCTCGATAGCGTGGCGGCGGAGTTGGGGGCGGTGCGCCGCAATTGCCAGGTTGCGGATGTCGCCGATGCGGAATCGGTGCGCATCGCGGTGGCCGCGGCGCGCGCTGCCGTCGGTCCGATCACCTTGCTCGTCAATAACGCCGGCCAGGCGTTGAGCGCGCCCTTGGGCACTACCAGCGAGGCGCTCTGGCAATCCATGCTGTCGGTGAATCTGACGGGGACCTTTCTTTGTATGCGTGAGTGTTTACCCGATATGTTGCAGGCCGGATTCGGACGCATCGTGAATATCGCCAGCACGGCCGGCTTGGTCGGTTACCCGTATGTGAGCGCGTACTGTGCGTCGAAGCACGGAGTGATCGGGCTGACGCGTGCCGTTGCGCTTGAAACGGCGCGGCGGAACATCACGGTCAATGCCGTATGCCCGGGGTATACGGACACCGACCTGGTGCGGACGGCGGTGGCTAATATCACCGCGAAGACCGGCCGCGGCGCAGCGCAGGCCCTCGAGGAATTGGTGGCGCACAATCCTCAACGCCGGCTGGTGACCCCCGAGGAGGTTGCCGATACCGTGCGCTGGCTGTGTCTGCGCAGCAGCGCAAGTATTACCGGCCAGAGCGTTGCGGTGGCCGGCGGCGAGGTGATGTGATGGCGAACGGTGCGATACGCCGCTCCAAGGCGCCCGAGCCGCCCTCATCCGACGGCGAGACCCGCGTGCGTGAGGATCACCATGACTCGCTGCGGCTGTGGTTGCGGCTGCTCAGCTGCTCGACGCTGATCGAGAACCACATACGGCAGCGTCTGCAGGGAGAATTCGCGACCACGCTTCCCCGTTTCGATCTCATGGCCCAGCTCGAGCGATGCCCCGAGGGTCTCAAGATGGGCGAGTTGTCGAAGCGATTGATGGTCACCGGCGGCAATGTCACCGGCATCACGGATTTGCTGGAGAAGGAAGGCTTGGTGGCACGTGTGATCGATTCACGGGACCGCCGTGCTTTTCGAGTCAAGCTGACTCCCAGCGGCCAGCGCCTCTTCAAAAAGATGGCCGCGGAGCATGAACGCTGGATCGTCGATCTATTGGACGGACTGCCGTCGAGAGGCAAGCAGCAGCTCGCCGAGCTGCTGCACGATCTTAAGAATCATGTGAGCCAACTGACACGGCTGAGAGCGGAGAATCCCGTATGAGCCTCGCAAATTACGTGCCCGAGAATTTTCTGTGGCGGATCGAAGGCCGCGTCGGGGTCATCACCCTGAATCGGCCGGAGCGCAAGAATCCGCTGACCTTCGAGTCCTACAGGGAGCTGCGCGATCTGTTCCGCCGCCTTGGGCAGGAAGAGGCGGTCAAAGCCATCGTGATGACCGGCACGGGCGGCAATTTTTGTTCCGGCGGCGACGTGCATGACATCATCGGACCGTTGACCCGCATGGACACGCAGGGATTGCTGGATTTCACGCGCATGACGGGTGATCTGGTCCTGTCCATGCGCACTTGCCCGCAGCCCATCGTCGCGGGCGTGGATGGGATTTGCGCGGGGGCCGGCGCTATCATCGCCATGGCCTCCGATTTCCGATTCTCCACTCCCGAGGCGCGCACCGCGTTCTTGTTTGTCCGCGTCGGACTGGCGGGTTGCGATATGGGGGCTTGCACCATTTTGCCGCGCATCATAGGGCAGGGCCGCGCCGCCGAACTGCTGTACACCGGCCGTGCGATGACGGCGGACGAGGGTCTGGCGTGGGGTTTTTATAACCGCGTGATTGCACCATCCCGCATGCCGGCCGAGGCGGTCGAGTTCGCCGCGACGCTCGCGAATGGGCCGACATTTGCGCATGCCATGACCAAGCGCATGCTGCATCAGGAGTGGAATTTGTCTCTCGAGACGGCGATCGAAGCCGAAGCGCAGGCGCAGGCCCTGTGCATGCAAACGGAAGATTTCCGCCGCGCATACCGGGCATTTGCGGGCAAGACCAAACCGGTTTTCGAGGGAAACTGAACGCCATGACGGCCGCGTCGTTTTTGAACTGGCCTTTCTTCGAGGTGCGGCATCGTGAGCTGCATGCGAGCGTTGCGGCCTGGTGCGATGAGAATCTTGGCGCGGCGCACGGCGATGCCCGCGAGTCCGTCGACGCGCACTGCGTCGATGTAGTCCGGAAGCTCGGCGCGGCCGGAATTCTCCGTCACTGCGTGCGCGCGGATCACGGCGGCGCGGCCGCGGACTTCGACGTGCGCTCGATCTCCATCGTGCGCGAATCCCTGGCGCGATTCGACGGCCTGGCTGATTTTGCGTTCGCCATGCAGGGACTCGGCAGCGGCGCGATCACGCTGGCAGGGTCCGCCGCGATACAGAGCAAGTATCTGCCGCGGGTCGTACGAGGCGAGGCGCTGGCGGCGTTCGCGCTGTCCGAAGCGGAGGCGGGTTCCGATGTGGCGAGCATGCAGTGCCGCGCGCAGCGCGACGGCGAGCATTATGTGCTCGACGGCGCGAAGACGTGGATCTCGAACGGCGGCATCGCCGATTTCTACTGTGTATTTGCGCGCACTCAAGCGGCGGACATCCGCTCCGACGGCACCGCGGCCGCCGGCGGCATCAGTGCCTTCGTGGTCGACGCCGACGCGCCGGGGCTGTCGATTGCCGACCGCATCGACATCATCGCGCCGCATCCGATGGGAACCCTGGCCTTTCAGGGCTGCCGGATTCCGGCGACCAGCCGGCTCGGCGCCGAGGGCGAGGGATTCAAGATCGCCATGCGCACCTTGGACATTTTTCGTACCTCGGTGGCCGCTGCGGCGCTCGGTTTTGCGCAGCGCGCGCTGGACGAATCGATCGCTCAGGCACGGTCGCGGCGCATGTTCGGCCGCCGCCTGGCCGATCTTCAGCTGACTCAAGCTGCGCTCGCCGATATGGCGACCGAATTGGACGCGGCCCGCCTGCTCACTTATCGAGCTGCGTGGCTGCGCGATGGCGGCGAACGGGTCACCAAAGAGGCCGCCATGGCGAAAATGACGGCGACCGAGACTGCGCAGCGGATCATCGACCGCGCGGTGCAATTATTCGGTGCGCGCGGAGTCATGCGCGGAGAAATCGTCGAGCGGCTGTACCGGGACGTACGGGCGCTGCGGATATATGAGGGTGCGACCGAGGTCCAGAAGCTCATCATCGCGCGCGAGTTGCTCGCCCAAACGGAGTCGGCATGACCGAAAACAATACGCTGCCCCGCATCCTGCAGCCGGCGGGGTGGGCGCGGCCCAAGGGATACAGCCACGGCATGGCGGCTCGAGGCCTGCAAATATTCGTTTCCGGCCAGATCGGCTGGGACATCGAGGGCAGATTCCAAAGCGCCCGCTTGGCGGACCAAGTACGCCAGGCGCTGCTCAATATCGTCGCCATACTGGCGGATGCGGGCGCGTCCCCTGCGCACATCGTGCGTCTGACCTGGTATGTGACGAGCCGCGATGAATACCACGAGCAGTTGGCTGATATTGGCGCGGCCTATCGAGCGGTGATGGGCAGGCACTTCCCGCCGATGTCGGTGGTGCAGGTGGTCGCTCTGATGGAAAGAGAAGCGCGGGTTGAAATCGAGGCGACTGCCGTACTGCCGGACCCCGGCCTCCAAAAACCATTGCCTGATAATATGTAGCCGGCCGCGAACAAGCGCGCGGAAGTGCCAGCGGCCCCCGTTCGGCCAGTGCTGCGAAGGAGCAAGCCATGACATTACTCAGAGAGCCTCGCATTCATCCCGTGCCGATATCGGCTCTGCGGCCGACTCAGATCACGGTGGGCATGCGCGAGGTGAACGCCAAGCGCAAGAGCTGGCGCGATCATCCGGATAGAAAGAAAGCGGATTTCCTCGGCAAGCATCTGATTCCCGTCATCTGGGGCCCGAAGGAACAGTACTACGTCATCGATCATCATCACCTGACGCTGGCGCTGCACCATGAGGGCGTCAAGAATATCGCGACCACGGTCGTGGCCGATTTGCGGCGGCTGCCGCGCGAAGCGTTCTGGGTGTTTCTCGACAACCGCGGCTGGCTGCACCCCTTCGACGCGCAGGGCCGCCGGCGTGGCTACGAGGATTTGCCGAAACGAATCACGGGTCTGGTGGACGATCCGTTTCGCAGCCTGGCGGGCGAGCTGCGTCAGAGCGGCGGCTTTGCGAAGGACACGGCGCCGTTCTGCGAATTCCTGTGGGCCGACTTCCTGCGCCGCCGCTTGAAGCGCAAGCAGCTTGAAGATGACTTTCCCGACGCACTGGTGCGCGCATTGAAGCTTGCAAAGAGCGGCGAAGCGGACTACCTGCCCGGGTGGTGCGGGCCCATCGTGTGATCGCGTCGGTGGCACCGATGCGAGATCATGCGTGCTATTCCGAGTGCTACTTGCCGGTGAAATTCGGTGCCCGCTTGTCGCGGAACGCCTGCACGCCCTCGGCGAAATCCTGAGTGTCGCCGAGTTCTGCCTGGGCCACCGCCTCGTGTGCCAGCTGTTCCGCCAGAGTGCCCGGCGGCTCCACGTTGAACGCCGCCTTGATGCGCTGGAATGCCTGGGTAGGGCCGGCGGCGAAGCGTCTCGCGATGGACTCCGCCTGTGCATGCAGCGCCGCGTCGTCGACGCAGGCCCAGATCAGTCCCCAGCTCGCGGCATCAGCGGCCGACAACGCTTCGCCCAGCAAGGCCAATCCTTTCGCGCGCGCCGTACCGACGAGCCTTGGCAAGTGGAACGTGCTGCCGAGATCCGGCATGAGGCCGAGCTTGGGCGCGAATAATTGCAGAAACGTCGCGGAGCGCGCCGCCAGCACGATGTCGCCGAGCAGCGCCAGGCTCACGCCGGCACCGGCGGCTACGCCGTTGACCGCGACTACGACCGGCACGTGCAATCGATACCAGGCCTCGACCATGGGATTGAAGTAGTCCCGCAGGCCCGCGCCGACATTCTCGCCGCGGCTGCGCTGCGGGTTGCCCAGAAGATCATCGCCCATGAGGTCCGCGCCTGAGCAGAAGGCGCGGCCGGAGGCGGTGAGCACGACGGCACGGATGTCGCGGTCGGTATCGATGGCAGCCGCGGCGGCGCTCAAATCCGTAATCATCCCCCGATTCAGGGCGTTCAGTCGGTCGGGCCGGTTGAGCGTCACGTGGGCGACGCTCTCGCGCCGTTCGAATATCAGAGTGTCGAATTGCATGATGAGTTAACGACTCCGTGTGCGGCGCGGCGGACTCCGCCATAATGACAGAAACCGGTCATCTGATCCCTTGCCGCGGAGCCGTCCATGCCCATTCCTGAAATCCTGCAAGGCCGTTTGCGGCTACCCGTCATCGGCGCGCCCATGTTCATTGTCTCCACTCCACGCCTGGTGCTCGCGCAATGCAAGGCCGGCATCGTCGGCTCATTCCCGGCGTTGAATGCTCGGCCGGCCGCGCAGCTCGATGACTGGCTCGCCGAAATTACCGGCGAACTCGCGGCTTACACCCGCGCAAACCCGCAAGCCAAGGTAGCGCCCTTCGCGGTCAATCAGATCGTGCATAGCAGCAATGACCGCCTGGAACATGATGTGGCGCTGTGCGTAAAGCATCGCGTGCCCATCATCATCACCAGCCTGCGGCCGCCGGCGGAAGTGGTGGCGGCCGTGCACGGCTACGGCGGCGTTGTGTTTCACGACGTCATCAATCTACGCCACGCCGAGAAGGCCGCAGCACAGGGGGTGGATGGCATCATCGCCGTGTGCGCCGGCGCGGGCGGCCATGCCGGCGTGCTGAGCCCGTTCGCCCTGGTGAAACAGATTCGCGAGATCTATGCCGGAACCATCATCCTATCGGGCGCCATGAGCACCGGTGCCGACGTCTTGGCCGCCCGGGCGCTGGGCGCCGATCTGGCCTATCTCGGTACCCGATTCATCGCCACGGAGGAAGCCAACGCCGGCGCCGAGTACAAGCAAATGCTCATCGACAGCCGCGGCGAAGACATCGTCTACACCTCGCTGTTCAGCGGCGTCGCCGGCAATTACCTGCGCGGCAGCGTCGCGCGCGCCGGCCTCGACCCCGACAAGCTTCCCGAGGCCGACAAGACGAAAATGAACTTCGGCACCGGCGGCAACGCGGAATTCAAGGCATGGCGCGACATCTGGAGCGCCGGACAGAGCGTCAGCGGCATTCACAGCGCCGAAACCGTCCAGGCGCTGGTCAACCGGATGGCGGGGGAGTACGAAACGGCGCGCGCCAGACTGGATGTCTACGATGGAACTGGCGAGAGCGCGGTCGCCTGATGTTGCAGGGCAGCAGAGAAGTTAATTATAGGGAGTTTTGCTGAAGTTATTGCTGTATTTATGGTTTATCTGTTTATGTAGTAAACTCCCTGCATGGATCCCATGCAGAACCCATTCTCACCTGGCGCCGGCTCGCCCCCTCCGGAACTCGCGGGCCGTGGACCCCTGCTGGAACAAGCTCGCGTAACGCTGGGGCGTGTGAAGGCCGGTCGGCCCGAGCGCAGTGTCCTCTTGGTCGGTCTGCGAGGGGTGGGTAAAACGGTGCTATTGAATAAGGTTCGCGAACTCGCGAGTGGTTTCGATTATCACGCCGTACTCATCGAAGCGCACGAGCGGAAACCTCTCGCGGCGCTGCTGCTTCCTCCGTTACGACAGGTATTGATTTCTCTCGATCGCATGGCGCAAATCAGCCAGAAGGCGAAGCGCGGACTACGAGTTCTGAAGAGCTTTTTCGATGGACTGAAGCTCAAATACCACGACATCGAGATCGGCATCGATGTTGATCCCGAAACCGGCACAGCCGATAGCGGCAGCCTGGAAGCCGATCTCGCCGAGGTATTCGTTGCGGTCGGCGAGGCCGCGGCCGATCGGCACACGGCGGTCGCGTTAATTATCGATGAGATGCAGTACCTCAATGAAGAAGAATTGAGCGCGCTGATCATGGCGATGCATCAGATCTCACAGCGGCAACTGCCGGTGGTGCTGGTGGGCGCGGGCCTACCGCAGTTAGTGGCACTCGCCGGCCGCTCGAAATCCTATGCCGAGCGCCTATTCCAATTTCCGGAAGTGGGGGCATTGGAGCCGATCGACGCCGCGGAGGCGGTCCAGGAACCTGTGCAGGAGCAAGGCGTGCGCTTCACCGAAGCGGCCTTGCAAGAGATCATTCTGCAGACCAGGGGCTATCCCTACTTTCTGCAGGAGTGGAGTTATCAATCGTGGAACCTGGCCGACCGGTCACCGATCGGAATCGAGGTGATCCACCACGCGACGCGGGAGTCGATACGACGCTTGGATGCAAATTTCTTCCGAGTTCGATTCGATCGCCTGACGCCGCGTGAGAAAGACTATCTGCGAGCGCTCGCGGATTTGGGTGACACGGCGCAGCGATCGGGCGATATCGCTGAGCGCCTCAAGGTCAAGGTCCAGAGCATTGCGCCGGTGCGTAACGGGCTCATCAAAAAGGGCATGATCTACAGTCCCGCGCACGGCGATACCACCTTCACAGTGCCGTTGTTTTCGGACTTTATGAAGCGAATTATGCCGGTAAAGGCTTAATCGTTTTAGCGGTACCCGATACGAAACGCTCCATCGCCAATTCAGAACTTTGTCTGGTACTCGATACCTATGGTTCGCGGCTGGTTCGTGGTTGCGCGCGTCAGATCCGGCTGCTGCCAGGCGAAAATCGTATTGTCGATCGACAGGATCGCTCTTTTGTTCGCAAGATTCGTCCCGAACAGCGACAGCGACCCGTTGTTTCTGCCAACGCCGATCCTGGCATCGGAGCAGCATCGGTTGGAACGCCGGCGAAGGTATAAGCTCATGCTCACCTCTCAAGCCGTACGTGACGAAGACGCCGGACGGCAGGGTCCTGTTTGGTAGTCGGGGCGCCCCATATTTCTACGCGTCGAAAATGCCAGAATCCGAACTGACAGACGATAGCCTGTACGAGCCGTTACGCGCGAAGGCGCGAGAGTGGTTCCCCATCTTGAATGACGTCCGGTTCACACACACATGGGGCGGCTTCCTCGGCGTGCCGCGCGACTGGATGCCATTTGTGTGGTTCGATAAAGACTCTCGCTACGCGCGCCTAAGCGGTTACACGGGGCGCGGTGTGACTACCAGCAATATCGGTGCACGCCTACTCGCCGGACTCATCGCCGGGAATGCGACCGGCCTCGAGCGGCTACCAATGGCCCGTTGTTCCTTTCCACGGTGGGAACCGGAGCCGCTTCGATTTGCGACCGTTCGGTATGTGCAGAATACGTTGACCCGCATGGAGGCTGCCGATGCACGGGCTGAGCGCCGACCGTGGGACTCGCCAATTGCCGACTTTCTAAGCCATCAGTAACCGACCACCAGGTTCTACGGCTATTTCGCCGTAGGCATTGCGAACTCGGCACCCTTGCCGATGCTCTCGGGCCAGCGCTGCATGATGGATTTCTGTTTGGTATAGAAACGGACGCCTTCTTCACCATAGGCATGCATATCTCCGAACAAGCTCCTCTTCCACCCGCCGAAACCGTGCCAGGCCATTGGGACAGGGATGGGCACGTTGATGCCGACCATGCCCACCTGGATGCGGCGGCTGAATTCACGAGCCACATGGCCGTCGCGGGTAAAGCAAGACACTCCGTTGCCGAATTCGTGGGCATTGACCATGCTCACGGCTTGCGCAAAATCGCGCACTCGCACACACGACAACACAGGCCCGAAGATTTCTTCCTTGTAGATGCGCATCTCGGGAGTCACGTGGTCGAACAACGTGCCGCCCATCCAGAAGCCTTTTTCGCAACCTGCTCCCGCCGCTGAGCCGCTGAAGCTTCGGCCGTCTGCCAGCAGCCGTGCACCTTCCTTGACGCCTTGCTCGATATAGCCGGTGATGCGGGCATGCGCGGCGGGCGTGACGATGGGACCCATTTCGGCGACCGGGTTGTTGCCGTTGAGCACTTTCAGAGTCTTGGTGCGCTCCAGCAACTTCGGCACCACCGCGTCGGCCGCCTCTCCCACCAGGACCGCCACGCTGATGGCCATGCAACGCTCGCCTGCCGAACCATAGCCTGCACCCACCAGGGCATCCACGGCCTGATCGATGTCGGCATCGGGCATGACCACCATATGATTCTTGGCGCCGCCCAACGCTTGCACCCGCTTGCCGTGGCGAGCGCCCGTCTCATAAATATAATTGGCGATCGGGGTGGAACCCACAAAGGATATCGCCTTCACCTCGGGGTGCGTCAGCAGCGCGTCGACCGCCTCTTTGTCGCCTTGAACCACGTTGAAAACACCTTCGGGCAGACCGGCTTCCTTGAACAGGTCGGCCATGAGCAAGCTTGCCGACGGATCGATGGGGCTGGGTTTGAGCACGAAGGTATTACCGGCAGCGATCGCCACCGGGAACATCCACATCGGCACCATGACGGGGAAATTGAACGGCGTGATGCCGGCCACGACGCCCAGCGGCTGGCGCAGGGTCCAGTTGTCGATGCCGGTGGATACTTGGTCGGTGAAATCACCCTTGAGCAGCTGCGGAATGCCGCATGCGAATTCGACGATGTCGATACCGCGCGAAACCTCCCCCTGGGCGTCGGTGAATACCTTGCCGTGCTCTGCCGTGATCAGGTGAGCCAGCTCGTCCTTGCGATTGTTGAGCAACTGGAGAAATTTAAACAGTACGCGCGCCCGGCGAAGCGGTGGAGTATCGGCCCATGCCGGGAACGCAGCCAGCGCGGCTGCGACAGCGGCGTTGACGTCGGCTCCGTTGGCCAATGCGACGCTACCGGTGACGGCGCCGGTTGCGGGATTGAACACGTCCTGGCGACGCAGCGAAGTACTGGGGACCCGACGGCCGGCGATGTGGTGCACGATGGTCGTGGGAAGTGCGGCGGGGGTGCGTACGGTAACGGGAGTGGTCATGCTGTGTGGGCTCGGTGGGTAGGGGTGAGGTTGAGTGTAGTAATCCGCATCGCTGCTGGCGAGACGCGGGACTTGAATTGATTGTTTTCTATAGTGAACAATACATCCATGGATGACAAAAAAATCGAGTTCCTCTGGACCCATATCCACTGGCTTACCGTGCTCGAGCAGCAGGGCAGTTATACCGCCGCCGCGGCCCGGCTGGGCGTGAGCAAGGCGGCCATGAGTCAACGCATCGCGGAGCTCGAGCGCACGGCCGGCGTGGCACTCGTGCGCCGCACCACGCGCAGCGTGCGCCTCACGGAAGCCGGCCAACGTCTCGTTGACGAGACCCGGGCACCGTTCGAACGGATTGCGCACAGCTTCGCCGAGGTGCGGGACTCGGCCGGCGTCCCCCGTGGATTGTTGCGAGTAACGGCTCCCGTGGCCCTGGCCCGCCAACAATTGGTACCGCGTTTGGCGGAATTCCTGCACGCCCATCCGGCGATCCGGCTGGAACTGGAACTCTCCGATCGGCTGAGTTCGTTGGCCATGGAGGGTTTCGATCTGGCGATCCGTCATGCCGCCTCCGTCCCCGAGACACATGTGGCTTGGGTGCTGTGCGAGACGCGTTCCATGCTGGTGGCCAGCCGCGCCTATCTGCGCCGCCGAAAACCGCCGGAAACTCCCGAAGCCCTGGCATCGCACGATTGTCTGTACTACCCGCGCGCGCAGGAGACTCCTACGTGGACTTTCGAGCCTTCGGGTGGTCAGCATGGCGCGGAACGCATCACGGTGGCCGTGACCGGTCCTTTCGCCGCCAACAACAGCGAGTCTCTGCGCGATGCGGCCATGGCAGGGCTCGGTATCGCGCTGCTTCCTGACTTCAGCGCCCAGGCGGCAATGAAATCACGGCAACTGGTCGAGGTGCTGCCCGCGTGGAAACCGGTGGATGCGTTCGCGGAGCGGCTTTACGCCATTCGTCCTTACAGTAGCCATGTCCCCATGGCGGTCACTGCTTTTGTGGGCTTTCTGCGCAAGGCATGGGTGTCCGGTTTCGCGACGCCGGAACCTTAGACGTTATAGCATTGGCGGTATTGAATTCAGTCCAATGCACGGCTCAATGAATGAGGGCGCCGGAACTTTCGCCCGGCGTGTATCAGCGGGCCGCGACCAGCAATTCAAGATCAGACGGCGGTAGCAGACGCTCGAAACCTCGATCGAAAGTCGTCAGTTTCGCGCCAAGAATGCGCGTCGAGGCCGCAATGAAGGCATCCGATACGTCATCGGCGGTGAGATTTTTGTCGAGGCACAGTTGCCGGCACGTGTTCCATTCGTGAATCCCCGATTCGCCCATGCGTATTCCGGCATGTGCCAGAAGGCCGTCGAGAAATTTAATTGCGTCGATGAGCGGGGTGGGCTCGCGAAAGACTTTTGGATGCGTGACCAGGCGTAAATAGCCCGTTGCAACCACCGGCAATATCTCGATGCCTCCGTTGGTTTCGCATTCGGCCAAAGCACGTTTGAGCCACGCGAGCGCTGTTCGATGGTGCGGGTGATCGCTTCGGGACGCGGCAATCACCACGTTCACATCAGGTAAAATCATCCGCCGCCTCAAGAAGCGAACGATTACTCGTCGGATCAACGCCCGGCGCGAGTCCGCCGGATCCTTGGTACACAGGGATGGCGAAGCCGCGACCGGATTTGGATGGCCGCCGTCCACGCAAGCGCATTGCCAGCGCCTCTTCTATGAATCGCGTAAGGGAGCTTTTCTCTCGAGCCGCGGCGGATTTCGCCTGCGCGAGCAGCTTGTCGTTGATATCGAGGGTGGTGCGCATATTGATACCTATGCAGATTTCTGCATAAGAGTGGCACGACCAGGCATTAATTTCAATGCATGAAATCTGCGGTTCCGTGGACTTATTTCGACAGAATTCTGTATCGGAAGCCATGAGATAGTTTTTCATGCATGGATGCCGCTGGATTGAGATAATCCGTGCCATTCTCATCTGAGGCGTCCAATTTGCGTCTAAGCGCCGATCAACTGCCCGCCGCTCTGGCCCGAGGGCTGGCGGGCATGTACCTGGTGTCCGGCGATGAGCCATTGCTGGTCGGCGAGGCCGCGGATGCCATCCGCGCGGCCGCGAGAGCGCAGGGATATGCCGATCGCTCGGTGTTTTTCATCGATCGCAGTTTCGCCTGGGATGAGTTGCGGCATGCGAGCCAGTCCCTGTCTCTGTTCGCCGAGCGGCGCCTGTTCGAGCTGCGAATGCCGAGCGGCAAGCCGGACAAGGGCGCGCAGCAGCTGGCGGAATTGGCGGAACGGCCGCCGCCCGATGTGGTGTGCTTGGTGGTTACCGACAAGCTCGACAAGAAGGCCGGCGAAGCTCCCTGGGTGCGGGCCATCGAGAAGCAGGGCGTCTGGGTGCCGATCTGGCCGGTGGAGACGGCGGCCTTGCCGGCGTGGTTGCGCGCGCGCGCCAAGCAGTTGCGCGTGGAGATAGAGCCGGCCGCGGCACAGCTGATCGTCGATCGTGTGGAGGGCAATCTGCTCGCCGCAAAACAAGAACTCGAGAAGCTGAGCTTGCTGGCCGATGGCCAATCCATCAGCGCCGATTTGGTGCTGCGATCGGTCGGCGACAGTGCCCGTTACGATGTGTTCCAGCTCGCGGAAGCGGCCGCCGCCGGCGATGCGGCGCGCGCCTTGCGCGTGCTTCTCGGCCTCAAGAGCGAGGGCGTGGAGCCCACGCTGATTTTATGGGCGCTGGTGCGGGAGGTGCGAGGCTTATGGCAGGCGCGGGAGCGCAACCGACTGCGTTCCGCGGATCGTGGGAGCGGCTGGAACCTGGCGGCCACCCCGTCGCCGCGCGCGCTGTCCAGGCTCAAGACGCTGCCGCTGGCGCGCCTCCTCAGGCAGGCCGGCCATACGGATAGGGTCATCAAGGGGCTGGCGGCGGGCGACGCGTGGAGCGCGCTCACCGGACTCACCGGCAGCCTTGCGGGCGCTTTGCAAGCAACCGCGGATTCAGGCAGGGTAGCCCAATGAACCCCATGGGTATATTCGGCGGAACCTTCGATCCGATTCACTATGCGCATTTGCGCACCGCATTCGAGCTGCAGCAGGCGCTGCGTTTGAAGGAGATACGGTTTCTTCCCGCCGGCAATCCGCCGCATCGCGACCAACCGTTCGCGGATGCGCAATTGCGCCTGCAAATGGTGCAGTTGGCGACCGCCGGTCAGGCGGGCTTCGTGGTGGACGATCGGGAGGTGCGCAAGGAGGGCCCGTCCTATTCGGTCGAGACCCTGGCAGAGTTGCGCCACGAGTACCCGGACCGGAGCCTGTGCCTGATCGTGGGCATGGACGCCTTCCTGAGCCTGCCGAAATGGCATCAGTGGCGCGAGCTGCTGCAATTGGCGCATCTGGTGGTCGCGCATCGGCCGGGTTGGCGGGCGCCCGGCATGGGACCGCTCGGTGAGCTGTTGGTCGATCGCGGTACCGGACGAATCGGGGATTTGCACGAGTCACGGGCGGGAAACATTTATATTCACGCCGTAACCCAGCTCGAGATTTCATCCACCGAGGTCCGTCAGCTGATCGGCATGGGCCGCGATCCACGCTTCCTCATGCCGGATGCTGTGCGTAAACTCATCCTCGATACCCACTGTTATTCCAAAACACGGACAACGTAGTGCCAGTCAACAGAAAGACCCCGAATAGCAAGTCAACCCCTCCACGCAAAGCGAAAGTCGCGGGAAAATCCGAGACCGCGGGGAAGCCCAAGACCACGGGGAAGCCCAAGACCGCGAGAAAGTCCAAGTCCGCCGGTAACGGAGCCGCCGCCAAGGCGGCGCCCTCGCTCAAAACAGTGGTGATCGATGCTTTGGCCGACATGAAGGCCCTCGAAGTCAAAGTGCTGGACGTGCGCGGCCTGACCGACGTGGCGGACCTCATGGTGATCGCGAGCGGCACCTCCGATCGGCATGTGCGCTCCGTCGCGCAGCGCGTGGTCGAAAGAACCAAGGAGGCGGGGTTCCGCCCGCACGGTGTGGAGGGGCAGCAAGATGGCGACTGGGTGCTCATCGATCTGAACGAAATGATCGTGCACGTCATGCTGCCGCGCGTGCGCGAGTTCTACGGTCTCGAGAAACTCTGGGACATAACGGCAACCAAGCGCGCCGCGCGCGTCTGAGGCCGCGCCGCTCCCCATGAAATGCCGGTTGATCGCTGCCGGTACCCGCCTGCCCGATTGGGTCAACAGCGGCTTTCGCGAGTATCAGAAACGATTGCGCACTCCGCTGGTGCTGGAGCTGCTGGAGATTCCGGTGGCAACGCGACGCGCCGGGGAGAATCCGCAGCGGGCCATCATGCGGGAAGGGACCGACATGCTCGCCGCTCTCGGCAAGGACGATTATGTCGTGGCACTCGAAATCAACGCTAAGACCATGAACACCGAGCAATTGAGCGCGTGGCTGGCCGAGCGCTTGAGAGATGGCCGCTCCCTGTCGCTGCTGATCGGAGGTCCCGACGGTCTGGCGCCTCAATGCCGCGAAAGGGCCGATCAAAGCTGGTCCTTGTCGCCCCTGACCCTGCCGCATGCATTGGTCAGGGTGGTGGTCGCCGAGCAGCTCTACCGAGCCATGAGTTTGTTGGCCGGCCACCCCTATCACCGAGCTTAAGGCTCCGGGGTTCGGTATCCTGGCCGCATGTCCTTGGATTTCATCTATTTGGCCTCGGGGTCGCCGCGGCGGCGCGAATTACTGCAGCAAATCGGCGTGCCGTTCCGGGTGGTGGCGACGGCGGTCGACGAGGCCGTGCAGCCGGGCGAGGTGCCCGCGGCCTATGTCGAGCGTCTCGCGGCGGCCAAGGCGGATGCGGGGTGGGCCAAGGCGGATGCCGAGCGGACAAGGAGCCGCGATGAGGCCGACGTTCCCGTATTGGCGGCGGATACGGCGGTGGTCCTGGACGGGGAGGTATTGGGCAAGCCGGCGGACCGGCAGGATGCCGAGCGCATGCTGCGGCGGCTCTCCGGGCGCACTCACGAGGTGTTCACCGCCATCGCATTGCTGACCGTGGGCGGTCTGGAATCCAGAATCAGCCGCAGCGAAGTCACTTTTCGCAACCTCGCAACCGAAGAAATCCAGGATTACTGGGAGACCGGCGAGCCGGCCGACAAGGCGGGGGCCTATGCCATACAGGGCCGGGCGGCTGTTTTCATCGCCGATCTGCGCGGCAGCTATTCCGGCGTGATGGGATTGCCGCTGTTCGAAACTGCCGAACTGCTGAGCAAGGCGGGCGTGTGGCGCTGGCATGGCCGCGGCCTGTCCAGGTGAGCACGAGACAGCTGCGATGAGCACCGAAATTCTGGTCAACGCCAGCACCCATGAGGCGCGCGCCGCAGTGGTCGAGAACGGCGTACTGCAGGAAGTATTTCTCGAGCGGCTCAGCCGGCGCGGCCTGATCAGCAATATTTACAAGGGACGCGTATCGCGGGTTTTGCCGGGCATGCAGGCGGCGTTCATCGAAATCGGGATGGAACGTACGGCATTCCTGCATGCCTCCGACATATTCGATCCGCGTCACGCCGGCACCGGCATCGAGCCCCCACGCACGGAGAACATCCGTACGCTGGTCGCCGAAGGCAACGAAATCCTGGTTCAGGTCGTAAAGGATCCGCTGGGAACCAAGGGCGCGCGTCTGACCACCTACATCACCTTGCCCTCCCGCTATCTGGTGTACATGCCGAAAGGCCATGGAGTCGGCGTTTCGGCGCGCATCGAGAACGAAGGCGAGCGGGAGCGCTTGCGCACGACCGTGCAGGCCGGCATCGAGCCGGATGAGAATGCGGGGTTCATCGTGCGCACGGCCGCGGAAGATGCGCCCGCCGAGGCCCTGCGGGCCGACATGGTGTATTTGCGCAAGTTGTGGGAGTTCGTGCGGCAGAGAGGGTTGCGTACCCAGCCCGGCAACCTGGTGCACGCGGATCTGCCGCTGCACCTGCGCATGCTGCGTGATCTGCTGCGACCGGACGTCGATAGGGTGCTGATCGATCAGGCGAGCGCGCACCGCGAGATGCGCGACTTCGCGGCTACCTTCATGCCCGACGCATTGCCGCGCATCGAACTGTACGGCGAGGGGCGGCCGGTTTTCGAGCTGCACCATGTCGAGGAGGAGATCCAGAAGGCGCTGGACCGCAAGGTGCTCGCTGAAATCCGGGGGCTACGTGATCATCGATCAGACCGAGGCGATGACCACCATCGACGTCAACACCGGCGCGTTCGTCGGGCATCGCAATCTGGAGGAGACCATTTTTCGCACCAATCTCGAGGCGGCGGTGACCATCGCAAGGCAGCTGCGCCTGCGCAATCTGGGCGGCATCATCATCATCGATTTCATCGACATGGAGGAACCCGAGCATCGCCGCCAGGTCATCCAGGCCTTGGAAAAAGCGCTTGCCGACGATCATGTGAAGACCAGCATCTCCTCGGTTTCGCCGCTTGGGCTTGGTCGAAATGACACGCAAGCGCACGCGCGAAAGCCTGGAACATCTGTTGTGCCAGCCTTGTCCAACCTGCGAAGGCCGGGGCTTCGTCAAAACGGCGGAAACGGTGTGCTATGAGGTATTTCGTGAAATCGTGCGCCAATCGCGGCAATTCGAGTGCCAGCAATTGATGGTGCTGGCGCATCAGGATGTGATCGAGCGTCTGCTCGACGAGGAGTCCTCCGCTCTCGGCGAATTGGAACTGGTGACCGGCAAGCCGATACGCCTGCAAACCGAAGCCCTCTACACCGTCGATCAGTACGATGTCGTCCTGATGTAAATGCCGACGAGCGTGCGCAAGGTCGGAAAAATCCTGCTGTATGGTTTCGCAGGGCTGCTGGGTGTGCTGCTCCTGTTGATGCTGGCCCTGAAACTCGCTCTCGACCGCGCGCCCGCCTATGAGGCCGAGATCAAGCAATGGGTGCATGCGCAAACCGGCTACCACATCGCATTCGCCGGCGTCTCGCCCTCGTTTCGCTGGTATGGGCCGGAACTGCATTTCGACCGCATGGAGCTGCGTTCCAAGGACGATCGCCGCGTGCTGGCGCGCGCCGCGGGCGGCAGAGTCGCGGCCGATATCTGGCAGCTGATCAGCAGCGGCAAGCTGCTCGCCGGCAGGATCGAACTCGATTCGCCGAATATCGTGGTCGCGCGGCTGGGTCCGGCCAGCTTCGCGCTGGCGTCCGAGATCAAATTCGGCGGCGGCAATGCTTCGCTGCAGACGCTCACCTTGGACGATCTGCCGGCCGGCAAGCTGGCCATTCGCAATGCCCTGGTCACGATGCAAAATTGGAACTCCTCACTGCCACAGCTGACCTTGCAAAACGTCAATCTGGATGTTCGCCGCGAGGACGGGCGTCTGGCGGTGGTGTTCAGCGGGCGGTTGCCCTCGCAGCTCGGCGGAGTCCTGTATGTCAGCGGCAATGCGCGCGGCCTGGGGCGTCTGCAATCGTTGAGCTGGAACGGGCTGGCTCGGGCGAGCGACGTATCCTTCCCGGGATGGCGACTGCTGCTGCCGGAATATCTGAGCCGGCTCGACGCGGGCCGCGGTGCGTTCGAACTGGCGGCGCGCGGGGCGGACGGGATGCTGGCGAGTGCGAACCTGGATTTCGCGGCTCAGGGAGTCGTCACTCAATTCAAGGACGGTCCGAGCGCGAAGTTCGAGCAAATCAGCGGTGCTTTGAGCATCGTGCATACGGGCGACCGGTGGAGCCTCTCGGGACAGCGGGTGCGAGCGGTGCGCTCGGGGCGCCGCGATCCGGACTCGCAATTCGACGTGAGCTGGCGCGGCGGCGATGCGGGCCTGCTGGATTTGCGTGCGAGCGCAAGCTATCTGCGCGCCGATACGCTGCTGCCGCTCACCGGGCTGCTTCCGGACAAGAGCCTGCGCGACCGGCTGGGAGAGATCGCGCCGACGGGTGAATGGATGGACACGGCCATCGCAATGAGCCGCAATTCCGCCGCCGATCCGTGGCGGCTGCAGGTGCAGGCGAAATTTAACGGCATCGGCTTTGCGCCCCTGAGCCACGCGCCGGGGTTTCGGGGCCTGACGGGGACGATCGCCGGCGATGAGAGCGGCGGCCACGTGAATATCGATACCCGCACGGCCGTGCTCTCATGGCCCCAGCAATTTCGCCAGTCCGTGGATCTGGAAACGTTGCAGGCGACTCTGTACTGGAAGCGCACCCATGACGAGCTGCTGGTCGCCACGCGCGACTGGGAGATGAAAAATCGCGACGCCGAGATTCACGGGAAAGTGGCATTGCAGCTGCCTGCCGACGGCTCATCGCCGCTGCTGACTCTGGCCGCGGCCCTGGAGAACGGCAATGTAGCCGATGCGCGAAATTATTTGCCGCGCGGCGTGATGGGGCAGGGGACGCTCGCCTGGCTCGACCGGGCGTTCGTGGCGGGACGCCTGTCGCGCGCGGATGTGGTGCTGCGGGGACCTATCAATCATTTCCCGTTTCGCGACGGCAGCGGCCTGTTCCTGGCGCGCTGCACCTTCGACGGTATGACCCTCGACTACAGCGAAGGCTGGCCGCGCGCGGAAGGCGGTGCCGTGCAGGCGGAATTTCGCAATGAGGGATTGACCGTGCGCCTTCTATCCGGACGGATCGGTGGTTTTCCGCTCGATTCGGCGGATGCGCGCTTCGCCGACTTCAAGACCGGCGAGCTCGAGATTCATGCCGCCATCGGCGGGGATGCCGCGGACGCGCTCAAATTCTTGCGCGCTACGCCGCTCGACGCCTCGGCGGAGAAAGCATTTTCCAACGTCGAGGCCCAGGGGTCGATGCAATCCCGCGTGGATTTGTTCCTGCCGTTCAAGGACTTCGAGCACCGGCGCGTGCTGGTGCATGGCCATTTGGAGGGTGTGGCCCTGAATCGATCCGGGTCGGCCGTCACGGCCACCGATTTGAGCGGGGATTTCGATATCGACGGCGGCCAAGTCGCTCAGGCCGATGTGCGCGGCCGGGTATTGGGCGGGACGTTTCAGATGCTGGCTCGGGTGCCGCGCAATCGGCCGCTGACGCGCACTCAACTTGAATTTCGCGGCACTTTGAGCGGCGATGACTTGCGCGCGGCCCTGGGATTACCCTCCGCCATTGCGATGGGCGGACAGACGGACTGGCGGGCCACGCTGAAAATGGCACCCGAGCCCAATCGCGAGCGCAGCTTGCGCGTGAGCAGCAGTCTCGTCGGCCTCGAGATGAGGCTGCCGGCGCCCCTGGACAAGCCGGCGGATGCTCCGATGCCGTCTTGGGTCGAAATTCAATGGCCGGCGAGCGGCGGCCCGCAGGGGCGGCTTGCGCTGGGATCCGTGGTGAGCGGTTCCTACGCACTGGCTTCCGATGCCGGCGGCTTGCGGCTCTCCCACGTGGCGCTGACGTTCGGAGCGGGCGATTCAAGTGCGAGCGATGCACAAATAGTCAACGTCGGGGGCGCGGTGTCGCACCTGGATTTGGCGGGCTGGCTCAATCTCACTCCGACCGACAAGAATGCCAGGCCGCTGGCGTATTACTTGAGCGCAGCCAGACTGAACGTCGCCGAGCTCGACTATCTCGGCCTCGCGTTCCGCGACCTGTCTCTGGAACTGTCGGTGGCGAAGAACGGCCTGAGCATTGGGGTCGGGGGCCCCAATGTGCACGGCTCGATCACATTACCGGACGCGGCCGATTCGTCCGAGCCTTGGAGCCTGCAATTCGAGCGGTTGCATTTTGAAACGCAACCCGAGGCGGAGCAAACGGCCGCCGGTGGCCCCGAGCCGAGTGGTCCAAAGACGGTGGGCGACCCGCGCGTCGTTCCAGCGGTGAATTTTCACGCGGCGGATCTCAATTGGGGAGAGCGGCAGCTCGGCGACGTGCAAGCGACTTTGATCAAGCTGGACGACGGGGTTGGCTTGAAGCAACTGACCGTTGCCGGCGCCAGTTTCAATGCGAGCATCACCGGCGATTGGCGCGGCAAGGACGCGGGGACGGGACACATCGAGGGCACGCTGACCAGCACCGATGTACAAGACACACTGAAGCAGCTGGGCTATATCCCGGTCATCGAGGCCAAAACGGGGCGCATGGATTTCGACCTGAAGTGGGACGGTGCGCCGACGGAAGATGCCTTGAGCCAGGCGGCGGGACATGTGCAGCTGTCGCTGGACAAGGGTCAGATCGTCGGGCTCAAGCCTGGCGCCGGCCGAGTATTGGGGCTCACCAGCGTTGCGGCGTTGCGCCGCCGGTTGGCACTGGATTTCAGCGATCTGACCGACAAAGGCCTGGCTTTCGACACCGTTCGCGGCGATTTCGATCTGCGCGAGGGCAGCGCCTACACCGAAAACGTGCTGGTCAAGGGTCCGGCGGCGGAAATCGGGCTGATTGGGCGGGTCGGCTTGAAAAACAAGGATTACGACCAAACTGCTGTGGTTACGGGCAGCGTGGGTAATTCGCTGCCGCTGGCCGCCCTGGCGGGGGGGCCCGTCGTGGCGGGCGGCGGTGCTTCTTTTCACCCAAGTGTTCAAACAGCCGCTGAAGGGTCTGGCCCGAGGGTATTATCGAATTACCGGCAGTTGGGATAATCCGGTTGTCGAACGAATCAAGAGTGCAGGCGCGGCCGCCGCGACTGCCGAGGCACCCAAATAAATGGCGAAGTTTAATGGGCAAAGTTTAATGGGCAAAGTTGCCGCCATACAGATGACCTCCAGCCACGTCGTCGCCGACAATTTGGCCGCCGCGGGCGAGTTGCTGCGCGAAGCCAAGGACGCGGGCGCCGATATCGCCTGCCTGCCGGAGAACTTTTCGTTCATCGGCCTGCGCGACGCCGACAAGCTGCAGGTCGCCGAAGCGGACGGCGAGGGCGCCGTGCAGTCGTTCCTGAGCGATACGGCGCGCGAGCTCAAGCTGTGGATACTGGGCGGCACCATCGTGATTCGCGCGCGACGCGGATCGCCGCGTCGCCAACTCGTCGCTGCTGATCGATGCCGCCGGCAAGCGGGTGGCGCGCTACGACAAGATTCATTTGTTCGATGTCACCATCCCCGGCCGCGACGAGCAATACCGCGAATCGACGCATGTCACTCCGGGACGCGAGATCGTCATCGCCGATACGCCGGTGGGCAAGCTCGGGCTCTCGGTGTGCTACGACATGCGATTTCCCGAACTCTACCGCGAGCTCGTGTCGCAGGGCGCCGAGTGGCTGGCGATGCCCGCCGCATTCACGGTGCCGACCGGGCGCGCGCATTGGGAGACGCTGCTGCGAGCGCGGGCCATCGAAAACCTGTGCTACGTGGTGGCGCCGGCGCAGAGCCGGCACCCATACCAGCGGACGCGAGACCTATGGCGATTCGCTCATCGTCGATTACTGGGGCCAGGTGCTGTCGCGCCTCGCCAAGGGTAGCGGAGTGATCACGGCGGACATCGATCTTGCCAAGCAAGCGGAGACGCGCGCGCGTTTTCCCGCGCTCGATAACCGGCAACTGGGACTGCCCAGAGCCGCGGCGGTGCCGGCATGAATGCGCGCAGCGCCGATGTGAGCGAACCCATGTTCGCCGTGGCCGAGAAAATGATTCTGACGCCGTCGGGTCTCGACGAGGGCCGGTTGTCGACGGTGCTCGATGCCGTCATGAGCCGCGGCGTGGATTATGCCGATCTGTATTTCCAATTGTCGCGCGAGGAGTCCTGGTCGCTCGAGGACGGCATCGTCAAGGAAGGATCGCACAGCATCGAGCAGGGCGTCGGCGTGCGCGCCATCAGCGGCGAGAAGACCGGTTTCGCCTACACGGACGAAGTGCTGCTGCCGGCATTGCTCGAGGCCTCCGACGCGGCGCGCGCCATCGCACGCAGCGGCGGCCGCAATGCGGTGAAAGCCTGGCAGCGTCCGCTGACGCATCGGCTGTACCTGCCCGCCGATCCGCTCGATGCCGATACGCGATGAGGACAAGGTGGCATGGCTGATGCGCATCGACGCCGATACGCGCCGCATCGATCCCACGCGTCAAGCAGGTCATGGCGTCGCTTGGCGGCGGTTCACGAAGTGATATTGATTGCCACCAGCGACGGCACGTTGACGGCGGATGTGCGGCCCCTGGTGCGGGTCAATGTGTCGGTCATCGTCGAGCAGAACGGCCGGCGCGAGCAGGGCTACAGCGGCGGCGGCGGCCGCTTCGGCCTGGATGAGCTGCTGCGCGGCGATGAACCTTTCGCCCATGGCCGCGAGGCCGTGCGCCAGGCGCTGGTCAATCTCGAGGCGGTGGCGGCGCCGGCGGGCTCCATGACCGTGGTCCTGGGCCCGGGCTGGCCGGGAATCCTGCTGCACGAGGCCATCGGCCATGGCTTGGAGGGCGATTTCAACCGCAAGGGCACTTCGGCATTTTCGAACCGCATCGGCCAGAAAGTGGCCGCGGATGAAATCACCGTGGTCGATGACGGCACGCTCGACCGACGGCGCGGTTCATTGAACGTCGATGATGAAGGCACGCCGACCCAGTGCACGACACTGATCGAGAAGGGCGTGCTGCGCGGCTACATCCAGGACAAAATGAATGCGCGGTTGATGGGCATGCCGGCGACCGGCAACGGCCGGCGCGAATCCTTCGCTCACATGACCCTGCCGCGCATGACCAATACCTACATGCGCGCCGGTTCGCGGGCCCCGGAAGAGATCATCGCCTCGGTGGAGAAGGGCTTGTACGCCGTCAATTTCGGCGGCGGGCAGGTCGACATCACCTCCGGAAAATTCGTGTTCTCGGCGAGCGAAGCCTACTTGATCGAGAACGGCAAGATCGGCGCGCCGGTCAAAGGCGCGACCTTGATCGGCAACGGTCCCGACGTTCTGCAGCGCGTCAGCATGGTCGGCAACGACCTGAAGCTGGACGGTGGAGTCGGGACGTGCGGGAAGGAAGGTCAGTCGGTCCCTGTCGGAGTCGGCCAACCCACTCTGCGCATCGATGCGCTGACGGTGGGCGGCACGGGCTGACGGTCGGCGCGTCTCACCGCGTATCTGTGCATTTGCGCGCGGATTGAGAGTTTCACACAGACTTCCGCCGACGCAAAATGATCGCGCGGTACGTTCAAGGAGGAAACCCCGTCAGGGGAGTCGCAGGATGCTCGGCCGTAGCGCGGGCGGGGACGTTCAACGCACGGGCGTCTTTGCCCGCGCTTTATTGGAAGCGGGGAGGCTACGGGCAGATATTGAAGTTACGGCCCATAGCGCAGGCCGTCGCGCGCCAATTCGATGGAACCCCCATAACTCTCCCGGATCGAGGCAAGGACCGCGTCGCGCGCGTCATCGATGATTGGGTTGAGATGGCTGAGAAGAAGCTTCTTGGCGCCGGCGGCTTGGGCGATCCGGCCTATGTCGTGCGGTGCCGTGTGCAGGGTGTAGAGCACGGGCGGCGAGCCCGGCGGATCCAGCACCACGGCGTCGAATACCAGCACATCGGTGTTTCGGGCCAACCGCGTCAGTGCGGTATGGCCTACGGCGTCTATGTCGCCGCTGAAGGTAATGCTCTGACCTCGGTAGTCGGTTCGGTAAATTACACTGGGTGCATCGCCGTGATGCCCGGTGATGGCCGTAATGGTCAAATCACCTTCCTGCAATAGCACTGTCGGCTCTGTACTGCGCGCGACATTGCGCACGTCCAGCGTCATGTGGCCGGCGAAGTCGATCAAATAACTGAAGGCGCCGCGCGGCCCGAACAGCAAATCCACAAATTGCTTGGTGGAGGGGAAACGAGCCGCGTCTCTTCCCCCGAGGCTGCCCGGAGGACCGAAGATCTTGAAGCTGATGTCGCGGCGCTCCGATACGATCCTGGCCTTGACGAGCCCGGGCAGCTCGCCCGTGTGGTCGACATGCAAATGCGTCAGCAGCACGATGTCGACCGACCCCAGATCCACCCGGGCCTCCCCGGCGCGGGCAAACGTGCCGGGGCCCGCATCCATGAGAATGCGCGGCCGGCCATCCAGCGATACGATGTAGCCGGCCCCGGCGCGCCCCGTGGCGCCTGGACCGCCGGAGCCGAGCACCAGCAAGGACAGGCCCGTTGTCTGCGCGGCAGTGCTGTTGGCGTCCCGAGAAAAAGCCGGCGCATAGCTCAGAAGCAGCAGCGCGCATAGCACGTTGATGAAAAAACGAGCCGATCTTGACTGCATGATGTCTGCGCCTCGCATCCACTGAGTGGTCACCCGGGAAATCGTATCAGGATGCGCTACTTGCGGTAATCTTCGACATCTTTTCAATCGGGGAGCAAACGATGCAATTTTTTTCGCCGGCCGTGCTCGTTTTGGGTATGGTGACCGGGCTGGCTTCAGGCGCTTGGGCGGCTCCGGGTCCTGCCGCGGATCTGGGGTTGCCCACCGACGTGGCGGCCTCGATGCGGGGCATCGACGCGGAGCGCATTCGCGCGCATGTGCGCTTTCTGGCGGATGACCTGCTCGAGGGCCGCGGTACCGGCGCGCGCGGCGGGGACATTGCCGCGCGGTACATCGCCACGGAATTTGCGCTCGACGGACTGAAACCTGCGGGGGACAACGGCGGCTATCTGCAAAAGGTCGAATTCACCGGCGTGCACACCTTGCCGGCCACGACCGTCGCCCTGCAGCCGCAGCGCGGCGGCGGCGCAATGGACCTGAAACTCGGTGAGGACTACGTCACCAACAACCAGACCCAGACCGCCGACGTCGACATCGACGCGCCCATCGTCTTCGTCGGCTACGGCATCGAGGCGCCGGAATACGGCTGGAACGATTTCAAAGGGATTGACGTCAAGGGCAAGGTGCTGCTGCTGATCGTCAATCAGCCGCCGTCGAAGGATCCGAAATTCTTCAACGCGGGAACCATGACCTATTACGGGCGCTGGACCTACAAGTTCGAAGAGGCGGCGCGCAAGGGCGCGGTCGGCGCTCTGATCATCCACCGCACCGATCTCGCGAGCTATGGCTGGGGCGTGGTACGCAATTCCTGGAGCAATGAGCAGGTGTATTTGAGCAACGACAAGGATCCGAAGCTCAAGGCCGCATCGTGGATACAGCTCGACGTGGCGCGGCAATTGTTCGCCGCCTCGGGCCTGAAGCTCGATGACATGATGGCGAGCGCGGGCACGCGCGGCTTCAAAGCGCGCGAGCTGCCCGTGCGGTTCAAGGCGCACATCGTAAGCAACGTGCGGCAATTCGTATCCAACAATGTGCTGGGCTTGCTTCCCGGCACCGACGCGGGCAGCGCCACCCAGGCCGTGGTCTATTCTGCGCACTACGATCACCTTGGAATCGACCCCAATTTGAGCGGAGACAACATCTATAACGGAGCGGTGGACAACGGCACCGGCGTTGCGATGGTGCTGGAGTTGGCACACGCCTTTGCCACGTCGTCGGCGCGTCCGCCCCACCCGGTGTTGTTCGTTTCGGTGACAGCCGAAGAAAAGGGCTTGCTGGGATCCAACTACCTGGGCAAGCACCTGCCCATACCGGCCGACCGGATCGCGCTCAACCTGAATTTCGATGCAATACAGCCGATCGGCGTGCCCGAGTCCGTGACCGTGACGGGCGCGGAGCGCACTTCGTTCTATCCCACCGTCGAGAAGACGGCCCAGGCTTTCGGCTTCGCCATCCAACCGGACTCCGAACCCGGCGCCGGGCACTACTATCGCTCGGATCACTTCAGTTTCGCCCGCGTCGGCGTTCCCGCATTCTCGGTAAGCACCGGCATAAAATTCGCTGGGCATCCGGCCGAATGGGGCAAGGCGCAGGAGGAGGATTACACCGAGAAGCGCTATCACCGACCCAGCGATGAATACTCGCCCTCGATGGATTTCTCGAGCAACGCGGCGATCTCCCAATTCGGCTTTGCACTGGGCTGGCAGGCGCTGCTGCAGAAAGGGACCGTGAACTGGGTGCCGGGCGACGAATTCGAAAGATTCCGCACACGGCAGTAGACCCGTGCCGTGAACGTTCGAGCGGCGTGCACGGTAAGACATATTGCAAGAAACGAAACACCGCGTCGCCATCGTGCGACGCGGTGTTTCACCCGCCGCGTTGAAACGCCGGTAACGTGCGGCGCATCTCATCTCGTCCCCCTCGAGACTCGGTACGCTGACCTCACGGTATCAACGACGCAAATGGAGTTTCCATGGCCGACGATTCAATGACAGGCACCTTTCAGCTCAATCTGCCCAAGGACCTGCTATCCGAGGCCCAGCGAGCCTCCGCATCGAAGCGCGAGCCGCTCCACGTCGAAGGCTGGCGCAATTCCTGGCTATCCCGTATTTCCGAACTGCTGGTCGGCAAGGACTGATGTTAGTCGGCAAGGACTGATGTTAGTCGGCAAGGACTGAGAGTGCACCTGCCAGCCGATGTTGCATTGCTCGGCTGGTGAAGCAACCGCAGAGGGGTGGATGGACACCGGGCGAACACTGGCGGATTCCGTGTTCGCCCGGTGTCCATCCACCCCTCTCACGGCCTTAACCCGCCAAACAATGCAACATCGGATGCCAGTGGGTACTTAAGTCAAATCGGCAGGATTTGCGCTAGGCAACGGGATTAACATGGCGCCTGGAGGTGGTACCCATGCGCTTGGCTCGACCTGTTTACGAAAGCCTGCCCTACGTTTATATGGCGATGGGCGCACTGGCGATATTTCTTTTCTATCTTGATCCGGTCGGCCCGCGCGCCATCGCGGCCTTCGCGATCGGTGTCATCGTCGCGACGGCCGGATTGACGCTGGTTCTGCGGCGCCAGGACTATCGCGCGTTGAGCCGTGAGTATACGGGCGAGACCATCGAGCTGCCCTCGACGCTGCGCGGCTAGTCAATGCTCGCGCAGCGGGCAGCTATCAAATCTTTTGATGCACGTCGGTTTCGGTGGGATCGATGCCGCGCAATCTCGGCACCCGTTCGTCGATGTACATGATTTCATGCTGGCCGACCTGCACCACATCGCCGTCGTTCAAGTTGTAGCGCCGCACGCGCTTGGACTGCACATAAATCCCGTTGGTGCTGTTGAGATCTTCGATGACGCAGGAGTCGGCCTGGGTCACGATCTGACAGTGATGCCGGCTGATGAATTTGCTGTCGATCTGCAAGTCGTTGTCGGGGGTTCGCCCGATGACGATGCGGCCCGGCTTGAGCTCACGCTCGATCACGGTCTTGCCCTCGGTTGCCAATAGTACCCGCGCGACCGTATGCGCGGCCTCGCCGTGCGGCGGCAGGATGGTTTCGATGTTCGGAACCCGCATGCGATTGGTGCCTGCGGCGAACTCGACCCACTGCAGCTCGGTGACCGCGGCGTCGAGGTCTGCCACGGTCACGGTGTCCTGATCGCGGCCGAACGCGGCCATCATGCACGTGTCGCACAGGGTGTTGATCAGGCGCGGAACTCCGCCCGTGTACTTGTAGATCGTGGCGTAGGTTTCGTCCGCGAAAATGCGCCGCCCCTGCGAGCCGGCGACTTCGAGGCGATGATCGATGTACGCCGCCGTTTCGGCCTTGTTGAGCGCGGTGAGATGAAACCGCAGGCGTACGCGCTGCGTGAGCTGGACCAGCTCGGGCGAATTGAGCTTGTCGTTGAGCTCGGGTTGTCCCGCGAGAATGATGCGCAGAGCCTTGTCCTTGGTGGTCTCGATGCCCGACAGCATGCGCACTTCCTCGAGCACGCGGTTGCTGAGGTTTTGTGCCTCGTCGACGATCAGCAGCACCTTGCGCCCGTTGACATGCTGCTCCACCAAGAACTGGTTCAGCGTGGCCAGAACCTCCGGCTTCTTCATGTTGAAGGGCGAGAACCCGAATTGCACGAGCACCGTCTGCAGAAACGCCGTCGGCGACAGCTGGGTCTGGTTGATTTGCGCGACGACGGCGTCGGTTTGCAGTTCGCGCAGGAACGTTTCGATCAAGGTGGTCTTGCCGGCGCCGATTTCCCCCGTGATCACCACGAAACCGTCGGTAAACCAGATCGTCGACTCCATGTACGCCTTGGCACGAGCATGCTGCTTGCTCAGGTACAGGAACTGCGGGTCCGGGCTCAGGCGGAAGGGCAGTTCATGGAGTTTGAAGAGTTCTAGATACATGACATAAGCCAGTCTACGGGATCAGCCGCCTATCCGTGAAATGGGTGCGGGGGGGCCTGTGCCAGGTCACCCACGCTCAGGTCCATCGAATCGATTTTAATGCATCCGCGAGAGCGGAATTGCGCTCCACGGCGCGGCTTTTGAGAATGGTGCAGTGGCCGACTTTTCGCCCCGGGCGCGGCTCCTTGCCGTAATCGTGATAAGCCAGGCCATCGATGCTCAGCAGCCGCCCGGGGTCCGGCATTTGTCCGAGGAAATTGATCATGGCCGCGTGCCCCAGGGCGCGCGTACTGCCCAGGGGCAGGCCGCAAATGGCGCGTAGATGGTTTTCGAACTGGCTGGTCACGCAGCCCTCGATGGTCCAATGTCCGGAATTGTGGACTCGGGGGGCCATCTCATTGGCAACCAATCGGCCCTCGACGACGAAGAATTCGATGGTGAGCACGCCCACGTAGGCCAGCGCTTTCATCACCCGCTTCAGGTAGGTTTGGGCGGCACGTTCCAGTTTGCTGCTCGCGAAAGGCGCAATGCTGTAGTGCAGGATTCCGCCGCCGTGAACGTTGGCGGACAGCGGATAGAATACGGTCTGGCCGGTGGCGGAGCGGGCACCGACGATGGACACTTCGCGCGAAAATTTCTGAAATTTCTCGTAAATCAAGCCAGCGCCGCCGATGGCCGTCCAGGCCTCGTCGATGTGCGCCGGGTCGCGCAGGACGAATTGGCCCTTGCCGTCATAGCCCAAGCGCCGTGTCTTGAGCACGCCGGGAAGCCCCAGCTTGCGGATCGCGAGCATCAGCTGCCGTTTGTCGTCGACCGCCGCGTGTGCGGCGACGGGGATGTGTAGCTTGGAGAACAGCGCCTTTTCCGCGAGCCGGTCCTGGGAAGCTTCGAGCGCGGCCCGGGGCGGGCGGACCAGAGTCAGTTTCTCGAGCGGTGCGAGAGCGCTGCCGGAAATGTTCTCCCAGTCAAAAGTGAGCACATCGCTGCACGCGGCCAGCGCGGTGAGCTGCGCCGCATCCTCGAGCTCGCCGGTGAGAATCGGCGCCACTTGCGCGGCCGGCGCGGCAGCGCTGCGATCGAGGAACACGCAGCGTATTCCCAGCGGATAGCCCGCCAGCGCGAGCATGCGCCCCAATTGACCGGCTCCGACGATGCCGACGCGCGACAGGCTCAAGAGGCGCGGGGGTCCGGCTTTGCGAGCACGGCGGCGGTTTGCGCCTTGCGGAAGGCGTCCAAGGCGGTCCGGATGCCATCGTGCTCATTGGCGAGAATCGCGGCGGCGAACAAGGCCGCGTTCTTCGCTCCGGCGCTGCCGATGGCGAAGGTGGCGACGGGTATGCCGCTCGGCATCTGCGCAATGGACAGCAATGAATCGATGCCGTTCAGGACTTTGGATTGTACTGGCACCCCCAGCACGGGAACCGACGTCTTTGCGGCGGTCATGCCAGGCAGGTGCGCGGCGCCGCCGGCGCCCGCAATGATGGCCTTCAGGCCCCGTTCGCGCGCGGAGGCCGCGTATTCGAACAACAGGTCGGGCGTGCGGTGGGCCGATACCACGCGAACCTCGTGCGCGATGCCGAGCGAATCTAGAATGTCGGCGGCACCCTGCATCGTTTCCCAGTCGGAAGACGATCCCATAATGATTCCGACCAAGGGCTTCATGAGGCTAGTCTAGCAATCTACCCGAATAACTGGCGGAGAAACGCAAAAAGCTCCCGGGCGCCCACCGGTGAACGCTGTTCCAAGCGCTCTTTCTCGGCTTTTTCGAGCAATTTGCTCAGAATTGCCCGGTCCGCATGGGGATATTCCTGAAGAAGCTCTTTCAGCCCATCGGCCGGTTCCGACAGCAGCCGATCGCGCCAGCGTTCGATTTGCTGGAAATGGCGGATCTCCAGATCGTGGCGTTGCTTGCGCTCCGCCAGCTTGGCGAGCACCGGCTCGGGGTCGATCTGGCGCATCAGCTTGCCGATGTACTGCCGCTGCCGCACCTGCGCTCCGTGAGAGGGCAGACGGCGTAAATCGCGCAGTGCAACGAACAGGTTCTCCGGCAGATCCAGCGCCTTGATCTCCTGGTCGGGAAGGGCCGACAATTTCACACCCAACTCCTGCAATGAAGCCGCTTCCCGCTTGCGGGCGCTTTTGCTGAGGCGCTGCTCCTCGGTTTCCCCGGAGGTATCGTTTTCAGTTCTCGCTGCGTCATATCGCCCATGCTATCACTGGACCTCGGTAGAATCGCCGCTCGGAATCCTCAAAGAGAGTTTTGGAGATGTTGATGGCCGTGTCCAGCAATCCGGTTCGCCTCGACCAGGCAGACCTGCAATCCATTATCGAGCGTGCCCTGGAAGAAGCTCGGGCTCGCGGCGCCTCGCAGGCCGAGGCGGCCGTCAGCCAGGATACGGGTCTTTCGGTCGGCGTGCGTCTCGGGGAGGTCGAGACCCTGGAACATCAGCGCGATCGCAGCATGGGGATCACGGTGTATTTCGGGCAGCGCAAGGGTTCGGCCAGCACGGCGGATTTCTCGCTGGACGCGGTCCGGGCGACGGTGGCCAAGGCTTGCAGCATCGCCCGCTTCACGGCGGAGGATGCCTGCTCGGGGCTCGCCGATGCCGCGCTGATGGAGCGCGCGCCCTCGAACCTGGATCTTTCGCACCCCTGGAATATTACCGCCGACCGTGCGATCGAGATCGCCAAATCCTGCGAAGCCGTCGGCCCTGGCGTTCGATCCGCGGATCAACAATTCCGAGGGTGCGTCGCTCGGAACCCACCAAGGCTTGCATGTCTACGGCAATACCCATGGCTTCGTAGGCGGCTATCCGACCACCTCGCACTCCCTGAGTTGCGTGGTGCTCGCCGGCACCGGAGAGGACATGCAGCGCGATTACTGGTACAGCTCTTCCCGAGACTGGCATGAATTGGACCAGGCGGAGGCCATAGGCCGCGAGAGCGCGCGCCGTACGATCGCCCGCCTGGGACCGCGCCGCCTGAGCACGCGCCGCGCACCGGTGCTGTTCGTGCCGGAAATCGCGCGCGGCCTGATCGGGCATTTCACGGCCGCAATTCGCGGCAGCAGCCAGTATCGGCAATCTTCATTTCTCTTGAATTCGGTGGGCCAGCAGGTGTTTCCCTCCGGATTTTCCATCGCCGAGCGGCCGCACATACCGAAGGCCGTGGGCAGTGCGCCATTCGATGACGAGGGCGTTGCCACCCGGGATCGCGAATTGGTGGCCGACGGGGTCCTCACTGGATACATCCTTTCCAGCTATTCGGCGCGCAAGCTCGGACTCGAGACCACGGGAAACGCCGGAGGCCCGCACAATCTTTTGGTCAAGCCCAATCTTGCCGGCGGCATGGAGGCGCTGTTGCAGAGGCTCGGCACCGGACTCTTGGTGACCGAACTCATGGGGCAGGGCGTGAACATGGTCACCGGCGACTACTCGCGCGGCGCTGCTGGATTCTGGGTCGAGAACGGTTCCATTCAGTATCCGGTGGCGGAAATCACCATCGCCGGCAATTTGCGCGACATGCTCAAGGGCATCGCGGCCGTGGGCGATGATGTCGATGCGCGCGGCGCCACCCGCGTGGGGTCGATTTTGCTGCCTGAAATGACCATCGCGGGCGATTGATCGCGCTCAGGTCTGGGCGCCGCCCCCGTCCCCGCCGGCGATCAAATCCTTGAGCGATCGAGCGCCCAGCCGCTCCCGCATGGCGCTTTCCACCTCGCGCATCACCGGAGCTACGGATGCCTCCGCGTGGAATTCGATCGGCAAGCGGTTGATCTGCAGAGTGCGTACGGCATCTACGATGTCGGCCAGCAGGATGCCTTCAGGGATCGCGGCCGGGAACGAATTGTTCCTTCTCGGTCGCCACGATCAAGCCGCCGCGCTCCAGACGCGCCAGCACGGGAGCGAGCGCGATGCCGGGGACGTCGAGTTCGGCCGCGAGCCGGCCCGCGTCCCAGGAACTCTTGCCGGCGCTGTAGTCGCGCCCGATCAGGTACATGATGGACAGCCCCGCCTGCTCGCGGTCGCTGCCGGTGAGCTCGACGGTCTCCTGGCCGTGCCGCAGATATTGGGGAAATTGCACGTAGAACGCGAGCTGCGCGCCGATCAGCAATATGAGCCAGCTCAGGTACACCCAGATCAGGGTGGTCAGGACGATGGCGAAACCGGTGTATATCGCCACCATTTGCGAGGAAGACAAGATGAGGACCGTGAATATCTTGCCCACGAGTCGCCCAAATGATGCCCGCGGTCACTCCTCCGATAAGTGCCGCGCGAAACTGCACATGAGCGTTGGGAATGAATGAATACATGCACGTGAAAACGGCGGCGACGAGGGCGTACGGCAGCAGGCGAGCGAAGGCGCCGAGTACGGCCGCGAGCGGCGCAACCGCGTTCAGCCAGCGCACCACGGGACTGTGTTCGGCAGACCCCAGAAGCGCGACGGCCACGGCGAGCAGGATGGGTCCCAGGATCATGACGCTCAAGTACTCGGTGAAACGGCGGCCGAAGTTTCGCCGGCGCTCGACCCGCCACACGAAATTGATGCTGCCTTCGACTTTCTGGATCGTCGCGATCACGGTGTACAAGAGAAATGCCAGGCCGATGGAGCCGAGCAGTTCGCCGCGCATGTTCGCGACGAATTGCATGATGCTTTCCGTCAGCTGTGTCGCGGCGCCGCCCACGGGGCGGAGGAATTCGTGGATGATGAATCGCATATCGCCGCGCGCGCCGATGCCTTTGAGTATCGCAAAACTGAATACCAGCAAGGGCACGAGAGACAGCAGGGTGGTGTAGGCCAGGCTCATTGCGCGGATGCCGAGATCGCCGCGCAGCCAGTCGCGAATCAGCGCCGCAGGATAGCGCAGCCAGCGCAATGTCGCCCCCCAGGGCGGACCCATGCTGCGTGACTTTTGAAACAATCCGTCTTCGAGCTGTTTCAGCTGGGTGAGCATGCGCCGAGCCTTACACGGCGAGGGGGGTATGGCAAGATCGGTGAGGCGCGCCCGCGAGGGCCTTATGCGGTCAGTAGGCGCAGTGCCTCACGATAATTATTGCTGGTGCGCGCCAGGACGTCCGGCGGCAGATGAGGTGCCGGCGGTTTCTTGTTCCAATGCAGAGATTCGAGGTAGTCGCGCACGAATTGCTTGTCGAAACTCGGCGGGCTGATGCCGGGCCTGTAGGACGCCATGGGCCAGAAACGCGAGGAGTCCGGAGTCAGGGCCTCGTCGATGAGCATCAGGTCCCCCGCCTTGTCGACGCCGAACTCGAACTTCGTATCGGCGATGATGATCTGGCGCGCGCGGGCGTGTTCGGCCGCGAATCGATAGATGTCGAGCGCGATGCGCCGGATGTCGGAGGCGTATTCGCGTCCCACCAGTTTCACGATGGCGTCGAAATCGATGTTCTCATCGTGCTGGCCCGCGGGAGCCTTGGAGGCCGGCGTGAACAATGGCTCCGGCAGCCGATCCGCCATTTGCAGCCCGGCGGGCAGGGCGATCCCGCACACCGAACCGTGCAGCTTGTAGTCCTTGTAGCCGGAACCGATCAGATAGCCTCGCACCACGGCTTCGATGGGCAGCGCTTGGAGTTTCTTGACCACCATCGCCCGGCCGGCCAGTTGCGCACGTTCCCCGCTGTCGGCGACGACATCTTCCACCTTCAATCCGGAGATGTGGTTGGCCACCAAGTGCCGCGTCTTCGCAAACCAGAACAGCGAGATTTGCGTCAGAACCTCCCCTTTGGATGGGATGGGGTCCGGCAGCACGACGTCGAAAGCCGACAACCGATCGGTGGTGACGATGAGCAGGTGCTCTGCGTCTACATCATAGATATCACGCACCTTTCCCTGGTGAATTTTCTTCAGGCCGCGTAACTGCGACTCGAAAAGCGGTGCCGATTGCGAAACCTGTTGCATGCGTGTGCGGCCTGCCGACTGCTACCATTGTAGCGGAAGGTCGGCGATTGTGGCGGGACACGGCGGATAGGTCAACGCGAATGAACTGGAGAGGCGTATTTTTAGGGGGTGTGATCGGTCTGTTGACCACGCGCAGCGCGCTGGGGGCGCTGATCGGCGCACTGATGGGGTATTTGATCGATCAGAGCGGTGCCTTCACGGGTGCAGGCGATGCGCGAGCGCCTCATTCGATTTCCATATCCGAGGAATTCTTCCGCACGACTTTCGAGCTCATGGGTCATGTGGCCAAGTCCGACGGCCGGGTGAGCGAAGCGGAGATCGATGCAGCGCGGCGGCTCATGCAGGAACTGAGGCTCGGGCCGCGCGAGATCAGCGTGGCCATCGGCTGCTTCCGGGCCGGCAAATCGGCGGCCTACGATGCAGAAGTCGGGGTGGAACGGCTGCGAGAGGCCTGTGGGCAGCGCCATGACTTGCTGCGCGCCTTCATGGAGTTGCAACTGCGTGCGGCGCTCGCCGGCAATGGCATATCGCCGCCGGCGCGGGCGATTTTGGCGCGGGTGGCGGAGCGGCTGGGCATGTCCGGCCTCGAATTTGCGTTCATGGAGGCTTCGCTACGCACGCGGCAGAGAAACCAGAGCAGCTCTGCCGGCACCGGCCGCACCGCCGCAGGCACAGGGTCGCTGGCGGAATACTATTCGGAGCTGGAAGTGGACGCCAACATCACCGATCAAGAAGTGACAAAGGCCTATCGGCGGCAAATGAGCCGCCATCATCCTGATAAACTTGTGGCCAATGGTTTGCCGGAGTCGATGGCGCAAATGGCCAAAGAGAAGACTCAGCGCATCCAGGAAGCTTATGAGGGGATACGCGCAGCGCGCGGCATGCGATGAAGGAGTGACAATGTCGATCATTATTTCGCCCTCGATCTTATCCGCCGATTTCGCCCGCCTGGGAGAGGAAGTGAATGCGGTGCTTGCCGCCGGCGCCGATTGGATCCACTTCGACGTCATGGACAACCACTATGTCCCCAACCTCACGATCGGACCGCTGGTTTGCGAAGCCTTGCGCAAGGCGGGAGTCAAAGCGCCCATCGACGTGCATTTGATGGTGTCCCCCGTCGATCCGTTGGTGGCGGATTTCGCCAAGGCGGGTGCCACCAACATCAGCTTTCATCCGGAAGCCACGCAGCATGTGGATCGCACCATTCAGCATATACGGGATTCGGGATGCAAGCCGGGACTGGTCTTCAACCCCGCAACTTCATTGAATTGGCTGGACTATGTCATCGATAAGATCGACGTCGTTTTATTGATGTCGGTGAATCCGGGCTTCGGCGGCCAGAAATTCATCCCCGAGGCGCTGCATAAGCTCACCGAGGCGAGGGCGCGCATCAAGGCAAGCGGTCGCGATATCCGCCTCGAAATCGACGGCGGCGTCAAGGTCGATAATGCCGCCGAGATCGCCCGGGCCGGTGCGGACACCTTCGTCTCAGGCTCAGCGATTTTCGGCAGCGCCGACTATGCGGCCACCATCAAGGCCATGCGGGCGCAAATCGACCTAGGGCGCAATACGTCGGCGCGGTGATGAATTTGACCTGTTTACAAGGTCTGGGGGGATAAGAGGCTGGAAGCCAACGGGGGAGGGCAGTTGGCTTCCAGCCTCTTATCCCCCCAGGCCGTGCACACCAGGCCGACGTACATCACCGCGCGGACGGAATAGCTCCGGTGCCATTGGCACAGTGGTGTGGGGCGGTACGAGACTTCGCCCGTGAGGCTAAGACACGGCCCGGCAACTGTTCCCCGTTGCCGGGCCGTGTCTTAGCCTCACGGGCGAATGCCACTAATCGCTCAAACATCATTGTGCCAATGGCACCGCCCGACTATTCGTCGTCGTCCTCATCGTCATCGTCATCATCATCGTCGCGTGTTTCGACTCGCGAGTTCTTGGCAGCGGCTACGCCGGTGCCGGTGCCGGCCTTGACCGGGACGATCAATGGCCGGGTCTTGACCTTCGGTCGGGCGTTGAACACGACGATGGTCTTGCCGGTCGCACGCAGCAGGCCTTGTTCCTCCAATACCTTGAGGACGCGCCCGGCCATTTCACGCGAACAGCCCACCAGGCGGGACAGTTCTTGACGGCTAACCTTGATCTGCATGCCCTCGGGATGCGTCATGGCATCCGGCTCGCCGCACAAATCCATGATGGCGTGCGCAACACGGCCCGTGACGTCGACGAAGGCGAGGTCCCCCAACTTGCGATTGGTGCGGTCGAGCCGGGTCGCGAGCTGAGTGGCCAGTTCGAAGATCAGTCCGGGACTTTCCGCGGCTATCTGCCGAAAACGCGGATAGGTCATTTCGGCCAGTTCGGATTGTTGACGGGTGCGCACCCAGGCGCTGCGGGTCGGCTGCTCGTAGAACAGCCCCATTTCGCCGAAAAACTGCCCCTTATTGAGATATGCCAGCACCATTTCGTTGCCATCTTCGTCTTCGATCATGACTTCGACCGAGCCCGAAATGATGTAGTACAAAATGTCCGGCAAATCGCCGGCATGGATGATCACGGTCTTGGAAGGGACTGTCCGGATCCGGCAGTAGCTCAAGAAACGATTGATCGCTGGGATATCGCTTAAGGCCTTTGCCCCTTCTTCCATGGTCTCTCCCGAGATATTTATCGCTTGTTAAACGCCTGTTCTGGCGCACGTTTTATTACATAAGTCCTGGAATCGCAAGTGTTATCCAGGCCCCCACATAGTGGCCCCCAGCCACTCATCCTGGTTTAGTTTACAGCCAATAGGAGCTGCGGGTCATGATTCGCGCGGTTAGCCGCATCGCTGCCCCCACGGGAAAAGGCAGGTCTTTGCCTCCCAAGGAAGCCGCTTCTGCGCCATGTCGCATTTCATCGTGGGTCATCTGTTCGAGAATGGATCGGCTGCGTGGATCGGCTGTGCCAAGGCGTTCCATATGGCCTCGCAAATGCGCTTCCACCTGGCGCTCCGTCTCGGCAACGAACCCCAGGTTGGTGCTGCGTCCAAACGCTCCGGCAAGGGCGCCGATTGCAAAGGAACCGGCATACCATAGAGGATTCAGGAGGCTGGTCCGGCCTCGCAGTTCTTTTAGCCGGAGCTCGCACCAGGCGAGGTGATCGGTCTCTTCGGCGGCTGCCTGGCGCATGGCGGCCGCAATGCCGGCGTCGCCGGCGGTCAATGCCTGACCCTGGTACAGCGCTTGGGCGGCCACCTCTCCGGAGTGATTGACCCGCATGAGGCGGGCGGACTCGATCCGCTGAGTTTCCTCGAGCGGTGCGGCCTCCGGGGCGGCGGGTTCCGGCCGTGATGCAACGGCAGGTGCACTTAAGGTCTTGATTGCCTTGTCTATTTCTCCCAATCCCAGGTCGATCAGGTTAAAACTGCGATTATCCATCCCCACACTATATTATAGGGTCCCTCGATGGCGCAGGGCTGGCATCTGGGGCCGCCCTTCTGTACACTTTCGCGCCTTTCGTTAACGACCTGAAACAGCTGAGTATTTTCATGTATACCGTATTTTCAAAGCCTGACGAGACCCGCGGCGACTGGTTCCTGGTCGATGCCGCAGGCAAGACTCTGGGCCGCTTGGCCTCGGAGATCGCGCATCGTTTGAAGGGCAAGCACAAGCCGAACTATGCACCTCATCAGGACCTCGGCGATCACATCGTGGTGATCAACGCGGGCACCGTGCGCGTTACAGGCGCCAAGCTCACGGACAAACACTACCACCAGCACACCGGCTACGTAGGCAACCTAAAGAGCATTTCGCTCGGTAAATTGCTGAAAGAGCACCCGGAACGCGCGATCGAGTTCGCGGTGAAGGGCATGCTGCCGAAGGGCCCGCTGGGCCGGCGCATGTACAAGAAGCTGCATGTGTTCGGCGGCAGCGAGCATCCCCACCAAGCACAGCAGCCCAAAGCGCTGGAAATCTAAGAATTCTCGAGGACAGAAAACAAATGGCATCCAAAGCAGCCGTCAATTCCTTCTACGGCACGGGCCGGCGCAAAACTTCGAGCGCGCGGGTCTACCTGAGTCAAGGCACGGGCAAAGTGACGATCAACGGCCGAACCTTGGCCGAATTCTTCGGCAGGGAAACCGGTCGCATGATCGTGCAGCAGCCCTTCGGCGCCGTACAGCTCGACGGGAAGTTCGATGTTGACGCCCACGTCGAGGGCGGCGGAATCACGGGTCAAGCCGGCGCGATTCGCCACGGCATAACGCGTGCGCTGATGGCCTACGACGAAACTCTGCGATCGCCATTGCGCAAGGCGGGTTTCGTCACACGCGACGCGCGTGAAGTAGAACGTAAGAAAGTCGGCCGCCGCAAGGCGCGTCGCGGCACTCAGTTCTCCAAACGCTAACGAATCTTTTCGGACGGGGTCGTTTCGACCCCGTAGATTCGCGCGTAGCGCATCGAGAAGGCGGGGCCGCCTCGGCCCCGTGGGTTCGCGCGTAGCGCATAGACAACATTTGGGGGATCGTCTAGTGGTAGGACAACGGTCTCTGACACCGTTTACCTAGGTTCGAATCCTAGTCCCCCAGCCAAATGACGGGGCCCAACGATGGGCCCTTTTTTCCACACCCTTTCCCCACATACACGGATCAAAATGTCGGGCGAACGAAATTCGAGCGGTCGGCTGGCGCCCATGGCGCTTGCGGCGCTCGGCGTCGTGTTCGGCGACATCGGCACCAGTCCCCTCTATACCGTGTCGGCCTGCTTTACCGGTCCGGGCATTGCCGTTACGCCGGAACATGTACTCGGTCTGCTATCGCTGATTTTCTGGTCCCTGGTCCTGGTCATCCTGCTCAAGTATGTGAGCGTGGTGTTGAACGCGGACAACAAAGGCGAGGGCGGGGTATTGGCCCTCACGGCGCTGGTCATCAATACCGCGCGCGAAAGTCCGCGCCGCAAAGTTTATGGAATGCTGGGCATACTGGGCGCTTCGCTGTTCTTTGCGGACGGCGCCATCACGCCGGCGATTTCGGTCTTGAGCGCGGTGGAGGGTCTGCATGTGGCGGCGCCGGATGCGCAGATCCCGATCCTGCCCATCACCGTTCTCGTGCTGGTCGGATTGTTCCTGATTCAAAGGCACGGCACGGGTTCGGTCGGCAAGGTTTTCGGTCCGGTGATGTTGGGCTGGTTCATGGTCCTGGCCGTGATGGGCGTCAGTTGGATAGTGCGGGAGCCCGGAGTGCTGTTGGCGCTCGATCCGACACGCGCGCTGCGGCTGCTGGCGGAGCACCGGGTCAGCTCGCTCGCGGTTCTCGCCGGCGCCTTCCTGAGCGTGACTGGCGGCGAAGCTCTGTACGCCGACATGGGCCATTTCGGCAAGGCGCCGATTCGTCTCAGTTGGATTTGCGTGGTCATGCCTGCCTTGGTGCTCAATTACTTCGGGCAGGGCGCGATGCTGATAGAGAACCCCGCGGCCATCAGCAATCCGTTCTACCTGATGGCGCCCTCGTGGTCGCTGTGGCCCTTGGTGATACTTGCGACGGCGGCGACCGTCATCGCCTCGCAAGCGGTGATCTCCGGTGTGTTCTCGGTGACCACTCAGGCCGTGAGTCTGGGATTGTTGCCGCGCTTGCGGGTGCTGCACTCCTCCGCGGATAACGTGGGGCAGATTTATGTGCCGACCATGAATTGGGTCCTGATGTTCGCGGCGCTGGCCCTGGTGATGGGTTTCGGCAGCTCGGCGGCATTGGCCGGCGCATACGGCCTGGCCGTCTCGGGCGCAATGACCATCGTGACTCCGCTGACCTTGAGCCTGATCAAATCAAGGACCGGACGGGACAGCCGGGCATTGCGCACGGGCTTGTCGCTGCTGTTCATCATCGACATTGCTTTCCTGATGGCGAATCTGACCAAGCTCGAGGACGGTGGCTGGCTGCCGCTGGTGTCCGGGCTGATCATTTATTGGCTGATGCAGACGTGGCAGAGCGGGCGCGTCTCGGTCATGGCGCGCATGCTGCGCGAACAGAAACCGGTGCGCGATTTCATCGAAGACCTGAGGCGCGATCCGCCGGTAAAGGTATCGGGCACAGCCATTTTCCTGGACGCCAAGGCCTCGGGCATCCCGCGCGCGCTGCTCAACAACATCAAGTTCAACCGTGTGATACACGAGCGGGTGGTTTTATTGACGGTGGTGACCCGCGAGCAGCCGCGAATCGCTCAGTCTAAGCGCCTGACCGTCACCGCGTTGTGCGAAGGCATCGTGCGGGTGGTGGCACAGATCGGATTCATGGAGAACCCGGACATCACGGAAATTCTGCGCAACGCCGCCGCCCTTGGGGTGCCCTATGAGCCCGAGCTCACGACATTCTTTCTGAGCCGGGAAGAACTGTTGCCGGGACAGCGATCGGACCTGTCCCCGCTGCGGCGCAGGGCGTTCATGCAGATGGCGCGAAACGCACAGGTGATCGCCGACTATTATGGTCTGCCGCCGAACCGCGTCATCGAAATCGGCACCCGCCTGGAGATCTAGTACCTCTGCACCGTGATGTTGAGCGGTTGACGGTATTCGCCCGAGGGGCTGAGCCGTTGCCGGGCAACGAGGCAGCAGTTGCCCGGCAACGGCTCAGCCCCTCGGGCGAATGCTCTCACTGCTCCACACCACCGTGCCGACGGCACTCGATCTGCTCCCTCTGATGGTGATGTACATCCTGCGTGGTGATGTACGTCGGCCAGTGCGCACGGTCGGGGGGGATAAGGAGTGGGAAGCCAACTGATCCAGCCCGTTGGCTTCCCACTCCCTATCCCCCCCGACCGTGCGAACCGGTCAACATCACCGTGCAGAGGTCTAGGTCGATCCGGGCTTCAAGGTTCGAACGCCGTCATCGCCCGCCACGATGATTACATCGGCGCGCCGCTGGGCGAACAAGCCCACCGTCACCACCCCGGCTATCTGATTCGCGGCGGATTCGAAGGCGACAGGGTCATCGAGCCGCAGGTTGTGGACGTCCAGGATGACATTGCCGTTATCGGTCACCACGCCGCTGCGCCACACCGGCTGGCCCCCCATCTTCACGAGTTGGCGCGCGACATGGGAGCGCGCCATTGGGATCACCTCGATGGGGAGGGGGAACTTGCCCAGCACCTCGACCAGCTTGCTGTCGTCGATGATGCAAACGAATTTCGCCGAGGCGGCGGCGACGACCTTCTCGCGGGTGAGCGCGGCGCCGCCCCCCTTGATCAGCATGCCGTCGGCCGTGGCTTCGTCGGCACCGTCGATGTACAGACTCAACGGTCCTTCGGCATTGAGATCGAGTTCCGGAACGCCGATGGCGCGCAGGCTATCGGAGGTTCGGCTCGAACTCGAAACAGCGCCCGAGAGCTGGATTTTACGGTCTTTCAGCACCTCTATGAGCTCGGTCACGGTCGAGCCGGTGCCGATACCCAGCACCATGCCGCTCTCTATGTATGCAACAGCGGCTTCTGCGGCGCGGCGTTTCTTATTCATGAGAGCACCCAACCTGAAATTTGCTACCCCCTAAAACAACTGTGCCCGCTTACGCGGGCACAGTTGATTACTTTCGAAGGCTTACTTTTTCTTAGCGGCCTTTTTCTTTGCTACCTTCTTCTTCGCCTTCTTTGCTTTCGCTGCCATGATAGAAACTCCGTTATCGGGTTAGTCCGGGGTCCGAGTATATACACGAATAATTAATTTACAAGCAATACGTATCCCTTCTTGCATGACATGTGCTAGCGATGTGAGCGGCGTCACTCGAGAGCGAGTACGAAATCCCAGTCCTTCTTCGCCACCGGCATCACTGACAGACGATTCCCACGACGCAGCAGAACGAAATCCTTCAAAGCCTTTGGCGCGTGCTGACGCAACTCATCGAGGGTGATGATGCGCTCGAGTTTGCGCACCAGCTTCACGTCGACTACGAACCAGCGCGGCGCATCCGCATCGGAGTCGGCGTCGTAGTGATGATGCTGGGGGTCGAGGGCCGTCTTATCCGGGTAGCCTTCCCTCACGATGCTGGCGATGCCCGCAATGCCCGGCACATCGCAGCTGGAGTGGTAGAAAAACGCTAGATCGCCCTTTTTCATAGAGTCCCGCAGCATGTTGCGCGCCTGGTAATTGCGCACTCCATCCCATGCAGTCGTCTGCTTGGGTGCTTTGACGAGCGCGTCGATGCTGAAGGTGTCCGGTTCCGATTTCAGCAGCCAATAGTTCATGGGTCGCCTCTCGAGTAATGCTTGAGTCCTGATTCCGTCGCCAGTGAATCCAGATTCACGTCCCAAGGTTCTGCGAATCCGGATTCGGTGCGCTGACAATCGAAGGCGAGCCCGACCAGGTGCGGGCCGGGCCAGTGATGCCGGCGGCGGCGGAACTCCAGCGCTCGATCATAGAACCCGCCGCCCATCCCCAGACGCCGGCCGGCTGCATCCACTCCGACCAACGGTATGACGATCAGGTCCAACCATCGAGCCGGCATGGGATGGTCCATGCGCTTCGGCACGGCGATCCCGAACACACCGCGCTGCGTCTTACCTTCGAGTGGATAAAAACGTATACGGCCATGACGCCGGTCGACGATGACCGGTACGAAGACGTGCACACCGCGGCGCGCCGCCGCAGCGATCAGTGGAGCCGTATCCGTCTCCCGGTCGAACGGCAGGTATAGCGCGATGCGCTTCCCGGATCTGAACCTGGGTAATGCGGCGATGGCCTTGGCGGCCAGGGCCGAGCGCCTCCCGTGATCGGCGGCGCTGAGGGAACGGCGCTGGGCGCGCATCTGCTTACGTAGCGTTTCTTTCATCGAGCGGGACTGTCGTCGATAGGAGGGGGTCGATAGGGATGGCGCTACCCGCAGATGCCGTTTTGGACCGTTGCTCCCGACCTGAGCAACAGGTGGGGCTAACTGCGGCACTTAAGGCTTTCCGCTCGAGGCGGACTTGCACAATGTTGCCAGCAAGCAATGGCCCCTGGGGTTTCAAACTTAGGGTCGAGAGGTAACCCGATCCGCATCGAACACCGCAGGCAGCGCCAAATTTAATCGTCCGAGAAGGGTGCCCTCGTCAAAGCTCGAGCTGTTGACCCTTCTCCAAAGCCGACTCTACGCGCTCGCGCAGGATACGCAAGCGTCCACCGACGTCGGATTCGAGAGTGCTGTCACGGTTGCGGAATCGGATCAGTTCGTTCGCCATGTTGAGGGCGGCGATCACCGCTATGCGGTCCAGGCCGACGACCTTTCCGCTGTCGCGAATCTCACGCATTTTCATGTTGAGGAACTCGGCGGAATCCAGCAGGTCTGAGCGCTCCTCGATCGGGCAGGTAATGTGATACTCCTTCTCGAGTATCCGGACGCTGACCCGCGCTTGATTGTCGCTCATGCCTGCTCCATCGATTTCAACCGGCCGATCATCGCTTCGACACGCCCGCGAACCTGTTCGTTCTTCTGCAGCAGGCTGGCGCGCTCGGATGTCAGCGTTTCCTGACGCTGGCGCAGGGCGCGATTTTCCTCCTTGATCTGGCTGACAGTCATGATGAGGTCTTCGAGCCGTTTTTCAAGCCGTTTCAATTCGAGTTCGACTGCTGACTTCGGGTTGGCTTCGTTCATAGGCCGCCAATATAGAGCGGGGCATAGCGCAATGCAAAGGGCGGTAAAGCCCCTTACTGCGGTATTATTGGCGGAATGGATGATCGTCGGATATTCGATTCAAGGACTTCGAGGATGTGCTGGCGACTGCCGGCAGTCTGGCCGATGCCGCTGAGGCTCATGGTTCCTTGTGCGGCGCGCTGTGTTCGATGTCGCCGTATCGGATGCAAGACTGGATCAACGAGATCCTGCCCGACGGTGCGGCGCTCTCCGATGAGTCTTCCGCCATGCTCGAAAGAGTCTTCACGGCGACGGCGACCTCCTTCGGCGAGCAGGGCATGGAGTTCGAGCCCCTGCTGCCGGACGACGAACAGCCGCTCAACGGCCGTGCCAATGCATTGGCGCTGTGGTGCAGCGGATTTCTGTATGGCCTGGGAACTGGACATATTTCCGACCTGGAGGCGCTCAACGGCGACGTCGGCGAGATCGTTCGCGACTTCACGGAGATCTCGCGCGCAACGGGGGATGACGCCGACGCGGATGAGTCCAATGAGCAGGCCTATGCGGAACTGGTCGAGTTCATTCGGGTCGCCGCCCAGGTCGTGTTCGAGGAACTGCTGCCGCTTCGCCGGCAGGTCTACCCGGCGCAGCAGCGTCTGCATTGAGCCCATCCATGGATCGCAAGGAGTTTGCGCACCGGCGGCGCCAATTCATGCGCATGATCGGCAAGGACGCCATCGCCATCCTGCCCGCGGCACCGGTACGCCATCGCAACGGCGACGTCGAGTACGCCTATAGGCAAGATAGCCACTTCTACTATCTGAGCGGATTTCCGGAACCGGATGCCGTGGCGGTGCTGGCGCCCGGCCGTGCCACGGCGGAATATCTGCTGTTCGTACGCGAGCACGATGCTCTGCGCGAGTCTTGGGACGGGGCACGGGCGGGAACTGACGGTGCCGTCGAACGCTATGGGGCGGACGATGCCTTTCCGATCGCCGACATTGACGAAATCCTGCCGGGCTTGATGGAAAGGCGATCGCAGGTGTATTACTCCATGGGCACGCACCCGGACTTCGATTCGCAGGTCCTAGGTTGGGTCAACGGCTTGCAGGCACAGGCGCGGCAGACGGCCGGTGTGCCCCACGAATTTGTTGCGTTGAGGCATGTGCTCGACGACATGCGGCTGTACAAGAGCCGCCCTGAACAGGTGAGTTTGCGGCGCGCCGCGCAGATCGCCGTGGCTGCGCATCGCCGTGCGATGCGCTTTGTGCGTCCCGGACGAATGGAGTACGAGGTCATGGCCGAGGTGCTGCATGAATTCCGCTCGCACAACGCCGACATGTCCTACCATCCCATCGTCGGCGGCGGCGCCAACGCCTGCGTCATGCACTACCGTGACAACGATCAACCCCTGCGCGACGGCGATCTACTATTGCTCGACGCCGGCTGCGAACTCGACTACTACGCATCGGATATCACGCGCACCTTTCCGGTCGGCGGCCGCTTCACGGCGGCGCAACGCGCAGTCTACGAGGTGGTGCTTGGAGGCGCAGCTCGCGGCCATCGACAAGGTACGTTGCGGAAACCACTGGAATCATCCGCACGAGGCCGCCGTGCGCGCGATTACCCAGGGGCTCATCAAGCTCGGCCTGCTCAAGGGCAAGCTCGCCGCGCTCATCAAGGAGCAGGCATACCTGCAGTTCTTCGGTCATCGCACCGGACATTGGCTGGGGCTGGACGTGCATGACGTTGGCGACTACAAGGTCGGCGGCGAATGGCGGGTATTGGAGCCGGGCATGGTGCTGACCATCGAGCCGGGCATTTATATCCGGCCATCGCCGCGGGTGCCGAAGGAATTCTGGAACATCGGCGTCCGCATCGAAGATGAAGTATTGGTAACCGCCGGCGCCGCCGAGGTGCTGACGGCGGGTCTGGAGAAAACCCCGGAGGCGATCGAATCGCTAGTGCAGGCTGCATGACGCGGGGGGGCACATGACGCAAACCTTCGACATCGCCATCGTCGGCGGCGGCATGGTGGGAGCCAGCCTGGCCGTTGCGCTGGCGCCGCTGGGCCTGAAGGTGGCGCTCGTCGAAGCCGTCGCGCACGATTCCGCCTCGCAGCCCAGCTTCGATGAACGCACGACTGCATTATCGAATGGCAGCCGCCGAATCCTCGAGACTCTCGGCGTGTGGGCCGGCGTCGAAGCGCAGGCGACCCCCATACGCAAGATCCATGTCTCCGATCAGGGCCGCTTCGGCTTTGCACGCATCGATGCGGCCGAGCAGGGCCTGGCGGCCATGGGGTACGTGGTGCCGAACCGCGCTCTCGGCGCCGCATTGTGGCCGCGCCTTCGGGCAAGCGACGGGATTCAGGTCTACTGCCCAGCGCAGGTATCGCATATCGCTGCGCATGAGCGTGCGGTCACGCTCGAGATCGCACAGGATGGCCGCACAGATGTGATCGATACGCGGCTGGTGGTCGCCGCCGACGGCGCGCAATCGGCCGTGCGCAGCGCCTTCGGCGTGGATGCGGAATCCCGCGACTACGAGCAGACCGCCGTCATCACCACCGTGCTGCCGCAGCGCTTCCACGATCATGTCGCCTACGAGCGATTCACCTCCGCCGGACCGCTGGCGCTGCTGCCGCTCGAAGGCGGCCGCTGCACCCTGGTGTTGACCTTGAGTCCGGATCTGGCGGCGTCCGCCATGGCGTGGCCGGATGATGAATTTCTTGCCGAGCTGCAGCGAAGATTTGGATTTCGCCTCGGGCGGTTTCTCAAGGTCGGCCGCCGGGCGGCGTACCCGCTGTCGCTCACGCGCGCCGCGCGTACCAGCTCGGGACGCTGCGTCATCATCGGCAATGCCGCGCAGGGACTGCATCCCGTTGCCGGCATGGGCTTCAATCTGGGCCTGCGCGATGTTGCCAGCCTGGCGGAGCTCATCGCCGAGCGCCGGCACGAACCGCACTTCGATGCCGGGGTTGCGGGTTTGCTGGCCGACTACGATGCGTGGCGCGCCGCCGATCGCGGCGGCGTCATCGCCTTTACCGATGGTCTGGTGCGGATGTTCGCCAATCCGCTGCGCATGGTGCGAGGGTTGCGCAATGCCGGGCTGCTGGCCTTCGATCTGCTGCCGCCGGCCAAGGCCGCCCTATCCCGCCTGAGCACCGGTGCCGGCGCACGAATGCCGAAACTGGCACGCGGCGTAGCGCTGCAATGAGCGCCGCCGGCGGCCGCGACTTCGACGTCGTCATCGTGGGTGCGGGCGTCATCGGCGCGGTCATGGCCGCCTTGCTCGTGGCGCGCAGACTGAGCGCGGCGGGACGCGTGGCCATTCTCGCGGATCGCTTTGCGGCGGCGGTGCCCGCGGATGCCGATTGGGACCTGCGGGTGTTCGCGCTGAGCCGTGCATCGGAGCGCCTGCTCAGAGCCTGCGGGGTCTGGGACTCGATGCCGCTCGAACGGGTATACGCGTATGAACGCATGTGCGTCTGGGACGCCGCCGGCGAACCTGGAGGCAAAGGGTCTGTTCGCTTCGACTGTGCGGAAATCGGCGAACCGAATCTGGGGTTCATCGTCGACGGGCGCGTGCTCCAATGGCAGTGTCTGCAAGCCGCGCGCTCCGCGGGCGCCGTGCTGTTCGAGGGCGGCCTCGAGGCCGCCACCACCACGGACTCCGGCGTCTCGATCCGCTTGAGCGACGGCCGCATTCTGCGCAGCCAGCTGTTGATTGCGGCGGACGGACAGGAGTCCAAGACGCGGACGCTCCTCGGCATCGAAACGGCCGGCCATGCCTATCATCAGGACGCACTGGTGGCGCATGTGCGCACCGAGAAGCCCCACTGCAGCACGGCATGGCAGCGATTCTTGGGCAGCGGTCCCCTGGCATTCCTGCCGCTGTCCGATGGGCGCTCATCCATCGTGTGGAGCGCGGCGCTTCCCGAGGCAGCGCGTCTGCGCGCGCTGGATGTTGCGGCCTTCGGGGCCGCCCTGAGCGCGGCCAGCGGCAAGGTTCTCGGAGACTGTGAACTGTCGACTCCTCCAGCGACGTTTCCCCTCAAGCTGCAGTACGCCTTGGAGTACGTGCGGCCGCGAGCCGTGCTGCTAGGGGACGCTGCGCACGTGGTCCATCCACTGGCGGGGCAGGGATTGAATCTGGGATTGCTGGACTGCGCCGCCCTCGCCGATGTGCTCGCGGCTGAGGGAGGCCGCGGCTATTTCGGCGAGCACAAGCTGCTGCGGCGTTATGAGCGTTGGCGCCGCAGCGAGAATCTGCTGGCCGCCGGCGCTCTGGACGGGCTCGAACGGCTGTTCTCGGCGAGCGACCCATTGAGCGCTGGATTGCGCGCCGCGGGCCTGAGCGCCGTCGGCAAGATGCCCCTCGTCAAGCGCCGCCTGGCGCAACGCGCCCTCGGCCTGACCGGCGACCTTCCTGCCTTCCTCAAAACGAATACAAAGCTCGACGCGGTTTAGTAGCTCTGCACGGTGATGTAGACCGGTTCACACGGTCAGGGGGGATAAGAGGCTGGACGCCAACGGGCCGGATCAGTTGGCGTCCAGCCTGGCACAGTGGTGTGGAGCGGTGAGAGTATTTGCCCGAGGGGCTGAGCCGTTGCCGGGCAACTGCTGCCTCGTTGCCCGGCAACGGCTCAGCCCCTCGGGCAAATACCGTCAACCGCTCAACATCATCGTGCCGAAGTACTACACCAATCGGTCGAGCTTGGCTGCGCAGATAAAATCGTTCTCGGACAGCCCGCCGATGGAGTGCGTTGAGAAGGTGACGTGGCAGTAGTTGTATCCGACGCTGAGGTCCGGATGATGGTCCTCGGTATTCGCGACATGCGCCAGCGCGTTGACGAAGCTCATGGTGCGGTAGAAGTCCTTGAACTTGAGCGAGCGCTTGAGGCTCTTGGAGTCATCGGCAATCTGCCAATCCGCGTGCAGTTGCTTGCACAGGAGCTTTGCCTGCGCCGGCGTCAGCGGCGGTACACCGCCTTCGCAGGGCGCGCATTTCTTGGCCGACAGTTCGCTCACATGGGGGTCCGGGTGTAGGTGCGCTCGATGTAGCGCTCCACCAGTTCCTGAAACTCCTCGGCGATTCGATCCCCCTTGAGCGTCACCGTCTTCGCGCCGTCCTCGTAGACCGGCGCCACCGGGTTCTCGCCGGTGCCGGGCAGGCTGATGCCGATGTTCGCGTGCTTGCTCTCGCCGGGGCCGTTGACGACGCAGCCCATCACCGCGACCGACATGTCCTCGACGCCCGGTATGCCGCTTGCGCCACTCCGGCATGCGGTGGCGGATGTGGTTTTGGATTTTCTGCGCGAGCTCCTGGAAATACGTGCTGGTGGTGCGGCCGCAGCCGGGGCAGGCGATGACCATGGGCGTGAAGGCGCGCAGCCCCATGGTCTGAAGTATCTCCTGGGCGACGATCACTTCTTGAGTGCGGTCGCCGTCGGGTTCGGGGGTCAGGGACACGCGGATCGTATCGCCGATGCCTTGCTGCAGCAGCACGCCCATCGCGGCGGTGGAGGCAACGATGCCCTTGCTGCCCATGCCGGCCTCGGTCAGCCCCAGGTGCAGGGGATAGGTGCAGCGCGCCGCCAGATTGCGGTAGACCGCGATCAAATCCTGCACGCCGCTGACCTTGGCGCTGATCACGATCATGTCGGACTTGAGTCCCAAGCTTTCCGCGCGCTTGGCGCTGTCCAAGGCCGACACCACGATGGCCTCGCGCATCACGTCGATGGCCGTCAGGCGGCGCCGCCAGCTTCGAGTTCTCATCCATCATGCGGGTGAGCAGATCCTGATCGAGGCTGCCCCAATTCACGCCGATGCGCACCGGCTTTCGAATATTTGCAGGCGGTCTCGATCATCTCCGCGAATTGCGGGTCGCGCTTGCTGCCGCGGCCGACATTGCCGGGATTGATGCGCAGTTTCGCGAGCGCCTGTGCGCAGGCCGGATGCGCCTTCAGCAGCTTGTGGCCGTTGAAGTGAAAATCGCCCACCAGGGGCGTGCTGATGCCCATGGCGTCCAGCCGCTCGCGGATGTGCGGCACCGCGGCGGCGGATTCGTCATTGTTGACCGTGATTCGCACCAGTTCGGATCCGGCACGTGCCAGCGCCTTGACTTGCGCCACGGTACCGTCGATATCGGCGGTATCGGTATTGGTCATGGATTGCACGACGATCGGGGCCTTGCCGCCGATGGTCACCGCACCTACTTTTACGCCTAGGGACGTTCTACGGGAAGTCATGCTCGTGATTATAGCAGGGGCGGGCCTTTGACCACCCGCACTACCACCGTTCCCGCGATTTTGTCGTGCCAGGCTTGATTGTTGCCGTCGAAGGCAATCCAGATGAATCCAAGGCCGGCCACTACCAAAGACAGGAAACAGCTCAGCGCACGCACAATGGCGGTTTCCCAATCGATTGCCCGCCCGTCCAGTCGAACGACTTGCAGATCGAATACGATGTTGCCGACGGTAGCCCCTCTGAGCTTCCACATCATCGCGCCGTAGGCCGCCAGCACCACAAGCTCGAGGTCATGCGAGTGATGCAGCATGCCCGTGAGAAATACGACCAATAAGATGTCGATCAGCAGCGCCGCCATGCGGATCCAGAAACCCGCGCGGGGCAAAGCGGCGGTGACGGGCGGCCGTGCATCACCCATGGCTGGGGCGGCTCCCGGCGATGCTGCATCGCCCCCAGTTGGGGCGGCACCCGTCGGCGGCACGGAATTGGACATTGCGGCCTGGGCCATCGGCGTCGGGCCGGGAGCGGGCGTGGCGCCGGGCGTGGCGCCGGGAGAGGGTCCGGGCGTGGCGGCTGCGGTGGTGCCGCCAGGTGCCGTTCGGGCAGCTTGGTGCGCGCGTGCGGCCAGAATTACTGTGTAGACGACGGCTCCCAGTCCAAGGACCCCCAGGAGCTTGTAGACGAGAAAGCCCAGCACCGGCACCAAGTACAACACGAGCACCAGCACACCGCCGATCAACACGACGACGGCGGGGTGGCTCAGGGGTCCTGCGTCGTGCCGGCCCGTGACTCGCCGGCCCACCCAGGCCAGCATGACGGCTTTGCCGAACAGGGCGATGCAAAATAGTGCGAGCAGGACGAATGGCACGGCTGCTATGCCGATTACCGTGATGCACAACAGCACTATCAGCACGGGGGTCAGCAACATGGCGATCAACGCAGCCAGCACCGACTGTCCCGGCTGCGTTTCGAATGTCTGCACGCATCGAGTCAGACCCTCCCCGAACAGCAGCGCGAGCACCGCATAGAGCGCCAGGAAGGTAAGCGCCACCCCCCATGCCCAGCCCAGCCCGGGCGCCAGGGACAGAGGGCGTCCGTAGAACAGGCAATGGTGAATCCAGGTGCGTATCGGGCCGGTGCCGCCGAAGTTCGTTGAAATGACGTTCTGAACGTCGCCGTGAACGATGGCCGCGGGATCGCGTTGCAGGGTGCCGCCGACGGCCGTGACATTGCCGTCGATCTCGGCATGGGGCCCGAGCTGCATATTGCCCAGCACTGCAACCGCATCGCCGTCGATCTTGCCGTCGATGTAGGTGTCGCCGAAAACGGCGACAGCACTGTCGTGTACTTCTCCGGTGACCCGGGTGTCGCCGAAGACCGAGACCACATTGCCGGCCTCGCCATCGCTGGTCGAGGATCCGAATATGGATACGACGGAGTCGGCCTGTTCTCCGCTCGCCAGGTTCGAATTGCTGCCGATGTTGACCACATCGTTGTCGTGCTCATCGTGGTGGTGCCGGTGGCGATGGCCATGGCCTTCGAGCGAGTCTTGCCAGTCGGAGTGCCGGTCCGCCTCATCGGTGTGGTCAGATGCATCGGTGTCGGTGTCGGTGTCGGTGTCGGTGTCGGTGTCGGCGTCGGCCGCGGGTGCCGGCGCGGCGGAAGCTGGTGCGGCGGAAGCCCGTGCGGCGGGAGCCGATGCGACGGTGTTCGGTGTGCCGGCTGTAGCGGGCGGATCCGCCGCGCGCGCTGCGGTGATGGCGGCCAAGGTGCACAGCGGCAGCAGGGCCAGGAAGGTCAATCGTTGCAGCAGCGAGGTGTTCATAGATTTATTTCATTTGCCATTCAGAGGCTGAAGATAGAGCGTGCGGTACAGGGCGGCACCGAGGCCGAACAAAGCTGCGTACAGCACCGCGCATACGGCGATGCCTTGATAGAACCAGAGAGGCGGCGCGATACCGGTGAGCAAGGCGACCAGATTGCCGCCCGCCGACACAAGCCCCCCGATTTCACGCGCCCAGTAAAGGGAACGGACATCCGCGGCGGCGGCCGCGGCGCCCGCAATCGCCAGGCCGGCCAACGCGGTGCAAATCAGCAGGAATGCCGCCCGTGCCGTGAGCGGCCAATGCGCGAAGCTGCGGCGCCACCACGGCAGCGATGCACGCCGTTCGAGTTCGGCGAAAATCCTCGATTCGAGAGTCGGCGGCGCGCGGCGCAAGGGCAGCTCGCGCAGTGTGCGATCGAACAAGCGTTCCAGCGGGTCATGAGGGTCATTCATGTCAGTTCTCTAGATTGCCGGCGGCAATGCCGCCGGCTTGCAGGAGGGGCAGCAGCGCCGCGCGGGCGCGCCGAATGTCGGTTTTGATCTTGGGAAGCGAGGCGCGAAGCTTCGCGGCGATTTCCTCGTAGGAGAGCTCCTCGAAGTGATACAGCACCAGCGCCAGCCGCTGATGCTCGGGAAGCTTGCGCAACGTGGCATCGATCAGGTCACGGCGCTGCTCTGCGCTCAAATCCGCGAGCAGTGTGTCGGGCTGCGGCACTATCAGTTCGGGCGGCGATAAATCCTCTTCCACCGACGACCTCAGCTCCGAGAACAGCCGCCAGCGCTTGCGATGCCGGGTCAAATAGTTGAGCGTCAAGTTCGTAGTGACCGTCTTGAGCCAGCCTCCCGCGGTCGGACTGGTCTGTAGCTGATCGAAATGCTCATAGGCCCTCAGAAAAACCTCCTGAGCAATGTCCTCTGCCTGCCGGTCATCGCCCGCCAGGCGGGAGGCAGTGGAGAAAACCATATGCTGGTACGCACGCATGAACGTCGTGAACTCTGCTGATCGGCCGGGTCCGGTGAGTGGATGTTGCACTGGAATGTGTTCGTTTAGACCCAGAACACCGCTGCTCGGAGAAAGTTGCAAACGCGCCGCGGAGCGAGCGGAGAGCTTGCGGGGCTGTTTATGGCAGGATGACTCCGGGAAACCAGCCGCTCTTGGCCAGAAACGCCTTGGCGTCCTGCACCTCAATGATATCGCGCAGGGCAGCCCGCTTGTCCGTTGCGTGCAGGTAGTAGGATTTCACGATCCGATAGCCCACCCAATAGCCCAGGTCGCCGGGCTTCTGCGGGGTACCTGGACCGTTGTAGAACCAGTTCGACTTGTCGGTCGAGTACTCATCGGCGACGAAGGCGGTCTCGATGCGTCTGGTTCGGCCCTTGGTCCAGAGGGCGAGCTCGGTGTTGCTGACGGAACCTGAGGTCAGCTCGGCGATGAATTCCGCACCCCCTTCTATCTCGGAGGCCAGCAGCACGGTTGCACCCGTACTGTCCCCCTGTGCCACCGGCTGCTGTACGTGGGCATATTCGTGTGCGATCAGGTGCACCAGGCGATCTTCGGTGTTCTGTTCGAGCCAATTGGCGCGGCAAATGGTTTCCAGGCCGACCAACACGCCGGCCGCGCGGGTGGTGCCGCCCGTGTTGTCGCCCCCGATGAAAATGGTGACCGGCGGGTACTTCGCTTCAGGATAGAGCTCACCCAGCCTGCCCAGGGCGACGGTAAGGCGGCGGCGCACTTCATCGAGCCCCGCGACACAGCGCCTCGCGCCGGAGTAGTCGGCCGGACGCAGCGCCAATGCCCTGGCGAGAGTGCGGCCCGAGAGATTTCTGACTTTGGCGAATTGATGCAGCCCTTCCGAGCCGGAGTCTATGTAATCGCGCTGTAGCTGCTGCTCCGTGGGGCGGCCGTCCGCTGCATCGTAAATCTCATAAAACCGAATCACATCCTGGGTCAGAATCCGCGGACGGGCGATCGCCGTGGCGGCCCGTGCATCGCTCGCCGAGCATGTCCCGCCCGCGCCCGCGCCCGCGCCCGCGCCCGCGCCCACTGCCACTGCCACTGCCACTGCGATCAGGGATGTCCATCGGCCGAACTCTCTCACCGCTACACCGCCTCGCCAAGAGCACCGAATCCGCTCCTCACGCGGTGATGCAGTACATCCTGCGCGGTGATGTACCTCGGCCCAATGCGCACAGCCTGGGGGGACTCAGAGGCTGGACGCCAACTGCTGCCTTTACGTTGGCGTCCAGCCTCTGAGTCCCCCCAGGCCGTGTGACGGGTCAACATCACCGTGCAGAGGTCTAGGGCTCTTTGAGCCGGTATGTGAGATGCGCCTTAACCGTCGGCCACTCGCGATCGAGAATGCTGTAAACGCAGGTGTCGCGCAGGGTGCCGTTGCCCACGAGCATATGCTGCCGCAATACGCCGTCCAATTTCGCGCCCAATCGTTCAATGGCGGCGCGGCTTTGCTGATTGAAGAAGTGGGTGCGGAACTCCACTGCAATGCAATTCAACTGCTCGAACGCATGGCTCAGCAACAGCAGTTTGCACTCGGTGTTCAACGCGCTGCGTTGTACGCGCTTTCGATACCAAGTGGAGCCGATCTCCACGCGCCGGTTGACGGCATCGATATGCATGAACGTCGTCATGCCAACCGCTTCGTTGGTGGATTTTTCGATGACGGCAAAGGGCAGCATCGAACCCTGTCTTTGAAGTTCCAAGCGGCGGTCGATTTCCGCCCGCAACCGATCGGGTGCGGGAACGCTGGTGTACCAGAGGTTCCACAGCTCGCCATCCTTCACACTCTCGACCAGATCGCCGTGATACGAATGTGCCAGGGGCACGAGCGATGCGTGTCGTCCGTGCAGAGATACCGGATCTACAAAACTCATGATTTGTCCTTGTGATGAACAATTCTCTTAAGGGGATGGCCGCCCGCGAACTCCGGTCGGCATAATGGCAGTATGACAGCGCGAATCATCTACTCAACGGGAGTCGGGAGTCTATGTCCCAATTGCCGCCGGCCGGTGCGGGAATGCGTATGCCCGAAGGGTGCCCCGGGCGCCGCCAAGCCCGGGGCCGTACGGGTAGGCAGGGAGACCAAGGGCAGGGCCGGCAAGGGAGTGACGACCGTCACCGGCTTGCCGATGTCCTTGTCCGATGTGGAATCCTTGGCCACCCGACTCAAGAAGCGCTGTGGGTCCGGAGGGACGGTGCGCGAGGGCGTCATTGAGATCCAGGGTGACCATCGCGACGTCATCGTCGCGGAGCTGATCAAGCTCGGCTGGCCGGCGAAGAAGTCGGGCGGCTAGGCATCAGTACCTCGGCACCATGATGTTGAGCGGTTGACGGTATTCGCCCGAGAGGCGAAGTCGTTGGCCGGCAACGAGGCAGCAGTTGCCGGCCAACGGCTCCGCCTCTCGGGCGAATACTCTCACCGCTCTACACCATCCCGCCAAGGGCACCCGATCTGCTCCCACTGGATGGTGGTGTACCTCCTGCGCGGTGATGTACCTCGGCCCAATGCGCACAGCCTGGGGGGATAAGAGGCTGGACGCCAACTGCTGTCTTTACGTTGGCGTCCAGCCTCTTATTCCCCCAGGCCGTGTGACGGGTCAACATCATCGTGCAGAGGTACCAGTACCACGCGGCCGACACGAAGTGGGGCCGTGCGGGCGTGTAGCCCGCGCGATTTCGTGTATCATGGTTGCATCGCGATAAGAGCTGTCTGGAGAGAGTCCTTTACGACGAGGACCGCCGAAGGCGCAACCGCCCGGAAACGCTCAGGCACATGAACGGCAGACTCTCGCGATCTCTGGAGAGCGATTGCGCTAGAGCGGCGATCCACCGAAGGGGAGCAGCGCTCATCAAAAGCGCGCGATCTCTCAGGTTAAAAGGACAGAGGGGCAAGGCACACGGGTGCTTGTCTCTCTATTCTTTCGCCGCGAGGTTGCGATGGGCCTGAAGACCGCTCTCTATGACACCCACGTCCGATGCAGGGTGCAAAAATCGTCGATTTCGGCGGCTGGGAAATGCCGCTGCACTATGGTTCGCAGATCGAAGAGCACCATGCGGTGCGCCGCGATGCGGGCATGTTCGATGTCTCGCACATGGGCGTCGTCGACCTACGCGGCGATCGGGTGCGCGAGTTCCTGCAGCGCTTGCTGGCCAACGATGTCGGCCGGCTGAAAACTCCCGGCAAGGCGCTGTATTCCTGCATGCTGCTGCCGGGCGGCGGCGTGATCGACGATTTGATCGTCTACTTCCTGTCGGACACCTGGTTTCGCCTGGTGGTCAATGCCGGCACCCGCGACAAGGATCTGGCGTGGATCCGCCGGCATGCGGCGGCTTTCGCCGTGACCGTCGCCGAGCAGCGCGATTTGGCCATGATTGCCGATTCAGGGCCCGAACGCCCGGGAAAAGACGCTGCCGCTGCTGGCTCCGGCGCAGCGTGCCGCCGCGCTCGAGTTGGCGCCGTTCTGCGGCGTCGCCCTCGATTCCTGGTTCATCGCGCGAACCGGCTACACCGGCGAGGATGGATTCGAAGTGATGCTGCCGGCGGCACGATGCCGCCACGGACGTGGGATGCGTTGCGCTGCCCAGGGAGTGCGTGCCCGCCGGTCTGGGTGCGCAGAGACACCTTGCGGCTGGAAGCCGGCATGAATCTGTACGGCAATGACATGGACGAAGATCATCATCCCTTGGAGTCGGGGCTGGCCTGGACGGTGGCATTCGAGCCCGGCGAGCCGCGATTTCATCGGCCGCGCAGGCTCTCGAGGACGCTGCGGCGTACGGCGGAGCCGCGAGCTCGTCGGCCTGTTGCTCGAAGAGCGCGGCGTGTTGCGCAGTCATCAGAAAGTCGTGGTGGCCGGCACCGGAAACGGCGTCCCGGGTTCGGCGGCATCCGGGCCGTTGCCCACAGGCGAAGTAACCAGCGGCACCTTTTCTCCAACCTTGAATCGTTCCATTGCGCTGGCGCGCGTGCCGGTAACGGCGGCCACGCAGCGTGCAGGTCGAGATTCGCGGCAAGCTGCATGCCGCAAGCATCGTCAAGCCGCCGTTCGTGCGGCACGGAAAGGCTTTGATTCCACAGTAGTCACGGGGGATTTATTTTGAGCAACATACCGAGTGATTTGCGATACACGAAGAGCCACGAGTGGGTGCGCCCGGCGCACGGCGCGGCGCCCAACGGCGTCGTGGAAGTCGGCATTTCCGAACACGCGCAAAGCGCGCTCGGCGATCTGGTGTTCGTCGAGGTTCCCGAGGCGGGCCGCGCATTGAAAGCCGGAGACGCCTGCGCCGTGGTCGAATCCGTCAAGGCGGCATCCGACGTCTACAGTCCGGTGAGCGGCAAGATCATCGTGGGTAACGCGGCGCTCGCGACCCAGCCTGAACTGGTCAATCAGGACCCCTACGGCGCCGGATGGTTGTTTCGCGTGCAGACGGATTTGCCGCTCGACGCCGCATCGCTCATGAGCGCCGCGGACTACGAGAAATACCTGGCTGACGAAGCCAAGTAGGGGGTCCCATGGCATTCATTCCTCACACTCCCGATGATGTCGCGCGCATGCTGCAACTGATCGGCGTGCAGTCGATCGATGATTTATTCGATGAAATTCCCGGCGAACTGCGGGCGGGCGTCCTCGGGGTGCCGCCGGCCATGAGTGAAATGGAATTGGGCCGATTGATGGCCGAGCGCGCGGCCGGCGATGGCCGGCCCTTGAATTTCATCGGCGCCGGAGCTTACGAGCATCACATCCCGGCGCCCGTCTGGGCGATTGCGACGCGCGGCGAATTCTATTCCGCCTATACCCCGTACCAGGCCGAGGCCAGCCAAGGCACATTGCAATTGATCTACGAGTATCAATCGATGATCTGCGCGCTGACGGGCATGGAGGTATCGAATGCCTCGCTATACGACGGCGCTTCGGCCCTGGCCGAGGCCTGTCTGATGGCGGTGCGCGCCAACCGCGCGGCGAATTCGCGGCGCATTCTGCTGCCGCGTGCGCTGAACCCCATCTATGCGCAGGTGGCACGGTCCATCGCGGGCAATCAGGATATCGTGTTCGAGACGGTGGATTTCGACCGGGCGAGCGGATGCACACTGCTCGAGTCCCTGCAACCCTACAGCGGCCAGGATGTCACCGCGCTGGTGATTCAGCAGCCGAATTTTTTCGGCAATCTGGAAGAGGTCGACCGCGTGACCGACTGGGCGCATCAAAACAAGATTCTGTTGATCGCGGTCGTCAATCCCACTGCGCTGGCGCTGTTGAAGGCGCCCGGGCAGTGGGGCAGCGGAGCCGCCGGCATTGTTCTGGGCGCCGATATCGTATGCGGCGAAGGACAGCCGCTGGGTGTGCCCCTCGCATCGGGAGGACCGTACTTCGGGTTCATGGCGACGCGCATGCAGTACGTGCGGCAAATGCCGGGGCGCATCGTCGGGCGCACCGTGGATACGGAAGGCCGCCCGGGATTCAGCCTGACCTTGCAGGCGCGCGAGCAGCATATTCGGCGCAGCAAGGCGACCTCGAATATCTGCACGAACCAGGGGCTGATGGTGACTGCCGCCACGATTTACATGTCTTTGCTGGGCCCGCAAGGCCTGGCGCGGGTGGCGGAGGCGAGCCTGCAGCGAACTGCCGATCTGGTGACTACGCTGAGTAGAATCGCCGGCGTCCGTCCGGCCTTCACGGCGCCGCGCTTTCATGAGGCCGTGCTGCTCCTGGACCGGCCCGTGGCACCGGTGCTCGCGGCCCTGGCTCGCCGCGGAATCTTCGGAGGGCTCGATCTCTCCGACAGGTACCCGGAACTGGGGCATGCGCTCTTGGTGTGTGCCACCGAAACCAAACTCGCAGCCGATATCGATTTGTATGCCGGCGCGCTGGCGGATGTCATGAAGTCCACGCGCGTTGCCGCCTAACCGGACCTACTTGAGAAACAATGACCAGCCAGCGGATGAACCGGCGTTTCCGCGGAAACGCGTCGGGTTTGAACGGACCGCAAGAGGATCGACCATGCCAGAATTGCAATCGCGAGAGCCGTTGATATTCGAGTTGAGCAAGCCGGGCCGAGGGGCCGGGACGCAGTTCCCACCGCCGGTCGCGGGGTCGGCGCGAAATTCCCGCGCATCTGCGTCGCGCGACACCGCCCGCGCTGCCCGAGGTGTCGGAGTTGCAGGCGGTGCGCCATTTCACGCGCCTGTCGCAGATGAATTTCTCCATCGACACGCATTTCTATCCGCTTGGCTCCTGCACCATGAAATACAACCCGAAGGCGTGCAACACCTTCGCCATGCTGCCGGAATTTCTTGGGCGACATCCGCTCGGGCCCGAGCCGCAGGGATTTCTGGCCTGCATGTACGAGCTGCAGGAGATGCTGCAGGAAATCACGGGCATGCAGGGCGTCAGCCTCACGCCCATGGCCGGCGCGCAGGGTGAGTTTGCCGGCGTCGCCATGATCCGCGCCTACCACCGCGCGCGAAATGATCTGGGGCGCACTGAAATCATCGTGCCGCAGGCCGCGCACGGCACCAATCCCGCCACCGCGGCGATGTGCGGCTGCACCGTCAAGGAGATTCCCTGCGATGCCGAACGGCAACGTCGACATCGACGCGCTTGAAAGCCGCCGTGGGCCCGGCGACCGCCGGCATCATGCTGACGAACCCATCCACCCTGGGGGTGTTCGAACGGAAGATTACCGAGGTCGCGCGCATCGTGCATGAAGCGGGCGGCCTGCTGTACTACGACGGTGCCAATCTCAACGCCATTCTTGGCAAGGTTCGGCCGGGCGACATGGGTTTCGACGTCATCCACATGAATCTGCACAAGACTTTTTCGACGCCGCACGGCGGCGGAGGTCCCGGTTCCGGTGCGGTGGGCGTCAGCGCGCGCCTGCGGCCGTTTCTGCCGATTCCCATCGTGGGCAAGGACGGCGCACGCTTTCGCTGGCTGACGGAGCGCGATCTGCCGCAGTCCATCGGCCGACTGTCGGGCTTCATGGGCAATGCCGGTGTCAATTTGCGTGCCTATGTTTATATGCGGCTGCTGGGCCGCGAAGGCATGGTGAGGGTCGCCGAATTCGCCGCGCTCAATGCCAATTACTTGCTGAAGCGGCTGCAGGCGGCGGGGTTCGAAGCGGCCTATCCCACGCGGCGCGCCAGCCACGAATTCATCGTTACGCTGAGGCAGCGAGAACCAGGCTCTACCAGGTCACCGCGATGGATGTGGCGAAGCGCCTGCTCGACTACGGCTTTCATTCGCCCGACCACCTACTTCCCCTTGCTGGTGCCTGAATGCTTGTTGATCGAGCCCACCGAAACCGAGGCCAAGGAAGACCTCGACCGTTTCTGCGAAGCCATGATCGCGATTCGGCGGGAAATGGAGCAAGAGCCCGAGAAACTCTCCTCGGCTCCGCATACAATGCCGGTGCGGCGGCTCGATGACGTGCGCGCAGCGAAACAGTTGGATTTGGCATGGAAACCCGCCGCTTGAATGAACGATAGACAACAAACCGACCGGAATCACGCGGCTGCTGCGCGCATTCGGCTATTCTTTCCATGGATTTCGCCATGCCTGGCGGGAAGAGGCCGCTTTCCGCCAGGAGGTGGGGCTGGCGGTTCTGGTCGTTCCCGCAGGCCTGTATTTCGGCCGTTCCGGGGTCGAACGGGCTCTGCTCGTGAGTCCGATGTTGCTGATTTTGGTGGTGGAAATACTCAATAGCGCGGTCGAGGCGGTGGTCGACCGGTCCGGCACCGAGCGGCATCCGCTGGCCGGCATGGCCAAGGACATGGGGTCGGCCGCCGTCATGCTGAGTTTCGCCTTGTTAGGAACCGTATGGCTCCTGATCTTGTCCGACCACGGGCACTGAATACAATCTATCCCCAATCCACTACTAGGATCGGCATGCCCCGTACTGCGTTATTTCTGTCTCTCTGTGTGTTGTCCGTCACCCGCGCAATCGCTGCCGCTCCCGCTCCCACCGCCACTCCCGTGCCCTTGGCGGTCGCCGCCGTGCCGGCGCCGGGGATTCCCGGTTCGCCCGCCAATTGGGCGCAGACCTTGGAGCGGATCGCCAGCGGTGTGGTCACCATTCAAATCGACAGCACGCGGGCGTTCGACACCGAGTGGAACACGACGGCGCAGGCCACGGGTTTCGTCATCGATGCCAAGCGCGGGCTCATCCTGACGAATCGGCATGTGGTGACGCCGGGGCCGGTGACCGCGCAGGCCATCTTCCTCAATCGCGAGGAAGTGCAGCTGTATCCGGTATATCGCGATCCCATCCATGACTTCGGCATCTATCGCTACGACCCGGCGAAACTCAAATTCATCCAGCCCGCCGAATTGCCGCTGTATCCGGCGGGTGCCGTCATCGGCCGCGAGATTCGCGTGGTCGGCAACGACGCCGGCGAGCAATTGTCGATCCTCGCCGGCACTCTGGCGCGCCTGGACCGTGAGGCGCCGGAATACGGCTACGGCAAGTACAACGATTTCAATACCTTTTACTTCCAGGCGGCTTCGAGCACTTCAGGCGGTTCCTCCGGCTCCCCGGTCATCGACATCGAGGGCCGGGTGGTGGCGCTGAACGCAGGCGGGGCGACCGGCGCCGCCTCGAGCTTCTACCTGCCGCTGACGGCTGTGACGCGGGCGCTGAAGTACATCGATGCGGGAAAGCCCGTGCCGCGCGGCACCCTGGAAACGGTTTTCAAATACACGCCTTACGATGAGCTCAGGCGTCTCGGCCTGAACCCCGACACGGAAGCGCGGATTCGCAAGGCATACCCGAAATTGACCGGCATGCTGGTGGTCGATGACGTGCAGCCGGGGTCGGGAGCCGATGGGCAATTGGCGCCCGGCGATATTCTCGTAGCCATCGACGGCAAGCCCATTCCTGAATTCTTCTCTCTCGAGGATGTGCTCGACAGCCATGTCGGCCAGAAGATCGAGGTGGAAGTGCAGCGCGGCCGCGAGACGGTGCGGCATACGCTCGAGCGTGCAGTCCTTGAGTGCCATCACGGCCGACGAGTACATCGAATTCGGCGAAGCCGTGGTGCACACTCTGTCCTACCAGCAGGCGCGGCATTTCAACGCCCCCATCAAGGGAGTGTACGTCGCGAACCCCGGCTATGTGTTCGGCAGCGCAGGCATCCCGCGCGCCGCCTTGATCAGTTCGTTCAACGGCAAGAAAGTGGAGAATCTCGCGGATTTCGAGGCCGCTCTCGCGGAACTGGCCGACGGCGCCAGTGCGCCGGTCCGCTACGTGACCTTGGAGGATCCGCGGGCCGCGCAGCTGAAGGTCATCCGCATGGATAGGCGCTGGTTCCCGGCGCGCAAGTGCAAGCGCGACGATGTCCTCGGAACCTGGCCCTGCGTCGCCATCGGTCAGGGACCCGCTCCGTCGAGCGTCAAGCCCGCCTCCACGCAGTTCGCGAAAACCGGCGATCCGCGCATCGACCGGCTTGGCGCCGTCGCTGGTGATGGTGAACTTCGACATGCCGTATTCCGTGTCCGGCGTGACTGAGAAGAACTATCACGGCACCGGCGTCATCGTCGACGCCGAGCGCGGGCTGGTCGCGATCGACCGCAACACCGTGCCGGTCGCCATGGGCGATGTGCGAATCACCTTCGCGGGTACGGTCGAAGTGCCGGGCAAAGTCGTGTTCATCCATCCGCTGCACAATCTCGCCGTAGTCTCCTACGATCCGAAATCCATCGGCACGACGCCGGTGCGTTCCGCCACTTTGCTCACCGAGCCGCTGGCCGCGGGCGACGATGTATGGGTGGTGGGTGAACGCGCCGACTCCAAGATCCTGTCGCAGAAGACTCAAATATCCAGCGTGGACGTGGTGTCATTTCCGCTGTCGCGTACGCTGCGCTTCCGCGACAGCAATTTGGAGGCGGTGAGCCTCATCAATCCCCCGGGCGACTACGACGGCGTGCTGGCGGATGAAAAGGGCAATGTGCTCGCCATGTGGTCGAGTTTTGCGTTCGAATCGCAGCGCGAACTCGAACAGGTCAACCGCGGCATCCCGGCGGAGTTGGTCTCGGAAATGATCGGCGTGGTGGCCGACAGCCGCCCGCTATATTCCTTCGAGGCCGAGTTCGATGTGCAGTCCTTGGCCGGCGCCCGCGAGCTCGGGCTGCCGGACGAGTGGGTAAAGCGCTTCGAGGAACACGATCCCCAGCGCAGGCAGGTGCTCGGCATCGATAGGCTGGTGGCGGGTTCCCCTGCCGCAGCTCTGCTGCAGCCCGGCGATTTGGTGCTCGCCATCGACGGCAAGGTGGTCAACCGCTTCCGCGAAGTGGAGCGCGCCGTGCAAAGACCGCAGGTCAAGGTGAGCGTCTGGCGGGATGGCGCCGAAAAGACGCTGGAAATGAACACGGTGGCGCTGGACGGCCGCGATATCGATCGCGTGCTGATCTGGGCCGGCGCCACATTGCAAGCTCCGCATCGGGCTATGGCGGTACAGCGCGGCATCGCGCCGAACGGCGTTTTCGTGTCCTTCTTCTTCTACGGCTCACCGTCGACGCACTATGGTCTGTATGCGGGCCGGCGCATCACCGAGGTCGACGACAAACCCACCCCCGACCTCGATGCCTTCATCAGGGCGGTCAGCGGCAAGCCCGATCGCGCGTCATTGCGTTTGACCACGGTGGCGTGGAACGGCCAGACGGATGTGATCACGCTGAAGCTGGACAAGCACTACTGGCCCGCCTATGAGCTGCAACGGCAGAAGGACGGCACTTGGATCAGGACGGCGCTGGACCCGCCGGAGGTGACGGCGTCGCTGACGCCTTGACCGTGTTGTATCAGCTCGCCGGCAATTCCACGGCGTGGCCGTGCGGCGTACGCTCGGCGGCCTCTGCCCACGCGAGGCGGCAACGGGCGAGTTCGTCGGCCGACGTAGCACCCTTGCACGCGACGATGGTTTCGAGGGCTCGGAGCCAGTGCTGGTAGTACGTATCGCCCAGATCGGCGTCGCCGCGGGCTCGTGCGGCGCGGATTTCGTGCGCCAGCGCGTCGGCCCATTCGGCCCAGCTAAACAAGCCTTGCTCGTGCAGCCGAAGCACCATGGCGAAGGCTTTGGCCTCCCAGGGTTCCCTGAATACGGGACCCTGCTCATCGCGTGGGAAGCCCGGAAGCTCGAGCGGCGAGCGGGCGCTCACGCCGGTTCCAGGTAGGGTTCCCAGGCATCCACCGAGACGGTGGCGTGCTGGCGCGGCGTGGTTTCGCCCCACAGTTCCCGCTCATCGAACGCCACCGTATACAGCCATTGTGGCTGTTCGCCGAGACCCTGAGAATTCGTGTCGGCGAAGACATGGGCGCCATGCACCCGCTCGATGACACCGCGCTTGCCGCGCGTGTAGGCGGGAAGGCGAGTGTGGTGCTGGGGCGCGGCGCTGCAAGTACGCACCCACTGACCCGGTGCGTAGCGCGCAGGGCTGCCGGACGGCCGCGTGGTCGGCGAGCCGCGGGCCAGCACCGCGGCAACCTGGCCGGCGCGCAACACACTCCGAGTGGCGACCGCGGCGTGCACCGCCCGACCGTGCGAGATCTCGTCCGCCTGCACGGCGCCGGTTCGCAGCAATAGCTTTGTCAGTCCTTCGAGCCAGATCCGGTAGTAGCTGAGTTCCCGGTAATTTGGCAGCGTCTCGCGCGCTGCGCGGCTGGTGTCGATGTTCCACAGGCCTGTTGCGCCCATGGCCAAGGTCAGCGCCAGAATGCGCGGTTCCCAGGCTGCGTGAAACAGCTCACCTTCGGGCTCCGGGTGCACGGTGCCGTGCCCGTCTTGACCGCCGAGATCGGCGTTCGAGACGTATCCCGTCACTGACGCGAGTTCGCTCTGACGTTGGTTCATGGCGAAGTGCGGGCCGTGGAGGCGCCGCCCGGCTTCAAGGGCAGGCCGGTGCCGATCATCGAATCGCGTGTCACGAGATCCGCGAGTTCGCGCTCACCGAGATGCTCGGATCCGGCAGGGCGTTGCGGCAGCACGAGATAGCGCACCTCAGCCGTCGAGTCCCATACCCGGATCCGCACCGTTTCGCTCAGGTGCACTCCGAAATCCGCGAGCACGCCGCGCGGATCCTTGACCACTCGCGCGCGATAGGGCGCGCTTTTGTACCAGGTCGGCGGCAGTCCGAGGATGGGCCAGGGGTAGCAGCTGCACAGGGTGCACACCACCAGATTGTGCTGCTCGGTTGTGTTTTCCACCGCCACCAGGTGCTCGCCTTGCCGCCCCGAGAAGCCCAGGGAGGCGATTGCCGCCGTGGCATCTTCGAGGAGCCGGCGCCGAAATTCGGCATTGCACCAGGCGCGCGCCACGACTTGGGCGCCATTGCGTGGGCCTATCTTGGTTTGGTAAGTGTCGATGAGCACATCGAGCGCCGCAGGATCGATATAGCCTTTCTGCGTGAGTACGGTCTCCAAAGCGCGGACGCGCAGCTCCAGGGGGCTCAGGCTGCTGTGCCCGTCCTTGTGCTCGTGATCGTGATTGGGTCCGGACATACGCCAATGCTAGGACAGGCGGCCGCGCAGAGCTAGCCGATATTCGAGGCGATTGATTTAATATGGGGGATAAGCCCGATCCATGCGCAGGTGACCATGATCGACAACGCGTGCCGCGACGATCTTCCGCAGATTTTGGCGATCTACAATGAAGTCGTTCGTCACTCGACCGCGATCTTTTCGGACCAGGAGTTCACGCCCAGCCATGGGGAGACCTGGTTCGATACCAAGACGGAACGAGGCTTTCCCCTAATCGTCGCCCGGGATGCCTCGGGCATCGCCGGGTTCGGGACCTTCGGAGAATTTCGGGCATGGCCGGGATATCGGCACAGTGTCGAGCACAGCGTTCACGTGCGCGCGGATTGCCGTGGCCAGGGCGTAGGGCGGGCGTTGGTGGCGGAACTCTTGACGCGAGCCGCCGGCATGGGCAAACACGTGATGATTGCCGGCATCGACGCGGATAACGCAGTGTCGATCGGCCTGCATCGCAGCCTTGGATTCACCGTCGCCGGTCATTTTCATGAGGTGGCGTTCAAGTTCGGGCGCTGGCTGGATTTGATATTTATGGAATGTATCCTTCCGCCGACACTTGACTCCCCCGCGAAGTGACGCAAAGTGCCGGATCCGTTGCGATAAAAGCGGAATTGCGGCACGGATCGGCGACGCGGAGCCGCAAGCGAGCTTTGTTGGTATGCCAGTCTTGATATCATGGGCGCGTGGTAAGAGCTACTCAGACAGAAATCGAAGAAGCCGTCGAGGCCCTGCGCGCCGGCGACCTGGTGGTGTTTCCGACCGAGACCGTCTACGGACTCGGAGCAAATGCCTCCAATCCAGCCGCCGTGCGCAAGATTTTCGAGGTCAAGGGGCGTCCGCCGAATCATCCGGTGATCGTGCATTTGGATGATCCACGGTATCTGCATCGCTGGGTATCCGCGGTGCCTCCGGTCGCGGAGCAATTGGCCGCCAAGTTCTGGCCGGGCCCCCTGACTCTGATTCTGCCCAAGGCGGATAACGTCAACGACATCGTCACGGGCGGCCAGGACAGCATCGGTATCCGCGTGCCCTCGCATCCCATGGCGCAGCAGCTGCTGAACGCCTTCGGCGGCGGCATCGCGGCGCCTTCCGCCAATCGCTATGGGCGGTTGAGCCCGACCAAGCCCGAGCATGTGCGCGACGAACTGGGCGATGCGGTCGGCGTCATCCTGGACGGCGGAGATTCGCCGATCGGCCTCGAGTCGACCATCGTCTCCTGTCTCGACAATGAGGCGCGATTGCTGCGGCCGGGGTTCATCACCCGCTCGCAACTCGAGCAGGTGGTTGCGAACCTCAAGATCGGCGGAGCCGCCCCCCGCACGCCGGGGGACCGCCCCCTGCACTATGCGCCGTCCACGCCTCTCGAGATCGTGGCCTCGGACGACCTCGAGGTGCGCGCCGGCGAGATTACGGCGCGCGAGGAAAAAGTCGCGGTACTCGCCATGCGGCCGCCCTTGCAGACCCAACGTCACATGACCTGGATCAATGCGGGAAAGCGGCCCGATATCTACGCACACAACCTCTACAATCACTTGCGGACGCTGGACCGTGCAGGATGCGCGAGGATATTCGTGCAAAGCCTGCCGCAAGACGAGCGCTGGGCGGCGATCCTCGATCGCCTGCAGCGCGCCAGCGGCATGGGTGACGATTCCTTGGAACTGAGCGTGAGTTAGTGGCCAAATCGTCTTTGAGTCCGCGCGCCGCCGCGGTTGAACCCTTGGAACTGGACCCGGCGCAGGACCCGTTCGCCCACGAGTCGATCAAGCATCTGGTGGCCCGCTACGGCTCGCCGCTGTTCATCGTCGATGCGGTGCGCGTGCGCCAACAGTATCGGCGCCTCGCGGCAGCGCTGCCCGGTGTCGACCTTCACTATGCTTTGAAGCCTCTGCCGCATTCATCGGTGGTCAACACCCTGCAGGCCGAAGGTGCCTTCTTCGATTTGGCGACCAACGGCGAGGTGGAATTGGTGCGGCGCCTGAAAGTGGCGCCCGAACGCTGCATTCACACGCACCCCATCAAGCGCGACAGCGATATCCGCACGGCTCTGGCATACGGCGTCACTCGCTTCGTCATCGACAATCCCGATGAGCTGCGCAAATTCGTGAAGTACCGCAACCGGTCTTCGCTGCTGATTCGCGTTTCGTTCAGAAGTCCCGAGGCCCGCTGCGACCTGTCGCGCAAGTTCGGCTGCGAGCCCGAGTCGGTCTCCGCCTTGCTCCAGCTGGCGGCCGAACTGCGCATCAAAATCGACGGATTGTCGTTCCACGTCGGATCCCAAGCGGCCGGTCCCGCGATGTTCGTCCATGCCATTGCGCGCTGCGGCGAGCTGCTGCGGATGGCCGCGCAAATGGGACACGCACTCGGCATTCTGGATATCGGCGGCGGCTTTCCGGTGGATTATTTGCAGCGCTGCATGCCCATCGAGGATTTCTGCGCGCCGATCGTCGTCGCGCTGCAGGAGCTTCCACCTGCGATGCGCGTGATCGCGGAGCCGGGCCGCTACATCTGCGCGCCTGCGGCGATCGCGGTGGCCTCGGTCATGGGCCGCGCGTTGCGCGACGACCGTTGGTGGTACTACCTGGATGACGGTTTGTATGGCAGCTACAGCGGCCAGATCTACGATCATGCGGCCTACCCGGTGGAGGCGCTGGTGCCCGCCGGCAAGACCTATCCCTCGGTGCTCGCCGGCCCGACCTGCGACAGCATCGACGTCATCAACGAGCATTTGGAACTGCCCAAGCTCGAAGTGGGCGATCTCGTCGTCGGCCGCGCCATGGGTGCCTACACCTGGGCTTCGGCGTCGGATTTCAATTTCTTTCCGCGGGCCACGGTGCTGGCACTCGACGGCGGACGGCTGCTCAGCGACAGGATGCGCCGATGAGTTGGAGCCGGCGCCGCGTGTTGAAAGCGGGAGGTGTTCTGGCCGGAGTGTCGGCGGCCGGCTTGCTGGCGGGAGCGGCGCGAAGCCAAGACGCCGGGCACCGGGTCGAGGCGCCCAGGCGAATCGCTCTGCTGAACCTGCATACCAGCGAGCGGCTGGACATCGAATACTTTCGCGACGGCGCCTATCTGCCCGACGCACTCTCGTCCATTGAAGCGTGTTTGAGGGATTTTCGTACCGGCCAGCGGCACGTCATCGATCCCCGCTTGATGGATTACCTCGTGGAGGTCGCGCACACTTTGGGTGTCGAGCCGGCATTCAAGGTGATCTCGGGCTATCGATCGCCGCAGACCAACGCCTATTTACACGACAAGAGCGCGGAAGTCGCCCAGCACAGCCTGCACATGGAAGGACAAGCCATCGATGTGCGCATCACCGGGGTGGATTGCGCGAGCCTCGCCACGCACGCCATCGATTTGAAGCGCGGTGGCGTCGGCTACTACCGGGCATCGGATTTCGTGCACTTGGATACGGGGCGCTTTCGGACTTGGAAGGGCTAGTACCCTCTGCACGGTGATGTTGACCGGGTCACAAGGTCAGGGGGGATAAGACGCTGGACGCCAACGTAAAGGCAGCAGTTGGCGTCCAGCGTCTTATCCCCCCTGACCGTGCGCACTGGGCCGAGGTACATCACCGCGCAGACGGAGCAGTACGAGAGAGCCTCGTCGCGGCCGAATTGCTCGCGGTCGCGTAGACTCTAATTGCCCATCCGCGCGAGGTGCCGATGACGGATACATTCGTTCTTCTCGAGCTGTCGGGCTATGTGGGATTGCTCCTCTGGGGCACGCACATGGTCACGAGCGGGGTGCAGCGCGGGTTTGGCGCACAGCTGCGGCGCTGGCTTGGGCGTAACCTCAAGAGTCGCGGCCGCGCTTTTGGGGTGGGGGTCGGCATGACTGCCCTCCTGCAGAGCAGCACTGCCGCCGGTCTCATGGCAACCTCCTTCGTCGCGGCGGGATTCATTGGCTTGGGTCCCGGCCTGGCCGTGATGCTGGGCGCGAATGTCGGGACGACTCTCATTACCCAGGTCCTCTCGTTCAACATCGCACCCGTCGCGCCGCCCTTGATCTTGGCGGGCGTCATCACGTTCCGCTCGTCCGACAACGATCGCTTGAAAAATGTCGGCCGCGCGGCAATCGGGCTGGGCCTGATGCTCCTTGCACTTGGCGGTCTGACGCAAGCGCTGGCGCCGATCGAGAGTGCTCCGGCGCTCAGAGCGGTGCTACAGACGCTCGCTGATCAGCCGCTGTTATTGATGCTTATCGCCGGCATCCTCACCTGGGGATGTCACTCGAGCATCGCCATCGTGCTGCTCGTCGTCTCGCTCGCGGCCAACCACGTCGTTGCGCCGACGCCCGCCCTCGCGCTGGTGCTCGGTGCCAATCTTGGTGCGACGCTGCCAGCGCTCATGGAGGCGGGCTCGTCCGCCGCACGGCGCCTGCCGCTGGGCAATGCCCTGGTACGGTTCATCGGTTGCGTCATCGCTCTGCCGCTGTTGCCGCTGTGCGCTGCCGGTCTCGCTCGGATCGACGCGACGCCCGGCAGGATGATCGTGAATTTTCACACGGCCTTCAATCTGCTTCTGGCGCTCGTCTTCATCCTGCCCACTGAGCGCATTGCAAGGCTCCTCATCCGCTGGTTGCCGGCCCCGCCGAAACCCACCGATCCGGGGGAGCCCGTCTATTTGGACCCCGCAGCACTCGATGCGGCGACGATCGCCTTGACCAACGCATCGCGCGAAACGCTGCGCGCGGCCGATCTGGTGGAGGGAATGCTCCGCGGTGCCCTCCAGGCGCTGCGCGACGGCGACCGGAAGCGCGCGTCGGAGATCAACCAGGTGGGCCATGCCCTTGATGGTCTGGGAGCGGCGATTCGCCGGTATCTTGCAGATCTGGGGAACGAGCAACCCTTGGACGATGAGATGGAGGGCGCCCGTGCGCAAGAGATCCTCTCTGCGGTCTTGAATCTCGAACATGCCGGTAACATCGTCACGAGCAGCCTCATGGAGGTTGCCGTCAAGAAGATCCAGCGCAGTCATCTCTTCTCGGCTGAAGAGATCGAGGCGATCGCAGCAATCCACGGCGAAGTCCTTGATAGCTTGCGCCTGGCGGTCAGCATCTTCTTGAACGGCGATGCCAAAGAGGCTGCGCGGCTCATTGCGCGCAAAGCAACCCTTCGCGACATGGAGGCCCAGGCAACCGCTCTTCATGTTCGACTGCTGCGCGACGCGGCAACGGGCGCCCGTGGGGGCGAAGGAGACCGGGTGGGCCTGATTGCCGAGGGAAGCAGCCTGTTTCTTCATGTGGTCTGCGACCTGCGGCGCGTCCACTCGCACATCGCGGCATTCGCTTACCCGACGATCAGTCGAGGGCGGCATGTCCACGTCTAGTCGCAGCAACTTTAAGCGGGATACTCCGCTGCGTCTTTTGCTAGCATTTAGCACATGGTGCGAACATACATATTGTCCCTATTGGTGCTGGGGAGTGCCTTAGCCGCCTGTTCTCCGAAAAGTCCCGGTGAGCCCCAAGGAGTCGCAGGAGAGCCGAAGCCGGCCATTGGCGCGACGGCAGGGAATGCCGGGACCACCGCCGCCGAGGTCGGCGAGCGTATTTACAGCGGCAATTGCGTGCCCTGTCATCAGCAAAACGGAGCGGGAATACCTGGCGTGTATCCGAGCCTGGCGGGCTCTGCCGTGGTGACCGGCGATCCGGTCGAACTGGCGCGCTGGGTCATGCAGGGACAAAGACCCCACTCCATGCCGGCGGGCCGCTATTCGACGCAGATGCTGCAGTTCGGCTGGATGAAACCCGCGGACGCCGCCGCGCTCTTCTCCTATTTGCGCTCGAACTTCGGCAATGCGGCCGCACCCGTGGATGCCGCGACGGTGGCGAAGGCGCTGGGGCCGTGACACAGCCGACGGCCATCCATGCCCTGGTGGAGCGCTGCCGCGCCGGCGAGTATCCGCCGGCGGTTGCAAGGTTGCGGTCCGGTTGGGTGGTCATGGGCGAGCGGCAGGTGCTGACCGGCTACTGCTTGCTGTTGCCGGATCCTGTCGTGCCGCATTTGAATGCACTGCCGCTGGAATTGCGCGGCCAATTCTTGTCCGACATGGCAGCCATCGGCGACGTCCTGCTGGCCGTCACCGCGGGCCTGCGCATCAACTACGCGATATTCGGCAATGTCGAACCGGCGCTGCACGCGCATATTTTCCCGCGCCGCCCGGAGGAGCCCGAGGCTACGCGCACGGCGCAACCCTGGGCGCTGGACTGGAGCGCTGCACCGAGCTATTCCGAGGCTGTGCACGGCGAACTCAAAAGACGCCTGGCGGCCGCATTGAGGAAACCTTAACCCGCGTTGAGTGCTTTGCACGCTCATCTCCGCGCTGCCGCGCATCCTGTGTCTCAGCACTCGTGTGCTGAAGTGTTTACACAGCGGAGAGGAGATGAGCATGTCACGCAAACCGAAAATCTGGATCAATGCCACGGTGTTACTGCTGGCGGGGGCATGGCAATGCGGCGCGTTCGCGTCCACACCGCCGGCCGGCGAGGAAGTCCGCCGGATCGTAGTTCGTTTCGGCGATTTGAATCTCGAGCAACCGGCGGGCGTCGCCGTGCTGTACCGGCGGCTCAAGCTTGCGGCGAAGCAGGTCTGCGGTGAGTCAGAGCCTCCCGGCTCGGCCATAACCTCGGCCGCCTGGCGCGCCTGTGAGGCGCAGGCGGTTGACCGAGCCGTAGTGACAGTGGATCGGCCGTCTCTTACAGCCTACTATCGAGAACACACCGCATCCGGCTATGAAACGTTGACGGCGCGGCGTTAGCGGAGGAAATATAGCCAGCCGTAAGAGCATCGATGGCCGACGTACTCGATCCGTATCGAGGCGGGCGGCAGTCAGGCCACTGCGCAGGCTGCCATTAGGCAGCCTGCGCGTCTTCGTGTCCGTGGCCGGGCATCTAAGCTTCACCCGCGCCGCAGATGCGCTTGGAGTGACCGCCAGCGCCGCCAGTCTTCAGATTCGAGCGCTGGAGGAGTATTTGGGGCAGCGTCTGTTTCGACGCAATGGTCGGCAGGTGCATTTGACCAACGAGGGAGCGGCTTTGCTGCCCCGCGTGCAGCGCGCACTCGAAGAACTGGAACGTGCGGTTAACGACGTGCGCTTGGACCGCGGCGCGGGGCCGCTGAGAGTGACGACACTGACTTCGTTTTTGCAGATGTGGCTGTTGCCGAGAATGGTGCGGTTTCGCGCCGCTCATCCGGAGATCGATTTGCACGTCCACACCTCTGCCGACATGGTCGACTTCGTGCAGGAGGACTTTCACCTGGCGATTCGATTCGGCATGGGCAGTTGGCCGAACCTCCGGGCCGAAAAGGTATTGGACGAGTGGCTGCTGCCGGTGTGCACCCCGGCCCTGTACACAAGCCACGGCCCGGTGCGAACGGCCGATGACCTCAAGCGTTACCCGCTCGTGCATAGCGTCAGTGAGCCTTGGACCGCGTGGCTGTTCGAGGGCCGCGCCGATCCCTATGCGGGTGGATTTCGCGGAGCCGTATTCGAGGATTCGGAGTCAGTCGTTCACATGGCGGTGCGGGGCGCAGGTCTCGCGCTTGCGCGTTGGAGTCTCGTCGCCGATGAAATCCACTGCGGCACGCTCGTTGCCGCCGGACACCCCGTGCAATACGACCGCAGTTACTGGTTGGTTTGTCCGGCCCGTGCCCATGGCCTGCAAAGCGCCAAAACGTTCATGGACTGGATGCGCGCCGAGGCGGAACTGTTCAAGACCACGCGCAAGGTGAGTTCGCGCAATTGGGTCCAATCGGCGGGATCTGGGTCCGGCAGCTGACTTAGCTACCCGCATGGGTTAGGCGAGTGCGCAGACGGCCCATTGTCATTGCCCTGTTGCTGGATTGCGCGGCCGAGTTCGTTTCCCAGCAACAGGTCGGAAAGACTCGTCTGCAACCAGCGATGATTCGGCGTATACTCCCTGATATTCCCCGCGGGAATAATCGGGAGTATCATCGATGGCAGAGCATGTCAGACGCTCAATGGTTGGAGGCAAAACCGCCGCCGCTGAAGTGCCGATCGATCTGTATGAACATGCGCGGCAGCAGCTGCTCGTCAATGAGCCGATGCTGGGGTACGCACGGGAGCGGCCGGCGGCGGCTCAAGCGCTGACCGCCGGTGAAATCGACGCGTTGAAATCGGTTGGGTTATCGACTGCAGCTTGGTCCGGAACGGCGAAAGAAGATCCGCTGATGCAGTCCATTGCGGATTATATGGCGCTGATCGAAACCAGTTTTACAACGTCTCAAGCCGCAGCGTATTTGAGGCTGGACGTCAGCCGAATAAGGCAGCGTCTGCGCGAGCGATCGCTGTTGGGTCTCGAGTACGATGGAGAACGCCGACTGCCGCGCTTTCAATTCGAGCGCAAGCACGTGTTGCCCGGACTTCGGGAAGTGCTCGGTGCGCTGCCTCAGAATCTCCATCCACTCGATGTCGCGCAGTGGTTCCTATTGCCCAACCCGGATCTCGAAGACGCCGGCCAATCCGTGCCGCTGAGTCCGCGGGATTGGCTACTGCGGGGTAATCCCGAGGCGGCGGTCGTCGCACTCGCCCAAGGCTTTGAGTAGCGCGAGCGATTCGTCGCGCGTGGCTAAATTCCCCCAATCTCCTGGTGTCGTAGCGCTCTCGCGCCTGATTCCCGCAGAGTTGATCCTACCCATAGGCACGCGTCTCGCACGGGTGTACTACGCCGACGCACGATATCCGACTGCCTGGAATGCGTTCCGATATGTCGGACCATTGAATGCGAGGTGGGATCACCATCTGCCGACTGCCGCAGGGACGGCCGTGGAGCAGAGTAGGGGTATCTACTATGCGGCGACCGATGCGAAGACCTGTCTCGCCGAGGTATTTCAAATGACCCGCCGGATAGATCGTGCGTTTCAATCCCCCTGGCTCTGCGTCTTTGAAAGTGCGCAGCCGCTGCGGATTCTGGATCTGGCGGGTGATTTTGCCACCCGTATGGGTGCGTCAATGGCCATCCATTCAGGCAGTCACAGTCGCGCGAGAGGCTGGGCACGCGATCTGTACGAGGCGTTCCCGCATATTCAAGGAGTCCGCTATACCTCTTCCATGAATGGTGGGGCTCCCGCATTCGCGCTGAACGAACGAGCACTGCGCACCACGGTCTTTCCTGAGCATCCGCTGTTTCACCGCGCGCTCGCCGATGACTTGATGTTGGGTCCTCTGATGCTTGCGGCTCGCGCTCTCGGTTATCGGTTGCGTTAGGTGGTGCGCTGGAGGCGCAGGGTGAGTTCGCGCGCGATCTCGCGCAGGTCGGTGAGCGGCGCCGAACATGCCATGCCGGTGCAGACATAGGCCACGGTGCCGGCCGTCGCCTGCTTTGCGGCCAGAGCGGGCGGCAGGTCAGCGGCGTCGCGGGGAATGGCGAATATCATTCGCGTCGGTGAGTACAAAGCGCCGAGTTCGGCCGCCCAGCGCTGGATCTCGGGGGCATCGCCGCGAATGATCAGGATTTGTACCGACGTTAGAAAATCCTCCAGCGCATTGACCAGGCTCATATGCGCTTGGGGGTATTGCTGCAGCATGGGCCATCCGGCCCGCAAAGTGCGCTCGGCGGCGTCCAAGTAGGGCAGTTCGCCGAGCAGATATCCTAAGCGGCACAACGCCGATGCCGCGATCCCGTTCCCCGACGGCAGCGACTCGTCGCTGAAGCTCTTGCTGCGATGGATGAGTTGCTCGTGATCTGCGGCGGTGAAGAAGAAGCCGCCGGCCGCCGTATCCTGGAATTGCGACAGCATCACTTCGGTCAGCTGACGCGCGAATTCCAAGTCGCTGCTGCGCCAGCGGGTTTGCAGCAATTCCAGCAGGGCGTCCGCCAGAAAGGCGTAATCATCGAGGTAGGCCGGCAAATGCGCGCGGCCATCCTTGGTGGTTGCGAGCAGGCGGCCGTCCCGCCACAGGTTGTGACGTATGAAGTCCACCGCCGCCGTGGCTGCGTCGGCCAGTTCAGGCCGCCGCAGTACTCGTGAGGCGATTGCCAGCCCCTTGATCAGGAGCGCGTTCCATGCGGTGAGGACTTTTTCATCGCGGCCCGGCCAGACACGCAAGGTGCGCACATGCAACAGCTTGGCGCGCGCCGATTCGATCAGAGCGGTGACGGCCTGCGCCGATTCGCCGAGCGCCGTGGCTATCGCGTCGACGGTTTCATGGATGTGCAGATGCCACTCGCCCTCGAAATTGGCGCCCCGATCCAAGCCGAATCGGCGCGAAAATGCGGCAAATTCCTGCGCTGTCAGCCGGGCCTGGACTTCGGAGACAGTCCAAACGTAGAACTTCCCCTCATGACCTTCTGAATCCGCATCGAGGCTGGAATAAAAGCCTCCCTGGGGCAAACGCATGTCGCGCAGCGCCCAGTCGGCGGTTTCCCCGGCGATTCGTGCAAACAACGCCTCGCCGGTCGCCAGCGCCGCCCGCGAGTATTCGCAGAGCAGCTGGCCATTGTCGTAGAGCATTTTCTCGAAGTGCGGGATCATCCACTCGCCGTCGACGGAGTAGCGCGAGAAACCGCCGCCCAGCTGATCGTACAGGCCGCCCTCGGCCATGCGTGTCAACGTCAGACTGGCCATGTACAGCGCCTTGAGATCCGGGATGGTCTCTGCGGACGTGCCGTACCAATGCCGCAGGCAGCGCTCGATGCTGCCGGGATGCGGGAACTTCGGGGCTCGGCTGAATCCGCCGAAATCAGGGTCGAACGATCGCTCGAGAGCCGTGCGTGCGTCGCGCAGCGGGGATTGGTCCAGCGTGATGCCGTTAGCAGCCGGTTCCGGCTCGAGCCTCGTGAACGCGAGTTTGAGCTGCTCGTTTTGCGTGGCGATCTCGGCGCCATGGCTGTGGTAGTACTCGGCCACCCGCCGCAGCAGATCGCCGAACGCCGGCATGCCGTAGCGCGCCTCCTTCGGAAAGTACGTGCCCCCAAAGAAAGGTGTCTGCTCGCCCGGAGTCAGGAACATGGTCAACGGCCAGCCGCCGTTGCCCTGCGTGATGAGCTGCTGCGCCACTTGGTAGATCTTGTCCAGGTCAGGACGCTCTTCGCGATCCACCTTGATATTGACGAACAGTTGATTCATCAGCGCGGCGGTGGCGGGGTCCTCGAATGACTCGTGCGCCATGACATGGCACCAGTGGCAGGCCGAGTAGCCGACGGACAGAAGAATGGGCTTGTTTTGCCGTTTGGCTGCGAGCAGTGCCTCTTCCCCCCAGGGGTACCAATCCACGGGATTATCGGCGTGCTGCAATAGGTACGGGCTGGTTTCTGCGGCAAGACGATTGCGCTGCATGCGACAGCTCCGCGTCGGTTAGAATGCGCGCCAATATAGCTGAAGTACCTCCTATGTCCGACCCCAGTAATGCGGCAGAGTTGCCTGCCCTGCGCCTGAAACGCAACGAAGACCGCCGTCTGCACGCCGGACACCTATGGATCTTCAGCAACGAGGTCGATACTCAGCAAACCCCTCTGACAAAGTTCAAGGCGGGCGAATTGGTGCGTGTGCTGGCGCACAATGACCGGGCACTGGGCTTGGCCTACGTCAATCCCCAGTCGCTGATCAGTGCGCGCATGCTGGGCACCTGGAAAATTCCCGATGCGGCCTGGTTGGCGGCCCGCATCCGGACGGCGCTGAGCCTGCGGGAGCGCCTGTATGCTGCACCCTACTATCGCCTGGTGTACGGAGAGTCCGACGGGCTGCCAGGGTTGGTGGTCGACCGCTACGGTTCGTCCTGCGTCGTGCAAATCGGTACCGCCGGGATGGAGAAGCTCAAACCCCAGACTCAGCAGGCCTTGGAGCAGGTTCTGCGCTGCGAGGCGCTGCTGTTCAAGAATGACGGCTCGACGCGCGACATGGAGGGCCTGCCCAGCTATGTGGAGGCCGCCAAGGGCAAGTTCGACGAATTGAGCCTGGTGGTCGAGGACGGTCTGGAATTTCAAGCGCCGCTGGCCGAAGGACAAAAGACCGGATGGTTCTTCGACCAGGCGGCCAACCGGAGGGCGTTGATCAAATACGTGCGCAAGGGTGCGCGCGTGCTGGATGTGTTCAGCTATGTCGGCGCCTGGGGCGTGCGCGCGGCACACGGCGGCGCGGGCGAGGTGCTGTGCGTTGACAGCTCCGCGGCTGCGCTGGAATTGGCCGCGAGCAATGCCGAGCGCAATCGCGTCAATGGGCCCACCGGCGGCAAGCTCACTACGGTCAAGGGGGACGCCTTCGATGTGCTCGAGGATTTGGCAAAGAAGCGCGCTCGCTTCGATCTCGTCGTCATCGACCCGCCGGCATTCGCCAAGCGCAAAAAGGATGTGCCCAAGGCGCTCGCGGCTTACAAACGCTTGAATCAGCTGGCCATGCAGCTGATCGCCGACGACGGCATTCTGGTCTCCTGCTCCTGCTCCTATCACGTCAGCGCCGAGGAATTGCAGGATGCCATCGCCAAAGCGGCGAGATCGGCCGACAGGCACCTGCAGATTCTGGAGGCGGGCGGCCAGGCGCCGGACCATCCCGTGCACCCGGCCATCCCCGAGACCCGGTATCTAAAAACCTATTTCTGTCGGGTGAACGATACTTTAAAGTAGCCGGATGCTGACCTATCCCCACATAAACCCCATCGCCATCTCGATCGGTCCGATATTCGGACTGGGGCCCCTGCGCGTGCATTGGTACGGGATCATGTACCTCATCGGATTCGTGGTCGCATGGTGGGTGGCACGATACCGCTCGCGCCAGCCCGGATCGACCTGGTCGGCGTTGGATATCGACGATCTTATTTTCTACTGTGCCGTCGGCGTCATCATCGGCGGACGGACGGGCTGGTGCATTTTTTACGGCCATGACGTGATCGCCGAGAATTGGCTGAACGTGTTTCATATCTGGGACGGCGGCATGTCCTTTCACGGCGGGATGCTCGGCGTGCTGGTCGCGACCTGCGTCTTCGGGCGGGTCAAGCACAAGCGAATCGCCGATGTGCTTGATTTCGTGGCGCCGCTGCCCGGTTTCGGTCTGCTGGCGGGCCGGCTCGGAAATTTCATCAACGGGGAACTGTGGGGCAAGCCCACCGATCTTCCCTGGGGCTTCGGGGTGCCGAATGCCGAAGGTGTGCTGATCGCGCGGCATCCTTCGCAGCTCTACGAGGCAACCCTGGAAGGCCTGGTGCTGTTCACCCTCCTGTTGTGGTTCACCCGCAAGCCTCGGCCGCGGCTGGCGCCCACCGGCCTGTTCCTGCTGGTATACGGGTGCGCGCGTTTCGTCGTGGAGTGGGTGCGCTTGCCGGATGCGAATATCGGCTACTTGGTTGGCGATTGGCTGACCATGGGCATGCTGCTGACCACGCCGATGATTTTTGTCGGCGCCGGGATGATGATTTATGCCTATCGCCGCAATGCGCCGAGCGGCAATCTGGGTGCAGTGAAGGCCTGATGCGCCAGTATCTCGATTTTTTGCGGCACATCAGGCAGGGAGGCGCTCGCAAGGACGATCGCACGGGCACCGGCACGCTCAGCGTATTCGGTTACCAGATGCGCTTCGATCTCGCGAACGGGTTCCCGCTGGTAACGACCAAGAAATTGCACCTGCGCTCCATCATCTACGAACTCCTCTGGTTTCTCGCCGGCGGCACCAATGTGCGGTATCTGCAGGAGCACGGTGTCAGCATCTGGGATGAATGGGCCGACAAGGACGGGAACCTGGGACCGGTGTACGGCAAACAGTGGCGCAGCTGGCCCACTGCCGACGGCCGTAACATCGATCAGTTGGCGCACGTGGTCGAGCAGTTGAGGAGCAATCCGAACTCGCGGCGCATTCTCGTGAGCGCATGGAATGTCGGGGAATTGGACCAGATGGCATTGCTGCCCTGCCACGTCCTGTTCCAGTTCTATGTCGCGGACCAGCGCTTGTCCTGTCAAATGTACCAGCGCAGCGCTGATGCTCTGCTCGGCGTGCCCTTCAATATCGCCTCCTACGCCTTACTGACTCACATGCTGGCGCAGCAATGCGATCTCGAGCTCGGCGAGTTCATCTGGACGGGCGGGGATTGCCATCTGTATCTGAATCACTTGGAACAGGCCGATCAGCAGCTGACCCGCGCGCCGTACCCGTTGCCACGCCTCAATATTCGCCGCAAGCCGCCCAGCCTGTTCGATTATTCATTCGAGGATTTTGAAATCCTCGGCTACCAGTCTCACCCAGCCATCAAAGCGCCCATCGCAGTATGAAAAAAACTCCGTCTCGCCGCCGCACTCCCTTGTTCAAAGTGCGACATTCCCCCATCCATGGCTACGGCGTGTTCGCCGCGCGCCGTATCCGCAAGGGCACGACCGTCATCGAATACCTGGGCGATCGCGTGAGCCACGCGGTGGCCGACGCGCGTTACGAGGACAAGGACCCGAACGACAACCACACGTTCCTGTTCACGGTGGATGCGAAGACGGTGATCGACGCCGGCGTCAACGGCAATGAGGCGCGCTATATCAACCATGGCTGCGATCCGAATTGCGAAAGCACCACCCTGAAGAAGCGCATTTTCATCGAAGCGATTCGCACCATACAGCCCGGCGAAGAGCTGTCCTACGATTATCAGATCCAGCGCGATGCCGACGACGCGCCCAATGTCGATGAGATTTACGCCTGCCGCTGCGGGGCCAAGGACTGCCGCGGCAGCATGCTGGAAGCTCGTAAAAAGCCTCGCAAGCCGGCGCGTCGCGCACCGAAGCGCGCTGCCGCCAAGAAAGCCCTGACCCGGAAAAGGGCGACCCGCAGCGGCGGCGTGACAAAACGGTCGCGGCGGGGAGGCGGTTGACGCCGATAGTCGACGGCATCTCGGTTCAGGATCGATTCCTGGCGCCATCGCAGGTCTGCGCGCTCGCGGACTGTGCGAATCTGCGGCGCGCTCGCGGTGATTTCGGTGCGGCGCGTATCGGCGGTGAGCGGAGCTTGCAGCGCCGCGAGGATATTCGTGGCGATTCCATCTGTTGGATCGCGGCGCCCTTGTTGCCTCCGGAGCAGACTTTGTTGGAGCAGCTCGAGGAGGTGCGCCTCGAACTCAACGCCCAAGCGTGGCTTGGGCTATTCGAACTCGAGCTGCACTATGCCTGGTATCCGCCCGGCGCCGGCTATGCACGCCACGTCGATCAGCCGCAGGGCCGAGCGCAACGCCAGGTGTCGCTGGTGCTGTACTTGAACGAGGGCTGGACGGCTGCCGCCGGCGGCGAGCTGCGGATATTCGATGCAGCCGGCGGACATCGGGATATTGAACCGATTGCGGGCCGCCTGGTGTGCTTTCTCACACCCGGCCGCGAGCATGCGGTGCTGGCGACGCGTCACGATCGGCTGAGCATCACCGGCTGGTTCCGCACGCGCGATTGACCCCGCGATATGCATCACTGCTCTCGCGGCCTGCACGGCCATGGCGCAGAATGAAGGCATGGCGGCACGTGGTTTCATTCTTCAGGCGAGCTATCGCGTTGCCTCGGGTTCCAGCGGGCAGCGCACGCCCATCGTTCACATCCATGGCCGTCTGGAAGGCGGCGCCAGCTTCCTGGTGCGCGACGACCGGCAACGTCCGCATTTCTACATCCGAAGCGCCGACGCCGAGCGCGCCCGAGCGCTGCGGCTGGCGGACCCGAAACCCACCGACAAGCGCAGTTTCGCGGGAGCCACCGTATCTGTGCTCGAGACCGAGATTCCTCAGGACGTTCCGGGACTCCGCGACCGGCTGCACGCGGCCGACATCGGGACATTCGAGGCCGACGTACGTTTCGCCCTGCGTTACCTGATCGACCGCGGTATCAAGGGCGGGTGTGAGATCGAAGGCGAATGGGCGCCCGGAAATGGTGTGGCCCGGGTCTATGTCAATCCGACGCTGCGGCCGGCGCAAGTCGATATCGAACCGCGCGTGCTGTCCTTCGATATCGAGACGGACGGCAAGGATGAGCGTCTGCTCGCGATTTCCTTGTATGCGCCGGGGGTCGACGCAGTGCTCATCGTCGACAAGGGCAATCGGGTCATGCCGGAACATGCCCATCGCTGCGCGGATGAGCGTGCCGCATTGGATATGTTTTGCGCGCGCGTGAAGCAGATCGATCCCGATGTTCTGACCGGCTGGAATGTGATCGATTTCGACTTGACGGTGCTGCAAAGAATCGCGGCGCGCCTGAATCATCCATTCCTCCTGGGACGAGAGCCGGGTGCAATGCGTTTGCGCAAGGCGGAAGGCTATTTCGGCAGCGGCCAGGCCTCCATTCCCGGACGCCTGGTGCTGGACGGCATCGACCTTCTGCGCGGAGCATTCGTGCGCATGGACGAGTATTCGCTCGATGCCGTGGCGCGCGAGGTCCTGGGCGAGGGCAAGGCGGTGGCCGGCGACGTGCACGATAGGATCGGTGAGATTCTCGATAACTACCACCGGAACCTCCCCGCTTTCGCGCTCTACGCACGCACCGATGCACGGCTTGCCTTCGAAATATTGGAAAGACTCAAGCTGGTGCGCCTCGCCTATGCGCGCAGTCAGCTCACGGGCATGACCCCAGATCGGGTCGCGGCCAGCATCGCCTCCTTCGATTTTCTCTATCTGACCGAGCTCGAGCGGCGCGCCATCGTCGCGCCGACCGTGCGCGCCGACGAATCTCGCGTTCACGCAGCCCAGCAGGGCGGTCATGTACTGGAACCCGTCACCGGCTTGCACCGCAATGTCTGGGTGTTCGATTTCAAGAGTCTGTATCCGAGCATCATCCGCACCCTCAACATCGATCCACTCTCCTATGTGGAACGGCCGGCTCCGGATGACGATCTCATCCGCACCGCGGGCGGCGCGTTCGCGCGCGCTCCGGGCATCCTGCCGCGCATGCTCGATGAGCTTTTTCCACGCCGCGAAGCCGCAAAAAAAGCCGGCGACGGCGTGGCGTCGAACGCCATCAAGATTTTGATGAATTCTTTTTACGGTGTGCTCGGCGCCCCAAGCTGCCGCTTCTACAACACCGCGCTGGTCAATGCCATCACCGGCACCGGCCGCGAATTACTGCTGTGGTCCAAGGCCTGGTTCGAGGCAGCCGGCTTCCGCGTGATGTACGGGGACACCGACAGCTTGTTCGTCGATTCGGGCGGCGAGGATCCGGAGGCGGCGCGTGAACGCGGCAGGGAACTCACTGCGGCGCTGAATGCGGATCTCGGCCGTTATATCGATGGCCGCTGGCGAGTCGCGAGCCGCCTGGAACTCGAGTTCGAGAAGCTGTACCTGAAGTTATTTCTGCCGCGCGCCCGCCACAGCACGCGGGGTGCGAGCAAGCGGTACGCGGGGCTGCTCGGCGGTGCGGAGGCCGGCGTGGAGTTCGTCGGCATGGAGGTCGTACGGCGCGACTGGACAGCGCTGGCAAAGCAAGTGCAGCGCGAGCTCTATCAGCGCCTGTTCTCCGATCAATCCGTTGACGCCTATCTCAGGGACGTGGTGCAGCAGGTGAGAAACGGCGATCTCGATGCCTTGCTGGTGTATCGCAAGAACCTGCGCAAGGACACCGATGAGTACACGGCAACCACTCCGCCGCACGTGGCGGCCGCCCGCAAATCGACCCAGCCGCCGGGCCGCCTCATCAGCTACGTCATGACGACGTCCGGCGCCGAACCGCTCGACAATGTACGGCACCCGCTCGACCGCGAGCACTATGTGCTGAAGCAAGTGAAACCGGTGGCGGAGCCCGTACTGGCGACTTTGGGTCTGGACTTCGAGCGCGTGATCGGCGACGCCCGTCAACTCGAGTTATACTGAATCATCCGGCGAGCGGCGTGAGTACCTCGGCACCCTGATGTTGGACGGTTGACGGTATTCGCCGGGCAGGCTAAGACGCTGGCCGGCAACGGGAGAGCAGTTGCCGGCCAGCGTCTTAGCCTGCCCGGCGAATGCTCTCACCGCTCCACATCACGGTGCCAAAGGCAACTCGAAGCTCCGTCTGCGCGGTGATGTACGTCGGTCCAGTGCGCACGGTCAGGGGGGATAAGAGGCTGGACGCCAACTGCTGCCTTTACGTTGGCGTCCAGCCTCTTATCCCCCCTGACCTTGTGAACGGGTCAACATCACCGTGCAGAGGTACGAGGCTCGTGACTCCAAAGCAATCATTCGCTGAGTTGTTTCGGCCTTTGAGTTCAAAGGCCTCGGGGTCGCGACGGCGGGTTGCGCCCGAGGAGAATCCGGCGCTCGAGGCAATCTGGCACGTGGTGTGCGCGATTCCGCGGGGGCAGGCCTCTACTTACGGAGCCGTCGCCCGCGCGGCGGGACTGCCCGGGCGTGCGCGCCAGGCAGGGTTCGCTCTGAAGATGGCGCCCAAGGAATTGAACGTCCCGTGGCATCGCGTCGTCGGCGCGGGCGGCCGTATCGTGTTTCCGAAGTCATCGCATGAACACAGGGAGCAGGCCCGGCGCCTGCGCGCGGAAGGGGTCTTGGTGAAGAACGGCCGGGTGGTGAGTTCGGCGTTGACGCAGCTCGACGATCGGTAGCATTGAACATAATCCACAGTGGAGCGCGAATCCGTTAGCGCGGCCAATTTTATAGTTACCGCCCGCATCGCATTGCGTGACGCAGTTAACACCTCCCGGTCACGACCCGGCATAACTTGGCGGCCATTCACATTCACTGCAAAGATATGATGCTAAAGCGTAATTTATTGCTGGCGGGCATTTGCTCGCTGTTTCTCCTGTCGGGATGCGGGTTCAGTTCCAGTGGGACCAGCTTCGGGTCCGGCGGTGGTCCGAGCAGCGGCGGAAACACCAGCGGCGGCGCTCCGACCGGCCCCGGGGGCGGCGGCGGACCCACCGGCAGCAATGATGCGGTCGTGGCGACGCCGTCCGACAGCGCCGTTTCGGTCGCCGTGGGCGCGACCCAGACGGTCAGTATCACGTTCACCTCGAACGACGGCAATGCCATCTCCGGGTTTGCAATCACGGGCACCTTGGCAACGCTGCCGGCCGGTTGGAGCGGGCCGGGCAGCTTTAGCTGCGCCTCGGTGGGTACCGGCAGCGCCTGCGTCCTGAATCTGACATATGCGCCCACGGTGGTGGACAGCGGCACGCTGACCATCAATTACGTGTTCGTCGACAATGCGACCACGCCGACCACCGGCGGCTCGGTGACCATCACCTATGCCGCCACCACGTACAACAATGTTGTTGCCACCGCATCTCCCTCGGGGCAGATCAACGGTGTCGGCGGCGGGGGCAATCAGTCGGTCAGCGTGAGCTTCACGACCGACGACGGCAATGCCGCCACGGGTCTCAGTCTGACCACCAGTCTCGCGGCGCTGCCTCCGGGCTGGAGCAGTACCGCCGCCAGCTTTTCGTGCGCCATCGTCAGCACGGGCAGCGGCTGCCAGCTGCCGCTGACATTCACTCCGACGGCGGGCGCCAGCGGCACGCTCGCGCTGACCTATGGCTATACGGACGATTCCGGTACGTCCAGGACCGGGGTGCTGAACATTCCCTATTCCACCGTGGCCAACAATAGCGTGGTCGCCACCGCCTCGCCGTCGGGCGAGATCGTTGCCGTCGAGGCGACCGGCTCGCAGGCCGTCGCCGTCACATTCAATACCGATGACGGCCAGCCGGCTACCGCGTTCTATCTGACGTCGGATTTGACCGCTCTGCCTGCCGGGTGGAGCAGCGCCTCGAAGACTCTTTCCTGCAGCAGCGTCGGCACGGGCAATGGTTGCCAGCTGCAGCTGACCTACGCACCCACGGCGTTGACGCGCGGCACGCTGACGCTGAACTACGCCTATACCAACGCCGCCGGCACGGCCAGCACGGGCTCGCTGAACGTGACCTACGCTGCGACGACCAACGACAACGCGGTTGCGACCGTATCTCCAACCGGGCAGATCAATGCCGTGCTTGGCCAGGGCTCACAGCCTGTCTCGGTCACCTTCACCACCGATGATGGCCGACCGGCCACCGCGCTGCAGCTGACCAGCAGTCTGAGCGCACTGCCGGCGGGGTGGAGCAGCACCGCGACGACCTTCTCGTGCAACGGTTTCAGCAGTGGAAACGGGTGTCAGCTGCCTCTGACGTATGCGCCGACCTTGCTTGGCAGCGGCACGTTGATGTTGAACTACACCTACTTGAACAATGCGGGCGAGTCCAAGACCGGCGCGGTGAGCATTGCGTATCGAGCGACGACAGATAACACCATCGCTGGGATGCCGAGCCAGACCTCTCTCGCCGTTGTCACCGGCAGCATCACGCCCATCACGGTTACCTTTACGACGAGTGACGGCAATCCTGCGACCGGCCTTTTGCTCACCTCCAGCCTCACCACCGGGTTGCCGAGCGGCTGGAGCAGCACGGTCGGCAGCTTCTCATGTCAGAGCGTGAGCACGGGCACCACGTGCCAGCTCAGCCTGACGTACGCACCCACGGTAACCACGACGCTTACGAGCAACACGCTGTCCTTGACCTATAGCTATAACAACAACTCCGGCACGGCAGAGACCGGTACGGTCAGCGTTTCCTACGTCGCAACTCAGGCTTATCTCTACATTGCGCAACTCGGCTCGCCCACCCTTTCGTACTGCATGCTGGCCGCCGGCGGCACTCCGACGAATTGCATGCCCACGAGCGCCACTTTCACTGCGCCGGCAGGCATTGCGTTCAATGGCAGCGGCCAGGCCTACGTTGCCGACGAAGGCGCGAACGTCGTCAACGTTTGCAGTGTCATGGCCAATGGAGATTTATCAAGCTGTGTCAACAGCGGCGCTGTTTTCGCAACACCTTTTAATCTGGCCGTCAGCGGCAGCACGCTCTATGCGACAAATACGGGCGGCGGAGTCACCGCTTGCACGATCGGTGTGGCCGGGATTTTATCCGGCTGTAACACCGGTCCGGGCTCCGAGACGGCGGGTATCGCGGTGAGCGCGGGCTTTGCCTATGTCGGCGTTAGTGCGTCCGAGGTCGATGTATGCCCCATTGGGCTCCCGGGCACCGCGCCATCGCCTTGCGGTCCCACCGGGGGAACATTCTCGAGTCCCGGCGGCATTGCGCTCGCGGGCGGTTACGCCTATATCGCGAATACTGCCACCGGAGCGGGAACGATCAGTGGGTGCTTGATCAACGCCGACGGCACCCTGACCTGCGGTCCGGCATCCCCCGTGGGTACTAACCCCATCGATATCGCCATCAACGGCAATCTCGCGTACGTCAACGATGTTGTGAGCGGTGAGATTTCTCTCTGCTCGGTAGGCACCCTCGGCGCGCTGACGGGTTGTGCGGTCCCAACCGGCAGCCAGACTTTCAGAGGGCCGGTTCAAATCGCCATTCACTGAGCGCGAGCCATGGCGGGCGCGGCAAGAGCATCGCCCACCCTTGCTCGCTCCGGGCCGGCGAGATTGGCGATGCACTGTATGGCACGCGGCGCGTATGCTATAGTCATAGATACTTGACGTGTCAACTATCGGATGCAACATGAACCACTCGCAAACCTTGACGCAGTTGATTGGCGGCATCATGACGGGCGGCATTCGCGTGATCGATCTGACCGTGCCGCTGGCGCCGGAAACGCCGGTCATCAAGCTGCCGCCGCAATTCGCGCCGTCGAAACCGTTTTCGCTCGAGGAGATTTCGCGCTATGACTCGCGCGGGCCGGCCTGGTATTGGAACAATATCTCCTGCGGCGAGCATACCGGCACGCACTTCGATGCGCCGATTCACTGGGTCACGGGCAAGGACTACCCTGAGAACGCCACGCACAATATCCCCGTGGAGCGCTTCATCGGCCCCGCCTGCGTGATCGACGTGGCGAGTCAGACGCGCGAGAACTCCGACTTTCTGCTGACGACGGAGGTCGTTCAGGCATGGGAAAAGCAGCACGGCAGGATTCCCGAGCATGCGTGGGTGCTGGTCCGCACCGATTGGTCGAAGCGGGGCGGGGCGGATGCCTATCTCAACATCGCGGCCGATGGTCCGCACACGCCCGGATTTCATCCGGATTGCGTGCCGTTTCTGGCGCGTGAGCGCGACATTCTCGGAGTGGGTGTCGAAACCGTCGGCACCGACGCGGGCCAGGCGGCCACCTTCAATCCCATGTTTCCGTGCCATACGATCATGCACGGATCGAACCGGTTTGGCCTGGCGAGTCTCACCAATCTCGATCAACTGCCGCCCACCGGCGCCATCGTCATCGCACCGCCTTTGAAGATCGTCAACGGTTCCGGAAGCCCGCTGCGCGTGCTGGCCCTGGCGCCCGTATAACTTTCACGCGGATTTGCGCGGGACGCCGGGTTCAACCCGGCCGCGAGGCCGGCTTGCGTTTCTTGGGCGGTGGCGGGGGTGGCTGCGGCTCGGTATCGGCCGCGAACCGTTGCATGCGGCTGACGAGCTCCGGCGGAATCGGTGTCGCCCGGGCCGAGGCGGCGGAAATGAACACGAGCACCTGCTTGGCGCGCATGCGCAGCTCGCCCTGGTGCGACGCTTCGATTTTAAGCTCGCAGGAAGTGGTTCCGGCCTTCACCGTCCAAAGATTGAAAGTCAGCCGGTCTCCGAACCGAGTGGGCTTGATGAAGTCCACCGTGAAATGCACCGAGGGCGTCAATATCTGCTTGTGGTGGAACAGTCCTGGGGCGCTCGCCGCCAGCCCATCCTCGAACCAGTCCTCGACGAAATCGCTGATCATTTCGAAGTAGCGCGGATAGAACACCCATCCCGCGGCATCGCAATGTCCGAAGCGGACTAGAACCTCGCGTTGAAACGCCGACATAAAGACTCCGCCTGTGGCCCAGTCGTCTGAGCTTACCTGCAAGCAGCGCAAACCTGAAATGCCGATTGCAGGCCTGGCGCCACGCCCGGGCCGGCCTCGAGCGCGCATCGGTCATGCTAGACTATATATGATTTCGAATATATCGCCGCCATCGAGGATGCAGCCGTAGAAGTAGCCACGATCGCCAGCCGCGAGGCCGGCCTGCACAAAGCCCTGACCCGCTCGCAGCTCGTGATGATTGGCTTGGGCGGCGCGATCGGCACGGGTCTATTCATGGGCAGCGGCGTCGCCATCGGCTATGCCGGGCCCGCCGTGATTCTGAGCTACGCCATCGCCGCTATCGCTGCGGCGGCCATGGTGTTCAGCCTGTCGGAAATGGCGGTGATGCATCCGACCGCCGGCTCCTTCGGCACCTACGCCGAAATTTATCTCAACCCCTGGGCGGGCATGGTCGCGCGCTACTCCTACTGGATGGCACAGGTGATTGCCGTCGGCGGCGAGGCGGTGGCGGCCGGCGTATACATGACCTTCTGGTTCCCAGGTACGCCCGTGTGGCTTTGGTCGCTGGGATTCGCCTTCGTGCTGCTGTACTTCAATTCAAGGTCGGTCAACAACTTCGGCTCGATCGAGTACTGGTTCGCTCTCATCAAGGTGGTCGCGATCGTCATTTTCATCATACTGGGAGTGGTGACGATACTCGGCATCGGGACGCAGCCCGTGGGCTTCCACAATCTCACCGGCCTCCCCGGCGGATTCATGCCGCATGGATTCGGCGGCGTGTGGATGGCGGTGATCATCGGCATTCTGTCGTTCAACGGCATCGAAGTGATCGCGGTCACCTCCGGCGAGGCCAAGGATCCGGTGCGGGCGATTCCCGCGGCCTTGCGCACCATGGCCCTGCGGCTGTTCCTGTTCTACGTTCTGGCCCTGACCATCGTGGTCACCTTCGTCCCCTGGACCGAGACCGGCGCCACCGTCGTCACCCAAAGCCCGTTCGTGCGCGTGTTCGCGCATTCGGGCATCCGTCATGCGGCGGGGATCATGAATTTCGTGGTGCTGAGCGCGGCCCTATCGAGCATGAATACCGATGTCTACTTATGCTCGCGCATGCTGTTCTCCCTGTCACGGGGCGGATATGCGCCGCGCTTCCTGGGCAAGCTCAGCAAGAACGGCACGCCGATCACGGCCATTCTCCTTTCGGGCGCATGCATTTTGATTGCCGCCGGCGCTTCGAAGCTGACTCCGCTCGCTTACAACTACCTATTCGGGGTTGCTCTGTTCGATGCGATCATCGTCTGGATCCTCATCCTGCTCAGCCACTTGAGCTTCCGGCGCAAGCACAAGGCAGCGGACCTGCCGGTGCGGATGCCCTGGTTTCCCTTCATACAGATTGTCGGCTTGACGTTGCTGTGCGCCGTGCTGGTGACCATGGGTCTCGATAAGGAAACCTGGCGCATTTCTTGGATAGTCGGCGTCCCTTGGCTGGTGCTGATCTCCGTGGTGTATTTCATCTTGAAGGCGCGGGGCAGGCTCGCCGCTTAGGACTCTTCCCATCGAGACACCACGGCCACGGCGATGCTGTTGCCGACGACATTGGTGGCCGAACGTCCCATGTCGAGAAGTTGATCGATCCCCAGAAGGAGCGCCACGCCGGCTTCCGGGAGATTGAATTGTGGGAGGATGGCCGCCAGCACCACGAGCGCGGCGCGGGGCACGCCCGCCACCCCTTTTGAGGTCAGCATCAACATGCCGAGCATCAGCAGCTGCTGGCCCATCGACAATTCGATACCGTAGATCTGCGCGATGAATATCGCGGCAAAAGCGACGTACATCATCGAACCGTCGAGATTGAACGAGTAGCCGAGGGATAGAACGAACCCGGAGATTTTGCTGCTGCAGCCGAAACGCTCGAGTTGTATCAGCGTTTTGGGATATGCGGCTTCAGAACTTGCCGTCGAAAAGGCGATCAGCAGAGGATCGCCGATGGACCGCAGCAGAGTGAATATCCGCCTCCGCAGAAAGATCGCGCCGAGACCGACCAACGCCGCCCATAGGACCAGCAGACCCAGATAAAACTCGCCCACGAACACTCCATAGACCGCGACGATGCCCAACCCGTGTTGAGCCACCATGCTGGCCAGAGCGCCAAAGGCGGCGAGAGGCGCGGACAGCATCACATAGCCGGTGATCTTCAGCATGATTTGCACGATCGCTTCGATCGCGGCCACCAGAGAAGCGTTGCGCTCCCCCAGGGCGGCGGCACCTGAGCCGAAAAATAGGGAAAATACGACGATTTGCAGGATTTCGTTGTGTGCCATGGCATCGACGATGCTCACCGGCACCGCATGGCCGACAAAATCCATGAATGTGGGGCTTGCGGCAATCGAGTCGCCATGGAGCGGGCCCGTGGGCAACGCCACGTGCATGAACTTGCCGGGCTCAAACCGGTTGACGAGCACCGCCCCTATCGAAAGCGAAATCAGGGAGGCCAATATGAACCAGCCGAGGGCACGCAGGCCGACGCGTCCGACCATGGCGAGATCGCCCATTTTGGCAATGCCGGTGACGATGGTTGAAAAGACCAGCGGCGCAATGATCATCCTCACCAAGCGTAGAAAAATCGTTGGCAGCACGGAGGCGGCCTGCGAAAACGCCGGCGAATAATCCGGGAAAAATCGAAAACACAGATAGCCGGCGAGCACACCGAGCAACATGCCCAGGGTGACGAAATACGTGAGACGATGATTTTTCATGCGCAACGGCTGAGACGCGTCAGTCGATGCGCCATTTTGCATTGAACATCAGGAAAGCCGTGCGGCCCGGATCGGGTTCGAAATACTGGCCGCCGCTGGCATTGACGATCACGGAGTCAACAATGGAGCGGTTGGTGAGATTCTCGAGCCGCAGATATTCGCTGAGCTGCCAGCGCTGCCCCGATTGCTCAAAGCCCGCCCGCCAGTTGGTCACCCAGTAACCCGGTGCAAAGGCGGTGTTGCGATCGTCGGCGTAGATCCCCGCCCGGGCTACCTCCTCGAGAACGGTGCTAAACCCAAGCGGTGTGTACTTCCAGGTGAGCCCGGCATACAGGGCGTTTCTCGCCACAGCCGGCAGATAGCTGCCCGGCTGGACCGTCACGGGCGCGCAGGGCGTGCCGACGCAGGTCTCGTACGCCTGCCCCACCACGGCGCGAATGAAGGTGTAGGCCACGCGTGCGGAGAAACCGCCGGTCAGGTCGGCATCGACTGCGAGTTCCGCGCCGTGGCGGGCGGTCTCGCCGATGTTTTGCTCGACCGAACGGCCATTGAAATTCTGCAGCACCGCGAGCTCGTCCCGCGTCTTGATGTAGAACGCCGCGAGCTCCGCACGGACTGTGCCGGTCCCGGCCTTGATTCCCGCCTCGAAGTTATCGCTGCGTGCCGGTTTGAGCGAGGTGTTGATGCCGGGCAGGCTGCCGTTGACCGAACGATAGGCCAGATCGTTCAGGGTCGGTGTCTCGAATCCCTTGCCGTACGACCCGTAGAGATTCAGTGCCGGCGCGGCATGGAAGACGATGCCTGCCACCGGACTGACGGCGGTGTAGCGGACGCTGCTGTGCGGCTCCGTCGTGGCCGGCAGATGATCGTTGGAGCCCACTTCGACCACATTGTTGCGCACGCCGGCGGTCACGCGTACCAGCTGCTGCGGGTCCCACTGTTCCTGAAGATACTGATCGAAGTCGTACACATGGTTGGCCTCGGCGAGGCGCGTCGCACCCGCGACACCCAGATCACCGCCCACGTAATTGAGATAGCCGTAGCGCGTCTCCTCCAGATCGTCGTAGGCGATGCCGCCCACCGTTTGCAGCGGCATGCCGGCGATCTCGCGCGAATCGGTGGCGTGGCTGTCGATGCCGTAGAAGGCGCGATGCAGGTCGATGACGCCGCCCGGATATAGCGACTCCTTTTCCTGGACGGACTGCGGGATCGCCTGGAACTGCTCCGTGGCGCGATGCCCGGTATAAACCGTGGTCGAAATAGAGTCCTGCTCGCTCAGGGTGTAGTCGTAGATGGCGCCGAGCTGCTCCTGGTTGAGCGACTTGCGGGTATCGTACTGCAACGCCCCGTTGCCGGCCTGCCTCCGATTCGATGCGAGCTGCGCCTGCGTCAGGCCGAGCGGGTCCTGGATGAAGGGAGTGGCGATCACGTTGCCGACCAGTGTGAGCTTCGATGCATCGCTGAACTGTATGCGCAGCTTCGTGTTGAAATTATTGCGTTCGGCGTTGCTGTGAAACCGGTAACCGTCCGTTTGAAAGTGAACCGCGTCCACCACGTAATTGAGCATGCCGTCGTCGCCGGTCGTGTCGAGCGCATGACGCTGGGTGTTGAAGGACCCATACTGCGTCGAGGCGCCGACGAAATAGCCCGGCGGTGCATCCTCGGTGTACAGCGAGATCACCCCGCCGGATGAATTTCCGTACAGCGCAGAAAAGGGACCGCGCAGCACCTCCATTCGGCCTGCGGAGCCGAGATCGAATTGCGAGAACTGGCCTTGCCCGTCCGGCATGGTCCCGGGTATGCCGTCGGAATACAGGCGCACGCCGCGCACGCCGAAGCTCGAGCGCGCGCCGAAACCGCGAATAGACAGCTGCTGGTCCTGGGCATAGTTCTGCCGGTTCTGCGCCGACACGCCCGGCACCGTGATCAGCGATTCGGAGATGTTTTCCTCGAGCTGGCCGTTGTGAATTTCGGCCTGATCGACCACATCGACGGAGGCGGGAACATTGAAGCTCGAGACGGCCACCCGAGTCGCGGTGACGACGATGGGGGACAGATCGGCCGCCGGCTCCGCGCCGCGGCTCATTCCGGGGAGGCCGGCGAGCACCCCCACCAGCGGTATTGCCGTCCAACCACGCATCGCTGTCATCCCCTCCATCTGTTTCTAACGTACATCCGCGGCGGCACCCGAACAACCCCTGTCGTCCGCCAATCCCTCCCGGATTGCAGAACGCAGGATTCGATGGGGATCACTTCCGGGGCCAGGATAACCTGTCCGCCGGAATAATCCGACATCCCGCAGCGCGGAGGACCTACGGACACCCGACGCCGTTTGTGAGATCGTCTTCGTGGTAGCACTCGTGCATTGCTCCAGGGCGGCGCGTGAAAACATGCCGCGATTCGCGGTGACGGAGGATTCAATTGAAGTGTCCAAGATGCAGTGATGAGCAATTATGTCCATGTGACCGTTGTGTGACGCGCAACGCGGGTAAAGTAACATGGCGCCACATGGACGATGGAACCATTGCGTGCGGCCACTGTGGCTTTTCCATGGCCGCCACCGACTGGAGATTGTTGTCGACAGAGCAAGCGGACGAAATGACGGCGTTGCACTTGTCGCGTACGCTCTCCTCGCATATGGCCAACGAGGTTTTTGCCAGCCGGCGTGAGTTCGAGGCAGGCCGAGTCTGTTAGCCGCTCCGAGCATCCCCCATGCGCGGGCCTGCCATTGACTTGGGAATCGTTGTCATTTGCTGCTCGGTGACGGCGGGATTCGCTGGTGCCCAGGACGACACTCGCGACAGGTTCATTTGCAAATCCAGTTCCGAGGTCCGGGAGATAAAGACCTATGTCTCCAACGCGCCTCATGGCGATGTTGAAGCTGGCCTCAGCTGTCGAGTCGATTACATCAAGAACGGCGCTACTCAGACCATGTGGTCCTCGCGTAGCAACCGATCTTTCTGCGACGGCAAAGCCGCCAAACTAGCGGCGAAGCTTGAAGCCAGTCATTTTTCCTGCGAGCAGCTTGACTCGCGGCCATCGGACAAACATTGAATCGACAAGGCACGATCGGCAAGGCACGGTCGGCGCAACCTCCTTCGGCAGCCCCTGTCCGCAAAGCGCTTCGCCGTTCGGCACGGCGAGCACCAACGAGGATTGCCTGTTCCTCAACTGTGCCGTTTTCGGTGGTCACCGGCAACGTGCAATCGCTGAATACACCGCGCCCGGGCGTGGAGTTCAACTACGCGGCGGAGCACCACTGCAACTTCTGGATCGGCATACTCGAGCAGACCATTTTGGTGAGCGTCGCGGCGACGCTCACGAGCGATGGCATCGTCGAGTAGCCGCGCAGCGCGTCAGGCCATCGATCGTAAGGCTGATCGTGCAGGAAATTGCTCTTGCAAGAGGGGCTCCCGGCCATGCTGCCCAGCATCTGGCAGGCTCCTCAGTACTCGTCGTGGCGCCGCCACCAGATGCCCGCCTCGTTGCGGCCCTTGGGCGTACGGTCGAGCCACTGATACGAGCCCCAGAGGCCATCGAGGCCACGCGCATAGGTGGAGTAGGTGGGATAAGTGGTTCCGTCCTCCAGCACGAATGCGCTCATCCCTGGCCGATCGCGCGTGTATGTGGGCGCGTCGGTTCCACACATGGCGGCGAACCGGCGGACGGGCTCCGGCGCACTCTTCGCATCCATCGCGTGGCTGCCACGCCGATAGTTATACTCGATGCCGCCCGCACGCTGTTCTTCCTCCGTGAACGAGACGCCGAAGTCGGAGTTGAAGTCGCACCTGGACGAGGACGCCCATGGAAATGTCCATCCCATTCGCCGCTTGTAGGGCTGCAGCTTCGCAAGCGGCGCTCGCGAAACCGCCCAGAGCATCACGTCATGGTTGGCCAGGTGCACGGCGAACCCGCCAAAGCCGTCAGCGATCATTGAGCAGGAGGGACAGCCGGCACCGTAGTCGGGCCCGAACATGAAGTGGTAAACCAGGAGCTGCGAGCGCCCCCGAAAAAGATCTGCCAGCGATGCGCTCCCTTCGTCCGTGTCGAATCGATATTCCTTGTCTACACGAACCCAAGGCAACGCTTGCCGTCGCTGCGCCAGTTCATCACTGCGTCTGGTGAGTTCCTTCTCCGCCTCGAGGAGATCGAGCCGCTCGCTCAGCCATTCTTTAAGTGTCCCAGTCCTGTGAGTCGTCATCGTTGGTCTCCCGGTGGTGATTGGTGATGAGCTAGCCTAGGGCCGAGTACCAAAGGGTGGGAGTAACAAGTCTGACGGGATTTCGGTGAACTCGCTGATCATCCCAGGCCAGTTGAATCGTGACCGAACGCTGCGCGACTCACGAGTTCGTTGCATTGCATTTGCTGCGTCGCATTCGTTGCACTGCGCCGTCCATTTCCGCTTTACATTTTGTGTATTTCGTATACCAATACCGCGAACAATAACTCGACAGAGACACGGAGAAGAAATTCGCGCTCAAACGTTTTGGGCGGCAGCAGCTGACTTGATCCAAACATAAACCAATCTCGGGGGACACGCTAATGTTCATCATGAATGTGCCTCGGCTGGCTCGACGCTTTGGCTTATTCTTTCTTTTTGCCCGGGCTGTGACTCCAGCGCTTCTTTCGATCGCGCTGGTTCTCTGTTCAAATTCCGCAATTGCACAAACCGTTCCCATAAAAACATGCGACGCAACTCCCGCGCCTTCCTGGTGCGGTGCAGTTCGAGGCGATCGAAATTCCGGGTGGCTGCCGCAGAGTCACTCTGAAGTAATGGCGCGACACGGTGTGATTTCCACGATGCAGCCGCTGGCTGCCATGGCTGGCATGCGGATTCTGCAGCGGGGTGGAAATGCAATCGACGCCGCAGTTGCATCGGCGGCCGCCCTCAACGTCACATTTCCAGCGAATGTGGGCATAGGTGGCGATTTATTTACGATCATCTACATCGCAAAAGAGAACAAGATTTATCAACTTAATTCCAGCGGTATCGCGCCCACCGAAGCCACTCTCGCGCACATGAACTCACTCGGGTACCAATGGGATTCCGCCAACTGGGGTCCTGGTTCAGGCATGCCGTCAGGAGGAATCTTGGACGTGACCGTCCCCGGTTCTCTCTGGGGCTGGCAAGAAGTGCTCGACAGGTTCGGTACGATGACGTTCAAGGAGGTTTTGGAGCCCGCGATCGAATATGCCGAGAACGGCTTTCCAATTTCCGAGACCATAGGCAATGCGTGGCATCTTCCCAAGGCACTGCCGCTGAGGGGCTGCTGCACTCAGCTCGATCCCGACTCCGTTGCCGTCTACTACATCGACGGCGTTCCTCCCGTGCCCGGCACGATTTTTAAAAACCCTGAGCTGGCGCACGCGTTCCGGCTGATACAGGAACAGGGTCGCGATGTGTTCTACAAAGGGGAGATCGCCCAAGCCATCGTCGCAAAGTCCAACCGGCTGGGTGGAACGATGACCCTGCAAGATCTGGCGAATTACAAGGGCGAGTGGGTAACTCCGGCCTCCAATACGTATCACGGTGAGTTCACCGTCTACGTGTCTACTGCGCCTTCGAATGCCTGGGGCATCGTGGAGGAAATGAACATCCTCGAGGCGTGTGTCCCGGTATGGTATCCCGGCAAGACTCTGGACAGCCTCGGGCCCACCAGCCCTCTCTACTGGCACGCGCTGATCGAAACCAAGAAGCTGGCATACGCCGATCTGTACGCGTACAACGCCGATCCGAACGTCGTATCGGTCCCGGTGGCCGCCAAGACCGCCAAGGCGTATGCCGCGTCCCTGTGCAGCAAGGTCAATCCCCACGAGGCTTCCACTCCGGGTCCTCCCAGCTTCGATACCTCGCCCACCGGCGATACGATCGCCATGTCCGTTTCCGACCGGTGGGGGAATATGGTGTCGTGGATCAACAGCAACTTCGCCGGTTTCGGATCGGGTATCACAGTTCCTGGGTATGGATTCATCCTGCACAACCGCGGCGGACTGTTCACTCTCGATCCAAAGAGTCCCAACGTCATCGCGCCGCATAAGCGTCCATACAACACCCTCTCGGTCGTCTATGTGACGCAGAATGGCAAACCATTGCTGGTTACCAGTCAGGACGGAGGTACCCAGCAGGCGCAGGGAAACATGCAAGTGCTGGTGAACATCCTCGACTTGGGTGCCAACATGCAGGCCGCGGGCGACATGGCACGGTTCAGTCATGATCAGGTCAGTAACACATTGACTCTGGAGTCTGAATTGAACACCTTGGTCGGAACCCAACTTGCAATGATGGGCCATCACATCGTCGTGGCTCCGAATGGATCGGCGGCGGGAGGTTATCAGGGGATCATGTACGTCCCCGACTCGAGCAAGACCGGCGTGTCTCATGGCGAGCAGAACCAAGTGAACGGCTACTATCGGGCCGGCTCGCAATTCAGGGAGGATGGTGTGCCGATCGGATGGTAGCTATCGCCACGCCAAATTAGACTCAGCCTGAACGAGGCGCTCTCTGCGATATTCTCGGAGAGCGCCTCGACTATCGTGGGAAATTATTGCTGCTGCTCAGCCAAGGTCAGGTTGCGTGTGCTTGAAGCTTTGCAGCGCCTGGATCTTTGCCCACCAGCCATCGAAGCCGGCGACATCAAAGAGGGCGGCACTGTCGGGTGTCAGGGAGACATAAAACGCGATGGGTGCGAGGTAAAGATCGGCGAGGCTCAAGTCTCCCGCGATGAACGGCGATGCTCCCTTGGTTTGCATCGCAAGCTCGATGACTTTGCGTCCATTCGCAAGGCCCGATGTTCGCATGGCATCGTTTTTACCACCGACGAAATCGGGAAACAGATGGTAAGCCGCGACCCCGCCGATCAACGAGGGGTAGCCATAGGAATCGACGACGCCAATGGCCATGTCCATACGAGCACGGTCCTTCGCGCTCGCCGGAACCAGTGAGGTGCCCGGCAACACATCGTTGAGATAGCGAACAATCGCTGATGTCTCGAGAAGCCTCATTCCGTCATGATCTAAAACCGGGACTTTGCCGAACGGATGACGCTGCAAATGCTCCTGCATTTTCGGCTCGCCCTTCAGAACGTTCAACGGCATCTGCTCGAATTGCGTGACGCCCTTTTCGGCAAGCAGCATCTTGACGGTGCGCACGTATGTGGAGCCGTCGAAGCCCCAGAGAACGATTTTAGACATGAATTCGTAACCTCGGTTTTAGAACTGCGAAATCATATCCTATGCCCATACATCCGAACGGACATGCGGTCGGCCCACCCATCCAGCGGTGGGCATCACGGATTGTACTTGGCCAGCCAACCCGTGGTTTCAGTGAAGACATCGCGCTGCTGCTCCGACAACACAGGGAAGTGCGGGGAACCCGGATAGGTCACCATGCGCACTATTTTGCCGCGCTCCTTCAGCAGCGAGTAAAACTCGTGACCCTGAAACGTCGGTACCCGAACGTCGGCGGCGCCGTGCAGGATCAGCAGCGGTGTGGTGACTTGGTCGGCGTGCATGACGGCGGAAAACTTCAGCATCGGCGCCGGGTCCTTCTCTTGAAGCCTGGCATCGTAATCGGTCTGCCAGGTATCGCTGGTCGGAATGAAGCTCAGCCAGTCGGTAATGCCGGCGCCTTCGATTGCTGCTTTGTAACGATGTGTTTGCGTCACGGTCCAGGAGGTCATGAAGCCCCCGGCGCTCCAGCCGAAAATAGCCAGCCGATTCGGATCGGCCCAGCCCTGCGCGATGGCGAAGTCCGTGGCACTATCGACATCCCGGTAGGCGCGGTCGCCGAAATGCTGATAGATCGCCGCCAGATGAGCCGCTCCATAGCCTGTTGAGCCACGGTATTGCGGCTGCAGCACCACATAGCCCTTGCCCGCAATGATTTGAGCAAATATATCCATGGACAACGTGTCGTTGGCCTCGGGGCCGCCGTGCGGCAGCACCAAGAAGGGATACTTCTTGCCGGCCTGATAGTCGGCCGGGAAAGTCGCAATGCCCTCGAGCTTGATGCCCTCCTTCGATGTCCAATGTACGACTTTCACGTCGCCCAGCATCACTTTGGACAAGCCCTCATCGCCCACGTGAGTGATTTTCTGCAGGGCACCTGCGCTTACGACGGCAACCTCATGGGTGTGCTGCGGATCGCCTACGGAAACCGCCACAGTGGGCGGCGATGTCGCAAAGGCGCTGGTCACCGGGAGCGCACTCAAGGCTCCGCCCGGCCATCGCAGCGCCGGCGTCAATTGCCCATCGGCGTAGGTGTATGCTTCGGTGACAACGCCCTTGTGCATTTCAACCCACACGTCGCCGCGCGCATCGCCTGTGACCGCGGTGGCGGTCCATTCCAATTGCGGAGTTCGGTTGACGGCCGGGCCACCGGAAACTGGTGCGGTCCAGACGTGTTCAGGCGTAATTGTCTCGGCAGTGGTGGACGCAAAGACGATCTCATTGCCGTCTTTGGACCAGGCAATGCCGCTGGTGGCGTTCCCCACCCGCGCCACTTCGCGCCAGCCTTGCGCGCCGCAGATCCCGACCGACGAACGGAGCTGATGATTGCCTAGCTTTGGAACTTGCGTCGCGACCGCCAGCCGGTGGGAGTCGCGCGACCAAGCGAAGTCCACCACAGTCTTCAATTCCGGACACCACCAGCCGCCATCGCGGGCGTCCGCATTGACCACGTAAATGCTCGATTCATCGTTCTCCACCACGTTGCGCACATCTTGTTGCGCGTCTTTCGGCCGCGCGTCGCTGAGCACGGCAATTTGGCTGCCGTCCGGAGAAATGAGGGCGGTTTGGATGCTGCGCGGCAGAGCGAATATCACGGTCGGCTTTCCAGAGGTCAATGGCACGATGGCCAAATGCACCAACTCCGCGACCTTATAGGTGCCATACAGGGCGCCGTCTTTGGTAAAGCCCTTGGGCTCAAATTGATCCGCCAGATCCAATTTTCTGTCGTGGCTGCCGTCCGCGTCGATCATGTGCCACTCATGCTTGAGAGGCCCTTTTTCGTTCCGGCTGGTCAGGTCATACAGCACGCTCTTCCCGTCGGGCGACACTGCGGTTGCTCGAGCTTGCCGCAGGGCGGCGACATCTTCCACCCCAAACGGATGCTTATCGGCGGCGACTGCACCGCTGCTTGCGGCCGCCATGAACGCCATCGCCGCGAGCTGCGCTCCGAATCGGTTTTTTACAGGGTATTCGCCCATTGCCACTCCCTCCGAGTCTTGTTCTTGATCAAAACCCTTATAGTACAGGTCAGCTCGGCACTTTCCCGTCGAGAATCGTTGCGAGCGCCGAGCTATCGAGATTGCCGCCCGAGACGACGGCGCAGACCTTGGCCTCGGTGTACCGGCCGGACAGCGCCGCGGCGACGGATACCGCGCCTGCGCCTTCGGCCACCACGTGGTTGTACTCGACCATGATTCTGATCGCCGCCGCCACTTCCGCCAGCGACACGGTGATGACCTCATCGATCATGGATTTCGCCAGCGGCCACATCTCCGGCAAGACCGTACCGAATCCCACGCCGCTCACGAAACCTGGCGCATGCGGCGTCTCCGCCGGAGCGCCGGCATCGAATGCCGCTTTGAGTGGATGCGCGCTCGCCAACTCGCAGGCGATGATTTTCACTTCGGGCTTGAGCGCGCGAACGGCGCACGCAATGCCGCAGGCCAGTCCGCCGCCGCCGAATGGGATCAGGATCGCCTCGATGTCCGGCGACTGCTGCAGAATCTCGAGTCCGACCGTCCCATCGCCCGCGAGCGAAGCCGGGTCCCGCACCGCATCGATGTACACGCCTTCCTGGCCCTCGAGGACGCCTGTCTTGATGGCCTGCCACCATTCCTCGGTCGGACGCATCTCGATGCGTGTTCCCAATCGCCTCAGCTTCTCGAGTTTCGCTTCCGGTGCATTCGTGGGAACGACCGCGGTGGCGGCGATTCCGAGCCGGCGCGCCATGAAGGCCACGCCGAGCGCGCTGTTGCCCGTGCTGGTGGTGTAGATCCCGGAGCTCAGGCGGTCCGGGTCTCGCGCAAGCACGGCGTTACCGATGGGCCGGATCTTGAACGATCCGATGGACTGCAGATTCTCGAGCTTCAGAAAAAGGCTCTTGCCCGCCGGCGCAGCGCCGCAGGCGATGAGGGGGGAGACCGTACTCAAGCCCTCGAGACGCGTGCGGGCCGCTTCGATCTGTCCTATCGCGACAGGTTGTACTGCATCGAACATTATTTGAGGATCTCCATCCGGTCACGTCAATGACTGGGGCTCTGAACGCATAATTGCACAATCATATGATATTGCATATAATAAAATGCCGTCATCGATGCGATTAGGAGCAGTGGAGTATGGAACCGAATTTTCAGGCCTTACGCAAGGAATTCCCGGTTCTCGACCGCAAGACCTACCTGAACAGCGGCTCCTACTGCGCGCTGGCGAACGACGTCAAGGCGGCCTTCGAGGCATACATGGAAGATCGCCTGCTGGTCGGCGCGAATTGGGACGTGTGGGTCACCAAGAATGAATCCGTGCGCGCGCTGACCGCAACGCTGCTGCGCGCCACCCCGGATGAGATTGCCGTCACGGCCTCGGTGTCGGCCGGCCTCAACGCCTTGGCGAGCGCGCTGGATTTTTCGGGACCGCGCAACAAGGTCGTGGTCAGCGACTTCGAGTTTCCTACCAACGCGCAGATCTGGCATGCCCAGGAGCCGCGCGGCGCGCGGGTCGTGCACGTGCCGCGCGCGGCCGACGGCTATATTCCTTTGGAAAACTTCGCCAAAGCCATCGACGAGCAGACGCAGTTGGTGGCGATCACCCATGTCTGTTTCAGGAACGGCGCGAAGCTCGACATTCCCGGCATCGTGCGCCTGGCCCGCGCCAAGGGCGCCAAGGTGCTGCTCGATTGCTACCAATCCGTCGGATCGCTCGACATCGACGTCAAGGCTCTGGATGTGGATTTTGCCGTCGGCGGGATGCTCAAGTATCTGTTGGGTACCGCCGGCATCGCTTTCCTCTATGCCCGAGACTCATTCGCCCACTCCCTCTTGCCCACCAACAGTGGATGGTTCGCGCAGGCCGAGATCGCGGCCATGGACATCACGGCCAACCGGCCGGCACCCAACGCGCGCCGTTTCGAAGCCGGTACTCCGCCAGTGGTCAATTGCTATGCCGCTGAGGCCGGTCTGAAGTTCCTGTTGGCGGTGGGCACGCCGGCCATAGAAAAGCGCAATTACGCTCTCACGCGACGCTGCATGCAGAGGTTGCAAGAGATCGGCTGGCCCAGCATCACGCCCACGCAGGACGAACGCCGCGGCGCCACCGTCGCCTTGCCCTCGCGCGACAGCGGAGGCTTGTCCAGAGAGCTGATGAAGCGGGACATCGTGACCTCGCATCGCGACGACAATGTGCGCGCGAGCTTTCATTTCTATAACAACGAGGACGACGTGGAGTCCTTCGTTGCGGCGGTTAAAGACCTGCGGGGATCGTTCAGCCCGCGCTAGAATGTTGCGGCGTGAGGGCCCTGCGTGCCCGGACGCAAGCGGCCAAGGAGTCAACGTGGAAATTCGGGTGTTGCGCGGAACCGAGGTGCGGCAGCTGCTGCCGATGGCGGAATGCATCGATCTCATGCACCGAACCATGATCGCCGTGTCGGAGCGGCGGGTGGTCCTGCCCTTGCGGTCGGTCATGGTCATGCCGGGCGGACTGGGCATGCTAGGCAACATGCCGGGGTATCTCGCCGATCCTGAATGCTTCGGGGTCAAGCTCGTGAGCCTGATCCCGCGCAACAAGCCGCCGCAATATTCATCGCATCTGGGCTTGGTATTGCTGTTCGAGGCCGAGCACGGCTGCCCCGTGGCATTGCTCGATGCCGCTACGATCACCGCCATACGCACTGCCGCCGCCAGCGGCTTGGCGACACGGTTGCTGGCTCGTCCGGATGCCGGCGATCTGGCACTCCTGGGGGCCGGCGAGCAGGCGCAAAGCCATCTCGAGGCCATGCTGGCCGTGCGCACGCTGCGCCGGATCAGGGTCTGGGCTCGGGATAGGGACAAGGCGGCTGAGTTCGCCCACGCTGAAGGGGCGAGGCACGGGATTGTCATCGAGACCGCGTCCACCGTTCGGGAGGCCGTGGGCGGCGCCGACCTCATCTGCACCGTGACCAAGGCGCGCGAACCCATTCTTCTGGGCGAGCAGCTTGCTCCGGGCGTACATTTGAATGTGGTCGGCTCGAGCATCGCGGCAGCGGCGGAGATCGACACGCCCGCGGTCGTGAAATCGCGTTTCTTCGTCGACTGTCGAGAGTCCACCGTCAATGAAGGCGGCGAATACCTGCGCGCACTGAAGGCGGGCGCCATCACGCCGGAACACATTCTCGCAGAGATCGGGGAGGTGGCGAACGGATCGAAGATCGGCCGGCACTCACCTTCCGACGTCACACTTTACAAGTCTTTGGGCATCGCGCCCCAGGACCTGGCGTCGGCGCACTATGTGCTCGGCAAGGCGCGTGCCGCCGGCGTGGGGCAGGTCATCGATTTCTAAAGGGCTGCCATGACCTCATCACCCCTGGTGCTGCCGACGAGCGACCATGTCACGGCGGCCCGCCGCAACATTCGCGGACTTGCGGTGCGCACGCCGCTGCTCAAGCTGTCGGCCGATCTTCCCGGCATCAATATCTATCTGAAGCTCGAGAATCTGCAGCCGCTGGGCTCGTTCAAGATCCGGCCCGGGGTCAATGTGCTGAAGATCATGGATCCCGAGCGGCTGCGGCACGGCGTGTTGACGGCGAGCGCCGGCAATTTCGGCCAGGGTCTGGTGTTCGCGGCGCGCGAGATCGGCGTGCCGGCGACCGTGGTCGTGCCTGAGGGCTCGGCGGCGACCAAGGCGAAGGGGCTTGCCGAGCTCGGAGCCAAGGTGATTCGACTGCCCTTCGACCAGTGGTGGGCCGTTCTTACCACGCGCCGCTTTGCCGGCGAAGAGGGGGTATTCATCCATCCGGTTGCCGAATCCGCCGTGATCGCGGGCAACGCCACCATCGGTGCGGAAATCATCGAGGATCAACCGGACATCGACGCCGTGGTCGTACCCTTCGGAGGCGGTGGCCTGGCCTGCGGCATCGGCTCCGTCATGCGGCGTTTGAGGCCCGGCGTGCGCATGATCGTCGCCGAATCCGAAGCGGCCCAACCGGCCGCGGCTGCATTGGCGAACGGCCGGCCCGTGCGCGTGCCCCATATCCAGAGCTTCGTCGATGGAATGGGCAGCACGACAGTGCTCGAGGAAATGTGGCCACTGATTCGCGAGACGGTGGATGGCGCGGTCTGCGCCTCCTTCGCGCAGATTGCGGAGGCCATTCGTCTCCTCGCCGGCCGCCATCACGTGATTGCCGAGGCGGCCGGCGCCGCATCGGTGGCCGCCGCCATGGCTGGGCACGCTGGCAAGGGTAATATTATCTGTATAGTCTCCGGCGGCAATATCGATCCGTCCAAGCTGGGTGCCATCCTCAACGGCCAGAGCCCCTTCTAAATGACTCGAAAAGCAAATCCAAAAGATTCCGCCGACGCAGCCCTGAAATCCGAAGATCAATCTCTCTTCGACGACTTCCTGCCGCACCTGATAACCCGGCTGGCCTACCAGTTGAACGGCGATCTGGTCGAGAAACTGCGGCGCGAGGGCATCAATGTCACGCGCTGGCGGATCCTGGCCGTGCTCGCCATGGGCGACGGCATCACCATCAATGAAATCATCGATCGCGCGATGATGCAGCAGTCGGCGCTGAGCCGCGCCCTCATGAGCATGGAGAAGGAAGACTATGTGCGTCGGGTGCTGCGACGTGATGACGCCCGTTATGTAGAGGTATTTCTCACCGACAAAGGCCGGGCGTTGTTCAACTCGCTCAACATTGTGGTTCGCCGTCGCCAGCGGCGTCTGGTGAAGGATTTTTCCGCCGGGGAACTTGCAACGGCTTTCGCGCTGCTACGGCGAATGAGCCGCAATATGCTGCGCTGAGTAGCGTGCGCGCGCCATAATCGAGCGCCGCCGCAGCCCCATTGTCCCCGAATGAGCCCACGGTCTGTCAACCGCATGCAACACTTTTGCATTGACTTGATATTTCATATGATAACTCATATTGTATTTGCTCAATAACGGGGGATGTGCAATGCGCGCGATTAAGGGTCTGCATTTTGCCGGGTACAAGAAATCGAGCCCGATGCTCGCTGCGGGCGCCGCCATGGCCGCCTTGATCGGCCTGCCGCTCGCAGCGCAAGGCGACGAGTCGGGCGCCACGGATTCCTCGATGAACGAAATCGTCGTCACCGCCAACAAGCTCAACGCCCAGAAGGTTCTCGACATACCGGTATCCATCCAGGCCATCAGCGGCGATGCGCTGCAAGCCGCCGGCGCGTCGGGGATCATGAGCATCGCCGGGGACATCCCCGGCCTTTCAATTCAGGATCTGGGTCCCGGCGACAAGAAGTATGTCATCCGCGGCATCAACTCCACCGGCGACTCGACCACCGGCGTCTATTACGGCGAGGCGGTGATCAGCGGCTCGAACAGCGACGACGGCGGCGGCTTCGAGGCCGACATCCGCCTGTACGACATGGATCGCATCGAGGTCTTGCGAGGTCCGCAAGGCACTCTATACGGCGCGAGTTCCATGAGCGGCACGATCCGCTACATCCCGAAGGCGCCGGATCTCAACACCGTCGGCGGCTACATAACGGTGGAGGGGTCGGAGACCGCCCAGGCGAGCGGCAATTACAATTTCAATGGCGCACTCAATCTGCCGATCATCGACGGCGTCTTGGCGCTGCGACTGGTGGGATGGAAGCTCTATGATAGCGGCTACATCAACCAGATCCGCGTGGGCGAAGACGTCAGTGGACTCGTCAACACCGGTACGGCCGCCAAACCGAACTATCAAGTCGCACCCGCCCAGGCTCTCGGCTACTTGAAGGGCGTCAACGATGACGACGTCGGCGGCGGACGGGCCATCCTGCGTTTTAAGCCGTCCGACAAGTTGACCATCGACACCACTTACACGGCGCAGACAGAAACCTCAGGCGGCTCGTCGCGCTACACGCCTGCAGGGACGACGGCTTTCAGCGGGGGTCCAGTTGCGCCCGTGCAAGGCTGTGACCTGTGCAACACCGACCTGACGCAAAGCCCCTGGAGCGACAACCTCAAAGTCTTCGGTGCCACCGTGACCTATGACACCGGCGCCGGTGTGTTGACGGGAACCGCCAACCAGTTTGATCGAAAGACGAACTTCAGTTTTGATTCGACGCCCATTCTGTTGACATTCCCCAGTGCGGTGGATCAGGTGCCGGGCGAAACATTCGAGCCGCGCAATCGTGAGGTGACCTCCAGCGAGATCCGCTACGCGAGCGCTTTTGATTCACCCGTCAACTTCGTGGCGGGCGTATACCGGCAGCATGATTTCCAGTTCCTGTCGGTCGATGTCCTTGCCACCAACGGCTTCGGCCTGCCGGTCGGTCCGTTCTGCACCAACAATGGCTGCGATGCAGGGGCTTTCCCCAACGTTGGCAGCACTTTCTTCGGGCGCACGGACGAGCGCACGACGACGGAGTACGCCGCCTTCGGCGAGGTAACGTGGAAGATTACCGACGCCTGGCAGGCGGTGGCCGGCATACGCTACTACACGGAGTCTCTGGAGGGTGTGCAGGTACAAACTCACCCCTTCGGCGGCTTTCCGGGCTCGCCGACGCTGACCCCTCTTCCCGACCCGAACATGGAATTCAACAAGGTCACCTGGAAGGCCAATCTGAGCTACAAGTTCAATGAAAATCTGCTGGCCTACGGCACTGTTTCGACGGGCTTCCGCAGCGGCGGCCTGAATGCCGTCAGCGAGCCTTTCGAGCCCATTCCGGCCGCTTACTCGCCCGACTCGCTGATCAACTTCGAGTTGGGTGCCAAGGGGCGCCTATTCGACGGCCTGTTCGACTATCAGGCCGACGTGTACTTCATTCGGTGGAGCAATATCCAGGTACAGGAAACCACTCCCGACGGCGCCTTCGTCTACCAGGGCAATGCGGGTGAAGCCAAAGTCAAAGGCGTGGAATTCGAGTTTACGGCCCATCCCATCCAGTACCTGAGCGCGAGCTTTGCCGGGTCTTATACGGATGCCTTTCTCGCGCAGGGCGCGACTGCCGCGCAATACGCACTCAATCCCACGCTGGGCTTGAGCGGCGACAGCATTCCGAACGTGCCCAAGTACCAGGCCAGCTTCGGCCTCACCTATCTGCGTCCGATCGCGAACGGATGGGACGGCATGGTGGCTACGGATGTGACCTATCGGGGCGGCGAGGACTCCTACTTCGCGTCCAACTCGTTCAATATTCCGCTCCAAGCATATGCGCTGGTGGGATTGCGGATGGGAGTGATCGAGGGTCCCTGGAGCGTTACCGGGTTCGCGCACAATCTGACCAACAAACGCGCCCAAGTATCGGCAATCAATTCCAGCCAAGACCCCGATGCGCTACTGACCGTGCAACCACGGACCGTCGGTTTGACGCTGACCCGGAAGTTCTAACGGGAATGAGTGTCTGATGCTGCGGATGGTTCCGATTCTCGCAACTTGCGCGCTGGCGATCGGACTCGGACAGGCTGCGGTTGCAGAAGACCCAGGCGGCAAAGCCATGCCGCTTTGGGACTTCTACAACTCGACGCTCAAGTCCGCGAAGTACATCGATTTGACCCACGCCATCGCACCGGGCGGCCCGATAGGCGAAGGCTTTGTGGACTTCAAGGTGGGGCCCACCCTGGCGGGCGTGGCCATTCCCGGCTTCATCGGCAAAGGTGAGCCCTTTAGCTATGAAAAGCAGGGCGTCGCAATCACAGCCTACGAGCTGCCCATGGACCACATCGGCACGCAGTTCGGGCCGCCGGCGCATTTGAACGAGCATGGGGCGACGATCAGCGACATCCCTCCCACCGTGGCGCTGCGCCCGCTGGTGGTCGTCAATGTCGTTCCCAAAGTCGCAGCCGATCCCGGCTACCAGGCCACTGTGGCGGATATAAAGGACTGGGAGCGGCGCCACGGGCCCATTCCTTCGGGATCCGTGGTGATGATTCGATCCGACTGGTCGAAGAAGTGGAACGATCCGCAGCGATTCACGACCCAACCCTTCCCCGGCGTCACCTTGGCGGCGCTAAAATACCTATATCTGGATCGGCATGTTCTCATGCATGGACACGAACCCTTGGATACCGACAATACCGCTCCCGAATTCGTCGGAGAAAAATGGCTCCTCGGGCATAACTTTGCCCAGGCCGAGGGCGTCGCGAATCTCGATCAGGTTCCGGAAAGCGGTGCGCTCATCGCCATTGGATTCGCGAAGTTCGAGGGCGGCACGGGCGGATTCGCGCGCTATGTCGCGATCGCACCAGCGAGCTGGCCGCACGGCGTGACCATCGAGCAACAGCCCGGTGCGCCGCTGCCGACGCATGTCCGGCCGCTGCGCCGCGGCCCGGATGGCGTGTTGAGAGACTCGATGCGGGAGGCGCGATGAGTGACGCCGCCAACCCGCCCGTCATTGCCCACCGCAAGGGGTTCTACTACGAGATCAAGGCGGGCAAGCGCTACTTGTGGTGCAGCTGCGGACGCTCCAAGACCCAGCCTTTCTGCGACGGTTCGCACGCGGGCACGGGCTTTCTGCCGGTGGCCTTCAAGGCCGAGCGGGACGAGGACGTCATTTTCTGCGGTTGCAAGCATACGGGCACGGGTCCGTTCTGCGACGGCACGCACAGCAACCTGCCGGGCGGCTATCGCAGCGATGATCCGGACAGTCCCGGGAACCGGACGGTGGCCCTGGTTGCCGCGGGCTCGGGCCCCATCGTGAAGCTCGACGGTCAGTGCTATGTGTTTGCAACTTCTCGCGCGACCCTGACGGCGCGTGGTTCGTTGCGGTACTGCCCTGTAGTGACTCCGACGCTGGGCGCGCTATTTCAATCCCAGTTCTACGCCGAGGTTGCTCGCGGCGCCTCGCCGGTGATCTCGGCGGATGACCGGCACACCGTGCTGTTTGTCACCGAGGGGGAAGGCGAGGTCGAGATCGGCGGGCGCCGCTTTACCCTGGGTCCGCGCACAGGTGTCTATGTCCGCCCGAGCGAAGCGTATCGCGTACATAACGGCGCATCCGCTCCGTTGAAATTCTTCATCTCGAACGGCCCCGGCAGCGAGGATCTGGTCTGGCTGGACGACATGCCCAACGCCTTCGAGGCACAGTATCCCCACCGCGATGCGACGGTCGATCCTTCGCAACGCCACAAGATGGCCGAGCGCTACTATCAGATGCTGGTCAATCGCGAGCATGGCTCCACGGTGGTGACCCAGTTCATCGGCAACATTCCGCTGTCCAAGGCCGAGCCGCATCGGCATCTGTACGAAGAGGCGCTGATTTTCCTCAACGGTGCGGGCGTGGTGTGGACCGAGCACTTCAAGACCACCGTCGCTGCGGGAGATGTCCTGTTCCTGCCGCGCAAGCAAGAGCACTCCGTGCAGTGCACGACGCCGGGCGGCTTCGACATCGTCGGCGTCATTTATCCGGGCGACAATCCGTCGATTAATTACTGAGACATCGAGTTCGTCGGGCGGCGCTACTCTTGTGCCGCCCGCCACAACCCTACTCGAGAGCCTTGGCCCCAGGTGCGATAAACCGCACCTCGATGGCGTCCAGCGAACCGTCGATGTCCGTGTACCAGTGCGGCGTGTTGGGGGGAACGATTACTACGTCGCCTTTGGCGATTCTGCGGCGCACTCCGCCTTCGATGATCTTGCTGTCGCCCGATGCCTTGATCTCCCCACCGGTGACGAAGGTAGCGCTGCCTCCCAGGATGATGTGGACCTCCGTCCAGCCGGGGTGCACCGCCGCGCCGGTATTCTTGGTGCGGTGAACCTCGTTGATGAAGTACTGATCGGTGGAAGCGATCTGCGAGAGCGCAGGTTCGCTGGCCTTGGCGATGGAAGCTTTCATCACTTCCGACAACTGTTGGTTCGACAGATAGACGGCGGGCGATCCCGGCGCGGGAGCGGGCGGTGGAGGCGTCGCGGCATGCAGCAGGGGTGCCGCGCTCATGGCCCCTAGAATCATGGCCGCCGTCACTCTCGACTTGGAATATTTCATTGCCCGCTCCTTCGTCAGAAAAAATATACGTGTACTTGTCCCACAATATAGACTATGACATTATATATTGAGAACACGCGAATTTATATTCAATGCGTGCGCAATTGCTGTCCTGAGCCAGCTGGGGGAATCATGATCGCGAATTCCGCTTTGAACCGAAGGCAATTTCTGGGCGCCGTCTCCGTCGGCGCAGCCGTATTGGCGATGCCGACTTTGTTGCGGGCATTGCCCGCCAAGAAAAAGCTCGCCGGCATTTTCCCGATTGGCTTCACACCGGTGAACTCGGCGGGCGAAATCGACTTCCAGGGCCTGGCGGCCCAGATCAAGTTCTGCAACCGCGGCGGGGTCCAAGGGTTTGCGTGGCCCCAAATCGCCAGCGGCTGGACGACACTGTCCGAAGCCGAGCGTATGCAAGGCGCCGAGGCGTTGCTCTCGGCCGGCAAGGGAGGATCCACGGCCGTCGTCATCGGCGTGCAAAGCAAGACGGCAGACTTTGCCGAGAGCGAGCGCTACGCCAAGCAAGCGGAAAAGCTCGGCGCCGACGCCATCATATGCATCGCACCCCCTGGAGTGCCTCCCGGGCCCGAGCTGGTCCAGTACTATCAAAAGCTCGGCAAGGCCAGTTCGCTCCCCATGTTCATCCAGACCGGGGGCGATTTCAGTGTCGATTTGGTGGTCGAGCTGTTCAATACCGTGCCGACTTTCCGCTATGTGAAAGACGAGGCGGGCGAGCCCCTCGATCGCATCAAGGAGATCCTCGAGCGCACGAACCATCAGCTCAATGTGTTCTCAGGTAAGGGCGTGAACACCATGATCACGGAGATGGAGCGAGGATTCGCCGGACATTGCCCGTTCGTCAGCTTCTCCGATCTCTACGCGTCCGCCTATGACGACTATCACGCAGGCCGGTTCCGCGAAGCCTTCGATCAATTCGCGCGCATCGAGGCTGCGAGCACCATGTTCGCGCAGAGCGATGTAAACATCCTGATCGCGCGCGGCGTCTTCAAACCGGGCACCACCACCCGGGTCGCCCCACCGGCGCCCGGGGCCGACACCCGCCACCACCGCCCGAGCGATCCGGAAGAAATCAAGAGGGAATTGGACAAGTACCTGAAGCCCTACCTCAAGGCTTGATTTCACTTAGTAGAATTAAATTCCAAAAGTGCCATGCTGCGGTTTGAGATGGGATCGATCGAGAGATCCCGGCGTGTCGTCGGTGCAACGGTACCGGTGGCAGCTCGGCGAGTTTGCCTCTCGAGGTCACTGCTACTGCGGCCCGCCGGCGATGCCGGCGAAGAGCCATTGCGCTGAGAATGATTGCAGGGGCGCTGCGCCGCACGGGCGCTGCGCGCGGAGTGGCGGAAATTTCAGCCTATTCTCACTGATTCGTACGCGCGCTGCGCTCGGCTGCGCATGCGCGATCGCTTGCGCGGGCATTGCAGGCTCGATGGATTGCGGCGCAATGCCGCCGCTACCCGCCCGCCGCCGCCGTGCACTTGGTGGCGACCATGGTGCGCATTGCGGCGAATGACAATTCAATTGGGTGTTGCATGGAATTTACAATGTGGTATACGATCCCAATATATGCTCGAGAGGCTGGGGCATAGCTGAGCGGAGACACGGAGCGGGATGACATCGTGCGCTGATCGTTGAGTGGCCGCAGATTGGTGCGACACTCAACCGCCAAACTTCTCGACTTCACGCTTTCGCATCCTTGCTCCGCTCGGCTCATCGAGAAAGTAGAACTACGACACTAACGACGACGGGGGAAGGTAAATGCGCTACTTGATTCAGGCGGTCATGTTGTGCGGGGTTGCCGGCGTGGCGATCGGTCAAACGGTGAGCGTGCCCACGCAGAGCGCCACCACCGGCGATGATAAAAGCACCGAATTAGAGGCGGTAGTCGTCACCGGAACGCTGATCCGTGGCACGGCGCCCATCGGAACGCCGGTGCAGACGCTCGACAACGCGAGCATCGTGGCCGCGGGATCGACGAATACCGCGGACATTCTTGCCACGGTGCCTGCCCTCACCAGCTTCAACACGCTGCCGATCGGCGGCAATCAGGAATTTCGAAGCACCGGCGCGACCGTGCCGGGCATGCGAGGACTTCCCGGCACCGCCGTTCTGGTGATGATCGACGGGCATCGTTTGGCGGGCGACTCGCCGTTGCTGTCAACGCCGGATCCGTCGTCGATTCCGGCCGGCGCGATCGATCACATCGAGGTTCTGCAGGACGGCGGTTCGGCAACGTACGGTTCGGATGCCGTCGCCGGCGTGATCAACATCATCTTGAAAAAGAACGTTGACATCAACGAGACGACGGCCAGCTACGGCGGTGCGAGCGGGTATGATCAGGGAAGCATCAACCAGACCTTCGGCAAGACGTGGACCGGCGGATCGATGCTGGTCTCGGGCTTTTATGGGTCCAACTCCGGCCTCTTGAACGATCAGCGCTCGTTCTATACCCAGAATCTCGAGCCCTTCGGCAGCAAGAACGGGCTCAATACCACGTGCGGTCCGGCCGAGAATTTCTCGATCGGCGGAAAGTTCTACAACGCCCAGACATTGCAGCCGGAGCCCGGTTCTGCGGTCACTCAGGCGGCCACCTGCGACCCCGCCGCACATGACGATCTGGTGAACCCGAGCCGCCGCTACGCGTTCATCGCCAACGGGCACCAGGACCTGGGTGAGAACGTGCACCTGTTCACCGACATGAAGTACACCGACACTCTGTCGTCGCAGGTCTTCAATCCTCAAACGCTGTCGGTGGGTCTGCCCGGTGTTCCGTCCAGCGTGATAATCCCGAACACCAATCCGTTCTTTCTGGCGCCTCCCAACAATCCGGGGGCGACTGCGGAAACCGTATTGGTCAACTCCAACGCCTTCGGCGCTGCGGGCGACGTCGTCAATGTGTATCGTGCAAGGTCGGGCATGATCGACCTCGGCGCCAGCGTGGATCTGTCGAAGACGTGGGAATTGGTGACCGATTTCGACTACGGCTGGAGTCTGAGCAGTTCGCTCAATCCGGACAGCACCGAAGTCAACCCCACGGCATTGTACGATGCCGAAAACGGCACGACCACCGGCACCGCCTTGGACCCCTTCGGCGGGCGCACCAACCCGTCGGTGGCGCGAGCGATCATGAATTGGCCGCTGCTGTTTGCGGCCACTCAGCGGCTCTATGACTTCAACATCAAAGCGGACGGGACGTTGGTCACTCTGCCCGGCGGCGATCTCAAGCTGGCCGTCGGCGCCGCCAATCGCCACGAAGAATACAGCGGCGACGACCCCATCGGTGTGCCTGGGGAGGTGGGCTATACGCAGCCCAACGATCAGTCCGGCAGCCGAACCGTTAATGCCATATACACCGAGGCGGCAGTCCCGATCTTCGGTCCGCGCAATGAACTGCCGGGCATACGCCGTCTCGATCTGTCGCTGGCAGTTCGCTACGATCATTACAGTGACTTCGGCGGCACGACGAATCCAAAGTACGGCCTCGTCTGGTCGCCGATCGAAGACGTCAGTTTTCGCGGCACGTACGGTACGTCCTTCCACGCTCCGCAATTGGCCGATATCGACGCCATCGACACGCGTGCGACTGTCACGCAGTTGACGGTGACGACCGTGCTGCCGCCGGGTCTGCAGCCCGGCGTATACACCATCGGCATCGCGGGCGGAAAGCCGGGATTGCTGCCCGAGACCGCGAAAACCGGTACCATCGGCCTCGACTTCACGCCGACGTTCATCCCCGGCTTCAAGGCGAATCTGACCTACTTCTTGATCCGCTACGACAACGAAGTGGAAATTCCGCCGAACAGCGAGGTGAACTTCCTCGTTCCATCGCTGGCGGGGCAGATCTACACGTACAACCAAACTTCGCCGGGCGTGTACGCGCCGTTGACTCAGGCACAGATTTCGACCTTGCTCAATGGCGTGCGCAACACGTTCCCCGCTGGCATCGCCGGTCTTCCGCCCGTCTACTTGATCAGCGATCTGAGGCGGACCAACTTGGGAGCATCCGACATCGACGGGTGGGATTTTGATTTCCACTACATAGACCAGACGTCCGCCGGCAACTTGATCTTGGACCTCAGCGGCGAGTACTTCGTCAAGTTTGCCACGCAATTGGGGGCTGGGACGCCGTTCATCAACAACCTCACCAGCGGGTTGCAGTATTATCAAAACGACGCCGGCGCCCAAGCCATCATTCCCTGGCACGCACGTGCGACGGCTGCCTGGCAGGAAGGTCAGAGCACCACGCAACTCGCGGTGAACTACACCGGTCACTACAACTACGGTTATACGGCCTACAACTACGCGGCCAATCCCGCAGGCGTCCAGACCGCCGCGATCCAATGGGTGAGTCCATACGTGACGGTAGATTTGTTGACGAGTTACTTGTTCCCGAACGACGAGGGTGCGCTCAAGAACGCCCGGATTCAGCTCAATGTGTACAACCTTCTGGATCAAAAGCCTCCCTTTGAAGAGATCACGGGCGCGTCCGGCGGGTTCGCAAGCGAAGCGGCCAATCCGCTGGGCCGGCTCATTCAGCTGACGTTGAACAAGCGCTGGTAATCAGGGGCAGTACCTCGGCACGGTGATGTTGACCGGTTCACAAGGTCAGGGGGGATAAGAGGCTGGACGCCAACGTAAAGACAGCAGTTGGCGTCCAGCCTCTTATCCCCCCTGACCGTGCGCACTGGCCGACGTACATCACCGCGCAAGAGGTACATCACCGTCAGAGGGAGCAAATCGGGTGCCCTTGGCGGGGTGGTGTGGGGCGGTGAGAGTATTCGCCCGAGGGGCGGAGCCGTTGGCCGGCAACTGCTGCCTCGTTGCCGGCCAACGGCTCCGCCCCTCGGGCGAATACCGTCAACCGCTCAACATCACCCTGCCGAGGGACTAGGACTTCTTCGTGCGTGCTTCGCGCTGCACCAGGGCCGGATTGAATCCCAGCGCCACACTAATGTCATTGGCCGCCTTCTTGACGTCGAAGGTCAGTCCACGCATGCGCAGATCGTCCATGTATTGGGCTGCGCTCGAGACGCTAATGGCGCCGACGATCGCGCCGGCGACGTCTCTTATCGGAGCGGCGACACAGCGAATGCGGTCTTCATTCTCTTCCAGGTCGAATGCATAGCCAGATTTCGCGTACTCGCGCATGCGATGCAGCCAGACGTCCAACGGCACGTCATAGCCGGCTCCCAGGCGTGCCTCGTAGTCGTAATATTCACGCCACTGCTTCTCATCGGCATCCAAAATCAGCGCCTTGCCCAATCCGGTCGAGCGCAGCGGCTGGCGTTCGCCGATTCGTGAGCTGATCGCCACCCGCCGGCTGCCTTCGATCTTGTCCAGATACAGTGCTCTCGATCCGTCGAGGATCCCGAGGTGAACGGTGTCGCCGCTGGTGGCGGCCAACACCTCCAAATGTTCGTGGGCAACGCGGGGCAAATCCATCTTTCGTGCGGTCAGATAGCCGAGTTCCAGCAATTTTGGACCGAGCGCGTATCCGCCATTGCGCGAGAAATCGAGGTAGCGCCGTTCGACCAGGGTTGCCGCCAAGCGGTGCGTGGTGCTGCGCGTCAGGCTGATTGCAGCGGCCAGATCAGTGAGGGAGGTTGCACCTTGCGCGACGGCATCGATGACTTCGAGTCCCCGGGCCAGCGTCTGCGTTCCAGCCAACGCCTGTTTTTTTTCCGGAGCCGCCGACGGTGCGGCATCGGCCTTGGTTCTCGTCTCAGCGCGCTTCGCCGCCTTGTCTTGCTTTTTGGAGCGCACATTCGGTGTTTTGACGTTTGCGTTCATGTTGCTTCCTTCGCTTCCGCGGCCTTCCTCGATGGCGAGATAAATACCATATAATGAAATAGAGTTTCATAAAGTACAACCAGTCGGGTTGCGGTGATATTATGCCTGTTCTAAAGCGAATATCGAACTTACAGGCCAACAATCCGCAGGGGAGGTAACGTGGCGGCAATCGATCATTTGAAACGGGAGTCCAGGACGACGACCGTGCCCGTTGGAAACTTCCGCTGGGTGGTCATTTTCTGCACGTTCGTCATCGCGGCCGTCTCATATCTTGATCGCAATAACATTTCGATTGCCGCCAGCTCGGTGCAGAAGGAATTCGGGCTCAGCAATGTGCAGTTGGGGGCCGTGTTCAGCGCGTTCATCATGGGGTATGCATTCAGCCAGCCATTGGCGGGACGTATTGCCGATCGCTTTGGCGCCTCGCGGGCCATCGGCGCGGCGATTCTGTGGTGGAGCATTTTTACCTCTCTGCTGCCGGCGATTCCGGTTGGAATACCCGGCGCCCTGGCCATTCTTCTATCGGTGCGGTTTCTGTTGGGGGTGGGCGAGGCCATCATCTTCCCCGCGAGCAATCGATTGGTCGCCAGCTGGATTCCTTCACAGGAGCGTGGCTTGGCCAATGGATTGATTTTTGCCGGCGTGGGCGTCGGCGGGGGACTTGCTCCGCCCCTCATCACCTTCATCATGCTGAGTCATAGCTGGCGTTGGGCATTCTGGATGTGCGCCTTGATCGGTGTCGCCGCCGGGGTCCTCTGGATGTTCCTGGTTCGCAACAGCCCCGCAGAACAGGGCCATATCGGTGCGGCGGAGCTGGCGTACATCAACGCCGGGATGCCGGTTCGCCGTGAGGGCGGCACAAGTCCTGTGCGCTGGCAGGAGGTGGTGCGGGACCGGCAGGTCGCCGTACTCACTCTGAGCTACTTCTGCTACGGCTATGTGGCGTACATTTTTTTCACCTGGTTCTTCAAATATCTTTCGGAAGTACGTGGCCTCAATCTGAAGGCAAGCGCTCTGTATGCGACTCTGCCCTTCGTGGCCATGGCGGCGGCCTCATCGCTCGGCGGCTTTGTCTCCGACAAATTGGTCGGTGTCGCCGGCAAACGCATGGCGCGTTGCGGCGTCGCCGGGATGAGTCTGCTCGCCGCCAGCGTGTTCGTTTGGCTGGCGACCCAGGTCGCCGACGCCCGGTTGGCAGCGCTCGTCCTGGCGGGCGGGGCCGGAGCTCTTTACTTCGCGCAAAGCGCATTTTGGGCGATCAGCGCGGATATCGGCGGTCCATCCGCAGGGCTGGTTTCGGGAATAATGAACATGGGCTGTCAACTGGGCGGCGTCGTTACGGCTGCACTGACACCGGTGCTCGCGAATTATTTGGGTTGGACGGCCTCGTTTGCCGCCGCCGCCCTGATCTGCCTCGTGGGTGCGTTCGCGTGGATCTTCGTCGATCCATTTCACACGTTGGTGCCGCGGCCGGCATGACGTCTCTGCGACGCGCGGCATCGATTGCCGATTACAGGGAAGCCGCACGGCGCCGGCTGCCCAACATGTTGTTCGAATACATCGACGGCGGCTCGTACGACGAAGCAACCCTGCGCCGCAATGTCGGCGACTTCGAACGGCTTGCGCTGCGTCAGCGCGTACTGCGCGACATGTCGGCGCTCGATACCGCGATTAAGACCCTGAATCAGACTTTCAGCATGCCGCTTGGCTTATCCCCCGTCGGGATGGCGGGAATGTACGCGCGCCGCGGTGAGACCCAGGCCGCCCGAGCCGCGGCGGCGGCCGGTATCCCGTTCTGCTTGTCCACCGTCGGCATTTGCTCGGTCGAAGAGGTGGCCCGTACCGGGATTGCGCCATGGTTTCAGCTCTATGTACTCAAAGATCGCGGTTACATGCGTGAGCTGCTGCTCCGAGCCAAGGCCGCCGGCAGTCCCGTCCTCATGCTGACCGCAGATTTACCGGTGCCCGGCGCCCGCTATCGAGACGTGCGTTCCGGATTCAGGGGACTTACGGGGGTGCATGCCGTCTTGAACCGGGCAAGGGACGGATTGACCCACCCCTGTTGGGCATGGGACGTGTGGCTGCGTGGGCGTCCGCATAGCTTAGGTTCGGTCGCGGGTGCTCTCGACGGACAATCGACCGCGGATTTTTTGACGTGGATCGCGAATAATTTCGACCGCTCCATGACCTGGAACGACCTCGACTGGATACGCGCCGAGTGGGATGGTCCTCTCGTCATCAAAGGCGTGCTCGACACGGAAGATGCTCGCGCAGCGGTCAAAGCCGGCGCCCAGGGCATCGTGGTGTCCAACCATGGCGGTCGTCAACTTGACGGGGTGCGCTCTTCCATCTCTGCGCTGCCGATGTTCGCCGATGCGTTGGGTGGGGATATTGAGATTTATCTGGATAGCGGCGTGCGTTCGGGACTCGACGTGCTCAAAGCCCTGGCTCTGGGAGCGAAAGCCTGCTTCATCGGGCGAGCCTGGGCCTATGCGTTGGGTGCCGGCGGTCAAACGGCGATCACGCGCATGCTCGACACGATTCGATCCGAACTGGAAGTGGCGATGGTATTGACGGGATGCCGATCGGTGCGCGATGCGAGTCGAGAATTGCTCGATCACGCATAGAGGCCTGGGTCTATCGCGGGCGGCGCGCCGGGGTGTCGATGAAATAACCGAGGTCCACGGCGTCGCCCATGACGGTGTAGCCGGAATCGCTCGGATGCAGATGGCCGCCGCTCTCCAGCAGTTCGGCGAGATGCGCCGGGTGTTGCGGGTCGCGCGTCGCGGCATCGAAGTCTATCGTTCCGTCAAACATGCCGCTGCTGCGGATCCATTTGTTGACCGCTTGTCGTGTCGCCTCGCCCGCATCAGTGTAATCGGTGGAGCCTTCGAAGGCGGTCACGGTTCCTCCGAGGATCCGTATGCCGTGCGCGTGCGCGCGAGTGATCAATTGCTGAAGTGCGGCGATGATCTGATCGGCGTTGACCGCTTCGTTGGGATAGCGATGAGTGTACTGAATGTCGTTGATGCCAATCAGTACGATGGCCATCGCGGTGCCCGGCACCGAGAGCACGTCGCGATCGAAACGTGACAGGGCGCCGGTGGAAGGGGTGTCGTGGAGGAGACGATTCGAGCCGATGCCTGCATTGACCACCGACCAGCCTCGTGTTGCAGGATTGGCCTGCAGGCGCTCCGCCAGCCGGTCGGGCCAGGAGTGGAAAGCTCCCGGCGTCGAAACAACGCCCTCGGTAATGGAATCGCCGAAGGCAACGACCGTGCGTTTGGCGGTCGCCGGAACAATGTCGATTTCGGAAACATGATTGCCGCTGCGTGCGCGTTGCACATCGGGCAGCGTCGTTGCGCCCGTGACATCGCCCTGCGCGGCATAGGCATCGAGGGCATAGAGCGTATGAGCCGGGGGCAGCGTCTCGTTCGGATAGAACACGCTGACCGAAAGCTTGCTGAACGAGGGAAGGGTCCAATTCAAGGCATCGCTTAGCATGGGCGAGCCCGTCGGTATGGTCACGGATGTCCGGCCGGCGAAGGTCAGCACATGGTCCGACCCCACCACGATCGCACCATTCTCGTCCGCCAGTGCGATGTGAGCCCCCCCTATTACCAGCGGCTTGTCGCCGAATTCATTGCTCAAGCGGACCCGGATGCGGATCGCACCGGCGGCGATGCGGGTGACCTCGCGCACTGTCTGGTCGTTATACGGCGGTAGCGGCGCGTAGCCTGGTGGGGCGAGCCGGGTAACGCCGTCACGGGTGACGGAGGTGGGCGGCGTCATGTTGTAGGCTGTGGGCGCATGCGCCCACGCTCCCAACCAGACTTCCCCCACCGTTTCGGCGGGCAGTACGGTCCCCCAAACCAGCACCGACATTGCGAATGAGCCGATCTGCAGTAGGAACCTGCGGTGCATGATCGGGCGGGCTCTAGCGGTTTATTTTCTTGGTGACTTTATCGAGTTCGTTGTGGTCGATGGGATAGCCCAAGCCCGGCTCGGTGGGTGCCGGCACGCAGCCATCCTGGTCGATGCGGAACTTATATTTGAAGTAGGGCCGGTCGGTGAACTCAGCCGGGAACGGCATTTCAAACCAGAAGGCATTCGGCAGCGCCAGTTCGACGTGGAAGTGAAGTGCAAGATCGAAGACATTGCCCCAGTTGTGCGGGGCACACTCCAGCCCATGTGCATCGGCCAGCAAGCCGACGCGCATGGAGCCGGAAATCCCACCGACGTTATCGGCGATGAGGCGCACGGCGCCCAGGGCATCACGCTTGATGTACTCCGCGAAATCCGCGATGGAGAAAATGAACTCCCCCACGTGCAGCGGCAAATCCAGCTTCGACTGCAACTCGATGAGGCCTTCCTGATCGGTGGTTCGGACCGGATCTTCGAACCACAGATAATTGAGCTCATCGAGCAGGCGGCCGACCGCCAGCGCTTCGAAGCGGTTGTATTGCTGGACTGGGTCGTGCATCAGCACGTACTCGTCGCCGGCGGCCTTGCGTACCTCCCGGATCTCTTCCATATGCCCGACGTAGCTGGGGATCTCCGGGCCCTTGGTATGCTGCGCGCGGCCCGGGTGGATCTTGTAGCCGCGGTATCCCTGTTGCTTGGCCTTGAGCACATCTTGCACATAATCTTCGAGGGTTGGCAGGTGCAGCGAACTCGCATACGCCATCATCCGGTTCTTGGTGTTCGTGCCACCGCCCAGGATCTGATAAATAGGCCGATTGACCGCTTTGCCGAGAATGTCCCACAGGCACACATCGGCCGCAGCGCTGTAGAAATTCGGCCACGTTCCGCCACCTCGGGGTTGCAAACCGGAACCCGCTACGGCCGCGCCGCCGAAGGCGGGACCCATGCCGGGACCCTCGGGCGCGGTTACGAAAGCGCCCGGCCGCCGCTGCGGTGCGGCGTCGAAACCGGCAGAACCTTTCATGCCGCTGGTGGCCGTCAACGTCGGCAGTAGGTCGATCACATTCTTGCCGACGAGGGCGGACTTCGCCCATTCCAGCCAACCCGCCGTTCGATTGCGATCGCCGATGCTGTAATTGCCTTCGATGCCGCTATGGGTGACTACCGAAATGACCTCGCCGGTTTCCGTGGAATTGAGCTTGTGGATATCCCCAAGGTCGGTGACATACACCTTGACCTCTTTGATGGTGAGGTCGGGCAGGTCGCCGCGCTTGACGCCCACCGATTGAGCCGCTGCCAATGCAGGGTCCCACAATGCGGCGACCGCCCCTGCCGCGCTTCCGATGGCCGACCGGCACATGAAGTCGCGGCGCGACATTTCTCGTTTGGACATTGCCTCAATTTCCTCCGTTACGCGTGGACGAGCGCCGAGCACTGTACGCGTGCAAGCGTCCTAGATTTTTTGGGACGATATACTATATTGTAGGATATTGGCAATTTGGCGGAAAAGCTATCACGGGCGGGGTGGACAAGGCGATGTCAGGTGGCGGCTTCGACCAGAGACGATTTCTGGGAGCGTTGGCGTTGGCGTTGGCGGTGGCGACGGCGGCACTGGCGGCACTACCGACGGTCATCGCTCAGGAAACGGCGAGCACCGAGGGCGCCCGCTCCTTCGAGGTCCGATGCACCGTCTGTCACGGAGGCGACGGCAACGGCAGCGATCGCGCGCCGAGTCTGCTGTCCTTCGTGGCCGCCCATCCCGATCCGCAAATCGCCACGTTGATTCGTAGCGGCGTCCGAGCGATGCCCGCCCATAACATTGCGGATCCCGAAATGACGAGCCTCGTGGCGTACCTACATACGCTGCGTCCGATGAACGCGGCCGCAGCGCAGCCTCGGCGCTCGATGACGGTGACCTTGGACCTGGGCACCTCTCTCGCCGGAGAGGTGTTGAACGAGACCCCTTTCAGCCTGCAGCTCGCCACGGCGGACGGGCGTATCCATCTGCTTGCTCGTGACGGCGATAAATATAGCGAACCGCCGATACTGCCGAAGTTGGACTGGCCGCGCTATGACGGCGATTACTCGGGCAATCGGTTCAGCGTGCTGAAGCAGATCAATACCGAGAATGTGAAGGGACTGAGCCTGCGCTGGATGTTTCCGGTATCCGGTGCCCCTCGCTTGGAGGCGACCCCCGTGGTGGTTGACGGCGTGATGTACGTGACCGCCGTAAACGCGGCATATGCCATCGATGCGGCCACGGGCCGGCGAATCTGGGCTTACAGCCGCCCGCGGACGCCGGGACTACTGGGTGAAGCTGCCGGCGGTGCCAATCGTGGCGTCGCCATCGCGGCAAGCCGGTTGTTCATGGTGACGGACAATGCCCACCTTCTGGCGCTCGATAAGAGCAAAGGCACCTTACTATGGGACACGCAGATGACCGACTGGCCGAAATCGCAATACAGCGCGACAGGCGCACCGTTGGTGATCGGAGAGCATGTGATCTCGGGCGTTGCGGGCGGCGAAGAGGGCGCGCGTGGATTCCTCGCGTCGTACGCGGCCGCCACCGGTGATCGTGAATGGCAATTCTGGACGGTGCCCAAACCCGGAGAGAAATTGGCCGAGACCTGGGTCGGCAATGCGCTGGAGCATGGCTGTGGTGCCACCTGGATGAGCGGTTCGTACGATCCGCAGCTCGATTTGCTGTACTGGGGAACCGGCAATCCATGTCCGGATTACAACGGTAGAGACCGACAGGGCGACAATCTATATACCGACAGCGTCCTTGCGTTGAAGCCGGAGACGGGCAAGCTCCAGTGGTATTATCAGTTTACTCCGCACGACACCCACGATTGGGACGCTGCAGAACCGCTGATCTTGCTGGATGATGATTTTCACGGCCATCCGCGCAAGCTCCTGGTACAGGCCAACCGCAACGGCTTTTTCTTTGCGCTCGACCGGACGAACGGACAATTTTTGCAAAGCGTGCCTTTCACGAAGGTGACATGGGCGAGCGGCTATACGCAGCAAGGCAGGCCCGTTCTGTCAACCGATCCGGAACCTAGCCCCGAAGGCAAAATGGTCTGTCCCGCCGCCGGCACGAATTGGATGTCGGCCTCGTACAATCCGCGGCTAAAATTGGTCTTCATCGCCGCCAGTGATCGCTGTGTCATCACCAAACTGGTGCCGGCTCCGTACGAAGCGGGAAAGCGCTACTTCAACGGCACCGGCAGCTCCGTGCCGGGCGGAGCGCGTTCGATCCGGGCGCTGGATGTGGAGACCGGAAAGATCGTCTGGGACTATCCGCAGACCGAAGGCGGCCGCAGCTCGAGCGGAACGATGTTGACCGACGGCGGCCTGGTGTTCTTCGGCGACGACACCGGGATGTTCACGGCGTTGGAGGGCCGCAGCGGCAAGCCGTTGTGGCATTTCCCGGTCAACGACATATTTTGGGCGTCGCCGATGACATACATGGTGGGCGGCAGGCAATACGTGACGATTGCCGCCTCCGCGGGCTTCTTGACCTTCGCACTTGCGGATTAGCGGAGAGAATTCGATGCGCACCATCCGCCTCTTGCCGCTGCTGTTGTCAGCGGCATTCTCCGCGCAAAGCATCGCCGCGGACACTCTGGACATCTACGATATCGATAGAATTATGGCAGCCGCCAAGGCTGCGGGAGTCGTCCGGATCGACTATCTGGTGATGACGCACTATCACGGCGATCATGTGGGCGGATTCCTCGAATTGTCCAAGCTCATTCCAATCGAACACTTCGTCGACCATGGTCAAACGGTTCAACCGGAACAAAACAGCGAATCGAAGCAGGCCTATGATCTGGCGATTACCAAGAGTCCTCATCTGGTGGTAAAGCCGGGCGACAAACTACCCATCAAGGGCTTGGACTGGACCATCGTGTCGTCGGCCGGCAAGACCCTGTCGAACAGCATGCCGGGGGCGGCGGCTGGACGTCCCAATCCGCTGTGCGCATCGTTCGTGCCGAAAGACATCAAGGTTGACCTCGAGAACGCACAGTCGGTGGGAAGCGTCATCGCCTACGGTAAATTCCGGACCATGGATCTCGGCGATCTGCTGTGGAACCTCGAAGGGCAACTCGCCTGTCCGGTAAATCGAATCGGCACCATCGATTTATTGCTGACCACTCACCACGGCATGAATTGGTCGGGCGCACCGGCTCTCGTCCATGCGCTGCGGCCCATGGTTGCGGTCATGAACAATGGCGCCCAAAAGGGCGGCTCGGTCGAGGCATTCGAGACCTTGGAATCCTCGCCGGAAATGCAAAATCTTTGGCAGCTGCACTGGTCGTTCAACGGCCTGCTCGAACACAATGTGGCGGGCAAGTTCATCGCCAACATCGAGGACGGCGCGACCACGGCCGCTTACATAGCTGCTCCGCCGCCGCCTTCTGTCCCCGGCGTGCGGCAGCCGGTCATCGGTAATCCCGAGCACCTACCGGCCTATTGGATCAAGATCTCAGCGCGAGCGGACGGAAGTTTCACGGTGACCAATGCCCGCAACGGGTTGTCGAAGACATATCAGCATTTGAAAGAATCCTAAGATATGGTATAACGTCCCTAAATATGCGATCAGGAGCTTGCTCGGAAGATCGCACATAAGGCATGGGCCGTGGCTGGCCCGCGACACCGGCACCGCGCCGGAGGCTGCGGAGAAAAGGGAGACCTATGAAAAGAATGGTTCGGGGGTTTGCTTCGCTTGCAATCACCGCAGTCGCGGCTGGGTGATGCTATGAAAGGACTCGGCGGACGTTTTACGGATCAGGTGGCTGTGATTACCGGCGCCGGATCGGGTATCGGTCTCGCTGTCGCACAGCGACTCAACTCTGAGGGTGCGAAGGTGAGCGCTTGGGATATTTCCGAGCCGGCATTGAAGGCCGGCGCCAAGTTTTACGCTCAACGGGTTCTCATGGATCAATCGGATGAGCATGCGGTGGCGCAAGCCGTTGCACAGACTATCCGCGAATTCGGCAGGATCGACATTCTTGTGGTCAGCGCCGGAATCACCGGCCCGAACACGGCCTTGGTCGACTACCCCACGGTCGAATGGCGAAAAGTCATCGACGTCAACGTCAACGGTGTATTTTACGTCAATCGGGCGGTCGTGCCGCACATGGCCAAGAACAACTATGGCCGCATCGTCAATATCGCGTCGGTAGCAGGCAAGGAAGGCAATCCCAACGCCTCCGCATACTCCGCTTCCAAAGCGGCCGTGATCGGACTGACCAAATCGCTGGGCAAGGAATTGGCACGGAGCGGCATCTTGGTCAATGCAGTCACTCCCGCCGCCGTGCGCACCCCGATGTTCAGTCAGATGACGCAGGAGCACATCGACTACATGCTCTCGAAAATTCCCGCCGGCCGATTCGGCACCGTCGAGGAAAATGCGGCGCTGATCGCGTGGCTGGTAAGCCAGGAGTGCTCGTTCACCACTGCAGCCGTCTTCGATATTTCCGGCGGCCGATCCACGTACTGAATGAACCCCGCCGTCGGCTTCGGGTTTCAGCCGGTGCATACCCTCAGCCGCCGGCTACTCGGCGTTGACTCGCCGGAGACGCTAATCTAATATCAAATGGTGAGACAATGTTTGCATAAGTGAGAATTCAATTGAATCCAGCAGTACGACACAGTAAACGAGGTTTGGCTCGATGAAGCCTTTCGAAGGGCGGTTTGCCGGACAGGTGGCTGTCATTACAGGTGCCGCGTCCGGCATCGGCTTGGCGGTCGCGCGCCGCCTCACATCCGAGGGTGCGTCCGTCAGTGGATGGGATATTTCCCAGGCCGCACTGGATGAGGGCGGCGAGGCGTTCGCGCAGAAAATCTGCATCGACCAATCGCAAGAGGGCGCGGTTGCGAAGGCGACCCAAGAGACCATCGAGGCGTTCGGGACCATCGACGTGCTGGTGGTGAGCGCCGGAATCACGGGCCCGGTCGTTCCTCTGGCTGAGTATCCCTGCGATGAATGGCGCAAAGTGATGAACGTCAACGTCAACGGGGCTTTCTATGTGAATCGCGCCGTGGTGCCTCATATGATTTCCCGTGGCTACGGCCGCATCATCAACATCGCTTCGGTCGCCGGCAAGGAGGGAAATCCGAACGCATCGGCTTACTCCGCATCCAAGGCGGCCGTGATCGGCATGACCAAGTCGCTGGGCAAGGAGCTGGCGCGCACCGGCATCTCGGTGAATGCCGTGACTCCGGCCGCCGTGAGAACGGCGATCTTCGATCAAATGACGCCTGCGCACATCGATTTCATGTTGTCGAAGATTCCCATGGGTCGTTTCGGCACCGTGGATGAGAACGCGGCCCTCATTGCCTGGCTGGCCAGCCGCGAGTGCTCTTTCTCCTCGGGAGCCGTATTTGATATTTCCGGCGGACGCTCGACGTATTAAAGTGCCGGGCGTGCGGGATACAACTACTTACCCTTGAGGATGTGACATGAAATTGCTGCGCTATGGCCGTGCCGGCTTTGAAAAACCGGGCGTCCTCGACGACCAAGGACAGATCCGCGATCTCAGCGGTGCCATAGGAGATCTGACGGCGGCCCACTTGTCGCCTGCGCGGCTCAAGGAAATTCAAGGCACTGCCATCGACCGGCTGCCGGTGGTGAGCGGAAATCCGCGCTTGGGAAGTCCCTATCTGGGCGTCGGCAAGTTCGTCGCAGTTGGGCTCAATTACAGCGACCACGCTGCGGAGTCGGGGATGCCGGTACCTTCGGAGCCGGTGATTTTTGCAAAGGCAACGAGTTGCATCGTCGGACCCGACGACGACATCATGCTGCCCAAGGACTCGCTCAAGACGGATTGGGAAGTCGAATTGGGCGTGATCATCGGCGCGACCGCCCGCTATGTATCCGAGGATCGCGCTCTCGATCACGTGGCCGGCTATTGCGTCGTCAACGACGTGTCGGAGCGCGAGTATCAAATCGAGCGCGGCGGCACTTGGGACAAGGGTAAGGGCTGCGATACCTTCGGTCCCATCGGGCCTTATCTGGTTACCTCCGATGAAGTGGCAGACCCGCAGGCGCTCGACATGTGGCTGGACGTGAACGGCAAGCGCATGCAGTCGGGCAGCACTCGCACCATGATTTTCCCCGTGCGCACGCTGGTGAGCTACATCAGCCGCTTCATGACCTTGAACCCCGGCGATCTCATCACCACGGGTACGCCCCCGGGCGTCGGCATGGGCAGGAAACCGTCTCCCGTTTACCTCAAAGCCGGGGACATCGTGGAACTGGGCATCTCTCAATTGGGGAAGCAGCGGCAGACCGTGATCCCGTATTCGCCGAGCTACGGCACCTAGTACCTCTGCACGGTGATGTAGACCGGTTCACAAGGTCAGGGGGGATAAGGAGTTGGAAGCCGACGGGCCGGATCAGTTGGCTTCCAACTCCTTATCCCCCCTGACCGTGCGCACTGGCCGAGTTACATCACCGCGCAGGAGGTACATCCTCCGGCAACGCGAAGGACAGAATGTTGGTGCCGGCTGCAATGGCGATGTATTGACGGCCGCCCGTCTGGTAAGTCATCGGCGAGCCTTTGAGGATTTGATTGGTCTCGAAGTGCCATAGGTATTTTCCGGAGGTTGCATCCGCGGCGGCAATACCGCCGCTCGACTCGCCAAAAAACACCACGCCACCGGCGGTGCTGAGGACGCCGGAGTAGTTTTTCTCGGGGTTGCCCGTCATGGGAATTTCCCAAGCCACCTTGCCCGTGTTGATGTCGAACGCCCGCAGCACTTTCATCGCCGGCTCTTCCGGATGATCGACGCGCCCATACCCGCCGTCGTGCGCTTTGCGGTAAACCGAGCAGTCCTCGGTCGTCATGACGTAGTACAGACGCGTCTCGGGATTGTAGGCCGTCGAATACCAATTCGTGGCGCCGCGCACGGCCGGGCAGGCCTCTACCCCCGCCGGCGTGGGTACACTGTTCGGCAGCACGATGGGCCGTCCGTCAGCGCCTACGCCGCTTGCCCAGGTGAGCCGCTTCACGAGGGGCGTGGCTTGCAAGAAGGCGCCGCTGCCGCGGTCGAGTACATAGAGGAAGCCGTTGCGATTTGCGTGTAGCAGCAACTTGCGCGGCTTGCCGTGAAACGACGCGTCCACGAGCGCGATGGGCTGGTTGGCGTCCCAATCGTGCAAGTCATGCGGTGTGAATTGAAAATGCCACAGCAATTTTCCGGTCTTGGCGTCGAGTGCCAGATCGCTGTCGGTGTAAAGATTGTCACCGCCCCGGCCGTCGCCGTCCGTGTCCGGATAGGGATTGCCCGTGGCCACGTACAAAACACCGGTTGCAATATCGTAACTCGGCGTCAGCCAGCTGGCTCCACCCTGCGGGTTGGTATCTCCTTTCCACGTGTCCGACAGCGGTTCGCCCGCTTTAGGAATGGTCCAGATACGCCACACGCGCTCACCGGTGGTTGCCTTGTAGGCCGCGACGAATCCACGAATGTCCTCATCGCCGCCGGATACGCCACCAATGACCAGATCGCCGGCTACCAACGGAGCGGAGGTGCCGCCGTAGCGGCCCGGCCGCTCCGGCATGGGCACATCCCAAAGCACGGCGCCCGTGAGCTTGTGCAAACAAATCAGATGAGCGTCGTCGGTGATGAAAAACACTCGGTCGCCCAGCAGAGCCACGCCGCGAGTGGCGCCCTTCGCTGCGTCGCCCGAGATACCGCCCGCGCCACTTCGCGGCCGCGTGAAGTTCCAGATCGGGCTGCCCGTGCGGGCATCGAGAGCCCACACTTGGTTCGGCCCGCTGACGTACATGACACCGTCCATGACCATCGGTGTGGTTTCCAAGGGCGAGTAGGGCAGGGCCTGCATCCAGGCCGCCTGCAGCGACGCCACGTTCTGGGCATTGATGCCCTTCAAGAGACTGTGGCGATTGCCGTTAACGTTACCGGCATATGTTGGCCAGTCGCCGACCCTGGGTTCGAGGATCCGGTTGATCGCGCTCGCAGGAATACCCGGCTGTGGCGGCGCAGGCCCAGGCGCAACTCCGTTCAAAGCGCTCAAGAAGGCGAGCAAATTCCGCTCTTGTCCCGGGGATCCGGCGAACGCCGGCATAGCCGATGCCTTGATTGGGACGATGCGCTCGTATTCTCGGTCGAGAAGCATATGTAATTGACCGTCTTCGGTTTGCAGCACCAAGCCATGGGAACCGCGATTGCGTGCGAAGCCACGAAGCGATGAGTTGTCGGTTAGGGTCACCTCGACCCTCTCGTAGCCCGCCACGACTCTCGCGCCCGGATGCTCGAGCGATCGCGCAAGCTCCGATACCGTGAGCTGATGGGCTATGTTGGACAGATCCGGACCGTTTGCGCCGCCGCCTCCCAGAGCCGTGTGGCACTCCGAACAGCGTGCAGCTCCGAAGAACAGCGACTTCCCCTCGGCCGCATCGCCGGGTGGCTTGGCATCGAATGCGTCGGCGTTGAGCGTACGAATGAAGTGCGCCAGGGCTTGCAGGTCCTCAGCCGGCAGGAAGGAGAAAGAGGGCATGTTGCCGCGCCCGCTCTTGACGATGGCGGCGATATCGGCGTCCGACTTGCCGCGCAGCGAGCGGCTGTTCTGCAGGGGAGGCGCGCGGTCGGTGCCTTGGGCATCGCCGCCGTGGCAGACGGCACAATTCCGGCCGAACGCCTCGGGCGCCTTGGCGAGTGCAGAATCGTCCCCCTGTGCGTGCGCGACGATGGCCAGCGACGAACATGCCGCAGCCGCGAGGAGCCGCCATGCCGCGGCGACGCGGCCGGATGTCGTAAAAAGGAGGGTCATGTGATGCTCGGTTGCTGGGACGCCCGCTTGGTCCACTTGTAGCACCGCAGGGAATTCTTCCAGAAATACTTCTCGCCAACGGACCGCGGCTGGGTGGCGAAGTATTGCTTCACCAGCGATACGACCTCCCCGATGGTGGCAGTTCCGACGCTGTTCGGATAATCGCTGCCGAAGATGATCCGGTCCTCGCCGAAGACTTGCATCAAGTAATCGAGTCTTTCGCGGTGCGGGGCCAAGTCCTTGGCCACGTTGCCGTCCACCCGGTGCAGAATCTCCGACAGCTTCACGAAAAGATTCGGACGCTGCCGAATTTGCTCGAGCGTGGACCTATACACGGGCGCTTCCTCGGGCGTCGGATCCATCACCGGCAGATGGTCGATGACAATGCGCAGTTCCGGCACCAGGTCATTGACCCGCACCACGGTTTGCAGCAGTTCAATGCTGGGATTCGCGGTCTCCAGAACGAGATCGGATTGCGCCAGCAGCTTCAGGTTGTCGACCACCGAGCTGACATCCAGCTGGGGCATCAAGTGATTGCGTGCGCTGATATTGATGCGGATTCCCCGGTACAGCGGGTTCTTGTGATAGCGCTCGAGATACTCGGCGAACTCGGGCTTCTCCGGCTGCAAGCGCCCGATCACGCCCACCATGATGGTATCGGTTTGCGCCGTCTCCAGGAGCCAGAGGTTGTCCTCCACCCAGGAACTGGCCTCCACGGCGATGGCGCCCTTGATGCCGAGCGGTGTCGCCAGCTTCCTGTAGGCCGCGGGTAGCGAAATGTGCCCCGTGAACTCCCTCGGCCCCTTGTAGGGCGCGCCTTGCGGCCGGCTGGCGTCGAACAGATGGATGTGCGCATCGATGATGGGGATGGGAGGGTCGCTCTTGGCAGCAGCGATTGGGCCCGACCCGAGCACCCCGATCGCGGCCATGCCCCGGAGAAAATCCCGGCGATTCAGCTCGCCGGATGCGTTGTCTTGCGCGGAATTCGACATTCGACCCCCGATTGCAATCCGTGTATTCAGTTCGGAATTTTTCATATATTGTGACGGCTTTTCAAATGTTATAAAAGTGGTCGACGCGGATAATCCCCGTAAAACGCATATCGCATCCCTGAAGGAGTGGGCATGAACCTGAAAAGCGCACCGGCTTTGGCCGCGGCCCTGGTGATCAGCGGCACCGTGAGTGCCGCGCCGCAAACATCCTTGACAGCGCCGGCAACCGCCGAGACGGCTGCTTCCGGAGCAGCCGCAACCGCACGCCCGGCTCGTCGCGGGCCATCCGACAGCTTCAGGCCGCGCGCCCGTCATCTTCTATACATTACCGAGCCTGGCTCGCTCGAGAGACCCGGCTGGTCCAGCGGCGTCGGCATCATCGTGCTCGACGTCAACGACAACTATCACTTCGTCAAGCGCATTCCGACCTGGGAATACGCGGGCAGTATGAGCCCCGAGCAAGTCTCGGGCGTGGCCGCCAGCCCGGTCACGAACCTGATCTATGTGGCGTCACGGGGCCGCCTCGGCGCCTTCGATTTGGCCACGGACAAAATGGTGTGGTCGACCACCTTGGACGGCAAATGCTGCGAACGGCCGCAGGTAACGCCGGACGGCAAGATCGTCGTCGTGGGCGGGGATCTGCAGGACTACTGGTACGAAGTGGACGCGGCCACCGGCAAGTTCATCGGCAAGCTCGACGCGCCGGACAGCATGAATTCACACAATTTGAACTTGAGCGCCGACGGCAGGACCGTCTTCATGTCGCCCAACAACAAGGTGATGACGATCTCCGACGTCAAGACCCGCAAGATCATCAAGACCATTACATTTCCCGACAATATCCGCGTGTTCGTGACCAACAAGGACTCGAGCACGCTGTATGTCAATAACAATAATTTGCTCGGTTTCGTCATTGCCGACGTGGCATCGGGCAAGGTCACCAAGACCGTCGAAGTCACCAGCGTCAACTGGCATGCCAAATGGGATGTGACGCCCCGGCCGCGTATTCCTCATGGCTGCCCGAGTCACGGCATCGCGCTGACTCCGGACGAGAAGGAGATCTGGGTCAGCGACGGCCTCTTCAATAAAATTCACATCTTCTCGAATACCGCCGATCCGAAGGAGATCGATACCATCGATACCAGCGCCGGGGCTTTCTGGATGACCTTCGGATTGGATGGGAAATACGCGTACGCATCATCGGGCGACATCATCGACATAGCGACGCACAAGATCGTCGGCCAAATGAAGGACGAATACGGCCGTCCGATCTATAGCGAGAAGCTTCTGGACATGACGTTCGACAACGGCCATCTGCAACGGGTATCGAATCAGTTCGCCAACAGCTACGGCGACTATGTGACGGCGGAGGCGCTCGGTGTAGGCCCGCATGTCACGCCCATGCCGGGAAACGCCGCGGTCACTCTGACGGGGGCAGGCATGGATCCGAACGACAAGGGTAAGAAAAAGTAGCGGGCGGTGACTCTCCCGATGAAGGGCGGAACTGCCGCGGCACTGGCGGCACTGGCGGCACTTGCAATGCCTGCGGCGCTCATCGTGCTGACGACGCTTGTGGTGCCGGCACCCGGCGCTTCCGCTGCATCGCCGGATCCGCTAGAGCAGGAGCATGTCTCGCTGCAGGCCGTCTGTGCCAAATGCCACAGCCTGCAAATCGTCATGGATACGCCCATGAGTTACGGAGCCTGGCACGATACAGTTCAGAAGATGATCGATCGAGGCGCCGACGCCACGGACGAGCAGCTCGAGGACATCATGGACTACCTGCATCGGACCATGACCACCATCGACGTCAACTCCGCCGATGCCGATGAGCTGTCCATAGTGCTGGAGGCGCCCGACTCCGTCGTGAACGCCGTCATCGCGCGGCGCAAGACGAAGAGATTCACAGGTCTCGACGATCTCAAGACCGTGCCCGGCGTCGACGCCGCGAAACTCGGCGCCAAGTCCCGGCTGTTGTTCTTCCAATGAAAGCGCACGGCCTCGATTTGCTCGCATGGATCCGCGTCCGGCTTGCCCGCGGGATGCTGCTCGCCGCATCGGCTCTGGCCTTCGCCACTCCTGTCTTTGCTCTGGAAAAGCCGAACACCACCTATCCCGTATTTCAGTTCCCGGCCGACAAGATCCCGCGCATCGACGGTAATGCCGACGATTGGGCTATGGTTCCGGATAGCTATGCCATCGGCACGGATCAGCTGACGGACGACACGGGAAAGTACCCGCGTCCGGATCCGAAGACGTTGGATGTCAAGATCAAAGTAGGCTGGGTCAAGGGGCTGAATCGTCTGTACTTCCTCTACGAAGCGACCGACGACTATTGGGACTTCGCGCTGCCGGGATTGCACAACGACACCTTCGAGGTCGTGGTGGACGGAGATGCCTCCGGCGGTCCCTTGATCGACAAGGGACACAAGGAGCTGTGGACCCCGCAGGAAGTGGGGGAGGCGGCGGCGACGCCGGATGATCGAATCAGCCGGGACGAGGCGCACTGGGCCGTGCACGGCGTGCAGGCGCAGAACTATCACATCTTTACGCCGGCGCTCAACAAGGAATGGGCAATGGCGTGGGGCTCGGCGAGCTGGATCAAGGATTTTCCTTTTGCCAACGCCGCGTACTCGTATAAGTTCAAGCCGGGCGAGGGCGGCAAGCTGATTTTGGAATTCTGGATCACGGTGTACGACTACGCGGGGCCGGAGGGGCCGCAGCGGGCTGTCGAGTCGGTGTTCCGCGAGAACAAGATCATCGGGCTATCGTGGGCGGTCATCGATTACGACGATGTGAACGCATCGACTTACAATGGCTTTTGGAATCTATCGCCCAAGCACACCATGTACGGCAATGCGTCGGAGCTGTGTGCGTTCCGGCTGATGCCGCTCGAGCCGAAGTTTCGCAAGGCTATCGACGCCCAATGGACGCACTCGGTGGTCGATATGGAGCGGCGCTTGGTGGCCTTCAAGGACCAGTCGGTGGGGCAAATCTCCGCGTGGCACTGGGACTTTGGCGACGGCACCGGGTCCGACGAGCAGTATCCCCTGCATCAATACCAGAAGCCCGGCAACTACGTGGTCATCCTGGATGTGGCCGGTCCGGCGGGTACTTCCCGGCACTCGAAAGTCTGGGACATTCAACTGCGCTGACGCCGTCGGCGCAGGGCTACTACGTCCTGTTACGCGGCAAGCCCGTTGTATTGCAGAAATTGCACAATGTGGTATACCGTCCCATAAGAGCGCTCCGTGCAGTGCACGACGCCGGGCAGCTTCGACATCGTCGGCGTCATTTATCCTGGCGACAATCCGTCGATCACTTACTGAGACGGGAGGGTCTTGGCGAGGCGGATCGCCTTCTGGCGACCTTTGGCGACGAGATCCGCGGGGCGCTCACCCTTCAATCATAGGCTCCCCCATCGTGGCCGCTGAGCGGCGGTGTCACATATCTGCCATGTTGGTTAATTACTTTGCATTACCAAGTAAATCCGACGCTTCCTAACCAACCCAGAGGGGATTCCCATGAACGTCCGTTCTTCGATCACCAGTGCCGTTGCGCTGCTGGTGGGCTGCGGTACCGCCGCGGCCGATGACTCGTTCCTGCAACCCGGTTCGCTGCTCATCAGCAGCAGCAACTACGAAGGCTCGATAGGGGCAGTGGCGTCCTTGGTGGTCGGCGTCACACCGCTGGCCAATACGAACACCGCGACCATTCCGGCGGTCTCGGACAACAACTACGTCACCGTCTGGAACAACGACACGGTCGATGCCAGTTTCGGCGTGACCTCGCCCATCTTCCTGACGGCTGTCGATCCGCACAGCGGTCGTGTGCTCAATCGCCTGAGTGTGCCAACCGATCAGGTCGTGACCAGCTTCTCCTCGAAATCGGAGCTGGCGCTGCACCTCGGCCAGGACGAGCGTGGCAACCACCTGGTGTTCGTCGGCTATGCCGGCGCGGGCGTCGGCGCCATCGACGTCTCGAACTCCGATGCCGTGGCAGGTCAGGACCCGACCAATCCCGTGAGCTTCGCCTTTGGCAGTGACTATGCCTTCCACCGCACCATCGTCTCCCTGGGCGATGACGGGCACTTCTCCTACACACCGACGATCAACTACGGCGGCAACAACGGCCGCGCGGCCCTGCTGGGGTCGAATGGTCTGTATTACACCGTGGGCAACGCCAACAACGGCAATGCCGCGACGTTTGGTTCTGCCAGCAACGGCACGACCCCCGATGTGACCGAGACTACGGGTGTGGAGGTGGTCAATCCGATCAACGGCCGGTCGGTCGACGTCGGCATCCCGAGCGGCGATTCGGCGGAGGTCAACCCTCTGCTGCAGTTCGGACTCGGCAAGAAGGGCGCCGACGACAAGCCCGGCAAGGACGACAACTTCCGCGGCATCACCGAGCACAACGGTGCGCTGTACTTCACCAAGGGCAGCGGCAGCAACGGCGTGCAGACGGTCTATACAGTTGTCAACGCGCCGCAGTCGCCGGCAGGTTTCGTGCCGGCACCCAACAGCGGCCCCGCGGCCGGCAATGTGCTGCCGACCGTCGCCAATGCCGGGCAACAGGCGATCGCCATCCTCAACGGTTTCCCGACCGACTCCGCCCGGGCGTCGCTGGCTGATGGCACGAGCGGCGGTGACTTCACACCCTTCGCCCTGTTCTTCGCCAACGATCACACGCTGTATGTGACCGACGAGGGCACGGGCAACAGCGCCGATGCGGCGCATGCGGGCCTGGAGAAGTGGATCCTGGGCAGCAACGGCACCTGGACGCTCGCGTACACGTTGACCGGTGGCCTGATCGGTAAAGTCGACAGCAACCTCGTGGGCCACGCCGGCCAATACCCGAATGTTACGACCATCGGCCTGCGCAACCTTACCGGTCTGGTCAACAAAGACGGCACGGTGACACTGTGGGCGGCGACTTCGACCAGCAGCGCTTCCGGCGACAACGGCGCGGACCCGAATCGTGTCGTGGAAATCACCGACGAAGTGACCGCCACGGCCCTCACGGGCAAGGTGGCCAACGAGACTTTCCGCTCGATCGTGGGCCCTACCTACGGCACGGTCTATCGCGGTGTTGCGTACGTTGCCGCGGGCGATCAAGACCATGATCGCGACCACGACCACGACCACGACCGCGACCGCGACCACGACCACGGCTACGGCTGGTGAGAGTATGCGCGGTTTCGTCTGAGCCGCGGCTGAAGCGGCACGGCGGATGGGAGTACTACCATCCGCCGTGCCCATAACCGGCGGTCGGCCTCGCTGTGGTTGGCCTGGCGATAATCCGTCGTCATTACTGAGACGTCGGGGTGGCCTTCGACAGCGGGAAACGCGCGTGTAGGATGGTCCCTACAGCGGCTCGCCCGAGCGCCGCCACGGTCCTCGGGTAAATATAGGTCAAACTCCTACGCACTGCCGCGGGTCCGAACCCTAGTACAGAGCATTGCAGCCGCTATCCTTGGCACGCGCCTCTCGCGAATGCTTAATCAGGACGGGCAAGCCATGGCCAAAACACTGCGATTGATGTTGAATCTGGTGCTGGTCGGGGTGATCATCGGCCGCACGTATTCTGAATTGGAGCGGTACTTCTTCAGAATGCGGAATCGCGACGCCTAGCCGGCGTTGCAGCTTGCGGGTGAAGGGGTGCCCGGTGGCGACCGGGCCACATGCGCATCCTTGTCGGGGATTAGAAGGATGTTCCACGCTCGTCATCTCAGTGCGAATTTCGTCCATGCGTCGGTCGTTGCGCTGGGGGTTTTTCTTTCCATACCCGCTGCGCATGGTCAGGCGATTGGGGAAACGTCAACATTCCTCGTCCGTGGAACGTCGAAAGCCTGTAGCGACATCACCCAATTGGACAGCGCCCTGTCCTCGGACTATCAAGCCTTCTTCGCTGAATGGACTGAAAAGGACTATGCCGATGCGGTCGCGTGGGCATTGGCATGCTCGGCATACGGATGGCATGTCCCCGGACGTCCCCGGCTTCCGCTTTTGGATGCTCAGCGCGACAGGGCCTTGGGACATGCACCGACCGATGGCAAGTCGAGTGCGGTTGCCACCGTCGCACTTGCGAATCCCATCGATCGAGGCCGTGTCGCGCCCCAGCGGCGACTGACATGGAGCGCGATGCAAGAGTTGCCGTCTGACGGTTCAGCAGTGATCGGATTCAACGCCACGGTCAGGTCTCATTACAAGGAGACGCTGCTGGATATTGCCAGGCGCTACGGACTGGGCTACGAAGAAATCGCTCGGGCCAATCCAAGAGTCAACATGTGGCTCCCCGGCGAGGGCACCCGCATATCTTTACCGGGGCGGCACCGTCTGCCGTCGGGATTGCGTCAGGGTATTGTCGTCAATTTGGCGGAGCGCCGGCTGTACTTCTTTCCGGAGCCAAACAAAAACGAAAAGGCCGTGGTCATCACTTATCCGGTCAGCATCGGCAAAATGGGGGAGAGCACCCCTCTGGGCCAGACCCTCATCATCGCCAAAGTGGAACATCCCTCATGGCATCCGCCGCCGTCCGTTCGCAGAGAACACGCCGAGCGCGGCGATCGGCTGCCGGCGGTGGTCGGTCCCGGACCCGACAATCCGCTGGGCGACTTCATGATGCGGCTCGGCTTCGGCGATGGTAGCTATGAAATTCATGGAACGAACAAGCCGGTATCCGTCGGCATGGACAATACCAATGGTTGTATCGAAATGTACCCCGAGGATGTCGCTGCCTTGTTTACGCTGGTTTCGGTGGGTACGCCGGTACGCTTTATTGACGAGCCGCTATAGGTTGTGAGGTTCGAGGACGAACCCCGTATTCAATTTCGCGATGACCTGAGGTTTGTAACAGTTACAAGACAAAAGTGAGGCTGCGAGACGCGAATTTAGTAAGCTATGACAGGCGCCAAGACCTTCCCAGAGACCACCCGCAGTCTCGGGACGGTTAATTAGAATAATAGGTAGGGATGCGAGGTTTCCAAGTGCGAGCTCCATCGCGTGATCTGTCAACGCATGAATTTCTCGCCGGCGGCGGCGAGATGGGTGCGCGCACGCGTGCGCTTGACTGGACACGCACCCCGCTCGGGGACCCCGCCGCGTGGCCGCAATCCTTAAAAGCGATCATTCGAATGATGCTGCACTCGCGCTATGCGATGTGGATGTTGTGGGGGCCGGAACTAACGTTCTTTTGCAACGATGCCTATTTACCCACGGTCGGGATCAAGAAGGATTGGGTTCTGGGCGCTCGATCCGATAAGGTTTGGGAGGAAATATGGCCTGACATCGGCCCCCGTATCGCCCATGTGCTGGAGCGGGGAGAGGCCACTTGGGACGAGGGGTTGCTTCTTTTCTTGGAGCGCAGCGGCTTCCTGGAAGAAACCTATCACACGTTCTCGTACAGCCCTGTACACGACGACGCGAGTCGCATCGCGGGGATGCTGTGCGTCGTCACGGAGGTCAGTGATCGGGTCATTGGTGAACGGCGTCTAAGGACGCTGAGGGATCTTGCCGCGCGAACCGCCGGCGCGGACAACGAACTGCTGGTGTGTGAGCATCACAGGGCGGTACTTTCACGGAACCCCAATGACCTGCCATTTTCCGCTCTATATGTCTTTGATGAAGGCCATCAGCACGCATGGGCGGCGTGGCGCACGGGAACTATTCCGGATGAAGTCCTTCCCGACCGCGCGACCTATGCCGAACTTGACGCGCTGTGGCCACTGGCCGATTTAGAGCAAGCAGGTCGGCTGGTATTGGTCGAGAATTTCAAGGCGCCTAGCGGTGAGGTGCCTGCGGCACTATGGGCAGATCCGGTGCGGCGCGTACTCGTACTTCCCGTACGTGGATCAGGTCTTGCGCCCTTGATTGGCTTTCTCATCGTGGGTCTGAGTCCCCGTCTAAGGCTTGACGAGGCGTATCAAGATTTCCTCAAGCTCATCGCGTCTCAGGTTGCAGCGGAACTCATCAATGCTCGTGCCTATGAAACGGAACGCAAGCGAGCCGAAGCACTTTTGGAAATTGATCAAGCGAAAACTACGTTCTTTTCCAACGTCAGTCACGAACTCCGCACGCCTTTGACACTCATACTGGGTCCCCTTGCCGACACACTCAACGAAGCCGGGTTGTCCCCCGCAGTCGCGGAGCGCATCGAGCTGGCGCACCGTAATTCCCTTCGCTTGCTGCGACTCGTCAACGCGTTGCTCGATTTCTCGCGCATCGAGGCGGGACGGGCTCAGGCCAACCACGAACCGACCGATCTTGCCGCGCTCACTCGGAATCTTGCAAGTCTATTCCGCTCGACCATCGAGCGAGCAGGGCTCTCTTTTGAGGTGAGCTGCGAAACGCTGCCGCAGCCGGTCCATGTCGATCGCGACATGTGGGAACAAATTGTGCTTAACCTGCTGTCCAATGCGTTTAAGTTCACTCTGGCGGGCTCAATACAGGTGAAGCTGTTTGCGAGAGCCGACATGGCGGTCCTCTGTATCACCGATACGGGCGTCGGGGTTCCGGAGGAGGAGCTACCGCGTCTGTTCGAACGTTTCTACAGGGTCAAAAGCACCCGGGGCCGAACCCATGAGGGGACCGGCATTGGTTTAGCCTTGGTGCAGGAATTGGTGAAGCTTCAGGGCGGTGAGATTTCCGTCAAGAGCCGGCCGGGGCAGGGTACGAGCTTTAGCGTGGAGATCCCTTTCTCTTCACCGCGGCATTTGTCCGATCGGAACAGTGCGCCAACGCGAGAGCGTCCCGAGCCGGGCCGCACGGCCGAGGCTTTCCTGCAGGAGGCAAGCCGCTGGTTGCCCGAGGCAGCGGATAGCTCCCGAGATCAGCCCGCCCTCGAGCAACCTTCCAAGTTCGATCGTCGCTTTGCCTCAACGTTTGGCGCCCGAATCGTGTTGGCGGACGACAATGCCGACATGCGCTCGTATGTTTGTAGTCTATTGGCACCCTTTTATGGGGTCGAAGCGGTGGCGGACGGAGCAGAAGCCTTACGAGCTTCGCGGCGTCAGCGCCCCGATCTCATTCTCTCCGATGTGATGATGCCGAATTTGGATGGCTTTGGATTGATAAAGCAAGTGCGTTCCGATCCTAGCCTCCAAGGCATTCCGGTCATTTTGCTGTCGGCGCGAGCGGGGGAGGGCTCGCGGGTGGAGGGGCTCGACGCCGGTGCCGACGACTATCTGGTGAAGCCATTTGCGGGGCGCGAGCTTTTGGCGCGGGTCGGCGCACTGCTTGAATTGACGCAAATGCGCCAGAGCGGTGAGGAACGTCTGCGCCTCGCGATCGATGGGGCAAAGATGGGAACGTGGGATTGGAATTTGGACGCAGATGTCATGCATTGGTCGGCCAGTCAGTTCGAGGCGTTGGGTTACGAGGCAAGGCCCGACGGACTTGCAAGTTACGAGATGTGGCGCGGGCGGCTTCACCCAGACGATGCCGATCGGGTGGAATCGCAGTTGAACACCGCGATGGCGGAGTGTTCAGTCTACGAGGCCGAGTACCGCATCATTCGTGCCGACACGGGCGAGATTCGATGGCTGTCCGTTTATGGTCGTGCGCTCGGACAGAACGGAGGCACGGCGCGGCGCAATGTCGGCGTACTTTTAGACATCACGGATCGCAAGAAGGCCGAGCAAGCCCTATCCGAAGCGGACAGAAAGAAGGACGAGTTCCTCGCAACATTGGCGCACGAGTTGCGCAATCCACTCGGGCCCATTAGAAACGCCGCCCGAATCTTAGGCGCAACCAATCTTGCCCCTCAGCAGTTGGCCTGGTGTCGAGAGATAATTCATCGTCAAACCGAGCATATGGCGCTGCTGCTCGACGATTTATTGGACGTTTCCCGCATCACGCTCGGACGGCTGCAGCTGAAGAGAGAATCGGTGGAAGTTGCCCGCTTGGTCAACTCCGCGGTGGAGACGGCGCGTCCTCTCATCGATCGTCGCGGCCATCGACTCCTCATCGACCTGCCCGAAGGTCCGTTGCTGCTCGAAGTCGATCCCTTGCGAATCGCCCAAGTGCTCGCGAATCTGCTCACTAATGCCGCGAAATACATGGATCCCGGTGGGGAAATCCGGGTAACGGCACGCGCGATCGATAGCGCCATCGAAATCGCCGTGGACGATACCGGCATTGGGCTGGACCGGGAGAGTTTGCAGAGCGTTTTTGTCATGTTCTCCCAGGTCGATAGCGCGATCGATCGCTCCGAAGGTGGCCTGGGTATCGGCTTGGCATTAGTGAAAGGTTTAGTGGAATTGCACGGAGGAACAGTGCACGCCGAAAGCGCGGGCCTCGGGCGTGGCAGCCGATTCATCCTACGTCTGCCAGGAGTCTCGGTTCGCGCGCCGATATCTGCCCGTCAATCTGCCACCGAAGCTTCGGCCAGCCCGGGATATCGGATACTCGTCGCCGACGACAATCGCGACGCAGCCGAGTCGCTCGCCATGCTGCTCGAGATGAGCGGGCATGAGGTGCGGACGGCGGAGGATGGGGAGGCGGCGTTGGCGGTGACAGAGCAGTTCCTGCCCCATGCCGCGTTCATCGATATCGGCATGCCGCGCCTAAACGGATACGAGGTCGCGAAACGTGTACGGCGCGAAGCCTGGGGAGCGAGTGTCCGGCTGATCGCGCTGACGGGGTGGGGACAGGATGACAACAAGCGCCAAGCCTTCGAATCCGGGTTCGATCACCACCTGACGAAGCCCGTCGATCCGAGTCAACTCGATATGCTACTCGAGCGGCTGCTGAAGCCGCGGCAGGCCTAACGAAGATGAATCAACTTCTCTATCAAGGTGCGATATGCTCTCCCGCATGAATACCCGGTACTGGCTGGCGCTCGGCGCGACATGCCTGCTTTCATCGCATGCCGTGGCCGATGGCAATGCAATCCGCGGCAAGACACTGTTCAAGGAACGATGCAGCGTCTGCCATAGTGCCGAACCCGATGATGGCGGCGGCGCGCAGGGGCCGTCGTTGATCAACTTGATGGGACGCCCCGCTGCAACTTCTCGGCAGTTTTCCTACACCGCAGCTCTGCGTGGCTCGCATCTCACCTGGGACTCGATGACGCTGGATCATTTTCTGGCCGCTCCCTCGGCCCTCGTGCCAGGCACTGCCATGGTCATCGCGGTCGATCAGGCCTCGGACCGCAGCGATTTGATCGCCTATTTTCAGAGTTTGCCGAAGACCGCGGCGCCGGGAAATGACGCCGCCATCAATGTCCCCGCGGAAAGCCGCCGGACGGCCGACTGGTCGCAGGATACACCCGGCCGGGTTCACCACATCACGGTGGCTGCACTGCCGCCCGCGTATGCCACCAAGTCCGCCACCAATCGCTCTCGCGTGGTCGACAAGCCCGCCGGGGCGACGCTCTCGTTACCCTCTGGCTTTCACATCGACATCTTTGCCGGCGGCTTCACCGGACCGCGCAAGATGCTGGTCGCTTCCAATGGCGACATTCTTCTGACCGAAACGGCCGGCGGAAAAGTCTCGGTGTTACACCCGTCGGCGGACGGTGCACATGCAGTCAAGGTGGATACTTTCGCGAGCGGCTTGAAGCAGCCATTTGGGCTCGCGTTCTATCCGGATGCGAAGAGCCCACAATGGCTCTATGTGGCTGAGACCAACCGCGTCGTCCGCTACGCCTATCGCACCGGCGACACGGTGGCGCGCGGCGCCGCCGAGGTGGTCATTCCGGAGTTGCCGAGCGGGAGCGGTCACTTCACACGCGACATTGCCTTTTCCGCCGACGGCAGACATCTATGGGTCTCGGTCGGATCGGGATCCAATGTCGCCGAAACCATGTCGAAAAAGACGCCGGCGGAGATCAAGTCCTGGGAGGCGCAGCGGGCCCTCGGCGCCTCGTGGGACGCGGAAGATCGTCGCGCCACGGTGCTGGAGTTCGATGCGGCCAAACCGGGTGCCCCGCGCATTTACGCCACCGGTATTCGCAACTGCGTCGGCTTGACGGTCCAACCGTCCACTGACGCGCTGTGGTGCACGACCAATGAGCGCGACGCATTGGGAGACGATCTGGTTCCGGACTACTCGACGCGTGTATTGGAAGGACATTTCTATGGCTGGCCGTGGTATTACATCGGCGACCACGAAGACCCGCGGCACAAAGCCGAGAGGCCGGACCTGGCCGGTAAGGTGTCGGTGCCCGACGTGCTCTATCAGGCCCACTCCGCCTCGCTCAATCTGATGTTCTATAGCGCCAGCTCGGGGAAGTCCGCGTTTCCCGCCCAGTATGTCGGGGACGCCTTCGTGACATTTCATGGCTCCTGGAACCGGAGCCTGCGTACCGGTTACAAGATCGTTCGACTTCGCATGGCAAAAGGTGAGCCCACCGGTGAATACGAGGACTTCCTCACCGGCTTCGTGGTCGACAATGAATCGGTCTGGGGTCGGCCGGTCGGCCTCGTCGAACTCGCCGATGGCTCGCTGCTCGTGAGCGAGGACGGTAACAATCAGATCTATCGAATCTCTTATTCAAGGTAGGGAAGAAAATATGTGTGAACTCGATGATATGGAAGAGTTTTCAAAGCAACCCAGCAGCGTTTCACGGCGCCAATTTGGTGCTTTGGCGTTGGGGGCCGGTCTTGCAATTGCCTTGCCGAGACTGGCGGACGCTGCCGACACGAAGGGAGCGGATGTAGAAATCAAAACTGCCGACGGCACCTGCGATGCCTACTTCGTCAGCCCTGCGAAGGGCAAGCATCCCGCCGTACTCACCTGGCCGGATATCTTTGGCTTGCGACCGGCTTCCAAGGAGATGGCGACGCGACTTGCCGGTTCCGGCTATTCGGTTCTGGTCATCAATCCGTTCTATCGAACCCAGAAGGCGCCGACCGCGCCGGAACATCCGGATTTCAACGATCCTGCAACGCGCCAGGCTCTCATGACGCTGGCCGGCACATTGAGCCCGGCTACGGCCGCGACCGACGCGACGGCATTTATCGCCTTCCTGGATGCTCAACCTTCGGTCGATAAGAAGAAAAAAATGGGCACCACGGGTTACTGCATGGGTGGTCCATTCGTGTTCCGTACTGCTGCCGCCCATGCAGACCGCATCGGCGCGGCTGCTACGTTCCACGGCGGCGGTCTCGTCACCGACAAGCCGGACAGCCCGCACTTGCTCATTCCTCAGATGAAGGCGCAGTACTTGGTGGCGATCGCGGAAAACGACGATACGCGCCAGCCCGAGGCGAAGACCGTGCTCAAGGATGCCTTCGCCAAGGCGAATCTGTCGGCCGAAGTTGAGGTCTATTCGGGTGCTCAGCACGGCTGGTGCCCCCCGGATTCCGCTGTGTACAACCACGACCAAGCGGAAAAGGCGTGGAGCCGTCAGCTTGCGTTGTTCTCGAAGGCTTTAGCGTAAGGGTTAATTTAGCATAAGGCCAAAGGAGCGCGCGTAGCGCTCCTTTGGCACAACGCGAAAAGGCTCCGTTCATGCCATCGTCCGGCCGCGATTCCTGGAAGACTCGCTTTCGATCCTTCTACTATGAGCGTGCGCCCGAACCGGCCGACCCGAAGCTGGAGCGGGGCAAGTTGGCGCTGTTGGTCATCGACGTTCAGAACGTCTACTTGAAACGTCCCGACCCGGCTCATCTGGATGAAGCCGGGCGCGCCGAGTACGACGCGTGGACGCCGTTTCACGACCGCATGCATCACACGGTGATTCCCAACATCCAAGAACTGCTGCATCGATTCCGGCGCGACCGACACGAGGTGCTGTTTGCCCGCATCGCTTGCCAGACAGACGATGGACGCGATCGATCGCTCAGCCAAAAGCTGCCCGGCTGGAATAATCTGCTGCTGCCCAAGGATCAATGGGAGTCGCAGATCGTTGCCGAGATTGCCCCGCAATCGGATGAAATCGTGGTCACCAAGACGACCGACAGCGCGCTCACCGGTACCAATCTGCGGCTCATCCTCAATAATTTGGGCGTGTCACAAGTCGTCTGTTGCGGCATCTTCACCGATCAGTGCGTTTCCTCCACCGTGCGCACGCTGGCCGATGAAAGCTATTCCGTCATCGTGGTGGAGGACGCTTGTGCTGCCGGTTCGGATGCTTTGCACCGCCAGGAACTGGAGATCATCAACATGATTTACTGCCAGGTGATGAGCGGGAAGGAATTGTCAGGCTTTCTGCCGTGAGGGCTTGCGCCCTACCCTATATGGCCAGCTCCGCCCGCCGGCGGCTCGTCAAGATGGCGCCATACACGATACCGGCGATGAGCCAGACGACTCCGAGTATCTTGGCGAGCTGGCTCATTCCGGACAAGACAGCCAGTACGACGAGGATCCCGGCCACCGGCACTGCCAGATGAATGATCCACCGTCCGGAGCGTCCTTTGACCCAAAACAGTGCGATTACCGACACGTGCAGAAGCAGGAATCCGCAGAGCGCCCCGAAATTGACGATCGACACGAGCTCGTCCATTTGGTATCGCATCAGCAGCGCGACCGTGATTGAGATGGCGGTGGTCGCGACCATGCCGACATAGGGCGTCCCGTGCTTGGGATGAATCTTCGCGAGCACGGCCGGCAATTGGCGGTCGCGTCCCATGGCGTACATGACGCGCGCGACCCCGATCTGCATCGGCAGCGCATTGGTGACCCCGACCACGGTGGCCATGACCCACGCCGTCAGCACGGCGGCCCAGGGTCCCATTGCCCAGGCGACGACCTCGTAGGTCGCAGCCGCCGGATCCTTGATCGTAAAGGTGCTCATGAGATCGCCGAAAACCCACGCTATCACCGTCACTATGGCCGCTGCGACGAACAGCACGCTCAAGATCGCGCGGCCCACCATCCGCCTGTCGTTGCTCGTCACCTCTTCCGAGAGCGTGGAGATCGCGTCGAATCCGAGATAGGACATCACGCAAATCGAAGTCGCCGTGAAAATGCTCTTCATATGATAGAGGTCCGGCGCGTAGAGCGGCCGCAGCGTGAGTGCCCCGTTGCCCTTGCCGTGATGAAGGGCTGCGAGCCCGAGAGTCAATAGCACAGCGATCACCGCGAGCTGCACCGCGACCGAGAACAGATTGACTCTGGAAGTCACTTTCACGCCGAACCAATTGATGCCGAGCGTCGCCACGCCCAGTAGCACGATCCAAATTGCCCGATCCACCTGCGGTACCAGGGTGCCCAAGGCCACTGCCATGAAGACATATACGTAGGCCGGTATGAGCAAGTAATCGAGCAGGATCATCCAGCCGCCGATGAATCCGGCGAAGGGACCGAGAGCGTGGCGCGCATAGCCGTAGATCGATCCGGCGCTTTGCACGGTCTCGGTCATCAGCGCATAGCTCTTCGCCGTGAAGTACATGCATATCGTGGCGAGAACGTAGGCAAGCACGATGAGGCCGTCGGATGCCTGCCAGACGAATCCGAGCGATTGAAATATACCGAAAGGGCAGACGTAGGCGACCCCATAAATGACCAGGTCGTAGTAGGACAGCGTTCGGCGTAGGGATTGCACCGCAGGGCGGCCCTGGGTCGGCGGTGGTGCGTCAGCGGACTTCAGAGGTAGCCACGGGTTCGGCGCGGTCGCCGAGGTGATGTTCGGTGGTGCAGTTCATTGTTGTATCCCTGCTTTAGTATCACACAACTAACGCAAGGCGCGCAGCATCCGTGGTGTCGCGAGCCATTTCAGTGCGGCATGTCCGGCTCGGGGCAAGCCGTTGAACGATACGCATGCGACCGCGTTTTTTTTCATTTCGATGGGTAGTGAACCACCGCCGCCGAGCAAGCAGGCTGCGAGCAGATGCCCCAGGCCCGGTTGATGGCCGACTACTGCTGTCAGCTTGCTGCGGTCCTTCGCCAGTAGCTCCAACACCGCCAATGCGGGCTCCTCCGGTGACAGCTCGGGCACCTCCTCTGCCGCCGGCCAACCTGCGAGGTCGGTCAGAATCTGTGCAGTTTGCTTGGCGCGCAACAGCGGACTGGTCAACACACGCTGAGGCCGCGCCGTGAGTTTCTTGAGTCCGGCTGCTGCTTTGCGGGCTCGGCGAACGCCGGCTGGGGAGAGCGGGCGGGCGGAGTCTTCGCGCCATCGGTGATGGTCACGGTCAAAGGCGATGGCGTGCCGAACTATCAGTAGGTCCATCGAGTCACGGCCCGGAGCTGGGCAAGGCCATCACGCGTGGTGCGATTTCCGCTAGCTTCGATTTTAGCGTCTTCCATCGTCCCCGGACCTTACGATATGCGCGCGGATGCCGCTTCCGCGCCTTCGCAGCGCGGTCAGCGTAGTGCGACGCGAGCCGGCCCATCAAGAATAATGTCTCGGGCGGCAGCCCTTTCGGCGGCGCCGCAGCGAGGGCTTGAAGGCGCCGGCTGGCTACATGGGCGTCCTGCTGCATTCCGAGCTTTTCCTGCCATCGGCGCAGCGAACGTACCATGCCATTCGCAGGTTTCCCTAAGATGACAGCGACCGATTCGAGTACGTAGCGCAGTTTCTTCACATTCCCGCGGACCGCGTGATACGACTCCGTCGGGGATTCCGCAGAGAGGTCGTCTGCGCCCTTACGCACCTTCTTGTAACGCGCGCGGATCAATTCGGGAATCACGTCGAGTACGAATGCCCCTGCGCTTACAGCCGGGTCCGAGGGCTGAACCAGTCCGCGCCTCAACTCATCGAGATCCTTCTGCACCGTATTTGAGTCGAGGAGGCTCAACATCTTAGTGCGCGCCCGCGTGCGTTGGGAGCGCAAGTGCTGCTTCAACGGCTCCACGCTCGCCTGGTCCGCCTCGGACAGCTCGCAGTTGAACGCGTCCAGCTCCAGCAGGGCAACGTCCAAGTCGCGTGCCTCGCCCAGGGCGCTCAGTACCTTTTTGAGGGTTGGCCGGATTCGTACCAGCGATGCAGGAAGGTAGGCGCCGAACTGGCGCAGGACGGCGTCCAGGCGGCGTCCCGCCACACGCAAGTCGTGAAGCTCCTCGGGATCGTCTCCCAGCCGCGCGCCCGGCTCGTGAAGATCCCACACCGATAAATAGCGGCGGAGATTTGCGAGAGCCACCTCATCGATGCGCATCGACGCATCTACCGCGGTTGGTTCGAGACCCGGAGGAGGCGCCGGCGCGAGGCCAACGGATTTCAAGCCCTGTGAAAACTTGCTATCGGCTGCCGATTCGAGTGCGCAACCGCTTTGCAGCGTCTTTACCAAGGATTGCAGGGGCTCGTGAGCGTCTGTGAGAGCTTCCACTTCGACGCGTTGCATACTGGTTTGCGGTTGCCCATGCGGACGAGAGATCACGGTCTCGTCAAGAGCGATTTCCCCTAGCGGCTTTTCATCGTTTGCCGCATGCACCGCATATCGCTGTCTGGAAGTATGCACCTCGAATAACGGTTGCAGTACATGGGCTCCGCTCACGGCATGGACACGCGTTCCAACCGGTCCCGTCGAGCGTGCGATCGATTCGCTCTCGGAGTTCGCAAGCATTTCGCTCAACTCACGGCGGTCAGCCATCTCGGCACTGTTGGATCGAAGTGACTTGAGAGTCGCTTCCGACTTTCCATCTTCCGACCGTATGCGCAATGCAAAGCCCGCGCGGTGAATGCGCCAGTCGTCGGTATCGTAGTACGTGTCGAATATCTTCAGCGTCGAGCGCGGTTCGAGTACGAGCCCATCAACGGTGCCGTGATCGTCCAGCCACCGCCGCACCGAGGCCAAGTCCGTGGAAGCAAGCTGCCACTCCACTTCACGCCCATCTTTGTGACTCTGATCCCCTACCGGGGCGGCATGAAGGTTAGATGACATATGTGTGACAGTCTAAGGCACTGCGGCGCCCTGGGACAGTGATGTGTCGGGGATCGATCGAACTCGTCAAAATGCCGTAAGGGTTTGATTTTTCTGGTGATACGACAAATCGCGCGCAAATTCGTGAAGGCTGCGGTGCAATACCGGCGGACTGGGTCGGAGAGGCTTAGGGTCCGCTCCGAGTCCCCGCCCCTCGTGCGGAGTCCCGCTTGGGCCGTCGGACAGCCCTCACCTTCCCGCTCCTGCCTCCGCCACAAAAGAACTGGTCGCCGCCATCGGACTCGAGTCCCGAAATACCCGCCCCGGGCGGCATCTCGAGACTCTCCAGGACCTCCCCCGTTCGGGGATCGATTCGCCGCAAATCGCTCTCATCACCCTCCCAGGTGCCGTGCCAGAGATCTCCATCGATCCACGTAACCCCGGTGACGAAGCGATTCGACTCGATGGTGCGGAGAATCGCCCCGGTTTGGGGATCGATTTGGTGGATCTTCCGGTCCCGGTACTGTCCCACCCAGAGTGTCCCTTCGGCCCAGGTGAGCCCCGAGTCACTGCCGCTACCCGGCGCCGGGATCGTGGCGAGCACACTGCCGCTCTGCGGATCGATCTTCTGGATGCGATTCTCGGCGAGCTGAAACAGATATTGGCCGTCGAAGGCCGTGCCAGCGTCAGCGGCGACGTCGATCGAGCGCAGCATCTTGCCGCTCGCAGGATCGAAGGCGTTCAGCTTGTCTCCTGAGGCAAACCAAACCTTCTGACCGTCATACGTGACTCCATGCACGCTACCGGCATCTGAAAAGGGACCATATTCACGAACAATTTCGGCGGTTGATCGATTCATGGCTCGATCTTAGTCAATCGGCAGAGGAGGGGGGAGTAACAAAGTCGTCGCGAATCCGGGCACGGGTGGGATCGTCCAGCGTCGAGTTCGGCCGCGCCCGAATGACTGCACCTTGCCTGCAGCGGCCAGCGAGTCGAGCGTTCGTTGGACGGTCCGCTGGCTGGCCCCCAATGCAAGCGCCAGGGCCGAACTCGACCACGATTCACCGTCGGCGAGGAAGGCGAGCACCCCCGCATGTTTCTCGTCGACGGGTGGCGCCAGCACGACGACCTCGCGCGCGCTGCGCGGCGCCAGCGCAAAACCCCGCTGCGTCGCGTTTATATCGGCCAGCGTCCGAAGTACCGCGCGAAGCCGCGCCACTTCGACTCGCAACCGTACACGATGCGATTCATCGGCGAGTTTCAAACGGAATGCGCGCGCGATGAGCGTGTCCCTCGGCACGTCTCCCGGCCACGCTTCCCCCAGCGCGCGTACGAGCGCGAACAACACCGGACGCTTTGCGAGCGAGACGAGCTTGCATTCCTGACGCACGACATGGCGGCAGGCGTCCACGATGAACGCATCCGACGCCAGCAGTGCTTCGACCTCCTCGAGCAAGAGGAGCCGCTCCCCGCCATTCGCGATCAGGCGCGCCATGGGCGTGTTCAGTGACCGGGATGCGCTGTCGACCTCCGCCGTCAGTGCGGGGATGGTTGCATGGCGCGCGGCGCTCTCGGCCCGGACGAGCGCAGCCCGTGCCGCCTTCGCCCGGAGGCGGCGCATCGCGATCCCCGCGAGCATCAGCTCGTGGACGGTTCTCGACGCGGGCGGGTATTGCTCGGGGTCGAGCTCGGCGAGCCTGCGTTCGGCTTCATCGAGGCGTCCGATCAGAAGAAGGCGCCGGACTTCGAGATATCGTGCATGCGCAGCATTCACTCGGTCGCCGTGCGCTTCAAGCGTCGCTCGCGCTGCATCGAGCGCCTTCGCGGCCCAGCCCAGGTCGCGTGAGACGAGCGCAATCTCGGCCTCGGCGACCACGCACCTCGCGCGGGCCACCGCTTCTTTAGGACCGAAGGAGCGTGTTGCACTTCGCAGGAGCGCCTTCGCTCGTACGAGATCGCCGAGCTGGGCCATTGCGATGCCTCGAAGCGCGAGAGCCGGTGCGTCGTCGCGCAGGGCGATGCGCTTCAATGCGCCGAGGGGGTCACCCCCCGCGAGCGCGCGTGCTGCGGCCGTGATCAGTGAGTCCATCGCAATCCCGTCACACTTGTAACTCCCCCCTTTCGATGCCCGGCGCTATAACTATCTCACGATCAACGAACAAAGCGGGGTTGCAATGATCATCAACACACCACCGGTCGTGTCGCCGCAGGAATGGGAGGCCGCGCGCGAGCGGCTGCTCGTGAAGGAGAAAGCCATGACCCGCGCCCGTGACGCGCTGGCCTCCGAGCGTCGGCGGATGCCGTGGTTGGCCGTCGATAGGAAGTACGACTTCGATGGGCCTGAAGGCAAAGTGAGCTTGCTCGACTTGTTCGGCGGCCGCCGTCAGCTGATTGTCTACCGGGCCTTCTTCGAGCACGGCGTGCACGGCTGGCCGGACCATGCCTGCATTGGCTGTTCGCTAGGGGCCGACCAGGTCGCCCACCTCGCCCATCTGAACGCGCGTGAGACGACCCTCGTGTATGCCTCGCGTGCGCCGCAGGCCGACATCGCGCGCCTGAAGGCGCGGATGGGCTGGGAAATCCCCTGGTACACCATCATCGACAGCTTCGACGCCGACTTCGGGGTGGGCGAATGGCACGGCCACAACGCGTTCATCCGCGATGGCGAACGCGTGTTCCGCACCTACTTTATCAATGGCCGCGGCGACGAGGCCATGGGCACCACCTGGAGCTACCTCGACATGACGGCGCTCGGGCGTCAGGAGGCGTGGGAGGACTCGCCTAAGGGCTACCCCCAGAGCCGCCCGTACAAGTGGTGGAACTGGCACGAGAGCTATGTCCCTGACACCGCCCCCGATCCGAAGTGGATGGAGGTGTCGGACGCCGGAGAGGCCGCCTTTCGCAAGCGCGACGGTTAGTGCAGTGACGCACGTGCCACAGACCGCACGAGGCAGGGTCTCCGAACGAGCGTTCCAGCAAGCCTTTTTCGGCATCTCGATACTGCTTTTTGCCGCGAGCACGGCGGCGACGATCGCCTGGGGCGCGTCCATGTCGGTGATGGGCGAGATGCCGATGCCCGGGGGCTGGACGATGTCGATGGCGTGGATGCGGATGCCCGGACAAACTTGGCCCGGCGCCGCGGCGTCATTCCTCGGCATGTGGATCGTGATGATGGTGGCAATGATGCTGCCCACCTTGGTGCCAATGCTGTGGCGCTACGGCCAGGCCGTCGGCGGGACAGGCGAGGCGCGCCTGGGCCGGCTGACCGCGCTGGTGGGCGTGGGGTATTTCTTGGTGTGGGCGGCGCTCGGAATGGCCGCCTTTCCGCTGGGCGCGGTGTTGGCCGCGGTCGAGATGCAGTTACCCGTGCTGGCGCGTGCCGTTCCAATCGCGGTTGGTGTGGTCGTCGTGATCGCCGGCGCGCTCCAGTTCACCGCGTGGAAAGCACATCACCTTGCCTGCTGCCGGGAGACACCGGGGCACGGTCGTGCGTTGCGGGCGGATGCCGCCACGGCCTGGCGATACGGCGTGCGGCTCGGTCTTCACTGCAGCTACTGCTGTGCGGGCTTGACGGCGATGCTCCTCGTCATCGGCGTCATGGATCTGCGCGCAATGATTGTCGTGACGGCAGCGAATACCGTCGAACGTCTCGCACCGTCGGCTGAGCGTACCGCGCGAGCCCTCGGAGCCGTGGCCGTCGGGGCAGGCTTGTTCCTGATCGTGCGGGCAGCCGGACCCGGATGACGCATCGGGATGAAGCGATTTCGTATCTCGCGCGGCTCTGAAAGGTAATTCCTACAGAGTTGCTCGGCGACAGCGGATGGCGGGACCCGCACCGTGCGAGTAAAACAACGCACCATGCACATTCGATTCACCGCGGCGATGGCATTGATTTTGATGGTCGGCTGCAACAGTCACGGTAACGGTGGCAGCGGCGGCAGCCCTTCCAACGCCACACCGCAGCGGGGAGCGCTGCTGCAGTCCCCGCCCGTACAAGTGGCTTCTTTCGGCACCGCCGATTTGCTGACCATGCTGGGCGGTAGCGCGACGGGCCAGCTCTTGCTCCAATTCTCGTACACCCCGACGTGTTCCATCACTGTATATCACCTCGAATACTACACCGTCGATCCGGCCGGCAATGTGACGCCGGCGTCGGGTGCGTTGATGGTGCCGAGCGGCGCCTCATCCTGCGAAGGCGGCCGCCCGATTGTCGTGTACGCGCACGGCACGAACACGGATCGAAACTACGACATCGCCGACTTGAATGCGAGCGATAACGATGAGGGCCTGCTGCTCGCGGCGATGTTCGCCGCTCAGGGCTACATCGTGGTGGCCCCCAACTACGTCGGTTACGATACCTCGACGCTGACATATCATCCGTACCTCGATGCGGATCAGCAATCGAAGGACATGATCGATGCGCTGACGGCGGCGCGTAGTGCGCTGCCCACGTCGGCCGTCCCCGGCACGACGGACGGTGGTAAATTGTTCATTACCGGCTATTCGCAGGGCGGCTATGTCGCGATGGCGACGCATCGCGCGATGCAGGGCGCCGGCATGGTGGTCACGGCGGCGGCGCCTTTGTCCGGACCCTACGCATTGTCGGCATTTGCGGATGCCATCTTCGAGGGCGAGGTTGACATGGATGCGCCGACCAACTTCACGCTGCTGTTGACGAGCTATCAGCATGCATACGGCAATCTTTACACGAGCGCTTCCGACGTGTTCGCGGCGCCGTATTCCGCCGACATCACCAACCTGCTGCCGAGCACGACGCCGCTGAGCCAGCTCGAGACCGCCGGCGACATTCCGGCGAACGCTGTTTTTAGCAGCGTGCCGCCCGCCGCCAGCGACGCGGCGATTACGCCGGCGACCACGCCGGCTAATTTGGCATCCGTGTTCGCGGCGGGGTTCGGCACGCAATTCCTGATATTGAACAGTTACCGGCTCAGTTATCTGCAGGATGCAGCGCAGAACCCCGACGGCGGCTTTCCCACCGTCACGGACGGACTGCCGCCCGCAAATCCCACGAATACCTTGCGGGTGGATCTGAAAACCAATGACCTGCGCACCTGGGCGCCGACTGCTCCCACTTTGCTGTGCGCCGGCAGTTCCGATCCCGTCGTGTTCTATATGAACACTCAGTTGATTCAAGGCTACTTTGCATCGGCTGCACCCGCCGCGCCGGTCACTTTGCTCGACATCGATTCTCCCGCCACCAACAACGATCCGTACGCGACCTTGAAAGCCGACTTCGTGATTGCCAAGGACGCAGTTGCCGCCTCTGCAGTGGCAGGCGGCGCTACCGACGGCGGGGCGAGCGCGGTGCTGAACGATTACCACACCACTCTGGTGCCGCCGTTCTGCTTGAGCGCGGCCAAATCGTTCTTTGATTCACATTAGTCCCTCGGCGCTATCGCTGCATTGCTCAATCTGATCTTTTCCTATTCAATGAAACGGCAATGCTGAATTTTGCCGCCAACCTTTCGATGATGTTCAACGAATGCCCCTTTTTAGAGCGCTTCGAGGCTGCGGCAGACGCCGGCTTTCGAGCGGTCGAGTATCTGTTCCCCTACGACCATCCTCGCGGGGTAATTGCCCAACGTCTCAAAGAAAACAATCTGACGCAGGCTCTCTTCAATCTGCCGCCGGGCGACTGGTCTGCGGGGGACCGAGGGCTCGCCGCAATCTCGGAGCGGAAAGACGAATTCCGCGCTTCGGTGGCGACCGCGCTGGACTATGCTGAGGCAATCGGAGTCAAGCGTCTGCACGTCATGGCGGGCATCGCGCGGCCGCAGGACATCGTCGCCATGGCTACCTACCGTGACAGCGTAGCGTTTGCGGCGGATGCGGCGGCGGTGCACGGCATCGATCTGCTGATCGAGCCGATCAACGGACGCGACATGCCCGGGTACTTTCTGAACGATTTCGGTGCGGCGGTTCGGCTGATAGAAGAGCTGAAGCGCTCGAATCTCAAGCTGCAGTTCGACATTTATCACCGCCAGATCATGCACGGGGACGTACTCAAGTCGCTCGCATCCCTCATGCCGATCATCGGCCATGTGCAGATTGCCTCAGTACCATTTCGCAACGAACCCAATACCGGTGAATTGAACGATGACCGTATATTGGCGGAACTGGACCGCTTGGGTTACCAAGGTTTCGTGGGCTGCGAATATCGCCCGGCCGGCGACACCCGCATGGGGCTGTCGTGGATTCAGCGTTGGCGAGATCCCCATGGGAACGGCCGCCAGCCACCCAGCCCATGAATCCCGGGTGAACGTTACCGACTGCGTAAGGCAGCACGTACTTTTGTAATCGATCATATCGTCCGCCAGGCGGTGGCTCTGCGCGTATCCGCGATCCTGTCAAATTTTCGCAACAAAAGCCATGGACGATGCCGGCGACGTTTTATCAATCATTGGAAGGACACAAATGCCCAAAGTAGACCGCCGTACAATTCTTCGAGGCCTCGGTGCCGCAGCGCTCAGCGGCGCGCTTCCGGATTCCATCCGTCGCGCCCTGGCCATCGAGCCGAAGATCGAGACGGGTACGATCAAGGACGTGAAACATATCGTCGTCCTGATGCAGGAGAATCGGTCTTTCGACCATTACCTGGGTTCGCTGCGCGGCGTGCGCGGCTTCGACGATCCGCGCGCGGTCACTCTGCCGTCGGGCAATTCGGTGTTCGAGCAGCCGCACGGCACGAGCACGTTGCTGCCGTTCCGGCCGTCGCAGCCGTTCCTGGGATCTCAGTTCGTCGGCGACCTGGCGCACAACTGGTCGGACCAGCATAATGCCTGGGACAACGGTAATAATGACGGGTGGGTAGCGGCCAAGGGCATCGAGACGATGACCTACCTGAACCGCGGCGACATCCCGTTCCAGTACGCGCTGGCCGACGCCTTCACGGTCTGCGACAACTACCATTGCTCGATCATGGGACCGACCGATCCGAACCGCTACTATATGTGGACGGGTTGGGCCGGGCAGAATGGCACCCAGACCGACACGCTCGCGCAGCCCTTCTCCGGTGCCACACCGGGCACCTTCGACCTGGTGGTCGGTCCCAGCACCGGCAGCGGTGTGCTACCGGGCGGCCCAGTGGTCACCGATGCCGAGCAGGGCTACGACTGGTTGACCTATCCGGAACGGCTTGAAGCCGCGGGCGTCTCTTGGAAGGTCTATCAGGACATCGGTCTCGGTCTGACGCCGGCCCAGTTCGAGGGCTTTACCGACAATCCGTTCATCGGCAATTTTGGCGACAACTCGCTCCTATACTTCCTGCAATATCAAAACGCTCAGCCGGGCAGCGCTCTGTTCGACAAGGCGCGGACCGGCACCAATATCTCCAACGGCGGTGACTTCAACGGCGGGACCCTGTTTCAGCAGCTGCAAAGCGACGTCCAGAACAAGACCTTGCCGCAGGTCTCCTACATCGTAGCGCCGCAGGCGTATTGCGAGCATCCGACATTCCCGCCGAATTGGGGCGCCTGGTACATTTCGAACGTGCTCGATGCGCTGACGTCCAATCCAGAGGTCTGGGCATCGACCGTGCTGATCGTGAATTACGATGAGAACGATGGTTTCTTCGACCATCTAGTTGCGCCGACGCCGCCGATGAGCGCCGCTGGCGGTCTGTCCACGGTGAGCACGGTCAACGAGATCTATCCGGGCGTGCCCGGCGACACGAAGTTCGCCCCAGGTCCGTACGGTCTCGGCGCCCGCGTTCCCTGTTTCGTCGTCTCGCCCTGGAGCCGTGGCGGCTGGGTCTGCTCGCAAGCCTTCGATCACACCTCCGTCATCCAATTCATCGAGAAGCGCTTCGGCGTGATCGAGTCGCACCTCACGCCTTGGCGCCGCTCAATCGCTGGCGACCTGACGTCGGCGCTCAATTTCAAAGTGGCCGATCCGGTACCGGCGCGGCTTCCGGACACCACCAATTTCGTCAGCTTCGTTTCGGGCGGCGAGCTGGTTCCCGTGACTCCGGCGGTGATCGAGGCCGGCAAGCAGCCGGCGCCGAACATCCCAATCGCCGTGCCGACAGTCCAGACGATGCCGACACAGGAGCCGGGACTGCGTCCGGCCCGCGCGTTGCCCTATCGTCTGCAGGCCGATGCCACAGCCAACATTGCTGCGCGGACCGTCTCGATCGCCTTTGAGAACACCGGCACGGTCGGTGCGTTCTTCCAGGTGCGCGCCGCCGTGGGAGCCCAGAACAGAGGGCAGGGAACCGGTCCCTGGGCCTACACCCTCGATCCGGCTACGCGGGAGCTGTCCGATCTTTGGAGCCCGACCACGGGAACGGGCTATGACCTGTCGGTCTACGGCGCGAATGGGTTCTTCCGCCGCTTCGCCGGCGGGTTGACCAGCACGTCCGACAATCTCCAGATCCAAGTTCTTCCCGAACTGGGCATCGGTGCCGTCCTCCTCGTGCTGATCAAGAACACGGGGGCTTCGCGGACGACTGCGACCATCGCCGATCAGTACACGGGTCGGGAGGAGCATTTCGTCCTGGAGCCCCGAGCGCAGCTTACCGTGCCGGTGGGCACCAACTTCAACTGGTATGACTTGATAATCACCAGCACCGATTCGAGCTTCGTACGACACTATGCAGGCCATATCGAAAATGGCTTCGACAGTGTCAGCGATCCTCATATCGGCGCAAGCACCTGATTCCATAGCGATGTGCGGGTCCCGGGCGGCCTCTATGAGACCGCCCGGGACCCGCTGCCCCGGTCAGTTCCACGGGACGCCATTCCGCTCCCCGACCGCTCGACGCCTGCGATCTCGCGGAGTTCCGACCCAGATTTCGATAGGATTCGGCATGGAACCTCAATTGCCATTGCCGAGTGGTTTTACGCCGCCGTCTTATCGAGTCGCGCTGCTGCGAACTCCCGCACTGAACCGGCTCGAGGCAGAGGGACTCAATCATAAGGCGATCCTGGTGACGGCGCCTGCGGGCTACGGCAAGACCGCATTGCTTTCCCAGTGGCGTCTCACCTTGCGAACAGCGGGGGTGCGCACTGCCTGGATGTCCCTGGCGGCCGACCGAACGGACCCGACGCATCTATTGACCTATCTCACGATGAGCCTCATCGACGCAGGGATCGATTTGGGGCCTGCAGAGAACCTTGCCCAGCAATGGTTTGCAGACACGCCGATTCCGGCCGCCATGGCGGCCATTGCCGGTCAACTCGCGCGGGACAGAAGTCCCATCGTCTTGCTCATCGACGACGCTCATCATCTGCCGCGTGCCGCGGCGGAGCAGATTCTTGGACCGCTATTACTGCCCGGTTTGGAGCATGTGCACGTCACGTTAGCCTCCCGGACCAAGCCCGCGCTGAGTATCGCCGGCTTAAGGGCGCGGGGGGAGCTTTTGGAATGCAAAGCGGAGGTGCTTCGCTTCACCGAGCGTGAACTCCAAGAGCTTCTGCCGGACCTGGCAATCGCCCAACGTGCGTTGCTCGCTTCGCGGACGGAAGGGTGGCCGGTCGCCGTGCAACTCGCGCGTCTATGGTTGACTGCAAAACCTGAACGTGCCGCTCTCATCGCCGGATTTACCGGCCACACGATCGAGGTCGCCGAGTACCTGACGGAGCAGGTGCTGGGGGATCTGCCCGCTGATATGTACCGCACGCTCGAGACCACGGCTCCGCTCGATGCGCTCTGCGCCGGCGTGGTCGAAGCGATTACCCATGCGCCGGAGGCTTGGGCGGCCATCACGGAATATTCGCCGCTCGCGCATCTGATCGTACCGGTTGACGACACGCGGGAGTGGTATCGTCTGCATCCGCTGCTCGCGGACTACCTGCGGGATCGCCTGCATCGAGAGCATCCGGCACTCGAGCGCGAGAGCCACTTGAAGGCGTCTTCCTGGTTCGAAGGCCGCGGCATGGTCCGAGAAGCAATCCACCATGCTATTTCGGCCGGCGAGATAGCGCGCGCCTCCGCGATGGTCGAGCGCACGGGTGGTTGGGAATTGGTCCTCTTCGGAGGTGCAGGCCTCATGCGCGGCTTGATTGCACAGATCCCCACCGATCGACTGGCGGAATTTCCCCGCGTTGAGTTATTTCGCGCCTTCTTGGATGCCAAGGACGGCGCGCTCATCGACGCGCGCAAGCGATATGAAGAGGCCCGGACGGGCGCGTTGCGCGCCGGCCCCATTCCGGGCGTGGCGACACCGATCGGCCGTGATTTGCATATCGTGGGGTATCTTCTCGAGCGATATGAGGACAGTCCCGTGGAGCCCGGGGCGCTCACCGCCATTTACCGCGACATCGACGCGCTTACGGCCTCGGATGCGATTGGACGGGCGACGCTTCTCAATACAGCCTGCCTTTTAGGTCTTGCGCTCGGCAACATGAAAGATGCGCACGAAGCGTGCGAACGCGCGGTGCGCGAAATGCGACGACTTGGGTCGGTACTGGGCTTTAACTACTGCGCCCTTCATTTAGGACTTGCGTCACTGCACTTGGGGAGCCGACGGGAAGCGGAAGCGACATTTCGCGAGGCAGTGGACCTTGCGGAGGAGAATTTTGGTGTTGATAGCGGCCTGAGAGCGGTTTCAGACATCCACCTTGCCGTGGCTCTGGTCGCGCGCGGTGAGTACAACGGCGCCCTCGAGATCTTCGATCGTTCACTAAACCAATTGGAGACCTACGATGGTTGGCTCGATGTCTATGCCGAGGGTTACGCCGCGGCGATCGGCGCAGCTCTTGCCGTCGGCAACCTCTCATTGGCGGAGTCGTACGCCGAGCGGGCCGCCGCTACAGCCGTGCGCCGCGGCCTCCTGCGGCTGAAGAATTTGACGGTGATCCACCAAGCGCGCCTGAAATTGCGCGCAGGAAGGCTGGAGGATGCCCGACTCGGTCTATCTGGGTGGGTTGGGGAATCCTGCGACGCTCAGTTCCATTGGCGGGAACGGGAGGCCGCTGGAATGGTCGCGGCCGAGATAGCCATCGCGTCGGGTGACTTCACGGCCGCGGCCGCGACACTTGAAGAGCTTACGATGATTGCCCATACCGCACACCGTGCACGCACTTATCGCCGGCTCAAGTTCCTAGGTGCCATCGCACAGCACGGCCGCGGCGCCCGCGACGAGGCCGCCGCCGCTCTCATTGACCTGCTCGAACCTTCGCTGCGGGAAGACGACGTGGATTTCCTCATGGAATCCGGCGCGCTGGCTTTGCCCGTCCTTCAGTATGCACGCCAGTGGACCCGCGATCACAGCACCAGTACTCTCGCACGCCAAGCACTCGGCGTAGCATTGCAACGCGTTTCCAGGGCGGGTACTCCGCTGTCGAAGGGAGGGTCGCTCCTGAGCGGCCGCGAGCTCGAAGTCCTGGCAGAACTTTCGCGAGGGTCGCCCAATAAGGTCATCGCTCGCGCGCTTCAGATGACCGAAAACACCGTTAAGTTTCACCTCAAGAGTGTTTTTCAGAAACTTGGTGTCCGCCATCGTGCGCAGGCGATTATCGCGGCGCGCGAGCAGGGCTTGATCCGGTAGGGGACCTACTCCTCCGGGTAGGTCTCCCAGCCGGCGCCCCACTCTTCGAACGCTTTGACCGCTCCCGTCGCGTGGCGCATCGTCCTCCGGAGCGCCGGCCAGCCGCGCAGGGGGGGTAGTCTGCAGGTGTCGGAAATAGATCGAATTGGTGTGGATGTCGGTGGCACGAACACCGATGCGGTGCTCATGCGTGGGCAGGCGATAATTGGGAAGCATAAAGCGCCGACCTCCGCCGATATCGTTGCAGGCATCGTCCAAGCGATAAGAGAGGTGCTAAGCCGAAGCCACGCATCAGCGGAGAAAATCGGCGCCGTCATGATCGGCACAACGCATTTCACAAACGCGTTCGTCGAAGCCAGGCATTTGAGCAGGGTGGGCGTCATTCGCCTTGCGGCACCTGCTACGTTGAGCGTGCGTCCGCTCGCCGATTGGCCGCCGCGACTGCTTGATTCCGTCGGAGGAGCCGCGGAAATCGTGAGCGGCGGCTATAACTATGATGGCCGTCCAATCGCCCCGCTCGACCCTGGAGAAATTCGACGCATTGCGCACGAGCTTCGGGCCCGCGACATTCGAGCAGTTGCCATTTCATCCGTGTTCGCACCCGTAAATGCAGCCCAAGAGGAAGCGGCCGCGCGCATTGTCAGCGAGGAGATGCCAGGCGTGCTTCTCACCCTCTCCAATGAAATCGGCCGATTGGGTCTGATCGAGCGCGAGAACGCCACGGTGATGAACAGTGCGCTTCTTGCCATGGCCGCGCGCGTGATGCAGTCATTTCGCCAAGCGCTCGAGGAGCTTGGAATCCGCGCCCCGTTCTTTGTCAGCCAGAACGATGGCACTCTACTCGATCCGGAAAGCATGAGTCGGTTCCCCGTGTTGACCTTCGCGTCCGGGCCTACCAACAGCATGCGGGGAGCCGCGTTTCTGTCGGGCGCCTCGGATACCCTGGTCATGGACATTGGCGGTACCACGGCGGACGTGGGCGCGCTCGTCGGTGGTTTTCCGCGCGAGTCGTCGATCGCGGTCGATATCGGGGGCGTACGGACCAATTTTCGGATGCCGGACATCCTGTCGATCGGCCTGGGTGGAGGCAGTTACGTGGTGAGCGATGCAGGCACGGTGCGTGTGGGCCCGCGCTCGGTCGGCTATCGGCTTCCAATGGAAGCGCTCGTTTTTGGAGGTACCCAGCTGACGGCGACCGATATTGCGGTGGCCGCAGGCTATGCCGAGGTGGGCGATCGCGATCGGGTTCGGCATCTCGATCGCAAACTCGTCACCGCCGCAGTCGATGAAATCCACCGCCTTGCGGAGGATGCGCTCGATCGCGTCAAGACCTCGACCACCGCAGTCAAGCTGGTCCTCGTGGGCGGTGGCAGCATCCTAATCAACCGGGAACTAAAGGGCGTTGCCGACATGATTGTCCCCTCGCACGCAGACGTCGCGAACGCGATCGGGGCCGGAATCGCCCAGGTGAGCGGCGAGGTCGATCGAATTTTCTCCTACGATGCCCTAGGCCGAGACCAGTCCCTGCAGACCGCGCACGCGGAAGCCACCGGGCGCGCCATAGCGGCCGGCGCCGTCGCGGCAAGCGTCCACGTCGTTGACGTTGAAGAACTCCCCTTGCAATACCTTCCTGGCGGATCAGTGCGCATCCGCGTCAAGGTGGTGGGCGATCTGAACTTGGGACACACAGCCGTATGAAGATCGGTCTTGAACACGTCGGGGACCTGGCGCGGGGCGCCGCGATTCTCGGAACCGGTGGCGGCGGCGATCCTTACATTGGATCACTCATGCTGCGCCAAGCGATTCGCGATCATGGCCCGGTTCGACCTGATCGAGGTTGACGCCCTCGGCGATACCGATTTTGTGGTGCCGTTCGCGATGATGGGGGCGCCCACGGTGCTCGTCGAGAAGCTGCCCAACGGGAATGAGATGGTTGCGGCTTTGCGTCTCATGGAGAGATATCGTAACGAGGAGGCGCGCGCCATTTTGTGCGCGGAGATCGGCGGCATCAATGCACTCCTGCCCTTGGTTCTTGCCGCCCGTTGCGGGCTTTCCGTCGTTGACGGGGATGGCATGGGGCGCGCATTCCCCCAGCTGCAGATGGTGACGTATCACATTTGCGGCGTGCCATTGTCCCCGATGGTCATGACCGACGAGCACTCCAATGCCGTTCTTTTCGAATGTGCCGATGCCGCCGACGCGGAGCGCTTCGGACGCAACTTGGTTGTCGCCATGGGCGGTAGTGCCAATATCTGCCTCTACCCCATGCGAGGCAGTGATGCCAAGCGCTCCATGGTCCGCTCGACGATCTCCCTGGCGCTAGGTCTCGGCCGTACCATACGAGAGTCTCGCAGTGCCGGATGCGATCCGTTCGACGCCTTGCTCTCCTATCTGCATACGACACCCTACTACCAGCACTGTCGCGTTCTCTTTGAGGGCAAAACAGTTGACCTGCTGCGCGAGACAAAGGCGGGCTGGGCACTCGGCTCGGTAACGGTCGAGGGGATGAGAACCTGCGTCGGCCGGCAGCTTGACATCCAATTCCAGAACGAACATCTCGTGGCGCGCGAAGGGGAGAGCGTTCGAGCGATTGTTCCCGACCTGATTGCGATACTCGACGCAGCGACCGCTGAGCCGATTACAACAGAGGGTCTCAAGTACGGACAGCGCGTCAAGGTTCTCGGCATCAGCGCCGCGCCGATCATGCGATCGAAGAAGGCGCTCGAGGTATTTGGCCCTCAGGCCTTCGGCCTCAAGGAGCCCTTCACGCCGCTCGAATTGCTGAATCCAGAGGAGAGCCGGTAGTGCCTCGAGTTCTTTGCATCGAAAACCACCCACCCTTTTGGGTGGGGTACCGCTCGAGGGTACAGCACCTCGCCCACCCTTCAAGACCTTTGACGGTCCGCGGTCTTCGATACATGGTTGAAAACCGGCACGGTCGAGGAAATCAAGGGTCCGATGTCGAATAGGGAGAGATGGAAGGATGAATCATAGAAATTCTCTGTGTAGCCTTTTGGTGGCGATGTTTGCTACCGCAACGGCTCCCGTGTACGCGAGCGATGCTGACCAGCTTGAGGAGGTCGTCGTAACGGCGCAAAAACGTCCGGAAGACATCCAGAAAGTACCGGTTCAAGTCCAGGCATTCTCCAGCGAGCAGTTGGCATCGGCAGACGTCAGGAACACCCAGCAATTGTTGAATCTGGTGCCGAACGTCAACCTGGCACATTCGTATACCTTCCTGAATTCGTTCGTGACCATTCGCGGCATTTCGGAGATCAACAATGCGGCTTCGCCGCTGGCCGTGATAGTGGACGGCGTGCCTCAAAACAACCAAAAGCAGCTTTTGATGAACTTGTTCGATGTGCAGCAAGTGGAAGTGCTCATGGGCCCACAAGGCGGTCTCTATGGGCGCAACGCCATCGGCGGCGCCATGATCATCACGACAGAGCAGCCGACCAACGACCTAAAGGCGCTCATCGACGTGAGCTACGGCAACGGGAATTCTTATCAGACCGAGGCCAGCTTGTCGGGACCGATCATCGACGACAAGCTGTTGTTCAGTCTGGCCGGAAACGTCCAGGGAAGCGGGGGACTCATCAAGAATCCGTACCTCGATACCAATGTTGACGCGGTCAATCATGACGATACCGCGCGATTGAGATTGATCGCGTTTCCGACCAGTTGGCTGACCCTCGATCTGCGCGGCGACTATAACAATTTCAAAGGCGGCGCAACTTGGGACAGCGTCGTGTTCAGCGGCAACCCAAACCAAATCGAGCCTCCGGTGAGCGACTTTCGCGGCGCGACGACCGGAGATGTGGGCGATGCGACGTTCAAATTCGATGCCGATCTCGGCTTTGCAACCCTGACCGGCATCACCGGCTATACGAATCTCACCGAGGATAATCGCGGCTCGCTCGATTTTACCAATCCGATCGTCAATCCGGGCGGCTTTCTGGGATTGTTCGGGCCGGTGGGCCAGGGTCAGAATCTATCGACCTCCATCACGAGTCAGGAGCTGCGTCTCGTGTCGCCGGGCAATCAACCCCTGCGTTGGATCGTCGGTAGCTACTACGCGTATACGGACCGTTGGCTGCTAACGCGCGCGTTTCTGGAAATCCCCACCGGCTCGAATCAGTTCGATAATCCTGCTTTGACCATCATCAACAGGGATGAGCATGATCAGGAGTACTCGACGGCCTTCTATGCACAGGCCGATTACGACATCACGCAGAGCCTGACCGTCTTGGCTGCCTTTCGGTACGACACCGATAGAATCGAGCAAACAAACGAGGCGACTCCGGGTATCGGCCAAACGGTCCAGTCGAACGAAAGCTCTCCCGAGCCCAAGGCGACCATCACCTATCATTTCGACAGCAATGCCCTGGGCTACGCAACCTATTCGACGGGATTCCGTGCGGGCGGCTTCAACGCGCCGAACATAGCAGCCCCCTACACGGAGTTCTTCCTGCCTGAGAAGCTGACCAACTACGAAGTGGGATTCAAGACCAGTTGGCTGGATCAAGCGCTCATCGTCAACGGCGCGTACTACTATTCGATCGACCACAATTATCAGTTCTTCTTCGTCAATGCCGCAGACGGCTCCCAAGTCATACAAAATCTAAATCTCGTGCACATCGACGGTGTTGAATTGAACGCGCAAGCCGTCGTTTCCCACGGTTTGAAGCTCTTCGGCGGACTCGGCACCACGCACACCAATATCGTCGAAAGCACGGAATTTCCGAGCGTCGTCGGCAACAAAACGCCGAAAACCATACCGTGGAGCCTGAAGCTCGGAGTCCAGTACGATCGTCCGCTGGGCAACGATATGAACGGGACAATACGCGTCGATTACACTCACGATGCGAAGGAGTATTGGCAGATCGACAACTTGGATATTCAGAAGTCGCTCAACCTGGTGAATCTACGCACCGGAATAGAATTCCACAATTGGGGTGTCTATCTCTGGGGAAAGAATCTGACCAACGAGCGCTACTACGAAGACTACAACCCCGCAAAGTATTCGGGTTTACCGTACGACATAGGTTCGCTGGCGCAACCCCTCACATACGGTATCGAGTTCAAGGCTCATTTCTAGATGCACTCACAGCGCCGCAACAGTGGTTGCTTGTTACTCACTTCAGCTAGGAGCTGACATGAACGATTTCGATTACGCAGAGAAGCGTCGTCAGGTGTTGAGGGGCATGGCGGGCGCGGCGTTCGCGGCGACGACGAGGCCGCTGTTGGCCGCACGAGCGTCTGGGTCGGCCACGACCGCGGCGCCCGGGGTCACGTCGCCTGTTTCGCCGTCGGCGCCAGTGTCGCCGGCGCCAGCCAGTGGTCCGCTGCAACTAACGCAGGCCGACTTGCAGAATCTGTTGTATGGCCTGGGCTTCGCGGCATCGGGTGGCGGCGGCGGCTATTTGATCGGCCAGGCTCTGCTGAACGCCATCATCCAAGACATCGATCCGTCGCAGTGGCTTCTCTATGACCCCAGCCAGGCCGCTGACAGCGATTTTGCGGTGATGGCAGGCGGCATCGGCGCACCGTCCGCCATTACACCCGAGACAATTCTCAATTTCGTCGGCTACGCCAACCTGGCCATTCAGGCGTACAGCAACAACGAGGGAGTGACCGTCAACGCCTTGGTGCCGGTGGAGGCGGGCCCGGTCAACGCGATGCTCGCCCTCTATCTGGGATGGAAGAACGGCTACAAGGTGTTCGATTGTGATGGCGCAGGCCGCGCGGTGCCGTCGCTCACGAATCTGGTGTACGCCTACAATAGTTATCCAATCGCTCCGGTCTGGCTCGGTGGTGTCATTCAAGGGGATCCCACGCCGCTACTCGTCTCTCCGCCCCCGGCGAATGCGGCCGCGGCCGAAGCCGCCATTCGCGATAATCTGGGCCAGTTCGGCGACGCTGCGGGCTTGGTGTGCTGGGGACAGACCGGTACGCAGTTACGCGAGTCGACGTATTTGCTGCCGCAGACGCTGAGCAATCTCATCAGCTTTGGCGCTCAGGCAGCCGCAACGGGATTCAGTGGGTCGGCTCTGCTCACCTTCCTTCAGTCGAGTCCCCTGGTCAGCGCGGCATACTCCGGTTTCGTGACGAATATCACCACCGGGAGCGAGCCTGGATACGATGATGGCTTCGTCCTCGTCGGTACCGCCAGTAGCACGGTATACCAAATACATTACCTCAACGAAAACTTGATTCTCACGACGGGCAAATCGAGCGGTACGGTGTTGGCCACCGCGCCGTCGGGGATTGCGATGTTGTTCCAACCCTTGGCAAGCGGACCATTTCAGCTGCTCAATAACGGTGATAATTTGACCACGCAATCGGTTATCGGTTATCCGATCATCATCGCGGTCATGCAAGAAAGTTGCGAGCTGTTCGAACCGGCGGTCGCGGCGTCGTTCACGGCGGTTCTTGCGGCGGCGCCGTTCAATTACACCGGGGGATTCGTGCCGGGAACTTGTAGCAGTGGAGGCGCAGTAAAGACTTCGTCTGCATAGCGCCGGCCGCAGCCTTCCGGCGGGTCGTAGCCTTCCATTCTCAAATGCCGGGAACGATCCGCAGGTCTCGCACGGCGCCGCCATCCAATACTTTAAGAGCGGCTTGGTAAGCGGGGCTATCATGTGTCGCAATCGCTTGCTCGACACTTGGAAACTCAATGACGGTAGTCCGCTCCTTGAGCCCGGCCTCATATACTTGGGCCGCGACTGCCCGTGCCACGATTCGTCCGCCACCGGCCTCGATCGCCGGCACCGCTAGTTTGCCATATGCGGCGAGCTTATCGGGATCTTTGATCTCCCGATAACAGCCAATCCAATACGCTACAGCCATGTTCAATATCCTCAAATGAGTTTGAGCGGCAATTGAACCCTAATGCATTGGGGCTTTCAATGAGGCGGTGGGTTTCCGAAAGCGGCAAAGGTTTGCCGCCTCGCGGCGGCCGCTTGCCGCCCGAGCGTCATTTACGCCATGACGTCTACGAAGGCGCCCTTTCCAGTCTGACCGAAGTCTGCCTGCGCAGCGTCCGGCTCCGCCGCATTCGGCGCGGCCGGCTGGGGCTGCTGCTGCACCGACCCTTGGATTTGCGTGATCTGCGGCAGGTCGGCGCCCTGCAATTGCGTCAACTGGGCTTGCAAGACGTTCACGACCGACTGTGGCGCGCTGCCTCCCGCGGCATTGGACACTTCATCCTGGGACGTCGCGTCGGGCGAACCCAGTGTAAATTTCGCGGACTGACTGGCTGGGGCCGGCTTTTGCCATTGTGTCGTCGTCAGCGCATACGCAGTGTTGAGTGAAGATATGTGATGCATGGCCGCTCGGGAATTTGAGTCCTCATTGATTCCCAAGCAAGCACTATGCCAGTCCGCATGGGCGGGCAGCTATCTCGGCCGTGCCGGATGGCAGGGCCGCGCACGCGCCGGTCGAATCCCGATCCGTTACGGGTGTTTACATCGAGGTGGTGACCGATACTTACGCTGCGTCGGCTTTGGCGCTCAAATTGCTCGACAGCATGAAGACACTTTATAAGACCTGAGTGCTCAGATGTTTTGACGGCTGAAACCAGCAGACCGCTTGCCCCAATCAATTGCGGGTATTGCCGTAATGAGCGCTAAGCATCGGCCTGCCAAACTCTTGCCAAGTTGTTCGAATAGGCGTAAAAAAACGGCCAACGCTTCGCGATTTGACTGCACCGATATCGTCAGTCGTCAGGGAGAATAAAGAAATGCGAACATGGAACCGTCTCGCCAAAGCTCTCGCCGTGGTGCTGCCTGTCGGCGCCGTCGGCGCTTCCTTTGTTCTGGCATTAGCCTCATCCGGGGCCGCGTCGGCGGCTGCCGATCCGAGCGCAACTTCGCAATCATCCGCGGGTAAGGGCATCTCCACTCGACTGCAAGAGATACGGGCCGGTGTCTCCGACATGACCGGATCTGCGGGCGACGGGCTGGACGGCGACGCAAAGGCAACCCCGGCTTGGTGGGGCAACGGCGGTTGGGGCCGTTGGCGTCTCGGTTGGGGCAATGGTGGATTCGGTTGGCGTAACGGCGGCTGGGGCAATGGCGGTTGGCCCAATTGGCACAACGGTTGGGGCAACGGCGGTGGTTGGGGCAACGGCGGCGTTTGGAACAATGGTGGTTGGCATAATTTTTGGCACAACGGTTAGCCGGAGCGGATAGCGGATGTCGCCTTTCGATGCGGTCCCCGTGATCGAGACCGTGGTGGTGCAGCCGACCCCCTTTTGCAATATCAACTGCAGCTATTGCTATCTCCCGCAGCGCAATGTGACGACCGTGATGGCGCAGGACACGATCGTCACGTTGTTCAGCAAACTATTCTCTTCGGGCTGGATGCAGCCTCATGTCACGATCATTTGGCACGCCGGCGAGCCGTTGGTCGTGCCGGTGACCTTCTATCAGACGGCCTTCGAGGCGATCGAGAACTTGCGGCCCGGCGCGATCGAGATTCGCCATTCGGTCCAGACGAATGGCATGTTGATTACCCCCGCATGGTGCGATTTATTCAAGACCTGGAACGTCGGCGTGGGCGTCAGCATCGACGGCCCGAAACATTTGCATGATGCACATCGCGTGACTCGATCGGGACGCGGTACATTCGATCGCGCGATCGAAGGGGTTCGAATACTGCGCCGCGAGAACGTTCCGTTCCACGTCATTTCGGTGCTTTCGGCGGCGGCATTGGATAGTCCGCAAGAGATGCTGGATTTCTACATGGCCGAAGGCATCGAGGATGTCTGCTTCAACGTCGAGGAATCGGAGGGTGATCACGTCTCGGGCCTGTTTGCGGCCAACGATGTGCGCAGCCGGTTTCGGCGCTTCTTGGGGGAATTCTGGACCTTGTCGCGTCGCTGCGAGCGGATCCGTTTCGTCCGGGAGATCGATGGGATGCTGCCTCGCGTATTCCGGCCGGATGGTAGCGTGCTCGGCAATGTCCAGGTCGAACCGTTCGGTATGCTGAATATCGACTGTCTAGGCAACGTATCGAGCTTTTCGCCCGAGCTGCTCGGGCTCAAGAACGACCAGTATGCCGATTTCATCATCGGCAACGTTTTGACCGACACGCTCGATCAGATGCGTGGAAGCGCTGCGATGGTTGCGATGACACGGGACGTCGCGGCCGGCGTCGAGCACTGCCGCGGCAGCTGCGAGTACTTTTCCGTCTGCGGGGGCGGTGCGCCGGTCAACAAGCTGGCGGAGAACGGCAGCTTTCGCAGCACGCGGACTTCGTTTTGCGAACTGACGCAAATGGTGCCGATCGACCTGATTCTCGAAGCATTCGATAGCCTTCAAGGCAGCATGACTGCCGAGGGTTTGAGCACGTTAATTCCACGCGAGACCGTCGCCGGGTTTGAAGGGAGGGTACGATGAAGAAAGTTAATAGCTACGCGGCTGTTGTTGCCGCCGGTCTGGTTATGAGCCTTGCCGGGTCAGCCATGGCCCAGACGAACTCCGCCGAACCATCTCAAGGCAGGCCACCTGGCCAAGCCCCAAGCGGCGGCGATGGCCCGCAAGTTCGAGCGCCCGTGCTACGAATAACGAGCGTCGAGGTGATTCGCAGCTCCCACGGTCCCGCACTCGACATCATTCGAGTGCGCGGAATAGCGAGCTCCAGCGGCTGGGAGGAAGCGGAGCTGGTCCCGTTGACGCGCGGCGCACCCGCCGACGGCATGTTGGAACTGGTGCTTGTCGCGCAGGCCCCGCTGGAAGCCAGGGAGGCCAGCGGGTTCGAGGCTATCGAAGCCATATTTCCCCTCGAGATCGGCCACCCCTTCAAGGGCGTCAATGTGCACAGTGCGTCAGATTCGGTCACGCTGACCCAACTTCCGGGTTATGCAGAGGGGAAAGCGGTCGGCGAAGATTGCGCCAAATGTGTTGGTAAGATATTCGTCGGCAAAGGCGCGGCCGCGCCCGCCGGCAAATCGGCGGCAGAGGTGGTCAAGGAGGAACAATTACCGCCGATGACACGAGTCATCAAGCACTCGGACGGAATACCCACCGCCGACTCCAATCCGAACCGGCTGACCTTGGTGTTGAATAAGGAGGGCAGAATCACTACGGCTATCTGGGACTAATATCTCTGCACGGTGATGTTGACCGGTTCACACGGTCAGGGGGGATAAGAGGCTGGACGCCAACATAAAGACAGCAGTTGGCGTCCAGCCTCTTATCCCCCCTGACCGTGTGCACTGGCCGACCTACATCACCGCGCAGGATGCACATCACCGTCTAGAGGGGGCAGGTCGGGTGCCCTTGGCGCGGTGGTGTGGAGCGGTGAGAGCATTCGCCCGGCAGGCTAAGACGCTCGCGGGCAACTGCTCTCCCGTTGCCCGCGAGCGTCTTAGCCTGCCGGGCGAATACCGTCAACCGCTCAACATCATGGTGCCGAGGTACCAGGTCACTGCAGCGACCATTGCTGCGTCGGGCTGGCCGAGCAGGTCACGATGATCAGGGGCGTTCCGTCAGTGGTGCCACCACGCATGGAGTCGAGGCATTTACCGCCGATCCCGACGATCTGACCGTTCGAGACGCCCCAGTGTTGGCTTGGTTTGCCATTGCAGGCGACCAGTATGACTGGCGCGCCGTCGGCTGCAGCGCTGCCTTGAACATCCATGCAGCTGCCCCCCATGCCGGTGATTTGACCGGCGCTGAACGTCCATTGCTGATTGGGGCTGCCGTGACAATGAAAGAGGTTGAGGGGAGTGCCATCGGCGGTGTTGCCGTGCGGAAGATCGATGCACTCACCGCTGGTGCTCATGATCTGCGCGGCTCGACCGACAGAGTTCAAGGACAACGATGCGAAGGCCAGAAGGCCGAGCAGCAATAGGAATTTGGGCATGGAGACTCCTGTCATGGTGGCGGTCTTTCTTGAGGAGAATTCTAGGCAATCCTCGGGAAAATGCACGAACGTCGAAGCAAAGTTGCGGCCACGCGCGGATGGATCGGCCGAGGATGTAGCTGTAAGATATTCAGGGCGAGCTCCTGAGCAGACAAGTCAAGGCCGACCTCAACTACTAGCATGGAGTCATTGCAATGGTGAGCAGATCAAGCTGCGTAACGATGATGCTCCTTTTCGTGGCTGCGTGGTTGTCATCATCCTGCGCAACCCCCCGGCAAATTTCGAGCGGAAATACCAATCAGTGCATGAACGTCGAGAACCACGGCTATCCGGTGGCGGGCACGCCGCTGCGTGTGAAGGGCTGTGATCCCTGGCGAAATCAGCAATGGGTATTCAACAAGGGCCAAATCACCGGAGTAGGCGGGTTCTGTCTCGATGTCCAAGGCAGCGCGCCGGCCGAAGGCGCGCCGGTTCTGTATGTACCTTGCGATGGCCGACCGAGCCAGAATTGGACGGTTGCCAATAATCACATCATCGGCATCGGCGGTAAGTGCATAGACATCGGGGGCGGTGAGCCGGGCAATTTTGCTCCCCTCATCATTGCGACCTGTACGGGGTCGGACAGTCAGGTCTGGCTGGTGCACTAAAAGCGGGTTGCTACAGGCGTTAGAATTGCCGTAGAAACTCGACCGTGGCGTTGACGACGGAGTCAGGCTGGTCGCGATGCGGCGAGTGGCCGCAATTCTGCAGCTTGCAGAGTTCCACATGGGCGGCGCGCGCCGCGATTCCATCGATTTGCTCAAAAGTCCCGTATTGGTCGTCCTCCCCTTGAATCGCGAGCACGGGACATCGTACCCCTGGCAGTCCGTCTTCGATGTTCCAGCGACGGAAGTCCTCGTGCAACCAGATGTCATTCCAGCCGCGAAACGTGAGATCGACGTCGGCGTGATGGCGTGCGAGCCGCGAACGTAAGTCCGTTGTCTCGAAAGCGATCTTGGCTGCCTGAATGCTTCGAATGGTGATGTCCTCTACCAAGATATGAGGCGCGCACAGAATCATGCCGAGGGCATCGCGCGGGCCCGATTCTTCATGAATGATCGCGATCGATGCACCGTCGCTATGCCCGAAGAAAATTGGCCTTTGAATGGACAGCTGCGCGAGGAGCCGGGGCAGGACCTCGAGAGCTTCGTGATGCATGTAATCAGGCCGACGGGCTTCTGTCAGTGTGTCGGAAAAACCATTGCCGTAACGCGAATACACCAAGGCGTTGCAGCCGCACGCGGCCGCGAGCCGGCCGGGAAAGTCCTTCCAAAGCGAAATCGAGCCCAATCCCTCATGCAGGAATACGAGCGTAGGTGAATCGGGTGATCCGGCCGAGATGTGACGATACTCGAGAGAGTGGCCTGCAACGTTCACTCGCAGCACGGGGCCGTGGATTGGGCGGGCAGGCTTCGTAGATGCGCCGGCCCGCAATTTAAATCGCTGAATCTTGCCGGTCGCCGTCTTCGGCAACTCGTCCCGAAACTCGATCCAACGCGGATACTTGTAGTGAGCCAACCGTGATTTCACATGTAACTTCAGCTCATTCGACAATGCTTCATCGGAAGTCACGCCGGGCTTGACCACGACGTAGCCGATGGGTTTGACCAATCCATCCTGATCCTCGCGGCCCACCACGGCGGCTTCGAGCACGGACTCATGTGAAATGAGGGCAGACTCGACTTCGGAGGGTGATACGTAGATGCCGCCCACCTTCAGCATGTCATCGCTTCGTCCGGCGTAAACCAAACAGCCATCCGGACGCTCGACATATTTATCGCCCGTGCGCGTCCACGGACCCAAAAACGTAGTGCGGGTCCGCTCGCGATTGTTCCAGTAGCCTTGGGCGCTGCTCGGTCCGGCAACTTGCAGTTCACCTTGCTCACCGCGTGGAACCGTATTGCCGTCGTCATCGACGAGGCGGACGGTGTAGCCGGGAACGGGACGGCCCGTGCTGCCGTAGTGCACCTCGTCAGGCCGATTGGAAATGAAGATGTGCAGCATCTCCGTCGAGCCGATGCCATCCAAGATATCGACGCCGAAGCGCCGCTGCCAGCGGCGCCCGATCTCCTCCGGCAGCGGCTCTCCCGCGGAGACACAGCGCCGCAGCCGGGTCGCAGCCACTTGGGCCAAGTCCGGGCTGGCCAACATGCCGGCATACAGCGTCGGGACCCCACTGAAGATCGTCGGTCCATGCGTCGCGAAGCGCGCAAAAACCGCGGCCGGGGTGGGGCGCTCGGCCATGAGAAGGGTCGTCGCGCCGACCGACAGAGGAAACGTGAGCGAATTGCCCAGGCCATATGCAAAAAATAGTTTGGCGGCCGAAAAGCAGACATCGCTGTCCGTGATCCCAAGGATCGGTCGCGCGTAGAGCTCCGCTGTTTGAATCAAGCTCGAATGCGTGTGCACGGTGCCCTTCGGCGCGCCCGTCGATCCTGATGAGTACAGCCAGAAGCACGCTTCGTCGCACACCGTTTCGGCCACACGATAGGGTCCGCCGGCCTGATCCAAATGCCGCGTGAGCGAATCGCCATGACTGGAATCCGCATCGGCGATCAGCACACGACGAAGGTCCGGCAGCGTGGCGCGCAAGGGGTCGATCATCGACAGGAGAGCCGCCGACACCACGGCAATACGAGCCCGGCAGTCCTCCAGCATGTAGGCATAGTCGCTCTGAGTGAGCAGCGTATTGACGGGTACCGGGATGGCGCCGGCCTTGATGCTGCCCAAGAACACCACCGGGAAATCGATGGTGTCGTGCATGCACATGAAAACGCGTTGCTCTCGCTCGACTCCGAGCGCGCACAAGGTGTTGGCGAAGGCCGAGCTGCGTGCATCGAGTTCCCGAAAGGTCAACGAGCCCCGATCATCGATGTAAGCGATTTTATCGGCCAGATCTGCGCGAAGATTGCGCTGGATCAGATCGTAAGCCGCGTTATATATCCTTGGGATATGCACATGCGGTGGACTTTGAGAACGATCCACATGACTCAGTTCGAGCAAGTTTGTCCCGCCTAATAGGCAATATATTGCCTGTATGTTGGTTTAGAAAGCTATCATACGCATAATACTGCTTGCAACTCATCGGGAGGCACGAAATACTGTACCCATGAAATCCCCGATGCGCTTACAGCCGGTCACCGCGATCCCTGCGGCAGGGGAGGCCGATTTTTTGGAAAAAGTCGGCCGTCAGGTGCGCGAGCTGCGTGAGGAACGCGGCCTGACGCGCCGCTCGCTCGCGAATCAAGCCGACGTGTCGGAGCGCTACCTCGGCCAATTGGAAACCGGTGAAGGAAACGTCTCGATCATGCTCTTGCGGCGGCTCGCGCTGGTGTTGAACGTGCCTATCAGTGAGCTCCTGGAAATAGAACCCGAGCAACTGGAGCAGCGATCCGTGCGCCGTTTCTTGCAACAGATTCCCCGCCACCGCATGCCCGATCTGTTGAGCCGCTTGGAACGAGAAGTTGGTTCCGAGCGGGAGGGACGGCGTCATCGCGTTGCCCTCATCGGATTGCGCGGCGCCGGCAAATCTACTTTGGGCCGGCGGCTATCGCGAGAACTCGGCGTGCCGTTCCTCGAGATGGATCGAGAGATCGAGGCAGAGTCAGGGCTGCCGCTATCGGAGCTATTTTCGCTCTACGGGCAAGCGGGGTATCGGCGATTCGAAGGCCGTTGCCTGAATCGCATCATCGAGGAGTACCCGCGGGCAGTCCTATCGGTCGGCGGCGGGGTCGTATCCGAGGCAAGCACCTATGATTTCTTGCTGGCCAACTGCTTTACGGTCTGGCTCAAGGCGAGTCCGTCGGAGCACATGCAACGGGTAATCGCACAGGGCGACATGCGGCCGATGGCCGAGAGCCATGAGGCGATGGAAGACTTGAAACGCATCTTGATTGGCCGGGAGCCGCAATATCGAAAGGCGGATGTGACGGTCGATACCTCGGGTATTTCAGAAGACGCATCTTTTGCACGCCTGCGCGACGTCGTGGCGCGGCCTTAAGCGGAGTTACGCATGGCAACGAATCTACAACCGGCCGCCGCCGCCGCGGCAGAGCTCAGCACCACGGACCCTGTGAACTTTCAAACCCAGCCCTCGCAATATCGACATTGGCGCTTGAGCGTCGAAGCGCCGACGGCGACATTGACGATGGATACCCAGGAAGACGGTGGAATTCGTCCGGGATACAAACTCAAGCTCAATTCCTACGACTTGGGCGTCGATATCGAACTGTACGATGCGCTGCAACGCATCCGCTTCGAGCATCCCGCCGTGCGCACGGTCATCATCACCAGCGGCAAGGAGCGCATTTTTTGTTCGGGTGCCAATATCTTCATGCTGGGATTATCGAGTCATGCGTGGAAGGTCAATTTCTGCAAATTCACCAATGAAACCCGCAACGGCATCGAAGATTCGAGCCGCCATTCGGGACTCAAATTCATCGCCGCATGCAATGGAACGACCGCCGGAGGCGGCTATGAGCTGGCGCTTGCCTGCGATGAGATCATCCTGATCGATGACCGCTCCTCCGCGGTCAGCCTGCCTGAAGTACCGCTGTTGGGTGTGCTGCCGGGAACCGGCGGCCTGACGCGCCTCACCGACAAGCGCAAAGTTCGACGCGACTTGGCGGATATCTTTTGCACGACGACCGAAGGGGTGCGAGGAGCGCGCGCCAAGGAGTGGCGGCTCGTCGATGAAGTCGTGAAACCCCAGCAGTTCAGCGCCCATGTGCAGGCCCGTGCCTTGGCGCTTGCGGCGCAAAGCGACCGCCCGGCTGACACCGCGGGAATTGCACTGCGGCCGCTCACATGCCGCGCCGATGACACCGGCTATCACTACGGGCACGTCGATGTGCAGATTGAATCTGCCGCGCGTCGCGCGACCGTGACGGTGCGCGCATCCGATGTCGATGCGCCGAGCGACATCGAAGGCATCGTCGCGTTGGGCGATCGCTGGTGGCCTTTGCAGATGGCGCGGGAACTGGACGATGCCATTCTGATGCTGCGGACCAATCATTTGAACTTGGGAACCTGGGTTCTGAAAACTGCCGGTGACCCCGCGCGCGTGCTGGCGGTTGACGCCGTGATGCAAGCGCTCGGCCACCATTGGCTGGTGCGGGAAACGGCGGGCATGCTGCGCCGAACGCTGGCCCGGCTGGATGTCACCTCGCGTACCTTGATCGCATTGATCGAGCCGGGCTCCTGCTTTGCGGGCACGCTGCTCGAACTTGCGCTGGCCGCGGACCGTGCCTACATGGCTGATTTCACGGAGAACACGCCGAGCCTTGCGGTCTCGGAAGTGAACCTCGGGACGTATCCTCGAGTGGACGGCAAATCCCGGCTATCGGGCCGCTTTTACGGCGATATAGGCACGATCGATGCCATTGCGCGAACCGTCGGGCAGCCCATCCTGCCGCAGCAGGCGCTCGAACTGGGCCTCATCACCGCCGCGCCGGACGACATCGATTGGCGGGACGAGATCCGGTTGATGCTCGAAGAGCGCGCGAGCCTGTCGCCGGATGCTCTGACCGGCATGGAGGCCAATTTGCGCTTCGGTGGTGCGGAAACCCTGGAGACACGCGTGTTCGGGAGGCTGTCGGCATGGCAGAACTGGATTTTCATCCGCCCGAATGCGGCTGGAACGGACGGCGCGCTCAGGACCTTCGGGACCGGCAGCAAAGCCAAATTCAATTGGGAACGAGTTTAGATCTGCGATCCGCACCGTGCGGCGGTGTGAATGGAAGGAGCGGCGATGAACATCAATTACGGCGACAGAATCCCCAACAACGTCAACCTGTCGGAAGACAAAACTTTGCAGCGTGCGCTCGAGCACTGGCAGCCGGAGTTTCTGAATTGGTGGCGTGAAATGGGGCCTGAAGGGTCACAGGGTTACGAGGTCTACCTGCGCACCGCCGTGAGCGTGCATCCGAGCGGCTGGACTCATTACGAACACGTCAAAATGCCTGACTATCGCTGGGGCATATTCTTGAATCCGCAGCAACCTGACCGGACGATTGGATTCGGCGACCATAAGGGTGAGGCTGTCTGGCAGGATGTGCCCGGCGAGTATCGAGCCAATCTGCGGCGCATCATCGTGACCCAGGGCGATACCGAACCTGCGTCGGTCGAGCAGCAACGGCATCTGGGCCTGACCTGTCCCTCGCAGTATGACTTGCGAAATCTCTTTCAAGTCAACGTGGAGGAAGGCCGTCATCTGTGGGCCATGGTGTATTTGTTGCATCGGCATTTTGGGCGCGACGGCCGGGAGGAAGCGGAAGCCTTGCTGCAAAGGCGCTCGGGCGACGCGAACAATTCTCGGATATTAGGCGCATTCAACGAACAGACACCCGATTGGCTGGCCTTCTTCATGTTCACTCATTTCACGGACCGGGACGGTAAGTTTCAATTGTGCGCACTGACTGAGTCGGCTTTCGATCCGTTGGCGCGTACCACCCGCTTCATGCTGATGGAGGAGGCGCATCACATGTATGTGGGCGAGTCGGGGGTGGCGCGCGTGATCCGGCGCACCTGCGACGTGATGCGGGAGCACAAGACCGACGATCCGCAGGCAGTGCGCGAACTCGGCGTCGTGGACCTACCGACGATCCAGCGCTATTTGAATTTCCACTACAGCGTCACGCTCGATCTGTTCGGCGCCGACGTATCGTCCAACGCGGCGACGTTCTACAGCACGGGGCTCAAGGGGCGCTACGAAGAAAACCGGATCCAGGACGATCATATTCTGAAAGACCAATCCTATCCCGTGCTGCAGATTGCCGGCGGCGAATTGGTCTCGGGTGAGGCACCGGCGTTGAATGCCCTCAACGAGAAGCTGCGCGACGACTACATCAAGGATACTGTGTCCGGCGTCGGCCGGTGGAACAAGGTCATCCAAAAGTGCGGAGTGGAGTTTCGGCTCGCGGTTCCGCATAAGGGCTTCAACCGGCGGATTGGGGCGCTGGCGGGGCTCAAAATCGCCCCCGACGGGCGGATACTCTCTGAGGCGCAATGGCATGCCAAGGCGCGCGAGTGGCTCCCGACGGACGAGGATCGATCCTTTGTGCGCTCTCTGATGGGCCGCGTCACCGATCCCGGCAAGTTCGCCAACTGGATCGCGCCTCCGGAAAAAGGGGTCAATAAGAAGGAAGGCGATTTCGAATATATCCGCTTCGGCTGATCATACCGCCCCAGGCCCCTTGCGCGGCGGTTGTCGTCCATACGCGCATGGACACGGATTCGGAACGGAAAACGAACCACGAGAGAACGATCCTCGGCGCGAGGGCGGGTAAGGTTTCTCCTCCACTAAATGCTGACGGAGAAGGTCCTTACGTGAAACGGTGGTGTTCCGCGCCGGACGAGATCGGCCGCATTCTGGACCGGCCGCCGCCTCTGGCTACTGCGGTGTTGCGCGGCGATACGCGGCTGACGCAGCGTTGGGCGCACGGTGCCTTGCACGATCATCAGATTGGCTTGTCCGGTCACATCGTTATGACATATTACGGCACCCCGCAGCATATCGACTGGCGAGCTGGGTCGGCGCGGCTCTCATCCCGAACGCAACCCGGTTCAATTACTCTGATCCCGGAAGGTCACGACGGACACTGGGACATTTCCGGCCCCATCGAGGTGTCGCATGTCTACCTTACGGACAAGCGTCTAAAGTCGTGCGCCGATCTGATCGCGGGCGGAAAGCGCGTCGAACTCATGGATAGGGTGGGTTTCGAGGATGCCACGGCCGCGCGCATCCTGGAACTCCTCAGTCACGAGGCGGCGCTGGGTGACCCTTCCTCCCGCCTTTTTTTGGAACAAGCCATCGACCTTCTCTGCATGCAGCTCATCAGAGGTCATTCCTCCATCGGCGCTCTGCCTTCTTCGGCGCCGCGGCGTGGGCTGGCCGATTGGCAGGTCAAACGCGTGACCACCTATATGCACGAGCGTCTGGATCAGGAGATCGGTCTGCAGGAATTGGCTACTCTCGTAGGCCTCAGTCGCTTCCATTTCTGCACGGCTTTCCGCATGGCGACCGGCCATACGCCGCATGAGTGGCTGACCGTGCAGCGCATTCAACGAGCCAAGGCACTTCTGAGGGATCCCACGCTGTCCATAACAGAGATCGCGCTCACGGTCAGCTACCAGACCTCTTCCGCCTTCGCCGCGACTTTCCGCAAGATCGCAGGCGTCACACCGACCGAGTTTCGCCGCAGCCTCTAATGTCTTCACGAGGAGCGACGATGCGAGGTTTCCGCAGGTCGGAAAAGCCCGTGCGGTTCAGCATCTCGTTGCGAACACGGTCGATGACCGCGAAGGCGACGGAAGCGCCATCCTCGCCCGGATCGACGTGAACCCGGAATGGCCGCTCGCCGAACGGTGTGTCGACGACACAGACGATGGCGCCAGCGACGGCGCCGGGATTGGCGTTATCCGGGAGGATCCTTCGGAAGGCCTCCTGAATTTGCGTTCCGAAGCGGGAGTAGGGACCGGCTTCGTACTCGGCTACGCGTGCTTCGTCCGCGGGCTTGCCGACGCGTGCGAAGTGATCGGCGCCCTGGGCATATGAGCCCGGCACGATGATGGAGGTCTCTATACCCCAACGCGAAAGCTCGCGCGCATATTGCACCGCCAGCGCGTCCATTCCCGCCTTCGCCGCGAAGTAGGGCGAGAGATAGGGCAGCGTCCCGCCAGCCGAGCTGCTGCTCGACACCCACACGAGCAAGCCTTCACCTTGCTTGCGCATATGCGGCAGCGCGGCGCGGTTCACGCGTTGGGTGGAGAGCACGTTGACATCGTAGATCTGCGCAAGCTGCTCGGGCGTGAACGCTTCGGCGGGGCCGAATACCCTGTGTCCGGCATTGTGCACGATCACGTCGATACGGCGATGCTCGGCAATGATCTTCGCGATACCCGCATCGACGGAGGCCTGGGTACTGACGTCGAGTTCGATCGTGCGCAGATCCACACCTTGCTCTTTCGCGTAGGCCGCGGCGGCAGCGACTCGTGGGGCATTGCGCCCGGCGGTCTCGCGCATCGACGCGTAGACGGTGTGTCCGGATTGCGCGAGCGCATTCGCCGCCATACTGCCGAAACCACGGGAGGCACCGGTGACGAGAATGATCTTGGTGGTCATGATTTGGAACTCTCGGGTGTTGAAGGCGACAGAGAGACAATAGGCGTCCGGCCGGATGCCTGCTGTTCCATTGTTTCGGCCACTGTCTCAATCCTGCGGCGATGAAACTCAACACCGCAATATCGCGACAATCTCCGAAATGTCTGAACGGCGTAGAGGTGACCCGACGTTTATCGTCTTCCCAACGCCGTGAGCCGGCCCCGCCAACAGTTTATGGAGGTTCCTTGAAAGCCATGGCATATCAACGCGCGGAACCGGTCGGCCCGGCAAACACGCTCATCGGTATCGGGTTGCCGGATGCGATGCCGGTCGTTATTCCCACAGCCATTCCGAGTCTCATCGATGCCGCCGTGGCGGCTTTCGACGCGGATCGGGATACCTCGCGCCGCTATCTCATGCGTGCGTCGGCACTCCTGCGCGTAAGGCGCGGGGCGTGTGCGGACGCCGAGGGTACCAGGCCACTGGAATCCCGAGGCGGACTGTTGGCGTGGCAGCTGAACCGTGTGGTCGACTACATCGAGGCGCACCTGGCCGAGAAAATCATGGCAATGGATCTTGCGGATCTCGCCAATGTGAGCGTCGGACAGCTGATTCGAGCATTCAAGATCAGCGTGGGAGTTCCTCCCTTCCACTACATCGCCAGCCGGCGCGTCGAACTCGCATGCATGATGATGAGTACGACGCGAGAACCTCTCTGCCAGATTGCGATCGCGTGCGGATTGTGCGACCAGGCGCATCTGTGCAAAGTGTTTCGCCGCATGCTCGGTATGAGCCCATCGGCCTGGCGCCGCACGATGCCCGCCCGGGACATGGAAAAAGTCAAGATCATCGGCGTCACTGTCTTCGCGCCGACGCATCAGTGCCAAAACATTTATGCGGCCGGTAATGAGCATGGAGTCCGCTCGCGGGCGGATATCTGAGCGGAAAATACACGCAAGGAAACGGCGGTGCGGGAACCGGACGCCGGACCAAGCTGAATTTTCCGCCGATCGATCCTTCCAAGGCGGACCCCATCGTGCTCGTATTGCGCGACATCGCCACGGAATTGAACGCGGCGCCTGCTCAGGTGGCGTTGGCCTGGATTCTCGGGCGCAGTGAAGTCGGCTCCGTCATCGTAGGCGCTCGCACACCCGATCAACTGACCTCCAACCTCGACGCGCAGCAAATCGAGTTGACCGCCGCGCAGACCGGGCGTTTGAATCAGGTTTCGCAGCCGCACCTGCCGTATCCGTACTGGATGCAGCAGTTCCACGACAAGGATCGAGTGGTGGCCTAGTACTCGAGGGGAGGAGCGTGGCCCCCCGCCGCGAGCGCGCCTATGACCTCGCGACGCGCCGCGAGTACGGAAGCCAGCGGGACGTGGCGCAGCTTTGCCACTTCCGCCGGCGTGAACATCGGGGTGTCCGAGGAGAGTTCCCCGGCGCTGTAGCTAACCGCGAGCCAATTCAGTACGGCGGCAAGTTCGGAATCCGACAGCGCCGAATTCGCCGCCCCTGGTACCCGCAGCACGTAATTTCTCCCTGCGGGGGTTTTCATGTAGAGGCCGAGCGCATGGGCCAGGGGCGGTATCTTGCCCGGCACCCCCTCGGCTTGCGAGCCATGACAGCCCATGCAATACAGCATGTAGTCCTGCGCCGGATTTGCCGCAGCCGCGCCGGCGAAGAGGCACGCAGCCATCAAGGCGGGGCGGAGCCGAGCCGCTGCCATCGCTCACAGGCCCAGCAGGGCGAGGACACTCGCGCGATGCTGGCGTACCGCGGTGCCATCCTGCGGGTTGCTGCGTTCGGCAGCGATCTCGGCGGCGGTGAGCGGTTTCGTATCCTTAGGTGCGTGGCCGAGATCGAAAACGACAAAATTCAATACGGCCGCCAGCGTGGTGTCATCCAGTTGATCGAACTGCGGCATCTTGAAGTCGAAGTGCTTCCCGTCCACGTCGATGGCGCCGAACATGCCGTTGAGCACGGTCATCGCAAGCTGGCGGCGCCCCTCGGCGATGGATGCATAGCGAGCAGGAAAGTTGGTGAGAGGCGGCGCGAGCGAGGGTTGCCCGGCGCCGTTCGGTCCGTGACAGACCGCGCAGTTCGCGTGGAAGGCCTCCTCGCCCGCAGGATAGGCGCTGGTCGCCGCATCCCCTGCAAGGCATGGCGACGCCGCGCCCAGCAGCGACGCGGTGGCGGCAATCAGCCACGGGAGGTTTCCTCTCATTTATCCGTATCCGCGACACCGAGGATGACGGACACCGAGCAGTGGTAGTTCGAGTCTGCGTTGGCCATGCACCAGTTCAAGTCATTGTTGCGCGAGGGCCGATACATGGGCTTCTCGCGCTCGTTCCGATTGCATTCACAGTTGCCGCAGCTGACTTTTCCGCAGCAATCGTTGTACGACACGATGTAGTTGCGATCATCCGCCGGATTGTGGCAGGTGCCTATCCAGGTGATCGGCGAGGGCGTGGTGCCGGGCGGGCATGAATTGGAGGTGCCGCCGCAGCATGAGCAGAGAAAGCCGTCGATGGCGCAGTATTTCCAATACTCGCAGCTCTGCGGATCGGCGGCGGCGTTGCCGTTGCCCTTGCCTTGGCCCTTCTCGGCGGGCTCCGCAGCTTCGGCACGCGAGGAGCGGTCCATGGGCAGCAATGGAATGAGCGCTGCACCCGTCAGGAGCGTGCCGAGCGTCGCGAGCAGACTGCGGCGGGAGGTGTGCCGAGCCAGGGAGCGCGATGATTTTTCAAACAACTCGTCGATCGAACGCATACCGGTGCCTTTTTAGGGGGTCATTAATACCCAGGGGGTTTGTCCCAGCTTCTTCTCGACGTGGCGCAAGCGGCCGGTCATGGCGTCGAATACGGCCAAATCAGAGCGATTGGTCGCGGCGAAGAGCAGCGGGGCGTCGTCCTGGGATACTTGCACTGCCAGAACCGGAGCAAGCTTCTCGTGCTCCAAGGGCCAGCGCGCCACACGCTGATGAGTCTTGAGGTCGAATACCCATATTTCGGTGCCGCCGTCCTTGTGCGAGCCTTCGCCTCCCACGTGCATGGGCACATACAATTTGTCTAATTTGCGCTGGATTGCGCCTACTTGCGTTCCGCCGGTCCGCCAGTGGCCTTTCTCGGCCGCGCTCACCAGCGACCACGGCGTGCCGAAGACCGGCTGTGCGCCGGAGAAATTCACTTCGTGCACTTCGCCGAGAAAGGACAGGAACGTATACCCGTCATTCGATGGTATGCCTTGCGCGAAGATGGGGTCCACGTCCGGATTGAAGAACGGTTCGGACGTTGACCGCGATGCCTCGTGGCCTTCGGCATCCAGCGTAACCGTCAGCAGGCGGCCGCTTTCGCAAATCGACGATACCCGATTGGGTCCGGACGGAATCACCAGGACACAGCCGGCCGTGTCGATTTCCGCGAGAACGCTGCTCTTCGCAGGGTCGAGCACGCCGAATGAAGCGGCCGGGGTGATGTACGACACATAGACGAAGCGTGCGTCGGCACTGTACGCAAGACCGAAGTACGTCGGAAGCGTCATCGCCCGTTTCGACGGCAGGACGATCTCGTGAGTGACCTTCAAATTCGAGTTGTCGGTGAACTCCACCACATCGGTCCGGACGCCGCGGCTGCCGCGCGAGAAATAAGTGGTTCCGACGATGCTGGTTTTGGCGTCGGGCGACAAGTTGAAAGCCGGGTTGAAGCCCGCATCGATTTGACCCAGGCGCTGATAGGTGTCCCCATCGAACAAGTGCACGCGCGCGTCGATTTCGTTTTCGAAGGCATCATCCAGCACGTAAACCCGATGCGGATTGTTCGGCGGCAAGGGGGCGACCGACAGACGTTCGGCGGGCAGCGGCGCTGCCGCTAACAGGGGCGTACACGTTGCAAGGCACAGTGCCGCTGCTGGCAAAATTAGCGTATTCATCGATATCCCCGTTCCGGCCAGTCGTGAACCGCATCCGCGGCTATTATGGATTGCCCGACCGATGGCTTCAGTTTCGCACACCGGCGTCGAATTCGGAAGTTTGCCATCTCCGTCGTCGCCACAAGTACCGGAATCTACTTGACTATTTGAGCTACCATATTGTCGTATGCTCGATCCCGCCATCGGTATTCTGATAGTTGCCAGCTTGAGTCTGTTGCTGACCAGTGCCGCTATCGCCAAGCTGCGCGATCTTCGCTCGTTCGAGGAGATCTTCGCGGCGTACGCCGTGCTGCCCGCCCGGATGAACCTGCCTGTTGCGCGTGTTCTGCCCTTTGTGGAACTGGGTCTGGCGGTCGGACTATTGATGAAGTCAGGCCGGCCCTATGCCGGGCTTGCCATCATCGTCCTCATGCTGACATACGCGGGCGCCATCGCCGTCAATCTCGGGCGTGGCCGACGCGACCTGGCCTGCGGATGCGGGGGACCGGCGGAGCGCAGGCCCATCGCCCGCTGGATGGTTTGGCGCAATTGCATGATCTCGGGATTTGCCGGGATTTCGTTGCTTCCATGGTCGCCGCGTCCATTGAGTCCCATGGACGGTGTTACTCTGGCCTTTGGGTTGGTGACGATTACACTTGTTTATCTGTGTGTTGACCTGTTGCTCGGCGATGTTGCGAGGCGCTCGGCGCGGTTGAGGGGAGTTCGATGAGCGCATTGGCTATTTCCAACATCGTGCTATGGGTGATCGTGGCCTCGTTGCTGGTAGTCGTCCTGGCGTTGATGCGCCAGCTCGGGGTACTCCACGAACGCATCGCGCCCGTCGGCGCCTTGATGCTCAACCGGGGTTTGGCGGTCGGCGACAAGGCGCCTGTGCTCGAGGTGCCCGCTCTGAACGGTGCGTCCGTGCGCATTGGGGAAACCCGTGCCGACGGCAAGAGTCTGCTGCTTTTGTTCGTGTCGCCCACCTGTCCCGTGTGTAAGTCGCTGCTGCCGGTCGTCAAATCCAGCGGCAGGGATGAGCGTGGCTGGCTGGACATCGTTCTCGCCAGCGACGGTGACTTGGAGGAACAGCGCGCCTTTGCGCGCAGTCACAACCTCGATGCAGCGGCGTATGTGCTTTCCGCGCCGCTAGGCATCACTTACCAAGTGAGCCGCCTGCCGTTTGCGGCACTCATCGATGAGGCGGGAATACTGCGCGCCCGTGGGCTCGTCAATTCGCGCGAGCACCTCGAAAGCCTGTTTGAGGCAAAACGGCTGGGCGTGGCTTCGTTGCAGCAATACTTCAGCGACGCGCCGGCGCACAAATAACCGTAACTTTACAAGGGGCGGTGCCTTTGGAATATCTCGATGGCGGCTCGCGCCGCGGGGCCGGCCGTTTCCGGGCGTACCAGAACCAGGTGCAATTGCATCGCCCTGACGCCGCCGGCGGCGAGGGGCAGCAGCTTCAAGGTGCCATGCGCAATGTGCTCGCTGGTCATGTGTTCCGGCAGCCATGCGTACCCCAAGCCTGCTTTGACGGTCGCGATGGATGCTTCCATGCTATTGACGGTGCAACGCCGGTCGGCACCGAGCCACCCTTCGTCACGCGGATGGCGTACACCCGAATCGCGCAACACGACTTGGACGTGTCGCACGAGATCATCGGCGGTGAGCGTGCGGTCGAGCTCGATAAGCGGATGGCTGGGGCAGGCCACCGCGACAAAATTAATGGTGAGTAAAAGTTCGCCCAGGTGGTCGGGCGGCAGCCGGGTCGTGACTACGACGTCGGCGCTGTTATCCGTTATCGCCTCTTCGGCGCCGGACAAGACAGCATCCGACACCCGCAACTCCGTATTGGGGCATAGCTGCTGAAGCTCCCCCATGATGCGGAGCAGGCGCTCCCGAGGAAAAGCCACGTTGACCACCAGAGTCAGGTGGGGCTCCCACCCTTGTTTCAAGGTGCGCGCCACCGCCTCCAGCGTCTCGAGATCTCGAAGCACCGGCCGCGCCCGCTTGAGCAGGGTCTTGCCATGCGGGGTCAGTACGGCCTTGCGTCCCTCCACGATCAGAAGAGGCAGATCGAGCGCCTCTTGCAGGCGGGCGACACCGTAGCTGATTGCGGATTGGCTCTTATGCAGCGCCTCGGCTGCCTGTGCAAACCCCCCTTCGTCGATTACCGCGGCCAAAATGCCCCATTGCTCCAGCGACGTTTTTGCCATGGCCGACCTCTCATCTATCTACTTTGTGGATCCGTTGAATCCGAAAATCGCGCTTTTTTTTCGACTATCCAGGCCTTATCTTGCCAACAGGAGGTCATATGAACAACATCAGACGTAGTGCAGATCGTGGTCATGCCAATCATGGGTGGCTCAATTCGTATCACAGTTTCTCATTCGGGGACTATTTCGACTCGAAGCATGTGGAGTTCGGCCCTTTGCGGGTGATTAACGAGGACCGGGTGGTGGCAGGCGAGGGGTTTGGGACCCACCCGCACCGGGACATGGAAATCATCAGCTACGTGCTCGAAGGCGAGCTCGCGCACAAGGACTCGATGGGCAATGGATCGGTCATTCGGCCGGGCGACGTCCAGCGCATGAGCGCGGGCTCCGGTGTCCTGCATAGCGAATTCAATCCTTCGAGCAATTCGCCCGTGCATTTTCTTCAGATCTGGGTGCAACCGAGCGTGTTCGGCATCAAACCAAGCTACGAGGAGAAGCATTTCCCGGAGGCGGAAAAACGCGGCCGATTGCGGCTGATCGCCTCGCCGCAGGGAACCGACGGGTCGGTGGTCATTCATCAGGACGCGCGATTGTTTGCGGGCCTGTTCGATGGCGCCGAGAGCGCGACTTTGGATTTGAGCAAAGGGCGACGTGGGTATGTGCACGTTGCGCGAGGCGAAGTGCGCGTCAACGGCGTTGCCTTGAGTGCCGGAGACGCATTGAAAGTCACCGAGGAGTCGTCGATTAGCATCGACCATGGGCGAGCGGGGGAGGTCATCGTATTCGACCTTCCCGCCGACAGGCACTGATCGTTAATGCACGTCCTATTGTCCGTCATCGCTGCCTCGTTGATCGCGGTGGGCTTGGTCGGCGCGGTCGTGCCCGTGCTGCCGGGCATTCCATTGATTTTTGGCGGCATCTGGCTGATCGCGGGCATGGATCATTACCGCCACATTGGCCTGGGGTGGCTACTGTGCATTGCCTTGGTCGGCAGCGTGGGGCTGACCTTGGACCTGCTCGCGGGAGCATTGGGCGCGAAACGTGTGGGAGCCAGCCGGCGCGCCGTATGGGGCGCTCTTCTGGGGACGCTCATCGGGATGTTCTTTGGGCTGCCAGGCCTATTACTGGGACCTTTCTTCGGTGCGCTGGCCGGCGAACTCGCGGCCGGCAACAGCATCCTGCGCTCGACGCATGTGGGCGTGAGCGCTTGGGTGGGATTGATCTTCGGTACCCTCTTCAAACTGGTCTCGTCCGTGACCATGCTGGCGCTGTTCGGTGCCGGCTGGTGGTGGAATCGCAGCGCTTGAGTCACTGGAATTTCATAGATCCGCTCCAGCCCGACAGTGATGCCACGGCAATACGCGCAAAATCGTCTCGCGGTATGTCTTGCTGGAATGTAAGCAAGCCCCGGAAGTGAGCGTGAAGGCCAAGGTCCCATGACCGACCGGCTCGGCGAAATGGACCGCGCGAATATTCAAGAGAATCGAGCGATCGATTCGCACAAAACCAAAGGCTGCAAGATCCGCAGATAGGCGCTTGATGGAATCCCGGCTGATGTATTCCGCGTTGCCCGCCCGGATGGTCACGTAGTTGCCGTCGGCTTCGATGTAGTCGATCTTCTCGATGTCCAGCGGATAGAGTCGATGTTGTCGCTCGCCGACCAGAAGTTTGGGTCGCCGGCCCAAAAGGCCGAGGATTCCCCGCGTCAATTGGGCTTCGGAACGCACCAACGGCTCCTCGTTGACGATTCGCGGCGTCAGAGGGCGCGGAGCTTGCAGGGCGAATTTCTCTTGTGCCGCCATTTGGCCCTCTAAAATTTCGCCGTGAACGCCAGGAACAGCTGGCGACCGAAGAGGTCGTACGTGCTGTAGGTGTTTGCAGCACCGCCGGCAACGATATCGGTATTGACGAGGGGCGGATCCTTGTCGAGCACATTGTTGGCTCCGGCGCGGACCTGCACGATCTTGTTGACGTTCCACGTGGCCTCGAGGTCCAGATAGCTGTACGCCGGGATTCTGGCGTTGAAATAGTCGTACCCGCCGAATGTGGAGAAATGCAGTGTCGGATCGGAGCTGTCGTTGTCCTGCGAGACTGCGCCGATGTAACGCCACGTGAGCGACGCCGACACATCCCATGGAGTTTCCCAGGTCGTTCTGAAAAAGTGGTGCCAGCGTGGATTGACCGTTTGGCAGGTGAAGCCGAACAATCCCGCGCAATCGTAGGTAGGCCCTCCCGGCAGCGGTGTCGTTTCGTTGTGCAGCAAGTAGGTTCCGTCGAGTCCGAACACCAAGTCGCCGAAGCCCGCAGACAGGCCGAGCTTATAGTTCAGCTGCACGTCAATACCGCTGTTCAACGCGGTGCCCAGATTGTAATTCTCCTGGATGACATAGCCGCCGCCCGCGACGCTGTTGCCGTTCAGGCTTCCGGTGTTCGGCTGGCGTACTATCTGGCTGCAGTACATCGGGTTGCCGGTGTCGGCGCAATTCGACAGCACCAGCAAGTAGGGGATGACGCCGATCTCGTCCTTGATCTGGATATGGTAGTAATCGATGCTGCCCGTAAGATGCGGAATCTGGCTGGGTGCGAAATTCACGCCGACGGTATAGGTGTCCGCCCGTTCGGGCTTGAGATTCGGGTTGCCGCTCGTTTCCTCCGACAACTGCGCGGCCGTCCCCTGGGGGATCGAGCCGCTGTAGTACTGAGCGGCCGTCACTCCCGTGCGCTCGCACTGTAGGAGGGTGTAGGTGATGCGCGGTGCGCAGGGATCGGGAACGACCGTGGTGAGTCCGACAATGGGTGGAGTGAACGACTCGGCGACGCTCGGCGCACGAATGGCACGGTCATAAGATGCGCGGATCCTATAGTCCGCGATCGGCGCATATTGCACCTCGAACTTGTACGTGTTGGTCACGCCGATCGTCGAATAATCCGAACGGCGGTAGCCGGTATCGAACAGAAGCTCCTTGGCGTCCTGCTGATCCTGCAGCAGCGGCGCCCGCAGTTCCACGAATTCCTCCGCCACCGAAATACTGTTGTCGATCGGCGCGACGGCGCTGCCGAATCCGGATAGCAAGCCGCTTTCCTCGGCGGCGTCCGGTTGCAAGAATTCGTGATCGTTGCGGTGCTCGAACCCGATATTCACGCCCACGCCCTCGGTTGCGAGCGGCGATTTGACACCATACTCCGCCAGCTTGCCGGTGATATCGGCATGCAGGGTGCGCAAGGTGGAGGCTCCCTGTGCCGTGCCCAGCTCATAGAGGTAATTGAGCTGCTGCTGCGTGACACCGCCGTCCGAGAAGATATTGTACGGGACACATCCCCGAGGAGCGCCTATGCACACCGGGTTGGCGGCGGTACCCGTCACCAGCAGAGCATTGGTGATGCTCTGGAAGTTCAGGTACTTTTGGTTGGAATCGAAAAATGCCGTGTAGAAGTACTGCCCATAGGCATCGTAGCTCCATGCATCCGCGAAATCGCCCTTGGCGCCGAACACGGTGCGATAGTTGGTGTGCTCGAAATCCGTATAGCGCGCACCGCCCTCGATGTTGCGGCGGCCGATGTTCACCTGCGCGGTCGCCGATCCAGGGTTCGCCTTGTCCGCGGCGATCTGTGACGGCGTGCAAAGGATCGCCTGCTGCTGCGTGCTCAACAGCGGATTGCTGCAACTGACGTAGTAGTCGCCCGCGCCGGTGGGATCGAGCGGATTGGCGTTCTGGAACAGGGCGGCCGGCGACACTTGCTGGTGCGTCTTGTCGTCCATGAAGAAAAACTCGACATACGGTTGAAAGTAGCTGCTGATCTCTTCTTGAGCCATGATGGCGGCGTTGTAGCGGTCGTCTTCGCGCGTCAGGGAGATGTCGCTCTGGCCGTTGTAGATCGCCGGAGGCGTCGTCGCAACCGTTTCCCAGGGGACGAAGCTGTGCCCGTGCACGCTGTAGGCAGTACCCGCGTCGGGGCCCGTGACCGGCTGGAAATAATTCGAGTTGGTAGAGCCGCCGCATGCAGCGCCGATGACATTGTGGGCGGCGTCTTGGATCGGGTTCAATTGGCAGGCGCCGTAGTCGCGCTGGCTGCTCTGGACCGGATCGGCGTGCCGATAGCTCAGGTAGGCCGTGATATTGCCATTACCGTCCGCGAAGTTCGTGCCCATCAGCATGTCGAAGGTGCGGTTACGCCCGTCCTGAGTCAGGCCCGTGGGCGGCGTATAGCCGAATTGCCGCACGAGGCCCTGCATGAACGTGTCATTGTTGTCGTGTAAATTCTCGCCCACGTTGCCGTCCACCTGGAAGCCCTCGAAGTCCCGCTTCATGATGAAATTGACGACGCCGGCAATGGCGTCCGAGCCATAGGCTGCGGAGGCGCCGCCGGTGACGACTTCGACACGATCCACGAGGCCTGCGGGAATTTGGTCGAGGTCGGGGGCCGGTTGCGTGATGGCCGTGTTCGGAGATCCCACTCCGAGCCGGCGGCCGTCGACGAGCACCAAGGTGCGGCCGGGTCCGAGTCCGCGCAGATCCGCGGTGGCGACCCCGCCGGCAGTGGCCAGGCCGGAGGTGCCGTTGCCGAGATCCTGGCCCAGATCATTGGTGTAGATCTGCGGCAGCTGGCTGATGATGTCGGTGATATCGGTCTTGCCGGACACCTGAATGGACTGGGCCGAGATGACCTGTATGGGGCTGGTGCTCACCTCATTCGGCGCCGCGATGCGCGAGCCGGTCACGATGATTTCTTGCAGAGGTTGAGAGTCCGCCGGCGCGGGGGGCGCCTGCTGCGCGGATGCCGGTGCTGCCTGCGCAAGCAAAACTCTATCTGAAGTAGCAGTCCTGGCCTGCCGCGCGGGCGAATCCGCGGCGATTGGGTTGCCCGCCGCCGCCGGCGGCAACGCCCCGTTTCCTCCTGAGACGGAGGGATCGCTCAATGGGACGACAGTCACTGTGTTCTCGTCGAGATAGCGGTAGGTCAAACTCGTGCCGTCGAGCAGCTGGTCGAACGCCTCGTTGGCGGTGAGATCTCCGTTTGCACCGCGCGTGCGTACGTCGCGAACCGTATTGGACAGGTAGAGGACCTGCAGTCCACGGCTTTGTGCGAGCTGCTTGAGCGCGGGCCCGAGATCTTGCGCAGCAATGTGGGTGGGTTTGCGCATAGAGGCACTTGTAGTGTCGGCGATAGCAACGCCGGCGATGGAAACACAAACAGCAACCGCGAGAACCGCGAGATGCAAAAGCGCTCCCACGCCCCTCGAGAAGCTTTTTTCGCCGGCCGGCCGACAGGGCCGCCGGTCCCCATGACAGTAGAGCGTAATCACATAAAAAGTGGGTATGCTCAGTGCGCGTCGCGGCGGACGATGCGCACTTGGTCCTCCGTTTCAATGACGCGGATCGAAGTCTGGCTGCGCAGGAAGTTGATGAGCGACGTCGGATCGGTCGAGGAATAGATGCCGCTGATCTTGAGGTTCTGTAGTTCACGGCCATCGATGGCCAGCGGCCGGCGGTTATACCGGTTGAATTCTTCGGCAACGTCCCTCAGTGGCGTTTCCTCGAATATGAGACGCTGCTGCACCCAAGCCGTGGCTGCCACGGTGTCGATGTGCGTAGGTTTCGTGACGGTGTTCGGCAGAACGGTGAGCTGCTCGCCGGCGGATAGAACGATGGCCGCTGTACCCGCACTTCCCGATGCCTCGTATGTTTCGACGCGGCCTTCGACGACGGTCACGACGGTCGCAATCTGCTTCTTATAAACATCGAATTCCGTTCCGACCGCGCGCACCTGGGCGTCGCCCGCCCGTACCACGAAGGGTCGGTGCTTGTCTTTCGCAACACGGAACAGCGCCTGACCCTCGATCAGCGTCACATCGCGCCTACGCTCGGTGAGACGAACCTTGACTGTCGATCGCGCGTTGAGCTCGACGGTCGATCCGTCCACTAGCTGAATGGTTCTCTGCTCCCCGATTCCCGTGGAATAAGAGCGGCCCGCATCGCGGCCGATCCAAAGGAATAGAACGCTGATGGATGCAAGCAGCCCGAGAGCGGCCGCGGCCAGCACGGCGCGTTGCGGGAGCTTGCGCAATGCACGGGGTTGCGCCACCGGCGGGACAGGGGGCAACCGAGGATTCCTAGGGGATAGCGGAATGACATCGGGTTCGTTTCGGGCGCGTTCGATCAGGGAAGCGATGTCGAATCTGCCCTCGGGGTCGGAATCGGGCAGCTCCGACCACACACCCGATACCTCGAGATACGCCTGGATGTGTTCGGGGGATCGCCGCAGCCATTCGATGAAGCGCAGGCGCGCCTCACCGTGCACATCGCCGGCCCGGAACTCGATGAACCACTGCGAGGCCTCGGCAACGATGGCTGCATGAGTCGTGCCGCTCGAAGGTCTGATTCTCATGGGACTTTGCTGCCCTCGGATGCCCGCAGATTTCGGCAGTGTTCGACGGCGCGCGCCAGATATTTCTTGGCGGTTTCCCGCGCTACGCCCAGCTCATCTGCGACCTCCTGCACTGAATAACCGGCGATCCGGTGCAGAACCAGCGCGGTCGCGACCCGCGCCGGCAGGTACGCGAGGATGCGCTCGAGTTCGTCGAGCTGCTGGGCATGAGCGGCCTGATCGGGCGGGTCATCGCTCACCGGGGTTCTGAGTTCCGAGAACACTTCGGCTATGTCAACCGACGTGGGCTCGCTCGAGCGCCGCACGGCATGCTGATGAATCACATGGCTGGCAATGGTAAAAAGGTAGGCTTCGGGGCTGCGGATGCTCTCGTAACCTTCGACGCGCAGGAGACGCAAGAAAACCTCCTGCGCCAAATCCGGAACATCATCGGCATTGCGCAGACGCACCGACAGAAATCGGCGCAACCGCGGACCGTACCGGGCGGCAATGCTTGCGACGAAGTTTCGATTGCCGGACATGGCCATGCCGATACAACCCAGTTCGAGTCTCCCTGTGTATTAGAGCGCTATTTGTACGAAAGTGGGTATGCGCCGTATACCTCGGCACGGTGATGTTGAGAGGTTGAGGGTATTCGCCCGAGGGGCTGAGCCGTTGGCCGGCAACGAGGCAGCAGTTGCCGGCCAACGGCTCAGCCCCTCGGGCGAGTACTCTCACCGTTCCACACCACCCCGCCGACGGCACCCGATCTGCTCCTCATGCGGTGATGTAGTACATCCTGCGCGGTGATGTACCTCGGCCAGTGCGCACGGTCAGGGGGGATAAGAGGCTGGACGCCAACTGCTGTCTTTACGTTGGCGTCCAGCCTCTTATCCCCCCTGACATTGTGAACCGGTCAACATCCCCGTGCAGAGGTGCAGCGTATTGCGGCGCACACTCGCCACCCCGCTTTCCCACTCTGGGTACGCGCCGACGCATGCGCTACCGGGGCAAGACATGTATGGTTGCCCTACACTGGGATGCGATCGCACAATCGGGGATGCGATCGCACAATCGAGGGTAGACATGAAAACGAATGGACTCATCGGGCTGCCCGAGCGGGCAAGATCCAGGTTTGGGTTACTGCTGGCTGCAGTGATGCTCGTATGCGGTGGGCTTGGCGCCTGCCAGACGCAAGGGGGCGTGGCTCAGCAAGAGAACGCCCTTGCGGCTGCCGGATTTACTGTGCAAATCGCCAACACGGCCGAACGGCAGGCCATGCTGCACCGCCTGCCTCCCAACCGTTTCGTGGCGCGCGTGCACGACGGCGTTACCCACTATGTCTACGCCGATCCCGATTGCGGCTGTCTCTATGTCGGGCCGCAGCAGGCGTTCAATCAATATATATCGAACCAGCAGCTCGATTTGGCCCACGAGCAACAAATGGCGGTGCAGGACTACTACGATGCTTCCTGGAATTGGGCTGCGTGGGGGTCGTGGGGCCCGTTGGGTCCGATTTACGGGCCGGGAGTGGGAGGCTGGTAGCATTGGAAACCTCTTCCTCATCGGACGAAGCGCTGGTCACGCGATCCCAGACCGGCGCGCTTCTGACGCTCGCTCTCAATCGCGGCGATCGGTTCAACCCCTTATCGCTATCGATGATTGCCGCCCTGGAGGGCGAACTCGACGCCGTAGCGACGGATGCGACCGTCCGGGTGGTCGTCCTGCGTGGCGAAGGCCGTGGCTTTTGTGCCGGCCACGACTTGCGCGAAATGCGGCAACATGCGGGTGACGGCGAATGGCAGCGGCAACTGTTCGCGTCCTGCAACAGGATGATGATCAAGCTTACTCAACTGCCCCAGCCAGTCATTGCACGGGTTCATGGGATCGCCACGGCTGCCGGATGTCAGCTCGTCTCGATGTGTGACATCGCGATCGCCGGGGAATCGGCAAAATTCGCGATGCCCGGGGTCAACATCGGCGTATTTTGCTCGACGCCCGCGGTGGGTGTTGCACGCAATATCGGCCGCAAGCGCTCGATGGAAATGTTATTGACCGGCGACGAGATTGGCGCCGCGCAGGCGCTCGACTGGGGCTTGATCAACCGAATGGTTGTGGACGACTGCCTCGACGCGGAAGTGGGTCGATTCGCTGAGCGCATACTGAAGCGCAGCGGCGCCGCGATTGCGATTGGCAAACGTGCCTTCTACGAGCAGCTGGAATACGGAATGTCGGGCGCCTACGAGGTCGCCGGCCAAACCATGGTGCGAAATGTGCTGCTTGGGGATGCCGTCGAAGGAATGGACGCATTCCTGAAGAAACGCGACCCCTCATGGCGAAACACTTGAAGGATACGGAGCCTGGAAAGTCGATGAGCTTCATCGCGACGTCCGGGTGAGTCTCGGATACGCGGATCCAGCGAAGAATATCTATGTGGCCATCAGCGGCGTGGGAACCCTGCTTCGGGATCCGCAGAAGGCGAGCGAGTTGTGGAGCGTCGAGCAACGTGCGTAATGCGGTGTCGCGCCGACAGGAGATATCCTCCCGGGCCCTGGCAAGCTCCGTCATTCAATTGGCACAGTCCCTGCGTTAGTATCGTGCGGTGCAGGCCGTCCGGCGCCCGCAGATATGGCAGAGGATGCTCACGCCGGGGCGTGGACGGTAAATTCGGGGGTTTTCGCGTCTGGCACGGATATTGCTGGAACTACATGGTGTAGAATAGCGAGAAAATGCCGTAAGGGGCCCAACGGTAATCACGCCCCGATACAAGAATTGGTTGACCCTATGCGCTTGCCGTCGCTCAAGTTTCTGAAGACCTTCCAGGTCGCGGCCAAGCTGCAAAGCTTCAAGGCCGCCGCCGAGGAATTGTTCGTCACTCCGTCCGCCGTGAGCCACCAAATCAAGGCGCTCGAGGAGCAACTCGGTCTCGCCTTGTTCGAACGGGGCGTGCGCACACTCACGCTGACCGATGCCGGCACCCATTACCTCGAGCACATCAACGATATTTTCTCGAAGCTCGAATCGATTACCGAACAGCTGCAAGAGCGCTACGGACGCACCATCATCCGGCTGAATGTCCCGTCGTTTTTCGCCAATGAGATGCTGCTGCCGCGTTTAGCCTCCTTTTCCCAGGCCCGCGAAGAAACCGATATTCGCATCGAGACGACTTTTTCCGCGCCGAAAACCCACCCACCGGAGGCCGACCTGTCCATCGTCGTGGGGTCCGGTCCCTGGGAGGGTCTGACGGTTCATCCTTTGTTCCCACAGAGCTTCATCGCCGCCTGCTCGCCGGCGTTCCTGCTGGAAAATCCAATCAGCTCGTACGACGATTTGAACGGCAAGACATTGCTTCTTCATGAGGAGCGGCGTGAGGCATGGGAACGTTGGGCGGCAGGCTTGGGTATCGAGCCCATCAAGCCGAATCGCCTGGTGCGTCTCGACACCATGTCGGCGGTGGTGCTCGCCGCGGAGCAAGGCGTCGGCGTCGCCTTGGTTCCGGCACGCCTCAGCGCCGACCGCTTCGCTGCCGGCGGCCTGGTAAAATTATTCGACGCGGAATTGGCCACCAATGAGAATTACGTGTTGCTGCAGAGACCCGAGGACGGCGAGCGCGAGGATTTGCAGGAGCTGACGCAATGGATCCTGAGCAAGTGCCGGGTCGCTTGACCGCGGCGGCAGCCAATCTCGAATTGGTGGTTGCCGTGGCGGACAACGACGTGATCGGCCGCGGCAATCAACTTCCATGGCACCTGCCCGCGGATTTACGGCATTTCAAATCGCTGACCCTCGGCAAACCCGTGTTGATGGGCCGCAAGACCTACGAGTCCATCGGCAAGGCGTTGCCCGGCCGAACGAATATCGTGCTGAGCCGTTCGGAGGATTTTGCGCCGGACGGTTGCGTGGTGGTCAAAACTCTAGACGACGCGCGAATTGCCGCCGGCGCGCAGGCGCCCTTGATGGTGATTGGCGGCGCTGAGATCTATCGCCAATGCCTGCCGCTCGCCAGCCGCATTCATCTGACCTTGGTCCACGCACAAATCGAGGACGGTGACACGTTTTTCACCGGCTGGCGCGGCGCCGAATGGCACGAAGCATCCCGCATACGCCATGAGTCAGACGACAAAAACGCCCATTCTTACAGCTTCATCACGCTCGAGCGATCCAGAACCGCCGCTCCTACTTAGCGCCGCCCTTACTCCGCAGCGCGCCGGCGTTTGTTCGTCGCTCGAAGCACCCCGCTCTTACTTCGCAGCGCACCGGCGTTTTGCTCGTCGCTTAAAGCACCCGGAAAAGGGGGTATAGACACGGAGCGAACACTGGCGGATTTCGTGTTCGCTCCGTGTCTATACCCCCTATCCAGGCCTGTAATCGCCGAGCACCACGCGTTCGCCGGCTAAAGTAAAGGCTTCAGCCTGGCGCGAATCTCCCGTTCCGCGCGCTCGAAGTCCACCTGCGCGAGGGTTGCAACCGCCCCCGCCGTCAACTCGGCCAGCAATTCCGCTTGTATGGTGCCGCGCTCGAGCGCAGTGCGATAAGGGATTTCATGATGGAACATCACCATGGAATAGCGCGGAATGAACCGTTGCGGAAAGCGACGTTCCAGTTCCAGGGACAGCGCCTGCTGCAGCTGAAACTTGGGATGGGCGACGCGTTCCCGCATCTCCAGATAGTTGTCCAGCGCCATGGCCGCGATGGCGTCGGTGTCGGGCTTGCGCAGGGCGCCGAATTCGGCGAAGACGCTTTTCCATGAAGTGTGCCGGCTGATGCAGGCGTCGAATTCCATGCAGTCCTCGAAGCAGCAATTCATGCCCTGGCCGTGGAAGGGGACAATGGCGTGTGCCGAGTCCCCGATCAGAGCTGCCATGCCCTCGTGTGCCCACGGGCTGGCCGACACCGTGCCGAGAAACCCGACAGGGTTATTTTGGAATTCGGCTACGCGGTTCGGCATCAATGCGCAAGCGTCCGGAAAGCTGCGCACCAGAAATTCCTCGATGGTGGCTGCCTCCGTCAGGCTGTCGAAGCTCGTGCCGCCGTGTTTGGCGAGGAATAGGGTCGCAGTGAAGCTGCCGTCTTCGTTCGGCAGCGCGATCAGCATGTAGTTGCCGCGCGGCCAAATGTGGAGTGCATCGTGGGTCATGCGATGGCGTCCCGCCGCGTCCGCCGGTATGGAGAGCTCTTTGTAACCGTGCTCCAGATCGGTTTCATCGGCGTCGATCAAGTGCAGCGAGGTCATGCGCCGGCGCATCGAGGAGCCGGCTCCGTCGGTGGCCAGCAGCGGCTGCATGGGTATGTTGAGAAGGCGATCCTGACGAAGATCGCGGATCAGCGCCGTTCCCGCGTCGAAATCGGCGGTCTCGAATCGATGTTCGAAGTGCACAGTCACGCCGGGCTGCCGGGCGGCTACCTCCAGCAAGGCCTGGTTGAGCTTGTGCCTCGAAATCGAATAGATCAGCTCGTTGGCCCGCTGGCCATAAGGCTGCAGCGAAGTGCCACCGCCGAGATGATGAATGAGCCGCCCTCGCATGGGCAGCAGCAGGCGTTCGATGTCCGGAAATACCCCGGCCATTTGCAGGGCATGTATGCCGCGGTCGGCCAGCGCGAGGTTGATGGATCGGCCCGATTCCGCGGCGGCCGTTCTGGGGTCGGAGCGGGTCTCGTAGAGTTCCACCGTGTAGCGGCGGCGTTGCAACAGGATGGCGAGCAGAGCGCCGGTGGGGCCTGCGCCGATGATGCGAACCGCGCCCCCCTGGTCATTCATCGGTGCACGGCTTGCGACAAGGCCTCCACCGCGGCAAACACATCGCCGAAGGAGTTGTAGAGCGGGATCGGCGCCAGCCGCACCACATCAGGCTCCCGCCAATCGCTCACCACTCCCGCTTCGCTGAGATAGTCGTAGCAGCGTTTGGCGGCGGCGGGCGGGCGTGCGATCCGCAAGCTCAATTGACAGCCTCGTTGCGAAGCGTCGCTCGGCGTGATGATGTCCACGACGCCCGTCAACCGTGTTTCGACCAGCCGCTGCAAGTATGCGGTGAGCGCAATGGACTTCTCGCGCAGTCGTCCCATGCCGGCGCGGCGAAAAATGTCCAGCGACGCGAGCAGGGGCGCTGCCGACAACACCGGAGGATTGCTGATTTGCCAGCCTTGGGCGCCCGGCGATGGGGTCGAAATCGGGTCCCATCAGAAAGCGTGCGGCAGGGTCGTGTCCCCACCATCCGGCGAACCGCGGCAGAGCGGTCGCTGTGCGCATGGCGTTCGTGCACGAAACAGCCGCCGATGGCGCCGGGGCCGGCGTTCAGATACTTGTAGCTGCACCACACGGCGAAATCGACATTCCAATCGTGCAGGTTCGAGGGTGTATTGCCGATGCCGTGGGCGAAGTCCAGGCCGACCACGGCGCCGGCGCGGCGCGCGGCCTCGATCACGGGCGGCAGATCGAAGAATTGCCCGGTGAGATATTGAACGCTGGGCAGCAACACGAGAGCGAGAGTGGCTGCCCTCCTGTCTCGATGCGACGGATCATGTCCTCCGTTCGCAGAGTCCGCTCGCCGGGACGCGGCTCGATCTCGATCAAATGCTGCGCCGGATTCAATCCATGAAAGGCCAGCTGCGATACGACGGCGTAGCGATCGGAGGGGAAGGCGGATTTCTCGATCAACACCCGATTGCGCGTCGCGCCGGGCCGAAAGAAACTCACCATCATCAGGTGCAGGTTCACCGTCAGCGAATTCATGGCGACGACCTCGCTCTCTTGCGCGCCGACGAGTGCGGCGAGCGGCGCGGCCGCCTGCTCGTGGTACGGGATCCAGGGACGCTCCGCGATGTGATGCCCGAGCACTCCCAGGCGCTGCCAGTCCTTCAGCTCCTGCTCGACATACTGCGCCGCCGATTTGGGCTGAAGCCCCAGCGAATGGCCGCATAGATATAGCAGGCGCCGTCCGGCGTCGTCGTAGGGATGATGAAACTCTTCCGCGAAGGCCGGCCAGCGGATCGCCGGCATCCAGGGCCAGCGCGCCGGCCGCATCGGGCGTCACTGGCCCGGAGCCTGCATGACGGTGCCGCAGGCAGCTGCAGGTGCGATGCGCCGAGCTCGAGTAGAAGCGCGAGAAAATCTCCGGCAGCTGCGTCTCGATGTTGCGCACGGCGACGCGTTCCAGGTACAGGCGATTGTCCGCAATGCTCGCAATACCAGGAGAACCCATCCAGTTCATCCGGATCGCGACGCCGTTCGACGACGATCCCGACGCTGCCCGCCGGACGCTGCGGCGAATGGGGCACTTCGGGCGGCAACAGAAATACTTCGCCCTGCCGAATGGGCACGTCGGTCAATGCGGCCGTCCTGGACCGTTCTTGAGCACCATGTCCCCTTCCACCTGAAAGAAGAACTCTTCGCTCGGGTCGTGATGAAAGTCTTTGCGCGCGTTGGGGCCGCCGACGGCCATGACAATGAAGGCACTGTCTTGAAACAACAGCTTGTTGCCCACCGGCGGCTTGAGCAGATCGCGATTCTGCGTCGATCCATCGATGCAGATTGAACGGTTGAGCTACATGACATCGCTGCATTATAGCCGGGCGGTGAAACTTCGCCGCGACTGGCGTAGTCGCGGTAGCCTGCTACGTGGGCCGGGGCACGGCGCAGGGTACTTGCACGGGTCTGGCATCGGGGTCATCCAATCGCAGCGCGGTCAGTGTTCCTCCCCAGACGCAACCCGTATCGAGGGCGGTGATATTCCCGTTGTTGAAAAAACCCAATGTCGACCAGTGACCGAAGACGATGCGCGGTCCCCGCCATCGGGCGTCCTGAGCCTCGAACCAAGGGATCAGCGATTTCGCCTGCGTCTTCTTCGGAGATCCCTTGGCCCGCAGCATCAGGCGGCCGCCCGCGTCGACGTAGCGCAGCCGCGTGAAGCAGTTTGCGATGAAGCGCATGCGTTCCTCGCCGTTCCGCACCTCATCCCAGAGGTCCGGCTGATCGCCGTAGAGCCGGCTGAACAGCTTTTCGGGGTTGCTTCGCAGGCCGTGCTCGAATTTCCGGGCGCATTGCCTCGCCAGCTGCAAATCCCACTGGGGCGCCAAACCCGCATGCAGCATGCAGGCATCGAGCGCCTCGATCTTCATGAAACAGCGGCCGGCCGGCGAGCCACTCGAGCAAGGCGTTGCGATCAGGGGCGGCCAAGACTTCATTCAACGTGTCGCCGCTGCGCGCGTGAGCGGCTCCGAAGGCCACGGCCAGGAGGTGCAGGTCGTGATTGCCGAGGGTGACCGTCGCTGCAGTCGCCCAGAGAACGGATTCTGCGCAGTACCGCCAGCGAATCGGGTCCGCGATTGACCAGATCGCCGACGAACCAAAGCCGGTCGCGATCGGCCGAATATCGTACAGCGGCCGAGCAAGGCGCCGAGTTCTGCGTCGCAGCCTTGCACGTCGCCGATTGCGTACAGCGCCATCAGCTATACAGCCTAGTGCAGCACTCCGGGCATTGCCAGCCGGAACGGCGCGATGGGCGCATCGAATCGCTGTCCGTCGTCGGCCACCATCTGATAGCTGCCCTGCATCGTGCCGACCGGAGTTTCGATGACGGCGCCGCTGGAGTAGCGGAATCCCTGGCCGGGCTTCAGGTAGGGCTGCTCGCCGACCACTCCGTCGCCGCGGGTTTCCTTCACATTGCCGTTCGCATCCGTGATGATCCAGTGACGCGTCAGCAAGCGCGCCGGCACCTCGCCCTCATTGCGTATGGTGATGGTGTAGGAAAAGACGAAACGCTTGTCGCGCGGATCGGACTGCTCCTCGATATAGGAGGTCTCCACCTCGACTCGAATTCTGGGGTTCGCCGGCTCGGGTGTCATGTCCTGCATCGCATTACTTCAGGCGGACCGCCAGCACATCGCAGTGCGCGGCGTGCAGTACCGTGTCCTCCGTGAAATTCACCAGGATGGCGAGACCGTGACGCTCGCGGCTGCCGAGAACGATGAGATCCGCCTTTTCTTCTTCTGCAACGCGGAGAATCTCCGCCTTGGTGTTGCCGGACTCGACCCGCCCGACCGAGCGCGGGAGCGCCAGCCGCGCAATGAGCGCATCGAGCTTTTCGCGCGAGCGTTTGATCAAATCGTCCTCGATTTGCGCCGTCGGCATCAATGATTCGCCCAGGGGCTCAACCGGCACGAACTCCACGACGTGCAAGGCAAGCATCGAAGCATTCGAGTGCTCCACCAGGTCCCGCGCGGCAATGGCAACCTGCTCACTGTCGTCCGACAGATCCAGCAGCACCAAAAGCTTCTTGTACCGGAGCATGCGGCTTCAAGTATAGCCGACCAATCGAGAGTAATGGGCGGCGAGCAGGCCGAATTGCGCCGGCGCCAGCGTTTCCGGACGCAATTGCGGATCGATGCCGCAGGATTCGATGTCCTGCGAACTGAGCAGGCCCTTCAACGAGTTGCGCAGGGTCTTGCGCCGATGGGAGAACGCCGCCGTCACCAGGGTCCGCAGCGCGCCTTCGCGGCCGATGTCGAAGCGGGGGCTCGCGGTGGGCCGCAGGTGCACGATCGCGGACCACACTTTCGGGCGCGGCTGAAAGGCGCCGGGCCCGACGTCGAACAGACCTTCGACCTCGGCTACGGCGGCGAGCATGACGGTCAAACGCCCATAGTCCTTGGTTCCCGGCTTTGCGGCCATTCGATCCACGACCTCCTTTTGCAGCATGAAATACATGTCGGAAATGGCGGCGCGCTGGGCCAGCAGGCGAAACAGCAGAGGAGTCGAGATGTTGTAGGGAAGATTGCCGACGACGCGCAGCGGCTGCCCCCGTTCCCCGCAGACCGATGAAGTCCGTATCGAGCACGTTCTCGGACGATGCACCCGAAGCCCATTCTTCGCGCGCGGATCGGACTCGAGCGTCTGCGCCAGATCGCGGTCGATTTCGATCACGTCCAAGCGCTTGGCGCGCTCGAGAAGCCCCCAGGTCAATGCGCCCCGGCCGGGGCCGATTTCAACGATGCGTTCGCCGGCGGCAGGCGCCACGGCGTCGATGATCCGGCGGATCACCCCGGGGTCATGCAGGAAGTGCTGGCCGAATCGCTTACGAACCGGCATGAGACGGTGACGGCGCCGGTCATTTCGATGGCGAGCGCCAGGGCCGCACGCAGGCTGCCCGCGTCCGCCTTGCCGGTTCGCGCCAAGCTCAACGCGGTTCCGTGATCCACACTGGTGCGCACGATGGGCAATCCCAAGGTGATGTTCACCGCATTGCCGAAGCCCACGTGTTTGATCACCGGCAGGCCTTGATCGTGATACATCGCGACGATGACATCGGCGGTGCGCAGAAAGTCGCGGAGTGAACGCCGTATCCGCCGGCACGGGCCCTTGAAGGTTCAAGCCTTCCGCACGCAGTTCCTGAATGACGGGCTCGATCACCTCGATTTCCTCGCGGCCCAGATGCCCGGCCTCGCCGGCGTGCGGATTGAGTCCGAGCACGGCGATTCGCGGCGCCGACAGGGAGAAATGCCGCTCCATGTCCATGTTGACGATGCGCAGGGTGGCGCGCAGCCGGTCGCGCGTGATGGCGCGCGGCACATCGGCGAGCGCCAAATGCGTGGTCACCAGCGCGACCCGCAACTGCATCGCTCACCAACAGCATCACCGGCAGCGCCGCGCGCGTCCGGGCCGCGAGATATTCGGTGTGGCCGGTGAATGCATAGCCCGCATCCATCAAGGTGCTCTTTTGCACCGGCGCGGTCACCATGGCCGCGAACTCGCCGTTCATGCAGCCGTCGCAGGCGCGGTCCAGCATATCGATGACGTAGGCGGCGTTGCCTGCATCCGGCTGTCCTGCAATCACGGGCTCGAGCGGTCGGAATGTGCATGACGGTGAGCCATGCCCGCGCGATGCGCAGCGGGCGTGCTCGAGGAGTCGTAGCGCTCGATGCTTGAGCGGCATGCCCAAGGCGCCGGCCGTCGCGGCCAGCAACCCGGCATCGGCGGCCGACCACGAGGTCGGCGTCCCACGCGGCTTGCGCCAATGCCACGCAGGCATCCGGCCCGATGCCGGCCGGTTCACCCGATGTGATGACGATCCGCGGTATGTACACTACATTTTGATTTCGACGAATGCCTCGTCGCGCAACCGGCGCAGCCACAACTCGGTTTCTTCGTCCGCCTTGCTCTCGCGGATGGCGGCGAATGCGCGCTGGCGGCGCACATCGTCGGTGCTGTCGTAGGTGCGCGTGCCCAGCATCTGCACGATGTGCCAGCCATAGCGAGTCTTGAACGGCTGGGTGATTTCGTTGGCCTTGAGATCGGCGATCGCCTTGTCGAATTCCGGAACGAATGTGCCGGGTCCGCTCCAGCCCAGATCGCCGCCGTCCGGCGCAGAGCCCGGATCCGCCGAATTGGTCGATGCAAGGCCGGCGAAATCCTCGCCGCTTCAGGATACGTTCGCGCAGCTTGCCCAGTTTCTGGCGCACGGTCTCATCGTCGTCGAGTTCGTTCGTCTTCATCAGGATGTGCCGGACGTGAATCTGGTTGATGATGACCTTGGCCTCGCCGCCGCGCCGTTCGTTGAGCTTGACGATGTGAAAGCCGCTCGGCGTGCGCACGGGCGCGCTCACTTCGCCGGGCTTCATTTTGACGACCAGGTCCAAAATGAACTGCGGCAGCTGGTTGCCCTTTTTCCAGCCTAGCTGGCCGCCGTCCAAAGCCGTCTGGCTGTTGGAGTTCGCGATGGCGAGCTGGGCGAAATCCTCGCCCTTGGAGGCGCGCGCGGCCAAATCCTGGGCCTTGTGTGTAATCTCGTCCAGCTGCTGCGGCGTGGCGGCTTCCGGCAGCGACAGCAGGATGTGCGACACATTGAATTCATCGTTGGCGGCGGCGCTCTGCTCGCGCGCGAGAAACTGATCGAGCTCGTGCGGGCTGACATTGATGTGCGCGATCACGTCGCGCTGGCGCAAGGTGGTCAAGGTCAATTCCTTGCGCATGCTCTCACGGTACTGCTTGTAGTCGACGCCCTGCGCGGCGAGCGCCGTCGGCAGCTGATCGAAGGGGATTTTATTGCGGCTCGCGATTTCCTGCAGCGCGCTGTTCAACTGCTCGTCGGACACCGTCAGGCCGACTCGTTTGGCATGCTGCGCCTGAATTTCCTGCACGATCAACCGATCGAGAACCTGCTGCTTGAGCACGCTTTGCGAGGGCAGTTCGACCTTCTGCTCCTGCAGCCGCTTGGTGACCGCCATCCATCTGCGCGTCCAGCTCGCTTTTCAGGACCAGGCCGTCGTTGACGATGGCTGCAATGCGGTCGAGCATTTCGCCGTGTACCCCGATATCCCGGGTCTGCGCGTGGGATGCCCGCCGAGAAGGCTACGCCCAAGGCGAGATGCATGAAAAAGAGGGCAAATTTGCGCATGAGTCGAATTTATCCTGGTCAAGGGGCCGGGTCCGGGGCATTGGGATCGCGCGTCGAATATCCGCGAATTTCGCGTTCCAAGCAGGGTATTCGCAGGTTTTCCGACCGAACTTAGGCCCGTGAGTTCCAATTGTAATGCAATCGAGGTGTCTAGTCCCGCATTGCCGTCGTTGACCCGGACATAGCGGCGTTGCACTACCTGAAGCTTCCAGCAGCAGCTTTTGTACTCGATTCCGGCCAATTGCTCGATGGTTTGATGATCCTGCAGGGAGTAGGTCCAGCGCCCGACGGTGTTCCAGTGGCTGGCGATGGGCCAGGCGAAGGAGCCGTCCCATTGCTTCAGGATGACCGTCTCGTTCAGGAGGTTTTGCTGGAAACGGTAGCCGATATTGATGACCCGGGTGGGGTCGAGGCGATATTGGACCGAGAACCTCCGATTCGTCGGTCTTCGAGGTGTAGGGATTCAACAAGTAGTCGAAATTGAAGCTGAAGTGCTTGTAGGCCGTCACCGATGTATCGGCGACGATATCGGAGGCGGCGTAGGTCGGCGTCTGCCCGGAAATAGTGCGTCGCCAAGGGCTGCGCCGCCGCCAGCCCGGAGACGTATTGCCCCGGCAGGGACATGACGATCTGGCCGCGCGAGTTCACGAGCGCCTGCCCGGGCAGCGCCAGCGGGTTGGGTTCAAGCCGGGCACGGTCACCAGGGTGTTGCCCGAGTTCTCCAGGATATTCTCCTCGGGCAGGCCACCCTCGGTACGGAGAAATAGCGGATCTGACCGATGGTCGCCGACAGGTACTGGGCTCCCGATGCATTGTCGAACAGCCGGGTGGTCAGGGCCAGCGCCAGCTGGTTCGCATCGCCGATGCGGTCCTCGCCCACGTAGCGATTGGTGCGAAACAGCTCCGTCAGATTCAGGTCGGGCAGCCCGGTGTCGAAGATCGGCAAATTGTTTTGATTGCGGTAGGGCACGTAGCTGTAGACCAAGCGTGGCTCGAGAGTCTGCGTGCGCTGTCCCTGCGAGCCGGCCTCGCGGTCGAACACGAGGCCGGTGTCCAGCCGCGCATAGGGCAGCGCCCGGGTCGGCGTGCTGGGAGCGCCGAGGCCGATGGCGTCGGCATTCTTCAAATCGTACTGCGGTGAAGTCGTAGCCGACGGCGGGCTCGAAGAAATAGCCGGGTCCGCGGATCGACCAGCGCATCTCCGGCGACACGTTGAAGCGCACGCCCGTGGGACCCACTTCACGCAGAAAGTTTACGGACTCGCTTTCCAGCGCGAATTCGAAATGCGTGTCCGGAACCGGCCACAGGGCATTTGCCTGAATCCGCGGCACACGCGAGTAGGGACGCTCGTCGCAGTACGCCGTGGGCAGCGTGGCTGCCTGGGCCGTGGTGCAAGCGGTGGGCAGCCCCATATCGATGGTCTGAAAGTTCTGCAGCTCGCCGCGAATGCGCCAGACATCGTCGTAATACAGCAGATCCGCCCGGCGTTCCAGGAAGGTCACGCTGGTCTCGCCGGAGCCCACGCTGAAGTCCTCGAAGTAGTCGCTGTCGCTGACGCTCGCGATGTCGGTGTCGAATCGCATGCTACTTCGAGAGTCCGTGATATCGGTGAAGTGGACGTAGCTGCGGTCGTCGTGCGTCTGCGAATCATCGGGCAGAAAGGTGCCCTCGATCTGGCCGTGGGAGCTGGCGGTCAGGTATCGAAACTGCTCGCCCAGCTGCTCGCCGCGCGCCGACATGGTACTGGGGTCAGCGTGAGATCGTAGTTCGGCGCCAGATTGAAATAGTAGGGAACCTCCAACTCGAAGCCGTTGCTCGCCGGAATGACCGAAGGCAGGAAAGAGCAGGCCGCTCTTGCGCTCATCGCCCACGGGAAACGAAATGTAGGGCGTATAGAAAATCGGCACATCTTTGAAGCGCATGGTCACGTTGCGGGCGACCCCATCCTGCGCATTGGAATCGATATTGAGCGAGGACGCCTGCATCATCCAGTCCTCGTTGCCGACCGGACAGGTGGTGAAGCGCACGTCGGTCAAGCTCACTTTGCTGTCCGGCAGCACGTCGATGTCCTTTGCGAAGCCGCGTCCGTTGCGGTCCATGAGCTGGAAATTCGCCTGGTCGAAATTCGCGGCGCCGTCGATGTCGTAGCTGCCGCGTGTCGCTGCGCACGCGCAATTTGGGATCCTCGAAGTCCACGGCCCCTTTGACGACGATCCGGCCCGGTCTTCTGATCGTAGGTGACGGAATCCGCTGTCACGCTGCGATTGTCCTGCCGCACCCTGACGCGGCCGTTCAGGACGGCATTGCCGTTGGTATCGGCGAGGCCAAGGTCGATCTTGGCATCATCGCTGTCGATATGAATGCGATGATCGTCCGCGGCGATATCAGAATCGATCGGGGCCTGGAACTTCGGCGGAGCGGGGCACATGTCCCCGGCGCGCGCCGCGCAGGCGGCGGTGAGGCAGAAGACTATGAATGCGGCTCGAACCTCAACAGGCATGGACAAAATGCATCGCCTTAGTCGGTATAATGATGGTCGCCGCAGGATTTGCGGTTAGCGAATGGTCAAGCATGGGTCTACCGGATGCAAGCGATTCCCGCCTGGCGGATTTGACCCGATGGGTGTTCGATGATTTGGGATTCGCCGGCGGCCGGATAGCGCCGGCATCCGCCGATGCGAGTTTTCGCCGCTATTTTCGGGTCACCCGCGGCGAGGACACCTACATCGTCATGGATGCGCCGCCCGAAAAGGAGGATCTTGGCCCCTTTTCGAGCATGGCGAGGCTCTTGCTCGCGCATCGGGGTGAACGTGCCCGTGATCCTGGCGGCAAATTCGAAGCGCGGTTTTCTGCTGCTGTCGGATTTGGGCGTGCGGCAATATCTCGACGAGCTTGCGGACGACGGGGCGGCGGACCGGCTCTACGCCGATGCGCTCGGTGCTCTGAGCACCATGCAGATGGCCAACGGTGCGATGGCCCGGGATTTGCCTCGCTACAGCCACGCCTTGCTGATGCGTGAAATGGAACTCATGCCGGAATGGTTCCTGGGCGCTCATCTAAGGCTGCAGATATCGGCCGCCGAGCGCGGCATGCTGTCCGGGCAGTTCGAGATGCTGGCGCAATGCGCTCTGGCGCAGCCGGCCGCCTTCGTGCATCGGGATTATCATTCGAGAAACTTGCTGGTCACCGAGACCGACAATCCCGGGATCCTGGATTTCCAAGATGCGGTGTGGGGACCCGTGACCTATGATTTGGTGTCCCTGCTCAAGGATTGCTATATCGCATGGCCCGCGCCCCGCGTGCGCGCCTGGGCGCTGCAATACCGCGAGCGGCTGCTGGCCGCGGGATTTCCCTTGGGCGGCGCAACCGAGGCGGAATTCATCCGCTGGTTCGATCTGATGGGATTGCAGCGGCACATCAAAGTCCTCGGGATATTCGCGCGCCTGTTCTACCGGGACGGCAAGCCGCAATATCTCAAGGATCTGCCGCGGGTGCTGCGCTATACGCGGGAGGCGGCCGAGGCATACGCTGAAACGGGGCAGCTGGCCGACTTCATCGCCGGGCGCATCGAGCCGGAATTTCTCGATGCCCAGGCTAGGAGCCTGTCTGACTCATGATGCGCCAGACGGGCTCCTGGGCGCTGGCTTGAGCACATTGACCGAGCGTCCCCGCGCGGCCATGATCCTCGCGGCCGGCCGCGGCGAACGCATGCGGCCGCTGACGGACACGACCCCCAAGCCCTTGCTGCGGGTTCGAGGCCGGCCGTTGATCGAGCGCCATGTCATGGGACTGGCGCTCGCCGGGATAACGCGCATCGTGATCAATCTCGCGTGGCTGGGTTCCCAGATCAGCGAGTATCTGGGCGACGGGGCGCGCTACGGCCTATCGATCATTTACAGCGAAGAGCGGCCGCGTGCGCTTGAAACCGCGGGCGGGATATTTCGCGCGTTACCGCACCTGACTCCCGGACCCTTTGCGGTGGTGAACGGCGATATCTACACGGATTTTCCGTTCGAGACTCTCGAGATAGCCCCTGATCGAGAAGCACACCTGGTGCTGGTGCCCAATCCGCCTCAACACCCTCAGGGCGATTTTGGGCTGGAGCGGGGGCTGGCGCTGGCCACGGCCGAGCAGCGTTATACCTTCAGCGGAATAGCCATGTATCGACCCGAATTCTTCGCCGGCTGCGCCGACGGCGAATTTCCCCTGAAACCGCTGCTACTGCGCTGTATGGCCGCGGAACGCTGCTCGGCCCAGGTTTATCCGGGGCGGTGGGCAGATGTGGGCACGCCGCAACGCTTGGCGGCACTGAACGGAGAATAGGGAAACCCCCTAGTCGCGACGTTGCAGGATCGATTGGAAACGCGATCCGGCTCCCACCGGATTCTGTTCAATCCAGGCAAGCTGGGCTTCTGGCTACAACGAGGTAAGGCCGCGCAGTGGACGTCCAAGGTCGCGCCCGATTATCGGCGCTACGGAAATATTTGATCTTTACGGCGGTCCCGCTGGCCGCCTCGCTCCTATGGTTGGGAATCACCGTGTTTTCCCTCGCCCGAGACACGCGATTCGTGCGGCAGTCGAGCGCTCAACGGCAGATCATCAGTGATGGGCGCACTGAATTGCAGACGGTCCTCATCTCCCTGAACAACGCTGAAACTGCACAGCGCGGGTATCTGCTCACCGGCAAGGATAGCTACCTCGCTCCTTATCGAAATGACGTGATCGAGCTTCCCGCACTCCTTCAAAGGCTGGGCAATCTAGATCGGCAGGCGATGCTATTGCCATCGAGCTCGATTGCCCAGGTCCAACGTAACGTTGGAATGAAGCTGGATGAAATGGCTGAAACCATTCGCTTGGCGCAGGGTGGCAAGCGGGCCGCCGCCGTGGCGCTGGTGACGACAGACGAAGGACAACGTCTGATGGAGCGACTGCGAGCCGATATCGACGCACTCACCTCCACTCTCAACGCCGAGGATCGCGCGGCAGCCGATGCCATCGTGCAAAGCATCGGGCATCGCGAGCGATCTGCCGTATTTGCCGCGTATGCATTGCTCATCTCGCTCACGCTGGCGGGGACGCAGGTTGCGCTGCTCTTTGCCGCGCAGCGCCGCTTTCAACTCGCCCTCGCCGCAAGCGAGCAAAGGCACCGAGCGTTGGTCGATGAGCAGGCGGAATTGATCGCACTGGTTCAACCCGACGGTTCGCTCTTCTATACCAATCCGGCCTTTGCCCGGTTCTTCTGCGTCTCGACAAAATCCTTGCAGGGCGGACCGTTTCTCGAATGGGTGTTGCCCGCCGATCGAACCGCCATGCAGAGTGCCTTGGGCGATGCCTTCGCAGCGCCCAACGCGATTGCCATCGAGTCGCGTGTGCTGGCGGCTGATGGGCAGGAGCGATGGATCTCCTGGCGGCTTCGCCTGCAGCAAGGTTCGAACGCGTCGCCCGCCGTGCATGCCGTCGGTCGTGACGTGACTCTTCGAAAGACCGCGGAGGCCTCTCTTCGGGCAAGCGAAGACTTCCTGAGGCGCACGGGCCGGGTTGCCGGGATTGGCGGCTGGGAGTGGAATTTAACGACCGGGCAGCTGCATTGGTCCGCGCAGGTGCGGCGTATTCTCGAGGTGAACGACGACTACATGCCCACCATAGACGAGGCTTTCGATTTCTTCGCTGAAGGAGCGCGGGAGAAAATTCGCCGCGCAATGGATGAAGCTCGTTTTCGGGGTACATCCTGGGATCTTGAATTGCCGGTAATACCCGCCTCCGGGCACCGGATCTACGTGCGTGCCGTCGGTGAAGCGGAGTTCGATGAGGATGGAATCCCCTTCCGTATCGTGGGGACGCTGCAGGATGTGACCGACCGCCACGAACTCGAGCAACAGCTCGAAGCCAACATCACGCATCTGAAGCGCGTCGAGAAGGAACTGCGCGAGCTGACCGAAGTGTTCGACAATACCACGGACCTGGTCGCACAAAGCGATTGGCAGGGCCGCGTTCACTACATCAACAGATCGGCACGCCGCGCGGTGGGTTTCGATGAGAATAAGTCCCTCGAAGGCCATACTTTCCGCGAATTCTATACGCCCGAGACCCGCGAACGGTTCCTTCAGGAAATCGTGCCCGCGGTCAAGCGCGTCGGAGTATGGGTGGGCGAGACCGATGCCGTCGTAAAAGACGGTCGCGTGATTCCGGTCAGCCATATGGTCATTGGACATCTCGACGCCCAGGGGCGCGTGTCGCGCTATTCATCGCTCATGCGCGATATTACGGAGGAGGTTGCGGCACGGAGTCAGCTTGCCAGGCAAACCGCAATGCTCAATACCATCATCGAGGCCATTCCCGCGATGGTGGCGGTGTTCGATCGGGACATGCGCTATTTGCTGGTCAACAAGGGCTTTGAACGTTGGCAAGGCAGGGGCCGCGCCGAATTGATCGGCCGCTCGGCGAACGAAACGATGGACCCTGAGGAATATGCACTGAGCCGCTCCTGGGCCGAGCGTGCCCTGGCGGGCGAAACGGTTTCGTTTGAACGGGAATATCCGGGCGCCGTCGAGTTGCGCCACGTTTCGCTGACCTATCTACCGCTGCGGCTCGACGATGACAGCATTGTCGGCTTTTTTTGCGTCGCGCAGGACATCACCCGGCACCGCGAGGAGAATCTGCGCCTCATGCTGTTGGCCGAACGCGATGCGCTGACGGGACTGTTGAATCGCGCCGGGTTCGAGGAATTCATGGAGACCAAGGTAAGACAAGGCGAGGCCGCGGCGTTGGCCGTCATTTATATCGATCTCGATCACTTCAAGCCTGTCAATGACACCTACGGCCATTCGGCGGGCGACAAGGTGCTTTGCGAATTCGCTCTCCGGCTTCTACACCTGGTGCGCCCGGTCGATGCCGTGGCTCGGTTGGGAGGCGATGAATTTGCCGTGGTCCTCTCGTCCGTCAGATGCATCGAGGATGCCGGGAAGGTAGCGGAGAAGGTCGTGAACATGGCGCGACAACCCTTCTCATTGGGAGAGACGAGGGTTTCGATCGGTGCGAGCGTGGGGGTGGCGTGCGACGCCGGCGGAGGATGGAAATCGCTGGTCGAGAGTGCCGACGCAATGGCCTACCGGGCCAAAGCCGCCGGCCGCGGGCGCTGCGCGCTCGCGGACGAGGAATATCGCCAATCGGAACACGTATAATGGCCACATGGCTGACTTCAAAGGCATCCCCATCCACCCGGCGGCTCCCCTGGCTCGAAGTGGCGAAAAATACCTGACGCCTCAAGGGTTTACGGCGATAAAGGACGGCATCAAGCAGAGCGCGGAAGGCCAGCCGTTCGTGGCCGGCAAGAAGCCGCCGTGGCTGCGGGCGCCCCTGGCGGCGGGTAAGCATTTTGATGGTGTAAAGCAGATCGTGCGCGAGCACCGTCTGAGCACGGTGTGCGAGGAAGCGAAGTGTCCAAACATCGGCGAGTGCTGGAACGCCGGCACCGCGACCATCATGCTGATGGGCGCAGTGTGTACGCGAGCGTGCCGCTTCTGTGCCGTCGATACGGGTAATCCGCGCGGTTGGCTGGATGCCGACGAGCCGGAGAACACGGCGCACTCCGTCGAACTGATGAAATTGAAATATGTGGTGCTGACCTCCGTCAATCGCGACGATTTGTCCGACGGTGGTGCGAAACACTACGCCGATACGATTCGCGCGATCAAGGCGCGCAACCCGCAAACGGCGGTGGAAGCGCTCACTCCGGATTTCCAAGGCGTCATGCGCGACGTGGAAACCGTCCTCGATTCAGGCTTGGATGTGTTCGCGCAGAACGTGGAGACGGTCCGCCGGCTGACTCATCCGGTGCGCGATCCGCGCGCCGGTTATGAGCAGACCATCGGCGTGCTGCGGGCGGCGAAAGCCTATCGGCCGGCGGTGCTGACCAAGACCAGCTTGATGCTGGGTTTGGGCGAGACCGATGCTGAAATTCACCAGACCATGATGGATCTGCGCGCCGCGGCGGTCGACATTCTGACCCTCGGGCAGTATTTACGGCCCACGCTGAACCACTTGAATGTCGAGAGATTCGTAACCCCGGGCGAATTCGACCAATACCGAGAGTGGGCCTTGGCGTTGGGATTTCTGGAATGCGTATCCGGCCCCTTGGTACGATCGAGCTATCGTGCGGAGCAGGCATTGGCGCGCAACAACGCCGGCCTGAACAATGCCGGCCTCGAGAACCCCGCGCCGACGGCGCCTGTCATCGCGCCGACGCTCTCTGCCGTCACCGGCTCGCGCCGCGATTCATGAACGATGCGCCCCTGATCCGGCATCTCGGGCTGGTGCCGTATGAGCCGACTTGGCGGGCGATGCAGAAGTTCACCGACGAGCGAGGGAGTTCGACGCCCGGATGAAATCTGGTATCGTCGAGCATCCGCCGGTATTCACCCTGGGATTGAACGCGAGCCGCGAACACTTGCTGTCGCCGGGCGACATTCCGGTGGTGCAGATCGACCGCGGCGGCCAGGTGACCTACCACGGTCCCGGACAGATGGTGGTCTATCCGCTCATCGATTTGCGGCGACACCCGCTCGGCGTGCGCGAATTGGTGATGGCTCTGGAGAATGCCGTCATCGCCTATGTGGCCGAGCTTGGCGTGACGGCCCAGGGTTCGCGCGAGGCGCCCGGGGTGTATGTAGGCGGCGCCAAGCTGGCCAGCGTCGGGCTGCGCATTCGCCGCCGCGCGAGCTATCATGGATTGGCGCTCAATGTATCGCTCGACCTGGCGCCGTTCGAGCGCATCAACGTGTGCGGGCATCGGGGGCTTGCCGTGACGCGGCTTGCGGATCACGTCGCCGGTCTTGCGTGTCGCGGCGATGCCGCCATGGACACGGTGGCGAATGGATTGACGCCGCATTTGTTGCGGCAGCTCAAATTCGAACCCAGACCCGGCTACAGCGCCATCAATACTGATTTGCAGGCGGTCAACTCGCGGTAGATCGCATCGAGTTGTTCGCGGCTGGTCGCGTGCACCATGTAGGTCAATGCCAGGAAATTTCCGTCCGCGCTGGTGCGCGTGCGTATGCTGGACTCGGCTTGCGGTCCCGCATGACGTTCGATGATGGCTTGGGTGAGCACGCGCAGATCGCTGTCGCGGCGCCCCATCACCTTGATCGGGAAATCGCTTGGAAACTCCTGCAGCGTCGGCTCGCTCATAGCGCCGGCGTCCCGGCGAGTTCCCGCTTGTATTCGTCAAAGGCGGCGTTCATTCGCTGGAATAGCGGGCCAGGCCTGCCGCCGCCCACCGCGGCCCCGTCGAGCGTCGTCACCGGCAGCACGCCGCGCGTGGAAAATGCCAGCCAGATCTCATCCGCCGCCCGCAGCTTGGCTTCAGAGATACGGCCGCTCTCGCAGTGCAAGCCGAGACGCGCGGCCAGCTCGGTGACGACGTCACGAGTCGTGCCCGGCAGAACATGCCAGTCGTTGGGAGGGGTGTGAATAATGCCATCCTTCACGACGTGCACGGTGGTCGATGAACCCTCGGTGAGTTCGCCGTTCTCGAGCAAGATGGTCTCGAATGCGCCGGCATCGGCGGAGAGCTTCTTGAGCAGTATGTTGGCCAGCAGGGACGTGGATTTGATGTCGCGCCGCGCCCAACGAGTGTCCGCCGCCGTCACCGCCGACACGCCCTGCTCGAGCAGGGCGGCAGGCTCGGGCTCCAAGGCGGTGACATAGGCGAATACCGTGGGCTTCAAGCCTTCCGGCCAGGCGTGATTGCGGCCGAACTCCGCGCCGCGGGTGACCTGCAGATACAGATACGCTTCATGGGCCGAATTGCGCGCAATCAGCTCCTGGGACAGCTGCGCCCAGTCGGCATGCGACAGGGGTGCCGGCATGCGGATGCCGGCGAGACTGCGGTTGAGCCGGTCCAAATGCTCGCGCAAGCGAAAGGGGCGCGACCCATAGACCGGCACCACCTCGTAGACCGCATCGCCGAACAGAAACGCGCGGTCGAGGGGCGACACCCGCGCCTCCGCCAAGGGCAGGTAAGCGCCGTTCAAGTAGCAAATCGGCAGCGGTATGGGCATCAAGCGAACCACAGCCGTATGGTATCGATCAGCCGGCGCCACCAGCCGCCTGCGGCCACTTCCTTGAGGGGATGCAGGGGCAGAGTAGCCAGGGTTTGATTGCCGGCGAACACGCGCAGGGTGCCGAGATTCGCATCCAGGGCGAGCGGCGCGATCAGGCGCGGCTGAACGTCGGCGGCGGTCTTGACGCTGTCGGCCTCGCCGCGCGGCAGTGTGATGTAAAGATCGTCCTTGATACCGAGATCCACCGAGGGGCTTTGCGCCTTCCAGACGTGCGCGCTCGCGAGAACGGCACCGCCTTTGACCACCAGTTTGGTGTCGTAGAACGTAAAGCCGTAGTTGAGCAGCGCCGCGCTGGCGTTTTCACGCCCTTTTATGTTCGTCGACCCCATGACCACCGACACCAGCCGCATGCCGTCGCGAAGCGAAGAGGTCACGAGGCAGAAGCCCGCCGAGTCGGTATGTCCGGTCTTCAGGCCATCGACCGTGGGGTCCTTTTCCAGCAGGCCGTTGCGATTTTGCTGCTTGATGCCGTTGTGCTCGAACTCGCGTACCGAGAACCATTTGTAGTACTGCGGATACTCGCGAATGATGGCGCTCGCCAGCAGCGAAAGGTCGCGCGCGGTGGTGTAGTGCTGGGGCGAGGGCAGTCCCGAGCTGTCTTCAAAATGGCTGCCGACCATCCCCAGGCGCTTTGCGTTGGAGTTCATGAGCTGCGCGAACGTCTCCTCGGTCCCCGCGATGCGCTCTGCCAGCGCAATCGTGGCATCGTTGCCCGACTGGACGATCATCCCCAGGATCAGGTCCTGAATCGATACCGGCTTGCCGAGCTCGATGAATGTGCGGGAGCCCTCCGAGCGCCAGGCGTGCTCGCTCACCATGACCTGTTCGTCGAGCTTGAGTTTGCCGGCCGCCAGCTCCTGAAAGACGATGTACGCCGTCATGAGTTTGGTGAGGCTGGCAGGTTCCATCCGCGCCACCGCATCCTTCGCCGCCAGGATCTTGTCGGTGCGATAGTCCACGACGATGTACGCGCGAGCATCGACCTGCGGTGGGGTCGGAATGGCGGTCGCGGCAGGCGGTGCCGGCGGCGCAGGGGTTTCGGCAATACAGGGGACGGTTGCGAACGCCGTGAATAAGACGCAGGCCAGGAAGGAACGGAGCATTAGCTGAATACCTTGATGAAAATTGATGGCTGGTGAGGATTATCGCATGGCAAAGTCGCGTGCAGGCTATCTAGTGCCTCGGCAACGTGATGTTGAGCGGTTGACGGTATTCGGCCGAGGGGCTGAGCCGTTGGCCGGCAACAGGGAACAGTTGCCGGCCAACGGCTCAGCCCCTCGGCCGAATGCTCTCACCGCTCCACACCACCCCGCCAACGGCACTCGATTTGCTCCCTCTAGACGGTGATGTACCTCCTGCGCGGTGATGTACCTCGGCCAGTGCGCACGGTCAGGGGGGATAAGGAGTGGGAAGCCAACTGCTGCCTTTACGTTGGCTTCCCACTCCTTATCCCCCCTGACCGTGTGAACCGGTCAACATCACCGTGCAGAGGTACTAGCTAAGCTAGTCAAGTGCGAGATGCGCATCGGCGACGCCCGCATGCTCGAGCGCGGCGACCACCCGGTCGAACTCGGCAACATCGGGCACCGGTCCTATGCGTACACGATACATTCGGCGCCCCGCGATCACATCATTGCGCACGAAGACTTTGCCCAGGTTGTCGCCGCTCAATTTTTTCGCCAGGCGCTCCGCATTCGAGGGGTCGGAGAATGCTCCGGCTTGTATGAATAGAGTAGGACGGGTGAATCCGGGCGTGACCGGCGCGGGGCTGGCTGCCGATGCAGCCGCGGGCGGGACTGCCGCCGGCTGGACGTTGGCTGCCGCGACGGCCGCCGTCCCGGCAGCGGGCGCAGTCGTGCCGGTCGGTGCGGCCACGGCTGCCGGCGCGGGTGGCGTAGCGGCGACTGGCTCGATAACGAGGGCCGCAGCCACCGGCGCTGCGCCGGCTGATGCGCCAGGCGCCGCCGGCGCAGCAGGCACGGTTGACGCGGCGAGCGTGGCAGGTGCGGCAGGCATGGCCGATGCGGCAGGCATGGCCGATGCGGCAGGCATGGCCGATGCGGCAGGTATGGCCGATGCGGCAGGTATGGTCGATGCGGCAGGTGTGGCCGATGCCGTGACAACCGGCGGCGGCGTCGCCAACAGGTCAATGGCGCGCACATCCACCATGGCGGTACCGTTGCGCAGCATGTCGAGCTTGGCGGCGGCCGTGTACGAGAGATCGATGATTCGATTGCCGACGAAAGGACCGCGATCGTTGACTCGAACCACGATGCTGCGGCCGTTCTGCAAATTCGTGACGCGCACGTAGGTGGGCAGCGGCAATGTCTTGTGGGCGGCCGTCATGCCGTACATATCATAGGGTTCGCCGATCGAGGTTCTTTCCTTATGGAAGCCCGGGCCGTACCACGACGCGACTCCGCGCTCCCAGTAGCCGACGCTCGAGGAGAGGACGTAGTAGCGTTTGCCGAAGACATCGTAAAACGGCGGATTGCCGTAGCGCGCGCGCGGCTCCATGTGTGGGATGGCGTCCGGCACGGACGCCGCAGGCGGCACCGACAAAACCGGCGGTGCCGGGGAACTGGGCGCAGGCTCTGTGCGCCGTGGCGCACTGAAGCAGCCGGCGAGCCCGACAACCATCGCCAGCGCGAGAGGAGCGGCGAGGGCGCGGCGCAGTTTCACTGCGGCGAAGCCGGCTGCCGAGCGGCGGGGTCCGGTGGGGCGAGGCGGCTGGATGCGTCGTTCAACAAGACCCGCTCTTTGACCGCCGCCGCCAGTTCATACACCGCCATTGCGTACAGCGCGCTGTGGTTGTAGCGGGTGATTGCGTAGAAATTGTTGTAGCCGACGCGCCAGCGAACTCCATCCGTCTCATCGGCGGCGACCAGCAGAGCGGGCGCATCCGCCGCCAATGGGCTGTCGAAGCTCACGCCTTTGGTGTGCAGGGACCCCACGGTTTCGGATAGGTCGAGCGTGCGGCCGCCCAGATCCGCTGTCCTGTCGGGGCCCACACTGGCTTCGCTGAGGACGGGTCCGCCGGTGATCCAGCCATGCTCCTTGAGGTAATTGCCGACACTCGCGCATATGTCCGGCCAATTGGTCCACAAGTCGATATGTCCATCCGCGTCCGCGTCAACGGCATAGTGCCGGTAATTCGAGGGCATGAACTGCGGTGCGCCCATGGCGCCGGCATAGGATCCCTTCACGCTCAGAGGATTGAGACCCGCATCGCGGGTCAGCAAGAGAAACTGTTCGAGTTCGTCGCGAAAGAAGGGCGCCCGGGCGGGGTAGTCGAATGCCAGCGTGGCTAGCGCGTCCAGTACGCGGTATGAGCCGGTCAGGCGGCCGTAATAGGTCTCGACGCCGAGGATCGCCGCCAGGTATTCCGGCGGCACACCGCTACGAATGCTGGCTTGATCGAGTGCCTGGCGATGCGCGGCCCAAAATTCCGCGCCCTCTCGGATGCGTCTTTCGGTGACGAAGATCGGCCGGTATTCGAACCATGGCTTGGCCTTTTCTGCGGGCCGATCCATCGCGTCGATGATCGCCGGTTGACTGCGGGCCGCCTTCAGCAGCGCGCGCAACTGCCGCTTCGTGAAGGAAGAGGTGCCGGCCATGTGCGCGATGAAGTCCTTGACCTCGGCGCGCTTGACGTCGATTGCGGCGGCGGGTCTGGAATTCGTGCAAAGGATGACGAAGAAGAGGAAGAGATGCTTCAAACCGGGCAGTTTGCGCACGTCTTTAGGATCCGATGAGTTTGCGATGCGAATGCAAGGACATGAGTATGCCGAACCCCGCCAGCAGTGTGACCATGGATGTGCCGCCGTAGCTGATCATCGGCAACGGTACACCGACCACCGGTATGATGCCGCTGACCATGCCGGAGTTGACGAATACATAGACGAAGAAGCTCAGTGCGATCGCGCCACCGGTCAGACGCGCAAAGGTGTCCTGGCCCTGCATGGCGAGGTATAGCGCGCGCCCGATCACGACGCCGTACAGCACCAGGAGCACCAGGCAGGGCAGCAAGCCGAACTCCTCGCCGATGACGGCGAATATGAAGTCGGTGGAACGTTCCGGCAGAAATTCGAGCTGCGCCTGGCTGCCCATCATGTAGCCCTTGCCGAACAAGCCGCCGGAGCCGATTGCGATCTGCGATTGGATGATGTGGTATCCCGTTCCCAACGGGTCATTCTCGGGGTTGAAAAATGTCAGTATGCGTTGCCGCTGGTAATCGTGGATGAAATGCCAGGCCCCCCACACCGAAACCCCCAGTACCGGAATCGATATCAAAATGATCCGCAGCTGCAGGCCCGCAAGCAGCATCACGATGAGACCGGAGGCCGCGATCAGCAAAGCCGTGCCGAGGTCCGGCTGCTTGGCGATCATGGCTGTGGGAATCACGATCAGGATGCCCATGACGAGCAAGTCCTTGAAGGTCGGAGGCAGGGGGCGCTCGTGCATGTACCAGGCGCAAATCATCGGCACCGCCAGCTTCATGATTTCGGATGGCTGGAAGCGCATGAAACCGATGTCCATCCAGCGCTGCGCGCCCTTGCCGACGTGACCGGTCACTTCAACCACGACCAGCAGCAGCACGCCGATGACATAGGCGATGGGCGCGAACAGGCGCAGGTACTGAGGTGTTGCCAGCCGCGCGAGCGCCAGCATGGCGGCGACCGCAATGGCGATGTTCCCCAGATGATGTTCGACCATTTTCAAGTTCTGCCCCGAGGCGCTGTACACGACCAGAATGCCGAAGCACACGATGATGGCCAGTACGCCGGTCAGCGGGCCGTCCAGCCCCAGGGCACGCAGAGTGCGGCCGCCGGCCGTCAGGGTGCGGCGGGTCCGCGAAGTCGGGAATTCATCGAATCTCATGGCAATCGCCTTGACCGGTGCCGACGCCGATGAGTTCCCCGGCCCAAGCAGGGGTTAGCGTTCATGTAGTCGGCTCAAAATGCCGGCAAGCAACGGCCATAGGATGGCGCCGATGACGGGTGCCAGCCAGCGGCCAAACGTCGTCACGGGGTTGCCGGTGGCACCGTCGACCCAGAACAGCACGAACTGATACCCGGTCAACAACGCAAAAATAGTCAGGCATTGCGACAGCATCGAGAATACCCGCAGGCGCAGCCGTAAGTGGGTCGCCCATCCGGCCATCAAGGTGAGCGCCAGGGCGTGCTGTCCAAGTACCACGCCGTGGATCACATCGAGCGCGAGACCCGACACGAAAGCCAGGGTGAGTCCCCCGGCCCGGGGCGACTCGATGGACCAGTAGAAGACCACCAACACCAGAAAATCCGGACGAAACGCATCCAGAGCCCCCGGCAGGGGCAGAACCGCCAACGCCAGGGCTACCAGTGCCGACAGGGCCATGGGCAATCGACGGATTCGATTGTCGCGCATCATTGGGCGTTCGCTCGCGCGGCTGGTGGCGCCGGAGTCTTCTTGGGCTTGGGAGCCGCGCCCGCCGGCCGCGCCGGAGCTTGCGCCGACGCGGCGGTCGACGCGGCGGCCGACGCGGCGGTCGATGCGGTGTGCTCGGTATGGGCTGCGGCGGCAGCCGCGGCCGGCGCCGGCGGGGTGGCCGTGGGCGTCGTAGAGGATGCGGTCGCGGCAGGCTGCGGCTTCATCCAGACAAACATGAGCTCGCGCGACCGATCGAGCGCGGCCGCCGGCTTGACGTCGACTTCGGCCAGGGACTGTGCGGGATCGCGCTTGACCTCGGCAACCGTGCCCACCGGGTAGCCGGCTGGAAATCCGCCGCCCAGCCCCGAGGTGACCAGGAGGTCCCCGGCCACCACGTCGGCGCTGGTGGGGAGGTAGGGTAGCTTGAGCCGGCTCATGTCGCCCGTACCGACGGCAATAGTGCGCAGGCCGTTGCGATTGATCTGGACCGGGATGGCATGGGTGGCGTCGCTGAGCAGAATGACCTCGCAGGTCAGCTGGCCTACGCGCGCGACCTGGCCAACTACGCCGCCGCCGTCCAGCACCGCCTGCCCGACGTATACGCCGTCCTGCGCGCCTTTATCGACCAATACACGCTCGCGGAAGGCATCCAAATCCACATCCATGACATTGCCGATGATGAACCGGTCCGTAATTCCCACCGTGCTGTCGCGCAAGCCGCGCAGACGCGCAGTCTCGGCTTCCAGCGCCTCGTAGCGCTGCAGGCGGAATTGCGCCAGACGCAATTCCGCTTCGAGCTTCGACTTGTCGGCGCGCAAGGCGTCCCGGGTCGTGACGCTTTCGCGAAACCAGTCCCAACCCTCGAAGGGGCTGGCGACGGCAATTTGCACAGGATAGGCGACGATGGACAAGACTCGGCGAATCCTGCCCAGCTGATCGTAGCGTTTGTCGATGATGATGAGCGCTAGTGCCAGCAGCGAATACAGCACGCAGCGGAGCAGAAGTCCCGTCGTTCGACCGGAGGCATCGGTGTTACGAAAGGCGACCACTCGATTTCAGGTTCCCTTCGCTTGCATTACTCCAGTCCGAATATGCCCGGTCCGTGTTCCTCGGTGAGTTCGAGGATCCGGCCGCCGCCGCGCGCTACGCAGGTCAGCGGGTCGTCCGCAACCACCACCGGCAGGCCGGTTTCTTCCATCAGCAATTTATCGACGTCGCGCAACAAGGCCCCGCCGCCGGTCAGCACGATGCCTCGCTCGGCCACGTCCGCACCGAGTTCCGGCGGCGTCTGTTCGAGCGCTTGCTTGACGGCGCCTACGATGCCCTGCAGGGGTTCCTGCAACGCCTCCAATATTTCATTCGAATTCAAAGTGAAGCTGCGAGGCACGCCTTCCGACAGATTGCGGCCTTTGACGGATATTTCCCGCACGCTTTGGCCCGGATAGGCCGAGCCGATTTCCAGCTTGATGCGTTCGGCCGTGGCTTCGCCGATCAGGATGCCGTAATTGCGCCGCACGTAGTTGGTGATGGCCTCGTCGAACTTGTCGCCGCCGATACGCACGCTGGCCGCATAGACGATGCCGTTCAGCGAGATGACCGCCACCTCGGAGGTGCCGCCGCCGATGTCGAGCACCATCGAGCCGCGCGCTTCCTGAACCGGAAGGCCGGCCCCCACCGCTGCGGCCATGGGTTCGGGGACGATGTCGACGCTGCGCGCACCGGCACCCTCGGCCGATTCCTTGATGGCGCGCCGTTCGACCTGGGTGGACCCGAAGGGCACGCACACCAGTACCCGCGGGCTTGGGCTCAAAAACCGGTTGCCGTGTACCTTTTTGATGAAGTACTGCAGCATCTTTTCGGTGTAGGTGAAGTCTGCGATGACCCCGTCCTTCATCGGTCTGACCGCCGTGATGTGCCCGGGGGTCCGGCCCAGCATGTTTTTGGCTTCGACCCCCACCGCGACGATGATTTTTCCACCCCGAGTGGGCTCATCTTGCACCGCAACGACCGACGGTTCGTTGAGAACAATACCGCGCTCGCGAACGTAAATCAGCGTGTTGGCGGTTCCAAGGTCGATTGAGAGGTCATTGGAGAAATAACCTCTAAGGCGTTTGAACATGGGATATTTTTTCTTGCGGAAGGGGGGTGAAAAAAGTTGGGGTAATGTAACAACCGACACGACATTCAGCAAGGCAACGTGTATCATTCGTTATGCTTATTTTGCGTGAGATGGCGCGCATTTTTGAGCAATCCTTATGAGCCTAACCCGTAAAGACGTCGAGAAAATCGCGCACCTCGCGCGGCTTTCGATTACCGAACAAGAGATGCCGGTCTATGTGACCAGCTTGTCCAGCATCGTCGATTTCGTCGACGAACTGTCGCGCGTGCAAACCGGCGACGTGCTGCCCATGGCGCATCCTCTCGATGGCCAGCATCAGCGGCTGCGCGCCGACCGGGTGTCGGAAAGCGACCAGCACGAGAAATATCAGGCCAATGCACCGGCCGTGCAAGCCGGGCTGTACGTCGTGCCGCGGGTCATCGAGTAGCCCAGCGATTCCGGCTGGGCCTGTTATTCTTAGGTGACGATGTTGCACACACTTTCCATTGGCGAACTGGGCCGCAGCTTGGATTCGGGGCAGATTTCCAGCGTTGAGCTGACGCGCCATTTCCTGGGCCGGATCGAGCGCTTGAATCCCGCGTTGAACGCCCTCATCACCCTCACCGCCGAACAGGCTCTGGCGACCGCGGCCGCCGCGGACGCCCGCAGGGCCGCAGGTGAGCGGGGTCCATTGCTCGGCATCCCCCTCATTCATAAAGATATTTTCTGTACCGACGGGGTGCGCACCAGCTGCGGTTCGCGCATGCTGGACAATTTCGTCGCGCCTTATGACGCAACGGTGGTGGCACGGCTCAAAGACGGCCGGCGCCGTCATGTTGGGCAAGGCCAATATGGACGAGTTCGCCATGGGCTCCTCCAACGAGACCAGCTACTACGGCCCCGTCAAGAATCCCTGGGATACCACCAAGGTTCCCGGCGGGTCCTCCGGCGGGTCGGCGGCGGCGACAGCCGCGCGTCTGGCGCCCTTTGCCACAGGCACCGACACCGGCGGTTCCATCCGTCAGCCTGCCGCGCTGACCGGCGTGACCGGGGTCAAACCGACATACGGACGCGTGTCGCGATATGGCATGATCGCGTTCGCGTCGAGCCTCGACCAAGCGGGGGTCTTTGCCCAGAGCGCCGCGGATGCGGCTATCGTCCTGCAGGCCATGGCCGGGTTCGATCCCCGGGATTCGACCAGCATCGACGCTCCCGTGCCCGATTACTCCGCCACCTTGAATGCACCGCTCGCGGGTCTGAAGATCGGCTTGCTCCGAGAGTTCTTCGAGGGTTTGGAGGCGCGTAACTCGGCGCTGATTCACGAAGCGCTGACGATCTACAGGAATCTGGGTGCGCAGACCGTCGAGGTCAGCTTGCCGCACTTGCCCCTGTCGGTACCCACCTATTACGTGGTCGCGCCGGCCGAATGTTCCTCCAATCTCTCGCGCTTCGACGGCGTGCGTTTCGGCTACCGCTGCGAGAAACCGAAGGACTTGTTGGACCTCTATACGCGATCTCGGGGAGAGGGCTTCGGCGCCGAGGTGAAGCGCCGCATCATGACGGGCACGTACGTGCTGTCGGCAGGGTACTTCGATGCCTACTATCTGAAGGCTCAGAAAGTACGCCGCCTGATCACCGACGATTTCCGCTCGGCCTTTGGCAAGGTTGACCTGCTGATCGGACCTACCACTCCGACCCCGGCCTTCGCCATCGGTGCGAAAATCAACGATCCGGTCACCATGTACCTGAACGATATCTACACCATCGGCGCCAATCTGGCCGGTCTGCCGGGCCTGTCTCTGCCCTGCGGATTCGTCGACGGGCTGCCGATGGGTTTGCAGCTGATCGGGCCGCACTTCTCCGAAGCCAAGCTCTTGAACGCGGCGCATCGCTTCCAGGAGTCGACCGACTGGCATCGCCGATTGCCGCCGGGGTATGAACGATGATCGAATGGGAGGTTGTCATAGGGCTCGAGATTCACGCGCAGCTCGCGACGAAGTCCAAGATTTTCTCGGGCAGCGCGACGGCATACGGCGCGCCGCCCAATACCCAGGCCAGCTTGGTGGACTTGGCGTATCCCGGCGTGCTGCCTGTGCTGAACGCCGAGGCCGTGCGCATGGCGGTGAAATTTGGGCTCAGCATCAATGCGGAAGTGGCGCGCCGCTCGGTGTTTGCGCGCAAGAATTATTTCTACCCCGACCTGCCGAAGGGCTATCAGATCAGCCAGTACGAATTACCGGTGGTCAAGCAGGGGAAGCTCGCGGTCATGCTCGAGGACGGCGCGGTCAAGACCATCGGGGTCACCCGGGCGCATCTCGAGGAGGATGCCGGTAAATCGCTGCACGAGGGCTTGGGCGCCGGCAGCGGCATCGATCTGAACCGTGCAGGCACGCCGCTGCTCGAGATCGTCTCCGAGCCCGACATGCGCTCCGCCAAGGAAGCGGTGGCGTACATGAAGAAGATCCACACACTGGTACGCTATCTCGAGATTTGCGATGGCAACATGCAGGAAGGCTCGTTCCGCTGCGACGCCAATGTGTCGGTGCGGCCGCGCGGTCGTGAGAAATTCGGCACCCGCGCCGAAATCAAGAATTTGAACTCCTTTCGATTCGTCGAGAAGGCGATCAATTACGAGGTTTCGCGGCAGGTCGATTTGCTCGAGAGCGGCGGCACGGTGGTGCAGGAAACACGTCTGTACGATTCGGACAAGGACGAGACCCGTTCCATGCGCTCCAAGGAAGAGGCGAACGACTACCGCTATTTCCCGGACCCCGATTTGTTGCCCGTGGAAATCGATGAGGCATTCATCGATGCCGTGCGGGCCACGCTGCCGGAGTTGCCCGACGACAAGGCGGCGCGCTTCGCGCGGGATTTCAGCCTCTCTGCATACGACGCCGGCGTCTTGAGCGCAAGCCGCGAGCTCGGCGCGTATTTCGAGGCAGTGGTGGCCGAGTTGAGTGCGCCGCACGGCGGATCGGCAGGAAATGCCGAGCGAAATGCCGTGCATGCGAAACTGGCCGCAAATTGGGTCATGGGCGAATTGTCGAGTGCGCTGAACCGCGATAACGTGGATATCGCCGTTTCCCGCATCGCACCCGCACAGTTGAGCGGTCTGTTGGCGCGGATCGTCGATCAGACGATCTCGGGCAAAATTGCTAAAGAGGTGTTCGAGGCGATGTGGTCCGAGGGCAAGACGGCCGACGCCATCATCGAAGCGAAGGGTCTCAAACAGATCACCGACTCGAGCGCCATCGAAGGCGTCATCGACGCCGTAATCGCCGCCAATCCCAAGCAGCTCGCCGACTACCGTTCGGGCAAGGACAAGCTGTTCGGTTTCTTCGTCGGGCAGGCGATGAAGGCGACCGGGGGCAAGGCGAATCCGGCGCAACTCAACGAATTGCTGAAGCGAAAGCTGGGTGGTGGCGCTCAAGATGCATGACCGCGACTGCCTGCATCGCTTCATGTTCGAGCAATACCCGATCCGCGGACATTTGGTACACCTCGATGCGGCTTGGCGCGCGTTGATCGAGCATCGTGAGTACCCGGAGGCGATCCGCGACACCTTGGGCGAAGCGGCAGCGGCCTCGCTGCTGCTCGCGGCGACGATCAAGTTCGAGGGCGTCCTTTCGCTGCAATTACAGGGCGACGGACCCATGCATTTGATGCTGGCCCAATGCACCAGCGGTCTCGGCGTTCGAGGACTGGCCAGGTATAGAGAAGGCAGCTTTGCCGGTACGGGCGCCGGCGCAGGGACGGGAGTGGGCGCAGCCGCGGGGGCCAGGGCCGGCATCGGCGCTGCAGGGATAGTCGATTTGATCGGCGCCGGCAACCTTACGGTGACATTGGAAACCGACGACGGCTCGCAGCGCTATCAAGGAATCGTGCCCATTAGCGGTCGGCGGTTGGCCGAGTCGCTGCAGGTCTATTTCGAGAATTCCGAGCAATTGCCGACACGGCTGTGGTTGCATGCGGATGCCTCCGGCGCATCAGGAATGCTGCTGCAAAGATTGCCCATTGCGGATGCGTCACGGGGTGCACACGCCGCGGATGTCACGGCGGTCGACGATGCCTGGCGGCGCGTGCAGCTGATCGGCGAGACACTCACGCCAGATGAGATGCGCACGCTGACCGATGCCGAGATTCTGCACCGGCTGTTCAATGAGGATGATGTACGCCTGTACGAACCCGCGCCGGTTTATTTTCGCTGCCGGTGTTCGCGCGAACGGGTCAGCGGCATGCTGCAGGGCCTGGGCGAGACCGAAACTCGTTCCGTGCTGGCGGAGCGCGGCGCAGTCGAAGTGCATTGCGATTTTTGCAATCGCGCCTATGTATTCGATGCAGTGGACGTTGCGCAATTATTCAATGCGGATGTTGCGGGCGCGGGCGGCAGCTCACTGCACTGAGCGGAAGGGCGCTAGTATCGCGGCACGGTGATGCAGACCGGTTGACAGGGTCAGGGGGGATAAGGAGTGGGAAGCCAACGTAAAGGCAGCAGTTGGCTTCCCACTCCTTATCCCCCCTGACCGTGCGCACTGGCCGAGGTACATCACCGCGCAGGAGGTACATTACCAGGGAGCAGATAGGGTGCCGTCGGCGGGGTGGTGTGGAGCGGTGAGAGCATTCGCCCGAGAGGCTGAGCCGTTGGCCGGCAACTGCTGCCTCGTTGCCGGCCAACGGCTCCGCCTCTCGGGCGAATACCGTCAACCGGTCAACATCATGGCGCCGAAGTATTAGTTCGTCAGCTTGGGCAGACGCTTTGCTTCTGCAATGATCACGCGCCGCTCTTCGGCCATCGCTCCTGGCACAAAGCCAAGAAACGCATTCCGGCTTGCGAGAGGGGCTGATGCTTCAAGTGATATGCGCCGACCTGGCGGTCGATGTTCGAGTACGGCAGGCCATCGACCGGAACCAATTGCGGCGGCACGGACATCACCAGATCGGACACATAGGTGACTCCTTTGCCGTCGGCAACCAGTGCCAGGCGCAGCTCCATATGACTGACTTCCCATACGGAACCGAATGCGTCGCGCAGCCGCTCGCCGGTCGGGCGTCGCGTGGAGTCGTCGAGAAAGGAAGTGAGAAGCGGCAATTCGCGCATGGTGCCGACGGCATTATGTGCCAACGCGCCGCGGGCCGGGTGGTCGCGGGCAATCATCAGCCGCCGAGTTTCGGAGAAACAGGGTCGCAACGCGAAGTGTGCAGGCATGTTGTGATGAAACGGTCCGAAGCCCAGTTCCCAGCGGCCCTCGCCCACGCCGTGCACGATTTCCCGGCTGGGTGCGACGACAATCTTGAGCCGTGTCAGCGGATTGCGTTCGCAGAATTCCTTGAGGAGCGCGACGCCCATGCGCGAGTTGGCGGACGGTGACAGCGCCAGCGACAAGGTCGATAAAGCACCCGATTTGATTTGACCGATATCCGCCAGCGCTTCGCGTTCCTCGTTCAACGTGGTTTCCGCAAAACGCAGCAGCCGGATCCCGGCTTCAGTGGGCTGCGGCGGATTGCCTCGACGCAGCAGCGTGGTCCCCAAGCGGTGTTCCAAATTCGCAATGGTCTGGCTGACCGCCGATTGCGAAAGATCCAGTCGCTCCGCGGCGCGACTGAAACCGCCTGCCTCGATCACCGCGTGGAAGCACCGCAATTCGTTACGTTCGATCTGCATTCGTGAAGGATAACCGACCAGGGCGTGGTTAACCCGCCCTTACCGTTATCCGTCCGGCTGATACCTCTATCAGTTGTGCTATCTGGTCTTCGGGCCGTTACAGGTTTTAACTGGTCGCCAAATTGTAGGAGGCGGCTATGAATGCGGTGGTTGATATCAAAAAAGGCCTGGAAGGCGTGGTGGTGGACAGCACTTCGATATCCTTGGTCGACGGCGAGGCCGGGCGGCTGTATTACCGCGGACACCCGATAGAAAAACTGGTCAAGATCCCTTTCTCAGCGGTCGCGTACCTGGTTGTTTTCGGCGATCTGCCGCTTGATGCGCAGCTGGCGGAGTTCGAGGAGTTTCTCTGGGACGCCGGCCGGCTGCCGGCGGGACTGGTGACGGCGCTGACGCAGCTGGCAAGTCTCGGCGGGCATCCCATGGCCACGTTGCAGGCCCTCATGCCCTTGATGGCATTGGAAGCGCCGGCGAGCAAAGCAGGACGGACGGATGCGGAGCAGGAGGCGCTGATCGTTGCTGCGAGACTGCCCACCGCGCACGCCATGCTCGTCGCGCTGCGCGCCGGAAGAGCGCCAGCGCCGTATCCCGAAACCCGCCGCTATGGCGAACGGTTCCTGACGCTGCTGCACAACCGCAAGCCCAGCGATAAGGCCGTGAGCATCTTCGAACAAACGCAAATCTTGCAGATCGATCACAGCTTCAACGCGAGCACCTTCACCGCCCGTGTCGTGACCTCCACGCTGTCCCCTCCCGCGTCCGCCTTGGCGGCGGCGATGGGCTCACTCTACGGTCCGCTGCATGGGGCCGCCGATCAGGGGGCGCTCGAGATGGCGCAGGAAGTCGGCGATCCCGGCAAGGCCGCCGATTTCGTCGCGCAATCTTTGGCCAACGGGCGGCTGGTGATGGGCATGGGTCATCGAGAATATCGCGTGGTCGATCCGCGCTCGAAAATCGTCAAAGTGCTGGCCGAGGACATCGCATCGCAGCCCATCGAGAAGCGTCTCATCGAGGTCTTGAAGGCCGTCGATGAAGCCTTCGTCGCGCAAACGGCGCATAAGAAGCGCTCGCTGCGCGCCAATTTGGAGTTCTACAAAGGCGTCGTATATCTGGCGTTGGGATTGCCCAAGGAGTTTTTCACCGCCACCTTTGCGATCGCTCGTATCTTCGGTTGGTCGGCCCACCTCGTGGAACAGCGCAAGGACAATCGCATCGTCAGGCCTGCGGCCAACTACATCGGGCCTGCGCCACAGCCCGATTGACGACTGGAGCTGCTTGATCAGTGGCGCTTCGGCGGCGTGACGAAAATGCTCTTCGGCAGCCTGACGTGGACGCCGAGGTTGGGTTTGTCCACAAGCTGCGTTACCGCCACATTCCCCGCAATGCTCACCAGCTGATAGGCCTGATGGCGGGTGAGCTTCTTCTCCGACACTAAGAAATCCACCATCTCTTGGATGGCAGTCTTGGTGGCGACCACCAGATCGGGATCGGTCGCCATGCTGATGTAGTCGGTGGGAGTCTCTGCGCGCGGCCAGTTCAGCTTCATGTCCTTGCGCACAGTCAGCTGCAGGCGGCCGCGCAAGGAGGTCTCGATGGCGGTTTGATCCACCTCGCCGTCTCCCTGCGCTGCATGGCCATCGCCTATTTCGAATAGTGCACCAGGAGCGAACACGGGGATATAGAGCGTGCTTCCGGCAATCAGTTCGCGATTGTCCAGGTTGCCGGCATGCCGCCCCGGTGGGTTGCTGCTGACGCGGCCTAATTCCGGTGCGGGTGCGATGCCGATGCTGCCGTAGAAGGGTTTGAGCGGAATCACGATGCCGGGTAAGAACTCCGCGGTCATCTTTTGACGATCGAGGGTGATGATTTTGGAGGGCAGGCCCGTCTCGCAATTCTCGGGCAGGTATCCGCTGCAACCGTTGTAACCGTAGTCGATCGGCAGATCGATCGAGAGAATTTTCACTTCCAGCACGTCGCCGGGCTCCGCACCTTCGACGTACACGGGGCCGGTCAGGATATGACCGCCCGGTCCGCGACGATCGCCCGTCACCTCGGCGACGATGGTCTTCAAGGAGGCCTGAATCTTATCGTCGGGAACCCCGGCTTTCGCGAGGCCCGCCGGCGTATTGGTCAGCAAGGTATCGACATCGATGATGTCGCCCGAATCGATGCGCAGCACCGGACGCGCATCCGACCAATAGTACCCATAGGCCACCGTCGCAGGCGTGGCCTCGAGCCGATGCGTCTTGGGCGGGTGCGCGTAAGCGTTGCAGCCGAGGCTGAATAGAACGACACCGACGTAGGAAATTGCTGACTTTTTCATGGGGCGAAATATTACATGAGATTGGCAAGAAATTTTCGCGAAGGTGGAAAAACCGAACAATTGTGGCTGTTAAGCAACCACCCGAGTTCCTCAGCGCGCTGTGACCGCCCACAATTGGCGCGTCGCGTAATCATCCTGAAATTCCTTCGCAAAACTCGACTTGATTCGTCCACCGTCTGGTTTCAAACTCCGAATGTCTCTACTAATTCTTCGCGAAGTGTGGTTAAAATTCGACCACGCTCGCGACTCGGACAAGTTCGTTGACTGTGGCCGACCGAACGCAGATTGAATGTGCTGGATCCGGTGTGTGCTATGACGTTGGGAGTTGTGCCATGAGGTGGATTGTAGCGTGCCAATTTTTATCTGCGCGAGTCCGTAGGCCGATACTGGCGTTGGCGAGCGAGCGCGAGTCTCTCACTGCGCTGCCCGTTGCGCTCTTCCTTGCAGTGTCGGCTCCTGCAATCGCGCAATCCCCAGCTCAGCAAGGCCAGGCGCCCATTGCGGCACCGGGCGGCATGTCCATATCCCCGAAGAACGGCCAAAGTCAGCAGCAGCAAGCGGCCGACCGTTACGCGTGCCACAGCTGGGCGAAGAATCAGACGGGCTTCGATCCCACTCTGCCGAACGGCGGGGTTTCGCCGAATCTGGAGGCATCGCGCCGCTCAGAGTACCGCCGCGCAATCGCCGCCTGTCTCGAAGGGCGCGGCTACGGCGTGCAATATGCCGCTCCGCCGCCTTCGCCGCCGGTCTATGCCGCTCCGCCGCCCTCGGTCTACGCCGTGCCGCCGTCTCCGGCGCCCAGCGCTTACGCGGCGCCGCCGCGTGTGGTGAATTATTCCCCGGCGCAGCCTGAACTCAAGTATCACCCGTTTCAGGCACAGATCGATGGCGGCTACACTGTTGCGACCGGAAACACGAAAGAGGCTTTCAACAACGGCTCGAATGTCGGGTTGGGATTCGCCTGGTTCCCGACCTCGAACCTGCCGGTGGGCATACGCGTGGACGGAAGCTACAGTTCGTTCGACGCCGCGGGCCCGCTGCTCAATATGAACGGTACGCAATACACGAATGGACATGCGCACCTCTACGGGGGCGATGCCGACCTGCAGCTGGATTTGGCGCATCGATCGTCGCGCCAGAAGTTGTATCTGTTCGGCGGTTTCGGCTGGTACCGCGAGCAAACTCGATTGCGGCAGATATCGATCGAAAAGGGCACTGTGTGCGGCTATTTCTACTGCGGGCCCGGCTATTTCCCGGCCTTGACGGCGGTGGATGACACCACCAGCCCCTGGCTCAAATCCTGGAATGCGGGTCTCGGGTGGGAAGTCGCGGTCGCGGACCGCGCTTCTTTCTTCATGGAGGCGCGGTTCCAGCACTTTCTGCAGAACAGCGGCGACATGCAGTTCGTACCGATCACAGTGGGACTTCGCTTCTGAGATAAGGAAACAAATGGCCATCATCGCGTGCAAGGAGTGCGGCCATCAGGTCTCCGACAAGGCGGCGAGCTGCCCCAATTGCGGCGCGCCGATTGCGGTTGTGGTCAAGCCCAGGGGGCGGGCTAAGCGGGTCATCTACGGTTTTTTGATTACCTCCGCGGCGCTTGCCCTGATCGCAGCGATGCTTTTGTTGATCCGCATGCCCAACCGGGCCGCCGGGACGGTCGCAGGGTTCAATCACGCCGCCGAGCACTTTCCCGCCGTCGATTCGTTCAACGGAGCGGTCCGTGGCCACGGATCAATCATCCCGCGAAACCGGCGCTGTCCTTGGCGCGGTATATCAAACGACGGCGGAGCAACTCTATCAGGACTATGGCACGAATGCGGTGGCCACTCAGAACAGGATCGGCAACAGCAGGGTGCGGGTCACCGGCAGTGTCGCCGAAATCGACGAGGACGCCCTCGGCCATCCCATCGTGAAGCTTTGGGCAAGTGACGGCCAAAGCGTCGCGATGATGTTGAACGATGATCAGAAATCGGCTGCCGCCGATCTGGCGAAGGGAGAGGCGGTTGATATCCAATGCGACAAGATGCAGGCCACAGCCGCGACCCCGCAGGGCAGCGGCTGCGCTGTTGTGCTGGTGGATGCAACTTCCAAACAAGCGTATCTCGCGGTGTTCTTTTCAGACGAGAAAGGTATTGCGCCCGTGTACATCGTCGGCCCGATGTCCAAGGCCGCATGCCTGGCACGCAGCGACGGCATTTCAGCCCAGTTGAATACGGATCTGAAGCGCGACCATGTCGTGTCCAAGAACTGCGCAGCGACTGCGCGCGACAGCATTCCTCCCCAAGGCTGTCGTCTCAGCTCTTCCATGTCGTCATTGCCGGACATGCCTGCGGCGCATCTGTGGAGATATGACTGCGTTGCACCGAGTGCGGCGTCCCGCAGAGCGACGGAGACCGCAACCACGCGGCATAAATCGAGCCCCGGCGTCGTGGTGATGAGTATTCCCGCTGCACCGGATGTGAGCAGTGAGCTGGAGGAGAGTGAGCTGGAGGAGGCGGCGCCAACCTCCGCAGCCGCAGCCATTCCCGGCCATGCCGCTGCCGCACAGCCTGCTATTCCCCAGGCACCGGTCGCTGAAACGCAAAAAAGCGCTCCAAGCGTTGCGGCGACGAATGTCTCCCCCGCGCCTCCCGCGTCCCCCGCGCCTCCCGCGCCGGTCAAGACGCCGGATTCGGCGGGCACCGCCATTCCCAACGATCTATTGGATGTGAAGGTGGCCGATCCAGGTGCGGCCGATCATATCGCTACCTATTGCAATACCGCGACCGCCGGTGCGGCGAACCAGCCCAGCGTCGCGGCCGGTTGCCGCCACGAGGAGGTGAGTGCCTGGACGCGACTCGTTCTGCATAATGAGTTTCCGACGTTGGACGACGCCACGCGCCAAAAATGCAACGAGCCGCCGTTCCCTGACAGTTATGTCGCGAAAGAGACCTGCGCGAAATATCAACTACGTATCAACTGAGCCTGCACCATGATGTTGAGCGGTTGACGGTATTCGGCCGAGGGGCTGAGCCGCTGGCCGGCAACAGGGAACAGTTACCGGCCAACGGCTCAGAACGGATAGTAGCGAAAGCTCGCGAACACCATGCTGTCGTCTGCGACCGGGGCGCCGCCGATGCCGCTGAAGGCTTTGCGCTCGGTGTAAGAGTACTGCAAGCCGATCTGGTACCGCCCGAACGAACCGCTGAACGGCCTGCACCAGAAACCGGCGGTTCCTTGCTCCACAACCCGGGTGTTGCCCACGCACGCTCCGGGGGCCCCTTCGTAGTCGCACCCAGAGTTGACGTAGAGTGGATTTCCATATCCGTAGCCAGTCACGGTGCCGTTGGCTGAGGTCAGATAGTAGGCCTGGGCGCTTTCCTTTTCCTCGCCCGCATAAGCGTAAACATCCAGCTTGGGTGAGGCGTGCACGATCAAGCCGGCCAACGCTTGGATTTCGCTGATCGGCTTGATGGCTCCGGCTGCATCGAATGTCACATCGGTGAGCTGAGCCGCACCGTAACGGCCGATACCCTTGCCGCCCATGCCGGACAATTGAAAGTCGACGAACCCAGGCACCACGGGCACGGTGAGCCCGGCGCCGACGCCGCCACCGTTGACGTTTTGATTCGCTTGATCGAGACGCTCATAAAAGCTTCGGTATAAGCCGAACACCTCGAGATGCACGGTCCGGTCTGCAACGGTCGGTTCATACACCGCTTTTGCGACGACATCCGGGATGTGGTTGAGCGACAAGGTATTGGCAGAATCGAACCCGGATCCGCCAGGCGCGTTATAGGTCAGCTGCAGGCTCGCGGGCAGCGCGTTCGCGCCGGTGTAGAACGTCGTTTGCGGATTCTCGAGCGAGACGGCCAACCAAAATGTGTCGTCGAATTCTTCCGTCAGGCGTATTTGCGGTTGACGAGTGAACGAGAACCCCGGTACGTACTGCGCATCGATAGTCAACGGAATGTCCTCTGCGCGTGGCGTAATGCCTTTGCCCTGCATGGTGATGAGGGACCAGTTCTGGCCGGCCAGCAGGTGCAGTCCTATGCCGTTCCAATCCACTTGGTTGTATAGGACCCGGACGCGCGGCGTATAAGAATTGGTTTCGTTCGAGTTTGCGGTCTGGGCGGCTCCGAGGAAGTCGAACTCGCCGTAGAATCCCAGGTGGATGTCCGCCGTCGGATCACCCTCCGCCAATGCCGTGAATCGACTCTGACGGGCGCTGAAGCGGAACTCGCTCGTCTGTCCGACGGAATTGTTGTTGAAGGGAATTGCGCTGAAGCTCGAGGCCATGTCGGCCGTTTCGTTCCGCGTGCGGTAAACGCTCTCGAGCGCGCCGAATCCTCCCAACGTCAGGGTCACGCCTTTATAATAAATCTTGTCGGTCTTCGGCTTGGCCGCATCGGCGACTGTCTTGACTTCTGTGTTTACTTCGGCCGGAATCTCCTCAACAGCGGCGGTTGCGGTCGCCGCCTGCGCTTTTGCGGCAGCCGCTTGCGCGACCGCCTGATCGGCCATGGCTTGCGTCTGTTGTTGGGCCGCGGTCTGCACATCCAGACGGCGTTGCAGAGCATCCACTTGATCATGAAGAGCCTGCAGTTCCTTGGCCGTTGCTTTCGACGAGTCGCTCGACGGCCTGGCTGACTTCGGTTTGGGCGGTTTTACCGGGGGCGTGGCATCCGCCGATTGTTGCGCGACAGCCGCGCCGATTGCCGCCATATTGATCAGCGCGCCCAAGCCTGCGCCGATGATGAGTGATCTGGTCGCTTGCATCGAGATTTCCTAATTGAAGAGGGTGAAGGGTAAAAAAGGAAAGGTTAAAGAGGGGACGGGGTCATGTATGAAGTGCAGGTCCCCCGCAACGGTGTCCGTCAATGACTGACGCTGATCGAGTTCACGACCCGCGTTACGCCGTTCACGTGGTGCGCGACCGACTCGGCAATCTCGCTGTGCAAGCCGCTGCTGACCGTGCCGGATAGATACACCACGCCGTTCAATGTCTTCACGTGCAGCAGATTCAAGATAGGATGCTGATCGAACGATGCCTGCACGTCGGCCGTGATTGCCGAGTCGCCGGGACAGCCCGCAAATCCACAATTGGCGTAAGTCGGGCGTACGGGAAGAGCACTCGCCAGGATGAGGGCGAAAAACAACGCGCTAAGCCGTTTCGGACATTTCGGCGAGGGACCCGATGACACCGTCATTTGATCCCGCGCTGCCGTCACACTCGATTTAAATAGACTCATATTCATATCCTCCAGTTGAAAAAAAACCAACGATCGCTCGACTTACACTTTCGCTGCGGTCTCTGCGAGAAACGCCACGCCGGCGAGGCTGCCTCACGACAGCATCTGTTCGATGAGTACGATATTCAGCAACACGATGACGGCGGTCGCCGCCACCGCGGCGATCGTGACCCGCCTGCTCGCGGCGAAACTCCCCATCACGGATTTGCGCGATGACAGTACGACCAACGCAATCATCGGCAGCGGCAGAACGAAGCTCAGCACGACCTGGCTCAGGATCATGACGGTGGTTGCGTTGAAGCAGAGTGCCATGCCGAAGGCTGGCACCATCGTGATCAGGCGTCGTACCCATACTGGGATGCTGCGGCCTGTGAAACCCTGCATGATCACCTGGCCCGCCATCGTGCCGACCACTGAACTGGAGATGCCGGATGCCATCAATGAGACGAGAAACACGCCCGCTGCGCCGATGCCGAGTGCCGGAATCAAGGTGTGATATGCCGTGCCGATATCCGTAATCCCCGCTGCCGATTTACCGAATGCGGACGCCGACATCATCACCATGGCCAGATTGACGAGGCCGGCAAATCCCAGGGCGATCACCACCTCTTGGTTTGAAAACCGCACCAGCCTGTGCCGTTCGCGGTCGTTGCGTGCGGGCGTCCTGCTCTGGGTCAGGCCGGAATGCAGATAGAGCGTATGCGGCATGAGAGTCGCGCCGATGATCCCGACGGCGAGCGTCACGGCCGGGCGATCCTGCAATTGCGGGACGACCGAATGGAAGATCGCGGCCTGCCAATCCGGCGGCGCGATGAAGAGCTCGCACAGATAGCTGAGACCGATGATGCCGACCAGAGCCGCTATCACGAGCTCGAGCGGACGAAAGCCGTTCTTCTCGAGCGACAGGAGCGCGAAGGTCACCACTCCCGTGAGGCTCATCCCCCATAGCAGGGATACGTGAAACAGCAGCGAGATTCCCAGCGCGCCACCGAGGAACTCGGCAAGATCGGTGGCAATCGCGGCAACCTCAGACGCGATCCACATGGCGGTGACGGTCGAAGGGGAGAATTCCTGCCGGCACAGTTGCGCGAGATTCCGGCCGGTGACGATGCCGAGCTTTGCCGACATCGACTGGAACAGCATGGACACGACGTTTGCGATGACCACGACCCAGAGCAGTTGGTATCCATAGGTCGAGCCGGCCTGGATGTTCGTCGCGAAATTGCCCGGGTCCATATAGCTGACCGAGGCGACGATGGCGGGGCCGGCGAACGGCACCAGGGCGCGTAATCCCGTGCGGCCGCGGTCCAGCACGTCGCGTGCATCGAACTGCGTTTGTTTGGTTGCACCGGAAAACGGTACCAGGCCTGCTCGAGGCCGTTGCAAAAGAGCGTCCATGCTCAAGTCGCTCGCCGTCCGGCGCTGCAGGCAATCGGCATCCCGTTCACAGCGGCATCACGTCCGGGCGAACCTTGGGAAACTGCGCGAGCACTTCCGGATCGATGTTCAGGTGTTGTTTCACCAGTTGCGGCGGGGTGTGCGCCAGCCAGTCAGACAGCGAGACTTCGGCATAGTGATCGGACTTGAACAGCTCCAGGAACACCAAGTCGGTGTTGCCCGTGTTTTGTACGTAGTGGCCGAGGCTCTTCTTCACATAGCCGACATCACCAGGGCGGAAGTCCGCGGTTTGCGCCTTCGGGCCCGTATCGAACACGGTCATGCGGGCTTGGCCTTTGATGTAGTACTGCCACTCGTCCGCGTTCGGGTGCCAGTGCAATTCCCGGACGCCGCCCGGCTTGACCGTGACCAGTGCAGCAGCGACCGTCTTGGACACGAAGAAGTTGCTGCTGTCGGCAATTTGCACCATGCCGCCCTTGGTCTTTTTGGCGGGCGCCAGATCGCTCAGAGAGAAGATGAACGGATGCTTCGGCGCGCCCGCGGGGGACTGTACGGCGCGCTGCGCGGCCGCCAGCGGGCCCGGGTCTTCTCCTTGGAAGATCCACAGATTCTCCAGCGGAATGTTCTTGAACACTTCGGCGGGTACGCCGAAGCTCGCCGCGAGAACATCCGGCGGTGTGTGTGCGATCCAGTCGGTGAGCATCAACGTGTTGAATTCGGTGGCCCGCCCGTTATCGAACGCGAGCACGAATTCGGCACCGTCAGGTCCCAGTCCTTGCAGCGAGTGGGGCAGGCCGGGCGGGAAATACCACAGGTCGCCGGTCTTCACGTCGGCCACCTGGGGGCGTCCCAGTTCGTCCAATACCGTAATCCGACAGTTGCCGTCCGTCATGATGGCCCACTCGGCTTGCTGGTGCCAGTGCAGTTCGCGAATGCCGTTCGCCCCCAGGCGCATATTGACGCCCGCGATATCTTCCGAGATTGCGAAATCGGCCTGGGTGACTTCGCGCGCCCAACCGCCGCTTTGATAACGTTTGTGCGCATTGTTGAAGGACGCCCAAAACAACGGCATTCCGTTGATGTCGGTGGCGGGCGGATCCTGAAACGAAGGGAACTGGCTCGCGAGCACGGGATTTTGCGGGCCCGGTTCGCTCAGGGCGGTCGGGCCCTTCGCGTTGATTCTGCCTTCCGGAGGAGAGTCCGGGTTGCCGAACGTGGCCGCGCCCGCGGCTGTCACGCCCAGCGCGGCCGCCGATGCTGCTGCACCGACCAGGAAATTGCGTCGCATTTGATCAGTCATGTCGTTGCCCTCTTTCGCCAGTCGAGATTGCATTTCTGCGATGCAAAAAATCTTAGGAGTCGCGCACTTACGTAACGTGGTCCGCCCGATTACATTTTTGAAATGAACTTCCGGGCGGCAGCCCTCGACGGGTCGAGAGCGGGAGAGTTCGGCGCAGCAGGGCGCACAACGGCGCTGAGCGCTAAGTGAGCGCCACTGACATTGGTGATGAGACGGGCCGCTCAGTGATGAAGCCCGCCGCGCGCGACGATCTCGACGCGTGCGTATAAAACTAGGTAGCGATCAGATTGAGCCGGCGGCCGTGCCGTCGCGAAACGCCGGAAAGTGAAGTTCGAAGGCCGTGGTTCCAACTTCACTCCGGGCGAGCGCCGTACCGCCGTGAATTTCCACGATTGTCTTCACGATCGCCAATCCCAGCCCATTCGACGTGCCTGAATTGCTGCGTGCCTCATCGCCTCGGTAGAATCGATCGAACACCTTGCCAAGGTCGGCGGCTGCGATACCCTCACCGGGATTCTGAACGCGTATTGACGCGCCTAGCGTGGATTCCGCGGCGACCATGCAGATGGTTTCGTCCCTGGGCGTGTAGCGCAAGGCATTGGCAAAGAGATTGCTGACGGCACGGCGGAACAACTCGCGGTCCGCGTAAATTTGTGCGTGCCCGGATACCTGCACTTGGACGCCGCTTTCCGCCGAAATCCCGTCGAAGTACTCGGCGATGCGCTGCAGTTCCTCGCCGGCATCGAACTGCGAGCGGTGCAGCGCAAATTGCGGGCTCTCGGCACGCGCCAGGAACAGCACGTTTTCAATCATCCGGGTGACGCGATCGCACTCCTCGATATTCGACGCGAGCAAGGCCCGGTAATCAGTCGCCGAGCGCGTGCGTGCCAGCGCAACTTCGGACGCCCCACGCATATTGCCGATCGGCGTACGCAAATCATGCGCAAGATCGACGGTGAATTGCCAGAGACGGTCGAACCCCTGTTGCAGGCGCTGCAGCATCGCATTGAGCGTCTGCGCAAGATCATGCAACTCGAGCGGAGCAGAGCTGACGTCGATGCGCGAGTCGAGCCGCTCGGCGGTGATCGATTGCGCGCTCGCGGCAATCGCGCGCAACGGTACGAGCGCACGCCTGACAAACAAGTAGCAAAGAACCACGGCAATCAAAGTGGTCGAGGCGACGGTTGCGAAGATGATATTGCGATAACTGTTCAGCAGTTGAGCCTGGTCGCTCATCGAGCGCGCGACACCGACTTTCAATCCGGAGCCGTCGCGCAGCTTGGCCATGCTCGCCACACCGCTTACGGGGACGGTGCCGGCGGCACTCCAGTGTTGAACCGGACCGCTGGCCGCGCGCTCGCACGCCGGTGCCGCCGGCAACGCAATCATCCCGATATGTGAAGGGTCGTGGTCGATCAACACGGTGCCTTCGGTCGTCTCGATACGCAGTGCCAGTTCCGGATCACCGAGCGCAAGGGCGACCAGGCGTTCCTGGTGGTCGCGGATGGCCAGGGTGGAATCGAGTTCCCCGGCCAGTTGGCATAGATGCCGGACCTTCAATTGGAGGGCCAGGTCACTTTGTCCAAGAAGCTGATGTGTCAGCGCGTTGAAAAGGACCACACCCGCCAGGGAGAGGCTCAGAACGGTGATCAGCGAAAATATCAGCGCGAGGCGCGCGCTCAGTGACAGGTGCATCAGTCAGGTTCGTCGATATCCAACACATAGCCCATACCGCGCACCGTGTGAATGAGCTTGAGCGTATGCGCGTCGTCGATTTTCGCGCGTAACCGGCGTATTGCAACGTCCACCACGTTGGTGTCGCTGTCGAAATTCATGTCCCAAACATGAGAGGCAATCTGCGTTCGACTCAATACTTCGCCGCGGCGCGTGGCGAGCAAGTACAATAACGCAAATTCCCGTGGGGTCAATTCGATGCGTTGACCTGCGCGCCTTACGCGTCGGCGAATCGCATCGATCTCCAGGTCGCCGAGGCTCAAATGCTCGACGTCGCGTACGGGTCCGCGCCGCAGCAAGGTGCGGATGCGCGCCAGCAATTCGACGAATGCAAACGGCTTGAGCAAGTAGTCGTCGCCGCCGAGTTCCAAGCCCTTGACGCGATCGTCGATGTCATCACGTGCGGTGAGGAATAGCACCGGGGTTTCTTTGCTGTTGCGCAATTGTTTGACGACGCCCCAGCCGTCCAGGCGCGGCAGCATTACGTCGAGCACAATCAGTTCGTAGTCGTTTTCCATCGCAAGATGTAGCCCGTCCACGCCATTGTTTGCGACATCGACCGTATAGCCGGATTCCTCGAGCCCCCGCTTCACGTACTCTGCGGTCTTGCGCTCGTCCTCGATTACTAGTAGCCGCATAAGTCCTCTCGACCCGGCTCGAGTCTATGAGGTGTTGGAGCGACGCTCGGTTACGTCGAATAACGTCGTGCCCTGGAGCGTCAGCACCTGACGTTCCCTCTGGTTCCAGAGTTCCGACCTCGACAGCAATATCCCCGTCCGGCCCGACGGCGACTTGCTCGAGCGAAGCACCTCGAAATGCAACGAGACCGCATCGTCGGGGCGGACAGGCTCGAGCCATTTTATCGAGTCGATCCCCGGCGAGCCGAACGATTCCGAATCCAGCAAAACATTCCGCACCATCAGCTCCATTGCAATGGCGCATGAGTGCCAGCCGCTGGCAATCAGTCCCTTCCAGCGGCCGAGTTGCGCGCGCTTTTCATCGGTGTGAAACCATTGCGGATCGTACCGCTTGGCGAATTCCAGGATTTCCTTTGCGGTAACGATGCGCGGTGCGCTACGAACAACTACACCCGGCGTGAGTTCGGCGAAGCGCATTCCAAATCTCTCCTTAATCGATGACATTCGCTATCCTACTCACTTATCCGGCTGCTTGGCGAATCGGCTTGTCGCCGTCAATGGCCGTTCAGCGTGCGCTGCGCTAAGCCTCCTGTAGAGCGATTGCCACCGTGATCGGCATGCAGGCGCCCGGGGCCACCATGAACACGCCTGTCTTCGCCGTGAAATCACCGGAGAATCCCGCGAGGTCCGACAACCCATGCCAGGGCTCTATACAGATGAAATTGGCCGCCGGCTTCGTCCAGACGCCAAGATAGGGCGTGTCGGGATAACTGATCCGCAGCCGGGGTCCGCCGTCGGCGCCGTAGGTTACCGAACTGCTGCGGATTGCATCGAAGATGATGACGTCGTCCCGAAAAAGTGCATCCGCGAGCGCCAGGCGCCGATCAGAGATGGGCGTTGGATGACGCTCCATTGTCAGCAATCCGTCGGTGTTGAGGCGCCGGATCGGGGCAGGCTCATCGCAGGCGAACTCGATGAAATGAGATGACCGTTCCCGCCCGTAGGGCAGCGGCCAGCGAAACGCGGGGTGATAGCCGAAGCTCGCGGGCATCTCTTCGTCGCCCACATTCCGGATGTACGTCGTTATCGAAAGCGTCGGGCCCTCGAGCGCAAAACGGACATCCAATTCGAAATGAAAGGGATACACCTGAAGAGTGGCCTCATCCGCGGTCAACCGGAAGGCCGCGGTGGCGGAAGTCGCCTCGGTGACTTCGAAAAGCTTGCCGCGCGCGAATCCATGCCGCGGCAGCTGATGGACTTTCGAGCCCAGGCGATAACAGCCGCCGGCCAGCATGCCAACGATGGGGAAAAGCAGCGGAGCCCGCCCAGTCCAGACCGCGGGATCACCGGCCCACAATAGATCCCGCCCGCTCCTATCCCGTAGAGCGGACAGTTGAGCGCCAAGAGGATTGACCTGCGCCGTAAGATTGCCGGAACCAAGGGATACCCACTGGTTTTGTTGGTCTGACATGTGCGGGCCCTTGTCTCACCGAACCGGCGCGGATTCCCCGCGTTTTAGCACATCGGGCAGCGGCTGGCCTTTCTCGGTAAAGGCCAGCGAAACCGAATTCAAACAATGCCGCTCTCCGGTCGGAGGCGGGCCGTCGGGGAACACATGGCCGAGGTGGCTGCCGCAGCGCGCGCACACTTCCTCCACGCGGATCATGCCGTGGCTGGTGTCCCGGATGCGCCGGATGTGGGATTCGTGGTAGGGCTCGAAGAAGCTCGGCCAACCCGTACCCGAATCGAATTTCGCGCTGGAGCGAAACAGCGGTAGGCCGCAGAAGCGGCAGGTATAAATGCCATCCTTTTTGTTGTCAAGGAACACGCCGCAGAAGGCAGCTTCGGTGCCATGCTGCAGCAGCACGTGCCGTTCCTGGTCGCTCAATCCGGCAATTATTTCGCGGCGCTCGTTCTCATTGGGTGGGGTCATGTCGAAGGGGGTCATGGCATCTCTCACGCGTTACCGGCGGGCGTAGGCGGGATCTTATCTCATTACCCGGTCTATGCCGACTTCGCCAGCCCCCCAGGAGCGCCGGCGGCATGAGGCGAAGCCAGCGTCCTCCTACAATCGGTAGGGCCCGCTCCCGACAGAGACTGTGAGATCCGCCCCGCACAATTGCAGCCCTGTTCGTCCCTGGATGGTACGCATGTCCGATCAGTTGAGCGGCCGGGTGATGTTCTTCGTCGCACGCTCCCACGATGATTTGTCGTGGTATTTGTCGATTCAACCAGAAATCCTTCAGCAAGCGGCGAATGGCCGCTTTCCGCAGGGTTTCCGCACGAGCGGCCGCGGCAAAAATGAAATTCGGCTGAGTGTCGTGAAAACGTGAGGGCACCGAATCTGCCACCCATGCGGTGATTCACCTCCTGCGCGGTGCTGTACCTCGGCCCAATGCGCACAGCCTGGGGGGGCTCAGAGGCTGGACGCCAACTGCTGCCTTTACGTTGGCGTCCAGCCTCTGAGCCCCCCCCAGGCCGTGTGACGTGTGACGGGTCAACATCACCGTGCCGATCTACTAGTTGTCATGGCGAACATGGCTTCGCGCATGGCACATACCAGTGCATCGATCAACGACTCGTCCAGGTGCAGGGTTATCGAGATGCGCAGACGCGCGGTGCCCGCAGGAACCGTCGGTGGGCGGATTGCACGTACGTCGAAACCTGCCGCCTGAATCATCTCTGCAATTCGGATGGCCGGATCGCTCTCACCGATGATGACGGGCAGGATTTGCGAGTGAGGGGTCGGCAAGTCGAGCTGCTTCCTGATGGCTTGCCGTGCATGAGCGGCCAGAGAAGCCAGGCGGGTTCGACGTTCCGGCTCCTCGCGAAGAATGGCCAAGGACTCGCACAGTGCAGTGGCGACGAGCGGTGGCGGCGCGGTTGCAAAGATGAACGGGCGGCCGCGGTTGATGAGGAAGTCGCAGAGAACGGACGGTCCCGTGACGATCGCGCCGCTGACTCCCAAGGCTTTGCCCCCCGTGTGCAGTACGAGGACACGGTCGCTTCCTTCGAGTTCGGCCGCCAGGCCTCGCCCATCGGGGCCGAATACGCCGGTTGCATGTGCCTCATCGATGATGAGGAAGGCGCCGCAGCGCTCTGCCAGGGTTTTGAGTTCCGCGAGGGGGGCGCGGTCTCCTTCCATCGAATACAGGCTTTCGATCACGATCCAGGGCGTCCCCGTGCCGCCCCCCTGGCGCCATGCTCGGATGGCATCGTCGGCGGAGTCAACATCGTTATGCGCGAAGGAGGCGACACTCGCTCGCCCAAGCTTCATTCCGTCGTGCGAACTCGCATGAACGTACTGATCGTAAACCACCAAATCGCCGCGCTGCGGCAGGGTTGACAGCAGGGCCGTATTCGCGGCATAGCCTGAGCCGAACAGAAGCGCTCGCTTCGTTCCGAAGAAGCGCGCCGCTTCTTCTTCGAGCCGCTCATGTTCGGGATGGTTGCCCCGCAGAAGCCTCGAACCACCGGACCCGCTCGGCACGCCGCGCTTCAGCGCATCGATGAGCACCTCGCGCATGCGGCTGCTGTCGGCAAGGGCCAGATAGTCGTTCGATGTAAAATCGGTGCCCGTCGTCGCACGCAGACTGCGGTATACCGATCGTTGCTTGAGGTCATCGAGCAATCCTGCAAAGCGTTTCAGCGGGTCCAATCTCGGGTCCTCGAAGGTTTCGTCCGGGCGAGCAGGCTGCGATAACGCCGGGCATCATACCGAAGAATACCGAGGGCCGGGACTCTTGCCTCCGCCGATTGACTTATGGCCGGCGCGCGCCGAACATCGGACGACATCCACCTGAGCAGGTGGCATCGCAACGGACTTCTGTTTGATGGAGGTGGCCTATGGCTGATTACAAAGCGCGTTGTTTCTGCGGCGCAGTCGAATTCTCCGTGAGCGGCGAACCTGTTGCGATGGGTTACTGCCATTGCGAATCATGCCGCCATTGGTCCGCGGGCCCGGTCAATGCATTCAGCCTTTGGCAGCCCAGCGCGGTCACGGTAACCAAGGGCGCGGATAATATCGGGACGTACAACAAGACACCCGTGAGCTTCCGAAAGTGGTGTAAGACTTGCGGAGGTCACCTATTCTCAGAGCATCCTCCGCTGAAACTCACCGATGTGTACGCGGCGATGATTCCGGAGCTGAAGTTTCAGCCCGCCATGCATGTGAATTACCAAGATACCGTGCTGAGGGTCAAGGATGGCTTGCCGAAGCTGAAGGATTTTCCGAAAGAAATGGGCGGTTCAGGCGTCGTACTGCCGGAGTAGGCTCGAAGGATCGTTCGCGTAGTGGATTTATTTCGGCCGGCCTACAGCCGGGGTGCGATGATCCTACAAAAATTTCGGCGCGTACGGACTGATACCGTCGCCCCCAATAAATAATTATGTAATGAGCGGGGGAGCCGCAAGCGCCATCAATCATTGATTGTTGATTGTTTTCCTGCAGGCGGGAATCGGCGTTGCCATTAATTTCGAAGGCTTCGTGGGGGAGTCGGTGAAAGGAACAAGTAACGACACATTGCGCCTGAGTATTTTGGCGGCGCTATCACTGACTGCCACTGCGCCGGTGTCTGCTCAGTCCACGGCGGGCAGCTCGACTGCGGCAGCCAGCGCCCGTACGCAAGATGCATCTGCGCAAGATACCGGTGCGCAGAACACCGGTGCGCAAAATGCGACTCCGCAAGGAGGCGCTGCCGATCAAGGCACGGGACAGTCTCCGGCCGCCCCTGCGCACCAAGAGACGGGCTTGGATACCATTGTCGTCACCGGCGTGACTTCGCAGCGAACCGTGCTCAATTCCTCCGTCGATGTGACACCCATCGATGCGACTCAGATCGAACAGAAAGCGCCGCGCAGCACCGCGGACGTGCTGCAGCTGATTCCAGGCGTTTTCGTGGAGAGCACCGCCGGTCCGGTCTCGAACAATTATTCGGTACGCGGGCTGCCCGGCGGCGGTCAGACCTTCATCATGCTGCAGGAAGACGGCATGCCGATTCTCTACGGCGGCGGCGGCGACGATGAGTATTTCCAGAACGACATCACCATCGATCACGTTGAAGCGCTGCAAGGCGGCAGTTCCGCCATCCTGGGGCCGAACGGCGCGGGCATGTCGGTGAATTTCATCTCCCGGCCCCTGAACTTCGACGAGGGCGAAGGCATCGCTAAGCTAATGGCCGCGACCTATGGGGAGCAGCGCGCCGACTTTTACTATTCAGGTCCCATCAAGGCGCTCGGCGACGGCGTCGCGTTCATGGTGGGCGGCTATCTGGACTCGGACCAGGGACAGCGCAGCAATCCTTTCACCTATAGCACGTATCACATCAAGGCCGCTCTCGAGAAGAAGTGGGACAACGGCGCCTTCGTCAAGGTGACCTATAAGCGGTGGGACGAGCACGATCCCTACTACGCCGACATGCCGTATCGCTATGTGAACGGTCAGGTGTCAGGCGTACCCGGCCTCAGCACCCAGTACGGCAACGTCCTGGGACCGGGCTTCGCCAGTATCGCTGTGCCGGACTCAACCGGGACGGGCACTTACTTCCGCGATTTCAATGGTTCCGAGGGCATCCATGCCACGGGTAATCAATACCGCATCGACCTGAACGTCCCGATCGGCGATCAGTGGACCGTATTCGCGCGATCGCGCTTTCTGCAATCCAACTGGGACTTCAACGGGATATTCCCCGGCAGCGGCGCCGGCGGAAATCAGGGACTCGGCAGCGCACTCTCCTACCTAACCCCCGGCGCGGCCTCGCCCATCAATTCGCTCCTGACCGCAGGACTCGCGGCCTTTCCGGGCGCCACGCAATTCGGCATCCGCAATCTGACGACGGGACAGATAACCCCCGCCTCCAACGTCGCCGCATTGAACGCCATCAATGGCAACGGCCTGCTGCAACAGACGGTACTCAACCATCAATACTTGGCGACCCACGACCTCGGCAACGATTTCGGCGCGAAGTGGAACTTGGAGGGCAACGGCTGGAGCAACTCGCTCACCTTGGGTGGCATGTATTATCGCGTGTGGCAGTCCAACGACCAAACGGGCGTCGCCACGTTGATCAATGGCGTGTCCAATAGCTCGTCGATCTATGACATCGAGGCGTTGAACGCGGCGGGAAAACCGCTCGGCAGCCTGACCAACAACGGACTGGAAAGTTACGGCGATTGGGGTGGAGGACTCTGGTCGAACACGCTCAATTCCTTCTCGGAATACTTCAACGATGAAATGGCGCTGCTCGACAAGAAGCTGCACGTCGATTTCGGCCTGCGCCACGAGGACGTCAACAACGTACTCAACACCGGGAACGCTTTCGCGATCAATCCGCCGGTTCCCGCCGGGCTGCCGGGTGTGGCGCCCAATCTGGGGACATCCTTCAATGGGACCTTCACGCGCACGCAGGCCACGGCCATTCCCACATCCTGGACCGTCGGTGCGAACTACGAAATCCTACCGTATCTGTCCGTGTACGGCCGCTACGCCGATGGCAATCAAACCAACGGCGGCAACAATCTGACCGCACCTACCCGTCTCAGTCTCAGCGAGGCGGGAGTGCGATTCGAGGGATACGGATTGACCAGTGTACTGACGTATTTTCACACGAATTTCAACAACCAGACTTACCAATACATACAACCCAACGACGCCGCCATCCAGGGCAGCGTGCAGGCCAACCTGAGAATCAACGGCGTGGACGTGGACCTGACCTATCGGCCGACGTTTCAATATTTCGATGCATTTTCCATTCGTGTGAACGCGACCTATCAGCAACCGAAATTGGCCGACGTGAACACGGGTGAATTCATCAACGGAGAGATTGTCAATAATGCAGCCGCGGCCCAGTACAACGGCAACGTCGTGCAGCGCACGCCCCAGGTCATGTATGCGGTCCAGCCCACCTATGATCTCCCGAATCGGCGGGGTGACGTGTACCTGCGATACGAATATACCGGAAAAATCTTCACGGACGTGGGTAACGGCCTTGCGCTGCCCGGCTATGGCGTGCTGTCGGTGGGCAGTGACATCAATTTCACGGACCGCATCCACCTGAATTTGAACGTTTGGAACGTCACCAACGCATTGGGATTGACAGAAGGCAACCCGAATTCCGGCATAACGGAGACGGTGGGCTCCAACGGCTACTTCTATGCCCGCAGCATTGCGGGCACGAACGCCACGGCGACGCTGACTTACAAATTCTGAGGTCGCCGGCGGGGCAACACGACGGCCGCTTGCAGCGGACGGGAGCCGTATTTTGGTGCGATACTTTCAAGATGAATGATAATCGCATCCGGAAAATCGTCATCGTCGGCGGCGGCACTGCGGGATGGATGACCGCCGCGGCGCTGGCCCATGCCCTCGACCTGCGTCACTGTTCGGTGACGCTGATCGAATCCGACGACATCGGCACCATAGGCGTCGGCGAAGCCACCATTCCGACCATTCATTGGTTCAATCAAATCGTGGGTCTGAACGAAAAGGAGTTCATGAAGGAGACTCAAGCCAGTTACAAGCTGGGTATTGAGTTCAGGGACTGGACGCGTCCGGGGCACCGCTATTTTCATCCCTTCGGCCGCTACGGCTTCCCCAGTGATGGGGTCAGCTTTCAGCATCGTTGGCTGCGTGCGCAGCTCGAGGGACATCGGGACAGCTTCGAGGACTACTCTCTCAACACGGTGGCCGCACTCGACGGAAAGTTCGAATTCCCTGCGACCGATCCGAAGTCCCTGATCTCGACCATGGGATATGCCTATCACTTCGATGCAAGCCTGTACGCAAAGTACTTGCGCACCCGTTCGGAAGCCAAGGGCATAGTGCGTCTCGAGGGGAAGGTCGAGAAAATAGACCAGCACCCGCATAGCGGATTCATCACCGCAGTGCATACCCATCGAGGCGATGAGATTGCCGGCGATCTTTTCATCGATTGCTCGGGAATGCGCGGGCTTCTGATCGAAGGCGTTCTGAAAACCGGTTTCGAGGATTGGTCGCATTGGCTGCCCTGCGATCGCGCGGTGGCGGTGCCCTCCGCAAGGGTCGGACCGCCGCAACCCTTCACGCGATCCACCGCGCGCGCGGCGGGTTGGCAATGGCGCATTCCTTTGCAGCATCGCACCGGCAACGGCTATGTGTTCCGCAGCGAATACATCAGCGACGACGAAGCCGCGGCGGTGCTGCTCGACAACTTGGAGGGGACCGCGATGGCCGAGCCGCGGTTCATTCCGTTCAAGCCGGGAAGACGCCGTAAAATGTGGCACAAAAATGTGGTGGCCATCGGCTTATCCGGTGGCTTCCTCGAGCCTTTGGAGTCGACCAGCATTCACTTGATACAAAGCGGTATCGCGAAACTTCTGTCGCTGTTTCCCACCCGCGACTGCGATCCGCTCACGGCAGAACAATATAACCGCGTAACATCCGAGGAGATCATCGGAATCAGGGACTTTCTATTGCTGCACTACCATTCGACGGCGGAGAAACCGGAACCGCTGTGGAAACATTGCCGCGCCATGCCGTTGCCGGAAAGCCTGGTTTACAAAGAAGAACACTTTTCCCGGACCGGCCGCATCGTTCTGTCCTCGGATGAGCTATTCAAGGAGGCGAGCTGGTTTGCGGTCATGGTGGGCCAGGGACATGAGCCAAAAGATTATAACCCCCTGATTGACTCCGTCAGTTCCGAGGACAATCTTGCCCATCTTCGGCGCATCAAGGAAAACATCCGGATGATCGCAGCGCGAATGCGCGATCATCTGTCGTTTCTTTCATGAGGCCGCCTGGGCGATACGGGCGGGATTCGCCAGTGTTGTCCTACACGAGATTCCGCCCAGCGGGGACAGGAATTGCGGGAGCCATAACCTAAGATCCTCAGTTAACACGAGGTGAACGCGATGCATCAAGAGCCAGTCACGCTGTGCTGACTGACCAAGATATCTACCTGTTCCGCGAGGGTACCCATTCGCAGCTGCACTCGAAGCTCGGATGCATGCTCCTGCCGGGAGGGGGTGCGCATTTCGCGGTCTGGGCGCCCAACGCCGCCGCGGTATCGGTGATCGGAGAGTGGAACGGCTGGCGGGCGGGAGAGGACAGCCTCGCTCCGCGGTCGGACAGCTCGGGCATCTGGGAAGGAGCCGCGCAGGCCGTGCAGCACGGCCACGCATATAAATATCACATCACTTCGCGGGTCGATGGATTCGTCGTCGAGAAGGCCGATCCGTACGCCATCTGTTGCGAGCTACCGCCTGCCACTGCTTCACGCGCATGGACTCTCGAGTACGAGTGGCGGGACACCGCGTGGATGGCGGCGCGGGCGCGCAGCAATGGCTTGGACGCACCGATGTCTATCTATGAGCTGCATGCCGGCTCATGGCGCCGCAAGGACGGCCAGTTTCTGAATTACCGCGAGCTTGCGCATGCGCTGGCGGACTACGTGCAAGAATTGGGCTTCACGCATGTGGAGCTGATGCCGGTGACCGAGCATCCTTTCTACGGGTCATGGGGCTATCAGACGACGGGTTACTTCGCGCCGACCGCCCGCTACGGTACGCCGCAAGATCTGATGTACTTTGTCGATCATTTGCATGAGCGGGGCATCGGCGTGATTCTCGACTGGGTGCCGTCGCACTTTCCGGCGGATGAACATGGGCTGGTGTATTTCGACGGCACGCATCTGTACGAACACGCCGATCCGCAGCAGGGCTTCCATCCTGAATGGAAATCAGCCATTTTCAATTTTGGACGCAATGAGGTTCGCAGTTTCCTGCTCTCCTCGGCGCTGTTCTGGTTCGACAAGTATCACATCGACGGATTCCGCGTAGACGCGGTGGCGTCCATGCTGTACCTGGACTATGCCCGTAAACAAGGCGAGTGGGTTGCAAACCGATTCGGCGGCCGTGAAAACCTCGACGCCATCAGCTTCCTGCAGTCCCTGAATCTGGCTGTTTATCGCGATCATCCGGATGTGAGCATGATTGCCGAAGAGTCCACGGCCTGGCCCATGGTGTCGCGCCCGACGTATGCGGGTGGCCTCGGCTTCGGCCTGAAATGGAACATGGGTTGGATGCATGACACTCTCGAGTACATGAAGCTGGACCCGATCAATCGAAAATATCATCAGGGGCAGCTGAGCTTCTCTCTGATCTATGCCTTCAACGAGAACTTCGTGCTGCCGCTGTCGCACGATGAGGTGGTCTACGGCAAAGGTTCCTTGATCGGCAAGATGCCGGGAGACGATTGGCAGAAATTCGCCAACCTGCGCACCCTGTACGGGTACATGTGGGCGCATCCGGGCAAGAAACTCTTGTTCATGGGCGGCGAATTTGGGCAGCGGCGCGAGTGGACACACGACGGTGAACTCGAGTGGTGGGTTGCGCAACTACCCGAGCACGCCGGCGTGCAGCACCTGGTGCGCGATTTGAACCGGATTTACCGCAGCGAGCCGGCCCTGCACAAGATCGATTTTTCGGCCGATGGCTTCGAATGGCTGGATATCGGCAATGCCGACGTCAGCGTCATCGCTTTCCTGCGCAAGGCTCCGGGCCAGGGTGCTCCCTTGGTCGTGGTGTGCAACTTCACGCCGGTCCCGCGACCCAATTTCCTGGTCGGTGTGCCGTCCCGTGGGGTATGGCGCGAGATCCTGAATACCGACGCCCGAGAATACGGCGGTTCGGGCTGGGGCAATATGGGCAGCGTGGAATCGGTGCCCGTGACCACCCAAGGCCGCCTCGAGTCAATCAGTCTCAATTTGCCGCCGCTCGCGACGATCGTGCTTCGATGGGAATCGCATGGCTAGACGCAAGGCCGCGGCCGCTGCTACAGGCGTGCCCGCAAGCTCGAGCGGGGCCATCGACATAGGCTCGACGGCGGGGATTCGAGAGGGCAGGGTACGTGCGGTGATCGACGCGGTGCTGCCGGCCGTCGACGGTGGGCGCTTTCCGATCAAATGCATCGCCGGGGAGGCCGTCGCGATCGAGGCGCATTGCTTCACCGACGGCCACGACAAGCTCCGCGTTCTGCTGCGCTGGGGCGCAGCCGGCGCAAGCGAAGAATACGAAGTGGAGATGAAGCCACAGGGGAACGATGTCTGGCAGGCCGAGCTTACGCCGCCGCGCGCAGGCCGCTATCGATACACGGTGTGGGCGTGGGTGGATACTTTCGAGTCCTGGCGGTACGAGCTGGAAAGGCGCGACGATCCGGCGGATGTTCGTATGGCCCTGCAGGTCGGCAGCGCACTCATCGGGGAAGCCGCCGCTCGGGCGGCGGGCAGCGATGCGGCCATCCTCGCCGAGTGGTCGGCGCAATTGCGCGCGGCCGGTGCCGACGCGGGCGCCGAGCCGGACGGGTTGAAAGCGCTGGCTTTGGATACTGCCCGGGCGGCCATCGTTGCACGCTACGCGGACCGGAGCTTCGCCGCCACGGCGGCATTGGAGCTGGTGGCGGACCGCAAACGAGCGGGTTTCAGCAGTTGGTACGAGATGTTTCCCCGCTCAGCGGGCACCGAACCGGGTCATCACGGCACCTTTCGCGACGTCGAGGCACGGCTGCCCTACTTGGCGGCCATGGGTTTCGATGTGCTGTATTTCCCGCCCATTCATCCGATCGGGCGCATCAACCGCAAGGGCACCAACAATGCCTTGACCGCGGGACCCGGGGACGTCGGCAGTCCGTGGGCGATCGGTGCGGCCGAGGGCGGCCACAAGGACATCCTGCCGCAGTTGGGCACTCTCGAGGATTTCCGCCGCTTGCTCGCCACGGCGCGTGAACTGGGCATCGAGATCGCGCTCGACGTGGCGTTTCAGTGCGCGCCCGACCATCCTTACGTGAAAGAACATCCGCAGTGGTTCAAACATCGTCCCGACGGCAGCGTGCAGTACGCGGAGAATCCGCCCAAAAAATACCAGGACATCTATCCCTTCGATTTTGAAACCGAGGATTGGCGCGCGTTGTGGGATGAGCTCAAGAGCATCGTGGATTTCTGGATTGCCCAGGGAGTCAAGATTTTCCGGGTTGACAATCCGCATACCAAAGCCTTCGGTTTCTGGGAATGGGTCATCGGTGCGATCAAACGCGACCATCCCGACGCGATCTTTCTCGCGGAAGCGTTTACTCGGCCCAAGCTGATGCATCGGCTGGCCAAACTGGGCTTTTCCCAGTCGTATACTTATTTCACCTGGCGCAATACCAAGCAGGAGCTGACGGAGTATTTCACGGACCTTGCACTCGGGCCGGGGCGGCGGTATTACCGTCCCAACGTGTGGCCGAACACGCCCGACATCCTGCAGGAAACGCTGCAGTCGGGCTTGCGCCCGGTATTTGCGGCGCGGCTGGTGCTCGCCGCGACTCTGTCCGCCAATTACGGCATCTACGGCCCGACCTATGAACTGCTGGAGAGCGCGCCGCGCGAACCCGGCAGCGAGGAGTACCGCGACTCGGAAAAATACCAGTTGCGCTACTGGAGCCTGGAGAGTTCCGAAAGCCTTTGGTCCCTGATAGCGCGGATGAACCGCATCCGGCGGGATAATGCCGCGTTGCAGTCCGACAGTAGTCTGCACTTCTGTCCCACCGACAATGACCAGCTGATCGCCTACTTCAAAATGGACTCAAAGTCGGGCAATGCCGTCCTGACGGTGGTGAATCTGGATCCGCATCAGACGCAATCCGGGTGGCTCGACCTGGATGTGGGCGCATTGAAGCTCGATGCAGAGCAGCCGTACCAGGTGCATGATTTACTGAGCGATCAGCGTTACAACTGGCGCGGCCGGCGCAACTACGTCATGCTCGATCCGCGGCGCGTACCGGCGCACGTATTCAGACTGAGGCGGCGCGTGCGCACCGAGCAGGATTTCGACTACTATCTTTAACCGTTGGACAGACGGATAACCGTCGAACAGATGACGCAAACAGATGAACGACGCAAAATCGCTCGCCACGGATAAATCGCCCGCGCCGGACAAAGCGCCCATGCAGGACAAAACGCCCACGCTGGATCCCTTTGCGCTGTCCGGCCTCGATCCCAATGACGCCCTCTGGTACAAAGATGCGGTCATCTACCAGCTCAACGTCAAGGCTTTCTTCGATTCGAACGACGACGGCATCGGCGATTTCAAAGGATTGACGTCCAAGCTCGAATACATACGGGATCTGGGTGTCAATACGGTCTGGCTGATGTCCTTCTACCCCTCTCCACTCAAGGACGATGGCTACGATATTGCCGACTATCAGAACATTCATCCGCAGTTCGGCACGCTCGACGATTTTCGCGCCATGCTGCATGAGTCGCATCGGCTGGGATTGAAAGTAATCATCGAACTCGTCATCAATCACACCTCGGATCAGCACCCCTGGTTTCAGGCCGCGCGCGCTGCGCCCCCGGGATCGCCGGAGCGCGATTTCTACGTCTGGAGCGACACCGATCAGAAATACCTCGAGACGCGCATTATTTTCACCGACACCGAAACGTCGAACTGGACCTGGGACCCTAAGGCGAAGGCATACTACTGGCATCGCTTCTTCAGCCACCAGCCGGATCTGAATTACGACAATCCTCGGGTTCTCGAGGCGGTTCTGCAAACCATGCGCTTCTGGCTCGACATGGGGGTGGACGGCTTCCGGCTCGATGCCATTCCCTACCTGGTGGAGCGCGAAGGCACGAACAACGAAAACCTGCCGGAGACTCACGCGGTACTCAAGAAATTGCGCGCCGCGATAGACGCCAGCTACCAGAATAAATTTTTGCTGGCCGAGGCGAATCAATGGCCCGAGGACGTGCGCGAATACTTCGGCGACGGCGACGAATGCCACATGGCCTACCACTTCCCGCTGATGCCGCGCATTTACATGGCCATCGCGCAGGCCGACCGTTATCCCATCGTCGAGATCATGCAGCAGACGCCGGATATCCCCGACAGTTGCCAGTGGGCGATTTTTCTGCGCAATCACGATGAATTGACCTTGGAGATGGTGACCAGCAAGGAACGCGACTACATGTACACCACGTATGCGTCGGACCTGCAGGCGAGAATCAATATCGGCATCCGCCGCCGGCTGGCGCCGCTCATGGAGAACGACAAGGACCGCATCAAGCTCATGAACAGCCTGCTGCTGTCCATGCCGGGCTCGCCCACTCTGTACTACGGGGACGAAATAGGCATGGGGGACAACTTCTTCATCGGCGACCGCAACGGCGTGCGCACCCCCATGCAATGGAGTCCCGACCGCAACGCCGGCTTCTCGCGTGCCGATCCTCAGCGCCTGTATCTTCCGCCCATCATGGATTCGGTGTACGGCTACCCGTCCACCAATGTCGAAGCCCAGTCCCGCGATCCGAATTCGCTGCTGAACTGGACCAAGCGCATGCTGGCCGTGCGCAAGACCAGCCGGGCATTCGGCCGCGGCACTCGCAAGTTCTTGAGACCCGGCAACCGCAAGATACTCGCCTACCTGCGCGAGTTCGGCGACGACTCCATCCTGTGCGTCGCGAACCTGTCGCGTTCGGCGCAGCCGGTGGAACTGAATCTCTCCGCGTTCAAAGGCCGCGTGCCCGTGGAGATGCTGGGCCGCACGGCATTTCCACCCATAGGCGAGCTGCCCTATCTGCTGACGATATCGGGTTATGGTTTCTACTGGTTCAAGCTGACCACCGATGCCGAAGCCCCTTCATGGCACGAGCAAATCGTCTCGATCGAAGAACGCCCGGTGCTGGTGCTGTTCGACGGTTGGACCAGCCTGTTCCGCGACCGCGTGGTTCCGTGGCGCATCGGTATCGCCGAAAAGACACGATTGCAATTCGAGACGGATACCCTGCCGCGCTTCATCGAGACGCAGCGCTGGTATGCGACCAAGGGCACCGCCATCGACCGCGCCCGCATCACGGACTATGTGCTGTGGCAGGAAGGAACGGGCAAGGCCCTGGTGACCTGGCTGGTGACGCTGCTCGAACTCGACAGCGCCGGCGAGCGCGCCGGCTACTTCTTGCCGCTGGCGCTGGCGTGGGAGGAGCGCGACGAGGAGCGGGTGCGAAACCTGTCGACGGCGGCGCTTGCCAAGATACGCCAGCAGGCGAATGTCGGCGTGATGGGCGATGCCTTTGCGGACGAAGCGTTCTGCCGCTCGGTCGTGGCGTCGATTGCGGCACGCAAGGAAATCGCCATGTCGCAGGGCAAGCTGCGATTCCGCCCGACCACGGCGTTCGAGCGGTTGGCGGGAAGCGATTTCGGTACGCTCGCGGTGGAACGACCGCGCGGTTCCAGTTCGAACACCGTGGTCTCGATCGGCGAGCGATTGATGCTCAAGGGCTATCGCCGGCTGCGCGCCGGCGTGAATCCGGAATTGGATATGGGACTGTATCTCACCGAAGTTGCGCACTACCCGAACTGCGCGCAACTGGCTGGCGTACTCGAATACATCGGTGCCGACGGCGAAACGCGGCTGCTGGCGATGCTGCAAGGCTACATAGCCAATCAGGGTGATGGATGGACTTACTCGCTGGAGTACGTGCAGCGTCATCTCGAGCAGTATCGCACTACGCCGATCGGCGATGCCGTGCCCGCCAACGCGCATGAAGCGTACTTGGTGTTGATCCGGGTCTTGGCGGTCCGCACGGCGGAACTTCACAAGGCTCTGGCGCAACCGACGAAGAATGCGGCGTTTTCTCCGCAGCCGCTGACGCGGGCCGACATCGACGCCTACCGGCAGCGCGCGACGGATGAAGCCCGCAACGCGCTCGGAATGCTCGCGACCAGCCAGGAGCCGCTGTCGGCGGGGGATCGCGAGCGGGCCGGCGCCGTTCTGGCGCAGGCAGACAAAGTGACGGCGCGCATCGAAGCCTTGTGCAGCGAGGTTCCGCAGGGCGTGAAGCTACGCATCCACGGCGACTATCACCTCGGCCAGGTGCTTCTCACGCGCAATGATTTCGTCATCATCGATTTCGAAGGCGAGCCCGGGCACAGTCTGGAACAGCGTCGCGCCAAGCATTCGCCGCTGCGCGATATCGCGGGCATGCTGCGCTCGTTCGGCTACGTACGGCACAGCGCCTTGCGCAATGTCGCTCACAACGAGGCCGACGCCGCGAGGCTGGCCCCGCTGGCGCAGGCCTGGGAGATCGAAGTGCGGGAGGCCTTCCTCGCGGCTTACGATGCGGCGGCGCGCGAAGCGAAGCTTTACGGACCCGAGGCGCTGCAGGCGGGCCGTGGACTGCTGGGCTTGTTCGAACTGGAAAAGGCCTTGTACGAGTTGCGTTACGAACTCGGCAATCGTCCCGGCTGGGCCGGAATTCCCTTGCAGGGAATCTTGGATTTGGGCACCAAATAGGGGTCCCGGAGGCTGGCATGCAAAGCATCGATATATTGCTCGAGACCGCGCGGGAGTTTCTGCACCAGATCGCCATATTCCTGCCGCGGCTGCTGCTCGCGCTGGTGGTGGTGGCGATCGGGTGGCTGTTCGCGAAGGCCGCGCGATTCGCCGTTGACAAGGGGCTGCGCGCACTCAATTTGCCGGTGCTGACCGAACGGGCCGGCACCGACAATTTTCTGCATCAAGCGGGCATGCGCGGCGATACCACCTCGTTGTTCGGACTGGTGGCGCAGTGGCTCGTCATACTCGTGACCCTGATGATCGCCTTCGGCGGCTTGGGGCTCACGCACATCACCGAGCTGCTCGCCCGTGTGGTGTGGTTCACGCCGAAGCTGCTGGTATCGATGTTGGTGGTGGTTTTCGGGTCCTATTGCGCCCGCTTCGTTGGGGGTGCCGTGCAGGCCTATTGCGAGGACGCACAAATTCCGGATGCCGATCTGCTGGGCAGGATCGCGCGGTATCTGATCGTGATATTCGTGGTCATGATTGCTTTGGGAGAGATCGAGGTCGGCGGCGATATCGTACAGAGAACCTTTCTCATCCTCTTGGGCGGCCTCGTGCTGGCGTTCGCGCTGGCGTTCGGGCTCGGGGGCAAGGAATGGGCGGCCGCGATGCTCGAGCGTTGGTGGCCGCGGCATAGAAAGGATCAGGATCTCTGACACGCCATTTCGCTCTCGGCATCATGGCCGAAGTCGGTGCCGTGCATCAAGTATCGATGAGGCCGTGGCGAATGGCGATCAGCGTCAATTCGGATTGATTCACGACGCCGAGTTTTTGCTTGATGTTGTAGAGATGAGTGCCGATGGTCGATGCGGAGAGATTCAAATCCGTGGCAATGCGCTGCACCGTCGCGCCGCCGGCGAGCCGGACGAAGACTTCGAATTCTCTTTCCGACAGACGTTCCACCGGCGACTTCGTACGGCCGTCGAATTCTGCCAATGCCAGCTTCTGGGCAAGCGCGGGGTCGAGATAGCGGCGGCCCGCGGCGACCACCGTCACCGCTTCGAGCAACGCCTCGGGGGCGCTTCGCTTCGACAGGAAGCCGAGCGCGCCTTCCTGCAGTGCGCGGCGCGCGTGCATGGGGTCGTCGTGTGCCGACAAGGTCAATACCTGGGCCTGGGCGTGGCGGGCGCGAATCCGCCGCAGCGCCTCGAGACCTCCCATGCCCGGCATGGCAAGGTCCATCACCACGACGTCGGGCTTGAGCTCGAGATAGAGCTGGCATGCGGCTTCGCCGGAGTCGGCCTCGGCGACCACCGACATTTCAGACACGGATTGCAGCAGCAGGCGGAATCCCATGCGCACCACGGCGTGATCGTCGACCAATAGGACACGGATCATGTCTGAACGCTCAGTGGAATGTCTGCGGCCAGCCTGACGCCGCGGTCGGCCTGGTTGCCGATGATGAACGTGCCGCCCAATTGCTGCACGCGGTCCGCCAAGCCGCGCAATCCGAAATGTCCGGGCCGCGCCGCCCATTCGGCTACCAGTCCGACCCCATCGTCGGTCACAGTGGCGGTGATTCGGCGCTCGTCGCATTGCACGGCGATGTCCACTCGCGTGGCCTGTGCGTGCCGCAGGGCGTTGATCAGGCCCTCCTGCACGACTCTATAAATGGCGAGATTGATGCTGGGCCCGAGTTCGATGGGCAGCTCCTGGCGAAGCGACAGGGCAATCGACGGGTGGCGCCGCTGCCAGTCGCGGACCAGACTCTCCAGCGTCGCGGCGAGCCCAAGCGTATCCAGCGACAGCGGAGTGAGCCTGGGGATCAGGCCGTGCATGGCATCGTAGAGCCGCGCAGCCTCCTCCGAAATCAATCGTGCCACGTCGCCGATCGCCGGATTCCGCGCACCCTCTTGGTTGGTGATCGCCAGCGCGAGACTGCGAATCGCCGTGACCGACTGGCCGAATTCATCATGCAGCTCGTGCGCGATCAAGCGCCGCTCCTCTTCGACGCGCTGATCCGCCAGAGAGGCCATTTCTCGCCGCTCCTCGAGCCGCGACTCGGCGTCACGCGCTTTGCGCTCGGCCAGAACCTTGTCCTGCACGGCTTGCGCCATGCGATTGAAGGCGGCGCCGATCGCATGAGCTTCATTGCCCGCGAGGTGCGGCAGACGGAATGCCAGATCTCCCTGCTCTATGCGTTCGAGTCCGTCGGCGATGACGGGAAAGGGTTCGAGAGCGCGTTTCACCGACCAGAATGCCAGCCCATTCACGATGACGAACATGGCTGCCGCGATGGCTGACAGCCTCGTGATGTCATCCCAGGCATCGAGCACGGCGCGCGAGGGTTGGGCTTGTACCACCAGCAAGACCCCGCCGCGCAGCGCAAAAGAGTACCGGGCCGGTTGCGGCGCCAAGAGGTGCGCGAACCACGCAGGCGCCTCGCGCCCGGCCTTGTAGGTCGCCGGCGGTGATTGATATATGACCGTGCCCGTTTCTGTCTGCAGGGATACCTCATTGGAGCGGACCCGGCCGAGCCGCTGCAGGAATTGGAGTACGAGGTCCGGCCCTCCGACCTGGGAATAGACCGCCGCCAGGCGGCCTAGGAGCTGCGACGCCACCCGGTTTGCCGCCTCGATTTCCTCGCGCACAGAGGTCCGCGTGCTCTGGACCTCGGCCGCGATCAGCACGATCAAGAACGCGGCGCTCAAGGCCGCCACCACGAGATTCAAGCGGGTCCGCAATCTCATTAGGGTCATGGTACCAGGGCCGGCCGCTCCGATGCGGAGCAGCAGGCTCATGAAAATCATGAGTCCAGTTTCATGATGCTGCTGATTCGGCGCGCCGCGGGGCGGGCGGAGTATGGAGTGGCAGTCTATATAGGAGTTCAGATATGAAATGGGAAACCCCACAAGCGGTTGAATTGCGGTTCGGCATGGAAATTACGATGTATGTGTCCAATCGCTGATTAGCGAGGGCGTGCGTCCTTGATGAGGCCCTTGACGGTGCTCATCAAGGACGGCGCCTCATTCTTCGTGAAAATCCGGGTGCTTGGGTCGGCCGCGGGGGGTGGCTTTCCCCAATGGAATTGCAATTGCCCCAACTGCAAGGGTTATCGCGCGGGCAGCTTGCGGGCTCGTGCCCGCACCCAGTCTTCCATCGCCGTGACCGGCGGCGGTGCGTGGGCGCTCGTGAACGCCTCGCCGGACATCCTGGCGCAGTTGCGGGCAAATCCCGACTTACAGCCGGGCCGGGCAATACGCGACAGTGCCATCGCTGCCATCATCTTGGTCGACGGGCAGGTCGACCACACCACCGGACTGTATATGCTGCGTGAATCGGTGCGTCCCTGGCCGATTTGGTGTACCGACAGCACCTTCGCCGATCTCACCCAGGGCAATCCCGTGTTCGGCGTGCTGGGCTATTTTTGCGGCGTGGAGCGGCGCCGAATCGATCTGGAGGATGGCGGTTTCAAGGTCGATGCCGTGGCCGGAGTGCGGTGGCGCGCATTGCCGGTGGCCAGCAAGCCCGCTCCCTATTCGCCCAATCGCGATTCACCCATCGTCGGCGATAACCTGGCGCTGGTCATCGAGGACGAGGGCAGCGGGAAAACGGCCGTGTATGCGCCGGGCTTGAGCGCCATCGACGATGCGATGTGGCATGCCATGCAAGCGGCCGCCTGCGTGCTCGTGGACGGTACATTCTGGACCGACGATGAAATGATTCGGCTCGGGATCTCGTCCAAACGTGCCCGCGACATCGGGCACCTGGCGCAAAGCGGCGCGGGCGGAATGCTGGAGTGGCTCGATCGACTGCCGCCCGCCACGCGCAGGATTTTGATCCATATCAACAACACCAACCCCATTCTGAATGAGGCCTCCGCGGAATCGGCCGAGCTGGCGCGCCGCGGCGTCGAGGTTGCATGGGATGGCATGGAAATCACCCTATGAGCGCTGCGGCCTGGAGCCGGGAGGAGTTCGAGGCGCAATTGCGAACTCAGGGACGTGCCTACCACATTCATCATCCCTTCAATGTGCTGATGAATTCCGGCGCGGCGACGCCGGCGCAGATTCGCGGCTGGGTTGCGAATCGCTTCTACTATCAGATCAACATCCCCATCAAGGACGCCGCGATTCTGGCCAATTGCTCCGATCGGGCGGTGCGCCGCTCCTGGGTGCAGCGCATTCTCGATCACGATGGCTACGGCGAGGACCCGGGCGGGATTGAATCCTGGCTGCGGTTGGCGGAAGCGGTGGGACTTTCGCGAGAGGCGGTGGAGGGCTTGGGGGAAGTGCTGCCGGGCGTCCGGTTCGCGGTCGATGCCTATGTGAATTTCGCGCGCCGCGCACCCTGGCCGGAGGCTGTCTGCTCCTCGCTGACCGAGCTTTTCGCGCCGGAGATTCACAAGCAGCGTCTCGCGAATTGGCCACAGCATTATTCCTGGATAGATCGCACCGGGCTGCAGTATTTTCAAAGCCGGGTCAGCCTGGCGCGCCGCGATGTCGAATTCAGCCTGGCGGTGACCCTTGACCGCTTCGACACCCGCGCCCTGCAGGAGCGCGCGCTCGACATTCTGAAATTCAAACTCGACGTGCTCTGGCAGATGAGCGATGCCATGGCACTGCGCTATATGGCATCTGCTTGAACCAACCTGTCATAGAGGCCGCGTCGCGACCCGCCGTCGGAGGGGGTTTTCGGCTGCAATGGGAGGCCGCACAAAATGCGCATGTGCTCCTCTATCCCGAGGGAATGATCAAGCTCAATGGCAGCGCCGGCGAGATATTGAGGCGCTGCGACGGCGCGACGACGATTGGCGACATCACGGCGGATCTCGAGCGCGCCTTCGCGACCGCCAATCTATTCGACGACGTCATTCGCTTCGTCAGCATGGCGGTGGAAAAAAAATGGCTGCAGATCCGCACGTGAACGCTTCTCCCGTGGCCGTAGCGCCGATCGAGGCTTCTGCGTCGATCGAGAGCGCAGCGCCGACCCCTGTGCCGAAACCAGGGCCGCCGCTGTGGCTGCTGCTGGAGCTGACTTACCGATGCCCACTGCACTGCGCCTTCTGCTACAACCCCACCGACTTCGCGAATAGCGCTGCGGAGCTCGACACCGACGACTGGCTGCGCGTGCTGCGCGAGGCGCGAGCGCTCGGCGCCGTGCAACTGGGCCTATCGGGCGGTGAGCCCCTGTCTCGCGACGATCTGGAGATCATCGTGGCGGAGGCGCACCGGCTCGGCTTCTATATCAACCTCATCACTTCCGGCGTCGGCCTGAACGATGCGCGCCTGCAGGCCCTGAAGCGGGCGGGCTTGGATCACATTCAGCTCTCCTTCCAGGACAGCACTCAGCAGATGAATGACTTTCTGAGCAGCACCCGTACCTTCGAGCTGAAGTCGGCGGTGGCGGCCCTGATCAAGCAATATGATTATCCCATGGTGCTCAACGTGGTCCTGCACCGGTTCAACATCGATCACGTGGAAGAGATTTTGGAGATGGCCTTGAGGCTGGGCGCCGACTACGTGGAGTTGGCCAATACCCAGTACTACGGCTGGGCCTGGCACAATCGCGAACAATTACTGCCGAGCCGCGCCCAGGTGCAGCGGGCGGAGCAGGTCATGCGGCGCTTTCGGGAACGTGTCGATCTTCGGATGCAGATTTACTTCGTGGTGCCTGATTATTTCGAGCGCCGCCCCAAACCCTGCATGAACGGCTTAGGCTCGATATTCCTGACCATTGCGCCGGACGGGACCGCGCTGCCTTGCCACGCCGCGCGCATGTTGCCAGGTCTCGAATTTCCCAATGTGCGCAGCGCCGGCATTGAGGAGATTTGGTACGGCTCCCCAAGCTTCAATCATTTTCGCGGCGACGCTTGGATGAAAGAGCCGTGTCGCAGCTGCCCGGAAAAAGGCCGCGATTTCGGCGGATGCCGCTGCCAGGCCTATCTGATGACGGGAGACGCGGCCAATGCGGATCCGGTCTGCGATTTGTCCCCACACCATCACTTGGTGACGGCAGCGGTCGCGAAGGCGGAATTGCCTCCGGAGACAACGCAGGGTCGCAAGCCGGAGGAGAAGCCGCTGGTGTTTCGCAGCCCACGCAATTCGTCTAGGCTTCATCCCAGGCGGGAGGGAAACTGAGGAGTACACGATGCAATGGCTGACTTGGGCGTTTCTCATCGCTGTCGCGGCGGAGACGCTGACACGGCTATGGCTGGCCTCGCGCCAGATCGCGGCCGTGGCGGCGCATCGCAACGACGTCCCTGCGCCGTTTCGCGGGCAGGTCGCGCTTGCAGACCAGCAAAAAGCTGCCGACTACACCGTCGCCCGAGTTCGGCTGGGCCGGTGGGCGACCGTGGTCGAGGCTCTGGTCAAACTGGGGGTTACCTTGGGCGGTGGTCTCGCGATTATCGACGCTCTCTGGCGTCATTCGGGGTTGGCCGAACCCTGGCGCGGCGCCTGCGTCGTTGCTACCCTGCTGCTGCTGCTGCAGTTGGTCGGCCAGCCCTTCTCCGTGTGGAGAACATTCAGGATAGAGGCTCGCTTCGGGTTCAATCGGATCTCGCCGCGGCTCTATGCGCTGGATTTCGCCAAACAATTGCTGCTGTCCGTGCTGTTTGGCGGCCCGCTGTTGCTGGCCACCCTCGCTCTCATGGACGGCGCGGGAGCGCGCTGGTGGGTCTGGGTATGGCTGATCTGGCTGGCATGGACCCTGGGCCTGACCTGGGCGGCTCCCAAGTTCATTGCGCCGATCTTCAACCGATTCTCACCGCTGGCCGATGAGACGCTGAAGAAGCGGCTGGAATCCCTGCTCGAGCGCTGCGGATTCGCGGCGCGCGGCGGCGTGTTCGTGATGGACGGTTCGCTGCGCTCGGCCCACGGCAACGCCTACTTCACCGGTATCGGACGCAACAAGCGGATCGTCTTCTTCGACACCTTGCTATCGCGGATCGAGGCGGAGGAGATCGAAGCGGTGCTGGCCCACGAACTCGGTCATTTTCGTCTGCATCATGTGCGTCAGCGGCTGGTGGCGTCCGTGTTGCTGACCTTCGTGGGCCTGGCTCTGCTGGCTTGGTTGGCGCGGCAGCCGGGGTTCTACGGCGCGCTGGGCGTGCCGGTGCCGTCCGCTGCGATGGCGTTGCTGTTGTTCATAATGACCGTCCCGGTCTTTGCGTTCTTTGCGACGCCCGTCATGTCCTGGTGGTCGCGCCGCCATGAGAGAGAGGCCGACGATTTTGCGGCAGTCCATGCCGATGCGGGCAAGTTGGCAGCTGCCTTGGTCAAGCTGTTTCGCGACAATGCGGCGACTCTTACACCAGATCGCATTCATTCAGCGTTCTTCGATTCGCACCCGCCTGCACTCGAGCGCATCGGGCGGCTCAATGCCTCGGTGTCTCGTTAACCCGCACTGAGCCGGCTCACTCGAGCGCATTGCGCTCCCATCCAGCCTCCGTACGCCTTACTTCATACGTCGGCCAATAATGTCTGTCCAGCTTGAGCGTGATGACCTCGACTGCATTGTTCCAGGTCAAGGTTTTCAACAACACGGATGCGCGGTCGGGTTTGCCGGCCACCGCCGCAAGGAATGTGTCGAGATCGGGAGTGGGCTTACCTTCGACCTCGACGATACGGCGCGGCGCCCACAGTGCCGAGCGGCTTGCGGGAGAGCCGTACAGATAGTAGGCCACGAACACACCCTGTGGAGGAATGCCGCGCTGCGCCGCCAGCGCCCGATGCGGAGCCTGGAGCGTGGCGCCGGCCCAGAACACGATCCTGTCTACATCGCGTCCCGTGAGCAGCGCCGTATCGAGCTCGACGGGCATCTCCGCGCCATTGCGCCAAACGATGAGATTCACATGCGGTTTCTGGGCCGCACGCTCGACGTCCCGGAATCGGTTCACCGGCCGGCCGTCGATGCTGAGTAATAAATCACCGGTCTGCAACATCTTGGCGGCCGGTGATCCCGCCACCAGGCGCGTTACCGCAAGCACTTGGGGGTGAGCGGAAGCGTGCAGTCCGGCTTGCTCGAGCCAGCGCTCACTGAGACCGAGTTTAAGTGCGCCGGACAACGACACGGCCGACAGCTCGGCCTCGAGCGAACGCAGTGTGCCCCCATCCCGGATCGCATTGAGCATTTCGCCGACGACTTCACTGGGTATCCCCCACACATGTTCGGTAAGCTCGCGACCATTGTCGAACTGCAAATGATGACCACAACGCCAGCACATCACCGGATTTGTCGGCGATGACGCCATCGTAGTCGCTCGGACCGTTGACGAGCGACACGACATCGATATTGGTGTCGCGAAACGCCGGAGTGCGCGGAACAGGCAGATGAATTGGGTCGACTGCCGCAACGCGGCTCTCTTCCACCATGACGCGCTGGTTCTGCCGCAATCCGACCACCCAAATGGATTCTCCGGGTTCGGGATCGCGAACCGCGAGCCGCGCAGACTGCACCGGCGTCGTGCCTATCAACCGAGGATCATAGGAAACCACCGCCAAGTTATGCAGCGGATGCACAAACACCACCTTTCCCGGAATCTCGATGGCACCTTTGAATGTAATTCGAATGTCGGCTTCGGAGACGGGGACGGTGTTCCGGTCCACGACGACGAGACCTCGTGCAGCATCTACGATGAGGCCGGTGCCGTGAAAACTCCGGGCAATCACACCGGATATGGGATAGGGCACATCGCAACTCACGGATACGAGCGACGGCTCGAGGGTCCGGCCCCGCGGATCTTCGATCACCGTCGAGAATCTGGCAGTGGCCGGAACGAGGTGCTTCGCGGGCGGCGCTTGCGCCAGCGGCCGGCACGGCCAGTAGCCAAGGGTGTCGTCGCGTTTGCAGCGGCGCGCCGGATACCATCTTCGGTCGATCCTGACGGATTGCACCTGCGGCGCGCTCGCGTCCTCGAAAGGAAAGTAACGTACGGTCACTTGATCGCCGTCGGCAAGTCCGGCAATCGCCTGCTCGAGATCGTCGAGATTTCCGATCGTCTTGCCGGCGAGCTGCGTGATGACCGCACCGCGGTCGATGGCGGCGGCCCCGAATATATATCCTGGGTTTGCGAGGTACACCCCGTTGATGGGCAGGTTCCTGTTCCGTGCCTGCTCATAGGACAGATCGTTCACCACTGCCTCGCCGAATTCGAGGTATTCGTCGGGGCTTATCGTGTACAGGTCGGTGTCGGGCAACGTCTGCTCGAGCACCTGATTGCGGCGTTGCACCTGCACGGTGACCGAGGTCCCGACGGCATCGTCCAGTAGATCCGCGAGGCCGACAAAATCGTTCACAGGGTGACCGTCGATCCGCAGCAGAATGTCGCCGATCTCGAGCGTGTCCTGTGCCGGAGATCCGGGCTGAATCTGCGCAATCACCAGCATTCCGACCTGTTTTGGAAAGGCATTGCGCACGTCGGCCTCGGTTTTCTCCGGAAGACCGAGTCGCCGCAACTCATCGAACGGCGTGTAATTGAATACGGTCTGCAACGTCCCGCGCGGGACCTGCTGATTCCGTTCGATGTAGCGCAGTGCACGCACCACGCGATCGAGCGGCAGGTAGAAGCTCGACGCTGCGCCGGTAGCGGCACCCGCATTCAGCGCGACCGCACGGCCGTGAATGTCGATGACCGGAGAGCCTGACGAGCCTCCCGAAGTACTCGATGCAGCCTCGTAGTAAAACGTATTGAAGTCGTTATATTTGGCGGCCCCATACACGGGAGCCTGACGGTCGAGCCGGGCGATCGTGCCCGACAGAAAAGCGAGCTGCTCGCCCGCGTCGTTCCCGACCACACGAATCTCGGTACCCACTTGCGCCCCGGCAGGGAAGAGTAAGATCTGCTGCGGAGTGATGAATCGAAGCTTCGACGGGTCGTAGCGGTAGATTCCAAAGTCGTGCACCGGGTCGCGATAGACAGGGTACAACTGGACTTCTTCGCGGTCGAGAAAGATGCCCTGAGCCGTGACGGGACCGGGCGTCACGACGTGTCGGTTGGTGAGAATGAGACCCCGCCTGGCGTCAACGACGAAGCCCGTGGCTTGCAGCGATGCATTGATCTCCGTATCGAAGCTGCGCGCGAGATCGACCTGGATTGCAACGACGCCGCGGGAAATTCGCTCGAGCGTACGCGCCCACTCGGGACGATCCTCCCGGGCAGCGGGATCGGCCGTGTTGTCTGCGGCTGGCAGCAGGATGGGTGTTGGCGCCGCAGCAATGCTTCTCGACGGCACATCTGCAGCCGAGATTGCGATGAAGAGCAGCGCAGCGATCGCGCGGTGGAAGTGATTGATCATCTGTGCTGCGTTGCGCCGATTGATGGGCGGTTGATTTTGTATGGATCGCCAATCACGCGAGAAAGGTACGCTCGTGCGTCCCACTCGCGTTGGGACATCTTCCAGCGTTTGGTGATTTCGTGCAATTCGGAAATGCGAGTTCGAATCATTGCGCACTGCGGAAATATCGGGAAGCCGCGAATCTCGCATGTGTATCAACCATGAAACTGATGATGTTTTTGTGATGTTCCGTGTATGCACCGGTAAAGCACCTGTGATAGCTTCTCCTTTGTTGCGTCGCGAATATGCGACGACGACGGGACTGGTGCACTAATAATGGTTAGCTCGTGTATGCGAGCGGGGAGACCAAATGGCACGAAACGTCGTTATCCTGCAAGCCGAGGACTCGGCAGTCGATCTGGCGAGACTGCTTACTGCTGAACAATGGCAATCGCGGCGTACGACTCATCCTGATGAGATCGCCGCCACGGTCAACGGTTGGAACTGTCACGTAGGGATCGTCGTGTTCGACGGCTCCTTGGCGTGCTCTCCGAATGAATTCGCCGACATCATCGCAGGCTCTGCCATGGAATGGATCGCGATCATTCCGGCCCATAGCGCCTGCGACCGCTCCATTGCTCGCGCGCTCTCCTCGAGTTTCTTCGACTACCATACTTTGCCGGTTAACCCGAGACGCCTGCTGTATTGCGTAGGCCACGCGCATGGCAAGGTGCTGCTGCGCCGAACTGTGCGTGCACCGGTCGAGAGTCTCGAGGGTCGATACGGCATGGTCGGTGGGAGCAAGCAAATGCTCGCTCTCTACGGTGAGATCGAAAAGATCATGCGGGCACGCGCACCTGTCCTGATCACCGGCGAGAGCGGCGTCGGCAAGGAGCTGGCGGCGCTCGCCGTGCATCGCGGTTCGACCACACACGGCGCACCCTTCGTGACAGTCAACTGCGGGGCGATACCGGAGACTTTGATAGAGAGCCTGCTGTTCGGCCACGAGAAGGGCGCCTTCACCGGTGCTCACGACAAACAGATCGGCAGCATCGAAGCTGCCAACGGCGGCACGATCTTCTTCGACGAAATAGGCGACTTGCCGCTGGGCTCCCAGGCGAGCTTGCTGCGCTTTCTGCAGGAGTTGACCGTGGTCAGGGTGGGCTCCACCCGGATGATGCACATCGATGTGCGCATCGTCGCAGCCACTCACGTGGACCTCGAGTCGGCGATGCGCGCCGGCCGCTTCAGAGAGGACCTTTATTATCGCCTCAACGTCCTGCACGTCAAAGTGCCTCCTCTGCGCGAACGAGGCGACGACGTGATACTGCTGGCGCGGCATTTTTTTCATGGCAATCGTGCCGGGGGAGCGCCGGGCCTGCGCGGCTTCGCCGACGATGCGCTCAAGGCCATGCAGCGGCATCAGTGGCCGGGCAACATCCGCGAACTCTTCAATCGAGTGCAGCGGGGAATGGTCATGTGCGACGGGCCGCTGATCACCGCAGGCGACCTGCTCGTGGGTGCCGGCGGCGGTACCGGCAATCTCGTATCGCTTGCCACGGCTCGCAACGGAATGGAGCGCGGTCTCGTGCAGGCGGCGCTAGTGCGTACCGGATACAACGTTGCCGCCGCTGCGCGCGACTTAAATATTTCGCGCGTGACTCTGTATCGCATGCTCAGGCGGCTGGCCATTAGACCGAAACGCGGGGTTAATGGCGTCGAACCGCTTGGCGCGCTGGCGACCGGTGCAGTGCGCGAGGAGGCTCAGTGATGCGCAACCTTCCTCGGGCAGCTATTTCATTGATCGCCATGCTCTCGACTGGATTTGCGGTCCCGGCATTGAGCGCGGATCCACCTGCGGAGAACCCCGATCCCGACGCGCTGCAGCGCCGCCTGGAGCAGACCGAACAAAGATTGCGCGAGTTGGCGCAACGTGTGGCGGCCGAGCAGCAACAGCTTGACGCCGACCGTCGGGCATTGGAGGCGTACCGGCGAGGGTCAGACTCGGAATTGAGCCAGGCGGTGGGCAAGGGGACGGCCCAGGGCGCGGGCCAACCCACGCCGGTTGGCGAGGCGCCCAGCCAGCCTGACGCGCCGGCGGCGACGGCACAGATATTTGAAGAACCCACCGCATTGACTCCGCGCGGCAAACTCGTGCTGGAACCGGACGTGCAATACGTGCATTCGACCAACAACCAGGTTGCACTCGTCGGCTATACGGTCCTGCCGGCATTGACGATCGGCCTGATCGATGTTCAACGAATCGAAAGCAATCTCACCGACTATAGCCTGACGGCCCGGTACGGTCTTACGTCGCGTTGGGAACTCGAAGTCAAGGCGCCTTACATCACCGCGAACACGACGACCGAAACGCGCCCGCTGGCGACCGCGTCCGAGACGAACTCATACTTCGACTCCAGTGGATCCGGCCTGGGGGATGTGGAGGTCGCCATGCGCACGCAGTTGAACCATTTTCACGGCGACAACGCGGTATGGATCGCATCATTGCGCTACAAGACGCATACCGGAACGAACGTGTTCGAAGAGCCGATCGATCCGAACACCGGACTGCAGACGCGTCTCGCCACGGGATCCGGCTTCGATGCGGTTCAGCCGGGTGTCACGGTGCTCTTCCCATCGGATCCGGCTGTCTTCTTCGGCGGCGTCGCGTACACGTACAGCTTTGCCCGCGAGGTCGGCCACGGTTATGGCCGCGTGGATCCCGGTGGGATACTCGACCTGACCATGGGCATGGGACTGGCGCTCAACGAGCATGCATCGTTCAGCGTCGGCTATCAGCACAGCGTAGTCAACCAGACCACCCAACCCACAGCCGCGGTCGGACTTGCACTGACCCGCGTCGGAACCCTACAGCTCGGCACGCTGCGCTTCGGAGTTGCGTACCGGCTCACCGACCGGTTCAGCGTCAACACCACGATCGGAATCGGCGTGACTCGTGATACGCCGGATCTCGAGGCAACTCTGCGGCTGCCGTATCGATTTTAGTACCTCGGGCACCGTGATGTTGACCGGTTGACGGTATTCGCCCGGCTGGCCAAGACGTTAGCGGGCAACGGGAGAGCAGTTGCCCGCTAACGTCTTAGCCTGCCGGGCGAACTCTCGTGCCGGTCTACATCACCGTGCAGAGGTGCTAAACGTCAGGGCCCTTTGGAGACTTGTTGACGAATCGAAGAGGCGAGCGCGGATGCATTTAGAAGCGAGAGGCTGTTCAGCGTCGCGGAAATCGTGGTCTGGACCTGAATCGTCGCTGCCCGTACGTTGTTCTCGATGGCCGTGGTGAGCGCGGTTGCATTCGGCAGGTTGCTCAGAACAGCGACCTGACCCGTCGAGCCGAGTGGGACGATCTGCGTGGCGCCGGCCGCCGGGGCGGTGGCCGCCGATGGTCCGGCGGAACCCGAAGAACTGGGTGTGCTCGGCGCGGCAACGGATGACGCGGTGGCCGCGTTGCCGGTGGAAGAGGTGCTCTGGTTCGAACGCGCAGCGGCCACGGAGGCTGACTCTGGCGGTGCGGAAACGGCAGCCGAAGCAGAAACAGCAGGCGCAGCAGAAAGAGCAGGCGCAGCAGAAGCAGCAGGCGCAGCAGAAACAGCAGGCGCAGCAGTTGGAGCGGTGTTCGCCGCCGCGGAACTCGGTGCTCCCGAGGGAGCTGCCGCGGCGCTCGTGCCTGCGCTCGCAGCAGCGCCGGCCGGTGGGGTGCCCAGGGCGCTGCCGGCGGCCCCCCCAGGAGTGCCCGCAGCGTTCATGATCTGCACGAGTTCGGCCGACGGCCCGGAGAGGCTGATCGTCGGCATTCCGCCGTTACCGAGACGTTCCAAGTTGGTGATGACGATTTGCATTCGGGCGACGACCACGCCATCGACCTGCACAACCCGCATGATCGCGAAGTTGGCCACCAGAGCCCCCAAATCGATTCCGCCACGCATATCGCGCAACGTTTCCTCGGGAACCACCGTCCAAGGTTCGTCTGCAGAAGCGGGAACAGGCGTCGCGAAGGCGGGCGCGGCAATAGGCGCCGCTACCAGCGCCGTGGAGCAAAGTGCCGAAACGACGCGTTGAAGTGTGTGCATGCGCTACTCCGAATTAAAACCGATTGGCGACAGGTACGGTTAGAATTTCCAGCCCAAGCGAATTTCTCTCTACGCCGGCCGAAAGAGGTTCGGTCAATCTCGAGTCCCAATCGGCGCGCGAGTTGAAGTGGGCGAGTTCACGATGGCTACGTATCACGAAAAACAGATCGCCGACTCGGGCGCGTTCGAAATCCTTGCGCAACAAAAGCCGGGCACCGAGTGCGGGGTCTCCGATCAGGACGCGATTCGCGTCGAGCCCCTTCACGACGACGAAGTGACGGTAGCCGTGGTCCGAGATCAAAGCGATGGCCGGAACGCCGACCTTCGCCAGGGTGTCGAGCGGGGTCCGCACGCCGTCGGCTTGGTAGCCGCTCGCCTCGAGAAAGCGCTTCATGTCGAGGAGGGAAAAGCCCTTCGATCTTATCTGGGCTTGATCCCCGGCTGCGAACATCGCCGTGAATACCGAAGTTTCGCTGATCGGCCGATCGTATTGAAACGTCAACAGCGTGGCCACCGCGGCGGAGCCGCAACTGAAGTCATACTGCTGATGTGTGGTCCTTTTGAAGGCGCGCAGCAGCTTGATCTCTTTGATGGTGTGAACGCGTATGGCGACGTTTTCGAGCGCGCTGGTCTGCACTAGAGCCGCTTTCTCGGCCGGCGAGCCGTACGCCATCGTGGCAGCCGCCAGGCCGACGAAGATCGTGAGCAGCGCGGATGGACGAAGCCGGCGTGTCATCGGAATTATTTCGAGTTGGCTAGCTGCAGGTTCAAGATCGTCGAGTTCTGAATCAACACATTGTTGCCGGAGTTCTGGATCACGATCGGAATTCCGGACGAGTTGGAAAACGCGCTCTCGCTGATCGTGTTCGAACCGGTGTTGAGCTGTGAGGCGACATTGCCCGTCACCGCACCCGTCGAGTTGTTCTGATTGAGATGCGAATCGGATCCGCCGCGCTGACTCGCCAGTTCGGCATCACCCAATATGTTTGCGGTCAGAGGATCGGCAGCGTCATTGCGCTCACCTGCCGTGGTTTTATTGCGCGCCGTTATTTTTTTGTCAGTCGTTGCAGCGTTGGTCGTTGCAGCGTTGGTCGTTGCAGCGTTAGTGGTTGCGGCGTCAGTCGCTGCGGCGGCGTGCACGGCAGATGATTCTCGCGAAGCGGCTGGTACGGCCGTTGGCGCCTTTGCTCGTTGTTGGGCATTTGTCGTCTCGTCGGCGCCCTCCACCAATGGCGCGCCGAGGGCGCTGATAATCGCGACGCAGAAGATCGCCGAACTAATGTGCTTCATGGCTGGACTCCTCATGACCGGTATCGCCTGGGCGGCCCGCACTATTGCGGACCGCCCAGGAACTTCCCTACCAGATCATCATTTCGACAGCGACAGGTTTGCCTGCACGTTGACGCTCTGCTGGATCAACGAAGAGATGCCGCTGTTCTGGCTCGCAACCGTGATGCCGGCACCGTTCGTGAACGAGCTGGTAATGGCGTTCGACATATTGAACGTGCCAGCGGTCACCGCGTTGGCGCCGCCCGCGCCGCCGCTCCCACCCGCGCCACCGACTGCGCCATTGCCGACGCCGCCGGTGCCCGAGGTCGGGGCCTGCGTCCCGCCCGTGCCAGCGCCACCGTTGCCGCCGCCGCCGCCGTTGCCGCCATTGCCGGCGTTGCCGAGCGTCGCCGTCGCGCCGCCGTTGGTTGCGCTGCCGTTCGTTGCCGCTCCGCCTGCACCACCGGCACCGCCCGAGTTGCTGGCGGTTCCTGCCCCGCCGCTCGCTCCAGTACCATTGCCGCCAGCGGCAGAGCCCGCCGCTCCGCCCGTACCACCCGTACCACCGGTTCCCGTCGCACCGGCCGCACCCGCGCCGCCGGAACTCGTGCCCGTCGCGCCGCCTGCGCCGACGGCACCCGCACCACCCGTGCTCGATGCTGTCGCACCTGCGCCGCCCGCGCCTCCCGCACCGCTCGTGCCTGTGGCACCGGCCGCGCCGCCGCCACCGTTGCCGCTGGCACCCGCCGCGCCGGCCGCGCCGCTGCCCGCACTGTTCGATGCTATTGCGCCGGCCGCGCCGGCCGCGCCGGCCGCGCCAGAGCCACCGCTCCCTGCGCCGCCCGTCGAGGAGGCACCCCCCAGACCGCCGCTGGCCGCGCCCGCCGCACCGCCACTGCCGGTTGTCGAAGAACTGCCGGACGAGCCATGATTATTGGCGCTGCTCGCAGACCCACTGCGGTCACCGCCGGTGGTGCCTGCACCACCGCCCGTACCGGTCGTGCCCGAGGAGTTGCCGCCCGAGCCGCGTGCACCGTTGCCACCGTCGCCTCCCGAGCCACCGCTGCCGCCCGACGAGTTGCCGGTGCTGCCGCCGTCGCCGCCCGAGCCGCCCGATGCGCTGCCGGTCAAGCCGCCGCTGCCGCCGCTGCCGCCGGACGAGGAGCCGGTGCGGCCGCCGTTGCCACCGTTGCCGCCCGTGGAAGCGCCGCCCGCGCCGCCCGCGCCACCCGATCCGCCGGCGCCGCCGCTGGCACTGCCTGAAGCTCCGCCGGCGCCACCCGCGCCGCCATTGCCCGTGCCGCCTTTGCCGGCGTTGCCGCCGTCGCCGCCCGATGCACTGCCGCCCGTGCCACTGCCACCCGCACCGCCGCTGGTCGAAGCGGATCCAGCGTTTCCTCCCGCACCGCCATTGCCGGCCGAGGCGCTGCCGTTGGTCGAGTTGCCGTTGCTCGTGTTGCCGTTGCTGACCGAGCCTCCGGCCGCGCCGGTTGCGCCCGTCGCGCCGTCGCCCCCGGTGGTCGTCATGCTGTTGCTCGAACTGCCGCTTTTGCCGCCCGTGCCGGAGCCGCCCGCGCCGCCGTTACCGCCTCTGGAGCCATTGGAATTACCGGTGTTCCACGCATTGTTGCCGATGCCCTCCACCGTGTTGCCCGACACGGTGGCGTTCAGCGTCGATGTCGCGGCGACTGTGGTATTCCAGGTCTGTGTCGTATTCGTTGTCGTCGTGTTCGTCGTTGCCGTGTTGTTCGAATTGGCGTGATTGTCGGTGGCTGTGTCCGTCGTGGTCGTGTTGTTGCTGTCGGTACTCGAGGCCGACGAATTGTCGTTCGCTTGCGGACTGCCGTTACCGCTTTGTGTGTTGGTGGCAGTCGCGTTCTGCGTCACCGTGGAATTTTTATTTTTCCCGGTGTCTGTGTTGGTTGGGTTCGCTAACGCGGACCCCGACGCTAGAATTATGGCTATAGCCGTGGCCAAAGTTCGATTAGTCATCTAAATCTCCCGGGATTGGTTTGTTTCGTTAACGCGGTAAATAGGGAAACTAAAGAGCCTTATGGTCATGTCGCCGTTTCGCCCGCTACGAATACTCAGCAAGTAGTGTGCCGATCTCGTGATTTGTTCAAGGTATTGATTCTGTTCGGATCAGCATCGATGCGCGGCCTAAGGACGGCGTTACAGGGATGAAACATGTATCCGGGTTGTTCCCTTCGATGCTGCGATCGCCATATCGCGGAAGAAAACTTTGCTGCATGATGCCATCGCAAAAAAATCGGCCGACTCAATCGACAAAGGGATGATCCGTGCAAACCAACCATATCCAGCAGCCGCGCAGCACGCGTGCCCTTCTGCGCCAGTGGGCGCCGTGCCTAGCCATGACTTTGCTCTCGCTGCTCAGCTATGTGGATCGCAGCGTCCTCGCCATTCTCAGCCCCACCATCCTCGGTGACCTGCATCTCACTGCCACGCAATACGGTTACGCCATTTCCACCTTCAGCATCTGCTACATGCTTGCCAACCCTGTCTGGGGTTACTTTATCGACCGCCGCGGCCTCTTCGTGATGATCCTCATCGCCGTGACGTTCTGGTCGGTCGCCTCCGCCGGTCATGCGCTGATCGTGGGTGTCGGCGGCCTCTGCGTCGCGCGCGGCCTGCTCGGCTTCGGCGAAGGAGCCACCTTTCCCGCCGGCCTCAATACCGTCGCTCTGACGCTGCCTGCGGAGCGCCGCTCCTTCGGCCTTGGACTTGCCTATAGTGGCGGGTCCCTTGGCGCAGCGCTCACACCTCTGTTGATTACCCCCATCGGCATCCGCTACGGATGGCGCTCCGCCTTTCTCATTACCGGCGTGCTCGGATTTGGTTGGATCGTTCTTTGGCTGCTGCTGCGCGCCGCCGGTCTGTATCGTCCGCAGATCCCTGTGTCTGCGCCAGTCGCCGAGCCGGGCCTTGCATTGCGTTCGCGCTGGAACCGCAATCTGTTCGCCGCCGCCGCAGCCTACGGTTTCGGGGCCGCCCCGCTGGCCTTCGGCCTCTACGCTGCTCCGCTGTATCTTTCGCGTGTCCTGCACGTCGACCAGGCATCGCTCGGACACCTCCTCTGGATTCCGCCTGCGGGCTGGGAGGCCGGCTATCTCTTTTGGGGCCTGATCGCGGACCGGCGCACCGCCGGCGGCGCGAAACGGCCTCTCGGTTTCTTCGTCATCTTCTCGCTCGCAGGATTTCTGATAACCCTGTTGCCGGCTGCAGCCGCCGGCCCGCATCCCATCGCGCTTACCATGCTGCTGTTCTTCCTGCAGATGTTCCTTGCCGGCGGCTTTGTCGTGCTCTCGCTTTCGGACGGTATTGCCGCTCAGCCGAAGCAGAACACCGGCTTTCTCTCCGGCATCGCGATTTCAGTCTGGGCGCTGGTAACGGGCCTGCTCATGCCCATGTTAGGCCATCTCATGGACCGCAACTTCTACACGGCAACTTTCTGGCTGGTTGCCTGCCTGCCGCCGCTCGGGACCATCCTCTGGCGCGTGCTCTCCACCCAGCCCGAACCCGTCCGATGATGCCCTGCAGCCCGCAAACCTATTTCAGGCGGCCTTATGTGTCGTCCGTGAGTTGTGGCAGAGTGGACGAGAGCAGGATCGACGCGCAGCGTAAATATTTGATTACCAAAGACTTGCCGCTTCGCGCTCGGCTGAATGATCTGAGTGGCTGGCCCATGCAAAGAAAATAATCCGCTCTGGGGTAACCAAATCGATTCGAATGACTCTTTATAGCGTGCAGTAGCCTTGAACTAAGGGGGAGTTGCTGTTGGGAGCGGCAAACGACACGAAACAATGGGTGACGGGGCTCATCGCGAGCCACGGCATGCAATTGCGGCATTTTATACTTGCCCGAGCGCGCAATTTCGCCGATGTGCCCGATATCGTGCAGGAGGTGTATCTGCGTATGCTGCGTATTTCCAATGTCGATTCTATCCGCTCACCCGAGGCCTATCTGTTTACCGTCGCGCAGCATGTCGTGCAGCAACACACCATGCGTCAGTCGGCCACGCCACCCGCAGCGGAGCTTGCCCAATTGCTCAACGCGCGCGCCAGCGCCCAGAATGCCGACCCCGAATTGGCATTGGAGGCGCAACAATGCCTCGAGCGGCTGCAGCACGCGCTCGAGGCACTTTCACCCAAGGCGCGCGCAACCTTCATGCTGCACCGGCGCGATGGTCTGTCATTCGATGAGATTGCCGTTCGGTTGGATACCTCGCGGCCCATGGTGAAGAAATACTTGATGAAAGCCTTATTGCAGTTGCGGCTCGGATTGGAACAGGCATAGGCAATCATGGAAAACCGGTTCAAGCTCAATAGCCAGATCTACGAGGAGGCCTGTGAATGGTTCATCGAATGCCGCGCCGGCGATCTCGATGATGCAAGCCGTCATGATTTCGATTGCTGGCTGCGCAAGTCGCCCGAACACTTGGGTGCGTATTTGGAACTCGCGGCGATCTGGAACGAGGGGCCATCGCTGATTCCCGCGAGCCAGCTCGACAGCGACACACTGATCCACCAAGCGGCCCTCGATCGAGACAATGTCGTGGCGCTGTCCACTTCGCGTATCGGCGCGGATGCCTCGAGGAACGCCGCTGAGCTACGAACCGTACTGTCGGCTGCCGATGACGCCGAGGCTGCATCCGTACAGAGTCTCACGTACCCAAGCCGTTGGCGGTTTCGGCGTCAGCGCTTCGCTGCGATTGCCGCCTCGGTCGTCTTCATGGCCTTCAGCGCGGCCACGATTCTTTGGGTGCTGGCGGTGCGATCGCCGACCTACGCTACGGCGATAGGGGAACAGCGCTCCCTCGAGCTCGAGGATGGATCGGTCGTCGAGCTCAATTCGCGCTCCAAGATAGTGGTGCGCTACTCGAGGCAGGGGCGCAACGTCGAACTTGTCGAAGGTCAGGTGCTGTTCCGTGTCGTGAAGGACGCCACCCGGCCCTTCATCGTAAAGGTCGGTGCGACTTTGGTTCGCGCCGTGGGCACGGAATTCGACGTTTATGCGAAGCGCGGCAGCACCATCGTGACCGTCGTCGAAGGTCGGGTGGCAATCCTTACGGATCATCCGCTCGTGCCGCCGACTCCTGGCGTTCCGTCTGCGGCCGTCGATACGCCGCACCTGTCCAATGTGCAGTTTCCAAGCATCGCTCCCGGGAAAATAGGCAACATCCTGGTTGCTTCCGGCGAGCAGCTTACTGTTTCGCCCCAGGAGATTCAAAAGGATGAGCACCCCAACATCGCCAACGCGACTGCGTGGACTCAGCGGCAATTGGTGTTCGAGTCCGCGTCGCTGTCCGATGTCGCAGACGAGTTCAATCGATATAACGGCAAGCAGTTGATCGTCGAAGATCCCAGGCTCGACACGTTTCATGTCAGCGGGGTGTTTTCATCGACCGATCCTGCGTCCCTCATTCGCTTTCTGCGCGCACGGCCCGAGCTGCGCATCGTTGAAACGGATTCGCAAATTCGAATCGAAAAAAAATAGTTTGTAAGGGAGGTAACCCGTCCATCCCCAGACGCTCTTCTGTTGCATGAAACCGTCGCCAAGTCAGGCGGCGGTAATAAAAAGCCTCATCAGGGGCTTGGGGGATATCATGCGTCTGAGCGTTGCAGCCACCGCCATTTGTCTATGCATCGTCGGCCTTTCAGTAGCAGACGGGGTTAGTGCCTCGGTCAAGAAGCAGGCCAATATTCCTGCCGAAGGGTTGGGGCCCGCCCTCCAGACTCTCGCCAAAGATCTGAATTTTCAGATCGTTTATGTGTCCGAACAGATCAACAATTTACACACGAAGGGTGCGGTCGGGGAATTTACGCTGGATGAGGCGCTGAAGCGGTTGCTCAACGGAACGGGGTTCACCTATCAGTACCTCGACGAGAATACCGTCACCATCGTACCGATGCCGATTCGTTCCGATGCAGCGAAATCTCCTTCCACCTCGGCACTCGGGACATCCGCAACGGGGACGGATGCAGCCGTTCAGACGGGAAAATTGCCGTTCTTGGCGCGAATTCACCTGGCTCAAGTGTCTTCGGATCAGGCCGCACCCATAGGGGCAGACGAGTCCGGGAATGCAAAAAGCTCGACTTCCTCCGAGCAGGATTCCAAACTCGAAGAAATCGTCGTCACCGCCACCCGGCAAGCGAGGCTCCTCAGCGACGTGCCGATCAGCGCCAGCGCATTCTCGCAGAAAAGTCTGGACGCTCAGGGTGTCAAGCAAATCGACGATATAGCGTTGATCACGCCCGGCGTGACCTTCACCAGAGGAAACAGCGGCAGCACACAAATCTCCATTCGCGGAATCAACTCCGACAGCGGAGCATCGACGACCGGCGTCTATATCGACGACACCCCGGTTCAGTCGCGCGTCATAGGGTTTTCCAGCACCACGGTATTTCCGAATGTATTCGATGTGGAGCGGGTGGAGATTCTCCGTGGTCCGCAGGGAACACTGTTCGGTGCGGGATCCGAAGGCGGAACCGTCAGATTCATCACGCCGCAGCCCAGCCTGACCACGTACACCGACTATATCCGGTCCGAACTTGGATTCACCGAGCATGGCGACCCGAGTTCGGAGGCCGGCATCGCGCTCGGCGGCCCCATCGTCGAGGACGTACTCGGATTTCGAGCCAGCGTCTGGTATCGCCACGACGGCGGCTACACCGATCGAGTCGATCGATTTACGGGCCAGTTGCTCGCAAAGGATGATGATTGGCAGGATTCCTACAATGCGCGAATCGCCTTCGCCTATCAGCCCCTGGATCACTTGCTGATCACACCCTCGTTCTACTACCAGAACATTTACATCAATGATTCGCAGACGTATTGGGAATATCTGTCCAATCCGTCGAAAGGGGAGTTCAACAACGGCTCGCCCGTGACGGCGCCTTTCCAGGGCATAAGCTATCTTCCGGCGATCAATGTCGCCTACGATATGGAATACTTTACCCTGACATCCAACACGTCGTTCTATGTGCAAAACAACCAAAACAACCGGGACCTGTCGGCGTTGATTCCCAATGACTTAGGGGTCCTCCTGACTCCCACTCATCCCGTGCCGGGGGACCCCAACTACCAGGACCAGGATCTATTCATCGACTCGCAGAGAGCCTTCACTCAGGAAATCCGGCTGCAATCGAACAATGCAGATTCGCGCGTCACCTGGGTGGTCGGCGCCTTCTACCAACGCGAGCTGCAATCTTCCAACCAATATGTGCCCGATACACCGGCCTCCTTCAACACTTTGGTCGAGGCGGCGCTTGGGGAATCGACCGAGCAGGCATTCGGGATGGGACTGGCTGAAGGGAGGTACAGCTACCTATCGCTGATCAATTCCGTCGATGAGCAGCTTGCCGGCTTCGGCGAGGCGACCGTCAAAGTGATTGGGGGCTTGAGTTTGACGGGCGGTCTCAGAGTCGAGAAGTCGAAGTTCAGCTTTACCAACTTCAGCGACGGCCCGTTCAATGGCGGTCCCAGCACAGTCGACGGCAATGAGAAGGAAACGCCCATAATCCCGAAATACGGCATTTCATACGAATTGAGCACAGGAAATCTGCTGTACGCCACGGCGTCCAAGGGCTTTCGCAACGGCGGGGCAAATGCAGCGATTCCGACGCGTTGCGACGGGGATCTGGCATCGCTCGGCTACAACTCCGCACCTGATTCCTATAAATCGGACTCGGTCTGGAGCTACGAGGTGGGGTCCAAGAACCGCCTCATGGACGGGCGATTGCGGCTGGAGTCGAGCGTCTTCGATGTCAAGTGGAGCGGCATTCAAGAGTCGGTGGATCTTCCCAGCTGCGGCTTGGACTTCGTCGCCAATTTGGGAAAGGCGTCGAGCAAAGGGTTCGATTTCCAGGGCGACTTCCTCGCCACCGATCATGTGACGACCGGTCTGGCCGTGGGTTACGACGATGCAGCCTTCGACCAATCCATTTTTGGGGCGCCGGCTCCGGAGACGGGAATTCGTCCGGTGATCGCGCGCCAGGGAGATTCGTTGGGTGTCAATCCCTGGACGGTGGCGATGAACGTGCAATATGATTTCGTCGCATGGGGACGAAGCGGATATGCGCGTGCGGACGATCAATTCGCGAGCCGACAGACGGCGCCGACGTCGGCGGAAGATCCCGGCAATGAAACCTACGATCCGGGGCTGCTGAAGATGCCGCAGACGAACCTGCTTTCCCTCAGACTGGGTACCCGGTTCAGCAATGGTGTCGATCTATCGCTCTTCGTGAAGAATGTTTTCGATTCTCATCCCATACTGAGCCGCGACCAGACGGGGTCCAATCAGGATCTGATCTATGTGGACCGCACATTCCGGCCGCGCACGATAGGCATCACCCTCACCTCGAGGCATTAGTACGACGATTCGCAGGATTGGCTTTATGAAATGGGAGAGTTTAATGGTTGGTTGTAATCCGAGATTTCTGTTTTTATCGGCTTCATTCGCGTTACTCGCTTGCGGCACGCTGCCCGCCGCCGCGGCAAGTTGCGAGGATCTGGCCCATCTGGCGTTGCCGGATACAACCATCACTCTGGCGCAGTCCGTCGCCGCTGGTGGCTTCACACCGCCGGTTCCGTCCTGGGCGCGCAGGTATATGCAGCCGAAGGCAATCCCAGTGGCCTTTTGCCGGGTGACCGGCGACATCCGGCCGACGCCGGATTCCGATATCAAGTTCGAGGTGTGGCTGCCGCCCTCGGGCTGGTCCGGCCGTTACGAATCGGTGGGGAACGGGGGTTTCGCCGGATCGATTCGCTATGATTCCATGCTCAACCCCTTGCTGGCGGGTTCCGTGGTCGCTTCGACCGACGATGGTCACGACGGCCCGGCAATCGGTCCCACGAGCGCCGACTGGGCTCTGGGTCATCCGGAAAAGGTCATCGACCATGGCTACCGCGCCGTGCATTTGACGGTGGTGGCCGCAAAGGCGATAACCGCCGCGTTCTACGGCCGCGGGCCAAGCCATTCCTATTTCGTAGGATGCTCGAAAGGCGGCCAGGAAGGTTTCATGGAGTCGCAGCGCTACCCCAAGGACTTCGACGGCATCGTCAGTGGCGCTGCGGCAAATGAATGGACCAATCTGTTTTCGAGCTTCATGTGGACCGAAAGCCTGAACTTGGCGAGTCAGGCCAGCTATCTCTCGCTGGAGGATCTCAAAAAAATCGGCAACGCGGTAACGGCGTCCTGTGCCGCACCCGGAGACGCTCAACTCGGGTTTATCAGCGATCCGCTGCGATGTCAGGTTGCACCCTCGTCGATCGGCCTGAGCCCCGCAAAGCTGCAGACCTTCGAATCCATCCATCAGGGGCCCAAAGATAGTACCGGGCGGCAGGTGTATCCCGGCCAGCCCTATGGCGGCGAGGCCAACGGGTGGAACGAGACCATCAGCGCCACGAGCTTCGAGGCGGCGGAGACTGAGGCGCAGATGAGCATGTACGGTGCGAATTACTACAGGAATTTCGTTTACCAGGACCGCAAATGGAGCTTTCACGGCTTCGACCTCGACAAGGGAAGGGCCGATGCCGAGAAGGTCGTCGGTAAAATCATGAATGCCGATGACGTTACGTTCAAGGGCTTCAAGGCTCGCGGCGGGAAGTTCATTCAATATGCCGGCATGACGGATTCGATCGTCACGCCGCTGAGCTCGGTGCGGTACTATCAGGCTGTGGTGGCGGCTCAGGGAAACAAGTCAGACCCGGCGACGTTGGCGAAAACCCAAGAATTCTATCGATTGTTTCTGGCGCCGGGCGTCGGTCACTGCGGGGGCGGCCCGGGCCCCAATCAATTCGGTCAAGCGGGCGGTGTTGGGGATGCCGAGCATGACATGGTCGTAGCGCTCGAGCAGTGGGTGGAGAAAGGCGTCGCACCGGCTCGGATCATAGCCACGAAATATGTCTCCGATGACAAGACGAAGGGTGTCGCAATTACGCGCCCCCTGTGTCCGTTCCCTCAGGTCGCGAAGTACAAGGGATCAGGCGAAGTCACCGATGCTGCGAATTTTTCGTGCGCCGCCAAATGAGGGGGATTTTCTGAAGCTGGCCGCCGCGTTCTCGTGGGAGATTCCAGAACGATATAACATCGGTGTAGACGTCTGCGACAAATGGTCCGATGAACCGGGCCGAATCGCGCTGATCCATAAGCCGGCGGCCGGCGAGAACGTCGAGTACACGTTCGCCGAAATCCGCCGGCTGTCGAATCAGGCGGCGAATTTGCTGCTGAGTGCGGGCGTGAGGCGGGGCGATCGGATTGCGGTTCTGATACCGCAGATGCCGGAGACCGCGATTGCGCACGTCGCGATCTACAAGATCGGCGCCATTGCCGTACCGTTGTTCAGTTTATTCGGAGTCGAGGCACTCGAATTTCGACTTGCTGACAGCGGTACGCGGGCGGTAATCACGGATCTTGCGGGAGCAGCGAAAATCCGTGCCATACGGGACCGTCTGCCGGATCTCAAAGTCATCTACACCATCGACGGCATCAACGCCGACACGGTCGGCTTTCACGAGGGCATGTCGCGTCAGAGCATCGATTTGGAACCGCTCGCCACGAACGCCAATGATCCTGCGGTGATCATTTACACATCCGGAACGACGGGTTCGCCGAAAGGTGCGCTGCACGCACACCGCGTCCTGCTGGGCCACCTTCCGGGTGTCGAGATGTCGCATGATTTTGCCCCGCAACAGGGCGACCGCTTTTGGACACCGGCGGATTGGGCGTGGATCGGAGGCTTGTTCGATGTCCTGCTGCCGGCGTGGCATCACGGGCTGCCCGTCGTCTCACACCGATTCGCAAAATTCGACCCGGAGGCGGCATTTCAATTGATCGACGATCTCGGCGTGCGCAATGCATTCCTGCCGCCGACCGCATTGAAAATGCTGCGCTCCGTCGCCAATCCTCGAGCGCGCTGGCGCCTCGACATGCGCAGCATTGCCAGCGGCGGGGAGTCCCTTGGCCGGGAGCTGCTCAACTGGGGACGCGACACATTCGGGCTGACGATCAACGAGTTCTATGGCCAGACGGAATGCAACATGGTGATCTCTTCGTGCGGGAGAATCATGCCGGCACGCCCAGGGCGAATCGGCAAGGCCGTTCCCGGCCACCGAGTCGCCATCGTCGATGCCGCGGGTTGCATCGTTCCTGATGGTGTCGCCGGCAGCATCGCCGTGGAAGGTCCCGACCCCGTCATGTTCTTGCGCTATTGGAACAACGAACCAGCCACTGCGGGCAAGTTCGTCGGCAACTGGCTGCTGACGGGCGATCTGGGCGAGAGCGACGCCGAAGGCTACATCAGATTCATCGGTCGCGACGATGACATCATTACGAGCGGCGGCTACCGAATCGGGCCGGGAGAAGTGGAAGATTGCCTGCTAGGGCACCCTGCGGTTCGGCTGGCGGCGGTGATCGGCGTGCCCGACGACTTGCGAACCGAAATCGTGAAAGCCTTCATCGTGCTGCACGAGGATATCGATGCCGGCGAGGCGCTGATGCTTGAATTGCAGAACTACGTGAAATCCCGTCTGTCGGCCCACGAGTATCCCCGGCAAATCGACTTTGTTTCCTCTTTGCCGATGACGGCCACCGGCAAGATCATCCGCCGCGAGCTGCGTGATAAATAGAAGCTATTGATCCCCGCCGCTCAGTGAGCAGCAAGATCGTAGGACTCCGCCTACGTTCGCATAACCGCTAGGCGTATGGAAACGTCACATTCGACGGATATAATCCGCCTTCTCTGTCAGATCGTGGACGTCATCTAAACCCATTGCGCGCAGAGGTTTTTATGAACACCAGTGAGATCAGGTTGGAACGGCCGATCAGGCCGCAACCGTCCGAGCCGGGCGTCATGGCTCGTGCTGCAGAATCGCAAAAGCGGGTGGTTTCTGGAGTTGTCCTCCGCAATCTGGCGTTATATATAGTGCCGCGCGTCGCCGAAGACCGGGGTGTGGCGATTGCCAAATTGGCCTACCTCAAAGCGGCACGCCGTGGCTTCGCTCCTGGTCATGAGCTCGATGATTGGCTGGCGGCGGAAGAAGAGGTGGATCAACGCCTCGCCGGTGAAGGCCGGGTTTTTTAGGCCGCCGCCCGTTGTGCGGGCGCATCGTCCAATGCCCGGGCGAGAACGTCGTCGATTTTCTCCGCCCAGACGAACTCGAGCTTGGCCCGCACGCTCTCAGGAATGTCCTCGAGATCGCGGCGATTGCGGGCCGGCAGGATTACGGTGCGTATGCCGGCGCGCGCCGCAGCCACGCATTTCTCCTTGATGCCGCCGACCGGCATCACCACGCCCCGCAGGCTGATTTCTCCTGTCATGGCAATCTGCGCCCGCACAGTGCGGTGAGATAACAGCGACGCCAACGAGGTGGCAATGGCGACTCCGGCACTCGGGCCGTCCTTGGGGATAGCGCCGGCAGGAACATGAATGTGTAAGTCGCTATTGTCCAATGCCGAGGGATCTATTCCCAGGCGATCCGCCTGAGACTTCACCCAGGTCACGGCTGCCTGAGCGCTTTCCTTCATGACCTCGCCGAGCTGTCCGGTCAAAATGAGCTTGCCGCTGCCCCTGACACGGCTCGACTCGATGAAGAGGATGTCGCCGCCCGCCGGGGTCCAGGCCAGACCGGTGGCCACGCCCGGGATGCTGGTGCGCAGCGCGACATCGCTTTCAAATCGCGCGGCACCGAGGATACGGGCGACCTCATCCGGTCCGATGGAGACCCTGGATGCGTCGCCGGAGGCGATGGTGACGGCGACGTTGCGCAACAGCGCAGCGATCTGGCGTTCGAGACTCCTCACCCCGGCTTCACGCGTATGGTTGACGATGACGCGGCGCAGCGCGTCGTCCGAGACCTCCGCCTGGCCGGATGCGAGGCCGTTTGCGGTCAACTGCCGTGCAAGCAGGTAGCGCCTGGCGATCTGCAGCTTTTCCTCCTCGGTGTAGCCGGTCAGTTCGATGATTTCCATGCGGTCGCGCAGAGGTGCGGGAATGGACTCCAGAACGTTGGCGGTGCCGATGAACAGCACCTTCGATAGATCGAAGGGTACCGCGAGATAATTGTCGCGGAACGAGTTGTTCTGTTCCGGATCCAGCACCTCGAGAAGGGCCGAAAACGGGTCGCCCTGATGGCTGGCCGACAGCTTGTCGACCTCGTCCAGCATGAGCACGGGATTGCGACTGCCGGCCTTGCGCATGGCTTGCGCGATGTTGCCCGGCAGCGATCCGATATAGGTGCGCCGATGGCCGCGGATCTCCGCCTCGTCGTGCACGCCTCCCAGGCTCACGCGTCCGAATTTGAGGCCGATCGCCTTGGCAATGCTCTGGCCGAGAGAGGTCTTGCCTACGCCCGGCGGCCCGACGAAGCAGAGAATGGGGCTGCGGCCCTCGGGATTGAGCTTCCGTACGGCGAGGAATTCCAAGATCCGGCGTTTAACTTTCTCCAGCCCGTAGTGATCCTGGTCAAGGATGGCGCGAGCCTGTTCGATGTCGACCGTTTCAGGATCGATCTTCGACCAAGGCATGGCCAGCAGCCAGTCGAGATAGTTACGGGTCATGGAATGCTCGGCGGCGCCGTCCGGCATCCGCTCGAGCCGTTTGATCTCGCGCTCCGCCTGCTCCGCCACCTCCGCCGGCATCCCCGCATCCTTGACGGCCTTCTTTAGATCCTCGAGCTCGGCCGAGGACGTGTCGGTATCTCCCAATTCCTTCTGGATCTGCTTCAGCCGTTCGCGCAACACCGCTTCTTTCTGCCGTTCATCGAAGGCTTCACGGGTCCGCTCGTCGATTTGACGCGAGACCTTCAAGACCTCGATGCGGCGGCCGAGCAGGGTGAGCACTCGATCGAGCCGCGTCTTCAAGTCGAACGTGGCCAAAATCTCTTGCTTCTCCGCGGTTTTCAAGTCCATGAAGCTCGCCACCATGTCGGCCAGCGCGGGTATGGATTCGATGCTGCGAATGGCGTTGACGAGCTCGCCGGGTGCCTGGGGCAGTAATTGCACGGCCTCCAAGGCTCGCTCGCGCAAATTGAGCCCGCGAGCCTCTATCTCGCGATCGAGCACGGTGGGTTCTCTGTGCGTCTCTATCCGCGCGACCGGGAAGGGCTCGCGGCTGACGTAATCGAGAACCGTGAAGCGCTCCTCGCCTTGGGCTATCAAGTGGTGTGTGCCGTCGGGCGCGGTGATGAAGCGCACGATGCTGGCGGCTGTACCGATGCGGTGCAAATTTTCAGCCTCGTGCGGAGGAGTGCCGCCCGAATCAGCCTGCAGCAACAGACCTACGCGACGCTGGGTGCGTACCGCTTCCTGAGCTGCGGCTAGCGCCGAGTCACCGGTTACGGCAATCGGCAGCACCACTCCCGGAAACAGGACCGTGTTGCTGACGGGTAGAATAATGAGCACGTCTTCACCGTTCATTGCGACACCTTCGTAAGCCGCAGAAACAAGCAACCGCGATCAAGATGACGCTCGACCAAGGCATAGCGTCCGGGCGGCAGATCGATGCGCCTGCGCATCCGGCCATACGGAATTTCCAAGCGCACGACGTTTACCCGCTCATTCAAGCTGGGTGGTGGAACGTCGGTCTCTATCTGCAAGCCCGTCGGGGTGATCTGCACGACCACTTGTTCCGCGTGGGCACCGGGCAACGCAACCACTACTTGGAGCTCCGGACCCTCCGCGAAGATATCGGCCGGCGGTTCCCACACCGGGCGTGCCGAGGGCGCGGCCAGCAGCTCGAAAAAAGTCCGATGCTTGCGTTCGGCTTCATCGAGGAGGGCACAGGCTTCCGCCCACATCCAAGATTTTCTGCGATTGGTATTCATTGGCTGACTAAATGCGGTCGGCCGCGCGGAAGTTCAAGGGATCGGAGGATCGGGGGGGACCCAGGGGCAACGAACCAAACGGCGTCCATGCGCAGTTAATGCCGCGACGCACAACAGCCGCGCGAATATCGCGAGCCCTCGCGAACAAGTATCGCGAGGGCTTTCGCCCGGGTTCAACGTGGCGGGCGTTTGTCCACGACCCGCACCGTGTAGCCGCCGGACTTTTCGTCCGCGCGCAGCGCGAGCAGGCCGCGCTTCTCGCCGTCGGCCAACAGGTCATTGAACGACTTGAATCCATAGGCGCGTTCATTGAAGCCCGGATGGCGGCGCTTGATGGCTTGTTTGATCATCGATCCCCAGATGGCTTCGCTGCCGCCGCGTTCCTCGGCGAGCGCCTCCAGAGTTTCCACAATCAGCTCAAGCGCGTCATTGAGGTCGGGGCCCTTGTTCTCGGCCGTGCCGCCATCAACGGGCGCGGCGTCGGCCGGCGCGGTTTCCAAGGATGCGGCTGATACGGTGGATGTGGCGGATGCGGCGGTCGGTCGGGTGGTAGCCGCGGCGCGGCGGCGCGACCTGGAAGGCTCTTTGCGCACCAGATCGTCGTAGTAGATGAATTCATCGCAGTTGTTGATGAACAGGTCCGAGGTGGAATTCTTGACGCCCATTCCGATGACGGTTTTGGCGTTTTCGCGCAACTTGCTGACCAGGGGCGAGAAGTCCGAGTCGCCGCTCAGGATGACGAAGGTATCGACGTGGCCCTTGGTGTAACAGAGGTCGAGCGCATCCACGACCATGCGAATGTCGGCGGAGTTCTTGCCGGATTGGCGCACATGCGGGATCTCGATGAGCTCGAACGCTGCCTCATGCAAGCCGCGCTTGAAATCCTTGTAGCGGTCGAAATCGCAGTAGGCTTTTTTGACCACGATGTGGCCCTTGAGCAGCAGGCGCTCGAGAACCTTTTGTACGTCGAAGCTAGGGTACTTGGCATCGCGCGCGCCCAGGGCGATGTTCTCAAGATCGAGAAAGACCGCCATGGTGGCGTCGGATGTTCTGGCTGTCATTCAGTGGTGTTCTTCATTGTGACTCGAGTTTACTCCATTCCACTCGGCACCATGATGGTGACCGGTTGACGGTATTTGCCCGAGAGGCTGAGCCCGTTGCCCGGCAACGAGGCAACAGTTGCCGGGCAACGGGCTCAGCCTCTCGGGCAAATACTCTCACCGCTCCACACCACCGTGCCAAGGGCACTGGATAGTACATCCTGCGCGGTGATGTACCTCGGCCCAATGCACACAGCCTGGGGGACTAAGAAGCTGGACGACAACTGCTGCCTTTACGTTGTCGTCCAGCTTCTTAGTCCCCCAGGCCGTGTGACGGGTCAACATCGCCGTGCCGAAGTACTAGAACCAATTGTAATTGAAGCTGATGCTGAAACGCTCCGCATCGATGCGGTTCGGCACCACTTCATGCCGCAGCCAACTTTCGAAAAGCACCAATTGACCCGCGGTGGCGGGAAATGTTCCCCAGGGACGGCTCTCGCGTTTTGCGGTGGATTTGCGCGGCGGCGCAGCCATGAAGCGATCCAGGCGCGGGTCTTCGAATTTGATTCCGGGGGTTCCACGCGGGACGTGCACGTAGTAGGTGCCGCTCAACGTCGACAGCGGATGCAGATGCAGGCCATGCACCACATGCCGCGGCATGATGTTGATCCAGCAATCGGTCATCTTCAGTTCGCGCCCGTCAAGATCCCACTCGACGGCCTTGGCGAAGGCGGCGACATGCCGCTCGAGCTTGCTCTCCAGGGCCTTGAAGGTGGGCGAAATACGCTGCAGCCAGTGCACCGATCCGTACGAGGTATAGCCTCCAGGGTAATTCTCGGCCGACCATCGCCGTCCGGCGGCATCGTCGTGGCGAAGCTGCCGGCATTCCTTCAGGAGCTGGCGGTTGAACTCCTTCGCTCCGCGCTTCTGCAAGGCGTTTGAATACACGAGTGTTGGAAATAATCTGTGCATTGTCATTGGGCAAGCCTAACGGGTCGTCGGCCGCGACGCGAGGACAATGCTGCGATATCGCCACGCTGAACCTTCGGCGGAATTTCTTGTCGATTCAACCATTGCATATCTTTGCGAACGCTTTCGAGATCGAAACGCGTATTGGCGATATATGTATTGGCGATAGATTGGTTGCCGTTGGAGATCGGTATATGCTCATTTTCACCCGTAAGGTTCTCGAGTCGTTGCGCATCAATGGTGACGTTACGGTCACCGTGCTTCATGTGCGTGGCGATCAGGTGAGACTTCGCTTCACGTCGCCGCAAGACGTGGGTGTTTACCGGGAAGAGGTCGTCAACGAGCTGACCCAGGCAGCGAAACATGCGCTCTCGCCGCCGGAGGTGACGAGATAAGCAATGGGGTCCACCACGTGGACTTTCTATCGCGGCGATGTGCCGCCGGGAGCCGCTGCGGATCCCGCGGGAGCGCGCGAGTCGCTCGCTCCAAAGAAAATTCCCGGACGCGGGAACCCCAGTGCCTTGGCTTCGGCCGCGTCCGCCGGCGCGATTCCGATCACCTCGGCCGCATTGCCCGTTCCCCAGGGTTCCAGCGGCACGACGTGATAGCCCATCTGCGTCAGCGACTTGACCGTGTCGGCGGAGAAGGCGAATGGTTCGCCGGCCAAGGTATCCGGCAGCCATTGATGGTGAATGCGCGGCGCATCAACGGCTTCCTGCAGCGTCATCCCGTGGTCGATGACATTGACGATGATTTCCAGCACCGTCGTAGTGATGCGCGATCCGCCCGGTGTGCCAACCACCAGCACTGGGTTGCCGTTCTTGAGCACGATGGTCGGGGTCATGGAGCTCAAGGGCCGCTTGCCCGGCGCAATCGCGTTCGCCTTGCCCTGCACGAGGCCGAACAGATTTGCGGCGCCGGGTTTGGCGGTGAAATCGTCCATCTCGTCGTTCAGGAAAAAGCCGGTGTTGCCGGCGATGACTTTGGCGCCAAAATCGTCGTTGATGGTGTAGGTGACCGACACGGCGTTGCCGTGGGCGTCGGCGACGGAATAGTGGGTGGTGGTGGCCTTTTCATCCGCTGCCGCGCCATCGCCCAGCGCCGAGGACGGGGTTGCGCGACGCGGCTGAATCTGCGCTCGAATGGCCTCGGTATGCTGCGCCGACAACAGGCGTGCAATGGGGTTGTCGATGAACGCCGGGTCGCCCAGGTAGGTGTTGCGGTCGCGATAGGCGTGACGCATGGCCTCGGTCATCAGATGCACCGAATCGCTGGAGTGAAATCCGAGCGACTTGAGAGGATAGGCCTCGAGTATCTGCAGCATCTCGCAAAGGGTGACGCCTCCCGAACTCGGCGGAGGCGCCGACAGGATTGTGTAGCCGCGATACTTGCAGGAAATCGGCGCGGACTCCGTTATGGTGTACGCCGCAAAATCCTGCCGGGTCAATAGGCCGCCATGGGCGCGGGCGGCTGCGGCCACCGCGTCGGCGATCGCGCCTTGATAAAAGGCATGAGGGCCGCCTTCGCTGACGGAGCGCAACGTCGCCGCCAAGTCCCTTTGCACCAGGCGCTCCCCGGGTTTGAAAGGCGCTCCCTGATTGAGGAATATAGCGGCGACATTCGGCTGCGCGCGGAATTCTGCGGTGCCCGCTTCGAGCACGTCGACGTCGCCCCGGGTCAAAATGAAACCATCCTGCGCGAGCCGGATCGATGCCGCCATCAGCGCCGCTCGCGGCAAGGTGCCGTATTCCTGCCGCGCCGTTTCGAGTCCCAGCACGGTTCCGGGCACGCCGGCCGCGAGATAGCCGTTCAGGCTCTTATCGCCGACGGGGTTGCCCTGGGCGTCGAGAAACATGTCGGCACGCGCCGCCAGCGGCGCCTTTTCGCGGAAATTGATGAAGGTATTTCTGCCGTCGGCCAGATGAATGGTCATGAAACCGCCGCCGCCGAGGTTGCCGCAGCAGGGATGCGTCACAGCCAATGCGTAACCCACCGCAACGGCTGCGTCCACCGCGTTGCCTCCCTGGCGCAGAATGTCGGCACCGACCTCGGAGGCCAGGTGCTGCGCCGTGACCACCATGCCGCCGGCAGACTCCAGGGGCGCGGGAGCGGCTGCATGCGCCGGCGCCACGGCACTTGATGCAATCGCTACGGCCGGGATGAGCGGCAAAAACCTTGCGGTGGTACGGGACATTATGCTGCGGGCGGCCAATTGAGCGGACCTTATGGGATTAACCTAGCTATGCGAAATCTTAACGCAGGTTGGTGAGAGTCGTCCGGTACCCGAGGATAATGGCGAGTGATCGACATGCGACCCAACCTCGTCGGGAGTGCCCGTCATGGATTTCAGCGAATTCCGGCAGGTCCCTGCGCTGAACCAACGCCTCCGTCGAGCTCTGTCGGTGTTCCGGATAGTCACTACCCATGTGGAAGCGCGCGGGCAGAGTTCGGATGAATTTGCGTGGCACCTGGCGGGACGGATCGGCGCCATCGGCCGGGCTGCGCTGGGGCCTACATTTGTCGATGGGGTGGATCTCGAATTGCTGGTTCTGGACGAGCTGCGCCTGCACGCTGCACGGCCGGGGCAGTTCTCGATCAGCGGCCCCGAGGTGCGCCTTGCTGCCGCCGCCGCCGATCTGATGAGCCTGGCCATCCATGAGCTGGCGACCAACGCGGTCAAATATGGTGCGCTGTCGCAATCGTGCGCGAAAATAAGCGTAACATGGGCGGTTGTTCATCGATTTGGCCGCCGAATTCTAGAATTCGAATGGCTCGAAGGCGGTGTACGGATCATGGCACGAGCCCCGCCCACGCGTGGTTTCGGATCCGAGCTCATCCAGCGCCTGATTGCCAGAGAATTGAAGGGAGAGGGGAAGATGACACTTTTGGCCGACGGTGTGAACTGCACCATCGCGATTCCGTTGAGAGCCGCGCGACGGTGCCATGAATAACCCACTGCTGCGCAAGCTATCCAATTTTATTGCATTGTCCGAGGAGGAATCGACAGCCGTCGTCGAATGCTGCATGGACGTGCGCGAGATCGGTGCTCGCGAAGACGTGATCTCGCAAGGCGACCGTACCGGCGGAGTCAAATTGCTGCTGGACGGATTTGCCTGCCGCTACAAGACGCTGGAGGACGGCCGCAGACAAATCGTTGCCTATTTCGTCCCCGGCGATCTGTGCGATCTGCGGGTTTTCATACTGAAGCGCATGGATCATTCCATCGGAGCCATCGCACCGTCCCGGGTGGCTACCATTGCGCCGGAGAACGTGCTGAAACTGATGCATACCCACCCGGCGCTCACGAGAGCCCTGTGGTGGTCCACTCTGGTGGAAGAGGCGATTGCGCGCGAGTGGATCGTCAATGTGGGGCAACGCAACGCGCTCGAGCGCACGGCGCATCTTTTTTGTGAGCTGCTGTATCGTTTCCGCGCCGTCGGCCTCAACCAAGGGTTGTCCTGCACGTTGCCGTTGACTCAGGTCGAACTGGCCGAAACCTTGGGATTGTCGTCCGTGCACGTCAATCGAACCTTGCAGGAACTGCGGCGACAAAAGCTCATCGCTCTGGACGACGGCAGGTTGACCATCCAAAACCTGCAGGCTTTGGAGGAGTTGGCGTTCTTCAATCCCGACTATCTGCATCTAGATTACGGTGCGGATAAGCCTCGGGATATCGAGCGCGAAGGCGTGTAATTGCTTTTTGTTAAAGCGCCGGCCATCCCGGTGGAATATGCTCCCTGGCAACAAAATCAACGCTGAGTCGTGACTGGTCGAGACCCAGCGGGCAGGTGGGCCCCGAAAGCTATGCAATACGATGAAAATCGCTTGGCACAACTGGCTGCGATGGTTGCCGCGGGTTTCGCGGGCAATTCCAGAGTGCTGGACGGCATCGCAGACAAGGCGAGGACGCGTGCCGAAGTTCGCAACGTGGCCAATATCAGCCTGATGGTGGCTCGCCACATCATGGCGGCCGCGCACTGTGCGGCACAGCAGGTTGACGAACTCGAACTCCTGTACGACGACGCGGATTTTCTCTAGACGGGCGGCGCGGGCAACGTCTCGAGCGCGCGCTCCACGCCGAGGCCGAGCGCGAGCAGCGCACGATCGGTTCCGGCGGCGGCATCCAACTCGATTGCCACGGGAAGGCCGGTGCGGGTGAGCCCGACTGGCAGAACGAGTCCCGGCAGGCCCGCGGTGCTGCCGGGGGCGATGTTGCGCGCGACGGCGATGTCGAACGGCAGCTCGCGGCCGTCGGTCTCGACGGTCGTTTCCTCGCCGATTCTCGGCGCGGGCACCAGAGTCGCCGGAAATACCATGGCGGACACGCCCGTTCCGGCGAAATATTCGCCGTACAAACGGCGCAGCGCCGGCAAGTACTGATCGCGAGCTGCCGCGTACGCCGCTTCGGTGATGAAATGGGCGCCGCCCGGCAAGATGCTGCTGCGGAACACCCGCTGAATGCCGGGGCTGGCTTGTGCGACCAGAGCATCGAAGTCGATGCCGGCGCCGTACTCGTTGAGATAGCGGGGGAGCGCCACGCGAATATCGCGGTTCTGGATGGCGTCTGTAGTAAGGTCGATGAGCGAGCCCAGTCCGGGCAGCTGGGTCTCGATGATTTGCGCGCCGGCATCCACGAGCCGCTCGAGGGCAAGTTCGGTCAGTCGCCGGACCTCCGGGTCGAGTTCGGTGAACCAATAGTCCCGGACCACACCGAGACGCATGCCTTGAAGCGATGCGGGCTGTATTTTTTGCCAATCGTTGGCCGCCACCGAATCGAACAGCACGAGGTCCGCGACGTTCCTCGCGTGCGGCCCGACCTGGTCGAAGAGCGGCGAGATCGGCATGCAACCATGCGTCGAGTAGCGCCCGGTGGTCGGCCGAAAGCCGGCAATCCCGCAGAACGCCGCCGGCACGCGGATGGATCCTTCGGTGTCCTCCGAGATGCCGAGTGGAGCAAGACGAGCGGCCACGGCGGCGGCCGTCCCTCCGCTGCTGCCGCCAGCAATGCGCGAGTGATCGTACGGATTGCGTACCGCGCCGTATGCCTGATTGTTGCTGGTATAGCCGAAGGAGAGTTCGTGCAGATTCGTCTTGCCGAGCACCAGGGCCCCGGCATCGCGCAGCGAGGCGATCACCGGCGCGTCCTTGGCCGGATGAAAATGGCGCAGGGCCGGCGTCCCGCCGGTCGTCGGGTACTCGAGAGTGTTGATGCTGTCCTTCACCGGCATGGGCAAACCAAACAAGGGTCCCGGTTTCGCTCCAGTCCGACGTTCGCGGTCGCGAGCTCGGGCATCCTCGAGCACCCGCGCCGGCTCCAAGGTAATGAACGCATTGAGGGCATGCGCCGCCCGGCATCTCGCGAGCAATACCTCGGCATAGTGTTCCGCCGTGAAGTTCCCCTGCGACATGTGGGCGACGGCGTCCGCCGCGCCGAGGTTGTGAAGACCGGGAGACACCGTCATGACCAACAGTCAGCGGTTGAAGCCGACCGTGTGGCCGAGCTCTTTGCTGTCGTACATGCGGCCTTCGGTGATGACCTTCGAGACGCGGCGGATGTCGCTGATGTTCGCGAGCGGGTTGCCGTCGACGAGGACCAGGTCGGCGCGTTTGCCGGGTTGAATCGTGCCGGATTCAGCGTCGAGACGCATGGCTCGCGCGGCGTTCAGGGTTGCGGTCTGGATGGCCGCCATTGGCGTCATGCCGGCCTGCACGTAAAGCTCGAGTTCGCGGGCGAGGCCGTAGCCGATCAGGCCTGTGTCGCTGCCCGCGACGATAGGGACTCCGGCGTTGTGGAGAGCGTCGATGACCCTCAGGTCCACCTCCATGCGGGCGTGGAATTTTGCGGCGTCGGTCGCAGTGCCCATGTTGCGGAATTTGGCGGCGGTCGGGAAGGGCGCGGCGTTCACGCCAGGTTCGAAGGATGCAGCGTCGATGGTCCTCGGATGGCCGGCCATCTCGCCCCAGCCGGCGGTTGGATCGACGACGATTTGCTTTTCTTTCAGCAGCGCGATGAGCTTCTGGGCGCGGCCGGAGTTGAGGTCGGGCTCGGCGTCGGGCGGAGCGTTGGGAGGGAGCATGGAGCGGGTGATGAACTGCAGATGGTTGACCTGGTCCATGCCGTCAGCGATGCCTTCGAAGGTATCGACCGCGGCGGGGACATGGCCGGTGACAGTCATGCCTTTGGCGTGGGCTTCGGCGGCGATGGCGCGCAGCACGTCCGGCTGGAGCTGAGTGTAGACCTTGATCTGTTGAAAGTGGTGCTGGGCGTAGAAGTCGACGGCGGCGACGCCTTCGGCGCGGGTTTCGGCGTCAACGAAGCCGAAGCCGAGCGGACCGCCGGCGTCGATGAGACCGGCGAGCAGAAGGCGCGGGCCGAGCACGTGCTGCTTCGCGATAGCGTCGCGGATGGTGACGAGAAAGTCGAGCTCGCCGCCGCAGTCTCGGGCGGTGGTGACGCCGGCGGCGAGCAGCGCGGGTCCGAACTCGATACCGGAGAAGTGCGAGTGCATCTCCCACAGTCCGGGCAGCAGGGACTTGCCCCCGGCGTAAACGATGCGCATTCCGGCGGGCGGCGGCGCGCTGCCCGCGGAGACGATGCGGCCATCGCGGACGACGACGGTTGCCTGCTCGACGGGCGCTGCGCCGCTGCCGTCGATCAGGCGGGCTCCGACGATGGCGTAGGCGCCTTGCGCTTCGGGCGTTACCTGGCTATCGATCTCGGCGAGATCGAGCATCTCCTGGCGGACACCGGAGCGGGCGAGGTTGCCGGTGGCGGATTCGTATTCGTCGAGCACGAACTCCTGCGGGAGTCCGCCGGCAAAGGTCATGATGGCGGCCACGCGGTAGGAGTCGTCCATCCACAGGATCTCGCGGCCGAACATCAGGTTGGCGACGGTATAGCGGGTGAGGCGGACCATCTTGCCCTTGATCTGGAAGCTCTCGCGGCCTACGAGCTTGATATCGAGCGGCGGCGCCTGGTCGCTGGCGCGCATGATGGGCAGATGCGCGGGCGAGTGATGATATTGCCAGTAGCGCATCATCATCATCTGCATGGCGGCGGGCATGGAGGCGAAGCCGACGAAGGAGACGGGCCGCTGCGCGAAGGTGCGTGTCTCCGCGCCCTCATGGACGGTGGCCTTGATGCCGGAGACTTCGGTGGTCGAGACGACGTCGCCGGATTTCTGCTCGAGTTTGAGCGGCTCGAAGTGGTCTGCGAAGGTGAGGGTGGAGACGCTGGTGCGCTTCGTGCCGCGGTCGTTGGTGCTGGTGGTGGTGGTGAGGACGCGGCGGCCGTCGTGGGTGTCGGTGATCGTGTACTCCTCGGTGCCGATGGCGTGGAGGAGGAGATGAACCTGGTAGACGCCGCGCTCGATGACGAGCGGCCGCTGCTGGGCGGCAGCGAGGGCGGGCAGAAGGCCCAGGGCGGCGAGCGAGGCGATGGACTTCAGCACGAATGTACGGCGCGAAATCTCAGCGGGCTCCGACACGATCGCGCCTCAACGCCTGGCACATGCAATGCACCGCGCCGCCGCCGTTGCCGATCATGGACACATCGGGATCGTAGACAGTGAGCCCTTCTGCGCGGCAGGCGGCGACCAGATTCTTGCTCGAAGCCGGCACCAGCACGCGTTCGTTGCCGAGAGCGACGACGTTGGTGCCCATTTGCATGGCGTCGCCGTAGGGAATGGGCATGGCGCGGATCCCCTTGGAGCGTAGCCACTCGACGAGTTCAGGTTCGACCGCTTCCACGCACACCACCGCGAGGCCTTCGGCGATCATGCCCATCTGCACATCCAGATGCAGGAAATGCGAATCGAAGGCGTACGTGTGGAGTTCCCATCCCTCGGCCTCGAACCAGCTTTGCAACTGCCGCACCGCGGGCTCGATGGAGCGCTCGCCCGAATAGCCGCAAGCGGCCACGCCCGGCTTGAGCACCATGAAGTCGCCGCCCTCGACATTGCCTGCGGTGATCAAGTCGTAAATCGGAATGCCGGCGTCGAGATAGAATTGCAGGCAGGCCGCATATTCGCCGCGTCGATAGGGCTTTTGCAGCTGCATGATCACGGCGCCCCAGGGAGTCATCACGCTGCTGTCGCGCGCGAAAATTTGATAGGGCAATGCCGGGTCGGCTGCAAGATGGTGCACCTTGACGTCCGCCTGCCGATAGACATCGACCATCTCGCCGTATTGCCGGCGGGCGACCGAGAAATCGAACTTCAAACCAACCCGTTCGGAGCGCTCGCATACGGCGTTGCCCGGCTGCCAAGTAAAGTGATCGATGGGCCCGACCAGTACATCGCGCAAGGTGCCGTATTCGCTGTCGACGCCCCAGGTGCCTGGCGGGCGCGTGCCGCCGCCTTCGATTCTGGTCCGCAATTGCATCGTGAAATCTCCCCTCATGATCCGCGTCGGCAGGTACGGCCAACATCATATCAAGGTGCGGGAGTGGCGAGAGACTCGCGGATGTTTCAAGGCACCGGGGTGGCGAGAGGCTGTCCTTTGTCGATGATCCAGGCGGACACCGCAGTTCCGCCGTCGCCGCCCGGGGCGGCAACGAGGCTGTGCACCGCGCCGCGCGGATTGAAGAAACTATCGCCGGCTTTGAGCAATCGGTCGGGTTGTCCCTGGGTCTTGAGTATCAAGTTGCCCTTGAGCACATAGCCGGCCTCGTCGCCCGGGTGCGTGTGATAGCCGATGCTCGTGCCCGCCGGCAACATGGCCGACCCGATCACGATTTCCTTGCCCGGCACGCCCGATTGATCGTGGCGTTCAAAAATCGTGCGCACCGGTTGCGGCGCGGCCTTCGGCTCCTCGGCGGCGGCGCCCAGGGACAATACGAGTGCGGCGATCAATGAAATCTGCGCGTACTTCATCCTCGGTCCTCAGTGTGTTGCAGTTCCTTGGGTTGCATAATAGCCGGTCACCGCGGTGATGTCGGTGTCGTCCAAACGTTGCGCCACCGAACGCATCAACTCGCCGGCGTCGTTCTTGCGCGTGCCCTGCTGAAATGCCTTGATGGCGCTTGCCAGGTATTCGGCCGATTGCCCCGCCAGGTAGGGCGCCGCGAGGTCAACGCCGACTCCGTCCGGCCCATGACAGCTGTCGCATGCCTGCACGCGTTTTGTTTCGGAGCCCTGAAACGCCAGCTGGTGGCCGCGGGCCAGTTGCACCTCATTGAGCGGGGTCGTTTGCGCGGCGAACGGCGCCGACATCGCCGCGTAGCGGGCGGCGAATTCCATGCGCTGCTTCTCGCTCAGCGCTTTCGCGAAGTTTCTCATGATGGGATTATCGCGCGTGCCTTGCGCATAGTCGTTCAACTGCTTCAAAAGATAGCCGGCCGACTGCCCGGCGAGACGCGGGACGTGCGCGGCGGCCATCCCCTCGCCGTGTGCGCCATGGCAGGCTTCGCAGGGAGGTGCGGCAGCGGCCGGCCCCACGGGAGCGGTCGTCGCGGCCGCCTGTACCTGCGTCGGTGCGGGCGCCGCGCTCGCCGTGGGCGCGTACGGCATGACTGCGATCAGCAGCGAACCGCTGAGCAAGCCGGCACGGCGACGCGAGCGGGGGTTCATGCCGACACCAGATGTCCGGGATTCTTCAGGTACTTGTTCTTGAGTGCGTCGATCGCCCAGTAGGTCAGGGCACCCAAGGTGCAGGTCGGATTCCATGAGGCATTTTGCGGATAGTTCGAGGCGCCGATGACGAATACATTCGGTACGTCCCAGGATTGCAGGTAGCGGTTGACCACGCTGGTTTTCGGGTTGTCGCCCATCACGGTCCCGCCCGTATTGTGGGTGGTCTGATACTGCGTGACGGTGTAAGGACCCTTGCGCGGACTGCCCTCGACCTGCTTGGCGCCCATGGCTTTGCCGATCTCGACCGCTTTAGCCGTTACATGAGCTGCCATCTTGAGATCGTTCTGCGGAAAGTCGAAGGTCATGCGCAGCAGGGGTTGGCCCCAGGCGTCGCGGTAGGTGGGGTCGAGATCCAGGTAATTCTGTTTCTGGGCAACCGAACTGCCGTGAAGACTGAACATCACGGAATGGTTGTAGTGCTTGACCACGGCCTGTTTCCAGCCCTTGCCCCACTTCGGAGTGCCGGGAGGAACGGGGTGGTACTGGATGGGCCTGCCGTTGGTGTTGACGGCGCCGATGAACGCGCCGCCGATGAAGCCGAGCCCGGCGTGGTCGAAGTTGTCGCCGGCAAAGTCATTGATGAGTGTCCCGGATGCGCCCGAGGCCATGAAGGGATTGATGATCACGTCCTCATCGAAAAACGATGCCACGCTGCTCATGGTCTGGTAGGCGTAATTGCGGCCGACCACGCCCTGGCCGGTCGCCGGATCGTAGGGTGCGCCGACGCCCGACAACAGGAGCATGCGGACATTGTTGAGTGCGAATGACGCGGTGATCACCAGCGACGCTGGCTGTTCGAACTCGCGGCCTACGGCATCGATGTAAGTGACGCCGGTGGCATGCTTCTTGGTCGAATCGAGATTGATGCGCTGTACCTGGCAGCCGGTGCGCAGCTCGAAATTCGGATTCGCCAGCAGAACCGGAAGGATGATGGTCTGAGGTGTCGATTTGGCATAGTGCTCGCAGGCGTAGCGTTCGCAGAAGCCGCAAAAGACGCAGGCGTTGAGCTTCATGCCTTCGGGATTCGTATACGGCTGGCTCAAGTTCGAGGAGGGTTGTGGAAAGGGATGGTAACCCAGGCTGCTTGCCGCCTTGCGGAACATGGCGCCCTGGAAATGTTCCTTCTGTGGCGGAGTGGGATACTCGCGAGAACGAGGCGATTCATGCGGGTCGCCGCCCGCTTGAATCCGGCCCTTGATGTTGCCGGCCTTGCCACTGGTGCCCAGGAGATGCTCGAAGCGATCGTAGTAGGGTTCGAGCTCTTCGTAAGTGACGCCCCAATCCTGAATGGTCACGTCCGGATCGAGGAAGTTCTTGCCATAGCGCTCGCGCGTGCGGGTCGCGAGTTGAAAATCATTGGCCTGGAAGCGATAGGTCTGGCCGTTCCAGTGCACCATGGAACCGCCCAGTCCGGTGCCGGGCAGGAATGATTCCCAACGGCGGATGGGCAGAGCCGTTTGCGAACTCTGATTGCGGAAGGTCATGGCCTCACGAGTGTTGTCCTGCATCAAGGCTTTGCGCACGTCGAAACGCAATTCATCGTGAATAGCCGGGCTCTGAAATTCGGGCACCGTAAAGCGGGTCTGGCCACGCTCCAGTCCCACCACCTTGTAACCGGCCGCCGCCAGTTCCTTGGCGACCATGCTGCCCACCATGCCTACGCCGATCACGACGACATCCACTTCTTTGAGACGCTGCACCATTGCAGGATTTCCTTATAGATTTGCCGGGATGTCCTGGCGGGTGTGTATGTGCCCTTGCCCATCCTGCGCGAGACTCATCGGCTCGCGTTCGAACTTCACTCCATGCCGGTCAATGGCCTCGAAGTAGTCGGCGTAAGCGCCGGGGAAGCCGATCATTCTCCAAGCCACCATGTTGCGGTTGCCACCATATACAGGGTCGCTGAAAAATCCCTCGACCGACATTTGCAACAACATGTCGAAGAACACGGCCGAAGGCACTCCGTCGAGATCATGCGCACCGGATTCCAGGGACTGCAGGTAGGCGTCCTGCGCCTCGGCCGGCATGCCGTTGAACGGCGTGCCCTGCGCGGCGAGGTCGCGATTGATGGCGCGCAGGGAGAGGTGGAAGAGTTCGGCCGGTGTGAACGGCAATTGATAACCCTGGCTCGGCGTTCCCGATTGCCACGGACCGCTTCGGTACAGCCGCTCGCCCGCGCCCCAGGCGCCGCCCAATTGCTTGTCGAGATAGTTGGAAACCCCGGCGCCGAGTGCACCGGGCCCTGACTCATCCGCCGGGATCAGCCGCTCGCACGCCGCTTCGATGAACAGCACCTCCTCCGCATTGAAGAACAGGTAGGTCGTCTTGGCGGATTCTTCGACGACCGGGGGTTTCGCCGCGGCTGCGGAAGCGGGTACGGAGTGAGACAGAAGCGCGGTGGCTGGAACCACCGTGGCTGCGCCGATAGTGGTGACGAACGAGCGCCTGGTAACTTTGTCCACGAGAGGCTCCGCCTTGTTGTTTATCGGAGCATGCTATATCGATTTGGCCGTCTGGCTTGTACGTTTTTGCTGTCGTGCGAAATTATCTGCGCTCGGGCGCGAGCCGGCTGAAACGGTGCGCCAGCGCCGGCAGCACCAATAGGTTGAGAAAAGTCGAGGACACCAGGCCGCCCAGCACGGTCACAGCCATCGGCCCCTCTATTTCCTGGCCTGGGTGGGTCATGCTGAATGCCAGAGGCGCCAAGCCGAGGGCGGTCACGGCGGCGGTCATGAGTATTGGAATCAATCTCTCGTTGGCGCCGCGCAGCACGGTCTGCATGTCCCATGGGGCTGCTTCGATCTCGACGAGATGCTCGTAATGCGCGAGCTGCAGTATGGCATTGCGCGCGCTGATTCCGAACACGGTGACCAGGCCGACGAGCGTACCCAGCGAGATGCCTATGCCGGTCATGGCGATGGCAAGCACGCCGCCGATCAGGCTGAACGGGAGATTGGCCATCACCAGCCAGCTATTTGCACGCCGGCGAAATGCGACCATCAGCACCATCAGTATCAGCACCAGCGCGAGAGTGGAATAAACCACGAGCTCGCTGCGCGTGCGATTCTCCGCGGCGGCCGCGCCGGTGAACTCGATGAAGTAACCGGCAGGCAAGGCTACGGAGCGCGCGATGCGTTGCTGCGCCTCGATCACGGCCGCCTGCAGGGCTCGCCCGCTCACATTGAAGGTCACGGCGATGCGTCGCTGGCCGCCGTCGTGTTCGATGCTGTAGCGATCCGAGCCCAGCAACAGATGTGCCACCTGCGATAACGGCACCTCGCCAAGGGGGCCGCTGATCATGAGCTTGGCGAGTTGCTCGGGCCGATGCCGCAGGGCATCCGGCAGCAGCATGACCGTGTCCACCGTGCGCGTGCCGAGGAAGGTCTGGCCGACGGTTGCCCCCGTGTAGGCCGATTGGATGGATTCCAGCACATCCTGTGCCCGCAGTCCCGTGGCCGCCAGCGCCTGCGGCTGAAGCTCGATGGCCAGAGTGGGCGTGCCGCTTTGCCGCTTGAATTGCAGATCCACCAAGCCGTTTTCCTTGGCGAGCGCGCTCATGATTTTATCCCCGATGCCATCCAGAGTGCCCAGATCGTCGCCGAACACCTTGATGGCCACTTGCGCCGTGTCGCCGGTGAGGCTTTCGCTGATGCGATCGCCGAGGAAGGTCACGACCTCGCTTTGTATGCCGGGATATTTCTGAAGTATTGCCCGCAAATCCTCTTGCGCGCGGGCTTGATCCACGGTGGCGCCCGCCTTTAGTTCGACATGAAATTCACTCTGATGCGGACCCCAGGTATCCTCGCCCAACTCCGCCCGTCCCACTTGCTGCTCGACGGTTGCCACATAGGGCAGACGCAGCACGTCGGCGGAGATGCGCCGGCCCAGGCCGAGCATTTCCTGCAGCGAAGTACCGGGTATGGAGCTGACTACCTGCATCACGAAGTGACCTTCGCGAAAGTCCGGCATGAACGTTCCGCCTAGCAGCGGCAGCGCGGCGATGGCTGCGGCGATAGCCACGGCCAGGACGGCGGCAACCAGTTTCAGGTGCCGGTCCACCCAGCTCACCGCGGCCACTTGATGCTGCTTGAGCCGCGTCAGCCAGCGCGATTCCAGGTGGGCATCGCGGTCGCGAAAGAATAGTGCACACAATGCCGGAGTCGCGGTCATGGCTACCAGCAAGGAGGCCGTCACGGCGAGAATGAAGGAGAGCGCCAATGGGCCGACGAAATGACCCTGCACGCTCGACGTAAACAGCTCCGGAAGAAACACGGCGATGACCACCAGGGTGGCGTAGATGACGGGCCCTCTGACTTCGAGCGATGCGTCGCGAATCACATCCATGCGCGGCAAAGGGCTTGCGGCCGATGCGTTGCTGCGCATTCGCCGCAAAATGTTTTCGATGCCGACGATGGCGTCATCGACCAGCACGCCCAGGGCGACCGCAAAGCCGCCCAAGGTCATGGTGTTCAATGTCTGTCCCAGGCGATCCAACACCACAACGGCGGCCAGCAGCGACAAAGGAATGGCCGTGAATGCGATCAATGCCGCGCGCACGTCGCGCAGGAACAGGTACAGCACCGCCAGGATCAGCGCGGCCGCAATGAGCAGAGAGTTCTGCAGATCGCCCAAGGCACGCTCGATGAAATTCGCCGGCCGGTGCAGAGCCGGATACACCGTGATTCCCTGCGCTTTCAAGGCGGGTTCCAGGTTTGCCAGCGCCTGCTCGACCGCGAGCGTCGTCGTCAATGTATTCGCGCCGTACTGGCTGGCAAGAGAGAGCAGGACGCCCGGCTTGCCCATGATCAGGGCATCTCCCGAGCGCAGCGCCGGGGCCTCTTGGACCATCGCCACATCACGCACCAGCACCGGAACGCCATTGCGCACGCCGACCACCGCCTCGCCAATGGCTTGCATATCGGGTTTGGGGGTGGGCGATTTGAGCAGTATGCGCTGGGCTTCGAGGTCTATGAAGCCGGCGCCTCGCAAGGCCAGCGCGGCTCGCGCGGCATCGGCCACATCGCTGAGCGTGACCTGATAACTCGTGAGCTTGTCGGGGTCGGGCAGGATCTGAATCTGGCGAACATCGCCGCCGAACACGATGACATGCGCAACCCCGGGCACCGCGAGCAGACGCGGCTTGATGACCCAGTCCGCAGCGTCCCGCAATGCAAAGGCGTCGACGCTGTCCGACTGCAGGCCGATCTTGAGCAAGTCCATGGTGCTCGACACCAGCGGGGACAGTTTCGGCGAACCCACCCCGGTGGGCAGAGTGCCGCCGATCTCGGACAGGCGTTCGGAAATTCCCTGGCGCGCGACATGAACATCGACGCCGTCGGCGAGGGTGATGGTCACCACCGACAGTCCGGGTATGGATTCGGAACGCAGAGTGGACAATCCGGTCGCGCCGTTGACGGCGCTTTCAATACGCTTGGTGACCAGTTCCTCGACTTGTTCCGGCGCGAATCCCGGTGCCTCGGTTTGGATATCGACCTGCGAAGGGACGAATTCCGGAAATACATCCAGAGGTGAATGCATCGCCCCCCAGCAGCCCAGCAGCAGCGCCAATGCCGACAACGCAGTGACGATGCCGCAATGGCTGACGCATAGGGAGACGAGTTTCCGCATCGCTTACTCGGCTTCCGTGCTGGGATTGATTTCCCGCGCCAGCAGCAGGCCGGCCGCCGAGGTTACGATCAAATCGCCGCTCTTGACCGTGCCTTGGACGAAGTAACCGTCGGCCATCGGCCGGCTGATATCCATGGGGGTGCGCGCGAACTCGCCGGGCTGCCGCTCGAGGTAGTACCAGTACCGGCCGGCGCTGGCGACGACGGCAGAGGAGGGAATCAGAATCCCGGATTCGGCCGGCCCGGAATCGCCGCCACCGCCACCGCCACCGACGCCGGCTGCCCAGGCCAGCAGCCGCTCGCCTTCGCCCACTTCGATGCCTTGCAACAGCGCGAAGAAGCTGCGGCCCGGCACGCCGGCGTCCGCCGGTGCGTCCCATACCCCGTGCGCCGTCCAACGTTCGCCGGCGCCGGCCGTACCGAGACGCGCGAGCCACAGCCGCTGAGGGGCCCGGCCGTTTACCGAGCCAAGAGGGAACGTCACGCGCACGAGTTTGGCGTGGCCTTCGGCGAGTTCCTCCGGCAGCTTGCTGTCTTCCCGGCCGGCCCACGGAGGATTTTGGCCCAAGACGGATGACGACTTGGCCTTGGCGAGCCGCAGCGCTGCCGCATCGACCGCCGCCTGACGTGCGGCGTTCTCGCGGGCCTCCGTGCTGTCCGCGCCGGGCGTGCCGGCCAGGCGCTGCATGCGCGCGAGCACCGCCCGGCTTTGCGCTGCAACCGCTTGCGCGGTGGCCACATCGGCGACGGCCTGGGCAATCACATCGTGACCGAGCACCACACCGAACCCGCTCGTCGCGGCCTGGTAGCGTACGGCGGCCGCCGCGCTCGCGGTGATGCCTAAACCGGCCACTTCTTCGGGCTTGAGGGTGACGATACCGGCGTTCGATTCTGACTTGTCCGTGCCCTCGGCTTTTTCTTCGGGCTCGGCCTTGGCGGCGTCCGGCGCAGGCGGCTGCCTGCCGCAGGAGCCGCAAAGCACGAGACAGGACAGGAGCGCCGCCATCAGGGGCTGCGCGCACATGATTTGCTTGGGACTCAAGGGTGTTCCTCTGCGGTTCTCGGATACTGCCAGCCGCCGCCCAGCGCCTTGCACAATCCGAGCAAAGCCTGGAATCGCTCGAGCTTGTACTGGCTGAATTGTTCGCGGGCGGCGTACAAAGTGCGTTGGGACTCTAGAACCGCCAGGTATTCCCCCGCGCCTTCGCGATAGCGCAATTGCGCGCCTTCGAATGCTCGCTCGCTCTGCTCCACGTTTCGCTGCTGAGGTTCCTGCTGCAGTTCGAGAGAGTGCATGGCTGTCAGTGCCTTCTCTACGTCGAGCAGCGCCGCGAGAATCGAGCTCTGATAGCCGGCCACCAGCTCTTGCTGTCTCGCGGTTGCCTCGGTGATGACGGCGCGGCGCCGGCCGTTGTCGAAAATCGCCTGTACGACGGATGCCCCGGCGGTGAGCGACCAGCCGGTTCCCGGCAGCGTGATGACTGCCGCCTGCACGGCTGGATTTTGCACGCCTCCGCCGGCCGTCAAGCTCAAGGAAGGAAACAGGGCCGCACGCGCTGCGATCAAATCCGCATGGGCCGCGGTCAAATTATTTTCGGCCGCGATCAGGTCCGGCCGGCGCTCCAGCAGCTGCGAAGGCAATCCCGCCGCGATCGACGGCTCGCCCAGCTCGTCCAGCCGTTCGGCGCTGACGGAAAAGCCTTCGGGAGCACGGCCGACGAGAAGGGCAAGGGCACCTCGTGCCTCGGCTTCCTGCTGTTCGAGCTGGGGAATGATCAACTCGGAATTCGCCACCGCGGCGCGTTGCGCCGCCAGTTCCGCCGGACCGGCGCGGCCCGCATCGTAGCGTGCTTCCGTGAAGCGCAAGACGCCCTGCGCCGCTTCGAGGTTCAGGCGCGCCAGCGCGATTCGTTCGCGCAGCGATAGAACTTGAAAATAGCTCTCGGCGACCCCGGTCGAGATGGTGATCCGCACCGTCGCGAGGTCCGCGCGGCTCGCCTGGGCCAGCGACTTCGCGGAATTGCTCGCAGCGCGATTCTTGCCCCAGAAATCGACTTCGTAACTCGCGGTCAGCAGCGCGCCCCAGTCGGTTTCGTGCGCCGTGGCTCCGTGCGATCCTCCGCCGAACTGCTCGATGTTGCCGTTTGCGTCCACTTCCGGTAAAAGCGCCGCACCCGCCTGGCGTGCCCGTGCATCCGCCTCCCGCACGCGGGCAGCCGCGGCGGCGATGTCGAGGTTGTTCTCTCGAGCCTGAGCGATGAGCGAGTCCAATTCGGCGCTGGCGAAACCATGAAACCACGCCGCATCCGGCCATGGGGCGGCGGCGCCCGTGGTCTGCTCGAAGGCCGGCGGGACGACCGGCGCGGCCGGCTGTACCGCCTGCAGTGTGCAGGAACAGCAGGCAAGGGCGATGAACACCGCAGAAATCGATCTCGGACACACGGCAACGGGCCCTGATGGGATGCGCTGGAAACTTAGCATGGGCGGCCCGGGGGCACTTTTGTATATTTGTAAGGATGCGCCGCGCGGCGCCTGCGTTTCTGTCAACGGTGGCGTAAATTGTAGCAATGAATATCTTGCTGGTTGAAGACGATATGGAACTCGCACATTCCGTCGGCGAGCATTTTCGCGACCAGGGTTATATCGTCAGGCATTGCGCGGACGGCGAGAGCGGCCTCTCGAGCGCCTGCCAGGAGGACTACCAGGTCATCGTCCTGGATCGCATGCTGCCGGCCTTGGATGGGCTGGAGTTCGTCAGGCGCTTGCGGCAGCGGGGTGTGAGGACGCCGGTAATTTATCTTACCACCATGAGCGGAATCGACGATCGCGTGCAAGGACTGGAAGCAGGCGGCGATGACTACCTGGTCAAGCCCTTCGCATTTGCGGAGCTGCTGGCGCGGGTGCGGGTGCTGTCGCGCCGTCCAGGCAGTGCGCCCGAGCCGGCGATTCATCTGACCTTGGGGTCGATCGAGCTGGATCTTCTGAAGCGCACCGTCGTGCGCGCCGGCAAGAACATCGAGTTGCTGCCGCAGGAATTTCGCCTGCTCGAGTACTTCGTGCGCAATCCGGATCGCGTGCTCACGCGGCGGATGCTGCTGGAAAATGTGTGGGGCATCAATTTCGATCCGCAAACCAGCGTCGTCGAAAGCCACATCAGCCGTCTGCGCGCCAAAGTGAATCATGGCTTCGAGTTCGATGTCGTTCAGACGGTCCGCGGTACCGGATATAAATTCCTTGCGCCCAATTAGAGTCTTCAACACCGAGAGCTTTCGATCGGCGGCGCTGTTCGCCAGCCTGTTTCTGGTTCTTTCTTGGGTTTTACTCGGTGCCGTGTACTGGATCGTCAACGATACGCAAACTGCGGCACTGATCGGCGCGATCGATGCGGACATCAACACCATCAAGAACGGCTATCGCGCGGAGGGGCTGCCGGAGGCCATCGAAGTTGTGCACCAGCGCTTGGGGTCAGGCAAGTATGCGGGGGCGGATCTACCGGGTGGATATATTCTGATCCGGGACGTGGCGAGCGGCACGATGGCGGGTAATGTGCGGCCGGATACTCTTCAGCTCGGCTTGTTCAACTTGTCCGTGCCGCGCAGCGGCGGCTCCGCCGCGACGGTGCTCGGCCGCGGCGGCTACATCGCAGGGGGCATTTATTTGTTCGTCGGCCGCGATACGGCTCCGATTGCGGCCACTCGCGCGCGGATACTCAAGGCGTTTGCGTGGATCGAAGGGGCGGCGATCATCCTGGCTGGGACTGGAGGGATTTTCTTCAGCCTGCAGTTCATGCGGCGCATCGACGCCATAGCCCGCACCTGCCAGTCCATCATTTCCGGAAAGTTCAACGACCGGATTGCGCTGCGCGGCAGCGGCGATGAATTGGACCGGCTCGCCCTCGCGATCAACAATATGCTGGATCGAATCTCGACGCTGCTGGATAGTCTCCGGCAGGTCTCCAGCGATGTTGCACACGACCTGCGCACGCCGCTGACACACCTGCGCAATCGCCTGGAGGAGGCGCGGCAGAAGGCGCTGACGACCGACGACTATGCAGCGCTGGTCTCGCACGCAATCGAGGATACGGATCATCTGCTCGCCATATTCGCCGCGCTGCTGCGCATTTCACAAATAGAATCCGGATCGCGCCTGGCCGCATTCACCGCGCTGTCTCTGACCGAACTCTTGGAGCAGGTTTACGAGATGTACCGGCCGGTGGCCGAGGATGAGCATCGGGTGCTGTTGCATGACATCCAAAAGGACGTTCGGATCCAAGGAGACGGGGAATTGCTGATGCAGATGTTCAGCAACTTGATCGAGAACGCGATCCGGCACGCGCCCTCGGGCACTCGGATACTGATTCGCCTGGCGAGGTCGGGCAACACGGTGACGGCGGCCGTCGAGGACGATGGGCCCGGAATCCCGGCGGTGGAGCACGACAAGGTTTTTCGCCGCTTCTATCGGCTCACCCGTTCCCGATCGACCCCGGGCAACGGGCTTGGCCTGGCTTTGGTGGCCGCGATCGCCAATTTGCATGCCGCGAAAATTGAGCTGGCAGATAATCACCCCGGCGCCCGCTTCCGCCTTTCGTTCGAACACCTGGCCTGACTCCCACGCTGCTATGCCGCTATTCGAAATCACGCTGTTGCTGCTGGCCATCGCCCTGGTGCTGTTGCAGTTTGCCCGGCGCCTGCGAGTGCCTTACCCCGCCATGCTGGCGCTCGCCGGCGGCTGCGTCGCGACATTGCCCTTCGCTCCGCACCTGAGCATCGAACCGCGCCTGGCTCTGGCTCTATTCGTGGCGCCGGCGGTCATGGACACCGCATTCGACATGCCGCCGCGAGAGCTGCTGCGCATTTGGCTGCCGCTCACCTCGCTGGCCGTGATGTTGGTATTGGCGACCACGGCCGCCGTGGCATGGGTCGGTACCGCGGTCGCCGGCTTGCCGCTGGCGGCCGCGGTGGCGCTCGGCGCCATCGTCGCGCCGCCGGATGCCGCGGCCGCGGCCGCCGTGCTGCAGGAGTTCAACCTGCCGCGCCGTACGATGGCGGTGTTGCAGGGGGAGAGCCTGCTGAACGACGCAGTGGCGCTGCTGGCATTCGGCTTGGCGGTCAGCGCGGCGGTGTCGCCGGGAAGCGCATGGGAAGTGTTGCTGCCGCGGTTGCTGATTGCCGTCCCCGGCGGCGCGCTGCTCGGTGCGCTATTGGGTGCGCTGAGCCTGCGCATGACTCGAAAAATCGCGGGCAGTTCGTCGTTCATCATCGCCCAGTTTCTGATCACCTTCGGTACGTGGATCTTGGCCGAGCATTTGTCCTTGTCGCCCATCATGGCGGTGGTGGGGCTGGCGGCCGTGGTCGCCCGTTACATGCCGGAGCGCACCAGCGCGCGCGATCGGGTCAATTCGAACGCGGTATGGGTGATCGTTGTCTTCGTGCTCAACGTGCTCGCCTTCCTTCTCATGGGACTGCAGGCGCGCGCCATCCTCAATCAGCTGCCCGCCGATGCACTGAGGCATGCGCTGATCTTCGCCGCCATCGTGCTGGCCGTGGTGATCGGCGTGCGCTTTCTCTGGGTGATGGCCTATGGGGTGGTGCTGCGCTTTTTCCGATCTTTTTTCGAGCATCGTGTGCTTGGCACATCGCTGCCGACCGCGCGCATCGGCGTGTTGGTGTCATGGTGCGGAATGCGTGGCCTGGTGACGCTTGCCACGGCTTTTGCGCTGCCGCCGGAGTTTCCCGGCCGCAATGTGATCGTACTCACCGCTTTCACGGTCGTGCTCGGCACCCTCATCGTGCAAGGATTCACGATCAGGCCCCTGATCGCCCTGTTGCGCATACCGCCCGATCATTCGCTCCATGGGGAAGTGGCCGAGACGCGCCAGGCACTTCTCGATGCGGCACTGAGGGAATTAGCAGCCTTTTCGGGCGAACCGGCGGACGCCGTTCGCGGCGAGTACCGCGCCGCCCGCGTGGCGGATGTTTTCCCAATCCGCGCCGCGACGGCATACGATGATTTGCGCCTGCGTGCCATTGCCGCGGAGCGCCGCCTGCTGGCCGAATTGCGCCAGCAAGGCCGCATCTTCGACGATACCTACCATCTGCTCGAGGAGGAGCTCGACCGCGCGGAGCTGCACGCCGCATCGTTCGGGGACACGTCGATCGAGGGTTAGTTTAATATTGACGCAGTAAGCGACGGGCCGTAGGGGCCTGGCGCGCCGGCAATACGGAACACTCAATGACCAAACTATTCGAACCCATCCAGCTTGGCGATCTCGAGCTTCCCAACCGCATCATCATGGCGCCGCTCACGCGCAGCCGTGCCGGCGCCAGCCGCGTTGCCAATCGGCTGATGGCCGAGTATTACGCGCAGCGCGCTTCCGCGGGACTCATTTTGTCCGAGGCTACGGTGGTGTCGCCGATGGGGATCGGCTATGCCGATACGCCGGGCATCTGGTCGCGCGGAGCAGGTCGAGGGTTGGAAGCTCACCACGCGCGCCGTGCACGAGGCCGGCGGCCGGATTTTTCTGCAGCTGTGGCATGTCGGGCGGGTATCCGATCCGAGGTTCTTGAACGGCGCACTGCCGGTGGCGCCGAGCGCCGTTGCCGCAGTCGGCAATGTCAGCCTGGTTCGCCCGCCGACGCCCTTTGTTACGCCGCGCGCGCTCAACCATAATGAAATCCCAGACATCGTCGAGGCCTTTCGCAAGGGCGCCGAGAACGCGCAGCTCGCCGGTTTCGACGGCGTGGAGTTGCACGGTGCCAACGGCTATTTGCTGGATCAGTTTCTGCAGGACACCACCAATTTGCGCAGCGATGATTATGGCGGCTCGATCGAAAACCGCGCCCGGCTGATGCTGGAAGCGACCGATGCGGCCATTTCCGTGTGGGGCGCGGGACGGGTCGGCGTGCATCTGGCGCCGCGCGGCGATGCGCATTCCATGGGCGATTCGGATTTGCCGGGAACCTTCGACTATGTCGCGCGCCGGCTCGGCGAACGGAATATCGCGTTCATCTGCGCGCGGGAATCCATCGGCCCCGGCCGCATCGGCCCAAAGCTCAAAGCGGCGTTCGGCGGCGTCTATATCGCGAATGAGAAGTTCACCTACGAAACCGCCGAGCATGCGGTGGAAGCCGGCGAAGCCGATGCCGTGGCGTTCGGCAAGCTCTTTATCGCCAATCCCGATCTGCCGCAGCGATTCGCGCTGGGCGCACCGCTCAATGAACCGAAGGTGGCGGAGTTTTATGCCGGCGGCGTGATCGGGTACACCGACTATCCCAACCTGGCGCAGAGCCGTCGCGGCGTCGATTCGAACGGCAGCCAGGCGCACGTGAGCGAGGGCGTTCGTTCGCGGCGCTAGACCTCTGCACGGTGATGTTGACCGTGCGCACTGGCCGGCAACTGTTGCCTCGTTGCCGGCCAATGGCTCCGCCTCTCGGGCGAATACCGTCAACCGTTCAACATCATGGTGCCGAGGTACCGATATGTCCTGCGGCGATTGCCCTGCAGATCTTTTCAAATCAGTGTCAAACTTTTTTGAACCAGGTTAGTCTCACCCACGGGACTCGTCGTGGCTAAAGGGAGACCACGGATGGCTTTACGTTTCTTCACAATCGGCACCTTGGTTGCCGTCACGGCGCTCGCCGCCGCCTCGGACGTCTCCACTTCGAGACATACACATCTACGGCCGAGCGTGGCGCCCGGCAGCTCGCCTTTGCGCATGTTCGGCGTCAGGGGCGCGCAGCAGCGCGGCAGTTCAGCCGCCAAGTTCGATGGAGCGCTCGCGGATCTGTCCCGGCACGCCCGTCTCGCGCGCCCGGATCATGCCGTGGAGGATCTGCAATCGCTGGCGCCGGGCGTGAAATTCGTTCAGACCGCAGCGGGCGCGGCGCCATTGGTGCTCATCGATGCGGTCACCGTCGGTGATCCGCAGCAGCTGAAGGCGGCGCTCGTTGCACTGGGTCTGCAGCGGCCGTCGGTGTACTCGAATGACGTCGGCGGCTGGCTGCCGGTGTCGCAGCTCGGTGCCGCGACCGCCCGGGCCGAGGTTCATTCCATTCGCGCCGCGATGGCGCGCACGCGCGCCGGTGCGGTGACGTCCCAGGGCGATTACGTGCAGCATAGTGCGGTGCTGCGTTCGTTGCCGAGTTCACTCACGGGCGCGGGAGTGACCGTCGGTGTTCTGTCCGACAGCTTCGATTGCTATGCGGTATACGCGGCGAATAATGTCGCTGCTTCCGGTACGGCGGGTTATGCCAGCAACGGTTTTCTCGCGACGGCCGCCACGGACGAATCGACCGGCGATTTGCCGTCGAACGTCAATGTGCTCGAAGAGGCGGAGGCGGGAAATGGGGGCTGCCTGAACTATGGAGCTCCGTCGCAGCTGCCCTTCACCGACGAGGGCCGGGCCATGCTGCAGATCGTGCAGGATGTGGCGCCCGGCGCCAGTCTGGCCTTCTACACGGGGGACAACAGCGAGGCGGATTTCGCCAACGGTATCGGCCAGCTGGCCGCACCGGTCTCGGCGGGGGGCGCGGGCGCCAAGGTCATTGCCGACGATCTAGGCTACTTCGATGAGCCCTTCTTTCAGGACGGCATCGTCGCGCAGGCCGCCGACGCGGTCGAAGCCAACGGCGTCGCATATTTTTCGGCGGCGGGAAACAATGGGACTCTGGCGTACGACAATATCGCACCGAGCTTCGCTACATCGGCGCCGAGCGGCGCGCCCAATGCCGGCGAACTTCTGCTGAACTTCGATGCATCGGGGGCCACGACGACCGTATCCCTGCCGGTGACCATCGCTGCGCTGGTGCCGGGAGAATTCGTATCCATCGTCGTGGAGTGGGATCAACCCTATGTCACCGGAGCGCCCAATAGCGGTGGGGCCACCAGCCAAATCGATGTATGCCTCATCGGCAGTGGTCCCGATGAGATCACGGATTACGATAACAAGACGGCGACCTGCTCCGGCCCGAATGCCATCGGGTCGGATTCCTACCAGGTAATGATTGTCGGCAATCCGGCCAGCGCCAGCGGCAACACCGCGGCGGAAAACCTGACTATTCAAGTCGGGCTCGCGGGCGGTACGAAGGCTCCCGGGCGTATCAAGGTGGTGGTGGAGGATGACGGCGCGGGCAGCACCATCAATGCCTTCCAGACCAACACCCCGACCATTCAAGGGCATCCCGGCGCCGCGGGCGTGGCCGCGGTGGGTGCGGCGTTCTTCTTCAACACGCCGGCATGCGGCACGACGCCTGCGCAGCTCGAGTATTTCTCTGCCGAAGGCGGTGCACCGATATTGTTCGATAGCACAGGCACACGCCTCACGGCGCCGATCGTCCGCCAGAAACCGGACTTCGTCGGGCCCGATGGAGTCAACAACACGTTCCTGGGTTTCACTTTGGCGAACGATGGGTACCAGGGCGGAATGCTCAACACCACAAACGCGTCCTGTCAGAACAATCCCAACTACCCGAATTTCTTCGGCACGTCGGCGGCGACTCCCCACGCTGCAGGTATCGCGGCGCTGATGCTGCAGGCGAATTCGGCGGCAACTCCGACACAAATTTACCAGGCCTTGCGCAGCGGCGCGCTACCTATGAATTCCCCGTCGCCGAGCTTTGAGTCCGGCTACGGATTCATACAGGCCGACACGGCGTTCGTCGTGCCCACGATGACTCTCGCCGCCAGCGCTGTCCCCCTTGGCGGTACGACCACGCTCACATGGACATCCATCGGTGCAAGCAGCTGCACGGCCTTCGGGTCGGCCGGGACCACAGACTGGAGCGGAGTACAGGCCCCCAGCGGCAGCCAGACTGTTACGATATCCACTGTCGGGACCAATACCTACACGCTCAATTGCACGGACGCATCCGGCACGATTTCCGGTACAAGTTCGGTGAGTTTGACCGACGTAGTGCCCGCGGCGCCCGTGTTGACGTTGAGCAATAACGCTATTGATCTTGGCCAGTCGTCCATGCTCACTTGGTCATCCGCAAATGCCGCGGGCTGCACCGCGTCGGGAAATTGGAGCGGCTCGCTGCCGGCGAGCGGAAGCCAAGCCGTGGTCCCGACCGCCGGTGGAACAGCCACCTATTCGCTCACCTGTGCCAACGTAATCGGTTCATCGGCCGCGGGTAGTGCGAGCTTGGCCGTTACCGTCCCCCCGCCGCCGGCGGCACCCAGCCTGAAGTTGGCTGCAAATTCCATTACCGTCGGCAACTCGACGACGATCACTTGGTCCTCGGTCGATGCGTTGGACTGTACAGCTTCAGGCAGTTGGAGTGGGTCGGTGGGGACCAGTGGTTCGCAGACCCTGCAACCCACCGCTGCGGGCGCCGATACCTACACATTGACGTGTGTAAACGATGGCGGGGCATCGCCGGCGACCTCGGTTAAATTGACCGTTACCGCTGCGCCCAGTTCCGGGGGCGGGGGCGGGGGCGGCGGCGGCGGCCTCGATATCTGGGTACTGCTGGGTCTCGCCGGCATCGGTGCCGCGCGGTTTTATCGTTTGCGGCTGCGCGTGTTAACCTAGCGGCGTGGAATGCATAGCAGTTCGAAAGAAATCGCAGCGATGGGGCGGTTATAGAGGCGCCGCGGGAGCCTTGATTTGTGTTCTCGCGCTGGCCGGCGCGAAGCCCGCGCTGGCGACGACGTACACGCTGTCGAGTCCCAACGATGACGTCGTCGGGCAGGACAAGACCGTAGTGACCGTTTATGAGGACACCCTCTACGATCTCGCGCGAAAATTCAGTCTAGGGTCCGAGGAGCTGATTCGAGTCAATCCCGGAGTAGACCCCTGGCTGCCTGGCGCCGGCAAGACGCTCATCGTGCCGGACCGTCATATTTTGCCGCCGGGGCCCCGCGAGGGAATAGTCGTCAATCTTCCCGAGCATCGGCTTTACTACTATCCGAAGCCGAAACGCGGCGGCCCGATCCAGGTCATCACCTATCCGGTCAGCATCGGCAAGATGGACTGGCGCACGCCGCTGGGCGTGACTCACGTAATCCAGAAGCAGAAGAATCCGATCTGGTACCCGCCGGAGTCGGTCCGCAAGGAACACGCCGAGGCCGGCGATCCCTTGCCCGCCATGGTGCCGTCGGGCCCGGATAATCCGCTCGGCCTGTTTGCCATGCGCTTGGCTGCCGGGAACGGCACTTATTTGATTCACGGCACGAATAATCCCATCGCCGTGGGGCTGGCGGTGACCCATGGATGCATCCGCATGTACCCCGACGATGTCGAGGCTCTGTTCCCGCTGATCGCAGTGGGCACGCAGGTGCGCCTCATCAACCAGCCCGTCAAGGTGGCCTGGGTGGACGGCGAGCTGCTGCTCGAAGCGCATCCGCCGGTCGATGCACAGGGGCAGAGCTTCGAGCCCAATGTCGATCAATTCGCGGAAATGCTGCGCGGGGCCGTGGGGGATACTACGGTTGCAATTCACTGGGATTATGCGCGCGAGGTGCTGCAGAAGGCGGATGGCGTGATCGCCACGGTGGCGCTCGAAGCCAATGATCCTAACGCGCCCGAGCCCGCTCCGGCACCAGCACCAGAGTCCACCTCCGGATCTACTCCTTCACCCGCCGGGGCACCCGTATCGTCCCCGGCAGGGGCACCGACCCCTCAACCTGCGGCGCCGAAGACTGCGGCCCCCCCGCCTGTACAGACATCCACAGGGGCGTCAGGGCCCGCGACTGGCGACACCCCGTAGCGGCGCGGCGCACGGCGCCCGGCCGCTAAACGCCGCAGCTGGAATCCACGTGTACATTCACCGAGCCGGCATCACCGACCACCGTATCGGCGTGACCGCATTTCCGAAACACTGAGTCGGTGCTGGTGGCGGTCCACGACAGGCTGCCCCTGCCTGTGGCATCCGCGACCAGCGAGATTGGCACCGACGTGAAGCCGTAGATTCGGGTATTGCTGAGGACGACCCGTTCGGGGCTGGTGCTCGTATCGTAAACAGTGACCACGATGTCCTCGGTGCCGTCGTTGGTGATCTTGACATCGACGCCTTCGCCGCCAAGCGCCGCGCTCGCCAGGAGCAGGGGCAGGCAGCTCGAAATCAACAGCGCGCCGGTACGACTACTCATCTTTCGCTCCTTCCGGAAAAATCCGTCGAGGCGGGATATTCGCCACTGTTTAGCCTACGCGGGCGGGTGCATCGCGGCAGCGGCTGAGGGCGAATTCCCCTGTCGGAGCTTGCCTACTGGCTTTCGTAGGACTTTTGTCGTGTTTTCCTGATACCGTCATTGTGCGGACCAGCAACATGGCGGTGTTATGGCGGCACACGATTCGATTTCCAAAGCCCGGCCGGGCCAGTGGGCTGTCTTCAGCGCACTGGGCGTCGTATTCGGCGATCTTGGCACCAGTCCTTTGTACACGCTGCAAACCGTAGTCCAAGCCACCGGCGGCCAATTCACGCCGCACAGCGCGATCGGCATCCTCTCGCTCATCGTTTGGACTTTGATCATCACGGTTTCGATCAAGTACTGCCTGTTCGTCATGCGCGCCGACAATCATGGCGAGGGTGGAATTCTCGCCCTGATGTCGCTGATCGGCGCAAACGGGTTTCAGCCCGGATTCAAACTCCTGACCGGGATGGGGTTGCTCGGCGCGGCGCTGATCTATGGCGACGGCGTCATTACGCCGGCCATTTCGGTGCTGAGCGCGCTCGAGGGCGTCAACGTCGTGACCGATACATTCAAACCCTTCGTCATGCCGATGGCGGTCGTCATTCTGCTGGTCTTGTTCGCCGCGCAGCGCTTTGGAACCGAGAAAATCGGCCGCGCATTCGGGCCGGTCATGATGCTCTGGTTCATCGTCATTGCGCTGCTGGGCGTGCTGTCGATCGCACACCATCCGGGAGTGGTCGCGGCGCTCGATCCGCGGTACGCCGTCCGGTTCATGGTCCACGCGGGGAGCGCAGGCTTTCTGGTGCTCGGCGGCGTGTTTCTGTGCATCACGGGCGGCGAGGCGCTGTATGCCGACATGGGGCATTTCGGCAAGGGACCGATCCGCGTCTCCTGGTACGGCATCGTGCTGCCTTCGCTGCTCCTGAGCTATGCCGGACAGACGGCATTTCTGATGGACAAGGGAACGGTCACGGGCAATCCTTTCTTTCAAATCGCGCCGTCTTGGTCGATCTATCCTCTGGTGGTGCTTGCCACGCTCGCCACCATCATCGCCAGCCAGGCCATCATCACGGGCTCGTTCTCGATGACCCGGCAGGCGATGCAACTCGGCTGGCTGCCGGGCGTCGCGATTCGTCAGACATCGGACCGGGTTTACGGCCAGATCTATGTTCCCGTGGTGAATTGGCTGCTGATGATTGCGACGATCGCGACCACCGTGGCGTTCGGCAGCTCAGATCGGCTTGCCGGCGCCTACGGCACGGCGGTGTCGACCACCATGCTGCTGACCACGGTGTTGCTGTATCGAGCCATGCGCGATGTATGGCGCTGGCCTCTGGCCGGCGCGGTTGCCGTCGGCGGCCTGTTCCTCATTGTCGACGGCAGCTTCTTTCTCGCGAATCTTCTGAAGATCCTGCAGGGAGGCTGGCTGCCCTTGAGTTTCGCCGCGATCTTGTTCGTGATCATGATCACCTGGCGCAAAGGTGTCGATGCCGTTCGCGCCACGCTCACGCAGACTCCGGAGGCGGCGGCGCTTTTTTTGTCCGCTCTCAAGAACGGCGCGATTCCCAGGGTGGACGGAACCACGGTCTTTCTGACGAGAAGCAATCAAAGAGTGTCGGGGCTCATCATGGCGCACGCCCATTTCGTGGGGGTTCTGCCGCGCAACGCCGTTGCTCTGAGCGTTGTGTTCGAAAACACGCCGCGAATTACCGGCCCGGCTTGTACCGTGGTGGACAAACTGGGCGACGGGCTATGGCAGGTGGTGGCTCGTTTTGGATTCTTTGAAATCCCGGATTTGCGGCGGGCGCTGAAGCAGGCTCCCGACCTCGAGGCGGCGGTAAATTTCGATCAGGCGATGTTCGTCGGCACGCGGGACCTGGTCGTGCGAAAGCGGAAAGGCTCCATCTTGACAGCCTGGCGTCTGGCCTTGTTTGCGTTTCTCTATCGCAACTCGGTGAAGGTGGTCGACCGGTTCAGTCTGGCGCCCGAGAATGTGATCGAGATTGCCAGGCAAATTGAGATCTAGCCTCTCGGTATTCCGCAACCTGGCCGTGAAAGATCGGGCCAGGAAACGTTGGACCGGAATCGTGAAAGACCGGGGTCTCGCGCGGGTTGTGCTGCACCAGATCTCGAAGCACGCTCAGCATGCCCAGCAACAGCGCCAGGCAGAACGCCAACAGCAGACAGACGGCAATGAGGCTAGTCATGGGGACTCCTGACTGACGTAGCGGTCAAAAAAGGCAAGTTTGCGTCTCGTCCGCGTTCCCGCGGTGTAGGAAAAACGCTGATAATTCTGTCAGACCGGGGGCGCACCGGTATCATTGCGAGACCCCAGCCGCGAACGGGAGACAATGCTCACCATCAATCAATCGAACCGTGCGGCTCCGGCGATCAGCGACCTGAAAAGCCGGATCATGACTTTCATGCGCGGCGCATCCACCGAAATTACGCCGTCGGAAGAGGGCCGACTATCCGAGCTTGCCGGCGTGCTCCCGCCCGGCACCGCCGTTTACGTCGCGCATACGCCGCACGCGACCTTTGCACAGGTAATTCATGCCGCTCTCGCGGTGCGCCGTGCCGGGTTTCTGGCCACGCCGCACATTGCGGTGCGGCGTGTCCCGGATTCCGGGACGCTGCGTGCGGCTCTCGCCGAGTTGCACGCCGGGGGTGTGGAGGACATCTTGCTGATCGCCGGAGACGCGCCGCGGCCCGTCGGTGAATTCTCCGCCACGCTGGATGTTCTCGAATCGCGGATCATCGAGGAATCCGGTATCGCCCGCATGGGCATCGCCGGACATCCGGAGGGCCACAATGCCGTGGCAACGCCGCTGCTCTGGGGAGCACTCGAGTCCAAGCAGGCGTTTGCCGCGCGGGCCGGAGTGAGCGCGCACATCGTCACGCAGTTCGGACTCGACGGTGCAGCCTTCAGGCTCTGGGAACGCGAACTAACGCACCGCCGGATCGTTCTGCCGGTGCGCATCGGGATCGCCGGTCCCGCACCCGTGGCCAAACTGCTGCATTTCGCGTTCCAGTGCGGCGTCGGCGCATCGATGCGCGCCTTAAAGCGCAATCTCAGCAGCGCCGCCCATTCCTCCGATCTGGCAATGACCCCGGATCGGCACCTGCTGGGTCTTCTGGGAACGCCTGTCTCCGCGCAAATCGTCGCGCCGCATTTTTTCGCATTCGGCGGTGCTTTGGAGACGGCGCGCTGGATGCAGAAAATAGCCTCGGGGGCGTTCGAAATCGACCCAATAACCGGACGATTCGCGATACAGGATCACCCGCTATAGCCGGACTGCGGCATGTGCCGGCTCACTTCGCGCTGCTCATGGCCTTGATCAGCCGGTAGGTGAATTCCACACTTTCATCGTAGGCCCGGACCCCGACGCGCTCATCCTTCCCATGAGCGCGATTCTCATCGACGTCCGCCCACACACCGCTGATGTCGTAGCTGACCATGCCCGCGCCGCGGGTTTGCCGGTCGTCGCTGAAGCCGGTCGCCATGGTGGGGATGACCGGCACATCGGGCCACATCGAGTGCGCGAGGAGGGTTGCCTTCTTCATGATTTGCGCCGTGGGAGGCGACTCCGGGCTCACGATGGGCGGCGCATCGAGAGCGATGTGGATGGCCGGATCGGCAAGTGCGCCCACCAGAAGCTGTTGCACGTTGGCGGCCGAATCGCCGGGCAGCATGCGGCATTGAATGGTGGCGTTGGCGCGTTGCGGCAGTGCATTTTCCGCGTGGCCGCCGGAGATCAGCGTCGCGACGCAGGTGGTGCGCAGCTCCGCGTTGAGCCGGACATTCTGGCTCAGGCGCTCCGCCGCCTCGAGGTCGGGAGGGGACTGCGCGACCGCGTGCATGTCCGCCGCAACGGATCCGCTTTCCAGTGCCGCGAGCTTGTCGAAGCTTGCCCGCGTCGTCGCGGTGAGCGTGACGGGAAATTTAAAGGCTTGCAGGCGGACCAGACCGGCCGCCAGCCGATAAATCGCGTTGTCGGGACCGGGAAGAGACCCGTGTCCTCCGGGACTGGTGGTCTCCACGGTGAAGGTCACGTAGGTCTTCTCGCTGGTTCCCACCTCGAAAAACAGACGTTGGCCGTTCTTCGTGTTGCCGCCGCCGCCGTCGAGGTTGACCACCAGCGCCGCGTCGATCAAATCGCGATGCTCCTTGAGGAGAAAAGCGGGGCCATTGGAGTCGCCGCCCGCTTCTTCGTCGGCCGTGAACGCGACGATCACGTCGTGATCGGGAACGAATTTCTCCCGCTTCAGCCGGATCAGGGATTCGACGAGAGCCGCGTCTCCGTCCTTCATGTCGATGGTGCCGCGGCCGTAGAACCATCCGTCCTGTTCGGTCAATTTGAACGGATCGACGGACCAGTCCTCAGGCTTGGCTTCCACGACGTCCAGGTGGCCGAGGAACAAAACGGCATCGCCGGGGTGCTTGCCACGATAGCGAACCACGATATTGCCCTTGGTCGGATGATCGGGCGGCGCCACGAAGACCACATCGCCGGCCGCGAAACCCGCGCTCGACAGCCAGCCCTGGATGGCGGTCGCGGCGGCAGTGGAGCCGTGCTCATGAGTGGTGTTGATTTCCACCAGGGTCTTCAGCATGTCGCGCGCCAGCTCCTGATCCGCGGCGGGCGGAACATTGGATGCCGGAGACGCCCCGACGGTTGCTGCAACGGCAAGCCCGATGAAAAATGCCCATCCCCTCATTGCAAACTCCCCATGCATACGGTTGACTGGCAAGCATAGCGGATGCAGGGGATAAACCCATAATGAACAGCGGTAGGCTCGAGGCATTCAGCGACGGCGTCATCGCCATCATCATCACCATCATGGTGCTGGAACTCAAAGTGCCGCGCGGCGCCACTGCGGATGCGCTGTTGCCGCTGATCCCCGCGTTCCTGAGTTATGTGTTGAGCTTCATCTACGTGGGCATCTATTGGAACAATCACCACCATCTGCTGCACACTTGCGAGCGGGTCAACGGCGCGATTCTGTGGGCCAATCTGCATCTATTGTTTTGGCTCTCCCTGTTTCCCATCACCACGGCCTGGATCGGCGAGAACCACCTTGCCGCGCAGCCGTCGGCACTCTACGGAGCGGTACTCCTGATGGCCGCCGTTGCGTACTGGATGCTGCAAGCGGCCATCATCGGTTCGCAAGGTCCGGACTCGCTCCTCAAAAAGGCGGTGCGCGGCGATTGGAAGGGTAAGGTATCCCAAGTGCTTTATTTGCTTGGGATCATCGCCGCATTCCGCGCTGCGTGGATGGCCCAGGTGCTCTATCTGCTCGCGGCGTTGTTGTGGTTGGTGCCCGACCGGCGCATTGAAAGGGTGCTGGTGCACGAATAGCGCCGCGGCAGTTCGTTGCGCGATCAAATTCCCCCGGCTCCCGAGTTTATGCGATGCTTCGCTCCTGCGAGGGCAAAAATAGGCTGAATTATGGTGCGTGGCAGCTTTCATTGGGACGATCCGTTGTTGCTGGACGAGCAGTTGACGGAAGAGGAAAAGATGGTGCGGGACGCTGCGCGGGACTACGCGCAGGGGAGCCTGGCGCCGCGCGTCACGGAGGCATTCCGCCGCGAGTTCACGGACCCCGCCATTTTCAAGGAAATGGGGGAACTGGGATTGCTGGGCGCCACCATTCCCCCGGAATACGGCGGCGGCGGCCTCAACTACGTGAGCTACGGGGTCATCGCACGCGAGGTCGAGCGCGTCGATTCGGGATATCGATCGATGATGAGCGTGCAGTCGTCGCTGGTAATGCTGCCGATCGACCGTTTCGGCACGGAGGTTCAGAAGCGTAAATACTTGCCGGCGTTGGCGCGCGGCGAAACGATCGGCTGCTTCGGTTTGACCGAGCCCAATCATGGGTCGGATCCCGGCAGCATGATCACCCGGGCACGCGCCGCCGCCGGCGGCTACCGCTTGTCGGGCGCCAAGACATGGATTTCCAATAGTCCGATCGCCGATGTGTTCGTGGTGTGGGCGAAGACCGACGATGACATCATCCGCGGCTTCATTCTGGAAAAGGGCTGGAAGGGATTGGCGGCGCCGGTCATCCACGGCAAGGTGGGATTGCGCGCCTCCACCACGGGGCAAATACTCATGGATGAGGTGTTCGTGCCGGAAGAGAACCTGTTGCCCGGCGTGACGGGGCTGAAGGGCCCGTTCACCTGTCTCGATTCGGCGCGCTACGGCATAGCCTGGGGCGCCCTGGGCGCTGCCGAGAGCTGCTGGCACACGGCGCGCCAATACGTGCTGGATCGCAAGCAATTCGGCCGCCCGCTCGCGGCCAATCAGCTCATTCAAAAGAAATTGGCCGACATGCAAACCGAGATCGCCCTGGCGCTGCAGGGGTGTCTGCGTCTCGGGCGCATGAAGGATGAGGGGACCGCATCCGTCGAGATCACCTCGATGCTCAAGCGTAATTCCTGCGGCAAGGCGCTCGATGTGGCACGCGCCGCGCGCGACATGCTGGGCGGCAACGGGATTTCGGATGAGTACGGCGTGATCCGCCACCTCGTGAATCTCGAAGTGGTGAATACTTACGAGGGCACTCACGATATTCACGCTCTGATCCTCGGCCGAGCGCAGACCGGCATTCAAGCGTTCAGCTGATCGGGCAATGAAAATGCGTCAATTGGGCAAACAGGGTTTGACGGTGTCCGAACTTGGTCTGGGCTGCATGGGCCTGTCCGATTTTTACTCGAGCAGCGGAGTCACCGAGGCGGAGGGGATTGCGTTGATCCATCGCGCACTCGCACTCGGCGTAACCTTTTTGGACACTGCCGATGTCTACGGCCCCCATACCAACGAAGTCACCGTGGGCAAGGCATTGCAAGGCAGGCGCGACTCCGTCGTGCTCGCCACCAAGTTCGGCATCGTGCGCGAACCCGGCAGCGCCAACCGCGGGGTCAACGGCAATCCGGACTATGTGCGCGCGTCCTGCGAGGCATCGCTGAAGAGACTCGGGGTCGAGTACATCGATCTGTACTACCAGCATCGCGTCGATCCCCGGGTGCCGATCGAGGAGACGGTGGGCGCCATGGCTCAATTGGTCGAGCAAGGCAAAGTGCGCTACATCGGACTGTCGGAAGCCGCTCCGGCCACTTTGCGGCGTGCGCACAAGGTGTATCCCATCAGCGCGCTGCAGACCGAATATTCACTGTGGAGCCGCGATCCGGAGGATGAAATCCTGGCGACCACCCGCGAACTGGGCGTCGGCTTCGTCGCCTACAGCCCGCTCGGGCGCGGCTTTCTTGCGGGCCGTTTCCGCAAGCTGGAGGACCTCGCGGCCGATGATTGGCGGCGTCAGTCGCCTCGATTCCAGGGCGAGAATTTCGCGAAGAATCTGGCGGTTTTGGAGCAGATCAATCTCATCGCCAAGGAGAAGGGCTGCACGCCCTCGCAACTGGCGCTGGCCTGGCTGCTGGCGCAACACCCGAGCATCGTGCCCATTCCAGGAACCACGCACCTGACGCGCTTGGAAGAAAACCTGGCGGCGCAGAAAATCACCCTGACTCCAAGCGATCTGCAGCGCATCGAAGCGGTGGCGCCTCGCGGCGTCGCCGTAGGGCAACGTTACCACCCCGGTGTAATGCACCTGCTCAACGGCTGAACACTGAACGATGAGTGCACCCGCGTCGGTGCGATTCGCGCTATAGCGACCTTTGCCGGCTTTCGCCCTGAGTGATCAAGCACGCGCTGCGGCTGCCTGTGGCATAAATCCACAGCCAACTCAGGGCGACGGCCAGACGGTTGCGCACGCCGATCAAGAAGTAAATGTGGGCGAGTCCCCAAATCCACCACGCGAGCCAGCCACGCAGCTTGATCGTGCCGAAATCGATGACGGCCGCGCGTTTGCCGATGGTGGCCAGATTGCCCGAATGCTTGTAGCGGAACACTCGTTGTGCGGTGTCGCCGCCGAGGCGGGTTCGGATGGTGCGAGCGACATGCATGCCTTGCTGCTTCGCCGCCGGTGCGATTCCTGGCACGGGCTTGCCCCGCCAAGCGTCGATGGTCGCCGTATCGCCGATCACGAAGATTTCCGGATGCCCGGGCGCGGTGAGATCCGGCTCCACCTTCACGCGGCCCGCATTGTCGGCCGGCAGCCCGGCCCATGCGGCGGCGGGCGATGCGCGGACACCGGCTGCCCATAGAATGACTTTGGCGGCGAGCGTCCGATTGGCATAGACGACGCCCTGGCCGCTGCATTCGCTCACGGCCGAACCGAGATGAATTTCGACTCCGAGGCGCTCGAGCGCCGCATGGGCGTAGGCGGACAGATCCTCGGTGAAGCTCGGCAAGATCCGCGGACCCGCCTCGATCAGCACCACGCGCGCCTTGCGCGTGTCGATATGCCGGTATTCCGGCGGCAGATTGTGATACGCCAGTTCGGCGATGGCGCCGGCCAACTCCACTCCCGTGGGTCCGCCGCCGACGATCACGAAGGTCAGCAGTGCGGCGCGGCGCTCGGGGTCAGTCTCGCGTTCGGCGCGTTCGAAGGACAGCAGAATTCGCCGGCGGATCGAGGTGGCATCCTCCAATGTCTTGAGGCCCGGCGCGTACGGTTCCCATTCGTCGTGACCGAAGTAGGCATGCCGCGCGCCCGTGGCCAGCACCAGGGTGTCGTAGTGCACGGTGCCGCCGTCTTCGAGCGCTACGCGTGCGGTTGCGGGTGTCGACACCCGTCACCTCGCCGAGCAGCGTCGTGATCTCCTTACGATTGCGGACCAAGTGACGGATGGGCCACGCTATTTCCGAAGTTGCCAGCGATGCGGTGCCGACTTGGTACAGCAACGGCTGGAACAAATGATGATTGCGCTGATCGATGATGGTGATCTCGACTGCGGCGCCGGCCAAGCCATGCGCCGCCGCCAGCCCGCCGAAGCCGGCGCCGACGATTACGACGTGATGTGTCATGGGCTTTTCTCCACGGCGTATCCCGCGGCGACCCAGGCATCGAGCCCGCCGTACAGGGGACGCACGCGCTTGAATCCGTGATTCATCAGAATTCTGGCGACGCGCGCCGCGGACGCCTCGCTCGGGCAGGTGCAATACAGGATTATCTCCCGATCGCGCGGCAGTTCCTTGAGACGGAGCGCGACCTCTGGCAGCGGAACGTGCAGCGCGCCGGGAATCCAGCGCGGCTCGAGCGCGCGCGCGGTGATCGAGCGCACGTCGACGATCACGGGCGATGCGCCCGCCTGGATCAGCTCGTAGAGTTCGGCGACGCTGATCCGCGCCATGCGCAGCATCCGGAAGAAGCGGTTTCGCTCCCACCACTTGTATGCGATATAGAGGGCCAACAGGACTGTGACGATGGTGCCCGCAACGCTGCCGACGGCGCTCAAGTGCTCCAGCACCCGCCCAATCTGCGACTTGAACAATACGCCGACGAGCAGGCCCGATCCCGCCCACAGAGCGGCGGCGCAGATGCTCAAGAATATGAATCGCAGCCAACCGATGCGCAGGGCGCCGGCCATCGGCGGCGCGATGATGGCGAGGCCGGGGACGAATTTTGCGATCACCAGCGAGTTGATGCCCCAGCGTTCGAAGCGGCTTTGCGTTTGACTGACGCAGGAATCGGGCTCCAAAGAAATTTTGCACAGAGTCTTCAATACGCTGATGCCGTACTTCTCTCCGACCAGGTACCAGCCGCAGTCGGCGATCAGGCAGGCGCCCATCGACCCGGCAAACAGCGCCCACAGTGACATCTGTCCGTGCGAGGCCACCGCGCCGGCGACGATGAGCGTGGGAACCGCAGGCACGGGAAGCCCGAGTTGATCGAGGAGCACATTCAGCACCACGATCGTCAGGCCATACTGGCCGAGACTTTGGATGAGCTGGTGCGTCACAGGAATTCGCGTTGCCAGCCGATGCTGAAACTCTTTTCCATAGGCAGCTACCCTACTAGCTACTTCGTTGCATGTCCTGAGAGAATGCGCGCATGACTCGCTTCGCGCCCTATGTTTTTCTCCGCGATCTCGCGTCCCGCTGGGACGTACTGGCGTTCATCGTCGTGATCGGGCTGATCGCTTTCCTGGGCGAAACTTCGCGGGGCCTGTTCGCGCCGCTGTCGCAGCTCGAGGTGACGCCGCTGTCCCTCAATCCGGTCCATTTGCCGGAGTATGCGGCAAGGACCACGTTTCGCATGCTGGCGGGGCTGTTCCTGTCGCTGGTATTCACCCTGACCTACGCGACCTGGGCGGCCAAGAGCGAGCGCGCCGGCAAGCTGCTGGTGCCCATCCTGGACATCCTGCAGTCGGTGCCCATACTGGGTTTCATTTCCGTGACAGTGGTGTTCTTCATGTCGCTGGCGCCGGGACGGGTGCTCGGCGCCGAGTTTGCGGCCATCTTCGCCATTTTCACCAGCCAGGCCTGGAACATGGCCTTCAGCTTCTATCAGTCGCTGCGCACGATCCCGACCGAACTCATGGAAGCGGCCGAGTCTTTCCGGCTCTCGCCGTGGATGCGCTTCTGGCAGCTGGAGGTTCCCTTCGGCATGCCGGCGCTCATCTGGAACATGATGATGTCCATGTCGGGAGGCTGGTTCTTCGTGGTCGCCTCGGAGTCGATCAGCGTGGGACATACCACCGTCGCATTGCCGGGAGTGGGTTCCTATATTGCGCTCGCCATAGAGCAGAAAAACCTCACGGCGATCGGCTGGGCGATAGCCACCATGTTGATCGTGATCCTGCTGTACGACCAATTGTTGTTTCGGCCGCTGGTGGCGTGGGTGGATCGCTTCCGGGTCGAGCAGGAGCCGGGAGTCCGGGTTCCCAACTCCTGGGCGCTGACCATGATGCGCCGCTCGCGGTTGATTCTGGCAGCCACCATGGCGTTCCATGCCGCCGTGCTGTGGACCAGCCGGGCCGTGAAGCGTGGCGAGGACGAGCCGGTGCTCGAGGCGGTGCCGCTCAAGCGGCGTTCCGATCTGGTATGGGTGCTGGTCTTGATCGCAGCCGTCGTGCTCGGGCTTTGGCATATCGTCTGGGTGCTGATCAAGAACACTCCGCTGCGGGAGGCTTTGCAGGTGTGCGGACTGGCGACGCTCACCATGTTGCGAGTGTTCATTTTGATCGCTCTGGCCAGCATCGTCTGGGTGCCCATCGGGGTGTGGGTGGGCATGCGCCCGCGCGCGGCGCAGATCGTGCAGCCCATCGCCCAGTTCATGGCGGCGTTCCCCGCCAATTTATTGTTCCCCATCGCGGTGTACGGCATCGTAGCCTGGAAGCTGAATCCGGATATCTACCTGAGCCCGCTGATGATTCTGGGTACCCAGTGGTACATTCTGTTCAATGTCATCGCGGGCGCCTCGGCCATACCGGCGGAGATGCGCTACGTGGCGGCGAATTTCCGGGTCACGGGCTGGCTGTGGTGGCGCAAAGTGGCATTGCCGGCCGTTCTCCCGTTTTATGTCACTGGCGCCATTACGGCGTCGGGCGGATCGTGGAATGCCGCCATCGTCGCCGAATTGGCGAGTTGGGGGAGCACGCAGGTGCAGGCGAGGGGGCTGGGGTCCTATATCGCGGAGGCGACCACTGCCGGGGACTTTCATCGCATCGTCCTCGGCATAGGCACCATGAGCCTGTTCGTGGTCGTCATCAACAGGCTGTTTTGGCGGCCCTTGTATTACTACGCCGAGCGCAAATATCGACTTACCTGACGGGGTTTGCCCATGAACGATTCTCCGCTACTGCAATGCACCGAAGTGCGCAAGGCCTTCCCCAAGCCGGACGGGGCGGAATTGCTGGTGCTCGAGGGTATGAATCTCGAGTTGCGGGAGGGGCAGATCGTGGGGCTGCTTGGGCGCTCAGGTTCGGGTAAGTCGACTTTGTTGCGGCTGATTGCCGGCTTGGCCGAGCCCACCGCCGGCGACCTGCGCTACCTAGGCCAGCCTATTTCCGGTCCGGCGTCCGGCATTGCCATGGTATTTCAGAGCTTCGCGCTGTTTCCCTGGCTCACGGTGTTCGAAAACGTTGCGTTGGGGCTCGAGGCGCAACGCATGCCGCGAGCGGATATCCGCAAGCGATCGCTGGCGGCGATCGACCTCATCGGCTTGGACGGCTTCGAATCCGCCTACCCGCGCGAGCTGTCGGGCGGCATGCGGCAGCGCGTGGGCTTTGCCCGGGCTCTCGTGGTGCATCCGAATATTCTGCTCATGGACGAGCCGTTTTCGGCGCTGGATGTGCTGACGGCCGAGACGCTGCGCACGGACTTCCTGGACTTGTGGGCCGAAGGCAGGATGCCCATCAAAGGCGTCATTTTAGTCACGCATAACATCGAAGAAGCGGTCTTGATGTGCGACCGCATTCTGGTATTCGGCAGCAATCCGGGCAGGATACTGAGCGAAATCAAGGTTTCGCTGCCGCAGCCACGCAATCGCCTGGACCCCAGTTTTCGCGAACTGGTGGAACGTATCTACGTGGAGATGACCGCACGCCCTCAAGGGGGTGCCAGCGCCCGGCAGGAGCGCTTCCCGGGGCTGGGAATCGGCAGCCAATTGCCGCACATCTCCTCCAACGTGCTGGCGGGCCTCATGGAAGCCGTTGCGGCGGCACCCTTCAGCGGCAAGGCCGATTTGCCGGAGATCGCCTCGGATCTGCAAATGGAGATCGATGAATTATTTCCGGTGGCGGAAACCTTGCAGATGCTGCGCTTCGCGGAACTCGAAGGCGGCGACCTGAAACTGACCGAGGACGGGTTGGCCTTTGCGCATGCCGATCTCGATGAGCGCAAACGGATCTTTTTGCGGCATTTATTGAGCTATGTGCCGCTGGCGGCCCATATTCGCAGGGTTTTGGACGAACGCGCCTCGCATTCGGCGCGCAAGAGCCGCTTCATCGATGAACTCGAGGATTTCATGAGCGAAGATGCGGCGGAACAGAGCCTGCGCGCCATAGTGAGCTGGGGCCGATATGCCGAAGCTTTTGCCTACGATGACGAGAATGCCATGTTCAGTCTCGAGAATCCGACTTAATATGGGCGCCATGAGCGAGGCGCCACCCTATTTGGACCTGCATGTTCCACCTGACGAAATGGTGAAATATATCCAGGATTTGATGACGTTGCCGCATGGCGAAATAGCCGCGGCTTCCGCGATGACGCTGGCGCAGCGCCATTGGGGCGGGGATACGCCGCTGGCACGGGCGGCGCTGCTGCGCTGGGGGGCTCTCAATTTGGCGTTTCAAGACAAGCGATTGGAGACTTGGACGGTCACGCGCGAGCGCGATCGAATTCAGGTGCCGGCGGCGTTGGTGGCGGCGGCCGGAATCGCTCCTCTGGTGATCGATAATGAGAGGGCGGTGTTCGACATTCCCGCGCTCCTCGACGCCACCTTGGAGTTTCAGCCCCCAGCGGGTCAGGCTTAAGTTCCCATGAGCAACGATGGCTCGCAGGCGCCGGAGCCGCGCTTTGACATCCTGCGCATCATCGCCCTTTACAAGCTGGTGAAGGTGCTGCTGCTGTTGGCCCTGGCCTACGGCGAAGTCCGGCTGCATGACGCCTCGCTCGCGGCCAAGCTGCTGACCTGGGCTTCGGCGCGGCCGCTGGGATTGGAACGTCAGGTCGTCACCCAGCTGTTGACGTGGTTCAGCGGCATCAGTGTTTCGGGGATCCATACGTTGCGCCTCGTAACCCTGTGCTACGCGGCGGTATTTGCGATCGAGGGCATCGGCCTGTGGATGCGCAAACGATGGGCGGAATGGATGACCACCATCATCACTGCCTCGCTCATCCCGTTCGAGCTGTGGGAGCTATTCTACCGGCCGAATGTAGGCAAGGTACTGGTGCTCATCGCCAATACCGCCATCGTCGTGATCCTGGTTTGGCACGTCCGGCGGACCCGGCACGCTCACTGAGCCGCGGCCGCGATTTTGCCAGTCGGCCCGGCGATTCGACGCGCCGGGAGAGTGAATCCGGGAGCGGGTGGCCGATTTCGAGCCGATTCGCAGCCGCGTTTGTGAAATGATCTTCATCTCGGATGAAATGGGCGGATCGGGCGTATTCTTTGGACCGCTCGTCAATACCACCGTTTGGAGATCTCATGAATAAGTCCGGAACCTTGATTACCTCTGCGTTGTTGACCCTCGGCCTTGCCGTTGCAGCGTCCGCTGCCGACATGCCGAAGGCTGCCGCGCCGATGGCTGCCGATGCTCCCGCCGCCGCCGCCCCTGCCGCGGATGCGCCGAAGCCGGCTGCCAAGAAGCACAGCAAAAAGAAGAAGAAGGCCGCCGCTCCTGCGACGTCCAAGTAAGATTATTGCCAGTTAGGGTATATAGAACGCCCCGACCGCTTCACGGCGGCCGGGGCGTTTTTCATTGGGAGCCGTAGTGCCGATTGTCATAAAAATATTCATCTTGGCCGTGGTGCAGGGTTTCTGCGAATTGCTGCCGGTCTCGAGTTCGGCGCATGTGATCATCGCCGAGAAGCTCATGGGCCTGGATCCGACTGCGCCATCCATGACTTTTTTGCTGGTCATGCTGCATACCGGGACCATGCTGGCCGTCATCGGTTATTTCTGGAGCGCCTGGCGCAGCCGATATTTTTCGAGCGCCCCGGCATTCTGGGGCTTCGCGCGCAGCTTGTGCCTCGCTACCGTCTGCACCGCCATCGTGGGATTCGGGCTGATGCTGCTGATCGAGCGCGTCCTGCTGCGCGGTGCCGCCAAGGCCGAGGTGGAAACGCTGTTCGGCAACACCGCGCTGATCGCCGTGGCGCTCGCCGCGGTGGGCGTACTGATCATTGTGTCCGGATTGCGAACCGCAGCCGGCAATCAACGGCGGTCGATTGCGCCCGCGGATGCCGTGTGGATCGGCATGGTGCAGGGTCTTTGCCTGCCGTTCAGAGGATTCTCGCGCTCGGGCGCGACCATCTCCACCGGATTGTTGCGCGGCCTGCACAAAGAAGTACTCGAGAACTACAGCTTTGCTCTGGCGGTCATCCTGACGCCGGCCGTCATAGTGCGCGAGGGTCATCGGCTGCTGGCAAGTCACGAGGCCGGCATCGCCGGGGATACTCTCGCGCTGCTGTGGCCAAGCCTGGTTGGAATGGTGCTGAGCTTCATTGCCGGCTGGCTGTCGCTGAAATGGCTGTCGCGATGGCTCGAGCATGGACGCTGGCATTTGTTCGGCTACTACTGCTTGTTGGCCGCCGTCGCCGTGTTTGCCGTCGGCAGGTACTTTCCAGGACAAGCCTCCTGAGCGCGTGGCGCCGCAGGTGCGACATCGGGTACGGCGCGGCGCTGGCGGTCTTGTTGTTGCTGGCCAATGTGTCCGCTCGCTCAGTGGATTATAAGACCGGGGATCTGGCGGTAACGGATCCGTGGTCGCGTCCCACGCCGCCCGTTGCCTCGGTCGGAGCCGTCTATTTCTCGATCACCAACGGCAGCCATAAGGCTGACCGCCTTCTGTCCATCAGCACCCCGATCGCGCGCCAGGTGGAACTCCACGAGACCCGGTCGGTGCAGGGAACGATGCAGATGCGCCCGGTGGAAGCGCTCGAGTGTCCGCCGGGGCTTACGAAAATCGAGCCGGGCGGACTGCACGTCATGTTGCTGGGGCTGACCCACCCGCTGACCGCAGGCACGGAATTTCCGCTGACGCTGCGTTTTCGAGACGCCGGCAGCCTGACGGTTCAGGTCGTGGTGGCCGATAGACCATGAACGGCATTGGCGGCGTCACCACGTATGCGGTCCAGTCGGTGGACATCGCCCATCTCATCCAGATTGCGCTGACCCCGATATTCCTCATCTCGGCCATCGGTGTGACACTCAACGTGCTGACCAGCCGCCTGGCCCGCATCGTGGATCGTGCGCGCGCCATGGAGGACGAGCTGCGGCGGCCCGACCACAAGCACGATGGCCGGGACCTGCATGGCGCACTCCGCGTGCTGGAGCGGCGTGCCCGCTACATCAATGCGGCGATCACTCTCATCACGGTCTCGGCCCTGTTCATCTCGCTCGTGGTCGTGATGCTGTTCGTCAACGCCTTTCTGCGCTGGGATCTTGCGGCCTTCATCGCGGCCATGTTCATCCTGTCGATGCTGTCGCTGGCGACGGCACTGTCGTCTTTTCTGATCGAGGTGCGCATTGCGACCAAATCGCTGCGCATCGGCATCGAGGAGGCCTCGCGTCAGGACGAATGAGGGGCTGCGGCGGGCCGCTCGCGCACCGCGATCGGCACATTGCATAGATCGATGTGCCCGGCGGGAACCTTGAAAAATTCCTCCGGGCGGTTGCGGCGCGATTCGACGAGCGCTGTGAAGGCTGCAGAATCGGTGCGTATGACTTCGAGGTTGGACCGCTCCCCCTGGGGTACGTCGGCGGCGACACGGACGGATTTGATCGGTAGCGGCGTTTGTATCTTGGCATAGAAACCCATGTCGGCGCTGCCGCGTGGCAGGCCGGAAAGCAGCTCCATGCCTTTCACGACCCGTCCCACGAGGGCCACATTGCGGTCCAGGTGCCTTGGGGCGTGGCCGATCACCACGTACAATTCCGCGCCGCTCCCGCTGCGAACGTCCAGGTCGCGGCCCACGCCCACCATGCCATAGCAGTGCGCGAGCCAGGTGCGGTGCAGCGACGGCGACCGGGCTACCGGGAAGCCGTCTGAAAACCCGACCTCGGGTGCGTACACATCGCCGTCCGGCAGGGCCGTGAAGGGCATGTGTTCGGGGATGGCCGAATCGAATTCCGGCTCAATTTTGGCCGCGGCCGCCGGCGTGGGGTGGCGATTGTCCGGATCGCCCCACTGGACGACGTAATCGTCCTGTACGCGAATGATGGACAGAGTATCGAAATAGCGGGCCCTGGCCAGAGCCTTGATGTTGGCCACGTGCAGAGGTGCAAAGCGCGGGGTCAGCTCGATGACGACCCGGCCGCCGGGCAATTCGACATACAGCGTGTTATCCGGATCGAGCGGCCGCCAATCCGCCGGGCGGGAAGCGGCGAGAACCTCCGCCATGGTGGGCTGCGGAGCGGCCGCCGCCAGCTGCGACAAAAAGATCAGCGCGCACGGAACTAAAAACCTAAAATTGCGCCCCATGCATCGAGTATTGCACAAATCGGGAACCCGCCTCTCGGAGGGCAGAATGCGTCAAATAGTCATGTTGGGCCTGGTATCGCTTGTTTGGCTCGGCGGCGGTGTGCAGATAGCCCTGGGCCAGGGATACCCGGGCGGCGGTGGGATTCCGGGGGGGGCGGGCGGCCGGCCGGGCTCCAATTCCATCGACCCAGGCGGCGACCCGCCACCCACGCCGGTGGAGGTAAAGCCGGATATCGCCTCGAAGAAGGCCTACGCCGCGGGAGTCAAATCGCTGAACAAGGCCCGCGATTTCGAGGAAGCGGCGGCCAAGGCCCCCAATGCGGATAAGAAGGCCGACGACTTGGCGAAGGTCAACGACGCCTACGGCAGGGCGCTCGATCAATTCACCGAGGCCCTGAGCAACAAGGGCGACATGTTCGAAGCCTGGAACAATGTCGGTTACATTCATTTGCGCCTGGGTGCGTTCAACGAATCGATCGACGATTACAACCACACGCTTGCGCTCAAGCCGGATCTTCTGGAGGCGATTGAACACCGCGCCGAGGCCTATGTGGCTGTCGACCGCCTGGAGGACGCGAAGGCCGCGTACATGGATCTGTTCAATCATGCGCGGCCGCTCGCCGATCAATTGATGGTGAGCATGCAGAAATGGCTGGAAGATCACCGTACGGCGGCGAATGGAATGCGCGCCGCGGACATCGATTCGTTCGGCAAGTGGCTGCAGGAGCGCGACGGGATCGCCAAGCAAACGGCTTCCGCTCAGTAGCCATCAATTAAAAGTAGAAGTTGACTACTTCCAAATAGGCAGGTCCATCCATCCCGGTGCAAAGCTGGCGGATGTTAGAGATATCAACGTCGTATTCGGAAAGGTCGCTATGTGATCCTTGACACGTTGGTGCCAGGTGGAATCTGGGTGAATTTTACGAAGTATCAAGCGTAAGCACGTGAATGCGCCGAAAAGCTTGCTTCGGGCGGTGACCCCGCCGTGCAACGGCTTTAGATCCCAGCAGGCTTCGAGGGCAGGTAGCTTGAGAACGTCCGGCAGGGTTCTATTCCACAAGCGGGAATGGTGGGCAGCGACGTTGCGTATGAAGTTGAAGCAACGCAACCAGTTTATGAATATGGGCCCATCTATCGGGGCAAACATTTTTGCAAGTGCGTCTCGATCTCGGCGCTGCAAGCCCTCGTAGAGGCGCGAAAGCATTCCAAAATCCCAGAGCTCGACTGCAACCCAAATAGGCATGGCAGGGTAATTGTCTTCGTAGTGCTTGGCGAATTCTTCTTTCGAATTGCGGCATGCGGCTTCGAATCTAAGGATCCATTCCTCGTAGGGAGACATTATCTTGCTGCTGCGTGGATTTCTCCGTTTTTCCATGAATCTGGAGTCAAGTAATTTGGGGTTTCTGTGTGCCAACGGATCGAGCTTGCCTAGTCGATGCGCGATGGCCACTCGAACGGCGGTTTCCACTGACTCGATGGCATCTAGCGCGAGTAGTCTCAAGCGCTTATCGAAGTCTGCCACGCGGACAACAAGGTCGAGAGAAGAATTGTCGATAAATTCGTCTTGGCGACCTGGCACCCCAACTGGGTTGGTTTTTCGAAGGGGGTAATAGTATCCCGACAGCCTGTAGTAGCCGAAGCGGGCGAGTGCTTGGAGGCCGACGGCATCGTCGGGAATAGCCAATCCGCGCTTCTTGAGCAGAGCGATCTGTTCGATGGCGGTGAGGTATGGCTTGAGCGGCCGAATGACGCTCATTTTCGGTCCCTGAAAGAGAAACCCCCCACGTGATACACCGCGCTTTCGCCGGGACCAGAGGTGAGGGGCATATTAACTTTTCTAATTATCCCAAAAGCAATCGCCTTTGTCCAAGGTGTAGCAACACCCGCAGTCGCTTTACTCGGCCGTCGAGCGGTGCGCGGGTTCTGTGCCGCCCTTGAGAGCGTCGAGTTCGGCTTGCAGCTGCCTTACCTGCGCTTCCAGCCGGCTGACGCGTTCGGCTAGGCTGGTGGCTGGAGCGCCGGCTCCGGGCGGCGAGTCCTCCGCGACGGGCTCTTCCACCGATTCGATGCTTCCTGAAAACAAATGTGCGTAACGCGATTCGCGTGCGCCGGCGGCGCGTGCCAGCCGGGCGACGAAGGGGCCGTCTTCGCGGGTCATCAGGCTCTTGAGAGCGGCCTCGACTTCGCTGGCGTCGGCGAAGTCGCACAATCGATTGGTGCGCGCGCGCAACTCGCCCGGCGTCTGTGGTCCGCGCAGCAACATCACGCAAAGTATGCCGAGCTCTTGTTTCGAGAATTTCAGCGAACCGAATTCCGTGTTGCAAAAACGATGCTTGTACTTCGTGACGCGGCCGCCGTAGCCGGCGGATTTGTCGCTCACCATGTGCTTTTTCATCAGGGCATCCACCGTTTGCTGCACAGCGGATTCGGTCAGCTCAAGCACTGGCTCGCGGTTGGTTTTCTGATTGCAGGCATTGGTGAGCGCATTGAGCGACAGGGGATATTGATCGGGGGTGGTGATTTCCTTCTCGATCAGACTGCCGATGACGCGGGCTTCGTTCGGGGAAAATTCAATATTCATTTTTGCTGCTTCCAAGTCGGCGCCGGTTGTTTTAGGGTAATAGCTGCACCATGCACCCTAAGGATATCGATTAATGAAGACCAAAGCCGCCGTTGCCGTCGCCGCCCGTAAACCCTTGGAGATTGTCACCGTGGAGTTGGACGGGCCCAGGGCAGGCGAAGTTCTGGTGGAGATCAAGGCCAGCGGGGTGTGCCACACGGATGAGTTTACGCGTTCGGGCGCGGATCCGGAGGGCTTGTTTCCGGCGATACTGGGCCATGAGGGCGCAGGAATCGTAGTCGATGTGGGCCCGGGGGTCACCACCTTGCGCAAGGGCGATCATGTGATTCCGCTCTACACGCCCGAATGTCGGCAGTGCAAGTCGTGCACGTCGCAAAAAACCAATCTATGCACGGCGATCCGCGCCACGCAGGGCAAGGGCCTGATGCCGGACGGCACCAGCCGCTTTTCCATCGGCAAGGATCTGGTGCACCACTACATGGGATGCTCCACCTTCTCGAATTTTACGGTGCTGCCCGAGATCGCCCTGGCGAAAATCCGCGAGGATGCGCCGTTCGACAAGGTCTGCTACATCGGTTGCGGTGTGACGACGGGCATCGGTGCGGTCATCAACACGGCCAAGGTGGAGGCCGGAGCCAATGTGGTGGTGTTCGGTTTGGGCGGCATAGGCCTGAACGTGATCCAGGGTGCCCGCATGGTCGGAGCAAACAAGATCATCGGGGTGGATTTGAACCCGGGCCGCAAGGCGCTCGCGGAGAAATTCGGCTTGACGCATTTCGTGAACCCGAAGGAAGTCGAAGGCGATCTGGTGGCTCACCTGGTGGCGCTCACCGATGGCGGCGCGGACTATAGTTTCGAGTGCGTCGGCAGCGTCGATCTCATGCGCCAGGCCCTCGAGTGCTGCCATCGCGGCTGGGGCGTTTCCGTGGTGGTCGGTGTTGCCGGGGCGGGCAAGGAAATCAGCACCCGGCCATTTCAGCTCGTCACGGGGCGGGTTTGGAAGGGCACGGCCTTCGGCGGTGCGCGCGGGCGCACCGATGTGCCGAAGATCGTCGATTGGTACATGGACGGCAAGATCAACATCGACGATCTCATCACGCACAAGATGCCGCTGACCGACATCAACAAGGCATTCGATCTGATGCATTCCGGCGAATCGATCCGCAGCGTGGTGGTGTACTCATGAGCGCGCCGACACAGGTTTCGGAACACGGCTGCTTCGGCGGGGTACAGCGGTTCTACAAGCATGATTCCCGCGAAATCCGCGGGCCCATGAAGTTTTCCGTCTATCTGCCGCCGCAAGCCCGTGCGGGAAAGGTGCCGGTGCTGTATTTCTTGTCCGGCCTGACCTGCACCGAGGAGAACTTCCCCGTCAAATCGCATGCGCAGCAAGTCGCGGCGGAATTGGGGCTCATGCTGATTTCGCCGGACACGAGTCCGCGCGAGCCGCGCTTGCCGGGTGACGCGGACAGCTGGGATTTCGGCTACTCGGCCGGGTTCTACGTCGATGCCACCGCGGCGCCGTGGTCTCAATACTACCGGATGTACAGTTATGTCACGCGGGAGCTGCCGGAGCTGGTCGCCGCCCATCTTCCCGCCCAAGCGGGCGCGCCCGGAATCTTCGGTCATTCCATGGGAGGTCACGGTGCGCTGGTGTGCGCGTTGCGCAACCCGGACCGGTACAAATCGGTTTCCGCGTTCTCGCCGATCGCCGCACCGATGCAATGTCCCTGGGGCAAGAAAGCGTTCACCAATTATCTCGGGCCGGATACTCAGGCTTGGCGGGAATACGACGCCAGCGAGCTGGTCGCACGCAAGGCGTTTCCCGGCCCTATTCTGATCGATCAGGGCGCGGCCGATCCGTTTCTAGTCGAGCAGCTGATGCCTGAGAAGTTCTCCGCGGCCGCGGCCAAGTCCGGTCAAGCGCTCAACCTGCGCATTCAGCAGGGCTACGATCACGGCTACTACTTCATCCAGACTTTCGTGGCGGATCACTTGCGTCATCATGCCCAGCAGCTGAAAAGCTGAACACCTCTGCACGGTGATGTTGACCGGTTCACAAGGTCAGGGGGGATAAGGGGTGGGAAGCCAACGGGCCGGATCAGTTGGCTTCCCACCCCTTATCCCCCCTGACCGTGCGCACTGGCCGACGTACATCACCGCGCAGGAGGTGCATCACCCTCTAGAGGGAGCAGATTCGTTGCCGTCGGCGGGGTGGTGTGAAGCGGTGAGGGCATTCGCCCGAGGGGCGGAGCCGTTGCCGGGCAACGAGGAAGCAGTTGCCCGGCAACGGCTCCGCCCCTCGGGCGAATACCGTCAACCGTTCAACATCATAGCTCCGAGGTCAGCGAGTCTGGACCAGCGGTTCGGAGGTGATGCGGCCGTCGAAGTCGGTCCACACGTGCTGCGCGAAGTCGTACAGCTTGCAGCGGCGCACCGTGTTCCAGTAGTAGCGCCAGGTAAACACTTCGGAGTTCAGCCGCTCATCGAGAGTGGCGGTGAGCCGCGCCTGAGCTTCTTTGAGGCGGTACAGCGGGATGCCCATGTTCACATGGTGGGCGCCGTGCTCGAGAATGTAGTGAATCAGGCCGTCGAGCGGGCGCATGAGCTTGACGTGCACCGTGGTCGTCGCGTAGCCGGCATTCGCGGACCACTCGTCGCGCCGCTCGTACCAGGCGACGCGGGGGTGAGTGTGCTGCACATAAATGACGAAGCCCATCAGGCAATTCCACAGGAAGAAGGGCACCAGGAATCCGAACACCAGCAGCGACCGATCGATCTGCCGCTGTAGACCCCCCAGAGCACCAAGCCGCCGATCCAGAGGATGCCGAAGGCCGCGACCAGCAGGCTGTCCCAGGTGTAGCTGATGCGCCGGGTAGTCACATGCTTGCGTCCCGGGAAGAAGAGCTTCTTCCACCACATCTCGATCATGTAGTACACGCCTTGGCCGACGCCGCTGCGGTAGATGCGCTCGAGCCAGCGCCGGATCCAGGGCAAGCTTGCGCAAACTCCGAGGGCGAGTAGGGCGTCCAGACGTAGTCGCGGCCCTTGAGATTCGTGAAGCCGTGATGCGCGAGGTTATGGCCGATTTCCCACAGGCTGTACGGCGTCAGCGACGGCAAGAACGCGATTCTGCCGATCCATTTGTTGAGCGTCTTGTTGGGCGTGTAAGAGCCATGGCAGGCATCGTGACCGATGACGAACAGGCGCGCGATCCACAGTGCCGCCACCAGCGATGCGAAAACCTTTACCCACCATGCCTCCACGAACAGCAAACTGGCGATCGACACGCCGAGCACCAGCCAATCCAGCAAGAACCAGATGATGGGCGTGGCGATGCCGCGCTCGATGGTGAACGGCTGCAGCAGTTTTCTGAAATTTGAAGCGCGACTTGTCCGGCGGCGGGCGCGGCGTCGGCTTCAGTTTCGGGTGTGGGAGGTGTTTGCATTCAAGGACTCCGGCCTTCGCGTAGCCTGGGGGGCTGGATCAACGGGTTAACTTCGTATTATACGCCTGTTCAGGCGATTGGCACGGAATTGCGTTCGGATTCAGGCCGTCTCGGCATCGGGCCAGAGCAGAACCCCAGGTGCTCGCAGGCCTCGATCAGCGCCGTGGCGGCCTCCCGGGTGCTGGCGTCCAGCCGGCGGTCATGGGTCAGCAGCCAGGTCAGGCGGGCCCGGCGCGAGCGGGCGGAGGGCTCGCTGTCGAAAAGTGCCGGGAACAGCCCCAAGGCATCGACGAATTCACGCATTGCCGCCGTGGACGGCGCATTCGGCGCCGGAGTCAGCAGCAGCTTCAGCCAGGTGACGCAGCGTTTGGCAAGCCCCGCACGCGTGATGCCGATGCTGGTGCGGCGCCGCGATTCGCCGTCCGCCAGCGAGTCGGCGAGATTGCGATAGCGTTCGACCGCCGACTTCGTCCGCCGGCAAGCGCCGGGCTGGCATCCGACAGCACCGATCGCAATAAGTCGGCGAGCAGCAGGGACAGCGACTCCGCCAAGAACCGCTGGCACTGTTCCGTATCCGGACGCGCCAATTGTTCCCAAGACAGCGGACCACCAATTCGTCTGGCGTTCGGCGACTTTGACATGTCTCCCAGTGTAGCGGCTCCGCCGCTCATCGCAACTATGTCAAAATGCGACCGACGTCACTGACATTTTGAATGTTCGCAAAATCGCGGACGCCCGCCATTGGGGCGCGTCCGGTCACCCATTTGCCGGAAAAATTTAATTCAAATGAATGAGGTTCGTCCGGAAGCCAGATCCCAACTTGCCGCGCGAGCAGTGCGTGTCCGTGGCGCCGGGCGTGCGCCGCATCGTCGCGGGCAATGCCGGCATGATGACCGGACCCGGCACCAATACCTACTTGATCGGATCGCGCGAAGTGGCGGTGCTCGATCCCGGGCCCGACGATGCACGCCACCTGGACGCCATTGTGGCGGCGGCCGGGGCCGCCATCCGTTGGATCATCGTGACGCATACGCATCCCGATCATTCGCCGCTGGCGCAGCCGCTCGCCAGACGCACGGGCGCACGGCTCATCGGATTGCCGCCGCCCGGCGACGGCCGGCAAGACCCGACCTTCGCTCCGCAGCACCTGCCCGCGGACGGCGAGTGCCTGTCGGTGGGCGAGCAACGTCTCGATTGCAATCCATACGCCCGGACATGCCTCCAATTGCGTGTGCTACCTGTTGCGGCAGCGAGCGGCTGCTGTTCACCGGCGATCATGTGCTCGAGGGGGTGTCGCCGGTGATTTTGCCGCCGGACGGCGATATGGCGGCGTACCTACACTCCCTCGACAAGCTGCAATGCCTATGACTTCGAGCGCATTGCTCCGGGACACGGCGGCGTCATGGAGCGCGGCAAGGAAGTGCTGGCCGCGTTGCGCGCCCACCGCCTGGCGCGCGAGGACAAGGTGTTGCGCAGCCTGCGCCGAGCTGGGCGCCGCCACGCTCGATGAACTGACTCCGGTGGTTTACGACGATGTAGCCGCTGAACGGCACCGTTGGGCGCGGCTCACCCTCGAGGCGCACCTGATCAAGCTGGCGCGCGAGGGGCGCGCCGGCGAGCGCGACGGACATCTGGCGCCTCAGCCAGCCATGAAGGACCGGCTCGCGATGCTGCTGCACGCAGTCAGCGTGCGGCGCGGCGATAAATGGGTGTTGCGCGATGTCTGCCTGGCGCCTGCAGCCCGGCGAACGCTGGGCGCTGATCGGCGACAACGGCGCCGGCAAGACGCAGCTGCTCAAGCTGCTCAGCGGCGATGTATGGCCGACGCCCGGCACCCGTCGAAGACTGCGCGGCGGCGGCCCCGAGGGGCGCAGCTACCTCGCGGACGGCCGGCCGGTCGATCTCATCGATGCCAAGCGCCGGATCGCCTACCTGGGCGCCGAGCAGCAGGACAAATATGCGCGCTACGGCTGGAATCTGCGCGTGCGCGACCTGGTTGCGACCGGACTGCATCGCACGGATTTGCTGCTGATGCCGGTCACGCCGCGGCAGGCCCGCCAGGTCGCGGCGAGCTTACGGATGTGCGGCTTGCAGCGGCATGCAGCGCGTGAGTTTCTCTCGCTGTCCTATGGGCAAAAGCGTCTGGCGCTGTTGGCGCGCGCGCTGGTGCAGGACCCGGACTGGTTGCTGCTGGATGAGTTGTACAACGGGCTGGATGCCGGCTATCGGCGGCGCATCGACACGGTGCTCGAGGCAGCTGCGCGCCGCGGCCAGTCGTGGGTGGCGACCGCGCACAGGGCGGCCGACGTGCCGCGCTGGCACGCGCCGCATGCTCGAACTCGCGGAGGGGCGGGTACGCGCCGTCAAAAGCATTCGTGCGGCGGACTTGGCGCGCCTGGTGCGGCGAGCCGGAGAGAATGCACACGACCGGCCGCGCGCGCGCAGGAGCGTGGCAGGGGTGGAGAATGGCGATGCGCCGATGCTCATTCGCTTGTCGCAGGTGGACCTGTACGTCGAGTATCGGCCCGTGCTGCGCGACCTCGATTGGACTTTGCGCCAGGGTGAGCATTGGGCCGTGTACGGCGCGAACGGTGCCGGCAAATCCAGTTTCTTGAAGCTGCTCTATGGCGATCTGTCGCCGGCCTTGGGCGGAACGATCGAGCGCAGCGGGCTTTCCCCGGGGAGCGCCCATCGCGGAGTGGAAGCGGCGGGTGGGCTACGTTTCGCCGGAGCTGCAGAGCGACTATGCGGTGGATGTCAGCTCTGCTGGATCTGGTGGCGAGCGGCCGATACGCGAGCATCGGCCTCGTCGATGAGGCTACGGCGGAGGATCGCCGGATGGCAGCGCGTTGGCTCGGATTCTTCGGCCTGTCGGCGGCCGCCAGGCGCCGGCCGCGCGAACTGTCGTATGGGCAGCTGCGCCGCGCGCTCATCGCGCGCGCCATGGCGGCCGATGCGCGCATCTTGTTGCTGGATGAGCCGCTGACGGGCTTGGATCCCACGCAGCGCGCCATCATGAAGCGGTTGCTGGGGCGCCTGATGAAGCGGGTCACGGTATTGGCGGCCGTGCATCACGCGGAGGATTTGCCGCGCGGCATGACGCATGGCTTGCGTTTACATAATCGGCGCGCGTACCTGGTAGATTCGTATTCTGCGACTTGAGTCTGCGGCAAGACTCCGCGTGGCCGGCAACACTGCGATCCTTGGGAACGGCTGAGGGTCGGAATATGTTGCGTGCGGCGGGAGTGGCGATGATGCTGGCGACGACCTTGGGGATGCTGGCTGCAGCCGGTTGCAGCCAGTCCGGGTACGCCGTTCGTCCGGTGCCGAGGATCGCGGCGGACAATGTCGGAAAGCCGGTGAGCCGGTTGCAGGAGGCATTCGGCGATCCTCGCAAGGTCGACGAGGCATCGACGAAGTGGGTGTATGTGTGGTTTTTCCCTCAGAAACCGCCCGGCGCTCCGGTCGGTTTCCACGGCTGCGAGATGGAAGTCACCGTCGATGCGCGTTCACAGCGAGTGTTGGGATATTCCTTGTCGAATATCGGATGGTCTGACTGCCGTGAAATCGAACGCAAGATTCGCATAGCGGAGAGCTAGCGGCGCGGTCCGCGAGAACGGCCCCGTTTCTCGCTACAATATACGGCTACCGAGGAGCCCCCGAGGGGTTCCCGCGCACCCGGAGTTTTGCCGTTGTATCTCATTCCGATTCTGTCCATCGCCCTCCAAGCCGGCTTGATCGTGCACGTGATCAAGACCGGCCGAAATATGCTGTGGATCTGGGCCATCGCGCTGCTGCCGCTGGTCGGATCGCTCGCCTATGTCGTGGTGGAAGTTCTGCCCGAGGCATTGGGCGGCAGAACTGCGCGCCGCGCCAGATCGGGAATGCAGCGCATGATGGATCCCGACCGCGAGCTGCGCCGTGCCAGCGCCGAGGTGGAGATTTCCGGCAACGTGGATGCGCGCCGCAGGCTCGCCGAGGAACTGCTCGAGCGCAACCAGTACGACGCCGCCATCGAGGTCTATCAAGGCGGACTGAAGGGTATTTTCGAGCACGATCCGACGCTGTTGTTGGGGCTGGCGCGGGCGTAATTCGGCAAGCAGGACTACGCCGCGACGCGCCTGACGCTCGAACGATTGACGCAGCACAATCCGGATTTCAAGTCGGCGGATGCGCAACTATTGTATGCCCGTACTTTGGAGGCGCAGAACGCACTCGAGGAAGCGGAACACGCCTACGCCACTCTGGCGCCAGGATATCCCGGCGCGGAGGCGCGCCTGCGCTACGGGTTGCTGCTCAAGCGGCGCGGCAAACTTGCGGAGGCGCAGCGCGTGCTCAAGGATTTGCTGGACGGAGCCAAGCTCGGGCCCGCGCACTATCGCAGGGCTCAGGCCGAGTGGTTGGAGCGCGCGAGGCGTGAATTGAGCTAGAATCTCCCGCCAGATTCCGCAACCAGCAGAGGGGTTCCCCATGCAATTTTTTCAAAGAGTCAGCCGCTACGCCGTAATTTCCATGGCGGCCATCATCCTGGCAGCCTGCGCCAGCCAAAAGGAGCCCGCGCAAAAGCTGATCGGCGACGTGGAGGCGACCGTTGCGGCGGCCTCGACCGAGGCCGCGAAGTACGTGCCCGATCAGTTGGCCGATGTTCAGGCCAAGCTCGCCGGCCTCAAGGAGTCCTTCGACAAGCAGGATTACGCGGCGGTGGTGACCGGCGGACCCGCGGTGCTGACCGCTGCACAGGGCCTTGCGACGGCCGCGGCCGCCAAGAAGGACGAAGTCCTCAAGGCGCTCAACGATGAATGGACCGGGCTCTCCAGTGCGCTGCCCGGCGATGTCACCGCGATTCAAACCCGCATCGACGAGCTGAGCAAGAAATCCAATAAGAAGCAGGCCAAGGGCATAGATTTGGACGCCGCGAAAGCCGGTGCCGGCGATGCCACCTCGCTCTGGTCCAAAGCTCAAGCTGCGTTTGCCGCCGGCAATCTGGACGAGGCCGTGAGCACCGCGAAGGACGTCAAAGCCAAGGTCGAAGCCCTCGCCGCAACCCTGAAGCTGGACCTGCCAGCCTCCACTGCCGCCCCCGCTGCCGCTGCCGCTCCTGCTCCGGCTGCCGCTCAGTAAGAGTCAGCCACTCGCGCCAAGACGCCGCACACCTCTCAGAGCTCCACGGCTCTTAGTTCAGGTGTGCGGCGGATTGCTCGTCAGCGGGAAACACCGGTCGAAAGGGTAGGTACTCATGAAGCGACACCTGGCGGATTCAGGTGTCGCTTCATGAGTACCTACCCTCTCGACGGGTGCCTCCAGCCGCCGAACAATCCGTCACCGACCACCTGAAGAGGGGCCGACCGCTCTTAGAGGGCCAAGGTGCCTTCGCTGACGATGATCGCGGTGCCGCCGATATGCGCGGCCACCAGGCTGCCCTGGTCCACCTCGAGTCTGACGCTCACTCGGCCGGGCCGATGCATTTGCCGGCCTTGGTGGCCGATGAAGGCCATGGAGTTCTTGCCGAATTGGCCGAGATCCCATAGGTAGGCGGCGAGCATGGAGTGCGCGTTGCCGCTGACCGGATCCTCGGGGATGCCGAGGGCGGGGCAGAACATGCGCGACTCCGTGGACCACGGATCCGAGCTTCGATTCAAGGCAAAGACAAAAAAGCCATCCACTCCCAGTTCGTTGCCGAGCGCCACGAGGGTGTCGTTATTTGGCGCGAGGGTGTCCAGGGAACGGGAGTCGGCGATGGGCACCAGAAGCCGGGTGCCGCCCTTGCGGGCCACTCGCGCCGGCATGACTTCATGCAGCTGGGTTGCCTGCAGGCGCAGAGCCTCGGCGACGCGCAGCGTGGTTTTGAACGGCAGCGGGGTTTCCAATTCGGGGACGGTCTGGCGGAACTCGATGAGAGTCCCCGCATCCGCGGTGCCCGGCTCGGTGCGGGCCGTGACTTCGATGATGCCGGTTCCGGAATGCTGGCGGCACACGCCCTCGCCGCGCCTGCCCAGGGTGAGAAGCACCGTGTGCGCGGCCACCGTCGCGTGCCCGACGAAGGGCGCTTCTTTGCGAGCATTGAAGAAACGCAGTCGAACATCGTGGTCCGCTCCATTGGCCGCGAACACGAACACCACTTCGGCGTGCGAAAACTCGCGCGCCACGGCGAGCAGAGTGGCATCGCTTTGGCCGTCCGCGTCGAGCACGACGGTCGCGGGATTGCCGGTGAAGCGTGTGGCGGTAAATGTATCTACCTGGAAAATGCGCAAGGGTGTCTCCGCAGCCTATCGCAGGAGTTTTGCACGCATCCGCGCCGCAGGCTACACTTGGTTGAACCCTGGGGTGGTCCGAAGCGGCCTGAGACGTGGGAAATCGAATTCTCGATTGACCTGCGAACCCGTTGAACCTGAACCGGTTAATCCCGGCGTAGGGAGTAGGTGAATCATAAAATGCGTGCGGCCGTCGAAATCAGCATGTACCCGTTGACCGGCGAATATCGGTCTCCCATCCAAGACTTCATCGATCGCCTCAATACCCACCCGGGGCTGCAAGTGCTGACCAATGCATTGGCGACCCAGATCTGGGGGCCTCTCGATCAAATCATGGCGGTTCTCACCGAGGAAATGGCGCGCTCCGCCGCCGGCGCTCCGCAGCTGGTATTCGTCATGAAGGTGCTGCCGGGCTTGGCGCCGCCGGATTCGGCGCCCCAGTGATTCGCACTCTGTCGGTCCAGCTCGTGAGCGCGTGGCGCGACACGAGTTGGATCGAAATCATCGCGGCAGTGCTCGCGGTGGCCTATGTCCTTTTGGCGATTCGGCAGCGCATCGAATGCTGGGTGGCCGCGTTCGTGAGTTCCGTTGCCTATATATGGGTGCTGTTCGCAGCTCACCTGTACATGGAGTCGGTGCTGAACGCCTATTACGCCGGTATGGCGGCATATGGGTTTTGGCAGTGGCGGCAGCGCGCAGGCGGCGCCGCTCTCACGGTGTGCCGTTGGCCGGCCAGGCGCCACTGGGCGGCCCTGCTGGGCATCGTTGCCCTGTCCGCAGTGAGTTCGTATTTCCTGCGGCGATTCACTCCGGCCGCGTTGCCCTTCGCGGACTCGATGGTGACCTGGTCCAGCGTGTTCGCCACCTTTCTGGTCGCGCGCAAAGTATTCGAGAACTGGCATTGGTGGGTGGTGATCGATGCCGTCAGTTCTTGCCTGTATTTCACGCGGCATTTGTACCTCACCATGCTGCTGTTCATTTTGTACGTGGTCTTGAGCGTGATCGGCCTGAGGCAGTGGCGCCGTAGCTTGCCGGCGGCGGCCTATGCCGCCGGATAACCCCCGGGGCGTGGCCGCCTTGCGCGTACCGGGCAGGGGGGATTTCGAGATCCATCGCCTCGGTGGCGGCCTGGTGAATGAAACCTATCGCGTGCTGCGCGACGGCAACGCGTACGCCATGCGACTGGCGCTGTCGAATCGCGATGATCTCGGGCTCGATCGAGCTTGGGAGGCTCGCGTACTCGAGGGTGCCGTCGCGGCGGACCTGGCTCCCGCATTGGAGTACTGCGATCCGCAGCGCGGAATTCTGATTGCCCGATGGATCGATGGGCGCTTTTGGACCCCTGCCGACGCACGGGAACCCAAGAATATTTCGAGAATGGCCGGGTTCATGCGCCGTATTCATGCCCTGGAGATGCCGGCGCCGGTGCGCGCGATGAGTCCAAGGAAATGGATTGACTACTACGGCGCCGCATTGAGCCGGGGGAGCGGGCCGGGAGACGTTTCCGCGGAAACGTCGGTCCAGCAAGCGGACGCACGGGGTGAAGCGAATACACGGCGTGAAGCGGACTCACGGGGCGCGCGGGACTTTGCCGCCGCCGCCGCCCGGCAGTTGGCTGCGCTCGATGTGCTCCCTGCCGTCGATCCGGTGCTGTGTCACAGCGATTTGCATACGCTCAATCTGATCGACCGCGGCGGCTCATTGATGCTGCTGGACTGGGAGTATGCGCATGCCTCGGACCCCTTGTGGGACTTGGCCGGCTGGGGTGCCAACAACGATTTCGAAGACCCGATCAGGCAGGATCTGTTGGGAAGCTACCTGGGCCGGCCGCCAAGCGGTGGCGAATGCCTGCGACTGCAGCTGCTTAGCTGGCTATATGACTATGTTTGCCTGCTGTGGAGCGAACTTTACTTAAACCTGCAGCGTGCGGCGCGGGCCGACGTTGCGGTGCAAGGCGACTCTGCGATGGACGGCGTCTCGGCACGGGCTCACGAACTGGCGGCACGGCTCGATTCATCCCAGGCGGCCATCGATGCATCCAAGTAGTCGCGCCGGCCAAGTTCCGGCACACTAACCGGCTTTGACGACCCCTGTGGGGGCTACTTAACGGAGAGCTCAATGGCGCGGATGATCGTAGTGGACCGGGACGGAAAAGAGCATGACATCGAGGCAAAGCCCGGTTTGAAGGTCATGGAGATTCTGCGCGAACTCGACTATGGCGTGGCGGCCATTTGCGGAGGCCTCTGTTCCTGCGCCACCTGTCACGTGTTCGTCGACGCAAGCTGGGCCGGCCGCTTGCCCAAACCGCAAAGCGATGAGCTCGAGCTGCTCAGGGAGCTCCCCGATTTCAAGGAAGCCACCTCCCGCCTGTCGTGCCAGGTCGATTTTACCGAAGCGCTGTCGGGTCTGAAGGTAGTCATTGCGCCCGATTCCTAATCCCTCGGGCGAATACCGTCAACCGCTCAACATCAGGGCGCCAAGGGCACCCGATCTGCCCCCTCTCGACGGTGATGTATCTTCTGCGCGGTGATGTACGTCGGCCAGTGCGCACGGTCAGGGGGGGATGAGAGGCTGGACGCCAACTGATCCGGCCCGTTGGCGTCCAGCCTCTCATCCCCCCTGACCGTGCGAACCGGTCAACATCACCGTGCAGAGGTGCTTACTTTTTTTCGGTTTGCCGCCGTACGGCTTCCTGGGCGGCTGCGATGGCTTCCGGGTCGCCGAGGAAGCGGCGGCCGACGGGCTGCAATTGCTCATCGAGCTCGTAGAGTATGGGGACGCCGGTCGGTATGTTGAACTCCACGATGGCGCTCTCGGACATCATGTCGAGCATCTTGATCAAGGCGCGCAGCGAGTTTCCGTGCGCAACGATGAGCACGTCCTTGTTGGCTCGAAGTTCCGGGACTATGCGCGATTCCCAGTAGGGCAGCACGCGCGACAAGGTGTCTTTGAGCGATTCGGTTGCGGGCAGCGAGGCGGGGTCGACATCGGCATAGCGAGGATCGAATCGCGGGTGCCGCGGGTCATCGGGACTCAGCGCCGGCGGCGGAATGTCGTAGCTGCGGCGCCAGATCTTGACCTGCGCTTCGCCGTGCTTCTCGACGGTCTGCGCCTTGTTGAGCCCCTGCAAGGCACCGTAGTGGCGTTCATTGAGGCGCCAGCTGCGTTCCACCGGAATCCACATGCGGTCGGAGGTATCCAGGATCAGCCACAGCGTGCGGATCGCACGCTTCAACACCGAAGTGAACGCAATCTGCGGCTCGATCTTTTCCCGCTGCAGCTCGCGTCCGGCCTGAGCCGCCTCCAGGCGCCCCTGATCGCTCAGATCGACGTCATGCCAGCCGGTGAAAAGATTCTCGACGTTCCAGACGCTTTGTCCATGACGAACCAGTATCAATTTTCCGGGCACGGATCCTCCTAGTGGCGTATGGCCGCGGCAAACACGCCTTCAAACAGGGCGGCCACGGTCTCGCCGTAATTTATTTCCACACGCAGGCGGATGCGGCCGCGGCCGGCGCGCTGCAGCATTCTACGGAATTTCTCGATCTGTGCCTCGGAGGGCGCCTCGGTGCTGGCGCGCAGCTCGCCTTCCACGGGCGCCAGGAAACGCACGCTGGATTCTTGTATCACGGCATCGGCCGCCAGGCCCCGCGCCGCGAGATAGCGGGTGACCCAGGCCCAGCCGGTCAGCACCGCCACCGAATACAGGCTGCCGCCGAACGCGGTGCCCTTGTAATTGGCATTGGCCGCCAACGGGGCGCGCAGCACCACGGCGGCGTCGTCGGCGGACTCGACGATGACACCGATGTGCTTGGCCAGCGTGAATTCTCTGACGATGCGGTTTTGTAAGTAGTCGCTGCCGAAACTATTGGTCTTATGGGTGGTCATTTCGTCAGTCCTGCGCGAGGCGTCTGAGAGCTTGTAGGGCGACCGACAGAGTGGCGAAATCCGGCGCTGAACCGGTGCGCAGATCGACGACCACCCGCTTCAGGGCATCGACCGGAGCCGCATGACGCTCGATCCACTGGCTGACCCGCGTGCCCGCGTCCCGTCCCTTGCACGCCAGCACGGCGCCGGTGATCTTGCGTTGCAGCTGGTAGAGATTGTCGCGCAAGGTGCCGCGCGCCACCGCCTGCCAGTGGCCATCCGCCGCCAGGCTTTCGATCTGTTCCTTGATCCAAGTCAGGCCGAGCTGCTCGCCGAGATCGAAATACGCCTTGGCCGCATAGACTATTCCCAAGCGCGAGGCCATGGCCACTTCGACCAGGTCCAACGCGCTGTGCAGCATTTCGAGGGAGGCGATTCGAGCGGCCAGGTCCTCGGGTACACGCTGTTCGATGAGCTGCGAACGCAGCCCACGCAGCCGCGCCTGCTCCGTGACGCTCAGAACGTCGGAGAGCTGGTGGAACAGTTCTCCCACCTGGGCGCCATAACGAAGCACGCCGCGCTCGATGTCCAAATCGTCGCGCCGGTTTTCCAGCAGCCAGTAGGTCATATGCCGCAGCAGTCGCGTGGTCTTCGACATGGCCGTGTACTGCACGGCGGCGGGGATGCGGTTATCGAGAGCTTCGATCTGAGTCCAGATATAGCGGGCGGCGAACACTTCGCGCGCGATGCTGTAGGCCCGCGCGATGGCGGCCGGATCGGCGCCCGTATCATCCTGCGCACGCACCGGGAAAACCGGCCCCATGCGATTGATCAAGCTGTTGGTGATCGCCGTCGCGATGATCTCGCGGCGCAGGCGATGCCGTTTCAGGCGCAGGGCGAAGCGCTTCTGCACGGGCTGCGGAAAATAGCGCTTGAGCTCGCCCGACAAATACGGATCCTCCGGAACATTGGAGTGGATGAGCGCCCGATACAGCCAGATCTTGCCGTAACTCAGGGTGATCGCGAGTTCGGGCCGCGTCAACCCCTCGCCGGCCTTGCGGCGCTCGGCGATCTCTTCCTCCGTCGGCAGAAATTCCAGCGAGCGGTTCAAGTCTCCGGAACGCTCGAGGGCACGGATCACGTAGGCGTGCTCGCTCAAGCGCACCTTCGCCTGGAACTCGCTGGTGCTGATCGCCTGGCCCTGAAGATAGTTGTTGCGCAACACCAAACCCGCCACTTCATTCGTCATCTGCGCCAGCAGACGATTGCGTTCCGCGCGGGTGATTTCCTTGGCGCGGACCGCGCCGTTCAACAGAATCTTCAAGTTGACCTCGACGTCCGAGGTGTTCACGCCGGCGGAATTGTCGATGAAATCCGTGTTGAGCCTGCCGCCGCGCCGCGCGAACTCGATGCGCCCGAGCTGCGACACACCGAGGTTGCCGCCTTCGCCGATGACTTTGCAGTTCAGCTCGCGGGCGTCGATGCGCACGGCGTCATTGCTGCGGTCCCCGACGTCGCTATGGCTTTCGAAAGTGGCTTTGACGTAGGTGCCGATTCCGCCGTTCCAAAAAAGATCGACATGCGACTTCAGAATGGCCTTGATCACTTCATTCGGCGTCACTTGTGCGGGAAGCTCGAGCAGGGTCTGCGCCTCGCGCGACAGGGTCAGGCTCTTCGCGGTCCGCGAGAACACGCCGCCGCCCTTGGAGATCGCGTCGCGCGAATAGTCCTCCCAGCTCGAGCGCGGCATCTTGAACAGCCGCTCACGCTCGCGGAACGAGCGCGCCGCGTCCGGCTGCGGATCGATGAAGATGTGCATGTGATTGAAGGCGGCAACCAGCCGGATATGAGGCGATTGCAGCATCCCGTTGCCGAACACGTCTCCGGCCATGTCGCCGATGCCGACGACGGAAAAGTCCTGGGTCTGGATGTCGACGCCGGTCTCGCGGAAGTGGCGCTTCACGCATTCCCATGCGCCGCGTGCCGTGATCGCCATTTTCTTGTGGTCGTAGCCGGCCGAGCCGCCGGAGGCGAATGCATCGCCCAGCCAGAAGCCGTACTCCTCGGAGATGGCGTTGGCGATGTCGGAAAAAGTCGCGGTGCCCTTATCCGCCGCCACCACCAGGTAGGCATCGTCCTTGTCGTGACGGACCACCATGGGCGGGGCGACGATTTTGTCGTCGACGATGTTGTCGGTGACGTCCAAAAGACCCCTGATGAGCGTCTGGTAGCACGCAATCACTTCGGCCTGCAGCGCTTCCCGCTCGGCCGGCATGCGCTTGACGACGAAGCCGCCCTTGGCTCCCACGGGGACGATCACCGTGTTCTTCACGTGCTGAGCCTTCATGAGTCCGAGCACTTCGGTACGGAAGTCCTCGCGCCGGTCCGACCAGCGCAGGCCGCCGCGCGCGACGTAACCCATGCGCAGGTGCACGCCCTCCATGCGTGGCGAGAACACGAAAATTTCGAACAGCGGCTTGGGCAAGGGCAGCTCGCGCAGCTGCTGGCTTTCGATCTTGAAGGAGAGGTATTCCTTGAGCTGGCCGTCGCGGCCGATTTGATAAGCATTGGTGCGCACGGTCGCCGTCAGCGCGCTCCACAAGGCTCGCAGGATTCTATCCTCGTCGGAGCGGGTCACTTCCTCGAGCGCCGCGCGGATGCGCTTGTCGAGACGCGCCAGAGCGCTCTGCCGCGCCGATACCGAGGGTTCGGGGTTGAAGCGGGCGACGAACAAATCCGCCAGCGCGCGGGTGATTCCCGCATTGTTGACCAGCACCTGCGCGATATAACCCTGGCTGAAAGGCAATCCGGTCTGCAGCAAGTAGCGGCAATAAGCGCGTATGACGGTCACGATGCGCCACGGTATGCCGGCGGCCAGAGTCAGTTGATTGAAGCTGTCGCTATCCATGCGGCCGGTCCAGACCGCCGTGAAGGCGCTCTTGACTTCGCGTTCCAAGGCTTCGAATTGGGTGACTGCGGATGCCTGCATCACCAGTTCCAGGTCCTGTATCCAGGCGTGCCGGCCGCCTGGGAACTCGAGCTGGTAAGGACGCTCGGCGATCACCTTGAGGCCCATGTTCTCGAGCATGGGCAGGAGGTCGGAGATCGGAATGGCATCCTGGCCGCGGAAGATTTTCAGGAAGAAGTTGTCCTTGCTCCGAGGCTCGGGCCTGTAAATGTCCAGATGCAGCCGTGCCGGTTCCTTCTCCACCGCCTCGAGGAAGGATACGTCGAGGGCTGCGGCATCGCCGTTGAAGTCCTCCGTATAGGCCGCGGGGAAGGCCTGCGCATATTTTTCGAACAGCTGCAGGGCGTAGGCTTCGTCCTGGCGCGCCAGCAGGGCGGTCTTGAACCCGTCAAGCCACGAGCGCACCGCCGCGGCCACGCGCCGCTCCAATGCGTCCGGGTCCACCCGCGTCTCATCGCTGGGGGTGGTCCGCGCCACGATGTGGATGCGTGCGAGATTCGACTCCGCGATCTGCACCTGCGATTCCATGCCGAATGCGGAAAATGCTTCGCGAATGACTTTTTCGATGCGCTGGCGGACCTGCGTGTTGTATTTCTCTCGCGGTACGTACACCAGGCAGGAATAGAAGCGGCGAAATGCGTCGCGGCGCAACAGCACGCGCACCCGCGGGCGCTCCTGCAGCCCGAAGATGCCGGTGACGATGCGATTCAGTTCCGCAACGCTGGCCTGGAACAACTCGTCGCGCGGAAAGGACTCGAGAATGTGCTGCAAAGCCTTGCCGTCATGGCTGTCGGGCGCGAGCGCGAAGTGCGCCACCACCTGCGACACCTTGTGGCGCAGCACGGGGATCTCGCGTGGATTGCTGCTGTAGGCCGCCGAAGTCCACAAGCCGATGAATCTCTTCTCGCCGATCAGCCGGCCCTTGGCGTCGAAATGCTTGACTCCGATGTAGTCGAGATAGCCGGATCTGTGAACCGTGGATTCGAAGTTCGCCTTGGTGACGAGGACGATGTCGCGGGACCGGCTCTGCCGGCGGATGTCGCTCGACAAGGTGCGGTTCGTGGCCGCCGGCGGCTTGTGGCCGGGGCGCAAAATGCCCAGGCCGCTGGCCGGGATGGGTTGCAGGGACTCGTGCCCCTTGCGCCCCTGCAGCCGGTATTCGCGATAGCCCAGAAAGGTGAAGTGGCGATTCTCCATCCAGGTGAGCAGCGCGATGGCTTCGCTCAAATCGCTGGGATCGAACTTGTCGCTCAAGGAACTCAAATCCTGCGCCGTCTGGTGCGCGGCTTGCTGCATCTTGAGCCAATCCGCGCAGGCCACCCGCACATCGCGCATGCTGCGCTCGATCTGTGCTGCGAGAGACTGCAACGCGGCGGGATCGACGATTCTATCGACCTCGATGTGCTGGAACGATTCCAGCTTGAGCTTCTCCTTGACGGGCTGCTTCTTGCTCTTGGAGGCTTCGCCGCGCTCCCGCAAGGAGAGCAAGGTTCCCGAACCGTCGCGCGTCACCGCAAAGACGGGGTGTGTCAGGAAATGCAGCGTGAGAGAACGCTGCGCGAGTGCCAGGCTGATCGAGTCCACGAGGAAGGGCATGTCATCGTTCACCATCTCGATGACGGTGTGCGGTGAGGTAAAACCGTGCTCGCGTACGGTGGGGTTGAATACCCGGACCAGGGCGGACCTGCGCCGTTGGCGCGCGAACATCAAATGAGACAGTGCGCTGCCGGCCAGCTCCGCCGGCTCGCGCACGGCGAGATCCTCGGCATCCACATGCGCGTAATAGGTTTGTAAAAAGCCCGGCCAGTCCAGGCTGCGCATGGCCTTGGGGGGCCGGATCGAGGACCGCGCGATGGCGGCCACGATCTTGCGATGTTGTTCGGAGGCACCTTGGTACATGTTGTTCCTTTGTATTAGTCCGGCTTTTCAAGATCGGCGATGACCGCCGCCAAGAAGCGGCAGGCCTCGCCGCCCGTGATGCAGCGGTGATCGAAGCTCAAAGAGAGGGGCATGCGTCGATGGGCGAGCACGGCGCCGTCGATGACGACCGCGTCCTCGCGCACTTTACCCGCGCCCAGTATGGCGACCGCGGGAGGCACCACCCGGGGGATTCCGTAGCGGCCGGCGAGAGTGCCGAAATTCGACAGCATGAGGGTGAAATCGCGCAGATCCTCTGGCGGCGTGCTGCGCCGGTGCGCCGCGTCCTTTTGGAGCGCGATGGCCGCGCGAAGTTCCTCCGGCGACTTGCTCTCGATGTTGCGCACCACCGGGACGATGAGTCCGCCGGGCGTGTCGACGGCGATCGCAAGATTGATGTGCGCAACCAGCAGGCGCGATTGCGAGGCCGGATCGTACCAGGCGTTCAATGCGGGCTCCGCGCGCCAGGCGCAGGTCATCGCGCGCATCAACCGCAGCATGTAATCGCCGCGCCGCGTCCAATGATGAATGTCGGCATCGTCGCAAACCGTGCTGTCGGCCACCTGATCCCGCGACAGCGACATGCTTTGCGCCATGGCGCGCCGCACACCGCGCAGCAGCTCGACGGTACCGTCCTCGGGGCGTGCGGCGGCGATGGCGCGTGCGGCGGGCGAGGCCCCGTGGGCGAGGCCGTCGGTGGCCGCCCCGTTCGTGGCCGCCGCGCCGCTCGCGCCGCCCGTCAAATTGGCATGGCGCAGGACGTCGTCGAGCGTGATCAAACCGGCGCGGCCGCCGCCTTGCACCGCTGCGAGATTCACGCCGAGGCTCTTTGCGAGCGCTCGAGCCGCCGGCACGGCGCGTCCGCGTCCGTTGCCGTCATGCCTGTGGGCGCCGCCGACGATGACCGACTCCACGAATTCCTCATCGCTGGTCGCGGGCATGCAGCCGACGACGGTGCCGGAATCGAACTCGATGAGGGGCGCGCCGGTGGGCACGATGTCGCCGGGCGCACCGTGCAGGGCGGTCACTTGTCCGCCAAACGGCGCCGGCACTTCGACGACCGCTTTGGCGGTCTCCACGGAGACCATGGGTTGGTCGACCCGCACATGGTCACCCACCTTGACGTGCCACTGGACGATCTCGGCCTCGGCCAAGCCCTCGCCCAAATCCGGAAGCCTGAATGTGCTCATGAAACAGCCTCTAGGGAACGTCGACGGTGAGTTCCACCGCGTCGATGATCCGCTGCACGCTCGGAATATAATCGTGCTCGAGCTTGAACAACGGCATGATGGTGTCGAACCCGGCGACGCGCTGGATCGGCGCCTGTAAATCGTAGAGGCCGTGCTCTGCGACCAAAGCGGCGATCTCGGCGCCGACGCCGACATTGCGGGCGGCCTCGTGCACGATCACCAGCCTGCCGGTCTTGGCAACCGACGCGAGAATGGTCTCGATGTCGATGGGGCTCAAGGTCGCAAGATCGATGACCTCGGCGTCGATTCCGCGCTTGTCCAGCTCGGCAGCGGCGCGCAGCGTTTCCACGGTCATCGCTCCCCAGGTGACCATGGTTACATCGCTGCCCTCGCGCAGAATGAAGCAATGGTCCAGGGGCAGAGCCCGGCCATCGTCGCTCACTTCCTGGCGCATCGCCCGATACAAACGCACCGGCTCCAAAAACATCACCGGGTCAGGATCGCGAATCGCCGCGAGCAGCAGGCCGTAGGCTCGCGCAGGCGAGGAGGGGCAGACGACGCGTATGCCCGGAATGTGGCATAGCAGGGTCTCGGTGCTCTCCGAATGATGTTCGGGGGCGTGAATGCCGCCGCCGTGCGGGGTGCGAATCACCACCGGACAGCTCAGGCGGCCGCGTGTGCGATTACGCATGCGCGACATATGGTTCACTATCTGATCCAGTGCCGGATACAAGAAGCCCATGAACTGAATTTCGGCGACAGGCTTCAATCCATGAGTCGCCATCCCCACCGACATGCCGGCGATGGTCGCCTCCGCCAGCGGCGTGTCCTGGACCCGGTCATGGCCGAAGCGTTCCTGCAGGCCGGCCGTCGCGCGAAACACGCCGCCGTTGGCACCCACATCCTGGCCGATCACGACCACGTCGGCGTCGTGCTGCATTTCCCAGCCATGCGCCATGGCGATGGCCTCGACCATGGTTATTTTCGCCAAGTCACTGACCGCTGTGTTTCGAGCCGTATTTGCGGGCGACGACACGTTGTTCGTGCAGGTGCGCCGGCAGGGTGGCGAACAGATGGTCGAACATCGCATCGGTGGACGGATTTGCCCTCGCCAAGTAGTCGGTCACGGCCGCATCGACTTCGCGGGCGCACTCCTGCAGCAGTACTTGTTCCTTGCCGTCATCCCAAATTCCGAGTTCGCAGAGGAATTTCCGCAGGCGAATCAGCGGCTCGACGCTCCAGGCCTCCTTGACCTCATGGCCGGAGCGATAGCGGCTGGCATCATCCGCGGTCGTGTGATCGCTCAGCCGGTACGTGAGCGCCTCGATCAAGGCGGGACCCGCGCCGCGCCGCGCGGACTCGAGCGCCTCGCTCACCACCTCGCGGACCGCGAACACATCGTTGCCATCGACCTGCACGCCCGCGATACCGGCGGCGACGGCTTTCTGCGCCAGGGTTTGTGCCGCCGTCTGCGCCGTCGTCGGAACGGAGATGGCCCAGCCATTGTTGACGATGACGAATACCACCGGCAGCGTGCGCGATCCGGCCAGGTTGAGGGCCTCGTAAAAAGCGCCCTCGGAAGTGCCGCCGTCGCCGATGTAGGCGAGCGCGCAGCGCGGCTCCTTGCGTATCTTGAAGGCCATGGCCGCTCCCGCCGCATGCAAGGTCTGCGTGGCGATGGGTACGCACCAGGCGAAATCCTGCCGAGACGCAGCAAAGTCGTTGCCGCATTCGTCGCCGCCCCAGTACGTCAGTATCTCCGTCATGGTCACGCCGCGCCAAAGCTGCGTGCCGAATTCGCGATAGACGGGCGCCAGCACGTCCTCGGGCCGCATCGCCGCGCCGACACCCACATGCGCGGCCTCGTGGCCAAGACAGGAGGGGTAGGTGCCGAGCTGCCCCGTGCGCTGCAGGTTCACCGCCTTCGCGTCGAAAACCCGCACCAGAGTCATGGCCCTGTACATGCGCAGGACTTCGTCCGTGTCTTTCGCGAACTGCGGCAACGGCGCCACGGCGTTGCCGGCCGGGTCCAAGATCTGCCTGTAGTGAATTTTGAACTCGGCAACCATCTTCATCCCTGAATTATGCCAGGTGTTGATTGTCCATGCGCTTCGCGCAGAGTTTCCATGCGCTTCGCGCAACATTTAACGGGGTCGGGGCGACCCCGTCCTTTATGGGTGATGCTCACGGGCGAGATACTGCTGGGTTTGCATTTCGATCAGGCGGCTCGCGGCGCGCTGAAATTCGAGCTGCAGTTTTTCACCGCGATACAGCGCCGCCGGCGCCGCCGCAGCCGACACCACGATCTTGACGCCGCGATCGTAGAATTCGTCGATGGCGGAGATGAAGCGGCGCGCGGCGTTCTCATTGGCCCAGGTGAATTCGGGGATGTTGGAGATGAAAATGGTGTGGTACAGGCGCGCAAGCTCGATGTAGTCGTTCTGGCTGCGCGGCCCTTCGCACAGTTCCCTGAATTCGAACCAAGCCATGCCGGCGCCCGTGGCGAGGGCGTTCGATGGCGCGGTCCTCGATCAACAGCCGCGTGGGTCCCGTGGCCGACTCGCCGGCGAGCGCGGCAAAGCGCCGTTGCAGTTGCATCGGCGTCTGTTCGTCAGTCGAGTCCAGGTAGGTGGGTGCCTGCTCGAGCTGCCGCAGGCGGTAGTCGGCTGCCGCCGTCCAGGTGCACCACGTCCATATGCTGGTGAATCAAGCTCGATGGCCGGCAGGAACCGTTCGCGTTGCAGGCCGTCCTTGTACAGATCCTCGGGCGGTGTATTGGATGTGGCGACAAGAGTCACGCCGCGGCGGAACAGTCCCTCGAACAGACCGGCGAGAATCATCGCATCGGCGATGTCCGCGACGAAGAATTCGTCCAGGCAGATCACGCACGCCCGCTGCGCGCCAGTGCTGCGCGACGCTCTCGAGGGGCTGGGTGCGGCGAGTGACCGCGCGCAGTTCCGCATGCACCTGGCGCATGAAGCGATAGAAGTGCGTGCGCTCGCGCCGCGCAAAGGGCAGCGACTCGTAAAAGCAGTCCATCAGCATCGTCTTGCCGCGGCCGACGCCGCCCCAGAGATAAAGGCCGCGTTGCGGCGCTGCTGCGGCCGAGGTCGGCAGCCAGGGCAGATGCGCGCGCAGCCTCTCGCCGAGGGATTGCGAGGACTCCGCCAGGCGCGTGGCGAGGCGATCGAGCCGGACCGCGGCATCGCGTTGGGCCGCGTCGAATTCGAGGCGGTGTGCCGCGACCTGCTCCTCGAGACGCGATTCAACCGACTTGATCTTAGAGGCTCTGGTAGTTGGGCCCGGAACCGCCCTCCGGCGTCACCCAGGTGATCTGTCCGGCGTAGGGTTCCTTGATGTCGCAGGCCTTGCAATGCACGCAGTTGGAGGAATTGATCTGCAGCTTCTTGCCGCCGCTGCCGTCGTCGATCATCTCGTACACATTCGCCGGACAGAAATTCGTGCAGGGATTGCCGAAGTCCTTGACGCAGCGCGTGGCGCACATCGTGGTGTCGGCGACGTGCAGGTGCACCGGCTGGTTCTCATCATGAGTCGTCGCGGCGAAGAATACGAAGGCCAGCGATCGCGCGGCGGCAGTTCGCGGTCGCCCCAGTCGCGATCCGGCGAGACGTAGTCATCGAGGCGCTTGAGCGCCGTGTCGTCGGCATGATTGGCGAGCGTCCAGGGCAGTTTGCCGAAGGTCGCGGTTTCGAGCGCGGCGTTGGCGAGTCCGAACCACAGCCCGCGGCGGAACCCGGGGCGGATGTTGCGCACCTTGTGCAGCTCGCGTCCGCCCGTCGATTCGCGCCAGCGCTTGTCGAACCCCAGGCTGGCGCCTTGCGCCACGAAATGTTCGGCGGCAGTCATGCCGCGAACGAATAGCCTGATGGATGCCCTTGATCTTCGGCGTGTTGAGCGTGCCGCCGGCATCGCCCACGAGCATCGCGCCGGGCATCTCGAGAGTGGGCATGGATTGATAGCCGCCTTCGATCACGGTGCGCGCGCCGCCGGCGATGATTTCACCGCCTTGCAGCAGTTTCTTGATGTCGGGATGGTTCTTGTACTGCTGGAAAGCCTCGAAGGGCTTGAAGCGCGGATCTTCATAGTCCAAGCCGACCACGAATCCGACGTACACCCGGTCATTGTCGAGGTGATAGAGAAAGCTGCCGCCGTAGGTATTGGTATCGAGCGGCCAGCCCAGGGTATGTTGAATGAGGCCGGGTTGAACCCGGCCGGGCGGCAGCTGCCACAGCTCCTTGAATCCCAGGCCGTAGGTCTGCGGCGACTTGCCGGCATCGAGCTTGAAGCGCTTGATCAGCTGCTTGGAGACGCTGCCGCGGCAGCCCTCGCAGAACATGGTGATTTTGGCGTGGATCTCGGGTCCCAGGGCGAAATTCGGTCCGGGCTCGCCGTTCTTTTCCACGCCCATGTCGCCGATGCGCACGCCCTTGACGGCACCGGCCTCGTCGAACAAAGCCTCGGCCGCCGCGAATCCCGCGAATACGTCGACGCCGAGCTTTTCCGCTTCTTGGCCGAGAATCGGGATCAGCTGTCCCAGCGAAATGATGAAGTTGCCGTGATTCGCCATCTGCGGCGGGGTCGGCAACCGATAGCGCTTGCGGCGAGTCATGAATAGAAACTCGTCGCGCGCGGCCGGCACGCAGACCGCCGGAGCGTGGGCACGCCACTCGGGCAGCAGTTCATCGAGGGGTCCGGGTTCCATGACCGCGCCGGACAGTGAATGGGCCCCGAGACTGGCGGCCTTCTCGAGCACGCAGACATTCAATGCGGGATTGAGCTGCTTCAGCCGGATGGCGCAGGCAAGACCGGCGGGGCCGGCGCCGACGATCGCCACCTCATATTCCATGACATCGCGGGGAGCTTCGCTCATCAAATGCACCTAAGATCGGGAAAGGGCCAGGAAAAGGCAAACAGCAAAACGGGCCCGCAAAAATGAGCCCGCAAAAACGGGCGATAGTAGATCACAAACCAGGGACGCCCGGGGAGACGGAGCTCCGGCCGAGATATCCGGGCAAATATCCACCTGGCGGACATTTGCATGAGGGAAAAGTCGCAGGCTCGTCGCTTTAGTTAGTGGGGACACCCATGTTGATAGGCCACGGACGCCGCCTTCCAGGATGGCCAAGGGATTTGGGCATGGATTGGGCAGGGACGCCCACCCCACTTTTTCAGTTCGGACGCCAGCCTGGCTTGCGCTTATTGAAGAAAGCGCTGAACCCTTCCTGGGCCTCTTCTTGAACACGTAGCCGCGCCAGCCGTCCGGCTGCCTCCATGGATGCAGCCGCGCGATCCCCGGCGGCCGGCTGGGCCATATCGCGTATCAGTATCTTGGCCTGTGCCTGTGCTCCCGGCGCCCCCTGCAGCAGCACTTCGGTAATGCGCGCGCAGGCAGTGTCGAGCAGGCCGTCGGCCACGACCTCGTGCACCAGCCCCAGCTCCTTGAGCGCCGCAGCGTTCAGCGCCTCGGCGGTCAAAAAGTAGCGCCGCGCGGCCCGTTCGCCGATTTTGCCCAGCACGAAGGGCGAAATCACCGCCGGTATGATTCCGAGCCGCACCTCCGTGAATGCAAACCTCGCCGAGTCCACGGCCACCACGATGTCGCAGGCGGCCATCAGCCCGAGCGCGCCGCCATAGCCGTCTCCGTTGACCCGAGCCAGCGTCGGCTTGGGCATTGAATCCAGCACGGTCAACAACGTCGCCAGCTGCTCGGCATCCGCCAGGTTGGCCGCTTCACTGGCACCTGCTTGTGCTTGCATCTCGCCGAGGTCTGCACCGGCGCAAAAGACTTTGCCTGTCCCCGTGATTTGCACCACGCGCACCGCCGCGTCGGCGGCGCAGTGCCGCAATTCCGCAGTCAGCGCCGCGATGGTGGCGCGATCCAGGGCGTTGCGCTTATCGGGGCGATTGAGCGTCACATGCGCAACGCCCGCGTCCACCCTCCTCAGAACCGATGAGTTCACACCAATTCGATCGCGATCGCAGTGGCTTCGCCGCCGCCGATGCACAGGCTGGCAATGCCGCGTTTCTTGCCCCGCGCGCGCAGTGCGTACAGCAGCGTGGTCACGATGCGCGCCCCGGTGGCGCCGATCGGGTGCCCGAGTGCACAGGCTCCGCCGTTGACGTTGACCTTCTGGTGATCCAGGCCCAAATCCTTGATCGCGGCCATGGGTACCGCCGCGAATGCCTCGTTGATTTCGTACAAATCGGCATCCTGCGGCTGCCAATCCAGCCGTTTCAGCAGTTTCTGCATCGCTCCTACCGGTGCCAGCGTGAACCACTCCGGCTCGCGCGCGAAACTGGTATAGCCGAGGATGCGCGCCAACGGCTTGCGGCCCTGGGATGCGGCGAAGGACTCTCGCGCCAGCACCAGCGCCGCTGCGCCGTCGGAAATTCCGGAAGAACTGGCGGCAGTCACCGTGCCGTCTTTTTTGAATGCCGGCTTGAGTGTGGGGATCTTGGCGATATCGAGGGTAAAGGGCGTCTCATCCTTATCGACCACGGATTCTCCCTTGCGGGTCTTGGCGGTCACCGCAGCAATTTCGGCGGTGAAGGCCCCCCCGTTCACGGCGGCCAGCGCCCGACGGACCGATTCGGCGGCGAAGTCGTCCTGGGCCTTGCGGGTGAACTGGTATTTTTCCGAAGTGGCCTCGGCGAAGCAGCCCATGAGCTGTCCATCCCAGGGGCTCTGCAGGCCGTCGAAGAACATGTGGTCCAGCACTTCCTGATTTCCCATGCGATAGCCGGCGCGGGCTTTGGGGAGCAGGTAGGGCGCATTGGTCATGGACTCGAGGCCGCCGGCGACGATGACCTTGGCGGAACCGGCGAGGATTTGGTCGCCGGCCAACATCAGGGCACGCATCGCGGAGCCGCACATTTTGTTGATCGTCGTGGTTGGAACGCTGGTGGGGATCCCGGCGCCCAACGCCGCCTGGCGTGCGGGGGCCTGGCCCAGCCCGGCTGAGAGGACGCAGCCCATGATGACCTCGTCGATCTGCGAAACGGACACACCGGAATCGGCGAGGGCAGCCTTGATGGCGACCGACCCCAATTGCGGTGCGGTTACGGTGCTGAAAGCGCCTTGGAAGGCGCCCACGGGCGTACGGCGGGCGGCCAAAATAACGAGGGGGTCAGAACTCATGGTGCATTTCCATAGATGTTGCAGGGATGCCCAAGTATACCGCGATACGCCTCTCTGACCCGAGCCCTCAGGGCGCCAGGGGCTCGCCCACGGCCCGTGCGATCAGCTCGCGGCTGCGCTGCCTGGCCTCATTCGCGCCAAGAACCTCAAGTATTTCAACGCGAATCGGCAGCCGATGGACGGCCAGGCCCCCCGGAGGCAGGACGGCACGGGTGCCATGAATGGCCATGGCCACGACCGGCATGTCGGAGCGAGCGGCCGTGGCGAATGCGCCGCCGAGGAATTTGCCGATCTGGCGGATCTCGGTGAACGTGCCTTCGGGAAAGAACACCAAGGACTGGCCGGTGGCGGCGAGTTTCAGCACACGGCGCGTATCGACCCCGCCCTTGTGCCGATTGAAGCGTTCCACGAACTGCGATCCCAGCCGCCGCAGCAGCAGGCCGGCAAGCGGCACCCGCACCATTTCCTTCTTGATCACGAAAGCAAAATCGGGCGGGAGCGCCGCCGCGGCGACCAGGCCGTCGATGTAGCTGGCGTGATTGGCGACCACCACGCAGGGGACTTGCGGCAGGCGATTCAGACCCTCGACGGTGAAGGGCACTCCGGCCGCGCGCAGAAAAGCGCGCGAGGCCACCCCGGCCACCAGTCGTCGCCGGCGCAGGCTCGGCAGGAACAGATTGATCACCAGCACGGCCAAACCGAGAACCGTAAACAGGACGACGCAATAGGCGCTGTACAGCAACCGCATGACTTTGGACGGTTTCATCTGCGTGGTTACTGTGATCTGGTTCTCCTTATGTTAATACTTGACTGTACTGTGATTCTGGTCACGCCGACCGGCCGGCACGCCTCGCATACTGGATCGGACTCTACATACAGCGGCATTTCGTGCGAACACCCACGCGGAAAAATATGGCGACGGCTCTTAAACGGACGGTTTATACACGCACCACGGGCGCAACGGTACCGGCCGTCCGAGAGGCATCGGATCCGGCTCTGCAGCGTTTCCTGGATGCAGTGTGGCTGGAGCGCGGACTGTCTGCCAATACCCTTGCGGCTTATCGCGCGGATCTGACCGCGCTGGCTCGCTGGCTGGAGGAGCGCGACGGCGCGCTGCTCAAGGCAACACGCATCGAATTGCTGGGATTCATCGCAGCCCGGGTCGAGGGGGGATCGCGGCCCCGGTCGACCGCGCGACAACTGTCGAGTTTCCGAAGATTTTTCCGTTTCATGGTGCGCGAGGGTTTGATCGAGATCGATCCGACGGCGCAGATCGCCATGCCGAAGATCGGCCGCTCCCTGCCCAAATCGCTGACCGAGGCCGAAGTCGATTCGCTGCTCGAGGCGCCGACGGTGTCGGATCCGCTGGGGCACCGCGACCGCACCATGCTCGAGGTATTGTATGCCACCGGGTTGCGGGTCTCCGAACTGGTGAGCCTGAAACACAATCAGGTCAATCTCAATCAGGGTGTGATGCGCGTGGTCGGCAAGGGCAATCGCGAGCGTCTGATTCCATTGGGCGATGAGGCCGTGAATTGGTTGCAGCAATTCATGCAGGGGCCGCGGGTTGAAATATTGTTGGAGCGGCAGACCGACTACCTGTTCCCGACGCGCCGCGGCGACCGCATGACGCGCCAGGCCTTTTGGCACATCATCAAACGCTATTCGAAGAAAGCCGGCGTGGAGAAAGAGCTCTCGCCGCATACCTTGCGACATGCTTTCGCTACGCATCTGCTGAACCACGGAGCGGACCTGCGCGTCGTGCAGATGCTCCTGGGGCACAGCGATCTGTCCACGACTCAAATCTACACTCATGTCGCCCGCGAGCGACTGAAAGAACTGCATTCCCAGCACCATCCTCGCGGCTGACGATCGCCGCCTGCTAGGATTGCGTGAACCTCCGGCGCGCCGCGGGGTCGAATCAGTCAATTCCGCCGGAGTCCCTCATGTTGAGAATTCTTGCCGCCCTGGCCTTGGTCACCTGCACCGCGGGGTTTGGTTCGCGCCCGGCGCTCGCCGGTACGACACCCGACCCGGCCCGCGCCGCGAGCGCCGATCCGGCCCATGCAGTTTCCGCCGACCAGTCCGCCGATCCGCGTGCGGCCTTGCTGAAACGCCTCCCGGTCGGGTCGAAACTCGAGAATTTACGGCCTTCGCCGATTCCCGGCATCTACGAGTTCGCACAGGGAGCCGAGGTCAGCTACTTGACCGCGGACGGCAAGTATTTCTTCGACGGCAATTTGTATGACATGGATTCGCGCGAGAATCTGACCGAGGCGCAGCGCATGCGCGCGCGCGTCGCCATGATCGGCGCCGTCCCCGAATCGCAGATGGTGATATTCGGGCCCAAGAATCCGCTGTATACCATCACGGTATTCACCGACGTCGATTGCGCCTATTGCAGAAAGTTGCACAGCGAGATGGCCGAATTGAACCGTTTGGGCGTGCGCGTCCGCTACATGTTCTATCCGCGCACCGGTCCCGATACGGAAAGCTGGAAAAAAGCGGAAGTTGTCTGGTGCTCGGCGGACCGCAATGCGGCCCTGACGCGCGCAAAGGCCGGCGCGCAATTGGATTTGAGCAAGGTGTGCGCGGCGACGCCGGTCGCCCGCGAATATGCCTTGGGCCAAAGCATCGGAGTGCGCGGCACACCCGCCATCGTCACGGAGAAGGGCGACTACATCGAGGGCTACATGCCGCCGCGCGAATTGGTGCAGCAGATCAAGGATCTGCAACTGGCCAAACGCTGAGCGCCGGACCTGCTGCCGCTCGAACTCTCTACCGCTCCAGCAGCTTGAGCTTCTCTGGCACCCCTTCCCATTGCTTGGCATCGGCCGGGGCCGGCTTCTTCTCGCTGATCACCGGCCATTTCTTGGCCAGCTCGGCGTTCAGCTTGAGAAAGCTCTCCTGACCGTCGGGGATCTCTTCTTCCGAAAAAATGGCTTCCACCGGGCATTCCGGCTCGCACAGCGTGCAGTCGATGCACTCATCGGGATCGATCACCAGAAAATTCGGGCCCTCGTGGAAGCAGTCGACGGGACATACCTCCACGCAATCCATATATTTGCACTTGATGCAGCTTTCGGTGACCACGAATGCCATGACTTACCCTTCAATTGATCGGTTGAACGTGAATACTATTCTGCCACAGACGCAAAGTCCGATCCCGCACGCACTCGAGGCCGGCGCGGTCAGGACTTCAGCCTACGGCTCAATTCGACAAAATGATGATCCTCGCGCCCGGCGGCGCGGTCCTCGAAGTACTTGCGCAAAGTGAATTCGCCGCTCGGAAACGCCAGTTCCTCCCACGGCACGTCAGCCTCCTCGTACAGGCCGACCTCCATGCTTTCCGGCCCCGGCGCGAAATCAGGCTGCAGCAATTTGGCCCGGAACATCACATGTACTTGGTTGGCGCCCGTCACGCTGACCACGGCCAGCAGCGAGCCGATCTCGACCTTCGCCAGTGCCTCCTCGTAACATTCTCGCGCCGCCGCGGCCTGCAGGGTTTCGCCGTTTTCCATGAAACCGGCCGGCACCGTCCAAAATCCCAGCCGCGGCTCGATGGCGCGGCGGCACAGCAAGATCTTGCCCTGCCACTCGGGGACGCAACCCAGAACCAGCAAAGGGTTCTTGTAGTGGATCGTGTCGCAGCTCGAGCACACGAAGCGCGGCAAATGGTCCCCGGCGGGAATCTTGAATTCGACGGGCGAGCCGCAGTTGCTGCAGAAATTCAAAGGACGTCCATAAATTAAATTCTGGTGCCCGGAGAGGGAATCGAACCCACACTCTTTTCAGGGAACCGGATTTTGAGTCCGGCGCGTCTACCAGTTCCGCCATCCGGGCATACCAGGCCGCGCAGTATATTTGATTCTTGGGGCGATTGCCGCTCTTGATAGAATGGTTAAAACATGCGGCGCACGGACTTTCAATTCGATCTTCCCCAGGAACTCATTGCCCAGCGACCCGCGGCGACGCGCTCCGCCAGTCGGATGCTGACGCTCGATGGAGCCTCCGGCTCGCTGCGCGACCTTCAGTTCCGCGACTTTCCGTCCTTGCTGACACCGGCCGATTTGCTGGTTTTCAACGATACGCGCGTAATTCCCGCGCGTGTATTCGGCTTCAAGGAAAGCGGCGGGCGCGTCGAAATCCTGCTCGAACGAGCCCTGACGGCGAACACCGCGCTGGTGCAGCTGCGCGCCAGCAAGGGCCTGAAGCCGGGTGCCTCGGTCAAGCTGGCCGGAGGCCATTCGGCGGGCATGCTCGGAAGACAGGGCGATTTGTTCCATCTGCGGTTCTCTTGCGAGGTGGCGGCTTTCTTCGAGGCTCACGGCGAAATACCCCTGCCTCCCTACATAGCGCGGCAGGCGGAAAGCGACGATCGCGAGCGCTATCAGACCGTGTATGCGCGCATCCTCGGGGCCGTGGCCGCACCCACGGCGGGGCTGCATTTCGACGCTGGCACTTTCGCCGCGCTCGAAGCGCGTGGAATACGCCATGCCTTCGTCACCCTGCATGTGGGTGCCGGCACATTCCAGCCGATGCGGGCGGACGACATCGAAGGGCATGAGATGCACGAAGAATACCTGGAGGTGTCCGAGGCCGCGTGTGCTGCGATCGAGACGGCGCGCGCCGCCGGCGGACGCGTGATTGCCATAGGTACGACGGTGGTCAGGAGCTTGGAAACCGCCGCGAGTATGGCTGAAGCGAGCGGGCGCGCCGTTGCGCCGTATCGCGGAGCCACGCGTATTTTCATCAAACCGGGGCACCGGTTTCGTGCAGTGGATGCCATGGTCACCAATTTTCATTTGCCGGAGTCGACGCTGCTGATGCTGTGCTCGGCCTTTGTCGGACGCGAGAATCTGTTGGCGGCATACGCGCACGCGGTGCGGGCGCGGTATCGATTTTTCAGCTACGGTGACGCCATGTTTTTGACCCCCTCGGCAACGGCGCTGAACACTGCGTGTCAATCGGCATGAGCCTTTCTCACGACGCTCATCTGGGGCCGATGCGGTTCACCTTGCTGGCACGAGACGGCGCGGCGCGGCGCGGCCGGCTGGAGTTTCCCCGCGGCACCGTCGAGACGCCGGCGTTCATGCCGGTCGGCACCTACGGCACGGTCAAGGCCATGACTCCGGAGGATCTCGAGGACATAGGTGCCGAAATCGTGCTCGGCAATACTTTTCACCTGTATCTCCGGCCCGGCCTGGAGGTGATCGCGGCGCATCAGGGGTTGCATCGCTTCATGCATTGGCGGCGGCCCATCCTCACCGACTCCGGCGGTTTTCAAGTCTGGAGCCTGGCGGAGATGCGGAAAATCACCGAAGAGGGCGCGCATTTCCGCTCTCCCGTGGACGGTGCGCAGGTGTTCCTCTCGCCCGAGGAATCCATGCGCATTCAGCGTACCCTGGCGTCGGATGTGGCCATGAGTTTCGACGAATGCACGCCGTATCCGGCCACCGAGCCCGAAGCGCGGGTGTCCATGGAATTGTCGATGCGCTGGGCGCTGCGGGGCTTTCGCGAGTACTACCGCACCGAGCCTCCGGGCACCCTGTTTGGCATCGTGCAGGGCGGGATCTATCCGGATTTGCGTGCGGCTTCGTTGGCCGCTCTCGAGGAGATCGGCTTCGCGGGGCTCGCCGTCGGCGGACTGGCCGTGGGCGAAAGCGAAGAGCAGCGGGATCAGGTGCTCGATGGGCTGATGCCCCTGATGCCGGCCGGTAAACCGCGCTATCTCATGGGGGTGGGACGCCCCGAGGACATCGTCGAGGCGGTGCGCCGCGGCATCGACATGTTCGACTGCGTGATGCCGACCCGGCATGCACGCAATGCCCATTTATTCACCCGCGGCGGCACCATCAACATACGCAATGCGGCGCATCAAAAGGATACCGGTCCGATCGAAGAGGGGTGTGGCTGTTACACCTGCCGTCACTACAGTCGCAGCTACCTACGGCATTTGGATAAGTGCGGCGAAATATTGGGCGCGCATTTGAACACCATTCATAACCTATATTTCTACCAGCGTCTGATGCGGGAGATTCGGGAGGCGATCGCGGCGGGCCGGTTCGAGGCCTATGCCGCCGAGCTGCATGCGTTGAAGGCGGCCGGACGTCCTTTGATTTAGCAGCGGGGAAGCTCGCGTTAAGTTTGCCGCGGGCTGCTGTATACTACGCGGCTTTGCGTCATGGCGTCCGCTGCAAAAAGCGAGTGTAACTCTATGGATTTCTTCATTAATACGGCAAATGCGCAGGCGGCCGGCGCGGGTGGTGGGCAAAGCATGCTGAGTGCCTTGCTGCTGCCCGTCCTGCTTCTGGTCGTGTTTTATTTTTTGCTGATCAGGCCGCAGAACAAGCGCGCCAAGGAGCAGCGGGAAATGTTGTCGAAGGTCGCCGTGGGCGATGAAGTGGCAACCACCGGCGGCATTCTCGGCAAGGTGACCGAGGTCGGCGAGCAGTTCCTGACCTTGGAAATCGCCAGCGGCGTCAACGTCAAGCTGCAGAAATTCCAGATTTCTCAGGTGTTGCCCAAGGGCACGGTCAAGAACGCATGATCTCGTATCCTCGCTGGAAGATCGCGTTGGTAGCGATCGTGCTGCTCATAGGCGTCTTTCTTGCGATCCCCAATCTGTTCGGCGAGGAGAACGCGCTGCAGCTGGCGCGGGATCGCGCCGAGGTGGTCGATGCGGATCGCACCGCAGTCGAGCAAATCCTGAAGGACAAGGGTGTGACACCGAGCGGGGCTTTTCTCGAGCAGGGACGCCTGACGCTACGCTTCAGCGATAAACAGGACCAATTGAAGGCGCGCGATCTGATCAACGAGGCGCGTCCCAATCAATTCACCGTCGCGCTCTCGCAGGCGTCGCGGGTGCCGGAATGGATGCGCAATCTGGGCCTGAACCCCGTTAAGCTGGGATTGGACCTCCGCGGCGGGGTATACCTGGTGTACCAGGTGGATGTGCAGGGTGCCGTGAAGCAGCTGCTCGACCGGCACGAGCAGGATTTCCGGGCTTCGCTGCGCAGCGCGAGAGTGCCGTATCAAGATGTTCTCGTGGACTATCCGACCGACCGGGTGCGCGTGGTGTTCAGCGACGCCGATGGCTTTGCCAAGGGCAAGGCGGCGATCGTCGCGGATAACCGCAACATCACGTTGACCGATACGACCGTCGGCGGCGCCCCGGCTCTGGAGCTGAAGCTGACGCCGCAGGACATCAAAGAGCGCGAGGACTACGCGGTTCAGCAGAACATCGTGATTCTGCGCAACCGCCTCAACAGTCCCGAGCTCGCGGTGTCGGAGCCTCAAGTCGCCCGCCAGGGCGTGGACCGCATCGCCATTCAATTGCCCGGCCTGCAGAACTCGGCCGAGGTGAAGAAAATTCTCGGCAAGACGGCGACCCTGGAATTCCGCATGGTTGACGAGTCCAACAATCCGCTCGAAGCGGCCGGCACCGGCCGCGTCCCGTTGGGCTCCAAGCTGTATTACACGCGCGATAAGCAGCCGGTGCTGCTCAAGCGCGACGTCGTGGTCACCGGCGATCAGCTGACCGACGCTTCGTTTCAGCCAAACACCCAGGATGGCCCGGCGGTCTCGGTGAGCTTGGACAGCCGCGGCGCAGCCAAGATGCTGAAGAACACGCAGGAGAATCTCGGCCATTTGATGGCGGTGGTGTTCATCGACCGTTCGCGCGAAAAGAATGCCCAGGGCGTGGACGTTGACCGAACCACCGAAGAGGTCATCAATCGGGCGACCATCCGCGGCGTGTTCAGCAATAACTTCCAGATCACCGGTGTCAACCCCATCGAGGGCCGGGAACTGGCGTTGCTGCTGCGCGCCGGTGGACTGGCCGCGCCGTTGACCCCGGTGGAGGAGCGTGCCATCGGCCCGAGCCTGGGCCAGGACAACATCGACAAGGGCGTGCACGCCATGGTGTTCGGCATGCTGGCCGCGTTCATTTTCATGTTCATCTACTACAAGGTTTTCGGCCTGATCGCCGACATCACCCTGGCCGCCAATGTGGTGCTGCTGACCGCGCTGCTGTCGGTGCTCGGTGCGGCGTTGACCTTGCCGGGCATAGCGGCTGTCGTATTGACCGTCGGCATGGCGGTCGACGCCAATATTTTGATCTACGAACGCATCCGTGAGGAATTGCGCATCGGTGTTTCGCCGCGTGCGGCCATCACCGCGGGATTCGATCGCGCGTTCTCCGCCATCTTTGACTCCAACGTGACCGCCTTCATTGCCGGTCTGGTGCTGTGGCTGTTCGGCGCCGGCGCCGTGCGCGGCTTCGCCGTGGTGTTGATGCTCGGCATCGTCACGTCGATGTTCACGGCGGTGATGGGCAGCAGGGCGCTGGTGCAAGTTATTTACGGCGGAAAACGCAAGATCGACCATTTGTCCATTTAAAGATGGGTCCATTTGAAGACGGGTCGATTTGAAGACTGGGTCGGGATCCGAGGTATTACATGGAATTTTTTCACAAGGTAACGCGCTTCCCGTTCATGAACACCCGCAAGGTGTGGTACGGGCTGTCAACCGTGTTGATCATCGCCTCGGTCGCGCTGCTCGTGTTCCGCGGATTGAATCTCGGCGTGGATTTCACCGGCGGCGTGGTGGTGGAAACCAATTTCACGCAGGCTCCGAATATCGAAGCGTTGCGGACCGCTCTGGAGAAGGCGGGAGTGGCGAACGCCCAGGTCCAGGTGTTCGGCAGTTCGCGCGACATACGGGTTCGGTTGCCTCCCGACCCCAATGCCAAGGGCGACCAAATCGGCGCGCGCATCCTCGAGGTCTTTACCGCGGTGGCTCCCGGCGTCAAAGTGCAGAGTACGGCGGTGGTCGGTCCCCAGGTCGGACAGGAGCTGTTCGTCAAGGGTGGATGGGCGCTGTTCGCCACCCTGGTCCTGATCTTGATCTATGTCTTGTTCCGCTTCACGCCCAAGCTGGCCTTCGGTGCCATTCTGGCCGTGCTGCACGACCCTATCTGCGTGATCGGATTCTTCGCGCTCACCCAGATGACTTTCGACCTGACGGCAATTGCGGCCATACTGGCGGTGATCGGCTATTCGCTGAACGACACCGTGATCGTTTTCGACCGCATCCGCGAACGCGCCCGCACCGCCCGCAGGCTGGGCATCGCCCAGGTCATCGACGAATCGATCAATCAAACGCTGTCGCGTACCTTGATGACCAAGCTGGTGACCTTGCTGGTTGTGCTGGCGCTGCTGATCTTCGGCGGCGACACTCTGCACGCATTCTCCGCCGCCTTGGTCATCGGTATTCTCGCCGGCACTTATTCGTCGATCTATATTTCCTCGGCGCTGGCGCTGGACCTCGGTTTGCAGACCGACGATCTGCTGGAACGCAAATCCACCAAGCCCGAGGAAGTTGACGGTTTGCCATAGTGCGTGGGCACTGTGGTGTTGAACGGTTTGGCGGGCATTCGCCCGAGAGGCTAAGTCGTGGCCCGGCAACTGTTCCCCGTTGCCGGGCCACGACTTAGCCTCTCGGGCGAATTCTCGTACCGCTCCACACCACTGTGCCGAAGGCGGCACGACAATCCCTCGAACAGCTCCGTCTGCGTTAGTACGTCGGCCCAGTGCGCACGGTCAGGGGGGATAAGACGTTGGAGGCCAACTGTTCCCATCGTTGGCCTCCAACGTCTTATCCCCCCTGACCCCGTATCACTGTGCCGCCGTACTAACGCAGACGGCCGCTGCTTGCCGTCGGGGTCGTCGGGCAATAGAGTGGTCCAATGACATTGTTCTCGGACCCGCAGGCTTGGCTGTCTTTCCTGACCCTGCTGGTACTCGAGATCGTCCTCGGCATCGACAACATCATCTTCCTCTCGGTTCTGGTCAACCGGCTGCCGAGCCGGCGGCGCCGCAGCGCGCGATTTCTGGGCTTGGCGTTTGCGATGCTGACGCGCATTGCCCTGCTTTATTCGATCACCTGGTTGGCCACTTTGCGGGCCACATTGTTCACCGTACTGGGGAACGAGATTTCCGGCCGCGATCTGATTTTGTTCGGCGGCGGCCTGTTTCTGGTCGTGAAAAGTCCCATGGAGATTCGCGACATGCTCACCGGCAAGGCGGCGAATCGCAAACCTGGCGTGCTGAACAATTTTTGGTTGATCATCGTACAGATCGGCGTCATCGATATCGTGTTCTCGCTGGATTCGGTATTCACGGCAGTCGGGTTGTCGAAACACATCGAGGTCATGATCGCCGCCATCGTCGCGTCGGTCGCGGTGATGATGATGGTCTCCTCGGCGATCAGCAGCTTCATCGAAAAATACCCGACCATCAAGGTTCTGGCGCTGGCCTCCCTGGTGCTGGTGGGCGCGGCCTTGATCGCGGAGTCCTTGGACCTGGAAATCCCGAACGGCTATTTGTATTTTGCGATGGCTTTCTCGGCGACCGTGGAATGGATCAACATCCGAATTCGCCGGCGCGGCGGTGATGTACCTCGGCCCAATGCGCACGGTCCGGGGGGATAAGGAGCTGGGCGCCAACTGCTCTTTCTCGTTGGCGCCCAGCTCCTTATCCCCCCGGACTCCGTATCATTGGGCCGAGGTACCTACTCAGGTTTGTTTGGCGAGTTGGCTGTGGCCGTGCGAATAGACGAAGTAGATCGCCAGTCCGATTCCGGACCAGATGAAAAAGGCTTCCCACGTGATCTCCGGCAGCCCCGCCATGAGGAAGGCGCAGAAGCCCATGCCCAGCAGCGGCACCAGCGGCACCAGCGGGGTGCGGAATGGGCGCTTCAGTTCCGGACGGGTCTTGCGCAGCACGATGACGCTGGCGCAAACCATGAAGAAGGCGGCGAGAGTGCCGAGGTTGACCAGCTGCGCAACCTTGCCGATCGGCGACAGGCCGGCGATCAGCGCGATGATTACGCCGGAACCCAGGATCAGCTGCACCGGCGTCTGGGTCTTCGGATTGACCTTGGCCATGGGCTTGGGCAGCAGGCCGTCACGCGACATGGCCAGCACCACGCGAGTCAGCCCGAAGTAGAGCACCAGCATCACGGTGGTGATGCCTGCCAGGGCACCGATCGAAATCAGCGCTTCCGCCCAGCCGATGCCGATTTGCTTGAGTGCGTCGGCGATGGGCGCCTTGATGTCGATCTGGTCGTAATGCACGACGCCGGTGAGGATGCCGGAGACGATGATGTACAGGATGGTGCAGATTACCAGCGAGGCGATGATGCCGATGGGCAGGTTGCGCTGCGGCTTGATCGTTTCCTCCGCCGCGGTGGAGACCGCGTCGAAGCCGATGTAGGCGAAGAAAATCAGCGAGGCGCCGGAGAGGATGCCGCCGTAGCCGAAGTGCGACTGACCATCGGCATCGATGGTGTGCGGCGGAATGAAGGGGTGCCAATTGGCGGGGTTGACGTGCGGTGCCGCGACGATGATGAAGATGGCCACGGCCGCGAGCTTGACGAACACCATGATCGTGTTGAAGCGGGCCGATTCGCGTACACCGATCGACAGCAGCACCGACAGCAGCAGTACGATGATCATGGCCGGCACATTGGCGATGCCGCCGTCGAGCGGGGCGTTCATCAGCGAGTGCGGCAGATGCAGGCCGAGTAATTCCAAGATCTTGCCGAAGTAGCCGGACCAGCCGATGGCCACCGTGGATGTGGCGATGGAATATTCCAAGATGAGATCCCAGCCGATGATCCAGGCGATCAGCTCTCCGATGCCGGAATAGGCATAGCCATAAGCGCTGCCGGCGCCGCCGATGGCGCCCGCCAGCTCGGCATAGCACAGTGCGGAGAAGGCGCAGGCGGTACCGGAGAGGATGAAGGACAGCACGATCGCGGGGCCGGAATGCTGAGCCGCGACCACCCCGGTGAGCACGAAGATGCCGGTGCCGATGATGCAGCCGATGCCCAGCATGGTCAGGTCGAAAGCGCCGAGGCAGCGCTTCAGACCCGTATCGGCATTGACGTCGATCGGTTTGGTGCGGAACAGACTCATGCGTTATCCCTCGGTATTCTGATGAACTATGAAGGTTCGAGACCCAAAGTGCCGGAGTATGCCTGGTACGGGTCCCGTGCGCCTACTCGCTGTGCGGGTTCTCACGCAAACGTGTTCTAGGTGCGCAGGCCGGCCGGTGTGAGCGGCCCCAAGGCGTCGAGCAATTCTTGGTACACCTTCGGGTTGCCGGCAACGATGTTGGGGCCGAGCGCGTATTCCGTTCCCGCGGGCGTGCCCACCCGGCCGCCGGCCTCCTGAATCAGCAGAGTTCCGGCAGCGGTGTCCCAGGGGGCGAGGCCGAATTCCCAAAAGCCGTCGATACGCCCGGCCGCCACATAGGCAAGATCCAGCGATGCCGCGCCCGGCCGGCGCACGCCGGCTGCGCTCGACATAATCACTTTGAGCATGGCGAGGTACTCATCGACATAGGTCGTGCCGGCGCGAAACGGGAAGCCGGTGCCGATCAGGGAGCCTTCCAACGTACGTTGCGTGCTCACCCGGATTTTCTTGCCCTCCAGCTGGGCGCCGTCGCCGCGCGAGGCGGTGAAGAATTCCTGGCGCATGGGATCGTAGACGACGGCGTGCTGCAGGCGGCCCTTGTGTTCGAGCGCTATCGACACCGCAAAGGTCGGAAAGCCGTGCAGGAAATTGGTCGTGCCATCGAGCGGATCGATGATCCAGACGAACTCATTGTCGCCGCTGCGGCCGCTTTCCTCAGCGAGAAACGCGTGCTGCGGGTGGCTGCGGCGAATGGTGGCGATGATGTCGGCTTCGGCCTTGCGGTCGATGTCGGTCACGAAATCATTGCGCCCCTTGCTGTCGATTTTCAGGGAATCGAGCCGCGAAAGGCTGCGCACGATCAAATCACCGGCGCGCCGGGCGGCGCGCATGCCGATATTCAAGAGGGGTTGCATATTGGCGCTAGAATAGCAGAGTCATGACAGCTCTCGTTCGCATCGTCCTCATCGATCCCAGCCATCCGGGCAATATCGGATCGGTTGCGCGAGCCATGAAAAACATGGCCCTGACCGATTTGGTCCTGGTTCGCCCGCGCTCCTTTCCCCATGCTGAGGCCAATGCACTGGCGGCCGGCGCGGACGATATTCTCAGCCGGGCGCGCACCGTCTCGACCGTCGCCGAGGCCATAGGCGACGCCCAATTCATCGCCGGCACGACGTCGCGTCCACGCTCCTATTACTGGGAGTTCACGACGCCGCGCGATATCGCCGGGCGCATCGTCGGCCTGCCCGAAGAGAATCGAGCCGCACTGCTGTTCGGCTCCGAGCGTTACGGCCTCGCCACGGAGGACTTGAATCATTGCAATGTGCTGGTCCGCATCCCCGCCAACCCCGAGTATTGCTCGTTGAATCTGGCCATGTCCGTGCAGCTTTTGGCCTATGAAATCTTCGTATCGCGGGAGCAGCCGCAATCGCGCACGCAGCTGGAATCGCCGCTGGCCCCGTCGGGCGATGTCGAGCACTTTTACGGGCACCTGCTCCAGGTTCTCGGCGAAATCGATTTTGACGACCGTACCGGCCACCTCATGGAGCGCCTGCGGCGATTGTTCAACCGCGCTCAGCTCGATCGCAATGAGCTCAACATCCTGCGCGGCATACTGAGCGCCGTGCAGGGCCGGCGCGGTCAGTCGGCGCAACGGCGGCAAGAGTAGGGCGGTGCGCGCGGACGAATGCGATCCGGCGCAGGAACACGGCGCGGCGACAATCAACCGGCCCGTGTACCTCGACCATGCGGCGACCACTCCGATCGACCCCCGGGTCGCGGCTGCCATGGCGCAGTGCCTGGGTGCGCAGGGTGAATTCGGCAATCCGGCATCGAGCCATGAGTTTGGCCATGCCGCGGCGACTTTGGTCGAGCGGGCGCGTGCGCAGGTCGCTGCGAGCGTGGGCGCCGCATCTCGGGAGGTGATCTGGACCTCGGGCGCCACGGAAGCCAATAATTTGGCCATTTTCGGCGTCGCCCGCTACTACCGCGAATACGGCCGGCATATCGTGACGGCGCGAACCGAACACAAGGCGGTGCTGGATCCCTGCCGCGAACTCGAGCGGCTCGGATGGCGGGTCACTTACTTGGCGCCGGATGGCGGCGGCGGCGTGCACGCCGATCAGGTTGCGGCCGCCCTGCGGCCGGACACGGTGTTGGTGTCCCTCATGCACGTCAACAACGAGATCGGTGTGATCCAGGATATTGCGGCGATCGGCGCGGTCTGTGCGCGGCACGGTGGCGCGCGCCTGCACGTGGACGCGGCACAGAGCGCCGGCAAAATCTCCATCGACTTCGCGGCCTTGGGCGCAGATCTGATGTCGCTATCGGCGCACAAGGTGTACGGCCCCAAAGGCGTCGGAGCATTGTTGGTTGCACGGCGCGGCGGGGGTGCTGGAACGCAGCTTACGGCGCTGCAATTCGGCGGCGGACAGGAACGCGGACTGCGCGCGGGCACCGTGCCGACCCACCAGGTGGTCGGCATGGGACTGGCGTTCGAACTCGCGCACGCGGCAGCGCCCGCGGAGGCCGAACGCATCGCGTCCTTGCGGGACCGGCTCTGGCAGGGGTTGGCATCGCTCGGCGGTACCTTGCGCAATGGAGATGCGGCGCGTTCCGTGCCGCATATTCTCAATGTGTCGTTCGAGGGAGTCGAAGGCGAAAGCCTGCTCGCCGCGCTGCGCGGCCGTGTCGCCGTGTCGACCGGTTCGGCCTGTAGTTCTGCGTTGCAGGAACCCTCGTATGTACTGCGCGCCCTAGGCCGGGACGATGTCTTGAGCGAAAGCAGCCTGCGGTTCGGCTTGGGCCGATTCACCGGCGAAGGCGATATCGACACGGTGGTGGCGGCCGTGACTCGAGCAGTGACGCGGTTGCGGCGGATAGGTGGAGCTTGAACTACAGCGCCCTGACCCTGCATTACTTCGAGACGGCCCCGGGTGCGGGAACGCTGGCCGGCCCCGGCGTGTATCGGGGCGCCGCCGGCAGCCGGGCTCAGGGGGCGTGGGTGCAGTTCGACGTTCAAGTCGATTCGGGGAACATTCGGTCGGCGCGATTTTTGGTGTTCGGATGCCCGCACACCATTGCCGTATCCGCATGGGTGGCCGAGCATGGCGCCGGGCGCGCCGCGCGGAGCGCTTTACCGGAGAGCGTGCAGGCACTGAGCGACCTCTTCGAGGTACCGTCCGAGAAGCGCGGCCGGCTCTTGCTCATCGAGGACGCATGGGTGGCCGCATTGACCGTTGCGGTGCAGCGGTGACGAACGAGCCTTGAGTGCGCGCCTCGGCGCCCCCATGTTTGGAGCACAAGCCGTGCTGCGGGTATTGGATGGCGAGAAAAACGCGCTCTGGTTCCGTGCGTACGGCTCATTGGCGTGTTATGTATAGCGCAACGGTCGTGTTTCTGGCCGTAGCTTAGAAGGCGGGTCGGTATGGCGATATTGTTGACGGAATCGGCGGCTGACCGGGTTCGATCCCACTTGGCGCACCGCGGAAACGGCCTGGGCTTACGCCTGGGCATCAAGAAAACCGGTTGTTCAGGATTCGCGTATGTCGTGAATTATGCTGACGAAATTCACCCCGAAGACGCGGTTTTCGAGGCGCGCGGGGTGAAAGTGGTGGTGGATCCGTTGAGCTTGCCGCTGATTGACGGAACGCTGGTGGATTTCGTCAAGCAGGGGTTGAACGAGGCGTTCAAGTTCCAGAACCCGAAGGCCAAGGGCGAATGCGGGTGCGGTGAGAGTTTCAACGTCTAGGCGGCGCTTACTCAAGCCCGCGAATCGTATGTTTGACGGGTTCTGGCCTGTCGAGGGGGCGGTTAGACACGGGGCGAACACTGGCGGATTCAGTGTTCGCCCCGTGTCTAACGGCCCCCTCGACAGGCCTCCAACCGACGAACAATACGAGTTCGTGGGCGTGAGTAAGCGCCATTCTGGGCGCAGCGTGTGGTCCGGTGGTTTTAGAAGCCGGCCAAGACTGGGTTTTTCCAAGTAATACAGGGACTTCGGTTGTCGTCCTGATTGCTTGAGCGCGCCCGCTCCATTACACTTCGCAGTCTTTGTCGGCCGCCCTGAGGGCGGATTCCCAATTCTCAATCCGAGGTCATCATGCCAAGCGAGCGCACTCTTTCCATCGTCAAGCCGGACGGCGTCGGCCGTAATCTGATCGGCGAAGTCTATCGTCGTTTCGAGCAGGCGGGCTTGCGGGTGGTGGCGGCGCGCATGATGCAGCTTTCCCAGGCCGAAGCCGAAGGTTTTTATGCGGTGCATCGCGAGCGTCCGTTTTTCAAGGACCTGGTGCGCTTCATGACATCGGGTCCGGTGATGGTGCAAGTCCTCGAAGGCGAGGGGGCGATTGCAAAGAATCGCGAAGTCATGGGCGCCACCGATCCGAAGAAGGCGGCCAAGGGTACGATTCGAGCCGATCTCGCCAGCAGCATCGACGAGAACGTCGTCCATGGTTCGGACGCACCGGATACCGCCGCCCGTGAGATCGGTTACTTTTTCCGCGAAATCGAGCTCTGCCCCCGTACGCGTTAGCGTGGGGCGCGGATAAGGAGAAATGGGTTGGCCGGCGAAGGCGTGAATTTACTTGGGCTGCCGCGCACAGAGCTCGAGGCGTTCGTCGCCGAGCGTCTCGGCGCCAAGCCGTTTCGCGCCCGCCAGCTCATGAAGTGGATCTACCGGCGGGGTGCGGCAGATTTCTCGGCGATGACCGATCTTGCACAGGACTTTCGCGCGCAGCTGAGCGAAGTCGCCAGGATCGCCGTTCCGGAAATCGTGACCGAACAGGTGTCGAACGACGGCACGCGCAAGTGGATGCTGCGCATGGACGAAGTGCAGGGCATCGAAACCGTGTACATACCCGAACCGGATCGGGGCACCTTGTGCATTTCGAGCCAGGTGGGCTGCGCCATGGATTGTTCATTTTGTTCGACCGCGCAGCAGGGATTCAATCGCAACTTGAGCGTCGCGGAGATCGTCGGGCAGGTGTGGTTGGCGCATCGCGAATTGGCTGAATCACGGCCCCGCCTCGGCGATGGCCACGCCGGCGACGCCCGGGCCAATATCACCAACATCGTCTTCATGGGTATGGGCGAACCGCTCGCCAATTACCGAAATGTCGTCCCGGCCATGCGGATATTTCTCGACGATCTGGGGTACGATTTGTCGCGGCGCCGGGTGACGCTGAGCACCTCGGGGCTGGTCCCGCAGATCTATAAATTGGCCGAAGAATGCAATGTCGCACTGGCGGTGTCGCTGCACGCTCCAAACGATGAATTGCGCGACGAACTCGTGCCGATCAATCGGAAACATCCGATCGAGGAATTGCTGGCAGCGTGCTGGCACTACATCGACGCGCAAAACGGCCGCAGCATCACATTCGAATATGTCATGCTCGACGGCGTGAATGACAGGCCGGAGCACGCGCGCCAATTGGCTCGGCTGCTCAAAGGACGGCCGGCCAAGCTCAATCTGATTCCCTTCAACGTGTTTCCCGGCACGCGCTACCGCCGCTCGGCCACGGCGGCCATCCTGAAGTTTCGCGACATTCTGAATGAACACGGCGTCATCGCCACGATTCGCAGGACGCGCGGCGACGACATCGATGCGGCCTGCGGCCAATTGGCGGGCCGCGTGACCGACCGCACGTCGGTGCGCCTCGGCGCCAAGCTGACGTCCGCGTCACGCATTGCGGCAGAGATTCGATGAAATCCGGTACGCAAACCAGCTCTTCGTTAACGATGCTCGCGATCGTCCTCAGCTGCTGTCTGGCAGCCTGCATGCAATCACGGGAGACGCACCCTCAGAAATTCAAGAAGGCGACACCCGAGGTGATCGCCGAGACCGACATGCAGCTTGCGATCGAATTTTTGAAAGAGGGCAAGATGACGGAGTCGCGCGACGCCATCGAGCGCGCGCTCACCGAGAATCCGGCCAGCGCGAACGTACAAATGACGGCGGGCCTCATCTATGAACGGCTGAACGACGCGCACAAGGCAGAGCACGCCTATTCGACCGGCTATCGCCTGGGCAAGGACGATCCCAATATTCAGAATAACTATGCCGGATACCTTTGCCGCTCCGGCAAGGCTCCCGAGGGGGAGAAATTGTTCGCTCAAGTCGCGCACAGTCCGCTGTATCAGACGCCCGAAGTGGCGCTGGTCAATGCCGGCGTTTGCGTGCGAAGCACCGGCGACATGCTCGACGCCGAGAAGTATTTCAATCAGGCGCTGGCGATTCGTCCGAATATGCCCGAGGCCATGCTGCAGCTCGGAAACATCGCACTCGACAACGGCGACGCGGCGCAGGCGCACGAGATCGTGCAGCGCTACCTGGCGGTCAATGTGCCCACGGCGGAAGTCCTTTGGCTGGGTGTGCGCGCGGAGCGCAAGCTGGGTGATCCCGCGGCTGCTGCCGCCTATGCGCGGCGCGTGCAGAGTGAATTCCCCGACTCGGAGCAGGCAAAGATGATGCGCTCCGGCATCGAACGATGACGGATGCCGGTGCAGCGACAGGGCCGAGGCTCAAGGCTGAGCGCGAGCGCCGGGGCCTGAGTTCGCAGAAGGCGGCCGATGATCTGCTTCTGGACGGCTGGATCATCGATGCGCTCGAGGCCGAAGATTACCTGCGCATTGGTCCGTCGGTTTACGTCAAGGGCCATTTGAAAAGGTACGCGGCATTGCTGGGATTGCCCGTTGCCGAGATCATGGCCGGGTACGAATCCCGCGCGCAGACGCCGACCCCGCCCGCTGCGCAATCCCCCACTGTGCGCCTTCGCACCGGTGCGAAGGCGGCGGCCAATGCACGCTGGCCGCTGATCGCGACTGCGGCCGTACTGGTGTCGCTGGTGCTTGGCCTGTTCTGGTGGAAGCCATGGCATCAGCGCGAGCCGGGGCCGTCCGCGGCCGGAAACTCGACGACGAATCCCGGCGCGACGACGGCCGGCGGCGCAGCCCCGCCCACCGAGGCGGCCGCATCCGGTACTGAGCCGGCGCTGGCCGGTGCGCCGGCAGAGGCGCCGTCGTCCCACGCGCCGTCCGCGCCGCCATCCGGCGTTTCGCCGACGTTATTTACTTCGACGGCCGCCGCGGCACCGGCTGCGCAGGCCGCGCCACCGGCGCAGCCAGATACCACGGCAGGGGCGGGCCGCGCACGGCTTCGCTTGAGCTTTTCCGCAGACTCCTGGGTGGACGTGCACGATGCCGAGGGCCGGCGGGCATTCTCGGGCAAAGGCCGCGCCAACAGCGTGAAGACCATCGCAGGTGCTGCGCCCATGCGCGTGTACCTGGGTTTCGCCAGCGGCGTGCAGCTGGAGATCAACAATCGCGCGGTGGCGATCGGGCCGCAATTCCTCGCCGGCGACGTGGCGCGCTTCGAGGCCGGCGCCGACGGCGTCTTGCGGCGCGATTCCCACATGTGCCGCCGCCGGGCTCGGCGACGCCCGCCCAGACGCGCAACGCGCGGCCAACCGGCTGATCGGAGAGAATTCTTGAGCAAGATCATCGAGCCCTTGCGCGGCGTGCACGATGTGTTGCCCGCGCAAATCGCAGCCTGGCAGCACTTGGAGCGCATCACACGCGAAGTTTTCGCCGGCTACGGCTATGAGGAATTTCGGGTCCCCGTCATCGAGCAGACGCAGCTGTTCAAACGCTCGATCGGCGACTTTACCGACATCGTCGAGAAGGAGATGTTCAGCTTCGTCGATCAGGGCGAGGACCACATCACGCTGCGCCCTGAGGCGACCGCTGGCATCGTGCGTGCGGTCATCTCGAACGGCATGCTGCGCGAGGGGCGCCTGCGGGTCTGGTGCATGGGACCGATGTTCCGGCGCGAAAGGCCGCAGGCCGGACGCTACCGTCAATTTCATCAGATCGATGCGGAGGCGTTCGGGTTCGAGGGGCCGGATGTGGATGCGGAAATCATCCTGCTGTCCGCACGCCTGCTGCGGCGTCTCGGGCTGACCCGCACGAAGCTGTTGATCAATTCGCTGGGAACGCCCGCTTCGCGCGCCGCGTATCGCGAGCAGCTCACGGCCTACTTCGGCGCGCACGAAGCCGCGCTCGATGAGGACAGCAAGCGCCGGCTCAGGGGCAATCCGCTGCGGATACTCGACAGCAAGAATCCGGACATGCAGCGCATCGTCGCCGGCGCGCCGCTGCTGCTCGATTCCCTGGACGCGGAGTCGCGCGCGCATTTCGAGTCGCTTGTGCGCGCACCTGCGCAGCGCCGGCATCGAGTATCATGTCGAGCCGCACCTGGTCCGCGGACTCGACTACTACACCCGCACGGTTTTCGAGTGGACGACGGACGCGCTCGGCTCGCAGAGCACGCGTGTGTGCCGGGGGACGCTACGACGGCTTGGTGGCCCAATTGGGCGGCGCAGACACGCCCGGCATCGGCTGGGCGATGGGCCAGGAGCGCATCGTCATGCTCCTGGAGAAGCAGGGATTGGCCCCGCAGCGCGGCCGGCCGCAGGTTTATTTGGTGCTGGCGGGGGAACGCACGGAGATCGCGGGTTTCAAACTGGCGGAGCAATTGCGCGATGCCTGGCCGGGTCTCGCATTGCAAATCAATCTCGGCGGCGGGAGTTTCAAGACGCAATTCAAGCGCGCGGACAAGAGCGGCGCGCAGTTTGCGCTCGTATTGGGAGATGACGAAGTGGCCCGAGGGGTGGTTGCCGTCAAGGCCTTGCGCCAGGAGCTGGCACAGGAGGAATGCCCCATGTTGCAAATCAGTGAACGCTTAGGGGTGTTGTTGGGTCTTAAGGGCGTTGTTGGGTCTTAAGGGCGGGATAGCGGAGAAGCCATGACAGAAGAATATTTGACCGATGACGAACAATTGGAGGCGGTCAAGCGCCTGGCCGTGGAATACGCGCCATGGCTGCTCGGCGGCGTGCTGGTTGGGGCCGCGCTGTTTTTCGGCATCCGGTATTTCCAGAGTTACACCAACGAGCGGGCATACAAGGCCGCGAGCCAGTTCGGCGCCATGACCAATGCGCTCGAAGCGAACGACCATGCCAAATCCCGGCAAATCGCCGATGGCCTCATCAAGGATTTCGCGAATTCGCCGTATGCCGACCAGGCACAGCTGACATTGGCGCGGCTCGACGTCGATGAGGGCCAGCTCGACAAGGCCATCGCGCCCCTGACGCAGGTCATGGACGATTCGAAGGACTCGGAACTGCGGCTGATCGCCCGCTTGCGCCTGGCGCGCATATTGACCGACCAGGGCAAGGCGGACGAAGCGATCAAGACTTTGGGGACGCCCATGCCGGCCGCGTTCGCGGCACCCTATCACGAGGTGCGTGGCGACGCGTATTTGGCGAAGAAGGACATTCCCGGCGCGATCAACGAATATCAGGCGGCACTGGGCGCCGCCGATACCAGCGGCATCAACGGTGCATTGCTGGAATTGAAGATCCAGGATCTTGGCGGCGCCCGGGCGCCGGTTGCAAAGGTGATTTCACTGGACACTCCGAACAAGGCTAAACCCTGATGCGCTCATTGCTTCGCTCACTGCTTCCTGCGGGCCTCGCGGCGCTGATCATGACGGCCGGTTGCAGCAAAGACAAAGACGTCGAGCCGCCGGCGACTTTGATCTATTTCCCGCAGACGCTGGAGGTCAAGAAGCTCTGGGGTGAGAACGTCGGCGGTGGCAAGAAGCAAATGGTGCAGCGCCTGGGGCTGGGGCCCGCGGTGGACAACGGCGTGGTGTTCGCCGCCTCGGACAAGGGCGAGGTTCTCGCCACGCAGTTGGACAGCGGGCGCCGCGTGTGGCTGAAGAAATTGAAGCTTCCCCTGTCGGCAGGGCCGGCTGCGGGCGCGGGGATGGTGGTCCTGGGCAGCAGCAAGGGCACCGTCGTGGCATTGGATGGGGCCACGGGGCGCGAACTCTGGCGTACCGGTTTGAACTCCGAACTCCTGTCTCCTCCGGCGATTAGTCAGAAAATCGTCGTCATACGCTCGGTCGACGGGCGGCTGCACGGCATCGATGCACATGACGGCAAGGAATTGTGGTCGGTGGAGCAGCAAGTGCCGCGCCTGAGCCTGCGCGGCACAGCGACGCCGATCATCGCCAAGGAAGTGGCGATCAGCGGCTTCGACAACGGCAAAGTCATGGCGGTATCGCTCAACACCGGGGACACGGTTTGGGACGCGGCGCTGGCTTCCCCCCATGGCCGCACGGAACTCGACCGGCTGGTCGACGTCGACTCGGCGGTGCGCACGGCGGGCGAGAATGTGTTCGCCACCGGCTTTCAGGGGCGCACCGCGATGCTCGCGATCGATTCTGGCCAGGTCTGGTGGGCACACGATATGTCGAGCTATCGGGGCTTGGCTGTCGACGATGACAATTTGTACGTGACGCAGTCCGACGGCATCATCGTGGCTCTACGCCAACGCGATGGCTCGGAGCTCTGGCGCAATCAGAAAATGAAGCTGCGGCGCCTGACTACTCCGGTGCTGACGAGCACCGCCGTGGTCGTCGCCGACTTCCAGGGCTATTTGCATTGGGTGGACAAGACCACCGGCCAGCTCGTCGCCCGACAGCGCGTTGCCAAGAAGGAACTCATTTCGAATCCCCCCGTGGCGGAGGGCGACACTGTGGTCGTGATGACCGACCGCGGCAAAATGTCCGCCTACCGAGCTACGCCGGGGGCCCCCGTGCCGCCGGGAGCTTCCAAGGTGCCGGGGGTCGCTAAGGTTGCTAAGGCGCCGAAGGTCAAGAAACAGAAGGGCGCCAAGGGGGCACCGGCGACACCGCCTGCTACGGAGTCCACGGCGCCGCCCGCCGCGACGCCGCCTGCTGCGGAACCCACGACGCCGCCCGCCGCGACACCGCCTGCTACGGAACCCACGCCGCCACCCGCCGCGGCACCTACGCCGCCCGCGGCGCCCCCTGCGGCGCCTGCGACTCCTCCGCCCTCCCCGTAGGCAACGTGCTGCCGGTAATCGCACTGATCGGTCGACCGAATGTAGGTAAATCGACCCTGTTCAACGCCATGACCGGTACCCGCGATGCGTTGGTCGCCGATCTGCCGGGGCTCACCCGCGATCGGCAATACGGATTCGCGCGGCGCACCGAGGTCCCCTGCATCGTGGTGGACACCGGCGGTCTGGTGGAGAATGCCGACGACATCGAAAGCTTGATGGTCGCGCAAACCGAGCGCGCGATCAGCGAGGCGGATAGGCTCATCGTGCTGGTGGACGGCCGGGCGGGCGTCACGCCGCAGGACCAATTCGTTGCGCAGCTGGCGCGGCGCAGCGGCAAGCCTTTGTTCCTGGCGGTCAACAAGACTGAAGGCTTCGACCATGACATCGCCGTAGCCGATTTTCATCAGCTGGGGCTGGGTCAGCCGCATCCGATCGCCGCTGCGCACGACCAGGGTGTGATCTCTCTGCTCGAAGAAGCGCTCTCCGGGCTGACTCCGGACCCACAGGACGGTCCCGAGATGACCGGGATCAAGGTCGCCGTCATCGGCCGCCCGAATGTGGGCAAGAGCACCTTGATCAATCGCCTGCTCGGCGAGAATCGAATGGTGGCCTTCGATCAGCCCGGTACGACGCGCGATGCCGTGCTGGTGCCGTTCGAGCGCGACGGCGAGCGCTATACGCTGATCGACACGGCCGGGTTGCGGCGGCGCTCGCGGGTCGAAGAGGCCGTCGAGAAATTCAGCGTCATCAAGACTCTGCAGGCGATCGAGACCGCTCATGTGGTCGTCGTGGTGATGGATGCGCACGAAAATGTCGCGGAACAGGACGCGAGTCTCTTGGGCACGGTCATAGAGCAAGGCCGCGCGGTCGTGCTCGCCGTCAATAAATGGGACAACATTCCCACGGAGCAGCGCGACCTGATTCGCCAGCAGATCGAACAGCGCCTGCAATTCGCGGATTTCGCGCCGCTGCATTTCATCTCGGCACGGCACGGCAGCGGTGTCGGCGAACTGTTCGCCGCCGTGCGCAAGGTGTATGCCGCTGCCACCCGCGACATGGGCACGCCGGAACTGACGCGGGTGCTGGAAGCGGCCCTCGAAAGCCACCAGCCGCCGCTGGTGAGCGGCCGCCGCATCAAGCTGCGCTACGCCCACCAGGGCGGCCGCAATCCGCCCGTGATCGTCATCCACGGCAATCAGACCGACCATGTGCCGGATGCCTACCGGCGCTACCTGGTCAATGTGTACCGCAAGGCATTCGATTTGATGGGTACCCCGGTACGCGTCACTTTCCGCGGCGATGAGAACCCTTTTGCGGGCAAGCGCAACCCCCTGACCCCCCGCCAGGTGCGCAAACGCAAACGGCTGATTCAGCGTAACAAGCGTTAGCAGCCTGTCAGACAGGCCAGTACCTCTGCGCGGGGATGTTGACCGGTTCACAAGGTCAGGGGGGATAAGGAGTTGGAAGCCAACGTAAAGGCAGCAGTTGGCTTCCAACTCCTTATCCCCCCTGACCGTGCGCACTGGCCGAGGTACATCACCGCGCAGAAGATACATCACCGTCGAGAGGGGGCAATCGGGTGCCCTTGGCGGGGTGGTGTGGAGTGGTGAGAGTAGTCGCCCGGGGGCTCAGCCCCTGGGGCGACTACCGTCAACCGGTCAACATCATGGTGCCGAGGTACCAGGGTGAATCTTTGCTAGACTGAAGCCTCAGGTCGGCAGGCGGCGTAGTGGCGGGATGTCCAATGCTGCAGTTCACGAAAACCAAAACCTTCCGTATTTCGGCGGTTGTGACGCTGCTGGTGGCGCTGTACGCCCTGGCTGGGTTCGTTGCGGTGCCGCGGATTCTGCGCTCGACGCTCATGAAGGAGATTCCCAAGACTCTGGGCGTGACGCCGGCGGTGGGCGAGATCCGCTTCAATCCCTTCCTGTTCCAGCTGGAGATCAAGGATTTCTCGCTGGCCGCGCCGGACGGGGAGAAATTGCTCGGCTTCGGACGCTTGTTCGTGGATTTCGAGCTGTCCTCGATTTGGCACCGCGCGTATTCCTTCGCCGCCATCGACATCGACTCGCCCAGGGTGAATGCCGTCGTGGCGCGCGATGGACGCCTCAATCTCCTGCAGCTGAGTCCGAAAGCCGCGCCGGCAAAGCCCGAGAAGAAGAATGAGCCGCTGCCTGCGATCCGCATAGGGTCGTTCAACGTCAGCCAGGGGCTGGTGACGTACGCGGATCAAAGCCGACCGAGCGAGTTCGAGGCCCGGCTGGAGCCCATCAACTTCGAGCTGTTGAATTTCACTACTGGAGTCGAGGGCGGTCGATTCACTTTTACCGGCTCCTCGAAGCTCGGCGAGCGGGTGGAGTGGCACGGCCACCTGTCGGTGCAGCCCATAGAATCCGATGGCGAGTTTCAAATCGATGGGCTGCGGGCGCACACGATCTGGGAGTATCTCGAAGACCGTCTGAATTTCCTGGTCAATTCCGGCACCATCGATCTTAACGCGACCTACAAGTTTTCCTTGCGAGACGCCGTCGATTTGCAGGCGACGGTGGCGAAGATCGCGGTCAACGATCTTACCGTGAGCCCCAGGCAATCGGCCAATGAATCGGCGATAGACTGGATTACGGTGCCGTCGCTGCTGGTGAGCGGGACCACCGTGGATCTCTTGAAACGGCAGGCTCATGTCGAGTCGCTGTCCCTCACGGGTGTGAAGCTCGTGACATGGCTCGAACCCGATGGCTCGTTCAATTTGCTCAAGCTCGAGCAATCTCCCGCCGCTGCAGCGGCGTCCCCGGGTTCTGCGACGCCCCCGGTTCCTGCGGCGCCGACCCTCACGGCCACGCCTGCACCTGCTGCCGCGCCATGGACCTTCGATTTGCACGAGTTTGCGCTCAATGAAGCGAGTATTTCCGCAGAGGATCGCAGTACCTCGCCGGCGGTGAAAGTGCTGTTGGCGCCGCTGTCCCTCAAGGCGGCGGACGTGAGTTTGGATCTCTCCAATCCCATCACCATGAGTCTCGATACTCACATCAACGGCGCGGGCTCTTTGAGCGTGAGCGGCGATGTCACGCCTCAACCGCTGTCCGCCGATGTGGCGTTGAAACTCGACGGCATCGAGCTCAACACGGTTCAGCCGTACATCGCGCAGCACACCTCGATGACCCTGCTCGGCGGGCGTCTGAGCGGCGATGCCAAGGTGCGCTACGGCGCCAAGAAGCCGGCAGTGCAGTTTGCCGGCAATATCAGCGTGGCCGGCCTGCACACCGTCGACAATGCACTGCACGATCCCTTCATCAATTGGGACCGCCTGGATTTGTCCGGCGTGAAGTATCAGCACGACCCCGATGAGCTGGACATCGACCAAGTGACGGCGCGCAAATTGTATGCGCGCGTCATCATCGAGCCGGACACCAGCTTGAATGTGAAGCGGGTGCTGGCGGGTCCCGGTGCGACGGTGGTTGCGCCGGCAGTGCCGGGCGGCGTACCCGTGGCGGCGACGGCGCCGGCCGCGCCCAAACCCGTGCCGGGCAGGCATGCCCGGAATAAATCCGTACGAACTGCGGCGGCGGCGCCGGCCGGGCCCCCGCCGATGCCCATGGCGATCAAGAAGATCGTGCTGCATGCGAGCCAGGCCCATTTTACGGATTTGTCCGTTCAGCCGAACTTCGGCGCCGGCATTCAGAGCATCGAGGGGACGGTGCTCGGCCTGTCTTCGAAGGCGAATTCGCGCGCCAAGGTGGATATCCACGGGGCAGTGGATGCATTCTCTCCGGTCTCCATCACCGGCGAAGTCAATGTGTTGGGCCCCGCACTGTATACGGACCTGGCCTTGAGTTTCCGTAACATGGAGCTCAGTACGTTCAATCCCTACTCCGGGAAATTTGCCGGCTACAACATCACCAAGGGCAAGCTCACGACCGAGCTGCATTACAAAGTGGACGGCCGCAAGCTCGATGCGCAGCACCACATCATCGTGGACCAGCTTGAATTCGGCGACAAGACCGCGAGCAAGGATGCGGTGTCGCTGCCCATCAAACTGGCCGTGGCGCTGCTCAAGGACCGCAACGGCGTCATCGATCTGGATATACCGGTGAACGGCACACTGGACGATCCGACGTTCCGGCTCGGGCCCATCATCTGGAAGGTATTCGTCAATATTCTCGAGAAGGCGGTCACCGCGCCTTTTGCCCTGCTCGGCGCCTTGTTCGGCGGCGGTCCGGATTTGCAGTTCGTCGATTTCAGTCCGGGGACCGCCGACCTGGATGCCGCTGCCGCGGATAAGGACCGGGCGATGGTCAAGGCGTTGACCGAGCGGCCGCAGATCAAGATCGAGGTGCCGATCGCCTGGGTGAGTGATCTCGATCGGCCGGCCTTGGTCGAGGCGCATTTCGCGGCGCAGGTTCGGGAGGCGCAATCCGCCAAGACCGGCAAGTCCGGCAAGAAATCGGCGGCCCCGGCGCCTGGGTTCGAGCAAATGGATCCGGCGGCGAAGGTCGAGCTATTGACGCCGATCTACGTGAAGGACATCGGCGGCGAGCCGAAGTACCCGGAAGCCGTCACGAGTATCAAGACCAAGCCCGAACTGGCTGCGGCCAAGGCGGCCTTTCTCAGCCAGGCCTTGCACGATCACATCGTGATTACCGACAGCGACCTGACCGCCTTGGGGCAGCAGCGAGCCATGGCCATACAGCAAGCGCTGCTGACGGGCACTCAGCTCGACCCTGCACGGGTGTTTTTGGTGGTGAACGACAAGGCAAAGAACCAAGACGGCAGGGTCCGCTTGGAGATGTCGTTGAAGTGAAACGGCGCCTGGCGGTGCGTGAAACCGCCGGCGGTGCCTCATTGCAAGGCATGGATTCTTCCTCGATGCCCTGATTCAGTGCCGAAACGATGCGGCTTCCCGCTCGCAAAATGCTAAGCCGCTGATCGCGTTCAATTCTTTGCAGGTGGCACAAGCGGTGCTTCCGCACGATCCGTCAGCATACGAATGGGCGAGGAACACAATCGATGAAGCTCATTACCGCGATCATCAAACCCTTCAAGCTCGACGATGTCCGGCAGGCCGTCAGCGAGGTGGGCGTGCAGGGCGTCACGGTAACCGAGGTTCGTGGCTTCGGCCGGCAGCGCGGTCATACCGAGATTTATCGCGGCGCCGAATACGTCGTGGAGTTCGTGCCCAAGACGAAAATCGAAATCGCGGTCGACGATGCGCTGGTCGATCAAGTGATCGAGGCTATCAGCTAAATCGGCGCAGACCGGCAAAGTCGGCGACGGAAAGATTTTCGTCTTCGATCTCGAGCAAGTCGTACGCATCCGCACCGGCGAGCGGGACGCCAGCGCCATTTAAATTCAACAGGGGGATTCGCTTCGATGAATAAATTGTCTCGATGGACTTTCTTCGGCGCTTTGACATTGCTGCGGTCGCAGTGCGCATGGGCCGACGGACCCACCGAGCCCTTCTTGACCGGCGTGGACAAGATCAGTGCCGGCGATACCGCGTGGATGCTGACCTCCACGGCGTTGGTGCTGATGATGTCCATACCGGGCCTGGCATTGTTCTACGGCGGCATGGTGCGCAAGAAGAACGTGCTGGCGACGCTGATGCAGACCTTCGCGATTACTTGCATGGTGACGCTGCTGTGGTGGGTGATCGGCTATTCGTGGGCATTCACTCCCGGCAGCGCGTTTCTGGGCGGTACCGGCCGCGCTTTTTTCAACGGCATGACCTTCATCCACGATCCGGCGAATCAGTTGTCCGTATCGCATCTGGCGTTGACCATACCGGAGACCGTTTACGCCATGTTTCAGCTGACGTTTGCGGCCATCACGCCGGCGCTGATCGCCGGCGCATTTGCCGACCGCATGAAATTCTCAGCGATGCTGGTGTTCATGGCCGCCTGGTCGCTGCTGGTGTATTGCGCCGATCGCCCACATGGTGTGGGAGCCGACGGGCTGGCTCAGCAAGGCGGGCGTGCTGGATTATGCCGGCGGCACCGTGGTGCACATCAACGCCGGCATCGCCGGCCTCGCCAGTTGCCTGGTGTTGGGCAAGCGCCTGGGCTACGGCAGAGAAACGATGGCACCTCACAATCTCACGCTGACGCTGATCGGTGCCTCGCTGTTGTGGGTAGGCTGGTTCGGCTTCAATGCGGGCTCGGCGGGCGCCGCCGACGGCCGCGCCGGCATGGCGATGCTGGTGACCCAAATGGCCACGGCAGCCGCCGCGCTCGGCTGGATGTCTGCCGAATGGATCAGCAGGGGCAAGCCCAGCGTACTGGGTATCGCATCGGGCGCCGTGGCGGGCTTGGTCGCCATTACGCCCGCGTCCGGTTTCGTGGGCCCGACTCCGGCGGTCATCATCGGGCTCATCGCCGGGGTCGTATGCTTCGTCGCAGCAACCTCCCTGAAGCATGTCATGGGCTACGACGACTCGCTGGACGCCTTCGGTGTGCACGGCATCGGCGGTATTCTCGGCGCGCTGCTGACCGGCGTGTTCGTCAGCAAGGAAATCAGCGGTGTGGATGGCTCCTTCTTGGTTCAACTGAAGGGCGTCGCGGTGACCGTGATCTACGGCTTCGCCGCGAGTTTCCTCATTCTGTTCCTGATCGATAAGACCATGGGCTTGCGCGTCTCCGAGGAGCAGGAGCGTGAAGGCCTGGATATTTCTCTGCACGGGGAAAGTATCGAGTAATCCAGGCGCTGCCTGCCGCAGCGCCACCACCCGCGAGCCCGCCTGCGACGCCGGCATCGAGCGCGGCGAGTGCACTGTGCGCGGCACAATAGTTCGCTTTTGGCGACAGCCCGGCGCCGCAGATTTGCTATGCGCGCAAATCGTGATCAAACTCTCACTTTGCAAGTGATTATGCCAGGTAGTCTCGCAATGCCCGCCTGCGGTCCACTTCAAGGAGTCTCGTGAATGAGCAATCCCTACGACAGCGCGACTGAACGCGCTTCCATCCTGGGCCCCACACTGTATTTCAAGGGTGATTTGAGCGCCGAAGAAGACCTGTTGATTCAGGGCCGCGTAGAAGGCTCGATCACGCATACGCAGCGCCTGACCGTGGGCGTCCAGGGCACGGTCAAGGCGAATATCCGCGCGCAGACTCATCATCGTCGAGGGCACGGTGGACGGCGACCTGCAGGCCGAGAAATCCGTGTTCGTGAAGGAGACGGCGAAGGTTTGCGGCAATATTTACGCGCCCACGGTCAGCATCATTGGAGGGCGCCAGTTTCAGCGGCAGCATCGACATGGACGGCAAGAAGGCCGGACAGCCGCCCGGTAAGCAGGATGCGACAACGGCGCGGACGGTGAAAATTTCCGGCGGTGCCGCCTAGCAATGTCCTGGTTCAAGAAACCTCTCGATGGAGATGCTCTCATGATGAATGCCAATTCGAGCGGCCGCGGTTCCGCGCCCGAACCCTCCGTAACGCGTCCCGAGCCGCGCGAGCCCCGCGTCGAGCCCCGTACGCCGCCACCGCGCGCCGCCGAGTCGCGCGCCCCTGAACCGCGCGCCCCGGAACCGCGGGCACCGGAACATAGAGCGCCGGAACATCGGCCGCTGGAACATCGAGCACCGGAACATCGAGCCCGGAGGCGCGTGCCGCCGAAGCGCGGACGCAGGAGGCGGCTCCCCGCGCGTCGGTGCTCGGCCCCACGCTGCGCTTTCGCGGCGAACTGTCGGCGCAGGAAGACCTGATCATTCAGGGCAGCGTCGAGGGTTCGATCACGCACACGCAGAGCCTGACGGTGGGGACCGACGGCTCCATGAAGGGCGACATTCGCGCGCGAGTCATCGTCATCGACGGCAAGGTCGAGGGCGACCTGTATGCCACGGAGTCGGTGAACATTCGCGCCACCGCCAAGGTCAAGGGCAATGTCTTTGCGCCGCGCGTCGGCATCACCGAGGGCGCGTTCTTCCAAGGGCAAATCGAAATGCAGCCTTCAGGCGCCGCCGTGCAGGAACACAGCGCGCGCCTGCGTCAGGCCGCCTTGGCGCCGCCGCTGGAAGGCACGGCGGTCGATCACATGCTGGGAGCAAGCTGACCCACGAATCGCCGTAAGAGTCAGGGCAGGAACAACGCGGGGTCGACCCAGGCGCGATTGAGACTCAAGCCCCAGTGCAGATGGGGTCCGGTCGCGCGCCCGGTCATGCCGACGGCGCCGATACGAGTCCCCGCCGCGATGCGTTGCCCGGGCTTCACGTCGATCGCACTCAAATGGCAGTACATGCTGATCAGGCCGCGGCCGTGATCGACGAATACGGTGTTGCCGTTGAAGAAGTAATCGCCGGTGTCAACCACGGTGCCGGCAATCGGCACGCGCACCGGCGTGCCGCTCGGCGCCGCGATGTCCATGCCGGTGTGCGGATTGCGCGACTTCGCCGTTGAAGATGCGGCGCGAGCCGAATGAGCTGCTGCGCACTCCGGGCACCGGCTGCGGCAAGCGCAGGGATTCCGGCGGTGGTTCGCGTCCAGTGGCTCAAGGCGCGGTCGATGCTGACTTTCTCCTGGTTGACCCGCGCCAGATCCGCGGCCGACAGATCGACTTGCCGCGGCGCGACCTTCAGAGACTGGGTGACGTAGCTGCTTGTCGCCCACCTTGAATTCGATCTCCTGCCGGCCGTTGGTCCCATGCACGATCACCTGCCGCATTCCGAGCGGCGCCGACAGCGGAATGCCGATCACCGCCACCCAGGCCGCGCCGTCCTGGATGACCAAGGCACGGTGTCCGTCCGCTTCCACATAGGGCAGAGCAGTCCCGGTGACCTCCAGGCGCAGGATCTTCACTCCGCCCGGCACCGCGTTTTCGTGCGGCAGGCTCGAGCTCGAGGCGAGCGCGGCATTCCGGGGCAGCGAATAGGAGGCTCAGCGCGATCAATGCCAGCGTGCTGCTGCGAGCCGCCCACGCGGCGCGGGCGAGCAGGCCGCGGGTCACGAGGCTCCCTCGACCTTGGCGCGAACCCTGCCTCGCGCGAGCCGCGCTTCGATGATGGTGCCCGGCTTTGCATCCGCGGCGTCGCGCAGGATGCCGCCGCCTCGAGGCTGACGATGGCGTAGCCGCGCTCCAGAGTTGCGAGCGGGCTGACGGCATTCAGGGTGCGCATCAGAGGCAGCAACTTTTCGCGCCGCGAACTCATCGCCTGGCGCCATGCACGGCCCAGCCGCTGATCCAGGCTCTCCAAACGCGACAGCTGCTGCGTCAGGCGCGCGGACGGGCTCACCAGCGCGGCTCGTCCCGACAGCCAGCGCAGGCGCTCGCGCTGCTCTTGGAGCCGGCGGCGCATGGCGCGCACCAGGCACTGTTCGAGTTCATCCAAGCGCTGCGCCTGCGCGCCCAGGCGCGCGGCGGGACTGACGAGCGCCGCGCGGCCGGTCAGCCAGCGCAGCCGCTCGCGGCGCTCCTCGATCCGGCGGCGCATGCAGCGCTGCAGCCGCAGCGGCGAATTGCGTGAAGGCGTCGAGCCATTCCTGCGCATCGGGCACCACCAGCTCCGCGGCCGCGGAGGGCGTGGGGGCGCGCACGTCGGCGGCAAAATCGGCAATGGTGAAGTCGATCTCGTGGCCGATGCCGGTGATCACGGGGATGGGCGAAGCCACGATGGCGCGCGCCAGGCGCTCGTCGTTGAAGGCCCACAGATCCTCCAGGGAGCCGCCGCCGCGCGCCAGGATCAGCACGTCGCACTCGGCGCGGCGCCCGGCCAGCTCGAGCGCCGCGACGATTTCCGCCGCGGCTTGCGCGCCTTGCACCGGCACCGGATAGATCAGCACGGCCGCCGCGGGAAAGCGCCGCGCCAGCACGTGCAGGATGTCGCGCACCGCGGCGCCGGTGGGCGAGGTGATGACGCCGATGCGCCTGGGAAGCCTCGGCAGGGCGACGCTTGCGCTCGGCCGCGAACAGCCCTTCGGCGGCGAGTTTGGCGCTCAGCTCCTCGAACTGCCGCTTCAGGGCGCCGAGGCCGGCGTCCTCCATGTGATCGACGATGAGCTGGTATTCGCCGCGCGGCTCGTACAGGCCGATACGCGCCCGCACCAGCACTTTTTGGCCGTCCCGGGCAGTGAAGGCACACAGCATATTTCGCTGCCGGAACATGGCGCAGCGCACCTGGGCGGCGGCGTCCTTGAGCGAGAAATACCAGTGGCCGGAGCTCGGCCTTGCGAAATTGGAGATCTCCGCCTCCAGCCACAGGCTGCCGAAGCCGCGCTCCAGCAGCACCCGGACCTCGCGGTTCAGCCGGGAAACACTGTAAATGTCGCGCTCCGGAGCGTGCCGGGAGGGGATGGGTTTTCGGCCGTTTGCATGGGCAAATGATAGCGGTTTACCGCGCCGCGGGCGCAAGGTACAATGCGCCGCCTCTTAGACGAACCCGTGAACGCTACCCTATGCGTATTCTTGAAGAGGCACTCACCTTCGATGACGTGCTGCTGGTGCCGGCATATTCCGAGGTTTTGCCGCGCGAAGTGTCGCTGGCCAGCCAGCTGACCCGCGAAATCCGAGTCAATCTGCCGGTGGTTTCCGCCGCCATGGATACCGTCACCGAGGCGCGCCTGGCCATCACCATCGCCCAGGAAGGCGGCATCGGCATCATCCACAAGAACATGTCGATCGACAATCAGGCGCGGCAGGTCGACCGCGTCAAGAAGTTCGAGAGCGGCGTGATCAGCGATCCGATCACCGTCAGCCCGGACATGACCATCCGCCAGGTCATCGAGCTGACCCGCGCGAAGAACATCTCCGGCGTGCCGGTGGTGCTGGGCACCAAGGTGGTCGGCATCGTCACGCACCGCGACCTGCGCTTCGAAACCAAGCTCGATGCGCCGGTGTCCTCGGTGATGACGCCGAAGGAGCGCCTGATCACGGTGCGCGAGAACGCGCCCAAGGACGAGGTGCTGGCGCTGCTGCACAAGCACCGCATCGAGAAGGTGCTGGTGGTGGCCGGCGATCACGAGCTCAAGGGCATGATCACGGTCAAGGATTTCCAGAAGGCCACCGAATTTCCGAACGCCTGCAAGGACGGCGTCGGGAGCCTGCGGGTCGGCGCGGCGGTGGGCACCGCGCCCGACACGCTGGACCGAGTCGCGGCGCTGCGCGAGGCGGGAGTCGATGTGGTGGTGGTCGATACCTCGCACGGCCACTCGCGCGGCGTGCTCGAGACGGTGGCGAGGATCAAGGCCAAGTATCCGGACATGCAGGTGATCGGCGGCAACATCGTGACCGCCGAGGCGGCGCTCGATCTGGTCAAGCACGGCGCCGATGCGCGTCAAGGTGGGCATCGGGCCCGGGATCGATCTGCACCACGCGCGTCGTCGCCGGGCGTCGGCGTGCCGCAGATCAGCGCGATTGCGCGGGTCGCCAAGGCCCTGGAGGGCACGCGGCGTGCCGGTGATCGGCGATGGCGGCATCCGCTATTCGGGCGACATCGCCAAGGCGCTGGCGGCCGGCGCGCACTGCGTGATGATCGGCGGCATGTTCGCCGGCACCGAGGAGTCGCCCGGCGACGTGGAGCTGTACCAAGGCGGCTCCTACAAGGCGTATCGCGGCATGGGATCGCTGGGCGCGATGGCCCAGGCGCATGGCTCGAGCGACCGCTATTTCCAGGACACGACCACGGAACTGGAGAAGCTGGTGCCGGAAGGCATCGAGGGCCGCGTGCCCGTACAAGGGCAGCCTGGTCGCCATCCTGCATCAGCTGTCGGGCGGCCTGCGCGCCGCCATGGGATACACCGGCAGCGGCAGCATCGAAGAGATGCGCACCCGCCCGCAATTCGTGCGCATCACCAGCGCCGGCGTGCGCGAGAGTCACGTGCACGATGTGACCATCACCAAAGAAGCGCCCAACTACCGGATCGGTTGATGCCCGACATTCACGCGGACCGAATCCTGATTCTCGATTTCGGCGCCCAGTACACCCAGTTGATCGCGCGCCGCGTGCGCGAACTCGGCGTGTATTCGCGAAATCTATGCCTGGGATGTCGATGCGGCAGCAGATCAAGCGCTTCGCGCCGAAGGCCATCATCCTCTCCGGCGGCCCCGAATCGGTGTACGACGCCAAGGGCCCGAGGCGCCCGCCGAGGTGTTTTCCGCTGGGCGTGCCGGTGCTCGGCATCTGCTACGGCATGCAGACCATGGCCGCGCAGCTGGGCGGCCAGGTCGAATCGTCCACGCATCGCGAGTTCGGCGCCGCGCAGGTCCGGCCCGACGGCCGGCTCGCGGCTGCTCGACGGGCTCGAGGACAATCGCGACGCTCAAGGGCGGCGCGTGCTCGATGTGTGGATGAGCCACGGCGACCACGTCGATCGCGGTGCCGCCGGGATTCAAGGTGATCGGGTCCAGCGACAACGCGCCGCTCGCGGCCATGGCCGATGAATCGCGGCGCTTCTATGGCGTGCAGTTTCATCCCGAGGTGACCCACACCCTGCAGGGCGGCGAGATCCTGCGGCGCTTCGTGCGCGAGATCGCCGGCTGCGCGGCGAATTGGGCCACGGGCAACATCATCGAGGACAGCGTGGCGCGCATCCGCGCGCAGGTCGGCACCGACAAGGTGCTGCTCGGACTGTCGGGCGGCGTCGATTCCTCGGTGCTGGCGGCGCTGCTGCATCGCGCCATCGGCACGCAGCTCACCTGCGTGTTCGTCGATCACGGGCTGCTGCGCCTGGGCGAAGGCGATCAGGTGATGGCGACGTTCGCCGAGCACATGGGCGTGCGCGTGATCCGCGTCGATGCCGAGCAGCGTTTCCTGGCGGCGCTGGCCGGCGAGGCGGATCCGGAGAAGAAGCGCAAGATCATCGGCCGCATGTTCGTCGAGGTGTTCGACGAGGAGGCGGCGAAGCTCGAGGACGTCAAGTGGCTGGCGCAGGGCACGATTTATCCGGACGTGATCGAGTCGGCCGGCGCCAAGACCGGCAAGGCCCATGTGATCAAGTCGCATCACAATGTCGGCGGCCTGCCGCAGCACATGAAGCTCAAGCTGCTGGAGCCGCTGCGCGAACTGTTCAAGGACGAGGTGCGCAAGCTCGGGCTGGAGCTCGGGCTGCCGGCGGACATGGTGCACCGGCATCCGTTTCCGGGCCCGGGTCTGGGCGTGCGCATCCTGGGCGAAATCCACAAGGCGCATGCCGATCTGCTGCGGCGCGCGGATGCGATCTTCATCGAGGAGCTGCGCCGCCACGATCTGTACGACAAGGTCAGCCAGGCTTTCGCGGTGTTCCTGCCGGTGCGCTCGGTCGGCGTCATGGGCGACGGGCGGCGCTACGACCATGTGATCGCGCTGCGCGCGGTGGAGACCATCGATTTCATGACGGCGCGCTGGGCGCGGCTGCCGTATGAGTTTCTCGATCGCGTGGCGCATCGCGATCATCAACGAAGTGCCGGGGATTTCGCGCGTGGTGTACGACATCTCGGGGAAGCCGCCGGCGACGATTGAGTGGGAGTGAGCGGACCAGGGCCCCAGCCTATTTTCGCACGGTCGTTAGCTGTAGTGAACCCTGAGTTTGGGGGCAAAACTGGCAGAAACCCACCTCCCGCCGCTACACGCGGAGCAGTTCGTCGTGGCGGTCTTTTGGCGAGCTTTCCCATGCTGTTCGACGTAACTCAAAGCCCGGCTCCCCGCAATCTTCGAGACCGCCACCAAGCATGACAAAATGACCGACATGGCGGCATCACCCTACGTCAAGGCGCTGGACGATATCCAAAAAGCCCTCACGGGCTTTCTCAAACCGGTTGGATTCAAGAAGAAGGGCAGAACATACAATCGCCATGTCGGCGACGGTCTTGTTCAGGTAGTCAACCTTCAAATGGGACAATTCCCAATCGGGGACTACGTCATACCAGGCTTGCGTGAAAGCCACTACGGCCGTTTTACCGTGAATCTTGGGGTGGCACTGCCGGCAGTGCGTGCTATTGAAAGCGGACGCGAATTCCCCGTGTTCGTCCAAGAGTACGAGTGCGACATTCGTCAGCGACTCACTCGTCTGGCTTTTAACGAAGACGCGTGGTTTGACTTAGACCACCAAGTAAGTAAGACCGCCAGCGATATCACCAGGTATATGGATTCGCTAGGCCTGCCATTTCTCGAAGAATTCGAATCCTATGACGATGTGTTAGCGGTTCTAGACAAAAGTGGTTCGATGCCGTTTTCCAATGAAGGTCGCTCTTCCCTGGTCGGCGCCATGGTCTGTGTTCATCTTAAGCAACTAGAGCGCGCACGTGGATATTTCGACCGAGCGGCCGCCTATGCATCAGCAAACAAGGGATTTGCCGGTCACGTTGCGGACGTTCGGCGAGACTGCGGGCTGTAGCGAGGATCTTTCCCCGGGTAGTCGTGTAAGAGTCGTTGATCGTGGCCGGCTAGCTCACGCAGCTATTCTGTTGCGCGCTCGACCCCGCGGAACGAGCAAATCAGCCGAAATGTGAAACCGCTCGCGGAGCCGGCGCACCATTGACATACTCAAGTCCCGCTTTCCGCTCAAGACCTCGCTCACGCGGCTGGCGGTACCAAGCAACGGCACGAGATCTGCGCGCGAAAGGCTATGCTGATCCATGATGTAGGCGAGAAGCACCGGAAGTGTTGGCGCTGTACGTGGCCACTCCGAGCGCTCGTAAGCCTCGACCAATCGGGCCTGGGCGACCATCCGTGCACGGTCCTTAGGATCGCTCGACCCCATCAGCTTCTCGATAAGCTTCTTGGCGTCTGCGTGGTCCGCTTCATCTTGAATCACAATCAGGGTCGTTTTCATCACACTGTCTCCGCATCAATGCCGTCATATTCCTCATGCGATCCGAAAAATCGGATCATCAAAACGCCATCCACGTACTGAACCAACGCAATCAACCGATAATCGTTGGCTTTGATATTAAAAACCACACGACCGCCCTTTAAGACGCTCGCCTTCGGATGCGCTTTTTTTACGTCTTCCGGCGTCCTCCAGTTCGCTGCTCCTGCGATCGCCAGCCAGGCGTCATAT